>NZ_JAEPWM010000009.1 GCF_016654015.1 Ramlibacter ginsenosidimutans | reverse complement strand
AAAGAAGCTCGTTCTCGGAGCTCTGATGCGCAAGCTGGTGGCGATCGCCTACGGAGTGTTGAAATCCGGACTTCCATTCAATCCGGCACTCCACTCCGCTTGACGGAGAACACAGTATCTACGGGGCGCGTCGCGGCGGTTAACGACACGAAGCCCGTGAGTCCTCCCCGCAGGGGCTCGACTGTCCATCGTCGCGGCAGGCGGTGCGGTGCAGGCCCGCATGAAGGGCATCGCCTGGAAGCCGGTCCGGGCGGCGGAGCGCGGCTACGAGAGCGTCAGCGTATCGAGCCGCGCGTACGTTTCATGCTACCGCGGCACTTGTCCGAGCAGAGAGTTTGGCCGCGCAGCGGGCAAACTCTCTGCGAGTTGTGCCGCGCGACGCCGCCCGGACCGGTTTCCAGGGGAGTCGGCGCGCGCAGCCGCCGACCGATGCCCAGCGGGCCTGCACCGCACGCCGCCTGCCGCGACGTCCACTGGCCTTCGCAGAGCGCACGTCTTCCTGCTTCCGTGAAATCGGCGAAGAAAAAAACAAAGGGCCGGGACCGAAGAGTCCCGACCCTGATGGTTCCCGATCGCTCCAATCTTCAGAGCGGACGGCTGCGCGCGAGCGGCGGGTTGCGCGCGAAGTAGCGGTCGATGCCGCGCACGAGGGCGTCGGCGAGCTGCTCCTGGTAGTCGCCGGTGCGCAGCTTCGCTTCTTCCTCGGGGTTGGAGATGAACGCGGTCTCCACCAGTACGCTGGGAATGTCCGGCGCCTTGAGCACCGCGAAGCCGGCCTGTTCGACCATGCCCTTGTGCAGCCTGCCCACGCTGCCCATCTCGCCGAGCAGCGCGCCGCCGAGCTTGAGGCTGTCGTTGATCTGCGCGGTGGTGCTCATGTCCAGCAGCGCGCGCGCGACGTGCACGTCCTGCGCCTTGATGTTGAGGCCGCCGATCAGGTCCGCCTTGTTCTCCTTGTCGGCCATCCAGCGCGCCGCCGTGCTCGAGGCGCCGCTCTGGCTCAGCGCGAACACGCTCGCGCCGCGTGCCGTGGGCGTCATGAACGCATCGGCATGCACGCTCATGAACAGGTCGGCCTGCACGCGCCGCGCCTTGTCCACGCGCACGTGCAGCGGCACGAAGTAGTCGGCGTCGCGCGTGAGGTAGGCGCGCATCGGGCTGCCCTTGATGCTGGTCGCGTTGATGCGCTCGCGCAGCAGGTGCGCGATCTGCAGCACGACGTCCTTCTCGCGCGTGCCCGCCGGGCCGATGGCGCCCGGGTCTTCGCCGCCGTGGCCCGGATCGATCGCGACGATGATCAGGCGATCGGTCTTGGCGAGAGCGAGCGCGGGCGGGGGCACTTCGGCGGCACGCATCCGGCCGCCAGGCGGCGCGAGCGGCGGCGGCCGCTTCATCTGCTGCGCGATGAGCTCACCGAGCGGGTCCACCGCCGGAGTGGCCGGGGGTGCGGGCGGCAGCGCCGGTCCCGCGTCCTTCAGGCGCTCGGCGATCAGCGCCTCCAGCGGGTCCACCGGCTTGGGCGGGTAGAAGTCCACGACCAGCCGGTTGCGGTACGCGGCCACCGGCGGCAACTGGAACATCTGGGGCAGCGCGGGCTGCTTCAGGTCCACCTGCAGGCGCACGGTGTCGGCCGAGTGCTGCAGGATGCGGATCGCGCCGATGTAGGGGTCGTCGGCCTTCACCTTGGCGACCAGGTCGCGCAAGGTGGGGTCGAGCCGCAGTCCGTCGATGTCCACCACCAGGCCTTGCGCCGTGGTGTGCATGCGGCTGGCGAGCAGGCCGTCGGACTCGATGGTCAGGCGCGTGTACTCGGGCGCGGGCCACAGCCGCACCGCGACCACGGTCGCGCCGAGAGCGATCTCGCGCACGCCGAGCAGCAGCACGACGCTGCCGGATTGCAAAAGGGTGCGGCGCTTCATGCGAGCAGCTCCCGGCCCCGCGCGGTGTGGGCCAGCAGCCGAACGTGCCGGCGCTCCTGCTCGTCGACCGCGATGTGGATGTCGAGGTCCGCCACGGGCAGCAGGCCCGCGGCTTTCTCCGGCCACTCGGCGATCTTGAGCCCCTCGCTGGCGAACAGGTCGCGCAGTCCCGCGTCCTCCCACTCCTTCGGGTCGTCGAACCGGTAGAAGTCGAAGTGCCACGCCGCGAGGCTCGGCAGTTCGTAGGGCTCCACCAGCGCGTAGGTGGGCGACTTGATGCGGCCTTGCGCGCCCAGCGCACGCAGCAGGTGGCGCACCAGCGTGGTCTTGCCGGCGCCCAGGTCGCCGTGCAGCGCGATGAAGGCGTCGACTATCGCGGCGTGCCCGGCCAGGCGTTCGGCGAACGCACGCGTGTCCTCTTCGCCCTGCCAGGTGAGGGGCGACGGTGCCGTTCCTACAATCGGCGCGTGGTGTTCGACGGTGCTCAGGGTGATGGTCCTTTGGCGCTCGCGCAATTGCGGGAGTGGGCGCGCGCGCTTGGATTCTCCCAAATTGGCGTGGCAGGTGTCGATCTCTCGACAGCCGAACCGGGTCTTGTCGCCTGGCTTGCCAACGGTTTCCATGGCGAAATGGACTACATGCAGTCCCATGGCGTGCGCCGGGCGCGCCCCGCCGAACTGGTGCCGGGCACGACCTCCGTGATTACCGCACGCATGGACTACCTGCCGGCCACACCCGAAGGCTGGCAAGCGATCGAGTTCGACCGGCTGCAGCATCCCACGGAAGGCATCGTTTCGCTTTACGCACGCGGCCGGGATTACCACAAGGTGCTGCGCGCCCGGCTGCAGAAGCTCGCGGAGCGGATCGCGCAGGCGATCGGGCCCTTCGGGCACCGGGTCTTCACCGACTCCGCGCCTGTGCTGGAGGTGGAGCTCGCGGCGCGCAGCGGCCAGGGCTGGCGCGGACGGCACACCCTGGTGCTGAACCGCGAGGGCGGCTCGATGTTCTTCCTGGGCGAGATCTACGTGGACCTCGCGCTGCCGCCGACCGAGCCCGTCGCCGACCACTGCGGCAGCTGCCACGCCTGCCTGGATGTCTGCCCGACGGCTGCGATCGTGGCGCCGTACCGGCTCGATGCGCGCCGCTGCATCTCCTATCTCACCATCGAGCACCCCGGCCCGATCCCGCTGGAACTGCGTCCCCTCATGGGCAATCGCATCTACGGCTGCGACGACTGCCAGCTCATCTGCCCCTGGAACAAGTTCGCGCAGGCGGCGCTGCTGCCCGACTTCGCGCCCCGCGCCGGCCTGGTCGGGCAGGACCTGGTCACGCTGTTCGCCTGGAGCGAAGAGGAGTTCCTGCGCTTCACCGAGGGCAGCCCGATCCGCCGCATCGGGCACGCGCGCTGGCTGCGCAACATCGCGGTCGCGCTGGGCAACGCGCTGCGCCGGCAGGACGACCCCGCGATCCGCGCCGCCCTGGAGGCCCGCCGCGACCATCCCCTGGAGCTGGTACGCGAGCACGTGGCCTGGGCGCTGGAGGCCAGCGCCCGACAGTGAATCGGGTTCAGCTCGCCGTGTGCGAGTTCGTCCCGGCCAACCTCAGCAGCGATGTCACTGATCGGCGACTCTGCCGGCACGCCTTGCAAGTGCTCGCTGGCGTCCCGGCACGCCTTGGCTCAGGCAATGCGCGCCAGCAGTCCCAGTGCGAACGGCAGGCTCGCGAGTCCCAGCAGCGTCGAGACGGTCACGAGCCCCGCGACGAAGGCGCCGTCGTAGCCCATGCGCGAAGCCAGCACGTAGCAGCTGGAGGCGGTGGGCAGGGCGGAGAAGGCGAGCAGGACGGCCGCCTGGGAGGCGTCGAGGTGGAACGCGAGGGCGAGCGCGGCGGCCAGCAGCGGCTGCAGCAGGTGGCGGATGGCCAGCAGCCCCACGCCCAAGGCCTTGTGCTGGGCCAGGTGCGCTAGGCGCATGCCGGCGCCGGCGACCATCAGGCCCAGCGGAATCGAGGCGCCGCCCACGCGCGCAAGGCTGGGCTCCAGCCAGGGCGGCACGCGAAGGCCCGCGAAGTTGGCCGCGAGGCCGGCCGCCGTAGCCAGGATCAGGGGGTTGCGCAGCAGCGCCCGCGCGAAGCCCGCGCGCGAATGCCGCGCCATGGGCCACACCGCCGCGACGTTGAACAGGGGCACGCACACGCCGATCAGCACCGCGATGAACAGCAGTCCGCGGGCGCCGGCGAGCCGCTCCGACAGCGCCAGCGCGATGAAGGAGTTGAAGCGGAATGCGACCTGCGCTGCGCTCGCGTGGGCTCGCGCGTCGATGCGCCGCGCGAGTCCCGGCAGGTGCGGCAGGGCGTAGGCCATGGCGATGCCGCCCACTCCCAGCAGCAGGCCCGCGGCCATCAGGCTGGAGGTGGCGCGCAGCTCCAGCGGGCTGCGCACGATGGAGTGGAACAGCAGCACGGGAAACAGGAAGAAGTACACCAGGCGCTCCACCGGCTCCCACACGGCGCGGTCCAGGGCGGTGTAGCGGCACACGAGGGATCCGCACAGGATCAAGGCGAAGTCGGGCAGCAGCAGCTGGAAGAAGTTCACGCGGGGCAGGATAGCGGAAGGCCCGCCCGATTCCGTTTAGGATGGATGGTTTTGAACCCACACATCGAGGAATCCGCATGAACCGACGTGACTGGCTGGCTGGCGCTTCCGGCGCCCTGGCCCTCGCCTCCGCCCCCGCCTTCGCGCAATCGGGCTATCCCAACAGGACCATCCGCCTGATCATCCCGTTCGCCCCGGGCGGCACCACCGACATCGTCGGCCGGGTGATCTCCGAGCCGATGACGCGCATCCTCGGCCAGACGGTGCTGGTCGACAACCGCGCCGGCGGCGGCGGCATCGTGGGCGCGGCGGAACTCGCGCGCGCGGCGGCGGACGGCTACACCCTGGGCATCGCGACGGTGTCCACGACAGCCACCAACCCGGCGATCAACCCCAAGACGCCGTACAACCCGCTCACCGACTTCACGCCCATCATCAACCTCGCGGCCACGCCCAACGTGATCGCCGTGAACCCCAACTTCCCCGCGAAGGACTACAAGGCCTTCCTGGACGTGCTGAAGAAGAACCCGGGCAAGTTTTCCTATGCCTCCTCCGGCACCGGCGGCATCGGCCACCTGCTGATGGAGCTGTTCAAGAGCATGTCCGGCACGCACGTCACGCACATCCCGTACCGCGGTGCCGGTCCGGCGCTCACGGACACCGTCAGCGGCCAGGTCAACATGATCTTCGACAACCTGCCCTCGGCGCTGCCCTTCATCAAGGAAGGCAAGCTGGTGCCCATCGTGGTCTCGGCGCCGAAGCGCCTGGCCGAACTGCCCAACGTGCCGACCTTCAAGGAAGTGGGCCTGGAGCCGGTGAACCGCCTGGCCTACTACGGCATCGAAGGACCGAAGAACCTGCCCAAGGAGATCGTGGCCCGCATCCACGATGCCGCGAGCAAGGCCTTGCAGGAGCCCTCCGTGCGCAAGCGCATCGAGGAAACCGGCTCCATCATCATCAGCAACACGCCGGAGCAGTTCACGGAGCAGATCCGCAATGAGTACGCCGTGTACAAGAAGGTCGTCGACACGGCGCACCTGAAGCTGGACTGATGCCTGCGCGTCCCCGCGCCCGCGGGGACGCGCCTGCCATGAGCCCGCCGGGCCGGCCCAAGGGCGAATACCGCAGTGCGCAGCACGAAGGTACTCCAGTGACCACCGAAGCGATCGACACCTTCATCGACGCCCTCTGGCTCGAGGAGGGCCTGTCGCGCAACACCCTGGCGGCGTACCGGCGTGACCTGCAGCTCTATGCGCGCTGGCTGGCACAGCGGGGCCTGCAGCTGCCCGCCACGGGCGAGGCCGACCTGCAGGCCTACTTCGCCGTCCGCCATGCCGACACCAAGGCGACCTCGGCCAACCGGCGCCTCACCGTCTTCAAGCGGTACTTCCGCTGGGCGCTGCGCGAGCGGCTGATCACCGCCGACCCGACGCTGCGCCTGCAGTCGGCCAAGCAGCCGCTGCGCGTGCCCAAGACGCTCACCGAAGCGCAGGTCGAGTCGCTGCTGGCCGCGCCGGACGTGGAGACGCCGCTTGGCCTGCGGGACCGCACCATGCTGGAAGTCATGTACGCGAGCGGCCTGCGCGTGAGCGAGCTGGTGAACCTGAAGACCTACAACGTCGGCATGAACGAGGGCGTGCTGCGGGTCATGGGCAAGGGCAGCAAGGAGCGCCTGGTGCCCTTCGGGCAGGTGGCACGCGACTGGATCGTGCGCTATCTCGCCGAGGCCCGCGCGGTCATCCTCGCCGGCCAGCAGAGCGAGGACCTGTTCGTCACCGCGCGCGGCCACGGCATGACGCGCGCCATGTTCTGGGTCATCGTGAAGAAGCACGCGCGCACCGCCGGCATCCACGCGCCGCTGTCCCCGCACACCCTGCGGCATGCCTTCGCCACGCATCTGCTGAACCACGGCGCCGACCTGCGTGCGGTCCAGATGCTGCTGGGGCACGCCGACATTTCCACCACCACCATCTACACCCACATCGCCCGCGAGCGGCTGAAGGTGCTGCATGCGCAGCACCATCCGCGCGGGTGAGGATGTCCCCTCACATGCCTCCCGTTTCCTCGCGCCTTTCGCGCCGGGCGCTGCTTGCGTCCGGCGCCGCGCTGGCCCTCGCCGCCCGCGCGCAGTCCTGGCCCACGCGGCCCATCCGCGTGATCGTTCCCTATCCGCCCGGCGGCGTCAGCGACCTGGTCGCGCGCGCCGTCGGCGAGAAGCTCGCCACCGCGCTCGGCCAGCCTGTGATCGTCGACAACAAGGCGGGCGCGAGCGGCACCATCGGCATGGACGCGCTCGCCAAGGCCGCGCCCGACGGGCACACGCTGGCCTTCTCGGCCATCAGCCCGCTCACGCTCAGTCCCTTCGTCGCCAAGGTGCCCTACGACGCGGAGCACGACTTCACCCCGGTCGCGAGCGCGATGGTCTCGCCGGTGCTGCTGCTGGCCACCAGCGCGTGCAGCGCCAGGGACTTCCGCGACCTGCTCACGCAGGCACGCGAACACCCCGGTGCGATCCGCTGGGCGACCTCGGGCCAGGCTTCGCTGGGCCACCTGATGCTGGAGCAGTTGCAGTCCGGGGCGAAGGTGCGCATGACGCACATCCCGTACAAGGGCGGCGGCCAGCAGATCACGGACGCCTTGAGCGGGCAGTTCGAGGTGCTCTCGGTGAACGCCTCGCCGGCGCTGAACGCGCACATCCAGGCCGGCAAGCTGCGCGCGCTCGCCGTCGGCGCGCCGCACCGGCTCGACACGCTGCCGGGCGTGCCCACGCTCGCGGAGCTGGGCTACCCGGCCGCCAACCTGTCCTCGCAGTTCGGCTTCTTCGCGCCTGCGAAGCTGCCCGCAACTATCCTGGAGCGCCTGAACGCGGAGATCGAGAAGGCCTTGCAGGCGCCGGACGTGCGCAAGCGGCTGGTGGCGAGCGAGAACCAGCCCACCGGCGGCAGCGCAAGCGACTTCGCCCGCACCGTCGCGGCGGAGGCGCAGTCCACGGCGCAGATCGTGCGCGCGGTGGGCATCAAGGCCGACTAGGAACCGTGGCGGCAAGGGCAGCCCTCGCGGGCCGCTGGTGTGCCCGGCTTCGTAGGCTGGCGGTGAGCCGCAGGCGAACCCCAGCTTGCTGCGCGACGCTGGATCGCTGGGGTTCGCTCTCGCTCACCCCAGCCTACGGACGGCGGGCGTGAGGGAAGAGGAGCGCTGCCGCGCCGCTCAGACCCGCGGCGTCGGGGCCACCGCGCGGCTCGCGTCCTGCAGCACGAACTGCACGTCGCCCAGCGCCCGCTCGGCGAAGCCGCCCTCGCAGTAGCTCAGGTAGAAGTCGAACATGCGCAGCAGCGCGTCGGGGTAGCCTCGCGCGCGCAGGGCGTCGGCATTGGCGAACAGGTTCTCGCGCCAGAGCGCCAGCGTGCGCGCGTAGTGCGGGCCGATGTCTTCCAGGTCCACCACGCGCAGCGCGGAGGCACGCGCGGCCGAGCTGACCAGTGCGCCGACCGAGGGGATGCAGCAGCCGGGAAAGATGTGGCGCTTGATGAAGTCCACCGAGTCGCGCGCCGCTTCGTACTGTGCGTCCGCGATCGTGATGGACTGCAGCACCATCGTGCCGCCGGGCGCCAGCAGCTCGCCGCAACGGCGGAAGAAGGCGTCGAAGTACTGGTGGCCCACGGCCTCGATCATCTCCACCGACACCAGCTTGTCGTAGCGGCCCTCCAGGTCGCGGTAGTCGCGCTCGAGCACGGTGATGCGGTCCTGCAAACCGGCCGCCCGCACGCGCTCGGTGGCCAGCGCATGCTGCTCGCGCGAGATGGTGGTGGTGGTCACGCGGCAGCCGTAGCGGCTCGCGGCATGGATCGCCAGCGCGCCCCAGCCGGTGCCGATCTCCAGCAGGTGGTCGCCGGGCTGCAGGTCCAGCTTGCAGCACAGGCGATCCAGCTTGGCGATCTGCGCCTGCTGCAGGTCCATGTCGGCCCGTTCGAAGAACGCGCACGAATACATCATGGACGGATCGAGCATGCGTTCGAAGAAATCGTTGCCGATGTCGTAGTGCGCCGCGATGTTGCGGCGGCTGCCCGTGCGCGTGTTGCGGGCGGTGGCGTGGAGCAGGCGGCGTGCGATTTCGGACAGGCGCGAGAAGCCGCTGTCCAGGCCCTCGAGCACCTCGCGGTTGACCAGAAGGATGCGCACCAGGGCCGTGAGGTCGTCGGTCCACCAGTCGCCGGCCATAAAGGACTCGCCCGCGCCCACCGAGCCGCCGAACGCGACTTCGGCGAAGAAGCGGCGGTCGCGCACGTGCACCGTGCAGTGCAGGGCGCAGCGCTCGCTGGCGCGGCCGAAGGTCTCGTGCCGGCCGCCTTCGACCAGCGTGACCTGTCCGTGCTGCAGCAGGGCGAGACGCGAGCGCAGCACGCGCGCGGCAAAGCCCTCCATCGCGCGCTCGATCGGATTGGCGCTTGCGGCGGAGGTGCGGAGGGCGCCCACGCGGTGGGCCAGGGTGGGAGTGGCGGTTTTCATGCGTCGGGTTTGCTGGCCAGGGGCGGCACGGTGGGATGGTCGTGGACGGGTACGCGCTTGAGCCAGAGCTTGAGCGCCTGCCAATGGATGCCCGCGATCACCTGCGCGGTCATGAAGGGGAAGCGCAGCAGCGTCCAGGCGAGCGAGGCGGCGCGGATCGGGACACGCTGCAGCGCCAGGTGCGCGTGGAACACGGGCAGCCGCCCGCCGTCCTGCGGCAGCAGCGCCATGGCGATGGCGAGGTCGTCACCGGGCACGCCGAAGCGCCACACGTAATCGAGCTGCATCGGATGGAAAGGCGAGACGTGCATCGCCTTCGCGCTGCGCGCCTGCAGCCAGCGTCCACCGGTCGCCGCCGGCTGCAGCACGTAGCAGTGCCGCTCGCCCCAGGGCGTGTTGTTCACTTCGGCGACCACGGCCTGCACGGCGCGGTCCTGCGCGTCGTAGCAGTAGTAGAAGCTCACCGGGTTGAACAGGTAGCCGAACCAGCGCAGGTGCGTCAGCAGGCGGATAGCACCGGCCGGCCGCGTGCCGGTGCGCTCGGCGACCAGCCGGCGCACGCTCTCGTCCAGCGGCAGCGACGGGTCGCCCAGGTGGTCGCGCCGTTCGAAGCGCACCAGCGCCGCGCGCCGCGTGGACCACAGCCAGCGGCCGCGGAACACCTCGTCGAGCTCGCCCAGGTCCAGCCACGCCATGAACAGCCCGTAGCGGAATGCATGGGGCCGCGGCTGGTGCCGGCGGTGGCTAAGCCACCCGCAGTACAGGGCGCTCTTCATCTTGCGTGGCCTCGAAGCGGCGCAGCGCGGCCAGCGCGCTCACCACCCCGTCTTCGTGGAAACCCCAGCGCCACCAGGCGCCGCAGTAATGCGTGCGGCGCACGCCGCTGATCTCGTGGTGCCGCTGCTGCGCCGCCACGCCTTCGGGCGTGAAGAGCGGATGGTCGTACTCGAGGCGGCGGATCACCTTGCTCGGAGCTATGTGTTCGGTGGCGTTCAGGGTCACGCAGAAGGTATGGCGCGATTGCAGTCCCTGCAGGATGTTCATGTTGTACGTCAGCGCGGCGCCTGCGCGCGCGCCCGGCAGCACATGGTAGTTCCAGGCCGCCCAGGCGCGGCGCGCGCGCGGCAGCAGCGAGGTGTCGGTGTGCAGCACCGCCTCGTTCGGCTGGCAGGGCAGGGCGGCGAGGATCTCGCGCTCCTGCTGCGAGGGATCCAGCAGCATGCGCAGCGCCTGGTCCGCGTGGCAGGCGAGGAACACGTGGTCGAAGCGCTCGCCGGGGCGACCGCGCGCCTTGACCAGCACGCCATCGTGGAAGCGCAGCACCTGCTCCACCGGCGAGCGCAGCAGGATGCGGTCGCGAAACGGCGCCACCAGCCGCTCCACGTAGCGGGCCGAGCCGCCACGCACGACGCGCCACACCGGCCGGTCGTTCACCGACAGCATGCCGTGGTTGTGCAGGAAGCGCACGAAGAACTGCGCCGGGAAGCCGAGCATGCGCACCGGATCCGTGGACCAGATCGCCGCGCCCATGGGAACGAGGTAGTCGTCGATGAAGCCGCGGCCGTGCCGGTGCTCGGCGAGGTACTCGCCCAGCGTCATGCGCGGCGCGTCGCGCGCGAGCAGCGCGGGCGCCTCGCGGTGGAAGCGCAGGATCTCCAGCACCATGCGGTGGAAGTCCGGCCGCAGCAGGTTGCGCCGCTGGGCGAAGAGGCCGTTGATCGAGGTGCCGTTGTATTCGAGCCCCGAGCGCGTGTTGCGCACGGAGAAGCTCATCGCGCTTTCCTGACCCTGCACCCCCAGCTCCTGGAGCAGGGCGATGAAGTTCGGGTAGGTGCGGTCGTTGTAGACGATGAAGCCCGTGTCGATCTCGTGCGTCTCGCCGCCGAGCGCGATGCTGTGCGTGTGCGTGTGGCCGCCGACGTGGTCGCCCGCCTCGAACACCGTGATGGCGTGGCCGGCCTCGTGCAGGCGGCGGGCGACGACGTTGCCGGCGATGCCCGCGCCGACGATCGCGATCTTCATGCTTGCTCCTTGCGCATGCCGGCATCCCGCACCGCGAGCGGCACGGGACGCAGGTCGTGGACGATGCCCACCTTCTCCAGCAGCTTCAGCCCCCACCAGGTGAGGTCGATCTCCCACCAGAAGAAGCCTTGCCGGGCGGCGGCAGGATAGTGGTGGTGGTTGTTGTGCCAGCCCTCGCCGAAGGTGAGCAGGGCGAGCCAGAAGTTGTTGCGCGATGCGTCGCGCGTGGCATAGCGGCGCGAGCCGATGCGGTGCGCCAGCGAGTTGATGCTGAAGGTCGCGTGGTACACCAGCACCGTGGAGATGCAGAAGCCCCACACGAGCAGCTGCAGCCCGCCTGCGAGGTACAGCCCGACGGCCAAGGCCAGCGGCACCAGCGCATCGAAGCGGTCGAGGAAGCGCAGCTCGGGGTAGCGCGCGAACGACTTGACCAGCTCCAGCCGCGGGCGGAAGTTGCCGCGCGCCATGAACCAGCCGAAGTGGCTCCACGCGAGGCCGTGACGCAAGGCGGAATGGCTGTCCTGCGGCTGGTCCGAGTGCACGTGGTGATGGCGGTGGTGCGAGGCCCACCACAGCGGGCCCCGCTGCGCGGCCGACGCGCCGAGCAGCGCGAACACGAACTGCGTCGGGCGCCCCGCGCGGAAGGCGCAATGGGAGAAGTAGCGGTGGTAGAACGCCGTGATCGCAAACATGCGCAGCACATACAGCGCGATGCACACGGCGACGGCAACGCGGCTCGTCCCCACCCACGGCAGCAGCAGGCAGCCGGCGTGGATCGCGAGGAAGGGAACCTGGCGCAGCCACTCGATGCGGCGCGAGTCGCTCGTGGGCGAGACAGTGGCCTGGCTGTCGAACCAGGCGGCCACCAGCACGGCGGCGCGGGCGAGGCTCCGGTTCATGCCCGTGGCCTCCCCGGAACGAAGGCGTTGGTGCGCCGGATATAGGCGGCATAGGACGGCCGGCGCTGCCCGATGTCCTGCTCGAGCAGGCTCACGCCCGAGACGCGCAGCAGCAGCACGGTCATGAGCAGCGGCGACACGACGGTCCACCACGCGCCCGCGGCGGCGGCCACGAGCCACAGCCCCCACCACAGCACGCACTCGCCGAAGTAGTTGGGATGGCGCGAGTAGCGCCACAGGCCCCAGTCCAGCACGCGGCCGGCCTGCGCCGGGTTGGACTTGAAGCGCGCGAGCTGCGCGTCAGCCACGGCCTCGAAGGCGAAGCCCACCGCGAACACGGCGACGGCGATCGCATCGAGCGCGTTCCAGGGCAGCGGACTCGCGACGGCAGCGGCCAGCGGCAAGGCGACCACCGTGCCCAGCACGGCCTGCAATGCAAAGACGATGACCAGGCTCTTCACCGCGAAGTCCGGCCCATGGCGCTCGCGCATCGCGCCGTAGCGCCGGTCCTCGGGCTGGCCGCGGTGCCGCCACGCGATGTGGCCGGACAGCCGCAAGGCCCACAGCGAGCCCAGCGCCAGCACGAGTGCGGCACGCGGCCCGGTGGCAGGCAGCCAGGCGGCGGCGGCGAAGGCCGGCGTCATCACCAGCCAGCCCCAGGCGATGTCCACGATGCTCACGTCGCGCAGCGGCAGGCTGGCCAGCCACACGCAAGTGGCGAGTGCGAGCGCGGCGACCAGGCCGGCGAGGAGCGCGGGGAGGAGGGCGGCGGTCATGCCCTCGCCTCGTGATCGAACCGGCTCGCGAGCTGCACGAGCACCGGGGTCAGCACGGCCCAACCTTCTGCGAGCACCACCAGGGCGACCTGCACGTCCGGGAACACGCAAGCGCCCAGCCGGGCAGCGGCCAAGTAGGAGAGCGGCCCGCCGATGCCGCCGAAGCCGGCGGCCAGCAGGGGCCGCCCGTGCAGCCAGCGCAAGGGGCTGCGCAGCGTCGTCGCGAACAGCACCCACAGCGCCAGGATCCACGGCGGCGCCCAAGCGGCCGACCAGCCTGACGCGGCGTAGGCGATCAGGCCGCCCTGGACCATCGCCGTGTCCCAGACCAACCCAACCCCCAGAGCCACCGCGACCAGGCGCAGGTCCGCGCTGCGATGGTCGCTCCAGGCAAAGTGCAGCACGACGGCGGCCAGGACGCTGGCGCACGCGGCGAGCGCTTCGCCGCGCGCGGCGAAATGCACGCAGGCGAACCACGCCGCCTGGAAAGCCGCGAAGTTGACCAGCAGGCGCAGTGCCGGCGCGCGCACGAGGCCGAGCGTGAGGCGGTTCACGAACGTGGCTCGAACAGGTAGTGGCCGACCCACCATTGCTGGCCGCGCTGGTAGCCGAAGGTCTCGGCGCACGAGAGGAAGAACAGCCGCCAGCGCGTCCACCACAGGGCTGCCTGCCCCGCGCCGTAGGTGCGCTCCAGCACGGGCCAGACTTCCGTGCGGCGCGTATCCATGTTCGCCAGCCAGGCTTCGGCGGTGCGCGCGTAGTGGGTGCCGTCCCAGCGCCAGCGCGCCACCAGCGCGAGGTCGTCCTGGAAGCGCAGCGCGAGGTCGTCGCTGGGCATCATGCCGCCCGAGAAGAAGTAGCGCGACATCCAGTCGCCGGCGTCGCGCTCCTCGAAGGCATAGGGCGACGCGCGATGCACGAACACGTGCATGAAGAAGCGGCCGCCCGGCTCCAGCCAGGAAGCGACGCGGCGGAACATCTCGGGCCAGTTGCGCAGGTGCTCGAACATCTCCACCGACACCACGCGATCGAAGCGCGCCTGCGGATGGAAGTGCGTGACGTCGCCGGTGACGACGGTGATGTTGCGCAGCCCGCGCCGCAGGGCCTCCGACTCGATCCACTCGCGTTGCGGCCGCGAGTTGGACAAGGCGGTGATGCTGCTGGCGGGATAGCGTTCGGCCATCCACAGCGTGAGCGAGCCCCAGCCGCAGCCGAGCTCCAGGATCTGCTGGCCGTCCGCCAGGAAGGCGCGTTCGCAGGTGGCCTGCAGCGCGGCATCCTCGGCCTGCGCCAGCGTCGTGACGCCGGGGCCCCACCAGGCGGAGCTGTACTTGCGCCGAGGACCGAGCACCTGCGCGAAGAACTCGGGCGGCACTTCGTAGTGCTGCTCGTTGGCCTTGTGCGGCAGCAGGGCGATCGGCGCCCGGCGCATGCCGGCGACGAAGGATTCGGCCGCCTGCGCCCCCTCCTCGGCGCTGCGCGCGTGGATCTCGGACAGGCGCTCCTGCAGCAGCCGGCGGATGCCGCTGCGCACCAGCAGGTCGGGCACCACGCCCCGTTCGGTAAAGGCGATCGCCAGGTCGGACACGCTCACTGCATCTCTCCATCGCGGCCGCGCTTCCTGCGACCCGCCACTCATACGCGGCTGGGCTTCGTTTGGATCACTCGTGGCCGTTGGAAGGGCAAAGGTGAATGCGGACAGGTGAACGCAGAGGGCGCAAAGGTTTCGCAGAGGACGCAGAGAAGACAGACGAAGAGGTTTCTTTGCCCATCTTTGGGGATCCAGGCTTGTAGCTCCCTGACCCCTTCCTTCCATGGCTGTTCTTTTGCGTCCTCTGCGAAACCTTTGCGTCCTCTGCGTTCCGGCTGTCCGCTCCCGCTCCGCCCCCGCTTTCGGGTTGTGATCCAATCGCCTCCGCACCGCGTACACACGGCATGAACGTGCTCCCGCATCCGTCCCGGGTCGAGGCCGGCCGGCCTGCCCGGGCCCGTACGCCCAGCGTGGCCGTGGTGCCACCCCTGAGGACACCCGCATCGATGCCCAGCCCTGAAGAGTTCAATGCCTGGATGGCGGCCGTCGCGCAGGCAGGGGACCGGCAGGCGTTCGCCGCGCTGTTCAAGCATTTCGCGCCGCGCATCAAGTCCTTCCTGATGCGCGCGGGCACGGCCCCGGAGCTCGCCGAAGAGCTGGCGCAGGAGACCATGGTGCAGCTGTGGCGCCGGGCCTCGACCTTCGACCCGGCGCGCGCCTCGCTCTCGACCTGGCTCTACACCATCGCGCGCAACCTGCGCATCGACCACTTCCGCCGCACCGGCGGCGACCCCTGCGAGGGCGAAGAGCCCTGGGACGCCGACCAGCAACCGGCCGACGCGCACCTGCCGCCCGAAGACCTGCTGCTCGCCACCCAGCGCGAGCAGGGCGTCCGGCGCGCCATGGCGCAGTTGCCGCCGGAACAATCGCTGGTGCTGCAGCTCTCCTTCTTCGAGGAGCGGCCGCACGCGATCATCGCGCGCGACCTGGGCATCCCGCTCGGCACCGTGAAATCGCGCATCCGCCTGGCCGTCGCCCAGTTGCGGCTCAAACTGGACGCCTTCGGATCATGATCAACCACCATCCCACCGACGATTTCCTGCTGGCGCTCGCGGCCGGGCGGCTCGCCGCCGGCCCCGCGCTGCTCGTCTCGGTGCACCTCGAAAGCTGCGTCGCCTGCCGCGAACGCCTGCACGCGCTGCAGGCCGTGGGCGGAGCGCTGCTGGAGCAGGCCGCCCCCGAACTGCTGGCCCCCGAAGCGCTGGCCCGAACGCTGGAGCGCATCGACATGCCGGCGCCTGCGGCGCCTGCGGCGCCCGTGGCAGCCGCCACCGCTACTCCCCGGCCCTCCCTTCCCGCCGGAACGTCCTGGCCCGCAAGCCTGCGCGGCTGCGCCATCTCGGACTGGCACTGGATGGGCCCCGGCATGCGCTACGCGCGCATCGCCTTGCCGCAGGAAAAGGACGGCACGCTGTGGGCGCTGCAGATCGCCCCCGGCCGCAGCCTGGCGCGCCACACGCACACCGGGCTCGAGCTCACGCAGGTGCTGCGCGGCGCCTTCGATGACGGCCGTTCCGTCTTCGGTCCCGGCGACTTCGACGCGACGGACTCCGACGTGCGCCACCAGCCGGTGGTGCAGGAGGGAACGCAGTGCGTGTGCCTCGCCTATGTCGAAGGCAACCTGCGCTTCGAAGGCCGGATCGCCGGCCTCATCGGCGGCTGGATCGGGATGTGATGCGCTGCGCGATCGCGGCGGCCACGGCCGTCGCGAATGTGCCCCAGGCCAGGTCGGCGAACGTGATGTGCCACGGCCAGCCGACCAGCGTCGCCTGGTTCGTGAGGTCGTAGGTGCCGTAGGCCACCAGCCCGAACAGCGCTCCGCGCCAGAGCGCCTCGCGAGTGCTGGCCGCGGCGCGCACGGCGAACACGAGCACGCCCGTGAAGTACAGCAGGTAGAACGCGCCCGCCGCCGGCAGGTCGAAGTCCGGTCGCATGATCGAGCCGAGCGCAGGCCGGTACAGCCGCTGCGCCATGAGGGTCAGCCACACGGCGTCGAGCGCCAGGAAGGGCAGGGCGATGGCGAGCCAGCAGGCCACGAAGCGTTTCATCGGCGTCTTTCAGCGGAGTCGGTAGGAGAGGCGGCGCTGGCCGCGCACGAATGTGTCGAGGCCGATCCACGTGTCGCCGTCGTACCAGACGTCGATCGGCTGCGGCAGGCCCGCGATGCGCAGCCCGCGAGCGGCCACCGGCGCGCCGCGCACGGTGATCGTGGTCGGAGGCAAGGCGGTGACCTGCACGGGCCGCAGCTTGCCCGTGCCGGCGTCGAACAACTGCTCTTGCGAGGCGATCGCGGGATTCCAGTACGCGAAGCTCATGGTGCAGGGCGCCGGCGGGAAGGACTGGCTCACCTCGGTGTCGCTGCCGTTGTCGTCGGTGCTGGCCTGCACGGATGCGAGGCAGTCGCCGCGCCAGCGCTCGCGCGCCTCGTGGCGATAACGGTAGGCGGTCCATCCGAGCAGCTTCACCTGGAAGGCCGCCTCGATCTCCACGGTGCGATCGCGCGTGCCGCCGACCACGAAGCGATGCTCTCCGATAGGCTGGCCATCGAGCAGCACGGTGAAATCCCATTGCGCGGCGGAGGCGCCAGCGCTGGCGCCGGCAGTGCACGCGACCAGGAAGGCGGCAAGAGGCTGGCGCAGGGGCGTCGTCATGCCCCTTGTACGCAGCCCGCGGCGAATTGGATCTCGAGGGCGATGCCGCTCAGCAGAGGGTGACGATGGAATACCGACGGCTCAGGCGTTCGACAGCGCGCATCCACACGGGATAGGCATGTTCGACGAGCTGGAGCTGTCGAGGGGAGAATGTCCCCCTCCGATCGCGGCCCGCGGCATCCATCCACTTGCAAAGCAGGATCGGTTCGACGGCAAAGCAGACGACCATCACGGGGCCGCCGGTCTTCAAGCGCACGAGATCTCCCTCGCCAAAGCGCGGTACTGCTTCAGTCACGAGAGCATCCTGGACGCGGGCCATTCAGTCGCGTGGCTTGTCTTCTCTCGCGGGCACCAGGTTCTCCTTGCGAAAGGTGGAGTGCTGCAGGTTCGATGCGTCGTCTCCCCAAGTGCAGTAGCAAAGGTCCTGCGATACGGACAGAACGATCATGACCGGCCCCGTGCCCTTGTACTGAACCCTGTCCCCGGGCCTGATTTCGTTCGTCGTCACGAGGCGCGATTATCACTTGATGTGCGTCGCGGAACGAGAGGTGATGAAGAGTTACGAGATAAGAAGTTCGTTCTATGGGTGCGAACTCGAAGCAGGGGAATGGCATCTTGCAGGCCTTTCCCTTCGCGAACGGTTTTCCACCGCCGGCGCCGGGAACAAGGCGAAGGTCATAATGCGAGATGACAATGCGTTCGCACTCGGACAGTCTCCTTCCCCGGGAGACGGACCTTCAAGGGTTTGCCACAGCCCTTGAACGTGCCGGGCTGCGCGGAGCGCTCCTACTCCTCAACACGCGCACCTCACATCGCTACACCGGCGTGTTCCGTTTCGATGGAGACATGCTGCGCAACGTTGCGCTGGTGGACAAATGGGACGCCGTTGTCGAACAAGGAGACGATGTGCCACTTGCGGCGGCTTACTGCGCCCACCTCCACGCCACGGGCGAGCCCTTGGAGGTGGAGGACGTCGCCACGGATGCTCGCGTGCCCTGGATGTCCGCAAGCCCCATCGTTTCCTATTGCGGGGCAGTGATCCTCGATTTGCACGGGCAGCATTGGGGCGCCCTGTGCCACTTCGATGTGGCGCGGTGTGACTCCAAGAACAGCGACAAGCCTTTGCTCGTTGCTGCGGCAAGGATGATTTACCAGGACGCGGTTGCGGCTGCGTGACAAGCTTGTTTGGCGGTCACGCCGCCGATCAGCGTGGGAAGCTCGCTGATCCGATGTTCGTGCCGCCGGAGCTGCAAAGAGCCAGGGCAAGAAAGTACGACGCTGACGGTTGCGGCGACCTGATCATTGAGGTCTCGCAGCTGGCGGAGCACTTGAACGCATTTGCGACGAGCAGGTGCTGGTAGCTGGATCCATTCTTGGAGAGGCCGTGGACAGAGGTCGATTGGTACCATTGCAGGCCGAGAAGATGATGGTTGGCCTATCGGCCTACTCCGTCCCGCTGTACTACGTGGATCACAATGACCGGCTGCTGCCGTTTGGCACGGGATTCTTCGTGCTCGCTGAGGGCACGTACTTCCTCGTCAGCGCTGCGCATGTCTTAGACCGATACGCCGCTGGCATCTACTACTTCTCGTCTCCGACGACTCGGCGCAAGCTCG
Organism: Ramlibacter ginsenosidimutans; assembly: GCF_016654015.1. Lineage (GTDB taxonomy): Bacteria > Pseudomonadota > Gammaproteobacteria > Burkholderiales > Burkholderiaceae_C > Ramlibacter > Ramlibacter ginsenosidimutans. The sequence continues at coordinate 210,087 of NZ_JAEPWM010000009.1, read as the reverse complement.
AAGGTGTCGGAGGAGCGTCAACCCCACGAGCGCCCACACGAGACGACGACCGCATCGATGTAGGCGTGATACGTCTCGCGGATGAAGGCGGGCCTCCGTACCCTCACGTCATCAACTTGGCTCATTTGATTTCGAGCTGCTTGCCTCGCGCGGGTCGAGACTACGTGATGATCGGCTAACAAAAAGTAAGAATCAAAAGTACAGCCACGCCGAGAAGACGGCGTTCGTGATTCCCAGCATCTTGACTGGCTGCCCTCCGGTGCCTGACGGCGACTATGAGAAGTTTGGCTTCAGCAGCGCCGACCATGTGCTCCTGCAGCAGGACTTGAGGCAAGGACGCGCATTTGATGGCCGCCCTAACGCTTTCCCCTGGCCCGAGGGGATGAGCGGATCGCCCGTGTACGCATGGCTTGGCGCAACGGAGAAGCAGACGCAGGGCTTCGTCGTTGTCGGCGTCTTCATTGAGTACCGGAAGGCAGGAAAGCTGTTCGTCGCTACTGACGTCGGCTGGGTCCTGCAGGCCATCAGCCAGCTCAACGAGGCCGCTAAGGCCAAGTGGCACAAGCCGCCCCGTGCTGATGATGGAGTGGGAGAACGGCCTGCGTAGGACAGCCCGTGAGAGGCGGGGAACGGCTGGAGAGCCGCTACCTACATCGCGCTTGAGGCGCGGCTCCCCGCGGAGGGCGAGCCCGGCAACTCGAAAGCGCCGAGGCTCCGACGCCTACCCACTCGCACAATGCCGCGGCCGTGGTCCTGCACCAAACCACCCGAGCGGGACGGTGCGGCCTTCGCGGGCCGACGAGGCGCAGGTGACCCGCTACGGGCCGGCCAGCCAGGCGAGCTCGGCCTCCGAAAAGCCAGCGCGGCGCCGCGCTTCGGTGTTGAACGGCGGATGCAGGCGCGGCGCAGCGTAACGCTCGACCAGCACGGCATAGTGCGCCACCGGGTCGAGCGCGTCGCGTTCGCACAGCACGCGGTACCAGTGGTTGCCGATCGCGACGTGCCCCACTTCGTCGCGCAGGATCACGTCCAGGATCTCGACGGCGCGCAGCGCCGCGGGCGTGCCGGCTTGCCGCAGCTTCTGCTGGATCAGCGGCGTCGCATCGAGCCCGCGCGCCTCCAGCGTGCGCGGGACGAGCGCCATGCGGGCGACGATGTCGCCGGCGGTCTTCTCGCACATGGACCAGAGCCCGTCGTGCGCCTCGAAGTCGCCATACGCATGGCCGAGCGTGGCGAGGTGATCGGCCAGCAGCGTGAAGTGGAAGGCCTCTTCGGCGGCGACGCGCAGCCAGTCCTCGTGGAAGGCGCGCGGCATGCCTTCGAAGCGCCACGCAGCGTCGAGCGCGAGGTTGATGGCGTTGAATTCGATGTGCGCGATCGCATGCAGCAGCGCCGCCAGCCCCTCGGGCCTGGCCGGCGAGCGGCGCGGCACGCGGGCCGGATGGACCAGGCGCGGCAGCACCGGGCGGCCGGGAAGCGAGGGCGGGCTGGCAGGCGCGGCAGGGGAGAGGGTGCACTGCGCGACCTGCTCGTGCAGCGCCCGCGCCAGCGCGACCTTCTCACGCGGCTCGGCCGCGCAGAGGGCCTGCAGAGCCTGGTGGCGAAGCTCCATCCCTACAATTGTAGTTTTTGCTCGAAAGACAACCGATATGGCGATCTACGAACTGGACGGCATGGCGCCCAAACTGGCGGAAGGCGCATGGGTCGCCGACAGCGCGGAAGTGATCGGGCAGGTGGAAATGGCCGAGAACGCGAGCGTGTGGTACGGCTGCGTGGTGCGCGGCGACACGGAGAAGATCCGCATCGGCAAGAACAGCAACGTGCAGGACCTGTCGGTGCTGCACGCGGACTTCGGCGTGCCGCTCACCATCGGCGACAACGTCACGGTCGGCCACCAGGTGATGCTGCATGGCTGCACGATCGGCGACGGTTCGCTGATCGGCATCCAGGCCGTGGTCCTCAACAACGCGAAGATCGGCAAGAACTCCATCGTCGGCGCCGGCAGCGTCGTCACCGAGGGCAAGGAGTTCCCCGACAACTCGCTGATCGTCGGCTCGCCCGCCAAGGCCATCCGGACGCTGGACGCGGAGCAGATCGCGAAATTCCAGACCATCCCGCAACACTACGTCGACAACGCGCTGCGCCACGGCAGGAAGATGAAGAAGATCGGTTGATGTCCGAACTCCACAAGTTCCTGTTCGACGGCTTGCCGGTGCGCGGGCAGATTGTCCGCCTCACCGATGCCTGGCAGGAGATCCAGGCGCGGCGGCGCGCCGACGACGCGCAGTCGCCATGGCCCTGGCCGGTGACCCGCATGCTCGGCGAAATGGCCGCCGCGGGCACGCTCATGCAGGCCAACATCAAGTTCAACGGCGCGCTCGTGATGCAGATCTTCGGCGAAGGGCCGGTGAAGGTCGCGGTCGCCGAGGTGCAGCACGACCTGTCGCTGCGCGTGACCGCCAAGGTGGTGGGCGAGGTCGCGCCCGATGCGCACCTGCAGCAGCTGGTGAACGCACATGGCCGGGGGCGTTGCGCGATCACGCTGGACCCCAAGGACCGCCTGCCCGGCCAGCAGCCCTACCAGGGCGTCGTGCCGCTGAATGCGAGCCTCGCCGGTGGCGGCCAGCCCGGCATGGCCGACGTGCTGGAGCACTACATGCGCCAGTCGGAACAGCTCGATACGCGCCTGGTGCTGGCGGCCGACCACCAGGTCGCCGCCGGGCTGCTGATCCAGCGCCTGCCCGCGGAAGGACAGGCCAACCTGGCGGGTGGACAGGCGATGGAGGCGGAAGAGCAGATGGAGCACTTCAACCGCATCGCGACGCTGGCGGGCAGCATCACGCCGGACGAACTGCTGCAGCTCGATGTCGAGACCGTGCTGCGGCGGCTGTTCTGGCAGGAGAAGATCCTGCGCTTCGACCCGCAGACCCCGCGCTTCGCCTGCACCTGCAGCCGCGAGCGCGTGAGCGGCATGATCCGCGGCCTGGGCGCCGAGGAAGCCGAGAGCATCATCGCCGAGCGGGGCGAGATCGACGTCGCCTGCGACTTCTGCGGCCAGCATTACCGCTTCGACGCCGTGGACGCGGCGCAGATCTTCATGGCGCCAGGCGACCAGCCGCCGACCTCGTCCGCGGTGCAGTAAGAAGCTGGCTCTACGGGACGTCCCCGGCCCAGCCGCAGTCCCGCAGAAGGCACAATCGGGTACATGTCTGCCCAGATCGAAACCCAGGAGGGCCTGCCCATCGCCTCGGTGGAGCAGGCGACGGGCATCGCGCGGGCGACCCTGCGCATCTGGGAGCGCCGCTACGGCTTTCCGCAACCCGGGCGCGACGTGCGCGGCGAACGCACTTACCCGGACGAGCAGGTGCGCAAGCTCCGGCTGATCGCCGACCTGATGGCGCAAGGCCACCGGCCCGGCCGGCTGGTGCAGCTGACCGCGCCGCAGCTGATGTCGCTCGCGGGCCCGGAAGCCAGTGCGGTTCCCGTTGCCGGCCGGGTGCCGATGCTGGACGACCCTATTCTGTCCGCGCTGCGCGAGCACGAGGCGAGCACGGTCGTGCGCCTGCTGGAAGAAGGCATTCGCCAGCGGGGCCTCGCCGGCTTCGTGGTGCAACACATGGCGCCGCTGAACGTCAAGGTGGGCCTGGCCTGGTCACGCGGGGAGATCGAGGTGTTCGAGGAGCACCTGTACACGGAATGCGTGCAGCACGTGGTGCGCGCGCACCTGGCGCGCCTGCCGCGGCCGTCCGCCGAGGCGCCGCGCGTGCTGCTCGCGACCTTCCCGGAGGAGTCGCACGGCCTGGGCCTGCTGATGGCGCAGGTGCTGCTGGCGATCGAGGGCTGCCCCTGCACCTCGCTGGGCGTGCGCGTGCCCGTGCAGCAGATCGTGAGCGCGAGCAAGGCCTTCCGCGCCGACATCGTGGGCCTCAGCTTCACCGCCAGCATGAATCCGGCGCACGTGTTGCGCGGACTCGAGCTGCTGCGCACCGGGCTCGCCCCGGAGGTGGAGCTGTGGGCGGGCGGGCGTTCGCAGGTGCTGGCGCGGCATCGCATCGCCGGCGTGCGCCCCATGCCGCAGATCGGCGACATCCCCGAGGCGGTCGCGCTCTGGCGCCAGCCCGGGGACGGCGTGTAGGCGGCTGCCTCGCCTCGCGTTCGCGCTGTCAGCGCAATCGCGGGTCCGCGCGTTGCGGCAGAGGCCCTTGAGGCCGACACCCAACGCACATCAGGAAATCACCAACCATGAACAAGCTCCTCGCCGCCCTGGCCGCCTCGCTGGCCGTTTCCTTCGCTGTCGCGCAGACGCCGGCCGCACCGGCCACCCCCGCCGCGCCGGCCACCGCGGGCGCCACCGCCGGCTCCACCGACACCGGTGCCGCTTCCACCGCCACCAAGAAGAAGACTTCCAGCTCGCACAAGAGCAGCAAGAAGTCCACGCACAAGACCTCGTCCAAGACCAAGAAGGCCGAGCGGAACTGAGATCCCCGCGCCGCGAGGCGCGCGGCTAGCCGCGCGCTTCGCGCAGCCGCGTGAACAGCCGGTGCTCGCAGTCCGGGTCGCTGCACTTCTCGCAGCTCCAGGTCCACGGCCGGCGTTCCTCCGCGCCATCGTCTTCGCGCTGGACGAGGCCGGCGGCCAGCACGCCGGCTGAAGCCAGCGCCTGCAGGGCCGAGCGCAAGCGCTCGGGCCCCGTTCCATACACGACGTGGAAGGCCACGCCCGCCGATTGCAGGCGGGTGCGGATGCTTGCGTCCTCGGCCTCCGCGCCGCGCGCCGAAGGCAGGTCGAGGCCTGCGAGCAGGACGACGTCGGCGCCGGCGTCGTCCTCGAGTACGGCGATGTCCAGGCCGCGGTCGCTGAAGAAGCGCGCGAGTTCGGCGACCAGGCTGCTCCTGCCCGTGCCGCCCGCCCCGACGACGGCGACGCGCGTCACTTCACGATCTGCACGAGCACTTCGTTGGGCTTGACCATGCCCAGCTCGCTGCGCGCCTTCTCCTCGACCATGTCCAGGCCTTCCTGCAGGTCGCGCACTTCCGCGGAGAGCTGCGCGTTCGCCTGCTGCGCGAGCGCGTTGTGCGCCTTCTGCTCGTCGAGCTTCTTCTGCAGGTGGGCGACGTCGCCGACGCTGCCGCGGCCCAGCCAGAGCTGGGCCTGCACCACGGCCAGCAGGCCGATCAGCAGTGCCGCGACGAGCCGGGAATCCACCGCTAGACGTTCCTCAGGTTGTAGAAGGCGGCGCGACCGGGGTACTGGGCCACGTCGCCCAGGTCTTCCTCGATGCGCAGCAGCTGGTTGTACTTGGCCATGCGGTCCGAGCGCGAAAGCGAGCCGGTCTTGATCTGGCCCGCGTTGGTGCCCACCGCGATGTCGGCGATGGTGGAGTCTTCGGTCTCGCCGGAGCGGTGCGAGATCACGGCGGTGTAGTTCGCGCGCTTGGCCATCTCGATGGCGGCAAACGTTTCGCTCAGCGTGCCGATCTGGTTGATCTTGATGAGGATCGAGTTGGCGATCTTCTTCTCGATCGCTTCCTTCAGGATCTTCGTGTTGGTGACGAAGATGTCGTCGCCCACCAGCTGCACGCGCTGGCCGAGGCGCTCGGTGATCAGCTTCCAGCCGTCCCAGTCGCCTTCGGCCATGCCGTCCTCGATGCTGATGATCGGGTACTTGCCGACCCAGCTCTCCAGCGTGTCGATCCACTCGGTCGCCCCGAGCTTTTTGCCTTCGGAGGCGGACAGGTCGTACACGCCGTCCTTGTAGAACTCGCTGGAGGCGCAGTCCAGGCCGAGGGCGATCTGCTCGCCCGGGCGGTAGCCGGCCTTCTCGATGGCCTGCAGGATCAGGGAGATCGCCGCCTCGTGGTTCTCCACGTTGGGCGCGAAGCCGCCTTCGTCGCCGACGGCGACGCTCATGCCCTTGTCGTTGAGGATCTTCTTCAGGGCGTGGAACACCTCGGCGCCGTAGCGCAGCGCCTCGCGGAAGCTGGGCGCCCCCACGGGGATGATCATCAGCTCCTGCAGGTCCAGGTTGTTGTTCGCGTGCGCGCCGCCGTTGACGACGTTCATCATCGGCACGGGCAGCAGGCAGCCGTTCATTCCGCCGAAGTAGCGGTACAGGGGCAGCCCGGATTCCTCCGCCGCCGCGCGCGCGACCGCCATCGAGACGGCCAGCGTCGCGTTGGCGCCCAGGCGGCTCTTGTTGTCGGTGCCGTCCAGGTCGATCAGCGTCTTGTCCAGGAAGTTCTGCTCGCTGGCGTCGAGGCCCAGCACGGACTCGGAGATCTCGGTGTTGATGTGCTCCACCGCCTTGAGCACGCCCTTGCCCAGGTAGCGCGCCGGATCGCCGTCGCGCAGCTCGATCGCCTCGCGCGACCCCGTGGACGCGCCCGACGGCACGGCCGCCCGGCCCATGGTGCCGGATTCCAGCAGGACGTCGCACTCCACGGTGGGATTCCCCCGCGAGTCCAGGATCTCGCGGCCGACGATGTCAACGATAGCGCTCATTCTTTGGTCTTCTCAAGTTTCAAAACGACAAACAACCGGACGCAGAGGACGCAGAGGTCACGCAGAGGGCGCAGAAGAAGACCTTCAAGGCTTTCATGACTTCTTTTGCGTCTTCTGCGAATCCTTTGCGTCCTCTGCGTCCGGATGTTGGATTTTCTTCTTCAAGCACCCTCGATCAGCACCATTCGCATGATGGCCGCGCCCTGGCGCGATTGCTTGGCGGCCTGGTACTCGGGGGAGTTGTACCAGGCGAGGGCGGCTTCCTTCGAGGGGAATTCCAGCAGCACGGTGCGGTCCGGCGTCCAGTCGCCTTCCAGCACTTCCACCGCGCCGCCGCGCACGAGCGGCTGCACGCCGGCGGCCTGGAAGGCCTGCGACGACAGCTTCTTGTATTGCTCGTACTGCTGCGGATCGGTGACCTTCACGTTGGCGAGCACGTAGTACTTAGGCAAAGTCGTTCTCCAGGAAACCGTTCTTCTTGGTGACGCGATCGAGCGCGACCAAGGTCTCGAGCAGGGCGCGCATGTGCTTGAGCGGCACGGCGTTGGGGCCGTCCGACAGCGCTTGCGCGGGATTGGGGTGCGTCTCCATGAACACGCCGGCCACGCCCACCGCGATGGCGGCGCGTGAGAGCACCGGCACGAACTCGCGCTGGCCGCCCGAGCTCGTGCCCTGGCCGCCGGGCAACTGCACGGAGTGCGTCGCGTCGAACACCACCGGCGCGCCGGTCTCGCGCATGATCGCCAGCGAGCGCATGTCGCTCACCAGGTTGTTGTAGCCGAAGCTGGCGCCGCGCTCGCAGGCCAGGAAGCTGTCTTCGGGCAGGCCCTTCTCGCGGGCGGCGTCGCGGGCCTTCTGGATGACGTTCTTCATGTCGCCGGGCGCGAGGAACTGGCCCTTCTTGATGTTCACCGGCTTGCCGCTCTGGGCGACGGCGCGGATGAAATCGGTCTGCCGGCACAGGAACGCCGGCGTCTGCAGCACGTCCACCACTTCGGCCACGCGCGGCACTTCGGCCTCGGTGTGCACGTCGGTGAGGATGGGCACCTGCAGCTCGCGCTTGACCTTGGCCAGGATCTCCAGGCCGCGGTCCATGCCGGGGCCGCGGAAGCTCGCGCCCGAGGAGCGATTGGCCTTGTCGTAGCTGCTCTTGAAGATGAACGGGATGCCCAGCGCGGAGGTGATTTCCCTCAGCTGGCCGGCCACGTCCATCTGCAGCTGCTCGGATTCGACGACGCAGGGGCCGGAAATGAGGAAGAAGGGCTGCTGCAGCCCCACTTCGAAACCGCACAGCTTCATCAGGCGACCGCCTTCAGCGGCTTGCCGCTCGCGCTCTTTTGCGCGTTGGCCTGGTGCTCGCAGGCGGCGTGGATGAACGAGTTGAAGAGCGGGTGCCCGTCCCAGGGCGTGGACTTGAACTCGGGGTGGAACTGCACGCCCATGAACCAGGGATGCACGTCCTGCGGCAGTTCGACGATCTCGGTGAGGTGCTCGCGCTGCGTGAGCGCCGAGATCACCAGGCCCGACTTGCGCAGGGTGTCCAGGTACTTCACGTTGGCCTCGTAGCGGTGGCGATGCCGTTCCGTCACCACGTCGCCGTAGATCTTGTGCGCCAGCGTGCCGGGTGCGACGTCGGAGCTCTGCGCGCCCAGGCGCATCGTGCCGCCCAGGTCCGAGGTCTCGGTGCGCGTCTTGATCGTGCCGTCGGCGTCCTGCCATTCGGTGATCAGCGCGATCACCGGATGCGGCGTGTGCGGATCGAACTCGGTGCTGTTGGCGCCCGCGAGGCCGGCGATGTCGCGCGCGTACTCGATGGTGGCGACCTGCATGCCCAGGCAGATGCCCAGGTACGGCACCTTGTGTTCGCGCGCGAAGCGGGCCGCGCCGATCTTGCCTTCGATGCCGCGCTTGCCGAAGCCGCCCGGCACCAGGATGGCGTCGTACTTGGCGAGCTGGCCCACCGTGTCGGGCGTGATCGTCTCGGAATCGACGTAGTCGATCTTCACGTGCACGTGGTTCTTCAGGCCGGCGTGGCGCAGCGCTTCGTTGAGCGACTTGTAGCTGTCCGACAGGTCGACGTACTTGCCGACCATGGCGATGTTGACCTCGCCCTTGGGATGCTCCACCTCGTACACGAGGTCGTCCCAGCGCTTCAGGTTGGCCGGCGGCGTGTTCAGGCGCAGCTTGTCGCAGATCAGGCCGTCCAGGCCCTGCTCGTGCAGCACGCGCGGCACCTTGTAGATGGTGTCCACGTCCGGCATGGAGATCACGCCCCACTTCGGCACGTTGGTGAACAGGCTGATCTTCTCGGCCTCGTCCTCCGGGATGATGCGGTCGGCGCGACACAGCAGCGCGTCGGGCTGGATGCCGATCTCGCGCATCTTCTGCACCGTGTGCTGCGTCGGCTTGGTCTTGAGCTCGCCGGCGGCCTTGATGAAGGGCACGTAGGTGAGGTGGACGAAGGCGGAGTTGTTGGGGCCCAGCTTGAGCGCCATCTGGCGCACGGCTTCCAGGAAGGGCAGCGACTCGATGTCGCCCACGGTGCCGCCGATCTCCACGATGGCGACGTCCACCTCGTTGGGCGTGCCGACGGCAGCGCCGCGGCGCACGAATTCCTGGATCTCGTTGGTGACGTGGGGAATGACCTGCACGGTCTTGCCGAGGTAGTCGCCGCGGCGTTCCTTCTCCAGCACGCTCTTGTAGATCTGGCCCGTCGTGAAGTTGTTGGCCTTGCGCATGCGCGTCGTCACGAAGCGCTCGTAATGGCCGAGGTCCAGGTCGGTTTCCGCGCCGTCGTCGGTCACGAACACCTCGCCATGCTGGAAGGGGGACATCGTGCCCGGATCCACGTTGATGTAGGGATCGAGTTTGATGAGGGTGACTTTGAGGCCCCGCGACTCCAGGATCGCTGCGAGGGAGGCTGAGGCGATTCCCTTGCCGAGGGAGGACACCACACCGCCGGTGACGAAGACGAATTTGGTCATGTCAGGTCGGGAGGTCAGTCCCGGGAGGTGGTAAAGCGAGATTATAGGGAGGTGCCCAAAGCCTGCCGCAGGCCCGGGTGAATGCGGTGCCGAAATACGACGCCTGCCGGGGGGAAGGCAGGCATGCCAGGGAGCACAGCGGAAGAAAAGACCAACGACCGGACGCAGAGGGCGCAGAGGTTTCGCAGAGGACGCAGAAGAATCCTTGAATATTCCTTCGTTCTTTTCTGCGTCCTTTCTTTCCTTTGCGACCTCCGCGTCCGGTAGTCCGTTTTTCCGCTGTTCCCTCCCGGCTCAGTACACTCCCGTCCCATGAACGACCTCGCCGGCAAGCACATCGTCCTGGGCCTCACGGGCGGGATCGCCTGCTACAAGGCGGCGGAGTTGTGCCGCGCGCTGGTGAAGGAGGGCGCCACCGTGCAGGTGGTGATGACCGAGGCGAGCGAGCAGTTCATCACGCCGGTCACCATGCAGGCGCTGTCGAACCGGCCGGTGTTCACCTCGCAGTGGGACCACCGCGAGCCGAACAACATGCCGCACATCAACCTGTCGCGGCAGTCCGATGCGATCCTCATCGCCCCTTGCAGCGCCGACTTCATGGCGAGGCTGGTGCACGGGCGGGCCGACGAATTGCTGTCGCTGATGTGCCTCGCTCGTCCGATCGATCGCGTGCCGCTGCTGATCGCGCCGGCCATGAACCGCGAAATGTGGGCGCACCCCGCCACGCAGCGCAACATGGCGCAGCTCGCGGCCGATGGCGCGACCATCCTCGGTGTCGGCAGCGGCTTCCAGGCCTGCGGCGAGACCGGCGATGGCCGCATGCTGGAGCCGCAGGAACTGCTGGAGGACCTGATCGCCTTCTTCCAGCCCAAGCTGCTGGCCGGCCGCAAGGTCGTCATCACGGCCGGGCCCACGTTCGAGGCGCTCGACCCGATCCGCGGCATCACCAATCACTCGTCGGGCAAGATGGGTTTCGCCATCGCGCGGGCAGCGCGCGAGGCCGGTGCGGACGTCGCGCTCATCGCGGGACCCGTGGGCGTGCCCACGCCGCGCGGGGTGCGCCGCATCGACGTGAAGTCCGGGCGCGACATGCTGGCGGCAACGCAGGCGGAGACGCCGCAGGCCGACATCTTCATCGCCGCCGCGGCGGTGGCGGACTGGCGTCCGGTGAGCGAGTCGGCGCAGAAGATCAAGAAGGACGGCAGCGGCGGCGCGCCCACCGTGTCCTTCACCGAGAACCCCGACATCCTCGCGACGGTCGCGAAGACCGAGCGGGCGAGAAGCCGCGCGCTGTTCTGCGTCGGTTTCGCGGCCGAGAGCCACGACCTCGCGAAGCACGCGCGTGCCAAGCGCGAGCGCAAGGGCATCCCCCTGCTGGTGGGCAACATCGGCCCGCTGACCTTCGGCCAGGACGACAACCAGATGCTGCTGGTCGACGAGCAGGGCGCGACGGAGCTGCCGCGCGCGCCCAAGCTCGCGTGCGCGCGCCAGCTCGTCGCCGAGATCGCCCGCCGCCTGCCCGCCGTCCGCCCCTGAAGAAAGCAATGCAAGTCGACCTCAAGATCCTCGATCCGCGCATGGCGGACCAGCTGCCTGCTTACGCGACGCCCGGCAGCGCCGGCCTGGACCTGCGCGCCTGCATCGATGGCCCGCTCGAGCTCGAACCGAATGCCTGGAAGCTCGTGCCGACCGGCATCGCCGTATGGCTCAGGGATCCGGGCTACGCCGCGATGATCCTGCCGCGCTCGGGCCTGGGCCACAAGCACGGCATCGTGCTGGGCAACCTGGTCGGGCTGATCGACAGCGACTACCAGGGCCAGCTCATGGTCAGCGCCTGGAACCGCAGCGACACCGCCTTCACGCTGCAGCCCATGGAGCGCCTCGCGCAGATGGTGATCGTGCCGGTGGTGCAGGCTTCGTTCCGTGTGGTGGATGAGTTCCCGCCGACCGGCCGCGGCGCGGGTGGCTACGGCTCGACAGGGAAGAGCTGATGCGGCCCGGCGTGGGCCACGGCTGACGACGTGTCCATCGCCTGCCTACAGGAAGCTGCGGGAAAGGCGGTCGTGCGCCGGGCGATCTCCCCGCTTCAATGAGCTGTACAGGGGCCCCCGAAGTGGGATGGCGCCGCTGAACAATCATCGAACCAAGGAGATTTCCATGAACCTCACCCGCTTCAGTTCCGTCGTCGTCGGTGGCATCGCAGCCGCGACGCTCGCTGCGTGCTCGTCCTATGGACCGACCACCCCGTCGTACAGCAACGCCCCCACGTACAACAGCCCGGCCGCGTATCCCGCCGCGGGCACCGAGTACGGCCGCATCGTGAACATCGAGTACATGCCGGTTGGCACCAATGCATCGCCGAACGCGAGCATCCTGGGCGCGGTGGTCGGCGGCGTGGCCGGTGGCCTGCTGGGCAGCACGATCGGTGCGGGCTCCGGCCGGGCGGCCGCGACGGTGCTGGGTGCGGTGGGCGGCGCGGCCGTGGGCCAGCACCTGGCGCGCAACCAGAGCGGCGCGACGACGCAGGCCGGCTACCGGATCACCATGCAGTCGGACCAGGGCGTCATGCGCACGTACGAAGTGCCGGCGACCGGCGACCTGCGCGTGGGCGACCGCGTGCGCGTGGACAACGGTGTGATCTATCGCGCGTAAGGGTCTGCGCCCTTGCCTTGCGAAACGCCCGGCTTGCCGGGCGTTTTTTCGTCCGGGCGACGCCACCCGGCGCGCAGCGGCCTCACTCGCCGATGCGGAAGAAGCCGGTGCCCAGCGTGCCGTTGCCGATCTCTTCCTCGGTCGCCTCGCGCACGCCCTCGACCTTCAGGTGCAGGCGCAGCGCGATGCCGGCGAGCGGGTGGTTGCCATCCAGCACCACGTGTTCCGGATAGATCTCCGTCACGGTGTAGAGCAGGTCGCGCGGCGCGTCCTGGCTGGTCGTGCCCGCGGGCAGGCCCTCGAACGTCATGCCTTCTTCCAGTTCGGTGGGGAAGGCCGAGCGCGGCTCCAGGAACACCCGCTCTTCGTCGTAGTCGCCGAAGGCGTCCTCGGGCTCCAGGTGCAGGTCCACCTGGTCGCCCGGCTCGTGGCCTTGCAAGGCCTCCTCGATCCGGGCGAGCAGGTCGCGGCCGCCCACGAGGAACTCCACCGGCTCCTCCAGGCGATCGAGTTCCTCGCCCAGGGTGTCCTTCAGGGTCCAGGTCAGCGCGACCACGCAGTGGGGTGTGATTTCCATAGGAGAATTGTCGCAGCTCACTCCTGCGCATGGACATCGACCAAGCTACGCCCCTGCTGGGCGGCCTCACGCCCGCCCGCTTCATGAAACGCCATTGGCAGAAGAAGCCGTTGCTGGTGCGCCAGGCGCTGCCCGGCTTCCAGCCCGTGCTCGGCGTGCGCGAGCTGTTCGCGCTGGCCGGGCAGGAAGACGTCGAGTCGCGGCTGGTGCAGCGCGACCGCGGCGCCTGGCGCCTGCAGCGCGGACCGTTCGCGCCGCGCGCGCTGCCCTCCACGCGCCGTGCGGACTGGACGCTGCTGGTGCAGGGCGTGGACCTGCACGTGCCCGCCGCGCACGCGCTGCTGCATGCGTTCTCGTTCCTGCCCGCGGCGCGTCTGGACGACCTGATGATCAGCTACGCCACCGACGGCGGCGGGGTCGGGGCGCACTTCGACAGCTACGACGTGTTCCTGCTGCAGGCGCAGGGCCGGCGACGCTGGCGCATCGGCCGCCAGCAGGACCTCTCGCTGCAGCCGGACGTGCCGCTGAAGATCCTGGCGAACTTCGCGCCGGAGCAGGAATTCGTGCTCGAGCCCGGCGACATGCTCTACCTGCCGCCGCGCTACGCCCACGACGGCATCGCCGAAGGCGAGTGCCAGACCTACTCGATCGGCTTTCGCGCGCCCGCGCAGGCCGAGCTCGCGCGCGAGCTCTTGCAGCGCATCGCCGACGCCGCCGCGGAAGGCGAGGGCGAGCCGCGCCTGTACCGCGATGCTGCCCAGGAGGCGACCGGCAGTCCCGGCGCCGTGCCGGATGCGATGGCCGACTTCGCGCGCGATGCGGTCGCAACCGCCTTGAAGGATCCCCTCGCGGTGGAGCGCGCGCTCGGCGAATACCTCACCGAGCCCAAGTCCAACGTGTGGTTCGAGGCGGCCCGCGTGCCGAAGCGCCTGCGCTCGGTCGTGCTCGATGCGCGCACGCGCATGCTGCATGACCGCCGCCACGTCTTCATCAACGGCGAGGCGTGGCGCGCGGCCGGCCGCGACGCCGCGCTGATGCGCGAACTGGCCGATCGCCGCAGCCTCGATGCGAAGGCGCTGCAAGGCGCCAGCGATGGTGCGCTGGACCTGCTGCGGTCCTGGTGCGAGGCCGGCTGGCTGCACGCGAATGGAGGTGCGACATGAGCGAAGCTGCGCAGGCGCTGCCCGACGGCCGCTTCCAGGGACGCGAGGAGTTCCGGCAACTGGTGCGCGACGCGCTCGCGGCAGCGGCGCGGGAAGGCTGGCGCGAGCTGATCCTGAGCGACGGGAGTTTCGAGGACTGGCCGCTGGGCGAACGATCGGTGATCGACGCGCTGCAGGCCTGGTCGCAGGCCGGCCGGCGCATGGTGCTGCTCGCACGCCGCTACGACACCGTGCTGCGCGAGCACGCGCGCTTCGTGCAATGGCGTGCGCGCTGGTCCCACATCGTCGAGGCGCGAGCCTGCCCCGCCGCGGACCCGCTCGACCTGCCGAGCGCGATCTGGACGCCCCAGTGGGTGCTGGAGCGGCGCGAGCCCGAGCGTTCCATCGGCTATTGCGGCAGCGAGCCGGAGCGGCGCGTGGCGCTGCGCGAGGCGTTGCAGGAGTGGCTGCAGAAGTCCACGCCTTCCTTCCCCGCAACCACCCTCGGGTTGTAGGAGAAGTTCCCGACCTACTGGTAATCCCCAGTCAAGATTTCATTAAGGCTATAATATTTGGCTGAGCTGGAAAGGGCTCGAGCCTCTCCACTCGGTCCCTGCGGCGACGAACCGCCAGGACGCATATTCCGGAATTGCTTGTCCCATCCCTAGAAGGAAACCTGAAATGAAAAAATCACTCGTTCTGGCCACGCTGATCGCCGCCGCTGCCCTCGCCGCTTGCGGCAAGAAGGAAGAGCCGGCTCCTGCTCCCGCCCCGGCCCCGGCTGCTGCCCCCGCCCCGGCTCCCGCTGCCGACACCTCTGCTGGCGCCGCTTCCGCGTCCGCCGGTGCCGCTTCCGAGGCCGCTGCTGCCGCTTCCGGCTCTGCCGCTGCTGCTTCGGGCGCCGCGTCCAAGTAAGCCTTCCCCGGCTTGCACGAAGAGCCGCCTGCGGGCGGCTTTTTCACGTGCGCTGCGGCCACGCGTTGAAGCTCAGGCGATGAGCCAGCCGCTGCCGCTGCGCCCGTCTGCGACGTGGATCTCCGCGGCAGAGCCCACCGCGTGGTCCAGCGCGGCGCACGCCAGCTCGGGCGTGTTGTTCTGCTCGCTCAGGTGCGCGGCCACAATGCGCCGCAGCCGACCACCGATGACGAGCGACTGCGCGAGCGCTGCGGCGGCGGTGTTGGCGAGGTGTCCCCAGCCGCCGCCGACGCGCCGCTTCAGGAACGGCGGATAGGGTCCGTCACGCAGCATGTCCTCGTCGTGGTTGCACTCCAGCAGCAGCGTCGCGCAGTCGGCCAGCTGCTCCTGCACATGGGCGCTCACATGGCCGAGGTCGGTGAGCAGCCCCAGCCGCACTGCTCCGTCCGTGCAGGTGAGCTGCAGCGGCTCGCGGGCATCGTGCGGCACCGTGAAGGGCCGCACCTGCAGCGCCCCGACCGAGAACTCATGCCCGTCGGCGACCACCCGCAGCAGCCCGTTCAGCTCCGGCTGGCCGAGTGCTGCGTACGTGCCTTCGCTCATGTAGACCGGCAGGCGTTCGCGCGCGGACAGGCGCAGTGCGCAGCCGATGTGGTCCGCGTGCTCGTGCGTGATGAAGATGGCGTCGACCTGGTCGGCCAGCATGCCGGCCGCGGCCAGGCGCTTGTCCAGCTCGCGAATGCCGAGGCCGCAGTCGACCAGCAGGTGGTGCAGGGCGCTGCCGTCGCGCGCCTGGATGACGGTGGCATTGCCGGTGCTGCCACTGCCGAGGGATTTGAAACGGATCACCGGCTGGAGGGCAAGGGACGCGGCCAGTGCGAGACAGGCCGCGTCGTGGACTTACTTGAGGTCGTCCGCGATGACCTGGACGATGCGCTGCGCGTTGTCCGATGCCTCGGGCGCTCCATTGGCATTGAGCACCGACACGGTCGTGGTCTGGCCCTCGGTCTTGAGGTTGATGCGGTACTTGAGCGGCTGCTCGGTGGGCCCGCTGCGGCTGAACAGCTTGCCGAAGAAGCCGGGCTCCTTCTTGTCGGCGTTCGGCGGCACGTAGCGCACGAAGTAGGTCCCCTGGCTGCGGTCGCGGTCTTCCACCGTGAAGCCGGTGCGGTCCAGGGCCAGGCCCACCCGGCGCCAGGCGCGGTCGAAGCCTTCGTCGATCACGACGACGGGATGGTGGTCGACGGAAGCGACGCGCGAGGTCGGCTTGTCGGGAGCCACGTTGGCCGCGTCGGCGGCCTGCGTGGCCGGCGCGCCCAGCTTCACCATCAGGCGGCGCAGGAATTCGGCTTCCAGCTCCGGGTCCGAGGGGCGCGGCTGCCAGACGGTCTGGTCCTTCTGCGTGTTGCTGTACACCTCCTGCATGCCGCGGTGGCTGATGTAGATCTCGGTGCCGCCATTGGGCGAGCGTTCCAGCCGCGTGCGGAACTTGTCGCGCTCGGAGGTGGAGTAGAGCGAGTCGAACACCTTGCCGATGGTGCTGCGGATGATGTCCTGCGGGATCTTCGCGCGGTTCTCGGCCCAGTCGGTTTCCATGATGCCGAGGTTGGGCTGGTCGAGTTCGAGCAGGAAACCGTTCTCCTGCCAGAAGTCGCGGACGGGGCCCCACAGCTGGTCGGCCGGACGGTTCACCACCAGCCAGCGCTGGTTGCCCGCGCGCTCGATGCGCACGTCACCCACCGCCGTGGCGGCGGTCGGCAGCGTCGGAACGGATTGGCCCAGGCTGTAGCTGTTGGCGGAGACCGGGCCGCCGGGCACCACGTAGCGCGACTCGCGATTGAGCTGCGTCAGGTCGGGCGGCACCTCCAGCGAGGGCCCCTTCTGCGCGCTCTTGTAGTCGATCTTGTCGCCTTCCAGCATCGAACAACCGGCGAGCGCAACGACCACGGCCAGCAGGCCACACTTCACGGACAACCTCATCGAATTCCTCTCGCTTGTAGCGGCCGCTCAGGAGAGCAGGCCCGCGGCGCGCAATGCGCCTTCCACCACCGCTTCGTTGGCTTGCGCCAGCGGCGTCATCGGCAGGCGCAGCGCGCCGCCCATCAATCCCATGCGTGCCATCGCCCACTTCACGGGGATCGGGTTGGCTTCCACGAACAGGTGCTTGTGCAGCGGCAGCAGCCGCATCTGGATCTCCATCGCGCGCTTCGCATCGCCCGCGATCGCGGCCATGCACAGCTCGTGCATCGCGCGCGGCGCGACGTTCGCCGTCACGCTGACGTTGCCCTGGCCGCCGCACAGCATCAAGGCCACGGCGGTCGGGTCGTCGCCGGAGTAGATCGCGAAGCCCTTGGGGGCCTCGCGGATCAGCCACTGCGCGCGCTCGATGTTCGCGGTCGCTTCCTTGATGCCGACGATGCCGGGCACCTGCGCCAGGCGCAGCACGGTCTCGTGCTGCAGGTCGGCCACCGTGCGGCCGGGGACGTTGTAAAGCACCATGGGCAGGTCGCCGGTCTCCTCGGCGATCGCCTTGAAGTGCCGGTACTGCCCTTCCTGCGTGGGCTTGTTGTAGTAGGGGACGACCTGCAGCTGGCAGTCGGCGCCGACCTTCTGGGCGTACTTCGCCAGCGCGATGGCTTCGAGCGTGGAGTTGGCGCCGCAGCCGGCCATGATCGGCACGCGGCCGCGCGCCTGCTCCACGGAGACGCGGATGATCTCCTGGTGCTCTTCGACGTCGACGGTGGGCGATTCGCCCGTGGTGCCGACCACGCCGATGCAGTCCGTGCCTTCCTGGATGTGCCAGTCCACGAGCTTGCGCAGCGCGGGGTAATCGACGCTGCCGTCCTCGTGCATCGGCGTCACGAGCGCAACGATGCTGCCAGTAATCGGTGTCATGTGTCTTTCCCGGGAATAGGCGATTCTAACTAGAGCGCGTAACGCGCCTGCCGGGCACCGGCCGGCTCGCGCACCGCGGCGATGCGCTGCACGAACCGGGGCGGGGGGTCGAGGAAGCCGTCTTCATAGGCGATCACCCTCAGAGTCGCGCAGGCCTGCAGGAGTTCTCCGTGCTTCAGCAGGAAATCAGGCCGCGAGGGTTTGCCGACCGTCTCGTTGCCTTCGGCGAAAGTCTCGTACAGCAGGAGGCCGCCCGGCGCGAGCGCGTCGAGGATGTGCGGCAGGAGCGGCCGCCAGAGATAGTTGGTGACGACGACCGCGTCGAACTGCCGGCCGGCCAGCGGCCACGGCCCGTTCTCGATGTCGGCCTGCAGCGTCTCGCCCACGCCTTGCAGCGTCGCGAGCGCATCGCCGTCGCGGTCCACGCCGAGCACCGGGTGGCCGCGCGCCGCGAACCAGCGCAGGTGCCGCCCGCGCCCGCAGGCGAGGTCCAGCACGCTGCCGCCGGCGCGCACCAGCGGGCCGAACCGGACGATCCAGGACGAGGGGGCTTCACTTCCGTGCATGGGTTTGTCTTTCTCCCTCCCTTCCGGGGGAGGGCCGGGGTGGGGGCTAGTGCGGCCGCACCTCTTCCTTCAAGGCCTTCAGCGCCATGTCCTCCACGATCCCCGGTGCGAACAGCTTGATGAAGCGGCCCACCTTGCCCTTGGCGGTCATGACCACCTCGCGCTGGCGGTGCTCCATGCCGTCCACGATCAGCCGCGCGCATTCCTCGACGGACATCATGTCGTCTTCCTTCAAGCCGCTGGCGCCGGCGGGTTGCCCGTTCGCGGCGTAGCCCCGGTAGCGGATGCGCGTGTCGACCGCGCCGGGATAGGCGATGGTCACGCTGACGCCCGCGGGCTTGAGCTCCGCGCGCAGCGCCTCGAAGAAGCCGGTCATGGCGAACTTGGTCGCGCTGTACGCCGTGCGGCCAGGCACGCCGATGAGGCCCGCGAGCGAGCCCACCGCGACGATGCGCCCGCGTGCCTGCTTCAGGTGGGGCAGGGCTTCATGCGTGCACCACACCGAGCCCCACAGGTTCACCTGCATCAGGTCCATGTACCAGTGCAGGTCCTGCGCCTTGACGTCGGCGAAGTTGGCCTGGGCCGAGATGCCGGCGTTGTTCACCAGCGCGTCGATGCGGCCAAAGCGCTGGACCGCTTGCGCGACGAGGCCGCGGCACTGCGCTTCGACGGCCATGTCCATGGCGACCGTGAGCACCTCGCTGCCCAGCGCGCGGCATTGCGCTGCGACCGCATCGAGCTTCTCCTGGCTGCGGCCCGCCAGCACGAGGGCCAGGCCCGCCTTGTGGCGCGCCGCGAGCTGGCACGCCATTTCCGCGCCGATGCCGTCGGAGCCGCCGGTGATGAGGATGACGTTCATGGGCGCGAACTTTAGTGGAACGGCGGCCCGCGTCGCCGTCCGGTGGTCAGCGGAAGCACGCCCAGATCATGTCGCCCAGGGCGACCATCATCTGCGGGCGCGTGTAGAGCGCGAACACGCCGGCCAGCGCCGCCGCGACCGCGGTCCACACGGCGAGCTTTCCCGCGCGTCCCATGTCAGGCGGCCTGCGGCGCGGGGCCGCGTGCGATCGGCGCTTCGCGCACCGGCAGGTTCACGAGCGCGGCGAACACGCCGAGCGCGATCGACAGGTACCAGACGATGTCGTAGCTGCCGGTGCGGTCATAGAGAAGGCCGCCCAGCCACACGCCCAGGAAGGAGCCGATCTGGTGGCTGAAGAACGCGAAGCCGCCCAGCATCGACAGGTGCGCCACGCCGAAGATCTGCGCGATCGTGGCGTTGGTGGCCGGCACCGTGGAGAGCCACAGGAAGCCCATCACGCAGGCGAACAGGTACACCGAGGTGGGCGAGATCGGCGCCCACAGGAAGGCCGCGATCGCGAGCGCGCGTCCGAAGTAGATCGCGGCGAGGATCTTGCGCTTGGCCAGCCGCTGGCCCAGCGTGCCCGCGATGTAGGTGCCGAACACGTTGAACAGCCCGATCAGGGCCAGCGCGTAGCTCGCGACCTGCGGCGACAGGCCCTTGTCCTTCAGGTAGCTGGGCATGTGCACTCCGATGAACACCACCTGGAAGCCGCACACGAAGTAGCCCGCCATCAACAGCTGGAAGCTCGGGTAGCGGAACGCCTCGGCCAGCGCGGCGAGGATGGACTGCTCGCGCGCGGCGGGCACTGCGCCGCCGCGGAAGTCGGGCTCGCGCAATCCGAAGGCGAGCGGCACGACCAGCAGCACGGAAACGGCCAGCACCAGCAGCGCCTGTTGCCAGCCCAGGCCGGAGATCAGCAAGCCTTCCACCGGGACCATCAGGAACTGCCCGAAGGAGCCTGCCGCCGCGGCGACGCCCATGGCCCACGAGCGCCGGGCCGGATCGATCTGGCGGCCGATGATCCCGTACACCACGGCATACGTGGTGCCCGCCTGGGCGGCGCCGATCATCACGCCCGCCGTGAGCGAAAAGGACAGCGCCGTGGGCGACAGCGCCATGCCGGCGAGTCCCAGCGCATAGAGCACGCAGCCGGCGACCAGCACCTTGAAGGCGCCGAAGCGGTCGGCCAGCATGCCGGCGAAGACGCCGATGACGCCCCACGCGAGGTTCTGGATCGCGATGGCGAAGGCGAAGGTTTCGCGCGTCCAGTGCTGCGCCTGCGTGATCGGCTGCAGCCACAGTCCGAAGCCGTGCCGGATGCCCATGGAGAGGGTGACGATGAGGGCGCCGCAGGTCAGCACCTGCACCATCGAAAGCTTGCGGTCCGCGTTCTGCATCGCGGCAATGTAGCGGGAAGGCCTCATCCGGGCTTGCCCGGGCCCTGACAACCCCGATGAAATGTGCGGTTGGGATTGATGGTCGCCGCGCATGAATGTAGGCTTCGCTGGATGTTCATCCAGTGACGTCCGTCCTGCCGACTAGAATCCCCACCCCTATGGCCACCAAACCGTCCGAGTACTCCGAAGGTTCCATCCGCGTGCTCAAGGGCCTCGAGCCCGTGAAGCAACGGCCCGGCATGTACACGCGCACCGACAACCCCCTGCATGTATTGCAGGAGGTGCTGGACAACGCCGCCGACGAAGCGCTCGCCGGCCACGGCAAGCGCATCCGGGTCCTCCTGCACACCGACGGGTCGGTCAGCGTGGAGGACGACGGCCGCGGCATCCCCTTCGGCCTGCACCCGGAGGAGAAGGCGCCCGTGATCGAGCTGGTGTTCACGCGCCTGCACGCGGGCGGCAAGTTCGACAAGGGCAAGGGAGGCGCCTACTCCTTCTCCGGCGGCCTGCACGGCGTGGGCGTGTCCGTCACCAACGCGCTGGCCAAGCGCCTGGAAGCCACCAGCTACCGCGACGGCGAGGTCGCGACCATCGTGTTCGCCGGCGGCGACGTCGAGGAAAAGCTGAAGAAGCGCAAGGCCGGCCCCGACGACCGCAAGCAGGGCACCACCGTGCGCGTGTGGCCGGACGGCAAGTACTTCGACTCGGTCGCCGTGCCGATGAACGAGCTGGCCCACCTGCTGCGCAGCAAGGCCGTGCTCATGCCCGGCGTCACCGTGCAGCTGGTCGACGAGAAGAAGAAGGAAACACAGAGCTGGCAGTACAAGGGCGGCCTGCGCGACTACCTGATGCAGACGCTCACCGGCGACCCGGTGATCCCGCTGTTCGAGGGCGAGGGGTTCGCGGAAAGCAACGACAACTTTGCCGAGGGCGAGGGCGCCTCGTGGTGCGTGGCCTTCACCGAAGACGGCCAGCCGGTGCGCGAGAGCTACGTCAACCTGATCCCGACCACGGCCGGCGGCACGCATGAAAGCGGCTTGCGCGACGGCCTGTTCAATGCCGTGAAGAGCTTCATCGAGCTGCACAACCTGCAGCCCAAGGGCGTGAAGCTGCTGCCCGAAGACGTGTTCGCGCGCGCCTCGTACGTGCTCTCGGCGAAGGTGCTGGACCCGCAGTTCCAGGGCCAGATCAAGGAACGCCTCAATTCACGCGACGCCGTGCGGCTGGTGTCCAGCTTCGTGCGGCCGGCGCTGGAGCTGTGGCTCAACCAGCACGTGGAGTACGGCAAGAAGCTGGCGGAGTTGGCGATCCGCGCCGCCCAGTCGCGCCAGAAGGCCGGCCAGAAGGTGGAGAAGCGCAAGGGCTCCGGCGTGGCCGTGCTGCCCGGCAAACTCACCGACTGTGAAAGCAAGGACCTCTCGCACAACGAGATCTTCCTGGTGGAGGGCGACTCCGCCGGCGGCAGCGCCAAGATGGGCCGCGACAAGGAGTGCCAGGCCATCCTGCCGCTGCGCGGCAAGGTGCTCAACACCTGGGAGGTCGAGCGCGACCGCCTGTTCGCCAACAACGAGATCCACGACATCGCGGTGGCGATCGGCGTCGACCCGCACGGTGCGACCGACACGAATGTCGACCTCTCCGGCCTGCGATACGGCAAGATCTGCATCCTGTCCGACGCCGACGTGGACGGCTCGCACATCCAGGTGCTGCTGCTGACCTTGTTCTTCCGCCACTTCCCCAAGCTCATCGAGTCCGGCAACGTCTACGTGGCCCGGCCGCCGCTGTTCCGCGTCGACGCACCGGCGCGCGGCAAGAAGCCGGCGTCCAAGCTCTACGCGCTGGACGAGGGCGAGCTCACCGCCATCCTCGACAAGCTGCGCAAGGAAGGCGTGGGCGAGGGCAAGTGGACCATCAGCCGCTTCAAGGGCCTGGGCGAAATGAGCGCGGAACAATTGTGGGAAACGACGCTCAACCCGGACACCCGGCGCCTGTTGCCGGTACAACTCGGGAAGTTCGATTTCTCGGGGACCGAATCCCTGATCACCAAGCTCATGGGCAAGGGCGAAGCCGCCGCCCGCCGCGAGCTCATGGAACTGCACGGCGACGCCGTCGAAGTGGACATTTAGCATGACCAACGCAGTCGCCGCCGACAGCCTGCATGCCGCCCGCGTGCGACTGCGTCCCACCATGCAGAGCGACCTGGAATTCGTGCTCTCGCTGGAGCGCGACCCGGAGAACCTGCCCTACATCACGCCGTGGGAGCGGATCCAGCACGAAGCCGCGATCCGCTTTCCGGACTTCCGCCACTTCATTATCGAGACGGGCGCCGGGCTGGAGCCGGGCGGCTTCCTGATCCTGATCGGTTGCCGCAACCCGCATGCCTCCATCGAGCTCAAGCGCATGGTCGTGCGCGACAAGGACCAGGGCTTCGGCCGGTCCGCGTTGCGCGTGGCGAAGAAGATCGCCTTTGACGACCTGGGCGCACACCGCTTCTGGCTGGACATCAAGAAGCGCAATGCGCGCGCCCGCGGCCTGTACGAGAGCGAAGGCTTCGTGTTCGAGGGCGAGCTGCGCGATGCGGTGAAGCTGGACCGGGGCGGCTACGACGCGCTGGTCGTCATGTCCATGCTGCTGGGCGAATTCACCCAGCGCCGCGGCCGCGCGCTGGAATTGCCCGCATGAAGCTGCGCGCCGCCGTCGCCACCGTGGCCCTCGTGCTCGCCGCCGGCTGGCTCGCGCCGGCGCACGCGGCCATCTGGGGCTACGTGGACGACCACGGCGTGGCGCACTTCGCCGCGGAGCAGCTCGACGAACGCTACCAGCTGTTCTTCCGCGGCGGCGAAAGCTTCGATACGCGCGATGGCGTTCAGACGCCGCGCGCGGTCGGCGTGCCCACCACGTCCACGAGCAAGCTGCTCGCGTTCTTCGACATCTCCCCGGGCTACAAGCAGGTGAAGCACCACCTGCGCGAGGCTTCGCGCGAGCAGGGCATCGACATGGAACTCCTGCAGGCGCTGATCGCCACCGAGTCCGGCTTCGACCCGCTGGCCGTTTCGCCCAAGGGCGCGGTAGGCCTGATGCAGGTGATGCCGGCCACGGCGGAACGGTACGGCGTGACGGGCGACCGCAAGAACTCGATCGCCACGAAGCTCACCGACCCGCGCACCAACATCCGCGCGGGCGCGCGCTACCTGCGCGACCTGATCCGCATGTTCCCCGGCCGGCTGGAGCTCGCGGTGGCGGCGTACAACGCCGGCGAGGGCGCCGTGCAGCGGGCAGGCAACCGCGTCCCGAACTTCCGCGAGACGCAGAACTACGTGAAGACCGTGATGCAGCTGTACGCGATGCTCAAGCCGCCTGCGATGGAGGCCGGCGGCCACGCGCCGCAGCGGGTGCAGATGGAGATCCCGGGCCCCGCCGCCCGCCGCAACGTCCCGGCCGGCATGCCCGCCGCTGCTGTCGCCCCGATAGCAGCCGGCGACGCGCAGCCCGTGCTCGAAAACTGAGCGATGGACGTGCAGACCCCGACCGCGCCCGGCCGGGACGTTCCGTGGCGCCCATGACCGACCGCATCGATCCCGAGCAGCTCTGGCTGGGCGCCTGCGTCGGTGCGCAGGTGCTGCTCGTGGTGCTGTGCGTGATCAACGCCAACGTCCACCGCGAGCGCGCGCTGCTGCTGCACGCGGCGGCGACGCTGATGGCCGTCGTGGCCGTCCAGGCGGTGATCGGCAACCATCCGCTGCTGCCGCCGGCCGTGCTGCTGCTGGTTCCCGCGCTCGCGGGCCTGCAGCTCATGGACCTGGTGAGCCACGGCGGCGGCCTGCGGCAGTTGCGGCGCTGGCTGCTCGCCGTGAGCGCGCTGGTGCTGCCGTTGCTGGCCATCGGGGCGGTGTACAGCCCGTGGGCGCTGGCGGGCGGCATGGTGCTGTGGATCGCGCTCGTGATCCTGGTGCTGCTGCGCGCGTGGCGCCAAAGCCAGCCGTGGGTGTGGTGGCTGCTGCCCGGCCTCGCCGCGCTGGCGCTCGCCGGCCTCGCGGTCGTCGTCGACAAGCCGCCGTACGACATCGACGACGCAGTGCGGCTGGCGGCGCTGCTCACCGTCTGGGCGACGTGCACCTACGTCGGCACCGGCTGGCGCGGGCGCATCTTCGGCGAGACGCGTGCGCGGGTGCAGGGCAGCAACACGGTGGACCCGCTCACGGGGCTGGCGACGCCGCTGGTGCTGGCGCAGCGCATGCTGGCCGCGCGCTACCTCACGCGCCGCTACGGCCATCCCAGCGTGCTGATGGTGGTGCACATCGAGAACCTGCCCGCCATCGCCACGGAGTTCGGCCTCGAGGCGGCGGAGTCCGCCGTGCTGGCGGCGGCGAGCCGCGTGCGCGAGTCGCTGATGCGCGACGGCGACGTCGCCGCGCGCCTGGCGCACTCGCGCATCGGCGTGCTCGCCGAGGGCGCCGCGCCCGGCGAGGCGGCGGCGACGGTGGCGACGCGCATCCTCGTGGCCGGCCTGAAGGAGCCGCTGGAAGCGGCGCGCGCGGAGTACCTGCGCTTTCGCATCGTGCTGGGCACCATCCCCGTGGACGACACCCCGCCCAGGGAGTTGCTGTACAAGCTGAACCTGCGCATGGACCAGGAGCTGCGCGCCGGGTCCGAGCGGCGCATCGTCACCGTGGCCCAGGACGAACTCCCGACGGTACCCGACCTATTGAACCCGACCCCCTGAGAACGACGACAGACCATGGAGCAGGACCTCATCACCCTCGCCGGCGACGACGACACCGGACTCGACCTGGCGACCTACGCGCAGCGCGCCTATCTCGAATACGCGCTGAGCGTCGTCAAGGGCCGCGCGCTGCCCGACGTGGCCGACGGCCAGAAGCCGGTGCAGCGCCGCATCCTCTACTCGATGTGGCGCATGGGACTGGGCTTCGGCGGCGGCGCCGGCGCCAAGCCCGTCAAGAGCGCGCGCGTGGTCGGCGACGTGCTGGGCCGCTTCCACCCGCACGGTGACCAGGCCGCGTACGACGCGCTGGTGCGCATGGCGCAGGACTTCGCGCAGCGCTATCCGCTGATCGACGGCCAGGGCAACTTCGGCAGCCGCGACGGCGACGGCGCGGCGGCGATGCGCTACACGGAAGCGCGGCTGGCGAAGATCTCCAACCTGCTGCTCGACGAGATCGACGAAGGCACGGTGGAGTTCGTCCTCAATTACGACGGCAGCACGCAGGAGCCGGTGGTGCTGCCCGCGCGCCTGCCCTTCGCCCTGCTCAATGGCGCCAGCGGCATCGCCGTGGGGCTGGCGACGGAAATCCCGTCGCACAACCTGCGCGAAGTGGCGGAGGCCTGCGTCGCGCTGGTGAAGAACCCGAAGCTGTCCGACGAGGACCTGTTCGCGCTGCTGCCCGGTCCGGACTATCCGGGCGGCGGCCAGATCATCTCCGGTGCGGCCGACATCGCCGAGGCCTATTCCACCGGGCGTGGCTCGCTGAAGGTGCGGGCGCGCTGGAAGATCGAGGAGCTCGCGCGCGGCCAGTGGCAGCTGGTGGTGACGGAGCTGCCGCCCGGCGTGAGCTCGCAGAGGGTGCTGGAGGAGATCGAGGAGCTCACCAATCCGAAGGTGAAGGCCGGCAAGAAGGCCTTGTCGCAGGACCAGGTGCAGCTGAAGCAGACCGTGCTGTCGGTGCTGGACGCGGTGCGCGACGAGTCCAGCAAGGACGCGGCGGTGCGCCTGGTGTTCGAGCCCAAGACCAGCAAGATAGCCCAGCAGGAACTCACCACCACGCTGCTGGCGCACACCTCGCTGGAGACCTCGGCGCCGATCAACCTCACGATGGTGGGGCTGGACGGCAGGCCGGTGCAGAAGTCCATGCGCCAGATGCTGATGGAGTGGATCGAGTTCCGCCAGCGCACCATCGAGCGCCGCTCGCGGCATCGCCTCGGCAAGGTGCTCGATCGCATCCACATCCTCGAGGGCCGGCAGCTCGTGCTGCTGAACATCGACGAGGTGATCCGCATCATCCGCAACGCCGACGAGCCGAAGCAGGCGCTGATCGCGCGCTTCAACCTGAGCGAGCGGCAGGCGGAGGACATCCTGGAAATCCGGCTGCGCCAGCTCGCGCGGCTGGAGGCGATCAAGATCGAGCAGGAGCTGAAGGAACTGCGCACCGAGCAGGGCAAGCTGGAGGAGATCCTCGGCTCGCCCGCGGCGCTGCGCCGCCTGATGATCAAGGAGATCGAGGCCGACACCAAGACCTTCGGCGATGCCCGCCGCACGCTGATCCAGGCCGAGAAGAAGGCCGTGGCTGAAGTGAAGGTGGTGGACGAACCGGTGACGGTGGTCGTGTCGCAGAAGGGCTGGGTGCGTGCGCGCCAGGGCCATGGGCACGACGCGGCAAGCTTCGCCTTCAAGGCGGGCGACGGCCTCTACTCCACCTTCGAATGCCGCACGGTGGATACCTTGCTCGCGTTCGGCAGCAACGGCCGCGTGTACTCGGTGCCGGTGGCGCTGCTGCCGGGCGCGCGCGGCGACGGCCAGCCGCTCACGACCTTCATCGAGCTGGACGCGGGCACGCAGCTCGTGCACTACTTCGCCGGGGCCGGCAACGTCTGGCTGCTGCTGTCCAACTCGGGCGGCTACGGTTTCGTCGCCGCGGTGGACAACATGGTGTCGCGCCAGAAGGGCGGCAAGTCGTTCATCTCGTTGGGGGCCGGCGAGACCGTGTGCCGCCCCTCGCTGGTGGGTGTCCCGCCGGCGGGTGCGGCGGGCGCGACCGGCACGGCGGCCTTCGCCACGCACGTGTGCTGCGCATCCACGGGCAAGCGCATCCTCACCTTCGAGATCTCCGAGCTCAAGCCGATGACGAACGGCGGCCGCGGCCTCATGCTGATGGACCTGGAGCCGAAGGAGGAACTCGCGGGAGCGGCCGCCTACACGCGCTCCGTCCGCATCGTAGGCCTGGGTCGCGGCGACAAGGAGCGCGAGGAAGTGCTGGAGATCCGCTCGCTGAACAACGCGAAGGGCCCGCGCGGCCGCAAGGGCAAGGTCGCGGACCTCGGCTTCAAGCCGCTGGCGGTGATTCGCGTCGAATGATGGAGCGCCGCTCCCTGCGGGCCGGCCGGCCGATCACGCCACAGGAGTTCGACGAGCTGTCGGACGAGGAACTGGAACGGCTCGTGCCGAAGAAGTACCGCGAGTTCTTCCCCGGCAAGGACGGCTGCGCCGACGGTTTCTTCTACCTGCACGACGGCACGGCGTACAGCTTCTATCGCGGCGGGCTGCTGGACGAGTAGTTGCCCCATTCCCTCCCCTCCGGGGGAGGGAGCAGGACGGTCAGACTTCCGCGATCAGCTCGATCTCCACGCAGGCGCCCATGGGGATCTGCGCGACGCCGAAGGCGCTGCGCGCGTGCGAGCCCTTGTCGCCGAAGACCTGCGCGAACAGCTCGCTCGCGCCGTTGGTGACCAGGTGCTGCTCGGTGAAGTCCGGCGTGGAGTTCACCAGGCTCATGACCTTCACGATGCGCTTGACCTTGTCCAGGTCGCCGACGGCCGCATGCAGCGTGCCCATCAGGTCGATCGCGATCGCGCGGGCTGCCTGCTTGCCTTCCTCGGTCTGCAGGTTGCGGCCCAGCTGGCCGACCCAGGCCTTGCCGTCCTTCTTCGCGATGTGCCCGGACAGGAACACCAGGTTGCCGGTGCGCACGAAGGGCACGTAGGCCGCGGCCGGTGTCGCTACCGGCGGCAGGGTGATGTTCAGTTCTTTCAGCTTGTCGTAGACGCTCATGTTCTGCTCCTGGTGACGAAGGATCCCGGGCGACGCGCGCCATGACACGCTTCGCCGATGACGAAGCATTGTGTCATTCGTCGCGGGTCTTCCGCGGCGTGCCAGGGGCCGCGACCTGCTCGGCAGGCGCGACCGTGACGGCGACGCGCAGCGAGTGGTTGGCGCCGCCGTGGATCACGCCGCGCATGGGCGAGACGTCCGAGTAGTCGCGCCCGATCGCCAGCGTCACGTAGTCTTCCCCGGCGAGCCGCTCGTTGGTCGGATCCAGGTCGACCCAGCTGCCGCGGCCCTGCGGCGTGGGAAGGTACACGCCCACCCAGGCATGCGAGGCGTCGGAGCCGAGCAGCCGCGGCCGGCCGGGCGCCGGCTCCGTCAGCAGGTAGCCGCTGACGTAGCGCGCGGGCAGGCCCAGGCTGCGCAGGCAGCCCAGCATCACGTGCGCCAGGTCCTGGCACACGCCCTTGCGCAGCGCGAGCGCCTCGAGCGCGGGCGTGTTGACGTCGGTGGCGGTGGTCTCGTACTCGAAGTCCGCGTGGATGCGATGCATCAGCGCGCGCGCGGCATCCAGCAGCGGCCGCCCGGGTGCGAAACTGGCCCGCGCGTATTCGGCGAACGCATCGTCGCGCGGCACGTAGGGCGAGGCGAAGGCGAATTCGGCGGCCGGATCGTAGAGCGCGGTGCGGTGGTACCGCATGCTCTCTGCCGCGTCCTCCCAGGGCAGGCTGTCGGCCGGCTGCGCCCGTGCGGCGGTCGCCACCAGGCTTTCGGCGCGGACCTGCAGGAAGTCGTGCGCGTACTCGAGGCTGAAGAAACTGCGCGTGTTGCCGAAGACGTCGATCGACTCCGTGCACTGCGCGGGCTCCGGCGCGATCGCGAGTTCGTGCCGCAGCAGCTTCTGCCCGTCGCGGTCGGCCGGCTTCAGGTGCGCCATGTGCTGCGCCGTGCGCACCATGGGTACGTACTCGTAGCTGGTTTCGTGCTCCACGCGCAGCAGCATGGTCATGCACCCACGGAGTAGCGCGCGTCCGACGAATGCGCGAAGTAGCGCGCGCTCAGGTCGTCGGACAGCCGGAACGAGGCGTCGACGCAGTGCTGCAGCAACTCCAGCAGGCGCGCATGCCGGCCGTCCTCGTCGCGCTCGCACAGCGACTCGAGGCTCCAGTGCTGCGGGTCGGGTACCGTCATCGCCAGTACCGGCACGACGCCCGCCGGAGAGTTGGCCTGGCGCGCCAGCCGGCCGCGCAGCGTTTGCGCCACCCAGCCCAGCGAGCGCGGGTTGTCGCGATCGAGCACCAGCAGGTCGACCAGCGCCGGCATGTCATGGCGCTGCTGGTATTGCGCGTGAAAAGTGATGGTGCTGTCGAACAGCGCCACCACGGCTTCGTAGCCGGCCTCGTCGTAGACGGCGCCCGTCTGCACGGCGCTCGCCAGCGCCTGCGCGAGGAAGCCCAGGCGCTCCAGGTGGCGGCCGATCGAGAGCAGCCGCCAGCCGTCGTCGCGCGTCATGCGGTCGGTCTGCGCGCCGGTCATCGCCGCGGTGTGGCTCGAGAGCATCTCCAGCACGCGCACGGCTTCGACCGGCGAGTAGTCACCCTCGCCGGTGCAGGAGGCGCAGGCGAGCCGGAACTCCTGTTCCGCCCGCACGATCAGGTTCCACTGCTCCTGCGACAGCCGCTCGCGCACGGCGGCGGCGGCATCGCGCAGCGCGGCGAGGTTGTAGCCCACGCTCGCGACCTTGGGCGTTGCGCTCAGGCCCGCGACCAGCGAGCGCTCGAAAACCCGCCGCGCCTGGGTCGCCGTCGGCACGGCCGGCAGCACCAGGCCGTTGGCGACCGCAGCCTCGCTCATCCACGCCAGCAGCGGCAGCGAGGACTGGTCCTCGCCCGTGAGCGCCTGGATCGCCAGGCGGGCCAGCCGCGAGGTGTTCTCCGTGCGCTCGGTGTAGCGGCCCAGCCAGAACAGGTTCTCCGCCGCGCGGCTGGTCACGGTGCGGCTGCGGTGCGGCGTGTCGGCCGCCGGGTGCGCGTGCCGCAGCAGGCTGGTGCGGTCCACCTCGCCTTCGGTGAGCACCCAGGTGTCGGCGCTGCTGCCGCCGCGCTGCATGGACGTGATCTCGAAGTCGCGCGACGCGATCCGCGTCAGGCCACCGGGCAGCACGCGCCAGCCCTGCGCGCCGTCGGAGACCGCGAACACGCGCAGCACCAGCGACAGCGGGCGGATGCGGTCGCCCGACGGACCGCTGTTCCAGGTGGGCATCTGCGACAGCGGCAGGTAGGCCTGCACGGTGTACTGCTCGGGGTGCCGCATGATGCGGCCGGCCCACTCGTCCACGCGGGCGCGCGAGAGGTGGCGGCCTACGACCGTGCCCGGCCCGGGACCGCCGTAGGTGGGCTTGATCACGCTGCTGGCAAGTTGCGGCAGCACCGACAGCATGGCCGCGCGCTCGCCGCACCACCACGTCGCGAGCGAGGGCAGTTGCAACTCCTCGCCCAGCAGTTCGCGCGCGAGCGCGGGCAGGAAGCCGAGCAGGGCGGTGGATTCGAGGAAGCCCGAGCCCGGGCTGTTGGCGACCAGCACGTTGCCGGCGCGGATCGCCTGCAGCAGGCCGGGCACGCCCAGGTGCGAATCGGCGCGCAGCTCCAGCGGATCCAGGAACTCGTCGTCGAGCCGGCGCAGCACGCCGTGCACCGGCTCCAGGCCGTTGAGCGTCTTGAGGTACAGGCGCTCGTTGCGCACGGTGAGGTCGCTGCCCTCGACCAGCGTCAGGCCCAGGTAGCGCGCGAGATAGGCGTGCTCGAAGTAGGTCTCGTTGTACGGGCCGGGCGTGAGCAGCACGATGCGCGGCTCCTCGCCACGCGCAGGGCACAGGGCGATGAGGCTTTCCAGCAGCGAGCGGTAGGTGGCCGCGAGCCGCTGCACCTTCAGTTCACTGAAGGCCTCGGGGAACAGCCGCGAGATGATCAGCCGGTTCTCCAGCAGGTAGCCCAGGCCGGACGGCGCCTGCGTGCGCTGGCCCAGCACCCACCACGCCCCGGACGGGTCGCGCGCCAGATCGAAGGCCGCGATGTGCAGCCTGCGGCCGCCGGCCGGCGACGCGCCGTGCAGGGCGCGCAGGTAGCCGGGATGGCCCTGCACCAGCGCGGGCGGCAGCAGGTTGCGGGCGAGCAGCTGCTGCGGACCGTACACGTCCTCGAGGATGCGCTCGAGCAGGCGCACGCGCTGCAGCACGCCGCGTTCGACCTGCTGCCAGCTTTGCGGCGTGAGGATCAGCGGGAACAGGTCCAGCGACCACGGACGCTGCGGGCCGCCGGTGTCGGCATAGACGTTGTAGGTGATGCCGTTGTCGCGCACCTGGCGCTGCAGGTCGGCGGTGCGCCGGTTCAGGTCGGCGAAGCCTTCGGTGCCGAGGTGGTCGAAGAAGCCCGCCCAGGGCGCGACCGGGGGGGCGTCGGCGCCGACGATGCCCTTGCCGTCCTGCGCGAGGCCCGCGGCCACGGCGACGCCGCCGCGCAGTTCGTCGTAGTGGCCCGGCGCGGCGGGCGGCGCCAGTGCAGCGGCAAGCGCGGCCGGCGTCTCGCCGGCCTGCGCACCGAACAGCGAGTCGATGGTGGAGTCCACTTCGCCGGGATTCTCCCATCCGGCCCGGGTGCGGGCCACCGGCTTGTTGTGATCGCCCGACGCTCCTAGGCCGGGCGGCGCAGGTCGAGCGTCCAGGGAAACTCGCGGCTCGCCGGCACGTCTATCGTGGCGGGGGGAACCTCGAGGCGACCGGGCGTGTGGCCCATGCGGAAGAAGCGCGCGAGCCGCCGGCTCTCGGCCTCATAGGCGTTCACCGGGAAGCTCACGTAGTTGCGGCCGCCCGGATGCGCGACGTGGTACTGGCAACCCGCGATGGCGCGGTTCATCCAGGTGTCCACGATGTCGAAGGTGAGCGGCGCGTGCACGCCGATCGTGGGGTGCAGGGCCGAATGCGCCTGCCAGGCTCGATAGCGCACGCCCGCCACGAACTCGCCCACGGTGCCCGTCGGCTGCAGGGGCAGGGCGCGGCCGTTCACGGTCACCACGTGCCGGCTGGCGTTCAGGCCCGTCACCTTCACCTCGATGCGCTCGAGCGACGAGTCCACGTAGCGCACCGTGCCGCCGGCCGCGCCTTCCTCGCCCATCACGTGCCAGGGCTCCAGCGCATTGCGCAGCGTGAGCTGCATGCCCAGGGCCTGCAGGTCGCCGGCGACCGGGAAGCGGAACTCGAAGTGCGGCGCGAACCAGGACGCGTCGAACGCGTAGCCCGCTTCCTTCATCTCCTCGAGCACATCCAGCAGGTCCATCCAGATGAAGGTGGGCAGCAGCCAGCGGTCGTGCAGTTCGGTGCCCCAGCGCGTGAGCGGGGCGCGATAGGGCTCGCGCCAGAAGCGCGCCACCAGCGCGCGGATCAGCAACTGCTGCACCACGCTCATGCGCGCGTGCGGCGGCATCTCGAAGGCGCGCAGCTCCAGCAGGCCGAGCCGCCCCGTCGGGCCGTCGGGCGAGTACATCTTGTCGATGCAGAACTCGCTGCGGTGCGTGTTGCCCGTGACGTCGACCAGGATGTTGCGCAGGGTGCGGTCCACCATCCAGGGCGGCATCGCCTCGCCGTGCAGTTGCCGGTTGCGCTCGATCTCGCGCAGCGCGATCTCCAGTTCGTAGAGCTGGTCGTTGCGCGCTTCGTCCACGCGGGGCGCCTGGCTGGTCGGCCCGATGAAGAGCCCGCTGAACAGGTAGCTGAGGCTCGGGTGGTTGTGCCAGAACAGCAGCAGGCTCGCCAGCAGCTCCGGCTTGCGCAGGAACGGCGAGTCGGCAGGCGTCGCGCCGCCCAGCACGAAGTGGTTGCCGCCGCCCGTGCCGGTATGGCGGCCATCGGTCATGAACTTCTCGGCCGAGAGCCGGCACTCGAAAGCGGCCTGGTACAGGAACTCGGTGTGCTGCACCAGCTCGTTCCAGTCGTGCGCGGGGTGGATGTTCACCTCGATGACGCCAGGGTCGGGCGTCACCTGCAGCAGCTTCAGGCGCGGATCGCGCGGCGGCGGGTAGCCCTCCAGCACGACCTGCAGGCCCAGCTCCTCGGTGGTCGCCTCGATCGCGGCCACCAGTTCGAGGTAGTCCTCCAGGCGGGCGAGCGGCGGCATGAACACGTAGAGCACGCCGCCCTTGCCGCCGTGCTCGCGCTCTGCCTTCGGGCCGTTGGCGCGCTGCGGATCGCGCACTTCCACGCACAGGGCCGTGCGCGTGATCCAGTGCGCCGACTCGTGCCGGCCCGGCGTGCGCGCATCCACGGTGCGCGCGTGCGAGGGCTCCGCCTCGCCGCGCAGGTTGGCCAGTTCCGCGTCGTCCAGGGGGCGTGGCGCCAGCCGCTCCGCGCGAGCGACGATGCCGCCTTCGGCGAGGCGCGCATTCTCGGGCAGTTGCGTGCGCCATGGCGCGGCCACGGGCAGCGGCGCCGCCTGCTCGAAGGGATCGCGCGGGACCAGGTGCGGATAGTCCGCGCGCCGCACCCAGGGCAGCGAGTCCAGCGGCAGGCGATAGCCCATGGGCGAATCGCCGGGCAGCAGGTACAGGCGGTCGTCGCGCAGGAACCAGGGCCCGGTCTGCCACGTCGTTGCGGCGCGCTGCGGCTCTTCGTCCTTCGCCTGCAGCGGCACCACGTAGCCCACCACGGCGTCGAGCTTCTGCTCGAATACGCGGCGCAGGCGCGCGCGCTCCAGTTCGTCGTCGAGGCGGGAGTCGAAGGGATCGACGTTGACCGGCAGCTTGCGCTCGCGCCAGAGGTAATAGTAGGCGTCCTCGTACGCGGCCCTGAC
Source organism: Ramlibacter ginsenosidimutans (assembly GCF_016654015.1). Classification (GTDB taxonomy): domain Bacteria; phylum Pseudomonadota; class Gammaproteobacteria; order Burkholderiales; family Burkholderiaceae_C; genus Ramlibacter; species Ramlibacter ginsenosidimutans. The sequence continues at coordinate 175,980 of NZ_JAEPWM010000009.1, read as the reverse complement.
GTATTGGTCCGTGATGCCCAGCCGCCTGGTGACCGCGCGGATGAAGCGCTCCGCATCCGCGCTCGTATGGCGCTTCGGGTTGCGCTCGTCGGCGAACAGCGCGGGATTCTTCCAGCAGGCCTGGCCGTCGGCACGCCAGCAGATGGAGAGGGCCCAGCGCGGCAACTGTTCCCCGGGGTACCACTTGCCCTGGCCGAAATGCAGGAAGCCGCCCTGGCCGTACTCCGAGCGCAGCTTGTGCACCAGCTCCGTCGCGAGGCCGCGCTTCGTCGGGCCGAGCGCATCGGTGTTCCACTCCGGCGCATCGCGGTCGTTCACGGCCACGAAGGTCGGCTCGCCGCCCATGGTGAGGCGCACGTCGCCGGCCTGCAGTGCACGATCGACATCGGCCCCGAGCGCGAGCACCTCGGCCCATTGCTCCTCGGTGTAGGGCTTGGTCACCCGCGGCGACTCGTGGATGCGCGTGACCTGCATGTGGTGGCTGAACGCGACTTCGCTCTCGTCGACGACGCCTTCGATGGGGGCGGCCCCGGAAGGCTGCGGCGTGCAGGCGAGCGGGATGTGGCCTTCGCCCGCGAGCAGTCCCGAGGTCGGGTCCAGCCCGATCCAGCCGGCGCCGGGCAGGTAGACCTCGCACCACGCGTGCAGGTCGGTGAAGTCGACCTCCGTTCCGCTGGGCCCGTCGAGGGACTTCACGTCGGGCGCGAGCTGGATGAGGTAGCCCGACACGAAGCGCGCGGCCAGACCGAGCCGGCGCAGCAGTTGCACCAGCAGCCAGCCGCTGTCACGGCAGGAGCCGCTCGCCAGGCGCAGCGTGTCCTCGGGCGACTGCACGCCGGGCTCCATGCGAATGAGGTAGCGCACGTCGCGGTGCAGCCGCTGGTTCAGCTCCACGAGGAAGTCGATGGTCGCGCGCGGCTTGCGATCGGTCCGTTCCAGGTAATCGGCCACCAGCGGCGTCAGCGGCTCGCACGCGAGGTAGGGCACGAGTTCCTCGGCGAGTTCGGGCGCGTACCGGAACGGGAACTTCTCGGCGCTGGGCTCCAGGAAGAAGTCGAAGGGGTTGTAGACCGCCATCTCGACCACGAGGTCGACGGTCACGCGGAACTCCGTCGTCGGCTCGGGGAACACGAGCCGCGCCTGGAAGTTGGCGAACGGGTCCTGCTGCCAGTTGATGAAGTGGGTCGCCGGCTCGACCCGCAGCGAGTACGAGACCACCTTGCTGCGGCAGTGCGGGGCCGGGCGCAGCCGCACCATCTGCGGTCCCAGGTTCACTGCGCGGTCGTAGCGGTAGTGGGTGACGTGGTTCAGCGCAGCGTGGATGGACATATCTGACCATCGTAGCAACGAGCGCGCCAGGAATGCGCGCAGCGGCTGCGTCGGCGCGAGCGACCGGCTGGCGGCACCCGCCGACCGTTCTTCGGCGTGCCTGTAACAGTGCGGCGCAGTGTGCGCTGGTGCGCGCCGGTTTCGTTGCGAGCGCGAGTCAAACTGCGGCGCGCGCGTCTTGTGACAGGATGTACAAAGTACTAGCATGTAACCAAATGCGACAACCGCTCGAAGCCCGATCGCCCGCCGAAGTGCCCCAGGCGCCGCGGACGGGGGAGTTCGCCGGCGACTCGCAGCCAGTTGACACGCAGCCTGGTGAAACGCTGCCGCCGGACGGCGGTGTCGAAGGCCTGACGGTCGCCACCTTCCTGTATGCCCGGCTGCACAACTTCGCCGCAGTCGCGAATGCACTGGGAGCGGACGAGGCGGCTGCCTTCGTCCACGAAGTGCGCCGCATGCTGACCGACCCGGTGCTGAGGCTGGGAGGCGAGATCGCCCAGCGCCGCAGGGACTCCATCCTCGCGGTGTTCAGCAACCCGCCGGACGAGCGCAGGCCCAACCATGCGCAACGCGGCGTGCACGCGGCCATCCTCGCGGTGCACGAAGCCGTGCACCTGGCGCAGATCGTGGCCACGCGGCCGCAGCTCGCGCACTTGCCGCCGCTGGTGTTGTCCGCGGGCGTGCACCTTGGGGAAGCCGAACTCTCGCGCCGCGACGAGGGCGGCAAGAGCAGGGTGCGGGCGCTGGGCGACGCCGTCGAAGTTGCGCGCCTGCTCGAAGTCGCGGCGACCGACCTGAACTGGAGCGTCGCCACTTCGGCGGGCACGCGCCTCGCGGCGTCGGGTCGCGCCGAGGCCGGGCGCATCGGCTCCGTGGGCCTGCCGGACAGCAGCTTCATCGACATCGTCGAAATCACGGGCCTCACCCCGCGCCAGGGTTCCCGGACGCCGCAGCGCGTGTTCGACATGCTGCGCGAGTCGCTGCTCGCGAACAGCCATGGCCGCAAGCGCAGCCTGCCCGCCGCCGTCGCGGCCGGCGTGCCCGTGGCCGCCGCGCAGTTCCTGGTGGAGGGCTACCGCATCCTGCGCAAGATCGGGGAGGGCGGCATGGCGTCCATCTTCCTCGCGCAAGCCGCCGAAGGCGGCCCGCCGCAGGTGCTGAAGGTGATGCAGCTCGATCGCGCGGTCGAAGCCGACGGGCTGCAGCGCTTCATCCAGGAATACGCGCTGGTCGCGCAGATCCAGCACCCGAACGTCGCGCGCATCTTCCGCCAGGACTTCTCCGTTGCCCATGCCTACATCGCGATGGAGTACTTCCCGCAAGGCGACCTGCGCGCACGGATGAAGGCCGGACCGGTCCCGCCCGGGACCGCCCTGTCCTACCTCAAGCAGGCGGCCGCCGGCCTGCAGGCGACGCACGACGTCGGCATCGTGCACCGTGACCTGAAGCCGGAGAACCTGATGCTGCGGCAGGACGGCAGCCTGGCGCTGGCGGACTTCGGCGTGGCCAAGCAGACCGCCATGAAGATCACCGACACCGGCGACGGCGACATCGTCGGCACGCCCTACTACCTCAGTCCGGAGCAGGCGCTGGGGCAGGGCGTGGACGCGCGCTGCGACATCTACAGCCTCGGCGTGCTCGCCTTCGAGCTGCTCGCCGGCCGCAAGCCCTATCACGCGAGCTCCGCGCAGGAGCTGCTGCGCATGCACGTGAGCGACGCCGTGCCCATGCTGCCGGCGGAACACGCGCGGCTGCAGCCCGTGGTCGAGCGCATGATGGCCAAGGACAGGGAGCAGCGCTACCCCTCGGCCCGGGCGCTCCTGGACGACCTCGCGCAAAGGGGATTCTGACGATGGCGCATCCTCTTCACACCAGCCTGGCCGGGTCGCCGCCGCGTCCGTTCGCGCGCGACGCCGGCGGCTTCGACGCGCCGCCGCGCGTGCCGGGCTACCGCTTCCTGCGCGCCATCGGGCGGGGACGCCGGACCTGCGCCTGGCTCGTGTTCGACCTGAACCGGCGCGCCCACGTGGTGCTGAAGCTCGAAGCCGCGCCCGGCGCCTCCGTGCTGCACGATGGTGCGGTGGCTGCGCGCGTGCAAGGCCCGCACCTGGTGCGGGTGCTCGGCCAGGGCCACACCGCCGAATGGAACTACCTGGCGATGGAGCACGTCGCCGGCGGCGACCTGGCGGCGCAGCTGGGTCAGCCCATGCTGCCAACCCGCGCCATGTCGCTGCTGGCCCAGGCTGCCGAAGGCCTGGCGCAACTGCACCGGCTCGGCCTCGTGCATCGCGACGTGAAGCCCGCCAACTTCCTGCTGCGCGCCGACGGCAGCCTGGTGCTCACCGACTTCGGGCTGGTCACGCAGGCCGGCTCCGCGGGCGCGACGCCAGGCACGCTGCTCGGCACGGCGCGCTACATCGCCCCGGAGCAGCTGCAAGGCGCGCCCGCCGCGCCCAGTGCGGATGTGTACAGCCTCGGATTGCTGCTGCACGAAATGCTGTGCGGCCGGCCTGCGTTCGCCGGCGAAACCCTGACCGAGCTGCTCGCGCAGCAGCTGATCGCCGAACCCGCGCGCCTGCCCGCGTCCGCCGCGGCCGTGCAGCCGCTGCTGGATCGCATGCTGTGCAAGGACCCGCGCGGGCGGCTTGCGGATGCGGATGCCGTGCTTGGCCTGCTGGGCCCAAGGACCTGACGTGACCTTGAACGAACAATACCTGGTCGATGTGATCGGCTTCAACCCGGTGGAGCGGTCGATGCTTTCCAGCATCTTCGCGCTCGCGGCCCGCCGCGATCCCGGCTTCCTGCAGTACGACCCCGCGACGACCGTCAGCGGGTCGGCGGACCTCTATCTCGTGGACGCCGACAGTCCCGAGGCGATGGAGGAGTTCAGGACCCTGTCCAAGCGCTCCAGCCTGCCCGCGGTCATGGTCGGCTCCGCCGCGGAGGGCTTCGTGCTGCTGCCGCGCCCGCTGCAATGGGCCCGGCTGCTGCAGGCCCTCGAGGAGACGGTCGCGAAGGCCGGCGGCGGCGCCACGCGCGAGGACGACAGCATGCCGCTGTCGGCGTCGAAGTCGCTCACGGCCACGGGGGCCGGCCGCGCGCACGGCGGCACGGCCAACCCGCCGGCGCTGGACGACCCGGTCGCCAAGAAGCGCGCGCTCGGCGACACCGTGCTCGTCGTCGACGACAACGCCTCGGTGCGCATGTTCATGAAGGCCAAGCTGGCGCCGTTCCACTTCGAGGTCGACTTTGCCGAGACCGGCGAGGAAGCCGTGGCCCTCACCGGCTCGCGCGAGTACACCTGCGTGTTCCTGGACGTGGTGCTGCCCGGCATCGACGGCTACCACGTCTGCAAGCTGGTGAAGGCGAACCGGCAGGCGATGAAGAAGACGGCCGTGGTGATGCTCACCAGCCGCAGTTCGCCGTTCGACAAGCTGCGCGGCTCGCTCGCCGGCTGCGACGAGTACCTCACCAAGCCGCTCGACGAAGACCGGCTGCTGGAGGTGATCGCCCAGTTCCTCCCCTCCAGCCGCAGGAAGCGCCACAAGTCCGGGAGCAGGCAGCCATGAGCAAATCCATCCTCGTGGTGGACGACACCCGCTCCATGCGCGCGATGGTGTCGGCCGTGCTGCAGGGTGCGGGCTACGAAGTGGCGCAGGCGCGCGACGGCGTGGAGGCCCTGGAACTCGCGCGCCAGCGCCTGTTCGACCTGGTCGTGACCGACCACAACATGCCGCGCATGGACGGCGTGACGCTGGTGCGCGAGCTGCGCATGCTGCGGGACTACGACCCCGTGGCCCTCATCGTGCTGTCCACCGAATCCAGTCCCGAGCTGAAACAGAAAGGCCGCGAAGCCGGTGCGACCGGCTGGATGGCCAAGCCCTTCGATCCCCAGCGCATGCTGGAGATCGTCGGCCAGTTCATCTGAATCCACGGGAGAGCGCGTGTTCGAGCCCGCGAACAGCTTCAGCGACCCGGTCGCCTTCCGCACCATCTTCTTCGAGGAGGCGCAGGAGCACCTGGCGAACGTCGAGGCCATCCTGCTGCGCATGGACCTGGATGCGCCGCAGCGGGACGACGTGCATGCGATCTTCCGCGCCGTGCACTCGATCAAGGGCAGCGCCGCCATGCTGGGATGCAGCGAGATCGCCGCGCTCACGCACCTGCAGGAGAACCTGCTGGACCTGCTGCGCAAGGACGAGCGCCCCATCGCCCAGGACGACGTGAACGCGATGCTGCAGGCCGGCGACGTGCTGCGCCTGCAGGTCCAGCACCGACGCGGCTTGCTGCCCCAGGCGCCGGACGCGTCCGCCGTCGAGGCCTGGTTGCGGGAGCGGGTGGAGCAGCCGGCGTCGGATGCGGGCCCCGGACAGCACGGGCCCGTCACGCGCAGCTTCCGTGTGCGGCTCGGGCCCCTGGTGCAGGCGATCGATGCCCTGGAGCTCGACATGATGCTCACGGGCCTGGCCGGGATGGGCGCGGTGAGCAACACGGAGATCGACAACCGCGCCGGCGGCGACGTGCGCTTCGACGTGCGGCTGCAGGGCGCAGCCGCGGAGCTGCGGGGTGTGCTGTCGCTGCTCGTCGCGCCGGAGCAGATCGCCATGGAGATGGTGGACGCGGTGCAGCCGCAGGCTGGCGCCGCGCAGGCAGCGCCGCAGCGCCAGGTCGCGCGTGCGCTCACCGCCTCCGGCGGCCTGGACGAATTCTTCGTGGACCCGGTGGAGTTCCGCCGCAGCCGCGCGCGTGCAGCGGATCCGCAAGCGGCGGAGTTCGCCGCGCAGGAGCACGCGCCCGAGCCGGCGCACGAGACCACGTTCATCCGCGTGGCCACGGCGAAGATCGACCTGCTGGTGAACCTGGTGGGCGAACTGGTGATCACCGAGACCATGCTGGCGCGCACCGGCGCGCTGGCGCAGGCCGGCGGCGACGGCCACTACGCAGGGAGCAGCGCGCTGGCCGATCTCTCGCGCCACACGCGCAAGCTGCAGGAGGCGGTGCTCGCCATCCGCATGCTGCCGATCGCCAACGTGTTCCAGCGCTTCCCGCGCCTGGTGCACGAGTTGTCGGCGCGGCTGGGCAAGCGCGCCGAGCTGAAGCTGTCCGGCGAGGCCACGGAACTCGATCGGGGCCTCATCGAGCAGATCTCCGACCCGCTCACGCATCTCGTTCGCAATGCGATCGACCATGGGCTGGAGCCGCCGGACGTGCGCGTCGCCTGCGGCAAGCCGCCCGTGGGCACGGTGACGCTGCGTGCCGCCCAGCGCGGGGGCCACATCGTCATCGAGGTGGCCGACGACGGACGCGGCCTGGACCGCGAACGCATCCTGCAGTGCGCAGCGGAACGCGGCATGCCGATCGCGCCGGACGCGCCGGACGCCGAGGTGTTCCGGCTGGTGTTCGAGGCCGGCTTCTCCACGGCGGAACGGGTGACCGAGCTGTCCGGCCGCGGTGTGGGCATGGATGTCGTGAAGCGCAACATCCGGGCCCTCGGCGGCAAGGTGGACCTCGTCTCGGTCGCAGCGCAGGGCACCCGGGTGACGGTGAGCGTGCCGCTCACGCTCGCGATCATGGAGGCGATGACGATCGCCATCGGCAGCGAGACCTACGTGCTGCCGCTGGCGGGCGTCGTCGAGTCGCTGAGTGTCGCGCCGGGCGAATTGCACACCCTGCCGGGAGACGGCGAAACCCTGCGCGTGCGCGACGAGTACCTGCCGGTGCTGCACCTGGCCAGGCTGTTTCCCCCGCGCAAGCCGCGCGAGCACGCGGCCGCCATCGCGGTGATCGTGGAGGCGGAGGGTGCGAAGGCGGCCCTGCTGGTCGACGAACTCGTGGGCCAGCAGCAGGTGGTGGTCAAGAGCCTCGAGGCCAATTTCCGCAAGGTGCCGGGACTGTCCGGCGCCACCGTGATGGGAGACGGCGCGGTGGCGCTGATCCTGGATGTCGGCCACCTCGTGCGGCGGTCCGGCCGCGAACGGGCGATGCCGCAGTGACTGCCACACCATCGGCCAGGGACCAGGAGCAGACCATGACGCCATCCGCCACGCCCATAGCCCCGAGCAAGGCGCCTGCGCCCGACGACGCGGCGGCAAGCGAGTTCCTCACCTTCCGGCTCGGCGCCGAGAGCTACGGGATCGACATCCTGAAGGTGCAGGAAATCCGCAGCCACGAAACGCCGACGGCCATCGCCAACGCGCCTGCGTTCATCAAGGGCGTGATCAACCTGCGCGGCGTGATCGTTCCCATCCTCGACCTGCGCATCCGCTTCGGGCTGGGCGAGGCGCGCTACGACGAATTCACGGTCGTGATCATCCTGAACGTGGCCGGCCGCGTGGTCGGTGTCGTCGTGGACTCTGTCTCCGACGTGCTGACGCTGCCCGCCGCTGCGATCCGCCCGACGCCGGAGTTCGCCTCCGCGGCGGTGGACACGAAGTACATCACCGGGCTCGGCACGGTGGACGAACAGATGATCATCCTGCTCGACATCGAACGGCTGATGACGAGCGCGGACATGGCGCTGGTGGACGGCCCGGCGCAATGAGCGCTGCACCTTCGCGCGCCTGCGCATCGGGCCGCGGTGCTGGACGAGCGGCCGTTCCCCTGTCCTCAACGGCCTTGTGGGTGGGCTGCGCTCCTTGAATACTTATTGACACAATTGGGCATCGGAGAACGTCGATGGGAGTCCAGGCCAGCACCTGCCTGCAGGAGGACGTCGAGCCGGGCGCGTGACCCGGCGGGCGGCGCAGCCGCCCCCTGCGTTTCCTCATCTGACCGGCCGCAGCGACCAAGCGCTGCGCCTACCGCGGCAAGCACCATGAGAATCTGGCACAAGCTCCTGATCGCTCCCATCCTCGCCATCCTGTTTTTGCTCGGCTTCGGGGCGATCGCCTTCGGGGTGGTGCGCCAGCAGACCCAGGCCCTCGACGACCTCGAGAAGACGCGGCTCGAGGGCGTGGCCATGGTGATGGACGCGAAGACCGCGCTCGCGGAACTCCACTCCGACGTGTACCGCACCTTCACCTGGATCGGCCGGGCCGACGAGACCGGCATCCGGAAAGCCCGAGCGGACCAGCGCGTGAAACTGGAGGGCGTCGGCACCGTGCTCGCGAAACTCGGCGGCCAGCCGCACCTGACCGCGGCCGAGCGCAGGCTGCTCGACGCCGCGCCGCTCCTGCTCGCGAGCTACGGCAAGGCGGCGCAGGCCGCCCTGGACCTCAGTGGCACCGACGTGGCCGGCGGGGCGGCGCTGATGCAGGCCGCCGACGGGCACTACGCACAAGTGGCGCGCAACCTCGACGAAGTGGCCGCGCTGCACAAGAAGCTCGCGCAGCAGGAATACGAGAAGGCGTCCGCCGCCGCGGCCAGCGCGCCCGTCCTGCTCGTAAGCATCCTGGTGCTCGCAACCGCCGCAGCACTGGCCGCGGCGTTGCTCATGAGCCGCGCCATCGTGCGGCCGCTGCAGGTGGCGATCGGCTCCGCACAGCGCATCGCCGCCGGCAACCTTGCGCAGGACGTGCAGGTGCGCGGCAAGGACGAGACGGGCGAACTGCTGCGCGCGCTCGCCGAAATGACGCACAGCCTGCGCGAGCTGCTGGGGGAAGTGGCCGGCGGCGCGCACATGGTGGCCGACACGAGCGCGCAGATCGCGCAGGGCAACCAGGACCTCTCGCAACGCACCGAGGAGCAGGCGAGCACGCTGGAGCAGACGGCCAGCTCCATGCAGGAACTGACTTCCACCGTCTCGCTCAACGCCCAGAACGCGCGGCAGGCGAGCCAGGTCGCGATGGGCGCCTCCGAACTGGCCCGCCAGGGTGGCCGGGTCGTGGCCCAGGTGGTCAGCACGATGGCCGGGATCTCCGAGTCCTCGCGCAGGATAGGCGACATCATCGGCGTCATCGACGGCATCGCGTTCCAGACCAACATCCTCGCGCTCAATGCGGCCGTCGAGGCCGCGCGCGCGGGCGAGCAGGGCCGCGGCTTCGCCGTCGTGGCTGCCGAAGTGCGCAGCCTGGCGCAGCGCAGCGCGGCGGCCGCCAAGGAGATCAAGGGCCTGATAGGCGCGTCCGTGGAGAAGGTCGATGCCGGCGGCAAGCTGGTCGACGCGGCGGGCGACACGATGGAGCAGATCGTCGCGTCGGTGAAGAAGGTGAGCGAACTGATCGCCGAGATCGCCGCGGCCAGCGAGGAACAGGACGCAGGCATCCAGCAGGTCAACACCGCCGTCGCACAGATGGACCGCGTGGTGCAGCAGAACGCGTCGCTGGTGGAAGAGGCGGCCGCGGCGACCGAGTCCATGAAGTCGCAGGCCGGCGCGCTGCTGCAGGTGGTCTCGCGCTTCCGCCTGGCCGAGGTGCGGCCGGCCGATGCGCCGGCGCCGCTGCACACGGCGCAGGCGGCCAGCACGGTCACCGAGCTGCGGCCCTCCCAGGCTTTCGCCGTGAAGCCTTCGACCCGGCTCGCTGCCGTCGGCCGGGACTCGCTCGCCGCGCCGCTGGCCAGGGCGGTGGGCGGCGACTGGAAGGAATTCTGAGCGCGCCGCATTCGGTGAGCGATCGGCCCGGGTCCACTGTCCCGGCGACCCTCGGCGCTGCCGCCGGGAGCCCGCTGCCCGACTTCGTGTTCGAACACGCTGCCTGGCTGCTGGACGACCGCGACTTCGCGACGGTGCGCCAGCTGATCGCCGACTACGCCGGCATCAAGCTGGGCACCAACAAGCGCAGCATGGTCTACAACCGGCTGCTGCGCCGCCTGCGCGCACGCGGCATGGCCAGCTTCGGAGACTACCTGCAGCTGGTGCAGCGCCACGCCTCGGACGAGCGCCAGGCCTTCGTCAACGCGCTCACGACCAACCTCACCGCCTTCTTCCGCGAGCCGCAGCACTTCGAGCTGCTGCTCGGGTACGCGCAGCAGCGCGCGCGGCGCGGCCGCGCCGTGCGCTGCTGGACCAACGCCTGCTCCACCGGCGAGGAAGCGTGGTCCATCGCCATGGTGCTGCGCGAGGCGAACTGCCCCGGCAATGTGCTGGCGACCGACATCGACACCGAGGTGCTGCGCGCCGCGCAAGCCGGCGTCTACCGCATCGAGCGGACGGCGACGTTGTCGCCGGAGCGCCTGCGCCGGCATTTCCTGCGCGGGATCGGCGCCAACGAGGGGCTGGTGAGCGTGCGTCCCGAACTGCGCACCCTGGTGCGATTCGAACAGCTGAACCTGCATGCGCCCGCGTGGCCCGTGCAGGAGCCCTTCGACGCCATCTTCTGCCGCAACGTCGCGATCTATTTCGATCGCGAGCTGCAGCAGCGCCTGCTCGCCCGCTTCGCGCAGCTGCTGGTGCCGGGCGGCCTGCTGGTGGTGGGCCACGCCGAGAGCTTCCCGGCCGCCCACCCCGGCTTCCGTTCCTGCGGGCGCACCGCGTACCAGCGCATCGAGGACTAGGGACTCCGCCGTGCCCGCACCCTCGGTCCCGCTGGCTTACTTCGACCGGGAATTCCAGGTGCCCGCGGTGAAGATCCTGCCCGGCCAGTACCACGCGGCCCGCTCGGGTGCCATCACCACCGTGCTTGGCTCCTGCGTCTCCACCTGCCTGTGGGATCCTGTCACGCGCGTCGGCGGCATGAACCACTTCATGCTGCCGGGCGACGCCGCCCGCGCCGACGCGCCGTGGGCCGCCTCCGCACGCTTCGGCGTGTACGCGATGGAAGTGCTGATCAACGAGACCCTGCGACTCGGCGCGGACCGGCGCCGGCTCGTGGCCAAGGTGTTCGGGGGCGCACGGCTGCTGGCCGGCTTCGACCGCCTGGACGTCGGCCCGAGGAATGCCCGCTTCGTCCTCGAGTTCCTGCGCGTGGAAGGCATCCACCTGCTGGCGCAGGACTTGCTGGACGTGTGCCCGCGCAAGGTCCACTTCTGCGTGGACACCGGCAAGGTGCAGGTGAAGCGGCTGGCGCTCGTGCCGCACGAACCCGTCGTGCGCCGCGAGCGGCAGTACCTCCAGGGACTGGACGGCAAGCGCTCCGGCGAAGTCGAGATCTTCATGCCGCGGCCATGATCCGCGTCCTCGTCATCGACGACTCCGCCGTGATGCGCGCTTTCCTCGGGCGCGTGGTCAGCTCGCAGCGGGACATGGAGTTGCTCGCGGCCTCGCCCGACCCGCTGCTGGCGATGGAGCGGATCCGCCGCAACCCGCCCGACGTGATCACGCTCGACGTCGAGATGCCGCGCATGAACGGCCTCGACTTCCTGCGCCAGCTCATGGCGGCGCGGCCGCTGCCGGTGGTGATGATCTCCTCGCTCACGCGCGAGGGCGCGGAGACCACGCTGCGGGCACTGGAGCTGGGAGCGGTCGACTTCTTCCCCAAGCCGGCGAACTTCGACGGCCTGGAGGCGACGGCGCAGGAGATCGCTGAGAAGATCCGCGCCGCCGCCGGCGCGCGCATCGTGCGCCGCCGGCCGATTGCGGTCACCGCGCCCGCGCCGAAGGAGGCGAGCCTGCCGCCGGCGGCCCAGCCCGCCGCTCCCGCCGGCGGCCAGCGCGTCATCGGCATCGGTGCGTCCACCGGCGGCGTGGAGGCCCTGCGCGACCTGCTCACGGCGCTGCCGCCGCACATGCCGCCGATCCTGATCGCGCAGCACATGCCGCCCGGCTTCACCGAGACCTTCGCGCGCCGCCTGGACACGCTGTGCCGCATGCACGTGAAGCAGGCCGAGGACAGCGAGGTCGTGCGCACCGGCGTGGCCTACATCGCTCCCGGCGGGCGCCACCTCGTGCTGTCCCGCCGCGGCTCGGGCTACCAGCTGCGCGTGACCGAAGATCCACCGGTGAACCGCCATCGGCCTTCGGTGGACACGCTGCTGCGCTCGGTGGCGCGCGCCGCCGGCCAGCGGGCCATCGGCGTGATGCTCACCGGCATGGGCGGCGACGGCGCCGAGGCGATGCTGGAGATGAGCCAGAGCGGCGCCTTCACCATCGCGCAGGACGAGGCCAGTTGCGTCGTCTTCGGCATGCCGCGGCAGGCGATCGCCGCCGGCGGCGTGCGCGAGGTGCTGCCGCTGTCCGCGATCGCCGGCCGGCTGGAAGCGCTGGCCCTGCCCGCCGCCTGAGTCGCCCTCCCCACTCACGGTGGTGGTTCGCCTCGCAGCGTCTCCCGGGTGTCAGGCTGCGCATGTCCGACAGTGTGAGAGCCAGCCGCGTCACCGGGCTCCGCGTGCGCTTCGTTTCGTGCCCTGGCCCTCTGGCAGACTCCACCGATCACCTGGGAGCTGTGTCGTGGAGCAGAAACGGCAGGAACTCGCACACGCCAAACGCAACGCCGGCTTGCTGCTCGGCGCGGCGGCGTGCATCTTCGGCGTGACCATGCTGGTGCCGCCCAACGCTTGGGTGCTCGCGATCCGCGCGGTGGCGGAAGCCGCCCTGGTGGGCGGACTGGCCGACTGGTTCGCCGTGAGCGCGCTGTTCCGCCGCATTCCGACCGGCATCCCCTTCATCACGGCGCACACCGACGTCATCCCCCGCAGCAAGGACCGCATCGCCGACAACCTGTCCGTTTTCGTCCGCGAGAAGTTCCTGGCACCCGACACGCTGGTCGGGCTGATCCGGCAGCACGATCCGTCGCGCTACGTGGCCGAATGGCTGACGGACCCTGCGCATGCGCAGCGCCTCGGCGTGCATGTGGCGCGCGTCCTGCAAGGTGTCCTGCAGGTGGTGGAGGACGCCCGGGTCGAGCAGTTGATCCGCGATGCCGCACGCCAGGCGTTCCGGGGCTTGGACCTGACCGCATCGCTGCGCGGCGTGCTCGAGACGCTGACCCGGGAAGGGCGCCACGACCGGCTGCTGGAAGAGGCGCTGGACCGCGCGGTGCAACTGGTGGACCGGCCCGAGACGCGCGCGTGGCTCGCGGCGCAGGTGATCGACTGGCTGACGCAGGAGCACCCGCGCAAGCAGAAGCTGCTGCCCCGGCAATGGATCGCGACCAACGTCGCATCCGCGATCGCCGAGGCGATCGTGGGTCGCCTGGAGAGCATCCGGGCCAATCCGGCGCATGCGTACCGACAGCTGTTCGATGAGTGGGTGCAGCAGTTCGTGCTGCGGCTGCAGTCGGACCCGGCGCTCAGCGAGCGCGGCGAAGCCATCAAGCAATACCTGCTGGAGGACGAGACCTTCGCCAGTTACGCCGACGGTCTCTGGCGTTCCATCAGGAACTGGCTGTCCGACGACCTCGCGAGCGAGCACTCGACATTGAGCCAGGCCGTCGCGCGCGGTGGATCATGGCTCGGCAAGCAGCTCACCGAGGACCCCGACCTGCGCCAGGCGCTGCGCTCGCATCTCGAGCAAGCCGCCACCCGGCTCGCGCCGGAGTTCGCGGAGTTCCTGACGCGACACGTGCGCGACACCGTGCGCAACTGGGACGCGCGAGAACTGGCCGCGCAGATCGAACTCAACATCGGCAAGGACCTCCAGGCCATCCGCGTGAACGGCACGATCGTCGGGGGCCTGATCGGGCTCGGGCTGTACCTGGTCACGCATGTGGCCGGCCGTGGGTGAGATCGGGGGCGCGACTCAAGCCTGCCCCGGAACGCGGCCGCGGTGCTGCCTGAGCTTTTCCGCGCCGACAACGCCTGTCGATTTCCGCTGCCAGGAACTGACTCCCCGCTTCCCGGGACTCTGCCGGTTCGACCGCGTTGCGCAAGACCTGCGAGGCGTCGAAAGCAACGCAGCTCCGGCGCGGAGCGTTGCATCTGCTTCAAGACCTGGAACAAAGGAAGAGCACGATGTCGCACGACCCACGCCAAGTTCGACGGATCGCCACCGGATCCATAGACCAAGTTGAATGCAGCTTGTGCCCGGATCCACGCGCCTGGCAGGCGGCCATTGCTGCTGGTTGATCGAGGCGGGCGCTTCTCGCGCCGCTATACTGCCTCTCGCTCCGGGGTGCGATCGGCCGCAAGGCCGATCGCTGAGATGGCAGACCAAACCCGTGAACTTGAACCGGTTCGTACCGGCGTAAGAAGAGCTGACAGGATGGCAGGCGCACACGCGCCCGTCCTGCCGTCACTTTCGGAGCACCCCTGCAACCGAAAGGACGGATCTTGAACGCACCCGACACATTCACCCAGCTGCTCGCACTGACGCGCGAGCCCTTCCCCGCCTCTCGCAAACTCCACGTGCGCGGCCAGCTGCATCCCCAGCTGCGCGTGCCGATGCGCGAGGTCGCCCTCTCGAATGGGGAGGCGGTCACGCTGTACGACACTTCCGGGCCCTACACCGACCCCACCGCCGATGTCGACGTGCGGCGCGGCCTGGCCGCGGAGCGAAGCGAGTGGATCGCTGCCCGGGCTGACACCGAGGGCTACACAGGCCGGCAGCCGCAGTCCATTGACGACGGCGGACGCGGCGGCGAGCGGGAGGTGGCACGCCTGGACGATCTGCGCGCGCACGCAGCCGGCTTGCAGCGCACACCGCGGCGCGCGCGTGCCGGCGCCAACGTGACGCAGATGCACTACGCGCGGCGTGGCATCGTCACGCCGGAGATGGAGTACGTCGCCATCCGCGAGAACGGTCGGCGCGAGTGGATGGCCGAGTACCTCGCCGACGAAGAGCGCGCGCAGCGCCTGCGCGGCAATCCCATGGGTGCCAGCATCCCCGAGCGCATCACGCCCGAGTTCGTGCGAGCCGAGGTCGCCCGCGGGCGCGCGATCATCCCCGCCAACATCAACCACCCGGAGCTGGAGCCGATGGCGATCGGCCGCAACTTCCTGGTGAAGATCAATGCCAACATCGGCAACTCCGCCGTCACCTCGAGCATCGAGGAGGAGGTGGAGAAGCTCGTGTGGGCGATCCGCTGGGGCGCCGACACGGTCATGGATCTGTCCACGGGCAGGAACATCCACACCACGCGCGACTGGATCCTGCGCAATGCGCCGGTCCCGATCGGCACGGTGCCGATCTATCAGGCGCTGGAGAAGGTGGGCGGCGTGGCCGAAGACCTCACCTGGGACATCTTCCGCGACACCCTGGTGGAGCAGGCCGAACAGGGCGTCGACTACTTCACCATCCACGCTGGCGTGCGACTGCCCTTCATCCCGATGACGGCCAGGCGCCGCACGGGCATCGTCTCACGAGGCGGCTCCATCCTGGCGAAGTGGTGCATCGCGCACCATCGCGAGAACTTCCTGTACGAGCGCTTCGAGGAGATCTGCGAAATCATGAAGGCCTACGACGTGAGCTTCTCGCTGGGCGACGGCCTGCGGCCCGGCTCCGGTGCGGATGCCAACGACGAGGCCCAGTTCGCCGAACTGCGCACGCTGGGTGAGCTGACGCAGCTCGCCTGGAAGCACGACGTGCAGACCATGATCGAAGGTCCGGGACACGTGCCGATGCACATGATCCAGGCCAACATGGAGGAGCAACTGAAGCACTGCCACGAGGCGCCCTTCTACACGCTCGGCCCGCTGACCATCGACATTGCCCCGGGATACGACCACATCTCCAGCGCCATAGGCGCAGCCATGATCGGCTGGTTCGGCACCGCGATGCTTTGCTACGTGACGCCGAAGGAGCACCTGGGCCTGCCCGATCGGGAGGACGTCAAGCAGGGGATCGTCGCCTACAAGATCGCCGCGCATGCCGCCGACGTGGCGAAGGGCCACCCCGGCGCCCGGGCCCGGGACGAAGCGCTCTCGAAGGCGCGCTTCGAGTTCCGCTGGCAGGACCAGTTCAATCTGTCGCTCGATCCCGAGACGGCGAAGGAATTCCACGACGAGACGCTCCCGGCCGACGGCGCCAAGGTGGCCCACTTCTGCTCGATGTGCGGTCCGAAGTTCTGCTCGATGAAGATCACGCAGGAAGTGCGCGACTACGCGAGCGCGCAAGAAGGAATGGCCGCCAAGAGCGCGGAAGTCAGGGCGGGTGGCAGCGAGATCTACATCCCCCTGAAAAAGGGCTGAGCTCGACCGGGGCGCTGCGCGCCATCGCAGCGCGCAACGCCGTCGCGCAGACCCGCGTCCACACGGAATCGCCGGGTGGTGCCTGCGCAGCGGCATCGTGAAGGTAGGCTTCCCCCGATCGCAGGAGGCCGCTGCGCGCCTGGGCGCGTTGAAGGCGGATGAGTCCTGCATCCGCCCACCGTCCCAGCCGCATCGCGCCGCTCCTGCTCGGCGTGGTGCTGGGCGCGAGCTTGCAGCTGCAGCAGCCGCGGCTCTGGAGCCTGGGCAGCTACGTTGCGCTGAGTCTCGCCGCGCTCGCCGCGCTGGTCGCGGCGAGCGCGTGGCGCCGGGCAACCGCGGTGCGCTGGTGCGCCTTGCTCGCGGCGTCGGCTGCGCTGTCGGCGGGAGCGGCCGGCTGGCGCGCGGCGAGTTACCTGCAGGACGGCCTCGATCCCCGCCTCGAGGGGCGCGACCTGCTGGTGACCGGCGTGGTCGGCGCGATGCCGCACCGCACGGACGCGGGCCTGCGCTTCCGCTTCGACGTCGAGTCGGCCCGGCTCGGCGACGTGCCCGTGCAGCTGCCCCCGCAGCTGATGCTCGGGTGGTACGGTGGCGTGGACGGCGCTGCCGACGTGCTGCCCGATCCGCAGCGGCAACCAGCGGACCTGCAGGCAGGCGAGCGCTGGCGGCTCGCGTTGCGGCTGAAGGCGCCGCACGGGCAGCTCAATCCCTCCGGTTTCGATTTCGAGCTGTGGTTGTGGGAGCAGGACGTGCAGGCGACGGGCTCCGTGCGCGCGGGCCCGCGCGATCCCGTGCCGCAGCGCCTGGGCTCGACCTGGCTGCACCCGGTGGAACAGGCGCGGCAGGCGGTCCGCGAGGCCATCTACCAGCAGGTGCCGGACCCGCGGGTGGCGGGCGTCGTGGCGGCGCTGGTGGTGGGAGACCAGGGCGCGATCGAACGTGCGGACTGGGACGTGTTCCGCGCGACCGGCGTGGCCCACCTCATGAGCATCTCCGGCCTTCACATCACCATGTTCGCGTGGGCCACCGCCGCCGTGCTGGGCGCGCTGTGGCGGCGCAGCGCGCGGCTGTGCCTGGCGTGGCCCGCGCAGCACGCGGCGCTCGTCGGCGGCGTCGCTCTCGCGGCGGCCTATTCGCTCTTCAGCGGCTGGGGCGTGCCCGCGCAGCGCACGGTGCTGATGCTGTGCGCGGTCGCCGCACTGCGGCTGCGGGCGCGCTCGTGGCCCTGGCCCTGGGTCTGGCTGCTGGCGTGCGCGGTGGTCGTCGCGGCCGATCCCTGGTCGCTCACGCAGGCCGGCTTCTGGCTCAGCTTCGTGGCGGTGGGCGTGCTGTTCGCAAGCGGCCCGGCGGAGATCGCCGGCTCCGAGGCGTCGCGGCCATCGCTGATACGGCGCGCCTGGCACGCGCTCGCGGCAATGGCGCGGGAGCAGGGCGTCGTGACGGTGGCGCTCACGCCCTTGTCGCTGCTCCTCTTCAACCAGGTCTCGATCGTGGGCCTGGCCGCGAACTTCATTGCGATCCCCTGGGTCACGCTGGTCGTCACGCCGCTGGGCATGGCCGGCGTGCTGCTGCCCTCGGCCTGGACCGCGGCCGGGTGGGCGGTGGACGCACTGGCGACCGTGCTGCGCTGGCTGGCCGCCTTGCCCTTCGCCACCTGGTCGGCGCCGGCCCCACCGCTGTGGGCCGCCGCGGCAGGCATCGTCGGTGGCGTGCTGCTCGCCGCGCGACTGCCCTGGTCCGCGCGCCTCGCGGGTGTGCCGCTGGTGCTGCCGGTGCTGCTGTGGCAGGCGCCGCGTCCGCCGCCCGGCGAGTTCGAGCTGCTGGCCGCGGACATCGGGCAGGGCAACGCGGTGCTGGTCCGCACGGCAGGCCACGGCCTGGTGTACGACTCGGGGCCGGCGTACAGCCGCGAGACCGACGCCGGCCAGCGCGTGCTGGTCCCCTTGCTGCGGGCCCTGGACGAACGCGTGGACCTCCTCGTCCTCAGCCATCGGGACACGGACCACACGGGCGGCGCCGCGGCGGTGCTGCGCATGCAGCCGCAGGCGCAGCTCCTGAGCTCGCTGGAGCCCTCGCATCCGCTGCAGGCGCTGCGCGCCTCGCGCGCCTGCATGGCCGGCCAGTCCTGGAGCTGGGATGGCGTGCAGTTCGAGGTGCTCCAGCCGATGGCCGCCGACTACGGTGCGCCCGCCCGCCCCAACGCCATGAGCTGCGTGCTGCGCATCGCCAGCGCGCAAGGCGTGCACGCGCTGCTGGTGGGCGACATCGAGAAACCGCAGGAAGCCAGGCTGGTCGCGCAGGAGGCGCCGCTCGCTTCGGACTTCCTGCTCGTGCCGCACCATGGCAGCCGCACTTCATCGTCCGACGATTTCCTGGACGCCGTCCACCCCAGGCTGGCCGTGGCCCAGGCCGGCTACCGCAACCGCTTCGGCCATCCTGCGCCGGACGTCGCGCGGCGTTATGCCGACCACGGCATCGCGCTGTGGGTGTCGCCGGCCTGCGGCGCGCTCACCTGGGACTCGCGCGCCCCGGCCGCCGTCCGCTGCGAACGCGCCGTGCAGCGGCGTTATTGGCACCACGAGGTGGCGCCAGCCGCCGCGGATGGTGCATAGCGCCCCTTTCGCGGGCCCCTCCACGGGCCGGGAACTTGCTATCCTTGTCGAGAAGGCCCACGACGATGCAGAAATTCGACGAGATGTTCTCCCAACTGCCCGGCGACGGTCCGGTGCAGTTCCAGGGGCAGTCGTTGGGCGGCATGGTGCAGGCCCAGGTGCAGGGCGTGCGCGAGCACTACCGCACCTATGCCGAGTGGCTGGGACGGCAGCCGCAGGAGATCATGCGCTCGCGCCGCGACGAGGCCGAGATGATCTTCCGCAAGGTGGGCATCACCTTCGCGGTCTACGGGGCGAAGGACGAGGACGGCTCGGGCACCGAGCGCCTGATCCCCTTCGACCTGATCCCGCGCATCATCCCGGCGGCCGAATGGCAGCTGATGGAACGTGGCCTGGTGCAGCGGGTCAACGCGCTGAACCGCTTCATCCACGACGTCTACCACGAGCAGGACATCGTCAAGGCCGGCATCGTCCCGCTCGCCCAGATCACGGGCAATGCGCAGTTCCGCCCGGAGATGGTGGGCGTGAAGGTCCCGAACAACATCTACTCGCACATCGCGGGCATCGACATCGTGCGGGCGCCCAATGCGAAGGGCGAGGGCGAGTACTACGTGCTGGAGGACAACCTGCGCGTGCCCAGCGGGGTGAGCTACATGCTGGAAGACCGCAAGATGATGATGCGGCTCTTCCCGGAGCTGTTCAGCGCCTACAAGGTGGCGCCGGTGATGCACTACCCGGACCTGCTGCTGGAGACGCTGCGCGCCTCGGCGCCGTCCACCACCGACGACCCGACCGTCGTGGTGCTCACGCCAGGCATGTACAACAGCGCCTACTTCGAGCACGCGTTCCTCGCGCAGCAGATGGGAGTGGAGCTGGTCGAGGGCCAGGACCTGTTCGTGCGGGACAACTTCGTCTACATGCGCACCACGCGCGGGCCGCGGCGCGTGGACGTGATCTACCGCCGCGTGGACGACGACTTCCTGGACCCGCTCGCCTTCCGGCCGAATTCCACGCTGGGCTGCGCGGGCCTGCTGGGCGTCTATCGCGCCGGCAACGTGACCCTGTGCAATGCCATAGGAACGGGCGTGGCCGACGACAAGTCGATCTATCCGTACGTGCCGAAGATGATCGAGTTCTACCTCGGGGAGAAGCCGATCCTGTCGAACGTGCCCACCTACAGCTGCCGCAATGCCGACGACCTGGGCTACGTGCTGGCCAACCTGAAGGACCTGGTCGTGAAGGAGGTGCACGGCGCGGGCGGCTACGGCATGCTGGTCGGCCCCGCCGCGACGAAGGACGAGATCGAGCAGTTCCGCCGGGTCCTGCAGGCCAAGCCGGAGGGCTACATCGCGCAGCCGACGCTCTCGCTTTCCAGCTGCCCCACCTACGTGGAGAAGGGCATCGCGCCGCGCCACATCGACCTGCGCCCCTTCGTGCTCTCGGGCCGCGAGGTGCAGATGGTGCCGGGCGGCCTCACGCGCGTGGCGCTCAAGGAAGGCTCCCTGGTGGTCAACTCCTCGCAGGGCGGCGGCACCAAGGACACCTGGATCCTCGAGCTCTGACATGAAGGCCCACCCCCGAAGCGCCTGCGGCGCCTCCCCCTCAAGGGGGCGCCACCAGCGGCCCGGCAGAGCCGGTTCCGCGGTGGCACTGAATGGATCCGTGCATCGCCAGGAATCAGGCCCATGTTGAGTCGTACCGCCGATCACCTCTTCTGGATGGCCCGCTATACCGAGCGGGCGGAAAATACTGCGCGCATGCTGGACGTCAACTACCAGACGTCGCTGCTGCCGCAGTCCGCGGCTGTGTCCAAGGTCGGCTGGCAGGGCATGCTGTCGATCAGCGAGCTGATGCCCGCCTACCAGGCCAAGCACGGCGACATCGAGCCGCAGCAGGTCATGCAGTTCATGGTGAAGGACGAGACCAACGGCTCGTCCATCCTGTCGTGCCTGCGGGCCGCGCGCGAGAACGCGCGCGCAGTGCGCGGCACGCTGACCACCGAGGTGTGGGAGACGCAGAACCAGACCTGGCTGGAATTGAACCGCATGCTGCGCGGCGGCGAGTTCGAACGCGACCCGGGCCAGTTCTTCGAGTGGGTGAAGTTCCGCTCCCATCTCTCGCGCGGCGTCACCGTGGGCACCATGCTGATGGACGAGGCCCTGCACTTCATGCGCCTGGGCACCTTCCTCGAGCGCTCGGACAACACGGCGCGGCTGGTGGACGTGAAGTTCCACGCGCTGCAGAGCGACTTCTTCGGCGCGGCCAGCGAGAAGGACCAGGAGTACGACTTCTATCACTGGAGCGCGATCCTGCGCAGCGTCTCCGGCTTCGAGATCTATCGCAAGGTCTACCGCGACGTGATCAAGCCCGAGCGCGTCGCCGACCTGCTGATCCTGCGCCCCGACATGCCGCGCTCGCTGCACGCCAGCCTCAACGAGGTGGTGAGCAACCTCGCGATGGTGGCCAACGACCAGTCCTCCGAGACGCTGCGGCGCGCGGGCCGGCTGCGCGCCGAACTGCAGTACGGCGACATCGAGGAAATCCTCTCGAACGGCCTGCACGCCTTCCTCACGCAGTTCCTCGACCGCGTGAACGACCTGGGCGTGCGCATCAGCCGGGACTTCCTGATCCCGACGTGAACGCAGCGCCGGCCGGCTGCGCAGCGGGGTCCGGGCACCGCCACGCTAATCGGTGACCGGGGCCGCCAGCCAGGCGATCGCCTGGGTCTCGTCGTCGAACACCCGCACGTTCACGCCGTTGCGCCGCGCCGCCTTCTCGCTCACGCGCGTGACCCGTTCGGGCGGGACGACGGAGGCGATGCGGCGCATGTGCGACAGGCTCGCAGCCGCCTCCTCGCCGATGCGGAATTGCTCCGGGCGGGAAAAGGGCGTCACCACGCCGCGCAGGTCCACCAGCACCTTGTCTTCGTCCCAGGTCTCGCTCTCCACCCCCAGCAGGTGGATCAGCGAGAGCAGCTGCCCGAAGCTCGGGCCGCCGGTGATCCGTACGCGGATGTAGTGCGCCATAGTGTCGATCGCGAGATCGAAGTCCATGGCGCTTCCGAATGTGCCAGAGCGCGCGCGCGCCGGGGAGCTGCAATCGGCCAGGCGGCTGCCCGGCGGGCAACGGTGTTACCGAAGTAACGCCCCCAACACGAGTTTCACAACGCGAGCCGATGCCCCGGGCTCAGGCCTGCAAGGCGGCGAGCGCGCGTGCGATGTTGGCGCGGGCGCGCTCCTCGAGCGCGTCGTGGAAGGGCGGGGTCTGGTAGATGCGCGGACGCGCGAGGAAGCCCGCCAGCACGCGCGAGCGGCCGGCACGGAACTCGGGCTCGGGCACGTGCGCGTACTCGGCGCGGACCTGCACGCTCGACTCGTCGAAGCGCGCGGGGCTCGCGCCGAGGATCGCGAGGTCCACGTCCAGCAGCAACTGGGCGTCGCTGTCTTCCGCCGCCGCTTCGTGCTTCGCCGTCGCGAGCACCAGGTCCGCCACGCGCTGCTCCAGCGCTGCATCGCAGCCGGCGGCCCGCACGCTGTCGCGGGCCCAGGCGGCGCTGCGCTCCTCGTTGTCGTGGCGCCGCGGGTCGTACACGGCGTCATGGAACCACAGTGCCAGTTCGACCTGTTCCGGCTGCCGCGCCAGCGAGCGCGCTGCGTCGAAGTTCGCGAGGCACTCGCGCAGGTGCTGCAGCGTGTGGTAGTGGCGTTCCGGCTCGCCGTACGCGCGCACCAGCTGGTTCAGCAAGCCGCCGCTGGCCGTCTGCGCACCCAGCGCCGTCCACATCCGCTGCCAGCCCTCGGCCCCGAGCAGGGCCGCGCTCACTGGAGTACCTTCGTGCTGCGCACTGCGGTATTCGCCCTTGGGGCGGCCCGGCGGGCTCATGGATTGCGCGCGGAAGTCGCGCCCAGGGCTTCCTTCACTTCGCGTCCCAGTTCGATCACGGCCATTGCGTAGTAGCTGGACCAGTTGTAGCGCGTGATCACGTAGAAGTTCTCGGTGCCCGCGACGTAGGTCGGGGGATCGCCGCCGTTCTGCAGTTCGATCAGCGCGAGCGGTCCCTTGTGCTCCAGCGCCGGGCCGTCGAGGACGGCGCCCAGCTCCTGGAAGCGCGCGACGCTGAAGGTGGGCAGGATGTCCGGCGCGAGCAGCGCGTCCAGGTCGGTCCGCGCGGGATCGAGGCGGACCGGATAGTAAGCGGGCATGCCGGGGATCCAGCCGTAGCCCTTGAAGTAGTTGGCGACCGAGCCGATCACGTCGTCGGCGTCACGCGCGAGGTCGATGTGCTTGTCGTCGTCGTAGTCGACGCCCCAGCGCGCCAGGCTGCTGGGCATGAACTGCGGCATGCCCCACGCGCCGGCATAGCTGCCGCGCGGCCGCAGCGGGTTCACGTGCTTCTCCTGGCACCAGGCGAGGAACTGGTCCAGCTCGTTGCGGAAGTATTGCGTGCGCTCCGCGGCGCGCGGATGGCTGGCCGGAAAGTCGAAGGCCAGCGTCGCGAGCGCATCGATGATCCGGAAGTCGCCCATCTGCTGGCCGTAGATGGTCTCGACGCCGACGATGCCCACGATGATTTCGGCCGGCACCCCGAACTCCTGTTCGGCGCGTGCCAGCGTGCCGCGGTTCTCCTGCCAGAAGCGCACGCCGGCGGCGATGCGCGTCGCATCGATGAAGCGGCTGCGGTAGGCGTTCCAGTTCTTGGGCTGGCCCGGGGGCGCCGGCTGCATGAGGCGGCTCACCACCGGCAGGTTGCGGGCCTGGCCCAGCGCCTTGCGCACCCACGCCGGGTCGAGGTCGTGGCGGGCGGCCACGTCGTCCGCGAATTCCATCGCGTCGGGGCGCAGCGCATAGGCGGCGTCGCTGCGCTGGGACTCGGGCTTGCCGCGCGGTCCCGCATGGGAGGCGCAGGCCACGAGCGAGCAGGCGCTGGCGAGCAGCAGGGCGGGGAGGAAGGCAGCAGGACGCATCAATGGGGCCAGGAGATCTGGTGGAATTCTCGCCGCAAAGCGGAGAGGCTTTGGGCGGGCGTGCGCGCGTAGCGCTGCGCTTCCAGCTTCAGCAGCCACTGCGCCAGGGCCCGCGCGTCGGCGCCGAAACGGCGGCTCGCCTGTTCTGCGATCGCGCGCGGTGGCTCCGTGTTCCCGATCTCGAGGCCAGCCTGGCGCAGCCGCTTGCGCGCGCGGGCCAGCAGGCGTTGCCAGGGATCGTGCTGCTGGCGGTCCCACCAGCTCCATGCCGCGCCGGCGAGCGCCACGATCACGATCACGGCCAGCAGCACGCGGCTCAGGTCTTCCCAGCTCGGCGAGCTGAAGCCCAGGTCGCGCAGCATGCCGAGCTGGCGGCTCTGGGTGTAATTCAGCACCCACTGGTTCCAGCCGTTGTTGGTGGCGTCCCAGCTCGCGCGCAGGGCCGCCCACAGGTCCGGGCTGACCGTCTCCATCGCGGAGCTCAGCACGCCCTGCGGCGCGACCAGCCGCTGGAAGGATCCCGTGCGCCCCGGTGCTACGGCGGCGGTCGGGTCCACGCGCACCCAGCCGCGGCCGGACAGCCACACCTCGGCCCACGCGTGCGCATCGCTCTGGCGCACGACCCAGTAGCCGTCCACGTTGTTGGGCGAGCCGCCCTGGTAGCCCGTGACGACGCGCGCGGGGATGCTCATGGCGCGCATCAGCACGACGAAGGCGGAGGCGATGTGCTCGCAGAAGCCTTCCTTGCTGTCGAACCAGAACTCGTCCGCCGTGTTCTCGCCGTACACGCCGGGGGACAGCGTGTAGCTGTAGCCGCCCGTGCGCAGCAGGTGCAGGGCCGCCTGCACCAGGCCGGCGGGCGTGGCGCCGGGGTTCTCGCGCTGCAGCCGCCCCGCGAGTTCGATGGTGCGGGGATCGAAGCCGGGCGGCAACTGCGTGTACTCCGGTAGCACCATCGAGCGGCGGGCGGGCCCGTGGCGGAAGCGCGTGTGGCTCACCGCGCGGTAGCGCACCAGGTCCACCACCGGCTGCGACAGCACCCACTGCAGTTCGCTGGTCATCGCGACCTCCATGCCCGGCGCGCTCGGCGGCTCGGTGGCTGCGTCCAGCGTCAGCAGCCAGGGGCGATTGCTCGGCTCCAGCGTGACCTCGTAGCGAACGGGCGGACCGAACCCCACCAGTTGCGGGTCGGCGATCCGCGGCGGCGGAAAGCGCGCCGACAGGCGCGGCAGCAGCGGCCGCCATTCGCGGCCGTCGAAGTCGCTGAGCACCGGACCGCGGAAATAAAGCTCGCTCTGCGGCGGCGGGTCGCCCTCGAAGCGGACGCGGAAGGCAACGCTGTCGTCCAGCACCAGGTCCGCCAGCGAGCCCACGCGCATCTGCGAGGACAGGCCGCTGCGCCCGCTCATGGCGTCGGCCGGGATCCCCCACAGCGGCGACAGGCGCGGGAACAGCACGAACAGCAGCGCCATCACCGGCGCGCCCAGCAGTGTCATCCAGGCGGCGGTGCGCGCCGCCTGCGCGAGCGGCGGGCGGCCCACCGGCATGTGGGCGTTGACCAGCGCGGTGAGCAGGCCCAGCAGTCCGACCAGCATCGCGGCGGCCACGGCCAGCGACTGCGAGAAGAAGAAGTTCGTGAGCATCGTGAAGAAGCCCAGGAAGAACACGACGAAGGCGTCGCGCCGCGCGCGCAGTTCGAGCGTCTTCAGCGCGAGCAGCGCCACGATCAGCGTCACGCCGGCGTCGCGTCCGAGCAGGGTCTGGTGGCTGGCCCAGGTGCCGATCACCGTCGCCACCAGCAGCAGCACGAGCCAGGCGCGACCGGGCAGCGGACGCGCCTGCACGGCCAGCGTGGCGCGCCAGAGCAGCACGCCCGCGGCGAGCAGCGTGCACCACCAGGGCAGGTGGCCCAGGTGCGGCAGCAGCACCCAGCCGATCACCAGCAGCAGGAACAAGGTGTCGCGCGCCTCGCGCGGCAGCGTGCGCAGGCGAGCCGCGAGCGTCAGCACAGCGCCAGCGCCTCCAGGCAGCGGCGCTTGTGCGCCTCGCCCGCGCCCGGTTCGACCTCCTGGCCAGGCAGGCGCAGGCCGTAGTCCAGGCCCAGCCGGTCCGCCTGCAAGACCCAGGCCGCCAGCCGGGCGAGCCGGCCCTCGGGATCGGCAACCCCGCACTGGCGGTAGTCGAGCCACAGCTCCACGCGCTGCGCCTGCAGGGTGTCGCGGCTCACGAGCTCGCCGCTGCGGGCCGCCTTCTTCCAGACCACCAGCTTCATGGGGTCGCCGCGCCGGTACGCTCGCACGCCCTCGAACTCGCCCGTGCCCTGCGCGCGACGCAGCGCCGCGGGGCCGCCCGAGCGCGGCTCGCCGGCCGGCAGCGGCGGCGGATGCGCCTCGGGCGCCGGATACACGAGCACCTGCGCCGCCGGCCGCCACACGGTCCACACGCGGAAGGTGCCCAGCGGAAAGCGCGTCTCCGCCGTCAGCGGCGGCACGCGATGCAGTCCGCGCCGCTGCGGCCGGAAGGCGACCTGCACGGTGCAACTGCCCTGCGGCGGCACGTCGGTCCAGGCCCAGCGGTCGTCCTGCGTCGCGTCCAGCACGGCCAGGCCGATGCCGTAGCGCGTGCTCGCGCGGGCGTTGGCCAGGGTGACGGTCAGCGGGGCGCTGGCGCCGGCGAACTGCGGCGGCGGCTGCATCAGCGCCAGCGTGAGGCCGCGCAGCGTGGCATGGGACACGTGCATGCCGACGATCGCGCAGCCGGCCAGCAGGAAGGTCAGCAAGTAGCCGAGGTTCAGCTGGTAGTTGATCGATCCCACCAGCAGCACCAGCAGCGTCCCTGCAAGCATGAACCCTGGGCGCGTGGGGAGGATGTACACGTTGCGCTGGGTCAGCGTCATCGTGTCGGAGTGCGGCAGCCGCGCCTGCCACCAGGCGCGGAAGCGCCGCCGCGCGAACGCCACCGGGTTGAGCGCCGGGGCTTGCGCGTCGGGCGTGAGCGGCCCGCGCTCGGCGGGCCAGGCCGAACCCTGGACGCTGCTCATGGCAGCGGCACCGCCTCCACCATCGCGCGCACCTGTTCGACCGGCCCGCGGCCGGCATCGCCGACCGGGATGAGGCGGTGCGCCACGGTCTGCGGGAAGATCGCCTGCACGTCGTCGGGCGCCACGTAGTCGCGTCCGGACAGCAGGGCCTGCGCCTTGGCCGCGCGCAGCACGGCGATGCCTGCGCGCGGGCTCAGGCCCTGCAGGAACCAGCGGCCCGAACGCGTGGCGGCCACCAGGTCCTGCACGTAGTCGAGCAGCGGATCGGCCGCATGGATGTCCATGGCCTGCTGCTGCAGCACCTGCAGCTCGATGGGCGACAAGGTGTTGCCCAGGCGCTCCACCATCTCGCGCCGGTCCGCTCCCGCATACAAGGCGCGCTCCGCCGCGCGGTCGGGGTAGCCCAGCGAGATGCGCATGAGGAAGCGGTCCAGTTGCGACTCCGGCAGGGCGAAGGTGCCCAGCTGGTCATGCGGATTCTGCGTCGCGATCACGAAGAAGGGGGAGGGCAGGGCGCGCGTCGCGCCTTCGACCGTGACCTGTTTCTCCTCCATGGCTTCGAGCAGCGCGCTCTGCGTCTTCGGGCTGGCCCGGTTGATCTCGTCGGCCAGCAGCACCTGCGCGAAGATGGGGCCCGGGTGGAACACGAAGCCCTCCTTGCCGCGGTCGTACACCGACACGCCGGACAGGTCGCTGGGCATCAGGTCCGCCGTGAACTGCACGCGCGAGAACTGCAGGCCGAACGCGCGGGCCAGGGCATGGGCGAGGGTGGTCTTGCCCACCCCCGGGACGTCCTCGATCAGCAGGTGTCCCCCCGCCAGCAGGCAGGCCACGCAGTCGCGCACCTGGGCCGGCTTCCCGACGATCACCGTGTTAAGCTGGGCAAGGAGCGTTTGGAGTTTTTGTCGTGCTTCCATCAAGCACGACCTTATCCGATATTGGGCGGACGCCGAGGCAAGGCATGTTGAAGACCGGCTATTTCACACACCCGGACTGCAGGAAACACGACATGGGGCGCGGGCACCCCGAGTGCCCCCAGCGACTGGACGCCATCGAGGACCGCATGCTGGCCTCCGGCCTGCTGGACGTGGTGGACCGCCGCGAGGCGCCGCTGGCGAGTCCCGAGATCGTGGAACTGGCGCATGACCGCATGCACGTCGCCTCCATCATCGGGCTGGCCGAGGAACTGCGGCAGCAGGAAGAAGCCGGCGGCTCCAGCCTGGTGCACATCGATCCCGACACGGCGATGAACCGCCACACGCTCAACGCCGTCCTGCGCGCCTCCGGCGCCGCCATCGCGGCCACCGACGCGGTGATCGCGGGCGAGCTGGAGAACGCGTTCTGCGCCGTGCGGCCGCCGGGGCACCATGCCACGCGCGCCCGGGCCATGGGCTTCTGCGTGTTCAACAGCATTGCCATTGCGGCGCGCTACGCGCTGGAGCGCCACGGCCTGCAGCGCGTTGCGGTGGTGGATTTCGACGTGCACCACGGCAACGGCACCGAGGACATCCTCTCCGGCGACGAGCGCGTGCTGATGGTGGGCATCTTCCAGCACCCGTTCTATCCCTACAGCGGCTTCGACGCGCACGCGGCCAACATGGTGAACCTGCCCGTGCCCGCGTACACGAAGGGCCCGGCCATCCGCGAGCTGATCCAGAAACACTGGCTGCCCCGGCTGGAAGAATTCCGGCCGGAGATGATCTTCGTGAGCGCCGGTTTCGACGCGCACCGCGAAGACGACCTCGGCCAGCTGGGCCTGGTCGAGGCCGACTACGCGTGGATCACGCGGCAGCTGATGGATGTCGCGAGCCGCCACGCGAAGGGCCGCATCGTGTCCTCGCTGGAGGGCGGCTACAACCTCGATGCGCTGGGTCGCAGCGTCGAGGCGCACGTGCGCGTGCTGGCGCAGGTCTGAACAAGAACGACACGAGGAGGGTGCTGCGATGGAGCAGCCGCTGATCGAGGCGCGCGATGCGCGCGGGGTGGTCACGCTCACGCTGAACCGGCCCGCCAGTTTCAATGCCCTGAGCGAGGAAGTGCTGCAGGCCCTGCAGGCTGCGCTGGACCGGCTCGCCGGCGACGAATCGGTGCGCGTGCTGGTGCTCGCGGGCGCCGGCAAGGCGTTCTGCGCGGGGCACCACCTGAAGGAAATGATCGCGCGGCCCGAGCTGGCCTACTACCAGGACCTGTTCGCCCGCTGCAGCCGCATGATGCTGGCGTTGCAGGCGCTGCCCGTGCCCGTGATCGCCCGCGTGCATGGCATCGCGACGGCGGCGGGCTGCCAGCTGGTGGCGCAATGCGACCTGGCCGTCGCCTCCACCGAAGCGAGCTTCGCGGTCAGCGGCGTGAACTACGGTCTGTTCTGCTCCACGCCCAGCGTGCCCCTGCTGCGCAACATGGCGCCCAAGCAGGCGATGGAGATGCTGGTGACCGGCGACTTCATCTCCGCGCAGGAAGCGCAGGCGCGCGGCCTGGTGAACCACGCGGTCGCGCCGGAGCAGCTCGATGCGGAAGTCGAACGGCTGGTGCAGGCCATCCTCGCCAAGCCGCGCGTGGCGCTTGCCATGGGCAAGGACCTCTTCTACCGGCAGCGCGAGATGGGCGTGGCCGCGGCCTACCAGCTCGCCACGCAGACCATGGCGGTGAACATGATGGAGCCCTGCGCGCTCGAGGGCGTCACGGCGTTCACGGAGAAGCGCAAGCCCGGCGGGGACAAGGGCCGGGCCGGATGATCGAGTTCGACGACCTGATCGGGTCCCTCAACCACCGCGGCATCGGCTGGGAAACCTTCACCCTGGTGGCCTGCCTGGCCGCGGCCTACGGCATCTGCTGGCTGTCGGGGCGGCGCCAGCCGCCGGAGTCCGTGCTGTTCGGGCGCTACCTCGTCGACGGGCTGCTGTTTCCGCTGATCGCGCTGGTCCTCACCTACGCCGCTCGCAAGATCCTCGGCGGCCTGCAGCCGGTGCCGCTGCTGCGCCTGGCGCTGCCGGTGCTGATGTCGCTCGCGGGCATCCGCCTGCTCGCGCGCGTGTTTCCGCTCGTGTTCCCGCGCTCGCACCTGGCGCGGCGCATGGAGACGCTGTTCTCGTGGCTGGCCTGGATCGCCGCGGTGCTCTGGATCATGGGGCTGCTGCCCGCCGTGATGACGGAGATGGACAACGTGCGCTTCACCTTCGGCAAGACGCGCGTCACCCTGCTCGGGATCGTGCAGGGCCTCATCTCCTCGGGCCTGGTGCTCGTGCTCGCGCTGTGGTTCTCCGCCGTGCTCGAACGCCGGGTGCTGCGCGATGCGGTGAGCGACCTGTCGCTGCGCAAGGTCGCCGTCAACGCCGTGCGCGCTTCCCTGCTGACCATCGGCTTCCTGTTCGCCTTGTCGGTGGCGGGCGTGGACCTCACCGCGCTGTCGGTGCTCGGCGGCGCGGTGGGCGTCGGCCTGGGCTTCGGCCTGCAGAAGCTGGCCGCCAACTACGTGAGCGGCTTCGTGATCCTGGCCGAGCGCAGCCTGCGCATCGGCGACACGGTGAAGGTGGATGGCTTCGAAGGCGTGGTCGCGGACATCAAGACCCGCTACACGCTGATCCGCGCACCCGACGGCCGCGCTTCGGTGGTGCCCAACGAAAAGCTGATCTCCGAGCGGGTGGAGAACCTGTCGATCGCCGATCCGCGGGTGCTGGTCTCCACCGAGGTCGTGGTGGGCTACGACAGCGATCCGGACGAGGTCATCGCGCTGCTGTGCGACGCGGCGCTGCGCACCCAGCGCGTGCTGGCCGACCCGCCGCCCTCCGCGCGGCTGGCGACTTTCGGCAACGACGGGCTGGACTTCCGCCTGCTGTTCTGGATCGACGACCCGCAGAACGGCACGCTGAACGTGCGCTCGGACGTGAACCTCAAGATCCTGCGGGCGCTGCGCGAGGCGCGCATCGACATCCCCTATCCGCAGCGCGTCCTGCGTATCCTGCCCGCGGCAGGCGCCGCGCTGCCGTCGGCCGACGGCGGCACCAGGGACGACGCGACGCTGTCGCGGGGAGGCTGAGCGCGCGCGCTCAGCGCATGAGCGAGGGCAGCCAGAGGCTCAGCGACGGGAACGCGATCAGCAGTCCCAGCATCAGCACCAGCACGAACACGAAGGGCCAGCAGCCCCGGTAGATCGCGCCCAGGCCTACGCCGGGCAGCAGCGCGTTGAGCACGAACATGTTCATGCCCACGGGCGGCGAGATCAGGCCGATCTGCACCACCATCACGATCAGCACGCCGAACCACACGGGGTCGTAGCCGAGGGCCGTGACGATGGGGAAGAACAGCGGGATGGTGAGCAGCACCATCGTCAGTTCCTCCATCACCGTGCCGAGGATCACGTAGATCACCATCATCGCCACGACGATCATCGGCGGCGACAGCCCGCTGGTGGTGATGAGCGCCTTGAGGTCCCCGGGCATGCTCGTGAAGTTGACGAAGTTGGCGAACAGCGTGGCCGCGATCAGCAGCGTGAACAGCATCGCGGTCGTGCGCGCCGACTCGACCAGCACTTCGGCGAGCTGCGCGAGCGTCAGCCGCCGCCGCGCCACCGCGAACAGGAACGCCCCCGCCGCGCCGATGCCCGCGCCTTCGGTGGCGGTGAAGATGCCGCCGTAGATGCCGCCCAGCACCACGATCACCAGCACCAGCACGCCCCAGATGCCGCGCAGCGCCTTCCACCGCTCGGGCCAGGAGCTGCGCGGGCCGGCGGGTGCATGCGCGGGATCGCGGGCGGTGATCCAGGCGATGCCCGCCATCATCAGCGCCGCCGAGGCCAGGCCGGGGATCACGCCGGCGGCGAACAGCTTGCCGATGTTGGTCTCGGTGATGATCCCGTAGATCACCATGATGGTGGACGGCGGGATCATGATGCCCAGCGTGCCGCCGGCGGCGATCACGCCCATGGACAGCGTGTCGCTGTAGCCCAGCTCCTTCATGGACGGATAGGCGACCTTGCCCATGGTGGCGGCCGTCGCGATGGAGGAGCCGCAGATGGCGCCGAAGCCCGCGCAGGCGGCGACCGTCGCGTGCGCCAGTCCGCCGCGCCGGTGGCCGATGAACGCGTAGGCGGCGGCGAACAGTTCCTGCGCCAGGCCGGCGCGCGCCACGAAATTCCCCATCAGGATGAACAGGGGGATCACCGACAGCGTGTACGCGAAGCCGGTCTCGTACACGACCTGCGCCGTCGAGGCGAGCGCCGGTTCCCAGCCGCGCGTGAGGCCGATGCCGACGAGGCCCACCCCGCCCATGGCGAAGGACAGCGGCACGCGCAGCACCGCCAGCAGGAAGACGAGGGCGAAGCCGGCGAGCGCGGCGATCACAGCGCCACGCCTTCGCCTTCGGCCAGCGCCGCCGGCGGCCGGGCGATCAGCCGCAGGTGCACCACGCCCGCGAGGCCGCACAGCACGGCCATGCCGTAGAGGAAGGGCGCTTTCGGGATCTTCAACTGCGCGGTGGTCTCGCCGGTGGCGGCGAATTCACCTGCCGTCTTCCACATCAGCACCGCGAGCGACAGCAGCGCGACGGCGATGAGCAGGTCGATCACCGCCTTCTGCAGGCGCAGCACGCGCGGCGGGAGGTACGTGTCGAAGGAGTCGAACAGCACGTGTTCGCCGCGCAGCGACACCAGCGGCAGCGCGGCGAAGATCACGACCACCATCAGCAGCTCGGTGAGCTCCAGCGACCCGGGGATGGAGTTGTCCAGCAGCTTGCGCCCGCCCACGTCGAAGAAGGTGAGCGCCATGATGGCGAAGAGGGCGGCCGCCGAAAGGAAGCCGCAGGCCAGGGCGAGGATCTTCTCGAAGCGCAGCGACGGCACCCTACTTCGACGCCTTGGCGATCTCGGAGCGGAACTCGGCGAGCACCTTGTCCGCGTTCGGCAGGCCCTTGGCCTTCGCGTCGTCGAACCACCGCTGCTCGAGCGGGGCGGTACGCGCCTTCACGTCGGCGACGAACTTCGCGTCGGCCTTGGTGACCTGCACGTTGTTGGCCTGCATGAGCGCGTAGGCCCGGCGGTCCACCTTGTCCCAGTTGCGGCCCATGATGCGCGCGGCGACTTCGCCGGAAGCGGCATCCACGGCCTTCTTCGCGGCCGGGTCCAGCTTGTCGTAGGTGGCCTGGTTCATCATGAAGACGAAGCTGGTGTTGTACAGGCCGCCGGGAAAGGTGGTCGCGTACTTGATGAGCTTGTCGATCTTGAAGGACTCGATGGACTCCGCGGGAAAGAGCGTGCCGTCCATGACGCCGCCGGAGAGCAGCTCGTAGGAGTCGGGCGCGGGCTTGAGCGTGACGTTCATGCCCAGCGCCTTGGCGATCTCGTTGACCATGCCGCCACCCACCCGCCACTTGAGGCCCTGCAGGTCCTCCAGCTTCGTCACGGGCCGCTTGGTGTTGAACACGATGCCGGGGCCGTGCGTGAAGAAGGCCAGCACGTGCACGCCCTGGTGCTCCTGCAGGAACTGCGGGTGCTTCATCGCGACCCGGTTGAAGGCCACCGAGATCGGCTCGGACTGGTCGCCGAGGAAGGGGAACTCCGCCATCTGCGTGAGCACGAAGCGCCCGGGCGTGTAGCCGTGCACGGTGAAGGAAACGTCCGCCAGGCCGTTCTTCACCGCGTCGTAGGTGCCCGGCGGGTTGGCGACCGCGCGCGGGAGCACGTTGCAGCGGACCTTGCCGGCCGCGTTCTTCTCGACCAGGTCGCACCACTCCTTCTGCGCGACGCTGAGCGCGTGCGTGGGTGGGACCCAGCTGGACACCGTCAGCACCGTCTGCGCGTGCGCGGCGCCGGCGGTGAAGAGGGCGAGGGAGCCGAACGAGGCGAGTGCGAGGAGACTGCGTTTCATCGACCGAACTCCTGATCTTCGTGTGCGGGCACTGTAAGCGGCGGCCCTGAGGGGCCCGGTCCTGACTTACCCGCATCGGCGCTCGCGAAGAAATCGCGCGATGCGCTGGACGGCCGCGCCTGCGGCCCTATAATCCAGAAAAACGAACGGTCGTTCTTTTTTGTGTTCCCCCCATGATCCGGGGGGGTGGGGGTGCGTCCCCCACATAGAATTTCAGGGTTGACGCATACGTCAATTCCCCACAACTCTAGGAGTGCCCCAATGAAGGTCCTGGTCCCCGTGAAGCGGGTGGTGGACTACAACGTGAAGGTCCGCGTCAAGTCGGACAACACGGGTGTGGACATCGCGAACGTGAAGATGAGCATGAACCCGTTCGACGAGATCGCGGTGGAAGAGGCGGTGCGCCTGAAGGAAAAGGGCGCCGCCACCGAGGTGATCGCCGTCTCCTGCGGCGTGCAGCAGTGCCAGGAAACGCTGCGCACCGCCATGGCGATCGGCGCCGACCGCGCCATCCTGGTCCAGACCGACGAGGAGCTGCAGCCCCTGGCCGTGGCCAAGCTGCTGAAGGCGCTGGTCGACAAGGAGCAGCCGGGCCTGGTGATCCTGGGCAAGCAGGCGATCGACGACGACTGCAACCAGACGGGCCAGATGCTGGCCGCGCTGGCCGACCTGCCGCAGGCGACCTTCGCCTCGAAGGTGGAAGTGGCCGACGGCAAGGCCAAGGTCACGCGCGAAGTGGACGGCGGCCTTGAGACGCTGGAGGTCACGCTGCCGGCGGTGATCACCACCGACCTGCGCCTGAACGAGCCGCGCTACGTGACGCTGCCGAACATCATGAAGGCGAAGAAAAAGCAGCTGGACACGCTCAAGCCCGAAGACCTCGGCGTCGATGTCAAGCCGCGCCTGAAGACGCTGAAGGTCAGCGAGCCGCCCAAGCGCGGCGCCGGCGTCAAGGTGCCCGACGTTGCGACGCTCGTGCAGAAGCTGAAGACCGAAGCGAAGGTCATCTGATCATCAGGCAATCAGAACGCAGAGGACGCGAAGACACGCAGAGGACGCAGAGAACATCCAATTTCAATTGGTATTCCTCTGCGTCCTCTGCGTAACCTCTGCGCACTCTGCGTTCAACATCTTGGAACAACCATGACCTCCCTCGTCATCGCCGAACACGACAACAAGTCGATTCGCCCTTCGACCCTCAACACCATCACCGCAGCCAAGGCCTGCGGCGGCGACGTGCACGTGCTGGTTGCCGGTGCCAATGCCGGTGAAGCCGCCAAAGCCGCTGCGCAAGTCGCGGGCGTTGCCAAGGTCATCCTCGCGGATGGCCCCCAGTTCGAGCACGGCCTGGCCGAGAACGTCGCCGCGCAGGTGCTCGCACTGGCCGGCAACTACAGCCACATCCTGTTCCCCGCGACCGCCAGCGGCAAGAACATCGCCCCGCGCGTCGCGGCGAAGCTGGATGTCGCGCAGATCTCCGACATCACGAAGGTCGACAGCCCGGACACGTTCGAGCGCCCGATCTACGCCGGCAACGCCATCGCCACCGTGCAGAGCGCCGACAGCGTGAAGGTGATCACCGTGCGCACCACGGCCTTCGATCCCGCTCCCGCCACCGGCGGCAGCGCCGGCGTGGAGAACGCCAGTGCCGCCGGCGACGCCGGCAAGAGCCGCTTCCTGGGCCAGGAGATCGCGAAGAACGACCGCCCCGAACTCACCGCCGCCAAGATCATCGTGTCCGGTGGCCGGGCGCTCGGTTCTTCCGAGAAGTTCCACGAAGTGCTGGAGCCGCTGGCCGACAAGCTGGGCGCCGCCATCGGCGCATCGCGCGCCGCCGTGGACGCGGGCTACGCGCCGAACGACTTCCAGGTCGGCCAGACCGGCAAGATCGTGGCGCCGCAGCTGTACATCGCCCTGGGCATCTCCGGCGCGATCCAGCACCTGGCGGGCATGAAGGACTCCAAGGTGATCGTCGCGATCAACAAGGACCCGGAAGCGCCGATCTTCAGCGTGGCCGACTACGGCCTTGAGGCCGACCTGTTCCAGGCCGTGCCGGAACTGGTGAAGGCGCTGTAAGGCCGACTCCCTCCCCGTCCCGGGGAGGGGCGGGGTGCGGGCGCTCCCCGACACTTGGAGCGCCCCCATCCCAGCCTTCCCCCAGCGGGGAAGGAGCAAATCCAGGAGAGAGTCAAATGAGCTACATCGCCCCCGTCAAGGACATGCTGTTCGACATCGAGCACCTGGCCGACATCGAACAGATCGCGCAGATGCCCGGCTTCGAGGAAGCGGGGCTGGACACCGCGCAGGCCGTGCTCGAGGAGTGCGCGAAGTTCAACGAGGGCGTGCTGGCGCCGCTGAACGTCGAGGGCGACCGCCATCCCTCCAGCTGGAAGGACGGCCAGGTCACGACGACTGCCGGCTTCGTGCAGGCCTACAAGCAGTTCGCCGAAGGCGGCTGGCAAGGCCTGCAGCACCCGGCCGACTTCGGCGGCCAGGGCTTGCCCAAGACGATCGGCGCCGCGTGCATCGAGATGCTCAACTCCGCCAACCTGAGCTTCGCGCTGTGCCCGCTGCTCACGGATGGCGCCATCGAGGCGCTGCTGACCGCGGGCTCGGACGACCTGAAGTCGGTGTACCTGGAGAAGCTGGTCACGGGCGAGTGGACCGGCACCATGAACCTCACCGAGCCGCAGGCGGGCAGCGATCTCGCCATGGTGCGCTCGCGCGCCGAGCCGCAGCCTGATGGCACCTACAAGGTGTTCGGCACCAAGATCTTCATCACCTACGGCGAGCACGACATGGCGGACAACATCGTCCACCTGGTGCTGGCCCGCATTCCCGGCGCGCCCGACGGCGTCAAGGGCATCAGCCTGTTCGTCGTGCCCAAGTTCCTGGTGAACGCCGACGGCTCGCGGGGCGCGCGCAACGACGTGCACTGCGTCAGCATCGAGCACAAGCTGGGGATCAAGGCCTCGCCGACCGCCGTCCTGCAATATGGGGATCATGGCGGTGCCGTGGGCTACCTGGTGGGCCAGGAGAACCGCGGGCTCGAGTACATGTTCATCATGATGAACGCCGCCCGCTACGCCGTCGGCGTGCAGGGCATCGCGGTGGCCGAGCGCGCCTACCAGAAGGCCGTGGCCTATGCGCGCGACCGCGTGCAGTCGCGTCCCGTGGACGGCAGCGTCAACGGTCCCGCGACCATCATCCACCACCCGGACGTGCGCCGCATGCTCATGACCATGCGCGCCATGACCGAGGGCTGCCGCGCCATGGCCAGCGTGGCGGCCGCCGCGTACGACGCCGCGCACCA
Organism: Ramlibacter ginsenosidimutans; assembly: GCF_016654015.1. Taxonomy (GTDB): domain Bacteria; phylum Pseudomonadota; class Gammaproteobacteria; order Burkholderiales; family Burkholderiaceae_C; genus Ramlibacter; species Ramlibacter ginsenosidimutans. The sequence goes on along the minus strand of NZ_JAEPWM010000009.1, from coordinate 138,925 downwards.
CCATCCGGATGCGCAGGCGCGCAAGCAGAACCAGGCCTTCTACGAATTCCTGGTGCCGCTGGTCAAGGGCTACAGCACGGAGATGAGCCTGGAAGTCACGTCGCTGGGCGTGCAGGTGCACGGCGGCATGGGCTTCATCGAGGAGACGGGTGCGGCGCAGTACTACCGCGACGCCAAGATCCTCACCATCTACGAAGGCACGACCGCGATCCAGGCCAACGACCTGGTCGGCCGCAAGACCGCGCGCGATGGCGGCCAGGTGGCGCAGGCGATCGCGGCGCAGATCGAGAAGACCGAGGGCGAGCTCGTGCGCCGCGACAGCGTCGCCGCGCGGGCGGTGGCCAGGCGGCTAGTCGCCGCGCGCAAGGCCTTCCTCGACGTGGTCGGCTTCGTCGTGCAGCAGGGCAAGGCCTCGCCGAACGCGGTGTTCGCCGGCTCCGTGCCCTACCTGATGCTGGCCGGCAACCTGGTGGCGGGCTGGCAGCTCGCGCGCTCGCTGCTGGTCGCCGAGGACCTGTTGCACAAGGGACAGGACGCGTCGTTCATGCAGGCGAAGATCGCCACCGCGCGCTTCTACGCCGACCACATCCTCGCCCGCGCGCCGGGCCTGCGCGATGCGATCGTCGAAGGCGGCGACAGCGTGACCGCGCTGCCGATGGAAGCGTTCTGAAGACCGCGCGCAATTGCGCGCACCGCTGGGGTTCCTGCGTCACCCCAGCCTGCCGACCATGAATTCGTAGGCTGGCGGTGAGGCGTAGCCGAACCCCAGCAACAGGAGAACCGATGTCCAGATTGCCGCGTGTCCTGCAGAACCTGCCCTTGCCCGTGATCGCCTCGCCGATGTTCATCGTCAGCAACCCGAAGATGGTGATCGAGCAGTGCAAGGCGGGCATCGTCGGCTCCATGCCGGCGCTGAACGCGCGGCCCGCGGCGCAGCTGGACGAATGGCTGCACGAGATCGAGGAGACCCTGGCGGCGCACGACCGCGCGCACCCGGACCGCCCGGCCGCGCCCTATGCCATCAACCAGATCGTGCACAAGAGCAATGACCGGCTCGAGCACGACATGGAGGTGGTGGTCAAGCGCAAGGTGCCCATCGTCATCACCTCGCTGGGCGCGCGCCCCGACGTGAACGAGGCCATCCACTCCTACGGCGGCATCGTGCTGCACGACATCATCAACAACACGTTCGCGCGCAAGGCCATCGAGAAGGGCGCCGACGGCCTGATCGCGGTGGCGGCCGGCGCCGGCGGCCATGCGGGCGTGAAGAGCCCGTTCGCGCTGGTGCAGGAGATCCGCGAATGGTTCGACGGTCCGATCGCCTTGTCGGGTGCCATTGCGAACGGCGGCGCGGTGCTGGCCGCGCAGGCGCTGGGCGCGGACTTCGCGTACATCGGCTCCGCCTTCATCGCCACGCACGAGGCGCGCGCCAGCGACGATTACAAGCGCGCGATCGTCGAGGGCAGCTCCGACGAGATCGTCTACTCCAGCCTGTTCACGGGCGTGCACGGCAACTACCTGAAGGCCAGCATCCGCAACGCGGGGCTGGATCCCGATCGGCTGCCCGAGAGCGACCCCAGCAAGATGAGCTTCGGCGGCGGCGAAGGCAGCAAGAAGGCGTGGAAGGACATCTGGGGCTCGGGGCAGGGCATCAGCGCCGTGAAGGAAATCGTGTCCGTCGCCGAGCTCGTGGCGCGCCTTGCGCGCGAGTACGCCGAAGCGCGCGGGCGATTGGCCCTGCCTGCGATGGCGACGGCCTGAGCGCCTGTCGCCGGCGCGGGCGCTACGCCGCGCGGCCGAGCCAGAGCGTCGCGACGCCCAGGATCACGCAGCCGATCGCCACGGCATACAGGATCCATCCCGGAAACGACGCGGCGTCGTCGCGCACTCGCCCGACGAGCACGCGCGCCGCGGCCGCCGCGATGATGGCGAAGACGAAGAACCAGGCATAGGGGGGCAGTCCGAACATGGTGTGGCTCCTGTTCTGAGGCCAGTCTCCGGCGCAGGACGGCGCGCCACTGTCAGGTCCGCCCCGTTTCGCGTGTAGTCCCCGCCCCGTGCACGGACGCTCGCCGCGGTGGCATACTGTACGCATGAACAGTATCGACCGCAGTACCGACACCCGGGCCGCGGAGGTGCGCGTCCCGATCGAGGCCATCAAGGGGCGCGGCACGGCAACACGCTTTCCGCATCGCTTCGCCTCCGATGCCCGGGAGGGCTTCGACGACGGCTGGGAGCACGCCGATGACGATCCGGCCGCGCCGCCGCGCACGGAGATCATCTGGGAGACGGCGAAGAGCATCATCGCCACCAACGACTCGCCGGACATCTACTTCGACCAGTCCATCAATCCCTACCGCGGCTGCGAGCACGGGTGCATCTACTGCTATGCCCGGCCCACGCACAGCTACCTGAATCTCTCGCCGGGGCTCGACTTCGAGACCCGGATCATCGCCAAGCGCAACGCGGTGGAACTGCTGCGGGCCGAGCTCGCGCGCCGGTCCTATCGGCCGCAGCTGATCGCGATCGGCACCGCCACGGACTGCTACCAGCCCGTGGAGCGCGAACTGCGGCTCACGCGCGGGCTGATCGAAGTGCTGCACGAGGCGAACCATCCGTTCGGCCTGGTCACCAAGTCCAGCGGCGTCGAGCGCGACCTCGACCTCCTCGCGCCCATGGCGCAGCAGGGGCTCGTGGCGGTCTACGTCACCATCACCACCCTGGACGCCGAGCTCGCCCGCAAGCTCGAGCCGCGCGCCGCCGCGCCGCATCGGCGGCTTCGCGTGTTGCGCACGCTGGCCGAGCATGGCGTCCCCTGCGGCGTCAGCCTCGCGCCGCAGATTCCCTTCCTCAACGACGACATGGAACAGGTGATGGAGGCCGCGTGGGACGCGGGCGCGCGCGAGGCCTTCTACCACGTGCTGCGGCTGCCCTGGGAGGTCGCGCCGCTGTTCCGGCAGTGGCTGGAGCAGCACTACCCGCAGCGCGCCCAGCGCGTGATGCACCGCATCCAGGAGATGCGTGGCGGCAAGGACTACGACAGCGACTTCGCCACGCGCATGAAGGGCTCGGGCACCTGGGCGCAGCTGGTGCGCCAGCGCTTCGAGCGCACGGCCCGGCGCCTGGGCTTCAATGCGAAGCGGCAGGTGTTCCGCACCGACCTGTTCCGTCCGCCGTCGCCGCCCGGGCAGGGCTGCCTGTTCTGACACATGCAACGCAAACTCCCGATGGCGCTGCTGCCCTGAGCGACAACGATCAGCCGTGCGCCGGCGCGTCCGTCGCTGGGGGCGCCACCGGCTCGACGAAGATCCGCTGCACCTTGGGGAAGCGTTCGCGCACGGTGTGCTCGATCTGCTTGATCGTGCGCGCCAGCTCGGAGGCGGGCATCTCGGGCGCAAAGGTCACGGCGAAGGTGACCAGCACGTCCTCGGGGCCGACGTACATCGAGAGCACCCGGCCGACGTCGCGCACGCCGGGAGCGGAGCGCGCGATGGCCTGGATCTCGCGCGCGGTCTCCGGCTTCACGCCTTCGCCGACGAGCAGTCCGCGGGATTCGCGGATCAGCAGGACCGCGACGCCGGCCAGCAGCAGGCCGATGGCGATGGACGCGGCGCCGTCGAGGCGCGGCATGTTGAGCGCGTGGCTGGCGAAGATGCCGATCGCGGCAAGCGCGAGCCCGACGAGCGCCGCGGAGTCTTCCGCCATTACCGTGTAGGTGGCCGGGTCCTTGCTGATGCGCAAGGCGTGCCAGAAGGGCGTATCGCCGCGTTCACGCGTGAACTGGCGGAACGCGATGGTGAAGCTCGCGCCCTCGAACACCGCCGCGCAGCCCAGCACGATGTAGCTCCAGAAGGGGTCTTCCAGCGCATGCGGATCGCGCACGTGCAGCACGCCTTCCCAGAACGAGACGGCGCCGCCCGCGCCGAAGATCAGCACGGCGACGATCAGGCTCCAGAAGTAGAGCTCCTTGCCATGCCCGAAGGGGTGCTGGGCCGAGGCCGGCTGCTCGCTGCGGTGCTCGCCCAGGAGTAGCAGCAGGCTGTTGCCCGAGTCCACCAGCGAGTGGATGCCTTCGGACAGCATGGCGGAGCTGCCGGTGATGCCGGCAACGATGAACTTGGTGACGGTGATGGCGACGTTCGCCGCCAGGGCGCCGTAGATCGCCGTGCGGGACTCGGCCATGAAGAAGACTGCGGATGGCGTTCCAATCTAGCATCGACTCGCGATCGCGGGGGTCGGCGCGAGCCCCGCACGCGAACCTTGCGAGGAAGAAAGTGCGTTGCCGTGCGCGGCACGGCGGGGATCGCGCGGCGCAGGCAGCTGGGGTTCGCCTGCGGCTCACCACCAGCCTACGGTCCTCGCGTGCCGTCGTAGTGCCTTCGTAGGCTGGCGGTGAGCAAAGCGAACCCCAGCGATGCGAAAGCTCGCTGGCGCTTCTCGCGCCCGAACTAGGAACTGCTCGCCGCGTTCTGAGCGGCAGGTCGATCTTCGCGTCTCGGCCGGTTGCCCCTCGGCCTGGACCAGGACGAGGCTCCGCGTTCGTGATGTTGCGAGCGCCCAGAAAAAAGCCCCCGGAGGAGGCCGGGGGCAGGGGAGTCCTGAAATGCTCTCTCGTGCGATGCGTGGCATCACACCGACAGTCTATCTATTTGAACAAATATGAAACTGCGGGAAACCACGTACACGCGGGCTCAGCGCGTGCACTGCTCCACGACTTCCGCGGCGCGGCGCCGGTCGCGCCGTTCGGCCGCGCTGTCGCCGGGCTCGGTCGGCGCCTGCAGGCTGGTCACCAGCTCGCCGTTGGCGGCCACCACCCCGGCCTTGCCGGCTTCCAGCGCGGCAAGGACCGCGGTGGAGCGGGACGCGTCCGCGCGTGCGGCAGCCGACGCAGCGGAGCTGCCCCTGCCGCCCGCGCCCCGGGGCGGAGGCGACTCGATGGTGCCCGAAAGGTCCGGCTCCGGTCCGCGGCCGGGTGATCCGTCCGCCCTGCCGGCCGGCCCGCCTTGCTCCAGCCGCACCTTGTCGCCGGCGAGCACCACGTGGTTCGCGGCAATGACGCCGGTGTGGCGCAGCTGGGAAGCGAACATTCCTACCGCATCGCCTTCCAGCCGACCCAGGTTGACGGCGCGGTCAGCGGGCGACGTCACCTGCAGCACGATGCCTTCGATCCCTCGCCCGGTGAGCGCCACGGTCTGCCCCGCGCCCAGCAGCACGGCGCCGTTCGGCGCCTGGACGATCGCGTCCTTGCCCACGTTGACGTCGGTCCCGAGCAGGACCACGTCGCCGCTTCGCGCGAGCACCTGTCCTTGCACATCGACGCCGCGATGCCCGCGCTCGGCGCTGAAGCGCATCCGTCCGGCGAGCGCGTCCGCGTCGGACAGGGCCAGCGCGGAGGCGGTGAACGCCGCCGTGTCGACGGTCGCGCCCGGGCCGATCGCAATGCCCGAGGGATTCACCAGCACGAGCTGGCCGTTGGAGCTGAGCGTGCCGAGGATGTCCGAGGGTTTGTTGCCCAGCACGCGGTTGATGGACGTGCTGTCCGGGCCGGGCTGCAGGAAGTGCGTGATGCTGCCGGCGGGGACCGAGAAGCTGCGCCAGTCGATCACCGACCGCCGGGTGCCGGCGCCATCGGTGGTGGTCACGAGCAACGACTTGCCCAGTTGCTGGAACTGCGCGTTGCCCAGGCGCACGTCGGGACCGACCGGCTGCGCCATGGCCGTGCCGCCCGCGAGCAGCAGGGCGAGCGCACAGCCGGTGCCCAGCGGGCCGGACCGGAATTCCCTTCGCATGTTCCCTTCCTTGTGGCGGCGTTGCGGCCGCAGCCACAACGTAGGACCAGCTTGTGGCTGAGGCAGTAGGAAACAAGCGGGGCGCCGTGTAGGCCAAACCCCGACGGGCGCTAGCGCGCGAGAGCGAAGCCGGCGACCAGCAGCGCCGCCGCGAGGCACGCACCCCAGAAGTTCGCCTGCAACTGCGCGGGCCCGGAGAGGCGCCGGACCTGCGCGTTCCACACGAAGACCACCGGCACCAGCGCGAGCGCCAGCAGGAGCACGAGCGCCTGCCAGCGCAGGAAACTCGGCCACGCCGGCATCCAGGTGCGGGGCGGTCCCTGCCAGAGCGCCTCGATCGGCAGGTGCTGGCTCCACAGACCGGTGGCGAACAGCGCCCCGAGGACCAGTGCCAGGCTCAGCGCCGGCTTGAGCGTGCGCCGCCAGCCGAGCAGGTTGAGCACCACGCCGCTGCCGCCGGCGATGAGCAGCACGGACGCCAGGGTGGCACGCGGCTCGGTGCCCTCCGTGATGAATCGCCAGAGGCCGACGTTGCAGGCCAGCGCCAGCCACAGGCAGGCCCAAAGCACCAGCCGCGCCGGATGCGGCGCGACGCGTGCTTCGCCCGGCATCAGCAGGGTGGAGTAGCCGGTGCTGCGGAACAGCTTGAGCGCCATGGAGGCGATTGTGGCCGCGCCCCGCCCGCTTGGCACCCCGCGCGTGCATTGGCGCCGCGCGGGTGTCCTGCGCCCACCACACTTCGCGAACCGCGGGCAGTTAGCGGGCAGCTAAACCGGGACAGCCGGACGCAGAGGGCGCAAAAGAGGGAAAGGACGCAGAAGAATTCCTTGATGGATTCTTTTGCGTCCTCTGCTTGCTTCGCGGTCTCTGCGTCCGGCAGTCCGTTCCCGCTCCCGCTCCCGCCGACCTAAGCGCTGAAAAAGCCCTTCAGCTTGTCCGCCCACGATTCCTCGTTGGGCGAGTGCTTGGAGCCGCCCTTCTTCAGGGACTCCTCGAGTTCCTTGAGCAGCTTGCGCTGGTGCTCGGTGAGCTTCACTGGCGTCTCCACGGCGATGTGGCAGTACAGGTCGCCGGGGTAGCTCGAACGCACGCCCTTGATGCCCTTGCCGCGCAGGCGGAACTGCTTGCCGGCTTGCGTGCCTTCGGGGATGTCGATCGCGGCCTTGCCGCCGAGCGTCGGCACCTCGATCTCGCCGCCGAGCGCCGCCCGCGCGATGCTCACGGGCACCACGCAGTGCAGGTCGTCGCCGTCGCGTTCGAAGATCGCGTGCTTCTTCAGCCGGATCTCGATGAACAGGTCGCCGGGCGGGCCGCCATTGGTGCCGGGCTCGCCGTTGCCGGCGCTGCGGATGCGCATGCCGTCGTCGATGCCGGCGGGGATGCGCACTTCCAGCGTCTTCTGGCGCTTCACCTTGCCCTGGCCATGGCAGCTCTGGCAGGGCTCCGGGATGATCTTGCCCGTGCCGCGGCAATGCGGGCAGGTCTGCTGCACGCTGAAGAAGCCCTGCCGCATCTGCACGACGCCCGCGCCGTGGCAGGTGGTGCAGGTCTTGGCCTGCGTGCCCGGCTTGGCGCCGGTGCCGTGGCAGGCCTCGCACTCGTCCCAGGACGGGATGCGGATCTGCGCGTCCTTGCCCTTGGCCGCTTCCTCCAGCGTGACCTCCATCGCGTACGACAGGTCGCTGCCGCGATAGACCTGCCGGCCGCCGCGGCCGCCGGCGGCGCCGCGCTGCTGGCCGAAGATGTCGCCGAAGATGTCGCCGAAGGCTTCCGCGAAGCCGCCGAAGCCTTCCGCACCGCCCGCGCCGCCGCGCATGTTCGGGTCCACGCCCGCATGCCCGAACTGGTCGTACGCCGCGCGCTTCTCCGCGTCCGAGAGCATCTCGTACGCTTCCTTGGCCTCCTTGAAGCGCACCTCGGAATCCTTGGCGCCGTCCCCCTGGTTGCGGTCAGGGTGGTACTTCATCGCCAGCTTGCGATAAGCCTTCTTGATCTCGTCCTCGCTGGCGTTCTTGGGAACGCCCAGGACTTCGTAGTAATCGCGTTTCGTGGCCATGTATGGTCGTTCTACAGCAGAAACGCCGCGTCGACCTCCGCCGCAGGCGTGAGAGTCGAACGCGGCGAGTCAAGCACGCACGAAGCGTTGCTTAACCTTTCTTCACTTCCTTCACTTCAGCGTCCACGACATTGTCGTCGTTCGCCGGACCCGAAGACGCTTGCTGCGCCCCGGCCGCCGACGCTGCTTCCTGCGCGCCCGCGCCGCCCGCGGCTTCCTGCGCCTTGTACATCTGTTCGCCCAGCTTCTGGCTGGCGGACATCAGCGCGTTCGTCTTGGCCTCGATCTGCTCCTTGTCGTCGGACTTGAGGGCTTCCTCGAGTTCCTTCGCAGCAGCCTCGATCTTCGCCTTCTCGCCCGCGTCGATCTTGTCGCCGTATTCGCTGAGCGACTTGCGCACGCTGTGGACCATCGCCTCGCCCTGGTTGCGCGCCTGCACGACCTCGAGCTTCTTCTTGTCCTCGGCGGCGTTCATCTCCGCGTCCTTCACCATCTTCTCGATCTCGGCTTCGTTGAGGCCCGAGTTCGCCTTGATGGTGATCTTGTTCTCCTTGCCCGTGCCCTTGTCCTTGGCGGACACGTGCAGGATGCCGTTGGCGTCGATGTCGAAGGTCACCTCGATCTGCGGCAGGCCGCGCGGCGCCGGCGGGATGCCTTCGAGGTTGAACTCGCCCAGCAGCTTGTTGCCGCTGGCCATCTCGCGTTCGCCCTGGAAGACCTTGATCGTCACGGCGGGCTGGTTGTCGTCGGCCGTCGAGAAGGTCTGCGCGAACTTGGTCGGGATGGTCGTGTTCTTCTTGATCATCTTGGTCATCACGCCGCCCAGGGTCTCGATGCCCAGCGACAGCGGGGTGACGTCCAGCAGCAGCACGTCCTTGCGCTCGCCCGAGAGCACCTGGCCCTGGATGGCGGCGCCGACGGCCACGGCTTCGTCGGGGTTCACGTCCTTGCGCGGCTCCTTGCCGAAGAACTCCTTGACCTTCTCCTGCACCTTGGGCATGCGCGTCATGCCGCCCACCAGGATCACGTCCTGGATGTCGTTCACCGACACGCCGGCGTCCTTGATCGCGATCTTGCAGGGCTCGATCGTGCGCTGGATCAGCTCGTCGACCAGCGACTCCAGCTTGGCGCGCGTGAGCTTGATGTTCAGGTGCTTCGGACCCGACGCATCGGCCGTGATGTACGGCAGGTTGATGTCGGTCTGCGTGCTGTTGGACAGCTCGATCTTCGCCTTCTCGGCCGCTTCCTTCAGGCGCTGCAGCGCGAGCACGTCGTTCTTCAGGTCGACGCCTTGCTCTTTCTTGAACTCGGTGACGATGTAGTCGATGATGCGCTGGTCGAAGTCCTCGCCGCCCAGGAACGTGTCGCCGTTCGTGGAGAGCACTTCGAACTGCTTCTCGCCTTCGACGTCGGCGATCTCGATGATCGAGATGTCGAACGTGCCGCCGCCGAGGTCGTACACGGCGATCTTGCGGTCGCCCTTGCCATGCTTGTCCAGGCCGAAGGCCAGGGCCGCCGCGGTGGGCTCGTTGATGATGCGCTTGACGTCGAGGCCGGCGATGCGGCCGGCGTCCTTGGTCGCCTGGCGCTGCGAGTCGTTGAAGTACGCGGGCACCGTGATCACGGCCTCGGTGACCTCTTCACCGAGGTAGTCCTCGGCGGTCTTCTTCATCTTGCGCAGGATCTCGGCGGAAATCTGCGGGGGCGCCAGCTTCTTGCCGCGCACCTCGACCCAGGCGTCGCCGTTGTCGGCCTGGACGATCTTGTAGGGCATCAGCTCGATGTCCTTCTGCACTTCCTTCTCGGTGAACTTGCGCCCGATCAGGCGCTTGACGGCATAGATGGTGTTGCGCGGATTGGTGACGGCCTGGCGCTTGGCGGAAGCGCCGACGAGCACCTCGCCGTCTTCCTGGTACGCGACGATCGAAGGCGTCGTGCGCGCGCCTTCCGAGTTCTCGATGACCTTGACGTTGTTGCCTTCCATGATGGCAACGCACGAGTTGGTCGTGCCCAGGTCGATGCCGATGATCTTTGCCATTTGCTTTCTCCTAATCTGTTCGCCCGAGGGGCTGTGAATCAGTCTGTGGCCTAGTTGTGGATAACTGTTACGGATTCAAGCGCCGGGCTGGCTTTCACTTGGGCGCGGTCACGGTGACCAGCGCGGGACGCAGCACGCGGTCGGCGATCAGGTAACCCTTTTGCAGCACGGTCACGACCGTGTTGGGCTCCTGCGCGGCGGGCACCACGGAGATGGCCTGGTGCTGGTGCGGGTCGAACCGGGTTCCCGCGGCGGGATTGATCTCGAGCACCTTGTTGCGCTCGAGCGCGGACTTCAGCTGCCGCAGGGTCGCTTCGGCGCCGGCGCGGATCTGCTCGGCGGTCTGCTCCTGGTGGTGCAGGCCCGCCTCGAGGCTGTCGCACACCGGCAGCAGGGCCTCGGCAAAACTTTCGAGGGCGTACTTGCGCGCCTTGGACACTTCTTCCTCGGAGCGCCGGCGGATGTTCTGCATCTCGGCCTGCGCGCGCAGGAACTGGTCCATCAGCTCGGTGTTCTTGGCCGAGAGCGCGGCCACCTGGGCCTGCCAGTCCTGCGCGGAGGGCTGGCCGTCGTTCGCGGCGGCGTCGGGGGCCGGGGAGTCCTGGGGCATTTCACTCGTGTTCTGGATGTCGTCTTGGGACATGGGGAAAACGGATCCGTGTTCTTGGGTACGCGGGAGAGCTTGGGGCTCAGTAGCCCTTTTCAAGCCAAGGGCATCAAAAAATCACGGTGGAGGCGCGGTGACGGGATGTTCGTAGGCTGGTGGTGAGCCGCAGGCGAACCCCAGCTTGCGGGGGAATGCTGGGGTTCGCTGTCGCTCACCGCCAGCCTACAGGAATGCCGGGGTTCGCTGCCGCTCGCCGCCCCCGCCGCGCGGGGATCAGCGCGTCTCGATCAGCTCGACGTCGAACTTCAGGGTCGCATTGGGCGGGATCACGCCGCCGGCGCCGCGGGCGCCGTAGCCCAGTTGCGGCGGAATGACCAGCGTGCGCTTGCCGCCCACCTTCATGCCGGCCACGCCTTCGTCCCAGCCGCGGATCACCATGCCGGCCCCCAGCGAGAACTCGAACGGGTCGTTGCGGTCGCGGCTCGAGTCGAACTTCGCCCCCTGCACGCCATTGTTGTACAGCCAGCCCGTGTAGTGCACGCGCACGTCGTTGCCCGATTTCGCCTCGGGGCCCTGGCCCACGAGTTCGTCTTCGTACTGCAGGCCGCTGGGGGTGGTGATCATGTTGTTCTTTCGCAGGAGGTTCAGAGCAGGCCGCGGCGGGCGAGGTCGCGCATGAGCGCAGTCACGCCATAGCGCCAGGGCTCGATGCGGTCGGAGGTGTTGACGCGGTTGACGAGTGTACCGAGGCGCGGCGTGAAAATGGCGACGGCGTCCCCGACCGCATGCGTGAAGCCCTGGCCCGGGCCGAAGCGGTCCTGCGTGGGCGCGAACATGGTCCCCAGGAAGAGCACGAGCCCGTCCGGGTACTGGTGGTTGGGCCCGATCGCGTGCGCCACCAGGTCGAGCGGATCGCGGCTGATCTGCTTCAGACTGCTCGCGCCTTCCATGCGGAAGCCTTCCGGGCCGACCACCAGCATAGCCAGGTCGGCCTGGCGAACGTCGGCGATGCCGAACTTCGCGTCGAACAGCCGGATGAAGGGGCCGATGGCGCAGCTCGCGTTGTTGTCCTTTGCCTTGCCGAGCAGCAGGCCGCTGCGGCCCTCGAAGTCGCGCAGGTTGACGTCATTGCCGAGCGTCGCGCCCACGGTCTCGCCGCGGCTGTTGACGACCAGCACGATCTCGGGCTCGGGGTTGTTCCACTCGCTCTTGGGGTGGATGCCGATCTCCGCGCCCGTGCCGACCGCACTCATCGGCTGCGACTTGGTGAAGATCTCCGCGTCGGGGCCGATGCCCACCTCGAGGTACTGCGACCAGAGGTTCTTGGACACGAGCACCTGCTTCAGCTGCTCGGCCTCGGGCGAGCCCGGCCGCACCTTGGACAGGTCGTCGCCGATCACGGCGACCACCTCCTTGCGCACCGACTGCGCCAGCGCCGGATTGCCGCGCGCCTGTTCCTCGATGACGCGCTCGAGCATGGAGGCCACGAAGGTCACGCCCGAGGCCTTGATGGCCTGCAGGTCGCACGGCGCGAGCAGCCACGGCAGGTCGGCGACGCGCCGGTCCGCGCCGCTGTTGGCGAGGACCTCGCCGAGGGCGGCGAGGCGCTTGCCGGCATGCGCGCGCACGGCGGCCGCCGCATCGGGCCGTTCCAGCAGCGCACTGCAGGTGGGGGCCAGCGCGGAGAGGTCCACCAGCGCGTCGCCCTCGACCTTCACCAGGATGGCGCCCTGGCCCTCGACCCACGCGCGTCCGACCAGGGTGGCCTGCTGCGCATCCGCGGGCAGCGTCGCCGCTCCGCAATCGAGCGTTCGCTCCCATTGCGGGCTCCGCGCTGCTTCCCAGCGCTCGATGGAAATGTCTTGCATCAGTTCGCTTGCGTCTTCTTCTTCGCCTGGGCGGCCACCCACCGGGCGGCGAAGGGCTGCAGGTCGGCCAGGCGCTTCAGGAGGTCGGTGCCGCTCGTGGTGACACTGTAGCCGTCTCCGTTGTGTTGCATGAGCCCGGCCTCGCGCAATTCCTTGATGCGCGTGTTCAGCGTGTTCGGCGTGATGCCGCCCACGCTGTCCTGCAGGAGGCGGAAAGTTTGCGGATGGCCGTCGCGCAGGGCCCAGAGCACCCGGATGGCATAGCGCGCCTCCAGCAGCGCGAGCAGCTGGTAGATGGTGACGTTCTCCTTGGCACTCATCCGGGGGGCACTCCTGGCACCCGGCGAGCTGCGGGGCGGGGAACGGAGTTTACGCAGCCTGCGCTACTGAAACAATAGCAGCGTGACAGTGAAACAACGCCGGCAGCCGAAACCGTGCCGTGCGATGCGCCGCTCGCGCGCCTCAGCTGTACACCTTCTTCAGCAGCGTGATCAGGTTGCGCAGCTCGGAAGGGGAGAGGCGCGCCGCGAAATCCGCTTCCAGCTCGGCCGCGGTCTTCTCGGCATCGCGCATCAGCTTCTCGCCACGCGCGGTGAGGTGCAAGCCCACCGCACGGCCGTCGCGCGGATGGGGCTGGCGCGCGACCAGTTCGCGTTTCTCCAGCGCGTTCACCATGCCGACCAGGTTGGGCGGCAGGATGCCGAGCGCCGTGCACAGCTGCCGCGAAGTGATGCCGGGGTTGTGCCGCACCAGCGAGAGCACGGAGAAGTCGACCGGCTTCAGCTGGAACGGCGCCATGCGCTCCACGAACACTGTGATCACCGCGAGCGCGGCACGGCGGGCGTTGTAGCCCAGGAGCGTCTCGAGGAAGCTGGTGTCGACTTCCTCCACGGCGGCGGGCGGGTTGCTGCGGGCGGGTACTGCGGGCCGGGGCATGGGTTCAGGCGACGGAAAGACGGGGTGGCACGGTGTTGCGGAGGGCGGCGCACTGCGTGCGCAGGATGCCCAGGCGCAGGTCGAATTCGGGCAGGATGCGCAGGCGTGCGGCGGCCGCGGGCTGCGACCAGCGCGGCGCATCGGCGCCGGGCGTGCGCGCTATGGTCCACCACGCCCAGCCGAACAGGGCGAGCGCGACGGCGCGCAGGTAATCGTCGGCGGCTTCGTAGGCGAGGGTGTCGGACAGGGCAGCAGCGGCGACGAGCTCCTTCGTGATCTCTCTGAGCTCGGCAAACCGCGCGAGCACCGCCTCTGTTTCTCCCTCCCCCTCTGGGGGAGGGCCTCCGGGGTCCTCGCGAAAAGGCATTTGCCTTTTCGCGGGGTGGAGGTGGGGGTGGGCGCGCTCGGCGGCCGCACTGGCACGCATCTCTCCCTCGAGCCCAGCGAGCACCGCGAACATCCCTTCGCCCCCATCCACCAGCACCTTGCGCACCAGCAGGTCGATCGCCTGGATCTCGTTCGTGCCCTCGTAGATCATCGGCACGCGCGCGTCGCGCACGATCTGCTCGATGCCCCACTCGCGCACGTAGCCGTGGCCGCCGAACACCTGCAGGCAGCGGCTCGCGCCGCCGAAGCCCTGCTCGGTGCACACGGCCTTGAGCACGGGCGTGAGCAGGCCGCACCACTGCTGCGCCGAGGCGCGGCGCGACGGCTCCTGCGCGTGCCGCGCGAGATCGAGTTCGACGCCGGTGCGATAGGCCAGCACGCGCAGTCCGTCGACCCAGGCTCGCTCGGTGTCCAGGATGCGCCGCACCGCGGGATGACTTGCAATGGGATCGGCCGCGCCAGTGCCGCGCAGCGCTCCGGGCGCGCGCATCTGCGTGCGCTCCTGCGCATACGCATCGGCCTTCTGCCAGGCCGCGTCGAGCAGCCCGATGCCTTGCAGCGCCACGTGCAGGCGGGCCGCGTTCATCATCACGAACATCGCGTTGAGGCCGCGGCCCGGCTCGCCCACGCGCCAGCCGATGGCATCGTCGAAGCGCAGCACGCAGGTGGGGCTGCCGTGCAGGCCCATCTTCTCCTCGATGCGCTCGCACACGACGGCGTTGCGCGTGCCCGCATCCGGGCGCTCGCCCAGGGTGGGAGGGAGGAATTTCGGGGCGAGGAACAGCGACAGGCCCTTGGGTCCCGGCGGTGCGCCCGGCTCGCGCGCGAGCACCAGGTGCACGATGTTGTCGGTGAGGTCGTGCTCGCCGCCGGAGATGAAGATCTTCGTGCCGCGCAGGCGGTGGCTGCCATCGGCCTGCGGCAGCGCCTGCGTGCGCGCCAGCCCGAGGTCACTGCCCGCGTGCGGTTCGGTGAGGCACATGGTCGCGAGCCATTCGCCGCTGGCGATCTTCGCCAGGTAGCGCTGCTTCAGTTCCTCGCTGCCGTGGTGCTTGAGGCACTCGTAGGCGCCGTGCAGCAGCCCGGGCGCCATGGTCCAGCCGTGGTTGGCCGCGCTGAGCATCTCGTAGAGCACGCCTTCGAGTACCCACGGCAGTCCCTGGCCGCCGTCCTCGGGCGCGCAGGAGAGCGATGGCCAGCCGGCTTGCCAGAACGCCCGGTACGCATCCGCGAAGCCGGGCGGCGTCGCCACGCGGCCGTCCTCGAAGCGGCAGCCCGGATGGTCGCCCGCCGCCTGCAGCGGCGCCACCACCTCGCCGACGAAGCGCCCCGCTTCCTCCAGCACCTGCGTGAGCAGTTCCGCGTCCGCTTCGGCAAATGCGGGCAGCGGCTGCAGCGACTCGCGTGCGTGCAGCACGTCGAGCAGGAGGAAGCGGTGGTCGTCCACCGGGGGGCGGTAATCGTCCATCGGGCGCCGGGTTCAGGATTCGGCGGTGAAGCCGACCTTCTTGACGAGGGGACCCCAGCGGGTGAACTCGTCCCGCTGGGACTTGTCCATCTCCGCGGGCGTGGAGCCGCGCGGGACCAGCGCCGACACGGCGAGCGTGTCGATGACGGCCTTGTCCTTGAGCGTGGCGTTGATCGCCGCGTTGGCGTTCGCGATCACGCTGGCGGGCGTGCGCGCGGGGGCGTAGATGCCGAACCACTCGTCCGCGGTGAGCTCGGGGAAGCCTTGCTCCGCGTAGGTCGGCACGTCCGGCACGAAGGGCGAGCGGGTCGCGCCCGACGTGGCGATGATGCGGATCTTGCCGGCCTTGTGGTTGGTGAGCGCGTCCCCGGTGGGCGTCGAGGCGGAGGCCAGCGTGCCGCCGATCATGTCCGAGATGGCGGGCAGCGAGCCGCGATACGGCACGTGCTTCAGTTCCACGCCGTTGTTCAGGCCCAGCAGCGCGCCGAGGAAATGCGGCGTCGAGCCGGCCGCGGGCGAGCCGTAGCTGGCCTTGTCCGGATTCGCCTTCGCCCAGGCGAGGTAGTCCTTCACCGTCTTCACGCTCGCGGGCACCATCGGCCCGACCGACAGGCAATGCGTCATCACCGCCACGATGCTCACCGGCGCGAAGTCCCGGAACGGGTCGTAGGCCAGCTTGCTGTAGATGTACGGATAGATGGACATGCACGAGTACGGTGTGAGCAGCAGCGTGGAGCCGTCCGGGGGCGCCGACTTCACCACCTCGCAGGCGATGCGGCCGCCCGCGCCCGTCTTGTTGTCCACGAGCGCCGCGTTCTTCGCATAGGCCGTGTGGCCCAGGCGGTCGGCGATCACGCGGCTGCAGGCGTCGGCCGTGCCGCCGGCAGGAAAGCCGTTGATGATCTTCGCCTGCTCGAAGGCCTGCGCGAAGGCGGCGAACGGGAAGGCGGACAGGGCGCCGGCGGCGACGCCGGTTTGCACGAAAAGGCGGCGGGTGGTCATGCGGAAGTCTCCTGCTGGAATCGGACTGCCAGTGTCACGTGGACGCGGGCCTGGCCGCACCCAGGTAAGTCTCTATGACGCGCGGGTCGTCCGCCAGCTGCGCGGCCGGACCCTGCATGCTGATCTCGCCGGTCTCCAGCACGTACGCGTGGTCCGCGACCTGCAGCGCGGCGCGCGCGTTCTGCTCCACCAGCAGGATGGACACGCCTTGCTCGCGCAGCCGCTCGATGATGCCGAAGATCTCGCGCACCACCAGCGGCGCGAGGCCGAGGCTGGGCTCGTCGAGCATCAGCAGCTTGGGTTGCGCCATCAGCGCGCGGCCCACGGCCAGCATCTGCCGCTCGCCGCCGGACAGCGTGCCGGCGAGCTGCGTGCGGCGTTCCTTCAGCCGCGGGAACAGTTCGTAGACGCGGTCCAGCCCCGAGCGCCAGTTGGGCACGCGCAGCTTCATGGGGCGGAAGCCGCCGAGCACCAGGTTGTCCTCCACCGGCATGGTGCCGAACAGCTCGCGCTTCTCCGGGACCAGCGCCAGGCCCAGCATCACGCGCTCTTCCAGTGTCGTGTCGGCGAGGTCGGCGCCGTCGAAGACGATGCGCCCGCGCGCGGGCAGCAGGCCCATCAGCGCATTGAGCGTGGTGGACTTGCCGGCCCCGTTGGGACCGATCACGGTGACGACCTGGCCCTTCGCCAGCTCGAAGTCGAGGCCGGTGAGCACCTCGGCGCGGCCGTAGCCGGCGTGCAGGTCCCTCACCTGGAGCAGGGGCTGGGCCATCAATGTTCGGTCCCGAGGTAGGCGGCGCGCACCTGCGGGCTGGCCTGCACTTGCGCGGGCGTGCCCTCCATCAGCTTGGTGCCGAACTCCATCACCACGATGCGGTCGGTGAGGCCCATGACGAATTCCATGTCGTGTTCCACCAGCAGCAGGCTCATGCCTTCGCCTTTCAACTGGCGCAGCACGTCGGCCAGCGCCTGCTTTTCCTTGTGGCGCAGGCCCGCGGCCGGCTCGTCCAGCAGCAGCAGCGCCGGGTCGGTGCACAGGGCGCGGGCGATTTCCATCAGGCGCTGCGGACCGAGCGCGAGGTTGCCCGCCAGTTCGTGCATGCGGTCGGCCATCCCGA
Organism: Ramlibacter ginsenosidimutans; assembly: GCF_016654015.1. Lineage (GTDB taxonomy): Bacteria > Pseudomonadota > Gammaproteobacteria > Burkholderiales > Burkholderiaceae_C > Ramlibacter > Ramlibacter ginsenosidimutans. Next base: position 121,656 of record NZ_JAEPWM010000009.1, on the reverse strand, counting down.
TGCGCGCGAGCTGGCGCTCGGCTTCGGCGAACAGGCGCCGCTCCTCGTCGCGGTCCAGCCGCAGCATCGCGCGCGTGGTGCCGCTGGAGCCGCGCAGGTAGCCGCCGAGCGCGACGTTCTCCAGCACCGTCATCTCCGGGATCATCTTCACGTGCTGGAAGGTGCGCGAGATGCCCCGCCGCGCGATCGCGCGCGAAGGCATGCCACCGATCGCCTGGCCGCGCCAGAGCACCTGCCCGCCGGTGAGCGACAGCACGCCCGTGATCAGGTTGAAGGTGGTGGACTTGCCCGCGCCGTTGGGCCCGATCAGGCCGACGATGTCGCCGGCGCGGATCTCGAAGCTCACGTCATTGACCGCGACCAGGCCGCCGAACTGCTTGCGCACGGCCTGCACTTCCAGCAGGCGTTCGCCGCGCGCGGGCTTGTCGCGCGCGGGCAGGGCGGCGGCGCCCTCCCAGTCGCGCTTGCGGTCGGCGCGCGGCAGCCAGCGCTGCACGAAGGTCCACAGGCCGTCGGGTGCGTACTTCAGCACCACGATCAGCACGACGCCGAAGACGATGGTTTCGAAGTTGCCGCTCGCGCCGATCAGCCGCGGCAGCAGCACCTGCAACTGGTCCTCGACCACTCGCACCACGCCCGCGCCGAGGAAGGCGCCCCACACGTGCGACACGCCGCCCAGCACGGCGATGAACAGGTACTCGATGCCCTTGGTGATGGAGAACGGGCTCGGGTTCACGGTGCGCTGGAAGAAGGCGAACAGCCAGCCCGACACCGCGGCCAGCACGGCCGACAGCACGAAGACCACCAGCTTGTAGCGGAAGGTCGAGATCCCCATCGCCTCGGCCATGGTGGAGCCGTCCTTCACGGCGCGGATCGCGCGGCCCGGCCGCGAGTCCAGCAGGTTGGCGCAGCCCCAGGCTGCGAGCAGGGCGAACACCCAGACCAGCACGTGCAGCCTGCGCCCGGTGCCCAGGTCGATGCCGAACACGTGCAGCGTCGGCACGCCCAGGATGCCGTCGTACTTGCCGAGGAACTCCATGTTGCCCATCGCGTAGTACAGCGCCAGGCCCCACGCGATGGTGGCGAGCGGCAGGTAGTGGCCCGACATGCGCAGCGTGATCGCACCCAGCACCAGGGCGGCGAGCACGGCGAGCGCCACGCCGGCCAGCAGCGCGAGCCAGGGCGACGCGCCCAGCTTCACCGTCAGGAAGGCGGCGGTATAGGCGCCGACGCCGACGAAGGCAGCCTGGCCGAAGGAGGTCAGGCCCGCGACGCCGGTGAGCAGCACCAGGCCCAGCGTCGCCAGTGCGTAGAGGCCGATGTAGATGCCTTGCGTGATCCAGAAGTCCGGCACGGGCAGCGCCGGCAGCAGCAGCATCACCAGCGCGAACAGCGGGAAGGCGAAGCGGCGCGGCGAAGCCGCAAACGTGGGGGTGGGCATCAGTGCTCTTCCCGGTGCGGATCCGACAGCGAGCGCCACAGCAGCACGGGCAGGATGGAGGAGAAGACGATCACTTCCTTGAAGGAGCTGGCCCAGAAGGAGCTGAAGCTTTCCAGCAGGCCCACGCCCAGCGCACCGGCCAGCGCCAGCGGATAGCTGGAGAGCCCGGCGAATACGGCGGCGACGAAGCCCTTGAGGCCGATGAGGAAGCCGCTGTCGTAGAAGATGGTCGTCGTCGGCCCGATCAGCAGGCCCGAGAGCGCGCCGATCAGCGCAGCCATCGTGAAGGCCAGGCGGCCCGCGCCGGCCGACGAGATGCCCATCAGGCGCGCGCCCGCGCGGTTGACAGCCGTGGCGCGCAGCGCCTTGCCGGTCAGCGTACGTTCGAAGAACAGGTACAGCAACACGATCAGCGCGATCGAGGCGAGGAAGATGATCAGCGCCTGGCCGGTGAGGGTCACCGTGCCGGCGGAAAAGCGCGCATCCCAGAAGCTCGGGTTGCGGAAGCCCTCCGCGCCAAAGAAGAACAGGCCCAGCCCCACCAGCGCGAAGTGCACGCCGACCGACACGATCAGCAGCACCAGCACCGACGCGTCGGCGAGCGATTCGTAGGCGAGCCGGTAGATCAGGCTGCCGAAGGGCGTGACCAGGGCCAGCGTCAGCAGCGCCTGGGCGAACAAGGGCAGGCCGCGCGGCGCGGCCCAGATGGCGATGGCCGAGGCGATCACGGGCCACGCCAGCGTGCGCAGCATCTGCCGGGCGATGCGTCGGGGGGAACTGTGGTGACGCACGCCGTTCACCAGGTCCGCGAGCGCGGCGAGGCCGGCCAGCACCAGCAGGAACCACACGGTGCCCGGCACCTTGCCGGCCTGGAACAGCGCCAGCGTGAGCGCGCCGAAGGCGACGAACTCGCCCTGCGGGATGAAGATCACGCGCGTCACGGCGAACACCAGCACGGTGGCGAGCGCCAGCAAGGCATACACGGCGCCGTTGGTGAGCCCGTCGAGCGCGAGGATGCTGGCGATGGAGAGATCCATGGGGGACAGATGGTTGTACTTGTTCCCTCCCCCTCTGGGGGAGGGCTAGGGTGGGGGCGCTGCGGCGCACGCGATGGGCGCGGTGCCCCCATCCCGACCTTCCCCCAGAGGGGGAAGGAGGAACAGGCGCTACTTCACCACCACGAACTTGCCGTCCTTGACCTGCAGCATCACGCCCGTTTCGTTCGTGTAGCCCCAGTGGTCGGCCGGGGTCCAGTTCATCACGCCGTGGGCGAGGATGGTGCGGCCGATGGTTTCCATGGAGTCACGCAGCGCGGTGCGGAACTCCGGCGTGCCGGGCTTGCCCTTCTTCAGCGCCATCGGAACGATCTTCTCCATCACGATGGCGAAGTCGTAGGAGTGGCCGGCGAACTGGTTGCGCGAACCGGGGCCGAAGGCCTTCTCGAACCTGGTCACGAAGTCGATGGAGGCCTTCTTGGAGGGGTGGCTGTCCGGCAGCTGTTCGGCGACGATGGCCGGGCCCGACACGACGTAGGTGCCTTCGACGGCCTTGCCGCCGATGCGCACCAGGTCGGGCGTGGCGGCCGCGTGCGTCTGGTAGATCTTGCCCTTGTAGCCGCGGTCGACGATGGCCATCTCCGGCATCGCGGCGCCGGAGCCCGAGGCCACGACCAGGATCGCGTCCGGGTTGGCGGAGGCGAGCTTCAGGGCCTGCGGGGTCACGCTGGTGTCGCTGCGCTGGAAGCGCTCCACGTCGACGATCTTCATGCCCTCCTTGGCCACCAGCGGCTCCATGGCCTTGAGCCACAGCTCGCCATAGGCGTCGGTGTAGCCGATGAAGCCGATGGTCTTGACGCCCCGCTTCTTCATGTCCTCGATCACGGCGTGGGCCATGACATCGTTGCCCTGCGGCAGGCGGAACACCCAGTGCTCGTCCGCCGGGGGCACGCCCACCGGCGCGGCGGAGATCTGCAGCGTCTTGTTCTCGGCGGCGACCGGCGCGATGGCGGCGGACACCGGCGTGATGCAGGAACCGAAGATCAGGTCGACGTGGTCCTCCGTGATGAAGCGGCGCGCGTTGCTCACGCCCTTGCCCGGGTCGGACGCGTCGTCGAGGATGATCAGGTTGACCTTCTCGCCGGCAATCTCCTTGGGGAACAGCGTGAGCTGCTTCTGCATGGGGATGCCCAGGCCGGAGCCGGGGCCAGTGAGCGACAGCGTGACGCCGACGTTGATGTCGGCCAGCGCCGCGCTGGCCGCGGTGAGGGCGACGGCGGCTGCGATCAGGGTGCGGACGAGTTTCATTGGACTTTTGTCTCCGGGTTGAAAGGGGTGCGGATCAGCGCGGCGCCATGCGCAGCGCGCCGTCCAGGCGGATCACCTCGCCGTTGAGGTGCGTGTTCGTCACGATATGGCAAGCCAGCCCGGCGAACTCCTCGGGTTTGCCCAGGCGCTGCGGGAACGGAATGGACTTCGCGAGCGACTCCTGCACCGGCTCGGGCAGCTGCTTCATCAGCGGCGTGGCGAACAGGCCGGGCGCGATGGTGCACACGCGGATGCCGTGCTGCGCCAGGTCGCGCGCCATCGGCAGCGTCATGCCCACGAGGCCGCCCTTGGACGCGCTGTAGGCCTGCTGGCCCACCTGGCCGTCGAAGGCGGCGACCGAGGCGGTGAACAGCATGACCCCGCGCTCGCCGTCTTCCAGCGGCCCCAGCTTGGCACACTCCGCGGCGAACAGGCGGCTCGCGTTGTAGGTGCCGATCAGGTTGATGTTGACGACGCGCGCGAAGTCTTCCAGCGGCGCGGCGCTGCCGTCCTTCTGCACGATGCGCTTGGCCGTGCCGATGCCGGCGATGTTCATCAGGATGCGGGCGACGCCGTGCTTCTGCGCCGCCTTGGCGATCGCCGCGGACATGCTCTCGGCGTTCGTGATGTCGCACTGGCAGGCAACGCCGCCGATTTCGGCCGCCACCTTTTCTGCCTGCGCCAGGTTCACGTCCAGCACGGCGACCTTCGCGCCCAGCCGCGCGAGCTCGCGCGCGGTCGCTTCGCCCAGCCCCGAGGCGCCGCCCGTGACGAGTGCGGCCTGTCCCTGGATCTTCATGCTTTCTCCTTGTGCGGTTTCAGGGTGAAGGGCAGGCGGTCGTCGTGCAGCGCCTGCACCAGGGCGTCGCGGTGCTTGAGCACGGCGCGCTGGTTGATGGAGCCCTTGTCGGTGACCTCGCCCTTGTCGATGGAGGGCGCCTCGTCCATCAGGTGCAGGCGCGCGACGCGGTTGGCGCTGCCCGTGGCCTGTTTCGCCAGCGCGTCCAGCACGTCCTGGAAGTGGTCCTGCACCGCGGCGCTCTCCAGCACCTCGCGCAGCGGCGCGTCGGCGGAAAGGTGCGGCGCCAGTTGCCGGATCTTCGGCGTCGGGAAGACCAGCGCGCCCACTTCATTGCGGTTCAGGCCGGTGATCACCGCGTCCCACACGTAGGGCGCAGCCGCGGCGATGATCTTCGCGCGCAGCGGGCCGACGCTCACGAAGGTGCCGGTGGCGAGCTTGAAGTCCTCGGCGATGCGGCCGTCGAACTTGAGGCCCTTGTGGATGTCGTTGTCGTCGATCCACAGCACGGCGTCGCCGGTGCAGAAGAAGCCTTCCTCGTCCATGCATTCGGCGCTGGCTTCCGCGTTGCGCCAGTAGCCGGGCGTGACGTTGGGCCCCTTGTAGCGGATCTCGGTCTTGCCCTCGGTGGGCACCAGCTTCAGTTCCATGCCCGGCGTGGGCAGGCCCAGGTAGCCGGACTTCACCTCGGGGCTGGTGATGAACACGGCGAAGGGCGAGGACTCGGTCATGCCCAGTCCCGTGCCCATCACGATGCGTTCGCCGATCTCCGCTTCCTGCACCTCGTGCAGCAGGTCCCACACGGGCTGGGCGAGCGCCGCGCCGGCGTAGAAGAACATGCGCACGCGCGACAGGAGGGTGCGGCGCAGGACGGGGTCGGCCTTCATCGCGTGCGCCACCATCTCGAAGCCGGTGGGCACGTTGAAGTAGACGGTCGGCGCGATCTCGCGCAGGTTGCGCAGCGTCTCGCCGATCAGCGCGGGCGTGGGCTTGCCATCGTCGATGTAGTAGGTGCCGCCGTTGTAGATGGTGAGGCCGACGTTGTGGTTGCCGCCGAAGGTGTGGTTCCATGGCAGCCAGTCCACCAGCACCGGCGGCTCGTCGGCCAGCACCGGCATCGACTGGCGCATCTGCTGCTGGTTGGCGCACCACATCGCATGCGTGTTGATCACCGCCTTGGGCAGCTTGGTGGAGCCGGAGGTGAACAGGAACTTGGTGATCGTCTCCGGGCCCGTGGCGGCCATCGCAGCGTCGACGGCGGGCGTAGCCTGCGTGTCCAGCAGCTGCTGCCAGGGCGTGGTCTTGCGGCCTGCGATCTCGCCTTCGGCCAGCACGACTTCGACATCGGCCGGCACGGCGGCCAGGATGGCGCGCCCGTAGGCGCGCGCGTCGGTGGTGAACACCAGTCCCGGCGTCAGTGTCTCCAGCACGTGGCGCAGCTTGTCGTAGTCCTGGCTCACGGTGGAATAGGCCGAGGACACCGGGGAGAACGGGATGCCCGCGTAGAGGCAGCCGAGCGCCATCAGCGCGTGCTCCAGGCTGTTCTCGCACAGGATGGCGACGGGGCGCTCGGCGCTCAGGCCGCGATCGAGCAGCGCCTGGCCGACGCGGCGCGCGTGCTGCAGCGCCTGCGCGTAGGTGACCTGCTGCCAGTCGCCGCGGCTGCCGTCCGCATTGCGCACGCGCCGCGCCATGAACACGCGGTTGGGCGCCGTCCCGGCCCAGTGCAGCAGGCGGTCGGTCATGCGCTTCGCATACGGCTCCAGCGGCTGCTCCGCGCGCAGGTAACGCACGCCGCCCGCGCCTTCGCGCAGCACGCCGCGCGTCACGCCGAAGCGCATGGGCCGGTAGCGGACGGGGGCGGTGGTCGGCGCTGTCATGCCGGCCTCAACCCTTGCTGACCTTGGCCGCCCGGCCTTCCAGGAAATCGCGCACGCGCTTCTTGGCCTCAGGCGCGCTTTGCGCGATGGCGGCCATCAGCGCCTCGGTGAGGAAGCCCTGGTCGGCCGGTTGTTCGGCGATGCGGGGCAGGGCGTGCATCAGTGCGTAGTTGGTCAGCGGCGCGTTCTCGGCGACGCGCTTCGCCAGCGCCAGCGCCTTGCTGAACGCTTCGCCCGCGGGCACGAGGTACTGCGCGAAACCGGCGCGCTCGCCTTCCTCGGCCTGGTACACGCGGCCGGTCAGCATCATGTCGGTCATGCGCGCGGCGCCGATCAGGCGCGGGATGCGCACCGCGCCGCCGCCGCCGACGAAGATGCCGCGCGCGCCTTCGGGCAGCGCGTAGAAGGTGGTCGCGTCGGCCACGCGGATGTGGCACGCGGCGGCGAGCTCGAGGCCGCCGCCCACGACCGCGCCATGCAGCGCGGCGACGACGGGCACCGGGCCGTACTGGACTTCCTCCAGCGCGCCGTGCCACATGCGCGAGTGGTGCAGGCCCGCGCCGGCGTCCCGCTCCTTCAGCTCGGACAGGTCGAGGCCGGCGCAGAAGTGGTCGCCCGAGCCGTCGAGCACGGCGGCGCGCACGGTGTCGGGCAGGCTTTGGAAGGCGTCGCGCACGGCGAGCACCAGCCCGTCGGAAAGGGCATTGCGCTTGGCCGGGCGGTTCAGGCGCACGATGGCGACGTCGCCGTCGATCTCGAGCTGGAGGTCTGGATGGGAGGTCATGGTGTTTGCGGAGTGGGCGGATTATTGTTATAAACAATAACGAATTCAATGCCCGTTGCCTAGGGCTTACCCTAGGTGACGCCTTCATCGGAGACACCATGGACCACGCCAACCTCATCGCCATCGACGTGCACACGCACGCGGAAGTCAGCTGCTGGAATCCCTTCGACAACTACGGCGAGGAGTACGACCGTGCAGCCGACAAGTACTTCCGGAGCAATCGCCGGCCCACCATTGCGGAGACCATCGCCTACTACCGCGAACGCAAGATCGGCCTCGTGATGTTCACGGTGGACAGCGAATCCAAGCTGGGTCGCCGCCGCATCCCGAACGAGGAGATCGCGCAGGCCGCGCGCGAGAACAGCGACATGATGGTCGCGTTCGCCAGCATCGACCCGCACAAGGGGAAGATGGGCGCGCGCGAGGCGGAGCGCCTGATCAAGGAAGAGGGCGTCAAGGGGTTCAAGTTCCATCCGACCGTGCAGGGCTACCACCCCTACGACAAGATGGCGTGGCCGATCTACGAGGTGATCAACGCGCACAAGATGCCGGCGATCTTCCACACCGGCCACAGCGGCATCGGCTCGGGCATGCGGTGCGGCGGCGGACTGCGGCTCGAATACAGCAACCCGATGCACCTCGACGACGTCGCGATCGACTTCCCCGACATGCAGATCGTGATGGCGCATCCCAGCTTCCCCTGGCAGGACGAGGCGCTCTCGGTCGCCACCCACAAGCCCAACGTGTGGATCGACCTCTCGGGCTGGAGCCCGAAGTACTTCCCCAGGCAACTGGTGCAATACGCGAACACCTTGCTGAAGGACCGCATCCTGTTCGGCAGCGACTACCCGCTGATCACGCCCGAGCGCTGGATGAAGGACTTCGAGGAAGCTGGCTTCAAGCCCGAGGTGATGCCCGGCATCCTGAAGGGCAATGCCGTGCGGCTGCTCGGCTTGGACCAGCCCGGGGCCTGAGCCGGCCGGCGCGGCTTCGTTCCTACCTGCGGATGCGCCGCAGTCGCACGCGGCTGCGCTGCAACTCCGCGGGCCGGCAGCGCTCCAACCAGCATGGAACAGCTGAAAGCCGGAGGGAGGAGTCCTTTCTGATGCTGCGGTACCTCATCGGCGTCGATGGCGGCGGTAGCGGCACGCGCGCGCTCGTGCAGCCGGTGGGCGGCGGCGCGGCGCTCCCCGGCTCGGCCGGCCCGTCTGCGCTGCAGCAGGGCATTCCGCAGGCCTGGGACAACGTGTTGCTGGCCGTGCGCCGCGCCTTCGAGGCGGCGGGCCGGCCCATGCCGGACTGGCAGGACTGCGCGCTCGCCGCCGGCCTGTCGGGCGCCAGCCATGCGCCGTGGCGGGAGGCATTCCAGTTGCGCAACCCTGGCTTCGCAGTGCTCGCGGCCGAGACCGACTCCTACACGATGCTCCTTGGCGCCCACGCCGGACAGCCCGGCGCGATCCTCATCGCCGGCACCGGCAGCATCGCCGAAGCGCTCCGCGCGGACGGCAGCCGCGCTACAGTGGGCGGATGGGGATTCCGCGTGGATGACGAAGGCAGCGGCGGCTGGCTCGGCCTGCAGGCCGTGCGCCATGGCCTGGCCGCGTTCGACGGCCGCGCCAACCCGAGCCCGCTGGCTCGCAAGGTCTGGCTGCACTGCGGCGACGACCGCGAGTCGCTGCAGGAGTGGTGCGGCGCCGCCGGCCAGTTCGAGTTCGCCCAGCTCGCCCGCGCCGTGTTCGAGTGCGAGGACAGCGACCCCGCGGCGGCCCGCCTGCTCGCGCAGGCCACCTCCGCACTCGAGGAACTGGCCCTGGCGATCGACCCGCGCGGACGCCTGCCGCTGGCAGTGGCGGGCAGCATCGGCGAGAGGCTCGCGCCGCGCATGCGGCCCTTCGTGCGCAGCCGCATCGTGCCAGCGCAGGCCGCCGCCGCGCAGGGTGCGCTGATGCTGGCGCAGCGCACGGTGCAAGAGCTGGAACCCGCCTTGTGACCAGGAGCCTGCAGGGTCGCATCCTCACGCCCGCCGGCCTGGTGCAAGGCACCCTGCGCTGTGCCGAGAACGGGCGCATCGAAGCCGTCGAAGGCACGCCAGTCCCGCTGGAGCGCGCCCGAGATCCCGGCGCGCCGCTGCTGCTGCCGGGGTTCATCGACCTGCACGTGCATGGCGCCGCCGGCCGCGACATCATGGAAGGCGGCGACGCCGCGCTGCAGGTCGCGCGCAAGCACGCGGAACATGGCACGACGGCCTTGCTGGCCACCACCATGACGGCGCCCCTGGACGACCTGCGCCGTTCCCTCGGGCCGGTGGGCGCGCTGGCCCGCCAGCCCGCATCCGGCGCGGCCCGCATCCTCGGCGTGCATCTCGAGGGCCCTTACATCAACGCCGGCAAGCTCGGCGCCCAGCCCGATTTCGCGCGGCCCGTGGCGCTGGCCGAACTGCAGGAACTGCACCAGCTCGCGCCCATCCGCCTGCTCACGCTCGCCCCGGAGGTTCCCGGCAACATGGAGGCGATCGCGCAGCTCGTGGCGGCCGGCTTTCGCGTGCAGGTGGGCCACACCCTCGGCACCTACGAAGACGGTTTGCAGGCACTGGAACGCGGCGCGCGCGGCTTCACGCACCTGTTCAACGCGATGACGCCGCTGCACCACCGCATGCCGGGCATGGTGGGCGCGGCCCTCGCGCATGCGCAGTTCGCCGAGATCATCCCCGACCTGCTGCACGTGCACCCGGGCGCGATCCGCGCGGCGCTGCGCTGCATCCCTGGCCTCTATTGCGTCACCGACTCCACCGCGGCGACCGGCATGCCCGATGGCGAGTACCGGCTGGGACGGCAATCCGTGACGAAGTGCCTGGGCGGCGTGCGCCTGGCCGACGGCACGCTCGCCGGCTCCACGCTCACCATGGACCGCGCCTTGCGCAACCTGGTCGACGTGATCGGGCTGCCGCTGGACGATGCATCGCGGCGCGTGTCGGCCAACCCGGCGGAGTTCCTGGAACTGGCCGATCGGGGCCGGCTCGCAGTCGGCGCCTGGGCCGACGTGGTGGTCCTGGACCGGGACCTGCAGGTGCAGGAGGTCTTCATCGCAGGAGGTTCGCGCGATGTCGCGCATGCTCGATGAAGCGCGCGAGGCGCCGCAGGCGGTCGCGCGCCAGCTCGCGCAGGACCGTGACCGCTGGCGCGCGTTCGGCGAGCGGCTGCGCCGGCATCCGCCGGCATCGCTGCTGACCATCGCGCGCGGCAGCTCGGACCACGCGGCCCACTACGCGGCCTACCTGGTGATGGCGCGCCTCGGCCGCCTGGTGGCTTCCATGCCGATGTCGCTGGTGACCTTGTATCAATCGCAGATCCGCTGCGACGGCCTGGCTTCGCTCGCGTTCTCGCAATCGGGGCAGAGCCCGGACCTGATCGGGCCCACGCAGTATTTCCGCCGCTGCGGCGCCTTGACCTGCGCCTTCGTGAACGAGGCCGGCTCGCCGCTCGCGCAGGCGGCGGAGTGGCTGTTTCCCCTGCACGCCGGCGAGGAGCGCAGCGTAGCGGCGACCAAGAGCTTCATCGCGCAGCTGGTCGCCGGGGCGCGACTGGTCGCGTCCTGGCAGGATGATGCCGCACTCGCGGCCGCACTGGAAGACCTGCCGCATGCCTTGCAGCGTGCGGTGGACACCGACTGGTCGGAAGCCGTCGCAACATTGCGCGAAGCTGACCGCCTGTTCGTCGTCGGGCGCGGCCTGGGCCTGCCGGTGGCGATGGAGGCGGCGCTGAAGTTCAAGGAGACCTGCGGCATCCAGGCCGAGGCCTTCTCCGGCGCGGAAATCCAGCACGGTCCGATGCGCCTGGTGGAGGCCGGTTACCCGCTGCTGGTGTTCGCGCCGCGCGGGCCCGCGCAGGCCGGCCTGCTCGAAGTGGCGCAGGCCATGCGCGCACGTGGTGCAAGGGTGCTGCTGGCGGCGCCGGCCGGCACGCCGGACGCGAACCTCCTGTTGCAAGAGAGCGCGGTGCCCGAGCTGGATGCGGTCTGCGCGATCCAGAGTTTCTATCCGATGGTCGAAGCGCTGGCGCGTACGCGCGGCAACGACCCTGACAGTCCGCCGCACCTGAAGAAGGTGACCCGCACGAGCTGACGCGCAGAGTGTCGTTTACACGTCGCGACGCAACTCGAGCCCCTTGTTTTTATCTACCGTTCACCTACAGTGAAGTCGGCGTTCGGCCTACATGGCGCGTTGAGCCAGCAAGCCGGCACCGGAGTACAGTGACAGACGCACTGTTCATAGGGCTGCAGTGCGCAACGAAGGAGGCTTCATGGACGTCGTCCGCAATTTCCTTACGCGATACGAGCAAAAGCGTGAGGAAGAGATGTCGATCGAGGAGTTCCTCGAGCTGTGCAAGAAGGAGCCGCTGACGTATGCCACGGCTGCCGAGCGCATGCTCGCCGCGATCGGCGAACCGGAGATGGTCGACACGCGCCACGACCAGCGCCTGTCGCGCATCTTCGGCAACAAGGTGATCCGCGTTTACCCGGCGTTCAAGGACTTCTACGGACTGGAAGAGCCGATCGAACAGGTGGTCTCGCACTTCCGGCACGCAGCGCAGGGGCTGGAAGAAAAGAAACAGATTCTTTACCTGCTGGGTCCGGTGGGCGGCGGCAAGTCGTCGATCGCCGAGCGCCTCAAGCAGCTGATGGAGCACATCCCGTTCTACGCGCTCAAGGGCTCGCCGGTGAACGAGTCGCCGCTCGGCCTGTTCTCCAACGACGAAGATGGCCCGCTGCTGGAGCAGCAGTTCGGCATCCCGCGTCGCTACACGCAGAAGATCATGTCGCCGTGGGCGGTCAAGCGCCTCGAGGAATACGGCGGCGACATCCGCAAGTTCAAGGTCGTCAAGCGCTTCCCGTCGATCCTGCGCCAGGTCGGCATCGCCAAGACCGAGCCGGGCGACGAGAACAACCAGGACATCTCCTCGCTGGTGGGCAAGGTCGACATCCGCAAGCTCGAAAGCTTCGCGCAGGACGATCCGGACGCCTACAGCTACTCCGGCGGCCTGTGCCTCGCGAACCAGGGCCTGCTGGAATTCGTGGAAATGTTCAAGGCGCCCATCAAGGTGCTGCACCCGCTGCTGACCGCCACCCAGGAAGGCAACTTCAAGGGCACGGAAGGCTTCGGCGCCATCCCCTTCGACGGCATCGTGATGGCCCACTCGAACGAAAGCGAGTGGAAGGCCTTCAAGAACAACAAGAACAACGAAGCTTTCCTCGACCGCATCTACGTGGTCAAGGTGCCGTACTGCCTGCGCGTCACCGAGGAAGTCAAGATCTACGAGAAGCTGATCGCCAACTCGTCGCTCGCCGAGGCCGTGTGCGCGCCCGGCACGCTGAAGATGATGGCCCAGTTCTCGGTGCTCACGCGCCTGAAGGAGCCGGAGAATTCCAGCATCTATTCCAAGATGCTGATCTACGACGGCGAGAACCTCAAGGACACGGACCCCAAGGCCAAGAGCTACCAGGAGTACCGCGACTACGCCGGCGTCGACGAGGGCATGACGGGCATCTCGACGCGCTTCGCCTTCAAGATCATCTCGAAGGTGTTCAACTTCGGCTCGGAAGAGGTGGCCGCCAACCCGGTGCACCTGATGTACGTGCTCGAACAGCAGATCGAGCGCGAGCAGTTCCCGGCCGAGACCGAGCAGAAGTACCTGGCGTACATCAAGGAACACCTGGCCACCCGCTATGCGGAGTTCATCGGCAAGGAAATCCAGACGGCCTACCTCGAGTCCTACTCGGAATACGGCCAGAACATCTTCGACCGGTACGTGACCTACGCGGACTTCTGGATCCAGGACCAGGAGTTCCGCGACACGGACACCGGCGAGATCTTCGATCGCGCCGCGCTGAACGCGGAGCTGGAGAAGATCGAGAAGCCGGCCGGCCTGTCCAACCCCAAGGACTTCCGCAACGAGATCGTCAACTTCGTGCTGCGTGCGCGGGCCAACAACGCGGGCAAGAACCCGGTGTGGACCAGCTACGAGAAGCTGCGCACGGTGATCGAGAAGAAGATGTTCTCGAACACCGAGGAGTTGCTGCCGGTCATCAGCTTCAACGCCAAGGCCAGCGCCGACGAGGCGAAGAAGCACGAGGACTTCGTCAACCGGATGGTCGAGAAGGGCTACACGAAACGCCAGGTGCGCCTGCTCTGCGAGTGGTATCTGCGCGTACGAAAGAGTTCCTGACCCCGGCGACAGCAGCGATGCGAGGCCACAGCACTTGAACAGAGGAAGGGCCGCCAGTGAGCAACAGTAGCGGAGGCGAGCGGTCCCAGCTCCACCAGGTCATCGACCGCCGCCTCTCGGGCAAGAACAAGTCGATCGGCAACCGCGAACGCTTCCTGCGGCGTTACCGCGAGCAGATCAAGGAAGCGGTGCGCAAGGCGGTCGGCGACCGCAGCATCACCGACATGGAGGAGGGCGCCGACATCACGTTGCCCAAGCGCGACGTGACGGAGCCCACCTTCGGCCATGCACCCGGCGGCAGCCGGGAGCTCGTACACCCGGGCAACCAGGAATACGTGCGCGGCGACCGCATCCAGCGACCGCAGGGCGGCGGGGGCGGTGGCTCGGGCGGCAGCGGCGCGTCGCCGGACGGACAGGGCGAGGACGACTTCGTCTTCCGCATCAGTCGCGAAGAGTTCATGAACTACTTCTTCGACGACCTGGCGCTTCCGCGCATGATCCGCACGCAGCTGCTGGCGGATGTCCCCGAATGGAAGCTGCGCCGCGCGGGCTTCGTCAGCGAGGGCAATCCCACCAGCCTGCACGTGGTGCGCTCGATGCGCGTGGGCCTGGCGCGGCGCATTGCCATGGGCGGCGACGCACGGCGGGAACTGAAGGAAGCGGAGCGCCAGCTCGAGGACCTCGAGCGCCGGCCGGAGGGCCCGCCGCCCGAGCTGGAAATGCTGCGCAAGCGCGTCGCGGAGCTGCGCGAGCGCGTCAAGCGCGTGCCCTTCCTCGACCCGTTCGACCTGCGCTACCGCAACCGCGTGCGCGAGCCCAAGCCCACCAGCAAGGCCGTGATGTTCTGCCTGATGGACGTCTCCGGCTCCATGGACGAACAGCGCAAGGACCTCGCCAAGCGCTTCTTCATCCTGCTGTACCTGTTCCTGTCGCGCCACTACGAGAAGACCGAAGTGGTGTTCATCCGCCACCACACCCAGGCGGCCGAGGTGACGGAGGAAGAGTTCTTCCACGCCACCGAGTCGGGCGGCACGGTCGTGTCGAGCGCGCTGACGCTGATGAACGACATCATCCGCGCCCGCTACATGGGCAGCGAATGGAACATCTACGGCGCCCAGGCCTCGGACGGCGACAACTGGCAGCAGGACTCCTCCAAGTGCCGCGAGCTCCTGGACCACAAGATCCTCCCGCTGGTGCGTTACTACGCGTACGTGCAGGTGGCCGACGAAGACCAGAACCTGTGGGAGGAATACACGCGCGTGCGTGACGCCAACCCGCAGTTCGCGATGCAGAAGATCGTCACGCCATCGCAGATCTTCCCGGTGTTCCGGGACCTGTTCAAGAAGCAACCTGCAGGGGCCACATGATGGAAGAAGCACTCCTCGCCTCGTCCGACGTGAAGAACAAGGACGAGAGCAAGCGCCTGCCCAGCCCTTCGGACTGGAACTTCGACCTGATCGAAACCTACTTCCAGGCGATCCGCCGCACTGCGGAGCGCTTCGGGCTGGACACCTATCCGAGCCAGCTGGAACTGATCTCCTCCGAGCAGATGCTGGACGCGTATGCCTCCGTGGGCATGCCGGTGAACTACCGCCACTGGTCCTACGGCAAGCACTTCATCCAGAGCGAGAAGAGCTACCGGCGCGGCCACATGGGGCTGGCCTACGAGATCGTGATCAACTCCGATCCCTGCATCGCCTACCTCATGGAGGAGAACACGATGCCGATGCAGGCGCTGGTGATGGCGCACGCCTGCTTCGGGCACAACTCCTTCTTCAAGGGCAACTACCTGTTCCGCATGTGGACGGACGCCAGCTCCATCATCGACTACCTGGTCTATGCGAAGAGCTACGTCACCGAATGCGAGGAGCGCTACGGCATCGACGTCGTGGAGCAGACGCTGGACGCCTGCCACGCTCTGATGAACTATGGCGTGGACCGCTATCGCCGGCCGCAGAAGATCTCCATGGTGGAAGAGGAGAACCGGCGCAAGGACCGCGAGGCTTACCTGCAGCAGCAGGTGAACGACATGTGGCGCACGCTGCCCGCCAAGGCCGACAAGAAGGCCAAGAAGGAGGCCAAGCGCTACCCCGAGGAGCCGCAGGAGAACATCCTGTACTTCATCGAGAAGAACGCGCCCCTGCTGGAGCCGTGGCAGCGCGAGATCGTGCGCATCGTCCGCAAGGTCGCGCAGTACTTCTATCCGCAGCGGCAGACGCAGGTGATGAACGAGGGCTGGGCCACGTTCTGGCACTACACGCTGCTGAACACCATGTACGACGAGGGCCTGCTCTCGGACGGCTACATGATGGAGATCCTCAGCTCGCACACCAACGTGGTGTTCCAGCCGCCGGTGACGCATCCGGCGTACAGCGGCATCAACCCGTACGCGCTGGGCTTCTCGATGTTCTCGGACATCCGGCGCATCTGCGAGAACCCGACCGACGAGGACCGCGCCTGGTTCCCGGATATCGCGGGCACCGACTGGATCAAGTCGCTGGACTATGCGATGCGGCACTTCAAGGACGAGAGCTTCATCGGCCAGTACCTGTCGCCCAAGCTGATGCGCGACCTGCGCCTGTTCGCAGTGCTCGACGACGCGGCGCAGTCGGAACTGGAAGTCGCGGCGATCCACGACGAGAACGGCTACCGGCGCCTGCGCGAGTCGCTGTCACGCCAGCACGACCTGGGCTGGCGCGAGCCGAACATCCAGGTGTGGAACGTCAACGCGCGCGGCGACCGTTCGCTGACCCTGCGCCACATCCGCCACAACGACCGCCCGCTGGACAACAGCGCGGAAGAAGTGGTGAAGCACGTGGCGCGCCTGTGGGGCTTCCGCGTGCGCCTCGAAAGCGTGGACAGCCACGACCGCGTCATGCAGCACTGGGAAGTCACCCCGCCGGCGCATCACTAGTCTCCGCGCGCCCCGGGGAGGCAGGTGCTTCATGCGCACATAAGAACGCAGAGGACGCAAAGGTTACGCAGAGGACGCAGAAGGACTTCCTTTGAAGGAAATCTCTTTTCTGCGTACCTTGGCTGTTTCCTTTGCGTCCTCTGCGTTCTCCTCTCCGATCAGGCGCCGAACCCGATCATTCAGGAATGATGGGATGATCCGCGGCCATGGCCGCGTCTCCTGCTGCGAAAGCACTTCCCCTCGTCCTTCTCCTCACCCTCGTGTGGGGCACCAACTGGGCCCTGTTTCCCCTCGCCGTCCGTGAAGTGTCCGTCTGGACCTTCCGTGCCGTGAGCCTCACCGGCGCGGGCGTGCTGCTGCTGGCGTTCGCGCGCGCACGCGGTATCGCGCTCGCGATCCCGCGACGGTACTGGCCTGCGGTCACGGCGGCGGCGCTGGTCTACCTGGTGGTGTGGAACCTTGCGAGCACGTACGCAGCGATCCTGATCCCGTCCGGGCAGGCGGCGATCCTGGGCTTCACCATGCCCTTGTGGACCGTGCTGGTGGCCTGGCTGGCCTTCGGCGAGCGGCCGACGGCCCGCATGTGGATCGCCGTGGCGCTCGCTGCAACGGGCGTCGCCTTGCTCGCCATCCCGGCGCGCACGGCGTATGCCACCGCGCCGGCGGGCTTCCTGCTCGGACTGCTCGCCGGCCTCGGCTGGGCCGTGGGCACCGTGATCCTCAAGCGCGCCAGCGTGCCCGTGCCGGCGCTGGTGCTGACCGGCTGGCAGTTGCTGATCGCTGCAGTGCCCCTGGCTGCGGGCGCGGTGTGGCTGGGGCGCGGCCAGGGCCACGCGGTCTCCCTGCAGACCTGGCTCGTCATCGGCTACATCACCATCGTGCCGATGGCGATCGGCAACGCCGCGTGGTTCTCCATCGTGCGGCTGCTGCCGGCCGGCGTGGCGGGGCTGTCCTCGGTCATGGTCCCGGTGGTCGCGATGGTCACCGGCGCCATCGCCTACGGCGAGCCGCTCGGTCCCTGGCAGCTCGGGGCGATGGGCTGCAGCGCGGGCGCGCTGGGATTGGCGCTGGCGCGCAAGTGAGGCATCACGGGTCCTGGGCCTGATGCGCCAATAGGGACGATGCCGCCGGGTCCAGCGCGTCCGCCGCGGCACTGGGTTCGGCGGCCACGCGCTGTTGCGGCGGCAGCAGCGCGCGGTTGTTGCGGCCGATGCCGAGATAGGTGAAGCCGGCCTGCGCCATCGCATGCGGCTCGTAGAGGTTGCGCCCGTCCAGGACCAGCGACGTGCGCATGGCGTCCTTCATCGCGCGCAGGTTGGGGCTCTTGTAGATCTTCCACTCGGTGAGCAGCACGAGCGCGTCCGCGCCCGTCACCGCGTCCAGCGGCTTGGCGACGAAGGTGATGTTGCGCAGCAGCTCGGGGTGGTCCTGCAGGTCGTCGGCGAGGACGCGCGCCGCCTGTTCCTGCGCCACCGGGTCGTGCGCGCGCACCCGGGCGCCGGCCCGCAGCAGCGCACCGATGACGAGCCGGCTGGGCGCTTCGCGCATGTCGTCGGTGCCCGGCTTGAACGCGAGGCCCCAGACCGCGAACGTGCGCCCGGCCAGCCGCCGGCCGAATTGCGCCCGGATCTTGTCCAGCAGCACGTGCTTCTGCGCCTGGTTGACGCGTTGCACGGCGGTGAGCACCTGCAGGGGCAGCCCGTGCGCCTGCGCCGTGCGGCACAGCGCGTCCACGTCCTTGGGGAAGCAGCTGCCGCCGTAGCCCGTGCCGGCATAGAGGAAGCTGTAGCCGATGCGCGGATCCGAACCGATGCCCTGGCGCACCAGTTCGATGTCGGCGCCCACGCGGTCGGCCAGGTTCGCGAGCTCGTTCATGAAGCTGATGCGCGTGGCCAGCATCGCGTTGGCCGCGTACTTGGTGAACTCGGCGCTGCGCACGTCCATGACGCGCGTGCGTTCGTGGTTGCGGTTGAAGGGCCGGTACAGCTCGCGCAACAGCGCCAGCGCGCGCTGCCCCGGCTCGTCGTCGTCCACACCCAGCACGATGCGGTCGGGGCGCATGAAGTCGTCGATGGCCGCGCCTTCCTTGAGGAACTCGGGGTTGCTCGCCACCGAGAAGGCGATGTCCTCGCGACCGCGCTTCGCCAGTTCCTCGCGCACCACCGCCGCGACTTCCTGCGCCGTGCCCACGGGGACCGTGGACTTGTCGACGATCACCTTGAAGCGGTCCATGTGGCGCCCGATGGCGCGCGCGGCCGCCAGCACGTACTTCAGGTCGGCGCTGCCGTCCTCGTCGGGGGGCGTGCCCACCGCGATGAACTGCAGGTCGGCGAACGCGACGCTCGCCGCCACGTCGCAGGAGAAGGTGAGGCGTCCTTCCTCGACGTTGCGCAGCAGGACCTCCTCCAGCCCGGGCTCGTGGATCGGTATGCCTCCGGCGTTCAGCAGGTCGATCTTGTTGCGGTCGAGGTCCAGGCAGAACACGTTGTTGCCGAGTTCGGCGAGGCAGGCGCCGGTGACCAGGCCGACGTAGCCCGTGCCCACGATCGTGACGTTCATCTTGTTGTGTTCCGTGCGATGCGAGTCGCCACAGCCTAGGAGCTTCGCCCCGGCACGTGCTGGCCCCAGCGCCTTCCCTGCCGGTAGGCGTGCTCCTACGGCTGCGAGCGGCAACGTCGTGCGGACGCCGGGCGCGCGGCCGCGAGCGAGCCGGCCAGAGGCTGGTGCGGCGCAGCATTGGACCTTGGTCCGATGGTCCGCGGCACGGCCGCACGGGAATATCACGCCAGCCCTCCGGGCGCAGTCGATCCCGTTCCACTTGCACGGACTGCGCACCCAAGCAGACACCTTGCCGCACCCGCCCCATGACCGACCCCTCCCAGCACCTGTCGCGCAGCACCGAAC
The DNA here is from genome assembly GCF_016654015.1 of Ramlibacter ginsenosidimutans. Lineage (GTDB taxonomy): Bacteria > Pseudomonadota > Gammaproteobacteria > Burkholderiales > Burkholderiaceae_C > Ramlibacter > Ramlibacter ginsenosidimutans. The sequence continues at coordinate 102,410 of NZ_JAEPWM010000009.1, read as the reverse complement.
TCACCGCCAAGGTGGGCGTCCTGCTGCAGAAGCGCCTCACCGTGGCGCGCGAGAAGTTCGCCAGCACCGTGCGCGACAGCTTCGCCCGGCACGGGCAGGCGGCGCTGCAGGACAAGCCCCATCCGTGGAACTGGTGGAGCGGCGCGGCCGACTATGCGCTGGACTTCGCGCAGCGCTCGGTGCTGTTCCTCGATGCGCTGCGCCAGCGCGGCAACAACTTCGTGGAGCACACGCGCGCCGGACTGCCGCCCGTGCTGCACTTCGACTACCACATGGTGCTGGACGGCCGCGGCCTGCCGCAGCCCGTGAACTACGCGCTGGTGCGGATCGTCCCGCCGGCGGGCGTCACCGTCGACGAGCGCAGCCGGCCCTACGTGATCATCGACCCGCGCGCGGGCCACGGCCCCGGCATCGGCGGCTTCAAGGACGATTCGCAGGTCGGCGTGGCGCTGCGCGAAGGCCACCCGGTGTACTTCGTCATCTTCTACCCGGAGCCCGAGCCCGGCCAGACGATGCTGGACGTCTGTAACGCGGAGCGGCTGTTCGTCGCCGAGGTGCGCGCGCTGCATCCCGAGTCGCCCAAGCCCGCCATCGTCGGCAACTGCCAGGGCGGCTGGGCCGCCATGATGCTGGCGGCCGCGAACCCGGACGACACGGGTCCCGTCGTGATCAACGGCGCGCCCATGTCGTACTGGGGCGGCGCTTGGGAAGAGGGCGCGGGCGACAACCCGATGCGCTACTCCGGCGGCCTGCTCGGAGGCACCTGGCTGGCCTCGCTCGCCTCGGACCTGGGGGCGGGCAAGTTCGACGGCGCCTGGCTGGTGCAGAACTTCGAGAGCCTGAACCTCGCCAACACCTACTGGGACAAGTACTACCACGTGTTCGCCAACGCGGACACCGAGCCGCCGCGCTTCCTGGAGTTCGAGCGCTGGTGGGGCGGCTTCTACCTGATGAACCGCGAGGAGATCGAGTGGATCACGCGCAACCTCTTCGTCGGCAACAAGCTGTGGAAGGGAGGCGTGCAGACCGGGGCGGGCGGCGTGTTCGACCTGCGCGAGCTGAAGGTCCCCGTGATCCTGTTCGCGTCGATGGGCGACAACATCACGCCGCCGGAGCAGGCGTTCAACTGGGTGGCCGACGTGTACGGCAGCACCGAGGAGATCAAGGCGCGCGGGCAGGTGATCGTCGGGCTGCTGCACGAGGACGTCGGGCACCTGGGCATCTTCGTCTCCGGTAAGGTGGCCAAGAAGGAGCACGCGCAGATCGTCAACGTGATGGAGTCGATCGAGGCGCTGCCGCCCGGCCTCTATGGCATGCACATCACGCAGCGCAAGGGCACCGACGGTAAGCCGGCGTACGACGTGCATTTCGAGGAGCGGCGGCTGGAGGACCTGGTCGCCCGCCTCAACCGCTTCCAGCGCGCCGACGAACAGCCGTTCGAGGCGGTGAACTCGGTCTCCGAGTTCAACCAGCGTGCCTACGAGCTGTTCGCGCGCCCGCTGGTGCAGTCCGTGGCCAGCGAGTTCACGGCGAAGGCCTCGCGCACCCTGCATCCGCTGCGCTTCGAGCGCTGGTCGCTGTCCGACCTGAATCCCGCCTTGTGGTGGGTCGGGCCCGCGGCGCAGCTGGTGAAGCAGCAGCGCAAGGCCTTGCCGGCGGAGCATCCGCTGCGCCGCAACGAGAAGCTGGCTTCGGAGCTCACCAGCGCCTCCCTGGAGTACGTGCGCGCGCTGCGCGACGCGATGAGCGAGGCGATGTTCTTCGCGACCTACGGCAACCTGTTCTCTCTGTACCTGGCGGACCGCCCGGAGCACCAGCCTGCGGCGCCGCAGGAGCCGCGCGAACTCGCCGTCGTGCAGCAGGCGCTGGCGGGCATCGAGCAGGGCGGCTACGCGGAAGCCGCCACCCGCGCCGCTTTCCTGCTCGCGCGCCATGGCGAGCCGCTACCGCTGTCGCGCCTGGAGCTGAAGAAGGACCTCCTGGCCGAGTACAAGGACCTGCTGCCGAAGCTCTCGCAGGACGAAGCCCGGCGCGTGCGAGGTGCGCAGGAGCTGATCGTGCGCTACGCGCCGGAACAGGCGATCGCGACCTTGCCGCGCCTGTTGCCCGAGCGACCGGATCGCGAGCGCTTCCTGTCCCTGCTGCAGCGGCTGCTGGCAGACGAACGCGTGCAGGGCATGCAACCCTCGCCGGAGCAGTTCGCGATGCTGGAACGCATCCGCAGCACCGTGACTGCCGGCTCCGGGACGGGCCCGGTCCGGAGCATCGCGACGCGCCAGGAGCGGAGGGCCGCGCAATGAGCAGCCACACGCATTACGAGCGGCTGCTGGCCCGCGCGCGCACCTTGCCGGCCGTGCCGACGGCCGTCGTGCATCCCTGCGACGTCGCCTCGCTGACCGGTGCGGTGGACGCGGCGAAGATGGGGCTGATCGCGCCCGTGCTGGTCGGCCCCGAGCAGCGCATCCGCGCCGTCGCGCAGCAGGCCGACCTGGACCTCTCCGGGATGGAGATCGTCGATGCGCCGCACAGCGAGGCTTCGGCGGCCGCGGCCGTGCGCCTCGTGCGCGAGGGCCGCGCGGAATGCCTGATGAAGGGCAGCCTGCACACCGATGAACTCATGGCGGCCGTGGTCGCACGCGAGGGCGGGCTGCGCACCTCGCGCCGCATCAGCCACTGCTTCGTCATGGACGTGCCCAGCTACGACACGCCGCTGATCATCTCGGACGCCGCCGTGAACATCGCGCCCACGCTGGAGGACAAGGTCCACATCGTGCAGAACGCGATCGACCTCGCGCGGGCGCTGGGCCAGCCCGAGGTGCGCGTCGCCATCCTGTCGGCGATGGAGACGGTGAACCCCAAGGTGCAATCCACCATCGAGGCCGCCGCGCTGTGCAAGATGGCCGACCGCGGCCAGATCACCGGTGGCGTCCTGGACGGGCCGCTGGCGCTGGACAACGCGATCAACCTGCAGGCGGCGGAGATCAAGAAGATCGATTCGCCGGTGGCCGGCCGCGCCAACGTGCTGATCGTGCCGGACCTGGAAGCGGGCAACATGCTCGCGAAGAGCCTCACCTTCCTTGCGGGCGCCGATGCGGCGGGCATCGTGCTCGGTGCGAAGGTCCCGATCATCCTCACCAGCCGCGCGGACTCGGTGATGACGCGGCTGGCCTCCTGCGCCGTGGCATCGCTGGTCGCGCATGCCCGGCGCGAGTCGCTGGGCAAGGCAGTGCAATGAGCAGGGAGTCTCGCAATGGCTGACGCGATCGCCGTACTGAACGCCGGCTCTTCGAGCATCAAGTACTCGCTGTTCCTGGTGCGCGGCAAGGACCTCGCGCCCAGCCTGCGCGGGCAGGTGGAGGGGCTGTACACCCGGCCGCGCTTCGTCGCGAAGAATGCAGCGGGCGAACTGCTGGAGGAGACGACCTGGGCCGAAGGCGTGCAGCTGGGCCACGCGGGTGCGCTGGATCACCTCGTGCCCTTCGTGCGCGCGCACTTGGGCCGCGACACGCTCGCCGCCATCGGGCACCGCGTCGTGCACGGGGGCATGGAGTACACGCGCCCGGTGCGCATGGACGCCGCCGTCCTGCAGTCGCTGGAGCAGTTCGTGCCGCTGGCGCCGCTGCACCAGCCGCACAACCTGTCGCCAATCCGCGTGCTGCTCGAACGCATGCCGGAGCTGCCGCAGGTGGCGTGCTTCGACACGGCGTTCCACCGCAGCAACCCGGAGGTGGCGCAGATGTTCGCGCTGCCGGCGCGCTTCCACGCGCAAGGCGTGCGGCGCTACGGCTTCCACGGCCTGTCCTACGAGTACATCGCGTCGGTGCTGCCGCAGGTGGATGCGCGCGCCGCGCAGGGCCGCACCGTGGTGATGCACCTGGGCAACGGCGCCAGCATGTGTGCGCTGCGCGAGGGCGCGAGCGTGGCCAGCACCATGGGCTTCACCGCCGTGGACGGCCTGCCCATGGGGACTCGCTGCGGCGCGATCGATCCGGGCGTCATCCTCTACCTGGTAGGCCAGCGCGGCATGGACGTGCGCGCCGTCGAGAAGCTGATCTACAACGAGTCCGGGTTGCTGGGCGTCTCCGGCCTCTCCAGCGACATGCGCGCGCTGCTCGCGAGCGACGATCCCGGCGCCCGCACGGCCATCGACCTGTACCTGTACCGCATCCGGCGCGAGCTCGGCTCGCTGGCCGCCGCCCTGGGCGGCCTCGACGCGATCGTCTTCACGGCCGGCATCGGCGAGCACGCGGCGTTCATCCGCCAGCGCATCTGCGAGGACGCGGCGTGGCTCGGCGTGCAGCTCGACGGCGTCGCCAATGCGAAGGACGGCCCGCGCATCAGCCCCGCCGGCGGCCGGGTCGGCGCGTGGGTGGTGCCCACCAACGAGGAGCTGATGATCGCGCGGCACACGCACGCGCTGCTCGCCGCCTGACATGGACGCCCGCAACCACGCCGACACCGAAACGCTGCGCGACCGCACGCGCATCATCATCCGCGCCCTGCGGCCGGAGAACGGTGAGGCCCTGCTGCAGGCCATGGCCCGAGGCTCCGGCATCGCTTCGCAGCGGGAGAACGCATGATTCCGGTTCCCACCCCGGCCCTGAAGGGCATGAAGGCGCTCGTGGTCGGTGTGGCCAACGAGCATTCCATCGCCTATGGCTGCGCGTCGGCGCTGCGCCAGCTCGGCGCCGACCTGGCGCTCACCTATCTCAACGACAAGGCGAGGCCGTACTTGGAGCCGCTGGCGCGCAGCCTCGAGGCGCCCTTGCTGCTGCGGCTAGACGTCGGCCACCCCGGCGAGCTCGAGGCCGTGTTCGAGCGCATCTCCGCACAGTGGGGCAGGCTGGACATCCTGGTGCACTCGATCGCCTGGGCGCCCAAGGACGACCTGCAGGGCGGCCTGCTCGATTGCAGCGCGGATGGCTTCGCCAAGGCGATGGACATCTCCTGCCACTCCTTCGTGCGCATGGCGCGGCTGGCCGCGCCGCTGATGGTCGATGGCGGCACGATGGTCGCTATGAGCTACCACGGCGCGCAGAAGGTGGTGCCCAACTACAACGTGATGGGTCCGGTGAAGGCCGCGCTGGAGGCGTCCTGCCGCTATCTCGCGTACGAGCTGGGCCCCCGGGGCATCCGCGTGCACCCGGTCTCGCCAGGCCCGCTGAAGACGCGCGCCGCCTCGGGGCTGAAGGACTTCGACCTGCTGCTCAACGAGGCGACGCAGAAGTCGCCGGTGGGCGAACTGGTCGACATCATGGACGTGGGCTTCGCCTGCGCCTACCTCGCGACGCCGTACGCCCGGCGGATCACCGGAGGCACGTTGTACGTGGACGGCGGCGTCAACATCATGGGTTGAAGGAGACCAGCATGCGCATCGTGATCGGAAACCTGCCGGACGACGTCGACGAGGACGGGATCCGCGACGCGTTGTCGCCCTTCGCCCCGGTGGAGGCCATCAAGCTCGTGCACGAGAGCGGCGCCCCCACCGCGGTGATCGATATGGAGACGACGCGGCCGCACGCCGAGCAGCTGGCCAACCGCATCCGCGGCCGGCTGTACCAGGGCAGGCCCCTGAACGCCTGGGTGCCGACGATGGACTGGTAGCCCGCAATGGCCACCTCGCTTTTCGACCGCGCCTTCGCCGTGCTGTTCGGCCGCGAGCAGCAGGTCCGGCCCGACGAGGACCGGGAGCTCGTCGCCGAACTCACCGACCTGATCGTCGAAACCGTCGAGCCCAAGGTCCGCGCCGACCGCCGCTACCGCCACAAGCTGGAGCCGTGCGTGCGCACCACCATCGCGTGGCTGCGCCAGATCGGGCGCATGCCGCTTCAGCCGCTGCTGTTGACGCGCGCGCAATGGACCCGCGATGCGAACCTGCGCGCCTTCTTCGCGAGCGCCGACGACATCCCTGCCTTCCTCGGCCGCAGCAAGGACTTGCGCGCCTTCTTCGAGGCGCCCGCGAACATCGGCGTGGACGAGGCCTTCGCACTGGTGGGCATGCGCTGCGAGGAAAAGACCGTGCTGGCGCCGCGCTACGAAGACGGGATGCTGCGGCAGGACGTGGCGCAGACCACCGTCAATTTCACCGGCCACCGGCTGGTCGAGCCCGCGGCCACCGAGCGCCAGGTGCGCATGGAGGTCGGCCGCCGCATCGTGCTGCGGCTCGCGCAGGTCGCATTGGGGCGCATCCTGGAGATCGACCGGGCAGGCTTGCAGAAGGAGCAGCGCAAGGCGTGGCTGATGACGCGCCTGCGCTTCCTCAAGCTCGCGCAGGACGGCATGCAGGGCATCGTGGACGACCCCACGACGATCGCCCAGCAGATCGCGGAAGTGCAGCGCGACCTCGACCAGGCCGTCAAGGACTTCATCGAGGTGAAGGGCAGCCTGGCTACGCTGGAGGGCTACCTGCGCGTCATCGAGGATGTGTTCGGGCATCCGCAGCAGCATGTGGTGCTCACGCGCAGGGAGCTGCGCCTCGACCGCATGAACGTGAAGGCCGAGGCCGGCAGCGACTCGCCGGGCGAGGCCCTGTCGCTGGCGGAACTGCGCGTGGGCGACAAGCTGCAGGCGGTGATCGCGCTCGTGCGCTGCCCGCGCACCGAGCTGCCGCCCAAGCAGGACCTGCTGGCGCAGGCCGAACGCTTCCTCTAGCGGGAGGGGCAACGCGCACTGCTACATTGGGGCGGGCGGGTTTCGCCCGGGGAGACACACCATGTACGCAGACCAACTCTTCGCCGGCCAGCGCATCCTGGTCACCGGCGGCGGCACCGGCCTCGGCCGCGCGATGGCCGAACAGTTTCTCGCGCTCGGCGGCGACGTCGCCATCTGCGGGCGCCGCAAGGCCGTCTGCGAGGAAACGGCGGAAGCCTGGCGCGCGCAGTTCCCCGGCCGGCGCATCGACACCTTCGGCGTGGACATCCGCGTTGCGCAGGCCGTCGACGACATGGTGCAGGAGCTGTTCGAGCACGGCGGACTCACGGGACTGGTCAACAACGCCGCCGGCAACTTCATCGCGCCGACCGAAAGCCTGTCGCCGCGCGGCTTCGACGCGATCGCGAACATCGTGTTCCATGGGACCTTCTACGTGACGCAGGCCGTGGGCAAGCGCTGGGTCGCCGAATCCCGGGCCGGGCAGTGGACGCCGGAGCGGCCGTTCCGCAGCGTCATGAGCATCATCACGACCTGGGTCGACAACGGCAGCCCCTACGTCGTGCCCTCGGCCATGAGCAAGGCGGGCATCGACGTGATGACCAAGTCGCTTGCGGTCGAATGGGCGCGCCATGGCATCCGGCTCAACGCCGTCGGTCCCGGCGAGATTCCCACAGAGGGCATGAGCAAGCGGCTCAACCCCGGCGAGGAGCCCGGCGCCCGCAGCAAGGCGCGCAACCCGATGGCGCGGGCGGGCAAGATGAGCGAGCTGCAGAAGCTCGCCGCCTTCCTGATGGCGCCCGGGCAGTGCGACTGGCTCACGGGCCAGAGCATCATGATGGATGGCGGCAACGCGCTCGCCACCGGCGGCAACTTCTACGAGCTGCGCGACTGGAGCGACGCCGACTGGCAGGCCGCGCGCGAGCGCATCGAGGCGCAGAACGCGAAGGACCGCGCACAGCGCTGAACGCCAGGCCCGCGGCTCTTCACCGGGGTCAATGCGCGGCGCCTGGCTCGAAGCTCACCTCGATCGGCAAGCTCGTCTTGCCGCCTTGTTCCAGCATCCACTTGCGGGCGAACTCCTGCACGGTCTGCTGCGCGGCCGGCCGCAGCGCCCGCAGGTAAGCCGGGTCGGACCCGCGGCTGGCCAGTTGCGGCCCGAGATGCCGGACCACGGCCTCGCGATTGGGTGCAGCCGGCGGGGAGAGCCAGCCCGACTCCGTCGTCTGGATCTGCATGTCCTCCGTGTGGAAGGCGACGGGTACCTGCAACTGCGGCTCGGGCACCGTGAGCACATAGTGGTCTGCGCGCGGGACGAGCTTCCACTCGGCTGCAAGCGGCACCCGGTAGGTGAAGCGCGCCCGCACCCGGATGCGGGAGATGGTCGGTGTCAGCAGGCTCGGGCAGTCCACCAGCGGGCAGGTATAGCGGGAGCTCCAGCCGAACTCCTCGACCTTCTCGAGCGCGGCGACCTCGAGGAATCCGCCGGGGGTGCGCAGCAGCAGGATGCGCGCCGGGTCGAGGATGGCCACGGCTTCCTCGCGCGTTCCGTGCAGGAACCAGGCCGCGGCGGCGGCGCCGAGCACGGCTGCCGCGAGCAGCAAGCGGATCGCCGCGGTCTTCATGGCGTGCTCCCTCCCGTTCCCTGGACTTGGCCCATGCTAGCAGCCGGGGCGTCGCATGCCGCGGCGCTCGTGCACGCGGGGGCCGCCTTCGGTACTTCTGCCCGACCGCCGCACCGCGAGCGCCGGCCCTGAGGCGCGCAAGCGACGCCGCCCTTCCGCTTCGCGTCCGGCGCGCGCATGATGGCGGCCGTGAAAGCGGCGTTTCCCCTCGACGGCGGCTGCGATTGCCGCGCCGTGCGCTATCGCATGCACACGGCGCCGCTGTTCGTCCATTGCTGCCACTGCCGCTGGTGCCAACGCGAGTCCGGCGCCTCGTTCGCGCTGAATGCCCTGATCGAGGCGGACCGCGTCGAGCTGCTCGCCGGGCAGCCCGTGGTGGTCGACACGCCTTCGGAGAGCGGCCGCGGACAGCGCATCGCGCGCTGTCCGCGCTGCCACATCGCCGTGTGGAGCAACTACTCGGGAGCCGGGCCGCACGTGCATTTCGTGCGGGTCGGCACGCTCGACACGCCCGATGCCTTGCCACCCGACATCCACATCTTCACGGCGAGCAAACAGCCGTGGCTGCAGTTGCCGCCCGGCGTGCCCGCCGTGCCGGAGTATTACGATCGCCAGCGGCACTGGCCGGCGGCCAGCCTGGAACGGCGCGCAGCCCTGCTGGCGCGGACCGCGCCAAGGGAGTCGCCATGAACGATGCACTGGACCGCCTCGCGCGGGATCTCGGCCTGGCTGCGCCGGAACACGCGCACCTGCGCTACGCGTTCGCGCATGCCTGCGTGCTGCGCGTGCGCCACCTGCTGGAAGACGCGCGGGTCGGCGCCTGCCTGGCCGGGCTTGGGCGCTGGCTGGCCGGGGAGTGCGACGACGCGCACCGCGACGCGCTCGCAGCCGAGGCGGCAGCCCTCGCCAATCATCATCCCGGTTCGCGCGCCATCGACGGCTGCGGCCATGCCGCCGTGTCCGCCACCTATGCGGTCGCGCGGGCGCTGGCGGGCGATGCGCTGCAGGCCGCCGACTATGCCGCGTACGCCACGGTGTACGCGCAGGGCGGCGCTGCGGCGGTCGCGGACCGCGACAGCTTCGCATCCGAATTCCGCTGGCAAGCCGACTGCCTCGCGCAGCTTGCCGCCCTGGAGACTGAATGAAAACCAAGCCGCTGACCCTCGCCATCGTCCTCGTCGCCGTGCTGCTGCTCGCCGTGGTCCTCAATCCCTCGCCCGAGCGGCATCGCGCGCGCATCAAGGAAACGATCGGCGAGCGCAGCCCGGTGTCCCGGCTGCTCGGCCTGGGTTCGCTGGCCGCCTTCGCGACCAGCTGCCACTCGCTGGGCGTGGCCTCGTACACCACGGCCGGCGACCGCACGCTGTCCTTCGGCGTGCTCGGCATGGTGTTCGTCACGCAGTAGATTCCGCGGAGGTCCGCATGGCCGCCACCGACCTGGTATTCGCAGGCTCCATCCCCGAGCTCTACGAGCAGCACATGGTGCCGCTGATCTTCGAGCCGTATGCGCAGGACCTGGCGAGCCGCATCGCAGCGCTCGCGCCGGCGGCGCTGCTGGAGATCGCTGCCGGCACGGGCGTGGTCACCCGCCGCCTCGCCCAGGCCTTGCCGGCGTCGAGCCGCATCGTCGCCACCGACCTGAACCCGGCGATGCTGCAGGAGGCGCAGCGGCGCGGCACGCGGCGTCCGGTGGAGTGGCAGGTGGCGGACGCGATGCAACTGCCCTTCGCGGATGCGAGCTTCGACGCCGTCGCGTGCCAGTTCGGCGCCATGTTCTTCCCGGACAAGGCGCATGCCTTCGCCGAGGCGCGGCGCGTGCTGCGCCCCGGCGGCGTGCTGGTGTTCAACGTGTGGGATGCGATCGCCGACAACGAGTTCGCCGCGACGGTGACCGATGCGCTGGTGCCGCTCTATCCGCAGGACCCCCCTCGATTCATGGCCCGCCTGCCGCATGGGTACCACAACGCGGAGGCGATCGCGCGCGACCTCGTGCAGGGCGGTTTCCGCGAGGCGCCGCAGATCGTGACGGTGACGGCCCGCAGCCCGGCCGCCTCGGCGCGCATCGTGGCGCTGGCTTACTGCCAGGGCACGCCCTTGCGCGGGGAAATCGAGGCGCGCGGCTCCCCGGGGCTGGCCGAGGCCACGCAAGCCGCTGCCGAGGCGCTCGCGAGCCGTTTCGGCAGCGGCGCGATCGACGGCCGAATCCAGGCGAAGGTGGTGACGGTGCGGCGCTAGGCGGAGTTGCTGCGGATCACGCCGATGCGTTCCGCGCCGCTCTCGCCGAACCACACCTCGCCCTTGCGCCCGAGGATCTGGCGCACGTTGGCGCTCTCGTGCGCGAACGGATGGCGCTCGAATTTCTCGCTGCGTGGATCGAAGGACCACAACGCGTTGCCCCCGAAGTCGCTCACCCACACGCTGTCGCGGTCGTCGACATACACGGCGTAGACCATCGGCCGCGGGCCCGGCACCTTCCACGCGCGCCACGCGTGCGTCGCGGGATCGTGCATGGAGAGCTGGCCGCTGTTCCATTCGCTCACCCACAGCCGGCCGCGGCTGTCGCTCCAGATGCGGCGCGCGCCCTGGTCGCGGGTGGGCGGCTCCACGATGCGCGACTCGCCGGTGCGCCGATCGAGCTGCGCGATGAACGAGCCGGCCAGCGAACACCACCAGAGCTCGCCGCCCGGCGTGGTGCAGATGCCGTAGGGGCCCGGGCCGCGCGGTGCCGGCTTCACCGTCACCTGTCCCGTGCGCACCGCGAGGCGGCCGATGTAGCCGGCCTGTCCGGTGAACCAGAGGTCTCCGTCGTGGTCGAAGCTCGCGGTGTTGAGGTTGGTCCAGGGCGTGCCGGCCGGCAGAGCAAACACGGTGAGCTTGCGGTCGGGCCAGCCGACGCGGACGATCGCGTTCTGGCCGCCGTCGGCCAGCCACGCCGCGTGGTCCGGGCCCTGCACCACGCCGTGCGGCGCCGAGCCGGAGCCGAGCGCGACCAGTTCCGTGCGGCCGCTGCCGGGATCGAACCAGCCCAGGTGTCCGCTCGCCTGCGCGGAGAAGAAGACACCGCCGTCCGGCGCGGGCGCGACGTCGTGGATGCCGGTGCGGCGCGAGGTCGCGAGCGGCCACGATTGCATGGCGCCGGCCTGCGCATGCGCGCGGGTGCAGGGCAGGGTGGCGGCCGCGAATCCGGCCAGTCCGGCCAGGACGGCGCGGCGGGTGGGCGGGCTGTGCAGCATGGAAGCCTCCTGCGGTCGCCGCGCCATTCTGCGCGCCGCGGACGGCGGGCTCAAGCCTCCGGGCCGAGCACCTCGACGGCGGGGTCGTCGCGGCGCGTGCGCGCCTCGCGTCCCAGGACGGCCTGCGGGCCGAGTGCCTCGGCCATCGCACCGGTGGCGGCGATGCGCCAACCCTGCTCGGCCACCGCTTCCTCCAGTGCCGCGACCGCGTTCACCGACTCGCCGGGCACCAGCGTGTGGCCCTGGTCGCCATGCAGGCCATCGTCGACCGCGACCAGCGCCACCGGGCCGGCATGCATTGCGATCGCGAGCTTGCGCTCGCGCGGCACGCCCTTGGCCAGTGCGATGGCGGCGCGCAGCACGCGCAGTTCCGCGGGCGTGGTGAGCGTCGCCGCGTCGGTGAACACCGCCATCAGCTTGGGACCGTAGGGCAGCACGTGGGTCGCGCCGAACAGGTACAGCGTGTCGCGCGCGGCCTGTTGCGCCTGCTTCACGCGCTCGGCGAGGGCAGCATCGTCCTCGCCGGGTTCGGGGCCGATCAGGTCGGCCAGCAGCAGGAAGGCCTGTGCGTAGTGCAGGTCGGTGGCGCCGTTGGCCTGGCTCCAGCGCTTGTCGATCTCGCGCTGCAGGTGGCCTTCGTACTGGCGGCCGAGCCTTTCCTTCTGCTGCTCCAGCGCGCTCTCGACCAGCCCGGAGACCGAGCTGCGGAACGCTTTCTCCTGCACCTGCCGGCGCGCGATCACCGCGGACACGGCTTCGCAGAGTTCGTCGGGGCGGTACGGCTTGGTGAGGAAGTCGTCGGCGCCCGCAGTCATGCCCTGGCGCATGTACTTGCGGTCGGACATGGCCGTGAGCAGGATGAAGGGGACGGTAGCGAGGCGCGGATCGGCACGCAGTTGCGACAGCACTTCGTAGCCGGTCATGCCCGGCATCATCACGTCGCAGACGATCACGTCGGGGCGTTGCGCACGGGCTGCGTCCACGCCGGCCGCTCCATCCACCGCTTCGCGCACGTCGTGGCCGGCCTTTTTCAGCGCAAAGCGCGCCACGAACCGCTGCGCCTCGTCATCCTCGATCAACAACACGCTGGGCATGCGGGATTCTCGGCGAAAAAAAGCGCCGCAAGGGCGGCGCTGGTGCAATTGCGAAGGTAACAGCGCGGATCAGTCCTCGCCCCACATCTCGCGCGCGGTCTCGATCACCAGGCGCAGCTTGCTGCGCTGGTCTTCCACTGCGATGTTGTTGCCGTGGACCGTGCTGGAGAAGCCGCACTGCGGCGACAGCGCGAGCTGCTCCATCGGCGCGTACTTCGCGGCTTCCTCGATGCGGCGCTTGAGGGCGTCCTTGCTTTCCAGCTGGCCGAACTTCGTGGTCACCAGTCCGAGCACCACGGTCTTGCCCTTGGGCAGGTAGCGCAGGGGCCGGAAGTCGCCGGAGCGCTCGTCGTCGTACTCCAGGAAGAACGCGTCGAGATCCATCTCCTTCAGCAGGGCCTCGGCCACGGGCTCGTAGTTGCCCGCGGCCGCGTGCGTGCTCTTGAAATTGCCGCGGCACAGGTGCATGGCGAGCAGCATGCCTTCGGGCTTCTGCGCGACCACCTTGTTGATGAACTTCGCGTAGCGGTGCGGCAGCTCGTTGGGATCGTCGCCGCGCTGGCGGGCCGCCTCGCGCATCTTCTCGTCGCAGAGGTAGGCGAGGTTGGTGTCGTCCATCTGCACGTAGCGGCAGCCGGCCGCGTACAGCGAACGCAGTTCGTCGCCATAGGCCTTGGCGACGTCGTCGTAGAAGACCGGGTCGAGCTCGGGATAGGCTTCCTTGCTGATGCCCGCGCGGCCGCCGCGGAAGTGCAGCATGGTGGGCGAGGGGATGGTGACCTTGGCCGTGTGGCCGGGGGTGACCTGCGACTTCAGGTACTCGAAGTCGGCCTTCTGGATGTCCTTGGCGTGGCGCACCTTGTCGATCACGCGGATCACGGGCGGCGCGAGTTCCTCGGTGCCGTCCGGCTTCTTCACGGTGACCGGGATGTCGGTCTTGACGCCACCGAGCTGCTCGAGGAAGTCGATGTGGAAGTAGGTGCGGCGGAACTCGCCGTCGGTGATGCTCTTGAGTCCCACGTCCTCCTGGAACTTCACGATCTCGGTGATCGCCTGGTCTTCCACCTTGCGCAGCTGCGCCGGCGTGATGTCGCCGCGCGCCTTCTGCGCACGGGCCTCCAGCAAATACTTCGGCCGCAGGAAGCTGCCGACATGGTCGTAACGGGCGGGGAGCTTGATCATGCTTTGTCTCTCTCGGGTGTCGTGTGAATTCTAGTGGGGGAGAAAGCGCGGATTTCCAAAAGCCAACAACCGGACGCAGAGGACGCAGAGGTTTCGCAGAGGACGCAGAAAAAACCTTTAAAGGTTTCCCTTTTGCGACTTCTGCGTAACCTTTGCGCCCTCTGCGTCCGGATGCTGGGTTTTAAAGATCCAAAACAAGCACCGGCGACTTCGAGCGCGAGCAGCAGGGGGTGAACTGGTCGTTCTGCGCCTTTTCCTCGTCGGTGAAGTACAGGTCGCGGTGGTCGCATTCGCCTTGCAGCACGCGCGTGATGCAGGTGCCGCACACGCCTTGCTCGCAGGACGTGAGGATCTCGATGCCGTGCTTCTGCAGCGCCTGCACCACTGTCTCGTCCGCAGCGACCTCGTAGGTCTCGCCGCTGCTGGCGATCTTCACCTGGAAGGCGCGGTCGCCTGCCGTGTCCTGGGGCGCGGCGCCGAAGTATTCCAGGTGCACGTGGTCCTTGGGCCAGCCCAGGCGCTCCGCCGTCTTCACGACCCAGTCGATGAAGCCGGTCGGACCGCACACGTACAGGTGCGTGCCCGCGTGCGGCTGGGCGATCACCTGTTCGAGCTGCAGCTTCTGCGCCGCGTCGCCGTCGTCGTGGTGGAACTCCACGCGGTCGGCATACGCCGAAGCCGCGATCTCGTCGCGGAAGGCCGTGCGCTCGGCCGACCGCGTGCAGTAGTGCATGCGGAAATCGGCGCCTATGTGCGCCAGCCGCTGCGCCATGGACAGCAGCGGCGTGACGCCGATGCCGCCGGCGAACAGCAGCGTGCGCTCGGCGTGCACCAGCGGGAAGTGGTTGCGCGGCTCGCTGATCTGCAGCGTGTCGCCTTCCTTCAGCGCGTCGTGCATGCCCGTGGAGCCGCCGCGCGAGACCGGGTCGCGCAGCACCGCGATCCGGTAGCGGTGCTGCTCCGCCGCGTCGTTGCACAGCGAGTACTGGCGGGTGAGGCCGCCGGGAACCTGGACATCGATGTGCGAGCCGGCGCTGAAGCCGGGGAGGGCGGAGCCGTCCGGCTTCACCAGCTCGAAGCTTGCGATGTCCAGCGCTTCCTGCTTCTTGCGCAGGACCTTGACGGTGAGTTGAGCCATCCCTCTATGCTGCCAGCTTTTCCGGCCGTTCCGCCGCGACCAGCCGGTCGATCACGCGGCGCGACTGCACGCCGCCGGCGTCGATGTTGAGCATGAGCAGCTTGCGCTCGGGATACTTGAGCAGGTTGCGCTGCTGTGCCTCCAGCACCTCGGTGTCTTCGGCGAACACCTTGGCCTGGCCGTCGCGGATCTGCGCCGTGAGGTTGGTGTCCTTGACGTTGAAGTTGCGCGCCATGCCCCAGAAGTACCACATGGAGGTCTCGGTCTCCGGCGTGAGGAAGTCCACCACGATGCTGGACACCTTCACCTTCGGGTCTGCGTGGTAGCCGCCCTGGCCGGCGTGGGCCACGCCCACCTCGATCATGATGTGGCTGGGCGGATAGAAGTGGCAGACCTGCCAGCGGTCCACGGGCACGTCGTCGGCCAGGTGGTTGCCGCGCAGGTTGGCCTTCCAGAAGGGCGGCGGCATCACGTTTTCCATGAAGCGGCTGGTGATCACGTGGTCGCCCTCGGTCTTGGTGTTCACCGGCGACTCGTCGATCTCCTTCTGCCCGATGCTCGTGGTGTGCACGTAGGTCTCGTGCGTGAGGTCCATCAGATTGTCGACCATCAGGCGGTAGTCGCAGTCCACGTGGTACAGGCCGCCCGCATAGGTCCACTCCGGGCTCTCGGCCCACTCCAGGTGGTGCAGCTTGGCGGGGTCGGCGAGCGCGGCGTCGCCGGGCCACACCCAGACGAAGCCGTAGCGCTCGATCACCGGGTAGGAGCGGATCTTCGGGAAGCCCTGCACGCGCTGGCCGGGCATCGAAACGGTCTTGCCGTCGCAGCCCATGACCAGGCCGTGATAGCCGCACACCAGCTTGCCTTCGCACACGCTGCCCAGCGACAACTGCGCGCCACGGTGCGGGCAGAAGTCCTCGACCGCCGCCACGCGCCCCTCTTCGCCGCGGTAGAAGGCGATCTTCTCGTTGCAGATCGTGCGGCCGAGCGGCTTGTCGTTGATCTCGTCGGGCATGCAGGCGACGTACCAGGCGTTCTTGGGAAACATGGCGGAGGTGCGGCAGGAGTTCAGGGAGTGCCGCGAATGATACGACACGGAATACGCAATGTATACAGCAAGCCGGTCGATCGGCGGCCGCGGCTGTGATCGCGACAGAGGGAGGCGGTCGCATTGACGCTCTGGGCTGCCCTGCGCTAAGCTGCGCGAATGTATACAGAAACCTCAGCATGAGCGCTCGAATGCCTCTTCCCGCTGCCGACGAAGCGGGCGGCTCGCAGGCGGTCAAGGCGCAGTTGCGCCTGCGCGAGATGATCCTGGCCGGCGAGCTCGCGGGCGGCGCGCGCATCGCCGAGCTCACCCTGGTGGAGCGCCTGGGCGTGTCGCGCACGCCGATCCGCGCCGCGCTGATGCGGCTGGAACAGGAAGGCCTGCTCGACGCGCTGCCGAATGGCGGCTATGCCGTGCGGACCTTCTCCGAGCGCGACGTGTCCGATGCGATCGAACTGCGCGGGACGGTCGAAGGCCTGGCCGTGCGGCTGGCGGCCGAGCGCGGCGTCGCCGGCGTGGTGCTCGCGGAAGCGCGCACCTGCCTGGAAGAGATCGACCGCGTGCTGGAGCAGCCGGCGCTGGACGACGAGTCCTTCACCCGCTACGTCGCCGCCAACCAGCGGTTCCACAACCTGCTGGCCGAGATGGCGGGCAGCACCGTGCTGGCGCGGGAGCTCGAACGCGTGGTGAACCTGCCCTTTGCTTCGCCGTCGGGCTTCGTCGTCGTGCAGGCGAACACGCCGCGGGCGCGCGACATGCTCATCGTCGCGCAGGACCAGCACCGGCAGGTCTTGGACGCCATCGAGCGGCGCGAAGGGGCGCGGGCGGAGGGCATCATGCGCGAGCACTCGCGCATCGCCCAGCGCAACCTGCGCGAGGCGGTGCAGGGCGAGCACCTGGACCGGATGCCCGGGGTGCGGCTGATCCGGCAGCGCTGATGGCGCGGGGCCGGGGTGGTACCCCTTGCGCGGCACCTAGGCTGACTACCGAGACGGGGGTTGCGCCCCATGCCGGATACTCCCGTGCACGGGACAGGCCACTGCCTTTGCCCCAATGCACTCTTCGCCGCGAATAACAGGCAGTACGCTATCGCAATCGCTCATAACTGCTAGACGAAGCTGTCGTTTTGCACGCACCGTCCCACCGTTCAGAATCCGCACCGCACGTTGCACGGGCGGGGGCCGCGCGCGCCTGCCCGATTTGATTACCCAAGGAGATCCCAAGCCATGCACAAGAGAACCCTTCTCCAGACCGCGGCCGCCCTGGCCCTCGTCGGCGCCAGCGGCCTGAGCCTGGCCCAGGACAACGTGTTCAAGATCGGACTGATCCTGCCGATGACGGGCCAGCAGGCCACCACCGGCCGCCAGGTCGAGGCCGGCGTGAAGCTGTGGATGGCGCAGAACGGCGACACCGTCGCCGGCAAGAAGGTGCAGCTGATCGTCAAGGACGACGCCAGCGTGCCCGCGAATACGCGGCGCCTCGCGCAGGAACTGGTGGTGAACGACCACGTCAACGTGCTGGCCGGCATGGGCATCACGCCCTCCGCGCTCGCCGTGGCGCCGATCGCGACGCAATCCAAGACGCCGCTGGTGGTGATGGCCGCGGCCACCTCCAGCATCACGGAAGCCTCGCCCTTCATCGTGCGCAGCAGCTTCACGCTGCCGCAGGCCTCGGTGGCCTTGGCCGACTGGGCGCCCAAGAACGGCATCAAGACCGTCGTCACCCTGGTGTCCGACTACGGCCCGGGCATCGACGCGGAGAAGTTCTTCAAGGAGCGCTTCCAGTTCAACGGCGGCAAGGTGACCGACTCGCTGCGCGTGCCGCTGATGAACCCCGACTTCGCGCCCTTCCTGCAGAAGGTGCGCGACGAGAAGCCCGACGCGCTGTTCGTGTTCACGCCCTCGGGCGCCGGCGCGGCGCTGATGAAGCAGTTCGGCGAGCGCGGCATGGACAAGGCCGGCATCCGTCTGATCGGCACGGGCGACATCACCGACGACGACCAGCTCAACCAGATGGGCGACGTGGCGCTGGGCGTGGTCACTTCGCACCACTACTCCACCGACCACAACTCGCCGATGAACAAGAAGTTCGTCGCGGCCTTCGAGAAGGCCAACCCGGGACTGCGGCCCAACTTCATGGCCGTGGGCGGCTATGACGGCGCGCACCTGATCTACGACGCCATCAAGAAGTCCGGCGGCAAGGGCGGCGGCGAAGCGCTGGTGAACGCCATGAAGGGCGACCTGTTCGAAAGCCCGCGCGGCCCGATCTACATCGACGCGCAGACACGCGACATCGTGCAGAACATCTACCTGCGCAAGGTCGAGAAGAAGAACGGCCAGCTGTGGAACGTCGAGTTCGACGTCATCAAGGACGTCAAGGACCCGGGCAAGACGAAGTAAGCGGCGCGAGAAGCGCCGCAGGGGCTAGGGGCTAGGGGCCAGGGATGAGGGGAACAGCCGGTTCCCTGCCTGGAACCTGGCCCCTAGGCCCTAACCCCTCCCAGACCATGCTCACCATCCTCTTCGACGGCATCGCCTACGGCATGCTGCTGTTCGTGCTGGCGGTCGGACTGGCCGTGACGATGGGCTTGATGAATTTCATCAACCTCGCGCACGGCGCCTTCGCCATGGCCGGGGGCTACATCACCGTGCTGCTGATGCAGCGGCTCGACGTGCCCTTCCTCGTGTGCCTGCCCATCGCCTTCGCGGGCGCGGCGCTGCTCGGCGCGGTGCTCGAGCCCCCGCTGTACCGGCCGCTGTACCGCAAGCCGCACCTGGACCAGGTGCTGTTCTCCATCGGCCTGGTCTTCATGGCCATCTCCGCGGTGGACTATTACATCGGCTCGACGCAGCAGATCATGCAACTGCCCGCATGGCTCAAGGGCCGCACCGAGATCGGCTCGCTGGGCATGGGCCACTATCGCCTGTTCATCATCGCCGTGTGCGCCGCGCTCACGGTGGGCCTGCAGTACATCCTGGCGAAGACGCGCTTCGGCAGCCGGCTGCGCGCATCCGTCGACGACCAGCGCGTGGCGGCCGGCCTGGGCATCAACGTCAACGTGGTGTTCCTCTCGACGTTTGCCTTCGGCTCCGGCCTGGCGGGACTGGGCGGGGCGCTCGGCGCGGAAGTGCTGGGACTGGACCCGACCTTCCCGCTCAAGTTCATGATCTATTTCCTGATCGTGGTGGCGGTCGGCGGCACGTCCTCCATCACCGGCCCGCTGCTCGCGGCGCTGCTGCTCGGCATCGCCGACGTCGCCGGCAAGTACTACATTCCCAAGATGGGCGCGTTCATCGTCTACACGCTGATGATCGTGATCCTGCTGTGGCGGCCGAACGGACTGTTCGTGCGGCAGGGAGGCAAGGCATGAACGCCGGAACCTCGCCAATCGCGCGGGAGAGCCTGCTGCGCACCGCCCGCATGAAGTGGTGGGAGCCGGTCCTGTGGATCGTGCTGTTCGCCCTGCCGAAGCTGATTCCGTCGCAGGCCCCGATCATCAACGAGACCGCGACCTGGGCGCTGTTCGCGCTGTCGCTGGACCTGGTGCTCGGCTTCGCCGGCATCGTGTCGCTGGGACACGCCGCGTTCTTCGGCTTCGGCGCCTATGTCGCCGCGCTGTTCGCGCAGCACGTCAGCCCGGACCCGCACGTGGGCCTGCTGGTGGCGATCGCGGCGACGGCCGTGCTCGGGCTGTTCGCCAGCCTCACCGTGCTGCGCGGCTCCGACCTCACGCGGCTGATGGTGACCCTCGGTCTCGCGCTGATCATGACGGAGCTGGCGAACAAGCTGGAGTGGCTCACGGGCGGCACCGACGGCATCCAGGGCCTGACCATCGCGCCCGTGCTGGGCCGCTTCCAGTTCGGCTTCGACGGCATCGTCGCCTCGTACTACTCGCTGACCCTGCTGCTGCTGTTCTTCCTGCTCGCGCGCGTGGTCGTGAACTCGCCCTTCGGCGCCACGCTCAAGGCGATCCGCGACAACCGCCTGCGCGCCATGGCGATCGGCATTCCCGTCAACGCGCGGCTGATCGCGATCTACACGCTGGCGGCCGGCATCGCCGGCGCGGCCGGTGCGGCCTTCACGCAGACGCTGGGCTATGCCTCGATGGAGGTGCTGTCCTTCGACCGCTCCGCCGACGTGATGCTGATGGTGGTGATCGGCGGCATCGGCTGGCTTTATGGCGGCGTCCTCGGGGCGATCATCTTCAAGGTGGTGCAGAGCGTTCTGTCCAACATCACGCCGCAGTACTGGATGTTCTGGATCGGCCTGTTCCTGGTGGTCCTGGTGCTGGTGGGCCGCGAGCGGCTGCTCAAGCCGTGGACCTGGGTGAAGGGGACCAAAGCATGAACGACGTCGTCCTCTCCTGCCGGGGCCTGGTGAAGAAGTTCGGTGGTATCACCGCGACGAACGACGTCACGCTGGAGCTGCGGCGCGGCGCGCGCCACGCGCTGATCGGCCCGAACGGCGCCGGCAAGACCACGCTGATCAACCTGCTCACGGGCGTGCTCGAACCCACTGCGGGCACGATCATGCTGGAAGGCCAGGACATCAGCCGGGTCGCGCCGCACCTGCGCGTGCGCCGCGGGCTGGTGCGCACCTTCCAGATCAACCAGCTGTTCGCATCGATGACGCCGCTGCAGACGCTGGCGCTGGTGGTCTCGCAGCAGCGCGGACTCGGCGCGCGCTGGTGGCGCAAGCTGGGCCAGGATGCCGGCGTCGCCGAGCGTGCGCAGCAACTGCTGGAGCAGTTCCGCCTGGGCGAAGTGGCGAACCAGAGGACCGAGCACCTGGCGTACGGCAAGCGCCGGCTGCTGGAGATCGCGATCGCGCTCGCCTGCGAGCCGCGCGTGCTGCTGCTCGACGAGCCGGTCGCCGGTGTGCCCGCGGGCGAGCGCGAAGAACTGCTGGAGACCGTCGCCGCGCTGCCGGCGGATGTCTCGGTGCTGCTGATCGAGCACGACATGGACCTGGTGTTCAGTTTCGCGAACCGCATGACGGTGCTGGTGAACGGCACCGTGCTCACCGAAGGAACGCCGGCGGAGATCGAGGCCAACCCCGAGGTGAAGACCGTGTACCTGGGTCACGGCGACGAAATCAACGAGGGCTTGCCGCTGGAGGGGCGCTCCCATGTCTGAGCTGCTGAAGGTGGAAGGCCTGAGTGCCGGCTACGGCGAGGCCGTGGTCCTGAACGACGTGTCGTTCGCGCTGGGCGAGGGCCAGACGCTGGCGCTGCTCGGGCGCAACGGCACCGGCAAGACGACGCTGATCAACACGCTGGCCGGTGCGACGCGCCGGCATGCAGGCACGATCTCCCTGGGCAGTGTCGCCTTGCACAAGCTGCCTTCGCACGAACGCGCCGCGGCGGGCATCGGCTGGGTCCCGCAGGAGCGCAACATCTTCAAGTCGCTCACCGTGCACGAGAACCTCACGGCCGTGGCCCGTCCCGGCCGCTGGACGCCCGCGCGCGTCTACGAGATGTTCCCGCGCCTCGGCGAGCGCAAGACCAACCTGGGCACGCAGCTCTCGGGCGGCGAGCAGCAGATGCTGGCCATGGGCCGCGCCCTGGTGGTGAATCCCCGGCTGCTGCTGCTGGACGAGCCGCTGGAAGGCCTCGCGCCCATCATCGTGAGCGAGCTGCTCAAGGCGATCGCGCGGATCACCCGCGAAGAGGGCCTGTCGGCCATCATCGTGGAGCAGCATCCGCAGGCGATCCTCGCGATCTCCGACCGCGCGGTGGTGCTGGACCACGGCAGCGTGGTCCATGCCGACACCGCCGCTGCCTTGCGCAGCTCTCCCGAATTGCTGGACCGCCTGCTGGGCGTCGCTCGCTAGTCGCTCGCACCCCATGAACCTGAAACTCTCCCGCCGTCAGGCGCTCGCCCTGCTGGCCGCCGCTGCCGCGCCCTGGACGCGCGCCCAGTCGAAGTGGCCTGCCAGGCCCGTGCGCATCGTCGTGCCCTTCGGCGCGGGCGGCGTGGCCGACCTCACCGTCCGCGCGGTCGGTGACCAGCTGGCCAGGCAGCTGGGGCAGGCCGTCGTCATCGACAACAAGCCCGGCGCCGGCGGCATCGTGGCAGGCAGCACGGTGCTGCAAGCGCCACCCGACGGCTATACGCTCTTCCTGATGTCCAACGGCACCGCCGTGAGCGAAGGCCTGTTCAACAAGTTGCCCTTCCACGCGCGCACGGACTTCGCGCCCATCTCGTTGCTGGGCACCTTCGACATCGCGGTGGTGGTGCCGGAGAACTCGCGCTTCAGGAGCCTGGGCGACCTGCTCGCCGAAGCGAAGGCGAAGCCGGGCAAGCTGAACGTCGCGACCATCGCGGCCGGCAGCACGCAGAACCTCGCGGCCGAACTGTTCAAGACGACGGCCGGGATCGACGTGCAGATCGTGCCCTTCAACGGCACGCCACAGGTGGTGACGGCGCTGCGCGGTGGCGAGGTCGACGCCGCCGTGGAGATCGTGGCGCCCATCCTCTCGCAGATCCAGGCGAAGGCGCTGCGCGCCCTGGCCACGTTCGGCGAGAAGCGCTCCACCACGATGCCCGGCGTGCCTACGGCCAGCGAGGTGGGCGGCTCGCTGAAAGGCCTCTACATCGCTTCGTGGAACGCGCTGGCGGCGCCGGCGAAGACACCCCAGGACGTCGTCGCCCGCTTGAACCACGAATGCGTGGTGGCGCTCGCCAACCCCGAGGTGAAGAGGAAGCTGGCCGACCTGGGCGTGGACGCGAAGTCCAGCACGCCGCAGCAGCTCGCCTCGCTGCTCGACTCCGAGACCAGGCGCTGGGGCGGGGTGATCGAGCGCGCCAAGATTCCGAAGATGTAGCAAGCCATGCAAGTCACGCGCGTGGGCATCGTCGGGTACGGCGAGGTCGGCAAGATCTTCGCCGCGGGCCTGCAGCCGCAGGTTGCGCAGCTTGCCGCGTGGGACCTGAAGTTGGCGCAGGCGGCGACCGCGGGCGCGGAACGCGCGCACGCGCAGCAGCAAGGCGTTCGTCCCTGCGCTTCCATGCAGGAGCTCTGCGAGACGAGCGAGCTGGTCATCTCCGCCGTCACGGCTTCCAACACGCTCGCCGTCGCGCAGGAGGCTGCGCGCTTCCTCCGCGCCGGCACCGTGTTCCTGGACCTCAACTCCGCATCGCCCGGGACGAAGCAGAAGGCCGCCGAGGCCGTGGCAGCGCGGGGCGCGCACTACGTGGAAGCAGGCGTCATGACCTCGGTGCCGCCGTACGGCATCCGCGTGCCGATGCTGCTGGGCGGCGAGCGGGCGGGTGAGCTCGCGCCCGTGCTCGCCGCGTGGGGCATGGATGCGAAGGTGGTGAGCGAGCAGCTCGGCGTGGCGAGTGCGATCAAGATGTGCCGCAGCGTGATGATCAAGGGCCTGGAGGCGCTGGTGATCGAAAGCTACAGCACGGCGCGCGCGTACGGCGTCGAGGACCACGTGTTGCCCACCCTGCAGGAAACCTTCCCCTCCATCGACTGGCAGGAGCAGGGCGCCTACTTCTTCAGCCGCGTGGTGCAGCACGGTCAGCGCCGCGCGGAGGAAATGCGCGAGGCGGCGAACACCGTGCGCGAATCGGGCTTCGATCCGCTGATGACAGCCGCGATCGCGGACAAGCAGCAGTGGGTCGCGGACCAGGCGCGCGAGGGCGTGTTCGCCGGGTTGACGAAGAAGGCCCGCTGGCAGGAGTTCGCCGACCGGCTGCTAGCCGCGCGCAGGAAGTAGGATTCGACGAGCTTCTCCCGTCTTCGGGGAGGAATGAGTCGCTGCCTCTGCCGAGTGCCGGGGGCGTCGCGGCAGGCGGCGTGCGGTGCAGGCCCGCTGGGCATCGGTCGGCGGCTGCGCGCGCCGACTCCCCTGGAAGCCGGTCCGGGCGGCGTCGCGCGGCACAACTCGCAGAGAGTTTGCCCGCTCCTCGCGGTCAAACTCTCTGCTCGAACAAGTGCCGCGGTAGCATGAAACGTACGCGCGGTTCGACGCTGCGCTCTCGAGCCGCGCTCCGCCGCCCGGGCCGGCTTCCAGGCGATGCCCCTGATGCGGGCCTTCACCGCACGCCGCCTGCCGCGACGACGGGCAGTCGGGCCCCTGCGGGCACGACTCACCGGTCTTCGTAGGCTGGCGGTGAGCACCGCGAACCCCAGCGATCCAGCGTAGCGCAGCAAGCTGGGGTTCGCCTGCGGCTCACCACCAGCCTACGATGCCCCTGGTGCGGGACTGCAGCGCACGCCGCCTGCCGCGACGATGAACCGTCGGGAAGACTGACGGGCCCTCGTTCTCGTAGGCTGGCGGTGAGCAACGCGAACCCCAGCGATCCAGCGTAGCGCAGCAAGCTGGGGTTCGCCTGCGGCTCACCACCAGCCTACGAGCCAGCCGAACGCAAAGGGAATTCCTTCCATGGAAGTCCTTTTGCGTCCTCTGCGAAACCTCTGCGTCCTCTGCGTCCGGATGTTGGGTTTTCTGTTTCCCCTCACAGCGCATGCGCCACCACCGCAGGCGCCTTCTCGCGGATCAGGTCCAGCGTCGCCTTCTGCACGGGAGTCGCAGGCCTCTGCAGGCTGGTCGCCAGGGACAGGCGGATGCGCAGCGGCGGCTCGCCGATCTGCCGTGCCGTGTAGGCCGAGGGCCGCGGCGAATTGAGCAGGGCGTTGCGTGACAGGATCGCGCAGCCGGCGCCATCGAGCACCAGGTCCAGGATGGCGGAGACGCCGTCGATCTCCAGCACCACGTTCGGTCGCGCGCCGATGTCCGCGAGCGCCGCCTCGACGTGCATGCGGATCGCGTTGGGCCGCGTCGGGATCACCAGCGGCAGCCGCGCGACCTCCTGCAGGGAGACCGGCCCGGGCGGCGGGTCCTCGTGCAGCCCCGGCGGACGCGCCTGCACCAGCACCAGTTCCTCCTCCAGCAAGGCGCTCAGGTCCAGCTCGCGCGAGGGTTGGGCGTTGTACAGCACCACGATGTCGAGCCGGCCGCTGGCCAGTCCCTCCTGCAGGCCGCTGGACAGGCCTTCGCTGATCGACAGCCGCGCTTCGGGCAGCGCCTCGCGGAACGCGCGGGTCAGCGGCACGGTCAGCACGCGCGCGACGCTGTTGGGCAAGCCCACGGCCACCTTGCCGGCGAGGCCGCCACGCAGGCGGCCCAGGTCTTCGCGGGCGCGTTCGACCTGGTGCAGGATGCCGCGCCCGTGCTCCAGCAGGAGCTTGCCGGCCTCCGTGGGCACGGCGCCGCGGCCGTTGCGCACGAGCAGGTTCTGGCGCAGTTCCACCTCCAGCAGGCGCACCTGCCGGCTGAGCGCCGGCTGGGCTACGTCGAGTTCGACCGCGGCACGCGTGAAGCTGCCGAGCTCGGCGACGCGGACGAAGTATTCGAGCTGCTTGAGGTCCATGGGGTGAATAGCTGGCCTTCGATTATGCCGAAGCGGTATACCTGCTAGTGCCATGCTCCGCTTGGACGCAGGCCGGGCGGCGACCACAATGCCGCCATGAACGCGCTCAAGGGCATCTCCTCCATGGCCACCCGCCAGGTGTTGAACGAACTGGCCCATGCGTACGCGCAGCGCTCGCAGCAGCCGGTGGAGGTCGAGTCCGTCGGCGGCGTCGATGCCGCGAAGCGGGTCGCCGCCGGCGAGGCCTTCGACTTCGTCGTGCTCGCGGCCGACGCCATCGACCAGTTGATCGGGACCGGCCAGGTGCGCGCCGGCTCGCGCGTGGACCTCGTCGACTCCTCCGTGGCCATCGCGGTCCAGGCCGGCGCGCCGCGTCCCGACGTGTCCAGCGAGGAAGCGCTGAAGCGCGCCGTACTCGCCGCGTCCACCATCGGCTATTCGACCGGCCCGAGCGGCGTCGCGCTGGTGAAGCTGTTCGAGCGCTGGGGCATCGCGCCGGAGCTCAAGGGCCGGCTCGTGCAGGCGCCCCCCGGCATTCCCGTCGGTGCGCTGGTCGCGCGCGGCGAAGTCGCGCTGGGGTTCCAGCAACTGAGCGAACTGATCCACCTGCAAGGCATCACCCTGGTCGGCCCCATGCCGGCGGCCGTGCAGATCACCACCACCTTCAGCGGCGGGATCTGCGCGAGTTCGAGCCGCGTCGAGGCCGTGCGCGCGATGCTGGCCTTCATGGCCTCGCCCGATGCCGAGGCGGCCAAGCGCCGCAACGGCATGGAACCGGCCGCCTGAAGCACTGAATCCAAGCCGCAGCCGCGGCGTTCCGAGGAAAGACCCAGATGAGCCTCATCATCGATTGCCACGGCCACTACACCACCGCTCCCAAGCAGCTGGAACAGTGGCGCAACCAGCAGATCGCCGGCATCAAGGATCCGGCGCAGATGCCCAAGGTCTCCGACCTGAAGATCAGCGACGACGAGATCCGCGAAACGATCTCCGCCAACCAGCTGCGCCTGATGAAGGAGCGCGGCAACGACATGACACTGTTCTCGCCGCGCGCGAGCTTCATGGCGCACCACATCGGCGACTTCAACGTGTCGAGCACGTGGGCGGCCATCTGCAACGAGCTGTGCTTCCGGGTGAGCCAGCTGTTCCCCGAGCACTTCGTGCCGGTCGCGATGCTGCCGCAGTCGACCGGCGTGGACCCGAAGACCTGCATTCCCGAGATGGTGAAGTGCATCGAGCAGTACGGCAACGTCGGCATCAACCTGAACCCGGACCCGTCCGGCGGCCACTGGAAGGAGCCGCCGCTGACGGACAAGTGGTGGTACCCGATCTACGAGAAGATGGTGGAGTACGACGTGCCCGCCATGGTGCACGTGTCCACCTCGTGCAACCCGGCCTTCCACACCACCGGCGCGCACTACCTCAACGCCGACACCACCGCCTTCATGCAGCTGGTGCAAGGCGACCTGTTCAAGGATTTCCCGACGCTGCGCTTCATCATCCCGCACGGCGGCGGCGCGGTGCCTTATCACTGGGGGCGCTTCCGCGGCCTGGCGCAGGAGATCAAGCGGCCGCCGCTGAAGGACCACGTGATGAACAACGTGTTCTTCGACACCTGCGTCTATCACCAGCCGGGCATCAACCTGCTGAACACCGTGATCCCGGTGAAGAACGTGCTGTTCGCCTCGGAAATGATCGGCGCCGTGCGCGGCATCGACCCGGAGACGGGCCACTACTACGACGACACCAAGCGCTACATCGACGGCTCGCCC
The DNA here is from genome assembly GCF_016654015.1 of Ramlibacter ginsenosidimutans. Taxonomy (GTDB): domain Bacteria; phylum Pseudomonadota; class Gammaproteobacteria; order Burkholderiales; family Burkholderiaceae_C; genus Ramlibacter; species Ramlibacter ginsenosidimutans. The sequence continues at coordinate 75,287 of NZ_JAEPWM010000009.1, read as the reverse complement.
ATCCTGTCCGCCGAGGACAAGCACGCGATCTTCGAAGGCAACACGCGCCGGGTCTTCCCGCGCCTCGACGCGCTGCTGAAGAAGCGCGGCAAGTAAGAGAACAGAGAAAACGAACGCAGAGGACGCAAAAGACGCAGAAGTCGCAAAAGGGAGATGAACCCATTCAAAGGGTTTCTTTTGCGTCTTCTGCGAAACCTTTGCGTCCTCTGCGTCCGGATGTCCGATTTCTGGAGAACACCATGTACGAACTAGGCGTCGTCTACCGCAACATCAAGAGAGCCGATCGCGCCGTCGCGGACCAGCTCGCCCAATACGGATCCGCCACCGTCCACGAGGCCATGGGCCGCGTGGGCCTGATGAACACCTACATGCGCCCGATCTATGCGGGCGCGCAGGTCTCCGGCACTGCGGTCACGGTGCTGCTGCAGCCGGGTGACAACTGGATGCTGCACGTCGTGGCCGAGCAGATCCAGCCGGGCGACATCGTGGTCGCCGCGCTCACCTCGCCCAACACGGACGGCTTCTTCGGCGACCTGCTGGCCACCTCGTTCAAGGCGCGCGGGGCCCGTGCGCTGGTGATCGACGGCGGCTGCCGCGACGTGAAGACGCTGACGGAAATGCAGTTCCCGGTATGGAGCAGGGCGATCAGCTCCAAGGGCACCGTGAAGGCGACGCTCGGGTCGGTGAACATCCCCGTGGTCTGCGCCGACGCCCTCGTGCACCCGGGTGACGTGATCGTGGCCGACGACGACGGCGTGGTCTGCGTGCCGGCCGCCATGGCGAAGAAGACCCTGGACGCCGCCGCCGCCCGCGAGGCGAACGAAGGCGAGAAGCGCGCCAAGCTCGCCAGCGGCGTGCTGGGCCTGGACATGTACAAGATGCGCGAGCCGCTGGCGAAGGCCGGCCTGCGCTACATCGACTGAGCACACCATGAGCGGCAAACCCACCACCGGCCCCTTCGAGAAAACCCCCGGCTGGCTCGACTGGTACACGGGCCCGAGCAAACCGCAGTTCCAGCTGCCGCCCAACGCGGTGGATGCGCACTGCCACGTGTTCGGCCCCGGCGCGCAGTTCCCCTACGCGCCGGAGCGCAAGTACACGCCGTGCGACGCCAGCGCCGAGCAGCTGTTCGCGCTGCGCGACCACCTGGGCTTCGCGAAGAACGTGATCGTGCAGGCCACCTGCCATGGCGCCGACAACCGCGCGCTGGTCGATGCGCTGAAGCGCTCCAACGGCAAGGCCAAGGGCGTCGCCACCGTCAAGCGCAGCATCTCCGACCAGGAGCTGCAGGACCTGCATGCCGCCGGCGTGCGCGGCGTGCGCTTCAACTTCGTCAAGCGCCTGGTGGACTTCACGCCCAAGGATGAACTGCTGGAGATCGCCGGCCGCATCGCGCCCCTGGGCTGGCATGTGGTCATCTACTTCGAGGCCGTGGACCTGCCCGAGCTGTGGGACTTCTTCAGCGCGCTGCCGACGACCGTCGTCGTCGACCACATGGGCCGGCCCGATGTGACGAAGCCGGTCGACGGTCCCGAGTTCGAGCTGTTCCTCAAGTTCATGCGCGAGCACACGAACGTGTGGAGCAAGGTGAGCTGCCCCGAGCGCCTGAGCGTGGCCGGCCCGCCGGCCTTGAACGGCGAGCGCAATGCCTACCGGGACGTCGTGCCGTTCGCGCGCAAGATCGTCGAGACCTTCCCCGACCGCGTGCTGTGGGGCACCGACTGGCCACACCCCAACCTGAAGGGCCACATGCCCGACGACGGCCTGCTGGTCGACTACATCCCGCACATCGCAGTGACGAAGGAGCTGCAGCAGAAACTGCTCGTGGACAATCCCAATCGTCTGTACTGGCCCAACGAGGCCTGAGGAGGCACGCCATGCCGCTCGACAAACCCTATGCCGGCATTCCCGGCACCACCATCTTCGACGCGGACCAGAGCCGCAAGGGCTACTGGCTCAACCAGTTCTGCATGTCGCTCATGAAGGCCGAGAACCGCGAGAAGTTCAAGGCCGACGAGCGCGCCTACCTGGACCAGTGGCCGATGACCGAGGACCAGAAGAAGGCCGTGCTCTCCCGCGACATGAACGCCATGATCGCGCTGGGCGGCAACATCTACTTCCTCGCCAAGATCGGCGCCACCGACGGCAAGAGCTTCCAGCAGATGGCCGGCTCGATGACGGGCATGAGCGAGGAGGCCTACCGCGACATGATGGTCGCCGGCGGCCGCCCCGCCACCTGGGGCCGTGAACAGGAGAAAAAATGATGGACCCCCACGCTCACATTCGTTCGCTGCCCCCTGAGGGGGCCTCAGTCTCCTTGAGACGGCTCGGCGGAGACTGAAGTGGCCCGCATCACCGCCTCCGTCTACACCTCGCACGTGCCCGCCATCGGCGCGGCCATGGACCTGGGCAAGACCCAGGAGCCGTACTGGCAGAAGGTCTTCAGCGGCTACGAGTTCTCCCGGAACTGGGAAAAGGAGAACAAGCCCGACGTCGTGTTCCTGGTCTTCAACGACCACGCCACCGCCTTCAGCCTGGAGATGATTCCCACGTTCGCGATCGGCACGGCCGCCGAGTTCCAGCCCGCCGACGAGGGCTGGGGCCCGCGCCCGGTGCCCAAGGTGATCGGCGCGCCCGATCTCGCCTCGCACATCGCGCACTCGGTGATCCAGCAGGACTTCGACCTGACCATCGTCAACAAGATGGACGTGGACCACGGCCTCACCGTGCCTCTGTCGCTGATGTGCGGCGACGTCAAGGAGTGGCCGTTCAAGGTGATCCCCTTCGCCGTGAACGTGGTGCAGTACCCCGTGCCGAGCGGCATGCGCTGCTTCAAGCTGGGGCAGGCGATCCGCAAGGCGATCGAGAGCTTCGACGAAGACCTGAACGTGCAGATCTGGGGCACGGGCGGCATGAGCCACCAGTTGCAGGGCCCGCGCGCCGGCCTGATCAACAAGGAGTGGGACAACCGCTTCCTCGATCGCCTGATCGACGACCCGCAAGGGCTCGCCGAGGTCAGCCACATCGAATACGTCAAGGAAGCCGGCAGCGAAGGCATCGAGCTGGTGATGTGGCTGATCGCACGCGGCGCGATGGCCGATGTGGCCGGCGGCAAGAAGCCCACCGTGAGGCACCGCTTCTATCACGTCCCCGCGAGCAACACCGCCGTGGGCCACCTGATCCTGGAGAACAACCAATGAGCAGCAAGACCGTCCGCATCGCACTCGCCGGGCCCGGCGCCTTCGGCATCAAGCACCTCGATGGCCTGAAGAACATCGACGGCGTGGAGATCACCTCCATCATCGGCCGCGAGCTGCCCAAGGCCCAGGAAGTCGCGCAGAAGTACGGCGCGAAGCACGTGACGACAAACCTCGACGAGGCGCTCGCGCGTCCGGACGTCGACGCGGTCATCCTGTGCACGCCGACGCAGATGCACGCGCAGCAGTCGATCGCCGCCATGAAGGCCGGCAAGCACGTGCAGGTGGAGATCCCGCTGTGCGACAAGGTGGAAGAGGGCCGCGAAGTGCTGAAGGTGCAGCAGCAGACCGGCCTGGTGGCCATGGTCGGCCACACGCGCCGGTTCAACCCCAGCCACCAGTACGTGCACAAGAAGATCCAGGCCGGCGAGTTCCACATCCAGCAGATGGACGTGCAGACCTACTTCTTCCGGCGCACCAACATGAACGCGCTCGGCCAGGCCCGCAGCTGGACCGACCACCTGCTCTGGCACCATGCTGCGCACACGGTGGACCTGTTCCAGTACCAGACCGGCAGCAAGGTCGTGAAGGCCAACGCGGTCCAGGGGCCGATCCATCCGGCCCTGGGCATCGCGATGGACATGAGCATCCAGCTGAAGACCGAAAGCGGCGCGATCTGCACGCTGTCGCTCTCGTTCAACAACGACGGCCCGCTCGGCACCTTCTTCCGCTACATCGGCGACACCGCGACCTACATCGCGCGCTACGACGACCTGTACAACGGCAAGGAAGAGAAGATCGACGTGTCCAAGGTGGACGTGTCCATGAACGGCATCGAGCTGCAGGACCGGGAGTTCATCGCCGCGATCCGCGAAGGCCGCGAGCCGAACTCCAGCGTGGCGCAGGTCATGGCGTGCTACGAGGTGCTCGACCAGCTGGAGCGCCAGCTTTCGTAAGCAGCGCGGAATTGCTGGGGTTCACTCCGTTCACCGCCAGCCTACCCGGTGCACGGTTGCGGGGTTCGCTCCGTTCACCACCCTGTAGGCTGGCGGTGAGCCGCAGGCGAACCCCAGCATCGCCTCAGATCACCTGCCGCAACGTCTGCGCCGCTTCCTGCAAGGGCGGCAGCAGGCGCGTGAGGCTCGCGTCGCCCGGATAGGCTTGCGCCTGGAAGGTGATGCTGAGCGCGCCCACGCAGCGGCCCTGCCGGTCCTTCAGGGGCACGGCCAGCCCGCGCAGGCCGACGTCCGCGTACTGGTCCGCCAGCCAGTAGCCGAGACGCCGCGCCTGCGCGACCGAATCGCGCAGGCGTTGCGGATCCGTGATCGTCTCGGGCGTGAACTGCCCGAACTCCGCCCCTTCGAACCAGGCCTCCACCTGCTCCGGCGACAGCGTGGAGAGCAGGGCGAATCCCGCCGACACCACGTGCGCCGGCACGCGCGCGCCGGGATGGAAACCGATCGAGACCACGCGCGGCGAGTTGCTGCGCGTGAGGTAGACCACGTCGCGGCCGTCCAGCACGCTCAGGTTGGCGGTCTCGCCCGTCTGCATCGACACGCGCTGCATGAACGGCTGCACCAGCCGCGGCAGCCGCGCCGCTTCGAGGTAGCTGCGTCCCAGCCGCAGGATCGCCGGCAGCAGCCAGTAGTGCTTGCCGTCGGAGTCCGCATAGCCGTAGTGCACCAGGCTCAGCAGGTAGCGGCGCGCCGCCGTGCGCGTGAGCCCGGCGAGTTCCGCCGCCTCCGAGGCCGTGAGGCGCGGGTGCGCATCGGAGAAGCATTCGATCACGCGCAAGCCCTTGCCCAGTCCCTCGATGAGCAGGCTCTTGTCGATGTTCGCGGCCGAGTTCATGGAGATCGGGTCTAACCCTTGGAACGTGCGGCAGCCGTTACCGCGCGATCGATCATCGAACGCAGGCCGCTGCGAACGCATGGTGGAAACCCCGGTCGCTGGCTACATTGCATTCCGCCGCAGCCCCCGCTGCATTGGAGACAAAGCATGGCGATCGACAGCTCCACCGGTGCCCACGGCACCCGCCAGACCCGCAAGGCCGCCGCGAGCGGCTGGATCGGGTCGGCACTCGAGTACTACGACTTCTTCATCTACGCCACCGCCGCGGCGCTGGTGTTCCCGCAGATCTTCTTTCCCAAGGGCGACCCCACCACGGCCATCATCGCCTCGCTCGCGACCTATGGCGTCGGCTACGTCGCGCGGCCGATCGGCGCCTTCGTGCTCGGCCACTGGGGCGACACGCACGGCCGCAAGAACGTGCTGATCACGTGCATGTTCATGATGGGCTTGTCGACGCTCGCCGTCGGCCTGCTGCCCACGTACGACCAGGTCGGGCTGCTGGCGCCGGCGCTGCTGGTGCTGCTGCGCCTCATCCAGGGCTTCGCCGTCGCCGGGGAGATTTCCGGAGCGAGCTCGATGATCCTGGAGCACGCGCCGTTCGGCCGACGCGGCTTCTACTCGAGCTTCACCCTGCAAGGCGTGCAGGCGGGCCAGATCCTCGCGGCTGCCGTCTTCCTGCCGCTCGCGCACTTCATGGACAAGGACGCGTTCAACACCTGGGGCTGGCGTGTCCCCTTCCTGCTGAGCGCGGTCGTGATCGTCGCGGGCTGGATCATCCGCCGCGAAGTGGAGGAGACGCCCGCGTTCACCGCGGAAACGCGCCAGCACGCTGTGCCCCGCGCGCCCGTGGTCCAGGCCTTCCGCGAAAGCTGGGCCGACATGGTGCGCGTCGGCCTGTGCTCGCTGATGAACGTGATCCCGGTGGTCGCGACGATCTTCGGTGCGGCCTATGCCGTGCAACCCGGCTACGGCATAGGCTTCGAGAAGGACGTGTACCTGTGGATCCCGGTGGTGGGCAACATCGTCGCCGTGCTGGTGATCCCCTACGTGGGCAACCTGTCCGACCGCATCGGCCGCCGCCTGCCCATGGCGGTCGGCTCCGTGCTGGCCGGCCTGCTGTCCTTCGGCTACCTGTACGCGATCAGCATCCACAACGTGCCGCTCGCCTTCGGCCTGTCGCTGCTGATGTGGGGAGTGGTCTACCAGGGCTACAACGCGGTGTTCCCCAGCTTCTATCCGGAGATGTTCCCCACGCGCACCCGCGTGACCGGCATGGCCATCGCGCAGAACATCGGCACGGCGATCACCGCGCTGCTGCCCGCGCTGTTCGTCGCCGTTGCTCCTCCCGGGGCATCCAACATCCCGCTGACCGTCGGAGCGATCACGCTGGCGATCACCGTCGTCGCTGCGATCGCGGCCATGACGGCGCGCGAGACCTACCGCGTGCGCCTGGCCGACCTGGGCAACAAGGGCGCGCGGCCGGTGGACAAGGACGACTACGAGCGCCTGCGCGCCCAGGCCGTGTCCGGCCGCACGCTGTCGACGGCGGGTTGAGCGTTGCGGAAGGCACCATGATCCGAGGCAGCACGTCCCTGATCGGCCACATCGGCTGGCCGACGCACACCTTCAAGTCGCCGATGATCTACAACCCGTACTTCGAGGCGGCGGGAGTCGATGCGGTGGTGGTGCCCATGGGCTGCAAGCCCGAGCACTACGCGCGCTTCCTGCCTGCGCTGTTCACGCTGGAGAACGTGTGCGGCGCGCTGATCACCATGCCGCACAAGGTGGCCACCCTGGCGCTGCTGGACGAAGCTTCGCCGGCGGTGCGCATCGCGGGCTCGTGCAACGCGGTTCGGCGCGCACCGGATGGCCGCCTGCAGGGCGACATGTTCGACGGCGAAGGCTTCGTGCGGGGGCTGCGCCGCAAGGGTTGCACCATCGAGGGCGCGCGGGCGCTGGTGGTCGGCGCCGGCGGCGTCGGCAGCGCGATCGCCGCATCGCTGGCCGGCGCGGGCGTGGCCGCACTGAGCCTGTTCGACGCGCGCCCCGAGGCCGCCCAGGCACTGGCAGAGCGGCTTGTCGCGCACTACCCGGGGCTGGAGGTGCGCACGGGGAGCAACGACCCGCAGGGCCACGACATCGTGGTGAACGCCACGCCCATGGGCATGAACGAGGGCGATCCCATGCCGATGGACGTGTCGCGCATCGCACCCGAGGCGTTCGTGGGCGAAGTCGTCATGAAGTCGGAAATGACCGCGTTCCTGCAGCGCGTGCAGGAACGGGGCTGCCGCTTCCAGGTGGGGACCGACATGCTGTTCGAGCAGATCCCCGCCTACCTGGAGTACTTCGGGCTGCCATCGACAACCCCGGAGCGGCTGCGTGAGCTCGCGCAACTGAGCTACTGACGCGATCCGGAATCGCCGGCCTGCCGGCGTGTCCCGCAGGGAACTCGGATGGTCTCTACGGTGCTGCAGCGGCGCGCTTCAGACCACGTGGTCCGGGTACTTCGCGCGGATCTGGTCGACCTGGCCCAGGGTGCCTGAGAGGTGCTCGCTCACGCGCTGCCGCGCCTGCTCCGGGTCGCCCGCCGCGATCGCGTCCACGATGCGCCTGTGGTCCCGCACCACGGCCTTCGCCTTGCCGGCGGTGGGCAGGTGCAACCGGCGCAGACGGTCGACGTGCCCGCTGCGGCGGCGGACCAGGTCGAACAGGTCGGGCACACCGGCGGCCACGTACATGAGGCGGTGGAATTCGCGGTCGGCTTCGATGAAGCGACCGTAGTCCTCGCCCGAGGCGAGCGCCGCCTGGATGTCCACCTGTGCGCGCAACTGCGCGACGAGCAGGTCGGTGGGTTGGACGGCCAGGGTGGCAGCCACTTCCAGTTCGATGGCGCGCCGCAGGAAGTGCGCCTGCTGCGCCTGCGCGATGTCGATGCGGCTCACGACGGTCGCATGCTGCGGAAAGATGTCGACCAGTCCTTCTTCGCTCAGCTTGATCAGCGCGTCGCGCACAGGCGTCTGGCTCACGCCGAACAGGTCGGCCAGTTCATTGCGCGCGAGCACCGCGCCGGGCGCGAGCTCCAGGCCGACGATCTGCTCGCGCAGCCGGTCGAACACCTGCGGCGCGGCCTGCCGCTTCGGGTCGATCGACCGGGGCTTGCGGGCGTGCGTGGCGGCGCGGAGCGGGGCGGGCATGGACGGATTCTAGGGAGGAAAAGCCGGGCGAAGCCGCATTGACGCACTAATATATTTGTGTTTCACTGCCGCCGAACCATCAACGGAGACGTCCCGCCATGCACCGCCGCCACGCCCTTGCCGGCATTGCCGCCAGCCTTGCCGCACCCGCCTTCGCGCAGGGCAACGACTGGCCGCATGCCAAGCCGATCACCTACGTCGTGCCCTTCACGCCCGGCGGCTCGACGGACGTCGTCGGCCGCGCGGTCGCCGAAAAGCTCGCCATCGCCCTGAAGCAATCCGTGGTGATCGACAACCGGCCAGGGCAGGGCGGCGCCATCGGCGCGACCTTCGTCGCCCACGCGCCCGCCGACGGCTACACCTTGTTCGGCGGCACGATCAGCACGCACGCGATCAATGCCAGCCTCTACAAGAACCTGCCCTACGACCCGGTGAAGGACTTCGAGCCGGTGTGCCTGGTCGCGTTCCTGCCCAACGTGCTGCTCGTCGACCCCAACGCGGGCGTGAACAACGTGCAGGAGCTGATCGCGCTGCTGAAGAAGGACCCGAAGCGCCGCACGTTCGCCTCGTCGGGCAATGGCACGTCCACGCACCTGGCCGGCGAACTGTTCGCCGACATCATCGGCGTGCCACTCACGCACGTTCCGTACAAGGGCACCCCGCCGGCCATGGTCGATGTCTCGTCCGGCCAGGTCACCTTCATGTTCGACCAGATGACGGCGGCGCTGCCGCTGCTGCAGGCCGGCAAGCTGAAGCTGCTGGCCGTGACCACCGCGAAGCGCATCGCGCTGTCGCCCGGGACGCCGACCATGATCGAATCGGGCGTTCCCGGCTTCGACGTGTCCTCGTGGCAGGCGATCTATGCGCCCAAGGGCACGCCGCGGCCCATCGTGCAGCGCCTCGCGCGCGAGATCCAGGAGGCGCTGAAGCAGCCGGACGTGCAGGAGAAGCTGGGGAAGAACATGGGCATGGAAATCGTCGCGGGCGGCCCGGACGAACTGGCCGCGCTGATGGCCAAGGAGATCCCGCGCTGGGCCGCGCTGGTGAAGAAATCCGGCGCGAGCGCCAGCTGAGGAATCCATGAACCGCGACGTCCGCATCACCGCGATCCGCATCACGCCCGTCGCCTTCCGCGACGGCCCGCTGCTCAATGCGGCCGGCATCCACGAGCCCTGGGCCCTGCGCGCCATCGTGGAGGTGGAGACCTCCGATGGCCGCGTGGGCCTGGCCGAAACCTACGGCGACGCGCCGATGCTCGCGGTGCTGGAGCAGGCCCGCGAGCACGTGCTGGGGCTGTCGCCCTTCGCGCTGAACACGATGGAGGAGCGGCTGAAGGCGGCGATCCGTCCGGCGCCGGGTGCCGTGGAGTACACGCTCGCGCCCGGCTCGCATGCCGCGAAGAACGCCGCCAAGGCCATCAGCGCTTTCGAAGTCGCGATGCTGGACCTCCAGGGCCAGGCCATCGGTGCGCCGATCGTGGACCTGCTCGGTGGCGCCGTGCGCCCACAGGTCGCGTACAGCGCCTACCTGTTCTTCAAGTACGCCGAGCACCACGGCAAGCCGTATGCGCCCGATCCCTGGGGCGAGGGCCTCAGCCCGCAGCAGATCGTGGCGCAGGCGCGCCGCATGGTGGACCGCTACGGTTTCCAGAGCATCAAGCTGAAGGGCGGCGTGTTCGAGCCGCGGCACGAAATCGATTGCATCCGCGCGCTGCGCGAGGCTTTCCCCAAGATGCCGCTGCGCCTCGACCCGAACGCCAACTGGTCGCTCGCGACCAGCAAGCGGGCCGCCGAGGAACTGGACGAGCTCCTGGAGTACTACGAGGACCCGTGCCCCGGCCTGGAGGGCATGGGGGAACTGGCGCGGCACACGCGCCTGCCGCTCGCGACCAACATGGTGGTCACGAGCTTCGAGGACTTCCGGCGCAACGTGGAGCTCCGCGGGGCGCAGGTGATCCTGTCCGACCACCACTACTGGGGCGGGCTGCGCGCCACCCAGCAGCTCGCGCGCATGTGCGCCCTGTGGGGCCTGGGCATGTCCATGCATTCCAACTCGCACCTGGGCATCAGCCTGATGGCGATGACGCACGTCGCCGCCGCCATCCCCAATCTCTCCTACGCCTGCGACACGCACTACCCGTGGCAGGACGAGGACCTCGTGCGCGGCGGCCGCATCGCCTTCGAGCAGGGCGCCGTGCGCGTGCCCGCCGCGCCGGGCCTGGGCGTGGAGCTCGATCGCGCTGCGCTCGCCAGGCTGCACGAGCAGTACCTCGCCTGCGGCATCCGCAACCGCGACGACTTGCGGCAGATGCAGAAATACGATCCGGCGTTCACCGGTGTGTCCCCCCGTTTCTAGGAGACCGACCATGCGAGCTTCCTTCGCGCTTTCGCGCCGCGCCTTCAGTGCTGTCCTGGGCCTGGCCGCGATCGGCCTGGCGGGCGCCGTGCACGCGCAGGCGTGGCCGGCGAAGCCGGTCACCGTCGTCGTGCCCTTCGCGCCCGGCGGCGGCACGGACATCGGCACGCGCATCGTCGCGCAGAAGCTCTCGCAGCTCTGGGGCCAGCCCGTCGTCGTGGACAACCGCGGCGGCGCGGGCGGCAACCTGGGGCTGGACATCGTGGCGCGCGCGAAGCCGGACGGCTACACGCTCGTCACCGGGAACGTGGGCACGCAGTCCATCAATCCGACGCTGTACCGGAAACTCAGCTACAACCCGGACACGGCCTTCGCGCCGATCGGCCTGTTCGCGGACCTGCCCTTCGTGCTCGCCGTCACCAACTCGCTGCCGGTGAAGAACGTGCAGGAACTCGTCGCGCTGGCCAAGGCCCAGCCGGACAAGCTCACGTATGCGAGCTCCGGCAGCGGCGGCTCGCCCCACCTGTCCGCCGAGACCTTCAAGCTCGCGACCGGCACGCAGATCCTGCACGTGCCGTACAAGGGCGGCGGCGCGGCGATGGCGGACCTGATCGCGGGCAATGTGCACATGCTCTTCGCTTCCGTGCTGGAGCTGTCGGGGCACATCAAGGCCGGCAAGCTCAAGGCGCTGGCCATCACGAGCAAGGAGCGCGTGAGTGCGCTGCCCGAGGTTCCCACCCTGGAAGAAAGCGGCATCGTGGGCGCGGAATCCGGCTCCTGGCTCGGGATGCTCGCCCCCGCGGGCACGCCGCAAGCGGTCATCGACAAGGTGTCCGCCGACTTGCGGAAGGTGCTGGCGATGCCTGACGTGAAGGAGCAGTTGCTGGCGCAGGGCGCGGTCGCGAAGTGGCAGTCGCCCGCCGAGTTCGCGCAGCTGATCGCGGCCGACCGCAAGCGCTATGCGCGGATCATCGTGGAGAACAAGCTCTCGGCCGACTGAGCCGCGCGTGCTGCGCGCGGCTCACTGGTCCCAGTCGTTCCCGCCGGCGTCGCCGAACGAGCCGCCCGCATCGTCCCAGCTGCCGCCGTCCTGGATGCCGAAGTCCTGGCCACCCATGTCCTGGTTCGCGCCAGGATCGAAGCCGCCGCCGCCCAGGCCGGCGTCGCGCGCGAGCGGCGAGCCGGCGTTGGCGGGGTCCACGGCGTGCGGCGGGATCTCGTTGCCGTGGTGGTCGAACATGCGGCGGCCGATTTCCTCGGCGGCCACTACGCCCGCGCCGACCGCCAGGCCGGTGCCGAGTCCGCGGGCCAGCGACGAGCCCATGCCTTCACGCGGCGGATAGCCCTGCGGATAGCCACCGGGGGCGCCGTACGGCGGCATGCCGGGTCCGGGCGGATAGGGCTGCTGCGGATAACGGCCGAAGTCGTCGGGGTTGCCGTAGGGCGTGGGCACCGGCTGCGGTCGGCGGCGGCGCATCAGCAGGAACAGTCCGACGACGATGGCCAGCGGGATCAGCAGGGCGCCCAGCGAGAAGCCGCCGCGCGCCGGGGCCTCCGTGGGTGGCGCGCCCATGCTGCGCGCGTGGCCGCGTTGTTCCGTCGCCGGCGCCGGCGCGGAGGACGTGCCGGCGATCTCGCTGCGCAAGGCGGTGACCGCGGCGGGCTTGGCGAAGGGCAGCCCGGGTGCGAGCTGCTCGGCCTGCTGCAACTCGGACCGCGCGGTGGCCAGGTCCTGGCCGCGCGCGGCCAGTTCGGCCTTGACGTAGTGCGCCTTGGCGCTGCCGGGGTGCTTGGCCAGCACCTCGTCGATCATGCGGTTCGCCCCGGGCAGGTCGCCGCGCGAGGCGGTCGCGTAGATCTCCTGGACCGAGGGTTCGGGCGCGGCCTGGGCGCGTGCGCCGATGCTGAACACCAGCAGGAGGAGCCAGGCGAGGAAGGGGAGGAGTCGTCGGGTGCTCATCGTGTTTCCCGTGGAATGCTGCGGACGATGCTGCGATGCGCCCGGGCCGGGTCATGTCGGAGTCCGCGTGGGGGGCAGGTCGGACGAAGACTCCGAACGTGAGGGGTGGCTGGCGCCAGCAGCGGACTTTCAGTTTACCCCGGCAGGTGGCCGGATCGCTTCTCCAGCGTCTCCGCGGTTCCCAGGTGCCGCTCCAGGCGGACGAGCGTCTGCTGCGCGAAGTCCTTCAGCTCGGCGTCCTGGTGCCGGCCCTTCACTTCGTGGCCGAACAGGTCGATCGCCTTCTGGTGAGCGCGCGCCATCTGTTCGAGGAAGTCCTGGTCGAAGCTGCGGCCGGACCGCCGCAGGGAACGCAATTCGCGCTGCTGCCCCGACGAAGGCGAGGTGGGCAGCACGATGCCCTTGGCGCTCGCGATGCGTTGCAGCTGTGCATTGGCGGCCTGGTGGTCCGCGACGAGCTGCTGCGCGTACTCGCGCACGCGCGGGTCGCGCGAGCGCTGCAACGCGAGCCGGCCCGCGGCGATCTCCGCCAGGCCGGCCTGTGCGGCCGCTTCCGCGAACTTGCGGTCGGTGCGGTCCATGTTGGCCGCGGTGCGGTCGGGCGCGCCTTCGCCGGGACGCACCGAGGAGATCTGGCCTGGCTGCGAAGGCGCGGCGAGGGCGGCGCCCGGGTGGAAGGCCGCGCCGGCGAGCAGGGCGGCGGCAAGGAAGGGGAGGCTGCGCATGCCCGCAGCGTAGGCCGCCGCAGCCTGGCCGCGGGGTGGGCCCGCGCTGGCTTCGGATGTAGTCGGATGGCCGACGGCCTGCGGTCGAGCTGCCCCCGCGCGTATTTATCAGCCGAACACCCCGCTGTCGATTGGTAGTTGTCAGCAACGGCCAGCCGACGCAGCGCCGAACAATCGGAATACGATATTTTTTCGCCCAGCCGCAACGTGTGCGGCGCAACAAGGAGGCATCATGCGTCACCCCCTGCCGCGTCTCTTGTCGAGCATCGCGAGCGCCTGTCTCGCGACCCTCGTCCCCGCCGTCGCGTTCGCGGCCGACCCCATCAAGATCGGCGTCATCTCCGAAAGCCAGGCCGTCGCCGGCTCGTCCATCGCGCCGGCCGCGCAGCTGGCGGCCGAGGAGATCAACGCCAAGGGCGGCATCAACGGCCGCAAGATCGAGATCGTCGTGTACGACAACCACTCCTCTGCGGCCGAGTCGGTGCGAGCCTTCCAGCGCGCCGTCAACGAGGACAAGGTCAACGCGGTGATCACCAGCTACATCTCCGAGGTCGTGCTGGCGCTGGAGCCCTGGGCCGCTCGGCTGAAGACGGTGATGATCACCCCCGGCGCCGCCTCGGACGTGATCACGCAGAACATCGCCAAGGACTACGACCACCAGAAGTACACCTTCCACGGCTACCTCACCTCGAGTGCGCTGGCCGGGCTGGTGTGCGACGCGGCCAAGGACCTGCTGGTCACCCAGCACAAGATGAAGACGGCCGTCATCATGAGCGAGGACGCCGCCTGGACCACCCCGCTGGACGCCGGCTACGAGCAGTGCCTGCCGAAGGCCGGACTCAAGGTGCTCGACCACATCCGCTTCTCGCCCGATACCACCGACTTCACGCCGATCTTCAGCAAGGTCGAGGGCCAGAAGCCCGACGTCATCATCACCGGCATCTCGCACGTGGGCACGCAACCGACGGTGCAGTGGAAGAGCCAGCAGGTGCCGGTCGCGATGTTCGGCGTCGCCTCGCAGGCCACGAACTCGACGTTCTGGAAGGACACCAACGGCGCCACCGAAGGCGTGCTGTACCAGGCCGTGTCCGGACCGGGCGTCGCCGTCACGCCGAAGACGCTGCCCTTCGTCGACGCGTTCGTGAAGAAGTTCGGCAACAACCCCTCCTACGCGGGCTACACCTCCTACGACGACGTCTACATCATCGCGGACGCGATCCGCCGCGCCGGTTCCACGGACAGCGACAAGATCGTGGCGGCGATGGAGAAGACGGACTACGTCGGCACCATCGGCCGCGTGGCGTTCAAGCCCAAGGGCGACCCGAACGTGCACGGCCTGAAGACCGGCCCGGGCTTCATCACCGGCCTGATGCTGCAGTGGCAGGACGGCAAGCAGGTGAACGTCTGGCCCAAGAACCTGGCCGCGGGCACGATGAAGTTCCCCGCGTTCGTCAAGTTGCCCGCCCAGTGACGCCCGGCTGCCTCCTTCCCGCAGCCGCCACGCCGCCGGCGTCCCCCCGCTAGGACGCCGGCCGCCCCTATGCTCTTCTGGCAGATCCTGATCGACGGCTTCGCCATCAGTTCCCTCTACGCGCTGGGCGCGACGGGCTTCACGCTCATCTTCGGCGTGTCGGGCGTGCTGAACCTTTCGCACGGCGCCATCATGGTCGCCGCGGCCGTCGCTTCGTGGGCGCTCGCCGGCCTGCTGCAGGCCAACCCGTACACGTCGGCGCTCGGCGGCGTCGTCATCGGCGTGATCCTGACGATGCTGACCTACTTCATCACCGTCCGGCCCATCCAGCGCTCGAATCGCGTCGCCGAGTCGGAGAAGGAGATCTTCATCCTCACGGCCACGCTGCTGTGGGGCATCATCATTTCGGAGACGGTCTCCTACTTCTTCACCAACAACGCCAAGACCGTGCTGCCCATCGTGGAAGGCGTGGTGACGGTGGTCGGCGTGCGCACGCCGACCAACGAGTACTTCACGGCGATCATCTGCTGGGTGGCGATCGCCGCGCTGTGGGTGCTGGTGAACAAGACGCGGCAGGGCAAGGCGGTGCTGGCGGCGTCGATGAACCCGCGCGGCGTCACGCTGCTGGGCATCGAGCTCACCCGCATCCACATCGCGGTCTGGTTGATCTACGGGCTGCTGGCCAGCATCGCCGGGATCCTGCTCGGCATGTTCCTGGGCGTGAGCTCGTACAGCGTGGGTCCGCTCACGGCGAGCGCGTTCTCCATCGTCGTGCTGGGCGGCCTGGGCAGCGTGACCGGCTCGCTGATCGCGGCTTACGTGGTCGGGTACCTGGAGACGGTCACGGCCTACCTGGTTTCGCCGGCCTACCGCAGCATCCCGTCATTGCTGCTGCTGGTGCTGGTGATGTACCTGCGCCCGCAGGGCCTGTTCGGAAGGCGTTGATGGCCAGACCTGCGTGGCTGAAATCCCGTCCGGTGCTCGCCGGGCTCGTGCTGCTGGTGCTCGGCGCATGCGTGCCGCTGTTCGGTTCCGGCTACGTGCTGGGGCTGCTCACCGTCGCCTTCTACACCGCGGTGTTCGCGATGGCGTGGGACCTGCTGTTCGGGTTCGCGGGCGAGGTGAACTTCGGTCCCACCTTCCTGATCGGCCTGGGCGCCTATACCGCCGGCATCATGGATGCGCGGCTGTCGCCGCAGGTGTCGCTCTGGCTGTGCGTGGTCGTGGGCGCCATCGCGGCGGTGATCGGAGGCGTGCTGCTGGCGCTGCCGGCGCTGCGCGTGCGCGGCCCGTATTTCGGCCTGACCACGCTGGTGGCCGTGCTCATGCTGCAGAACATGGTGGTCGTGTTCGCGGGCCTCACCGGCGGCGAGATCGGCCTGTCGGTGCCCGACGTCATATCTCTGAGCGCCACCACCAACTACTGGATCGCCTTCGGCTTCATGGCCGTGAGCGGGGCGATCCTCTACGGGCTGTCGCGCTCGCCCATCGGGCTGGTGCTGCAGGCGAGCGGGCAGGACCCGGTGCAGGCCGGCGCGCTCGGCTTCAACGTGACCAAGCACAAGCTCTTCGCCTTCATCGTCAGCGCGTTCTTCTCCGGACTCTCCGGTGCGCTGATGGTCTTCTACATGGGGACGGCCAGCGTCGGCACCTTCATCGACATCTCGGTGGGCGTGCAGATCATCGTCGCGGCCGTGCTGGGCGGACGCCGCACGGTGATCGGCGCGGCGATCGGCGCGGTGTTCCTGATCGGCATGGGCGAGGCCTTGCGCCCGCTCGGCGAACTCGCCACCTTGCTGGTGTCCGTCGTGGCGCTGGCCGTCGTGCTGTTCTTCCCGGACGGCATCCTGGGCATGCTGCAGGGGAGGGCGGGGCGTGGCTGAAGCGCCGATGCTCGAAGTGACCCAGCTGACCAAGCGCTTCGGCGGCCTGGTCGCGGTCAAGGACCTGAGCTTCAGCATCCGCGGCGGCGAGATCCTCGGACTGATCGGGCCCAACGGCTCGGGCAAGTCCACGGCCATGCGCAGCGTGATGGGCGTCGACCCGCCGACCGCGGGCAGCGTGCGCTTCGAAGGCCGCGAGATCGCCGGCCTGCCCTCGCACAAGATCGCGCGCATCGGCGTGGGCCTGGTGTTCCAGCACTCGCGCCCGCTGAACCGGCAGACCGTGGTGGAGAACATCAAGGTCGCGCTGATCCCCGACCGCCTGAGCATGATCCTGCACAGCGCCGAGATCGACGAGAAGGCGCGCGCGATCGCCGTGCGCGTCGGCCTGGGCGACGTGCTCGATCGCAAGCCGCCGACGCTGGCCTTCGCCGACTTGCGCCGGCTGGAGCTCGCCAAGGCGATCGCGCAACATCCCAAGCTGCTGCTGGTGGACGAGCCCTTCGCTGGCCTGACGGCGTCGGAGGTGGGCGCCTTCTCGGACCTGATCTCGGCGTTCCGCGCCGAGGGCCGCGCCGTCCTGCTGGTGGACCACAACGTCAAGAGCGTCGCGGCCCTGGTCGATCGCGCAGTCGCCATGTACCTGGGCGAGAAGATCGCCGAGGGTACGGCGGCGGAGGTCATGCGCGACGAGACGGTGCGCCGCGTGTACCTGGGCGGCGCCCTCACGCGGGCGGAAGGCATGAACGGACGCGCGAGCGAGGGGCCGCCGCTGCTCGAGGTGCGCGACGTGGAGGTGCGCTACGGCAAGGCACTGGCCGTGCAGGGCGTGTCGCTGCACGTGCGCGAAGGCGAATTCGTGGCACTGGTCGGCCTCAACGGCGCCGGCAAGACGACGCTGTTCAACGCCGTATCGGGGCTCGTGCGCCACGCCGGCGAAGTGCGCTGGGCCGGCGCGCCGATTGCGGGCCAGACCGCCGCCGCCATCGCCCGCTCCGGCATCGTGCAGTGTCCGGAGACGCGCGAACTGTTCGGTGACATGACCGTTCGCGAGAACCTGGACCTGGGCGGGAACGCGCTGGAGCCGGACGAGCTGGAGCAACGGCGCGAGTGGCTGTTCGACCTGTTCCCGATCCTGCGTGATCGTGCCGGCCAGGTCTCGCGCACGCTGAGCGGCGGCGAACAGCAGATGCTCGCGATCGCGCGCGCCCTCATGATGAAGCCGCGCCTGCTGATCCTCGACGAGCCGACCCTGGGCCTCGCGCCCGTGATCCTGGAGACGCTGTCGAAGGCCTTGCACCGGCTGCGCAGCGACACCGGGCTGACGGTGCTGCTGGGCGAACAGAACGTCACCTTCGCGCTGCCCCACGCGGACCGGCTGTATGTCATGGACCACGGCAAGATCGCCTGGGAAGGCCTGCCCGAGCGCTTCGAGGACGAAGCGGCGGAAATGTACCTCTGAGGCGGCGCCTCGGGCCAGCTGGTGGGAGCGCGCTGCGCGTGCCGGGTCTCGCCCGCGAGGGGACGGGCCGCTCACCAGCATCGGCGGTTTGAACGCCGCCTGTGACTGCTCAGTCCGCCTTTACGCCCGCCTGCTGCACGATCACTGCCCAGCGCTGGATGTCGTCGGCAAGGAAGCTGCGCAGGTCCTCGCCCGTGCCCAGCCAGGGGACGGACGCCGCGGACGCAAGCCTGGCGGAGTACTCCGGCGTCGCGGCCGCCTTGTTCACCGCGTCGTGCACCTTGGCCACGATGTCGGCGGGCGTGCCTGCTGGCGCGAACAGGCCCATCCACACGCGCGCCTCGAAGCCGGGAATCCCTTGCTCGATCACCGTCGGCACCTCGGGCATCGCCGGGTCGCGTGCCGTGCTGGTCACCGCGAACACGCGCACGCGGCCCGAGCGCGCCTGCGGCAGCAGGGAGCCGCCCGCATCGAACGCGAACGGGATCTGTCCGCCGATGACGTCCTGCAGCACCATGGGCGAGCCGCGGTAGGGGACATGCGTCATCTGCATGCCCGTGGCGCGCTTGAGCATCTCCATGGCCAGGTGCTGCGTCGTGCCCGTGCCGCCGGAACCGTAGGAGACCGGGGCGGGCTGCGCCTTCACCCAGGCGACCATCTCCTTGACGTTGCGCACCGGCACGTCGTTGTTGCAGTAGAGGAAGAGCGCACCTTTCAGCACCGGCGCGATCGGCACGAAGTCCTTCAGCGGGTCGTAGGGCAGCTTGCCCTTGTACACGGACGGATTGATCGCCATCGGACCGCCCGTGGACACGAGCAGGGTGTAGCCGTCGGGCGCGGCTGACTTCGCCAGGCTCCCCACGATGATGCCGTGCGCGCCGGGCTTGTTGTCGACCACCAGCGGCTGTCCGAGCGAGCGGGCCATGCCGTCCGTGAGGCCGCGGATCCAGCCGTCGGCCGTGTCGCCCGGCGGCGTCCCGATCAGCACGCGGATGGGACGGCTGGGATACGCGGCGTCGGCGAGCACGAGGCCCGGCGTGACGGATGCGCTGGCGAGCGCGAGCGCGTCGCGCAGGAAAACGCGGCGGTCGGGGTGGTGCATTTCTGTCTCCTGTGTTCTTGCGGGGTCAGAGATCGACGTCGAGCAGGCGAACGTACTGCTGCCCGCCATGCATGTCGCGCTCGATCGCGCCGCCCTGCGGACGCGCGCGCGGATAGGAAATCTTCACCACGCGCAGGTCGGGCAGGGCGAAGTACTTGACCAGGTCGGGCTCGACGCCGTACAGCCGTGCGATGGCGCCGGGCTGCAGCGCGGCCGCGCTCGCGTAGCGCTCGAAGCTCGCCGCATCGGCGAACCACAGGTCCAGCGTGATCCAGAACGGGCCTGCGTTCTTCGAACGCACATGGCTGCACACCTCGCTGACTTTAGGCATGGGCCACCTCCGCGACGTCGGCGAACCGCGTGCGGACCAGTTCCAGCGGGTGGTCCACGTGCACCACGTGATTCAGCATGAACTCGCAGACGCGGCCGCGCTCGACCTCCGCCGGCGAGAACGGGAAGGCATAGCTCGGAAGCTCCATGCCGGGCCGCAGCGGCAGGTGGAAGAACCAGGGATTGCAGGTCTTGGCGATCTGCGTCGCGGCCTGCTGCGTTTCGGCGGTGGCGACGAACAGGAGTCCCACCTCGCGCGGCGGCGGTGCGCCCTCGGTCGGCGGCAAGCCGCTGACCGCATTGCTGCCGTAGGCGCGCAGCGAGATGTCGAACTCGCCGGCGCGCGGGCCCATGGTCTCGCGCACGCGCGTTGTCAGCACGTCGTGCATGTGGGCGATGAAGCGGTCGATGTCCGCGAGTACATCGCGGTCCTGGATGCCCACGAGCATGAGCGTCTGGTATCCGGTCCCGCGTGCCCCCTCCAGCTTCATGGTGTAGGGCTGCGGCAGGAATTTCGAGCCGGTCACGCGCACGATGCGCTCGTCGATCGGCACGTACTGCGCGGCGGTCACGTCGAGGATGCCGCCTGGCTCGTGCAGCAGGAAGGGATCGCTGTTCTCGTACAGCATGTGCGAGTAGACCGTCTCCACGGTGCACTGGTTGTGCGCGCCCAGGGGCTCCACGGTGAAGTGGTCGCTGCCCACGCGGATCATCACGCCGCCTTCGCGGGGACGCACGGTGCACAGCGAACCGCACTCGGCGATCTTGCCCGCGTGCCACGCGGGGCCGGGGGGCGCGCCGCGCATCAGCGGCACGGCGGCAAGTACCGCGGTGTCGGTGGTGCGGCCGCCCAGCACGATGTCCGCGCCCTCGCGCAGGGCGGCGATGTAGGGCTCGGGACCCATGAGCGCCACGATGCGGTCGCAAGCGGCAAAGCGCTGCGGGTCGCTGTCCGTCATGGGCGCGAGGGGCGAGATGCGACCGGCTTTCGCCCAGGCTTGCATGGTCTGCGGCGACTGCTCGGAGTAGAGCAGGGCGATGCGCGGGCGCAGGCCGTGTTCACGCGCAATCTCGAGCGCGATGTCGCGCGTCCAGTCCAGCGCCTCGTCGCAGCCGGAGGTGCCGCAGGATCCGATCAGCAGCGGAATGCCGGCCTTGGCCTGCGCACGCATGAGGATGGACAGGTCGTGCTTGACCGAATCGCGCGAGTACTTCGCCTGGCCGGTCGCCAGGTAGGCGGGGCCGCTGTCGGTGGAACCGGCGTCGCAGGCGATGGCATGGGCCTCGGCCAGGCGGTCGAAGACGTCCGCCTCCTTGACGCCGATGCCCAGCGCACCGCAGGGAACGAGGACGTTGACGGTGCCGGGGGCAGATGGGGGCATGGACGGCTTTCCGTAGACAATGCGGCGGATTGTAGACAATCCGGAATCATCGTCAACCGCGTGCTAAAGTGCTCGCATGACGACAGCCGAAGCCGCCGCTCCCGCGCGCGTGATGATCGACGACACGGTCGCGCGGCTGGAAGACCTCATCATGCGCGGCGAGCTGCCCCCGGGCGCACGGCTGCCCGAGCAGCAGCTGGCCGACACTCTCGGCGTGAGCCGAGGCCCGTTGCGCGAAGCGATCCGGACGCTGGAAGGGCGGCGCCTCGTGGAACGCACGCCGCACGCGGGCGTGCGCGTGGTCCAGTTGTCGCTGGAAGACCTGGAACAGCTGCTGTCGATGCGCGAGGCCCTGGAAGGCATGGCCTGCCGGCAGGCAGCCGAACACATGACCGCGCCGGAGATCCGCCAGCTGCGGGAGACGGCGACGCGCATCGAGCAGCTGCTGGAGCAGGGACCGCAATCCGTGTTTGCGAGCCAGGCCGATACCGACTTTCACCGCCAGATCGCCATCGGCAGCCGCAACAAGTGGATCGCGCGCCAGCTGTGCGAAGACCTCTACTCGCTGCTGCGCCTGTACCGGCTCCACGCGGTGCGCCGCCCCGGCAGCACCGCGCGCGTCACGGCCAAGGAGCACCACGCCATCATCGACCGCATCCACGCCCGCGATGCGGACGGCGCCGAGCGCGTGATGCGCGAGCACGTGCGCCACAGCCGCGATCGCCTGCTGGCGCAGGTCCGCGCCGGCGGCTGAGCGGCTCAGCAGCTTCGCTTCACCCGCGCGAAACGCCGCACGGCCACAATGGCTGTCATGCAAAGGCGACTCCTCCTCATGCTGATGGCCGCGCTGCCCGCTGCGCGCGTGCTGGCGCAGGACGAAGGACCCCGGCCGCGGCTGAAGATCTCGGCGGCACAACTCTACGAGGCGCTTTCCTCGCGCTTTCCCATGCGCTTCGGCCTGCCCGGCGTGCTCGAAGTGCAGGTGAGCGCGCCGCGCCTGGAACTGCTGCCGTCGCGCAACAAGCTCGGCGCCGGGCTGCGCGCGGACTGGAGCGACGCGCGGGGCCAGCCCTTGCCGGCGGGCGACCTGGACCTGGTGTTCGCGTTGCGCTACGAGCCGGCCGACCAGACCTTGCGTGGCCATGACCCGGAGATCGTGGACCTGCGCTGGCCCGGCATGCCGCCGCAAACGCGCGAGACGGTGCGCGCGCTGCTGCCCAGCCTGGCGCAGAACCTGGGGGAGATCCTGCTGCACCGCTTCACGCCGCGCGAGCTCGCACTGGCGGACACCATGGGCTTCCAGCCGCAGGACTTCCGGGTCGAGGACGATGGCCTGCTGATCCTGTTCGGTCCGAAGCCGCCGCATTCCTGATGGGGGACGGGCACCACGCGCCGGCGCGGGACAGCGCGACGACGCCGCATGCGCTGACCGTCGCGTTCACGGGCCGGGCCGACGAGGTTCGCGCGCGCTGGCGGCGCGACCTGTGGATCAACCTCGTGCTGGGCGGACTCTATACGCCGGTGGCACGGCGCCATGTGGCGCTGTACCTCGCAAGCCGCACGCTGGTCGATGGCGAGCCCGTGGAGGCGGTGCCGGTGCGCAAGTCGCCTTGGCCGGCAATCGTCCTCGTGGCCTTGTACATCGCCGCGCGCGTGGCGCAGGAGTTCGACCACGGGCCGCCGCTTCCCCTGGTGGTGATCGCGGGCGTGCTGCTGCTGCCGTACGTGTGGGGTGTCGCCGTGGGTCGCAGCGTCGATGCGCTGCGCTGGCGCGGCATGGACTGCCGCTTCTCACCCGGATGGCGGCGCATCTACGCCGAGAGCTGGCCACTACTGCTGCTGGGCTGCGCGTGGGCTCCATGGGCGCCGCTCGTGGCTGACGCCGCAGACCGCCCGGAGACCCTGCGCCTCGACGCGACCGCCCTGTCGCTGATCGTGGCCGCCGTGGTGCTTGCGCTGGGCCTGCTGCTGCGCCTGGGCTTCCAGTGGCAGCGGCTGCGCATCACGGGCACGCGCGTGGGCGGGCATGCGGTGCAGTGGGACGGCCGCTTCGCGGAGTACGCGCGCATCTGGGCCGGCACCGCAGCCGCCGTCGCGCTCACCGCCGTGCTCCCGGTGGTCCTGGTGCGCCATGCACTGCTTGGCTCCTTCACGCTGCAAGGACTGGATCCGGAGCGGGCAGCGATTGCATGGACCGCCGGCATCCTGCTCGTGTGGATCCTGTCGGTGCCCGCGCGCGCCTGGCACGCGGCGCGCCTGTTCCGCTTCGCCTGGAGTGGCGTGCGCGTGGGCGGCATCGCGCGCGTCGACTGCGCTCTGGACGTGCGTCGCCACGCGCGCTTGCGCGCGGTCAATGCCTGGCGCACGCTCTTGACGGCCGGCGCTCGCCGGGCGGAGGCGGTGCTGCAGGATTACCGCGCGAAGCTGGCCAGCCTGCGCGTGGAAGAACTTGCAGGGGGATTCCCGGCCCGGCACCCGCCAGCGCCTCCGCTATAAGACACTTCCGGTTTCGCCAACGCGGAGGTGGGTTATGCGCATCGCGGTCATGGGTTCGGGAGGCTTGGGCGGCTACTTCGGCGCGCGGCTCGTGCAGGGTGGCGCGGACGTGCACTTCATCGCGCGGGGGCGGCACCTGCAGGCCATGCGCAGCGAAGGCCTGCGCATCGCGGGCCCCGACCCCTTGCATGTGCAGAAGGTGCAGGCGACGGACCAGCCGGCCGAGGTCGGTGTGGTCGACTTCGTGCTGCTGGCCGTGAAGCTCTGGGACACCGAGCAGGCGATCGCGCAGATGCGGCCCATGGTCGGACCGGACACCACGGTGATCTCCTTCCAGAACGGCGTGCTCAAGGACGATTACCTGCGTGCCGCCTTTGACGCGCGCCAGGTCATGGGTGGCGTGGGCTACGTCGCCACCACCATCGAATCGCCCGGCGTGATCCGGCAGACCGGTCCCATGCAGCGGCTGCTGTTCGGCGAGTTCGACGGCTCGCGCTCCGCGCGCGGCGAGGCCTTGCTGGCGGCCTGCCGGGCCGGCGGAATCAACGCGGAGCTGTCGACGGACATCCTGCGCGAGATCTGGCAGAAGTACGTGTTCTTGGTGGGCCTGTCCGGCACCACCACCACCATGCGGCAGACCATCGGGCCGATCCGCACGAACCCCCAGACGCGCGCGTTCCTGCTGGACGTGATGCGCGAAGTGGTCGCCGTGGGCCGGGCGCACGGAGTCCCGCTGGCCGAGGACTTCGCCGAGACCTCCGGGTTACAGCGCGCCGACAGCGTCGCACCCGACATGACCGCATCCATGCACCACGACCTCGAACGCGGCAACCCGCTGGAGGTGCGCTGGCTCTCGGGCGGCGTGGTCGAACTCGGTCGCGCCAAGGGCGTGCCTGCGCCGCTGAACCGCGCGATCGCCGACATCCTGGCCCTGTACGCGAATGGAGCGCCCCATGCCTGAGACCCGGCATCGCATCAGCGACCTGCGCCTGCGCGGCGTGACCTGCACGCCGGTGGAAGTCCCGCTGCGCTACGTCCTCGGGACCAGTGCAGCCACCGTGCGGGCCGCGCCGCTGCTGCTGGTGGACGTGCACACGGAGCAGGGGATCACCGGACGCTCCTACGTGTTCTGCTACCGGCGCAGCGGCGCCAAACCGGTGGCGGCGATCGTCGAGGATGCCGCGCAGATCGTGCGCGGCGAGCGCATCGCGCCGGCCGACTTTGCGACGCGGCTGCAGCGCAGCTTCGCGCTGATCGGCGTGACGGGCATCGTGCGCATGGCGCTCTCGGCCTTCGACATGGCGCTCTGGGATGCGATGGCCGTGGCCGCAGGCGTGCCGCTCGCGACCTTGCTGGGCGCCTCGCCGCGGCCCATCCGCGCCTACAACTCGTGCGGCCTGGGCCTGATGAGCCCGCAAGCTGCTGCGGACGAAGCCGAGGCCTTGCTGGAAGGCGGCATGCAGGCGGTCAAGCTGCGGCTGGGGTACGCGAGCCTGGCGGACGACCTCGCCGTCACGCGTGCGGTGCGCGCGCGCCTGCCGGATGCGGTGCAACTCCTGGTGGACTACAACCAAGCCTTGTCGCGCTTCGAGGCGCTGGAGCGCGGGCGCGCGCTGCAGTCGGAAGGCGTGGCGTGGCTGGAGGAGCCGATCCGCCACGACGACCTGACCGGCAACGCGGAGCTCGCGCGCTCGCTCACCCTGCCGCTGCAACTCGGCGAGAACTTCGACGGCCCCAAGGACTTGCTGCGGGCGCTGCAGGCGCAGGCCTGCGATCTCGCCATGCCCGATGTCGCGCGCATCGGCGGCGTCACCGGCTGGATGCAGGCCGCTGGCGTGGCCGAGGCTCATGGCATTCCGCTGAGCTCGCACCTGATGCCGGAGGTCAGCGCCCAGCTGCTCGCGGCCACGCCGACCTGCCACTGGCTGGAGTACGTGGACTGGACCGACCCGATCGCGCAGGAGCCGGTGAAGATCGTCGATGGCCACTGGCCCGCCAGCGAACGCCCCGGCGCCGGACTCGCGTGGGACCCCGACGCGGTCGAACACTTTCGCATGCGCTGAGCCAGCCCCGGCGGCTTCCGTCGTCGGCTGTCCGCGCGCCAAACCTCGTCGCTGTGCGACTTTTTTGACGGACGGCTCCTACTGCTTTGTAAGCGAGTGAACTCCTGCGGGTAGGAGGCCTCCTACCCGGTTCTGTTTGCAAGGAGAGCAGTTCCGTATGTGGAAGTCCGGCGTCATCGCCCTTTTCGCCGCCGCGGCGCTGAGCCCGTGCCTGGCCGCGCAGCCTGACGCGTTCCAGCGCGGCAAGGACACGATCTGGGAAGTGCTCTGGCACCAGAGCGGCACGGCCACGCGCCTCGTGCGCTGGGGCACCGACATCAAGGTGCGCATCACCGGCGTGAACGTGGCGGCGCATCGGCAGCACACGGTGCAGGCGCTGCGCGACGTGGCCGGGGAAGCAGGCGTGAAGGTGATCGACGTCACCGACCAGCCCGACGCCGCCACCCAGGCGAACGTGAAGATCGAGATCGTGCCGGACAGCGCGCTGAGCGAAGCGCAGCCGTGCGAGACCCGGCTGGACTTCCAGACCGAAACGACGATCGACAGCGTCACCATGCAGATGCGCGACAGCGACGCCCGGCGCTGCGCGTACCACGAGTCGATGCACGTCATGGGCGTGCGCGGCCATCCCGAAGGCGACACGGTGCTGAACTACTTCACCTCGCGCACCGAAGGCCTGGGGCCGCTCGACAAGGTGCTGCTGCGCGCCTGGTACTCGCCGCGCGTGCGTCCCGGCGCGACCCCGTTCGAGGTGCTGCCCGTGCTGGCGGACGAACTGGTCGCCATCTCGGCCAACCGGGCCCGGGCGCAGAAGGAACGCGACGCCTTCCTTGCGGACACCGTTAACCGCATGCAGGCCTTCGCGCAGGGCCAGGGCGACGTGCCGAAGATCATCAAGGACTGCGGCAAGGTCACCGAGAACGGCGTCCGCTATGGCCGGCTCGAGATGAGCTACTTCCTCGGGGTCGCCTACCAGAACGGCGCCTCGGTCCGGCAGGACTCCGCCCGCGCCCTGCAGTGGCTGCAGCGCGCCGCCAGCCTGGGCGACCGCGACGCCAAGATGCAACTGGCGGCCGCGGCGAGCGAGCAGGCGGCCGGCGCACCCAGCGAGCAGGCCGCAGGCGCGGCGCGCTGATCGGGCTGCCGCGGCCGCGCAGCGCGGCTCGCGCTCGCAGCGCGCGTTGACGCTGAGTGGGCGAGGGTGCTACCCTCGTTCAAATGGTAGGACCAATCCTTCGCCGCCGCCCCGGTCCGCAAGAGGTGTCGCTTGGCTGAGCGCACCCTGCGGGGCCGTGTCGCCGTGGTCGGCATCGGCGAGAGCCCGTACTACAAGCACGGCCAGTCGCCCGTCCCGGAATTCCAGCTGGCGTTGCAGGCCATCCTGGCCGCGTGCCGGGACGCGGGACTGGACCCGCGTGCCATCGACGGCTTCGCCTCGTATGGCGAGGAACGCAGCGATGCGGTCCGCCTCGCCGCCGCGCTGGGGCTGCCGCGCCTGCGTTCGGCGACGATGCAGTGGGGCGGCGGCGGCGGTGGCTGCTGCGCTGCCGTCGCCAATGGCGCGGCCGCGATCGCGACCGGGCAGGCCGAGTGCGTGGTGGTGTTCCGCTCGCTCGCGCAGGGCCAGTACGGGCGCTTCGGGCAGGCGAGCGCGGCGGGCACGGTCGCGGGCGAGCGTTCGTACCTGGTGCCCTACGGCGTCATCGCACCGCCGCAGCGCTTCGCGATGCGCGTGCGCCGCTTCATGCACGAGCACGGCGTGCGCCAGCAGGCCTTGCGCGCCATCGCGCTCGCCTCGTACCGGCACGCGCAGAACAACCCGCGCGCCCTCATGCACGGCAAGCCGCTCGATGCGGCGCGCTACGACGCCTCGCGCTGGATCGTCGAGCCCTTCCACCTGTTCGACTGCTGCATGGAAAACGACGGCGCGGCCGCCGTGGTGCTGGTGGACGCCGAACGCGCGCGCGACTTCCCGAACGAGCCGGTGTACCTCCTCGGCGCCGCTGCCGGCGCGAGCGAGCGCTTCGGCGCGCAGGCGCACAACTCGCCCGATTACGCATCCGCGAACTTCACGACCGTGGCTCCCGAGCTCTATCGCATGGCGGGCCTCACGCCCGCGGACGTGGGCGTGGTGCAGTGCTACGAGAACTTCACCGGCGGCGTGGTGATGGCGCTCGCGGAGCACGGCTTCTTCGCGCCGGAAGAGGCGAACGACTTCCTCACGCTCGACAACCTGCTGGCGGCGGGCGGCCGCCTGCCGCTGAACACCAGCGGCGGCAACCTCGCCGAGTGCTACATGCACGGCTTCGAGCTGGTGCTGGAGGCAGTGCGGCAGGTGCGCGGCACCTCGTGCAATCCGGTCGCGCGCAACGACGTGGCGCTGGTGGTGGGCGGCCCGATGGTGGCGCCGGCCAGCGACCTGCTGCTGGGCTCGCAGGATGCACTGGAGAGGAGGGTGGTCCAGTGAGTTCGGCCGCCTACCTGCCGACCGGCCTGCCCATCCCCGTTCCGGAGAGCGATGGCATCTCGGCGCCTTACTGGGCGGGGCTGCGCGAAGGCCGCCTGCTGGTGCAGCGCTGCACGCAGTGCGGCGCGTGGCAGTTCGCGCCGGAGTGCATCTGCCACCGCTGCCACGCGTTCGACCCCGCGTGGGTGGAGGTGCGGCCGCAGGGCCGCATCTACAGCTGGGAGCGCGTCTGGCATCCGGTGCATCCGGCGCTGAAGGACCGCTGTCCTTATGTTGCCGTGCTGGTGGAACTGCCCCAGGCGGGCAACGTGCGCATGGTCGGCAACCTGCTCGGCGACCCGCTGCAGGAGGTGCGCATCGGCGCCGAGGTGAACGGCGTGTTCGAGCATCACGCCGACGCTGCGCCGCCGTTCTCGCTGCTGCAGTGGCGCTGCGCCTGAGGCCGCGGCACTAGAATCGCGGCCACCCCCCCATGAAAGCTCCTGCCGCCGACCTGTCGTTCGCAGCGATCTCTCCCGCGCGCGCCGTGGACGAAATCGCGGCCCAGGTGCGCTCCATGGTGGAGGACGGCCGGCTCAAGCCCGGCGACCGCCTGCCGTCCGAGCGCGACCTGTCGCTGCGGCTGCGGGTGAGCCGCAACACGCTGCGCGAAGCGCTGCGCACGCTGGAACACGCGGGCCTGATCGAGATGCGCAAGGGCGCGAGCGGGGGCGCGTTCGTGCGCACCGGCAGCGGCGGCGCGATCGTGACGGGCCTGAGCGACCTCTACCACCTGGGCGCGATCACGCCCCAGCAGCTGACGGAAGCGCGGATCTGGCTCAACGACATCGTGGTGCGCGTGGCCTGCGAACGCGCGACCGATGCGGACTTCGAGGCGCTCGAAGCGAACATCGCGGCCGCCACGCGCGCGCACGAAGCGGGCCGCTTCGACGAACGACAGCAGCTGCACCGCGAGTTCCACGTGCTCCTGGCGCGCACCACGCGCAACCCGATCATCGCGATCACCATGGAAAGCGTGATGGCGGTGTTCGGCAAGTTCATCGAGAAGATCGGCCCGCGCGAGAACCCGTACACGCTGCCTTCGCGCAAGCGCTTCATGAAGCACTTGCGCAGCCGCGACGCCGATGCGGCGGTGGCCGAGATGTCGCGGCACCTGCGGCGGCTGCATACGCAGTACCTGGCGCTGTGGACCGAGCAGAAGGCCGCGGCCTGAGCGGCAGCGCCTGCGGCTTCAGCGCGCGCCGGGCGTGACCCGGCGGCCGAAGGTGCCGGCGCGCGCGAGTTCGGCTATGCGCTCCTGCGGCAGGTGCAGGACTTCGCGCAGCACCGCCTCCGTGTGCTGTCCCACGTCGGGCGCCGGGACCGGGTCGACCATGGGCGTGCGCGCGTAGCGGATGGGCGAGGCGATGTTCGGCACTTCGCCCAGCGTGGGATGCGGAATGCGGGTGACCAGCTGCCGCGCGCGCGCTTCCGGCGAGCGCATGGCTTCGCCCACGGTGCGCACCTCGCCGCAGGGAATCTGCGCCGCGCGCATGCGCTCCTGCCAGTGGCTCCACGGATGCTGCGCGAAGGCGGCGTTCAGCTGCGCGAACAGTTCGTCGCGCCGGGCAATGCGGCCGTTGCGGTCCTTCAGCACCGGGTCGTTCGCGAGGTCGGGCCGCTCCAGCACCTGCAGCGCGAGCCGCTGGAAGATCTTGTCGTTGCCGCAGTTGATGTAGAACGCCTTGTCCGAGGCCTCGAATACGCCGGAAGGACAGGTGTCCACGCTGGTGTTGCCGTGCCTCTGCGGTTCCTGGCCGGTGATGAGGTGCTGCATGGTGGCCCAGCCGGTCATGAGCAGGCCGGTGTCGAACAGCGCGACCTCCACGAACTGGCCCTCGCCCTGGCGCTCGCGGGCGAGCAGGGCGCCGAGCACGGCGTTGCATGTCATGAGCGCAGTGCTGATGTCCATCACGGCCGACGACGAACGCACGCCCATGCGGTCGGGATAGCCGTTCATGGAGACGAATCCGCTTTCGGCCTGGACCACCGGGTCGAATCCGAGGCGGTCGGCGAACGGGCCTTCGCGCCCGTAGGCCGACACCGAGCAGTACACCAGCTTGGGATTGATCTTGCGGCAGGCCTCGTAGTCCAGGCCGAAGCGCTGCATCACGCCGGTGGAGAAGTTCTCCACGACCACGTCGGCCTGCGCGATCAGCTGGCGCGCGAGCTCGGCGCCTGCCGGCGCCTTCAGGTCCAGCGCGAAGCTGCGCTTGTTGCGGTTGCCCCAGGTGAAGGGGCCGCCCTGCTGCTCCAGCCCCGGCACCGCGGGAGGGTAGTAGCGCAACTCGTCGCCGCGCTCGGGCGGCTCGATCTTGATGACGTCGGCGCCCATGTCGGCCAGCATCATCGTGGCGAGCGGGCCGGCGATGAAGTGCGAGAAGTCGATGACGCGGATGCCCTGCAACGCGGTCGGCGCGCCGGCGGGGCGGGGCGTGTGCGGGGGAAACTCGGCGGTGCGGCGGGCGAGGGGAGAAACTTCGGGTTCGCTCATGGACTGCTTTACGGTTGGTAGCCGAAATCCTTGCCCGGCTCGGCGCGCATGAATTCCCGGCCAGCGGCCATCCAGTCGGCGCCGGCGGGGATGGTGATGGAGATGGCCCGCACCAGGAGCTTGTCGCTGGCGTCCACGGAGGGTGGCCGCTGGCCCTCCTGCGCCAGTTTCTTCGCCGCTTCCAGCAGCACCCGCCGCGTGCGGATGACGCCGCTGTCGCTCAGGCCCAGGTTCTCCTTGCTGCGGTCGTAGATCGCCGTCACGCCGGACTGGCAGGCTGCGTCCTGCAGCCACAGGCCCGGCATGCCGGCGTTGTACTTGCGCGCGAGCTCGGGGTCGTAGCCGTAGGCGTTCTCGCGCTTGTACTTGCTCCAGTAGGTCGCATACGGCACGGTCACCGGGCGCGGCTCGAAGGCGTGCTCGGAGGCATGGCCGGTCTCGCGGCCGTTATGGCCCTCGCGGAACAGCTTGCGCGTCTTCTCGTAGAAGGGCTGGGCCGGATGGTAGGAGAACATGATGCACAGCGTGTGCTCGTCGTCGATCGGCACCCACGCGTGGCCACTCAGCTCCGGGTATTGCGAGAAGGGCGGCACCAGCGTCCAGAACGGCATGAGGAACTGGTTGACCCGGATGTAGTTCTGTTCCTTGCCGACCTGCCGGCGCGAGGCGATGTGCACGCCGGCCTCGTGCTGCGTCACCTCGAACTTCGGCGCGAGGTCCGCCGCCTGCTTCCACTGGTCGATGCTGCCGCCGGCGTCCACGCGCCCGTGCAGGATGGCCGCGTGCGCGGAGTCGACCTCGCCTTCCAGCGCCTGCAGCCAGTTGCATTCCTGGATGCGCATGGAGACGTGCGCGTTCTGCTCGGGCACCATGTTCCATTCCAGGCTGGGCAGCGGCGGCGGCACGGCATCCGGACCCATGTAGGCCCACAGCACGCCATTGCGCTCCTGCACGGGATAGGCCTTCACCCGCACCTTCTTCAGCATCGGCGTGTTCGCCGCTTCGGCCGGCATCTCCTGGCAGGCGCCGTCCACCGCGAATTTCCAGCCGTGGTACACGCAGCGCAGACCGCCGTCCTCGTTGCGGCCGAAGACCAGCGGTGCGCCGCGGTGCGGGCACGCCTGGTCCACCAGGCCCACGCGGCCGGCGCTGTCGCGGAACGCGACCAGGTCCTCGCCCAGCAGCCGCACGCGATAGGGCGCGCCGTCCGCGGCCACGTCGCGCGACAGCAGGAAGGGGATCCAGTACAGCCGCATTAGCTTGCCCATGGCCGTCTCGGGCCCGACGCGCACCAGCAGTTCGTTGTCTTCACGTGTCAACATTCACTCGTCCTTGAATGGTCCAACCATTGGGGCTATTTTGCATGCGGGATGCTATGCTGTCCACTTTTCGCCGGCGGCCCTGGCGCGTCCGCAACCCCGCGGCGCGAAGCGCTGCCGCAGCGAGGCAACGATGCAAGCGAATGAACGCAATCCGGTCGTGCTGGGCTTCGCGCCCATGGACGACGTCCACGCCGAGTTCGACGCGATCATCGCGCGGGCCCAGGCCTGTTCCGACGCGGAGTTTCCGGCCTGCCTGGCCGAAGTCATCGCGCACCTGCGCGCGCATTTCGGCGCCGAGGACGCCTGGATGCGCGAGACCGACTTCCCGCCAGGCGACTGCCACGTCGACGAACACGCGGCGGTGCTGAAGTCGGCCGACGAGGTGGCGCCGCTCGTGGCGCAGGGCCGCATCGACATCGGGCGCTCCTTCGTGGCCGAACTCGCGCGCTGGTTCCCCGGCCATGCCGATTACCTGGATTCCGCGCTCGCGGCGTGGATGTGCAAGCGCCGGCTGGGCGGCAAGCCCGTCGTGCTGCAGAGGCGGCCGCGCTCCGGCGGTTGACGCTTTCGCTCCGATGGTCCTACCATTGAAGCTTTGCCGCTCGCCATCCAGGAGACAACAGAACATGCCCCGATCCCGCCGCCACCTCCTCGCCCTGTGCGCCGCCGGCGTGCTCTCCACCTTCGCCGCGGCTTCGGCGCTCGCGCAGGAGAGCTATCCTTCGCGGCCGATCCACATCGTGGTTCCCTACGCGGCCGGCGGCACCACGGACCAGGTTGCGCGTGCCATCCAGCCGGCGCTGCAGGAGTACCTCAAGCAGCCGGTGGTCATCGACAACAAGGCGGGCGCCGGCGGCATGATCGGCACCGACGCGGTGGCCAAGGCGGCCCCCGATGGCTACACGCTGGTGTTCGGCAATTCCGGACCCAACGCGATCCTGCCCCTGCTGCGCAAGACGCCGTACGACCCGATCAAGGACCTGCGCCCGGTGTCCACGGCGGTGATCACGCCCATGATCCTCGCGGTCTCCGCGAGCAACCCGGCAAAGAACCTGAAGGAGTTCCTGGCGGCGGCGAAGCAGTCCGGCAGCAGCTGGAACTTCGGCTCGGTCGGCGTCGGCTCGCTGTCGCACCTGACCGGCGAGTACTTCAACCACCTGGCCGGCCTGAAGCTCACGCACGTCCCGTACAACGGCGGCGCGCCGATGATGACGGCCTTTGGCGGCGGCCAGTTGCAAGCGGCCTTCGTCACCGGCCTCGATGGCGCCACCATGCTGAATGCCGGCAAGGTCCGCTACCTTGCGGTCGGCTCCTCCGCCCGGACCAGCGTGGTACCGGGCCTGCCGGCGATTGCCGAGGAGGTGCCGGGCTTCCGCAGCATCGCGTGGTTCGGCGTGCTGGCCCCGGCCGGCGTGCCGGACGCCGTGGTGGCCAGGCTGCACGACGCGGTCGCCTACGCCGTTGCGAAGCCGGAAGTGCAGAAGCTCTTCACCGAGCGCGACGTGGAAGCGCGCAGCAGCACGCCGGCGGAGCTGGAACAGCTGATCCGCGACGAGATGACGCAGTGGGGCCAGGTGATCAGGCGCTCCAACATCAAGCTGGACTGAGGCCGTGACGGTACCGGACGCAGCCGCGCGCGTCGGTCCCTTGTGCGGGCTGCGGGTCGTGGAGTTCGCGGGCCTCGGGCCGGCGCCCTTCGCCTGCATGCTGCTGGCCGACATGGGCGCAGAGGTCGTCACGATCCAGCGTGCCAACGCCAGGCTTGCGGACGCCACGCAGTTCATCGGGCGCGGGCGCACGGTGCTCCAGGCGGACCTCAAGTCGCTTGCCGACCGCGATCGCGTGCTGCGCCTGCTGGACGGCGCCGACGTCCTGGTGGAGGGCTTCCGCCCCGGGGTGATGGAGCGCCTCGGCCTCGGGCCCGAGCTGGTCGCGGAGCGCAACCCGCGGCTGGTCTACGCGCGCATGACGGGCTGGGGACAGACCGGCCCGCTCGCGCACGCGGCCGGCCACGACATCAACTACATCGCGCTATCTGGTGCGCTGCACGCCATCGGCCCGCACGACCGGCCGGTCCCGCCCCTCAACCTGGTGGGCGACTACGGCGGCGGCAGCCTCTACCTGCTGGTGGGCATCCTCGCGGCCTTGCACGAAGCGCGCACGTCCGGGCACGGGCAGGTGGTCGACGCCGCCATCACCGACGGCACGCTGAGCCTGATGTCCCTGTTCGCCTCGATGGCCTTGCGTGGCGGCTTCGTGGAGGAACGCGAGCGCAACCTGCTCGATGGCGGCGCGCCGTTCTACGCGGTCTACGAAACGGCGGACGGCGGGCACATGAGCGTGGGTGCGCTGGAGCCGCAGTTCTTCGCCGAGCTGTGTGAGCGCATCGGCGTGCCGGAGCACCTGCGCGACACGCAGGACGACCGCGCCCGCTGGCCGGAGCTGCGCGCGGCGCTCGCGACGATCTTCCGCTCGCGTTCGCGGCAAGACTGGACCGATCTGCTGGAAGGCACGGATGCATGCTGCGCACCGGTGCTGTCGCTGTCCGACGCGGCGCGGCATCCGCAAAATGCGGCGCGGCAGGCGTTCGTCACGGTCGACGGGGTGGCGCAGCCCGCGCCGGCGCCGCGCTTCTCGCGCACCCCGTCGCAGGCGGGCGCCGCGCCGCGCGGGCCGGCGGACTGGGACGCGGTGCTGGGGCACTGGACCGCTGCGGGCCCCGCGCCTTGAGCGCGGACACGCCCGGTACGCCGCAGCCTACGCGCACCGTTCCATTGCGCCGACGCGGAGGGCGAGCGCGCACCCAACAATGGGGGCTCGACCAGGAGCCACCATGCCGAACGAAAACAAGCCGGGCCAGGACGCGGACAGCGAGGATCCCAAGCTGCGCGAGGACGGCCCGATTCCCGCTGCCTCCGACGACGAAGTGCTGGACGACACCGCTCGGCTGGTGCGCGAAGGGCGCAAGGAATTGCGGCGCGACCCCAACGAGCCCAAGCAGCGGTCGCAGGACTGAGTCCCGTGTGCGCGGCGCAGCGCGCCACAGGACGCGCAACGGGGCCAATTCGCCTGGGGACGCAGCTCTTGTCGTGTGACAGTTTGTATGCGGCTGCGCGAATATGGCTGCGGCGGGCGCCTTCATTCCGGCCTGACCGTTGCGCGCGCGCAATCAAATCGCCCCGCGCGATTGCAAGTCCATTAAAGTCGGGCTGCGGTTCGCTCCTGCCATGCGGCAGCAACCCTCGCAGACCATGATTTTTTCGAAACGAAGCGCGCCGCCAGACAAGCAAAAAGCCAAGAAGGCAGCCACGCCTGATTCGGCGCTCACGCAGTACAGCTCGCAGCTCTCGGGTGAGGGGCTGGAGCGCGAGTACGAAGAGGTCGTGCGCGTGCAGCTGTCGCGGCTGGGCATTCCTCCGGAGACCGTGGACATCGAGGTCCGGCCCGCCGGCACCATGAAGGACGGGCGCGCGGTCTACCTCGGCATGCTGCGCCTGGTGAAGTGGAACGCGCGCACGTCCCTGCGGCTGCTGGTCGCGCTGCCGGTGCTGGAGGCGAAGACGCGCCAGTCGCTCGACACCACGTGGCTGATGGACGTGAGCCACTTCGGCGGCCTGTGGGTCCACGCCTCCGGCGGCGTGCGGACGGACGCCGTGCTCGGCGACATTCGCGGCGCCATCACGCAACTCGAACTCATGTCCTCGCAGTCCGAGCCGCCAAGCGAGCCGCGCTGGAGTGCCAGCGTGCAGGCCGTGCTGAACGAACTCGAGGGAGAGCAGTCCGGCGGCCAGTGAGGCCGGCCGGACGCTGGGTGCTGCGCCACGCGGCCGAGGCCACGCGCCGCGATCGGGTGGCAAGCCCGATCAGTAGCTGCCGTTCAACAGCAGTTGGGCGATGACGCCGGTGGCGATGGCCGCCAGCACGTAGTCGTTGCCGACCTGCACCCAGTGGTAGCCGCGCGGGGGCGGAGCCAGGTGGTGCTCGTGCCAGTTGTCCACCACGTACTGGTGCTCGCGGTACTGCGCGGGCAGCCGGCCGCCGCGGTGCCACTCGGGCCCGCGGGCGCCGTAGTAATAGACATCGTGGTCGCCGCGGCGCTCGTGCTCGTAGCGGGCCTCGTCGCGACGGTCATGCCCGTAGCGGCCTTCGTCACGGCGGTCGTGGCCGTCGCGCGCATCGCCGCGGTCGTTGCGGCCCTCGTCGTGGCCGCGGTTGCCCATGGCGCCTCGCTCGTAGCGCTGGTCGCCGCGGTCGTGGTCGCGGTTCTCGTCACGGCCTTGCGCGAATGCGGACAGCGAGCCGAAGCTCATGGCCGCGACGGTGAGCATGCAGACGATGCGTTTTGATTTCATGGGGACTCCTTGTTCTGGTGAGTCCATCATGCGCGCCGCGGCCGTCCCGTAGCGCCAAGGCCGCGCAAAGAGTCTGACCAGACGTACGCGGCCGGGAAGCGCGCCTACGAGGCAGCGGCGTGTGCACCGACACCCTGCTGATTCGCGTGAAAATAGGCCCATGCACACCAGAAAACTCGGCCCCTTCACCGTCACCGCCATCGGCCTCGGCTGCATGAACCTCAGCCATGCCTATGGCACGCCGCCTTCACCGGAGCAAGGCAGGAAGGTCCTGCACGCCGCGCTCGATGCCGGCGTGACGCTGTTCGACACGGCGGCCCTGTACGGGTTCGGCGCCAACGAAAGCCTCGTTGGCCCGGTGCTCAAGCCGCACCGGCGCGAGATCACGCTGTGCAGCAAGGGCGGCATGGCGGGCGTGACCGGCGACGACGGCGTCACGCGCCGCGTGATCGACGGCCGTCCCGAAGCGATCCGGCGCAACTGCGAAGACAGCCTGCGCCGCCTGCAGACGGACGTCATCGACCTTTACTACCTGCACCGCTGGGACAAGAGCGTGCCGATCGAGGAGAGCGTGGGCGCATTGAGCCGGCTGGTGGGGCAGGGCAAGGTACGCGCCATCGGCCTGTCCGAAGTGTCGGCCGCGACCGTCCGCAAGGCCCACGCCGTGCACCCGGTGGCGGCGGTGCAGACCGAGTACTCGCTGTGGACGCGCAACCCGGAGATCGCCGTGCTCGCCGCCTGCCGCGAGATCGGGGCGGCGTTCGTCGCGTTCAGCCCGGTCGCGCGCGGCTTCCTGTGCGACGCGCTGCACGACGTGACGACCCTGGATGCAAAGGACATCCGCAAGACGATGCCGCGCTTCGCGCCGGAGAACTACGCGCGCAACCTGCAATTGCTGCCGCCGTACAAGGCGATCGCGCGCGAGGCGGGCTGCACGCCGGCGCAGCTCGCGCTGGCCTGGCTGCTGCACAAGGGCCCGGACATCATCCCGATTCCCGGAACCACGAGCGTGGAGCACCTGCGCGAGGACCTGGCCGCGGCGGACGTGCGGCTCTCGCCACGGACCATCGCCAGCCTGGAGGCCCTGATCAACCAGGACACGGTGGCCGGCGACCGCTACAGCGATCAGTCCAATCGCGAGGTGGACACGGAGGTGTTCTGAGCCGGCAAGGCAGAGCTTTGCACAAGCTCCCGCCATGGATGCGCCGCGCCATTCGTCGCAGGCGCGGCGCGGGCCCTCCCGCAAAACTTTCGGCTTCCTCAGGTAAGTGCTGATTCGCGGCGGCCGAGGGAGCCCTAGAGTGGCACGTCACGCATGCGGCATCGTGCCGCGGAGACCTCGCCATGAAACGAACTTTCCTGCACTGGACCCTCGCGGCCGCCGGCTGCCTGCTGATCGCGGCGACGCCCGCCCGCGCCCAGATGCAACCGTGGGAGAAGGACCTCTACGAGGCGGCGAAGAAGGAAAAGCCGATCACGGTGTACACGGCGCACTACAACACGGAGGACGCGCAGTCGCTGTGCGCCGCGTTCGAGCAGAAGTACGCCGGCCTCAAGTGCAACTTCGTGCGCACCACCGCGCAGGTGGCCTATCAGCGCTTCCAGCAGGACCTGCAGGCGAATGCGCCGGTCGCGTCGATCTTCAGCAGCACGGACGTGAGCCACTACCCGGAGATGAAGAAGAAGGGCCTGCTGATGCAGTACCGCCCGCACAACGAGGCCAACATGGTGGACTCGCTCAAGCCGTACAACGACAAGGACGGTGATTACTGGGTGACCGCTGCGGCCCTGATGGCCCTGACCTACAACACCAGCGTGGTGAGCGAGAAGGAAGCGCCGAAGAACTGGCCCGACCTGCTGGATCCCAAGTGGAAGGGCAAGGTCTCCATCGGCCACCCCGCCTTCAGCGGCTACGTGGGCACCTGGGTCGTGCTGATGCAGAAGCTCTATGGCTGGGACTACTTCACCAAGCTGGAGAAGAACGAACCGCAGATCGGCCGCTCCGTGAACGACACGGTGACGATGCTCAACTCCAAGGAGCGCGTGGTCGCCGCAGGACCGGAGGGCACGACCCTGCTCTCGCGCGACAAGGGCAACCCGCTGGGGGTGATCTATCCCACCGACGGCGCACTGCTGATGGTGTCGCCGAGCGCGATCCCCAAGAACGCACCTTCGCCCAACGCGGCCAAGCTGTACATGGAGTTCCTCCTGAGCAAGGAGGCCGCCGAGGTGCAGGTGAAGTCGCACAACCTGTCGGTGGTCAAGGGCGTCGCGGCGGCGCCGGGCGCCAAGCCGCTGGAGCAGATCAAGGTGGTGCGCCCCACCGAGGACGAGATCGCCCGGGGCATCCCCGAGGTGAAGCAGAAGTTCCGCGAAACCTTCGGCATCTGAGCGCCGGCCCCTCGACGGATGGCTTACGCTGAATCGACGCCCCTGGCGGAAGCGGCCGCGGGCGAGGGTTGGGCGCAGCGCTGGCGGCACTGGGACCGCAGCTCGCTGCTGTGGATCCTGGCCATCGCGATCCTCGCGGTGCTGGTGCTCAACCCGTTGCTGCGCCTGTTCGTCGTCAGCTTCCAGGACGAGGGCGGCGCGTTCACGCTGGCGAACTACGCCGCGGCCTATCGCAACCACCGCCACCTGGAGGCGCTCGGGAACTCGCTCGTGCTGGGGCTCTCCTCCGGCTTGCTGTGCCTGGCCTTCGGCGTGCCGCTGGCGTGGGCGCTGTCGCGCACCGACATGCCGGGCAAGCCGCTGGTGTGGGTCGCGATCCTGGGCACCTTCATCATCCCGCCTTACCTCGGCGCCGTCGCCTGGATCCTGCTCGCCGGCCCGCATGCCGGGTGGCTGAACCAGGCCGCGCGGTGGCTGTTCGGCACGCGCCCGTTCAACATCTATTCGATGCCGGGGCTGGTGCTGGTGGTGGCCTGCTACAGCTTCCCCTACGTGGTGGTGCTGACCAAGTCCGCGCTCGACCTCGTGTCCTCCGAGATGGAGGACGCCGCCAACATCCTCGGTGCCAGCAACCTGCGCACCTCGCTGCTGATCACGCTGCCCTTGGTGCTGCCGTCGATCCTGGGCGCGTTCATCCTGGTGTTCCTGGAAGCGATCGCCCTGTTCGGCTCGCCGGCGCTGCTGGCCTTGCCCGGACGCTTCCACGTCGTCACCACGCAGCTGTGGCAGTTCTTCGAGTTCCCGCCGCGCGTGGGCGTTGCGGCCGCGTATGCAATGCCGCTGCTGCTGATCACCGTGGCGCTCTTCTGGCTGCAGCGGCGCATCACGCATCGCAAGGGCTACGTGTCGCTCACGGGCAAGGGCGGCGAGCGGCGTGCGATCGCGCTGGGTCCCTGGAAGTGGCTGGCGCTGGGCTACTGCCTGTTCGTCACGACACTCTCGTTTTTCATGCCGCTGGTGGTGGTCTGCCAGGCCGCGTTCGCCAAGGCATGGGGGCGCGGCTTCGCGTGGGACAACCTCACGCTGGACAACGTGCGCGCGATCGTGTTCGAGAACGCGCTCACCCGCACGGCCACCTGGCACACCTTCCTGTATGCGGGCACGGCCTCCGTCATCGCCGTGGTTCTCGCCCTGTGCATCGCCTACGTGGTGAACCGCAACCTGGTGAACCGGCACGTGGGCAGCGTCCTGTCCTTCCTCACCATGGCGCCGTTCGTGGTGCCGGGCATCGTGCTGGCGATCGGCTTCTACGCGGCCTACACCCGGCCGCCCTTCCTGCTGTACGGGACGGCGTGGATCCTGATCCTCGCCTTCACCACGCGCTTCCTGCCGATCGCCTTCGTGAACAGCAGTGCGGCGATCCGCAGCATCAACCCGGAGCTGGAAGAGGCCGTGCGCACCCTGGGCGGCTCGCGGCTGACGGCCGTCCGCCACGTCGTGCTTCCCATGCTGAAGCGCAGCCTCGCCGGCGCGTTCATCCTGGTGTTCATCCCGGCGACGCGCGAGTTGAGCACGGCGATCTTCCTGTACTCGATCAACACGCAGGTCCTGTCCGTGCTGCTGTTCGACAAGAGCGACGAAGGCAACTTCGAGATGCTCGCCTCCATCGGCCTGGTGCTGGTCGTGATCACCGTCACGCTGGTACTGGTGGGCTTCAAGCTGCTGGGGCGGGACTTCATGATGCGCAGGACGGTGACGTGAGCAGGAGGATGCCAAGTTGAGCCAGCTGGTCTTGAGAAATGTGTCGCGGACGTTCGGGAGCTTCACGGCCGTCGACGGCCTGAACCTGTCGCTGCGCGAAGGCGAGCTGGTGTCCCTGCTGGGCCCTTCGGGCTGCGGCAAGACGACCACGCTGCGCATGATCGCGGGCTTCATCACGCCCACGGCGGGGACGATCGAGGTGGATGGCAAGGTGATCTCCTCGGCCCAGTCCAGCCTGCCGCCGGAGAAGCGGCAGATGTCCATGATCTTCCAGAGCTACGCGATCTGGCCGAACATGACCGTGGCGGAGAACGTCGCCTTCGGCCTGAAGCTGCAGAAGGTGCCCGCGGCGGACGCCAGGAAGCGGGTGGATGACATCCTCGACGTGGTGCAGCTGCGGGCCTTGCGCGACCGCTACCCGGCGGAGTTGAGCGGCGGCCAGCAGCAGCGCGTCGCGCTCGCGCGCGCCATCGTCGTGAAGCCTTCGGTGCTGCTGCTCGACGAGCCGCTTTCCAACCTCGACGCCAACTTGCGCGAGGAAATGCGTTACGAGATCCGGCGCCTGCACGACGAGTTCCAGATGACCATGGTCTACGTCACGCACGACCAGGCCGAAGCCATGGTGACCTCGGACCGCATCGCCGTGATGAACAAGGGCCGCATCGAGCAGCTCGACGCGCCCTTCGAGCTGTACCGCAACCCGCGCACGCGCTTCGTGGCCGGCTTCATCGGGCGCAGCAACTTCCTCACGGGCGCGCGGCGCGACGACCGCGTCGATTTCGGCGGCTTCTTCCTGCCGGTGCGCGACCTGGCCGGGGGCACGGCCTTGCCGCAGGAGGTGCAGGTCTCGATCCGGCCGCAATGCATCCAGCTGCTGCGCGAGAGGCCGGCGGGTCGCGACGGGCATTGCTGCGTCGAGGCGAGCATCCAGCGGCGCTCCTACCTGGGCGAGTCCTGGGACTACCATGTGCGGCTGGCACCCGCGCTCGAGCCGCTGCGCGTGACCGCCCGCCCCGGCGACGTGTTCGAAGTGGGGCAGACCCTCTACGCCGAGATCGACACCTCGCAGATCACCGTTCTGAACCAAGGATAGTTCCACCATGCCGCTGCCCCTGGAAGGCGTCCGCGTCCTCGACCTGACCAACGTGATGGCCGGTCCCTACTGCACCATGGTGCTGGGCGACCTCGGCGCCGAGGTCGTCAAGCTGGAAAGCCTGGAGGGCGACAGCACGCGCCACTTCGAGCCCCAGGTGAACGGCGAGTCGTACTGCTTCGCGGTCCTGAACCGCAACAAGAAGAGCATCGCGGTGGACCTGAAGTCGCCGCAGGGCAAGGACATCGTGATGAAGCTCGCGGCGCGCAGCGACATCGTGATCGAGAACTTCCGCCCCGGCGTCGTGAAGAAGCTGGGCATCGCCTACGACGACCTGAAGAAGCTGAACCCGTCGCTGATCTATGCGTCGATGTCCGGCTTCGGACAGACCGGCCCCTACGGGCGCAAGGGCGGCTTCGACATCATCGCGCAAGGCATGTCGGGCGTGATGATGATGACCGGCTATCCGGGCGGGCGTCCGGCCAAGGTCGGCATCGCGATGAACGACATCGCCTGCGGCGTGACGACGCTCTACGGCATCCTGGGCGCCTTCATCGGCAAGCTGCGCCACGGCCAGGGCCAGTACCTCGAGACCTCGCTGCTGGAAGCAGGGCTGGCGTGGAGCATCTGGGAGTTCGGCGCGTACTTCGGCTCCGGCGAACTGCCGACCGCCACCGGCACGCGGCACCGCCGCTCTGCGCCGTACCAGGCGTTCCGGTCGCAGGACGGCTACGTCACCGTGGGCGCGAGCGGCGACAAGCTCTGGCGCGCCTTCGTGACGCAGGTCGTCGAGCAGCCGCAGTGGCTGGTGGACCCGCGCTTCGAGCGCAATCCGCTGCGGGTGAAGAACGCCGACGCGCTGGAGGAGCTGATCGAATCCATCCTCGTTACGCAGCCGACGGCGCACTGGGTGGCGAAGCTGGACGCGGCCGGCGTGCCGGGCGGTCCCGTCTACACCTACGACCAGACGCTGGCGGACCCGCAGGTGCAGCACCGCCGGATGGTGTACGACATCGACCATCCCGTGATCGGACCGATGAAGACGCTGGGCCTGCCGCTGAAGTCGGATGGCGAGCTGACGCAGATCCGCAAGCCCGCGCCGCTGCATGGCCAGCACACCGAGGAGGTCCTGCGCGAAGCCGGCTACAGCGACAGCCAGGTGCGCGGCCTGCTGGCCGAAGGCGTCGTGAAATCCACCGGAGCCAAGGCATGAAGCTGCAGACCGAGCGCATGATCGCGCAGAAGGATGGCGCGATCGGCTGGATCACGTTCAACAACCCGGCGCGGCACAACGCGGTGTCGCTGCCGATGTGGCAAGGGCTCTTCGATGCGGTCACCGCGTTCGCCGAGGATGACGAAGTGCGCGTGATCGTGCTGAAAGGCGCCGGCGACAAGGCGTTCGTCTCCGGCGCCGACATCTCGGAGTTCGAGGAGAAGCGCTCCAACGCGGAGAACATCGCTGCGTACAACGCCGTTTCGCACGCCGCCACCGCCGCGCTGCACGACGTGAACAAGCCGACCATCGCGATGATCCGCGGCTACTGCGTGGGCGGCGGCGTGTCGGTGGCGCTGTCGTGCGACCTGCGCATCGCCGCGCAGGGCTCGAGCTTCGCCGTGCCGGCAGCGAAGCTGGGGCTGGGCTACGAATTCGAGGGGGTGCGCAAGCTCGTGGACGTGGTCGGCCCGTCCTTCGCGCGCGAGATCTTCTACACGGCCCGCCAGTTCACGGTGGAAGAGGCCGTGACGATGGGGCTGGTGAACCGCGTGGTGCCCGTCGACGAACTCGAAGCGTTCGTGCGCGGGTATGCCGAGCGCATCGCTGCGAATGCGCCGCTGACGGTGGCGTCCATCAAGACGCTGGTCGCCCAGACCCTGAAGGACGAGTCGGAGCGCAACGTGGCGCTGTGCAAGGCGGTGGTGGACCGCTGCTTCGCCAGCGCCGACTACGTCGAAGGCCGGCAGGCCTTCATGGAAAAGCGCAAGCCGAAATTCACGGGGCGGTGAAGCGCTGGGGTTCGCTGGCGCTCACCGCCAGCCTACGAATGCCTGGTGCTCAACCCCACCCTATGAATGCACCCGTAGGCTGGTGGTGACCGAAGGGAACCCCAGCAGCTTCACGCAAATTCCTTCTCGTGCATCCACGCCGCATGCTTGGGCGCGCGCTTGGTGCGGCTCCACTCTTCCAGCATCGCCACCTTCACTTCGTCGAGCCGCTTGTACATCTCCGGCGTGCCCGTGTTCGCGGCGAGTTCGACGCGGTGGCCGTTCGGGTCGTGGAAGTAGATCGACTTGAAGATGGTGTGGTCGGTGACGCCCACCACCGGGATGCCGTCGGCCTGCAGGCGGGCCTTGGCGTCTTCGAGCTCCTGCACGCTGCCGACCTCGAAGGCGATGTGCTGCACCCACGCGGGGGTGTTGGTGTCGCGGCCCATCGGAGGCGACTTGGGGATCTCGAAGAAGGCGAGGACGTTGCCGTTGCCGGCATCGAGGAACACGTGCATGTACGGATCGGGCTCGTGCGTGGAGGGCACGTGGTTCTCGGCGATGGCCAGCACGAATTTCATGCCCAGGTGCTTGCCGTACCACTCGACGGTCTCTTTGGCGTCCTTGCAGCGGTAGGCGACGTGGTGGATCTTGCGGATGTTCATGGTTGGCTCCTTCAGGCTTCGCGGCGGGCCAGCGCCAGTGCTTCCCTGAGCACCGCGATGTCGCCGATGTGGTTGGAGAGCAGCAGGATCAGGCGCGCGTTGAGCCGCTCGCTTTCCTCGTCGCTCAGGTCGCGATGCGCATCGATCAGCGCCTCGTAGAAATCGTCGCCCGGGCTGAAGTCGCGGAAGTAGCGCTTGCCGGGTTCCTGGAAACGGGCTTGCAGTTGCAGCGGCATGGCGTGGCCTTTCAGTCGTTGCAGGTGGCGCGCGCGAGGGCGGCTTGCACGCGCGCGGGTTCGAAGGTGCGCCAGCGCGCGGCGACGTGCTGGTCCGGCCGCAGAAGGTAGGCGGTGCCGGCGGAGGCGTCGTAGCGCCGCGCGACCAGCCCTTGCGGGTCGGCCAGCACGCGCAGGCCGCGCACTTCGCCGCCCTGCGGCGTGACGATCACCGTCTCGACCGGGATGGGCCCTTGCGCCAGCGCATCGAGGCGGTCGCGCCAGGAC
Source organism: Ramlibacter ginsenosidimutans (assembly GCF_016654015.1). GTDB lineage: Bacteria > Pseudomonadota > Gammaproteobacteria > Burkholderiales > Burkholderiaceae_C > Ramlibacter > Ramlibacter ginsenosidimutans. The sequence continues at coordinate 30,746 of NZ_JAEPWM010000009.1, read as the reverse complement.
GGCGTGAGCTTGCCCGTGTCGCTGAGGAACAGCAGCAGCACGAAGCGGCCGCCGACCTGGTCCAGCAGCCACGCGGGCGTACCGGCGACTGCCACGGGCGCATCGGCCATCGGGGCGCCGGGCACCATGTCCCCGTCGAAGTGTTCCGCGTCCGGTGTGTTCAGCCGCGACGCGACGAGATAGCTGGGCACGGACAGGCGCCCCGAGTTCACCAGCTTGCGCGCGAACGGATGCTCGCGCGCGAGCTCCAGCACCGCGTTGCGGAAGGTCTTGCTCGCGCGGCTCTTGGGCGTGATGAAGTCCGTGGAGCGGGTGGAGTTCATCAGGTTCTCGTCGGCCGCGTAGACCCGGTCCGTGCTGTAGGTGTCCAGCAGCGAATCGGGCGCCTTGCCCTCGATCACCAGCCGGAGTTTCCACAGCAGGTCGTCGGTGTCCTGGAAGCCGGAGTTGGCGCCGCGCGCACCGAACGGCGAGACCTGGTGCGCGGCATCGCCGACGAACAGCACGCGCCCGTGGCGGAAGTCCTTCATGCGGCGGCACTGGAAGGTGTAGATGCTGACCCACTCCAGCTCGAACGGACGTGCGTCGCCGAGCATCGCGCGGATGCGCGGGATGACCTTCTCCGGCTTCTTCTCCTCTTCGGGATCGGCGTCCCATCCGAGCTGGAAGTCGATGCGCCAGACGTTGTCGGCCTGCTTGTGCAGCAGCACGGTCTGGTTCGGGTGGAAGGGCGGGTCGAACCAGAGCCAGCGCTCGGCCGGCCAGTCGGCCTGCATCACCACGTCCGCGATCAGGAAGCGGTCCATGAAGATGCGGCCGTCGACGTCGAGGCCCAGCATGCGGCGCGTGGCCGAGCGCGCGCCGTCGGCGGCAATGAGCCAGTCCGCCTCGATCGCGAACACGCCCTCGGGCGTCTCCACCTGCAGCTTCACGTGGTCGACCGCCGGCTGCACCGAGACCACCTTGTACTTCCAGCGCAGGTCCACGCCGAGCTGCTGCGCGCGCGCGACCAGCATCTCCTCGAGGTGGTACTGCTGCAGGTTGATCATGCCGGGCCGCTTGTGCCCGGGCTCGGGCACGAGGTCGAATCGGTAGACCTCCTGCTCGCGGAAGAAGGTGCGGCCCACGTTCCAGCCGACGCCGCGCTCGCACACCGCGTCACCGACGCCGAGGCGGTCCAGGATCTCCAGCGCGCGCTTCGCGTAGCAGACCGCACGCGAGCCGATCGAGACGGAGTCGTCCTCGTCGAACAGCAGGACCGGCAGGCCTTGCAGGCGCGCATCGATGGCTGCGGCCAGACCCACCGGCCCCGCGCCGATCACGATCAGGGGCCGGCGCTGCGGCGGCTGCGTGCGCAGGTCGTCCGGCGCCTTCGTCGCGAAGCGCGGGTACGTGTGGGTCCCCATGGGCGCGTCTCCTGGTGGCGGTCTGTGCGGTCTCTCGCCGCGATCCACGCAAATTTACCAATGAGAAATGCGTTTCACTAATCGTAATCGCAGCACCTTTGACGAGGATCAACTCCACCCCGAACCTTGACCTGCGTCAGGCGAGCCGGCGCGCCGTGCCGGGATACTCCGGCGCAAACAGGAGACACGCATGGACCGGCCGCCCGCCATCTTCGGTACCACCATCTTCGACGGCGAGCAGGCGCGCAAGGGCTACGCCCTGAACCGCATGTGCTTCTCGTTCAACGAGCAGGCCAACCGCGACGCCTTCAAGGCGGACGAGGAGGGCTACATGCGCCGCTACGGCGTCCAGGGCGTGCAGGCCGAGGCGATCCGCAAGCGCGACGTGCTGGGTCTGCTCGCGGCGGGAGGCAACGTCTACTACCTCGCGAAATTCGCCGGCATCCTGGGTCTCGACGTGCAGGACCTGGGAGCCGCGCAAACCGGCTTGTCGAAAGAGGAGTTCAAGGCGCGCCTGGTGCGACAGAACGAGCAACCAACGCGGCTCGCCGCCTGAACCGGAGCGTGACGACATGGCCAGGATCATCGGTGGTCTCACCACCTCGCACGTGCCCGCCATCGGCGGCGCCATCGCCAAGGGCCTGCAGGGCGAACCGTACTGGAAGCCCTTCTTCGACGGCTTCCTGCCGGTGCACCGCTGGCTGGACGACGTGCAGCCGGATGTCGCGGTCGTCTTCTACAACGACCACGGCCTGAACTTCTTCCTGGACAAGATGCCGACCTTTGCGGTCGGCGCCGCGCCGGAGTATCGCAACGCAGACGAAGGCTGGGGCATTCCCACGCTGCCGCCGTTCCGGGGCGAGCTGGACCTTTCGTGGCACGTGATCGAGCACCTGGTGGACCGGGAGTTCGACATCACGACCTGCCAGGAAATGCTGGTGGACCACGCGTTCACGCTGCCGCTGAAACTGTTCTGGCCGCAGGGCGTGCCGGTGACGGTCGTGCCGATCTGCATCAACACCGTGCAGTTCCCCTTGCCGAGCGCCCGGCGCTGCTACGCGCTGGGGCAGGCAGTGGGCGAGGCGATCCGCTCCTGGGAAAGCGACAAGAAGGTCGTGGTGATCGGCACGGGCGGCCTGTCGCACCAGCTCGATGGCGAGCGCGCGGGCTTCATCAACAAGCCGTTCGACCTGAAGTTCATGGACAGCCTGGTGGAAGACCCCGAGTGGGCCACGCAGTACAGCATCCACGAGCTGGTGGAGAAGACCGGAACGCAAGGCGTCGAGTTGCTGATGTGGCTCGCGACGCGCGCTGCCGTGCCGGGGCGCGTGCGCAAGGTGCATACGAACTACCACATCCCGATCTCGAACACGGCCGCGGGCATGATGGCACTGGAGTCGCTCACGCAAGCGGCTTGAACGCGCGCGGCGGCGCGCGCATACTGGCCGGGTCCGCTTCACGAGAGGAGGACCCATGAAAAACGCGTCCCTGCCCGACACCGAGGGCAGCCTCAGCGTCTTCGAGCAAACCTGTTCCTACTGCGGCGCGCGCTTCCGCGTGCTCGCCACCCCCGTCGCGGATGGCCTCCATCGCGAAGAGTACGCCTGCCCCGAATGCGGCAAGGGCTACCGCACCGAAGCGGCGAGCGAGCCGCAGGTGCAACTGCTGCGCCGGCGCACGGATGGCAAGGACGAGGCCTACCAGGACACGATGTTCTAGCCCCGCGCGGCGAAGGACCGCGCCGGCGCTTCGCTCATCGCAGCCGCGACGGGCTCAGCATCGCCGGCGTGAGCCCGCAGTCCGCGATGGCTTGCGGCAGCGGCAGGCCGCGCGCGAGCGCGGCGCACGCTTCGCCCATCGCGGCCGAGGTCTGGATGCCGTAGCCGCCTTGCGCGGCGACCCAGAAGAAGCCCGGCGCGGCCGCATCGAAGCCGCCCACCAGATCGCCGTCGGCGACGAAGGAGCGCAGGCCTGCCCACGTGCGCGCGGGGCGGCGGATCTCCAGCGTGGTCATCTGCTGGATGCGGTCGATCGCCAGGGCGATGTCCAGTTCCTCCGGCTGCACGTCCTGGGGGTCCACGGGGTCGGCGTTCGCGGGCGAGCCGAGCAGGATGCCGGCGTCGGGCTTCACGTACCAGGACTCGTCCGCGCTGATGAGGCAGGGCCACGCGCGCGGGTCCATGCCCACGGGCGGCGCGAAGGTGAAGGCGGAGCGGCGCTTGGGCTGCAGGCCGATTGCGGGGACGCCGGCCAGTTTGGCGATCGCGTCGCACCAGGCGCCCGCGGCGTTGATCACGACGGGTGCACGCCAGTTGCCGGCGCGGGTCTGCACTTCCCACAGCGCGCCGTCCTTGCGCACGGACTGGACCTCGGCATCGCACACGATGGAACCGCCGTGGCGGCGCAAGCCGCGCAGGTAGCCCTGGTGGATCGCATGCACGTCCATGTCGCTGGCATCGGGCTCGAGCACGGCACCGATGATGCGATCGGCGCGCAACACGGGCACGAGCGCAAGCGCCCCGGCCGCGCCCAGCCGGCGCGCGTTCGGCGTCATCGCGCGCAGCAGGTCCCAGTGGGCGTCGAGCAGGTCCTCCTGCCCCGGCCCGGCGACGAACAGACAGCCGCGCGGTCCGAGCACCGGGTGGTCCGCGAAGCCCGCCGGCGGCGCATCGAAGAACGGCCGGCTCGCCCGCGTGAGGGCGCGCACCTGCGGCGTGCCGTAGCTTTCGAGGAAGAGGGCGGCGGAGCGCCCGGTGGAGTGGTAGCCCGGTTGCGACTCGCGCTCGAGCAGCACGACGCGCGCATGCGGCGCGAGGAAGTAGCCCACCGAGGCGCCGGCGATGCCACCGCCGATGATGAGGAAGTCCGCGGAATCGACCATGCGGGGATTCTGCCGCGAGAGGGGCACCGAGGACAGAATGCGGGCCCGTTCGCCCATGTCCGGGCACGAAGAGGTGCGCTCTGCGGGGGCCGGTGGGCGTCGCGGCAGGCGGCGTGCGGTGCAGGCCCGCTGGGCATCGGTCGGCGGCTGCGCGCGCCGACTCCCCTGCAAGCCGGTCCGGGCGGCGTCGCGCGGCACAACTCGCAAAGAGCTTGCCCGCGCGCGGGCAAACTCTCTGCTCGGACAAGTGCCGCGGTAGCATGAAACGTACGCGCGGTTCGATACGCTGCGCTCTCGTAGCCGCGCTCCGCCGCCCGGACCGGCTTCCAGGCGATGCCCCTGATGCGGGCCTGCACCGCACGCCGCCTGCCGCGACGATGGACAGTGTGGCCCCTGCGGGGAAGACTCACGGGCTTCCGTACTCGTAGGCTGGCGGTGAGCACCGCGAACCCCAGCGATCCAGCGTAGCGCAGCGAGCTGGGGTTCGCCTGCGGCTCACCACCAGCCTACGGTTTTCGCTTCAATCGCCGCCAGACTGTGCGCTGCCCTGGCCGTCGCCAGGGGACGGAGCCCAAAAAAAAGCGCCCCGATCGGGGCGCTTCCTTGAATCCCTGGGTCTCCGCCTGCGCGGAGATGACCCGAGGCTCAGAGCGTATCGATGAACGACCGCAGCTTGTCCGAACGCGACGGGTGCTTCAGCTTGCGCAGCGCCTTCGCCTCGATCTGGCGGATCCGCTCGCGGGTGACGTCGAACTGCTTGCCGACTTCTTCCAGCGTGTGGTCCGTGCTCATCTCGATGCCGAAGCGCATGCGCAGCACCTTCGCTTCGCGCGGCGTGAGCGAGTCGAGGATGTCCTTCACCACGTCGCGCAGGCCGGCCTGCATGGCGGCTTCGATCGGCGCGGTGTTCCCGGTGTCCTCGATGAAATCGCCCAGGTGGGAATCGTCGTCGTCGCCGATCGGCGTTTCCATGGAGATCGGCTCCTTGGCGATCTTCATGATCTTGCGGATCTTGTCTTCCGGGATCTCCATCTTGGCCGCCAGGATGCTGGCGTCCGGCTCGAAGCCGAACTCCTGCAGGTGCTGGCGCGAGATGCGGTTCATCTTGTTGATGGTCTCGATCATGTGCACCGGGATGCGGATGGTCCGCGCCTGGTCCGCGATCGAGCGGGTGATGGCCTGGCGGATCCACCACGTCGCATAGGTCGAGAATTTGTAGCCGCGGCGGTATTCGAACTTGTCGACCGCCTTCATCAGGCCGATGTTGCCTTCCTGGATCAGGTCCAGGAACTGCAGGCCGCGGTTGGTGTACTTCTTGGCGATGGAGATCACGAGGCGCAGGTTGGCCTCGATCATTTCCTTCTTCGCCTCGCGCGACGAGGCCTCGCCCTCGTTCATGCGCCGGTTGATTTCCTTCAGCTCGGTCAGCGGCACCACCACCTGCATCTGCAGGTCGATCAGCTTCTGCTGCAGCTCCTGGATGGCGGGCACGTTGCGGGCCATGATCACGCTCCAGGGCTTGCCGGCCGCGGCCTGCTTCTCGACCCAGCGCAGGTTCAGCAGGTTGGGCGGGAAGTCCTTGACGAAGGTCTCCTGCGGCATGCCGCACTTGTCGACGATGATCCGGCGCAGCTCGCGCTCCTTCTTGCGGATGTCGTCGACCTGGCCGCGCACCATGTCGCACAGCTTCTCGATGGTCTTGGCCGTGAAGCGGATGGTCATCAGCTCCTCGGACAGCGCGTGCTGGCACTTCTGGTAGGCGGGCGAGCCCCAGCCTTCCTTGTCATAGGCGCGGTGCACCTTCTCGAACAGCGAGGCGATGTTGTCGAACTTCACCAGCGCGGCGGCCTTGAGCTCCTCCAGCTTGCGGGTCAGCGCCTTGGAGCCGCCGGAGCCGTCGTCGTCGTCATCCGCGTCGAACTCGTCGAAGTCTTCTTCCGCGACGTAGTCGTCGGCCTCGTTCGGGTTGGAGAAGCCGTCCACCACCGTGGAGATGACGATCTTGCCTTCGCGGATCTCCGCGCCCAGGCGCAGGATTTCGGCGATGGTGGCGGGCGAGGCGGAGATCGCCTCCATCATCGCCATCAGGCCGCCTTCGATGCGCTTGGCGATCTCGATTTCGCCCTCGCGCGTGAGCAGCTCCACCGTGCCCATCTCGCGCATGTACATGCGCACGGGGTCGGTGGTGCGGCCGAACTCGCTGTCCACGGTGGACAGGGCGGCTTCGGCTTCCTCTTCCGCTTCCTCCACCGTCGCGGCGGTCGGGCCGGTGTTGGTCAGCAGCAGCGTCTCGGCGTCGGGCGTCTGTTCGTAGACGGCCACGCCCATGTCGTTGAGCATCGAGACGACGACTTCCAGCGTCTCGGCGTCCACCAGCTTCTCGGGCAGGTGGTCGGTGATTTCCGCGTGCGTCAGGTAACCGCGCGTCTTGCCCAGGGTGATCAGGCTCTTCAGGCGCTGGCGGCGCTTGGCCATGTCTTCCTCGGACAGGACCGCCTCATCCAGGCCGAACTCCTTCATCAAGGCGCGTTCCTTCGCCTTGCTGATCTTCATGCGCAGCGGCTTGGCCTTCTCGGCGACCGCGGCGACTTCCTCCACGACGGGTTCGCTGTCCTCGAATTCGGCGTCGACGTCGGCCAGGTCCACGTCCTCGGCGTCACCCTTGGCTGCGGGTGCGGCGTCCTTCGGCTTGCGTCCGCGCTTGGCGCCGCCCGTGGCCTTCGCCGGCGTGTCGACTTCGGCGCTGGCCTTCGGCGGGCGGCCCGGTTTCTTCTTCGCCGGTTCCTCGGCGACGACCGCGCTCTTGGCGGTCTTCTTCGTTTCTTCCTTGGCGGAGGCCTTCTCGGACTTGGCGGCTATGGACTTCGTTGGCACGGGCTTGGCTACTTTGGTTGGGGCGGGCTTCTTGTCGCTCTTGACGACCTTCAGCTGGGCCTTGGAGGCAGACGGGGATGAGGCTTGGACTGGCTTTCGGTCGGCAGGTTTCGCAGCGGTGGACGGCTTCGCGGACTTTTGAACGGGCATACGACCTCGGAACAGGACAGCGGAAACACAAATGCGCGCACGGCGACCCGGCGCGGGTGGACAGGCCGACCTAGGCCTCAGGGCAAGATGGGTGGGCGAACATTTGGTGTGCAGTCCTTGCGGTAGGTTGGCCTGACCCGCTGTGGGGTGCCGCTCGTGCGTGAGGGCTGGCCGGTCCGGAGGTGCTGCTGTCGCTCTTGCCGCTAGCAAACCCTACATTATAGGGTTGTGCGCGGATTTCAAGCCTTGGCGCCTGGTTTTTGAGCTTTCAACAACGCCTGCTGCCTTCGGCTGAGCTCGTACAGCCGCTCGACCTTGCCCGGCTCGGAGGCCGGGAGCTTGCCGACCCGGACGATTTCCTCGGTGAGGGCGTCGATGTGGATTTCCGCCATCGAGCGGCGCAGCTCGGAGGCCGAGATCTCCTCGACCTCGTGGGCCTTGCCACTGGGCTGCATGTCGTCCAGCGCGATCAGCCGCAAGGCGAGCTCGGAGAACGGCTGGCCTTCCACGCCCAGCCGCAGGACCGCCCAGGGCTCGGCGCCGCTATCGTGGTAGCGGGTGTCGATCCAGGAGAACAGGTCGCCGTACGGGGACTGCAGCTCGCACAGCAGGTGGTGGTCGTCGTTGGTGAGCAGGTCCCAGGCCTGGGAATTCTGCAGGACGGCCCGGGCGATGTGCTCGGCCATCGCAATGGTCTTGGGCTTGATCGTCTGGCGGGTGCCGGTGCCGTAGGCACGCTTGCGGTACGGCGACTCGGAGGCCCGCCGGCCCTTGCCGCGCGGCTCCGCCTGCGGCCGCGGACGCCCCAGGCCCCAGAGCTCCAGCAGGTCGTGCTCGCCCAGCTGCGCGCGTTCGGCGATGGTCCCGAGCAGCTGCTTTTTCAGCGCGCCCTCCGGCAACTGCTTCCAGAGCGGTCCGGCCGTGCTCACCATCTTGGAGCGGCCCTCGGCGGTGCCCAGGTCGCAGCCTTCCGCGGCTGCATCCATCATGAATTCGCTCAGGGGCACCGCCTGCCGCACGTAGCGCGCGAAGCCGTCCTGGCCGTGCTCGCGGATGTAGCTGTCGGGGTCGTGCTCGGGCGGCAGGAACAGGAATTTCACGGAGCGCACGTCCGATGCGTAGGGCAGGGCGCCATCGAGCGCCTTGCGCGCCGCGCGCCGGCCGGCGGCGTCGCCGTCGAAGCTGAAGACCACGCTGTCGGTGAAGCGGAACAGCTTCTGCACGTGCTCGGTCGTGCACGCCGTGCCCAGCGTCGCGACCGCGTTCGGAAAGCCCAGTTGCGCCAGGCCGATCACGTCCATGTAGCCCTCGGTGACCAGCACGTAGCCGGCTTCGCGCAACGCGTTGCGCGCCTCCCAGAGCCCATAGAGCTCGCGGCCCTTGCTGAAGATCGGCGTTTCGGGCGAATTGAGGTACTTCGGCTTCTCGTCGCCCAGCACGCGCCCGCCGAAGCCGATGCACTCGCCCTTCACGTTGCGGATCGGGAACATGATGCGGTCGCGGAAGCGGTCGTAGCGCTTGTCGTCCTCCTCGTTGACGATCACCAGGCCGCTTTCGGCGAGCAGCGGGTCGTCGTAGCTGGGGAAGACGCTGGCGAGGGTGCGCCAGCCCTCGGGCGCGTAGCCCAGGCCGAACTGCCTGGCGATCTCGCCGGAGACGCCGCGGCCCTTGAGGTAGGCGACGGCGCGCGGCGAGGCCTTCAGGTGCTTGCGGTAGGCGGCGCCCGCCTTCTCCAGCACGTCGCTGAGCGTCACCTGCTTCTGCCGCTGCTCCGCCTCCCGCGCGCGCTCGGCGGGCGAGCGGTCGTCCTCGGGCACCTGCATGCCGTACTGGCCGGCCAGGTCCTTGACCGCCTCGATGAAGTTCATCCCCGCGAATTCCATCAGGAAGCGGATCGCGTCGCCGCTCTTGCCGCAGCCGAAGCAGTGGTAGAACTGCTTGGACGGGCTCACGGTGAAGGATGGCGACTTCTCGGCGTGGAAGGGGCACAGCCCCAGGTAATTGGCGCCGCCCTTCTTCAACTGCACATACCGGCCGACGATCTCGACGACGTCGGCACGGGCGAGCAGTTCCTGGGTAAAACTCTGGGGGATAGGCACAAGCGGGATGGAGGGTTCCGGCCCGATTCTGCACCGGCCGGAAAAGGACTACGCTAGCGCCAGCAAAGTACGGAGCCCCGCATGGCCAGCATCTTCGACCAGGACCTCCCGCGCAACGAGGCGAACTTCACGCCCTTGTCTCCCTTGTCCTTCCTGGAGCGCGCCGCCGACGTCTACCCGCAACGCACGGCGGTGGTCTACGGCGGCCTGCGCCGCACGTGGTCCGAGGTCTACGAGCGCTGCCGCCGCCTGGCCAGCGCCTTGCAGCGCGCCGGCCTGGGCAAGGGCGACACGGTGGCCGTGATGCTGCCCAACGTGCCGCCGATGGTGGAGGCGCATTTCGGCATCCCCATGGCCGGCGCGGTGCTCAACACGCTCAACACGCGGCTGGATCCGGAGGCGATCGCGTTCATGCTGGATCACGGCGAGGCCAAGGCGGTGCTCGTCGATCCCGAGTTCGCGCCGGCGATGCAGAAGGCCATCGCGCTGCGCAAGGAGTCCCGGCCGCTGCTGGTCATCGACGCCGAGGATGCGCTCTTCACGGGCGCCCCTCAGCGCATCGGCAGCACGACCTACGAGGACTTCCTGGCCACGGGCGACCCGGCGTTCGCCTGGGAACTGCCTTCGGACGAGTGGGACGCGATCGCGCTGAACTACACCAGCGGGACGACCGGCAACCCGAAGGGCGTGGTCTACCACCACCGCGGCGCGGCGATCAATGCCATCTCCAACATCCTCGAGTGGGACATGCCCAAGCACCCGGTGTACCTGTGGACGCTGCCGATGTTCCACTGCAACGGCTGGTGCTTCCCCTGGACGGTGGCCGCACGCGCGGGTGTCAATGTGTGCTTGCGCAAGGTGGAGGCGCAGGCGATGGCCGACGCCATCCGCGAGTACGGCGTCACGCACTACTGCGGCGCGCCCATCGTCCACAGCCTGCTGGTGAACGCACCCGAGGCGCTGAAGAAGGGCCTGCCGGCCGGCGTGAAGGCGATGGTCGCGGGGGCGGCGCCGCCGGCATCGCTGATCGAGGGGATGGAGCAGATGGGCTTCGACCTCACGCACGTGTACGGCCTGACCGAGGTCTATGGGCCGGCGACCGCCTGCGCGAAGCACGAGGCCTGGGATGGCCTGGACATCGGCGAGCGCGCCCGGCTGAACGCGCGCCAGGGCGTGCGCTACCACCTGCAGCGCAGCGCCCGCGTGCTGGACCCGCACAGCCTGCAGCCCGTGCCCTGGGACGGCGAGACCATGGGCGAGATCATGTTCCGCGGCAACATCACCATGAAGGGCTACCTGAAGAACGCCAAGGCAACGCAGGAAGCGTTCGCGGGCGGCTGGTACCACACGGGCGACCTCGCGGTGCAGTACCCCGACGGCTACATCAAGATCAAGGACCGCAGCAAGGACATCATCATCTCGGGCGGCGAGAACATCTCGTCGATCGAGGTCGAGGACGTGCTGTACCGGCACCCGGAGGTGCTGGCCGCGGCCGTCGTGGCCAAGCCCGACGCCAAGTGGGGCGAGACGCCGTGCGCGTTCATCGAGCTGAAGGCCGGCTCGAAGGCCACGCCCGAGGAGATCGTCGCCCACTGCAGGAAGCACCTTGCGGGCTTCAAGGTGCCGCGCGCCGTGGTCTTCGGCGAGCTGCCCAAGACCTCCACCGGCAAGATCCAGAAGTTCGAGCTGCGCAAGCAGGCCGGCTCGGCCAGCGCCATCGACGTGTAGCGCCGCGCGCCCCACGGGCGGCGGAGGGCGAGGCATACTCGTCCGCATGTCCGTCCTGAGTCCTGCCAGCGCCTACGTGCTCGCCAACCCCGGTAAGTTCGCGCTCAAGGTCTTCAAGGGCTTCCAGGCGAACCAGGGCCTGCTGCTGGCAGGCGCCGTCGCGTACTACGCGCTGCTGTCGGTGGTGCCGCTGATGATCCTGACGGTGATCGCGCTGTCGCACCTGGTCGACCAGCGCGAGTTGCTCGCCACCATCGGCCGCTACCTCGAGTGGCTGACGCCGGGCCAGTCGCGCGCCATCGTCACCGAGCTGTCGAACTTCGTCGCGCACCGGGACGTGATCGGCTGGCTGCTGCTGGTCACGATGCTGTTCTTCAGCTCGCTGGCCTTCACCGTGCTGGAGAAGGCGATGTCGGTCATCTTCCTGCACCGCTTCACCGTGCGGCGGCGGCACTTCCTCGTGTCAGCGCTGCTGCCCTACTGCTACATCTTCGCCCTGGGCTTCGGGTTGCTGGTGGTGACCCTCGTCGCGGGGGTGATCCAGGCCATCGGCCAGGACCAGGTGAGCTTCCTTGGCTTCGACTGGTCGCTCGGCGGCGTGTCCGGCGTGCTGCTCTACCTGCTGGGCCTCGCCGGCGAGATCCTGCTGCTCACCTCGATCTACATGGTGATGCCGGTCGGCCGGCTGTGGTGGCGGCATGCGCTGGTGGGCGGCGTCACGTCGACGGTGCTGTGGGAGATCACGCGGCGCGTCCTCGTCTGGTACTTCAGCACGCTGTCGCAGGTGAGCGTGGTCTACGGCTCGCTCACCACCGCCATCGTCGTGCTGTTCAGCCTGGAGATCGCCGCGACCTTGCTGCTGCTGGGCGCGCAGGTGATCTCCGAGTACGAGCGCATCGACCGCGGGCCGGTCAGTCGCCCATGACGATGCCGTCGCGGCGAGGATCGGCCCCGCCGAACCAGCCGCCGGGCGTGCGCTGGATCGCCTGGATGCCTGCGGGGAACGGGACCTGCTCGACCTCGTGGCCCATGGACTGCAAGGCCCGGACCGTCGCGGGCGGGAAGCGATTCGGCTCCAACAGCGTCGGGCCGTTGAGCGAACCGAAGTTGGGCAGTTCGATGGCGCGCTGCACGTCCAGGCCCCAGTCCAGCACTCCGTAGAGGTGCTTCGCCACCTGGTGAATGATCATGGGGCCGCCCATGGCGCCGGTGACCATCACGAGCTGGCCGCTGGCCTTGTCGAAAACGAAGGTGGGGTCCATCGACGAGCGCGGCCGTTTGCCCGGCTGCACGCGGTTCGCGACCGGACGGCCGTCGGCCCCGGCCGGCGCGAAGTTGAAGTCGGTAAGTTCGTTGTTCAGCACGAAGCCCTTCACCATCTGCCGCGAGCCGAACTGGTCTTCCACGGTCGTCGTCATCGACACCGCATTGCCGTACGGGTCAACGATGCTCACCTGCGAGGTGCCGTGCTCGGGTTGGGCCTCGGCAGGCGCCAGCGCGACGGCGGCCCCGGGGTTGCCGGGCTGAGCCGTCTTCATGCTGGCGGGCCCGATCAGCCGTGCACGACGCGCGAGGTAGGCAGGCGCGAGCAGGCTCTCCCAGCGGCCGGCGGGCGGCTGCACGAAGTCGGGATCACCCACGTAGAGGCCGCGATCCGCGAACGCGAGGCGCGCCGCTTCGGTATAGAGGTGCAGCCAGGGTGCGGTAGGCAGTCCGTTCGCGAGCGGGATGCCGCTTGCGGGCGTTTGCGAGAGGATGCCCAGGATCTGCGCCACGGCGATCGCGCCGGAGCCGGGCGGCGGGAAGCCGCAGATGCGGTAGTCGTGTGCGTGTGCGCGGTAGTCGCTGCAGAGCGGCTGGCGTTCCCTGGCCCGGTACCCGGCGAGATCGGCCAGCGTCATCGCGCCAGGGTTCGTCGCATGGCCGCGGACTTTCGCGACGATGGCCTGCGCCACTTCGCCCTCGTAGAACGCGCTGCTGCCTTCCCTGGCGATGCGGCGCAGCACCTGCGCGAGCTCGGGGTTGCGCAGCCGCGTGCCGGCCGGCAGCGGCTTGCCGTCGGCCGTGTAGAAATAGGCGAATGCGGCGGGATCGTTGCGGAAGAATCGATCCGAAGAAAGCTGCGCGTGCAGCCGTTCGCTGATCGGGAAGCCGTTCTCCGCCAGCCAGATGGCAGGCGCGAACAGCGTCGCCCAGGGCAGTCGGCCGTGCTCGCGGTGCGCGAGTTCCTGCATGCGCAGCACGCCCGGCACGCCGACCGAACGTCCTCCGACCACCGCCGCATGGAACGACAGCGGCTTCCCGTCCGCATCGAGGAACAGCCGCTCGGTGGCTGCGGCAGGAGCGGTCTCGCGGCCGTCGTAGGCGACGACGTCGTGGCCGTCGTAGTGCAGCAGGAAGGCGCCGCCGCCGATGCCGCTCGATTGCGGCTCGACCAGCGTCAGCACCGCCTGCACGGCGACCGCCGCGTCGACGGCCGTCCCGCCGGCACGCAGCACCTGGTAGCCCGCGTCCACGGCCAGCGGATGCGCGGCGGCCACGGCAAAGGTGTGCGTCGCCCAGCCCGGCTTCGCCGTGCCGTTGAAGGCCACGGGCGGCAGCTCGGAAGGCGGTTGGTAGGTGAAGGACGGCGGGGTGCTGGCGCAGCCTGCAAGCAGGCCCGCCGCGATCAGCAGGGAATGGACGAGGCGACGCACGCGGCGACTATAGGGCCGCCGCGCATGCGCCGGGCTCACTTCGGCGCCAGCCGGATCGCTCCGTCGAGGCGGATCACTTCGCCATTGAGCATGTCGTTCTCGAAGATGTGCTTCGCGAGCTTCGCGTAGTCCTCGGGCGTGCCCAGGCGCGAAGGGAAGGGCACGCTGGCGGCGAGCGCGTCCTGCACTTCCTTGGGCATGCCGAACAGCATGGGCGTGCCGAAGATGCCAGGGGCGATCGTCATGTTGCGGATGCCGTTGCGCGCGAGATCCCGGGCGATGGGGAGCGTCATGCCGACGACGCCGCCCTTGGACGCGCTGTACGCAGCCTGGCCGATCTGGCCGTCATAGGCCGCCACCGATGCGGTGGAGATCATGCAGCCGCGTTCGCCGGTGGCCTCGGGCGTGTTCTTCGCCATGGCTTCGGCGGCCAGGCGGATCATGTTGAAGGAACCCACCAGGTTGACCATCACGGTCTTGGTGAACACGCCGAGGTTGTGCGCGCCGTTCTTGCCCACCGTCTTCTCCGCCGGCGCGATGCCGGCGCAGTTCACGAGGCCCATCAGCTTGCCGAGCGACACGGCCTTGGCCACCACCGCCTGGCCATCCGCCTCCTGGCTCACGTCGCACTTCACGAAGGCGCCGCCGATCTCGCGCGCGACCTGCTCGCCCTTGTCGGCCTGCATGTCCGCGATCACGACCTTGCCGCCGCTGGCGGCCAGCATGCGCGCGGTACCCTCGCCGAGGCCCGATGCGCCGCCGGTGACGATGAAGACCTTGCCCTGGATGTCCATCTCTTGCCTCCTGTGACCTGAAGTTCGCGCAGATTATGGGCGATGGCTCGCGCGGTCCCGGTGGCCTTCGAGCTCATGGTTAGCATACGAGGCTTGGCAGTATCGGCTTCGGCCACAGGCACCTCCCTCATGCACATTCCTTTCCGTACGGCGCGCCGGCAGGCGGGCCGCACGCTCATCGCTTCGCTCCTCGTGCTGCTGGCCGCTTGCGCCAGCGCTCCCCAGCCCGCACCCGAGCCCAGTGCGCCGCCCGTCGTCGTGCAGAAGCGGCCGCCGCGCATCGGGCTCGCGCTCGGCGGCGGCGCCGCGCGGGGATTCGCGCACGTGGGCGTGATCGAGGTACTGGAAGAGGCCGGGATCAAGCCGGACCTGGTGGTGGGCACGTCGGCCGGCAGCCTGGTCGCGGCCCTGTATGCGAGCGGGCGCGACGGCCGGCAGTTGCAGCAGTCCGCGATGGCGATGGACGAGGCGGCGTTCGCCGACTGGACGCTGCCGATCTTCAGCCGCGGCCTGCTGCGCGGCGAGGCACTGGCGCGCTACGTGGACACGCAGGTGAACCACAAGCTGATCGAGAACATGACGCTGCCGCTGGGGATCGTCGCGACCGACCTGAAGACCGGGCAGGGCGTGCTGTTCCGGCGCGGCGACACGGGGACCGCGGTGCGTGCCTCGAGCGCCGTGCCGGCCGTGTTCCTGCCCGTCAAGATCGGCGCGCAGGAGTTCGTGGACGGCGGCCTGGTCTCGCCCGTGCCCGTGCGCTACGCGCGGCAGATGGGCGCCGAGGTGGTGATCGCCGTCGACATCTCGAGCGCGCCCGAAGGCAACCCCTACGGCGACACCGTGCAGGTGCTCTTGCAGACTTTCGCCATCATGGGCAAGAGCATCAACGGCTGGGAGCTCAAGGACGCGGACGTGGTGGTGCGGCCGGCGCTCGCCGGCATGGGCAGCGGCGACTTCGCCGGCAAGCGCCGGGCCATCGAGGCCGGACGGGCCGCCATGCAGGCGGCACTGCCGCAGCTGAGGGCCGCCCTCGAGGCGAAGGCGCACGCGCCCTGACGGAAACGCGAGCGCCAGGAAAAAGGCCACCCCATCTTGCGATGGGGTGGCCAATGGATCCCTGAACCAGCGATGGTGTCGAAAGGACCCGAGGAGACAACCTGAAGAAACTCCCGGCGGACCGGGCGATTCGATGGAGTGCCAGCCTATGGGCGAGGTTCCTGTTCCGCCGAAAAGGCGTCAGGAACGCTCAATTCATTGCTCAGCGCTTGGCCTTGGTCGTGGTCTTCGCGGCGTTCACGGCCTGGCTGGCCACGGCGTTGAAGTTGGCTTCGGCGACGTCGGTCGCTTGCTTGACGGCCTTCTGCACGGATTCCAGAGCGTTGTTGCCGGCGGCAACGGCGCTCTTGAACACCGCGACGGCGGTCTCGGAACCGGCGGGCGCGTTCTTGGCGGCGTTGTCCACGACGGCTAGGAACTTCTTCTGCACGTCGGAGAACTGGCCTTCGACGGCCTTGGTGAACTCGGCGCCGGTGGAGGTGCTGATGTCGTAGAGGTGACGGCTGTAGGCAGCGGTCTTCTCGGCCAGGGGCTGGAACAGGGCGGCTTGCAGCGCCAGCAGTTCCTGGGCGTCCTTGACGTTCAGCATGGATTGGGTGGTCTCGGCGGCTTCGGCCAGGGCGGCCTTGGTCGCGGTGACGTTCAGCTCGACGAGCTTCTCGACGCCTTCGAAGGCCTTGGAGGTCAGGCCAAAGAGGGTTTCGACATTTGCCTTCTGGGCGGCCATCAGTTGTTCAGCGGTCAGCATGGATCTTCTCCGGGTGGTTTAGGGGGCTCGGAGCTGCCCTGAAACCGTGTTGCAGCGCAGCATGGATCGAAGTATATGGGTACCGCTGGCCATTGCAAGCGTTTTTTGTTGCGTTGCAGCAAACTAGGGAAGATCCCCTAATTCCTGCCGGCCCGCAGAATCGCAGCCATGCAGGTCTTCTATGCGGATCAGTTCGTGCTGCCCCTGCCGACGGGCCACCGTTTCCCGATGGGCAAGTACCGGCTGCTGAGGGACAGGCTGGCCGAAGAGCTTCCGGAGATCCGGCTGGCCCAGGCCCGGCCCGCCACGGACGGTGAACTGGCCCTGGTCCACACGCCGGCCTACATCCAGGCCATAGCCGACGGCAGCGTCGACCCGAAGATCCTGCGCGAGATCGGTTTTCCCTGGAGCCAGGCGATGGCCGAACGCGCGCGGCGTTCCGTCGGGGCGACGATCGCGGCTTGCCGCACCGCGTTCGAGCAAGGCGTGGCGGCGAACATCGCCGGCGGCACGCACCACGCGTACCCCGACCGGGGCGGCGGCTTCTGCGTGTTCAACGACGCCGCCGTGGCCGCGCGCCTGATGCAGGCCGAGCGCGTCCGGACGCAGCGGGCGCCCTTGCGCGTGGCCGTGATCGACCTGGACGTGCACCAGGGCAACGGCACGGCGCGCATCTTCCGCGACGACCCCACCGTGTTCACGCTCTCCCTGCACGGACAGAAGAACTTTCCTTTCCGCAAGGAAGCGAGCGACCTCGACGTCGACCTGCCCGATGGCACCGGCGACGACGCTTACCTGCACGCACTGGAACGCGCGCTGGACGAACTGGCGCATCGCTTCGATCCCGGCCTGGTCATCTACCTGGCAGGCGCCGACCCGCACGAGGGCGACCGCCTGGGACGGCTGAAGCTCACTTGGGACGGACTCGAGGCGCGCGACCGGCGCGTGTTCGACTGGGCCTGGCAGCGTGGCGTGCCGCTCGCGTTCGCCATGGCAGGCGGCTACGGACACAGGCTGGAGGACACGGTGCAGGTGCAGGTCAACACCTTCGCAGTGGCGCTGGCCTATGCGCGGCGCTGGCACAATCGCCCGCGATGACCGATCCGATACCCGCGAAGCCGCAGCCGGAGGGGCGCGGCGGCTACAAGGCCTTTCGCGCGATCCCCACGCGCTGGATGGACAACGACGCCTACGGCCACGTCAACAACGTCGTCTACTACAGCTGGTTCGACACGGCGGTCAACGCGCACCTGATCGAGCAGGGCGCGCTGGACATCCACCAGGGCGAGACCATCGGCCTGGTGATCGAGACCCAGTGCAACTATTTCGCGCCGGTGGAGTTCCCGCAGGTCGTGGAAGCGGGCCTGCGGGTGGCGAAGCTCGGGTCGTCCAGCGTCCGCTACGAGGTGGGCCTGTTCCTGCAGGGAGAATCCATGACCGCGGCCAAGGGCCACTTCATCCACGTCTACGTCGACCGCGCGAGCCGCCGGCCCACTGCCTTGCCCCAGCGCCTCAGGCGCGTGCTGGAGGCCTTGCAATGAACGTATCCCAGGTCGCCACCGTGGTGGCCGATCCGGCGAGCGTGGATGCCGCGATCGAGAGCCGCTTCTCCTGCCGCGCCTTCCTGCGCGAGCGGCCGGTGGCGCGAGCCGACATCGAGCACCTCCTGGACGTGGCCTCCCGCGCGCCCTCCGGGACCAACACGCAGCCGTGGAAGGTATACGTGCTGCAGGGTGCCGCGCGCGACACGCTGGCCGACAAGGTCTGCGCGGCGCACGACGCCATCTACGCGGACCCGACGCTGGCGGAGCAGTACCGGGAGGAGTACGACTACTACCCGACGAAGTGGATCCCGCCCTACATCGATCGCCGCCGCGAGAACGGCTGGGGCCTGTACGGCCTGCTGGGGATCCAGAAGGGCGAGAAGGACAAGATGCATGCGCAGCACCAGCGCAATTTCCGCTTCTTCGACGCGCCGGTGGGCCTGATGTTCACGATGGACCGCATCCTGGGACGCGGCTCGCTGATGGACTACGGCATGTTCCTGCAGAACATCATGGTGGCGGCGCGCGCCCGCGGGCTGCACACCTGCCCGCAGGCGGCCTGGAACGGCTTCGCGAAGATCATCCTGCCGCACATCGGCGCCGGCGAGAACGAGATGATCGTCTGCGGCATGTCCCTGGGCTATGCGGACATCGATGCCAGGGTGAACACCTTCCACACGCCGCGCGAGCCCGCGTCGGCGTTCACGCACTGGCGGGAGTGAGGCCGCTCAGCGGCCGTCGTCCTTGCGCTCGAAGCGCGCGTCGGGGTTCTTGCCTTCCCAGTCGCGCACCTGGCGCTCCGCTTCGTCCTTGGCCAGGCCATGGCGCTGCTGGATGCGTCCGAGCAACTGCTCGCGCCGCCCGGCGATGATGTCCAGGTCGTCGTCGGTGAGCTTGCCCCACTGCTCCTTGACCTTGCCCTTCAACTGTTTCCAGCGTCCCTCGATGCGATCCTGGTTCATGCGCCTGTCCCGTGGCTTGCAACGTTCTGCCCATGATCCAGCCGTCCAGCTTGGTCGGGCGGTAGGAAGCACCGGGCTCGTCCCGTAGTCCGCGGACGACAGCCGTGTTGCATCCGAAAGGCTTGCGGCAGGGCTAGCCGCGATAATCCCGCCTGCCCGAGAAGAACCAAAAAATGGAGAGCTCCCCTTGACGCTGGCCGGCATTCCGCTCGACTTCATCCTGTTCGCGCTCACCCTGCTGGGCGTCGCGCTGTTCCATAACCACACGCTGTTCGTCGCGGTCACGGGCATGATCGTGATCGCGCTCTACAAGATCCTGTTCGGCGACTTCTCCGGCGTGACGGGCGTGCACGGCCTGGGCACCTTGCTCGCGCACGAATGGGTGACGCTCGGCAACCTGCTGGGGCTGCTGCTCGGGTTCGCGCTGCTGGCCGACCATTTCGAGCGGAGTCACGTCACCGACATGCTGCCGAACTACTTGCCCGACGACTGGAAGGGCGGCTTCCTGCTGCTGGTGCTCATCGCCGTGATCTCCAGTTTCCTGGACAACATCGCCGCCGCGATGATCGGCGGCGCGATGGCGCACGTGCTGTACCGGGGCAAGGTGCACGTCGGATTCCTCGCGGCCATCGTGGCCGCCAGCAACGCGGGAGGAGCGGGCAGCGTGGTGGGCGACACCACCACCACGATGATGTGGATTGCCGGCGTGCGGCCGGGCCAGGTGTTCGAGGCGTACGTCGGCGCGGGCGTCGCGCTGCTGTTCTTCGGGACCATCGCGGCGCGCCAGCAGCAGGCCTACCAGCCCATCATGAAGGACAACCCGCGCGGCGTGAAGCTGGACCTGCCTCGCCTCGGCGTCGTCGCGCTGATGCTGCTCGCCGCGATCTTCACCAACATCACGCTGAACATCCACCGCCCCGACTTGCTGAACGAGTGGCCCTTGATCGGCCTGTCGGTCTGGGTGGCCTTGCTCGTCACCGCGGGCTGGCGCACGCCGACGTGGAGCCTGCTGCCCGGCGCGTTCCGCGGCAGCGTGTTCCTGCTCTCGCTGGTGATGTGCGCCGCGATGATGCCGGTGAAGGCGCTGCCGGGCGCATCGTGGCCCAGCGCGCTGGGGCTGGGCTTCGTCAGCGCCGTGTTCGACAATATCCCGCTCACGGCGCTGGCCTTGCGCCAGGGCGGCTACGACTGGGGCTTCGTGGCCTATGCGGTGGGCTTCGGCGGCTCCATGATCTGGTTCGGCTCGTCCGCCGGCGTCGCCTTGTGCAACATGTACCACGAGGGCCGCTCGGTCGGTGCGTGGCTCAAGGGCGGCTGGCACGTCGCCGTCGGTTATGTCCTGGGCTTCATCGCCCTCATGCTGGTGCTGGGGTGGGAGCCCGAGGCCGACGTCGGCACTCCGCACGCCGCACCAATCACCACCCATAGCGAACCCGCGCAGACCAACAAACCATGACCACCCGACCCCGCATCCTGGTCGCCCGGGCCGTGTTCCCGGAAACCATCGCCCGCCTCGAGCAGCATTTCGAGGTGGAGCACAACCAGGCCGACGCGGCCTGGAGCCGGCAGGAACTGCTCGCACGCCTGAAAGACAAGGCCGGCGCGCTCACCACGGGCACCGAGCGCATCGACGCCGAACTGCTGGCGGCGTGCTCCGAACTGAAGATCTGCGCCAACATGGCCGTGGGCTTCAACAACTTCGACGTGCCGGCGATGACGGCACGCGGCGTGCTCGCGACCAACACGCCCGACGTGCTCACGGAGACGACCGCCGACTTCGGCTTCGCGCTGCTGATGGCGACGGCGCGCCGCATCGCCGAGAGCGAGCATTACCTGCGCGCCGGCCGCTGGACCAAGTGGAGCTACGACATGTTCGCCGGCGCCGAAGTGCACGGCAGCACGCTTGGCATCCTCGGGATGGGACGCATCGGACAGGGCATCGCCCGGCGCGGCGCGCACGGGTTCGGCATGAACGTGATCTATCACAACCGTTCGCGCCTCACGCCCGAGCTCGAGGCCGCGTGCAAGGCGCGCTACGTGACCAAGGACGAACTGCTGGCGAAGGCGGACCACCTGGTGCTGGTGCTGCCCTACAGCGCGGAATCCCACCATGCCATCGGCGCGGCCGAACTCGCCCGCATGAAGCCGACGGCGACGCTGGTGAACATCGCCCGCGGCGGCATCGTCGACGACGCGGCGCTGGCGCAGGCCCTGAAGGAGAAGCGCATCGCTGCGGCAGGCCTGGACGTGTTCGAGGGCGAGCCGAAGGTGCATCCGGACCTTCTCACGGTCCCCAACGTCGTTCTCACGCCGCACATCGCGAGCGCCACGGTGCCGACCCGGCGCGCCATGGCGGACCTCGCGGCCGAGAACCTGATCGGCTACCTCGTGGGCGGACAACCGCGCACGCCCCTCAATCCCGAAGTTTTGAAGAAGAAGCCCTAGTGGAAATCTGGATCGTGATGGCGCTGGGCCTGGCCAGCCTGGTGCTGCTGGTGGCGCTGCTGATGCGCAAGCCGCCGGTGCAGGACACCGGCCGCGTCGAATTGATGGCGGCCAACGAGCGGCTCGAGCGCGAACTGCGCCGCGAGATCAGCGAGAGCTCGCGCGGACTGCGCGGAGAAGTGATGCAAACGCTCTCGGCCTTCCAGCAGTCGCTGACGCAGCAGGGGCAGGAGGCGAGCCGCACCCACAACGCGCAGATCGACACCTTTGCGCAGCAGCTGACGCAGACGCTGTCGGCGTTCCAGCAGAACCTGGTGCAGCAGGGCCAGGAGGCCGCGCGCACCCAGAGCACGCAGATCGAGTCCTTCGCCCAGCAGCTGGCGCTCACGCAGAAGACGATCTCCGATTCGCTGCGCGACCTGAGCGAAGCCAATGCGCGGCGTATCGCCGAAGTGCGCGAGACGCTGGAGACGCAGCTCAACGCGATGCAGCAGACCAACGCGGCCAAGCTCGACGAGATGCGCCAGACGGTCGACGAGAAGCTGCAGACCACGCTGGAGGCGCGCCTGGGCGAGAGCTTCAAGCAGGTGGCCGAGCGGCTGGAGCAGGTGCACCACGGCCTCGGGCAGATGCAGTCGCTGGCGCAGGGCGTGGGCGACCTGCAGCGCGTGCTGACCAATGTGAAGACGCGCGGCATGTTCGGCGAGGTACAGCTGGAGAACCTGCTCGAACAGGTGCTCACGACCGACCAGTACGCCAAGCAGGTGGAGACCAAGCCGCGCAGCAACCAGCGCGTCGACTTCGCGATCCGCTTCCCGGGCCGCAGCGACGACGGCTCGCCGGTGTGGCTGCCCATCGACGCCAAGTTCCCGCGCGACGATTACGAACGCCTGCTCGAAGCGCACGACCGCGCGGACGCCGCCGGCGTGGAGAGCGCGGGCCGCGCGCTGGAAGTGCGCATCCGCGAGGAGGCGAAGTCCATCTGCGAGTACTACCTGTGCCCTCCCTACACCACGGACTTCGCCATCCTGTTCCTGCCGATCGAGAGCCTGTACGCCGAGGTGCTGCGCCGCCCCGGCCTGATGGACAAGATCCAGCGCGACTACCGCGTCACCCTCGCGGGGCCGACCACCTTGCTCGCGATGCTGAACAGCCTGCACATGGGCTTCCGCACGCTGGCGCTGGAGCAGCAGGCCTCCGAAGTGTGGAAGGTGCTGGGCGCGGTGAAGACCGAGTTCGAGCGCTACGGCGAATGGGTCGCACGCATCAAGGAGCAGGTGCAGAAGGCCGCCGACACGGTCGACAAGGCCGACACCCGGACCAAGATGATGCGCCGCGCGCTGAAGAACATCGAGGCGCTGCCGGAGAACCAGGCCCAGGCCCTGCTGCCGCTGGCGGACGCCGGTGACGACGCCGAATCCTGAGCCGGCAGGCCAGCGCCGCGAGCTGTTCCAGCTCATCGTCGGCCATGTGTTCCTGCACGCCACCATGGCGGGCATGCGCATGGCCGCGCCGCTGCTGGCGCTGCGCCAGGGCTACAGCGAGGCGGCGGTCGGCGTGCTGCTGTCGCTCTATGCACTGACGCAGGTGTTCCTGTCGCTGCCGGCCGGGCGCTTCGCCGACCGGCATGGGCTCAAGCGGCCGTTCGCGCTCAGCGTCTGCGCCGGATCGCTGGGCGCTGGGCTGGCATTCGCGTTCCCCGTGTTCCCGGTGCTGTGCCTGAGCGCACTGCTCACGGGCGGTGCGACCGGCACCGCGGTCATCGCGCTGCAGCGGCACGTGGGGCGCGCCGCGCACACGCCCGCCGAGCTGAAGCAGGCCTTCTCCTGGCTGGCGATCGGCCCCGCCTTCTCGAACTTCGTCGGCCCCTTCGTGGCGGGGCTGGTGATCGACCATGCGGGGTACCGCGCGGCCTTCCTGCTGCTGGCCATGTTCCCGCTGGTCACGTGGGCCTTCGTGCGGCAGGCCCGGGAGCTCGCGCCGGTGGCGTCGCACCATGCGGCCCGGCGCGGCAAGGCCTGGGACCTCTGGCGGGAGCCGAACTTCCGCCGGCTCATCCTCGTGAACTGGTTCCTGTCCTCGGCCTGGGACGTGCACACCTTCGTGGTGCCGGTGCTGGGCCACGAGCGGGGGCTCTCGGCCTCGGTGATCGGAACCATCCTGGGCGTGTTCGCCTTCGCTGCCGCCGCGATCCGGGTCGTGCTGCCGGTGCTGGCCGCGCGCGTGCACGAGTGGGTGCTGATCGTCGCGGCGATGGTCGCCACGACCCTGATCTACGCGATCTACCCCTTCATGCACCTGGCGCTCACCATGGGGGCGTGCTCGGTGCTGCTCGGGTTCGCCCTGGGCATGGTCCAGCCCATGGTCATGAGCATGCTGCACCAGATCACGCCCGAGCACCGCCAGGGCGAGGCGGTGGGCATGCGCATGATGGTGATCAACGCCTCCAGCGTCGTGATGCCCATGCTGTTCGGAGGCGCCGGCACCCTGGTGGGCATCGGCGCCGTGTTCTGGGTGGTGTCGGCGACCGTGGGCTCCGGCATCCGCGTCGCCTGGCGCCTGAAGGACCTTACAGCCGGTAGAAGCTCTTGATCGCGTCCCAGGCAGCCTCGGGCTCGTCCGCGAACTGGAACAGGTCCAGGTCTGCCGGCGAGATCACGCCTTCCTCCACCAGCAGCTCGAAATTGATCAGCCGCTTCCAGTAGTCGGAGCCGAACAGCACGATCGGCACCTGGCGCGCCTTGCGCGTCTGCACCAGCGTGATCACCTCGAACAGTTCGTCCAGGGTGCCGAAGCCGCCGGGGAAGGCGACCAGGGCCTTCGCGCGCATCATGAAGTGCATCTTGCGCAGCGCGAAGTAGTGGAACTTGAAGGACAGCGCGGGCGTCACGTAGGTATTCGCGGCTTCCTCCATCGGCAATGCGATGGACAGGCCCACGCTGATGCCGCCCGCCTCGTCGGCCCCGCGGTTGGCGGCCTCCATGATGCCGGGGCCGCCCCCGGTGCACACGAACAGCATGTCGCGCGGCTCCTTGCCGGCGCTGTACTCGGCGACGATGCGGCCGAAGGCCTGCGCCTTCTCGTAGTAATGCGCGTTGCGGGCCAGGGCACGGGCGCGGCGGATCACCGCCTCGTCGCCCGAAGCCTCGGCGGCCTTCACCATTCCGGCCGAGGTCTCGCTGTCGCGCAGGCGCGCGCTGCCGAACACGACGATGGTGTTCTCGATGCCGTGGGCCTGCTGTTCCAGGTCGGGCTTGAGCAGCTCGAGCTGGAAGCGGATGCCGCGCGTTTCGCGGCGCAGCAGGAACTCGGGGTCGGCGAAGGCCAGCCGGTTGGCATCGGGCTCCAGGGGCAGGCCGGAATCGGAGGACGCCTTGAGCGTGGCCCAGGCGTCGGCCAGCCGCCGGTCGTGGATGTTGCGGGTCGAAGACATGGGGAGCATTGTGGCCGCAATCCCGGGACGACCGGGCTTCCCGCCCACCGCACCCTGCCGGTATCCTGTCGGGACAAGAAGAAGGGGAAGAGTTGCAGAACCCGGTCTATCACGTGCTGCTCGAAGGCCGCAGGGTCGGTCCCTACGATCGGCGAACCATCGTCGGCATGAAGGTGAAGAAGGCCTTGAGCAGCAAGAGCGTGCTGGTGGGCGAGGACGGCAGCCGCACGACCGTCGGCGAACTGGTCCGGCAGGCGCTGCCCGACCACGGCTTCGCCGCCAGCTCCCAGGGCGCTGCGCCCGCCGGTGCGCCCAGCCGTCCGGTCGTGCAGGGCATCCACCCCGCGCGGGTGCTGGAGGTGCAGGGCGCCGGCTACACCATCCCGCCGTTCCAGGGCGAAGTGGATGTGCGCGTGCAGGGCAAGGTCCTGCGCGTGTCCGGCCGCTTCCGAGTGGGCCCCGACTGGAAGGAAGAGCGCATCAAGTTCCCGTTGCAGGACATTGCGCATGCGCGGCTGCGGGCGACGATCGTCGACCTGTGGATCCGCAGTCCGGATGGGTCGGGCACGCAGCGCGTGAGCCTCGACCTGCTGAAGCCGGAAGCCGCCGGCGAACTGGCGGAAAGCCTGCCGCATGCCGCGCCGTATCCGGGAAGCGAGCCGCTGGCGGGGCGCACCGCCGCGCGCACGCGGGCGGGCTCGTCGCTGCTGTGGGCCAGCGTCGTCGGCGCCGCCGTGGCGTTCGCCACGCTCGCGGCCTGGCTGCTGCTGCTGCGCGGCGCCTGAACAGCCTTACCAGGCGAGCGCGCGTCCCAGCGGGACGACGCGCTTCCATCATGCGGCCCGGGTGGTCAGCCAGGCGAGCAGGCGATCGCGCGCCGGCGCGAGGCCCTTGTACGCGAGCACGGCTGCGCTCATGGAGGCGAGCGCGTCGTGCAGCCGCCGTGCGTCGTCCGCGCTCCGCACGGCCTCGGCCAGGGGCTGCAGCATCACGCGGATCGTGAACACCGCCTGCCCCGGCACGCCGGGCACGGGAAAGAAGGTCTGGCGTTCCGCGCGCAGGAAGCATTGCGCGGCAAAGGCGTCGGCGTCGGCCGTGTCCGGCCAGGGCGCGCGCGCGTGCCGGCGGGGGTGCTGGTCGTAGCGGCCGCTCGGGGAGAGCGTCCAGACGAAGCGCTCGAAACGCTCGCCGCCCGTGACCAGCCGCACCAGATGGGACGCGGCGGAGAGCAGGGCGCTGCTGTCGGCCACGGGCGCAT
This sequence comes from Ramlibacter ginsenosidimutans, assembly GCF_016654015.1. Classification (GTDB taxonomy): domain Bacteria; phylum Pseudomonadota; class Gammaproteobacteria; order Burkholderiales; family Burkholderiaceae_C; genus Ramlibacter; species Ramlibacter ginsenosidimutans. The sequence goes on along the minus strand of NZ_JAEPWM010000009.1, from coordinate 4,672 downwards.
GCACGGCGCTAAAGGGCAGGCCGAGCTTGTCCTCCGGCGCCCAGTGCGAGGGCACGCAGACGCACAGCCAGGGCAGGGTCGTGCCTTGCGCCTCCAGGACCGCGAAGTCTTCCTCGAACGCGAGTTCGATCGGCCCGGCCGCAGCGATGCCTTCCGCACGCGCCTGCGCCAGGATCGCGGTGATTGCGGGCTGCGGATCGAAGCCTGGCACGGCGAGGCGGCTCGCGCCGCTGTCCAGCACGCGCTTCTTCTCCTGCCACAGCGCGCTGCCGGGCGTGAGCGCGCTCAGGTGGCGCGGCTCGCCGGCGAGCCGCTGCAACCCAGGCTGCATGCGGAACGGGGCGGTGATGCGGGAGAGCGGGAAGGACATTGGCGGCTGGCGGGATCGCGGCCGAGTAGAACGCAAAACGGCCGGAACGCAAAAAAGGCTCCTCGCGGAGCCTTTCGTGGAGTGTGCGTCGCTCAGACGCGGCGGCGGTATTCGCCCGTGCGCGTGTCGATTTCCACCTTGTCGCCCTGCGCGACGAAGATCGGCACGCCGATCTCGTAGCCGGTGGCGAGCTTGGCCGGCTTGAGCACCTTGCCCGAAGTGTCGCCCTTGACGGCCGGCTCGGTCCAGGTGATCTCGCGCTCGACGCTGGTCGGGATTTCCACGGAGATCGCCTTGCCTTCGTAGAACACCACTTCGGCGGGCATGCCGTCCTCGAGGTAGTTCAGGGCGTCGCCCATGTTTTCCTTCTCGACCTCGTACTGGTTGTACTCGGCGTCCATCCAGACGTACATCGGGTCGGCGAAGTAGGAGTACGTGCAGTCCTTCTTGTCCAGCACGATCTGGTCCATCTTGTCGTCGGCCTTGAACACGGTTTCCGTGCCCTGGTTGTTCAGCAGCGACTTGAGCTTCATGCGCACGGTGGCCGCGTTGCGGCCGCCGCGGGAGTATTCGGTCTTCAGCACGACCCAGGGCTGGCCGCTGTGCATGATCACGTTGCCGGCGCGGATTTCTTGAGCGATTTTCATGACGGTGTCTTCGGTGAGGGCCACGGCCCCGCTGGGGGCCGACTTGGCGCCGTCGCGCGCAGGTTGCGGGTGGCGGCAAGCGGTGCGCTCACGGGTCTGGCCCGAAGCGCAAAGCTCTATATTCTAGCCTCACCGGCGGCCAGGCGCGCCAGCCCGGCCACGAGCTCCGGCAAGGTCTCGGCTTTTTCCCGCGCCCGCCGGGCGCAGGCGCGCCAGTCGGCGATGGCCAGCCGCGGCAGGGCAGCGGGCGTTGCGTCGTTCCACGCCAGGAAAAAATCACGCAGGTCGCGCGGCGGCGCCAGCCAGGCTAGGAAGGCCTCGAGCTTGGCGTGGTGGGCAAGGTCGTCCTGCGGATAGATCTGCCATACGAAGGGAGCGCCAGCGAGCAGCGCGCGCACGACCGAGTCCTCGCCCCGCACGAAGTTCAGGTCGCAGGACCACAGCAGTTCGTCGTAGCCGCGCTGCGTCAACAGGGGCAGCCAGTGCAGGCGCAGCGTTCCACGATCCTGCGCCTGCAGCGCGTGGACGGCGGCGCTCGCCCGTCCGGCCGTGACCAGCAGGTGGGTTGGCCGGTCCTGCGCCGCCAGTTGCTCCAGCAGGTCCGGGAGCGCCCGCGGCTCGTAGCAGAACAGGCTGAGCACCTGCGCCTGCGGGTCCGTGATGCCCCACTGGCGCAGCCAGGCCGCGCGGTCGTGCGCCGCGCGGCGAGCGGCCAGGTCGCGTTCGCGCAGCAGCCCGCCCGTGCGTGGCGTGAAGCCGGGGTAGAAGAAGCGCTTCACCAGCCCCGCGCCGGGACCGCTCATCACGGGAGAGGGCAGGCCGTGGCTGCGTTCGACGTAATCCTCCGCCGAGAGGTACTCCAGGTTGATCCAGGCGGGCGGCGGCACCAGGGAGGCCATGCGCGCGACGAAGGCCGGCGGGGGATCGCAGCCGAACGCTTCCACGACGACCTCGCCCGGTTCGGCGGCGGGCACCGGCCCGGTCCAGTGCACGACCTTCACGCCCGGTGCGCCCTGGGGCGCCATCCACGAGAGCATGGCAACGTCGTCCATCCACAGCCGCACGGACTCGCCGCGTGCCGCGAGCTCCGCGGCGAGCCGCCAGCACACGCCGGCGTCGCCGTGGTTGTCGATGACCCTGCAGAAGATGTCCCAGTGCATGTCGCCGGGATAATAGGGCAATGCATTCGGACGAACTGCTCGCGCAGGTGGCCGCGCTGCCGGCGCTGCCCGGCGTCTATCGTTACTACGACGCCGAGGGCGGCGTGCTCTATGTCGGCAAGGCGCGCAACCTGAAGAAGCGCGTCTCCAGCTACTTCCAGAAGAACCATGGCGGCACGCGCATCGGCCACATGATCGGCAAGATCGCGCGGCTGGACACGACGGTGGTGCGCTCCGAAGCCGAGGCGCTGCTGCTCGAGAACAACCTGATCAAGACGCTGGCGCCGCGCTACAACATCCTGTTCCGCGACGACAAGAGCTATCCCTACCTGAAGATCACCGGCACGCCGGACCGCCTGCCGGTGACGAAGGAGGGCGCGCTGGCCATGCCCGCCGCCTTCCCGCGCGTCGCTTACTACCGCGGCGCGGTGGACCGCAAGCACCGCTACTTCGGCCCCTACCCGAGCGCCTGGGCGGTGAAGGAGTCGATCCAGCTGCTGCAGAAGGTGTTCCGGCTGCGCACCTGCGAGGACACCGTGTTCGCGAACCGCACGCGGCCCTGCCTGCTGTACCAGATCAAGCGCTGCTCGGGGCCGTGCGTGAACCTGGTCTCGCCCCAGGACTACCAACGCGACGTGCAGAATGCCGAGGCGTTCCTGCGCGGCGAGGCGCAGAGCGTGCTGCAGGCGCTGGAACAACGCATGATGGAGCACGCCGAGAAGCTGGAGTTCGAGCAGGCCGCCGAACTGCGCAACCAGATGTCGGCGCTCTCCAAGGTGCTGCACCAGCAGTCGGTGGAGACCGCCTCCGACAAGGACGTGGACATCCTCGCCGTGCGCGTGCAGGGCGGCAAGGCCTGCGTGAACCTCGCGATGGTGCGCGGCGGCCGGCACCTCGGCGACCGCGCCTACTTCCCCAGCCACATCGAGGACGCCGCGGCGCTGCAGGAATTCGACGCGGACGAGGCGGCGCCGGTGCAGCCGGTGGAAGTGCAGGTGCTGGAGGCCTTCATTGCGCAGCACTACATCGGCGTGCCGGTGCCCTCCGCGCTGATCACGAGCCATCCGGTGATGCCGGAGCTGGTCGAAGCCCTGTCGCAGCAGGCGGGCAGCCGCATCGGCGTGGCGCACAACCCGCGCGGGCAGCGGCGCCTGTGGCTGGAGATGGCCGAGAAGAACGCGGAACTGCAGCTCGCGCGGCTGCTGGCGGAAGAGGGCTCGCAGCAGGCGCGCACGCGCGCGCTCGTGGAGGCGCTGGACCTGGCCCCAGACAACCTGGACACCTTCCGCATCGAATGCTTCGACATCTCGCACACGGCGGGCGAGGCGACGCAGGCGTCGTGCGTGGTGTTCCACCACCACCAGATGCAGAACCGCGAGTACCGCCGCTTCAACATCGACGGCATCACGCCAGGCGACGACTACGCCGCCATGCGCCAGGTGCTCACGCGCCGGTATGCGCGGCTGGCGCAGGCCGGCCGCGACACGCCGGATGCGACGCCGCCCGAAGACGCGCCCGAGGAAGTGGCCGCGCAAGCACAGGACGAGCCCGCGGGCGACGTGCAGGTCGAGGCGGTCGCCGACCCGCAGGCCGCCGCCTTTGCGGAAGCGGCGGAGTCCGCCGAAGCGGTGGGCGACGCCGGGAAACTGAAAAAACCCAAGGTCGGGGGCGGCGGCAGCGCGCAGAGGCTGCCGGACCTCGTGCTGGTGGATGGCGGCCGCGGCCAGGTAAGCATGGCGCGCGAGGTGTTCGCCGAACTGGGACTCGACCTGTCCGTGATCGTCGGCGTCGAGAAGGGCGAAGGCCGCAAGGTTGGCCTGGAGGAACTCGTTTTCGCCGACGGCCGCGAGAAGACCTACCTGGGCCGCGAATCGGCGGCCCTGATGCTGATCGCGCAGATCCGCGACGAGGCGCACCGCTTCGCCATCACCGGCATGCGGGCGCGGCGGGCCCGCGTGCGCGTGGGCGGCAGCCAACTGGAGGAAATCCCGGGCATCGGCGCGAAGAAGCGCGCCCGCCTGCTGCAACGCTTCGGCGGCGTGCGCGGCGTCGCCGCGGCGAGCGTCGAGGACATCGCAACAGTGGAAGGCATCTCGCGGGAACTGGCGGAAGAGATCTATCGCGCGTTGCACTGAACCTTCAAACCCAACAACCGGACGCAGAGGACGCAGAAGTTCCGCAGAGGACGCAGAAGAAAGCCTGCTTGAATGCTTTTGCGTCTTTTGCGAAACCTTTGCGTGGTGAGTTCAACCGGTCAAGGCAACATCATTGTTCACCCAAGATGTTGGAGAGACCGGGATGGCGAGACGCAGGGCACGCCTGACATTTCAGGAAAGGCGAGAACTCTGGAACAGGTGGAAGCAGGGTCAAAGCCTGGCTGAGATCTCCGGCGCATTGGGAGGTCGGGCCAAGAGCTCGCTTTTCGATGCCCTGCAGAAGAACGGAGGGATCGCTCCTCGGCAGCGCAGTCGTTCGAGCGCGCACCTCAGTGCGCA
>NZ_JAEPWM010000008.1 GCF_016654015.1 Ramlibacter ginsenosidimutans | reverse complement strand
AGGTTCCAAGCCCAAAGGCTGGCGACGGCGTGCACCCGCTCCGCCCGGGTTGCCCCGAACTCTTAGAGTCTAGGAAAGAAACATACAAGGCTGGTGGTGAGCCGCAGGCGAACCCCAGCTCGCATCCGCAGCGATCTCGTAGGCTGGTGGTGAGCATCGCGAACCCCAGCTTTCCTCCGACCCGCCCCATCGCATGGCGAGCCCGCGAATCAGCTTATAGCCAAAGGTCATCAACGCTCTGGGACAATCGGCGCGTGGGCATCAGTCAGTACCTGAAGGAGATCGGCCGCGGCAAGCAGGGCGCGCGTTCGCTCGCGCGCGATCAGGCGGCCGAACTGTTCGGCCAGATCCTCGACGGCCAGGTCAGCGATCTCGAGATCGGCGCGTTCTGCATCGCCATGCGCGTGAAGGGCGAAACCCCCGAGGAAATGTGCGGCTTCCTCGACGCCATAGCCGCGCGGGTGCAGAAGGTGGGCTCCGCGAGCGGCAAGCCCGTCGTGGTGCTCCCGAGCTACAACGGCGCGCGCCGCCTGCCGGTCCTCACGCCCTTGCTGGCGGGACTGGTGGCGCGCCGCGGCCTGCCCGTGTTGATCCACGGCACCGCCACGGAAGCGAGCCGCGTGTTCGTGCACGAGGTCCTGCATGCGCTTGACGTGCAAGCGTCCGAGTCGGCGCCCACCCTGCAGGACGGCCAGGTCGCCTTCGTGCCCACGGAGGTGCTGAGCCCCGGCCTCAAGCGCCTGCTGGATGCGCGCAAGCTCATCGGCTTGCGCAACAGCGCGCACAGCCTGGTCAAGCTCATGAATCCCTGCAGCGGTCCGGCGGTGGTCGTCAGCAGCTACACGCACCCGGAGTACGCCGTGTCCATGGGCGCCGTGTTCGAGCGCATGCGCTCCACCGCCCTGCTGCTGCGCGGCACCGAAGGCGAAGTGGTGGCGGATGCGCGCCGCCTGCCGCAGATGGAAGGCTTCGTGCGCGGCGAACGAGTCCTGCTGCAGGAGGGCCGCAAGGGAACGCTCACGAATCTGCCCGACCTGCCCAAGGAGGTGGACCCCGGCACCACGGCCGCGTACATTCGCGACGTCCTCGCCGGGCGCAAGCCCGTCCCCGAATCGCTCTCCCTGCAGGTGGAACACATCTTGCACTTGTCGACCGCATGAACACTGGCAAAGTCACCCTCGTCGGCGCGGGTCCCGGCGACCCCGAACTGCTGACCCTCAAGGCGCTGAAGGCGATCCAGTCCGCGACGCTGCTGCTGGTGGACGACCTCGTCAGCCGCGAGGTCGTGGCGCACGCGCCCAGCACGGCGCGCGTCGTGTACGTCGGCAAGCGCGGCGGCTGCAAGAGCACGCCGCAAGCCTTCATCGAGAAGCTGATGCTGATGGCCGCTCGCGAGGGCGAGAGCGTCGTTCGGCTGAAAGGCGGCGACCCCTTCATCTTCGGCCGCGGTGGCGAGGAGGTGGAACACCTGCGCGCCGCGGGCGTGCAGGTCGAAGTCATCAACGGCATCACGTCCGGCCTGGCCGCGGCGACGGCGCTGGGCGTTCCGCTCACGCACCGCGACCACGCGCAAGGCGTCATCTTCATCACCGGCCACGCCCAGAAAGGGGCGGAGGCACCGGACTGGAAGGCGCTCGCGGCCACGGCCCACCAGGCGCGGCTGACGCTCGTGATCTACATGGGCGTGAGCAGCGCCGCGCGCATCGAGCAGGACCTGCTGGGCGGCCTGCCTGCGGACACGCCGGTGGCCATCGTGCAGCGCGCTTCACTGCCGGACCAGCGCCACGCGGTGACCACCCTCGGAGCGCTCGCCGCGACCGTGGAAAACGAAGGGCTCGCGAGCCCGTCGGTGATCGTCGTGGGGGACGTCGTGCGCGGCGTCGCGGCGGCCGCGGAGATCCCCACCGGGGTGCGCGCCGCCTGAGTGCCGCACCCAGCGGCCGCCCGTGCGGGGCGCGGGCTTCGATAATGCGCGACCATGTCCGCCGCGCCCGCTCCTGATTCCCGCTTCGACGTCGTCGTGATCGGCGCCGGCGCGGCCGGCCTCTTCTGCGCCGGCGTCGCCGGCCAGCTCGGCGCGAAGGTGCTGCTGGTGGATCACTCCGAGAAAGTGGCGGAGAAGATCCGCATCTCCGGAGGCGGCCGCTGCAACTTCACCAACCGCGAGCTCGACCCGCGCCAGCCGCACAAGCACTTCCTGGGCGAGAACCCGAACTTCTGCCGCTCGGCGCTCGCGCGCTACACGCCCTCGGACTTCATCGCGCTGGTGCGCAAGCACGACATTGCTTTCCACGAGAAGCACAAGGGCCAGCTGTTCGGCGATCGCTCGTCCGAGGACTTCATCCGCATGCTGCTGGCCGAATGCGCGGCGGGCGGCGTGACCCATTGGCAGCCGTGCACCGTCTCCGAGGTGGTGCATGGCAGCGAGGGCTATGTGCTGCAGACCGGCCGCGGCACCGTGCGCGCTCCCGCGGTGGTGATCGCGACGGGTGGCCTGAGCATCCCAAAAATAGGCGCCACCGACTTCGGCTACCGCATCGCGCGGCAGTTCGGGCTGCGCGTCGTGACGCCGCGCCCTGCGCTGGTCCCGCTCACCTTCGACGGCGAGGCGTGGGCACCCTTCGCGCAACTGGCAGGCCTGGCCCTCCCCGTGCGCATGGAGACCGGCCAGAAGAAGGAGCGCATGGCCTTCGACGAGGACCTGCTCTTCACCCACCGCGGTCTCAGCGGCCCCGCCGTGCTGCAGATCTCCAGCTACTGGCGCGAGGGCACGGCTATCCGCGTGGACCTGGCGCCCGGCACCGATCTCGCGCACGACCTGCTGCAGGCGAAGGCGCGCTCGCGCAAGCTGCTGGCCAACGAACTGGCGCAGTGGGTGCCCTCGCGCCTGGCCGACGCTTGGGTCCAGCAGGATCCGGCCTGGCAGCGGCCGGTCAACGAAGCCTCCGACAAGTCGTTACAACAGCTCGCCGCGCGCCTGTCGGCATGGGAGCTGGTGCCCACCGGCACCGAGGGTTATCGCAAGGCCGAGGTCACCGCTGGCGGCGTGGACACGCGCGAGCTCTCGTCGCAGACCATGGAATCGAAGCAGCCGGGGCTGTACTTCATCGGGGAGGTGGTGGACGTCACGGGCTGGCTGGGTGGCTACAACTTCCAGTGGGCGTGGGCCAGCGGATTCGCCTGCGCGCAGGCGCTCGCCGCGGCCCGGCCGGGCCAGCCAAAGGCGAGCGACTTGCCGGGTCTTGCCGCGCGGCTATAATCTCTGGCTTTGCTGGCAAACCCCCACCGGCCTGATCGAACATACAGGTGGGGACCCCCCGGTGGATGTCCTCGATCTTCATCCGCCACAGAATCTTTCTGGAAGTCATGACGACCATTCGTGTCAAGGAAAACGAGCCGTTTGACGTGGCCCTGCGCCGCTTCAAGCGCACCATCGAGAAGCTGGGCCTGCTGACCGAGCTGCGCGCCCGCGAGTTCTACGAGAAGCCCACCGCCGAACGCAAGCGCAAGAAGGCCGCCGCCGTGAAGCGCCACTTCAAGCGCGTGCGCTCCATGCAGCTGCCGAAAAAGCTCTACTGAGCCCCGGCTGAAGCATTCAGCAAGCCCGCCCGGGGACGCCCGCGCGGGCTTCTTTCATTTTCTTTCCGAGGACCGACCATGCCCACGCTCAAGGAACGCATCACCGAAGACATGAAGGCCGCCATGCGCGCCAAGGACACCGAGCGCCTGGGCGCGATCCGCATGCTCACGGCCGCCATCAAGCAGAAGGAAGTCGACGAGCGCGTGGAGCTCGACGACGCCGCCGTGGTGGGCATCGTCGACAAGCTGCTCAAGCAACGCAAGGACAGCATCGAGGCCTTCCAGAAGGCCAATCGTCAGGACCTGGCCGACAAGGAACAGGCCGAGGTCGCGGTGCTGCAGGCCTACCTGCCCGCGCGCCTCTCGGCCGACGAGATCGCAGCGGAGGTGAAGGCGATCGTCGCGGAGACCGGCGCCAAGGGCCCGGCCGACATGGGCAAGGTCATGGGCGCGGCCAAGCAGCGCCTGGCCGGCAAGGCCGACATGGGCCAGGTGTCGGCCGCGGTGAAGGCGGCGCTGGCGGGCTGATCGCGGTCTTGCTCCTTCCCCCTCCGGGGGAAGGCTGGGATGGGGGCGCTCCGGGCAAGCACTCGGTTCGCATTCCGGCCGCGTGCGTGCCCCCACCCCGACCCTTCCCCAGAGGGGAGGGAGAGAGAGAGTCCGGACATCCTCCCCCGGAGGGAAGGAAGCAGGCAATCAGCTGCCCGCCACCTTCATCCGGTTCACCAGGATCGAGCCGACGCTCTTCGCACCGTAGTTGTAGACGTCCGAGCCCACGGCCTCGATGTTGCGGAACATGTCCTTCAGATTGCCCGCGATGGTGATCTCCTGCACGGGGAAAGCGATCTCGCCGTTCTCCACCCAGAAGCCGCTGGCGCCGCGCGAGTAGTCGCCGGTCACGTAGTTGACGCCCTGTCCCATCAGCTCGATGACGAACAGGCCCGTGCCCAGCTTGCGCAGCATCTCGACCAGGTCGTCGCCGGGCTGCGTGAGCCGCGAGCTCAGCGTGAGGTTGTGCGAGCCGCCGGCGTTGCCGGTGGTTTTCATGTTGAGCTTGCGCGCCGAATAGCTGCTCAGGAAGTAGCCCTGCACGCGGCCGGCGTCCACCACCTTGCGCTCGCGCGTGTGCACGCCTTCCTCGTCGAAGGGCGCGCTGCCCTTGCCGCGGCGCACGAACGGGTCTTCCACCACGTCCAGGTGGTCGGCGAAGACCTGCTTGCCCAGGGAATCGAGCAGGAAGGTGCTCTTGCGGTACAGCGAGCCGCCGCTGGTGGCCTGCACGTAGGCGCCCAGCAGGCCCGCGGCCAGGGGCGACTCGAACAGCACCGGACATTCGCGCGTGGCGATCTTGCGCGACTTCAGGCGTGCCAGGGCGCGTTCGGCGGCGTAGCGGCCCACGGCTTCCGGTGCGGCGAGCTCCGTCGCGGAGCGCATCGAGCTGTACCACGCGTCGCGCTGCATCTGGTCGCCCCGCCCGGCGATCGGCGCCACCGAGATGGAATGGCGCGAGCTCGCATAGCCGCCGCGGAAGCCGTGCGTATGGGCGCTGAAGAAATGGCTGTGCTGCGCCGACACACCGGCGCCTTCGCTGTTGGTGATGCGGCGATCGGTGTCGAAGGCCGCCTTTTCGCAGCGCAGCGCCAGCTCGGCGGCCTGCTCGCTGGTGAGGGCCCACGGATGAAAAAGGTCCAGGTCGGGCTGTTCCTCGGGCTTGGCGATGTCCTCGGGGTCGGGCAGGCCGGCGACCGGATCCTCGGCCGTGAACCGCGCGATGTCGTAGGCGGCCTGCACGGTGCGCTCGATGGCGGCGCGGGAGAAATCCGACGTGCTCGCATTGCCGCGGCGGTTGCCCACGTAGACCGTCACGCCCAGCGACTTGTCGCGGTTGCGCTCGACGTTCTCGAGGTCCCCCTTGCGCACGGACACGCTGAGGCCGCAGCCCTCCGAGGCTTCCGCGCCTGCATCGGTGGCCCCGACCTGGCGGGCGTGCGAGAGTGCGAGGTCGACGAGTTCCTCGAAATCGGCGCGGGTGTAGCTGAAACCGGATCCGTCTTGCGCGGGTGTTCTGTTCATGGCGGGCTATGATACTTGTGCATCCCGGCGCACCACGGTCGCGCTGGTCCCGCCCTCCCCCTCCCCCGCATGTCCCGCAAACCCAAAAAAGGCTACTTCGTCAAAGGCCACTTCGTTGCCGAGGGCAGCGAACTCGACCTCGAACTGCGCGCCGAACAGACCGGCGGACTGCCCAGCCGCACCGAACTGAAGAAGGAAAGCACCGAACTGCAGAAGGTGGGCGAAGCCCTGCTCACGCTGCGGACCGACCTGTTCGAACGGCTGGACCTGCCCGAAGGCCTGGTGAACGCACTAGCCGAATTGAAGCGCATCACGAATTTCGAAGGTCGCCGCCGGCAGCTGCAATACGTCGGCAAGCTGATGCGCCAGCTCGAACCCGGAACGCAGCAGGCCGTGCGCGACGCGCTGGAGGAACAGCGCAGCGGCTCGGCGCAGCAGACGCTGGCGCTGCACATGGCCGAGAAGTGGCGCGACGACCTGATCGCCAGCGACGACGCGCTGCAGGCCTGGCTGCAGGCGCATCCCGACACGGACGTGCAGCAGTTGCGCGCGCTGATCCGCCAGGCGCGCAAGGACGGCGCCCCCACGCAGGACGAAGTTTCGCGCGGCCTGGCGCCGCGCCGCGGGCGTGCGTTCCGGGAGATCTTCCAGCTCGTGCGCGAACAACTGGACGAGGAAGAACATGGCTGACCACGACCCCGTCACCATCGGCATCGTTTCCATCAGCGATCGCGCCGCGGGCGGCGTCTACGAGGACAAGGGACTGCCGGCGCTGAGGGAGTGGCTCTCGAAGGCGCTGCGCAACCCCGTCACGTTCCAGGAGCGGCTGATCCCGGACGAGAAGGACCGCATCAGCGCCACGCTGGTCGAACTGGTGGACGCCGGCTGCGCGCTCGTGCTCACCACCGGCGGCACCGGTCCGGCGCCGCGCGACGTCACGCCCGAAGCGACGCTGGCGATCGCCGACAAGGAAATGCCCGGCTTCGGCGAGCAGATGCGGCAGATCAGCCTGCGCTTCGTGCCGACGGCCATCCTCTCGCGGCAGGTGGCGGTGATCCGCGGCAAGAGCCTGGTGATCAACCTGCCCGGGCAGCCGAAGTCGATCCAGGAAACGCTGGAGGGACTGAAGGAAGACGGCAAGCAGGTGGTCGCAGGCATCTTCGCCGCGGTGCCGTACTGCATCGACCTGATCGGCGGTCCCTACCTCGAGACCGACGACGCAGTGTGCAAGGCGTTCCGGCCGAAGTCGGCGATCCGCACGCCAAAGTAGGAGCGGGAGCGGGGGCGGGGGCGGGCAGCCGGACGCAGAGGTCGCAAAAGAGCGAAAGGACGCAGAAGGACTCCCATTGAAAGGAAGGAAGGACGCAGAAGGTCTTCCACCTTCAATGGCTGTTCTTTTGCGTCCTCTGCGTAACCTCTGCGTCCTCTGCGTCCGGTTGTCCGCCTTCCGGGCCGCCGAGCACCGCGGCTACTTCCCCACCAGCTGCGTGAACTTCTCTTTCTCGAAGTTCTCCTGCGTCTGCGCATCGAGCGGCACGCAGGGCTCGCCCTTGCGCTGCTCGGAGAGCTTCTCGATCGCCTGCCAGAGCAGCGCGATCTGGTGCTCCTGCGAGGACGCGTTGTCGATCAGGCCCTTCATGGCCTGCGACAGCGGGTCGTCGTTCTGCGTGATGCCGTAGGCGGAGAAGCCCATCTTCGCGGCGACGGCCTCGCGGCGCGCCGAGTCCTCGGCCTGGATGATGCGCGCGGGAATGCCCACGGCCGTCGCACCCGCCGGCACGGGCTTCGTGACCACCGCGTTGGAGCCCACGGCTGCATCGTCGCCCACCGTGAAGCCGCCCAGGATCTTGGCGCCGGCGCCGACCACGACGTTGCGACCAAGCGTCGGGTGCCGCTTCGCGCCCTTGGCGAGCGAGGTGCCGCCCAGCGTCACGCCCTGGTAGATCGTGCAGCCGTCGCCCACTTCCGCCGTCTCGCCGATCACGACGCCCATGCCGTGGTCGATGAACACGCCGTCGCCGATGCGCGCGCCCGGATGGATCTCGATGCCCGTCAGCCAGCGCGAAAACAGCGACACGAAGCGCGCAAGCCAGCGCAGGTTGCGATGCCACAACCAGTGCGAGCCACGGTGCAGCACCAGTGCGTGGAAGCCCGGATAGCACGTGACCACCTCCCACTTGCTGCGGGCGGCAGGGTCGCGGTCGAGGATGCACTGGATATCGGAGCGCAGGCGGCTGAACATGAAGGTGTTCTTTGCTTGAGTCGTTGCGAGTCTAAGGCTTTGGCTTTTTCGCCGCTTCGGCCATGGCCTTGGCAACACCGCGCAGGATGTGGATTTCCTCAGGGGTGGGCTGCGCGCGGTTGAACAGCTGGTTCAGCCGGGGCATCAGCTTCTTGGGCGCGGCGGGGTCGAGGAAGCCGATGTCCACCAGCGCCTGTTCCCAGTGGCGCAGCATGCCAGCCACCGCCGCGGCATCGGCGCGCTCGGGCGCGGGCACGGGCGGCAGGTCGAAGCCGCCCAGCGCCTGGCGCCATTCGTAGGCGATCACCTGGATCGCCGCAGCGAGATTGAGCGAGCCGTAATCGGGCGACACCGGGATGCGCAGCGCGGCGTGGCAGCGATAGACGTCTTCGTTGCGCATGCCGTAGCGCTCGGAGCCGAACAGGAAGGCGACGCCCTGGCCGGTCGGTGCGACGCTCGCCAGGTGCTCGCGCGGCGCGTACGTGGGCGGACCGAAGTCGCGCGGTGTCATCACCGTCCCCATCACGTAGCTCACGCCCGAGAGCGCCGCATCCAGCGTGTCGACGGCGCGCGCCTGGCGCAGGACGTCGGTGGCGCCGCTGGCCCGCTCCAGCGTCTCGTCGCGTTCCAGCACGTCGTCCCAGCGCGGTTGCACCAGCACCAGGTCGTCGAAGCCCATGACCTTCATGGCGCGCGCGGCGGCGCCCACGTTGCCGGCGTGGCTGGGTTGGATCAGGACGAAACGGGTGCGGCTCATGCCCCCGATTGTCAGGTACGCAATCCGACGTAAGCCGCCGGCCGGTCAACCCGCCGGGCACAGGGATGACACGTGCCCGGTAAAATCGGGGCTAACGTGGCATTCCGCATCGCCGGCATGCGTCCCGTCCCTTTCGCGGACGAAGCTCTTGAACAACATGTCGTCCAACCAGCACCCCATGCTCAACATGGCCGTCAAGGCCGCCCGCGCCGCCGGCGCGATCATCAATCGCGCGGCGCTCGACGTCGAAGCCGTGCGGATCTCGCAGAAGCAGACCAACGACTTCGTCACCGAGATCGACCACGCCGCCGAGCACGCGATCATCGAAACGCTGCTGCAGGCCTATCCCGACCACGGCATCTGGGCCGAGGAGTCCGGCCGCGAGCATGGCAAGGCCAGCTCCGACCACGTGTGGCTGATCGACCCGCTGGATGGCACGACCAACTTCATCCACGGCTTCCCCGTCTACTGCGTCAGCATCGCCTTGCTGGTGAAGGGACGCGTGGAGCAGGCCGTGGTGTACGACCCCACCCGCAACGACCTCTTCACCGCCACGCGCGGCCGCGGTGCCTACCTGAACGACCGCCGCATCCGCGTGAGCAAGCGCACCCAGCTGAAGGAGTCGCTCATCTCCACCGGCTTCCCGTTCCGCCCGGGCGACAACTTCAACGTGTACCTGCGCATGATGGCCGACGTCATGAAGCGCACGGCCGGCCTGCGCCGCCCCGGCGCCGCCGCACTGGACCTCGCCTATGTCGCAGCCGGATTCACCGAGGGCTTCTTCGAGACCGGACTGTCCCCCTGGGACGTGGCCGCGGGCTCGCTGCTGATCACCGAGGCGGGTGGCCTGATCGGCAACTTCACCGGGGAGGCGGACTTCCTCGAGCAGCGCGAGTGCGTCGCCGGCAACCCGAAGATCTACGGCCAGCTGGTGAAGATCCTCGGCCGCTACAGCAAGTTCGCGAGCGCCGGCGAGAAGGCCGAACTGCGCCAGAACACCCCGTCGCTCGTCGAGCCGACCATGGAGCCTGGGACCCACGTCGACGAATGACGCAGGAGCTGCTGCAACACCCGTGGGGCTGGACGGCCCTGGTCGCCCTCGCGGCGGTGATCGCCGCGATGATCGGACGGCGCGTACTGCGCGCCACCCTGCACCGGCTGGCGCGCGGCAACACCATCGTCGAATGCATCTTGCGCGCCACCGAGCGCGCCGGGGCGGCCGCGTTCCCCATGCTCGCGCTGCTGCTGGTCTGGCAGGACGCACCGGCCGGCCTGCCCTACATCGCCACCGTCCGGCACCTGACGGTGCTGGTGCTGATCGCGTCCCTCACCTGGCTCACGGTCGCCGCCATCACCGGTTTCGCGCAGGGCGTGATCGACCGCCACCCGGTGACCATCGACGACAACCTGCAGGCACGGCGCATCCAGACGCAAACCAATGTCCTGAGCCGCAGCGCGCAGGTGATCGTGTTCATCGCGGGCACCGCGATGGCGCTCATGACCTTCCCCGCGGCGCGCCAGGTGGGCGCGAGCCTGCTGGCGTCCGCCGGCGTGCTGGGCGTGGTCGGCGGCCTGGCCGCGCGCCCGGTGTTCGCGAACCTGATCGCCGGCCTGCAGATCGCGCTGGCGCAGCCGATCCGGCTGGACGACGTGCTGATCGTCAAGGGCGAATGGGGCCGCGTCGAGGAGATCACCGGCACGTACGTGGTGCTGAAGCTCTGGGACGAACGCCGGCTGATCATCCCGCTGCAGTGGTTCATCGAGAACCCGTTCGAGAACTGGACGCGCACCGGCTCCAACCTGTTGGGCACCGTGTTCCTGTACCTGGACTACGCCACGCCGATCGAGCCCCTGCGCGCGGAGGCCGAGCGCCTGGTGAAGACCTTCCCCGAATGGGATGGCCGCGTGTTCGCGGTGCAGGTCACCGACGCGAAGGAGCGCACGATCGAAGTGCGCGTGCTGGTGTCCGCCGGCAACTCGGGCAAGGCCTTCGACCTGCGCTGCAAGATGCGCGAGGCGCTGCTCGCCTTCCTGGTGCGTGAATATCCCGGGTCGCTGCCCGTGGTGCGCACCGCCCCGGCCGACGCGGACGCAACGGCCGCGGCCGCCGAGGCGCAGGCCGGCGCCTGAAGCCGCTGCTGCGCGGGACGGCTCGCGCGGGGCGGTCCTGCGTTGCCCGAAGGTCCCATTGGCAAGGCTGACCTGCCGCCGGAGAGTCATCGCACCTTCCAGGAGACCGCGCGATGGCCAAGGACAAGCAGGACAAGCACGACAAACAGGACAAGCAGGAGACGGACGCTGGTGAGCCGGCGGCCGCGCAGCCGCCTGCGAAGCTCAAGACCTCGGCCTACGAGCAGGAGCTGCGGCGGCTGCACATCGAGCTGGTGAAGCTGCAGCAGTGGGTGCAGGCCACCGGCGCCAAGATCTGCATCGTGTTCGAGGGCCGCGACGGTGCCGGCAAGGGCGGCACCATCAAGGCGATCACCGAACGCGTGAGCCCCCGCGTGTTCCGCGTCGTCGCCCTGCCCGCGCCGACCGAGCGCGAGAAGAGCCAGATGTACCTGCAGCGCTACGTGCCGCACCTGCCGGCCGCGGGCGAAATCGTCATCTTCGACCGCAGCTGGTACAACCGCGCCGGCGTCGAGCGGGTGATGGGCTTCTGCAGCGAGGACGAGGCGCGCACCTTCCTGCACGGCGTGCCGCTGGTCGAGGAGGCGATCGTGCGCTCCGGCGTGAAGCTGATCAAGTACTGGCTGGAAGTCAGCGAGGAGGAGCAGACCCGTCGCCTGCAGGACCGCATCAACGACGGGCGCAAGGTCTGGAAGCTCTCGCCGATGGACCTGAAGTCGTACAGCCGCTGGTTCGACTACTCGCGCGCCCGCGACGACATGTTCAAGGCCACCGACACCGAGTTCGCGCCCTGGTTCGTGGCGCATACCGACGACAAGCGCCGCGGGCGCCTGAACATCATCAGCGACCTGCTCTCGCGCATTCCCTACAAGCAGGTGAAGCGCGACAAGGTCGAACTGCCCAAGCGCCAGAAGGCCGGCGGCTACCGCGAGCCCGACTACCCCTACCGCCACATCGCGGAAAGGTTCTGAGCGGCCATGGACACGTCCCTGCCGGAGCTGGCCACCGTCGGCCGCCGGCGCGCGCCCTGGCTGGAATGGGTGCGCAGCTACCAGCGTGAGTGGCTCGCGCCGGACGTGGTGGCCGGTGCGACCGCCGCGGCGGTCGTCATCCCCAAGGCGCTCGCCTACGCCACCATTGCGGGCCTGCCGGTGCAGGTGGGCCTGTACACGGCGCTGGTGCCGATGGCCGTCTACGCGCTGCTCGGCACGTCGCGGCCGCTGAGCGTCAGCACCACGACCACGCTCGCCATCCTCACGGGGACGGCGCTCGCCGGCCTGGGCCCCGGCGCCAGCGACGGCGCGCTGCTGACCGCCTGCGCCACGCTGACACTGCTGGTGGGAGCGATGCTGCTGCTGGCCGGCGTGCTGCGCCTGGGCTTCGTCGCGAACTTCATTTCGGAGCCGGTGCTGGTCGGCTTCAAGGCCGGCATCGGCACCGTCATCGTCGTGGACCAGGTGCCCAAGCTGCTGGGCATCCACTTCGACAAGGGCAACTTCCTGCAGAACGTCGCCGGGATCGTGCAGAACCTGCCGCATACGTCATGGCCGACCCTCGCGGTGGCGTTGGCGATGATCGCGATCCTGTTCGGGCTCGAACGCTTCGTGCCCAAGGCCCCGGCTCCGCTGATCGCCGTCGCCGCCAGCATCGTCGCCATGCGGGTCCTCGACCTGCAAAGCCTGGGCGTGGGTGCGGTCGGCAAGGTGCCGACCGGACTGCCCACGCCCACGCTGCCGGACTGGCATCTCGTGACGCAGCTGTGGCCGGCGGCGGCGGGCATCGCGCTCATGAGCTTCACCGAGACCATCGCGGTGGCACGCGCCTTCGCGCAAAGCGGCGAACCCGCCCCGGATTCCAACCGCGAACTGGTCGCCACCGGCGCCGCGAACGCGGCCGGCGCCCTGCTGGGCGCGATGCCCGCGGGCGGCGGCATGTCGCAGACCGCCGTGAACCGGCACGCAGGCGCCCGCAGCCAGCTCGCCGGGCTGGTGACTGCCGCCTTCGCGCTCGCCAGCCTGCTGCTGCTCGGGCCCTTCATCGGCGCCATGCCGCAGGCCACGCTGGCCGCCGTCGTCATCGTCTACTCCATCGGGCTGGTCCAGCCTGCGGAGTTCCGCGCGATCCGCCGCGTGCGCACCAAGGAATTCCGCTGGGCCCTGGTCGCGATGGCGGGCGTCATCCTGCTCGGCACGCTCCAGGGCATCCTCGTGGCCATCGTGGTGTCGCTGGCGGCCCTGGCGTTCCAGGCCTCCGATCCGGCCTTGCAGGTGCTCGTGCGCAAGCGCGGCACCAACGTGTTCCGCCCGCGCTCGCCCGAGAACCCGGACGACGAGAGCTATCCCGGCCTGCTGCTGCTGCGGCCGGAGGGCCGGATCTTCTTCGCGAACGCCAGCCGGCTCGGGCAGAAGATCACGGAGCAGATCGCGCTCGCCCGGCCCAAGGTGGTCGCCCTGCACATGCGCGGCGTCTTCGACATGGAATACACGGCGCTGAAGATGTGGACCGAGGCGGAGCAGCGCCTGCGCGAAGCGGGCATCACCGTGTGGCTGGTGGGCATGAACCCGGGCGTGCTGGAGATGGTGCGCCAATCGCCGCTCGGCGAGGCGCTCGGCGAGCAGCGGATGTTCCACAACCTGGAACAGGCCGTGGCGCACTACCTCGCGATGGAACCGCGCACGGCGGGCGGCCGCTCGGTCGGGTCGGCCATCGGGTCCGGCGCTTCCCCCGTCGTGTCGAAATAGAACATCTGCTCACGCAGGCCTTGCGCAGGCACGTCGACGCGCACCGCCTGCACCTGGCGGTGCCGCGACGCCTGCAGCGTGTACGCCCCGGGGCGCAGCTTCACCAGCAGCCACGGCCCCGACAGATCCTGGTCGAACACCGGCCGGCCCTGCTCGTCGGCTATGCGCAGGTGCACGTCCGCCAGGAAGGCGCCGGTGCCGCGCGCCGCCGTCTGCACGCTGAGGCTGTAGCCGCTGCGCGCCAGCCGCAGCGCTGCGACTCCGTCCTCGCCGACGCCGCCCACCAGCCAGGGCTCGCCGCGGCTGGTCTGGCCGCGGGCTATCCCCGTCTGCGCGTGGGCCGCCATCACCAAGGTCACCAGGAGGGCGAGGGCCGCAGCGCGTGTCTTCTTCATGGTGCCAACGATAGTCGCCGCTGCACGCGCGTCAACCCCGGCGCGCAAACAGGCTGCCGGCCGATGGCATTGCTGGGGTTCACTTCGTTCACCGCCAGCCTACGCATTCACCGGGAGCGGGGCGTTCGTAGGCTGGCGGTGAGCGCCAGCGAACCCCAGCGCCCTGCACGAAGCCCTAGGTGCCCGCGCGGTACAGCGCCCGCACCACGTCCGTCTGCGTGATCATGCCGGCCAGCTTCTGCTGGCCGTCGATCACGGGGATGTGGTGGTGCCCGTCGTCGGAGAACACGGGCACCAGGTCCGACAGCAGCCGGTCCTCGCTCGCCACGCGCACCTGGCGCGTCATGATCTGCCCGACCACCTCGGGCTGCTCCGAATGCGTGAGGCCGCTGGCGCGCAGCACCTGGCGCAGCCGCTCGCCCAGGCCTTCGTGGCGATCCAGGTCGGCGATGCGCATGAAGTCCGCATTGGTGACGATGCCGACGACGTGCATGGCGCGATCCACGACCGGCAAGGCCTTGATGCGCCGGTCGCGCATCAGGTCCCAGGCTTCCTTCAGCGGCGTCCCGAATTGCACCGTCAGGGGCGCGCGGCTCATCACCTCGCCACAGCGCAGGACACCGAGCTTGCGCTGGTACGCCGCCATCTCGGCGTGCTCCAGCAGCGCGTGCAGGTCGGCGCGGCTGATGTCCACCACCTGGTTGTAGTGGGCGAGCGCGGCGTCGAGGTCGGCGGCGCTGAAACCGCGCCCGTGCACCGGCTGCAGGCCGGCTCCGGGCGCCAGCAGTTGCGCGCGCGGATAGCTGCGGCCGGTGAGGCTGTTGTACAGGACCCCCATGCACACCAGCAGCAGCGAGTTGAGCAGCACGGGGAACACGGCGAAATGGAATTGCGTCGTGTGGGTGAGCACCATCAGCAAGGCCGCAGCGCCGCCCGGCGGATGCAGGCTGCGCGTCTGCACCATGAGCAACACCGCGAGAGCCACCGCCGCCGCGGCCGCGAGCGCCGGATCGCTGATCAGGCCCGCGCAGGCGATGCCCGCCAGGGCCGACAGCGTATTGCCGCCAATCACGGCCCAGGGCTGCGCGAGCGGGCTGGCCGGCAGCGCGAACACCAGGACGGCCGAAGCGCCCAGCGGCGCCACCAGCCACGACCCCACGGGACCGCTGCCGGCCAGCAGCCGGCTGAACACCGCGGCAAAGAGGATACCGGCGCCTGCGCCGGCGACCGTGCGCCAGGTCTCGTGGCCGTCGATGCCGACCGGGCCGGGCAGCCAGCGGGCCAGCCAAACGCGCAGGCGGCGCAAGGAAGAAGGGGGAGGCAGGACGACGGAGTCGCCGAACGAGGGAGGCACGGACTGCTGTTGTTCTTATCGGGGGAGCGATTGTGCCGCACGCAACTGCACGATTTCCGCATTTGCTTATGCATCGCGAAGGCGCCGGTCGCGCGCCTACGATAATCCCCGCAGCATGAGTGCCGATCCCGCCGCCGCCGACCTGAGCAAGCACACGCCGATGATGGCCCAGTACCTGGGCGTCAAGAAGGAGTACCCCGGCACGCTCGTCTTCTACCGCATGGGCGACTTCTACGAGCTGTTCTACGAGGACGCCGAGAAGGCGGCGCGCCTGCTGGACATCACGCTCACCCGCCGCGGCATGTCCGCCGGTGAGCCGGTGGTGATGGCGGGTGTGCCCTTCCACTCCATGGAAAATTACCTCGCGCGCCTGATCAAGTGCGGCGAGTCGGTGGCCATCTGCGAACAGGTGGGCGAAGTCGGCGCGAGCAAGGGCCCGGTGGAACGCAAGGTGCTGCGCGTCGTCACGCCCGGCACGCTGACGGACACGGAGCTGCTGAACGACAAGGCCGAAGCGGTGCTGCTGGCCCTGCACCAGGGGCCCAAGCACCGCGTCGGCCTGGCCTGGCTGAGCGTCACGCAGGGCGCGCTGCAGCTCGCCGAGTGCGATGCCGACGACCTGGCCGACTGGGTGGCGCGGGTCGCGCCCAGCGAGATCCTGCACAGCGCCGACGTGAGCCCCGGGTTCGCCCAGCGCCTGCAAGCCCTGCGCGCCTCGGTGCCGGTCACCGAGCGGCCGGGCTTCCAGTTCGACAGCGGCCTGGGCCAGCGCAAGCTGCAGGAGCAGTTGCACGCTGCGAGCCTGTCCGCCTGGGGCGCGGACGACCTGCCTTGCGCGCATGCGGCGGCCTCCGCCCTGCTCGCGTACGCGGAACACACGCAGGGCCGCGCGCTGTCGCACGTGCAGCAACTGCAGGTCGTGCGCGACGGCGAGCGCATCGAGCTGCCGCCGGCCACGCGGCGCAACCTCGAACTGGTGCAGACGCTGCGCGGCGAGGACAGCCCCACGGTCTTCTCGCTGCTGGACACCTGCATGACGGGCATGGGCAGCCGCCTGCTCAAGTCCTGGTTGCTGGAGCCCTTGCGCGACCGCCGCGTGGCGCAGCAACGGCTGGACGCGATCACCGGCCTGCGCGAGCAGCTGTGGCAGAAGCTGCGCGGCGACCTCAAGGGCGTCAGCGACGTCGAGCGCATCACCGCGCGCATCGCGCTGCGCCAGGTGCGCCCGCGCGAGCTGGTGGGACTGCGCTGGGCGCTCGCGCAGTCGGAGCAGCTCGCCCGGTCGCTGCAAGGCCTGCCCGGACTGCTGTCCGAAGTGTTCGCCGACCTGCAGCCGCCCTCCGGCTGCGCGCAGCGGCTGGCCGCCACCTTGCGCGAGGACCCCGCGGCGCTGGTGCGCGACGGCGGCGTGATCGCCACGGGCCACGACGGCGACCTCGACGAGCTGCGCGCGATCCAGGACAACTGCGACGGCTTCCTGCTGGAGCTGGAGACGCGCGAGCGCGCCCGCAGCGGCATCGCCAACCTGCGCGTGCAATACAACAAGGTGCACGGCTTCTACATCGAAGTCTCGCAAGGCCAGCTGGACAAGGTGCCGGACGACTATCGCCGCCGCCAGACGCTGAAGAACGCCGAGCGCTTCATCACGCCGGAGCTCAAGGCCTTCGAGGACAAGGCGCTGTCCGCGCAGGAGCGGGCGCTGGCGCGCGAGAAGTGGCTGTACGAACAGCTGCTCGACGCCTTGCAGGAGCACGTGCCGTGCCTCACCCGGCTGGCGCGCGCGCTGGCCACGCTGGACGTGCTGTGCGCCCTGGCGGAACGCTCGCTCACGCTGAACTGGTGCCGGCCGCAGTTCATGAAGGAGCCCGGGATCGAGATCACGCAGGGCCGCCACCCAGTGGTGGAAGCGCGCCTGGCGGAGACCACCGGCGGCGCCTTCATCCCCAACGACACGCGCCTGGGCCCGAAGCAGCGCATGCAGGTGATCACCGGCCCCAACATGGGCGGCAAGTCCACCTACATGCGGCAGGTGGCGCTGATCTGCCTGCTGGGCGCGATGGGCTCGTACGTGCCCGCGCAGGCGTGCCGGCTCGGGCCGCTGGATGCGATCCACACGCGCATCGGCGCGGCGGACGATCTCGCGAACGCGCAATCGACCTTCATGCTGGAGATGACCGAGGCGGCGCAGATCCTGCACGGCGCCACGGCGCAGAGCCTCGTGCTGATGGACGAGATCGGCCGCGGCACTTCCACCTTCGACGGCCTGGCTCTTGCTTCCGGCATTGCCGCGCACCTGCACGACAAGACCCAGGCCTTCACCTTGTTCGCCACGCACTACTTCGAGCTGACCGAGTTCCCGGCGAAGCACCACTGCGCCGTGAACGTGCACGTGGGCGCGACCGAGTCCGGCGCGGACATCGTGTTCCTGCACGAGATCCAGCCGGGGCCGGCCAGCCGCAGCTACGGCATCCAGGTCGCGAAGCTTGCGGGCATGCCGACGGGGGTCGTCAACCACGCCCGCCATGCACTCGCCGCGCTGGAGAAGCACCAGGAGCAAAGCCGCGAGCAGGTAGACTTGTTCGCACCGCCGCCGGCCGCCGAAGCGGCGGCGCCGACCCAGCTGGAAGCCACGCTCGCTGCGCTGGACCCCGACGCGCTCACCCCGCGCGACGCGCTCGACGCCCTGTACACACTGAAGAAGCTCCTCCCATGACCTACTGCGTCGGCATCAAGCTCAATGCAGGACTGGTGTTCCTGTCCGACTCGCGCACCAACGCGGGCGTGGACAACATCAGCACCTTCCGCAAGATGATCGTGTACGAGCGGCCGGGCGACCGCTTCATGGTGCTGCTGTCCGCCGGCAACCTGAGCATCGCGCAGTCGGTGCGCGAACTCCTGCAGGTCGAACAGTTGAAGGAGACCGACACGGGCGAGCCGGTCACGATCTGGAACGCCTCCAGCATGTTCGACGCCTGCCGCGTCCTGGGCCAGACCGTGCGCCACGTGTACGACCGCGATGCCAGGTCGCTGCAACAGGCAGGCGTGGAGTTCAACGTCAACCTGATCTTCGGCGGCCAGATCCGCGGCGAGGGCATGCGCCTGTTCCAGGTCTATTCGGCCGGCAACTTCATCGAGGCGACGGCGGAGACGCCCTACTTCCAGGTGGGCGAGTACAAGTACGGCAAGCCGGTGCTGGACCGCGTACTGACGCCCGAGACCGACCTCGACGAGGCTGCCAAGTGCGCGCTGGTGTCCATGGACTCCACCATGAAGTCCAACCTGTCCGTCGGCCCGCCGCTGGACCTGGTCGTGTACGAGGCGAACCGCTTCCAGACCGACAAGGTGGTGTGCATCGACATGCAGAACCCCTACTTCCGGATGCTGCACACCGGCTGGGGCCAGAAGCTGCGCGAGGTGTTCGACAGCCTCGACGACCCGGTCTGGGACGAGTCGCACACCGACACGCCGCTGCGCACCGACCCTGCCGGGCGCAGCAAGCCGCTGAAGAAGATCACGCGGCCGGAAGAGAAATTGATCTGATGCGGCATTCCGCGCCGCCGGGATGACGGCCACCGCATGGCCCTGATCGTCTTCTCGCACGCGAACAGTTTTGCGGCCAGCACCTACGGCGTGCTGTTCCGGCAGCTGCGTGCGCGCGGCTTCACCGTGAAGGCGCCGGACAGGTTCGGGCACGACCCGGCCTACCCGGTCAGCAACAACTGGCCGGGACTGATCCAGCAACTGCACGACTTCGCCGCCCGCGAGGTGGACAAGGCGGGCGAACCCGCGTTCCTGGTCGGACACTCGCTGGGCGGCTTCCTCAGCATCCTCTGCGCCGCACGCCACCCCCAGCTCGCGCGCGGCGTGCTGCTGCTCGACTCACCCCTGATCGGCGGCTGGAAGTCGCACGCGGTGCGCGCGGCCAAGCGCACGCAGCTGGTGGGATCCATTTCGCCGGGCGCGGTGAGCCGCAAGCGCAGGAACCGCTGGCCCTCGCAGGAGGCGGCGCTGGAGCACTTCCGGCACAAGAAGGCCTTCGCGCGCTGGGACCCGCAGGTGCTCGCCGACTACGTGGCCTACGGCACGCACGACGAAGACGGCCAGCGCGTCCTCAGCTTCGACCGCGAGGTCGAAACGCGCATCTACAACACGCTGCCGGACAACATGGCCGCGATGCTGAAGCGCCATCCCCTGCGCTGCCCCGTGGCCTTCATCGGCGGACTGCAGTCCGAGGAGATCGGGCAGGTCGGGATGGCAATGACCGCGAAGGTCACCGCCGGCCGGATCACGATGATGGATGGCAGCCACCTGTTCCCGATGGAAAAGCCCACGGCCACCGCCGCGGCCATCGAGGCCGCTTTGCTGGCGCTCTGACGGCCCCCGGTCCTACGTGCCCCTACTCACGCACGGCAAGCGGGAGCCCGCGCGAGGGCGCAGCATCGACGCATGTCCTCACCCCAAGCGCTCGCCTTCCAGGCGCCCTCCCTCGCCTTGCTCGCTGCCGAGCCCCTGCGTGCCCTCTTTGAACTCTGTGCCGGCAAGGTTGCCGCACCATCCACCGTCGAAGGCGACGGCCATCCCGTCATCGTCTATCCCGGCCTCGGCGCGGGCCCCCTCACCACCGCGCAACTGCGCTCCTACCTGCGTAGCTGCAACCTCGACGTCCATGACTGGGAGTTCGGCGTCAACACGGGCCCCAACGGCGCGCTGCACGAGTGGCTGGACGCGCTGGTGGCGCCAGTGCGCGCGCTGCATGCCCGCGAGGGCCGGCGCGTGAGCCTCGTGGGCTGGAGCCTCGGTGGCATCTACGCCCGCGAGATCGCCAAGCGCTGTCCCGAGGCCGTGCGCCAGGTGATCACGATGGGCACGCCACACCGGTCCATCCAGGGCGCCAACCATGCGGAAACGATCCTGCGCTGGATGGGCGGCGACACCTCGCAGCTCACGCCCGAGTTGACGGCACGCCTGGCCGAGCGCCCGCCCGTGCCGATCAGCTCGATCTACAGCAAGTCCGACGGCTTCGTGAGCTGGCGCGGTTGCCTGGAGACCGCGGCGCCGGACGTGGAGAACATCGCCGTCGATGCCAGCCACCTCGGCATGCCGACGCATTCGGAGGTGCTGCGCATCGTGGGCGACCGGCTCGCGCAAGCCGAAGGCCGGTGGCGGCCCTACCGCCGCCCGCGCGCGCGCCCCGCGGCCGGCTGAGCCGCCCTACTCGCGCCAGTCCACCAGGCCCGTGAAGGCCGTGGCCAGCACGACGAGCCCGAACACGATCCGGTACCACGCGAACGGTTTGAAGTCGTGGCTGGAGATGTAGCGCAGCAACCAGCGCACGCACAGCCACGCACTCAGGAACGAAAAGACGAAGCCGACCGCGAACAGCGGCACGTCGCCCGCACCCAGCGAAGCGCGCTCCTTGTAGAGGCTGTACACCCCCGCGCCGATCAGCGTCGGGATGGCCAGGTAGAACGAAAACTCGGTGGCGGCCTTGCGCGACAGGCCCAGCAGCATGCCGCCGATGATGGTCGCGCCGCTGCGGCTGGTGCCGGGCACCAGGGCCAGGCATTGCACGAGTCCGACCTTGAGCGCATCGGTCCAGCGCATCTCGTCCACCGAGTTGATGCGCACCGGCGGGTGGCGCCGGCCCTCCGCCCACAGGATCACGAAGCCGCCGAGGATGAAGGTCGTCGCCACCACCCAGGGCGTGAAGAGGTGCTCCTTGATCACCTTGCCGAACAGCAGGCCCAGCACGACGGCGGGAAAGAAGGCGACCAGCACGTTGATGGCGAAGCGCTGCGCCTGCCGGTCGGTCGGCAGCGAGACGATCGTGCTGCGGATCTTCTGCCAATACACCAGGATCACGGCCAGGATGGCGCCGGTCTGGATGGCGATGTCGAACACCTTGGCCTTGTCGTCGTCGAAGTGCAGCAAGGCCCCCGTCAGGATGAGGTGACCCGTGCTGGAGACGGGAAGAAACTCCGTCAACCCCTCCACGATGCCCATGATCGTCGCCTTGACCAGCAACACAGCGTCCACGCAAGCTCCTGCAGCAAAAGGCGCGATTATCGTCGGGCTTGCCTGACGGCCGGCCGCGGCGTTCTGGCTCAGCCGCAGATTCGTCCGACAAGCCATGTCGGAAACAGCCAGTCACCGCCGCGCAGGGAACCTACAGGACGGTGTGGGAGCGCGGGCGACATTAACGTCCATGAAAATCCTCAACCTGCTCCACGTAGTCGTCGCCCAGGCCTTCTACCGCTGGGCCATGGCCGAGATCAGTCCCATGCACCCGGACGTGCCGAAGATCATGGTCCGCCAGCATCAGCTGGCCGAGAAGTACCGGCGGATCTGGGCGTAAAGGATTCACTCTGAAAAGTCGCGGGCGACTTTTCAGAGTGGCTTGATCAGTGGCGTGAGGACCGGCCAAGCCGGACCCTGAGCCAAGAGGGACCGCGCTGCATGTTATTCCGCGCGGTCCGGGTGCCGCGGTGCGGAGGTTGATCCGGCTCCGCTTCTCGCGCTGACCGTCCTGAGGGGCGGTTTTTCACGTCTGGCGGCGCGCATTTCGCGCCGCGTTTCCTGCGTTTCGTCGCACTCCGCTCGCCTGGCAGCGGGTGCATCGGCACAGTCGCCTCCGTCGATCCCACGGAGAGCGCCATGCAGATGTCCCCCGTCATTGCCATTCACATGACCGCCGCCATCGCGGCGGTCGTCACCGGGCCGGTCGCCCTGTGGGCACGCCGTGCCCCAGCTGTCCACCCCCGCCTGCACCGCGCCTTCGGCTATGCCTGGGTGACGCTGATGATCGCCACGGCGGTCTCGGCCTTCTTCATCCGCGACCGCAAGCTGCCGAACATCGACGGCTTCACGCCCATCCACCTGCTGATCCCGATCACGCTGGGCGTCCTGGCTTTCGCCTTCTGGAAGCTGGGCCGGCGCGATTTCGCCGGACACCGGCGCGCGATGCTGAGCCTGTATGTCCTCGCCTGCATCGTCACCGGCTTCTTCACGCTGCTGCCGCAGCGCTACCTGGGCCAGCTGCTGTGGACGCAGCTGGGCCTGATCTGAACCGTTCCACCTCAGGAGTCCCGCCATGCTGATCCAGCTCGTCACCCAACACCCCGAAGCCCTGGGGACGATCGTGCGCAACACACCCAAGTGGGTCTGGGGCCTGCTGGCCTTCCTGCTCGCACTGGGCATCAGCCAGTTGCGCGACCGCACGGTCGGCGTGGCGCGCGCGTCCATCATGCCGGTGGCGATGACCGCCCTCTCCCTGTGGGGCATGCTGGCCGCCTTCGGCAGCTCGCCGCTGCTCGCGTCAGCGCTCGGCGTCTGGATCGTGTGCGCGGGCCTCGTCTACGCAGCCGTTGCCACGCTGCGGACGAAGGCGAGCTACGACCCAGCCTCCCGCACCTATGCGCTGCCGGGCAGCGTCGTCCCGCTCGCCCTGGTGCTCGGCATCTTCCTCGTGAAGTACTTCGTCGGCGTGGAGCTGGCGATGGCCCCCGCCTTGACGCGCGACACCCAGTACGCGCTGACTGTCGCCGCCATCTACGGCGCCCTCACCGGGATGTTCATCGGCCGCGCGTCCCTCCTGTGGCGCCTGTCGCTGCGCCCTCAAACCGCCGCGGTGGCCGCATGAACGCCCGCGCCAGCCTCGCCTTCCAGGAGCACACCATGCACGACCCCAGCGGGCAACTCGAACGGCGTGCGCGCCGCCGTGCCGGCATGAAACTGGGCTGGTACATCCACGCAGCCGTCTACGTCCTGGTGAACTGCTTCCTGGCCATGGTCTCCGCTGCGAGCGGCGGCCACTGGGCCGTGTTTCCGGCGCTGGGCTGGGGCCTGGGCCTGGCGATCCACGGCGTCGTCGTCTTCATCGCCGCAGGTGGCGGCGGCCTGCAGGACCGCCTCGTCGAACGCGAGCGCCGCAAGTTGCGCGCGAGCGAGGAGCCGTGGTGATGCGCCGCCTCCTCACCACCGTCGCCACCCTGCTGGCGCTGGCCATCGGCACCGCGCACGCGGACGTCGGGCTGCTGGAGCTCCCCGCGCAGGGCGAGGACGGGCCGATCCAAGTCTTTTATCCGACCGCGCAGCATGCCGCGCCCGTGCAGCGCGGCCCCTTCGAGCTGCAGATCGCCGAGGGCGCAGCCCCGCGGCGTGGCAACGGTCGCCTGGTGGTGATCTCGCATGGCTCCGGCGGCAATGCCTGGGTGCATTCGGACTTCGCGAAGCGGCTGGCCGAAGCGGGCTTCGTCGTCGCCCTCCCGCTGCACCGGGGCGACAACTTCCGCGACATGTCCGAGGTCGGCCCCGCAAGCTGGAAGCGGCGGCCGCTCGAGATCTCGCGCGCCATCGATGCGGTGGCGGCCGATGCCCGCCTGGCGCCCCTGCTCTCGCTGGACCGCGTGGGAATGTACGGCATGTCCGCCGGTGGCCATACGGCGCTGACGCTCGCGGGCGGACGCTGGTCGCCGGCCCGGATGCGCCAGCATTGCGAGGAGCACCTCGCCGACGATTTCCAGAGCTGCGTGGGCCTCGCCCTGGAACTCAAGGACGATGGCTTCGACGGGCTGCGCAAGGCCGTGGCCCTGCGCGTGATCCGCTGGAAGCTGGACGATGCCTCTTCGTACGGCCACACCGACCCGCGGATCGCCGCCATCGTGGCCGAAGTGCCCTACGCCATCGACTTCGACCCGGCCTCGCTCGCGCACCCCGCGGTGCCACTGGGACTGGTGCGCGCCGGCCGCGACGCCTGGCTGCCGCACGCGTACCACGTCGACAGCGTATTGCGCGCGTGCCAGGGCTGCACGCTGGTGGCCGACCTGCCCACCGCCGGCCACGGTTCGCTGATGTCGCCGCAGCCCCCGGGCCTTTCCGGCACCGCGGCGAAGCTCTTGCGCGACCCGCCAGGTTTCGACCGCGCCCTGGTGCCGCAGGCGCAGGGTCGCGCCATCGCGTTCATGCAGCAGCACCTGCTCCCCTAGAATCATCCGCGATGCCCGCACCGCTCAGCCCCGAAGAGATCGAACACCTCGCCCGCCGCCGCGCCGGCGCGAAGATGGGCTGGTACATCCACGCGAGCGTGTACTTGCTGGTGAATCTCGCCCTGTTCGCCATGTCCGACTTCGGCTTCGGCCACCGCCATTGGCAGCGCTTCCCGCTGTTCGGCTGGGGCATCGGCCTGGCCCTGCATGGCATCTCGGTGTTCATGCTGGGCAAGGGCAGCGCGTTCCGCGAGCGCCTGGTCGAACGCGAGCGCGAGCGGCTGCGGCGCGAGCAGGAACGCCGGTGATCCGCATCGACCCCATCTCCAAGCTGCAGCACCTGCTGCAGACGCTCGCCTTCTGCATGGTGATCGCGACGCTGCAGGTCGCCTTCGAGCCGGACAAGCCCTACGGGGTGCCCACCGTGTATTCGCTGTTCATCGGCACGATGATCTGGGCGATCGTCGACCTGGGGCGGCACCTGCTGCCCTCGGCGCGCGAGACCGGCTGGCCCACCGGCTTCGCCGGCGTGGCGCTGGTGGCCGTCGGCATCGGCGGCGGCTGGTGGCTCGGCAACCGGCTCGGTGACGGCGTCTGCCTCGCCTTCGGCCTGTACCACGGGCCGCCGGTGGACCCGGCGAAGGACTTGCGCAACTCGGTGCTGATCACGTTGATGTCCGGCATCGCGGGAAGCTACTGGTTCTACAGCCGCAACAGGAGCGCCTACCTCGAACGCAAGATGGGCGAAGCGCGCCAGCACGCGGGCGAGGCGCGGCTGAAGCTGCTGGAGACGCAGCTGGAGCCGCACATGCTGTTCAACACGCTCGCCAACCTGCGCGTGCTGATCGGCATCGACCCGCCGCGCGCGCAGCACATGCTCGATCACATGATCGCGTACCTGCGCGCGACGCTCGACGCGTCGCGCGCCACGACGCATCCGCTGCAGCGGGAGTTCGACCGGCTGCGCGACTATCTGGAGCTGATGGCGATCCGCATGGGCGAGCGGCTCTCGTACACGCTGGAACTGCCGCCCGAACTCGCCGGCGTGCGGGTGCCGACGCTGCTGCTGCAGCCGCTGGTGGAGAACAGCATCCAGCACGGGCTGGAGCCCAAGGTGCAAGGCGGCCGCATCACGGTGCGCGCAGCGCGCGAAGGCGAGCTGCTGGTGCTCACGGTGGACGACACCGGCGTGGGCGACGCACGCGCGCCCGCCGGCGGCAACGGCTTCGGCCTGGCCCAGATCCGCGAGCGCCTGCAGGCGCTGCATGGCGAGCGCGCGCGCCTGGACTTCCACGCCGATGCCGGCGGCGCGCACGCGCGCATCACGCTGCCCCTCGCATGAACGCCCCGACCGCCGTCATCGCCGAAGACGAACCGCTGCTGGCGCAGGCCCTGCGCGCGGAACTGGCGCGCGCCTGGCCCGAGCTGCGCGTGGCAGCGACGGTCGGTGACGGCGCCGCCGCCGTGCAGACGGCGCTGGAGCATCGTCCCGACGTCCTCTTCTTCGATATCCGCATGCCGGGCCAAGGCGGCCTCGAGGCCGCGGCGGAACTCGCCGATGCCTGGCCGGCCGACGCGCCCTTCCCTGCGCTCGTCTTCGTCACCGCCTACGACCAGTACGCCGTGCAGGCCTTCGAGGCGCAGGCGGTCGACTATGTGCTGAAGCCCGTGCAGGCCGGTCGCTTGCAGAAGACGGTGGACAAGCTGCGCCAGGTGCTGGCGCAGCGCGCAGCGCACGGCGGCGCCGGGCTCGAAGCCACGCTGGGCCAGCTGCGCCACCTGCTGCAAGGCGCCCCCGCCGCGGCGCAGCCGCAGCTCAAGGTGATCCAGGCGAGCGTGGGCACCACGATCCGCATGGTGCCCATCGAGGACGTCGTGTACTTCGAGGCCGCGGACAAGTATGTGCGCGTGGTCTGCGCTGACGGCGAGGTCCTGATCCGCACGCCGCTGAAGGAGCTGCTGCCGCAACTGGACCCGCAGCTGTTCTGGCAGGTGCACCGCGGCACCGTCGTCCGAGCGACCGCCGTGGAGAGCGTGCAGCGGGACGAAGCGGGCAAGCTGCACCTGGCCTTGCGCGGACGCAAAGAGCGGCTGCCGGTGAGCCGGCTCTACACGCATTTGTTCAAAGCCATGTGAGGCGCGGCCGTCCGGGCCCGATCCCGGCCCGTGCATTTGTCTCGAATGCAGCGGCGCTTGGCAGCTGCCGCGCATCCGGCCCGGAACTAAGGGGTTTATCTGGCAATTCCCGTGGGCCCTGTCCTACAAGTCATCACGCGTTGGGCGCTTCTACTTGAAGCCATCGAATTGCACGAAAGGCGCCTGTCCACCGACAACCGACAAGCGCGTTTCGTCTCCCGGTCACCCCGACTCCTCTGAGTCCCCTCCTCCTCCGGGGTGAGCTGGTCCGGCCCTCCGTCCCGCGACTGGCATTGTTACCCCCAGGCCTCAAACCTGGGGGTTCTTTTTTGCGCACAGCTGCGCCGCCCGACCTTCCTTTTGCGGCCTTTGGACTACGGCTAGGTCGAACCGGTCCGACGGGTACAGCCGCGCAGGACCGTCATGTAAAGCGTTGCACCGGTCTTACTCTGAAAGCTACTCAGAGGAACACCAGCAATGAAGGACGGAAAACCCAACGACCCGGCCGAGCCCGAGCGACGGCGCCAGGCTTCGGCGGGACGCCGGGGCGGCGGCCCGAAGAAGCAGAGAGGCTTCGTCGAGCGCGCCACGGCGAGCGGACACAGCGGCCACGGCTCCGAAAGCGTGCGACCGCATCTGCGCGACCAGCTGCGGCTGAAGTCGCTGCTGCCCCATCCATTCCCGACGGCGGATGCCGAATCGGCCGGCGGCAAGGACGAAGCGCCGCGCTAGCGGGGCGGCAGCAGGAGAACGGTTAGAGAACGCGGGACGGCGCGTAGCAGCCGCAAGCAAGGGGTCCGGGCAAAAAGAAGGCCCCGGCTTGCGGCGCGGGGCCGAATCGCTTGGAGATCCTGAGTTGTTTCAGGCGACAACTCGACGCCATGTCTCAATGCCAGTGGCGGTGGCCGTGGCGCCAGCCGCGGTGGTAGCCCGGGCCATAGTAGACCGACACCGCGGGCGGCGCCGCGTAGACCGGCTGTGCCTGCACGTAGACGGGCTGAGGCTGCACGTACACGGCTTGCGGCTGCACGTAGACGGGTTGCGGCTGCACGTACACCGGAGCCGGCGGGGCGAACAGCGGCAGGCCGACGCCCACCGACAGGTTGACGTGGGCCTGGGCCGCGGTGCCGACGGCTGCGAGGGCAACGACGCCGGCTGCGGCGAGGATGCGGGGAGAGAACTTCAGTTGCATACGAGTGTCCTGTTGTGTACTGCACGGGGTGAACGCGACCCGTACGTCGATTTAACGCGGAGGTCTGCTTCACACTGCCGTCTGCCGCGTCAAATCCGTTGCCGGACGTAAACGCCGACACCATCCGTCGCCGACAAGCGCGATTCCTTCACGCTCTTGCGCGCTGAGGTGCTCCGGGGCCACCCATGGGAAAATCCCTGAGATATGGCTTCCCCGACCGACAAAGACCCGGCCCCCAAGCCCGCCAATTTCCTGCGCGGCATCATCGAACGCGACCTCGAGCAAGGCACCTACCAGGGGCGCCACTGGAACGGTGCCCCCGGGGACGCCGCCTTCCAGAAGCAGGGACCGCTGGACCCGGCGAAGATCCGCACGCGCTTCCCGCCCGAGCCCAACGGCTACCTGCACGTGGGGCACGCCAAGAGCATCTGCCTGAACTTCGGCCTGGCACGCGACTACGGCGGCATCTGCCACCTGCGCTTCGACGACACCAACCCGGAAAAGGAAGAGCAGGAGTACGTCGACGGCATCAAGGACGCCGTGCACTGGCTGGGCTACGGCTGGGACGCGAACGGCAAGAGCCACCTGTACCAGGCCAGCGACTACTTCGACTTCATGTACCGGGCGGCCGAGTACCTGATCGAGGCGGGGCTCGCCTACGTCGACGAGCAGAGCCCGGAGGAGATGCGCGTGAACCGCGGCGACTTCAGCAAGCCCGGCGTCGACAGCCCCTACCGCAGCCGCAGCATCGAGGAGAACCTGCGACGTTTCCGCGACATGCGGGACGGCAAGCTCGCCGACGGCGCCGCCGTGCTGCGCGCGAAGATCGACATGGCCAGCCCGAACATCAACCTGCGCGACCCGGCCCTGTATCGCATCAAGCACGCGGAGCACCACAACACCGGCGACCGCTGGTGCATCTACCCGATGTACACCTTCGCGCACCCGATCGAGGACGCGCTGGAGAACATCACGCACAGCCTCTGCACGCTGGAGTTCGAGGACCAGCGGCCCTTCTACGACTGGCTGCTGGATCGCCTGAGCGAAGGCGGATTGATCAACACGCCGCATCCGCGCCAGTACGAATTCGCGCGGCTGAACCTCACGTACGTGGTGACCAGCAAGCGCAAGCTGAAGGCATTGGTGGACCAGCACCACGTGAGCGGCTGGGACGACCCGCGCATGCCCACCATCGTGGGCCTGCGCCGCCGCGGCTACACGCCGGAAAGCCTGCAGCTGTTCGCCGAACGCATCGGCGTGAGCAAGGCGGACAGCTGGATCGACTACAGCATCCTGGAAGGCGCGCTGCGCGACGACCTCGACCCGAAGGCCGCCCGCGCGATGGCGGTGCTGGACCCGGTGAAGATGGTCGTCACCAACTGGGACGAGCTGATGGGCGCCGGCCACCTGGAGCCGTGTTCGGCGCCCGTGCATCCGCATGATCCGGCGCGCGGGCGCCGCGAGTTCATGTTCGGACGCGAGCTGTGGGTCGAGCGCACCGACTACGAAGAGACGCCGCCCAAGGGCTTCTTCCGCCTGTTCCCGGGGAACAAGGTGCGGATGAAGTACGGCTATGTGATCGAGTGCGTGGGCGCGACCAAGGATGCGAACGGTGTCGTCACCGAGATCCAGGCGAAGCTCGTGCCCGACACCAAGAGCGGCACGCCCGGCGCGGATGCCGTGAAGGTGAAGGGCAACATCACCTGGGTCGGCGTGGCCGATGGCGTGAAGGCGGAAGTGCGGCTGTACGACCGCCTGTTCAGCGTGCCGCAGCCCGGGGCTGGCGACAAGGACTTCGTCGAGGAGCTGAATCCGGATTCGCTGAAGGTGGTGACGGCGTACGTGGAGCCGTCACTCGCGAAGGCGCATGGGGATGAGAAGTTCCAGTTCGAGAGGCATGGGTACTTCGTGGCGGATCGGAAGGATCACGATGCCGGCGGGCGAAAGCCGGTCTTCAACAGAGTGACCGGGCTGAAGGATAGTTGGGGGGCGAAGTAGAACGCAGCCCCAGGGCTGCTGAACGAAGTCCCTCGCCTTTGGGCGAACGCCTCGCCCACGACCCGCCGGAGAAGAGAGCCTGATCCAGGTCAAGGTCCTGCGTAGCCGCCTCCGGCATTGCTGCGCAATAGATCCTACGGGCGTCAGGAAGCCATAACATCCGGCATCGACGATCCCCACGATGTCCCGCGAACAAACCCTCGGCGAGGAAATCGCCAATGCGCTGAGCCACGGCCTCGGCTTCCTGCTGGCCGTGGCCTCGCTGCCGATTCTGGTCCACCACGCGGCGCGGCACGGCGGCGCGGCCAATGTCGTGGGGGCGAGCCTGTTCGCCGGCACCGCGATCGTGCTGTACCTGGTGTCGACGCTCTATCACGCCCTGCCGGCCGGCACGGCCAAGCGCCTGTTCAACCGCTTCGACCACGCATCCATCTACCTCTTCATCGCCGGCAGCTACATGCCCTTCCTGTTCGGCGTGCTGCGCGGGACGTGGGGCTGGATCTTGTTCGGCGCGGTCTGGAGCGTGGCGGCGTTCGGCATCGCCGCGAAGTTGCTCGATCGCCTGAAGCATCCGCTCTGGTCCACCGGCCTGTACGTCGCGATGGGATGGGCCGCGCTGATCGCCGCTGCGCCGCTGGTGCAGCGCATGTCGCCGACGGGCCTGACGTGGCTGGTGGCCGGCGGGCTGTCGTACACCGTCGGGGCGGTGGTGTTCCTGCTGGACTCGCGGCTGCGCTATGCGCACTTCGTCTGGCACCTGTTCGTGCTGGGCGGCAGCACGTGTCACTTCTTCGCGGTGCTCTGGCAGGCTGCGGCCTGATCGCCGCCGGTGCCGAGGCTGGCGCGTTGCCGCCGCCGCATGGCTCGAGCACACGTTGGCCCCAGGCGGTCTACGATGCGCGCGTGAACCCTCTCCCCTACAGCGCCCCTGCCGACCGCAACAAGCAGCCGATCCTCGACGTGCTGCGCACGGTGCTGCCTGCGCACGGCTCGGCGCTCGAGATCGCCTCCGGCACCGGGCAGCACGTCACCTGGTTCGCCGCGGCGCTGCCGCAGTGGACCTGGCAACCGACCGACGCGGACGCTGCGCTGTTCCCCGCGATCGCTGAACGCATCGCGCAGGAGGCACTGCCCAACGTGCGGCCGCCAGTGCTGCTCGACGTCACGGCGCCGCGCTGGCCCTCGGACGGCCCGGAGTTCGCGCAGCGCTTCGACGCGATCTTCTGCGCCAACATGCTGCACATCGCGCCCTGGCCCTGCTGCGCCGGCCTGATGCAAGGCGCGGCGCGCTACCTCGCCCCGCAGGGGCTGCTGGTGACCTACGGGCCGTATCTCGAGGACGAAGTCGTCACGGCGCCAGGCAATCTCTCCTTTGACGCGAGCCTCAAGGCGCGCGACCCCGCGTGGGGACTGCGCCGGCGCGAGCATGTCGAGGCGGAGGCCAAGCGCGTCGGGCTCGTGCTGCGCCAGCGGCATGCGATGCCCGCGAACAACCTGCTGCTGGTCTTCACGCGCCAGGGGTAGCGAGTAATACCCAAATCGGGTACGATCGTTCCCACAATGGGTACAAACAAAACGTCGCCGCCCGGCGTCACCATGGCTGACGCCCTCTTCCCGCGGGTGCGCCAGCGTGTGCTCGCCATCCTGTACGGCAACCCGGACCGGAGCTTCTTCGCCCGCGAAATCATGGCGCTGGCGCAGTCCGGCGCCGGTGCCGTGCAGCGAGAGCTGGCCGACCTGGCTGCTGCTGGCCTGCTGAAGGTCAGCAGCCAGGGCAACCAGAAGCACTACCAGGCCAACGCGGCTGCGCCGGTGTACGCGGAGCTGCGCGGGCTGGTGCTCAAGACCTTCGGGCTGGCCGACGTCCTGCGCGACGCACTGGCGCCGCTCGCCCCGAAGATCGACTTGGCATTCATCTTCGGCTCCGTGGCGAAGGGGGAAGACACGGCAGGCAGCGACATCGACGTGATGATCGTCAGCGACTCGCTCGGCTACGCCGACGTCTTCGGTGCGCTGGAGCCCGCAGCCATCACGCTCGGCCGCCCGGTCAATCCCACCGTGTACACGAACGCACAACTCACGAAGCGAACGAGACAGGACAATGCATTCGTCCAGCGTGTGCTCGCGCAGCCGAAGATCTGGCTGATCGGTCAGGAGGAGAGCCTGCATGCCGACTCCGCTTGAAAACCTGTCCGGCCCCGGCAAGCCGCTGCGGCCCGAGCCACCGGACGACATGAAACGCAAGGTCTTCTTCGCACGGGTCTTGCCCGCCTGCACGACGCGGGCAACAAGAAGCTCGCACTCGAAAGCCGCTTCGACCTCGCGTACAACGCAGCGCACGCACTGAGTCTCGCAGCGCTGCGTGTGGCGGGTTATCGCTCTTCGAATCGCTACATCGTCTTCCAGGGCACCAGCGAACGCAATCCGTGTGCCAGCGCTGCGGGGGCACTCCGCTTTGCGGCTACAGTGACGCACCTAGACGAGAGGAGCAACGCATGCCCAAAGGCGAACAGCGCAGCAACAAGATGGCCAAGAAGCCGAAGAAGGACACGTCGCCTCCCAAGGAGACGCATTCCGACCGGCCGATGCCGCCCAGCACCACCATCCTGCCCACGAAGGGCAAGCCGAAGAAGCCCTGAGCACGACCGGGGCGCCGGTTGACACGGGGCGAGCTTCGAGGAGGCCCGCCAAGTACTTCCAACGCTACGACCAGATGTCGGCCGACCCCGCGCGCAAATGAGCCGCTGCCGGCTCAACGCCGGTAGAGGCCCTCGACCAGATCGCCGTAGCGCGCGACCAGGTTGTTGCGCTTCAGCTTCAGCGTCGGAGTGATCAGCCCGTTCTCCACGGTCCACGGCTCCCGCACCAGCGCGACGGCGCGCGGCTGCGCGTAGTACGGCAAGCCCCGCGTCAATTCCCGCATGCGATCGAGCACGGCGTGCACGGCCTCGGGCGCGCGCAGCGACCCGGAGTCGGCGGGGTCGAGTCCGAGCGTGCGCGCGAGGCGCTCCCAGGGCTCGCGCCCCAGCACCACGACGGCCGCGATGAAGGGACGGTTGTCGCCGAAGGTCCAGGCCTGCTCGAACAGCGGGTCGGCCAGCAGCGCCATCTCCACGTCCACCGGCGCGATCTTCTCGCCGGTGCTGGTGACGATGATCTCCTTCACGCGGCCGAGGATGCGCACGCGCCCGGCCTCGATGGCGGCCTGGTCGCCGGTGTGCAGCCAGCCGCCTTCCAGCGCGCGGGCGGTGTCTTCGGGGCGCTTCCAGTAGCCGCGCATCACGTTGGGGCCGCGCACCAGCAGTTCCTGGTTGGCACCGATCTTCACCTCCACGCCGGGCAGCACGCGGCCCACGGTGGCTGGATCGTTGTCGTCCGGCGTGTTGGCCGCGACCACGGGCGAGCTCTCGGTCATGCCGTAGCCCTGCACGATGGGCAGGCCGAGCCCGAGGAAGGTGTGCGCGATCGGCTGCGACAGCGCCGCGCCCCCGCTCACCGCCACGCGCAGGCGGCCGCCGAAATTGGCGAGCAGCGGCTGCGCCACCAGGCGCGAGAGCAGCGGCCACGCGAGGGCGTCGAGCGCGGACGAGTCGCCCTGCTCCACCGGCAGCTTCTGTGCGCGGGCGAAGCGGCGCCAGCCGACCGCCTGCGCCCACTGGAACAGGCGGTGCCGCAACGGCGACGGCTCCAGCGCAGCCTGCACCTTCGCGTAGACGCGCTCGTAGATGCGCGGCACCGACACGAGGATGGTGGGCCGCACCGCCTTCAGGTCCTGCGGCAAGTGCGACGCGGATCGCGCGAACGCCACGCAGGCGCCGCACGCGATGGGCAGGTAATAGCCGCAGGTGCGCTCGAAGGTGTGGGACAGCGGCAGGAACGAGAGGAAGACGTCGTCGCTGCGCGGCTGCAGGTGCTGCAGGATCGCCTTCACGTTCGCCAGCACGTTGGCGTGCGTGAGCATCACCCCTTTCGGCTTGCCGGTGGTGCCGGAGGTGTAGACGAGCGCGGCCAGGTCCTCTTCGTCGGGTACGGCGGCCAGTTGCGCGTCCAGCGGCAGCGATGCGCCGCGCGCCAGTGCGACGTCGAGCGCCAGCAGCGGCGTGCCGTCGTCAGCCGCCGGCCCGCACTCGCGCAGCACCACATGGCGCAGCGTCGCCGGCACCGCAGCGGCGGCGGCGATCGCCTGCCACTGCGCGCGCGTGTCGGCCACCAGCACCGCGGCTTCGCTGTCGGCGAGGATGTAGGCGATGCTCCCCGGGTTGTCGAGCGCGTGCATGGGCAGCGGCACGCAGCCGAGCGCCAGCGCCGCCTGGTCGACGCAGACGGCATCGAGTCCGTTGGGCAGCAGCACCGCGACGCGCTCGCCCTTGGAGACCCCTAGTGCCTGCAGCGCCCGCGCGAACTGCTGCACGCGCGCCTCGACCTCCCGCCAGCTCACGGTCACCCAGGCCTGACGCGCTTCGTCGTAGCTGCGATACGCGTCGCCCTCAGGGGTTTGCGCCACGCGCCAGCGCAGCACCGCCGCCAGGGTGCGCACAGCGGCGAGATCGGCAGGAGCGGCGGGGGCATGGGTCATGGACAAGGCGGTCTGCTTCGGTGCAAGCTGCGATTGTCCCGCGCGTGCCGCTGCTTTCTGGCACCATGCGGCGAAACAGCCGAACGGAGCGCGCATGGTCCTGCTGGAATTCGCAATGAGTCCCACTGGCGAGGGCGAGAGCCTCAGCCGCCACGTCGCCCGCATCCTCGACATCGTCGACCGCAGCGGCGTCAGCTACCAGCTCACGGCGATGGGCACCATCCTGGAGGGTAACTGGGACGA
The DNA here is from genome assembly GCF_016654015.1 of Ramlibacter ginsenosidimutans. GTDB lineage: Bacteria > Pseudomonadota > Gammaproteobacteria > Burkholderiales > Burkholderiaceae_C > Ramlibacter > Ramlibacter ginsenosidimutans. The sequence continues at coordinate 222,036 of NZ_JAEPWM010000008.1, read as the reverse complement.
GGTGATGGGCGTGGTGGGCGAGTGCTTCCGCGAACTGCAGAAGGACTGCCACCGCATCGCCATGAACCTCAAGATGGACTACCGCGCCGGCAGCGAGCCCCGGCTGCACGCCAAGGTCGACGCGGTGGAAGGCCACGTCGGCCGCAAGCTGCGGACCTGAGGCCCGCGCTTGCGCCCGATCGCGTTGGCGCTCAGGCCGCCTTGGCCGGGGCGTGCACGCCGAGCCGGTCCAGGGCCTCGGCCAGCGACTTCACCGTGCGATCCACGTGGTGCCACTTGTCCAGGCCGAACAGGCCGACGCGGAAGGTCTTGAAGTCGCTGCCTTCGTCGCACTGCAGCGGCACGCCGGCGGCGGTCTGCAGGCCCATGTCGAGGAATTTCTTGCCGGACTGGATGTCGGGGTCGCTGGTGTAGCTCACGACGACGCCGGGCGCGCGGTAGCCGTCGGCGGCCACGCTCGGCATGCCGCGGCTCTCGAACACCGCGCGCACCTTGCGGCCCAGGTCCTCCTGCTCCGCCTTCACCTTCGCGAAGCCGTAGGCCTGCGTCTCGCGCATCGTCTCGCGCAGCCGCGTCAGCGCATCGGTCGGCATGGTCGCGTGGTACATGTGGGCGCCGCCCTCGTACGCTTCCATGATCTGCAGCCACTTCTTGAGGTCCATCGCGAAGCTGGTGCTGGTGGTGCCGTCGATGGCCTTGCGGGCGCGCTCGCTCAGGCACACCATCGCGCAGCAAGGCGAGCTGCTCCAGCCCTTCTGCGGCGCGGAGATCAGCACGTCGATGCCGCAGGCCTTCATGTCCACCCACATCGCGCCGCTGGCAATGCAGTCCAGCACGAAAAGGCCGCCGACATCGTGCACGGCGTCGGCCACCGCACGCATGTAGTCGTCGGGCAGGATCATGCCGCTCGCGGTTTCCACGTGGGGGGCGAACACCACCGCGGGCTTCTTCTCGCGGATCGTGGCGGTGACTTCGGCGATCGGCGCCGGCGCCCAGGGCGCGGTCGCGCCGCTGCCCTGCTTGCGCGCCTTCAGCACGGTGCTGGAGGCGGGGATGTTGCCCATCTCGAAGATCTGGGTCCAGCGGTAGCTGAACCAGCCATTGCGCAGCACGAGCACGTCCTTGCCGCTGGCGAACTGGCGCGCGACCGACTCCATGCCGAAGGTGCCGCTGCCCGGGACCAGCGCGGTGGAGTGCGCCTTGTAGACGTCCTTCAGGATCGCGGAGATGTCCTTCATCACGCCCTGGAAACTGCGCGACATGTGGTTCAGCGCCCGGTCCGTGTAGACCACGGAAAACTCGAGCAGGCCTTCAGGATCGACGTGGGGCAGCAGTCCGGGCATGGTTGACTCTGGCTTGTAGTAAGGGGAAACAGGCAGCTTAACACCGCGCCGAAAACCCCTCTTCAAGCGCCCCCGGGCCCTCCGGGGGGCGCTTGAAGAGGGGAGTTCCTGCGGCTGCGTGCCCTGTAGGCTGGCGGTGAGCGAAGCGAACCCCGCGTTCCAGCGACGCGCCGCAAGCTGGGGTTCGCCTGCGGCTCACCGCCAGCCTGCCTGGGAAGCCAGGTGCATGGTCAGCCGCGCCGGAGTCGACACGCTCGCGGCGACCGCCTCAGCAACCGAGCTCGCGGAAGCGCTTCTTCGAGCTCACCAGCGGAACCTCGTCGTGCGGGGTGGCGGCCGTGCCCATGGCCTTGAGTTCCGCTTCCTGCCGCGGCATGCGCGCGTCGAGCGCCTTGCATTCGCTGCGCGCTTCCTGCGGCAGCTGGGCGCGCCGCATGGCCGTGGCGCGGTCCTGCGGCGGCGTCTGGTAGCGCACCGTCACCCGCTTCTTGCCTTGGCCGCCCAACTCCTTGCCCCCGGGGCACATCGTCTGCGAGTACGTCACGCGACCGCGCTGCACGCACTTGTACGTGGGAGTCTGTGCATCCGCCGCGTCCGCGGCATGCAGCATCAGCAGGCCCACCAGCAACGCTCCCCAGGTCTTGGCCATCGCGACCATGGCATCTCTCCATCCGTTTGCACGAATGTTAAGGAGGAGCCGGGCCGTGCGCCCGCCCGGAACGAGTCGCCGATGCGGCGACCCAACACAGCGACCTTACGTCGGCTGCATGCCACCGCCCACCATCCAGGGCGTGCCGAAGCGGTCGACCAGCATGCCGAAGCTCTCGGCCCAGAAGGTCTTCTGCATCGGCATGTTCACCTTGCCGCCCTGCGCCAGCGCATCGAACACGCGGCGCGCTTCCTGGGCGCTGGGGTATTGCAGCGACAGCGCAAAGCCGCCCATGGACTGGCGCTCGCCGGGCGGCTGGTCCGAGGCCATGAGTGCGCGGCCGTCGATCACGAGGCGTGCGTGCATCACGAGGTCCTTCGCCCCGTCGGGGCACTGCTGCTGCGGCGCCTGGCCATAGGTCATGAGGGCTTCGAGCTTGCCGCCGAGGGTGCGCTCATAGAAGCGCATCGCTTCGGCACATTGGCCCTGGAAGAAAAGATAGCTGTCGAGGATGGCCATGGAGTCTCCTTGTCGCGACGGAACGCCCGTCGGGAACACGACGAAGGGCGCACACGCGGATCGACAGATTGCACGGACCCGGCCGCCAAGAACGTCACAAAGGGTGGACCGCGGCGCCGGCCATCGCGGACGGCCGGTCGTTTTGCTGACTTTCTGTTTCACTTGGAAGCACCGCGAAGTCAGCTTTAACAAAGGAAATTACAAACAGAAAAGCGCACGGCGTGCTCCACTTCTCCCTCTGGGAAAGCAAGCCGGGTAGCCTTCTTTGATCATCACGATGAAGGGGGCTGTTGCGAGTTGTAAGTCCGTGTCATACTAAGAAAAAGCCCTAGCCCATGACATCACTGTCCCGCATCACTTGTCACGCAGTGCACGAGCTCACCCGCGAGCAGCGCGAGGCACTCACGCGCGAGTTGTTCGCGGTGCATGCGCAGATCTTCACGGGCCTCAGCTACGAGGAATTCCGTTCCTACGTCGTCGAGCGCGATGCGTGGCGCACGTGGGTCTACGTGAAGCACAACTCGGCCGGGCAGGTCGTGGGCTACACCTCCCTGCACGCCTTCCGCCTGATCGTGGACAACCGGCTCTCCACCGTCATCCGCATCGAAGCGGGCACCCTGCCCGCCTACCGCGGCCGCGACCTCACGATGGTGCACGCCGTGCTGCGGCTGCTGCGCGTCTGGGCCAGCCACCCGTGGCGGCAGTTCTGCATCTTTGCCGCGCTCACGCACCCGAGCAGCTACACCTTCCTCTCGCATTACGCGCCGGTCATCTGGCCGCATGCCACGCGCAAGGAGATCCCGCCGCACATCGCACAGCGCATGGAGGAGCTCGCCGGCTGCTTCGACCTCCCGCGCGTGGACCCGGCGAACCCGCTCGTGCGCGAGGTGAACTGGATCACCCTGGAATCGGAAGAGGAGCGCAAGCGCTGGATGAACAGCTCGCGGCGCGACACGCGCTTCTACCTGTCGCACAACCCCGGCTACGTGCACGGACAGGGCATGCTCACCTACATCCCGTTCAACGGCTCCATCCTGCTGCGCTCGATGCTGCGCTTCCTGATGGGGCGCGCGGGCAAGATCACCCGCCTCATGCTGGGCAAGGAAGCCGCGGGCAAGCCCCGCCGGCATCCCATCGATTCGGCGTTCACCCCGCTCGAAGCCGTCCGGCGCGACCTGCACCGCTAGCGAGCCGCGCGCCAGCGCGCATCACGCCTGCGGCAGCGTGAAGAAGAACGTCGCGCCCTCGGCTGGGGCGGACCGCGCCCACACCCGACCGCCATGGCGCGATACCGCGCGCGCCACCGTGGCCAGGCCGATGCCGGTCCCCGGGAATTCATCGGGCGAGTGCAGCCGCTGGAAGGTTCCGAACAGCCGGTCCGCATACGCCATGTCGAAGCCGGCGCCGTTGTCCTGCACGTAGAACACGCCGGGCTCGCTGCTGGCACCGACATGCAGGTCCGCCACCGGTGAGCGCGCGCTGAATTTCCACGCATTCCCGATCAGGTTCTCCAGCACCGAGCGCACCAGGCGCACGTCGCCGACGGCGGCGAGCCCCGGATCGACCCGCCACTGCACCTGCCGTTGCGCATTCTCGGCCTGCAGGCGCTGCAGGATTTCCGTCGCCATGTCGCTCAGGTTCAACGGCGTGCGGATGATCTCCAGCTCGGACACGTGCGCCAGTGCGAGCAGGCCTTCGATCAACTGCGCCATCTCGTCGGCGTTCGCCTGGATGCGTGCGAGGTAGTGATGCGCGCGACCTTCCGGCACCGGGGCCAGCTCGTCGCGCAGCAGGCGCGCGTACGAGCCCACCCGTTGCAGCGGTGACTGCAGGTCGTGGGAGACCGAGTAGGAGAAGGCTTCGAGCTGCCGGTTGGCCAGGCGCAGCGCTTCCTGGTTGGCCATCAAGTCGGTGATGTCGGTGTCCGTCCCCACCCACAGCAGCACCTGCCCCTGCTCGTCGCGCACCGGCACCGCGCGATAGCTGGTCGTGTGGTACGTGCCGTCGCGCGCGCGCAACCGGCGCGTGCCGGTGTAGGGCTCGCCGGCGGCGGCGCTGCGCCGCCAGTTCTGGCGCACGGCATCCTGATCGTCGGGATGGACCAGGCTGAGCCATTCGCCCCCTTCCCACTTCGGCGGCGCGCCGCCCGCGAGCTCGTACCACGCGCGACTGAGGAAGGTGACGTTGCCCTTCGGGTCCACCGTCCAGAACGGCAGCGGCGCCTGCTCGGCGAGCGTGCGGAACAGCGCGTCCTGCCGCGACAGTTGCGCCGTCCGTTCGGCAATGCGTTCCTCCAGCGTCGCGTTGAGGCGGCGGATCTCCTCCATCATCAACACGCGCAGCGTGATGTCCTGCTGCGCGCCCTGGATGCCGACCACCTTGCCCGTGGCGTCGCGCACGGGCTCGCCGACGGAACGCAGCCACACCTGGCGTCCGCAGGCCGACTTGAGCTCCAGCTCGGTGTCGAAGGGCTCGCCCCGCCGCACGCACGCATCCAGCACGTGGACTGCCTGGTCCACCGACGCAGGCGCGAGGGTGGCGAAGAACTCCTGCAGCGTGGGCTCCGAATCCGGCGGCAGCTCCATGAGGCTCGCCGCTTCCGCCGACAGGGACACGCGCTCCGTCTCGAGATCGGCGCGCCAGTGCCCCATGCGCGTAAGCCGGCCCGCCATGTACAGCTGCTCGGCCTGCGCGCGCAGCCGGTCCTCGGCCTGCTTCAGTGCATCGATGTCGGTGGCAGTCCCGAACCAGCTGACCAGCGATTCGTCGGGGCCGCGCACCGGCACCGCGCGCAGCAGTTGCCAGCGGTAGCTGCCATCCCGGTAGCGCAAGCGGTGCTCGAACTGCACCTCGCGCTGCCTGCTCAGCGCCTTCCGCAGCCGCTTCATCATCGCCGGCAGGTCCGCCGGATGCACCAGCTGGCGCCAGCCCGTCCCGAGCGCTTCCTGCGTGTCGAGTCCCGTCAGTTCGACCCAGCGGTGGTTGATGAACTGCACGCGGCCGGTCACGCCGGCGACGAACACGATCTGCGGCATGGCTTGCGCCAGTTGCTGGAAGCGCACTTCCGTCTGCTCGCTGCGGCGTGCCTGCCGTCGCAACTGCACCGTGAGCGCCAGCGCGACCAGCACCGCGGCGGTCCACACCGCCGCGGTGAGGATGGCGAAGCGCCGCCACGGCGCCAGCATCTCGTCGTAGCTCGACCCGACCGCGACCACCAGGTCCGGATACGTTTCGAGCTGGCGGTAGGCCACCATGCGCGTCACGCCATCGATGTCGCTTTCCCGGATGAAGGTGCCGTGCGGCGAGCGCGGAAGGTAGTCGCGGAAGATCGGCGCCGAGGAAAAGTCCTTCCCCAGCATCGCCTCGTTGGCGGGACTGCGCGCGAGCAGCTGCCCGTCCCGGCTGTACAGGACAACAGCGCCGCTCGGGCCGAGGTCGATGCCGCGCCACAGGCGCTCGAAATACGCCGGCTCCACCGCACCGGCGATCACCTCGCGGACGCTGCCGTCCGCATCGCGGATCGGCCGCGCCACGCTCATCATCCAGGTCCCCGTGGTGCGGCTGCGCAGGATGGGGCTGATGAAGAAGTTCGTCTGCGGCGCGCGCACATAGGCCTGCACGTAGGGCCGGTCGCTCATGTCCTTGCCGACGTTGCCGGGGTCCGAGTCCATCAGGATGCGGCCGGAGCGGTCCACGATCCACAGCGCCCGCAGCAACTGCAGGTCCTGCAGCCCCTCGCGCAGGGCCGCGGGGCCCGTCGTTTCGTCGAGCTTGCCGGCCTGGCGCAGGGACTCCACCCGCACGATGGACAGCTGCAGCGCCTGGTCCACGGACTGCAGCGTGCGCGCGGTCTGCTCGGAGATCACGCGCGAAAGCGAATCCGCCAGTTCCTCGCCGCTGCGCAACTCCGCCTCGCGCAGGTACAGCAACGCGAACACCAGCAATGCGCCCGTCAGCAGCGCCACGGCGAGCACCGCTCCCAAGTCCCTCCAGGCTCTCCTCATGAGCGGCATTGTGACGCCCCGCGCGCATCCGGCAAGCACACGGGTTCCCGGCTGACACGGCACCGACCGGCGACGCCGGGACACTGGCCCCACGACCAGCTACAGGAGAGCGCGCATGTCCCACCACGCCACCATCCGGGGAGAAGTCTGCTTCCGCGCAGGAGACGGCGTGCTCATGCCCGTGCCCGATGGGGACGTCGACATCGAGATTGCCGACGACAGTGTCACGCTCTCCTGGCTCGATGGCGAAGGCAACGCCGGATCGGCCGCCATCCCGCGGGACGAATTCGAGCGCTATCGCAGCGAAGGCAAGATCCGCGTCGACGCGGACTGAGCGACCCCATGGCCATGCCCACCGCGATCGAGGCCTTCCTGCTGGCGCTCGCCTGGGCAGCCTGCCTGTCCGTGCGTCCGTGGCGGCTGTTGCAGGCGCACGGAGGTAGCGTCCCGCCGCTGGTGACGCCCTTCCTCGCCTGCCTCGGCGTGCTGCCGTGGCTGTGGTCCTGGCCGGGACTCGCCGCCCTGCCCTTGTCTTTGCATTGGTCCGGCGCACCGCTCGTGACGCTGCTGCTTGGGTGGCCGCTCGCCGTGCCCCTGATTACGCTGGCGGGCCTCAGCACCGTGATCACCAACGGCAGCACGCTGTCGCAGGCGGTGGCCATGACCTTCTGGTCGGGGCTGCTGCCGGCGACGCTCGTGCTCGTGCTCGGGCACGGCGTTCGCAAGGCGTTCGGGCCGCAGCCGCTCGCGTACATGCTCGGTCGCGCGTTCCTCATCCCCTTCGCCACGCTCGCGGCCTGTGGCGCCGCCGCCGGCGGGCTCACGCTGGGCCTCACCGCGCCCAACGCAGAACTGCAGCGCGTCGCCCTCGTCCTGCTCGCATTGGGCGAAGCCTCCTGGAGCTGCGCCATCGTCAGCCTGCTGGTGGCCTGGCGTCCCCAGTGGCTGGCGACGTGGTCGGATGCGCTGTACCTGCGCCGGCCCGCGCGCCAGCCCGCGAAGATAGTCCGCCCCCAGGCCCACCGCTGAGGCGCGCTTTACCCCGCCGAGATGATCGCGGTCCGGCGGGATGCTATCTTCGCCCCATGCGTTCGCAGTCTCGTCCCTTTCGCCACCTGACGCCCCTCCTGCTGCTCGCGGCAGCCACCGCCTTCACCGCGCCAGCCCGCGCGCAGCCGGACCAGCAGGTCGCGCTGCAGCACGCAGGCTTCGCATCCGTGGGTGGGCTGTGGTGCGGGGTCGGCCTGCTGCAGGGCTTCTCGCTGGAGATCGCCCAGGATGCGCAGAAGGTGCAGGGCCGGCTGGTGCGCAAGCAGCGCGTCCGTGAGATCACCGGGCACGTCGAGGGCGCGCGCGTGATCACCGACGCCCAGCGGGACCACACGATGGAGCTGCTCGCCGAAGGCGACCAGCTGCGCATCGTCACCGGTACGGGCGTGCTCGCGCTCGCCGCGGGCCAGTCCTTCGCGCGCGCCGCCGGCGGCAGCTGCACCAGTTGACCCCCGCCGGCTGGATCTGGGTTCCCATCGTCCTCTGGGCCGCGCTGGCCCAGACGGCGCGCAATGCCGCCCAGCGCTCGCTGGTCGCGCAAGCCGGCACGCTCGGCGCCACGCTCTCGCGCTTCCTCTACGGCATTCCCTTCGCCGCCGCGTGGGTGCTGCTGCTGCATCGCCTGCCCGCCACTGCCGCGCCCGTGCCCGCCTTCCACGCAGGGTATGCCGGCTGGCTGCTGCTCGGTGCACTCGGCCAACTGGCGGCCACGGCCTTCCTGCTGGCGGCGATGAAGCAGCGCAACTTCGTCGTGGGCGTCGCCTATTCCAAGACCGACGCGTTGCAGGTCGCGCTGTTCGGATCGCTGTTCCTGCGCGAGCTGCCGGCCGCGCCGACGCTGGTGGCGATCGCGCTCGCGACCTCGGGCGTCGTGCTGCTGTCCTTGCCGCCGCGCGGCGCGGCGCTGGAGGGCAGCGCATGGACCTCGCGCGCGGCCTGGTACGGACTGGCGTCGGGCGCGGGCTTCGCGCTGTCCGCCGTCGGCTACCGCGGTGCGGCGCTGCAGATCCCGCAGACTTCCGCCTGGCTCGCGGGCGCCTGGGGCGTGCTGCTCGCGCAGACGCTGCAGACGGTGCTGCTGGGGGGCTGGCTCGCGTGGCGCGCGCCCGCCGCCCTGCGTGCCACCGTCACCGCCTGGCGCGTGTCCAGCATCGCCGGCGCGATGGGCGCGCTCGCGTCGATCGGCTGGTTCACGGCCTTCGCCCTCACGACCGCGGCGAACGTCCGCACGCTGGGCATGGTGGAGGTGGTGTTCAGCTATCTGGTCTCGCGCCGCTTCCTGCGGGAACGCCTCGCGCTCGCGGAGCAAGGCGGGCTCGCGCTGGTCGTGGCGGGACTGCTGGCGCTGGGCCTGCGCCTCTGAGCCGCAGCGGCGGCGCCGTCCTACATCGGGGCGCGCTGCGCGGCGCGAGATTGGGCCATGGCCCAGGACGACGACACCCGCACCACCACAACCCAGCCTTTCACGCTCTATGCGGCCAAGGGCCGCGTCTACGCGCGCAACCGCGATCAGAAGATCGTCGACCTCGGCACGCTTACGCGCGGAGACGACGGCTGGTCCTACCTGCTCGATGGCAACCAGCAGTCGGCCGGCGGCTTCTCTTCGGACGAACAAGCCTTGCGTGACCTGGGCCGCAACCTGCGCTTCCTCTGGCTGGACGGCCAGTTCACCGCGGTTGCGGATGCGAAAGACGATGCGACGCTGGCCCTCGACGGCGCGACGCGCCTGGACATCGAGCTGGACGAACTGCCGCCGGGCGGCCGCATGCAGGACGCGACGGTCTGAGCGCGCAGCTCAGGCCTTGGGCGCGAAGCCCAGCTTCTTCATTGCGGCGTCGATCTTCTGCGGCGTCTTCCAATACCCGGCCCACGGATCGGCCTTCAGGCGCGCGAGGTGGTCGATCGCGTTCGCGATGGTCCAGTGGTCGCCGCCAGTCACCTCGGGCAGCTCCTCCCAGCGCAGCGGCATCGACACGCCCAGCCCCGGCCGCGCACGCGCGGAGAACGCTTCCGCGGTGGACTGCACCCAGCCATTGCGCAGGTAGTCGATGAAGATGCGGCCGACGCGATTGCGCGGCCCCGACTTGGCGACGAAGCGCTGCGGCAGCGTGCGCGCCATGTGCTGCACCACCGCTTCCGAGAAATCCTTGGCCGTCTCGTAGCCGTGCGCCGGCGCGAGCGGAACGAACAGGTGCAGGCCCTTGCCGCCGGTGGTCTTCACCCAGCTTCGCAGTCCCAGCTCCTGCAGCAGCGCCCGCAGCAGCTGCGCGCCCTCCTGCAACTGCTGCCAGGGCAGATCCTCTCCCGGGTCGAGGTCGAACACCAGCCGGTCCGGCTGGCGGATCGCCCGCGCGGTGGAGTTCCACGTGTGCAATTCGATCATGCCCAGTTGCGCGGCGGCGAACAGGTCCTCGGTCGTGTCGAAAGCGATTGCGGGATCGTGTCCCGGCCACAGCTGGGGGTCGGTACCGCGCAGGCCGCGCAGCCCGGACGGATGCTGCAGGAACACCATGGGCTCGGCGATGCCCAGCGGCGCACGCCGGATGTACGCGGGGCGGCCTCGCAGGTGCGGCAACGCCCAGGGCGCGACCTCGATGTAGTAGCGCACCAGGTCCGCCTTGGTCAGCCCGGTCGACGGGTCGATGACGCGCGCGCCATGGGTGACCTTGCGCAGCATCGCCACAGTGGCATCGGCGGGCGGGCGCCGCTCGGGTGCCGGTGGCGGTGCCGCGTGCTCGCGCTGCACCGAAGGCGCGGGCTTGTCCTCGCGCAGTCCCTTGAACGACGCATGCCGCAGGCTGCCGCCCTGCGGCCACTCGTTATACGTGACCTCGCACACCAGTTCGGGCCGCACCCAGGTCGCGTGCCGGTCGTGCCCCGTGGGTCCGGCGAAGGGCCGCTGCTTTTGGGCCATGCCCTCCAGCCGTTGGCGCAAGGCGGCCGAGACCTCGCCGGTGTAGCCCGTGCCCACCTTGCCTGCGTACTGCAGCCGGCCCTTCTCGTCGACGGTGCCCACCAGCAGCGCGCCGATGCCGGAAGGACGCGTGTCGTCGGGCCAGGTGAAGCCGCCGATGACGAACTCCTGCCGCTGCGTGCACTTCAGCTTGATCCAGTCGTCCGAGCGCCGCTGCACGTAGATCGAGCCGCGCCGCTTGCCGATCACGCCTTCCAGCCCGAGCTGGCACGCCGAGTGCAGGATCGCGCCGGGGTCGCCGCCGATCTCCTGGCTGAAGCGCAGCCGCTCGCTTTCGGGCAGCAGCGATTGCAGCAGCGCGCGCCGTTCTTCCACCGGCACGCGGCGCAGGTCGTGCCCGTCGCAGTAAGGCAGGTCGAACAGGTAGAACACGATGGCGTCGTTGCGGCCGCCTTCGATCGCGTTCTGCAGCGCGCCGAAGCTGGGCTTGCCGCTCTCGTCCAGCAGCACGATTTCGCCGTCGTACCAGCCGGGCGGCAGCCGCGCGGCGATCAGGTCGCGGCGCAGCGCGGCGAAGCGGTGCGTCCAGTCGTTGCCGCGGCGCGTGACGATGCGAACCTCGCGCGGGCCGCCGACGCGCGCGAGCATGCGGTAGCCGTCGAACTTGATCTCGTAGATCCAGTCGCCGGGCGTGGGCTTGGACACCAGCGTGGCGAGCTCGGGCGCAAGGCTCGCTGGCAGTTCGGCCGGCACGGCGGCCGGCGGCAGGACGAGGCGGCGGCGCGGGATGGCAAGGCTCCGGATCGGAGCCTCATCCTCGCGCGAGCTTCAGGCGTTCGTTGTAGGAAATCCGCGTGGCTTGCCGCTGCGCACGGGCGCGGCCCGGCGCATCAGGCTTCGCTACCGCCCTTGAGCAGGAACCACGATCCCCACGCGAGGTCGGTCGCGTGGCGCGCATCCATCCAGCGCTGGAACTCGGGGCTGCGCAGCGCCCGGTCCGCTTCGCCCGACTGCTCGGCCTGCTCCCGCAAGATGTGGAACTGCTGTTCCGCCTGGCTCTCTGCAGCTTCGAAGCGCTCGGCCTGCGCCACGGCGGCGACCAGTTCCTGGGTCCAATCGTTCATGGAATCTTTCATCAAGGGGACAGTATGAGGCCGCGCCCGCGGCGGCGCTGCGCACCAGCCCAGTGCCCATGCCCCGGACGTGAAATGCTCGAGCCTGCACTTGCGTTCCTACACGAAACCAGCATGGACACGCACGGGCCCAGGCGCTACAAGGAACGACGATGGCCACGCAGCTGCGGCCGCGGCTCACCCGGATGCACCATGCCTTTCAGCACGCTTCTGTACCGCTACTTCTTCTTCGGCTGGCTGTTCAAGGACGTCAACAGCGGCAACCTGCTCGAGCGCGCCGCCGCGTGGCGGCACAACCGCGAGCAAGCGCGCTGGCTGCCCACGTACATGCGCCGCTGGCTGTGGTGCGCCGTGTTCTGCTACGGACTGGGCATGATGGTCGAATCCCTGTTGCACGCCCCCGGCCTCTCGGTGGTGTTCTACGTGCCCTGCGCGCTGGCCGTCCCCATCAACGCGGTGATCGGTGCGGCGTGGGTCGGCCTGCGGGTCGCGCCGGCGCGAGGCTGAGCGCACCGCCAGGAGCCTGCGCAGGCTCCTAAGCCATTCCTTCTTCGGCCGCCGCACCCAGGTCCGCGACGGTGCGCCGCGTGTGCTCGACGACGTGCTCGAGGAACGCCCGGGTGCGCGTCGGCATGTACTTGCGACTGGGCATCGCCACGGTGAGTTGCAGGCGGCCGGTGATCCACGGCGCCAGCACGCGTTGCAGCACGCCCGCCTTCAGGATCGGCGCCACCAGCTCGGTGGCCTGCACGCCGATGCCCGCGCCCGCGATGGTCGCGCGCAGCAGCGAGTCGAGGTGGTTGGCGGTGAGCACCGGCGGCGCTTCGATGTCCACAGTGCGATCGCCGTCGGTGGGATCGATCAGCGTCAAGGGGCGCAGGCGCGCGCCCGTGGCGCGCAGGCGCACGAAGCGGTGCGGCAGCAGGTCCTGGGGCGTCTGCGGCACGCCGTGGCGGCGCAGGTAGTCCGGCGAGGCGCACAGCACCGCGTGGCTTTCCGCGATCGTGCGCACGATGGCGGTGGAGCCGAGCGACACGCTGCCGGTGACGAAGGTGAGGTCGTAGTCCTCCACGTTCGGGTCCACCAGTTCCTGCACGTGCAGGTCCAGCCGCACTTCGGGATGCAGGCGCTGGAAGGAAGCGATGGCCGGCGCCAGCACGTGCACGGACAGCGCGGGCTGCGACAGCACGCGCACCGTGCCGGTCATCTCGCGGCTCTGGGCTTGCGCGAGCGCATCGGCTTCATCGATGTCCACCAGGATGTGCCGCAGGCGCGCCAGGTAGGCGTCCCCCGCGGGCGTGAGCGCGAGTCGGCGGGTAGTGCGCTGGAGCAGGCGCACGCCGAGGTGATTCTCGAGGTCACCGATGAGCCGCGTCACGGCGGCGGGGGTGAGGTCCAGCTTGCGGGCCGCGGCGGCGAAGCCGCCCTCGTCCACCACCTGCTGGAACACGCGCATTGATTGAAGCCGATCCATATCATCGATTCCGGGCCTCGATTATTGCAGGAGGCGCAATGACAGATTGCTTCTTAGGTAGTTTTTTGCTTCCGATGCGGGGAATACAGTCACTCCATCGCCAACGCAAACACCAAGGAAAGCACCATGAACCGCTCCACTCTCGCTCTCGCCGTCCTGTCCGTCGCCGCCTTCGCCGCTCACGCGGACGATGGAGACCTGTCGGGCCAGTTCGCGGCTTCCGCCGCCGGCGGCCAGGCCACCCGCGCCCAGGCGCAGGCCCAGCTCGCCGAGTACCAGAAGTCCGGCGTGAACCCCTGGTCCACGTCGTACAACCCGCTCACCTCCTTCAAGGGCGAGAAGACCCGTGCCGAAGTGACTGCCGAGTACCTCGCCAGCCGCAATGCCGTCGAAGCCATGACCGGCGAAGACAGCGGCTCCGCCTACCTGGCCTCGAACAAGGCCGCGGAAGCGCCCCGCCAGCTGGCCGGCCAGCCGGTCCGCAACGCGCAGTAAGGCAGCCAGCGCCCCGTGCAACGCGGGGCGCGCTGGGGAGCGCGGGCGAGCCCCGCCTCCCCAAGCTGGTCAGGCACAGACCTCGGCCAGCGGAACGTGCACCGTCACGCGCGTCCCACCCGAACCCCCGAAGATTTCCAGCCCCCCTCCGAGCTGCCCTGCGCGTGCGCGCATGTTGCTCAAGCCCCGCCCCGAGGTGTCCTCGCAGACGCCTGCCGCACCGATGCCGTTGTCACGCACCGCGAGTTCGAGCTCGCCGCGCACGAGGCACAGGCGCACGTCCACCGCGCTGGCGCCTGCGTGCTTCACGACATTGGTGAGCGCCTCCTGGGCGACCCTCAGCAACTGCAGCGACGCATGCGGCTGCAACTGCAGCTCGTGCCCGGGCACGTCGATCTCCCAGGTCAGGAGGATGCCGCAGGCCTCCATCTGCCGGCGCCAGCGGAACAGGAAAGTCCCGAGCGAGGCGCCGAAGTCGCGCTCCTGCGGCACCAGCGTGTCCAGCGCGAGCCGCATCTCGGAGATGCAGCCACGCAGCGCCTCCGCGATCTCCGGCGGCGGCATGTCGCCGCGCTCCACGCGCGAGAGCGACACGAACAGCCGCGAACCCAGGCCGTCGTGGATGTCGCGCATGATGCGCTGGCGCTCCTGGGCGGCGGCCTGTTCGCGCTCCAGCGCGAACACGCGCGCATAGTTGGCCGCGAGCTCGCGCTCGCGCTCGGCCACGCGCTGCTCCAGCCCCTGGTTCAGGTCCTCCAGCGAGCACAGCGCGCGCACGAAGCGCGCCGTGAGCAGGCCGCCCATGGCCAGCAGCACCAGCGTCGCGGCGAGGTTCATCAGCGGGAAGCGCTCCGCCGTCCACGCGGCGAGCCACGGGACGTCGGGGTCGAGATCCCAGGCGAGCAGGTAATCGTGCATGCCGGCCAGCGCGGTGAACGCCAGCGTGGCCGGGAGTGCGGCCGCCTCCAGCGTGCGCCGCCGCACGAGGGACCAGGCCGAGACGCCGATCACGGTGGCGCCGATCGGCAGGAAGCCGCCGATCCACCAGCGGTTCACCAAGGGCTCGCCGGCGGGACCTTGCGCGAGCAGCCACAAGGGCCCGATCAACCAGTAGGCGAACAACGCCCGCTCGAACCAGGGCCTGTGGATGCCGGCGAGGCGCCAGGCGAGCGCCGTCATCGCGACGATGAAGCCACCGGTGCAGGCATGGAACAGCAGCCGCCACCAGAACCAGGTGCCAGCGGGGATGAACTCCATCATCAACGTGAAGGTGCGCAAGCCCCACAAGGCCGCGGCCGCGCCGAACAGGCCGTAGATCACTTCGCCCGGTCGCCGCCACCAGATGAACAGCACGCACAGGGCGGCGAGCAGGCACACCGTCGTCGTGATCTGCGGCGTGACGCTCTGCCAGAAGAAGCGCCGCTCGTAGAGCGGCTCGAGCACCGGCAGCTGCGCGATCATGGGGCGGGGAAAGCGCGCGGACGCGCCGGGCGGTGGCTGGGCCGTGCGCACCATCAGCTCGTTGGCGCCGGGGCGCAGCAGGGCTGGCGGAAGGGCCACCGCGTGCGGCCGTACCCAGCGCACGTGCCACTCGCTCGTGTTCTCCGGCACCTGCGCGACCAGCGCGCCGTTGATCCACACGTCACCGCCGTCGTACAACCAGGGCAGGAACACGCCCCAGGCCGGCTGCGGGCCGCCCGGAACGTCGAAGCGGACGCGATACCACGCTGCCGAGGGCGCGACGCCCGGACGCGACTTGCGCCAGCGATCGGGCAGCTGCACCGCGCGCCAGGGCGCGGATGCAGGAGGCGGGGCTCGCGAGGCATCGACGAGCAGCTCCGCCTGTGCGATCGGCTGGGCCGGCGCCTCGGCGAACGACGGAGCTGCCGCAGCCAGCCAGAGCAGGGCCGCGAGGACGGCAAGAAAGCCGCGGCTCACAGCAGGCCCAGTTGCGTGGCCTCGTACACCGCCTCGCCACGCGAGTGCACCGCGAGCTTGCGGTAGATCTTGCGCACGTGCGCGACCACGGTGTGCGGCGAAATCCCCATCAGCTCGCTGATGGTCTCGAAGCTGAGGCCCTTGGCGGTGAGGCGCAGCAACTCGGTTTCGCGGTCGGTCAGCGGCGACGCGGCGGCCACGCTGCGGACGCCGGCAGCGGGCCCGTGCGCCGGCGCGAGAGCCAGCCGGAACCGGGTGAGGATGCGCCGCGCGATGCCCGGGCTGATGGGGGAGCCGCCGCTGCGCAGCTCGCGGATGCTGGCGCCGATGCTTGCAGGCAGCGCGTCCTTCAGCAGGTAGCCGGCAGCGCCGGCCTCGATCGCCGCGAGCACGTGCTGGTCGTCGTCGAACATCGAGACCACCAGCACCTCGGCCGGCCGGGGGCCCTGCACGGCGGCGCGGATGACCTCCACCCCGTCGCGATCCGGCAAGCCGAGATCGAGCAGGACCACGTCGGGCGGCTGGGCTTGCAGCAGGGCGATGGCGGCAGCCGCCGTGCCGGCGGTCCCGATCAGCGAGAGCTCCGGGTCGGTCAGCACGGCCTCGCTGAAGCGGCGCAGGAATTCCGGCTCGTCTTCGACGATGAGGACGCTTGTGGTCATCTCGCTTTCCTCACAAACGGCCCGATTGTGCTCAGGAGTGCGCTCGTGCGCCTCTCCCAAACGGAGTCCCTCGGCCCATCCGCGTGCCGTACTGAGCGCCGCGCAGCCCCGTGCGGCGGCGTATCCGGCCCCGGGCCCGCGCCGGTCAGGCGCGCCGGCGCGCCAACCGCAGCTCGTTGGCGCCCTGCTCGGCGCCGCTCGCCGGAACGGTTTCCCCGGAGCGGTCGCGCACGGCGTCGAGAATGTCCTGCAGGCGTTCCGGCGCATCCGCGCCCGTGCCCACGTAGGCTCCGTGCGTGAGCGTCACGTGCGCCGCTTCGAACCCGCCCGCGCCTGCACAGAGCGTCGTGCGGGTCGGCGCATCCGCCGCGGCCAGCACGAGCATCGCGGGCACCACCGCCTCGGGTCCGAACGCGCCCAGCATGTCGGGCGGGAACAGGTCCTGCGTCATGCGCGTCGCCGCGGTGGGCGCGAGGCAATTCACGCGGATGTCGTGCTTCAGGCCTTCGATGGCGAGCGTCTGCATGAGTCCCACCAGCGCCATCTTGGCCGCGCCGTAGTTCGCCTGGCCGAAGTTGCCGTACAGGCCCGACGACGAGGTCGTGAGGACGACGCGCCCATATTTCTGCTGCGTCATCACGGGCCACAGCGCCTTGCAGCAGTGCACGGCGCCCATCAGGTGCACGTCGAGCACCAGGCGGAAGTCCGCGAGGTCCATCTTGGCGAAGCTCTTGTCCCGCAGGATGCCCGCGTTGCTCACCAGGATGTCGACGCGACCCCACTTGGCCATGGTCTCGTCGACCATGGCTTGCACCGCCGCGAAATCGGTCACGGATGCGCCGTTCGCGATGGCGTCGCCGCCGCTCGCGCGGATCTCGTCGACCACGCGTTGTGCGGCACCGACAGAGCCGCCCGTCCCGTCGACGGCACCGCCCAGGTCGTTCACCACCACCTTGGCGCCGCGCGCGGCCAGTGCGAGCGCATGCTGGCGCCCCAGGCCCCCGCCTGCACCCGTGACGATGGCCACGCGGCCGCTGAAATCCAGACCCATTTCATCTCCTCTGCCGGGCAAAAGGGGTGAAATTTAGCGCAGTGCGCGCTGCCGTCGGTCGCCCGCCCGGTTAGGCCTGGCTGACAGCACCATGTGGCGGCTTGGAGAATTTGCATCAATCTGTAAAACTAAGTGCACTCGGTCGGACCGGACCGGGTCCCGAGAAGAGCCCGCGCCGCGGGACGAGAACACGATGGGAGCCATCATGGGGATGCTGAACATGCTGCTGGGGAAGAGGGATGCCTCCGGCAAGCCGCGCAGCTCGCGCACACCGGCCAACAGCACGCAGTTCGTGGCATCGCAGTCGCCTGCGATGTCGAACTCGCAGACGGCCATCCGCAAGGACCTGCTGAAGCTGGTCCTGCGCGAGACGCTGACGCGCAACGGCGTTCCCCAGAACTGGCTCGCCACGGACATGTTGCGCACCACGAGCCCGCGGCGCGAACATGGCATCCACGTGCGCTTCCTCGTGCGCGCGTGGGAGCCGCGCCTGCTGGAGCACGGCCCGGCGTTCGAACAGGAGTTCATGCAACGCCTGCTGCTGCTCGACCCGAAGGCCGCCGAGTGGCTGATGGGCTTCTCCTGGCAGTTCGCGATGCAGGACCAGCGCAAGTTCCCGCCCCTGCCGCACCCCGGCTCCTGGACGGCGCCCCGGGAAGCCCCGGCGCGGCCGGCGGAGGCGAGGAACACGAAGCCGGGGGACATCATCGAAGGTCCGCTGACGCTGCCCAAGGCGGCCGAAGACGTGCGGGCCGACCTCGAGCGCCTGCTCGCCGCGCGCGACGACGACATGAAGCGCCACTCGAAGGGCGGTGACAACTTCGCAGCCACGCGACCCGCCACCCTCTAGTCCGCGCCCCCTGGCACGCCCGCCCGGCCGGCGTCGCTGGGCGTGCGTTGCCGCGCACTGGCGCGCCTGGCTGGCCTGCGCCCTGCTCCTGCTGTTCGCCGACGGCCTGTTCGCCGCGCAGCCCACGCCGCACGCCCGGGCCGGCGTGATCGACCTGACCGCACCCGGCGCGCTCGGCACCGGCCGTGCCCTGGAAGGCGAGTGGGGGTTCGCGTGGGAGCGTTTCCTCGACCCCGCCGCCAACGAGCCGGCCCCCGCGTTCGCACCGGTGCCCGGCGTCTGGAACGAACTCACGGCCGACGGCAAGCCGCGCGGCCCTGACGGTTACGGCACCTACACGCTGCTCGTGCGCTGCCCGGAGGGCCGCCAGCTCGCCCTCTCGGTGCCGCCGCAACGCACCGCCATGCGCATGTACGTCAACGGGCAGCTCGTGGCCGTGCAAGGACTGCCCGGCACCCGCGCGGACGAGGCGCAGCCAGCGATCGGGCGGCGTGCGGTGCTCACGGACTCCTTCGCGTGCCCGCTGCACGTGACCCTGCACCTGTCCAACTGGTCGCATCGCGCCGGCGGCGTGATCCGCGCGCCGGTCGCCGGCCCCATCGAGCAACTCTCGCAGGATGCGCAGCAACGCTTCGCGCTGGACACGCTGCTGGTCGGCGGCTACCTGGTGCTGAGCATCTCGCCGCTGTTCTTCTTCCTCGTGCGCCCGAAGGAGAAGGCCCCGCTTTACTTCGGCCTGTTCGCTCTGGCCCAGACGGTCTACACCGACATGACCGGCGAGCGCCTGCTGCTGCAGCTCACCACCGGACCGCAGACCGCGTGGGAGCTGTACCTGCACACCGAGTATTCGGCCTGGCTCGTGTCGATGGGCCTGTTCGCGCTGCTGATCGACAAGCTGTTCCCGCGCACCATGCGCGCGGGCCTGCTGCGCCTGCTGGTGGGCGCATGCGGATTCGGGCTCGTGTTCGTGCTGCTGACGCCCGCGCGCGTCTACAGCCGCTACGTGCTGTACGGGCAGTTGCTCGGCGTGAGCATTGCCCTGTACTCGGCGTGGTGCCTCGCCCGTGCGGCGCGCCAGGGCCGCCCCGACGCCGGCGTCGTGCTCGGCGGACTGGCCTGCCTGGGCGTCGTGCTCACCGTGAACATGGTCCAGCTCTCCGGCGACATGACGCAGCGGGGCATCACCGCCGTGGGCCTGCTCGCCTTCGTGCTGACACCAGGCATCGTGCTGCTGCGCCGGCTGGGCCGCGCGCTGAACGTCGAGGAACAGCGCAGCGCGGGCGAACGCGAGAAGGTGGACCTGCTGGTGCGGGCCACCCACGCCGGCATCCTGGACTGGGACTACACGCGCAACCTCACGCGCTACTCCGACCGGCTGCTGGAGATCATGGGCTACCCGCCGGGAACGGACACGAGCGAGTGGCCGCGTTTCTTCCGGCACATCGCGCCGGAGGACCGCGAGCGGGTGCAGGAGAGCTTCATGACGCAGCTGCGGGATCGCTCGGTGCGCGGCGGGGAGATGAAGCACCAGCCGCTGGAATACCGCCTGCTGCGGCAGGACGGCAGCGTCGTGTGGGTGCACGCCGAGGCGATCAGCCTGCGCGGGGCGGACGGACGCACGCTGCGCTACATCTGCTCGTTCCTGGACATCACCGACCACCGCGCGGTCGCCGAAGGGCTCGAGCGCCAGAACGCCGCACTCGCCGAGAACGCGCGGCTGCGCGAAGACGTCGAGCGCATGTCGCGGCACGACCTGAAGACACCCCTGAACAGCATCATCGGGGTCGCGCGCCTGATCCGGGAGGATGCACGCGTGCCGCAGGAACAGCGCGAGCTGCTGGGCATCGCGGAGCGCGCGGGCTACCGCATGCTGGAGATGGTGAACCTGTCGCTGGACCTCTCGCGCATGGAGCTGGGGACCTACGACTTCCGGCCGCAGGCGGTGAACCTGCTGGACGTGATCGACCGCGTGCAGCTGGACCTGCAGCCGATGGCGCAGGCCGCGCAGGTGCGCGTGCGGCTGGAGACGCCGCCGCATGCGCCGATGTATGCGCGCGCGGAGGAGCTGCTGTGCTACTCGATTCTCGCCAACCTGCTGAAGAACGCGATCGAGGCCTCGCCGCGGAACGGTGTCGTGACGCTGCGCCTGCAAGGCGGCGACCCGATCCGCGTGCAGGTGCACAACGCGGGCGCCGTGCCGCAGCCCATCGTCACCCGCTTCTTCGACAAGTACGTCACCGCCGGCAAGAGCGGCGGCACCGGCCTGGGCACCTATTCGGCCCGGCTGATGGCGCGCGTGCAGAACGGCGAACTCGAGATGCAGACGGACGCGGCCGGCACGCTGCTCACGCTGAGCCTGCGCGCACTCGGCGACGAGCAACTGCCGCCCGCCCGGCGCGCGCAGCCCGCCCTCGCGCCGGCGCCGCGCGCGGACGGCTCGGACTTCCCCGCTAGCCGCCTCCTGCTGGTCGACGACGACGAATACAACCGGCTGCTGCTGATGCGCTACCTGCCCTCGCCGCCGTTCACCGTGGAGACTGCAGCGAACGGCGCGGCCGCGGTCGAAGCCGTGGCCCGCCAGTGGCCCGACTTCGTGCTGATCGACATGGAAATGCCCGTGATGAACGGGCTCGAGGCGGTCGCCTGGATCCGTGCGCGCGAACGCGAGGCAGGCCGCAAGCGCTGCGCGATCGTGATGATGTCGTCGAACGACGACCCGGAGTCGATCCGGCGCGGGCTGGCCGCCGGCAGTGACCGCTACCTCGCCAAGCCCTTCACGCGCGAGGCCTTGCTCGCCCTGCTGCACCTGCTGGCGCAAGGCGGGCCGCCGCTGCCGGCGCAGGCGCTGCTGCCGGAGGCTGCGCCGCAGGGTCCGCCGCTGACGCCCGAAGCCGCGGTGCGCGTCGACCCCGAGCTGCTGCACGAAGTGCCGGCCTTCCTCGCCTCGCGCCGCAAGATGGTCGATGCGATGGCCGAAGCCCTGGCGAGCGGCCAGCGCGAACAGTTGCACGCCGTGGCGCATCGCGCGGCTGGCGGGCTGGCGCTGTTCGGGTTCCAGTGGGCGGCCTGGCAATGCCGCGGCATCTCGGCGCGCGCGGCCGTCGGCGACGCCGCGGAACTCGGTGCGGACATAGCCCGGCTGCGCCGCCACCTCGACCAGGTGCAGGTGCAGTAGCGTACCCGCCAATGCAAAGGCGGCCCCATGGCCGCCTTGTGCTGCGCAACGTGCGCCGGTCAGCGCCGGCGATGCTGCGGCGGCGGACCGCCCGTGTTGCGGTTGGGCAGGTGGCGGAACATGATGCGCCCCTTGGTCAGGTCGTACGGGGACAGCTCCAGGCTCACCAAGTCACCCGCGATGATGCGGATGTGGTTCTTGCGCATCTTGCCGCCGGTGTACGCGACCAGTTCATGACCGTTGTCGAGGATCACGCGGTAGCGCGAGTCCGGCAGGATTTCGGCCACGCGGCCGTTCATTTCAATCAGTTCTTCCTTCGCCAATGGGGCTCCTTCGGGCAGGCCTAGTACCGCGCAGCGGTACCCATGTCCC
This sequence comes from Ramlibacter ginsenosidimutans, assembly GCF_016654015.1. Lineage (GTDB taxonomy): Bacteria > Pseudomonadota > Gammaproteobacteria > Burkholderiales > Burkholderiaceae_C > Ramlibacter > Ramlibacter ginsenosidimutans. The sequence continues at coordinate 200,407 of NZ_JAEPWM010000008.1, read as the reverse complement.
GCAATTGTAAGCGGAGCAGCCCTTCCCCGACACACCGAGGGGCCTTCGCCGGCGCGCGGATGAGACACAAACGGAAGGCCGACAGCCGGACGCAGAGGTCGCACAAGAGCGAGAGGACGCAGAAAAGCAAAAGGACGCAGAAGGACTTCCACCTTCTCATGGAAGTCCTTCTGCGTCCTCTGCGAAACCTCTGCGTCCTCTGCGTCCGGGTGTTGGGTGTTCTCCCAGGACGGGTCACGGCCGCCCCCGCCCCGCCCCACCCTCAGACTGCGGCGAGCTGCGGCGCCACGGCCGCCTGCGTCAGTCCCAGCCGCTCCGGCGAGATGTATTGCTGCCGGTACTGCTCGAAGGGCATGGTGTCCCCGGCCTCGACCGCGGCCTGGTCCTGCAACGACTGCCGGACCAGCGCTTCCATGCGCGCTTCGAGGCCGCCGGTGAACGGCAGCTTCAGCAGCTTCGTCTTCGCCAGCACGGACTGCGCGAGAGTGAAGCGGCCGAAGCTGTTGTCGTGCTCGCGCGCCATCGCGGCCAGCACGCGCGCGGACGGCAGCATGTCGGGGTTCTGCAGCAAGGCCTCGGCGGCGCGCAAGGCGTCGCCGTAGTCCGTCGTGTCGTGCACGGCGTCGAGTAGCGCCGCGATGGGAGCGCACTCGCGCACGATCTCCGCTCCCCAGTCGACCAACCGGACCTGGCGCCCGTCGCGCTCCAGCATCAGGGCCGGGTCACGCCCGTAGGCGGCCGTGCGGTGCTGGTTGCGCCCGAGCTCGGCGATCTCTTGCGGCGTGTCGTTCGGACTGCCCGCATACAGGCAGTGCAGCAGGAACACGTCGAGGAAGCGCATCGTCTGCGCCTTGATGCCGATGGGCACGAACGGGTCGAGGTCCATCAGCCGCACTTCCACGTACTCGACGCCGCGCTCGCGCAGCGCGTGCAGCGGACGCTCGCCGGGGCGGATGACGCGCTTGGGACGGATGGTGCCGTAGAACTCGTTCTCGATCTGCAGCAGCGTGGTGGAGAGCTGGTTGTACTCGCCGCCGGGATTCATGATGCCGACCTTCTCGTACGCCGGGTACGGCTGGGTCAGCGCCTCGTGCAGCGAATCGGCATAGCCATCCAGGCTGTTGTAGCTCACCGAGAGGCTGGCCTGCGCTTCGCTCTGGTAGCCGAGGCGCCCCATGCGCAGCGACGTGCCATAGGGCATGTACACCGTGCCGGGCGAGAGCGTCTGCAGCTCGTGCCGGCGCCCGGCCACGAAGGTCGAACAGGCCGCCGGCGAAGCGCCGAAGAGATACAGCAGCAGGAAGGCGTGGCGGCGGAAGTTGCGGATCAGCCCGAAGTACTCGGCGTCGCTCACCCCCGGCAGCGACCAGTTGTAGTGGATGCCCGAGATGGTCTGCATGCGCCGGCCGTAGCGGTGCGCGAGTCCCATGCGGTAGACGCTCTTGGCGCGGCCGACATTGGACGAGCCGTAGCGGCCGATGGGAATGTTCTCGTCGGCGGGCAGCGTGCACGGCATGCTGCTCACCCACATCATCTCCTCCCCCAGCGCGCGGTAGGTGAACTGGTGGACCTGCGTGAGCTCCTCGAGGCACTGCTCGACGCTGGCGTGCACGCCCGTGATCAGCTCCAGCTGCGACTCGCTGTAGTCGGTGGTGATGTTCGGATGCATCAGCGCCGAACCGAGCGCCGCCGGATGCGGGGTCAGCGCGAGCGCGCCGGTCGCGGTGGTGCGCAGGCTTTCCTTCTCGATACCGCGGCGGATGCCTTGCAGCCGCGCGGGCGCGAGCGTGCTCAAGGCTTGTTGCAGGTTGCTCATGGGTCTGGTCTCTGGGATGCGCCCGGGTTCGTCGCGTGCGAAGTTAACACCTTTGCGGCATCCCTGCTTGTCCCGGCCAAGGCGGTGCGGCGGCACCTGTGCTAGGCACCGGCGGCCTCACCGCGACTCGCCTGGTTCGCCCTTGCGCGCGGGCAAGTCCACCATCACCGGCTGGCCCGGCGCGGTGCAGCCCATGTCGCAGCACTTGCCCGGCTGCCGGTTGCGCGTGATGGCGCGCGCCGGGTCGTGCAGCACGTCGCGATCGAGCAGCCGCTCCACCAGCTCCACCTTCGAGCCCACCGGGTAGTGGCGCCAGATCTCCTGCTTCATCGCGGCGGGCGAGCCGCCGCCGTGCAGGCTGATGAGGCTGTACCAGCCGCCCTGGTAGCCCGCCGTGAGGTCCTCGAGGAAGCGCGCGACCTCGATGCGCTTGTCGTAGGGCACGTCCGGATTCGCGCCCAACACCTCGGACAGCTTCGCCGCCGTCTCCGGGTTGTGGTCCTCGTCCGGCCCGGGCAAGGCCACCACCAGCCCACCGCTCACGTAGTGCGCGATGCGGTGCATGTCGTAGATCTGCGTGGCCAGCAGCAGCTTGCCCACGTTGGAGAACAGCGGGTCGGGCATGAAGCTCGCGCTGTGTTCGTCCGCCCGCCCGTACACGCTGGCGGCGACGCCGCAGGCGTAGAAGCCTTCGACGATCTTGATCAGCTCGACCATCTGCTCGCGCAGGTGCGACTCCTGGCCGGGGTCGAAGCCGTTGGCCTCGCACATGAGCGCACCCGCTCCGATCAGCAGGTCGCCGAAGCCGGCGCGCGCGGCGATGCAGGTCTGCCGGTGGTGCGTCGCATAGCTATAAGTAAGGTGGCCGCTGTGCTCCCACTCCCCGGCGTAGAACACCTGCTCCCAAGGCACGAACACGCGCTCGAACAGGCACACGGCCGTGCTCTGCCCGTACTTGCGCGAGAACAGCGCGTCGCCGTGCTCCAGCTTCTCGCCGGGGCGGCCCGCCGGGCGCGCGACGATGGTCAGGCCCGGCGCATCCACGGGCACGGCGCAGCACACGGCGAACGCGGCGTCCGCCTCGCCCATGTTGCGGCAGGGCATGACCAGCAGTTCGTGCACGTAGGGCGCGCCGGTGACGATCGCCTTGGTCCCCGAGATGACGATGCCATTGGCGTTGCGCTCCACGACGTGCACGTAGCTGTCCACGTTCGCCTGCTCGTGCGGGCGGCGGCTGCGGTCGCCCTTGGCGTCCGTCATGGCGACGCCGAGCGTCAGGTCCTGGTCCTGCACGCGGTGCAGGTACTCCAGGAAGCGGGCCGTGTGTTCGCGCGAGCCGCGGGCGTCGTCGATGCGCGCAGCGACCTGCCCGATCGCATTGAGCGCGTCGTGGGTGAGGTAACGCTGGGCGCAACCGGTTTCCTGGCACACGATCCGCACGGCCTCGAGCTTGTTCAGCAGGTCGCCGGCGCTGGTGTCGATGTGGGTGAAGCGGTTCACGCGGCGCCCGCTCGTGTGCTGCACCGCCGTCATGAGCGGGGCCAGTTCACTGCGGTGCGCGACGTCGTAGGTGAGCGCGATCGCGTTGATGCCGGGCTGGAGCGAGCGCGCGTCGGCCACGCTCTCGATCGCCTGGCCGTCGACGAACACGCGCGGGCGATAGCGCCGCAGCGACTCGCGGTAATCGGAGCCCGTCATCAGGGTCGCGCTGGCAGCCGGTGCGTTCAAGGCCGTCTCCTGGAGGTGGAGCGGCCATTCTCGCGGCCCGGCGCCGCGCCGCCATAGGGGATGTTCAGGAGGGATGGACGTCGCGGTGCTGCACGTCCTGGATCTCCTGTTCCAGCTGCCGCTGGCCGGCATCGAGCACCTGGTCGGCCTGCGGGTGCACCTGCCCCTGGGGCGACAGCTTGTCCACCATCTCCGGCATGATCTCGGCAAACGCCTGTGCGACCTGCTCTTCGGGCACGCCCAGGCGCTGCGCCATCTCGCGCAGGTCGTCCTGGCCGATCACCTGCTGCACCTTGCCGTCGTCCACCGGCTGGTTGTTGCCCGTGGAGACCCAGGACTGCGCCTGCGCGCCCATGCCCTTCTGGCGGAAGCGGTCCAGCACCGCGTTGATGCCGCCATTGCGCTGGACCCAGCGCATCGCGAGCGGCAGCAGCATCACCAGCAAGGCCGTGTGGTTCGCGTAAGGACGCGTGCCGCCCGGCACCGGCGCGGCTTGCCGACCGCCGCCGCGCAGCACGCCGGCCAGCACGCTGCCCAGGGCCATGCCGCCCAAGGCCCGGCCCATGCCGCCGCCGGCAAGACCGCCGCCACCGCCGTTTCCTGCGCGGTTGGCCATTGCGTTGCCGAACAGTCCGCCGAGCACCTGGCCCAGCAAGGGGTTGTTGTTCATTCGAAAGCTCCTTGTGTGGATGCTTTCGAGACTAGCGGAGCAGGCCGTCGGCGCTGTAGGCCGACGGAGCGCCTACCGGGGGCCAGCGGGCGACAACACGCGCGTGAGGAAGGCATCGAGGTGCTGGATTTCCAGCGGGCTGACCGAGTGGCCCATCGGGTAGGTGTGCCATTCGACGGGATAGCCCAGCGCCTGCAGCGCATCGCGCGAAGCCTCCGCGCGCTCGAGATGCACCACTTCGTCCTGCGTGCCGTGCGCAAGGAAGATCGGCGTGTGCTGGTTCGCGGGCGCGCGTTCCTTCGCGGTCGTGCTGGCGATCGGCAGGTAGCCGGACAGGCCCACGATGCCGGCCAGCTTCTCGCGATGGCGCAAGCCGGTGAGCAGGGCCATGGCGCAGCCTTGCGAGAAGCCCGCCAGCACGATGCGGTCCGCCGCGATGCCGCGATCCCGCTCGCGTGCGATGAGCTCCTCGACCATGGCTTGCGATTTGCGCAGCCCGGCTTCGTCCTGCGCCGCGTCGTCCTCGAAGCCGAAGATGTCGTACCAGGCACGCATGCGGTAGCCGTTGTTGATGGTCACCGGCATCACGGGCGCATGCGGGAACACGTAGCGCACCGGTCCCACGCCGCGCAGCTGCAGTTCTTCCGCGACCGGGACGAAGTCATTGCCATCGGCTCCCAATCCGTGGAGGATGAAGATGGTTGCGGTGGGGTTGTCGCCCGTGACGGCCTCGATGACTTCCAGCATGTGTTCTCCTTGGCCCGCAAGCATACCGGCTGGCAAGCCGTGTCCGACAACGGGAAGCACTCCGTCCCACTTGCCCGCCAGCCCGGCCGTCCTCACCATGCTTCCACACGCGAAAGGAAACCGCATGAAAGTGCAAGTCAACACCTCCAACGACATCGACAACAAGGAAGCCCTGGAGCGCTGGGCCGAGGACTACCTCAACGACCACCTTGCCCGCTTTGACCAGGACCTGACCAGCATCGAGGTGCAGATGACCGACGAGAACCACGCGGCCAAGGGAGGGGGTGTCGACAAGCGCTGCATGATGGAGGCCCGCGTCAACGGACGCGCGCCCGTCGCCGTCACCAACTACGCGGCCAACCAGGACCTCGCGTTCCGCGGTGCCGCCGAGAAACTGGCGCACGCGCTGGATCACGCATTCGGCAAGCTCGACCGGCGTGAACACCGCGAGCGCGAGACCATTCGCCGCGACACGGAGGTGATCGACCAGGTTGTACCGCCGCAGGCGTGAGGCTGCGAGCAGCACTTCCAGCGCCCATCGGGGCAATTGATGCAGAAACCGTAGGCTGGTGGTGAGCCGCAGGCGAACCCCAGCTCGCTGCGCTACGCTGGATCGCTGGGGTTCGCGGTGCTCACCGCCAGCCTACGAGTACGCGCGCCGTCGAGTCTTCGGCGCAGGGGCCCGACTGCCCATCGTCGCGGCAGGCGGCGTGCGGTGCAGGCCCGCATGAAGGGCATCGCCTGGAAGCCGGTCCGGGCGTCGGAGCGGGGCTCGAGAGCGTCAGCGTCGAGCCGCGCGTACGTTTCATGCTACCGCGGCACTTGTCCGAGCAGAGAGTTTGTCCGCGACCAGCGGGCAAACTCTCTGCGAGTTGTGCCGCGCGACGCCGCCCGGTCCGGCTTCCAGGGAAGTCGGCGCGCGCAGTCGCCGACCGATGCCTAGCGGGCCTGCACCGCACGCCGCCTGCCGCGACGGCCGCCGGCCTTCGCAGAGCGCACATCACATGGCGCACCGCGACAACCGTCAGCGAGCACGAGCACGGATCGCTGGGGTTCGCTCGCGCTCACCGCCCGGGCGCTGCGCGCCCGCCAGCCTACGGACGACCTGCCTCAGGGCCCGCCGACGATGACGCTATTCGCCGGGCCGACATAGCCCAGCACGCTGTTCCAGATGCCTCCGTTCCAGGCCTGCCGTTGGGCAGGCTGGTCCGGTGCGCTTGCGCAGGCCGACAGCAATGCAGCCGTGGCGAGCAGGACGATCCATCTTCCGGCCATGGGCGACTCCTCTTGTGGACGCACCATTGCAATCGTGCGCAGCAGCGGCCGGTGTAGTCCGGCTGCCGAACGCGCTGTCGTACCGAGTTGCAAACGACGTGGGCAACATTGGTACCAAGCTGTTTCCGGATGGGCCCGTGCGCCCCTGCCGTGGCGCGCAAGTGCGTAAATCGTTTTCCCGTGCCGGCGGGCGCCGGCCCCGGGTTCCCCCAGAACACAGGAGCGCATCCATGAACCTCGCCATGAAGAAAACCACTTGCCGTGTGTTGGTGGTTTCCTTGCTCGCACTGTCCTTCCAGACGGCGCGGGCGGGACTGATCAGCGCCGAGCAGGCGCAGGGCCCCGTTCCGTCGCAGGAACGCACCATGGTCCTGAGCACGCTCGACCGTGCGGACGTCGCGGCGCAATTGCAGGCCGCCGGCATCGATCCCAGCGCCGCGCGCGAGCGCGTGCAGAACATGAGCGACCAGGAAGTGCAGGCACTGGCGCAGGACATCCAGAGCGCACCCGCGGGCGGGATGACCACCTGGGGCTGGGTGGCGGTGGTGCTGATCGCCGCGCTGATCTGGTATTACGCAGTGCGCAAGTAAGGACGCATGCCCGCGACGATCGCGAACGGGCTGCGGCAGGGGTGGCGGCTGGCGCTGTGCGCCGCCGTCCTCCTGCTGTGCGGCTGCAGCACCCTGATCCCGCAGACGGTCGCCTTGCGCACCGCCTGGCCGGCAGGCGTGCCGCAGCAGGTGGAGCTGACGCAGGTTCCCTTCTTCCCGCAGAAAGACTACCAGTGCGGCCCGGCCGCGCTGGCGATGGCGATGGATTACAGCGGCGCGAAGCTGCGCCCCGAGGACCTCGTGGACGAGGTGTGGCTGCCTTCGCGCCAAGGCAGCCTGCAGGTCGAGATGCTGGCCGCGCCGCGGCGGCACGGACTCGTGAGCTATCACCTCGCGCCGCAATACACGGACCTGCTGCGTGAAGTGGCTGCGGGCCACCCGGTGCTGATCCTGCAGGACGCCGGCCTGCTGTTCCCGGAATGGCACTACGCCGTGGTGAACGGCTTCGACTACGCGACCGGCACCATCTACCTGCGCTCGGGCCTGGAGCCGCGCGAGGCGATGCCGTTCTCGTATTTCGAACGGACCTGGCGCGCCGGACACTACTGGGCGATGGTGGTCACTCCGCCGGACCAGGTGCCCGCCACCGCGACGGAGGACCGCTGGCTCAAGGCCTTGCTGGGACTCGCACGCGCGGGCAAGCCCGAGGCCACCATCCGCGGCTACCGTGCGGCGGTCGCGCGCTGGCCCGACAGCCTGCCCGCGTCGGTCGGCCTCGCGAACACCCTGCACGACAACGGCCACCTGGACGAAGCGGCCAAGGTGCTGCGGACCGCGCTGCAGCGCTTCCCCGATTCCACCATCGTGTTGAACAACCTCGCCCAGACCTTGTCCGACCAGGGTCGCAACGGCGAGGCGCTGGCGCTGATCCGGCGCGCCGATGAAACGCGCAGCCCCTTCGCGAGCGAGGTGCGCGCGACGCGCGCGCTGATCGAGGAGCGGATGAAGGAGCGCACGGGCTCCTAGCAGCGAGCCCCTAGCCGAACGCCTTCGCGACGTGGGCCACGAAGCCCGCGCTGTGGGCGGGATCGAGCCAGCGCACGACGACCACGGCCCGATGCGCCGGGTCGATCCACGTGTAGTTGCCGCCGGCGCCCACCATGAACCAGCTGGAGCGCGAGGCCTCGGGGAACATCGCCCCATCCCGGTTGAGCCAGGTGAGCCAGCCGTAGAAGGGCGCAATGGCGCAGGGCTGCTGCATGCGGCCGATCCATGCGGCCGGCACGAGCGGCTGTCCCGCGTGCAGTCCGCCGTCCAGCAGGAGCTGGCCGATGCGCGCCTGGTCCCGCGCGCTGATCGACACGCCGCCACCCCAGTGCGATCCGCCCGGCACCGACTGCACAGGGCGGCCCGCGATCTCCACCCACGCGTCGTCGTAGCCTTCCCAGCGGAAGCCCTGCCCCGCCCCGATCGGACGCAGCACCGCTTCCTCGAACACCTCGGGCAGCGGCCGGCCGAACAGGTGCAGCAGCGCCAGCGAAAGCTGGTTGATGCGCACGTCGTTGTATTCCCAATAGCTGCCGGGGGCGTGCAGCGCGCGCGGCTCGCCCTTCGCGCCGGCGGGCGGCTTCGGATCGTGCGAGACGCGGCGATTGTGGTCCACCGTGTCCGGGATGCCGAAGCTGCTGCCCTGCCACTCGCTGGTTTGTTCCAGCATGTGCGCCCAGGTGATAGCGCGGTTGTGCGCGTCGTCGAAACCGATGCCGGGCAGGCGCGCGGCGATGCGCTCCTGCGGATCGGGCAGCAATCCGCGTGCGTTCGCGACGCCGGCGAGCAACGCGAGATAGGTCTTGGCGACGCTGTACGTGAGGTCGGCGCGGTCCGGCTCGCCCCACGCCGCCACCTCGCGCCCGTTGATGCGGATCACGCCGGAGACGCCGCCACGCGGATGCACCGGGCCGCGCAGCCGGTTGAACGGCGGCGGGTCCGCCTGGTGCACGCCCCAATGCGCGGGGTCGGCGGCCGGGTCACGGGGCCAGGGCACTTCATGGGCCTGGGCATGGGCGATCGCTGCGTTGAAGTCGGTCATGCCCGGAGCATAAGGGAGCGCGCTCTGCTAGCCTTGCCGCATGGAGTTGAACACCACCCGCATCGAAGGCCCGGCCGCCCCCTCCGCTTCCGTCGTCCTGCTGCGCGACGCGGGCGATGACCTGGAGGTGTTCCTGCTGCGGCGGCACGCGCAGTCCGACGTGCTCGGCGGCGCTTACGTGTTTCCGGGCGGGAAGGTGGACCCGGAGGACCGCGAGTGGGCCGACCGCCTCGACCGCCCGCCCGAGCAGCTGCATGCGCTGCTGGGCGAACCCGAGCTCGCGCCGGACGACGCCGCAGGCCTGTTCGTGACGGCGATCCGCGAGCTGTTCGAGGAGGCAGGCGTGCTGCTCGCCGACGTGACGCCGGAGCAGGCGCGGGCCGTATGGCAGGCCTTGCGCCAGGGGCCGCGCTTCGACGAGCTGCTCGCGCCCAGCGGGGTGCGGCTCGCGGCGAGCGCGCTGCAGCCGTGGTCCCGCTGGATCACACCGGCCCTCAGCAGCGTCACACGCAAGCGCTTCGACACGCGCTTCTTCGTCGCCACCGTGCCGCCGGGACAGGATGCGCGGCACGACGACCACGAGGCCACCGAAAGCCTGTGGCTCGCACCGCGTGCCGCGCTGCGCCAGTACTGGGACGGCGCCATCGACCTCGCACCGCCGCAGATCCTGGGCCTGTCGCACCTTGCGCGGCACCGCAGCGTCGCCAGCGTGCTGGCCGCCGCCGCGGGCAGCGCGCCGCCCTGCATCCGCCCCGAGCCGCGCGATGCAGACGGGGTGCGCGTGCTGTGCTATCCGGGCGACCCGTGGCACTCGGAGCCGAGGCGGGCCCTGCCGGGGCCGACCCGGCTCACCTGGCGCAACCGGCGCTTCGAGCCCGATGCGGGCCTGGCCGCCCTGCTCGGCGACTGAGCGTCGCCCCGAGGGTCCCACAGCCCGGCTCGCGGCGCGCCTACAAGCGCTCGCGTGCACGGCCTTCGATCGCCGCGCGGGCCCGGCACTCCAATTCTCAAAGCCCGCCGGCTCCGCGCGATAAAGACAGGGATCGGACTCTCCGCCTCCGCAGGCGATCAGCGAGACCATTGTCCAGTGGACCGGCGGCTTCCAGTGCGGAACGGAACGGCGCCTTCGGGCGCCGTTTCCATGCGTCCTCATCCATTCCAGCCACCGGCCTTCGCGCAATGGACGTTCCCACGCGGCGCCGCGTCGTCCACCTACAGCGGGACAGCGGTTGCGGGCCCTACTCTCGATGGCAACGAGAACCTTTCCCCCCGGAGCACGCGATGAGCCCGCTGATGATGCGCATCTTCACCCTGGTCGGCATGGCGCTGGCCGCCGCGAGCCTCCAGCTCAAGGCACGGGGCGAGACGGTGCCCGGCGCGCCGTGCGCGTGCGTGCATGCCGCCTCGCCGCAGTCCGGCTTCGTCCTGCCCGGGGCGGGCCTCCAGTGAGCCTTCCGTGCCTTACCAACCCATTCCGTCCGATTTCGCGCTGAAGCCGCCTCGCCCGCGCAGCAGCTGGCGCAACCCCGCTGTCGCCTGGTCGCTCGTGTTTTCCGCGGTGCTCGGTGGCGCCGTGTTCGCGTCGGCGCCACCGCAGTTGAGCGGCGGCCTGCCGCCATCCGCCGGCACGCCGTCCACGCAGATGGTCAGCCAGGTGGTACAGGCGCAGTTGCAGGCGCTCGCCGCACAGGATGCGACGAAGGCCTTTGCGCTGGCAGACCAGGACCTGCGCACCCAGTTCGGAACCGCCGACGCCTTCCTCGCGACGGTGCGCGAGCAGTACCCGATGCTGCTGCATCCGGCGAGCGTGCTGTTGCTCAAGCCCGAGACCGAGGGCAGCATCGCGCTGCAGAAGGTGCGCCTGAGCGACCAGGACGGAACGGCGTGGACGCTGACCTACCTGCTCAATCGCCAGCAGGACAACCAGTGGCGTATCAGCGGTTGCGTCATTTCATCGCACGGCCGGCAGGTGCTCACCTGAGAGGCCAGGCACCGCGCGTTTCGTGGGCGCCCCAAAAACAAAGGCCGCTTGCAGCGGCCTTTGTCATGCGCGAGGCGCCGCCTTAGTTGCGGTCGGCCTTGGCCATCTTCTTGGACTTCTTGTGATGGGTCGTCTTGTGGGTGCTGCTGCCCGAGGACGAGGCCATCGTGCTGCTGTCGTTGCTGGTGGAGTTCATCGACGAGCCGGAGTTCATCGAACCCGACGCGCCCGTGTTGCCGGCCGTGGTCGCGGCGGAACTGCCGGAGGAAGAGCCCTGCGCCATTGCGCCACCGTTGCCGGCCGGCGTGCCGGTCGAACCCATCGGGGTGTTCTGCGAGCTGCGTTGGCCTTCGCCGACCGCCGGGTTCGTGGCGGGTTTCGGGGGAACGCCTTGCGCCATGGCCAGGCTGACGGTGGCCGCGGCGGCCGCGGCGGCGAGAATCTTGAGTGAATACATTCAGGGCTCCTTTGTGGATTGCTTTCGTGTCGAATGGACCGGCGTATGCCAGTCAGACCACGATAAGCCCACCCCTGCGCACCAGCGTCAGGAAGGCGCGCGCTGCCCTGTCGGACGCGACTGATCCTTATCAGAGCTGCGGCGCGCCGAACACCGCCGGCAGCGGCGTGCGCTCCGGCATCACGTAGACGACGCTGCGACCGGCGCCGAGCACGGGCTCCACCACGTGCAGATAGAACGCGACCGGCACCACCACGCAGCCCCACGACATGCGCTTGCCTTGCGGCGCCCAGCTCGCGAGCTGCGCCGCGCGCGCGCGGTAGGCGAAGCCCGGACGCACCCTGTGGATGGCGAAGGCGCTGTCGTAGTCCACCCAGACCACGTGCTCGCCCTTGTTGTTGCGCCCCGGCTCGGCCTCGAAGCGGCCCGCGGGCGTGGTGCGCTCGCCCGGCCGTACGGCACCGGTCTGCGCGCGCTCGCCCACGCCGGGCACGGTGCGATCGCCGACCGTGCTGCCCAGGATCGCGGGAGTGTCACCGGCCAGGTGGCCATCGGCGCGGAAGACATACAGGCGCGCGGCGCGCTTGTCCACCACGGCGAACGGCTTGCCGTGGGCATCGCCGCTGCGGAACACCCAGTCCACCAGGCGCATGGCGTCGGCACTGGGTCGCGTTGAAAGGAAATCCGGCGGTACACCGGCCGCAGCCGCAGGCTGCGCACACGCCACTGCCACCGCCCATGCCGTACAACCAGCTGCATTGCGCAGCCATCGGCCCGACGCTGACATCCAAACCCCTCTTGCCGAGCCACGATGGCTCAGCCGGGGCGGATGCTAGCAAGCTCGGCCGCAGGCGCGCAAGGCCGAGTTTGTAAATGCGCGCGTCAGCGCGAGACCTGATGCCGCGCTGCACGACGTGCAAGCGCGCGCGGTCTCAGCCCGCTTCGCGCGCCTCGAGCATCCAGCGCTCGATCTGCAAGGCAGGATCGGCGCATTCGCACCCGAGTGCGAATCCGAAATCTTCTTCGAGCATGGCCGGATCGATCCCGGCGGGCATCGGCGCATCGGGCGGCGTGGACGGCTGCAGGTCTGGCATGGCGACTCCCTCTCGTTGCCAGCCATTGTTCAACCCGGCAGCACAACGGCGTAGTCCGCCGTGCACGCAATGCAAGGTAGGAGCGCGCCTACGCCTGAGCTTGGGTAGGACCCTGCTCTAGGCCGCGGGCAGCGCGGGTTTTCCCCGAAGCCGCCGCGCCCCGACATACCCGCCGACGAGGATCGTTCCGGCGACCACGCCGATCGCCGCGTTCAGCGCCATCGTCGCCGGCACGCGCCACGCACCGAGCTCGCCCGTGAGGCCGGCCAAGGCGTCGCGCAATGCCGGCCAGCCGTGCTCCAGGATGCCGCCGCCCACGAGGAACATGGCGGCCGTACCGGCGACGGAGAGGAACTTCATGAGCGCCGGCGCGGCCCGCAGCAGCCCCGCGCCGATGGCACGCGCGAAGGCCGCCTTGCGGCGCGAGAGCAGCAGTCCCAGGTCGTCCAGCTTCACGATGGCCGCGACCAGGCCGTACACGCCGACCGTCATCGCAAGCGCGACCGCCACCAGCACGGTCAGGCGCGTGACGAAGTCCTGGCCCGCGACGGTCCCCAGCGCGATGACGATGATTTCCGCGGACAGGATGAAGTCGGTACGAATGGCGCCGCGGATCTTGTCCTTCTCCAGCGCGCGCAGGTCGATCGCTTCGTCGACCAGCGCCTGCTGGAGTTCGCGCTGGTGCGCCTCGTCCTCCTGCGGCGTGTGCAGGAAGCGATGCGCGAGCTTTTCCGCCGCTTCGAAACAGAGATAGGCGCCACCCACCATCAGCAGCGGCATGACGCCCCAGGGCGCGAAGGCGCTGATCACCAGCGCAGCGGGCACCAGGATCGCCTTGTTGCGCAGCGACCCCTTGGCCACCGCCCATACGACGGGCAGTTCGCGCTCGGCGCGCACGCCGCTCACCTGCTGGGCATTGAGCGCGAGGTCATCCCCCAGCACGCCGGCGGTCTTGCGCGCGGCCACCTGCGTCAGGGTCGACACGTCGTCGAGGATGTTGGCGATGTCGTCGAGAAGGGCGAGGAGGCTGGAAGACATGCGGCAGTTCGTTGCGCCTCATTATGATCAGGCGATGAGCGCAAAGGACGCGGCCGCCGTCGCTTCGTATCACGCGGTGCTGCAGCCCTCGGGTCGCGCCTTCACCGCGCCTGCCGACCGGCCGCTGCTGCTGGCGGCGCAGGAAGCCGGCATTCCACTGGCGAGCTCCTGCCGCAACGGCACTTGCCGCGCCTGCCTGCGGCCGCTGCAGGCCGGGCGCGTGCACTACCGCATCGCCTGGCCGGGCCTGCTGCCCGAAGAGCGCGCCACCGGCGGCTGGGTGCTGCCCTGCGTCGCGTACCCGGATTCGGATGTGGTGCTGGGGGACTAGAGCCTGCGGCTCAGTAATTGCCCGTGCGGTACGGGCTGCGAGGCACGTATTTGTGTTCGCCGTCGGGAATGGGTTCCGCCTTCGGATCCGGGCGGTGCTGGACCGCGTTGCTGCCTTCGCCCTCGGGAGGGCGGCGGCGGTTGCGCGGCGTCTCCGCTTGCGGCTTGGGCCGGCTCGAGCGTCGGTAGAGATTCATGACCGCACATTAGGAGTCACGCCCCGCGGAGGTTGTAGGACGCGAACCATCGCCGTGTCCGTCGCGGGACGACGCCGGCCAAAGCGACCCACGCGAGGTGGCATAGTCGCCGGCATGCGCGGCCTGCTTTTCTCCTTCCTCCTGCTGTGCGGCACCGCCGCCGCGCGTGCGGCACCCATCGTGTTCCAGGACACGCTGGCGCAGCGGACCATCGCCTGCACCGCGTGCCACGGGCACGAAGGGCGCGCCGGTCCCGACGGCTACTATCCGCGCATCGCGGGCAAGCCCGCGGGTTACCTGTACAACCAGCTGCTTAATTTCCGCGAAGGCCGCCGCCACTACGGTCTGATGGCGGGGTTGCTCGAGACGCTCTCCGACTCGTACCTGGACGAGATCGCGCACTACTTCTCCGCAATCGACGTGCCCTACCCGCCCCCGCAGCCCGCGAACGTGCCGGCGGCCGTGCTGGAGCGCGGAAGGACGCTGACGCACCAGGGAGACGCCGACCGCCGCCTGCCCGCGTGCGCAGCCTGCCACGGCACGGCGCTCACCGGCGTCGCGCCCAACATCCCCGGCCTGCTCGGACTGCCGCGCGACTACCTGAATGCGCAGCTTGGGGCCTGGCGCACCGGGCAGCGCCGCTCGGTGGCCCCGGACTGCATGGCGGAAGTCGTGCGCCGGCTCTCGCCCGACGACCTCTCCGCGGTTACCGCCTTCCTGTCCTCGGAAGCGCTGCCGGCGAATACGCATCCCGTGAGTGCCGAGCCGGTGGCGCCTGCGCCGAACCGGCGCAAGGGCCGCAAGGCCGCGCCTGCACCGACACCCGCTCCCGCAGCCCCGCCGCTGCGCTGCGGCGTGCTGCTGCCGCCCGGGGCAGGGAGCGCGCGATGAAGCGTGCGCTGCTCGTGATCGGCGTGTTGCTCGCGCTGGTGGCCCTGGCGCTCGGCGCCATCGTGTGGTCGATGAATTTCGGCGGCCCGCGCATCCGCGATGCGGCGCCGACCACCCCGCCTTCGCAGGACGAGGCTGCGCGCGGCGCCTATCTCGCGCGCGCCGGCAACTGCATGCTGTGCCACACCGAGCGGGGCGGCACGCCGTATGCGGGCGGCCGGCCGGTGGAAACGCCTTTCGGCACCGTGTACGGGAGCAACCTCACGCCCGACGCGGACACGGGCCTGGGCAAGTGGTCGGCTGCGCACTTCCGCCGTGCCTTGCACGAGGGACGCTCGCGCGACGGGCGCCTGCTCTACCCCGTGTTTCCCTACACCCACTTCACGCGCGTGACGGACGCCGACGCCGACGCCTTGTTCGCCTACCTGCGCAGCCTGCCGCCGGTGCACAAGCCGAACCGCGAGAACCGGCTACGCTGGCCCTACAACCTGCAGGGGTCGTTGGCGATCTGGCGCTCGCTCTACTTCCGCCCCGAACAGCAGCAGGACGACCCTTCGCAGACGGCGGAGTGGAACCGCGGCGCCTATCTCGTGCAGGGGCTGGGCCATTGCGGCGCCTGCCACACCGCGCGCGATGTCCTGGGCGGGCAGCGCAGCAGCATGGACCTGTCCGGCGGCCTGATCCCCATGCAGAACTGGTACGCGCCTTCGCTCGCCTCGCCCACCGAGGCGGGCGTGGCGGACTGGAAGATCGAGGACATCGCGCGCCTGCTGTCGGCCGGTGCGGCCCCGCGAGGCGCCGTGCTGGGACCGATGGCCGAAGTGGTGCTGCACAGCACGCAGTACCTCGAGCCGGCAGACGTCCGCGCGATGGCGACCTACCTCAAGAGCCTGCCGCAGGTCCCCACCGATACCGATCCGCGCGAGGTGCCGCGCCCCGGGGCCAGCGTGCTGGAACGCGGTGGCAAGCTCTATGCGGACCATTGCGCCAGTTGCCATGGCGACAATGGCCAGGGCGTGCCCGGCGCGTACCCGACACTGGCGGGCAATCGCGTGATCACGCTTCCCGTGACCGCGAACCTCGTGCAGGTCGTGCTGCGCGGCGGGTTCCCGCCCGCGACGGCCGGACAGCCGCGCCCCTTCGGCATGCCGCCCTTCGCGCTGCAGTTCTCCGACGCCGACGTCGCCGCGGTCCTCACCTACCTGCGCTCCTCGTGGGGCAACAAGGCGCCCCCGGTGACGGAACTGGACGTGACCCAGCAGCGCACGACCACGCGCGAGTAGCGCCACAATTTAGGCATGTCGTTGCGCAACCTGCCCTTGCCGCCCGGACTCGCGGGCCAGGTGTGGCTCGGGTCCATGCCGGGCCGCTTCGAATCCTGGAGCGCGTTCGAGAGCGAAGCGCGCGCCGCGGGCATCGCCATCGTGGTCTGCCTCGCGCCGCGGGAAGAGCTCGCGGAACTCTCGCCGGAGTACCACGCGGCGCTGGCGCGCGAACGGCTGCCGTTTCGCTGGATGCTGGTGCCGATGCGCAACTTCGGCCTGCCGGACGACCCGGCGGCCTTCCGCCGCGACATCGCCGGCATCGCGCAGTCGGTGCGCGGCGGCGAGCGCGTGCTGCTGCACTGCGCCGCCGGCCTGGGCCGCACTGGCAGTGCGGCAGCGTGCCTGCTGAAGGCGCTGGGCGTCGACGAGCAGGAGGCGCTACAGCGCGTGCGCGCCGCCGGCTCCAACCCGCAGAACGCGCAGCAGTCGGGACTGGTGCACTGGTTCTAGGGGGCCGGGAGAACAGTCGAAAAACCCAACAACCGGACGCAGAGGACGCAAAGGTTTCGCAGAGGACGCAAAAGGATTTCCATAAGAAGTTGGAAGTCCTTCTGCGTCCTTTCGATCTTTTGCGACCTCTGCGTCCGGCTGTCCGGGTTTGCCCAGCGGGTAGCACTGTCGGTCCCGCCCCCTGGCGGGGACCAGGCACAGTGTTGCGGCGGTTGAAGCGAAGACCGTAGGCTGGTGGTGAGCCGCAGGCGAACCCCAGCTCGCTGCGCTACGCTGGATCGCTGGGGTTCGCGGTGCTCACCGCCAGCCTACGAGCGCCCGTCGCGGCGGCCCGTCTTCTTCCCCGCAGGGGCCCGACTGTTCATCGTCGCGGCAGGCGGCGGCCACCGCTCTCCGAAGAGGGATGGCTGTCCTCTGCGTGCTCTGCGTTCTCCTGTCGAATTCGACGCGACTCACCCCTTCGCAAACGGATTCGCGAACACGAACATCATCGCCACGCCCACCCCGATCAGGAAGTTCGCGTCGATCAGGCCGGCCAGCAGGAACATCTTGGTCTGCAGCTCGTTCATCAGCTCGGGCTGCCGCACGGCGCCGTCGATGAAGCGGCCGCCCATGGCGCCGATGCCGAGGCAGGCGCCGATGGCGCCCAGGCCGATGATGAGGCCGCACGCGACGGCGATGAGTCCGGTGTCAGTCATCTTGCACTCCTTCGTTGAACCTGCACCCATGGTGCCGGCCCACGGTCATGCTGGCGATGACGCAGGAGGTAATGGCGCGATGCGCTGCTGCGCGACGGCGGCGAGTTCGGCCGCCTGCACGCGCTCCGGCGCGAGCTCCTGCAAGGGCAGGAGCACGAACGCGCGCTCGCGCAGGCGCGGATGGGGAATGGTGAGCGCCGCGCTCGCGATGCGCGCATCGCCGAACAGCAGCAGGTCCAGGTCGAGCGTGCGCGGCGCATTCCGATAGGGGCGTTCGCGTCCGGCCGCAGTCTCCAGCGCCTGCAATTGCGCGAGCAGCTCCGGCGCGCTCAGGCGCGTGTCCACTTGCGCCACCGCGTTGATGAAGTCGGGGCCGCCCGCATCGACCGGGGCGCTGCGGTACAGGCGCGAGGCCCGCAGAAGACGCGTTTGCGGCATCTGGTCCAGCGAGGCGATCGCCTCGCGCACCGTGCGCTGCGCATCGCCCAGGTTGGCACCGATGCCGACGAAGGCGGACACCGGCTCGCGCACGGCGCTCAGTCCGCGGCGTCGCCGGCGGCCGAGGTGCCGGCGCTGCCGCCAGCGCCCGCCGGCTTGCGGCGGCGACGGCGGCGCTTGCGCGGGGCGTCGCCGCCGTCACCGTCGACACGCGCTGTCGCCGGCTCGTCGTCGCGCTCGGGCGCAGCCTGCGCGTCGGGGGTGCTGGTAGACGGTCCGTCGCCTTCCGCGGACGCGGCCGGCTTCACCTTGCGCGTGCGGCGCTGCTGCTTCTGCTGCTCGTCGCGCAAGGCGGCGACCAGGTCTTCGCGCACGGCATCGCTGGCCTGGCTGAACTCCTGCCACCAGTCGGCGAGCATCACGTCCACTTCGCCGACGTCGGCGCGCAGGCGCATGAAGTCGAAGGCCGCGCGGAAACGGGGCTGCTCCACCAGGCTGAAGGGCGTGTGGCCCACGCGCTTCTCGAAGCGCGGCTGCATCATCCAGATCTCGCGCATGTCCGCGCCCAGCTTGCCGCGGCCGCTGATGTCGCCGATGCGCGCATCGAACACCTCGTCGATAGCCTCCTGCAACGCGGGGAACGGATGCATGCGCCGGTCCAGGCGCCGCGACCAGCCATCGCGCACGTCGGCCCACAGCACGCAGGCCAGCAGGAAGCTGGGAGCGACGGGCTTGTCTTCCGCGACGCGGCGGTCGGTGTCCTGCAGCGCGGCGCGCACGAAGGGCTGCGATGCGCGCTCGACGATCAGGTCCAGCAGCGGATAGATGCCCGTGGCCATGCCCATCGTCTTCAGCTGCTCGATGGTCGCCAGCGAGTGGCCCGTCTGCAGCAGCTTGAGCATCTCGTCGAACAGCCGGCTTTGCGGCACTTCCTGCAGCAGCGGCAGGCTGGGCAGCAGCGGGGCCTTGGTCTTCGGATCGAACTTGAAGCCGAGCGCCGCCAGCTTGGCGCCGAAGCGCACGGCGCGGATGATGCGCACCGGGTCCTCGCGGTAGCGCGCGGCCGGGTCGCCGATCATGCGCAGCACCCGCTTCTTCGCGTCCGTGATGCCGCCGTGGTAGTCCACCACGATGCGCCGCTCCGGGTCGTAATACATCGCGTTGATGGTGAAGTCGCGCCGCGCGGCGTCCTCCTCCTGCGGGCCCCAGACGTTGTCGCGCAGCACGCGGCCGGAGGCGTCCACCGCGTGGTGCATGCCCGCGAGTTCGCTCTTGCTGGTGCGCTCGTTGCCGCTCACGGCCTCCGCGTTGGCGGAGTCGAGGTAGGCGCGGAAGGTGGAGACCTCGATCACCTCGTGCTCGCGCCCGCGGCCGAACACCACGTGCACGATGCGGAAGCGCCGGCCGATGATGAACGCCCGGCGGAACAGGCTCTTCACCTGCTCCGGCGTGGCGTTGGTCGCGACGTCAAAATCCTTGGGGCGCAGCCCCAGCAGCAGGTCGCGCACGGCGCCGCCCACGATGTAGGCCTCGTGGCCCGCGTCCTTGAGCGTGCGGACCACGCCGAGGGCGCGCTCATCCACCAGCGTGGGGTCGATGGCGTGCTCCTCCGGGCCGACTTCCTTGCGCTTGCCGAACTTGGGCTTGCGGGCGGCGCTGCCGGCGAAGAGCTTGTCGATGAACTTCTTGATCATTGTCTTGGGAAGAGGTCGAGTATGCGCCAGCCCCGTTCCAGGGCGATGGTGCGCAGCCGCGGGTCCGGGTTGGTGGCGACGGGGTATTCCACACGCTCGAGCAGCGGCAGGTCGTTGAGCGAATCGGAGTAGAAGGTTGTCTCCACGTCCAGCCAGTCCAGGCCGCGCTTGGCAAGCCACTGGTCTACGCGCAGCACCTTGCCTTCGCGCATCGAAGGCACGCCGGCGATTTCGCCGGTGATCCAGCCGGACGCGTCGCGCTCCAGCTCGACGGCCAGCAGTTCGGGGACGCCGAAGGCGTTGGCGATCGGCCGGGTGACGAGCTCGTTGGTCGCGGTGACGATGGCCACGAGGTCGCCCTGCTGCTGGTGCGAGCGCACGAGGGCTAGCGCCTGCGGGTGCATGACAGGGGCGATCCATTCGCGCATGAAGCGCGCATGCGCTTCCTCATAGGCCGCCGGCCCGCGCACGCGCAGCGCCTCGACCGCGAAGCGCACGTAGTCGTGCACGTCGAGCGTGCCGGCGACGTAGTGGGCGTAGAACTCGTCGTTGCGGCGCTTGAAATCGACTGGGTCGGTCCAGCCGATCTGCTGGGTGAACTCGCCCCAGGAATAGTCCGAGTCGATCGGCAGCAGCGTGTGGTCCAGGTCGAAGAGCGCGACTTTTGTTTTCATGACCCTCCCCCAGGCTCCGTCCGCTGCGCGGACTTCTCCTCCCCCCTCCGCAAGCGGAGAGGGCCCCCGCCTTCGGGCGGCCGTGCGGCGCTGCTCACTCTTGCTCCAGCATTGCCTTGACCAGCGGGATGGTGATCGCGCGCTGGGTCTGCAGCGCGTACGCGTCCAGGTGCTCCAGCAGTTGCATCAGGCTACCCAGGTCGCGCGAAAAGCGGTGCAGGATGAAATCCATCACCTCGTCGCCGAGGAAGATCCCGCGCGCATCGGCCGCCTGGCGCAGCACCGCGCGGCGTTCGGGTTCGCTCAGCACATGCAGCTCGAACACGTGGCCCCAGCCGAGCCGGGTGCGCAGGTCTTCCCGCAGCTTCAGGTCCGCAGGCGGCGCGGTGCCCGCAGCGAGCACGCCGCGTTGCAGGGCCTGGGCCTGCACGAACCAGCTGAAAGCCGCGTGCTGCTGCACGGCGGTGTACTGCTGGACGTCGTCCATCAGCACCAGCGCCCAGCGTTCATCGAAGGCCGGCGGCTCGGGCTGCGACGGATCGAGCCAGCCCGTGCGTGCGCCCTGCTCCCGCAAGGCTTGTTCCACCGCCCGCAGCAGGTGCGTCTTGCCGCTGCCCGCCGCGCCCCAGAGATAGGTCGGCACGGGCGAGCGCGTCGGGCTGGCGACCCATAGCTGCAGGTGCTTCCACGCAGCCTCGTTCGGGCCGGCGAGGAAGCTGGCCAGGGTCGGCGGCCGGGCCAGGCCGATGTCCAGGGGCAGCTGCTTCATGCGCGCGTCCACCCCGGCGCAGGCGCGCCCGCGACGGCGCGGACGGCGTGCTGGTTGGGGGTGGGGATGGGTGGCATGGGGAGGAAAAGGCGGACGAGGAGGTCCGGTGACCTAAAATCCAGGGCAAATTCTATCGGGCGGCGCCGCCAGGCCCCGTCCAGCCCCTGCATGAACGCTTCCCCCCTCTCGTACAAGGATGCCGGCGTCGACATCGACGCCGGCGACGCGCTGGTCGAGCGCATCAAGCCGCTCGCGAAGAAAACCATGCGCGAGGGGGTGCTGGCGGGCATCGGCGGCTTCGGCGCGCTGTTCGAAGTGCCCAAGCGCTACCGCGAGCCGGTGCTGGTGAGCGGCACGGACGGCGTGGGCACCAAGCTCAAGCTGGCGTTCGAGTGGAACATGCACGACACGGTCGGCATCGACCTGGTCGCGATGAGCGTGAACGACGTGCTGGTTCAAGGCGCCGAGCCGCTGTTCTTCCTCGACTACTTCGCCTGCGGCAAGCTCGACGTGGACACGGCCGCCGCGGTGGTCGGCGGCATCGCGCGCGGTTGCGAGCTCTCCGGCTGCGCGCTGATCGGCGGCGAGACCGCGGAGATGCCGGGCATGTATCCGGCCGGCGAGTACGACCTGGCCGGCTTCGCGGTCGGCGCCGTGGAGAAGTCGAAGATCCTCACCGGCCGCGACGTACAGGCCGGTGACGTCGTCCTGGGTCTCGCGTCGAGCGGGGTGCACTCCAACGGCTTTTCGCTGGTGCGCAAGTGCATCGAACGCGCGGGACAGCTGCCCGCGACCCTCGACGGCAAGCCCTTCCGCGAAGCGGTGATGGCGCCCACGCGCCTGTACGTGAAACCCGTGCTCGCGGCGCTGGCGCAGCACGCCGGCATCAAGGCGCTCGCCCACATCACCGGCGGCGGGCTGCTGGAGAACATTCCGCGCGTGCTGCCCGACGGCCTCGCCGCGCACCTGCGCCAGGGCAGCTGGCCGCGCAGCGAACTGTTCGCGTGGCTGCAGCAGGTCGCCGCCATCGACGACCACGAGATGAACCGCACCTTCAACAACGGCATCGGCATGGTGGTGGTGGTCGCGCCGGCGGAAGCCGCCGCCGTGGCCGAGACGCTGCGGGCCCAGGGCGAGTCGGTGCACGATATCGGCCGCATCGCGGCTCGCGGCACGGGCGCCAGCGTCACGGTGTCCTGATCCCCGGCATGCACCAGCCGCGCGCCCGCTTGCCCGGGAGCATCTGGGCGCTCGGCTTCGTGAGCCTGCTGATGGACATCTCCTCGGAGATGATCTTCAGCCTGCTGCCCGTCTTCCTCACCACCACCCTGGGCGCGAGCATGCTGGCGGTGGGCCTCATCGAAGGCGGAGCGGAGGCCACCGCGCTGATCGTCAAGGTGTTCTCCGGCGCCTGGAGCGATTGGCTCGGCCGCCGCAAGCCGGTGGCGGTGCTGGGCTACGGCCTGGGTGCGCTGTCCAAGCCCCTGTTCGCGCTGGCGGGCAGCGTGGACACGGTGCTGGCAGCCCGGCTGATCGACCGGGTCGGCAAGGGCCTGCGCGGAGCACCGCGCGACGCGCTGGTGTCCGAGCTCGTGCCGCCCGAGCAGCGCGGTGCGGCGTATGGCCTGCGCCAGTCGCTGGACACGGTGGGCGCCTTCCTCGGTCCGCTGCTCGCCACCGGGTTGATGCTGGCGTGGGCCAACGACTTCCACGCGATCTTCTGGGTCGCCGTGCTCCCGGCGGTCTTGTCGGTGGCCCTGCTCGCCTTCGGCGTGCGCGAGCCAGACGCGCCGACCGGCACCGCGCGCGTGAACCCGATCCGCCGCGAGAGCCTGCGCCAGCTCGCCGCCCCGTACTGGTGGGTGGTGGGCATCGGCGCGCTGTTCACGCTGGCGCGCTTCAGCGAAGCCTTCCTGGTGCTGCGCGCGCAGCAGGGCGGGCTGCGCATCGCCTATGCGCCGCTCGTGCTGATCGCGATGAACGTCGTGTATTCGCTGGGCGCCTATCCCTTCGGCAAGCTGGCCGACACGATGTCGCATCGCAAGCTGCTGGCCGCGGGGCTCGTCGTGCTGGTGCTCGCCGATGCGGCGCTGGCGCTCGCCAGCCACGGCCCGCTGCTGTGGACCGGCATCCTGCTGTGGGGACTGCACATGGCCCTCACGCAAGGCCTGCTCGCCGCGATGGTGGCCGACACCTCGCCCGATGCGCTGCGCGGCACGGCCTTCGGCGTGTTCAACCTGGCCAGCGGCATCGCGCTGCTGGTGGCAAGCGCGCTGGCCGGCCTGCTGTGGGATCGCCTGGGCGGCGGCAGCACCTTCGTGGCCGGCGCGGCGATCAGCGTCGTCACGCTCGCCGTGCTGGCCTGGAAGGCGCCCGCGGCAACGAACGGCAGCCGCTGAGGGACGGGCGGCGCGCTGTCGCGCCGCTACAAGACTTGCAGCACACAAGCGCCTTCGGGTGCTGGACTTCGGCGAATGGCTCGCCCACACTGGCAGCTCACCTTGGGAGAAATCCATGCCCGTCGTCGCGGTCGTCAACCGCAAGGGAGGCACCGGCAAAAGCACCTTTGCCGCCCATGTCGCCGCCTGGTGCGCACGCCAGCAACTGGCCGTCATGCTGGGCGATATCGACCGCCAGCAATCCAGCCGCGGCTGGCTGCGCCGCCGGGATGCCTCCCTGCCCGGCATCGCGCCGTGGACTGTCGACCAGAAGAACGTGTTGCGCGTGCCCACCGGCATCACGCACGTGGTGCTCGACACGCCGGGAGGCCTGCACGGCTTCGAACTCGCGCGCATCGTCATGTTCGCCGACGCGATCGTGCTGCCCGTGTGCCCCTCCCTGTTCGACCGCGAATCGGCCGCCGCCTGCATCGCCGAACTCATGACGATGCCGCGCGTGACCAAGGGCTTGTGCAAGGTCGCGACCGTGGGCATGCGCGTGGATGGCCGCACCAGCGCCGGCGACGTGCTGCGCGCGTGGGCGCTGGAGCATCAAGTGGAGATGATCGGCGTGCTGCGCGAGACGCAGCTGTACGTGCGCAGCCTCGAGCGCGGGCTGACGCTGTTCGACCTGCCCGTGGACAAGGCCGCGGCGGACCTGGCGCAATGGGCGTCTGTCCTGCAGTGGCTGCACCCGGTGCTGATGCCCGCGCCCGCGCCCGAGGCGAAGCGCGAGCCGGTGCTGCCGGTGCGTCGGCCTTCCGTGCTGCAGGGCCGGCCGCTGCACGAGGCGCGACCGCTGCACGAGGGCGGGCTGCGCCCGTCCGTGCTCGGTTCCCGTTCGCTGAACGAGCCGGCGCGCACCCTGGCGAGCCCGGCCCGCCTGGGGAACGGCTGAACGCGTCCGGCCGGTCTGTTCGCACGCGAGCAGAGACACCGCCGGCGCTCGCCGCAGCGTCAAAGCCAACCGTCTTGCAGGTTTACTGGAGTGCGCGCCGCAGGTGCGCCACGCGATCGGCGATCGCGTCGATGTCCAGCGCGTCCTGCGCGTGGACCAGGTAGGTTTCCAGGTCTTCCACCGCCAGCGCCGTGTGGCCCTGCTCCGCATGCGCGAGCCCGCGGTCGCGGTACTCGGCCCAGGCGTCGGGCAGCAGCACGAGCAGGCGGTTCTGCACGGCGATGAGCCGTTGCCAGTCCTCCTGCGCGCGGTGGATCTCCTTGAGATTGCGCAGCATGCGCGCGAGGATGTCGCGCGGCGGCGCCGCCTGCAGGTACAGGCCCAGCGGAACCTCGAATTCGTCGACCAGGCCGCTGCGCCGCTTGTAGGGCTCCAGGCGCTCGGACAGTTCCTCGCGCGACAGCGACTGGCCCGTGAAGGGATCGATCACGACCTGGCCCTTGGGCAGGTTCACCTTCACCATGAAATGGCCGGGGAAGCAGACGCCGCGCGCATGCAGCCCGATGCCTTGCGCGAGCTCGATCCACAGCACGGCCAGCGAGATCTGGATGCCGCGCCGCGTGCGCAGCACCACGTTGAGGTAGCTGTTGTCCGGGTCGCAGTAGTCGTTGACGTTGCCGCCGAAGCTCAGGTCGCGGAAGAAGAACTGGTTGAGCGTGCGCAGCCTTTGCAGCGCCGCGGCGTCCGCAGGGATGCGGCGCTTCAGGCGGGCGAGCAACTGGTCGACGTCGCCCAGCACCACCTGCAGGTCGAGGTCCGGGTATTCGTCCTGGGCGATGCTGGCCGCCGCCTCGAGCAGCGGAAGCTGTTCGTCGCTCTGCACCAGCGTCCGGAAGTATTCCAGCGCGGAGGGTGCGTTGAACTCGAGCGAGGGCATGAAGTGGTTGTAATGGACGGGCCAGCGAGCGTCAAGCGTGGTCGGGGAAACGGGCAATCCACGCGCTCAGCGCGTGACAAACTGGCGCAGCTTCAGCCCCGCGGCCAGCAATGCTCCGAAGTAGATCACGACTGCGGCCGCCAGGGTGGCGGCCATCACGCCGATGCGTTTCCAGGGCTCGGCGCGCCACTCGATCCACGGGAAGGCGTGCGCCGCCCAGGTCAGGAAGATGGCGAGGAGCGCCGAGCCGGCGAAGACCTGCAGGGCGAAGATGCCCCACCCGGGCTGCGGCTTGTAGCGGCCCTTGCGCAGCAGGAACACCAGCAGGCTGCCCGCGTTCACCAGCGCGCCCAGGCCGATCGACAACGCCAGCCCCGCGTGGTGCAGCAAGGGAACCAGCGCGACGTTGAACAGTTGCGTCACGATCAGCGCAACGACGGCGATGCGCATCGGCGTCTTCATGTCGTGGCTGGCGTAGAAGCCCGGCGCCAGCACCTTGATGGACACCAGGCCCAGCAAGCCGGTGCCGTAGCCAGCCAGCGCGAGCGCGACCTGCGCCACGTCGCTGTCCTTGAAGGCGCCATAGTGGAACAGCGTCGCCACCAGCGGCACCGCGAACACCAGCAGGCCGACCGAACTCGGGATGGCCAGCAGGACCACCAGGCGCAGCCCCCAGTCCAGCATGCCGGAGTAACGCTCGTCGTCGTTGCCGGCCCGGGCCGCCGCGAGCTGGGGCATCAGCACGACGCCGAGGGCGACCCCCAGCAGCGCCGTCGGGAACTCCATCAGCCGGTCCGCGTTGTTCAGCCAGCTGACGCTGCCGGCCGGCAGGTAGGACGCGATCTGCGTGTTGATCAGCAGCGAGATCTGCGCGACGCTGACGCCCAGCAGCGCCGGCAGCATCAGGCTGAGGATCTTGCGGGTGGACGGGTCCTGCCACGCCGCGCGCAGGCTCGCGGCAACCACGCCGACGCGCGGCCACATGCCGATGCGGCGCAGCGCAGGCACCTGGATGGCGAGCTGCAGCACGCCGCCGGCCATCACGCCGATGCACTGCGAATAGATCGGCTCGAGCCCGAGCTGGCGGAACGCCGGCGCTGCCAGCCCGATCGAGGCGATCATGCAGATGTTCAGCAGCACCGGCGAGGCAGCGGGCACCGCGAACTTTCTCCAGGTGTTCAGGATCCCGCCGGCCAGCGCCACCAGCGACATGAAGCCGATGTAGGGGAACATCAGCCGCGTCATCAGGATCGCCGCGTCGTAGGCGTGCGGCGTCTTGCGCAGGCCGCTCGCCAGCGCCCAGACCATCAGGGGCGCACCGATCACGCCGGCGACGCAGAGCAGCACCAGCGTCCACAGCAGCACGGTGGAGACGTGGTCCACGAGGCGCTTGGCGCCGGCGTCGCCGTGCGTCGTTCGCTCCGCCGCCAGGACGGGGACGAAGGCCTGGCTGAAGGCGCCTTCGCCGAAGACCCGCCGGAACAGGTTGGGGATGCGGAAGGCGACGTAGAAGGCGTCGGTGAGCGCGCTTACGCCGAAGAAGGAGGCGAACATCACGTCGCGGATGAGGCCCGTGATGCGGGAGGCGAGCGTCAGGAGGGAGACTGTGGAGGCGGATTTGATCAGGCTCACCGACTCGAGTGTAGCCCTGCGGTTGCGCATGCCGCCCTGTGCGGGCGTAGGACATGGCCGCGGGCTATAATCGCGGGCTTTGCTGGCATCATCCTCAGACCCTCAAGGAACATTCCATGGCTTCTGGCAAACCCAAGAAGAAGAACCCACGCCTCGCGTCGGGCCGCAAGCGCGCCCGCCAGGACGTGAAACTGAACGCAGCGAACACGTCCCTGCGCTCCAAATACCGTACCGCGGTGAAGAACGTCGAGAAGGCGGTCGCCGCGGGTGACAAGGCCAAGGCGACCGAGCTGTTCGCCAAGGCGCAATCGATCGTGGACACGGTGGCCGACAAGGGCATCTTCCACAAGAACAAGGCCGCGCGCGACAAGAGCCGCCTCTCGGCCAAGGTCAAGGGCCTGCAAGCCCCGGCCGCCGCCTGACGCACCAGCGTCGGGTCAGCACGTGAGCCCCCGGGCTCGCGCCGTTTGAACCGGGTGCGCTGCCAGCAAAGCAAAAAGTGAAAAACCGCCTTCGGGCGGTTTTTTCATGGGAGCGCGGCCTCAGGCGCCCGCCATCGTCTCCTGGCTCACTTCCCATCCCGCTTCGATGCCGCCGGGCAGCATCTGTCCCCGGTCCTCGCCCACTTCGGTGTCGACCAGGCGATTGAGCTTGTCGTTCATGGCCGCGACCAGGTCGCGATGGCGGCTGCCGGCAGCCAGGTTGTCCATCTCGGCCGGATCGGCCTGCAGGTCGTACAGCTCCACGTCGTTGAACCGGTAGAGCGCCTCCAGCGTCCCCGGCCGGTTGTGCTGCCGGGGCGCGAAGTAGCGCGCGAAGGTGTAGCGGCCGTCGAACACGGAACGCACGGCGCCCCGCTTCATCAGGTCGGGGCGGATGCCGGCCGCCTTCAACTGGTCCGGCCTGCCGCCCGCCTGCAGGTGGGCGACGGCCTTGGCCATGTAGTCGCCGTCGAGGTAGGCGAGCATGTTGTAGCAGAAGAGCGCACCCGGACGGACCGCATCCGCCCCGGCCTGCCCGGGGGCTGCCAGCAGGCCGGACAAGTCGTGCCCCGGCAGTCCCTTCACGATCGCGGCGCGCTGGTCCTGCGCGATGCCGGTCAGCGCCACCAGGGTCGGGGCGATGTCCAGGTGCGACGTGACGGCGCGGCATTGCCCGCCGCCCGGGTGGGCCGGATGCGCGATCAGCAGCGGCACGTTGTTCTGCTCCCGGTAGGCGACCGCTCCCTTGGCGTGCAGCCGGTGGGCGCCATCCATGTCGCCGTGGTCGGAAGTGAGGATGACGATGGTGCGGTCCGCGAGTCCCGCCGCCTCCAGTTCGGACAGCACCGCCGCGATGTTCCGGTCGACGTCGCGCATGCAGTTCAGGTAGTAGTTGTGCCGTCGCCGCCAGCGCGGCTCCTCGTTCGGGATCTCGCCGACCAGTGCGTCGTGCGACCGCAGGAAATCGGCGTGGGCCGGCGGGCGCCCCGGCGCAGCCAGCGGCTGCGCGTAGCTGGCCGGGAGCGTGAAGTCCCACTGCCTGGCATAGAGCGGATCGACGGGATCGCGCGCCACATGCGTGATGCCGCGTCGATCGCGCACCTCCGTGCCGGGCGCATCGGTGTCGTAAAACATCACGTCGTGCGGATTCACGAGGTTGACCGCCAGGAACCAGGGCTTGCCCGCCGCCGCCAGCTCGCGGCCCTTGCTGCGCAGCCAGCTCACGCCCATCGCTGCGATGACGCCGTCGTGCGCGTAGCCGCCGCGGGTGTGGGCGATGATGTCGCCGATGCCGACATAGTCCGAGAAGCCGTATTGCTCCATTTCGGCGGTGAAGATCTTCGTCGGCGAGCCGAGCTTGTTGACCGTCTCGAACTCCTTGGTCAGGTGCCACTTGCCCTTGTAGGCGCTGTAGTAGCCGGCATCGCGCAGCATGTCGCCCACCGTCGGAATGTCCGTCGACATGCTCTCGATCCACGGGAAGTTCGTGTTGTCGAACATCCGGGTGTGCTGGATGTGCCGGCCCGTGTAGAGCACCGAGCGCGACGAGGTGCACACGCAGGACGCGATGCGGTGGTTGACGAACAACGTGCCGCGCGCGAGCAGCCCCTCCTGCGCGGGCAACCGGTAGTCCGCCGGCAGCTCGCCCGGCCGGAAGTACCGCTGCTGGTCGACCAGGATGAACAGGATGTTGTAGGGCCCGGCGGGTCCGGCCGGCTGGGGCAGCGCACTGTCGGCGCCCAGGGCCAGTGCGCCGGATCCGGCCGCACGCAGGAACTGCCGGCGCGACAGGGCGCCCGGGGGATTCAGGTCATGGTCCATGGGCGCCAAGCGTCCACACAGCGCGCGCACGGGTCCATGGGACCTTCGTCCGATGCGCCAGGAGCCTGGGCTCTAGGAATCGCGATCGGGTAGCAGGCAGGCCTCGCTCACCTGCAGGTCGTTGTCCTTCGCGAAGTTCAGGACGAAGTCCCAGGCCATGGGTTCGAGGTCGCGCAGCTGGCGGTTGACGACGACGCACTTGACGCCCTGGATCACCGTGGGGATGCACCACGGCGAGTAGCTCAGGTGGCTGCCCGGCTGCGCGCCGCCGGGGCGGAACGGACTCATGACGCCTGCCAGCCGCTCCGCCCAGTCGCTGGGGCGGAAGGTGCGTCCATCCTTGGTGATGCCCTGGATGAACACTTCACTGGCAGTGCGGGAAACCATGGTCGTGTCGGGGGGCGGTGGCACCGCAGGCAAGCTCTTGCTGCAGCGCACAAGTATTCTATCTTATATAAGACTTGGCCGCCCCGATTGGACGTCGCGGGGCTGTAGTCTGGCTGTCCGGGGCATCGCTGTGATGCGGAATTCTCAAGCAAGCCGGCCAGGCCGTGTGCCTACAATCGTGTCCCGACGGCTCTCTCGCGTGGAGCCGCTTTCATTTGTGAATCGAGGAAGTGCACCCATGGCCCAGATCGAGGCGGCATCGCCCCACACCATGAACACCTACGGCCGGCTGCCGATCGCGCTCGAGCGCGGCGACGGCTGCTACGTGTGGGACGTGAACGGCAAGCGCTACCTCGACGCGCTGGCGGGCATCGCGGTCAACACGCTCGGGCACAACCACCCCAAGCTCGTGCCGGCCCTGCAGGACCAGGTCGCGAAGATCATCCATACCTGCAACTACTACCACGTGCCCAACCAGGAGAAGCTCGCGGCCAAGCTGGTCGAGCTCTCGGGCATGACCAACGTGTTCTTCGGCTCGACCGGCCTGGAGGCGAACGAGGCGGCAATCAAGCTGGCGCGCAAGTACGGCCATAACCGGGGCATCGAGCGGCCCGAGATCGTCGTCTACGAGAAAGCCTTCCACGGCCGCAGCATCGCGACGCTCTCCGCCACCGGCAACGAGAAGGTGCAGGAGGGCTTCGGCCCGCTGGTGGAAGGCTTCATCCGCGTGCCCTTGAACGACCTCGCCGCGCTGAAGCGGGCCACCGAAGGCAATCCCAACGTCGTGGCAGTGATGTTCGAGACCATCCAGGGCGAAGGCGGCATCAACCAGATGCGCATCGAGTACCTGCAGCAGGTGCGCCAGCTGTGCGACCAGAAGGACTGGCTGCTGATCATCGACGAGGTGCAGTGCGGCATGGGCCGCACGGGCAAGTGGTTCGCGCACCAGTGGGCCGGCATCGTGCCCGACGTGATGCCGCTGGCCAAGGGCCTGGGCTCGGGCGTGCCGATCGCGGCGGTGGTCGCCGGTCCCAAGGCCGCGAACATCTTCCAGCCGGGCAACCATGGCACCACCTTCGGCGGCAACCCGCTGGCGATGCGCGCGGGCGTGGAGACGATCCGCATCATGGAGGAGGACCAGCTCCTGGACAACGCACTGCGCGTGGGCGCGCACCTCAGGGGCGCGCTCGCCCGCGAGCTCGGCGGACTGAAGGGTGTCGTGGAGATCCGCGGTCAGGGCCTGATGATCGGCATAGAGCTCGACCGCAATTGCGGCGTGCTCACCAAACGCGCCGCGGACGCGGGCCTGTTGATCAGCGTGACCGCGGACACCGTGATCCGCCTGCTGCCCTCGCTGATCATGACCGAGAAGCTGGCCGACGACGTGGTCGCGATCCTGGCGCCGCTGGTGAAGGCCTTCCTGGCGGAATGAACGCCATGACCCTGAAGCACTTCCTGCAGTTCAGCGACTTCGGCACCGAGGAGCACGAGTGGATCTTCCAGCGTGCCGCGGAGATCAAGCGCAAGTTCAAGAATTACGAGAAGTACCACCCGCTGGCCGACCGCACGCTGGCGATGATCTTCGAGAAGGCCTCGACGCGCACGCGCGTGAGCTTCGAGGCCGGCATGTACCAGCTGGGCGGCTCCGTGGTGCACCTCACCACGGGCGACAGCCAGCTCGGGCGCGCCGAGCCGATCGAGGACAGCGCCAAGGTGATCAGCCGCATGGTGGACCTGGTGATGATCCGCACCTTCGGGCAGGACAAGCTCGAGCGCTTCGCCGCGCACTCGCGCGTGCCCGTCATCAACGGCCTCACCAACGAGTTCCATCCCTGCCAGATCCTGGCGGACATCTTCACCTTCATCGAGCACCGCGGCTCGATCAGGGGCCGCATCGTCGCGTGGGTCGGTGACGGCAACAACATGGCCAACACCTGGCTGCAGGCCGCCGAGCTGCTGGGATTCACCGTGCACGTGAGCACCCCCACGGGCTACGAGGTGGACCAGGCCGTGGCGGGCATCCGCAGCAGCGACAGCTACAAGGTGTTCCGCGACCCGATGGAAGCCTGCCGCGGCGCCGACCTGGTGACCACCGACGTGTGGACCAGCATGGGCTTCGAGGCGGAGAACGAGGAGCGCCGCAAGGCCTTCGCCGACTGGTGCGTGGACACGGACATGATGCGCGTCGCCAAACCGGACGCGCTCTTCATGCACTGCCTGCCCGCGCACCGCGGCGAGGAGGTGGAGGCCGACGTGATCGACGGCCCGCAGTCGGTCGTGTGGGACGAGGCCGAGAACCGCATGCACGTGCAGAAGGCCTTGATGGAATACCTGCTGCTCGGAAAGGTCGCCTGAGCCTCGGCACCGCACGCCGGCTGCGCTGCGGCGCTCAGCCCATCGCGGCGCTGGACGTCCGGAAGCGCCCTCCTCCCGCCGGCGCGGCGATCTTGCCCAGGCGCACGAGGCGCTGCTCCACGGCGAAGGCGGTGCGTCCCAGTTCCTGCGCCACCTGCTTGAGGGCGATGCCGGCCTCGAACGCCGTCTCCAGTGCCGCGTCCTCCTGCGCCGACCAGGCCTTGCCCGCGTTGGGTGGCTGCGCACGGCGCGGCTTGGCGGCTTCGGCAGCGGGCGCGGCGGCCGCGTCCTCGAGCGCGCGCGACACGGCGTGCAGCGCCCGGATGACCGGAGGTGCGTTGTAAGGGCTGTCCTCGGGCATGGCCTCACCCGTGACCGGATGGATGCCCTGGGCCAGGGTGTCGATAATCTGGCGCGCGATCTGCAGTTCCATGGGGACTCTCCTTGCCTGTGGCGGTGTCTGTACGCGTGTACAGTCCTGTCGCAACGGGCCCGCCAGGCGTCGCGATGACCTCGTATGTCACAAGAATCCAGTGCCTACCCCTGCCTCCTCTGCGGCGCCTGCTGCGCGGCGTACCGCGTCGACTTCTCGCTGCACGAGATGGAGGACGAAGGCGGCCGCGTGCCGCGCGGGCTCGCGGTCGAAGTGAACGGCAGCACGATGCGCATGCGCGGCACCGACCACGTGCCGGTCCGCTGTGCGGCGCTCACCGGCCGCGTGGGCGAGCGCGCCTCCTGCGGCATCTACGAGTGGCGTCCCAAC
Source organism: Ramlibacter ginsenosidimutans (assembly GCF_016654015.1). Taxonomy (GTDB): domain Bacteria; phylum Pseudomonadota; class Gammaproteobacteria; order Burkholderiales; family Burkholderiaceae_C; genus Ramlibacter; species Ramlibacter ginsenosidimutans. The sequence goes on along the minus strand of NZ_JAEPWM010000008.1, from coordinate 167,782 downwards.
CCGTGCCGCGAACTGGAGCCGGGCAGCGACGCCTGCGAGCGGGCCCGGGCGCGCCACGGCCTGCCGCCGCTGGCGGCCTGATCGCGCGCGGATGCTGGCGACGAAGCAACTGCATCGGCTGCACGTGGGGCCGATCACGCTGCAGGTGGATGGCGGCTCCTGCGTGTCCATCGTGGGCCGCTCCGGCTCGGGCAAGAGCGTGCTGCTGCGCATGATCGCCGACCTCGATCCGCACGAGGGCGACGTGCTGCTCGATGGCGAAGCCTGCTCCGGCATGCCGGCGCCGCAATGGCGGCGTCGCGTGAGCTACGTGGCCGCCGCTTCGGGCTGGTGGAACGACAAGGTCGGCCCGCATTTTCGCGACGCGGCTGCCTTGCGCGAACTGCTGCCGCGCGTGGGCCTCGCGCCCGACGTGGGCGAGTGGGAGGTGGCGCGCCTGTCCACCGGCGAGCGCCAGCGCCTCGCGCTGCTGCGCGCGATGACGCCCGAGAACCGCGTGCTGCTGCTCGATGAACCGACCTCCGGCCTCGATGCCGAAAGCACGTGGCTGGTCGAGGAGCTGCTGCGCGAGCGCCTGGCGCAAGGCACGACGCTGCTGCTGGTCACGCACGATCCGCAACAGGCCGTGCGCCTTGCCCACCGCCGCTATCGACTGGCCGACGGCCAGTTGCAGGAGTCCTCCTGATGGAACACGTGCTCTCCACGTGGCAGCTTGCCGCCACCGCCGTGCTGGTCGTCGCCAGCGCCGGGTTGTCGTTGTGGATGCAGATGGGCATTGCGCGCCCGCTGCTGGTCGCCGCGGCGCGCACGGTCGTGCAACTGCTGCTGGTCGGACTGGTGCTCAAGCAGCTGTTCGCCAACCAGTCGCCCTGGCTCACCGTGCTGGTCATGGTCGCCATGCTCGGTGCGGCCGGCTACGAGACCTTCTCGCGGCAGGACCGGCGCTTCGCCGGCGGCACGGCGGTCGCGCTCGCCAGCCTGCCGATCGCCATCGCGAGCGTCATCGTGACGGGCTTCGCGCTGGCCACCCTGCGCCCCGAGCACTGGCTGTCGCCGCAGGTGGCGATCCCCTTGCTCGGCATCGTGCTGGGCAACGCGATGAGTTCGGCCAGCGTCACGCTCAACACCTTCACCGGCATGCTGGTGCGCGAACGCGCGGCGGTGGAGGCGCAACTCGCCCTCGGCGCGACCCGCTACACCGCGCTGGCGCCGCTGCAGCGCAGCGCCGCGCGCAACGGCATGATCCCCATCATCAACCAGATGGCCGCCGCGGGCGTGATCACGCTGCCCGGCATGATGACCGGCCAGATCCTCGCCGGCATGCCGCCCTTCGAGGCGGCGAAGTACCAGGTGTTCGTGCTGTTCCTGCTGGCCGGCGCGGCGGCGCTGGCGGTCGCAGCCACCAGCTACGCAGCGGCCTGGCGTGCGACCGATGCGCGCCACCGGTTGCGGCTGGACCGGCTGCGCAGCACCTGAGCCGCGCAGCCCGGCACCCGGATCCTTCAGGCCTCAAGAAAATTTGCCCCGGTGTTGGAGCGAACCGACACCACGCCCCGCGCGAGCGGCGCACACTGCGCCGCATGCCACGCCTCTGGGACATCTCGCCGCCGGTGCGGGAAGGCGCACCGGTCTTCCCCGGCGATACGCCTTACCGGCAGCAGTGGGCCGCGCAGATCGCGCCCGGCTGCCCCGTGAACGTCAGCACCCTCACGCTGTCGCCGCATGTGGGCGCGCATGCCGATGCGCCGCTGCACTACGACCCGCAGGGCGCACCGGTGGGTGCGCTCGCGCTCGATCCCTACCTCGGGCCTTGCCGCGTCATCCACGCGATCGCGCGCGGGCCGCTGGTCACGTGGGAGCACATGGCGCACGCGATCCACGAGCTGCCGCCGCGCGTGCTCGTGCGCACCTACGAGCGCGCGCCCGTGGACCGCTGGGACCCGGAGCTCGCCGCCTTTGCACCGGACACCATCGAGCGCCTCGCCGACGCCGGCGTGCGGCTGGTGGGCATCGACACCGCCAGCATCGACCCCGCGGCGAGCAAGACGCTGGACAGCCACCAGGCGATCCGCCGGCGCGGGCTGCGCGTGCTAGAGAACCTGGTGCTCGACGACGTGCCCGAGGGCGATTACGAGCTGATCGCCCTGCCCCTGAAACTGATGACGGCCGACGCCTCGCCCGTGCGCGCCGTGCTGAGGGAATGGCGATGAGCCGCCGGGCCGCCCCGAGGCGAATCCCGCAACGCGTAGCGTGGAGGGCCTTCGAATGACCCGACTGCAGGACTGCCGTGCGCTGGACGCGCAGGACCCCTTGCGCGCACTGCGCGACCTGTTCACGCTGCCCGAGGGCGTGATCTACCTCGATGGCAATTCGCTGGGGCCGCTGCCCAAGGCCGCCCCCGACCGCATCGCCCGCGCCGTGCGTGAGGAATGGGGCGAAGGACTGATTCGCTCCTGGAACACGGCCGGCTGGTTCGAGCTGCCGCAACGCCTGGGCGACCAGATCGCGACGCTGGTCGGCGCGCGCCCCGGCGAAGTGGTCGCCACGGACAGCACGTCCATCAACCTGTTCAAGGTGCTCAGCGCGGCGCTGTCCATCGCGCGCGCCGACGCGCCCGCGCGCCGCACCGTCGTCAGCGAGCGCAGCAACTTCCCGACCGACCTCTACATCGCCGAAGGCCTGTGCCGCGAGCGGGGCTTCACGCTGCAGTTGCTGGAGGGCGAGCAGATCCGCTCCGCGCTGGCCGACGACACCGCGGTGCTGATGCTCACGCACGTCAACTACCGCACCGGCGCCATGCACGACATGCGCGCCCTCACGCGGACGGCGCATGCCGCGGGCGCGCTCGTGATCTGGGACCTGGCGCACAGTGCCGGCGCGGTGGAAGTCGACCTGCATGCGGCGGACGCCGACTTCGCGATCGGCTGCGGCTACAAGTACCTCAATGGCGGTCCCGGCGCGCCCGCCTTCGTGTGGGTGCATCCGCGCCACGCGGACCGGTTCTGGCAGCCGCTCTCCGGCTGGTGGGGCCATGCCACGCCGTTCGCCTTCACGCCGGACTACCAGCCTGCGCCCGGCATCCAGCGCTACCTGTGCGGCACGCAGCCGATGCTGAGCATGATCGCGCTGGAGTGCGGGCTGGCGACGCTGCTCGCGGCGCGGCCGCTCGGCGGCATGGCGGCGCTGCGGCGCAAGTCGCTCGCGCTCACCGACCTGTTCATCCAGCTGGTCGAGGAGCGCTGCGAAGGCTATGGCCTCGGCCTCGCGACCCCGCGCGAACACGCCTTGCGCGGCTCGCAGGTGTGCCTCACGCGCGAGGTGGGCGCCTACGCGATCGTGCAGGCCCTGGTCGCGCGCGGCGTGATCGGAGACTTCCGCGCGGGCCGCCCCGACATCCTGCGCTTCGGCTTCACGCCCCTGTACCTGCGCTTCGAGGACGTGTGGCACGCGGTGGAGCACCTGCGCGAAGTGCTGTCCGAAGAAGAGTGGCAGCGCCCCGAATTCAACCGCCAGCACGCCGTGACATGACCGATCCGACCCGGCCCGAAGACATCGTCCACGCCGAAAAGGCGCAGCTGGATTTCAGCCGCGACATGAGCTACGGGGACTACCTGCAGCTCGATGCGATCCTGGGGGCGCAGAAGCCGCTCTCGCCCGACCACAACGAGATGCTGTTCATCGTGCAGCACCAGACCAGCGAGTTGTGGATGAAGCTGATGCTGCACGAGCTCGCGGCGGCCATCGCCTGCATCGCGCGCGACGAACTGCCGCCTGCCTTCAAGATGCTGGCGCGCGTGTCGCGCATCATGGAGCAGCTGGTGCACGCGTGGGACGTGCTGGCCACCATGACGCCGCCGGAGTACAGCGCGATCCGGCCCTACCTGGCCAGCTCGAGCGGCTTCCAGAGCTGGCAGTACCGCTGCATCGAGTTCCGCCTGGGCAACAAGAACGCCGCGATGCTGAAACCGCACGAACACCACGCCGAGCGGCTGGCCGTGGTGCGCGCAGCGTACGAGGCGCCGTCGCTCTACGACGAGGCGCTGCGGCTGCTCGCGCGGCGCGGCCTGGCCGTGCCCGCGTCGCACCTGGAGCGCGACTGGACGCAGCCCTACGTCGCGGACAAGCAGGTGGAACAAGCCTGGCTGCAGGTGTACCGGGACCCGCAGGCGCGCTGGGACCTGTACCAGCTGGGCGAGGAACTCACCGACCTCGAAGACGCCTTTCGCCTCTGGCGCTTCCGCCACGTGACGACGGTGGAACGCGTGATCGGCTTCAAGCGCGGCACCGGCGGCACGGGCGGCGTCAGCTACCTGCGCAAGATGCTGGACGTGGTGCTGTTCCCGGAGATCTGGCAGCTGCGGACGGACTTGTGAGCTGGGGTTCGCTGCGCTCACCGCCAGCCTACGGACGCGGGGCGGCGGAACGGTAGGCTGGCGGTGAGCCGCAGGCGAACCCCAGCAAATCCCGCTATCGATACAACCACGGCTGGTCCAGCAACCGCGTCCCCAGCGCCCGCATGGCCGCATTGCGCGCCAGGCGCAGCGCGCCGGTCGCATGGAACACCGTGCCGTTGCGCTGCGAGCGTGCCTGCACGCGCGCGGCCCGCTCCCAGCGATTGAGCGCGTAGCGCCGCAAGGCCGTAGGCACGTCCATCACGCGGCCGTCGGCTGCGCCCAGCACGCGCTGCAGTTCGCGCGCGTCCTCGATCGCCATCGCTGCGCCTTGCGCGAGATAGGGCCGCATGGGATGGGCGGCGTCGCCCGCGAACGCGATGCGGCCGCGGGCCATCTGGTCCGCCGACGCGACCGGCGGGCGCGCATGCAGCACCCACAGGCGCCAGGACGGCATGGCCGCCACCTGGTCGCGCACGGCACTGCACACCGGTCCCAGGGCCTCCTCGAGCTGCGCCTGCGAGGCCGCATGGTCCCAGTCGCGCGGGTCGCCGGGCTGGCTGCCCTGGACGACGCACACGGCGTTCAGGCAGGTGCCGCCGCGCACCGGGTAGGTGACCAGGTGCATGCGCGGAGCCAGCCACACCGTCACTTCGTCGCTGCGCAGCGCCGCGGGCAGGTCCGCCTGCGGCACGAGCGCGCGGTAGGCGAGGTGGCCCGTGCTGGCGGGCGGCCCGTCCTGCAGTACCAACGATCGCAAGCCGCTCCACACGCCGTCGGCCACCAGCAGCGCATCGCCTTCCACACCCTGGCTGCGCGCGGTTTGCACGGCCACAGCGTCCGTGCGCTGCACCACCCCCTGCACCCGCGCATCCGGGTGCAGGCGCGTGCCCTCGGCGCGCGCGGCCGCGAGCAAGGCCGTGTGCAGGTCAGCCCGATGCACAGCCAGGTAAGGCGCCCCGTAGCGGGCCTCGATGTCGCGCCCCAGGGCCAGCACGCCCAGTTCCGCGCCGTCCACGCCGTCGCGCACGCGCAGCCGCGGCGGTGCGACCGCCTGCTCCAGCAGGTCGCCTTGCAGCAGGTCCCACTCGCGCAGGATCCGCGTGGCGTTGGGGCCCAGCTGGATGCCGGCGCCGACCTCGGAGAATTCGGCGGCCTGTTCGAACAGGCGCACTTCCCAGCCGGCGCGCCGCGCGGCCAGCGCCGCCGCCAGCCCCGCGATGCCGCCGCCGGCGACCAGCAGCTCCCGGCTCACGCGGGCCGCGGCCGGCGCAGCACCTCACCCCGCGTCGCGATCCGGTGGCGCGTGCCCGCGGTCCGCATGCAGCGAGCAGCTGCCTGAGCACCTCGCCGCGCGGTCGCGCGGCGATCCACATTCGGCAATGCCGTGGTGCTCATGCAGCGAGCAGCTGCCTGAGCACAAACGGCAGGATGCCGCCGTGCCGGTAGTAGTCCACCTCGATCGGCGTGTCGATGCGCAGCGTGAGCTTCACTTCCTGCGTGCTGCCATCGGGCCGCTGCACGATCAGCGCGGCCTGGCTTTGCGGCCTGAGCTGCGGGTCGATCTCGATGTCGATGAACTCCTCGCCGGTGAGCCCCAGCTTCTGCCAGCTCATGTCGCCCTGGAACTGCAGCGGCAACACGCCCATGCCCACCAGGTTGCTGCGATGGATGCGCTCGAAGCTGCGCGCCACCACGGCCTTGATCCCCAGCAGCTGCGTGCCCTTGGCCGCCCAGTCGCGCGAGGAGCCGGTGCCGTACTCCTCGCCTGCGAGCACCACGGTCGCCCGGCCCTCGGCCATGTACCTCATCGCCGCGTCGTAGATGAACATCTTCTCCGCGTGGCCCTCCGCGTCGCGGTAGAGCGTGACGCCGCCCTCTTCGCGCGAGCCGTCGGGCCCCGGCGGGATCATCAGGTTCTTGATGCGCACGTTGGCGAAGGTGCCGCGCATCATCACCTCGTGGTTGCCGCGGCGCGAGCCGTAGCTGTTGAAGTCCGTCTTGCCGACGCCGTGTTCCTGCAGCCAGCGGCCGGCCGGCGAGCTGTCCTTGATCGAGCCCGCGGGCGAAATGTGGTCGGTGGTGATCGAGTCGCCGAACAGCGCGATGATGCGCGCGTTGCGCACCGCATGCGGCCGCGCCGACCCCGCCGTGCCGCCCGCGGCCGACGCGGCCGGCGGCTCCAGCGTGAAGCCCTCGAAGAAGGGCGGCTCCGCGATATAGGTGCTCGTGGGCCAGTTGTAGGTGTCGCCGGTGACCCCCTGGATCTCCTTCCACAGCTCGCCCGGGTCGCTCTTCACCTTGGCGTAGTTGTTGCGATAGGCTTTCGCGTTCATCGCGTACTTCATCAGCGCGTTCACTTCGTCGCTGGTCGGCCAGATGTCGCCGAGCCACACGTCCTTGCCATCGGCGTTCTTGCCAACGGGCTCCGTCATCAGGTCCTTCAGCACCGTGCCCGCGATCGCGTACGCCACCACCAGCGGCGGGCTGGCGAGGAAGTTGGCCTTGATGTTCGGATGGATGCGCGCCTCGAAGTTGCGGTTGCCCGAGAGCACGGCCGCGCACACCAGGTCGCTCTGCGTGATCGCCTCGTTGATCTCGGGCGTGAGGTCGCCCGAGTTGCCTATGCAGGTGGTGCAGCCGTAGCCCGCCAGCGTGAACCCCAGCTGCTCCAGGTAAGGCATCAGCTTCGCCTGCGTCAGGTACTCCGTGACGATGCGCGAGCCCGGCGCCAGCGAGGTCTTGATGTGCGGCATCACGCGCAGGCCCTTCTCCACCGCCTTCTTCGCCAGCAGGCCCGCGGCCAGCATCACGCTGGGGTTGGAGGTGTTGGTGCAACTGGTGATGGCCGCGATCAGCACGTCGCCGTTGCCGATCGTGACGTTCTGCGTTTCCACCTTGGCCGGCACCGACATCGTGTGCGCGGACGGCGGAGTCCACTTGTTCGCCTCCATCTCCTCGACGAAGCGCGGCGCGGCCGGCGCGGTCGGCGGATTGTCCGGGGGCAGCGGCTCGACCCCGGGCTCGGGCGACGGCTTGGCGACCAGGTGGCGCGTCATCAGCATGTCGGGCGACTGGTTGAAGCCGTTCTCGGCCGCGGGACTGGAGAACAAGGCCTTGAAGGTGCTCGCCACCTTGCCGATGTCGATGCGGTCCTGCGGCCGCTTGGGACCGGAGAGGCTGGGCGTGACCGTGCCGAGATCGAGCTTCACCACCTGGGAGTAGTCGACCTCGCCCGGCATCGGCATGCCGAACATGCCCTGGGCCTTGCAATAGGCCTGCAGCAGGCGGATCTCCTCCTTGCTGCGGCCCGTGCCCTCGAAGTACTCGATCGTGCGCTCGTCCACCGGGAAGAAGCCCATGGTGGCGCCGTACTCCGGCGCCATGTTGCCGATGGTGGCGCGGTCCGGCACGGCGATGCTGCGAGCGCCCTCGCCGTAGAACTCGACGAACTTGCCCACCACCTTGTGCTTGCGCAGCAGCTCGGTGACGGTGAGGACCAGGTCGGTGGCCGTGCAGCCTTCGCGCAGCTTGCCGGTGAGCTCGAAGCCCACCACGTCGGGCGTGAGGAAGTAGACCGGCTGGCCCAGCATCGCCGCCTCGCCCTCGATGCCGCCCACGCCCCAGCCCACCACGCCGATGCCGTTGATCATCGTGGTGTGGCTGTCCGTGCCGACGAGCGAGTCGAAGTAGCAGACGCCGTCGTCGCGCCGGTGGATGCCGCGCGCGAGGTACTCGAGGTTGACCTGGTGGATGATGCCGAAGCCGGGGGGCACGACGCGGAAGGTGTCGAAGGCCTGCATGCCCCACTTGAGGAACTGGTAGCGCTCGCGGTTGCGCAGGAATTCCAGCTTCATGTTCAGGTCGATCGCGTTCTTCTGCCCGTAGAAGTCGACCATGACCGAGTGGTCGACCACCAGGTCCACGGGCACGAGCGGCTCGATGCGGCCGACGTCCTTGCCCAGGCGCTGCGCGGCACTGCGCATGGCCGCGAGGTCGGCGAGCAAGGGCACGCCGGTGAAGTCCTGCAGCACGACCCGGGCGACGGTGAAGGGGATCTCATCGGTGCGCTCGGCGTTGGGCTGCCAGTTCGCGACCTGCGCGACGTGCTCGGCCGTGACCTTCCTGCCGTCGCAATTGCGCAGCACGGACTCGAGCACGATGCGCATGGACACCGGCAGCCGCTGGAGCTTCGGGAAGTGCGCCGCGAGGGCGGGCAGGGAGTAGAACTTTCCTTCCAGCCCGGGGCCGGCCTGGAAGCTCTGGAGTGTTTCGGCGAATGCGTGAGCCATTCTCTCGACCTCTCGTTGTTGCTTTGCGCAAAGCGTACCCCAGAACGCGGGGCCGCGCGGCCGCAATGGAGATGCCGGACGCTCGTTACGCCCTCAGCGGTCCCGCATCCGGCAGGTAGCGAACGGCCAGCACACCCTCGATGACGCGGATGGCCTCGAGCACCGGTGCACCCACGGGACTGTCCACGTCGACCAGCGTGTAGGCCATGTCGCCGCGCGACTTGTTGACCATGTTGTGGATGTTGAGGCCGGCGTGCGCCATGGCCGTGGAGATCTGGCCCAGCATGTTGGGCACGTTCGCGTTCGCGATCGCCACCCGCCAGGCGGTGCCGCGGCCCATGCTGGTGTCCGGGAAGTTCACCGCGTTGCGCACGTTGCCGTGCTCCAGGAAGTCCCGCAGCTGCTCGGCGACCATCACCGCACAGTTGTCCTCGGCTTCGCGGGTGGACGCACCGAGGTGGGGCAAGGCGATCGCGCGGGGATGGCGCGCGGTGCGCTCGTTGGGGAAATCGCAGACGTAGCAGCCCAGCCGCCCGGCATCGAGCGCCGCCGCCACCGCGGCATCGTCCACCACGCCCTCGCGCGAGAAGTTCAGCAGCACGGCGTCGCTGCGCATGGCTGCGAGATTGCCGGCATGCACCAGGTGTCGCGTGGCCTTCACCAGCGGCACGTGCAGGGACACGAGCTGCGCGTTCCGCAGCACGTCGTCGACGCTGGCCGCACGCCGCACCTGCGAGGGCAGGCTCCAGGCCGCTTCCACCGTGATCTCCGGGTCGAAGCCCATGACGTCCATGCCCAGCTTGATCGCCGCATCGGCCACCAGCGAGCCGACCTTGCCGAGCCCGATCACGCCGAGCGTGTGGTGCGCCAGCTCGAAACCGGCGAAGGCCTTCTTGCCGTCCTCGATGCGCCGCTCGAGGTCCGGCGCCTGCAGGTCGACCCCGTCGACGAAACGCAGCGCGGCACCCAGGTTGCGCGCCGCCATCAGCATGCCGGCGAGCACCAGCTCCTTGACGGCGTTCGCATTGCCGCCGGGCGCGTTGAAGACGGGGATGCCGCGCGCGCCGAGCGCGGCCACCGGAATGTTGTTGGTGCCGGCGCCCGCGCGAGCGACCGCCTGCACCGACGCGGGAATGTCCATGCCATGCAGGTCCGCGGAGCGGACCAGGATGGCGTCGGGCTGCGCGATGTCCTTGCCCGTGCGGTAGCGCGCGGCAGGCAGCCGCTCGAGACCAGCCTTCGAGATCTGGTTGAGGACCAGCACCCCGAAGACGGGCCCGCTAGCCATGGCTTCTTTCGAACTCCTGCATGTACTTCACGAGCGCCTGCACGCCTTCGACGGACATCGCGTTGTAGATGGAAGCGCGCATCCCGCCGACGGAGCGATGGCCCTTGATGCCAACGATGGCACGCTGCTTCGCGCCCTGCACGAACGGATCGTCGAGCTTCTCGTCCTTCAGCCAGAAGGTGACGTTCATCAGCGAGCGGTCCTCCTTCGCGATCGGCGAGCGGAAGAAGCTGCTCTGGTCCAGGAAGTCGTACAGGATCTTCGCCTTCACCGCGTTGTGTTCCGCCATGGCCGGCATGCCGCCCAGCGCCTTCACGTGCTTCAGCACCAGGCCGGCGATGTAAATCGCGTAGGTCGGCGGCGTGTTGTACATCGAGTCGGCTTCGCCCTGGATCTTGTAGTTGAAGGCCGAGGGCGTGATGGGCAGCGCGTGGCCGAGCAGGTCCTTGCGCACGACGACGATGGTGAGGCCCGACGGCCCGATGTTCTTCTGCGCGCCCGCGTAGATCAGCCCGTACTTCTCGACGGGAATAGGTCGCGACAGGATGTCCGAGGACATGTCGGCCACCAGCGGCACCTTGCCCGTGTCGGGCGTCCAGTGGAACTGCACGCCGCCGATGGTCTCGTTCGAGCAGATGTGCACGTAGGAGGCGCCGGGGTCCAGCGTCCATTGCGACTGCTTCGGGATCGCGGTGAACTTCGAGGCTTCGGCGGTCGCGGCCACGTTCACCGTGCCATAGGTCTTGGCTTCCTTCGCCGACTTCTTCGACCAGTCGCCGGTCAGCACGTAGTCGGCACGGCCGGTGGCGCCGATCAGGTTCATGGGCACGATCGCGTTCTCGCCGATGGCGCCGCCCTGCATGAACAGGATCTGGTAGTTCGCGGGAATCCCCATCAACTCGGCGAGCAGGTCCTCCGCTTCCGCATGGATGGACATGAACTCCTTGCCGCGATGGCTCATCTCCATGACCGACATGCCGCTGCCGTGCCAGTCCAGCATCTCGGCAGCCGCCTGGCGCAGGACGGGCTCGGGAAGGGTGGCGGGGCCGGGGCTGAAGTTGAAGACGCGCGTCATGGATTCGTGGGACTCTGGAAAGGGGCGGGCACGGCATGAGCGCCCGGGCCTGCCAGCATACAAGATGCCCCGGTGCCGGTCATCGCCCCGGGGCATGACCTTGCAGGTCATGGAAACGCCGCGCCAGCCGCCCTACCATCGCGCCATGGACCTTGCCCTCGCCTCGCCCGCGCCGGCCGCCCACGCCCTTCCCTTCGGCGAACACCTGCGCGCCTGGCGGCTGCGCCGCCGCATGAGCCAGCTGGACCTGGCCAGCGAAGCGGACATCTCGACGCGCCATCTCAGCTTCGTGGAGACCGGCCGCTCCGCCCCCAGCCGGGAAATGGTGCTGCGCCTGGCCGAGCGGCTGGACGTGCCGCTGCGCGAGCGCAATGCGCTGCTGGTGGCGGCCGGCTACGCGCCCATGTACCGCGAGCGCCCGCTGGACGACCCCGCCCTGGCCGCTGCGCGCGAAGCGGTGCAACTGATCCTGCGCAGCCACGAGCCCTACCCCGCGCTGGCGATCGACCGGCACTGGAACCTGCTGGCGCACAACGCCGTCCTGCCGCATCTGCTCGCCGGCGTCGATGCGTCCCTGCTGCAGCCGCCGGTGAACGTGCTGCGCCTGAGCCTGCACCCGCAGGCACTCGCGCCGCGCATCGTCAACCTCGGCCAGTGGCGGCATCACCTGTTCGAGCGGCTGCGACAGCAGATCCAGGCCACCGGCGACCGCACGCTGCAGGACCTGGAGAGGGAGCTGCGCGGCTACCCGGTGACCGCTGGCGAGGACGACACACGGCTCGAAGGCGAAGTGCTCGGCATCGCGGTGCCGCTGCGCCTGCGCACCGACAGCGGCGTGTTGAACCTGATCAGCACGACGACCATCTTCGGTACGCCCGTGGACGTGACCTTGCAGGAACTGGCGCTGGAGACTTTCTTTCCGGCGGATGCGGGGACGGGGGAGCAGTTGCGCGCGCTTCTTGCGGGCTGAGAGCTGGGGTTCGCTGCGCTCACCACCAGCCTACGAATCGCTTTTCTCACCACCAGCCTGCGAATTCCGTTTCGTCGCACGTCCGCGTCGTAGGCTGGCGCCGGCCGCAGGCCGGCGGAAGGTGAGCGCCGCGAACCCCAGCTCCCCATCAAGGATTCAACGGCACCAGCCCGTCATCCGGCGGCGCCACGTCCGGTTCGTGGATGCGCGCTTCGAACGCACGCAGGCGCTTGTACACGGAGATCAGTTCCACGATCGTGCTCCAGCTGTACACGAGGTACTGGAAGGACTCGGTCACCTTGTCGAACGCCCGCGCGATCTGCTGGTACGCGCCCAGCGTGATCACGCCGGCGACCACCGTGGGGCCCATGGCCACCAGCGGCACCAGCACGCTCGCCTGCAGGTACGACCACTTCACCACGTCGAAGTACAGGTAGTGGAAGAACAGGCGGAAGTAGTTGTGCCGCACGTTCTGGAACAGCGACTGCGCCACCGGTGGCGAAGCGCGGCTCGGATCGTCCTCCCCGTAGACGAGCTCCTTGCGGTAGGCCGCTTCGACGCGCTGGTTGTTGAACTCCAGGCCCGGCAGCAGGATGCCGGTGAAGGCGAGCACCACCGTGCCGAAGGCCGCCCAGCCAAGCGACACCCACACCAGGGAGTGCGGGATCGCGCCCAGGATGGGAATGCTGGTGATCTTCTCCGAGAGCGCCCACAGGATGGGCAGGAAGGCCGCCAGCGTCATCAGGCTGCGCATCAGGTCGACGCCCAGGCCCTGCACGATGGAGGCGAAGCGCATGGTGTCCTCCTGCACGCGCTGCGCAGCGCCCTCGACCACGCGCAACTTCTCCCAGTTCGCCATGTAGTACTGGTTCATCGCCTGCCGCCACCGGAACACGTAGTGCTTGATGAAGAAGTCCACCACCACGGCCACGGTCACGTAGATCATGGCGATCGACAGGAAGGTGCTGACCTGCTGCCAGTACTGCGCGGCGGTGATGGAGCCCGGCTTGTCCAGCGCCTTCTGCAGCAGGTCGTAGAAGGTGCCGAACCACTCGTTGATCCTCACGTCGAGCTGCACCCGGTACCAGGTGGCGTAGAGGATCAGCGCGGTCCCCAGCACCGACCACGCGAGCCAACGCCGGGAGAGGAAGAACGAACGGAACATGGACTGTTTTCCTTGGTTTTATCGCCGTCGGCATGCTAACGGCTCGTGCCCCGTTGCGGGGCTGCCAGGAGTAGAGGGCGCGGCGGCGGCACAGTTCAACTGCCGCGTGGTGCGGCTGCACGGAAGCGGGCGGTTGTCGCGTGAATGGATGGGCCGCAAACCGGCCAGTTCGCGCACGCACAGTGTTGCGGCGGTTGACGCGGAATTCGTAGGCTGGTGGTGAGCTGCAGGCGAACCCCAGCTTGCTGCGCTACGCTGGATCGCTGGGGTTCGCGTTGCTCACCCCAGCCTACGAGGCGTCGGTCCTCTTCGCAGGGGCCCGACTGTCCATCGTCGCGGCAGGCGGCGTGCGGTGCAGGCCCGCATGAAGGGCATCGCCTGGAAGCCGGTCCGGGCGGCGGAGCGGGGCTCGAGAGCGTCAGCGTCGAGCCGCGCGTACGTTTCATGCTACCGCGGCACTTGTCCGAGCGGAGAGTTTGCCCGCGCGCGGGCAAACTCTCCGCGAGTTGTGCCGCGCGACGCCGCCCGGACCGGCTTCCAGGGGAGTCGGCGCGCGCAGCCGCCGACCGAGGCCCAGCGGGCCTGCACCGCACGCCGCCTGCCGCGACGCCCACCGGCCTCCGCAGAGCGCACATTCAGTCCGCCGATGTCGGCAAAGACAAGAAAGCGGCCCGCAGGCCGCCTTCTCGCGTGAAGCGCAGGTCGATCAGACCGTCACTTCCCTCGCCGTCTCCGCATACTCCTCGATCTGGTCGAAGTTCATGTAGCGGTAGACCTTGTCGCCGTTGGCCTTGATGACGCCCATGTCGGCCTGGTATTCGGCCACCGTGGGCAGGCGGCCCAGCTTGGAAGCAATCGCGGCGAGCTCCGCGGAGGCGAGGAACACGTTCGTGTTCTTGCCCAGGCGGTTGGGGAAGTTGCGGGTGGAGGTGGACACCACCGTCGCGCCTTCCTTCACCTGCGCCTGGTTGCCCATGCAGAGCGAACATCCGGGCGTCTCGGTGCGCGCGCCGGCGCCGCCGAAGTTGGCGTAGTGGCCTTCCTTGGTCAGCTCCTCCTGGTCCATCTTGGTCGGCGGCGCGACCCACAGCTTGACCGGGATGTCGCGCTTGCCTTCCAGCAGCAGCGACGCAGCGCGGAAGTGGCCGATGTTGGTCATGCACGAACCGATGAAGGCTTCGTCGATCTTCGTGTTCTGCACGGCCGACAGCGGCTTCACGTCGTCGGGATCGTTCGGGCAGCACAGCAGCGGCTCGGTGATCTTCGCGAGGTCGATCTCGATCACGGCGGCGTATTCCGCATCCTTGTCGGCTTCCAGCAGCTCCGGCTTGGCCAGCCAGGCTTCCACGGCCTTGATGCGGCGCTCCAGCGAACGCTTGTCGGCGTAGCCCTGCGCGATCATGTTCTTCATCAGGACGACGTTGGACTGCAGGTACTCGCGGATCGGCGCTTCGTTCAGCTTCACCGTGCAGCCGGCGGCGGAGCGCTCGGCGGACGCGTCGGACAGCTCGAACGCCTGTTCCACCTTCATGTCGGGCAGGCCCTCGATCTCGAGGATGCGGCCGGAGAAGATGTTCGTCTTGTTCTCCTTCGCGACGGTCAGCAGGCCTTGCTGGATCGCGAAGTAGGGAATCGCGTGCACGAGATCGCGCAGCGTGATGCCGGGCTGCATCTCGCCCTTGAAGCGCACCAGCACGGACTCGGGCATGTCGAGCGGCATCACGCCCGTGGCGGCGGCGAAGGCGACCAGGCCCGAGCCGGCCGGGAAGCTGATGCCGATCGGGAAGCGCGTGTGGCTGTCGCCTCCGGTGCCGACGGTGTCGGGCAGCAGCAGGCGGTTCAGCCAGCTGTGGATCACGCCGTCACCGGGCCGCAAGGACACGCCGCCGCGGTTGGACATGAACGCGGGCAGCTCGCGGTGCGTCTTGACGTCCACGGGCTTCGGGTAGGCGGAGGTGTGGCAGAAGGACTGCATCACCATGTCGGCGCTGAAGCCCAGGCAGGCCAGGTCCTTCAGCTCGTCGCGGGTCATCGGGCCGGTCGTGTCCTGGCTACCGACGGTGGTCATGCGCGGCTCGCAGTAGGTGCCGGGGCGGATGCCGGGCTGCTTGCCGTTCTTCAGCGGCAGGCCGCAGGCCTTGCCCACCATCTTCTGGGCCACCGTGAAGCCCTTGCCGCTGTCGACGGGCGGCTTGGGCAGGCGGAAGGCGGTCGAGGCGCCCAGGCCCAGGAAGGTGCGCGCGTTGGCCGTGAGGGAGCGGCCGATGATCAGGTTGATGCGGCCGCCGGCCCGCACTTCGTCGAGCAGCACGTCGGACTTCAGCGCAAAGCGCGCGGCGACCTTGCCGTCCTTCTCGACCGTGCCCTCGTACGGGAAGACGTCGATCACGTCGCCGGTCTCGAAGCCGGACACGTCCACTTCGATCGGCAGCGCGCCGGAGTCTTCCTGCGTGTTGTAGAAAATCGGGGCGATCTTGCCGCCCAGCGTGACGCCGCCGAAACGCTTGTTCGGCACGAAGGGGATGTCCTGGCCGGTCATCCAGATCACGCTGTTGGTGGCGGACTTGCGGGAGGAACCGGTGCCCACCACGTCGCCCACGTAGGCGATCTGGTGGCCCTTGGACTTCAGCTGCTCGATGAAGGCGATCGGCCCGCGCTTGCCCTCTTCCTCCGGCTTGAAAGCCGTGCCGGGGCGCGAGTTCTTCAGCATCGCCATCGCGTGCAGCGGGATGTCGGGGCGCGACCAGGCATCGGGCGCGGGCGACAGGTCGTCGGTGTTGGTTTCGCCGGGCACCTTGAACACGGTGACCGTGATCTTCTGCGGCACTTCCGGACGGCTCGTGAACCACTCGGCGTCGGCCCACGACTGGATCACTTCCTTCGCGTACGCGTTGCCGGCCTTCGCCTTCTCCGCGACGTCGTGGAAGAAGTCGAACATCAGCAGCGTCTTCTTCAGGCCGTCCGCGGCCACCTGGGCGACCTCGCGGTCGTCCAGCAGGTCGATCAAGGGCTTGACGTTGTAGCCGCCGACCATGGTGCCGAGCAGCTCGGTCGCCTTGGCCTTGGAGATGGCGGCAACGGCGAGGTCCCCATGCGCAACGGCGGCGAGGAAGCTCGCCTTCACCTTGGCCGCGTCGTCCACGCCCGGCGGCACGCGGTTCGTCAGCAGGTCCAGCAGGAAGGCTTCTTCCTTGGCCGGCGCCGACTTGATCAGCTCGATCAGTTCGGCGGTCTGCTTGGCGGACAACGGCAGCGGGGGGATGCCGAGCTTGGCGCGCTCGGCAACGTGTTCGACGTAGGCTTGCAACATGGGTTCTCTCGGTTAAATCACTTCTTTTCGGGCTCCAGCAGGTTGACCGCCTTCATGTTCTTGGCGTAGGTCACCTGCTCGGGGCTCTGGCATTCGTCGGCAAGGCGCTTGCCTTCCTTCTGGTTCATCAGCATGGACTTGTTGGCCAGCTGCAGCCACAGGCCGCCGCGCACCGGGTCTTCCAGCCGGATGGCGCCGGTGCGGCTTTCCTCGGGGTGCATCACGAAGCGGTGGATGCCGCGCGAGACGAAGAAGAAGCCTTCGCGCCGCATCGGCTTGATCGTGACCTTCTCGCCCAGTTCGCACTGGATCACGCCGGTGAAGATGGTCTTGGCGATCGCGAGCTGGGCATCGTTCAGCTTGATGGTGGGATCGGGTTCCGACAGCGGCGTCGCCTCTTCGATGGCCTGGTGGTGGGTGGGGGCTGGGTGGTCCTTCACCTTCACCGGCTTCTTCGCCTTGGCCGCCGGCTTGTCGGCGGCCGCACCGGGCTGCGACTGCGCAAAAGCGCTGCCGGCGAACGCCGCGATCAGGAAACTGGCAACAAGGATCTTCCGCATGACGTCTCTCCTCAGGACTGATTGCGCGCGAACCATTCGCGCGCTTGTTCGGGAAGCTGCCGCCCAGTCTGGTGGGCGCGTTGCAGCACCTGCCAGTAGTAGCGATAGCTCGCCCTGTCCTCGAGTTTGCCGTCGAAGCTGATCGGTGCCCACCCGGCGGCCTCCGCGGCGCGCAGAAGTTGTGTCGCCTTGTGAATTTCGTCAGCCGACGGAGCGAACACTTCCACGATCGTCCTGATCTGGTCGGGGTGGATGCTCCACATGCGCGTGTAACCGAACTCGTTGGCCGCACGCGACGCCGCAGCGCGGAAAGCGTCGCGGTCCTTGAACTCCGTCACGACGCCGTGCGACGGCACCTTGCCGTGGGCATGGCAGGCGGAGGATATTTCGAGTTTGGCGCGCACCACGAGCGGGTGCGTGAACTGGCCCTGCACGCCCATGCCCGCCGAGGGAATGGCGCCGCCGTGCGCCGACACGAAGTCCATCAGGCCGAAGCTGAGGGACTGCATGCGCGGATGCGCGGCGATGTCGAAGGCGCGGTGCACGGCCGCGGGCGACTCGATCAGCCCTTGCAGCGGCAGCTCGCGTGCGCCGGCGGCATGCAGCGCACGGCTGGCGCGCTCGACGTCCTGCGGCGTCTCGACCTTGGGCAGCATGATGTGCACCAGGCGATGCCCGGCCTTGCCGGCGATCGTGGCCACATCGTTCTCGAACGCGGGATGGTCCACCGGATGCACGCGCACCGCGACCCGTGCGCCGGGCTTGGCGCCCAGCGCGAGTTCCGCCACCAGCGCGGCATGTTCCGCCTCGCCCCCGACCGGCGCACCGTCCTCGCAGTCGAGCGTGACGTCGAACACGCAGGCGCCGAACTCCTGCGTCATCTCCTCCTGCAGCGCCAGGCTCTTGCGCATGCGCGCTTCC
This sequence comes from Ramlibacter ginsenosidimutans, assembly GCF_016654015.1. Classification (GTDB taxonomy): domain Bacteria; phylum Pseudomonadota; class Gammaproteobacteria; order Burkholderiales; family Burkholderiaceae_C; genus Ramlibacter; species Ramlibacter ginsenosidimutans. The sequence continues at coordinate 149,810 of NZ_JAEPWM010000008.1, read as the reverse complement.
ACGCCGCTGTAGTGGTCGCACACCGGCAGCGTGCCGGTGCGCGCCTGCGCGCCGAGCAGGAGGTCGTTGGGATGCATGACGCCGCTCAGAGCAGGTGCGCGACCCCGGCCTGTTCTTCCTTCAGCTCGTTGAGCGTCAGGGCTATGCGCTCCTGCGAGAAGGCGTCGATGGGCAGGCCTTCGACCAGCTTGTACTCGCCGTTCTCGGTCGTCACCGGGAAGCCGAAGATGATGTCCTTGGGAATGCCGTACTGGCCGTCCGACGGGATGCCCATCGTGACCCACTTGCCCTTGGAGCCCAGGACCCAGTCGCGCATGTGGTCGATGGCGGCGTTGGCAGCCGATGCGGCGGAGGACAGCCCGCGCGCTTCGATGATCGCGGCGCCGCGCTTGCCGACCGTGGGCAGGAACACGTTCTTGTTCCATTCCTGGTCGTTGATCAGGTCCTTGACCGACTTGCCGTTGACCGTGGCGAAACGGTAGTCGGCGTACATCGTGGGCGAGTGGTTGCCCCACACCGTGAGCTTCTCGATGTCGGCGACCTGGGCGCCGATCTTCGCGGCGATCTGCGACAGCGCGCGGTTGTGGTCCAGGCGGAGCATGGCGGTGAAGTTCTTGCGCGGCAGGCTGGGCGCGCTCTTCATCGCGATGTAGGCGTTGGTGTTGGCGGGGTTGCCGACCACCAGCACCTTGACGTTGCGGGAGGCGACCTTGTCGAGCGCCTTGCCCTGCGCCGTGAAGATCTGCGCGTTGGCCGACAGCAGGTCCTTGCGCTCCATGCCGGGGCCGCGCGGACGGGCGCCGACCAGCAGCGCATAGTCGGTGTCCTTGAACGCCGTCATCGGGTCGCTGTGCGCTTCCATGCCGGCCAGCAGCGGGAAGGCGCAGTCTTCCAGTTCCATCATCACGCCCTTGAGCGCCTTCTGCGCCTTCTCGTCGGGGATCTCCAGCAGCTGCAGGATCACGGGCTGGTCCTTGCCCAGCATCTCGCCGGAGGCGATGCGGAACAGCAGGGCATAACCGATCTGGCCGGCGGCGCCGGTGACGGCGACGCGGACGGGCTTCTTGCTCATGGAAATTCTCCGGATGGAAGTGGGGATGCGATCAGGGAGTCGGCGTGGGGGCGTGGGACGGGGAGGCGAACGCCTGTGCGGCCCGGTCGGCCCTGCGTGGACAGGCCCGGAGTTTACCCGCGCCGACACGCGCGGGTCAACGCGTCTTATGTCTTATATAAGATATCATCAAGGACATCCGGGTGCCCGCACCCGACCCGCCCATGGCCCCATCCCCGTCCTCCTTCGACAGCAGCGCCCTGCCCGATGCGGCCGGCGCGGGCACCCCTGCGTTCAGCCCGCTGTACCAGCAGATCAAGGGACTGATCCTGCAGAGCCTCGAAGCAGGTGAATGGAAGCCGGGCGAAGCGATCCCGAGCGAGATCGAGCTGGCCGCGCGCTTCCGTGTGAGCCAGGGCACGGTGCGCAAGGCGATCGACGAGCTCGCCGCGGAGAACCTCGTCGTGCGCCGGCAGGGCAAGGGCACCTTCGTGGCGACGCACGCGGAGCGGCACACGCGCTACCGCTTCCTGCGGCTGGTGCCCGACAGCGGAGGCGGCGGCGAAGGCGCGGCGCAGCGCAACATCCTCGAGTGCAGGCGCCAGCGCGCGAGCGCCGAGGTCGCGCGGTCGCTGCAGCTGCGCACGGGAGACCCGGTGCTGCAGGTGCGGCGCGTGCTCTCGTTCGCGGGCGTGCCGACCATCCTCGAGGACCTCTGGCTGCCCGGCCATCCCTTCAAGGGACTGACGGCCGAACAGCTCGCCGCGCACCAGGGTCCGACCTATGCCCTCTTCGAAGTCGAATTCGGCGTGCGCATGGTGCGCGCCGAGGAAAAGATCCGCGCCGTGGCGGCGGACGTGCAGCAGGCTGCACTGCTCGGCGTGGCGCCGGGCGCACCGCTGCTGTCCGTCGAGCGGCTGTCCTATACGTATAACGACGTACCCATGGAGCTGCGCCGCGGCCTCTATCGCACTGACTCCCACCACTACCGCAACGAGTTGAATTGAGAAGCTGTGAATGAATTGCTCACACCCACGCGGGCCTGCCTGGCGTCAGGGATTCATCGACGCTCGCGACCAGGCTCGCCCTGCGGGCCGGCACGCCTCAGGGCGCATGCGGGCGTTGCGCCCCTTGTCCAGGCGGCCAGCCTGGACTGCGGGCCGCGCCTACGCCTGCGCCCTGAGGCGTACCGTCGTGGGCGCGATCAATTCATCCACAGCTTCTAGGCTTTCACCGCGCGGGGCGCAAGGTCGGCGCCGGTCGGCCGAAGCACTCTGTTGCGTTGCAATAGAATTTTGTCCGCACCGATATCCGTCCACGAAAGAAACAACGACATGACAGAGCTCGCCAGGAAGCGGCCAGAGTTCCGCAACATCAACGCCTTCAAGGACCTGCCGACGTACAGCCTGCCGGCGCCGGGCTGGGTGTCGATCCTGCATCGCATCAGCGGCGTGCTGATGTTCGTCCTGCTGCCCTTCATCCTGTGGATCTTCGACACCTCGGTGTCCTCGGAGATTTCGTACGCGCGCTTCCGCAGTGCCTTCGCGGGCGGCGCGGGCGGCGTGGTCCTGAAGCTGGTGGCGCTGCTGCTGATCTGGGCCTACCTGCACCACTTCATCGCGGGGGTGCGCCACGTGTGGATGGACGTGAGCCACAAGGCGGTGACCAAGAGCTGGGGCAACACCTCGGCGCGCGTCACGCTCGTCGTGAGCCTGCTGCTCACCGTGGTCCTGGGCGCGAAGCTGTTCGGCCTCTACTAACCGGAACAACCCCAATGGCTGTCAACTACGGCTCCCGCCGCACCGTCGTCGGTGCGCACTACGGCACCCGCGACTGGCTGGCCCAGCGCGTCACCGCCGTTCTCATGGCCTGCACCACGCTGGTGGTGCTGGCGCAAGTGCTCTTCACCCGCGGCCCGGTCGGCTACGACGGCTGGGCCGGCATCTTCCATCCGCAATGGATGAAGGCGCTCACCTTCGCCACCATCGTCGGCCTGATCTACCACGTGTGGGTCGGCATGCGCGACGTGCTGATGGACTACGTCAAGCCCGTGGGCGTGCGCCTGGTCCTCCAGTTCCTGGTCATCGTGTGGCTCCTCGGCTGCGCGGGCTGGGCCATCCAGGTGCTGTGGCGGGTCTGAGGACGAAACAATGGCATATACCAAGAGCAACGTCACGACGCGCAAGTTCGACGTCGTCATCGTGGGCGCCGGCGGCTCCGGCATGCGCGCCTCCCTCCAACTGTCCCTCGCCGGCCTGAACGTGGCCGTGCTGTCGAAGGTGTTCCCCACCCGCTCGCACACGGTGGCGGCGCAAGGCGGCATCGGCGCCTCGCTGGGCAACATGTCCGAGGACAACTGGCACTACCACTTCTACGACACCGTCAAGGGCGGCGACTGGCTGGGCGACCAGGACGCGATCGAATACATGTGCCGCGAGGCGCCGAAGGTCGTGTACGAGCTCGAGCACTTCGGCATGCCGTTCGACCGCAACCCCGACGGCACGATCTACCAGCGTCCCTTCGGCGGCCACACGGCGAACTACGGTGAGAAGCCGGTGCAGCGCGCCTGCGCCGCCGCCGACCGCACGGGCCACGCGATGCTGCACACGCTGTACCAGCAGAACGTGAAGGCCAGGACCAGCTTCTTCGTGGAGTGGATGGCGCTCGACCTGATCCGCGACGCCGAGGGCGACGTGGTCGGCGTGACCGCGCTGGAGATGGAAACCGGCGACCTGCACGTGCTGCACGCCAAGACCGTGCTGCTGGCCACCGGCGGCGCGGGCCGCATCTTCGCGGCCTCCACCAACGCCTTCATCAACACCGGCGACGGCCTGGGCATGGCGGCGCGCGCCGGCATCCCGCTGGAAGACATGGAGTTCTGGCAGTTCCACCCGACCGGCGTCGCCGGCGCGGGCGTGCTGCTGACCGAGGGCTGCCGCGGCGAAGGCGCGATCCTGTTGAACAGCAACGGCGAGCGCTTCATGGAGCGCTATGCGCCCACGCTGAAGGACCTGGCGCCGCGCGACTTCGTCTCGCGCTCGATGGACCAGGAGATCAAGGAAGGGCGCGGCTGCGGTCCCAACAAGGACTACGTGCTGCTCAAGCTCGACCACCTCGGCGCCGACACCATCCACAAGCGCCTGCCCTCCGTCTACGAGATCGGCATCAACTTCGCCAACGTGGACATCACGCGCGAGCCGATCCCGGTCGTGCCCACCATCCACTACCAGATGGGCGGCATCCCGACCAACATCCACGGCCAGGTGGTGCTGCAGCGGAACGGCAGCGACAACGACCCCGTGAACGGCCTGTATGCGGTGGGCGAATGCTCCTGCGTCAGCGTGCACGGCGCCAACCGCCTGGGCACCAACTCGCTGCTGGACCTGCTGGTGTTCGGCAAGGCCGCGGGCAACCACATCGTGGACTTCGCGAGCACGACGAAGTCGCACAAGCCCCTGCCGGCCGACGCTGCCGACTACTCGCTGGCGCGCCTGAACCAGCTGGAGTCCCGCGCGAAGGGCGAATACGCGCAGGACGTCGCCAACGACATCCGCGCCACCATGCAGCTGCACGCGGGCGTGTTCCGCACGCAGGCCGGCATGGACGAGGGTGTCCAGAAGATCGCCGCCCTGCGCGAGCGCGTGAACGGCATCGAGCTGCGCGACAAGTCGCTGGTCTTCAACACCGCGCGCATCGAGGCGCTGGAAGTCGACAACCTGATCGAGGTGGCGCAGGCCACCATGGTCTCGGCGGCCGCCCGCAAGGAATGCCGCGGCGCCCACACGGTGATGGACTACGAACGCCCGGCCGACGACCCGGTCGCCCCGCTCGGACGCGACGATGCGCACTGGATGAAGCACAGCCTGTGGTACAGCCAGGGCAACCGGCTGGACTACAAGCCCGTGCAGCTGAAGCCGCTGTCGGTGGACTCCGTGCCGCCCAAGGTGCGGACCTTCTGATTACGTGCTACTGCGCACCTCATTCCCGCCTAGATTCAGGATACGGACCACTCCATGCAAAAGCGCACCTTCCACATCTACCGCTACGACCCGGACAAGGACGCCAAGCCCTACATGCAGACGGTGGAGATCGAGCTGGAGGGCAACGAGCGCATGCTGCTCGACGCCCTGATGAAGCTCAAGGCGCAGGACCCGTCGATCGCCTTCCGCCGCTCCTGCCGCGAAGGCGTCTGCGGTTCGGACGCGATGAACATCAACGGCAAGAACGGGCTCGCGTGCCTCACCAACCTGCGTTCGCTGGGCGACAAGCCGATCACGCTCAAGCCCCTGCCCGGCCTGCCCGTCATCCGCGACCTGATCGTGGACATGACGCAGTTCTTCAAGCAGTACAACTCGATCAAGCCCTACCTCGTCAACGACAGCATCCCGCCCGAGAAGGAGCGCCTGCAGTCGCCCGAGGAGCGCGACGAGCTCAACGGCCTGTACGAGTGCATCCTGTGCGCGAGCTGCTCGACCAGCTGCCCCAGCTTCTGGTGGAACCCGGACAAGTTCGTGGGTCCCGCCGGCCTGCTGCAGGCCTACCGCTTCATCGCCGACAGCCGCGATGACGCCACCAACGCCCGCCTGGACAATCTCGAGGATCCGTACCGGCTCTTCCGCTGCCACACCATCATGAACTGCGTGGACGTCTGCCCGAAGGGGCTGAACCCGACCATGGCGATCGGCAAGATCAAGGAATTGATGGTCCGCCGCGCGGTCTGATGCTTTGTTGGACAATGGCCGAAACGCTGCTCGATGAACGCGCGCTGAGCAAGCTGCGCTGGCGCTGCCGGCGCGGGCTGCTGGAGAACGACCTGTTCATCGAGCGCTTTTTCGAACGCTACGCCGACGCCCTGACGGTGCGCCAGGCGCAAGCGCTCGGGGACCTGATGGACCTGGCCGACAACGACCTGCTCGACCTGCTGCTGCGGCGGCGCAACCCGCAAGGGGGACTGGATCGTGCGGATGTGAACGAAGTACTGGGGATGCTGCGCAGGCCGGCGGCGACACCAGCACCTGGGCATTGAATACCTGTTGAGGAAAACCATGAAAATCGCCGACAACAAGGCCACGCTGTCCTTCAGCAACGGCAGCCCGAGCGTCGAAATGCCCGTCTACCAGGGCACTATCGGCCCGGACGTGATCGACATCCGCAAGCTGTATGCGCAGACCGGCATGTTCACGTACGACCCGGGCTTCATGTCCACGGCCTCGTGCCAGTCGACCATCACGTACATCGACGGCGACAAGGGCGAGCTGCTGTACCGCGGCTACCCCATCGAGCAGCTCGCGACCTCCTGCGACTATCTCGAGACCTGCTACCTGCTGCTGTACGGCAATCTGCCAAACCCGCAGCAAAAGCAGGACTTCGTGGCGCGCGTGACCAACCACACGATGGTCAACGAGCAGATGCAGTTCTTCCTGCGCGGCTTCCGCCGCGACGCGCACCCGATGGCCGTGATGACGGGCCTGGTGGGCGCGCTGTCGGCCTTCTATCACGACAGCACGGACATCAACAATCCCGAGCACCGCGAGATCTCCGCGATCCGCCTGATCGCGAAGATGCCGACGCTGGTGGCCATGGCGTACAAGTACTCGATGGGCCAGCCCTACATGTACCCGAAGAACTCGCTGTCGTACACGGCGAACTTCATGCGGATGATGTTCGCCACGCCGTGCGAGGAGTACGAGCCCAACGAGGTGCTGGTGCGCGCGATGGACCGCATCTTCATCCTGCACGCCGACCACGAGCAGAACGCATCCACCTCCACGGTGCGCCTGTGCGGCTCCTCCGGCACCAACCCGTTCGCGGCCATCGCGGCCGGCGTGGCCTGCCTGTGGGGTCCGGCGCACGGCGGCGCCAACGAAGCGGCGCTGAACATGCTGGAAGACATCCAGAAGATGGGCGGCGTCGCCAAGATCGGCGAGTTCGTGGCCAAGGTGAAGGACAAGAACTCCAACGTCAAGCTGATGGGCTTCGGCCACCGCGTGTACAAGAACTACGACCCGCGCGCCAAGCTGATGCGCGAGACCTGCCACGAGGTGCTGGACGCCCTGGGCCTGCACAACGACCCGCTGTTCAAGCTGGCGATGGCGCTGGAGAAGGTGGCGCTGGAAGACGAGTACTTCGTCTCCCGCAAGCTGTACCCGAACGTGGACTTCTACTCCGGCATCGTTCAGCGCGCGATCGGCATCCCGGTGAGCCTGTTCACCGCGATCTTCGCGCTGGCCCGCACGGTCGGCTGGATCGCGCAGCTGAACGAGATGATCGCGGATCCCGAGTACAAGATCGGCCGGCCCCGCCAGCTGTACACCGGCTCGGTCAAGCGCGACGTGCAGCCGATCGACAAGCGCTGAAGCGTTCGCGCCGGCAAAGACAGAGGCCCGCTCGCGCGGGCCTTTTTTCTTGCGGATGTCCTTCTGCGTCCTCTGCGAAACCTCTGCGTCCTCTGCGTTCCCCTGCCGGAAATCCAGAAGGCTTCGCCTCGCAGGCTTCACTTCACCCGCTGCTTCTCCAGCTTGCGCGCCAGAGTGCGGCGGTGCATGCCCAGGCGGCGCGCCGTCTCCGAGATGTTGAAGCCGGTCTCGGCCAGCGTCTCGTGGATGCGCTCCCATTCCAGCGTCTTGATGCTGGTCTGCCGCTCCGTGAGCTCCACGTCCGCGTCGCCGTCGGCGCGCGCGAAGGCGGCCTCGATGTCGTCGGTGTTGGCGGGCTTGGCCAGGTAATGCCGGGCGCCCAGCTTCACGGCCTCCACCGCCGTGGCGATGCTCGCGTAGCCGGTGAGCACGACGATCACCAGTTCCGGGTCGTGTTCGTGCAGCAGCTGCACGCAGGCGAGGCCGGAAGCGCCGCCGGCGAGCTTGAGGTCCACGACCGCATACCCCGGCCTGTGCTCCTGCAGCACCGCGCGGGCGCTCTCGAGGTCGGACGCCCGCAGCACGCGGTAGCCGCGCCGCTCGAACGAGCGCTGCAGCGAGCGGGCGAAGGCGTCGTCGTCCTCCACCACCAGCAGTTCGCGATCAGCGTCCATCGTCCTCATCCTCGTTCGGCATCAGCGAGGCGAGCGGCAGCGTGATCGTCACTTCCGCGCCTCCGGGAACATTGTGCGCCGCGATCTGTCCCCCCAGGGTGCGTGCGACATTGAGCGAGAGGAACAGCCCGAGCCCGCGCCCCGGCGTGCCCTTGCTGGACTGGTACGGCGTGCCGAGCCGCTCGAGGACGTGGTCCGGAAAGCCCGGGCCGCGATCCTGCACCCGCAACGTGAGCGTGTCCTCGTCCCAGCTCGCCTCGAAGCGCAGCGCCTGCCCCGGCGCGGCCTCCAGCGCGTTGTCCAGGACGTTGCCGACCATCTGCTGCAAGGCCGTGTCCGAGATGATCGGCAGGTCCAGGCCTTCGCGCCGATACGTGAGCTCGGCGCCGCGCGTGCGCTTCCACTCCTCCACCAGTTCGTCCAGGAAGACGCTGAGGCTCGTCTCCTGCGGCGCGACGGCGCGCGTCTCGCCGGCGGACTGCAGGATGTTGGACACGATCGCCTTGCAGCGCGCGATCTGCCGCTGCATCTCCTCCATCTCCTCGCGCAGCTCCGGCTCGCCCGCGAACGGCGCCATGCGCGACCAGTCGCCGAGAATGACCGCGAGTGTCGCGAGCGGCGTGCCCAGCTCGTGCGCCGCGCCCGAGGCGAGCAGGCCCATGCGCACGATGTGCTCCTCCTCCACCGCGCGCTGCCGCAGCCTGGCGAGCGCTTCGTCGCGCTGGCGCAGGTTGCGCGAGATGCGGCCGATGAAGATCACCAGCAGCGCCGCGTTGAGCGCGAAGCAGACCAGCAGTCCGCCCACGTAATCGCTCGAGAGGGCGGCCTGCGCGAGCCCGCCCAGCGCCAGCGGCCGGTGCCACATCGTGAGCGCGACGAACGCGCAGGTCGTGACGAGCACCATCGCCCACACGTAGCGCGGACGCAGCAGCACCGAAGCCACCGCCACCTGCAGCAGGAACAGGAAGATGAAGGGATTGGTGATGCCGCCGGAGAAATAGAGCTGCGCCGTGAGCACGGCGACGTCGACCAGCAGGCCCCCGAACAGTTCGGCGTTGACCACCGGGCGCGCGAGCCGCGTGCGCCACCAGCTCGCCACGTTGAACAGCGCAAGCACGGCCAGCAGGGTGAGCATCTCGCGCAGCGGCAACGGCACGCCCAGCAAGGTCCCCACGAGCACGATCGTGAGCAGCTGGCCGCCCACGGCGAGCCAGCGCAGCTCCACGAGCTGCAGCAGGTTGCGGCGGTGGGCCAGGCGCTCCGGCACCTTGCCGGCTTCGTCCAGCGGGAGATGGTAGGCGTGGGTGAGCAAGGACTGGCCCCAGGCGGCCCGGCGGCGCCGGTCGTCGAACAGCACGTACCCGAAGGCGGCGGCCATCATGGCGGCGAGCGCGAACCAGGTGATCGCGTACTGCAGGTGGTCGTTGGGGAAGCGGATCACCGTGAGGCCGGGGCGCGGCCAGCGGGTCGCCGTGTCCGGGCCTGCGACTTCGTCGATGAAATACGGCGCCACGGCGCCCGTGAGGCGCTCGGTGGTCGCAATCGCCGCGACGTCGCGCGAATACCAGCGGCCGGCCGCGGGCACGTTGGCCTGCAGGAAGCGGCCGCCCGGTTCGCTGGAGCGCAGCAGGCCGGTCACTTCGCCCTGGTCCGGTCCCCGCGGCACGTTCGCGCGCAGCTCCGGCGGCACGAAGCCGCGGTTCACGAGGATCCACGTGCCGTCGCGCGTGCGCAGCGGCGTGAGCACCCAATAGCCGGCGCCGAGTTCGGTGGTGGCCGCGACTTCCACTTCATGCCCATAGTCGAAGTGGCCGCTGGCCTGCACGCGCCGGTACTCGTCGGCGGCGGTGATCTGCTGCCACTGCGCGGATGCGGGCGCGGGGACAGGCGCACCGTGGATGTTGCGGTCCACGCGCGCGATCAGCGCCTCCTTCCAGGCGAGCCGACGCACCTGCCAGACGCCCAATGCGGCGAAGCCCGCGGCCGCCAGCGCACAGGCAGTGAGCATCACCACCAGCGCGACCAGCGACCGCGGCCTTCGCCCCATGCTCAAGGCATGTTGCGCATCATCTGCGGGTCGACGGGCATCATGTTCTCGTTCATGTGGTACATGACCCAGATCGATCCCGACAGCAGGATGAACAGGATGACGACGGTGAAGATCAGCGCCAGCAGGTTCCAGCCGCCCTGCGCCTGGCGATCGAGGTGCAGGAAGTAGACGACGTGCACGACCATCTGCACGGCCGCGAAGCCCAGGATGATCACGCTGGTGAGCGTGGTGGGCAGCACCTTCGCCATCACCAGCCAGAACGGGATCGCGGTCAGGACGACGGACAGCATGAACCCGACCACGTAGCCCTTCACGGTGGCGTGGTACTCGATGTCGTCGTGATCGTCGTGGTGGTCGCCGTGGCCGGCGGTCGCGTGCTGGGCGCTCATCGCATGGACCCCATCAGGTACACGAAGGTGAAGACGCCGATCCACACGACGTCCAGGAAGTGCCAGAACATGGACAGGCACACGAGGCGCCGCTTGTTCTCGCGCGTGAGGCCCAGCTTGCCGACCTGCACCATCAGCGTGATCAGCCACACGATGCCGAAGGTGACGTGCAGGCCGTGCGTGCCCACCAGCGTGAAGAAGCTGGAGAGGAACGCGCTGCGCCAGGGGCCGGCGCCTTCGGCGATGAGGTGCGCGAACTCGTTGATTTCCAGGGTGAGGAAGCCGGCGCCGAGCAGGCCCGTGATCGCGAGCCACACCAGCACGCCGGTCTTCTTGCGGCCCAGCATCGCGATCATTGCGAAGCCGTAGGTGATGGAGGACAGCAGCAGGAAGCCGGTGTTGACGGCCACGACCGGCAGCTCGAACAGGTCCGCGCCCGAAGGGCCGGCCGCGTAGTTGCGACCGAGCACGCCGTAGGTGGCGAACAGGATGGCGAAGACGAGGCAGTCGCTCATCAGGTACAGCCAGAACCCGAGCAGGGTGCCCTGCTCCGGGTGGTGGCTGCCGTCGTCGTAGAAGACCGGCGCGGCGCCGGTCGGCGGAACGGTGGTGGTGGAACTCATCGCCTGGTGTTCTTTCGCGTCACGCCGCGGCCAGCGACCGGGTGCGCGCAGCTTCCGTGCGCGCCACCACGTCGGCCGGGATGTTGAAGTCGCGGTCGTAGTTGAAGGTGTGGAAGATGGCCGTCCCGATCATGGCGACGAAGCCGAGGCCCGCCAGCAGCCACATGTGCCAGATCAGCCCGAAGCCCATGGCGGTGGCGAGCACGGCGATGATGAAGCCCGCGGAGGTGTTCTTCGGCATGTGGATCGGCCTGAAGCCGGCCAGCGGACGCTGGGCGCCGCGCCGCTTCATGTCGGTCCACGCGTCGTTGTCATGCACCACGGGCGTGAAGGCGAAGTTGTATTCCGGGGGCGGCGAGGAGGTGGACCACTCCAGCGTGCGCGCATCCCACGGGTCGCCGGTCACGTCGCGCAGCTGCTCGCGCCTGACGTAGCTCACCGCGAGCTGCACGAGGAAGCAGCCGATGCCCAGCGCGATCAGGCCTGCCCCGATGGACGACACGATCATGTAGGGCTGCAGCGACGGGTCGTCGAAGTGGTTCATGCGGCGCGTCACGCCCATGAAGCCGAGCAGGTACAGCGGCGCGAAGGTGACCCAGAAGCCCACCAGCCAGAACCAGAACGAAGCCTTGCCCCAGAACGCGTCCAGCCGGTAGCCGAAGGCCTTGGGGAACCAGTAGTTGATCGCGGCGAACACGCCGAACACCACGCCACCGATGATCACGTTGTGGAAGTGCGCGATCAGGAACAGCGAGTTGTGCAGCACGAAGTCCGCGGGAGGCACGGCCAGCATCACGCCGGTCATGCCGCCGATGATGAAGGTGACCATGAAGCCGACGGCCCACATCATCGGCACGTCGAAGCGGATGCGGCCGCGGTACATCGTGAACAGCCAGTTGAAGATCTTCGCCCCGGTCGGGATCGAGATGATCATGGTCGTGATGCCGAAGAACGAGTTCACGCTGGCGCCCGAGCCCATGGTGAAGAAGTGGTGCAGCCACACCAGGTACGACAGGATCGTGATCACCACGGTCGCATAGACCATCGACGCGTAGCCGAACAGGCGCTTGCCGCTGAAGGTCGACACGATCTCGGACCACACGCCGAAGACGGGCAGCACCAGGATGTAGACCTCGGGGTGGCCCCAGATCCAGATCAGGTTCACGTACATCATCGGATTGCCGCCGAAGTCGTTCGTGAAGAAGTTCGTGCCGAGGTAGCGGTCGGCGCTCAGCAGCGCCAGGGTCGCGGCGAGCACCGGGAAGGACGCGACGATCAGCACGTTGGTGCACAGCGCAGTCCACGTGAACACGGGCATGCGCATCAGGTTCATGCCGGGCGCGCGCATCTTGATGATCGTGGCGATCAGGTTGATGCCCGACAAGGTCGTTCCGACCCCCGCGATCTGCAGGGACCACAGGTAGTAGTCCACCCCGACGTCCGGACTGGCCATCAGCCCCGATAAGGGCGGATACGCGAGCCAGCCGGTGCGCGCGAACTCGCCGACGAACAGCGACAGCATCACGAGCACCGCGCCGCTGACCGTCATCCAGAAGCTGAAGTTGTTCAGGAACGGGAAGGCCACGTCGCGTGCGCCGATCTGCAGCGGCACGACGTAGTTCATGAGGCCGGTGACGAAGGGCATCGCCACGAAGAAGATCATGATCACGCCGTGCGCCGTGAAGATCTGGTCGTAGTGGTGCGGCGGCAGGAAGCCCATGTTGCCGCCGAAGGCGACGGCCTGCTGCGCGCGCATCATGATCGCGTCGGCGAAGCCGCGCAGCAGCATGACGACGCCCAGCACCATGTACATGATGCCGATCTTCTTGTGGTCGATGCTGCACACCCAGTCGCGCCACAGCGGGCCCCACCACTTGAAGTAGGTGAGTGCGGCCAGCACGACGAGGCCCCCCAGGGCGACGGCGGCGAAGGTCGCGACCAGGATGGGCTCGTGGTAGGGGATGGCCTCCCAGCTGAGGCGGCCGAAGATGAGGTGGCTCAGGTCGGTGGACATGGCGTGGTCTTGTCAGGAGGGCGCCCCCATCGGGGCGGCGCCGGAATGTTCTTCAGCGGGTGGCGGCCGTGGCGATGGGAAGTCCCAGGGGATTCGAGGGCGTGCACAGTGCGGCGACGACCGTGCGCTTGCCGCGCGGGCCGAGGTCCTGCTGCAGGAGCGCACCTTCGCTGGCCGAGCCCTTGCCCGCGCCGCCGTTGGCGTCGATGTGCATCATCTGGTTGATGCACATCTTCTTGCCGTCGACGCAGCGATTGAGGATCGCGTCGTACAGGCCGTCCTCGACGCTCGCATAGCGGTGCACCGGCTCCTTCGCGCTCGGCTGCTCCAGCTTCACGTACTCGGCGCGCGTGAGCGCCGCGCCACCCTGCCGGTTGCTCGCGACCCAGTCCGCATAGTCCTGCTCGGAGAGGCCGAGGAACTTGAACTTCATGTCGGAGAAGCCGGCGCCGCTGTAGTTGGCGGAGATGCCTTCGTACGCGCCCGGGTCGTTCATCACGGCGTGCAACTGCATGTCCATGCCGGGCATCGCGTACACCATGCCCGCGAGCGCCGGCACGTAGAACGCATTCATCACCGTCGTCGACGTGATGTGGAACTGGATCGGGCGGTTCACCGGCGCCGCGACCTCGTTGACGGTGGCGAAGCCTTCTTCCGGATAGATGAAAAGCCACTTCCAGTCCATCGCGACGACGTCCACCACCAGCGGCTTCACTGGCGCGGTGATCGGCGTCTGCGCGTTGATGCGATCCAGCGGCCGGTACGGATCGAGCTTGTGCGTGCTGATCCAGGTGATGGTGCCCAGCGCGATGATGATCAGCAGCGGCGCGCCCCAGATCAGGAGCTCGAGGCGCGTCGAGTGGTCCCAGTCGGGCATGTAGGTCGCATTGGCGGACTGCCGGTAGCGGAACGCGAACAGCAGGATCAGCACCATCACCGGCACGATGATCAGCAGCATCAGGAAGACGGACTGCCAGATCAATTGCGCCTGCTGCGCGGCGACGTCGCCGTGCGGCTTCATGACGATGGTGTCGCAGCCGGCGAGCGCGGAGAGAAGAAGGGCGAGCCCGATGCGACGGGCTGCGAGTCGGAGTGGGGGATACATGGGGTTACAGAGCGCAAGGGAAAACGCCAGTTGCGCAACGAGAGCGAATGTATCCTGATTGACGTCAAAGTTGCATTGGACATTTTGTCCCACACTCGGCTCTACACCGCCGTCCGCCCGATGAGTTCTGCCGCCAGCGCCCCCCTGCCTCCGCTCTCCCCCACGATGACCGGCGCCCACGGCGCCACACCCCACAACTCGCCGGACGAGGCGGTCGTCGCCCCCGGCGACATCGCCGTCGGCGTGGTGATCGGCCGGGCTTCCGAGAATTTCGACTTCTTCGTCTACGGCATCGCCTCGGTGCTCGTCTTCCCGCAAGTCTTCTTCCCGTTCGTGGACCGGCTGCACGGCATCCTGTACGCCTTCGCCGTGTTCGCGGTCGCGTTCGTGGTGCGGCCGATCGGCACGCTGCTGGGCATGTCGGTACAACGGCACTTCGGCCGCAGCGTGAAGCTCACCGTCTCGCTGTTCCTGCTTGGCATCTCGACCTGCAGCATGGCGCTGCTGCCGGGTTACGGCGCGGTCGGCGTCTGGTCGATCGCCCTGCTCACGCTATGCCGCATCGGCCAGGGCCTGGCCCTCGGCGGGTCCTGGGACGGCCTGCCCTCGCTGCTGGCGATCAACGCGCCGGAGCACAAGCGCGGCTGGTATGCGATGCTGGGCCAGCTCGGCGCCCCGCTGGGCTTCGTGGTCGCGTGCGCGGTGTTCCTGTACCTCTGGACCAACCTGTCCAGCGCCGACTTCCTGACCTGGGGCTGGCGCTACCCGTTCTACGCGGCGTTCGCGATCAACGTGGTCGCGCTGTTCGCGCGCCTGCGGCTGGTGGTGACGCACGAGTACGAGCGCGGCCTGGAGCACGCCGAACTGGAGCCGGGCAACACCGGCGAGCTGCTGTCCACGCAGGGCGTCAACATCGTGATCGGGGCGTTCGCGGCGCTGGCCTCGTATGCGCTGTTCCATCTCGTGACGATCTTCCCGCTGTCGTGGGTGGTGCTGTTCTCCCAGGAAGAGGTCGCACAGTTCATGACGGTGGAATTGCTCGGTGGCGTCCTCGGCGCGCTGGCCATGCCCGTGTCCGGCTGGATGGCCGACCGCATCGGCCGCCGCCGCACGCTGGGCACGCTCGCGTTCGCGATCGCGGTGTTCAGCGTCGCCACGCCGTTCCTGCTGGACTCCGGCAGCGTCGGGCGTGACGCCTTCATCCTGGTCGGCTTCGTGCTGCTGGGCCTCTCGTATGGGCAGGCCGCGGGCACCATGACGTCCAACTTCCTGCCGCACCTGCGCTACACGGGCGCGGCGCTCACCACGGATCTCGCGTGGCTGATCGGCGCCGCCTTCGCGCCCTTCGTGGCGCTGTACCTGTCGGCACGCTTCGGGCTGGTCGCCGTGAGCCTCTACCTGCTCTCCGGCGCGGTGTGCACGCTGCTGGCGCTGCGCACGAACCGCTTGCTGACGTCGCTGAAGGACTGAGTCCGGGGGCCGCCTCAGGCGACGCTCGAGCGCCACGCGGCGCCCCCACCCCCGCCCTCCCCCAGAGGGGGAGGGAGCAAAGAATCACGGCGCGCGCGGCTATGCTGCGCGCCATGTCCCGCGCCGAACGCCTCCTCGCGCTGATGCAGGCCCTGCGCCGGCGACGCGAGCCGGTGCGCGGCGCCGTGCTGGCGCAGGAACTCGGCGTGAGCCTGCGAACCTTCTACCGCGACATTGCCTCCCTGCAGGCCCAGGGCGCAAGCATCGAAGGCGAGGCGGGCGTCGGCTATGTGCTGCGGCCCGGCTTCACGCTGCCCCCGCTGATGCTCAGCGAAGAAGAAATCGAGGCCCTGGTGCTCGGCTCGCGCTGGGTTGCGGCCCATACCGATCCCGAGCTGGCGGAGGCCGCCCGCAACGCCCTTGCCAAGATCCACGCCGTGCTGCCGGCGCCGCTGCGCCACGAACTGGAAAGCAACGCACTGCTGGTGCCCGCACGCGAGGCACCGGCACCGGAGGCGCTGCTCGCCAGCATCCGGCGCGCCATCCGCGCGCAGCGCAAGCTGCGGCTGGACTACCGCGATGCCGCGGGTGCGTCGTCCGAGCGTGTCGTGTGGCCCTTCGCACTCGGCTTCTTCGAGCAGACCCGGATGGTCGCCGCCTGGTGCGAGCAGCGCGTGGACTACCGGCACTTCCGCGTGGACCGCATCGCGGCGCTGGAAGTCCTGCAGGATCGCTATCCGCGCCAGCGGCAGCAGCTGCTCAAGGAGTGGCGGTCCACGCAACGCATCCCGCGGCCGCGCGACTGAACGCTGCTGCCAGTTCCTGTCACCGCGCTGCCTAGCATGGGTCTCCTGTCAACGAAAGGAGTTCCTCATGGACCCGAAGCACTTCGTCCTCCTGTACGTGCAGGACACGCCCGCCAGCGCCCGCTTCTACGAGCGCCTGCTCGGGCGCCCGCCGGTGGAGAGCTCGCCTACCTTCGCGATGTTCCCGCTGGCCGAGGGCCTCATGCTGGGACTGTGGGCCCGCGCCGGCGTGGAACCGGCGCCGCAGGCCGCACCCGGCGCGTCCGAGCTCTGCATGGCCCTGTCCAGCGACGGAGAGGTGGACGCCTTGCACGCCCGCTGGCGCGAGCTGGGCGTGCAGGTCGCCCAGTCGCCCACGCGCATGGACTTCGGCTACACGGCCTTGGCCCTGGATCCGGACGGGCACCGGCTGCGCGCCTTCTGCCCGGCCGGCTGAGCCAGCCGGAACGCCTGCGGGCAATGCGGTCATCGCGGATCGCGATGACCGCGTCCGCCTCCTTCGGGGAGAATCCCGAACTGCCATCGCGCCATGCGATGCCCAGCCCGCCATGCGCCCCTCCGAACGCTCCTTCGCCCGCCGGATCGACCTCACCTCGCTGCAGCTTTTCGTGGCGGTGTGCGAGCTCGGCTCGATCGGCAAGGCCGCGGAGCGCGAGTTCATCGCCGCCTCGGCCGTCAGCAAGCGCCTGTCGGACCTGGAGGCGACGCTCGAGACGCCCCTGCTCTATCGCCACACGCGCGGCGTGAAGCTCACGCCCGCCGGCGAAAGCCTGCTGCACCACGCGCGCTCCGTGCTGTTCAGCCTGGAGAAGATGCAGGCGGAACTCTCCGAGTACGCCGACGGCGTGCGCGGCCACGTGCGCATCCACGCGAACATCTCCGCCATCGTGCAGTTCCTGCCCGAGGACCTGGGCTCCTTCAGCGAGGAGCACCCGCAGGTGAAGATCGACCTGGAGGAGCACCTGTCCACCGAGGTGCTGCGCGCCGTGCAGGAAGGCGCGGCCGACCTGGGCATCTGCAACGTCGCCGCAGGCGGCAACGGCCACGAGTTGCAGACGCTGCCCTATCGGCAGGACGAGCTGGTGCTGATCGTGCCGCGCGGCCATGCACTGGCGCGGCAGGAGGCCATCGCCTTCGAGGACACGCTGGACTTCGACCACGTGGGCCTGCACTCCAACAGCTCCATCTACCTCGCGATGCGCGAGGCGGCCGCGGCGGCGGGACGCGCGATCAAGCTGCGCATCCACGTCACGGGCCTGGACGCAATGTGCCGCATGATCGACAACGGACTGGGCGTCGGCCTCATGCCGCGCCGGGCCTTCACGCTGATGCACGTGGGCGAGCTCGCCTGCGTGCCGCTGACCGACGCCTGGGCGACGCGCGACATCCGCCTCGTCGCCCGCGACTTTTCCACCCTGCCGCTCACCGCCCGCCTGCTGGTGGACCACCTGCGCGCCCGGGCCGACAGCCCGCAGGCGCTCGCCGCATAGAATTTCACGCCAAAGGAAGCCTCCATGGGACGCACGCTGTACGACAAGATCTGGGACGAGCACGTCGTCCACTCCGAGGAAGACGGGACGGCCGTCCTCTACATCGACCGCCACCTGGTGCACGAGGTGACCAGCCCGCAGGCCTTCGAGGGCCTGCGCGAGGCCGGCCGCAAGGTGTGGCGAATCAGCTCCGTGGTGGCGACCGCCGACCACAACACGCCCACGACCGGCTGGGAGCGGGGCTACGACGGCATCGACGACCCGATCTCCAAGGAGCAGGTCACGACGCTCGACAAGAACATCGGCGAGTTCGGCGCAGCCGCGTATTTCCCCTTCCTGTCCAAGCGCCAGGGCATCGTGCACGTGATCGGCCCCGAGTCGGGCGCGACGCTGCCCGGCATGACGGTGGTCTGCGGTGACTCGCACACTTCCACGCACGGCGCCTTCGGCGCGCTCGCGCACGGCATCGGCACCTCCGAGGTGGAGCACGTGCTCGCCACGCAGACGCTGCTGCAGAAGAAAGCGAAGAACATGCGGGTGTTGGTCGAGGGCCGCCTCGCCCCCGGCGTCACGGCGAAGGACATCGTGCTGGCCATCATCGGCAAGATCGGCACGGCCGGCGGCACCGGCTACACCATCGAGTTCGCCGGCTCCGCCATCCGCGGCCTCAGCATGGAAGGCCGCATGACCGTGTGCAACATGGCGATCGAAGCCGGTGCACGCGCGGGCATGGTCGCACCGGACGAGAAGACCATCGAGTACGTCAAGGGCCGGCCGCTCGCGCCCAGCGGCGTGGAGTGGGAGCAGGCGGTGGCCTACTGGCGCACGCTCTACTCGGACCCCGATGCGAAGTTCGACGCCGTGGTGGAACTCGACGCGACGCAGATCGTGCCGCAGGTGACCTGGGGCACCTCGCCCGAAATGGTGACCACCATCGATGCGCGCGTGCCGGACCCCGACAAGGAGAAGGACGCCAACAAGCGCAACGCGATGGAACGCGCGCTCACCTACATGGGCCTGGAACCGGGCAAGCCCATGAACGACATCTACGTGGACAAGGTGTTCATCGGCTCCTGCACCAACAGCCGCATCGAGGACATGCGCGAGGCCGCCGCCGTGGTGAAGAAGCTCGGACGCAAGGTCGCGCCCAACATCAAGGCCGCCCTGGTGGTGCCGGGCTCGGGCGTGGTGAAGGAGCAGGCCGAGCGCGAAGGCCTGGACCAGATCTTCCGCGCCGCCGGCTTCGAGTGGCGCGAGCCCGGCTGCTCCATGTGCCTGGCGATGAACGCCGACCGGCTCGAGCCGGGCGAGCGCTGCGCCTCGACCAGCAACCGCAACTTCGAAGGCCGCCAGGGCGCCGGAGGCCGCACGCACCTGGTGAGTCCCGCCATGGCCGCCGCTGCCGCGGTGCACGGCCATTTCGTGGACATCCGGCAGTTCGCCTGAGCCCCCACCCCAGCCCTCCCCCAGAAGGGGAGGGAGAAGGAAGCAACATGGACAAATTCATCGTGCACAAGGGGCTCGTCGCCCCGATGGACCGCGAGAACGTCGACACCGACGCGATCATCCCCAAGCAGTTCCTCAAGTCGATCCGCAAGACCGGCTTCGGCCAGAACCTGTTCGACGAGTGGCGCTACCTGGACCACGGCGAGCCGGGCCAGGACCCGGCTTCGCGCAAGCCGAACCCGGACTTCGTGCTGAACCAGCCGCGCTACAAGGGCGCGTCCATCCTGCTCGCGCGCCGCAACTTCGGCTGCGGCTCCTCCCGCGAGCACGCGCCCTGGGCGCTGCAGCAGTACGGCTTCCGCGCCATCATCGCGCCGAGCTTCGCGGACATATTCTTCAACAACTGCTTCAAGAACGGCGTGCTGCCCATCGTGCTGCCGGAGGCGCAGGTCGCGAAGCTGTTCGACGAGTGCTACGCCTTCCCCGGCTACGAGCTGACCGTGGACCTGGACCGCCAGGTGGTCACGCGCGCCGGCGGCGCCGACCCGCTGCCCTTCGAAGTCCAGGGCTTCCGCAAGTACTGCCTCATGAACGGCTTCGACGACATCGGACTGACCCTGCGCCAGTCCGACAAGATCAAGGCCTACGAATCCGAGCGCCTGGCGAAGAAGCCCTGGCTGGCGCATACGCTCTAGAAATCGGCTGCGTGTCGCATGAGCAGGTGAACGCAGAGTGCGCAAAGGTTTCGCAGAGGACGCAGAGGAATTCAAGAAAGGTTTTCTCTGCGTCCTCTGCGTAACCTCTGCGTCCTCTGCGTTCCTCTCTCGGTGATCGCACGGCCTTCAAAGAAAGCACCCCCATGAAAATCGCAGTCCTGCCCGGTGACGGCATCGGCACCGAGATCGTCGACGAGGCCGTCAAGGTCCTGAAGGTCCTCGACCTGAAGTTGGAGCTGGAGTTCGCCGATGTCGGCGGCATGGCCTATGACAAGCACGGACATCCGCTGCCCGAAGCCACGTTGAAGCTCGCCAAGGCGGCCGACGCCATCCTGTTCGGCGCGGTCGGCGACTGGAAGTACGACAAGCTGGAACGCCAGTTCCGTCCCGAGCAGGCGATCCTGGGCCTGCGCAAGAACCTGGGCCTGTTCGCGAACTTCCGGCCCGCCATCTGCTACGAGCAGCTCACGCACGCGTCCTCGCTGAAGCCGGAGCTGGTCGCGGGCCTCGACATCCTGATCATCCGCGAGCTCACCGGCGACATCTACTTCGGCCAGCCGCGCGGCCGGCGCACCTCGCCCGATGGCACCTTCGCCGGCGCCGAGGAAGCGTTCGACACGATGCGCTACACGCGGCCGGAGATCGAGCGGATCGCGCACGTCGCGTTCCAGGCCGCCCGCAAGCGCGGCAAGAAGGTGACCTCGGTCGACAAGGCCAACGTGCTCGAGACCTTCCAGTTCTGGAAGGACGTGGTCACGGAAGTGGGCCAGCAGTATCCCGACGTGAAGCTGGACCACATGTACGTGGACAACGCGGCCATGCAGCTGGTGAAATCGCCCAAGTCCTTCGACGTGGTCGTGACCGGCAACATGTTCGGCGACATCCTCTCGGACGAGGCCGCCATGCTCACCGGCTCCATCGGCATGCTCCCCTCGGGCAGCATGAACGCCAGCAACCAGGGCCTGTACGAGCCGTCGCACGGCAGCGCGCCCGATATCGCGGGCAAGGGCGTGGCCAATCCTTTGGCTACAATATTGTCTGCCGCCATGATGCTCCGCTTCTCCCTCAACCAGCCCCAAGCCGCCGACCGCATCGAGTCCGCGGTGAAGGACGTGCTGTCGCAGGGCCTGCGGACGGCGGACATCTGGTCGGAAGGCACCCGCAAGGTCGGCACCCGCGAAATGGGCGAGGCCGTCGTGGCAGCCATCACGAAGAAGACCACCAAGAGCTAGACAAGCTCCGGTTCGTCGCGCCACCTCCGGCCGAGACGAGCCGGGGGAACAGGATCCCAACGGAAAGGCGCAGCGATGAAACTCTCGAACGGACAACAACCGCTGGTCGGCCTCGTCGGCTGGCGCGGCATGGTCGGCTCGGTCCTCATGGACCGCATGCAGGCCGAAGGCGACTTCGGCCTGATCGAGCCACTCTTCTTCTCGACCTCCAATGCCGGCGGCAAGGCCCCCGCGCAAGCGAAGAACGAGAAGGTGCTCAAGGACGCGTTCGACCTCGAGGCGCTGAAGAAGTGCGACATCGTCATCACCTGCCAGGGTGGCGACTACACGACCGAGGTGTTTCCCAAGCTGCGCGCGGCCGGCTGGAACGGCCACTGGATCGACGCGGCGTCCACGCTGCGCATGAAGGACGACGCGATCATCGTGCTCGACCCGGTCAACATGCCGGTGATCAGGAACGCGCTCGCCAAGGGTGGCCGCAACTGGATCGGCGGCAACTGCACCGTCAGCTGCATGCTCATGGGCGTGGGCGCGCTGTACAAGGCGGGGCTGGTCGAGTGGATGACCAGCATGACCTACCAGGCCGCATCGGGCGGCGGCGCGCAGCACATGCGCGAGCTGCTCACGCAGTTCGGCACGCTCAACGCGGAGGTGCGCTCGCTGCTGGACGACCCGAAGTCGGCGATCCTGGAAATCGATCGCAAGGTGCTCGCGCGCCAGCAGTCGCTCTCCAGCGAAGAGACGGCGAACTTCGGCGTGCCCCTGGGCGGCTCGCTCATTCCCTGGATCGACAAGGACCTGGGGATCGGGAAGCAGCCGGACGAAGCCGGCTGGGGGATCTCGCGCGAGGAGTGGAAGGCCGGCGCCGAGACCAACAAGATCCTGGGCCAGGGTGAAGGCTTCGGCACGAAGCCGGTGCCGGTCGATGGCTTCTGCGTGCGCGTGGGCGCGATGCGCTGCCACTCGCAGGCGCTGACCTTCAAGCTGAAGAAGGACGTACCCGTCGCCGACATCGAAGCAATGATCGCGGCCGACAACGCCTGGGCGAAGGTCGTTCCCAACACGCGCGAGGCCACCATGCAAGGCCTCACGCCGGTCGCCGTGACGGGCACGCTGGACATTCCGGTGGGCCGCATCCGCAAGCTCGCGATGGGTCCGGAGTACGTGGGCGCCTTCACCATCGGCGACCAGCTGCTGTGGGGTGCGGCGGAACCGCTGCGCCGCATGCTGCGCGTGCTGCTGGAGGCCTGAGGCCTGCGCGAGCCGACAAAAGCGCCGCAACCGCGGCGCTTTTTTCATGTGGTCGGCGCGTGCACACGTGTGGGCTGCGCGAAACACTCATCGCTGCAACACGCGCGGCCCGCGTTGTGACACGGCAACAAGCCCTGCCTCATCACGCGCCTCAAAACGGCTCCACGGACGTTAAGCAGTGTCTCAGCTTGTCAGTCTAAGACGTTGCTGTTATGGTCCTTTTTCGAATTAAGCCTCGAAGGCAATGGGCCGCATGAAGAGAAAAATGCCTCCCGACCGAGGAGTGGGGACGCCGACACAGAGCAGCCTGCCGAAGCCACGCCTGTCGGCGCTGGCGTTGGCCGCAGCACTCGCGTTCGGCCTCGCTTCCCCCGATGTTCTTGCACTGGCGCTCGGTCGCGTCACGGTGCGGTCCGCCCTCGGCGAACCGCTGCGCGCGGAAGTCGACGTCCCGGAAATCAGTCCGGACGAAGTGGCCTCGCTGCGCGCGAACATTGCGTCGCCCGACACCTTCCGCAGCCGCGGGATGGACTACAACCCCGCGCTGGGCAACGTCACCATCAGCTTGCAGCGCCGCCCTGACGGCAGCCACTTCCTGCAGCTCGCGAGCGATCGCCCGGTCAACGAGCCCTTCGTGGACGTGATCCTGCAGGCCAGGTGGGCCGCCGGCAGCGTGCAGCGCGATTTCACGATGCTGCTCGACCCGCCGGCGCTGCGCCAGGGCCAGGCCCCGCTCGCCGCGCAGGTCACGCCCGTGCCGAGCCGCAGCGTGCCTGTACCCTCGGTAACCCCACGATCGACGGCGCCGGCCCGCGCGGCCGCATCGGCAAGCCCTGCGGAGCCTGCGGCCGCTGCGCCCGCCGCTTCCACGGCGCGCGCCCCCACTCCTGCTGCGAAGCCCTCTGCTGCCGCGACGCCATCGGGCGAAGGCAAGTCGGTCACCGTCAAGAGCGGCGACACGGCGGGCCGCATCGCCGCTGCGAACAAGCCGGCGAGCGTGTCGCTCGACCAGATGCTCGTGGCGATGCTGCGCGCCAATCCCGACGCCTTCGTCGCGGGCAACGTCAACCGCCTGAAGTCCGGCGCGGTGCTGGACGTGCCCAGCGCAGAGCAGGCGAGCGCGGTGAGCCCCGACGAGGCGCACCAGACGCTGGTGGTGCAGAGCCGCGACTTCAACGAATTCCGCCGCCGCCTCGCCGAGGGCGTGCCGACCGCGGCTGCTCCGGCGGCCAGCCGCGAGGCCTCGGGCCGCGTGCAGGCGCAGGTGGAAGACAAGAAGGCGCCCAGCGGCCCCGCCGACCGGCTCACGCTGTCGAAGGGCTCGGCGAAGGGCAAGACGCCCAACGCGGACCAGATCGCCCGCGAGCGCCAGGCCCAGGAGCAGGAGCAGCGCGTCGCGGAGTTGAACAAGAACATCGCGGACCTCAATCGCCTGTCCGGCAGCACGCCGGGCGCGGCGGGCGGCACCGGAACGCGTCCCGGCGCGGGCGTGACGGCGCCCGCGGGCATGACCCCGCCGGCGCCGGCGTCGAAGTCCGCATCTGCGGCCGCACCCGCCGCCGCTGCCACGGCCGCGAAGCCCGCATCGACACCCGGCGCTGCCGCTGCCACGGCCGCCAAGCCTGCATCGGCTCCCGCCGCTGCCGCTGTGACGTCCGCCAAACCTGCATCGGCTCCTGCCGCTGCGATGGCCGCGAAGCCCGCATCGGCACCCGCGGCTGCCGCATCGACGCCCGCACCGGCCCCGGTCGCTGCGGCAACGACGCCCACGCCTGCGCCCGCGCCCGCTGCGGCACCTGCAGCGGTGACGCCAGCCTCGGCGCCGAGCGCGGCTGCTTCCGCGCCCACGACCGCTACCGCGCCGGTTGCCACTGCACCTGCGGCCACCGCTTCGGCCGCGCAACGCGCCGCCAGCGGCGGTGCGCCGGCCGCAGCCGCCAAGCCTGCCGCGAAGCGCGCGCCGCCGCCGCCCGAACCGGGCCTGCTCGACGACGTGCTGGAGAACCCGCTGGTCCCCGCCCTCGGCGTCGGCCTGCTCGCGGTGCTCCTGGGCTTCGGCTTCTACAAGATGCGGCAGAAGCGCAAGACCGCTGCCGTCGACAGTTCCTTCCTCGAAAGCAGGCTGCAACCTGATTCTTTCTTCGGCGCCAGCGGCGGGCAACGCATCGACACCGCTGAGACCAACAATCCGACGGGCTCGTCGATGGTCTATTCGCCCAGCCAACTCGATGCAGCAGGCGACGTCGACCCCGTCGCCGAAGCGGACGTGTACCTGGCCTATGGCCGCGACCTCCAGGCCGAGGAGATCCTGAAGGAAGCGCTGCGCATGAACCCGCAGCGCGTGGCGATCCACGCCAAGCTGCTGGAGATCTACGCCAAGCGCCGCGACGCGAAGGCCTTCGAAGCGGTCGCCGCCGAGGCCTTCAACCTCACGCACGGCTCCGGGCCCGAGTGGGACCACATCTGCGACCTCGGCCACGAACTCGACCCGGCGAATCCGATGTACCGCGGCGGCGGGCAATCCGGTGCCGGCGGCGCCCCGGTGGCCGCCGTTGCGGCCAGCCCGGCGCGTGCGGCCTCGCCGCCCCCGTATGCCGCCACGGTCATTCCGGACCTGGACCTCGACCTGGACTTCTCGCTCGGCGACGACGCCGCGCCTGCAGCCGCACCGGCCCCGGCCGCTGCGAAGCCGGCAGCGAAGCCCGCGGCGCGGCCCGCGCCCGCTCCCGCGCCGTCGCACGACGTGCCCCCGACGGAGCCCGCCGGCCTCGACATGCCGCCGCTGGAGATGGACTTCGACACGCCCCCGGCCGCGGCTCCCGCTGCCAAGCCGGCGGCGGCGCCAGCTGCCGCGCCCAAGGGCGAGATGCTGGAGTTCGACCTGGCCGGCCTGTCGCTGGACCTGCCCGGCGAGGCGCCGGCACCGGCGCCCGCCCCTGCTGCTCCCGCGCCCGCTGCTGCTGCACCGGCACCCGCTGCCGCCGCACCTGCGGCCAAGCCTGCCGTGTCCCTGCCGTCCATGGACCTGGACGTCGCGCCGCCTGCCGCGGCCGGTGGCGAAGCGGAAAGCCCGCTCGCGACCAAGCTCGCCCTGGCCGAGGAGTTCAACGCGATCGGCGATGCCGACGGCGCCCGCAGCCTCGCCGAGGAAGTGCTGGCCGAAGCGTCGGGCGACCTCAAGTCGCGCGCGCAGCGCCTGCTGGCCGAGATCGGTTAAGGTCTTCCCTCCGCCCGCGTCCCCCAGTAGGCTGGGGTGACGCGGGAACCGTAGGCTGGGGTGACGCAGGAACCCCAGCATTGCGCGCAGTGCTGGGGTTCGCTTCGCTCACCGCCAGCCTACGATCCAAGGCCCTTCCCAGGCGAACCAAGGCCCTTCCCAGGTGAGACTCGCACTCGGCATCAGCTACAACGGCCAGGCCTATGACGGCTGGCAGAGCCAGCCGTCGGGTCGCACCGTGCAGGACCACCTCGAGTCGGCGCTGGAGCGCTTCGCCACGACGCGCATCGCCTCCGTGTGCGCCGGCCGCACCGACGCCGGCGTGCACGGACTCATGCAGGTGGTCCATTTCGATACCGATCTGGAGCGCGAGGACTACTCCTGGGTGCGCGGCACCAACACCTTCCTGCCGCCGGACATCGCGGTGCAATGGGCGCGCCCCGTGCCCGGGGACTTCCATGCGCGCAACAGCGCCCGCGCGCGCCGCTACGCCTATATCCTGCTCGAGTCGCCCGTGCGCCCCAGCGTGGAGGCGGGCCGCGTCGGGTGGGTGTTCCGCCCGCTCGATGCCGACGCGATGCGCGCCGCGGCCGCGCACCTGGCCGGGGAACACGACTTCACGTCCTTCCGCGCGTCCTCGTGCCAGTCGCCCACGCCCGTGAAGACACTTGCCCCCATCCGCATCACGCGCCGCGGGCCCTACTGGCGCTTCGAGTTCGAGGCCAACGCCTTCCTGCACCACATGATCCGCAACCTGATGGGCTCGCTGATCACCGTCGGCCAGGGACTGAAGCCCCCGGACTGGATGCGCGACGTGCTGGCCGCCAGGAGCCGCGACGCGGCCTCGCCCACCTTCTCCCCCGACGGCCTCTATTTCCTGGGCCCGGTCTATGAAGCCCGCTGGGGCTTGCCCAGCCACGCCGCTGCGTATGATTGGTTGCCATGAGCTCCGTCCCCGTGCGCACCCGCGTGAAGATCTGCGGCCTCTCGCGTGAGCAGGACGTGGATGCGGCCGTCGAGGCCGGCGCCGATGCGATCGGACTGGTGCTCTACCCGAAGAGCCCGCGCTACGTGAGCGCCGCGCGCGCCGCCGAACTCGCGCGCCGGCTGCCGCCCTTCGTCACGCCGGTGCTGCTGTTCGTCAACGAAACGCTGGACAGCGTGCGCGCGGCCTGCGAGCAGGTGCCCGGCGCAACGCTGCAATTCCACGGCGACGAGACCCCGGCCTTCTGCCGGCAGGCGGCAGGCGCCCGGCCATGGATGCGGGCGGCCCGGATTCCCCTGGACGCGGCCCAGCCGTTCGACTTGCTAAAATTCGCATCCGATTTCAGCGAAGCGCAAGCCCTGCTGCTCGACGCCCACGTCGAAGGCTACGGCGGCGCCGGACGGACATTTCCTTGGTCACGCCTTCCAACAAGCGCCAGTTGTCACGCCGTTTTGTCTGGTGGGCTCACACCTGCAAACGTGGCCGATGGCATCGTGCAAGTGCGGCCGCGTTTCCGGACGCTGGCCGTTGATGTGAGTTCGGGTGTCGAAGCCTCGAAAGGGGTGAAGGACGCCGCCAAGATCCATCAGTTCGTCGCCGCGGTCCGCGCAGCCGACGAGCACCTTGCAAGGTCCAGCCATGTTCGATTACCAGCAGCCTGACGCCACCGGCCATTTCGGCCGCTACGGCGGCAGCTTCGTCAGCGAGACACTCACCCACGCGATCGAGGAGTTGCGCGAGGCCTACGCGCATTACCAGCACGACCCCGAGTTCCTGGCGGAATTCGCGTACGAGCTGAAGCACTTCGTCGGCCGCCCCTCGCCGATCTATCACGCGCAGCGCATGAGCCGCGAACAGGGCGGCGCGCAGATCTACCTCAAGCGCGAGGACCTGAACCACACCGGCGCGCACAAGATCAACAACGTGATCGGCCAGGCGATGCTCGCGCGCCGCATGGGCAAGCCGCGCGTGATCGCCGAGACGGGCGCCGGCCAGCACGGCGTGGCCACCGCCACCATCTGCGCGCGCTACGGCCTCGAATGCGTGGTCTACATGGGCAGCAACGACGTCGTCCGGCAAAGCCCCAACGTCTACCGCATGAACCTGCTGGGCGCGCGCGTCGTGCCGGTGGAGTCCGGCAGCAAGACGCTGAAGGACGCGCTCAACGAAGCGATGCGCGACTGGGTCACCAACGTCGAGAACACCTTCTACATCATCGGCACGGTTGCGGGCCCGCATCCGTACCCGATGATGGTGCGCGACTTCCAGAGCATCATCGGCAAGGAATGCATCGAACAGATGCCGGAGATGGCGGGCCGCCAGCCCGACGCCGTGATCGCCTGCGTGGGCGGCGGCAGCAATGCGATGGGCATCTTCCATCCGTACATCCCGTTCGAGCAGACGCGCCTGATCGGCGTCGAGGCCGCGGGCGAAGGCCTGGACAGCGGCAAGCACTCGGCTTCGCTGCAGCGCGGCTCGCCCGGCGTGCTGCATGGCAACCGCACCTACATCCTGCAGGATGCGAACGGCCAGATCATCGAGACGCACAGCGTGAGCGCGGGCCTCGACTATCCCGGCGTCGGCCCGGAGCACGCGTGGTTGAAGGACACGGGCCGCGCCGAATACGTCGGCATCACGGACAAGGAAGCGCTGGAGGCGTTCCACTACCTGTGCCGTACCGAGGGCATCATCCCGGCGCTGGAGTCGAGCCATGCGATCGCGTACGCGATGAATCTCGCGAAGACCATGCGCACCGACCAGCACATCCTGGTGAACCTCTCGGGTCGTGGCGACAAGGACATCGGCACCGTGGCGGACCTCGCGGGCGTGGAGTTCTACGACCGGCCCTCGATGCGCGGCCTGTCGCTCAAGGGAGGGCCTAAACAATGAGCCGCATCCAGCCCACCTTCGAGCGGCTCGCGAAGGAAAAGCGCAAGGCGCTGATCCCGTACCTCACCGCCGGCTTCCCCTTCGCCGACATCACGCCGGAGCTGATGCACACGATGGTCGGCGCCGGCGCGGACGTGATCGAGCTGGGCGTGCCCTTCTCCGACCCGATGGCCGACGGCCCCGTGATCCAGAAGGCCGGCGAGCAGGCGCTCGCCTTCGGCGTCGGCCTCGCGCAAGTGCTGGCCATGGTCAAGGCCTTCCGCGAGCGCGATGCGAAGACGCCCGTGGTGCTCATGGGCTACGCCAACCCGGTCGAGCGCTACGAATTCGCCCATGGCGACGCCTCCTTCGCGCGCGACGCGGCCGCTGCCGGCGTCGACGGCGTGCTGATCGTCGACTATCCGCCCGAGGAGTGCGAGGCCTTTGCCGCGCAACTGAAGACGCAGGGCCTGGACCTGATCTTCCTGCTGGCGCCCACCAGCACAGAGAAGCGCATCCAGCAGGTCGCCCGCGTCGCGAGCGGCTACGTGTACTACGTGTCGCTCAAGGGCGTGACGGGCGCGGGCCACCTGGACACCGCCGCCGTCGAAGAAGCCCTGCCGCGCATCCGCAAGCACGTGAAGATTCCCGTGGGCGTCGGCTTCGGCATCCGCGACGCCGCCACAGCCCGCAGCATCGGCCGCGTGGCGGACGCGGTGGTGATCGGCACCAAGGTCATCCAGGTCGTGGAAGACCAGCCGCGGGAAAACGTCTCGGCGGCGCTGTCCGCCTTCCTGAGCGGCATCCGCAGCGCGCTAGACTTGAAGGGATGACCCACCCCCGAAGCGCCTTCGGCGCCTCCCCCTCAAGGGGGCGCCCCCAGCGGCCCGGCAAAGCCGGTTCCGCGGCGGCACTGGGTTCGGCCGTGCGGCATGAAACGGTGCGGCCATTGAAAACCATCCGGGAGAAGACATGAGTTGGTTGGAAAAACTGCTGCCCCCGAAGATCCAGCCCACGGATCCGAACGAGCGGCGCAGCGTGCCGGAAGGGCTGTGGATCAAGTGCCCCAGCTGCGAGACGGTGCTGTACAAGACGGACCTCGAGCAGAACCTCAACGTCTGCCCCACCTGCGGCCACCACCACCGCATCGGCGCGCGCGCGCGCCTGAACACCTTCCTCGATGCCGAAGGCCGCTACGAGCTCGGCCAGGAAGTGTTGCCGGTGGACCCGCTGAAGTTCAAGGACAGCCGCAAGTACCCGGAGCGCCTGAAGGAAGCGATGGAGCACACCGGCGAGACGGATGCGCTGGTGGTGATGGGCGGCGCGGTGCACAGCATCAACCTGGTCGCCGCCGCGTTCGAGTTCGACTTCATGGGCGGCTCCATGGGCAGCGTGGTGGGCGAGCGCTTCGTGCGCGGCGTCGAGGCCGCGATCGAACAGAAGGTGCCCTTCCTCTGCTTCACCGCCACCGGCGGCGCGCGCATGCAGGAAGGCCTGCTGTCGCTGATGCAGATGGCGAAGACCAACGCCGCGCTCACCCGCCTGGCCAAGAAGGGCCTGCCCTACATCAGCGTGCTGACCGACCCCACCATGGGCGGCGTCAGCGCGGGCTTCGCATTCGTCGGCGACGTGGTGATCGCCGAACCCAAGGCGCTGATCGGTTTCGCCGGCCCGCGCGTGATCGAGTCCACGGTGCGCGTGAAGCTGCCGGAAGGCTTCCAGCGGGCGGAGTTCCTGCAGGAAAAAGGCGCCGTCGACTTCATCTGCGACCGCCGCGAACTCCGCAAGACCGTCGCCAGCGTGATGGCGATGCTCACCCGTCAGGCTGCGGACGCGGTGGAGTAGCTTGGGCTACTGCGGGTTCGGCTTGGGCTACTGCGGGTTCGGAGAGTTTTGACGCAGAGGACGCAGAGGTTACGCAGAGGACGCAGAAGGACATCCTTGAGGTGTTCGCGTCCGGGCGAGCACAGCGCCTTGGGCGGACGGCGTGCAATCGCACAGACCACCTCCATCATTGGACTTCTCTGCGTCCTCTGCGCAACCTTTGCGCCCTCTGCGTTCTCCTGTCCACTCCCCAACGGGGTGTCCTTAGCGGATCAACGCATCCTGCAAGCTCGCCACGATCATAGCGAGCACTTGCAGCACCACCAGCAGGGCGAGCGGGGAGAGGTCGAAGCCGCCGACCAGCGGGATCACCCGGCGGAAAGGGCGCAGCAGGGGGGCGGCGAGGCGGTCGATGACGTCGGTCATCGGTGAGTCGGCGTTCACCCACGACAGGACCGCATAGACCACTGTCAGTCCCACAGCGCCCGAGATCACCAGCCGGATCAGGCCGAAGAAGGCCAGCACGGGCACCACGGCCACGCGGCCCAGGATCAGCGCGATGATCCCGAACTGCGCCAGTTCGAACACATAGGCGGCGATCAGGCTCGCGACATCCCAGCGCTTGTAGCCGGGCAGCAGCTTGCGCAGCGGCAGCACGATCCAGTCCGTCAGGGCGAAGACGAAGCGCCCGACCGGGTTGCCGAAGGGGACGCGTTGCAGCTGCATGTACAGCCGCAGCAGGCAGGCGCCGCCCAGCAGGCCAGCGGCGACGTCGAGCAGGAAAGACAGGATCTGGAAGAACATGGATCAGGCGCAGTCGTGGGATGATAGCGGCAGCCAATGGAACCGCTGTGCCCGCTGTCCTGACCCTGCAGTCCCTTCCACTGTTCCCGCTCGCGGCGGTGCTGTTCCCCGATGGCTTGCTGTCGCTGCGCGTGTTCGAGGTGCGCTACCTGGACATGATCAACAAGTGCCGCAAGGCGGGTGCCCCCTTCGGGGTGGTCTCGCTGACGCAGGGCAGCGAGGTGCGGCAGCCCGGCATGCAAGAGGCGTTCGCGCAGGTCGGCACCCTGGCCAGCATCGAGGACTTCGAGCAGCCCCAGCCCGGCCTCATGCTGGTGCGCGCCGTGGGCGCGCAGCGCTTCCGGATCACCTCCAGCGACCAGTTGAAGCACGGCCTGTGGGTGGCGGACGTCGAACGGCTGCCGGCCGACCTCGCCGTCCCCATTCCCGACGACCTCAAGCCCGCGGCCGACGCGCTCGAGCGCCTGATCCAGTCGCTGCAGCTCAAGCCCGGCAACCCCGGGCCGATGCCGCTGCAGCCGCCCTGGCGGCTCACGGATTGCGGCTGGGTCGCCAACCGGTGGTGCGAGCTGCTGCCGCTGCCCGTGGCGCTCAAGCAGCGCCTCATGGAGCTGGACAACCCGCTCGTGCGCCTGGAGCTGGTGAGCGACGTGCTCACCCGCACGGGCATCATGAGCTAGCGCTCCCTGCAGGAACGGCAAGGGGCGCCGCGGCGCCCCTTCGTCATCGCCGGCAGGCGCTCAGCCCTTCTTGCCCTTCATTTCCTTGCTGATCTCCTCGGCGCGGGCCAGGTGCTTCTGCAGCACCGGCAGCGACTTCTCGGCAAACGCCTTGACGTCCGGGTCCTTGCCGTCCTTGGCTTCCTTCTGGAAGTCCTTGATGTCGTGCTTGTGGTCCTCGATGCCCTGCTCGTGGATGAAGTTCTTGTCGAAGTCCTTGGCCTTGGCCAGCTTGTCGACCTTCTTCTGCTCCTTCTTGGGCAGCGTGGACGGGACGGTGACGCCCTTCTTCTGCGCGAGGGCCTGCAGTTCCTGGTTGGCGGCGCTGTGGTCGGTGCTCAGCATGCTGGCGAAGGCCTTCACGTCCGCGTTCTGGGCCTTGCTCTCGCCCAGCTTGCCGGCTTCCACCTCCTCCAGGCCACCGGCGGCGGCCTTCTCGATGAACTCGCGGTCCTTCTTGTCCAGGGATCCGTTGTCGGCGGCGAAGGCCGCGCCCAGGGCGACGGCCAACATGGCGGGAATCAACAATTTCTTCATGGCTCTTCCATCAGTGCAGTGTCACGGGAAGAAAGTATGCGTGGGCCCGGCGTGCGCGCGTGTCGGCCCGTTCCCCCGCAACTGACGGTGCACGCCTACAAGCTCGGCGTCAGCGGGCAGCGGTGTTCACAGCCTCGTCGCGCGGCGCGTATTCGGGCACCTGCCCACGCAGCCAGATGCGCAGCGGCGCGCCGGCAGGCAAGGCGCCGGCCTGCGCGATCCAGCGCACGACCGCCTCGATGTCCGGCAGGGTGCCGGTGGTCTTGGCGATGCGCAGCTTCGCGTGCGGGGTGGGCTCCGTGGTCTCGTCGTCGGCGAGCAGTTCCTCGTAGAGCTTCTCGCCCGGTCGCAGGCCGGTGTAGGTGATGGGCACTTCCTGCTCGGTCTTGCCCGAGAGGCGGATCAGCATGCGCGCGAGCTCCACGATCTTCACCGGCTCGCCCATGTCCAGCACGAAGATCTGGCCCGTGCGTCCCATCAGTCCCGCCTGCAGCACCAGCTGCGCCGCCTCGGGGATCGTCATGAAATAACGAACGATCTCGGGGTGCGTCACCGTCACCGGGCCGCCCCGGTCGATCTGCTGCGTGAACAGCGGCACCACCGAGCCGCTCGAGCCCAGCACGTTGCCGAAGCGCACGGACACGAATTGCGTGCCGGTCTGCTGCGCGGCCAGCGCCTGCAGCATCAGTTCGGCCAGGCGCTTGCTCGCGCCCATCACGTTGGTCGGGTTCACCGCCTTGTCGGTGGAGATCAGCACGAAGCGCCTGGCGCCGCAGGCCGAGGCCGCACGCGCCGCGTTCAGCGTGCCCAGCACGTTGGTGCGCAGCGCCTCGATCTCGTTCAGCTCCTCCATCAGCGGCACGTGCTTGTAGGCCGCCGCATGGAACACCACCGTCGGCCGGTGCTGGCACAGGATGGCGTGCACGCGCTCGTACTCGCGCACGTTGGCCGTGTAGTAGGCGGCCT
Organism: Ramlibacter ginsenosidimutans; assembly: GCF_016654015.1. Lineage (GTDB taxonomy): Bacteria > Pseudomonadota > Gammaproteobacteria > Burkholderiales > Burkholderiaceae_C > Ramlibacter > Ramlibacter ginsenosidimutans. Next base: position 116,216 of record NZ_JAEPWM010000008.1, on the reverse strand, counting down.
GCATCTGCGGATGCGCGCGGCGCAGCTCCTGTTCGAGCTGGTAGATGCCGTACTCCGACACGTCGATGCAGACCAGCCGGCCGACGCCGAAGCGCGCGACCTGCCGGCACAGCTCGGAGCCGATCGACCCGCCCGCGCCGGTGACAGCGACGACCTGGCCCGAGAACAGGTCGGCCAGGCCCGCCACGTCCAGCGCCACCGGGTCGCGCCCCAGCAGGTCTTCCAGCTCGATGCGTCGCGGCCCCGTGCTCTCGGCCTTGAGCCATTCGTCCGGCCGGGGCAGCGTGAGCAGCGAGATGTGCGCCTCCGCGGCGACCAGCAGGGCCTGGCGCCGCTCGGGCGAACCGGGCGGGCTCGCCACCAGCGCCGTGCGCGCATCGGCGGCCTCGCAGACGTCGGCGAGCTCATCCACCGAGCCCAGCACGCGCACTTCCTGCAGGCTGCGCCCGCGCTCGCCGGCAAGCGGCGACACGATGCCCACGGGGCGCCAGCGCTGCGATCCCTTGAGCGCGCGCAGCGCGCCCGCCGCCTGGTCCAGCGAACCCACCACCACCACCGGCGTGCCGCCCTGCCCCTGCATGCGGTGCTCCGCGAGCGTGCGCCACGCCGCACGCACGCCCCCAGTGAACAGGAACGCGAGCAGCGGCTGAAGCAGCAGCACCGAGCGCGGGAAGTCGGCCAGGCGCAGCATCAGCACCACGACCGCCGTGAACACGCCCCCGAGGAACACTCCGCCGGCGAGCTGGCGAAACTCAGGCAGGCCGATGTAAGTCCAGACCTGCCGATCCACCCGGCGCACCACCAGGCCGGCGGCGAGCCCCAGCACGCACCAGCCGCTCGCGTCGCGCGCCAGCCGCGCGAATTCCGGCGGGATGTCGAAGTTGAAACGCAGCCAGAACGCGCCCCACCAGGCCGCGAGGCCCAGCGCGAGGTCCAGCGCCAGCAGCGACAGCGCGCTCCTAGTGGGCAGCCGCACCCAGCGCCTCCGCGCGCACGAGGGCGCGCCGCAGGTGGTCGATCACGCGCGCGAGCTGTTCTTCCGACAGGTTCGAGCCGGAAGGCAGGCACAGCCCCGCCTCGAACAGGCGGGCGGCGACGTCGACGCCCTCCTCGTGCGCGAAGAAGGGCGCGCCGCGGAACAGCGGCTGCAGGTGCATGGGCTTCCACACGGGACGCGCCTCGACCGAGTGGCGCTCCAGCGCGCGCAGCACGTGGTCACGGCGGCGCGCCGCATCGGGTCCGCGCAGCTGCAGGCAGGTGAGCCAGCGCGTGGATTGCATGCCCTGCGGCTCGGGCATCCACTCCAGGTCAGTCACCTGCGCGAGCGCCTCGCGGTAGATGCCGAACACCTCGCGGCGGCGCTGCACGCGCTGGTCCAGCACGCGCAGCTGGCCGCGGCCGATGCCGGCCAGCACGTTGCTCATGCGGTAGTTGAAGCCGACCTCCACGTGCTCGTAGTGCGGCGCCGGCTCGCGCGCCTGCGTGGAGAGCTTGCGGGCGCGCGCGACCAGGCGCTCGTCGTCGGACACCAGCATGCCGCCGCCGGAGGTGGTGATGATCTTGTTGCCGTTGAACGAGAACACGCCCACCCGGCCGAAGCTGCCGCTGGCGCGCCCCTTGTACTTCGCGCCGAGCGATTCGGCAGCGTCCTCCAGCACGGGCACGCCGTAGCGCTCGCACAGCGGCAGCAGCGCGTCCATGTCGGCACTCTGGCCATAGAGGTTCACGACGATCACGCAGCGTGGCAGCCGGTTCTCGCGCTGCGCCCAGGCGAACGCGCGCTCCAGCGCCTGCGGCGACATGTTCCACGAGCCCGGCTCGGAGTCGATGAACACCGGCTGGGCGCCGCAATACAGGATGGGATTGCAGCTGCCCACGAAGGTGAGCGAGGAGCAGAAGACCGTGTCGCCCGGCTGCACGCCCAGCAGCAGCAGGCCCAGGTGGATGGCGGCGGTGCCGGAGCTCAGCGCCGCGGCGTGGCCGACTCCTGCGTACGCCGCCAGCTCGCGCTCGAAGCCATCGACGTGCGGCCCGAGCGGCGCGATCCAGTTGGTGCGAAAGGCATCTTCGACGAAGGCGGTCTCTTCCTCGCCCAGGTGCGGCGACGACAGCCAGATGCGCTGCGACAGCTCGCGCCGCAGCACCAGGTCCACCGGGCGGCCGTCGCCGTCGACGACGGGCAGCTGGTCGATCTGGTGTTCGTCCATGAGGGCGAGGCCGCGCGCGACCGGGTCCTGCTCGACTAGCGTGATCGGCGGCTGTCCCGGCAAGGTCGCGATGAACGCGTCCTCGGGCGTGCGGGCCAGCACCGCGCGGCGCAGGTCGCCGTCGGTGAGCGTGCGCCGCAGCCGGCCCTTGCTGTCCAGGACCAGCAGGATGCCCTTGGCCGTGCGGTCCAGCGTGTCGAGGGCATCGCGGATCGTGCAGGTTGCCGGCACGCACAGCGCGCGGAACTGTTGCTCGTTCATCGCACCCTCCTCGCGGGCACGCCGGCATAGGTGCCCGGCGCATCGAGGTCGCCGCGCACCACTGCGCCGGCACCCACGACCACGTCGTCGGCTATGCGCACGCCCGGCAGCACGTTCGCGCCCGCGCCGACCAGCACGCGCGCGCCGACGCGCACGTTGCCGCCGAGGGTGACGCCCGGCGCGACGTGGCTGAAGTCGCCGACGTGCACGTCGTGATCGACGACGGCCGCGTGGTTGACGATGACGGAGGTGCCCAGGCGCGCGCCCGGTGCGACCACCGCCCCCGCCGCGACGAAGCAGCCGTCGCCCAGCACCGCGTGGGCCGAGACGCAGGCGTGCGGATGAACGACGGATGCGAGCGGCAGGCCGACCGCCTCGCATTCGCGGCGGCGCGATGCGGCCGAGCCGATCGCGACGTGCACCTGCGTGCTGGCCGCCACCGCTTCGGCCAGCGGCTCGACCCGCAGGCCGGGCAGCACTTCCTCGCCCACGCGGGCGGCGTCGCGATCGGCCATGCGCACCTGCGCCCAGCGTCCCTGCGCGAGCGCGGCGTCGGCCACCACGCGACCATGGCCGCCGGCGCCGAGGACGAGGAGAGTGCTGGGATTGCGGGAGTCGGGCACGTCAGTAGCTGTTGGTCTTTTCCAGCACGGCGCGGTCCAGCGGCAGGCGCGCGAGCATTTGCGCGATGCGTTCGCCGGCGCGGCCGTCGCCCCAGGGATTGTCCCATGGCCACGGGCCGTGCCCGGCCTGCGCGCGCAGCGCCTGCAGGATGGACGCGGCATCGACGGCGACGTCGATCACGTTGGGACCGTGCTCGCGCATGAACTGGCGCGCGCCGATGTTCACCACCGGCGTGCCGAAGCTGGCGGCCTCGATGATGCCGGAGGAAGAATTGCCGGCCATCACCGCGCAGTGGCGCATCGCGGCCAGGAAACGCGCGCGCGGCAGATGCTGCACGCGCTGCGATCCGGGTGGCAGGTCGGCGTCGGCCAGCGCATCGAGGATGGCGCGCGAGCCGGCATCAGCATTCGGGTCCAGCCACAGCACGGGCAAGCCCAGTTCGCGCAAGGCCTGCATGACGATGCGCGTCTGCTGCGCGGCCTCGCTCGCCTGCTGCACGACCGGGTGGAACAGCGCCAGCACGAAGGGCGATCCGGCGGGCAGGCCCAGCGAAGCGAGCGTGTCCTCGCGCGTGGCTGCGGCGTGCGCCTGCAGGCCGTCGAGCCCCGGCGCCCCGGTCACGAAGATGCGTTCCGCCGCTTCGCCCATCTTCAGCAGGCGCTCGCGTGCGCCCTCGGTCGCGACAAAGTGGTAGCCGGCCAGCTTGCTGATCGCGTGCCGCACCGGCTCGTCCACCGTGCCCGAGCGCTCGCCGCCGTGCAGGTGCACGCTGGGAACGCCCACGTGCAGCGCCGCGAGTGCGCCGGCGAGCATCTCGCCGCGGTCACCGAGCAGCAGCAAGGCATCGGGCCGCGAGCGTTCCAGCAGCGGCACCAGGCCGCGGAGCACGTCCGCGATCGCGAGCGCCATGCTGGCGCCGGTGCGCGTGAGCACGTCGACCGGGATCTCGGCGAGCACGGGCAGGCCGCTCGCCTTCACCTCGGCCAGCGTGCCGCCATGCTCCGCACTCAGGTGCGTTCCCGTGACGGCGACCTGGACCGCGAGCCCCGGCGTGGACTGGATGCGCTGCAGCGTGGACTGCATGAGGCCGAAGTCGGCCCGCGTCCCGGTGAGATAGAGGATGCGCCGTGCGCTCATCGCGGGCCGCCTCGCGCCTGCAGCAGGTCCCATTGCAGCACCGTGCCCGCGGCGATGGCATGGCGCGCGGTGCTGCCGATGACGCCATCCCATTCGCGCGGCGCGATGCCGGTGGCGGGGCGGCGGCAGGCCAGCATCGCATCGTCCAGCGCGGCACCGGCGGGAATGTCGACCGCGGCCACGATGCTGCGGCGGGCCACGCGCGCCGCGTCCATCTCCTGGTGGCGCGGCACCTTGAGCCCGTCGCCCAGCATGGACTGGATGCGCCGGATGCCGCGCACCATGGCGCCGAACTCCGCCGGCTCCAGCGAGGCCGCGTGGTCCGGGCCGGGCAGTTGCCGGTCCAGGGTCAGGTGCTTTTCGACGACGGTCGCGCCGAGGCTCACGGCCGCCAGCGCCGCCTCGACGCCCGTGCTGTGGTCGGAGTAGCCGACCGGCAGCTGCAAGGCCTCGCGCATCGTCACGATCGCGCGCAGGTTCAGGGCGTCGTCGGGTGCGGGATACGCAGAGGTGCAGTGCAGGACCGTCATGCCGGAGAGCGAGCCGCGCACCTCGCGCGCCCACGCGAGCGCCTCGCGCACTTCGTCCAGCGTCGCCATGCCGGTGGACAGCAGCACGGGCAGGCCGGTGGCGCAGGCGCGCTGCACCAGCGCGCGGTGCGTGAGTTCGCCCGATGGCAGCTTCATGCGGCGCACGCCCAGCGCGACCAGCAGGTCCACCGCGCCCACCGAGAACGGCGTGGAGAAGAACTCGATGCCGATGCCGTCGCAGTGCGCCTTGATGCGTTCGTGCTGTTCCGGCGAGAGCTCCAGCTTGCGCAGCATCGCGAACTGGTCCTGCTCGCCGGTCTGCCGCTGCTGGTAGGCCGCCGTCGGCGCGCCAGGCACCACCAGGTCCTCGGCGCGGAAGGTCTGGAACTTCACCGCGTCCGCGCCGGCCTCGCGCGCCCGGTCGCACAGCTGGAGCGCCAGCGCGAGCTCACCATTGTGGTTGACGCCCGCTTCGGCGATGACGAACACCGTGTCCATCACCACACCGTCCAGCCGCCGTCGACCACGAGGTTGTGGCCGTTCAGGTACGAGGACGCATCGCTCGCCAGGAACACCATGCCGTTGACGATGTCCTCGCGCGAGGCCATGCGGCCCAGCGGCACGCGCTGCGCGTAGTTGCGCACGAAGGTCTCGTTCTGGCCGCTGAAGACACCGCCGGGCGTGATCGCGTTGACGCGCACGCCCTGCCCGCCCCAGTAGCTGGCCAGGTACTGCGTGAGTCCCCACAGGCCCGCCTTGCTCGCCGAGTAGATCGCGGGCGTATTGATCGCGCGGCCTTCGTATTCCGAACCTTCGTAGATGCGCTGGTCGGGCGCGACGATGCCGTAGATGGAGAGCGTGTTGACGATGGCGCCGCGTCCGCGCTGCGCCATCGGCGCGCCGAAGGCCTGCGCGCACAGCATCGCGCCGGTGAGGTTGACGGACAGCACCTCGTTCCAGTCGGCGAGCGGGAACTCCTCGAAGGGCGCGAAGAAGTTCTCGCTCTTGGTGGCGGCGTTGTTGAACAGGACGTCGGCCGGCCCCCAGTGCGCGTGCAGCCGGTCGGCCGCGGCGCGCACGCTGGCGGCGTCGCTGACGTCGGTGGCGATCTTCAGCAGGCGATCGCCGTGGTCACCTAGCTTGGCGAGGTCGGCCGCGCTGCGATCGAGCGCGCAAACCCGCGCACCCGCATCCAGGAAGGCCGCGACTGCGCCCTGCCCCAGGATGCCGGCGGCGCCGGTCATGGCGATGGTCTTGCCGTCGAGGCGGAAAGCGTTGGCGGACATCAATTGAATTGCCGGAAGACCGGCTTGATCGCGGGACCTTGGAGGAAGCGCTCGACGCCGCTTTCCAGCGCCTGCGCGTAGACGGCCAGCGCCTTGCGGGCCGCCTCCAGCGTCTGCTGCAGTTGCGCCTCGCCGTGCGCGAAGCTCTGGGCGATCCAGGGCATCAGCACGCCGTTGCGGATCATCTCCTGCGAGAACAACGTGCGCAGCGGCAGGCTGGGCTGGCCTGCGCGGTCGAAAGTGACGTAGTTCAGCGACACGGCGCTGCCCTGCATCTGGAAGGAAGCGGCGACACCGACTTCGCGCGCGAGCGCTTCGAGGCCCAGCGACAGCTTCGCGCCGTAATCCCAGAGGTGCTTCACCACGTCCTTCTCCTCGTACACCGCGACGGTTTCGAGGAAGGCCGCGAGGCTGGCCATCTCGCCACCGTGCGTGGTGGAGACGAGGAAGGTGCGCTCCTGGCCCGGCTTGTTGATGGCGCCGACTTCCATCACCTCGCGCCGGCCCACCAGCGCCGCCACGGCGAAACCGTTGGCCATGCCCTTGCCGAAGGTGCTCAGGTCCGGCTGCACGTCGAACAGGTGCTGCGCGCCGTGCAGGTCCCAGCGGAAGCCGGTGATCATCTCGTCGAGGATGAAGAGCGCGCCCTCGCGCCGGCACAGCGCCTGCACCTGCTTGAGGAAGTTGCCCGGCCACTGCGCGATGGCGGGCGTAGGCACGCGCAGCCGGTCGTAGCCCGGTGCGCCGTCGCAGGGACCCACGGTGGTCGCCGGCTCCAGCATCACGCCGGCGATCTGGCCGGGATGTTCGTCGAACAGCTTCTGCAGGCTCGCCACGTCGCCGTAGTCGAACACCAGCGTCGTGGCGTGGTGCACGTCGGGAATGCCGCGCTTGATGGCGGTCGCGCCGATGAACCAGTCGTCGAAGGAGAAGAAGGGATGCTGGCGCGGCACGCAGATGTAGCGCCGGCCCGTGTATGCGCGCGCGACCTTGGCCGCAGCCGTGGTGACGTTCGAGCCGTTCTTCGCGAACTTCACCATGTCGGCCCCGGCGATGAGGCTCACGAGCTTCTCGGCGGCCTCGAGTTCCAGCACGGAGGCGCGCGTGAGGTTCACGCCCAGCTCCATGCCGCGGATCGCAGCGCGGTTGATGCGCTCGTCGGCATAGCCCAGCGTGACTGCGCGCAGGCCCATGCCGTAATCGAGCAGCGTGAGGCCGTCGGCGGCGGTGACGGTCGCGCCCTTGCCGCTCACCAGGATCTCGGGCGCGTTGGCCGGATACTGGTCGTCGCCGCGGGAATAGGTGTGGGCGCCGCCGGGAATCACGCGGTGCAGGCGCTCGCTGTACGACAGGCTCATGGCGTCTCGATCTGCTCCAGCAGCGACAGCACGCGGATGTCGTCCTGCAGGGAATGGGGGAAGGCGCCGCGGCCCTGGGCGGCGGCGAGGAAGGCTGCGATCTCGGCGACGTACATCGCCTCGCCGATGTTCTGGTGGTAGCCGGCGTGGGCCACGGTCTTCGGCTGGTGCAGTTCGACCAGCCGGCCCGGCTCGGCTTCCCAGACACGAACGACGCCGCTGTCCCAGTCCCAGGAGAGGGACGCGCGTTCGAAGTTGAGCGTGAGCTTGCGCACGGCCTGCCGGGCAACCACGTCCACGACCAGCGTACCGACAAAGCCGTCGAAGCGCAGCAGCGCAGCGTAGGTGTCGTCGATGGGCGCGCCCACATCGGCCGTGCGCATCTTCGTGCCCTGCACCTGCTGCGGCCAGCCGAAGGCGTCCACCATCCAGGTCAGCTCGAAGGGCACGATCTCGCGCGCGCCACCGGTGAGCGGGTTGGACACGTAATAGTCGCTGACCTTCTCCCACGGATGCCAGTCCGGCAGGTACTGGCCGCAGTGATAGGAGAAGTTGCACACCTTGCCGTAGCGGCGCGAATGCACGATCTGCGTGATCTCGCGGATCGCGGAGTGGAAGCGCAGCGTGCACGAAGGCGCGACCAGCACGCCCCTGGCTTTCGCCTGTTCGGCCAGCGCGGGCAGCGGATCGCGGATCACGCTGGCCTCGACGAAGCACGGCTTGCCGGCGGCGATGGCCCACGCGATCGCCGTGTGATGGGCATCGGGTGGCGTGGAGATGACCACCACGTCGAAGGCGCGCAGGTCCTCGCCGGCGAGTTGCTCGCGCACGGCGATGCCGTACTCCTGCGCCGCCTGCGCGCGCCGGTCCGCGCGCGCATCGAAGCCTTCGATGCTGTCCGCGCCCAGCTGGCGCAGGCAGCGCACGCGGCGGCGTCCCATGGAGCCGAGTCCGATCACCAGCGCCTTCACGGCAGCTTCCCCTTGAAATGTTGCATCACCGCTTCCACGCAGAGGAAGTCGAACAGGTCGTCGACCTCGTAGTTCTGCCAGCGTTCGATTGTGTACCCGAGCACGCGGGGCGGATAGAAGGTGCGATGGCGCTCCAGTGCCTCCGTCTTGACCGCGTAGGCCACTCCGTAGGGGAACCACGCGGGCTCTTCGCCGCTGGCGTTGCCGGCCACCCAGGGCGTGAGGCACCCGTGCGCGTCCATGCGCTTCATGACGCCGGGCTGCTCCAGGTGCACGCGGCCCACGGTGACGACGGCGTCGGTGTCGTCCCAGTGCTGCGCGAGCAGGCGCGCGACGCCAGGCAGGTCGCTGCTGGCGCGCAGCGGCGAGGTCGGCTCCAGCAGCAGCACCGCGTCGAACTGCGCACCCTCCTGCTCGCGCAGGAAGGCGAGCGCATGCAGCGCCGCGTCGGCAGAGGTACTGGTGTCCGCCGCGAGCGCGGGCGGACGCAGGAAAGGCACGCGGGCTCCGTGCGCGCGGGCGACTGCTGCGATCGCCTCATCGTCCGTGGAGACGACCACGTCGGCGATCTCGGCGCAGGCGCGCGCGGCCTCGATGCTCCACGCCAGCAGCGGCTTGCCGGCCAGCGGCCGGATGTTCTTGCCCGGCAGCCGCTTGCTGCCGCCGCGGGCGAGGATGAGTCCGAGAATGCGGGGCGCCTTCATGCGCGATGTCCTTGCGGCCGCCGCGCGGCCAGTGCTGCAATTTCGCGCGCCACCTGCTGCGCCGCCGTCCCGCGCGGCCCGGCGGAGGTCGCATCGCGACGGGCGGCGGCGAGCTGTTGCTCGACCAGCGCCGGCAAGGCATCGAGGTCGGCGACACGGGTGCCCAGGCCCAGGCGGCCGTAGTCCATGCCCGAGCGCTGCACCAGCGGCGAGAACGCGAGTCCCAGCACCTGCTTGCCCGCCGCGTGCGCCTGCGCGCCCACGGTGGTCGCCTGCACGACGACCAGGTCCGATGCCGCCAGGACGGGCAGCAGCGGCTCGCGATCCGGCTGGCTCCAGTGCACGCGTTCATGCGAAGCCGGCAGCGTGAAGCGATGCCATTCGTTGGGGTGGTAGCGAATGGCGAGACAGGCTTCCGGCTGCGCGAGCGTCCACTGCAGCAACGCGTCCTGCACGGCCTGTCCGAGCGCCGCGCCGGCCCAGCGCGCATCCGCGTCCGCGGGTTCCATGTGGCCGGCCCACAGCACGACGGGGCGATCGCCCCAGCCGCGCTCCGCCCGAAACTGCGACGCGGCTTCGCTTGCCTGCGCGCCCGCCAGTTCGTCGAAGGCCGGATTGCCGGTCACCACGATGCGTTCCGCCGGCACGCCCGCTTCCAGCAGGTTGCGCCGCGTTCCTTCGGACAGCACGGCAATGCGATCTGCATGGACGCGCCGCTCGCGGTAGGGATCGCCCGGCAGGGCGAACAGGTCCACCATCGAGAGCGTGGGGATGCCGAGCGTGCTCGCAGCGAGCAGCGCCGCCTGTTCGCTGCGCGGCGAGTTGGTCGCGACGACCACGTCCGGCTTCAGCTCGGAGAGGATGCGCCGCATCAGCTTCACCGGCCGGAAGGCGTGCCGTCCCCCTTCGCGCCATTGCGACCAGGCCTCGCGCTCTCCGACGGCATCCACCCACTCGATGAAGTTCAGCCCCAGGTAGGCCAGCGACTCCTCGCGGCTCACGTCCGGGTGCTGCTGGTTGCCGATCAACTGTTCGCCGTAGCGCAGCGCCCGCTCGCCTTCGGGTCCCTTGCAGAAATCGCGCAAGCCCAGCGGTTGCTCGCCCGCGCGGCGCGCCACGGCGGCCGCGGTGGTCAGCGCCAGGAGCTGCACCTCGCAACCGGGCTGCGCCTCGCGCAAGGCCCGCATCACGGGCAGGCACATCTCCACGTGGCCGCCGCCGTACGTGACGAAGAGGACCTTCATCGCTGCGCGTCCCACAGGGCGATGGCCGCGAGCGCCCGCAGCTCGCGCGTGTAGTTGGCGCTGCCCTCGCGATGCGCGACCAGCATGCGCTCGATCTCCGCCGGCGCGAACAGTTCGTCCAGCAGCGGGCTGGCCGCCAGCGCCTGCCGCAACCACCCATGGCTCTCGTTGCGGAACCATTCACCGACCGGCACCGTGAACATCTGCTTGCGCCGATACGCCAGGTCCTCGCCGATCAGGGGCGCGACCGCGCGCTTGTACCAGTGCTTCTTGTCGCCGGAGGCGGACAGCTTGGTCCGACCCGGGGCACGGAACGCGAATTCCATCATCCGCCAGTCCAGGAAGGGCGTGCGCGCCTCGATGGACACGGCCATGCCCATGCGATCCGGCTTCACCAGGTTGTTGCCGCAAAGCAGGAGCTGCATGTCGAGGTACAGCGCCTGGTTGATGCGGTCGAAGTGCGCGGCCTGCGCGAACCAGGGCCGCGCCGCCGCCTCGAAGCTGTCGACGTCGCGCAGCCGGCGGGCGGTCTCGGGGCGGTACAGCGCCTGTTTCGCTTGCGGCGTGAACAGCGAGATCGCATCGAAGTAGCTGCGCTGGAACTGCACCTCGGGCTGTGTGAACGCGTCCGGCCGCGCGAAGTACCCGGCGTACTTGTCGTAGCCGGCGAAGAGCTCGTCGCCACCGTCGCCGGTGAGCACCACCTTCACGTGGCGCGCGGCCAGCTCGCTCACGCGCAGCGTCGGCATGAAGGAGGCGTCGCCATGTGGCTGGTCCAGGTGGTGCAGCACCCGCGGCCATTGATCCAGCATGTTCAGCTCGGCGATCTCGCTCGTGTGCGCGCAGCCGAAGCGCTGCGCTGCCTGCGCCGCGTAGGCGGATTCGTCGAAGCGCGGGTCGGCAAAGCCGATGCAGAAGGTGCGCACCGGCTGCTGCACGTGGCGCGCCATCAGCGCCACGATGCTGCTGGAGTCCACGCCGCCGGAGAGGAAGGCGCCCCAGGGCACGTCGGCCCGCAGGCGGATCCGCGTCGCGTCGTCGAGCAGGGCGAGGAATTCCGCGGACCAGTCGCCGAAGTCCTGCTCGCGCTCCCGCTGCGCGGACAGGTCCCACCAGCGGCCCTGCTCCACGCCGCCGCGCGTGAACTTCATCCAGCATCCGGGCATCACGTGGCGGATGCCTTGCCAGACGGTCCAGGGCGCGGGAATGTAGTTGAAGCTCAGGTAGTGGTGGATGGCCTCGAGGTCCAGCGCCGGCTGCGCGGGCAGGGCCTGCAGCAGCGCCTTGATCTCCGAGCCGAACAGCCGCCGCTCGCCCTGCTCGGCCACGTAGAGCGGCTTCACCCCGATGCGGTCGCGCACCAGCAGCAGCGAATCGTCGCGCGCGTCGTCGATCGCGATCGCGAACATGCCGTTCAGGCGCTGCACGAAGGCCAGGCCGTCGCGCTCGTACAGGCGCAGCAGCACCTCGGTGTCGGAGGCCGTGTCCAGCCGCACGCCCTGCGCGCGCAGTTCGGCGGCGAGCTCCACGTAGTTGAAGATCTCGCCGTTCTGCACGACGGCGATGCGGCCGTCGTCCGACACGAAGGGCTGGTGGCCGTGCGCGAGGTCGATGATGGACAGGCGCCGGTTGCCCACGGCCACGCCGCGCTGCCGGTCGTGGTGGATGCCCTCGTCGTCGGGACCGCGGTGCACCAGCGAGGCCGCCATCGCGGCCAGTGCCTGGTCAGGCAGCGCGCGACGCTCGCGGTCCCAGTAGCCGAAGATGCCGCACATTCAGTTCGCTCCGCGGCCGGTGAGGCGGCCGGCCGTGCGCGCGAGGATCCTGCAGTCCAGCCACAGGTCGTGCTCGCGCACGTAGCGCAGGTCCAGCTCGCGCCGCTGGTCCTCGGTGCCTTCCGAGCGCAGCTCCACCTGCGCGAGCCCCGTGATCCCGGGCCGCACGCTGCAGCGCAAGGCCCAGTCGGCATCGTTGTAGAGGGACCGTTGCACCGGCACGTCCGGCCGCGGGCCCACCAGGCTCATGTCGCCCTTGAGCACGTTGAGCAACTGCGGCAGTTCGTCGAGGCTGGTGCGGCGGATGAAAAGGCCCACGCGCGTGATGCGCGGGTCGTTCGCGGACGTGTTGAAGGGGCCGATCGCCGCGGCGTTGCGTACCATGCTGCGGAACTTGAGCATGCCGAAGGCGCGGCCGCCCAGGCCGATGCGGGTCTGGCGGAACAGCACGGGGAAGCCGCTGTCGATGGCGACGGCCGCGGCGGTCACCAGCAGCACCGGGGACAGCAGCAGCAGCGCGAGGGCGGAAACGAGGACGTCCATCGCGCGCTTCATGGCCGCCGTGCCAGCCCCGCGGCGATGGAGCGGATGCGCTCGGCGATGCGCTCCCCATCGGCGGCGACCTGCTGCGGCGTGCGCGCCGCGAGCTCGCGCTCGGTCTCGCGCAGCGCCGCGATCTCCCGCTCGAAATCCATCTCCGAGTCGCGGTGGAAGGTGCGCGAGAGGATCACCGCGCCCGAGCCCAGCCGCAGGTGTTCCGCCAGCACGTCGCGTCCGGGCAGCAGGCCTTCGCCCAGCCGGGCGATGCCGCCGAAGCCGAAGCGCAGGCCCTGCGCCTGCGCCACGCCGGCCACGCGCGCAACGCTGCCATCCGCCAGCGGTTCGAACATGAAGCGGCAGCCGAGCGACACGTGCAGGTCGTTGAGCCCGACGTAGATCTCCTGCAGGCCGGGCGTGCCCGCCCAGTCGTCCACGGTCGCGAGCGCCGCGGCGGTTTCCAGCAGGGGCACGACGGGCGCGCGGCCGGCCACGATGCGCGAGAAGGCGGCGAGCTGCTCGCGTCCGTCGAACATCGGCAGCATCAGCGCATCGGCGCCGCGCGCCAGCACGGCATCGACTTCCTGGGCGGTGCCCTCGTGCAGCGGATTGACCCGCACCATCAGTGGCGAGCGGCGCAGCACTGCACGGACGCGCGCGACGTCATCGAGCTGGTGCGCGCTGATGAAGGTGTTGCGGCCGGCCTGGCGTTCCGCCTTGCCCAGGCGCTCCAGGTCGACGAACAGGCGAAAGCCGCCCAACGCATCGCAGCGTCGGGCAAACGCCGGATCGTTGGTGATCTGTATCAGCTCGAGCATGCCCACCGCGATTATCGCGCCAGCGCCGTGCGCAGGTCGGCACTGGCCCACCAGCTCGCACCGATGATGAGGATGGCCGCGCCAAGCGCGCCGGCCCACTGCATGCCGGCGCCTGCAGGCAGGCCCGTGAACCCCAGCAGCGCCTGCAGCAGCAGCAGCGCGATGCCTGGCACCGCGAGCGCCCGCCACGGCAGCCAGCCCTGCCCCGCCGGCCGCACCGCATGCAGCAGGAACAGCGCGATGGCCGCCCAAAGCGCGTCCAGCCACGCCATCAGGGCCGCGCCGTGCCGCGGATGCGCAAGCAGCAGCACGACGAGCGCGACCGCATACGCCAGCACCGCGACGCGCAGCTTGTCCTGCGCGGCGAGCGCTGCCAGCGTGATCGTCACCAGCGCCTGCGGCAGCAGGCTCCACGCGCCGATGCGCCCCCACTGCGCCACGTCGGCCAGGGCCTGGGGCTGCATGCGCCCCCACCCGAAGAGCAAGTGCGCGATCGCGGGCGCGGCGACCAGCAGGCCGGCCGCGCTGGCGCAGGCCAGCGTCCAGGCCAGCGCGAAGCCGCGCCGCATGCTGTGCGCCGCGTCCGCGCTGGAGCCGCCCTTGAGCGCGCTGGCGATGGGGCCCAGCGACAGCGTGCCCACCAGCTGGATGGCGAGCACCAGCGGCAGTTCCACCAGCTTCCAGCTGTAATTGAAGGTGGCGAGCGCGCCGGCCGCCTGCTGCGAAGCGAGCGAGCGCGCGGCGAAGGGCAAGGCGAGCGGCAGGCCCGCGGCGGCCGCGGCCCACAGCCACACCGTCGCGGCCGGCAGGCGCTGCACTTGCGCGCGCACGGGCGAACGGAAGGGGCGCTGGCGCCACTGCAGCCACGCGAGCCGCGCCGCCATCGCGAGCAGCAGCCCCGTGCCAAGGACGATCACGCCCGTGGGCGGAGCGGCCACGAGCGCCAGTGCGAGCAGCAGCGCCGCGATCAGCACGGCGTTCACCACCAGGTTCGCCGCGTACATGCCCACGAAGTCGCGCTCGTGCTGCAGCCGCGTGACCCACAAGGCCGAGAGCAAGGCGAGCGGAAGCGCGAGCGCACTCCACGCCAGGCCGTTGGCGGCGACCGCGGCCAGCGCGGGCGGCAGGCCCGAGGCCAGCAGGCGGGTGGCGGGGCCGCGAGCGACGACCAGCAGCAGCGCGAGTGCGGAGCCGGCACCGATCAGCCAGCGCGCGACCTGGCGCTGGGTGGCGGCGATGCGCGCGCCCTCCTCGTGGGCCCACGCCGGCAGCAGCACGAAGGCCAGCGCGCCGCTGGCGAGCAGGCCGGCCAGCCAGTCCGGCAGGGTGAGCATCAGGACAGCCACGTCGCCCATGCCGCTGGCGCCGAAAGCGGCTGCCTGGGCCGATTCACGGACCAGGCCGAGCAGGCGGCTGGCGAGAAGCAATGCGAGGGACAGGGCGCCGGCCTTCAGGAACATGGCGGGCATTATCCGTGTCGACGGACGAGCTCCCCGGCGAAACCTACAATCGAGGGTTTCGCCCCCCGGAGCGCCCGCGCGCCCACCCATGTCGCAAGAACAGACCACCCCGCCCACCGACGAGAACCAGCTGATCGCGGAACGCCGCGAGAAGCTCAAGGCCCTGCGCGAGGCGCACCGGCAAGGCCAGGGCCCGGCCTTCCCCAACGACTTCAAGCCCGGCGACCAGGCCGCGCAACTGCAGGCCGCGCATGGCGCCAAGACGGCGGAGCAGCTGGAAGCCGAAGGCACGATCGCCCGCGTGGCCGGCCGCATGATGTTGAAGCGCGTGATGGGCAAGGCCAGCTTCGCGACGCTGCAGGACGCGAGCGGCCGCATCCAGGTCTACGTGACGCGCGATGCCGTGGGCGAGGCAGCCTACGCCGCCTTCAAGCACTGGGACCTGGGCGACATCGTGGGCGCCGAGGGCAAGGTGTTCAAGACGCGCACCGGCGAGCTGTCGCTGCACGCCACCTCCATCCGGCTGCTGACCAAGAGCCTGCGCCCGATGCCGGACAAGTTCCACGGCATGCAGGACCAGGAGACCAAGTACCGCCAGCGCTACGTGGACCTGATGACCGACGAGGACGCGCGCAAGCGCTTCGTCGCGCGCAGCAAGGCCATGTCGGGCATCCGCGAGTACATGGTGCACCACGGCTTCCTGGAAGTGGAGACGCCCATGCTCCACCCCATTCCCGGCGGCGCCAACGCCAAGCCCTTCATCACGCACCACAACGCGCTGGACCAGGAGATGTACCTGCGCATCGCGCCGGAGCTGTACCTCAAGCGCCTGCTGGTGGGCGGCTTCGAGCGCGTGTTCGAGATCAACCGCAACTTCCGCAACGAAGGCATCTCGGTCCGGCACAACCCCGAGTTCACGATGATGGAGTTCTACGCGGCCTACTGGAATTACCGCGACCTGATGGACTTCACCGAGGCCTTGCTGCGCGACGCGGCACAGAAGGCCGTGGGCACCTTGCAGCTGACCTACGGCGGCAAGGACGTGGACCTGTCCAAACCCTTCGAACGGCTGACGATTCCCGAGGCGATCGTGCGCCACACCGATGCCGGCGACAACGTGGGCAACCGCGACTGGCTCATCCAGCAACTGCGCAAGCTGGGCATGACGGAGGAGAAGGAGCGCCTGTCGGGCCGCTCGCTCGCCTCGCTGCAGGTGCTGTTCTTCGAGGAGAAGGTGGAAGAGAAGCTCTGGCAGCCGACCTTCATCATGGAGCACCCGACCGAGATCTCGCCGCTGGCGCGCGCCAACGACGACCGTCCCGAGGTCACCGAGCGCTTCGAGCTGTACATCACCGGCCGCGAACTGGCCAACGGCTTCTCGGAGCTGAACGACGCCGAGGACCAGGCCGCGCGCTTCCAGGCGCAGGTGAGCGCCAAGGACGCGGGCGACGACGAGGCGATGTTCTTCGACCACGACTTCGTCCGCGCGCTGGAGTACGGGATGCCGCCGGCCGGTGGCTGCGGCATCGGCATCGACCGGCTGATGATGCTGCTGACGGACAGCGCAAGCATCCGCGACGTCATCCTGTTCCCCGCGCTGCGGCGCGAGGGCTGAGCGCTCAGGACGCCGAGGTCAGCGCGGTGGGCTGCTGTTCGCGCAGCAGCGGCCGCATGGCCGCCAGGCCCAGCAAGGGACCGGCCGCCAGCCACGGAAGCACGTGCGCGAGCGGCCAGGCCTGGGCCGCACGCACGAACAGCTCGATGCTCGCCACCGAGATCGCGAAGCCCAGGCTGTTGCTGAAGGTCAGCACGCTGCCCACCACCGCGGGCGGCGCATTGCGCGCCGTCAGCGCGGAGAACTGCGGTGAGTCGCCGACGACCGTCGTGCCCCACATCAGCAGCCAGGCCACGAACAGCGGCAGCGGCGCATCCAGCAGCCACGGCGAGGCGAGGCAGCAGCCCGCGCTCGTCGCGAGCTGCCACTGCGCGATGCGCGCACTGCCCCAGCGCCGCACCAGCAGCCCGCCGCCGGCGCAGCCGAGCGCGCCCGCGGCGATGGTCCAGAAGGCAAGCGCGCTGCGCTGCGCGCCTTCGTAGCGCGTCGCGACGATGACGGGCACCAGCACATACAGCGAATACAGCTCCCACATGTGGCCGAAGTAGCCGCAGACCGATGCGCGCAGTCGCGCTTCGCGCCAGAGCGCCGACAAGGCCTGCAGGCGCACCGGCACCCCGCTGCCGCGGGGCCGGTCCGGCACCAGGGTGGCGGTGGCGATGCCGCCGAGCGCCGCGAGCAGCGACACCGACAGCACGACCCACTGCCAGGCTTGCAGCCCGCCGCCGGCCGCATGCGCGCTCGCATCGCCCGCCAACGCGCGCAAGCCGTGCGGCAAGGCGGTCCCCAGGACCAGCGCGCCGATCAACACGCCGAGCGCCGCCCCCAAGCCGCCGCGGTACCAGCTCGCCGCGATCTTCATGCCGACCGGATAGATGCCCGCGAGCAGGAAGCCCACGGCAAAGCGCAGCGCCACCAGGGTGGCGAACTGGCCATTCAGCGATGCGATGGCGGCGTTGCACGCTGCGCCCAGCAGGGCGCACGTGAGGAAGACGCGGGTCGGACGGAAGCGGTCGGCCAGCATCAGCAGCGCGAACACCAGCGTGCCGGCGACGAAGCCCAGCTGCACGGCCGTCGACACGGTCGCGAGCGCCGAGGGCGGCAAGCCCCAGGCTCCTTGCAGGTCGGGCAGCACGGCATTCACCGCGAACCACAGCGACGTGCCGGCGAATTGCGAGAGCACGATCACCGGCAGGATGCGGCGCGGCACAGGCGGGTCCATGCGGCATTCTGGCGCAGCAGGCAGGTGGAGGCGCTCGTCTACGGGCTCTGCCGGAGCTGAGCCGACGAACAGAAGCGTGGTGCCGCCGTTCCCCCTTGCCGGACCGGACCGGGGCAGCCCGCCTCTGCGAATGTCCCCCGGCTCGGGCTTTGACAAGCCCGAGCCTCCTCCTTTATTTCGCCGAGTCGGACTGCCCCGGCCCAGTCCTGCGCCGCATGTGATCGGACAGCAGTGGCTTCGTTGCAATTGGCTCCTTTCGGTGAGTAGGCTGGCGGTGAGCGAAGCGAACCCCAGCGATCCAGCGTCGCGGCGCAAGCTGGGGTTCACCTGCGGCTTCCCGCCGGCCTGTGGCGCGCAGGTGTCCGCACCCGCACAGCGCAGGGCCAGGGTGGGCCTGTCCGTCTGGGCGAAATAAGGGAGGAGGAGTGGGCTTGCCAAAGCCCGCTCCGGGGGACATTCGCCCAGGCGGATAGGCCCACCCTGGCCCGGACCACGAGCAGCAGGCTTCCACCGCCGCGGCCCAGCAGAGACCCCGACGCAGTCGCCCTTGTCCGACACCGCTGCCGGCTCCGTCGCGTTACACAGGACGAACCCCCGAGGAGTTGCCATGCTGGAGAAACTGCCCCCGGCGGTCGGTCACGTGCTGCGTGACCGCCGCGCGGGCCTGGACAAGATCGTGTTCAACCGCAGCGGACTGCGCACGGGCATGGGCCTGCTGCAATTGTCCAGCCTGGCCTTCGTGGACCACGGCCCCATTCCCGCGCGCTACACCGCCGACGGCGAAGGCGTCTCGCCGCCGCTGGACTGGACCGGCGTGCCGGCCGAGGCCGACAGCCTGGTGCTCGTCGTCGAGGACGCGGATGCGCCCACCGGCGAGCCGCTGGTGCACGCGATCGTGGTGGGCCTGCCCGCGGGCGACGGCAACCTGCACGAAGGCGCGCTGGACAGCCCCGGCCACGAAGGCGCGGACGTGCAGGAAGGCCGCAACTCCTACCTGCGCGCGGGCTGGCTCCCGCCCGATCCACCGCCGGGCCACGGCCAGCATCGCTATGCGTTCCAGCTGTTCGCGCTCGGCGCCGGCAAGCCCTTCAGCGGCAAGCCGGGACGCGACGACGTGCTCGAGGCGATCCAGGAGCGCGCCATCGCGAGCGGGATGATCGTGGGCACGTACGAGCGCCCCGACGGCACCATCAAGGTCGGCGCGCCCGCAGCGGTGCGCGTGGTCCCGCCGGCCTGAACCTCAGCCGCGCCGCGGCGAAGTCGCTTGCGCCAGCTCCGGCGGCAGGCGATTGAGCAGGAAGCGGATCGCGAGCGGCACCAGCACCATGTCGTCCAGCAGGCCGATGCCGGGGATGAAGTCCGGGATCAGGTCGATAGGCGAAAGCACGTAGAGCACGATCAGGCCCGTGCCGAGCTTGAGCCAGCCGGGCGCGGCGGGGTGCCGCAGGGCGGCCCAGAGCTGGCGCGCATCACCGCGCATCACGGTCCACAACAGGGTCAGGCGCTTGAACATCCTCGGTCCTCTATGCAGGCCCCGGCGGGGCCGACCGGTCCCACATGGCATCGCCCCGCCCGGCTGCAAGCGGCGTTACAGTCCGGTGCCTCCAACAAGCCCCGCACCGTGAAAATTCGCCTGCTCCCGATCGTCCTGCTGCTGCTCGTGCTGGCCCTGGTGTCGCTGTTCGCCCGGGAGTTCCTCTGGCGCAACGACTACCGGATGGTCAAGCCGCAGGCGCCCTCGCCCGACGCCGCGCTGGTGGCGGAGGTGCGCACGCTGCCCGACGGCGTGCAGGCCACGCAGCACGGCACCGGCGTGTTCCTGCGCAAGGAAGGGGCGTGGCTGCGCAGCGTAAGCCCGCGGCTGGTGTTCGCGGGCGAGTGCGACGAGATCTCCACGCGCTGGGCCGGCCCGCACCGGCTGGTGATCGATTGCGAGCTGCGCTCCGGCGAGCCGAAGCTGCTGCAGGAGGTGGTGGACGGCGTCGCGATCGAAGTCGTGGTGCAGCGCCGCCTGGCTACCGCTGCCTGGGATCCAGCGCGTCGCGCAGGCCGTCGCCCAGCAGGTTGAACGACAGCACCAGCAGGAAGATCGCGAGCCCCGGCCAGATCGCCATCCAGGGCGCGTTGTCGATGAAGTTCTTGGCCGTGTTCAGCATGCTGCCCCAGCTGGGCGCCGGCGGTTGCTGGCCCAGGCCCAGGAAGGACAGGCTCGCCTCCGCGATCACGGCGGCGGCGATCGCCAGCGTGGACTGCACCATCAGCGGCGCCGTGATGTTCGGCAGGATATGGCGCAGCGCGATGCGCAGCGGCGGATTGCCGACGGCCCGCGCGGCTTCCACATAGTCCTCCACCTTCACGGTGAGCACCTGGCCGCGCGTGAGCCGCACGAAGATCGGCGCCGCGGAGATGCCGATGGCGATCATCGCGTTGCTGAGGCTGGGGCCGAGGAACGCCGCCAATGCGATCGCGAGGATCAGGAAGGGACACGCGAGGAACGCGTCGGTGATGCGCGAGATTACGGCATCCACCCAGCCGCCCAGGAAGCCCGCGGCCATGCCGAGCGGCACGCCCGCCAGCAGCGAGATCGAGACCGACACGACGCCGGCGAGCAGCGAGGCGCGCGTGCCCCAGATCACGCGCGAGAGCACGTCGCGCCCGACGTCGTCGGTGCCGAACCAGTGCTGCGCCGAGGGCGCCTGGCGGATCGCGCTCCAGCTGGTGGCGATCGGGTCCATCGGCGCGATCCAGGGCGCGAACACCGCCAGCGCGACGAAGGCGAGCACCACGACGAGCCCCAGCATCGCCGAGCGGCGCCGGCGCAGCCGCCGCCACGCGCGCAGCCACGGCCCCGCGGGTGCGGAGGCCGCGGAGGCGGTTGCGGGTACGGGCAGGACGGCCGCCATGTCAGCTCCGCAGGCGCGGATTGACCGCGATATAGGCGATGTCCGCCAGCAGGTTCAGCAGCATGTAGGCCGTCGCGGTGACCAGCACCACGCCTTGCACCACGGCGTAGTCGCGGTTGAACACCGCATCGACGATCAGCTTGCCGAAGCCGGGGATGGTGAAGACCTGCTCGGTGAGCACTGCGCCGGACAGCAGCGTGCCCAGCTCCAGCGCGCCCAGCGTGATCACGGGCGTGAGCGCATTGCGCAGCGCGTGCTTGAGCACCACGGTGCGCTCCGACAGGCCCTTGGCCCGCGCGGTGCGCACGTAGTCGGCCGACAGCACCTGCAGCATCGCGCTGCGCGTGTGCCGCATCAGCACGGCAGCGATGGCGTTGCCCAGCACGAAGGCCGGCATGATCATCGCCGCGAGGTTGGCGCGCAGGTCCTCGAAGGGACTCACGTAACCCGACGCGGGCAGCCAGCCCAGGTTCACGGCGAACAGCAGGATCAGCAGGATGCCCAGCCAGAAGTTGGGCGTCGAGATGCCCCAGAGGGCGAACACGTTGGCCCCCCAGTCCCACATGGTGCCGCGTCCGACCGCGGACACGATGCCGGCGGGAATGCCGATCACCAGCGCGATCACCATGGCGATCAGCGCGAGCTCCGCGGTCACGGGCAGTTTCTGCGCGACGAGTTGCAGCACCGGCTCCTGGTTGCGGATGGACTCGCCGAGGTCGCCATGCGCGACGCCGCGCACCCAGTACGCATAGCGCACCGGCAGGGGCTCGTCGAGGTGCAGCTTCTGCCGCAGGTACGCGACCACCTGCGGATCCTGCTCCTCGCCCGCGAGGATCTTCGCCGGATCGCCCGGCAGCAACTGCTGCAACCCGAAGATCAGCATCGACACCAGCACCAGCGTCGGCACCAGCTGCGCGAGTCGTCGAACGAGGAAGTCGATCATGCCGGTGCCGTATCAGGTGTTCCAATGAAAGGAGGAACGCAGAGGACGCAAAGGTTTCGCAGAGGACGCAGAGGGACATCCATCAGAAAAGGTTTTCTTTGCGTCCTCTGCGTCATCTCTGCGCCCTCTGCGTTCTCCTGACCGCGCTCCACTCGCTTACATCTTCAGGCCCTGCAACCGCAGCAGGCCATCCGGCACCTCGCGGACGCCCGTGAGTTTCGGGTTGAAGGCCCACAGCCACTTGCGGTGGTACAGGTAGACGATGGGGCGGTCCTTGAGGACGCGGGCGGCGACTTGTTCGAAGATCTTCTTGCGTTGCGCCGGGTCGCGGGCCTGGCGCGAGTCGTTGATCAGCTTGTCGGTTTCGGCATCGCAGTAGCCCGCATAGTTCAGGGGCTGCTTGCACACGTCGAAGCTGTAGAGATTGCCGTCCGGGTCGGGCCGGCCGCTCCAGGCCAGCACGTAGGCTTCGAAGTCGCCCTTGTCGGCCATGTTCAGCGAAGTCGCGAACTCGCTCGTCTGGATCTTGATGTCGAAGCCGGCTTCGCGCGCCATGGCCTGCACGACCAACGCGATGCGCTGCGCGTCCGAGGCGGTCGTGGTCAGCAGGGTGAAGCTGGGATTCGGGACGCCCGCCTCCTTGAGCAGCTGCTTGGCCCGCGCGATGTCGCGCTTGGGGATCGGCACGTTCTTCGCGTACCAGTTGTTGGTGGGCGGCACCCACTGGTTGCCCACGATGGCTTCGTTGTCCATCACCACCTGCACCAGGCCGTTGCGGTCCAGCGAGAGCTCGAAGGCTTCACGCACGCGCGGGTCGCGGCCCAGCGGACTGGCCTTGGCCTTGTCGCTCTTGCCCACGTTGATGGTGATGCCCTGGTAGCCGATCTCGGTGATGGCCGCCGTCTTCAGCTTCTTCTCGGCGCGGATCTTCTCCATGTCGCTCGGCGCCACCCGCTCGATGAAATCGAGCTGGCCCGAGCGCAGGTTCGCCAGGCGCACGGTCGCATCCGGGATCGGCGTGTAGATCACCTTGTCGAAATGGATCGCGTCCTTGTTCCAGTAGTTGGCGTAGCGCTCCAGCACGATGCGGTCCTGCGGCACGCGCTCCACGAACTTGTAGGGACCGGAGCACACCGGGTGCGAGGCGAACTTCTCTCCTTCGGCCTGCGCCGCTTTCGGCGAGACCATCATGCCGGCGCGGTCCGTCAGCTGCGCCACCAGCGGCGCGAAGGGCGCGGAGAGGTTCAGGCGCACGGTGGCCGGGTCGATCACGTCCACGCTGGTCACCGGCGCCAGCTCGCCGCGGCGGTTGGATCCGGCCAGGGTCTTGTGGCGCTCGATGTTGTACTTGACGGCGGCGGCGTCGAACTTCTCGCCGTCGTGGAAGGTCACGCCCTGGCGCAGCTTCATCGTGAGCGCCTTGCCGTCGGCCGACCACGTGTAGGAGGTCGCGAGCTGCGGCACGATGTTCAGCTTCTCGTCGATGTCGAACAGCTTGTCGCACAGGCCCGCGAACACCACGCGCCCCACGAAGCTGCGCGCGAGCGTGGGATCGAGGGCGTCGGGGTCTTCGGCGAGGCCGACGCGCAGCGTCTGCGCCTGGGCGATCGCCGCGCTGGCGAGCAGGGCCAGCGCGAGGAGCAATTGTCGGGGAGTCGAGATCATGGGAGCTCTCCTGTTCTACGGGGTCTGGGAAACCGGGTCCGCCGCGACGAAGGCGGCCTGCAGGCGCGCGAGCCGCTGGCGGGTCGGCGCAAAGGCGATGGGTTGCGGCGCGCCGGCCCGGGCCGCGATCTCGCGCCAGAAATGGCAGGCGGCGGCGTGCCCGTCTTCCGTGCGTTCGAGCGGCGGCGACCGTTCCGAACACACGGGCTGCGCGTGCGGACAGCGCGTGTGGAAGTGGCAGCCGCTCGGCGGAGCGATCGGGCTCGGCACGTCGCCGCCCAGCACGGTGCCCTCGTGCCGCAGCGACGGCTCCGGCCGCGGGATCGCCGCCAGCAAGGCCTGCGTGTACGGATGGCGCGGCGCGGCGAACAAGGCGTCCTTGTCCGCGATCTCGACGATGCGGCCCAGGTACATCACCGCCACGCGATGGGCGATGTGCTTGACCACGGCGAGGTCGTGCGCGATGAAGACGTAGGCCAGGCCGAAGCGGCGCTGCAGGTCCTGCAGCAGGTTCACCACCTGCGCCTGCACCGAGACGTCCAGCGCCGACACGGCCTCGTCGCACACGACCAGCCTGGGTTCGACCGCCAGCGCGCGCGCGATGCCCACGCGCTGGCGCTGGCCGCCGGAGAATTCGTGCGGATAGCGCTGCGCGTGCCCGGGCGCGAGCCCCACGGTACGCAGCAGTTCGGCCACCCGCTCGCGTTCCCGGCCCGCATGCAGGCCGTGCAGGCGCAAGGGCTCCATGAGCGTCTGGCCCACCGTCATGCGCGGATTGAGCGACGAGTACGGGTCCTGGAAGATCAGCTGCATCTGCCGGCGCTGCGCGCGCAGGCGCGCGGCATCGAGGGCGGCGATGTCCTGTCCGTCGAACGCGATGCGTCCGGCCGTGGGTTCGATCAGCCGCAGCAGCAGGCGGCCCAGCGTGGACTTGCCGCAGCCCGACTCGCCGACCACGCCCAGTGTCTCGCCGGGCGCGATCGCCACGTCCACGCCGTCGACCGCGCGCACCAGCCCCTTGACGCGCCCCAGCACGCCACTGCGCAGCGGGAAGTGCTTGACCAGGCCCTGGGCCTGCACGAGCGGCGCGGCTTGCATCATGGCGCGAGCGCGGCCTCCGGCGGATGCGGCACCAGCACGTCGGGGTCCAGCGGCGCGCGCCAGCACGCGGAGGCATGGCCGGCGGCGATCTCGCGCAGTGGCGGCACCTGCTCGCGGCACTGGGCGACGGCGAAAGGGCAGCGGTCGGCGAAGTTGCAGCCGGGCGGCCGTTGCAAGGGCGGCGGCACCTGCCCTTCGATGGACGCGAGGCGCTCCTGCGCCAGGTCCAGGCGCGGAATGGATCCCAGCAAACCCACCGTGTAGGGATGCTGCGGCTCGTCGAACAGCAGCCGCACGGGCGCGCGCTCGACGATGCGCCCCGCATACATGACCGCCACCTCGTCGGCCACTTCGGCCACCACGCCGAGGTCGTGCGTGATCAGGATGACCGCGGTGCCGGTCTCGGCCTGCAGCGTGCGCATCAGCTCCAGGATCTGCGCCTGGATGGTGACGTCCAGGGCCGTCGTCGGCTCGTCGGCGATCAGCAGGCGCGGGCTGCACGCGAGCGCCATCGCAATCATGGCGCGCTGGCGCATGCCGCCCGAGAGCTTGTGCGGATATTCGTGGAAGCGCTGCTCCGGCGCCGGGATGCGCACCTGGCGCAGCACCTCGATCGCGCGTTCCTGCGCTGCCGCGCGCGTGATGGACCGGTGGCGCAGCAGCCCTTCGACGATCTGCTCGCCGATGGTGAAGGCCGGGTTCAGCGAGCTCATGGGCTCCTGGAAGATCATGGCCATGCCGTTGCCGCGCAGGGCGAGCAGATTGCGCTTGGTTGCGCCCACCAGCTCGCGCCCCTCGAAGCGGATCGAGCCGCCGGCAATGCGTCCCGGCGGATTCGGCACGAGCCCCATGATGGACAGCGCGGTGACGCTCTTGCCGCAGCCCGACTCGCCGACGATGGCCAGCGTCTGGCCGGCTGCCACGGAGAAGCTCACCCCGTCCACCGCGGGGAACCGGCCCTCGTCGGTGCTGAACTCGGTGCGCAGCTCGCGCACTTCCAGCACGGGCATCAGCTGCGTCCTCCGCGTTCGCGCTGGAAGCGCGCGATGCGCTCCTCGATGATCGCGCGGTCGGTGACGCCGACAGGGTCGTTGCGTCCGGCCAGGCAGGCGGTGAAGGGCTGGTAGCGCTCCAGGCTCTTGTCGTAGAGACGCTGCAGTTCGCGCACCGGCTCCTCGTGGTCGTCGACGCGGATCTCCAGCTGCGGATAGTCCTCGTCGGCGTGGATGCGCAGGGCGGCGGCCTGCTTGCCGCGCTTGTCGCCGCCGGCCGCCTCGCCCGCTGCCAGCGCCGCGACCAGCCGCTCGCCCAGGTCCCGGCCACGCGTCGCGAGGAAGGCTTCGGCCGTGGCCTGCACCACCTGCGGTCCGGCCAGCATGTTGCCGGCGACGCTGAAGCCGTCCTCCACGCGGTGGCCGCACCAGTCCACGCAGGCCGAGCCGGTCCAGGCCGCGCCGCGCCCGTGCGCCGGCAGGATGTGCAGCTGCCGCTGCTCGCGCCCGCTGTCGGCGGCCGTGAGCGTGGCGATGATCTCCCCCGGGGTCCGGCCTTCGGCCAGCAGGGCCATGCCTTGCGGGCCGTAGAGCGGGTTCATGAGCGCCTGGGTGGCCAGCGCGCCGACGCCGCGGCGCGTGTGCATGGTGAGCGCGCCGACGGCAAAGAAACGGCTCGCGATCGCGATGCCGAAGCGTCCCGTTGCGTCCCGCGCCAAGATCGACCAGGTCATGCCGCCTGCCTTTCGTGGAGCCGCTCCGGGCTCCCAACGATGGCGATTCTGACGGCAAACCCAGCCGTTCCCCTAGGGGCTTGTCATGAGCCTGACAGGCTTTTGCGCGGCATCGCCTGACACGCTGGCCCAACCGTTCGCCCTATGCTGGCGCGATGCTCGCCCCTGCCCGCGCCCTTGTCGTGTTGAACGCCCGTTCGGGCACCGGTTGCACGCAGGAGCGCGCGGACGAGCTGCGCGAGCTGTTCGCGAAGGAGCAGCTGAGCGCCGAGATCGTCCTCGCAGACAGCGGCGACGCGATGCTCGAAGCGGTGGACAGCGCCCGGCACGACGGCTACGGCCTGGTGGTGGCGGGCGGCGGCGACGGCACCCAGAGCGCGGTCGCTTCGCGGCTGGCCGGCACCTCGCTCGTGCAAGGCGTGCTGCCCCTGGGCACCTTGAACCACTTCGCCAAGGACCTCGGGATCCCGCTGAAGATCGAGGACGCCATCCGCACGCTGGCGACCGGCCGTGAGCTGCAGGTGGACGTCGGCGAGGTGAACGGGCGCACCTTCATCAACAACTCCAGCCTGGGCCTCTATCCCGAGATCGTGCGCGAACGCGAGCTGCAGCAGATGCATTTGGGCAAGAGCAAGTGGCGCGCGCTGGCCAGCGCCGCGCTGCATGCGACGCAGCGCCGCGTCGGGATGGCCGTGCGCATCGAGTCCGCCGAGGACCAGCAGGTGCGGCGTACGCCCTTCGTCTTCATCGGCAACAACCGCTACATCATGGAAGGGCTGTCCATCGGCGCGCGCGAGGCGCTGGACCGCGGCGAGCTCGCCCTCTACATGGGCAAGCGGCGCGGCCGCCTGGCGCTGGTGCAGCTCGCGTTGCGGGCGCTGACGAAGACGCTGGACCAGGCGGACGACTTCGAGATGCTGACCGGGCCGGCCTTCCTCGTGGATACGGCGGGCGAGCGCATCCGGGTGGCCACCGACGGCGAGGTCTGCATGATGGACTCGCCCCTGCACTACCGCATCCGCCCGCGCGCCTTGCGCGTGATGGTGCCGGCGCCCGAACCCGAAGCTCGCTAGGACGCGAGAGCGCGCTGCGATGCTCCGCCCCAGGAGCGCACCAGCTCCGACAGGTCCTGCTCCACGCGCGGGATCCACTGCTCGCCTTCGTAGCTGCGCCACCAGCCCGGCGCCGAGACCAGGGCCACCGTGGGCAGCAGGCTCGCGTCGGAGGCCGGTTGCAGGCGCGTGATGCACACCTGCGCGGGTGCGAGTCCCAGGCGGTGCAGCACCGCGAGCAGCGCGTCACGCTCGCTCGCGGGGAATTCGGCAAAGGGGATCAGGTTCACGGTGGTGGACATCACTGCACGAATTCTCGCAAGCGCTGCGCGCCACCAGCGTTTCAGCGAGGTAAATGCGGGCAAGGAGTCGCACGTTCGAGGACTTTCTTCTCAATCCTGTCGCTCGCCGTGCAGCCATCCCGGCAAGGCGCGTTCCAGCGCACCGCGCATGCGGCGCACATGCGAGCCGTCCCAGTACAGCCGCTGGCACGCGGGGCAGCGCCGCACGCTGCCGGCCAGCGCGCGCACGCCCTCGGGCAGCAGCGGCTGCGCTTGCGCCTCGCTCACCGCCTGCAGCACCGCGTTATCCAGCAGGCAGCGGGTGAACAGTTCACGCGGGGGCGCGAGCGCCAGGGCGAACACCAGCTCGCGCAGTTGCTGCAAGGGATCGTCCTGGCGCACCTCGTGCGCGCGCGCGGGACGCAGCTCCTGCAGCAGGTGGCGGTCGCGCGTGAGCAGGACGCGCTCCTCCGCCTCGGCGAGCTGCACCAGCACCGGGTCGGCGATGGCAATGTCGTAGGCGGTGTCGTAGCCCAGCACGCGCAGCCAGCGCGCGAGCCGCCCCAGCATCGCGTCGGCGGCAAAGCGCGGCGGGTCGATCAAGCCAGGCGTGCGAGCGCCGGCGGACGCTGCTGCGACCACGGCGAGAGGCCCTCCCAGGCGCGCGCCAGCGCCAGCACGCGAAGATCGGCATGCGGCGGACCGGCGAGCTGCATGCCCATCGGCCAGCCCTCGGCGCTGAAGCCCACCGGCACGCTCGCCACCGGCAGTCCGGCGAGCGTGAAGGGCGTGACGATCTCCATCCAGCGGTGGTAGGTGTCCATCGCCACGCCGGCCACCTCGCGCGGCCAGTGCTGCTCCGCGGGGAACGGGAACACCTGCGCCGACGGCGCCACGACGACGTCGTAGCGTTCGAACAGGCGCAGGAAGGCCTGGTACACCTGCGTGCGCTGCACCGAGGCCTGGTACAGCTGCGCCGCCGTGAGCTGGAAGCTCTGCTCCACCTCCCATTGCGCTTCGGGCTTCATCTGCGCGCGCAACTGCGGCTGCGCATACACCTGCCCCAGCCGGCCGCCTACCAGCATCTGGCGCAGCCGCAGCCACGCGCTCCAGTTCAGGTCACGCGGCACGTCGAGCGTGCACGGCTCCACGGAGAACCCCGCGTCCCGCAAGCGGCCCAGCGCCGATTCGCAGAGCGCGCGGATGCCGTCCTGCAGCGGCAGGTCCGGCCAGATGCTGCCCAGCCAGCCGATGCGGCGGCCGGGCTCGCAAGCGATCGGGTCCGGTGCGGAGGCGGATGGCAGCGCTTCGGTCAGCGACAGCGGCGCGCGCATATCCCAGCCCGCCATCGTGCACAGCAGCCGTGCGACGTCCTCGGTCGTGCGGCCCATCGGGCCATCGGTGCTGAGCTGCTGGAAGAACACGTCATCGGCCGGCACCGCCGGCACGCGTCCGCGCGACGGGCGCAGGCCCACCACGTTGTTGAAGGCTGCAGGATTGCGCAGCGACCCGCCCATGTCGCTGCCGTCGGCGACGGGCAGCATGCCCAGCGCGAGCGCGACGGCCGCGCCGCCGCTGCTGCCGCCCGCGGACCGGCTGGGGTCCCAGGCGTTGCGCGTCACGCCGAACACCTGGTTGAAAGTGTGCGAGCCGAGGGCGAACTCCGGCGTGTTCGTCTTGCCGATCACGATGCCGCCCGCCTTCTTCATGCGTTCGACGAACAGCGCATCGCGCGTGGCGATGCGCTGGCCGGTGGTGGTCGATCCCAGCGTGGTCGGCAGGCCGGCGGCATCGGCCATGTCCTTCACGGCAAGCGGGAAGCCGTGCATCCAGCCACGATGCTCGCCGCGTGCCAGCGCCGCATCCGCCGCTTCGGCTTCGGCGAGCAGCGCTTCGGGCGCGCGCAGCGAGACGACGGCGTTGTACTGCGGATTGAGCGCGGCGATGCGGTCCAGGCTGGCCTGCATCAGCTCGCGGCAGGAGATCTCGCGCGCGGCGATGTGGCGCGACAGCGTGCTGGCATCGAGGCGCAGGAGTTCGGAAGGGGTCATGCTTTCGCTTCGCTGAAATGTTGTTGATGCCGCAGCCGCAGCTCGCGCTTGAGCAGCTTGCCGCTGGGATTCTTGGGCAGCGCCTCCGTGAACACCACGGCCTTGGGCGCCTTGAAGCCCGCCAGGTGCTGCTGGCAATGCGCCAGCACCTCGGCTTCGCTGAGCGACTGGCCCGCCTTGGGCACGACGATCGCAATCACGGCCTCGACCCAGCGCGGATGCGGCACGCCAACGACGGCGACTTCCGATACCTGCGGCAGGCGGTAGATCATCTCCTCGACTTCGCGGCTGGCGACGTTCTCGCCGCCGGTCTTGATCATGTCCTTCTTGCGGTCCACGACCGTGATGTAGCCCTCGTCGTCGATGGTCGCGAGGTCGCCGGAATGGAACCAGTCGCCTTCGAACGCGGCGCGGGTGCGCGCTTCGTCATGGAAGTAGCCCAGCATCAAGTGCGGCGAGCGGTGCACGATCTCGCCGACCTCGCCCGGACGCACGTCGCGCATCGCGTCGTCGACCACGCGCGTCTCCACGTTGAGCACGGCGCGGCCGCAGGAGCCGGGCTTGCGCAGCTGGTCCTGCGGGCCCAGCATGGTCGCGAGCGGCGCGATCTCGGTCTGGCCATACAGGTTCCAGAAGCCCACCTCGGGCAGACGGCGCGCGAGTTCGCGCAACACTTCCACCGGCATGATGGAAGCGCCGTAGTAGCCCTTGCGCAGCGACGACAGGTCGGTCTCGTCGAACAGCGGCGAGCGCAGCAGCGCGATCCACACCGTGGGCGGCGCGAAGAAGGAGGTGATGCGGTGCTTCGCGATCAGCGGCAGCAGGTTGTCCGGCGTGGGTTTCGCGGTGATCACGCTGGTGGCGCCGACGTAGATCGCGGGACCGAGGAAGACGTCGAGCTGCGCGCAGTGGTACAGCGGCAGCGCATGCAACATCACGTCGCCGGCGCCTATGCTCGCGTCCACCGCGCAGCTCGCGTACTGCCAGATCACGGCGTCGTGCGTGAGCATCGCGCCCTTGGGGCTGGACTCGGTGCCGCTGGTGTAGACGATCTGCGCCAGCTCGCCACCGTGCAGATCCACCGCGGGCGGCGCCTCGTCGCGGTCGATCAGCGCGTCGAAGGTGGTCATGCCCGCGGGCGCCGTGCTCGCCTCCTCCGACGGCAGCCACAGGAATTGCTTCACCTGCGTGTCGAGGCCCGCTGCGCTGCGCGCGAGTTCCGCCAGCCCCGAGTCGGTCGCCATCAGCGCCGCGCCCGAGTGCCGCAGGATGTAGGCGACCTCGTCGGCCTTCAGCATGAAGTTGATCGGCACGAGCACGGCGCCCAGCCGCGCGAGCGCGAAGCGCAACGCAGCGAAGCCATGCGAGTTGCGCGCCAGCACCGCGACCGGCGTGCCCTTGGCGACGCCCAGGCGGGCCAGGCCGGCAGCGAGCCGGTCGGTGACGGCGTCGAACTCGGCGAAGGTCCAGCGCGTCGCGCCGCATTCGATCGCGGTCTTGTCCGGAAAGCGCTTGGCGCTGCGGTGCAGGAGGTCGGCCAGGGTCTGGCGGCGGATGGCGGAGTGCACGGTGCGTCTCCTCGTTGGGGAGCCCTGATGTTGCCCGAGTCGCGGGTGCGCGCGGGGGCGGGGCTTCCCTCAGGACAGCTTCGGACCGGAGCGAGTTCGGCTCCTCGGGCGTGACGAGGCGGGCGAGCTTGTCTCGTTGGAACTCCCCGGTGCCGGCATCTGTTTGGAGCTGCCCCTGGCCCGGACCAGGACGGGGCAGCCCGCCTGGGCGAATGTCCCCCGCGCGGTGGCTGTCGCCCCCGGCTCCTCCTTTATTTCGCCCAGACGGGCTGCCCCGCCCTGGTCCTGCCGTGCGCCGGGATGCACCCATCTGCCCGCTGCAGGCTCACGGGGCACAGTGTTGCGGCGGTTGAATCGAAACGTAGGCTGGTGGTGAGCCGCAGGCGAACCCCAGCTTGCTGCGCTACGCTGGATCGCTGGGGTTCGCGGTGCTCACCGCCAGCCTACAAGTGCGGGGCACCGTGAGTCTTCCCCGCAGGGGCCACACTGCCCATCGTCGCGGCAGGTGGCGTGCGGTGCAGGCCCGCATGAAGGGCATCGCCTGGAAGCCGGCGCGCGCAGCCGCCGACCGATGCCCAGCGGGCCTGCACCGTACGCCGCCTGCCGCGACGCCCACCGCTCTCCGAAGAGCGCACTTCTTCGTGCTCCCCGGAAATCGGAGCGCGGCCAAGCCGCGCAGCCTCAGCTCGCCGTCCCCGCCGCGCCGCCCTTCTCATCGTCGTCGTTCCTGCGCCTGCCGAGCCATTTGCCGATCGCGACCACCAGCAAAGCCCCCGTCAGCGGCGCTGCGATGTGAAGCCACTGCCGGCTGGCCACAAGCCCGTGGACCACAGGGTCGCTCACGGCCATTTCCCCCGCAACCCAGCCGAGCAATGCAGCGCCGGCCGTGATGATCACGGGGAAGCGGCCCATCAGCTTGAGGATCAGCGTGCTGCCGAAGACGATCAGCGGGATGCTGATCACCAGCCCGGCGACCAGCAGCAGGATGTTGCCCTTGGCCGCGGCCGCGACGCCGATGACGTTGTCCAGGCTCATCACGACGTCCGCGATCATGATCGTCTTGATCGCGGCCCAGAGGCTGGCCTGGTCCTCGTGGTCCTCGTCTTCGTCGTCGCCCTTGAGCAGGCCGATGCCGATCCAGAGCAGCAGGACAGCGCCTATCAGTTTCAGGTAGGGCTGCGCCAGCAGCAGCACCGCGAAGAAGGTGAGGACGACGCGCAGGACGACGGCGCCGGCGCTGCCGAACAGGATCGCGGACTTCTGCTGGCGCGGCGGCAGCGCGCGGCAGGCGAGCGCGATCACCACCGCGTTGTCGCCGGACAGCACGATGTTGATCAGGATGATCTGGGCAAGCGCGACCCAGAACTCCGGGGTCATCAGTGCCGACATGTTGTTGAGTTCTCCCTCGCGCGAACAGCTGCTCCCGGTCCACGCGGGACCGCATGCGGCGAGCCTACGCCGCCGCGCTGACAGGCACTTGGCCGCCAGCTTTCAGCCCGCTGACAGCGGCGCTGCCGGCCGCAGCGCGGCAACGGGGCGCGTGCGGAAGAATACGGTGAAGGTGTTGCCGACGCCGTCGGCGTCTTCCTCCAGCTGGATGCGCGCGCCGTGCAGCGTCGCGATCTCGCTGACGATGGCGAGGCCGAGTCCGCTGCCGTCCGCCGGCGTGCCCAGCAGGCGATGGAAGCGCTCGAACACGCGCGCGCGCTCCGCCACCGGGATGCGCGGGCCGTCGTCGCTGATCGCGAGCTGGCACTCGTCGGGCGGCACCGGAGCGACGCGCACCGTCACCCGACCGCCAGGGTCGGTGTAGCGGATCGCGTTGTCGATCAGGTTGTTGACCAGGTCGCGCAGGCGGTCCGGGTCGGCGTCGATCATCAGCGGCTGCTCGCCGCCTTCGAAGCCGAGGTCGATGTTGCGCTGGATCGCATGCGGCACCCATTCCATGCTCAGGTCGAGCGCGAAGGCCTGCAGGTCCAGCGGCTGCAGCTGCAGCGACTGCAGCGCGCCCGGCTCGTTGCGCGCGAGCGAAAGCAGCTGGCGCACCAGGCGCGAGAGCCGGTCGGCGCTGAGGTACAGCTGCGAGAGCGAGTGCTGCAGGCGCTCGGGCTGCGTTTCGCGCAGCGCCAGTTCGATCTGCGCCTTCAGCCCGCTCACCGGCGTCTTGAGCTGGTGGGCCGCGTC
Organism: Ramlibacter ginsenosidimutans; assembly: GCF_016654015.1. Classification (GTDB taxonomy): domain Bacteria; phylum Pseudomonadota; class Gammaproteobacteria; order Burkholderiales; family Burkholderiaceae_C; genus Ramlibacter; species Ramlibacter ginsenosidimutans. The sequence continues at coordinate 82,993 of NZ_JAEPWM010000008.1, read as the reverse complement.
GGCGACGAAGCGGCTCTGGAAGTCGAAGGTGCGGGCGAGCCGCGCCATCAGCGCGTTCACTTCCTCCACCAGCGGCCGCACCTCGCCGGGCACGTCGTCCAGCGCGATCGGGCTCAGGTCCAGGTGCGAGCGGTCGGACACGGCGCGGCGCAGCCGCTGCAGCGGCGCCAGCCCGCGCGAGACGCCGAACCACACGATGGCGACGGTGATCGCGACCAGCAGCAGTTGCGGCAGCACGGCGCTCGCCATCATGTCCCACGCCAGGGCGTCCCTCTGGTGCATCGTCTCGGCGACTTGCACGAGCACGCGCGGCGCGTCCGCCCCGGCGCCGCCCGGCAGGCGCGCTGCGAGCACGCGCACGGGCTCGCCTTCGATGCGTGACTCGTAGAAGCGGGGCCCGTCCTGCGGCCCGAGCGGCGGTGGCGGGGGCATGGCCGCATCGCCTCCCAGCACGGCGCCGGCGTCGGACTGCACCCGCAGCCACAGCCGGTCCTGGCGGCCGCTGCGCAAGGACTGCGCCGCTGCCTCGCTCAGTTGCAGCCGCGGCGCGCCCGCGTCCGGCTGCACGTGCGCGGCGATCTCGCGCGCAATTTCCTGCAGCCCGCGATCGTGCACGAGGTGCGCGTAACGCACGGCGTTCCAGTACGCAGCGGCGGCATCGAGCAGCAGGAGCAGCAGCAGGGGCGCCAGCAGCCACGCGAGCAGCTTGCGCTGCAGGCGCGGCTCAGCCCGCGGCATCGCCGCGTTCCATCAGGTACCCCATGCCGCGCACGGTGCGGATCTCGCAACCCAGGGGCTCGAGCTTGCGGCGCAGGCGATAGACATACACCTCGATCGCATTGGCGCCCACCTCGTCGCCCCAGCCGTACAGGTGGTTGACCATCTGCTCCTTGCTCACGACGCGGCCCGCGCGCATCAGCAGCAGTTCCAGCACCGCGAGTTCACGCGGCGACAGCTCCAGGGGCTTGCGGTCGTGGAAGACGCGCCGGCCCACGGTGTCGAACTGCAGCAGCCCGTGCTCCAGGAAGGGCGTCGCGTTGCTGCCCCGGCGCAGCAGCGCCCGCACGCGCGCTTCGAGCACCGGCAGGTCGAAGGGCTTGGACAGGTAGTCGTCTGCGCCGAGATCCAGCCCCCGCACCTGGTCTTCCATGGTGTCGAAGGCCGTGAGCATCAGCACCGGCGTGGTGGACTTGCGGGCCCGCAGGCGCTGCAGGACATCCAGGCCGGACAGCCCCGGCAGGCCGATGTCGAGGATGGCCAGGTCGTACGCGGCCAGCGCCAGCGCGCGGTCGGCCTCTTCGCCGGTGGCGACAGCGTCGACGGCGTGGGCGGACTGCACCAGCGCGCGGGTGAGCGCGTCGGCCAGCACCTTGTCGTCTTCCACCAGCAGGATGCGCATGGGCCGATGCTACCTGCTCCTCCGCGGCGCTCAGCGCGCGCAGCCGTCGCACCCGCGTTGGGATTAGACTTGCGGTTCCATGCCCGGATTCGCCCTCTTCCACGGAGACCACCTCGCACGCAGCGTGCGGGGCATCCCCGGCGCGCCTCCTGCCTGACGAGCCCGCCGCCGGCCGCGCCGGCATTGCCTTCGTCATCTTTTCTTTTTGCAGGAGTTCGCCATGGCTGATCTGTACGACAACCCCATGGGACTGTGCGGCTTCGAGTTCGTCGAGTTCGCGTCCCCCACCCCCAACGTGCTGGAACCGCTGTTCGAGAAGATGGGCTTCCAGCTCGTCGCGAAGCACCGTTCCAAGGACGTCCTGCTGTACCGGCAGGGCGACATCAACTTCATCGTCAACCGCGAGCCCAAGAGCCTGGCCGGCTACTTCGCGGCGGAGCACGGGCCGTCGGCGTGCGCGCTCGCGTTCCGCGTGAAGGACGCGCACAAGGCGTACTACCGCGCGATCGAGCTGGGCGCGCAACCCATCGAGATCCCGACCGGACCGATGGAGCTGCGCCTGCCCGCGATCAAGGGCATCGGCGGCGCGCCGCTGTACCTGATCGACCGCTACGAGGACGGCAAGTCCATCTACGACATCGACTTCGAGTGGCTGCCGGGCGTGGAGCGCCATCCGAAGGGCGTGGGCCTGAAGGTGATCGACCACCTCACGCACAACGTGTACCGCGGCCGCATGGCGCACTGGGCTGCGTTCTACGAGCGGCTGTTCAACTTCCGCGAGCTGCGCTACTTCGACATCCAGGGCGAGTACACGGGACTCACCTCGAAGGCGATGACCGCGCCGGACGGCATGATCCGCATCCCGCTGAACGAGGAGTCGGGCAAGAACTCGGGCCAGATCGAGGAGTTCCTGATGAAGTTCAGCGGCGAGGGCATCCAGCACGTCGCGCTGCTCACGGACAACCTGCTCGAGACGGTGGACCAGTTGCAGATGGCGGGCGTGCCGCTGATGACGGCGCCCAACGACATCTACTACGAGATGCTGGAAGAGCGCCTGCCCGGCCACGGCCAGCCCGTGGCCGCGCTGCAGGCGCGCGGCATCCTGCTCGATGGCGACACGACCGGCGCCGAGCCGCCTCAAGCCGGTCAGCAAGCCGGTGCCGCAGGCGACGCGAAATCCAGGTCCAACGGCGGGCCGCGGCTGCTGCTGCAGATCTTCAGCGAGACGCTGTTCGGCCCGGTGTTCTTCGAATTCATCCAGCGCGCCGGCGACGAGGGCTTCGGCAACGGCAACTTCAAGGCCTTGTTCGAATCGCTGGAACGCGACCAGATCCGCCGCGGCGTGCTGCAAGTCGAGAAGGCAGACGCCTGAGCCAGGGAGGCCCTCGCGCACGCGCAGGACGCTGCCGCGGGCCCCGCTGCCGTTCGGACTAGTCCGTTCGACTCCCCCGTCGGACGGTCCACGCTCCGACGCTCCTACAGGCCCGTTTCCACGGCGGACCCACCATGGGCTCCATCCAGCGCAGGCCTGCAGGATGCATCCGTAGCCGCAGGGCGCGCACAACCAGTGGAGTCCTTGATGAAAGCCGTCGTGTTCTGCGCCGCCGTTGCTGCCGCCTTCGCCGTCGCGCCCTCCTTTGCCCAGGAACTGATCGCCCGCCAGGGCGACGACTCCGTCCGCCTCTCCGACGCCACCTGCAAGAGCGAGCTCGTCCTGAGCCGCATCGAGCCGGGGACCGCGGAGGAATTCCACGCCGCGTCCGCCATGTTCCAGGGCCAGCGCTTCCAGGCCTGCTGGCGCATGGTCGGCAACGCCGCCTACCTGATCTACGAAGACGGCGACCAGGGCATCATCCCCGCCTCCGAACTGAAGCCCGAACTCTCGGCCTGACCCCTGTCATGGGACAGTCAGCGCGATGCACTATCCTCGGGGCTCGACCCCAGGATAGTGCATGACCCGCGCGCTGATTGTCGAAGACGACCCCACCACCGCTGCCGCCCTTGCCGGGCTGGTGCGCAAGCAGCAATGGCAGGCCGAAGTCCGCGAGGACCTCGCCTCGGCCTGGAAGAGCCTCGCGCAGTCCTCCTTCGACTTCGTGCTGCTGGACCTGAGCTTGCCGGACGGCGAAGGCACTGACCTGCTGCAGAAGCTGCGCCGCTCGCCCGCGGGTGAACTGCCGGACCCGAAAACGCCGGTGCTGGTGATCTCCGCGCGCTCACAGTTGCGCTCGCGCCTCACCGCGCTGGACCTCGGGGCCGACGGCTACATCATCAAGCCGGTGCACCTGGAGGAAGTGGGCGCCGTGCTGCGCGCGCTGCTGCGCCGGCGCACCACCCTCGCCGCGGGCCTCATCACCTGCGGCGACGTGGTGGTCGACCCGAACAGCCGCTTCGTGCAGAAGGCGGGCCAGCCGGTCGAACTCACGGAACAGGAATTCGCCGTGCTGCTGGCCTTGCTGGAAGATCGTCCCAAGGCCCTGAGCCGCGCCGACATCCAGGCGCGCAGCGGCAACCGCGTGGGCGACGGCGGCGCCGTCGAAGTGCACGTGCACCACCTGCGCCGCAAGCTCGGCGAGGCCGTCATCCAGACCGTGCGCGGAGTCGGCTACCGCATCGCCCAGGACCAGCGCGCGTGAACGGCGCGGGGACGCTGCTGTCGGTGATCGCGATCAGCGCCGGCGCGTCGCTCGGCGCCTTGCTGCGCTGGCTGCTCGCGGTGCGCTTCAACCCGGGCTGGACCGCCCTGCCGCTGGGAACCCTCCTCGCCAACCTCGCCGGCGGCTATCTCGTCGGGCTGGCAATTGGCTGGCTGGGCCACCACCCCGAACTGCCGCCGCAACTGCGCCTGTTCGTCGTCACCGGGTTCCTCGGCGGCCTCACCACCTTCTCCACCTACTCCGCGGAGGTGGTAAGCCATTTGTATGAAGGACGATATGGTCCCGCCCTGGTGGTCGCCGTCACGCACCTGGCGGGTTCGCTGGTGCTCACCACTCTCGGCTTTGCGACCGCACGCGCGTTGTCCTAGGACGCGTAGGCAATCGCCGTAGCTCGACCGTCCGATTCACCTAGCGGGCATGCTCGGCCGTACGCGAGACTGGAAGCATGCTTACATTGACGCTTCGCGGGTTGTTCGGCGCCTGGCGCAAGGAGCCTTCCCCTGGCCCGTTCCGGGCCACCCTGCCCTTCGTGGGCGGCACGACGCCCCAGCCGGACCTGATCTTCCGCATGAAATCCTGGCCGCAGTTGCCCGAGCACGGGCGCACTGCGGAGGTCTATCGCATCCTCTCGGTCATGAGCAGCCAGCCCGTGAACCGCCGCTGGCTGCTCGCGCGCTGCCGCATGGCGCCGCACGAGCTCGATAGCCTGCTGATGCAGCTGGTCGCCGACGGCGCGCTGGAAGTGATCGATCCCGCGCAGTTCGCGGGACGCCAGGCGCACGCCTGAGCGGGTCCCGCGGCCTGCCTAGTCGCCGGCTGCGGCGTCCGCGGGCTCCGGCACGGGCTGCGCCAGCACCTTGTCGATGCGGCGGCCGTCGAGGTCGACCACTTCGAACACCCACTCGCCGCAGTCGATGCGCTCGCCGACCTCCGGCAGGTGGCCCGACACCGCCATGAGGAGGCCGGCCAGCGTGTTGTAGCGGCCCTTGTCCTCCTCGGGCAGCTCGCGGATCTCCAGGCGCGCCTTCAGTTCGGACACGGGCATGAGGCCGTCGAGGAGCCAGGAGCCGTCCTCGCGCTGCGTGGCCCACGCCTCGTGCTCCAGGGCGGGCTGCAGCTCGCCGGTGATCGCTTCCAGCAGGTCGTGCGGGGTCAGCAGCCCCTGCACCACACCGTATTCGTCCACCACGAAGACCAGGCGCGCTGCCTGCATGCGGAACTGCTCCAGCAGCTCCATGCCGGTGAGCGTCTCCGGCACGAACAGCGCCGGGAGCGCGTGCGGCTCGATCGGCCCCTCGTGCTGCGGCCCGAGCGAGATCAGGCGTGACACGCTCACCAGGCCGACCACGTCGTCGAGCGAACCGCGGCAGACGGGGTACCAGGAATGCGCCTCGATCTCGCCGGCGCGCTTGAGGGCGTCGCGCACGCTCATCGTGGCCTCCAGCCACTGCACGTCCGTGCGCGGCACCATCATCGAAGTGAGCGGCCGGTCGTCCAGGTGGAACACGTTGCGCACCATCTGGTGCTCGTGCTGCTCGATCACGCCGGCCTGCACCCCCTCTTCCAGGCTGTGCGCGATCTCTTCCTCGGTGACGTTGCGCTTGCGCGTGTCGATCGCCAGCAGCTTGAGGATCGCTTGCGTGGAGGCGGACAGCACCCGCACGAACGGCCCGGCCGCCCGCGACAGCCAGCGCATCGGCCGCGCCATGAAGCGCGCGATCTGTTCGGGATAGATCTGGCCGATGCGCTTGGGCACCAGCTCGCCGAGCAGGATGGTGATGTAGGTGATGATGGCCACGACGATGGCCGTGGCCGTGACGGCGGATGCGCGCTGCGGCATGCCGAAGCCGCGCAGCCAGGCAGCCACGCCCTCGCTGAAGGCGGCCTCGCCGATGATGCCGTTGATGACGCCGATCGAGGTGATGCCCACCTGCACCGTGGACAGGAACTGGGTCGGCTGGTCCAGCAGCTTCAGTGCCGCCTGCGCGCCGCCGTCACCGTCCTCGGCCAGCACCGCCAGCCGCGCCCGCCGCGAGGAGGCCAGAGCCATCTCGGACATGGCGAACAGGCCATTGAGCACAGTGAGCAGCGCGATCAGCAGGAAATCCATGAATGGGGACAGAATCGGGAGCATTGCACTGTACTGCAAGGCCTGCCGGCCGCAGAACCGGCGCCGCGCCACTACCCATGCCCCATTACCTGATCGGCGACATCCAGGGCTGCGACGCTCCCCTGGGGCGCCTGCTGGCCAAGATCGGCTTTTCCCCGAGCCGCGACACGCTGTACGTGCTCGGCGACCTGGTGAACCGCGGACCCGCGTCGGCCGCGGTGCTGCGCCGGCTCATGGGGTATGGCGATGCGGCCCATTGCCTGCTGGGCAACCACGACCTGAGCCTGCTGGCAGTGGCGCAGGGCCATCGCGCGCCGCACCGCAACGACACGATGGACGAGATCCTCGCTGCGCCGGACCGCGACGCGATGCTGGAATGGCTGCGGCATCGCTCGATGGCGATCCACGCGCACGGCATCCTGATGGTCCATGGCGGCGTGCTGCCCGCGTGGGACCTCGCGAAGACGCTGGCGCTGGCCGGCGAAGTGGAGGCGGTGCTGCGCGGGCCCGCGCTAGCCGGCTTCCTCGCGCAGATGTGGGGCAACCGGCCCGATCGCTGGGACGATGCGCTCACCGGCGCCGACCGCCTGCGCGTCATCGTCAACGCGCTCACGCGGCTGCGCTTCTGCACGCCCGACGGCGTCATGGACCTGAAGGCCTCGGGCCGGCTGGACCAGGCGCCGCCCGGCATGCTGGCCTGGTTCGACGTGCCGGGACGGCGCAGCGCGGGCCAGACCATCGCCTTCGGTCACTGGTCCACCCTCGGCTACCTGCGGCGGCCCGACCTCATCTCGCTGGACACCGGCTGCGTGTGGGGCGGCTGCCTGAGCGCGCTGCGGCTCGCCGAAGACGGCGACCACGAGTTGATCCAGGAGACCTGCGAACAGGCGCAGGCGCCGGGGGAATGACTGCGCGCAGCGCGCGCGTCTACTCCGACTTGAACAGCGCCGCGACCTTGCGCTTGGTCTTGATGTTGGCCGAGATGCGGGTGCTGGCCGGCTTGGCGCCGGCTTCCCAGGCGGGAGGCTCCTGGACCTGCGGCGTCTCGTAGGGCTGGTCGAAGAACGGGTCCTTGGGCGGCGACGCGGGGCCGCTGCGCTGCTCGCGCCGGCGCTCGTCGAAACGCGCCGGACGCTCGTCCTCTTCGCTGCGCCAGGCGCGGCGGCCGTCGTTGATGCGGCCGCGCGGTCGCTCGTCGTCGAACTCGAGCGGCTCGATCTCGATCTTGCGCTTCAGCAGCTTTTCCAGGTCGCCCATCAGGCGCTGGTCGCCGGGCGACACCAGCGTCACTGCGAGGCCGGAGGCGCCGGCGCGGCCGGTGCGGCCGATGCGGTGGATGTAGTCCTCTGGGTTGAAGGGCACGTCGAAGTTGAACACCGCGGGCACGTCCTTGATGTCGAGCCCGCGCGCGGCGACGTCGGTCGCCACCAGCAGGTCGACCTCCCCCTTCTTGAAGGCGTCGAGCGCCTTCAGGCGTTCGTCCTGGCTCTTGTCGCCGTGCAGCGCCGTGGTCTTGAGGCCCTCGCGCTCCAGCGAACGCGCCAGCCGCGCGCAACCCAGCTTGCTGTTCACGAACACGAAGGCCTGCGTCAGCCCGCGCTGGCGCACGATCTGGCGCAGCGCGCGGCGCTTGTCGTCGTCGGGCGTGCTGTAGAAGTGCTGTTCGACGGTGGAGGCGGTGGTGTTGGGGCGCGAGACCTCGATCGTGACGGGATCGTTCAGGTAGCTGTTGGCCAGGCGCTTGATCTCGGGCGAGAAGGTCGCGGAGAACAGCAGGGTCGTGCGCTGCTTGGGCAGGTACGACAGGATGCGCTGCAGGTCCGGCAGGAAGCCGATGTCCAGCATGCGGTCGGCCTCGTCGAGCACGACGTACTCGACCTGGTTCAGCACGCAGTTCTTGGCCTCGATGTGATCCAGCAGGCGTCCGGGCGTGGCGACGAGCACCTCGACGCCGCGCTTGAGTTCGGCGGTCTGCGGCTTCATGTCCATCCCGCCGAACACCACCGCGCTGCGCAAGTTGGTGTGCTTCGCGTACAGCTTGACCTGTTGCGCGACCTGGTCGGCCAGCTCGCGCGTGGGCAGCAGCACCAGGGCACGAACGGGATGGCGCGCCGGCGACGTGGACGAGTTCTCGTGCTTCAGGAGGCGCTGCAGCAGCGGCAGGGAGAACGCGGCCGTCTTGCCGGTCCCGGTCTGCGCCGCCCCCATCACGTCCTTGCCCGTGAGCACCACGGGAATGGCCTGCTCCTGGATGGGAGTCATGGACTCGTAGCCCATCTCGGCCACGGCACGGGCGAGCGGCTCAGCCAGCGAAAGTTTGGAGAATGCGGATTCGGACATCAACTACGTATTGTCGCACCGCATCAAAAACTGTGCCAAGAGCCCAAAAGCGGGGAGCGGGCTGCCGGACGCAGAGGTCGCAAAAAAGCGAAAGGACGCAGAAGAAATCCAAATTCCTGATGGATCCTTTTGCGTCCTCTGCGTAACCTCTGCGTCCTCTGCGTCCGGTTGTTGGTCGTTGCTCCCGCTTCGGGGGCCCCCGCCTTCAAAGATGCGCCGTGTTGAACGTGTCGCAGGACTTGACGGTGCCGTTTTGCAGGCCGGTGGAGAACCAGTGCTGGCGTTGGGCGCTGGTGCCGTGGGTGAAGCTCTCGGGCACCACGGCGCGGCCGGCGGCTTTCTGGAGGGCGTCGTCGCCGATCTTCTGTGCGGCGTTCATCGCTTCCTCGATGTCGCCCTGCTCCAGGATGTTGCGCGCCTTCTGCGCGTGGTTGGCCCACACGCCCGCGAAGCAGTCCGCTTGCAGTTCCACCCGCACGCTCAGCGCATTGGCCTGCGCCGGCGAGTCGTTCGCACGTGCGCGCTCCACCTGCTGCGTGATGCCCAGTTCGTCCTGCACGTGATGGCCGACTTCATGCGCGATCACATAGGCCTGCGCGAAGTCGCCGGGCGCGCCGAGTTGGGTCTTCAGCGTGTCGTAGAAGCTCAGGTCGATGTAGACCTTCTGGTCTTCGGGGCAGTAGAACGGGCCCATCGCCGCCTGCCCGGCGCCGCAGCCGGTGCGGATGGAGCCGCGGTACAGGACCAGCTTGGGCGGATGGTAGGTGGCCCCGCCCTGCCGGAACAGGTCGGTCCACACGTCTTCCGTGTCGGCCAGCACCGTGGAGACGAAGCGCGCCTCCTGGTCGTTGGCCGGCGGCGGATGCGCGGGCGCCTGCTGCGAGACGGGCGCGCCGCCGCCGCCCGTCATCAGGCCCAGCAGGGTGAGGGGATTCACGCCCAGCACCGCGCCGCCGATGAGCGCGATGACGATCGCGCCGATGCTGATGGTGCCGCCGCCAAGGCCGAAGCCCCCGCCGCCGCCATCGCGCCTGTCCTCCACGTTCGAGGACTCCCGGTTACCTTCCCAGCGCATGTGCTTTTCTCCTGCTGTAGAGTGACCCGATGCTATCCAGTCCCAGCCCGTCCGGGCGTAGTCCGATGTCCGTTCTGGTGACGGGTTTCGACCCGTTCGGGGGCAGCCCCACCAATCCCAGCTGGCACGCCGTGCACGCGCTGCATGGCCGCGACATCGCCGGACACCGCATCGTCGGCGCTGAGATCCCGACGGTTTTCGGCGCGTCGCTGCAGAGGCTGGAAGCCCTGCTGGACGAACACCGGCCGCAACTGGTGCTGTGCACCGGCCAGGCTGGCGGGCGCACCGCCCTGTCGCTGGAGCGGGTGGCCATCAACGTGAACGACGCCCGGATCCCCGACAACGCGGGCGCCCAGCCGATCGACGTCCCGGTCATCCCCGGCGCACCAGCCGCGTATTTCAGCACGCTGCCGATCAAGGCGATGCTGCAGGCGCTGGTGGCCGCCGGCGTGCGCGCGGAGGTCTCGCAGACCGCCGGCACCTTCGTGTGCAACCACACCTTCTTCGGCCTCATGCACCTGCTCGCGCGGCCGCAGTGGCAAGGCGTGCGCGGCGGCCTGGTGCACGTGCCCTGGTTGCCCGAGCAGGGCCAGCCGTCGATGCGGCTGGACGAGATCGTGCGCGGCCTGGAGATCGCGATCGCCTGCGCGCTGGCGACGCCGCGCGACATCCGCAAGGAAGCCGGCGCGCTGAACTGAGCACACGCGACGGCATGGCCGCCGTCTGCACCGAGAGTGGGCATGCGGTGCCGCGAGCTGCGGCGCGTACCCCTGCGCCGGCAAGGCCGCGAGGCGCAGCCTAGAATCGGGGCGTGTCCATCCTCAACGCCGACCTCCACTGTCATTCCGTGGTGTCCGACGGTACCCTCGAACCCGAAGCCCTGGCCGCGCGCGCTGCCGCCAACGGCGTCGAACTCTGGGCTCTGACCGACCATGACGAGATCGGCGGCCAGCAACGCGCCGCCGCCGCCGCGCGTTCGCACGGCATGCGCTATCTCACGGGCACGGAGATCTCGGTGACCTTTGCAGGCGAGACCGTGCACATCGTGGGCCTCGGCTTCGCTGCCGACGACGCCGGCATGCAACGCGGGCTGCGGGAAACGCGGGGCGGACGTGGCGAGCGTGCGCGCGAAATCGCCGCGGGGCTGGCGCAGGTGGGCATCAAGGACGCCTACGACGGCGCGCTGCGGTACGTCGGCAACCCCGAGCTGATCTCGCGCACGCACTTCGCCCGCTTCCTGGTGGAGACCGGTGTGTGCAAGGACACCAACGAGGTGTTCCGCCGCTACCTCACGGAGGGCAAGCCGGGCTTCGTGCCGCACCGCTGGGCCTCGCTGAAGGACGCGGTGCAGTGGATCACCGACGCGGGCGGCGCTGCGGTGATCGCGCATCCGGCGCGCTACAAGCTCACCGCGAACGAGGAATACGCCCTGTTCAGCGAATTTAAGGCGCACGGCGGCCGCGGCGTGGAAGTGGTGACCGGCAGCCACACGGCCGCGGAGTACGTGAAATACGCCGAGACGGCGAAGGAGTTCGGCCTGGCCGCCTCGCGCGGCAGCGACTTCCACAGCCCCGACGAAAGCCACACCGACCTGGGCCGGCTGCCCTACCTGCCGGGCGGACTCACCCCGGTGTGGGAGCTGCTGGCCGACCGCATCCAGTGACGACGGCGACCGCGGCGGCCCCGCTGGATGCGCCGCGCGCGCTCGCGGGCATCGGCCTCGTCGTCGGCGCCAGCGCCTGCTTCGGGGCGCTCGACACCACCTCGAAGCTGGTGAGCGCCTCGGTGCCACTGCTGATGGCGCTGTGGTTCCGCTACCTGTTCCAAGCCGTCGCGACGACCGCGCTCGTGCTGCCGCTGCGCGGCCGGCAGGTCTGGCGCACGCGCCATCTCGCGTGGCAGCTGGTGCGCGGGATGCTCCTGCTCACGAGCAGCTTCCTCGCGTTACTCGCGCTGCGCTACCTGCCCGTGGGTGAATTCACCGCGATCGTGATGATCACGCCGCTCGTGATCACGCTGCTGGCCGCGAGCGTGCTCAAAGAACGCGTCTCGCCGCTGCGCTGGGCGCTGGTGGCCGGCGGCTTCGCGGGCACGCTCGTGATCATCCGGCCGGGCGCCGGCAGCTTCGGCTGGACCAGCCTGCTGCCGCTGGCGCTGGTGGCCTGCAACGCCTGGTTCCAGGTGCTCACGAGCCGGCTCGCGCGCACGGAAGACCCGGTCACCATGCACCTCTACACGGGCTGGACCGGCACGCTGGTCGCGTCGGTGCTGGTGCCGCTGGTGTGGACCGCCGTGCCCAACCCGTGGCTGTGGGCGGGCATGGCCTTCATGGGCCTGATGGGCACCATCGGCCACTTCGCCCTCATCCTCGCCTACTACCGCGCACCGGCGGCGACGCTGACACCCTACCTGTACAGCCAGATCGGCTTCGCCATGCTCGGCGGGGTGCTGGTGTTCTCGCACGTTCCGGACCACCTCTCCCTCGCCGGAATCGTCATGATCGCGGTTTGCGGCGCGGCCGGCGCCTGGCTCACGGTGCTGGAGCGGCGCGCGGCGGCTTGATCTATGGCGCAATACTTCGACCTTCATCCGGAGAATCCGCAGCCGCGGCTGCTGAAGCAGGCGGCGGCGGTCATCGCGGGCGGCGGCGTGGTCGCCGTGCCCACGGACTCCAGCTATGCGATCGCCTGCCACCTCGACGACAAGGCCGCGGCCGACCGCCTGCGGCAGATCCGGCGCATCGACGACAAGTACCACCTCACCCTGCTCTGTCGCGACCTGAGCGAACTGGCGAACTACGCGCGCGTGGACAACCGCCAGTATCGGCTGCTGAAGTCCGCGACGCCGGGGCCGTTCACCTTCATCCTCGACGCCACGCGCGAGGTGCCGCGGCGCGTGAGCCATCCGCAGCGCAAGACCATCGGCCTGCGCGTGCCGGACCACGCCGCCTTGCAGGCGCTGCTGGAGGCGCACGGCGCACCGCTGCTCGCCACCACCCTCATCGGCCCGGACGAGACCGAGCCGCTGAACGACCCGGACCAGATCCGCGAGCGCTTCCAGAAGGTGCTGGACGCGGTGATCGGCGCCGGGCCCTGCCCGGACCAGCCGACCACCGTCGTGGACCTCACCGGCATGGCCACCGGCGGCGACCCGGTGCTGGTGCGCCGCGGCCGCGGCGACCCCGCGCTGCTGGGCTTGTGAAGCCGTCTGAGACAATGGCCCGGTGGAATCCAACAACCTGATCCAGACGGTCCTGATCTTCGCGCTGCCGGTGCTGTTCGCGATCACCATCCATGAGGCGGCGCACGGCTACGTCGCCCGCCACTTCGGCGACAACACGGCGGCGGCGTTGGGACGCGTGACGCTGAACCCGATCAAGCACATCGACCCGGTCGGCACCATCCTCATGCCGCTGATGCTGTACTTCGCCACGCACGGGGCTTTCCTGTTCGGGTATGCCAAGCCGGTGCCGGTGAACTTCGGGCGCCTGCGCCACCCCAAGCGGGACAGCGTGTGGGTCGCGCTCGCGGGGCCGGTCTCGAACTTCATCCAGGCGATCCTGTGGGCCGTCGTGTTCACCGTGCTCGTGGGCTTCGGCCTCACCGAGCGCTTCTTCCTGGAGATGGCGAAGGCCGGCGTGCTGGTCAACCTCGTGATGTGGGCGTTCAACCTGTTCCCACTGCCTCCGCTCGATGGCGGCCGCGTGCTCACCGGCCTGCTGCCGCCGCGGCAGGCGATCGCCTTCTCGCGCGTCGAGCCCTGGGGCTTCTTCATCGTGATGGCCCTCGTGGTCGCCGGCGTCGTGAGCACGTTCTGGCTGCGGCCGCTGATCTCGGTCGGCTACCGCATCCTCGACCTGCTCCTCACCCCCCTGAATTTCCTGTTGTCCTGACACGCATGAGCGCCCCTGTCGTCCGCTTCCTCACCGGCATCACCACCACCGGCACGCCCCACCTGGGCAACTACGTCGGGGCCATCCGGCCGGCCGTGCAGGCCAGCCGCCGCAGCGGCACCGAGAACTTCTACTTCCTGGCGGACTACCACGCGCTGATCAAGTGCGACGAGCCCGCGCGCATCCAGCGCTCCACGCTGGAGATCGCTGCCTGCTGGCTGGCTGCGGGCCTGGACCCGGAGCAGGTGTTCTTCTATCGCCAGTCGGACATCCCCGAGATCACCGAGCTCACCTGGCTGCTCACCTGCGTGACCGGCAAGGGCGTGCTCAATCGGGCCCACGCCTACAAGGCGCAGGTGGACAAGAACGCGGCCGCGGGCGTCGACCCGGACGCGGACGTGACCATGGGCCTGTTCATGTACCCGGTGCTGATGGGCGCGGACATCCTCATGTTCAAGGCGCACAAGGTCCCGGTGGGCCGCGATCAGATCCAGCACCTGGAGATGGCGCGCGACATGGCACAAAGCTTCAACCACCTGTACGGCGAGCACCTCGTGCTGCCCGAAGCGCAGGTGGACGACGCGGTGGCGCTGCTGCCCGGCCTCGACGGCCGCAAGATGAGCAAGAGCTACGACAACGTGATCGGCCTGTTCGCGCCGCGCGAGCACGTGCGCAAGCAGATCTTCTCGATCGTGACCGACTCGCGCGCACCGGGCGAGCCCAAGGACACGGAAGGCTCGGCGCTGTTCCAGATTTACCAGGCTTTCGCCTCGCCCGAGGAGACGCAGAAGCTGCGCCAGCTGTACGCGGCCGGCATCTCCTGGGCCGATGCGAAGCAGATGCTGTTCGAGCGCATCGATGCCGAGATCGCTCCGATGCGCGCGAAGTACGAACACCTCGTGGCGCATCCGGAGGAACTCGAGCGCATCCTGCAGGCCGGCGCGGCGAAGGCGCGCGCGCGGGCGACGCCGCTGATGCGCGAACTGCGCGAAGCCGTCGGACTGCGCAACCTCGCGAGCATCGCCGGGGCGGCGAAGAAGGACAAGGCGAAGGCCAGCTTGCCGAGTTTCAAGCAGTACCGCGAATCCGACGGGCTCTTCTATTTCAAGTTCGTCGATGCGCAGGGCCGGCTGCTGCTGCAAAGCCGCGGCTTCGCCTCGCCCAAGGAGGCGGGACAAAGCATCGCCGCGATGAAGTCCGCGCTGGCGCTGCCGCAGGACGCGCAAACGCCCGAGGGCGTGCCGCCCGAACAGGTGATCGCGGCGCTGAAAGACCTCACCCGTTCTGAAAACCAAAGCATTTAGCACGGACGTGTCCCGGCGAACGCGCTATCCTTGTCTGTCGTTTCCCAAGAAAAGCCTCGCAATTTATGACTCTCTACGTCATCGACGACCATCCGCTCATGCGTGAGGCCGTCGTGATGCTGCTGCGCCGCATCCGTCCGGGCGCAGAGGTCGTCGAGCTCGAGCGGCTCGGCGGCATCGAGGCCGCCGTGCGACAGCGCGGCGCACCCGACCTCATCACCCTCGACCTCAAGCTCCCCGACACCACCGGCACGTCCGGCGTGCACGAACTGAAGAAGCGCTTTCCCGAGACGCCTCTGGCGGTGCTGTCCGCATCGCCGGCGGCCGACGCGGAGGAAGCGTGCATCGAATCCGGCGCGGACATCTACATCGAGAAGTCCTCCGGCGCCCAGGAGATCGGCAACGCGCTGCGCGCGCTGCTGTCCGCCGACGGGCAGTTCGAGGAACTGGCGCCCACCGACAACAAGCTGTCGAAGCGCCAGAAGCAGTTGATCGTGATGCTCGATCGGGGCCTGTCCAACCGCGAGATCGCGGACGAACTGGGCATCAGCGAGCACACGGTGAAGGTGCACCTCTGGCGCCTGTTCCGCCGCCTCGGCGTGAAGAGCCGCACGCAGACGATCCACTACGCGCGCACGCACGGCCTGCTGGGCGTGTGAGCATCGCCTGCGGGCCTCAGCGCCCGGGCACCATCTGCTCCAGTGAGCGGACCGAGCGCTCCTGCGCCGCGCGCGCATCGGTGGGCAGCAGGCGCAGCCGGAACACCGTCCCGCGGCCCACGCGGGACTGCAGCGTGAGCGGGTGGCCCAGGATGTGCGTCAGGCGCGCCACGATGTAGAGCCCCAGGCCGAAGCCCTCGGATGTGCCCGCATGCGTGGGCACCTTGTAGAACTCGCGGAAGATCTCGCGCTGGTGCACGGCGGCAATGCCCAGGCCGGTGTCCCAGATCTCGACGCGCAGGATGTTCCCCTCGCAGCGCGACGCGACCAGGATGCCGCCTTCCTGCGTGTACTTCACCGCGTTCGAGATCAGGTTGCCCAGGATCCGCTGCAGCAGGATCGGGTCCGACACCGCGGTGCCGGGACACAGGTGCAGGCGGAACTGCAGGCCCTTGGCCTCGCACAGCGGCCGGTACTGCACTTCGAGGTCGCGCAGCAGCTTGGACACGTCCACGCTCTCCACGTTCAGGCGGATCTTGCCGGAGTCGAGCCGCGCCAGGTCGAACAGCGAGTCGAACAGCTGGTTCACGGCCTTGGTCGACTCCACGATCTTGGGCGCGAGTTCGTGCACCAGTTCCGGCTCGGTCCCTAGCCAGCCCGCGTAGAGCCCCAGCGCGTGCACCGGTTGCCGGATGTCATGCGCCGCGCTGGCGAGGAAGCGGTTCTTGATCTCCACGGCATCGAGCGCGGCCTGGGTCTGGCGCGTGAGCGAGTCGATCAGTTGCGCATTGCGGAACTGCAGCTCGAAGTTGCGTCTGTGCGTCTCGTGCAGTTGCTGGCCCGAGTGCCGCAGCACCTGCCAGAACACCAGCAGCAGGGCGACCAGCCACCAATGGTAGGAAGGACCTTGCAGCCGCAGTTGCACCACCATGCGCCAGCCCATGACCGCGAGCGCCGCAGCCGCCATCGTGTCCAGCGACGCGCGCATGGTGGCGAGCTGGCTGGAGAGGCTGTTGATGGACAGCATGGCGAGGCCTGCCATCGCGAGCCAGCAGATGAACTGGTCGGCGAGCGACGAGCGGTCGAAATAGAGCATCGTCGTCAAGCCCCACACGAGCGCGGAGGCGGGCCACACCAGCCGGTAGCGGCGGAAGAAGGCGAGGATTTCCTCTGTCCCCTGGTCCATCACCTCGTGTTCGTAGCGACGCAGGATCCAGAGGCGCCAGCCTGCGACCACCACTCCGAGCAGCGCCCAGGCAGCCAGCGGCACCGGCGAGACGTCGCCCCACAGCACGCCGACGATCACCGCCATCAGCAGCAGTCCCAGCGTCTGCGCATTGCGTTGCGTCCGCAGCAGGCTGCGCACCAACTCGCCCTCCACCCAGTGCGCCTCCGCCGACGGCGAGGCGGGGGGAAAGGTCTCCGATTTCATGGCGCGAGTCTAAGGGGGAAGGGCAGAACGACTTCCGGCGCACCCCGCAGGTGCGAAGGAGCACGCCGACATAGCTAGAGGCATCGTCCTACAAGACCCTCTGCGCAATGCGAACAGACTCTGCCGTTGCGTTGACCTGACGCCACGAGCCGGCAGCGCACACCCTGGACACCGGGCGCCTGCCCAAGTTCGCAGACCAACCTAGACGAGGACCCCCATGGATTCCCAAACCGCTCACGACACCGACAACGTCAAGACCGCAACCAAGAAGTCCCTGCGCGGTTTCGCTGCAATGGACCCGCAGCGCCAGCGTGAAATCGCCAGCCTGGGCGGCCGCGCCGCCCACCAGAGCGGCCACGCGCACGAGTTCACCAGCGAAGAAGCGCGCGCCGCCGGCAAGAAGCGCCACGCCCGCGTCAGCAGCAGCGAAGCCCCGCGCGCCTGAGCCGCTCGGCGTAGGACGCAGCGGTCCACCGCTGTGCCAGCACGCCCACAGGACGGCTCCGGCGCGGCTCGCAGGATGGCTTCATGCCACCCGCACAGACCGCAGCCGCCGAGCCGGCCCGATTCCACCCAACGCCGGCCGGAGCTTGCTCTCCGCCGGCGTTTGACTTGGTGCCGCCTCGATCTGCATCAGAGGCCGGCGAACGCTTGCGACTCACAGCGGCCGTCCGCGCACTGTGGACGGCAACGCTGGCCCTCATGACGGCATTCATGCAGGTGCCCGCGCCCGCACACCGCTACCTGCTGGCCCAGCGGATCTCTCGCAACCTCGACACCCTCGCCAGCCAGGACTGTTTCGAGCCCGGCTGCCGCGAGCGCTTCGCGCGGCTCGCGACGCGCTGGCGCGAGCGCGCGCGAGAATTCGCGCCGCAGCGCAGCCCGGCGCGGCGCCGAGTGCGCGACCTGCTGTTCTGAGTTGTCGCGCGCGAATGGGCCGCCGCCTACAGCGGCCGCGGCGCATGTCCGACAGGACGCCGCCGTGCACATTCGCAAACTATCGGAAACATTTGCACGCATTGGACCGCGCGCAGGTGCCGCGGCCCGGTCGGGCACAGCACCGGCAACGACGGGCCAGGACGCACAAGTGCCACCCCGCCGGCGCGCTGCCTCAACGAAACGCATGGACACGACGACGTACCTCACCTGGCTGCCCCCTGCCCTCCTCGCCGTGGGAGTCCTGAGCTGGGCGCTCGCGCGGCATCAGCGCCGCACGGACCTGCGCGCCGAGCAGGCCGAGCGCCTGCTGCACGCGCTGGAACGCTATTCGCAGTGGGTCTGCTCCCAGCGTCTCGCCGCCGTGTTCTCGGGCGAAGGTCCGGAGGCCGCTGCTGCACTCGATGCCGCCTGCACCATCCGGCTCGCCTGGTTCCCGGAACTGGCGGGTGACATGGCCGAACTGCTGGGCGTGCACAACCGGCTGATCAATTTCCTGAGCATGCAGCAGCAGCTCTGGCTGCGCGATCCCGAACACTGGCTCGAATCGGACCACGACAAGCGCTTCCTGGCCTTGTGGCGCCAGCACCGGTTCGCGCTGCAGGCCTTGCTGGCCCGGCTGGAGCAGGTCGCGCGCCTGCGCATCGCGCCCGCCCCCACGCCGCCGCAACACGACACCACCTATGCATGACACGACCCAGGACCCGGAGGACGGAGTGAACAAGCCCCTGTCCGCGCTCGGCGCGGCCGCCGCCGGTGCGCTGGCGATGTACTACCTGGACCCGGAGCTCGGCGCCCGCCGGCGGGCGCTGCTGGCATCGCTGGTGCGCGACGGCTTCCCGCAGGAGCGCCGCGCCGGCCGTGGCCGCTTCGCGCGCCGCGCGCCCTCGGTCCGCCTCCATGGCGACCCCCGCAGCGACGCGGAACTGCGCGAACGCGTCCGCGCTGCCCTGGACCACATGGTGAGCCATCCGCGCGCGCTGCACGTCAGCGTGGACAACGGCGTGGTGCGCCTCAGCGGCCGCGTGCTGGCCGCGGAGCACGAGGGCGTGCTCGAACAGGTGCAGCGCATCCCGGGCGTGCGCCGGCTGGTCGACGCCGTAACGGCGCACGCCACGCTGGGCGAGGCGACCCGTCTGCACGAACCTGTTCCCCTGCGCAGCGTGAGCGGCTAGCATCGGGCGGCTGCCCCTGCCGCCATGAAGACCGCCCACCGCCTCGCCCTCGCCGCCGTTGCCGCCGCAGTGGGAGTGCTGGCGCTCTCCTGGTATCTGCATTCCTGGGGCGGCATCGCCCTGGTCGCCGTCGCTGCGGCCGGCTTCGCGTGGTACCGGGTGCAGGTCGCGCGCGGCGAAGCGGCGGAGCGCTTCTTCGGCGATGCGGGCGAGGACACCCGCCTCACGGGTTTCCAGGCCGGCTCCCCCAGCGAGATGCCCCCGCTGGATCGCAATCCTGGCCACAACGCGGACCCGCCCCGGCGCTGAGTGACCCTCGCCGCAAGCGCCTTCCCACGCGCGCTGCGGCAGCCTCCCGACAAGCCCGCCGAGGTGCAGGTCGTAACTTGGCTGGTATTGCATCCGACGAGGTCACCATGCCAGCCCCGAAACTGCGTTCCACGGCCGTGGCCCTGCTGCTGCTGGGCCCCCTCGCGGCGAGCTTCGTCGCGACCACCACGCCTGCAATCGCCGCGCCCGCGCAGCCCGCCATCGGCACCATGTCCATCAATTCGGATGCCGGCCTCGCACCCGGCGCCAGGCTGCGCGTGCAGGTCTCGGCGACGCCGGATGCCCGCAGCGCAACCCTCTCGCTCGGCGAAGGCGGCGTCACCGTGCCGCTGCACCAGGACGCACCGGGGAAATACACCGGCAGCTACGTCGTGCGCGAGGGCGACCGCATCGATCCGATGCAGCGAATGACCGCGCGCCTGGCGTTCGGCGAACACACGTACACGCGGCAGTTCAATTTTCCGCCCGGGTTCCAGGCGCTCGCGATGGGCAGCGCACCGCCCCAGCAGGCGCGCTCGATGGGCAACGCACCGCCCCAGCAGTCCCTGGCGATCGAGCACTTCGTGATGCGCTCCGTCCGTGGACTCGAGCCCGGCAGCGAACTTCACTTCCGCCTGACCGGCGCCCCGGGCGCCTCCGCCTGGGTCCACATCCCGGGCGTCGTGCAGAGAGTGGACCTGGTGGAGACGCGGCCCGGGCTCTACGAAGGCAGCTACACCGTCAGGCGACGCGACGATCCGGACGGCTTCCGCGTGGCCGTCGCCACGCTGGAGCACGAGGGACAACACGCGAACGCCCGCATCGCCTTCGAATCCCGCGGGCGGGTGGTGCAGGAACGGCGCGAGGAGGCCGACGCGCGCCCCGCGGCGGCAGGCCCGCTGCCACTGCAGGTCACCAGCTACCAGGACAACGCGGTGATCGACGCCGACGGCGATCTCTCGGTGCGAGGACACACCGCGCCCTTCGCCAACGTGCGCGTGCTGGTGGACGCCGTCGCGATGGGCGCACGGCAGACGGTCGCGGACCAGTCGGTCCAGGCCGACCGCAACGGTCGGTTCAGCGTCGTCGTGGACCCGCGCGTGCAGCCTGCGCCCGGGTTGCGGTTCGAACTGCGCGTGCTCGCCACCAACGGCAGCCAGTCGGCGGAAGAGCGGCTGACCCTGCTGCAGCGACGCGGCTGAAACCACGCTGCCCCTCCAGGCCTCGCTGCGGCAGGGCTTTCCCCGCTCGTACGCCAACTCCTTCACGCTCCCCACCCATGGGTGGGACGAGCGGTGGCTGCGGGTGGCGCCAGCGGCCTTGGCGATCTGCACCGGCTGACGGACACTTCTCGAAACAAGTTGGGGAGTGCAGGCAGCAGGAGCCAGCAAGTTTGGGGAATCTGGGACTCGGCGCTTCGGTGCCGGCCAAGGGTGTCGTTGGGGAAGGTCTCGAGTGCAAGCGAGGCCATTGAGGGGAAAGCCCCGCGCAAGCCGCGGGGCTCTTTTTTTGGCGCTTCCGAAACGGCGCCGACTGCTTCCGGGGGTCTCATCCTGCAGTGCGCCCACACGCGCCGCGCTGCCTGTGCGCGACCGCCTTGATGTTTGTCCTTTGACAAGCGCGAACGCAGCCAATTTTTTTCGCGGCGCAAGTGTGCAGTAGGCGGCACCCCCCTTGTGGGCTCTTGCACGCGGGCGGAATAATTGCCCGAAACGGGAGCCCGCCATGCGATTCACGGCTTGCGACTGCGGAGTGCCGCACTACGGACGCGCACAGCGCGCCTGGTGGATGAAGCTGCTGTGGACGCGCCGCCTGTACCACTGTGCGAGCTGCGGCCAGTTCATGCTGTTATCGCCGGGCGCCATTGCTGAACGGCTCGCCCAGCGCGACCGCAAGTCCGCACGCCGTTCCCGGCCTGCGGAAGTGGCAGTGGAAGGGCCCTGAACAGTGGCACGGACCCTGCTGTCCACGAGAACCCGCCGGCCGGCGGGTTTCTTTTTCTTCCCGACAACGCCTGGTTGCGCGCCGCGACTGCCCCCATGAGCGCACGACTGGTGGTGGACGCCCAAGCCCGCCTCGGCGAATGCGCGCTCTGGTGCGAGCGCACGGGCAGCCTCTGGTGGACCGACATCGAAGCATGCACGCTGGGCCGCTGGCACGCGGCGGACCGCGGCGTGCAGCACTGGACGCTGCCGCGCCGCGTCGGCAGCTTCGCCTTGTGCGCGCACGATGCCCGCCTGCTGGTCGCGCTCGCCGATGGCATCGCGCTGTTCGATCCCGCGACCGGGCAAGTGACGGACTTCCGCCCGCTGGACCTGCCGCAGCAACGCGGCATCCGGATCAACGACGGGCGCTGCGACCGTGAGGGCCGCTTCGTCTTCGGCCTGTTCAACACCGCCGGCGCCCGCGTGGGTCCCTTCTACCGCGTCGACGCCGGGCTGCGCATCGAGCGGCTGCCGCTGCCCCTGGCGACCGTGGCCAACAGCATCGCCTTCAGTCCCGACGGCCGCACGCTGTACTTCGCGGACTCGCCGACGCGCACGATCCACCGCGTCGACTACCGGCGCGATGGGAGCATCGGCACGCCCAGTGTCTTCGTGCGGGTGCCGGCGAGCGAGGGCTACCCCGATGGCGCGACGGTCGACGCGGAGGGCGGCCTGTGGAGCGCGCAATGGGACGGCAGCTGCATCGTGCGCTACGACGCCGACGGGAACGAGAGCGCGCGCATCGCCCTGCCCGTCTCGCGGCCCACCTGCCCTGCTTTCGGCGGCCCACTGCTGCGCGACCTGGTCCTCACGAGCGCGCGGATCGGACTGGATGCGGCGCAGCTCGTGCGCGAACCGCAGGCTGGCGGTATCTTCGCCTGCGAGCCCGGCTGGACCGGGCTGCCCGAACCGCGCTTCGTGCTCGCCCGCTGAGCGCAGCGCGCCCGCCTACGCCCGCCGCATGAAGCCGGCGAAGAAAGCGGCCAGCTCCCGGTACGCTTCCAGCGGCAGCACGTGCGCGATGTACTGGTCCGGCCGCACCACGACCAGCGCGCCCTGCGTGCGGTCGACGCCGCGCAGCGCGAAGATGTCCGGCCCGTTCTTCACGACCGAGGAGAACACCTTCTCGTAATCGCGCAGCCCGTGGCGGCCCTTGCGGGGCAACAGCAGCTCGGGCATGGACTCGATCGCAAGCGCGCGATGGTCCTGCTGGAAGATGGCGCGCAGGTCGAACACGGCGTCCGGGTCCTGGCCCGCGCGGGTGAACTGGCGCAGCGGGGAATCCGGCGCATCCTGCAGGAACGCGCATAGCGCGCGCACCCCGCGCGTGGCATCCGCGCCATCGTGCGCGCCTGCGAAAGCGTACAGGCGCCAGCGTCCGTCGGCACGTGCGACGTGTCCCAGTTGCACGGGCCGGGCATCCGTGATGCGCAGCACGGGCGCCGAATGGAAGCGCCGGCCGATCTCGAAGCCCGTGGCCAGCCGCTGGTGCGTGGCTTCGCCCTGGATGATGGAGGGGCGGTACTGCGTGCCCATGCCCGCGGTGAAGCGGCCGTGCTGTTCGAAGTAGCGCTGGAACTCCTTCGGGTCCACGCCTTCCGCTGCGCCGCCGTCCGCCTGCTTCGGGCGGTCGCTGAACATCTTCGCCCACTCGCGGTCGAAGTCGATCAGCTGCTGCGCGACCACCTGGCGCTCGGCCGAGTAGGTGTGCAGCAAGGCCGGCTGGCACTGGCCGCGCAGCACCGAGGCGAGCTTCCATCCCAGGTTGAACGTGTCCTGCATGGAGAAGTTCATGCCCTGTCCGGCCTTCGGGCTGTGCGTGTGGCAGGCGTCGCCGGCGATGAACACGCGCGGCTGCAGCGCCGTGCCCTTTTCGGCGTCGTCGTAGTGCGCGCAGATCCGCTGGCCGATCTCGTACACCGACCACCAGGGCACCTCCTTCACCTCCAGGCTGTAGGGATGCAGGATGCGCTGCGCCGTGGCGATGAGGTGTTCGAGGGTGATGCCGCGATTGGCGACCCGCTCTTCCTCGCCGAGCTTGTCCATCTCGACGTAGATGCGGCAGAGATAGCCGCCCTCGCGCGGGATGACCAGCAGGTTGCCGTGCTGCGATTGCACGGCGGACTTGTAGCGGATGTCCGGGAAGTCCGTCACCGCGAGCACGTCCATCACGCCCCAGGCCTGGTTGGCCGAGTCGCCGACCAGCTGGCGGCCCATGGCCTTGCGCACGGCACTGCGCGCGCCGTCGCAACCGACGACGTAGCGCGCGCGAACGGTTTCCACGCGGCCGGCATGCGCGGCGTCGGTGCGTTCGATGCGCACGGTCACGGGGTAGTCCGCGGCACCGTGCTCCACCGACACGTCGAGCACGCGGCGCGCATAGTGCGGCTGCAGCCGGCTCGGCGAGTTGCGCATCGCCTCGAGGTAGAAGTCATGCACGCGCGCCTGGTTCAACACCACGTGCGGGAACTCCGAAAGTCCGTCTTCCGTGTCCTGCACGCGGCCATGCCGCACGATGCTGCCGGGGTGCTTCTCGTCGGGCTTCCAGAAGGTCACCTCGTTGATCCAGCAGGCCTCCTTCAGCACCCGGTCGGCGAAGCCGAAGGCCTCGAACATCTCCATGGTCCGGCAGGCGATTCCGTCGGCCTGCCCCAGTTGCAGCGGGCCGTCCTTCTGCTCCACGATGCACGTGCGGATGTCGGGAAAGGCGGCGAGCTGCGCAGCGAGCGTGAGCCCCGCGGGCCCGCAGCCCACGATCAGGACATCGACCTGCTCCGGCACCGCATCCGCGTGCGGCAGCGCCAGTGGCGAAGCCTCCTGCAGCTCGGGATCGCCGGGCCTGAACCCATCGAGGTGGAATTGCATGTCGTCTCCTGTCGCTGGCACCTGCCGGCCTGGAAATGATAAGTATACATATCATCTCCGGGACGGACAAGCGGCCACGAGCGGGACGCAGCACTGGCAGGAAGCGGGCAAGCCGCACCTGCTGCTGGTGGGAAATCGCTGGCGGCGGGGCGGGCGCTACGCCGCGCGCTCAGGACTTGGGTGCGTTTTCCTCCGGCTGGTGGGGCACGGACGGCTGCGGCGGCGCAGCCTTCTTCTCGGCCTTCTCGGCCTTCTTGCGCTTCTTCTCCAGCTCGCGCTGGCGCTTCTCGAATCCGTAATTCGGTTTGGGCATAAATCCTCCTGGGCTGGGCTCCACTATGGCTCATGCGGTGGAGAAAACGCACCCCGGGCTGCGCCGGACGAAAAAAAAGACGCGGTGCGCAGCAGCGAACCGGATGACCCCCCAGTGTAGACTCCGCACGCCTTGTCCAGGACGACCGCCCCGCTCTCCGCTTCCCGCCTGCGCCTCGTTCCGCTCGTTGTCGCCTGCCCCATGTTCCTGCAGAACGTGGACGGCTCCGTCCTCGGGACGGCCCTGCCCGCCATCGCGCAGTCGCTGCACGCCGATGTCCTGCACCTGAACCTGGCGATCACCTCGTATCTCCTGAGCCTGGTGCTCTTCCTGCCCGCGAGTGCGTGGCTCGCCGATCGCTTCGGCGCGCGCCGCATCTTCTGCGCAGCCGTCCTGGTCTTCACGGCCGCCTCGGTGCTGTGCGGCGCGGCGACCTCGCTCGGGCAACTCGTCGCCTTCCGGCTGCTGCAGGGCGTCGGCGGCGCGATGATGGTCCCGGTGGGCCGGCTGATCCTGCTGCAGACCGTGCCGGCGGAACAGATGGTGCTGGCGATGGTCTGGTTCACGGTGCCGGGCGGCATCGGCCGGCTGCTGGGGCCCTTGCTGGGCGGATCGATCGTGACCGTCGCCTCGTGGCGCTGGATCTTCCTCGTGAACATTCCCTTCGGCCTGGCGAGCGTGCTGATGGCGCTGCGCGTGATCGATCCCGATCCGCCCCGCGCCGAAGGCGTGACCTCGGCGCCCGACGCGGTGGGGCTCGTCTTGCTGGCGGCAGCGCTGGCCGGCTTGCTGGGCGCGCTGGAGATGGCCGGCAAGGGCATGCTGCCGTGGCCCGCGGTCGTCGCACTCGCGGCGGTCGGCAGCGTGCGCTCTGGCTGTACCTGCGGCGCAGCGCCGCCCAGGACGAGCCCCTGATCGACTTTGGCATCCTGCGCTTCGCGACCTACCGGATCTCCGTCGTCGGAGGCATGCCCTTGCGCGTCGCGATCGGCGCCGCGCCCTTCCTGCTGCCGCTGCTGTTCCAGCTCGGTCTGGGGATGACGCCGCTGGCCGCGGGCTTGCTGATGCTTGCGTCGGCGCTCGGTGCGCTCGGCTCGCGCACGCTGGTCACGGCCGCCGTGGCTCGCTTCGGCTACCGCCAATTGCTGATCGTGGCCGCGCTGATCACGAGTTCGGCGCAGGCGCTCTATGCCTTGTTCACGCCGGGCACACCGCATCTGCTGATCGCAGCCGTGCTGCTCGTCTCCGGCGCATGCCACGCCGCCGTGCTGGTGATCCTCGCGACCATCGGCTACGGCGAGATTCCGCGCAAGCGCATGGGCCACGCGACGGCGCTCGCGACGATGGGACAGCAGTTCTCGGTCGCCCTGGGCGTGGCTCTGGCCGCTTCGCTGCTGGAAGCGATGCACGGACTGCATGCGCAGGGAGCCGCCCCGCTAGCCATCGCCGACTTCCGCGTCCCGCTGCTGGCGATGGCAGCGATGCCGTTCCTGTCCGTGCTGGCATTCGTCCGCCTCACGCGCGGCGATGCGCTTCACGCGGTGCATCCTCCGGCCTGAGGCAGCGCGCTCGCTGAGACAGCCCTTCGTAGGCTGGGGTGACGCAGGAACCCCAGCAACGGTGCGCACGTAGCTGGGGTTCGCTGCCGCTCACCGCCAGCCTACGAGTCCGGAGTGACAAGGCTGAGTCTTCTTCATCCTACGTCCCATGACGTGCGAGATCATGGTGCCCTACCCACTGGGGCGGCGACGCCGCGGCCGCACGGCGCGCACCGGCTCATCGCCGGCTCAGCCCGCGACCGGCCCCGGCACGAACACGTCGCTGAAGAAGTGGTGGGCGTCGAGGCCGCGCTCGGCGACGCACGCCTTGCGTACCGCAGCCACCATCGCGGGCGAGCCACAGCAGTAGACCTCGTGCCCCGCCAGGCTGGCGAAGCGCGTGCGCACCGCGTCGTCCACGCGCCCGTGGAAGCCGTCCAGGGCCTGCGCATCCGCCGCGTCTTCCAGCGCCGGCACGAACGCAAAGCCGGGGAACTGCTTGCGCCACTTCTCCACGGCGGAAAGAAGGTACAGGCCGTGCCGGTCGCGGCCGCCCCAGATCAAGGTGACCGGGCGCATCACCTTCTTCTTCACCATGTCGTCCAGCAGCGACTTCACTGGCGCGAAACCGGTGCCGCCTACCACGCAGACCATCGGCGCCGTCGATTCCTCCTTCAGCTCGAAGCTGCCATAGGGCAGTTCCACCTGCAGCGTGTCGCCCGTTTTCAGCTGCGGCACGATCTGCGTGAACTGGCCGCCCGCCACGTGCCGGATGTGCAGCTGCAGCGTGTCGCTCTCGTGCGGCGGGTTGGCCATCGAATAGGACCGGCGGCTGCCATCCGGCAGCATCACCTGCAGGTACTGGCCGGCCTTGAACTTCGCGCGCTGGCCCGCAGGCAGCCGCAGTTGCAGCACGCTGACGTCGGCGGCTGCGAGCGTATTGCGGAACACCTTGGCGCTGAAAGTCTTGCGCGAGTGCGGATCGAACCGATGCCAGGCTTCCGGCACGATCTCGAGGTCGGTCTGCGGCAGGCACTGGCAGTACAGGTGCTGCCCTGCGGGCTTCGCCTCGCTGGGCGGGCTCTGCACTTCGCCCGCGGCCACGCCGCCTGCGCAGTTGCCGCAGACGCCCTTGCGGCACGAATACGGCATCTCGATGCCGGCGGCCAGCGCCGCGTCGAGGATGTTCTGGCCGGCGGCGCACGGGAAATGCACGTCCGTTCCGGCGATGCGGATGTCGAAAGCCATGATGGGTGCGATCTCAGGAGGAAAGGCCGGCGACCAGACGCAGGCTGCGCAGCAGTGCATCCGGGCGGGCGGTGCCCGTGCCGGCGATGTCCATCGCGCAGCCGTGGCCGGTGCTGGCCAGCAGCACGTCGGCGCCGATGGACAGCGCACTGGCCGCTTGCGGCGCCAGCAGCTTCACCGGAATGTGGCCCTGGTCGTGGAGCATGGCGACGTACAGGTCGTGCCGGCGATCCGCCAGCAGCACGTCCGCGCCCTGCGGGCCGGTGACGTCCAGGCCCATGGCGCGCAGGCGCTCGGCTGCGGGCACCGTGCGCTCGGCGTCCTCGGGGCCGAACAGCCGGCCTTCGGACGCATGCGGATTGATGCCGAACAGCGCCACCGTCGGTTGCGCCACACCGAGCAACCGGCATCCGCGCACGCCGGCCTGCGTGGCCTCGACCACCAGCTCCGGTGTCAGGCGCGCGAGCGCCGTCGCGACGCTCTCGTGCAGCGTGACGTGCACGATGCGCAAGCCGCCGCCCACCAGCAGCAGGAAGACGCGGCCCTCGGGCTGGCCGCACACGCGGGCGACCAGCGACGGATAACCGCTGAAGGGAATGCCGGCCTGCGCGATGGCGGTCTCGTGATGCGGCCCGGCGACGACGGCGTCGAACTCGCCGGCCCGGGCGGCCTGCAGGGCTGCAGTGGCTGCGGCGACTGTGCTCGCGCCGGCCTCGGCGTTCACTTCGCCCCAGCGCAAGGCGTGGGCAGGAAGCTCGGCGCAAGCGCGCACCGCCAGCGAGGGCAGCAGCGCCTGCAGGCCGGTGCTGGCCGCGGCGCGTTCCAGCACGGCGGGCGCACCGAACACCGTGACCTGGATGCGCGCTTCGTCGCGCAATGCGGCCAGCGCCTTCAGCACGATTTCCGGCCCGATGCCGTTGGGGTCGCCGAGGGACAGTGCGATGCGGCGAGTCATGGGATCACCTTCATGCTAGGCATCCCGGTGGAGAGCGCCTGCTGGCGGCGGTGCGGCGCTCATAGGGGCAACGCCAGCAGCGTGTCGGTGACCGTGCTGTCGCACACGGCCACGCGCTCGGCGAGCAGCAGCTTGCCGCCGCTTTGCACGAAGCGGTCGCGGTATTCGCCGGTGGCGAACAGCGCAGTCTCGCCGGTGTGCATGATGCGCGCGACCATGAACGGCGTGCGTGCCACCGCGGCCTGGTCGTTCGCAGACTCGACCAGCGGAATACCCAGCAGGTGCCGATAGGCTTGCCGCTCGTAGATATTGGCCTGGCGCAGCGACGTTACACGGTCCTCGAGCATCGCCCGGCTGTCCGCATACACGATGCCCGCGGGCAGGCCTTCGCGCTCGTTCTCCACGTTGGTGATGCGGTAGTGGCAGTGCTCGGTGAAGAACGCGGGCCAGCTCTCCAGCGCATCGCTGTCGATGGCGCGTGCGTACGCGGCATTGAATGCGCACAGTTGCAGCAGATCGATCATGCTCAGGCTCCCATGTGCTGGCGATACGCCTTCCAGAAGCCGCGCACGGACGCTTCGGTCGCGCGTCCTTCGCTCGACTCGGTGCTGTCGCCGCCCATTTCGACCACGGCGCTGAGGTCTTCCGCGCCGGCGATGCCGCGCTGCACGAAGCCGCCGACGGCGCCGTCCTCCATGCTGATGAAGCCGGCCGGCCCCACCAGGTTCAGCTGCTTCAGGCGCGCGGTCCGCTGCTGAGGTGTGTCGCCCACGTAACCGAGGTAGGTCCAGTTCAATTCCGAGCGCGTCTCGCCACGCGGCACCACCTGCCGCACCGCGATGCAGTTCTTGATCTGCTGCAGCACGAAGCCGGGGAACACCGAGAGGATCTGCAGGGTGATGCCGTCGTCGAACTCGTCGAAGCCGGCCAGCACGGAGGTGTCCTTCAGCTGGTGGTCGGCATCCGAGCGCAGCCCCTGCTCCTTGTAGGAGGCGTCGGCCGCGGCCTTGTCGATCATCGAGTAGCTCACGTGGTTGCCGCCGCTCTCGTCGACGATCACGCCGCCCTTCTGCGACAGCCGATTGAGCTCGAAGGTGGTGAAGAACAGGTGCAGCAGGCTGGCGTGGTAGCTGTCACGCACGTTCTCGACGTACAGCTTCCAGTTGTTCGGCAGCGCCTGCGTGAAGCGGCCGATGACCTCCACCGGGCGGTTCATCACGCGTTCGATGCGCTGGCAGATCTCGTCGCCCAGGTATTCCTCGATGCCGGGCACGTCGTCGCTGAAGCTGCCGAACACCAGCCCGCAGTACACCGCGATGCGCAGCTTGCGCGGGCCGTGGTCCTGCTTGCAGAAGGACGCGGGCATGCCGCCCTGGCCTTTCACGCCCTTCTCGAAGGCGACCCCGGTCAGGTCGCCCTGCCGGTTGTAGCTCCACGCGTGGTACACGCACTGGAAGCTCTCGGCCTTGCCGCACTTGTCGAGCGCGATCAGGGCGCCGCGGTGGGCGCACCGGTTCTCGAACGCGTAGATCTCGCCGTCGGCGTCCCGGTCGACGATCACCGGCGTCTCGCCGACGAAGGTGGTGCGGTAGCTGCCCGCCTCGGGCAGCTCGGCTTCCAGGCACAGGTAGTTCCAGGTGGCGCCCCGGAAGATGCGCTCCTGCTCCTGCTGCGCCGTCTGCTTCCCGGAATACACCGCGTACGGAATGCGGGTGGTCCCGGCGCCGGGCCACTGGATCGTCTGCTCGCTCATGCTCACTCCACCGTGACGTTGGCCGCCTTGATCACCTTGCCCCACTTGGCCGTCTCCTCCTGGATGAACTTCGCGCTCTGCTGCGGAGTCCAGCCCGCGGGCGTGGCGCCCTGGTCGGCGAACTTCTTGCGGGTGTCCGCCTGATCGATGGCGGCGGAGAAGTTCCTGTAGGTCGTCTCGATGATGTCCTTGCGCGTGCCGGGTGGCGCGACCATGGCGAAGAAGGTCACGGCGACCATGCCGGGCAGGCCGGACTCGACGAAGGTCGGCACCTCCGGCAGCAGCGGCGAGCGCTTCTGGTCCGCGACGCCCAGGATGCGCAGCTTGCCGCCCTTGTGGTAGCCGACCGAGGAGCTCAGGTTGTCGAAGAACACGTCCACCTGGCCGCCCACGATGTCCACCAGCGCGGGCGCCGTGCCCTTGTACGGCACGTGGACCATCTCGGTCCCCGTGAGCTGCATGAACAGGTGCGCGGTGAGATGCGAAGTGGACCCGTTGCCCTGCGAGGCGTAGGTCACCTTGCCCGGGTGCGCCTTCACGTAGGCGATGAATTCGGCGAGGTTCTTCGCCGGGAAGTCCTTGCGCACGTCCAGCACGTTGGGCACCGTCGCGATGACGGTGACGGGCTCCCACTTGGAAGGGTCGAAGGACAGCTTCTTGTAGAGGTTCTGGTTGATCGCGATCGGGCCGGGCGGCGAGACCAGGAAGGTGGTGCCGTCCGCCTCCGCGTGCGCCACGTACTCGGCGCCGATGTTGCCCCCGGCGCCCGCGCGGTTCTCGACGATGATGCCGGCCGGGTACGCCGCATGGACCTTCTCCGCCAGGATGCGGGGCAGGATGTCGGCCGTGCCGCCCGCGGGGAAGGGCACGACGAGCTTGACGGTGGACTGGGGCTGCGCCCAGGCCGGCAGGCTGCGCGCCACGGCGGCCACGCCCGACAGTGCGAGCAGGCTGCGCCGCGTGATGGATGCTTGCATGGATGTCTCCGGATCGGTTTCTTGCGACGCGCCAGTGTGCGCGCCGCCGGCGCCCGGACCAAGCGAGAATTGCGCGATGCGCAAAAACTCCGCGCCAACCTTGCGCCAGGACAAGGACTTCGTCACGGCCTTGAGCAAGGGCCTGGACGTCCTCACCGCGTTCAACCGGCAGCATGCGAAGCTCACCCTGTCGGAGGTGGCGCGCCTCACCGGCAGCTCTCCGGCCTCGGCGCGGCGCTCCCTGGTGACGCTGCATGCACGTGGCTTTCTCGAGAGCGACGGCAAGCGGTTCTGGATGGCGCCGCGCGCCCTGCTCGTGGCGCACGCGTATCTCTCGTCACGACCCACTCCGCAACTCGCGCAGCCCTTGCTCGATGCGCTGGCGGAGCGCACCCGGCAGTCGGCATCGCTCGGCAAGCTGCTGGACGACGACGTGATCATCATCGCGCGCTCCACCGCGCGCCGATCGCTGTCCACGGGTCTCGGCATCGGTGCGCGGCTGCCGGGCTACTGTTCGGCGCTCGGCCGCGTGATGCTGGCGGCCTTGCCGCGCGCGGAGGCGACGCAGCGCGTGCGGGCCATGCATCGCGTGCCGCTCACGCCCAAGACGATCTACGAGGCCGACGCCGTGCTCGCCGAGCTGGAGCTTTGCCGACGCCGGGGCTGGGCGGCGGCGGACGGCGAGCTGGAGCTGGGCGTGCGTTCCCTCGCCGTGCCGGTGCACGAGCACGGTGGAGCGCTGGTCGGCGGACTCAGCATCTCAGTGCGTGCGGAGCGGATGACCATGGACGAATTCCGGGATCAGCTGCTGCCGGTGCTGCTGAAGGGACGGGACCAGCTGGCGGGGCGGCTGTTCGGGGAGTGAGCGAGGCTGGCGCCCCCGCCCTCTCCATCAGAGCGGCCTTCCTCCCCTTCCTGTCGACTCCTTGGGGTGTTCTCTCCAGCTCCCCGCCCTGTACTTGTCCATCGCGTCCTCGATGGCCTCGAGCGCCTGCAGAAAGGCCGCACTGATCGCCGTGGTGCTGACTTCGGTTCCGTCCGGGATGCGGCCAATGATTGCGGCAGCGATGGTTGCGGCCGCGCCAGCCAATGCTGGGTCGATCGGGAGTGACATGCGCTTCTCCAGGATGCAAGGGGACGGCATTGTCCTTCCTTCCGCCCTGTCGTGCATGACACGACGGTTCAATCCAGAGATTGGCTCGTGGACCTTTGCATCTGGCAGCGCGTGTTGGACTCAGTCGCGCGTACGCCGCGCGGCCTTCGGCGCCTTGGCCATCCGGTGGGCCGCCTGCACGAACGCCTCCTCCAGCTCCGCCGAGGCCGGCGTCGGCTGCGCGTCGGCCCAGCGCAGGATCGCGACGCGCGGCCCTTCGATCGCTTCGGCGATCGCGACCCGCTGCAGGCCGGTGGCCGCCACGCGGGCCTGGTGCACTTCCAGCGGCATGGCTGCCACCAGGTCCGTGTGCGTGGCGATGGTCTCCAGGCCGGTGAGCGTCTGGCAGGTCATCGCGCAACGCAGCTCGCCCAGGCGCGCCTGCCGGTACGCGCGCTGCAGCCCGCGTGTGACTGAGCTTTCCATGCTGGGCAGCAACCATTGCGCGTCGCGCAATTCCGCCAGCGACCTGGCCCGGGCCAATGGATGGCCCGGCCGCACCACCACGGCGACCGTCGTGGCGTACACGGGCCGCGCCGAGAACTCGGGTCCCAGCCGCTCGGCAGGCATCGACATGACCGCGAAATCAGGCTTGCCTTCGCGCAGGCCGCCGAGGTGGAACGCGGGGGGCACGATGGCCAGCTGCACGCCGGGCCAGGCGGCGCGGTAGGCGGGCAGCACCAGCGGCAGCAACGCGATGGTGGCGAAGTGCGAGAGCGCGAGCTCCAGGCGGCCTTCGCGCGCGCCGCGCCGCTGGCGCACGTCTTCGCCGGCCTGCCGCGCCTGCTCGCGGATCGCGCGTGCGCGCGGCAGCAGCCCATGACCATACTCGGTGGGCTGGATGCCGCGCAGCCCGCGCTCGAACAGTGTGACGCCCAGCGACTGCTCCAGCCGTCGCAGCTGCTTGCTCACCGCCGGTTGCGACACGCCCAGCCGCCGGGCCGCGGCCGTGACGCTGCCGGCGTCCGCAATCTCCGCGAGCAGCACGAGGGCCGCGGGATCGGGCAGCAGCGGGACGTCGGATGCCATAACCGGAAGGAATGTACATGAGCGCGCAGCGCCTTGCTGGAATGGCCGGCGCTCCCTAGCATGGGCTATGCCCCTCACCCTTGCCGACTGCCTCGCACGCGATGCCGATGCATCCGCCAGCGCCTCGCTGCAGGGCGTGCGCGACCGGTTTGCCGGCGGCGATCCGGACACGCTGTACTTCGACGCGAACTCGATCGGCCCCATGCCCGCCGACGTCCCTGCGCGCATGCAGGACCTCTTGCAAGCGGGCTGGGCCGGCGCGCGCCGCCGCGGCTGGAACACGCTGGACTGGCTGGAGCAGCCCCGCACGCTCGGCGCCGCGATCGCGCCGGTGATCGGCGCGCGGGCGGAGGACGTGCGCGTGGCCGACAGCACCAGCATCAACCAGTACAAGCTGCTGCGCTACGCGCTGGCCGCGCAGGCGCCGCGGCGGGTGATCGTGCTGCAGCGGGATGTGTTCCCGTCCAATCGCTACGTTGCCGAAGGCATCGCGCACGCGGGCCTCGCGGACTTGCGCTTCATCGACGGCGTGCAAGACCTGCCCCGTGCGCTCGCGCACGGCGATGTCGCGGTGGTCGCGCTCTCCCACGTGGACTATCGCAGCAGCGAGCGCCTGGACATGGCGGCTATCAACCCGCAGGTGCGCGTCGCCGGCGCACTGAGCCTGTGGGATCTGTCGCATTCGGCCGGCGCGGTGGCAATCGACCTGCGCGGCACCGAAGCCGACCTGGCGGTGGGCTGCGGCTACAAGTACCTGTGCGGCGGACCGGGCGCGCCCGCCTTTGTCTACCTGCACCCGCGCCACGCCGACGCCGCATGGCCCGCCATGTGCGGCTGGATGGGCCATGCGAGCACCTTCGACTTCGAACCCGACTACCGGCCGGGGCGCGGCGCCGATCGCTTCCTGGTCGGCACGCCGCCGGTGCTGGCCCAGGCCGCCTTCGCGGCAGCGGCCGCGATCTGGCGCGAGGTGGACCCGCGCGCCCTGGACGCGCGGCATCGCTCGCTCACCGACACGCTGATCCAGTTGCTGGACGAGCAGTGCGAGCCACTGGGCGTGCAACTGGCCAGCCCGCGCCAGCACGAGCGTCGCGGCGGCCACGTCGCGGTGCGCTTCGAGCACGCGGCGCCCCTGGCCCAGGCGCTGGTGGACCACGGCGTGGTGGTGTCCGCGCGCAAGCCCGACGCCCTGCGCTTCGCCGCGCATCCGCTGACCGCCACGCACGAACAACTGTGGACCGCGGTCGCCCGCCTGCGCGAGTTGCTGCAGCGCCAGGCCTGGCGGGATCCGCGCTACCAGCAGGCTTCCGTATGAACAACTCCGCCATCCGCCTCGCCGCCGACATCGGAGGCACCTTCACCGACGTGGTGCTCGAGACGCCGCGACGCCGCCACAGCTGCAAGGTACTGACCACGCCGCGCGAACCGGAGCTCGCGGTGATGCAGGGCATCGAGCGCCTGCTCGCCGAATCGGGCGTCGCGCCGGCGGAGATCTCGCTGTTCATCCACGGCACCACGCTCGCCACCAACGCGCTGATCGAGCGCAAGGGTGCGCGCACCGTCCTGCTCACGACCGAGGGTTTCCGCGACGTGCTGGCCATGGGCTACGAAAAGCGCTTCGACGCGTACGACCTCGACATCGAAGGCGCACCGGAACTCGTGCCGCGGCCCTGGCGCTTCACCGTGCGCGAGCGCATCGCTGCCGATGGCTCGGTGCTGCTGCCGCTCGACGAGGACGGCGTGCGGCGCGCCGGCGCGGCGATGCGCGCCGCGGGCGTGCAGGCCGTGGCGATCGGCTTCATGCATGCCTGGGCCCACCCCGAGCACGAGCGCCGCGCACGCGAACTCCTGCAGCCCCTGCTGGGAGACGCCGTCACCATCTGCCTGTCCAGCGAGGTGTGCCCGGAGATCCGCGAGTACGAGCGCTTCTCCACCACCGTGGCCAACGCCTACGTTCGTCCCTTGATGGGAAGCTATCTGCTGCGGCTGCAGGAACGCACCCGGGCAGCCGGCCTCGCCTGCCCCTTGCTGCTGATGATGTCGGGCGGCGGCCTCACCACGCTGGAACAGGCCGCCCGCTTCCCGATCCGCCTCGTGGAATCCGGGCCGGCCGGCGGCGCCCTGCTGGCGGCGCACCTCGCTCGCGCCTGCGGCTTCGACAAGGTGCTCGCCTTCGACATGGGCGGCACGACGGCGAAGATCTGCCTCATCAACGACGGCGAGCCGGAACGCTCGCGCCGTTTCGAAGTGGGCCGCGCGTGGAAGAACCTCAAGGGCAGCGGCCTGCCGATGCGCATCCCCGTGATCGAGCTGGTGGAGATCGGCGCCGGCGGCGGCTCGCTCGGCCGCGTCGACGCGCTGCGGCGGATCACGGTCGGTCCGGACTCGTGCGGCTCCGAGCCCGGTCCGGCCTGCTACGCACGCGGCGGCACGCAACCGGCGGTGACGGATGCAAACCTGGTGCTGGGCCGCATCGACCCGTCGCGCTTCGCCGCCGGCCGCATGCCGCTCGACGCGGCCAGGGCCCAGGCCGCGCTGCAGTCCGGCATCGGTGACGAACTCGGCATGGACGCGTTCTGGTCCGCCGTCGGCATGAGCGAGGTCGTGGAGGAGAACATGGCGAACGCCGCCCGCGTGCACGCCATCGAACGCGGCCAGGACCTGCAGGGCTTCACGATGATCGCCTTCGGCGGCGCCGCACCGCTGCATGCGGGCCGGCTCGCGCAGAAGCTGGGCATCCGCAGCGTACTGGTGCCCGCGGGCGCGGGCGTGGGGTCGGCGATCGGCTTCCTGCGTGCGCCGGTGTCGTTCGAGGTGGTACGCAGCGAGCTGGTGCTGCTGGACCGCGCCGATGCGGGCGCCGTCGAGGCGAAGCTGCGCGCGATGGAAGCCGAAGCCCTCGCTGTGGTCGCTTCCGCGCACGGGGACGCGCCGGTGGAAGTGACGCGCCTGGCCGAACTGCGCTACGAAGGCCAGGGCCACGAACTGCGCGTGCGGCTGGCTTCGGAAGGCGCGCTCACGCGCGCCGCGCTGGACGCACTGGGCGAGCGCTTCGAGCAGGCTTACGAGCAGGTCTACGGCCTGCGCGTGCCGGGTTCGGCGGTGGAAGTCGTGACGTGGTCCGTGACCGCATCGACGCCTGCGGCCGCCGTGGAAGCGGCGACTGTCGCCGCGTCGCGGCAGCCGCGCGTGCCCGAGTCCACCCGTCCCGCCTGGGAACCGGCGGCCGGCGAGCTCCGCCCATTCGGACAGCACTGGCGCTTCGACATCCTGGGGACGGAGCGGATCGCCGGACCTGCCCTCGTCGCCGAACACGAAACCACCGTGGTGGTGCCCGCCGGCTGGCAGGCGCAACTGGACAGCCACGGACACCTGCGGATGGAGATCGCGTCGTGACACAGGGCCCCGACATGCTGAAGGCGATCCGCACGCAGGTGATGTGGAACCGCCTGATCTCGGTGGTGGAGGAGCAGGCCCAGACCTTGCTGCGCACGGCCTTCGGCTCGGTCGCGCGCGAGGCCGGCGACCTGTCGGCGGGCGTGTACGACATACACGGGCGCATGCTGGCGCAGGCCGTCACCGGCACGCCCGGCCACGTGAACACGATGGCCGTGGCCGTCGGCCATTTCCTGGCGCGCTACCCGCTCGCCACGCTCGTGCCGGGCGACGTGCTGGTGACCAACGATCCCTGGCTGGGGACGGGCCACCTGTTCGACTTCGTGGTGGTTACGCCGGTGTTTCGCGAAGGCCGCCCGGTCGCGCTGTTCGCTTCCACCTGCCACACGATCGACGTCGGTGGCCGCGGCTTCACCGCGGACGCCGCGTCGGTGTACGAGGAAGGCATCTGCATCCCGCACCTGAAGCTGGCCCGCGCCGGCGTGCTGAACGAGGACGTGCTGGCGATCGTGCAGGCCAACTCGCGCAACCCGGTCGAGGCGCGCGGCGACATCCTGTCGCTGGTGAGCAGCAACGAGGTGGGCGCGCGGCGCCTGCTCGAGATGCTCGACGAATTCGCGCTGCACGACATCGACGCCCTTGCCGAACACATCCTCGCCGAATCGGCGCGGGCGGCGCGCGCCGCCATCGCCCGGCTGCCGGACGGCCAGTGGCGCGCGGAGATGCGGCTCGACGGCTACGAGGCGCCGGTGCAACTGGTCGCCACCCTGCGCAAGCACGGCGACCACCTGGTGGTCGACTACGCCGGCTCGTCCGCGGCGTCCGCGCGCGGCATCAACTCGCCCAAGTGCTACACCGACGCCTACTCGGTGTTCGGACTCAAGTGCCTGATCGCGCCGGAGGTTCCCAACAACGCCGCTTCGCTCGCACCATTCGAAGTGCTCGCCGAGCCGGGCAGCATCGTGCATCCGCTGCGGCCCAGCCCGGTGACGGCCCGCCACGTGATCGGGCAGATGCTGCCGGACCTCATGTTCGGCTGCCTCGAACAGGCGCTGGAGGGCCGCGTGCCCGCCGAATCGGCCGGCAGCATCTGGGTGCTGGCCATGAGCCGCGATCGCGCGCAAGGCGCGCCGTTCAACGTGATGAGCGTGGGCCTCGGCGGCACCGGCGCACGCCCGACCAAGGACGGCCTGTCGACCACCGCCTTCCCGAGCGGCGTCGGCGGCATTCCGGTGGAAGTCACCGAGGCGCAATCGCCGCTGGTGGTGTGGCACAAGGAATACCTGCCCGACTCGGGCGGCCGCGGCCAGTGGCGCGGGGGCGTGGCGCAACGCATCGAGATCGGTGCGCGCGACGGCGCCGGCTTCGAGTGTTCGGCCGCCACCTTCGACCGGCGCGACAACGCCGCGCGCGGCCGCAACGGCGGCGCGCCGGGGCAGCCTGGTCGCGTCGAAGTGTTCGGCTCCGAAGGCGCCTGCAGCGTCCACGAAGGCAAGGGCACCATCCGCGTGCCGGCCGGTGGGCGCCTGCGCGTCGACCTGCCGGGCGGCGGCGGCTTCGGCCCGCCGCCCGACCGCGACCCCGAGCGGCTCGCACGCGACCTGCGTGACGGCCTCGTCTCCGATTCCCTCCCGTGATCCGCCAACCCTGGAGTTGCCCATGAACAAGACACGTCGCCTCCTTCCCGCCCTGCTGCTGTCGCTCGCGGCGCTCGCCGGCAGCGCGCACGCCGCCGACTCGCCCGGCGTGCTGCGCATCCTGGTCGGCTTCCCGCCCGGCGGCGCCACCGATGTCGTGGCACGCGTGCTCGCGGACAAGTTGCAGGTGCTGCTCAAGCAGCCGGTGATCGTGGACAACAAGGCGGGCGCCGGCGGCATGATCGCCACGCAGCAGCTCAAGGCCGCGGCCCCCGACGGCAACACGGTGATGCTCACGATCGACCACTCGCACGTGATCATCCCGCTGACCTTCAAGTCGCCGGGCTACAACCCGCTGACGGACTTCACGCCGCTGGCGGGCGTCGCAAGCTACTACAACGTCATGGCGCTCTCCAGCACCATCGGCGTGAAGACCGCACCCGAGTTCGGTGCGTGGCTGAAGGCGCATCCGGCCCAGGCCAACTACGGCATCCCCGCGGTGGGCAGCGTGCCGCAGTTTGCCGGCATCCTGGTCGGCAAGGCGCTCGGCACGCCGATGGTCGCCGTCGCCTACAAGGGCGGCGCGCCGCTGGTGCAGGACCTCGTGGGCGGCCAGGTGCCCGCAGGCTTCCTCTCGCTGACCGAGACGATCGAGTACCACCGCGCCGGCAAGATGCAGATCCTGGCGGTCTCCGGCACCACGCGCGCCAAGGCCGCACCCGAGGTGCCCACCTTCCAGGAGCTGGGCATCAATGGCATCGACCAGAACCCGTGGCTCGCGTTCTTCGGCCCCAAGGGCCTGAAGCCGGAATTCACGGCCCGCTTCAGCGCCGCCGTGCAGACTGCGCTGTCGGACCCGGAAGTCATCGAGAAGTTGTCCAAGCTGGGCAACGTGCCCACCTACGCACCGCCGGAGCAATTGCAGGAGTGGGTGGTCAAGGCCACCAACCACTGGGGGACGGTGATCAAGGAATCGGGGTACGAGCTGCAGTAGGAGGGCGCCTCACGCCAGCCGGAGCAGTGCTGCGCCCCGGCAGGCCTGGTGACTGCCCGGTTTCAATCCGGACGGATCTGCGCGCGCTGCACCACGCCGCGCCACTTCGCCAGCTTGCCGTACGCGGTGCGCGCCCGCGCCGGCAGCGCACCACCGCGAGAGGGTGCTCCGCTGGGACGGGGCGTTTCAGAGGATGTGTCCCCGGGCTGCTCCGTGTCGGCTCACGGTCTCGGCCCGAGGTGGTCGATAGCTCTTGCCCTGTGCGAATTGCGGCGCAACACGTGCCTTGGCACTGTGATGGGCCCGGCATTGGCTCCGGGTCCGACGGACGTCAATCGCTGGAGGGCTTGCGCTCGGCGAGAGCCTTCATGTGCTCCAGCACGCTCTCGGCCCCCTCGCCAGAATGGCGCCCCGCCCTGCGGGCGTCCTCCTGCTCGTGTGCTGCCTTCTCGGCTTCAGCGACCTTCAACAGGTCGGAGACGACTTCCAGCTCCTTCACGGCATCGTGCAGCTGGCCTTCCACCTGCAGGTTCTGCACGAGAGCCGCTTCCACGGTTTCCTTGGTGACGATGCTGCCGACCACGGTGTCCGCCAGTGCATCGTTCGCCTCATGGAGGCTCGCCTCGGCTTGCCGGACGTCGTCCCGCAGGACCACCGTCTTTTCGTGGGCAACGGAGACGGCTTTGCGAGGGCGGGCGGGGATCATGGAGAACGGAACCTTACCAGAATGGCGCAGTGCAGCCACTGCCTTTCTTCAGCGGGAAGCCCGCCTCGCCAAGGTGTCTGTGAAAGCGGCAGCAGCCCACGCGTTCCCTGGTTCCCTCGCTTCCCCGACTGCACGCGAGCCACCCTGCCTTGGCGAACGACTCGCTTGCTTGTCAGTCCCGCAGCACCTCTTGCGCCAGCGCCCGCAAGATCGCAAGCGACGGCGGCTCGACGCGGCCGGCGAGTGTCACCAGCCCGAAGCGGGCCTTGACCGTCATGACCGGCCGCACCGGCAGCTCCACCAGATCGGGAGCTGCGGCGCGGATGGCGAGCAACACGGCGTCGCTGGATCGAACGACGTCCACGAGGCTGGCGATCTCCTCGCAGCGCAGCGTCACGCACCCTGCGGGATGGGCATCCGGCCCGTATCGCTCCACCAGGCCGCGCGCGACCTCGTCGCTCAAGGGCGTGGACGCGATGGGGAACTGACGCACGGCAGCGAATCGCAGGGGACCGGCATGCCGTGACAGGGGATGCCCCTTGCGGCACATGAAGACACCGCGCATCTCGGACAGCGTCTCGACGCGCAAATCCGACGCTGGCGACACCGACCGCGCGTCGATGACGAGCGCGTCCAGCTGCCGCTCGCGCAGCGCCTGCACGAGGTGCTCGGTGCCGGCGCGGCTGACGGTCACCTGCATGGCCGGATGCTTCTTCGCCATCTCCGCCAGCAAAGGCGTCATCAGCATCGCGCCCGGACCGGAGCCCATGCCCACGCGCAGGCTGCCGGCGTGGCCTTCGCGCATCCGCTGCCCGCTCGCGGCCAGCTCGTCGGCCTCGAACACGATCTGGCGGGCACGCTGCAGCACCTCGCGCCCGAACGGTGTGATCTCGGTGCGCCGTCCGATGCGGTCGAACAGCGGCTGCCCCATCTCTTCCTCCAGCGCGCGGATGCTGCGGCTCAACGCGGGCTGCGTGAGGAACAGGCCCTCCGCGGAGCGGCTGAACGAGCCGCTCTCGGCCAGCGCGATCAGGTGACGCAGCTGCACCAGCGTCATGGGACCGAGACCGCGGCTGTATTCATCGAACTCATGCTAACAGGTACAACAATGCATTGGACGTCATGCATTCCGTTTCCTAGCATTCGCCTACATCACACGGCGCCAGGCGCTACAGGAGACAAGACATGAACCCGATCACACGACGCGCGCTGGTCCTGCTGGCCGGATCGCTGCTGGCGGTGGGCGCCGGCGCCGACACGTACCCGGCCAAGCCGGTCAATCTCATGGTGCCCTACCCGGCCGGCGGCCCGTCGGACGCGATCGCCCGCATCTTCAGCGGGCCCTTCGCCAGGGAACTCGGGCAGCCCGTCATCGTGGAGAACCTGGGCGGAGCCAGCGGAGCCATTGCCGCGCAGAAGGTGCTGGCGGCCCCGGCGGACGGCTACTACGTCTTCCAGGGCTCGCCCAACGAAGTCATCCTTGCGCCGCTGGCGAACGCCGCCATCAAGCTGAAGGCCGAAGACTTCCGCCTGGTCGCGCCCATTGCCGATGCCACGATGGTGGTCCTCACGCGCAAGGACCTGCCCGTCAACAACGTCGACGAGCTGATCGCCCTGGCGCGCAAGTCCAGGGACAAGCCCCTCAGCTACGGCAGTGTCGGTGTCGGCTCGCTCTACCACTTCATCGTGGAGAACATGCAGCAGGTCGCGGGCATCCAGGTCACGCACGTGCCGTACAAGGGCAATGCGCCGCTGCTGGCGGATATCGGCGGCGGGCAGGTCGATTTCGCCGTGCTGGTGTACAGCGCCGCGATGGGCGACATGGCGCAGCACGGCTACCTGAAAGTGATCGGGCAACTGGGCGGGCAGCGCTCGGAGTTGCTGAAGAACGTGCCGACGGTGAGCGAAGGCAAGGAACTGAAGAACTTCCACTACAAGACGTGGACGGGCTTCATGGTGCCGAAGAACACCCCCGAGCCGGTGGTGCAGCGACTGCACGCCGCCATTGGCAAGACGCTGGCGGATCCCTCGGTCGTCTCCCAGCTGAAGTTGCAG
This sequence comes from Ramlibacter ginsenosidimutans, assembly GCF_016654015.1. Lineage (GTDB taxonomy): Bacteria > Pseudomonadota > Gammaproteobacteria > Burkholderiales > Burkholderiaceae_C > Ramlibacter > Ramlibacter ginsenosidimutans. The sequence continues at coordinate 41,101 of NZ_JAEPWM010000008.1, read as the reverse complement.
ACGCAGGTGCCGTCCGCGCCGATGTCGCTGGCCGACGCCACGAAATACTTCGAAGCGGAAACCGCTCGCTACCGCGCGCTGGCCAAGGCGATCAACCTGCAGCCGCAGTAACGCCGCATGACCTACCTGCTGGACGCGCTCGCCGAGCGTGCGGGCGAATTCATCCGCCTGCGTCGCGACATCCATCGCCATCCGGAACTCGGTTTCGAGGAACACCGCACGGCGGCGCTCGTCGCGGAGAAACTGGAGCACTGGGGCTTTGTCGTGGAGCGCGGCCTGGGCGGCACCGGCGTCGTGGGCACGCTGGTGCGTGGCGAGGGGAAACGCCGCCTCGGCATTCGCGCCGACATGGACGCGCTGCCGATCGACGAGGCGAGCGGCCGCGAGTGGACCAGCGCCCATCCGGGCGTGATGCACGCGTGCGGCCACGACGGCCACACGGCGATGCTGCTGGCGGCAGCCCGGCACCTGGCGTCCGAGGGGCGCTTCAGCGGAACGCTGAACGTGATCTTCCAGCCGGCCGAGGAAGGCGGCGGGGGCGCGCTGCGCATGATGGACGACGGGCTGTTCGAGCGGCATCCCTGCGATGCGATCTTCGCGATGCACAACATGCCCGGCATTCCGCAGGGCCACATGGTGATGCGCGAAGGCCCGATGATGGCCTCGAGCGACTACGCGACCATCCACCTCGCCGGCGTCGGTGGCCACGGCGCGATGCCGCACAAGGCCGTCGATCCGCTGGTGGCAGCCGCGAGCATCGTGATGGCGCTGCAGACCGTCGTGTCGCGCAATGTCGATCCGCTGCAGCCCGCCGTCGTCACGGTCGGCGCACTGCACGCGGGCAAGGCGAACAACGTCATTCCCGCGAGCGCCACGCTCGAACTCAGCGTGCGCGCGCTCGATCGCGAGACGCGCAAGCTGCTCGAGACCCGCATCCGCGAGCTGGTGGAACTGCAGGCCAGGAGCTTCGGCGTGCAGGCGGAGATCGCGTGGCGGCCGGGCTATGCGGTGCTGGTGAACACGGCAGCCGAGACCGAATTCGCCCGCAGCGTCGCCGTGGAGCTGCTCGGCCCGGAACGCGTGACACTCCAGGGTCCGCCACTCACCGGCAGCGAAGACTTCGCGTTCATGCTGGAGCGCGTGCCCGGCAGCTACGTGTTGATCGGCAATGACGGACCGGATGCGGGCGCCCCGTGCATGGTGCACAACCCGGGGTACGACTTCAACGACCGCAACATAGCGGCAGGCTCCGCGTACTGGGTGTTGCTGGCGGAGCGATTCCTGCGGCTGGAAGCGGCCGGCGAGGCCTGAGCTGCGCAACGGCACGCGACCCTCAACCACCCGTCCTCCGCGCTGGTTGACAATCCCGGGCGTGAGGCCCATCCATGCATGAACTCGAACTGGACGTCGCCGACGATGCCTGCACACTGCGGCTCGATGGCCGGGTGCTTGCGCGGCTCGATGGCGGTGCGGAAGCGCTGCTGTCCGGGGCCGGCGAGCGCCTGCGCGAGCTCGACATCGAGGTCGCCATCGAACGGTCGGAAGAATGGCTCATGCCGTCCAGCCGCCTGCTGCAGGGCCTGGAGCTCAAGGTCCGCGACGCCACGGGCCGCATGCGAAGCATGCTGGGTGCGTCGGCGAGCTTCACGCTCGCAGAGGTGGAGCAGGCGTTCGCCCGCGCCCACGATGCAGTGGCGCACGGCCGGCCCGTGTCTCGCGGCGGTGTCGCCGACGTGGTGCTGCTGCGCGAGCTGGCCCACCACGGCAGGCTCTCGCGCATCCTGCTCGCGTGAGTGCCGGCGCGTGCGGGTGACCTGCATGCCGGCCTAGAATCGTCCGTGCTCTCGACGGCCAACTTCCTCTACGCGCTGGACCTGGCCGGCACCTTCGTGTTCGCGCTCAGCGGCGGCATGGCGGGAGTGAAGAACCGGCTGGACCTGTTCGGCGTGCTCGTGCTCTCCTTCGCGGCTGCGAACACCGGCGGAATCACGCGTGACCTGTTGATCGGCGCCGTGCCGCCCGGCGCCGTCAGCGACTGGCACTACCTCGGCGTCTCGCTGCTGGCCGGGCTGCTCACCTTCTACTTTCCCTCGCGCATTCACCGGGAATGGAGCCCGGTGCTGCTGTTCGACGCTGCCGGCCTTGCACTGTTCGCGGTGACCGGAGCGGGCAAGGCCCTGGCGCACGGCCTCAATCCCGTGATGGCGACGCTGATGGGGATGCTCACGGGTGTCGGCGGCGGCATGGCGCGCGACGTGCTGCTCGCGCAGGTTCCCACGGTGCTGCGGGCCGACCTCTACGCCGTCGCAGCACTCGCAGGAGCGGCCGTGGTCGTGACGGCCGCCATGCTGCAGTTGCCTCCGACTCCCTCGGCGGTGGCGGGCGCTGCACTGTGCTTCGCGCTGCGCGTGCTGGCGATCCGAAATGGTTGGCAGCTTCCCGTTGCCGCGGCGCCCCTGGACGCGGCGGCGGACGGCGAAGAGTCGAAGCGCTGACCGGCGCTGCGGCTGAGGTTGCATCGCCGCTCCTTCGGTGTCACGACGGTCCCGAGCTGCGTCTGGCACGGGCCCGGGGCCGCGGGCCGAATACACTGTGGGCAGGCGCGCACGGGCTGCGCGAACTTCCAGTCACAAGGCGCGAGCTGCTTCGGCACGTGGATCCCGCGCGCATCGCGAGGCGATTCCACAGCGCGCCCCCAAAGAACATCACCATGTCCCAGGACGCGATCGTCGATTCCCCAGCTTCCCGCGGCCGTGCCGCCGCACGCAAGCCGCAGCGCCCCGTGCATCCCCTCCTGCAGAAACTGTTCGAGCTGTACCCGCGGCTGTTCGGCGCCCGGTTCCTGCCGCTCAAGATCGGCGTCTTCGAAGACCTGGTGGCCGCACATCCGGACGCACTGCCCGCGAGCGAGCTCAAGGTGGCCCTCGGGCTGCACACCCGCTCCACGCGCTACATCGAGGCCGTGGCGTCCGGACTCGCCCGCCATGACCTGCAAGGCAAGCCAGTGGAGCCGCTGGCGCCCGAACACGTGCATCACGCCATCCTGGAGTTGTACCGGCGCCGCAGCAGCAAGGACCCCGAGCGCGCGCGCGAGCGTGCCGTCGCGCAACTGGCAGCCGCGATCGAGGCGTCCGGCCTGAGCCGCGAAGCCTACCGGGAGCGCTTCACCTCCGCGGACGACGGCATCCATTCCATGCTGGAGGACGCCCTGTCCGTCGTCGCGCAAAAGGCCGCGCGCCGCGAAGCCCTGCACAACGCGTTCAAGGCGAGCGGCAAGTCCGTTGCCGAATTCGCGGAGATGTACGGGCTGGATCCGAAGGAAGCCAGGAGGCTGCTGGCGTAAGCGGGGCGGCGCTCCCCTGCTTGGCGGTCGTCCTGTCCCGCGCGGGCCCATCGCCAATTCGCAAACCCTCGACGAGCGCGCGTGCCCATGACGATGACGTCTGCGCGTCAGTCGCCTTGCGAACCCATGCAAGCATGGACAAAGGCCTTGCGTTGCTTGCCTTTCAAGCCCTGGTCCCTGGCGCTGTCCGCGCAGGCCTTCCTGTGCGCGCTGAGCTTTTCAGAGAACCGCTGCACGTACACATCGAAATCGCCGCTGGCGCTAGCTGCGCTCCAGGCGGCCACGAAGGCCGGTGCCGCCAGCGCGGCCACCGCGGGCGCGGTGCCATTGCTGCTGATCGGCACCGCCTTGCCAAGTGAGGTCCCGTCATCGGCAAAGAGCTGGGCCGTATAGACGCCGGCGGCGAACCAGATGACGACGAAGTTTCCGTCGGCCAGCTCACGAGCTGCAAACGGAAGGGACGCTACCGTCGCGACTGCACTGACCGGGTTGCCCTGGGTGTCGAGCATCTGCATCGTGGCACCTCCGCCAGCCGCCGCCGTGAAAAGTACGTAGCCATCTTCGAGCGGCAGAAGCAGGACCGGGAGGCTTTGCGGCCCAACGACCGTCAAGGAGAGGACGTGGTCCGGGCCATAGCGGAACGCCGTGTACTGCATGCTGTAGATCGTGGCGCCGGTGCCGAGGACGGACAAGACCAGCCCGCCCTGCGCGTCCGCGACCAGGTCCTGCATCACGGCAGCACCCACCTGGTTGAAACTTCCAACCCCTACCGGGGACCCCAAGGGTTGCCCCTGGCCGTTGAACCAGTACAGGGACACGTCCGCCCGGTTCGGGGAACCCGTGGAGTAGTGTGAGAGGACCGAGGCAACCGCGAAGCCGCCGTCCGACAACGCGACGAGCCGCGGAGGGCCGAGGGAAGGGCCACGGGGCCCGGCATAGGGCTGCGACACGACTTCCGTCTCCGGCACGAGCTGCACGCCGTTCGCACTGAAGATCTGGAAGAACACCCCGGTGGTTGTCGAGGTGAAACCACCCGGCATCGCCACGTCCCGGGTGATCGTGTACAGGACCACCACCGACCCGTCGCGTAGCACGACCAACGAACTCTGCTCGATGGCCATGCGGCTGGCTACTTGCGTGGGGGCGTCGATCCCAAGAGGAATACGGAGTTCGGATCCAGTCCTGGCGCCGGCTCTGTCATAAGCCTGCATGAAGAGAAGCTGGCCGGTCGAGATCCAGGCGACGACGTAGCCGCCGCCCTGGGTGGCGCCCACTGCCCGCAATATCTGGTCGTTGGCGGTTGTGGTGTTGACAACGGACACAGGGTCGGCAAGAAGGGAAGCATTCATCGGGCCGCTCTTCGCGCGAGCCGACGCGTCCATGGGTGAAGCCGTCAGCGTTGGATCCATGCCGCTGCCGTCGCTGCCACCCCCACATGATGCGAGAACCAGTGCCGCCCAAGCGGCGCAAAGGAACCGGATGAGCATGGGACACCCCCTCTGCGGTGATCACCCGGATGTCGGTCGCATCTACCGAACGCCAAGACCCCGCGGATGTGCTTGGCGTGACTATTTCGGTCACGGGGGAGGCAGTACGGAAGGCCGTCGCAATCCCGGGCAGAGAGTCAGTCTGCGTGGGGGAACCCGGCAATGCAAGTTACGGTGGGTTCATCCGGTAAGGGCTTATTGCTGAGGAGCTTCCGCGGCCACGGTGACTCCGTCACCGACGCGGCGACCCCTTTTTTGCCGTGCGCCCTAAGCCGGGATGCGCACCCGCTGCCCGGTCTGCGCGGATTCGGCGACGGCCAATGCCGCTGCCAGCGAACGCACTCCGTCCTCGCCGGTCGCAGCAGGCGCGCCCTGGCCGCGTAGCGCGCTTGCGAACAGCGCGACGCCCCGCGCGTACAGGTTCTCTTGCGCCAGTTCCACCGGGCGCTCGCCGTCCGCGTCACGCAGCATGACGCTGCCCACGGGCTGCACGGTCATGACGTCGCGCGCGACCAGCGAGCCCTGGTCGCCCAGGATCTCGATGCTGGTCACGGTGTTGCGCGTGGTGTAGGCCGCGTGCACGTGCGCGAGCAGTCCGTCCGAGAAGCGCAGGACGGCCATGACGCCATCTTCCAGGCCTTGGGTCGCGAGGTAGGCGCTCTGCGTCATCGCCACGGCTTCCTGCGGCTCGCTGCCCAGCACGAAGCGCAGCGCGTCGACGTCGTGCACGACGATGTCGCGGATCACGCCGCCGCCGGCTGCGGGATCGTGGATGCGCCAGCCTTGCACCAGCGGCCGCAGGTACACGGCGTGGTGGACGCGCGCGAAGAGCGGCTTGCCGATGGCACCGGCGCGCACCAGGTCACGCAGCGCGCGATGCGTCGCGGCGTTGCGCAGGTGGTGGTTGGTCCCCAACAGCACGCCGGCAGCGCGGCAGGCGTCCACCATTCGCTGCGCATCGGGCACGTCCATCGCCAGCGGCTTCTCGCACAGCACGTGCTTGCCGGCAGCAGCGGCAGCCAGCACCTGCGCGCAATGGCGGTCGTTGGTGCTGCTGATGTAGACCGCCTCGACGTCGGGGCGCGCCAGCAGCGCGTCCACCGAATCCGTGGCGAACGGAATGCCGTGCTCCGCAGCGAATTGCGCCGCGCGCGCGTGGGAGCCGCTGGCGATCGCCACCACTTCGTGCCCGGCGAGGCGGACCGCGTTGACCATGTGTTCGTGCGCGATCGTGCTCGCGCCGATGAAGCCCCAGCGCACCGGTCCTTGCCTGTCGTTCATGCCATCACCATCTTTCCAGGATTCATCACGCCGCGCGGATCGAGCGCGTGCTTGAGGGCCCGCATCAGCACGATACCCTCGGGGTGTTCCGCCTCCAGCTGGTGGATGCGGTGGCGGCCTATGCCGTGTTCGCCCGTGCAGGTGCCGCCCAGGCGGATGGCGCGCAGCGCCACCGCTTCGGCCAGCGCCTCGGCCTTCGCCCGCTCGCCGGGCGAGGCGGGGTCGTACAGGATACCCAGGTGGAAGTTGCCGTCGCCGACGTGCCCGGCCAGCGGCGCGGCCAGCCCGCTGCGAGCCACGTCCTCGCCCGTTTCGGCGATGCACTGCGCCAGGCGGGAAATCGGCACGCAGGCATCCGTTCCTATCATCGCGTGGCCCGGGCGGAAGGCGAAGTTGGCCCAGGTGACCTCGTGCCGCGCCTTCCACAGGCGGGTGCGGTCCTCCGGCCTTGCCGCCCACGTGAAGCCGCTGCCGCCCGCGTCGGCCGCCAAGCCCTCCAGCGTCTCCACCTGCTCGCGCACGGCGGCCGGCGAGCCGTGGAACTCGATGAAGAGCGTCGGCAGCGGCCGGAACTCGTCGAGTCTGGAATAGGCGATGCAGGCCTGCATCTGCACGTCGTCCAGCAGCTCGATACGCGCGAGCGGCACGCCCATCTGCAAGGCGCTGATCACCACCTGCACCGCAGAGGCCACGTCGGGGAACTGGCAGACCGCGGCTTCCACGGTCTCCGGCAAGCCCCACAGGCGCAACTGGATCTCGGTGATGAAGCCGAGGATCCCTTCGCTGCCGACGAACAGGCGCGTGAGGTCCAGGCCCGCGGCCGTCTTGCGTGCGCGCGTGCCGGTGCGCACGACGCGGCCGTCCGCCGTGACGACGGTCAGTCCGAGCACGGCATCGCGCATCGTGCCGTAGCGCACGGCGGCGGTGCCGGACGCGCGCGTGGCCGTCATGCCGCCCAGCGTCGCGTCGGCGCCCGGGTCGATCGGGAAGAACAGGCCCTGGCCGCGCACTGCGTTGTTCAACTGCACGCGGGTCACGCCCGCCTGCACGCGGCAATCGAGCGCGTCCGCGTCCACTTCCAGGACTTGCGCCATCTGCGTGAGGTCGATGCTGACGCCGCCGTGCACGGCGGCGACGTGGCCCTCCAGCGAGGAGCCGGCGCCGAACGGCACCATGGGCATCCGTGCGTCGTGGCACAGGCGCGCGATCTCCGCGACCTCCTCGGTGGTGTGGGGGAATACGACCACGTCGGGGAGCCCGGCGTCGGTGACGTTCTGGCCGTGCGAGTGGTGCTCGCGCAGGGCCTGCGCGCGGCTGGCCCGCGCGCCGAACCGCGCCAGCAGTTGGGTGACGACGGCCTCGCGCACGCCGGCGTCGGCGAATTGTGGCGCGTCCATCAGCGGAACAGCGACAGCGGGACCATGACCAGCTGCGGGAACAGCACCATCAGGAACAGCACCACGAGCTGCGCGATCATGAACGGCATCACGCCTCGGATCACGTCGTGCATGGGCACGCGGGCGACGCCGCTGGCCACGTTGAGCACGGTTCCCACCGGCGGCGTGATCAGGCCGATGGCGTTGTTGATCACGAACAGCACGCCGAAGTAGACGGGGTCGATGCCCGCCTGCTTCACCAGCGGCATCAGCACCGGCGTGAGGATCAGGATGGTCGGCGCGAAGTCGAGCGCCGTGCCCACGATCACCACCAGCACCATGAGGGCGAACATCAGCAGCGTGGGGCTGCCCATGAACGGCTGCATCAGTTGCGTCACCTGGCCGGGGATGTCGGCCAGCGCGATCAGCCACGCGGACACCAGCGCTGCAGCCACCATGAACATGATCACCGCGGTCGTCTTCGCGGAGTTGAGCATCAGGCCGTAGATGTGCCGCCAGTGAAGCTGGCGGTAGACGAACAGGCCGACCACGAGGGCATAAGCGACGGCGACCACGGCCGCTTCGGTCGGCGTGAAGACGCCGAACTTCAGGCCGCCGACGATGATGACCGGCAGCAGGAACGCCCAGAAGGCGCGCGCCGTTTCGCGCAGCCGCTCGCCCATGGGCATCTTCGCCGCCACCGTTACGCGGTCTCGCCGTGCCACCCACCACCAGGTCGCGGCCAGTGCCACGCCCAGCAGGATGCCCGGGAACACTCCAGCCATGAACAGCTTGCTGATCGACACGCCGCCGGCCACGCCGAACAGCACGAGGCCGATCGAAGGCGGGATCACTGGCGCGATGATGCCGCCCGCCGCAATGAGGCCGGTGGAACGCGCCGGGTCGTAGCCCGCCGTGCGCATCATGGGCACCAGCAGCGCCGCGATGGCGGCAGTGTCGGCGACCGCGGCGCCCGAGAGGGAGGCCATGAGCACCGAGGCCACCACGGCGACGTAGCCGAGACCGCCTCGAAGGTGGCCCACCCAGGCCATCGCAGCGTTGACGATGCGGCGCGACATGCCGCCAGCATTCATCAACTCGCCGGCCAGCAGGAAGAAAGGCACGGCCATCAGCGGGAAGTTGTCGGCCCCGCTCACCAGGTTCGTGGCGATGATCTGCGTGTCGAAATTGCCCATCTGCCACATGAGGGCCAGGGCGCACACGATCAGGGCGAAGGCGATCGGCATGCCGATGGCCATCGCGCCGATCAGCGAACCGGAGAAGATCCAGAGCGTCATGCGCGCGCTCCTTCCGAGCTGGCGTCCACGAGCGCCTGCTCCTCCGAGTCCGCGACGGCGATCAGGTCGTCGTCCGACAGCTGGCCCGTCGCGAAGCGCAGCAGGCGCGCGACGATGATCAGGGCCATGGAACCGGCGCACAGGTACGCGACGCCGAACACCCACTCCATCGAGATCTCGGCGACGGGCGACAGGGTGCCCGCGTTGATGTCGTGCTGGCGCCAGGTGCCGACGAAGAACAGCACGCAGCACAGGAGCATGAGCGCCTCGCTGGCCAGGAAGCACAAGCGGCGACCGAGCATGGGCAGCTTGCGTACGAGCGTGTCGACACCCAGGTGCGCGCCCTCGCGCAGGCCGACCACGGCGCCGACGAAGGTCAGCCACACGAAGCCGAAGCGCGAGAGCTCCTCCGACACCGTGATGCCGGAGTTGAAGCCGTAACGCAGGATCACGTTGCCCAGCACCATCACCACCATGGCGCCGAGGCACAGCACGAGCAGGACCTCGAGCAGCTTGAAATAGAGGTTGACGATGCGGTCCAAGGTGATTCCCTGCTTACTTCGCGGCCACGTTGGTGCGGACCTTCTGCACTTCCGCGTAGAACTGCCTGGCGAAGTCCTCGCCCACGCGCTCGTTCTGGCGGTCGATCACCGGCTTGAGCTGCACGGCCATGCGCTGGCGCTCGGCGAGCGAGACGTCGTTGACCTGCATGCCGGCCTTCTTCACCGTCTCCAGCATGCCGGCTTCCATGCGCGGGAGCTCATGGCGCTTCCACTGCTTCGCCTCGTTGGCGGCCGCGAGGACGGTCGCCTGGTCTTCCTTCGACAGCTTGTCCCAGCTCTTGCGTCCGATGAGCAGCGCCTCGGAGTTGATGGAGTGCCGGGTCAGGCTCAGGTACTTCTGCACTTCCTGCATCTTCATCGTCACGATCTGCGGCAGCGGGTTCTCCTGGCCGTCGACGGCCTTGGTCTCCAGCGCGGTGTAGACCTCGGTCACGGCCATCGGCGTGGGATTGGCGCCCAGCTGCTTGAACATGTCGATGTACATCGCGTTCTGGATCACGCGCAGCTTCAGGCCCTTGTAGTCCTCCCACTTCGTGATCGGGTGCTTGCTGTTCGTGGTGTTGCGAAAGCCGTTGTGCGTGTACGCCAGCACGACCCAGCCCTTCTCATACGCCTTGTCGGACAGCAGCTTGCCCATGGGGCCGTCCATCACGCGGTCGAACTCCTCGCCGCTCTGGAACACGAAGGGGAAGTCGAGGATCGCCATTTCCTTGACCTGGCTCGCCATCGTGGCGGTGCCGGTGGTCATCACGTCCTGGGTGCCGGCCTGAAGCTGCGACTGCATCTGCACGTCGGCGCCCAGCACGCCGTTGGTCAGCACCTGCAGCTTGATCTTGCCGTGGCTCTTGGCGTCGAGCACTTCGGAGAACTTCTTCAGCATTTCGGCGGCAGGATGGTCCGGCGTCATGCTGGTGCCGCCCTTGAGCGTCTGCTGCGCCTGTGCGGCCGGCAGCGCCAGCGCGAAAGCCGCAGCAGCGATCGCTGCGCGACGGGTGATCTTCGAAAGGGTGTTGCTGTGCAAGGCTGTCTCCTCGGGATGGATGGCAAACGGAAAACGGAAAAAGAATGCGACCCGGCGCTCAGGCGCCGAGGTAGGTCTGGCGCACGTAGTCGTCGTGGATCAGGCGGCGGGCCTCGCCCTGCAGCACCACGGCGCCGTTCTCGAGTGCGTAGCCGTAGTCCGCGATGGAAAGCGCCGCATACGCGTTCTGCTCCACCACCATCACGGTGCGGCCGGTGGCGGCGATGCGCCGGATGTCGGCGAACATCTCGGTCGTGAGCTTGGGCGAGATGCCCATCGAGGGCTCGTCGAGCAGCAGCAGCGACGGATCGGACATCAGGCCGCGGCCGATCGCCAGCATCTGCTGCTCGCCGCCGGAGAGGATGCCGCCCATCATGTGCGACTTCTTCTTCAGCACGGGGAAGAGCGTGTAGACCTCCTCCAGCGTGCGGGCGAGCCCCGCCTTGTCCTTGCGGCGCACGTAGCCGCCGACCTCGAGGTTCTCCAGGACGGTGAGCGTCGGGAAGATGCGCCGGCGCTGCGGCACGCAGCCGACGCCGCGCGCGATGATCTGCTCGGTGGGCGCGCCGGCGATCGACTGGCCGTTCAGCAGCACGCGCCCGGATGACGGCCGCACGCGGCCGGTCACGAGATTGAGGGTGGTGGACTTGCCGGCGCCGTTGGCGCCGATCACCGCCACCACCTGGCCGCGCCGGATCTTCAGCGAGATGCCGAACAGCACCTGCGCCTTCCCGTAGAACGCGTCGGCCTGCGCAATCTCGAGGACCGCGCCGGAGTCCTCGGGCGCGGCCGGTGCCGGCGCGTGCAGCGACTCGGTCCCCTCGAACATCAGAACTTCACCACGCTCTTGACCACGGGCTCGCCCTTGTGCACCTCGACGATGTTGATCTGGTGCAGGCAGTCGCCGTTGGGCTGGCACTTGTAGTCGCCCAGGATGCCGCCGTACTGCAGCTTGGAGAACGCTTCGCGCACCTTCTTCGCGTCGGTGCTGCCCGCCATCTGGATCGCCTTGGCCGCGAGGTAGGTCGCGTCGTAATAGGTCGCGGCGTAGAGTTCCGCCTCGAGCTTGTACTTGTCGCCGTACTTCTTGACGAAGCTGCGCGTGCGCGGGTCCGGATTGGTCGGCACGAAGTCGCTGGAGCTGATGGCGCCCTCGCCGGCGTCGCCCGCGAGCTTGAGGAAGATCGGCTGCGACAGCGACGTGCTGCCGGCGAACTTGATCGGCAGGCCCAGTTGCTTCGCCTGGCGCACGATCAGGGCGGCCTCGTCGTCGTGGGTCCACAGGATGACCATCTGCGCACCGGCGTTCTGCAGGCGACCGAGCTGCGCGGAGAAGTCCTTGTCCTCCGCGTTGTGGCTCTCCACGCCCACCGGGGTGAGGCCCAGGTCCTTGATGTTCTGCACCACGCGGTCGGCGCCGGCCTTGCCGAAGTCGTCGTTCACGTAGATCACGCCGATCTTGTTGAGTTTCAGCGTGTTCATCGCGTAGGCGACCAGCGCCTTGCTCTGCACGTTGTCGTTGGCGCGGTTGCGCAGCACGAAGTTGCAGCCGTTGGCGGTGACCGGGATGCCGCTGGCGCCGGTGATGGACACCAGCGAGCCGTCGCAGTAGGACTTCTGCGTCGCCATCTGCGCCACCGAGAAGTGCGGGCCGATCATGACCGGCACCTTGTACTGGTTGTGCAGGCGGTTGACCGCGTTGATCGCCGCGCTCGGATTGTCGGCCTGGTCGTCCTCGTACACCACCTTGATCTGCTGGCCCAGCACGCCGCCGGCCTTGTTGATCTCGGCGACGGCGAGGTCCACGCCGTTCTTCGTGTTGCGACCGAGCATGGCGCGCGGGCCGGTCATGGGCGCGGACACGCCGAACACGATGTCGGCGGCGGCAGGCGCGCTCGCCAGGGTTCCCGCGGCGGCGACGGCCAGCGCAAGAAGGGGGGTGGAACGTTGGAAGGTCTTCATTCGATGTCTCCGTTGCGTTGTGGTGATCGCTCTCATGCAGCCACGCTGGCCACCGGGGCCGCGTCAGCGTCGTAGCCCGTGCGTTCGCCGAGGTACGCCTCGACGACGCGTGCATCCTTCTGGATCTCGTCCGGGCGACCCTCGGCGATCTTCTCGCCCAGGTTCAGCACCACGACGCGGTCGCACATGGCCATCACCAGCTTGATGCGGTGTTCGACCACGAGCACGGTGGTGCCCTGCTCGCGCAGCCGCTGCAGGATGCCGGCCAGCTCCATCACGAGGCCGCCGCGCAGGCCGGCCGCGGGCTCGTCAAGCAGCAAGAGCTTCGGCTTGTTCACGGTGGCGCGCGCCAGTTCGACGAGCCGGCTCTGGCCGAACGAGAGGTCGGCGGCGCGTCGGCGCGCGAGGAAGCCGATGCCCATGCCGTCGAGAGCCTGCCGCGCCGCGCGCTCGGCCTCGGCGTCGCCGCCGGTTCCGCGCCAGGCGAGCATGACGTTCTCCAGCACCGTCATCGACTCCCACAGGCGCACGTTCTGGAAGATGCGGGCCACGCCGCGCGCGTGGATGTCCCACGCAGGCAGGCGCGCGATGTCCTCGCTGCCCAGGCGCACCCTGCCCGCGTCGGCGCGCACGATGCCCGAGCAGATGTTGATGAAGGTGGACTTGCCCGATCCGTTGGGGCCGATCACGCCAAGGATCTCGCCTTCGCGCACGTCGAACGACACGTCCTGCAGCGCGTACACGCCGCCGAAATGCTTGGACACGCCGCGCGCCTGCAGCAGCACCGGTGCGAGCGGACCCGGGGCGACTGCCGCGCCGCTGGCGAGTTCGGCGACGCCGGCTTCCTGGCCCTTCAGCGACGCCAGCCCGCCGGGCTCGCGCCCCTTCTCCTGCTGCGGCAGCCACGGCGCGAGCAGCCAGTCGCCCACGACACCGAGGCCGCGCGGCTCCAGCAGCAGCACCGCCAGCACCGCCACGGCGAACGCCGCCATGTAGTACTCCTGCAGGTCGCGGAAGACCTCCGGCAGGATGGTGATCAGCGCCGCGCCGATCACGGTGCCGCCGATGGAGCCAAGGCCGCCGATCACCGTCATCAGGACCAGACGGATGCTCTCGAAGATGGTGAAGTTGTTCGGCGAGACGAAGCCCGTGGCCAGCACGTACAGCACGCCGGCCGCGGCGCCGAAGAACGAGCAGAGCACGAACGCGCGGACCTTGATGGCGCGCGAGTCCACGCCCATCGATTCGGCGGCCAGTTCATCGTCGCGCACGGCACGCATCTGGCGGCCCAGGCGGCGCCGGTACAGCGCGAGCGCCAGCGCGAAGGCGAGCACCATCGTGGCGAGCAGCGGCAGGTAGGCCTGGCGGTCGACGTCGCCGCTCCAGAACGGCAGCGCGAAGCCCGGGATGTCGCGCAGCCCCATGGGGCCGCCGGTCACGCCGGCCTCGTTCAGCACGACCTGGCGGAAGATCTCGTTGAGCGCCAGGGTGGTGATCGCGAGATAGTGGCCCTTGATGCGCATCGACAGCAGGCCGAGCGCGACGCCGACCGCCACGGCGACGGCCAGGGCTGCGGCGGCGGCCGCCAGCAAGGGCCAGTGCAGCCGCACCATCAGCAGGCCCGCGGTGTACGCGCCGATGCCCATGAGCGCGGCCTGGCCCAGGACGATCTGCCCCGTGACGCCAGTGGCCAGGTTCAGTCCGAGCGCCGCGATCGCGAAGATCCAGGTCACGTTCAGGACGTGCAGCCAGTACGTGTTGATGCCCGCGAAGGGCGGCAGCGCCAGCGCGGCGAGCAGGACGAGGAGGAGGATCTTGCGGCCGGTCATGTCAGGTCACGCGCGGTCGGCGGTACGCTCGGGCAGCAGTCCTTGCGGGCGCACGGCCAGGAACAGCAGCAGGATCACGAACGCGATCACGTCGCGGTAGGTGGAGGACAGCAGGTACGACGCCCAGTTCTCGCCGACGCCCAGCAGCAGGCCGCCGATGATGGCGCCGGGGATCGAGCCGAAGCCGCCGATGATCATGGCGACGAAGCCCTTGAGGCCCACCATCGATCCCATCTCGGTGGTCACGAAGAACAGCGGGGCGAGCAACATGCCGGCGAGCGCAGCCAGCACGCTGGACCACGCGAAGGTGCCGGCCAGCACGCGCTGCACCGGGATGCCCATGAGCGCCGCCGTGTCGCGGTCCAGTGCCACGGCGCGCATCATCTTGCCCAGCATGGTGCGCTTCAGGACGATGCCCTGCGCGATGGTGAGCACCACCACCACGGCGAGGATCAGCAGGTTCTGCCAGCCGATCACGATGTTGCCGACGTGGATCCCGCTGCCGCTTCCGAACGGTCCCGTGTAGATCAGCGGCTCGGGCCCGTACAGGATGCGGGCCATCTCCTTGAGGAAGATGCCGAAGGCAACGGTGGCGATGATGGCCACCAGCGGGCGCTGCTTCTGCAGTCGCGCGAACACCACGCGCGAGAAGATCGCGCCCAGCAGCGCCATCACGGCGGCGGCGCTCGCCAGCGCCAGCCAGAACGGGAAACCGAGCTGGGTGATGAAGGTGGCCACGAAGATGTAGGCCGCGAAGGTCACGAACTCGCCGGCCGCGAAGTTCACGATGGCCATCGTGTTCCAGACGAAGGCGTAGCCCAGTGCGATGAGCGCATAGATCGCGCCCATCGCCAGCCCGCTCGCGGTGATCTGCAGCAGCATGGCCGTGCCGGGTCAGTGCTGGGCGAGCAGCGAGCTGCCGCGGGTCTCCCGCGTCGCCAGCACGCAGCCGACCGTGACGAGCGACGCCACCGCGAGGAACGCGGAGATCGGCCACGACTTGCCGCCGGCCCAAGCCACCAGGCTGGTGGCGATCATGGGCGTGAGGCCGCCGATGACGTTCGCCAGCTGGGCACCGAGCGACACCCCGGTGTAGCGCACTTCCGTGTCGAAGGTCTCGCTGAAGAACGCCGGCTGCACTGCGAACATCGCGCCCAGCGCGAACGCATAGCCGAAGATGATGGAGAAGAAGAACAGCGCCGGGACCTTGGAGTCGATCAACCAGAAGAACGGGAAGGCGAACACGGCCGCCAGCACCGCGCCGATCAGGTAGACCGGCCTGCGGCCGATGCGATCCGACAGCGCGCCGAACAGCGGGAAAGTGACCATGCCCAGCGCGCTCGCGCCGAGGATGGCGTACAGCACGTCGTTGGACGTGAAGCCCACCGTCTTGGTGGCATACGTGAGCAGGAAGCCGATCACCAGCCAGCCGAGAACAATCTCACCGGTGCGCATTCCCATCGCGAGGAAAACCGCGCGCTTGTGGTGGCGCAGCACCTCCAGCACCGGCATGCGCGCGGGCTGCTCGCTCTTCTTCATGGCCTCGAAGACGGGCGTCTCCTCCACCTTAGACCGGATCACGATGCCCACCAGCAGGATGACGATGCTCGCCAGGAACGGCAGGCGCCAGCCGCCCTGCAGCAGCTGGTCCTTGGGCAGCACGGCGAACACCAGCGTGGAGATGAACAGGCCGACCACGTTGCCCAGCTGGACGAACGTGCCGAAGAAACCGCGGCGCTCGCGCGGCGCATGCTCGATCACCATCGTCGTGGCGCCGCCCCATTCGCCGCCGAGCGCGAAGCCCTGAACGAGGCGCAGCAGGATCACGAGTACCGGCGCGGCGACGCCGATGCTCTCGTAGGTGGGCACCAGGCCGATGGCGAAGGTCGACAGGCCCATCACCATCAGCGACAGCAGCAGCATCTTCTTGCGCCCCAGCCGGTCGCCGTAGTGGCCGAACACCATGGCGCCGAGCGGCCGCGTGAGGAACGGAATGGCCAGGGTCGCGTAGGCGGCGAGGATGCCCGCGAGCGGCGAGAACGTGGGGAAGAACAGCTTCGGGAAGACGAGCGCCGCCGCCGTGCCGTAGATGAAGAAATCGTAGAACTCGATGGTCGTGCCGAGGAGGCTCGAACCCAGCACGGTGCGCAGCTGGCGCGCCGCCTTGTCGGCATGCGCGCGCGGCGCGAGCCCCGAGAGGGCTTGGGAGGGGGTGGACATGGTTGTCTCCGGATTCTTGGAATGAAACTACAGGGCTTCGGCCATCCGCAGCACGGCGACCATGCCCGGGTCTTCGAGGCCGATGCTGCGCTCGGCGAACATGCGGGCGCGGCCTATGCGGTTCGGCTTCGAGCGCATCGCCTCCAGCGCGCCGGAGGCCGCCTCACGCGCCACGCAGCGAAGGTCGGTGTTGTCGTTGCTTTCGGCCAGCGCGCGCGCTATCGCGTGCAGGCTGTCCAGCATCGTCTTGTCGCCGAGCGCGGCGCCGCCCCGGGCGGATAGCGCACCGACGACGTCATCGAGCAATTCCACGAGGGCCGCGCGGTCCAGGGTATCGCGGCCCTGCACGCGCTTGGCTGCCGTGAGGAACGCGACCGCGAGCAGCGTGCCGAAGCTGGAACCCGACGCCTTGGCGCTCGCGCCGGCGCAGGCCTTGAACACGGACGCCAGGTCATCGCCCATGGCCGGCAAGGCTTCGCGCACGAGCACCGCGCAGCGTTGCAGCGTGGTGCCGAGGTCGCCGTCTCCCAGCCGCCCGTCGAGCCCATTGAGTTCGGGAGCAGCGGCTTCGAGCGCGTCACACCAGCGCGCCAGCGCGGATCTCACATTGCCTGCGTCGATCATCACACTTTCCAGAACGGGCAGTTCGCCGGCGCTGCGAGCAGCGCCTCGAGTTCGGCATCCACGGGCATCAGCGTCAGCGACGCGCCGGCCATTTCCATCGAAGTCGCGTAGCGGCCCACCAGGGGCAGCACCGGGGTGATGCCCTTGTCCGCCAAGGTCTGCGCGATGCGCCGGTACATGATGTACAGCTCCTCGTGCGGCGTGGCGCCCAGGCTGTTGACCAGCACCGCGACGCGGTCGCCGTGGCCCAGGTTGCACTCGGGCAGCAGGCGCTCCAGCATTTCGTCGGTCAATGCGTCGGCGGTCTTCAGCTTGCCGCGCCAGATGCCGGGCTCGCCATGGATGCCCATGCCGAATTCGACTTCGTCGGCGGCGATCTCGAACGAGGCCTTGCCCGATTCCGGGATCACGCAGGGCGTCAGGGCCACGCCGATCGAGCGGCACGCCAGTGCGGCCTTCTCGGCGACCTTCGTCACTTCCGCCAGCGAACCACCGGCCGCGGCCATTGCGCCGGCGACCTTGAAGGCGAACACCATGCCCGCCACGCCGCGGCGCTTCTGGCGCTCGGCGACCGGCGCGCTCGCCACGTCGTCCGCCACGCGCACGGAGGCGACCTGCATGCCTTCGAGCTCCAGCATCTCGCGGGCCATCTCGAAGTTCATGCGGTCGCCGCCGTAGTTGCCATACAGCTGCAGCACGCCGGCGCCGCCGTCGGCGGCGCGCATGGCTTCCTGGCAGTCGGACACGCGCGGGCCGGCGAAAACGTTGCCGACCGCGCAGGCGTCCAGCAGGCCTTCGCCCACGTAGCCGAGGAAGACGGGCAGGTGGCCCGAGCCGCCGCCGGTGACGATGCCCACCTTGCCGGGGATGGCGCCGCGCGAGCGCGCCACCACCCGGCCATCTTCACCGAGGCGGCGCAGCTGGTCGGAGTGGGCGGCGACGAGGCCGTCCAGCGTCTCGTCGACGTAGTCCGCCGGGCGGTTGAGGATCTTCTTCATCGCGACGGCGTCCCGCTTCAGCCCAGCAGGGACTGCAGCGCGGGCTTGATCGCGCGCTTCTGGTCCTCGGTCACGCGCATCATCGGGCGGCGCGGCTCGTACATCTCCAGGCCCTGCAGGTGCTGCACGTACTTCACGCACGCGGGCAGGTTGTCGTGGTTGAAGGTGTTCCACAGCGCATTGAGCTTGAAGTGGATCTCGCGCGCGGTGGCGTGGTCGTTCGCCTGCACCGCCTTGTACAGGCGCACCACGGCGCCGGGCACGGCGGTGGTCAGCGCGCTGATGGCGCCGTGCATGCCGAGGGCGAAGCCCGGGTACAGCAGCGCGTCGACGCCCGAGAGCACCAGGTTGTGCGGCTTGGCGCGCAGGATCAGGTCGGAGACCGACTTGAGGTCGCCGCCGCTTTGCTTCATGCCGATCACGCCGGGCACTTCGTCCATGATGCGCAGCATCAGGTCGACGCCCAGGTAGTTCCAGGGAATCACGTTGTAGATCAGGATCGGCACCTGCGTGGCCTCGTAGATCTCGCGGAAGTGCTGCACGGTGGCGTCGGCGTCCGGCTTGAACAGGTAGTGCACGGGCGTGACCTGCAGCGCGGCGATGTTCATGCCCTGCAGGCGCTTGACGCGGTCGATTGCGTCCTTGGTGCTCTGCACGATCAGGCCCGCCACGAAGGGCACGCGGCCGGCCGTGGCTTCGTACGACTCGCGCATGGCCTGGTCGAATTCCGCCTCGTTCAGCGTGTGTCCCTCGCCGGTGCTGCCGCCGGCGACGACGGCGCGCGCGCCCTGCTGGATGATGAAGTCGATCTGGCCGCGCAGGCCACCCTTGACGAGCGCGCCATTGCGGTCGAACGGCATGGTGATGGGGGGCAGCACGCCGGTCAGGCGCTGGCGGAGGTCGGTCTGGGTCACGGAGTTTTCCTCGAAGTTCTGGGGTTGGACGTCATTCCGGAATCCGGATCGACGTTTCGAAGAACTTTAACGAGGCCGACGGACCCGTCTCAACGGGGTTTTCCCTTTAAAACAGAAGTTCAAACACCCCTCTGCGGCCCAAGAAGCGGCTGCAGCGACCCTCCTGGGAGGGCCGCCGCCAAGTGAAGAAGGGGTGTCGGGGGTGTGGCTCAGCCGTGCGGCTGGAAGCCGATCTGGCGCGAGATCGTGTCTGCCGTCTGCACCACCAGCGGCGCCAAGTCGGACAATTTCTTGTCCGTCATCCGGTCTGCCCCTCCGGTAACGGACAGGGCGGCAAAGACATGGCCCGAGGCGTTCCGTATCGGCGCAGCGACGCACCGCACCCAGATCTCATGCTCGCAATCGTCGAGGGCGTAGCCGCGCTCACGGATGGTTGCGAGCTCGCGGCGCAGGATGTCCGGGGCGGTGATCGTGTGGTTGGTGTAGGCCTTCAGCCCGCCGGTGATCACCCGCTCGATGATCTCCGGCCGCTGGAATGCGAGGGTCGCCTTGCCAACCCCGGTGCAGTACGCGGGCGAAGCCTCGCTCGGCTGCAGGGCCCGGGCCTGGCGTTCGGTGGGCTCCTCCCGCTCGACGACGATCACCTCGTAGCCGTTGAACACGCCAAGGTGCGCGGACTCCCCCGCGAGGCGCGAGATGCGATCCATGAAAGGCTTGGCTTCGCGCAGCAGGTCCATGTTGGACAGCGCCAGGCTGCCCAGCTCGAACAGGCCGATGCCCAGGCTGTAGTTGCCGTTGCGCGCGTCCTGCTCGATGAATCCGATCTCCCTCAGCGCCGACAGCATCCGGTGCGCCGTGGGCCGCGGCAAGCCGGAGCGCTTGCCGATCTCGGCGAGCGAAAGGTGCCGGTCCACGGTAGAGAAGCAGCCAAGGATCTCCCTCATCTTGCCGATGGACTGGATTCGGCTCTTGTCGTCGGCGACGCGCTCGGCGCTGGCAGGGAGATCGGGCTTCATGTCCGGCGCATTCTAGCGTTCCGGTATCCGGGACGGCAAGAGATGCGCCGTGGGACCGCGGACCACGCACCAAAATCTGGAGCGGAGTCCGTCTCGTCGCGCGCAATGGTGCAAGGCCTCGCTGGACAGCCCGACGGGCCGGGACCGCGAAACCGGATCGGCTACTATGCTGCACTGCAACACAACAGCACGGCGGGCGACACGTGGACATCGAGGACTCCTACGCCGCACTCGGCCTGACGCCCGAGGCGAGCGATGCCGAGGTCAAGGCGGCATGGCGACGGCTGTCGGCACGCTGGCACCCCGACCGAAACAGGAGTGCGCAGGCGTTGCAGAGAATTCAACGCATCAACCGCGCCGTGGAGGAAATCCGCAGCGCGCGCCAGGAGGCGCACGACACCGTGCATGAGGCGCCGCCGGCGACCGCGCCCCATGCGCAGGATGTTCCGATCGACCACGCCATCACTCTCTCCCTGGAGGAAGCGGCCTCGGGCTGCATCCGCAGCGTGGACGGCCAGATCGCCCATGCGTGCACCGAATGCTGCGGCAGCGGCGAAGCGCCCGAACCAAAGGCGTGCACGCAGTGCGGCGGCCAAGGCGAGTTGCGGCCAACCTTCTGGTTCCCATGGCTCGCTTCGGCGTCGCCCTGCGGTGCGTGCGAGGGCCGCGGCACGACGCCAGCGTCCTGCTCCAGCTGTGGCGGGAGCGGCCAGTCTGCGCCCCTCGCCTACCGCTGTCGGCTGCGTATTCCGCCTGGCGTGCGCGACGGCCACCAGCTGCATGCACGGGTCAAGCTACAGCACGGCGCGGGCCACCGTTCGCTGGACGTGCGGGTCACGCTCTCCCCGCATGCCTTCATGTCGCTGCAGGAAGATGGGACCATCCGGATCGAGATGCCAGTCGACGGGTTCGCCTGGGTCGCGGGTCGATGGGTAGAGGTGCCGACCCTTCAAGGCATGCGCCGCATGCGTCTGCAACGTGGCGCCCTCACCTATCGGATCAAGGGAGCCGGTTTTCCCGTCAGCCCCTCAGCCGCACCTGCCGACTGCCTGGTGTCCGTGGTGCCGCTGTTTCCTTCCGAGTGGGATCAACGGCAGGATGTGCTGCTCGATGCGCTCATCGAAAGCAACACCCAGGACGAAACGACCGAAGCGGGCACTCAGGTTCGAGCCTGGAATGAGCAGGTCGCGGCATGGGCGGAGCACGACGCGGCGGCAGCCGACAGCTGATTCGCCGCTCTCTGTGGGTGAACGCGTGCTCGCCGATGGGAGCGATCTCGGGCGGCTGCTGCTGGCCGGGAGCTGTCTTGCTCTCGTTGAGAGGAGTACGGCAGCAAACGACCCGAAGCAGCCATCCCGGCCGGGCATACTCCGCACCTCCGCTCGCATCACCCGCCGAATGCACCCCCCCGACGCTCAGCCCATTCTCGATCTGCTCGCAGGGGTCCGGGGCGCCATCCCCGGCGTGTCTCTCGCCATCTTGCGAGCGGGCGAGATCACCACCATCCATGCCGTCGGTAGTCGGGGCTCGGACGATGCCGCGCCCGTGGACGTCAGTACGGTCTTCGAAGCCGCCTCCCTAACCAAGCCTCTCGTCTCCCTGATCGCCTTGCAACTCGCCGAGGAAGGCAGGCTCGACCTCACGGCGCCGCTGGAATCCCTCTGCGGGCCCTACGTTCCCGACGACCCGCGCGCGGCCGCTATCACGGCGGCGCACGTGCTCACGCATACGAGTGGGCTGCCGAACATCGTCACGAAAGAGACGCCGCTCAGGACATATTTCGTTCCCGGCGCACGATTCAGCTACGGCAGCAGTGCGTTCGCGTGGCTGCAGCGCGCGATGGAGAAGGTCACCGGGCAGTCGCTCGAGAACCTGGCGCGCGAGCGGGTGTTCGACCGGCTCGGCATGGCCGATTCCAGCCTGCAGTGGCAGGAGCGCTTCGAGGCCAACCACGCGCGCGGCCAAGAGATGGACGGAACTCCGGTGCCGAAGCGGCGGCCGGTGGCGCCGAGCGCGTCGTGGTCGCTCCATACGACGGCGCGTGACTATGCGCGCTTCGTTCAGCTCGTGTTGCGCGCGCAAGGTCTGGGCAGCGACATGCATGCGCGATGGCTCGCACCCGCGGTGCGTGCGACCCGCGGTATCGATGACGTGCTCGACCCGAGCCCTGCCGAAGCGGACGGCATCGCATGGGGGCTCGGCTGGGGGCTCGAACCCTCCCAGGATTGCTTGTTCCACTGGGGGCACATCCCCGGCTTTCGCGCGTTCGTCATCGCCAACCGAAGAACGAAGGATGCGGTGGTCTGGTTCGCCAACTCGGCGCGTGGGCTGCGCTTGGGTCGGCTGGTCCTGCCCGCGATTCTTCCGGGGCCCCACGCCTCAATGGAGTGGCTCCAGGTCGGCAGAACGGTGCAGGGGCCCTGAAGGCGCGGGAGCTGCCAGGCGCCGATATTCAAGCGGCCGCGTGCGCCGCGAAGGTGGGCGCGCGCCGCGCCCGGCTCGCCTGCAAATACGAGTAGGCCGGCGCGATCAATTCGAGCTGCATAGATGCCGCATTCACGCGCTCTGCGGGTCGACTCGACAAGGACGCGGGGCCGGCCGTCCTTCTGGCCGAAAGTAGCCCTCAATGCTTCTTGCCGGAAGTGAATCAGAGCTCCCCAGCTTCAATTCACTTGATTGCCGTACCCTGCCGGAGAACCGTCTGGAGTCGACCGATTCGAGACCGGGCTGTAGGGCTGGTTCTGGCCGAGATCAGTTTTCACGGCTGGCGACCCCTTGCACGCCGCCGGTGATCGGCGCAGCATGGCGGCGGATCCAGCGGAGCAAGCCATGGGACGCATTCACGCACTCGTGTTCGAAGAAGCGATGGCGGCTTTCCTGAGCGCTGCTTGCGGCGGCGGCGTAGCGGTGGGCGTGCAAGTCGGCACGGGGGCCTGCGCCGATGGGGGAGCGTGCGTGATCACCGTCGCCGGCTCGGGCGCGTTCGGAACGGTCGACGGCAAAGCGATGGCCGCGCAGTTCTTCATGCCGCATGCGCTGGCCATGGACGCGATGGGGCAATTGCACGTGGCCGACTTCGGCACCGGCAACGCCACGCGCGTAGTCGCTGATGGCATGGTGTCCACGCTCCCGGAGGACGTGATCGACTTCCCGCAACCCGCGGAGCGGGCCACGGACGCGGCCGGTAACACCTTCGTCGCCGACCCGTTCGGCAATCGCATCGTGGAGATCACGCCCGACGGGCTGGTCACCGTGCTGGCGGGCACCGGCGAGGCCGGCGACGCAGACGGCGACGCAGCTTCGGCCACGTTCAGCATGCCGTCGGCCTTGGTGTTCGACGCGCAAGGCGCGCTGCTCGTCGCCGACATGGGCAACCGCAAGATCCGCAAGATCACGTTCGCGGCCGGGCGGTCTGCCCCATCTTCGGACCGACCGAACTAAGGACCTGATGATCAGCGTGGGCTGCGTGAGGCTGCTCGTGGCCGGGAGCTGTCTTGCTCTCGTTGAGAGGAGTACGGCAGCAAACGACCCGAAGCAGACGTTCCTCCAGGAAGGCGGCTGCGTTGTAGGCGGTGCGCTCGCGGGGCGCGTCATCAATGAGCTTGGCCGGGGCGTACATGAACAACAACCTGAACCCCTGCCGAACCTTGTCGCCCGCGCAAAAGGCGCGCCCAAATGCGCAACGAGACTAGAAGAGGTGCTTCACCGCCCTCGGCCTACCTCGTGGCACTTCATCTCGCCCCCTCATCGAGCCGATCGCGTTCCACCTGTGCCCCTTCGTTTTCTGCTGCGAACCCGACGACGACGGAAACTTCCAGGCAGCAGAGGCGATCCCGGCGCAATTCAAGAAACGACTGGGAGATCTCCTCCCGTTGGGCGAGGCTGAGGGCAACGACGCCGCTTTCGAGCGGAATCATCCTCGTTTCCGTGTTATTGGGGATGATGAATGCGTGGGCTTCCAGAGCCAGTGAAGCGAATACCGCTCCAGCTTCGCCGTCTTGCGCCGCCCACGGTGCACGCGGCGAGCGCAGCTGGGCGAGGCGCTGGACGCCATGCCAACCGGGACTCTGCGGGCGTCCTGGCATCCGTGATCGGCGCGGGGGCACTCGGCACTTGGCGCTTGCCCAGCCCGCTCCGTCGTGCTTTTGCCTATTCAGCTGAAAGGACATGGGAGCTGGACGCATGCTGGGCCATCAAGAGGTCGATCAGCCGCTGCGTCGCCGCCGAGAGGTAGGCTTGCTCGCGATAGGTCACCACCAGTCGCCGCACCATGGTCGTTTCCTTCAGTGGGACTTCCTTGAGGCCGGAGCGGCCGCCCTTGAGGCCCAGGTGGTGCCGCGAAATGAAACTGAGCAGCCCGGTCTGCATGATGAGCGTCGGCAGCATGAGCAGCATCGTGCTTTCGACCTGCACCTGCGGGCGCGTCAGCCGCCGCCGGTCGAAGGTGTGATCCAGCCAGTCCCTCGCGGGAGCCCCCGGCGGCTGCAGGGCCCAGCGGTATTTCGTGAGATCCTTCAGCGCCACCGGCCCGCGGAACAGTTCATGTCTCGCGCTGGCGGCCACGACGATCGCATCCTCGGCCACCACCCTGGAGGCGATGCCCTCCTCCGCCTGGGTTTCAGTGCCCACCACGAGGTCGAGTTCACCCTGGCGTAGCAGTGGCTTCAGCGCGTCGACCAAGCCCACCACGGTGCGCAGCGTGACGTCGGGAGCTTCCTGCAGCAGCTGGCGCGCGGCGGCGGGCAGGAGAAACTGGGCCGCGGTCGGCACGATGCCCACGCGCACGTGACCGGCGAGGCCGTTGCCCATGGCGGCAATCTCACGTTTGGCATCCTCCATGTCGAACCGGACGCGCTGGGCCCACTTCAGCAGCACCCTGCCGGCCGCCGTGAGGCGAATGCCGCGACCGGCACGTTCGAACAGCGGCGTGCCACAGTCTTCCTCCAGCCGCCGGATGCTGCTCGTGAGCGCCGGTTGCGTGCGATGCAGCCTCTCCGCTGCACGCCCGACATGCTGCAGGTCGGCGATGGTCTCGAAGTAGCGCAGGTCTCGCAGGTCCATTGCAAAAGTCCAGTCTATGAATCCCAAGAAATTATCGATTAGACCAGGGGTAGACCGGCGCTGATACTGGCGTACCAAAACAGGAGACAAGCCTGCGGGCGCGAGCCCGCCGCCGTGCGGCAGGCATTTCCGCTACCCCCGACATGACTTCCCCCTGGCACATCACCCGCTTCGACCTGTGGATCAACCCCGATCTTCGACGAGACCATACGGGCCGAGCCCTCGGTCTCGCTCGAGATCGCCCCGATCCGCGAGAGCGAGAAGGGCTGGGCAGCGCTGCAGCAGGCCCACGTCTACCAGATCACCGCCGCCAAGGACGAACTGAGCATCCAGTTCCGCGCCCAGCAGGAGTTGATCGAGCGTTGCCCGAAACTACTGGCCGTCTCCTCCGCCGGCGCCGGCTATGACACCGTGGATGTCGAAGCCTGCACGCACGCCGGCATCGCCGTGGTGAGCCAGCTCGGTGGCAACGCCCCATCCGTGGCCGAGATGGCGATCGGCCTGATGCTGGCCGTGAGCCGCCGCATCGTCGAATCGGACCGCAAGCTGCGCACCCAGCGCGGCTTCTCGCGCGAGTCGGTCATGGGCTCCGACATCGGCGGCAAGGTGCTGGGCGTGGTGGGCATCGGCTACGCCGGCACGCGCACGGCGACGCTTGCCAAGGCCTTCGGCATGCGCGTGCTGGCGTTTGATCCTTTCGTCGCGCCGGAGGAAATCCGCCGCCGCGGCGCCGAGCCCGTGGACCTGGAGACGCTGCTGCGCTCCGCGGACGTCGTCTCCCTGCACTGCCCGCGCAACAAGGACACCCTGAACTACTTCGACGCGAAGCGCTTCGCGAGCATGAAGAAGGGGGCCTACTTCATCAGCACCGCCCGCGGCGGCATCCACGACGAACAGGCGCTCGCCGAGGCGCTGACCTCCGGCCACCTGGGCGGTGCTGGACTGGACGTGTGGAAAGAGGAGCCGCCTGCGCTCGACCATCCGCTGCTCGCCCTCCATAACGTGGTCGCCACCTTCCATACGGCAGGCGTGTCGCATGAAGGCCGGCGCAACGTCGCGAAGTCGGCCGCCGAGCAGGTGCTGCAACTGCTGCGCGGGGAGCGACCGCCGCACCTGATCAACCCCGAGGTGTGGGACGCCTTCCTCGAGCGCCGTGCAGCCGCGCTGCGGGCGCTGCAGGCCGCATGATCCCGCGCTTGCCCGCGCACGATCTCGCGGCCTTGCCGCTCGCGGCCGAGTTCCTCGCGGAGCTCCGCCTGCGCGGCTTCGAGGGGGACATTGCGCAGGATGCGGCGAACCGAACCGTGTTCGCCACCGACAACTCCATCTACCAGCTGCCGCCGCAAGCGATCGTGTTCCCGCGCCACCAGCCGGACGTCGTTCGCATTGCGAAACTGGCTGCCGATCCGCGCTTCCAGTCCCTCGCGCTGACGCCGCGCGGCGGCGGTACCGGCACCAACGGCCAGTCGCTCACCAACGGCATCTCGGTCGACCTCTCGCGTCACATGAACGCCATACTCGAGATCAATGCCGAGAAGGGCTGGGCGCGCGTGCAGGCGGGCGTGGTGAAGGACCAGCTCAACGACGCCGTACGCGCGCACGGCCTGTTCTTCGCGCCGGAGCTGTCGCCGTCGAACCGCGCCACCATCGGCGGCATGATCGCCACCGACGCCTCGGGCCAGGGCTCGATGCTATATGGCAAGACGCGCGACCACGTGCTCGAACTGCAGGCGGTGCTGATGGATGGCACGGCCTGGCATTCCAGGCCGATGTCGGAGCGCGAACTCGAAGCGGCCAAGCGCCGCGAAGACCGGATCGGCGCCATCCACCGGCTGCTCGACCGCATCCGCGTGGAGGATGCCGCGCTGATCGAAGAACGCTTTCCCAAGCTCAATCGCTGCGTCACCGGCTATGACCTCGTGCACCTGTGCGATTGCGAGGGGCGCTTCAACCTCAGCTCCGTGCTGTGCGGGGCCGAAGGCAGCCTGGCCTTCATTACCGAGGCGAAGGTGCGGCTGGTGCCGATCCCGAAGTTCACAGCGGTGCTGAACATCCGCTACGACAGCTTCGATGCGGCCCTGCGCGATGCAAACACCCTCATGAAGCTGGAGGCGGCCTCCAGCGAAACGGTGGATGCCACTGTGCTGGCGCTCGCCCGCCAGGACGCAATCTGGCTGAAGGTGAAGGACTATTTTCCCGACGACGCGCAGGGCCCCGCGCAAGGCGTCAACCTGGTCGAATTCCTGGCGCCGGACGAAACCGCGCTTGCGGACAAGATCGCCCGCGTCGAAGCGCTGATGGCTGCCCAAGGCACCGCGGCCGGTCGACGCGGCTACACGGTGGCACGCGGCGAAACGGCCGCCAGTGCGATCTGGTCCATGCGCAAGAAGTCCGTGGGCCTGCTCGGCAACCTGCAGGGCGAGCAGCGGCCGGTCCCGTTCGTGGAAGACACCGTCGTTCCGCCCGAGCACCTGGCCGACTACATCCGCGAGTTCCGCGCGGCGCTGGATAGCCGCGGCCTGAAGTACGGCATGTTCGGTCACGTCGATGCCGGCTGCCTGCACGTGCGGCCCGCGCTGGACATGAAGGACCCCCAACAGGAGAGGATGGTCCGCGAAATCACGGACGAAGTCTTCGCCCTCACCCGCAAGTACCGCGGCGTGCTGTGGGGCGAGCACGGCAAGGGCTTCCGCAGCGAATACGCGCCCGAGTTCTTCGGGCCGCTGTATCCACGGCTGCAGAAGATCAAGGCGGCTTTCGATCCGCACAACCAACTCAATCCAGGCAAGATCGCCGCACCGCCCGGACGCGAACTGGTGCGCCTCGATGGCGTGCCTACGCGCGGACAGGCCGACCGGCAGATCCCGATCGCGATCCGGCGCGCCAACGATGATTCGCTGCACTGCAACGGCAATGCCGCCTGCTTCAACTACGACCCCGACGATGCGATGTGCCCGTCGTGGAAGGCGACGCGGGACCGCCGGCATTCGCCGAAAGGCCGGGCGTCGCTGATGCGCGAATGGCTGCGTCGACTCGCGGTTGAAGGACGCGATCCGGCCGACGAGGCCGCGCGCCTGCGCGCCCGCCGACCGCTCGCGCGTGTGCTGGCTGCGCCGCGCCGCGCCTGGACCACTTGGCAGGCGTTGGTCGGGGATGACTTCTCGCGCGAGGTGAAGGAGGCCATGGACGGGTGTCTCGCCTGCAAGTCCTGTGTGGGCCAGTGCCCGATCAAGGTGGACGTACCGGCCTTCCGCTCGCGCTTTCTCGAGGTCTACCACGGCCGCTACGCGCGGCCGCTGAAGGACTACCTGGTCGCTGCGCTGGAGCGCAGCCTTCCGCATGCGGCCCGCTTCCCGCGCCTGGCGAATGCGCTCACGCAGAACGGGATCGCCGTCGCCGCATTGCGGCTCGCCGGCCTCGTGGCGGTCCCGGCACTGAGCACGACGGACTTCGAGGCAGCGCTTGCGCACCTCGGCGTTCGCCGTGCATCACCAGATGCGTTGAAGGTGCTCTCCGCGGAGGAGATCCGCCGCAGCGTGGTCGTGGTGCAGGACGCTTTCACGACGCATTACGACGCTCAGGTGGTGCTCGATTTCCTGGAGCTGCTGACGCGCCTTGGCTTCCGGCCGTGGCTCGCACCTTTCCTTCCCAACGGCAAGCCGCAGCATGTCCTCGGCTTCCTCGGTGAGTTCGAGCGCACCGCCGCCGCCAACGCGCGCATGCTGCGTGAGCTGGCCGCCACCGGCGTGGATCTCGTCGGCGTCGATCCGTCGATGACGCTCACCTATCGCGCGGAATACGTGAAGGCCTTGGGCAAGGAGTCTGCGCCGCGCGTCGCGCTGCCCCAGGAATGGCTCGCGGCGCACCTGCAGGCGCTGCCCGAACGTCCGGTCGATGGGACGCATCGCTGGGCCGTCGCGCCGCATTGCACGGAGCGGACGAACGCACCGGAAGCGGTTGCCGACTGGACGGAGGTGTTCCGGCGCGTGGGACTGACGGTCGAGGTCGTGCAGGCCGGTTGCTGTGGCATGGCAGGCCTGTATGGCCACGAACGCGTGCATCGCACGACCTCGCAAGAGATTTACGGGCTCAGCTGGGCCCGCATCGTGGCGGAGCGCGGTGGGAATGGCCGGCTGCTCGCCACCGGCTATTCGTGTCGCTGCCAGGCCAATCTCATCGACGCCGTGCGCTTGCCTCATCCCTTGCAGGTGCTGTCGCAGACGCTCAAGGAGCCCGTGCCTGAATTGCCGGTTCGCCTTGCGCCGCCGCTGGTCGAGCGCGCCGAGCGGCACGAGGAGGCCTGATTCATGTCGGCAGTACCGTTCTCCACGGGCACCGAGAGTCCCCGCACACCTGTCCCGCCCCGCGCCTGCGACTGCCACGTGCACGTCTATGACGCAGCCATTCCGGCGGCCGAAGGTGCCAGGTTGAATCCGCCGCCGGCGTCCGTGGACGACTACCGCCGTCTTCAGTCCCGCATCGGGACATCGCGCGTGGTCCTCGTCACGCCTTCCACGTACGGCACGGACAACCGCGCAATGCTGGCGGGCCTGCGCGCATTCGGTGCCGACGCGCGCGGCGTCGCAGTGATCGCCGGCGACGAGCCCGATGCGGAACTGCAGCGGCTGCACGCCGCCGGCGTGCGCGGCATCCGCATGAACCTGTCGCTCGGCGGGGGTCCGGGCCTGGCCCGGCTCTCCGCCATCGCGTCGCGCGTTGCGCCCCTGGGCTGGCACGTCCAGCTCCTCATGCCTGCCGACCTGTTGGCGACGCAGGAACACACCTTGTCGGGACTGCCCGTGCCGCTGGTGTTCGATCACCTGGCGCGCATCGCGCCCACCTTGCCTCGCCACGCAGCGCATGCCGTGCTGCTTCAGCTCCTCGCCCAAGGAAAGGCATGGGTCAAGCTGTCGGGCGGCTATCTCGTCAGCCCACAGCAGTCGGTGGAGGACCCCGCCCTCAACGCGCTCGCCCGAACCTACATCGAGGCCGCGTCGGAGGGCGTGGTGTGGGGCAGCGACTGGCCGCATGCCACCGCCTCGGCCGGGCTGCAGCCCATGCCCGACGACGCCCGCCAGGTGGACCGGTTGGCCGACTGGGCCGAAAACGGCGCGAATCTGCATCGCATCCTCGTCACCAACCCCGAGCGCCTCTACGGCTTCGGGTCCTGATTCCCCGGAGATTTCCATGACGGTTTCAAGTTCCGGCATGCGCCGTCGTCACTTGGTGACGCTGGCCGCGACCGCCCTTTTCTCCGCGCGCACGTTCGCGCAGGATGCCTGGCCGACCGGCCGCACCATCACCTGGGTCGTGCCCTATCCGCCCGGCGGCAGCACGGACGTGCTCGGACGCAGCATCGCCCAGAAGATCGCGGGCCCGCTGCACGCCAACATCATCGTCGACAACCGCGCCGGCGCCACCGGCACCATCGGCACCGCCTTCGTGGCCAAGGCCGCGCCGGACGGCTACACGCTCCTGGGCACGTCGATCGGCCCGCAGGCGATCGCGCCGCACCTGATGACGCATCTCCCGTACGACCCGCTGCACGACCTGCAGCCGGTGATCACGATCGGGACGATCCCGCACATCCTCGTCGTCAGCGCCAATCAGCCGTTCAGGACTGTCGCGGAACTGGTCGCGCAGGCCAAGGCGAAGCCGGGCACCGTCTCCTTCGCCTCCGGCGGCAACGGCACGATCCTGCAGATGCAGGGCGAGCTGCTGAAGCAGCAGACCGGTGCGCAGTTGATCCATTCCCCCTACAAGGGGGACACGCCGGCCCTGCAGGACACGCTGGCTGGAGTAGTCAACTTCATGTTCGCGCCGGCCGCTGCGGCACTCCCGCACATCGCCTCCGGCAAACTGCGCGCGCTGGCCGTCACCTCCGCGAAGCGGCTGAAGGCGCTCCCCAACGTGCCCACGATGACGGAAGCGGGCTTCCACGACTTCGTCGTGGAGCAGTGGCAGGCCGTCTACGCACCGTCGAAGACGCCGACCGCCATCGTCAACGGCCTGAACAGCGAGATTGGCAAGGCCCTGAAGGATCCGGCCATCGAGCAGTTGGCCGACAAGCTGGGCGTGACCCTCGTGGGCGGCACCCCCG
The DNA here is from genome assembly GCF_016654015.1 of Ramlibacter ginsenosidimutans. Classification (GTDB taxonomy): domain Bacteria; phylum Pseudomonadota; class Gammaproteobacteria; order Burkholderiales; family Burkholderiaceae_C; genus Ramlibacter; species Ramlibacter ginsenosidimutans. The sequence goes on along the minus strand of NZ_JAEPWM010000008.1, from coordinate 10,008 downwards.
AGCAGCTCGCAAGGCAGCAGGAGGCCGACTCGGCGAAGTGGGCCAAAGTCATCCGCGACGGCCACATCACGATCAATTGAGTTCTCCCTTCCAATCACCCCCTCATTGAGTGAACCCATGACCCAACCCAACGTCCTCAAGGACTTCGAACGCGTCGCCCCCGAAATCGTGAAGAAGGCCGCCGACTTCCAGCCGGCCATCTTGTCTGACGTGAACGGCCGCCGCGGCGCCATGCACGGCCGCATCCAGCCCCTGAACCGACGCATGAAGCTGGCGGGGCCTGCGCTGACCGTGGAAGTGCGCCCCGGCGACAACCTGATGATCCATGCGGCGCTGTCGCTGGCGAAACCCGGCGACGTGCTCGTGATCGACGGCAAGGCCGATCAAACCTGCGCCCTCATGGGCGCAATCATGATGAACGCGGCCCGCCAGCGCGGCCTCGCAGGGGTGGTGATCGACGGCGCAGTGCGCGACGCGATCGAACTGGAGGAACTGGGCTTTCCGGTGTTCTCCGTCGGCACCAACCCGAACGGGCCGACCAAGGAAGTCGCCGGTCGTATCGGCCACCCGGTCTCATGCGGCGGAGTGACGGTCCACCCGGGCGACTTCATCGTCGCCGATGCCGACGGCGTGATGTGCGTCGAGCGCGAGAAGATCGAATCCCTGCTCGCCGCAGCCGCCGAAAAAGTCGTCGCCGAAGCGCGTCGCATCGACGGCATCAAGCAAGGCGACGTCGGTGCTCCGTGGCTGGGCCAGGCGCTCGTCAAAGCGGGCGTGATCAAGCCAGGCGAAAACCTCTAAGCCGCAGCGTGCCAGACCCAAGAAGGAGAAAACCAGCCATGAACCATCGGAAGATCCCCACCCGTCGCAGCGTCCTGTGCAAGGCATGGGTCCTTGCTGTCTTCGGCCTCGCTGCCGTCCCGGCCCTGCAGGCCCAGAATGCCTGGCCCGAACATCCGATCAAGCTGGTCGTGCCCTATCCCGCCGGCGGCAACGCGGACAGCACAGCGCGGCTGCTGGCGACGCAACTGTCGCATCGCCTCGGCCAGCAGGTCGTGGTCGACAACCGGCCCGGCGGCGGCGGCACCATCGGCGCCGGGCTGGTGGCCAAGGCCCCGGCCGACGGCTACACGCTGCTGCTGGACGCGACCGCCTTCACGGTGAACCCGAGCCTGTATCCGAAGCTGCCCTACGATGCCGCGAAGGACTTCGCGCCGATCTCGCAGATCACGCGCGTGCCGATGCTGCTGGTCGTGCCGCCGAACTCGCCGTTGAAGTCGGTGGGCGACCTCGTGCACGCGGCCCGCGGCAACCCCGGGAAGCTGAGTTTCGCATCGGCCGGCAACGGAGGCGCACAGCATCTGGCCGGCGAACTCTTCAAGCAGGGCGCGAAGATCTCCATGACGCACATTCCCTACCGCGGCGGGGCACCGGCGCTGACCGACCTCGCCGGTGGCACCGTGGACCTGATGTTCAGCGCCACCTCGGCCTCCGGCCCCTTTGTCAAGGCCGGCAAGCTGCGCGCGCTGGCGATCACCTCGGCCAAGCGTTCGCCGGACTGGCCCCAGTTGCCCACCATCGGCGAGAGCGTCGTGCCGGGCTTCGAGGTCTACGAATGGAACGGCCTGTTCGCGCCGGCTCGCACGCCGCCGGCGGTGACAGCCCGCCTGGAGAAGGAGACGCGTGCCGCCCTGGCGACGCCCGAACTGCGCCAGCGCCTCGCCGACCTCGGCGCGCAGCCGGTGGGTTCGAGCAGCGCGGAGTTCACGCAGTTCGTCCGCAGCGAGACCGCCAAGTGGGGCCAGGTCGTCAAGGCCAGCGGCATCCACGTGGATTGAACCGGAGCAGCCGGTTTCCATGCCTGTGACCTCTGCCCCGCCTGTTCCCGAAGCGGTCCCGCATTCCGCCGGGACCAGGCGGCCGCTGCGCGCCATGCCGGCACTTGCCTGCGACGCGCACATGCACATCTTCGATGCGCGCTTCGCTCCTTCGCCGCACTGGCAGCGCCGGCCGCCGGACGCGCCGGTGGCCGCTTACCGGCGCCTGCAACAGCGCATAGGCACGCAGCGCACGGTGGTCGTCAACCCATCCACCTATGGCGTGGACAACGCCTGCACGCTGGATGCACTGGCGCAACTCGGCGCGGACGCCCGCGGCGTGGCGGTGGTGGATGCCGGCGTGGAGCGGCCCGAGCTCGAGCGACTCGCTGCGCAGCGCGTGTGCGGCCTGCGCGTGAACTTCGTCTCGCCACAGTCGTGGGGCGTGACCACCCCGGAGATGCTGGCGACGCTGGCGCGCAAGGTGGCGCCCCTGGGCTGGCACATACAGGTATTCGCGCACCCCGAACAACTGGTCGCGATGGAGCCACTGCTCGCCGCCTTGCCGGCGCCGCTGGTGATCGACCACATGGGCCGCTGCGATCCGGTGCAAGGCGCGAGCGGCCCAGGCGCCGACGTGTTGCGACGCCTGCTCGGTGGCGGCAACACCTGGGTCAAGCTCTCGGGCATCTACATGCGCTCGCGCCACGGTGCCCCGGGCTATGGGGATACCTTCGCGCTCGGCAAGGCCCTGGTGCGCCATGCCCCCGACCGGCTGCTCTGGGGCAGCGACTGGCCGCACACGACGGAGACTCCCGGGTCGGTCGACGACGCCGACCTGATCGACGTGCTGTTCGCGTGGTGCGGCAACGAAGGGACGCTGCGGCGCGTGCTGGTCGACAACCCCGCGCGCCTGTACGGCTTCGACTGATCCCTGGGCGATCGCCACCGCGCCGCTCGAACCCATCAATGATTTCAACCAAGGAGAGAACGATGTTCCGACCCGTCCTGTGCCAACTTCCCCGCTGGTGTGCCGTCTTGCTCGCCGCGGCCGTGGCGTCCCATTCCGCCTGGGCCGCCTGGCCCGACGACAAGCCGATCGAGGTGGTCGTCGGTTTCGCGCCCGGAGGCGGCACCGACCTGATGGCCCGCAAGCTGCTGCCCTTCGTGCAGAAGCGACTGGGCGGCAAGGCGCAGTTCATCGTCGTCAACAAGCCCGGAGCCTCCGGCGAGATCTTGACCACCTACGTGGCGAAGGCAAGGCCGGACGGCTACACGCTCGCGGTGGTGAACCTGCCTGGCTTCCTGTACGCGCCGATGACGCGCAAGACTCAATACCAGCCCGACGACCTGCAACTGGTCGCGCGCGTGGTCGACGATCCGACGGTGCTCGTCGCGCGCGCCGACGGGCCGCTGCGCAGCCTGCAGACCGTGGTCGGGGTGTCCAAGCAGAGCCCGAGCTCCGTTTCGGCGGGGCACAACGGCGACGGCTCCAACGGCGATCTCGCCCTCGAACTGTTCCAGAACGCTGCGCACGTCCGGCTCACGCCGGTGGCGTACAAGGGCACGGGCCAGCAGAAGACCGACCTCCTGGGCGGCCACCTGCAGCTCGCGACCATCAGCGCCGGCGAAGCGCTGGACCTGAAGTCTGGCGGCACGGCGGTGCAGGTGATCACGCAGTTCACCGGCAAGCGCAGCAAGGCCCTGCCCGACGTGCCGACCGCGGCGGAGTCTGGGTACGCGGTGCAGATGTCGTCGGAGCGCGGCTTCGCCGCGCCGCGCGGCACGGAACCCGTCATCGTCGAACGTCTGGAGAAGGCGATCGCGGAGAGCCTGAAAGACCCGGAGTTCATCGCCACCGCGACCTCCGATGCGCCGGTGCTCGCCTACCTCCCCGGCGCGCAGTGGCAGAAGTCGCTGGAGGGCAACCGCAAGTTGCTGCACGCGATCGCGGAGAAGCGTCCGCACCAGTGAGCCCGTAGGGCCCCGCACTTCGTTCCGCCCCGCGAACCGGGACGGGAGCGAAGAACGTCGCTGCCCATTGACAGCCAAATTCAAACTGGGAAAGAACCATGAACCGGGACACGATTGTCATCACCGAGGAAAAAATCCATCCCGATGCAGCCGCTCTGCTGAAGGACTATCGCCTGTGCTACACGGGCGCACGGTTCACGCAGGAGGAACTTGTCGCACTGGTCGAGCGCGAGCAGCCGGTAGCCATTCTTGCGCGCTACGGGAGCATCGACGAGCAGGTCCAGTCTGCCTCGCGCAAGCTGAGGGTCATCGGTCGCCACGGCGTGGGAATGGATGCCATCGACGTCGAAGCAGCGAAGCGGCTGGGGGTCCGGGCGATCCCCGCCACCGGCTCGAACAGCCAGGCGGTCGCCGAGCTGGCCCTGGGTTTGATCCTGGCTTGCGCCCGGCGCATCGGCTGGCTGGACAGCCGCATGCACTCAGGTCACTGGGACAAGCAGGGCTACATGGGATTCGAGCTTGCCGGCGCGACGCTTGGCGTCATTGGATGCGGGTCGATCGGGGCCCGCGTCGTACGCTTCGCCCAGGCGATCGGCATGCGCGTGGTCGTGTGCGACCCGTATCTCGAAGCCCACCAGCTGCCGGAGGGCACCACCAAGCTCGAGCTCGAAGAGCTGCTGACCTCGAGCGATGTCGTGTCCTTGCATTGCCCGCTGGACGAATCGACGCGTGGCCTGCTCGATGCACGTCGGCTCGGGCTATTGCGCAAGGGGGCCATCGTGGTCAACACGGCGCGTGCTGGCATTTTCGACGAAGCGGCCATGCGCGAGCGGCTTGGCGCAGGCCACCTGTCGCTGGGGCTCGATTGCTTTGTCGACGAACCCCTGAATTCCACATCCCCCTGGGTGGACACACCGAATGCGGTGCTCACTCCGCACATCGGCGGAACTACGAATGGTGGTCTCCGGGGCATGGCGGTAGGTGCCGCGCAGAACATCCTTTCGGTGTTGCGAGGCTAGGTCCGATCACCACAGACGGCTGTCGACTGCTTATCAACACTCACCGAGTCTTGGGCCGCTATTCGCGATCTCCATGCGCAGCAAGCTCGAGGTACGAGGTCACGGCCAGGGAGCGGGACGGCTGCATTGGAATCGTTCACTGCCCTCGCCTTGATGGAAGGTCACGCCCGAGAACGGCCCACCAGCCGCCCGCAGGAAAGGCAAGACTTGCCGTGGGGCCGCGCCTCCGGGAGCGCCGCTGGCGCGGCATGGGAGGGAAGGCGCCTACATCACCGGCGACAGGTTCCCATCGACGTTGAGCGAGGTCCCCGTCACATAGCTGGCGAGGTCGGACGCCAGGAAGCAAGCCACGTTGGCGAACTCCTCCGCCCTGCCCACGCGGCCGAGCGGAATGTTCCTGGCCATCCCGGCCAGGAACGCGTCGTAGGAGCCCTCTGCGGACTGCGCATGCCGGCGGACCCACTGGTCGCTTTCGATCAGGCCGACGTGCAGCGAATTCACCAGCACGTTGTGGGGCGCGCCTTCACCCGCCAGCACCTTGGTCAGCGCCATGCCTGCCGCGCGCGAGACGGTGGTCGGGGCGCTCGCGGCCCTCGGTGCCTTTGCACCGATGTTCAGTACATTGATAATGCGGCCCCAGCGCCGCTCGACCATCTGGGGCCAAGCGAGCCGGGTCAGCCGGATCGCGGCGAACAGCTTGAGGTCGAGGTCTTCCTGCCAGACCTCGTCGGTGATCGACGCGAAGGTGCCCGTGCGCGAGGTGCCGGCATTGTTCACGACGATGTCGACACGGCCCAGCGTCGCCATCACCTGCCGGTAGGCGGAAGCGATTTCTTGCGCCTTCGTCACGTCGCAACGCGCAATCATCACGCGCGCCTTGGCCGTCTGCTCGACCGCCCGGCGCGCTTCCTCGAGCACCGCCTCGTCCCGGGCGAGCATGGCGACATCAGCACCGCTCGCCGCCATGCGCAGCGCGATGGCGCGGCCGATGCCTTTGCTTCCGCCGGTGACGATGGCCACGCGGCCTTGCAGGTTGACTTCCATTCTTGCTCCTTCATTGATTGCGGTACCCGGTGGCTGGTGGTGGCGCGACACAGACGTCACTTTGCACGCCGTGCGCGCTTTGGATCCGTGACCGAAGGATACGGCTGCTTTCGACCGACCCATAGCAGCCCTCCCCCAGGACTTGGCCGTCAACTGCCGTTGGGGATTCCGTTCACTTCTCCAGCCTCTGAATCGCCTGATCACCGCTGCAGTCCGCGGATCGCCGAAAGCAGGTCCGCGAGCACTGCCCGAGTGGCAGGCGACAACGCGCTGTCGCGACGTCGATACAAGCCGTAGCGCCGCGTTGTCTGCACGCCGTGTACCCGAAGGATATGGATCGGCCCGTCCGAGTTGTCGCCGTGCTCGATCAACGGCCTCGGCATCCAGCCGGAGTCCATTCACGAGCGTGGCAATCCGCTGATCCTGATCCTCATCGCGTTCGTGTTCGTGCTGCTCTTCCTGGGTGCGCTCGCCTTCATTGCGCACACGGTGGTCAAGGGGTAGGAGCCTGCGCAGCTTCATGAGGGGCGCCCCGCGGCCGGCCGCTGGATCGCTTCGCGACCGATTCGCTCGAACGCCTGCCCCAGCGAATCGTCGGCCGGTGCGTGCGGCCCCGGCGGCGCGTTGCGGCGGGCGGCGTCCCGGGCCTCGCCCGGACCGACGCCCAGTTCGCTCAGGCGGGCCCGCAGGTAGGCGTCCGCGTGGTCGATGCGCCGCTGCAGTTCTTCCTCGCTGATCCCGAGCTGGCGCGCCACCTCCGCGTGCGGCAGGTCCTCGGCCTGCGTCAGCAGCACAGCCTGGCGCCAATCGTCCGGGAGCTCCGCCAGCACCTGGCGCAGCACGCGCCGCAGTTCGTCCCGTTCGACGGCTTCCTCGGGGGTCGGCGCGTCGATCGGAACGGCGTCCTCGAGCTTCAGCACCTGCTCCGGCTGCCAGTAGTCGTAGACCGCCTGGTCGATGTCCTCGTCCAGCGCCTGCCGTTCGGGCAGGCGCCGTTCCAGCGAGATGAAGCGCCCGCGCTCGCGGCGCCGCTGCCGCACCGCGTCCGCCAGCACGCGGCCGGCGATCCGGTACAGCATGCCCTTGTCCGGGGCGGCCTGCGGGTGTCGGCGCAGTTCGTGCCAGGCGCGCACCAGGGTCTCGTCCACCACGTCGTCGGCGGCCGGGAAATCGCCATCGAGTTCGCCGCGCGCGCGCAGGAAGGCCATCTCGCGGCGCACATGGCGCGCGAGCGGGTCCAGCAGCGGCCGCACGGCATCGCTGAAACGCTCGATGTCCGCTGCCGGCGCCCGCTCCAGTTCCGCGCGCAAGCGGGGCAGCGTACGTTCCTGTTGCGCCATGGCCGACGGATTTACCAATCGAGGTCGACCTGCGGGCGGTCCGGATCCTGCTCCACCGGCTTGCGGCCTCCGGCTGGCAGGTGCTGGTCGACGAAGCGCGCCAGCTGGCCCTCGCTCATCATGCCGGCCTGGGCGGCCTCCGGCTTGCCCTCGACGAACAGCATCAGCGTCGGGACCGAGCGCACCGAGTAGCGGCCGGCGATGTCCGGCGCCTCGTCGATGTCGACCTTCACGACGCCCAGGTCGTCGCGGCTGGCGGCGAACTTCTCCAGCGCCGGCGCCATGGCGCGGCACGGGCCGCACCACGACGCCGAGAAGTCCACCAGGACCGGCTTGGGCCCGGCAACCGCCGCATCGAAGTCGCGGGGGCCGACGTTGTTGACTGCTGGCATGGCATCTCCCTTTCTGCCCACACGCAGGGCTCTCAATGGAACTTCGGGACCGGCAGGCGCATGGCGGTGTTCACACGTGCTCCGGCAAGGCCCGGAGCCGCTGCTCGAGATGGTGCGTGTCCAGGTTCACGAGATCCTGGTCCAGCTCGCCGGCCAGCACCTTGCGCACGGACTCCGGCAGTTCGTGGCGCAGCTCGCCCAGGAACGCCGGCGCGGCGACGATGAACACGCGGTCGTAGCGCCGCTCGTTGCGCGCCTGCTCCAGCAGGTCGGCGATCTGGCGCGCGAACTTCCGCGCCTCCTTCCTGTGCGGGTCGGTCTTCGGCTCGGCGGTGTGACCCATGAAGCGTTCCCCCTTTCCGTAGAGGCGGCCCTTCGCGTCGCGCTGCAGCTCCGCCCCGCGCACATGCGCGAGCTCGTCGCGCAGCTCCTGCACTTCCTGCAGCGCCGCCCTTGGCTGCACGCGTTCGAGCACGCGCGCGCGTCCCTCGTCGGCCACGACGAACCACATGCGATCCATGGCAATGCCTCCCTGGGGTAATCGGCGATCCCGCAGCTTAGGCCGCGGCGTCCGGTTTTTGTTTCCGATTCCTGCGGTCCCTGGCTTGCGCGAAGCACGGACACGCAGCGCAGCTAGCCGTCCTCGCCCACCGAGCTCGGGGTGTCCTCCGCTTCGTCGGCGTAGCAGTCGCGGCGCCGCTGCTCCAGCAGGTTCCGGAACGCGGCCTCGAACGCACCCAGCGCCTCGCGTCCGGTCGCGGTCACCCAGCGCTCCTGCACGCACACCGGCTCGTGCGCCCGCCGCGCGCGGGCGCGCCAGAGCTCGCCGGCAATGGCATCCGGCGCGTCGGCGCAGGCGCGGTGGCCGGCAGGCGCAGGGCGAGCGACGAGTTCGTCAACCGCAAGATCCACGACCTGCTGCAGCGCGGCGTCGCGATCCCGAAAGCCAACGCGCGCGACGTCGTGCGGCCGCAGGACGTTCCGGTGACCGGCGGCCTGCGGCACTGCATCCACGAATTCCGCGCGCTCGACGAGGATGTCGAAGTGCGCCCCATCCTCGACCAGCTCGCAAAGCTGCCGCCGCTGGAGCTCGATTTCAGCGATGAGATCTCAGCCAGCCTGCCGGATCTCGCCGGCGAGCTCACGCGTGGCGCCGCAGGTCGCTCTTGTCGATGTCGAGCCCGGCGGTCTGGCGAAAGAGGCGCTCGAACCGGGGGATGCCTGCAATGACTGTCATGGCTCACCTTCTGTCGTGGCGACGACCCGAGGCTACGCCGGGCGCCGTCGCCGCGCGGCCGCACGGCGCGCGAAGCGCAGGGATCCGACATGCACCGCAGGACTGCGCCTCGCGCGCCACGCCCGCTGGTGCACCATGGATGCCGTGCCGCAACGGAGGCGCAATGACCTCGTCCGACCCTGCTTCCCCACCGCTTGTCGATAGCCCGCTGGAGGGCCTGATGGATTGGAGCAACCCCTTCCGTCAGGGCTTCGTCGCCGGCTCCGACTGGGCGCCCTGGCTGTCTTCCGCCGGTGTCCCGCCGAAGGGCCCGGCCGGACTGCAGGCGGACCCGCCGGCCAGGTTTGTCCAGCCCCCGCAACCCCCGACGCCATCCGCCGGCGACGCCGAGTACGAGCAGTACCGGCGCGACTACGAGGCGCGGCTCGACGAAGCCTATGCGAAGTGGAAGCACTCGGTCTTCACGAGCCTGTTCGAGCCGTGGATCCTGGACCGCCGGGCGGCCGAAGCGGCCCGCAGGCTGCGCCATGGCTGAACCCGAATGGACGGTGCTTGCCGAAGCGGGTCGCGTGTGCCTCATGGAGTCCACCGGTGTCCACGGCCAGCCTCCGCGGCTGCTGCAGTAACTGGTCGATCCGCAGGCGGCGACCAAGCCCGGCGAGCCCTCGGGCGAATCCATGCAGCGCCTTGCCCGGCACGTCGCCGACGTGCTGGAACAGGCGTATGCGCAGGCGCGCTTCGAGTTCCTGCGCATCGCGGTCGAACCGCGCTTCGAAGGCCCGCTGCGCGCCGAGATCGACCGGCGCCTGGACCTGCATCGCGCCGTGCTCGAGTGGCGCGCCCTGCAGGTGATCCCGCCTGCTTCTGCCACAGCGAGACCGTGACATGAGCGAGCTCGTCGTCGCCGGCTTCCGCGGCGTGGACAGCGCCGCGCAGGCGCTGGAGAAACTCCTGCCGCTGGAGCCGGGGATCGTCGTCGACCTGGAGGACGCGGTTGTCGCGGTGCGCGACGCCGACGGCAAGGTGCGGCTGCGGCAGACCTTCGACCCGCCGACGGTGCGCGCCTAGCTGTGATGTCTCAATAGGTTGTTCATCCGTCCCTGATTTGGGAAGCTGTGGTTACCAAGCCCAGCCAACCATCTCGGGAGAGGACGGATGAACAGACCCAAGAATGCAGCATTGACT
>NZ_JAEPWM010000007.1 GCF_016654015.1 Ramlibacter ginsenosidimutans | reverse complement strand
CTATGTACGACCCTACGAGAGCTCAGCCGAACGCGAAGCCGCTTTGCAGCCCTTCATTGACCGCTACAACTGGCTGCGACCACACTCCGCTCTTAATCACAGGCCGCCCATGTCTCGGATCCGTGCTGTGAACAACCTCCTGAGATTCGACAGCTAGCGCGCATATTTCGACACCCTCCGGGCGGTCAGCGTTCAGGCGGCCACGGCCTCCGCCTCAGCCTGCGCCCCCACTTCCGCTTCCCCGCCCAGCGCCTCCAGCAGGTCCGGGATCAGCTGCGACAGCTCCCCCGTGAGGATCGCGGCGTTGGCGTCGAAGTTGTCGTCGTCCTTGCCCTTCGCGTCCTCGGCCTCCTTCACCACCACGTCCAGCATCTTCAGCTTGCGGATCTGGCCCGCGTCGGTGAGCGTGAAGGACACCCGGTCGTTCCAGGTCAGGGCGAGCTGCGTCGGCACCTTGCCCGCGGCGATGTGCTGCGCGACTTCGTCGATGTCCAGCGTGTGCCGCGCGTAGCGCACGGCGGACTTCTGTTCGTCGGCGGCCTTCAGTTCGCAGTCGCGGTCGACGGTGAAGCGCCAGGGCGCCTCGCGCGTGCTGAGCCAGTGCGACATGGATGCCGCGGGCGAGCTCTGCGTATGCACCAGCTGCAGGTCCAGCGCGGGGCCGGCCCCGGGCACTTCGAGCAGGGCCGCGAGCAGCGAGGACACGACGCGGTCGGCGGCGGCGAGGCTGCCTGCATCCACCACCAGCATCTTCGACTTCGGGTCCAGCCAGAGCAGGGTGGTGATGCGCTTGCTGAAGGCGCGCGGCAGCAGGTCCAGCAGCACCTCCTCCTTGAATTCCTTCTTCAGCTTCGCCGGCACGCGCTCGTTGCCGGTCTCCGTCTTGTAACGCTCGATGCGCTCCTCCACGGCGGACTTGATGGCGGAAGAGGGCACGGCCCGCTTCTCGGTGCACAGCTTCAGCACGAGATGGCCGCCCACCAGTTCAGCCAGCACCTTGCTCTTGTTGCCGCGCGGCGGCACCCAGCCCGTGGACTCGGGCTGCGTCGGGCCGCACGCAACGAAGCGCGCCTTGTGCAGGACGCGCTCGAGGGCGTCGAGGGGGGGCAACTGGAAATCGTCGGCGATGCGGAAAAAACACGCGCTCTTGAACATGGGAATCCGATACTGCCAAAGGGCGCGATTCTAGTGGGCGCCGCAAGGACTCCCGCACGCGGTTAGACTGCCGCCGGTGCAACAGAGAGTGGAACAGGGCGCTGCCGCCGTCGCCGACGGCCTGCCGGCGCCGGAGCGGTATTGGGCGATGGCGGCGATCCTCATGGGGATCGCGCTCTCGGTTCTCGACAGCACCATCGTCAACCTGGCCCTGCCGGACATCACGCGCCACTTCGGCGCGTCGGCCTCCGATGCCGTGTGGGTGGTCAACGCCTACCAGCTCGCGACCCTCGTGCTGCTGCTGCCCTGCGCGAAGATCGGCGAACGCGTGGGCTACCGCCGCGTGTACATGGTGGGCCTGGTGGTCTTCACCATCGCCTCCCTGGCCTGCGCAGTCGCACCGTCGTTGCTGCTGCTCGAACTCTCGCGGGCCTTGGAAGGCCTCGGCGCGGCCGGCATGATGGCCGTCAATGCGGCCCTCGTGCGCCTCACCTATCCGTCCCGCATGTTGGGGCGCGGCCTCGCGTTCAACTCGATGGTCGTCGCGGCGTCGTCGGTCGCCGGGCCCAGCCTCGCGGCGCTGGTGTTGTCCGTCGCCTCCTGGCCCTGGCTGTTCCTGATCCAGATCCCGCTGTGCGTGGTCGTCCTGGTGCTGGGGCGACGGGCCTTGCCGCGCAACACGTCGGCCGCGACCGGCCCGCGCCTGCATCCGCTCGACGTCGTCCTGAACATCGCGACCTTCTCGCTGGTCTTCCTGGGCGCGGACGCGCTCGGGGTGAGCGAAGGCGGCGTGCAGGGGGGCCATGGTTTCGCGCTACCCGCGCTGCTGCTGGCGGGCGCCGTCGTGGTCGGCACCTTCTACGTGCGCAGGATGTGGCGCCAGCCCGCGCCGCTGCTGCCGGTGGACCTGCTGCGCATCCGGGTGTTCGCGTTGTCCATGTGCACGTCGGTGAGCGCCTTCGCGGCGCAGACGCTGGCGTTCGTGGCCTTGCCCTTCCTGCTGCTGGAGGGCCAGGGCCGCAGCCACTTCGAAGCGGGCCTGCTGATCACCGCCTGGCCGGCCGCGATCGTGCTGTTCGCGCCGCTGGCGGGCCGCCTGATCCATCGCGTCGGCGGTGGTGCGCTGGGCGGGTTCGGGCTGGCGCTGCTCGCGGTGGGGCTGGCCCTGGTCGCCGTCCTGCCCGCGCATCCGTCCACCTGGCGCATTGCCTTGCCGCTCGCCTTGTGCGGTGCGGGCTTCGGGCTGTTCCAGACGCCCAACAACCACACGATCGTGACCAGCGCGCCCCTGAAGCGGGCAGGCGCCGCAAGCGGGATGCTGGGCACCGCGCGCCTCACGGGCCAGTCGCTCGGGGCGGTGCTGCTGGCGTTGATCTTCAGCGTCGCCGGCGTGCGCACCGGAGGCTCCATCGCGCTCGGGCTTGGCGCCGCGCTCGCCGCGGTCGGATCGCTGTTCAGCAGCTTGCGGATTCGCCGGGCCTAGCGTTCCGGGGGCCGAGGCAGGGTCGTGGCCTTGGCCACGCGCCTGCTAGTGCCGCTGGTACTGCGTCGAGCCGAACAGGTTCTCGCGCGCCTTGTCGTCGGTGATCGGCTTGCGCAGGTGCGCCAGCACCTGCACGCCGCGCTGCACCGCGGGGCGCGCGGCGACCGTGTCGAACCACCGTTTCAGGTGCGGGTACTCGTCCAGCACGATGCCCTGGTTCTGCCAGCTGCGCAGCCACGGGAACGTGGCGATGTCCGCGATGGAGTACTCCGCACCCCCGACCCACTCGCTTTGCGACAGGCGCCGGTCGATGACGCCATAGAGGCGGCGCGCCTCGTTGGTGTAGCGGTCGATCGCGTACGGGATCTTCTCAGGCGCATACAGGCGGAAGTGGTGCGCCTGCCCGAGCATCGGGCCGACCCCGCCCATCTGGAACATCAGCCACTGCAGCACCTCGAACTTCGCGCGATCCGACGCCGGCAGGAAGCGGCCCGTCTTCGAGGCGAGATACACGAGTATGGCGCCCGACTCGAACAGCGAGATCGGCGCGCCGTCGGGGCCGTCCGGGTCCACGATGGCGGGGATCTTGTTGTTCGGACTGATCGCGAGGAAGTCGGGGCGGAATTGCTCGCCAGCGCCGATGTTCACGGGAATGGCCCGGTAGGCCAGTCCGCATTCCTCCAGCATGATGTGGACTTTGTGCCCGTTGGGCGTGGGCCAGGAGTAAACGTCGATGGCGGACAACGGCGTAACCTTATGTTTCAGTTCATAATCCCTGCACTTTAGGCGAAAGCTCGGTGGCATGTTCGACCGCATCAAGAAAGCCTTCCTGCGTGATTCGAGGGATCACCCCGACAGCGTGCTCGCGCAGGCGCACGGGCCGGTCTCGGAATGGGCGGCCACCCGCGGGATGACCTTCTCCGGTGCGGCGCTCGGCAGCTCGATGACGATGCAGGGCAAGGTGGGCAACCGGCCCTGGCGCATGGAGCTCGGACGCCCGACGCGCGACTACATCAGCGGCGAGGAACTGCGCGCACGCGCGGAGATCGCCGTGTCCGACCAGGTCGGCGCCATGGTGATCAACCGCCCGCTGAAGGAAGTGCTGGAGCGGCGCGCCTACAGCATGATCACGGACACGCTGCAGACGACGGCCGACCCGCGCCTGCCCGAGGAGATGCGCTGGCTGGCGATGTACGACGAGATCGGCTGGGAGGGCCCGGGCGACGCATTCTGGACCCGCTATGCCGTGCTCTCGGACACGCGCGAACATGCGCTCGCCTGGGTGGACGACCACCTGGTCAAGCAGCTGATGTCCTGGCCCGAGCCCTCGCCCTCGGCGCAGGTGCCGTTCATGATCGTCCTGCTGCGCGGCAAGTGCTACCTGCGCATGCAGTACGCCCCGCCGGCCATGGGCACGCTCGACCACGCGACCGACATCTTCGTGAGCGCCTGCGAAAACGCGCTGCGGGCGTTCAGGAAGTAGCCGCGGGCTCGACGGCGAACGCCGCGGGCGGTTCGCCGCGCAGGTGCCGCTCCCACATGATGCGGTAGGCAGCCTCGATGCGCCGGCAGGTGCGCGCCGTGTCGAAGAGGCTGCTGGTGGCGCGGTTGCGAGCGAGCTTCGCGCGCACCTCCGCCAGCGCCTGCGGCTGCAGCGCCAGCTTCAGAGCCAGCGCCTCGTAGTCCCCCAGGCTGTCGGTGACCAGTTCGGGCAGCCCCAGCGCGAGCAGCAGGCTCGCCGCCACGCGGCCAGCGAAGGTGTGGCCCATGCAGGTGACCATCGGCACGCCGGCGCGCAGCGCGTCGCTCGCCGTCGTGTGCGCGTTCACGGGCAGGGTGTCGAGGAACAGGTCTGCGCACGCGTGCCGCGCGAGGTGCTCGCCAAGGGGCAGCTTGGGCGCGAACACCAGCCGCTCCGGGGCTATGCCCGCCGCGCCGGCCTGCTCGCGCAGGCGGCGCTCCATCGCCGGGTTGTTCGCCAGCAGCCACAGCACGCTGCCCGGCACCCCGCGCAGCAGCCGCAGCCAGAGCGCGAACGTCTCCGGCCGCAGCTTGTAGGCGTTGTTGAAGGCGCAGAACACGAAGCCTTGCGCGGGCAAGCCGTGCGCGGCGCGTGACTGCGGCGCGGGCGGCACGACGATCCGGTCGTCGTTCACCTGGTAGCTGTCCGGCAGCCACACGACCCGCTCCGTGTAGAAGCGCTGCTGCTCGGGCGGGATCACCACGCGGTCGGCGAGCACGTAGTCGATGTAGGGCGCGCCCACCGTGGCGGGATAGCCGAGGTAGGTGACCTGCACCGGCGCGGGCCGCCAGCCCAGGATGTTCATGCGCGACCCTTCGGTGTGTCCCTTCAGGTCGATGGCGATGTCCACGCCGAGGTCCGCGATCTGCCGCGCGGCCTGTGCATCGCTCGCACGCTCCACGTCGATGAAGCGATCGAAGGCCCGCTCGAGGCGCGCGCGCATCGGGCTGCCGTCGTTGACGCCCGTCGACAGCCCGATCACCTCGAAGGCGCTGCGGTCGTGCAGCTCGAACAACCGCGTCATGAGTTGCGCGGTTGCGTGCTGGTGGAAGTCGGACGACAGGTAGGCGATGCGGATGCGGGGCGCACGCGTGCGCATTGGCCGCGAGAGCGGCGGCCGCTCGCCGAAGTCCTTGTCCCGCAGGTACACCTGCGTGGCCTGCAGTTGCTCGGCGGGCGAATCCGTGACGGCCAGCAGCATGAAGGGCGAGACGGGCACCCGCTGCTCGCGCGCCTGGGCCCGCAGCGCGGCGATGTGCGGACCGATGGCGCGCCAGTCGCAGGCAAACAGCTCGGCCCAGACCTGCGAGCTCAGGCCATAAGGCAGGTCCGGGTCGATCGCCAGGGCGCGGCCCACACTGGCGGCAGCCTCTTCGTAGCGCTGCAGCGCGTGTTGCACCAGTCCCAGGTTCAGGTGCGCGTGGGCGAACCCTGGTTGTGCGGCGGCGGCCCGTTCGAGCAGGGGCAAGGCCTCCGCGTGCCTGCCGAGCGTGTGCAAGGCCGTACCCGCGTTCACGAGGGCCTCCACGTGCGCGGGATTCACCCGCAGCGCCGCCTGGAAGGCCTCGAGGGCCTCGGCATGGCGGCCCTGGGCGGACAGCACGCTCCCGAGCGTATTCTGGGCATCGGCGGACTGCGGATAGGCCTGCGCCTCGCGTCGCAGGCTGGCTTCCGCGCCGGCGAGATCCCCCAGGCCGAACTGGCAGTGTCCCAGGCGGTACCCGACGCCGCGGCGTTGCAGCCGCGCGGCTGCGGCAGTCAGCGGGGCCAGCGCCTCCGGCAGCCGACCTTCGAAGAGGAAGGTGCTGCCAAGCAGGTAGAGCGCCTCGGCATCCTGGGCATCGCGCGCGATCGCCTCGCGCGCCCGCGCTTCGGCCAAGCGGAAATCATCGCGGTCCAGCGCATCCCAAGCGTCCTTCAGTGGCGCAAGCATTCGGTGGGTCTTCCTTCATCACTCCGGGGCACCGCACTATAGCGACGTGCGCCGCAACGGGAGAAGGCGGACCGCCGGACGAAGAGGTCGCAACGGACATCCGGCTTCGGATGTCCATTTGTGCGCGGCCTGTCCGTTTCTGTCACGAACCCTCGCGTTCGCCAGCGGCTTCAGCCCCCGCGCGTCACCGGCGCCGACGCGTCCTTGCCGTAGGCGCCGTACTTGCCCAGTTCCCACTTCGCGATCGCGTTGCGGTGCACTTCGTCCGGGCCGTCGGCGAAGCGCAGCGTGCGCGCGCCGGCATAGGCGCTCGCGAGCGGGAAGTCGTCGGACACGCCGCCGCCGCCATGCGCCTGCATCGCCCAGTCGATCACCTGGCAGGCCATGGTAGGCGCCACCACCTTGATCATCGCGATCTCGGTGCGGGCCACCTTGTTGCCCGCCAGGTCCATGATCCACGCCGCCTTCAGCGTCAGCAGGCGGGCCATGTCGATCTTGCAGCGCGCCTCGGCGATGCGCTCCTGCGTCACGGTCTGCTGCGCCACGGTCTTGCCGAAGGCCGTGCGGGACAGCGAACGGCGGCACATCAGCTCCAGCGCGCGCTCGGCGAGGCCGATCAGGCGCATGCAGTGGTGGATGCGCCCGGGGCCGAGGCGCCCCTGTGCGATCTCGAAGCCGCGACCTTCGCCCAGCAGGATGTTGCCGGCCGGCACCTTCACGTTCTCGAAGTACATCTCGACGTGCCCGTGCGGTGCGTCGTCGTAGCCGAACACGTTCAGCGGACGCACGATGCGAATGCCGGGGGTGTCCCCCGGAATGACGATCATGCTTTGCTGCGAATGGCGGGGCGCGTCGGGATCGGTCTTGCCCATGGTGATGAACACCTTGCAGCGCGGGTCGGCCGCACCGGAGATCCACCACTTGTGGCCGTTCACCACGTAGCTGTCGCCCTGGCGCTCGATGCGCGTCGCGATGTTCGTCGCGTCGGACGAGGCGACCTCCGGCTCGGTCATGGCGAAGGCGGAGCGGATCTCGCCATTCAGCAGCGGCTTGAGCCAGCGCGCCTTGATCTCGTCGGAGCCGTAGCGGGCGATGGTCTCCATGTTGCCGGTGTCCGGCGCCGAGCAGTTGAACACCTCGGACGACCACGGCACCCGGCCCATGATCTCGGCCAGCGGCGCGTATTCCTGGTTCGTGAGGCCCGCGCCCTTGTAGCCGGAGGCCTCGGCGGTGTCCACCGGCAGGAACAGGTTCCACAGCCCCGCGGACCGCGCCTTCGGCTTGAGCTCCTCGATGATGGGCAGCGGGGTCCAGCGCTTGCCGGCCTCGGTGTTGGACTGCAGCTGCTGCTTATACGTCTTCTCGTTCGGATAGACGTAGTCGTCCATGAACTTCTGCAGGCGCGCCTGGAGTTCCTTGGTCTTGTCGGAGTAGTCGAAGTCCATGTGCGTGCTCCCGGGGATGAAAAGGGGTCAGGCCTTCTGCGCGAAGGACCAGGCGAGTTCCGCCATCGGGCGCGCCGTCTTGCCGGAGGCGACGGCCTGTGCGCTCGAGGCCGTGCCGGCCTCCACGCGCTTGGCGATGCCCTGCAGGATGGCCGCGATGCGGAACATGTTGTAGGCCAGGTAGAAGTTCCAGTCGGCCTTCAGGTCGGCGACCGTGGCGAGGCCGGTGCGGTCGCAGTAACGGCGGATGTATTCGTCCTCGCCGGGAATGCCCAGCGCTGCGAGGTCCAGCCCGCCGATGCCGCGGAAGGAGCCGTGCGGGATGTGCCAGGCCATGCAGTGGTAGCTGAAGTCGGCGAGCGGATGGCCGAGGGTCGACAGCTCCCAGTCCAGCACCGCGATGATGCGCGGCTCGCTGGCATGGAACATCAGGTTGTCCAGGCGGTAGTCGCCGTGCACGATAGCGACCTTGCTCTCGTCGCGTGCCGCGGCGGGGATGTGCGCCGGCAGCCATTCGACCAGCCGCTCCATCTCCGGGATCGGCTGGCTCATCGGGCCGACGCCGTCCGCGGAAGCCTTGTACTGCTTGCTCCAGCGGCCGATCTGGCGATCGAAGTAGTTGCCAGGCTTGCCGTAGTTCGCGAGTCCGCGCTCGGCGAACTTCACGGTGTGCAGGGCGGCGATGACGCGGTTCATCTCGTCGTAGATCTCGCCGCGCTGCGGCGGCGTCATGCCGGGCAGCGCCTGGTCCCACAGCACGCGGCCTTCCATGAACTCCATGACGTAGAAGGCGCGGCCGATCACGGACTCGTCTTCGCACAGGCAGTACATCTGCGGAACCGGTACGCCGGTGCCGTGCAGGCCGCGCATCACGGCGAACTCGCGTTCGATCGCGTGCGCCGAAGGCAGCAGCTTGGCGACCGGCCCCGGCTTGGCACGCATCACGTAGTTGCGCGTCGGCGTGACCAGCTTGTAGGTGGGATTGGACTGGCCGCCCTTGAACATCTCCACGGTCAGGGGCCCGCGGAAGCCGTCCAGGTTCCGCTCCAGCCAGGCGACCAGCGCACCCGTGTCGAAGGCGTGCTGGTCGGAGACGGCCCGGGTGCCGACGAAATGCTCGTAGTTGTCGCTCATGGCCTGGTCTCGGTGTCGTTCTAGTCGTCGGCTTCGACGATGTGCATCAGCGCTTCGCGATTGCGTACCACCAGACCGCCCGGTTCGATGCGGATCACTTCCTCGCGCTCCATCTGCTTGAGCTCCTGGTTCACGCGCTGCCGCGACGCGCCCAGCAGCTGCGCCAGTTCCTCCTGCGCGAGCTGCAGGCCGATGCGCACCTCGCCGCCATTCGCGAGCGAGGGCACGCCGTAGCTGCGCACCAGGTGCGCGAGCTGCTTGGCCAGTCGCGCCCGCAAGGGCAGGGTGTTGAGGTCCTCGACCAGCCCGAACAGCTGGCGGATGCGCCGCGCCTGCAGCTTCAGCAGCGCCTCGTACAGCTCGACGTGCTGCGACAGGATCTTCTGCAGGTCCGCGCGCGAGACCATCAGCATCGTGGTGTCGCCATGCGCATAGGCGTCGTGCGTGCGCCGCTCGCCATCGAAGATCGCGATGTCGCCGAACCAGATGCCCGGCTCGACGTACTGCAGCGTCACCTGCTTGCCGGTGATCGAGGTCGAACTCACGCGCACCGAGCCGCGTG
This sequence comes from Ramlibacter ginsenosidimutans, assembly GCF_016654015.1. Lineage (GTDB taxonomy): Bacteria > Pseudomonadota > Gammaproteobacteria > Burkholderiales > Burkholderiaceae_C > Ramlibacter > Ramlibacter ginsenosidimutans. The sequence continues at coordinate 270,024 of NZ_JAEPWM010000007.1, read as the reverse complement.
CCACGGCGCTCCAGAATTCGGCCGGATCCCCGCGCGCGCAGATCAGGTCGCCATCCTTGAAGCGTTTGACGAAGGCGCATCGCAGGATGTCGTGGCGTAACGAGGGCGAGAGGGAGGAGAACCAGCGACCGTTGTTGATCGCTGCGCGTTCCTCGATGGTAAGAATGGGCTCGTCCATGGTCTGTCTTGTGAGCGACTGGCGCCTGGGGCATTGTCGCGTCCGGGACCGGGCGCGACGCTCAGGGTTGTCACCTGCGCGTCGCGCCGCTGTCAGGAGTACCGCGGCGGCTGTTTCGAGAGAAAGGCCTGGATGCCCACGCCGGCATTGGCGTGGTGCAGGTTGCGCACGAAGTGCTCGCGTTCGCGCGCGAGCTGCGCGGTGAGGGAAGCTTCGGGAGCCTCGTTGAGCAATTCCTTGATGCTCGCGAGGGCGTTGGGCGCGCGCTCGTTCAGGCGGGACGCCAGCGCGAGCGCCTCGGCCAGGGCGCTGCCCGCGGGCACCACGCGATTGACCAGCCCGAGCTGCTGCAGGCGCGCGCTGACTATGCGCTCCCCGCACATGAGCAGTTCGCTCACGAGCGGCCGGGGCAGGGCGCGCGCCAGGCTCCAGGTGCCGCCGCCGTCCGGCGACAGCGCCACGTTGCTGTACGCCATGACGAACACGGCGTTCTCGGCGGCCACGACGAAGTCGCAGGCGAGCGCCAGCGAGAAGCCGGCGCCGGCCGCGGCGCCTTCCACCGCGGCGATCACCGGCTTCGGGAAGGTGCGGATCGCTTCGATCCAGCCGTGCAGCCCTTCGATGGACTGGGCCTGCACCTCGGGGGGCTTCGCGCGGTTGTCCAGCAGGCGCTGCAGGTTGCCGCCGGCGCAGAAGGTCGTGCCCGCGCCCGTGATGACGACGCTGCGCACTTCCGGATTGCTGTCGGCGGCGTTGAGCGCCTCGACACCGGCCGCGTAGACCTCCGGGCCCAGGGCGTTGCGGTGGTCGGGGTTGCTGATCGTGAGGACCATCGTGCGGCCCTCGCTCGCGCTCTTCAGTTCCGCAGCCATATCAGGCCTCTTCCTGCAGCAGCGACAGCCCGATGGCGCCGCGCCGGCGCAGCCACGGGCTGGGGCGGTAACGCTGGTCGCCGTACACGGTCTGCATGTTGAACAGCACTTCCAGCACGTTGGTGGGGCCCCAGCGGTTGCCCATCGCGAGCGGCCCCATCGGGTAGCCGAGTCCCAGCGTGACGGCGGTCTCGAGGTCGGCCGGCGTGCAGATGCGCTGCTGGCACATGTCGGAGGCGATGTTCACGATGGTGGCAACGACGCGCTGGGTGACGAAGCCACCCGAGTCACGGATCACGCTGACGGCCTTGCCGTCGCGTGCAAAGAGGGCGTGCGCCGCGTCGCGCATGTCGCTGCGGGTGGCGGGATTGGTCGCGAGCACGCGCCGCTTGGTGGCAGCGTCCTCCACCAGCAGGTCGATGCCGACGGTGCGCGCCGGGTCCAGGCGCTCGACGACTGCAACGGTGGTCACGTCGAAGCCCAGCGGTGCGACCAGCGTCAGCGCCTGCAGCGAGGGCGACTGGCCGGTCTCCACCTTGGCGCCGAGGTCCTTCAGCAACTGGTACAGCTCGGCGCGGCGGGCGGCGCGCGTGGAGACCCATACCGGCGGCAGCTCCGCGACCTGCGGCACCGGCGGCTCCGGCGGGACCTGCGCCTTGCCGTCCACGTAGCGGTAGAAGCCTTCGCCCGTCTTGCGTCCGAGCACGTTGCCCGCGAGGCGCTGCGCGGTGATCACGCTGGGCCGGTAGCGCGCCTCGTCGTAGTACTGCCGGTACACCGACTCCATCACCGGGTGCGACACGTCGAGTCCGGTGAGGTCCATCAGCTCGAAGGGGCCGAGCTTGAAGCCGACCTGGTCGCGCAGGATGCGGTCGATGGTGGCGAAATCGGCGACCCCTTCGCCGGCGATGCGCAGCGCCTCGGTGTTGTAGCCGCGGCCGGCGTGGTTGACGATGAACCCCGGCGTGTCCTGGGCCTGCACCGGGGTGTGGCCCATCTCCCGCGCGAACGCGGTGAGTCCCTCGCAGACCTCGGGCGCGGTGCGCAGGCCGGCGATGACTTCCACCACCTTCATCAGAGGGACCGGGTTGAAGAAGTGATAGCCGGCGAAGCGCTGCGGACGCTGCAGGCCGGCCGCGATCGCCGTCACCGAGAGCGACGAGGTGTTGGTGGCCAGCACGGCGTCGGGCCCGACGATGCCTTCGAGCTGGGCGAACAGCGAGCGCTTGACGTCCAGTCGTTCGACAACGGCTTCGACGACCAGGTCGCAATCGGCGAAGTCCTGGAGGTTCGTGGCCGGGAGCAGCCGTTCCTTCGCCGCGGCCACGGCGGCCGCGTCCATCCGGCCTTTCTCCAGCAGGCGGTCCCACTGTTTGCCGAGTTCGGCGATGGCACGCTGCACGGCCTCCGGCTGCGTGTCGTAGAGGCGCACGACGCTGCCCGCCTGCGCGGCGATCTGTGCGATGCCGCGTCCCATGGCGCCGGCTCCGGCGACGCCTGTCGTCTTGTAACGAGTCTGCATCGCGCCATTATCGGTGCGTCGCCGCAAGCGCCCCGCGGAGATTCTGGCGGGGGAGCGGCCGCGCCGCCGGCTCTCCCGTTTCCGCCGATGAGCTCCAGGACCGGCGGCGCCGGCCAGGCCTCCTCAGCCCGCCCGGCGCGCGAAGCGCGTGGCCAGCGCGCTCGCCACCATCGCCGCGAGCAGTCCGGCGAAGCCGGCCCAGTGCAGCGAATCCATGGCGCCGCGCGCGATCAGCCAGCCCCCGGTGGCGGCGCCGATCGCCTGTCCCGCGTACATCGCCGAGGAGTTGAGCGCCACCGACGCAGCGGCGAGCGCCGGCGCCACGGCCACCAGCCGGGCCTGCTGGGCCGAATTCGACGAGAAGCAGCCCAGGGCCCACGGCACGCTCACGAGGGCTGCCAGCCAGAACGTGGTGCCGAGCGAAAACAGCAGCAAGCTCACGGCCATGAGGGCGATGCCGGCCATCACGGCGCGCGCGGCGCCGACGCGGTCGATCGTGCGGGACATGACGACGTTCCCCAGCAGGCCGAACGCGCCGAACCACATGAAGTACAGGCTCAGCGCCGTCGGCGAGAGGTCCAGCTTCTGGCGGAAGTAGGGGGCGAAATACGAGAACTGCACGAACTGCCCGGCCGCATACAGCACCGTCACCAGCACGCAGGTCATGAGCGCGCGCGAGCGGAAGGTCTCGGCCCAGGCGGCGCGGGACAGGGCGGCCGGACGAACGCCGTCGGGCATCGCGCGCCACACCCACAGCGCGCTCACCGCACTCATGGCGGCGACGACGCCGAAGGCGCTGCGCCAGCCGAGCGTGCCGCCCACGTACGCGGCTATCGGCATGCCCAGCACCGAAGCGACGGACCAGCCCAGGAAGATGAAGGTGATCGCGCGCCCGCGCTGGTCGGGCGGCACCAGCAGGCCCATGCACGCCGCGGCCTGCGGCGTGAAGATCGCGGGTGACACCAGCGCAAGCACCCGCAGCACGAGCAGGCTGCGGAAGTCCGGTGCGAAGGCGCAGGCCAGGTGCAGCAGCGCGTACCACACCATGGAGAGGGCCAGCAGCCGGCGGCGGTCCCATCCGGCCACGAGGGCGGCGCACAGCGGCGCGCCCACGCACATCAGCACGGCACCGGCGGAAATGAGCACGCCCGCCGTGGCCACGGGCACCCCGAGGCCGGAGCTGATCTCGTTGAGCGTCCCCGCCACGGTCATGACCCCGCTGCCGATGACGAAATTGCCGAACAGCATCGGCCACAGCACCGCGGGCAGGCGGTCGGTGGCAGGCGAGGCCGTCAGGGTGGTGGAGGACATGGGTCGTGGCGGGCGGGGCCGCCCATCTTCGCCGAATCGAATAACCCCAGGAGCCTGCGCAGGCTTGTTTTCCTGCCGCCGGCTCCTAGCGCCGTACCTGCAGCGCGCCGGGATTGACGATGTTGGTGGGCGTGCCCTTGATGTAATTCACCACGTTGTCGAAGGCGGCGCCGAAGTACAGCTCGTAGCTTTCCTGCTCCACGTAGCCGATGTGCGGCGTGCAAATGCAGTTCTCCAGCCGCAACAGGGCGTGGCCTTGCAGGATGGGTTCGCTCTCGAACACGTCGATGGCCGCCATCCCGGGCCGGCCACGGTTCAAGGCGGCGATCAGCGCTTCCGGCTCCACCAGTTCGGCGCGCGAGGTGTTGACGATCAGCGCCGTCGGTTTCATGCGATTGAGGTCCTCCAGCTTCACGATGCCGAAGGTCTCCTCGTTCAGGCGCAGGTGCAGGCTGAGCACGTCGCTTTCGGTGAAGAGCGCATCCCGGCTCGGCGCCGCGATGAGGCCGTCCGACTCCGCCTTCGCGCGCGACTCGGGACTGCCCCAGACCTGCACGCGCATGCCGAACGCCTTGCCGTAACCGGCCACCAGCTGGCCGATCTTGCCGTAGCCCCAGATGCCGAGCGTCTTGCCCCGCAGCACCATGCCCACGCCGAAGTTGGGCGGCATGGACGCCGCCTTCATCCCGGACTGCTGCCAGGCCCCGTGCTTGAGGCTGGCGATGTACTGCGGCAGGCGGCGCATGGCCGTCATGATGAGCGCCCAGGTCAGTTCGGCGGGCGCGATCGGCGAACCGACGCCTTCTGCCACCGCAATGCCGCGCTCGGTGCACGCCTCGATGTCGATGTGCGCGCCGACGCGGCCCGTCTGCGAGATCAGCTTCAGGCGCGGCAGCTTCTCGATCAGCTGGCGGCTGATGGCGCTGCGCTCGCGGATCAAGACAATCACATCCGCGTCGCGCAGGCGCACGGAGAGTTGGCCGATGCCCTTGACGGTGTTGGTGAAGACCTTGGCCGGGTAGGCCTCCAGCTTGGACGCGCACTGCAGCTTGCGGACGGCGTCCTGGTAATCGTCGAGGATCACGATGTTCATTCCCTCGATTGTGCCTTGGCTCCCGGCCGCCGCCGCTGCAGGGCTCGCGCAGGAGCGCTAGCATCCACGCTTTCCCAACAGCAGGAGCGCCTCGATGGCCATTTCGATGTACACCGCCAGTGTCCCCGTCTTCCAGCACATGCTGCGCAACCTCTCGCACATCCTGGACAAGGGCGAGGCAAGCGCTCAGGCCCGCAAGTTCGAACCGGCCGTGCTGGCCACGGCGCGCCTGGCCCCGGACATGCTGCCCTTCACCCGGCAGATCCTGATCGCCTGCGACGCCGCGAAGAACGGCGTCGCGCGCATCGCAGGCATCGAAGCGCCCAAGTTCGAGGACAACGAAGCGACTTTCCCCGAGCTGAAGGCGCGCATCCAGAAGACGCTGGCGTTCCTGGAGACCGTGCCCGCCGCGAAACTGGAGGGCACGGAGAACAAGGAAGTGACTTTCCCCGTCGGCCGTGACGCCACCCGGACCATGACCTCCCAGGCCTACCTCACCACCTGGGTGCTGCCCAATTTCTTCTTCCACGTGACGACCGCGTACGCGATCCTGCGGCACAACGGCGTGGACCTGGGCAAGGCGGACTACCTGGCCGGCGCGCAGCGCTGATCGCCACGGCCGCTGGCGCCCTTGGCGCCAGCGGCACCCGAGCGTGGCCTCAGCGCCATCCGACTGCGGAGCGCAGCGCGGTGGGCTCATTGCCTGCCTCCAGTGCGGCGAGCCGGTCGAGCTCGGCGCACACATCGGCGAGACGTCCGGAAATCACCATGCGGCCCGCGACCGTGCGCGGGGCGCTCGGCTCCACGACGCGCACGACCCGCAGCGGCGTGGCGGCCCTGGCCGTCGCCGCTTGCGCAGGCGCGCGCGAGGGCAGGGTCGCGCTCGGCTGCGGCCGGGGTGAGAACCAGTAGACCAGCGATTCGACGGCGGTGAACAGCTTGGTGAGCGGGAGGAAAAGTGCGTTTGCCATGTGACAGCTCCTTCGGTGCAGGACACAGGCAGGATTCACTCGGACATGCGGCGGCCGCAGGGTGATGGCGATGCCCGCCATACGCCTGCCACCTGCGATCGCCGCGGGGGGTTACATGAGCATGGTGTTGCGGATGAGGCCGACGGCCACGCCCTCCACCTCGAAGGGCTCCCCGGGCTCCACCACGATGGTGGGGTAGTCCGGGTTCTCCGCATGCAGCTCGATGAGGTGCTTGTTGCGCCGGAAGCGCTTGACGGTGACGTCGTCGCCGAGGCGCGCGACGATGATCTGGCCGTTCTTCGCGTCCTTGGTGGACTGCACTGCGAGCAGGTCGCCGTCCATGATGCCGGCGTCGCGCATGGACATGCCGCGCACCTTCAGCAGGTAGTCGGGGCGCCGCTGGAACAAACCGCTCTCGACGTAATAGGTCTGGTCGACGTGTTCCTGCGCGAGGATGGGCGAGCCCGCCGCGACCCGGCCCACCAGGGGCAGGGCCAGCTGGGCCAGGCCTTGCAGCGGCAGCTGGAACTGCTTGATGCGCGACTCGTGGATGGAGCGCAGGGCTTCGCTCTGCAGGCGGATGCCGCGCGAAGTGCCGCTCACCAGTTCGATCACGCCCTTGCGCGCGAGCGCCTGCAGGTGTTCCTCCGCCGCGTTGGCCGACTTGAAGCCGAGCTCCGCCGCGATTTCCGCCCGTGTAGGCGGCGCACCCGTGCGCGCGATGGCGCTCTGGATCAGGTCCAGAATCTGTTGCTGGCGGGGCGTCAGCTTCGGTGTGTCCATCATCGCGGGCTCCTCGGGAGGCACTGTGTTGATATCCAGTATCTGTATTTTTGAACAGTTTGGCCGGGAATGCAAGTGAGGCAAAGAACAATCGTGGTCCTCGGCACCGGCGGCACCATCGCCGGGCGCGCCGCGTCGGCCCAGGACAACCTGGCTTACCGGGCTGGCGAGGTCGGCGTGGCGGACCTGCTCGCGGGCGTCACGCTGCCCGAAGGCGTGGCGGCGCAGTGCGAGCAGGTCGCGCAGATGGACAGCAAGGACATGGACTTCGCGACTTGGTGCGCGCTGTCCGAGCGCTGCGCGCACTGGCTCGCGCAGCAGGACGTCGACGGCATCGTGGTCACGCACGGCACGGACACGATGGAGGAGACCGCGTTCTTCCTCCAGTGCGTGCTGGCACCGGTGAAGCCGGTCGTGCTCACGGGCGCGATGCGCCCCGCCACTTCAGCGGCAGCGGACGGCCCGCAGAACCTCGTCGATGCGATCGCCGTTGCCGCATCGCCGCTGGCGCAAGGCGTGTGCGTGGCGTTCGCCGGCGGGGTGCATTCCGCGGCGGATGTGCAGAAGCTGCGCAGCTACCGGCTGGATGCGTTCGCCTCGGGCGACGCCGGTCCGCTGGCCTGGATCGAAGAGGGGCGCCTGCGCGTGCTGCGGGCCTGGCCGCAAGGCGTCGCGCTGCGCAGCGCGGCGTCGCTGCCGCTGTCGCCGCAGTGGCCGCGCGTGGAGATCGTCTTCAGCCATGCAGGTGCGAGTGGCGCGCTGGTGGACGCGCTGGTGCGCGACGGCGTCGCGGGCCTCGTCGTTGCAGCCACCGGCAACGGCACCGTCCACGAGGCGCTGGAGGAGGCGCTGATGCGCGCCCAGGAGCAAGGGGTGGCCGTGCGGCGCGCGAGCCGCTGTGCGGAGGGGCGCGTGCCGCCGCAGCCTGGCGATCGCCTGCCTGGGGCCGACGGACTGTCGCCGGTCAAGGCGCGGATCGCGCTGATGCTCGAGCTGATGAAGTGAGGCGGGCGCGGCCTCGCAGTGGCTGCGCCGCGCGAAGCGGCCCGTGCCCGCCGGTGCGCCGGCGAATCAGTTCCCGCCGAGGGCGGCCAGTGCACGCGCGGTGATCTCTTCGACGGTGCCGAGCCCGTCGATCTTGCGGACCTTGGGCGCGTTCTGCGGATCGGCCTTGGCCCAGTTCGCGTAGTAGTCCACCAGCGGGCGCGTCTGGTCGGAGTAAACCTGCAGGCGCTTGAGCACCGTCTCCTCGCGGTCGTCGTCGCGCTGGATCAGTGGCTCGCCCGTGACGTCGTCGACGCCCTGCATGCGCGGCGGGTTGAACTTGACGTGGTAGGTGCGCCCCGAGGCGGGGTGCGAGCGGCGGCCGCTCATGCGCTCCACGATGGCGGCGAAGGGCACGTCGATCTCCAGCACGTAGTCGATCTTCACGCCGGCGGTCTTCATCGCCTCGGCCTGCGGGATCGTGCGCGGGAATCCGTCGAACAGGAAACCGCGCGCGCAGTCCGCCTGGGCGATGCGCTCCTGCACCAGCCCGATGATGATGTCGTCGCTCACGAGCGCACCCGAGTCCATGACCTTCCTGGCTGCCAGCCCGAGCGGCGTGCCGGCCTTGACGGCGGCGCGCAGCATGTCGCCCGTGGAGATCTGCGGGATGCCGTACTTCTGGCAGAGAAAGGTGGCCTGTGTTCCCTTGCCGGCGCCTGGCGCGCCCAACAGGATCAGTCTCATGGGGTCCTCGGATGGAGTTTTGGAATCGCTCGCGGCGCTGCGGGCAGCGCCTCCCGCGCCGCCGTCGCACCTGTTGCCGCGGAGGATATCACGCACCCCCTCCGTGGAACTGACAGCGGAGGGCTCAGCCGGCCGCGAAAAACGAGCGCACGCGCTCCAGGTCCTCGGGGGTGTCCACGCCCGCGCCGGGATCGTCCGGCGTCACGTGCACCGCGATCCGATGCCCGTGCCAAAGGGCCCGCAACTGCTCCAGGGCCTCGCAACTCTCTACCGGCGCTTGCGGCAGGCGCGGGAAGGTGCGCAGGAAGCCCGCGCGGTACCCGTAGATCCCGATGTGGCGCAAGGGTGCGGGCTCGGGCAGGGCGGTGATGCCGGCCGCGAAGCCGTCGCGCCACCACGGGATGGGCGCGCGGCTGAAGTAGAGCGCGAGGCCGTCGGACTGCAGCACCACCTTCACGACGTTCGGGTTGCGGAACTCCTCGACGCTCGCGATCGGGTGCGCGGCCGTGCTCATGCTCGCATCGCGGCGCCGCTCCAGCAGGTGCGCCACGGCGTCGATCAGCGCCGGGGCTATCAGCGGCTCGTCGCCCTGCACGTTGACCACGACGTCGTCGTCCTGCAGGCCCAGGAGCTCGCAGGCTTCGGCCAGGCGATCGCTCCCCGAGGGATGATCGTTGCGCGTGAGGACGGCGCGCACGCCGTGGCGGCTGCACGCGTCGGCGATGCGGGGGCTGTCGGCGGCGACCACCACCTGCGCGGCTTCCGACTGCTCGGCGCGCTGGGCCACGCGCACCACCATCGGCACGCCGGCGATATCGGCCAGGGGTTTGTCCGGCAGGCGCGTGGAGGCCAGCCGCGCGGGGATCAGGACCGTGAAACCCACGCTACACCAGCGGCGTGCGCGCGGGCAGGCGCTCCAGTTCCTCGTCGGACAGCGTGCGCGCTTCTTCCTCCAGCAGGATCGGGATGCCGTCGCGGATCGGATAGGCGAGCCGCGCGCTGCGGGACAGGAGTTCCTGGCGTTGACGGTCGTAGTCCAGGGGGCCCTTGGTGACCGGGCACACCAGCAGCTCAAGCAGGCGAGGATCCATGCAGGGATGATAGCCGGGCGTCCAGCAGCCGATCGAACTCCTGCCAGAACGCGGTCGGGATGCGCACCTCCAGCGGCACCGCCCAGGCATCGGGCCGGATGCGCCACAGCTTCACCGCGTCCTTCTCCGTGCACAGGAGCGTCGCCTGCGCCGGTACGCCGGACAGGCCGGCGAAATCGTGGTGGTCGGGAAAGGGGTGGTTGGCGGCGAGCGTGAGGCCAGCGGCGCCCAGCATCGTGAAGAAGGCTCCGGGCTGCGCGATGCCGGCGAGCGCGTGCACCGGTGTGCCGCGCAGGTCGGCCAGCGCGATCATGCTGCCATCCGCGCGCACGGCGTGCGCTGCGAGGCGTCGCTCCATGGCGTAGCCGGGCACTCCTGCCGGATGCCCGTGCTGCAGCACCAGGTCCACCGGACGCGGCCAGGGTTCGCGCAGCGGCCCGGCGGGCAGCAGCCAGCCGTTGCCGATGCCACGCGCGTCGAAGACGCAGATTTCGACGTCGCGCACGAGCGCGTGGTGCTGCAGGCCATCGTCGCTCACGATGACCCGCGTCGCCGGATACGCACGCAGCAAGGCCCGTCCCGCCTCCGCGCGGCGCGGCGCCACGAAGACGGGCGCACCGCTTCGCTGTCGCACCAGCAACGGCTCGTCGCCCGTGCCCTCCGGCGCACTGTCGGCGAGGACTTCGCGGCAGTCCCTGGCGCTGCGGCCATGGCCGCGCGACACGACACCGGCGGCAAGGCCCCGCGCGGCCAGATGCTCGAGGACGGCCAGCACGACGGGTGTCTTGCCGGCGCCTCCGGCCACGACGTTGCCCACGACGATGACGGGCACCGGCAGCTGCTCGCGATGTTTCCATCCCGCGGCGTAGCAGTGCCGGGCTAGCGCGGCAAGCGCGCCGTAAACCAGCGACACGGGATAGAGCAGCCGCGCCACCGCGCCGCGGCGCAGCCAGGCGCGCTGCAGCGCGCTCACTTGTGGCCGGCCTGCGCGGAAGACTGCGTGGCGAACGTGATCTGCGTCAGGCCGATGCGGCGTGCCGCTTCCATCACGGTGATCACCGACTGGTGCGTGGCCGTCGCGTCGGCGCTGATGATGACGACCGAGTCCTTGCCCGCCTTGGCTGCGTCGGAGAGCGATTCCGCGAGCGAGTCCGGCGTGCGGCCATCCACCGCCTGCTTGTTCACCATGTAGTGCCCGTCGGCCGAGACGGCGACGATCACTTCGCGCGGGTAATCGCGCTGCGCGTCGGCGTCGGCCACCGGCAGCTTCAGCTGCATCTCGGTGAACTTGCTGTACGTGGTGGTGAGCATCAGGAAGATCAGCACCACCAGCAGCACGTCGATGAACGGGATCAGGTTGATCTCCGGTTCATCCTTGACGCGGGGACGGAAGTTCATGCGCGGCGCAGGTGGTTCAGGTGGCGCACGAAGCGTTCCGCCGCGAGCTCCAGGGTCAGCAGGTACTCGTCGACCCGGCCGCGGAAGTAGCGCCAGAAGATCAGGGCGGGGATCGCCACGATCAGCCCGAAGGCCGTGTTGTAGAGCGCGACCGAGATGCCGTGCGCGAGCTGTGCCGGGTTGGCGCCGGTGGCGCCGCCGGCTGCGCCCTGCGAGCCGAAGATCTCGATCATGCCGATCACGGTGCCCAGCAGCCCGAGCAGCGGCGCGGCGGAGGCCACGGTGGCCAGCGCATTGAGGTAGCGCTCCAGGCGGTGCGCGACGGCGCGCCCGGTGCTCTCCATGTTGGCCCGCAGGTCCGCCTCGGTGCAACGCGGGTCGGAGTTCAGGGCGCGGAAGCCGCTCGCCAGGACTTCACCGAGCGCCGAGTTCTGCTCGAGCTGGCGGACGACATCGGGCGCGGGCACCGAGGTCCGCGAGACGGCGAGCGCCTCGTCCAGCAGGCGCGGAGGCGCGACGCGGGCGGTCTTGAGGCTCAGGAAGCGTTCGATGATGAGGGCGAGGGCGAGGATGGAGCAGGCAACGAGCGGCCAGATCGGCCAGCCTGCGGCTTGTATGATCGAAAGCAAACGGGTCCTCCGCCGGGGTCTCTACTGCTGGAACGAGCGCTTGCGCGCATCGTGTGCGGCGGATTATGGCGGACGTTTGCACCTGTAGGACTCTGGTCCGCTCCCGTAGGACTTCGCCGCGTGGCCGTAGGACGACACTCACAAAATGTGTGGATAACTTTGTTGAGAAGCGGCCCTCCCCAGCCTCCCGGCCCGCGCCAATGCTCGCGCATGACAGAACGATGACGAAATGAGCAGGAAAAAAGCCTTTCGAATCAAGCACTTGCTCGGAAGAATCAGCATCCGCACGGGCACCGGCCGCTCGTTCACCCAAACATGCGCGCTGTGGATGAATTTCCATCGGGTTTACCCGGAGAGGCGGTCGATTTGCTGACGGACGGAGTCCCCGCAGCCGGCGGACGCCGGGTGTGGGCCGTCGGGGCGCTCTGCCGCGCCGTCGCGGACGCACTCGAGACCCGCTTCAATCCCGTCGCGGTCCGCGGCGAGATCACGGGCTTCTCGCGCGCGGCCAGCGGCCATTGCTACTTCGCCTTGAAGGACCCGCAAGGCCAGGTGCGCTGCGCGATGTTCCGCCGTTCCGCGAGCCTGCTCGATTTCGCGCCACGCGATGGCGAACTCGTCGAAGTGACCGGCCGGCTCGGCGTGTACGAGGCACGAGGCGACCTGCAACTCGTCGTCGAGGGCATGCGGCGCGCAGGTCAGGGCGCGCTGTTCGAGCAGTTCCTGCGCCTGAAGGCGAAGCTCGAGGCCGAAGGCCTGTTCGACGGCGCGCGCAAACGCGATCTGCCCTTGCTGCCCCGAGGCATCGGCATCGTGACGTCGCTCGGCGCTGCCGCCTTGCACGACGTGGTGACCTGCCTGCGGCGACGCGCGCCCCACATTCCGGTGGTGCTCGCGCCCGCAGCGGTGCAGGGGTCCGGTGCGCCGGCCGAACTGGTGTCGGCGCTGCGATCCCTGTACCGCGCAGCCGAAGCGGGACAGCTGGACGTGATCCTGCTGGTGCGCGGCGGCGGCTCCATCGAGGACCTCTGGGCCTTCAACGACGAACAGGTCGCGCGCACGATCGTCGCGAGCCCCGTGCCGCTGGTGAGTGGCGTGGGCCACGAGACCGACTTCACCATCGCCGATTTCTGCGCCGACCTGCGTGCACCGACGCCCACCGCTGCCGCGGAACTCGCGGCCCAGCCGCAGGAAACCTGGCTCGCCGCGCTGGGCATGATGCAGGAGCGCCTGCATGAGGCGGCCCTGCGCCGCATCGACCGTGCCAGCCAGCGGCTGGACCAGGCGGCGGCGCACCTCGGGCGTCCCTCGGCGCGCACGGCCCAGCAACACCTGCGCATCGAGCGCCAGGCTCAGCGCTTGCGCTTCGCGGTCGCGGCGCGCCTGCAGCGTGCGAACGACCAGCTCCTCGCCGCCGGCGAGCGCGTCCGCGCCAGCGCGGCTGCGCGCATCGAGCGGTCCGGGCGCCAGTGCGAACGCCTCGAACTGCGCCTGAAGCTGCTCGATCCGCGGCTGGTCCTGCAGCGCGGCTACGCGTTGCTCACCGACGCGACCTCGGGCCACATGATCACGAGCGTGACGCAGGCCCATGCGGGGCAGGCGCTGCGTGCCGCCCTTGCGGACGGCGAGGTTGATCTCCAGGTGCGCGCTCCGGCGGCGCAGAATCGTCCCTAGAATCGCGCTTCGAACCACAACCCCACCGAGGAAGAAGATGGAACACGTCCTGCCCCCGCTGCCTTACCCGATCGACGCCCTGGCGCCGAACTACTCGAAGGAGACGCTCGAGTACCACTACGGCAAGCACCACGCCGCCTACGTGACGAACCTGAACAACCTGCAGAAGGGGACCGAGTTCGAGAACATGCCGCTGGAGGACATCATCAAGAAGTCCTCGGGCGCGATCTACAACAACTCCGCCCAGGTGTGGAACCACACCTTCTTCTGGAACTGCATGAAGCCCAATGGCGGCGGCGAGCCCACAGGCGCGGTGGCCCAGGCGATCACCAGCAAGTGGGGCAGCTACCAGGCCTTCCGCGACGCCTTCGTGAAGTCCGCGGTCGGCAACTTCGGTTCCGGCTGGACCTGGCTGGTGAAGAAGGCGGACGGCAGTGTCGACATCGTCAACACCGGTGCCGCAGGCACGCCGCTGACGACCGCCGACAAGGCGCTGCTGACCGTCGACGTGTGGGAACACGCGTACTACATCGATTACCGCAACCTGCGCCAGAAGTTCGTCGAGACCTATCTCGACAAGCTGGTGAACTGGGACTTCGTCGCGAAGAACTTCGGCTGATCCGCCGCACGCGATACATGCCAGGGGCCGCAGCTGCGGCCCTTTTTCATTGTGCGGCTCGCGGCACGGGATGCCGCGGGCGCGGAGCTCACGCGCTCCCGCGTGCGCGCGTCACTTGAAGGGCGGGCCTTCGAGCTTCGCGCCGGCCTTGATGCCCTTCTTGCTGAACCAGCCCTGGTTCATTTCCAGGACGTAGCGCACGGGCTTCACGGAGCAGTGCGAGTCCAGCGTCTGCGGCTTCATCTCGTCGATGTTGACGATGGTGCCGTCGTCCGCCACGAACGCCACCGACAGCGGCAGCAGCGTGTTCTTCATCCAGAAGCATTGCTGCGACGGGTACTCGAAGACGAACAGCATGCCCTCGTGCTGGGGCATCTCCTTGCGGAACATGAGCCCGGTCATGCGCTGGTCGTCGGTCGCGGCCACCTGGGCGTCGATGACGTGCATCCCAGCCATGAGCTTCACGCGGGGCAGGTTGGTCTGGGCTTCCTGGGCGAAAGCAGCGGCGGCGAGCAGGGCGACCGCCAGGGCGATGAACTTCTTCATGGGCGTATTCTCATGCCGCCAAGAAAAATGCCCGCGCACAGGCGGGCATCGTGAGGCGAGCCGTGGCTCAGCTCTTCTTCTCTTCCTTCTTTTCTTCCTTCTTGGCGGAAGACTTCTTGGCCTTCTTGGAAGACTTCTTCTCGGCCTTCTTTTCGACCTTGGCTTCGGGCTTCGCGCCAGAGGCGGCGGCGGCCGGCGCGTCGGCGGCGAAGGCGGTGGAAGCGGCGAAAACGGTAGCGACCAGGGCGGCCAGCAGCTTGCTCATGAGAGTCCTTTCGAGGTGGATGTGGTTTCTTTTGTGCCACCCCGAAGCGGGCTGGCCCTACCGTAACGGCGCGCGTGACGGCCGGGTTGACAGCTCGTTTGCAGCACGCGCCCGATTCGGCGACCGCCCATGAAAAAGCCGCCCGGAGGCGGCCTTTCGATGTAGCAGGAAAGCAGTCGGATCAGGACTTCTTTTCTTCGGCCTTGGGGGCGGCGGCCTTCTTGCTGTCCTTCTTCGCGACCTTCTTGTCGGCCTTCTTCTCGGTCTTGGCGGCGGCCTTTTCTTCCTTCTTCTCGGTCTTCGCGGCAGCCTTCTCTTCCTTCTTCGCGTCGGCCTTCACTTCCGCCTTGGCGGCGGGCGCGGCGGGGGTCGCGGGGGTGGCCGGGGTGGCCTGGGCGAACACGGCGGCGGAGAACAGGCCGGCGATGAGAACGGCGAGGAGCTTGGTCATTTGGATTTCCTTCGGAGCTATCGTTGTGGAATGTGCCTGATGATTCAGACCCTCCGCCAACGCGGCAGTCACGCGGCCGGTTGACACGCAGGTTGATACGCAGCAAGGAGGCCGCAGTGCCCCGGGGCTAGAATTCGCGCGTTCGCTGCCGCCGCCCGGCGCGAAGACGACGACCGAATTCTTTTCTCCCGCCGGAGACGCCCATGGCCTACCAGCACATCCAGGTCCCCTCGCAAGGCGAGAAGATCACGGTCAACGCCGACATGTCCCTGAACGTGCCGGACGAGCCGATCATTCCCTTCATCGAAGGGGACGGCACCGGCGTGGACATCACGCCCGTCATGCTCAAGGTGGTCGATGCGGCCGTGGCCAAGGCCTATGGCGGCAAGAGGAAGATCCACTGGATGGAGATGTACGCCGGCGAGAAGGCGACGCGCATCTACGGGCCCGATGTGTGGCTGCCGGACGAAACGCTGGCGGCCTCGCGCGAGTACGTGGTCTCCATCAAGGGGCCGCTGACCACGCCGGTCGGCGGGGGCATCCGTTCGCTCAACGTCGCCCTGCGCCAGGAGCTGGACCTGTATGTCTGCCTGCGCCCCATCCAGTACTTCAAGGGCGTGCCCTCGCCGCTGAAAGAGCCGGAGAAGACCAACATGGTGATCTTCCGCGAGAACTCGGAAGACATCTACGCGGGCATCGAGTACGAGGCGTACAGCGACAAGGCGAAGAAGCTCATCGCCTTCCTCACCAAGGAGATGGGCGTCACGAAGATCCGGTTCCCGGACTCGTCGGCCATCGGCATCAAGCCGGTCTCCGTCGAAGGCACCGAGCGGCTGGTGCGCAAGGCCTTGCAGTACGCGATCGACAACAACAAGCCGAGCGTCACGCTGGTCCACAAGGGCAACATCATGAAGTTCACGGAAGGCGGCTTCCGGGACTGGGGCTACGCGCTGGCGAAGAAGGAGTTCGGCGCGGTGGAGATCGACGGCGGCCCGTGGTGCAAGCTGCGCAACCCGAAGACCGGCAAGGACATCATCGTCAAGGACGCGATCGCGGACGCCTTCCTGCAGCAGATCCTGCTGCGGCCCGCGGAGTACAGCGTCGTGGCGACGCTCAATCTCAACGGGGACTACATCTCCGACGCGCTCGCAGCCCAGGTCGGCGGCATCGGCATTGCGCCCGGCGCCAACCTGAGCGACTCGGTGGCGATGTTCGAGGCCACGCACGGCACCGCGCCCAAGTACGCGGGCAAGGACTACGTCAACCCCGGCTCCGAGATCCTGTCGGCCGAGATGATGCTGCGGCACATGGGCTGGACCGAAGCGGCCGACAAGATCATCTCCTCGCTGGAGAAGTCCATCCTCTCCAAGAAGGTCACCTACGACTTCGCCCGCCTCATGGAAGGCGCGACGCAGGTCAGTTGCTCCGGCTTCGGCCAGGTGATGATCGATCACATGTGAGCGAAGTCCCGGCCGACCTGGCCCTGCAGGAAAGCCGCCCCTGTGGCGGCTTTTTGCCGCGCCCCCATGCCGCAGGTCATTCATCTGATGGCGCGTGCTCCCATCTCGTAAAATGGCGGGGTCGCGTCCTGACGACCCGCGACCTCACCCCAACTTCCTGAGAGACATCCCTTGGCTGCCGACCGTTCGAAGATCATCTACACGCTCACGGACGAAGCTCCGTACCTGGCGACGCACTCGTTCCTGCCCATCGTCCGCACCTTCGCCGCGGCGGCCGGCATCGACGTCGTGGAGAGCGACATCTCCGTGGCCAACCGGATCCTGGGCGAGTTCCCCGAGTGCCTGAAGGACGACCAGAAGGTGCCCAACTCGCTCGCCGAACTGGGCCGCAAGACGCTGCAGCCCGATGCGAACATCATCAAGCTGCCGAACATCAGCGCCTCGCAGAACCAGCTCGTGGCGGCGATCCGCGAACTGCGTTCCAAGGGCTACATGGTTCCCGAGTACCCGGAGAACCCGAAGACCGACGAAGAAAAGGCGATCCGCCAGCGCTACGCCAAGGTGCTGGGCTCGGCGGTGAACCCGGTGCTGCGCGAGGGCAACTCCGACCGCCGCGCGCCCAAGGCGGTGAAGGAGTTCGCGCGCAAGCATCCGCACAGCATGGCGGAGTGGAGCCCGGCGTCGCGCACCCACGTGTCGCACATGACGCACGGCGACTTCTACGCCGGCGAGAAGTCCATGACCCTGGACAAGGCACGCGACGTCAAGATGGAGCTGATCACGAAGTCCGGCAAGACCATCGTGCTCAAGCCCAAGGTCTCGCTGCTGGAAGGCGAGATCATCGACTCGATGTTCATGAGCAAGAAGGCCTTGCTCGCGTTCTACGAACAGCAGATCGAGGACGCGCACAAGACCGGCATCATGTTCTCGCTGCACGTGAAAGCGACCATGATGAAGGTATCGCACCCCATCGTGTTCGGCCACGCCGTGCGCATGTTCTACAAGGACGCCTTCGCCAAGCACGCCAAGCTGTTCGACGAACTGGGCGTCAACGTGAACAACGGCATGGCGAACCTGTACGAGAAAATCGCCACGCTGCCGGAATCCAAGCAGGACGAGATCAAGCTGGACCTGCACAAGTGCCTGGAGCACCGCCCGGCGCTGGCCATGGTCGATTCCGCCCGTGGCATCACCAACTTCCATTCGCCCAACGACGTGATCGTGGACGCCTCGATGCCGGCCATGATCCGCCAGGGCGGCAAGATGTACGGTGCCGACGGCCGCCTGCACGAGGTGAAGGCGGTGATCCCCGAGTCGACCTTCGCGCGGATCTACCAGGAGATCATCAACTTCTGCAAGTGGCATGGCGCCTTCGACCCGAAGACGATGGGCACCGTGCCGAACGTCGGCCTCATGGCGCAGCAGGCCGAGGAATACGGCTCGCACGACAAGACCTTCGAGATCCCCGAGGACGGCGTCGCCAACATCACCGACCTGGCCACCGGCGAGGTGCTCCTCACGCAGAACGTGGAGCAGGGCGACATCTGGCGCATGTGCCAGGTCAAGGACGCGGCGATCCGCGACTGGGTGAAGCTGGCCGTCACGCGCGCCCGCAACTCCGGCATGGAAGCGGTGTTCTGGCTGGACAACTACCGGCCGCACGAGGCGGAGCTGCGCAAGAAGGTCGAGAAGTACCTGAAGGAACACGACACCACCGGGCTCACCATCAAGGTCATGAGCCAGGTGCGCGCGATGCGCTACACGCTCGAACGCGTCATGCGCGGCAAGGACACGATCAGCGTCACCGGCAACATCCTGCGCGACTACCTGACCGACCTGTTCCCGATCATGGAGCTGGGCACCAGCGCCAAGATGCTGTCGATCGTGCCGCTGATGGCGGGCGGCGGCATGTACGAGACGGGTGCGGGCGGCTCCGCGCCCAAGCACGTGCAGCAGCTGGTCGAAGAGAATCACCTGCGCTGGGATTCGCTCGGCGAATTCCTGGCGCTGGCCGTGAGCCTGGAAGACGAAGGCATCAAGACCGGCAACAACAGGGCAAAGATCCTCGCGACGGCGCTCGACGCCGCCACTGGCAAGCTCCTGGAGAACAACAAGAGCCCGTCGCCCAAGACCGGCCAGCTGGACAACCGCGGCAGCCAGTTCTACCTCACGCTCTACTGGGCGCAGGCCCTGGCCGCGCAGACCGACGACGCCGAGCTGGCGGCGCGCTTCGCGCCGCTGGCCAAGGCGCTCGCCGAGAGCGAGAAGCGCATCGTCGAGGAGCTCAATGCGGTGCAGGGCAAGCCGGTGGACATCGGTGGCTACTACCTGCCGGATCGCAAGAAGGTCACGGCCATCATGCGCCCCAGCGAGACCTTCAACGCCGCGCTCGCGAAAGTGAGCTGAGCCCGCGGCCCCGGTGCGCCGGTCGTGGCGCGCCGAGGGTCACGCGCCTGACGGAAAGCCGCCTCCGGGCGGCTTTACTTTTGCTGCATGCGCGCAACGTGGGTTCGCCGGCGCGTGAGGTCTTCCACGGCCGCTGCGAGTGCGCTTTCTTACAGCTGCTCCTGCGGCTGAGGCACCGCGTACCGTCGGGGGTATCACTCGAGAAAGTTGGGAACCATGCGCCGCTTCATCCTCCTCGCCGCCGCCGCCGTGGTGTTCGCGGCACCGGCCGCCCGCGCGCACGGCCATGACGACGAACATGAGCATGGCCACGGACACGGCTGGGGTCATGGCGACAAGGAGGAGTACTGGGACGGGAACTGCCGGGTCGAACGCAAGTGGAAGCACGGCGAGATGGAAGAAAAGCGCAAATGCCGCGCGCCGGAGACCGTCGTCGTGGTGCCCGCGCAGCCGGCGCCGCCGCCCCAGGTGGTCTATGTGTACCCGCCCTGGATCGTGCGCCAGCAGAACGAGTACGTGTACGCGCCGCAGTACCAGCCCCAGCAGGTCGTCACAGGGGTGAGCTACTGCCACAGCGAAGCCGTGGGCCAGGTGCTCGGCGGCGTGGTCGGCGGTGCGCTGGGCAGCCAGATCGGCCGCGGGAACGGCCGGACGGCGGCCACGATCGGTGGCGCCATTGCGGGCGTGCTGGTCGGCGGCGACGTGGGCCGGCGCATGGATGCTGGCAACCAGGCCTGCCTGGGCCAGGTGCTGGAGGTGGCGCCGGTCAACCACCGCGTGCAGTGGGTGGAAGGCCCGTCGACCTACGTCGTGGTGCCCGCCCAGGCCGTCATGCGGCACGGCACCTACTGCCGTCCCTACACGGTCGAGGTCCGTGGCCCGCACGGCGTGCAGCACACCAGGGGGAACGCGTGCCGGCGCGGCGACGGGGTCTGGATCGCCGCCTGACGCGAACGAAGCCGCCCTCGGGCGGCTTTTTCACAGGTGAACCGGACTGCGCGACGCTCGCCGGCGCGAGGATGACCGTGCGCGCAGGGCGCGCTACGGCAAGCTCACTTGCTGGCGTGGTCGTTGCCGTGGCTGGCGGCGTGGAACTGCGGCGCGCGCACCTTGGGCTGGCGGGGCGGGCGCTCGCCGGCCGAGGCGGGCTGGGTCTGGATGGGGCCCGGCTGGGCCTGGATGTTCTGCGCCAGCTGCCCCTTGGGGCCCTGCTGGATGTCGAAGCTGACGCGCGAGCCCTGTTTCAGGGTCTTGAAACCGTCCATGGCGATCGCCGAGAAATGGGCGAAGACATCGGAGCCGCCGCCGTCGGGCTCGATGAACCCGAAGCCCTTGGCATCGTTAAACCACTTGACTGTGCCGGTCGCCATGATGCGCGCCCCTACTCTTTGTTTCCCTCGGAGCGCGCGAGTGTCCTTGAGAACCGCCCAAGTGTCAATATTTTCACTTAGTCGTGGCCAAGTGTTGGCCGCCGTTGGGGTGACCCCGGCGGCGTGGCTCTTTTTGTGGGAAAGGGGCAGCGCGATGCGCCTTGTCGCTTGAATGTGACGGGACCGTCACCAATTCACCTTGCATCGTCCGGTGCGATTCACCGTCGATAGAATGATTTTCATGGCCAGTCAGACACCTCTTCCTCCTCCGGCCGGTCCCGTCATCCGGCCGTCGGACGACGGTGGCGACTCGGTGGTCGCAGAGCGGAAAACCCAGAAGACCAAACCCCCGCAGATGTACCAGGTCGTCATGTTGAATGACGACTACACGCCCATGGAATTCGTGGTGGTGGTCATTCAGGAGTTTTTCAACAAGGATCGCGAGACGGCTACCCAGATCATGCTGAAGATCCATCTGGACGGCAAAGGCATTTGCGGCGTCTATTCCAGGGACGTCGCGGCCACCAAGGTCCAGCAAGTCCAGGAGGCCGCCCGCCAGGCGGGCCACCCCCTGCAGTGTTTGAGTGAACCGGCCGACTGAGCCGGCCTCGAAGGAAGTAGAGTAAGAGTGAACGACAGGCAGAAGGAACCCTCATGATTGCCCAGGAATTGGAAGTCAGCCTCCACATGGCCTTCGTGGAAGCGCGTCAGCAGCGCCACGAGTTCATCACCGTGGAGCATCTCTTGCTGGCCCTGCTGGACAATCCCAGCGCGGCCGAAGTGCTGCGCGCATGCAGTGCCAACATCGACGACCTGCGCAAGTCGCTGGCCAACTTCATCAAGGACAACACGCCCCAGGTCGCGGGCACGGACGACGTGGACACCCAGCCGACGCTGGGCTTCCAGCGCGTCATCCAGCGCGCGATCATGCACGTGCAGTCCACCGGCAACGGGAAGAAGGAAGTCACCGGCGCCAACGTGCTGGTCGCCATCTTCGGCGAGAAGGACTCGCACGCCGTGTACTACCTGCACCAGCAGGGCGTCACCCGCCTCGACGTGGTGAACTACATCGCGCACGGCATCAAGAAGAGCGACCCGCCGGAGCCCGCCAAGAGCGGCGAGAACGCTTCGTCCGAAGAGGGCGAGGGCGGCGAGAAGAACGAGAAGGCATCGCCGCTCGAACAGTTCACGCTCAACCTGAACCAGTCCGCCAAGGACGGCAAGATCGATCCGCTGATCGGCCGCGAGTACGAGGTCGAGCGCGTGATCCAGATCCTGTGCCGCCGCCGCAAGAACAACCCGCTGCTGGTGGGCGAAGCCGGCGTGGGCAAGACCGCCATTGCCGAAGGCCTGGCCTGGCGCATCGTGCAGAAGGACGTGCCGGAGATCCTCGCGGACTCCACGGTGTACTCCCTCGACATGGGCGCGCTGCTGGCCGGCACCAAGTACCGCGGCGACTTCGAGCAGCGCCTGAAGGGCGTGCTGCGCTCGCTGAAGGACCGCCCGAACGCGATCCTCTTCATCGACGAGATCCACACGCTGATCGGCGCCGGCGCCGCCTCGGGCGGTACGCTGGACGCGTCCAACCTGCTGAAGCCGGCGCTCTCGAGCGGCGCGCTCAAGTGCATCGGCGCGACCACGTTCACCGAGTACCGCGGCATCTTCGAGAAGGACGCGGCCCTGTCCCGTCGCTTCCAGAAGGTCGACGTGGTCGAGCCGAGCGTGGAGCAGACGATCGAGATCCTCAAGGGCCTCAAGAGCCGCTTCGAGGAGCACCACAGCGTCAAGTACGCCGCCGGCGCGCTGCAGGCCGCCGCGGAACTCTCGGCGAAGTACATCAACGACCGCCACCTGCCGGACAAGGCCATCGACGTGATCGACGAGGCCGGCGCCGCCCAGCGCATCCTGCCGGTGAACAAGCGCAAGAAGACCATCACCAAGGGTGAGGTCGAGGAGATCGTGGCGAAGATCGCCCGCATTCCGCCTGCATCCGTGTCGAGCGACGACCGCGGCAAGCTCCAGAACCTGGAGCGGGACCTGAAGTCGGTGGTGTTCGGCCAGGACAAGGCGCTGGAAGTGCTGGCGGCGTCCGTGAAGATGGCGCGCTCCGGCCTCGGCCGCGGCGACAAGCCGATCGGCGCCTTCCTGTTCTCCGGCCCCACGGGCGTCGGCAAGACGGAAGCGGCGAAGCAGCTGGCCTACATCATGGGCATCGACCTGATCCGCTTCGACATGTCCGAGTACATGGAGCGGCACGCGGTGTCGCGCCTGATCGGCGCGCCTCCGGGCTACGTCGGTTTCGACCAGGGCGGCCTGCTCACCGAAGCCATCACGAAGAAGCCGCACGCGGTGCTGCTGCTCGACGAGATCGAGAAGGCGCACCCGGACATCTTCAACGTGCTGCTGCAGGTGATGGACCATGGCACGCTGACCGACAACAACGGGCGCAAGGCCGACTTCCGCAACGTGATCATCATCATGACCACGAACGCGGGCGCCGAGACCATGAACAAGGCGACCATCGGCTTCACCAACGAGCGGCAGACCGGCGACGAGATGGCCGACATCAAGCGCCTGTTCACGCCGGAGTTCCGCAACCGCCTGGACGCGATCGTGAGCTTCCGTGCGCTGGACGAGCAGATCATCCTGCGCGTCGTCGACAAGTTCCTGCTGCAACTCGAGCAGCAGCTGTCGGAGAAGCGCGTGGAGGTCACGTTCACCGACGGCCTGCGCAAGTACCTGGCGAAGAAGGGCTTCGACCCGCTGATGGGCGCCCGCCCGATGCAGCGCCTGATCCAGGACACGATCCGTCGTGCGCTGGCCGACGAACTGCTGTTCGGGCGCCTGACCGAAGGTGGCCGCCTCACGGTGGACATCGAGGTGAAGACCGACGAGAAGGGCACCGAGACGCCGGACGTGAAGCTGGACATCCTTCCGCTGCCGAAGAAGGAAGGCAAGGCCAAGCCGGAGCCGGAGGAAATCTCCACCGACGGCCAGTAAGCCTCGCGCTTCGCGCCACACCAAGCCGCCTTCGGGCGGCTTTTTTTTCGCTTCGCATCGCTGGGGTTTCGCTTCGCTCCACCGCCAGCCTACGAAGACCCAACCGTCGCCGCCAGTAGCCCGTAGGCTGGCGGTGAGCGTAGCGAACCCCAGCGATGCCGCAGGCCGTTTACAAACCCGAAACCATCGCGACACGGCACTTGCCCGCTGAGCATGTTTAATTCCGCCATGACTCCCGCAGCCATCGCCCTCAACCGCTTCGGACTCGGTGCGCGCCCAGACGACGCCGTGCCCGGGGACGCGAAATCCTGGTTGCTCGCGCAGTTCAAGCGCTACGAGCCCTTGCCCGCGCCGTGGCAGGCGCAGCCGCGCACGCCGGTGGTGTGGAACGCGCTGGTCGCGCAGCAGCGCGAGGTGCGCACTGCGGCCGCCAGCGAGAAGCAGGCGGCGCAGCAGGCCTTCCGGCGCGAGTCGCGCGACGACTACCTCGCCGCCGTCGGTGCGCGCGCTGCGAGTGCGCTCGCCACGCCGGCGCCCTTCGTCGAGCGCCTGGTGCACTTCTGGGCCAACCACTTCGCGGTCTCCGTGGACAAGGTGGCGGTGCTCGGACTGGCCGGCGCTTTCGAGGCCGATGCGATCCGCCCGAACGTGCTCGGACGCTTCGAGGACCTGCTGCTCGCGGGCGTGCGGCATCCGGCGATGCTGCTGTACCTGGACCAGGCCGCGTCCATCGGCCCGCAGAGCCCGCAGGCCTTGCGCGTGGCCGAACGCCAGCCGGCCCGCCGCCGCGGGCTCAACGAGAACCTGGCGCGCGAGATCATGGAGCTGCACACGGTGGGCGTGCGCAGCGGCTACACGCAGGCGGACGTGACCGAGTTCGCGCGCGCGCTCACGGGCTGGAGCGTCGCGGGGTTGGGCGGCGCCGAGGCGCATGCGGACGGCGAGACGCCCTTCCAGTTCCGTCCCATGCTGCACGAGCCGGGGGCGCGCACCGTGCTCGGACGCAGCTATGGCGAGCCCGGCGAGCAGCAGGCGCGTGCCATCCTGCACGCGCTGGCCACCGCACCCGCGACTGCGCAGCACATCGCTGCCAAGCTGGCGCGCCACTTCGTCGCCGACGAGCCGCCGCCGCCCCTGGTGGAAAAGCTGGCAGCCGCCTTCACGCGCAGCGGGGGCGACCTGCCCACTGTGTATCGCACCCTGGTGGACGCGCCCGAAGCCTGGCAGCCGCAGCCCGCGAAGTTCAAGTCACCGTGGGAGTGGTCGGTCTCCAGCCTGCGCGCGCTCGGCCGCCACGACGTGCCGGCGCTGCAGGCGGCGAACCTGCTGAACCAGCTGGGGCAGCCGGTCTGGAAACCGGGCTCGCCCGCGGGCTACGACGACATCGCCGCGACCTGGGCCGCGCCCGACGCGCTGGTGCGTCGGGTCGAAGTGGCGCAGCGCCTCGCCGCGCAGGCCGGCGACGCGGTGGACGCGCGCTCCCTGGCGCCGCGCATCCTTCCGGGCAGCCTCACGCAGGCGACCGCCACCGCCGTGGCCCGTTCAGAAAGCCCGGCCGGCGCACTTGCCCTGCTGCTGGTCTCGCCCGAATTCCTCCGGAGATGACGATGCTCCTGCCCCGCCGCACCTTCCTCGCCGGCGCCGCCGGCGTGCTGGCCGCCCCGCGCATGCTGTTCGCGCAGGCCGCCACCGACCGCCGCTTCGTGTTCATCATCCAGCGCGGCGCCGCCGACGGCCTGCACACGGTCGTGCCTTATGCCGACCCGGCGTACGCAGCGCTGCGCGGTGCGCTCGCGATCGATCCCGCGTCCGCGACGAAACTCGATGGCAGCTTCGCGCTGCATCCCTCGCTGCAGGAGTTCGGCCGCCTGTACACCCAAGGCCAGGCGCTGTTCGTGCACGCGGTCGCCTCGCCGTACCGCGACCGCTCCCACTTCGACGGCCAGAACGTGCTCGAAAGCGGCGGCACCGCGCCGTACCAGCTCAAGGACGGCTGGATGAACCGCCTCGTGCGCCTGCTGCCCCAGCGCGGCAAGGAGGCGATCGCGTTCGCGCCCACGGTGCCGCTCGCGCTGCGCGGCGCGGCCGAGGTGAGCTCCTATGCGCCGTCGGCGCTGCCCGCCGCGAACGAAGACCTGTTGCTGCGCGTGCAGCAGCTGTACGAGGGCGATGCGCAGCTGCATGCGCTCTGGTCCGCCGCCATGGACGCGCAGAACATGGCCGGTGCCGCAGGGCAGGGCGGCAAGCGCCAGGACCCGGCGGAGCTCGGGCGCGTCGCTGCCAACTTCCTCGCGCAGCCGCAAGGTCCGCGCATCGCGATGATCGAGACCGGTGGCTGGGACACGCACAGCGCCCAGGCGCCGCGGCTGGCCGCGCAGTTGCGCAACCTGGACGCCCTGGTGGCGGCGCTGCGCGAGGGGCTGGGCGCGGCATGGCAGCAGACCGTGGTGCTGGTCGCGACCGAGTTCGGCCGCACCGCCGCCGCGAACGGCACCGGCGGCACCGACCACGGCACGGCCTCGGCCGCGCTGCTGGCGGGCGGCGCGGTGCAAGGCGGACGCGTCATTGCGGACTGGCCCGGCCTGGCGGCGAGCGCGCTGTACGAAGGCCGCGACCTGCGGCCGACGCAGGACCTCGATGCACTGATTGCGGCGACGGCCGCCGATGCGTTTGCGCTGGACCGCGACCGCGTGGCCCGTGCGCTGTTTCCCGAGATGCGTGCCGGCCGCGCCTTGCCGCGCCTCGTGCGCGCCTGAGCTTCAGCCGCGCAGGGCGGAGAGCGCGGGGCCGATCAGGCCGACGCCCGTCACGACCAGCAGCGCACAGACGATCTTCAGCACCACCTCGCGCGACCACGGCGGCGGGCGTTTTCGCATCCACCAGGTGATCCCCATCGCGAGCGGGACGGACAGCGCGCTCAGCTCCAGCGAGTGCAGCGAGAAGTGGCCGCTGCCCACCACCATCGCCAGCCTGAGGGCAGAGCCGCAGGCCAGCACGGCGACCAGCGTGTCGCGCACGGTGTCGACATCCATGGGCTGCCGATAGAACTGGTAGACCAGCGGCGGTCCCGAAGCGGAGAACAGTCCGCCCAGCAAGCCGGAGAGCACGCCGATGGCGCCGAAGGACGCGGGCGGCGAGCGTTGGGCCAGTGGCTTGCTGCGCACCAGCACCACGATCGCGCAGGCGATCACGACCAGCCCGAGCAGCAGGCGCAGGGCCATGACCACGTTCGCGTGCAGCCACGCGAGCAGCGCCACGCCCAGGGGAACGCCCACCACGGTGCCGCTGACCGTCGCCCGCAGCGCCCGCCAGTCCACCAGGCGGCGCGCACTGCGCAGCGCGATGGCGGCGCTCGCCAACGACAGCACGGTGGCCACGTTCGCGGCGTCGGGCAAGGGCGCAAGCTGGAACAGCCCGGTCAGTCCGAGCAGCACCAGCGCGATGGCAAAACCCGTGATGGCCTGCGTGCAGCTGGCCACCACCACGCACAGCAGGAACCCGCCAAGCTGCCAGCCCGTCATGCGGCCGGCCGATCCAGCAGCTTCACGATGCGTCGCCAGTGGCGCGGCTCCACGGGCGTGATCGACAGGCGATTGCCCTTCTTCAGCACGAGCAGGTCTTCCAGCTGCGGGTCGGCGCGCAGCTCGGGCAGGGTGAGGTTGCGCGTCTTGCGCAGCACCTGCACGTCCACCAGCACCCAGCGCGGCTCGTCGCGCTTCGAGGCGGGGTCGTGGTAGGGCGACCTGGGGTCGAACTGCGTCGGGTCCGGATACGGGGTGGACGCCACGCGCGCGATGCCCACGATGCCGGGCTCCGCGCAACTGGAGTGGTAGAACAGCACGCCGTCGTCCACGCGCATCGCGTCGCGCATGTAGTTGCGCGCCTGATAGTTGCGCACGCCCGTCCAGGGCACCGTCGCACGCGGCGCGGCCAGCGCATCGTCCACCGAGACCTCGGCGGGTTCGGATTTCATCAGCCAGTAGTTCATCGCCCGCCGATCATAGGCGGCGCGGGACTCAGCGCGCGCGCACGCGCAGTTCCAGCGGGCTGGGCGTCAGCGTGAAGGCCAGGCGCTCTTCCACCTCGCCGCCGTCGGCCGCACTCACGGAGAGCAGGTCGAAGCCTCCCAGCAGCGTGGCCATGGCCATCTTGATTTCCAGCAGCGCCAGGTAGCGCCCCGGGCACATGCGCGGGCCCGCGCCGAAGGGCATGGAGATGCGCTTGGTGCCGGCCGCGTCCTCGCGCAGCCAGCGATCCGGGTCGAAGGCCTCGGGATGCGAGAAGTGCTTCGCGTCCGTGGCACCCGTGCGCATGAGGAAGATGCACAGCGTCCCCGCGGGGATGGAGATGCCCGCCAGCGTGGTGTCGCGCGCGGCCTGGTGCGGCAGCAGGGGCGCGACCGGCTTGAGGCGCATGGTCTCGTGCGCGCAGGCGTCGAGGAATTCGAGCTGCTCGAGCTGCTCCAGCCGGGTGGGCACGCGGTCGCTGCCGAGGGCGCGTCGCACTTCCGCCGTGGCGCGCTCCAGCGCCCAGCGATGCCGCGACAGCAGGTGCAGCATCCACGCGATCGTGTTGGCGGTCGTGTCCTCGCCGGCGAGCAGCATGGTCGCGACGTTGGCGGCGACGTCCGCGTCGCGCAGCCCCTGGCCCGGCTCGTCGCGCGCGGCGATCATCGCTTCGATCAGGTTGGTGGGCGACTCGCGCAGCTGCGGGTCGGCGCGCATGCGTTCGCGCGCCGCGGCGATGAAGCCCTGCACGGCCGCGCGGAAGGCGTCGAGGTGCGTATCGAGCTGCCGGTCCGCCGGCAGCTTCACCCAGCGCCAGTACGCGAACGGGGCGAGCGTGCGGCGGAACAGCATGGGCAGGATCTTGTCCATGTGCTGCTGGATGACGTCGCCGTCGTGCTCCAGCGTGTTGATGTCCGTCCCGAAGGCCAGCCCGGCGATCACGTCGACCGTGTAGCGCATGAGGTCGCCCTGCAGCGGGATGGGCGCATCGCCGGCGCGCTGCCAGCGCCGCGACAGGCGCTGCGCGACCTGCACCAGGGCCGGGAAATAGCGGCGGATGTGCCCGGGGTCGAACGCCGCCATCACCATGGGACGCTGCCGCCGCCACTTCTCGCCGTTGGATGCGAACAGGCCGCCGAAACCCATCTCCTCGGCGGCGAGCGACACGCGCGCGGTGCGTCCGAAGGTGCCGGGCCGGTCGCGCAAGGCCTCCGCGGCGAGGTGCGGATCGCCGAACACCACGAAGCGCCGAGCCCAGATGCGCATGCGGTAGGCGTCGCCGTACTCGGCCCGCCACTGCTCCAGTCGCAGGTGGAAACGGGCGCGCTCGATCTGGTGCGCGTTGCCGATCAGGGGCAGGCCGGCCGGCCCGGGCAGGTCGGCAATGCGCGTGGGGGAAGCGGCAAGGGCATGCATGGGAGGGCTCGCGAGGGGAGGCCAGCATACGGGCTGGCTCCTCGGCAAGCCAGTGAGCAATGCACCTAAGTGCTACCCCTTCGTCCATTCGGGCGAGGCGGCGTGCTCGTGGGGGGATGCGCTGCAGTGTCCTGCGCGGCGCGTGCGGCTGGATTAGCATCGCCGGCTCTCCACTGCCACGCCAAAGGAAAGCTCCGTGTCCGTCTCCACCTCGCCCCTGAAAGTCGCCGTGATGGGCGCCGGCGCCGTCGGCTGCTACTTCGGCGGCATGCTCGCGCGTGCCGGCCACGAGGTCACGCTGATCGCGCGGCCCGCGCATGTCGAGGCGATCCGCCGCGACGGTCTGCGCATGGAGGCACGCAGCTTCGACGAGCAGGTGAAGCTGCGCGCGGACACGCAGGCGCAAGCGGCGCAGGGCGCCGACGTGGTGCTCTTCTGCGTGAAGTCGGCCGACACGGAAGAAGCCGGCCGGCAGCTGAAGCCGTTCCTGCGCGACGGCGTGCTGCTCGTGTGCCTGCAGAACGGCGTGGACAACGCAGATCGCCTGCGGGCCGTGCTGCCCGGCCATGCGGTCGCAGCCGCGGTCGTGTACGTTGCCACGGAGATGGCAGGGCCGGGCCACCTCAAGCACCACGGCCGGGGCGAGCTGGTCATCGAACCCGCGCCCGGCAGCGACGTGCTCGCGCAGGCGCTGGTCGCGGCCGGCGTGCCGACCGAGCTCTCGCCGGACGTGCGCGGCGCGCTATGGATGAAGCTGGTCCTCAACTCGGCCTACAACGCGATCTCCGCCATCGCGCGCAAGCCCTACGGCGAGTGCGTGCACAGCGCAGGCGTGTGGGACGTGATGCGCGACGTGGTCGACGAATGCGTGGCCGTGGCGAAGGCCGAGGGCGTGCGCCTCCCTGGCGACCCGCACGCCGTCGTGCGCAAGCTGGTGGAGAGCATGCCCGCGCAGTTCTCGTCCACCGCGCAGGACCTGATGCGGGGCAAGCCCACGGAGATCGATTACCTCAACGGTTATGTCGTCCGCCGCGGCGAGGCGCTGGGCATCGCCACGCCGGCGAACCGCGTGCTCTGGGCGCTGGTGAAGCTGATCGAGGCCAAGTAGCGCGAACCGGGCCGCGGGCCGCGGGCCGCGGGCCGCGGATCTTGCCTGCTGCAGCGAGCGCGCGCGGGTCAGTGGTGCCCGCCGCCGTGGCCGCCACCGCCACCCCAGTGCCCGCCGCCGCCGCCCCCGTGGCCACCCGAGCCGCCGTGACCGTGGCCGCCATGTCCACCGTGGCCTCCGTGCCAGGCTGAGCCGTACCAGACGCCCAGCCCCCAGCCGCTGTACCAGTAGGGCCAGCCGTACCCGTAGCCATAGCCGTACGGGTAGCCGTACGCGTACGGATAACCATACGCGTACGAGTAGGGATACGCGTAGCCGTAGGGATACGCCTGTGAGTACGTTTCGGAACCATAGCCCGGAGCGAGCACCACGTTCGGCGCGCCCTCGGAGGACCCGTTGGTGCCGTAGGAGGGAACGACCGCGTACGGCGCGCCATACGGGACTCCGTACGGCGCCGGGTAGGCGCAACCGGCCAGCGCAGCGACCAGGGCCAGTGCAAGGAGAAGGAATTTCATGAGCAGTTCCTGCCAATACAAATGCAGTTCTCCTTTCATACCTGCCGCGCGCTGGCGGTGCAAGGGAGTTGGTCAAGGGCAGTGCGTAAAGCTGCGCGGGTCGGCGGGGCAGTAAGCCATTTGGTTGCTTGTCAGCAAATGTTCGATCACCCATGATCCGCGCGGGGAGGAGAACAAACAAAAGTGGCCACCATGATCCCGGCCCTGGGTTCGTGCGCAGCGCGCATGACCCCGGGCGAGCGCCGGCTTGCCGAGCGCCTGGAGCACAAGCTCGATGAGGATTACCTGCTCTGGTACGACGTGCCCGTCGGCCCGAAGCAGACGCATCCCGACTTCGTCGTCCTCCATCCCCGGCGCGGACTGCTGATCCTGGAGACCAAGGACTGGCGCCTGGACACCATCCGCAAGGCCACGCGCGAGTACTGGGAGATCCTCGCGGACGGCCAGACCAAGGTCGTCAAGAACCCGCTCGCGCAGGCGCGGCACTGCGCCATCCAGGTGGTCAACGCCCTCGAGCGCGACGCGCAACTGGTGCAGCCCGAAGGCCCGCACCAGGGCAAGCTGGCCTTTCCGTGGGGCCACGGCGTCGTCTTCACCAACATCACCCGCCAGCAGTTCGAGCAGGCCGGCCTGGGCCACGCCATCGCGTCGCACCTCGTGATCTGCAAAGACGAAATGCTGGAAGGCGTGGAGGCCGAGAGCTTCCAGCAGCGGCTGTGGGACATGTTCCCGCACGCCTTCGGCAGCAAGGCGATGTCGCTGCCGCAGCTGGATCGCGTGCGCTGGATCATGTTCCCCGAAGTGCGCGTGCCGGAGCAGGGCGGCCTGTTCGCGGACGACGCCGAGGACCTGCCGGACATCATGCGCGTGATGGACATCCAGCAGGAGCAGCTGGCGCGCAGCCTGGGCGAGGGCCACCGCGTGATCCACGGCGTGGCCGGTTCGGGCAAGACCATGATCCTGGGCTACCGCGCCGAACACCTGGCGAAGCTGCCATCGCCCAAGCCGATCCTCGTGCTTTGCTACAACGAGCCGCTCGCGGTGAAGCTCGATGCGATGTTCCAGGCCAAGGGACTGGCCGACCGCGTGCATGCGCGCAACTTCCACAAGTGGTGCCGGCAGCAGCTGAAGGCGTATGCGCAGCCGATTCCACAGGGGCAGGGTGGCGACGTCTTCGACCGCATGGTGGACAACGTCATTCGCGCGGTGGATCGCAAGCAGATCCCCAGCGGCCAGTACCAGGCCGTGCTCCTCGACGAAGGCCACGACTTCCGGCCCGAGTGGTTCAAGCTGGTCACGCAGATGGTGGACCCGGAGACCAACAGCCTGCTGGTGCTGTACGACAGCGCGCAGAACATCTACGGCAAGAGCACGAGCCGCAAGTTCAGTTTCAAGAGCGTGGGCATCCAGGCCGCGGGCCGCACCACCATCCTGAAGATCAACTACCGCAACACGAAGCAGATCCTGCAGACAGCGAACCTCGTCGCCGCCGAATTCCTGCAGCCCGACGCGCAGGACGAGGACGGGACGCCACTGGTGCAGCCCGTGAGCTGCGGCCGCGAAGGACTCGAGCCGCTGATCGTGCGCCTGCCCAGCCTGCGCGACGAAGCACTCAAGATCGCCGACCTGTTATCGGCCGCCCACCAGGAAGGACATGCGTGGGGCGACATGGCCATCCTGTGTCGCCGGCACTCCGTGATGTTCGCGTGCGCGGACGTGTTGCGCGCGCGCGGGTTGCCGCATCAGGTGCGAGAGCGCTCGGGTGACTTCGCGCCGCTGGCGAACAGCATCAAGGTGATGACGATGCATGCGAGCAAGGGGCTGGAGTTCCCCGTCGTCGCGGTGCCCGGCGTGGGGCAGATGCCGGAGGAGGGCGAAGAGGTGGGGGATGAGGCGAGGTTGTTTTATGTGGCGGCGACGAGGGCGACGCAGAGGTTGGTGGTGACGGTTAGTGGGGAAGGTTCATTCGGCGAGGCGCTGGAAATCTGTTAAAGGGGGAGCGAATGGCACGGTACCTTCCAATTCACGCTCTATCGAACGAAGACTTTCGCAAAGTTCTACTCCGGACGATCGAATCAGGCAACCTCAACCTCCTGATCGGCTCTGGCGCGTCAGCACCGGTGATTCCGGTGGGAGGAGACATTGAGTCTCAGATCAATGCGCTTATCGTGAATGGTAAGGAGGCTGACGCGGATGCCTTATCAATCAAACTTCTGAACAGTATCCAAGCCCCCACCAACCTGATGGTGGCCGGGTCCCTCAACGACGCGCTGACCGACTTGGTGTCTGAGTACACCGCCTTGATCGGTCAACTCGGCACTCTACTAGCCGAGAGAAAGACGACACTTCTTCCGAAACAGGCGAGCATCTTCTCGACAAACTACGATCTCCTCGTCGAGCAGGCATGCATTAACAATCCCGTGCTTCGCCTAAACGATGGCTTCTCGAGATCTGCTGCTCTCGATGGGCGCATGACCTTTTCCACGCGAGCCTTCTTCAACAGCACTTTCAACACCGGCAACCTGTTCAACTACAGAGTTGAAGTTCCTGCCATCAACCTGATAAAGCTGCACGGATCCGTTTCGTGGGCGAAAGATGGTGACCACGTTATCTACAGGGTAGAGAAGCTGGAACCCCTGCCTGCGACGGCACCCGCAGAAGCCATCCGCAAGCGCTTGGATCGATATGCAGTCGTTCTTCCCCAAGCGGCAAAATTTAAGACGACGTTGATGGATCGCACCTATTACGATCTGCTCCGAATCTATAACAACGAACTCGACAGAGAAAACACCTCGCTTCTAGCATTCGGCTTCTCGTTCGGGGACGAGCACATTCGGGACATCACCATGCGAGCACTCAAGAATCCTACGCTGCGCCTGATGATCTTCTCGTATGACACAGGCGCCGCGGAAGGGTTCATGAAAATGTTCGAACAGTTCAACAATGTGGACGTTGTTCATCCTGAGAAGGATGCGCAGTTCGGTCTGAAGGAGTTCAATTCCGCTCTTTCACGTGTCCTGCAACGGGGATCCCACTCATGGAACTGAATCAGCTGACGAAGGATGCCGTGCTTCGCGTAGGAGAGGTGTGCGCCGTGGAGGGAAGGCGCATCTTTGTGCTCGTAGATAAGAACAAGAACTTGTCGGATATGTTTCTAGACGGCGACATCCTACGGAACATCTCTGTCAATAGTTTTGTGGAGATTCGTAAGGGCTTTCTGAGCATCATCGGTCGGGTGGAGGGTGAGCGGATTGAAGAAGATCCTCCAGCGGCGGAATCGACAAAGCTTCAGGCCGTAAACAAGAACCGCCGTGTGCTTACAGTTTCGTTGTCTGGATATGTCGATGAACGCGGAGCATTCAGCGGGGGAACAAAGGAACTGCCTTTGATAGGCAACGAGGCATACTTGGTGACACGAGAGACCATCTTGTTGATCCACAACCTTGCTCCCGCGGGAGCTCCGGCCGTAAGAGTCGCCAAACTGTACGGAGACGAGTTCGACATTGATCTGCCGATCGACAAGTTATTCAATGGTCATATCGCCATCTTCGGCAACACCGGGAGCGGTAAGACAAACACACTGGCGTCCTTGTATAAGGCATTCTTGGACTCACTTCGAGTTCGGAATGAAGCGGCGTTCAGGGAAAATACGCGCTTTCTCCTGATCGACTTCAACGGCGAGTACGTGCGCCCCAACTGTCTCACAAGCGAGAAGTATGTCTACTCTGTCTCCACGCGGAACGATAACGGTGATCGTTTGCCACTGGACGCGGAGTCGTTACTCGATTTGGAAGTGCTTTCCATCCTCACAGATGCAACCGATCGCACGCAGAAGCCGTTTCTGAAGCGGGCTGTCCGCCTTTATCGGGTGGTTCTCGGAGCAGAGAACGGGGATCCTAGCGGATACCTGGGGAATATCTTGCGAGCCAGAATAACCGAAGCTCTCAAAATGAGCGACAAGATACGGGCGCATCTGATCTTAGACTATCTCAAGGACATTCTCTTAGAGTGCACGCAATCCACTGAATCGTCTATCGATACAGACAGTGATCTCGAATGGCACAACCAGGCGCAAGGGTTCTTGCTGAGGCAAGGAGGGCACTTCCTTTCCCAGAAGCCGGATCGGATCCCGCAGACAAAAGCTTACGCCAGCATTGCGAACATCGCGGTGCCGCAAAGCTTGATTTCGGCGTTGATCGTTTTCCTGTATGTGCAACTTATCGGTGATGTACTCACGAATCGCGCCCAGAACGATCACATCGCCCCCGTCATCAATCGATTGAAGTCGAAGAGGCGCGACATAGACCGGATATTCGATCTGAGTTCGGCGGAATTTTGGAAGCGTAACGTCGTGGTGGTGGATCTAAGCGACACGAGTATTGAGATGAAGAAGACGGTTCCGCTGCTGTTATGCAAGAGGTTCTACGCTGAACATAAGCTTCACGGTGACAACAAGACTCTCACGGTCATCATCGACGAAGCGCACAACATACTGTCGCATGAGTCTTCACGAGAGGCTGAGAGCTGGAAGGATTACCGCCTCGAGACGTTCGAGGAGATCATCAAGGAAGGGCGGAAGTTCGGAGTCTTCCTAACCATTTCGAGCCAGCGGCCGTTTGACATCTCCCCTACTATCATTTCCCAGGCTCACAACTACTTCATACATCGGTTGATCAATGAGGCAGATTTGCGATCGATTGCAAGTTCGGTCTCTTACATCGATCGGATAACGGAAGAATCGATACCGACGCTGCCGACAGGAACGTGCGTTTTTAGTGGTGTGGCAAGCCAGATGCCTATAAAGCTCGTGGTTAGCCCCCTGGACGAACAATATCGGCCGCAGAGCGAAACACGCAGCTTCTTGGACGTCGTGCCGGTGGCGCCCGTGTCTGCTTAGCTCGCGTGGTCACGCCTGCTAGGTTGTGGACCAGCTCGCGCGCTGTGAGGCAGCGGTGGACTGCGCGCATCGACCCAAGGCCAGAGTCTGCGCGGTGACGCTACAACTCAATACCGAACGCACCTGTCGCCCGCCCCGAAGAGGCACGCATGAACGAAACAGGTTCGGCGCTGGGTGCGCCGTCCCCGCGCTGGCCGCCACGCACTCGTGGTCGGCCACCGCATAGACCAGCACCCTCGCGCAGGACGCGCTGAAGCCGATCTCTGACGAGATCCCGCAGCGTCGGGTGTCCGCTCGCCCGGTTTGATCAGGGGCTTGGCGATGGCCGCGCGGATGTAGCTGCCGCCGACATTGATGCCGCCGTTGGCGAAGTGAGGTTCGGCGCTTCGCGCGCTCACCGCCAGCGTACGCACCGCAGCGTCGCTGTGTTCGTCGCGCGATCGCTGGGGTTCGCTGTCGCTCACCACAAGCCTACGGACTCCGGCCCGTATCGATCGTCTTCGCCTTCGTAGGCTGGCGGTGAGTCGAAGACGAACCCCAGCAAACTCGCCGTTCCCTCCGTCCCCTGCGTCCACCCGCCGCATTGACGCCACCCCCGCACGCGACGATCATGGCCGCCTCGCCCCGAGGAGAAGAACATGTCGCCATCGTCCCTCCTGGTCCCTTGCATCACCGTGGCCGCGCTGCTGGCGGGCTGCGCGACGGGCCCGGGCATCCCGCCCGACCCGACGCAGCTCACTGCCGCGGAAGCCGCCGCCGCCGTGTGCAGCGGGCGCATCAGCAGCGAGAGCCTGGTGCGCACCGCTCTCACTCGGGCGAACGCCAGGAAGGAACTGAATGCCTTCGTGACGCTCGACGAGGCCGGCGCGCTCGCAGCCGCACGCGCGGTCGATGCGCGCCGCGCCAGCGGGGCGCCGTGCCGGCCGCTGGAGGGCGTGCCGATCGTCGTGAAGGACAACATCCAGGCCGCGGGCCTGCCCGCCACCGGCGGCACGCCGGCGCTGCGCGGCTTCGTCGCGGCGCAGGACGCGCCGGTGGTGCACCGCCTGCGCGAGGCCGGCGCCATCGTGCTGGGCAAGACCAACCTGCACGAGCTCGCCTTCGGCATCTCGGGCTACAACCCCGCGTACAACACGGGCCCGCAACCCGGCGTGCGCAACGCCTACGATCCCACCCGGATGTCCGGCGGCTCCTCGGCCGGCAACGGTGCCGCGCTCGGCGCGCGCATCGCGCTGGCCGGACTGGGCACGGACACCGGCGGGTCCGTGCGCATTCCCTGTGCGCTCAACGGGTGCGCCTCGCTGCGGCCCACGGTGGGCCGGTACTCGCAGGAGGGCATCCTGCCGATCTCGCACACGCGCGACACCGCCGGGCCGATGGCCGTGTCCGTGGGCGACCTGGAACTGATGGACCGCATCATCGCGGGCGGCGCGCCCGTCGGTCCCGCGGACCTGCATGGCGTGCGCCTCGGGGTGGCGCAGCCCTTCCTGGCCAACCTGGATGCCGACACGCGCACGGCCTTCGCTGCCGCGCTCACCCGCCTGCGCCTCGCTGGCGCCACCATCGTGGACGTCGCGATGCCGGACCTCATGGCCCTGAACGGCAGCGTCGGCTTCCCGGTGGCGCTGTACGAGGCCTACGACGATGTGTCCGCGTACCTGGCGAAGTACCCCACGGGCATCACGATCCAGCAGCTCGCGGCCGGCATCGCCAGCCCGGACGTGAAGGGCACGTACGACGGTCTCGTGCTCACGCGCAAGCTGCCGGGTCCCAACGGCGGCGTGGTGGACGCCGCGCCTGCGTACCGCGCCGCGATGGAGACGCAGCGTCCGGCCCTGATCCGGCTGTACGCCGACACCTTCAGCGCGAACAGCCTCGACGCGCTGGTCTTTCCCACCGTGCCGCACGTGGCGCCGCCCGCCACGCCCGAGGCGAGCAGCATCGAGAACTTCCTGCTGTTCATCCAGAACACCGACCCGGGCAGCAACGCGGGCCTGCCGGGCCTGCAGGTGCCGATGGCGCTCGGCGCGACGACGCGCCTGCCGGTGGGACTGGAAATGGACGGCCCGGCCGGCAGCGACCGCCGCCTGGTCGCGATCGGCATGGCCGTGGAGCGCGTGCTCGGTCGCGTGCCGCCCGCGCCCTGAGCCGGCCCAAGGCCAACGTGCCGGCGGGGCGGCAGGGCGGCGGGCGAAAGTCCACGGTGCCGGGGCGCAAAACCGTATCCAGTCCCGCGTGAGCAACAGCGGCTTGTAGTCCGGCACCGCCAATCGAGCGCCTGCGTCCGCCAGCGCACAGAGCGCGCGGCCCGCGCGCCTTAACTTCAGCAGCGAACCGTGCCCCGCGCCTTTCGTGCGGGCTCTGCGGTCCATCTCATCGAATCGGACTCACATGAATTACGCAATTGCCTTCTCCATCGCCGCCGCCACGCTGGCCCTCGCAGGCTGCCAGCGCGAAGCTGCCGTCACTCCGGCCCAGGCACCCGCTGCCGCTCCGCCGGTGGTTGTCACCGTCCCCGGCCCCGCAGGCCCGGCAGGTGCAACCGGCGCCACCGGCACCATGGGGAACACCGGCAGCGCCGGGACCACGGGCAGCACCGGCGCAACGGGGGACACCGGCGCGACCGGCTATACCGGCAGCAAGGGCAGCACGGGCAGCACGGGTGCCACCGGCGACACGGGTGCGACCGGGAACACGGGTGCGACTGGCGACACGGGTGCCACTGGCGACACCGGCCGGCGCGGCAAGACCGGCGACAACATCATCGTGGTGCCTTCGACGACGACGCGCTGAACGTTACGCGGCCCGGACGGCCGTCCAGGCCCAGGGTCGCGACGATCTCGGGCGTCTGCGCAAGCAGGCGCCCCCGGCGCCACACGCGCAGCCGGTTGGCTCGCAGGCGGATGGCCTCGATGGGGTCCGTCGCCTGCAGCAGCACGAAGCTCGCATCGCAGCCGGGCTCCAGGCCGTATCCTTGCAGGTGCATCACCTTCGCCGCATTCGTGGTGACTGCGTCGAAGCACGCGCGGATGCCCGCCTGGCTGGTCATCTGCGCCACGTGCAATCCCATGTGCGCCACTTCCAGCATGTCGCCGGACCCCATGCCGTACCAGGGGTCCATCACGCAGTCGTGGCCGAAGGCGACATTCACGCCCGCGGCCATGAGCTCCGGCACGCGCGTCATGCCGCGCCGCTTGGGATACGTGTCGTGCCGCCCCTGCAGCGTGATGTTGATCAGCGGATTGGCCACGACGCTCACGCCGCTTTCCGCGATCAGCGGGATCAGCTTGGACACGTAGTAGTTGTCCATGCTGTGCATGGAGGTGCAGTGCGAGCCGTTGACGCGGCCCTGCAGCCCCAAGCGCTGCGCCTCGAAGGCGAGCGTCTCGATGTGGCGCGAGAGCGGGTCGTCGGTTTCGTCGCAATGCATGTCGACCAGCTTGCCGCGCGCGGCTGCGATCTCGCACAGCAGCTTGACGCTCTCGGCGCCCTGCGCCATGGTGCGTTCGAAGTGCGGGATGCCGCCGACGATGTCGACGCCGAGATCCAGCGCACGCTGCAGGTTGTCCAGGCCCCCCGGCGTGCGCAGCACGCCGTCCTGCGGGAAGGCGACCAGCTGCAGGTCGAGGTAGGGCGTGACGCGCTTCTTCACTTCCAGCAGCGCCTGCACGGGCAGCAGTGACGGATCGCTGGTGTCCACGTGGCTGCGGATCGCCAGCAGGCCGCGCGCGACCGCCCAGTCGCAATAGGCGAGGGCGCGCGCGATCAGGTCCTCGGCCTTGAGCAGCGGTTTCAGCTCGCCCCACAGCGCAATGCCTTCCAGCAGCGTGCCGCTCTCGTTGACGCGCGGCAGCCCGTAGCTGAGCGTCGCGTCCATGTGGAAGTGCGGATCGCAGAACGGCGGCGAGAGCAGGTAGCCGCCGGCGTCGACCGTCTCGTGGGCGGGTGCCTGCAGGCCGGGGGTGACTTCGGTGATGCGGCCGTCCTGCACGGCGACGGAGATGCCGGTGCGGCCGTCGGGGAGGGTGGCGTTGGTGATGAGGAGGTCGAGCATCGTTGGTTGAGAGTCCGCGCGTGCCCCCACCCCAACCCTCCCCCAGTGGGGGAGGGAGCGAGAAAGGGATTATTTCGTGCCGAACATGCGGTCGCCGGCGTCGCCCAGGCCCGGCAGGATGTAGCCGTGCTCGTTCAGCTGCCGGTCGATGGCCGCCGTGTAGATCGGCACGTCCGGATGCGCCTTCTGCAGCGCGGCCACGCCCTCGGGACAGGTGAGCAGGCAGACGAACTTGATCGACTTCGGATGCAGTTCCTTCAAGCGTTCCACCGCGGCGATGGCGGAGTTGCCGGTGGCCAGCATCGGGTCGACGACGATCACGTCGCGCTCCTCCATGTTCTGCGGCATCTTGAAGTAGTACTCCACGGCCATGAGCGTCTTCGGGTCGCGGTACAGGCCGATGTGGCCCACGCGCGCACCGGGCACGACGCTCAGCATGCCGTCGAGGATGCCGGTGCCCGCGCGCAGGATGGAGACGAAGACCAGCTTCTTGCCGTCGATGACGCGCGTCTTCGTCCTCTCCAGGGGCGTGTCGATCTCCACCTCCTGCGTCGGCACGTCGCGCGTGACCTCGTACGCCATGAGCATCGCGAGCTCGTTGAGCAGCCGGCGGAAGCTGTTGGTGCTGGCCTCCTTGTTCCGCATCAGCGACAGCTTGTGCTGCACCAGCGGGTGGTCGATCACGTGGACGTTGCTGTTGTTCGGCATGGTTCGTGGTTTCAGAACAGGGTTCCGTCGCTCGCCACCTTCAACGGCGGCAGGCCGCCGCGCTCGCGCTGCGCGAGCTCGCGGCCGGCGGCCCAGGTGCCGCCTTCGAGGACGCAGGCCAGCGGCAGGTGCTCGGCGTCCAGGTGCATCAGCTTGCGCACGTGCACGGCCAGTTCGTCCAGCAGCGACACCGTCATGGCGCGCCACTCGACGATGATCTCGTCGCCCGGCTGCCAGGTCTGCGCGGCCAGCGCGGGGTCGCGCAGGCGCAGCACGCCGGTGTCCATGAGCAGGCCTCCGTTGCGGTATTCGGCCAGCGCGGTCAGTGCACCGACGTCGCGCAGCTTCACGCCCGACCAGGCCACGGGCTCCAGCAGCGAGTACGTGAGCCACTGCGACAGCTTGTGGAAGGGCACCCAGCCGTCGCTCAGGCCTTCGCCACGCACGGCGGGATGGCGCCAGCAGTCGCCCAGCGGAATGCCTTCGATGAAGCTGGACGTGGGCCAGATGCCGGAGCAGGTCATCAGGATCACCGACAGGATGTCCTGCACGGCCACGTCGGCGGTGTAGGGGACATCGGGGCCCGGCGCGAAGATCTGGGCATAGAGCCCGGACGGCCGTTGCACCTCCGGCCCGAAGGCCTCGGGCTGCTCCTGCATGGCCTCGCCGAAGCGGCGCAGCAGGATGGCGCGCCCTTCCAGGCCCACCAGCGGATTGTTCGCCCGCACCTGGAAGGCGCTGGCGAGGTGGTCGGTGATGAGTCCGCGCAGGCCGTCGGCGTCCACCCGCAGCGGATGGTCCATGTCGCTGGAGAACATGCCGCTGGTGAACGCGTGGAAGCTGGCCACCGCGAGCCCTTCGGAGCGGGTGAAGGTCTTGCCCGTGGCCGGCTCGACGTAGCTCCAGTCGGGGCCGGCGCCGGCATCGAGCAGCACGCTCACGAAGGCTAGGTCCCACATCGCCTCGGCGCGCGTGGCGTGGTCCACGTCGCCCAGCATGCGTTCGAGCTGCGCCTTGCGGTCGACGCCGCCGGCTTCCATGTGGCGCCAGCGGCTGTGCAGGGGGATGTGCCCCTTGGGAAAGCGCTTGCGTGTGAGATCGGCGACGGCGTGCGCCGCCACGGGCAGCGCGTCGTCGTCGACGGTGAACCAGCGCGAGTCGCCCGCACGGGCGCGCTCGAGCAACTGCTTGCAGCGTTCGCGGATGGTGTGGGTGCTGCGCAGGAGGCTCGCGGCTTCCTGCGCCGCCTCGGTCGGGGCGGCGGGAGAATGGGTGTCGCTCATGGGAATCGCTTGAGCGCCGGGCGCTGCGGGACCCGCCTCGCGGCGGCCCCGCGGCTCACAGCGCGCGTCCTTTCGTGTTCTTCAGGGCATCCGCGTCGGGCGCGCCCTCGGGAGTGAAATAGCCGGCGGCCTTCTTGGCCTGCATCTCCACCTGCGCATCCGCAGGGATGAGGCCGGCCGGGATGTCGATGCGCTCGCCCACCTCGATGCCCGAGCCGGTGATCGCGTCGTATTTCATGTTGCTCATCGAGACCAGCCGATGGATCTTCCTGACGCCCAGCCAGTGCAGCACGTCGGGCATGAGCTCCTGGAAGCGCATGTCCTGCACGCCGGCGACGCACTCGGTGCGCGCGAAGTACTGGTCCGCCGTGTCGCCGCCGACCTGGCGCTTGCGCGCGTTGTAGACCAGGAACTTCGTCACCTCGCCGAGCGCGCGGCCCTCCTTGCGGGAGTAGGAGACCAGGCCGACGCCGCCGCGCTGCGCGCCCAGGATGCATTCCTCGATGGCGTGCGTGAGGTAGGGCCGGCAGGTGCAGATGTCCGAGCCGAACACGTCCGAGCCGTTGCACTCGTCGTGCACGCGCGCGGTGAGCTCCACTTCGGGATTGGCCAGGTCGCGCGGGTTGCCGAAGATGTAGACCGTCTGGCCGCCGATGGGGGGCAGGAACACCTCGAGGTCGCTGCGCGTGACGAGCTCGGGATACATGCCGCCGGTTTCCTCGAACAGCACGCGGCGCAGGTTGGCCTCGGAGCAGCCGAAGCGCTTCGCCACGCCGGGCAGCCACCACACGGGCTCGATCGCCGCCTTCGTGACGCAGGCCGCGCCTCCGCGCATCAGGATCTTGCCGTCGGCCGAGATGCGGCCCTTCTGCATCGCCTCGATCACCTCCGGCAGGACGACGTGCGCCTTGGTCACGGCGATGGTGGGCCGGATGTCGTAGCCGGCGGCCAGTTCGGTCGCGAACACGTCGGCCACGGCCGCGCCCCAGGGGTCGAGGCTCACGATCTTGCCCGGGTCGGACCATTGCGGGTAAGGGCCGATCTGGTCGGTGGGCGAGGTGTTGGTGAGGTCCGCCTTGTGCTCGCGGCTCAGCGCGCCGGCCGCGACAGCGAGCGCGCGGTACACGCTGTACGAACCGCTGTGCGTGCCGATGACGTTGCGGTGGCCGCGGTTGGTGGTGGTGCCCACGACCGGGCCGCGCTCCGCCGCCGTGGCCGCACCCCAGTGGATGGGGAGGGCGCCTTGTCCTCCCGCGTGGGAGGTCAGCCGGATGTGGCGCGGAGCGGAAGAGGTGTCGGCCATCGTGCTCGCTGGTAGCAAAAGCCCACTCTAGCAAACGCCGGGCCCGGCGGCGAGTTTGTGGCAACAGCGTGTCGCGTCGCCCGTACGCGCGGTTGGCCCGGAGTGCCGGGCGGTTCACTCGCCGAACGCGCCCTCGATCGCCGCACTGATGCCCCAGTCCTGCGGCAGCCGGCCCTCGCGCACGAACCGGTGCAGGCTCGAATACGGCCAGTCCCGCGCGCGGAGCACCCATCCGTGCTTGACGGGGTTGAAATGGATGTAGGCTATGTGGCGGGCGAGGTCGGCTTCGTCGCGGATCTGGTGTTCCCAGAAGCGGCGTTGCCACACGGTGCGCTCGCCGCGGCGGCCGCGGGGCTGTTGGGCCTCGGCTGGCAGGACGCCCAACTCCGTCAAGCGCCGCGTGAACGATTGCTTCAGCAGCATCCACCGCGTCGCGTAGTCGCCATCGTCTTCCGGCAGGCGCCACAGCGCGTGAAGGTGCTCGGGCAGCACGACCA
Organism: Ramlibacter ginsenosidimutans; assembly: GCF_016654015.1. Lineage (GTDB taxonomy): Bacteria > Pseudomonadota > Gammaproteobacteria > Burkholderiales > Burkholderiaceae_C > Ramlibacter > Ramlibacter ginsenosidimutans. Next base: position 226,866 of record NZ_JAEPWM010000007.1, on the reverse strand, counting down.
TCGCCTCGATCTCGAAGGGATGGCGTTCCTTCACGGTCTTCAGGCACGCCCGCAACTCCGCCACGTGATCCACGAGGTACCGCGCGCCGCGGTCTTCGAGCGTGGCCGTGAAGAAGTAGGTCGCGCCGGGCGTCTGGGTGCGGATGTAGGTGCGCATGCGACCACAACGCGCGTGCGCGGTGGAGGGCATCCTTCGAAATAACGAGGCTGGCGGTGAGCGCAGCAAGTAGGCTGGCGGTGAGCGCAGCAAGTAGGCTGGCGGTGAGCGAAGCGAACCCCAGCGATCCAGCGTCGCGCAGCAAGCTGGGGTTCGCCTGCGGCTCACCGCCAGCCTACAAAGACCGCGGCTCCGGTGCCTGCTTCTTCCCGCCGAGGAGGCACCCTTGAGCTTCTCCTGGGCGACTCGCACCTGGGCCAGCTTGCTCTCGAGCTTGCCGGGCTGGCTGATGCCGCTCAGGTCGCGCTTGACGCCCGCCAGGAGCACGGACAGCCCGATGCGGCTGACGCTTTCCGTTCCGCCATGAGGCGAAAAGTAGAATGGGGGCCAACGAAGCGTACAGCACAGAACAAGGAACGAGCGTGGCCGGTCACAGCAAATGGGCGAACATCCAGCACCGCAAGGGGCGGCAGGACGAGAAGCGGGGGAAGATCTGGACCCGGGTCATCCGTGAAATCATGGTCGCCGCTCGCCAGGGCGGGGGCGATCCTGCGGCGAATCCGCGCCTGCGCCTGGCCGTCGACAAGGCCAAGGCAGCCAACATGCCGGCCGACACGATCAAGCGCAACATCGACAAGGCAACGGGCAACCTCGAAGGCGTGCACTACGAGGAAATCCGTTACGAGGGCTACGGCATCGGCGGCGCCGCGATCATCATCGACACGATGACCGACAACAAGGTGCGCACGGTGGCGGAAGTGCGCCATGCGTTCAGCAAGTACGGCGGCAGCATGGGCACCGAAGGCTCCGTGGCCTTCCAGTTCAGGCACTGCGGCCAGCTGATCCTGGCGCCGGGCACCAGCGAAGACCAGGTGATGGAGCTCGCGCTGGAAGCCGGCGCCGACGACGTGATCGTCGACGACGACGGCGCCATCGAGGTGCTGACCTCGCCCACCGACTTCGAGAAGGTGAAGAACGCGCTCGAAGCCGCCGGCCTGAAGCCCGAGGTGGCCGAGGTGACCATGCGTCCCGAGAACACGATCGAGCTCTCCGGCGACGAGGGCCAGCGCATGCAGAAGCTGCTGGACGTGCTGGAAGACCTCGACGACGCCCAGAACGTGTACACGAACGCCGAGATCGCTGAATGAAGGTTCTCGTCATCGGCGGCGGCGGGCGCGAACACGCGCTGGCGTGGAAGCTGGCGCAGTCTCCCAAGGTGCAGGCCGTGTATGTGGCGCCCGGCAACGGCGGCACCGGCATGGACGCGCGGCTGGAGAACGTGCCGATCACCGACCTGCGCCAGCTGCGCGACTGGGCGCTGAAGCAGAAGATCGCACTGACGGTGGTCGGCCCCGAGGCGCCGCTGGCGGCCGGCGTGGTCGACGATTTCCGCGCGCACGGGCTGCGCATCTTCGGCCCGACGCAGGCGGCGGCGCAGCTCGAAAGCTCCAAGGCCTTCTCGAAGGCCTTCATGGCGCGGCACAAGATCCCGACGGCCGCCTACGAGACCTTCACGGACGCCGCCCAGGCGCACGCGTACGTCGACCGGCAGGGCGCGCCCATCGTGGTGAAGGCCGACGGCCTGGCCGCAGGCAAGGGCGTCGTCGTGGCGATGACGCCCGCCGAGGCGCACGAAGCGATCGACTTCATGCTCCTGGACAACAAGCTGGGCGTGAGCCACAACGCCGGCGGTGCCCGGGTGGTGATCGAGGAATTCCTGCAGGGCGAGGAAGCGAGCTTCATCGTGTTGTGCGACGGCAGGAACGTCACCGCGCTCGCCACCAGCCAGGACCACAAGCGGCTGCGCGACGGCGACCAGGGCCCGAACACCGGCGGCATGGGCGCCTACTCGCCCGCGCCCGTGGTGACGCCCGAGGTGCATGCGCGCGCGATGCGCGAGATCATCCTGCCGACGGTGCGCGGCATGGAGAAGGACGGCATCCCGTACACGGGCTTCCTGTACGCCGGCCTGATGATCGACAAGCAGGGCCATCCGAAGACGCTGGAGTTCAACTGCCGCATGGGCGACCCCGAGACGCAGCCGATCATGATGCGGCTGAAGTCGGACCTGTTCGACGTGATGATGGCCGCCACGGCTGGCGGGCTCGACCAGGTCGAGCTGCAGTGGGACCGCCGACCGGCGCTGGGCGTGGTGATGGCCGCGGCCGGCTATCCCATGGACCCGCGCAAGGGCGACGTGATCCACGGCCTGCCCAAGGACACGGAAGATGCGGTGGTCTTCCACGCAGCGACGGCGTCCCAGGACGGCCAGATCGTCACGGCCGGCGGCCGCGTGCTGTGCGTCACCGCGATGGCCGACACCGTGAAGGCGGCGCAGCTGCATGCGTACGAGCTGCTGCGCGGCATCAGCTTCGACGGTGCGCAGTTCCGCCGCGACATCGGCTTCCGCGCCGTGAAGGGCTAGCGTGGACGTGCGGCGGACCCAGGTCCGCGAGTACCTCTGGGACCTGCAGCAGCGCATCACCGACACCTTCGGCGCGCTCGACGGGCAGCCGTTCCGCGCCGACCTCTGGCAGAAGGAAGCGGGCGAGCCCCTGCAGGGCAGCGGCCGCACGATGATCCTCGAGGGCGGCCAGGTATTCGAGCGCGCGGGCTGCGCCTTTTCGCAGGTGACGGGGCCGCGGCTGCCGCCCTCCGCCACGCAGCACCGGCCCGACCTGGTCGGCGCCGGCTTCGAGGCGATGGGCGTGTCCCTGGTGTTCCATCCGCGCAATCCGTACGCGCCGACGGTGCACATGAACGTGCGCATGCTCGCGGCGCTGCCGCCGCAGGGCGAGCCCGTGTACTGGTTCGGCGGCGGCATGGACCTCACGCCGTACTACGGTTTCGACGAGGACGCGGTGCACTTCCACGCGACCTGCCGCGATGCGCTGGCGGCGTTCGGCGACGACAAGTACCCGCGCTTCAAGGCCTGGTGCGACGACTACTTCTTCCTGAAGCACCGCAACGAGGCACGCGGCATCGGCGGCATCTTCTTCGACGACTACTTCGAGCAGGGCTTCGAGTCCAGCTTCGTGCTGATGCGCTCGGTGGGCGATGCCTTCATCCCCGCGTACCGGCCCATCCTGGAGCGGCGCAAGGACCTGCCGTACGGCGAGCGCGAGCGCGCCTGGCAGCTGCTGCGCCGCGGCCGCTATGTCGAATTCAACCTCGTCTGGGACCGCGGCACGCACTTCGGCCTGCAGTCGGGCGGCCGCACCGAGTCGATCCTGATGTCCATGCCGCCACACGCGTCCTGGGCTTACCAGCAGCAGCCCGAGGCGGGCTCGCGCGAAGAGGAACTGCTGCGCCGCTTCCTGCCGCGGAAGGACTGGCTGTGAGCCAGCCGCTATCGCGCGTCGGCATGTTCGGCGGTGCCTTCGATCCGCCGCACCGCGCCCATCGCGTGCTGGCGCAGGCCGCCGTGCAGCAGCTCGCGCTCGATAGTCTCTACGTCTTCCCGACGGGGAATGCATGGCACAAGGAGCGCGGCCTCACGCCGGCGCAGCACCGGCTGGCCATGGCCCGCCTGGCCTTCGCCGGCCTCGATGGCGTGGAGGTGGATGACCGCGAGCTCAGGCGCAGCGGCCCGACCTACAGCATCGACACCCTGCGTGAACTGCAGGCTGCGCATCCCGGTGCCCAGCTGTACCTCATCATGGGCGAGGACCAGGCGGCCGGCTTCGAGCGTTGGCATGCTTGGCAGGACATTGCCCGCATGGCCGTGCTGTGCGTTGCCGGGCGCGGCTCCGGCGACGGACTGCAGGCGCTGGAAGCGCTGCCCGGCGTGCGCGTCCACCGGCTGGTCCTGCCGCCAATGGCCGAGAGCGCCACCGAGATCCGGGCCCGCCGGGCGGCGCAGCAAGACATCATCGCGCTGGTTGAGCCAGCCGTTGCCCGTTATATTGAAACCCACCACCTTTACGAAGACATCGGATGACGACTGAAACCGCCGCCAAGAAGGACACGCAGAAGCTCCAGAGGGCCATCGTCGATGGCCTGGAAGACGTGAAAGGCCACGACATCCAGGTCTTCAACACCGAGCACCTGTCCCCCTTGTTCGAGCGCGTCATCGTCGCATCGGGCACGTCCAACCGCCAGACCAGGGCGCTCGCCTCCAGCGTGATCGACGCAGTGCGCGAGGCTGGCTTCCCCAAGCCGCGCGTGGAGGGCGAGGACAACGGCGAATGGATCATCGTGGACTGCGGCGCCGCCGTCGCCCACATCATGCAGCCCACGATCCGCCAGTACTACCACCTGGAGGAGATCTGGGGCGACAAGCCGGTGCGCGTGCGCTTCGGCGCGGCCAAGCCCGCCGAAGCGCCCAAGCCGGCCCCCGCTCCCGCCGCGAAGAAGGCCCCGCCGCCGTCCCTGCGCCGCAGCAGCGCGGTGAAGACGGCCGAACGCCAGGCCAGCGCGGCGAAGAAGGCCGCGGCCAAGACACCGGCGAAGAAGGCAGCCGCCAAGGGCGGCGCGCGCACCACGGCGAAGAGCGCAGGGGGCAAGGGCGGTGCGCGCACCACCGCGAAGAGCGCAGCGGGCAAGGCCGCGCTCAAGGCGCCAGCCCGCAAGGCTCCCGCGCAGAAGGTAGCCGCGAAGAAGACTCCCGCGAAGTCGCCGGCACGCAAGTCCTGAGATGCGCCTGCTGGTGGTCGCGGTGGGCCAGCGCGTGCCCGACTGGGCGCAGGCGGCCTGGGACGACTACGCCAAGCGCTTTCCGCCGGAGCTGCGGCTGGAACTGAAGGCCGTCAAGACCGAGCCGCGCGCCTCGAAAACGCTGCCGGCGCTGCTGGCCGCCGAGCGCGAGCGCATTGCCGCGGCCATTCCGAAGGGCGCGCGCCTGGTCGCCCTCGACGAGCGTGGCACGGCGCTCACCACCGTGGCGCTCGCCGCGAAGCTCAAGGCCTGGCCGCTGGAGAACGACACGGTGGCGCTCGTCATCGGCGGCCCGGACGGACTCGAGCCCGCGTTCCGGCAGGCCGCGCACGAGCGCATCCGGCTTTCGGACCTGACGCTGCCGCACGCCATGGTGCGCGTGCTGCTGGCCGAGCAGCTCTATCGTGCGTGGTCCATCAACGCAGGGCACCCTTACCACCGTGAGTGAGTTCGTCTATCTCGCCTCCCAGAGCCCGCGGCGGCGCCAGTTGCTCGAGCAACTCGGCGTGCGCTACGAACTGCTGCTGCCGGATCCCGGCGAAGACAGCGAGGCGCTGGAAGCGGTGCATCCGGGCGAAGCGCCCGCCGCCTACGTGCGGCGCGTGACCGGACTGAAGCTGGACGCCGCCGTCGCGCGGCGCGCAGCGCGCGGCCTGCCGCCCGCGCCCATCCTCTGCTCCGACACCACCGTGGCGCTGGGCCGCACCATCTACGGCAAGCCCGAGGACGCGCGCGATGCGGCGCGCATGCTGCGGGAACTCTCCGGCCACACGCATCGCGTGCTCACCGCCGTGGAGGTGCAGGCAGGTCGGCGCCGGCTCACCGCCCTCAGCGATTCGCGCGTGACCTTTGCGGCGCTGACGCCCGCGCAGGTGCGCGCCTATGTCGCCAGCGGCGAACCCATGGGCAAGGCGGGCGCGTACGCGGTGCAGGGGCGCGCGGCCGCGCACATCGCGCGCATCGCCGGCTCCTACACGGGCATCATGGGCCTGCCCCTGCACGAGACGGCGGGCTTGCTGCGGCAAGCGGGATTGCGCCTGGCCGTGTGAGGCCGGTGGGACCTAGGTCCCATTGCGATGCGCAGGTGCGCGCCCGATCCTCCCGGGGTCACCCACACAACCCCCCAGGAGAAGCCCCCATGATGATCCGCAAGACTGCGCCCGCGCTGTTCGCACTCGGCGTCCTCGCCGCCGCGTGCCTGCCGGCCGCCGCGCAGAAGCCCGCTGCCACGGTCGACACTGCCGTCGCCACCGCGCCGGGCAAGGCCGTGGTCGGCCAGACCATCAAGACCACGGCCACCATCACGCACATCGACAAGGCCACGCGCACCGTCACGATGAAGCGCCAGGACGGCAAGGAAGTCGAAGTCGAGGTGGGCGAGGACGCGCGCAACTTCGACCAGCTCAAGGTCGGCGACCGCGTGCATGCCGAGTACACGGAAGCCGTGGCGCTCGAACTGAAGAAGGGCGGCGGCGGCACCCCTGCAGTGAAGGGCGGCGAGGAGCTGCAGCGCTCCGAGAAGGGCGAGAAGCCGGGCGGCAAGGCCGTGCGGCAGGTCAGCGTGCTGGCCGACGTGGTGCACGTGGACCACAAGAAGAACCTGGTCACGCTCAAGGGCCCCGGCGGCCACCTCGTGGACCTCGTGGTGGAAGACCCGGAGCAGCTGAAGAACATCAAGAAGGGCGACCAGGTGCATGCCCTCTACACCGAGTCCCTGGCCATCAGGGTCGAGCCGGCGAAGAAGTGAGCTTGCGGCCCCGCGGGGCCGCCTTGGCACTGCCCAAAGCAAATGGCCCCCCGCGGGGCCATTTCTCATTGCGTCGCGCCGCTCAGGGTGCCGGCTCGACCTCGGTCCAGCCCGGGCCCGGATCGAACTTCGTGATCGCCGGCGGCTTCGGTCCCAGGTTCTTCTGGTACAGCTTGCCGTTGTGGCTGACCATGAAGCTCATGATGCCGCTGTGTCCCCAGTCCGCCGGCGTCGCCACCGCGGCGAAGCCGGCGATCATGCGACCGTTGATGATGTAGCTGTAGGCGCCGCCCGGTGCGTGCGGGCCCTGGCTGGTGAGGATGCGGAAGCGATAGCCTTTGAACGGCGCGCCCTCGGCGTGATCCTTCAGGTCGGCCGACGCCGAAGCGACCAACGGCCCGAGCGGGCTTTCTTCTCCTTCGCCATCCTGCGTGGGCCAGTAGAGACCGTCGTGCTTGCCGGGCGAGCTGCCCAGCTTGCGCGCGTACTGCAGGACGCCGTCGCCCATGCGGTCGCGCTCGGCGTACTGCCGCTGTCCGTCGACCAGTGCACGCATCACGTAGATGGCATTGCGCTCGTTCGCGCCGATGCGGCGATTGAGGATCTCCTCGGCGCCTTGCTCGGTCGCGAAGCGCCAGCCCGCGCCTGCGCGCACCAGCGGGATGGGGAAGGGCCAGTCCTGCGCGCCGATGTGCAGGATGCGCCGGTCCGACCCGAGCTCCTCGATGCGCTTGCGCGCGGCGAGGGCCGATGCCGCCTCGGCGCGCCGTGCGGCGTCGTAGGCCGGGTCGCCGGTGATCACGACGTCGCGGTACTTGTCGCCGAACATCTGCAGCAGGGCGGCTTCGTCGTTCGCCTGCAGCGCGTGCGAGAACGCGTCGACGGCCGCATCGGGATCGGCGAAGGTGGTCTGCTGCGCGAGCAGCGCCAGCGGCATGCACAGCGATGCAGCGAGGAGCAGGGCGCGGGTCGCGGTACGCAGGCGCACGGGCGGGGTGTCTTGCATGGCGGAAAGCCTCGAACGAGTGGATTGCATGGTCGTGTACTCCTAGCGGCGGCCGCCGCCTCCACGTCCACCACCACCGCCACCGCCGCGCCCGCCGCCACCACCGCCGCCGCCGGAGGGCCGCCCCGCCGGAGCGGAACGCGGCGCTGCCGAGGGCGCGCGGCCCGCTGACGACGATCCCGCGGCCCCGCGGCTGGACGCGCCGCGCGAGCTATCGAGCTGCGTCTGCCGCGACGAGCCCATGCCCTCGAAGCCGCCGCCACCGCCGCCGGCCGGCTGCGTGCTGGGACGCGCACCGCCGCCGGCGCCACCGGCGCCGCCGCTGAAGCCACCCGACGGTTGCGTGCTGGGGCGTGCACCGCCCGCACCGCCACCGGCACCGCCCCCCAAGCCGCCCGACGGTTGCGTGCCGGGGCGCCCGCCGCCCGCACCCCCGCCGGCCCCGCCACCGAAGTTGCCGCCGCCGGCACCGCTCGTGCGCGTGTCGCCCGCGCGCGCGCCGCGATTGCCGCCGCCCACCGAGCCGCTCACCTGGCCCGGCTTCTTGTCGGACTTCCATTGGGTCGACTGGTTGCCGCTGCCGCGATTGCCGCTGTTGACGTTGGTGCGGTCGCCGCCACGGTTGATGGTGGTGTTGCGGTCGCCGCGATCGATGTTGATGGTGTTGTTGCCGCCGCCGTAGCCGTAGTGGCCGCCGCTCCAGGCAGCGCCGATGGCCGCGCCCCAGATCACGCCCGCGGCGAGCGCGGCGCCCGGCGCATACGGATACCAGTAGGCCGGGTAGGGAGCCGGGTAGTAGGGGTAGGTCGGATAGGCGCCCGCGACGACCACGGTCTGCGGGTTGTATTGCGGCACGTACACCACTTCGGGATTGGCCGGCGCGATGCTGATGACGTTCTGCTCGACGACCACCTTCTGCTTGTCATCCGACTTGAGGTTGCCCGCCGACTGCGCGCGCCGCCGGAAGGCCTGGACCGCCTCCAGCACTTCGCCCGTGTCCGCCACGACGGCTTCCCCGAGCTGGGTGGTCCAGTCGAGGTCCTGGCTCATCTTCTTCACGATGTCCGGGTAGTTGCACAGGGTCTTGACCGCGTCGTCCCACTGCGCGTTGAGTTCCAGCTTGGGATTGGACTTGCGCTGGTCCAGAAAGCGGTCCGCCTGCACGATCTGCAACGGGTTGGTGGAAGCCGGAAGGATGATGGCGACCAGGTCGTCCGGGTAGAGCGCGATGGGCGCGACCAGTTGCTCGAGCTGCTCCGCCTGCATGGGCGCAGCCGCCGTCACGGGCGCGGCTGGAGCCTGGGCTGACACCGGGCCGGGCGAGAAAGCGAGCAGCAGGGCAGCGGCAGCGACGGCACTCAGGGAGAACCGGACTGGCGCACTCGTGTGGCGTGGCGGAGAGGACAGCATGCCCGGGAGGCTAGGCAAGCGCTCCTGCCGGGCCAATGGGACCTTGGTCGCATGGGGCGTCGGGCAGCCTGCGCTGCCCGCTGCATGCGGCTTTACAGGGGCTGCGCTTCCGGGATCAGGCCCACGAGTTCGCCGCGTGCGTTCACCATCGGGCGGATCAGGAAACGGAACTGGCGTTCGCCCTGCGGCAGCCGCACGGCCATCGTGCCTTGCACGCTGCGGCCCTGGCGCGCTTCATCCACCGCGGCGCGGATGCGCTCCGGCGCGCCGTCGGTGGCCGCGAACCACGGTGTCTCCCAAAAGGGCCGGCCGACCACGTCCTGCAGGCGCGAGCCGATCGCGGCCAGCGACGCCGGGTTCGCGTCACGCAAGGTGCCGTCGGTCTCCATGAAGCCCTGGAAGATCAGGTCGGTCGCGAAGGCCGCGCGCAGCCGCTCGGTCGCGGCGCGCTGCGCCTGCAGCGCCTGCGTGAGTTCCGCGGTGCGTGCCTTCACGGTCGCTTCCAGGCCGTCGCTCACGCGCCGCAGCGCAAGCCGCGCACGTTGCTCCGCCTCCATCAGCGACGCGAGGCGGGCGCGTTCCTCGCCCAGCTGCCAGTTGGTCAGGCGCAGCGCCGACTCGGCCCGCGCCCGTTCCGTCACGTCGGTGGCCAGCACCAGCACGCCGTCCACCTGGCCGGCCGCATCGCGCAGCGGCTGGTAGATGAAGTCCAGCACGCGTTCCTCCACCGGGCCTTCCTCCGCCCGCTGCAGCATCACCTTGGCGCCGGCGCCGATGTAGGGCTCGCCGCTGCGGTGCACGCCGTCCAGCAGCTCCACGAATCCCTGCTCCACGATTTCCGGTAGCGCATCGCGCAGCGCCTTGCCGGCTACCGCGCGGCCGCCGACCAGTCGCAGGTAGGCGTCGTTGGCGAACTCGAACACGTGCTCGGGCCCGCGCAGCAAGGCCACGGGCACGGGCGCCTGGTGGAAGGTCTCGCGCCAGCGGGCCAGCTCCGCCTCGCGGCGGCGGCGCCCGAGCACGATCTCCGTCACCTCGTTGCCCTGGTTGAAGATGCCGGCCACGCTGTGGTCGGCGTTGCGGATCGGGGTGATGCTGTAGTTCCACCAGGTCTCGCGCGGCTGCCCGCCGCGCACCATGGGCAGCATCTCCTCGTACAGCGCGAGTCCTTCGCCCTCCATGACGCGGCGGAACTGCGGGCCGATGATGGGCCAGATGTCCGACCAGCCCTCCTGCGCGGGCTTGCCGAGCATCCACGGGTGCTTTTCCGCCGGGATCACGGACCACGCGTCGTTGTAGAGGATGTGGAGCTCGGGACCCCAGTAGATCGCGGTGGGGAAGCTGGAGTTCAGGCACAGGCTCATGGCCATGCGCAGCGACTCGGGCCAGCGCTCGGGCAGCCCCAGGGGATGCCGGCTCCAGTCGAAGGCACGGATGCGCTCGCCCATGGCGCCGCCGCCTTGGAGAAACTTGGGAATGTCGGGGGTCACGGGAACTGCGGACGAAGCGGGCAAGTTTAGCGGCTCCTGCGTTATCCTGTGGCCGAGGAGTCGCCCACAAGAAGATGCAGCAGGACATCCTGGTGAACTGGTCGCCGCAGGAGACGCGCGTGGCCATCGTCGAGAACGGCGCCGTGCAGGAGCTGCACGTCGAACGCACGCTCGAACGCGGCCTGGTGGGCAACATCTACCTGGGCAAGGTCGCGCGCGTGCTGCCGGGCATGCAGTCCGCCTTCATCGACATGGGACTGGAGCGCGCGGCGTTCCTGCACGTGGCCGACGTGTGGCAGCGCCAGCCCGAGGGCGAGCCGCCCGCCGTCGCGCGCAGCGGCCAGCCGCCCGTGCCGATCGAGAAGCAGGTGTTCGAGGGACAGGCCTTGATGGTGCAGGTGATCAAGGACCCGATCGGCACCAAGGGCGCGCGGCTGTCCACGCAGGTCAGCATCGCCGGCCGGCTGCTCGTCTTCCTGCCGCAGGACGACCACGTCGGGGTGTCGCAGAAGATCCCGCCGGAACAGCGCGATGCATTGCGCCGGCGGCTGAACAAGCTGGTGGGCAGCGACGGGGGTGGCTTCATCCTGCGCACCAATGGCGAGGATGCGAGCGACGAGGAACTGGCCGAGGACATCGCCTACCTGCGCAAGACCTGGACGCGCATCCGCGAGGCGGCCACGCGCCTGCCGCCGCCGGCGCTGCTGCACCAGGACCTGAACCTGCTGCAGCGGGTGCTGCGCGACCTGGTCACCGACGCGACACAGACCATCCGCATCGACTCGCGCGAGCAGTTCGCGCTGCTGTCGGAATTCGGGCGCGAGTTCATGCCCGCGGCGGCCGCCAAGCTGCAGCTCTACAAGGGCGAGCGGCCGATCTTCGACCTGTACTCGGTGGAGGAGGAGGTCGAACGCGCGCTCAGCCGGCGCGTCGACCTGAAGTCCGGCGGTTACCTGATCGTGGACCAGACGGAGGCGCTGACCACGATCGACGTGAACACCGGCGGCTACGTGGGCTCGCGCAACTTCGACGAGACCATCTTCAAGACCAACCTCGAGGCGGCGCAGGCCATCGCGCGGCAGCTGCGGCTGCGCAACCTGGGCGGCATCATCATCGTCGACTTCATCGACATGCAGCGGGAAGACCACCGCGACGCGGTGCTGGGCGAATTCCGCAAGCAGCTGGCGCGCGACCGCGTGAAGACGATGGCGGGCGGCTTCTCGCAACTGGGACTGGTGGAGATGACGCGCAAGCGCACGCGCGAGTCGCTGGCCCACATGCTCTGCGAGCCTTGTCCGTCCTGCCAGGGCAAGGGCACGGTGCGGACCTCGCGCACGGTCGCCTACGACATCCTGCGCGAGATCCTGCGGGAAGCCAGGCAGTTCAACCCGCGCGAGTACCGCGTGATCGCCGCGCCCAAGGTGATCGAGCTGTTCCTGGACGAGGAAAGCCAGCACCTGGCCGGCCTGTCGGACTTCATCGGCAAGCCCATCTCCCTGCAAAGCGAGAGCGCCATGGGGCAGGAGCAGTACGACATCGTGCTGCTATGAGGGCGCGCCGCAACAGGTGTAACGGCCGGGCCACGCCGCGCCCGTAGAATCGGGGCCTTCATCGCCGCCTCTCCATGAAGATCACCGTCATCGGTTCCGGGTACGTGGGCCTGGTCACCGGAGCTTGCCTTGCCGACACCGGCAACCACGTGCTGTGCATCGACCTCGACGCCGGCAAGATCGATCGCCTGCGCCGAGGCGAGATCCCCATCCACGAGCCGGGGCTGGACACCGTGGTCGCGCGCGGCCTCGCCGCGGGCCGCCTGCGCTTCTCGACCGACTACGCCGAGGCCGTGGCGCACGCCGCCGTCGCCTTCATCGCCGTGGGCACGCCCTCCGACGAGGACGGCTCGGCGGACCTGAGCCACGTGCTTTCGGCCGCGCGCGAGCTGGGCCGGCGGATGGAGCGCGACACGCTGGTGATCGTGAAGTCGACCGTGCCCGTGGGCACCAGCGACAAGGTGCGCGCCGCCGTGCAGGAGCAACTGCAGGCGCGGGGCGTGCCGCACAAGGTGAGCGTCGCCTCCAATCCCGAATTCCTGAAGGAAGGCCTGGCCGTCGAGGACTTCATGCGTCCCGATCGCATCGTGGTCGGCACCGATCCGGACGACCACCGCGCGAAGGACATCTTCCGCGAGATGTACGCGCCCTTCAACCGCAACCACGAGCGCATCTTCTTCATGGACGTGCGCTCGGCGGAGTTCACCAAGTACGCGTCCAACTGCATGCTCGCGGTCCGCATCTCGTTCATGAACGAGCTGGCGAACCTGGCCGACCGCCTGAAGGTCGACATCGAGCAGGTGCGCCGCGGCGTCGGCGCCGACCCGCGCATCGGGCCGCACTTCCTGTACGCCGGGGCCGGCTTCGGCGGCTCCTGCTTCCCCAAGGACCTGCGCGCGCTGATCCACACCTCCGAGGAATCCGGCGAGCCCGCCGAGCTGATGCGGGCCGCGCAGAACGTGAACCTGCGCCAGCGCCGGCTGCTGGGGCAGAAGATCGTCGCGCATTTCGGCGGCAAGCTGGACGGCCGCACGATCGCCCTGTGGGGCCTTGCGTTCAAGGCCAACACCGACGACGTGCGCGAGGCCTCCAGCATCGACATCATCGATGCGCTGCTGCAGGCCGGCGCGCGCGTGCGCGCCTACGACCCGGCGGCGCTGGAGACCGCGGCGACCGCGCTCAAGGGCCGCGCCGGGGTCAGCCTGGTGCGCTCGGCGGCCGAGGCGCTGGAAGGCGCCGACGCCCTCGCGGTCGTGACCGAATGGCTGGAGTTCCGCAGTCCGGACTTCGACGATCTCGCGCGCAGGCTCAAGTCGCGCGTGCTGTTCGACGGCCGCAACCTCTACGACCCGTTCGCCGTGCGCAGGGCGGGACTGGTGTACCAGGGCATCGGCCGCAGCGGGGTGGGCGAGTGATGCGGCGCATCGGCCGGCTTCCCGGCGGACTGCCTGAGGCTGGAGCAAGGTCGGCATGAAGTACGACGGCACTGCGGCGCTTGCGGCGCCCCACGCGAGCCTGGAGCAGGCACTCCAGCAGGCGATGCTCTGGACGCTGGCCTTCTTCCTCTTCATCCTGCCGCTGGAGGAAGCGCCCAAGAATCTCGCGGCAGTCCTCTTCGTCGTGCTCTGGGGCGTGCATGCGGTGCGCACCCGCGGCCTCGGCGGACGCTGGAACCTCTACGACTCGGCCTTCGCCTTCGTGCTCGCTTCGGCAGTGGTCTCGGGCCTTGCCGGCTATGCGGGCGACGTCAAGGGCGTGGTCCGCGTGTTCCTGCTCGCATGGCTCGCATCGCGCACCCCCTTGCCGAAGCGGGCCGCCAGCGTTCTTCCGGCTGCGGCCTGCATCGGTGTCGTGATTTCGATCGCCTGCGGGGCCGTGCCCCTGCTGCGCGGAACGAAGACCTTCCTCGAACTGCCCTCGGTCGGGCAGGTGAACCAGTCCGCGCTGTACATCGCGATCCTCGCCGCGAGCACGTTCGGCTGGTGGCTGCAGGCTGCGCAGTCCGGCCAGGGCGGCCGCCTGCGCACCGGCCTGGGCTTCTCCGCGGTCGTCTGTTGTGCCGGGCTGCTGGTCGGGGCCAGCCGCGCCGCGGTGGTCGCCACCGGTATCGCGGCGGTGATCATCGCGATCGGCATCCTGTCCTCGGGTGGAACGGCCCGGGCGCGCCGCCTGATCGGCCGCACGGTGCTGATCGTGGCGGTGCTGGCCGGCCTGGCGGCAGCGCTCGGCGCGCGCGATCCCGTGCTGTCGGACCGCAAGCTCACCCCGGATGGCCTGTTCAAGCTGGCCAGCACCGAGACGCGCATCCGGCACTGGAACCTGGCCGTCGAGGCCTGGCGCCAGCACCCCTGGCTCGGCTGGGGCCCGGACTCGTTCGGGACGGTGAAGATCGACCAGGTGTGCGAGTGGCGCGCGCAGCATGGGGAAGGCTGCGACCGCAGCCTCTACCTGCAGCAGGTGCACCCGCACAGCCTGTACGCCGGCACCCTGCTGGATCGCGGCGTGGTCGGCGTGCTGTCGCTGCTCCTGCTGGCGGTCGCCTGGGGCGCTTCGCTCCTGCGCAGCACGGCGAGCGCGGCGACGTCGTGGGTCTGGCCGGCCAGCGCCGCCGGCTTCCTGGTGGCCTTCATCGGGGGCACCTTCAACACCACGCTGCGGGTCGAGCATGGCTCGATCGCCGTGCTGTTCTTCGGGCTGTGGATCGCGGTGCATGCCCGCGCCTGGGCGGGCGCCGGCGGAGACCAGCGCTAACGCGGCTGCGCGCGGGCGGAGGAGAACACCTCCTCCATCGCGTCGCACATCGCCGCCAGCGTGCAATGCGCCAGCGCGAACGCGCGCGCAGCCTGGCCCAGCCGCTGGCGCAAACCGGTGTCCTGCTGCAGGCGTGCGATCGCCGCCGCCAGGGCCTGCGTGTCCTGCGTGGGCACGACCAGAGCCGTCTCGCCGTCGCGCGCCACCTCGCCGATGGCGCCGATCGAAGTCGTGATGCAGGGCAGGCCGGACATCATGGCCTGCATCAGCGCCTGCGGCACGCCCTCGTTGGCATACGAGGGCAGCACGAACAGGTCCATGGCGCGCAGCCAGCGCTCCGGACGCGGATCGTGTCCCGCGAAGCGCACCACCTCGGACCAGCCCGCCGCCGCGACCTGCGCCTCGAGCGCTTCGCGTTGCGGTCCGTCGCCGACGATCAGCAGTTGCAGGTCCTGGCCTTGCGCGCGCAACTGGCCGACCGCGTCGATGAGGTAGCGATGGCCCTTCCAGCTGCGCAAGGTCGCGACGATGCCCACGGTGAACAGAGCCGGCAGCCCCAGCTCGGCCCGCGCGGCGGCGGCGTCGGCAGGATGGAAGCGCTCGGGGTCGATGCCGGTCGGCACCGAGCGGATGGTCACGTCGCGAAAGCCGTTGCCCTCGCGCAGCTCCTCGCGCAGCTTCTCGCCCGTGGTCACGATGGCGGCGGCCGCGCGGTTGTAGAGCCAGCGCGTGGCGGGGTTGCGCGGCACGGGCGCGGAGATGTGGCGCGTGCGCACGAGCGGCACGCGCCGCGGCGACAGTGCATTGGCCAGCGCGGCCAGCCAGCTGTCGGTCGAACTGTGCGTGTTCACGACGTCGAAGTCGCGTGAGCGCAGCAGCCTGCGCAGGGCGAGCACGCCGCGCAGGTTCTTGCGCGCGATCGGCACGTCGTGCACGGTGAAACCCAGGGCCGCCGCCTCGCGATGGATGCGCGCGGAGGCGGGCGCGGCGAGCTCCAGCGTGTGGCCGCGCTCGCGCAGGCCCTGCATCTCCGCGAGGATGCGCAGTTCCTGGCCGCCCCAGCCGGCGGATGCTTCGGTGTGCAGGATTTTCATGCGGCAGTCGGGAGCAGGCGCGCGTACAGGGCGAGATAGTCGTCGGTCATGCGCTGCAGGCTGTAGGGTTCCACGGCGCGCCGCGCCTCGGCCCCGAGCGCGCGCGCCCGCGCGCGGTCCTGCAGGTCGGCCAGGGCCGCAGCCAGCGCCGGGATGTCGTCGGCGTCCACCACCCGGCCCGAGGCCGGCGACAGCAGTTCGGCCACGCCGCAAGAGCGGGTCGTGATCGGCGGCAGCCCACAGGCCATGGCTTCCAGCACCGCGTTGGACTGCGGATCGTAGAGCGTGGGCAGCACGAAGGCGTCCGCGCCCTGGTAGTAGGGCAGGACGTCGTCCTGCGCGCCGGTGAAGCGCACGCTGTCGGCGAGGCCGAGCCGGCGGGCGAGCCGTTCGTAGCGGCCGCGCCGCTTGTCTTCGCCCACGATCACCAGCAGGGCACGCTCGCGCAGCGGGCCGACGGCGAACGCCCGCAGTGCCGCGGCAACGCCCTTGCGCTCGAAGCCGGAGCCCACGAACAGGAACACGCTGCGCTCCGATGGCCAGGCCAAGCGCGCCCGCGCGTCGGCACGCTCCTCGGGCGTGGGCGGGCGGAAGCGCTGGAGGTCCACGCCGTTGCGGATCACGACCAGCTTCTCGGGGGCCACGCCGTAGTGCCGGACGATCTCGTCGCGGACCATCTCGGAATTGCAGATCACGCAGCGCAGGGCGGGATGCCCGAACATCTCGCTTTCGGCCCGCAGCACGGCGCGGTGCTGCGCACTGAGCGCGTCGCCCAGCGCGCGCCAGCGTCCCAGGCTGCGCCGCTTGATCGCGAGCCACTGCCGGTGCACGCCGTCGCCGGCCCGGTACACGGGCAGGCCGGGAATGCGTTCGTGCGACTGCACGAGGTCGAAGCGCTCACGAGCGACGGCGTCCAGCACGGCGCGTGCGAAGGAGCGGTCGCGCGAGCGACGGCCGGCATGCGGCGGGTCGAGTTGCAGGCGGCGCACGCCGGCCGGCAAGGCGGACTCGCCGCTGGCCGGCCAGTGGCGCGCGATCAGCGTCACTTCCACGTCGCGCGCGGCCAGGGCCTGCGCGATGCGCTGCACGAAGCGCTCGGCGCCGCCGGCCGCATTCCAGCTGGCGCGCACGAGTGCGATGCGAGGCCGGCCTTCAGCCACGCCCGGGCCGCTCCAGCACCGCGTCCAGCGCCCGGACCACCTCGGCGACGGGCAGCAGCACGAGGCAGTCGGAGCGCTTGCTGCCGCCGCAGCCGTCGATGCCGCAAGGGCGGCAGGGATGCTCGCGGGAAGCGACGACGCGCATGCGCGGACTCCAGGGGCCCCATTCCTTTTCGCTGCTCGGGCCGAACAGGGCCACGCCCGGCGTGCCCACGGCGGCGGCGATGTGCATCGGCACCGAGTCCACGCCGAAGAACACCTCGGCGCCGGCGATTGCGGCGCCCAGTTCCTGCAGCGTGAGCTTGCCGCGCAGGTCGATGCAGCGGCTGGACGCCTGCTGCAGGATGGCATCGGCAAGCTCGCTCTCGCGCGCATCGGGCGCGGCGGTGAGCACGGGGACGAGCCCGCGCGCAGCGAGGTGGTCCAGCACCTGCGCGTTGCCGCTTGGCGTCCACACCTTGAACATCCAGCGCGAGCCCGGGTGCACCACGGCATAAGGCTGGCCCTGCCAGCCGGCGGCACGCAGCAGGTCGCGCACGCGCTCGCGCGCCGTGTCGGCGATGGCCAGCGTCGGCGCCCGCTCCTGCGGCTCCGGGTGGATGCCCAGGCGCCGCAGCAGGTCGAGGTGCCGCTCCACGGTCGCGCGAGGTATGCCAGCGCGCGGCTGGCGGGCCAGATGCGTGAAGGCACGGCGCCACCACCACGCTCCAGCCTCGCGCTCGAACGCCACCGACCAGCGTGCGCGCAGCACGCGCGCGAGCCAGGCGCCGCGCGGATGGTCCGTGAGGTGCACGACGAGGTCGTAGCGGCGCTCGCGCAGCGCCGCCAGCAGCCGGCACTCGGCGCCCAGTCGTTGCAGCCAGCCGCCCTGGCGGCCCCGCGGCAGCAGGTGCAGCTGCGCCAGGGCAGGGTGGCCCTGCAGCATGGGGGCGGTGTCGGCATAGACCAGCGCATCGATCTCGGCCTGCGGCGCCGCGCGCTTGAGCACGCTCAGCACCGGGCTGGCCAGCAGCACGTCGCCGTGGTGGCGCAGCTTGATCACGAGCACGCGCTGCAGCCGGCTGGCGTCTATGCCGTCCGGCGGCTGCGCCAGCGCGCTCACAGGAGTACCTCCGTGCTGCGCACTGCGGTATCGCCCTTGGGGCGGCCCGGCGGGCTCATGCGAGCAAGCCTTGCCCGGACTGCAGCGAGTGCAGGCGCGCGTACAGCCCGCCTCGTTCGATCAGCTCCGCGTGCGAGCCCGCTTCGGCGATGCGGCCTTGCTCCAGCACCACGATGCGGTGCGCGTGTTCGACGGTGGAGAGGCGGTGCGCGATGATCAGTGTCGTGCGGCCGGCCATGAGGCGGTTCAGCGCCTCCTGGACCTGGCGCTCCGACACGGTGTCCAGCGCCGACGTCGCCTCGTCGAGGATCAGGATCGGTGCGTCCTTGTACAGCGCGCGGGCGATCGCCAGCCGCTGCCGCTGGCCGCCGGAAAGCTCGGTGGCGTTGTGGCCGACGTTGGTGTCCAGGCCCTGCGGCAGCGATGCGACCAGCTCGCCCAGGTTCGCCGCGGCCACGCAGCGCTCCAGCCGCGCGCGATCCGGCGCGTCCTGCAGCGCGATGTTCGCGGCCAGCGTGTCGTTGAACATCACCACGTCCTGGCTCACCAGCGCGAATTGCGCGCGCAGGGCCTCGAGCTTCCAGGCCGCGACATCGACTCCGTCGAGCAGGACCTCGCCTTCGTCCGGCTGCACGAAGCGGGGCAGCAGGTTGGCGAGCGTGCTCTTGCCCGAGCCGGACGGACCCACCAGCGCCACGATCTGTCCCGGCGTGATCTCCAGGTCCAGGCGGTCGAGCGCCGGCAGTCCATCCTCGCGGTAGCGCACCGTCACCCGGCGCAATTCGATGTGGCCGCGCGTGCGGCCGGGTGCATGGGTGCCGCCGGCCTCGGGCGGCACCTTGGTGAGCATCTCGCGGCTGCGCTGCACCGCCGCGATGCCGCGCGAGATGGGGCTGGCCGCCTCCGACAGCCGCTTGATCGGCGCGATCAGCATCAGCATCGACGTGACGAAGGCAGCGAAGGTGCCGGGCGAGATGCCGCTGCGGCTTTGCCACAGGGCGATGACGATCACCAGCGAGAGAGAAGCCGCCGCGACGAGGTGCGTGAGCGGCGTGATCGCGGCCGAGGCAGCCGCCGACTTCAGGGCCAGCCGCCGCAGCGCCTTGCCCAGCTTGTCGAAGCGCTTGGCCTGCGCGGGCTGCGCGCCATGCAGGCGCACCACGCGCGCGGCGAGCACGTTTTCCTCGACCACGTAAGCGAGTTCGTTGGTCGCCGCGTGGCTGCTGCGGGCGATGCGGTACAGGCGCTTGGACACCGTGCGGATGATCCAGGCCACGGCCGGCACGATGGCCAGCACGATCAGCGTGAGCGCCCAGTTCAGGTAGATCAGGTAGAACAGCAGCGCCAGCATCGACATGCTGTCCTTCAGCAGCGCGATGACGGAGTTCACCAGCAGCGACACGCCGCTTTGCAGCTCGAACACCACGGTGTTGGACAGCGAGGTCGCGTTCTCGCGGGAGAACAGCGACAGGCGGGCGTCCAGCAGGCGCCCGAACATCGCGGTGCGCAGCTTCATCAGCCCGTCCTGCGAGATCCGCGCGAGCGCCAGGTCCGCGAGGAAGCCGGTGGTGCCCCGCACTGCGAACAGCAGCATCAGCGCAGTGGGCACGGTCCACAGCTGCAGCGGATTGTCGGTGCGGAAGCCCCGGTCGATCAGGGGCTTGAGCAGGGCGGGAACCAGCGGCTCGAGGGCGGACGAGATGACGGTGCAGATCGCCGCGCCGATCCAGAACTTGCGCGAGCCGGCAAAGAACGGCATCAGCCAGCGCACCACGCCCATGTCGATGCGGATCACAGGATTCGGTCCCAAGCGGGGTGCAATAATGAAGCCGCGATTATGCCGTGCGCGGCCGGGCTGCCCGGCGGCGCCGTCCCATGCCACGCCTGTCCGTCGTCCTCATCACCCGCAACGAGATCCGCAACATCGGCGCCTGCCTGCGCTCGGTGGGCTTCGCCGATGAAATCGTGGTGGTCGATTCGGGCAGCACCGACGGCACCGTCGAAGCCGCGCGCGCGGCCGGGGCCCGCGTCCTGCAGCCGGCGGACTGGCCCGGATTCGGGCCGCAGAAGAACCGCGCCCTCGATGCAGCGACCGGCGACTGGATCTTTTCGATCGACGCGGACGAACAGGTGACGGCCGAACTGGCGGCCAGCCTGCGGAGTGCGATACATTCGGGCAAATACGATGCGTACGAGATCCATCGCCGTTCCAGCTACTGCGGCCAGTACATGGCGCATTCCGGGTGGTATCCGGACCGCGTGGTGCGCCTGTTCCGCCGCGGGGCGGCCCGTTTCTCGGAGGACCTGGTGCACGAACGCGTGGTGACGCAGGGACCGGTCGGGCGGCTGGAGGGCGACCTGTTGCACGACAGCATGCCGCATTTCGAGTCGGTGCTCGCGAAGCTCGACCGTTATTCCACGGCCGGCGCGCTGGCGCTGATGCGGCGGGGCGTGAAGGGATCGCTGGCGAAGGCCCTCGGACACGGTACCTGGGCCTTCCTGCGCACCTATGTGCTGAAGCTCGGGTTCCTGGACGGGCGGCTGGGATTCGCGTTGGCGATCTCCAACGCCGAGGGCACCTACTACCGGTACATGAAGTTATGGTTGCTGCAACGCGACTCCGGCGCGTCGGGTCCGGGCCGACCCTGACCACGGGAACCATTTGCCGCGCGTTGAACCGCAGGAAGCACAAGGAGAATCCAGAGAATGCATGTCTTGAGACCGTGGCGACGCCGTGAGCTCGTTGCCGCGCTGGGCGCCCTCGCGGGTGCGGGCCCGGCGCTTGCGCAG
Organism: Ramlibacter ginsenosidimutans; assembly: GCF_016654015.1. Classification (GTDB taxonomy): domain Bacteria; phylum Pseudomonadota; class Gammaproteobacteria; order Burkholderiales; family Burkholderiaceae_C; genus Ramlibacter; species Ramlibacter ginsenosidimutans. The sequence continues at coordinate 205,953 of NZ_JAEPWM010000007.1, read as the reverse complement.
TTCCGCGTGGAGGTGACCGGCGTCGGGCTGACGCAGCTCCCTATCGCCATCGTTCCCTTCCGCGGGGACGCCGAGGCGCCTCAGAAGATCGGTGCCATCGTGCAGGCCGACCTGGAGCGCAGCGGCCAGTTCCGCGCCGTTGATACTGCGGGCGCGCCGACGCTCGACGAGACGAGCCGGCCCGACCTGGGGCCGTGGCGGCAGAAGAGCGCCGACTCGCTGGCGGTGGGCAGCGCCACGCGGCTGGCCGACGGCCGCTACGACGTGCGCTTCCGGCTCTGGGACGTCGTGCGCGGCCAGGAGCTCGCGCAAGGGGGCTTCGTGGTGGTGGCGGCGGACCTGCGGCTTGCCGCGCACCGCATCGCCGACATGATCTACGAGAAGCTCACGGGCACGAAGGGCGTGTTCTCCACGCGCATCGCCTACGTGACCAAGGCGGGCAACCGCTTCAACCTGTGGGTGGCGGATGCCGACGGCGAGAACGCGCAGTCGGCGCTCTCGAGCACCGAGCCCATCATCTCGCCCGCGTGGTCGCCCAACGGCAAGCAGCTGGCGTACGTCTCCTTCGAGTCGCGCAAGCCCGTGGTGTACGTGCACGACATCGCGAACGGCACCCGGCGGCTGATCGCCAATTTCCGCGGCTCCAACAGCGCGCCCGCCTGGTCGCCCGACGGCCGCACGCTCGCGGTCACGCTCACCCGCGACGGCGGCTCGCAGCTCTACACGATCTCCGCCACCGGCGGCGAGGCGCGCCGGCTCACGCAGTCCAGCGGCATCGACACCGAGCCGCTGTACTCGGCCGATGGCCGCAGCATCTATTTCGTAAGCGATCGCGGCGGCGCTCCGCAGATCTACCGCATGCCTGCCAATGGCGGCGAGGCGCAGCGCGTCACCTTTACCGGGACTTACAACATTTCCCCGGCCCTCAGTTCGGACGGCAGGTGGCTCGCCTACATTTCCCGCGTCAGCGGCGCCTTCAAGCTGCAGGTGATGGAACTCGCCACCGGCAACGTCCAGTCCGTCACGGACACGACGACCGACGAGAGCCCGAGCTTTGCGCCCAATGGGCGGCTCATCATCTACGCGACCCGGCAAGGGTCCGCGGAGGCCCTGATGACCACCACCCTCGACGGCAAGATCAAGGCGCGCCTGCCCGGCAAGGGCGGCGATATCCGCGAACCCGATTGGGGCCCCTTTCAGCGATGAACAACTTTCTGGAGAAGCTAGGAATGAAGCAGTCTGCACTTCTTGCCGTCGTCCTCGCCGCCGCACTCGCGGGGTGCGCGAGCGGCGTGAAGCTCGACGACGTGCCCGTCGAATCCCGCAGTGGCACGGCCACGACCCCGGGTGGCACCCCCGGTGGCGGCGGCCAGAGCCAGGTCCAGCCCGTGACCGTCGACGATACGGCGGCGACCAAGGCCGGCCCCGCCAACGTGGCGCGCATCATCTACTTCGATTACGACAGCAACACGATCAAGCCGGAGTTCCAGTCGCTGGTCGAGGCGCACGCGCGTTTCCTGAAGCAGAACCCGAAGCGCCATGTCGTGGTCGAAGGCAACACCGACGAGCGCGGCGGCAGCGAATACAACCTCGCGCTCGGCCAGCGCCGCGCCGAAGCCGTGCGCCAGGCGCTGGAATTGCTGGGCGTGCCCGACTCGCAGGTCGAGGCCGTGAGCTTCGGCAAGGAAAAGCCGGTGGCCGAGGGCCACGACGAGTCGGCCTGGGCCCAGAACCGCCGGGCCGAGATCGCCTACCGATGAACCGCCTGCACCGCACCGCGCTGGCGGCCGCGTTCACCGCCGCTTCGCTCTTCACGGCGTCCGCGCATGCGGCGCTGTTCGAGGACGACGAGGCCCGCCGCGCCATCCTGGACCTGCGCCAGAAGGTGGACCAGCAGCGGCAGGCGACGGTCGACGAACTGCGGCGCGCGAGCGACGACAACGCCAGCCTGCGCCGCAGCCTGCTGGACCTGCAGAACCAGATCGAGGCGCTGAAGTCCGAGATCGCCCGGCTGCGCGGCTCCAACGAGCAGATGGTGCGCGATCTCTCCGACTTGCAGAAGCAGCAGAAGGACGTGCAGCAGGCGGTCGACGATCGCCTGCGCAAGTTCGAGCCGGTGAAGGTGAACGTGGACGGCCGCGACTTCACCGCCGACCCGGCGGAGCAGGCGGCGTTCGAAGGCGCGCTCGGCGCGTTCCGGCGCGGCGACTTCGCCGGCGCGCAGACGGCCTTTGCCGACTTCGTGCGCAAGTACCCGGCGAGCGGCTACCGTCCCACCGCGCTGTTCTGGCTGGGCAATGCGCAGTACGCCAACCGCGACTACAAGGGCGCCATCGCGAACTTCCGCGCCCTGCTGCAGCAGGCGCCGGACCATCCGCGCGCGCCCGAGGCGGTGCTCTCCATCGCCAACTGCCAGATCGAGCTGAAGGACAACGCCAGCGCGCGCCGCACGCTGGACGACCTCGTGAAGGCCTACCCGCAGTCCGAAGCCGCGGCCGCCGCGCGCGAGCGCCTCGCGCGCCTGCGCTGAGCGCCCGCGCGCTGCGCGCATGACGCATCTCGACGAGGCCGCGGACCTGCAGCGGCGCTTCGGCGGCCTGGAGCGCCTGTACGGCGTAGACGGCGCTGCGGCCATCCGGCGGGCGCACGTGGTCGTGGTCGGCATCGGCGGCGTCGGCTCCTGGGCCGCGGAGGCGCTGGCGCGCAGCGGCGTCGGTGCGCTCACGCTCATCGACCTCGACCACGTCGCGGAATCCAACATCAACCGCCAGGTGCATGCCCTGGACAGCACGCTGGGGCAGGCCAAGGTGCTGGCCATGCGCGAGCGCATCGCGCAGATCCATCCCGGCTGCCGCGTTGCCGCGGTGGAGGAGTTCGTCGAGCCGGACAACTGGCCCGCGCTGCTGCCTGCCGGTGCCGATGCGGTGATCGACGCGTGCGACGAACTGCAGGCCAAGACGGCGCTGGCGGCCTGGGCGCGCGAGACCAAGGCGATGTTCATCGCCTGCGGGGCGGCCGGCGGCAAGCGGCTGGCCCACCTCGTCGACATCGACGATCTCTCGCGCACGACGCACGACCCGCTGCTCGCCCAGTTGCGCTACCGGCTGCGCAAGTTCCACGGCGCCCCGCGCGAGGGCAAGCGCATCGGCGTTCCCTGCGTGTTCAGCCGCGAAGCAGTGGCGCCGCCCGACCCCTCGTGCGCGATCGAAGGCGACGGCTCGCTCAACTGCCACGGCTACGGCTCCGTCGTCAGCGTCACCGCAACCTTCGGGCAGTGCGCCGCGGGTTGGGTGCTCGATCGCATCGCAACCCGCGGAAATCCGGTTTCGCCCACGCTATAATCGCGGGCTTTGCTGCTGCACAACGGCAGCGAGAACCGGTCGGGACGTTAGCTCAGTTGGTAGAGCAGCGGACTTTTAATCCGTTGGTCGCAGGTTCGAATCCTGCACGTCCTACCACCCGACACCGGCCTGCGCTCCACGGCGCAGGCTTTTTTCTGGGACTTCCCTGCTGTGCTGGCCCTCGCGGCGCCGCGGGATCGCACGATCCGCAGTTGCCGATGTTGCAGCGAAGCGCGTACACCGTCCTCGTCGTCGACGACTACGACGCGCAGCGCTATGCCATCGCGCGCGGCCTGCGCGCGCAGGGCTTCGCCACGCTGGAAGCCGCCACGGGCGAGGAGGCGCTGCAGCTCGCGCCGCAAGCTGCCGCCGTCGTGCTCGACGTGAACCTCCCCGACATTTCCGGCGTGGAAGTCTGCCGCCGCATCCGCTCCGAAGCCGCGACCGCCAAGCTGCCCGTCGTCCACGTCTCCGCCGTCTACATCACGCGCCACCACCAGGCCATGGCGGAACACGCGGGCGCGGACGACTACATGCTGAGCCCGGTCGATCCGCAGGCGCTCGCGCGCACGCTGGACGGCCTGATCGCACGGCGCAACGGCGGCTGAACGACGGCGGGAGCCGAAGGCGGGAGCGGACTGCCGGACGCAGAAGCCGCAAAAGGAAACAGCCAAAGCTCGCAAGAAAGCCATTCCGGAATGAAAAAGACATTCCTGAATGGCTGTCCTTTTGCGTCCTCTGCGTAACCTTGCGTCCTCTGCGTCCGGATATTGGTCGTTTGCCTTTTGCGCCGGATAGCCCAGCGCGCACTCAGTGCAGCAGGGGCGCCGGCTCGGAGGACGGCAGCCGCAGTCCCGCCTGGCGGCAGACCTGCATGCAGTCGCGGATGTGCTGCTCTCCGAGGTAGCGGATCGCCATGTAGCCGATCGCCGCCGACAGCGCCTGGCCCGCGAGCGGAACGAAGCGGGCGGCACGGCCGATGGCCATCCTGCGCCCCACCGCGGCCGAGGCGCGGATCACGAGGTCCTTCGTGATGAACTTGCCGATGACCATCGAACCGACGACTTCCACGGCCTGCGCGACCTGGTCGCGCTTGCGCTGGGGCAGGCACTCGACCTGTTCGGCGCTGAGCCCGAATTCGGCGCTGATGGCGGGGATCAGCCGCGAGAGCAGGGCGGCATCGACCAGCCAGTCGAGGCCCGGAACCGGCACGACGCTGGCCGCCGCCCCCACCATAGCGCGGCGGTTCAGGAGACGGCGGGCGCGCACGGCCGCGGCCGCGAGCGCGGGGTCATCGAACGGAAGGGAGCTGTTCATCCTGCAAGGATGAGGCCGCACACGCAGCGGCACAAGTCAGCCCGGGGCGGATTCCGCCGCCTCGATTTCGCCCGAGAGCGCCAGCCAACGCTCTTCCAGCTGCTCCAGCTCCTCGGCCACGGCCTTCAGCCGGCGGCCGCCTTCGGCGATGTCGGCCGGCGTGAGCGAGGTGGCGAGCCGGCCTTCCAGCTGCGCCTTCTCGGTCTCGAGCGCGGCGATGCGCGCTTCGGCGGCGTCGCGCTCCTTCTTCAGCGGCTTCAGGCGGCTCGCGAGCTGCTGGCGTTGCTGCGCCCCGAGCTGGCGCTGCTCCTGCGCGTTGCCACGCAAGGGCTCCGCCGCTGGCGCGGGGGCCGCAGGCGCCCGAGCGGGTGCGGCCGCGGCCGCCTTGCCGCGGGTCCTGGCTTCGTCGCGAATACGGCGGGCTTCTTCCAGCAGGTACTTCTGGTAGTCGTCCAGGTCGCCGTCGAAAGGCGCGATGCCGCCGCGGCCCACCAGCCAGAACTCGTCGCACACCGAACGCAGCAGCGCGCGGTCGTGGCTGACCAGCATGACCGTGCCTTCGAATTCGTTGAGGGCCATCGCCAGCGCCTCGCGCGTGGCCAGGTCCAGATGGTTGGTCGGCTCGTCCAGCAACAGCAGGTTGGGGCGCTGCCACACGATCATGGCCAGCACCAGCCTCGCTTTCTCGCCGCCGCTCATGGAGCCGACCGACTGCTTCACCATGTCGCCGTTGAACAGGAACTGGCCGAGGAAGTTGCGCAAGTCCTGCTCGCGGTCGGGCCGCGCCGGCGACGAGCCGAGCTCGCGCGCGAGCCGTGTCATGTGCTCCAGCGGCGTGTCCTGCGGGCGCAGCACGTCCAGCTCCTGCTGCGCGAAGTAGCCGATCGCGAGACCCTTGCCTTCGGTGATCTTCCCGGCCAGGGGCCGCATGGTGCGTGCGATGGTCTTCACCAGCGTCGACTTGCCCTGGCCGTTCGCGCCCAGGATGCCGATGCGCTGCCCCGCCAGCACGGAGCGGTTGACGTTGCGCAGGATGACCTTGGGTTGCGCCGCTGCGTCGTCTTCGCCATCGCCGGCATACCCGAAGGACGCATCCGTGATCGCCAGCATCGGGTTGGGCAGGTTCGCCGGTTCCTTGAACTCGAAGGTGAACTCGGCGTCGGCCAGCAGCGGCGCGATCTTCTCCATGCGCTCCAGCGCCTTCACGCGGCTTTGCGCCTGCCTGGCCTTGCTGGCCTTGGCCTTGAAGCGGTCGATGAATTTCTGCAGGTGCGCGATCTTTTCCTTCTGCTTCGAGAAGGCCGCCTGCTGCTGCTCCATCTGCTGCGCGCGCAGCAGCTCGAAGCCGCTGTAGTTGCTGCCGTAGCGGGTGAGCCTCTGGTTCTCGATGTGCAGCGTGACATCGGTGACGGCGTCGAGGAACTCGCGGTCGTGGCTGATCACCACCATGGTGCCGGCATAGCGTTGCAGCCAGCCTTCCAGCCAGACCAGGGCGTCGAGGTCCAGGTGGTTGGTCGGCTCGTCCAGCAGCAGCAAGTCCGATGGGCACATGAGGGCGCGTGCCAGTTGCAGCCGCATGCGCCAGCCGCCGGAGAAGCTGTTGACCGGCCGCTCCAGTTCCTCGGGCCGGAAGCCCAGGCCCAGGATCAGGGCCTGCGCGCGCGGGACGGCGTCGTGTTCGCCGGCATCGGCCATGTCGGAGTGGGCATGGGCGATCGCCATGCCGTCGCCGCTGCGTTCGGCCTGCGCGAGCTGTTCGCGCAGGGCCATCAGCCGGACGTCGCCGCCCAGCACGAAGTCGGTGGCCGGCTCGTCGGTCTCGGGCATGTGCTGCGCGACCTGCGCCAGCTGCCACTGCGCGGGCAGGGAGAAGTCGCCGCCGTCCTCGTGCAGGCTGCCGGCGAGGAGCGCGAACAGCGTGGACTTGCCGGCGCCATTGCGCCCGACCAGGCCGACCTTCTCGCCGGGATTGATGGTGGCGGACACGCCATCGAGCAGCACCTTGGCGCCGCGGCGCAAGGTGACGTTACGCAGGACGATCATGCGGGAAGCGCTTCCCGCGTCAGCAGCAGCACCTGGTCGGCGCCGGCACTCGTTTCCAGCCACACCGCCTCGAGCCCGGGAAACGCAGCCTCGAAGTTGTCGCGCTCGTTGCCGATCTCCAGCACCAGCACGGCGCCGGGGTTCATGCGCGAGGGCACGTCGCGCAGCAGGCGGCGCACGAAGTCCATGCCGTCGTCGCCGCCCGCGAGGGCCAGCGCCGGCTCGGCGCGGTATTCCTGCGGCAGCACCGCCATGCTGCCGGCGTTGACGTAGGGCGGGTTGCACAGCACGAGGTCGTACGGGCCGGGGAGGGCGGACAGGCCATCGGACTGCACGACGCGGATGCGCTCCTGCATCGCATGCTTGCCGACGTTGATGCGAGCGACCTCCAGCGCTTCGGCCGAGATGTCCGCCGCATCGACCGTGATCTCCGGCCAGGCCATGGCCGCGAGCACGGCCAGGCTGCCGTTGCCGGTGCACAGGTCCAGCACCTTCTGCGTGCGTTCGCTGAGCCAGGCGTCGATGGTGCCGTCGGCGAGCAGCTCCGCGATGAAGCTGCGCGGCACGATCGCGCGCTCGTCGACATAGAACGGCACGCCCTGCAGCCAGGCCTCGCGCGTGAGGTAGGCCGCGGGCTGGCGCGTGGCGATGCGCCGGTGCAGCAGCTCGCGCGCGGCGTGCTGCTCTTCCGGCTTCAGTTCGCGCTCGGCATGCGCGTCCAGTTCGTCCAGCGGGAGTCCGAGGTGCCACAGCACCAGCCACACGGCTTCATCGAACGCATTCGTCGTGCCGTGCCCGAAGCTCACGCCCGCGGCTTCCAGCTGCGCCGCGAGTTCGTCGACAAGGGTGATCAGCTTCACAGCGCGTCCAGTCGCTCCAGCACGCCGCGGAAGATGTCCTTCAGCGGCTCCAGGTCCGCGACCCGGACGTGCTCGTCGATCTTGTGGATGCTGGCGTTGATCGGGCCGAACTCGATGACCTGCGGGCAGATGCGCGAGATGAAGCGGCCGTCGCTGGTGCCGCCCGTGGTGGACAGCTCGGCGTCCACGCCCGTCACGAAGTGGATCTCGCGCCGCACCGCGTCGACCAGCTCGCCCGGCGTCGTGAGGAAGGGCTGGCCGCCCACGACCCACTGCAGCTCGTAGTCGAGGCCGTGCCGGTCGAGGACCGCATGCACGCGCTGCTGCAAGTCCTCGGCCGTGGTCACGCTGGCGAAACGGAAATTGAAGTCGATCACCACGCGGTTCGGGATGATGTTGCCCGCGCCCGTGCCGCCGTGGATGTTGCTGATCTGGAAGCTCGTGGGCGGGAAGAATTCGTTGCCGTGGTCCCATTCCGTGGCGGCGAGCTCCGCCAGCGCGGGCAGGGCCTTGTGGATGGGATTGAGCCCCAGTTCCGGATACGCGATGTGCGCCTGGATGCCCTTGACCGTGAGCTTGCCCGTGAGGCTGCCGCGGCGGCCGTTCTTGATCATGTCGCCCAGGCGCTCGACCGAAGTCGGCTCGCCGACGATGCAGAAGTCCAGCTGCTCGCCGCGCTGGCGCAGCTTCTCGCACACGACCGCCGTGCCGTCGACGCTGGGCCCTTCCTCGTCGCTCGTGAGCAGCAGCGCGACGCCGAGCTTGGGCGTGGGGTTGTTGGCCAGGAATTCCTCGACGGCCACCGTGAACGCCGCGATCGAGGTCTTCATGTCGGCCGCACCGCGTCCGTACAGGTTGCCGTCGCGATGGCTCGGCACGAAGGGATCGCTGGTCCATTGCTCCAGCGGACCCGTGGGCACCACGTCGGTGTGGCCCGCGAACACGAGGGTCCGGCCCCCGCGGCCGGGCCGTTTCGCCCAGAGGTTCTTCACGCGGAAGTCAGCGGGGCCGCTGACGATGGTCTCGCAAACAAAGCCCAGCGGCTTCAGGCGCGCCTCGATGATGGCCTGGCACTGCCCATCCTCGGGCGTGACCGAGCGCTGGGCAATGAGCTGCTCGGTGAGATGCAAAGTCTTGGACATTGCCCGTAGTCTAGGGCACCGCGCACCGGCACGAGGACCGTGCGGCCGGGGGGAAACGACCAACAACCGGACGCACAGGACGCAGAAGTTCCGCAGAGGACGCAAAAATGGCTTCATTCAAGAAGCCATTCTTTTGCGTCCTTCGGCTGTTTCCCCTTTGCGCCCTCTGCGTCCGGTAATCCGCTCCCGCTTCTTGCCGGTGACTAGTGTTTCACATCGAGAGTGATTTCGGTGAAGGACGGCTCGTCGGCCAGGTCTGCGTCGCTGTCGCCATCGTTGCTCGCCGCCATCGCCTGGTCGGCCGCGCTGTTCTGCATGCGCCATTGCAGGTTGGTCGGCGAATCGGCATGGGCCAAGCCTTCCTTGCGGTCCACGATGCCGTCGAGGATGAGGCGAGCGATGTCCTGCTCGAAGGTCTGCGATCCCTCGGCCATCGACTTTTCCATGGCCTCCTTCACGCCGGAGAAGTCGCCCTTCTCGATCAGCTCGGAGACCAGCTTCGTGTTCAGCATGACTTCCACGGCCGGCACGCGGGTGCCCGCGACGCTGCGCAACAGGCGCTGCGACACGATCGCCTTCATGGCCGCGGCAAGGTCGCCGAGCATGGTGGGCCGCACTTCCACCGGGTAGAAGGACAGGATCCGGTTCAGCGCCTGGTAGCTGTTATTCGCGTGCATGGTCGCCAGGCACAGGTGGCCGGACTGCGCGTACGCGATGGCCGCGGACATGGTCTCGCGGTCGCGGATCTCGCCGATCAGGATCACGTCCGGCGCCTGGCGCAGCGCGTTCTTCAGCGCGGTCTGCAGCGACTGAGTGTCGCTGCCCACCTCGCGCTGGTTCACGATGCACTTCTTGTTCCGGAAGATGAATTCGACCGGGTCCTCGATGGTGAGGATGTGGCCGCTCATGTTCTCGTTGCGGTAGTCCATCATCGACGCCAGCGTGGTGCTCTTGCCGGCGCCGGTGGCCCCCACCATCAGCAGCAGGCCGCGCTTGTCCATGACCAGGTCGCCCAGGATCATGGGCAGCTGCAGGCTCTCGAGCGGCGGGATCTCGCTGGCGATGTAGCGGATGACGGCGGCGATGGTGCCGCGTTGGCGCATCGCCGAAAAACGGAAGTTGCCCGCGCCTTCGAGCAGGTGCCCCATGTTCAGCTCGCCGCTCGCGTCGAGTTCCTCCATGCGGTCCGCCGGCAGCACTTCGGCCAGCAGCGCGCGCGGTGCGTCCGGCGGCAGCAGCCGGTTGTTGATCGGCACCGTCTGGCCATTGACCTTGATCATGGCCGGCGCGTGCGCCGAAAGGTACACGTCCGAGGCCTTCTTTTCGGCCATGAGGCGCAGGATGCGCTCCATCGTTCCCATCAACTACTTCCTCCGATCTGGCCCATCCCCCGTCTGCGCGGGGACTCAGGACATTCTGACTTAATCGCGCAGCAGGTCGTTCAGGCTGGTCGTCGAGCGGGTCTTGGCGTCCACTTTTTTCACGATGATGGCCGCATACAGGTTGTATTTGCCACCATCCTTGGGCAGGCTGCCCGAAATCACGACGGAGCCGGCCGGCACCCGCCCGTAGTGCGTCTGGCCCGTCGCGCGGTCGTAGATCGGCGTGCTCTGGCCGATGTACACGCCCATGGAGATGACGGAGTTCTCCTCCACGATCACGCCTTCGACGACTTCCGAGCGCGCGCCGATGAAGCAGTTGTCCTCGATGATGGTCGGATTGGCCTGCAGCGGCTCCAGCACGCCGCCGAGGCCCACGCCGCCGGAGAGGTGCACGTTCTTGCCGACCTGCGCGCAGGAGCCGACCGTCGCCCAGGTATCGACCATGGTGCCCTCGTCGACGTAGGCGCCGATGTTCACGTAGGAGGGCATCAGGATCGCGCCCTTGGCGATGTAGCTGCCGTGGCGTGCCACCGCGGGCGGCACCACGCGCACGCCGGTCGCCGCCATTTCCTCGGCCGACAGGTGGGAGAACTTGGTCTGCACCTTGTCGAAGAAGGCGAGCTCGCCCGCCTTCATCAGCACGTTGTCTTTCAGGCGGAAGGACAGCAGCACGGCCTTCTTGACCCACTGGTGCACGGTCCACTGGCCCACGGCCTGGCGCGTGGCCACGCGCAGCTTGCCGGAGTTCAGCTCGCCCACGACGTGGTCGACGGCCTCGCGCACTTCCTTCGGTGCGGACGCGGCGGAGAAGCTGGCGCGGTTGTCCCACGCGGTGTCGATGATCTGCTGGAGCTGCTGGGTCATGGGTTCACTGGGTTCTGTTCTGGACGAATTGCACGATGCGCTGGGCGGCTTCGAGGCACTCGGGCGTGTCGGCGACGAGCGCCATGCGCACGCGGCCGGCACCGGGATTGGCGCCGCCGGCTTCGCGGGCGAGATAGCTGCCCGGCAACACCGTGACATTGTATTGAACCAGCAGGTCGCGGGCGAAGTCGGTGTCGCTTCCGCGCACGCCGGCCCAGAGGTAGAAGCTCGCGTCGGGCAGGCGCACGTCCAGCACCTGCTCCAGCAGCGGCGTGACCTCGGCGAACTTGCGGCGGTACTGCTCGCGGTTCGCGACCACGTGGGCTTCGTCGTTCCAGGCGGCGACGCTCGCGGACTGCACGATCGGGCTCATCGCGCTGCCGTGGTAGGTGCGATAGAGGAGGAACTGCTTGAGCAGCTGTGCGTCGCCGGCGACGAAGCCGCTGCGCATGCCCGGTACGTTGCTGCGCTTGGACAGGCTGGTGAAGGCGACGAGCTTGCGGAAGTCGCCATTGCCCGACTGCGCCGCCGCTTCCAGGCCGCCCAGCGGCGGCTCGTCGCGGAAGTAGATCTCGCTGTAGCACTCGTCCGAGGCGATCACGAAGCCATGGCGGTCCTGCAGCGCGAACAGCTTGCGCCACTCGTCCAGCGGCATCACGGCGCCCGTCGGATTCCCCGGTGAGCAAACGTACACCAGCTGCGTCTGCTCCCAGACGGAAGCCGGCACGCTGTCCCAGTCCACGGCGAAGTTGCGCGCCGGATCGCTGGGCGCGTAGTACGGCTGCGCGCCGGCCAGCAGGGCCGCGCCTTCGTAGATCTGGTAGAACGGATTGGGACAGACCACCACGGCCGGCCGCGTGGGATCGATCACCGTCTGGGCGAACGCGAACAGCGCCTCACGCGATCCGTTGACGGGCAGCACCTGCGTGGCGGCATCCACGGCGAGACCGTAGCGGCGCTGCAGCCAGCCGGCGCAAGCCTGCCGCAGCTGCGGCGTGCCGGCGGTGGGCGGGTAGCCGGCGAGGTCGTGGCCGGGGATGTCCATCGCGGCGGCGAGGGCCTGCTTGATGAAGACCGGCGTCGGATGCTTGGGCTCGCCGATCCCCAGGCTGATGGGGCGGTACGCGGGATTGGGCGTGACGCCGGCGAACAGTTGCCGCAACCGCTCGAACGGGTAGGGCTGCAGGCGGGACAACAACGGGTTCATGCCGCGATTATCCCCGCCGGCTGTGCAGGCGGCCGAATGGCCGCTCAGAGCCCCAGGTAGCGGCTCCAGAGCGAGCGGTCGGCCTCCAGCGCCGCCGAGGGGCCGGACCAGGCCACGCGGCCCTTCTCGAGGATCACGTGGCGGTCGGCCAGGCGCACCAGCCGGTGCACGTACTTGTCCACGACCAGCATGGCGTGGCCGCTTTCCCGCAGCACGCCCAGCACCCGCCAGATTTCTTCGCGCACCAGCGGCGCCAGGCCCTCGGTCGCCTCGTCGAGGATCAGCAGGCGCGGGTTCGTCACCAGCGCGCGCGCCATCGCGAGCATCTGTTGCTCGCCCCCCGACAGTTCGTTGCCCAGGTGGTGGCGGCGTTCGGCCAGGCGCGGGAACAGCTCGAACAGAGACTGCGGCGTCCAGCGGCCCGGGCGCGCGAATGCCGTCACGTGCTCCTGCACCGACAGGTTGGGAAAGACCTGGCGTCCTTCCGGCACCAGCGCGATGCCTGCGCGCGCCACCCGATGCGCCGGTTGGCCCGCGATGGCTTCGCCGTCCCACAGCACCTGCCCGGACCACGGCGGCAGCAACTGCGTGATGGCGTGCACCAGCGTCGTCTTGCCCATGCCGTTGCGACCGAGCAGGCCGACGATCTCGCCGGCGCGCACTTCCAGTGACACGCCCGAGAGGACCTGGCTGCGGCCATAGCCGGCGGTGAGGTCCTGCACGGCGAGCAGCGGCGTCGCCTCGGTCACCGGGTGTCCTCCGGCTCGCCCAGGTAGGCGGCGACGACCTCCGGGTCGCTGCGCACCTGCGCCGGCGGGCCGCTTGCCAGGATGGCGCCGCCCACCAGCACGGACACGCGATCCGCCAGCCGGAACACCGCCTCCACGTCGTGCTCGATCAGCAGCACCGCGCAAGTGCCGCGCAAGGCTGCGATGCGCTCGCCCATGGCCAGCGATTCTTCGGCGCCGAGGCCCGCCATCGGCTCGTCCAGCAGCAACAGGCGCGGACGGCACGCGAGCGCCATCGCGACCTCCAGCGCACGCTGCTCGGCGTGCGAGAGCTGGTCGACCGGTGCAGCGCCGCGTCCCTCCAACCCGGCCCGCGCGAGCAGGTCCGGCTGCGGGGGCGCTCCCGACGCCCCGGCAGCGAAGGCCAGGTGCTCGGTCACGCTGAGGCTGCGGAACAGGCGCGTGACCTGGAAGGAGCGCACCAACCCGCGGCGGGCGCGCGCATGCGTGCTGAGCTGCGTGATGTCGTGGCCGTCGAAGCGGATCGCGCCGGCGTCGCTGCGCAGTTCGCCGGCGAGCTGCGAGACCAGGGTGGTCTTGCCGGCGCCATTGGGGCCGATCAGCGCGTGGATCTCCCGCGACTGCACGTCCAGGTCGACGCCTGCCGTCACGACCAGGCCGCCGAAACGCTTGCGCAGCCCGCGCACCTGGAGCAAGGGCTCGGTCACGAGCCGCTCCTCGCGCGCCGGAACAGCCCGGCGATGCCCTGCCGTGCGAACAGCACGGCGGCCAGCATCACCCAGCCGGTCCAGAAGGCCCAGTACTCGGTCCACGCGGACAGCACCTCCTCCAGCAGCAGGAGCAGCACCGCGCCGGCCACGCCGCCCCAGAGGGACCCCGCGCCACCGAGGACCACCATGACCAGCAGCGTGCCGGATTGCGTCCAGTGCAAGGTGTTCGGGCTGACGTAGCCCTGCAGGTTCGCGGACAGCGCACCGGCCACGCCCGCCACCATGCCCGCCACCACGAAGATCGCGAGCTTCCAGCGAAACGTCGGCAGGCCCAGGGCCTCGGCCCGCACTTCGTCGTCGCGCAGGGCGCGCACCGCCAGCCCGGCGCGCGAGCGCGCGAAACCGGCCAGCGCCGCGAGGGCCAGCACCAGCAGGGCGAGCGCGAGGTAGTACAGCGTGCTCGCATCACGCAGGTCGCCGCCGAAAGGAAGCAGCACGCGCGCGCGCAGCCGCAGGCCCTCGTCGCCGCCCCATTCCTTCAGCGAGTTCGCCAGGTAGTACAGCATCTGCGCGAACGCGAGCGTGATCATGATGAAGTACACGCCGCGCGTGCGCAGCGAGATCGCGCCGATCACCAGCGCCGCGACCCCCGTCACCGCAAGCACCACGAGCAGGTGCAGCACGGCCGACTGCTGCCCTTGCGCCAGGAGCACGCCGCTCGCGTAGCTGCCCAGGCCGAAGAAGGCGGCGTGCCCGAGCGAGGGCATGCCCGCGTAGCCGAGCAGCAGGTTGAGGCTGGTCGCCGCGATCGCGAACACCAGCACGCGGCTGCCCAGGCTCAGGTAGAACTCGGTGCCGGTGGCGCGCAGGACCCAGGGCAGCGCCAGCGCCGCCGCCAAGGCCACGAGGCTCGCGAGCGTGCCGGCCCTCATCGGCCGCGCACCGGCCACAGGCCCTGCGGTCGCCACGCCAGCACGCCCGCCATCAGCACGTACATGGCCACGGAGGCGAGGGCCGGCCCGGCGGCGCTGGACCACTGGGGCGGCAGCGCCTGGCGCAAGGCGTGCTGCAGCAGCGTGCGGCCCAGCGTATCCACGATCCCCACCAGCAGGGCGCCCAGCAGCGCGCCGCGGATGGAGCCCACCCCGCCGATCACGACCACCACGAAGGCGGGGATGAGGATGTTCTCTCCCATGCCGACCTGCACCGCGAGCAGGGGCCCGAGCAGGCAACCGGCCACCGCGCACAGCCCCGCGCCCAGCGCGAACACCGCCGTGAAGAGGCGCGGCACATCCACGCCCATCGCGCTGGCCATGCGCCGATTGGAGGCGCCGGCCCGCACCAGCGCGCCCAGCCGCGTCTTCTGCACGAGCAGGTACAGCACCACGGCCAGCGCCAGTCCGGTGCCTATGATCACCAGCCGCCAGGCCGGGTACTGCAGCCCGAGCGGCAGCGCCACCGGACCGTCGAAGGCCGGCGGCGCGGACAGCGGGCGGTCCGATCCGAACACCATCTTCACGGCGTCGTTGAGGATCAGGATCAGTGCGAAGGTCGCGAGCACCTGCGAGAGATGGTCGCGGGTGTAGAGCGCGCGCAGCAGCGAAACCTCCAGCAGCGCCCCCACGATGGCCGTCGCCGCCACGGCGCCCGCCAGCGCGAGCCAGAACGAGCCGGTGAGCGGCAGCAGCCAGGCAGCGACGAAGGCGCCGATCATGTACAGCGAGCCGTGCGCGAGATTGATCATGTCCATCACGCCGAACACGATGGTCAATCCCGCAGCCAGCAGGAACAGCATCAGGCCGTATTGCAGGCCGTTGAGCGCCTGCTCGACGAACAGCGCGATGTTCATCGGGCGGCCGCCCCGGTCACTTCATGGGGCACTGCTGGGCGTAGGCGTCGCCATGGGCGCGCAGGATCGGTTCGCTGAAGGACTTGTTCACCAGCCCGCCCTTGCCGTCGCTGCCGATGGTGCGCACGTAGTAGTTCTGGATCGGGTACTGGTTGTTGTTGAACTTGAAGGGGCCGCGCACGGAGTCGAAATGCGCCGCCTTCAAAGCCGCGCGCACCGCCTGCCGGTCTTCGACATGGCCCTTCACGTCGCGCACGGCGGCGTCGATCAGCAGCGCGGTGTCGTAGCCCTGCGATGCGTACAGCGTGGGCACGCGCCCGTATTCCTTCTGGAATTCGGCGACGAACTTGCGGTTGGCCGGGTTGTCCAGGTCGGGCGACCAGTGCGCGGTGTTGAACAGCCCCGCCATCGGCGCGCCGACGGCGCTGATCACGTCCTGGTCGGCGCTGAAGCCGGGCAGCAGCAGCATCATGTCCTTGCCGAGGCCGGCGCCGACGAACTGCTTGATGAAGTTGATGCCCATGCCACCCGGCAGGAAGACATAGACGGCCTGCGGCTTGGCCGCACGGATCTCGGCCAGTTCCGCCGCGTAGTCCAGCTGGCCCAGCTTCGTGTAGCCCTCGCCGATCACCTGGCCCTTGAACGTGCGCTTGAAGCCGCTGAGGGAATCCTTGCCGGCCTGGTAGTTGGGCGCCAGCAGGTAGACCGACTTGAGCGAGCGCTGGTTGGCGAACACGCCGGCGGCTTCGTGGTACGCGTCGTTGGGCCAGCTGGCCGCGAAGAACAGCGGGTTGCAGTCCTTGCCGGCAATGGAGGAGGGCGCCGCGTTCGGGCTGATGTAGATGACGTTGTTGTCGATCGCTTCCGGCAGCGCCGCCAGCATGATGTTGGAGAACACCACGCCGGTCATGAAGTCGACCTTGTCGCGCTTCACGTCACGTTCGAAGAGCTGCCGCCCGACGTCGGGCTTGAACTGGTCGTCGCTCACCAGCACTTCGGCGGGCAGTCCACCGAGCTTGCCGCCATGCAGCTTCACCGCCAGCATGAAGCCGTCCCGGATGTCGATGCCCAGCGCCGAACTCGGGCCCGACAAGGTGCTGACGAAGCCCACCTTGACACGGTCGGCCGCGTGCGCCGTTGCCGCGAGCGCGAGCGAGAGCAGGGCCGCCGTGGCGGCCCGGGAGAGCGCCCGGCGGCGCGCGAGGTGTTGTTGCATGTCAGCCCCTTCGGTATCAAACCCAGATCTGCAGGACGTAGTCGAACGGCGCCTGGCCGTTGAACAGGTCCACGCGCTGCAGCCGGATGCGCAGCGCGCCGCCCGCGTCGCGCACCAGCGTGTGCCGGTAGCGGCCGCCGAAGTGGCGCAGGTCGTCGCGGCGCAGCTCCATCATGTGGAAGCGGGAACGCACCACGATCTCGCGCGCGTCCACCGACTCCAGCACCACGTGGCTCACCAGGTGGCTGGTCTCCCAGTCCGGCGCCTGCGACCAGGCATTGGGGTGGCTCACGCGGCCCTTGCGGATCTCCATCATCGGCTTGTCCTCGGCGAAGATCGAGGGCGATCCTTGCCACTCGGTCTGCTGCGGCGTCACCGGCATCCAGTAGACGCCCTGGTCGTCGAAGAGATCCATCCAGGCCTGCCAGTGCTTGCCATCGAGCAGTTCGGCCTGCCGGTAGAGGAACTGTTCGACTTCCCGCTGCAGGTCCGCGCCCGCGAGCATGGGCGCGGCCGGTGGCGTCTCGCCGGTGGGAGCGCGGCCGCCGACGCCCAGTTGCGGGGCGCGCGGCGAGTGGTCCGGCGCCACCGCTTGCGCGCCGGTGGAGGGAGCGTCGCCCGCCTCGATCACGACCTCCTGCGCGAGCAGGTGCTCGAAGTCGGGGCCGGCGGTGGGGATCGCGTGCTTGTCGTCCATCGCTTGCTCCTCAGGCGGTCATGTACTGCGCCCACGCGCGGAACTGGTTGCGCATCACGGCCTCCGAGGTGCCGTGGTTCGAGTACACCACGCCGTTGTCTTCGCGGTCGTCGCCGTACCAGCGGTGGAAGCTGACCCAGTCCCCGCCCTTGGACTGCAGGCCCCACTGCCCCTTGGTCCAGTTCTCCAGGTCGTCCGCGTTGATCATGGTGGCCGGTGAATTCACGAGGTTGTAGTACCAGAGGCTGCGCCTGTAAATGGCCTCGGGCGCGCCCTTCAGGCGGAAGTGCCAGATCTCCGAGAGGGTCCTGTCGGGGGCGATCGGGCGCAGGCAGCGCAGTTGCTGCAGCGGGCTCTGCACCGACAGATAGGGGTAGACGAGCACGTGGTGGATGCTGCGCGAGAGGTATTCCTCGGTCTTCTCCTTGCCGTAGGCCTGCACCAGCAGCGCCTCGTACTCCTGCGTGTCCGGATCGTTCGGCCGCAGCCCCATGTAGGCCTTGAGGATGCCGTGCCCGTGCGGGAAGTTGATGGTCTGCACCTTGTCCCATTGCTCGAAGCTCGAGGCGAACGTGGACAGGTAGTGGTAGTAGAGCGGCGTGGCGGCGCCCTCGGCCTTCAGCCGCCGTTCCACGCGTCCGGCGGAGATGCCCGTGGACTGGTGCGTCACGGAGGGATGCAGCGCGTCGAGCTGGTTCTCCATGAAGAACTTCCAGTTGGAGTGCTGGATCACGCGGTGGCACACGGGCACCACCTCCACTTCGCCGACCGGCGAGCGGTCGCACATGTCGTCGAAGGCGACGCGCGCCTCGCCCAGGAATTCGCGCAGGGTCGGCCCGTCCGGCACGAGGCTCGCGAAGACGAAGCCGCGGTAGGAGTCCACGCGGGCGGCGCGCTTCATCGCGCTGTCCGGGTTGTCGCGGGTGAGGCGCGTGTTCTCGTAGCCCTGGGCGAGCGGGATCGCGCGCACGCTGCCATCGAGGTGGAAGCTCCAGGCGTGATACGAACACACGAGCGCACTGCCGGTGTTGCCCTGGCGGTTGCCGATCACCTGCACGCCGCGGTGCGGGCAGCGGTTGTACAGCACCTGGATGCTGCCGTCGTTCTGGCGCACCATGATCATCGGCTGCCGGCCGATGGTCACGGCGTAGTAGTCGCCGGGCGCCTTCACCTGCGACTCGTGGCCGCAATAGACCCAGATCCGCTCGAAAATCTTGTCCATCTCGGCGTCGAAGATCTCCGCGTCCGTGTAGACGGTGCGGTGCACGCGGTCGGGTTCGACCAGGCGGGCGATGTCCTTGTCCATGGGGTGCTCCCGGAGGTGATGCCGAAAAATTCTAGGGAGGGCGCGTTTGCCCAGCTATTCACGGCGACCGAATTGCCATAGATTGCGCGAATGGCTGTCGTCGTGCCGGACCCCGTGCAGTTGCAACCGCTGGACCTGCGGCGGCTGCGCCACCTGCGTGCGGCCGTGCGCAGCGGCAGCCTCTCGGGCGCGGCGGAAACGCTGGGACTCTCGCAACCCGCCCTGAGCTCCAGCATCAAGTCGCTGGAGGCGGACCTCGGCGTGACGCTGCTCGAACGGCACCGGCACGGCGTGGTCGGCACGGCGTATGCGGAGACCCTGCTGGAACACTTCCAGCGGGTCGAGGCGGAACTGCAGGCAGCGTGGCTGCGCGTGGGGCGCTTGCGGCAGGACAGCGCGAAGCACCTGCAGATCGGCTGCGGGCCATCCGAGGCGACGCGCCTGTTGCCGCGCGCGCTGGAGCGGCTGCGGCAGCGCCGCCCGGACCTGCGCGTCGAGGTCGCCTATGGCCTGAACGAGCGCCTCATGCCCATGGTGCGGCACGGGGAGATCGAGTGCGCGCTGTCCTCCATCCCGAGCAGCGCCGCCCATGCCGACCTGCGGCACCAGCCGCTGTACGTGGACCGCGCCGTGGTGATCGCGCGCGCAGACCATCCGCTGGCGCTGCGCCGCAAGATCTCGGCGGCGGATCTGGCGGCGTGGCCCTGGGTGCTGGCGCGCCGCTGGGAGCTCGAACGCCGGGCGCTCGACGAACTGTTCGCGGACGCAGGCCTGCCGCCGCTGCAGGCGAGCGTCGAGACCGACTCGGCGATCCTGATGAAGACCCTGGTGCTGCAGGGGGACTACCTGAGCTACGTGCCGCTGGAAATGATCCACTGGGAACAGCAGGCGGGCACGCTGCGCGCGCTGGAGGGCATCGGTTCGCGCTGGGAACGGCACGTCGGCCTGACCACACGCGGCGATGCCGCCGTCAGCGACGGCCTCGCGGCGCTCAGGGAATGCCTGCTCCTCGCGGCGCAGTCGGTGCGCGGGCGCGCGGCCACGGCCTGACGCCGTGTAAGTCCTTCTGCTTGCGGCGCTGCCGCATTGACGGCCGCGGCCGGCGCAGCTTCAATCACCAGCCATGTCCTCGCTGCGACTCGTCGACGCCCGTTTCCTGCTTGGCCTGCTGCTGCCCGCGCTCACCTTGAACAGCGTGCTGCGGCAGCCGGCCGTGGCGCCCTTCGCGACCCTCGCCGTCTGGTGGGGCATCGCCGCGCTGGAAGCCGCCTGGCCGGCGCTGGCACGCTCGCCGCGCGCGCAGCCGGCGCCGCTCTTGCCGTGGCTGCTGCGCGCCTACGTGCCGCTGCAACTGGTGACGCTGGCCGCGGGCTTGCACGCGGCGGCGGGTGCGTCCTGGCCCGTGGTGCTGGGCGTCGCGTTCTCCGTCGGCTTCATCGCCGGCGCGCAGGGCATCACCTTCGCCCACGAACTGGGCCACAGCCGCCGGCGGAGCGACCGGGTGCTCGCCTGGATCCTGATGGGCAGCGTGAACTACCCGCAGTTCATGGTGGAGCACTACCGCGGCCACCACGTGCGCGCCGCCACCTGGGACGATCCGGCGAGCGCGCGGGCGGGCGAGAGCCTGTGGCGTTTCCTGCCGCGCACCTTGAAGGGCAACTTCGTGAATGCCTGGCGGCTGGAGCGCATTCGTCTCGCCCAGCGGCGCAAGTCGTGGGCGACGAGTCCGCTGGCCTGGACCACGGCCATCGACGCAGTGATCCTGCTGGCGCTGGTCGGGTCCGGCCAGTGGCACGCCCTGGTTTTCTGGATCGTGACATCGGCGTTCGCCGTGTGGCTGCTGGAGACGGTCAATTACCTGGAGCACTACGGCCTGGCGCGCCGCATCGGCCCGGACGGCCGGCCCGAGCCCTTCGGCGCCGCCCATGCCTGGAACGCCGACCACGTCCTGAGCAACAGCATGGTGGCCAACCTGCAGCGCCATTCGGACCATCACATGCACGCGTGGAAGTCGTTTCCCGAGCTGGACCCGCTGCCGGATGCGCCGCAGCTGCCGACCGGCTATTCGGGTTGCATCCTGCTCGCGGCCATCCCGCCCGTCTGGTTCCGCCTGATGCACCCGCGGATCGCAGCCGCGGCTTGAAGCTTCGCCACCGGCGACTATGCTTGCCGGGTCCCGTCTGCCCAGGAGCCGCCATGCTGTCGCAAGCCACGATCACCACCATGCTGCCCGTCAAGGACATGGAGCGGGCGCGCTCTTTCTACGAGGGCAAACTGGGCTTCCGGCCGGACGGCGGCGCTCGCGTCGACGGCCGCTACGAGTACCGATGCGACGGCGCGCGGATCGCCCTGATCCCGCGCGAAGGTGGCACGCGGGCCGAACACACGGCGCTCAGCTTCGAGGTGCGGGACATCGCCAGCCGCATCCGGGAGCTGGAGAGCGCCGGGGTGGTGTTCGAGGAGTACGACCTGCCAGGGCTCAAGACAGTGCAGCACGTGTGCGTGCTGGGCTCCGAGAAGGCCGCCTGGTTCCGTGACCCGGAGGGCAACTTCCTCTGCCTGCACGAGCAGGCGGACGCGTAGGCCCGGCTACGCCGGCTCGGGCGTCCAGGCCTCGTCGAGCAGCCGCATCAGCTCCCGGGCGTTCTCGGGCGCGTGGCGCTTGTCGGTGTTGTCGAAGTAGCAGTAGACGTCGCGACCGCCGCGCGTGCGTGAGCGCGTCGGGCAGATCAGGCGCGCATCCTCGGGCTCGCCGCCTTCCCGCCACGCCTCGATGAAGCGGGCCCAGCGCTCGAGCTCCTCCGACGTGTAGCGGCTGTTGTACAGCTCGGTGGAACCGTGCAGGCGCATGTACACGAAGTCCGCGGTGACGTCCTCGTACAGCGGCCAGGGCTTGGGCGTGTCCGCCACCACCCAGGCGATGCCGTACTTGCGCAGCAGCCGGATGAAGTCGGGCGTGACGAAGCTCTCGTGGCGCACTTCGACGGCGTGCCGGAGGCGGCGGTTGCGGCCCGGCTCCAGGCAGGCGCGGCCCTCCAGGCGCTGGTCGTGACCGCAGGCGATCCGCGCGGCGTCGTGCGTGGTCTGCGGCAGCATCTGGAAGAAGGCTTCGAACACCTCGGGATGGAAGCGCATCATGGGCGGGAACTGCCACAGGATCGGCCCCAGCTTCTCGCGCAGCTCGAACAGTCCGGAAGCCAGGAAGTTGGCCAGCGCCGCGTCGATGTTGCGCAGCTTCAGCATGTGCGTGATGTAGCGGCTGCCCTTGATGGCGAAGACGAAGCCGGGCGGCGTCTGCGCGGCCCACGTCGCATAATTCGTCGGCCGCTGCAGCGAGTAAAAGGATCCGTTGAGTTCCAGCGAAGGGAACACGCGCGAGGCGTGCTCGAGCTCGCGCCACTGCGCGAGGCCCGGTGGATAGAAGTGGCCGCGCCAGGGCGTGTAGCGCCAGCCGGACACGCCGATGTAGACCTTGCCCGCCATGCCCCTGTTGTGCCGCAAGCCGCGGTCGCCGGGGCAGCGGCGCTGCCGCGCCTGCGTGTCAGCGGATGCCGGTGGCGCCGGCCGGGGCGCCTCCGGCCGAGCAGGAATTCCGGGCCTGGAGCCCAAGGTATCATCCCGGCTCAAATCTGAAGTCAGCGGGGACCAGAGGCCGTGCGTCTCACATCGATCAAGCTATCCGGGTTCAAGTCCTTCGCCGAGCCCACGAACTTCATGCTTCCCGGCCAGCTGGTGGGCGTGGTGGGGCCCAACGGCTGCGGCAAGTCCAACATCATGGACGCGGTGCGCTGGGTGCTGGGCGAGTCCAAGGCCAGCGAGCTGCGCGGCGAGTCCATGCAGGACGTGATCTTCAACGGCACGAACACCCGCAAGCCCGCCTCGCGTTCGTCCGTGGAACTGGTGTTCGACAACGCCGACCATCGGGCCGGCGGCCAGTGGAGCCAGTTCGCCGAGATCGCGGTCAAGCGCGTGCTGACCCGCGACGGCACCTCCAGCTACTACATCAACAACCAGCCGGTGCGCCGCCGCGACGTGCAGGACGTGTTCCTCGGCACCGGACTCGGCCCGCGCGCCTACGCCATCATCGGCCAGGGCACGATCAGCCGGATCATCGAGTCCAAGCCCGAGGAGCTGCGCCTGTTCCTGGAAGAGGCCGCGGGCGTGTCCAAGTACAAGGAGCGCCGGCGCGAGACCGAGAACCGCCTGCACGACACGCGCGAGAACCTCACGCGGGTCGAAGACATCCTGCGCGAGCTGAATGCCAACCTCGACAAGCTGGAGAAGCAGGCCGAGGTCGCGGCCAGGTACAACGCGCTGCAGTCCGAGGTCACGCTCAAGCAGCACCAGCTGTGGTACCTCAAGCGCACGGAGGCCGAGGCCGACCAGGGCCGCATCAAGGCCGATGCGGACAAGGCCGTGATCGACCTCGAATCGCGCGTTGCCGACCTGCGCCGCATCGAGAGCGAGCTGGAGACCATCCGCCAGGCGCACTACGCCGCCGGCGACCAGGTGAACCAGGCGCAGGGCCAGCTGTACGAAGCCAGCGCCGAAGTCGGCCGGCTGGAAGCCGAGATCCGCTTCGTCGTCGAAGGCCGCCAGCGCGTCGAACAGCGGCTGGTGCAGCTGAAGGAGCAGACGGCGCAGTGGGCCGCGCGCAAGGAAGACGCGGAGACGGAAACCGAGAACCTCGCCGCCCAGTCCATGGACGCCGAGGAGAAGTCCACGCTGCTCGCTGCGCAGGTCGAGGAGCAGGGACTGCAGTTGCCGGACCTGGAAGAGGCGCTGCGCCAGGCGCAGCAGCGCTCCTCGGAGCAGCGCAGCGCCGTCTCGCAGGTGCAGCAGCAGATCCAGGTGCTGGCGGCCGACCAGCGCAACATCGACGAGCAGTCGCGCCAGCTGAACCAGCGCCGCGAGCGCCTCGTGGCGGACCGCAATGCGCTGGCGGCGCCGGACGAACAACGCCTCGCCAACCTGCAGCAACAGCTGGCGGCGGCGCAGGAAGCCGCCGAGACGGCCGACGCGCGCCTGCACGAGTTGCAGGAGCAGGTGCCGCAGCTGGACGAGGACCGCCGCGCGAAGCAGCAGGACGTGAACCAGCAGGGCGCGCGCCAGTCCGACCTGTCAGCGCGCATGGAGGCGCTGAAGGCGCTGCAGGAGAAGGTCCGCACCGACGGGAAGCTGCAGCCCTGGCTGGCCAAGCACGGCCTGGGCGGCATGCAGGCGCTGTGGACCAAGATCCACATCGAGCAGGGCTGGGAGAACGCGCTGGAAGCGGCGCTGCGCGAGCGCATGAGCGCGCTCGAGGTCTCGCGCCTGGACATGGTCCGCGCCTTCGCCGCTGACGCGCCGCCGGCCAAGCTGGCCTTCTACCACGCGCCTGCCGCTGCCGCGCCGGAAGCGGCGGGCAGCCTGCCGCGCCTGGCGGATCTCCTGCGCCTGAACGACGCCGGCCAGAAGGCCTTGCTGGGCGACTGGCTGCACGGCTGCTACACGGCCAACAGCCTGGAAGACGCGCTGGCCGCGCGCGAGAAGCTGCAGCCGGGCGAAGCGATCTACGTGAAGACCGGCCACGCCGTCACCGCGCACAGCGTGAGCTTCTACGCACAGGACTCCGAGCAGGCCGGCCTGCTGGCCCGTCAGCAGGAAATCGAGAACCTGGAAAAGCAGTTGCGCGCGCAGGCGCTGATCGCGGAAGAAGCGCGCTCGGCCCTGGTGCGTGCCGAAGCGGCGTACAGCGATGCGTCCCAGCGTCTGGCGTCGGCGCGCCGCGAGGCGGCCGAAACGCAGAGCCGCGCGCACGAGCTGCAGGTGGAGAGCATGCGCCTCACCCAGTTGGCCGAGCAGACGCGTGCGCGCAGCGAGCAGATCGCCGGCGACCTCGCCGAAGTAGATGCGCTGCTGGAGGAGCTGCAGGAGCGCCGCGTCGCCGCCGAAGGCCGCTTCGAGGAACTGGATATGCAGCTGGCCGACAGCCAGGAGCGCCATGCCCAGCTCGACGAGCGCGTCATCGAGACCGAGCGCAAGCTCGCCGAAGCGCGCGAGCAGCACCGCAGCCTGGAGCGCCAGGCGCAAGAAGCGCAGTATGCCCAGCGCGCACTGGAAGCGCGGCGCGGCGAGCTGCAGCGTGCCATCGAGACGGCGGCGCAGCAGGCCACGTCCATCGCGGCGGAAGAAGAACGCGCGCAGGCCGAACTGTCACGCCTTACCGACGCGGCCGCGCAGGCAGGCCTGCAGAGCGCGCTGCAACTCAAGTCCGAGCGCGAGCAGGCCCTGGGCGCCAAGCGCAGCGAGTACGACGACCTCACCGCCAAGCTGCGCGCCAGCGACGAACGCCGCCTGCAGCTCGAACGCGAGCTCGACCCGCTTCGCCAGCGCATCACCGAGCTGCAGCTCAAGGAGCAGGCGGCGCGCCTGGGCCTGGAGCAGTACACGCAGATGCTGACCGAGGCACAGGCGGACCTCGAGGCGGTTGCGAAGTCGGTCGCCGAAGGCAACGTGCGCCTGTCCGGCATGCAATCGGACATCGATCGCATCCACCGCGAGATCAACGCACTGGGCGCCGTGAACCTGGCTGCGCTGGAGGAGCTCGCCACGGCGCGCGAGCGCAAGACCTTCCTCGACGCGCAGTCCAAGGACCTGGTCGATGCCATGACCACGCTGGAAGACGCCATCAAGAAGATCGACGCGGAGACGCGCGACCTCCTGGGCAGCACCTTCCAGACGGTCAACGAGCACTTCGGCC
The DNA here is from genome assembly GCF_016654015.1 of Ramlibacter ginsenosidimutans. Taxonomy (GTDB): domain Bacteria; phylum Pseudomonadota; class Gammaproteobacteria; order Burkholderiales; family Burkholderiaceae_C; genus Ramlibacter; species Ramlibacter ginsenosidimutans. The sequence continues at coordinate 180,528 of NZ_JAEPWM010000007.1, read as the reverse complement.
GCATGTTCCCGGAGCTGTTCGGAGGAGGCAACGCCAGGCTGGTGATGACGGGCGAGGAGATCCTCGACTCCGGCGTGCAGGTGATGGCGCAGCCGCCCGGCAAGAAGAACCAGACCATCCACCTGCTGTCCGGCGGAGAGAAGGCGCTGACGGCCATCGCGCTGGTGTTCGCGATCTTCCAGCTCAACCCCGCGCCCTTCTGCCTGCTGGACGAAGTGGACGCGCCGCTGGACGACGCCAACACCGAGCGCTACGCCAAGCTCGTGAGCAGCATGAGCAAGGAAACGCAGTTCCTGTTCATCAGCCACAACAAGATCGCGATGGAGATGGCCGAGCAGCTGATCGGCGTGACCATGCAGGAGCAGGGCGTCTCGCGCATCGTGGCGGTGGACATGGAGTCCGCGGTCTCGATGGTCGAACCCGCATGAGCGCTGCCAGGGTCACTGTCGTGGAGGACCGCTAGGTGTCCGGATTCACCGTGGGCCTGGCCATCCTGGGCGGGCTGCTGCTTGCGGCCATCGTGGCCTGGAATGCATGGACCACGCGGCGCAATGCGCCGCGCCAGCCCGAGCTCGCCGCGGCGACGCCGGCGCCCACCGGCGACGTGGCGCTGGACGAACGCACCGAGCCTGTGTTCGACGACGCCCCGCTGGCGCCGTTGCCGCTGCCCGAACGCAAGCCGGGGCTCGACGGCCTGATCGATGCGCTGGCACAGATCGCCGTGGACCAGCACGTGTCCGGCGAAATGGCACTCAGCCACCTGCCGCCGACGCGGCGCGCCGGCAGCAAGCCCTTCGCCATCGAAGGCCTCAATGAAGCGACCGGACAATGGGAAACGCCGCGCGCCGGCGAGCGCTACACCGCGTTCCAGGCCGGTGTGCAGCTGGCCAATCGCAGCGGCGCCCTCAACGAGATCGAATACTCCGAGTTCGTCATGAAGACGCAGGCCTTCGCCGATGCGGTGAATGGCGAGGCGGAATTCCCGGAAATGCGCGACGAGGTTGCGCGGGCGCGCGAGCTGGACCAGTTCGCGGGCAGCCATGACGCGCAACTGAGCTTCACCCTGCGCGCGCGCAATGCCGCCTGGAGTCCCGGCTACGTGCACCAGAACGCCGCGCGCGTCGGCTTCATCGCCGGCGCCATGCCAGGACGGCTGGTGCTGCCCGCCGCCCAGCCCGGCGTCGCGCCCATCCTGGGCCTGTCGTTTTCCACCCAGGCGGCGCTGGCGGACGACCCGGCCCAGTCCGCGATCCGCGACGTCACGTTGAGCCTGGACGTCACCCATGTGCCGCGCACCGAGCAGCCTTTCGTGCGCATGCGGGATGCGGCGCTCGCGCTGGCCGCGTCCATGGACGGCCTGATCACGGACGACGACGGACGCGTCATCCCGCCCGAGGCACTGGACGTGATCGGCTCGGACCTCGAGCAGCTGTACGACACCCTCGACGCGCGCGACCTGTCGGCGGGAAGCGACCAGGCGCGCCGGCTGTTTTCATGAGCGCTCCGGCCCGCGCTGCGGAGCGCGCCGACGCGCTGCGCGAACTCCTGCACCACCACAACTACCGGTACTACGTGCTGGACGCGCCGGAGATCCCGGACGCCGAATACGACAAGCTGTTCCGGGAACTCCAGGCGCTGGAGACGCAATATCCCGAGCTGCACACGCCCGACTCGCCGACCCAGCGCGTCGGTGGCCAGGTGCTGGAGGGGTTCGCCAAGGTCAGGCACAAGGTGCCGATGCTGTCGATCCGCACCGAGACCGACATCGAGGCGAGCGGCGCCCGCAGTTTCGACGCGCGCGTGCGGCGCGAACTGGGACTGCAGGAGTCCGATCCGCCGGTCGAATACGTCGCCGAGCTGAAGTTCGACGGGCTCGCGCTGAACCTGCGCTACGAGCACGGCGTGCTGGTGCAGGCGGCCACGCGGGGCGACGGCGAGGTCGGCGAGGACGTGACGCAGAACATCCGCACCATCGGGCAGATCCCCCTGAAGCTCCACTCTGTCGGCCACAAGGGCAAGGGTGGCGTGGGGGCGCCCCCGGCGGTGCTCGAAGTGCGCGGCGAGGTCTACATGCGCCGCGACGACTTCGAACGCCTGAACGAGCTGCAGCGCGAGAAGATTGCGAAGGGCGCGAAGAACGAGAAGACCTTCGTCAATCCGCGCAACGCCGCCGCCGGCGCCGTGCGCCAGCTGGACCCGGCGATCGCGCGCCAGCGGCCCCTGAGCTTCTATGCCTACGGCTGGGGCGAGATCGAAGGCGGCCCGGAGTTCAGTACGCACTACGAGGTGCTGCAGGCGCTCAAGGCCTGGGGCGTGCCGGTGTCGGAGCGTGTCGTGCTCGCGCGCGGCGCCGAGGACCTGGTGGCGTATCACCAGGCCGTGGGGCGCGATCGCGACAGCCTGCCGTTCGACATCGACGGCGTCGTCTACAAGGTGAACAGCCTGGCCTTGCAGAAGCAGATGGGCTTTGTCACCCGCGAGCCGCGCTGGGCGGTCGCGCACAAGTTCCCGGCGCAGGAGCAGCTGACGACGGTCGAAGCCATCGCCGTGTACGTCGGCCGCACCGGCAAGCTCACGCCGGTCGCGCACCTGCAGCCGGTGTTCGTCGGCGGCGTGACCGTCACCAACGCCACCTTGCACAACGAGGACGAGGCGCGGCGCAAGGACGTGCGCGTGGGCGACACGGTGATCGTGCGCCGCGCGGGCGACGTCATTCCCGAGGTGGTCGCTGTCGTTGCGGACAAGCGCCAGCCCGGCGCGCAGCCCTTCACCATGCCCCACACCTGTCCGGTCTGCGGCTCCGCGGCGGTGCGCGAGGAAGGCGAGGCCGACTACCGCTGCACCGGCGGGTTGTTCTGCAGCGCCCAGCGCAAGCACGCCATCCTGCACTTCGCGCAGCGCCGCGCGATGGACATCGAGGGCCTCGGCGAGAAGCTGGTGGACCAGATGGTGGATGCGAACGTGATCCGCGTGTTGCCCGACCTCTATCGCCTCGGCCTGCAAGGGCTGGTGGCGCTGGAGCGCATGGGCGAGAAATCGGCGCTCAACCTGCTGGCGGCTCTCGAGAAATCCAAGGCGACGACGCTGCCGCGGTTCCTCTACGGCCTGGGCATCCGGCACGTGGGCGAAGCCACGGCCCGCGATCTGGCGCGCCACTTCGGCCAGCTCGACGCGATCATGGATGCCGGCGTCGAGCAGTTGCTGGAGGTGCCGGACGTCGGGCCGATCGTGGCCGAGAGCATCCATGCCTTTTTCCAGCAGCCGCACAACCGCGAGGTCATCGAGCAGCTGCGTGCCTGCGGCGTGCACTGGGAAGAGGGCGCGCCCACGCGGCCGGCGCAGCTGCCGCTGGCCGGCAAGACCGTGGTGCTCACCGGCACCCTGCCGACGCTCTCGCGCGACGAAGCCAAGGAGCTGCTGGAAGCCGCGGGCGCCAAGGTCGCCGGCTCGGTGAGCAAGAAGACCGACTACGTCGTGGCCGGCGCCGAAGCAGGCAGCAAGCTGGACAAGGCGCGCGAGCTGGGGGTTGCGGTGCTGGACGAAGACGGCCTGCGCCAGTTGCTGGCGGGCTGACGTCCCGCGGCCCCGCGCGAGCGCAGGGCGTGCGCTTGCCGCTATGCTTCCCGCATGACCGTGCGAGACATATTGAAGATGGGCGACCCGCGCCTGCTGCGCGTCGCGCAGCCGGTGCGCGAGTTCGACACCGAGGCGCTGCATGCGCTGATCGACGACCTGCAGGACACCATGCGCGCCGCCAACGGCGCCGGCCTGGCCGCGCCGCAGATCGGCGTGGACCTGCAAGTCGTGATCTTCGGCACCGACACGCCGAACCCGCGCTATCCGGACGCGCCACCCGTGCCCAGGACGATCCTGCTCAATCCGCAGATCACGCCGCTGTCGGCCGAAGAGGAAGAGGACTGGGAGGGCTGCCTGTCCGTCCCCGGCCTGCGAGGGAAGGTGCCGCGCTGGCGGCGCATCCGCTACAGCGGCCATGACGAACGGGGTCGGCGCATCGAACGCGAAGCGGAAGGATTTCACGCCCGCGTGGTGCAGCACGAGTGCGACCACCTGGTGGGCAAGCTGTACCCGATGCGCATCCGTGATTTCGGCAGCTTCGGCTACACCGAAGTGTTGTTTCCGGGCCTGGATGCCACAGAGGACGACTGAAGCCGAAATAAAGTCTTTGACCGCCGGGCAAGCCTGTCACCATGGGCTTCCACGGAAGTCCGTGGCAAGGGGCGGCGATCACTTTTTCCTTCTTCATCTGGTGCGCCGTCGGTGCGCTTGCGGGCTGGTTGTTCGGCATGGTGATGCAAAGCCGGGGCCGGATCCAGCGGGTGGAGGAGGTACTGGTCGGCGTCTTCGGCTCCTTCATCGGCGCCGAATCCACGGCCGCGATGCTCGGGCTGGCGGAGTCCGCCACGGGCGTCCACCCCGCGGCGCTCGTGGGCGCGGTGACCGGGGCGGCCGTGCTGCTGGTGCTGCTGCGGATCATGCGCGGGGCCGTCGGTCCCTTGCGCAACAGCAAGAGCCCCGCCGCGCGCCGCCGCTGACGCGCAGCGAGCCCCGCAGGCGGTCTATTCCGCCTTGATGCCGCGCATCAGGATCACGCCGCCCAACACCGCGGTGTCGTTCCGGATGCGATTGGCGAGCCCTTCCGCGCTGGTGCCCACTGCCTGCCAGCCTTGCTGGAACAGCTTGCCGCGCACTTCGGGTGTGCGGGTGATGCCGGCGATCAGCGTGGACAGCTTCTGCGCAATGGGCTTGGGCATGGAGTTCGGCGCCGCCGCGGCGACCCAGATCTCCAGCTGGAAGCCGCGGATGCCCAATTCGTTGAGCGTGGGGTATTCGGGGGCCAGAGGGCTGCGGCCCAGGGACGTCACGCCGATCGCCTTCAGCTTGCCCGCCTTCACCTGCGGTGCCGCGAGCCCGGGCGGCAGCAGCGCCAGCTGGATCTGGTTGCTGACCAGTGCGTTGATCACCTGCGGATTGCCCGGCCAGGGCACGTGCACCGCCGTCATGTTGGTCTTGGTCTTCAGCAGTTCCATGCCGATGTGGCCCACCGTGCCGACGCCGGGCGAGCCGTAGCTCCACTTGTCGCCCGCGTTGCGTGCCGCCAGGAAGAACTCCTGCGCATCCTTGCCCGGTGCGTTGGCCGGCGCGGCCAGCAGCAGCGGCGCCGTGCCGATCAGGCTGAGGGGCTGCAGGTCGCGCTGCGGGTCGTAGGGCACCGCCGGATTCAGTATCTTGGCAATGGTCATGTTGCCGTTGATCATGAAGCCGATGGTGTGGTTGTCCGTCGCGCGCACCACCGCGTCGGCGGCGATGTTGCCGCCGGCGCCGGGCCGGTTCTCGACGATCACGGGCTGCCCGATCGCCTTGGCCAGCGGCTCGGAGATCGTGCGTGCCACCAGGTCGGGCGTGGAGCCGGCGGGGAAGCCGACGATGATGCGCAGCGGCCGCGTCGGCCAGTTCAGCGGCGCAGCCGGCGTGGCCGGCGCGGTGGACCGGGGCGTGGGTTTCTGCGCGAGTGCGGCGCCCGTGGCGGCGAGCGCGAGCAGCACGAGGCTGCGGCGCGCAATGTTCTTCAGCATGCTTGTGTTCCTCTCCAACGATGGCCCTTTGCGGGCCGTCGCGATGCTACTGGACGGTGGAGGGGAAACGTCCGCGAGCCGCTAGGAATTTCGCGTAAACCGCCGCCACAAGATGCCTCAACCCGCGACGGCTTCGAGCAGCTCGGTCTCGATCTCCAGCTGCTTGCGGTTCTGCTGCAGCTCGGGACCGTCCACCAGGAACGTGTCCTCCACGCGCTCGCCCAGCGTGCTGATCTTGGCGAGCTGCAGGTTCAGCTTGTGCTGCGCCAGCACGCGCGCGATCGAGTAGAGCAGGCCGACGCGGTCGTTCGCCGAGATCGACAGCAGCCAGTGCTGCGCGCGCTCGTCCGGCCGCAGGTCCACGCGCGGCGGGATCGGGAAGCTCTTCACGCGCCGCGACACGCGGCCGCGTCCGGGCGCGGGCAGCGGGCCGGCAGCCGCGATGGTGCTGGCCAGCTCGGACTCCACCATGCTGCACAGCTCGCGGTAGTGGTCCGGCAGCATCGCGGTGACCACCTGGAAGGTGTCGAGCGCGTAGCCGTTGGTGGCCGTGTGGATCTTCGCATCCAGGATGCTGAAGCCGGCGTGATCGAAGTAGCCGCAGATGCGCGCGAACAGGTCGGGCTGGTCCTTCGTGTAGACCAGCACCTGCAGGCCTTCGCCGACCGGCGACATGCGCGCGCGCACGATCACCTTGGCCGTGCCCACGTGGCGCGAGACATGGCGCGTGTGCCAGGCGATGTCGCCGGCCTCGTGGCGCATGAAGTAGCCGACGTCGAGCGTGTCCCACAGCTTCTTGTGCGCCTCGAACGGCAGCGCGAACAGCTGCAGTTGCACCAGCGCGTCGCGCTTGCGGGCCTCGACTTCCGCCTTCGGGTCGGGCGCGGCGCCGCCGAGCGAACGCACCGTGTACCGGTACAGGTCCTCCAGCAGCTTGCCCTTCCAGGCATTCCACACCTTGGGGCTGGTGCCGCGCACGTCGGCGACGGTCAGCAGGTACAGCGCCGTGAGATAGCGCTCGTTGCCCACGCGCCTGGCGAAGGCCTGGATCACCTCGGGGTCGCCGAGGTCCTCCTTCTGCGCGACGCGGCTCATGAGCAGGTGTTCGCGCACGAGGAACTCGATCAGCTTCGTGTCCGAAGGGTCGATCTCGTGCTGCCGGCAGAAGCGGCGCACCTCCACGGCGCCCAGGTCCGAGTGGTCGCCGCCGCGGCCCTTGGCGATGTCGTGGAACAGCGCGGCGGTGTAGAGGATGTAGGGCTTGTCCCAGCCGGCGGCGAGCTGCGAGCAGAACGGGTATTCGTGCGCGTGCTCCGCCATGAAGAAGCGCCGCACGTTGCGCACGACCATCAGGATGTGCTGGTCCACCGTGTACACGTGGAACAGGTCGTGCTGCATCTGGCCGACGATGCGGCGGAACACCCACAGGTACCGGCCCAGCACCGAGGTCTGGTTCATCAGCCGCAGCGCGTGCGTGATGCCGCGCGGCTGCATCAGCATGGCGCGGAAGGTGGCGTGGTTCGCCGGGTCGTTGCGGAACTTCGCGTCCATGACCTTGCGCGCGTGGTACAGCGCGCGCAGCGTGCGCGCCGACAGCCCCTGGACGCCGGGGGTGGTCTGGTACAGCAGGAAGGTCTCGAGGATCGCGTGCGGATTCCTCAGGTAGAGGTCGTCGCTCGCGACCTCGATCGTCCCGGCCTTCTCCGCGAAGCGCTCGTTGATCGGGCGCGACTCCGCGGCGGCGGGATGCAGCCGCTCCTCGATGTTCAGCAGCAGGATCTGGTTCAGCTGGGCGACTGCCTTGGCTGCCCAGTAGTAGCGCTTCATCAGGCGTTCGCCCGCGCGCGCCACGATGCGCCCGTCGGCCCGCATCACCGCCTTGTAGCCGAAGGAATCGGCGACGGCGTTCTGCAGGTCGAACACCAGCCGGTCCTCGCGCCGGCCGGCGACCACGTGCAGGCGCGCCCGGATCATCGACAGCAGGGCTTCGTTGCGCTTGATCTGCCGCGCCTCGAACGGCGTGGCCAGGCCGCGCCGCGCCAGTTCGTCCCAGCTCTTGCCGAAGCCTGCCGCGTTCGCCACCCACAGCACCACCTGCAGGTCGCGCAGGCCGCCGGGGGACTCCTTGCAGTTCGGCTCCAGCGCGTAGGGCGTGTTCTCGAACTTGGTGTGCCGCTGCCGCATCTCCAGCGTCTTGGCGGTGAAGAAGGCACGCGGGTCCAACTGGGCGCGGAAGCGCTCGCGGAAGGTGCCGAACAGCTTGCGCGATCCCGCCACCAGGCGGGCCTCGAGCAGCGAGGTCTGCACCGTGACGTCCTCGGCCGAGCGCGCCAGGCATTCCTCGGGCGTGCGCACGCTGGAGCCGATCTCCAGTCCGGAGTCCCAGCAACTGCCGATGAAGCGCTCGATGCGCTGCTGCAGCGCCGCGTCCTGTTCGCCGTCGGGCAGGAGCAGCAGGACGTCCACGTCCGAATGCGGGAACAGCTCGCCGCGGCCGAAGCCGCCGACGGCAACCAGCGCCATCTGCGCAGGCAGCCCCGCGGCTTCCCAGAGTCCGCGCAGCGCGTCGTCCGCCGCCTGCGCCAGTGATTGCAGCAGGCGCTTGATGTTGCGCGTGGAGCCGCCGTCGGACTGCAGCGACGCGAGCAACTGCGCCTTGCGGGCCTTGTACGCGTCGCGCACCGCCGCGACCGCCTCGCCCGTTCCGGCCTGCAGGACGGCCGCGGCGCCCATCAGGCCCTGACGAAGGCCGGCGGCGGCGGGCTGCCGGCGGAAAGGGTCAGCACTTCGTAGCCGGTGGGCGTGACCAGCACGGTGTGCTCCCACTGCGCCGACAGTGAATGGTCCTTGGTGACGATGGTCCAGCCGTCGTTGCCGAACTCCTTCACGTCGCGGCGGCCCGCGTTGATCATGGGTTCGATGGTGAAGGTCATGCCCGGCACCAGTTCCTCCAGCGTCCCCGGCTTGCCATAGTGCAGGACCTGCGGCTCCTCGTGGAAGTTGCGGCCGATGCCATGGCCGCAGAACTCGCGCACCACCGAGAAGCCGTTGCTCTCGGCGAACTTCTGGATGGCCCAGCCGATGTCGCCGAGGCGCACGCCCGGCTTCACGTGCACGATGCCGTGCCACATCGCCTCGTAGGTGACCTGCACGAGCCGCTTCGCCGCGATCGAGGCCTCGCCGACGATGAACATGCGGCTGGTGTCGCCGTACCAGCCGTCCTTGATGACGGTCACGTCGACGTTGACGATGTCGCCCTTCTTCAGCGGCTTCTCGTTCGGGATGCCGTGGCACACGACGTTGTTCACCGAGGTGCACAGCGAGGCGGGGTAGGGCGGGTAGCCGGAGGGCTGGTAGCCGAGCGTGGCGGAGATGGTGCCCTGCTTCTTCATGAACTCGGCCGCGAGGCGGTCGATCTCCCGCGTGGTGAGGCCGGGCTTGATGAAGGGCGTGAGGTGGTCCAGCACTTCGGCGGCGAGGCGGCAGGCCGTGCGCATCCCCTGGATGCCTGGTTCGTCTTTGGTGGTGATGGCCATGGCCCGATTATCCCAGAGCCCCCATTTCCCCGCAGGTAGAATGCCGGGTTGCTCCCGGCCCCAGTCAGCGGCCCGGAGGCCCACTCCCCAGACAGGCTCCAGACCGTGTCCCTGCACATCACCGAGTTCGAGGGCGGCCAGGCCCTCAGCGACTTCCGGATCCAGCAAATGCTGCCGCGCCTGCAGGCAGTGCATCCCAAGATCACCGGCATTGCCGCGCGCTACGTGCACCTGGTCGCAAGCGACCACGCGCCGGCCCCGGCAGAGAAGGAGCGCCTCGCCGCGCTGCTCACCTACGGGGAGCCGTACACCGGCCCGACCGCGGGACCGCTGCTGGTGGTCACGCCGCGCCTGGGCACGGTCTCGCCCTGGGCGTCCAAGGCGACGGACATCGCGCACAACTGCGGGCTGGCCGTGCGGCGCATCGAGCGCGCCGTGGAGTACCGCCTGCAGATCGCCTCCGGCTGGCGCGGCAAGCCGGCGCTGGAGGAGGACCAGCTCGGCGCGCTGGCCGCGCTGCTGCACGACCGCATGACCGAGAGCGTGGTGCCCGATCTCGCCGAGGCGCGGCGATTGTTCACCGAGCTGCAGGCGCAGCCCATGGAACACGTCGACGTGCTCGGCGGCGGCCGCGGCGCGCTGGAGGAAGCCAACCGCCGCTTCGGCCTGGCGCTGGCCGACGACGAGATCGACTACCTCGTGCAGGCGTTCACCCGGCTGGGTCGCAACCCGACCGACGTGGAACTGATGATGTTCGCGCAGGCCAACAGCGAGCACTGCCGGCACAAGATCTTCAACGCCACGTTCAGCATCGACGGCGCGCCGCAGGAGAAGACGCTCTTCGGCATGATCCGCAACACGCACCAGCTGCACCCCGAGCACACCATCGTGGCGTATGCGGACAACGCCTCGGTCATGGAAGGTCACGACGTCGAACGCTTCGTGCCCGGCCCGGGCGGCGTGTACCGCGCCGACGCCGCCACGCACCACGTGCTGATGAAGGTCGAGACGCACAACCACCCGACCGCGATCTCGCCGTTCCCCGGCGCATCCACCGGCGCCGGCGGCGAGATCCGCGACGAAGGCGCGACCGGCCGCGGCGCGCGCCCCAAGGCGGGCCTCACGGGCTTCACGGTGTCGAAGCTGTGGGACGGCCGCTTCGGCAAGCCGGCGCACATCGCGAGCCCGCTGCAGATCATGACCGAGGGGCCGCTCGGCGGCGCCGCGTTCAACAACGAGTTCGGCCGTCCCAACCTGCTGGGCTACTTCCGCGAATACGAACAGGACGTGGCGGGCGTCGCCCGCGGCTACCACAAGCCGATCATGATCGCGGGCGGCATCGGCTTCATCGACGCCGGCCTCACGCACAAGATCCCGTTCCCGCCCGGCACGCTGCTCGTGCAGCTCGGGGGCCCGGGCATGCGCATCGGCATGGGCGGCGGCGCCGCCTCGTCCATGGCCACGGGGACCAACACGGCGGAACTCGATTTCGACTCCGTGCAGCGCGGCAACCCGGAGATCGAGCGGCGCGCGCAGGAAGTCATCAACCGCTGCTGGGAACTGCGGTCCGACAACCCGATCCTCGCCATCCACGACGTGGGCGCAGGCGGCCTGTCGAACGCGTTCCCCGAACTGACCAACGACGCCGGCCGGGGCGCGCGCTTCGACCTGCGCCGCGTGCCGCTGGAGGAAAGCGGCCTCGCGCCCAAGGAAATCTGGAGCAACGAGAGCCAGGAGCGCTACGTGCTCGCGATCGCGCCGGAATCGCTGGACCAGTTCCGCGCGTTCTGCGAACGCGAGCGCTGCCCGTTCGCGGTGGTCGGCGTGGCGACCGAGGAGCGGCAACTGGTGGTGGGCGAGGGCGTGCCCCTCACCCCAGCCCTCTCCCCGGAGGGGAGAGGGAGCAAGTCCCCGAGTGCCTCTCTCCCTCCCCCTTCGGGGGAGGGCTGGGGTGGGGGCGCTCCGGCACGCGACAAAGGGCCGGATGAGAGCCTCGCCGTCGACATGCCCATGGACGTCCTCCTCGGCAAGCCGCCCAAGATGCACCGCGACGTGCGGCGGGTTGCGCGCGAGGTGCCGCCGCTGGACCTCACCGGGGTCGCGTTGCAGGACGCGGCCATCCGCGTGCTGAGCCATCCCACCGTCGCGTCCAAGCGCTTCCTCGTCACCATCGGCGACCGCACCGTGGGCGGGCTCACCCATCGCGACCAGATGGTCGGCCCGTGGCAGGTGCCCGTGGCCGACTGCGCCGTGACGCTGGCCGACTACCGCGGCTTCGCGGGCGAAGCCATGAGCATGGGCGAGCGCACGCCGCTCGCTGCGATCGATGCGCCGGCCTCCGGCCGCATGGCCGTCGGCGAGGCCATCACCAACCTGCTGGCCGCGCCGATCGAGCTCTCCCGCGTGAAGCTCTCCGCCAACTGGATGGCGGCGTGCGGCGAACCCGGCGAGGACGCCGCGCTCTACGACACGGTGCGTGCCGTCGGCATGGAGCTCTGCCCGGATCTGGGCGTGTCCATTCCGGTCGGCAAGGACAGCCTGTCGATGCGCACGCAATGGAGCGAAGGCGGCGCGACGAAGAAGGTCACCTCGCCGGTGAGCCTGATCGTCAGTGCATTTGCCAGCCTGGCCGACGTGCGCGGTACGCTCACGCCGCAACTGCAGTCCGCCGAGGACACGACGCTGGTGCTGGTCGACCTCGGGCGCGGCCGCCATCGCATGGGCGGCAGCATCCTCGCGCAGGTGCTGGAGCAGCCGGGCGGCGAAGTGCCGGACCTCGACGACGCCCAGGATCTGGTGCGGCTGGTCGATGCGGTCAACGCACTGCGCGCCCAGGGCCGCATCCTGGCCTACCACGACCGCAGCGACGGCGGCCTGTTCGCCGCGGCCTGCGAGATGGCCTTCGCCGGCCAGGTCGGCGTCGCGCTGAACGTGGACCTGCTGGTCACGGAAGGCGACGGCATCGGCGACAGCCGCGCCGAGTACGGCGATGCGAAGAACTGGGCCGGGCAGGTGAGCGCGCGCCGCGAGGAGCTCACGCTCAAGGCCTTGTTCACCGAGGAGCTGGGCGTGCTGCTGCAGGTGCGCACCGCCGAACGCAACGAGGTGATGCAGGTGCTGCGCGCGCACGGGCTCTCGCGCCACAGCCACTTCGTCGGAACCACCCGGCCACAGTCCTCTCCCATCGCCGTCGGCAAGGGCGAGGTCCAGGTCTGGCGCGACACGAAGAGCGTGTTCGCCGGCAAGATCGCCGACCTGCAGCAGGTCTGGGACAGCGTGAGCTGGAAGATCTGCCAGCAGCGTGACAACCCCGCCTGCGCCGACAGCGAGCATGCGGCGGCGGGCGATCCGGCGGACCCCGGGCTGCATGTCTTCGTGCCGCAGTCCTTCACCGAGGGTGCGGGCGCACCGGCGCTGAACCTCTCCCGCCCGCGCGTCGCCATCCTGCGGGAGCAGGGCGTCAACTCGCATGTGGAGATGGCCTATGCCTTCACGGCGGCGGGCTTCGAGGCGGTGGACGTGCACATGACCGACCTGCAGGCCGGCCGGCACGACCTGAAGTCGTTCCGCGGCGTCGTCGCCTGCGGCGGCTTCAGCTACGGCGACACGCTGGGCGCCGGCATCGGCTGGGCGCGCAGCATCACCTTCCACCCGGTACTCGCGCAGCAGTTCCGCGACTTCTTCGCGCGCAGCGACACCTTCGGCCTGGGCGTGTGCAACGGCTGCCAGATGTTCGCCGAGCTCGCCGACCTCATCCCCGGCGCGCAGGCGTGGCCGCGGTTCACCACCAACCGCAGCGAGCGCTTCGAGGCGCGGCTGTCGCAGGTGGAAGTGCTGGACTCGCCCAGCCTGTTCTTCCAGGGCATGGCCGGCCTGCGGCTGCCGATCGCGGTGGCGCACGGCGAGGGCTTCCCCAACTTCTCGCAGCGCGGCGACGCCGCGCAGGTCGTGCCCGCCATGCGCTTCGTGGACCATCACGGCCAGCCCACCGAGCGCTATCCGTTCAATCCGAACGGAGGTGCCGGCGGGCTCACCGGCGTGACGACCGCGGACGGCCGCTTCACCGCCCTCATGCCGCATCCCGAACGCGTGTTCCGCAACATCCAGATGTCCTGGACCTCGGGCGACCCGTCCTCGTTCAGTCCGTGGATGCAGATCTGGCACAACGCCCGCCGCTGGATCGGTTGAGGCCATGACGGAGCTCCAGCGCGAACCCGATGCGCAAGGCGCGCCCGTGCGCCGCTTCCGCGATCCCGCCTACCGGCCGCTGGCCGAAAACCTCGCGGGCGTGCGCCGCGAGATCGACCGGATCGACGACGCCATCGTGCGCCTGCTCGCCGAGCGGGCCATGTACGTGAAGGACGCCGCGCGCTTCAAGCGGGATGCGTTCCAGGTGAGCGCCCCGGCGCGCCAGGCGGAGGTGTTCGCCCGGGTGCGCGCGTTGGCCGAACGCCACCAGCCGGCGTTCAACGGCGGCTTCGCCGGCTTGCCGGACGTGGTCGAGTCCGCCTACCGGGCCCTCGTGGCAGGGTATATTGCATGCGAACAAAACTACTTCGGCCAGACCGAAGCCATCGCAGCAACCTCTCCACCGAAAGCGAACGAACCGTGAACGCACGCCGCCAGATCCTCCGAACCCTCGCGACCACCACTGCCTGCGCCGTCCTGCTGGGCGCGCCGTGGACTGCCGCGCAGGCGCAGGGCGACTATCCCGCCAAGCCCATCCACCTGATCGTTCCCTTCGGCGCCGGATCGACCCCCGACGTGTTCGCCCGCCTGGTCGGCGACCAGGCGAGCAAGACGCTCGGCCAGCCCATCGTGGTGGAGAACCGCGCCGGCGCGGGCGGCAACATCGGCACCGGCGCGGTGGCCAAGGCGGCTCCGGACGGCTACACCATCGGCGTGTCGATCACCGGCCCGCTGGTGAACAACACTCTCATCTACAAGAACCTGCCCTACGACCCGTTCAAGGACCTCGCGCCCATCACCTTCGGCGTGCACCAGGGCAACGTGCTGGCCGTGAGCAATTCGCTCCACGTCGACAACATGAAGCAGCTGATGGAGCTGCTGCGCAAGAACCCGGGCAAGTACAACTACGCGTCGGTCGGTGTCGGCACGCTGTCCCAGCTGAGCATGGAGGCGATCAAGGCGCTGACCCACAGCTACGTCGTGCAGGTGCCGTATGCGTCGTCTCCCGCTGCGGTGATGAGCGTGATCCAGGGCGACACGCAAATGGTGAGCCTGGCGCCGCTGGCGGTGATGCCGCAGGTGGAAGCCGGCAAGATGAAGGTGATCGCGGTGTCCACGGCCAAGCGCCTGCCGCAACTGCCGAACGTGCCGACCTTCCGCGAAAGCGGCGTGCCGCTCGACGGCAGCGCCTGGATCGGCGTCGTCGCGCCCGCCGGAACGCCCAAGCCGATCATCGACAAGCTGAACGCAGCGTTCGTCGCGGCCATGCGCGACCCGGCGATCGTCTCCAAGCTGCGGGCGCAGTACATGGAGCCGGAGCCCGGCACCCCCGCGCAGTTCGAGGCCTTCATGAAGGCCGAACTCGCCAAGTGGGGCCCGATCATCAAGCGCGCCGGGATCAAGGCCGACTGAAGCGCGGCCGGCCGGCCCTTTGAAGCCTGGGTGGTGATCGAGGCAGGAGAACGCAGAGGACGCGAAGGTTACGCAGAGGACGCAGAGGAAAACCTTTCTCAGGAAAATCCCCTTTCCAGACTGTCTTCTCTGCGTCCTCTGCGTAACCTCTGCGCTCTCTGCGCTCTCTGCGTTCTCCTGCCCGATCGCGCACCCAGCCCCTACCGCCCACTGGCTCAGGCGCTGTGGCAGGCCGGTCGAACATCTGGCCGCCGCCTACTTTCGCCCCCAGCCGACACCTACGGTTCATGGCGGTGGCGTGCGGCTCAATCGGGGTTCCCTGTCACGGAGAGCCTCATGCGCCGGTCCACCTTCCTGACCCTCTACCTTGCCGGCGTGCTGCTGCAACAGGTCGCGAGCCCCTGGGTCGTCCTGGGGCATCTCGCGGCGGCGCCGGACCAGCTCGCGCTCACGGATGTGGTCACGCTCTGCATGCCGCTGCTCCTGGTGGCCATCTCCTACTTCCGCGGGCAGGCGATCGGCATCCCGCGGCTGCCCCTCTGGCCCGCGGCCGCGCTGATCGCCTCCGGCATGCCCTTCTTCATCGGCTGGACGCAGATGCTGCTGACGCAGGCACCGGTGGACTGGAGATCCCTGCCTGCGGCCTGGCTCGCGGTGCTCGGCGGCGTGGGGGTCGGCGTCCCCTTGCTGCTGCACCTCGCTTGCGTCCACCTCGGCTGCGAGGAGCCGCGGGTCGCACCGGCTGCGACCTGAACGCGTGCGGGCAGCGTCCCGCCCGCGCCACCCGACCGGCCCTACACTCGGCCGCGTGCCAGCCACCCCCACCCGGATCCGTTTCGACCGCATCGATGCCCTGCGCGGCATCGCCATCGTCTGGATGACGATCTTCCATTTCTGCTTCGACCTCAACTACTTCGGCTGGATCCGGCAGAACTTCCTGTACGACCCGTTCTGGACCACGCAGCGCACGCTGATCGTGAGCCTGTTCCTGTTCTGCGCCGGACTGGGCCAGGCGGTCGCCCATGAGCAGGGGCAGGGCTGGCCGCGTTTCTGGCGTCGCTGGGCGCAGGTCGCCGGTTGCGCGCTGCTGGTGACGGCGGGATCGGCGGTCATGTTTCCCGACAGCTTCATCTACTTTGGCGTGCTGCACGGCATCGCGGTGATGCTGATCGTCATGCGGCTGACGGCCAACTGGGGGCGCTGGTTGTGGCTCGCCGGCGCCATCGCCATCCTGCTCGCGCGCGCGGCGCTGCCGGTGCACGTCCACTTCGGCAACCTGCACCTGCTCAACGAGCGCTGGCTCAACTGGATCGGCTTCGTATCGCTCAAGCCCGTGACGCAGGACTACGTGCCGCTGCTGCCCTGGATCGGCGTGATGTGGTGGGGCCTGGCCTCTGGCCAATGGCTGCTGCGCAAGCGTCCGGCCGTGGTGCAGGGGCCGATCCCGCGCGCCGCCGCGCCGCTGGCGTGGCTGGGACGCTGGAGCCTTTCCTGGTACATGCTCCACCAGCCGGTCATGCTGGGCGTGCTCATGCTGGTGCGGCACGCGGCCTAGGAGCCGGCCGGGCAGCGGGACGGGCCTGCCGGTATATCGTGGTGCGATTTATACTCGCCGGGCACCACGCCGGGAGGTCCCATCTTGAGCAGACGCAGAAGCTTCAGCAAGGCCGAGCTGGTGACCCGTTCGGAGTTCCGGCACCAGCTGCGCCGGTTCGAACGGGTCGGCGAGGACGCCGCCCGCGAGCGCGGGGTGACCTTCGCCCAATACCTGCTCCTGCTGCACCTGGCGGGCATGCCCGAGCGCGACTGGGCCCTCGTGGGCGAGCTGGCCGACCGGCTGCAGCTGGAGCACCACAGCACCGTGGGGCTGGTCTCGCGCTGCGAGACGGCAGGGCTGGTGGAGCGGCGGCGCTCCGAAGAGGACCGGCGCCAGGTGCAGGTGCACCTCACGCGCGCGGGTCGCGCAACCATGGCGGCCGTTGCCTCGGAACTCTCGGAAGAGCTCGACACGCTGGTGCACTACCTCGACCAGGCAAGCACCGCGGGGTGAGCTGCGGCGTAGCTCATCGTTGATCTTTTCCGGCCGTGCGGCGCGGCCGTCGGCGCGCGCCTACACGCTTGGCCCCCTTGTCGCATTACGGTGAGCGACTGGCAATTCGCCAGGTTCTTTCGTTCCGTCATGCCCAAGATTCCCAAGGCCTCCGCGCCATCCAAGAAGCCGGCGGCCCAGGCCGCCTCACGCAACACCGACAGCGGACCCGCCCAGGTGGCGGGCGATGCAGGCGGCGACCTCGCCGCCCGCAAGATGGCCGAGACCGAGCAGATGGCCGCGGCCATGGACAACCACGAAGCCAAGGCAGCGGAGCACGGCTTCGACAACGGCGTCGACCCGATGCCGGGCGCCGTCGTCGAAGCGCCTTCGCGCCTGCCCGGCGCCAGCACCTTGTCGGAGGCGAACAGCTCGGACAAGGTGGGCACCGAGGCGCTGGACGGACTCAACGCCACGATCGAATCGCTCGATCGCGTGCGCGTGGATTCCACCGGGCGCCCGCTCACCACGAACCAGGGCGTGCGCATCGCCGACAACCAGAACTCGCTGAAGTACGGCGTGCGCGGGCCGGCGCTGCTGGAGGACTTCATCCTCCGCGAGAAGATCACCCACTTCGACCACGAGCGCATCCCCGAGCGCATCGTGCATGCGCGCGGCTCCGGCGCGCACGGCTTCTTCGAGTGCTACGAGCCGGTCACCGACCTCACCAGGGCCGCGCCGTTCCAGCAGGCCGGCAAGATCACGCCGGTGTTCGTGCGCTTTTCCACCGTGGCCGGCGAACGCGGGTCCAAGGACACGGCGCGCGACGTGCGCGGCTTCGCCGTCAAGTTCTACACGGACGAGGGCAACTGGGATCTCGTGGGCAACAACATCCCGGTGTTCTTCATCCAGGATGCGATGAAGTTTCCCGACCTGGTGCACGCGGTGAAGCCCGAGCCGCACCACCAGATGCCGCAGGCCGCCAGCGCGCACGACACCTTCTGGGACTTCGTCTCGCTGATGCCCGAGTCGACGCACATGCTGATGTGGGTGATGTCGGACCGCGCCATCCCGCGCAGCTTCGCCACCATGGAAGGCTTCGGCGTGCACACGTACCGGCTGGTGAATGCCGAAGGCGACTCGGTGTTCGTCAAGTTCCACTGGAAGCCGAAGTACGGCACGCACTCGCTGGTGTGGGACGAGGCGGTGAAGATCTCGGGTGCCGACCCGGACTACCACCGGCGCGACCTGTGGGAGCGCATCGAGTCGGGCGCGTATCCGGAGTGGGAACTGGGCCTGCAGGTGTTCACCGAGGAACAGGCGGAGCAGTTCAGCTTCGACATCCTCGATGCGACGAAGATCGTGCCGGAGGAACTGGTGCCCGTGCGCATCGTCGGCCGCATGGTCCTGAACCGCAACCCGGACAACTTCTTCGCCGAGACCGAGCAGGTGGCCTTCTGCGTCGCCCACGTGATCCCCGGCATCGACTTCTCCAACGATCCGCTGCTGGCCGGCCGCATCCACTCCTACGTGGACACGCAGATCTCGCGCCTGGGCGGACCGAACTTCCACGAGATCCCGATCAACTCGCCCCTGGCGCAGGTGCACAACAACCAGCGGGACGGCATGCACAGGCAGGCCATCCCCCGGGGACGCGTGGCGTACGAACCGAACTCGCTCGCAGGCGGCTGCCCGTTCCAGGCCGGAGCCATGCAGGGCTTCGTTTCCGTGCCGGCCCGCATCTCCGCGAAGGAGGAGCAGGGCAAGGTGCGCGCGAAGCCCGAGAAGTTCGCCGACCACTACACGCAGGCGCGCCTCTTCTTCGAGAGCCAGACGCCGGTGGAGCAGGACCACATCGCGAACGCCTTCCGGTTCGAGTTGAGCAAGGTGACCGTGCCGGCGATCCGCGCGCGCATGGTCGCGTCGCTGCGCAACGCGTCCGAAGTGCTGGCGCAGAAGGTGGCCGATGGCCTGGGCATGGAGCCGTTGCCCGATCCGCTGCCGCTCGCGCTGCCCAATCCTGCCAGGCCGGAAGTGAAGAAGTCGCCGGCGCTCTCGCTGATGGCGCGGCCCGGCGATGGCTCCCTGCGAGGGCGCAAGGTGGCACTGCTCGTCGGACCCGGCGTGGATGCCGGCGCGCTCGAGCAGCTGCAGGCCGCACTGCTGGAGCGCGGCGCCGTCGGCCGCCTGGTCGGCCCGCGCATCGGTGCGTTCGCGACGGTCGCGGGCGGCACGCTGGACGCGGACGCCTCGATGGAGAACGAGCCCGGCTTCCTGTTCGACGGCCTCGTGCTGCCCGATGGCGATGAAGCGGTTGCGGCGCTGGCGCAGGACGGCCACACGGCGGAATTCATCAAGGACCAGTTCCGCCACTGCAAGACCATCCTCGCGATCGGCGCCTCGCGCAAGCTGCTCACGCAGGCAGGGCTGCCGCAGTCCATGGAGAAGAGCATGGCGCAGGGCGGGACAGGCCTCATCGTCGTCGATGCGGGCCAGTCGGCCGCCGGTATCACGGCCTTCCTCGACGGCCTGGCGAAGCACCGCCACTTCGGCCGCGAAACGGACCCGCCCCTCGTTTGACATCGCGCAGCCAAGGAGACCCCATGCCCGAATCGATGCCCCAGGATGCGTGCGAGCTGCTCGACGCCGACCACATCGCCGTGAAGCACCTGTTCGTGGAGTACGCGCGCCAGGCCATGGCCGCGCCCGAGGAAGCGCGCGATCGCCAGGCGCTGGCGCAGCGCATCTGCCAGGAGCTGACCGTGCACGCGCAGATCGAGGAGGAAATTTTCTATCCGGCGCTGCGCGAAGCGATCGCCGCGCCGCAGTTGCTGGACGAAGCGCAAGCGGAACACCAGCAGGCCAAGGCACTGATCGCCCGGATCCGGGGCATGCGCGCGCCCGATCCGCGCATGGACGATCTGGTGAGCCAGCTGGCGAACGCCGTCGAGCACCACGTGAAGGAGGAGCGCGACGTGCTGTTCCCCAAGGCCCGGGTCGCGCCCGGCCTGGATCTCATGGCCTTGGGCGCGCAGCTGAAGGAGCGGCAGGACGAGTTGGTGGGGCAGGCCGCCTAGCCCAAAGGAAAAGCGGCCCGCGGGCCGCTTTCTCGTCGAACACTCGCGCGCCCGAAGGCGCGGTGTTCACTCCACCTTCGCGCTCTTGCGCAGGCTTTCCTGGAACTGCGCGAGCTTTTGCTGCTGCAGTTGCTGCGCGATCTGGGGACGCACGTCTTCCAGCTTCGGCAGCTTCGCGTCGCGGATGTCGTCGACGCGGATGATGTGCCAGCCGAACTGCGACTTGACCGGCACCTGGGTCATCTCGCCCTTCTTCAACTTGGTCATCGCCTGCGCGAATTCCGGCACGTAGCTGGAGGCCGTGGCCCAGTCGAGGTCGCCGCCGTTGGCGCCGGAGCCCGGGTCCTTGGACTGCTTCTTGGCGATGTCCTCGAATTTCGCGCCCTTCTTCAGGTCGGCGATGATCTTCTTGGCCTGGTCCTCGTTCTCCACGAGGATGTGCCGGGCCTTGTATTCCTTGCCGCCGTTGGCCGCGGCGAACTTGTCGTACTCCGCCTTGATGTCGGCGTCGGTGACGGGATTCTTCTTCTGGTAGTCGGCGAACAGCTCGCGGATCAGGATGGTCTGGCGGGCCAGCTCCATCTGCGCCTTGTAGTCGTCGGTGGCGTCGAGTCCGCGCTTCTGCGCTTCCTGCAGGAAGATCTCGCGCGCGATGACCTCGTCCTTCAGCTGGCCCTGCATCTCGGGGCCGACCGGGCGGCCGGCCTTGGCCAGCTGCGCTGCCAGCATGTCGACGCGCTCCTTCGGGACCGGCTTGCCGTTGACGATGGCGACGTTCTGCGCCGCGGCGGGCAGGGCGATGCCGACGATGGCCGCGAGGACCGCGGTCAGGAGGACTTTCTTCATGGGGTGGTTTCCCTAGCGAACGGAATCAGGATGGAGCGCTCTCGATCGCCAGGGCATGGATGCCGCGGTCGCGGTCGATATAGTCGCGCAGGGCATCATACACAAGGCGGTGCGAGGCCACCCGGGACTGCCCGGCAAAGAACGGTGAAGCGATCCGGATGCGGAAATGTGTCCCGCTTCCGGTGCCGTCCTGGCCTGCGTGCCCGAGGTGCTCGGCGCTCTCGTCGATCACTTCCAGGCGGGTGGGCGCGAGCCGCTCCTGTAGGCGCACGCGCAGGCCCTCCGCCGTGATGCCGGTCCCGGTGGCGGCGCCGCTCACGAGTCGCTCGCCTCCGCCTTCTTGCCGTCCTTCATGTAGCGGCCGAGGTAGAGGGCCTGGCCGAGGACGAACAGCAGCATCAGTCCGAGGCCGCCGAAGAGCTTGAAGTTGACCCAGGTGTTCGTGTCGTAGTGGAACGCCACCCACAGGTTGAGCACGCCCATGCAGGCAAAGAAGGTGGCCCAGCTCCAGCTCATGGCACGCCACGCCGGCTCCGGCAGTTCCAGCTGCGCTCCCATCAGCGACTTCAGGAAGTTCTTGCGGAAGAACAGCATCCCGCCGGCGAGCGCTCCGCCCATCATCCAGTAGAGGACCGTCGGCTTCCACTTGATGAAGGTGTCGTCGTGCGCGAGGATGGTCGCGCCCCCGAACAGCACGATGATCGCCAGGCTCAGCCACTGCATGGGTTCCACCTTGCCCGTGGAGTAGCGCAGCCAGGCGATCTGGGCTACCGTCGCGGCGATGGCGACGCCGGTGGCGACGTAGATGTTCGCGAGCTTGAACGCCACGAAGAACAGGACGATCGGGAAGAAGTCGAGGAACAGTTTCATTCGTTCTTGCCTTCGGGCTGGAAGTCCAGCGAGGCGGAGTTCATGCAGTAGCGCAGGCCGGTCGGGCCCGGACCATCTTCGAACACGTGGCCCAGGTGGGCGCCGCATTGCGCGCAGACCGTCTCGGTGCGGACCATGCCATGGCTGGTGTCACGGATCTCCTGGATCGCCCCGGGCACGGCCTGCGAGAAGCTGGGCCAGCCGCAGCCCGCGTCGAACTTCGTGTCGGCATCGAACAGCTTGGCGCCGCAGCAGATGCAGTGGTAGCTGCCGTCGGCCCAGACGCGCTCGTACTTGCCGCTGAAGGGCCGCTCGGTCGCGGCGTGGCGCGTGACCTCGAAGGCGCCGGGCTCGGCGCCCTTGTCCTTCAGGAGGGCCTTCCATTCGGCCTCGGTTTTTTCGATCGGAAACGTCATGAGGAGCAGCTGATCTCGATGTGGGTCGCCCAGTCGGGCGGGAAGCCGGCGCGGTCGTCGTGGTCCGGATGTTCCTCGAACGGGGACTGCACCAGGCTGAGCAGGGTTTCGACTTCCGAAAAGTCCCCGAGTTTCGCCTGCCGGATGGCCAGTTCGCACAAATGGTTGCGCAGCACGTATTTTGGATTGGCCGCCAGCATGCGCGCTCCGGGCTCGCCTGCCTCGTCGGCGAGACGCGCCTCGTATTGTGCGACCCAGCCGTCGAATCCGGCGCGGTCCAGGAACAGGTCGCGCACGGCCGCCAGGTCGCCCCCGGCCGCGAAGCGCGAGAGGCGGCGCCAGAAGATCGGGTAATCCACCGGTCCTGCGGCCAGCAGCGAGAGGATCTGTTCGACCAGCTGACGATCGCCTGACTTTTCCGAGGCCAGCCCGAGCTTGGCGCGCATGCGCGCTTCCAGTTCGCGCGGGAACGCGGCCTTGTACGGCTCGAGCGCGGCCAGCGCCAGTTCCTCGTCGCCTATCAGGGGGAACAAGGCCTGGCCCAGGCAGAAGAGGTTCCAGTAGGCGACGTTCGGCTGGCGGTTGAACGCGTAGCGGCCGGTCTCGTCGCTGTGGTTGCAGATTTGGGTCGGCACGAAGGCATCGAGGAACTGGAACGGCCCGTAGTCGATGGTGAGGCCCAGGATGCTCATGTTGTCCGTGTTCATCACGCCGTGGCAGAAGCCCACGGCCTGCCACTGCGCCACCATCGCCGCCGTGCGGAGGGTGACCTCCTCGAGCAGCGCCGCATAGGGGTTGCCGCCCAGGCGGTCCGGGGCGCGGCAGTGCGGGTAGAAGGTGTCGATCACGTAGTCCGCGAGTTGCCGCAGCTCGTCGAGCTGGCCGCGCGCGGAGAAGTGTTCGAAGTGCCCGAAGCGCACGAAGCTGGGAGCGACGCGTGTCACCACCGCGGCCGTCTCGACCTCTTCGCGCCGCACGGGTTGCGGCGAGCCGGTCACCACCAGCGCGCGGGTGGTCGGCACGCCCAGGCCGTGCATGGCCGCGGAGCAGAGGTATTCGCGGATGCTGGATCGCAGGACGGCGCGGCCGTCGCCCATGCGCGAATAGGGTGTGCGCCCGGCGCCCTTCAACTGCAGCTCCTGCACGCCCTGCGGGGTGGCGATGCCACCCAGGAGGATGGCGCGCCCATCCCCGAGCTGGCCCGCCCACACGCCGAACTGGTGGCCGCTGTAGACGCTCGCCAGCGGACGCGCGCCTTGCAGCGCCTGGTTGCCGGTGAAGGCGGCGACCGCGTCGCTGCCGGCCAGCCGGTCGGCGTCGAGCCCGAGGTCCGCGGCCAGGCGCCGGTTCACCGAGACGAGGTGCGGGTCGGGGAGGGGGGTGGGGCGCAGTTCGGTGAAGAACGCGGGCCCGAGCTGCGCGAAGCCATGCTGCCACGCGGGCCCGAGCTCCAGGGCCGCTGAGGCCTCTGCGAGGGCTTGGTCCATGGGGGGATTGTCCGCTGAAGCGTTCGCCCGGAGCGGCTTAGGGGAATGGCTTACTGTGCCGTAAAGGGGCCTGCATCACATAATCCCGTAAAGCTGTGCCTACACATGGGAGGACGAGAAGTGAGTGATTTTTCTGAACTGGAGCAATCATTGGCGCTGCCTGCCCTGGCACCGCAGGAGGATGTTCGCACCGCGCGCGGCCGGGCCCATGCCCAGGAATCGACCCGCTCCTACGACGTCAAGCTTTCGGAGGTGGAATTCCGCCGCCTGCACGCAGCCGACGAGGTGCATGCCATTCAGAGAATGCGAGCGGAGATCCAGCTTCCGGGAACGGCGCTCGCCGATCCCGGATTCTTCGCACGAGAAAAAAAAAGGACCGAGAAGGGGTGGTCGGTGCATTCGAATGGCAGGATGCGTTCATCGGGACGATGAGGTTCCTGCCCATGGGCAAGGGCCTGAGCCCCGTCGAGGGTCTCTTGCGCGAACGCGGCGCCGCCGCTCTTGCCACCCGGGGCAACTGGGAATTCGGACGATTGGTCCTCGATCCCGCTTACCGCGCGGGACCCGAACTCCTTAACAAGTGCGTGTTCCTCGCGGTCTCCCATCTGGCCAGCGAGTTCCACTGCAACTACGCCTTTGCCTCCTGTACTCCCGTCCTCAGTCGCCTGTATCGTCGCTTCGGGTTTTCCGTGATCGCCAATGACGTGCGCGTGCCCGGCGACGAGAAGCCGTACCATTTGATCCAGGCCTCCATCGCCGACGTCCTGGAGTCCTCCGCCGGCACGCCCGCGGAACGTCAGCTGGCTCGTCGCCTCGGCGGCGTGGCAATGGCAGCGTGAGGTCCACCATGTCGATCAAGACCTTGTTCACCCCGCTGCGCAGGCTGTTCGGGTATTACGAGACCTACCACGGCAACGGTCGCCCATTGCTGAAGTTCATCGGGATCATCGGTTCGCTCACGTACCTGAGCTTCTACCTGATCCGCTTCACCAAGCCCAACCCGAAGCCCTTCGACGACATCGGCATCCGTGCGTTCGTCATCACCCTGTTCGCGCTGCTGGCAGCGCACGACCAATGGCCGGAGAAGCTGAAGAAGTTCTACCTGCCTTACTCGTACGCGGCCCTGATCGTCTGCATGCCGTTCGTGAACGTCTACGTGTCGCTCGAGCGCGGCGGCGGCGTGCCGGCGATGTCCAACTGCTTCATCGCGCTCAGCTTCCTGGTAATGCTGACGGACTGGCGCAACACGATCGCCATGCTGCTGGTGGGGATCAGCATGGCGGCGAGCCTGTTCTTCGCGTTGCACCCGGGTGGCCACTGGCCCGCCGACATGCTCGCGCAGATACCGGCCTACCTGATCATCCTGATCGGCGGTGGCGCGTTCAAGCTGTCCGAGAAGCAGATCGACAGCGAAAAATCCCGGCTGGCCGCTGCGCTCGCGGGCTCGATCGCGCACGAGATGCGCAATCCGCTCAGTCGCATCCTCTACGCGCTGGAGAAGATGCAGGCCGTGCTCGCCCGACCCAAGGTCCACGAGTCGGTCAAGACGCTCGAAGGCGAACAGATCGATGCCTTGTACCGCCACCTTGCGGACAGCGAGGGCGCGGTCCGCCGCGGCTTGCAGGTGATTTCGATGACGCTGGACGGCGTCAGCAACAAGCCGATGGACGCCACCGGGTTCCGCTACCTCTCCGCGGCCGAGGTCGTCCAGCAGGCTGTCGAGGAATACGGCTACGAGAGCGACGACGCTCGCAACCGGGTCAGCGTGAAGATCGAGAGCGACTTCACCTTCCGCGGCGACGAGACCGCGTACCTGTTCGTCCTATTCAACCTGATCAAGAACGCGCTCTATTACGCCGCGGCGTATCCGCGCCTGCACGTGACCCTGACGGTCGGGGACCAGCAGGTGAAGGTGCATGACACGGGGCCCGGCATTCCCGCGGACGTGCGCAAAACCCTGTTCGAGGTGTTCCGCTCGGTGGGCAAGAGCGGCGGCACAGGCCTGGGACTCACTTATTGCCAACGTGTGATGCATGCCTTCGGCGGGGACATCCGGTGCGATTCGGTGCCCGAGGAGTTCACCGAGTTCAGCATGACCTTCCCCAAGGTCACGGACGAGGAGCGCGAGCGGCACCGGCTGGAAGTCATCGCCGAAGCGCGCACAGTGCTGGCCGGCAAGCGCCTGCTGGTCGTGGAGGACGACGAGGCCCAGCGGGCCATGACACTGCGCAAGCTTGAGGCGATCGCCTCCACCACCGAAATCGACCAGGCCGCCGACGGGCAGCTCGCATTGCGCATGCTCGCCGAACGCAAGTACGACCTCGTCCTGCTGGACCTGCGCATGCCCGGACTGGACGGATACGCCGTGGCGGAGCGGGTGCGCGGGGGCGACAGCATGAACCGCGGCGTGCACATCGTCGCCTACAGCAGCGAGCCGGCCCACCTTTCTCGCTTCCGTGCGCTGCAATCGGGCATGGATCATTTCCTGAGCAAGCCGTGCGCCGAGATGCAGCTGCTCGCCAACCTGCAGCACATCATCCGCCGCAGGGGGGCAACCTCCGTCTCCGCGGCCAGCCGGCTGGCGGGCCGCCGCATCCTGGTGGCGGACGACAGTGCATTCAACCGCAAGGCCATCGCGGCGTACCTGCGCAACGCGGCGGCGTTCGTGATCGAGGTGGAGCACGGTGCCGCGGTCCTTCAGCAGCTGCGGGCGCAGGAGGGGATCGACGCAGTGATCGTCGACCTGCACATGCCCGGCATGGACGGCCTCGAGACCGCGCGGGCCATCCGCGCGTCGCGCGAGGGCTGGTGCGGCGTTCCGATCGTCGCGATGACGGCCCGATCGGACGAGCCTGCCGTCGCGGCGGCTACCGCGGCCGGCATGAACGGCTTCCTGGTCAAACCGGTGGATGCGCTCGTCCTGTACGACACGCTCAGCCGGCTTATCACCGGGGGGAGCGCCATGGCTCCGCACCCGGAAGCCCCTCGCACGCGCGAGGCGCGGGCAGAGTCCCAGGATCACGACGGCATGCTGAACCTCCAGCGCCTCGAGAGCTACCGCCGCCTCGGCATGCTCGACGAACTGCTGAACGACTACCTGCCCGAGATGCAGCGGCTCGTGAGCGACCTGCAGAAGACGGTGGACGAGGGTGACGTGCAGGGCAGCATCGATGCACTGCACTCGTTGCTCGGCATGAGCGGCGAGGCCGGCGCGCAGGCGCTCTACCAGAACGTGCGACGGCTCTACGTGCCGCTGCTCGAGGAAGGCCTGTGGCCCTCGGGACAGGAATGGCTGCCGCAGCTGCAGGCGCTGGCCGCGCGGACCGAAGAAGCCTTGAAGGCATACTGCGCGCAACAGGCGGCCTCGGGCGCCGCATCCTGAGGACCATGCAGTACGAGCTGACCGGCGAGATCCCTTCGATCCTCTATGTCGACGACGAACCCACCTCCCGCAAGTGGTTCGCGCTCGAGTTCGGCGACGAGTTCCGCGTCCTGACCGCCGGCAGCGCGGACGAAGCGCTCCAGATGCTGCGCGAGCGCAGCAGCGAGTTCGGCGTGCTGGTGACCGACTACCGCATGCCGGAGAGCGACGGCATGAAGCTGCTGCGCGCCGTGCAGCGCGACTTCCGCCACGTGATCCGGCTGCTGGCCACCGCCTATGCCGAAAAGGACGTGGCCATCGCCGCGGTGAACCAGGGCAAGGTGCTGCGCATCCTCGAGAAGCCGCTCGATGGAGAGGCGACGCGCGAAGCGCTGCGCGAAGCGCTCTCCGTCTACCGGGCGCAGGCGCTGGACCGGCTGGTGAACGAAGGCCGGGTGGCGGCGCTGCGCGAAGCGCTGGGCTTTCTCGCCCATGAACTGAACACGCCGTTGGCGACGGTCCGCGGCTACGTCAGCTCGGTCGCCGGGCGTTACGTGCAGCCCGGGCCGGACGCGCCGGCCGGCCTAGCGCAGTTCACGGAGGACCATCCCGGGGAGCTCGTGACCGCGCTGGAGCGCGCCGAGCGGCGGGCGCTCTATTGCCAGTCGCTCGTGTCGACCTTCGTGCAGTCCGCGCGCGACGCGTATCCGGACGCGCAGCCGCAGTCCATCACCGCCAGCAGCCTGGTCGAAGCCTTGCTGGACGAGTTCCCCTTCGAGGAGAACGAGCGCTCCTGCGTGGTGCTCGACGTGCGGCGCGACTTCCGCCTGCCCGGGCGGCGCGACCTGCTGTACCTCGTGCTGTGCACGCTCGCCAAGAACGCGCTGCTCGCGATGCGCGGCCGCGCTGGCTCGCGCCTGTGGCTGGAGGTGGACTCCGGCGGGGAGCACGCGAAGGGGCGCGCGTGGATCCGCGTGCGCGACAACGGGCCCGGCATCCCGCCGGAGGTGCTAGCCAAGCTCACCAGGGAGCCGGTCACGACCCGGTCCGGGGCGGGCGGCAGCGGCATGGGCCTCATGTTCTGCCAGCGCGTGATGCAGGCCATCAGCGGCGCGATCGAGGTGCACTCCACGCTCGGTGAAGGCGCGATGGTGACGCTGTACTTCCAGCCCCTGGGCGCACCCTAGGCGGTCGCGGGGTGCAGCGCGACCTGTTCGCGGTACTGGCCCGGCGGCATGCCGAACCAGCGCCGGCAGGCACGGAAGAAGTTGCTGGAGTCGCCGAAGCCGAGCAGGTCCGCCACCTCGCACAGCGAGTAGCGCGCATCGGCCAGGTACTTGCCCGCGAGTTCGCGCCGGGCGTCGTCCAGCAGCTGCTGGAACGACGTGTTCTCGGCGTGCAGGCGCCGCTGCAGGGTGCGGTCCGCCAGCGCCAGGCTGGCCGCCACCTGCTCGCGCCGCGGCTCGCCGCGATGCAGGCGCCGCACGATCTCGCTGGTCACGCGGTAGCTGATGTTGGCGTGGCCCAGGCGCGCGAGCCGCTCCTCCATCACTTGCTGGTGCAACGCCAGCATCCCGGGGTTGCGCGAGGGCAGGGCGGTCTGCAGGTCCGCAGCGGCCAGCAGCATGCGGTTTTCGTGGCAGTCGAAAGCCACCGGGCAGCCGAAGGCCACCGCGTACGCGCCGCGCTCGGGCGGCGGCGGAAACTTGAACTCCACTGCGAGCGGCTGCACGTCGCGGCGCGTGAGCCACTGCGACAGCGTGAGCATGCCCAGCATGCCGTACGCGAAGCGCTGGCGCGGGACCGGCCGCGTGTTGCCGGTGTGCCCCAGCTCCAGCCAGGCGCCGTCCTGGTCCGCGGCCACGACCTGGAAGGTCGCGGCGTCGGAAATCAGCGCGAGGTAACGCGCGAACGCCTGCAGCGCGCTGCGCAGGTCGGGACTGGAGAGCATCGCGTAGCCGACCACGTCGAAGTTCACGTGGCGCAGCGTGAGGGCCCGGTCCATGCCCAGCGTGCAGTCGCCCGAGCGTTCGACCGCGAGCTCCCACAGCCGGCTGACTTCGTCCGCCGTGAAACGCTCGTCGGGGTTTTCCACGCGCTCGGGCGCGATCTCCGCCGTCCGCACCAGCCAGGGCACGTCCACGCCGCGCGAGGCGAACATCTCCAGCAGGCCACGGACCCAGGTGCAGGAACTCGAGCGTTGCATTCAGTGGCTCCGCAAGTCAGTGGTTTGGCCGTCTTGGGATAGCGGCCGGGGTCCGCCCCCTGCCTAGACTGCGGCAGGCGGCGCGGGAAGGCATTTCATGCCAGCGCCGCCGCGCCGGCAAGCGGGATTCCCCGGGCCCGGCGACAACAGCCAAGGAGACCTGCATGCGTTTGTCCCGGACCCTCACTTCGGCGCTCGCCGCCGGCTGCGCGCTCGCGCTCGTCGCCTGCGGCGGCGGCGGCGGCAGCGCCGACCCTACCATCCGCCAGACGAGCTTCGGACTGGTGTCCGGCGTGTCCGCCGCGGGCGCCCTGTCATGGAAGGGTATCCCCTACGCCAGCCCGCCGGTCGGCGCGCTGCGCTGGAAGGCGCCTGTGCTCCCGCAGGGCTGGAGCAGCGTGCGTGACGGCAGCAAGTTCGGCAACGCCTGCATCCAGAACGGCCGCATCTACGGCCCCGGCGCGCACAACACCTACGACGCGACGATCGCCACCACGCTGAACACCCCGGTGGGCAGCGAAGACTGCCTCACCCTGAACATCTGGCGGCCGGACTCCGCCAAGACCGACCTGCCGGTGATCTTCTTCGTGTACGGCGGCAGCGACATCTCGGGCTACACGGCCGACCCCGTGTACGACGGCGCGGCGCTGGCCAAGTCCGCCGAGGCGGTGGTGGTCACGGCGAACTACCGCGTCGGTCCCTTCGGCTTCTTCAATCTTTCGCAGCTGAAGACCGGCGACCCGGTGCAGGACTCGGGCAATTTCGCGCTGCTCGACCTGATCCAGGCGCTCAAGTTCGTCAAGTCCAACGCGAACGCCTTCGGCGGTGATGCGTCCAACGTGACCCTCATGGGCCAGTCGGCAGGCGCGATCAACGTCTACGCGCTGTTGACGTCGCCGCTGGCGACCGGCCTGTTCCAGAAGGCGGTGCCGCTGTCCGGCGGCATCTCGCTGGGCACCAACCTGCCGCCGGGCAACATCCCGACGCTGAACCCGGCCACCACGTATGCCAACCAGGGCAATGCGCTGCTCGCCAACCTGCTGATCGCCGACGGCAAGGCCACCGACTCCGCTTCCGCGCAGGCCTACATCGCCACGCAAAGCGCGGCGGACCTGGCCACCTACATGCGCAGCAAGGACGCCGGGACGATCCTGACCACGCTGCTGGCCAAGGGACTCACGGGCTCGGGCCCGATCCCGGACGGCACGGTCATCCCGACCGACCCGATCGCCGCGATCGCCGCGGGCAAGTACAACAAGATGCCCGTGCTCGCCGGCAACACGGCGGACGAGGGCAAGCTGTTCGCGCCCTTCCTGACCCTGCTCGGCGGGCCGGCCGGCTTCAAGATCGACGACGCGACCCGCTTCAACATGATGATGAACTTCGACCCGAACGCGCCCACGGCGCTGACGGAGGCGGACATCCTCAACGCGGCGTACGTGCCGTCCAACACGCCGGTCACCGGCTGGACCGCCAAGGCGAGCCTGCTCGCGTCGGTCTTCATGGCGCCGAGCCGCGACAACGTGCTGAACGCGCTGAAGACGCAGCAGCCGAACGTCTGGTACTACCAGTTCAACTGGGCCCAGGAGCCGGCGCCCTGGAACACCGTGTACGGCGCCGCGCATGCCTTCGACCTGCCGTTCCTGTTCGGCAATTTCGGTCCCTCGCTGTTCTCCAACGCGGCGAACAGCAAGGCCAACGAGCCGGGCCGGCTGGCGCTGTCGTCCGCGATGATGGCCAGCATCGCCGCCTTCGCCCGCAAGGGCGACCCGAACAACGCGGCGCTCGGCACCACCTGGCAGCCCTGGCCCTCGCGGCTGTTCTTCGACGCCACGCCGACCCAGGCGAGCATCACCACGCAGTAAGGGTGGCCCCGGGCGCGGTGGCGGCCGCGCCCGGTTTAGGATAGCCAGCGTCAGGGACAACGTTCCGAGGAGACGACGATGCTGGGACTCATGCAAAGCCAACCGCTGCTCATTTCGGCGCTGATCACGCACGCCGAACGCCACCATGGCGACGGCGAGATCGTGTCGCGCCGGGTGGAGGGCGACCTCCATCGCTACACGTGGCGCGACGTCGGCCAGCGCGCGCGGCAGGTCGCGAACGCCCTGGACGCGGAGCAACTGCTCTTCTCCGACCGCGTGGCGACGCTCGCCTGGAACGGCTATCGCCACCTGGAGCTGTACTTCGGGGTCAGCGGTTCCGGCCGCGTGCTGCACACGATCAATCCGCGGCTGCATCCCGACCAGGTCGCGTGGATCGCCAACCACGCCGAAGACCAGGTCCTGTGCTTCGAGCTCAGTTTCCTGCCGCTCGTGCAGGCGGTGCACGCGCGCTGCGGCACGATCAAGAAGTACGTCGCCCTGTGCGGCCCCGACCAGCTGCCCAAGGACAGCGGCATCCCCCACCTCGTGAGCTACGAGGACTGGATCGGCGGCCGCCCGAGCACGTACGACTGGCCGACGTTCGACGAAAACTCCGCGTCCAGCATGTGCTACACGAGCGGCACCACGGGCAACCCGAAGGCGGCGCTCTACAGTCACCGTTCGACCATCCTGCACGCCTTTGCCGCGTGCCTGCCGGACGTGATGGCGCTGTCGGCGCGCGATTCGGTGCTGCCGGTCGTGCCCATGTTTCACGTCAACGCGTGGGGCATCCCGTATTCGGCGGCGCTCACCGGCTGCAAGCTGGTGTTCCCGGGCGCGGCCCTCGACGGCAAGTCGGTGTACGAGCTGATGGAGCAGGAAGGCGTGACCTTCGCCGCGGGCGTGCCGACCGTGTGGCAGATGCTGCTCGGGCACGTCAAGCAGAACCACCTGCGCTTCTCGACGCTCAAGCGCACCGTGATCGGCGGCTCGGCGTGCCCTCCGGCCATGATCGACGCCTTCCGCGAGGAGTACGGGGTGGACGTGCTGCACGCGTGGGGCATGACGGAGATGAGTCCCCTGGGAACGCTCTGCACGCTGAAGAACAAGCACCTGGCCATGTCCCCCGACGAGCAGATGAAGATCCGCCTGAAGCAGGGGCGCGCCATCTTCGGCGTGGACATGAAGATCGTGGGCGACGACGGCAACGAGCTGCCCTGGGACGGCAAGACCTACGGCGACCTGTACGTGCGCGGCCCGTGGGTCGTGCGCGAGTACTTCAAGGGCGAGGGCGGCGACCCGCTGGTGGACGGCTGGTTCCCGACGGGCGACGTGGCGACGATCGATCGCGAGGGCTACATGCAGATCACCGACCGCAGCAAGGACGTGATCAAGTCCGGCGGCGAGTGGATCAGCTCGATCGACATCGAGAACATCGCGATGGCGCACCCGGCCGTGCAGATGGCGGCGTGCGTCGGCATGCGGCATCCCAAGTGGGACGAACGTCCGATCGTCGCCGTCGTGAAGCGGCCCGGCATGGAGGTCACGCGCGAGGAGCTGCTCAAGTTCTACGAAGGCAAGATCGCGAAGTGGCAGGTGCCCGACGACGTGGTGTTCGTGGAAAGCATCCCGCTCGGCGCGACCGGCAAGATGCTCAAGACGCGGCTGCGCGACCAGCTGAAGGACTACCGCCTGCCGACCGCGTGAGGCCGGGCGCAGCGGCTGTCACATGGGCGATAAGCGCGGGGATTGCTTACGGGCAATCCCTGACCGTTGCAGCGCACCACTGCAGTACCCTGCGCGCTGTCGTTGCCATCACTCCAGGAGACAAGCAATGAAGTTCACGTTGAAGATCGTCAGCGCCACCGTCATGCTCGCCGCCGCCGGGGTGGCGTTCGCGCAGAAGGGCGAGACCGTGCGCATCGCATTCATGGACCCGCTGTCGGGGCCGTTCGCGAACGTGGGGCAGAACCAGCTCAAGAGCTGGCAGTTCGTTGCGGACCGCCTCTCCGGCAAGAATCCCGCGGGCGTGAAGTTCGAGGTGGTCGGCTTCGACAACAAGGGCTCGCCGCAGGAGACCCTGAACACGCTGAAGGCGGCCATCGACCAGGGCTTCCGCTACGTCGTGCAGGGCAATGGCTCCGGCGCCGGCCTGGCGCTCGAGGACGCCGTGGAGAAGTACAACGAGCGCAACCCCGGCAAGGAAATGGTCTACCTGAACTATGCCGCGGTGGATCCGGCGATGACCAACGAGAAGTGCAGCTTCTGGCACTTCCGCCTGGACGCGGACACCTCCATGAAGATGGAGGCGCTGACCTCCTTCATGAAGGACCAGCCGCAGATCAAGAAGGTCTACATCCTGGGCCAGAACTATTCGCACGGCCAGCAGGTCTCGAAGTTCTTCAAGGAAGACATCCATCGCAAGCGCCCGGACATCCAGATCGTCGGCGACGACCTGCACCCCATCGGCCAGGTGAAGGACTTCTCGCCCTACGTGGCGAAGATCAAGCAGTCCGGCGCCGACGCGCTGCTGACCGGCAACTGGGGCCAGGACCTGACGCTGCTGGTCAAGGCGATGAACGACGCCGGCCTGAAGATCCCGATGTACACCTACTACGCCGGCGTGACCGGCACGCCCACGGCGCTGGCCGCCGGCGGCGAGAGCCAGGTGTACGTGGTGGCCTACGGCCACGCGAACCACACGGGCGATCTCGCGCAGATCGCCAATGACTTCCACAAGAAGTTCAACGACGACTACTACACCTACGCCACCTACAACGGCATCAACCTGCTGGGTGCCGCGATGGCCAAGGCCCACAGCACCGACCCGGTGAAGGTGGCGCATGCCATGGAAGGCCTGACGGTCAAGAGCTTCGCCGGCGACGTGACCATGCGCGCCTCCGACCACCAGCTGCAGCAGACCATGTACATCACCAAGTGGCAGAAGGCCAGGAAGGGCGAGTACAGCGTCGAGAACACCGGCTTCACCTTCGTGCCCATCAAGCAGATGGACCCGTATGTGTCCAGCACACCGACCAGCTGCCAGATGAAGCGTCCCGCCGGCTGACGCGCAGGTGACCGCGCAAGCCGGGACGGTGTCGTCCCGGCTTTTTTTTGGCTGCCGCTCCGGCAGAATGCAACACGACACAACGAGACGGAAGCCGGATGGAGTTCTTCACCATTTCGCTCTTGAACGGCATCAGCTACGGGCTGCTGCTGTTCATGCTCAGCTCGGGCCTCACGCTGATCTTCAGCATGATGGGTGTCCTGAATTTCGCGCACGCGAGTTTCTACATGCTGGGAGCGTATTTCGCATACAGCGTGTCGCAGTTGATCGGCTTCTTTCCGGCCCTGGTCGTGGCGCCGCTTCTGGTGGGGCTGATCGGCGCGCTGTTCGAGAAGTACGCGCTGCGCCGGGTGCACAAGTACGGACACGTGGCCGAACTGCTGATCACATTCGGGCTGTCGTTCATCGTGCTGGAGGTCGTGCAGCTGATCTGGGGCACGAGCTCGGTGGACTACCGCGTGCCGGCGCTCCTGAGCGGGCCGCTCTTCACCCTGTACGGAACGCAGTTCCCGATGTACCGCGGCTTCATGATGCTGATCGCGCTGCTGATGCTGGTAGCCATCTGGCTGCTGCTCACGCGCACGCGCATCGGCCTGGTGATCCAGGCGGCGCTGACGCACCCCGAGACCGTGGAAGCGCTCGGGCACAACGTGCCGCGGGTCTTCATGCTGGTGTTCGGCGGCGGCACCGCGCTCGCCGGCCTGGCGGGCGTGATCGGCGGCAATGCGTTCGTCACCGAGCCCGGCATGGCGGCCACGGTGGGTTCGGTGATCTTCGTGGTCGTGGTGGTCGGCGGCATGGGCTCGCTGGCGGGCGCCTTTGTCGCGTCGCTGGCCATCGGCATCATCCAGACCTTCGGCGTGGGCATCGACGCCTCGCTGGCGGGCGCCGCGCAGTCGGTGGGCTGGGGCATCACGCCGGACACCTTCGGCTATCCGCTGTGGAAGCTCAAGATCAGCCAGATCGCGCCGATCATGCCGTACATGCTGCTGGTGCTGATCCTCATCTTCCGGCCCAAGGGCCTGCTCGGAACGCGGGAGGGTTGACATGACGACCACCCTTTCAGACACCGGGGTCGGCTCCGAAGCCGAACGCGAGAACCGCCGCGTGGGTGTGGCGATGGACCTGCCCGGGGCCGTGCCGCGCCCGGTGCCCGAAGCGGCCGGGCGGCAGGCGTATTACAGCTTCCGGCCCCTCAACGTCGGACGGTGGGTCGTGTGGAGCGGCTACGCCTTGCTCCTGCTGGCGGCACCCTTCGTCTTCACCAGTAGCCTCGCGCTCACGATGCTCAGCCAGATGGGCGTCGCGATCATCGTCTGCCTCTCGTACAACATGCTCCTGGGGCAGGGCGGCATGCTCAGCTTCGGCCATGCGGTGTATTCGGGCATGGGCTCCTTCCTGGCGATCCATACCCTGAACCTGGTGTCCAAGGGGCAGCTGCCACTGCCGGTCAGCCTGATCCCGATCGTGGGCGGGATCGCCTCCGCGTTGTTCGCGGTGCTGTTCGGCTACGTGACCACCAAGAAGGCGGCCACGCCCTTCGCGATGATCACGCTGGGCATCGGCGAGCTGGTGTGGGCGTCGTCCCTGATGTTCCCCGAGTTCTTCGGCGGCGAGGGCGGCATCTCCGGCAACCGCGTCGCCGGCGGCCATCCCTTCGGCATCACCTTCGGGCCGCAGATCCAGCTCTATTTCCTGATCGCGGTCTACACCTTCGTGTGCACGGCGGGCATGTTCGCCTTCACCCGGACCCCGCTGGGGCGCATGCTGAACGCGGTGCGCGACAACCCGGAGCGCGTGGAGTTCGTCGGCTACGACACGCAGAAGGTGCGCTACATCTCGTTCATCATCGCGGCCTTCTTCGCCGGCATCGGCGGCGGCCTGGCGGCGCTGAACTTCGAGATCGTCACGTCGGAGGTGGTGAGCGGCTACCGCTCCGGCGCCTACCTGCTGTTCACCTTCCTGGGCGGCGCGACCTTCTTCTTCGGTCCCATCATCGGCGGCGTGCTGATGGTGCTGGCCTTCGTGCTGCTGTCGGAATTCACCAAGGCCTGGCTGCTGTACCTGGGCCTGATCTTCCTGTTCATGGTGATGTACGCGCCCGGCGGCATCGCGAGCCTGATCATGATGAACGTGCGCGTCGCATCCTTCGGGCGCCTGAAGGAGCTGTGGGTGAGTTACCTGGCGCTGGCCTGCACGGCCGTCGTCACGCTGCTCGGCGCCGCCACGATGATCGAGATGGTCTACCACCTGCAACTCAACGCGGCCCTCGGGCCCAAACTGACCTTCCTGGGCGTGGGACTGAATGCGCGCGGCGCCGACAGCTGGTTTGGCGCAGTCTTCGTCATGGCGACCGGCATCGGCCTGTTCGAGGTCTCGCGCCGGCACTTCGTGCGCCAGTGGGGCGAGATCCACGAGTTCATCGCCAGGGAGATGAAGCGGAGGGAGGCGCTGTGACGCTCGCCTTGGAATTGAAGGACCTGCGGAAGTCCTTCGGCAGGACCGAGATCATCCGCGGCTGCAGCCTGCAGGTGCAGGCCGGCGAACGGGTGGCCGTGATCGGCCCGAACGGGGCCGGCAAGTCCACGCTGTTCAACCTGATCAGCGGGCGCTTCCCGCCCACCAGCGGGCAGGTGCTGCTCAACGGCCAGCGCATCGAAGGCAAGAAGCCCTTCGAGATCAACCGCCTGGGCCTCTCGCGCAGCTTCCAGATCACCAACATCTTCCCCAAGCTCTCGGTGTTCGAGAACCTGCGCTGCGGCGTGCTCTGGAGCCTGGGCTACAAGTACACCTTCCTCAAGTTCCTGGCCGACCTGCAGGACGCGAACGAGCGCGCGGAGCAGCTGATGGAGAGGATCCGGCTGCACAAGAAGCGCGACGTGCTCGCCGCGAACCTCACGTACGCGGAGCAGCGCGCGCTCGAGGTGGGCATCACCATCGCGGGCGGCGCCAACGTGATCCTGCTGGACGAACCGACGGCGGGCATGAGCCGCGAGGAGACCCGGCGCTTCATCGACCTGATCAAGGAGGTGACGGTGGGCAAGACCCTGCTCACCGTCGAACACGACATGGGCGTGGTGTTCGGGCTGGCCGACAAGATCGCGGTCGTGGTGTACGGCGAGATCATCACGTACGACACGCCCGAAAGGGTGCGCGCCAACCAGAAGGTGCAGGAGGCGTACCTCGGCTCCAGCGTGGCGGACGAACAGGCGGGAGCGCACTGATGCTGCAAGTGGCGGACCTGCATGCCTACTACGGCAAGAGCCACGTCCTGCACGGCGTCGAGTTCGACGTCGGCGAGGGCGAGATCGTCGCGCTCCTGGGGCGCAACGGCTCCGGCCGCTCCACCACCGCCAAGGCGGTCATGGGCATGGTGGAGAGCACCGGCCACGTGCACTGGAAGGGCCAGGACATCGTCGGCCGCAAGCCCTACGAGATCGCGCACCTGGGCCTGGGCTACGTGCCCGAGAACCGCGACATCTTCCCCAAGCTCACGGTGCACCAGAACCTGATGCTCGGGCAGAAGAGCGCCAAACAGAAAGGCCGCTGGAGCTTCGACGACATGTACGCCATGTTCCCGCGGCTGAAGGAGCGGCAGCACACCGAGGCCGGCGTGCTGTCCGGCGGCGAGCAGCAGATGCTCACCCTGTGCCGCACGCTGATGGGCGACCCGGACCTGATCATCATCGACGAGCCGACCGAAGGCCTCGCGCCCAAGATCGTCGAACTGGTGGGCGAGTACCTCAAGACGCTGAAGACGCGCGGCGTCTCGGTGCTGCTGATCGAACAGAAACTCACGATCGCCATGGCGATCTCCGACCGCGCGCTGGTCATGGGCCACGGCAGCATCGTGTTCCACGGCACGCCCGAGACCCTGCGCAAGGACGCGTACATCCGCAAGGAGTGGCTGGAGGTTTGAGTTTTACGGCGGCCGGCGCGCCTCGTTGGGCCCGTCGTGCTCGTAGGCTGGCGGTGAGCGAAAGCGAACCCCAGCGACCGGCGTCGCGAAGCAAGCTGGGGTTCGCTGCGCTCACCACCAGCCTACGAATCACCAATCGCCCTTTCCAGCCACCGCCGCGCTGGAGTTAGCCCCTCTCTTCTGCTACACCTGCACTGTTTTGTCCCCCTCGCGACAAGGGGAGGTGAGGCGCCTCTTCTCCCCCTCTAGAATCGCAAAAAGCGAACGACCGTTCTTTTCCCGCTTCCTCCCCGATCACCCATTGGAGATTTCCGCATGACGGCTGAATACAAGGTGCATGGCGACGTCGCCGTGATCACGATGAACAACCCGCCCGTCAACGGGCTGGGTTACGCCACGCGCGTCGCCATCGCGCAGGGCATCGACCAGGCCAATGCGGATCCGGCGGTGAAGGCCATCGTCCTGACCGGCGCCGGCAAGGCCTTCTCGGGCGGCGCGGACATCAAGGAGTTCGGCACCGCGAAGGCCACGCAGGACCCGAACCTGCTGTCGGTGATCCTCGCCTGCGAGAACTCGGCCAAGCCCATCGTCGCGGCGATCCACTCCGTCGCCATGGGCGGCGGCCTCGAACTGTCCCTGGGCTGCCACTACCGCATGGCCGCACCCGGCGCCAACATCGCGCTGCCGGAAGTGAAGCTGGGCCTGATCCCCGGCGCCGGCGGCACCATGCGCCTGCCGCGCGTGCTGGGCGTCGAGCCCGCGTTGAACATGATCGTCAGCGGCGAGCCGGTCAAGAGCGAGATGCTCGCGCAACTGCCCGGCCAGAAGCTGTTCGACAAGATGGCGAGCTCGCGCGAGTCGCTGCTGGAGGAAGCCATCGCCTTCGCGCGCTCGGTCGCCGACCAGCGCCCGCTGCCGCTGGTGCGCAACCTGCCTGCTAAGCACCCGATGGGCGACGCGTACTTCCAGTTCGCGCGCAACATGGTCAAGGGCATGGCGAAGAACTTCCCGGCGCCGGCGAAGTGCGTCGACGCCGTGGAGGCGTCCACGAAGAAGAAGTTCGACGAGGGCATGGCCTACGAGCGCGAGATCTTCACGGCGCTGATGTTCACGCCGGAGTCGCGCGCGCTGCGCCACCTGTTCATGGCCGAACGCGCGGCCTCCAAGATCGCCGACGTGCCGGAAGACACTCCGCAGCGCGAGATCAAGTCCGTGGCCGTGATCGGCGCGGGCACCATGGGCGGCGGCATCTCCATGAACTTCCTGAACGCCGGTATCCCGGTGACCATCCTCGAGATGAAGCAGGAAGCGCTGGACCGCGGCATCGCCACGATCCGCAAGAACTACGAAGGCCAGGTCAAGAAGGGCAAGCTGAAGCAGGACAAGTACGACCAGCGCATGGCGCTGCTCAAGACCACGCTCTCGTACGACGAGATCGGCCAGGCCGACCTGGTGATCGAGGCGGTGTTCGAGGAGATGGGCGTCAAGCAGAAGGTGTTCGAGAAACTCGACGAGGTGATGAAGAAAGGCGCGATCCTCGCGTCCAACACCTCGACGCTGGACCTGAACAAGATCGCCTCCTTCACCAAGCGGCCGCAGGACGTGGTCGGCCTGCACTTCTTCAGCCCGGCCAACGTGATGAAGCTGCTGGAAGTGGTGCGCGGCGAGAAGACCGGCAAGGACGTGCTCGCGACCGTGATGTCGCTGGCCAAGAAGATCAAGAAGACGGCGGTCGTCTCCGGCGTCACCGACGGCTTCATCGGCAACCGCATGATCGAGCAGTACAGCCGCCAGGCCGGCTTCCTGCTGGACGAGGGCGCGACGCCACAGCAGGTGGACAAGGCGATCGAGAAGTTCGGCTTCGCCATGGGGCCGTTCCGCATGGGCGACCTGGCCGGCAACGACATC
Source organism: Ramlibacter ginsenosidimutans (assembly GCF_016654015.1). GTDB lineage: Bacteria > Pseudomonadota > Gammaproteobacteria > Burkholderiales > Burkholderiaceae_C > Ramlibacter > Ramlibacter ginsenosidimutans. The sequence continues at coordinate 140,746 of NZ_JAEPWM010000007.1, read as the reverse complement.
GGCTGGGCGATCCGCAAGCGCCGCGCGCAGGAGCGTCCCAACATGCTGTATTCGCGCACCGCCGACAAGCTGTGCGAGCTGGGGCGATTCGGCCAGAAGACCGGCGCCGGCTGGTACGACTACGCGCCGGGCAAGCGCGACGCCATTCCGTCCAAGCTGGTGGAAGACATGATCGTCGAACACCGCAAGTCGCTGGGGATCGAGCCGCGCAAGATCTCCGACGACGAGATCGTGCAGCGCCTGGTGTTCGCGCTGGTGAATGAAGGCGCGCGCATCCTGGAAGAGGGCATCGCTGCCCGCGCGAGCGACATCGACATGGTCTACATCACGGGCTACGGGTTCCCGGTCTTCCGCGGCGGCCCGATGCTGTACGCGGACCAGGTGGGCCTGTTCAACGTGGTGCACGCGATGCGCCGCTTCCAGCAGAACCCGCGCGACGACGCGAAGTTCTGGGAGCCCGCGCCGCTGATCGTGAAGCTGGCGGCCGAGGGCAAGGGCTTCAACGGCTGATCGCATGATCAAGCGCGTCATCCTGGTTGTCTTCGCGGCGGTGCTGCTGCTGGCCGCGGCCGTCGCCGTGAACACGATGCGGCATGGCTCGCTGCAACTCGACGTGGCGGCCGCACCGCCGCTCGCGATCGACGACCGCATGGTCGCCGACAAGCTGGCGGGCGCGCTGCGCTTCCAGACGGTGTCGAGCCTGACCGATCCGGAGTTGAACGCGGGCGAGTTCCGCAAGCTGCAGGACTACCTGCAGCAGCGCTTCCCGAAGCTGCATGCGACGCTGCAGAAGGAAACCGTCGGCGGCCTGGCCTTGCTGTACACATGGAAAGGCACGGACCCGACCGCGAAGCCGATCGCCTTGATGGCGCACCAGGACGTGGTGCCCATCGAGCCGGGCACCACGTCGCAGTGGCATGCGCCGCCCTTCGCCGGCGAGATCCACGACGGCTACGTGTGGGGCCGCGGCTCCTGGGACGACAAGGGCAACCTCATCGCGCAGATGCAGGCGATCGAGAGCCTGATCGAAGCCGGCTTCCAGCCGCGGCAGACGGTGTACCTGATCTCCGGCGCCGACGAGGAAGTGGGCGGGCTGCGCGGAGCGAAGCAGGTCGCCGCCCTGCTGCAGCAGCGCGGCGTGAAGCTGGACTTCGTGCTGGACGAGGGCCTCTTCATCGGCGAAGGCCTGATTCCGGGCGTCGCCAGGCCCACCGCCCTGGTCGGCATCGCGGAGAAGGGCTACGTGACCGTGCTGCTCAAGGCCAAGGGCGTGCCGGGGCACGCATCGGCACCGCCGCCGCCCGGGCAGACCGCGATCCGCAAGGTGAGCGATGCGCTGCACGCGCTGGACGAGCACCAGCTTCCGGCGCGGCTCGAAGGCGTCGCCCGTGAGATGTTCGAGACGCTGGCGCCGGAGATGAGCGGCTTCCAGCGCGTGGCGCTGTCCAACCTGTGGCTGTTCGATCCCGTCGTGCGGCGCCAGCTTGAGAAATCCGGCGCCACCAACGCCATGCTGCGCACGACGACGGCGCTGACCATCGTCGAGGCCGGCAACAAGGCCAACGTGATCCCCGGCCAGGCCGAGGCCACGATCGACTTCCGCATCCTGCCCGGCGAGACCCGCGCGACCGTTCTGCAGCACGTGCGCGATGTGGTCGGCCCCGACATCCAGGTGGGCGACGTGGGCGGCAGCCTCGAGCCCACCGGCGTCTCGCCCACCGGCGCGCCCGCTTACCAGGTGCTGAACCGGACCATGCGCTCGCTCTTCCCGGACGTGCTGGTCACGCCGGCGCTGTACGTGGCGGGGTCCGACTCGCACCACTTCACCGGCCTCACCGACAACATCTACCGCTTCTCGCCCGTGCGCGTGAAGCCCGAGGACGTCCACCGGATTCACGGCACCGACGAGCGCATGTCCGTGGCGAACCTCGGCGAGATGGTCCGCTTCTACCACCAGCTGCTGCGCAACCTGAATGCGCCGGCTCCCTGACCCGAACCCGTCCCTGAAAGGCAATCCACCATGACCAAGGCCGTCATCGTCTCCACCGCCCGCACGCCCCTCGCCAAGAGCTGGAAGGGCGCGTTCAACATGACGCATGGCGCCACGCTGGGCGGCCACGTCGTCAAGCACGCGCTGCAGCGCGCCGGCGTCGCGCCGGACGCCGTCGAGGACGTGATCATGGGCTGCGCCAATCCCGAGGGCGCGACGGGCATGAACATCGCGCGCCAGATCGCGCTGATGGCCGACTGCCCGATCACCGTGTCCGGCATGACGGTGAATCGCTTCTGCTCCTCCGGCCTGCAGACGATCGCACTCGCCTCGCAGCGCGTGATCGCGGGCGAAGGCGACGTGTTCGTGGCGGGCGGCGTGGAAAGCATCTCCTGCGTGCAGCAGGAGATGAACACGCACATGCTGCGCGACCTGGCGCTGGAAAAGAAGAAGCCGGAGATCTACTGGTCGATGCTGCAGACGGCCGAACAGGTTGCCAAGCGCTACGAGATCAGCCGCGACCGCATGGACGAATACGGCGCGGCCAGCCAGCAGAAGGCGTGCGCTGCGCAGGAAGCCGGCAAGTTCAAGGACGAGATCGCGCCGATCACGGTGAAGGCCGGCGTTGCCGATGCGGTGATGGGGCTGATCACCAAGGAAGTGACGATCTCGCAGGACGAGGGCCTGCGCCCCGGCACCACCAAGGAGAGCATCGCCGGGATCAAGCCGGCGCTGCCCGGCGGCGTGATTTCCGCCGGCAATGCGAGCCAGTTCTCCGACGGCGCCGGTGCCTGCGTCGTGGTGAGCGAGGAGTACGCGAGCCGCAACAACCTGAAGCCCATGGGCCGCTTCCTCGGCTTCGCGGTCGCCGGCTGCGAGCCCGACGAAATGGGCATCGGGCCCGTGTTCGCCGTGCCGAAGGTGCTGAAGAAGCTGGGCCTGACGGTGCAGGACATCGACCTGTGGGAACTGAACGAAGCGTTCGCCGTGCAGGTGCTGTACTGCCGCGACAAGCTGGGCATCCCCGCCGACCGCCTGAACGTCAACGGCGGCGCCATCGCCGTGGGCCATCCCTATGGCGTCTCCGGCCAGCGCCTCACCGGCCACGCCCTCATCGAAGGCAAGCGCCGCGGCGCCAAGCGCGTCGTGGTGACGATGTGCATCGGCGGCGGCATGGGGGCGGCGGGGGTGTTCGAAGTTCTCTGAAGACGGACAACCGGACGCAGAGGGCGCAGAGGTTTCGCAGAGGACGCAGAAGAAAACCTTGAAAGGTTTCCTTGACTCTTTTGCGTCCTCTGCGTGATCTCTGCGTCCTCTGCGTCCGGTAGTTGGGTTTTCTTCAATCGCCCATGACATCCTCCCTCCGCCCCACCATCGACTTCCTCCTCTACGACTGGCTGCATGCCGATGGTCTGAACGAGCGCGCGCGGTTTGCGGATCATTCGCGCGAGACCTTCGATGCCGTGCTGGACACCTGCGAGCGGATTGCGCGTGACAAGTACGCGCCCTTCAATCGACTCGTCGACACGGAGGAGCCGCGCTTCGATGGCGAGCAGGTGATCCTGCCGAAGGCGACGCACGAGGCGCACGATGCCTATGTCGCCTCCGGCATGCTCAGCGCCGCGCAGGACTATGCGGAGGGCGGCATGCAGCTGCCCTACACGATCGAGGCGGCCGCCGGCACCTTCTTCGCGACGGCGTCGGTCTCCATCGGCGGCGGCCTGCTCACCAAGGGCAACGCGAACCTGCTGATGGTGCACGGCACCGAGTTGCAGAAGGAAGTCTTCGCGCGCAACGAGTTCGGCGGCCGCTTCTCGGGCACCATGGCGCTGTCCGAGCCGCAGGCGGGATCGTCGCTCTCGGACATCACGACACGCGCGACCCCCGACGGCGCGGACTTCGAAAGCGATCCGCTCGGTCCGCGCTACCGCCTCAAGGGCAACAAGATGTGGATCTCGGCGGGCGAGCACGAGCTGTCCGAGAACATCGTGCACCTGGTGCTCGCGAAGATTCCCGGCCCCGACGGCAAGCTGGTCCCCGGCACGCGCGGCATCTCGCTGTTCATCGTGCCGAAGAAACTGGTAGCCACCGACGGCCAGCTTACGGGCGAACGCAACGACGTCGCGCTCGCGGGCCTGAACCACAAGCTGGGCTGGCGCGGCACGACCAACACGCTGCTGAATTTCGGCGAAGGCAAGTACCCGGTCCGCGCTGGATCCGGAGGCGGGCTCGACGGGCGCGGCGCCGGCGCCATCGGCTACCTGGTGGGCAAGCCGGGCGAAGGCCTGCGCTGCATGTTCCACATGATGAACGAGGCGCGCATCGGCATCGGCCTGGCCGCCACGGCGCTGGGCCTCGCCGGCTACTACGCTTCCCTCGACTACGCGAAGAACCGTCCGCAGGGGCGGCCCGTGGGTCCCGGGGGGAAAGATGCATCACAGCCGCAGGTGCGCATCATCGAGCACGCGGACATCAAGCGCATGCTGCTGGCGCAGAAGTCGTATTGCGAAGGCGCGCTCGCCCTGCTGCTGTACTGCGCGCGCCTCGTGGACGAACAGCACACGGGCAGTCCCGAGGCCGCGGAGGAAGCGCGGCTGCTGCTCGAGGTGCTGACGCCGGTGGCGAAGAGCTGGCCCAGCGAGTTCTGCCTGGAGGCGAACTCGCTCGCGATCCAGATCCATGGCGGTTACGGCTACACCCGCGACTTCCCGGTGGAGCAGTACTGGCGCGACAACCGCCTCAACATGATCCACGAGGGCACGCACGGCATCCAGGCGGCGGACCTGCTCGGGCGCAAGGTCGTGATGGAGGGCGGCAAGGGGCTGGCGCTGCTCGCCGCGCGCATCAACCGGACCATCGAGCGCGCGCTGCAGCAGCCGCATCTGGCCGAGCATGCGAATGCGCTGGCGCAGGCCTTGCAGAAGGTCGGCGCCGCGACCAAGGCCGCGTGGGCCACCGGCGATCCCGCCGACGCGCTGGCCAATGCGGTGCCCTACATGCAGGCCTTCGGCCACCTGGTGATCGCGTGGAGCTGGCTGGACGTGCTGCTGGTGCAGCCCCCCACGCCGGCGCGGGCAGCCGACGAGGGCAGGGCGCGCGCGGCCCGCTACTTCTTCCATTACGAGCTGCCCCGGATCCCGGCCTGGCTGCGCGTGGTGGAAACGCGCGACACGACCTGCGCCACGACGCCCGAGGACGCGTTCTGATGACCGAGGAGCGCACGCTGGCGCGCCTGGATGTCCTGGCCTGGGTCCTGATCTACGGCGGGCTGTTCACCCTGGTGCTGGGCATCGCCTCGCACGGCAGGACGGCAGTGGGCGGATGGAGCCTGTCCGTGCTCGGAGCGGTCGCCACCGTGGCTGGAATCGTCGTCATCGTCGTGCGCGCCCGGCTGAGCCGCAAGCCCTGAGGTCATCGGCGCCCCGCGCGGGTGGCCAGGCTTCAGGTGCCCTACACTCTGTGGTCCTGTGGCGGACCTCGCCACCCAGCCTCTTTCGTGTGTCATCAACGTGCATGCCGTCCGCCCAGCCGTCGAGCCCCGCGCCTTCGGCCGGTGAGCTTCCTTCCCGCGCGTTCGCGCATCCCCGCGCCGGCGCCTGGTTCCTCGCCGCCTTCGTCCTGGTCCTCGCGGGCTCGGGCGTGCACGCGTTCGGGCTCGACCGCACCTGGATGATGGCGGTGCACGCGCACGCGGCGGGCGCAGTGGCTGCGACCTTCTGGTCCTGCCTCACCGTCGCCGGCCTCGGCTGGTCCGCCCTCGTGATCCTGCTGGCGGCCGACCGGCGCAGCGGTGCGCTGGCAGCCACCATCGTTCCGAGCCTCGTGATCGGCGGGCTGCTGGCGCACGTTCCCAAGCACCTGATCGCCGAGCCCCGGCCGGCGGCCACCGACATCGCCCCGCAACTGCACGTGATCGGGCATGCCTTCACCGGTGCGGTGTCCATGCCGTCCGGGCACGCCCTGGCCGCGGGAGCGGGCGCGGCGTTGCTCTGTACGCTGGCCGCGCGCACGCCGGTAGCGCGCGTGCTGATCGTGGTGGTCGCGGTCCTGATCGCCGTGTCGCGCGTGGTCGTCGGCGCGCACTGGCCTGGCGACGTGCTGGTGGGCGCCGGGCTGGGCTTGCTGGCGGCGGCCATCGTTCTCGCGCTGGCAGCGGGCCGCCGGACCGGCGCGTGGTATCGCTGGCTCGCGCCGCGCCTTCGCACCTGCGCGGGCCAGCGCTGGATCGCGGCCGTTGAGCTCGGTGTGGCCGCGGGCCTGCTGTCCGAAAACACGGGCTATCCTGCCGGCGTTCCGATGGTGTGGCTGCTGGTCGCGGTCGCCGTCATCAGCGCAGGCCTGCGCCTGGTCGCCAGCCGCCACGCAGGCGAGCCGGTCGAAGCGCAGGACGCGCGCGCGGGCCTGCCGTGAATCCGGCCACCGTGTCCGCTCCTGCGCAGGCGTCCGGCTCGCGCGGCCGCGTGCTGCGCTGGGTGCTCACGATCGTCGTCGCGGCGGTGCTGTGGGTCTGGCTGCTGCGGCACGCCAACCTCTCGGCGCTCGCGCAGCAGGCCGGCCGCCTGCCCGCATGGGGCTGGTGCGCAGCCGCCGCCGGCTTGCTGGGCGGCCATGCGCTGCGTGCGTGGCGGCTGCAACGCGAATGGCGGCACATCCGCCACGCGTCCTTGTGGCAGTGCCTGCGCATCCTGCTGCTGCACAACGCGATGGTGCTGCTGATGCCGCTGCGCTCGGGCGAGGTCGGCTTCCTCTGGGGCGTGCAGCGCGAGTGGGGCGTGGGCTGGGGCGCGGCCGGCGTCGTGCTGCTGCGCTGGCGCCTGCAGGACGCGCTCGTGCTCGCCTTCCTTGCCGTGCTGCTGTTCCTGCCGCTGCCCTGGTCCGTGCGCGTGCTGCTCGCGGCTGCCTGCGCGCTGCTGGCGTGGGTCTCGCTGCCGACGCTGTGGGGATGGCTGCTGGCGCGCACGGGCCGCGCCGGCGCCGCGGCTCCCGCTTCCTGGTGGGGCGGGTTTCCGGCGAGCGTCGCGAACTGGACGCTCAAGGTCATCGCCAACGGCGGGCTGCTCGCGGCCCTCGCTGGCATTCCCTGGCTCGCGGGCCTGCGGGGCGGGCTCGGCGGGGAACTCGCCGGCGTGCAGCCGCTGCAGCCGCCCGCTGGCCTGGGCACTTACGAAGCCGGCATGTGGTTCGGGACCGCACTGCCGGCCCACTGGCAGGCGCAGGTGGTGTCCGCCGCGCTCGCCGTGCACGCCTTCAGCCTGGCCGTCGCCCTGCTGGCGGCCCTCGTGACCCGGCTGCCGTTGCCCACGTGGCGCGGCGGGGAGAAGATCGCACCATGAATACCGTTTCGTTTCCGCCTGCGGCCCTGGCCGGACTGCAGGCTCACGACATGCGCGGGCCGGACGGCGCGCCCGTGCGGGCGCACCGCCTTTCCGTCGTCGTCCCCATGTACAACGAGGTCGGCAACGCCGTGCCGATGGTCGATGCGGTGCAGTCCGCGCTGGAAAGCTACCCCTGGCCGTGGGAGCTGATCGTCGTCGACGACGGCAGCAGCGACGGCACCGGCCAGGCGCTGGACCGCCGGGCCCGCGAGGTGGGACCGCACATCCGCGTGGTGCACCTGGCGCGCAACTTCCGCCAGACCGCGGCCATGCAGGCCGGCATCGACGCCTCCCGCGGGGACGTCATTGCCACGCTCGATGGCGACTTGCAGAACGACCCCGCCGACATCCCGCAGATGGTCGCGCGCCTGCTGGAGGAGGACCTCGACCTCGTCGCTGGATGGCGCAAGGAGCGGCAGGACGGCTTCCTGCTGCGGCGCCTGCCCTCGATCCTCGCCAACCGCCTGATCCGCAAGGTCAGCGGACTGCACTTCCAGGACCTGGGCTGCAGCCTGAAGGTGTTCCGCGCGAGCGTGCTGCGGCAGGTGCGCCTCTATGGCGAGATGCATCGCTTCATCCCCGCGTGGCTGGCCACGGTGACCAGTCCCTCGCGCATGGCGGAAGAACCGGTGCGCCACCACGCGCGCCGCGCGGGCGAGTCGAAGTACGGCCTGAGCCGCAGCTTCCGCGTGCTGCTGGACCTGGTGGCGGTGCACTTCTTCCTGCGCTTCGGCTCCCGGCCCGGGCACTTCTTCGGCGGCATCGGCCTGGTGGTCGGCGCGATCGGCGGGCTGTTGCTCGCCTATCTCGGCGTGCTCAAGCTGCAGGGCCACGACATCGGCACGCGCCCCTTGCTGTCGCTGGCCTTCTTCCTGGTGCTGGGCGGCGTGCAGCTGCTCACGACGGGCATCCTGTCGGAGCTGCTGATGCGGGTCTACTACGATGTGGGACGCGCGCGTCCGTACCGGGTGCGCGAGCGCGAGCCGCTGGAGCCGCCGACCCCGCAGGACGCAGGCTGGCATGAGTGATCCGGCGGGCACGCGGGGCTGGCCCGCGTTCCTGGTGCCCAGCCGTGCGGCGCAGCGCATCGCCTGGGCGCTGGTGCTGGCGCTGCCCTTGCTGTGGCAGCTCGGGGGCACGCCGCTGTTCGACGTGGACGAGGGCGCCTTCTCCGAGGCCACGCGCGAGATGCTGGCCAGCGGCGACTGGGGACACACCACGCTCAATGGCGCGCCCCGCTTCGACAAGCCGATCGGCGTCTACTGGTTGCAGGCGATCGCCGTGCGCCTCTTCGGCCTGAACGAGTTCGCGCTGCGGCTGCCCTCGGCCCTGAGCTGCTGGGTGATGGCGCTCGCGCTGGCGGCCTTTGCCGCGGAGCGCTGGGGACCGCGTGCGGGCGCGCTCGCGGGCGCGATGACGGTCAGCAGCGTCGGCTTCCTGGTGATCGGGCGCAGCGCCACGGCGGACAGCCTGCTGAACGTGCTGCTGGTGCTCGCCGCACTCGACGCCTGGCGCTACATCGAGAGCGGCAAGTCCGCGCCGCTGCAGCGCGCCTACGCATGGGTGGGCCTGGGCCTGCTGGTGAAGGGGCCGGTCGCCGTGCTGGTTCCCGGCGCCGCCGTGTTCGTGTGGACCGTCGCCAGCGGGCGCTGGCGCCTGCTGGTGGCGGCGCTCGCCGAGTGGCGGGGCTGGGCCTGGCTGCTCGTGCTCGCGCTGCCCTGGTACGTGTACGCGCTGCATCGCGACGGCATGGCCTTCGTCGATGGCTTCCTGCTGCACCACAACGTCGAGCGCTTCACCGGCACCATCGGCGGCCACCGCGGCTCGCTGCTGTACTACGTGGCGGTCATGCCCTTGCTGCTGATGCCCTGGACGCCGCTGGTGGCGGTCGTGGTGGCGCGGGCGCGCTCGCTGTGGGCCCAGCCGCTCGGGCGCTACCTGCTCGGGTGGTCGGGCTTCGTGCTGCTGTTCTTCTCGTTCTCCAGCACCAAGCTGCCGCACTACGCGCTGTACGGCTGCGCACCGCTGGTGCTGCTGATGGCGCGCGCGCTGGAGCAGGCCCGGCCCTGGGTCGCTCGCATGGTCGCCGCGAGCGTGGTGGCGTGGACCTGCGTCGTCGCGGCCGTGCCGGCGCTCGTCGCGCATTTCGCACCCACGGTGAGCGACCCGCTGTACCACGCGCTGCTCGCGGGCGCGCCCTCCGCGTCCTTGCTGGCGCCCGCGCTCGTGCTGTTGCTGGTCGCCGTGCTGGGCTGGGGCGCGTCGACGGCGCAACGCTGGTGGCGGCTGCCAGCCGCCGCGGGCGCGGTCGCGCTGCTGGTCTGCGGCTGGAGCCTGCCCTGGTTCGGCGAGACGCTGCAAGGCCCGGTGCGCGCTGCCGCGGCCGCCGCCGCGGCGCATCCCGGCAGCATCGTGCAGTCCGGCGTGCACCTGCCCAGCTTCTCGGTGTACGCCGAACGCATCGTGCCCAAGACCGACGCGCCGCTGCCCGGCGACATCGTGCTCGGTCGCGCGGACCGTCCGCCTGCCGGGGCGGCGCGACCGCACCTGTTCGAGCAGCGCGGCATCGTGCTGTTCGGGCCGGCGGCGCCCTAGCGCGCGGCGCCGTTTCCCTCTGGCGCGCAGGCTGCTGGCGCGGCCTGTCCCTCAGGAGCCAGCCGGCGCCCGGCAATTTGGGCATGATGTTTCCCCTGCGCACTTACCGCTTGGAAGCATGACCCGCACCGTCCAGCAACTCTTCGATCTCCAGGGCAAGACCGCCCTCGTCACCGGCGGATCCCGCGGCCTCGGCCTGCAGATCGCCTTCGCGCTCGGCGAGGCCGGTGCGCGCATCATGCTCAGCTCGCGCAAGGCGGGTGACTTGGAGGAGGCCGCCGCCGACCTGCAGGCCGCCGGCATCGACGCGCGCTGGGTCGCCGCCGACTGCGCGCGCGAGGAGGACATCCGCAAGCTCGCCGAGCAGACGATGGAGCGCATGGGCGACATCGACATCCTGGTGAACAACGCGGGTGCGGCCTGGGGTGCTCCGGCCGAAGACCATCCGGTCGATGCCTGGGACAAGGTGATGAACCTGAACATCCGCGGCTACTTCCTGCTGTCGCAGGTGGTGGCCAAGCGCAGCATGATCCCGCGCCAGGGCGGCCGCATCGTCAACATCGCATCCATCGCGGGCCTGGGCGGCAACCCGCCCGAGATGAACACCATCGCGTACAACACTTCCAAGGGCGCGGTGATCACGTTTACGCAGGCGCTGGCCGCGGAGTGGGGCAAGTACGGCATCAACGTCAATGCGATCTGTCCCGGCTTCTTCCCCAGCAGGATGACCAGGGGCACGCTGGACCGCATCGGCGTCGACAAGCTCGCCGCCAACGCGCCGCTGCGGCGGCTGGGCGACGATGAGGACCTCAAGGGCACCGCGCTGCTGTTTGCATCCGACGCCGGCAAGCACATCACGGGCCAGTGGCTCGCGGTCGATGGCGGCGTGTCGGTGGTGACGGGAGGCTGAGCGCGTGGCGATCCCCAATCTGTTCGGCGTCGAGATCCCCTTCGTCGATCATCTCGGCTTCGAGATGGTGTTCATGGAGGGCGGCCACTCCGAGCTGCGCTACCTGCCGCGGCACGAGCACATGAATTCGTTCCTGGTCGCGCACGGCGGTGCGGTGATGACGCTGCTGGACGTGGCCATGGCGACCGCAGCGCGCAGCGTGGACCTGGAAATCGGCGTCGTCACCATCGAGATGAAGACCAGCTTCATGCGGCCCTGCAAGGGCATGCTCACGGGCAAGGGCCGCCTCATGCACCGGACGAAATCCATGGCCTTCACCGAAGGCACCGTGTTCGACGAGGCTGGCAACGCGTGCGCGCACGCGACCGGGACCTTCAAGTACGTGCAGCGTCCGGCGCCCAGCGCGCCGGCCAACACGATCTCCACCGACTGAACCAGGAGTCCGACATGCCCAGGAACAAGCAGATCCTGCTGGACAACCGCCCGCAGGGCGAGGCCAGCGCCAGCAACTTCAAGCTGGTGGAAAGCGACACGCCGCCGCTGAAGGACGGCGAGGTGCTCGTGCGCCACCATTTCCTGAGCCTGGATCCCTACATGCGCGGCCGCATGAACGATGCCAAGAGCTACGCCGCACCGCAGCCCCTGGGGCAGGTGATGCAGGGCGGCACGGTGGGCGAGGTGGTGGAAAGCCGCAACCCGAAGTACGCGGTGGGCGACAAGGTGGTCGGCTTCGGCGGCTGGCAGGAGTACAGCGTCGTGGCCGCGGACCAGCCCGGCGCGCTGCGCAAGGTGGACACCACGCACGTGCCGCTGTCGCACTACCTCGGCGCGGTCGGCATGCCGGGCGTGACGGCCTGGTACGGACTGGTGCGCATCATCGAGCCCAAGGCGGGCCAGACCATGGTGGTGAGCGCCGCCAGCGGCGCGGTGGGCAGCGCTTTCGGTGCGCTCGCCAAGGCGCGCGGCTGCCGTGCCGTCGGCATCGCCGGCGGTCCCGACAAGTGCCGTTACGTCACCGAGGAACTGGGCTTCGATGCCTGCGTCGACTACAAGCAGCACAAGGACGCGAGCTCGCTGTCCAAGGCGATCAAGGACGCGTGCCCGGACGGCATCGACGGCTACTTCGAGAACGTGGGCGGCATGGTGATGGACGCGGTCATGCTGCGCCTGAACGCGCACTCGCGCATCGCGCTGTGCGGAATGATCGCCGGCTACGACGGCCAGCCCGTGCCGATGAGCTATCCGCAGCTGCTGCTGACCAACCGTGTGCGGCTGCAAGGCTTCATCGTGAGCGAGCACATGGAGGACTGGCCGCAGGCGCTGCAGGAGCTGGGCACGCTGGTCGGCTCCGGCAAGCTGCGCCCGCGCGAGTCGGTGGCCCAGGGCCTCGCGTCCGCGCCGGAGGCGTTCCTGGGCATGCTGAAAGGCCGCAACTTCGGCAAGCAGCTGGTCAAGGTGAGCTGAAGGCCGCGCTGCGCCGCCGCGCCGGGCCTGCTGCCCCGGCCGCGACTGCGGCGCGCCGCGGATGTGGGCCATACTAGGTGTCCTCCGCCTGGGAGCCCCCATGCCCGAGCTCACGCACGAAGTCTTCAACCAGCCCGAGCCGCTGGTGGACCGCAACCTCTTCGCGCTCCACCGGCCGCTGCAGGACGGGCTTCGGTTCAACGCGCCCGGCCTGGACACGGCGCCGCTGTCCGCCCTGGGGCGACTCGCCGGCAGCGCCGAGATGCAGATGCATGCGCGGCTGGCGAACACCCATGTGCCCGAACTGCACACGCACGACCGCTTCGGCCGGCGCATCGACGAGGTCGAGTTCCACCCGAGCTACCACGTGCTCATGAACGCGGCCGTCCAGGCGGGATTGCATGGCACGCCCTGGGCCTCCTCGCTGCCGTCCGCTGCGGGCCGGGGCGGCGGCCACGCCCACGTGCTGCGTGCCGCCGGCTTCATGCTCTTCACCGAGCTGGAGCCCGCTATCCTGTGCCCGATCTCCATGACCTACGCGGTGACGCCGGCGCTGCGCTCGAACACCGGCGTGTTCCGCGACTGGGCGCCGCTGCTCACCAGCCGCAGCTACGACCCGCGCCCCGTGCCCTGGCGCGACAAGGCCGGCGTGACCATGGGCATGGGCATGACGGAAAAGCAGGGCGGCTCCGACGTGCGCGCGAACACCACGCGCGCCGAGCCGCTGGGCCAGGACGAGTGGGGCGCGCGCTACGCCGTGACCGGCCACAAGTGGTTCTTCTCCGCGCCCATGTGCGATGCCTTCCTGGTGCTGGCGCAGACGGCCTCCGGCCTGAGCTGCCTGTTCCTGCCGCGCGTGCTGCCCGACGGCACGCGCAACGCCATCCGCATCCAGCGCCTGAAGGACAAGCTGGGCAACAAGGCGAACGCCAGTTCCGAGGTGGAGTTCCAGGACGCGACGGCCTGGCTGGTCGGCGAGCAAGGCCGCGGCGTGCCGCAGATCCTGGAGATGGGCACGATGACGCGTCTGGACTGCGCCCTGGGCACGAGCGGCCTCATGCGGCAGGCGCTGTCGCTGGCGCTGAACCACACCTCGCAGCGCATGGCGTTCGGCAAGCGCCTGGTCGAGCAGCCGCTGATGCGCAACGTGCTGGCCGACCTCGCTCTGGAAAGCGAGGCCTCCACCGCGCTCGCGTTGCGCCTCGCGCGCGCGTTCGACCGCCGCGAGGACGCACACGAGGCGGCGCTGGCGCGCCTGCTGACGCCGATCGCGAAATTCTGGATCTGCAAGCGCGGCGCGCACTTCGCGCAGGAAGCCATGGAATGCCTGGGCGGCAACGGCTACGTGGAAGAGGGCGGGCAGGGCGTGATGGCGCGCATCTACCGCGAGATGCCGCTCAACTCCATCTGGGAAGGCGCCGGCAACATCATGGCGCTGGACCTGCTGCGCGCCTTGCGCAAGGCGGATGCAGCCGCTGCATTGGCGCAGGAGCTGGCGCCGGTGCGCGGCGCACACCCGGCGCTGGACCGCATGGCCGCCGGCCTGCCCACGCGCGTGGAGGAGATGGCGAGCGAAGTCGAAGCGCGCCGGCTGGCGCAGGACGTCGCCCTCACGGTGCAGGCCGCGCTGCTGCGGCAGACTGCGCCCGACGCCGTGTTCGACGCGTTCTGCGCCTCGCGCCTGGGCGGCGACTGGGGCCAGGCCTTCGGCACGTTGTCCGCCCGCACCGATTTCGACGGCATCCTGCAGCGCGCCTGGCCGCACTGAGAACACCAACACGAGGCTGAATGAACAACGACATCATCCTGCATCACTACGCGAGCTCGCCGTTCTCGGAAAAGATCCGGCTGATGCTCGGCTACAAGAAGCTGCCCTGGAAGTCGGTGCTGGTGCCGGCGATCATGCCCAAGCCGGACGTGCTCGCGCTCACCGGCGGCTACCGGCGCACGCCGGTGCTGCAGGTCGGGGCCGACATCTACTGCGACACGGCCCTGATCTGCGACGTGCTGGAGCACCTGCGCCCCGAGCCCACGCTCTATCCGCCGCACCTGAAAGGCGTGTGCCGCATCTTCGCGCAGTGGGCCGACAGCTCGCTGTTCTGGGCCGCGATGGGCTACAACCTGCAGCCGCGCGGCGCCGCGCACGTGTTCGCCAAGGCGCCGCCGGAAGCGGCGAAGGCGTTCTCGGAGGACCGCAAGGCCATGTCGGGCAACATGGTGCGCCTGCGTCCCGGCGATGCGACCTCGGCCTACCGGTCCTACCTGCGCCGCATCGCCAACATGGCCGACGAGCACGACTTCCTGTTCGGGATGGAACCCTGCGTCGCCGACTTCTCGGCCTACCACGGCATCTGGTACACGCGGGCGCAGGTGCCCGTGCTGGCGGACATCCTGAACGCAACGCCCTCCGTCGGCGAGTGGGCCAACCGCATGGAGGCGATCGGGCACGGCGCGATGACCAAGCTCGGTTCCGGCGAGGCGATCGCGATGGCCAAGGCCGCCGAGCCGGCCGCCGCAGGCGCCAACCTGCTGATCGACAGCGCGTTCCAGGACGACCACGGCATCCCGCTGGGCACCCGCGTGACGATCGCGGCCGAGTCCTTCGGCAACGAGCCCACCGAAGGCGAGCTGATCGCGGCGACGCGCACGCACTACAGCCTGCGCCGCGAGGACCCGCGCTGCGGTGTCGTGCATGTGCATTTCCCGCGGATCGGCTACGTGCTGCGAGCCGCTGCGCCGACCTGAGCGCGACCATGGCCGGCGCGCTGGGCTTCTGCCTGTTCGACACGGCGATCGGCGCCTGCGCCATCGCGTGGAGCGAAGCCGCCATCGCCGCCGTGCAGTTGCCGGAAAGCACGCGGGCCGGCACGGCCGCCAGGCTGCAGCGGTACACGGGCGCGCTGCCCGAGAGCGATCCGCCTGCGTGGGTGCAGGAGGCGATCGTCCGCATCCAGGCGCTGCTGCAAGGCGCGCGCGACGACCTGGCCGATCTCCCGCTCGATTTCAGCGGCGTCCCCGCGTTCCACCAGCGTGTCTATGCCATCGCGCGGGCGATCCCGCCGGGAGAACTGCTGACCTATGGCGAGGTTGCGCGGCGGGTGGGCGAACCCGGCGCTGCGCGCGCCGTTGGCCAGGCGCTGGGACACAACCCCTTCGCACCGGTGGTGCCCTGCCATCGCGTGCTCGCGGCCGGCGGCCGCTCCGGCGGCTTCTCTGCGGAGGGCGGGGCGCTCACGAAGCTGCGCATGCTGGAGATCGAGGGCGCCCGCCTCGGTGGCGCACCGGGCCTGTTCGACTAGGCGCCGCACTGCAGGCTGAGCGCCTGCAGCGGCCTGCCGGTCCCGGCCTCCTCGACCACCAGGTTCACCTGCTGCGGATGTCCCGCCGTGGGGGCGATCGGCCGCAGTGCCAGCTGGCCGGGTCCTTCGTGCGTGCCGACGGCAACGAATTGGCGGACGACGAAGTCATGCTGCAGGAACTCGCCCGCGTTCTCGCCGGCCCGCACCTTGCTCGCATGCGCGTGCTCGGTGACCGTCCAGTACGCGTCCCAGCGCGTTCCTGCCGTCGCCGGCGTGACCTGCGCGAGCGCCTGGCCGTCCTGCCACTGCATCCGGATCACGGCGCCGGCCGCTTCCCGCGAGCCCGCAAAGGGCGCGTCGAAGTCGTGCGCCTCCCGGCCGTCCCGCACGAGTTGCGGTGTGTAGACCTGCGCGGAGCCCGAGCGCACCGCCAGTTGCCGCTGGCGCGCGTTGTTCGCGGGGGAGGCGAACCGGTCGATCCAGCCCAGCGAGTCCCAGTAGCTCACGTGGAAGCCTTCGGCCACCACTTGCCCCGCGGCAGCGGCCTGCTTCAGTCCCGACAGCCACCGGTCCACGGGTGGGCAGGAACTGCAGCCTTCGGAGGTGTACAGCTCGACGACGGGCGTGCGCGTCGCCGGCGACTGGGCGCGGCAGGCGAGCGACTGTGCCGCAAGCGGCATGCTCGCGGCACCGAACACGCAAAGGAAAAGGATGGCGCGCATCGGCGACTCCCGGACGGCGGATGCCGCCAGGCAGTCACCTTAGCCGCTCAGAACCACTTGCGCCAGCCCGACTCGCTCGGCTTGTCGGCTGCGGTCGCTCGCTCCTCGCGCCGGACCTCGCGCTGTTCGCGTTCGCTGTCCTGGCGGATGCGCTCCTCTTCCCGCACACCGGCCTCGCGGGCCTCGCGCGCAGCCACGGACTCCTGCATCGGCGGCACGTTCGGGGTCACGGGCGGCACGCCCATCCGGTTGACGCGGCCGTCGAGCCGGTTCTCCAGCTCGGTCATGCGCGCGGCGATCGTGCGGTTGATCTGCTCCATCTGCACCTGCAGCTCGCGGCGGGTTTGCAGCATCGCCTTGTCGAACTCCGAGGCCGCAATGGCGTCGCGCTCGCGCATTTCCTTCAGGTGGGTGTCCAGCTGCTGGCGCAGGTCCACGAAGCGGGAAGCCTCCGCCTTGTCGGCCAGCTCACGCTGCGCTTCCAGGGTCTTGTGGTGCTGGCGGTAGTCGATCAGCGACTGCGTGCGCATCGCAATGCTCGAAACCAGGAACAGCACGAGCGTCAGGGCGAGCAGGGTCAGCAGGATGAGGCCGAGCGGCGCATCAGCCGCGATGGGACCGAACAACAGCGTCGTGGGGCGGACCACTTCGCCCCAGTTCAGCGCGGCGAAGCCTGCGACGAGCAGGATGGCCACAACCAGCAGGATGGTGCGGGTGCGCATGTAAACCTCCTTGTGTTGCAGGCATTCTCTTCCGTATACCACTCGCGACTGTCAGCCAGCGCCTTAAAGAGCTGTGGGTGGGCGTGTGGCAAACTCGCGCGCTTCCCGATGGTTCTCCCCAGCAGTAACACCGTGCAAAAAATCCTGCGGCAGATCGCCGCCGAACTCCGCGTCCGGGAAGAACAGGTCCGCGCCGCCGTGGACCTCCTCGATGGCGGCGCCAGCGTCCCCTTCATCGCGCGCTACCGCAAGGAGGCCACCGGCGGCCTCGACGACATCCACCTGCGCGAGCTGGAAGCCCGGCTCTCCTACCTGCGCGAGCTGGAAGAGCGGCGCGAAGCCGTGCTCAAGAGCATTGACGAGCAGGGCAAGCTCACGCCCGAGCTGCGCGCCGCCGTGGAGGCCGCGCCGACCAAGCAGGAGCTGGAGGACCTGTATCTCCCGTACAAGCCCAGGAGGCGCACCAAGGGCCAGATCGCGCGCGAAGCCGGCATCGAGCCGCTGGCCGACCTGCTGTGGGCCGACCCCACCCGCGATCCGGCTGCGGAAGCCCAGCCTTTCGTGAAGAAGGAGAAGGGCGAGGGCGGCGAGGACTTCACGACCGTCGCGGCCGTGCTCGATGGCGTGCGCGACATCCTGTCGGAGCGCTGGGCCGAGGACGCCCCGCTGGTGCAGTCGCTGCGCGAATGGCTCTGGACCGAGGGGCTGCTGAAGTCCAAGCTCGCGGCCGGCAAGGACGAGAACCATCCGGACGTCGCGAAGTTCCGCGACTACTTCGACTACGACGAGCCGATCGGCAAGGTGCCGTCGCACCGCGCGCTGGCGGTGTTCCGTGGCCGCGCGCAGGACATCCTGGAGGTGAAGCTGGCGCTGCCGGTCGACCCCGAGCCCGGCCAGCCTTCGATTGCCGAAGGGAAGATCGCGCTGCGCCTGGGCTGGAGCCACCAGAAGCGGGCCGCCGACGACCTGCTGCGCAAGTGCGTCGCGTGGACGTGGCGCGTGAAGCTGTCGCTGTCCACCGAGCGCGACCTGTTCTCGCGCCTGCGCGAAGACGCGGAGAAGGTGGCGATCAAGGTGTTCGCCGAGAACCTGCGCGACCTGCTGCTGGCCGCGCCGGCCGGCCCGCGCGTGGTGATGGGCCTCGACCCAGGTATCCGGACCGGCGTGAAGGTGGCGGTCGTCGATGCGACGGGCAAGCTGGTGGACACCGCCACGGTGTATCCGCACGAGCCGCGCCGCGACTGGCAGGGCTCTCTCGCCGTGCTCGGGCAGCTGTGCCTCAAGCACGGCGTCAACCTGATCGCCATCGGCAACGGCACCGCCAGCCGCGAGACCGACAAGCTGGCGGGCGACCTCGTGAAGGGTCTGGGCCAGGAGATCCAGCGCGTGGTGGTGAGCGAGGCCGGCGCATCGGTGTATTCCGCGAGCGAGTACGCATCGCAGGAAATGCCCAACGTGGACGTGAGCCTGCGCGGTGCCGCCAGCATCGCGCGCCGCCTGCAGGACCCGCTGGCCGAACTTGTCAAGATCGACCCGAAGTCCATCGGCGTGGGCCAGTACCAGCACGACGTGAACCAGAGCGAGCTGGCGCGCACGCTGGAGGCGGTGGTGGAAGACTGCGTGAACGCGGTCGGCGTGGACCTCAACACCGCGAGCGCCCCGCTGCTCTCGCGTGTGTCCGGCCTCTCGCCCTCGGTGGCAAAGGCGGTCGTGCAATGGCGGGAGGCCAACGGCGCCTTCCGCAGCCGCCAGCAACTGCTGCAGGTGAGCGGGCTCGGCCCCAAGACGTTCGAGCAGAGCGCGGGCTTCCTGCGCATCCGCGACGGCGACAACCCGCTGGACATGACCGGCGTGCACCCGGAAACCTACCCGGTGGTGGAGAAGATCCTCGCCCACGCGAAGAAGCCGGTGCAGGAGATCATGGGCCGCGCCGAGATGCTCAAGACGCTGCGCCCGGAGCTGTTCGCCAACGAGCAGTTCGGCGTGATCACGGTCAGGGACATCCTCGGCGAGCTGGAGAAGCCGGGGCGCGACCCGCGTCCGGACTTCAAGGTCGCGCGCTTCAACGAGGGCGTGGACGACATCGCCGACCTGCAGCCCGGCATGGAGCTGGAAGGCACGGTGAGCAACGTCGCGGCCTTCGGCGCGTTCGTCGACCTGGGCGTGCACCAGGACGGCCTGGTGCACGTGAGCCAGCTCTCGCACAAGTTCGTGAACGATGCGCGCGAGGTCGTGAAGACCGGCGACATCGTGAAGGTGAAGGTGCTGGAGGTGGACCCGGTGCGCAAGCGCATCAGCCTCACCATGAAGCTCGGGGCGCCGGTGGCGCGCCGCGACGGCCCGCGCGAGAACCGCTTCGAGGGCGCGGGACGCGGCCAACGCGCAACAAACAATCCCGCAATTGGCGGCGCGATGCAGGGCGCATTTGCCAAACTGCAGGGTTTGCGCAAATAGCTGGCGGGGCCCGGCCGCACCCGGGCCACAATAAGCGCATGTTCCACAGCTGCCGTCGCGGATGAACGCCGAGTCCGCACCGCTTCCGGTGCCGGCGAGCGTGCTGTTCCTGCGGATGCGCGGGTGGGCAGAGTCCCTCCCGAGCGAGCAATCCCGTCGCCGCACCGAGCTGGCCGCCACGGTGCGCACCGCGCTGGCCGCCTGGTCCGAGGACCGTCGCGTGGTACTCGAGGCCGCCGACGGCCTTGCCGTGGTGGGCGAAGGCGATCCGGCCCAGGCCTTGCAGGCTGCGCGGCTCGCCGCCCTGAGCACCACGGACGGGGACGTCGGCATCGGCCTGCACCACGGGCCGGTGCGCGCCAGCGGCGACACCGTCACGCAGGTCCGGGTGCAGGGCGATGGCATAGCCACGGCCGCGGCGCTGGCCGGCTTCCACGGCCCGCAGACGGTGCTCATGTCGCAGTCCTTCCGCGAAGCCCTGGCGGCACGCTCGCCCCGGCAGGCGGAGACCCTGCGGCCCGCGGGCGAAATGGTCGACGAGCGCCTGCGCTCGCACACCTTGTTCGTGTTCGATCCGGTGCCCGCCCGGCGGCGTGCCGTGCGGCGCGCCCTTGCCGGCGTGCTGGGGATGATGCTGTTGCTGGCGGCCGGACTGGCCGCGCGGCAGATGCGCGAGCGCTACGAGGAAGCGCACCGGCCGGCCATCCTCGTGCTGGACATCAAGCCCACCGGCGAGGTGTTCGTCGACGGCGACGCGAAGGGCACGGCCCCGCCGCTCGTGCGCCTCTCGGTGCCGCCCGGCACGCACATCATCGAGGTCCGCAACGGCAAGCTGCCGCCCCTGATCACCGAGGTGCAGTTGCAGCCGGGCGAACAGATGGAACTGAAGCACGTGTTCGTGCCGCCGCCGCCTCCCGTCGCGCGCAAGCCCAAGCCGCAGCCGCCCCGCAAGCTCACGCCGGCCGAGAAGCTGGAGCACGCGATCTCGAAGTACAAGTTCTGGTGACCGCCGTGGCCCCGCATCCGCCCTTCACCCACCTTGGCCGCTACCGCGTGCTGCGCGAGCTCGGTCGCGGCGCCATGGGCGTCGTCTACCTTGCCGAGGACGATTCGTTGCAAAGGCAGGTCGCCATCAAGACGCTGCTGGTGCCCGAGGAGGAGACCTCCGCCGAGCGCCGCAACCTCGAGGCGCGCTTCATCCAGGAAGCGAAGGCGGCCGGCGGCCTGAACCATCCCGGCATCATCACCATCCACGACCTCGGCCGCGAAGGCGACTGGCTGTACATCGCGATGGAGCTGTTGGAAGGGACGGAGCTCAAGGATCGCATGGTCGTCGGCGGCTTGCCGCTGGTCGAGGCCGTGGACATCGCGGCGCAGGTGGCAGCCGCGCTGTCCGTCGCGCATGCGCGCGGCGTCGTGCACCGCGACATCAAGCCGGGCAACATCATCCTGGTGGCCGACGGGCACGCGAAGCTGATGGACTTCGGCATCGCGCGCATGAAGAGCTCCGACGTGCGCACGCAGAGCGGCACGATGATGGGCTCGCCCAGGTACATGTCGCCCGAGCAGGTGGGCGGCCACCCGGTGGACCACCGCAGCGACATCTTCTCGCTCGGCTCGCTGCTGTACGAGATGGTCTCGGGCCACCCGGCGTTCGAGTTCGGCAATCTCGGCGAGCTGCTCAACGCCATCATGCGTTCGACGCCGCCGGCACCGAGCACCTGGCGCCCGGAGATCCCGCCGCAGCTGGAAGTCGTGATCGCCCGGGCGATGGAGAAGAACGCCGCCGCCCGCTACCAGGACGCGGCGGGGATGGCGCGCGACCTGGCGCAGTGCCGCGCGATGCTCGCGCGTTCGCGCACGAGCCCGAGCGTGACGCCTTCGTCACCCGCAGACGCCTTTGCCGCCACCGTGATCGGCGATGCCACCCTGGCGCAGGATCGCGCGCCGGAGGGCCTGCCGCTGTCGCCGCTGTTCAATTCCACGGCGGCGGTGCAGCGGCTGCTGCGGCCGGCGCAGGAAGAAGGCGAAGCGGCGCCGCGGCCGCAGCGGCAACTGGGCTGGCTCGCCTGGCTGTTCGCCTATGTGCTGGCGGGCGCGGGCGCCGTGGCCATCGCGCTGGGCTGAACCCGCGCAGCCCCTGGTCGAACCGCCGATGCGAGCCTTGCGCATTTACGCCGGCCCCCTGGCGCGCCGGCACGTCGAAGAACACGGCCTGCGTCCGGCCGATGTGGGCGTGGTGCCTGCCGCCGCCGGCGGGCCCAAGGGCTTGATCCTCGGGCCGCTGGACCGCTTCCTGTTTGGCGACTGGCTCGCGCGAACCGAGCACGTGGTGCATCTCGTCGGCGCGTCCATCGGCGCCTGGCGCATGGCGACCGCGTGCCTGCACGACGCGGTGCAGGCCTTCGAGCGCATGGAGCGCGACTACATCGCGCAGGACTATTCGGCGCCACCCGGACGCCGCACGCCCACCGCAGCCGACGTGTCGCAGCGTTTCAGCGAAGGGCTGGAAGGGTTCTACGGCGGCCGCGTCCAGGAAGTGCTGGCGCATCCGCGCTTCCGGCTGCACATCGTGACGGCGCGCGGGCGCCACCTGCTGCGGCGCGAACATCGCATCGCGATGCCCATCGGCTACCTGGGCGCGTTCGTGAGCAACACGCTGCACCGCAAGGCCATGGGCGCCTGGCTGGAGCGCGTGGTTTTCTCGGCCCCCGAGCAGGGCGAGCCCGCCGCGCTGCCTTTCGGGACGGACGACTTCCCCACGCGCCAGGTGCTGCTCACGCAGGACAACTTCCAGCCCGCGCTGCAGGCGAGTTGTTCGATCCCTTTCATGCTGCAGGCCGTGCACGACATCCCGGGTGCGCCGCGCGGCGCTTACTGGGACGGCGGCATCACGGACTACCACCTGCACCTGAAGTACCGATCGGGGCCCGGTCCCGGCCTCGTGCTGTACCCCCATTTCCAGCAGGCCGTCGTACCCGGCTGGCTGGACAAGGGCCTCAAGTGGCGCCACCGCGCAACTTCGTTCCTCGATCGCATGATCGTTCTCGCGCCGGATCCTGCATGGGTGCGGCAGTTGCCGAATGGCAAGCTGCCGGACCGTACGGACTTCGCTCGCTACGCCACGGACCCACAGGCCCGCGCCCGCGCCTGGACCGCCGCAGCGCAGGCGAGCCGGCAGCTCGCGGACGAGTTTGCGCAGTGGGTGGAGAAGGGCGACGCAGGGGCAGTCGAGGCGCTGTGAGCCGAGTCGCGCGGCGCGCTGATACGGCAGGGTGCCGGGGGAAACCACGAAGAGGTGCGCTCTTCGGAGGGCGGGGGCGTCGCGGCAGGCGGCGTGCGGTGCAGGCCCGCTGGGCATCGGTCGGCGCTGCGCGCCGACTCCCCTGGAAGCCGGTCCGGGCGGCGTCGCGCGGCACAACTCGCAGAGAGTTTGCCCGCTGGTCGCGGTCAAACTCTCTGCTCGGACAAGTGCCGCGGTAGCATGAAACGTACGCGCGGTTCGACACGCTGCGCTCTCGTAACCGCGCTCCGCCGCCCGGACCGGCTTCCAGGCGATGCCCCTGATGCGGGCCTGCACCGCACGCCGCCTGCCGCGACGATGGGCAGTCTGGCCCCTGCGGGGAAGACTCACGGTGGCCCGCACTCGTAGGCTGGCGGTGAGCACCGCGAACCCCAGCGATCCAGCGTGGCGCAGCAAGCCGGGGTTCGCCTGCGGTTCACACCAGCCTACGGCCTGCGCTTCAACCGCCGCACCTCTGGGGCCGGCTATCCGCCTTCGGCGTCCCCTTACATCGATTCTTCCAACATGCGCACGTAGTCCTCCCGGCTCGCCTCGCGCGGGTTCGTCTTGTGGCAGTGGTCGGCCAGCGCGCCGTCGATGATCTTGTCGAACATGCTGCGCTCCACGCCCATCGCGGCCAGGCCGGAGGGCAGGCCCAGGCGGGCGCTCATGTCGCGGATGGCGTCGGGGATCTCGGTGCCCGCGCGCAAACCCATGGCGCGTGCCATGCGGTCGAGGCGGCGGTCCTTCTGCACCGACGGCGCTTGCGCATTGAAGCGCACCACCGCGGGCAGGAACATCGCGTTCAGCGTGCCATGGTGCAGGCGGGGGTCCACGCCGCCCAGGCTGTGGCTGAGGGAATGCACGCAGCCGAGGCCTTTCTGGAACGCCATCGCGCCTTGCATCGACGCGCTCATGAGGTTCAGCCGCGCTTCCCGGTCGTTGCCGTCGCGTGTGGCGCGTTCGATGTGCGACCAGCCGCGCTCCAGGCCGTCGAGCGCGATGCCATCGGCCGGTGGATTGAACGCCGGCGCCATGAAGGTCTCCATGCAATGCGCGATCGCGTCCATGCCGGTCGCGGCGGTGAGCTTGGAGGGCAGGCCCAGCGTCAGTTCGGGATCGCAGATGGCCGTCTTCGGCACCAGGTGCCAGGAGTGGAAGCCGAGCTTGCGATGGTCGTCGACGATGATGATCGCGCCGCGCGCCACTTCGCTGCCCGTGCCGCTGGTGGTGGGCACCGCGATCAGCGGAGCGACCTTGTCCGTGATGCGGGGCGAGCCGCCTTCGATTGTCGCGTAGCGCGTCAACGGACCTTCATGCGTGGCCGCGATCGCCACGCCCTTCGCGCAGTCGATGGCCGAGCCGCCGCCGACGGCGATCAGTCCGTCGCAGCCTTGCGCCCGGTAGAGGGCCGTCGCGGCCCGCACGGCCGCTTCGGTGGGATTGGAAGGCGTCTCCGCGAACACGGCGTAGGGCAGGTCGCCCAAGGCGTCCAGCGCCTTCTGCAGCACGCCTGCCGCCTTCACGCCGGCGTCGGTCACCACCAGCGGCCGGGCGATGCCGACGCGCTGGCACTCCTGGCGCAGCAACTGGACTGCGCCGAAGTCGAACTGGATCTGGGTCACGTAGTAAATCAAGGCCATGGCTCGCGTCCCTTACGATGGGGCTCTCACTGTAAGCCAGCCGCCGCCGTGCGACGGTGCCCACCGCGTGCCATTTCTTCCGCAGTTTCCCGAACTGACCCCGGCCATGCGCTCGGTGCTGGAGCGCATGGCGCGCGCCCGGCACGTGCCGATGTACGAGCTCTCCCCGCAGCAGGCGCGCGCCGCCTACGAGGCCGGCGCCGGGGTGCTCGAGGTGCCCACGCCGCCGATGGCGCGCGTCGAGGACCTGCGCATCCCCACGCGCGATGGCGCGCAGGTCCCGGCGCGCCTCGTCGCACCGGCCACGGCGCCCGGGCTGCCGGTGCTGCTGTATTTCCATGGCGGCGGGTTCACGATCGGCAGCATCGCTTCGCACGACACCCTGTGCCGCACCCTCGCGCAGTCAGCCGGTTGTGCCGTGGTCTCCGTCGGCTACCGCCTCGCGCCGGAGCACCGGTTCCCGACCGCGGTGAACGATGCCTGGGACGCGACGCTGTGGCTGCAAGGTCAAGGATCCAGCCTCGGCGTCGACACCGGGCGCATGGCGGTCGGCGGCGACAGCGCGGGGGGTACGCTGGCCACGGTCTGCGCCACGCTCGCCCGCGACGCCGGCCTGGAGCTGAAGCTGCAAGTGCTGTTCTATCCGGGCTGCGCCGGCCGGCCGGAAGCGCCGTCGCACCAGCGCTATGGCGAGGGCCTGCTGCTGGAGCAGGCCCACATCGAATACTTCTTCGGCCAGTACATCGCCGAAGGCGAGCGCGACGACTGGCGCTTCGCGCCCCTGAACACGCCGGACCTCGAAGGCGTGGCCCCGGCGTGGTTCGGCCTGGCCGAATGCGATCCGCTGGTGGACGATGCGCTGCACTACGCGGATAAACTGCGCGCAGCCGGCGTCGCGGTGGACCTGGAGATCTATCGCGGCGTCACCCACGAATTCATCAAGATGGGCCGCGCGCTGCCGGAAGCCCGGCAGGCGCACGCGGACGCCGCGGCGGCCCTGCAACACGCATGGCAGGCATGAACAGAGAAGACTTCCGCTTCTTCCACAAGCTGCGGGTCCGCTGGGCGGAAGTGGACCTGCAGAAGATCGTGTTCAACGCCCACTACCTCATGTACTTCGACACGGCCGTGGCGGACTACTGGCGGGCGCTCGCGATGCCGTACGAGGAAGCCATGCACCTGCTGCAGGGCGACCTGTACGTGAAGAAGGCGACGGTGGAGTTCAACGCCTCGGCGCGCATGGACGATCGCCTCGACATCGGCCTGAAGTGCGCGCGCATCGGCAACTCCTCCATGCAGTTCCTGGGCGCGATCTTCCGCGGGGAGGAACTGCTGATCACCTGCGAACTGGTGTACGTGTTCGCGGACCCGGCCACGCAGACCTCGCGCCCGGTGCCCGCGGTGCTGCGCGAGATGCTCACCGGCTACGAGGCCGGCGAAGGGATGCTGCGGGTGAAGACGGGCACGTGGGCGGAGCTCGGCGAAGAGGCGAGCCGCATCCGCACGGCGGTGTTCGTCCAGGAGCAGCGCATCCCGGTGGAGCTGGAATGGGACGAGGCCGACCAGACGGCCGTGCACGCGGTCGCCTACAACCGCCTGGCGCAGGCGGTCGCCACCGGCCGGCTGCTGCCCGCGGACAACGGCGTCGCCAAGATCGGCCGCATGGCCGTGCACCAGGTGCTGCGCGGCTGCGGTTTCGGCGAGCAGGTCCTGCGCGCACTGGCCGCGGAGGCGCAGCGGCGCGGCGACCGCGGCATCGAACTGCATGCGCAGCGCACCGCCCGCGACTTCTATGCGCGCCTGGGCTTCCAGCCGCAAGGCGCGCCCTACGAGGAGGCCGGCATCCCGCACATCACCATGACCAGCGCGCTGCCGCTGGCCCGCTAGGTGGCGATCACCAGGGACGGGCGAGATGCAGGGCAGGGCGAGCGCAGCGGCGGTCTCGCGCCGTGGCTGCTTTGCCTCGCCGTGCTGCTCGCCCCGGCTGCGGGCGTGCACGGCGAGGAGATGCTGCAGGACACGCTGAAGTCGGCCATCGTCGCGTTCTGCGCGCTCGCTGCAGCCCTGGCGTTCTTCGTGGACCAACGCCGGCACCGTGAGCCCTTGCGCTGGCACACGGTGCTCTGGGTGCCGGTGCTCCTGCTCGCGCACGCGCTGGGCAGCATGGCGTGGTCGCATCCCTACCTCGCCGGCGTCGAAGCGGTGCGCTGGTTCCTGTTCGCCCTGATGGCGTGGCTGGCGCTGAACACCTGCACGCGCGAGCGGCTGCCCTGGCTGGCGTGGTGCGCGCATGGTGGCGCGGTGATCGCCTCGGTGTGGGCGGCGTGGCAGTTCTGGGGCGGCCTCGACTTGTTCCCGCAAGGGCCGCAGCCGGCATCCACCTTCGTGAACCGCAACTTCTTCGCCGAGTTCACCGTCTGCGCGCTGCCGTTCGGGGCGCTGCTGCTCGCACGCGCGCGCACGCCCTGGCAGGTGGGTGGACTCTCGGCGAGCCTGGGCTTCGTGCTCACGGCCTTGCTGATGACCGGGACTCGCTCGGCGCTGGTCGCTGCCGCACTGCTGGTCGTCGTGCTGGGCCTCGCAGCGTGGCGCTGCAGGAAGCAGCTGGCTCTCGCACAGTGGAACACGTCGCTGCGCCTGCTGGCCGTCGCGGGCCTGGCAGGCACGGTGCTGGTCCTCGGCAACGTGCCGACGGGCAACGCCGACATCGCGGGCGAGGGCTACGGCCTGACGCCGATCACGCGCGGTCTGCACCGCGCGCAGTCCATCACGCCCGGCGACCACTCGCTCAACGTGCGCATGGGGATGTGGCGTGCGACGCTGCGGGCGATCGCGGCGCACCCGCTCGCCGGCCTGGGCGCAGGCGCGTGGGAGAACGAGATCCCGCGCTACGAGGCGAGCGGCTCGCAGATCGAGACCGACTACTACGTGCACGACGAGTTCCTGCAACTCGTGGCCGAAGACGGCGTGGTCGGGTGGATCGCGCTGCTCGCGCTCGCGGCGTGGTTGGTCGGCGCAGCCCGGCGCACCTGGCGCGCGCAGGGCGAGCTCGCCGATGCCGATCGGCCCTGGCGCGCGGTGTTGCTGGCGAGCCTGCTGGCGCTGCTGGTGGTCAGCAGCATCGGATTTCCGTGGCGCCTGGCCAGCACAGGCGCGCTGTTCGCCCTGTGCATGGGCGCGCTCGCAGCGTCGGACGCACGCCTGGCCACAGCCTCACGGTCCTGGCTGCGCGCCATTCCGTGGTCGCCCCTCGCATCGAAACTGGCGCTGGCGGCGACGACGGCCTGCCTCGTGCTGGCCGTCCACATCACGCAGCAGGCGCAGGCGGCCGAGCGCGATTTGGTGCGGGCGGCGCGGCTGGCGCTGGCGATCTCGCGCTCCGGCGACCCGAACGACCCGCGCTTCGCCGGCGCCAGGCGCCAGGTCCTGCAACTGGTGCGGGCGGGCATCGCCATCAATCCGCACTACCGCAAGATCACCCCGATGGTGGCGGACGAATTCGCGCGTTGGGGCGATTGGGCCGACGCCGTGTGGATCTGGGAGAGCGTGCTCGCGTCGCGGCCGAACGTGGTGGTGATCCTCACCAACGTGGCCCGCGGCTACGACACGCTGGGCCGCCGCGAACAGGCCATGGTCGCACTGGCCCGCGCCCGCGCGATCCAGCCGCGCGCGCCCGCCGTGCGCTCGCTGGAGGTGCTGATGCTGGCCCGCGCCGGCCAGGAGCCCGCCGCCCTGGCCAAGGCGCAGGCATCGCTGGCCGAAGGCATCGCCGACTACGACCTGGTGAACACCGCTTTCATCCTGGCGGCGCGGGCCGGCGCGTACGCGGAAGCCAGGGAGCTGCTGGAACGCCGCATGCGGGACTGGCCGGAGAGCCGGGCGCGCGGCCTGGTGCAGATGGGCCGGCTCTACGACGAGGGCTTCCACGATCCGGACCGGGCGCTCGCCGCCTTCGATGCCGGGCTGGCGAGCGCGTCGGAGCGCGAGCGCCACGCGCTGCTGGCGAGCATTCCCGCCCGTTACCGCACGCAGCTCGCGCCGGCCGCGCCGGCTCAGACGTCCGCGAGCAAGAGGTAGGGCAGGGGGCGCAGTTGCAGGCCGGGGCCTGCGGCGGAGCCTGCGTGGAGGTCGCCGGCTTCGGCGGCGCTCAGTTGCAGTGAGACGATCGCGTCCCAGCCGCCGTCCGGTGCGGGCGCGGCCTGCGCCACGATGCCGGCGGGTTGCTCGGGATCGGCAGCCTGGAACACTTCCTGGCCGGCAGCGAGCTCGGCCTGCGCATGGGCGAAGAAGGCGCGGCGCTTGAGCGTGCCGCGGAACTGGCTGCGCGCCACCACCTCCTGCCCCGGATAGCAGCCCTTCTTGAAATTCACGCCGCCCACGGACTCGTAATTGAGCATCTGCGGCACGAAGGCCTCCACGATCGGCGCCGTGATCGTGGCTACCGCGCTGCAGACCTCGCCCCATTGCCAGAGGGCCGGCGGGAGCGGCGCACCGGCCGGGGCGGGCGCGTCCGCGGGTCCCACCCACAGCGCACGCGGCGTGCCTTGCGCCGGATACAGCTCGATGCGGCAGGCCTCGCCCTCGCGCGTGAGCGTCCAGGGCGCGCCGGTGGCGGGTTCGCCGGCGATGCCGTACACCGCGAACTCGCTGCTCGCATCGCTGAGCCGCGCCTTCGCGCGCAGCACGAACATAGCCAGCCGCTTGAGCGTGGCCGGCAGGATGTCGCGGCTGCACACCAGCAGGATGTCGTCGCTCGCGCGCTTGCAGCCGATGAAGCTGGCCAG
The DNA here is from genome assembly GCF_016654015.1 of Ramlibacter ginsenosidimutans. Lineage (GTDB taxonomy): Bacteria > Pseudomonadota > Gammaproteobacteria > Burkholderiales > Burkholderiaceae_C > Ramlibacter > Ramlibacter ginsenosidimutans. The sequence continues at coordinate 111,505 of NZ_JAEPWM010000007.1, read as the reverse complement.
CATGCGGCCCTTGGCGTTGCAGAACGCGGCCAGGCGGGCCTCGCCGGTGCCGAGAAGGGCGAAGTCCTGCGTGAGCTGGCCGTGGAGGAAGGAGGCTGCGTCCTCGCCGCGGGCGCGGATCACGCCGAGATGGGGCAGGGGAGCGACACCGTGGAAGGGATGCGACATGGGCTGAATTATCATGGCCGGGACTATCCAAGGATCGAAGCAGGGACGTGCGCCGCTTTATCAGAACCGTCTTCTTGCTGGCCCTGCTCGCTGCGCTCGCCGCCGGCGCTGCGGGCTGGTGGTGGATCCACCACCCGCTGCGCCTGCCGTCCGCGAGCGGCACGCTCGACCTCGACATCGAGCCGGGCACCTTGCCGCGCGGCGTCGCGCAGGCGGTGAAGGACGCCGGCGTCGCCGTCGACCCGCGCCTGCTGTATGCCTGGTTCCGGATCTCGGGCGAAGGCCAGCGCATCAAGGCCGGCAGCTACGAGCTCGAGCCCGGCATCACGCCCGAGCGCCTGCTGCAGAAGCTCGCCCGCGGCGAGGAGTCGCTGCGCGCCCTCACCCTGGTGGAAGGCTGGAACTGGCGCCAGGTCCGGCAGGCGCTCGCGCACGCCGACCAGCTGCGGCCGGACAGCGCCCAGCTGTCCGATGCCGACCTGATGAAGCTGCTCGGGCGTCCGGGGCTCATGCCCGAGGGCCGTTTCTTCCCCGACACGTACACCTATTCCAAGGGCACGAGCGACGTGAAGGTGCTGCAGCGCGCGCTGCGCGCCATGGACAAGCGCCTGGCGCAGGCGTGGGCCCAGCGTGCCCCGGAGTCCATCCTCAAGACGCCCGAGGAAGCGCTGATCCTCGCGAGCATCGTCGAGAAGGAGACCGGCAAGCCGGCCGACCGCAAGCTGGTGTCCTGCGTGTTCCAGAACCGCCTGCGCGTGGGCATGCCGCTGCAGACCGATCCGACGGTGATCTACGGCCTGGGCGAACGCTACGACGGCCGGCTGCACAAGGTGGACCTGCAGACCGATTCGCCGTACAACACCTACCTGCGTCCCGGCCTGCCGCCCACGCCCATCGCGATGCCGGGCAAGGCCTCGCTGCTGGCCGCGGTGCAACCCGCGCCCGGCAACTACCTGTATTTCGTCTCGCGTGGCGACGGCACCAGCCAGTTCAGCGCGTCGCTCGGGGAGCACAACCGGGCGGTCAATACGTACCAGCGCGGCAAATGAGCGGCCTCTTCCTCAGTTTCGAAGGCATCGACGGCGCCGGCAAGTCCACGCACATCGAGGCACTCGCCGCGGCGCTGCGGGCGCGCGGCCGCACCGTGGTCCTCACCCGGGAACCCGGAGGCACGCCCGTGGCAGAACAACTGCGCGCGCTGGCGCTCAACGAGGCGATGGATCCGCTGACCGAAGCGCTGCTGATGTTCGCAGCGCGCCGCGATCACCTGCTGCAGGTGATCGAGCCGGCGCTCGCGCGCGGCGAGGTCGTGCTGTGCGACCGGTTCACGGACGCCACCTTCGCCTACCAGGGCGGCGGCCGCGGCTTCGACATCGCGGTGCTGGAAACGCTGGAGCGCTGGGTCCAGTCCGTGCCGGCGCTGCCGGCGGGCCGCTTGCGGCAGCCGGACCTGACGGTCTGGTTCGACCTGCCGCCCGCCGTCGCTGCGCAGCGCCTGTCCGGCGCGCGCGTGCCGGACAAGTTCGAGGCGCAGCCCCAGGCCTTCTTCGAGCGCGTGGCCGCGGCCTACGCACGGCGCGCGCAGCAGGATCCCGGCCGCTTCCTGCGCGTGCAGGCCGACCAGCCGCGCGAAGAGGTGTGGACCGAACTCGAGTCCGGGCTGCGGTCGCGGGGCATCCTCACATGAACGCGCCCTGGATCCAGTCGCAAGTCCGGCAACTGCTGCAGCAGCGTGGCCACGCGTGGCTGCTGCACGGTCCCTCGGGGCTGGGGCAGTACCGGTTGGCGTTGTCGCTGGCACAGGCGTGGTTGTGCGACCAGCCGACCGCCGAAGGCGGCTGCGGTCACTGCGACAGCTGCCACCAGCTGGAAGTCCGCTCGCATACCGACCTCGCCGTGCTGATGCCCGAGACCATCATGCTGGAACGCGGTTGGCCGCTCTCGGAGAAGGCGCAGGCCGACATCGACGACAAGAAGCGCAAGGCCAGCCGCGAGATCCGCGTCGATGCCATGCGCGATGCGCTGGAATTCGCGCAACGCACCAGCGGCCGGGGCCGCGGCAAGGTGGTGCTGGTCTATCCCGCCGAGCGCATGAATGCGGTCACCGCGAATGCGCTGCTCAAGACGCTGGAAGAGCCGCCGGGCGACGTGCGCTTCGTGCTCGCGACCGAGGCCGCGCACCAGTTGCTGCCCACGATCCGCAGCCGTTGCCTGGGCCACACCCTCACCTGGCCGGGCACCGAAGAGGCGGTGGCGTGGCTGCAGGAAGAGGGCGTCGCCGCCGCAGCCGCAGCCGGCCTGCTGCGGGCGGCGGGCGGCCGTCCGGAAGACGCGCTGCGCCTGCACGCCGCCGGACTGGACGCGCGTGGCTGGTCGCAATGGCCCAAGGCGTTGGTTCGGGGCGACACAGCGCTGCCGGCCGACTGGAGTCCTGGACAACTGGTCGAAGCGCTGCAAAAGCTCTGCCACGACCTGCTGGCCGTACGCACGGGCGCGCCGCCACGCTTTTTCGAGGCCGCGGACCTGCCGGCCGGCGGGTCGGTGGCGGCGCTGACGGCGTGGTGGCGCAGCCTGTCCGAGACTTCCCGCACGGTAGAACACCCGTTCAACGCGGGACTGATGCTGGAAGACCTTGTGGCGCAGGCGAGGACGGCCCTACACTCGAAAGCCTGAGCCATGAGCACCGCCGCCGCCCCGAACACGCCACGCCCCAGCGTCATCCAGCTCGCCATCAAGGAGAAGGCTGCGCTGTACGCCGCGTACATCCCGCTGTTCGCCGACGGCGGCGTGTTCATCCCGACCACGCGCGACTACAAGCTCGGTGACGACGTGTACGTGCTGCTGTCCTTGCCGGACGACCCGCAGCGCTATCCCGTCGCCGGCAAGGTGGCCTGGGTCACGCCGGCACGCGCTGCGGCCAACCGTACCCAGGGCGTGGGAGTGCGGTTTCCGGCGGACGACAAGTCCAAGCTGCTCAAGGTGAAGATCGAGGAAGTCCTCGGCGGCCACCTGAGCTCCGAGCGTCCCACCCAGACCATCTAGCCCGCGTGCGGCCGGGAAACCGGCGCACCTAGAATCGGGGACCGCCAGCAGCGCCGCCCGGCACCGCCGTGCGGCGCCTTCGCATTGGACCCATGTTCGTCGATTCCCACTGCCACCTGAGCTTCCCCGAGCTCGCCTCCCAGCTGCCACAGATCCGCCAGGCCATGGCCGAGGCGCAGGTCGATCGGGCCCTCTGCATCTGCACGATGCTGGAGGAATTCGCTTCGGTCCACGCGCTGGCGACCGGCTACGACAATTTCTGGGCCTCCGTCGGAGTGCATCCGGACAGCGAGGACATCGAGGAGCCCACGGTGGATCGCCTGCTGGAGCTCGCTGCGCTGCCCAGGGTCGTCGCGATCGGCGAGACCGGGCTGGACTACTACCAGATGGAAGAGCGCAAGGGCGGCCGCAGCGTGGCGGACCTGGAGTGGCAGCGCGAGCGCTTCCGCACGCACATCCGCGCGGCGCAACGTTGCCGCAAGCCGCTGATCATCCACACGCGGGCGGCCTCGCACGACACGATCGCGATCCTGCGGGAGGAGGGCGAGGACGGCTCGCCCGGGGCAGCCGGCGGCGTGTTCCATTGCTTCACGGAAACCGCGGAGGTGGCGCGCGCCGCGCTGGACCTGGGCTTCCACATCTCGTTTTCCGGCATCCTGACCTTCAAGAGCGCGGCGGACCTGCGTGAGGTGGCGCGCTTCGTGCCGCTCGATCGCATGCTGATCGAGACGGACAGCCCGTATCTCGCGCCGGTGCCGTACCGCGGCAAGGTCAACAACCCGTCCTACGTTCCCTTCGTGGCCCGCCAGATCGCGGAGCTGCGCGGCCTGTCCGCCGAGGCGGTGGGCGAGCTCACCAGCCGCAACTTCGAGGCGCTGTTCACGGGCGTCCAGTCATGAGAAACCGCATCCGCTTCATCGCCGCCCTCGTCCTTGCGTTCGCGCTGCCGTGGTCGTGGGCGGGCTCGTACGACGATTTCTTCGTCGCGATCACGCGGGACGATCCGCAGGCGGTGACCGAGCTGCTGCAGCGCGGCTTCGATGCGAACACGGTCGATCCGAAGGGACGGCAGGGATTGTTCCTGGCCTTGCAGCTCGGCTCGCTAAAGGCCGCCGACGTGCTGATCGCCTGGCCGAAGACCCAGGTCGAATGGCGCAGCGCCAAGGACGAAAGCCCGCTGATGATCGCGGCGTTCAAGGGCTACAAGGAGCAGGTGCGCAAGCTGATCGCGCGCGATGCGGATGTGAACAAGCCGGGCTGGACGCCGCTGCACTATGCGGCCACGGCCGGCCATGTGGACATCATCGCGCTGCTGCTGGACGAGAACGCGTACATCGACGCGGAGTCGCCGAACAAGACGACGCCGCTCATGATGGCCGCCATGTACGGGTCGACGGCGGCCGTGCGGGCGCTGCTGGAGGCCGGCGCCGATCCGACCCTGCGCAACCAGCTGGGCCTGTCGGCCGTCGATTTCGCCCAGCGGGGCAAGCGCCCGGACGCGGCCGAACTCATCGCGGCCGCCATCCGCAACCGCCAGCCCAGGGGCAAGTGGTGACCGAAGCGCCTCCCGCGGGCCTCAGGCGCTCGCGGCGACGCTCACTTGGTCGTGCAGCCGTTGATCAATTCGACGCCGGGCGACATCGAGCTGGTGTCGGCACGGCAGCGCGCCAGGTCGGCATAGTGGCCCTGGACCAGCACGCCGGGCGGCGTATAGCGCAGGGTCGCGCGAGCCTGCAGGCCCGGTGCGGGGCCGGCCTGGCAACGTGCGGCGCGGCCGGCGACGGATTCGACCTTGCGGCAGAACTTGTCGTCGGGATAGTCGAACTGGCGGATCGCGTTCCCGTTGGAGTCCCAGTACACGAGGTGCTTGCCGGGTGGATTGGCGGGGATGTTCGGCGCCGATGCGCAACCCGCGAGGACGGCGATGGCGGCGACGACGGAAAGTCGCGTGGCGAGCTGCATGGAGTCTCCCTTGTGGTGTGTGCAGCGCGGCCTTGTGCAGGCCGGCGAGCGGCTTTTTACAAGAGATCGGCCGGTTCCGGGCCTCACCGTAACTGTCGGTCTCACTGATACGATGCGTATTATGTCAAATCAAGAAAACGAACTGGCAGCGACGGTCCAGGAAGGCACGGTGCTCTGGACGCCCTCTGCCGAACAGGTCCAGGCGACGCGGCTGGCCGAGTACCAGCGCTGGCTCGCGCAGGAGCGCGGCCTGCGGCTGGACGACTACCCATCGCTCTGGCAATGGTCGGTGGACGAGTTGGACAGTTTCTGGCGGTCTGTCTGGGACTTCTTCGAGGTCCAGGCGGATGGTGCGCCCGTGCCCGTTCTCGGCTCGCGGCAGATGCCGGGTGCGCGCTGGTTCCCGAACACGCGGCTGAATTACGCCGAACACGTGTTCCGCAACGCGACCGACCAGCGACCTGCGATCGTCGCGCGCAGCGAAGCCGGCGTGCGCGAGGTGTCCTGGCGCGAGCTGCAGGACCAGGTCGGCGCACTGGCGGCCCGGCTGCGTGCGCTGGGCATCCAGGCCGGCGACCGCGTCGCCGCCTACCTGCCCAACCAGCCCGAGACGGTCGTCGCGTTCCTGGCCTGTGCCAGCATCGGGGCCATCTGGTCCAGTTGCGCGACGGACATGGGCCCGTCGGTGGTCCTCGACCGGCTGCAGCAGATCGAACCCAGGCTCCTGCTCGCCAGCGACAGTTACCGCTACAACGGCAAGACGCACGACCGCGCCGCAGTGGTCGGCGACTTGCTGCGGGCCTTGCCTTGCGTGCGGACCGTGATCCACGTGCCGGGGCCGCTCGCGCAGGAGCGGGTCGTGGACTGGCGCGATCGCATGGACTGGCGCGCTGCCATCGCCGAACCCGCTGAGCTGCGCTTCGAGCGCCTGCCGTTCGACCATCCGCTGTGGATCGTCTATTCCTCCGGCACGACCGGCCTGCCCAAGGCGATGGTGCACGGCCACGGCGGCATCGTGCTGACGCACCTGAAGACGATGGCGCTGCAGCACGACGTGCGTCCCGGCGACCGCATGATGTTCCTGGGCAGCACGGGCTGGATCGTCTGGAACCTGCAGGTGGGCGCCTTGCTGCTGGGCGCGACGGTGGTGCTCTATGACGGCAATCCCGCGTGGCCGGATGCGCAGGCGCTCTGGCGCTTCGTCGACGAGCAGGGCGTCACCCTCCTCGGCTGCGGCGCGGCCTACCTGGCCAATTGCATGAAGGAGGGCGTGCGGCCCGGCGAGTTCGCGCGCTTCGAACGCCTGCGGGCGATCAACTCCACCGGCTCGCCCCTGCCCATCGAGGCCTACCTGTGGGTCTACGCAGCCGTGAAGAAGGACCTCTGGCTGGCCTCCATCAGCGGCGGCACCGACATCGCTTCGGGCTTCGTCGCCTGTGCGCCTTCGCTGCCGGTCACTGCGGGCGAGATCCAGTGCCGCGAGCTCGGCGTGGCGGCGTACGCCTTCGACGAGGGCGGCCACGCCGTGGTCGACGAGGTGGGCGAGCTGGTCGTGACCCAGCCGATGCCTTCCATGCCGCTGTTCTTCTGGGGCGACGCGCAGGGCCAGCGTTACCGGGAAAGCTATTTCGAGACCTTCCCCGGTGTCTGGCGGCACGGAGACTGGATCCGTTTCACCGGGCGCGGCACGGCGGTGATCTATGGCCGCTCGGACAGTACGATCAACCGCTTCGGCATCCGCATGGGGACGGCGGAAATCTATCGCGTGGTGGAGGAACTGCCCGAGATCCGCGACAGCCTGGTGGTGGACCTCGAATACCTCGGACGCCCGTCCTTCCTCGCTTTGTTCGTCGTGCTGCAGCCGGGCCACGCGCTCGACGAGGCGCTCAAGAAGAAGGTGCTGGCGCAGATCCGCACCAAGGCCTCGGCGCGGCATGTGCCCGACCAGGTCTACGCCATCGCGGAGGTACCGCGCACGCTCACGGGCAAGAAGATGGAAGTCCCCGTGCGCAAGCTGCTGCTGGGCGCCGCACCGGGCAAGGTCGCCAGCGCGGACGCGATGGCCAACCCCGCGAGCCTCGACTTCTTCGTGAAGCTGGCGCGCGAGCTGAATCCCGCGTGATGCAGCTCTCGGCCCTGCGCGAACGCTTGCGTGCCGCCGGTGCAGGGCCGGTGCACGAGCAGCGCGTGCTGCGCCTCTGGAGCAATGCCCTGCCCCAGTCCAGCGGCAAGCGCAGGCCCGAGCACTTCCTGCCGGCCGCCCTGCTGGCCGCCCTGCCCGCCCTGGAATCCGAGCTCGCCGGGCTGGCGCGGCTGCGCTCCGCGCATCCGGCCGACGACGGTTCGGAGCGCTTGCTGGTCGAACTCGCGGATGGCCAGACCGTGGAGAGCGTGCTGCTGCCGCGGGATGGCCTGTGCATCTCCTCGCAGGTGGGCTGCGCCGTGAAGTGCGTGTTCTGCATGACCGGCCGCGACGGGCTGCTGCGGCAACTTGGGAGCGCCGAGATGGTGGCGCAGGTGGCGCTCGCGCGCACGCGCCGCCCGGTGAAGAAGGTCGTTTTCATGGGCATGGGCGAGCCGGCCCACAACCTGGACAACGTGCTGGAAGCCATCGAACTGCTAGGGACGGCGGGCAACATCGGCCACAAGAACCTGGTCTTCTCCACGGTGGGCGACCCGCGGGTGTTCGAGCGCCTGCCGCAGGGACGGGTCAAGCCCGCGCTGGCGCTTTCCCTGCACACGACCCGGCCGGAGCTGCGCGAGCAACTGCTGCCGCGCGCGCCTCGCATGACGCCACAGGAACTCGTCGACGCCGGCGAACGTTACGCGCGTGCCACCGGTTATCCGATCCAGTACCAGTGGACGCTGCTGGAAGGGATCAACGACGGCGCGGACGAGATCGAAGGCATCGTGCGCCTGCTGTCCGGCAAGTACGGCGTGCTGAACATGATTCCGTTCAACCGCGTCGACGGCCTGGATTTCCGCCGACCGAGCTGGGAACGCGCCGCGGAGATCGCGCGCACGCTGCATCGGCGCGGCATCCTCACCAAGCTGCGCCAGTCCGCGGCGCAGGACGTGGAGGGCGGCTGCGGTCAGTTGCGTGCACGTCATGACGCCCCCAGCGCGCCCCAAGAGCGGACGCTGCACTGGCAGCCAGGCGCGCGCGACGCCGGCGGGCTTGCCCGATAATCGACCGGCCATGAACCTGCCCAGGACCAGCCGCCGTGCCGCCGCGCTCGCGCTCGCGTGGTTCGTCCTCTTCCTCGGCGTCGCGGGCCTCTCGCCCGTGTTGCACGCTTCGCCGCTCGACCCGATCTGCTCGGTGGCGGCCGCGGGCCAGGATCTCGGTCATCGGGGCAACGACGGCGCCCCTGGCAGCACGCACACGCTGAAGTGCGCGTTGTGCATCGGCGTCCTCGCGCCGCCGGCGAACTCCGCCACCGCTCTTGCGCGCAGCGCACCGCTGGCCGGCGCGCCGACGCTGCGCGGGGCAGACCGCGTCGCGGTCCGCGCCAGCGCTCCCCTGCCCGCGCGCGGGCCTCCCACTCTCGCCTGATCCGCCACGGCCGGCTGCACACGCGACCGGCCGATAGCGCGCACCGCCCATTGCGACGTCGAAGTCCGCGAATTCCTCGCGGCGCCGCGTCAAACCGCATTCATTCAAGAAAGATCAGTCCATGAAGAAGACCTGGATCGCTGGCGCCCTGCTCTGCGCCGCATTCGCCTCGTTCGCGCAGTCCGCCCCCAAGCTCACGATCGCCCACGCGTGGGCCCGCCCCACCGTGCCGGGCCAGCCGACCTCCGGCGCCTACATGACGCTGACCGCGGGCGAGCCGCTGGTGCTCGTAGGCGCGAGCACGCCGGTGGCCGGCATGGCCGAAGTCCACCAGATGAAGATGGATGGCGACGTCATGCGCATGGGCGGAGTCGATGGCATTGCGCTGCCTGCCGGCCAGCCGGTCGAACTCAAGCCGGGCGGCTACCACATCATGCTGATGCACCTGCATGCGCCATTGAAGGCCGGCACGAACATTCCGCTGACCTTGACGCTGAAGAACGCCAGCGGCGCCCAGGTGCAGGTGCAGGCCTCGGTGCCGGTGAGCGCGCAGCCGCCCGCCCACTGAGCGGCGCCTAACGTTCCCGGCCGCTTCAGGCCGCGTGCAGCCAGGCGCTCACCTGTTGCTGCAACTCGGCCAGCGGCGCGAGCGCGTCCACGGCCAGCACCAGCGGCTCTCCCACGGGCGACTCCAGCGTGGCGAACTGGCTGTCCACCAGGGCCGCCGAAAAGAAATGCGCGCCGCGGGTGGACACGCGCTTCTGCGCGTCCTCGCGTCCGATCTCCAGGAAGACGAAGCGCAGCCCCGGCGCGGCCGCGCGGAGCTGCTCGCGATAGGCGCGCTTCAGCGCCGAACAGGTCAGCACCACGCCTTCGCCATGCGCTGCGAGCTGTTCGCCCAGCACGCGGAGCCAGTCGGCACGATCGCCGTCGGTGAGCGGCACGCCGCCGGCCATCTTCGCCCGGCTGGCGGCGCTGTGGAAGTCGTCGCCTTCCACCAGCGGCAGGTGCTCCGCCCGGGCGACGGCGGCGCCCACGGTGGACTTGCCGCAGCCCGCCACGCCCATGATCACGATTCGGTGTCCCACGGGCCTATCGTAACCGCCGGGCTTGCGTACGGGCGCAAGTCCGGCGCTTGCGCCAGATCAAGCTCGCGCCGACGCGCAGGCCCAAGAATCAGTCTCACAGACTGCCGGTCCTGCCATGAAGCCGATTGCCCCCTCTCCTGACCTCACCAGCCAGCTTGCCGCGCAACTGCGCGAACGCAGGCAGGAACTGCAGTCGCTGCTGCATGCCGCCGCCGAAGCCGCGAAGGCCGGGGACGCGCCCGCCGACGTCGTCGACTTCAAGGATGTCGCCGCGATCGACTCGCGCGCACAGGTGGACGAAGTCGCCCAGACCCACGCCATCGAGGAGCTCGAACGCATCGCCGCCGCCCTGCGGCGCGTCGACGCAGGGACCTACGGTCAGTGCGCGGACTGCGGCGAGGCGATCGACGAGCGACGCCTGCGCGCGCTGCCGGCCACGCCGTTCTGCACCGCCTGCCAGGCCATCCACGAGCGCCCGGCCTTGGGCCGGCGCTGAACTCCCGGGGCACGCTCAGTCGCGCCGCGCCTTCCCGTGACGCCCGCGACCTCGCTCACTGCGGCCTGCCCTGCCGCGCCACCTCGTCGTGCTTCATGCGCAGGTACTCGTCCCGCTGCACCTCGTGCAGTTGCCGCGGATACTTCTCCGTCGCGTCGAACCAGGCCTTGAGCCGGTGTTCCAGCTGCTGGCCGGCGGGAGCCTCCAGCGAATCGAGATACGCGTCGATCGCCAGGTAGTAGCGCATCGTGTTGCGCTCCACCACGCCGCGCATGCCTCCGACATAGCCGTCCTCGCCTTTGCCCTCGGGCGCCCGCGTGAAACCCACCTTGTCTCTTGCGATCGTGCCCAGGTACAGCTGCATGGCGAACTCGCTGGCTCCGCCGTAGCTGGTGGCATAGGCCATGTGGAGGAACGTGTGGTTCGCGTCCAGGGGGATGGCTTCGGCGAGCAGGCGATAGTTGCTGGTGTCGTACGGGCCGTCGGGCGCCTCCATGCTGGCCGCGACATAGTCGGGGCGGACCACCGGCTCCTTCCAGTTGAAGTCCAGCTTCGAGGCCGACGACAGCGACTGCGGCACCTTCTTGCCGACGCGCACGTCGAGCCGCGTCGCGCCCGGTCCGGCTTGCGTATGGCAGTACTTGGTGTTCAGGTGCAGGATGAGGATGTCGCACCACTGGACCGGATCGGACAACGCAGAAGAAACCCGGGCGAACGGATGCTCGAGCACCGCGTACACCTCGCCGTCGATGCGGCGCGAGGCTTCGTCGGAGCGCAGGACCAGCGGCCCGCCGAAGGCGTTGCGCGCGAGCTGGGGCGCCAGGGCGGTGTGCTGGGCCTGCAGCCCGGCGGCGCCGAGCGCGTTGGCCGCCGAAGCGAGGGAAGGAATCAGCAGCGCCAGCAAGAGCGCCGCCCACGTCCAGGATTTATGCATTCCTGCACCATAGGCGCTCGACGTCAACCGGGGTTGACGCCCGTCAATTCCCTCCCTGCCGAGCCGGCTTTGCCGGCTCATCCCGAATGACCGGTGCGCGCGGGATCGGTCGGGCGTCGCGTCTCCTGCAGCACGCGGATGACCTCCTCGTCCTCCAGTTGCGGGAAGGAAGCGTAGAACTGGCCCACCGCGGCGAACCGGCGCGGTACGGAGAGGCAGACCACCTCATCCGCATGGCTGCGGGCCAGCTTCAGGGCTTCTTCCGAAGCGACCGGCACCGCGCACACCAGCCGCGCAGGCCCGCGCTGGCGCACGGCATGGAGGGCCGCCACCATGGTCGCTCCGGTCGCCAGGCCGTCGTCGACCACGATGACGGTGCGACCGGCTGCCGGGATGGATGCGCGACCGGGCGTGTACAGCTCGCGCCGCCGCCGCAGCTCCTCCAGCTGCAGGAGCTTCTGCTCCGTGATGTACGCGCTGTCGGCACCCACCGCGTTGGCGTGCGGCGTCAGGTAGACCCAGCCGGCTTCGTCCACGGCGCCGACGGCGAACTCGGGCGCACCGGGCGCATGCAGCTTGCGCACGAGCACCAGGTCCAGGTCCCCGTCGAGCCGACGGGCGATGCATGCGGCGATGGGCACCGCGCCCCGCGGAATCGCGAGCACCAGCGGATGCTGGCCGCGATAGGCTTGCAGCGCGTCGGCCAGCTGCTCTGCGGCGTCGATGCGATCCTGGAACATGGGCTGCTCCTTCGCCGGCGCTCGCCGGTAACCGTAAGGTACACCCTGCCCGTGCCGCAGCCAACCGTTGCGGCACTCTGGCCGACCGCCGTCGGGCTTCGCACCGCACAGTCGCGCCGAACTCGCTTACGCTAGCCAACCATCCGCGCTGCGGACGCAAGCAGAACGTCGCCGAGGACGCATGAACACGATCATCCTGGCCCTGCCGGGCGCCGAACGCCTGGCGCAGTCGCTGGCCGTACACCTCCACTGCACCGCCGCGACGCTCGAGGTGCACAGATTCCCCGACGGAGAAGCCGTGGTGCGCCTGCCGACGAGCGTCGCCGGCCAGCGGACGCTGCTCGTGGCCCACCTGGACCGCCCCGACGAGAAGACGCTGCCCCTGTTGTTTGCCGCCGATGCGGCGCGCGAACTCGGTGCCGGCGAGCTCGGGCTGGTGGTGCCCTACCTGCCGTACATGCGCCAGGACGCCCGGTTTCGCCCGGGCGAAGCGATCACGTCACGCACCTATGCGCGCCTGCTCTCCTCCACGTTCGATTTCCTGGTGACGGTCGATCCACACCTGCACCGCTGGCCCAGCCTGGATGCCATCTATTCGATCCGGAGTGTGGTCGTGGCTGCGGCGCCGGCCATGGCGGTCTGGATCGCCCGGAACGTCGAACGCCCGATCCTCGTGGGCCCCGACAGCGAAAGCGAGCAATGGGTGGCAGACGTCGCCAAGCGCATTGGCGCGCCGTGGACGGTCATGCGCAAGGAGAGGCGTGGCGACCGCGACGTGACCGTCACGCCGTCGCAATCCATCGATCCTTCGGGCCGCAATCCGGTCCTGCTGGACGACATCGTCTCCAGCGGCCACACCATCGCGGCAGCGGCCGAAGTGCTGCGAGGCGCCGGGTGGAGCCAGCCGCTGTGCGTGGCCGTGCACGCGCTGCTGGATGGGGAAGGGGCCGACTTGCTGCGCCGCGCCGGCGTGAGCCGCGTCGTGAGCTGCGACAGCGTCCCGCACGCGAGCAACGGCATCCCGCTCGCGCCGCTGCTGGCGGATGGCGTGCGCAGCCTGCTGCCCGCCTGAGCGCGAGGCGCTCTAGGCGTGCGGCTCGCGCCAGGGCGTCGGCCCTTCGCGCGGCAAGTGCGGCGGATGCGGCATGTGGGCCTGCAGCCCCCGCAGTTGCTGTTCCAGGTGCGCGATGCGCTGGAGGTAGCCAAGCAGCAGGCTCACGGTGAACAGGTCGAGGTCGTAGTAAGCGCGCAGCCGGATCGCCTCCCGCAGCGGCGGAACGCAGCTGGCACTGAACTGGCGGACGTTCCCGGCCTCCGCGCCCACCGGCACGAGCGCGCCGTACTCGACCAGTTCCTGGATCTCCACGATGGTCAGGCTGCACATCTGCGCCAGTTCCCCCTGCTCGATGCGGCGCTGCGGGTCGAGCCAGGTCAAGTCGCTTTGTTCAGTGGCCATGCATGGGCTCCGTGGCAACGGTAGCGCGCGGATCGAACTTCGACTCGCGCTTGAGCTCCTCGAACAATTCGCGTTCACGCGCCGTCAGCGTGGCAGGCACTTCGATGTGCACGATGGCGTAGAGGTCGCCGCGGGCGCCGTGGCCGTTCGCCATGCCACGGCCCCGCAAGCGCAGCTTACGCCCGGACTGGGTGCCGTGGGGCACGGTGAGGAGCACCTGGCCGTCCAGCGTCGGGACCTCCACCTCCGCTCCCAGCGCGGCTTCCCAGGGCGCAAGCGCCAGGTCGAAAACGAGGTCGTGGCCGTCGGGCCGGAATACCGCGTGCGGCGCCAGCGTGATGTGCAGGTAGATGTCGCCGGCCGGCCCGCCATTGCGGCCGGGTCCGCCCTTGCCGCGCAGGCGCAGCCGCTGGCCGTCGGTGACGCCCGCCGGGACGGTGACCGCCAGCGTGCGCGTGCCGTCCTCGTGGGTGACGTCCAGGTTGATCGTGGTGCCCCGGTGCGCATCCTCCAGCGGGAGACGCACGGAGGTCTCGTAGTCACGCCCACGCAGCGGGACGGTGTGCGACGCGCCGGCGCCGCCGCGTCCCCGTCCGCGCGCCAGGGCGTCCAGCAGGTCGGCCAGGTCGAGATCGGAGAACGAGGCGTCGCCGAAGCCCCCGCCGGCGAATTCGTTTTCCCATTGCGGCGGCGGCCGGAATTCCTCGCCGCCGCGGCGGCTGCCCAGCGCGTCGTAGGCAGCGCGTTTCTCGGGGTCCTTGAGGGTCTGGTAGGCCTCGGCCACTTCCTTGAAGCGTGCCTCGGCCTCGGGTGCCTTGGAGACGTCGGGGTGGTGCTGGCGCGCGAGCTTGCGGTACGCCTTCTTGATGGCCTCCGCGTCGGCATCCCGCGGCACGCCGAGTGCCGCGTAATAGTCCTTGTACTTCATCGAAAGTCCTGGACTCCTGGAGAGTCCGGGTACTTTACTGGACGCGCAGGTCGAATGCTCGCTGCAGACCCGGCAGATCGGTGATTCGCACGTGCTTCTTGTCGACCTCCAGCAGGCGCTGCTGGGCGAAGGCGGAGAACGTGCGGCTGACGGTCTCGAGCTTCATGCCGAGGTAGCTGCCGATCTCGGCGCGGGACATGCGCAGGTGGAACTCGCTTGCCGAGTAGCCGCGCGCCTTCATGCGCTGGGAGATGTTCAGCAGGAAGGCAGCCAGGCGCTCCTCCGCGTTCATGCTGCCCAGGAGCATCATGAGGCTGTGCTCGCGCACGATTTCGCGGCTCATCAGCCGGGAGATCACGTGCTGCAGTTCGGCGCTGGTGGCGGCCAGCTCGCTCAGATGGGCGTACGGGATGGCGCAGATCTCCGCGTCTTCGAGTGCCACCGCGCTGCTCGCATGCTTGCCTGCGGCCAGCCCGTCGAGGCCGAGAAGTTCCCCGGCCATCTGGAAGCCCGTCACCTGCTCGCGCCCGTCCCGCAGGTTCAGCGTGGACTTGAAGGTGCCGCTGCGCACCGCGTAGATGAACTGGAAGCGGTCGCCCTCGTGATAAAGCGCCTGCCCTTCCTTCACGCGGCGGCGGGCGAACTTCAGGCCGTCGAGCCGCTCGAGGTCCACGCCGTTCAACCCGCACGGAAGGCACAGGTCCTTCAGGTGGCATGTCGAGCACAGCGCCCGCGTCGCCGCGGACTCGTCCCCGACGGCGCGCTGCGCGCGTTCGAAGAAGCGGATGGGGGCGGCGGTGGTGGCGGGGGTCGGGGTGGCGGTTTGCATGGTGGCCTCTATCGTCTTGGGGTCTGGGTACTCAATGAACGGCACGCCGGCCGGCTTTCGCGACGGCCTCTGCAAGCTGGTCGAACTCGGTGCTCTTGTCCAGGAACTGCGCCGCGCCCTCCTGGAGGTAGCGTTTGCGATACGCGGCGGCGGCGTTGTTGCTGAAAACGACGAAGGCGACGCCAGGATCGGCGGAACGCACGGCCTTCAGGACTTCGAGTCCGGTGCCGCCTTCGAGCTGGACGTCGAGCACCACGACGTCCGGATGCAATTGCAGGATGCCGGCGACGCAGCTGTCCGGGGTGGCGCCTTCACCGACGATGTCCATGTGCGCCGCGCCCAGGATGGAGTTCACGCGCTCGCGGATCTGCTGCGAGTCGTCTGCGAGGAACACCTTGATCGAACCGTTCGACATCATGGGACGAAGCATCTCGCAGCCTCGCGCTTCGCAACATCGGCCACGCCTGAAACACAGGCTCGGAGAACTCCGAATCGGGCCTGCCGCCGCGACTAGGGCGGCTAGGAATCGTCCTAGCCTGAGCCGCAAAGTCCGCTCTGGTTGACGGGCCTCAAGTGCCGTCGCGCAGGCTGCGCCAAGATGGATTCACCGCTTTTGGAGATCGACATGTACAAGCGCATCCTCGTGCCGGTGGACGGCAGCGAAACCTGCGAAAAGGCACTGGCCTCGGCCCTGCAACTGGCCAAGGAAAGCCAGGGGCGCGTGCACCTCGTGCATGTGCTCGACGAACTGGCCTATCTCACGGGCTACGAATACAGCGCCGACTTGCTGCAGGTCGCGCGCGACTTCGCCCAGAAGGTGCTGGTGGACGCCGCGGACAAGGCCCGCGCTGCGGGCGTCCCCGCCGACACGAAGCTGATGGAACTGCCGGGCGGCCGCCTGGGCGAGTTGATCGCCGGCGAAGCCCGCAACTGGGACGCCGACCTGGTGGTCGTGGGAACGCACGGCCGCCGCGGGGTGTCGCGCGTGCTGCTCGGCAGCGGCGCGGAGCAGGTGTTGCGCCTCTCGCCGGTTCCCGTGCTGGCCGTGCGTTCCAGCGAACCGGCCTGAGGCCCAGACCCACGGGCGGAGGGGCTCTGGCCGACGGACGGTCGGCAAGCCTCACCGTCCGTTACCAAGCTCTGCGGTTTGCGCGGCGCGTTCCGTGAACTCTGTCACTGCCCAGGCTTGCCAGCCTCGGCCGCTGGAGGGTACCTTCGGTTCACAAGAAACGTTGGCGAGAGCAAGTATGCGTTGGTTCAAAGGCAGTCTGCGTGACAGCATCTATGGTTTGCTGGGCAATCCCGTCCTCCCGAGCGACTCCGTCCTCGAGACCGGGACGGAGGACATCCGCGAGGCGATGCTTGCCCTGTTGGCCGAACCCGGCGGCCGCTCGTTCGCGAACGTGACGCGCCGCGTGCGTTACGCCCAGGACGTGCAGGCGCTCTGGTATCTGCGCGGTGACGTGCTCGCCGCCCTGGCCACGCTCCATGGAGAAGCCACGGCACGCCACAAGGTGCAGCGCCTCACCGCGATGTTCCAGGGGCTGCTGCCCGTCAGCCTGAATTCCCGGCCCAGCCCGCTCGTGAGCTGAGGGCGCACGGGCGAGCAGGAAAGCGCGGGACGGCCCGCGCTTTTTTCATGGAGCCGCTCAGTGCGTATGGCCCCAGAGCAGGAAAGCGTCCCGGCCTTCGGCGGCCAGCGTGACGTTCGCGCCGACCGGCAGGCAGACCTTGGTCGGCACGTGCCCGAACGGCAGCCCGGTCAGCACCGGCGCCTTCACTTGCTGGCGCAGCCAGTCGATCACCGTCTTCAGCTTGAAGCCCTTGTCGTGCGGCACCGGAACCCAGTTCGTGAAGTGCCCGAGCAGGATCGCCTTCTGCTTCTGCAGCACGCCCGTATAGAGCAACTGGGTCAGCATCCGCTCGATGCGGTACGGGTGCTCGTGCACGTCCTCCAGGAACAGGATGCCGCCCTTGACCTGCGGCATCCAGGGCGTCCCCGCGAGCGCGGACAGCACGGCGAGGTTGCCGCCCCAGAGCACGCCCTTCGCCTGCAGCGGCCGCTCGACGCGTTCGCTCGTGGGCAACTGCCAGCCCGTGCCCTCGCCCTGCCCGCTCGCGAGGTCCTCGAAGCAGGCCTGCATGATCTCGTCGGGCTCGGACTCCACGCCGAAGTCCTCGCCGACGGCCGGCCCCGACCAGCTCACCCGCCCGGTTTGCGCGAGCACGGCGTTCTGGAACGCCGTGAAGTCGCTCAGGCCCACGAACTTCATCCCGCGGTCGATGGCCTTCGCAATCTTCTTGTAGGGAAGCGCAGGCAGCAGGCGCGTGAGGCCGTAGCCGCCGCGGGTGATGATCGCGATGTCCGCGCCGCTGGCCGCCGCACGCTCGATCCCGGCGAGCCGCGTCGCGTCGTCGCCCGCGAAGCGCATGTGCGTGGCGAAAACGTCGGGGTCGAGTTGGACTTCGTGGCCCAGCGCCTTCAGGCGCGCGATGCCGCGCCGCACGGCGGCCGTGTTGCGCACGGCACTGGAGGGCGAATAGATGTAGATGCGTTGCGTCACGCCCGGAAGTATCCCACTGCCTCGCGTGCGATCTCCTCGCCGTGCTCCTGCACGAAGTGCCCCGCTTGCGGCAGCACCAGCGGCGCGGGGCAGTTGCGGATCTGCGCGCTCAGCGCTTGCATCACGGGAACCCCGAGCACCGGGTCCTGCGCGCCGATCGCCATCAGCGTCTGGCCTTTCCACTCGGTCGCGAGGAAGTGGCGCGCCTGGCGCGAGATCGCAGCGCCGTTCGCATCGGGGTGATCGGGCACCATGGCGGGAAAGGCACGCAGCGCGGCGCGGTGGCCCGCGTCCGGGAACG
Source organism: Ramlibacter ginsenosidimutans (assembly GCF_016654015.1). Classification (GTDB taxonomy): domain Bacteria; phylum Pseudomonadota; class Gammaproteobacteria; order Burkholderiales; family Burkholderiaceae_C; genus Ramlibacter; species Ramlibacter ginsenosidimutans. Next base: position 93,441 of record NZ_JAEPWM010000007.1, on the reverse strand, counting down.
GCGCGTTGTAAGCGGCGCATTCTGCCGCGCTCATGTGCGGATTGCCGCGGGCGAACAGGCGCGCGACATCGAAGCCCGGGTTCTTCGCGTTCATCTCGCGCCAGGCGAGGAAGCCCGGCGACAGCGGCACGTCCCCCGTGCCGAGCGTCGTGTTCATCACCAACAGACCGCGGTAGCGGTCCGGGTCTTCCATCGGCAAGGTGAGCCCGAGCAGGCCGCCCCAGTCCTGCACGACCAGCACGATGCCGCGCAGGTCCAGCCGCTCGACGAACTCGAGCAGCACCTGCCGGTGCCATTCGAAGGTGTGCGCCGCATCGCGCTTGGGCTTGTCGCTCTTGCCGAAGCCGACCAGGTCCGGCGCGACCACGCGGTCGCCGTTGGCGAGCAGCACCGGAATCATGCGCCGGTACAGGTAGCTCCACGCCGGATTGCCATGCAGGCACAGCCAGGTGCGCGGCGCATCGCGCGGTCCCTCGTCCAGGTAGTGCATCCGCAGGCCCGCGAGCGACGGGAGATCGCTCACGTAGTGCGGCGCCCACGGATAGCCGGGCAGGTTCGCGAAGCGTTCGTCGGGCGTGCGCAGCGCGTCGTCGCGCAGGGCTTGGGCATTCATGCGGGCCTCCTGCCGGCGGCGGCGGAAGAACTCCGCGAGCAGGCTGCTGCCTTCATCGGCGAGCACGCCACCCGCGACCTCGGTCTGGTGGTTCAGGCGTTTCTGCGCGAACAGGTCGATGACGGAGCCCGCGGCTCCGGTCTTCGGGTCGGCCGCGGCGTACACGACGCGTGCGAGGCGCGCATGGAGCATGGCGCCGCTGCACATGGTGCACGGCTCCAGGGTCACGAACAGCTCGCAGCCGTCCAGCCGGTAGTTGCCGAGCGCCTGGGCCGCCGCGCGCAGGGCGCGGATCTCGGCGTGCGCGGTCGGGTCGTGGCTGGCCACCGGTGCGTTGTGCCCCTGCCCGATCACGGTGTCGCCGTGGACCACCACGGCGCCGACGGGCACCTCGCCGGCCGCGAGCGCGAGCCGGGCCTGCGCGAGCGCCTCGCGCATGAAGTGCGCGTCGCGCTCGCTGCCGGTCACTTCGGGTCGTCGGGCATCGGGCGCGCCTGCTGCATCGCGGCTTCGGCGGCCTTCTGGAACTGCTGCACCTGCTGCTGCGGCGTCGCCGCCGGGCCGCCGGGTGCGCCGGAGACCTGGGGCGCGACGCCTGCCGTCAACTGCTTCTTCGCCACCACGCCGACGATGGCGAGCACGAGCACCAGGCCCACGATACTGAACACCGCACGCATCATTTCCCCTCCATGCCGAGCCGCTCCATCCAGCCGGCGAGCTCCCGCTCGGCTTCGCCGCCGGCCCCGTAAGTCGCATGCTGCGCCGCATGCGCCTCGGGCCGGTGCTGGTTCAGCTTCAGCTTGCAGCTCCATTCCAGCACGTCGAGGCGGAAACCGACGATGCCGGCCAGCATCTTGTGCTGGAAATCCGGGCCGAGGCCTATCCACTGTTTCGCGTACGCCGGCTCGTTGTCGCCAATGAGCTTCTTCAGCAGGGCGTCCTTGCCCGCGTCGTCCTCGACGAGGGTGGCGCGCACCTTGCAATGCACGGTGAGGTAGTTCCAGCTCGGCACGCGCTGCAGGTCCGGGTAGACCTTGGGAGACAGGTAGGCGTGCGGTCCCATGAAGGTCGCCAGCGCTTCGGGGCGCGCCTGCAGGTAGCGCCAGTGCGGGTTGGGCCTGGCGCAGTGGCCCCACAGGACGAATCCGCCGGGGCCCTCTTCCAGGTGCAGCGGCAGGTGCGTGACGAAGGGGAAGCCCGTGTCGTCCGTGGAGATCAGGCTCGCGAACGCGTGCCCGCGCATGAGCGCCGCCGCGATGGCGGGGTCCTGCGACCGGAATTGCGGCGGCTGGTACATGGCGCCGATTGTGCCCGCAAGCGGGCGCCCCACCGCGGCCGCTTCAGCCGGGCGTGTGGATGCAGGGCTCCCAGGGCAGGACGTCGCAGCCGCAGTGCGCAGGCGGCTGCGCGGGACCGGTGCGAGGCGCCTTCGCCGGGGTGGTCGCCGGTGCGACCGCGGGCGCGCCCGGTTCGCGCAGCCAGCGCGCGAAGGCGCCGAGGTCCCGGTCCTGGACGTACCAGCACTTGCGGGCGGGATCCCAGCGGGCGCCGAGCGCCTTCGCCTCGTCCTTCTCGGCGAACGGGACGTTCAGGTTGGTGCGCATGGTGTCCCCGTCACTCCCACTCGATGGTCGCGGGCGGCTTGCTGCTCACGTCGTAGGTGACGCGGTTGATCCCGCGCACCTCGTTGATGATGCGGCTGGAGACCTTCTTCAGCAGCGCGTAGGGCAGTTCCGCCCAATCCGCGGTCATGAAGTCGCTGGTCTGCACGGCCCGCAGCGCCACGACGTAATCGTAGGTGCGGCCGTCGCCCATCACGCCCACGCTCTTGACCGGCAGGAAGACGGTGAACGCCTGGCTGGTGAGCTCGTACCAGGTCTTGCCGCTGTTGCCGTCGCGGAAGTTGCGCAGTTCCTCGATGAAGATCGCATCGGCGCGCCGCAGCAAGTCCGCGTACTCCTTCTTCACCTCGCCCAGGATGCGTACACCGAGGCCCGGGCCGGGGAAAGGATGGCGATACACCATCTCCGGCGGCAGGCCCAGCGCCACGCCCAGCTCGCGCACTTCGTCCTTGAACAGGTCGCGCAGCGGCTCCAGCAGCTTGAGCCCGAGCTGCTCGGGCAGCCCGCCCACGTTGTGGTGGCTCTTGATCGTCACGGCCTTCTTGCTCTTGGCCCCGCCGGACTCGATGACGTCCGGGTAGATCGTGCCCTGCGCCAGCCAGGCGACGTGGCGCTGGTGCGTCTGCTTGATCTTCGCGGCCTCGGCCTTGAAAACGTCGACGAACAGGCCGCCGATGATCTTGCGCTTGGCTTCGGGGTCGCTGACGCCGGCCAGCTTGCCCAGGAACAGGTCGGCGGCGTCCACGCGCACGACCTTCGCGTGCAGCTTGCCCGCGAACATGTCCATCACCATGTCGCCTTCGTCCAGCCGCAGCAGGCCGTGGTCCACGAACACGCAGGTGAGCTGGTCGCCGATGGCGCGGTGGATCAGCGCCGCAGCCACCGACGAATCGACCCCGCCGGACAGCCCGAGGATCACCTCCTCGTCGCCCACCTGCTTGCGGATGGACTCCACGGCTTCGGCGATGTGGTCGCGCATCACCCAGTCGGGTTGCGCCTGGCAGATGCCGCGCACGAAGCGTTCCAGGATGGCGTGGCCCTGGACGGTGTGCGTGACCTCCGGATGGAACTGCACCGCATAGAAGCGGCGCGCTTCGTCGGCCATGCCGGCGATCGGGCAGCTCTCGGTCGATGCCATCAGCCGGAAGCCGGGCGGCATCTCCACGACCTTGTCGCCGTGCGACATCCACACGTTGAGCATGCCGTGGCCTTCGGGCGTGGTGAAGTCGGCGATGTCGCGCAGCAGTTCGGTGTGGCCGCGTGCGCGGACCGACGCGAAGCCGAACTCGCGCTTGTGGCCGCTTTCGACCTTGCCACCGAGCTGGTGCGCCATGGTCTGCATGCCGTAGCAGATGCCCAGCACCGGCACGCCCAGCTCGAACACGGCCTGGGGCGCCTTGTCGGTGGACTCCTCGTACACCGAAGCATGGCTGCCGGAGAGGATCACGCCCTTCAACTTGCCGTCGGCCGCGTACTCGCGCACCCAGGCGTCGCTCACGTCACAGGGGTGCACTTCGGAATACACGTGCGCCTCGCGCACGCGGCGGGCGATCAGCTGGGTAACCTGCGAGCCGAAGTCGAGGATGAGGATCTTGTCGTGTTGCATGGCGGTTCAGAAGCTGAGGCAGACGATTCCGCAGGCGCGCGCCGCATCGAGAAGCTGGCGGTCGCGGGAGGCCAGCTGGCCGTTGAGCCGGAGCACCAGTTCCAGGTACGCGGCGTCGTAATAGGTCAGGTCGTGGGTTTGTGCAAGGCGCAGGATCTGCAGCTGGCGATGCAGGTCGGGCGCCGCATCGAACTGGAGCCGTACGGCCGCGAGCGCCTGCAAGGCGTCCTCGGCGGCGCCGGACACGATGCGGTTGCGCCGCTGCGCGACCAGCAGCATGTTGCCCATCTCCCACTGCCACAGCAGCGGGGCGTGGAATTCGGCGTCCTCCATGCAGGCATGCGCATAGAGCTGCTTGGCCGAGTCGCTCGATTCATCGGGCAGCACCCAGGCCGCGGCGGCGGAGGCGTCCAGGACGGTAGGCTTCACTTGCGATCCGTGTCCCTGAGGCTCTTCCAGTCGGTGTAGCCCTCGATCGCGGGCTGCACCTGCGCGCGCTGCTGGTACGCCTCGAGACGCGCGATGGCCTCGCGGTGCACGCGTTCACGCTCGCTATCGGAGGGAACCGCTTCCGTCTCCTTGACGATGCGGGCGATCCGCTTGCCGTGCCGCGTGATGACGATTTCCTCCCCCTCCTCGACGGCCTGCAATAGCGCCGAGAAGCGGTCCTTCGCCTGGTGGACGGGGATGGTCTGCATGAGTCTGGCCAGAAATAAAATTCTGGCCTGATCATAAAGGATCAGGCCAGACCGCGCAATTCTGGCCAGATCAGTCGGCCCGGTAGTTCGGCGCTTCCTTGGTGATCTGCACGTCGTGCACGTGGCTCTCGCGCATGCCCGCCGCCGTGATCTGGACGAACTCGGCGCGCTGGCGCATCTCCTCGGTGTTCGCGCAGCCGCAGTAGCCCATCGCCGCGCGCACGCCGCCGGCCAGCTGGTACACGATGGAGACGAGCGAGCCCTTGTACGGCACGCGCCCCTCGATGCCTTCCGGAACGAGCTTGTCCGCGTTCGGGTTGGTGCTGGTCGCTTCCTGGAAGTAGCGGTCCGCGCTGCCCTGCTGCATGGCGCCGATGGAGCCCATGCCGCGGTAGCTCTTGTAGCTGCGGCCCTGGTACAGGACGATCTCGCCCGGCGCTTCCTCGGTGCCGGCGAACATCCCGCCCATCATCACCGTGTGCGCACCGGCGGCGATGGCTTTCGCGATGTCCCCGGAGTAGCGCACGCCACCGTCCGCGATCAGCGGCACGCCGCTGCCCGCCAGCGCCGTGGCGACGTTGTCGATGGCGGTGATCTGCGGCACGCCGACCCCCGCGACGATGCGCGTCGTGCAGATCGAGCCCGGGCCGATGCCCACCTTCACCGCATCGGCGCCGGCTTCGATCAGCGCCCGCGCCGCGGAGCCGGTGGCGATGTTGCCGCCGATCACGTCCACCTGCGGATAGTTCTGCTTCACCCAGCGCACGCGTTCGATCACGCCCTTGCTGTGGCCGTGCGCCGTGTCGACGACGATCACGTCGACACCCGCCTTCACGAGCGCTTCGACGCGCTCCTCGGTGCCCTCCCCCACGCCGACGGCCGCGCCCACGCGCAATCGGCCGCTCGCGTCGCGCGCGGCGTTGGGGAAGCTGGTCTGCTTCGTGATGTCCTTGACCGTGATCAGGCCCTTGAGCTCGAAGGCGTCGTTGATGACCAGCAGGCGTTCCAGCTTGTGCTTGTTCAGGAGCGCCTTGGCCTCGGCCGCGCTGGTGCCTTCGCGGACGGTGATCAGCTTGTCGCGCGGGGTCATGATCTGGCTGACCGGTACGTCGTAGCGCGTCTCGAAGCGCAGGTCGCGCCCGGTCACGATGCCCACCACCTTGCCGCCATCGAGGACCGGGAAGCCGGAGATCCCCAGTTGCTCCTGCATCGCGATCACCTGCCGCACTGTGTGCTGCGGCGTGATGACCACCGGGTCGCGCAGGACACCGGACTCGTAGCGCTTGACGCGCGCGACTTCGGCAGCCTGCTGCTGCGCCGTGAGGTTCTTGTGGACGATGCCGATGCCGCCTTCCTGGGCGATGGCGATCGCGAGGCGCGCTTCCGTGACGGTGTCCATGGCGGCGGACACGAGCGGCAGGTTCAGCTGGATGTTTCGGGACAGCTGGGTCGCGAGGGAGGTGTCCTTGGGCAGGACCTGGGAGAACGCCGGCACCAGCAACACGTCGTCGAAGGTGAGCGCTTTTCCAAGAAGGCGCATTCTGATAGCTCCAAAAAAAGGATTGTACCCGCGTGCAATTTCGCACGGCACCGCTGGGGCTTGCGCGCCACGGAGAGGCAATTCGCCCTGCTGCTTCGCGGGCCTGCCGAGCTACACTGAAACGCATGAAAGCTGCCCGCATCGCCCTGCTCGCCCTTGCATGTGCCCTGCCCCTGGTCGCGTCCGCGCAATGGATCTGGGTGGACAAGGACGGCCGCAAGGTGTTCAGCGATCGCGCACCGAGCCCCGACGTTCCGACGGAACACATCGTGAAGGCGCCCAGGGGCGTGGCGCTGCCCGCGCCGTCGGCCACCCCCGCGACCGTCGCTGCAGCGCCTGCCGAAGCGGCAGCGGACAAGTCCGGCCCCACGCCCAAGCCGGCCGGCAAGGACAAGTCGCTCGAGGAGCGCAGGAAGCAGCTTGCCGCCGCCGAGGCCGACAAGAAGAAGGCCGAACAGGCAAGCTACGTGGCGCTGCGCAACGACAACTGCAACCGGGCGAAGGCGTCGAAGGCGGGCTTCGACACCGGCGCGCGCATCACGCGCTTCAACAGCCAGGGCGAACGCGAGTACCTCAGCGACAGCGACCGGGCCGCCGAAGTGAAGCGGCTGAACGACATCATCGCGCGCGACTGCACTCCTCAGTAACCGGGCTTGCTGCCAGGCCGCCGCGTCGCGAACAGTCCGGCGGCCCGCGCACCCTGCTTGCGGAAGCGCTCCCGGCGCGCCACCTTCGGGTCGGCCACCAGTTCCCGGTAGATCTCCACCCGATCGCCATCGCGCAGCAAGTGCTGCGGCCCGCAGCACCGACCCCACACGCCGACGTCGGGCACCGCCGTTGCGGGAACGGCGTCGCGCCAGCCGCTCGCGAGCACCGCGTCGCGCACGGTCGCACCCTCGGGCAGGTCCAGGTTCCATTCCAGCACCTCGCGCGGCGCAGGCGAGTACAGGACGCTCACGTGCACCGTCTTCACCCGTAGACCTGTTCGGCGCGCTTGACGAAAGCATCCACCAGGTTGCCGGCGATGCGGTCGAACACCGGGCCGACGAGCGCAGCGAGTGCCGCGTTCTTGAAGCCGTACTGCAGTTCGAGGGTCACCTTGCACGCCCGCTGGCCCGTGCCCAGCGGCACGAATTTCCAGCAGCCATCCAGGTTGGAGAACGGGCCGTCGACCAGTTTCATTCGCACCTCGCGCCCGGGCACATGCGTGTTGCGCGTGGTGAAGGTCTGGTGGATTCCGGAAATGGCGATGCCGATCTCGGCCTTCATGCCGTCCGGCTCGAGCGCAAGGACCTTCGACCGGTCGCACCAGGGAAGGAACTCGCAGTACTTCGCCACGTCGGTGACCAGCGCGAACATCTCTTCGGCGCTGTACCAGATGAGCACGGACTTGTGGACGGTTTTCATGGAGAATTGCGGACCCGCGCGGGATTGTAGAGAGCCGGCAGCGCCCTCACCTGTCAGCCGGATCCCTGTTCCGCCGTGCCGCCCGAGCGGCCCGCCTCGTCGACTGCGCGCGAGCCTGCAGCGCAGCCCCCAAGACCCATGTCCGCCAAAAAAGAAGCCCCCTCCCGCATCGCCGACAACAAGAAGGCCGCGTTCGACTATTTCTTCGAGGAGCGCCACGAGGCGGGGATCGTGCTGCAAGGCTGGGAAGTCAAGGCGGCGCGCGAGGGCAAGGCGCGGATCACCGAGGGCTACGTGGTGATCCGCGACGGCGAGCTGTTCCTGATCGGCTGCCACATCGACCCGCTGAAGACCGCCTCGACCCACGTCAATCCGGAGGCCGCCCGCACCCGCAAGCTGCTGATGCACAAGGACGAAATCCGCCGCCTGATCGGCAAGGTGGAGCAGAAGGGCCATACCCTCGTGCCCATCCAGCTGTATTGGAAGGCCGGCAGGGTGAAGGTCGAAATCGCCCTGGCGCGCGGCAAGGCCACCCACGACAAGCGGGACACGATCAAGGACCGCGAGGGCAAGCGCGAAGTCGAGCGCGCCATGAAGCAACGGCACCGCTGACCGGTCCGGCGGAATAAACCGCGGCAGCAAAGCGTTCATCCGGCAAGAACACCCACCGGAGAACACGATGCGCTTGCTGCCCCGCCTCGCCCCCGTTGCCGCCGCCCTGGTGCTCGCGGCCTGCACTTCCATGACCTCCGCTGGCACGCCAGCCACCGTCGCCGACGGCGTGCTGGTCGGCTCGAACGGCATGACCCTCTACACCTTCGACCGTGATCCCATGGGAGCGGGGAAGTCGATGTGCAACGGCGGCTGCGCGACCAACTGGCCGCCGCTGATGGCCACTGCGGCCGACACCGGTTCGGGCGACTGGTCGGTGGTCGTGCGCGATGACGGCAGCCGCCAGTGGGCCTGGCGCGGCAAGCCGGTGTACTACTGGGCGAAGGACACCAAGCCGGGTGACCGCACGGGGGACGGCTTCAACAACATGTGGCACGCGGCCCGTCCCTGAGCATGGCCAGGCGGCGTGGCTGGATGGTCGGACCCGTCCCGCGGGTCGCAATCTTCGGCCGGCCGGCGTGGCTTAGTCAACGGGTGGTCGACGCGCCTGTTTCGCGGCCGGCGCGGCTGGAGTAGGCTCACTCCATGCCCTCCTCCGCGCCGAACAGCCTCGTGGGGCACATCCCGGACCTGAGACGCTATGCGCGCTCGCTCACCGGAGACTCCTGGGCAGCCGACGACCTGGTACAGGACACGCTGGAACGCGCCTGCCAGCGCTGGAGCCTGTGGGCGGCCGGCAGCGACCTGCGCGCATGGCTGTTCACGCTGATGCACAACCTGTTCATCGACGGCGCGCGGCGGGCGGTTCGGCAGCAGGCCTCCAGCCGCGTGGACGTGGACGACGTCGCGCACGAACTCACCGCTCCGGACGGCATCCCGGACCAGGCGCTGGACCTGCAGCGATGCCTGTTGCGCCTGCCCGCGGAACAACGCGAGGTGCTGCTGCTCGTCACCCTGCAAGACCTCGGATACGAAGAGGCGGCACGCATCACGGGCGTGCCGATCGGCACCGTGATGTCGCGCCTCTCTCGTGCCCGCGCCCGCCTGCGCGACCTCATGGACGGCAAGCCCGTGCCGGCGGCACCGGCGGCGCCGGCCCTGCGGCGATTGAAATGACATGACTAACAAGGAAGACACCCCCCTGCAGCCCGGCGAGGCCGAACTGCACGCGTACGTGGACGGGCGGCTGGATGCGTCGCGCCGGGCCGCGGTCGAAGCGCGCCTGGCGAGCGACGCCGGCGCGGCGCAGCGGGTGCGCGCCTGGGCGGCACAACGCGAGGCCTTGCGCGCCTTGCATGCGCACCTGCTGGCCGAGCCCGTCCCGGAGCACCTGCTGCATGCCGCCGACCAGTTGAACGAGCGCAGCCGGCGCTTCGCCCGCTGGCAGCGCTGGGGCGGCATGGCGGCGTCGGTGCTGTTCGCGTTCGCGCTCGGCTGGGCCGGCCACGTGCAATGGGAGGCGCGGCTGCCTGGCGGAAGCGCCCGCCCCACCCTCGCGTTCGCCCACCAGGCGGCCGTCGCCCACGCCGTGTACATGCCCGAGGTGCGCCATCCGGTGGAAGTGGATGCGACGCAGCAGCAGCACCTGGTGCAGTGGTTGTCCAAGCGGCTGAACCGGCCGTTGAAGGTGCCCAACCTGTCCGCCACCGGCTACGAACTGGTGGGCGGCCGGCTGCTCCCGGGGGATGGCGGGGCCCGCGCACAGTTCATGTACCAGAACGCTGGCGGCGAACGCGTGACGCTCTACATCGGCGCGGTGGAAGGCGCGAAGCAGAAAGGCATGGAAGAGACCGCGTTCCGCTACGCCAAGGAAGGCAGCATCGACACCTTCTACTGGGTGGACCAGGGTTTCGGCTACGCCCTGTCCGGCAAGCTGCCCCGGCCAGTGCTGCTGCAGATGGCCGAGGTCGTCTACAAGCAGCTCTGAGCGGACGGCGCGGCTGCGCTCAGGCCCGCAGGCGCCAGCTGGCCAGCTCGTTGGCGACGAGCGCCCCGATCACCAGTGCGCCGCCCGCGAGTACCGCCTGGCCCGGGATCTCGTCGGCGCCGATCCAGGCCAGCAGGATCCCGAAGATCACCTCCAGCAGCGCGAGCAGCGCGATCTCCGGCGCCTTCAGAACGCGCGCGCACAGCACCGCCAGCGCGCACGGGATGGCGAGTTGCACCAGTCCCAGCAAGGCCAGCAGGCCGACGTCGTGCGCGGACGCCTGCAGCGGCATGGCCAACGGCAAGGTCAGGACACAGGAGATGGCCGCGCCGACCAGCACCGCCGGGACGAGGTCGACCTGTCGCCCGTGCGCGGACGAGCGCTGCGTCACGGTCCAATTCACGCCGGAAGCGACCGGCACGCACAAGGCGACCAGCGTGCCCGCGAGCTGGCCGCCCTGCAGCTGGGTGCCATACATCCAGGCGATTCCGGCGCCGGCCACGACGATCGCCGCCCAGGTGCGCGCGGGAATGCGGTTGCCGATGAAGACGCGGGAGATCAGCGCGGTGAGGAAGGGCGCGATGGCCATGGTCACCAGCACGTTGGCCACGCTGGTCAGCGTGAGGGCCACCATGAAGGCGGTGAACATCACGCTCCAGCAGACGCCCGAGAGCCAGAGCGCCCAGCCGCCGCGGCGGATGTTCGCGAACGCCGCCCGGCCCTGGAATGCGGGCAGGATGACCAGCAGCGACAGGGCGGTGAAGAAGCTGCGCCAGAACGTCACCTCGAAGCTGCGCGCATGCTCCAGGTGGCGCGTGATCACGCCGGCGATGGACCACATCGCCGTCACCGCCACCATGCCGAACACCGCTTGCGAGTGCGTGAGTTTCATTCTTCTTGTTTCGCGCCGGACGAATGCGCAAACGAACGCAGAGGACGCAAAGGATACGCAAAGGACGCAAAAGAAACCTGGAGGAAGATTTTCCTGGATTTCTTTGCGTCCCCTGCGTCCTTCGCGTCCTTCGCGTCCTCTGCGTCCCGTCGTTGGCGGTCCGCCCCCGCCCTTGCCCCTTTACGCCGCTTCGCGCAGGGAACGCTTGCGCTCGTGCTCCTTCAGGTAGCGCTTGCGCAGGCGGATCGTCTTGGGCGTGATCTCGACCAGCTCGTCGTCCTCGATGAACTCGACGCCGTATTCCAGCGTCAGGTCGATCGGCGGGGTGATCTTGATTGCGTCTTCCTTGCCGGAGACGCGGAAGTTGGTGAGCTGCTTGGTGCGCGTGGCGTTCACCACCAGGTCGTTGTCCCGGTTGTGGATGCCCACGATCATGCCTTCGTAGACCTTGTCGTTCGGCTTCACGAACATGCGGCCGCGGTCGTCCAGCTTGCCCAGGGCGTAGGTGAAGATCTCGCCTTCGTCCATCGAGATCAGCACGCCGTTCTTGCGGCTGGCGATCTCGCCCTTGAACGGCTCGTAGCCGTCGAAGATGTTCGAGATCAGGCCGGAGCCGCGCGTCAGGTTGAGGAATTCGTTGGAGAAGCCGATCAGCCCGCGCGCCGGGATGCGGTACTCCAGGCGCACGCGGCCGCGGCCGTCCGGCTCCATGCCCACCAGCTCGCCCTTGCGCTCGCCCAGGGCCTGCATGACGCCGCCCTGGTGCTGCTCCTCGATATCCGCCGTCACGAGCTCGATCGGCTCGCTGCGCACGCCGTCGATGTCCTTGAACACCACGCGCGGCTTGGAGACGGCCAGCTCGTAGCCCTCGCGGCGCATGTTCTCCAGCAGGATGGTCAGGTGCAGTTCGCCCCGGCCCATCACCTCGAACACGCCCTCTTCGTCGGTCTCGCTCACGCGCAGGGCGACGTTGGATTGCAGTTCCTTCTGCAGTCGGTCCCACAGCTGGCGGCTGGTCACGAACTTGCCTTCCTTGCCGGCGAAGGGCGAGGTGTTGACGCAGAAGTTCATGGTCAGCGTCGGCTCGTCGATCTTCAGCATCGGCAGCGGCTGCGGATCGAGCGGGTCGGTCACGGTCACGCCGATGCCGATGTCCTCGATGCCGTTGATCAGGACGATGTCGCCGGGACCGGCTTCCTTGACCTGCACGCGCGTCAGGCCCTCGAAGGTCAGCACCTGGTTGACGCGGCCCTTGACCTGCTTGCCGTCCGGACCTTCCATCACCAGGACTTCCATGGACGGACGGATCGTTCCCTGGTTGATGCGGCCCACGCCGATGCGGCCGACGAAGCTGGAGTAGTCCAGTGCCGAGATCTGCAGTTGCAGCGGCGCGGCGGCGTCGCCCGCGTGCTCGGGCACGTGCTTCAGGATGGTGTCGAACAGGGCGGACATGTCGGGGCCCCATTGCTCGCCCGGCTTCCCCTCTTCCAGCGACGACCAGCCATTGATGCCGGAGGCGTACACCACCGGGAAATCGAGCTGGTCATGGTCGGCGCCAAGCTTGTCGAACAGGTCGAAGGCGGCGTTGACCACTTTGTCGGGATTGGCGCCGGGCTTGTCCACCTTGTTCACGACCACGATGGGACGCAGGCCGAGGGCCAGCGCCTTCTTGGTCACGAAGCGGGTCTGCGGCATCGGGCCTTCCTGGGCGTCGATCAGCAGCAGCACGCCGTCGACCATGGACAGGGCCCGCTCCACCTCGCCGCCAAAGTCGGCGTGGCCGGGGGTGTCCACGATGTTGATGTGCGTGCCCTTCCAGCTGACGGCGCAGTTCTTGGCCAGGATGGTGATGCCCCGCTCGCGTTCGATGGCGTTGTTGTCCATCACGGTGTCCTGCACCTTCTCGTGCTCGGCGAAGGTGCCGGACTGGCGCAGCAGCTGGTCCACCATGGTGGTCTTGCCGTGGTCCACGTGGGCGATGATGGCGATGTTTCGGATTTGCGTCATACGTTCTCTGGCTCGGCCACGCCGAGGATTTGCTGGATTTCGATCGGGCTCAGCAGGCGCGAGGGGATCAGTTCCCCCGCCTTTGCGTGAGCGGTGCCGAGGAGCGCGCGCGGAGCCTCCCCGAAAACTGCAATTTGTTCTGCATCGCGCCAGGTACCGCGCCGGCGCAGGCCGCTGAGGAAGCGGGCCGCATCTTCCGTGCCCAGCGTGACCGGCACGTGACCGGGCAGCAGGGACTCCACCGGCAGCAGCCGGGACATCCTGTCTGACTCGGATAGCGCCTCGAGTTCCGCCAGCGTCAGGCACTGCGAAGCATCGAACGGCCCCGTGGCAATTCTTCGCAGCGAGCGCAGGTGCGCCCCGCAACCCAGCGCCTGGCCGATGTCCTCGCCCAGGGTCCGGATGTAGGTACCCTTGCTGACCTGGGCCACGATCTTCAGGAGCGTGGGCGCCACCAGGCTCAGCTGCAGCTCGAACACACGCACGGTCCGCGGCTCGCGTTCGATCTCCACGCCGGCCCGCGCGTACTCGTACAAGGCCTTGCCGTCCTTCTTCAGGGCGCTGTGCATGGGCGGGACCTGGACGATCCCGCCCGTGAACTGCGCCTGGACTTCGGCCAGGCGCTCCGGCGCGATCGCGGGAACGTCCCGCTGCTCGATCACGTCGCCTTCGCTGTCGCCGGTCGACGTGCGGACACCGAGCTCGGCGACCGCCTCGTAGCGCTTGTCGGCATCGAGGTGCAACTGGCTGAACTTGGTGGCCGCGCCGAAGCACAGCGGCAGCACGCCGGTGGCCATGGGGTCGAGCGTGCCGGTATGGCCGGCCTTTTCCGCCCGCAGCAGCCACTTGGCCTTCTGCAGCGCATCGTTGCTGGACAGGCCCAGCGGTTTATCGAGCAGCAACACCCCATGCACAGGGCGCCGCTGCACCCTGGTGCGTGGCGCGTTCACGGGCTAGTCGTCCTTCGACCGGGAGGAGACCGCCTTCGCGATCAGGGCGTTCATGTCGGCCGCGCGCTCGGTCGTGCGGTCGAAGTGGAAGTGCAGCGTGGGCACCGTGTGGATGTGCAGCCGCTTGAACAGGTGGTTGCGCAGGAACCCGTGCGCCTGGTTCAGGGCGTCCTCGGTCTCCTGGGGGTCGCCCACCAGGATGCTGAAGAACACCTTCGCGTGCGCGTAGTCCGGCGTGACTTCGACCGCATTGATCGTGACCATCCCCACCCGCGGGTCCTTCAACTCGCGGGCGATCAGCTCCGTCAGGTCCCGCTGGATCTGGTCCGCGATCTGGAAACCGCGATTGGGTTTGGTCGACTTCTTGGGCATGGTGCGCTGGCGCTTTCCTGACTACCAACATCCGGACGCAGAGGACGCAGAGATTTCGCAGAAGACGCAGAAGGAGCCGAGAAATCCTTTAACGGATGTTCTTCTGCGTCCTCTGCGCAACTTTTGCGTCCTCTGCGTCCGGTTGTCCGCCTTTCGGTATTACAAGGTCCGCGCGATCTCCTTGACTTCGAAGAATTCGAGCTGGTCGCCTTCCTTGATGTCGTTGTAGTTGCGCAGCTTGATGCCGCACTCGAAGCCTTCCTTGACTTCGCGCACGTCGTCCTTGAGCCGCTTCAGCGATTCGAGCTCGCCCGTGTAGATCACCACGTTGTCGCGCAGCAGGCGGAAGTGCGCGCTGCGGGTGACCTGACCGGACGTGACGTAGCAGCCGGCCACGGTGCCGATCTTGGACGCCACGAACACGGTGCGGATCTCGGCGGAGCCGATGACCTCTTCCCGCTTCTCGGGCGCCAGCATGCCGGACATCGCCGCGCGCAGTTCGTCGACCGCGTCGTAGATGATGTTGTAGTAGCGGATCTCGACGCCGTTGCCCTCGGCCAGCTTGCGCGCGCCGGAGTCGGCCCGCACGTTGAAGCCGATGATGACGGCCTTGGAGGCGATCGCCAGGTTGACGTCCGACTCGCTGATGCCGCCGACGGCCGCATAGACCATCTGCACCTTGACCTCGTCGGTCGACAGCTTCAGCAGCGACTGGGACAGCGCTTCCTGCGAGCCCTGCACGTCCGCCTTCACGATGATGGGCAGCGTCTTGACCTCGCCGGCCGTCATGTCCGAGAACACGTTCTCCAGTTTGGCCGCCTGCTGCCTGGCCAGCTTGGTGTTGCGGAACTTGCCGGCGCGGTAGGTCGCGATCTCGCGGGCGCGGCGTTCATCCAGCATCACCATGAACTCGTCGCCGGCTTGCGGGACTTCGGTGAGGCCCTGGATCTCCACCGGGATGGAGGGACCGGCCGACTTGATGCTCTTGCCGTTCTCGTCCAGCATGGCGCGGACGCGGCCGAAGGTCTGGCCGGCCAGCACCACGTCGCCGACCTTCAGCGTGCCGGACTGCACCAGCACCGTGGCGACCGGGCCGCGGCCCTTGTCCAGCTGCGCTTCGATCACGAGGCCCTTGGCCATCGCGTCCACCGGCGCCTTCAGCTCCAGCACTTCCGCCTGCAGCAGCACCTGCTCCAGCAGTTCGTCGATGCCCTGGCCGGTCTTGGCGGACACGGGCACGAAGGGCGACTCGCCGCCGTACTCTTCCGGCACGACTTGCTCGGCCACCAGTTCCTGCTTGACGCGCTCCGCGTTGGCATCGGGCTTGTCCATCTTGTTGATGGCCACCACGATGGGAACTCCCGCCGCCTTCGCGTGCTTGATGGCTTCGCGCGTCTGCGGCATGACACCGTCGTCGGCCGCCACCACCAGGATCACGATGTCGGTCGCCTGGGCGCCACGGGCACGCATGGCGGTGAACGCCTCGTGGCCGGGAGTGTCCAGGAAGGAGATCACGCCGCGCGGCGTCTCCACGTGGTACGCGCCGATGTGCTGCGTGATGCCGCCGGCTTCGCCCGCCGCCACCTTGGCGCGGCGGATGTAGTCCAGCAGCGAGGTCTTGCCGTGGTCGACGTGGCCCATCACGGTCACGACCGGCGCGCGCGGCAGGGATTCCGCCGTCTGCGCCGCCGTGTCTTCCTCGGTGAAGGCTTCCGGGTCGTCCAGGGCGGCCGTGACCGCCTTGTGGCCCATTTCCTCCACCAGGATCATCGCGGTGTCCTGGTCCAGCGACTGGTTGATCGTGACCAGCTGGCCCATCTTCATCAGGACCTTGATCACTTCCGACGCCTTGATCGCCATCTTGTGCGCGAGCTCGGAGACCGTGATGGTCTCGGGCACGTGCACTTCGAGGATGCGCTGTTCGGCCGGTGCGGTCGCCACGTGGTCGTCGCGGTCGCGGTGGTCCTTGCGGCCGCCACGCGGGCCGCCGCGCCACGAGTTGCGCCCGACGCCGCCGGACGTGTCGCCGCGCGTCTTGATTTCCTTCTTCTTGGTCGGATCGCTCGCCCAGCTGGAGGACAGCTTGGCGGACTTCACTTCCTTGCCGGCGCCCGGTGCGCCCGGAGCGGCCGTGGCAGGCGCGCCGGGGCGAGGCGGTTGCGCCGGCGGCTTGTGCAGCGTGCCCTTGACGCCCGCCTTGCCGGGTTCCGGCGCCTTGGCGACGGGCTTCTCCGGCGCCTTGGCGACCAGGACCTTCTTGGGCGCGCTCATCATCGAGCGGATGGCAGCGGCCTCCGCTTCGGCCTTGCGGCGGCGCTCCTGCAGATCGTTGGCGCGCAGGGCCTCTTCGTCGGCACGGGCCTTCGATTCGGCAGCGGCCTTCTCGCGCGCTTCGGCTGCGGCCTTGTCGCGGGCTTCGGCCTGCGCCTTGGCGACCGCCTGGGCGGCTTCCTGTTCGGCCGCCTTGGCCGCCGTGGCGCCAGCTCGCGCGGAGGAGTACGCGTCGGCGCGTTCGGCCGCCTCGCGTTCCTTCTGCGCGACGGCAGCGCGGGCTTCTTCCTCGGCGCGCTGGCGCGCTTCCGCTTCCTCGCGCTCGCGGCGCTTGGCGGCCAGTTCTTCTTCCTGGCGGCGGATCAGTTCGGCCTGGCGGCGGGCTTCCTCTTCGCGGCGGGTGAGCTCGGCCTCGTCCGGGCCTTGCGGCGCCGGCGGCTGCGCGACCTCGGGCGCTTCCACCACGGCGGTGTCGGAGCCTTCGTCACGCTTGATGAACGTGCGCTTCTTGCGCACTTCCACCTGGATCGTGCGGGCCTTGCCGCTGGAGTCGGCCTGCTTGATCTCGCTGGTGGACTTCTTCACCAGGGTGATCTTCTTGCGCTCGGGCGTGGCGGTGCCGTGGCTGGCCTGGAGGAATCCCAGCAGCTTCTGCTTGTCGGCGTCGGTCAGCGAATCGGTGGGGGCCGACTTGGTGACGCCAGCGCTGCGGAGTTGCTCCAGCAGCGTTTCGGGCGATTTCTTGAGTTCGTTCGCGAACTCGGCGACGGTGGTACTAGACATGTTCTGTGCGTCCCCCTCCCTTTACTCATGGGCCGCTGCGGCAGGCTGGTTGGTGAACCAGTGCTCGCGCGCCTTCATGATCAGGGCCTTGGCCTCGTCCGCGGACTGGCCGGTGATATCCGTGAGTTCGTCGACGGCCAGGTCGGCCAGGTCGTCGCGGGTGTGCACGCCGTTTTCGGCGAGCTTGCCGATCAGCTGCGGGGACAGGCCGCCGAGGTCGCGCAGGTCCTGCGACACCTCCTCGACGCTTTCCTCGCGGGCGATCTCCATGGTCAGCAGCGCATCCTTGGCGCGCGACCGCAGTTCGTTGACCGTGTCCTCGTCGAAGGACTCGATCTCCAGCATCTCGGAGATGGGCACATAGGCCACTTCCTCCAGGCTGGTGAAGCCCTCGACGATCAGGATGTCGGCGATTTCCTCGTCGACGTCCAGCTTCTCCATGAACAGCGCGCGGATCGTGGACTGCTCCTCGGCCTGCTTCTGGGCCGACTCGTTGGCGTCCATGATGTTGATCTTCCAGCCCGTGAGCTCGGAAGCCAGGCGCACGTTCTGCCCGCCGCGGCCGATCGCGATGGCGAGGTTTTCCTCGTCCACCACCACGTCCATGGCGTGCTTCTCCTCGTCAACGACGATGGAGCTCACGTTGGCCGGGGCCAGCGCGCCGATCACGAACTGCGCCGGGTCCTCGGACCACAGCACGATGTCCACGCGCTCGCCGGCCAGCTCGTTGGTCACGGCGTTCACGCGGGAGCCGCGCACGCCCACGCAGGTGCCGATGGGGTCGACCCGCTTGTCGTGGGAGACCACGGCGATCTTGGCGCGCGAACCGGGGTCCCGGGCGCAGCTCTTGATCTCCAGCAGGCCCTGCTCGATCTCGGGCACTTCCTGGCGGAACAGCTCGATCATGAACTCGGGCGCGGAGCGCGACAGGATGATGGGCGCGCCCCGCAGCGTCAGGTCCACTTCCATGATCATGGCGCGGACGCGGTCGCCGTTGCGCAGGTTTTCCTTGGGGATCATCTCGCCGCGGCGCAGCCGGCCTTCGACGCGGCCGCTCTCGACGATGATGTCGCCCTTGTCCATGCGCTTGACGGTGCCCACGAAGATCTTGTCGCCGCGCGACATGAAGTCGTTCAGCAGCATCTCGCGCTCGGCGTCGCGGATCTTCTGCAGGATCACCTGCTTGGCGGCCATGGCGCCGATGCGGCCGATCGGCAGCGACTCGATGCCTTCCTCGATGTACTCGCCGGGTTCGACTTCACCGTCGCCGCCGACGCGCTCCTTGGCGTCCATCAGCAGCTCTTCGGCGTCCGGGTTCTGCAGGCCCTGTTCGTCGGGCACGACCAGCCAGCGACGGAAGGTCTCGTAGTCGCCGGTATCGCGGTCGACGGCCACACGGATGTCCACCTCGCCCTGGTACAGCTTCTTGGTCGCCTGGGCCAGGGCAGCTTCGACTGCGCCGAACACCACGTCGCGCTCGACGTTCTTCTCACGCGAGATGGCATCGACCAGCATCAACAGTTCGCGATTCATTTCCCTTGCTCCTGAACCCCGGCGCGCTTGCGCCCCTTGAAATCCACAATCGGTGCCAGACGCGCCTCCTTCAGCTCGTCCAGCGTGAAACCCAGGACCTGCACCGGCGCAGGCTCCTTCTTCTTCGAGACCTTCTTGCCCGGCACCGGCGGCGGCTCGTCGCTCCAGGCCACCTGCCAGCCGCCCTGCTCGCCCTTTTCCAGCGTGCCGCGGAACTTGCGGCGGTTGGCGGCGACCTGGCCGGCCGCGGCCGCGCCCATCGGCGCCTTCAGCGTGATGTCGACGAGCTCGCCGGCATAACGCTCGAAATCCCGCTCCGTACGCAACGGCCGATCGATGCCAGGCGACGACACCTCCAGCCGCTTGTAGTCGACTTCCTCGACTTCCAGCGTGTACTGCAGCTGGCGCGTGACCCGCTCGCAGTCCTCGACGTTCACGAACTTCTCGTCCCCCGGTTCCCAGGGGAAATCGATCGTCACGCGCAGCGTGCCCCCGGCGGAACGTTCCAGTTCCACCAGTTCGTAGCCGAGCCCGGCCACGGTTTGCGCGACGATTTCCTGTAGAGCCAAGTGTGTAAGTCGATCAACCAAAAAAAACGGGCGGTTGGTACCCGCCCGTTTGGTCGTGAAGCTCGTATTGTAACGACGAATGCCTTGCGCTGCAAGGCTGGAGGGTCCGTTCCGCGGGGGTGTGGAGCAACCCCGGCCGACCCTAGCTGGCTGCTGCTGCGCGGTTTTCAAGTCCGCCGCCGGCATGCACGCGCGGGGCCGTGGCTCAAGCGGACGACCGCCTGCACCACGCTCACGCCGGCTACTCCGATCGGCCGTGGCCCGCAAGCGCATTTGCGCGCGCGGCGGGCTTGACTCCGCGCGCCGGACGTCCAGTATGGAAGTTCCCATGTCCGAGGAGCCGCCATGACCGAAACCCTGCGCCCGGACCCGACCTTCCACCCCTCGCCTCGGCTGGCGATGGAGGCCGAGCCCGAACACCTCTGCTACACCGCCCTGCTCTCGCCCGACCGCTCGCGGCCCGATGCGATCGCCGTCGTGGATCTCGACCCCGCATCGAGCAGATACGGGCAGGTGCTCACGAAGGTGGAGCTGCCGAACAAGGGCGACGAGCTGCACCACTTCGGCTGGAACGCCTGCAGCTCGGCGCTGTCGCCCCTGTCCGGCCACCCGTTCCTGCAGCGCCGGTACCTGGTCGTGCCGGGCATGCGCTCGTCCCGCATCTACATCCTCGATACGCAGCCGGATCCGGCGCAGCCCAGGCTCGTCAAGACGATCGAACCCGACGAGATCCTGCGCAAGACCGGCTACTCGCGCCCTCACACCGTCCACTGCGGCCCCGAAGGCATCTACGTCAGCACCCTGGGCGGAGCCGGCCCCGATGGCACCCAGGGGCCGCCCGGCGTCTTCATCATCGACTGCCAGACCTTCGAGGTACTGGGGCGCTGGGAGATCGACCGCGGACCGCAGAAGCTGCACTACGACTTCTGGTGGAACCTGCCGCGCGACTACATGGTGTCGAGCGAATGGGGATTGCCGCCGCAGTTCGAGAACGGGATCGTCCCCGAGGACCTGCTGGGCAACAAGTACGGGCACGCGCTGCACTTCTGGGACCTGCGCGAGCGCAGGCACGTCCAGACGATCGACCTGGGCGCCAACCACCAGATGGCGCTGGAGGTCCGGCCGGCCCATGACCCGGCGCGCGAGTATGGCTTCGTCGGCGTGGTCGTCGACACGACCAACCTGGAAGCCTCGATCTGGACCTGGGTCCGCGAGAACGGAAAATTCCAGGCCCGCAAGACCGTCACCATTCCGCCCGAGCCGGCCAGGGCCGAGAACCTTCCGCCGCTGCTGCAGGGCTTCGGCGCCGTGCCTCCGCTGGTGAGCGACATCGACCTGTCCCTGGACGACAAGCACCTGTACGTCGCCTGCTGGGGCACCGGCGAGCTGCGCCAGTACGACGTGAGCGATCCGATGGAGCCGGAGCAGACGGGCAGCGTGCGCGTCGGCGGCATCGTGCAGCATGCGCCGCACGCGAACGGCAGGCCTTTCGGCGGCGGACCGCAGATGATCGAGATCAGCCGCGATGCGAAGCGGGTCTACTTCACCAACTCGCTGTACAGCAGCTGGGACAAGCAGTTCTATCCGCAAGGCGTCGCGGGCGTGCAGGCCATGTGCACGGTCAACGGAGGCTTCCAGCTCGATCGCGAGTTCTACGTGGACTTCGGCGCGCAGTACGGCGCGCACCAGGTGCGGCTGCAGGGCGGGGACTGCTCCACCGATTCATTCTGCTACCCCTCGGCTTGAGCGGCGCGGTGGCGCTCTGGCTCACCGTCGTCGGGCTCGGCCTGTATCACGGCCTGAGCCCCGCGATGGGCTGGCCGCTGGCCGTGGCCAATGGACTGACCGAGCGTCGCTCCGCCGCCGTGTTCCGCACGCTGCTGCCCCTGGGCGGCGGGCACTTCGCGGCCATGGCGGTGGTTCTGGTGCCCGTCGCCTTCCTGGGCTGGCTGGTCGCGTGGAGCACCGCGATCCGCGTTGCGGCCGCCAGCCTCGTGCTGCTGTTCGGGCTCGTCCGGCTGCTCTGGCGCCGCCATCCGCGCGCGCTCGCCCGCATTCCGCCGACCCGGCTCGCCTGGTGGTCCTTCCTGATGGCGACCGCGCACGGTGCGGGACTGATGCTGGTGCCCTTCATGCTGGGCCTGTGCGGGCCGCCGGAGGCGGCGCACGCGCGCGTCGAGCAGGCCCTGGCACGCTCGGACCTCGCGACCGCCTTGCTGATCGCCGCGGTGCACACGGCGGCCATGGTGCTGGCCGGGCTCGCGATGGCCTGGGCCGTCTACCGTTACCTCGGGCTGCAGTTCCTGCGCCGGGCCTGGTTCAACCTCGACCTCGCCTGGGCCGGCAGCCTGGTCCTGGCGGGGGCTGCAGGCTTGTGGATGGCGGTCTAGGAGTCTGCTCTAGGTCGCGGCTGCCACCAGTGCCTGCGTGTACGCGTTGCGCGGGCGCTCGAGCACCTCGTCCACCGAGCCTGATTCCAGGATCGCGCCGTCCTTCATCACCAGCACTTCATGGGCCATGGCGCGGATCACGTCCACGTCGTGCGTGATCAGCAAGTACGACAGTCCCCGCTCGCCCTGCAAGCGCTGCAGCAGCCGCAACACCTGTTTCTGGATCGTCACGTCCAGCGCGCTGGTCGGCTCGTCGAGCACCAGCACCTCCGGCTTCACGATCAGGGCGCGGGCGATGGCGAGCCTCTGCCGCTGGCCGCCGGAGAACTCGTGCGGATACCGGTCCAGCAGGCCCGGGAACTGCGCTTCGGTGAGGCCCACCTCGTCGAGCGTCTGCAGGACCCGCTCGCGCCGGCCGCGCAGCGGCAGGCCGGGCTCGTGCACCAGCAGGCCTTCCCCGACGATCTCCTCCACGGTCATGCGCGGCGAGAGCGACGAGAACGGATCCTGGAACACCACCTGCACGAGCCGTCGGATGGCGCGGTTGCCCGCGGCATCGGGGCCCCAGCGCTTGCCGACGACCTGCAGGTCGCCGCGATGCGGGATCAGGCCCAGCGCAGCGAGGGCCAGCGTCGATTTGCCCGAGCCCGACTCCCCGACGATGCCCACCGTGCCGCCCGGCGGCAGCGCGAATTGCGCGCCCTGCACGGCGACGAATTCGCCCTTGCGGAACCAGCCCTTGAAGCCGGCAATCGGCACGGGGTAGATCACCCGCAGCCCCTCGGCACGCATCACGGGCGGCTCGCCGGCGCGCGGCGGCTGCACCTCCCGCGGCGGCCGGCTCTCGATCAGCTTGCGCGTGTAGGCGTGCTGCGGGTTGCGAAAGACTTCGTCCACCTTGCCCTGCTCCACCAGGTAGCCCGACTCCATCACTGCCACCCGGTCGGCGAAGCGGCGCACGAGGTTCAGGTCGTGCGTGATGAGCAGGACGGCCATGCCCGTCTCGCGCTGCAGGTCGGCCAGCAGCTCGAGGATCTGCTGGCGCAGCGTGACGTCCAGCGCGGTGGTGGGCTCGTCGGCGAGCAGCAGGCGCGGCCGGCAGGCGAGCGCCATGGCGATCATCGCCCGCTGGCGCTGGCCGCCCGAGAGCTGGTGCGGAAAGGCGCCGGCGCGGCGGGCCGGCTCCGGAATGCCGGTGGCCGCGAGCGCATCGATCGCTCCCTGCCAGGCCTGCCGGGGCGTCAGCGCCTGCTTGATCTGCAGGACCTCCGCGATCTGGTCGCCCACCGTGTACAAGGGGTTCAGGGCCGTCATCGGCTCCTGGAAGATCATGGCGATGTCGCGTCCCCGGATGGCGAGCAGCTCGCGCTCGGAGGCTTGCAGCAGTTCGACGGGAGCGCCGCCGGGACGGGCCGGGGCGAGCCGTGCCGAACCGGTCACCCGCGCGCCTTGCACCAGTCGCACGAGGCTGAGCGCCGTCACTGTCTTGCCCGAGCCCGATTCCCCGACCAGCGCCAGCTTTTCGCCGGGAGCGATGGCCAGGTCCACCCCGTGCACTACCTCCTTGTTGCCGAAGGAGACCCGCAGGTCCTTGGCGTCCACGAGCAGGTTCATGGGCGCCCTCCGTCGCCCGCTCGCGCGCATGCCGGAACAGGAAGAATTCGCGGGCCCCGGATCATGCGTCGGCCTTGCGTGGGTCGAGCGCATCGCGCAGCGCGTCGCCCATGAAGGTCAGCAGCAGCAGCGTGACCACCAGCACGGCAAAGGTGGACAGCGAGATCCACCAGGCGTCGAGGTTGGCCTTGCCCTGGTTCAGGAGCTCGCCCAGGGACGGCGTCCCCGGCGGTACGCCCAGTCCGAGGAAGTCCAGCGAGGTCAGCGCCAGGATGGCGGCGCTCATGCGGAACGGCAGGAAGGTCACCACGGGAGTCATGCTGTTCGGGAGGATGTGCTTCCACATGATCCGGCCATTGCCCACGCCCAGAGCCCGCGCCGCGCGCACATAGTCCATCTGCCGATTGCGCAGGAATTCCGCCCGCACGTAGTCGGACAGGCCCATCCAG
Organism: Ramlibacter ginsenosidimutans; assembly: GCF_016654015.1. Lineage (GTDB taxonomy): Bacteria > Pseudomonadota > Gammaproteobacteria > Burkholderiales > Burkholderiaceae_C > Ramlibacter > Ramlibacter ginsenosidimutans. Next base: position 69,586 of record NZ_JAEPWM010000007.1, on the reverse strand, counting down.
CCGAACAGAGACAGCAGCACCAGCAGCAGCCCGACGCTGGGCGCCAGCACCGCGCTGAAGATGATGAGCAGGTACAGCTCCGGCATCGAGCCCCAGATCTCGATGAAGCGCTGGAACGCGAGGTCGGTCTTGCCGCCGAAGAAGCCCTGGACGGCGCCGGTCAGGATGCCCAGCGCGACGCCGGTCACCGTCAGCGCCAGCCCGAACAGCACGCTCACCCGGAAGCCGTAGATCAATTGCGCCAGCAGGTCGCGGCCGCGATCGTCCGTCCCGAAGAAATTCTCACGGGAGGGCGCCGCCGGGTTCGGCTGGCTGGCGAAGTAGTTGAGCGTCTTCGGTCCGTACGGGTTGGGCGGGTACAGGGCGAAGTTGTGGCCCTCCTTCAGTTGTCGCCGGATGAACGGGTCGAGGTAGTCCGTCGGCGTCGGGAAGTCGCCGCCGAACGTGGTCTCGGCGTAGTCCTTCACGATGGGAAAGTACCAGTGCCCGTCGTAGCGGACCACGAGCGGCCGGTCGTTCGAGAGCAGCTCCGCGAACAGGCTGAGGACCACCAGCACCACGAAGATCACCAGGCTGACGAACCCGAGCCGGTTGCGCCGGAAGCGGATCCACGCGCGCCGTCCGGGCGACATGTGCAGAGGGGGCGGCGCAGCGGCCGCCGGCAGCTGCGGCTCCTGCGCCTGTACCGGCGGCATCTCAATCAAACTTGACACGCGGGTCCACCAGCACGTAGGAGAGGTCGCTGACCAGCTTGGTCACCAGGCCGATCAGGGTGAAGAGGTACAGCGTTCCGAGCACGACCGGATAGTCGCGCCGGATCACGCTCTCGTAGCTGAGGAGCCCCAGGCCGTCGAGCGAGAACAGCGTCTCGATCAGCAGCGAGCCCGTGAAGAAGGCGCCGATGAAGGCAGCCGGGAATCCGGTGATGATGGGGATCAGCGCGTTGCGGAAGACGTGCTTCCAGAGCACCCGGTGCTCGTCCAGGCCCTTGGCCCGGGCCGTCAGCACGTACTGCTTGCGGATCTCCTCGAGGAAGGCGTTCTTGGTCAGCATGGCCGTGATCGCAAAACTGCCGAACACCATCGCCGTCACCGGCAGCACGATGTGCCACAGGTAGTCGATGACCTTGCCCAGCACGCTGAGCTGCGACCAGTTCGGCGAGGTGAGGCCGCGCAAAGGGAACCACTGCAGCTGGCCGCCGAACACCACCAGCAGCGCCACGCCGAGGACGAAGCCGGGAATGGCATAGCCCACCAGCACGACGAGCGTGGTGACCAGGTCGAAGCGCGAGCCCGCCCGCACCGCCTTGGCCACGCCCAGCGGAACCGCGATGCCGTAGCTGAGGAAGAAGGTCCACAGGCCGAGGCTGATGGAGACCGGCAGCTTCTCCTTCACCAACTGCCAGACGGCCTTGTGCTGGTAGAAGCTCTCGCCCAGGTCGAAGCGGGCGAACTGGCGCAGCATCTGCACGAAGCGCTCGCCCGGCGGCTTGTCGAAGCCATAGAGCCGCCGGATCTCGGCGATCTGCTTCTCGTCGATGCCCTGCCGGCCGCGGTAGCCTCCCGCGCCGCCCGGAACGCCGCCTCCGCCTGCCCGTTCGCCGCCGCCGCTGCCGCCCTGCAGCTGGGCGACCATCTGCTCCACCGGCCCGCCGGGCACGAACTGGATCACCACGAAGGTCAGCAGGAGCACGCCGAACAGCGTGGGAATCATCAGCAGCAGTCGCTTGAGGATGTAGCTCGCCATGGTGGGTCCTTCAGCGATTGTCGGCGGACGCCCACCACGTGGACATCGCCCAGCCGTGGACGTCATAGTAAGGCGGGATCACCGGCGGCAGGACGAAGCGCCGTGGCCGGTAGCCCACCAGGAAGTCGCTGCCGTACCACTGCGGGATCGAATACCAGCCGGTCGTCAGCACCCGGTCCAGCGCGTGCATGGCGGCGTCGAGCTCGGGCCGGGTCTGGGCGGTGATCACCTTCTGCAGCAGCGCGTCCACGGCCGGGTCGGCCAGTCCCCAGATGTTGCTGGATCCACGCGTGTGCGCCGCCTTCGATCCCCAGCGGTCCAGCAATTCGCTGCCGGGAGCGACGCTGCCGACCAGCCGGCGGGACGTGAGTTCGAACTGGAACTGGTCCATCCGCTGCTTGGCCAGCGAAGGGTCCACGATCCGGTAGGTCAGGCGGATCCCCAGTTTCTGCAGCGCCAGCTCGAAGGGCGCCACGATCCGGTTGCCGGAAGGCTGGTCGTTCAGGAACTCGATGGTGAAGGGTTCGCCCGCGGCGTTGCGCAGGGCGCCGTCGCGATAGGTCCAGCCGGCCTCCTTCAGCAAGGCCTGGGCGTGCCGCAAGTTCTCGCGCAGGCTGTGGGGCGGCACGGTGGTCGGCATCTGCGGCATCGGGCCGAAGACTTCCGGCCGCAGTTGCGCACGCAAGGGTTCCAGCAGCGCGAGTTCGTCCGGCTTGGGCAGGCCCTCGGCGCGGAACTCGGAATTGGGGAAGTAGTCCTCGACCCGCTTGTAGATCCCGTAGAACAGGTTGCGGTTCAGCCAGTTGAAGTCGAAGGCGTAGTTCAGCGCCTCGCGCACGCGGATGTCCTGGAACTTGGGGTTGCGCAGGTTGAGGATGTAGCCCTGGAAGTCGCCCGGGTTGTGGTTCGGGAAGGCCCGCTTGACCACCTCGCCGGTGCGGAACGGCTTGCCGTAGTACTGGCGCGCCCAGTTGCGCGAAATGAATTCCCGCATGAAGTCGAACTCGCCGGCCTTGAAGCCCTCGAAGCGCGCGGTGTCGTCCAGGTAGATGCGGAAGGTGATGCGGTCGAAGTTGAACATGCCCTTGCGCACGGGCAGGTCACGGGCCCAGTAGCCGGGATCGCGCACGTAGGTCACGTCGCGGCCGCCCAGGTGCGGGTCGGCCAGCTTGTACGGTCCGGAGGCGATCGGCACTTCGGTGACGACCTCGTCGAACGGCTTGCCCTTGCCCCACTCGCGGCTGAACACCGGCAGGCCGCCGACGATGAGGGGCAGTTCCCGGTTCGGGTGCAGGAAGTCGAAGCGGACCGTGCGCTCGTCCAGCGGCCTGGCGTCCTTCACTTCGGCGAAGTACACCCGGTACTGGGGCGCGGCCTTGTCGCTGGTGAGGGTGCGGAAGCTGTGCACGACGTCGGCCGCCAGCACCGGCGTGCCATCCTGGAAGCGCGCCTTCGGATTCAGGTGGAAGGTGGCGGACAGCCGGTCCGGTGCGACGGAGACGTCATCGGCCAGCAGGCCGTAGGCCGTCGTCGGCTCGTCCGAGTTGCCCGTGAGCAGCGTCTCGAACAGCAGGTCGCCCTCGCCTGCCGGTTCGAAGCCCTTGAGCGTGAACGGGTTGAACTTGTCGTAGTTGGTCGGCGTGGTGGGCGGAACCATGCGGATCTCGCCGCCCTTCGGCGCGTCCGGATTGACGTAGTCCCAGTGCTGGAAACCCGCCGGATACTTGATGTCGCCGAACTGGGCGTACGCATGCGCGGCCGAGGCGGGCCCCGCGACTAGCAGGCCCAGGGCCATGACCAAACCTCGCATGCGACAATTCTGCCGAGTTTTTACAGAAGAGAGATCCATGGGCTTCCTGGCTGGCAAGAAATTCTTGATCACGGGCGTGTTGTCCAACCGCTCCATCGCCTACGGCATCGCGCGCGCCTGCCACGCGCAGGGGGCCGAGCTGGCCTTCAGCTACGTCGGTGAGCGCTTCAAGGACCGCATCACCGAATTCGCGGCCGAATTCGGCTCGAAGCTCGTGTTCGACTGCGACGTCGGCGACGACGCCCAGATCGCGAAGTTGTTCCAGGACCTGTCGGCCACCTGGCCGAAGTTCGACGGCTTCGTGCACAGCATCGGCTTCGCGCCGCGCGAGGCGATCGCCGGCGATTTCCTCGACGGCCTGTCGCGCGAGGCCTTCAAGGTGGCGCATGACATCAGCGCCTACAGCTTTCCGGCGCTGGCCAAGGCGGCCCTGCCCTACCTCAATGCGCAGTCGGCGCTGCTCACGCTGACGTACCTCGGGTCCGTGCGCATCGTCCCGAACTACAACACCATGGGCCTGGCGAAGGCGTCGCTGGAGGCGTCCGTGCGCTACCTCGCAGGCTCGCTGGGACCGAAGGGCATCCGCGTCAACGGCATCAGCGCCGGCCCGATCAAGACGCTGGCGGCCAGCGGGATCAAGGACTTCGGCAAGCTGCTGAAGGTGGTGGCGGACATCGCGCCGATCCGCCGCAACGTGACCATCGACGACGTCGGCAACGTCGCCGCCTTCCTCCTGAGCGACCTGGCCGGCGGCGTCACCTCGGAAATCACGTACGTGGACGGCGGCTTCAGCCACACGGCCATCGCCGTCGACGAGTGAGCCGGGCCCGCCCCTGAAAAAGCGGCCCGCGGGCCGCTTTTCACTGGGCAACGCAGTCCGCGAAGTAGCGCAGCTTGCCGTCCGGTCCGGCTTCCGCCACCAGGCCGTGGATGTCGGTCTCGAAGCCGGGGCACTCCTCGTTGAAGGCACGGGCGAACTTCAGGTACTCCACGATGCGCTTGTTGAACACCTCGCCCGGGATCAGCAGCGGGATGCCCGGCGGGTAAGGCGTGATCAGCGCGGTCGTGATGCGCCCCTCCAGCTCGTCGATCTCCACCCGGTCCGTCTTGCGATGGGCGATATGGGCGAAGGCGTCGCTGGGCCGCATGGCCGGCTGCAGGTCGCTCAGGTAGATGTCCGTGGACAACTTGGCGATGTCGTACTTGGCGTACAGCTCGTGGACGTACTGGCACAGGTCCGCCAGGCCCATGCGCTCGTAGCGCGGGTACTGCTGGCAGAACTCCGGGAGGATGCGCCACATCGGCTGGTTCTTGGCGTAGTCGTCCTTGAACTGCTGCAGCGCCGACAGCAGCGTGTTCCAGCGGCCCTTGGTGATGCCGATCGTGAACAGGATGAAGAAGCTGTAGAGGCCGGTCTTCTCCACGATCACGCCGTGCTCCGCCAGGAACTTGGTGACGATCGCGGCCGGGATGCCCGTCTTGGCGAACTTGCCGTTCAGGTCCAGGCCCGGCGTGACCACCGTGCACTTGATGGGGTCCAGCATGTTGAACCCCTCGGCCAGGTTGCCGAAGCCGTGCCACTTGGCGGTGCGCGCCTCCCCCTTGATGATCCAGTCGTCGGCGCGCCCGATGCCCTCTTCCGCCAGCTTGTCCGGGCCCCAGACCTTGAACCACCAGTCCTTGCCGTACTCCTGGTCCACCTTGCGCATGGCGCGGCGGAAGTCCAGGGCTTCCAGGATGGACTCCTCCACCAGGGCGGTGCCGCCGGGCGGCTCCATCATCGCGGCGGCCACGTCGCAGCTCGCGATGATCGCGTACTGCGGACTGGTCGACGTGTGCATCAGGTACGCCTCGTTGAACAGGTGGCGGTCCAGCTTGTTGTCGACGGCGTCCTGCACCAGCACGTGGCTGGCCTGGCTGATGCCGGCCAGCAGCTTGTGGATGGACTGGGTCGAATAGACCAGCGACGTCTGTGGCCGCGGGCGCTTCTTGCCCATGGCGTGGAAGGTGCCGTAGAACGGGTGGAAGCAGGCGTGCGGGATCCAGGCCTCGTCGAAGTGCAGCGCCTCGACGTAGCCATCGAGCAGGCCCTTGATGGTTTCCGTGTTGTACAGGACACCGTCGTACGTGGACTGCGTGAGCGTCAGGATGCGCGGCTTGACCGTTTCGGGATCCACACCCTGCAGCAAGGGGTGGGCCTTGATCTTCGCCTTGATCGCCTCCGGGCTGAACTCGCTTTGCGGGATGGGCCCGATGATGCCGAAGTGGTTGCGGGTCGGCTTCAGGAACACGGGGATGGCCCCGGTCATGATGATCGAGTGCAGGATCGACTTGTGGCAGTTGCGGTCCACCACCACCACGTCGCCGGGCGCGACCTCGTGCGACCACACCATCTTGTTGGAGGTGCTGGTGCCGTTGGTGACGAAGAAGCAGTGGTCGGCGTTGAAGATCCGGGCCGCGTTGCGCTCGCTCGCCGCGATGGGGCCGGTGTGGTCCAGCAATTGACCCAGCTCGTCGACCGCATTGCAGACGTCCGCGCGCAGCATGTTCTCGCCGAAGAACTGGTGGAACATCTGGCCCACCGGGCTCTTGAGGAAGGCGACGCCGCCCGAGTGCCCGGGACAGTGCCAGGAGTACGAGCCATCCTCCGCGTAATCGAGCAGGGCCTTGAAGAACGGCGGCTGGATGCCTTCCAGGTACGACTTGGCTTCCCGGATGATGTGGCGCGCCATGAATTCCGGCGTGTCCTCGTACATGTGGATGAAGCCGTGCAACTCGCGCAGGATCGCGTTGGGCAGGTGCTGCGAGGTCTTGGTCTCGCCATACACGTAGATCGGCACGTCCGGGTTCTTGCGGCGCACTTCGGAGATGAAGTTGCTCAGGTTCAGCACCGCCGGGTCGAGATCGGGCCCGGGCGTGAACTCCTCGTCGTCGATCGACAGGATGAACGCACTGGCGCGGCTCTGTTGCTGCGCGAACTGGGACAGGTCGCCATAACTGGTGACGCCCAGGACCTCGAACCCCTCGGCCACGATCGCCTCGGCCAGGGCACGGATGCCCAGGCCCGAGGTGTTCTCCGAGCGGTAGTCTTCGTCGATGATGACGATGGGGAAACGGAATTTCATGCGGGCGGTCCAGGGGCAAAAAGGCGAACGAGCGGCGAAGTGTATGAAATCCGTGGCACCGGAAAGTTGCACGCCCGGGGAAATCGCCCACAATCCGGCGAAAGGGGACTTATGGCCGACTCGACTCTGTGGTGGCTGCTGGCCGGCGCGGCCGTGGCTGTCGAACTGCTGACGGGCACGTTCTACCTCCTGATGCTCGGCATCGGCATGGCGGCCGGCGCGATCGCTGCCCATGCCGGGGGCTCCACCCCGGTGCAACTCGTGATCGCGGCCTTCGTGGGCGGCGGCGCGGTGGCTGCCTGGCACACCGTGCGCCGGCGGCACTTCGCCGCGACGCCCGGCACCAGCACCAACATCGATTTCGACGCCGGCGAGGCGGTGCACGTGGATGCCTGGACCCCCGACAACACCTCCATCGTCCGCTACCGCGGCACGGTGTGGACCGCCGTCCCGGCCGGCGGGGTTCCGCAGGGCACCGGTGCGCACCGCGTCCGCCGCGTGGATGGCAGCCGGCTGATCGTCGAAAAAATCTGAGGAGAAGAAGAAATGGAAGTCGCCGTCATCCTGTTCGTGATCGCCGTCATCTTCGTGGTGCGGTCCATCAAGGTCGTCCCGCAACAGAGCGCCTGGGTGGTGGAGCGCCTGGGCAAGTACCACGCCACGCTGACCCCGGGCCTGAACCTGCTCGTCCCCTTCGTGGACAACGTCGCCTACAAGCACAGTCTGAAGGAGATCCCGCTGGACGTCCCCAGCCAGGTCTGCATCACGCGCGACAACACGCAACTGCAGGTGGACGGCATCCTCTATTTCCAGGTGACGGACCCGACGCGGGCGAGCTACGGCTCCTCCAACTACATCATGGCGGTCACGCAGCTCGCGCAGACCTCGCTGCGCAGCGTGATCGGCAAGCTGGAACTGGACAAGACCTTCGAGGAGCGCGACATCATCAACGCGCAGGTCGTGCAGGCGATCGACGAAGCTGCCCTCAACTGGGGCGTGAAGGTCCTGCGCTACGAGATCAAGGACCTCACGCCGCCCAAGGAGATCCTGCATGCCATGCAGGCGCAGATCACGGCGGAACGGGAGAAGCGCGCGCTGATCGCCGCCTCCGAGGGCCGGCGCCAGGAGCAGATCAACATCGCGACCGGCGAGCGGGAAGCCTTCATCGCCCGTTCCGAAGGCGCGAAGCAGGCAGAGATCAACAAGGCGCAGGGTGAGGCGGCGGCGATCGTGGCGGTGGCCGACGCGACGGCGGACGCGATCCGCAAGGTGGCCGACGCGATCCGGCAGCCGGGCGGCGAGCAGGCGGTGCAGCTGAAGGTGGCCGAGCGGGCCGTGGATGCGTTTGGAAAAGTCGCGGAGGACGCAAACACCACGCTGGTGATTCCCGCCAACATGACCGAGGTGTCCGGCCTGATCGCCTCCGCGATGAAGATGATCGCCACCGGCCGGGCGGGCGCCGTTGCGGCGGCAGCCCCGTCCGGGGCCGCGGCGCCTCAGGTGTCGTCCGAGTGGGGGCGGGACGCGCGGTAGTCGTCGGAGGGCGGGCGCGAGTTGCGGTAGGAAGTATCCAGCGGGCTCGGGCGCGAACGCAGCCCCCTGGGCAGCAGGTCGGTGAAGAGGGACGTGAGTTCGTCCACCTTCTCCCGGGCCGCCAGTTCGCCCTCGTTGCGCGCCAGCAGCTGCATCAGCTCGCCGCGCATGAACCACAGGGCCTGCAGGTCGGTCGCATAGCGGATCCGCCGCGCGAGGCCCGCGGTGCGCTCGCGGGGGTCGTCGCCGGTCATCTCCAGCATCGCTTCGCGGATGTGGTCCATGGTGGCTGCGTCGTCGATCCGCGACGAGCTCGCGCTGACGCTGAACAGGGCGTAAATGCTGCTCCTCAGGTCTTTGGTCTTGAACCAGCGCATGGGGAATCCTTTCCGAATCAGCCTTCTTGGGGGCGAGGGTTGCTGTTGTTGGGGGGAAGCAAGTCGAAGAGTTCGGCGGCTGCAAGGCCCGCCACCCGGGCCGGCACGGCCTCGGGGGCGGCGATGTCGGCGAGTCGTGCAAACGTGGAGAGAAGCGGTGGCTCGGCGCGCGTGCCGTCCAGGCGCGGGACGCCGAAGCGCAGGCGCTGGCGTTGCTCGTTCGGCAACTTGCCCAGCAGGCTGCGGGTCACCAGGATGGCGCCCATGCGGCTCACGCGGGAAAGCTGCTCCGCGTGGTCGGCCGTATCGCCGACCACGCGGAGAGCCCCCTCCCCCGTCGCTCCCACGACGCCCATCCACTCTTGTCCTTCGTCGATGCCGATGTTCATCGCGAGCTCGACGTCCCAGCCCTTGCGCGCCTGCCAGCGCTGCGAGATCTCGCGCATCAGTTCGCGCGTCTGCTGCGCGGCGGCCAGCGCGTTCCAGAGATGGCTGCTGTCCTGCTGCGGCACGAAGTAGCAGACGAGCACCTCGCCGCCCTGGGGCCCGGCGCGCCCGCCATGGCGACGGAAGACGCGATCGAGTTCGGCCCAGATCTCGTTGAGCAGTTCGAAATATTCCTGTGCGGTCAGCCGCACCCAGAGGCCGCTGGCGTCCTGCAGCGTGCTCACCAGCACGGCCACGGGGGTCACGGCCGGCGCCGCCGCGGGACGTTGCGCCGGCACCGGCACCGCCACGGAGCCGAGTTCGTCCTGCTTCGCATAGGCGATCAGGACGCCCTCGCGGAACTGCACGGCATACACGATGCGCGCCGGCAGCCCGGCACCGGCGGGGATGCCGGCTTGCATCAGGAGGCCCGATTCGCCGCGCCGTGGCTCGTCGAACATCCGCTGCAGGCGGGCGGCCTCGTCCGGCGGCAGGTCGCGGAACAAGGCCCCGGTGGTGGCGCCGCGCGCCTGCGCAACCTGGAGGTGAAAGCGCAGGATCGCGTCGCCCCCCTTGGCGGGGTCCACCGAGAGCAACTGGCTGAAGATGCTGGTGCCCTGCACGCCGGCGCGGCTGGCCAGCGGCGACAAGGCGTCCGAGCGGGTCTGCTCGTTCGCCCAGGTGATGCGGAATGCGTCGTTCAGCAGGTAGGCCGCGTGACCGACCTGGCCTGCACGCACCGTCAGGGAAAGCGTCGCGTCGCGACCGTTCTCGGGCCGCGTCGCCGCGACGACGGCCGTGGCCACGGCGGTCACGGGCGCAGGCGCCGCACCCGCGGGCTGCGCACCGGGCGCCTGGCCGGGGGGATGAGCAGCCAGGTGCTCCGAGATCCGCGCGATGCTCCAGCCCTGGCCTTTCAGCCGCTGGATCTCCTGGACGCGCGCCACCGTGTCGTCCGGGAAGTAACCGATGCGAGGCGCTGCGCCATGCTCCGGCCCCGGCGGCAACACCTGGGGCCGCGGCACCAAACCGCTGGCAATGTAGTTGTTGAGAGTGGCACGCGAGATGCCTGTTCTCTCCAGAATCTCTTTGCTGGTGAGCAAGAGCGCCTCATCTGTGGACTGTTCAGGCCGACTGTATAACTGAGCAATTAGACCGTCAAGTAAAGTTGCGTAGTCTGCCTAGACAATGTCACACAGGAAAACCCCTAGACACGTCTACGCCGTTGATTTTACAGGGTCTGGACAGACAAAAGAATGATGGAGACAGTCCTAAGCAGTCTACGCGCGGCGCAGCGACTGTCTATGCGTCGATGTCTATGTGTCTAATTGACTGTCTGATGTTGATTAGACAGTCTTAGTCAGGCTGTCGTCGTGTGGCTGCCCCGACACACTGTCGAGCGGCCGATGGCGTCGCGTCCCGCGGCGACTCAGCGTTGGTGTGGGCCGGCCAGGCGCGCGAGCACGCGCTGGACTTGCAGGAGCGACCACGTCCCGCCGGCCGCGGTGGGAATGCCGTCGTGATTCAGGGCTTCCACCATCCGCCGCTGGGTGAGGCCCGCGGCACGGTACGCCTCGAGGATGGGCGCCAGGCGCGCCGCGAAGGCCTGCGCTGATTCGCTGCGGCCGCTGTTGCCCGGCTGGAGGGTGCGGGAGTTGCCGAGCGGATTGGGCAAGCCGCGGGCGAGGGCCGCCCTCTTCTTTGCCTGCAGCGCGGCGGAGATCCTGCCGGCCGCGTGCTCGCGTTCCCGCTGCGCGACCGCTGCATAAGCGTGCAGCATCGCCGCGTCCGCCTCCGGCGTGTCGGCCGCGACGAAAGCCACGCCCGAGGCGATCAGGTCGGCGATGAGCGCCGCGTTGCGCGAGAGGCGGTCCAGCCGGGAGACGACCAGGACCGCAGCGCGCCTGCGCGCGGTCGCGATCGCTTCGCGCAACTGCGGCCGGCGGTCCATGCCGTCGCTGCCCTTGCCGGCCTCATGCTCCACGAAGTCCTGCAGCAGCACCCCGTGCCGCGATTGCACGAATCGCAGGATGGCCGCGGCCTGCGCCTCGAGGTCGAGCCCGGCCCGTCCCTGCTCGGACGCGGTCACCCGACGGTATGCGACGAACTCCTGCATGGCGGCCTCCTGACTACACTCCGAAGTGTAGTTCGTGTGTAGTCAGACCGCCAAGGGAAACCGGCGTCGGCGAAGTCGGGCGTCGTGGGATGTTTGAAGGCGAGCCACGCGAAAAGGCACGGCCCCAAATGCACAAGGCCCGCGATGCGGGCCCTGTCTGTCCTGGCGGAGGGGGCGGGATTCGAACCCGCGGTGGGCTATTAACCCACACACGCTTTCCAGGCGTGCGACTTAAACCGCTCATCCACCCCTCCGGCGAGCCCGAGATTGTAGCTTACGCGCTTGCGACGGCCTTCCGCGCTTCCTGAGGATTTGCCAACATGGACAGCAGCAGGTTCACGTCGGCCGGCTTGACCATGTGGAAGTCGAACCCGGCCTGGGCCGAGCGGCTGCGGCTCTCCGCTTCACCGTACCCGGTCAACGCGATCAGCAAGGCGTCGCGCGACTCGGGCTGCTTGCGCAGGCCGTAGGCCACTTCGAACCCGTTCATGCCCGGCAGGCCGATGTCCAGCAGGACCACGTTCGGCTGGAACTCCCGCGCGATGCTCAATGCCTCCTGGCCGTCGTGCGCCACCCGAACCTGGAAGCCTTCCATCTGCAGCAGCGTGCTGAGCGTTTCCGCGGAGGCCTGCAGGTCGTCGACGACAAGGATGCGCGACCCGCCGCTGGGCACGTCCACCGGTTGGTGCAGCACCCCCGGCAAGGCGGGCTCGGCCTCGCCGCCCACCTGCGCCGGCAGCGCGATGCTGACTTCAGCGCCCTTGCCCAGCCCCTCGCTGGCGGCCCACACGCGGCCACCGTGGAGTTCGACGAGATGCTTCACCAGCGTCAGGCCGATGCCCAGGCCACCTTGCGAACGGTCCAGGGACTGGTCGGCCTGGGCGAACAGGTCGAACATGTGGGGGAGGAATTCCGCCGCGATGCCCGCGCCTTCGTCCTTGACCGACAGGCGCAGTTCGCCTTCCTCGTAGCTCGCTTCCAGCCGGATGCGGCTGCGCGGCGGCGAGAACTTGCTGGCGTTGTTGATCAGGTTGGAGAGCACCTGGGACAGCCGCACCGAATCGCCCTCGAGCTCGATGCTCTGCTTGGGCAGGACCACGTCCAGCACCTGTTCGCGGGCCCCGAGGCGCGGCGAGCTCGCCTCGACGGAACGCTCGATGAGCGACGCGAGCTGCAGCTTCTCCAGCTTGACGGCCACCTTGCCTTGCACGATGCGCGACACGTCCAGCAGGTCGTCGATCAGCCGGGCCATGTGGTCGGCCTGCCGACCGATGACGTCGCGCGCCCAGGCGAGCTTGGGCGGCAGCTCCTGCGCGCTGGCAAGGATGTGCACGGCATTGCGGATCGGCGCGAGCGGGTTGCGCAGTTCGTGCGCGAGCATCGCCAGGAACTCGTTCTTGCGGCGGTCCGCTTCCTGCACGGCGGAGTACAGGCGTGCGTTCTCCATCGCGATGGACGCGCGGCTGGCGAATTCCCGCATCAGCGCGATGCGCGCCGAATCGAACTGCGCCGCCGGCCCCAGCAGCGCCAGCGCGCCCCGGATCTCGTCCCCCGCCGTCAGCGGGAAGATCGCCGCGGCGCGCTCGTCGCGGCGCCACAGGTAGAACTGGCGCGTGCGGATCACCTGGTCCGCGGCCGCCCGAAGCTCCGGCGTGAACGCCTCCGCGTCGTCCACGCTCGGCGCCGGATGCATGTCGAGGCGGCGGACGCCGCCTTCCTTGTCCGGAATGCCCAGGATCGCCCGCTCGGCGAGCACGGGCACGCAGAGATCCAGGACGGCCGCAGTCGTGTCGTCCAGGTTCAGCGACCGCGAGAGCGTGCGGCTCGCCTCGGCCAGGAAGTCCGCGCGCTGGATCGCCTCCTCGGCCGCGGCGCGTGCCGCTTCCGATCGCGCGAGTTCCTCGCGTTGCGCCGCCTGCTTCTGCAGCTGGCGGTTCATGCGGAACAGCTCGACGAACACCCGCACCTTGGAGCGCAGCACCTCCGGCACCACCGGCGACGGGATGTAGTCGACGGCGCCCAGCGCGTAGCCGCGGCGCGCCTGCAACTCGTCGACATAGGCGGTGATGAAGACGATCGGCGTCTGCGCCGATTTCTTGTAGTTCCGGATCAGGCTCGCGGTCTCCAGCCCGTCGATGTCGGGCATGTTGACGTCCAGCAGGATCACCGCGAACTCCATCTCGAGGATGTACTTCAGCGCCTCCTGCCCGGACCGGGCACTGACGATGTTCTGCCCAAGCTCGTCGAGGATGGTCCGGAACACGACGTGCTTTTCCGGCAAGTCGTCCACCACCAGGATGTTGACCTTGTCTCCCGATTCCTGCGGAGCCGCAGTACTGGTCACCAGATATCCTTGCTCAGTCGGGGACGGTGCAGGCTGCCCCGCGATCCGTCCCCAGGTCCAACTATTGCTGCAGCCAGGCCCGCAGCACTGCGAGGAGGTCCGGCGTGTTCACCGGCTTGGCCAGGTAGTCCCAGGCGCCGGCCTCGATGCACTTCTCGCGGTCCCCCTTCATGGCCTTGGCCGTGACGGCGATCATAGGCAGATTCCTGCCCTGCGGCAGCTTGCGGATCTCCTTCATGGTGGCCATGCCGTCCATCTCCGGCATCATGATGTCCATCAGGACCACCTGGATGCCGGGGTCGTTCGCCACGCGGTTGATCGCCTCGCGCCCGTTGTCGGCCCAGACGATGTCCATGCCGTGCTCTTCCAAAACGGTCGCCAGCGCGAAGATGTTGCGCATGTCGTCGTCCACGATCAGCACGCGCTTGCCTGCAAGCGGCTTGGCCGATTCGTAGACCATGTCGATCACGTCGCGCTTGGCTTCCGGCAGGCGCGCCAGGCTCTTGTGCAGGGCCAGCAGCGCGGCATCGAACAGCCGGGCGCCCCCGTGCACTTCCTGCACTGTGACGCTTTCGTCCGAATGCCAGGCATGGCGGGCGCCGTGCTCGCCGCGGTAGAGGATCAGCGGGACCGGCCCGATGCTCGCCTGCCCGGCCAGCGCACGCCGGTACTGGCGCGGATCGATTCCGCCGAAGCCGTCCTCCAGCACGATCGCGTCGAAGCGGCCGTCGTCGAGCGCCTGCTGCAGCTGGGCTGCCGAGGCGACCACCGTCACGTCCACCTGTTCGCCCTCGATCTGCGCCAGCAGCTCGTTGCGCACCACCTGGTCGTCCAGCGCAACCAGCAGGCTCTTCTCGCTGCGCGTCACGTAGTTGTGCAGCTTCTCGAGCATGCCGTCCAGCACTTCCTTCGAGCGGATGGGTTTCTCCAGGAAGGCCAGCGCGCCCGACTTGAACGCGCGGTCCTTGCTGTCGTCCGTCGAGATGACGCACACCGGCACATGGCGCAGCGCCAGGTCGTGCTTGATGCGGTCCAGGATGCGCCAGCCCGCCATGTCGGGCAGGTGCATGTCGAGCGTCACGGCCGAAGGCTTGTGCTGGCTCGCGAGCGTCAGCGCGCCGGCGCCGACCGTGGTGACCAGGCCCTTGAAGCCCTTGGCGCGCGCGGCATCGAGCAGGAAGCGGGCGAACGCCAGGTCGTTCTCCACGATCAGCAGCACCGCATCTCCCTGGTGGATGCTGTCGCGGTCGTCGTTCGCCACGTTGTCCGCGGCCAGCACATCTTCGGTGTCTTCGCTGGTGGCCAGCGCGGTCTGCGCCGGCCGCTCGGCCACCTGGGTCTCGGCCGACGCGGGTTGCGGCGGCGCCATCCGCTTGGGCACCGGCGCGATGGTCGTGTCGGAGCGGAAGTCGCTGGTGATGCGGCGCGCATTGCGTGTCGCCATGTAGACCAGCGGCAGGTACAGGGTGAAGGTCGAGCCCTGCCCCGGCGCGGACACCAGGCGGATCTCACCCCCCAGCAGCTTGGACAGCTCGCGGCTGATCGCGAGGCCCAGGCCCGTGCCGCCGTACTTGCGGCTGGTGGAGCCGTCGGCCTGCTGGAAGGCCTCGAAGATGATCTGCTGCTTGTCCGGCGAGATGCCGATGCCGGTGTCCGACACCGAGAACGCGATCACCTGCTGCGCCCGGTTGAGGTCCTCGTTGTCGGCGCTCCAGCCGGCGAAGACCTCCTCGATCTGCAAGGTGACGTGGCCCTGGTGCGTGAACTTGAACGCGTTCGACAACAGGTTCTTGAGGATCTGCTGCAGGCGCTTGGCGTCCGTGACCATGGAGGCCGGCAGGTTGAGGCCGCTGCGCACGCCGAAGTCCACGTTCTTCGCTTCGGCCACGTGCCGGAACGTGCGTTCCACATACAGCTGCAGGTCCGACAGCCGCAGCTCGTTGACGTCGACGACCACCGTGCCGGACTCGATCTTGGACAGGTCCAGGATGTCGTTGATCAGCATCAGCAGGTCGTTTCCGGACGAGTGGATCGTCTTGGCGAACTCCACCTGCTTGGGCGTGAGGTTGCCTTCCGGGTTCTTGCACAGCTGGTCGGACAGGATCAGCAGCGAGTTCAGCGGCGTGCGCAGCTCGTGCGACATGTTGGCCAGGAACTCCGACTTGTACTTGGAGGTCAGCGCGAGCTGCTTGGCCTTTTCCTCCAGGGCCTGGCGCGCCTGCTCCACTTCCTGGTTCTTGCGCTCCACTTCCTGGTTCTGGTGGGCCAGCAGCCGCGCCTTTTCCTGCAGTTCCTCGTTGGTCTGCTGCAGTTCTTCCTGGCGGGACTGCAGCTCCTGCGCCAGCGACTGCGACTGCGCCAGCAGGTCTTCCGTCCGCATGTTGGCCTCGATCGTGTTGATCACGATGCCGATGGATTCCGTCAGCTGGTCGAGGAAGGCCTGGTGGGTCGGGTTGAAGCGTTCGACCGAGGCGAGCTCGATCACGCCCCGCACCTGGCCTTCGAAGATGATGGGCAGCACCAGCACGTTCAGCGGTGCCGTCTCCGTCAGGCCGGAGACGATGCGCAACGTCTCCGGGAAGGACGACGTGAGCATGATCTTCTTCTTGTCGAACGCCGCCTGCCCGACCAGGCCCTGGCCCAGGTCGACCTCCTTGCCGTAGGCGCCATGGCCGTCCGAGGCATACGAGGCCATCAGGCGCAGCTTGGGCTGCTCCTGGGTGTAGCGCAGCACGTAGAACTCGGCCTGCTGCGCTCCCACCACCGGCGCGAGCTCGGACAGGATCAGGTGGCCCACGGCGACCAGGTCGCGCTGGCCTTGCAGCATCCGCGAGAACTTGGCGAGGTTGGTCTTCAGCCAGTCCTGCTCGGTGTTCACCTGCGTCGTGTCGCGCAGGTTGCGGATCATCTCGTTGATGGTGTCCTTCAGTGCGGCCACTTCGCCCTGCGCTTCCACCGTGATGGAGCGCGTCAGGTCACCCTGGGTCACGGCCGTTGCCACTTCGGCGATCGCTCGCACCTGCGTGGTGAGGTTGGCGGCGAGCTGGTTCACGTTTTCCGTGAGGCCCTTCCACGTTCCCGCCGCGCCCGGCACCTTGGCCTGGCCGCCCAGCTTGCCTTCGACCCCCACCTCCCGCGCCACGGTGGTCACCTGGTCGGCGAAGGTCGCGAGCGTGTCGGTCATGGAGTTGATCGTGTCCGCCAGCGAGGCGATCTCGCCCTTGGCTTCCACGGTCAGCTTCTGTTCGAGGTCGCCGTTGGCCACCGCGGTCACCACCTTGGCGATACCGCGCACCTGCGAGGTGAGGTTGCCGGCCATGAAGTTCACGTTGTCCGTGAGGTCCTTCCAGGTGCCGGCCACGCCCTGCACGTAGGCCTGGCCGCCCAGCTTGCCCTCGGTACCCACTTCCCGCGCCACCCGCGTCACTTCCGAAGCGAACGAGGAGAGCTGGTCCACCATCGTGTTGATGGTGTTCTTCAGCTCCAGGATCTCGCCCTTCACGTCCACGGTGATCTTCTTCGAGAGGTCACCCGCGGCCACGGCCTTGGTCACGTCGGCAATGTTCCGCACCTGGGAGGTGAGGTTGCCGGCCATGAAGTTCACGTTGTCGGTGAGGTCCTTCCAGGTGCCGGCCACGCCCTGCACGTAGGCCTGGCCGCCCAGCTTGCCCTCGGTACCCACTTCGCGCGCCACGCGAGTCACTTCGGAAGCAAAGGATCGGAGCTGGTCCACCATCGTGTTGATGGTGTTCTTCAGCTCCAGGATTTCGCCCTTCACGTCCACGGTGATCTTCTTGGACAGGTCACCGGCCGCCACGGCGGTCGTCACTTCCGCGATGTTCCGCACCTGCGCCGTGAGGTTGCCGGCCATCGAGTTCACGGAGTCGGTCAGGTCCTTCCAGGTACCTGCCACGCCCTGCACGTCGGCCTGGCCGCCCAGCTTGCCTTCGGTACCCACTTCGCGCGCCACCCGCGTCACTTCGGAGGCGAACGAACGCAGCTGGTCCACCATCGTGTTGATGGTGTTCTTCAGCTCCAGGATCTCACCCTTCACGTCCACGGTGATCTTCTTGGACAGGTCACCCGCCGCCACGGCCTTGGTCACGTCGGCGATGTTCCGCACCTGAGAGGTCAGGTTGCCGGCCATGAAGTTCACGTTGTCCGTGAGGTCCTTCCAGGTGCCGGCCACGCCCTGCACGTCGGCCTGGCCACCCAGCTTGCCCTCGGTACCCACTTCACGCGCCACCCGCGTCACTTCCGAGGCGAAGGAGCGCAACTGGTCCACCATCGTGTTGATGGTGTTCTTCAGTTCGAGAATCTCGCCCTTCACGTCCACGGTGATCTTCTTGGACAGGTCACCGGCCGCCACGGCCTTGGTCACGTCGGCGATGTTCCGTACCTGCGCCGTGAGGTTGCCGGCCATGGAGTTCACTGAGTCGGTCAGGTCCTTCCAGGTACCGGCCACGCCCTGCACGTCGGCCTGGCCACCCAGCTTGCCCTCGGTGCCCACTTCCCGGGCCACCCGCGTCACTTCCGAAGCGAACGAGGAGAGCTGGTCCACCATCGTGTTGATGGTGTTCTTCAGCTCCAGGATTTCGCCCTTCACGTCCACGGTGATCTTCTTGGACAGGTCACCGGCCGCCACGGCCTTCGTCACATCGGCGATGTTTCGCACCTGCGACGTCAGGTTGCCGGCCATGAAGTTCACCGACTCGGTCAGGTCCTTCCAGGTACCCGCCACGCCCTGCACGTCCGCCTGTCCGCCCAGCTTGCCCTCGGTACCCACTTCACGGGCCACGCGCGTCACTTCCGAAGCGAACGAGGAGAGCTGGTCCACCATCGTGTTGATGGTGTTCTTCAGCTCCAGGATCTCGCCCTTCACGTCCACGGTGATCTTCTTGGAGAGGTCACCGGCCGCCACGGCGGTCGTCACTTCGGCGATGTTCCGCACCTGCGCCGTGAGGTTGCCGGCCATCGAGTTCACGGAGTCGGTCAGGTCCTTCCACGTGCCGGCTACGCCCTGCACGTCGGCCTGGCCGCCCAGCTTGCCTTCGGTACCCACTTCACGGGCCACCCGCGTCACTTCCGAGGCGAAGGAACGCAGCTGGTCCACCATCGTGTTGATGGTGTTCTTCAGCTCCAGGATCTCGCCCTTCACGTCCACGGTGATCTTCTTGGACAGGTCACCGGCCGCCACGGCCTTCGTCACGTCGGCGATGTTCCGCACCTGCGCCGTGAGGTTGCCGGCCATCGAGTTCACCGAGTCCGTCAGGTCCTTCCACGTGCCGGCCACGCCTTGCACGTCGGCTTGGCCGCCCAGCTTGCCTTCGGTACCCACTTCCCGGGCCACCCGCGTCACTTCCGAAGCGAAGGACCGCAGCTGGTCCACCATCGTGTTGATGGTGTTCTTCAGTTCGAGAATCTCACCCTTCACGTCCACGGTGATCTTCTTGGAGAGGTCACCGGCGGCCACGGCCTTCGTCACGTCGGCGATGTTCCGCACCTGCGAGGTGAGGTTGCCGGCCATGAAGTTCACCGACTCGGTCAGGTCCTTCCAGGTACCTGCCACGCCCTGCACGTCGGCCTGGCCGCCCAGCTTGCCTTCGGTACCCACTTCCCGGGCCACCCGCGTCACTTCGGAGGCGAACGAACGCAGCTGGTCCACCATCGTGTTGATGGTGTTCTTCAGCTCCAGGATCTCACCCTTCACGTCCACGGTGATCTTCTTGGACAGGTCACCGGCCGCCACGGCCTTGGTCACTTCCGCGATGTTCCGCACCTGCGCCGTGAGGTTGCCGGCCATGGAGTTCACGGAGTCGGTCAGGTCCTTCCAGGTACCCGCCACGCCCTGCACTTCCGCCTGGCCACCCAGCTTGCCCTCGGTGCCCACCTCGCGCGCCACCCGCGTCACTTCGGCGGAGAAGGTGCCCAGCTGCTGCACCATCTTGTTGATGGTCATGGCCGTGCGCAGGAATTCGCCCTCCAGCGCGCGACCGTCCGCCTCCAGTGCCATCGACTTGGAGAGGTCGCCCTGTGCAACCGCGCCGATCACCCGTGCCACTTCGGAGGTCGGGTGCACGAGGTCGGAGATGAGGGAGTTGATCGACTCTGCCGAGTCGCGCCAGAAGCCGTCGCTGCTCGGCATCGAGGCCCGCTCCTTGAGCTTGCCCTCCTTGCCGACCACGCGCGACAGCCGCGCGAGTTCCTGCGACATGCGCACGTTTTGCGCGACAACGTCGTTGAAGGCATCCGCTACCTTGCCGAACGGGCCGTTCCAGTCATGGGGAAGCTCCGCGCGCACATTGCCCTTCTTGAGGTCCGTCAGCGCGCCCAGCAGCGTCTTGGTGCGTTCGTGCGCGAATTCCACCTCGTCGAGTGCCAGGTTCATGGCGGCGACGTTGTCCTGCCAGAAGCCCGTGAGCTTGTCGTCCGACACCCGCCGCCCTGCGCGGGCGCCGTTCTGCGGGGCCGCGATGACGGCCTTGAGCTTGTTGGTCGTGCGCGCGGCCTGCGACGAGAGTTCGTTGAACTCGGTCGCGATCTTTCCGTACAGCCCATCCCATTCGGTGGGCAGCGTCACCCCTTGCTCGCCGCGACGGAAGGCCGACAAGGCCTTCAGCACCAACTTCAAATCCCCGTCTCGATGCTCAGCGGCAGGCAGCTTCGCCAGAACTTCCATGTGATCCCCCATAGGTAAGCATCTGTTGGCACGCCAACAGCGCCTTGGAGGGTACTGAGTTCCCAACAAGCTTTCAACGCGACAGGAAACTCAATCGCGCGGAAAGCCAGTGCTGGCGCGGGTTGTAGGACCGCGCCGACAAGAAAACGTCCAGCGAGACTACAGGCCCGAGGCGCGCATGCGACGCACGCGCATCAATAACGCGGAAACGAAAAGGCCGCCCGGGGGCGGCCTTCGCGAAACAGGGAGTTACCCCGGATCAGCTGCTTCAGAGCGGCGTCTTCTTGCCGTCGACGTAGTGGTAGAGCGTCGTCGCTGCGTTCTTCAGTTCGCCGTTCGGCTCGAACTGGATGACGGAGGTCACGCCCTTGTAGTTGGTCTTCTTCAGGAAGGGGATGTACTTCTTCGGGTCGGTCGAACCGGCGCGCTTCATCGCGTCCACCAGCACGAAGGTCGCGTCATAGGTGTACGGGCTGTACACCTGGAACTGGCCGGGGTACTTGGCGTCGTACTTGGCCTTCCACGCGGTGCCGCCAGGCATCTTCGCGATGGCCGCGCCGCCTTCGGCGCAGATCACGTTCGACAGCGTCTTGGCGCCGGCGGACAGCTTCGCGATTTCAGCCGTGCAGATGCCGTCGCCGCCGAAGTACTTCACCTTGTCCATGCCCAGCTGCTCCATCTGGCGCAGCATCGGGCCGGCTTGCGGGTCCATGCCGCCGTAGAAGATGGCGTCGGGATTCTTGGCCTTGATGGCGGTCAGGATCGCCATGAAGTCCGTTGCCTTGTCGTTCGTGAACTGCTCGTCGACGACCTGCATGCCCTTCGACTTGGCCGTCTTCGCGAACACCTCGGCGACGCCCTGCCCGTAGGCGGTGCGGTCGTCGATGATGGCGACCTTCTTCAGGTGCAGCTGGTCGGCGGCGTACAGCGCCAGGGCGGAGCCGAGCGCGTTGTCGTTGGCGATGATCCGGTACGTGGTGTCGTAGGCGGGCTTGGTCAGCGCGGGGTTGGTGGCCGCGCCGGTGACGTGCGGGATGCCGCAGTCGTGGTAGACCTTGGAGGCGGGGATCGTGGTCCCGGAGTTCAGGTGGCCCACCACGCCGGCGACCTTGGCGTCGCACAGTTTCTGGGCAGCGGCCGTGCCCTGCTTCGGATCGGCGGCGTCGTCTTCGGCCTCGATCTCGAACTTGGCCTTCTTGCCGCCGATGGTGACGCCCTGCGCGTTGAGGTCCTCGATGGCCATGCGGACGCCGTTCTCGTTGTCCTTGCCGTAGTGGGCCTGCGGGCCCGAGAGCGGGGCGACGTGTCCGATCTTGACGACCATGTCCTGGGCAGCGGACAGGCCGCACACCGCGGCGATCGCCATGGCGGCCGTCAATTTCAGTTTGAATTGCATAGGGGAAACCTCCGGGTTGGATGGGGTTGAGGTCCGTTTACTTACTCAACGGGCGCGAGGCTATCGCAATTTCCGGGCCCGATCCATAGGGAAAGGTCTAGGTCGCGAGCGAATCGCGGAGCCGCGCAACGACTCGCAATCACGCGCGCCGTTGCTGCTCAAACGCCGCCGGCGCCGGCGCGTTGACGCGCCTGGATCTCCTCGGCGACAGCCTCGGCGACGACTTCCCGCACCACGGTCTCGATGCGCTCCCGCAGCAAGGGGACGATCGCGCTGGTCTGCTCCAGGACGACGGTGGCGATCTCTTCGCGCACCCTGCGATCGAGCACCAGGTCCACGCGCTGCAAGACGCGCTGCGCGAGTTGCTCCTGGGACAGGCTGGCGGCCGTGCTGCCCGTGAGCGGCGCCGGTCCGGAGTGCACCACTTCGGTCAGCGTGGGCACGAAGCGTGGCGGCGGTCGATTGGCCATCAGGCGGCCTCCCCTGCGAGGTCGTGGCGGCGGATCGCGTAGCCGCGGTCGGCGTAATGCTTCCAGCGCGCGCGTGCCTGCTGCCGGTCACCGTCGTCCACCGAGACGAGTTCGATCAGCCGCTCGAAGCGCTCGAATCCGTCGGGCACCGGGCCGCCCACGTTCACCAGCACCTCATGGTGCGGCGTTCCGCGCGGGGAGTCGGCAAGGATGACCGGCGACGCGGCGAGCACCGGCGCCTCCGCCGATGCCGCGTGGCAATGCGGGATGAACTCCAGGGGCGAAAAGCTCCACAGCTCCACGTCCAGGCTGCGCAGCAGCGCGGCGTCCCCGGTCACAACGACCCGCGCCCCCGAGCCCGTCGCCTTGCGCAGCAGGCGGCATGCGTATCCCAGCTTGTCCGGGACGTTGAAGTGGAACGCGACCTCCGTCATCGCGAGCGGTCAGGCGGCGGCGCGCGACCGGCCCTTGGCGGATTTCGGCTTGGTCTTGCCGGCGGGCGCGGCCTTCGCTGCAGCGCCGGACCCGGCGCCTTCCTGTGCCATCAGGTATTCGAGCAGCAGGCCCACGGGCCGGCCGGTCGAGCCCTTCGCTGCCCCGCCCTTCCAGGCAGTGCCGGCGATGTCCAGGTGGGCCCAGGGATAGTTCTGGGTGAAGCGATGGAGGAACTTGGCCGCGACCACGGCACCGGCCGCGCGCCCGGCGACGTTCGCCACGTCCGCGAAATTGGTCTTCAGGCCCTCGGCGTACTCGTCGTCCAGCGGCAGGCGCCAGCAGGGATCCAGCGCGGCGTCGCCGGCGGCCATCAGTTGCTGCGCGAGTTCGTCGTCGGTCGCGAAGAGCCCGCTGCGTACGCCGCCCAGGGCGACGACACAGGCGCCCGTCAGCGTCGCGATGTCGATCACGGCGCGGGGCTTGAAGCGTTCCGCGTACGTGAGGGCGTCGCACAGGATCAGGCGGCCCTCGGCGTCGGTGTTCAGCACCTCGATGGTCTGCCCACTCAGGCTGGTGAGGATGTCGCCGGGCTTGTACGAGGCGCCATCGGGCATGTTCTCGCAGCTGGGGATCAGCCCGATCACGTTGATCCGGGGCTTGAGTTCCGCCAGGGCGCGGAAGGTCCCCAGCACGCTGGCGGCGCCTCCCATGTCGTATTTCATCTCGTCCATCTCCGCCGAAGGCTTGATGGAGATGCCGCCGGTGTCGAAGGTGATGCCCTTGCCCACCAGCACGACCGGTGCCTGGCCCTTGCCGGCGCCTTCGTAGCGCAGCGTGATGAAGCGCAGCGGCTCCGCCGAACCCTTGGCGACGCCCAGGAACGCGCCCATGCCGATGCGCGCGACCTCCTTGGGGCCGAACACCTCGACCTGCAGGCCGTGCGACTTGGCGAGCTTGGTCGCCTCTTCGCCGAGCCGCGTGGGCGTGGCGTAGTTCGGCGGCAGGTTGCCCAGTTCGCGGGCGAATTCGATCCCGATCGCCGCGGCCTTGGCCCGCGCGAAGGCCTGCTTGCGCGCGCCCGCGTCGGCCACTCCGACGACGACCTTCTTCAGCTCGCGTGCCTCGGGCTTGGACTTCGTGGCCACATAGACATAGCTGCTCTCGGCCGTCCCGCAGACCGCAGCGCGCACGGCGTCGTCACCACTCTCCGGCGGCAGGACGATGGTGAGCTTCTTCGCCGTCGACGAGCGCAGCGCGCTGGTCGCGGCCTGCACCGCGGCATGGACGCGGCGGCCCGATCCGTCGCCGGCGCCCGCGAAGATCACGCGCGACGCAGCAATGCCCTCGGGCCGGTAGGCGTGCAGCAGCTTGCCCGGTTTCGGTTCGAGATCCTTGGCTTGCAGGGCCGCGGCAGCCAGGCGCGAGACCGGGTCCTTGCCCGCCTGGAAGCCCTCGGGAACCAGGACCAGCAGCACGTCGGTCTTCTCGCTGGACGCACCTGCCAGGTCGAGGGTCTTGAGTTCGAAGTCCATAATCCTTGTTGTTCACGCCGCGGCACGCGCCGCAAGCCGCAGATGTTATTCCATTCAACCGTTCGCAAGGAGCTGGCCCGCAGTTTCGGCGCGTCGCTCGTGGTGCTGGTCACCATCATCGTGACCATGACCCTGATCCGCACGTTGAGCCTGGCCTCGCGCGGCAGCGTCAATCCCGAGGAAGTGATGATGGTCATGGGCTACACGGTCCTGGGCTACCTGCCCACCGTGCTCACGCTGTCGCTCTTCATCGCCATCGTGGGCACGCTCTCGCGCATGTACCGGGACAGCGAGATGGTGATCTGGTTCAGCGCCGGCCGCGGCCTGGCCTCGCTCGTGCGCCCCCTCTTCAGTTTTGCGTGGCCCATCCTGATGGTCACCGCGCTGCTCGGGCTGGTGATCTGGCCTTGGGCGAACCAGCAGACGCAGGAACTGAAGGACCGCTATGGCCGCCGCGGCGACCTGGAGCGCGTCGCTCCCGGCCAGTTCCAGGAGTCCGCCAATGGCCGTCGGGTGTTCTTCCTGGACAAGGACACGCCGGACAACAAGTCGGGCAAGAACATCTTCATCTCGTCGGTCGAGCGGGACAAGGAGACCGTCACGTCGGCGCGCAGCGGGCACGTGGAGACCATCGGCGACGACCAGTTCCTGCTGCTTTCCGACGGCCAGCGGCTGGAGAACTCGCTCAAGGGCGAGGGCCTGCGCATCAGCGAGTTCGAGGTGCATGGCACCCGCGTGACCAACAACAGCCTGATCCCCGGTGAGAACACGCCCGCGAAGGCGCGCACCACCGTGTCGCTCATGACGAACCCCACCCCCGTGAACCTCGGCGAGCTCGCGTGGCGCCTGGGCGTGGCGCTCGCCGGCGTGAACTTCGTGCTGCTGGCGGTGACGGTCTCCAGCGTGAACCCGCGCGTGGGCCGCAGCGGCAACCTGGTGTTCGCGCTGTTCGCGTTCGTCGTGTACTACAACCTGCTGAACCTGGGACAGAACTGGATCAGCAACCAGCGCATCCCCTTCCTCAGCTTCCTGCTCGCGGTCCACGGAGGCACCTTCTGCCTCACGTCCCTGTGGCTCGCGAAGCAGCACAACAACTGGGGCTTCAGGCCGCTGCTGCTGCGCCTGCGCAGGGAGCGCGCGTGAAGACGATCCGGCGCCTGATCTACGTCGAGGTCGTGCAGGCCGTGGCCTTCGTCTGCCTCGGCTTCCTCGCCCTCTTCTTCTTCTTCGATTTCGTCGACGAGCTGGGCAGCGTGGGCCGCGGGGTGCAGCCCTACCAGCTCACGCAGGCGCTGGTGTACGTCACGCTGGGCATGCCGGCGCACCTGTACGAACTGCTGCCGATCGCGGTGCTGATCGGCACCATCTTCGTGATGGCGCGCTTCGCCCAGAGCTCCGAGTACACCATTCTTCGTACCAGCGGGCTGGGGCCGTGGCGCGCCTTGCGCACGCTGCTGCTGCTCGGTCTGGCCTTCACCGTGCTGACGTTCGCGACGGGCGACTACCTGGCGCCCCTCAGTGACCGCACGGCGCAGCTGCTCAAGGCCCGCATGAACGGCGGGGTGTCCGTCGGCACCACCGGAGCCTGGCTGAAGGAGCGCCAGCGCTACTCCTCGTACAACGTGAACGTGTACCGGCTCACGCCGGAGGGGGAGATGGAACGCGTGCGCATCTTCGAGGCCGATTCGCGCGGCTTCCTCGTGTCCATCACCCAGGCGCCCAAGGCCAGCTTCACCGACGGCGCCTGGATCCTGCGCGACGTGCAGCGCACCGAATTCCAGGACGACAAGGGTGCCACCCACGTGGAGCGGCAGCGCATGCCGACGCTGCGCTGGCCCACTGACATCACCCAGGAAATGGTTTCGGTGGCCCTGCTCAAACCGGACCGCATGAGCACCATCGCGCTGTTCCAGTACATCCAGCATCTCGCCGCCAACGCCCAGACCTCGCAGCGCTACGAGATCGAGTTCTGGCGCAAGGTGTTCTATCCGCTGTCCTGCCTGGTGATGGTGGTGCTGGCCCTGCCCTTCGCGTACCTGCACTTCCGCTCCGGCGGCATCACCAGCTACGTGTTCGGCGGCGTGCTGATCGGGATCAGCTTCTTCCTCCTGAACAACGTGTTCGGCTACATCGGCAACCTGCAGAACTGGCGGCCCTGGGTGGCCGCCGGCGCGCCGGGCTTCCTGTACACCGTGCTCTCGCTGGGCGCGTTCGGCTGGCTCGTGCTGCGGCGATGACGAGCGCGCGTGCCATCGTCCTGTTCGGCCACGGCTCGCGCGACCCGCTCTGGCGGCTGCCGATGGAAACCGTCGCCGCGCGCCTGCGCACGCTGCGTCCGGGCACGCCCGTGCGCTGCGCCTACCTGGAGCTCGAATCCCCGGGCCTGCCCGAAGCGACCGCGGACGTGGTCGGCGGCGGGGCCACCCAGGTCACGATCGTCCCGATGTTCCTCGGCACCGGCCGGCACGCGCGCGAGGACCTGCCCGCGATCGTCGACAGCCTGCGCGCCGCGCATCCGGCCGTGGAGTTCGTTTTGCAGAAGCCCGTCGGGGAGGATGCACGGGTGCTGGACCTCATTGCGCACATCGCGCTGGAGTAAAGCGCAGGCATAATGAATTTCTCCCTTAGAAGAAATTCGGTATGAATCTGCATCAGTTTCGCTTCGTCCAGGAAGCGGTGCGGCGCAACCTCAACCTCACGGAAGCAGCCAAGGCGCTGCACACGTCGCAACCCGGCGTCTCCAAGGCCATCATCGAGCTCGAGGAGGAGCTGGGCGTCGAGATCTTCGCCCGGCATGGCAAGCGGCTGAAGCGGGTGACGGAGCCGGGACAACACGTCCTCAAGAGCATCGAGCTGATCATGCGCGAGGTGGGCAACCTCAAGCGCATCGGCGAACAGTTCAGCGCGCAGGACAGCGGCACCCTCTCCATCGCCACCACGCATACGCAGGCGCGCTACGTGCTGCCCATTCCGGTGGCGAAACTGCGCGAGGCGTATCCGAAGGTCAGCGTGAGCCTGCACCAGGGATCGCCCGACCAGGTCGCCCGCATGGTGCTGGACGAAGTGGCCGAGATCGGCATCGCCACCGAGTCGCTCTCGGATTACCCCGAGCTGGTCACGCTGCCGTGCTACGAATGGCAGCATGTGCTGGTGATGCCCCTGGCCCACCCGCTGGCCACCAAGGACCGCATCACCCTGGAGGACATCGCCGGCGAGTCCCTCGTCACCTATCACCCCTCGTTCACGGGCCGCACGCGCATCGACGCCGCCTTCGCGCAGAAGAAGCTGAAGCCGCGAATCGCGCTGGAGGCCATCGATTCCGACGTGATCAAGACCTACGTGCGCCTGGGCCTCGGCATCGGCATCGTCGCGGAGATGGCCGTGCGCGACGACGCAGGCAACGGCAACTCGGACCTGGCCGTGCGTCCGCTCGGCCACCTGTTCGGCCAGAACCTGGCGCGCGTGGCGTTCAAGCGGGGCGCTTACCTGCGCAACTTCGTCTATCGTTTTGCCGAACTGCTGTCCGACCGCCTCGACCGCAACCTGATCGCGAAGGCGATGGCCGGGCAAGGAACCGACTACGAACTATGACGACCGCCGCCCGCACGCCGCCAATCATCAGCAAGTTCCCCGCGATGGGGACGAACATCTTCACCGTCATGTCGTCGCTGGCGGCCGAGACCGGCGCTGTCAACCTGGGACAGGGCTTCCCGGACTTCGACTGCGACCCGAAGCTGGTGGACGCGGTCACCGAAGCCATGCGCAAGGGCTTCAACCAGTACCCGCCCATGACCGGCGTCGCACCGCTGCGCGAGGCCATCTCCGCCAAGGTGGAAGCCCTCTACGGCCGCAGGTACGACCCGGCCGCGGAGGTCACCGTCACGGCGGGTGCGACGCAGGCCATCATCACCGCCGTGCTCGCACTGGTGAAGCCGGGCGACGAGGCGATCGTGCTGGAGCCGTGCTACGACAGCTACGTCCCGAACATCGAGCTCGCCGGCGGCACGGTGGTGCGCGTCCCGCTCACGCCGGGCAGCTTCCGCCCGGACTTCGCGCGCATCGCCGCGGCACTGACGCCCCGCACGCGGGCGATCATCATCAATTCACCGCACAACCCGAGCGGCACGGTCTGGACGCGCGACGAGATGCTGCAACTGCAGGACCTGCTCGCGCCCACCGACGTGTTCGTCGTCAGCGACGAGGTCTACGAGCACATGGTGTTCGACGGGCAGAGGCACCAGAGCGCTGCTTCGTTTCCCGGCCTGGCCGCGCGCGCACTGATCGTCTCGAGCTTCGGCAAGACCTGCCACGTGACGGGCTGGAAGGTCGGCTACGTCGCCGCGCCGGCGGCGCTCACGGCGGAATTCCGCAAGGTGCACCAGTTCAACGTGTTCACCGTGAACACGCCCATGCAGTACGGACTCGCGAGCTACATGGCCTCGCCCCGGCCCTACCTGGAGCTGCCGGCCTTCTACCAGCGCAAGCGCGACCTCTTCCGGGCCGGACTCGCGCAAACGCGCTTCAAGCTGCTGCCCAGCGAAGGCACCTACTTCCAGTGCGTGGACATCTCGCAGGTCAGCGACCTGCAGGAAGCCGAGTTCTGCCAGTGGCTCACCCGGGAGATCGGGGTTGCGGCGATTCCGCTGTCCGCGTTCTACGGCAGCGGCTTCGACCAGCGCGTCGTGCGCTTCTGCTTCGCCAAGAAGGACGAGACGCTGCGCAGCGCGCTCGATCGCCTCGCGAAGCTCTGAGTCGCCCGCTGCTCGCTCCGCATCAGGCGACGACTCCGCGCGCTGACGCGCGGGCCGGGTGAACCACTAGCACTGGATCGGGTTCCTGGAGTACCGCTCCAGTGTCCGGACCACGGCCTGTCTGGCCACCGGCCGGTGCGCGTTGGGACCGACGTCGAGGCTCAGTTTCAGGGCGTACTTCTCGAAGAAGCGGTCGAAGAGCTCGCCCCCGAGCGTGCCGTGCGCGGCGAGCCCGTCGGTCGCGGGGTCGTACTCCAGCAGCACCGCGCACAAGGGCTGGCGGGCCGGCCCGGCGAGCACTTCGGCGCCGCGGGCCGGGTCGTACTGGCTGTGTTCCGCGCAGCAGTGGATCAGGCCGTCCTGTACTCCGCGTTGTGCGCGCGTCTTGCGGAAGCTGATGAAGCTCACCTCGCGCGTCGGATACACCAGTTCGTGCGCGCAGATCGCGCAGTACGCGACGATGCTGCGCCGGCTCCCGACCCCGCCCGGCCACACGTAGGCCTGCCGGTCCTCCGTCGTCAACGTGTTCGGCGCCACCGGCTTGCCCAGGTCCAGCAGGAACACGGGCGTGGCCTCGAAGGGATAGTTGAAGACGTAGTTCGCCTGCGGCTGGAGCGCCGCGGCCTTCAGCGGGTCGCCGCGCTCGTCCACCAGGACGGCGCGCGCGTACTCCTTGGGACGTGCATTGGACGCCCAGGAGGCGCCTGACACGGCGACGGCGGCGGAGAGACACGCCGCACTGGCGCTGCAGGACTCGAGGAAGCTGCGTCTGTCCATGGCATCCCTCCGCAATTGCAAGCTAACGTAACAGAGCGCCAGCCGGATGCAAGGGGGCTTCTACCGCGAACGCAGGTTCCCGGTGAACTGGGTGAATTCTCCACGGGCTGTGGCGCCTCAGCTGTTGATCTGGCCCCACAGCTTCTCCAGCCGCTTGAGGCTGACCGGCTGGGGCGTGCGCAATTCCTGCGCGAAGAAGCTCACGCGCAGCTCCTCGAGCAGCCAGCGGAAGTCTTCCATTCGCTCATCGACCACGCCCTTGCGCTCGGCCAGGAGACGCCAGTACCGCTGCTCCTGCGGTTTCAGCTCCGCCGTCCTCGCCGCATCCCGGGCGGGGTCGGCGCGCAGCTTGTCCAGGCGCAGCACGATCGCTTTCAGGTAGCGAGGCAGGTGCTGCAGCCGCGCCCAGGGCGTGGCCGCCAGGAAGCGCCGGGGCACGAGCCGCTGCAGTTGCTGCGCGGCATCGGCGGTTGCCTCCGGCTGGATCCGGGTCTCCTTGATCTTCCGGGCGGCCGCCGCGTAGTCGCCCAGGATGGTCGCGGCGAGTCGCGCCACCTCGTTGGCGATGAGGGTCAGGCGGCCGCGGCCTTCGTCCAGGCGGCGCTGGAAGTCGGCGGCGGTGGCCGGCAGCGGGTCCATCAGGAAGGCGCGATCCAGCGCGACCTCCACGATCTGGTCGCGCAGTTCTTCGTGCGTCCCGAGCGGCATGTAGGCCACGGCCATTTTCTGCAGGTCGGGAATGTTCTTCTCGAGGTACTTCAGCGCATCGCGCAACTGCAGCGCGAACAGCCGCCGCAGGCCGGCGCGGTGGCGCGCTGCCGCGACCTCGGGCTCGTCGAACACCTCGATGCTCACCGCATCCTTCTGGTCGATCAACGCGGGGAAGCCGACGAGGCTGGTCCCGCCCTTGCGGATCTCCATCAGCTCGGGCAACTCCCCGAAGGTCCAGGCCGTGTAGCGTTGCTCCGCGGGCGTGGCTCCTCCCTGCTTGGCGGAAACGCCGGCCGCAGGGCTCGCGGCGCCTGCCGGCATCGCGCTCCGGCCGGCAGCAGCGTTCCCGCCCTGCCCTTGCGCGGAGGGCGCGGGAGCGGCAGACACCTTCAGGCCTGCCAGCGCCTGGAACGCACCGCGTGCCTTCGCGCCCAGTTCCGCCTTCAGCGCGCCGAGATTGCGCCCCATGCCCAGCTGGCGTCCGTGCTCGTCGATCACGCGGATGTTCATGAACAGGTGCTGCGGCACCATGTCCGGCTTGAAGTCCGTGCGCTTCACGTCGAGGCTGGTCTCGTCGCGCACCAGCTTGAGCAGGACGTCCGTCAGGCTGCCGTGCCCGAAGCGCTCCGGCGCCGTGAGCAGGCCCGCGACGCGCGCGGCCGACTCCGGCAGCGGGACGAACCGGGAGCGCGGTTTCTGCGGCAGGCTTTTCAGCAAGGCCTGCACCTTGTCCTTCAGCATGCCGGGCACCAGCCACTCGACCCGGTCCTCGTTCACCTGGTTGAGGACGAACAGCGGCAGGCTCACGGTCAGCCCGTCGCGCGGGTCCCCCGGTTCGTGCAGGTAGCTCGCCGCGCAATCCACGCCCCCGAGCTTCACCGTCTTCGGGAACGCGCTGCTGGTGATGCCGGCCGCCTCGTGGCGCATCAGCTCGTCGCGCGTGAGCTTCAGCAGGTCGGGCCGGCCGCGGCTCGCCTCCCGGTACCAGCTCTCGAAGGTCGTGCCGCTGTACACGTCCTTGGGCAGCTGCTGGTCGTAGAACGCGTAGATCAGCTCCTCGTCCACGAGCACGTCCTGGCGCCGCGACTTGTGTTCGAGCTCCTCCACTTGCCGGACCAGCTTCTGGTTGGCGGCAAGGAAAGGCAGGCGCGTCTCCCACTCGCCCGTGACCAGGCCCTCGCGGATGAAGATCTCGCGCGCGCCCTGCAGGTCCGCGCGCGCGAACGGCACGCGCCGGCCGCTGTAGATCACGAGTCCGTACAGCGTGGCGCGCTCGAGCGCCACGACCTCGGCCGCCTTCTTTTCCCAGTGCGGGTCCAGCAGTTGCTTCTTCAGCAGGTGGCCGGCGACCTCCTCCACCCACTGCGGCTCGATGTTGGCCATGCCGCGGCCGAACAGGCGCGTCGTTTCGACCAGTTCCGCGCAAACGACCCAGCGCCCCGGCCGCTTCTTCAGGTGCGCACCCGGATGGCGGTAGAACTTGATGCCCCTCGCGCCGAGATACGCCTCGTCGTCTTCCAGCTTGAAGCCGATGTTGCCCAGCAGGCCCGACAGCATGGCCTTGTGCAGTTGCTCGTAGCTCGCGGGCTGCTCGTTCATGCGCCACTTGTGCTCGGTGACGACCGTGAGCAACTGGCTGTGGACGTCGCGCCATTCGCGCACGCGCCGCACGTTGATGAAGTTCTGCCGCAGGAGTTGTTCGTACTGGCGGTTCGAGAGCCGGTGGTGAGGGCCTTCGGCCCCCACCACGGGTGGAGCATCAGGAGAACTCCCGCGCAAGGCGCGGGAGTGTGTGCCGTGCCCGCCGCGCGATTCGTCCAGCCACTGCCACAGCCGCAGGTAGCCGGAGAACTCGCTCTTCTCGTCGTCGAACTTGGCGTGCTGCTGGTCCGCCTGGGCCTGCAGCTCCATCGGCCGGTCGCGCACGTCCTGCAGCGACAGGGCCGACGCGATCACGAGCACCTCGTGCAGGGCGCCGCGCTGGCGCGCCTCCAGGATCATGCGGCCCACCCGCGGGTCCAGCGGCAGGCGCGCCAGCTCCGCGCCCATCGTCGTGAGGGCGTTGTCGTCGTCCACCGCGCCGAGCTCGTTGAGCAGCTGGTAGCCGTCGGCGATGGCGCGCCGCGAAGGCGGGTCGATGAAGGGGAAGTCCTCCACCACACCGAGGTGCAGCGACTTCATGCGCAGGATCACGCCGGCCAGGGACGAGCGCAGGATCTCCGGGTCGGTGAAGCGGGGCCGGCCGGCGAAATCCTGCTGGTCGTACAGGCGGATGCAGATGCCGTTCGCCACCCGCCCGCAGCGGCCGGCGCGCTGGTTGGCCGCGGCCTGGCTGATGGGCTCGACCAGCAGCTGTTCCACCTTGCTGCGGAAGCTGTAGCGCTTCACGCGCGCCGTGCCGGTGTCGATCACGTAGCGGATGCCGGGAACCGTGAGCGAGGTCTCGGCCACGTTGGTCGCGAGCACGATGCGCCGGCCCGCGTGCGCGTCGAAGATGCGGTCCTGCTCCGCCTGCGACAGCCGCGCGAACAGCGGCAGCACTTCGGCGTTGCGCGTGAGTGCATCGTGCGCCAGGTGCTTGCGCAGGTGGTCGGCAGCCTCGCGGATCTCGCGCTCTCCGGGCAGGAACACGAGAATGTCGCCCGCGTCGGGGCGGCCTCGCCAAAGTTCGTCCACCGCGTCAGCGATGGCGTCGTTCAGGTCGTGGTCGCGCGACTCCTCGAAGGGCTGCCAGCGCTGTTCGACCGGGAAGGTGCGGCCGGACACGTAGATCACCGGCGCCGGTCCCTGCGCCGACGCAAAGTGCTCGGCGAAGCGCTCCGCGTCGATGGTCGCGGAGGTCACCACCACCTTCAGGTCCGGGCGGCGCGGCAACAGCTGCCGCAGGTACCCGAGCAGGAAGTCGATGTTGAGGCTGCGCTCGTGCGCCTCGTCGATGATGATGGTGTCGTAGGCCGACAGCATCGGGTCGGACTGCGTCTCCGCAAGCAGGATGCCGTCGGTCATCAGCTTGACCGACGCATCGCGCGCGAGGCGGTCCTGGAACCGCACCTTGAACCCGACGACCTCCCCGAGCGGCGTGTCCAGCTCCTGCGCGATGCGCTTGGCGACGCTGGACGCCGCGATGCGCCGCGGCTGGGTGTGGCCGATCAGCTTGCCCTTGCCGGGCGGCGCCCCGAGCTTGCCGCGGCCCATCGCCAGCGCGATCTTGGGCAATTGCGTGGTCTTGCCCGAACCGGTTTCGCCGCAGACGATCACCACCTGGTGCGCGGCGATCGCGGCCGTGATCTCCTCGCGCTTGGCGGAGACCGGCAGGTTGTCGGGAAAGGTGATGTTCAGCGAGGCGGGCAAGACGGCACGGGGGAAAGCCCGTGATTATCCGATGCGGGCGCGCCGCGCGCAGGCCGGCGCCGTGCTGCCCTCAGGCCGCGACGGGGTCGGACCCGTCCGGCGTATCGCGGCCGAGCTCCGCGATCTGCCCGAGCTGCTGGTCGAAGAAGGCCATGCGGGTGCGGTAGCTCCAGGCCGTGCGGGCCATGGCGCGCGCGGTGGAAATCGCGTGCGAAGGACGCAGCTTGGTGCTGGTGGCGAGCACGCCGATGCCCACCTCGGCCAGCCACGCCGTCTCTGGATGCACCAGCGCGTCCGGGTCCCGGGTGGTGCTGAGCGAAACGGGGCGCACCAGCCGGTCGCGGATCTGCCGGGCGAGCTGGGCGAGCGTCTCCACGTCGCCCATGTTGGGGAGCAGCAGCAGGAAGCCGTCCTCTCCCAGCCGGCCCATCTCCACGTTCTGCGGCACGCAGCGCCGCAGGCGCGCGGCGCAGACGAACAGCGCATGATTGGACGCCGCGCGCCCGTGCAAATTCTCCAGCGCGTAGAGATTGGCGAGACAGATCGCCAGCACGCCGATCGGCCTGGCCTCGGCGTCGCGATGGAAGAACACGTCGCCCACCATCTGCCCGGTCTCGACGTGCGAGCGCATGCGCGTGACGGGGTCGTAGCTGGGACCGTGCGCCAGCACGTGCGACAGCTCCAGCAGGTAGGAGTAGCGCGCCCACAGGACGGACCCGATCACGCACAGGAAAGCCACGCCCGCGAAGGCGCTCAGCGCGTGCACCGGCCACGCCGTCGTGCGGGTCAGCGCGATCCAGCCGAGGCCCGCGACCGCCACCAGCATGCAGGCGATGGCCGCCACCGCGGCCCAGCCCTGGTTGTCGCCTCGCAGCGCCCCGCGCGCCGCGATCACGAGCATGGCCGCACCGACACCGAACGCGCACAGCGAGCCGAGCGCCAGGGCCTGCGGCGGCTCCAGCAGCCAGCTGGCGGCTAGCACCGCGGCGCCCAGGCCCACGAGCAGGGCCACCGGCTTGCGGCCGCCGACGTCCTGGCGCAGCACGCCCAGTGTCGACAGCAGCATCAGCGCCATGGTGACAGCGACGATCACCGCGACGTGCGACAGGACACGCGCCTCGGCCGCGCCCTGCACGGGCAGCCAGCCGAGGAACGCGGCCACGAACAGGGCGGAAAACAGCGCGGTGAGGCCCGCCATCAGCGCGACCCGCCGGTGCGAACGGCGGAACGCGGCCAGCGAGACCACCAGCATCAGCGTCGCCGTGCAGAAGAAAGCGCCCCAGGCACCGGCGGCGACGTTGTCCATGCGGACCACGATAGCAAAGCGCGGCAACGTCCGCCAGACGCCGCTTGCCTAAGAGCAGACTTTAGGCGGCGGCGACGGCGGCCGGGTGCACAGACATTTCGGCGATCTGCCCGGCCTGCGGGTCGAACACCGCGATGCGCGTGCCGTAGCTCCAGGCCGTGCGCGCCATCGCCCGCGCGGTCGCGACCGCTTGCGCCGGCCGGACCTTGGTGCTGGTCGACAACACGCCGATGCCGACGTCCGCCGCCCAGCTCGTGCCGCGCGCGTCGATCAGTCCGGGTTCGCGGCTGATGCTCAGGGACACCGGTCGGCTCAGGCGGTCGCGCAACTGGCGCGCGAGCCGCTCCAGCGCGCGCAGGTCCTCCATGCTGCGGGTGAGCAGCAGGAATCCATCCTCGCCCAGGCGCCCCATCTCGATCGTCTGCGGCACGCAACGGCGAAGGCGGCCCGCGCAGATGAACAGCGCGTGATTGAACGCGGCGCGCCCGTGCAGGTTCTCCAGCGCGTACAGGTTGGCGATGCACACGGCCAGCACGCCGACGGGCCGCGCCTCGGCATCGCGCTGGAAGAACAGGTCGCCGACCATCTGGCCGGTCTCGTTGTGCGAGCGCATGCGGGTGACCGGGTCGTAGCTGGGGCCGTGCGCCATCACCTCGGAGAGCTCCAGCAGGTACGAGTAGCGCGCCCAGAGCGCCGCCGCCATCACCGACAGGTAGGCCATCCCCGCCAGGGCGCTGACGGCGTGCACGGCCCAGCCGGCGTCGCGGTCGAGGGCGATCCAGCCCAGGCCGCCGAGGGCCGGCAACAGGAAGGCCATCGCGGCCACCGTGCTCCATGCGAGGCGGTCACCCCGCCGGGCGCGGCGCATCGCGATCGCGAGCATGCAGCAGGCCATGAGGAAGGCGGCGGCGACGCTCAGGAACAGCGCGCGCTCCGCCGGCATCGCCCAGCCGGTGCCCAGCACCAGGACGTCGACGATGGCCAGCGTCGCGACGGCGCGCCTGGCCGCGCCCTGCTGGCGCAGCAGTCCGAGCAGGGCCAGCAGCATGAGCGCCAGCGTGCTCGCGACCGCCATCCCGAGGTGCGCGAGCACGCGCGCTTCGGCGGCGCCAGCCAGCGGCATGGCGCCGAGATAGGCCGCGGCGAACAGCGCCGAGACGAGCGCAGACAGGCCCGCCGTCAGGGCCACGCGCCGGTGCAGCCGCACCCAGGCCACCAGCGCGATGCCGGCCATGAGGGCGGCGGTCCCGAAGAACGCGCCCCAGCACCCGGCAGAGACAGGATCCATCGCGCGACGATAGCGCAAACGGGCGACGTCGCTAAGGTCGTTCCCTTACACTGTCGCGCCAAGTCCTCACCGCGCCAGCCGCCGTCGATGTCCGCGATCTTCAATTTCACCTTCGTGCCCTGGTTCCGCTCGGTGGCGCCCTACATCCACATGCACCGCGGCAAGACCTTCGTGGTCGCCATGGCAGGCGAGGCGATCGCCGCGGGCAAGCTGGCCACCATCGTCCAGGACATCGCGCTGATCCAGAGCATGGGCGTGAAGATCGTGCTGGTGCACGGCTTCCGCCCGCAGGTCAACGAGCAGCTCAAGGCCAAGGGCCATGCGGCCCGCTACTCGCACGGGATGCGCATCACCGACGAAGTGGCGCTCGATTGCGCGCAGGAGGCCGCGGGCCAGCTGCGCTACGAGATCGAGGCGGCCTTCAGCCAGGGGCTGCCCAACACCCCCATGGCGGGTGCCACGGTGCGGGTGATCTCGGGCAACTTCATCACGGCGCGTCCGGTCGGCATCCTGGATGGCATCGACTTCCAGCATTCCGGCCTGGTCCGCAAGCTGGACGTCGCCGGCATCAAGCGCACCATCGACCTCGGCGCGCTGGTGCTGCTGTCGCCCTTCGGCTTCTCGCCGACCGGCGAGGCGTTCAACCTCACCATGGAAGAAGTCGCGACCAGCGTGGCCATCGCGCTGCAGGCGGACAAGCTGATCTTCCTCACCGAGGTGCCGGGCGTGCGCGTGAAGCCGCTGGAAGCCGATGGCGAAGACAACCCCATCGACACGGAACTGCCGCTCGCGGCGGCCGAACGGCTGCTGCAGCAACTGCCCCCGGCCAGCCAGCCGACGGACACCTCGTTCTACCTGCAGCACTGCGTCAAGGCCTGCAAGGCCGGCGTGGAACGCAGCCACATCATTCCGT
Organism: Ramlibacter ginsenosidimutans; assembly: GCF_016654015.1. Classification (GTDB taxonomy): domain Bacteria; phylum Pseudomonadota; class Gammaproteobacteria; order Burkholderiales; family Burkholderiaceae_C; genus Ramlibacter; species Ramlibacter ginsenosidimutans. The sequence goes on along the minus strand of NZ_JAEPWM010000007.1, from coordinate 32,500 downwards.
TCGCGGTGGACGGCTCGCTGCTGCTGGAGATCTACGTGCACGACGGCATCGGCACGATGGTGGTGGACGAAAAGCTCGAGGAGTTGCGCGAGGCCACCGCCGACGACGTGGGCGGCATCCTGCAGCTGATCGAACCCTTCGAGAAGGACGGCACGCTGGTGAAGCGGGACCGCACCGAGATCGAGCGGGACATCGCCAACTACACCATCCTGGACCACGACGGCGTGATCTTCGCCTGCGCCGCGCTGTATCCGTATCCGGAGGCCCGCACCGGCGAGATGGCGGCCCTCACGGTGTCACCGCAGAGCCAGGGCCAGGGCGACGGCGAGAAGATCCTGCGGCGCGTGGAGCAACGCGCGCGCGCCATGGGGCTGGAGAGCATCTTCGTGCTCACCACCCGCACCATGCACTGGTTCCTCAAGCGCGGCTTCGTGCAGGTGGACCCGGACTGGCTGCCCGAGGCGCGCAAGCGCAAGTACAGCTGGGACCGCAAGAGCATGGTGTTCGTGAAGAAGCTCACCTAGGAGTTTGCGCTGGCAGCCTGCGCAGTCTGTTTCACCAGGCGCAGGCGCCCAGGCGTGACAAAGCCGCGCGCGAGGCCTATCGTGGGCCCCTCGCGCGGCGCAGGACGCCCGTCCTACCGTGCCGGCGCCCAGCGCCGACACCCGGGATCCCGCAGCCGCTCTACCTTCGGCAGGAGCTTGCGATGAACAGCGTGTCCACGACCCCCGTTCTCCAGGAAGTCCGGATTCCCCTCGCCGCCGGCTCGCTCGCCGGCGACCTCGGCCTGCCCCAGCACCCGCGCGGCCTCGTGCTGTTCGCGCACGGCAGCGGCAGTGGCAGGCACAGCGCGCGCAACCGGCAGGTCGCCGCGCGGCTGCAGCAGGCGGGCGTCGCGACCCTGCTGTTCGACCTGCTCACGCCGCAGGAGGAACAGGTGGACCTGCGCACCCGCGAACACCGTTTCGACATCGCACTGCTCACGCGGCGGCTGGAATCGGCCGCGGAATGGACGCGCAGCGACCCGCGCCTGCACGAGCTGCCGCTGGGCTTCTTCGGCGCGAGCACCGGCAGCGCAGCGGCCCTGATCGCCGCGGCGCAGCTGGGTCGGCGGGTGTCTGCAGTCGTCTCGCGCGGCGGCCGGCCCGGGCTGGCCGGACCCGCGGCGCTGGCCGCGGTCACCGCGCCGACGCTGCTGATCGTCGGCGGTGCCGACCAGGGCGTGCTGGAAGAAAACGAAGAAGCGCTGCGCCACCTGCGCTGCGCCAGCGACCTGGAGATCGTGCCCGGCGCCTCCCACCTGTTCGAGGAAGCCGGCGCGCTGGAAAGAGTGGCGGAGCTCGCCAGCGACTGGTTCACACGCCACCTCGCGAGCGTGGCGCACTCCGCCCGGGATCCCGCCTGAGTCGTCCGCAGGAGATCGCCATGGCCCCCTCGTCTCCTACCCGCGACCACCAGCTCGTCGAGCGCCTGCGGCCGCACCTGCGCGCCCTGCCCTCCGCAGCCGCCGAAGACGAAGAGCTGGTCGCCCGCCTCGCACGCGCGAAGCTGGCCTTGCTGGGCGAAGCCACCCACGGGACCCACGAGTTCTACGCCGAGCGCGCGTGGCTCACGCAGAGGCTGATCCGGGACCACGGCTTCAACGCCGTCGTGGTCGAGGCCGACTGGCCTGACGCCTGGCGCGTGAACCGCTACATCCGCGGCGTTTCCGACGACACCAGCGCCGAAGCGGCGCTCTCCGGATTCCAGCGCTTCCCCACCTGGATGTGGTGCAACACGGTCGTGCGCGACTTCGTCGAGTGGCTGCGGGAGCACAACCACGGCCGGCCGCCCTCGCAGCAGGTCGGCTTCTACGGAATGGACCTGTACAGCCTCTACAGCTCCGTGCGCGCCGTGCTCGACTACCTGGACCGCGCGGACCCCGAAGCAGCGCAGCGCGCGCGCAGCCGGTACGCCTGCTTCGAGCACTACGGCGAGGACAGCCAGGCCTACGGCTACGCCGCGAGCTTCGGCATGAAGCCCAGTTGCGAAGACGAGGTGATCCAGCAGCTGCGCGATATGAACCGGCGGGCCGCGGACCTGATGACCGCCGCCAGCGTGGACCGCGCCGACCTGTTCTACGCGCAGCAGAACGCCCGCCTGGTCCGCAACGCGGAGGAGTACTACCGGACGATGTTCCACGGCCGCGTCTCGTCGTGGAACCTGCGGGACAGCCACATGGTGGAGACGCTGCAGGCGCTGGAGAAGCATCTCGACGGCCTGACCGGCCGGGTGCGCATCGCGGTCTGGGCGCACAACTCGCACCTGGGCGACGCCAGCGCCACGCAGATGGGCGAGCTGGGCGAGTGGAACGTCGGCCAGCTGGCGCGTGACCGCTGGAGCGACCAGGCCGTGCTGGTGGGCTTCACCACCCACAACGGCACGGTGACCGCCGCTTCCGAATGGGACGCGGTTGCCGAACGCAAGCGCGTGCGCCCCGGCCTGCCGGGCAGCTTCGAGGACCTGTTCCGCCAGCTTGGCGTGGAGCGCTTCTGGTTGCCGCTGCAGGGCAACCCGGCGCTCGCCGAGGTGCTGCGCGAGCAAAGGCTGGAGCGCGCGATCGGGGTCATCTACCAGCCGCGCAGCGAGCGGACCAGCCACTACTTCCACGCGCACCTGCCGACTCAGTTCGACGAGTTGATCCACATCGACCACACGCGCGCACTCGAACCGCTGGTGAAGGAACCGATCTGGCACGCCGGCGAACCCGCCGAGACCTATCCGTCAGGCCTCTGACCCGGGCCCGCTTTCGCCTTCGCGTGACAGGCGCTAAGCCGCCATCGGCGCGCTGACGCTGCGCCGGACCGGGCGCCGCAGCTGCCGCGCGAACAGCACCAGGCCGATCACGAGCAAGGCGGCGAAGCACAGGAACGACCAGTTCGCGATGGAGCCGCCCAGGAAAGTCCAGTCGACCTTCGTGCAGTCGCCGCTGCCGCGGAAGATCATCGGGATGGCACGCCGCAGCGGAAAGGTCTCGATCATCCCGTAGAAGTCGCGTCCGCAGGACGCCGTCTCGGGCGGAAACCACTGCAGCCAGCTCTGGCGCGCCGCGACGAAGCCGCCGAAGCCGGAGAACAGGACCATGAGGCCCGCGCCGGCCAGGTGGGCGCCACGCGGCTTCAGCGCCGCGGCGACACCCGCGGCAATGGCGACCAGCACCAGCGCGTAACGCTGCACGATGCACATCGGGCAGGGCTCGAGGCCGACTACATGCTGCAGGTACAGGCCGAAGGCCAGCATGGCCACGCAGGCCAGCGCCACCAGGCCGAGGATGCGCCGGGGCGCCTTGTCGAACCAATCCAGGATCATGCCGCTCATTCTGCCCTCTTCTCGTCCCGGCGCCCGGCGGTCAGATGCCGGCGCCGGTCTCCAGGAACACGCGGGCCTGGCGCGCTGTCGCCACCAGCGTCTCGCCTTCGCGCAAGCCCATCTCCCTGAACTGCTGCGCCGGGATCTGCGCCTCGATCACGGGGTCGGAGCCGGCATTCTCTGCCGTCTTGGACCCGTCCACCGGCAGAAGTTCCAGCCGCGCCACCGGCCCGACGACGATCGCACGCGCCAGCTTCACGACGATGCCGCTCGCCCCCGGTGTGTAGCGCTGCACGTCCAGGTCGTGCGGACGCACGTACGCGGAAGCCGCCGCGTCCTGCGCGTCGGCCAGCTCGGGAGAGTCGATCTGCCCACCGTGGAAGTGAAGCTCGCCCTGGTGCGCGCGCCCGCGGAACAGGTTCACGTCGCCCAGGAAGCCGTACACGAACGGGCTCGCCGGATGGTCCCACACCTGCTGCGGCGTGCCCACCTGCTCGACCTGGCCGGCGTTCATCAGCACGACGCGGTCCGCGACCTCCAGCGCCTCCTCCTGGTCGTGCGTGACGAAGATGGAAGTGACGTGCAGGTCGTCGTGCAGCCGGCGCAGCCAGCGGCGCAGCTCCTTGCGCACCTTCGCGTCCAGCGCACCGAAGGGTTCGTCGAGCAGCAGGACCTTGGGCTCCACCGCGAGCGCGCGGGCGAGCGCGATCCGCTGGCGCTGCCCGCCCGAGAGCTGCGAGGGGAAGCGTTCGGCCAGCCAATCCAGCTGCACCAGCCCGAGCAGCTCGTGCACCTTCTGGCGGATCTGCGCTTCGCTCGGACGCTGCGAGCGCGGCTTCACCCGCAGGCCGAAAGCCACGTTCTCGAACACGGTCATGTGGCGAAACAGCGCGTAGTGCTGGAACACGAAGCCGACCTGGCGCTCACGCACATGCACGTCGGTGGTGTCTTCGCCCGCGAACAGGATGCTGCCGGCGTCGGCCGTCTCCAGGCCCGCGATGATGCGCAGCAACGTGGTCTTGCCGCAGCCGGACGGTCCCAGCAGCGCCACCAGTTCGCCGGACGCGATGTCCAGGGAGACGTCGCGCAGCGCCTGGAAGGCGCCGAAGTTCTTGCTGACCTGGCGGATCTCGATGCTCATGGATTCTTTCCTTGCAGCGCCAGGGGGCGCTCGGGCGGCAGGGCGGCCGCGCCGCGTTCGCGTTGCTGTCGCCACTCGGCGATCGACTTGATCACCAGGGTGACCAGGGCCAGCAGTGCCAGCAGCGATGCGACGGAGAAGGCTGCGACCGACTGGTATTCGTTGTAGAGGATCTCGACGTGCAGCGGGATGGTGTTGGTCTGCCCGCGGATATGGCCCGAGACCACGGACACGGCGCCGAACTCGCCCATGGCCCGCGCATTGCACAGGATCACCCCGTAGATGAGGCCCCACTTGATGTTCGGCAGCGTCACGCGGCGAAAGGTCTGCCAGCCCGTGGCGCCCAGCACGATGGCGGCCTGCTCCTCGTCGGTGCCCTGGGCCTGCATCAGCGGGATCAGCTCCCGCGCGATGAAGGGAAAGGTGACGAACACGGTGGCCAGCACGATGCCCGGCACGGCGAAGATGATCTTGATGTCGTGCGCGGCGAGCCACGGGCCGAACCAGCCCTGCGCACCGAACACCAGCACGTACATCAGGCCGGCGACGACGGGCGACACGGAGAACGGCAGGTCCACCAGCGTCGTGAGGATGGCCTTGCCGCGGAACTCGAACTTGGCGATGGCCCACGCGGCGGCGACGCCGAACACCAGGTTCAGCGGCACGGCGATCGCCGCGGTGACCAGCGTCAGGCGGATGGCAGACCAGGCGTCCGGCTCCTTCAGCGCGTCGAGGTAGCCCTGCACGCCCTTGCGCAGCGCCTCGGTGAACACGGCCGCCAGCGGCAGCAGCAGGAACAGCACCAGGAACAGCAGGGCCACGCCGATCAGCGTGAAGCGCACCCAGGGCGCTTCCGTGGTGGAGATGCGCTTGCGCGCGAGGTCGGTGGCCATCACGCCCTCACCCCGGCCCTCTCCCGCAGGCGGGAGAGGGTGAGAACAGGCTTCGCACGCATCATCATTGTCCTCCCGAGCGCCGGCGCTGCCAGCCTTGCAAGCCATTGATCACCAGCAGCAGCACGAACGAGAACAGCAGCATGACCGTCGCGACCGCCGTGGCGCCGGCGTAGTCGTACTGTTCGAGCTTGCCGATGATCACCAGCGGCGTGATCTCGGAGACCATGGGCACGTTGCCGGCGATGAAGATGACGGACCCGTATTCGCCGATGGCGCGCGCGAAGGCCATGGCGAAGCCGGTGAGCAGCGCCGGAGCGATCGCGGGGAAGATCACCTTGGTGAAGGTCTGCCAGCGGGTGGCGCCCAGGCACATCGCGGCTTCTTCCAGCTCCTTCTCGGACTCCTCCAGCACGGGCTGCACCGTCCGGACCACGAATGGCAGCCCGATGAAGATCAGCGCGATCACCACGCCTTGCGGCTGGAACGCGAGCTTGATGCCGAGCGGCTCCAGGAACTGGCCGATCCAGCCGTTGCCTGCGAGCAGCGCCGTGAGCGAGATGCCCGCCACGGCGGTGGGCAAGGCGAAGGGCAGGTCCACCAGTGCGTCGACGATGCGCTTGCCGGGGAAGGAATAGCGCACCAGCACCCACGCCACCAGCAGCCCGAACACCACGTTGACCAGCGCCGCGATCAACGAGGCGCCAAAGGTGAGCCGGTAGGAGGCCAGGACGCGCGGGGAACTGACCGCGGCCCAGAACTGGTCCCAGCTGAGCGAAAAGCTCTTGAGCACCAGCGCAGCCAGCGGGATCAGCACGATCAGGCACAGGTACAGCAAGGCGTAACCCAGGCTCAGGTGGAAGCCGGGCAGGACCTTGCGGCTGCCGCCGCGCGACGAAGAAGGCGCCGCCGCCCCTGCGGGCAGCGGCGCCACGAGGGCGCCACTCATGGGGTGCTTACCGGACCGTGTAGATCTTGTCGAACTCGCCGCCGTCCTGGAAGTGCACCTTCTGCGCTTGCGCCAGCGACCCGAACAGCTCCTGCACGGTGAACAGCTTGATCGGCTTGAAGGTGCTGGCGTACTTCTTCAGCACCGCCTGGCTGCGCGGCCGGATGTGGTGCTTCGCGGCGATCTCCTGCCCCTCTTCCGAGTAGAGGAAGTTCAGGTAGGTGCGGGCGAGCTCCGCGGTGCCCTTCTTGGCCACGGTGCGTTCGACCACCGCCACCGGGTTCTCCGCGATGATGCTGATGGACGGGTAGACCACGTCCACCTTGTTGGCGCCGAACTCCTGGTTGACGGACTCCACCTCCGACTCGAAGGTCACCAGCACGTCGCCGATGTTCCGCTGCAGGAAGGCCGTGGTCGCGTCGCGGCCGCCGCGCGCGAGCACGGGCACGTTCTTGTACAACTTGGAGACGAAGTCGGCGGCCTGCGCATCGGTGCCGCCCTTCTTCTTCACGTAGCCCCAGGCCGCCAGGTACGAGTAGCGGCCGTTGCCGCCGGTCTTGGGGTTCACCACCACGACCTGCACGCCCGGCTTGGTGAGGTCGTCCCAGTCCTTGATGCCCTTGGGATTGCCCTTGCGCACCAGGAACAGCATGGTGGACGTGGTGGGCGCGGCGTTGTCGGGGAAGCGCTTCTGCCAGTCCTTTGCAACGACGCCCCGGTCCGCCAGGAACTCGATGTCCGTGGTGGTGTTCATCGTGACGACGTCGGCGTCCAGGCCTTCGGCCACGGCCCGCGCCTGTGCGCTGGAGCCGCCATGGGACTGCTCGATCTTCACGTCCTTGCCGGTGGACTTCTTGTACCAGGGCACGAAGGCGGCGTCGATGTCCTTGTAGAACTCCCGCGCGACGTCGTACGAGGCGTTCAGCAGGGTCTGGGCCGGCTGCGCCGATGCGATGCCGCTGGCAGCGAGGGCGAACGAGGCGAGGAGGAGCTTGATCTTGGAGGTGTTCATCGGGAATCGACGGGAAGCCGCCGGCCAGCCTGCGCCGAGGCGCAGGTTGCGCGGCATGCGTTCCGTCCTTATTTGTTAGGTTGCGGCGTGAGGCGCAGGTACGACTTCACGGTCTTGAAGCCCTTGGGGAAGCGCTCGGCCAGCTCCTTGGGGTCCGTGACGCTCGGGGCGATCACCACGTCGTCACCCTGCTTCCAGTTTGCGGGCGTCGCCACCTTGTGGCTGTCGGTGAGCTGCAGGGAATCGATGACGCGCAGGATCTCGTCGAAGTTGCGGCCGGTGGATGCCGGGTACGTCAGCGTCGTGCGGATCACCTTCTTCGGGTCGATGATGAACACGCTGCGGACCGTGGCGTTCGCCAGCGAGTTCGGGTGGATCATGTCGTACAGCGTGGCGACCTTCCTGTCCGCGTCCGCGAGGATGGGAAAGTCCACCGAGCAGTTCTGCGTCTCGTTGATGTCGTTGACCCAGGCGCGGTGCTGGTCCACCGGATCGACGCTGACCGCGATCGGCTTCACGTTGCGCTTGCGGAACTCGCCGCCCAGGGCGGCGGTCTTGCCCAGCTCGGTGGTGCACACGGGCGTGAAGTCCGCGGGATGCGAGAACAGGACCACCCAGGAGTTGCCGGCCCATTCGTGGAAATGGATCGTGCCTTCGGTGGAGTCCTGGACGAAATCGGGCGCGGTGTCGCCGAGTCGCAGAGTCATGGCGGTCCCTTTTCTAGCGAGGAGGAAAGGATTGTGCGGACCGCGCGTTCGATAAACAACGAATATCTTCTTGTTTGTTTATGGCCGGGCAGGTCTAAAGAAGTGCACGTGCCTCGCGCGCGGCCTCCAGCAGCAGAGGCAGCATCTGCTTCTGCAGGGCACCCGGATCCAGCCCTTGCGCGGTCGACACCACGTTCAAGGCCGCCACCGTTCGGCCTTCCATGTCGCGCAGCGGCACCGCAAGCGCGTGCACGCCCAGCTCGTGTTCCTCGCCTGCGGCGCAGAAGTCCTGCTGGCGAACGGCGGCTATGAGCGCGCGGAACGCCTTGGCATCGCAGGTCGTGTGCGCGGTCAGCCGGGGAAGTTCGCGGCCCCTCATCCATGCGTCGAAGTCGCTGCGGCTCTTGGCCGCCAGCAGCACGCGGCCCGTCGAGGTGGCGTGCGCGGGAAGCCGGGCCCCCAGGTGCAGGCCATAGGCCAGCAGCGCCGAGCCGCTGCGCGCCACGATCACCACCTGGTCGCCGTCGAGCACCACGGCCGAAAAGGAGTAGCCGGTCAGGCCGGCAAGCCGGTTCAGCGTCGGCTGGATGGCGCGCGGCAGCCGGGCACTGGCCAGGTAGCTGCCAGAGAAACGCAGCACCTTGGGCGCGAGCCAGAACCAGCTGCCGTCGGTTTCCAGGTAGCCGAGGTGAGCCAGGGTGAGCAGGTGCCGGCGCGCGGCGGCGCGCGTGAGGCCGGCGCGCTCCGCCGCCAGCGTCGCGTTCAGGCGCTGGCGCTGCGTGTCGAAGCTCTCCAGCACGGCCAGTCCCTTGGCCATGCCTGCGATGTAGTCCGCGTGGGCGATGGGCATGTGCGATGCTGCGCGATCATCGCGCAGGTTGCGCAATGATCGCACAAGACGTGGCAACTCCCCTGTTCGCCCGTCACGGCAACGCCTAAGCTGGCGGCACAGGAGACACACCATGACCATCCGCACCCAGGTCGCCATCGTCGGCGCCGGCCCCTCGGGGCTGCTGCTTGGCCAGCTGCTGCACAAGGCCGGCATTTCCAACGTCATCGTGGAGCGGCAGAGCGCCGACTACGTGCTGGGCCGCATCCGCGCCGGCGTGCTGGAGCAGATCGCCGTGGACCTGATGGACGAATGCGGCGTCGGCGAACGCATGCACACGGAGGGCCTGGTGCACGCGGGCATCGAGCTGCTGTTCAAGGGCGCCCGCCACCGGGTCGACTTCCCGGGCCTCACCGGCGGCAAGACGGTGATGGTGTACGGACAGACCGAAGTGACGCGCGACCTGATGCACGCCCGCGCGGCCGCTGCGCTTCCCACCTACTACGAGGTCGGCGACACCGTGCGCCTGCATGGCTTCGACGGCACCAGCCCGCGCGTGACCTTCCGCAAGGACGGTCGCGAAGAAGAGATCGTGTGCGACTTCATCGCCGGCTGCGACGGCTACCACGGCGTGAGCCGCGCCAGCGTCCCGCGCGACGCGATCCGCGAATACGAGAAGGTGTACCCGTTCGGGTGGCTGGGACTGCTGGCCGACGTGCCGCCGGTGTTCCACGAGCTGATCTACGCGAACACCGACCGCGGCTTCGCCCTGTGCTCCATGCGCAGCCCGACGCGCAGCCGCTATTACGTGCAGGTGCCGCTCACCGACAAGGTGGAGGAATGGTCGGACGACGCCTTCTGGCAGGAACTGCGCTTGCGCCTGGACCCGGAGGCGCGCGAGCGGCTGGTGACCGGCGCTTCGATCGAGAAGAGCATCGCGCCGCTGCGCAGCTTCGTCGCGGAGCCGATGCGCTTCGGCCGGCTGTTCCTCGCCGGCGACGCGGCGCACATCGTGCCGCCCACCGGCGCCAAGGGGCTGAACCTGGCCGCTTCGGACGTGAAGTACCTGTCGGACGGCCTCGTCGAGCACTACAAGGAGCGCAGCAGCGCGGGCCTGGACCACTATTCGGACCGCGCGCTGCGCCGCGTGTGGAAGGCGGAGCGCTTCTCCTGGTGGTTCACCTCGCTCATGCACAAGTTCCCGGGTGAAGGCCCGATCGCGCAGAAGCTGCAGGAAGCGGAACTGGACTACCTCGTGCACTCGCAGGCGGCATCCGCCTCGCTGGCGGAGAACTACGTCGGGCTGCCCCTCTGAGCCCTGGCCCGCCTGGAAGCTTGCGATCGGCGAGCCGGCCTCCCGCGGGAACGCTCCGCGGCCTCTGCTAGCCTTGGCGGGATGAGCACACGCGCCGCATCGTCCCTGCACGGCATCCGCATCCTGAGCCTCGCGCTCAACCTGCCCGGGCCGGCGGCGCTCATGCGCTGCCGCCGCATGGGCGCGAGCTGCACGAAGCTGGAGCCGCCCGCGGGCGATCCCATGCGCCACTACAACGCCGCCGCGTACACGCAGCTGCACGAAGGCGTGAAGGTCGTGCAGGCGGACCTGAAAACGCCGCAAGGCCAGGAGCTGCTCGAGCGCGAGTTGCAGCGCACGGACATCCTGCTCACGTCCTTCCGTCCCTCGGCGCTCGAGAAACTCGGGCTCGGGTGGAAGGCCCTGCACTCGCGGCATCCGTCATTGAGCCACGTCGCGATCGTCGGCGCGCCTGGTGCGCGGGCCGAGGAGCCGGGGCACGACCTCACCTACCTCGCCGACAACGGACTCGTGCCCGGCCTGGAGCTGCCGGCCACGCTCTATGCCGACATGGGCGGCTCGCTCATGGCCGCCGAGGCCGTGCTGCAGGCGGCACTGCGCAAGCACGAGCGCTACGCGGGCGGCGGCGATCCGCACCCCGAAGGCTTGTACCAGGAAGTGGCACTCTCCGATGCGGCGGCCTGGCTCGGCTTGCCGCGCCGCTGGGGACTGACGCAGCCCTCGGGTGCCGTGGGCGGCGCGCACGCGGGCTACCGGGTCTATGCGTGTGCCGATGGCCGGGTGGCCGTGGCCGCGCTGGAGCCGCACTTCGCGGCCCGCCTGTGCGCCGCCGCCGGCGTGGCGGCGAGCGACATGGAAACGATGCTGGCGCCCGGCACGCGCGAGGCGATCTCGCGCTTCTTCGCGCAGCGCACGCGCGCCGAGCTGGACCGACTGGCGTCGGAGCAGGACCTGCCCCTGCACACCATGGCCGGCTGAGGCCTACTTCGTCTTGCGGGGCGGCAGGCCCGTGTGCTGCGTGAGGATGCGGCCCTTCGAGGGCTTCGCGGAACCCGTCGAATTCTTGCGGCGCGGGCTCGCGTAGCTGCCGTCCGTGAGCGGCTGGAACGTCGGCACCAGGTGGTGCTTGCCGTTGCCGATCAGGTCGGCGCGGCCCATGGCCTTGAGTGCGTCGCGCAGCAGGGGCCAGTTGTTCGGGTCGTGATAGCGCAGGAAGGCCTTGTGCAGCCGGCGCCGGCGTTCGCCGCGCACGATATCGACCGTTTCGCTGTCGCGCGTCACCTTGCGCAGCGTGTTCTTGCCCGAGTGGTACATCGCCGTGGCCGTGGCCATCGGGCTGGGATAGAAAGCCTGCACCTGGTCCGCGCGGAAGCCGTTGCGCTTGAGCCAGAGCGCCAGGTTCATCATGTCCTCGTCGCTGGTGCCGGGGTGCGCGGCGATGAAATACGGGATGAGGTACTGCTCCTTGCCCGCTTCCTTCGAGAACTTGTCGAACATCTGCTTGAAGCGGTCGTAGCTGCCCACGCCCGGCTTCATCATCTTCGACAGCGGACCCTGCTCCGTGTGCTCGGGAGCGATTTTCAGGTAGCCGCCCACGTGGTGCTGCACCAGCTCCTTCACGTACTCGGGCGACTGGACGGCGAGGTCGTAGCGCAGGCCGGAGCCGATCAGGATCTTCTTGATGCCTTTGAGCGCCCGCGCACGCCGGTAGATCTTCACCAGCGGCCCGTGGTCCGTGTTGAGGTTCTGGCAGATGCCGGGATACACGCAGCTCGGCTTGCGGCACGCCGCCTCGATCTCGGGCGACTTGCAGCCGATGCGGTACATGTTGGCCGTGGGGCCGCCGAGGTCGGAGATCACCCCGGTGAAGCCCTTCACCTTGTCGCGGATCTCTTCCACCTCGTGGATGATCGAGTCCTCGCTGCGGCTCTGGATGATGCGGCCCTCGTGCTCGGTGATCGAGCAGAAGGTGCAGCCGCCGAAGCAGCCGCGCATGATGTTCACGCTGAAGCGGATCATCTCCCACGCGGGAATCTTCGCGTCGCCGTACACGGGATGCGGAGCGCGCGCGTACGGCAGGCCGAACACATGGTCCATCTCCGCGGTCGTGAGCGGAATGGGCGGCGGCGTGAGCCACACGTCGCGCTCGCCATGCGCCTGCACCAGCGCCCGCGCGTTGCCGGGATTCGTCTCCAGGTGCAGCACGCGGTTGGCGTGGGCGTAGAGCACCGGGTCCGACTTGACGGCCTCGTAGGACGGCAGGCGGATGACCGTGCGGTCGCGGTTCAGCTTGATCCGCGGGTTGGCCACGAACTGGAGCGGCTGCGCCGCGCCCTCACCCCTGCCCTCCGCAAGAGGAAGGGAAGACCCCTCTTCCTTCGCGCAGGTTTCGCCCTGGGCCTTCGCCTGGTCGGAGATGGTCAGGTAGGGGTTGACGTGGTCCTCGACGCGGCCGGGCGCATCGACGCTGGTCGAGTCGATCTCGAACCAGCCCTCGGGCGTGGACCGGCGCACGAAGGCAGTGCCGCGCACGTCCGTGATGTTCTCGACCGGCTCGCGGGCGGCGAGGCGGTGGGCCACTTCGACCAGCGCGCGTTCGGCATTGCCGTACAGCAGCAGGTCGCACTTGGCGTCCAGCACGATGCTGTGGCGCACCTTCTCCGACCAGTAGTCGTAGTGAGCGATGCGCCGCAAACTGCCTTCGATCCCGCCCAGGATGATGGGAACGTCCTTGTACGCCTCGCGGCAGCGCTGGCTGTAGACGATGGCTGCGCGGTCAGGCCGCTTGCCGCCGACGTCGCCCGGCGTGTACGCGTCGTCGCTGCGCAGCTTCCGGTCGGCCGTGTAGCGGTTGATCATGGAATCCATGTTCCCCGCGGTCACGCCCCAGAAGAGGTTCGGCTTGCCCAGCGCCTTGAAGGCCTCGGCGCTGTGCCAGTCCGGCTGGGCGATGATGCCGACACGGAAGCCCTGCGCTTCCAGCGTGCGGCCGATCACGGCCATGCCGAAGCTGGGATGGTCGACGTACGCGTCGCCGGTCACGAGGATGACGTCGCAGCTGTCCCAGCCGAGCGCCTCCATTTCCTTCCGGCTCATGGGCAGGAAGGGCGCCGGGCCGAAGCGATGCGCCCAGTACTTGCGAGAGCTGGTGAGCGGCTTCGCAGCGCGCGCGAAGAAGGAGACGTCGACGGGGGCGTTCATGGGGGGACCGGGCATTCTAGGGAGTTCCCGGCCTTGCCACGCGGGCAGGGGTATTCCGCCGGGCCCCAGCGGGCGCCGCGCCTCAGCCGCGCGCGTGCTGCACGACGCGATCGAGCAAGGCCGCCAGCGCCTCCTGCTCGCTGCGGTCGAGGCAGCCGAAGATCTCCTCGTTGCGTCGTGCGATCAGCCGCATCACCTTCTGCCACCAGCGGCGGCCTTCGGGCGTGAGGCTCAGGACCACGCCGCGCGCATCGGCGTCGCTCGCCTCCTTGCGCACCCAGCCGCGCTCGACCAGCGACTGCGCCGCCCGGCTCGCATGGGCCTTGTCCAGGTTGGCGCGCGCGGCGAGCTGGTTCACCGACAGCGGCGCGAAGTTGCCGATCGCCGCCAGGCAGCGCGCTTCGCCGACGCCCAGCCCGAGTTCGCCGGCATAGGCATCGGTGCTCGCCTTGTCGGTGATCTTGTTGACCTGGTGCAGCCGGTAGGTCAGGAACTCGTCCAGCGGCACGCCGCCGCTTCGCGCCGCCACCGCTCAATCCTCCAGGCAGCGATCGCGCGAGCGGGCGATGAGGGCCAGCACCTCGTCGGCATCGGGCGCCCGCGCCATGAGCGCCAGGACGACCATGCCGAGCAGCAACTCGCTGCGATCCTGGCCGACGTCGCCGAGCGCGTGGCACAGGGCGCTGTAGCTGCGATCGAGATCGGATTCGTTCATGGACGGATTCCCTTTTCGCGCAAGCAGGCCAGCAGCGGCGCGGGATCCAGCCCGCGCCAGCGGCCCATCACATAGCCGTCCGGGCGCACCAGCACCAGGCCCGTGGCCGCGGCATCGGGCAAGCCATAGCGCGAGCGCGCCTGGCCCTGGGCATCCGCCTCCGGCGCGATGTCCAGCACGCCGACGCCGTGGGTCGCGAGCTCGGCGACAGCATGGGGCATGGCGCCGTCGCCGAAGACGAGGCAGACGAAGTCCGTGCCGAAGCACTGGGTGAGGTGGAAGTCGCCCTGCGGCCCCTGCAGCAGCGCCTCGGGCGCTGGCTGGCCCGGCGCCGCCTGGCCATCGCGCCAGGCGCCCTCTTCGGTTCCGTTCAGCACCGACCCGGTGTACGCGATCGGCGCCGATTGCCGCGGGTTGATCAGGGAGCGCACGCCCGGTTCATCCAGCGCGAGCCGCAGCGTGGCTTCGCGCATGAGGCGGAAAGCGAAATCCGGTGGCGCCATGAACTCCGTGCTCTTGGCGCCGTACGCCAGGTTCTCGCGCGTCGCGTGCACGCGCTCCTGCGAGTACGAGTCCAGCAGCGCCTCCGGTGCCCCGCCCTGCAGCACCAGCGCGAGCTTCCATGCGAGATTGGCAGCGTCGTCCAGCCCCGAATTCAGGCCCCGCACACCGAAGATCGGCACCAGGTGCGCGGCGTCTCCCGCGAACAGCACGCGGCCATGGCGGTACGAGCCCAGCGTCAGGCACTTCGCGTTGTACATCGACGCCCACAGCATTTCCCAGGGCGCATCCTCGCCGATCATGGTGAGATGGCTCTGCACCCGCGGCATGATGTTCTGCGGCGCGAGCGCCTCCTGCGCATCGTCGCCGTCGCGCAGCTGGTAATCGATGCGCCACACGTCGTCGGGTTGCCGGTGCATCAGCAGGGTCGATCCGGGGTTGGATGGCGGGTCGAACCACGCGAGGCGTTCGACCGGCCGCTTCGACTTCTGCACGATGTCGACGATCACGTAGCGGCCCTCGTACTGCGTGCCCTCCAGCGCGAGCCCGAGCTGGTCGCGCACGGTGCTGCGGCCGCCGTCGCACGCCACGAGCCAGCCGGCGCGGATGCGCTGCGGCCCGTCCGGCCCCTCGACCTCGACCTCGACCCCCTCCGCCGCGGGAAGGACGCGCGTGACGCGCGTGCTCCATGCGACCTGCGTGAGCTCCGGCACGCGCTGCAGCGCGTCGTGCACGAAGGCCTCGACGTGGTACTGCTGGATGTTGACCATGGGCGCGAAGCGCTCGGTCGGCTCGCTGGGCATGCGGAAGTGGAGCACCTCGCGGTCCCGCCAGTAGCTGCGCCCGCCGGTCCAGGGCAAGGCCTTGCGCGCCAGCGCCTCGCCGGCGCCCGCGGTCCAGAGAATCTCCTGGGAGCGCCGCGAGATGCAGATCGCGCGGCTGCCGGTGCAATAGCCCTCGTCCGCCTCGACGACCAGGCTGCGCACGCCGTGGCGCGCCAGCAGCGCCGCGACCGACAGGCCCACCGGCCCGCCGCCGGCCACGAGCACCGGAATTTCCTGCGGCAAGGATGTCGCCACGCCTGCTCCTTTTGGTTGCGGGCGCAACTATAGCGCCGGATCGTTGCGCGCGCAACCAACCGGCGGAGGCGGGTACCGGCCCGTCAGCGGTTCGGGTCTTTCGGCAGGTGACCGCGTGCGGCCTCGAGCTCCCACGGGCTGTCCTCGACGTTCGGGCCGTCGGGGTAGGAGGCGGGTCCCTTAGCGATGCCCGGACGCGGCCGGGCCCCGGGGACGCCGGCGGGCACCTGCGCACCCGCGTCGTCCAGCACGCCGCCGGCGCCGGCCGCCGGCTCGCGCGCTTGCTGGACCTTGTCGCCCAGCGTCTTGTTGCCGCAGCCGTCGGCGTTGCCGTGGTTCTCGTTGCCGCCGAGGTCGTCTTCCGGGCCGATGCTGGTTTCAGTGCTCATGCAACCAATCTAGGCGCGGGCCGGCGACGGTTCTGCAAGCAGGGTGGCCGGGGGCCTGTAGGAGGCGGCTGCTGCGGCGGACCGCCACCTGCAGCGCTCGCGTGAACGCCGCTGCCGTATGCTTGCTCCATGCTGCGCGACGCTACGCCCGCCGCAGTCGTCCAGTTCTGGCGCGAGGCCGGGCCCCGCCGCTGGTTCCGGCAGGACACTGCGTTCGACGCCCTCTTCCGCTCGCGCTTCCTCGATGCACACGAGGAAGCCGCCGCCGGCCGGCTTCCGTCCTGGGCGGATTCGCCCGAAGGAGCACTCGCGCTGGTCCTGCTGCTGGACCAGTTTCCGCGCAACGCCTTCCGCGGCACGCCCCGGATGTATGCGACCGACGCACTGGCCCGCGCCGCGGCCGGCACGGCGATCGCGGCGGGACACGACCTGCGCGTGGAGGCGCAGCTGCGGCAGTTCTTCTACCTGCCGTTCATGCACTCGGAGGACCTGGCCGACCTGGATCGCTGCTGCGCGCTGATGGAGCCGCTGGGAGGCGAGAACCTGCGCTACGCGCGCCACCATCGCGACATCGTGGCGCGCTTCGGCCGTTTCCCGCACCGCAACGCGGTGCTGGGGCGCGAGAGCACGCCGGAGGAAGAGCGCTTTCTCGCCGAAGGCGGTTTTCGCGCCTGAGCGCAGCCGCGGTCAGCAGGGGATGTCGATGGCGTCCGGCTCGGATTCCAGGGCGAGCGTGGAGAGATCCAGCTCCGAATCCTCGAAGTCGGGCGCATCGCTGTCGACGTGCAGCCGCACCCGGCCGGCGTCGGGCCCGTAAGCCTCGGGCGAGATCACGATGCCACCCACGGATGCGCCGGCGGCGACGTAGGCCGCGCGTTCCGTCTGCCGGCCCAGCGGCGTGCACCACAGCCGGCCCTGCGCCCGGAAATAGGCCAGCGTGCAGACTCCGCTCACCACACCGATGCGCAGCGCCAGGCCCTCCGCGGCCCGCTGCAGCTCGATGGTCATGCGCACCGCGGCGCCCGGGTTCTCGAAGGTGGCCAGCGCCGCGTCCTGCTGGTACGGATCCAGGCGGCCGTGGTGGCGCGCATTGAGCTCCTGCAACTGGGTGTGGAAACGCGCCATGGCGTCGCTCGCCTCGGCGGAGCCCGCGCTCAGGTCTGCGTGGACCAGCGTCAGGTGGCGCTGCTCGAAGCGGATGGTGTCCCGCTCGGGCCCGAGGAAGAGGTTCTTCCACACCACGGCGGGCAGCTGGTGCAGCACCTTGTCGGACAGCGCTTCCAGCCACAGCGCGCGCTCCTCGTTCGATTCCATCTCGCTCCATCTCCGGTAACGAGATGAAACCACGTACTCAGCCGCGCGGCAGTAAGAAAAACTGCCGAGGTTCTAGGAAATTTACTTAGCTTCCGCCCGCGGAACGGCGGGCCGGCTTGGCAGCAAGCTCCAGTTCCACCCAGGCCGGCGCGTGGTCGCTGGCCTTCTCCTCGCCACGCACCCAGCGGTCCACGCCCGCCGCGCGCAACGCGGGAGCGAGCTTGCGATTGAGCAGCAGGTGGTCGATGCGCAGTCCCGAGTTGTGCTGCCAGTGCTGCCGGAAGTAGTCCCAGAACGTGTAGATCGGCTCCTCCGGATGCAGGTGCCGGATCGCATCGGTCCAGCCCTGGGCCAGCAGGCGCTCCCAGCACGCACGGCTCTCGGGCTGCAGCAGCGCGTCCTTGCGCCAGGAGCGCGGGTTGTAGATGTCGAAGTCGGTGGGTACGACGTTGAAATCGCCGCAGAGGATCACGGGATGCGCAGCGTCGACCAGCGAACGCGCATGCACGATCAGCCGCTCGAACCACGCGAGCTTGTAGTCGAACTTGGGGCCCGGCTGCGGATTGCCATTGGGCAGGTACAGGCAGGCGACGATCACGCCGTTGACCGCGGCTTCGAGATAGCGGCTCTGGTCGTCCGATGCATCGCCTGGGAGTTCCCGGCGGACCTCCACCGGCTGCACGCCGCGCGCGAGGATCGCCACGCCATTCCACGAACGCTGCCCCTTCCACAAGGGGTGATAGCCGGCGTCGAGGATCTCGCGTTCCGGAAAGCCTTCCTGCAGTGCCTTCAGTTCCTGCAGGCACGCGACGTCGGGCTGTTCGCGCTCGAGCCACCGCAGCAGGTGCGGCAGCCGCGTCTTGACGCCGTTGACATTGAAGGTCGCGATTTTCATGGGCGACCCGATCCTACAGAACACCGCCGCGCGCGGGCTTAGATTGCCCGCAGCAACACCCCAGGAGCACACCCATGCCGAACGCCAAGGACAACGCGAAAGCCAGCGGAGACGTCCATTTGCCCGAAATCGAGGACGAGGTCGGAAGCCCGGCCGGAAAGCCGGTCGCCGAAGGCGCCGAAGGAGGCCCGCCGGACGCCGAGTTCAGCCGCGACGTGCACGGCCAGGGCCGCGTCGGCAAGCGCGTCGAGGAAGCCGGCATCCTCAAGGACAAGGATGCGCCCGGCCTCGGCAGCGACAAGCCCTGATCACGGCTTGGCCCGGCTGCGGCGGAACGCTTCCGCGCCGCCGCTGCCGCCGCCGTCGGGAAAATCGTGCGCGTCCAGTTTCTTCTTCGTCCTGGCGCCCTGCGGCGCTTCGACGATGGTGCTGGCCGAGTTCTCGCCGTGGTCCGGCTTCGCGGGGGTCGAGGAGGTCGGCCGCTCGCCCAGGCGGGCACGGCTCGTTCGGGTATCGCGGGACTTCATGGCGCAAACTTAAATCCCCGGCGCGTTGCGGCGCTGTCGGACAAGCCCGCGATGCATGCCGTCCCTCTCCTCTTCGCTTCGCTGCTGCTCGCAGCGACAGCGCACGCGCGCGCACAGCCAGCCGACCCGCTCAAGTCGCCGGCGTGCGGCGCCGCGCTCGCGCAGCTGCAGGCCGCCCGCGACAAACATGCCGCCCCGGCGCACGTCGAAGCGCTGCGCAGCGCCGCGGCCACCACCTGCCTGGGCCAACCCGACCCGCCCGCGCGTCCGGCGCGGTCCGTGCAGGCACCGGTCGCGGTGCCGCCGCCGCGGATCGCGCCGCCGTCGCAACCGGTGCCGATCGCCGCACCGACCCCGCCGCCTCCGCCGGTTGCCATCGACCGGCCCGCCTCGCCTGCGGTGTGCGACGGGGGCGGATGCTGGGTCGACGACGGCACGCACCTGCGCCGGGTGCCGCCGGACCTGCGCGGGCCGGGCGGGCTGTGTTCGAATCTCGGCGGCCAGCTGTACTGCCCCTGAGCTCGCCGGCGGAGCCTCCCGCGCCGCGCCCTGCACGCATCACCTGCGGTGTCCTACAGGTGCGCCGCGACGCATTGCCTAACGTGGATGGGCTGCCAAAGGATCACGCATGCCCGCACCCACCAGTTCCCGCACGCTCTGGAAGGGCGCCATCAGCTTCGGCCTGGTGCACATTCCGGTGACGCTGCATTCCGCCACGGCCGAGAGCCGCATGAAGTTCAACCTGCTGGACAAGTCCAGCATGACGCCCGTCGGCAACCGCCAGGTCAACAAGTCCACCGGCGAGGCCATGCAGCGCGAGGAGATCGTCAAGGGCTTCGAGGTGGAGAAGGACCAGTTCGTGGTCCTCACGCCCGACGAGATCAAGGCGGCCATGCCGCACTCCACCCAGACGATCGACATCGAAGCCTTCGTGGACCGCGAGCAGATCCCGAGCGTCTACTTCAACAAGCCGTACTACGTGAGTCCCGGCGGCAAGGGCGGACAGAAGCCGTTCGCGCTGCTGCGCGAGACGCTGGAGCGCACGGGCAAGGTCGGCATCGCGAAGGTCGTCATCTCGACCAAGCAGCACCTGGCCATGCTGGTGCCGCAGGGCAAGGGACTGGTGTTGAACCTGCTGCGCTGGGCCGACGAGGTCCGCGACACTGCGGGCCTGGCCTGGCCCGGCGACGACGTCAAGGTGAGCGCCGCCGAACTGAAGATGGCGGAGCAACTCGTGGCCGCCATGGCGGGCGACTGGCAGCCCGACCTGTTCCACGACGAGTTCCGCGAGAAGCTCATGGCGCTGGTGGAACAGAAGGCCGAGGAAGGCGGCCTGCGCAGCGTCGCACCGCTGCCGGGAGAGGAAGAGCCGGCGAGCGCCGAAGTCATCGACCTCACCGAACTGCTGCGCCGCAGCCTCAAGGGCAACGGCGCCGCGGCAGCGCCCGCTGCGAAGAAGTCGCCGCCAGCGCGAGAGACCGCGGCCAACGACGAAGCGGCACCTGTGCGCAAGGCGGCCGCGCGCAAGAGCAGCAGCACGGCGCGCGCGACCGCGAAGCCGGCCACGCGCCGCAAGAGCGGTTGATCCCGGCCGGATTCCCATGAGGCAGGCCACGTGGGTCGCGGCCCTGGTGCTGCTGGGCGCAGCGCTGGGGGGCTGCCGCGACGCCAGCCTCGATCACGACAATACTGCCGTGCTCGGTGGCACCGGCCAGGCGGACGCCGCACCCCCCGGCGCCACGCTCACCGACGCACGAGGCGAACCCATTCCGGCACCCCCCGCACCGGCCGGTGCGCGGGCCCGGATGGTGCGCACAGCGGGCGACGCCGCGCTCGCGGTGTGGATCGCCGGGATGCATGTGATGGCGTCCACCTGGACCCGTGCGGCGGGCTGGACGCTGCCGCAGCCGCTGGAACGCATCTACGGCGAATCGAGCGACGTGCAGCTCGCCAGCAATGGGCAGGGGCAGGCCATGGCGGTCTGGCAGCACCGCGTGGGCAACATCCATAGCCTGCGCTTCAGCCGCTATGGCCCTGACGGCTGGAGCCTGCCCGACGTCGTTCCCGGTGCCCTGCCGCGTCCCGACGTGGCCGGCACGCCGCCGGACCAGGGCGCGCCGCAGCTGCAGATGGACACGCAAGGCCAGGTCGTCGCGCGGTGGGCCAGCGGCTTCCAGGCCAATGCGATGCAGTCCGCGCGCTACACGCCCGGTGCAGGCTGGACGCGCGCCACTACCGAGGCGGTGGCGTCAGCGCCGAGCGCATCGCCTGCGCCCCAAGGTCCATCATCTGCGCCATAGCGGGCGCCAGCGCGTCGGGCAGGAAGTCGGTCGTCCAGACGAAGCGGCAACTGTCGGCAGCCAGCGGCAGCACCACGACGCTGGCGTTGTGGTGGGTCGTGCGTCCGCCGGATGCGGTGTAGACGATCCGCCGCGCCGCTTCGTCAAGAGTCACGAGACGCTCACGCACCTGCAGCCCGTTGAAGAAGCTCACCACACGGACGGTGCCCGACTCCTCGAGCGAACAGCCGGTCACGAAACCGGGGGCCAGCGCCTGCACCGCGCCGAAGTCGCGCAGCGCGGCCCAGACCGCGTCGGCCGCGGCCGGAACGTCGAACTCTCTCTGGATCGTCGCCATCACGGGTTCCTCCTGGTCGATGCGCGCGCCTCGGCCTGCAGCCATTGGGCAAAGGCCAGCGCGCTCGGGTTGTGCGCTGCCTGCGGCGCCAGCGTCACGAAGTAGCCGCGGCGGGATGCCGCCGGGCTGCGGAAAGGCGCGACGAGCTTCTTCTGCCGCACGAGCTCCGCCAGCAGGGGCAGCCGCCCGATCACGATCCCCTGCCCCGCGACCGCCGCGGCCACCGCGTCCGCATACTGGGTGAAGCGCAGCGTGTGCGCCATGTGCACGTGCTCCAGCTGCATCAGCCGCAGCCAGGGATCCCAGTCGGCCATGACCGTGGCGTCGCGCGTCTCCACGGTGAGCAGAGTGTGTTGCTCGAGGTCGGTGGCCCGCTTGAGCGGGCGGGCGGCATCGCGCAGCAGTTGCGGCGCGCACATCGGCTGCACCTCCTCCTCGAACAGCAGCGGTCCTTCGCCCTCCGCGCTCGGAACGAAGCGCACTGCGAGGTCCACGCCGGCGCGCTCGAGGTCCACGAGGTCCAGCGTCGCAGAGATCCGCACGTCCACCTCGGGGTGCGCTGCCGTGAAGCCCGCCAGCCGCGGGATCAGCCAGAACGACGCGAACCCGGGGGTGCAGGTGATGGTCGCATGCCGGCGCGCAGCGGCGCTGCGCACGCGGGCGGCGGCATCGCGCAGGCGCTCGAGGCTGTCCTCGACGGCCCGGCGCATGATGCGGCCCGGCTCGGTCAGCACGAGCGAGCGGTGGCGACGCTCGAACAGGGCCGCGCCGAGACTGTCCTCCAGCTGCTGCACCTGGCGGCTCACCGCAGACTGGGTGAGGAACAGTTCCTCGGCCGCGCGCGTGAAGCTCAGGTGGCGCGCGGCGGCGTCGAACGTGTGCAGCAGGTCCAGGCGCAGCTGGCGGGACCGCGGTTCAGCGGTTTTCGCATTCCCTGGCTGCATGGGACGCATGCCGATATGTCGTTTTTCTGGAGGGGACGCGGCCACTATAGTCATTCGCATCGTGCATGCCAAGGAGCCATCGATGGAAACCGGACCGACCGTCTGCCTGCCGGCGCGCCAGCTGTTCGAACTGTCCGACGCATCCTCGGCGCGCATCCTGTGCACGCGCGGCAGCCTGTGGCTCACGCTGGACGACGACCCGCGCGACGTCGTGCTCGAGCCCGGCGACAGCTTCGAGACCGACCAGCCACGGCGCGCCCTGCTCTACGCGCTGCAGGGCGCGGCCTTCGTGCTCGACCCGCGGCCTCAGCCGACCATGCGGCGCAAGCTGGCGAAGAACAGGTCCGACTGCAGCCGTTCGCCCATCGTCTGGGCCGCCACGCGCGCCGCCAGTTCGGGCTGAACCGGCTGCAGGGGGCGCCCGGTGGACTGCGCCAGCACCTGGTGCATGCAGGCGCGCTCCAGGTAGTACAGGTCGTCGTAGGCCCAGGCGATGCGCTCGCCGCAGACGATCACCCCATGGTTGCCCAGGAAGACGACGTCCGCGCCCTGCATGGCGCGTGCGATGCGTTCCCCTTCCGCGCCGTCCAGCGCCAGCCCGTTGTACTGGGCATCGACCGCGACCCGCCCGTGGAAGCGCATCGCGTTCTGCGACAAGGTCGTGTCGAGTGCCCGCAGGTCGGTGAGCGTCAGCGCCGTCGCATACGGCATGTGCGTGTGCAGGACGCAGGACTTGCCCGCGATGCGATGCACGGCCGCGTGGATGAACAGCGCCGTCGGCTCGACCGGATGCGCGCCGGCGAGGCGCTGGCCCTGCGCATCCACCAGCACGATGTCGTGGCCCTGCACCTCGCTCCAGTGCAGCCCGCGCGGATTGAGCAGGAACCATTCGGGGTGCTGCGGCATCGCGATGCTGAAATGATTGCAGACGCCTTCGCCCAGGCCGTGGTGCGCCGCTGCGCGCAGGGCGAGTGCGAGATCGCTGCGCAGTGCGCGCACCGCCGGGTCGTGGAATAGTTCCTGCGCCTGCAGGGGAAGCTCGTTCTTCATGGGCCCGCTCCTTGGCCGCATGGTAGCGCGCCGCGCGCGGGCGCCCGGCATGTCCGACCCGCATCTCCCATTGCACGCGGATGCACATGTGGTTTGCACTTTTGTGTCGCCCTGCGGTGTTGTCCTACATACCCGGGAGTCGAACGATGACAGCATCCCCGCGTCCTGCCCCCAAGTGGGTTTCTCGACTGTGTACCTGCCGACTTGAATTCCGCCGTACCCCCGTTTTCCCCGCCTGAAGCCACCGATCCGGTGGCGGCACTGCGCACCGCGACGCACGACCACCACCAACGCGTCGACGCCCTCATGGACCTCTCCCGCCTGCATGAGCGCAGCCACTACGTGCGCGTGCTGCGGGTGCTCGATGCCTTCCTGGCCGGCTGGGAGCCCGCCGTCTTCGCCGTGCTGCCCGCGCGCTGGCAGCCCTGGCTGCGCGCGCGCTCGCGACGCGCCTTCCTGCGCCACGACCTGCACCAGCTGGGCGTCGTCCCGGCCCCGCCCGCGCAGTTCGGGCCCTTGCGCGGCGCCGCCGCGGGCTGGGGCTCCGTCTACGTGATGGAGGGGAGCGCCCTCGGCGGCCAGCTGATCGCGCGCAGGCTCGCGCAGGCCGGCCTCGATGCATCGCACGGCGCCGCCTATTTCCACGGCTGGGGCGACGCCACCGGCGCCATGTGGCGCGAGGTGCGCCAGCTGCTCGCGTCCGAGTTGCAGGCGCCCGCGGCGCTGGCCGAAGCGTGCGGCGCCGCGCGCCAGACCTTCGACGGCCTTTCCCTGCTCCTGGAAACCTGCCCGCATGAGCGCACTTCCACTGCCTGACCTGTCGCAGTGCGCCAGTGAGCCCATCCGGGTTCCTGGCGCCATCCAGCCGCACGGACGCGTGGTGGTCCTCGCGCCCCACACCGGCCGCCTGCTTGCGTACAGCGCGAACTGGGAGTCGGAACAGCAGGCGCAGGAGGCGCTCGCCATCCTGCCGGTGGACAGTGGCCGGCTGCGGACCGGCAACGGCCCGGCGTGGATCGGCAGCCTGCCCTTTGCCGGCCGCACCTGGGACGCGGCGGCGCACTGGCAAGGCGAGCGCGTGATCGTGGAGTACGAGCCCGCCGGTCCCGCGGCGAGCATGGTCGCGCCGATCTACGCGGTCGCCCGCGACCTGCTGCCGATGCTGCAGCTCGCCGACTCGGTGCCCGCGTTGTGCGAGACCGTGGCGCGCGAGATGAAGCGGCTCACCGGCTTCGGCCGCTGCCTGATCTACCGCTTCGACTCGGACGGACATGGCGAGGTGCTGGCCGAGCGCCTGGACCGCGGCTATCACTCGTATCTCGGGCACCGGTTTCCGGCCAGCGACATCCCGGCGCAGGCGCGCGAGCTCTATCGCGTCAACCATATCCGGCTGATCCCGGACGCCAACTACGACCCGGTGCCGCTGCTGGCGGCCCAGGGCGCACCCGATCCCGCCGGCACCGACCTGAGTTTCACCGCGCTGCGCAGCGTCTCGCCCGTGCACCTGGAATACATGCGGAACATGGGGACCCTGGCGTCCATGTCCGTGTCGCTCGTGGTGGGCGGGCGGCTCTGGGGCCTGATCTCCTGCCATGACCATGCACCGCGGCACCTGCCGTTCCAGACGCGGGTCGCGTGCGAGCACGTGGGGCGGCTGCTGTCGCTGCAGATCCAGGCGCAGGAAGACAACGCGGAAGTGGCGCAGCGGCTCGCGTTGCACCAGCGCGTGCTGACGATGGTGGCGCTCATGGCCGAATCCGATGGCACGCTGCAGCGCCTGGTCGAACCGGAACTCGGCTTGCCACAGCTTGCCGCCGCCAGCGGCGCCGCCGTCGTCCTGAACGACAGTTGCTGGACGATCGGCGAAGTGCCGCCCGTGGATGCGATTCGCCAGCTGGCGCACTGGATCGTGGGACGCAACGAGGACCTGTTCAGCACCGACCGGCTGCCGGAAGTGTGGGCGCCCGGCGAGGCGCTGCTGCCCGGATGCGCGGGCGTGCTCGCCGTCTCGATCTCGCAGGTGCACCGGCACGTGGTCCTGTGGTTCCGGCCCGAGATCGTGCAGACGATCCGGTGGGCGGGCGACCCGCGCAAGACCCTGCCGTCGGCCGGCCGCATCCATCCGCGCCAGAGCTTCGACAGCTGGCAGGAACACGTGCGTGGCCGCTCGGCGCCCTGGGCTGCCGCGCAGCACGCCGCCGTCGCGGAGTTGCGCCTCGCCCTGCTGGCCCTGGTGCTGCGGCGCGCCGAGGAAATGGCCGGTCACGCCGTGGAGCTCGGACGCGTCAACAAGGAGCTGGAAGCCTTCAGCTATACGGTTTCGCACGACCTGCGCGCGCCGATGCGCCACATCGCAGGCTACGTCGACCTGGTGATGGAGGACAACGCGAGCAAGCTGGATGCGCGCTCGCAGCGTTACCTGCAGCACGTCAAGGACGCAGCGTCGTATGCCGGCCAGCTCGTGGATGCGCTGCTCGACTTCTCGCGCCTGGGCCGATCGGGCCTGAAGCCTTCCCTGGTGGACACGCAGGTCCTCGTGGAGGACCTGGTCGAGGAACTGCGCCAGCAGGAGCGCGGCCGCACGATCGAGTGGGACGTGGCGCCGAGGCTGCCGCGCCTGTGGGCCGACCCGTTGCTGCTGCAGGTGGCCGTACGCAACCTGCTCGCCAACGCCGTGAAGTACACGCGCGGGCGAACCCCTGCGCGGGTGGCGATCGCAGCCATCTCCTTGCCCGAGGGATCCGGCCTGGAGATCAGCGACAACGGCGTCGGCTTTCCCATGAAATACGTCAACAAGCTGTTCGGCGTGTTCCAGCGACTGCACCGCACCGAGGATTTCGACGGCACCGGCATCGGGCTGGCGAACGTCAAGCGCATCGTCGAACGGCACGAAGGCAGGGTGTGGGCGCGCGGTGAACCCGACCGCGGCGCGACCTTCGGCTTCGTGCTCCCACCGCGCCCCAACAACAACGAAGCCGCCCCCGGCGGCCCCACCCGCACCGAGGAGCCTTCCTGATGCTCAAGCCCATCCTGCTGGTCGAGGATGACCCGCGCGACCTCGAACTGACGCTGGTCGCGCTCGAACGAAGCCAGCTCGCCAACGAAGTGATCATCGTGCGCGACGGCGAAGCCGCGCTCGATTACCTCACGCGCGCCGGCGCCTACTCGGACCGGGCGGAAGGCAATCCGGCGGTCGTCCTGCTGGACCTGAAGCTGCCGAAGGTCAACGGCCTGGAAGTGCTGCAGACCGTGCGCACCACCGACCCGCTGCGCAGCGTTCCGGTGGTGATGCTGACGTCCTCCCACGAGGAGTCCGACGTGCTGCGCAGCTACCAGCTGGGCGTGAACGCCTACGTGGTGAAGCCGGTCGAGTTCAAGCAGTTCGTCGAGGCGATCGCCGACCTGGGCATCTTCTGGGCCGTGCTCAACGAGCCGCCGCCGGGATCCCTGCGTTCGACGAGGCGCAGGCACGAGTGAACGTCGCCGAAGTCCAGGAAGCCTCGCAGCGGGCCTTGCGCGCCCTGCTCGTGGAAGACTCGCGCCTCGACGTGGAACTGCTGCGCGTGCAGCTGGGACGCGCCTGGCCGAATGTGCGGCTGGAAGTGCTGCGCGACGAGGCCGGCTTCGTCGAGGCGCTGGGCGCCGGAGGCTGGGACGTCGTGCTGTCCGACTACGAGCTGCCCGGCTTCACCGGCGCCGACCTGCTGGAGCACCGCAACCGCATCGCACCGCAGGTGCCCTTCATCTTCGTCTCCGGCGTGATCGGCGACGACAACGCCGTGGAACTGCTCAAGCGCGGCGCCACGGACTACGTGAGCAAGTCGCGGCTGGCGCGGCTCGGCCCGGTCCTGCAACGCGCCTTGCGCGAGGTGGACCAGCAGCGCGCGCGCGAGCAGGCCGAGCGACAGCTGCGGCACGCCGACATCATCTTCGCGCGCGTCGTGGATGGCTTGCGCGACTACGCGGTGATCCTGCTGGACGAGGTGGGCCGCATCCAGTTCTGGAGCCAGGCGGCGCGCACGATCTTCGGCTACAGCGCCGAGGAGGTGCTCGGGCAGTCCGCGGCGCTGCTGTTTCCGCCGGACGCCAGGCCGCAGGCCGCGCTCGCGGCCGAACTCGAGCAGGCGCGCGTGCGCGGCAAGGCCACCGACAACGGCTGGCTGGTCGCGCGCGACGGCCGCCGGCTGTGGGCCGACGGCGTGGTGACCGTGCTGGACACCGAAGAAGGCCGGGCCGGCGGCTTCTGCAAGCTGGTGCACGACTCGACCGAGCGGCATCTCGCAGCGGAAGCCCTGCACGCCGCGAAGGACGAGGCCGACCGCGCGAACCGGGCCAAGGACCGCTTCCTCGCCGTCCTGTCGCACGAGTTGCGCACACCGCTCGCGCCGATCACCACGGCCGTGCACATCCTCGAGCGCGTCGCGCAGCTGGACGAGCGTCACCGCGACCTGCTGCCCATGATCCGCCGCAACGTCGCCCTGGAGGCGCGGCTAATCGACGACCTGCTGGACCTCACCGCGATCGGCGCGGGCAAGGTCAGCCTGCGCCGCGAACGCGTGGACATGCACCAGCTCGCGCGCGCGGTGATCGCGATGGTGCAGGAGCCGCTGGACGAGAAGCAGATCACGCTGGACCTGCACCTCGACGCGCAGCATCCGTGGGTCGAAGCGGACCAGGCGCGCATGCAGCAGGTCCTGTGGAACATCGTGCGCAATGCAGCGAAGTTCACACCGCCCGGCGGCCGCGTGACCGTGCGCACGGCCAACGTGGACGGCGCGTTCCACTTGTCCTGCTCGGACTCCGGGATCGGCATCGCGCAGGAGGCGCTGCCGCGCATCTTCCGGCCGTTCGAGCAGGCGGACGCGGAAGTGTCCCGCAGCTACGGCGGCCTCGGCCTGGGCCTCGCCATCGCGCAAGGGCTCATGCACCAGCACGGCGGCCAGATCGCCGCCAGCAGCTCCGGCCGCGGCGGTGGCGCGACCTTCACCATCACCCTGCCCTGCGCGCACGGCATGGCTCCGAAGCTGGCGCAGGCGGATGCTGCCGAGACGGCGGGCGGCGGCCGCAGGCGCGTGCTGCTGGTCGAAGACAACCAGGATGCGGCGGTCGCGCTCGCGATGTGCCTGGAGGAGTACGGGTACGTGGTGCACCACGTCGCCACCTGCGCTGACGCCTTGCGGACCGCGCGCTCGCAGCCCTTCGATGCGGTCCTCACCGACCTGGGCCTGCCCGACGGCAGCGGCATCGAGGTCGGCCGCGCGCTGGCCGGCGAGCTGCCGGTGCTCGCGCTCAGCGGCTACGGGCGCGAGCAGGACCGCCAGCGCTCGGCCGAGGCCGGCTTCGCTGCCCACCTCGTGAAACCCGCGGATCCGGCGGAAGTGCACGCGAAGCTGAGCCAGGTGCTCGGTCGCGCGGATACGTCCCCGTAGGCGGGCGCGAAGCCCAGCCGGGACGGCCGTCGCACGGAGCTTGCCGTCCGGGTCTTACAGCCGGGCTTGCTGGCGGGCTCCCACAATCCGTGTACCTAATCATCAAAGGGAGTCTAGCCATGCGCAAAACCGTTTTCGTCCTCGCCGGCCTGGTGTCCGCCGCCTCCATCGCCCTGGTGGGCTGCGACGTGCAGAAGACGCAGGAAGGGCACGTCCAGATGCCCAAGTACGACGTTTCCAAGACGCAGGACGGCGACGTGAAGCTGCCCAAGTACGACGTGACTGCGCCGAAGGTGGACGTGTCGTCCACGCAAAAGGAAGTGACCGTGCCCAAGGTGGACGTCACGTCCAAGAAGGAAACGGTGACCTTGCCGAAGGTGGAAGTCACCCCGGCCAAGGATCGCGAAGACAAGAAGTAAGGCACACGCCCGCACGGGTTCCCGCGGCCGGCCCTGCCGGCCTTTTTCGTGCCTGCGGGACAATGGCGGCATGTGCAATCGCTACCGTGCCGTCAGCGTGACCGTCGTGCGCGACGTGTTCGGCTTCACGCTGCTGGAGGAGCCGCAACCGCTCTATGCCACGCATGGAACCGGTCCGTGGCAGCCCGGCCCCTTCATTCGCGCGGGTTCGGCCGCGGTCGGCCAGTGGGGCCTGATCCCCTGGTTCAGCACGACGCGCCGGCCCACCGGGCGCGGCGGACGGCCGATCAGCACGAACAACTGCCGGATCGAGACGGCGGCCACCGCGCCGAGCTTCAAGGCGCCGTGGGCGCGCGCGCAGCGCTGCCTGATTCCCGCGCTCGATTACGACGAGCCGTACTGGGGGACCGGACGCAACGTGTGGTGGCGCTTCGCCCGCAGCGACGGCCTGCCGTGGGCGCTGGCAGGCCTATGGACGGAGTGGACGGACCCGGCGACCGGCGAAGTCGTCCCGAGCTACACGATGCTCACGCAGAACTGCGACGCCCATCCGCTGCTCTCGCGCATGCACAAGCCCGATCCGGCCTTGCCCCCGCACGCCCAGGACAAGCGCAGCGTGGTGCCGATCGAGCGCGAGCACTGGGACCAGTGGCTTCATGGCAGCAGCCAGCAGGCGCTGGAACTCGTGCGGCTGCCGCCCCCGGAGCTGTTCTCGCATGGCCCGGCCGATCCGGCGCAGCAGGTCGCGCTGGAACTCTCCTGGTGAGCCGCAGGCTGGGGTGGGTCGTAGGCTGGCCGGAGCCGTAGGCAGGCGGTGAGCGACAGCGAACCCCAGCGCTTTCGCGCAGCGCCGGGGTTCCTGCGTCACCCCAGCCTACGGGACCCGCCGTCGCGCGAGTGTCAATGGCGGGGGCGATGAAGGGATCCCGCCACGGCCGGCGTGTAGGAGGCTGTCGTGCGCCGCGCGAGCCGTCGTCTGGCAGGCGCGCAGGACAAAGCCGGCAACTGATCAAGGCGCCGCCTGAGGCACGTGAAGGCGCTTAGACTCTTGCCCCACCGGACACCGTTCCGGAACGCCTTGCCGTGCCACACAACACCATCCCTGCCCACGTCCTTCTCGTCGACGACCAACCTGCAAACCTGTTGGCCCTCGAAGCCGCGCTCCACTCGCTGGGCGTGAACATGGTGCGCGCGATGTCGGGCGAGCAGGCCCTCGCCGCGCTGCTGAAGCAGGACTTCGCGGCAGTGCTCCTGGACGTGCGCATGCCCGGCATGGACGGCTTCGAAGTGGCGCGGGAGATCCGTTCGCGCGCCCGTTCGCGCTTCACGCCGATCCTGTTCGTCACCGCGGGCGACGATCCCGACGAAGCGATGCTCTCCGCGTATGCGCTGGGAGCCGTCGACTTCCTCGCGAAGCCGCTGCGCAGCGAGGTGCTGAAGGCCAAGGTCGGGGTGTTCGTCGAGCTCTATCGCAGCAAGGAAGAACTGCGCCTGCGCGAGCGGCGCGACTTCGAGCAGCGCCTGGAGGCGAAGGAAGAGCGCTATCGGGCGCTGTTCGAGTCCATCGACGAAGGCTTCTGCGTGCTCAAGCTGCTGCGCGGCCCGGACGGCCAGGTGCGCGACTTCCGCTACGAGGAGGCCAACGAGGCCTTCACCATGCACACCGGCGTGCGCGACCCGGTGGGCAAGACGGCGCGCGAGCTGTCGCCCGCCTTCCAGAACGAGGGCTTCGCGGTCTTCGACCGCGTGGTCCGCACCGGCGAGGCGACGCGCTTCGTGCAGGAACAGAAGACGATCAACCGCTGGTTCGACATCTACGCCTCGCGGCTGGGCGGCCCCGGCAGCGACCTCGTCGCGGTGCTGTTCGCGGACATCACGCAGCGCCTGCTCGCCGAGCAGGACATGCGCCGGCTGAACGAGGAGCTCGCGCAGGCCAACCGCCGCAAGACCGAGTTCCTCGCCACCCTCGCGCACGAACTGCGCAACCCGCTCGCGCCCCTGTCCAACGGCCTGCACCTGATGCGGATGGCCAGCACCAAGCCGGAGCTGCTGGAGAAGACCCGCCAGATGATGGAGCGCCAGATCCAGCACATGGTGCACCTGGTCGACGACCTGCTGGACGTGGCCCGCATCAGCACCGGAAAGGTGGAACTGCGGCGGCGCCACGTCGACCTGCGCGAGGTGATCGCGACCGCGGTGGAGACGAGCGCATCGCTCATCGAGGCCGCCGGCCACAAGCTGGACGTGGACGTCCCGCAGCAGCCCTTGCCGCTCGACGCGGACCCCACGCGGATCGCGCAGGTGGTCAGCAACCTGTTGAACAACGCCGCCAAGTACACGCCCGAGGGCGGTCGCATCGGGCTGAAGGTCCGCGTCGAAGCCGGGCAGGCCGTGCTGTCGGTCAGCGACACGGGCATCGGCATCGCACCGGACGCGATCGACAAGGTCTTCGAGATGTTCGCGCAGGTTCCCAGCAGTGCCGGCAAGCCGCAGGGCGGCCTCGGCATCGGGCTGTCGCTCGTGCAGAGCCTCGTGGCGCTGCACGGCGGCAGCGTCTCGGCCGCCAGTCCCGGCAGCGGTCAGGGCAGCACGTTCACCGTGCGCCTGCCGCTGCTCCCATCCACTTCGGAGGCAAGCTCACGCATGGACACCTCACCCGGCTCCTCCCATCCCGGCCAGCTGCAGGTGCTGGTCGTCGATGACAACACCGACGCCGCCGAAAGCCTCGGCGTACTGCTCGACATCGAAGGCCATGCGGCGCACATCGCCCACACCGGCGCCGAGGCGCTGCAGCTCGCGCAGTCGCAGCCGCTCGACGTCGTGTTCCTGGACATCGGGCTGCCCGACATGACCGGCTACGACGTGGCCCGCCGAATGCGACTGCTGCCCAGCATGCAGAAGACCCTGCTGGTGGCGCTCACCGGCTGGGGCACGCAGGACGACCGCGAGCGCACGCGGGAGGCCGGCTTCGACCGGCACCTCACCAAGCCGGCGGAATTGCCGGCGGTCGAAGAACTGCTGCGCGCAGCGGCGCAGGCGAAGAGCACCGCCTGAGGGCCTGCCCCCGGCCGCTTCCCGCCGCCCTAGCTGTCGAATCTCAGGAGGTTGTTCACAGCGCGGATCCGAGACATGGGCGGCCTGTGATTAAGAGCGGAGTGTGGTCGCAGCCAGTTGTAGCGGTCAATGAAGGGCTGCAAAGCGGCTTC
>NZ_JAEPWM010000006.1 GCF_016654015.1 Ramlibacter ginsenosidimutans | reverse complement strand
AGGAGCGGGTGCCGCTAGATCTACGACACAGGTTCCAAGCCCAAAGGCTGGCGACGGCGTGCACCCGCTCCGCCCGGGTTGCCCCGAACTCTTAGAGTCTAGGAAAGAAACATACAAGGCTGGTGGTGAGCCGCAGGCGAACCCCAGCTCGCTGCGCTACGCCGGATCGCTGGGGTTCGCGCTGCTCACCGCCAGCCTACGAGGGCCCGTCGCGCCCGTTAACGGCATGAGGGCCCCTCCTCTTCCACGCCGCCTGCCGCGACGCCCACCGGGCTCCGAAGAGCGCACGACTTCGTCCGCCCCGCAGATCGGCGAACAACCAAAAAAAAGCGCCGCTCGCGGCGGCGCTTGGGTCGGGTGGCTGAGCGTCAGCCCAGCCGGATCGGCACGAAGATCTTGTCCTCGCCGCGCTGGATCAGCAGCGCGACGGATTTCTGCGACTTCGACACCGCGGCCTTGACCTGGTCGACCGTCGTCACCGGCGTGCCGTTGACGGCCAGCACGATGTCGCCCGGCTGCACCCCGGCGGCCTCGGCCGGACCACCCACTTCCTGGACCACCACGCCGGCACGGACGCCCACTTCCTTGCGCTCCTGCGGATCGAGCGGACGCAGCGCCAGGCCGAGACGGCCGCCCTGCTCGTTCTCCACCGCGGCGGCCGCCGTGGCCTTGTCGTTGCTCGGCGTGAGGTCAGCGGTGAGCTGCAGCTTCTTGCCCTGGCGCCACACGTCCATGGTCAGGTGCTCACCCGGCTGCGCGAGGCCCACCACCGCCGGCAGGTCGCCGGAGGAGATGATGGGCTTGCCGTTGGCCGAGCGGATCACGTCGCCGGGCTTCAGCCCCGCGCGGTCCGCGGCGCTGCCCTTCTCCACGTTCGCGACCAGCGCGCCTTCCGGCCGGTCGAGTCCGAAGGAGTCGGCCAGGGTCTGGTTGACTTCCTGCACCGCGACGCCCAGCTTGGCGTGCTCCACCTTGCCGTGCGAAACGATCTGGTCCTTGATCTTCGCGGCCAGGTCGATCGGGATGGCGAAGGACACGCCCTGGTAACCGCCCGACTGGCTGTAGATCTGCGAGTTGATGCCGACCACTTCACCGCGCGCGTTGAACAGCGGACCGCCCGAGTTGCCGGGGTTCACCGCGACGTCGGTCTGGATGAAAGGCACGGCGCTGTCGTCCGGCAGCGAACGGCCCTTCGCGCTCACCACGCCTGCGGTGACGGTGTTCTCGAAGCCGAACGGCGCACCGATCGCCAGCACCCATTCGCCGACGCGCAGCTTGTCGCTGTCGCCGAGCGTCACGACCGGCAGGTTGGTCGCGTTGATCTTCAGCACCGCGACGTCGGTCTTCGGGTCGCTGCCCAGCACCTTCGCCTTGAACTCGCGCCGGTCGGTGAGCTTGACCACCACCTCGGTGGCGTCCTTCACCACGTGGGCGTTGGTCATGATGATGCCGTCGGCACCCACGATGAAGCCCGAGCCCATGCCCCGCACCGGCACTTCGCGCTGGGGAACGGCGCCGCCGCGCTGGAACTGGCGGAAGAACTCCATCGGGTCGCTCATGTCGGGCGTGGCGCGCGCCTTGCCGCTGACGCTGATGTTCACCACGGCCGGACCGTAGCGTTGCGTGATCAGCGGGAAATCGGGCATCACCACGGTGCCGCCGCCGGGCGTGGGCGACTGGACGGTGGCCGGCGCCATGGGCGGAAGCACGGCGGCCGTGGCCGGCGTGCCGGCGTGGTGGGCCGCTTCGACGGCCGCGCCACCGATGATGCCGGCGCCCAGCAGGGCGAGCACCAGGGGCACGGACTTGAGTTTGGTGTTGTTCACGAAGGCTCCTCTGCGGACAGGGTGGATTTTGGTACCCCCCGACTATGCGGCCGCAGCCTTAGACCAGGCTTAAGAAACTTCGGCCGGCAGGCGCAGTTCGGCACGCAGGCCGCCCAAGCTGGCTGAGCGGCCCAGCCGGACCTGCGCGCCCAGCCGTTCTGCCACGGTGCGCACGATCGCCAGGCCGAGCCCGCTGCCCTCGGCGTCGCTGCCGGGCACGCGATAGAAGCGGTCGAACACGCGCGGGAGTTCCGCCTCCGGAATGCCCGGTCCGCTGTCCTCGACGGCGAGCCATGGGCCTTCGGCGTCGCGCCCGTGGGCGATGTCGATCCGGCCGCCGGCGGGCGTGTACTTGATCGCGTTGTCCAGCAGGTTGCGCAGGATCAGGAGCAGCGACTCGCGGCTGCTGGTGATGCGCAAGGGCTCGCTGGTCGCGAGCCCGAGATCCAGTTGCTTCGCGTGCGCACCTGCGAGCCGCTCCGACACGGCCTCGCGCGCGAGCTCCTCGAGGTCGATGGCTTCGCTGGCCTGCTCCGGCTTGCCTTCCAGGCGCGCCAGCGCCAGCAGCTGCTCGACGAGCCCGATCGAACGCTCGATGCCCGCGCGCAGCGCGGTTATGGCCGCCTGGCGCGCCGTATCGTCGCGCGCCCGCTCCGCCGCTTGCAATTGCAGCTTCAACGCCGTCAGCGGCGAGCGCAGTTCGTGCGCCGCGTCCGCGACGAAATGGGCCTGCGCCTGCAAGGTGTCCTGCACGCGTGCGAACAGCGCGTTCAGTTCGCCCACGAGCGGCCTCACCTCCTCGGGCACCCCCTCCGCCGAGAGCGGCGAGAGATCGCGCGCCGCGCGCGTGGCGACCTGCCGCCGCATGCGCGCGAGCGGCGCGAGGGAGCCGCCGATCACCGCACCCACCGCGAGCATCAGCAGCGGCGCCAGCAGCAGCACGGGCATCACGGCGCCGAGCGCGAGCTCGCGGGCCCGTGCTTCGCGCGCATCGAGGTCCTGCGCGATCTGGATGGTGTGCTCGGGCGTCTGCAAGGTGTAGATGCGCAGCCGCACGCCCTGCACGCGCGAATCCGAGAACCCGAGCACGGCCGGCGCCGGCAACTCCTTGCGGTTGGAGCGGTACAAGGTGGTTCCGTCCGGTCCCCACACCTGCACCGAATACTCGGACGCATCTTCGCCGGGTGCGAACGGCACGCCGCCATGCACCGAGCGCGCGACTTCTTCCAGGTGGTAGTCGAACATGCGGTCCGCTTCGCCCAGCGCCGAGCGATAGGCGATGCCGGCCTGCAGCACGGTGACGAAGCCGATCGCCACCAGCACCAGCGTGAGCAGGCGTCGGCGCAGCGACCAGGTAGTGGCGGTGCGTTTAGCCATCAGTCTCGCGGCACCACGTAGCCGAGGCCGCGTACGGTGCGGATGAAGTCGGCGCCGAGCTTCTTGCGCAGGCCGTGCACGTACACCTCCACCGCGTTGCTGCTCACCTCGTCCTTCCAGCTGTAAAGTTTCTGCTCCAGCTGCGCCTTGGAGAACACGACGCCGGGTCGCTGCAGCATGGGCTCGAGCAAGGCCCACTCGCGTGGCGTCAGGCTCAGCGGCTGGCCGTTGACGCTGGCCTCGCGCGTGGCGGGGTTCAGCTCCACGCCCTTGTGCGTGATCAGCGGATCGCCCCGCGCTGCGCTGCGCCTGAGCAAGGCTCGCACGCGGGCCAGCAGTTCGTCCGTGTCGTAGGGCTTGACGATGTAGTCGTCGGCGCCGGCATCGAGTCCGGCCACGCGATCGCCGACGGCGTCGCGCGCAGTCGCCACCAGCACCGGCACCGGGTCATGGCGCGAGCGCAATGCGCGCAGCACGCTGAGCCCATCGGCCCGCGGGAGCCCGAGGTCCAGCAACACCAGGTCGTAGCGTTCAGCCAGCAAGGCAGCGTCCGCTGCCGATCCATCGCGTACCCAGTCCACCGCGTAATGCTCCGTGCGCAGCACGTCCAGCACGGCCTTGCCGATCATCGCATCGTCTTCGACCAACAGGATTCGCATGACGCCGTGAGCTTAACGCTGAAAAAC
This sequence comes from Ramlibacter ginsenosidimutans, assembly GCF_016654015.1. Lineage (GTDB taxonomy): Bacteria > Pseudomonadota > Gammaproteobacteria > Burkholderiales > Burkholderiaceae_C > Ramlibacter > Ramlibacter ginsenosidimutans. The sequence continues at coordinate 286,877 of NZ_JAEPWM010000006.1, read as the reverse complement.
TGCCTGCCTGAGCTCCGAACTCGGAGGCCTCCTACAACTCCATCGGAAGCCTCCTACACGAACACGAACAACCCGAGATCGATGCCGTCCACGAAAGCCACCATCTTCCGCGCCGCCTCCCTGTTCACCGTCCTCGGTGCCGTAGGAGCCCTGACGAGCCAGCTGGTTCCTTCCGTACCTGGCACGGCCACGACCGTGACCGCAGCAGCCGCCGTCGCGCACACCGCGAGTTCGGTGCGCCACGACGCCGCCGCTGCCGTTGCAGCGATCGCGGGTGCGTCGTCCGACGCCGTACCGGCCGTGCGGCTGGCCACGCCTGCTGCCAGTGTCGCGGTGAAGTTCGCCTCCGACGAAGCGCTGCGTGCGCACATCAAGTGGGTGCCGGTGCGCTTCGCCGGCGAGCAGACGCAGACGCTCGACGAAGCCTCGCGCCTGCTGCTCGTGCAGGCTGCCGCCGAGAAAGCAGGGCTCTCGGAAGTCGGCCTGGGCTACCAGGACGTCTATGGTGTCATCCAGGCCGAGACTTCCTGGATTCCGCGCCAGGGCAAGGGGCACAACGGCGTGATCAGCCTGGGCCTCGCGCAGTTCGAGCCGCGCACGGCCAGGGGCCTGGGCCTGAAGGACCCGCGCGATCCCGTGCAGGCCGTCTATGCCGCCGCCGTGAACATGAAGCACGGTGCGGAGTGGGCCGAAGACCGGATCGCGCATCTGCAACTGACGCCCGACCAGCGCGCGGCGAAGATCCGCGAAGGCGTGTCCATCTATTACAACCTGTCGGTCAAGGGCCGCAACAAGTGGGACGGCGTGAACACCGCCGAACTGCCCGCGGAAACCCTGCGCCACATCGTCAACACGCGGCAAGGCGCCGAGAAAGCCGCCGACCTCGCCGACGACCTGCTCGGCTGATACGTGCAACGCGCGGGCGCTGGCGGCACCAGCGGTCGCGCGCATGGGACCAACGGCCCATGGCGGCCGCCGAGCTTGGTAGCATGATGTGCGATGTCGGAGGTTCCCATCATGTCTGCGCTTCGCCTGATCGCATGCTGTTTCGCGCTGGCGTGCTGTTTCCACGCCGCCTCGGCGGCCCCGGCCGTCCAGGCGCTCGGCCCCGGTACGGCCGCGGGCGATGAACGCAACGTCGCGATGCGGCTTTCCGCCACCGGCACCGTGCTCGCCGTCGACCCGGCGGCGCGGCTGATGGCCGTGCGCGGCGGCCGCGGCATCATCACCTTCCGCCTCGATCCCAAGGTGCAGAACGCCGACCAGATCCGGGTCGGCGAACAGGTGCAGGTCGACTACGTCGCGGCCTTCCTGCTCGCGCGCAAACGCGGCGCCGCCGCGGTGCGCGATGCCCACCGCATCGCCGCACGCCGGGCGCCCAACGGTGAATCGCTGGAGGAAAGCTACGACCGGCCGATCCGCTTCGTGACCGAGATCCTCGCAGTCGACGAGGACAACATGACCATGCGCCTGCGCGGATCCACCGGCCAGGTGGAAGACTATCCGGTGAACGACCACGCGGCCCTCGCAGCCTCGCGTCCGGGCGACTACATGCTGGTCTCCATGAACCAGGCGGTCGCCGTGGGCGTGACCGTGCTTCCGCGCCAGTAGCAAACCGGCCGCGCGCGCGCCTCTCATCCCCCGAGCTGCGCGAGCGCGAAGCGCGAGGGCGCGCCGGCACCTCACTCGAGGACGAGTGAAGGCTGCGGACCCCGCGCTTCAGCCGTCCGCCGGCGTGCCGTCGCTGCCGGTGCGGATGGTGATCTCGCGCCTGGCGGTGTCTGCGGTCTTCGGCATCACGATGCGCAGCAGGCCATCGTCGAAGTTCGCCGAAATCTTGTCGCGCTCCACTCCGTCCGGGACGCTGACGGCAGTGCGCCAATCGTGCGAATCCGACTTCACCACGACACGATCGCTTTCCACGCTGACACTCAGGTCGCCGGCCGAGACGCCGGGGACTTCCACGTGCACGTAGTACGCCTTGTCGCCTTCGGACGTGTTCGCAGTGAACGGTCGTGTCGTGACGATGTCGACGCGCGCCGCGGCCGGCATCAACTGCGGCCGTGTGCTTTTCGTCGTGCAAGTGCCGGCAACCGTCGACGTGCCGGCCATCTGCGTCGTCGCCGCGGACGATGCATCTGCCAGCGCGGTGCCGATGATCTGCAGCGCCTGCATGCGCGTCTGGGACATGTTCTGTCCCACCTTGACCGCTGCCGGAGCCAAGCTCCCGAGCATTGCGGACGGACCAACCGCGAGAGTCACCATATCAGCCTCCTGGGCAGCACACGAAATGATGGAACATCAGCGCTGGCGGGAACCGAGTTCCGACCACACGAACGATGAAAGCGCGTCGATGCAAGGATATTCGTATCCGACGTAGTCCGGCAGCTTCATGGAGAAGCGCTCCTCCAGCTCGACCGCGAGGGTCGCGATCTGCAGCGAATCGAGACCGAGGGCCGCGAAGGGGGTCTGCCCGTCGACCTGCGCCGGCGGCAACTCTGCGCCTTCGAGGACGAGCGTGCGCACCACGGCCCGGATGTGCTCTTCCGATGTCCACACAAGCCCGAGGTCGTTGGTGTTGTTGCGCATGGTCTCACCTGGCAAGCAGTTCCAGCCGATGTTCCGGGCTCGGCTGGCGCAGGTCCCACGCGAGCCGCGCCCGGGCCAGCGCCAGCACGATGGCGGCGTTCAGGTCGAATTCCCACCAGCGCAAGCCATGCCGGAACGACGTGGGAAACGCGTGGTGGTTGTTGTGCCAGCCTTCGCCGAACGTGATCAGTGCGATCAGCGCGTTGTTGGCGCTCAGGTCGCGCGCCCGGAACGGCCGCGTGCCCCAGACATGGCACACCGAGTTCACCGACCACGTGCAGTTCTGGACGATCGCGATGCGGACCAGCCCGGCCCAGAAGAAGGCGTCCACCGCGGCGAGCGGATCGAGCGTGATCAGGCCGGCCACCAGCGCCGGACCCAGGAGCCCTGCTGCCAGGATGTCGAAGTAGTGCTTGTTCACCTTGCACAGCGCGCGGTCCTTGAGCAGGTCAGGGATGTAGCGCGTCCAATCGGCATACGGGGCGCGGAACACCCAGCCGTTTTCCGTGTAGGCGCCGAACAGCCATCCGACATGCGCATGGAAGAGCCCGGCCACGCGTCCGAAGGAATGAGGACCGCTGACTTTCGGCGAGTGGAAGTCGTCGGGCCGGTCCGCCGTCGGATGGTGGTGCCTGTGGGCGGACGCCCAGTGCAGGACGGGTCCCTGCGCGGCCAGCGATCCCGCCACGGCCAGCAGCACCCGGGTCGCGACACTCGCCTTGAACGACTGATGCGCCGCGAGCCTGTGGTAGCCGATCCCCACGCCTGCGATCGTCACGCAGTACAGCACGACCAGGAGCACCAGGCTGACGGGACGGATGCCGAAGTAGATCGCGTACGGCACCGAGGCCAGCAACGCCAGGCCGGGAACGCAGACGGTCACGAAGGTGATGACGCGTTCGCGCGTCGAGGCTGCGCGATTGAGCTTGACGGCGCCCGTGGCCGTCGCCGGACCATAGCTTCCCAAATGCATTCTCATGGCGCGCTCCACTTGGACGGATACGACTCGAGCACATGCTTGCCGGGAAAGACCTGCAGCGGTTGCCCGCAGGCGACGCGCCGCACCTTGCCGCTGGTGGTGCGGGGCACCGCACCGGCCCGGACCACCACCACGATGGCCGGGCGGATTCCGAAGCGTTCGACGACACACGCATAGAGCTTGCGCGAGACCGGCTCGCCCTCGGGGCTCGCGCCGTCGCGCGGCATCTCCTGCACGAGCACCAGTTCGCCGCCTTCGGGCGACCACACCTGGACCGCGACGCTGGCGCCGCCGTTCAAGCGGCTGTCGCAGTCCTGCATGGCCGCCTCGATGTCGAGGGCGTGCGTGGTCTTGCCGCCGATCTTGATCACGTCCTTGAGCCGGCCGGAGATGTACAAGCTTCCATCGAGCAGGAAGCCGAGGTCGCCGGTGCGCAGCCAGCTTTCGCCATCGACGGGGTGGCGCACCGAGGCTCCGGGAAGCATCGCGCCGTCTCTCCAGTACCCCGGACTCACGCTCGGTCCGGCAACGCAGACCTCGCCCACGTGATCGTCAGGCAGCACTTCCGCGCGCTCCGGATGGAAGATGGCCACCCGCACGCCCGATGCAGCCTCGCCGCAGCCCACCACGGGGCGCGCGTGCCCTGCCCCGGCCGCCGGGTCCGACTGCGACGCTTGCCGCTTCTGCAGCGCCGCGCCGCGCCTGTGCGCGGACACCAGCAGGCTTGCTTCCGCCAGGCCGTAGCAGGGGACGAAGCTGCCCGGGTCGAAACCGGCACTCGCAAACCGGCGCGCGAACGCGGCAAACACCTGGTCGTCCACGGGCTCCGCGCCACAGAACGCGACGCGCCATCGGTGCAGGGACAGTCCCGCCACTTCGTCCGGCCGGATCCGCTTGCAGCAGTGCGCGTAGGCGAAGGTCGGGCCCCCGCTGGTCGTGGCACCCAGTTCGGAAACGAGGGAGAGCCAACGCAAGGGTCTGCGCACGAAGTCGCCGGAAGCCATGAGGGTCACCGGGAACCCGGCGTACAAGGGCTGCAAGACCCCACCGACCAGGCCCATGTCATGGAAGTGCGGCAGCCACGAGACGCCCACGCTCTCTTCGTCATGCTCGAACGCCTGCCGGATCGCCTCCGAGTTGGCGAGCAGGTTGGCGTGCGTGAGCAGCACGCCCCGCGGATCCCCCGTCGAGCCTGAACTGAACTGGATCAGCATCTCGGGCCGGGACGCTACCGGTGGGCATGCCGCGGGATCCACCGGCGCCAGCTCGTCGATGCTGCTGGCAGGCCATCGCGCTTCTTCGAGCCCGCAGATCCGCAGCAGGGCCGCGAGCTTGCCGGTGGTCAGCACCAGGCCGGGGGCCGCGCTCTCGAGCAATCGCCGGATGCGCGCCACGTGCGCGGTGTCGAACGGACCTCGTGGCGGCGGCAGCGGCACGGCCACGAGGGCAGCCCAAGCGCACGCGAAGAAAGCGGTGACGAACTCGGGGCCGTGATCGAAGATCAGCGCCACGCGCGTGCCGGGCTCGCAGCGGGCGCGCAGGAAACTCGCCATGCCGGCCACGCGCGAAGCCAGGTCCGCATGCGTGAGTTCATCGCAGGCGCCCGGATCCGACTGGGTGAACCGATAGGCCACGCGCCCGGGCTGCGCATCGGCACGGGCCAGCAGCAGGCGTGCGAGGTCAGTGGCGTTGCGCAACGTCATGGCTCGCGGCAGTGTCGGATGCGGCCGGCCAGCAGCCGGCCAATGTTTCGCGGTCTGCAGCGAGCAGCGTCGCTGCGATGCGAGCGACGGGTCCCGCAGCCGTGGCAACCTCGCCTTGCACGAGTGCGCCCCGCGCGTTGGCTCGCGTCAGGGTCGCGCTGTACACGAGACGCTCCCCCGGTCGAACCAGCGCGACGAAGCTCGCTTCGCGAATCCTCGCCACCAGCACGACCTGGTCGGACCCGAGTCCCCGTGCGAAACGAAACAGCAGCGCGGCGGCCTGGCCGAATCCTTCCGCGATGAGGGCGCCCGGCATCACCGGCAGGCCGCGGAAGTGCGCATCCAGCCAGGGCGCTGCGCCCGGAACGCGGTAAGTGGCACGGCACGCCTGCGGGCCGAGCTCTTCCACCGCATCGAGGAACAGGTAGTCGAGGCCATAGCCCAGCGCAGCGCCCAGCGACTGCCTGGTCCAGCCGGCCTCGGTGTTCCCTGCCATGGCAGCGTGGAGCACGGCGCTTACTCCTGCGGCGCCCGCTTTAGGATGAGGCACGCGTTGGCGCCACCGAAGCCGAAGCTGTTGGACATGCAGATGCCGATGGCGGCCGCTTGCGGCCGGGTCGAGATGGGCAGATCGGCGAACGCCGGATCGGGCGATTCGATGTTGATCGAAGGCGCGATGAATCCGCCCTCCATCATCGCCAGGCAGTAGATCGCCTCGTGCACCCCGGCCGCGCCGAGTGCATGGCCGGTCATGGACTTGGTGGAGGACAGCGGCGGCACCTCGCCGCGGAACACGGAGCGGATGGCAGTGATCTCCGCGCCGTCGCCCAGCGGGGTCGAAGTGCCATGCGTGTTGATGTAGCCGATCTCGTGCGGATGCACTTCTGCGTCTTCGAGGGCCTGGGCGATGCACTGCGCGGCCTGCCGCCCCTGCGGATCCGGCGCCACCAGGTCGAAGTTGTCGCAGTTCGCCCCGAAGCCCACCACCTCGCCGCGAATGTGCGCCTTGCGCGCCAGCGCCAGGTCCATCGCCTCCAGCACCACGATCCCCGCTCCCCCGCTCGCGACAAAGCCGTCGCGTCGGCTGTCGTACGGGCGCGAGGCGGCTTGCGGCCGATCGTTGAAATGCGTGGAGAGTGCAACGCGCAAGGCCTCGAGCGCACAGATCTGCAACTCGCCGAAGTCCTCGGCGCCACCGACCAGCGCACGATCGACCTTGCCTGCCTGGATCAACTCATAGCCATGGCCGATCGCGTGGGCGGAGGTGGCGCAGGCCGAGCTGACCGAGTACGTCCGTCCGCGGATGCCCAGGGCAAAAGCGACCATGGCGCTCGGCTGGCTGGTCATGGAACGAAGCACCGTATAGGGACTGATCAACTGCGGCTTGTTCGCATACAGCAGGCTGGCGGCCTTGTGGATCGCTTCGGCGCCGGCGACACCGCAGCCGGCGAGGCAGGCCGTGCGCGACGAGCGCAGGTCGTCGTCGCCGAGCCGGGCGTCCCGGACCGCATCGATGGCAGCGAGCACGATGTGCAGGCCCGCCGGCGAGAGCGCCGGACGCAGCTTCGGAGAGAGCTCCTCGGCGCGGGCGCCGTCCACCTGCACGGCGCCGCCGACGAGGCTCTTGAGCCCGTGCTCCCGCCACTGCGGCATCGCCCGCACTCCACTCTCGCCGCGCTGCAGCTTCCCGGCAACCTCGGTGTAGTCGTTGCCAAGCGAGCTCACCAGCCCGACCCCGGTCACCGCCACCCGCCTGCGCCTGGCCATGGCTCGCCTCAGCTCGTTTGCGCCGGCTTGTCGGCGAGCACCATCAACACATCGCCCACCGTCTCCAGGGCGCCGAGCTCATCGTCCGACAGCTCGATGCCGTACAGCTCCTGCAGTTCGAGCACCAGCTCCATGGACTGCAGCGAAGTGATGCCCAGGTCCGCGAGGGCGGTGTCCAGCTCCACGGAATCCACAGTGACCTTGCGTTCGCAGAGTGCCAGCAGTTTCGTGAGAAGCTGCGCGGCGCGGGGATCCGAGGGTTGTCGCATGGCGATCTCCTTGCTGTTGCCCTGTCACTGGAAGTCTGGCTCGCCCTCGCCTCGGCTCTCCGCACCCGTCAGGCGAGCCCGGGACTGGATGCGAAGGAACAGGCGATCCGGGTCCGTGCCGAGGTCCTCGAAGGCGCCACCGATGCGATCCAGCAGGCGAACGAGCGAAATGCGCACGCGTTCGACTTCGTCGTCCGCATGCATCGGCAGCTCGGCGACCGAAAGGTAGCGGCGCGTCAGGCGCACGTGGCGCGCCTCGTCGGAACGGATGCGCGCCGCGATGTCCCGCAGCCGCGGCGCCTTCTCCAGCGCGGCCCCGGACTGCAGCAGCGCGCTCAGGATCAGGCAGACCGCGGAGTCCAGCTCGCGGATGCGCAGGAAGTGCAGGCGGGGATCGCTGCTGGCCAGCCGCAGGTAGAAGCCGCGTGCCTCCAGGCGCAGTTGCTCGCGCTCAGCGCACACGGGCAGCAAGGCACGAAGCGCGTCGATGATGTCGCTGTGCACCTCCTCGTCGCGCGCGATCGCAAGCATCGTCTTGCCCGCCGAGGGCGCACCTCTCGCAAACGAGGCCTGCGACGCGGTCGAAAAGACGTGGATCGCCGACTCCTCGCCGCATGCGAGCACGGGGAGAATGCGCGCGAGCGCGTCCGCGGCTGCGCTGCCGAGCCCGACCATGCAGCCCTCGTCGATGACCGGACGGACCGGTTCCCACGCCGCATTGCGCGGCCCCTGCGCGCGGGCGCTGCGAACCGGAAAGCAGACCGCGGACGTCATACCGTCTGCGCCGGCGAGTGGACGTCGACGAACCGCAGGACGGCGTCGCCGTAGAGGGCGGGACACTCGAACATCGGGGAGTGGCCGCAGCCGTCGATCGTGCACAGGCTGTTCCAGACCGCGGGCAAGGCGCGCAAGCGCTCCACCGGCGTGACCTGGTCCTGGCCGCCCCATACGAACAGCGTCGGGCACGCGAGACGCCGCACCGCATGTTCACTGTCGTAGGTTTCGAGCGCGAGCACGTAGCGCGCGATGTTGACGATCGTGCGCGTCTGCTGGAAAGGTGCGAGGCACCGGGTCACCACCTCATCCGTCACGAGATCGTGGTTCACGCACAGGCGCCGCGCGACCTCGAGCGCATCCTCGCGCGTGTAGCGGAGTTTCGGCCGGATGCCCAGTCGCGCCGGTCCGCCCAGGCCGGGCACGCCGCTGAGCAGGAGACCCGCAATCCGTTCCGGGTGGCGCCGCGCCGCTTCCAGCGCGACGACGCCTCCGACGGAGTTCCCGGCCAGGAACACCGATGAGAGGGCGTGCTGGTCCAGGGTCTCCAGGAGATCGTCGACGAGCGCGCCGAAGGGGTCGTCGATGTGGGCCTTGCGCTCCGCATAGGCATCACGCAGGACCAGGCAGTGCTGGCCTGCCTCGGCCAGCAGCGTGGCGGCGGCGGACCAGATCCAGTCGCCAGCGAACAGGCCCGGCAGCATCACCAGCGACGTGCTGGTCGACTCCGCAACTCCGAAAGCCTGGACGCTGGATTTCAACGCTACCTCCATCGCCGCAACGAGCACGGCAGGGCGCACGCGAACGCACATCTTATGGAGCGTCGAAGTGGCCTCCAGCGCATTGATCCATCACCTTGTGGAGGGAATCCACCTAAGCCCGCAGGTCCGAAACGGCCGCACGCGGCCCGGCCTTGACTTCGACCGCGAACGGCAGCAGCCTTGTGCCGCTGTTGCAGCCCTTGCCCCAAATGCGGCGTCCAATGCTCTCGTCCCACAGCGTGGGCCACCGGCTCGTGCGCCTGCTGCCGCGCGTGGTCCTCTTGCTGCTGGCCATCACCGGCGCGCGCATCCTCCTGCGGTTCGGACGCATGACGCCGGCCGAGTTCGACCACTATGTCGGTCGCGAGCTGCGCGACAACATGATGCGGGCCTCCGGGGTCTTCGTGAAATTCGGCCAGATCCTCTCGATGCGACCCGACGTGCTGCCTTATGCCGTTTGCCAGGAGCTCGCCCAACTACTCGACAGCGTGGCACCGGAACCTTACGAGGAAAGCGCAGCGACGCTGCGGGAGAGTTGGGGCGGAACGCTGCGCACCAATGAAATCGTCAGCATGGAAGTGCGGCCCCTCGCCGCGGCATCCTTCGCGACGGTGTATCGCGCCGTGCTCGCGAACGGGACGCGCGTGGCCGTCAAGGTGCAGCGGCGCCACATCGAAGGCGTGGTGCGTGCGGACCTTCGCATCCTGCACCTGATCGCGCTCGTGCTGGACTCGCTCACCACGTTCGGGCGGCTGTCCATCACGGCGCTGGTCGAGGACTTCGCCGCCTGGACCCAGGAGGAACTGGATTACACCCGGGAGGCGGCGCAGATGTCCCGCATGCGCGATGCGCTGGGCGATGACAGCGCCTGGATGGTGATCCCCCGCGTGCACTGGGAGTTCTGCTCCACGCGCGTGCTGGTGGTCGATCTCCTCGAAGGCACCTGGCTGAGCGAACTCGTCGCGCACCGGGACCGCGAGCGGGACGACCGCGACCGCATCGCGCGGGCCATCTTCAGCTTTCTCATGCGACAGGCGTTCGAACTCGGCTACTTCCACGCGGACCCGCACGCAGGCAACCTCTGCCTGCTGGACGACGGCCGCATCGGCCTGGTCGACTTCGGGATCATCGGCCACATCGGGAAGGCCTTCCAGGAGACCCAGGTCACGCTGCTCAGCTCGATCGAAACCAACGACATCGATTCGGCGTTTGCCGCACTGAGCCGGATCCTGGAGATCCCGCCGGATGCGGACATGGACCGCTTCCGCACGCTCGTCGAGCGCAACTTCAACTCGTGGGTCCTGCGGCAGCACCAGCCCAACCTGCCCACCGTCGACCGCAGTGCGTCGCAACTGCTGATCGCCAACTTCCGCGCCGCACGGGAATGCAACCTGGCGTTCAGCCAGCCGGCGGCCCGCTACTACCGCGCGTTCATCGTGCTGGACTCGGTGATCGTTTCGCTGTCGGATTCGTTCAATCACCGGGAAGAGATCAGCCGGTACTTCCGCGAGCGATCCACCCGTGTCACGCGGCAGATCCGCGACCGGCTCGGAACGGCGGAAGGACGCGACTTCGCGCGCGCGCTGCTGACACGCCTGACCGGGCTTGCGCCCCAGCTCGCGACCCGCATCGAGCAGGAGCTGCAGCAGAAGCAGCAACCGGACTGGAGCACCAGCCAGTCGCGACTCGGCTGGTCCAACTTCCTGCGGGTCGCGGGATGGAGCGTGGCGCTGTTCGGCGTGCTCGCTTTGGCCAGCGCGATCGTGGACCGGACGATGGGCGTGCCGCCGCCGCTCGCGCTGCTGCCCGCTCTTTTTCTCAGCCTGCCGATGGCGGCGCTCCTGGCCGGTGCCGGACTGTTGCTGCTCTGGGCCAGCCGGTACATGCGCGTGAATGCGTTCCGCCACGGCTAGCGCGAACGCCGGGAACCTGCATGGCTGCACCTCGCTTCCCGACCGGCTATCACGCCCTGCATCCGGACGTCGACTTCAACTTCCAGATGAATCGCTGGTACAACTGGATCGGGGAGGCGGCGGCGCTGGAGGACATGCAGCGCGTCGCCGGACGCATCCGCGATCTCTCCGACTGGATACGCGAGTTCGTCGCGCTCGCGGCGGCAGCAAGGCAACAGGGCCGCACCCTTGCCGCGGCCTTCTATGAACGGGCCGCCAACTTCTACATGCTGCCCGGCGACCCGGAGCGCAGCCGCGCCCGCAGCGCCTTCCTGCGCGACCTCACCGAGGTTTACGGCGATGCCCTGTCGGACCGGCACGCCGTCCCTTATGACGACGGACGCGAACGCGGCGTGCTTCCCGCCTACCGCTTGCGCCATCCCTCCCCGACTTCCACCGTGCTGGTCTTCGGCGGCTTCGATACCTACATCGAGGAGCTCGTGCAGGCCTTGCTCGCCGTGCGCGACGGCGGCTACGAGGTGATCGCCTTCGACGGGCCGGGACAAGGCGGCGCCCTGCTCGACTCCGGCCTGCACCTCACGCCCGACTGGCACCGGCCGGTCGGCGCCGTGCTCGACCACTTCGGTGTCGACGACGCGGTCCTCGTCGGCGTCTCCCTTGGAGGCGGGCTGGTCCTGCGCGCGGCGGCGCGGGAGCCGCGGATTTCCCGCGTCGTCGCCTACGACGTCCTCGACGACTTCTACGAGGTGGTCACCGCGCGGGCCGGACCGACGCAGCGGGGCATGCTGCGCCGCCTGCTCACGGCCCGGCTCGACCGCGCAGTGAACGGAATCGTCGGCAAGACGGCCCGCAGCGACCCATCCTCCCTGTGGGGGCTGCAGCAGGGAATGGAGGTGACGGGGACCGGATCGCCCGCCGCATTCCTGCGGGCAGCGCGCGCGCTGAACACGTTCGACGTCTCCGCGAGTGTCTCGCAGGACGTGCTGATCCTGGCCGGCGCGGAAGATCACTACGTGCCGGTCGCACAGTGCTGGAGGCAGTCGGCCGCCCTGACGCAAGCCCGTTCGGTCACCGCACGCGTGTTCACCGCGGCGGAAGACGCGGCCAGCCATTGCCAGGTCGGGAACTACGGCCTCGTGCTGGACACGATTCTCGCCTGGCTCGCCGTACTGCGAACGCGAGTGGAGGCTACGCCCGCCGCCTGATCGACTCTTCCCCGGGAGTGCTGGAGCATCGAACGTTTTGGTGACGCGCACTCGTCATCGAAAGTTCTCTGTGCTACAAGGGATACGCTCGACATCGGCAACAAGCCAGCGTGCCTCGCAGCTCAGCAATGCCTGGGCAGTGGGAAGGGGGGATGATGTGGACCAGCAAGACCTGAGCTCGATCGGCATTCACGTTGATGGACGCGGATCTCTTTCCAGGGATGGCTTCGCGCTGGCGCTGATCTTCAACGAGCTCGCCCACGGCGTGGTGCTCGCTGCCGGCGATGGTCGCGTGATCAGTGCCAATCCGGCGGCGATCGAGGAATTCCGAAAGCAGAAGGCACTGCTCCTGCGCGACGGCGTCGTGTGCGGCCCCGATTCGCGCCAGGGCGCGAAGTTGTCGCAGGCCCTGCGCAGCGCACGCGAGGGCAAGCGCACCCTGATCACCCTGGGCAACCGCGAACCGGAGCGCCTGATCGTGCTGGCCATCCCGGTGCCGCGGAGCTCGACCGCTCGCACCGTCGACTGCGTTGCCTTGTTCCTGTCGCGCGGCTCGGTGTGCGAGAACCTGATGCTCGCTTCCTTCGCCTGCGCGCATCGGCTCACGTACATGGAGGTGGAAGTCCTCACCATGCTGTGCCAGGACCTCACCGGACCCCAGATCGCGTCGCGGTTGAACATCCAGGTGTCCACCGTCCGCACGCACATCCGCAGCTTGTGCTGCAAGACCCGCAGCAGCAGCGTGCGGGCGCTGGTGTCGACGATTGCGATGCTGCCGCCACTGCGCGGACGCGCGGCGGTGGATAAGCTTCAGTGATCGGCTGGCGGCCAATCCCATGAAGCAGGGGGGCGGATATGGAACGGCGCCGGTTTGCTTCCGTTCTGGGTGGCACTGCGATTGCCGCGCTCACCGGGATCCCCGCGTACGCGGACCGACCGGAAAGCTGCGGTGTTCCGCAGGCGGGAGTGGACGGCTGGCCGGTCGTCTTCCCGGATGAGGACACATTCATTGACCGGGCTGCGTTGTGCAGGATGGCCGACGGCCTCGTGGCCTCGGGCGCGAACATTCACGCCGTGCTGGTTGCCCACCGAGGGAAGCTGGTGTTCGAGCGGTACTTCACCGGCCTCGACGAGGTCCCCGGCTACATCTTCGGCGAGCGCATCGCCAATGTCACGTTCGACGCCGCCACCTTGCACAACGTGAAGTCGGTCTCCAAGAGCGTCGCCTCGCTCGCGCTCGGAATCGCGATCGACCAAGGGCTGGTTCGCAGCATCGACGAACCGGTGTTCAGCTTCTTCCCCGAGTTCTCGGACCTGCGCACGCCGCAGAAGGATCGCATCCTGCTGCGGCACGCCCTCGACATGACCATGGGTCTCCAGTGGATCGAGGCCACTCCGGCCACCGGCGATGCCAACGACGAGGTCCGCATGCACCTGTCGCCGGACCCGTGCCGCTACGTCCTCGGCCTGCCGGTGGTCACGCCTCCGGGACAGGCATTCCATTACAACACCGGCGCGCTCGCGCTTGTGTCGGCGGTCGTTCGCAAGGCTGTGGGGCGGCCCCTCGACGAATTCGCGCGTGCCAACCTGTTCGAACCCCTCGGAATTTCTTCGGCGAAGTGGAACCGGGTTGGCGGCGATACGGACGCTGGCGGCGGATTGCGCTTGCGCCCCCGCGACATGGCCAGGATCGGACAACTCGTGCTCGCCGGGGGGCGCTGGAACGGCCGCCAGGTCGTTTCCAGGTCCTGGATCGACGCCTCCACGGCTGCGAACATCCAGGCGACGGACGATCAACTCTATGGCTACCTGTGGTGGCTGGGCCGGGCCCGGGCCAACCGGCGCGTGATCCAGTGGATAGGCGCGCTCGGTCGCGGCGGCCAGTCCATCCGCATCGTCCCGGAGCTCGATCTCGTCGTCGTGGTGACCGCGGGCTATTACCAGGACTACAGCCCCAAGGCTTTCCGCGTGCAGTTCGGTGTGTTCCGGGACGTTCTGCGGGCGGTTCGGGACCTGTGAAACCCGGCCGCGAATCGTCGCCTTTCACGCGGTCTCCAGCCCGGCGCCCTCGCGCCTGCTGCGGCCCTGGGCGACTTGCTCCTGCAGCAATTTCCCCAGGAGCTCGATCCCTTGTTCCTGTTCCGGACCGCACTCGCCGCTGTAGTTGAGCCGCATGCAGTTCCTGAACAGGCGGGTCGGTGAGAACATGGGTCCCGGAGCGAAGCAGACGCCGTGGGGCGCCGCTTGCCAGTACAGCTCCAGGGCATCGTAGCCTTCGGGTAGCTCCACCCACAGCTGGTAGCCGCCTTGGGGCTGCGTGGCAGTCGTGCCCTCGGGGAATTGCCGCGCCACCGCTTGCGCGAGCGTGGCCTGCCGGTTCTTGAGCTTGGTGCGCATTTGCCGCAGGTGCTTGTCGAAGCCCCCGTGCGCCAGGTACTCGGCCAGGGCCAGCTGCGCCGGCAGCGAGGTGCCCAGATTCAGGGACAGCTTTTTGCGCGTCACCTCGGAGACGAAACGGCCGGGCGCGACCCAGCCGACACGGAAGCCCGGCGCCAGCGATTTCGAGAACGACGAGCAATGCATGACGAGCCCCGACCGGTCGTAGGCCTTTGCAGGCGCGGGCCGCTGATCGGTGAAATACAGCTCCGCATAGACGTCGTCCTCGATCAGCGGCACCTGGTGCCTGTCCAGCAGGTCCACCAGCGCCTGCTTGCGTTCTGGATTCATCAAGGTACCGAGTGGATTCTGGAACGTCGTCATCATCCAGCAGGCCTTGGGCCGGTGCCTCAGGATGGCAGCCTCCATGGCGTCGAGCTCAACTCCATCGCGCGGATGCGTGGCGACCTGCACGGCGCGCAGGCCGCGCGCCTCGAGCGACTGCAGCGCGCCGTAGAAGCTCGGACACTCGATCACCACAGCGTCGCCCGGCCGGGTCACGGCGTCCAGGCAGAGGTTCAGTGCTTCCAGCGCCCCGTTGGTGACGATCACCTCGTCCGCATCGACCGCCAGGCCGTCGGCGCCATAACGGATCGCGATCTGCCTGCGCAGCTCGGCGCTGCCGGGAGTGATGTCATGCAGGATCTGCTCCGGTCGCAGCGAGCGGCTCGCCACCTGCAGGGCCTGTGCCAGGCGAGGTAGCGGGAACAGGTGCGGACTCGGAAAGGCGGATGCGAACCAGGCGTCGTCGTGCACGCGAGCGCCCTCCAGGATCTGGAGGATCAGGTCGCTGACGTCGAGGGACACCGCTTCCGATGTCGGCCGGGACGCACGCGCAGGTTCCCCCGGCAGCTTTTGTGCCGGTGCAACGAAGTAACCCGATCGCTCGCGGGCCCGGATCAATCCTCTCGCTTCAAGGAGGTAGTAGGCCTGGTACACCGTGGACAGGCTGACGCCCCGGCTGCGGCTCGTGTACCGCACGGAGGGCATCCTCTCGCCGGCGCGGAGTGTGCCGTTGCGAATCGAGAGTTCCAGGTCCGACGCAAGCGACTCGTAGAGGGTCATCGACCGCCTCCTTGCGCCCAGTATGCGGCCGCCACGGCACTCTGACCAGAGCGCAGGGACTCATGCGACGATCGTGCGTGTCACGGCGCCCTGCTGTACGAGCTGCTCGAGCACGCGCTGCGCTTGAGTCGGCGCCATGCGCGAGTGATGCAGGAAGCTGTCATGCGTCATGGGCCCGATGGACATTCGCGACAAGGTACGCAACAGGGGTGCCGTCCTCCAGGTCGATGGAAGATCCGGCCACGAGCGGAGCCTGTACACCGTGGTCATGCGTATGCCTGTCCCTGCGCGACGGCCAGAGGCTCGCTGTGCGAGGCAAACGTGAAGAAGAAGCTGGCGCCGTGGCCAGGGGACGAAGTGGCCCAGACGCTGCCGCCATGGCGTTCCACGACCCTGCGCACGATGGCGAGGCCCACGCCGCTGCCGTCGAAGTGGTGGCGTTCGTGCAGGCGCTCGAACGGCGTGAACAGGCGCGTCGCATCGCGCATGTCGAAACCGGCGCCGTTGTCCTGCACGCAGTACACCGCACCCTGCGCGCCGTGCAGGCAGCGCAGGGAAATCCTGGCATCCGGGCGGCTCTGCGTGAATTTCCAGGCGTTGCCCAACAGGTTGGAGAGCAGCAGCCGCAGCAGTTCGGGGTCGCCTGCAACCGTCAGGCCCTGCTCGATTTCGACGTGCACCTCGCGATCGGCATCGCGGGACCGCAGCAACGCGATGGCCTCGGATGCGAGTTGCGACACGTCCACCGTCTCGCGTTGCACGGGGCGCGTGGCAAGAGGCGAGAACTGCAGCAAGGCATCGAGCAGGTCGCCCAGCTGGCGCTGCGCATTGAGCACTCGCGAAAGGTACAAGCGCCCCGTGTCGCTCAGGGCGCCGCGCTCCCGATCGTGCAGGGCTTCGGCGAACCCGTTCGCGATGCCGAGCGGAGCCTTCAGTTCGTGCGGAATCGCCCGCCCGAAGATCTCCCACTCGAGCAGCGCGGACAGCAGGCGCTGCGCCGTGGCGTCGTAGTCGCCGGACCCCGGACTGATACCGGGGAGTTCCTGGATGGTCCCTTTCAGCGAAGGCGTGCCGTCCGGACCTTGAGAAGCCAGGAAGGCGGTGAGCCGCACGCGCTTGCGGCGTCCCGTACTGGCCGTGAGACCCACGACGATGTCGAGCGGCTCCCCCAGGCGGAAGCACTGGAGCGCGGCGTCGAACACGCGAGGCCGGTCCTGCAGGTCGATGAAGTCCAGGGCTTCCCAGATGCTCACCGCGCGATCGGCTGAGAATTCGTGGATCCGCCTGGCTTGAGGGGACCACATCACACGCCAGCCGTCCACATCGACGGCGAAGGCGCCGGCCAGTTCCGCCTTCGGTTCCTCGAGGTTCACTTACGCTCCCAACGATCCAATCCCGCAAGGTTAGGGCCGCTGCGCGTCGCGCAAAAGAAGCAGATGGCCGGCGAAGAACCGGTCCAGTTTCAGGCTGCGGAAGCCCTTCGGCGAGGCCGCGCGAGCGGAAGGAAAACGTGGCGCAGGGCGGCCAATGCGCCGCCCTGCCCTACGGCGTCGGATGGAAGGCGGCCGCGCGGAACATCACTCCTTCGAAACGGTCCGGGCGATCGCCTCGTACGCCTTGCGGTCCTGGTCGATCTGCCGCGTCCATTCCGCGCCGCCCAGGAAGGACAGGAAGGGCGCGTCATTCGGAGCTGCCTTGATGTACTCAGGATCCTTCATGGCTTCCTGGATGGCCTTCTCCAGCCTCGCCACGATGGGCGCGGGGACGCCGTTGGGCGCCGCCAGGCCGCGCTCGGCCGTCATTTCGACGGGCAGGCCCAGCTCGAACGTGGTGGGAACGTTCGCGATGCGCTGCACCTTGTTCTTGGAGAACTGCGCGAGCAGGCGGACCGGCGTCGCCTCGGTCTCCGGATCCTGGATCTCCGATGCCGCCAGGAAAGCGATGTCCAGGGTGTTGGATCCCAGCGCGACCTTCTGCTGAGCCGTGCCGTTGTAGGGGATCCCGTTGAATTTCACGCCCGCCACGCCTTCCAGCCGCGCCATGGCCAGGTGCCCGTTCGTGCCGACCCCGTTGTGCCCTGCGGAGATCGAGTTCGGCTTCGCCTTGAGGGCGGCGAGCACCTGCTTGAGATCGGTGATCTTGCTGTCCTTGCGCACGACCATGATGGTCGGATCGCTCACCACGCGCGCGAGCAGCGTGAGGTCCCGCATCGTGTAGGACGACTTGCGGTACATCGGCACGAAGAAATAACCGGGCAGGTTCACCACCACCAGCGAGTAGCCGTCGGGCTTGGCGCGCATGACGGTATTGATCGCGACCTCGCCCGAGGCACCGGGCCGGTTCTGGATGATCAGGTTGGCGTTGCCGCCGAGGTGCTTGGCGACGAAGGGTGCGAGGGTGCGAACCATCACGTCGGTGGCGCCGCCCGGGGCGAAACCGACCGTGATCGTGATCGGCGCGTCCGAGGGCCAGGCGGCATGGGCAACCGTTGCCGCCGCGAGGGCGCCGGCCGCGAGGCCCGCGCGCAGGAAGGAAGGGAAGGAAAAGTGCATCGTTGTCTCCGTTGTGTCGTGAAGGGTCAGGCCTCGTTGCGTTGCACGATGGCCAGGGCGAGGTTTGCGAGGGGCGCCGCCCGGGCGCCGACTTCCACCGCGTCGTGCGCGGCCGCGGTGCCGTCGGCGGCGCGCTGCGCGATGCCGTGCAGGATCGCCGCCATGCGGAACAGGTTGTACGCCATGTAGAAATCCCAGTGCGCGATGGCGAGGCCCGTCGCCTTCGCATAGGCGGCGACGTACTCACGTTCGCCCGGAATGCCCAGCGCAGCGAGGTCCGCGCCGGCCATGCCGCGCCACACCTGCGGCGCGACCCGCCACGCCATGCAATGGTAGGAGAAGTCGGCCAGCGGATCGCCGAGCGTGGACAGCTCCCAATCGAGGACGCCGATGACCCTCGGCTCGCTCGGATGGAACACCAGGTTGTCGATGCGGTAGTCGCCGTGCACGAGGCATGTCCGCGCATCGGCAGGGACGTGCGCCGGCAGCCATGCCATCAGCTCCCGCATTCCGGCGGGCAAGGGAACCGTGGCGCGTGCGCACTGGTCCACCCAGCGCGTCACCTGGCGCGCCACGTAGTTGCCCGGCTTGCCGAACGAAGACAGCCCCAGCGCCTCCGCGTCCAGGGAATGCAGGCAGGCGATCACGCGGTTCATGTCGCGGTAGATTCCGGAACGCTCCTCCCGCGGGCACTGCGGCAACGCGGGATCGGCGAGCACGCGGCCCTCCAGGAATTCCATCAGGAAGAATGGCGTGCCGGTCACGGCTTCGTCCGCGCACCAGGCCAGCATGCGCGGGACGGGCACGCCGCTGGCCGCCAGCGCGTGCATCACGCGGTATTCGCGGTCGATCGCATGCGCCGACGGCAGCAGCTTGCCCGGCGGCTTCTTGCGCAGTACGAAGTCGCCGCGGTCGGTGCGGATGCGGAAGGTCGGGTTCGACTGGCCGCCCGCGAGCGCGTCGATCCGCGGTTCGGCTGCGCCGGCGAAATCGTGCTCGCGCAACCAGGCGCGCAGCGCGGGAACGTCCAGGCCGCCGGTCACAGCGAACTCACCAGGTGCGCGCCGTCCACGGCGACGGTCGCGCCAGACATCGCGCTGCCGGCGTCCGACGCGAGCAGCAGCAGCGGTCCGTCGAGATCCTCCAGCTCGCCGAAGCGCCGGCTCGGGATGCGCGCGCGCAGCTTCTGCCCGGGCTCGCTTTCGAGGAATTCGCGGTTCAGGTCGGTGACGATGTATCCGGGCAAAAGCGCGTTCACGCGGATGCGGTGCCGCGCCAGCTCCAGCGCCATCGCCTTGGTGGCCTGCACCACCGCGGCCTTGGAGATGGCATACGGCGCCACGCCGCCGGCCACGCGCTCGCCGAGGATCGAGGCCACGTTGACGATGGCGCCGCCCTCGCCTGCCTGCACCATCCGGCGCGCCGCTTCCGTGGCCACCAGCCAGCATCCCTTCAGGTTGGTGTCCAGCACGAGGTCGAAGTCCTCCTCCGTCTGCTCCAGGAGCGAACGCGTGACCGTGACGCCGGCGTTGTTCACGACCACCTGCGGCGCTCCCCACGCGCAAACCTCGTCGAGGCACGCGCGCACGCTCGCCGACCGGGTCACGTCCAGCGCGACGGCGCGCGCCTGCCCGCCCTGTGTCCGGATGCCGTCGACCAGCGCCTGCAAGGGCTCCGTGCGCCGGGCCGCGACGACGACGCGTGCGCCGACGGACGCGAGCAGCTGCGCGAAATGCGCGCCCAGGCCACTGGACGCTCCGGTGACCAGCGCGACCTTGCCGTCGAGGCGGAAGCTGTCGATGCCCTTCACGCGCGCTCCCCGCCGCCGCGCACCAGCTTGCGCGCCATGCTCCAGCGGTGCACCTCGCTCGGGCCGTCGTAGATGCGGAAGGCGCGCATGTCCATGAAGATGCGCATCACAGGCTTTTCCGCCGTGACGCCCTGGCCGCCCAGGATCTGCACGCAGCGGTCCACCACGCGCCATTCCGCCTCGGAACACGCCACCTTGGCGCGGCTCGATTCGAAGCCGCCGCGCTCGCCGCGATCCAGCAGCCAGGCCGTATGCCAGATGTGCAGGCGCGCCGTCTGCAGGTCGATGTCGTTGTCGGCCAGCATGAAGCCGACGCCCTCGTGCTCCGCCAGCGGCTTGCCGAACGCTTCGCGCTGGCGCGCATAAGCGAGGGCCTCGTCGTGGGCGCGGCGCGCCTGCCCGAGCCAGCGCATGCAGTGGGTGAGGCGCGCGGGTGCCAGGCGCACCTGCGCGTAGCGGAAGCCCTGCCCCACCTCGCCCAGTACGTCGGCGGCGGGGACCCGCAGGTTCTCGAAGACGAGCACGCCGTGGCCGCCGGCGAAGCAGCTGTCCATCGCATCCATGTTCCGCTCCAGGCGGATGCCGGGACGGTCCATGTCGGTGAGGAACATGGTGGCGGAGCCGTCTTCCATCTTCGCCATGACGATCGCGTAGTCGGCGCCGTCGGCCCCGGTAATGAACCACTTGCGGCCGTTGATGACGTACTCGTCGCCATCGCGCACCGCGGTGGTTTGCAGCATCGATGGGTCGGCACCCGCGCCCTCCGGCTCCGTCATCGCGAAGCACGAGCGCGTGTGGCCGGCCACCTGCGGCTTCAGCCAGCGCTCCCTCTGGGCGGGCGTGGCGACTTCTTCCAGCAGGTGGATGTTGCCCTCGTCGGGCGCGTGGATGTTGAGCGCGGTCGGGCCCAGCCAGGAGTAGCCGGCCTCCTCGAAGACCAACGCCTTGCCGAAGTGGCTCAGGCCCAGGCCGCCCATCGCGCGCGAAGCGTGCGGCGTGAGCAGGCCGGCGGCGCGACCACGCGCCACCAGTTCCATGCGCAGCTCGGCCGAAGGTCCGTGCCCGCCTTGCGGCACTTCGCGCTCCAGCGGCAGGATCTGCTCGGCGACGAAGCGGCGCGTGCGTTCCTGCAGCTCGCGCAGGTCGTCGGGAATGGCGAAGTCCATCAGTCGGGGATCCGGTTCGGGTTCATGGAAAGCTTCTCTCGATCTGCGGGCGAATGTTGAAGGCGTTTCCGCAAGGACAAAAGCGATATTTATTCATCGGCGCATAGTCGTTTTTTCGAAGCCGCGCGGGCCGGCCGTCATTCCAAAAGCGACTGCGCGCCCATGCGGAAATGTCGCTTTCCATCGTCACGGGGGCTCCCTACACTGCCTGTCGATCCGACGACGAGGAGCTTGCATGAGTGGATATCTTCTGTACGACCAGACGGCAGAAGGCGTGGCGGTGGTGACCATGAACCGGCCGGAAGAGCGCAATGCGCTCACCGAGGAGCACCAGATGCTCGAGTTCGTGGAGCTGTGCGCGCGCATCCGCCGCGACCGCAGCGTCAAGGCCCTGGTGCTCACCGGCGCGGGCTCCGCCTTCTCCGCCGGCGGCAACCTGAAGAACATGCGGGACAAGAAGGGCTTCTCCGCCGGCCAGCCCGCGGACATCCGCGACGCCTACCGCAACGGAATCCAGCAGATCCCGCTCGCGCTGTACGAACTGGACGTGCCGACGATTGCCGCCGTCAACGGCCCGGCGATCGGCGCCGGCATGGACCTCACGTGCATGTGCGACATCCGCATCGCCTCCGAGCGCGCGAGCTTCGCCAGCAGCTTCGTCAAGCTGGGCATCGTGCCGGGAGACGGCGGCGCGTGGCTGCTCGCGCGCACCATCGGCCAGCCGAAGGCGATGGAGTTGATGCTGACCGGAGACACGTTCGACGCTGCCCGCGCGCTGGAACTCGGTCTGGTCTCGCGGGTGGTGCCGCACGACGAGCTCATGCCGCAGGCGCTGGCGCTGGCGGGCCGCATCGCCGCCAACCCGGCGCGCACCGTGCGCCTCACCAAGCGGCTGCTGCGCGAGAGCGACCACATGTCGCTGGCGACCTCGCTGGAGATGGCCGCCGCCTATCAGGCACTGGCCCACTACACCCCCGACCACGACGAGGCCGTGCTCGCCTTCCTCGAGAAGCGCAAGCCGGCATTCACCGGCCGGTAAGGAAAGCCATGATCGATTTCAATGGCCAACCGGCCGACCTCTCGGTCTACGAGCCCACGCGACGGCGCGTGCGCGAGTTCCTCGCGTCGGAACTGGCCCGCGGGTCCTTCAAGCCGTGGCAGGTCACCTGGACCACCTTCGACCGGGAGTTCAGCCGGCGCGCGGGCGCCGCCGGCTTCATCGGCATGACCTGGCCGCGCGAGTACGGCGGCCAGGAAGCCTCGGCGCTCGAACGCTATGTCGTCGTCGAGGAAATGCTTGCGGCCGGCGCGCCGTGCGGAGCGCACTGGATCGCGGACCGCCAGTCCGGCCCGCAGATCCTGAAGCACGGCTCGGAGCGCGCCCGGCGCGAGATCCTCCCGCGCATTGCCCGCGGGGAGTGCGCCTTCGGCATCGGCATGAGCGAGCCCGACTCCGGCTCCGACCTCGCCGCCGTGCGCACGCGCGCCGACAAGGTCGACGGCGGCTGGGTCATCAACGGCACCAAGGTGTGGACCACCAATGCGCACCAGGTCGACTACCTGATCACGCTGGTGCGCACCGCGCCCGCCGGCGAGCGCAAGCACGAAGGCCTGACGCAGATGATCACGCCGACGAACGTCCGCGGCATCACGGTGCGGCCCATCCTCGACCTGTCCGGCCACCACGAATTCAACGAGGTTCACTTCGAGGACTACTTCGTTCCCGACGACATGCTGGTGGGCGAACCCGGTTCGGGCTGGGCCATGGTCACGGCGGAACTCGCCTACGAACGCAGCGGCCCGGACCGCTACCTCAGCGCCTGGCAGCTCCTTGCCGCGCTGGTCGATCGCATCGGCCCGCAGCCGGACCGCCACCAGTCGGTGCAGGTCGGCCGGCTGGTGGCGCACGCGATGGCGCTGCGCCGGATGTCGACGGTGATCGCGGGCATGCTCGATCGCGGCGCCAATCCGCAGGTCGAGGCCGCGCTCGTGAAGCACGCCGGCACCGGCTTCGAGCGGGAGATCCCGGAGATCGCGCGGCTGCTGGTCGAGCGGGCTGGCGGCAGCGGCGACGCCGCGGCGACGCGTTTCGACGAGGCGCTGCGGCAGGTCACGCTGACCGCGCCGAGCTTCACCTTGCGAGGCGGCACCCGCGAGATCCTGCGCGGCGTGATCGCCCGCGGACTGGGACTGAGATGAACATGGACGACGGCTTTTCCTCCATCATTTCGGAACAGGCGGACCGCCAGTTCCGCGACCTCCTCACCGGAGAAGCAGTGCACGCCGCGAGCGCGGGCCGGTGGCAGCAGCCGCTCTGGGACTCCGTGGAGAGCTCGGCGCTGTCGCTCGCCCTGGTGCCCGAGGAGCAAGGCGGCGTGGGGCTGGCCGCGACCGATGCCTTCGGCATCGTGCGGCTCTCCGGTTATCGCGGGTTGCCGCTGCCGCTGGGTGACACGATGGTCGCCAAGGCGCTCTGGAGCGTCGCCGGCGGCGACCTCGAGCTCGCCGGCGACAGGCCCGTCCTGCTGGGATCGCAGGCAGCAGGCGAGCCATTGCCGCTGCAGGAAGGCCACGGTGGCCTGGCCGTCAGCGGCGTCGTGGATCCCGTCGTGTTCGGCGACGTCGACGGCAGCCTGCTGGTGCACGCGCGATCGGAAGTGGGCGAGGATTTCCTCGTGCTGCTGGACCTGAAGGCGCTCGCGGGCGAGCGCTGTGCCGGACCGGCGCTCGAAGCGCAACACGCCTTCCGCCTGGAGCGCGTCGCGGTGCCCGCGGAGCGCCGCCGCCGGTGGCGGGCTGGCCACCCGCTCGCCCTGCATGCGCACGGCGCGCTGCTGCGCAGCGTGCAGATGGTCGGCGCCATGCAGCGCTCGCTGGAGCTGGGCCTGCAGTACGCGGGCGAACGCGCGCAGTTCGGCAAGGCCATTGCCCGCTTCGCGCCGGTGCAGGACATGCTGGTCGAGGCGGCCGCGGAAACTGCGGCCGCCGTGACCGCCACGGGCCTGGCGCTCGCGCACTGGCAGCCGGAGTGCGACGAAGACATGCTCTTCTGCATTGCGGCAGCCAAGTCGCGCAGCGGCGAGGCCGCCGGCAAGGTGAGCGCGCTGGTGCACCAGGTGCACGGCGCGATCGGCTTCACGCAGGAACACTCACTGCACCAGTACACGCGCCGCCTCTGGGCCTGGCGCGACGATTTCGGTGCCGAGTCGTTCTGGAACCGATGGCTCGGCGACCAGGTGTGCGCTGCGCCGGGCAGCGATCTGTGGCAGCGCATCGCGAGCATCTGAAGGCAGACACATGAGCAAGAGCCGCTTCAAGAATGGCCCGCTGGAGGGAGTCCGGATCGTCGATCTCACGACCGTGGTGCTCGGGCCTTATGCGACCCGGATCCTGGCGGACCTCGGCGCCGACGTGATCAAGGTGGAGACGCTCGCCGGTGACCAGACGCGGCACTACAAGCCGCTGAAGCATGCCGGCATGGCTGGCTACTTCATCAACCTGAACCGCAACAAGCGCAGCATCTCGGTGGACCTGAAGACGCCGCAGGGCATGGCGATCCTCAAGCGCCTGATCGGCAGCGCCGACGCGTTCATCCACAACATGCGGCAGCAGGCCGCGGACCGGCTCGGCCTCGGCTACGAAGGCGTCCGCGCCCTGCGTCCCGACATCGTGTACTGCGGCGCCGTGGGCTTCGGCTCGGCCGGCCCGTATTCCGGCCGCGCGGCCTACGACGACGTGATCCAGGCGGCCTCGGGTCTCGCCGGCCTGCATGCGATGGTGCACGGCGAGCCGGCGTTCGCCCCCACCGTGCTGTGCGACAAGATCACGGGGCAGACCGTCGCCTACGCCGTCCTCGCGGCCCTGCTGCAGCAGGCCAAGGGCGGCGGCGGGCAGGCGGTGGAAGTGCCCATGCTGGAGACGGCCGCGGAATTCGCGCTCGTCGAACACCTGCACGGCGCGACCTTCGAGCCGCCGCTGGGAGAGATCGGCTTCAAGCGGGTGCTGAGCAAGTACCGCAAGCCGTTCCGCACGGCCGACGGCTACATGTGCATCCTGCCGTATTCGGACAGCAACTGGGCCGACTTCTTCCGCTTCACCGGGCGCACCGAGTTGCTGGGCGACGCGCGGTTCCGCGTGCTCGCGGATCGCGTGCAGCACATCGACTTCCTGTATGCGGCGGTGGAGCAGGAGGCGCCGCGCTTCGCGAATGCCGAATGGCAGGCCTTCTGCGATCGCGTGAGCATCCCTTGCATGCCGGTGAAGAGCCTGGACGAAGTGCTGGACGACGAGCATCTCGCGGCCGTCGGCATGTTCCCGCTGCACGAGCATCCGACGGAGGGCCCCTACCGCGTGGTGCGCAGCCCGGTGCAGTTTGCGCAGCCCTTCCAGGTGCGCCACCATGCGCCCCGGCTCGGGGAGGACTCCGTGGGCATCCTGGAAGAGGCGGGCTTCTCCAGCGCGGAGATCGAAGGCTTCGTGCGCCACGGCGTGGTCCAGGCCCCGCTGGAGATGGCGGCCGACTGATTCCTGCGCGGGGGGAGCGCGCAATGCGCTCGGGTAAACTGGTCGGTTCCCGAGGACTCCCCATGACCCTGAAGCAGCTCGAGGCGTTCTACTGGGCGGCGAAGCTGGGCACCTTCGCGATTGCAGCCAGGCGCCTGCACGTCACCCAGTCTTCGCTGTCCAAGCGGATCGCGGAACTCGAGACCGACCTGGGGCAACTGCTCTTCGACCGCCACAGCCGGCGCGCGACGCTCACCGCCGCGGGGGAGATCCTGCTGCAGAAGGCCGGCACGATGCTGGAGTTCGAGCGCGAGATCCGCTCCAGCCTGGCCAGCCAGGAGCTGCAGGTCCGCGGCGTCTGCCGCTTCGGCCTCACGGAGCTCGCCGCCACCACCTGGTTTCCCGCCTTCGCGGCGCGGCTCGAGCAGGGTTACCCGGATGTCGTGCTGGAACCGACGGTAGCGCTCTCCAGGCCGCTCGAAGTGGCGATCGCCCGCGGCGAGCTGGACGTCGCGAGCATCGCCGGCCCCTTCAGCGCCTCGGAAGTCCAGGGCCGGCCGGTCGCCGACATCGAGTTCGTCTGGACCAGTTCGCCGTCGCGCCTGCGGCGCCGCACGGTGCTGTCCCCCGGGGACTTCGAGAAGCATCCCGTCATCAACAACACCCAGGACTCGGGCCTGTCCGCGGCCTTCGAGAGCTGGTCGCGCGCCAACGGCATCCGCGTCGGCAAGACGATCCAGTGCAACAGCCGCGCGGCGATCATCGCCCTGACCATCGCGGGCGCCGGCATCAGCTTCCAGCCGCGCGACTACGTGCAGCCCCTCTTCGACCACGGCTCCCTGATTCCCCTGGAAAGCGATCCGCCGATGCCGCGGCTGACCTACAACCTGATCTGGCGGCGCGACGACGAGCGCCCGCTCATTCGAACCATCGTGAACCTGGTGCAGGACGAGGCGGATTTCGGCGCAGCCAACGTCATCTGGACGACCGGCGAGTCATAGAGGCCGGCTGACCCGGACGATGCGGCGAGTCGAGTTGGCCAGCTGCGCGCCCTTCTCAAAGCCCCCGCTTCAGAGATCGCGCCGAAGGCCCTTCCCTCTTGGCATTCGAGTGCCAGCCGACGTAAGCACATCGACATTGACTCGCGAAAGTACAGGATGATCACCATCGAATTCCTGATCACGTCGCTGATCGTCGTGCTGATTCCCGGCACGGGCGTGATCTACACCGTCTCCACCGGATTGATGCAAGGCCGCCGCGCCAGTGCTTTTGCGGCGCTGGGCTGCACCGCAGGGATCGTCCCGCACCTCCTTGCCACCATCTTCGGCCTGGCAGCAGTCATGCATACCAGCGCGTTGGCGTTCCAGGTGCTCAGGTATGCGGGGGTCGCCTATCTCCTGTACGTCGGATTCGCGACGCTTCGAAACAGGTCTCAGTTTGCCGTCGACGACAGCGGCGGCGCGCCTACGCCTGCGGGGGTCGTCGTGAAGGGATTCCTGCTCAACATCCTGAATCCGAAGCTCACCATCTTCTTCCTTGCATTCCTGCCGCAGTTCGTGGACGCGAGCTCGCCCGACACGATGTCGCAGCTGCTGCTCCTGAGCGCCGTATTTATGGCCATGACCTTCGCGGTGTTCGTCGTGTACGGCTCCATTGCCCACGGCTTTCGCCGGAAGATCATCGAGTCACGGCGAGCACAGGCCTGGTTGCGCTATGGGTTCGCAGCAGCATTCGTAGCCCTCGGAGCGAGACTGGCCCTCAGCGAGCGATGATCTGCATGACAGACTGGCTGGCGGAGAGATGGGGCCGGGGGGCGGTCACCGGGGTGTGAGGACGGCCGTTCGACGGGGCCCCTCGAGGCCCCGCGACGTCTGTTCTACACGCGCGCCTCGCTGACGCGCCCGTCCCGGATCAATCGAGCGAGATGTTGGCCGAACGGATCACTCCGCCCCAGCGCGCGACTTCCTTCTGGATGTACTCGTTGGCCATCGCCGGGCTACCGGTCATGGTCTCCGCGCCCAGATCGCCGAGGCGATTGACGAAGGCCGGATCGTTGACCACCGCGTTGAGTGCCGCGTTGTACTCGCGGACCAGCGAGGGCGCCGTGTTCGCCGGAGCCAGCAAGGCGAACCAGCCCTGGATCTCGTAGCCCGGAAGCGTTTCGGCGACCGCCGCCACCGACGGCAGCAACGGCGAGCGCTTCTCGCTGGTGACGCCCAAGGCCCGCAGCGCACCCGACCGGATGTGCGGAACCATGAGCGCGACGTTATCGAACATGATGGGCGTGCGACCGGCAATCAGGTCGGGCAGCGCCGCAGAACTGCCCTTGTACGGGATCTGCGTCATCTCGACGCCAGCCAACTTCTTGAACAGTTCGGCGGCCAGATGTTGCCCGGTTCCCGGGCTCGCGGTGGCGTACTGGAACTGCCCCGGTTGCGCCTTCAGCAGCGCGATGAATTCGGCCACCGACCTTGCGGGGATTCGCGGATGCACCACCAGGACATAGGGGGTTCGCGCGACCATCCCGATCGCCGTGAAATCCTTTTCCGTGTCGAAGGGCAGCTTCTTGTAGAGGCTCGCGTTGGTGGCGTGGCTGCTCGGGACGAACAGAAGGGTCGCGCCGTCGGGAGCGCTCCTGGCCACCATTTGCGCGGCGATGTTGCCGCTGGCGCCGGGCCGGTTCTCCACGATGACGGAGCGTCCGAGCTTCTGGCCCAGGTTGGCTGCGACGATGCGGGCGAGGACGTCCGTCGTGCCGCCCGGTGGAAAGCCGACCGAAATCCGGATCGGCTGGTCCGCCGCATACCCGGGAAAGGCTGCCGCGGCGGCGGCGGTGGCCAGCAGCGACCTGCGCGTGAGCTTCAGGGCCATGTCAGTCGTGGAGCGTCGAAACGCCCGCGGCGATCTCGTGGCTCGTGATGTTCGCCGCCTTGTGCGCTGCTTCCGCGGCTTCCGGATTCTCGTAGCGACCGTAGTAGTCGCCCATGGTGGACGTGCGGATCATGTGCCGGAACTCGTTGGGCGCATAGTCGCCGACGGCCAGGTGCGTGAGGCAGCGGTTGTCCCACAGCACGAGGTCGCGCACCTCCCAGCGATGGCGGTACACGAAGCGCGGCTGCACGGAGTGCTCGCACAAGAACTTGATGATCGGCTTGCTCTCGGCGTCGCTCATTCCGACGAAGGTCCGGACCCGGTCGTTGACATAGAGCGCCGGCTTGCCTGATTCCGGATGGATGCGGACGGCCGGATGCACGACCGGCGGATTCAAGCGCTTGAACGCTTCCATGATGGCCGGGTCGCGCCGGGCCGAGATGAGGCTGACGTCGTTCACGGCTTCCAGGTCGTCGAGGAAGGCGCGCATCTTCGGCGAAAGCGATTCGTAGGCCGCGTACATGCTGGCGAACATCGTGTCGCCGCCCACGGAGGGCTTCTCGATGCAGTACACCATCGTCGCCTTCGCGGGACGGATGGTGTACGAAAGGTCGGTGTGCCAGTTCTGCCCGTTGTTCGCCCCCGGGGGAATCTTGCCGTTGAGCGGCTTGTTCGACAGCAGCATCACCTGGTCGTACTCGGGATGCCGGTTGAAGGGCTGGCTGTCGTAGTTGTCCAGTTCGCCGAAGTGCTTCGTGAAGGCGATCAGCGACTCCGGATCGAGCTGCTGGCCGGGAAACACCAGCACGAGGTGCTTCGTCCAGGCATCCTTGATCTGCTGGATTTCGTCGGACTTGAGCGGCCTGGAAAGGTCGACGCCCGTGACCTTTGCACCGAGTGCATAGCCGACCGGTTGGACTTCAATCATGAACAATCTCGCAAGTGGGGGGAGTGAACTGACGACGCCTCAGGCGTCCATCTTGATGTGCGCTACGCGGACCACCTCGCGCCAGCGCTGGATCTCGGCCAGCTGGAACTCGCGCAACTGCGCGCCGGCCGGACCACCGGGCTTCGCACCGAGCTCCACGATGGCCTTGCTGATGCGCGGCTGCTTGAGGATGTCGACGACCTCGGTCTGCAGCGTTTGCAGCAGGGGACCCGGTGTCTTTGCCGGCGCGAAGAGCCCGTACCAGGCCGACGACGAATACCCGGGTACGCCCGATTCGCTGATCGTGGGCACGTCGGGCAGTGCCGGGCTGCGCTCCGGGTCGCACACACCGATCGCGCGCAGGGAGCCGCCCTGGATATGCTGCAGCACGAGCGGCAGGTCGGCGAACATGATGGGCACGCGGCCGCTCAGCAGATCCGCCAGCGCACCGGCGCTGCCCTTGTAGGGGACATGCTGCATGGAGGTGTGCGTGGTGTACTTGAACATCTCCGCCGCGAGATGCTGCGAGGCGCCCACCCCGCCCGAGGCGTAGCTGAACTCCTGGGGACGGCTCTTGAGCGCCTGGATCAGCTCACCGACCGTGCGGACCGGAAGCGACGGATGCACGACCAGCACCAGCGTCGCGACGCCCACCAGCGCGATCGGTGCGAAGTCGCGCACCGGGTCGTACGGCATGCTGGTGTAGATCAAGGCATTGGTCGCATGGGTGCCGATCGACCCCATCACCAGCGTGTGGCCGTCGGGCGCGGACTTGGCGACCACGTCGGCGCCGATGTTGCCGCCCGCGCCCGGGCGGTTCTCGACCACCACCGCCTGTTTCAGGCGCTCGGACAGCGGCGCGGCCACGATGCGCGCCAGCAGGTCGGTCGAGCCGCCGGGCGCGAACGGGACGACCAGCCGCAGCGGCCTGGCCGGAAACGCCTGCGCGTGCACGCTCGCGGCGGCCTGTGCGCCCACCGCGAGCGAAGCCAGGGTACGCAGGATCGCGGAACGACGGGAGAAACTGCTCATGCGACGCTCTCCATGTTGGCGACATGCCCGCTCGCCGTACCCAGCACGGTGGTGCGCTCCAGGTGCCGGCGCTGGCGCGGGTCGTAGTTGCCCAGTGCCAGGTGCGAGGTGCAACGGTTGTCCCAGACCAGCAGGTCGTCGGCTTGCCATTTGTGACGCAGCAAGAACTGCGGCCGGGTCGCATGCCGCACAAGGAACTCGACGAGGGGCAGGCTCTCCTCGGGCGTCATGCCCTCGAAGCACTTGACCTTCTCGCCGATGTACAGCGCCTTGCGGCCTGTCTCCGGATGCACGCGCACCACCGGCTGCGCCACCGGCGGATTGAGCCTGCGGTTCTCTGCCTCCCACCGGGTCGAAAGGCCGGAGTTCTTGCGCTCCGGCAGGTGGATCCCGTGCAGGTCCTCGATCAATGCCTTCATCCGCTGCGAAAGCGCCTCGTACGCCAGGTACATGTTGGCGAACAGCGTGTCGCCCCCCACCGGAGGCACGGCGACGGCGCGCAGCAGCGAGCCCAGCGCGGGCGCCAGCGTGAACGACATGTCGGAGTGCCACATCTGCCCGGTGAAGCGCGAGTTGGACGGGCTGCCATCCGGCTTCGCGTCGTTGCTCACCATCAGGAGTTCCGGATGCGTGCCATCGCGGTCCAGCGGCAGCGACTCGTGGCGATCCAGCTCGCCGAAGCGGCGGCTGAAGGCGATGTGCTGCTCGCGGGTGATCTTCTGCCCGCGGAACAGGAGAACGCCGTACTGCAGGAAAGCGGCATGGACGGCACGCCAGTCGGGGTCGGAACACGGGCTCGTCAGGTCCAGTCCACGGACCTCGGCGCCGAGGGCGTAGGAAAGGGGACGTACTTCTATCGTCATGCGGGTCTCCTGCCGCGATTCCAGCATAGATGACACGTTTCGATAATCGGTAAGATCGGAAGGACTTATCAGCTGGGCTGAAGAATGCAACTGCGGCGCATCGAGAGCTTCATGGCGGTGGCGGACCTTGGCAGCTTTTCGGGGGCCAGCGCCAGGCTGCATCGTTCGCCGGCGGCCGTGAGCACGCACGTGCAGCAGCTCGAGGCCGAACTCGGCGTGCGCCTGTTCGACCGGACCACCCGCCGGGTGGCGCTGACCCCGGAGGGCAGGCTGCTGCTGGGGCGCTGCCGCACCGTGATGGCGGAACTGGACGATGTGAGCCGGGAACTCGGCGACCGCTCGCAGCTGCGCCGCGGCCATGTGTCGCTTGGCACGGTCCCCTCCATCTCCGGCCTGCACCTGCCGGCTGCGCTGGCCGAGTTGAAGACGCGCCATCCGGGCATCACGCTGGAGTTGCATGAAGGCTCGATGAGCAGCATTCATCATGACCTGCGCGAGCGCACCACCGATTTCGCCATCGCTGCCGAATTCGGCGATGCCCGGGACCTGAGCCACCAACCCGTGCTGTCCGATCCGTTCGTTGCGGTGCTGCCGAAGAACGCCCGATTCGAGGGGCGCAGCATCTCGCTGCCGGAACTCGCGCGCTACGACCAGCTGGCCCAGCCCCGCGACACCGCTGTGCGCGCCAGCGTCGAACAGGCCTTCCGCGCGGCCGGCCTCGCGTTCTCGCCCACCATCGAAGTGGCGCACCACCAGACAGTGCTGAACATGGTGGCGGCCGGCCTCGGCGTCGCGGTGTTGCCTATGATCTGCGTCCCCACCGGCCCGCAGCGCGGCTACCGGGTGGTGGCGCTGCGTCCGCGCGGACTCGCCCGCGAGATCTGCATCATCACCGTGCGCGGCAAGATGCTGTCGCCGGCCGCCGCGGAATGTGCGCGTTTGATTGCGGGGACGCTGAAGACACACGGGACGCATCGAGCGGCCTGACCATTCGCGTCGCGTGAAGGCCCTGGACTCAAGGGCGACGGCTGCGGTGCGCTTCTGTGCGTAGTGGTGAGGGATTCGCCCTCCCGCCGCATCGCCTCTTCCATGCGTTTTTCATACCCCAAAGCAACTGGCCCGCAGCAGATCTTCGTTCATCGCATGCAAAGTCTTCTGCGCTGACGAGCGTTCGTCGAGCAGCTTCAGGGCTTCATCACGGAAGGTCGCTTCGACGCCACCCGAGCTTGTCCTCCCCCAAGCACCTGCAAGCCGCCAAGTTTTCCCTGAATGTCCAAGCGTACCGAACGCGCCCCGGGCCCCGCCCCGCACTCCGGGTGCCCCGGCGATCGGAGCATCGGCGATGCATCGGCCAAATGGCCTAGAACCGGCGTTTTAAGGTGAAACACCGTCGCGCTAGCCACTGCTGACGAGCAAGGTGGCTGCGCGATCTAACGTCTTGGGATCATCCTCGGGAGAAACCATGTCGAACCTCTACACGCGCCAAGCCGCCGCCTTTCGCAACGAAATGCGGCAGTCATGTGCCGCGCTAGTTGGCATTGTGCAAGGCATCCTCTCAGACGGCGAGCTGCAGGATCGCGAGATCCACTTTCTCCAATCGTGGTTGCGGGGGGCTGAGAACGTGTCGCTCACCTGGCCCGGGTCAGTCATCTACGCGCAGGTGAACGACGTGTTGGCCGACGGGGTGATCACCGCCGAGGAGCGTGATCATCTAACAGACACGCTCCTCAAGTTGGTAGGCGGCACATTGGAGGAACTGGCCGAGTCGCAGCACGTGACCGGGCTGGCGTTAGACAACGTCGCGGAGATCGAGGTGCAAGAGAGGCTCTTCTGCTTCACGGGCGACTTCGTTTTTGGGCCTCGCTCGACGTGTGAGCAGTTCGTCATCCGCCGCGGAGGTTTGACCTCTGCATCAGTCACCAAGAAGCTGCATTATCTGGTGGTCGGCGGCTTGGGGAGTGACGAATGGAAGCACGGGAGCTTCGGAACCAAGATCGAAAAGGCCATGGAACTGCGTCAAAGCGGTCTTCCGATCAAGATCGTGCATGAGGACACTTGGGCCTCATCCCTTAGGCCAGCTGGTTAGGCAAGCCGGCTCACCAGCGATACGCGTCTCTTCGCTTCGTCATCGAGAGCCCATACTCGCGCGGTGATCGCCGGGGGCACCGGTGAGGGCGTCGGCACCGCGGGTGCAGGTATGGGTGAGGTCGCGGCGGTGATGCTCACACGCGCCGGAGTCGGCGCTGCGCCTGGTGGTACGAGCGGGTTAGCGCGGCATCGGCGAGCGTTTTGGCGGTATCGTCATGTGACCGCCCAACCCACCCGTGAGGTGCGCACTCGTGGCCTACGACATCTTTCAAAGTTGCATGCTGGTTCCCGGCTTGTCCCGAAGCGAATGCGCAAGCTGGGTTCAAGCCTGGGGCTCGCTGATCGCAATAGGCGCTGCATTCATTGTGGGCAACAGCCAGATCCGAGTGGCCAGGAAGCATGCGAGCATTGCCGCGCGTCCGCACCTTGACTGGGGAACAGATCGCGTTCCCGGGCGGCCCGTTCGACTGTACATTGTGAACTCTGGCCTCGGTCCGGCGATCATCAATTCGATCGTCATGACCTACAAAGGTCAGGCCTACCCAGTGGAAAGCCTCGATCTGCCAGAGCGAATCGAACAGGAAGCGCGGGAGGTCGTCGGATGCGCCGAGTGGAACATGTTCAGCCCAGGCTCCGTGATTCCCGCCGGCGCTCGCATTGCCCTCTTCATCTTCGAACGTAAAGACATAGGCTTCACAACGCACGAGGATGCCCTGTCGTTCTTGGACCGCTTGGGCCTAGAGATCAGATATTCGTCCCTTTACGGCGACTCGTTCGCGATGACGCGCACCGCGCGCCCCGAATAAGATGGCGGGACGAATCGACAGCAGGCACCGGCAGCGCTCGATCGTTGTGAGGAGCTCTCGAAGGGCTTCCGGTACCCACATCACGACGGACTGCGCGAAGTGAAAACGATCATCTTCGCCCTGCGTACCAGCCCTCTCCAAGAACCTTTCTTCCAAGAGAAGCTCTCGCAGATCGAGCGCCGCTCCGAAGAGGGGTTCAGCTCTCGGAAGTTCGCCACGTATTCTGGCGGCGGTGATCAGGTTCGTGTTTGGCTTCTAGCCGCAGTTGACTCTGCTCGATCGTGCGTGAGCGAGGACTGGCCCGATTAGGACAATCCGACTCGGGGCGCGCGACAAGCGCGGCCCCGGGGCTAGCGTTAGAACGTTGTTGCTACCTGCTGCGACGGAAGATTGAAATGGAAGTTGAGACCATTCGACTCAAACTCCTCGTTATCCATCGTGACGTACATTCGCAGCACACCTGCCTCGCTCACAGCAAAGGGCTGCAATACAAGAGCGGCCTGCACATTCCAAACTTTCGCGTCCGGCGGTCCCTTCATCTTCTGAATCTCCGCAAGCCAATTGACCTCCGGTTCAACCCTCTGAAGAACTGCGCCGTTCCATCGGGCGTCTATAGCGAGACGTTTGAAGGGTGAAGTCAGCGGCGTGAAGATATGCGTGACGACACACATCCTCGGGAGAATGAGAGGCGGTGCTTGGTTTATCTCTACTTGTGCCCCTGAGTAGACACCGACAAGAGTTTGCTTGCCGCCCACCTCTTGGCGTAGATCGTCACAAAAAAGGCTAAAGGCAGTGCGGCCCGCGTCTTGCAAGGTTCTCACTCGTCGGCCCCTACCGCTACCAGAACATCGTGTACAGACACGCCCAATGCAGACGCAAGCTTCTTAAGCGTAGCAACCTCTAGATTGCCTGGATTCCGCTCCCATCTGGCCACATTTGGCTGCTGCGTACCCAGCGCAGATGCGAGCTGCGCCTGCGACATTCCGGCACGCAATCGGAGCGATGCAAGCGTAGGCCGCTGCCCTGGCGCACTTAGGGCTTGCGCGTTCCTCATTCTTGCTCGTTCGATTGCGCTCTTCTTCTTCGGATCCGCATCTCTCCGTGCAAGGTACTCGGAAGCTTCCAAGTCACCCAATCGCAGATCAGAAACGACGAGAGCAGATTGCAGCTGCTCGTACCGGTAGACGGTCGCTCGAAAGCCAACAATCCCCACTTGGCATACACCAGCCACTTCAACGGTAGGTTGGAATACCAGCGTCGTCATATCGACGGAGTAGCTCGGCGAAGTGGGGGTGTCGGGTGTCGTAAGCGTGATTTCGGTGTGCGATGCTGAGGACATGGTAGCGATCTCTCTGAGCGTCGAAGCCCACAAGCAGCCGGTATGGGATCACTGAGTTGTCGGCCGTGCTTCGTAGCTTGGCCGAATAAACGTTCTTGCCCAATCTCTGGGCAGCGCCGAACCGCTTGATCTCGAATGCTGGCTCGAAGTCAAAGTGGTCCCGTGGAAGGCACAATTCCTCCAACGTGCGATGGTCTTCGAACAACTGCTCGATAAGGAAGTCGATGTCTGCTGCCGCATCCTCATCGCTCTCGTACAGGGCATCGATCTCATCTGCGGCTTCCCTCGCAACGATCAGAACTGCCATCGTATATCACCAAAGATATTGTAAGGGCACTTTGCAGCGAGGATCTGAGTAGGCTGTTCCCTACTGCGCGAGGACGCGTGCGGCAGCCATTTGCCCGGTTCTGGACACATATTGGACAGCCCAAACGCAACAAGGACCTAGGTTTTGGCCTAAGTCCTTGTCCCATATCACAAATCTGGTGGGTGATACATGGATCGAACATGTGACCCCTGCCGTGTGAAGGCAGTGCTCTACCGCTGAGCTAATCACCCATTTCCCTGTTCGGGAAGCCCCCAATTATGCCACAGGCGAAATCGGCAGCTGACGCCAGACTGTCTTGCCGCCCGAGGCCTTGTCCAACTGCTTCAGCAGGTCCTCGTGCGCCGCGGCTTCCTGGTCGTTGGCCAGCAGCACCGGCAGGGTGAACTGGCGCAGGTCCACGCGGGTGACGATCGCGCCGACCGCATGCGCGTCGGACTCGTCGATCAGCAGCGCGTCCTGGCCGCGCGTGAGGTTGATGTAGACGTCGGCCAGCAGCTCCGCGTCCAGCAAGGCGCCGTGCAGCGTGCGGCTGGAGTTGTCCACGCCCAGCCGGTCGCACAGCGCGTCCAGGCTGTTGCGCTTGCCGGGGTACATCTCCTTGGCCATCGCCAGCGTGTCGGTCACCTTGTGCACGTGGCCGGTGAACGCGGCGCGCCCGAGCAGTTCCAGTTCCTTGTTCAGGAAGCCGATGTCGAACGCGGCGTTGTGGATGATGATCTCGGCGCCGGCGCAGTACTCGATCAGCTCGTCGACGATCGCGGCGAACTTCGGCTTGTCGCGCAGGAACTCGTTGCTGATGCCGTGGACCTTCAGCGCATCCTCGTGCGAGTCGCGCTCGGGATTGAGGTACCAGTGCTTGTTGTTGCCGGTCAGCTTGCGCGCCACCAGCTCCACGCAGCCGATCTCGATGATGCGGTCGCCGCCTTCTGCGGACAAACCCGTGGTTTCGGTGTCGAGGACGATCTGGCGCATCGCCGCGATTATGCTTGAGCGGACGGTCGATCTCACCGGCAGGATCGCCCCCGGCAACGTGGCACCTCGTCGACGGCGGCTACCCGGTCGCGTAGCGCACTTGTCCCATCGCATGTCCTATTGACAGGACATTGCGCCGGATGGACCATCCGCGCCCATGGCGGACGCCCTCCCGGTCCCGAAGTACCACCAGATCTACCTCGTGCTGCGCGAGCAGTTGCACGAGGGCCGCTTCGCGCAGGGCCTGCCCGGCGAGCTGGCGCTGATGCGGCAGTTCAGCGTGGCGCGGGTCACGGTGCGCCGCGCCTTGCAGGAGCTCGCCGGCGAGGGACTGATCACGCGCGAGCGCGGACGCGGCACGCGCCCGCTCGGTGCGACGACCGCTGCGACGGACGCACACGGCCAGACCAAGACGACGCAGCTCGCGGGCCTGCTCGAAAACATCGTCAGCATGACGCAGAACACCACCGTGCGCGTGCTCGAGGTGAGCAAGGTCGGCGCGAGCGGCGAGGTGGCGCAGGCCTTGAAGCTCACCGCCGGCGACGCCGTGCAGAAGGCCGTGCGCGTGCGCTCCACCCGCGAAGGCCCGCTGTCGCACATCACGACCTGGGTGCCGGGCGATCTCGCCAGCCACTTCGGCCGGCGCGAGCTGGCCCGCAAGCCCATCCTGGTGCTGCTGGGGGAAGCCGGCGTGCGCGTCGGCGGCGCGCGGCAGACTATCTCCGCGCGGCTGGCCGATGCGCAGGTGGCGCCGCACCTCGGCGTCGCGGTCGGCTCGGCGCTGCTCGCCGTGCGCCGGCTGATCCAGGACGAAGACGGGCGCCCCGTGCAGTGGCTGCACGGGCTGTACCGTCCCGACCGCTACGAGTACCAGATGCAGCTGTCCCGCGTCGGCGACATCGCCGCGCAAGTGTGGGTCAGCCGCGAGTTGTCCGCGCAGTTCCACTGAACCCCGAAGGAGAAACTCGATGAGTCGTGCCCCGTCCCTGAACCGCCGCAGTTTCGTCGCCCACGCGGGCGCTGCCGCGTCCGCGCTGGCGTTCCCGCTCGTGGCAGGCGCGCAGCCGAAGTCCGTGAAGGTGGGCGTGCTGCACCCGGTGACGGGGGCCCTGGCCTACTCGGGCCAGCAGTGCCGCGAGGGTGCGCTGATGGCGATCGAGGACATCAACAAGGCTGGCGGCATCAAGTCGCTGGGTGGCGCGAAGCTGGAGCCGCTGCTGGGCGACGCGCAGTCGACACCGGCCGCGGGCAGCGCCGAAGTCGAGCGGATGAACGAGGCCGGCGTGAGCTGCATCGTCGGCGCCTACGCCTCGGCCATCTGCCTGGCCACCACGCAGGCCGCGGCCAAGTACAACCTGCCGCACATCGTGGACGTCGGCGTGGCCGACCAGATCGTCGAGCGCGGCCTGAAGAACACCTTCCGCTTCGCGCCCGGCTACAAGAAGGTGGCCGAGATCGCGATGAACAACCTGTTCGTGCTGAACACGGCCGCCGGCAAGCCGGCGCGCACGGTCATGATCATCCACGAGGAGTCGCTGTTCGGCACCGGCACGGCCAACCTGCTCGCGCACGAGCTGCCCGGGTTCGGCTTCGAGGTGAAGGAGATCATCAAGCACGCCAACCCGACGCGCGACTTCAACAACATCGTGCTGCGGATGAAGGCGGTCAACCCCGACATCGTCATCCCGGCCAACTACTACAACGAATACGCGCTGCTGGTGCGCACGATGCAGCAGCAGAAGGTGATGCCCAAGGCGATCTTCTCCGTGCTGGGCGGCGCGGCCTCGAGCTACAAGTTCGTCAAGGAGTTCCCGGAGCCGGCGAAGGGCATCATCGACTGCAACCACTGGTTCAACCCCAAGGACAAGCGCGCGTTCGAGCTGAAGAAGCGCACCGAGGCGAAGAACCTGTTCTACAGCTACGAGGTGTTCCTCACCTACACGGCGATGCGGCTGCTGGCCGATTCGCTGGAGCGCGCGAAGTCCGCCGATCGTGCGGCCATCATCAACGCGCTGGAGACCAGCACGTTCAGCGACCACTTCCTGCCCTACGGCCCCACGAAGTTCGTCAACGGCCAGAACCAGGGCGCGCAACCGCTCATGACGCAGGTGCTGGACAACGACATCAAGGTGATCGTGCCGCGCGAGTACCGCCAGGCCGAGCCCGTCTTCCCGCTGAAGGCCTGAGCGCGCGCGGGACGGGAAAGCCATGTTCGAGTTCGGCATCCTGTTCCCCGCCGTGTTGAACGGCCTCACCACCGGCGCGGTGTACGCGCTGGTGGCACTGGGCCTCACCCTCATCTACGGCGTGCTGCACATCATCAACTTCGCGCACGGGGCGGCGCTGATGATGGCGCTGTACGGCGTGTACTTCCTCAAGGCGTCGTTCGGCCTCGATCCCTACCTGGCGCTTCCGATCATGGTGCCGGTGATGTTCGTGGCGGGTTACGGGCTGCAGCGCGGCATCATCAACCGCGCGAGCCACGGCAAGGACGAAAACATCCTGCTGGTCACGCTGGGACTGTCCATCGTGCTGGAGAACGTCGCGCTGCTCGCGTTCAAGTCCGACACGCGCACCATCGACACACCGTACTCGCTGGCGACGGTCGCCATCGGCCCGGCCATGATCGCCGTCACCAAGCTGGTCGCGTTCGCGGGCGCGCTGGTCGCCTCCGGGCTGCTGCTGTGGGTCGTGCGCGGCACCGACCTGGGCCGGGCGATCCGCGCCGTGGCCCGCGAGAAGCAGGGCGCGCGGCTGGTCGGCATCGACGTGGACCACGTGTACGCGATGAGCTTCGGCATCGGCCTGGCCTGCCTGGGCGCGGCGGCCTGCTTCCTGCTGCCTGCGTACTACGTGAACCCGCTGGTGGGCAACGGCTTCGTGCTGGTGGCGTTCACGATCGTCGTGCTGGGCGGCATGGGCAGCTTCGCCGGCGCCCTCGCGGGCGGACTGTTGATCGGCGTCGTCGAGTCGCTGGGCGGCCTGTGGTTCGGCGAGTCGCTGGGGCAGATCGGCGTCTTCCTGCTGTTCATCGCGGTGCTGCTGTTCCGGCCGCAAGGGCTGTTCGGGGCGAGGACATGAGCGCGCGCCGGGACCTGTTGCAGATCGCTGTGTTCACCGTCGCCGTCGCCGTGCTCGCCGTCACGGCGCGGTCCGGCGTGGTCCTCAACTTCACCATGATGGCCTTGTACGCCTGCCTCATGGCGCAGTCGTGGAACCTCCTGGGCGGCTACGGCGGCCAGTTCTCCTTTGGCAACGCCCTGTTCTTCGGCACCGGTGCCTATGCGCAGGCGATCGCCCAGTTGCAGGGGCACCTGAACCCCTGGCTCGCCCTGCCCCTCGCGATCGCGGCGGCGGCGCTGGTCGGCGTGATCGTGGGCGCCCTCTCCTTCCGCTACGGCCTGAAGGGCTCGTACTTCGCGCTCGTGACGCTGGCGTTCGCCGAGGTGTTCCGCATCCTCGCGCTCTCCGTGCCCTTCACGGGCGCCGGCGTGGGACTGATGGTGCCGCTGCACGAAGGCATCGGCAACATGCAGTTCGCCGATCGCCGCGGCTTCGTGCTGCTCGCGCTGGCGCTGGTGGTGATCGCGCTGCTGGTCACCAGCACGATGCGGCATGCGCGCTTCGGCGCCTGGCTGCAGGCCGTGCGCGACAACGAGGACGCCGCGCGCGCCATCGGCGTCGACCCGTTCCGCGTGAAGCTGGGCGCGATCGCCCTGTCCGGTGCCTTCATGGGCGCGGCCGGCGCGCTCTACGTGCAGGTCTTCCAGTACATCGACCCGGGACTGGCCTACGGCCCCACCACCTCGGTGGAAGCGCTGGTGGCGGCCATCGTCGGCGGCCTCGGTACGTTGTGGGGGCCGGTGCTCGGCGCGCTGGTGCTCAACCTGCTGGCCGAAGTGACGCGCGGCCTGTTCGGCTCGCTGCCCGGAATCAACATGGTGATCTATGGCGCGGTGCTGATCGTGATCGTGATGTTCGCGCCGCGCGGCATCCTGGGCCTCGGCCGGTCGGTGCGCGGCCTGTGGTCGCGCGGCACGGTGCCGCCGCCGCCGCAAGAGGTTGCCCGTGGCTAGCGCGCTGCTGCAGGTGCAGGACGTGTCCAAGTCCTTCGGCGGGCTGGCGGCCGTGCGTTCCGTCTCGCTGGAGTTGCAGGCCGGCGGCATCAGCGCCCTCATCGGGCCGAACGGCGCCGGCAAGACGACGCTGTTCGCGCTGTTGTCGGGCTTCCTGCGTCCGGACAGCGGCCGCATCGTCCTGGACGGTACCGATATCACGGGACAGGCGCCGCACCTGAACGCCCGCCGCGGCCTGACCCGCACCTTCCAGATCGTGCAGCCGTTTGCCGCGCAGACGGTGCGCGAGAACATCGCCGTCGGCGCGCACCTGCATTGCGCCTCCCGGCGCGAAGCGCTCGCGGCGGCGGACGCGGTCGCGCAGCGCCTCGGCCTTGCACCGCAACTCGACAAGCCCGCCGGCGACCTCACGGTGGCGGGCCGCAAGCGCCTGGAGCTTGCCCGCGCGCTGGCCACGCGGCCGCGCCTGCTGCTGCTCGACGAGGTGCTCGCCGGCCTCAATCCGCAGGAAGTCGGCGAGATGGTTCCGGTGGTGCGCGCCATCGCGGCCGAGGGCGTGACCGTGCTGATGATCGAGCACGTGATGCAGGCGGTGATGAACCTGGCCGCGCACGTCTGGGTGCTGGCCCAGGGCGAGCTGATCGCCACCGGCACGCCCGGCGAAGTCACGCGCGACGTGAAGGTGATCGAGGCCTACCTGGGCCACGGCACGGCGCGCCGGCTCGCGGAGGCCACATGACCGAAGCGCTGCTCTCCGTGCGCGGCTTGCGCAGCGGCTACGGCCCGGTCGAAGTGCTGCGCGGCATCGACCTCGACCTGCACGCCGGCGAGATCGTCGCCCTGCTCGGAAGCAATGGCGCCGGCAAGACCACCTTCAACCAGACGGTGAGCGCGCTGGTGATTGCACGCGCCGGGACCGTCCACTTCGACGGCGCGGACATCACGCGTGCGCACTACCGCGACGTGGTCGCACGCGGCCTGATCCACGTGCCGGAAGGCCGCAAGATCTTCCCCAACCTCAGCGTGCGCGAGAACCTGGAGCTCGGCTCCTTCACGCGCGCGCGCGCGAACCGCGCGGTCAACCTGGAGCGCGTGTTCGCGCTGTTCCCGCGCCTGCTGGAACGCACCGGCCAGCACGCGGGCACGCTGAGCGGCGGCGAACAGCAGATGCTCGCGATCGGCCGCGGCCTGATGGCCGAGCCGCGCCTCCTGATCCTCGACGAGCCCTCGCTCGGCCTGTCGCCGCTGCTGGTCGAGGAACTCTTCGGCCTCATCGCCGACCTGCACCGGCAGGGACTCGCCATCCTGCTGGTCGAACAGAACGTGGCGCAATCGCTCGCGATCGCGCAGCGCGCCTACGTGCTGGAGAACGGAGCCATCCAGTTCTCCGGCACCAGTGGCGAACTGCTCGCAACCGATCGATTGCGCCAGGCCTACCTTGGTGTCTGACCTTTCCATGAACTCTCCTCTCCTCCGACGACGCTCCCTCCTCCTCGCCGCCACCCTGCCCGCTGCCGCGCGCGTGTTCGCCCAAGGCGCGCCCGCCACGCTACGCATCCTGGTCGGCGCACCACCCGGCGGCACCACGGACACGATGGCGCGCGCGATCGCACCAGAACTCGGGCGCGCTCTCGGGCGCACCGTGGTGATCGACAATCGGCCGGGCGCCGGCGGCAATCTCGCCGCCGAGGCGGTGGCCCGGTCGGCTCCCGACGGCAGCACGCTCCTCATGAGCTTCACCAGCCACGCGATCAACGCCACGCTGTACCCGCACCTGCCTTTCGATCCGGAGAAGGACTTCACGCCACTGACGATGGTGTCGAGCACGCCCGCGGTGCTGGTGGCGAATCCCTCGCTGCCCGCGAACAACCTGCGCGAGCTGATCGCGCTTGCGAAGGCGAAGCCGGGCAAGCTGAACTTCGCGATCGGCGCGCTGGGCTCCTCGGTGCACCTTGCGGGCGAAGCCTTCAAGATGATGTCCGGCACGTATATCGTCAACATCCCGTACAAGGGCACCACGCCGGCCATCCAGGACGTGCTGGCCGGGCAGGTGGAGATGATGTTCGCCAACGTGGGCAACGCGCAGGGTTACATCAAGGCCGGCCGGCTGAAGGCACTCGGTGTCACCAGCCCGAAGCGGCTGCCGCAGTTCCCCGACGTGCCCGCGATCGCGGAAGTGCTGCCCGGCTACCAGTCGAACGCGTGGTTCGGCCTGTTCGGGCCGGCGAAGATGCCGCCCGAGCTCGCCCGGCGCATCAGCGACGCGGCGCGCCAGGCGATCGCATCGCCCGAGGTGAGGAAGCGCATCGAATCCGACGGCGCGACGCCGGTGGGCGACTCGCCCGAGGAATTCGCGCGCTTCGTGCACGAGGAGATCCTCCGCTGGGGCAAGGTGGTGAAGTACTCGGGAGCGAAGGCGGAATGACCGCGATCCAGTCCCTCGCGCAGAAGCTGATCGCGCGTGCAGCCGGGCGCGAGGAGGTGCGCGTGGGCGAGGTCGTCACGTGCCAGGTGGACCTGGCGATGTTCCACGACTCTTCGGGACCGCGCCGCCTCAAGCCCATGCTGGAGCAACTGGGCGCCGGGATCTGGGACAAGGACAAGGTCGTCCTGGTGATGGACCACTATGTTCCCGAGCGCAACGAGGACTCCAGGCGCATCGTGCGCATCGCGCGCGAGTGGGCGCGCGACCAGCAGCTGCCGCACGTCTACGACTCGGTGGGCATCTGCCACGTCGTGGTGCCGCAGCACGGGCACATCCGGCCGGGCCTGTTCTGCGTGGGCGGCGATTCGCATTCGCCCACGGGAGGCGCCTTCGGCGCCTACATGTTCGGGGTCGGCAGCACCGAGATGCTGGGCGTGGTCACCACCGGGGCGATCTGGGTGCAGGTGCCGCGCACGATGGGCATGCGCTGGGACGGCCGCCTTGGCGCCAGCGTGACTGCCAAGGACATGATGCTGGCCATGATCGGCCGCTTCGGCATGAACGGCGGCGCCTACCAGGCCGTGGAGTTCGCGGGCGAAGCGGTGCGCGCCCTGCCCATGCAGGAGCG
Source organism: Ramlibacter ginsenosidimutans (assembly GCF_016654015.1). GTDB lineage: Bacteria > Pseudomonadota > Gammaproteobacteria > Burkholderiales > Burkholderiaceae_C > Ramlibacter > Ramlibacter ginsenosidimutans. The sequence goes on along the minus strand of NZ_JAEPWM010000006.1, from coordinate 243,029 downwards.
CATGACGCTCGCCAACATGAGCGCCGAGCTCGGCGCTCAGGTCGGCCTGGTCGCTCCCGATGCGGTCACGCGGGACTGGCTGGCGGCGCACGGCGCGCCCGGCGTCGACGTCGCGCCCTGGCATTCCGACGCGGGCAGCTGGGCGGAAGAGCACGTGTTCGATGCCGCTGCGCTGGCGCCCCAGGTCGCCGCGCCCTTCAGTCCGGCGAATGCAGGCGACGCCTCGCAGTTCGCCGGCACGCAGATCCAGGCCGCCTACATCGGCGCCTGCACCGGCGCCAAGCTGGAAGACCTGCGCTTCGCAGCGCAGGTGCTGCGCGGCAAGCGCGTGGCCGCGGGAGTGCGGCTGCTGGTCGCGCCCGCGAGCCACGCCGACCGCGATGCCGCGATCAGCGAAGGCGTGCTGCAGGTGCTGCAGGACGCGGGCGCCCAGCTGCTGCCCAGCGCCTGCGGCATCTGCGCCGGCTACGGCGACAGCCTGGACGCCGACGAGACGGTCATCTCCAGCACGGCGCGCAATTTCAAGGGACGCATGGGGCCGCCCAGCACGCGCGTGTATCTCGCCTCGGCGTACACCGTGGCGGCGTCCGCGATCGCCGGCCGCATCGTCGATCCGCGCGAGGTGCTGGCATGAACCGCCGGGCCGCTCCCAAGGTGAATCCGGCAGCGCGTAGCGCGGAGGGTAGTCCTGTGACCCATCGCGTGTGGCGCCTCGGCGCGCAGGTCGACACCGACGCACTGGCACCCGGCAACTGGATGCAGCACGGCGTGGACGTGATCGCGCAGCACTGCCTCGAAGCCTTGCGGCCCGACTTCGCGCCCAACGTGAAGCCCGGCGACGTGGTGGTGGCCGGACGCGACTTCGGCATCGGATCCTCGCGCGAGCAGGCGGCCGCGGCCTTGCGCCACCTGGGCGTGGCCGCGGTGATCGCGCCGTCGTTCGCTGGCCTCTTCTTCCGCAATGCCTTCAACCTCGGACTGCTGCTGCTCACCTGTCCCGGCTGCGAGGCCATCGTGGAAGGCGAACGCATCGCCTTCGATGCGCGCGCGGGCACCGTGACGCGCGCCGACGGCCAGGTGCTGGCCACCGAACCCATCCCCGCCTTCCTGCTCGACATGGTCGAGGCCGGGGGGCTGCTGCCGCAATTGCAACGCCGATTCCAGGAAAGGACGACCCCGTGACCGCTCCGCTCTACGACCTCCTGATCAAGAACGTGCGCGTGGTGCGCCCGCACGGCAACGTGGTGCACGAGGGCGACATCGCCGTCAAGGACGGCAAGTTCGCCCGCGTCGCGCCCGGCATCACCGTGTCCCTCGCCAAGCAGGTGCAGGACGGCCGCGGCCTGCTCGCCTTCCCGGGCGTGGTCGATGCCCACATGCACAGCGGCATCTACTCGCCCCTGGCGGAAGACGCCGTCACCGAGTCCAAGGCTGCGGCCATGGGCGGCGTGACCTCGAGCCTCAACTACTTCCGCACGGGCCAGTACTACCTGAACAAGGGCGGCCCTTACGCCGACTTCTATCCCGAGGTGCTGGAGCTGTCCAAGGGCCGCTTCCACGTGGACTACGGCTACCACCTGGCGCCGATGGACAGCACGCACATCGAGGAGATCCCGATGCTGATCGCCAAGCACGGCGTCCCCAGCTTCAAGATCTTCATGTTCTACGGCTCGCACGGCCTGCACGGCGCCAGCGACGCGCAGCGGCAGTTCCTGATGATCGGGGACGACCAGCGCTACGACTTCGCCCACTTCGAGTTCATCATGCGCGGCATCCAGGCGGCGCGCGAGAACATGCCCGAAAAGGCGCACCAGATCTCGCTGTCGCTGCACTGCGAGACCGCGGAGATCATGACGGCCTACACGAAGCTGGTGGAGAAGGACAAGTCGCTGTCGGGCCTCGCCGCCTACAGCGCGTCGCGGCCGCAGCACTCCGAAGGGCTTGCGGTTTTCATCGCGAGCTATCTCGCCAACGAGACCGCGCTGCCCAACATCAACCTGCTGCACCTCAGCTCGCGCAAGGCGGTGCAGGCGGCGCTGATGATGGCCGACGTGTTCCCGCACATCGACTTCCGGCGCGAGGTCACCATCGGCCACCTGATGCTGGACATCAGCTCGCCGGCCGCGGAGCTGGCGAAGGTGAATCCGCCGATCCGCCCGCGCGCGGACGTGGAATACCTCTGGGAGGCGCTGCTCGCGGGCGAGCTGGACTGGGTGGTGTCGGACCACGCCTGCTGCCGCCACGAGACCAAGGTGCCCAAGCACTACTTCGGCAATATCTGGATGGCCAAGAGCGGCTTCGGCGGCACCGAGTACCTGCTGCCCTCGCTGGTGAGCGAAGGGACACGGCGCGGCATGGGCTACAACCACATGGCGCGCGTGACGAGCTGGACGCCGGCCCAGCGCTTCGGCCTGAACCGCAAGGGCGACATCGCCGAAGGCTTTGACGCCGACCTCGCGCTGGTGGACCCGGCGAAGACCTGGACCATCCACGCCAAGGACTCGCCCTCGACGCAGGGCTACACGCCGTTCGAAGGCCTCGAGTTGTCGGCGCGCGTCGAAGCGACCTACCTGCGGGGCGAGCAGGTGTACGCGAGCGACCGCGGCGTGATCGGGCAGCCGCGCGGCGAGTACCTGTTCCGCCCCACCGCGTGAGCGCATGACGCGCGTCGTCCGCACGGCTCGCTTCGACGCACCGGTGCACGTGCCCGTGGCCATCGTCGGCGCGGGCGCCTGCGGGCTGGTCGCGGCCATCGCGCTGCGCGACCTCGGCATCGACTGCGTCCTGCTGGAGCGCGACGCGACGCCCAGCGGTTCGACCGCCCTGTCCTCGGGCTTCATTCCCGCGGCCGGTACGCGCGTGCAGCGGGACCAGGGGATCGCCGACAGCGTCGCGCTGTTCGCGGAAGACATCGCGGCCAAGAGCAAGGGACAGGCCGCGCCGCATCTCGTGCAGGCGTACGCGCAAGCGTGTGGTCCGGCGATCGACCGGCTGGGCGAGCACGGGCTGCACTTCGAGGTGCTGGCGAACTTCCTCTATCCCGGCCATCGCGTGCACCGCATGCACAGCCTGCGCGAGCGCACCGGCGCCGCGCTGGTCGCAGCGCTGCACGCCGCGGCCATCGATGCAGGTGCGGACCTGCTCACATCCGCCCGCGTGGTCGATCTCTACGTGGACGACAGCGATCGCGTGCTCGGCGTCGCAGCCGAACGTCCCCGCGGCGTGGTGGAACGCATCGCCTGCGACGTGCTGCTGCTCGCGTGCAACGGCTTCGGCGGCAGCCCCGCGCTCGTGCGCGAGCTGCTGCCGGAGATGCGCGATGCAACCTTCGCCGGGCACCAGGGCAATGACGGCAGTGCCATCCTGTGGGGACGCGCGCTGGGCGCCGGTCTGGCCGACCTGGGCGGCTACCAGGGCCACGGCTCCTGGGTGGTTCCGCAAGGCGCGCTCATGACCTGGGCCGTGATGATGGAGGGCGGCGTGCAGCTGAACGCGAAGGGCCAGCGCTTCCACAATGAGACGCATGGCTACTCGGAGGCGGCGGTCGACGTGCTTGCGCAACCGGGCGGCACCGCGTGGAACGTCTTCGGTGACCGGCAGCTGGCGCTGGCGCGGGAGTTTCCCGACTTCCGCGAGGCCGAAGCCGCCGGGGCGCTGCGCACCGCGAGCGACCGCGAGGGACTGGCGGCCATCATCGGCTGCGATCCCGCGCAACTCGCTCCCGAGCTCGAGCGCTTCGGGCCGCCCTTCCACGCCGTGCGTGTGACCGGCGCCCTCTTCCACACGCAAGGCGGCCTCGCCATCGATGCATCCTGCCGGGTGCAACGTGTCGACGGCAGCCTCTTCCCCAACCTGCTCGCCGCCGGCGGCGCCGCGCGCGGTGTCAGCGGCAATGCGGTGTGGGGCTATCTCTCCGGCAACGGGCTGCTGAGCGCCGTGGCCGGAGGCTGGGTAGCGGCGCACACCGCCGCGAATCAATTGCAAGGCTGAACGATGTCTTTGAAGAATCTCCTCGCGCGAGCGCAGCCGCTGCTCGCACCCGGTATCTACGACGCGCTGAGCGCGCTGGTGGCCGAACAGGCCGGCTTCGAGGCGCTGTACCTCTCCGGCGCCTCGATCGCCTATACGCGGCTCGGGCGCTCCGACGTCGGCCTCACCACGGCCACCGAAGTCGCGCAGACGCTCGCGCACATCACCGATCGGGTGCGCCTGCCCGTGATCGTCGATGGCGACACCGGCTTCGGCAACGCGCTTAACGTACAGCGCACGGTGCGCGACTTCGAGCGCGCCGGTGCGGCGATGATCCAGCTGGAAGACCAGGGCTTTCCCAAGCGCTGCGGGCACCTCGATGGCAAGACGGTGGTCCCGGCGGCGGAGATGGCCGGCAAGCTGCGCGCGGCGCTCGATGCCCGGCGCAGCAGCGAGACGCTGATCCTCGCGCGCACGGACGCGCTCGCCATCGAAGGACTCGACGCGGCGCTGGAGCGGGCCGAGCGTTACCTGGAGACCGGCGTGGATGCGCTCTTCATCGAGGCCTTGCGCAGTCCGGAGCAGATGAAGGCCGCATGCGAGCGCTTCGCCTCGCGCATCCCGCTGCTGGCCAACATGGTCGAAGGCGGCAAGACGCCCATCCTGAGCGCGCAGGAACTGGGCCGGGTCGGCTTCCGCATCGTCATCTTCCCCGGCGGCACCGCGCGCGCGGTGGCACACACCCTGCAGCGCTACTACGGCACGCTGCACGAGGACGGCACCACCGCCGCATTGCGCGGCGAGATGCTGGACTTCGACGGGCTCAACGCCGTCATCGGCACGCCGCAGTTGCTGGCCGAGGGCCGCAAGTACGAATGAGCCGCCCGGGGTTCACGCCCCGCGCGTGAACCCGTCGTCGCTCCAGGCTTCGCTTCCCACGCCGTGGTGCACGGTGAACAGGCCGCCCGGGTCGTACTGCGTCTTCACCGCCAGCAGGCGCTCGTAGTGGCTGCCCCAGAACGCATGCTGCCAGTCCGGCTCGAAGAAGTCGCTCTCCGAGACGTAGGAGCCCGGCTTGGGCACGAGCTTGCGCAGTTCCCCCATGCAGGCGCGCACCCGCCCCGCCTGCTGCCGTGCCACTGCGATGTCGGGTTCGTGGCCGGCCACGCCAGGATAAGCCGCAGGACCATGGGCCGCGCTGATCGCCAGCGCGAACGCGTCCAGCGCCGCCGGGTTCATCGCCGTGTCGCGCGCGGCCGCGATCGCTTCCGGCGGCGCGCCGGCCAGTCCCTTGTTGAAGTGCAGCGAAACGCCCCATTGCGCGGCCGCGGCGACGAGCGCATCGGCGAGCGACGCGCGCTGTGCCGGCTGGAGCAGCGAAGCGGGCAGCCAGGTGGATGCGTAGCCGTGCAGGACCTGGCCCGCCTGGCCCTCGTCGCCGGGCCAGTACACGTTGCCCTCCGGCGCACCCGGCCGCGCGTCGCGCTTGATGAAGCCGAGCGCGCGCTTCACGAAGGTCGGTGACCAGAACTCGCGCGCGGAGGTCGACACGATCTTCAGCGGTGCGAAATCCACGCTGAGATCCGGCAGGCGGGCTATCGCGTCGAGGAAGGGCTGCCACACCGCCACCGCCTCGCCGCGCTCCATGCCCTGGAACACCATCTGCACGCGCATCACGTGTCCTGGCAGGAAGCGGATCTGCTCGCCCCAGTGCGGGTTCATCAGCGATGCAGCGTAGAAGTCCAGCGTCATCGCGGCGAGGCGGCGGAACGCAGCAGCCGAATCCGCGCGCACCGTGAAGTTGACGGCGCCGAAGGTCTCGGGCAGCTCGTGCGTGCGCACGGTGATGCGGGTGACGACGCCGAAGCTGCCGCCGCCGCCGCCCTTCAGGGCCCAGAACAGGTCCGGGTTCGTGCAGGCATTTGCGATCCGCGTGACGCCATCGGCCGTGACGACTTCTGCTTCGAGCAGGTTGCCCGACGCCGTACCGAAGCGCTTGGAGAAGCTGCCGAAGCCGCCGCTTTGCACCAGGCCCGCGACGCCCACCGTCATGCAGCCGCCCCCCTGGACATAGCGCCCGCCGCGGGTCGTGACCGCGTCGTAGGCATGCACCCAGAGCGCGCCCGCGCCTAGGCTCGCCGCCTGCGTCGGTGCGACCCGGCCGGCGCACCCTTGCGGAACGAAGCCGTCGTGCAGCCGGATGTCGCGCATCCCGTGCGTCCACACCAGCAGCGAGCCGGGCGCGCTGGAGGTGCCCTGGTAGCTGTGGCCGCCGCCCTTCACGACCAGGCGCAGGCGATGCTCGCGCGCGAAGTTCACCGCCGCCGCGACATCCGCGCTGTTGCGCGCTTCGACCGCGTAGGCGCTGGGCGCCGAGGTCCACGCGTCCACCCAGCCCAGCGCCTGCGTGAGCGCCGGATCGTCGCTGATGAAATACGGATTGCCGACCTGCCGGAACAGGCGCGCGCACTCTTCGCCCGCAGGCGCGGCGACGCAGGCCGCCCAGGGCGACTGCAACTGTACGAGCCGACCGCCCAGCTGCGCACGCAAGCCTTGCCACTGCGCCGGCGATGGCCAGCCAAGGGCGCCGGGACGCACGCGCGCGACGCCGGCCTGCGGCTGCGCAGCCGCCATGCCGGCGAACGGAAGGGCCGCAGCAGCCTGCAGCAAGCGCCTGCGCTGCTGCGAATGCGGCGCGGTGGAGGGGGTGTCATCGCTCATGGCCGCGCATCTTGCACGAAGCCGCCACGAGCAAGGAAGCGGTGCGACGAAGCGCACGCGGTGCGGCGCGAAACGACGGCTCGGCGCGCGAACGAAAGGGCGCAGTACAGGACCGCGAGCCAGCGTGCTCCACGGCCAGCGGCGATCCAGACGAGAAAGCGGCCCCCGGCCGCTTCATTGCACGAACTCCGCGCCGCCCGGGCGCCACGCCTCAGTGGTTTTCCTTGGCGTGGTTGATGGAGTACTTGGGAATCTCCACCACCAGGTCCTTCTGGTCCAGGATCGCCTGGCAGGACAGCCGCGAGTTGGGTTGCAGCCCCCACGCTCGGTCCAGCAGGTCTTCCTCGTTCTCGTCCATCTCGTTGAGGGAGTCGAAGCCCTCGCGCACGATCACGTGGCAGGTCGTGCAGGCGCAGCTCATGTCGCAGGCATGCTCGATCGCGATGCCGTTGTCCAGCAGCGCCTCGCAGATGGAGGTGCCCGCGGGCGCCTTCACCTCCGCGCCGTTGGGCGCGTACTCTGGATGGGGAAGGATCTTTATCGTGGGCATTTCATTCCAGTGCCACCGCGGAACCGGCTTTGCCGGGCCGCTGGTGGCGCCCCCTTGAGGGGGAGGCGCCGCAGGCGCTTCGGGGGTGGGTCATATCGCCTCGAGGTTTTTGCCGGCGAGGGCCTTGCGGATGCCCTCGTTCATGCGGCGGGCGGCAAAGGCTTCGGTGCCCTTGGCCAGCGCCTGCACCGCGGCTTCCACCACCGCGGCGTTTTCGCTGGCCTTGACGGTCTCGCGCAGGCTGGCCACCAGGGCGTCGATGTTCCTGCGTTCTTGCGGCTCCAGCAGGTCGCCATCCGCATCCAGCGCGCTCTGCGTGGCGATGATCATGCGTTCCGCATCCACACGGGCTTCCGTGAGGGCGCGGGCCTTCATGTCGGCCTCCGCCGTCGTGAAGCTCTCCTGCAGCATCTTCGCGATCTGCTCGTCGGAGAGACCGTAGGACGGCTTGACGTCGATGCGCGCCTCGACGCCCGAGCCCTGCTCGCGCGCGGACACGTTCAGCAGGCCGTCGGCGTCCACCGTGAAGGTCACGCGGATGCGCGCTGCGCCCGCCGCCATGGGCGGGATGCCGCGCAGCTCGAAGCGCGCGAGGCTGCGGCAGTCGGCGACCAGGTCGCGCTCGCCCTGCACCACGTGGATGGCCATCGCGGTCTGGCCGTCCTTGAAGGTGGTGAAGTCCTGGGCCTTGGCCGTGGGGATGGTCTCGTTGCGCGGCACGATGCGCTCGACCAGGCCGCCCATGGTCTCGATGCCCAGCGACAGCGGGATCACGTCCAGCAGCAGCAGCTCGCCTTGCGGGTTGTTGCCGGCGAGCTGGTTGGCCTGGATCGCCGCGCCCAGCGCGACGACCTCGTCGGGGTTCAGGTTCGTCAGCGGATCGCGGCCGAAGAACTCCGCGACGGCATGGCGCACCTGCGGCATGCGCGTCGACCCGCCCACCAGCACGACGCCCTGCACTTCGTCCTTCGTGAGCTTCGCATCGCGCAGCGCCTTGCGGACCGCGCCGATCGTGCGTGCGGTGAGGTCGCCCGTCTCGAGCTCGAAGTCCTTGCGCGCGACCCGCACGTCCACCGAGCGGCCGCCGAGCGTGACCGGCACGGTGAGCGCCTCCACGTCCGAGAGCTGCTCCTTGACCGAACGCGCGAGCATCTTGACCTGCGCCTTCTCGGAGGGCGACTCGGGCTCGATCTTCGCCTGCTTGAGCAGCCAGTCGGCGAGCGCGCGGTCGTAGTCGTCCCCGCCCAGCGCCGAGTCGCCACCCGTGGCGACCACCTCGAAGACGCCCTGCGACAAGCGCAGGATCGAGATGTCGAAGGTGCCGCCGCCGAGGTCGTACACCGCGTACAAGCCTTCGCTGCCGTTGTCGAGGCCGTAGGCGATCGCGGCTGCCGTCGGCTCGTTGATCAGGCGCAGCACGTTGATGCCGGCCAGCTGCGCGGCGTCCTTGGTCGCCTGCCGCTGCGCGTCGTCGAAGTACGCGGGCACGGTAATGACCGCGCCATAGAGATCGTCGTCGAACGTGTCCTCGGCGCGCTGGCGCAGCGTGGCCAGGATCTCGGCGCTCACCTCCACGGGCGACTTCTCGCCTTCGCGTGTGTGCAGGGTGACCATGCCAGGATGATCGGCAAATCGGTACGGCAGCTTGGTGCGGTTGGCGATGTCGGCCAGGCCGCGGCCCATGAAGCGCTTGACCGAGGCGATGGTGTTCTCGGGATCCTCGGCCTGCGCGGCCTGCGCCTCGAAGCCGATCTGCCGGCGACCTGCGCCCAGGTAGCGCACCACCGACGGCAGCAGCACGCGGCCCTCGGAATCGGGCAGGCACTCGGCGACCCCGCTGCGCACGGCGGCCACCAGCGAGTGGGTCGTGCCCAGGTCGATGCCGACCGCGATGCGGCGCTGGTGCGGGTCGGGCGAAGCGCCCGGTTCGGAAATCTGCAGGAGGGACATGGTGAGCCCTCTATTGTCCCAGTTGTGCGAGGCGCGCCTCGATGTCCTCGGCAAAGCGCTCGATGAACATGAGGGCTCTCACCTGCTGGGCCGCGGCCGGCGCGTCGCCTTCGAGGTCCAGCAGTTGCTGGATGTGCGCAAGCATGTCGCGGCGGCGCTTCATCACGCGATCGGAGAGCTCGCTCAAGGCGTCCTCACCTTCCGCCTCGTCCAGTGCCTCGCGCCATTCCATCTGCTCCACCAGGAACTCGGTGGGCATCGCCGTGTTGTTCTCGGCGTCGATGGGAGCGCCAAGCAGCTGGCAGAGATAGGCCGCCCGCTTGAGCGGGTCCTTCAGGCGCCGGTAGGCCTCGTTGATGCGCACGGACCATTGCAGCGCCGCCCGCTCGGCCGCGGCACCCTGGCCGGCGAAACGATCGGGATGCGCGTTGCGCTGGAGCTCCTTCCAGCGGGCATCGACCTCGGAGCGCTCCTGGGCGAAGCGCTGCGGCAGTCCGAACAGGGCGAAGTCGGTGGCGCTCAGGTTCACCGTCAAACCCTGAACGATTCTCCGCAGCCGCAGCGGTCGCGCTCGTTCGGGTTGTTGAACTTGAAGCCCTCGTTGAGGCCTTCGCGCACGAAATCCAGCTGCGTGCCTTCGATGTAGGCCAGGCTCTTCGGATCGACGAGCAGCTTCACTCCATGGTCCTCGAACACGATGTCCTCGGGCGCGACCTCGTCCACGTACTCGAGCTTGTACGCGAGCCCCGAGCAGCCGGTGGTTTTCACGCCGACGCGCACCCCCACGCCCTTCCCGCGCTTCGCGAGATACCGGGTGACGTGCCGCGCCGCGGCTTCGGTCAAAGTCACTGCCATCGCCTTCAGTTCGTGTGCTTCTTCTTGTAGTCGGCCACGGCCGCCTTGATGGCGTCCTCGGCCAGGATGGAGCAGTGGATCTTCACCGGCGGCAGCGCGAGTTCTTCCGCGATCTGCGCGTTCTTGATCGAAGCCGCCTCGTCCAGCGTCTTGCCCTTCACCCACTCGGTGACGAGCGAGCTGGAGGCGATGGCCGAGCCGCAGCCGTAGGTCTTGAAGCGCGCGTCCTCGATGACGCCCGTGGACGGGTTCACCTTGATCTGCAGCTTCATCACGTCGCCGCAGGCGGGCGCGCCCACCATGCCGGTGCCGACGCTCTCGTCTCCCTTTTCGAAGGATCCGACGTTGCGCGGGTTCTCGTAGTGTTCGACGACTTTCTGGGAATAGGCCATTTCGTACTCCTGATCTTTCTCTCGTTCCTTAATGAGCCGTCCACTGGATGGTGCTGATGTCGATGCCGTCCTGGTACATCTCCCACAGCGGGCTCAGCTCGCGCAGCTTCGCCACGTTCTGCTTGATCGTGGCCACGGCGTAATCGATTTCTTCTTCGGTCGTGAAGCGGCCGATGGTCATGCGCAGGCTGCTGTGCGCCAGCTCGTCGCTGCGGCCCAGGGCGCGCAGCACATAGCTGGGTTCCAGCGACGCCGAGGTGCAGGCCGAGCCCGACGACACGGCCAGGCCCTTGATACCCATGATCAGCGACTCGCCTTCGACGAAGTTGAAGCTGATGTTCAGGTTCTGCGGCACCCGGTGTTCCAGGTTGCCGTTGATGAACACCTGCTCCACGTCCTTGAGGCCGTCGAGCAGCCTCTGCTGCAGCTTGCGCGCATGCTCGTTGTCCTTGGCCATTTCTTCCCTGGCGATGCGGAACGCCTCGCCCATGCCGACGATCTGGTGCGTCGGCAAGGTACCCGAGCGCATGCCGCGCTCGTGGCCGCCGCCGTGCATCTGCGCTTCCAGGCGGATGCGGGGTTTGCGGCGGACGTACAGGGCGCCGATGCCCTTGGGACCGTAGGTCTTGTGCGATGCCAGGCTCATCAGGTCGACGGGCAGCTTCTTCAGGTCGATGTCCACCTTGCCGGTCGCTTGCGCGGCGTCGACGTGGAAGATCACGCCCTTTTCGCGGCAGATCGCTCCAAGCGCGGGGATGTCCTGGATCACGCCGATCTCGTTGTTCACGAACATGACCGACGCCAGGATCGTGTCCGGCCGGATCGCCGCCTTGAACTTCTCCAGGTCGAGCATCCCGTCTTCCTGCACGTCGAGGTAGGTCACCTCGAAGCCCTGCCGCTCGAGCTCGCGCATGGTGTCCAGCACGGCCTTGTGCTCGGTCTTCACCGTGATCAGGTGCTTGCCCTTGCTCTGGTAGAAGTGCGCCGCTCCCTTGAGGGCGAGGTTGTCGGACTCGGTGGCACCGGAGGTCCAGACGATCTCGCGCGGGTCGGCGCCGACCAGGTCGGCGACCTGCTGGCGCGCCTTCTCCACGGCCTCTTCCGCTTCCCAGCCCCACGCGTGGCTGCGCGAGGCCGGGTTGCCGAAGTGCTCGCGCAACCACGGGATCATGGCGTCGACCACGCGCGGGTCGACCGGCGTCGTCGCGCCGTAGTCCATGTAGATCGGGAAATGGGGCGTCATGTCCATTGCTGGCGTCTTCTGCTGGCTGGTTGGTTTATTGCTTCGCGAGCGTGTTGCCCAGGGCGAAGACCGAGTTCGGCGCGTTCACGCGGATGGGCTTCACGACGGGCGCACTCGAGATCGCGCGCTTGGGCGTGGGCTTGTCTTCGATCTGCACGCCCTTGGCGAGCTGGTCGTCGACGAGCTTCTGCAGCGTGACGGAATCGAGGAACTCCACCATGCGCTGGTTCAGCGCCGACCACAGCTCGTGGGTCATGCACTGGCCGCCCTCGCCCTGGCAGTTTTCCTTGCCGCCACACTGGGTGGCGTCGATCGGCTCGTCCACCGAGACGATGATGTCCGCGACCGTGATCTCACCGGCCTTGCGGCCCAGCGTGTAGCCGCCACCCGGCCCGCGGGTGGATTCGACGAGTTCATGGCGGCGCAGCTTGCCGAACAGCTGCTCCAGGTACGACAGCGAAATGTGCTGGCGCTGGCTGATCGCCGCCAGCGTGACGGGACCATTGTTCTGGCGCAGTGCCAGATCGATCATTGCAGTGACCGCAAAGCGGCCTTTGGTCGTGAGACGCATCGCTAGCTCCTTGTTGCTCGCTTGCTTGCCTTGCCTGCCGCGGCACCCGCCGCGCCAGGCCGTCTCCACCCATGTTCCGGCTTCGTGCCGGCCCTCTTCCGGCCAGGCAAGCGTCGCCCGGCGGTGTTCTGACTCTCTTCTTGGGTTTCCTGACTATTTCAGTCAAGTATACCAGAAAACCCGGCGTGGAGCTCGGGTACTCGGGTTTTTCTGCAGTGCAGCAGGCCGTTCAGGCGCGGTCGGACCGGATGTGCCGCACCAGCCCATCGCACGCGGCCTCGACATGGTCGAGCACTGTCTCGAAGCCCTTCATCCCACCGTAGTAGGGGTCGGCGACTTCGTCCGCAAGCCCTGCCGGAGCGAACTCCATCAGCCGCCTGAGCTTGTGCCGGTGCTGTGGCGGGCAGGCGTCCTGCAGTTCCTCGAGGTGCCCGCGGTCCATCGCCAGCAGCAGGTCGAAGCGCTCGAAGTCCGCGGCGTGGACCTGGCGCGCGCGATGGCGGGACAAATCATAGCCGCGCAGATGCGCGTGCCTTGCGCTGCGGTCGTCCGCCGGCGCCCCGACGTGGTAATCGGTCGTGCCGGCCGAAGCGACGTGCACGCGCTCCGCGAGGCCGGCGTGCTCGAGCTTGTGGCGCAGCACGACCTCGGCCGTCGGGCTGCGGCAGATGTTGCCCGTGCAGACCATCAACACGGAAAAGCGCTGCTTCATTTCTTCTTGGCGGCTTCGATGGGAACGACGTTGTCGTGCACGGAAGCACCGAAGGCCTGCTCCTTGAGCAGCGCCAGCTGGTCGCGCACGCGCGCCGCCTTCTCGAATTCGAGGTTGCGTGCGTGTTCGAGCATCTGCTTTTCGAGCTGCTTGATGCGCTTGGAGACGTCCTTCTCGGACATGTCCTCCACCATCGCGCGCTGCAGCTCCTGCTTCTCCTGCTCCTTGCTCGCCTTCTCGCTGTAGACCCCGTCGATGAGGTCGCGGATCTGCTTCTGGATGCTGCGCGGGGTGATGCCGTGCGCCTCGTTGTGCGCGATCTGCTTGGCACGCCGCCGTTCGGTCTCGCCGATGGCGCGCTTCATCGAGTCGGTCATGTTGTCGGCGTACAGGATGGCCTTGCCGTTGAGGTTGCGCGCCGCCCGCCCGATCGTCTGGATCAGCGAGCGCTCGGCCCGCAGGAAGCCTTCCTTGTCGGCGTCGAGGATGGCCACCAGCGACACCTCGGGAATGTCCAGGCCTTCGCGCAGCAGGTTGATGCCCACCAGCACGTCGAACTGGCCGAGGCGCAGGTCGCGGAGGATTTCCACGCGCTCGACCGTTTCGATGTCGCTGTGCAGGTACCGCACCTTCACCCCGTTGTCGCTGAGGTAGTCGGTCAGCTGCTCCGCCATCCGCTTGGTCAGCGTCGTGATGAGCACGCGCTCGTTCTGCTCCACGCGGATGCGGATCTCCTGCAGCACGTCGTCTACCTGGTGCGCGGCGGGGCGCACCTCGACGACCGGGTCGATCAGGCCGGTGGGACGCACCAGCTGCTCCACGACCTGCCCCGCGTGCGTCTTCTCGTAGTCGGCGGGGGTCGCCGAGACGAAGATCACCTGACGCATGCGCGCCTCGAACTCCTCGAACTTGAGCGGCCGGTTGTCCATTGCCGAAGGCAGCCGGAAGCCGTATTCCACCAGCGTTTCCTTGCGGGCCCGGTCGCCTGCGTACATGCCATTGAGCTGCCCGATCATCTGGTGGCTCTCGTCCAGGAACATCAGCGAGTCCTTGGGCAGGTAGTCCGTCAGCGTGGACGGCGGCGCTCCCGGCGGCGCCCCCGAGAGATGGCGCGTGTAGTTCTCGATGCCCTTGCAGTGGCCGAGCTCGCTGAGCATCTCCAGGTCGAAGCGCGTGCGCTGCTCCAGCCGTTGCGCCTCCACCAGCTTGCCCTGGGACACGAAGAAGTCCAGCCGCTCTTTCAGCTCCAGCTTGATGGACTCCACCGCCGACACGACCTTCTCGCGCGGAGTGACGTAGTGGCTGGACGGATAGACCGTGAAGCGCGGCACCTTCTGGCGGATGCGCCCGGTCAGCGGGTCGAACAGCTGCAGCGTCTCGATCTCGTCGTCGAACAGCTCGATGCGGATCGCCAGCTCGCTGTGTTCGGCCGGGAAGATGTCGATCGTGTCGCCCCGCACGCGGAAGGTCCCGCGGGCGAAGTCCTGCTCGTTGCGGTTGTACTGCATGCGAATGAGCTGGCCGATGATGTCGCGCTGCCCGATCTTGTCGCCCACACGCATGATGAAGCGCATCTGCGTGTAGTCCTCGGGTGCGCCGATGCCGTAGATCGCGGACACCGTCGCGACGATCACGGTGTCGCGCCGCTCCAGCACGCTCTTGGTCGCCGACAGCCGCATCTGCTCGATGTGCTCGTTGATCGAGGAATCCTTCTCGATGAACAGGTCGCGCTGGGGAACGTACGCTTCCGGCTGGTAGTAGTCGTAATAGCTCACGAAGTACTCCACGGCGTTCTTCGGGAAGAACTCGCGGAACTCGGAGTACAGCTGCGCGGCCAGCGTCTTGTTGGGCGCGAACACGATCGCAGGACGCCCCAGCCGCGCGATCACGTTGGCCATGGTGAAGGTCTTGCCCGAGCCGGTCACGCCCAGCAGGGTCTGGAACACCTCGCCGTCGTTGACGCCCTCGACCAGCTTCTCGATGGCCTGCGGCTGGTCACCCGCCGGCGGGTAAGGCATGAACAGCTCGAAGGGCGAGTCGGGGAAGGTGACGAACTCGCCCTTGGGCTGGTCCTGCTGGGCCTGTGCGGCCTCGGGTATTGCGCTCATTCGGGATGTCCCTGATACGACAGACTAAAATTGCGGGCAGCCGGCCAGCGTACAACAGGCCGGGCGTTCTTGCCACTGCATCCAAGGAACCCCATGTCGTCCCTCTTCCACGCCGTCGAAATGGCGCCCCGCGACCCGATCCTGGGCCTGACCGAGCAATACGTCGCCGACACCAACCCGAAGAAGGTGAACCTCGGGGTCGGCGTCTACTACGACGACAACGGCAAGCTGCCGCTGCTCGAGTGCGTGCAGAAGGCGGAAGAGAAGATGATGGCGGCCCACGCCGCCCGCGGCTACCTGCCCATCGACGGCATCGCGGCATACGACGCGGCGGTCAAGTCGCTCGTATTTGGGGCCGATTCCGAGCCGGTCAAGAGCGGCCGCGTCGCCACCGTGCAAGCCCTGGGCGGCACGGGCGGCCTGCGCGTCGGCGCCGACTTCCTCAGGAAGCTGAATCCTTCCGCCAAGGTGCTGATCAGCGACCCGAGCTGGGAAAACCACCGCGCCCTCTTCACGCAGGCCGGCTTCACCGTGGAGACCTACCCCTACTACGACGCGGCGAAGAAGGGCATCAACTTCGACGGCATGCTGACGGCGCTCAACACCGCACCCGCCGGCACGGTGATCGTGCTGCATGCCTGCTGCCACAACCCGACCGGCTACGACCTCACGGCCGCCCAGTGGGACCAGGTGGTCGCGGCGGTGAAGGCGCGCAAGCTGGTGGCGTTCCTGGACATGGCGTACCAGGGCTTCGGCCAAGGCATCGCCGAAGACGGGCTGGCGGTGCAGAAATTCGTGGCTTCCGGCGAGGACTTCTTCGTCTCCACCTCCTTCTCCAAGAGCCTGAGCCTCTACGGTGAGCGCGTCGGCGCCCTGTCCGTGCTGTGCGCGGACAAGGACGAAGCCGCGCGCGTGCTCTCGCAGCTGAAGATCGTGATCCGCACGAACTACAGCAACCCGCCCACGCACGGCGGCCAGATCGCCGCGACCATCCTCAACACGCCGGAACTGCGTGCGCTGTGGGAGCGCGAGCTCGCCGGCATGCGCACGCGCATCAAGGAGATGCGCACTGCCCTGGTGGAGAAGCTCAAGGCCAAGGGCGTGCAGCGTGACTTCAGCTTCATCACGCAGCAGGTCGGCATGTTCAGCTACTCCGGGCTGACGAAGGACCAGATGGTCCGCCTGCGCAACGAGTTCGGCGTCTACGGCATCGAGAGCGGCCGCATCTGCGTCGCCGCGCTCAACACGAAGAACATCGACTACGTGACGGAGAGCATCGCCAAGGTGGTGGCCTGAGGGCGATTCGGCTCGCGAGGCCGACACGTAGGCTGGCGGTGAGCGCAGCGAACCCCAGCGATCCGGCGGCGCTGGCAACATGACCGCCCGCCAGGCACAGCCGCCGGCCCGCGCCGCCGTCATCGGCGGTGGCCCCGCCGGGCTCATGGCCGCCGAGGTGCTCGCGGCCGGCGGCGTCGCCGTCGACCTGTTCGACGCCATGCCTTCGGTAGGGCGCAAGTTCCTGCTCGCGGGCCGCGGCGGCCTGAACCTCACGCACTCGGAATCCACCGAGCGCCTGCTGGGGCGCTACGGCGAGCGGCGCGGCGCCCTCGCCGCGGCCATAGCCGCGTTCGACGGCAGCGCCGTACGCGCGTGGGCCGACGCGCTGGGCATCGGGACCTTCGTCGGCACCTCGGGCCGCGTGTTTCCCAAGGACATGAAGGCGGCGCCGCTGCTGCGCGCGTGGCTGCACCGGCTGCGCGAAAGCGGCGTGAAGCTGCACGCGCGCCATCGCTGGACCGGCTGGGACGCGCACGGCGCCCTGCGCTTGCACACACCGGGCGGCGAAGTGCTCCACGCCGCCGACGCCACCGTGCTCGCCCTGGGCGGCGCCAGCTGGTCGCGCCTCGGCTCCGATGGCGCGTGGGTGCCGTGGCTGGAACAACGCGGCGTCGCCATCGCGCCGCTGCAGCCCTCGAACTGCGGCTTCGACGTGCAGCCGACCGGTCCCGGCCGCAGCGGCTGGAGCGAGCACCTGCGCCAGCGCTTCGCCGGCCAGCCGCTGAAGACCGTTGCAGCATTCACCGACGCGCAAGGGCGCACGGACCTGCAGGCCGGCGAGTTCGTCGTGACCGACACCGGCGTCGAAGGCAGCCTCGTGTACGCATTCAGTGCGCGCCTGCGCGATGCCATTGCCAGTGACGGCGGGGCGACGCTCTACGTCGACCTGCTGCCCCAGCACAGCGAAGCGCAGGTGCTGGCCGAATGCAGCCATCCGCGCGGCCCGCGCAGCCTGTCCACCCACCTGAAGAGCCGGCTCGGCCTGCACGGGCTGAAGATGGCGCTGCTGCACGAGCTGCTCACACCCGGGCAGCTGGCCGACGCGGCGCAGCTCGCGCGGGCGATCAAGGCTCTGCCCTTGCCGCTGGCGCGGCCGCGCCCGCTCGACGAGGCGATCAGCACCGCGGGCGGCGTGCGCTTCGACGCACTGGACGAGCACTTGATGCTGCGCGCGCTCCCCGGCGTGTTCTGTGCCGGCGAGATGCTGGACTGGGAAGCGCCCACCGGCGGCTACCTGCTCACCGCCTGCATGGCGACGGGGCGCGTGGCTGCGCAGGGGGCCTTGCACTGGCTCCGGGCACTGCGTCCGCCGCCTGAGGGATAATCGCGGGTTCAACCCTCCACCAGAACATTCGAACGGAACCGCCATGGGCAACAAGATCGTCACCGAAGCAGACCGCAAGGCCACTCCCAAGGAGAAGGCCGGCAAGGGCTTCACCAACACCGCCGGCCACGGCCAGAAGGTCAGCCTGGAGCGCGGCTCCCACACGCGCAGCAAGAAGAACCCGGGCAAGCGTCCGCGCAAGGGCGGCTGATCCACCCCGCCGCACGCAAGTCGCCGCCCGCGGGCGGCGTTTTGCATTCCGGCCCATGAACGCATCGCCATGCTGAGGATTACCGAACTGCGCTTGCCGCTGGACCACGCGGAGGACGCACTGCGTCCCGCGGTCGCGCGCCGCCTCGGCGTGGACGACGCGGACCTGCTGTCGTTCAACGTGTTCCGGCGCGCCTACGACGCGCGCAAGAAGAGCGCGATCCTGCTGATCTACACCGTCGACTGCGAAGTGCGCGACGAGGCCGCAGTGCTCGCGGCGCATCCCGGCGACCCGCACCTGAAGCCGGCGCCGGACACGCGCTACCGCTTCGTCGCCCACGCGCCGGCCGATTTCCAGGCACAGGAGCGGCCGCGGCCGATCGTCGTCGGCTTCGGCCCCTGCGGGATCTTCGCCGCGCTGCTGCTGGCGCAGATGGGGCTGCGCCCGATCGTGCTGGAGCGCGGCAAGGAAGTGCGGCAGCGGACGAAGGACACCTGGGGGCTGTGGCGCCGCAGCGTGCTGAACCCCGAGTCGAACGTCCAGTTCGGCGAAGGCGGCGCCGGCACCTTCAGCGACGGCAAGCTGTGGAGCCAGATCAGCGACCCGCGCCACCTCACGCGCAAGGTGCTCACCGAGTTCGTGAAGGCGGGCGCGCCCGAGGAGATCCTGTTCGTCAGCAAGCCGCACATCGGCACCTTCCGGCTGGTGAGCATGGTGGAGAAGATGCGCGCCGACATCGTCGCGCTCGGCGGCGAGATCCGTTTCGGCCAGCAGGTGATCGACGTGCTGCTCGAACGCGAAGGCAATGCGCTGCACCTGCGCGGCGTGACGCTCGCGTCCGGCGAGCAGCTGCGGGCCGACCACGTGGTGCTGGCGCTGGGGCACAGCGCCCGCGACACCTTCACGATGCTGCACGAGCGCGGCGTGTTCATGGAGGCCAAGCCCTTCTCCGTGGGTTTCCGCATCGAGCACCCGCAAGGCGTGATCGACCGCGCACGCTTCGGGCCGAACGCCGGCAACCCCATCCTGGGCGCGGCCGACTACAAGCTGGTCCACCACGCGAAGAACGGCCGCGGCGTCTACAGCTTCTGCATGTGCCCGGGCGGCACGGTGGTGGCGGCGACGTCGGAGCCGCAACGCGTGGTCACCAACGGCATGAGCCAGTATTCGCGCAACGAGCGCAACGCGAACGCGGGCATCGTCGTGGGGATCTCGCCGCAGGACTACCGGCAGGACGGCGCCGCCGCAGGACCGGTGAATCCCCTCGACGGCATGCGCTTCCAGCGCCTCTGGGAGTCGCGGGCCTACGAGCTGGGCGAAGGCGACTACTTCGCACCGGGGCAGCTGGTGGGCGACTTCGTCAAGCGGCAGCGCAGCAGCGCGGTGGGGAACGTCCTGCCCTCGTACAAGCCGGGAGTGCGCTGCACGGACCTGGCGCAGCCGGGACGCGAGAGCCTGCCCGTGTACGTGCTGGATGCGATCCGCGAGGCCATCCCGGCGTTCGATCGCCAGATCGCGGGCTTCGCCATGCGCGACGCAGTGCTGACCGGCGTCGAGACGCGCACCTCCTCCCCCTTGCGCATCACGCGCAACCGCCAGTACGAGAGCCTGAATGTGCGCGGCCTCTATCCGGCGGGCGAAGGCGCCGGCTACGCGGGCGGCATCATGTCCGCGGGCGTCGATGGCATCGAGGTGGCCGAGGCCGTGGCGCGGGCGATCCTGGGCATCGCGCCCGACGCGAACACCGTGCACGCAATCGGCCCCTCCGTCCTGCAGGCGATCTAGCAGCCTGCGCGGCAGGAAGCGGCACAGGCCGGCGGACCGGCAGCCGCTTGTCCGACGCCGCGCCCCCTGCGCGGAGGGGTATGCTCATGCGTAGTAATACCGCATGCAGCCTTGCTCAGGCGCTGGTATATTGCACTGCAACAACAGGTACCACCATGCTCTACCAGATCTACGAGGCGCAGCGCTCCTTGATGGAGCCGTTCGCGGACTTTGCGCAGGCGGCATCCAAGCTTTACAGCAATCCCCTCACGCCCTTCGGCCAGACGCCCGTCTCGCAACGCCTCTCGGCGGCATACGACCTGATGTACCGCCTCGGCAAGGACTACGAGAAGCCCGAGTTCGGCATCACGACCGTCGACGTCGACGGCGTGGAAGTCGCGATCCACGAGCGCGTGGAAATGGACAAGCCGTTCTGCGAACTGCGCCGGTTCAAGCGCTTCACCGACGACCCGCAGACGCTCACCAAGCTGAAGGGCCAGCCCGCGGTGCTGATCGTCGCGCCGCTCTCCGGTCACTACGCCACGCTGCTGCGCGACACCGTGCGCACCATGCTCAGCGACCACAAGGTCTACATCACCGACTGGCGCAACGCGCGCCTGGTGCCGCTGGAGCAAGGCTCCTTCGCGCTGGACGACTACGTGAACTACGTGCAGGACTTCATCCGCCACCTGCAGAAGGAATACGGCAACTGCCACGTGATCAGCGTGTGCCAGCCGACCGTGCCGGTGCTGGCCGCCGTGTCGTTGATGGCGAGCCGCGGCGAGCCGACGCCGCTCACGATGACGATGATGGGCGGCCCGATCGACGCCCGCAAGTCGCCCACCGCCGTCAACAACCTGGCGATGAACAAGAGCTACCAGTGGTTCGAGACGAACGTGATCTACCGCGTTCCCCCGAGCTTCCCCGGCGCCGGCCGCCGCGTGTACCCGGGCTTCCTGCAGCACTCCGGCTTCGTCGCGATGAACCCGGACCGGCACATGTCGAGCCACTACGACTACTTCAAGCACCTGATCGCCGGGGACGACGCCTCGGCCGAAGCGCACCGCCAGTTCTACGACGAGTACAACGCGGTGCTCGACATGGACGCGGACTACTACCTCGACACGATCCGCGTCGTCTTCCAGGAATTCCGGCTCGTCAACGGCACGTGGGACGTCACCAGCCCGGACGGCACGGTCGAACGCGTGCGGCCCGAGGACATCCGCACCAGCGCGCACCTCACCGTGGAAGGCGAGCTGGACGACATCTCCGGCTCCGGCCAGACCGAGGCAGCGCACGACCTCTGCATCAACGTGCCGAAGGCGCGGCAGAAGCACATCGAGGTGAAGGGCGCAGGCCACTACGGCATCTTCAGCGGCCGCCGCTGGCGCGAGATCGTGTACCCGCAGGTGCGCGACTTCATCAAGCAGTTCGACGAGCCCGCGGCCGCCGCGCGCAAGACCACGGCGCGCAAGTCCGTGGCCGCTGCCCGCCGCGCCCCCAAGTCGGCGCGAGCCACGGCTCCGGCGCGCGCCCGCCGCAAGTGAAGCCCGAGGCGGCGCGACTGCACGCCGCCCTGCCCCAGACCCAGTGCACGCGCTGCGGGTATCCCGATTGCGCGGGCTACGCCGAGGCCATGGCCGCGGGTGAGGCGGACATCGATCGCTGCCCGCCCGGCGGGGCCGAGGGTATCGCGCGGCTCGCCGCCCTCACGGGCAAGTCGCCGCGCCCGCTGGCGGCGGACGTGGGCACGGAAGGCCCGCGCAAGATGGCCGTGATCGACGAGGCCTGGTGCATCGGCTGCACGCTGTGCCTCGACGCCTGCCCCACCGACGCCATCCTCGGCGGCAACAAGCGCATGCACACGGTGATCGAGCCTTACTGCACCGGCTGCGAGCTGTGCGTACCGGTGTGTCCGGTGGATTGCATCGCCCTCGAGGACAGCACCGGCGAGCGCACCGGCTGGGCGGCCTGGTCGCAAGCGCAGGCCGACGATGCCCTCGCGCGCTACGAAGCACGCCAGCACCGCAAGCTGCGCGAGCAGGCCGAGCACGCCGAACGCATGGAGCAGAAGGCGCGCGCCAAGCTCGCCGACCTGCCGGCGCTGACGCACGGTGCCGAGGGCGAGGAGCTCGCGCGCAAGAAGGCGGTGATCGAGGCGGCGCTCGCGCGGGCGCGGGCGAAGCGCGGGGGCTGAAGCGCGGCGAGTGGGCCCTCAGCCCAGTGCGTCGTTCACCTGCTCGTTGAACTCTGCCTGGCTGAGCGCCGCGCCCAGCTCGCGCGGCAGCGCGTCGCGAATCGAGAACACGCCCAGGATCTTGCGGTCTGCGCCCACGATCGGCAGGTGCCGGAAGCCGCGCTCCAGCATGATGACGACGGCATCGGACACCTTGGTCTCCGGTGCCACGCACTGGGGATGCGCAGTCATGACCTGCGCCAGCGTGGTCTGCTTCGGCTCCAGCGCGCGGGCGAGCACGCGGGTCATCAGGTCGCGCTCGGTGACGATGCCCAGCAGGCGGTCCGGCGGCTCCATCACCAGGATGCTGCCGCAGTTGGCCCGCGTCATCGCGCAGGCGGCTTCCCAGACATTCGCCTGGGGACCCAGGCTCAACACGTGCTTCTTGGGCACGGACTGGAAGACGGTTCGCTCGGCCATGTGCAAGCCTCCTTGGGAACGGACTGCTGCGGCCCTGGTGCCGGGTCTGGCGGGACTAGCGCAATGATGCGTTGATCCTGGCCAGGACGCCAGTCCCCGGACACAGTTGGTCGGCGTCCAGCGCGTTGAGAGGCCGCGCGCTGGTGTTCAGCGCGGTGTGCAGGTCGGTCGCCAGCGGATCGACGTACAGCAGCCCGGTGAGGATCTCGCCGCGCGCCTGGTGCGTGTGCATGTAGGCCATGGCGGCATGGCGGTCGGTGGGGTCGTACTCGGGGTGCAGGCTGCGCAGGCGCAGCAGGCTGCCGTCGTGCTGGCGCACGTCCACCACCTCGCCCGGCGCGACCGCTGCGGTGATCTCCGTGCGCGGCGTGATGAAGTCGATCCGGCTCACCGACTCGTTGTGCTCGCGCACGTAGTCGTAGCTCTTGGTGCTGCCCGGGTGGTTGTTGAAGGCCACGCAGGGACTGATCACGTCGATGAAGGCCGCGCCGCCGTGGCTGATCGCGCCCTTGATGAGCGGCACCAGCTGCTCCTTGTTGCCCGAGAAGCTGCGGCCCACGTAGGTCGCCCCGAGCTGCAGCGCCATGGCGACCAGGTCTACCGGGCTGTCGCTGTTGACCACGCCCTTCTTGCTCTTGCTGCCGTTGTCCGCGGTGGCCGAGAACTGTCCCTTGGTGAGCCCGTACACGCCGTTGTTCTCGACGATGTAGGCCATGCGCACGCCGCGCCGCATCGCGTGCGCGAACTGGCCCAGCCCGATGGAGGCGGAGTCGCCGTCGCCCGAGACGCCCAGGTACAGCAGCTCGCGGTTGGCGAGGTTCGCGCCGGTGAGCACGGAGGGCATGCGTCCGTGCACGGTGTTGAAACCGTGCGATGCGCCGAGGAAGTAGTCCGGCGTCTTGGAGCTGCAGCCGATGCCGCTGAGCTTGGCGACGCGGTGCGGCTCGATGTCGAGCTCCCAGCAGGCCTGGATGATGGAGGCTGAGATCGAATCGTGGCCGCACCCCGCGCACAGCGTGGAGATCTTGCCCTCGTAGTCGCGCCGGGTGTAGCCGACCCCGTTCTTCTCGAGCGTGGGATGGTGCAGCGGCGGCTTCGCGATGTAGGTCATGCCACGGTCTCCGAAACGGCCTGGGCGTGCGCCGTGATGGCGTCAGTGATGAAGCGGGCGGTGATGGGCGTGCCGTCGTAGTGCAGGACCTTCACCAGGCGCGCCGGATCGATTTCCAGCTCGTTGAGCAGCAGGGTGCGCATCTGCGCGTCGCGGTTCTGTTCCACGACGAACACGTGATCGTGCCTGGCGATGAACTCCGCCACGCCGTCGCCGAAGGGGAATGCGCGCAGGCGCAAGGCATCCAGGAGAACACCCTGGGCATCGAGCACTTCCAGGGCTTCCTGCATCGCCGGGCTGGTGGAGCCGAAGTAGATGACGCCCAGGCGCGTCTCGGCGGCGGCGCGCCGCAACACCGGCTGCGGGACCAGGCCGGCCGCAGTGCGGAACTTTCGCAGCAGCCGTTCCATGTTGTAGACGTAGTCCGGGCCGCGCTCCGAGTAGCGCGCGTACGGATCGCGCGTGGTCCCGCGAGTGAAGTAGGCCCCGCGCGTGGGGTGCGTCCCGGGCAGCGTCCGCCAAGGGATGCCGTCGCCGTCCACGTCCTTGTAGCGCCCGAAGTCGCGGCCCGCTTCGAGTTCCTCGGCGCTCATGACCTTGCCGCGGTCGTAGGCGCCGTCCTTCCATTCGAAGGGCTCGCACAGGCGCTGGTTCATGCCGATGTCCAGGTCGGTCATCACGAACACGGGCGTCTGCAGCCGATCCGCCAGGTCCAGCGCGCGCGCGGCGTGCTCGAAGCATTCGTGCGGATCCTCGGGGAACAGCAGGATGTGCTTGGTGTCGCCGTGGGACGCGTAGGCGCAGGACAGGATGTCCGCCTGCTGCGTGCGCGTGGGCATGCCCGTGGACGGTCCGCCGCGCTGCACGTCGATGATGGTGACCGGGATCTCGGCGAAGTACGCGAGGCCGATGAATTCCGTCATCAGCGACACGCCCGGGCCGGAGGTCGCCGTGAAGGCCCGCGCGCCGTTCCAGCCCGCGCCCACCACCATGCCGATGGACGCGATCTCGTCCTCGGCCTGCACGATCGCGTAGTTGTTCTGGCCCGTGTCGGCGTCGACGCGCAGCTTGCCGCAATAGCGCTGGAAGGCTTCGGCGACCGAGGAGGACGGCGTGATCGGATACCAGGCCGCGACCGTCGCGCCGCCGTACACGCAACCCAGCGCCGCCGCGCTGTTGCCGTCCACGAAGATGCGCTGGCCCACGCGGTCGGCACGCCGCACGCGGATGCCCAGCGGCCACTGCAGGTGTTCCTGGGCGAAGTCGCGCCCGAGCTGCAGGGCCTGCACGTTGGAGGCGAGCAGCTTCTCCTTGCCGCGGTACTGCTCGCCGAACAGCTTCTCGATTTCCGCCGGGTCGATCTCCAGCAGCACCGAGAGCGCACCGACGTACACGATGTTCTTGAACAACTGGCGCTGGCGCGGGTCGGAGTAGACCGCGTTGCAGATCTCCGTGAGCGGGATGCCGATCACGTTGATGTCGTCACGGAAGGCGGCGGGGGGCAGCGGGCGCGTGTTGTCGTAGAAGAGGTAGCCGCCCGGCGTCAGCTCCGCGACGTCGGCGTCCCAGGTCTGCGGGTTCATGGCGACCATCATGTCGACGCCGCCGCGCCGGCCCAGCCAGCCCTGTTCGCTGACGCGCACCTCGTACCAGGTGGGCAGGCCCTGGATGTTGCTGGGGAAGATGTTGCGCGGGCTGACCGGGACGCCCATGCGCAGGATGGACTTGGCGAACAGCTCGTTGGCGGAGGCGGAGCCCGAGCCGTTGACGTTGGCGAACTTCACCACGAAGTCGTTGACGGACTCGATGCGCTTCATTCGACTGTGCTCCTCGCTCCGCGCTGCGGAATTCGCCTGGCGTCGGCCCGGCGGCTCATGCTTCTGCCTCCAGCGCGGTGCGTGGCTGCGCCTTGTCGCGGCAGCCGCTGCCTGCCATCGCGCTCTTGAACAGGAATTTCTGCATGTCCCAGGCACCGGTGGGGCAGCGCTCGGCGCACAGCCCGCAGTGCAGGCAGACGTCCTCGTCCTTGACCATCACGCGCCCGGTCTTGAGTTGCCCCGAAACGTACAGGTCCTGCGCCAGGTTCAGCGCGGGCGCCTTCAGGCGCGTGCGCAGGTCCGGCTCGTCCCCGTCCGCGGTGAAGCTGATGCAGTCCATCGGACAGATGTCCACGCAGGCGTCGCACTCGATGCAGGTGGACTGGTTGAAGACGGTCTGCACGTCGCAGTTCAGGCAGCGCTGCGCCTCCTTGAAGGCGGTCGCGGCATCGAAGCCCAGCTCCACCTCCACGCGGATGCTCGCCAGCGCCTTCTCCGCCTGCGTCCACGGAACGGCGAAGCGCTGGTCGAGCGAGGTGGCGTTGTGGTAGCTCCACTCGTGGATGCCCATCTTCTGCGACATCAGGTTCACCGTAGGCGCCGGCCGCGTGCGCGGGTCCTCCCCGTGCAGCAGGCGGTCGATCGAGATCGCCGCGTCGTGCCCGTGCGCCACGGCGGTGATGATGTTCTTCGGCCCCAGCGCGGCGTCGCCGCCGAAGAACACGTTGGGCACCGTGGACTGGAAGGTGGACTTGTCCAGCACCGGCAAGCCCCACTCGTCGAAGGCGATGCCGCTGTCCCGCTCGATCCAGGGAAAGGCGTTCTCCTGTCCGACGGCGATCAGCACCTCGTCGCAGGCGAAGAAGGGGTCGGGCTCGCCGGTGGGGACCAGCTTGCGGCGGCCCTTGGCATCGTATTCGGCGCGGACGACCTCGAAGGTCATGCCCGTCAGGCGCCCGTTCTCGTGCACGTAGGCCTTTGGCACGTGGTAGTTGATGATGGGGATGCCCTCGTGCATGGCATCCTCCTTCTCCCACGGCGAGGCCTTCATCTCCTCGAAGCCGCTGCGCACGATGACCTTCACGTCCTCGCCACCCAGGCGCCGGGCGGAGCGACAGCAGTCCATCGCGGTGTTGCCGCCGCCCAGGACGATGACGCGCTTGCCCACCTGCGTCACGTGGCCGAAGGAGACCGACGCCAGCCAGTCGATGCCGATGTGGATCTGCGCCGCGGCCTCGCTGCGCCCCGGCAGGTCCAGGTCGCGGCCGCGCGGCGCGCCGCAGCCGACGAAGATCGCGTCCCAGCCTTCGGCCATCAGCGCCTTCATCGAATCGATGCGGCGTCCGGCGACGAACTCGACGCCCAGGTCCAGCACGTAGCCGCACTCCTCGTCGATCACCTCCTCGGGCAGCCGGAAGCGCGGCACCTGCGTGCGCATGAAGCCGCCGGGGCGCGCCTCGCCGTCGAACACCGTCACTTCGTAGCCTAGCGGTGCCAGGTCCCGCGCCACCGTGAGCGACGACGGGCCGGCGCCCACGCAGGCGATGCGCTTGCCGTTGCGCGCAGCACGCTGCGGCATGCGCGCGCGCACGTCCTCCTTCATGTCGGCGGCCACGCGCTTCAGGCGGCAGATCGCGACCGGCTCGGGATCCCCCGCGTTGTTCTGCTCCACGCGGCCACGCCGGCAGGCGGGCTCGCAGGGGCGGTCGCAGGTGCGGCCGAGGATGCCGGGAAACACGTTGGACACCCAGTTCACCATGTACGCGTCGCCGTAACGGCGCTGCGCGATCAGGCGGATGTATTCGGGGACCGGCGTATGGGCGGGGCACGCCCACTGGCAATCCACGACCTTGTGGAAGTACGCCGGATTCGCGATGTTCGTCGGCTGCAAGAAGGCCTCCTCACGCGGGGTGGCCCTGGAAAGCCCAGTCGGCCGCAGCCAGTCTACGCTGGCCGCGCGCAGCGCGCCTCTCGGTGGATTCCATTAGGAGGCCCAATGGAGGAGGCCACGCGGTCCGTGGCCCCCGCTTCAGCGCACGCCGTCCGGGAAGGGCAGGCGCTGCGGCTTGCCGCTGCGCGTGAGCCATTTGGCCGCGAACGCGAGCCCCGGAAGCGGCTCGCCGAAGACGGCGCCCTGCCCCAGGTCCCAGGCGTTCCTGCGCAGGAACGCGAGCTGGGCCGGCGTGTCGACCGAGCATGCCACGCACGACAGGCGCAGCCTGCGCGCCACGTCGGCGATGCCCAGCAGCATGGCCTGGGCCGTGCCGTCCTGTTCCAGGTCCTTCACGAACGAGGGGTCGACCTTGATCTCGTCGCAGACGAGCTTGCGCAGGTGCGCGATGGACGCGACGCAGCCGAAGCGGTCCAGCGCGACGCGCACGCCCTTCTGGCGCAGCGCTTCCATGGCCGCCGTTTCCTTCGCCGGGAGGCTGTCCAGCGCGCTGACGTGCTGCAGTTCCAGCGAGATCGTGCGCGGATCCATGCCGGCGGAGATGGCGGCGTTCACGAGGTAACCCAGGTCGCTGGGCAGCATGTTGGCCATCGACACCTTGATCCCGGTGGGCACCGGGACCAATCCGGCGCCGCGCCAGTTCTTCGTGTGCGCGCGCATCTGGTCGAAGCTCCATTCGGCCAGCGCCACGTCCATCTCTGAGCTGCCTGCGAGGTCCATGAGCTCGTCGCCCTGGATCACGCGGCCGGAGCCATGCTTCCAGCGCACCAGCGACTGCGCGGCCACGACCAGCCCCGTCGTGAGGTCCACGCGCGGCTCGTACAACAGGTCGATCTCGTCACGACGGATCGCGTGCCGCAATTCGGCGCTGAGGTCCAGCCGGCTCTGCGCGACTTCGTTGAAGCGCGGCGAGAAGAACTCGTAGCGATGCCGGCCCGCCTGCTTCGCGTGGCGCAGCGCCATGCCCGCGTTGCGCATCAGCAGGTCCGCGTCCATGCCGTCCGCGGGGAAGACCGACACGCCGATGCTGCAGGTCACGAACACCTCGGGAGCGCCGTGGCGGTGGTAGCTGACCGCGCCGTCCTCGAGCAGCTTGCTGATGAAGGCGGCGGCGGTGTGCACGCCTTCCATGTACGGTACGACGATGGCGAACTCGTCGCCGTCGTAGCGGAACAGCGCCGGCTCGAACTTTTCCGAGCTGAGTTCGCCGCCCGACTCGGTCTGCACGCAGCTTGCCAGCCGCTTGGCGATGCGCTGCAGCATCTGGTCGCCCACCGTGCGCCCGAGCGCATCGTTGATGCGGCCGAGGGCATCGACACCGACGTGCAGCAACGCACCGGAATTGCCGGCCGCGTCGGCGGCCGCGAGGACGTCCACCACCTGCTGCCGGTAGCGCTGCTTGTTCGGCAGCCCGGTCAGCGCGTCGTGGTGGCCGAGGTACTCGCGGTAGGCGCTCGCCGCGAGCGTGTTGCGGATGCGCAGGCCCAGCTCGCTCGGATCCACCGGCTTGGACAGGAAGTCCATCGCGCCCATGGCGAGCGCCTTGAGCTTCACATGCGGATCCGTGCTGATGGTGAGGACGATGACGGGCACGTGGCGCAGCACCGGGTCGTCGCGCATGGTGGCCAGGATGTCCAGCCCGTTGACCTTCGGCATGCTCAGGTCGAGCAGCAGCACGGCCGGGACTTCCTTGCGCATCATCGCGACCGCGAATTCCGGCGCGTCGGTGTAGACGAAGTGCCGGTAGCCCGCCTCCTGCAGGAAGGCCTGCGTCATCTCGATGTTCAGCATCTCGTCGTCGACCATCATGATCAACGCATCCGAGAGCGCCGGACCCGAGCGATGGCGCCACAGCACGTCCTGCGGCGACAACGCCCGCAGTTCGCTCTCCGACAGCTTGTCTTCCCCCGGCGCGAAGACGGTCGGCTGCGTGACCGGTCCCTCGCGCTCCGCGTCGCGCGCCCTCGCGCGGGATGCGGCTCCTGCTGGATCGAGTTGTTCCATCATGGGACGATCGTGCCTCCGAGCTCTGCCGACGCGAGTTCCGGGATTTCGAGTTGGTCCGCCATCCGCGCGAGGCGTTGCAGGACTCCCTCGGCCAGTGCAGTGTCGCCGGCCAGCGCCGCTGCCTCCAGCTCCCTGGCGGGCGGCGTGAACGCGTCGTAGCCCACCGTCCCTGCCGCGCCCGCCAGCCAATGCGCCAGGCGCGCCACCTCCGCGAGGTCGCCGGCCGCGAATGCATTGCGCGTATGCGCAAGCTGCTGCGCCAGCCGCCCGGCGAACTTGCGCACGATCGGCACCAGCCGCGCACTGTTCGCGAAGCGCGAGCGGATCGCACCCTCCAGCGGCGCCGGGATGCTCAATTCGCCGAAGATGGACGCAGGCCGGGTGACCGGACGCTCTTCGCTCGCGGAGCCCCCGAGCAGCTGCGCGACCTGCTGCAGGAGCGCGTCGATATCCACCGGCTTGGTGAGGTAGGCCGTGCAGCCGGCTTTCATCACCTCCTCCTCGAAGCCCTTCATCGCGTGCGCCGTCAGCGCCACGACCGGCAGCTTCATGCCCCGCCTGCGCAGTTCGCGCGTGGCGGCATGGCCGTCGAGCACAGGCATCTGCATGTCCATCAGCACCAGGTCGAATGCGCCCTGGGCGAGCTTGTCGAGCGCCACCTGGCCATTCTCCGCTTCCTCGACCCAGAGGCCCTGCTCCGCGAGCACCAGCGAGATCAGCTCGCGGTTCTCGGGACCGTCGTCCACGACCAGCACGCGCGCCGCCGGAATATGCCAGCGCGTGCGCGTCGCTACTGCCTCGGCATGGGACGTCTGGACGGCGGTCGCGTCCAGCAGGCGCACGCCCTCCAGCGCGCCCGTGCCGAAGGTGAACAGCATGCTCGTGCCCACGCCCGGTTGGCTGCTGCCCACCAGGTCTCCTCCGAGCGCGCGCGCGAGCTTGCGGCTGATGGCCAGGCCCAGGCCCGTGCCACCGAAGCGGCGGGTGATGGACGCATCCGCTTGCGTGAACGGATCGAACATGGACTCCACCTTCGCCGGGTCCATGCCGATGCCGGAGTCGTTCACCTCGATGCTGTAGGCCGTGCCGTTGCAGGCCAGCACCACTTCCACGCTGCCCTGCTCGGTGAATTTCACCGCGTTGCTCAGCAGGTTCAGCACGACCTGCCGGATGCGCGCCGGATCCGATTGCACCCGTTCCGGCACGGGCGTCATCAGGCGCAGCGACAGGCGCAGGTCCTTCTCCCGCGCCTTCAGGGCCAGTTCCGCCAGCGCACCCTGCACCACTTCGTGCGGCGCGCAGGCGATCTTCTCCACCGTGAGCTGGCCCGCCTCCACCTTCGACAGGTCGAGGATGTCGTTGATGAGACCCAGGAGATGCCTGCCGCTGTGGTGGATGGTGTCCAGGTAGCGCGAGGACTCGCGCTCGCTCTTGCCGTAGCCGCGGCGCAGCAGCTCGGTGAAGCCCAGGATGGCGTTCATCGGGGTGCGGATTTCGTGGCTCATGTTGGCGAGGAACTCGCTCTTCGCGCGGTTCGCGGCCTCCGCTTCGTCCCGGGCCGCGCGCAGCTCGACGCGGCTGCGTTCGAGCTGCGTGACGTCTTCCAGGCTGATCAGCACACCGGAAGCACGGCCGCCGGTGGCCAGCACGGGCGAGCAGTTGACCACGAAACTGTGTTCCTGGCCGGCCGCGTCCAGCAGCTTGAAATGCTGCTCGCGCTGCACCACGCCCTGCGCCAGCGCAACCGACCAGGGCTGCGAACCGGCCTTCAGGGGCTGCCCCGCCGCATCGAGCCACGCGATGCTGCCCACGGGAACGCCGGTGAGCTCCTCGTTCGTCTTGCCCAGCAGCCGCACGATCGCCTCGTTGGCGAGCACCACGCGTTCGCCCTGGTCGATCACCAGCAGGCCCTCGGCCAGCGAGTCCAGCGCCGAACGCACGCGGCCGGGGATCGCGCGCGAGGGATCGAGATGGCGCAGCACGCGCGTGAGGTACACGTGGAATCCGAGCAGGCACAGCGCCGAGCAGAACGTCAGCAACGGGATCAGCGGCGTCTGCAGCAGCCCCACCAGGCCCGGCTCCGTGATGGGCGCGAACCGCAGTTCGAGCTGCCCCCACGGCTGTCCTGCGCGCTGCAGGCTGACCTGGATCTCGCCGTCGTGGGCGGCGCTGTTCTCGATCGGCACCCATCCGCGCAGGTGATCGCCCACGGCCAGCACCAGTTTTCCGTCCACGGTACGCAGCCCCACGGAGAGCAGGTCCGGGTTGCGCCTCTCGACGAAGCGCAGCACGTCCTCCAGCGGCCGCGCATCGCCGCTGTTCAGGAGCGCCGTGCTGGTGGCCGCCAGCGCCTCCGCCAGGCTCACGCGCGCGTCCCGGACCGCACCCTCGCGGTCCGGCACCAGTCCGAGGAAGGACGCCGCCAGCAGCACCGTGCTCACCAGCGACACGAGGCCGAGGGAGATGTAGGTCCGCGTGTTGAGCAACTTCATCCGAAGCTCCGCAAGGTGTGCTGGCCCTCGGGCTCTGCGCCTTCGAGCGGTTCCTCGTCATCGTCCTCGTCCTCGACGCGGGACAGCACCGGCAAGGGATCCAGCAGCCGCCACGCCGGCAGCGCCGAGAGGTAGCTGCCCACCAGCACCCCACCCCGGATCAGCCAGACGACGTACACCAGCGACAGGCCCAGCGAGACGCTCGCGGCGGAGAGGGTCACGGCGTCGTCGAGGTGCAACTCCTCCCGCACGGAGTCGCGCAGCCGGTCGAACTGGTGCGCGAACGCGGACGAGTGCAGCGAACGCTGCAGGTCGGCGAGCCGCAAGGCGTCCCCCTGGCTGTCGATGCCAAAGCGCGCCAGCACGAGTTGGGTGCTGGGGTCGCCGGAGATCAGCTCGAGCCCGGCGCGGTCCAGGACCACCGTGTGCAGCACGTGGCTGGTGTCCGCCGCCAGCGCGAGGCGCGCCGGCGCGTTCGCCAACGACGGCGGGCTGCTGTTGAACGAGGTGATCGGGGTCGGCATCGTCGGGCCCAGCGCGTCCTGCAGCGAGACGGCGCCGGTCGCGTCATGCACGGTGCTGGCCGTGGGAGCCGCCCGGGTCGCCGCAGCGGCGGGCGCGGCAGCGGGCGGCAGCAGCGCTGTCGCGGGCTGCGTCGACGGCGCCGTTGCAGGAGCGGATGCCGACGCCGGCGTTGGCGCAGGGGCGAGGTCCAGTACCGGCGCAGGCGCAGGCGCAGGCGCAGGAGCGGGTGCGGGTGCGGGTGCGGGTGCCTGCGTCACGGGCGCGGGCGGTGCCACGGTGTCAGCGACGTCCGTGACACGCACGGAGAGTGCCTGCTGCGCGGCGAGGCTGCCGTCGCCGACCTGCACCACCACGTCATACACGTTGTCCCGGTTGGCGTCGGCCGGCCGCTCGTAATCGGGCGGCTGCAGGAAGGAGAGCGCGCCGGTCGCGGGGTCGATCGCGAACAGCGCCGCGTCCGCACCGCCGCCGATGCCGAAGACCAGGTTGGCCGGCGCCGTATCGACGTCGGAAGCGGTCACGACGCCCACGAAGGTGGTGTTCTCCGGCATGGCAACGCTCGCGGCAGGCGCGCCGCCATTGCTGGTGATCACCGGGGCGTCGTTCACCGGCGTCACCGTGATCTGCAGGCTTTGCGCGAGCGTGTCCGTTCCACCGCCGTTGTCGGTGACGGCGAAGGCAAAGCTGCCGCTCCCGTTCGCATTCGCCGCGGTGGCGAACCGCATGCCCTGGATCTGGGCGAGCGTGTAGGTGCCGGTGGTCACGGCGGTGCCATCGGCCAGCGTCACGAGTCCGAGCGACGAAGGCGGCAAGGCCGTGACCGTGTACGTCAGTGACTGCGTGGCTTCATCGGTGCCGCCCCCAGGCCCATAGGAGAGCGCGCCGAGTCCGAGGCCCGTGGACCCGCTGTCCTCAGCGACAGTGAGGCCAGCCACCGATCCTGCCGTGCGCACCGGCGCGTCGTTCACCGGCGTCACCGTGATCTGCAGGCTTTGCGTGAGCGTGTCGGTTCCACCGCCGTTGTCTGTCACGGCAAAGGAGAAGCTGCCGGTGCCGTTCGCATCGGCAGCCGTGGCGAAGCGCATGCCCTGGATCTGAGCCAAGGTGTAGGTGCCGGTGGTCACGGCCGTCCCATCGGCCAGCGTCACGAGTCCGAGCGACGAAGGAGGCAAGGTCGTCACCGTGTACGTCAATGTCTGCGTCGCTTCGTCGGCGCCGCCGCCGGGCCCATAGGCGAGCGCGACCAGGCCGAGGCTCGTGGACCCGCTGTCCTCAGCGACAGCGAGGTTGGATACGCCGCCAGACGTACGCACCGGCACATCGTTCACCGGCGTGACGGTGATCTGCAGGCTTTGCGCAAGAGTGTCGGTTCCACCGCCGTTGTCCGTGACGGCAAACGAGAAGGTCCCGGTCCCGTTCGCGTTCGCGGCCGCGGCGAAGCGCATGCCCTGGATCTGGGCGAGCGTGTAGCTGCCAGCGCTGACCGCCGTGCCGTCGGCCAGCGTGACGGCGCCGAGCGAGGCCGGCGGCAAGCCAGTGACTGTATAGGTCAGGACCTGCGTCGCTTCGTCGCTGCCGCCGCCAGGCTTGTACGCAATTGCGCCCAGCCCCAGGCTCGCGGAAGCACTGTCCTCGGCGACGGTGAGGTTGGCCACCGTGCCCGCCGTGCGCACCGGCGGATCGTTGACGGCGAAGACCGTCACCATCGCCTCCGCAGTCTGCACGCTGTAGGGGCTGGCGCCGCCGGTGGTGCTCGTGTCGCCCGTGGTCGCGCCCGCCGTTGCGCCGCTTCCGTCCCAGGCGCGGAAGACCAGGCCGCCGGCCGTGCCGTTCCAGTCCGCGGCGGGAACGAAGCGGAGCCGGTCCTCGCCGTCCGCCGCCAGCAGGATGGCCGAGGTCGTGCCCACGCCGGTGAACGCCTGCCAGCTCGCGCCGTTGTCGCGGCTGTACTGCCAGCTGCCGTTCGGGTTGGTGGCGGCTATCACCGCGATTCCGTAAGACGCGCCGGGATCGCTGATCTTCCCGTTCACCACATCGGCGACCAGCGTACCGTTGTTGCTGGCGGCGTCCTCCGCCAGGGCGGTCAGCGGATTGCTGCCGGAGAGAACCGGCGCCACGTTGCGCACGGTGAGCAGCATCGATTGGGACAGGCTGTCGGCCCCGCCGTCGAGCGTGCCGCCGTTGTCCTGCACGGTCATGGCGAAGGTGGCGCTGCCGCTGGTCACGCCCGCGGCCACCACGAAACGCAGGCCCTCGATGTCCGACAGCGTGTAGCTCTGGCCCGCGGCGACGACCGTGCCGTCGGCGAGCTGGATGGTGCCGAACGCCGATGGCGGCACGGCCGTCACCCGGTACGCCAGGGCCTGGTTCGCCTCGTCCGCGCCGCCACCGGGCCCGTAGCTCACGCTGCCCAGGCCCAGGCTCGTGACGGATCCCTCGGTCACCGTGAGGTCCATGAGGCCGCCGAACACCAGCACGGGCGCATCGTTCACCGGAGTCACCGTCACGTCCGTCGTGTACGCCTGCGCGCTGAACGCGGTGGACCCTCCGTTCGCCGTGACGTCAGCGTAGCCTCCGGCGGTGCCGCTGCTCTGGTCCCACGCACGCACCTGCAGTCCACCGGCATTGCCCGCGAAATCCGGAGCGGGCACGAAGCGCACGCGCGTGTTGGCGTCGGCCCCGAGCAGCAGCGCATGCTGGTCGCTCACGCCGGCGATGGCGGTCCAGGTGGCCCCGGCGTCCAGGCTGTACTGCCAGCTGCCGTTCGGGTCGGCGGCCCCGGCGATCGCCACGCCCTGCACATGCAGCGGGTCGGCGATGTGGCCGTTCACGAGGTCGGCCACCAGCACGCCGTCGTTGCTGGAGGGGTCCTCGCGCAGGGTCATCGGATTGAGTCCGTCGAGGGTCGGCGCCTGGTTGACGATGGCGATCCTGAGCGACTCGGCCACCGTGTCGATGCCGCCGTTGGCCGTGCCGCCGTTGTCCTGGATCGTGAAGCTGAAGATCCCGCTGCCGCTCGCGACGCTCGCGCTCGCGAACTGCATGCCCTGAAGCTGGGCCAGCGTGTAGCTGCCCCCCGCGACGACGGTGGTGCCATCGGCCAGGACGATGCGGCCCACCGAGGGCGCCGGCACCGCGGTGACGCGATAGCCAAGCGACTGCCCCGCTTCGTCGGCGCCGCCGCCCGGCCCGTAAGCGAGGCCCGCCAGGCCCAGCGACGTCGCCGGTGCGCCTTCGACCACCGTCAGGTCGCCGACCGTGCCGGAGAGCCGCACCGGCGCATCGTTCACCGCGCTGACGACGATGTTCAGCGCCTCGGCCAGGGTGTCGCTGCCGCCGTTGGCCGTCCCGCCGCCGTCCTGCACGGTGAAGGCGAAGTTGCCGCTGCCGTTCGCGTTGGCAGCCGCCTGGAAGCGCATGCCCTGGATCTGCCCCAGCGTATAGCTGCCCACACCGACGGCGGTGCCGTCGGCCAGCGTGACCTGCCCCAAGGCGGCGGGCGGGAGCACCGTCACCGTGTAGGTGAGCGTTTGAGCCGCCTCGTCGGCGCCGCCGCCCGGCGCATAGGCCAGGCCCGACAGGCCCAGGCTGCTCGCTCCGCTGTCCTCGGCGACGGAGAGGTTGGCGACGCTGCCCGCCGTGCGCACCGGCGGATCGTTCACTGGCGTCACCGTGATCTGCAGGCTTTGCACGAGCGTGTCCACGCCGCCGTTCGCCGTGCCGCCGCCGTCGTTCACCTGGAAGCTGAAAGCGGCCGTGCCGTTGGCGTTGGCCGCTGCGAGGAAGCGCATGCCCTGCATCTGCGCCAGCGTATAGCTGCCCGGCGCGACCACGGTGCCGTCGGCCAGCGTCACCTGCCCCAGCGTGGCGGGCGGCAC
This sequence comes from Ramlibacter ginsenosidimutans, assembly GCF_016654015.1. Lineage (GTDB taxonomy): Bacteria > Pseudomonadota > Gammaproteobacteria > Burkholderiales > Burkholderiaceae_C > Ramlibacter > Ramlibacter ginsenosidimutans. The sequence continues at coordinate 206,884 of NZ_JAEPWM010000006.1, read as the reverse complement.
GGCGACGACGGCGTACGTGAGCACCTGGCCGGCTTCGTCCGCTCCACCACCCGGCCCGAACGCGAGTGTCCCCAGGACTAGCGACGTGCTGGCGCTGTCCTCCGCCACGGTGAGGTTCGCCACCGCGCCCGCACTGCGCACCGGCGCATCGTTCACCGCGAGGACGGTGACCGTCGCTTCCGCGGTGGCGTCGCTGTATGGGCTGCTGCCGCCGGTGACCGTCGTGTCGCCGCTCTCCTGCGCGGCCGTCCCGCCACTGCCGTCCCAGGCGCGGAACACCAGGCCCCCGGCCGTGCCGTTCCAGTTCGGGGCGGACACGAAGCGGATGCGGTCCTCGGTCGTGAGCAAGGTCGCGGTGGTCGTCGCCACGCCCGTGAACGCGTGCCACGTGCCGCCGTCGTCGCGGCTGTACTGCCACTCCCCGTTCGCGTTCGCCGCAGCGACGACCGCGATGCCGTGCGCGCCGGCGGGGTCGGTGATGCGGCCGCTCACCAGCTGTGCCACCGTCGCGCCGTTGTTGGCCGCCGCGTCTTCCGCCACGTCGGGCAGCGCGTTGGCGCCGGCCAGCACCGGAGCTTGGTTGGCGACCGTGATGGTGAGGCTCTGCGCCAGCGAGTCGCTGCCGCCGAATGCGGTGCCGCCGCTGTCCCGCACCGTGAACGCGAAGCTGCCGCTGCCACTGGTCACGCCGGTGGCCGGCGCGAACTGCATGCCCTGCAACTCCGCCAGGGTGTAGGCATTACCCGCCGCCACGGCCGTGAGGCCGTCCGCGAGCAGCAGCGTGCCCAGCGCCGCCGGCGGGACACCGGTCACGGTGAACGTCAGGCTCTGGCCGGCTTCGTCGCTGCCACCACCGGGTCCGTACGCGAGGCCGGTGAGGCCGAGGCTCGTGCTCGTGCCGGCGCGCGCCGTGACGTTGGCGACGCTGCCCGCCACGATCACGGGCGGGTCGTTCACCGGCGTGACCGTGACGCTCGCCGTCTGCAGCTGCGCGCTGAAGGGGCTGCTGCCGCCGTTGACCGTGGTGTCGGCGAGCTGGCCCGCCGTCCCGGCGCTGCGGTCCCAGGCGCGAACCGACAGGCCCGCCGCCGAGCCGTTCCAGTCCGCCTGCGGCACGAAGCGCACGCGGGTGTTGGCGTCGCTCGCCAGCAGCAAGGCCTGGCTGTCGCTCACGCCCGCGATGGCCGACCAGGTCGTGCCGCCATCGAGCGTGTATTGCCAGGTGCCGTGCGGATCACTGGCACCCGTGACGGCGATGCCCGACGCGCCCAGCGGGTCGGCGATGTGGCCGGCCACCAGGGTGGAGACCAGCATGCCCTGGTCGGTGGCGTCGTCCTCCAGCATGGACAGCGGGTTCAGCCCGTCCAGCGTCGGCGCCTGGTTGACCACAGCGATGGCGAGCGACTGCACCAGCGTGTCGACCCCGCCGCTGGCGGTGCCGCCGTTGTCCTTGACCGTGAAAGCGAAGGTCCCGCTGCCGCTCGCGACGCTGCCTGCCAGGAACTGCATGCCCTGGATCTGCGCCAGCGAATAGCTGGTCCCGGCGACGACCGTCGTCGTGCCGTCGGCCAGCACGATGCGTCCCACATTGGCTGCGGGCACGGCGATCACCTGGTAGCTCAGCGACTGCGCCGCCTCGTCGGCGCCGCCGCCAGGGCCGTAGCTCACACTGGCAAGCCCGAGCGATGCAGCCGGCGAGCCTTCCACGACGCTGAGGTTGGCGACCGATCCGCTCAGGCGCACCGGTGCGTCGTTGACGGCAGTCACGGTTACCTGGAGGGACTGCAGCAGCTTCTCGCTGCCGCCGTTGGCCGTACCGCCGTTGTCGGTGACCTTCCACGAGAACACTCCGGTGCCCGACACGTTGGCGGCCGGCACGAACTTCATGCCCTTCAGGTCGTTGACCGTGTAGGCCGTGTTGAGCGCGACCAACGTGGTCCCGTCGCTCAGGACCACGTTGCCGAGGCCGGTGGGCAGCCCGGTCACGGTCACGGTCAGCACCTGGCTGGCCTCGTCCGCGCCGCCGCCGGGGCCGTAGCTCAGTCCGCCCAGGCCGAGGTCGACGGTCTGGTCCTCCAGCGTCGTGACGTCCACCACCGTGCCGCCGGTGCGCACGGGCGGGTCGTTCACCGGCGTGACGGCCTGGTCGACACCGAAGCTGTTGCTGCTGAATGCGGTGATGCCGCCGGTCACGCTCGCATCCACGCGGCTGCCGGTGGTGCCGTTGGTGCGGTCCCAGGCGCGGATCGTCAGTCCCGCGCTGGCGGTGCCCGCATAGTCGGCAGCGGGCACGAAGCGCAACCGGGACTGGGTGTCCGCTGCCAGCACCAGCGCGCTGCTGGCCGACGTCGAACCGACGGCCGCCCAGGTGCTGCCGTTGTCCAGCGAGTATTGCCAGGTGCCGTTGGCACTGCCGGGGCTGCCCACGATGGCGATGCCCGCCAGCGCGCCGGCATCGGGATCGCTGACCTGCCCTGCGATCAGCGACGAGACCAGGAAGCCGCTGCCGCCCCCGCTGTCCTCCAGGATGGCGGAGGGCTGCACCACGCCATTCAGCGTCGGCGCCGTGTTGGAGAACAGGTCGAACGCGGCGACGACGCCGTCGGTGTTGTTCGAGATGGCAGGCTGGTACGAACCGGCCGTGCCATAACCGGTGACGGCCGTCGCGGCCACGACGTAGGCCCGCCCCCCGTAGATCGCCACGCCACCCGGCGTCATCTTCTCGCCGTAGTAGGTGCCGTACTGGAGATCGGCGCTGCCCCCACCGGCCGGGTTCAGGACGGCGACGTACATCGACGAGCCTGCGTTCGTGGCCTGCACCGCCCCACCCGTCACCGGGAAGTCACTGGAGCCGGCCAGGCCGGTGACGACCACGCGGCCGCCCGCGTACGCCACGCCGGAAGGCGTGTCCGACCCCGAGCCGCCGAGATACGACGAATAGAGAAGCGAGGCCGCGCCGGTCTTCGTGGTGTCGTAGACGCGCACGAAGCCCGTGTCCTTGTTGCTCGTGGGCGAGCTGGTCATGAAGGCGCCCGCCGTGGTGGTGAAGCTGATGCTGCTGCCCGCGTGCGTGGTCCCGACTACGTAGACCTTGCCGGCGTTGACGGCGACGGCGCTGGCCGAGTCCGTGCTGGAGCCACCCAGGTAAGTCGACCAGCCGACCGTGCCGTCCGTGCCGTCCAGGCGGGCCAGGAAGCCGTCGCTGGAACCGGAGAGTGCGCTCTGTTGGCCGAACAGCACGCTCATGTTGGACGACTGGGTCTGGCCGACCACGTAGACGGAGCCGCCGCCGCCCACCGCGATGCCGTTGGCCGCATCGGTGGAGTTGCCACCCAGCAGTTGCGACCAGAGCAAGTCGCCATTGCTGGCGTACTTGTTGACGAAGGCGTTGTCCGAGTTGCCGAACACAGCCTGCAGCGCACTGGACAGCAGGTTGCTGTTGCTTGCCTGGCCGGCCGCGTAGACGTTGCCGGAGCTGTCGAACGCGACCGCGTTGGCCGAGTCGCTCGCGTTGCTTTCGCCCACGTAGGTGCTGAACACCAGGGCACCACTGGCATTGAGCTTCAGGACGAAGCCATCGCCGCCACCGCTGATGCTGGCCTGCGTCGCGTTCTTCGTCGGGAAGTCGTTCGACTTCGTCCAGCCGGCCACGGCCACGTTGCCATTGGCATCCACCGCAATCGCGTTGCCCTGGTCCCCGTTGGCGCCGCCGATGCGTGTCGACCAAAGCAGGGTCGACAGGTCGGAGGAGAACTTGGCGACATAGACGTCGCCCGAGCCACCGCCCGGGCCGATCACGGGCAGGAGCGGTCCGCTGCTCGCGTTGACGGAGTTGGTGCGTCCCGTGACGTAGACGTTGCCCTGGGCATCGGTCGCGACGGCCACTGCGTTGTCGAAGTTGTTGTCCCCGAAGTAGGTCGCGTAGTCCAGCACCGGGTCGATCACCAGCTCGCGGCTGCTGTCGTACGCGCCCAGTGCGAAGCCGACGCTGCCGTCGGCCTGCAGCGCGTAGCGGCTCGCCACCGCTTCGAGCTGACCGTCCGCGCCGCGCTGGTAGGCCACCGGCGCCTTGAAGCGCACCGTGCCGTCGCTGCCTGCGACCTGCAGGACGAGGTTGCCGTCCGCATCCACCGTCGCGCCTGCGCTGCCCTGGAACTGCAGGCGGATGGCGCTGGCGTCAGCGCCGGCCGCGACGATGAAGTCGTATTCCAGCTGCCGCTGCGTTCCGTAGTAGCGCACGTCCACGCCGTCGTAGACGTTGGCGTAGCGCACTGCGCCGTAGTTCGCGATGCCGGTGCGCCACTTCGACGCGTCGCTGCCGACAATGGAGTTGCTGGTGGTCGCCTGCAGGTCCTCGGCCTGCGCGGTGGCGGTGTGCGCGCCTTGCAGCGTCATCGTCACGGACTGCACGCCCTGGTCCGTGACCAGCGTGAGCTGCGCATTGCCGCCGGCCAGCGCGACGCCGTAATCGCTGCCTTGCGCGACGTAGTCGACGCCCGGAGCGGCCTGGCCCTGGTTGGCCTCGAAGCCCATGCGCAGCGCCGCGTACGCGGTCTGGACGGCGCCGCCAGCCGCCGTCGTGCTCGCATTCGTCGCCGTCGACGCGGCGTACTCGCCCGCACTCGTGACCGTGCGCACCTCGGGCGCCGCCGCGTCGACGCTGGAGGCCAGCATCAGGCCCGCCGTGAGGTCCGCGGAATACAGCAGGCGCGGCTCCATCGGCTCCGCGATCGGAATCCTGCGACCATCGCGGTCCGTCAGGAGTCGGCGCAGCCAGTGCATGGGATGGGCCGCCGTTCAGGGGTTGGGCGCGGGTTGCCTGACCAACGCCGGCGCATTCTTCAACTGCAGCGCCGAGCCGTCGCGCCGCCCCGTAGCCGCCGGGGTGCCGCGCGAGGCCCCGGTCGGTGCGCCGAGATCGACCTTGCAGCGCAGCCCCGCCGGCAACGACAGGTCCGGGTTCGGCAGTTCCATGCGCACGCGGAACGTGTTGCTGGCGCCATCGATGACCCGATCCACCAGCGTCACCTTGGCCTGGCGCGGCGTGGCCCCGGGGAACTCGGGGAGCACGGTGACGCTCATGCCCTGCCGCGCGCTCGCGTACGCAGAGGCCGGCAGGACCACCTCGACCCGCAAGGGGTTGATCATGGCGACCCGGTAGATCGGCTTGTCGTCGATGTGTTCGCCAGCCGACATGTAGCGCTCCGCGATGACGCCCGAGAACGGGCTGCGGATCGTCCGCTGTCCCAGCTGCGCTGCGGCCAGACTATGCTCGCGAGCGTACACGTCACGCTGCTCGCGGGCCTGCTCGAGACGGTTCTCCGCCACCATCGCCTCGGCGCGCGCCTGTTCCAGCGCCTGGCTGGAGATGAACTTCTGGTCGGCGAGGTCCTTGGCACGCGCGAGCTTCTGCCGCGCGAGTTCGGCGTTGGCCTCGGCGGCGCGCAACTCGCCCACCGCATCGGCCTTGCTCTGCGCCACCGCCAGCGATTGGCGCTCGACATCCGCACGCAGCGTGGCCAGCACCTGGCCGGCGCGGACGAGGTCGCCGCGCTCCACCGCCGCCGACTCGATGACACCGACGATCGGGCTGCCCACTTCCGAGACGCGGTACGGCTCGATCAGGCAGCCGAGCGCCTGCGCGACTGCCGCCGCCGGCAGTAGCGCCCCCACCAGCGCCCCCCAACCCCTGACTCTATTCATGGTGTACCTGCCGACTGAACGTCAAGTCCCGTTCCATGGACTCGGCGATGTGGCTGAGTTTCACACGCTCGTAACGAGTCGTAAAGGATTGTCGAGCTTGCGCAACCTTTAGTGTGACATTTGCCAACACTTCGCCTTCACCTGCCCTCGCGGCGAAATCCAGCCAGCGCTCAGGCCACCACCGGCGCAGCAGGGGGAAATCGGCGGCGGCCATGCGGCGGATGCTCCCGGGCTGGCCCTGGCGGCCCGCGCGTCCGAGGAACTGGCGGTCGATCCGCGCGGAAGCATTGGCCTGGCAGAGGATCACGTGCAGTCCGCCGCGCTCCAGCACCGCTGGCTCGCACATGATGTCGGTGCCCCGACCCGCCATGCTGGTGGCCACGGTGATGCGGCCGGCCTGTCCCGCCGCGGCAATCAGCCGGCTCTCCTCCTGGTCCTGGCGCGCATGCAGCACCTGGTGCGGCACGCCAGCGGTGCGCAGCACGGCGGAAAGCGCCTCGGTGTGCCCCACGGTTTCGGTGCCGACCAGCACCGCCCGGCCCTGTGCCGCGACCGCGGCGGCTTCGGCCGCCACGGCTTGCCACAGCCCTGCGCTGTCCGGCCACAGGCGCAACGGCGCCGCCTGCACGCGCCAGGGCTCGCGCCGAGGAATGACCACCACGTCCAGCCCATAGACCTGACGCAGTTCCCTGCGGGCTTCGGACAGCGTGCCGCTCGCACCCGCCAGCCGCAGGTAGCGCGGGAAGAAGCGCTGGAACGTGGTCTGCGTCATGGTGCTGTTGCGGCGGGTGCCGGGCACGCCCTCCTTCCACTCCACCAGCTGGTGCAGGCCCGAGGACCAGGCGCGCCCCGCGGCGGCTCGTCCGGTGGTCTCGTCCACCAGCCGCACCTCGCCATCGCGCAGCACGTAGTCGCGATCGCGCTCCAGCACATGCAGGGCGACCAGCGCGAGTTCGACGGCCGCTTCGCGATGGGCACGGTGCCCGAGCAGCGGATGGTCCGCAGCCGGCCAGGCAGCCAGCCGTGCGCGGCCCTGGTCCGTGAGGACGAAGCGCCGCGCATCGACGGGCCGGTAGTCCACGTCTGCGGCCAGCCGGCGCGCCGCCTCGAGCGCGCCGCGGTAGAACCCGGACTCCTCATCGCCTCCGGCGGCCTGCGCCAGCACCAGCGGCACCCGCGCCTCGTCGATCAGCACCGTGTCCGCCTCGTCGAGGATCGCCATGCACAGTCCCCGCAACACGGGCGGTCGCGGCAAGGTGCCCGCGAGCCGGCGGGCCCGCTGCTCCAGGGCGGACAGGTCCGACGCCCGGGCGAGACCGTCGCGCAGCCAGTCGAAGGCGAGCTCCTTGGCGGTGCAGTAGGTGACGTTGGCGCGATAGGCGCTGCGCCGTTGCGCCGCGTCCATGGGTTGCGTCACGCAATCCACGCGCAGCCCGAGGCGCTCGTAGAACGGCCGCAGCGCGTCGGCGTCGCGCTGCGCGAGGTAGTCGTTGGCCGTGATCACGTGGACCGGCGTGCGGGCGAGCGCCGCCACGGCAGCGGCCAGCGCGATGGCGGCCGTCTTGCCTTCGCCGGTCGCCATCTCCGCCAGGCGCTCGTCGAGCAGCGCGCGCGCAGCCATGAGCTGCTGCCGGTGCGGCACGTAGCCCACCGTGTGCGTGAGTGCGCTGGTGGCCAGCACGGCGGCTTCATGCAGCCATGCATCCTCCTGTGGGACCAGGGCCGGCAGGCCCTGCAGCCGGCCGGCCACGGCCGCCGGCGCAATGGTGCCCTGCTGCAGGACCGATTCGGCAAAGGACTGCAACGCCGCCAGCGACAGCTGGCTGCCGCGCCGCTGCGCAGCCGACGCGGACGAATGCTCCGGGTACTCGCCCCAGACCACACCGGGAAAAGGCCAGGCATGCGCCACGGCGTTCACTCCTTGCGGCGGCCCACGGGACGCGCCCTCCGCGCCGTGCACGGCAGGCTTCGCCCGTGGCCGGCTCGCCGTGTCATGCCTGCCCCGTCGGACTGAACTGCCGCAGCAGCAGCTGGCGCAGGTTGCGCACCGCCTGCCAGCCCAGGGGCTCCGCCGGCAACTGCAGCTTCACCCAGGCGCGGCCGCCCACGTTTCCGGCGGGCAGGTCCGGCATCACCACGTCCAGCAGGAACACGGGCGCCTGCGTGCGCAGGCCGTCCTTGTCCGCCGGATCCACCGCGACCGGGCCGCCGTCGCGGTCGCCAAGCGCGGCGCTCGGAAGCTGGCGCGTGGCCGCGGGGGTCTCGTTGCGCAGTTGCGCCGCGCGCGCAGTCCAGGGCGAGTCGGCCAGCCGGACCTCGACGCCCCGCAGGCGGCCGCGCACGCGCAGCAGGTCTTCGTCGCGCAGCACCGCCCGCACCTGCGCTGGCTCCGGGCCCAGCACGTAGCCGACCATGGCCCCGCGCTGCACGTACGTGCCGTCCAGGTCCTGCTCGTGCGGCAACACGGCGCGGCCCGCGCTGCGGGCCCGCACTTCCAGTCCCGCGAGCTGGCCTTCGGCGTGCTGCAGTTCCGCGTCGTTGCGCGCGAGCTGCTCGTTGACGTCGCCGGCCCGCGCGGGATCCAGCAGCAAGGCGTGGTACTGCTCCGCCATCAGCCCGGTGCGCTCACTGGCCGCCTTGTCCCGCTGCGCGACGAGCTCGGCGTCCGCGAGCCGCAGCACGACCTGCCCCTGCAGCACGGCATCGCCGTCGCGCACCACCGGTTGCTCCACGAAGCCGGCCGCATCGGGCCGCAGCTGCGCATGGTCGGGAGGCCACACCACGCCTTGCGTCACGACGCTGGCCGGCAGCGGCACCACGAACAGCGCCAGCACCACGGCCAGGGCGGCGCCGGCCGCGACCGCCAGGACCTTGCGGCGCGCAGCGGGTTGCGGCGCCGCCGCGGCCGAACGCAGCACGCCGCGCACGGCCAGCGTGGCGAGCCACGCAAGCAGCCCCAGCGCCAGTCCCCATCCTGCCAGCCATGAATGATGTCCCACCCAGCCGACCAGCGTCGCCAGCAGCGCGAGTCGATACGCGAAGGACGCGGGTGCATAGGCCAGGAGCCACTTGCTCTCGCCGGCCGCCAGCGCGCTGGCCGGCAGCGGCGGCTCCGCACCGAGCGCCCGCCGCCAGGCGGAAGCCCACCACGCATGGCTGCGCAAGGCCAGGTTGGGCAGCTGCAGCACGTCGCACAGGAGGTAGTACCCGTCCATCCGCATCAGCGGATTGGCGTTGAACAGGAAGGTGGACACCGAGCAGATCAGGACGACCACGGTGGCTGCATCGCGCAGCAGCCCCGGCGCCAGCACCGTCCACGCGAAGACCGCGAGCGCCGCCAGCGCGAGCTCCACCAGGATGCCGGCGGCGCTCACCAGCGCACGCTCGCGCGCCGACGAAAAGGCGTTGGCCGCACTCGCGTCAACGTAGGGCGCCGGTGTCAGCAGCAGCATGGAGAGCCCGACTTCGCGCACGGCGCCGCCGAAGCGGCGCACGGCCAGCGCATGCGCCAGCTCGTGCAGCGACTTCACTAGCGGGTAGGCCAGCCATGCCATCGCATAGCTGGAAGGGGTGGCCATCACCCTCAACGCGTCGGCCTTCAGCTGCGGGAACGACACGGCCGCAGCCACGGCGGCGAGCAGCACGAGGAGAAGCCACGCAAGCGCGGCGAGCTTCATGGGGACCTGGGCGGCGAGCGGCAGCAGGCGATCGAGCAGGCGCGTGGGATCGAACAGGCGCAGCCGCAGCGCCAGCGGATTCACGAAGCTGCGGCGCCGCTTGCCGTCGTCCTCGCCGCGGCGCGCGAAGAGCAGCGACAGGTGCGGCGCCGCGTCGAAGTGCAGCATGCCGGCGCGAAAGAGCTGGGCGAGCAGGCGCAGGACGTCGTCCTGGGTCGGCGCGTCTTCCCCCTCGCGCCGCAGCGCCGCCTGCCAGAGGTCCTCGACGCTGGCGCGCCCGTCGCAGCGGCCGGCAAACGCGTACGCGGCGGGATTGAGCCGCAGCTGCCGCCCTGACCCCGGCTCCACGAGCACGTGCCACAGCTGGTCGCGCACGCGCTGGCGCACGATCTTCAGGCCAGCCACCAGGCTCGGTCGCAGCGGGGCGACGCGGTACCAGGAGCCGCTGACCAGGGGCTCGTTCACGGCCCCAGGGTCCACAACGCGAGCCGCGCCCACGCGACGGGACGGTGCAACAGCAGCCACGCGAGCGGCCGGTGCCCCGCCTCGATCTTCGCGACGCCGCTCAGGCCCGGGCGCAGGTCCGGCTGCGGCGAGTCCAGGCTCGCCTCCACCTCGAAGTAGTTGCGGCCATCGGCAGCGGTCGCCAGCGGCACGATGCGGCGCGTGGTGAACGGCAGCGGCTGCTCGGGCCGCGCGGCCAGCGCCAGCGCCCCGTGCTGGCCCAGTCGCACTGCGGCGATGTCGGTCTCGTCCACTTCGACGATCAGCCGGAAGTTGTCGCTGGGCGCCAGCACCATCAGCACTTCGCCCTTCTTCACCGGCGCCCCCAGGTTCTGCGCGAGGTCGCCCTTGATGACGACGCCGTCGAAGGGTGCGACCAGCTGGCTGCGCTGCAACTGCGTTTCCGCGAGCGCCAGCAACGCTTCGGCCTCGGCAGCGCGCGACTGGCTCACCACCATCTGGGTGCGCTCGTTGCGGGCCTCGGCGGCGCGGTACGCGTTCTCGTGCTGCCGCATCTCGCTTTCCCGGCGGCGGCGCTCCAGTTCCAGGTCCTGCGAGGAGAGCTGGCCGAGCAGCTGGCCGGCGGTGACGCGGTCGCCGGGGCGCACGTTCACCTGCTGCAAGAAGCCGTCGGAGGCCGCGACCACGGCGCGCTGCACGGCGCCTTCCAGCCGCGCCGGTGCGCTCACGCGCCAGGGCAGCGGGACGGCCAGCACTGCGATGGCGACGACAGCGCCGGTGATCCACGCCTTGCGGCGTTGACCGGGTGCTGCCAGGCGGGCCTGCAGCCAGCGGCGCGCGCGGACCGTCCAGGGCAGCGCCGCGTCGCGCTTCATGGCGAGCACCGGTGCGGCGAAGCTGGCCACGTCCTCGCAGGTGGCGAGATCGGCCGCCGTGAACGGCGGCTGGGCGCCGCGCTCCAGCGTGATCGCCCCGACGGTCTCACCCGCCGCGACCAGCGGAATGGCGCAGGCCTGGCCCGTGCCGGCCAGCTGCGCCAGCGCCAGGGTGACTGCATCGATGCCGGGCAGCGGAGGCCAGGCGAGCGACAGGTGCTGGTCCAGCGACTCGTGCATGGCTGCGGCGAGCTGCGCGGCGGCGTCCTGGCGGGGGTCGAGGTCGGCGGCCTGCGAGCTGCCCACGACGCGAATGCGCCCGGCTTCCAGCAGGCCCACGCTCACCCGGCGGCACTGCAGCACCTCGGCCAGTTCGGCGGCCAGGGCCGTCGCCGCTTCGGGCAGGAGGCTGCGGGCCAGCAGCGCGGCCTGGCAGCGCAGCACCGCGTCCTGCGGCGCGGGTCCGCGACCGGCAGCGACCAGGAGTTGGGGAGAAGCCTTATCCATGCTTGAGCAGCCGGATTCTCCGCCAGCAGGCTCGCCGCGTAACCCCAGTCTGCGCAAACGGTGCGCGCGCCTGTCCCAACGGCGCGACAAACGCGCGCCGCGCCGTGCCGCCGCAACAGCTCAGGACGGCGCGGCGGCCAGCGCTGCGAAGGCGGTCACCACGGCGGGCGGCGCCTGCACCAGCTCGATCAGCACCCCTTCCCCGCCCACCGGGAACTCGTCGTTCCCCCGCGGATGCACGAAGCAGATGTCGAAGCCGGCGCCGCCGCGGCGGATGCCGCCCGGGGCGAAGCGCACGCCGCGGCCGCTGAGCCAGTCCACCGCCCGGGGCAGGTCATCGACCCACAGCCCCACGTGGTTCAGCGGCGTGGCATGCACCGCGGGCTTCTTCTCGGCGTCCAGCGGCTGCATCAGGTCCACTTCGACCTTCAGCGGGCCCTCGCCCAGCGCGCAGATGTCCTCGTCGACGTTCTCGCGCTCGCTGCGGAAGGTGCCGGTCACCTCCAGCCCGAACAGGTCCACCCACAGCCTGTGCAGCTTGAGCTTGTCGATGCCGCCGATGGCGATCTGCTGGATGCCCAGCACCTTGAAGGGACGACTGTCTTGCATTGGGATGCGCTCGCGATGGGTTACTCGAATTCCAGGATCGCCTGGTCCACGGCCAGCGACTCGCCCTTGCCGGCCAGCACCTTGCCCACGACGCAGTCGGCCGATGCGAACAGCACATTCTCCATCTTCATCGCCTCGATCACGGCCAGGCGCTCGCCCGCCTGCACCTTCTGCCCGGGTTGCACGGCCACGTCCACCAGCAGCCCCGGCATGGGTGACAACAGGAACTTGCTCATGTCCGGCGGCGCCTTGTACGGCATCAGCCGGTACAGCTCCGCCGCGCGCGGCGTCAGGACCAGCGCGTCGAGCCGGGTGCCGTTGTGGCCGATGCGGAAGGCCAGCGGGTTGCGGGCCGCGCCGCGCTCCACCTGCGCGGTGAACGCCTGGCCGTTGACGGTGCCACGGATGCGGGCGCCACCGAGGTGCCACTTGCTGGAGAGCTCGTAGCGCTTGCCGTTCACTTCCACGGTGGCCGTGCCGGCCGGCCCGTCGAACGCGCTGACCTTCACCGGCAGGTGGGCGTGACGGCCCTGGTCATCGAGCTTCACCACGACGAAGTCGCCATTGACCTTGAACTCGTGGCCGCTCATCTGGCCGCTGATGCCGCAGGCGCGCTCCAGCGCCCGGCGGTTCGCGAACGCCGCGATGGCCGCGAGGAAATCCTCGTCGTCGTGCGGCACGTCCTCGGCGCGGAAACCCTTGCCGTACTGTTCGGCGATGAAGCCCGTATTGAAGTCGCCGGTCATGAATTTCGGATGGGCGAGCAACGCAGCCTGGAAGGGAATGTTGCTGGAGATGCCGCGGATCACGAAGCCGTTCAGCGCCTCGCGCATCTTCGCGATCGCGTCCCGGCGATCGGTCCCGTGCACGATCAGCTTCGCGATCATCGAGTCGTAGTACATCGGGATCTCGCCGCCCTCGGTGACGCCCGTGTCCACGCGGACGCCGAACAGGTGCTCCGTGTCCGACGCCCACATGCTGGTGCGCGGCGGCTGGAAGCGCACGAGGCGGCCGGTCGAGGGCAGGAAGTTGCGGAACGGGTCTTCCGCATTGATGCGGCACTCGATCGCCCAGCCGTTGCGCTTGACGTCGGCCTGCGCGAGCGGCAGCTTCTCGCCGGCGGCGACGCGGATCATCAGTTCCACCAGGTCCAGGCCCGTGATGCACTCGGTGACCGGGTGCTCCACCTGCAGCCGCGTGTTCATCTCCAGGAAGTAGAAGCTCTGGTCCTTGCCGACCACGAACTCCACGGTGCCCGCGCTCTGGTACTTCACCGCCTTCGCGAGCGCCACGGCCTGCTCGCCCATCGCCTTGCGCGTCGCATCGCTGATGAAGGGCGACGGCGCTTCCTCGATCACCTTCTGGTGCCGGCGCTGGATGGAGCACTCGCGCTCGTTCAGGTAGACCACGTTGCCGTGGCTGTCGCCCAGCACCTGGATCTCGATGTGGCGCGGCTCCTCGACGAACTTCTCGATGAAGACGCGGTCATCGCCGAAGCTGTTGCGCGCCTCGTTGCGGCACGACGTGAAGCCCTCGAACGCTTCCTTGTCGTTGAAGGCGACGCGCAGGCCCTTGCCGCCGCCGCCGGCGCTGGCCTTGATCATCACCGGATAGCCGATGTCCCTGGCGATGGACACGGCCTGCTCGGGCGTGTCGATGGCCTCGTTGTAGCCGGGAATGGTGCTGACCTTCGCTTCCTTGGCCAGCTTCTTGGAGGCGATCTTGTCGCCCATGGCCGCGATGGAGTAGTGCTTGGGCCCGATGAAGGTGATGCCCTCTTCCTCCACCCGCTTGGCGAAGTCCTCGTTCTCGGACAGGAAGCCGTAGCCCGGATGGATCGCCTGCGCGCCGGTCTGCTTGGCAGCCGCGATGATCTTGTCGGCCTTCAGGTAGCTCTCGCGACTGGGCGCGGGGCCGATGTGCACGGCCTCGTCAGCCAGCGCCACGTGGCGGGCATCGCGATCGGCGTCGGAATAAACGGCAACGGTGCGGATGCCCATCTTCTTGGCGGTGGCGATGACACGGCAGGCAATTTCGCCGCGGTTGGCGATCAGGATCTTGGTGAACATGGGGGTCCTTTAAAACCCAACAACCGGACGCAGAGGACGCAAAGGTTACGCAGAAGGCGCAAAAGAATTCAATGAACAATTCTTTGATGTCTTCTTTTGCGTCCTCTGCGAAATCTCTGCGTCCTCTGCGTCCGGATGTTGGGTGTTTGCCTTCAGAGCGGGATGTTCCCGTGCTTGCGCCACGGGTTTTCGAGTTTCTTGTCGCGCAGCATCACCAGGGAGCGGCAGATGCGCTTGCGGGTTTCGTGCGGCAGGATCACGTCGTCGATGAAGCCGCGGGCGCCGGCGACGAAGGGGTTGGCGAAGCGGGCCTTGTATTCCGCTTCGCGCGCGGCCAGCTTGGCCGGGTCGCCCTTGTCCTCGCGGAAGATGATCTCCACCGCGCCCTTCGCCCCCATCACCGCAATCTCCGCGTTGGGCCATGCGAAGTTGACGTCCCCCCGCAGGTGCTTGGAACTCATCACGTCATAGGCGCCGCCATAGGCCTTGCGGGTGATGACCGTGACCTTGGGCACCGTGCACTCGGCATAGGCGTAGAGCAGCTTGGCGCCGTGCTTGATGATCCCGCCGTACTCCTGCGAGGTGCCGGGCATGAAGCCGGGCACGTCCACGAAGGTGATGACCGGAATGTTGAAGGCATCGCAGAAGCGCACGAAGCGCGCCGCCTTGATGGAGCTCTTGATGTCCAGGCAGCCGGCCAGCACCAGCGGGTTGTTCGCGACGATGCCCACCGTCTGGCCTTCCATGCGGGCGAAGCCGATCACGATGTTCTTCGCGTAATCCGCCTGCAGCTCGAAGAAGTCGCCGTCGTCCACCGTCTTGGTGATCAGCTCCTTCATGTCGTAGGGCTTGTTCGCGTTGTCCGGCACCAGCGTGTCGAGCGAGAAGTCCATGCGGTCGGCCGGATCGTTGCTCGGGCGGATCGGCGGCTTCTCGCGGTTGTTCAGGGGCAGGTAGTTGTACAGGCGCCGCAGCATCATCAGCGCCTCGACGTCGTTCTCGAACGCGAGGTCGGCCACGCCGCTCTTGGTCGTGTGCGTGGAGGCGCCGCCCAGCTCCTCCGCGGTCACTTCCTCGTGCGTCACCGTCTTCACGACCTCCGGGCCGGTCACGAACATGTAGGAGCTGTCCTTGACCATGAAGATGAAGTCGGTCATCGCGGGCGAGTACACCGCGCCTCCCGCGCAGGGGCCCATGATCATGGAGATCTGCGGCACCACGCCCGAGGCCATGACGTTGCGCTGGAACACGTCGGCGTAGCCGCCCAGCGACGCCACGCCTTCCTGGATGCGCGCGCCGCCCGAGTCGTTCAGGCCGATCACCGGCGCGCCCACCTTCATGGCCTGGTCCATCACCTTGCAGATCTTCTCCGCATGCGCTTCGGAGAGTGCGCCGCCGAAGACGGTGAAGTCCTGGCTGAACACGAATACGAGGCGGCCGTTGATCATCCCGTAGCCGGTCACGACGCCGTCACCCGGGATCTTGTTGTCGGCCATGCCGAAGTCCGTGCAGCGGTGCTCCACGAACATGTCCCATTCCTCGAAGGTGCCTTCGTCGAGCAGCAGTTCGAGGCGCTCGCGGGCGGTGAGCTTGCCCTTGTTGTGCTGCGCAGCGATGCGCTTGTCGCCGCCGCCCAGCCGCGCGGCGTCGCGCTTCTCCTCGAGCTGCGCCAGGATGTCTTGCATGTCGTTCTCCGTTGGATCAGTTGGCGGAAGGGCCGCCGCGCGTCCCTTCGTGCATGGCGTCGAGCAGGCGCCGCGCCGCCGTGGAGGCGGCGAGCAGCCCATGCTCGACTTCGTTGGTCAGTTGCGGCAGCAGCGCCTTCACGGCCGGGGCCTGCCGGAAAGCCCGCTTCAGGCCGCTGTCGATGCGCTCCCACATCCAGGCCAGGGCCTGGTGCTTGCGGCGCGACTGCAGGCGGCCGCCGGCTTCCTGCAGCCGGCGGAACTCGCCCACCGCCTGCCAGAAGGCTTCGACGCCCTGGACCTTCAGGGCGCTGAGCTGCAGCACCTGCGGATGCCACAGCGTCGCATCGTGGTGCGCGTGATCGGGGTTGCCGTGCTGGCCCAGGATGCGCAGTGCGCTGGTGATCTGCGCCCGCGCACGGGTAGCGGCGTCGGGATCGAGATCGGCCTTGTTGATCACCACCAGGTCGGCGAGCTCCATCACGCCCTTCTTGATCGCCTGCAGGTCGTCGCCGGCATTGGGCAGCTGCATCAGCACGAACATGTCCGTCATGCCGGCCACGGCCGTCTCGCTCTGGCCGACGCCGACCGTCTCGACGATCACCACGTCGTAGCCGGCCGCCTCGCACACCAGCATGGACTCGCGCGTCTTCGCGGCGACGCCTCCCAGCGTGCCGCTGGAGGGACTGGGCCGGATGTACGCCTGCGCGTGCACGGACAGATGCTCCATGCGCGTCTTGTCGCCCAGGATCGATCCGCCGGACACGGTCGACGAAGGATCGATGGCGAGCACGGCCACGCGATGCCCTTGCGCGATCAGGTAGAGGCCGAGCGCCTCGATGAAGGTGCTCTTGCCCACGCCCGGCACGCCGCTGATCCCCAGCCGGAAGGCCTTGCCGGTGTGGGGCAGGAGTTCGGTCAGCAGTTCGTCCGCCTGCGCCCGGTGGTCGCCGCGGGTGGACTCCAGCAGCGTGATCGCCTTGGCGATGGCACGGCGCTGGCGCGCACCAGGGGCCCCCACGATGGCCTGCGCGAGATTCACCGCGCCCCACCTTCCGTAGGCTGGTGGTGAGCGCAGCGAACCCCAGCGAAGTGCGCGGGATCCTGCTGGGGTTCGCTGCGCTCACCTGCCGCGGCCGCGGGCCGCGCCAGCCTACGAACGCTCCAATATCCAATTGGGGTCAGAACCCAATTTCCCGGCGGCATCACGCTTTTCCCGTTGCCTTCTTGATCTGCTCCAGCACGTCCTTCGCGCTGGCCGGGATCGGCGTCCCGGGGCCATAGATGCCCTTGACGCCGGCGTTGTACAGGTACTCGTAATCCTGCTGCGGGATCACGCCGCCCACGAACACGATGATGTCGTCGCCGCCCTGCTTCTCCAGCTCCGCGATGATCGCGGGCACCAGCGTCTTGTGGCCCGCGGCGAGCGTGCTGATGCCCACGGCATGCACGTCGTTCTCGATCGCCTGGCGGGCGCACTCCTCGGGCGTCTGGAACAGCGGCCCCATGTCGACGTCGAACCCGAGGTCCGCATAGGCGGTCGCGACGACCTTCGCCCCGCGGTCGTGTCCGTCCTGGCCCAGCTTGGCGACCATCACGCGGGGCCGCCGGCCCTCCTGCTCCGCGAACTCCGCGATTTCCTTCTTCAACGCTTCCCAGCCTTCGGCCGAGTCATAGGCAGCTGCATACACGCCGGTCACCTTTTGCGTATCGGCGCGATGGCGCCCGAATACCTTCTCCAGGGCGTCGCTCACCTCGCCCACCGTGGCCCGCAGGCGGATCGCACGGATGGCGAGGTCCAGCAGGTTGCCCTGCCCCGTGCGTGCGGCCGTGGTCAGTGCCTCCAGCGCAGCATGCACCTTCCCGCCGTCGCGCGACGCGCGGATCTTCGCCAGCCGCGCGATCTGCTGCTCGCGCACGCGGACGTTGTCGACTTCCAGGATGTCCAGCGAATCTTCCTTCGCCAGCTTGTACTTGTTGACGCCGACGATCACGTCGCGGCCCGAGTCGATGCGCGCCTGCTTTTCCGCGGCGGCCGCCTCGATCTTCAGCTTCGCCCAGCCTGAATCGACCGCCTTGGTCATGCCGCCCAGGGCCTCGACTTCTTCGATGATCTTCCAGGCTGCATCGGCCATGTCCTGGGTCAGCTTCTCCATCATGTAGCTGCCGGCCCACGGGTCGATCACGTTGGGAATGTGGGTCTCTTCCTGGATGATCAGCTGCGTGTTGCGCGCGATCCGGGCAGAGAATTCCGTCGGCAGCGCGATCGCCTCGTCGAAGCTGTTGGTGTGCAGGGACTGCGTGCCGCCGAACACGGCCGCCATCGCTTCGATGGTCGTGCGCACGACGTTGTTGTACGGGTCCTGCTCGGTGAGCGACCAGCCCGAGGTCTGGCAGTGCGTGCGCAGCATCAGGCTCTTGGGCTTCTTCGCGCCGAAGCCCTGCATGATCCGGCACCACAGCAGGCGCGCCGCGCGCATCTTGGCGATCTCGAGATAGAAATTCATCCCGATCGCCCAGAAGAAGGACAGGCGCCCGGCGAAGTCGTCGACGTCCAGGCCCTTGGCCATGGCCGTCTTCACGTACTCCTTGCCGTCGGCCAGCGTGAAAGCGAGTTCCAGCGCCTGGTTCGCACCCGCCTCCTGCATGTGGTAGCCGGAGATCGAGATCGAGTTGAACTTCGGCATGTTCTTCGCCGTGTACTCGATGATGTCCCCCACGATCCGCATGGAAGGCTCCGGCGGATAGATGTAGGTGTTGCGGACCATGAACTCCTTGAGGATGTCGTTCTGGATGGTCCCGGACAGCTGGTCCTGCTGCACGCCCTGCTCTTCGGCCGCGACGACATAGCCGGCCAGCACCGGCAGCACGGCGCCGTTCATGGTCATCGAGACCGAGACCTTGTCCAGCGGAATGCCGTCGAACAGGATCTTCATGTCCTCTACCGAGTCCACGGCCACGCCGGCCTTGCCGACGTCGCCCACCACGCGCGGATGGTCGCTGTCGTAGCCGCGGTGCGTCGCGAGGTCGAAGGCCACGCTCACGCCCTGGCCGCCGCCCGCGAGGCCCTTGCGATAGAAGGCGTTGGACTCCTCGGCGGTCGAAAAGCCGGCGTACTGGCGGATGGTCCAGGGCCGCGCCGCGTACATCGTCGCCTGCGGGCCGCGCACGAACGGCGCGAATCCCGGCAGCGTGTCCGCATGCTGCAGGCCTGCGAGGTCCGCCGACGTGTACAGCGGCTTGACCGTGATGCCGTCCGGCGTCACCCAGTTCAGGGCATCGACGTTGCCCCCGGGCGCGGACTTGGCCGCGGCCTTCTTCCAGGGGTCCAGGTCCGGCGCGCTGCGCGTGTCTTGGGTCGGTGTACTCATAACCTCGCAATCTTCGCAAAAGCAGGCCGCCAAGACAACGGCTAAACTGGAAGTCGGAGCCATTTCGGCGCTGTGAATTTGCGAAGCTTGCGAAGATGACCAAGGCTTTCATGGGGGTCCGGCTCAAGACGCTGCGCGAGCAGCAGGGACTGACGCAGGCCGCGCTGGCGGCGTCGCTCAAGATCTCGCCGAGCTACCTCAACCAGATCGAGAACGACCAGCGCCCCTTGACCGTGCCCGTGCTGCTGCGGCTGCAGGCCGCGCACGGCATCGACCTGCAACTGTTCTCCGAGGACGAAGGCGCGCGGCGGCTGAGCGAGCTGCAGACCGTGTTCTCGGACGCGCGCGAGGCCGAGGCGGTGCCGCAGACCGAAGCGCGCATGGTGGCGTCGCAGTTGCCGTCGGTGTCCCGCGTGCTGCTGCACCTGCACAAGCGCGCCCGCACGGCCGAGGATCGGCTCTCGTCCATCGCCGCCGGCAGCGACGGCGACCGCATGGCGGGCGAGCTCGGACCGCCCTTGCAGCCTTACGAGGAAGTGCGCGAGTTCTTCTACGCGCGGCACCACCACATGGCGATGCTGGACGAGCGCGCCGAAGAGCTGTACGAAGCCGTCACGGAAGGCGCGACGGTCGGGGGCGCGGAACTGCTGGCCCGCCTGCGCGACCGCCTGCACAGCCAGCACGGCATCGCGGTGCGCGAGACGGCCGCCAACCGCACCTCCGACCACGCGCTGCGCAGCTACGACGCGGCGACGCGCACGATCTCGCTGGCGACCGACATGGACCCGGGCCAGCAGGCCTTCCAGCTCGGCGTGCAACTCGCCTTCCTGGAAACCGGCCCGCTGATCGACTCCTTCACCACGGCCGACGCCTTCAAGACCTCGCAGGCGCGCAGCCTGGCGCGCCTGGGTTTCGCCAACCACTTCGCCGGCGCGCTGGTGCTGCCGAACCGGCGCTTCCAGGAAGCAGCCGAGGCGCTGCGCTACGACATCGAGCTGCTCAGCGACCGCTTCGGCGTGAGCTTCGAGACCATAGGCCATCGCCTGTCGACGATGCACCATGCGCCCGGCCGCGGCATCCCCTTCTTCTTCGTGCGCGTCGACCGGGCGGGCAACGTCTCCAAGCGGCAGTCCACGGCGGACTTCCACTTCTCGCGCCACGGCGGCACCTGCCCGCTGTGGAACGTGTACGAGGCTTTCTCGCATCCGGGCAGCATCCTCACGCAGCTCTCGCGCATGCCGGACGGCCGGACCTACCTGTGGATCGCGCGGACGGTGGAGCACCGCCGCGGCGGCTATGGCGCGCCCCGGCGCATCTTCGCGGTGGCGCTGGGCTGCGACGCACGCTATGCCGACCGCCTCGTGTACGCGAAGGGCCTGAACCTCGTGGATCCGGACGCGGCCACGCCGATTGGGGCGGGCTGCAAGGTGTGCGACCGCGCGGACTGCGCGCAGCGCGCCTTCCCGCCGCTGGGCCGCACCTTGCAGATCGACGAGAACCAGCGCGGCTTCGCGCCCTATGCTTCCGGCATCTGAAGGCTCCGCGTGCGCGATATCGACCCCGTTTCCATTCGCCTCTTCCTCGCGACGCTGGAGGAAGGCAGCATCGCCCGCGCCGCTGCGCGCGAGAACATCGTGCCGTCGGCGGTGAGCAAACGCATCTCCGAGATGGAGGCACACCTGAAGGTGCCGCTGCTCGAGCGCGGCGCCAAGGGCGCGCAGGCCACGGCCGCCGGCCAGGCGCTCGCCCACCATGCGCGCCAGCTGCTGCAGTCGATGGACCGCATGCAGCGCGAGATGGCCGGCTACGTCGAGGGCGTGCGCGGCGTGATCAAGGTGTTCGCGAGCGTGACCTCGCTCTCCGGTGAACTGCCGGCCGACATCCTGCGCTTTCGCGCCGACCGGCCGCAGATCGAGGTGGACCTGGAGGAGCGCGTCACGCCGGCGATCTACCGTGGCGTGCGCGAAGGGCTTGCCGACGTCGGCGTGGCCTCCGAGTTCGCCAGCCACGAAGGGCTGCAGGTCTTCCCCTATCGCCGCTACGTGCTGGCGGCCGTGCTGCCCGAAGGCCACACGCTCGCACGTGCCAAGCGCCTGGCCTATGCCGAACTGCTGGACAACGACCTCGTGGAACTCGGGCGCGACAGCGGCCTGGCGCAGGTGTTCGACGAGGCGGCGCGCGAGGCCCGCACTTCGCGGACCGTGCGCGCGCGGGTGAGCTCCTTCGAGACCATCTGCATGCTGGTGGCGCGCGGCATGGGCGCGGGCGTGGCGCCGCTGTACCTCAAGGAGAGCAAGGAACGCACGCTGGGCGTGCGCTTCGTGCCGCTGTCGGACGACTGGGCGCAACCGCGGAGCTTCGTCGCCGTGCGCGACTTCGACGCCCTGCCGGTCGCGGCGCAGGCCTTGGTCAGCCACCTGCGCGCCAGCGCGGACGCCGCCGATTGAAGCCGGCAATTTCCCGGGGGCTCTCCAAACGAGAAAGCTGCGGTTCCCAAGCATCGCTTGGCTCGCCGCGGCGACCGCGCCATCATGCGCGCGACCGCGCCCAGACGAATCCCTGAATGACCGACACCTCCGCCTACCTCCCCGACGACAACCTGCCCCTGCGCGGCATCAAGGTCCTCGAGCTGTCCCACATGATCATGGGCCCGGCCGGCGGCCTGGTGCTCGCCGACCTCGGCGCCGAAGTGATCAAGGTGGAGCCGCTCGATGGCGACCGGACGCGCCGCCTCAAGGGTTCCGGCATCGGCTACTTCCCCGTGTTCAGCCGCAACAAGAAGAGCCTCGCCGTCGACCTCAAGTCGCCCGATGGCCAGGCGCTGGTGCGGGAACTGGCGCAAGGCTGCGACATGCTGCTGGAGAACTTTCGCGACGACAGCCTCGCGCAGTACGGGCTGGACTACGCCACGCTGAGCGCCGCGAACCCGCGCCTCATCTACGTCTCGCTCAAGGGCTTCCTGTCCGGACCGTACAAGCAGCGCACCGCGCTCGACGAAGTCGTGCAGATGATGGGCGGCATGGCCTACATCAACGGCGGCACGGGCACGCCGCAGCGCGTGGCGCCTTCGGTGAATGACATCCTGGGCGGCACCTTCGGCGTCGTTGGCGCGCTCGCCGCGCTCAACGAGCGGCATCGCACCGGCCGCGGCTGCCACGTGCGCGCCGGCCTCTTCGAGAACAACCTGCTGCTGGTGGCGCAGTTCATCGCGCAATACCAGCTGACCGGCACGCCGCCGATTCCCATGGGTGCGAAGCGCACGCCGCCCTGGGGCGTGTACGACATCTTCGACACGCAGGACGGCCGCGTGTTCGTCGCGGTGGTGAGCGATGCGAACTGGCAGGCCTTCTGCCGCGATTTCCTGCCGCCGTCCTTCGCCGAGGACGAGCGCCTGCGCACCGCGGTCCAGCGCGAGGCGGCGCGCCCGTGGCTCGTGCCCGCCGTGGCCGAGGTCCTCAAGGAGTGGAAGACCGCCGACCTGTGCGCGGCGCTCGAAGCATCGGGGCTCTCCTACGGGCCGATCCGCCAGCCGCATGACCTGCTGGACGATCCGCACCTGCAGGCGGGCGGCGCCCTCGTGCCCGCTACCATGCCCGACGGCACGCAGGTGGCCACCGCCGCCCTGCCGATCGAATTCGACGGCCGCAAGGCCGGCAAGCGCCTGGACCCGCAGCCCGTGGGCGCGCAGACGCGCGAGATCCTGCGCGGCATGGGCCTGGACGAACAACGCATAGACGCCCTGGTCCGCCAGGGCGTGGTCGCTGCCTGAATCCCACAAACCGGAGACACACCATGAACCGTCGCGATTTCAACCTTCTCGCCCTTGCCGCCGGCACCCTCCCGGGCCTGTCGGCTTTCGCGCAGGACTACCCCACGCGCGCCATCCGCATGATCATCCCGTCCACGCCGGGCGGCGGTACCGACTTCACCGGCCGCACCTTGAGCTCCAAGCTCAGCGAGATGAACGGCTGGAACGTGGTGCCGGAGAACCGCCCGGGCGCGGGCACGGCGCTGGGCCTGGCCGAAGCGGCGCGCGGCAAGCCGGATGGCTACGAGCTGGTGATCGCGCAGACCGACAACGTCTCGCTGATCCCGCTGCTGATGAAGGTTTCCTACGACCCGCTGAAGGACCTCACTCCCATCGCGCTGGCTGCCACCACGCCGCTGGTGATCCTGGTCAACGAGAAGTCGCCGTACAAGACGCTGCAGGAGCTGATCAAGGCCGCGAAGGCGCAGCCCGGCAAGCTCACCTTCGGCACCTCGGGCACCGGCGGCAGCGTGCACGTCGTGATGGAGCAGCTGCAGATGATCGCGGGCGTGAAGATGCAGCACGTGCCGTACAAGGGTTCGTCGCCGGCGCTGGCCGACCTCATGGGTGGCCACCTGGATTTCGCCGGGTCGTCGATCTCGTCGGCCGCCGGCATGATCCACTCCGGCAAGGTGCGTGCACTGGCCGTGACTTCGGCCAAGCGCAATGCCAGCCTGCCCGACGTGCCCACGGTGGCCGAGGCCGGCTACAAGGACTTCAACGCGGTCAGCTTCTATGGCGTGATGGGTCCCGCGGGCATCCCGGCGCCGATCGTCGCGCGCCTCAACGCCGACATCAACAAGATCCTCGAGCGTCCGGACGTCAAGGCTGCCTTCCAGCAGCAGGGCTTCGACGCGGGCGGCACGACGCCGGAGGAGTTCGCGAAGCTGATCCGCGCCGACATCCACAACGCGCGCGAAATCATCACCAAGGCCGGGATCAAGGTCGAATGAGCACGAAGCGCGACAGCGTCGTCATCTGCGAGGTCGGCCCGCGCGACGGGCTGCAGATGGCGCAGGGCCGCATGGCCACCGACGTCAAGCTGCGCTGGCTCCGCCAGCTCGCCGATGCGGGCCTGCGCGAGATCGAGGTCGGCAGCTTCGTGTCGCCGCGCGCCGTGCCGCAGATGGCGGACACCGGCGACGTGGTGCGCGGTGCGCTCGCCATCGACGGGCTGACGGTGTGCGCTCTGGCCTGCAACCTCAAGGGCGTGATCGCCGCGCACGAAGCCGGCGCGCATGTCGTGGCGATCCCGATCTCGGTGAGCGACACCCACAGCCGCGCCAACGTGAACAAGGGCACGGACGACCAGGTCGAGGCGGTGCGCGCCATCGTCGACTGGGTGCGCGCGCAGTCGCGGCCCATGCGCATCGACGTCGCCGCCGCCACCGCTTTCGGCTGCTCCATGGAAGGCCAGGTGTCGCGCAAGCGCGTGGCGCAAGTCGCCGCAGCGCTGGCCGCCGCCGGCGCGGACCGCGTGGCGCTGGCCGACACCGTCGGCTATGCGGATCCGGCCCTCGTGCGCGACACGGTGCGCGAAGTGCAGGATGCGATCGGGGCACGCCTGACCAAGCTGCACCTGCACGACACCATGGGCCTGGGCCTGGCGAACGCGCTTGCGGGCCTCGAGCAAGGCATCCGTGAATTCGATGCGTGTCTCGCCGGACTCGGCGGCTGCCCGTTCGCACCCGGTGCGTCCGGCAACATCGTGACCGAGGACCTGGTGTTCATGCTGGAGAGCATGGGCCACGCCACGGGCGTGGACCTGCCGCGGCTGCTTGCGGCTCGCGCTCTGCTGCACGAGGCCTTGCCCGGGGAAACGATGCGCAGCGGCGTCGCCGCCGCCGGCATCCCGCGCACCTTCCGCGCGTCCGCAGCGCTGGCCTGATCAGCGCACGAGGCCATCGAGTTCCGCCTGCGGCAGGCGGAACTCCTCGTAGTGCTCGCGGGCGCGCTGCAGCTTCGTGAACACGTCCTCGTGCGACGTGAGCTGTCCGTTCTCGTAGTAGTTGTAGCCCGCCGTCACGTGGAACCACGTGATCATCTCGGGCACGTCGTCGGGCACCACCAGCGTGTGCGTCTCGCCGGGCGCTTCCATCACGAAGGAGCCCTCGGTCGCGACCCAGTCGTGTTCGAGATAGAACCAGCGGCCCTTGATCACGTGCGCATGCACCGCGCCGAAGTGGCGATGGCACGAGAGCACGCCGGACTTGCGCACGCGCAGCAGGTTCACGTAGTAGCCCTGCGTCACGCCGAAGCACAGCGGCAGGAAGGAGACGTTCTCCGCCTGCCGCACCCAGCGCTCCTCGGGCACGGCGCTCACGTCCTGCACGAAGATCTCGGGCCGCGCGCCGGCGGGCACCGGGTTGGCGGCGGGCCGGATGCCCTGCGGGTTGGAAAAGTTGCGGCGGAGGTCGGGAGCGGTTTTCATGCGCGCCAGCCTACCGCAACTAGCGGAACGCGAACACCAGGCCGACGTTGAGGCCCAGCACGTCGATGCCCGGGTTGGGATCGGTCATGCCCAGGTTGGAGTGATGCGTGAAGTACAGCGCACCGGTGATCGCCATGTCCTGCGTGAGCTGGCGCCGCAGCCCGCCCTGCGTGTACCAGTTGAAGGCGAAGTCCTGCCCCTGCCCGCCCGGCACGCCGCGCGAGTCGAGGAAGCCGAAGCCGCCG
Organism: Ramlibacter ginsenosidimutans; assembly: GCF_016654015.1. Lineage (GTDB taxonomy): Bacteria > Pseudomonadota > Gammaproteobacteria > Burkholderiales > Burkholderiaceae_C > Ramlibacter > Ramlibacter ginsenosidimutans. The sequence continues at coordinate 181,439 of NZ_JAEPWM010000006.1, read as the reverse complement.
CCGATCTCGAAGAACCCGGCAGTCCGGCGGTCGGGCGCCCACAGTTCGAACACCGGCGCGCCCTGGATGGCCACGTAATGCGTCTCCGGGCCTTGCGCGATGGCTTCGGCGACCAGCGAGATGCGGTGGCGCACCGTGAGCCGCGCACCCTCGGCCGAGGTCCACAGGTCCGCGAAGGCGGGACTGCGGAAAGCCAGGTGGAAGGGCGCGATGCGGTAGTCGAAGGGCGAGTTGTCGCGCACCTTCGCCGTGTAGCCCGCCTCGAGCGCATATTCCCAGCGGTCGGCCGGGTGCACGGCTTGCGCCCACGCGCTGCTGCCGGCCGGCAGCGCCAGCGCGCAGGCAACTGAGGCGAGCCAGCGGCTGGCCCTCGTGGTCATCCTCGTCGTTCCTTGCCGCGGCTCAGGCGACCCGCGCGGTGTACTCGGAAAAGATGCCCAGTTCGACGTGCCGCTCGACCTGCGCGAGGCCGGCCTCGCGCAGGGTGTGGATCACCTGCGCCGGCGGCACGCAGGCCTCGATCGTGTCCCAGTAGTAGCGCCACAGCATCGGCGTGCTGGGCGAGCGCGACACCAGCCGCGCGATCGTAGGCACCATGCCCCGCATGTAGGTCTTCAGCAGGAATTCGGAGAAGCGTCCCTGGGGGCGCGTGATCTCCAGCAGGAGCAGGCGGCCGCCGGGCTTGAGCACGCGCCGGAATTCCGCCGCGGCCGCCGCGAAGTCCGCGATATGGCGCAGCGCATAGCCCATCACCAGGAAATCGGCGCTGCCGGTCGCCACCGGGATCTCCTCGGCGCGTCCGAGCCGGCATTCGACCGGCTGGTCGAAATGGGCCTGCTTCATCATTCCGGGGCTCGGGTCGACGCCGATCAGCCGCTGCGGCTCGCCCGTGATCTTCAGGATCTGCCGCGTGACCAGGCCCGTCCCCATGCCGACGTCCACCACCTGCATCCCCGGCTTCAGCCCGGCGCGCAGCAGCGCCTGGCCGCGGTACCAGGACCCGGTGCCGAGACCCAGGATCTTCTCCAGACGGTCGTAATCCACGGCGGTGTCGTCGAACGTGGTCCGGATGAAGGTCTCGCGCGCCGCCGCGTCGCCGCTGCGGTAGTACGAGGGAAGGGGTGCGTGCGGCAGGTGGACCGGGGGCTGCAATTCGTTCGGATCGGGCATGCGGAAACTGCTCTTTGTTGTGCGCGCGCGGCAACCGGCGGGCGCCGTCGTGATTGTCTCCGCTTCGTTGGCCTCGAAACCGTGGCTGCACCGCACGGTCGCATAAAATCCACACCGAACAGAGGACCCATGGGTGTGGGCGCAACAATGACTGCCGACAAAGAACTGCTTCACGAAGTGGCCAGCCTGCTGGTCGAAGCTCTGAACCTCGAGACCGCGCCCGAGGACATCGACCCGCAGGCGCCGCTCTATGGCGACGGACTGGGTCTCGATTCCATCGACATGCTGGAGGTCTCGCTCGTCGTATCCAAGCGTTACGGCGTGCAACTGCGCTCCGACGACGAGAACAACGACAAGATCTTCGCCTCGCTCGCCGCCCTGACCGAGCACATCGCTGCGCACCGGACGACCTGACATGGCCGGCGGCACCCCGACCACGCGCGCGCGCTGGCTGGCCGCTGCGGTCGCGGCGATCGCCTACGCCGCCATCTCGTACACCCTCATGACCCGCGCCCAGGATTCCGCCTGGGCGCTGCTGGTGGTGCTCGGGCCGCTCGTGCTGCTGGCAACGACGGCGGCCTGGGGCAACGGGCAGCGGCTGCTCGCCGCCATGGGCCTGCTCGCCGCCGTGCTGCTCGCGGTGTTTGCGGCCAGCGGACGCGGCCTGCCCGCGCGCTGGCTGTACCTCGCGCAGCATGCCGGCGCGCACCTCGCGCTCGCAGCGTGGTTCGGGTCCACCCTGCGCAAGGGCGCCGAGCCGCTGGTCAGCGCACTCGCAAAGCGGGTGCACGGCAGCCTCACGAAGGCGATGGCGCGCTACACGCGGCAGGTGACGCTCGCCTGGACGCTCTACTTCCTCGCCATGGTCGCGGCTTCGCTGGCGCTGTTCGCTGCCGGCGACTTCGCGCACTGGTCGCTGCTCGCGGACGTGCTCACGCCGGTGCTGACCGGCGCGTTCTTCGTCGGCGAATACCTGGTGCGCTACCGCCTGCATCCCGAATTCGAACGCGTCAGCCTGCAGCAGGCCATCGTGGCGTGGCGCGCCCACGGCGTCGGCGGCACGCGCACCGACACCCGCTTCTGATGAACGCAGCACTGCCGCAGCCTCCTGGCCTCCCCTTGCTCGCCGGGCACGCGTCGCTGGACGAGCCGATCGCCTGGCGCGCCGGCGAAGCCCTGACGCGACGCCGCTACCTGCACGAGGTGCGTCAGCTGGCGGCGACGCTGCCCGATGGCGGGCCGGTGCTCGCGATGACCGCGGACCGCTACCGGTTCGCGCTGGCGCTGGGCGCGGCGGCGCTGCGCGGCAGCTCCAGTCTCATGCCGCCGAACCACACGCCGGACATGGTGCGGCGCCTGCACGCGCTGTTCCCGTCGGCGTACGTGCTGGCCGACCCGGACCAGCCGGCGCTGGAGCTGCCGACGCTGCCGTTCCCGGCGGCGCAGGCGCAGGGCGACGATCCCGCCATGCCCCTGATCCCGGCCCAGCACGAGGTCGCGCAGGTGCTGACCTCCGGATCCACCGGCCAGCCCATGCCGCACGGCAAGCGCTGGGGTGCGCTCGTGGCCAACATCGCGGGCGAAGCGCAGCGCATGGCAGCGACCCTGGGCCGCGCCGACCTGCGCGGCGTCGCGATCGTGGGCACCGTGCCGGCGCACCACATGTACGGTTTCGAATCCACCGTGCTGCTCGCGATGCTGGGGGGCGCTGCCTTCGCTGCCGAGCGTCCGTTCTACGCGCAGGACATCGCGCGCGTGCTCGCGTCGGTGCCGCGTCCGCGCATCCTCGTGACGACGCCGCTGCATCTGAAGACCTTGCTCGACGACAGCGTCGAACTGCCTGCGGTGGACCTCACCGTCAGCGCCACCGCGCCGCTGTCGCCGCAGCTCGCCGCGCGCGCCGAGGCCGCGCTGCGGGGGCCGCTGATGGAGATCTACGGCTGCACCGAGGCCGGACAGGTCGCGACGCGCCGCACGACCGACGGCCCCGAGTGGCGCACCTTTCCCGACGTCGTCATGCGCGGGGACGGCGAGCAGTGCTGGGTCAGCGGCGGCCACGTGCCCGAGCCGACGCGGCTCGCCGACGTGCTCGAGGTGCTGGAGCCCACGCGCTTCCGGCTGCTTGGACGCAGCAACGACCTGATCAACGTGGCCGGCAAGCGCAGCTCGCTCGCGCACCTGAACCACCACCTGAACAGCATCGAAGGCGTGCGCGACGGCGCGTTCTGGTTGCCGCCCGATACCGGCGACGCCGCCGTCGTGCGCCTCGTGGCACTGGTCGCCGCGCCGGGCCTGAGCCGCGAGGCGCTGCTCGCCGCACTGCGCAAACGCGTCGATGCGGCCTTCCTGCCGCGACGCATCCTCCGGGTCGATGCGCTGCCCCGGGACGGCACCGGCAAGCTGCCCGCCGGCCGGCTGGCCGAACTCGCGACGCGGCTGCTGGCGGAGTCCGGGCATGGCTGAACTGCCGCTGCGCCGGCGGGTCGCCATCGCGCCCGAGCATCCTGCTTTCGCCGGCCACTTCCCCGGCCAGCCATTGCTGCCCGGCGTCGTGCTGCTGGGCGAAGCGCTGGAGGTGCTCCTGCGCGACGCACCCGGGGCGCTGGGCGGCGCGCCCCGCGTCAGCGCGGTGAAGTTCCTCGCGCCCGTGCGGCCAGGTGCCGATCTCGATGTGCGATGGATGACGCCGGCGCAGGGACGCGCGCGCTTCGAAGTGTGGCGCCATGCGCCGGAGGATCCGGCCGACGGCGTGCTCGCGGCGACAGGCCAGGTCGAAACCGGCGGGAGTGCGGCATGAGCGCGGCCCCCGAAGCGGCGGTGAGCGCGGACGCCGCGTGGGCGACGCAGGCGGAGCGCAGCAACGCGGCGATGCTGCGCGTGATGCGCTGGATCGCCGTGACGCTGGGCCGGCGCGTGTCGCGCCTGGTGCTGCATCCGATCACCTTGTACTTCATGGTGTTCGGCGGCGCCGCGGCGCGCGCGTCCACCGGCTATCTCACGCGCGTGCTCGGGCGCCCTGCCCGCTGGAGCGAGCGCTACCGCCACATCCACCACTTCGCGGCGACGGTCCTGGACCGCGTGTACCTGCTGCGCGGCAACCTGCACCTGTTCGAGGTGGAGGTGGTCGGCGCCGAACACCTGGACGCCGTGCTCGCGGGCGGCCGGGGTGCGTTCCTCGTCGGCGGCCACCTGGGCAGCTTCGAGGCGCTGCGGGCGCTCGGGCAACAGCGGCGCGGCCTGCGCGTCGCCATGCTGATGTACGAGCACAATGCGCGCCTGCTCACCACGACGTTGCGCGCGATCGCGCCCGACGCTGTGCAGAAGGTGATCGGGCTGGGCCGCATGGAATCCATGCTGGAACTGCGCGACTGGCTGGATGACGGCGGCGTCGCCGGCCTGCTGGCCGATCGCACGCTGCAAGGCCCGGGCACCGCGGACAGCGCATCGGGCCGGTCGCGCACGCACTGGATCCCTTTCCTCGGCCAGCCCGCCGCCTTCTCGGATGGAGCGTTCCGCCTTGCTGCGCTCCTGCGGCGGCCGGTGGTGTTCATGGCCGGCCTGTACCTGGGTGGCGGCCGCTACCAGCTGCGGTTCGCGCCGCTCGCCGACTTCAGCAGCGTGGCCGCGAACGGCCGCGATGCCGCCGTGGGCGAAGCGGTGCGCCGTTACGCGCGCGTGCTGGAGCAGCATTGCCGCGAGACGCCGCGCAACTGGTTCAACTTCTTCGACTTCTGGGCCGGCAGCCCCGGCCCGCAGGACCCCGACGATGCGCGCAGCGAAACTCCTTGATCCCGCCACCTTCCTGAGCCCGGTGCTGCTCGCGCTGGCCCTGGTGGCGTGCGGCGCAGCGCACGCCGCGGGCTTCGACCTGCAGGCGCTCACGCAGCAGCTGGCCCAGGTTCATTCGGGGCAGGCGCAGTTCGTCGAGGACCGGCGCATCGAGCAGCTCGATCGCACGATCCGCTCCAGCGGGCTGCTTTCCTTCAGCGCGCCCGACACCTTCGTGCGCGAAACGCTCAAGCCGCGCCATGAGCGCATGGCGGTGGTCGGCAACCAGCTGACGCTCACGCGCGGTGACCGCACGCAGACCGCGCTGCTGGACTCCGTGCCCGAGGCCGCGGTGATCGTCGAGGCGATCCGGGGCACGCTCACCGGCAACCGCGAAACCCTGGAGCGCTACTTCGACACCAACGTGCAAGGCAGCGCCGAGCAATGGGAACTCGACCTCGTGCCGCGCGAGCCGCGGCTGCGCGGCCAGGTGGCAAGCCTGCACCTCACCGGGCGGCGCGCGCAGGTGCGTGAAGTCCGCATGACGCTCGCCGGTGGCGACAGCTCCGTGATGCGCATCGAGCCGCTCCCGGTCGACGCGCCGGGCCGCCCTTGAGCGCCATCTCCCCGCCGCGCCGCTGGCGGCACCCCGCGCCCTGGATCTGGCTCGCCGCGATGGCGATCGGCCTCTGGTGGTGCACGCGGGCCGTCTACGTCGCGGACCTCTCCGCCTTCCTGCCTTCCTCGCCCACCCCGGAACAGCGCGTGCTGATGGCGCAGCTGAAGAACGGGGCGACCGGGCGGGTGCTGATGATCGGGCTGCGGGGCGGCACCGCGGCCGAGCGGACGGATGCGTCGCGGCGGCTCGCTGTCGCCCTGCGCCAGAGCAACGCCTTCGAGGCGGTCCACAACGGCGAGGAGTCCGAGGACGAAGCGGTGGGCCGGCTGCTGTTCGAGCACCGCTACCTGCTGAGCCCCGGGGTCGACGCGCAACGCTTCACGGTAGAGGGATTGCGCGACGCCATCGACGAGACGGTCAGCCTGCTGGGCACGCCCGCCGGCACGCGCCTGGGGCCGCTGCTGTGGCGCGACCCGACCGGCGAGACGGCGCGCATGGCCGAGGCGATGATGCCGGCGGCGGCGCCGCGCGTCGAAGAGGGCGTGTGGGTCTCGCGCACGCAGCCGCGCGCCCTGCTGCTGGCCACCACACGCGCGGACGGGGCCGACCTCGACGCGCAGCAGGCCGCGCAGCAACTGGTGCGCAGCCGCTTCGCCGGGCTGCACGCCGCGGGCCTGCAGCTGGAACTGAGCGGCCCCGGCGTGTTCGCGGTGCAGTCGCGCGCCACGATCGAATCGGAGGTGAAGCGCCTCGCGATCGCCGGCAGCATCGCCATGCTGGCCGTGCTGCTGGTCGCCTTCGGCTCCCTGCGGCCGCTGGTCATCGCCGTGCTGCCGGTCGCAAGCGGCGTGGTCGCAGGCATCGTCACCGTGAGCCTTGCCACCGGCCACGTGCACGGATTGACGCTGGGCTTCGGTACGACCCTGATCGGCGAGGCCGTGGACTACGGCATCTACTACCTCGTGCAAGCGCACGCGCTCGGACGCGCCGGCTGGCTGCGCGCGCAGTGGCCCACGGTGCGCCTGGGGCTCGCGACCTCGGTCGCCGGCTTCGCCGCGCTGGTCGTCTCGGGCTGGGAGGGCCTCGCGCAACTGGGCATCTTCGCGGTGAGCGGATTGCTCGCCGCCGGGCTCACGACCCGCTACCTGCTGCCGGTGCTGGCCCCCGAAGGCGCCGCGGGCGCGGGACTGCGTGCCCGGCTCGCGCGCGCCACGGCCGCATGCGCCGCGGCGCTGCCCCGCTGGCGCGTGCCGCTGCTCGCCCTCAGCATCGCGGCCGTCCTGGCGCTCGTCTGGCTGCCGTCCCCCTGGCGCGGCTCGCTCTCCTCGCTCAGTCCCGTGCCGCAGGCGGCGCTGGACCTCGATGCCTCGCTGCGCGCCGATCTCGGCGCGCCGGACGCCGGCGTGATCGTGGCTGCGGAGGCGCGCGACGAAGCCGGTGCGCTCGCGGCGGCGGAGCGCATCGGCCAGCGACTCGATGCGCTGGTGCGCGCGGGCCAGCTCGCGTCCTACCAGTCGCCCGCGCGCATCCTGCCGAGCCCGGCGACGCAACTCGCACGCCGCGCGGCGCTGCCGGACGGCAGTGTCCTGCAGCAACGGCTGGCGGAGGCCACGCTCGACGGCCCGCTGCCAGCCGGGAAGCTCCTGCCCTTCGTGGGCGACGTGCAGGCGCAGCGCGATGTCCCGGTGCTGCATCGCGCCGACTTCGAGGGCACGCCGCTGGCCGCCGCCCTCGACGCCTTGCTGCTCCCGGGCCGTCCCGGCACCCCGTGGACGGCGGTGCTGATGCTGCAGCCGCCCGCCGGCGGCACGCTGCCCGTCGCGACGCTGCGCCAGTCGCTCGCCGGCCTGCCCACGGCGCGCGTGCTGCAGGTGCAGCCCGAACTCGATGGCATCTACGCCGGCTACCTGCGCCAGGCCCGCTGGCAGGCTGCGGCGGGCGCGCTGGCGGTGGTCCTGCTGCTCGCGTGGCACCTGCGCTCGGCGCGCCGGCTGGCGCGCGTGCTGCTGCCGCTGGCGGCCAGCGTCGTGCTCGTGCTCGCCGGGCTGTCGCTGTCCGGCGCGGCGCTGGGCGTGCTGCACCTGGTGGGCCTGTTGCTGGTCGTTGCCATCGGATCCAACTACGCGTTGTTCTTCGACCACCTCGCATTGCGCGGCGAGGCCGACGCCGATACGCTGGCCTCGCTGCTCATGGCGAACCTGACCACCGTCGTCTCCTTCGGCCTGCTCGCGACCGCGAGGGTTCCCGCGCTCGCCGACGTCGGCATGACCGTGGCGCCGGGCGCCTTGTTGTCGCTGCTGCTGGCCGCGGCCTTTTCCGGGCGCGCGCGGCAGCGCGCCGCAGGTGCTGTGTGAGAATCCGTGCTCACGCAGAGCCGGCCGGCCGCACGCCCCGGCCTTCCGAGTCGCCCTTGAACGCAGCCCTTTCCCCCTCGAGCAACCCGCCCTGGCCCGTGCCCCCGCTGCTGCGGGCGAGCGCCGCGGTGCATGCGGCCGCCGGCGTGGCGCTGCTCGCCGCGCCGGCGCAGTGGCCGTGGGCCATCGCCGCGCTCGTGGCCAACCACGCCTTGCTGACCGGCGCGGGGCTCTGGCCCCGCTCCACCGCGCTGGGCGAAAACCTCGTGCGGCTGCCGGCTGCCGCGGCGGCGCGGGGTGAAGTGGCGATCACGATCGACGACGGACCGGACCCGGAGGTGACGCCCGCCGTGCTGGACCTGCTCGCTGCGCACAGTGCGCGCGCCACCTTCTTCTGCATCGGCGAGCGCGCGGAGCGCCATCCCGCGCTGGTGCGCGAGATCGTGCGGCGCGGCCACAGCGTGCAGAACCACAGCCACGTGCACAGGCACCACTTCTCGCTGCTCGGGCCGAGCGGATTCGCGCGCGAGATCCGCACCGCGCAGGACACGCTGGCGCGGCTGGCCGGCGAGGCGCCGCGCTTCTTCCGCGCCCCGGCCGGTCTGCGCAATCCCTTCCTCGGGCCGGTGCTGCACCGCGCCGGCCTGACCCTGGCGAGCTGGACGCGGCGCGGCTTCGACACGCGCGAGCGCGACCCGCAGCGCGTGCTGCAAAGGCTCACGCGCGGGCTGTCGGCCGGCGACGTGCTGCTGCTGCACGACGGCCACTGCGCCTGCGATGCGCAAGGCCGTCCCGTGATCCTCGCCGTGTTGCCGCTGCTGCTGGCGCACCTGCAGCGCCACGGTCTTACGCCCGTCACGCTGCCGCAAGCCATGGCCCTCGACCCGGGCACGAAGGCATGAGCGCCGCCCTCGCCACCGAAGCCGCGGCCTGGCGCCGCCTGCTGGATGGCGCGAGCGCGCCCTACCGCAGCGCCGGTCGCTTCGCCTGGCACTTCGCACGCGGCAAGCTCGGCTACGACCCGGTGTTTCGCCATCTGCTCGCCACCGGGCTCGTTGCGCCGCAGGCGCGCGTGCTCGACATTGGGTGCGGCCAGGGCCTGCTCGCGAGCCTGCTGCGCGCTTGTGCTGCGCTGCGCGCCGCCGGCGACTGGCCCGCCGGCTGGCCGGCAGCGCCGGCGGGCGCCCGCATCACCGGCATCGAGCGGATGCCGCGCGACGTGCAACGGGCGCGCGCCGCACTGGCCGAAGACGGCGGCATGCGCTTCGTCTGCGGCGACATGCGTACCGAAGCGTTTCCCGAGTCGGACACGGTCGTGATCCTCGACGTGCTGCACTACGTCACGCACGCGGAGCAGGAGGCCGTGCTGGCGCGCGTGCGCGACGCGCTCGTTCCCGGCGGGCACCTGCTGCTGCGCGTCGGCGATGCGGGCAGCCGTCGCGGCTTCGCCATCAGCCAGTGGGTGGACCGCGCCGTGACGCGGCTGCGCGGCCACACGGTGCCGCCGGTGTACGGGCGAACGCTCGCGGAATGGATCGCCCAGCTGCGCCAGCTCGGGCTCCAGGTGGAATCGCGACCCATGAGCGCGGGGACCCCCTTCGCCAACGTGCTGCTCGTGGCGCAACGGACGTGAGCAAGGACTCCATGCATCCCCTGCCGATGACCGATGCGACGCTCACCACCGCGCTGGGCGCCGGCCTGCAGGAGCACCTCGCGGCGCTCCAGGCCGGGCGCTGCGGACTCACGCAGGAGCCCTTCGAGGACGTGGACCTGCCCGGGTGGATCGGCCGCGTGGGCGGGCTCGACCAGGTGGCGCTGCCCGCGGCGCTGCGCGAGTACGACTGCCGCAACAACCGCCTCGCCTGGTCGGCGCTGCAGCGCGACGGCTTTGCCGAAGCGGTGCAGGATGCGCGCTCCCGCTGGGGCGCGCACCGGGTGGCCGTGCTCCTGGGCACCAGCACCTCCGGCATCCTGGAGACCGAACGCGCGTTCGCGCAGCGCGGCGCCGATGGCGCCCTGCCCGCGCACTTCCACTACGCGCAGACGCACAGCACGGCGTCGCTGGCGCGCTTCGTGAGCGAGGCGCTCGGCGTGACCGGTCCGGCCTGGGTGGTGTCCACCGCGTGTTCGTCGAGCGCCAAGGTGTTCGCCGATGCCGCGCGCATGATCGAAGCCGGCTGGATCGACGCCGCGGTGGTCGGCGGGGTCGACTCCCTGTGCCTCACCACCCTCTACGGCTTCCACTCGCTGCAACTGTTCCAGGCCGACATCTGCCGTCCCTGGGATGCGCAGCGCGCCGGTGTGTCGCTGGGCGAAGGCGCGGCCTTCGCGCTGCTGCAACGCGAGCCGGCCGCCGGCCGTGCGCCCGTCGCGGCCCTGCTGGGGACGGGCGAGAGCAGCGATGCCCATCACATGAGCTCGCCGCATCCGGAAGGCGCGCTCGCCGCGGCCGCCATGCGCCAGGCCCTGGCGACCGCGGACCTCGCGCCGGGCGACATCGACTACGTCAACCTGCACGGCACCGGAACGCCCAGCAACGATGCCGCCGAGGACCGCGCGGTGCAGGCCGTGTTCGGCACCGGCGTGCCCTGCAGCTCCACCAAGGGCGCCACCGGCCACACGCTCGGCGCCGCTGGCGGCGTCGAGGCCGTGATCAGCCTGATCGCGCTGCGGCACGGACTCGCGCCCGGTGGCCTCAACGTGCGCGAACGCGATCCCGCGCTGGGCGTGAACTATCTGCTGGCCAATCGGTCGGCGAGCTTGCGCCACGTGCTCACCAATTCCTTCGGCTTCGGCGGCTCCAACGCCAGCCTGGTGCTGGGGCGCGCATGAGCCGCAGGCCCGTCCCCAGGCGAATCTCGCAACGCGCAGCGCGGAGGGTGGTCCAGTGAGCGGCGGCATGCAAGCCACCTTGCTGGGCGTCGGCCTCATCGGCCCGGGCCTGCCGTCGTGGAGCGAAGCCATCGCCGTCCTGCGCGGCGAAGCGCCCTGGGTGTCCGCCGCCTCGGTGGTGCCGCCGCCGCAGCGGCTGCCGGCCGCGGAACGGCGGCGCGCCGGCGCGGCCGTGAAGATCGCATTGAGCGTGGCCGATGCGGCCTGCAGCGACGCGGCGCGCGATCCGGGCACGATGGCGACGGTGTTCACCTCGTCCAGCGGCGACGGCGCGAACTGCAGCGCGCTGTGCGAGACGCTCGCCCACCCGCCCGGGCCCGACCGGCTGGTGTCGCCCACGCGCTTCACCAACTCCGTCCACAACGCGGCGGCCGGCTACTGGCACATCGCCGTGGGCAGCCGGCACACGTCCAGCAGCATTTGCGCGCACGACGACAGCTTCGGCGCCGGGCTGATGGCGGCGCTGGCCCAGGTGCCTGCGCTGCCTGCGCCGGTCCTGCTGGTCGCGAGCGACACGCCTTACCCCGAGCCGCTGAACGCGACGCGCCCGCTGCCGGACACCATGGGCGTCGCCCTCGTGCTGGGCGCGTCCGGGACGCCGGGCGCCGCGGCGCAGCTGCGCACCCGCTTGCTGCCGATGGCGCAAGCCGGCGCCGCGACACGCTGCGGCGACGCCGGTCTCGAACGGCTGCGCGAGCGCATTCCGGCCGCGCGCGCCTTGCCGCTGCTGGAAGCGATCGCGCGGCGCCAGCCGGCCCGCGTCGTGCTGCCGGTGTCGGCGCAGCTCGCGCTGGAGATCGAACTGGATTTCGCGCCGTGAACGCACCCGCCACGCTGGACCACGCCGGCATCGCCGCGCTGATCCCCCATGCCGGCACGATGTGCCTGCTCGATCGCGTGGAGGCTTGGGATGCGCGGCGGATCCGCTGCATCGCCGGCAACCAGCGCGACCCCGCGCATCCGTTGCGCAGCGCGAGCGGGCTGCTGGCGAGCACTGCCATCGAGTATGCGGCGCAGGCTGCCGCGGTGCACGGCGGCCTGAACGCGAGGGCGGCGGGCGGCATGGCAGCCCCCGGCTTCCTCGCGAGCGCCCGCGGCGTGACGCTGCACCGGCTGCGCCTGGACGACCTGCCCGGCGAGCTCTCGGTGGAGACGGAGCACCTGGCCGGCGACGGCCGCCAGCTGCTCTACGCCTTCACGCTCAGCCACGGGGGAGCGACGGTCGCCGAAGGCCGCCTCGCCGTGGTGCTCGACACGGCCCTGCCCGCATGAAACGTGCGCTCGTCACCGGCGGCAGCGGCGACCTCGGCGGCGCCATCGCGCGGCGGCTCGCGCGCGACGGCCTGCACGTGATCGTGCACGCGAACGCGCGGCTGCCGGCGGCCGAAGAGGTCGCGGCCGCGATCCGCGCCGAAGGCGGTTCCGCCGAAGCGGTCGCCTTCGACGTCACCGATGCGCAGGCCAGCGCCGCGGCCATCGACGCCTTGCTGGCCGCCGGCGCCATCCAGGTGCTCGTGAACAACGCCGGCATCCACGACGACGCCGTGTTCCCCGGCATGCGGGCCGAGCAGTGGCACCGCGTCATCGACGTGTCGCTGCACGGCTTCTTCCACGTCACGCAGCCGCTCACGCTGCCGATGGCGCGCACCCGCTGGGGCCGCATCATCAGCATCAGCTCGGTGGCGGCCGTGATGGGCAACCGCGGCCAGGCGAATTACGCGGCAGCGAAAGCGGCGCTGCACGGGGCCAGCAAGTCGCTCTCACTGGAACTCGCCAGCCGTGGCATCACCGTGAACGTGGTGGCGCCGGGCATCATCGCGTCGGCGATGGCGGACCAGGTGTTCGACGCCGACATGATCAAGAGCATGGTGCCGGCCCGGCGCGCGGGCAAGGCGGAGGAGGTCGCGGCGCTGGTGGCGTTCCTGGCGGGCGAGGACGCGGGCTACATCAGCGGGCAGGTGATCTCGATCAATGGCGGGATGGCCTGAGAGGGTTGCTGGGGTTCGCTGCGCTCACCGCCAGCCTACGCGTCGGGCCGGCTTCCGTAGGCTGGTGGTGAGCGAAGCGAACCCCAGCAGCACTGCCGCCTACCGATACTGGAACGGCGGCAAGCCCCGCACCCGCCGCAGCACCAGCAGCGGCAGCCGCAGGAGGAATTCCAGCACGAGCCGCGTGTGCATCCACGTGAGCAGCGCGTTGTCGCGCAGGTAGTTGAAGTGCGAGACCCCGCCCTCTTCCGCACTGAGGTACTTCACCGGCGCGTCGACATTCACGGGCGCCACGCCGCGCCAGGCGAGCCGCACCACGGCCTCGGTGTCGAAGTCGAACCGGCGCATCCAGGGTTGCCGGCGCATCACCGCGACCAGGTCCGCCACGGGATACACGCGGAAGCCGAACAGCGAATCGCCGATTCCCGCGCCCAGCGTCTCCAACTGCGTCCACCCATTGGAGATGCGGCGGCCGCGCACGCGCAGCAGCGGCGCCGAGGCATCGAACACGGGCCGGCCCAGGATCATGGCGTCGGGCCGTTGCTGCGACGCGCGCATGAAGGCGGGGATGAGGTCCGCGGGATGCTGGCCGTCCGAGTCCATCGCGAGCGCATGCGTGAAGCCGGCTTCGGCCGCGGCCTGCAAGCCGGCGAGCACGGCGCTTCCCTTGCCCCGGTTGACCGGCAGCACGATCACTTTCAGCTGGGGATCCTCCGCCGCCATGGATTGCAGGCCTTCGGCCGTGCCGTCGTCGCTGCCGTCCACCACGACCCACACGGGCGCCCACTGGCGGCGCGCGTCGCGCACCGTCTCGTAGACCTTGGCGCCCGTGTTGTAGCTCGGGATGAGCACGACGTGGGTTGCCGACGGCGCGTTCACCGGGCGAGTTCCTTGCGGAAGTACGCCTCCATCTCGGCGCACACCTGCTCCGCATCCGCGGCGGGCTCGAAGCGCTGGCCCAGGCGCGCGCGGAACACGATCGGCACCGGCGGCAGTTTCCACAGGGGCCAGCCCTTGCCCAGGTAGGGCGAGTCGGTTTCGATCACCACAGTCTGGATGGGGACCTGCGCCCGCTGCGCGATCAGCGCGATGCTGCGGCTGAAGGGGTGGATCCGGCCGGGTGCCGGACTGCGCGTGCCTTCCGGGAACACGACCAGTTGCCCGCCTTCGTGCAGGCGCTCCACCGCCATGCGCACCATCGTCCGCGTGGAGTCGTTCGACACGTAGCCGGCGAGGCTCGCGCCGGCGCCCAGGAAGGGATTGCGCACCAGCGCGCCCTTCATCAAGCAAGTGCCGCGCGGAAGGCGCGCGACGATCATCAGCGCATCCAGCAGGCTCGGATGGTTGGCGGCGATCACCAGGCCGCCTGGCACATCGCGCAGCACGTCGAGCGAATGCGCGTCGATGCGCAGCAGCCCGCTGGCACGCGCGCAGGCCCAGTACCAGCGATAGCCGTAGGAGATGCCGGCGCAGCCCACGCGGCGCGCCGTCGCCCCGCGCAGGAACAGGCGCAGCACGGCGGCAATCAGGTTCCATCCCAGCGACAGCACGCCCAGCCAGAACAGCAGGACGAACAGCCACGCCCGCAGCAGCACGCTGGCCAGCCAGGACGACCGCTCCTGCGCCTCCAGGGTCCGCTGCACGTCGACGGACAGGGGCTTCACGATGCGGCCGCGTCCACTGCGCGGAGGTTGCGGCGTCGGGCGCGCCAGGACTTCCACGTGCGCACCGGATGCGCGGCCGACACCAGGTAGTACAGGCCCTTGAAGCAGTTGAGCGGCAGGCGGAACGGCGTGCGGCCGTGCACGTCACCGGCCAGCACCGTGAGCACCGCCTCCTGCATCCGCAGCGGATTGCGCGGATCCATGAAGAAGCCGCGCATCGTGGGGTTCGTCATGCGGAAGATGAACCAGCTGAATTCCTTCGGCCCCTGGCGCGTGAAGCGGTCGAAGGCCGTGCGCTCCTGCACGGCGCCTGCGGGACCGCGCTGCAACGTCGCCTCCACCAGCGGCAGCGCGGCGAAGGCGCTGCTCATGGCCAGGTACACGCCCGACGAAAACACCGGATCGACGAAGGCGAACGCATCGCCCAGCATCGCATAGCGTTCGCCGACGCAATGCGTCCCCAGGTAAGAATAATTGCCGGTGGCATGGACGTGGCCGTCCACCAGTTCCGCATCGCGCAGGCGCTGCGCCAGCGGCGGGCAGAGCGCGATCGTGTCGCGGAAGAAGTCGGGCAGCGGCTTGTCGCGCGACTTCAGGTACTGCGGCCACACGACGGCGCCGACGCTGGTCGTCCCGTCGGCGAGGGGGATGAACCAGAACCAGCCGTGGTCGAACCAGAAGATGCTGATGTTGCCTTCCAGCCTGCCTTCGAGCCGCTGCGCGTTGCGGAAATGGCCGAACAGTGCCGAGCTGTTGTGGTCCGGGTGTTTCTCCTTGCTGCGCAAGCGGTTCGCGAGCAGCGTGTCGCGCCCGCTCGCGTCGACGAAATAGCGGCAGCGCCAGGTCGCGCGGCTGCCGTCCTCGCGCTCGACCTCCACCAGCGCACCGTCGGCGTCGAACTGCACCTCGCGGGCGCGGTGGCCTTCCAGCGTGCGGGCGCCGGCCTCGGCCGCGGTCCGGAACAGCAAGGCGTCGAGATCGGAGCGGCGCACCTGCCAGGCATAGGGCTGCGACTTGTCGAGCGCGTCCGCGAATTCCAGCATGCTGCAGTGCTCGTGGCGGGGCGAGACGAACTCGACGCCCCACTTGGGCATGCCGATGCGTTCCACCTCCTCGCGCACGCCGAGTTCCTCGAACAGGCGCACGTTGGCCGGCAGGAGCGACTCGCCGATGTGGAAGCGTGGATGGTGTTCCTTCTCCAGCACGTGCACGTCGCAGCCGCGGCGGGCCAGCAGCGTGGCGAGCGTGGATCCGGCCGGGCCGCCGCCGACCACCAGGACATCGCAGGAGAAATCGGCCTTGCGGGCGTTGGGGGTCGCGGCAGGGGGGAGGTGCATCCGGACTTCTCGATTCACTGCGCACCATTCTAGTGGCGGGCCCGTGGGGGCCAACCCGCGCGCCGGCAGGATGGCACGCAAAAGCGCCGCTTCGCGGCGCCCGCGTTGCGTGCGCGCGAAGCGGGGATCAGGCGAGGCCGGCTTCGCGCTCGATCGCCTTCTGCACCTGCAGCACGCGCGGGGCGATCTTCTCCAGCATCAGCTCGCGCGGCAACAGGTAGGCTGGGCCGCCCACGCTCACGCCATAGAGCTCGCCGCGCGGCCCGCGCAGGCTGAAGCCGAGCGCGTTGATGTCCTGGTGCCATTCGCCGAAGGACGTGCAGTAGCCCACGCGCGCATGTTCGGCGAGCGCGGCATCGAGCCGCTCCTGCACCTGCGCCCACTGCGCGCCGCTCGCGGCACGCAACTCCTGGAGCAACTGCGCGCGCTGGTCGGGGGCGAGCGCCGCGAGCCACGCGCGGCCCACCGCCGACGTGGCGATCGCCATGCGCGAGCCGACGTCCATGCGCGACAGGATCAGTGCAGTGCGTGGCCGCAACGTGTCGATGAGGACGATGTCCAGGCCGTCGCGCACGCCGAGGTGCACATTGGCGCCCGCGGCTTCGGCCAGTTCGGCGAGGTGCAGCCGGGCCTGCTGGCGGAAATCGAAGCTGCGCAGGTACGCGTTGCCCAGGTGCAGCGCCGCCGCACCGAGCGCGTAGCGGTCGTCGCTCGCCTGGCGCAGGAAGCCGGCCGACTGCAGCGTGGCCGCGAGCCGCGAGACGGTGGCCTTGGGGATGCCGGTCCGCTCGGCGAGCTCCCGGTTGGACAGCGGGCCGGCCGCGTCGGCAAGGGTGCGCAGCACCGCCAGCCCGCGGGCGAGCGCACTGACCTCCTCGCGGGCAGCGACTTCGGTGTGGGCCAAGGAAATCCCCTTCTCGTGGAACTGTGTTCCATCTTATTCGATTAGATCGCGTATATTTCGGGACATCGTTTCATTTTCCTACCCCATCAGGAGACACTCCTTGCGCTGGATCAAACTCGGCACCGGCCTGCTCGCCGCTGCCCTCGCTGTGGCGCCGCTCGCGCCCGCGTTCGCCCAGGACTTCCCCAAGGGCCCGGTGAAGCTCATCGTGCCCTTCCCGCCGGGCGGGCCGACCGACACCGTTGCGCGCCTGGTCAGCGCCAAGCTGCAGGAGATGTGGGGCCAGCCCGTGCTGGTGGACTACAAGCCGGGTGCCGGCACCATCATCGGCGTCGACTACGTCGCCAAGTCCTCGCCCGACGGGTTGACCATCGGGATGGTGAACTCCTCGTTCGCGGTCAATCCTTCGCTGCACAAGAAGCTGCCCTACGACACGCTGAAGGACCTCACCGGCGTCACGCAGCTGTTCAACATGCAGCTCGCGATCGTCGCGCGGCCCGATGCGCCCTTCAACAACGTGCGGGAACTGATCGCTTACGCCAAGGCGCATCCCGGCAAGCTGAACTACGGCACGCCCGGCACAGGCAGCACGACGCACCTCGGCGCCGAGCTGCTGAAGCGCGAGGCTGGCTTCGACATGCAGCACGTGCCCATGAAGGGCAGCGCGCCCGCGCACACCGAACTCCTCGGCGGCCGCCTCGACCTGGTGGTCGATCCGCTGCTCTCCGTGCTGCCCTATGTGCAGGCCGGCAAGATGAAGCTGATCGCCACGATGGGCGACAAGCGCGTGCCCGGCGTGAACGCGCCGACCGTGTCCGAAGTGATCCCCGGATTCAACGTCGGCGCCCTGCTCGGATTCGTCGCGCCGGCCGGCACGCCGAAGGCCGTGGTGCAGAAGATCCAGGCCGACACGGCGAAGGTGCTCGCCACGCCGGAAGTGAAGAAGCGCGCCGAGGAATTCGGCATGGAGATCGTCGGCTCCACCCCCGTGCAGTTCAACGCCTTCCTGGGGGGCGAGATGAAGAAGTGGGGCCGCGTGGTCACCGAATCCAACATCCAGGCCGACTGAGGAACGCCATGACGCTGCAACTGAAATCCCTCCATCCCGTGTTCGGCGCCGAAGCGAGCGGCATCGACCTCACCCGGCCGCTGGCGCCGGCGGACGTGCGCGCGATCAACAAGGCCATGAACGAGCACGCCGTGCTGGTATTCCGCGGCCAGCCGCTGACCGCGCAGCAGCAGATCGACTTCGCCCAGTCCTTCGGCCCGCTGGACATCGGCCTGAAGCGCGTCTTCAAGCGCCCCGAGCGCCTGGCAGACGAACGCCTGATCGACATCTCCAACGTCGACGCGCAGGGCAACGTCGCGAAGCGCGACTCGCCGAAGAACCTGTCCAACTTCGCCAACCAGCTGTGGCACTCTGACAGCTCGTTCATGAACCCGCGCGCCGCCTACTCCATGCTCCATTGCGTGATCAAGCCCAGCTGGGGCGGCAACACCGAGTTCGCCGACCTGCGCCACGCGTACGACACGCTGGACGCGCGCACGAAGGCCGAGATCCAGGACCTGAAGGCGGAGCACTTCGCGCTGCACACGCGCATCCTGCTGGGCGACGACGCCTACACCGACGAGCAGAAGAAGGAGATCCCGCCGGCCGTGTGGCCGCTGGCCGACACGCATCCGGGGTCGGGGCGCAAGGTGCTGTTCGTCGGGGTGCACGCACGCCAGATCCTGGGCTGGCCGACGGCGGAGTCGCGCATGTACCTGCAGGACCTGCTGGAGCACGCCACCCGGCGCGAGAACGTCTACGTGCACGAGTGGCAGGTCGGCGACCTGGTGATCTGGGACAACCGCAGCACCCTGCACCGCGGCCGGCGCTACGACGTCGCCGAGCGCCGGGAGCTGCGCCGCACCACGATCAACGACACGCCGGAGGCCATGCTGCTGGCCGCGTAAGGCGAGGAAAACCCAACAACCGGACGCAGAAGACGCAGAGATTACGCAGAAGGCGCAAAAGAATTCAGAAGAAAACTTTCAAAGGTTTTTTCTGCGTCCTCTGCGCTACCTTTGCGTCCTCTGCGTCCGGATGTTGGTCTTTGTTCCATGCAAAAAAGGACGCGCGGGCGCAGCGCGCCAGCGCCTCAATCAGCCGGCCGTGCGACCGGCCGCGCGCGCGCGAGCAGCTCGCCGAGCGCCGCGCAGCGCGACTGCAGTTCGGCGAGCTCGCCGGTGCGTGCCGCCTCCTCGAGCTCGCGGCTGGCGCTGCTCGCAGCCCGGAATCCGTACATCGCGAGGCTGCCCGCCAGCTTGTGCGCGGTGGTGCGGATCGCCTCGCGCTCGCCGCCGGCGACGGCGAGCGCCAGTTGCTCGGCGAGCTGGCGCCGCGACGCGAGGAATTCCGGCATCAGCGGCATGAGGCCCGGCTCCACCCAGATCTCCTCCCGGGGAGCGAGGCCGCCGGGCCGCGTGGCCCCCGCGGGATCGTGGCCGCACAGCACGGCGAACACCTCCTCGCGCGAGGAAGGCTTCGCCAGGTACAGATCGAAGCCGGCTTCCAGGCACTTCGCGCGGGTCGCCTCGTCGTCGTGCGCGGAGAAGGCCGCGATCACGCTCGGCTGCTGGCCGGCGTCACGCTGCAGGTCGCGGATGCTGCGCACCGACTCCAGCCCGCCCATCACCGGCATTTCCACGTCCATGAAGATCACGTCCGGCCGGCTCTCGCGCACCATCGCCAGCGCGGCGCGGCCGTTGACGGCCGTGCGCACGGCCAGTGGCGGGCTGGGCAGCATGCTTTTCAGCACCACGATGTTGTATTCGTCGTCGTCCACCACCAGCACGTCGAGCGGCGGCAGCGCATCTGCCACGACGGCCGCCTGCGACACGGACGCCAGCTTGCGCGGCGGCGCCGCATGCCACAGTGGCAGGCGCAGCGACAAGGTGGTCCCCTCCTCCGGCCCGGAATTCATCCGCAGCGAGCCGCGCTGCACCCGGGCCATCAGCCGCGCCGAATAGGCCCCCAGGCCCGTGCCGCCGACCTTGCCGTGGGTCGCGTACTTGTCGAAGAAGCGGTCGCGGATCTCCGCCGGCACCTCGCCTTCGTTGTGGATGTCCAGCGCCACCGCGTCGCCGTTGCCGTCGCTGACACGCCGCAGCCGCACGCGGACCTCGGCGCCGTCGGGCGACGCCTCCAGCGCGTTCTTCAGGAGGTTGGCCACGGTGGAATAGCAAAGCAGTTCCTCGCCTTGCGCGTACACCGGTTCGCCGGGCAGGTCGAGGTTCATGCGCAGCTGCTTGGAGCGCGCATGGGCCTGCAGCTCGCGCGCGACCGTCTGCACCAGCGCGGCCAGGTCCACCGCCTGCGCGCGCAGCCGGTACGTGCCCTCTTCCATGCGGAACAGGTCGAGCGAGAGGTTGACCATGCTCAGGACGCGCAGCGCCGCGCGTTCCACCGTGCCCAGCAACTCGTCGTCCTGCGGCGAGAGCGCCTGCCGCTGCCGCAGCAGGCGCGGGACCGTGGCGATGCTGGCGAGCGGCGTCTTCAGGTCGTGGCGGGCGATCCGCTCCACCTCCTCGCGCAGGCGGAACGCCTCGCGCAGGGACTTGTTCTGTTCCTCCAGCTGGTGCACCAGCGCGTCCAGCCGCTCGCGCTGCTCCGCCTCCTTCGCGTGCTGCGTGTTGGCGATGTACGAGAAGATGTTCGTGAAGACGACCAGCAGCGCCAGCGTCACCGCCACGCGGGCCGTGACCTGCGGGCCCAGGTGCATCCACGCCAGCGGCACCGTCACCAGGATCAGCGTCACGTTGAGCAGGTTCGCCTGGCGGCGCGGCAGCATGAAGTGGAACAGCAGGATGCCGGGGTAGACCCACAGCACCCCGATCAGCCCGTTCTGGTACATGGCCGTCGCGAGCCCGAACAGGGAGCCCACGAAGATGGCCATGGGTGGCACCACCATAGGGCGACCGCGCGCAATGGTGTAGGCGTTCAGCAGCAGGCAGGCCACGAACGCGCAGGTGATCACCCCCAGGACCGCGCGGTCCTGGAAGAAGTTGTTGATGGCGAACGGGCCCAGCAGCAGCGTGCCGGCGACGGACAGGCCGAGGAAGATGCGGTGGCGGTGCGCCTCCACGAAGCCTTCGGCGAATTCTTTTGTGGGCCTGGCGTGGGCGCGCAGCAATTCCAACACTAATCCTTTCCTCCTCACCTGCCCGCATCATAAGCCGGCCGTGTTCGGAATTGGAACGGAATGCATCGGGCGCCAGGCCCGGCGCGGACCGGGCAGGCGCTTCAGCCGGCCAAGCTCTGGACCGCGGCGCGCAGATCGGCCGGCACGTCGACGGCCTGGTGCGTCTCCAGCGAGGTCGTGACCACCACCTGCCGCATCGCCATGCGCAGTTCGCCGGCGCCGGATTCGCAGCGCAGCGCCAGCGTGAGGGAGCGGCCCCCGAGGCGCTCGACCTCGAGCGACATGACGACGTCGTCGCCGAAGCGGCTGATGGCGCGGAAGTCCGCCTCGAGCCTGACGGTGGGCAGCCCGATCCGGCGGCGGCTCACCAGGTCGGCGAAGCCGATGCCCAGCGGACCGTCGACCCAGTCCTCCAGCACGCCGTTGAACATGACGAAGTACTGCGGGTAGAAGACGATGCCCGCCGGATCGCAGTCGGAAAAGCGGATGCGCCGCGGCACGCGGAACGCGCTCACCGGAGGGCCTCCCGCGCGGCGCTCACATCACCTCTCCGCCCGACACCGAGATCGCCTGCCCGGTGATCGACGATGCGCCCTCGCCGCACAACCAGCGCACCGCGTCCGCCACTTCCTCCGGCTGCACGATGCGCTGCTGCGGATTGCCGGCGGCGAACTCCGCGCGGGCCTGCGCCTCGGTGCGGCCGGTTTTCGCGACCACGTTGGCGATGCTCTCGCGCAGGATGTCCGTCTCGGTGTAGCCGGGGCACACGGCATTGACCGTGATGCCCTTGCGCGCCAGTTCCAGCGCCAGCGAACGCGTGAGTCCCAGCACGCCATGCTTGGCCGCGACATAGGCGCTGACGTAGGCATAGCCCTTTTGCGCCGCCGTGCTGGCGATGTTCACGATGCGACCGCCGCCGGCGCCCAGCATGTCGGGCAGCGCCGCCTGCGTGCACACGAAGGTGCCGGTGAGGTTAACGTCCAGCATCTGCTGCCACAGCGCCAGCGAAGTCTTCACGAAGGGCGCGCTGTGCGCCTGCCCCGCGTTGTTCACCAGGATGGTGACCGGCCCGCGTGCCGCACGCGCTTGCGCGAAGGCCTCTTGCACCTGCGCCTCCACGGCGACATCGGCGACCACGAAGCCGTGCTCGCCCGGCAGTTCCGCGGCCAGCGCCGCCAGCGTCTCGCGCCGCCGCCCCAGCAGGGTGACGCGCGCGCCCTGCTGCACCAGCATGCGGGCGATCGCCGCGCCGATGCCGCGGGCGGCGCCGGTCACGAGGGCATGGCGGCCCTGCAGGTCCTGGGTCACTTGACGACCCTCCGTCCTGCGGACTGCGGGATTCGCCTTGGGGCGGCCCGTCGGCTCATGGCGCTCTCCTCTCCGTTCCGCCGGCGCTGCGGTCCCAGCAGCCGGCCGGGACGCCGCGTTCGCGCAGCTTGTATTTCTGCACCTTGCCGTTCTCGGTGCGGGGCAGTTCGGGCAGCAGGGCTATGAAGCGCGGCACGGCGAAGCGAGGCAGGCGCGCCGTGCAGAAGGTGGCGAGCTCCGCGGGCGTGACGCGCTCGCCCTCCCGCAGCACCACGGCCGCCAACACCTCGTCCTCGGCCAGTTCCGAGCGGACCGGGACGACGGCCACCGACGCGACCGCCGGGTGCGCCATCAGCACCTGCTCCACTTCCCACGAGGAAATGTTCTCGCCGCGCCGGCGGATCGCGTCCTTGATGCGATCGACGAAGCGGAACGCGCCATCGGCATCGCGCACGACGCGATCCCCGGTGTGGAACCAGAGATTGCGCCAGGCCTCCACCGTCTTTTCGGGCTGGCCGAAGTAGCCGCTGGCGAAAGCGAAGGCTTCGCTCGCGCGCAGCACCAGTTCGCCGGCCTCGCCGGCCGGCAGCGGGTTGTCCGCATCGTCCACCACCCGGGCCTCGAAGCCGGGCCGCAGCCAACCCATGACGCCGCGGCGCGGCGAGTCCGGCGCGGTGGCGATCACGAAGTTGGTCTCGGTCGAGCCGTAGCCTTCCAGCAGCAGCACGCCCGTGCGTTCGCGGAACGCCGCCCCCGCCGCTTCGGGCACGCCGGGGCCCAGTCCGATGCGGACATGGTGGTCGCGCTCGCCGGGACCGGCGGGCTGCGCGAGCAGGATCGGCACCATCGCACCCAGCAGGTACACCACCGTCGCACCAGTGCGGCCCATCGCGGGCCAGAAGCCCGATGCGGAGAAGCGCTCCAGGAAGTGCACGCGGCAACCGGCAATGGCCGCCTGCGCGAACGTATTCAGGGCGTTGATGTGGAACAGCGGCAGCGTCGTGCACAGCACGTCGTCTTCACGGACACCCAGCACGTCGGCCGAGTTCACGCCCCACCAGTAGTACTGCGCATGCGGACACAGCACGCCCTTGGACGGACCCGTCGTGCCCGAGGTGTAGAGGATCGCGAAGGTATCGGAAGGCTGCACGGCCGCGGGCGGCAGCGCGGCGCCGGCCGCAGGCCATGCGTGGACGCGCGCGGGCCCGATGGTCGCAGGCCACGCGGACGCATCGCCGCCGACCACCCAGATCGACTCCAGCGCGCTCGCAGCGAGGTCGGCCGTCTGCAGGCGTTCGAGGAACGCGGCCTCGATCACCAGCAGGCGCGCACCGCTGTCGGCCAGCAGGTACTGGATCTGCGGTCCCATGCAAGCGCTGTTCACGGGCACCGAGGCCGCGCCCATCCAGCCGCAAGCGAGCACCGTTTCCAGGAACTCGGCGCGGTTGGAGCACATGACGGCCACCCGGTCGCCCTGCGTAACGCCGGCGGCACTGAGCGCGCCGGCGCGCCGCGCCGCAACGTCTGCGGCGTCGCTGTGCGTCCACTCGGCGCCAGGCACGGCGAGGAAGGGCCGCGCACCGAACAGGCGGGCCTGCCGCTGCAGCAGCGCGGGCAAGGTGCGCTGCGCCGGCGCCAGCAGCCACTCAGTCTTCATCGGTGGCACCGCCCAGGTAGGTCGCCTGCACGCGCGGGTCCACCGCGAGCTCCGCCGAGGCGCCGCTCAGCGCGATCTCGCCGGTCTCCAGCACGTAGCCGTGGTCGGAGCTGTCCAGGGCGGCGCGCGCGTTCTGCTCCACCAGCAGGATCGAGACGCCTTCGTCCCGCAAGCCGCGCACGAAGGCCAGGATCTCCTGCACGATCAGCGGCGCGAGTCCGAGGCTGGGCTCGTCGAGCATCAGCAGGCGCGGCGAGGACATCAGGGCGCGGCCCAGCGCCAGCATCTGGCGCTCGCCGCCGGAGAGCGTGTCGGCGCGTTGCGAACGCCGCTCACCCAGGCGCGGGAAGCGGTCGCACACGAAATCCATCTGGCGCTTCAGTGCGGCGCCCCGCAGCTTGCGGGGAAAGCCGCCCAGCATCAGGTTGTCCTGCACCGTGAGTTCACCGAACAGCTCGCGCTTCTCCGGCACCAGGCACAGGCCGCGTTCGACGCGCGCTTCCACGTCGAGTCCGTGCAGGTCCTGGCCTTCGAAGCGCAGGCCGCCCTTGGACGGCAGCAGGCCCATGGCCGCGGCCAGCAGCGTCGTCTTGCCCGCGCCGTTGGGGCCGATGACCGACACGATCTGTCCCGGCTCGAGCGTCAGGGTGACGCCGCGCACCGCATCGACCTGGCCGTAGGAAACGTGCAGGTCCTGCACTTCCAGCATGGGGGTGCTCACGACACGCTCCTCCGCGCAACGCGCAGCGCCATCGGGTTCGGGGCGGCGCGGCGGCTCATGCTGCGGCTCCCGCCACCTTGCGCGGCTCCCCGGAGGGCGGCACGGGCGCAGCCACCGCGCCACCCAGGTAGGCCGCCTGCACATCGGGGTTCGCACGCACGGCGGCGGGCGCACCTTCGGTGAGCTTGGAGCCGAAGTTCATCACCACCAGCCGGTCCACCAGTTTCATCACGAAGTCCATGTCGTGTTCGACGATCAGGATGGTCACGCCTTCGGCGCGCAGCTTGCGCAGCAGCTCGCCGAGCTCCTGCTTCTCCTTGCGGCGCAGGCCCGCGGCTGGTTCGTCCAGCACCAGCAGCACCGGGTCGGCGGCGAGCGCGCGGGCGATCTCCAGGATGCGCTGCGTGCCCAGGGGCAGGCTGCCGGCCAGCTCGTTGGCGCGATCGGCCAGGCCGATGCGTTCCAGCTGGTGCCAGGCTTCGGCGAGGATCTGCGCTTCCTCGCGCCGGTCCAGGCGCAGCCCGGCGGCCAGCAGGCCGGCGTGCGTGCGGCCATGGGCGCCCAGCGCGACGTTGTCCAGCAGGGTCATGTGCGGGCGCAGCTTCACGTGCTGGAATGTGCGCGCCATGCCGCGGTTGGCGATCACGCGCTGCTGCAGGCCCGACACGTTCTCGCCGAGGAACTCCACGCTGCCGCTGGTCATGGGCGCGGTGCCCGTGAGCAGGTTGAACATCGTGGACTTGCCCGCCCCGTTCGGCCCGATCAGGCCGACGATCTCGCCGGCCGCGACCTCGAAGCTCACGTCGTTCACCGCGACCAGGCCGCCGAAGCGCTTCACCGCATTGCGCACGGCCAGCAGGCGGGTGCCGCGTGCGGGCAAGGGCCGGCGCGGCAGCGGCGCGCCCGCCGGCGGCGCACTCGCCTTGGCCGGCGCGAAGCGGCCACGCGTCCAGCGCGTGACGAAACCCATGAGCCCGCCGCGCGCGTAGTGCAGCAGCAGGATGAACAGCAGCGCGAAACCGACCGCTTCCAGCTCGCCACCGCGTTGCGTCACCAGCGGCAGCACGTCCTGCAGCGAGTTCTTCATCACCAGCACCACGGCCGCACCGACGACCGCGCCGCTCAACTGCCCGAGCCCGCCCGCGACCGCCATCAGCAGGTACTCGATGCTCGCGCGCACGTCGAAGGGCGACGGGCTCACGAAGCGGTTGGTGTGCGCGTACAGCCAGCCGGCCACGCCCGCCAGGAACGCCGCCACGATGAACAGCGTGAGCCGCACGCGGAAGGCATCGGCACCGACGCTCGCCAGCAGGATGCCGCCACCGCGCAGGCTGCGGATGGCGCGGCCCGGCCGCGACTCGAGGACGTTGTAGGCGAACACGACCCCGAGGCCCACCACGACCCAGATCAGGTAGTACATCGCGCGCGGATCCTCCAGCGAGATCCCCGCGATGCTCACCGGCGGGATCTTGGAGATCCCGGTGTGGCTTCCCAGCGCTTCCACGTTGCCGAACAGCATGGCGATGGACAGGCCCCACGCGATGGTGGACAGCGGCAGGAAGTGGCCGCCCAGGCGCAGCGTGAGCAGGCCGATCGCGAGCGCCGCGACGACCGTGAGCAGCAGCGCGAACAGCAGGCCCACCCAGGGCGAATAGTGTTGCGTGGTCGTGAGCCACGCCGTGGCATACGCGGCGATGCCGACGAAGGCGGCCTGCCCGAAGGAGGTGGCGCCGCCGACGCCGGTCAGCAGCACCAACCCCAGGACGACGAGCGCGGCGATGCCGATGTCGTTCAGCAGGCTCACACCGAAATTGCCCAGTACCGCGGGTGCGAGCGCCACGACGGCGACGACCGCGGCGAGCAGGAGGGCGCGGGGACCTTTCATTGGTCGATCTCCTCCACCTCTTCCTCCGGATGGCGGGTCATCGCGGAGCGCAGCATCAGCACGGGAATCAGCAGGCTGAACACGATCACGTCCTTGAGGGCGCCGCTCCAGAAGGAGCCGAAGCTCTCGACGATGCCCACGGCGATCGCACCCAGCGCGGTCAGCGGATAGCTCACCAGGCCGCCGATGATGGCCGCGACGAAGGCCTTGAGGCCGATCAGGAAGCCCGAGTCGTAATACATGGTCGTCACGGGCGCGACCAGCACGCCGATCAGGCCGGCGAGCAGCGACGAGAAGGTGTACGCGAGCAGCGCCGTGCGCGCCGGCCGGATGCCGACCAGGCGCGCACCGACGCGGTTCACGGCCGTGGCGCGCAAGGCCTTGCCGATCGCGGTGCGCTCGAACGCCAGGAAGAACAGGCCGCTCAGCACGACGGCCGCCGCCAGCATCAGCAGCACCTGCCCGCTGACGTTGAAGCCGCCGGGCAGCGTGAGCCCGCCCTCGGCGAGCGGCGCGGTGCGCGAACCTTCGGGCCCGAAGAACAGCAGCCCGAGGCCCGAGAGCAGGAAGTGCAAGGCCAGCGAGGCGATCAGCAGCACCAGGACCGATGCGTCCGCGATCGGTTGCAGCGCGAGCCGCGCCACCAGCGGCGTGATCGGCACCACCAGCAGGATCGCCGTGACGATGAACAGCGCGTGCGGCACCTCATGGCCGGCCACGGCCCACGCGAGCGCGCAGGGCAAGGCCGGCAGCAAGCCCCAGCCCAGGATGGCCCGCGGGATGCGCGCAGCCTCGCCGCGCCGCACGAGCGAGACGACTTCGGCAATCACCGCGAGCGCTGCGAGCGTGAGGACCAGCGAGATGGTGGCGGGACGGCGGCCCTGCTCGAAGGCCGCGAGGCTCAGCGCCGAGAAGGCCGCGACGTCGCCGAACGGGACGAACACCACCCGCGTCACCGAGAAGATGAGCACCAGGCCCAGCCCCGCCAACAGGTACACCGCCCCGTTGGCCAGGCCGTCGATGCCGAGGATGAGAGCTACGTCCCAGGTCATATCAGAAGATCCCAGAGGTCAGTGCAGGCCAGAGCGCCCGGTCGCACTTGGGCGAGCTCAGTGCCACCGCGGAGCCGGCTTTGCCGGGCCGCTGGTGGCGCCCCCTTGAGGGGGAGGCGCCGAAGGCGCTTCGGGGGTGGGTCAATTCACCAGTTTCCAGTGCCCGTTCTCGAGCTTCACGATCACGCGAGCCCGTTGGTCCACGCCATACAGGTCGCCCTTCTTGAAGTTGTAGACGCCATGCACGCCCACCACTTCCTTGGTCGACATGATCGCGTCGCGCAGCGCCGTCCGGAACGCCGGCGTGCCGGGTTCCGCCTTGCCGCCGGCGAGTGCGCGCGCGGCCGCATCGGCGAACACCAGGTAGCCGTCGAAGGAGTACGCGGAGAACGCGTCGGTGGTCGGCGCGCCGTTCACCTTCTGGAAGACGTTGCGGAACTCCATGCTGACCTTCTTGGTGGGATAGCTGTCCGGCAGCTGCTCCGCCACGATGATCGGGCCGGTCGGCACCTCCGTGCCGTTCGCGGCGGTGCCGCCGACGCGCACGAAGGCCTCGTTGATCAGCCCGTGCTGGCCGTAGACCGGACCCTTGTAGCCGCGCTCGGACAGCGCGATGTAGGGCAGCGCGCCCGGCGTGCCGGCGCCTCCGGTCATCACCGCATCCGGATGCGTTGCGATGATCTTGAGCACCTGCCCGGTCACCGACTGGTCGGCCCGTGCGTAACGCTCATTGGTCACGACCTTGATGCCGGCCTTCGCGGTCGCCTCCATCAGCGCGTTGTAGACCAGGTCGCCCCAGGCGTCGGAGAAACCGATGTAGGCCACCGTCTTCACGTTGGCCTTCTTCATGCGCTCCACGACGGCGTCGACCATCAGCTGCGTGGGCTGGGCCACGGTGACGGTCCAGTCCAGCTCCTTGCCCTTCAGCGCGATCGGCGTCAGGCCGATGAAGGGCGTGCCCGTGTCGGCCGCCACCTGCGCCATGGCGATCGCCGCCGGCACGCCGGAGGTGCC
This sequence comes from Ramlibacter ginsenosidimutans, assembly GCF_016654015.1. GTDB lineage: Bacteria > Pseudomonadota > Gammaproteobacteria > Burkholderiales > Burkholderiaceae_C > Ramlibacter > Ramlibacter ginsenosidimutans. Next base: position 152,922 of record NZ_JAEPWM010000006.1, on the reverse strand, counting down.
CATGATCACGTCTACCTTGTCTTCCTCGATCAGCTTGCGCGCGTTGCGGCCGGCGGTGGTCGGGTCGGAGTTGTCGTCCAGCACGATCAGCTGCACCTTGTGGCCGGCGATCTCCGGCTTGTAGGCGACGGCCGCCTTCATTCCGTTGGCATAAGGCACGCCCAGCGAGGAGTTGGGGCCGGACAGCGACACGCTGAGGCCGACCTTCAGGTCGGCGGCCGTGGCGGCGCCTGCGAGGCCCAGCGCGAGCGAGGCGGCCAGCAGTACGCGGCGGGAGAGAGCGTTCATCTTGGAGGTCTCCTGGAGTGGATCGGCTGCTCAGGGAAAGAGCTGGATCGCGGGCAAGGGCTCGCCCGCGTCCAGCAGGTCGACCCGCTTCATGCGGATGCGCCATGCGTCGCCCGCCCGCACGAGGCGGTGCGTGGCCGAACCCGCGAGCTGCACGCTGTGCGCGCCGCGGGATTCGATGTAGAGGAAGGGCGTGCGCAATTCGCAGCCCGCATCGTCGGAGTGCAGCACCTGGGGCGGCTGCAGCACGTGCTGGCAGCGGCTCTTCGGGTGCTGCGAATGCGCACGCGGATTCTTCAGGCGCTGCACGCGCAACGACAGCAGCAGGCGGTCCTCGTCGGCGAGCGAGTTGTACGCGGCGCCCTCCTGCTGCGCGGCGCCGGCCAGCGGCACCCAGTAGCGGCCGTCCTCGGCAAAGAGCTCCAGCCACTCGTCGAAGCGCTGCTCGTCGACGAGGCGCGCCTCGTGCAGCACGAATTCCTGCGGAGTCATGGCGCGCCCTCCTCCATGTCCGCCACCATGAACTGCGCCCAGGCGCGGAACTGGTTGCGCATCAGCAGTTCGTTGGTGCCGTTGACGTCCTGGGTGCCGCGCTCGCGCTCGGTCGCCTCGTAGTCGCGGTGCAGGCTCACCCATTCGTTGCGGCCGGCCTTCAGGCCGTGCTGGATGCTCTCGAACAGGTGCACGTCGTCGTGGGCGACGATGGACATGGGCGAGAACACGAGCCGGTTGTACATCAGCGAACGTTCGAACAGCAGGTCCGGCGCGCCCTCGGCGCGCAGGCTCCAGGCCTCCACCAGCGTGCGGTCGGCGGCCAGCGGGCGGATCACGCGGATCGCCTGCGGCGAACTCTTGACCGCCAGGCTCGGGAAGCACACCGAGTTCTGCGGCGAGCGCTGCAGGATCTCCGCCGTGCGCTCGGCGCCGTGCGCGGCCTGCAACGCCTGCTCGTACTCGGGCACGTGCGCATAACCGGAGTGGATGCTGAATTGCGTGCCCAGCATGCTGTGGCCGTTCGGGTAGACGCGGCCACCCATCTTGTCGAAGAAGTCGTAGCCGGCGCCGAAGGGCAGGATCTGCTCCATCGCCATCGGCTTGGGCGCATCGGCGGGCTGGCCTTGCCACAGGCGGTGGGCAGCGGCGGTCGCTGACTCGTGCGCCGACTGCGGATGCACCGTGTCGTTGATGTTCTCCAGGTACATCTTCCAGTTGCAGTGGACGATGTTGCGCAGGATCCCGCCTTCGACCTTCAGCTTGCCCGTTGGCGAGCGGTCGGCGAGGTTGTCGATGGCCGCGAGCACGTCGCCGAAATAGGCGTGGAAGTCGGGGCCGCCGTCATTCAGCTTCGCGAACACGAAGTCGCGGTACACGGCGACGTGCCGCAGCGCGCCCATGCCGCTGCCCGATTCGCAGGCGTGCATGCGGCCGTTGGCATAGCCCTCCTTCAGGGGAAGGGAGAGCGGCGTGCCGTCGAGGTGATACGTCCACGCGTGGTAAGGGCAGCGGAAGAAGCGCTTGACGCTGCCCGACGCATCGGTGGCGAGCGGCATGCCCTTGTGGGCGCAGCGGTTGTTCAGCACGCGGATGCTGCCGTCGGCCTGCCGCACCATCAGCAGCGGCTGGCCGGCGATCTCCACCGTGATGAAGTCCCCCGCCTCGGGCACCTGGCTCGCATGCCCGACGAAGTTCCAGGTGTTGGCGAAGAAATGGCGTTGCTCCAGCGCGAACAGCTCCTCGCTCAGGTACAGGTCGCGATGCACGCGGTCCTCCTGCACCAGCGCGAGAATGTCCTTGCGGGTCAGCGCCATCGCCATGCTCCTTACTGCGCCAGCTTCCAGTGGCCGTTGTCCAGCCGGATCATCACGGCGGCGCGGCGGTCCAGGCCATCGGGCGAGCCGGGCTTGAAGTTGAAGACGCCGTGCGCACCCACGAGTTCGTGCGTCTGGCCGATGGCGTCGTGCAGCGCCTGGCGATAGGCCGGCGTGCCGGGTTCCGCCTTGGTGCCGACGCGGCTCGCCGCATCCGCGAACACCAGCCAGGCGTCGAACGGGTAGGCCGCGAACGGGTCCGGCTGCTCCCCGAACTTCTTCTGGTACGCCTCCCGGAACTGCAGGCCCACCTTGCGGTTCGGGTTGCTGGCGGGCAGCTGGTCGGCGACGGTCACCGGGCCGCTCGGCACGAGCAGTCCGTCGGCGGCCTTGCCCGCGATGCGCACGAACTCGGAGTTCACCAGGCCGTGGGTCGCATACAGCCCGCCCTTGTAGCCGCGCTCCGCGAGTGCAAGGATCGGCAGTGCGCCCGGCGTTCCGGACGTTCCGAAGAACACCGCGTCGGGACGCGTCGCCACGATCTTCAGCACCTGGCCGGTGACCGACGAATCGGCGCGCCCGTAGCGCTCGTTGGCGACGATCTTGATGCCGGCCGGAGCGGCCGATTGCTCGAGCGCGTGCAGGGTCTGGTCGCCCAGCGCGTCCGAGAAGCCGATGAAGGCGACCGTCTTCACGCCATTGGCCTTCATCTTGTCGACCACGGCGGAGATCATCAGCGGGAAGGACTGCGACACCGTCACCGTCCAGCCGCCGTCGTCGGCCGGCACGGTCACCGGCGTGGGCGAGATCAGCGGCGTGTGCGTCTCGCGGGCGACGGCGGCGATCGCCATGGCGCCCGGCACACCGGAGGTGCCGATCAGCACGTCCACCTTGTCCTCGTTCACCAGCTTGCGCGCATTGCGGGCAGCGGTCGCGGGATCGGAGGCGTCGTCCAGCACGATCACCTGCACCTTGTGGCCGGCAATGGAGTCCTTCAGCGAGTCGGCGACCTGCATGCCCTTGTTGTAGGGAATGCCCAGCGCGGAGATCGGCCCGGAAAGCGAGGTGATGAAGCCGATCTTGAGGTCGGCGGCGAGCACCGACCCGCTCAGCGCGGCGCCTGCCGCGAGGGCCGTGAGGCGAAGAGCGATTGTCTTGGGTTTCTTCATGGTGTTCTGCATCATGCTGTAGTGGCGACCGCACCCTGAAAGCGCATTGACTAGCCCAGTGCCACCGCGGAACCGGCTTTGCCGGGCCGCTGGTGGCGCCCCCTTGAGGGGGAGGCGCCGCAGGCGCTTCGGGGGTGGGTCAATTAATCAGCTTCCATTGGCCCTTTTCGAGCTTCACCATGACCCGCGAACGTTCGTCGGAGCCGTAGCGGTTGTCGGGCTTGAAGTTGTAGACACCGTGGGTGCCCACCAGCTCCTTCGTGTTCACGATGGCGTCGCGCAGTGCGAGGCGGAAGGCCGGCGTGCCGGGCTCCGCCTTGGTCGCCAGTGCGCGTTGGGCGGCATCGGTGAACAGCAGCCAGGCGTCGAACGAGTAGGCGGAGAAGGCATCGGTCGGCATCGCGCCATTCGCCTTCTGGTAGGCCGCGCGATAGTCCATGGACACCTTGCGGATCGGGTTGGACTCGGGCAGCTGCTCCGCCACGATCACCGGCCCGGTCGGGGCCAGCAAGCCTTCCACGGCGGGGCCGCCGACGCGCACGAAGTCGGGATTGATCAGTGCGTGCGTGCCGTAGATCTGGCCCTTCCAGCCGCGCTCCATCAGGGCGCGGTAGGGCAGCGCGCCGGGCGTGCCGGACGTGCCGGTGAGCACGGCGTCGGGATGCGCCGCCACGATCTTGAGCACCTGGCCCGTCACCGACGTGTCGGCGCGGGCGAAGCGCTCGTTCGTCACCACCTGGATGCCGGCGGCCTTCGCGGCCGGCAGGAGCGAGTCGTACACCAGGTCGCCCCAGGCATCGGAGAAGCCGATGTAGCCCACCGTCTTCACGCCGCTCTTCTTCATGCGGTCGACGACGGCGTTGATCATCAGCGGCGCAGGCTGCGGCAGCGTCACCATCCAGGCGCCGTCCTCGCCGGGCAGGTTGGCGTTCGCGATGGAAATCAGCGGCGTCTTCGTCTCGCGCGCGACGGCGGCGATGGCCAGCGCGCCCGGAGAGCCGGCGGTGCCGATCACCACGTCCACCTTGTCCTCCTCGATCAGCTTGCGCGCGTTGCGCGCGGCGGTCGCCGGATCGGAGCCGTCGTCCAGCTGCAGCAGCTGCACCTTGTGGCCGTTCACCGTGGCCTTGTAGGCGACGCCCGCCTGGATGCCCTTGGCGTAGGGAATCCCCAGCGAGGACACCGGCCCCGACAGCGAGGTGATGAAGCCGACCTTCAGGTCGGCGGCCATCGCGTTGAGCGCGAGGGCGGCGCCCAGCGCGGTGGCGGCGATGCTTCGGATGACAGGCATGCAGTTTCTCCGTTTCAAAGGGACAGGCTGCCGAGGCTCGCGCCCCCGCAGACGTAGAGCATCTGGCCGGTGACGAAGCCGGCGTCGGGATGGATGAAGAAGGACACCGCGCGGGCGACGTCCGCCGCTTCCCCGATGCGGCCCACCGGAATCGACGCAGCGAGCTTCTGCTCGCGTTCGCTGCCGGCGGGAATCACGTCGTAGAACATCTCGGTGTGCACCGGACCGGGCGCGACCAGGTTGACCGTGATGCCATGCGGCGCCAGTTCCAGCGCCCAGGTGCGGGCCATGCCCAGCATGCCCGCCTTGGTGGCGGAGTAGCTGGTGCGCGTCTGCGCTCCGAGCGCGGCGCGCGAGGACATGAGCACGATGCGGCCGAAGCGCTGCGCGCGCATGGCAGGCAGCGTGGCCTGCACCAGTTGCACGGCGGCGCCGAGGTGCAGGTTCACCAGCGCATCGAGGTCGGTGAGATCCACCTCGGGCAGCAGCGCCGGCCGGATCACGCCGGCGTTGTGGATCAGCGTGCTCACCTCGAAGCGCCGCGCGAGTTCCCGCGCGGCCTCGCCGGTGGCGGCGCGGTCCATCAGGTCCACCTCGATGTCGTGCATCTTCGGATGCGCGATGTCGCTCTTGCGGCGCGCGAGCGAGATCACCTCGTAGCCATCGGCCAGCAGCGATTCGCAGATCGCCTTGCCGATGCCCGCGCTGCCGCCGGTGACGGCCGCCACTTTCGCTGCGCTCATGGCTTGTCCTCCACCAGCGCCAGCACGCGCAAGGGGCTGCCGCTGCCCTTCTGGATCTTCAGCGGCGGGCAGATCAGGATGGCGCCGGTGGGCGGCAGCAGGTCGAGGTTGGCCAGGCATTGCAGGCCGTACTTGCCGGCGCCGTGCATGTAGTAGTGGCAGGGATAAGGCGGCCGCAGGTGGTAGCCCTGCCCGGCGTCCGTGCCGATCGCCTCGGAGCCGAAGCCCAGCACCTGGCGCTGTTCGACGAGGAACTGCACGGCCTCGGAGCTCGGGCCGGGCGTGTGCTGGCCGGTCTCATCGAAGTTCTGGTAGGCCTCGGGGTCCAGGCGCTTGGACCAGTCGGTGCGCATCAGCACCCACGCTCCGGCCGCGATGCGGCCATGCGCCTGCTCGAAGCGCTCGATGTCCTGCACCGTGAGCAGGTAGTCGGGATCCTTCTTCACCTGCTCCGAGCAGTCGATCACGAAGGCCGGCGCGACGAAGTCCTGCACCGGGATCGTGTCGACCGAATTGTTCGGCAGGTCCTTGCCGGAAATCCAGTGGATGGGCGCGTCGAAGTGCGTGCCCGTGTGTTCGCCGCAGGAGAAGTTGTTCCAGTACCAGCCGGGGCCGCGCTCGTCGTAGTGCGAGACCTCCTCGATGCGGAATGGCCAGCACTGCCCCATCTCCGGCGGCAGCGCGATCTGCGGGAATTCGGGCGTGAGCGTCTGCGTGAGGTCCACCACGCGGATGCGGCCGGTGGCGAGCGCCATCGCGACGCCGGCCAGCACGCTGTTCGTTGCCTGCGCCATCAATTCCCTCCTGCCGCGAGTTCGCGTTCGAGCACCTTCGGGTTCTCGCGCCAGCGCTCCAGCCATTCCTGCGCCACGTCGCCCGGGTACACGTCCTCGACGCCTTCCTTCAGCGCCCTCACGACCGCGCTGGCCAGCGCGGCGGGCGCCAGCTTGGGCGGCGGCAGGTTCTGGTTCCATTCGTCGTCGATAGGACCGGGGAACACGTTGATCACGCGGATGCCCGCTGGCCGCATCTCCGCGCGCTGGCACTGCGCAAGCGACAAGGCCGCCGCCTTCGAGGCGGAGAAGGTCCCGTGCGGCGGGAAGTTGGACAGCGCGTAGATCGAGAGCAGGTTGACCCATGCCGCCGCATGCGTGACGCCGTCGGCCGAGCGCGCCCGCAGCGCGGGGCCGAACTCCTGGGCCAGGCGCAGGTAGCCGAAGTAGTTGATCTCCATCTCCGACTTCGCGACGTCGGTGCCGCGGCGGGCGCCAATGCCGTAGGTGCGATGCACTTCGGCGGTGTTGATCACGATATCCACCTTGCCGCCGATCTCGCCCGCGAGCTCGCTCACCGAGCGCCCGTTGGTGAGGTCCAGCGGCACCAGCGTGACTTCCTTCAGCGCGCTGATGTCGTCGAAACCGGGCAGCTTCTTCCACGGCTCGGCGTGCCCCACCCACACGATCTCGGCGCCTGCCTTGACCAGCGCCTGCACCATGGCCTGGCCGACCGCCGTCTTGCCATCGGTGACCAGCACCTTGCGGAATTTCGGGTCGCTCGTCATCTCTCGCAACATCCTGTCGTCTGCCATGTGTTCACTCCCCTGTTCCGGGAAACCGATCAGCACTGCCTGCCCCGCCCGATCGAGCCGCGCACCGACGTGCACCCGGCTCGGCGCCTCGCCCACTTCGCCGTGCAGGTGCACGATCACGGAGGGGCCCGCATCGAGGTGCACCAGCCCCATGCGCCAGGGCAGGCGCTCGCGGAAGAAGAGGTCGTTGCTGTGGTGCAGCGTCGTGGTGGCCAGCAAGGTGCCCTGCCCCGACTGCGGCTTCCACTGCAGCCGCGGCGACAGGCACTTGTGGCAGGCCTCGCGGGGCGGGTATTGCACGGTGCTGCAGTCCTTGCAGACCTGCAGCTCGAAGCGGCCCTCGGCCGCCGCGGCCGTCATGCCCAGCGCCACGCGCCCGCGTGCCCACGGCGGCAGGTTCATCTGCCGGGTGCGCAGGACCGGGTTCTTGCGCTTCGGCTTCATCAGCGGCATCGTCATGAGGCTCTCCCGAGCAGCACGGCGCCCGTGCACAGGCAGCGGTCGTACGTGACCATGCCGAAGCCGGTGACGAGACCCAGTTGCGCGTCCTTCACGGCGCGGTCGCCGGCCTGCCCCGTGAGTTGCCGGATCGCTTCCGTCATGCCGAGGAAACCTCCCGCCGCACCGGCCTGTCCCACGGACAACTGGCCGCCACTGGTGTTGTTGGGAAAGCTGCCGTCGAAGGTGGTGCTGCGCTCGCGCACGAAGGCCGGGCCTTCGCCCTTGTCGCAGAAGCCCAGGTCCTCGAACTGCAGCATCACGATCACCGGATAGTCGTCGTAGGTCTGGATGAAGTCGACGTCGTCCGGCCGCGCGCCGGCCTGCGCGTACAGGTCGTCGCGGTCCATGCGCCAGCCGCCGCGCACCATGATCGGGTCGTCCGAGAAGGCGTTGTGCCGCTCGATGGCGCCGCGCACCAGCACGTGCGGCAAGCCCAGTTCACGGGCCTTCTCCTCGCGCATGACGAGGAAGGCCTCGGCGCCGGCGCAAGGCATGACGCAGTCGAACAGGTGGATCGGGTCGGAGATCGGCCGGGCCGCCATGTACTCGTCGAGTGTCAGCGGCTTCTTGAACAGCGCGTTCGGGTTGCGCAGTGCGTTGGTGCGCTGGGCCACCGCGATGCGGCCGAAGTCCTCGCGCTGCGCCCCGTAGGTGCGCATGTAGTTCGCGGTGATCATCGCGAAGATCGAGTTCGGGCCGCCGGAGCCGTAGGGATAGCTGGCGTCGCGCGCGAAGTTGCTGAAGGAGCCCAGCGTCAGGCGGAAGGAGTCGACGTGGTTCGTGTCCGCCGCGACGCAGGCGACGATGTCCGCGTCGCCGGCCTGCACGGCACGGGCCGCCCGCCGCAGCGACATCACGCCGGAAGCGCCGCCGGTGGGAATGTGGTCCAGCCAGCGCGGCGACATGCCCATGTGCTGCGTCACGCCGACCGCCGTGTCGGGCGACAGCGAGAAGCTGCTGATCGTGAGGCCGTCGATCTGCTCTTTCGCGATCCCGGATTCCTGCACCAGCGCCTGCAGCGCCTGGCCGATGAACCAGTGCGCGTTGTGCGTGGAGTAGCGCACGTACGGCACCGTCACGGGGACGGCGACCGCGACGCCTTCATACGACATGCGCTGTCTGGTCATTGGCGTTTCTTCATGGTGCGCGTGTCGATGCAACACGCAGCCCCAGGCAAGGAGCGCGCCAGCTCGCGCAACTGCCCGCGCTGGATCTTCTGCGAGGGCGTGAGCGGCACCTCATCGACGAAGGCGACATAGCCGGGGGCCTTGTAGTAGGCGAGCTGCGCCAGCGCGTGCTGCACGATGCTCGCCGCCAGCGCCTCGCGCTGCTCCGGGGGCACGGGGTCGCGCGGGATGATGCAGGCCAGCACCTCGTCGCCACGCACTGGGTCCGGCGTGGCGGCGACCGCGGAGCTCTTCACCGCGGGGTGCTGGTTGAGCACGCTCTCCACTTCGACCGCGGAGATGTTCTCGCCGCTGCGGCGGATCACGTTCTTCTTGCGGTCGATGAAGTACAGGTGGCCGGCGGCGTCGCGCTTCACCATGTCGCCGGTGTGGAACCAGCCATCCGCCCAGGCTTGGGCGGTGGCGTCCGGGTCCTTCAGGTACTCGCTGAAGAAGTAGCGCCGCGGATCCGGGCCGCTGGAGCGCACCAGCAGCTCGCCCGGAACGTCGTCCGGCACGTCCTGGCCCTGCTCGTCGACCAGCCGCACCTCGACGAAGGCCTCGGGCTTGCCGAAGCAGCTCGCGCCGACGTGGCGCGGCTCGTGGTTGGCCATGATGCAGGCGGAGGCGCCGGTCTCCGTCATCGCCCACGCCTCCACGAGCGGGAAGCCGAAGCGCTCCTCGAACACCGCGTGGTTCTTCCTGTCCACGCCGGCGCCGAAGCCCCAACGGACCTGGTGCGCACTGTCCTGCGGCGAAGCCGGCGCGGTCAGCAGCATCGCGGGCATGACGCCCAGGTAGTGCACGATGGTCGCGCGGCTGTCGCGCACGCTTTGCCACCAGCTCCTGGGATGGAAGCGATCGAGCTGCACGAGGCAGCCGCCCGCCGTGACGACCACCATGGTGGAGAACGCCATGGCATTCACGTGGTTCAGCGGCAGCGGCGTGATGATCCGTTCCGCGTCGCGGCGGACCGAACAGACGCCGTCCAGCCCTGCATACCACTCGCCGGCCCGCAGGAAGTATTCGTTCGAGAGACGGCAGCCCTTCGGGCGTCCGGTGGTGCCCGACGTGTAGAGCAGCGCGCACTCGCTCGCCAGTCCTGGTGCCGTGCCCTCGAGCGGCGCGGGTGCAGGAGCGCGCGGCAGGACGGCATCGCCGTCGGGATCCCACGCGGCCATGCGCACACCGGCAATGCGCGCGGCGTTGCGCAGGTCGGCCAAGCGCTGCGGCAGCGTGACCGCCAGCGCGATCTCGCTGTGGCCGATCAGGTATTCCAGTTCCGCCGAGCGCATCTCCGCGTTCATCGGCACCACGCTCACGCCCAGCGCATTCAGCGCGAACCAGTGGAACAGGAAGGCCGGCCGGTTCTCCAGCAGCAGGCCGACGCGATGGCCGTGTCCGTAGCCGGCCGCCGCGTACAGCGCGCGCAGGCGTTCGATCTCCTGCGCCGCCGCGCCCCAGGACACCGGCTGCGCGGGAATGCCGTAGGCCTGCGCCGTCACGGCGTCGAGGAACAGGAACTCCGCGGCCGACGCGCGGGCGGCGGTCGTGGCGAAGCGCTGGTGGACCGTGTGCATGGGCCTCAGATGAACAACTGCACGGCGGGCAGCGCGGCGTCGGGATTGAGCAGGTTCACGCGCTTGAGCGTCATGCGCAGGACACCGTCGCGCACGGTAAGGTGGTGCAGGAAGTGGCCCACGTAGAACTGCAGTTCATCGCCCTGCGACTCGGTGTAGTGGAATTCCGTGCGCACGAGGTAGCGATTGGATGGCGGATCGAAAGTTTCGACCGTAGGGGTTTGCAGCAGGTGATGGCTGCGACTGGGAGGCTGCTGCGAGAAGGCGCGCGGGCTCTTCAGGCGCTCGATGCGCAGCTCGCGCAGCAGCTTGTCCTCGTACAGGTGCGAGGTGTGGTTCACGCCATCCTCCTGGTCTGGGACCAGGGGCACCCAGTACATGCCGTCGTCGGTGAACAGGCGGTTCCACTCCTCGTACTGTTTCGCATCGAGCAGGCGCGCTTCGCGCACCACGAAGTCGATCAGGTCCTGGCGGGTCGGGCCCGCGCCTTCGGTGGGCCGTGCGGCGTTCATGCCTCGCCCCCCATCGTCAGCGTCATGTACTTCGCCCAGGCGCGGTACTGGTTGCGCATCGAGATCTCGTTGGTGCCGTTGGCCGTCAGCTCGCGCTTGCCGATCTCGTTTTCCTGGAAGTTGCGGTGCAGGCTGACCCAGTCGTTGCCGCTGGCGTGCAGGCCGGCCTGGATGCCGCGGTAGGCCTGCAGGTCGTCGTGGCCGACCACCGAGAACGGCGAGTTGATCAGGCGGCTGTACATCGTCGTGCGCTGCAGCAGCTCCGGCGGCGCGCCCTTCAGGCGGAAGGTCCAGCTCTCCACGAGGCACTTGTCCGCGGCGATCGGCTTCACCACGCGGATCGCCTGGATGGCGCCCTTGATCGTGAGGTTCGGGTAGTACACGGTGTTGTGGCGCGTGAGGCCGAGGATCGCGTGCGCCTTCTCCTCGCCGTAGGCCTCGATCATCGCCTCCTCGTACGCCGGGATGCCCGAGTACTTGCTGTGGATGCTGAAGTTCACTCCCGAGAAGCTGTGCCCGTTGTCGTAGACGCGCACGCCCATGTCCTCGAAGAACTTGTAGTCAGACATGAAGGGCACGAACTGCTCGATGGCCATGGGCTTGGGCGCGTCGGCCGGCTTGTCCGCCCACATCTTCTTCGCGGTGCCGGCGGAAGACTCGTGCGCCACCATGGGGTGCATGGTGTCGTTGAGGTTCTCGATGAACATCTTCCAGTTGCACTGGTGCACGAAGCGCAGGCACCCGCCGGCAATCTCCAGCTCGCCTTCGGGCGAGCGGTCGGCCATGTTGTCGATCGAGCTGAGCGACTCGCCGAAGTACTCCTCGAAATCCGGCCCCGCGTCGTTGATCTTCACGAAGATGAAGCCGCGGTACACGCGCACGTTCTGCACGCGCACGAGGCCCTGGCCGCTCTCGCAGTCGTTCAGGCTGGTGCCGATGTAGCCGTTCTTCAGCGGGATCGCGCGCAGCGCGCCGTCGGTGTCGAAGGCCCACGCGTGGTAGGGGCAGCGGAAGAACTTGCCGGTGTTGCCTGCCGGCGCGCTCACCAGCCGCGAGCCCTTGTGCGCACAGCGATTCATCAGCACGCGCACCGAGTTATCGGTGTGGCGCACGATGATGAGGGGCCGGCCGCCGATCTCGTTGGTGATGTAGTCGCCGGGCTTCTGGACCTGGCTGTCGTGGCCGACGTAGTTCCAGGTGTTCGCGAAGAAGTGCTCCTGCTCCAGTTCGAACACTTCCTGGCTGATGTACAGGTCGCGATGCACGCGTTCCGGCTGCACGAGGGCCCTCAGGGCCTCGGGGTTGCCGCGGTAGCGCGATGTCGTCATGGCCGCATGCTCCTCGTTGAACCGGTCAGGCCGCCTGCTTGAGCGGCGCGTGCAGGGAAAGGCGCTCCAGCGCGGCGCGCAGTTGCTGGCCGCCCTCGTCGGCGAGGGCCGCATCGCGCAGTTCGCGCAGGCTCGCGGGCGCGAGCCGGGCGCCGGCCCGCTGCACCGCGTCCATCAGCGTTTCGTAGTTGCGCAGGCCGCGTTCGTGCGTGTCGCCGTAGCCTTTCACCAGGCGCTGGCACTGCGCGACTTCGGTGGCGAGCTGCGGGTTGAGCGCAGCGGCGGCGGCGATGCGATCCAGCCAGGTCTCGATGCGCTGGTTCTCCGCCTGGAAGCGCAGGCTGCCGCGGCGCCAGCGCTTGAGGCCCGCCAGCGTGTACAGCAGCAGGAAGCCGCCGAGCGAACTGGTGGTGACCACGCGGCCCTTGCGCGTGGCGCGTTCCACCAGCCGGCGCGGCCAGCCCGAGGACGCGAGCCAGCGACCCAGGCCCGCGGGCAGCGTGTCGCAGATCTCCTGCAGGCGCGGATGCATGTACTCGTTGATGTCCAGCAGCTGGTCCTGCTGCACGTGCACCTCGCTGCTCACCCGCTCGAAGCGGCTGGCCCGCGTCTTGAGTTCGGCCACGCGCACGGTGTCCTCGTACGACATCCAGAGCGCGAGGTGGCGGGCCGTCTCCGTCAGCAGCTGCACTTCGCCGCCGGACAGCTGCTGGATACGCGCGAGCCGGTCCAGGTAGAGGCCGGCGTAGTCCGGGTCCTGGTAGTCGACCAGGCGGCGCGCGCCTTCGACCAGCACGGGCTGGGCGGCAGGCGGGAAGTCCTTCGCTATGCGGGCCAGCAGCGAGCGCACTTCGGGGTCGCGCGGCGTGCCCGCGGGCCGCAGCGCCGCAGCCACCGGGGTGGCATCCGCCGCCGCCGGGGCATTGGCCTGGGTGAAGCCGGCCTCGAATGCGCGCAGGCTCGCCTTCACGCCGACGCCACCGCGCTCGATCGTGGACTCGAACTGCGCGCGGCTGAAGGGCAGCACGCCCGTGCCGGCCAGCGCGCCGAACAGCACGGCGCTGATGACGCTGCCGTTGTCTTCGGCCACCTGCGCCATGTCGAAGCGCACGAAGCGGCGCGCTGCCGATTGCGCGTGGGCCAGAAGGTTCTTGCTGTCCGCGCGGCCGTCGCCCAGCGCGATCTTCTCGGCGATGGAATAGACCCGGTGCGTGGAGGCGACCAGGGTCGTGCGGTCCGGCGTCACCAGCCCGCGCTGGACGGCGCGACCGGCTTCCATCAGCTCGGACGCCAGCACCACGTCGACGTCGCCGGGCAAGGGCATCAGCGCTAGCACGGGATGGCCGCCATCGCGTTCGGCCTGCTCGCGCGGGTACATCTCCACGTAGTAGATCGTGGCGCCGGTGCGCTGGGCGACGCCGGGCACCGAGGTGGTCTGGGCGATGTAGCCGTTGGACTCGCCCAGGTCCACGATCCAGTCGGCCAGGACACCGCCGCCCTCCCCGCCCATGGCGAGGATCGCGATCTTGATCGGCTGCACGCTGTTCATCGCGGGCTCAGAAGGCGTAGCGTTCGCGGCGCGCAGCCGCGCGGCGCTGCAGGCGCCCGATGACGGCACGGCTCACGCGCTGGCGCAGGCGGTCCCAGCGGGTCGGGTTGGTCGTGATCTGCGCCTTGTAGAAGGAGGGACACAGCACGGCCGCATGCGACACCTCGCCGCACAGGCCGCAACCGACGCAGGAGTCCAGCACGGTCGCGACCGGGTCGCTGCGCAGCGGATCCGGATTGGGCTTGACCGACAGCGAAGGGCAGCCCGAGAGCCGGATGCAGGAGTGGTCGCCGGTGCAGGTGTCGGAGTCCACGCCGAAGCGCTCGCGCACCACGCGCTTGCCCTCGGCGACGGCCTTGCGGGCGAGCGGCTTTTCGCGGCGCTGCTTGTTCAGCATGCACTCGGACTGCGCGATCAGCACCTTGGGGCCCTGCTCCTTGGTGGTGAGCGCCTCGCGCAGCGCGTCGCGCATGCCGGCGACATCGTAGGTGCGCTTCATCGTGCGCACCCAGTTCACGCCGACGCCGCGCACGGCGCGCTCGATCGCGTGCCCGGTGCTGCGCGAGCGGTTCTCCGCGGTGGACGACAGGATGTCCTGCCCGCCGGTGGCGGAGGTGTAGCTGTTGTCGACGACGATGGTGAGGTTGTCGCTGCGGTTGAACACCGCGTTGGCGACGCCGCTGGTGAGGCCGTTGTGCCAGAAGCCGCCGTCGCCCATGACGCTGATCGCGCGCTTGTGGCCTGCGCCGGGCGTGTTCAGCGCTGCCGCGCCCGCGGCGCCGAGGCCGTAGCCCATCGTGGTGTTGCCGAGGTTGAAGGGCGGCAGGATGGAGAACAGGTGGCAGCCGATGTCGGCGCTGACGTGGTGCTCGCCCAGCTCGCGCTCGACCAGCTTCATCGCGGTGAAGATCGGGCGCTCGGGGCAGCCCGTGCAGAAGCCCGGCGGCCGCGCCGACACGCTCTCGGCCAGCGGCTTGAGCGGGATCACCTTGGGCGGCTTGGCGACCACGGGTTCGGGCTGCATCCGCCCGTAGCGCTCCAGGAAGGCGCGCACGCCCTTGAGCGTCTCGGCCGTCGTGTATTCGCCGGCGACGGGCAGCAGGTCCTTCCCGTGCAGGGCGGTGTCGACGTGCGCATTGCGCAGGATGGCCGCGATGTTCTGCTCGATGAAGTTGGGCTGGCCCTCTTCCACCATCAGCACCGCGCGCTTGCCGCGGCAGAAGCGCAGCACCTCGGAATCGATCACCGGGTACGCCACGTTCATGCAGTACAGCGGGATGCGGCTGTTGCCGTACACGTCCGCGAAGCCCAGGCGCTCCAGCACGCGCAGCGTGGTGTTGTAGTTGCCGCCCTGCACGACGATGCCGATGTCGTCGGCCCCCTCCGCGAAGAACTCGTTGAGTGCATGCTCCTCGATGAACTTCACCGCGGCGGGCCAGCGCTCGCGCACCTTCTCCTGCTCGTGCACGAAGCTCGCCGGCGGCAGCACGATGCGGCTCACGTCGCGCTGCGGCGCATCGAGCGCCTCGCCGATGGTGAAGGACGGGCGCTTGTTGTCGGAAGCGGTGAATTCGCCGTGCACGTGGCAGGCGCGGATGCGCAGCTGCAGCATCACCGGCGTGTGGCTGGCCTCGGACAGCTCGAAGCCCTGCTTCACCGCCTGGACGATGCACGAGAGCGTTGGCCGCGGATCGAGCAGCCAGATCTGCGACTTCATCGCGAAGGCGTGGCTGCGCTCCTGCATGATCGAGGAGCCCTCGCCGTAGTCTTCGCCGACCACCACCAGCGCGCCGCCGGTGACGCCGCCGGAGGCCAGGTTGGCCAGCGCGTCGGAAGCGACGTTGGTGCCGACGGTGGCCTTGAAGGTGACCGCGCCGCGCAGCGGGTAGTTCACCGAAGCGGCGAGCGTGGCGGCGGCGGTCGCTTCGCTGGCGCTGTTCTCGAAGCGGATGCCCTGCTCCGCGAGAATGTCCTGCGCGTCGGCCAGCACGTCCATCAGGTGCGAGATGGGCGCGCCCTGGTAACCTGCGACGTAGGCCACGCCCGATTCGAGCAGCGCCTTGGTGACTGCGAGGATGCCTTCGCCACGGAAGGTCTCCCCGGCGCCGAGGCGCAGCTTCTTCACTTCCTCGACAAACGATCGCTCGGCCATCTAGATCCCCGCTGGTGTCGCCCGTCCCGGGCTGCGCGTCGCAGGCGGGATGGCGGATTAGTTTAAGCTGGAACATATGAAAAGTCATGCAGTTTCCATGCCTAGGGAATACCCCGATCCGGTGCGCGGAACCGTGGCGAAAGAAGCGCTGCATGCCCGAGCCGGCGTACCCATCCACGCAGTGAGCCTCACCCGCCGACCGCGCTAGCCGGGACGGTGAGCACGGCGCGGCCGGCGTGGCCGCGCGTCGCGATCCACTGCAGGGCTTCGGCCGCTTGCGCCAGCGGAAATTCGCGCACGGCGAGCTGCAGTCGTCCCTGCGCGATCTGCTGCAGCAGCCTGGGCGCCGCCGCGCGCGCCGAGGCCTCGCGGCGCAGGATGTTGAGCGGCAGCAGGGCGACGTCGCGCTGCAGCAGCTCGGGCAGGTCCAGCCGCGCCTCGGGGCCGCCCGCATAGCCGACGAGCACCGCACGGCCGCCGGGCTTCACGCCGCGCAAGGCTTGCGGCAAGGCCGATCCGCCCACCATGTCGAGCAGCAGATCCGCTTCGGCTTGCAGGTCCGCCGCTTCGACAGCCTCGATGCCGGGCGCAAGCCGTCGTGCCTGCGCCGCGTCGTACACCACGGCCCGGGCTTCGGCGCCCGCTTCGCGTGCGAGTTGCACCGCGATGGAGCCGACGGCGCCGGAAGCGCCACTCACCAGCACGCGCTCGCCGGGACGCAACTGCCCGACCTCGTGCAAGGCGATCCACGCCGACGTGCAGGGCGAGAAGAAGGCGGAGCCGAGGGCGAAGGACACGCCGTCGGGCAACTCGCCGAGCGCCTCGTCGGGTGCGTCCACGCACTCGCGCCAGGTGCCGTCACGCGCGATGCCGAGGCCGCCGCCGCGCATCCACACGCGCTGGCCGGGCGCGAACCGTTCGCTGGAGAGCACGACACCGGCCGCCTCCACCCCGGGCACGTAGGGCAGCGGCGGATGGCGCAGGAAGGCGCCGCTCCACACGGTGCGGTCGATATGGCCCACGGTCGCCGCCTGCATGCGCACCAGCGTGCGGCCCGGGGCGGCGAGCGGCTCGGGCAGCTCCTCGATGCGGGGCGGCTCGCCCCAGGCGTGCACGCGAACGGCCTTCATGGCTGCGCCTCCAGGAAGCGCAGCACGGCCTGCGCAAACGCGTCGGGCAACTGGTCCGGCAGCGGCACCATGCCTTCGGGAAGGTCGGCCAGCTGCGCCTGCGGCAGCAACTGCAGCCAGTGCGCCGCATGCGGGGCGGCAAACGGATCGGCACCGGCGCGGATCACCAGCACGGGCTGCGTGACCGCGGCGATGCGCTCCTCCATGCGGTAGGAGGCGACGGCACGGTGGCCGCCCTCCACGTCACCACTGACCTGCAGCGCATCGCGCACGAACGCCTGCAGAAGCTCGGGGCGACCCGGCGGGTAGAAGCCCTGGCGCTTGCGCCACAGCGCGGCGAGATGGCTGCCGTCCTCGCTCGCTTCCACGGCGTCGATCGGCGGCCGCTCGGCGCGCAGGCGCCGGAATTCGGGGTCGGTGTACGGCGTGGACGACAGCACGAGGGAGCGCACGAGCGCACCATGGCGCGCGGCGAGCTCGATGGCGATCACGCCGCCCGTGTGGTGGCCGACGACATCCGCCTGCGCGATGCCCAGCCGACCGAGGAACTGGGCGGCGACTCCGGCCCACGCTTCGATGGAGGCCGGCCCGGCCGGCGGGTCGGAAGCGCCGAAGCCGGCGGTGTCCATCGCGATGGCACGGTACCTCTGCCCCAGCAGCGGCAGGACTTCGCGGTACTCCGCCCAGCTGCGCGGCGTCTGGTGCAGCAGCAGCACCACCTGCGCATCGCGGGCGCCGCACTCGGCGTAGTGCACCTGCCCGTGCGGCAGGTCCGCATACGCGCGACGGATCACGGCAGGCTGGCCCCGCGGCGTCATGGCAGCGTCTGTTCGGCCGGCGGCTTCCACAGCCCGGCGTGGCGCAACATGCCCAGCGTGCGCGAGAGCACGTCCAGGCGGTACGCGGCCACGTCGCGGCCGGCGTAGTCGTAGAAGCCGCTGCCGGTCTTCAGGCCGAGCCGACCTTCCTCCATCATGCGGTGCACGATCGCGGGTGCCCGGTAGCGCTGCGCATCGATGCTCCCGGCCATCTCGCGGCTGGCGTGGTGCAGGATGTCGCAGCCGCCGAAGTCGATGAACTCCACCACGCCCAGGGCCGCGAAGCGCAGGCCCATTCCGTAGCGCGTCGCCTTGTCGATCTCTTCGGCCGTGGCGACGCCCTCTTCCACCATGCGCGCGGCCTCGTTCATCACCAGCGCCTGCAGGCGCGGCACGATGTAGCCCGGCGCCGGGCCGCAGACGACGGGCAGCTTGCCGATGCCTTCCATCAGCGCGCGCGTGCGCGCCACCACGGCGGGATCCGTGCCCGGGTGCGTGCTCAGCTCCACGACGGGGATGACATAGGCGGGGTTCAGCCAGTGCATGTTGAGGAAGCGCTCGGGCCGCTCCACCAGCTCCGCGAGTTGCGTGACCAGGATGCTGCTGGTCGTCGAGGTGAGGATCGCGTCCGCGCTGCAGTGGCGGTTGATGTGCGCGAAGGCCTCGCGCTTGGCCTGCATCGTCTCGGGCACGCCCTCGAAGACCAGTTCGGCCGCGGCGAGCGCGGCAGGGGCGCCGGCGGCGTCCACCATCTCCACGCGCGCGGCGATCTCGGGGATGCGCGCCTCGTCCAGCGCACCGAGCCGCGCGAGCCCTTGCAGCGCTCCGCGCACTTCCGCCAGTGCCTCGTCGCGCAGCTTCTGCCAGGCTTCGGGCGTGCGCTGGCGCAGGTCGACCAGCGCGATGCGGTGGCCGGCATACGCGAAGCTGATCGCAATGCCGCGGCCCATGCGGCCCGCGCCCACCGCGACGAACCTGGGCGAACTCATTCGCCCTCCTGCAGGACTTCCTGCAGGGCCGAACGATCGAGCTGTGCGAGGCCCAGTCCCTCCAGCGTGCGCGGGCCCTGCCGCAGGTCGCGGCCCTGGAAGCCGCCGACGACGGCCAGCAGGCCGTGCGCGATCGGCGCATCGGCGCGGGCCCAGCGCGCGACCGAGGCGAGGAAGGCGAGGCCCAGCTCGGTGTCCTCGGTCACGTAGCGGTGCGTGTGCAGGTCGATGTGCTCGCGCCAGTCGCCGGACTTCACCAGCTTCTTGTGCGCGTCGCCGTACATCCACTGGTCGTTGTTGTAGTGGTCGGCCAGCGGATAGTGCGGCGCACCGTAGCCCAGCGCCTCGCGCACGGCGATGCGCTCCAGGTCCAGGCGGTCGGTCACGGCGCGCACCGCGGGCTGGGTGCCCTCGTTGTGGATGTCCCAGCGCTCGAAGTGCTGCAGCGGCGCCGCGTTCATCACGATCAGCGGCGGATGGATGATCGGGCCGGCGTTCATGAGCGCGCCCGACAGCGCGTCGCCGCAGCCGTGCACGCTGGGGTAGGCCTCGCGGATCACCGCCAGCGCGTGACCCGCCTTGCGCGTCGGGTAGACGCCGGTGGGCAGGCGCACGGCGCGGATGGTGACGTTGACCTCGCGGTCCCCGTGCTTGCGCGCGAGGTAGGGCAGCGTGCCCGTCTCGGCCCAGGCGACGTCGGCGCTGTTGCCGCACTGGCGCACGATGCGCGCCATGACGAAGCTGCCGAAGGTGCCGGGCGGCAGGAACACCACCTGCCCGTCGCGCAGGTGCGGCGCCATGGCACGCGCGATGTCTTCCTGCGCGACGGCAGGCGAAGGGATCACGACCAGCTGCGCGCCTTCCAGGGCCTGCGCGATGTCCGCCGTGGCGCGCGCGATCTTCACCGCGCGGGCGCCGTCGGCGTCCTTCAGGAGGATGGAGCCGGTCTCGATCACCGGCTGCAGTGCGCCAGCGTCGCGGCGCCACAGGCGCACCTCGTGGCCGGCCTCGGAGAGGTCGGCGGCGGCGGCATAGCAGCCGTGTCCGCCGCCCAGGATGGCGATCTTCATGCGTGCGTTCTTTCCGGGTCAGGGCGGCGGCAGGGTGCGTCCGCTTGCGCATGTACATTACTTTTCATATATTGAGCTGTCAAGCACTCACCGCCTCGGTAGAAACGACAATGCACCATGCGCAAGGCCGGCAAGACCCCAGCGATCTTCGTGGACGACTACCTGCCGGCGCTGCTCGCGCAGGCGAGCCACCTGATCTCCGGTGAGTTCCACCGCATCGTCACGGCCAAGGGCTTCACCGTGTCCGACTGGCGCGTGCTGGCCAGCCTGGATGGCGCCGACCCGATGAGCATCGGCGCGCTCGCCCGGCTCACCACCATGAAGCAGCCGACGCTCACGCGCGTGCTCGACCGGCTCGAGGCGCGCGGCCAGGTGCGGCGCATCTCGCACGAGACCGATAGACGCATCACGCTGATCGCGATCACCCCGGCCGGCGACAAGCTGGTGTCCGGCCTGATCGATCTCGCCAAGGAGCACGAGCACCGCGTGCTGCAGCCCTTCGGCCTCGCGCGTTCCAACGAACTGAAGAAGACCTTGCGGCAGATGATCGAGATGCACGCCAGCCTCGTGCAGGAGAGCGCGGGCGGCGACGAGGAGGAGTGAGCGGCGCGGGAGCTGGGGTTCGCTGCGCTCACCGCCAGCCTACGATGCGCGCGTCCCGCCAGCGTGCGAGCGAAATCGTAGGCTGGCGCGGCCGCCGGCCGCGGAAGGTGAGCGCAGCGAACCCCAGCAAGCGGAAAGGACTACTCGGCGTCCTCCATGTCGCGCACGAGACCGCTCGCGGGGTTTTCCCGTAAGAGAGTCCGCTGCGCCGCCGCATAAAGTGCAGGCGCTGAAGAAGAACCCCGCTGGAGTCATTCCCCCGATGTCGTCGTCGCCCCGACAGGCCCGTGCCGGCCTGCCGCACGCGCGCACGTCCTGAAGCCTGAGGCTCACCCATGGACGTGCTGCTGCAACAAACCCTCAACGCCCTCACCCTGGGCGGCATCTACAGCCTGGTGGCCCTCGGCCTCACGCTGGTGTACGGCATCCTGCACGTGCCGAACTTCGCCCATGGCGCCTTCTACATGGTCGGCGCGTTCATCGCGCTGAAGCTCATGGGCGGCTGGGGCGTCAACTACTGGCTCGCCATGGTGGGCGCGGCGATCGTCGTCGCGCTGATCGCCGCCGTGTCGGAGCGCCTGGTGTTCCATCCGCTGCGCAAGGCCAGCGGCCTGCACCCGATGATCGCGGCGATCGGCCTGCTGCTGTTCCTCGAATCCGGCGCGCAGGCGCTGTGGGGCGCGGACTTCCTGCGCATGCAGACGCCCTACACCGGCATGGTGGAGTTTGCGAGCCTCGCGCTGCCGCAGCAGCGCCTGCTGATCATCGTCGCCGCCTTCGCCCTGATGCTGGCACTGCACCTGTTCCTCACCCGGACGGTCACGGGCTCCACCATCATCGCGATGGCCCAGAACCGCGAAGGCGCGGCGCTGGTGGGCATCGACCCGGACCGCGTGGCGATCATGACCTTCGCGATCTCGGGCGTGCTCGCCGCTGTCGCCGCGACGCTCTATGCGCCGATCAACCTGGTCTATCCCGCGATGGGCGACCTGGTGATCACGAAGGCCTTCGTCATCATCATCCTCGGCGGCATGGGCAGCGTGCCCGGCGCGATCGTGGGCGGACTGATCATCGGCTTCGCCGAGTCCTTCGGCGCCTTCTACATCTCGACCGACTACAAGGACATCATCGCCTTCGTGCTGCTGGTGGTGATCCTGTCGCTGCGCCCGCAAGGCATCTTCGTGCAGGGAGCCCGCTGATGCCCAAGTGGTTCGAAGGCTGGCTGGGGTGGGCGCTGCTCGCCGCCGCGGGCGTCCTGTTCCCCTTCGTCGCCGGCAACGACTACCGGCTCACCGTGATGACCACGGCCTGCATCTTCGCGATCGCGACGCTGGGCCTGAACCTCATCACGGGCTATACGGGCCAGTTCAACATGGCGCACGCCGGCTTCATGGCCGTGGGCGCGTACACCCTGGGCATCCTCACCGTGGACCACCAGGTGCCGTTCTGGATCGCCTTCGTCGCGGCCGGCGCGGTGACGGCGCTGCTCGGATGGCCGCTCGGCTGGCTGTCGCTGCGCCTCAAGGGCCACTACTTCTCCATCTTCACGATGTGCGTGGGCGTGATCCTGTTCCTCGTGCTGGAGAAGTGGGAGTCGGTCACCCACGGCACGGTCGGCCTCATGGGCATCCCCGGCCCCGCGCCCATCGGGCCCTTGCGCTTCGAGACGCCGGTGCAGCTCTATTACCTGGTGCTGGCCTTCCTCGCGCTGGGCGTGTGGGTCATGAAGCGCATCACCGGCTCGCTGCTCGGTCGCACCTTCATCGCCATCCGCAACGGCGACGACCTCGCCGAGGCGCTCGGCATCCCGCTGATGCGCAACAAGCTGGTCGCCTTCCTCGTGTCCGTGCTCTACGCGGGCTGGGCCGGCGCGCTGTACGCCGCGTTCGTCCGCTTCGTCGGTCCCGACGTCGCCGGATCGCAGAACACCTTCGACATGACCATGTACATGCTGGTCGGCGGACTCGGCACGGTGTTCGGCCCGCTGCTCGGCGCGATCGCCGTGCCCTGGCTCACGCAGTCGCTGCAGTTCCTGCAGGAGTACCGTTTCGTGATCTTCGGGCCGCTGCTGGTCGCGCTGGTCATCTTCCTGCCGCACGGCGTGGTCGGCACCTGGCTGGCGTGGCGCGCACGGCGCGCGGCGCATGCGAGCGCGGCATCCGATCCGATCGCGGGTCCGCAGGCGACGGAGGTGCGTGGTGCTTGAAGTCCGCCACCTCACCAAGCGCTTCGGCGGTAACGTCGCGGTCAACGACGTCAGCACCGTCATCGAAGGCGGCAAGGTCAACGCCATCATCGGCCCCAACGGCGCCGGCAAGACGACCTTCTTCAACCTCATCGCCGGCGTGCATCCCGCCAGCGAAGGCAGCATCGTCTTCGAAGGCCGCGACATCACGCGCCTGCGCACCGACCAGGTCGCGCGGCTCGGCATCGCGCGCACCTTCCAGGCGACGACGCTGTTCGACACGGCGACGGTGCTGGACAACCTGATCGTCGGCCACCGGCTGCGCACGCGCTCGGGCCTGCTCGACGTCCTGCTCGGGACCCGGCGGCTGAAGGCGGAGGAGCGCCTGTGCCGCGAGAAGGCGCGCGACGCGCTGGACTTCGTGGGCCTGGGCCACATCGAGAACCGGCTGGCCGGCGACATCTCGCAGGAGGAGCGCAAGCGCGTCGCGTTCGCGCTGGCGCTGGCGACCGAGCCCAAGCTGCTGTTGCTGGACGAGCCCGCGGGCGGCGTGAACCCGGAGGAGACCGAGGGGCTCGCGGACCTGATCCGCAAGATGGTGGCGCACGGCCTGACCGTGTGCCTGATCGAGCACAAGATGGACATGATCATGCGCCTGGCCGACCGCATCCTGGTCCTGAGCTATGGCGAGAAGATCGCCGAAGGCACGCCCGCCGAAGTGCGCGCGAATCCCGCCGTGATCGATGCCTACCTGGGGAGCGAACATGCTGTCGCTTGAGGGCGTCTCGCTCGCCTACGGCAGCTTCCGCGCGCTCGATGGCATCGGCCTGCATGCAGCGGCCGGCGAACTGGTGGTCCTGCTGGGTGCCAACGGCGCCGGCAAGAGCTCGATCTTCCTGACCGCCAGCGGCCTGCACAAGCCGGCGAGCGGCAGCATCCGGCTCGACGGCGAAGAGATCGCAGGCACGCGGCCGGCGCAGATCGTCGCGCGGGGCCTGGTGCAGTGCCCGGAAGGCCGCAAGCTCTTCCCGCAGATGACGGTGCTGAAGAACCTGATGCTGGGGGCCTACGTGCACCGCCGCGACGGTGCAGGCAACCGCTCGCGGCTCGAGGAAGTGCTGGCGCTGTTCCCCATCCTCGCGCAGAAGAAGAACGATCCCGCCGGCTCGCTCTCGGGCGGCCAGCAGCAGATGGTGGCGATCGGCCGTGCGCTCATGGGACGCCCGCGCGTACTGCTGCTCGACGAACCGTCCCTGGGCCTGGCGCCGCTGGTGGTCAAGCAGGTCTTCGACGTGATCCACCGCATCAACGCCGCGGGCACGACCGTGCTGCTGGCCGAGCAGAACGCGCATGCGGCGCTGAAGATCGCGCACCGCGCCTACGTGATCGAGCGCGGGCGCATCGTGCTCGAAGGCACGCCCGAGACCCTGATGAACAACGACGCCGTCCGCAAGGCCTACATCGGCGCCTGACCCCGCAATCCCGCAGTCCAT
Organism: Ramlibacter ginsenosidimutans; assembly: GCF_016654015.1. Lineage (GTDB taxonomy): Bacteria > Pseudomonadota > Gammaproteobacteria > Burkholderiales > Burkholderiaceae_C > Ramlibacter > Ramlibacter ginsenosidimutans. Next base: position 128,959 of record NZ_JAEPWM010000006.1, on the reverse strand, counting down.
TCCAACCAAGGAGAGATCCCGCATGACGATGAACCGACGCATCGCGACCGCCGCCGTGGCACTGAGCGCCCTCGCGGCCTGCCTGCCCGCCGCGGCACAGGAAGTCGTGAAGATCGGCTTTTCCGGCCCGCTCTCGGGCGGCGCCGCGCAGTACGGCAAGAACACGCTCGACGGACTGAAGTTCGCGGTCGACGAACTGAACGCCGAGAACTTCCAGGTCGGCGGCAAGAAGGTCACCTTCGACGTGGTCGCCCTCGACGACAAGTACAACCCGAGCGAAACTGCGATCAACTTCCAGCGCCTGGTGCAGGAATCGAAGACGCCGGTGGTGATGTGCCCGCACTCCGGCGGCGGCTTCGCCATCCAGACCAGCAACGATCGCCTCAACGCGCTGCTGCTGTCGTACACCAGCGTGCCCAAGATCACCGCGATGGGCAACAAGCACACGATGCGCATCCCGCCGGACTTCTCGGCGTACGTGAAGCCCTTCGTGGCGTACACCATGAAGCGCTTCGGCAAGAACCTCGCGATCGCGGGCGCCGACCACGAATACGCCAAGGAGTGGACCGCGCTGGTGAAGCCGGCGTGGGAGGCGGCGGGCGGCAAGATCGTGGCCGACAATCCCATGAGCTACAACCGCTCCACCGACTTCTACAGCGGCGTGAGCAAGGCGCTCGCGGCCAAGCCCGACGTGATGTTCATCGGCGGCGCTTCCGAGCCCACGGGCCTCGTGGCCAAGCAGGCACGTGACCTGGGCTTCAAGGGCGGCTTCATCGTCATGGACCAGGCCAAGCTCAACGAGATGAAACCCATCGTCGGCAGCTACGCGGCCCTCGAAGGCGCGGTGGGCGTGCTGCCGGTGATGGAGGACAACTCCGCCAACGTGAAGGCCTGGGTGGCGCGCTGGATGCAGAAGTATCCCGGCCGCGAGCCCGGCTCCGAAGCCAGCCTGAACTACACGGCGATGCGCGTCACGGCGCTCGCGATGCAACTGGCCGGCACGACCAGCGACGCCACCGCGATCCGCGCGAAGCTGGGTGAAGCGATCAAGAAGCTGCCTGCCGCGCAGAACCTGGCCAACTACGACGCGATCGACGCGAACGGCGGCACCAGCGGCGACATCCGCGTGGCCGTGGTCGAGGGCGGCAAGCTCAAGGAAGTGAAGCTGACCGAACTCGGGAAGTAGGCTGGGGCGGCGTAGGCTGGGGCGGCCGCAGGCCGCCGCCGGTGAGCGCGTGGCGCGAACCCCAGCGGTTTGCGCGGCGCGCGCTGCTGGGGTTCGCGCCGCTCACCTCCCGCGGCCTCCGGCCGCGCCAGCCTACGAGGCCTGGCGGTCCTTCGCGTCCTGCTGCTCCTGCAGTTCCCGCCACATCACCTTGCCGCTGCCGCTGCGCGGCAGCGAATCCACGAACTCCACGATCCGCGGCGCCTTGTAGGCGGCCATGTGCTCGTGGCACCACTGCGTGATCTCCTGCGGCGTCGGTTCCTGCGCGAGTCCGCGCCGCAGCACCACCAGCGCCTTCACCGTCTCGCCGCGGCGGGGGTCGCGCGCGGCGATGACGCAGGCCTCCTGGATCGCCGGATGGTGGTGCATCAGCGCTTCCACTTCCGCCGGCCAGACCTTGAAGCCGCTCGCGTTGACCATGCGCTTCAGGCGATCGGTCATGAAGAAGTAGCCGTCCTCGTCCACGCGCCCGAGGTCGCCGGTGCGCAGGAACCGCTTGCCGTCGATCTCGAGGAAGGCTTCGGCCGTGGCCTGCGGATTGCGCCAGTAGCCCTGCATCACCTGCGGCGCGTGCACGATGATCTCGCCCGTCTCTCCGGGCGGCACCGCACCCAGGGTAGCCGGATCCACCAGCCGCGAGTCGACGTCGTACATGGGGATGCCCAGGCACTGCGGCTTGGGACGCTGCGGCGGATTGAGGTGGGTCGCGGCGAGCGTCTCCGACATGCCGTAGCCCTCGACGAAGTCCAGGCCGGTGAGCGACTTCAGGCGCGCCGCGACGGCTTCGGGCATCGCCGCGCCGCCGCCGCGGATGCCGATGAGGCTGCTCAAGTCGTAGTCACCGATGCGCGGGTTCGAGACCATGTCGATCACCATCGTCGTGATCGCCTGCCAGGTCTGCACGCGATAGCGCTGTATGCATTGCGCCGCGGCGTCGCGGTCCCACCGTGGCAGCAGCACGATCGTGCCGCCGGCATACAGCGGCCCGTTCATCCCGCCGGCCATGCCCGTCACGTGGAAGAAAGGCAGCACCGAGAGCGCCACCCAGTCCTGCGTGCGCCCGAACCACTGCACGCCCTGCACTGCCGTCGTCATCACGCTGCGGTGCGTGTGCATGCAGCCTTTCGGCTGGCCCGTCGTGCCCGACGTGTACGGCATCACGGCGAGATCGTCGGGGCCGGCGCGCATCGCTGCCGGCGTGCGCGCGGCGGCGAGCATCTCATGCCAAGCGACGAGACCCTCGCCTTCCAGCGGCACGCGAGGAGCCGCCACGAACTCCGGCACCTGCAGGTCGGTCTGCGCCGTCAGGTGGTCGCTGTAGGTCGCGACGATCGCGCGCTGCAGGCCGTCGGGCCCGCCCACCAGCGGCCGCATCAGCGGCAGCAGGTCCTGCGCGACGAAGGCGACCTTCGCGCCCGCGTCCTGCACGTAGTGGCGCAGTTCCTCCGTCTTGTTCATCGGATTCACCGGGACCACGACCGCGTCGGCGCGCAGGATGCCGTAATAGGCCAGCACCCATTGGGGGCTGTTCTGCATGTCCAGCAGCACGCGGTCGCCGGGCTGCACCCCGCAGTCCTGCTGCAGGAAGCCGGCGATGCGCTCGGCCTGCGCGCGGAACTGCGCGAACGTGAGCACGCTGTCGTAGAAGACGATGAAAGGCTTGTCCGGAAAGCGCGTCGCCGCGACCTCGGCGTTGTAGAAGAGGTGCGTCTGCGGCAGCGTGAGGTGGGTGGACTGGCCCGTGGGCCAGAAAGGCAGGTGCCGCGTCTCCGGGCGCGGCGTGGAAGCGGGACACTGCATGACGGAAGCGTACCGCGAGACCAAAGTCCCGGACCGCTGTGGCGTCTCACCAGCGACAGCCGAATCGGACATCTGCGCGCGCAAGCTGTCCACGCGCTCGCGGCGGCGATCAACCCGCCGGGGGCGTATCGTTGAATAGAGCGATGTAGGGGGCGTAGCGGAACCGCCGGTTGCGCGTGTAGCCGGTCATCTCCTGCAGGACTTCGAGCTGCACGAGCCGGCCGACGAGCTGGTTCGCGGCCGCATACGTGGTGCCGGTGATGCCCTGCACATCCGCTACTGTGACGATGGGACGGTCGAAGAGCGACTCCAGCACGCGGTGGCCGCTGCCGGCGGCGCGACCGAGGTGCTCGGTGATCGCGCTTCGGTGCTGCTCTCGCAAGTGCAGGATGCGGCGCGCGGTTTCGGTCGCTTCGTGCGCCACCTCCACCACGCCGCGAAGGAAGAAGGCGAGCCACGATTCCCATTCGCCCCGGTCGCGCACTGCTTGCAGGTGCTCGTAGTACTCTTGCCGATGACGCTTGAAGTAGTGCGACAGGTACAGCACGGGCTTGTGCAAAACCTGTCGTTCCGTGAGCAGGAAGGTGATCAGCAGGCGTCCCACGCGGCCGTTGCCGTCCAGGAAGGGGTGGATGGTCTCGAACTGGACATGGGCCAGCCCAATCTTCACCAACGGCGGAAGATCGTCATCCCGGTGCAGGAAGTTCTCGAGGGCGCCGAGTGCCTGCGGAACCTCGTGCTGCGGGGGAGGCACGAAGGTGGCGGTCGCCAGCGTGCAGCCGGCGGGGCCGATCCAGTTCTGGCTGGTACGCAGCTCACCCGGGGTCAGGCGGCCTCCGCGCACGCCTTGCATCAACTCGGAATGAATCTCGCGAATGAGCCGCACGGAGACCGGCAGTTCGGCGAGGCGTGCCAGACCATGCTTCATCGCCCGGACGTAGTTGACGACCTCGTCCACGTCGCGCGGCATGTTCTCGTCGAAGATCTGCGCCTCGGCGGAAAGCAGGTCCTGCAAGGAGCTCTGTGTCCCCTCGATCTGGCTGGAAAGCACGGCCTCCTTGCGCACGTACATGAGCACGAAGAGGTCCGGGTTCGGCAACGTCAGGACGGACCCGTCCAACCGCCCCAAGGCACGGTCGGCTGCCGACAGCAGGCGCTGCAAGTCACCCGTCAGCTCCACCGGCGGGTCCGGCGGCAGCGCCGCGGGATGGAAAGCTCGATAGCCCGTAGGCTGGGCAATGTAGCGACCGGCGCGGTGCGCGTGGGCGGGGCCTGCGGCATGCGCCATGTGAAAGGCTGGCTCCTGTATGGGCAGAGTTTGGAGCCGTATGATAGCCAGCCTATAACAAGACGCAAGGCTGGGCTGCCTGTTATAGGCAGCGCGCCTCGCACCTCAGCCGCGCACGCGCGCCTTCAGCACCTTCTTGTCGGTCTTGTTCACGCCGGTCTTCGGCAGCGCCTCCAGCGGCTCGATCCGCGCGGGCACCTTGTAGCGCGCGAGTTGCCCGGCGCAGAACGCCTTGAGCGCTTCCTCGTCGAAAGCGCGTCCCGGCCGCAGCACCACGAAGGCGCGCAGGACCTCGCCGCGGTAGGCGTCGGGTTGGCCGACGACCGCGGCCTCGGCGACATCGGGGTGCGTGAACAGCACCTCCTCCACTTCGCGCGGGTACACGTTGTAGCCCCCGACGATCACCAGGTCCTTCTTGCGGTCGCGGATGTAGAGGTAGCCGTCCGCATCGAATTCGCCGATGTCGCCGGTGTAGAGCCAGCCATCGCGCAGCGCCTCCTTGGTTTCGGCCGGCAGGTTCAAGTAGCCGCTCATGAGCTGCGGGCCGCGTGCGCGGATCTCGCCGCGCTCTCCGGTCGGCAGCACCCGCTTGCCCTGCTCCAGGTCGACGACCTGCAGTTCGGTGCCGGCGACCGCGATGCCCACCGAGCCGACCTTCACCGGGCCGCGGACAGGATTGAAACTCAGCACCGGACCCGCCTCCGTCTGGCCGTAGCCCTCGTAGATGGGCGCGCCCGTCGCGGCCTGCCAGCGCTCCAGCGTCTCGCGCGACAGCGCGGCGGAGCCGGAATAGCAGGTGTGCACGCGCGACCAGTCCGTGCGCGCAAAGGCTTCGTGCTGCATCAGGCCGGTGAAGATCGTCGGGCTGCCCGGGAAGATGGTGATGCGCTCCCGCGCGATGGCGTCCAGCAGGCGCTCGGGGTGGTAGCCCGCCTGCACGACCAGCGTGCTGCCCGAGTTGCCGCAAAGAAACAGGCCCATGGCCATCGCATAGGAATGGAACAGGGGCATCACGCACAGCACGCGCTCGCGCCCGCGCGCGACCGGCAGCAGGCTGTCGCGCTGGGCGACGTTGGTGGCGAGCGCGCGGTGCGTGAGGATCACGCCCTTGGGAAAGCCGGAGGAGCCGCCGGTGTACTGCAGCAGGCCGGGCACGTCCGCGTCGGGCAGCCACTCGGGCGGAATCGCCAGCGATGGGTCGGCCCGCCACGCCTCGAATTTCGCGGAGAGCCCGGAGGCGCGCAGCAGCGTGCAGCCGGGACGCTGCGCCAGCAGCGGCTGCACGCGCCCGGCGAGTGCGTCGTCTACGAGCAGCAGCCGCGGCGCCGCATCGCGCAACATGTAGTCGAGCTCGCGCGGCGTGTAGAGCGGATTGAGGGGCACCAGCTGTGCACCGGCCGCGGCGACGGCGTAAGGCGCCGCGCACGCGAGCAGCGAATTCGGCAGCAAGGTGGCCACGCGCGTACCTGCTGCGCCCTGTGCGCGCAGCAGCGCGGCCAGGCCGGCCACGACGCGCCGCAACTCCGCATAAGTCCAGGTGGTGCCTTCGAACACCACCGCTTCGTGATCCGGAAAGGCCGCAGCCGTGTCCTGGAGCATCGCGAGGATGCTCGCATGCACCCGTCCCGCGCTGCCGGCCAGCGCGCTCATCGCGCGCCGTCCACCTTCAGGAGCACGCTCATCGCCGTGTCGCCCGCGGCGCAGCCGGTGAACAGGCCGATGCCGCCGCCGTCCTGCACCATCTCCTCGATCAGCTCGATCACGCTGCGCAGGCCGGTGGGACCTTGCGGATGGCCCCACACCAGCGAGCAGCCGTAGCGGTTGATGCGATCGAGCGCAAAGCCCATCTCGCGCGACAGCACGATGTCGTTCACCGCGAAGGGGTTGTGCGTCTTCACGTGGGTGACCTGCGCGGCTTCCATGCCGGCCTGGAGCAGCGCCGCGCGCGCGGCCGGCACCGGGGCGAGCGGCATGTGCGCCTTCTCCACGCGCGCCTGGCCGAAGGCAAGCAGTTCGATCATGATTTCGGGTCGCGTGGACAAGGCCCTCGCCTGCTCGCGCGAGCCCACGAACATCGCCGCATGGCCATCCGCGGGGTGCGTCTGCCCGCCATAGCTGATCGTGCCGCCGGGCAGCACCGGCTCCAGTTTCGCCAGGCCTTCGCGCGTGGTCGCGTGCACGCCTTCGTCACCCGCGAGCCTGGCCACGGTCTTGCGCAGGCGCGCGTCCGGCACCTCGAACGGCAGCCGCATGTAGCGGCGCTGGAACGCGTGGTCGTCGGCCAGCGCGTCCTGGTATTGCGCATAGCGCAGCAGCGTGACCTCGTCCTGTTCCGCCTTCGAGATTCCGTGCTTGCGCGCGGCGTTCTCGCCGGTCTGCACCATCGCCACCTTGGCGAACGGGTCCTCGCGGAAGTTGTCCAGCACCCAGTTCTCGCTGCGCCCGCTGCCGCCGGGGCCTTGGGGGTCAGGGTAGTAGAGCTGCGGTCCGTTGCTCACGCGGTCGGCCGTGAGCACGAAGGCGCACGACGCGCGCCCTGCGTTCACTTCATCGGCGGCCATGGCGAGGCAGCGTGCCGACGTCGCGCAGGCCTGCGCGACCGAGGGTCCGCCGACGCCTTCGAAACCCATCAGGCCCATGGCCCAGGGCAGTCCGTAGAACGAGCCCTGCTGCGGCACCGTGAGGCCCAGCACGCCATAGTCGATCGGCGCGTCCTGCAAGCCACGCGCCTGCAGTTCGCGCCGGCTGTTCCACGCGGCGAACTCCAGGCTGTGCAGGTGCGCGAGCGCGCCTTGCCAGCGCGCGAAGGGCGTGGACCAGTACTGGCCGTAGGGGATGAAGGCAGAGGACATGGGTTGAGGTCCTTGCGGAGGGTGGAGCGCCCCCACCCCGGCCCTCCCCCAGGGGGGAGGGAGAGGAGAACGTCAGAAGGCGGCGATGCCGGTCTGGGCGCGGCCCAGGATCAGCGCGTGGATGTCGTGCGTGCCCTCGTAGGTGTTCACGACTTCCAGGTTCACCAGGTGGCGCGCCACGCCGAATTCGTCGCTGATGCCGTTCCCGCCCATCATGTCGCGCGCCAGCCGCGCGATGTCCAGCGCCTTGCCGCAGGAGTTGCGCTTCATGATCGAGGTGATCTCCACGCTCGCCGTGCCCTCGTCCTTCATGCGGCCCAGGCGCAGGCAGCCTTGCAGCCCCAGCGTGATTTCGGTCTGCATGTCGGCCAGCTTCTTCTGCACCAGCTGGTTGGCCGCGAGCGGCTTGCCGAACTGCTTGCGGTCGATCACGTACTGGCGCGCGCGGTGCCAGCAGTCCTCCGCCGCACCCAGCGCGCCCCAGGCGATGCCGTAGCGCGCGGAGTTCAGGCAGGTGAACGGGCCCTTCAGGCCGCGTACCTCGGGGAAGGCGTTCTCCTCGGGGCAGAACACTTCGTCCATCACGACCTCGCCGGTGATGGAGGCGCGCAGGCCCACCTTGCCGTGGATGGCAGGCGCCGTCAGGCCCTTCCAGCCCTTCTCCAGCACGAAGCCGCGGATCGAACCTTCGTCGTCCTTGGCCCAGATGACGAACACATCGGCGATCGGGCTGTTGGAGATCCACATCTTGGAGCCGGTGAGCTTGTAGCCGCCGTCGACCTTGCGGGCGCGCGTGATCATGCTCGCCGGGTCGGAGCCGTGGTTCGGCTCGGTCAGGCCGAAGCAGCCGATCCACTCGCCGGTCGCGAGCTTCGGCAGGTACTTCTGCTTGGTCTGCTCGTTGGCGAATTCGTTGATCGGCACCATCACCAGCGAAGACTGCACCGACATCATCGAGCGGTAGCCGGAGTCCACGCGCTCGACTTCGCGGGCGATGAGGCCGTAGCACACGTAGTTCAGGCCGGCGCCGCCGTACTGCTCGGGGATTGTGGGACCCAGCAGGCCCAACTCGCCCATCTCGCGGAAGATGGCCGGGTCGGTTTTCTCGTGGCGGAAGGCTTCCAGCACCCGAGGCGCCAGCTTGTCCTGGCAGTACGCGCGGGCGGCGTCGCGCACGGCGCGCTCGTCGTCGGTGATCTGCTGCTCGAGCAGCAGGGGGTCGTCCCAGTGGAACGAAGCTTTGGCGGCCATGAAACTCTCCGGTTCAGTGGGTCAGTCTGGCAGGACTGCAGTGCATTCGATCTCGACCTTGGCGCGGTCCTCGATCAGGGCGCGCACCTCCACGGCCGTCATGGCGATGGTGTAGCTGCCGATGATCTCGCGGAACGCCTGGCCCACCGCGCGGGCGGCGGCCAGGTATTCGCGCTTGTCGGTCACGTACCAGGTCATCCGGACGATATTCTCGCCTGTCCCGCCGGCGGCCTTCAGCACGTCGGCGACATTCTGCAGAGCCAGCCGGGCCTGCTCGCCGAAGTCGTCGCTGTGGAAGCGCTGGTCGCCGTCCCAGCCGATCATCCCGGCGATGAACAGCATGCGCCCCTTCGCGATGACGCCGTTGGAGTAGCCCTTGGGGCGAGCCCATCCCTCGGGGAGGACGGCTTGGGGTCTGGATTCCTGGGTCATGACTTCACTTCCTTGAGCAATTCGCGCGCGATGATCAGCTGCTGCACCTCGGTGGCGCCTTCGTAGATGCGCAGGCTGCGGATTTCCCGGTACAGCTGTTCGACCGGCTCGCCGCTCTTCACGCCCAGGCCGCCGAACATCTGCACGGCCGCGTCGATGACCTGCTGCGCGCCTTCGGTGGCAGCCATCTTGGCCATGGCGGCTTCCTTCGTGACGGTCCGGCCCTGGTCGCGCAGCCACGCGGCGCGGTAGACCAGCAGCGCGGCGCTGTCGATCGTGGTCGCCATCTGCGCGAGCTTCGCCTGCGTGAGCTGGAAATCGGCCAGCGTGCCGTTGAACATCCTGCGCGTGGTCGCCCGGTGCAGCGCCTCGTCGAGCGCGCGGCGCGCGAATCCCAGCGCCGCGGCCGCGACCGAAGTGCGGAACACGTCCAGCGTGCGCATCGCCACCTTGAAGCCTTCGCCGGCTGCGCCGACGCGGTTGCCCAGCGGTACGCGGCAGTTCGTGAACTTCAGGCGTGCGAGCGGATGCGGCGCGATCACCTCGATGCGCTCGGCGATCTCGAAGCCCGGCGTGCCGGCTTCGACGATGAACGCGGAGATGCCACGCGCACCCGGCGCCTCGCCGGTGCGGCAGAACACCACGTAGAAGTCCGCGATGCCGCCGTTGGAGATCCAGGTCTTCTCGCCATCGAGGATCGCGTGATCGCCTTCCACGCGTGCGGCGCACTGCATGCTCGCGACGTCCGAGCCGGCGTCCGGCTCGGACAAGGCGAAGGCGGCGATGGCCTCGCCGCGCGCCACGCGCGGCAGCCAGCGCTCCTTCTGCGCGGGCGTGCCTTGCAGGCTGATTGCGCCGGAGCCGAGTCCCTGCATCGCAAACGCAAAGTCGGCGAGGCCGTTGTGGCGGCCCAGCGTTTCGCGCAGCAGGCAGATGGCGCGCGTGTCGATGCGGTCGCCGACGGCGTGCTGGAGCCAGCCGGCCCCGCCGAGCTTGCGAACGAGTTCCTTGCACGATGCATCCACATCCGGACCGTGGATGTGCGCGACGTGTTCGGCGGCCCAAGGGTCGAGCTCGCGCTGCAGCTTGCGGTGCCGGTCTTCGAAGAAGGGCCAGTCGAGGTAGGTGGTGTCGCTCACTTCAATTGCCCTCACCCCGGCCCTCTCCCAGAGGGAGAGGGTGAGGAATGTGCTTCGCATTCATTTCAATTGCCCTCGAACTTCGGCTTCTGCTTCGCCACGAAGGCTTCGTAAGCGCGGGTGAAGTCCTGCGTCAGCATGCACAAGGCCTGCGCCTGCGCTTCCGACTCGATCGCCTGCTCGATCGTCATGGCCCATTCCTGGTGCAGCATGGTCTTGGTGATGCCGTTGGCGAAGGTCGGGCCTTCGACCAGCTGGCGGGCCAATGCCTGCGCCTCTTGCACCAGCGCCTCGGGCGTGCAGAGGCGGTTGAAGAAGCCCCAGCGCTCGCCCTCTTCTCCGCCGAGCGAGCGGCCGGTGTACAGCAGCTCGCTTGCCCGGCCCTGGCCGATGATTCGCGGCAGCATCGCGCAGGCGCCCATGTCGCAGCCGGCGAGGCCCACGCGGTTGAACAGGAAGGCGGTCTTGCTGCGCGCGGTGCCGTAGCGGATGTCCGAGGCCATCGCGACGATCGCACCGGCGCCGGCGCACACGCCGTCGATGGCGGCCACGACGGGCTGCGGACAGGCCCGCATTGCCTTCACCAGGTCACCGGTCATGCGCGTGAACATCAGCAGTTCCGGCGCCTTCAGCCGCACCAGCGGACCGATGATCTCGTGCACGTCGCCGCCGGAGCAGAAATTGCCGCCGGCGCCGGTGACCACCACCGCGTGCACATCGGTCGCGTACTTCAGTTGCCCGAACAGGTCGCGCAGTTCCGCGTACGAATCGAAGGTGAGCGGGTTCTTGCGCTCGGGCCGGTTCAGCGTGACCGTGGCCACGCCCTGGTCCACGGCCCAGAGGAAATGTTCGGCGCGGTAGCCCGCGAGCTGCTTGCGGTTGCCCGCGGCCAGCGCCGGGTCGACGCGCTCAGTTGAATCGTTCAAGGGGGGTCTCCTGTGCTGCGGCCAGCATGCGTTCACGTTCGAGGTTGCGTTCGAGCTGCTGCTTGCCCGAAAGGTACTGCTTCGGCCAGGCCACGTCGTGGTAGCCGATCTTCGCCGCTTCCAGCAGCGCCCAGGCGGGATTCGCCAGGTGCGGCCGGGCGACGGCGCAGAGGTCCGCGCGTCCCGCGGCGATGATGCTGTTGACGTGGTCGGCTTCCGAGATGGCGCCCACGGCCATGGTCGCGATGCCGGCCTCGTTGCGGATGCGATCGGCGAACGGCGTCTGGTACATGCGGCCGTACACCGGCTTCTGCTTCTTGCTCACCTGGCCCGAGGAGCAGTCGATCAGGTCGGCGCCGGCCGCCTTGAAGGCGCGGGCGATCTCCACGGCGTCGTCGGGCGTGATGCCGCCTTCGACCCAGTCGTGCGCGGAGATCCGCACCGACATCGGCTTGTCCTGCGGCCACACGGCGCGCATCGCCCGGAACACTTCCAGCGGGTAGCGCAGGCGGTTCTCCAGCGAGCCGCCGTAGTCGTCGGTGCGCTGGTTGGTCAGCGGCGAGATGAAGGCGGAGAGCAGGTAGCCGTGCGCGCAGTGCAGCTCCAGCCAGTCGAAGCCGGCTTCCACCGCGTAGCGGGTGGCGCGCACGAAGTCGTCCCGCACGCGGTCCATGTCGGCGCGGGTCATGGGCTTGGCCCAGTCGCTCACGCCGTCGATGTACTGCTCGGGCGAGGCCGACAGCAGCGGCCAGTTGCCGGACGCGAGCGGCTGGTCCTCGCCTTCCCATGGCACGCGCGTGGAGCCCTTGGGACCCGCGTGGCCCAGCTGCATCGCGATCTTCGCGTCGCTGTTCGCATGCACGAAGTCCACGATGCGCTTCCAGCCGTCGCGCTGCTGCGGGCTCCACAGCCCGGGACAGCCGGGGGTGATGCGGGCGTCGGGACTAGTGCAGGTCATCTCCGCGACGACCATCCCCGCGCCCCCCATGGCGCGCGCGCCGAGGTGCACCAGGTGGTAGTCCCCCGGCAGCCCGTCGACGCAGGAGTACTGCGCCATCGGCGAAACGACGACGCGGTTCTTGAGCGTGACGCCGCGCAGCGTGAACGGCGTGAACATCGGCGGCACGGACTGCTGCACGGCGGTGCGATGCAGGCCGGAGCGCTCGGCGATCCAGTCCTCGTAGTGCTCCACGTAGTCCTTGTCGCGCAGGCGCAGGTTCTCGTGGCTGATGCGCTGGCTGCGCGTGAGCAGCGAGTACGCGAACTGCTCGGGCGGCAGGTTCACATAGCGCTTCACGTTCTCGAACCATTCGGTGGAGTTGCGCGCGGCGTTCTGGATCTTCAGCACCTCCACGCTGCGCACGTCCTCGTACTCCTGCAGCGCCTGCTTCAGGTCGCCCGGGTGGCGGCCGATGCAGCGGGCCAGCTCGATGGAATCCTCCAGCGCCAGCTTGGTGCCGGAGCCGATCGAGAAATGCGCGGTGTGCGCCGCGTCGCCCATCAGCACCACTGGGGCGCGGCCGTTGTCGTGCACCCAGGTCTTGCACACCACGCGCGGGAACTTGATCCACTGCGCCGAGCCGCGCAGGTGCGACGCGTTCGACATCAACCGATTGCCATCGAGGTACTTCGCGAACAGCTTCTCGCAGAAGGCGATGGACTCTTCCTTCTCCATCTTGTCCATACCGGCCTTGAGCCACACGTCCTCCGGCGCCTCCACGATGAACGTGGAGGTGTCGCCGTCGAACTGGTAGGCGTGCGCCTGGAACCAGCCGAAGGGCGTCTCCTCGAAGGCGAAGGTGAAGGCGTCGAACTTCTTGTGCGTGCCCAGCCAGACGAAGCGGCACTTGCGCAGGTCGATGTCGGGCTGGTAGCTCGCCGCGTACTTTGCGCGGATGCGGCTGTTCAGGCCGTCGCTGGCGATGACGAGGTCGGCGTCCGGATAGTCCTGGTCGCCTTGCGCGTCGGTCTCGAACACCAGCTCCACGCCCAGATCCTCGCAGCGGCGCTGCAGGATGTTCAGCAGCCGCTTGCGGCCGATGCCGCAGAAGCCGTGGCCGCCCGACACGACCTTGTGCCCGCGGATGTTGACCTCGATGTCATCCCAGTGGTTGAAGGCGCCCAGGATCTCGCCCGCAGTCTCGGGGTCCGCCGCCTGCAGGTTGCCCAGCGTCTGGTCGGAGAACACCACGCCCCAGCCGAAGGTGTCGTAGGGCTTGTTCCGCTCGACGACGCGGATGCGGTGCGTGGGGTCCTGCTTCTTCATGAGAAGCGCGAAGTACAGACCCGCCGGGCCGCCGCCGATGCAGACGATGTTCATGGAATTGCTCCAGGCCTAGATATTTTAAGTTTAAAGCAATTGGGCGGGCCGACGCAAGCGGTGCACGGCAAGCTGGGGTTCGCTGCGCTCACCACCAGCCTACACCGTGGCCAGTTCGTGGGCTGGGGTGTCGCAGCAACCGCGGCAATCCAGCACGTAGGCTGGGGTGACGCAGGAACCCCAGCGATCCAGCGGCGCGCAGCAAGCTGGGGTTCGCTGCGCTCACCGCCAGCCTACACCGCGGCCAGCGTCTGACCTTCGTGCGCAAGGCGCATCACTTCCCGCGGCGGCTCGCCTTTCAGGCGGTGGTCGCTCCAGACCTGGCGCCAGCGCCGCGCACCCGGCAAGCCGTTGTACAGGCCCATCATGTGCCGCGCGATGGAATGCCAGGGCGTGCCGCGCTCACGGTGCTCCCGCTCCATGTACGCGACCATCGCCTCCTCCACCTCCTGGCGTGACAGCGAGGAAGGCCCGGCGCCGTAGTACAGCGCGTCCCAGTGCGCCAGCCACCATGGGTGGTGGTAGGCCTCGCGCCCGATCATCACGCCGTCGAGCAGCTCGAGCTGCTCGCGCACTTCCTCGTCGCTGGTGATGCCGCCGTTCGTGCAGATCACCAGTTGCGGGAATTCGCGCTTCAGCCGCTCGACGAGCGCGTGCCGCAGGGGCGGCACCTCGCGGTTTTCCTTGGGCGACAGGCCCTTCAGCCAGGCATTGCGCGCATGAACGATGAAGACGCCGCAGCCGGCCGCTGCCACCGTGCCCACGAAGTCGCGCACGAACTCGTAGCTCTCCACCTTGTCGATCCCGATGCGGTGCTTCACGGTCACCGGCACGCTCACGGCGTCCACCATCGCCTTGACGCAGTCGGCCACCAGGGCCGGCTCCGCCATCAGGCAGGCGCCGAAGGCGCCGCGCTGGACGCGCTCGCTGGGACAGCCGCAGTTGAGGTTGATTTCGTCATAGCCCCACTCGACGCCCAGCTTGGCGCAGTGCGCCAGGTCCGCCGGCTCGCTGCCGCCGAGCTGCAGCGCCACCGGGTGTTCGCTCGAATCGAAGTCGAGGTGGCGCGGCACGTCGCCGTGCAGCAGCGCCCCGGTCGTGACCATCTCCGTATAGAGCCGCGCACGCCGGCTGAGCAGCCGGTGGAAGAAGCGGCAGTGCCGGTCCGTCCAGTCCATCATGGGCGCCACGCTGAGGCGCCAGCCATCCTTGTCTTTCGTCACCCCGCGACTGTACGCGCTGCCCTCCCCACCCGCCCGGGTCGGCTCCAGGGGCGGCCCACCGCGGGACGTTGCAACGGGCGGAAACGCGGGCGCGGCGAGCTCATCATCGAGAACATCGACGCCTGAGCGCACTCCCCTGAATGGCCCAGGGTCTTGGCCCAAGCGCCCAGCGCGCGCCTATGCTGGACTCCGTTCGGCCAAGGAGTGCGGCGATGAAGACATTTTCGATCGGCGCCGGCATGACCAACATGCGCGGTGTGTTCTATCCCACGGGCCACATGGTGCTGATGTTCCCCACCGAGCGGGACGCGCGACGCGCCTGCGAGTTGCTGCGGGCGGACGGCGTATCGGACGACGACCTGTGCGTCGCGCACCCGCAGGAGTTCGAGCGCCAGATCAGCGACGCCATCGACGAGTCCGAGGACCTGCTGCCCTCGGTGGCCACCGAAGTGGACACCGCGCGGCGGTTCCGCCACCTCGCGCACCAGGGACACCACGCGCTGATCGTGCACGCGTCGGCGGCGACGACGTCGGAGCACGTGCTGCAGGTGCTGCGCGATCTCCCGATCAGCTACGGCCAGCGTTACCGCAGGCTGGTCATTGAAGACCTCGTGGCCAGCCGCTGAAACGGCGAGGCCCCGCAAGCGGGGCCTCCTGGCAGCGGTGTGGCGGCGCGGGCCGCCGCGCCTCAACCCATGTGCAAGCCGCCGTTGACGGAGAAGTCCGCACCGGTGGTGTAGCCGCTTTCCTCACCGGCCAGCCACGCGATGATGGACGCGATCTCGCTCGGCTCGCCCAGGCGCTTGACCGGGATGGTGGCGACGATCTTGTCCAGGACGTCCTGGCGGATCGCCTTGACCATGTCGGTGCCGATGTAGCCCGGGCTCACCGTGTTGACGGTCACGCCCTTGTTGGCGAGTTCCTGCGCCAGCGCCATCGAGAAGCCGTGCATGCCGGCCTTGGCCGCGGAGTAGTTGGTCTGCCCGGCCTGGCCCTTCTCGCCGTTGACCGAGGAGATGTTGATGATGCGGCCCCAGCCCTTTTCCACCATGTCGCCCACGACCTGCTTGGTCACGTTGAACATGGAGTTGAGGTTGGTCTCGATCACCGCGTCCCAGTCCTCGCGCGTCATCTTGAGGAACATGCGGTCGCGGGTGATGCCGGCGTTGTTCACCAGCACGTCTATGCCGCCGTGCTCCGCCTTGGCCTTGCCGAACGCTTCGACCGTCGAGTCCCAGTCACCGACGTTGCCGACAGACGCGTAGAACGTGTAGCCCAGCGCCTTCTGCTCGTTCAGCCATTTGCCGAAGTCGCGCGTGGGGCCGCAGCCGGCGATCACCTTGAAGCCCTCCTTGTGCAGGCGCTGGCAGATGGCGGTGCCGATGCCGCCCATGCCGCCGGTCACGTAGGCAACTTTCTGGGTCATGTTCCTCTCCTGTCGGTTCGCTGGAAAATCATTCTGCGCGTTCACGCGCGCTCGACGGCGAGGGAAACCCCCATGCCGCCGCCGATGCACAGCGCGGCCACGCCCTTCTTCGAGCCGCGACGCTGCATCTCATACAGCAGCGTCACCAGGATGCGGGCGCCGGACGCGCCGATCGGGTGGCCGATCGCGATCGCGCCGCCGTTGACGTTGACCTTGGCCGGATCGATGTCCAGCGCCTTGTTGACGGCGCAGGCCTGGGCCGCGAAGGCTTCGTTCAGCTCGAACAGGTCCACTTCCGAGGCCTTCCAGCCGGCGCGCTGCAGCGCCTTCTTCGTGGCGGGCACCGGGCCCATGCCCATCGTCTTGGGATCGAGGCCGGTGGTGGCGAAGGCCTTGATCGTCGCCAGCGGCGTCAGGCCCAGTTCCTTGGCCTTCTTGGCGCTCATCACCACCACGGCGGCGGCGCCGTCGTTCAGGCCGGACGCGTTGCCCGCGGTGACCGTGCCGGCCTTGTCGAAGGCAGGACGCAGCCCCGCCAGCGCTTCGGCGCTGGTCTTCTTGTTGATGAACTCGTCGCTGGCGAACTGGACGGGGTCGCCCTTCTTCTGCGGGATCGGGACCGTGACGATCTCGTCCTTGAACTTGCCCGCGTCCTGCGCGGCGGCGGCCTTCTGCTGGCTGCCCAGCGCCAGCGCATCCTGCGCGGCGCGGTCGATGTTCTGTTCCTTCGCGACGTTCTCGGCCGTGACGCCCATGTGGTACTGGTTGTAGACGTCCCAGAGGCCGTCGACGATCATGGTGTCCTGCAGCTTCCAGTCGCCCATGCGCTGGCCGTCACGGGAGTTGGGCAGCACGTGCGGCGCGGCGCTCATGTTCTCCTGGCCGCCGGCCACCACGATCTCGCTGTCGCCCCAGGCGATCGCCTGGGCGGCCAGCATCACGGCCTTCAGGCCGGAACCACACACCGCGTTGATCGTCAGCGCAGGCACTTCCTTGGGCAGGCCGGCCTTCAGCGAAGCCTGGCGCGCCGGGTTCTGTCCGGCGCCGGCGGCCAGCACCTGGCCCATGATCACTTCGCCCACTTGCGCGGGATCGACCTTGGCGCGCGCGAGCGCTTCCTTGATCACGATCGCGCCGAGCTCAGTCGCGGGAATCTTGGCGAGCGAGCCGCCGAACTTGCCGACGGCGGTGCGCACGGCGGAAACGATGACGATGTCTTCCATGGGGGACTCCTGAGGGGCTGGAGGCTAGGGGCTAGGGACTAGGGGACTAGGGGGCTTGGGGTTTGGGGCTAGGGGCTGGGTGGTTGAGGAGCGTTTCCCCGGAACCTGGCCTCCAGCCCCTGCGAAAGCTACGCTTTCGCCTTCACATAGCGGCCGGGTGCCGGTTCAATGGCCTTGTACTTGCCGGCTCGGCCATAGGTCTTCGGAGCGGGAATCTGCTTGCCCGCCTGCGGCTTGAGCCAGCTCGCCCAGTCGGGCCACCAGCTGCCGGCGTGCTCCTTCGCACCGGCGACCCAGGCGTCGAAGTTTTCCGGCAGCTTGTCGTTGGTCCAGTACGAGCGCTTGTTCTTCGCCGGCGGATTGATCACGCCGGCGATGTGGCCGGAGGCGCCCATCACGAAGCGCTTCTTGCCCGGCAGGTGCTTCACCGACAGGTACGCGGCCTGGACCGGCACGATGTGGTCCTCGCGGGACCCGTAGAAGAAGACCGGGATGTCGACGTTGCTCAGGTCCACCTTCTCGCCGCAGACCGTGAGCTTGCCCGGCTTCACCAGGTTGTTCTCGAGGTAGGTGTTGCGCAGGTACCAGGTGTACATGGGCCCCGGCAGGTTGGTCGCGTCGCTGTTCCAGTAGAGCAGGTCGAAGGGCGGCGGGCTCTCGCCCTTGAGGTAGTTGCCGACGACGTAGTTCCAGACCAGGTCGTTGGGCCGCAGGAAGCTGAAGGTGGACGCGAGTTCCTGGCCCTTGAGCAGGCCCTTCGTGCCCATCATCATCTCGCGCATCTTCACCGAGGCCTCGTCCACGAACACGTCGAGAACGCCGGTGTCACTGAAGTCGAGCATGGCGGTGAGGAAGGTCGCGGACGCGACCGGCTTTTCCTTGCGCGCGGCGAGCACCGCCAGCGCGGTGCCGAGGATGGTGCCGCCGACGCAGAAGCCCAGCGCATTGATCTGCTTCGCGCCCGAGATGTCCTGCACCACCGAGATCGCCCTGATCGCGGCGTCCTCGACGTAGTCGTCCCAGGTCTTGTCTTCCATCGAGGCGTCCGGGTTGCGCCAGCTCACGACGAAGGTGCGATGCCCCTGCTCCACCAGGTAGCGGATCAGCGAGTTCTCCGGCTGCAGGTCGAGGATGTAGAACTTGTTGATGCAGGGCGGCACGACCAGGAACGGACGCTCGTACACCTGCCTGGTGAGCGGCTTGTATTCGATCAGCTGGAACAGGTCGTTCTCGAACACCACCGCGCCTTCGGTGCTGGCCACGTTCTGGCCCACCTCGAACGCGCTCTCGTCGGTCATCGACACGCGCCCGACCTGCAGGTCCGCCAGCAGGTTTTGCACGCCGCGGGCGATGCTCTCGCCCTTGGTCTCCAGCGCCTTCTGCTGCGCTTCGGCGTTCAGGGCCATGAAGTTGCTGGGCGCCGAAGCGGCCATCCATTGCTCCACGGCGAAGCGCAGGCGCGCCTTCGTCTTCGCGTCCGTGTCGGCGGCCTCGGCCAGGCCCAGCAGCGTGCGCGCGTTCAGCAGGTACACCGCGGCGGAGAATGCCGCCACCGGATTGCGCGACCAGGCGTCGCTGGCGAATCGCTTGTCGCCCGACTTGCGTTCGCCGAGTCCCTCGTTCCAGAGATCGGAGGCCTCCCGCACGTAGGCTTGCTGCAGTTCCATCAGCTTGGCCGGCTCGAAGCGCAGGGCAGGAAAGCCCGTGGCGCCTTGCTGGAAAGCCTGCAGCGCCTGCGACCATTGCTGGCCGACGCCCTGCTGGAACTGGCGGGCCTGAGCAGCCCAGTCCACGTGAGAATCCATACCTGTCTCCTGACTTTTTTGCCGGCCCGAAGTATCCCATCATCCATGTTGCACTGCAACATTCTTTCGGCGGAAGCATGTACCTCATCGTCGTCGGCTGGATCTACGTCGCCCTCATGATGGCGGTGGCGGAAGCGAACCATCCGGACGGCACCGTCCTCGGCGCCGTCGTCACCTTTGTACTCTATGGAGTCGGTCCTGTCGCCCTTTTGATGTACCTCATGGGCAGGCCGGCGCGGCGCGCTGCCCGGCTGCGGCGCGAAGCCCAGGCGTCAGTCGCGCCAGATGCCGGCGGCGAACCGCCCGCTGACCCGGTCCCGCCGGTGCGAGAAGAACCGTGAGACCTGGGCGACGGTCGACCACGGCAGGCTGCCGTCATTGCCTTGCACCGCGCCGATGCCGAGCCTGGCCAGGCGCCTGCGCGCGAGGACCTGCAGGTCGGCGAGGAACTTGCCCTCACCATAGGGAGTGAAGGCGAAAGCGGCGCCGGGGTCGGAGTCCACGAAGGCACTGCGTACCTCCGGGCCCACCTCGAAGGCCTCCGGCCCGATGCACGGGCCCAGCCAGGCGGTCGCCGTGCCGGGGTGCGCGCCGCCCTGCTCCATCGCCTGCCACAGCGCCTCGATCACGCCGCCGGCCAGTCCGCGCCAGCCGCAGTGCGCCGCCCCGACCACGCGGCCATCGGCGGCCGCCAGCAGCACGGGCAGGCAATCCGCGACCATCATCGTGCAGGCCACGCCGCTCTCGGTGGTCCAGCAGGCATCGGCCTCGGTGCCATCGGCGGTCTCGCGCGTGAGCCGCACGACGCCGCGCCCATGCACCTGCTGCAGGAACACCGGTCGCGTACCGATCTGCGTGGCCAGCCGGCGGCGGTTCTCCGCCACCGCCGCCGGCTCGTCGCCGACGTGATCACCCAGGTTCAGGGATGCATAGGCTCCGGACGAGACACCGCCCGCGCGCTCGCTGCAGAACGCGTGCACGCCCGCCGGCAGGTCCCACTGCGGCGTCACGGCCTCAACCTTCGTTGTCCGGGCAGTTCGAGGGTTGGGCTCGCTGGAACGCCGGCAGCTTCATGCACGCGTCGAAAGCCGCCATGGTGCGCGGCAGCCCGCTGAAGTCCACGTCGAAGCGCTTGCCGTTGAAGATCTGCGGCACCAGGCAGCAGTCCGCCAGCGAAGGCGTATCGCCGAAGGAGAAGGTGGAGGCGGGCAGTCGCTGCAACTCGGCCTCGTACGCCTCCAGGCCGCTGCGCACCCAGTGCCGGTACCAGGTGTTCTTCGCCTCCTCGGTCACCTTCATGTCGCGCACGAGGTACTTCAGCACGCGCAGGTTGTTCAGCGGATGGATCTCGCAGGCGATCAGCTGCGCCAGCGCCCGCACCCGGGCGCGGCCCAGCGGGTCCTTCGGCAGCAGCGGCGGCTCGGGGTGCGTCTCGTCCAGGTATTCGATGATGGCCATCGACTGGCCGATCACCTCGCCGGAGTCCGTCTCCAGCGCCGGGACGAGCCCCGAAGGAGAGACGGCGGCGTAGCGCTCGGACTTGTGCTCGCCCTTGACGAGGTGCACCGGCAGGTAGTCGTACGCCAGGCCCTTGAGCTCCAGCGCGATGCGCACCCGGAAGGAGGCGGAGGAGCGGAAATAGTTGTGGAGCTTCATGGACTCGAAGCATAAACAACTCTCCTCTACACTGCGGCGAAACCACCGGAGACGAGCATGCTGCATCCTCAGGCCCGGGCGCTGCTGCGCCTGATCGAAGAGAAGGGCGTGCCGGCGACGCACACCCTCAGCGTCGAGCAAGCGCGCGCGCTGTACCGCGATCGGCGCACGTACACGCAGCCCGAGCCGCCCCCGGTGGCCTTGGTGCGCGACCTGGAGGCGCGCGGCCCGGCGGGGCCGATCCCGCTGCGCAGCTACCGGCCCGCCGGCTCGCCTGCCGACGCCGCCCTGCCGGTGCTCGTCTACTACCACGGCGGCGGCTGGGTGATCGGCGACCTGGACACGCACGACACGTTGTGCCGGCAGCTCGCCAACCTGTCCGGCTGCGCGGTGATCGCGGTCGATTACCGCATGGGCCCCGAGCATCGCTTCCCGGCCGCGGTGGACGACTGCATCGCAGCGACGCGCTGGGTCCGCGCGAACGCCGCGGCATTGAAGGTCGACCCCGGGCGACTGGCCGTCGGCGGCGACAGCGCCGGCGGCAACCTCGCGGCGGTGGTCGCGCTCGCGGCGCGTGACAACGGCGACCTGCCGATCGCGTTCCAGCTGCTGATCTATCCGGCGACGGACCAGCGCCGCGGCGCGCCCTCGCACACCAGCAATGGCGAGGGCTACCTGCTCACGCGCGACACGATGAACTACTTTCACGACCACTACATCGCCGACCCGGCGCAGGACCTCGACTGGCGCGCCTCGCCGCTGCTGCACGCCGACCATGCACGCCTGCCGCCGGCGTTCGTGCTCACCGCGGGCTACGACCCGCTGCGCGACGAAGGGCTGCAGTACGCGCAGAAGCTGTCCGAGGCCGGCAACCGGGCGGCGCTGGTGAACTTCGAGCGGCAGATCCACGGCTTCATCCTGATGGGCCGCGTGATCGACGAAGCGAACGTCGCGGTGCAACTGTGCGCCGCGCAGTTGCGGCAGGCGCTGGCCTGAAGCGAGGAGGGAACGCCATGCGCCACCTCATCGCCTGCGCCACTGCCTTGCTGCTGGCGGCCTGCTCCCACATGAACGGCCCGACGGGCGCCACTGCACGCGCGGTCCTCTCGCCAACCGTCGGAAACAGTGCATCGGGCACCCTGTACTTCACGCAGCAAGGCGACCGGGTGCTGGTCTCCGGCGAAATCAGCGGGCTCAAGCCGGACGCGGAACACGGTTTCCACATCCACGAGAAGGGCGACTGCTCCAGCCCCGACGCCATGAGCGCCGGCGGCCACTACAACCCCGGCAAGCATGCGCACGGACGCTACGACCAGCGCGAGCACCATGAAGGCGACCTCCCGAGCTTGCGCGCCGATGCGGCGGGGGTCGCCCACGTCAACTTAGTATCCGCCGACTTCGGTGTCGGCACCGGCGAGCACAACGTGATCGGCCGCAGCGTGGTGGTGCATCGCGACCCGGACGACTTCACGTCGCAGCCCGCCGGCAACTCGGGCCCGCGCCTCGCATGCGGCGTCATCCAGCACTCCTGAAGCCATGAAAGCAGAACAGAACGAACTGGTCACGCGCATCGGCCCCGGGACGCCCTGCGGGGCGGTGCTGCGCAGCTACTGGCAACCCGTTGCCCTGGTCGACGAATTCGATGCGCGGCTCGATCCGCGCATGGCGAACCGGCCGGTGAAGGCGCTGCGGGTGATGGGGCAAGACCTCGTGCTGTTCCGCGAGGCCTCGGGCCGCTGGGGCCTGCTCGATCGCGACTGCCCGCACCGGGGCGCCGATCTCTCCTTCGGGCGCCACGAAGGCGACGGGCTGCGCTGTCCCTTCCATGGCTGGAAGTTCGACGCCACCGGCCGCTGCCTGGAAACGCCCGCCGAGCCCGCGGGCAGCAAGCTGTGCGAGCGCGTGCGGCAGCGCAATTATCCGGTGCTCGAGAAGAGTGGCGTGCTGTTCGCGTGGCTGGGAGAAGAAGGCAAGGCGCCGCCCTTCCCCGCCTTCGACTGCTTTGCGGCGCCCGCGACGCACACCTTCGCGTTCAAGGGCCTGTGGCACTGCAACTGGCTGCAGGCGTTCGAAGTCGGCATCGACCCGGCGCATCCCTCGTTCCTGCACCGCTTCCTCAATGACGCGCCGCTCGACGCCGTCGGCGAGAACGCGGCGGGCAAGCAGTTCCGCAGCGCCAGCGCAGGCGAGTTTGCCGGCGAGAAGTGGCCGATGAGCCGGATCATGCGCGAGTTCCACCAGCCGGAGATCGCCGCGGAAGCCAGGCCCTGGGGCCTGCAGCTCACGACGCTGAGGCCGATGACCGAGGAGCTCACGCACGTGCGCGTCACCCAGGCGATCTTCCCGCACACCTTCGTGATCCCGCTGTCGGAGACGCTCACCATCACGCAGATGCACCTGCCCGTCGACGACGAGCACACCTACTGGTACTCGATCTTCACCAGCTTCGGCGCCCCGGTGGACAAGGACGCGATGCGCAACCAGCGCCTGCAGTTCATCTCGCTGCCCGACTACCTGCCGAAGTCCGGCCGCCACAACCGCTGGGGCTTCAATCCCGAGGAGCAGCGCACGCAGACCTACCTGGGCATGGGCGAGGAAGACATCAACGTCCACGACCAGTGGGCCGTCGAGAGCATGGGGCCCATCCAGGACCGCACGCGCGAGCACCTGGGCACCAGCGACAAGGTGATCATGGCCAACCGGCGCATGCTGCTCAAGGCGATCGAGGCCGTGCAGGCCGGCGGCACCGCGCCCGGCGCGGCCGATGCGAGCCTGGCGGCGCAGATGCAAGGGCCGGATACGGTGGACGGCATCGCGCCCGCGGGCACCTGGAGCACCTGGTGGCAGGAGCGCGTGCGCGCCAAGCGCGCGGGCGCGCCCTGGCTGCAGGGCACCGCGTCCCAGGTCGAGGCGCAGGCCACGTGAGTTCGTTCGCGCAACGCTGCGGCATCCACGACGCCGCGCGCGAGCAGGCCGTGCAGCGCCTGGGCCGGCTCATTTCCGGGCAAGGCCTGGAACTCGTGCGCTTCGCCTGGTGCGACCAGCACGGCGTGTTGCGCGGCAAGACGCTGGTGGCCGCGGCGGCCGAACGCGCACTGCGCGAAGGCGTGGGCCTGGTCAGCACGCTGCTGCTCAAGGACACCTCGGACCGGACTGCGTTCAAGGTGTTCGAGCCGGGTGGCACCGCCAGCCTGCCTGGCTTCGGCTTCGCCAACAACCTGCTGCTGCTCGCCGACCCGGACAGTTTCCGCCAGCTGCCCTGGACGCCCGCCACCGGCTGGTTGCGCGCGCAGCCCTGGTTCGAGGACGGCACGCCGGTGGAGCTGGACACGCGGCGCGTGCTGCAGCGCGCGCTCGCGCGGCTGGCCGAGGCGGGCTTCACCCTGAAGTGCGGGCTGGAGGTGGAGTTCCACATCTACAAGCTGCAGGACACGCAGCCCGCGCTGGATCCAATGCAGTCCGCGTGGCCGCCGCCGGCGCCGGCGGTGAGCCTCGTGCATCCCGGCTACAACCTGCTGGCCGAAGGCTGGTACGACCAGGCGGAGGAGCCTATGCGCATCGTGCAGCACACGGCGCAGGCGCTCGGCCTGCCGCTGCTGTCGCTGGAGATCGAACTGGGGCCCAGCCAGGTGGAAGCGGTGTTCGAGGCGACGGACGCCCTCGCCGCCGCGGACAACATGGTGCTGTTCCGCAATGCCGTGAAGATGGCGCTGCGGCGTGCGGGCTACCACGCGAGCTTCATGTGCCGCCCGCCCTTCCCCAACATCATGTCGAGCGGCTGGCACCTG
The DNA here is from genome assembly GCF_016654015.1 of Ramlibacter ginsenosidimutans. Taxonomy (GTDB): domain Bacteria; phylum Pseudomonadota; class Gammaproteobacteria; order Burkholderiales; family Burkholderiaceae_C; genus Ramlibacter; species Ramlibacter ginsenosidimutans. The sequence goes on along the minus strand of NZ_JAEPWM010000006.1, from coordinate 104,605 downwards.
CACCAGTCGCTGTGCGACGCTGGCACCGGGCGCAACGCCTTCCAGCGCGACGTGCCGAAAGCCGGCACCGATTCCTCGGATGCGGCGCACACGCTGTCGGACCTCGGCGAGCACTATCTCGCCGGCCTGCTCGCGCACGCGCGCGGCACGACCGTGTTCTGCACGCCGACCGCCAATGGCTTCGGCCGCTTCCGCCCGAATGCGCTGGCGCCGCAGTCCGTGCTGTGGGGCCGCGACAACCGCGGCGCGCTGCTGCGCGTGATCGGCGGCTGCGGCGACGCGGCGACGCGCATCGAGAACCGCATCGGCGAGCCGGCCGCCAATCCGTACCTCTACTTCGCATCGCAGGTGCACGCCGGCCTGGACGGCATCGCCCGCGCACTGCGGGCGCCGCGCGCCACCGATGCACCCTACGCCGGCCAGGGCGAATCCCTGCCCACCAGCCTGGGCGATGCGCTGTCGGCGCTCGAGCAGGACACGGTGCTCTGCGATGCCTTCGGCCGCGGCTTCGTCGACTACTACACCCGCATCAAGCGGTCCGAGCAGCAGCGCTTCGCCGCCGCCGAGGACCCGGACGAATTCCAGCGGCGCGAGTACTTCGCCCGCCTCTGAGCATGATCAGGATCCACCTCGTGGCCCCGGACGGCGCCGAAACCACCCTGGAAGCGAAACCCGGCGAAAGCCTCATGCAGGCCGCGGTCGCTGCGAACGTGCGCCGCATCGAGGCGGACTGCGGCGGCCTGCTCACCTGCGCGACCTGCCACGTGTATGTCCGCGAACCCTTCGCCGCGCAACTGCCGCCCCCGCAGGACGACGAGCTGGGCATGCTGGAATTCACCGCGGCGCCGCGCCAGGCGAACAGCCGACTGAGTTGCCAGATCGAACTCGCGCCGGCGCTCGACGGACTGACCGTCGACCTGCCGGCGACGCAGCACTAGCAGTCTGCGCTTCAACGCGACGACACGTTCGCCCGCTCGCCCAGGAAGATCTCCACCCGCCGGTTCCTTGCGCGGCCGGCTTCCGTGCTGTTGTCGGCCACCGGTTCGCGTTCGCCGCGGCCCGCCACCTGGATGCTGTCGGCGCGCACGCCCCGGTCCACCAGGTAGTTCTTGACCGACTCGGCGCGCTCAAGCGAAAGCCTGTCATTGAGGGCGTCGCCGCCGGTGTTGTCGGTGTGGCCGACGATGCGCACTTCGGTGTTGGCCTGCCCGCCGAGGCCGCTGGCGAACTGGTCGAGGATGGGACGCAGCCGCGGGTTGATGTCCGCGCGGCCGACTGCGAACGAGATGTCGCTGGGCACTTCGAGCTTCAGCTGGTTGTCGGGCGTCTGCACGACGTTCACGCCGCTGCCTGCGGTCGCCTGCTGCATCTGCGCCTTCTTGTTCTCCATGTACTTGGACCAGCCGTAGCCCCCGGCCGCGCCCACAGCGCCGCCGATCACGGCGCCTTTCGCATTGCCGCCGATGGCCGCTCCGGCGAGCGCGCCGATGCCGGTGCCGATCAAGGTGCTCTTCGTGGTGTCGCTCATGGGCGCGCCCGTGTCCGCGCACGACGCGAGCAAGGCGGCTGCGGCCAAGGCAAGTGCGATCTGTCTCATGGCATCTCCTGAAGCTGCTGGCGAATCGCCCCGGAACGCGCGCGGAGCGTGACGAGCTTACGGCTAGACTGCGCGACTGCCAAGGAGAACCGCATGATCCTCGAAGTCGCCGACATCCGCATCCGACCCGGCCAGCAGGCCGCCTTTGACGAAGCCATCGAACGCGGACTGCGCACGGTCGCTGCCCACGCGGAGGGCATGCGCGGCTGGAAGGTGAACAAGGGCATCGAATCCCCCGAGCGCTACATCCTGCAGATCTTCTGGGACACGCTGGAGGCGCATACCGTGGGCTTCCGCCAAAGCCCGCTGTTCGCGCAATGGCGCAGCATCGTGGGGCCGTTCTTCGCGCAGCCGCCGGTGGTGGAGCACTTCACGCTGCTGGCCAAGTCGTCCTAGGCCGCGGCACGGCCCGCGTGTTCAGGTACACCGAGTACAGCGAGCTCGTCGCGCAGATGAACAGGCGATTCAGCTTGGGCCCGCCGAAGCACACGTTGGCGACGGCCTCGGGCACGCGCACCTTGCCGAGAAGCACACCGTCCGGCGCGTAGCAATGCACGCCGTCGCCGGCGCTGGTCCAGACGTGGCCATGCACGTCGACGCGGAAGCCGTCGAAGAGACCGGCACCGCATTGCGCCCACACCTCGCCGCCCGCAAGCGCGCGGCCGCCCTCCTTCACCTGGAAGCGGCGGATGTGCCGTGGTCCCCCCGCGACGTGCGTCGCCCCCGTGTCCGCCACATAGAGCCAGCGCTCGTCGGGCGAGAAGGCCAGCCCGTTCGGCTGCACGAAGCCGGTCGCCACCCGGCTCACCGCACCGGAGTCGCCGTCGATGCGATAGAGGCAGCATTCGCCCAGTTCGCCGGGAGCGGCATCGCCTTCGTAGTCGCTGTCGATCCCGTAGCTCGGATCGGAGAACCAGATGCTGCCGTCCGACTTCACGACCAGGTCGTTGGGCGAGTTGAAGCGCTTGCCTTCGAAGCGCTCGGCCAGCACCGTGCGCGTGCCGTCGTGCTCCGTGCGCGAGACGCAGCGGCCCCGGTGCTCGCAGGACACCAGCCGGCCTTGCAGGTCCACCGTGTGCCCGTTCGTGTTCATCGCCGGCTGGCGGAACACGGACACCGAGCCGTCGGTCTCGTCCCAGCGCAGCATGCGGTCGTTCGGGATGTCGGACCAGACCAGGTAGCGGCCGGCGGCGAACCACGCCGGTCCCTCGGCCCAGCGGCAACCCGTGTACAGGCGTTCCAGGTGCACGTTGCCGAACGCCAGCGCGCGGAAGCGCTCGTCGATGACTTCGAAACTGGACGTGAGTTCGATCGCCATGAAGGCCTCCTCAAGCCGCGTGCCGGCGCCCTCGGCCGTACACCAGCAGCATCGCGATGATCACCAGGCCGTAGGCCACCTGGCGGCCCATCTCCGGGATCTGCATCACGGAGAGGATGGATTGCAGCAGCGTGACCAGCACGACACCCACGACGGTCCCCAGGTAGGAACCGCGTCCCCCGAGGATGTGGGTGCCGCCCAGCACCACCGCGGCGATGGCGGGCAGCTGGTACGCATCGCCCATGGCCTGGTAGGCCTTCGTGGAATAGCCGGTGAGCAGCACGCCGGCGGCCGCCGAACACGCGCCGGCGATCACGAAGCAGAGCAAGGTGACGCGGCGCGTGGCAATGCCTGAAAGATAGGCCGCGCGCTCACGGTTGCCGACGGCGTACACCGCGCGCCCGAACGCGGTCCGGTGCAGGAGGAACAAGGCGCCCGCGCCCACCACCGCCCAGACCAGCAAGGCGTTGGGAATGCCGAGGAAGGAGCGCCCCGTCGCGACCAGGTGCATCGCGGGTGTGGCGCGGTCCTGCGGCGCGAAGCCGCCCGTGTGCACGACGATGAGTCCCTGGGCGACGGCGTTCATGCCGAGGGTGAAGATCATCGAGGGCACGCGCAGGTAGGCGACGCCGATCCCGTTCAGCAGGCCCAGCAGCGCGCCGCAGAGGATGCCAAAGGGAATCGCGATCGCTGCGCCCTGCCCGTGCCACCAGCCTGCGGCCGCGGCCGACATCATGCCGCCTACCGTCACGAGCCAGGGCACCGACAGGTCGATGCCGCCCAGCAGGATGACGAGCATCGCGCCGGTCGCGATGATGCCGAGGAAGGACGCGATCTGCAGCTGCAGCAGCAGGTACTCGGGCGAGAGGAAGTTGCGCGAGTAGAGGCTGCCCACCAGCAGCAGCACCAGCGTGCATGCGGCCCCTGCCAGCACCGGCAGGTGGCGGGAGCTGCGCATGCGCAAGGCGATCGTCGTCATCGGTTTCAGCGGAAGAGCGCGAGCCGGTTGCCCACGCGCAGCAGGCGGATGGAGCCGACGCTCACGGCGACCAGCAGGATCACGCCCTGGAACAGCGGCTGCCACAAGGGCTCGAAGTCGAACACGAACAGCAGGTCGCCAATGGTGCGCAATGCGAAGGCGCCGAAGATCGCGCCGACGGCGCTGCCACTGCCCCCTGCGAGCGAGACACCGCCGATCACCACCGCCGCGATGGAGTTGAGCGTGTAGACGCCGCCGATGGCCGACGAAGCCTCGCCCGAGAACGTGACGAAGGTGAGCAGGAGGCCGCCGATCGCGGCGAGCAGGCCGGCCAGGGTGTACGTGAGCAGGATGGTCCGGCCCATCGCCACGCCGGACATGTAGCTGGCCGTCTCCGAGGAGCCGATGGCGAGGGCCGCGCGCCCGAGCACCGAGCGGCGGTAAGGCAGCCAGACGAGCAGCACCACCGCGAGCAACACCAGCAGCATGCTGGGCACGGCGCCCGGCAGCGAGCCGGTCAGCGCCTCCGCCACGCCGGCGTGGACGTCGCCGCCGGGCACGGGCCGCAGTCCCAGCGCCAGGCCGAAGTACACGATCCCGGTGGCAAGCGTCGTGATGATCGGCTGCAGCCGTCCGTAGACGATGATGAATCCGTTCACCAGTCCGCAGGCGGCACCCGTCGCCAGCACCGCGGCGACGCCAAGCGCAGCATGCCAGCCCGAGCCCACGACCAGGTGCGAGGCCAGGCAGTTCGCCAGCACGAACACCATGCCCACCGACAGGTCGATGCCGCCCGTGAGCACCGGCAGCGTCTGCGCCATCGCGGCCACCGCCAGCAGCACGCCCTTGTTCGCGGCCGTCGTGAGCACGGCGGCGTCCCAGCCGACCGGGTGCTTGCCGATGTAGAGCGCAAACAGGACCACGAACAGTGCCACGGCCGCCATCGTGGCGCGCTGTTCGCGCAGCCGGTACTGCCACTCCAACCGTGTCATGCCGCCTCCTGCAGGTCCAGCGCGCTGGCGACCAGCGCGCGTTCCGTAAGCGCATCGCCTTGCAGCCAGCGCACGATGCGGCCGCCGTAGAACACGGCGACGCGGTCGCAGCAGCCGATCAGCTCCGCGTAGTCGGTGGAATACAGCAGCACCGCCGCGCCTTCGGCGGCGAGCTCGCGGATCAAGGCGTAGATCTCCTGCTTGGTGCCCACGTCGATGCCGCGGGTGGGATCGTTCAGCAGCAGGATGCGCGGCGCCGTCAGCAGCCATTTGCCGATCACCACCTTCTGCTGGTTGCCGCCGGACAGCGTGGCGACCGGATCGCCCGGGTCGCCGACCTTGATCGCGAGGCGCCGCACCATGCCGCCCACGGCTTCGCGTTCGGCCGCGGCGACCAGCACGCCTGCGCGGCTGAAGCGGTCCAGGGCGGCGAGGCTGAGGTTGTCGTTGACGGACATGGGCAGCAGCAGGCCGTCCATCTTGCGGTCCTCGGGCACCAGCGCGATGCCCTGCGCGCGCGCCTTCGCTGCACGCGGGTCGCGCGTGCGCGCGGGGAGGCCATCGATGCGCACTTCGCCGGTGACGCCGCGCAGCACGCCGAACAAGGCCAGGAACAGCTCGCGCTGCCCCTGGCCGTCGAGGCCGCCGAGCCCCACGATCTCGCCGGGGCGCACCGCCAGGTCGATGTCGTGCAGCCGCCCGGCCCAGCCGAGGCGCCGCGTCTGCAGCACGGGCGCCGGCTGGTTCGCCGGCGGCGGCGGCTTGGGCGGGAAGGCGTGCGCGATGTCGCGGCCAATCATCATCTCCAGCACCTGCGCGTCGCTGCGCGTGCCGGCCTCGAAGCTGGCCACGCGCGTGCCGTTGCGGAACACCGAGCAGTCGTCCGCCAGTTCCGCGATTTCCGGCATGCGGTGCGAGATGTAGACGATTGCCAGTCCTTCCGAGCGCAGCCGCCGCAGCAGCGCGAAGACGCGCTGCACGTCGGCCGCCGTCAGCGCCGAGGTCGCCTCGTCCAGGATCAGGATCTTCGGGTCGCGGGCCAGCGCCTTCGCGATCTCCACGAGCTGCCGCCGCGACAGCGGCAGGCCAGCCACGGGCGCCAGCGGGTGGATGTCCTGCGCGCCCGCACGCGCGAGCGCCGCCTCGGCGCGCCGTCGCTGCTCCTTGCGATCGATCAGCCCGAAGCGCCGCGGCGGGTTGGTGATGCAGATGTTGTCGGCGACGCTCAGGTCCGGCAGCAGCGAGAGCTCCTGGAAGATGCAGGCGATGCCGGCGGAGACCGCTTCCTGCGGATGCGCGAAACGGCGCTCGCGTCCCTGCAGCACGATGCGTCCCTCGTCGGGCTGCACCACGCCCGCCATCACCTTGATCAGCGTGGACTTGCCAGCGCCGTTCTCGCCCAGCAGCGCGTGGATGCGCCCGGCGGTGCAGGCGAAGTCCGCGTGCGCAAGCGCGCGGACCCCGCCATAGCGCTTGGACACCTCGACGAGCTGCAGGACGGGGTCCAAGGCCGCGTGCCTCAGTTGTTCTTCTCGTCCTTCGACATGATGTCGGTGGCCTTGAGGTTCACGCCGCAGGGCGGGAAGTCGTTGGTGGTGAAGAAGTTGTCCGTCAGCTCGGGGAAGTAGTTGACGTTGGCCTTGAAGTTCGGGTGCGTGGCCGTGGGGATGGGCACCGAGATCATCTGCGGCATCACCTTGCCTTGCAGCGCCGTGACCGCCGCCTTCATCGAGATCGCCACCAGGCCCGGCGACTGCCCGAGCGAGGCGCACAGGAGGCCGTCCTTCGCGCGCTCGGCGCACAGCTTGCGGAAGCCGTTCTCGGCTTCGCCGGCGACCGGGATCATCTTGTGCTTGGCGTCGATGAGCGCGCGTACGGCGCCGGTGGAGCCGCCCTGCACGAACATGCCGTCGAAGTTCTTGTGCACGGCCACCGCATCGGCGACGGCCTTCTGGGCGGTGCCGTCGTCCCAGTTGCCCACGACCTCGACGACCTCGAACTTGTTGCCCGGCGCCTCGACGACCTTGCGGAAGCCCAGGTGCCGGTCGCGGTCCACCGAATTGCCGGGAACGCCGCGCACTTCCAGCAGCTTGCCGGACTTCGACGGGATGTTGTTCACCACCCATTCGCCCGACTGCTCGCCCATGGCCAGCTGGTCCTCGTTGACCATCATCACGTCGCTCGTGTCCAGCACGTTGTCGAAGGGCACGAGCACCACGCCCTTGGCATTGGCCCGCTTGATCACCGGACCGAAGGCGGTGGGGTTCACGGCGATCGTGATGATCGCGTCGTAGCCGGAGTTGATGAAGTTGTCGATCGCGGCCACCTGCGCGGCGACGTCCGTGCCCGTGGAGACGATCTTGAACTCCTTGATCTGGGACTTCATCTCCGGCGTCGCCGCGTAGGCCTTGGCCATCTTGATCATCTGGATGCGCCAGGTGTTGCCGACGAAGCCGTTGGCCAGCGCGATCCGGTACGGGCCGGGCTTGGCCGGCCACTGGAAGTACTTGGTGCTGGCGTCCCAGGGCTTGAAGCAGCCGGGATTCTCGCCGGGTCCCTTCACCACGGTCGGGCCGGCCGACAGGGCCGCGGAGGACGCAAGAAACGCCGCGACGGCGGCAACGATGGCATTGCGTGAGCTCATGCTGTCTCCTTGGTGGATATGCTCCCACGCACGTCCTGCCTCGGCCGCGCGCCCCTTGTCGCGGGGCGGCGCAATCGTCATCCGAAGCATCATTCAGGCTGGCGTGCAGGGGCCGCATGGGACTTACCCTTGCCGCTGCGGCCGAGCTGGCGCTCAGGCGGTGTCTTCGCCGCCGACTTCCTCGTGGCCCTCGACCAGCCGATCGAGCAGGTGCACGAGCTGCTCGCCCTCCGCGGCCGAGAGCGGCTCCAGGATGCGCTGCTGCACGCGATGCACGGCGCGTTTCATCTTCTGCGCCATCTCGGCGCCTTCGGCGGTCACCCACAGCAGCTTGCGCCGGCGGTCTTCGGCGTCGGCTTCACGCCGCACCCAGCCGCGCCCTTCCAGCCGCGCGATGACGGAGCCGAAGGTCGCAGGATCGAACGCGACCTTGCGGGCGAGCGTCACCTGGTCCTCGCCGGGATCTTCCATCAACGCGTTGAGGATGGAGAACTGCACCGGCGTCACGTCGAAGGCCGCGGTCTCCTGCATGAACAGTGCCCAGGAGACCTGGTGCGCACGCCGGATCAGGTGCCCGGGCGCGTGCCGGAAATCGAAGCTCTTCGCCATGCGACCCAGTGTAGCGGTGCACCCGCGGCTTGCGTCACGCCGCATCGCTATGTATGCTTATCATCTTTTCCCTTCGCGCCCAACGGATGACCCGCAACCTCACTGAACCCGCACGCCAGACACCGGTGCGGGGCGAATACGACGTGGTCGTGCTGGGCGGTGGCCCGGCCGGCATCGCTGCCGCGGTCGCGGCCGCGCGCGCCGGCCGCAAGACCTTGCTGGTGGAACGCTACGGCTTCCTCGGCGGCATGGGCACCGCGGCGGGCGTGACCAACTTCTGCGGCCTGCACGCCAACGTGCATGGCGAGATTCGCCAGGTGGTCCACGGCGTCGCCGACGACCTGCTGCAACGCATAGACGCGCTAGGGGGCCTCAACACGCCGCACGCGCTGTTCGGCAAGACCGTGGCGCAGGCCTACGACACGGCGGCGTACAAGATCGCGGCGGACGACCTGATGCTCTCCGCCGCCGTGGAAGTCCTGTTCCACGCACTTGCGGCCGGTGTGGTCATGGACGGGGAGCGGCGCGTGCAGGCGCTGCTGCTGGAGACGAAGTCGGGCCGCTGCGCCGTGCTGGCCCGCGCGTTCATCGACGCGTCCGGCGACGGCGATCTCGCTGCCTGGGCCGGCGCGCCCTACGCGCTGGGCGACGGGCACGGCAACATGCTGTACCCGTCCACGATGTTCCGCGTCAACGGCGTCGATCCGCAGCGCGCCGGCAAGGCCTGGGAGGCGATCCCGAAGCTGATGGCGCAGGCCGAATCCGAGGGCCGCTACCGCTTTCCACGCAAGGGCGCGATCGTGCGGCCGCAAAAGAGCGGCATCGAATGGCGCGTCAACCTCACGCAGCTGGCGAACGCGCAGGGCAACGCCATGAACGGGGTCGACGCGACCGAGCTCTCCGAGGCGGAGGTGCTGGGGCGCCGCCAGATCGCCAGCGTCGCCGGCTTCCTGCGGGAGGTGCCCGGCTTCGAGCAGAGCTACATCTCGGACATCGCGCCGCAGGTGGGCATCCGCGAAACGCGCCGCGTCCACGGCCTGTACGAGCTGACCGAATCCGACGTGCTGGACTGCGCCAGCTTCGACGACACCGTCGGCGTCAACGGGTGGCCGCTGGAGCTGCACCTGAAGGGCGACGTCGAATTCCGCTGGCCTAAGATCCCCGAGAGCCGCGGCTTCAACCAGCTGCCTTATCGCATGACCGTGCCGCAGGGGCTGGACAACGTCTGGGTCGCGGGCCGCTGCGCGTCGATGAGCCACGAAGCGCAGTCCGCCGCGCGGGTGACGGGGGCCTGCTTCGTGATGGGGCAGGCCGTCGGCGCGGCTGCCGATCTCGCCCTGAAGTCCGGCCTGGTCAATGCAGAAGTCGACGTACCCACGCTGCAGCGCGCCCTGGAAGACAATGGCGCTTACCTGGGCCGCCGCTGGTAAAGGAGCTCGCATGAACGCCCCCATCCCCACCGCTCAGGTGCGCGAACAGCTGTACCGCGACATGGACGCGTACAACCTCACGCCGCTGTGGGAGGTGCTGCACGCACTCGTCCCGCCGCGCCCGGCGAGCCCGTGCGCGCCGGCGCTCTGGAAGTACGACGAGGTGCGTCCGTTCCTGATGCGCGCGGGCGACGCGATCACTGCGGAAGAAGCGGTGCGCCGCGTGCTGATTCTCGAGAACCCGAACCTGCGCGGGCAGTCGTGCATCACGCAGTCCCTCTACGCCGGCCTGCAGCTGATCCTGCCCGGCGAGGTCGCGCCCAGCCACCGCCACACGCAGAGCGCGCTGCGGTTCATCGTCGAAGGATCGGGCGCGTACACCGCGGTGGACGGCGAGCGCACCACCATGCGCCCGGGCGACTTCATCATCACGCCCAGCTGGACCTGGCATGACCACGGGCACGAGGCGGACGAGCCGGTCGTGTGGCTCGACGGCCTGGACATCCCGATGCTGCGCTTCTTCGATGCCGGCTTCGCCCAGAACGACACCAGCAAGTCGCAGCAGGTCACGCGTCCCGAGGGCACGAGCTTCGCGCGCTACGGGCACAACATGGTGCCGGTGCGGCACGCGCCGCCCTTCGGCAAGACTTCGCCCATCTTCAGCTATCCCTACGAACGCAGCCGCGAGGCGCTCCACGAACTGGAGCAGCACGCGCCCGTCGACGCCTGGGACGGCTTCAAGCTGCGCTACGTGAACCCGCTCACCGGCGGCTGGACCATGCCCACCATCGGCACGTTCATGCAGCGCCTGCCCGCCGGTTTCCAGGGCCAGGGCTGGCGCCAGACCGATGGTGCGGTGTACAGCGTGGTCGAGGGCGAAGGCGAGGTGCAGATCCAGCAGGACGAGCGCAGCTGGTCGTTCCGCTTCGGCCCGCGCGATCATTTCGTGGTGCCGTCGTGGCACACTGCCCGCCTCTCGAGCAGCAAGGGCTGTGTGCTGTTCAGTTTCTCGGATCGCCCGGTGCACGAAGCGCTGGGCATCCACAACGAAGAAAGGTTGTCATGAGCTACGTCTTCAACCCCGCGCCCCTGGTGAGCGTCCCCGTCGTGGGCCGGTCCGAGCGTTTCCCGGTGCGCCGCATCTACTGCGTGGGCCGCAACTACGTCGAGCACGCGAAGGAAATGGGCTTCACCGGCCGCGAGCCGCCGTTCTTCTTCTTCAAGCCCGCCGACGCGGCGGTCGTGGTGCCGCAGGGCGAGACGGGCACGATCCACTATCCCAGCCTGACCAAGGACCTGCACCACGAGATCGAGCTGGTGGCCTGCATCGGCACGGGCGGCAAGAACATCAAGGCTGCGGACGCGAAGAAGCACATCTTCGGCTACGCCGTGGGCCTGGACATGACGCGCCGCGACCTGCAGGGCGAGCAGAAGAAGCTGGGGCGGCCCTGGGAAATCGGCAAGTCGTTCGAGGAATCGGCGCCCATCGGCCCGATCGTGCCCGCGGCCCAGGCAGGCGACGTCGAGCGTGCGGAGATCTGGCTGCAGGTGAACGGCAAGGACCGCCAGCGCAGCAACGTCTCCAAGCTGATCTGGAACATCGGCGAGATCATCGAGCACCTCTCGACGGCCTGGGACCTGGCGCCCGGCGACCTGATCTACACGGGCACGCCCGAGGGCGTGGCGGCGGTCGTGCAAGGCGACACGCTGGTGGGCGGCGTCACGGGCCTGCCCGAGTTGCGCGTGCGCGTGGCCTGAGCCCCACGCCGCGCTGCCGGCAGCGGGCGGGAATGCAATACCATTCCCGCTCCTGACTCATCCGTGGCCGCCGTACCGGGCCACCCCGGAGAAGCGACACGATGCTGGAACGACTCGCGCGCTGGTGCGCCCTGCTCGCAGGGGCGCTCATTGCCTTCATGGTGGTCCTGACGGTGCTGAGCATCGTCGGGCGTGAGACGGTGGGCCGCACCATCACCGGCGACTTCGAACTGGTCGGCCTCGCGACCGGCGCAGCCGTCGGGCTGTTCATGCCCTTGTGCCAGCTGCATCGCGGCAATATCGTCGTCGACTTCTTCACCGCGCGGGCGCCCAAACGGGTGAACCGGGCCCTGGACCGCGTGGGCGCGTTCCTGCTGGCGCTGTGCTGCGCCCTGCTCGCCTGGCGCGCCGCGCTGGGCGGCCTGTCCTCCTGGAACAGCCACTCCAGCACCATGCTGCTCGGCGTGCCCGAGTGGTACGCGTATGCACCCATGGTCCCGGGCTTCGCGCTGACCGCGGTGATCGGCCTGAAGCAGGCGTTCTTCGGCTTCGGCTCGCAGCCGGACCACCACGAGGTGACGGCATGAGCGCCGCACGGCGGACCAGCCTGGGGGAGGCTCCCGAATGACCGGTATTTCGCTCGCGGTCACGATGATCCTCGTGATGTTCGCGTTCATGGCGATCCGCACGCCGATCGCGATCGCGATGTTCCTCTCGGGGTCGATCGGCTACGTGCTGCAGACCGGCTGGCTGCCCTACGCGAACTTCATGAACAGCATGGCGTTCGCGCGCTTCGCCAGCTACGACCTGTCGGTGATCCCGCTGTTCATCCTCATGGGGCAGTTCGCCACGCAGGGCGGCATCAGCAAGGCGCTGTTCGAGTTCACGGCGGCGGTGGTGGGCCGCTTCCGCGGCGGCCTCGCGATGGCGGCAGTGATGGCCAGCGCCGCCTTCGGCGCGATCTGCGGCTCCTCGGTCGCCACGGCCGCCACCATCACCGGCGTCGCGCTGCCGGAGATGAAGCGGCACGGCTACTCGGGCCGGCTCGCCACCGGCGCACTCGCCACCGCGGGCACGCTCGGCATCCTGATCCCGCCCTCGGTGCCGCTGGTGATCTACGCGATCCTCACCGAGCAGAACATCGCGAAGCTGTTCCTCGCGGCCACGGTGCCCGGCGTGCTCGCGATGGTGGGCTACATGATCGTGATCGCGATCTATGTGCGCCTCGTCCCTGGCCACGCGCCGGAGCTGGAGGAGAACCCGCCGCCGTTCCAGTGGCGCACGGTGCTCGGCCTGATGCCGATCGCCTTCGTGTTCCTGCTGGTCTTCGGCGGCATCTATGGCGGCTTCTTCTCGCCCACCGAAGGCGCCGCCGTGGGCGCGGCGTCGGCCTTCGTGGCGGCGCTCCTGAAGCGCGAGATGAGCTGGCGCAAGTTCCTGGACTGCTTCCTGGCGACCGCGGAAAGCTCCGCGATGATCTTCCTGATCTTCATCGGCGCCGACGTGCTGAATTCGGCGCTTGCGCTGACGCAGATCCAGTCCCAGCTCGTGAGCCTGATCAACGGCTGGCACGTCGCGCCGATCTGGGTGATGGTGGGCATCGTCATCCTGCACATCCTGCTGGGCACGGTGACGGAGGAACTGTCGATCGTGCTGCTCACCATCCCGATCTTCTTCCCCGTGGTCATGAGCCTGGACTTCGGCATGGCCAAGGAGCCGCTGGCGCTCTGGTTCGGCATCCTGATCCTGATGGTGATTTCCTTCGGCATGCTGGTGCCGCCCATGGGCCTGAACGTCTATGTGGTGAACGGCATGGCCAAGGGGGTGCCGCTGGCGGAAAGCTTCCGCGGCGTGCTGCCCTTCCTGGTGAGCGACTTCGTGCGCATCGCGCTGATGCTCGCCTTCCCCGGCATCGCGCTGTGGCTCGTGCGCTTCATGAGCTAGGGATAGCCACAGGAGCCAGGGCGCGGCGTTCCCGCTAAGGTCGGCGCTTTGCAACCAGGGGCTCCGAGATGATCCAACGCAGAACCCTCCTGAAGACCGGCGCGGCCGCCGCGCTCGGCGGCTCCGCCCTGTCCGGCCTCGCGCAGCAGGCGGTCACGCTGAAGTTCCACACCTTCATGGCGCCGCTGTCGAACGTGTGGCTGAACATGCACAAGGCGTGGATGTCCAAGGTGGAGAAGGACTCCAACGGCCGCATCAAGTTCGAGGCCTATCCGGCGATGCAGCTGGGCGGCACGCCCGTGCAGCTGTACGACCAGGCGCGCGACGGCGTCGTGGACGTGGTCTGGACGCTGCCTGGCAACACCGCCGGCCGCTTCCCGCGCGTGGAGGTGTTCGAGCTTCCCTTCATCATGACCAACGCCGAAGCGACGTCCAAGGCGTACTGGGAGTACGTGCAGACCGTGGCTCCGGACGAATTCAAGGAAACGCACCTGCTCGCACTGCAGGTGCACGGGCCGGGCTGCATCCACACCACCGAAAAGCCGGTGCACACGGTGAACGACATGCGCGGCCTGAAGCTGCGCGCGCCGACGCGGCAGGTGACGAAGCTGCTGGGAGCCCTGGGTGCCACGCCGGTGGGCATGCCGCTGCCGCAGATCCCCGACGCGCTCTCCAAGGGCACGATCCAGGGCTGCGTGATCCCCTGGGAGGTGGTCCCCTCGGTCAAGGTGAACGAGCTCACGAAGTACAGCGCCGAGTTCGATCCCGCCGGCGGCGCCCTCTACACGACCACCTTCGTCATGTGCATGAACAAGGCGAAGTACGAGTCGCTCTCGCCGGACCTGAAGAAGGTGATCGACGCCAACTCGGGCCTCGCCACTTCGGGCTGGCTCGGCAAGACGCAGCAGGCCGGCGACGCCGCGGGCCGCAAGTCCGCCGTCGACCATGGCAACACCATCTTCACGGTCAGCCCGACCGATGCCCAGGAGTTCCGCCGCCGCTCGCGCCAGCTCGATGTGGAGTGGGTGGAAGACATGAACAAGCGCGGCTTCGACGGCCGCAAGCTGCTGGACACCGCGCACGCGCTCATCGAGAAGTACACGAAGACCACCAAGGCGTAAACTAGGCGCCTCCAAACCCAAGGGCTCCTGCGGGAGCCCTTGTCATGTCGTGGCCACCCTGCGCAGCCCCATCAAGCATTGCCGCAACTGCGGCGCTGGCGTCGTCTATCGCGTCCCGGACGACGGCGACACGCACCAGCGCGCGGTCTGCCCCGCCTGCGACACCATCCACTACGAGAACCCGCTGAACGTTGTCGGCACCGTGCCTTACCTGGGCGACCGCGTGCTGCTGTGCAAGCGCAACATCGAGCCGCGCTGGGGCAAGTGGACCCTCCCCGCGGGCTTCATGGAACTGGGCGAGACCACCGCGCAGGGCGCCGCGCGCGAAACCCACGAGGAAGCCGGCGCGCAGATCGAGATGGAGGGCCTGTTCACGGTGCTGAGCGTGCCGCGCGTGGGCCAGGTGCACCTGTTCTATCGGGCGCGGCTGCTGAGCGACGCCTTCGACCCGGGCTTCGAGACCATCGAGGCGCGCCTGTTCCGGCAGGACGAGATCCCCTGGGAGGAGATCGCGTTCCGCACGGTGAAGGAAACGCTGGAGCACTTCTTCGCCGATCGCGCGCGCGGCGCCTTCGGGGTGCACACGCTCGACATCCTGTAGCGCGGGCCGGCCGCGGCTGCGCCGCCGTGCGGCCTTCAGGGGAGCTGCTGCGGGCCTTGGCGGACCTTGCTTTCCTCGCGCAGGTGGACTTCCTCGCGATGGCGCACGCAGGCCGGGTGGCCGCGCGCGCCGGGCTTGGCGCAGGCCTCGCTGAGGCAGAGTTCCTTGACGATGAACAGCTTGTCGCGGCAGGCATCCACCGCAGCGAAGCTGGCGCCGGCCGAGCTCGCCACCGGCGGCGTCGCGGGCCTGGAGGGCGCGGGTTCGGGCTCCGCGCGCGGCGCCGTGGCGGAGCTGGCGCGCACGGGTTCGGGCGCGGGCGCGGGCACCGCAAGCTTCGCCGTGCGCGTGGTCCGCTCGCGCTCGCGCTCGCGCTCGTGCTCGCGGTCCCGCTCGTTCCTGGTCACCGCCGCCTTGGCTTGCGCGGGCGCCGCGGGCACGGGTGGATTGGGAGGCATGGCGGCGGCGCCTGCGGCGGCCGTCGCGGAGACCGTCGGCGCGGCCGCTGTCGTGGGCACGTCCTTGGCTGCGGCCGGCGCTGCGGTGCCGGCAACGGGCGCGGCCGGCACCACCGCGGCCGTGGACGCACCCCCATCGACCGTCTTGCCGCGCAAGACCACGGTCGCCACGACGGCAGCGATCGCGATCGCGACTATGCCCGCCAGCGCGGCGACCGGCACCTTCCTGCGCGCGCGCACCGGAACGCTCATGCCATCGTCGATGGCGGCGCCACCCGACCGCGTCTCGAGGCCGGCCGCAAAGGGCGTCGGTGCTTCGGGCTGCTGCAGGATCTGGGTGGTGGGAAAGGTGGAGTCGGGGGGCTGCGTGCCGGGCACGGTCGCGGAGTACGCGGCGGGCCCGGGACCGGCGGCAGCCGCGCCCGCCGCAGGCAGGGGCGCCGTCGCCGCAGCGGCCGCTGCACTCGCGGGCGAGACCGCCTGCACCACGGTGGCCGAATACTCCTCCTGCACCCACTTGGAGGGCTGCATCTGCGAGCGGTCGGCGGACACGGCGGGGCGCGAGACATCGGTGCGCACGCGCGTGGCTTCCGTGTCGGCGAACTGCGTTGACGCGAACGTGCTGCCGGTGCCCGGATAAGGACTGCTGCCGGTCGAAGGCAGCAAGACTCCGGGCACGCTCAGGTTGGTGGGTTCGCCGCTCGTGAGCTTGCGCAGGCGCCGGCGCGCGAGGTCCGCGTAGATGCCGGCCGGGAACTTGTCGAGGAAGCCCTGGAGTTCCTCCGGCTCCGTCGAGTCCTTCACGTCCTTCCAGTAGACCAGCTCCAGCTCCTGCGTCACGGAGCTTGCGCCGGCCATGGACGGGGTCGTGCCGGAGCCCGCCGGTGCCGTGCCCGGCACCGTCAGCGGCCGCGAGGCAGCGCCTTCGACCCGCTTGTGGGGGTTCAGCGGCGGCACGACCGTCTGGTCCTCGGCGCGCCGGATCGCGGCCTGCAGGGCCACCGCGAAGTCGCGCGCCGTGGCGAAGCGCTCCTCGCGTGTCTTGGCCAGCGCCCGCGCCACCACGGCGTCGAGCGCGGCGGGCAGCTTCGGGTTGATCGAACTCGGCGGCGGCGGGTGGTGGCCGATGATCTGGTGGATGATCGAGAAGTCGTTGTCGCCGTCGAAGGGACGCTTGTCCGTCAGCAACTGGTACAGGACCACGCCGGCGGAAAAGAGGTCGGCGCGCGAGTCGATCTTCTGGCCCTGCACCTGCTCGGGCGCCATGTACTTCAGCGTGCCCACCATGCTGCCCTGCGTGCGCGTGGCCTCGCCCGAGTCCTGGATGCGCGCGACGCCGAAGTCCGTGAGCTTCACGCGGCCGCCCGGCTCGATCAGCAGGTTGGCGGGCTTGATGTCGCGATGCACGATTCCCTGCTTGTGCGCGTAGTCGAGGGCGCTGAGCAGGTCGCGGATGATCTTCAGCGACTGCTCCAGCGAGTAGCGCACGCCGCGATCGAGATGGTGCTTGAGGTCGTCGCCCTGGATGTACTCCATCACCAGGAAGGCGACGTCGCCGTCGCGGTCGGAGTCGTAGACGCTGACGATGTTGGGATGCTGCAGGCGCGCAGCGGACCGCGCTTCCGTGCGGAAGCGATGCTCGTATTCGGCCGCCGCTTCCTCGGAGAGGTTCTCGACCTTGACGGTCTTGATGGCGACGCGTCGGTCCAGGTTGGGATCGCGTCCTTCGTACACCACGCCCATGGCACCCTTGCCGAGGACACGGAGCACTTCGTACCGTCCCAGCTTCTTCAGAGTCACATCAGGCCATGGGATACAGGTGGAAACGCATTCTAGCCGGGCCCCCTGTGCCGGACGGGCTTCCTCACACCCCGTTGCGCCCCGGTGTGTTGCGTTTCGCCCGCAGCATTGCACGTGCATAGGCGCGAGCGAAGTGGCGGTCCATCAGCTGCGCCGTCCACTCGTCCGCCTCGGCGCGCCGTTCAGCGTAGTCACGCACGAAAGCGTCCCATGCGCGGGCCGACTCGAAGATGCGCGCGCCGCCTCCGAGCAGGCGTTGCTTGAGGACCTCCGGATCGAACTCCTGCACGACGGCCTGCACCGCATGCCGCGCGGCTTCCGCCATCGCATGCTGGTGCGCCGTGAGCTCGCCCGCCAGTTGTGCGACCGCCCGGTCCGGCGGCAGGAAGCCCGCGCCCGCGAGCTGCCCGCCGAACAGGAACCCGAGCTTGTCTTCGGGCGTGCCCTCCAGGCGCAGCGGATTGAGCTCGCGGACTTCCGCCGTGCTGCGGTCCTCCGAACGCGCCTCCTGCCGCGCGACGGCCGCTGCCTGCGCCGCCTGCAGCAGTCCCAGCAGCGCGATCCGCGTCACGCGCCCGAGGTTTTCCAGTGCGCCCTGCGTGAAGCTCGCTTGCGCTTCCACGCCCAGCCCGCGCAGGAACGGCTGCAGGTCGTGCGCGGGCTGCAGCGCCTCCGCGTCCAGGTCGCCGCGCCCGGAGTCGGGGCCGAAGGTGCTGTGGAAGCCCCATTCGAAAGGATCGTCCGCATCGGGCCCAGCGGGCACCGTCGCGCCGTCGCCTTCCCGCACGAGTTGCGCGGCCTGCCGCTCGAACTCCGCCCATGCATCGGCCGGCCTTGCCGCGTTCGCCGCTGCCGCCGCGGCTGCGACCTCGATGCGGTACGCCGACAAGGCGATGACCTCGCCGCGCGCGAGCACGCCGCGTGCGCCGGGTGGCAGTTCGCCCTGCGCGGTCTCGATGCCGTTGACCACCGAGAGCACGTGGAAGTGCAACTGGCCGCCTTCGTTCCACACGCTCAGGTGGCGGCGCGATATGTTGCGCTCGGGGTCGGGCAGGCAGACGGCGCAGTCCGTGTCGCGGCCCAGCACCAGCGCAGGGTCGCCTTCCTCGAGGCGTCGATGCACGTCCAGCCCGGGACCGCGGACATGCAGGTGGAGGGCCATGGGCTCAGATGACTACGGCGAAGGAGGCGATCGGCGCGGCTTCGGCGTTGCGGTCGCAGCCCAGCGCGATGAGCCCTTGCCCCACCAGGTAGCACTCGGTGCGGCGCAACACCACGGGCTCCGGCTGGCTGCCGAAATACACCCACGTGCCGAAGCTGGAAGCATCGAGCAGCACGTAGTGCCCGCCGCGCCATTCGATGGTGGCGTGCACGCGCGAGACGCGCGTGTCGTTCACGTTGACGTCCGCCGTGGCGGAGCGGCCCAGCGTGATCGGCTCGCCGCGCGGTTCCAGCTGGCGCACGAGGGAGCCGAAATGCAGCTCGAGGTGCGACTCGGGCGGCTGGCCGAACATGGACACGCCCATCACCGTCGCTTCGGCATCGCGCTCGGGCTGCCACTCCACGCGGTACACCTCCGTCACTTCGGCCTTGCCGCGCAGGTACATGGGCCCGAGTTTGCGCAGCTTGTCGTGCATGTCGGCCGGCAGCGCGTCGCGCACGCGTTGGGTCGTGAGGATCGTGTCCGCGCCCGCGAGGTCCGCCAGCCGGGCGGCGCTGTTCACCGCATCGCCGTAGACGTCGCCCTCGATTTCGACCACCTCGCCGGACTCGATGCCCATCTGCATCTGCACGGGCCGGCCGACGCCGCCGGGGCGGACGGGCTTCTGCGCGAGGCGTTCCTGGATGGCCATGCAGGCGACGATGGCCTGGCTCTCCTCGGGAAACACGACGAACAGGCCGTCGCCCAGCAGCTTGACGACGTGGCCGTTGTGCTGCTCGAAGATCTTGGCGAGCGCGGTCGTCAGCTGGGTGACGAACCGCCCGGCGGTCTGGTCGCCGAGCCGCTCGAAGATCCCGGTGCTACCTACGAGGTCAGCGAATACGACGGAGGCCATGCCCGACGATTATGCCCCGAGGGGCTTGCCTGCGCCCCCGGGGCCCTGTCGGTGCCGGCGCAGCCTGCCAGGGAGGCACGACAGCAATGGACCCGCGAGTGTGGATGTGACCGTGGGCGACCTGCCCGCCGCCCTCCGCGTCGCCAACCTCGGCGTGCCGGGGGCGAGCTGCCGGGTGGCAACCGCGCGGGCGAGCTGGTCGTCGCGCGGCACCAACGAAAAAGCCCGGCCTCCTTGCGGAAACCGGGCTTTCGTGTCGTTGGTCGGCGTGGCGGGATTCGAACTCGCGACCCCTTGCACCCCATGCAAGTGCGCTACCAGGCTGCGCTACACGCCGAAGCCCGCGATTATAGCCCGACGCGCGGGCCACTTTCGCGGATCAGTGAAACGAACCGAGCAGGTCGCGGATCTCGAAGAGCTCGCGCTTGAGCAGTTGCAGCTTGTACGTGATCGCGTCGCGCTCGTCCGGCGGAATATCCTCGAACTGGCTCTCGCCGAAGGAGGACTCCTCGACCTCGATGACCTCGACGCCTTCGAGCATCACCTCGCCCGCGCGGCGCTTGTCGCGCTCGCCCTGCACGATTTCCTGCAGCTTGTTGCGGGCGCCGCTGATGGTGAAGCCCTGGTCGTACAGCAGGTCGCGGATGCGCCGGATCATCAGCACCTCGTGGTGCTGGTAGTAGCGCCGGTTGCCCCGCCGCTTCATCGGGCGCAGCTGCGTGAACTCCTGCTCCCAATACCGTAGCACGTGCGGCTTGACGCCGCACAGCTCGCTGACTTCACCGATGGTGAAGTAGCGCTTGGCCGGGATGGCCGGGAGGCCTTTCTCCATTGAAATCAATCTACTAGGAGAGAAAGCTTCGAGGTTACTCTAACTGGCCGCGGATGCAAAGCGGGGCCGCAGCAGGCCGCTGCGGATGTTGCTTTGGCGTAGCGCAAAACGCTTACACAGCAAGGCCAACAACCGGACGCAGAGGTTTCGCAGAAGACGCAAAAGGGGAACGAAATCCTTTAAAGGGTTTTTTCTGCGGCCTCTGCGCAACCTCTGCGTCTTCTGCGTCCGGATGTTGGGTGTTGCGTTGCCCGCCCTAGCCCTCGGACGACCCGTTGCCCTGGATCTGTTCCTTGAGCTTGTGGCTGGCGTGGAAGGTGACGACGCGGCGCGCGTCGATCGGGATGGCTTCGCCGGTGCGCGGGTTGCGGCCCGGCCGCGGCGCCTTGGTGCGGATCTGGAAGTTGCCGAAGCCCGAGATCTTCACGTCCTTGCCTTCCACCAGGCTGCCTGAGATCAGGTCGAAGAACGCATCGATCATGTCCTTGGACTCGCGCTTGTTGAGCCCGATCTGCTCGAACAGCAGTTCCGCCAGTTGCGCCTTGGTCAGCGCCGGCGTCTCCAGGCTCTCGACGGCAAACTCCATGATGTCCCCTGGCTTGATTGCCGTGCTTGTTGTTGCGAGATCCGCCATGCGTCGTTATCCCCTCAGGCGGCCGCCCAACTGCGCGGAGATCCGCTCCACCACCGCGCGCACGGCCGCATCGATCTGCTCGTCGGTCAGTGTCGCGTCGCTGCGTGCGAGCGTCAAGCGGACGGCGAGGCTCTTCTCGTCCAGCGCCAGGCCGGCCGTCGCCTGCTGCGGCTTGTACACGTCGAAGAGGAAAGCATCACGCAGGAGGCCACCCGTCTCGGCGGAGCGGATCGCGGCCAGCAGCTGGTCGTGTGTGACCTGCTCGCCGACGATCACTGCGATGTCGCGTTCGGCCGGCTGGAAGCGCGGGACCGGCTCGAAGGCCGGCACCTGGCGCGCCGTCACGACGTCGAGGTCCAGCTCGAACAGCAAGGGCGTGTGCGGCAACTCCCATTGCTGGCGCCAGCGCGGGTGCAGTTCGCCGACGAAGCCGACCTCGCGTCCATCCACGCGGATGGCAGCGCAGCGGCCCGGATGCATGGCGGGATGCGACCCCGGGACGAACTCGGCCTGCAAGGGGGACAGCAGCGCCTGCACGTCGCCCTTCATGTCGTAGAAGTCCACGGCCTGCGCCTTGCGGCCCCATTGCAGGCCGTCGGGCGAGCCATAGGCCAGGGCCGCGACCTTCATCGGCTGGCGCACGCCGCGCACGGTGCTGTCGGTCGTCTGCACCCCGGGGTCGCGCAGGAACACGCGACCGAGTTCGAACACGCGCACGCGCTCCGCCTTGCGATCGAGGTTGAACTTGAGCACCTGCAGCAGCGAGCCGAGCAGCGTGGAGCGCATCACGCTCATCTGGCTGGCGATCGGGTTCAGCAGCTTGATCGGGTCGGCGTTGCCCGCGAGCTCCTGCTCCCAGTGGGCCTCCACGAAGCTGAAGTTGATCGTCTCCTGGTAGCCGAGCGCCGCCAGCAGCCGGCGCACGGCAAAGCGGCTGCGGCGAGCTTCGGGCGGCAGCTTCGCGCTGATGGGCGCGAGCGGCGGCGTGGTCGGCAGGTTCTGGTACCCGATCACCCGCACGACCTCCTCGATGAGGTCCTCCTCGATCGCAAGGTCGAATCGGTAAGGCGGGGGCGTGACGGTAATCACGTCCTGGTCCGCCGTGGCGGGCAGCCGCAGCCGGCGGAACGCGTCCAGACATTCCGCGCCGGAGATTTCCATCCCGATCACCTTGGAGGCACGGGAGACGCGCAGTTGCACCGGCTTGCGCTGCGGCAGCTTCAGCACCTGGTCGTCCATCGGTCCGGGCTCGCCGCCGCAGATCTCGAGGATCAGCCGCGTGATGTACTCGATGTGTTCGACCGTGTGGCTCGGGTCCACGCCGCGCTCGAAGCGGTGGCCGGCGTCGGTCGAGAAGTTGTAGCGGCGCGAGCGTCCCTGCACTGCTTCGGGCCACCAGAAGGCGGCCTCGACGTAGACGTTCTTCGTCTCGTCCGACACCGCGGTGGCGTCGCCGCCCATGATGCCGGCGAGCGACTCGACCTGCCGGTCGTCCGCGATCACGCCGACCTTCTCGTCCACCGTGATCGTGCTGCCGTTCAGGAGCTTGAGCGTCTCGCCGGGGCGGCCCCAGCGCACCTCGAGCCCGCCGTGGATCCTGTCGTAGTCGAAGATGTGCGAGGGCCGGCCGAACTCGAACATGACGTAGTTCGAGATGTCCACGAGCGCCGTCACGCTGCGCTGGCCGCAGCCGGCCAGGCGCTCCACCATCCACTGCGGCGTCTTCGCCGTGGTGTCGACGTTGCGGATCACGCGGCCGGAGAAACGCCCGCACAGGTCGGGCGCGCTCACCTTGACCTTCAGCTTCGCGTCGGTCTTCGGCGGCACGGGCTCGAACTTCGGCTCGATCAGGGGCGCGCCGGTGAGTGCGGACAGCTCGCGGGCCACGCCGTACACGGAGAGCGCGTGCGCGAGGTTCGGGGTGAGCTTGAGCGTGAACACGTGGTCGTCGAGGTTCAGCACCTCGCGCACGTTCTTGCCGATCGGCGCGGAGGCATCCAGCTCCAGCAGGCCGCCGTGGTCGTCGGAGAGCTGCAGCTCGCGCGCCGAGCACAGCATGCCCTGGCTCTCGACGCCGCGCAGCTTGCCGAGCTTGATCGCGAAAGGCTTGCCGTCCTCGCCGGGGGGCAGCTCGGCGCCCACGAGGGCGGTCGGAACGCGGATGCCCACGCGCGCGTTCGGCGCACCGCAGACGATGTTCAGCAAGGCGCCCTGCCCCACGTCCACCTGGCACACGCGCAGGCGGTCGGCGTTGGGGTGCTGCACCGCTTCCCTGATCTCGCCGACGACCACCTTGCTGAAAGGCGGCGCGACCGGGCGCAGGTCCTCGACCTCGAGCCCGCCCATGGTGAGCGTGTCGGCGATCTGTTGGGTGGTCAGCGGCGGATTGCAGAACGCGCGCAGCCAGGACTCGGGGAATTGCATGGTTATCGGAATTGCTTCAGGAAGCGGATGTCGCCGTCGAAGAACAGGCGCAGGTCGTTGACGCCGTAGCGCAGCATGGTCAGGCGATCCGGACCCATGCCGAAGGCGAAGCCGATGTGCTTCTCGGGATCCAGGCCCATGTTGCGCACCACCGTCGGGTGCACCTGGCCGGAGCCGGCGACTTCCAGCCAGCGGCCGGCCAGCGGGCCGCTCTGGAACTGGATGTCGATCTCGGCGGAGGGCTCCGTGAACGGGAAGAAGCTGGGCCGGAAGCGCAGCGCCAGGTCGTCGCTCTCGAAGAAGGTGCGGCAGAAGTCGGTGAAGACGACCTTCAGGTCCTTGAAGCTCACGTTCTCGCCGAGCCACAGGCCTTCGCACTGGTGGAACATCGGCGAGTGCGTCGCGTCGCTGTCCACGCGGTAGGTGCGGCCCGGGGCGATCACCCGGATCTCCGGCATCGGGTCGCCCCGCTGCACCGCCTCCTGGTAGCGCTTGATGTGCTGGTGGGCGTAACGCACCTGCATCGGGCTGGTGTGCGGCCGCAGGTTGTACGGGATGCCGTCGTCGCCGTCGATGTCCACGTAGAACGTGTCCTGCATCGAGCGGGCGGGATGGTTAGGCGGGTTGTTCAGCGAGGTGAAGCTGTGCCAGTCGCTTTCGATCTCGGGACCGTCGGCGACATCGAAGCCCATGCTCGCGAAGATCTGCTCGATGCGTTCCATCGTGAGCGACACCGGGTGCAAGCCACCGGGCTCGCGGATGCGCCCGGGCAGCGAGACGTCCAGCGCCTCGGCCTTCAACTGCGCCTCGAGCTCCGCGTCGGCAAGCGAGCGGCGCCGCTGCGTGAGCGCCGCCTCGATCGCCTGCTTGGCCTGGTTGATCGCGGCGCCGCGCGTCTTCTTCTCCTCCACGGAGAGCGCGGCCAGGCCCTTCATCAGCTCGGTGATGCGGCCGGACTTGCCGACGTACTGCGCCTTGGCGTTCTCCAGCTCCGCGGGCGTGCCCGCCCTGGCGAAGGCGTCACGCGCGCCGGCGACGATGGAGTCGAATTCTTGGGTCATGGGAGAGAAAAAAACAGGGCTAGCGCCTCGCAGCCCTAGCCCTGTCCTAGTGGGTTTGCACCAGCCGCCGCCGCCCGGAGGCAGCGGCAGCCACCGCGAAACTCAGGCAGCCAGCTTGGCCTTCACCTGGTTCACGATGCCGGTGAACGCTGCGGGGTCGTGGTAGGCGATATCGGCCAGGACCTTGCGGTCGATGTCGATGCCGGCCTTGCGGATCCCGTTGGCGAACTGGCTGTAGGTCAGGCCGTTCGCACGCGCGGCGGCGTTGATACGGGCGATCCACAGCTGGCGGAAGACGCGCTTCTTGGTACGGCGGTCGCGGTACGCGTACTGCCCCGCCTTCATCACCGCTTCCTTGGCGATGCGGAAGACGTTGCCGCGGCGGCCGCGGAAGCCCTTGGCGAGGGCGAGGACCTTCTTGTGACGGGCGCGGGCCGTTACACCACGTTTGACTCGAGGCATGTGTGTTCTCCTTGGGTCAATGGGTTACAGGCCGGCGAACGGCAACATCTGCGCCATGTGACCCATGTTGGTCTCATGCACAGCGGTCGGTCCACGCAGGTGGCGCTTGTTCTTGGTGGTCTTCTTGGTCAGGATGTGACGCTTGAAGGCCTGGCCGCGCTTGACGGTCCCGCCGGGACGCACGCGGAAGCGCTTCTTCGCTCCGCTCTTGGTCTTCATCTTGGGCATGGAAATGCTCCTTCTCTTCTTGTGCTCGTGAGGCGTCGCGGAAATGATTCCGCGCCTTGATGGCCCCGAGCCACTTGTCTGGAACCCTGGGGTTCCGGGCACGAAGGGTGCATTTGCGCCTGTGGGGAGCAACGCTTCCCTGCGCCACGCACGCTTCGTTCCCTCTCGCCACCACCCCGGCGACCAACCGCGATGGCGTTGAAACTCTCCTACGACGACGAAGTCGCCGTTGCGGGCGCCGCGGCGCCTTCGCTCTTGACCGGCGCCGGCTTCTTCTTGCCCGGCGCGATCATCATGATCATCTGGCGGCCTTCCAGCTTCGGGAACTGCTCGACGAGGATGGTGTCCCCGAGGTCGTCCCGGATGCGCTGGAGCAGCGCCATGCCGATTTCCTGGTGCGTGATCTCGCGGCCCCGGAAGCGCAGCGTGATCTTGCACTTGTCGCCTTCGGCCAGGAAGCGGCGGATATTGCGCAGCTTGATGTTGTAGTCACCGTCGTCGGTGCCCGGCCGGAACTTGACTTCCTTGATCTCGATGACCGTCTGCTTCGACTTCGCTTCCGCGGCCTTCTTCTGCTCCTGGTACTTGAACTTGCCGTAGTCCATCAGCCGGCAGACCGGCGGATTGGCAGTAGCGGCGATTTCAACCAGGTCCACGTCCAGCTCGCCTGCCATGCGCAAGGCTTCCTGCAGACTCACGATGCCCAGGGGCTCGTTGTTGGGTCCGCTCAGGCGGACTTCCGGGGCCATGATTTCCCGGTTCAGGCGGTGCTTGCGTTCCTCGCGCTGGCGGCGGTCGCGAAAGTCAGTAGCGATGGTCTTCGATCCTCAATCCAAAAGTAACTACAGAAACTGTAGCAACACCGTCAACGTGCGGGCGACTTGCGGAACCTTGTGGCAAGATTCAGCGCTTGCTGGCGATGTCCTCGGCGATCCTCTGGGAGAACGCGTCCAGGCTCATCACCCCGAGGTCCTTGTTACCCCGGGCGCGCACGGCGACGGCACCAGCCGCCTTCTCCTTGTCGCCGACGACCAGGAGATAAGGCGGCTTTTGCAGCGAATGCTCCCGTATTTTATACGTGATCTTCTCGTTGCGCAGATCCGTCTCCACCCTAAGCCCTTGATTCCTCAGCGCTTTGGCGATTTCCCCAGCGTAACCGGCCTGGTCGCCCGTGATGTTGAGCACCACGGCCTGCACCGGCGCCAGCCAGGCGGGCAGCGCGCCGGCATGGTGTTCGATCAGCATGCCGATGAAACGCTCGAGGCTGCCGACGATCGCCCGGTGCAGCATCACCGGGTGGGCGCGGCCGCTCGTTTCCGTCACGTACTCGGCGCCCAGGCGCTCCGCCGTGTTGAAGTCCACCTGCATCGTGCCGCACTGCCACTGCCGGCCCAGCGCGTCCTTCAGCGTGTACTCGATCTTCGGCCCGTAGAACGCGCCGTCCCCGGGTGAGACCACGAAGTCGACGCCGGACCGGCGCAAGGCCTCCATGCAGGCGTGCTCCGCCTTGTCCCACAGTTCGTCGGAACCGACGCGGTTCTCCGGCCGCGTGGCGACCTTGTAGAGGATGTCCGTGAAGCCGAAGTCCCGGTAGACCTGCTGCAGCTTGGCCGTGTAGTCCACGCATTCCTGCAGGATCTGGTCCTCGGTCACGAAGGCGTGGCCGTCGTCCTGCGTGAAGCCGCGCACGCGCATGATCCCGTGCAGCGCGCCGGTGGGCTCGTTGCGGTGGCACTGGCCGAACTCGCCGAAGCGCAGCGGCAGGTCGCGGTAGCTGCGCAGCTGCGACTTGAAGATCAGCACGTGGCCCGGGCAATTCATCGGCTTGAGCGCGTACTCGCGCTTCTCCGACTCCGTCGTGAACATGTTCTCGCGGTAGTTCTGCCAGTGGCCCGTCTTCTCCCACAGGCTCTTGTCCAGGATCTGCGGCCCCTTCACCTCCTGGTAGCCGGTGTCCTTGTAGACCTGGCGCATGTACTGCTCTACCGCCTGCCAGATGGCCCAGCCCTTGGGGTGCCAGAACACCACGCCGGGCGCGACGTCGTCGATGTGGAACAGGTCCAGTTCGCGGCCGAGCCGGCGGTGGTCGCGCTTCTCGGCCTCCTCCAGCATCGTGAGGTACTGCTGCAGTTCCTCCTTGCTGGCCCAGGCCGTGCCGTAGACCCGCTGCAGCATCTCGTTGCGGTGGTCGCCACGCCAGTACGCGCCGGCCACCTTCATGAGCTTGAAGAACTTCAGCTTGCCCGTGCTCGGCACGTGCGGGCCGCGGCACAGGTCCTCGAAGCCGCCTTCCGCGTACAGCGAGACGTCCTCGCCGGCCGGAATGCTGCCGATGATCTCCGCCTTGTACTTCTCGCCCATCTCGAGGAAGTGCTTCACCGCCTCGTCGCGCGGCAGCACGCGGCGCGTGACCGGCTCGTCCTTCGCGGCGAGCTCGGACATGCGCTTCTCGATGGCGGCCAGGTCCTCCGGCGTGAAGGGCCGCTTGTACGCGAAGTCGTAGTAGAAGCCGTTCTCGATCACGGGACCGATGGTGACCTGCGCGTCGGGATAGAGCTCCTTCACGGCATAGGCCAGCAGGTGCGCCGTCGAGTGGCGGATCACGTCCAGGCCTTCCGGGTCCTTGGGCGTGAGGATGGCCACCTTCGCGTCGTGTTCGAGCTTGTAGGCGGTGTCGACCACCTTGCCGTCGACCTTGCCGGCGATCGCCGCCTTGGCAAGGCCGGCGCCGATGGAGGAAGCGACCTCCGCCACCGTGAGCGGGGCGGGATACTGGCGTTGCGAGCCGTCGGGGAGCGTGATGTTGATCATGGTGCTGCTGTCCGGAAACGAGAAAAGCGCGGCGGCAGCCGCGCTTTTCGTCTGGGGAGGCAAGGACGCGCGACTACCCGGCCGCTAGCGGGCCGTGGAACCTTCCGGGGTAGTTCGCGGTGTCATAACCATGATGCCTTTCTCGCCCTTGTTGCTTCGTGTTGCGACGATTCTACCGCGGGGGCGGCAGCCCGTCCCCGAGGTTGGCTCGCACCGCCACAGGCCGAGCGGGTCAGGCGGCCTTCTGGTGGCCGTCGAAGAACTGCTCGTCTTCCGTCGACCCCTTCAGTGCGGCCGTCGAGGCGTTCGCCTCGATGGTGGTCGTCACGGCGTCGAAGTAGCCCGTGCCGACCTCCCGCTGGTGCTTCACGGCCGTGAAGCCCTTGTCGGCCGCGGCGAACTCCTTCTGCTGCAGCTCCACGAAGGCGCTCATGTTGTTGCGCGCGTAGCCGTAGGCCAGCTCGAACATCGAGTAGTTCAGGCTGTGGAAGCCGGCCAGCGTGATGAACTGGAACTTGTAGCCCATGGCGCCGAGCTCCTTCTGGAACTTCGCGATGGTGGCGTCGTCGAGGTTCTTCTTCCAGTTGAAGGACGGCGAGCAGTTGTAGGCCAGCAGCTTGCCGGGGAACTTCGCGTGGATCGCGTCGGCGAAGTCCTTGGCGAACTTCAGGTCCGGCGTGCCGGTCTCGCACCAGATCAGGTCCGCGACCTCGGCGTAGGCGAGTCCGCGGCTCACGGCCTGGTCGAAGCCCTTCCTCGTGCGGTAGAAGCCTTCCACGGTGCGCTCGCCGGTGCAGAACGGCTGGTCGATCGGGTCGACGTCGCTGGTCACCAGGTCCGCGGCTTCCGCGTCGGTGCGCGCCAGCAGGATCGTCGGCACGCCCATCACGTCCGCAGCCAGCCGCGCGGCCACGAGCTTCGCCACGGCTTCGCGGGTCGGCACGAGCACCTTCCCGCCCATGTGGCCGCACTTCTTGACGGAGGCCAGCTGGTCCTCGAAGTGCACGCCGGCGGCGCCGGCCTCGATCATCGCCTTCATCAGCTCGAAGGCGTTCAGCACCCCGCCGAAGCCGGCTTCCGCATCGGCCACGATGGGCGCGAAGTAGTCGACATAGCCCTCGTCGCCGGGGCCCTTGCCTTCGCTCCACTGGATCTGGTCGGCGCGTGCGAAGGTGTTATTGATCTTCTTCACCACCTTCGGCACGGAGTCCACGGAGTACAGCGACTGGTCCGGGTACATCTCGCCGTTGCTGTTCGCGTCGCCGGCGACCTGCCAGCCGGAGAGGTAGATGCCCTTCAGGCCGGCCTTGACCTGCTGCATCGCCTGGTTCCCGGTCAGCGCGCCCAGCGTGTTCACGAACGGCTCGGTGTTGATCAGGTTCCACAGCTTCTCGGCCCCGCGCGTGGCCAGCGTGTGCTCGATGGCGAGCGAACCGCGCAGCTTCACCACGTCGGCGGCGCCGTAGCCGCGGCGGATGCCCTTCCAGCGCGGGTTCTCGGCCCAGTCCTTCTCGAGCTGGGCGATCTGCTGTTCGCGGGTGAGGTGGGTCCAGTTGCTCATGATCTCTCCGTGGTTGATGTGGAAACCGGGGCGGCAACGAGGGCGCCGCGTTGGAGAGACTTTAAGTCTTGTACAAGACTTCGTGGGGCTCTTGTGTCTTATAGAAGACTAAATATTTTCGGCAGACAGATCAAGGACTTGCGAAAGCCGTTTTGCAATGCGGGATTCTCTTTCTTGTATTGAGAAATTTTGCGGCGACGCACAATCTCCATTTTTCAGGATGCGGAACGCCTTTCACGATGTGTGAAACAGGATCCAGTCGCCGTGCCCCATCGCCTGGCGGCCGCGGATGCGGGCGGCGTTGATCTCGTACAGCAGGCACGAAATGACGCGCGCCTCCACGTTCACGTCGACCTCGCGCTTGAAGTACTCGCTGTCGGCACCGGGCACGATCTGTTCGATGCGATCGAGCACTGCCTCGAGTTCCGGCGTGATGCGGTAGACCTCGCCGACGACGGTGACCGCCTCCTCGCCTCCGAGGGTGAGGCCCGGATACCAGTCGAAGTGGTACAGCACGCCCTGCACTTCCCCCATGCCCACGTACTCCGGCGCGGGCCGCAGGCGGTTGATGTCGTTGCGGCCGCCGCGGCGCAGCGTGCCGTAGACGAAGACGTGGCGCGAGAAAGCTTCAGGCATGATGCGGCGGTTTTCGCCATTGTCGATGAGCTTCGTTCCCAGCCGGCCGCTCGCCTACGCCTGCCTCGCGCTCAGCATGTCGCTGGTGGGCAGCTACGTCGCGCTATCCAAGCCGCTGGTGGCAGCGATCCCCGTCTTCCTTCTCGCCTGGCTGCGCTTCGGCATCGGCGGCCTGGCGATGCTGCACTGGCTGCGCAAGCCGGCCAGCGAGCCGCCCCTCGCGCGCCGCACGCAGGGGCTGCTGTTCCTCGAATCCTTCCTTGGCAACTTCCTGTTCTCGCTCTGCATGCTGTTCGGCGTGAGCCTCACGAGCGCCGTCTCGGCCGGCGTGATCATGGCGGCCATCCCCGCGACGGTGGCGCTCCTGAGCTGGGCCTTCCTGCGCGAACGCATCACGGGCCGCACGTGGACGGCGATCGGGTGCGCCGCGCTCGGCATCGGGTTGCTGGCGCTGGCCAAGGCGCCCGCAAACGGGGCTGCCGCGGTCCATGCGAATGCGTGGCTCGGCAACCTGCTGGTGCTCGGCGCCGTGCTCTGCGAAGCCTCGTACGCGGTGATCGGCAAGGCGCTCACCGGCACGCTCGGTCCGAAGCGGATCACCGCGCTCATCAACCTCTGGGGTTTCGCGCTCGTGACGCCGTTCGGCATCTACACCGCCTTGCGCTTCGACTTCGGCAGCGTCGGCGCGGGCGCCTGGATGTTGCTGGTGTTCTACGCGCTCGCGGCCAGCGTGTGGACGGTGTGGCTGTGGATGACGGGGCTGAAGGTCGTCCCGGCGGCACAGGCCGGCGTGTTCACCGCGATGCTGCCCGTGTCCGCCGCAGCCGTCGGCGTGCTGGTGCTCGGCGAGCCGCTGGGCCTCGTGCAGGTGCTCGCGTTCGCCTCGTCGCTCGCCGGCGTGCTGCTCGCCACGCTGCCGCGCAGGGGCTGAAGCGCACGCGTTCGCTCCACTCGCGAGAGCGAAATTCCGAGTGGCGACGCGATGTTGATGACGCTTCCTGCCGCACTGCGTGAGCAGCGCGCGCACTGCGTTTTCCCTCTGGAAAACCGCTGCGCGCATGTCGCGCGGCACGCGCGGGGGCGCTCTCCAGAGGGCGCGCTGCTGATCTTCAGAGGGAAAACAGGCTCGCTCTCGGGGAGAAAAAGCAACATTTCCCAATGAAAAAGCGTCGCTTTCCCTTTGACGCGCCTCATTTCTCCCTTAGCATCCGCAGTGCCAGCGAGAGTGCTGTTTTCCGCTGGTAGGTTCCAACCAAACTTCTACAAGGAAATCAGACCATGGCAACTGCGAAGAAAGCGGCGAAGAAGGCCCCGGCGAAGAAGGCGCCGGCCAAGAAGGCAGCAGCGAAGAAGGCTCCGGCCAAGAAGGCCGTAGCGAAGAAGGCCGCTCCGGCCAAGAAGGCCGCGGCGAAGAAGGCCGCTCCGGCCAAGAAGGCAACTGCGAAGAAGGCCGCTCCGGCCAAGAAGGCCGCGAAGGCGCCGGCGAAGAAGCGCACCCCGAACGCGGCGTTCATGAAGCCCCTGACGCCCGACGCGTCCCTGGCCGCGGTGGTGGGCAACGCCCCGCTGCCCCGCACCGAGATCGTCAGCAAGCTGTGGGCCTACATCAAGAAGAACAAGCTGCAGGACCAGGCGAACAAGCGCATGGTCAATGCGGACGACAAGCTGCGCACGCTGTTCGGCAAGGGCCAGGTGTCCATGTTCGAAATGGCCGGCCTGATCGGCAAGCACGTGAAGTAATCGATCTTCGCGATCGCTGAAAACGCCGGCCCATGCCGGCGTTTTTCTTTGGCGGGCAACCCCAGGGGCCGGCGTCATGAAAAAAGGGCGCCACGGCGCCCCTGGATGCCTTGCCGGCCGGCCCGCGCGGCCAGCCCCGAACTCAGCCGCCCTTCTTGAGCGCGGCGTCGCGGATCGCGCTCAGCGTGCCCCGCGTCGTGATCACTTCCGGATCCAGCATGACCTCGATCACCGTGCCCTGCGGGCGCTCCAGCGCCGCCAGCAGCGCCGGCTCGAACTCCTCGGTGCGCGTGATGCGGGTCCCCTCGTAGCCGTACGCCCGGGCGAGCGCCACGAAATCCGGGTTGGCCAGCGCGGTCCCTGCGGCCTCGACGTGCGTCGGGTACTCGCGCTCCTGGTGCATGCGGATCGTCCCGTACATGCCGTTGTTCAGCAGCACGACGATGGACTTCGCGCCGAACTGGCTGGCCGTCGCCAGTTCCTGGCCCGTCATGAGGAAGTCGCCGTCGCCGGCCATCGTGAGCGCGACGCGGCCCGTGACGATGCTCGCCGCGATCCCCGCGGGCACGCCGTAGCCCATGGCGCCGGAGGTCGGCGCGAGCTGCGTCCTGCTGCCCTTCGCCAGCCCGTGGTGCCGGAAGAAGCGATGCGTCCAGGAAGCGAAGTTGCCCGCGCCGTTGGTGATCAGTGCGTCCGGCGGCAGGTGCTTCTGCAGGCTGGCAACGATGGCCGGCATGTCGATGGAGCCGGGCAGCTTCTGCGGCTGCAGGTTGCCCTCGTAATCCGCGTGCGCGGCCTCGGTCCAGGCAG
Source organism: Ramlibacter ginsenosidimutans (assembly GCF_016654015.1). Lineage (GTDB taxonomy): Bacteria > Pseudomonadota > Gammaproteobacteria > Burkholderiales > Burkholderiaceae_C > Ramlibacter > Ramlibacter ginsenosidimutans. The sequence goes on along the minus strand of NZ_JAEPWM010000006.1, from coordinate 72,098 downwards.
CCCAGGGCAGCTCGGTCGGCGCGGCGAGCACCTCCAGGGAACGCGCGGCGGCATTCATCGTGGCATTGATCGCCAGGTCCGCCTGGTAGACGCGGTTCAGTTCCTCGGCACTGCCATGGATGTGCACCAGCTTCTGCGCCGGCTTCGGCGGCGTGAGCAGGGTGTAGCCGCCCGTGGTCATCTCGCCCAGGCGCGGGCCGATCGCCAGGATCAGGTCGCTCTCGCGGACGCGCGCGGCCAGCTTCGGATTGATGCCGATGCCGACGTCGCCCGCGTACTGCGGGTGGTGGTTGTCGAAGGTGTCCTGGAAGCGGAAGGCGTTGCCCACCGGCAGCTTCCAGTTCTCCGCGAAGCGCTGCAGCGCCTGCGCGGACTGCACGGTCCAGCCGCCGCCGCCCGCGATGACGAAGGGCTTGCGCGCGGCGAGCAGCATCTCGCGCAGCGTGCGCAGCGCGCCGGGGTCGCTCCAGGCCTCCACCGCTTCCACGCGCGCCGTCGGGCGCGCGGCGGTGAACTGCGTCAGCATGTCCTCGGGCAGGACCAGCACCACGGGGCCGGGCCGGCCGTTCATGGCCGTGGCGAAGGCGCGCGCGATGTACTCGGGGATGCGGTCGGCGTCGTCGATGCGCTCCACGCGCTTGGCCATGCCCTTGGTGCTGGGGCCGAAGAAGCTCCCGTAATCCACCTCCTGGAAGGCCTCGCGGTCGCGCTGGTCGCTGGCGACGTCGCCCACGAACAGCACCATGGGCGTGGAGTCCTGGAACGCCGTGTGCACGCCGATGGACGCGTTGGTCGCACCGGGGCCGCGCGTGACGAAGCAGACGCCCGGCCGGCCCGTGATCTTGCCTGCGGCCTCGGCCATGAAGGCGGCGCCGCCCTCCTGCCGGTTGGTCACGAAGCGGATGCGATCGCGATACGCGTGGAAACCATCGAGTACCGCGAGGTAGCTTTCGCCGGGAACCCCGAAGACGTGGGACACGCCCTGGGCCACCAGGCATTCGACGATGAGGTGGCCGGCGAGCTGCTTCTCTTGCGACATGTGCTTGACTGGATTAACTGTTTGGTGAATTATCGAACGATGGCCCGAGACACCAGCCCTCCCGGCGAGGAACGCTTGCGCGATGCCGACCGCTCGCAGAGCACCATCCTAGCAGCGGCACGCGACGAATTCGCCGAGCACGGCCTCGGCGGCGCCCGCGTCGATCGCATCGCCGAACGCGCGGGGCTGAACAAGCGCCTGATCTACTACTACTTCGAGGACAAGGAAAAGCTGTTCCAGGCCGTGCTGGAACTGGCTTACCGCGACATCCGCACCGAGGAGATGAAGCTGCGGCTGCTGGAGCTCGACCCGCCGATCGCCGTGCGGCGGCTGATCGAGTTCACCTGGCAGTACTACCTGGACCACCCCGAGTTCCTCACACTGCTGAACAGCGCCAACCTGCACCGCGCCCGCCACCTCGCGGAGTCGAAGCGCGCGCGCGAGCTGAACTCGCCGGTGATCGAGACGCTCGGCGCCGTGCTCGAACGCGGGCGCAAGGAAGGCCAGTTCCGCGGCGGTGTCGATCCCGTGCAGCTGTACGTGTCGATCGCCGGGCTGTCGTACTTCTACCTGTCCAACAGCCACACGCTGTCGGCGATCTTCGGCCGCGACCTGCTCTCGCCCAAGGCGCGCACCGAGCGGCTGTCGCACATGGCGGACCTCGTCCTCGGCTATCTCGCCGCCAGCTGAGCGGCCAATCCGCTAGTCCGCGCAGGCTTGCGCAGCGCGAGTTCCTCGCCCATAATTCACCAACCAGTTAATTAAACCCCCACACACAGAGGCAGACCCATGGCCATCCAGCGTCTCGGAATCATCATGCACGGCGTCACCGGGCGCATGGGCATGAACCAGCACCTCATCCGCTCCATCGTGGCGATCCGCAACCAGGGCGGCGTGACGCTCGCGAACGGCGACAAGGTGATGCCCGACCCGATCCTGATCGGGCGCAACGCGGAGAAGATCGAGGCGCTCGCCCGCTCGCAGAAGATCGAGCGCTGGGGCACGGACCTGGACAAGGCCCTCGCGAACAAGGACGACACGGTCTTCTTCGACGCCGGCACCACGCAGATGCGCCCCACCCTGCTGGCCAAGGCGCTGCGCGCAGGCAAGCACGTGTACTGCGAGAAGCCGATCGCCACGACGCTGGCCGAGGCCATGCAGATCGCCGAGACCGCGCAGAAGTCTGGCCTCAAGCACGGCGCCGTGCAGGACAAGCTGTTCCTGCCCGGGCTGCGCAAGCTGGACATGCTGCGCCGCTCCGGCTTCTTCGGCCGCATGCTGTCTCTGCGCCTGGAGTTCGGCTACTGGGTGTTCGAGGGCGACCTGCAGCCGATCCAGCGCCCGTCCTGGAACTACCGCGCCGAGGAAGGCGGCGGAATGATCCTGGACATGATGTGCCACTGGCGCTACGTGCTGGACAACCTGTTCGGCCAGGTGAAGTCCATCTCCTGCCTGGGCGCCACGCACATCCCGCAGCGCTGGGACGAGAACGGCAAGCCCTACGCGGCCACCGCCGACGATGCGGCGTACGCGATCGCCGAACTGGTCGGCCACAACGGCGAGCCGGTCGTGGCGCAGCTGAACATGTCGTGGGCGACGCGCGTGCGGCGCGACGACCTGGTGACCTTCCACGTGGACGGCACGCACGGCTCCGCCGTCGCCGGCCTGCAGGAGTGCCGTGCGCAAAGCCGCGTCACCACGCCGCGGCCGGTGTGGAACCCGGACGTGAAGCAGAGCATGAACTTCTTCGACCAGTGGCAGGAGGTGCCGGACACGGAGTTCTACGACAACGGCTTCAAGATCCAGTGGGAGCACTTCATCCGCCACGTGGTCGAGGACGCGCCCTACAAGTGGACGCTGCCCGAGGGCGCGAAGGGCGTGCAGCTGGTCGAAGCCGCGCTGCAAAGCTGGAAGGAACGCCGCTTCGTCGACGTGCCCGCGCTGCAATTCTGAGGAGGCACGCCATGGCCCTGACCCTGAAGCTGCCCACGTCCGCCGGCAAGATCGAGAGCTACACGCTGCGCGGCACCGCGCCCGTGAAGCCCGCGAAGGGCGTGAAGTTCAACCGCATCGCCTATTCCGCCGCGCACGTGGTGGCGGATCCCCTGGCCGCCATCGATCCCTGGCTGCAAAGCGCGGTCGACTGGGACGCCACCATCGGCTATCGCCAGCACCTGTGGTCGCTGGGCCTCGGCGTCGCGGAAGCCATGGACACCGCGCAGCGCGGCATGGGCATGGACTGGCCCACCTCGCTGGAACTCATTCGCCGCTCGGTCGACGCGGCACGCGACGTGCCGGGTGCGCTGGTCGCCTCCGGCTGCGGCACCGACCAGCTCGCGGTCGAAGACGCGAAAAGCACAGCCGACGTGATCCGCGCCTACGAGGAGCAGATGGCCGCGATCGAGAAGCTCGGTGGCCGCCTGATCGTGATGGCGTCGCGGGCCCTGGCGCGCGTGGCGAAGTCGCCCGCCGATTACGAGAAGGTGTACGGCCGCATCCTCTCGCAGGCGAAGCAGCCCGTGATCCTGCACTGGCTGGGCGACATGTTCGACCCGGCGCTGGCGGGCTACTGGGGCACCCCGGACGTCGACGCCGCGATGGACACGGCGCTGGGCATCATCGGCGCGCATGCCTCCAAGGTCGACGGCATCAAGATCTCGCTGCTGGACAAGGACAAGGAGATCGCGATGCGCCGCCGCCTGCCCGCGGGCGTGCGCATGTACACGGGCGACGACTTCAACTACGCGGAACTGATCGCGGGCGACGGTTACGGCACGTCCCCCAACCAGGGTCGCAGCGATGCGCTGCTGGGCATCTTCGACGCCATCGCACCGGCCGCGAGCGCCGCTCTCGGCGAACTGGCGCAAGGGAACCTCGAGCGCTTCCACGCGATCCTCGGTCCCACCGTGCCGCTGTCGCGCCACATCTTCGCGGCGCCCACGCGCTTCTACAAGACCGGCGTGGTGTTCATGGCCTGGCTCAATGGCCACCAGAAGCACTTCACCATGGTCGGCGGCCAGCAGAGCACGCGCAGCTTCCCGCACCTGGCGGAGCTGTTCCGCCTGGCCGACGCGGCCAACCTGCTGGAACAGCCCGAGCTCGCCGTGCAGCGCATGAAGACCCTCGCGGCCGTGCACGGCATCGCCTGATCCCGCACCGAGGAGAACCGCAGATGCTCAAGTCCATGATGAAGTTCGCGCTGGCCGCGTGCCTCGCCGCCGCCAGCATCGCCGCCCTCGCCGATGCGTGGCCCACGCGGCCGGTCAAGGTGATCATCCCCTTCCCGCCGGGCGGCACGCTCGACGCGGTCGGCCGCCAGCTGGCGCAGAAGCTCAGCGAGCAGCTCGGGCAGGCGTTCGTGGTGGAGAACCGGGCCGGCGGCAACGGCACCATCGGAGCCGATGTCGTCGCGCGTTCCCAGCCCGATGGCTACACCCTGCTGTTCAACGCCTCCACGTTCGTGAGCGCGCCCATGACGATGAAGTCGGTCGCCTATTCCGTGACCAGGGACTTCCAGCCGATCGCCCTCGTCGCCAAGGCGCCGCTGTCGGTCGCGATCAACAAGCGCCTGCCCATCACCGACATCAAGTCGCTGCTCGCCTACGCCAAGGCGCATCCCGGCACCATGACCTTCGCCGTCGGCTCGATCGGCTCGGCGGGCCACCTGTCCACCGAACTGCTCAAGCGCGCCGGGAACATCGAGTACACGGTGGTGCCGTACAAGGGCACGGCGCCGGCCTTCCAGGACCTGATCGGCGGCCAGATCGACGGCTTCATCGACCCCATCCTCGGTTCGGTCCAGTACCACAAGAGCGGCATGGTGCGCGTGGTCGCGGTCACCTCCAGCACGCGCTCGCCCAGCCTTCCCGACGTGCCGACCGTGGCCGAGACCCTTCCCGGCTTCGAGTTCTACAGCTGGTACGGCCTGTGGGGGCCGGCGAAGCTGCCCGCCGACATCACGACCAAGCTCAATGCCGAAGTGAACAAGGCGCTCGCCGGGGACATGAAGGAGAAGCTGGTGCAGCAAGGCCTGCTGCTCACGCCCGGCTCGGTCGACGACTTCGTGAAGTTCCAGGCCGCCGACATGGCGCGGGCGCAGAAGATCATCACCGAGGGCCACATCCGTGTCGAATGAGGACCGCCGCGCCCTGGTGACCGGCAGCAGTTCCGGCATCGGGCAGGCCGTCGCGCGCCGCCTGCTGGACGAAGGCTGGCAGGTGCTGGGCCTGGACATCGCGCGGCCCGCGATCGAGCACCCCCACTTCCAGTCGGTGGCGGTGGACCTCGGCGACGCAGGCGCACTGGGCGCGGCGCTTGCCCGCACCGGGCCGCTGCAAGCGGTCGTGCAGGCGGCCGGGATCCTGCGCCCTGGCTCGCTGGGCCAGCTAGCTCCCGCCGACGGCGCGGCCATGTGGCGGCTGCATGTGCAGGCGGCCACGCAGGTGGCCAACGTGCTGCTGCCACGCATGGCGCGCGCCGGCCAGGGCCGCATGGTGCTGATCGGCAGCCGGGTCGCGCGCGGCATCGCCGGGCGCAGCCAGTACGCTGCCACCAAGGCCGCGATCGCCTCGCTCGCACGCAGCTGGGCCGCGGAAGTCGTCACGCAGGGCGTGACCGTGAACGTGGTCGCGCCCGCGGCGACGCAGACCGGCATGCTCACCGATCCCGCCCGCCAGGGCACGCCCTCGCGCCTGCCTCCGATCGGCCGGCTGATCCAGCCCGACGAAGTCGCGTCGCTGGTCGCCTACCTGCTCTCGCCTGCCGCCGCGGCCATCACGGGGCAGGAGATCCAGATCTGCGGCGGGACCTCGCTGGTCCCCTGAACATGGACACGCAGCATCGCCCCGTCGGACTGGTCGGCCTCGGCCTCGTGGGCCATGCGCTGGCGCAGCGCCTGCTCGCGGCTGGCTTCCCCGTGCATGGCTTCGACCTGCGCCAGGAAGCGCGTGAGCGCCTGACGGCGCTGCGCGGCACGGCGCACACTTCGGCCGCCGCCGTCGGCGCGCAGTGCGACTGCGTGCTGCTCGCCGTGTTCGACACGAAGGACGTGCTGGCCGTGCTGGAAGGCGAAGGCGGGCTGCTGTCCGCAGGCCATCGGGTGCGCAGCGTCGTCGATTGCTCCACCGGCACGCCCGAGGAGCTGCAGGCGCTGGCGGCCCGGCTGCGCGCGCGCGGCATCGCTCTCATCGAAGCGCCGCTGTCCGGATCGAGCCAGCAGATCGCCGCCGGCGAGGCAACGCAGTTGCTGGGTGGCGAGGCCGAGGACATTGCCCGCTGCGCGGATGTGCTCGAGGCGATAGCGCTTCGCCGCCTGCACGTGGGCCCCGCAGGCATGGCGGCGAAGGCGAAGCTCGCGACCAACCTCGTGCTCGGATTGAACCGCGCGGTGCTGGCCGAAGGCATGGCCTTTGCGGAGAGCCTGGGCATCCCACCCGAGACCTTCCTTGCCCTCGTGCTGGCGACGCCGGCACGCTCCGTCGCCGCGGAAGTGAAAGGGCCGCTGATGGTCAGCGAACGCTTCGAGCCGCAATCCCGCATCCGCCAGCACCTCAAGGACGTGGGTCTGATGCTCGAGGCGGCGCAGGCCGCCGGCCAGCCACTGCCGCTCTCGCAAACGCATGCACGCCTGATGCGCGATGCCATCGCCGCGGGCGATGGCGACCTGGACAACGCGGCCCTGCTGCTGCAGTGGCGGCGCGAACGCACACCACCTTCCTGAATCCATGCGCGACTTTTCACGAGACACCCGCTGGCTGTCGATCAACACCGCCACGATCCGCAAGAGCCGCGGCGTCGACCTGCCGCTGCCCGACATCATCGAAGCCTGCGTGCGCCGCGGCATCCGAGCGATCTCGCCCTGGCGCGACCAGGTCCATGCCGCGGGCCTCGCCACGATTTCGCAATTGGTGCGCACGCATGGCATGGAGCTCTCCGGCTATTGCCGCGGCGGCATGTTCCCGGCCACGGACGCCGCCGGCCTGAAGGCCGCACGCGACGACAACCGCCGCGCGATCGACGAGGCCGCGGAACTGCGCGCCCCCTGCGTCGTGCTCGTGGTGGGCGGCCTGCCCGGCGCGCTGCAAGGCCGGGCGGCGCACAAGGACATCGCCCTGGCGCGCTCGCAGGTGCGCGACGGCATCGCGGAGATGCTGGAGTATGCGAAGCAGGCGAAGATGCCGCTCGCGATCGAGCCGCTGCATCCGATGTATGCAGCCGACCGGGCCTGCGTGAACACGCTGGAGCAGGCGCTGGACCTGTGCGACGCGCTGGATCCGGGGCGTACGGGTGCTCTCGGCGTCGCCGTCGATGTCTACCACACGTGGTGGGACCCCAAGCTCGAAGCGCAGATCGCCCGCGCCGGCCGCGAGCGCCTCCTCGCCTTCCACGTCTGCGACTGGCTCACGCCCACCACCGACCTGCTGAACGACCGCGGGATGATGGGGGACGGCGTGATCGACATTCCGCGCATCCGCGGCTGGGTCGAGGCGCAGGGCTTCGCCGGCTACAGCGAGGTGGAAATCTTCTCGACGGGCAACTGGTGGCAGCGCCCGCACGAGGAGACGCTGGACACCTGCATTGCGCGCCACCAGTCCGTCGTCTGAGGCACGAGAGGCCGCACGGCCGCAGCCGGTGCGGCCACGTCGACGCGCTTACTGCACCGGCTGCAGGCCGGTGCGCGGTGCGGCCGGCGTCTTCGGGCCGGTGCCGGACTCGATCTCGCCGGAGAGCTGCCCGCCCTCCTCGATCACGACCTTGCCGTAGCGCACCTTGCCCGTGACCTTGCCCGTGGAATAGATCACCAGCTTCTGGCGCACGGTGAGGTTGCCCTCGAACACGCCGCGGATCTCGGCGACGTCGATCTCGGCGGAGCCCTTGAAGGCGCCGCGCTCGGAGATCTGGATCACGCGCGAGTCCATCGTGGCCTCGACGGAGCCCTCGACCACCAGCGTGTCGCAGTCCGTGATCTCGACGCCCTTGAGCTTGATGTTCGGTCCGACGGTGAGCTTGCTTTCGCCCTCCTTCACCGCAGCGGCGGGAGCGGCAGCCTGCTGCGTCGCGGCGGAAGCGGCCTGGCCGGAAAGGGCAGCGGCGTTCGGGTTCGACCCGGGACGCGGATAGCCGTCCTCGCGCTTGTTGGTGTTGTTGAAGAAGGGGGACTGCAGTGCCATGAAGCGTTTTCCTCTGAGTGACAACGAAGAGCTGCGATCGTAGGCAGCGCAGCTCTTACATGTTCAGTGCTCGGCGCAAGAACGGTAACGAATGGCGTTGCTGCGCGCCGACGCTGCCCCGAGGTTCTGCCGCGAATGCCCTTTGTACGGGTTGCGCACGGGCCGGCCACGCATCACGATGACAGCAGAGCCACGAGGAGGACGCCATGCACCGAGCCCTGCGAGCCATCGCCGCGATCACCGCGCTGTGCACTGCGTCCGCATCGAGCCTGGCCGCGGACCGCGGCGAGGACGAGAGCATCGCTACCGGCCCCGCCAACCTCATCGTCGTCCTGCGCGAGACGCCGGGAGCGAACAAGACGGACGAGGCGCTGGTGCCGTTCGGCACGATCAGCGCTCGCGGGGAGGACGGTCGCGAATTCAGCTTCGAGGCGAGCTGGTTCCAGTACCTCGGCGACATGCACCTGCGGCTCGTGTTCGACGGCGACCGGCAGGTGCAGAGCGCGACGCCCGAGGACCTGGAGCGGCTGCACCTGAGCCCCGAGCAGGCGCTCGCGCGCGCCGTGGCCAACTTGCGCGACCGCTATGGTGCCCCGGTGGCCGAGCCGTGGACCGGCGGGCTGATGCAGGTGCACGGCGACGCGCCGGCGCTGGACAGCAGCTACTTCCTCGATCGCGCGTTCTGGCTGGAGCAGCAGCGCCGCTCGCCGGCGGGGCTGGTCGTCGCCGTGCCGGAGCGCGGCGGCCTGGTGTTCGCCCGCGCCGATGACGAGTCTGCGATCGCGACGCTGCGATTCAGCGCGGCGGCCTTGTACGCAGGTGGAGAGGCCACGCGGATCTCCTCCGGCCTCTACCTGTTCCGCGACGGACACTGGTCCGTGTTCCAGGCGCCGCAGAAGCTCGAGGCGGATGAATCCGCGCGGGCGCCTCAGTAGCTGACGGCGTAGCGGTAGCCGCGGAAGCGCAGCACCGCGCTGCGCGAGCGGATCTGGTCCAGCACCACGCCCGGTGCGAGTTCCGCGCCTTCATTGACCACTTGGCCGCCCACGACCAGCATGCGCTGCGCGGCGTTCTCCGAGTACACGCCGCCGGTGATCGCCAGCTTGGGCAGTGCGCCTTGCACGTCGGCAGGCAGTTCCGCGGGATTGAAGACGCGATTGGCCGACGCGGTCGCGACGGGCGCGGCGCTCGCAGGCGCGAGCTTGGCGGTCGCGAGCGCTTCCGGTCGGGATCCGTTGCCGGCACTCGCCGGCGCCCCAGCGGCGTGTGCAGTCCCTGGCGCGGCAGCGGCGACAGGTGCGGCAGGCGCAGGGGTCGCAGCCGTGGTTGCAGACGAGGCCACAGGCACGGTTGCAGGCGGTGCGCTTGCGCCTGCCGCCGGCGCAGCAGCGGCATGCGGCCGCGCGGCCGCCACGACGGTGGGCTTGGCGCGCTCCACGGGCGGCTTCAACGGCATCGGAGGCGCCGGCGGGCTCACCACGTCCGCCACTGCCACCACGGTGGGTGCGGCTGGGGCTGGGGTCACTGCGGGTGCGGCTGGCTGTGGCGGGACCACGGCGACCGCGACCTGCGGCGCCGCGCTCTCGGCATTCGGACGCTGCCACGCGAACACGAGGGCCGCGCCGACCACGGCCAGCGCTCCCAGGGGCCAGGCCCAGCCCGGGATGGGCGCCCGCGCAGTCGCCGGCGCGCCCGCGCCGGGCTGCGCGTGAATGCCGCGGGCGGGATCGCGTTCGCGCTCCGCGTCGGCGCGGCGCAAGGCATCGAGGATGTACGACATGCGCTGGTTCTTCAGGGTTGGGTGCGCAGGCGCGGTTCGTCCACGCCGGCGGCACGATTCAGTTGCATGTAGGTCAGCGGGCCCGGGCGTCCGTCCGCCGGCAGGCCTTGCGCCACCTGGAACGCGCGGACCTCGTTGCGCAGTGCCGGATCCAGCTTCGCGGGCTGCGGGGCTGCCTCGCCCCTTGCGCTCGCCAGCTGCAGTGCGACCCAGTCCACCGCCGGGCCGCCCTGGCCATCGCGCGGATCGCCGCGGTAGCCTTCGGGGGCGCGCCAGAGCGTGGCGAAGTCGCCGGCCCAGCGCTGCGCGAGCGCGGTGAGCGTCACCGTCTGCTCGGTGCCGGCGGCCGCCAGCGTGGCGGTCTGGTCCGTGAGCGCGACGAGCACCGCATACGACGGCTGGCCCGTCGCGCTGTCCAGCGTGACGATGCCGGGCCGCCCCAGTTGCCGGATGACGGGCAGGCTCAGGTTCTTGCTGAAGCAGTGCACCTGCTCGCGCGCGAGCGCGGCACAGGCGCCACCCTGGCCTTGAGGCAAGGGCAGTTTCCAGAGCGCGGCCAGTTCGCGCCAGGCGGCGTTCTCGTCGCGGAGCAGCGCCGGCGGGCGCGGTGCGTCGGCGGCCTTCACCGGCACGGCCACCGCCGGCGGCATCGCCGTCCTCGTGGATGCGGTTGCAGGCACGGCGACCGTCGCGGACAGGGGCCCCGGCCGCGGAGCCGCCGCGGACGCAGGCCCGGCCTTCTTCTCGCCCAGCGCGACACGCGCCGGCTGCAACGGTTCGACCACGCGCGTGGCGGCAGCGAGCAAGCCTGCCCCGGCCACGAGGGCCACCGCCGCCGTCAGCGCAGTGCGGCTCCACGCCGGCCGGGGCTGGCTGCCGCGCGGGAACACTTCGGCGGCGGCCTGCCGCACGACGCGGCGGGTGACTTCGCCCTGCCCGTTCGCATACGCGCCGAGCAGCGCGCGGTCGCACAGCAGGTTGATCCGGCGCGGCACCCCGCCGGTGGCCGCGTGGATGCTGCGCAGGGCCGCGCGGTTGAACGGCAGCGGCCGCTGCAGTCCGCACGCTTCCAGGCGGTGCCGCACATACAGCTCGCTTTCCTGCGGCGCCATCGCCCGCAGGTGGTAGCGCGCGATCACGCGCTGCGCGAGCTGTTCCAGCTCGGGGCGCGCGAGCATGTCGCGCAACTCGGGCTGGCCGATCAGGATGATCTGCAGCAGCTTGCGCTCGCTGGTCTCCAGGTTCGTGAGCAGGCGCAGCTGCTCCAGCACTTCAGGCGCGAGGTTCTGGGCCTCGTCGATCACGAGCACGCTGTTGCGGCCGGCCGCATGCGACTGCAGCAGGAACTCGTTGAGCGGATCGAGGTAGTCCTTGACCGTCCCCGCGCGGTGCGTGGGCAGGTTCACGGGCACCCCGAACTCGTGGCACACGGTCTCGAGCAGTTCGAGCACCGTCAGCTTGGGGTTGAAGATGTAGGCGAGCTGCACCTGCTTGGGCACCTGCTCCAGGAACGAGCGGCAGACCGTCGTCTTGCCCGTGCCGATCTCGCCGGTCAGCAGCACGAAGCCACCCCCGCCCTGCACCCCGTACAGCAGGTGCGCCAGAGCCTCGCGGTGCTGTTCGCTCATGAACAGCAGGCGCGGGTCCGGCGCGATGGAGAACGGCTCCTGCTTCAGCCCGAAATACTCGGCGTACATGGCGCAAGGATAGCGCGCGCATGTAACGGCGGTCTCGGGGCCGGCCCTCAGGCGGGGGCTAGCGCGGCAGTACGGCGCACCCGGCGGACGTTGAACGCGCTGGCGATGAGCAGCAACTGCAGCGCCACCAACACCATCCAGACGCCGCGGAACTGGCCGTGGTCCATCAGCCCGCCGAACACCAGCGGCGCGATCGCCTGGCCGACGTCGAGGCCGGAATACACGACGCCGTACACGCGTCCGGTGGCGTTCTCGGGCGAGGAGCGCTTGACGAGCATGTCGCGCGCCGGCCCGGCGGTGCCGCTGACGAAGCCCATCGCACCGAACAGCGCGGGCACCGCCGCGGCCGGCACGGAGGCGAAGGCGATGCTGAGCGCGACCAGCGCCGCCAGCCCGAAGCCCGCGCCGACAACGCGCTCGCAGCGCGCCGGGTCGGACGCCAGGAAGCCTCCGACCAAGGTGCCGCCGGCGGCGCAGACCATGTAGCTCGTGATGCACACGGCCACGAGGGCCTTGGGCATGCCGAGCAGGTTCATGGCCGCGAGCGGCGCAAAGGTCTGCACGCCGGTGAGCACGCCGGCGTACACGAGGAAGAAGGCGAAGCACATCCAGACGGCCGGGATGCGCAGGAAGGCCAGGCTGTCGTCCGCCTGGCCCTTGCCCGGGGCCGGGTTGCGCTGCAGGCCCGGCAGGGCCAGCGTCGCGCGGTTGAGCCAGAGCACCACCAGCACCGCGAGCGCCACGCACCCCGCGGCGGCGAGCGCCGCGCGCCAGTGGAACGCGAGCGCGAGCGGCACTACCACGACGGGACCCAGGGCCCAGCCCAGGCTGCCGGTGATGCCGTGCACGCTGTAGCCGTGGCCGAGGCGCGTGGGGCTCACCTTGCGATTGAGCAGCGTGTAGTCGGCCGGATGGAAGACCCCGTTGCCCGTGCCCGCGACGACCGCAACCAGCGCCATCGTCCAGTAGTTGGGTGCGAGCGCGAAGCCGAACGCGGCCGCTGCCACGAGCGACAGCCCGCCGAACAGGATGGGGCGCGGGCCGAAGCGATCCACGAGGAAGCCCGACGTGGTCTGCACGCCGCAGGACACGACGAAGAAGATCGTCATGAGGAAGCCCAGCTGCGTGTAGCTCACGCCGAGCGCGTCTTTCAGCCACGGGAACAAGGGCGGCAGGATCAGCTGGCTGAAGTGGCTCACCATGTGGGCGAGGCCCACCAGGCCGATGACGTGCGCGTCCTGCCTGAGTGGGATGCCGGGGGCGGCGGAAGCGGCGGAGGCGGTGGCGGTCGACATGCGTCGATGCTAAGTTCTGCGCCCGCTTTCCGGAATGCGACGGAACGCCACAAATCGGCGAAACTCCGCCAATGCCGCGCGCCCGCCGCTCCGTCGTCGTGAATGCCGACGTCGACCTGTTCCGCCCGACGCGGCCGCGCCCGGTGAGGGTGCGCTCGCGGACCATGCCGGCCGATGCGCACTTCGAACCGCACCGGCATCCCTGGGCGCAGGTGGCGTACTGCGCCACCGGCATCCTGCAGGTGAGTGCCGCCGACCCGGGCAGCGCAAGCGGCGAGGTGACCTGCATCGTGCCGCCCTCGCGCGCGGTGTGGATCGCACCGGATGCGCTGCACTCGGTGCACGTGCTGCAGGCCGCGCACTTCCGCACGCTGTACATCGACGCCGCGATGGTCCCCCGCGAATGGACCGGCTGCCGCGTGCTGGTCGTGTCGCCGCTGCTGCGCGAGCTGGTCCCGGCGCTGGACCAGCCGCGCCTGCCGCGCGAGCGCGAAGCCCTGCTCACGTCGCTGGTGCTCGACGAACTGCACCACGCCGACACGCAAACCCTGGGCGTGCCGCTCCCGCCGGCGGACACCGGGGACAAGCGCCTGCGGGCGCTCTGCGAAGCCGTGCTGCGCTCGCCGGGCGAACGCGCGACGCTCGCCCAGTGGGCGGCCGATGTCGGCGCGAGCGAACGCACGATGGCGCGCCTGTTCCGCGAGCAGCTGGGTACCAGCTACCAGCCCTGGCGGCAGCAGGCCGTGCTCGCGCATGCCCTGCCCTTGCTGGCCGGCGGCATGCCGGTCGGGCAGGTCGCATTCGCCTGCGGCTATGCGAGCGAGAGCGCATTCACGGCGATGTTCAAGGCGGCCATGGGCCAGGCGCCCAGCCGGTTCCAGCCACGCGCCGGCCGCTGATCCGCGCCCGGCCTGATGTGCGGCCGGGCGGCGCCTGCCGTTCCGTGACGGCATGCATTGCGGCGACCCGCTGTCTGGAAAATTTCCTACGTGCCTTGCCTCGTCTCTCCGACCGATGAGATTGCCTGCGCGAACAAGAATTTCCCCCAAGGCAAGCCCATGAACCGTTCCCCCTCCGAGTCCCCCGACGACGACGCACCCGCAGCGGGTGCGCGCGGCGATGCGCCCGAGCACGGGAGACGCTCCGGAGAGGGAGCGGCGAGCGCCCTCGCCCACCTGAAGCGGCAGGCGCGCCAGCAGCGTCGGGAATCCCCCGACACCGAAGACGGACAGCACGGAGCCGAGCGATGAACGACGAGAACGGGCCGCCACCTGCGAACCCGCCGCACGAACCCCCACCGAACGAACAGGGCAGCGGCGAAGGCGCCGACACCGCGATGCGCGCCCTCATCCGCAAGCGCAGGCAGCTCGAGGGACCGGACGAAACACCGCCCGGCAGCGGCAATGCCGGCGCCTGAGCGCCGTCCTACACTGGCAGCGTGACCATCATCCGCAGCGCCGGCTTGCTGATGTTCCGGCGCGTGGGCGCTGGCGCGGAGGTGCTCCTTGCGCACCCCGGTGGCCCGTTCTGGTCGCGCCGCGACGATGCCGCGTGGACGCTGCCGAAGGGGGAGATCGACCCCGGCGAGGATCCGCTTGCCGCTGCCTGCCGGGAATTCCGCGAAGAAACGGGCTTCACCAGCGCGCCCCCGTTCTTCCCCCTGGGCGAGTTGCGCCAGAAAAGCGGCAAGCGCATCAGCGCGTGGGCGTTCGAGGGCGATGCCGATCCCGCTGCGCTGGTGAGCAACCGGTTCGAGCTGGAGTGGCCCCCGCGTTCGGGACGCATGCAGTCGTTCCCGGAGGTGGACCGGGTCGCCTGGTTCGGCCCGGAGGAAGCGCGCCGCAAGCTGATCGCCGGCCAGGCGCCCTTCGTCGATGCCCTGGAGCGCTGGCTTCGCGGCGAGGTGACAGCGGCGGGCGCCGAAGCTGCCCCGAGCGCCGGCCCGCCAGCTTCCGACGGCGGCCGCCGCCCTGCCGGCGCCTGACGCTCAGGCGACCGCGTAAGCGCGCTGCTGCTCGGGGCGTGCGCCCGCTGCGAAGAGCGCGTCGCTGAGCTCCTGCTCGTATTCGTCGTCGGCGCGCTCCGCCGGGGTGAGCGCGGCGTGGTCCCAGGCAGCACGGATCGCCTGCATCGCGACATCGATCTCCAGGCGCGAGTCGCCCTTGATGCGAACCCAGTTCGCGCACAGGGACTTCTCGGCATCCTCGAAGCAACCGCCGTACTGCGCGTAGCCGATGTAGCCGACGCAGTAGGCCGGAGCGTAGTCGTCGTACCCGTACTCGGCGCGATGGTAGGGCTGGGCCCAGTAGGCACCCTGCCAGTAGGCGTCCTCCTGGGCTGGGCGCACGCGCCCGTCGATGCGGACTTGCGGGTCATCCGCTTGTTCCTGCCAGAAATCCTGTCCTGCGATGGCGGTCATGGCCGTCTCTCCGTGTTCTGTTGCTGGCTGCCATCTTCTTTGAGCCTGCAGCCCGACCGCGTAGGACGCACGGGTCGCGCTGCTGTCGGAGCGCGTACCCGGGGGGTGCAGGCGGCTTCGCCGGCGCCGTGCGCGCCGGGCGCCTCCCGATGCGTCCGCGCGAACCCCCAGCCGCACGGCCGGCCCTGCGCGGATCAGCTGGCGCTTGTCGCGTCCGCGGCTTGCGCGCGCCAGCGCAGCGCGGATACTCGGCGGCCATCGGAGGTCGCATGGAAATCAAGGACAAGGTGGTGGTGGTCACGGGCGCGGCGAGCGGCATCGGCGCCGGCCTGGCACAGCGCTTCGCCCGCGACGGTGCCCGCGCCGTCGTTGTTGCGGACGTCAACCTGCCGCGGGCCCAGGCCGTGGCCGAGGGCATCGGTGCGCAGGCGATCGCGCTGCGCTGCGATGTGAGCCAGGAGGCCGACATCCAGGCGCTGGTGCGGCAGGCGACGGAGCGCTTCGGCGGCGTCGATGCCTACATCTCCAACGCAGGCATCCTCGGCCGCATGGGCGGCATCGAGCTCGAGGACGCCTTGTGGGACAGCATGTGGAAGATCCACGGCATGGCCCACGTGTGGGCCGCGCGTGCCGTCGTGCCGCAGATGCTGGAGCGCGGCGGCGGCTACTTCCTCGTCACCGCTTCGGCCGCGGGCCTGCTGAACATCGTCGAGTCCGCGCCCTATGGCGTGACCAAGCATGCTGCCGTCGCCATCGCCGAGTGGCTGCGCATCGCCTATGGCCGCAAGGGCCTGCGGGTGTCCTGCCTCTGCCCGCAATCGGTCCAGACGGACATGACCCGGGACGGCACCGGCTCGGCCGGCATCAACGGCGTGCTCACGCCGGAACAGGTGGCCGAGGTGGTCGTGCAGACGATGCGCGAGGAGCGCTTCCTCGCGCTGCCGCACCCGGAGGTCGCGCAGTACTTCCTGGCCAAGGGACAGGACTACGACCGCTGGCTGGGCGGCATGCAGAAGCTGTACGCGCGCCACATGGAGGAGCCCCGCTGAGCCTCAGCGGCCGAACAGGCCGATGAGGCCGGTCACGATCAGGTACAGCGCGATGATGTAGTTCAGCAGCCTGGGCATGATGAGGATCAGGATGCCTGCGATCAGCGCAGTGATGGGGCCGATGTGCTGGAGATAGGGCATGGTCGCTCCGGTGGTGGGCAGGCGGCGAGTATGCGTTCGGGCGCGTGCGCCGGGGGGCGCCGGCTCAGTCATCCGTCGTTCCTGGTGCCATGCCGGTCACCACGCGCGCGTAGCGCTGCTTGCTCCAGTAGGCCGAGGCCCAATCGATCAGCACGACCAGGCGGTTGCGGAAGCCGATGAGGAAGTAGATGTGCGCGAACAGCCAGAACACCCAGGCAAACCAGCCGCTGAAGCCGACGCGGCGCCAGGGTGTCCACAGGTCCACGACGGCGGAGTTGCGGCCGATGGTCGCGAGATTGCCCCAGTCGCGGTAGCGGAACGCGATCGTCGGCTCGCCGGCGAGGCGGCGCATCAGGTTCGCCGCGGCGCTGCGCCCCATCTGCTTTGCAGCGGGTGACACGCCCGGCACCGGCCGCGGCGCGTGGCCGGGCAAATGGCTCTGCGCCGCGGCGAGATCGCCGATCACGGTGATTTCCGGATGCCCCGGCAGGCTCAGGTCCGGTTCGACCACCAGGCGGCCCGCGCGATCGACTTCGGCCCCTGCGGCGTGCGCGAGCTGGCGTCCCAGCGGCGATCCCTGCACGCCGGCCGCCCACAGGACGCACCGGCTCGCGATGCGCTGCGGGGGAGCGCCGGCCGCGGGCTGCACCTCGACCCTGTGCGCGTCGATCGCCGTCACCCGCGTTCCTGTCCGCACCTGGACGCCGAGCTGCTCCAGTTGCCGCCGTGCGCTGGCGCTCAACCGCGGCGGCATCGCGGGCAGCACCCGCTCCCCGCCCTCCAGCAGCAGGATCTGCGCGGCTGCCGGGTCGATGTGGCGGAACTCGCCGCGCAGGGTGTGGCGCGCGATCTCCGCCATCGTGCCGGCCATCTCCACGCCCGTCGGGCCGCCGCCGATCACGACGAAGGTGAGCCAGGCAGCGCGCGCCGCCGCGTCGGTCTCCTGCTCTGCGGCTTCGAACGCATAGAGCAGGCGGCGCCGGATCTCGAACGCATCGGCGAGCGTCTTGAGTCCCGGCGCGAAGGGCGCCCACGCGTCGTGCCCGAAGTAGCTGTGCGTGGCGCCCGCGGCGACGATCAGGTGGTCGTACACCAGGGTTGCGCCGCCGGCGAGCCGCACTGTGCGCGCGACGGGATCGACAGCGACGACTTCGGCGAGCAGCGTGGTCACGTTGGGCTGGGTGCGGAACAGGTGGCGCACGGGCGCAGCGATCGCGGGTGCGGAGAGCCCCGCCGTGGCTACCTGGTACAGCAGCGGCTGGAACAGGTGGTGGTTGGTGCGATCGACGAGCGTGATCGCCACGTCGGCGCTGCGAAGGGCGCGGGCGGCCTCGAGGCCGCCGAACCCGCACCCGATGATGACCACGCGCGGCTGGCGGGAGCCCGACATGCCTTCAGTCCAGCAGCCGGTGCTTCAGCGCGTAGTACGTGAGGTCGCTGTTCGAGTGCGCGTCGAGCTTGCGCATCAGCCGGGCCCGGTAGGTGCTGACGGTCTTGGCGCTGAGCGACAGTTCGGCCGCCACCTCGCCCGCCGTGCAGCCTTGCGCGAGCTTGAGGAACACCTGCAGTTCGCGTGCGGAGAGCTGCTCGTGCAGGCCGCCCGGGGTCGGCGCGATGACCTGGCTGGCCAGCAGCTCCGCCACGACCGGCGTGATGTAGCGGCTGCCCTGCGCGACCCGGCGGATGGCGATCGGGATTTCCGTGGGATCGCAGGCCTTGTTCAGGTAGCCGCTGGCGCCGCTGCGGATCAGGGGCACCGCGTACTGGTGCTCGGGATAGCCGGAGAGCACCAGCACGGCCACGTGTTCGGCCTTCGCCTTGATCATCGTGAGCGCATCGATCCCGCTCTGGCCCGGCATGTCGAGGTCCAGCAGCAGCACGTCGAGGGTCTGGGTGCGCACGAGGTCGATCGCCTCGCGCCCGGAGGAGGCCTCGGCCACCACGCGGATATCGTCCTGCTCGTCGAGGAAGGAACGCAGGGCACTGCGCGTGATCGGGTGGTCATCCGCAATGCCGACGCGGATCGCGCGCAAGCCCCACTGCCCCGAGGCCAGTGGCGGGGTCCCGGCCTGCTCGCGATCGCGGTGCAGCTTCACGGACCTTCCTGTGGTCTGCCGGGCCGACGGCCCGCACAGCTTGCATTAGGAAACCAGCTGCGTACGCACCCCGTAGGCCCGTACCTACACGGCAGTAAGAACTTTCCGCATTGTTGCGCACCGCTTCAGGGCGCCCTCAGGATGCAGGCGAGCGCGGCTCCACGTCGCTGACGTCGACCAGTCGGGTGCGGACTCCCGCAGCGGTGTCGGCACGGGGCGTGCGGCTCGCTGGCGGCGCGCGCCGCATCATGGCGGCAAACGCAGACCCCGAACCCATGCGCATCACGAAGGGAGCGACCGGCCGGCCGGTGAGGCGCGCCCAGAGCGCACGGACGGACCACAGAGCCAGCAGCAGCGCGAACGCCGCCAGCACGCTGGCAGCGAAGACGAGGCCCGCGGCCAGCAGGAGCACGCGCAGCAGGAAGCGGAGGATCAAGGTCATCTCCGTCGCATTGTGGGCGAAAAGAAAAGCCGGGGCATGCCCCGGCTCTTCTCGAAGTATCAGGCCGCTGCCGCTTCGCGCCTGGGACTCTCGTGCGCACCGAAGTGGAAGACGCCGGGCTCGCGCACCGGATCCACTTCCACCGGGATGGTGCTCTTGGGCGGGAAGCGGCCCTCCAGAATCAGCTTCGACAGCGGATTCTCGATGCGCTGCTGGATCGCCCGCTTGAGAGGCCGCGCACCGAACACCGGGTCGAAGCCCACCTTGGCGAGTTCTTCCAGCGCCGCCGGCGAAACCTCCAGGTGCAGGTCCATCTTGGCGAGGCGCTGCTCCAGCACGCGCAGCTGGATCTTCGCGATCTGCGCGATGTTCGCCGCGTCGAGGGCGTGGAACACCACCGTCTCGTCGATGCGGTTCAGGAACTCGGGCCGGAAGTGGTTCTTGAGTTCATCCCACACCGCTTCCTTCACGTCCTCGTACGGCCTGCCCACCATCGCCTGGATCATGTGCGAGCCGATGTTGGAGGTCATCACGATCACCGTGTTCTTGAAGTCCACGGTGCGGCCCTGGCCGTCGGTGAGGCGACCGTCGTCGAGCACCTGCAGCAGCACGTTGAAGACGTCGTGGTGCGCCTTCTCGATCTCGTCGAAGAGGATCACGCTGTAAGGCTTGCGGCGCACGGCTTCCGTGAGGTACCCGCCCTCCTCGTAGCCCACGTAGCCGGGAGGCGCGCCAATGAGCCGCGCCACCGAGTGCTTCTCCATGAACTCGCTCATGTCGATGCGCACCAGGTGCTCCTCGCTGTCGAACAGGAAGTACGCCAGCGCCTTGCACAACTCGGTCTTGCCCACGCCCGTCGGGCCGAGGAACAGGAACGAGCCGGTGGGGCGGTTCGGGTCGGACAAGCCCGAGCGCGAGCGGCGGATCGCGTTGGCCACCGCGCTGATCGCCTCGTCCTGGCCGATCACGCGTTCGTGCAGCTTGGCTTCCATCATCAGCAGCTTCTCGCGCTCGCCCTGCATCAGCTTGGATACGGGGATGCCGGTCGCACGCGCGACCACTTCGGCGATCTCCTCCGCACCGACTTGCGTGCGCAGCAACTGGCGCTTGCCTGCCTTGCCCTTCTCGCTCTCGGCGTCCTGCGCTTCCTTCAGCTGCTTCTCCAGCGCCGGCAGCTTGCCGTACTGCAGCTCGGCGACCTTGTTGAAGTCGCCCTTGCGCTTGAACTCCTCCATCTGGAACTTGACCTTCTCCATCTCCTCGCGGATCTGGGCGCTGCCCTGCGCAGCGGCCTTCTCGGATTTCCAGATCTCCTCGAGGTCGGAGATTTCCTTTTGCAGCCGGACGATCTCGTCGTTGATCAGGCCCAGGCGCTTCTGCGAAGCCTCGTCCTTCTCCTTCTTCATCGCCTCGCGCTCGATCTGCAGCTGGATCATGCGGCGGTCCAGCCGGTCGATGGCCTCGGGCTTGGAGTCGATCTCGATCTTGATCTTGGACGCGGCCTCGTCGATCAGGTCGATGGCCTTGTCCGGCAGGAAGCGGTCGGTGATGTAGCGGTGCGAGAGCTCCGCCGCGGCCACGATGGCAGGGTCGGTGATGTCCACGCCGTGGTGGGCCTCGTACTTCTCCTGCAGGCCGCGCAGGATGGCGATGGTCGCCTCGACGCTCGGCTCGCCCACCAGGATCTTCTGGAAGCGGCGCTCCAGCGCGGCGTCCTTCTCGATGTACTTGCGGTATTCGTCCAGCGTGGTCGCGCCGACGCAGTGCAGCTCGCCGCGCGCCAGCGCCGGCTTGAGCATGTTGCCGGCATCCATCGCGCCTTCGGCCTTGCCGGCACCGACCATGGTGTGCAGTTCGTCGATGAAGACGATGGTCTGGCCTTCGTCCTTCGCGAGTTCGTTGAGCACGCTCTTCAGGCGTTCCTCGAACTCGCCGCGGTACTTGGCGCCGGCCAGCAGCGCCGCCATGTCCAGCGACAGCACGCGCTTGTTCTTCAGCGTCTCCGGCACTTCGCCGGCGACGATGCGCTGCGCCAGCCCTTCGACGATGGCGGTCTTGCCGACGCCGGGCTCGCCGATCAGGACGGGGTTGTTCTTGGTGCGGCGCTGCAGGATCTGGATGCAGCGGCGGATCTCCTCGTCGCGGCCGATCACCGGATCGAGCTTGCCGATGCGGGCGCGCTCGGTGAGGTCGAGCGTGTACTTCTTCAGCGCCTCGCGCTGGCCTTCGGCTTCCGGGGAATTCACGTTCTGGCCTCCACGCACGGCATCCACGGCCGTTTCGAATGACTTGCGGGACAGCCCGTTCTCGCGGGCGATGCGGCCGATGTCCTGCTTGGTATCGGCGAGCGCCAGCAGGAAGTTCTCGCTGGCGATGAACTGGTCGTTGCGCTTGAGCGCTTCCTTCTCCGCGCCCTGCAGCAGCGCAGCGAGATCGCGGCCGACCTGGATCTGCTCCTGGCCCTGCACCTGCGGCAGCTTGTGCATGGCGGCCTCGGCGGCGGCGAGCAGGCCGGGCACGTTGACGCCGGCGCGCTGCAGCAGCGCCCGCGGGCCGTCTTCCTGCCGCAGCATCGCCACCAGCAGGTGGACCGGCTCGATGTAGGCGTGGTCGTTGGCCAGCGCCAGGCTCTGGGCGTCGCCCAGGGCTTCCTGGAATTTGGTGGTGAGCTTGTCGAGTCGCATGGAAATACTCCGTTACGGACCAGATAGGCCCCAGGCCGTTCTTTTCAAGCCCGCACTGTAGGACGGGCGCACGGAGTGCGGGGCTGACTAGAATCAACTCCATGCAGATCCACCAGATGTCGGTCACCTACATGCCCGAGCAGGACCGGATCCTCATGCGCATCAACACGGTCGAAGGCGAGGAGATGCGCATGTGGCTGACCCGCCGCCTGATGGTCGGCCTGTGGCCGCTGCTGTCCAAGCTGCTGACCGAGCACCTGCTGAAGCTGGAGTCCGCGGGCGCCTCCCTCTCCGGCGCCACCCCGGAGCTGAAGAAGATGCTGGCGGAGTTCCGCAAGGAGGAGTTCCTGCAGCACGCCGACTTCGACACGCCCTACAAGGAAGGGGAGCACCGGCTGCCGCTCGGCGAGGACCCGCTGCTGGTCACCGACGTCGACGCCGCGCCGATCGCCAGCGGGCCGCTGCGCCTGAACTTCAACGAGCGCCCGCCCAATGGCGACACCAAGCCGCGCAGCTTCCAGATGGAGATGCAGCCCAAGCTGATGCAAGGCCTCATGCACCTGCTGGACCAGGCGCTGCTGCAGTCGCAGTGGCGCGAGTCCTTCGTGCCGGTGACGGCGACGGAAAACGCCGCCGTCGAGGACGGCGAAGGCCGCCCCAAGTACCTGAACTGAGGCCGCCCTACTTCTTTTCCAGGGCGAAGCCGGCGACCTGCTTGTAGTGTTCCGAGATCCGCGCCAGCTCCTGCGGGCTGATCAGGTCGTCGATCGTTCCCGGGAAGGGTTTGCCCCCACTGAGTTCGTCCGCCTTCATGATGATGAAGTCCGGCGGCACCGTGCGATTGGTCTCCACCACCTTCGCCGTCGCCGGCAGGCGCAGCGCCTCGTATTCCTTCAGCGCCGCAGGCGCGTCGCCGCCGCGCGCGAGCAGCCGTGACAGCGCCGCCGCGTCGAGCAGCGCCTGCGCACTGCCATTGGAGCCGCGCGGGTACATCGGGTGCGCGGCGTCGCCCAGGAAGGTGACGCGGCCGAAGGTCCAGGCGGCGACCGGGTCCTTGTCCACCATCGGGTACTCGAGGATCTCGCGCGATTGCCGGATCAATTGCGGCACGTCGAGCCAGTCGAAGGTCCAGTCCTGGTAGATGGGCAGGAAGTCCTCCATGCGGCCGGGCCGGTTCCAGTCGTTCATGCCCCTTTGCGGCTGGCGGATCTCGGTCGTCCAGTTGATCAACTGGTTGCCCTGCCCATCGACGTTGTCGACGATCGGGTAGATCACGATCTTGCCGGTGTCGACGGTGCCGATGCGCAGGTAGCTCCTGCCGGTGAGGATCGGCTTGTGCACGCTCACGCCGCGCCACGTGTTGATGCCGCCGAAGGCCACCTGCTCCTGCGGATAGAACTGCCGCCGCACCGCGGAATTGACGCCGTCGCAGGCGATCACGATGTCGGCCTGCACCGGCGCGAGCGCCTGCCCCTTCGCATTGACGAAGGACAGCGTCACCTGCTGCGCGTCCTGCGACACGGCCACGCAGCGGTGGTCCAGGTGGATCGCCTGCGCGCCGAGCCGCTCCGTCGCGGCGCGCGCCATGGTCGTGTGCAGCTTGCCGCGGTGCATGCCGAGCTCGGGGAAGGCATAGCCCGCGTGGCGGCCGCGGGCCTCGCGGTAGACGAACTGCCCCCAGCGATTGAAGAAGACGCTCTCGAGGTTCTCGATGCCTTGCGGCTCGAGCTGCGGCTGCAAGCCCAGCGCCGCGAGCTCGCGCATCGCGTGCGGCAGGAGCGTGATGCCGACGCCGAGTTCCTTCAGCGCGGGCGCCTGTTCGTACACGTCGCAGGCGATGCCCTGCTGGTGCAGCCCGAGGGCGAGTGCGAGGCCGCCGATGCCGCCTCCGACGATTGCGATGCGCATCAGTCCGCCTTGATGTGGGCCGTGCGGACCACCTTCGCCCAGCGGTCGGCGTCGCGCGCCACCAGGCGGCGGAACTCCTCGGGCGTGCTCGTCGCCGGGTCCATGCCCTGCGCGTGGAAGGCCGTGCGAATCTCGGGGCTCGCCAGGATTTCCTTGAGGTCCTGGTTGAGCCTCTGCACCTGGTCGGCGGACGTGCCCGGCGGCGCGAAGATGCCGTACCACATGTCCATGTTCACGTCGCCCGCCCTGGCCTCCTTGAGCGTCGGCACGTCCGGCAGCAGGGGATGGCGCTGCTCGCTGCCGATCGCCAGAGCGACCAGCTTGCCGGCCTTCACGAACGGCAGCGCCACGTGGATCGGCAGGAACATCGCGTCCACCTGGCCGCCGACCAGGTCGGTCACGGCCGGTGCGCTGCCGCGGTACGGGATGTGCGTGAGGTACACCCCCGCGGTCTGCTTGAACAGTTCCATGGACATGTGGTGCGGCGTGCCCACGCCCGGGCTCGCGTAATTGAGCTTGCCGGGCCGGGCCTTGGCCGCCGCCACCAGGTCACCGACGGTCTTGAAGCCGGTCGAGGGCGACGTGACGAGGATCAGCTGGCCCCAGCTGGTGAGCGACACCGGCACCAGGTCCTTGACGGGATCGAAGGGCAGTTGCGGGTACAGGCTCTTGTTCATCACGAGCGTGTTCACGCTCACCAGCAGCGTGTTGCCGTCGGCCGGGGCACGCACCACGGCCTCCGTCCCGATGTTGCCGGAGGCGCCCGCGCGGTTCTCGACCACCACGGGTCGATGCAGCTTCTCGCCCAGGCGCGGTGCGACGGTGCGCGCGATCATGTCGATGCCGGTGCCCGGGGTGAAGGGCACGATCAGCTTCAGCGGAACGTTGGTGGGAGCCTGCGCGAGCGCGCCCAGGCTGCACAGCGCGAGCAAGGTGATTGCGAGGCGGACGAGCAGTTTCATGGGCGGATCCGGAAGTGAGTTGGCATGCTAACAATTATCGGCGCCGCGCCGCGAGGCACAATCCGCGCATACCCCAAGGATTTCCTGCCGTGCCTGCTCCCTCGAAGACGCCCCCCACCCTGGCCCGGCTGTATGCCCGGCCGGGCTTCCTGCTGCGCCGCGCGCACCAGATCTCGGCGGCCGTGTTCGAGGACGCATGCAAGGACCTCTCGCTCACGCCGGCGCAGTTCGGCGTGCTCACTGTGGTGCAGGCGCATCCGGGACTCGGCCAGTCGAGCCTGGCACGCGCGCTGGGCTTCGACAAGGTCACCGTGCTGCGCGTGCTGCGCGGCCTCGAATCCCGCGGCCTGCTCGCGCGCACGCCGGCGCAGGACAACCGCCGCAACGTCTGCGTCGCGCTGACGCGGGAAGGCGAACGCGTGCTGCAGCAGGCGCAGAAGCCCGCCGAGCGCGCGTACAAGCGCCTGATGGCGCCGCTGGACAAGCAGCAGCAGGAGCAGCTGCTCGAGCTGCTGCGACTCCTGACCGGCGAGCTGGAGGACGAGGCCCGGGCGGCCTTCGTGCGGCCCGGCGCGCCAGCGACCCGTCAGGCTGCCTGAGCCGGCTCGTTTATGCTCGGCCGATGGCCGATTCCCACCGCATCCAACCCTTGCGCCGCCTGCTGCTCGCGGGCCTGTTCTCCCTCGCCGCGGGCCTGAGCCACGCGCAGGGCTCGCAACCGATCCGCATCCTGGTGGGTTTTCCGCCCGGCGGCGGCACCGACGCCATCGCGCGCGTGCTCGCCGACAAGCTGAAGGACCAGCTCGGCGCGCCCGTGGTGGTCGAGAACCGTGCGGGGGCCGGCGGCCAGATCGCCGCGCAGGCGCTGAAGGCGTCCACGCCCGATGGCCACACCTTCTTCCTGAGCCACGATCACTCGATCTCCATCCTGCCGCTGGTGACCAAGAACCCCGGCTTCGATCCGGCGGTGGACTTCGTGCCGGTCGCCGGTTTCGCCACTTTCGCGAACGCGCTCGCGGTTTCCGGCGCCACGCCGGCGAAGTCGCTGCCCGAGTACGTGCGCTACGTGCAGGCGAACGGCGGCAAGGACACGGTCGGCATCCCGGCGCCGGCGTCCATTCCCGAGTTCCTGGTGGGCATGGTGGCCCGCAAGTACAAGCTGGACCTGCAGGCCGCGCCCTATCGCGGCAGCGCGCCGATGATGCAGGACATGCTGGGCAACCAGATCAAGGCCGGCGTCGCCTCGATCCCCGACTTCATCGAATACCAGAAGGCCGGCAAGCTGCGCGTGGTGGCCGTGATCGGTGACAAGCGCCAGGCGCTGCTGCCGGATGTTCCGACCTTCACCGAGCTGGGCATCGCAGGCCTGGAGGAGCTGCCCTACTACGGCATCTTCGCGCCGGCCGGCACGCCGGCGCCGGTGCTGGAGCGCTTCGACCAGGCGCTCGCGAAAGTGATCGCCATGCCCGACGTGCGCGAACGGCTCACCGGCATGGGCCTCACGGTGGACTACCAGCCGCAAGCCGCCTTCGCGCAACGCGTGAAGAGCTACACGCAGACCTGGGCGGGCATCATCAAGGCGAGCGGCTTCACGCCGAAGTAGGTGCGAGGACCAGCGAAGTAGGTGCGAGGACCAGCAAGGGAACGCAGAGGACGCAAAGGTTTCGCAGAGGACGCAGAGGAATCCCTTTCAAGATCTTTTCTGCGTCCTCTGCGTAATCTCTGCGTCCTCTGCGTTCCTCCTGTTCGCATTCGCACGCTTCAGGAATTGCGGCTCTCGATGCCCCAGCGCTGAAGCGCAGCATCGTCGGCCACGCGGGCGTCGACCCAGCGTTCGCCTTCGGGCGTGCGTTCCTTCTTCCAGAACGGCGCCTGCGTCTTCAGGTAGTCCATCAGGAACTCGCAGGCGCGGAAGCTCTCGGCGCGGTGCGCCGAGGCGACCACCACCAGCACGATCTGGTCCTGCAGCTGCAGCGGACCCACCCGATGGATCACGCGCGCGGCGCGGATGTCGAACCGGCGGAACGCCTCGTCGATCATCTGCTCGATGGCCTTCTCGGTCATGCCCGGATAGTGCTCCAGCTCCATCGCGCTCACCGCGCTGCCGTCGTTGCGGTCGCGCACCGTGCCGATGAAGCTGCAGACCGCAC
Organism: Ramlibacter ginsenosidimutans; assembly: GCF_016654015.1. Lineage (GTDB taxonomy): Bacteria > Pseudomonadota > Gammaproteobacteria > Burkholderiales > Burkholderiaceae_C > Ramlibacter > Ramlibacter ginsenosidimutans. The sequence continues at coordinate 45,267 of NZ_JAEPWM010000006.1, read as the reverse complement.
CCACGCCCGGGTCGTCCCGGCGCAGCGCCGCGATCTCGGCCGAGACGTCGAAGTCGCCGGACTGGATGGTGACGCGCGCTGCGGCCATGGCCTCGCTCAGCCGCCGGTCACGGGCGGGAAGAAGGCGACCTCGCAGCCTTCGCGCAGCGCGGCCGACTCGTCGCTCATGTCCTGGTCCAGTGCCATGCGCACCGCGCGGCCGCGCGCGAGCACGGACGCATAGGGCGCGCCGCGCGCGATCAGCTCGTCGCGCAAGCCGCCCAGCGTGCCGGTGCGCGTCTGCAGCTCCTCGCCGCCCTGCCCCAGCGCCTCGCGGATGGAAGCGAAGTAACGCACGCGCACCTTCATGCCAGCAACTCCGCCATCGGCAGGAAGCGCACGAGGTCGCCCCGGGCGATCGTCTGACCCGCCGGCACGTCCACCAGTCCGTCGGCCCACACGGTGGACGTCAGCACGCCGGAACTCTGGTTGGGGAACAAGGCGAGGCCGCCTTCCGCATCGCGGCGCACGCGCAGGAACTCGCGGCGCTTGTCGGCGCGAGGCCAGTCGAAATGGGCCGGCAGCTGCAGCGCGTGCGGGCCGAGCGTGCTGGCGCCCTGCAGCTTCAGCAGGAAGGGCCGCACCAGCAGCAGGAAGGTCACGAAGCTGGAGACGGGGTTGCCCGGCAGCCCGATGAAGTGCGCCTCGCCCACGCGCCCGTATGCGAAGGGCTTGCCCGGCTTCATCGCGATCTGCCACAGATCCAGCGAGCCGAGCTGCTGCACGGCAGGCCTGATGTGGTCCTCCTCGCCGACCGACACGCCGCCGCTAGTGAGGATCAGGTCATTGCCGCTGGCCGCGTCGCGTAGCGCGGCGATCGTGGCCTCGCGCTGGTCCGGCACGATGCCGAGGTCCTGCACTTCGCAGCCGAGCCGCTGCAGGAGGCTGCGCAGGAAGAAGCGGTTGGAGTTGTAGATGGCGCCCGGCCGCATGGCCCCGGGTGCGACATCGCCCGGCATCACGAGTTCGTCGCCCGTGGAGAACAGGGCCACGCGCGGCCGCGGCGCGACCTGCAGTCGATCGCGGCCGATGCTGGCGGCGAGGCCCTGCGCCGCCGGCCCCATGCGCGTGCCGCGCTCCAGCACCGTACTGCCGCGCGTGATGTCCTCGCCGCTGCGGCGGATCCACTGCCCTGCGGAAGGCACGCGCAGGATGCGCACGCGCCCGTCGGGCAGCGTCTCGGTGTCCTCCTGCATCACGATCGCGTCCGCGCCCTGCGGCACGGTGGCGCCGGTGAAGATGCGGGCAGCGGTGCCGGGTTGCAGGGGCTGCGCCACGCCACCTGCGGCGATGCGCTGGCTCACCAGCAAGGGCACGCCTTCGTCCGCGATCTCGGCGCTGCGCACCGCATAGCCGTCCATGGAGCTGTTGTCCTGCGGCGGCACCTGCAGCGGCGAGACGAGGTCCTCCGCCAGCACGCGGCCATCGGCATCGAAGGTGGCCACGCTGTCCGTGCCCGCGAGCAGCCGCGCATGCGCGAGCAGCTCGAGCAGCGCGTCGTCCAGGGGCCGCAGCGGGGGACGTTGCTGGGTCATCAGGCCTCCCGTGCGGTGCTCATGCGTAACTCTCCGCGTCGTAGTCGAACCGGTGCCCATTGTCGACCAGCCACTGGGCGATGGCATCCGCGTCGTTCAGATCCAGCACCGGGCGCAGGGTGGACTGCGGCAGCCGGGCGGCATCGTCGGTGGCGATCGCGACGATGAAGTCGTCGTCGGGATAGCGCGCCGGCTTGGCCGCCTCGGGCCGCCAGACCTCGACCTTCAGCAGGTTGCTGCTCTTGAAGCCCTCGACCAGCACCCAGTCCACGCCCTCGTAGAGCTCCGCCAGCAGGTGGTGCACGCTGAGCTCCGCCGGCTGCTCGAACTCGCGCATCAGCGCCAGCCGGCGATCGGATGCGACCACCACCTCGAAGGCGCCCGCCTCGCGGTGCCTCCAGGTGTCCTTGCCGGGATGGTCGATGTCGAACTTGTGGTGGGCGTGCTTGACCACCGACACACGCAAGCCGCGCATCTTGAGCGCAGGGATGAGCCGCTCGACGAGGTGGGTCTTGCCGGATCCCGAATAGCCTGCGAAGCCGACGACTTTCATGCGCAGTGCGCCGCGATGAACTGCTTCACCCGCTCGGCATCCGCAGGCAGCACGGTCACGCGCTTGGGCAGGTCCTCGATGCCGGCGAACTTCGCCGGCCGCTCGGGCTCGCGGCCCAGGGCTTCCACGATCGTCGCAGCGAACTTGATGGGCAATGCGGTCTCCAGGACGACCATGGGGATGCCGGGCTGGAGCTGCTCGCGCGCGACCTTCAGGCCGTCCGCGGTGTGCGTGTCGATCATCGTGCCGAAGCGCCGGTACGTGTCGCGGATGGTGGCGAGCCGATCCGCGTGCGTGCTGCGCCCGGAAGCAAAGCCGTAGCGGTCGCGCGCGACCAGCACCGCATGCGAGAGGTCGAACCGGCCCTTGGCCACGAGCTCCTCGGCGAACAGGTAGCGCAGCTTTGCGCCGTCCCGACCGAGCAGGTCGAACACGAAGCGCTCGAAGTTGCTGGCCTTGGAGATGTCCATGGAGGGACTCGAGGTCTCGTGCGTGTCCTGGCTGGCGCGGACGCGGTAGATGCCGGTGCGGAAGAACTCGTCGAGGACGTCGTTCTCGTTGGTCGCGACCACCAGTTTCGCGATGGGCAGGCCCATCATGCGCGCGACGTGGCCCGCGCAGACGTTGCCGAAATTCCCCGAGGGCACCGTGAAGCTGACCTTCTGCTTTGCCCCCTCCCCCTCTGGGGGAGGGCTGGGGTGGGGGCGCCCCGTCGCCTGGAAGTACCCCGCGAAGTAGTAGACGACCTGCGCCAGCAGCCGCGCCCAGTTGATCGAGTTGACCGTGCCGATGCGGTACTTGCGCTTGAAGGCGAGGTCGTTCGACACCGCCTTGACGATGTCCTGGCAGTCGTCGAACACGCCCTCGATGGCGATGTTGTGGATGTTGGCGTCCTGCAGGCTGAACATCTGCGCCTGCTGGAACGGGCTCATGCGGCCGTGCGGCGAGGTCATGAACACGCGCACGCCCTGCTTGCCGCGCATGGCGTATTCGGCGGCGCTGCCGGTGTCGCCGGAGGTCGCGCCCAGGATGTTCAGCTCCTCGCCGCGCCGGGCCAGCTCGTACTCGAACAGGTTGCCCAGCAGCTGCATGGCCATGTCCTTGAAGGCCAGCGTGGGGCCGTTGGACAGGGCTTCGAGGAAGACGCCTTCCTCCAGCGGCTTCAGCGGGACGATCTCCTGCGTGCCGAACACCTCCCGCGTGTACGTCTTGCGGCAGATCGCGTGCAGGTCCGCCGCCGGGATGTCGTCGATGTAGAGCGAGAGGATCTCGAAGGCGAGGTCCGCATACGGCAGCGTGCGCCACTTCGCGAGCGTCGCTGCATCGACCTGCGGATAGCGCTCGGGCAGGTACAGCCCGCCGTCGGGCGCGAGGCCTTCCAGCAGGATCTCGCAGAAGTGCTTGCGGTCCGGGTGGCCGCGGGTGGAGATGTACAACATGGTCCTCAGCGCCCGCAGGGCCGCCCCAAGGGAGCCGACGGCCCCCTCGGGGGGCAGTGAACGAAGTGAACGTGGGGGCACATGTTCATCAGGCCAGTTCTTCCTTGCGAATGCGGGTGATGGGGGCGAGCACGGTCGCGAGGCCCTGCATCTGGGCGATGACCTCGTTCATCGTGCCCTCGCGCACGCTGTGCGTAAGCAGGATGAGGTCGGTCTGGGTCGCGCCCTTGCCGCCCAGGGCGGAGGCTTCGCGCTGCAGCATGGCGTCGATGCTGATGCCCGCCGTCGCGAGCAGGCCCGCCACCTTGGCGAGCACGCCGGCCTGGTCGGCCACCCGCAGGCGCAGGTAGTAGCTGGTCACCACCTCGCTCATGGGCAGGATCGGCTCCTCGCTCATCTGGTCGGGCTGGAACGCCAGGTGCGGCACGCGATGCGCTGCGTCCACGGTGTGCAGCCGCGTCACGTCGACGAGGTCGGCGATCACGGCGCTCGCGGTCGGCTCGCTGCCGGCGCCCTTGCCGTAATAGAGCGTGGTTCCCACGGCATCGCCCTGGACCACCACCGCGTTCATCGCGCCTTCGACGTTGGCGATCAGGCGCTTGGCCGGCACCAGCGTCGGGTGCACGCGCAGCTCGATGCCCTTGGCCGTGCGCTTGGTGATCCCCAGCAGCTTGATGCGGTAGCCCAGCTGCTCGGCGTACTCGATGTCAACCGACGACAGCTTGGTGATGCCCTCGACATAGGCCTTGTCGAACTGCACCGGCACGCCGAACGCGATGGCGCTCATGATCGTCGCCTTGTGCGCGGCATCCACGCCCTCGATGTCGAAGGTCGGGTCCGCCTCGGCATACCCCAGGCGCTGCGCTTCCTTCAGCACCTGCTCGAAGTCCAGGCCCTTGTCCCGCATCTCCGAGAGGATGAAGTTGGTGGTGCCGTTGATGATGCCGGCGATCCACTCGATGCGGTTGGCGGTGAGGCCTTCGCGCAGCGACTTGATGATCGGGATGCCGCCGGCGACGGCGGCCTCGAACGCGACCATCACGCCCTTGGCGTGGGCCGCCGCGAAGATCTCGGTGCCATGCACGGCCAGCAGGGCCTTGTTGGCCGTGACCACGTGCTTGCCCTGCGCGATGGCCTCCATCATCAGCTGGCGCGCGATGCCGTAGCCGCCGATCAGCTCGATGACGATGTCGATGTCCGGGTTGGCGATGATCTCGCGGGCGTCCTTCACCACCTTCGCGGTGTTGCCCACCACGGCTTCGGCGCGCGCCGTGTCGAGGTCCGCGACCATCGTGATTTCGATGCCGCGGCCGGCGCGGCGGCGGATCTCGGCCTGGTTGCGCTTCAGGACGTTGAAGACACCGCTGCCCACGGTGCCGATGCCCAGCAGGCCGACTTGGATCGGTTTCATTTCGAGTGGCGTTTCCGGTAGGAGTCGAGGAAGCGCGCGATGCGCGAGATGGCCTCCCTCAGGTCGTCCTCGTGCGGCAGGAAGACGATGCGGAAGTGCTGGTTGTCCGGGTAGTTGAACCCGGACCCCTGCACCAGCATGACCCGCGTCTGCTGCAGGAGCTCCAGGAAGAACTGGCGGTCGTCCGCGATGGGATAGACCTTCGGGTCCAGGCGCGGGAACATGTAGAGCGCCGCCTGCGGCTGGTTGCAGGTGACGCCCGGGATGGCGGTGATCAGTTCGTGCGCGAGGTCGCGCTGCCGGCGCAAGCGCCCGCCCGGGCCGATCAGCTCGTTGATGCTCTGGTAGCCGCCGAGCGCGGTCTGGATCGCGTACTGTCCCGGCACGTTCGAGCACAGGCGCATGTTCGAGAGCATGTTGAGGCCCTCGATGTAGTCGCCCGCGGACTTCTTGTCGCCCGACACCACCATCCAGCCGGCACGGTAGCCGCAGGAACGGTAGCTCTTCGACAGCGAGTTGAAGGTGAGCGTGAGCACGTCTTCGGACAGGCTGGCGAGCGCGGTGTGCTTCACGCCGTCGTACAGCACCTTGTCGTAGACCTCATCGGCAAAGATGACCAGCCCGTGCTGGCGCGCGATGCCCACGATTTCGCGCAGCAGTTCGTCCGAGTACAGCGCGCCGGTCGGGTTGTTCGGGTTGATCACCACGATGCCCTTGGTCGCGGGCGTGATCTTGCGGCGGATGTCGTCGAGGTCGGGCATCCAGCCGTTCGCCTCGTCGCACATGTAGTGCACCGGCGTGCCGCCGGACAAAGCCGTGGATGCGGTCCACAGGGGATAGTCCGGCGAGGGCAGAAGCAGCTCGTCGCCTTCGTTCAGCAAGGCGTTGGTGGACAGCGCGATCAGCTCGCTCGCGCCGTTGCCCAGCCACACGTCGTCCAGCGTCACGCCCTTGATGCCCTGCTGCTGGGTGTAGTGCATGACCGCCTTGCGTGCGGCGAAGATGCCCTTGCTGTCCGTGTACCCGGCCGAATTCGGCAGGTTCCGGATCATGTCCTGCTGGATCTCTTCGGGCGCATCGAAGCCGAACGGGGCGAGGTTGCCGATGTTCAGCTTGATGATCTTGTGCCCCTCCTCCTCCATCTGCCGGGCCGCATCCATGATGGGACCGCGGATGTCGTACAGCACGTTGGCGAGCTTGGTGGATTTCTGGACGGTCTTCAATGGCCCTCCGCAAGGCGGTGACGCGAGGTGAAACCTATAATTTGACCATAGTTCCGCAGCGGCCCTTCCGTGGCGCGCGGATGCACCCGACCTCCCCTGCCTTGAAGCTCCAACCCGATCAATCCGACGCGCAGACCATCAGCGGCTATGGGCCCGGCTGGGTGGGCGTGGGCGCGGAACGCATCACGCACAACGTGGTGCTCGGCTCGCGCGGCGAGCGTTTCGAGTGGGCCGGCAGCTACGAGGAGCTCGGCCCCGAGCACTTCGCGCAGATCGCGGCGCTGAAGGTGGAGGTGGTGATCTTCGGCAGCGGCGCGCGCATCCGCTTCCCCCAGCCGGCCTGGCTCGCGCCACTGGCGGCGCGGCGCATCGGCCTCGAGACCATGGACACGGCGGCGGCCTGCCGCACCTACAACATCCTGGCGCAGGAAGGGCGGGAAGTCGCGGTGGCCCTGATCCTCGACCGGCCCGCCTAGCCCCTCCTGGGGCGGCTGTAGCCGTTTCGCGGTAAAATCTACACTTGCGGGCGGGCCTGCGCGAAGCCCGCCGCCACCGCAGCCTGTCACACAGAACCACACACCGCACCAGGACCTTATGGCGATCGTTGTCAACAAACCCCTTCCAGAATTCGAAGCGAACGCCACCGGCGGCATCAAGGTCACCAACACCTCCCACCTGGGCCAGATCCTGGTGCTGTACTTCTATCCGAAGGACAACACCCCAGGCTGCACGACCGAGGCCATGCAGTTCCGGGACAAGTACAAGGATTTCGTGAAGGCCGGCGCCGTGGTGTTCGGCGTGTCGCGCGACAACATGAAGTCGCACGAGGACTTCAAGACCAAGCTGGAACTGCCGTTCGAGCTGATCGCCGACACCGAGGAAAAGATGTGCCACATGTTCGGCGTGGTCAAGAACAAGATCATGTACGGCAAGAAGGTGAAGGGCATCGAGCGCAGCACCTTCCTGGTGGGCGCGGACGGCATCCTCAAGCAGGAGTGGCGTGGCCTGAAGGTTCCCGGCCATGTCGACGAAGTGCTGAAGGCGGTCAAGCTGCTGAAGAAGGCCGCCTGAGGGCCTCGGCGAGCGCGTCCTTCGCCCTGGGTGGCATTGACGCGTCAGCACAACAGCGTGGCGTCCGACATTGTTCCGTCACCCGCGCTATGCATAATGGGTTCATGCCGTTGATCCCGACGCCCCGCGTCATCACCGTCAGACCCGAAGAAGCCGCCCGGCCCGCCTGGCGGCTTTTTTGTTTCACGCGTATCTCAACAGGAAGCCGTACCACCCATGCCCCTGCCCCCCGCCCCGACCAAGCGCGCTGCCATGCTCCCGCCGGAAGCGTTCGACGCTCCGGCCCGTTCCTCGCACAAGGTCGCGCGAAAATCGGAGGCAGCTTCGTCTGAGAGCCCGATCGCGGAGCATCCGCAGGCCGAGGACGAGTTCGACCCGCACGCAGGCGGCGGCGACGTGGTGGCCGGCAGCTACGACCAGGACATCGAGACCTACCTCGACGAGCCGCAGCCGGCCCGCCGCAAGAAAGACCTGACGGTCCCCGCGCCTCAGCCCAAGAAGAAGAAGTCTTCGGGCCCGTCGAAGATGTTCGTGCTGGACACCAACGTGCTGATGCACGACCCGATGAGCCTGTTCCGCTTCGACGAGCACGACATCTTCCTGCCGATGATCGTGCTGGAAGAGCTCGACGGCCACAAGAAGGGCACGACCGAGGTCGCGCGCAACGCGCGCCAGGCGAGCCGGTCGCTGGACCAGCTCGCGAGCGGCCAGGGCGCGGACATCGCGCACGGGCTGCGGCTGGACAGCACGGGCCACAAGGAGTCGGGCGGCAGCCTGTTCTTCCAGACCATGCCGCTGTCGGCGACCGGCCTGCCCATGGGCCTGCCGCCCGGCAAGGCGGACAACCAGATCCTGGGCGTGGTGCAGGCCTTGCAGGAGAAGCATGCGCCGCGCGAGGTGGTGCTGGTGTCCAAGGACATCAACATGCGCGTCAAGGCCCGCGCGCTGGGCCTGAACACCGAGGACTACCGCAACGACAAGACGCTGGACGACCTGGACCTGATGTACTCGGGTTCGCTCGCCCTGCCCGCGGACTTCTGGTCCAAGCACGGCAAGACGGTGGAGAGCTGGCAGTCGGGCCAGCACACCTTCTACCGCATCAGCGGCCCCGTGGTGCCCAGCCTGCTGATCAACCAGTTCGTCTACTTCGAGGCGCCGGGCGAGCCCAGCCTGTATGCGCGGGTGATCGAGATCCGCGGCAAGACGGCGGTGCTCAAGACGCTGAAGGACTACGGGCACCTGAAGAACTCGGTGTGGGGCGTCACCACGCGCAACCGCGAGCAGAACTTCGCGATGAACCTGCTCATGGATCCCGAGGTCGACTTCGTCACCCTGACCGGCACGGCCGGCACCGGCAAGACGCTGATGGCTCTGGCCGCCGGGCTCACGCAGGTGCTGGACGACCGCCGCTATACCGAGATCATCATGACCCGCGCGACCGTGAGCGTGGGCGAGGACATCGGTTTCCTGCCCGGCACGGAGGAAGAGAAGATGGGCCCCTGGATGGGTGCGCTCGACGACAACCTCGAGGTCCTGGGCAAGAGCGACAACGCCGCTGGCGAATGGGGCCGTGCGGCGACCAACGAGCTGATCCGCTCCAAGATCAAGATCAAGAGCATGAACTTCATGCGGGGGCGGACCTTCCTCAACAAGTACGTGATCATCGACGAGGCGCAGAACCTCACGCCCAAGCAGATGAAGACGCTGATCACGCGCGCGGGCCCGGGCTCCAAGATCATCTGCATGGGCAACCTGGCGCAGATCGACACGCCCTACCTCACCGAGGGCTCCTCGGGCCTGACCTTCGCCGTCGACAAGTTCAAGGGCTGGCCCCACAGCGGGCACATTACCCTCGCGCGCGGCGAGCGTTCACGGCTGGCGGACTTCGCGAGCGAAGTGCTTTGAGTGAGGTCCCCGCCAAGGGGGCCGGAACGGGAAAGGGGCGCGATGCGCCCCTTTTTTCTTCTGCGCCGGATCTTCGGGCAAACCCTTGATGCGGGCCTGCACCGCACGCCACCTGCCGCGACGCCCCCACACTCCCACGAGGGAGCTGTTTGCGCCACCGCAAATGAACGCCCTCAGTGCGTCCCGGAGCCTTGCTGCTGCAGCCGCTCCTGCGTGCACGGCGGGCAGTTGCTGATGCCCTTGCCCAGCGGCGTATAGCGCAGGACCTTGGACAGGCCCTGGCGACCGCTGGCGGCGCGCGCGACCAGCGAGGTCGCCCCGAAGCCGCCGGCCATGCGGACGTACCAGCGCCGGTCCTTGCGCGTGAGCTGCCACAAGGCGATGCCGAGGGCCAGGACGATCCAGTGCTCGCCGGGGAAGCCATCGCGCGCCTCGTCCGCCGCCTTCAGCTTCTCGATCGGCGATGCATCCTCGTCGATCACGGCCGGCACCGGCTCGGTGGCCATCGCGATCTGGCCTTCGGCCAGGGTGGGCATGAGGTCGAGGTCTTCCATGGTCGTCTCCGGCGGTGTTGTGTCCGCCGAGGATCGTCCCGCCGCCGCGGGCGCGGCGTAGGAAAGAAGCGTCAAGCCGTGCGCTAGAAGTCCGAGTTGCCCATGGCGAGGTTCTCGAACTTGGTCAGCTGCTTGATGAAGGCGAGCTTGACCGTTCCGGTGGGGCCGTTTCGCTGCTTGGAGATGATCACCTCCGAGACCCCCGGCTCCTTCGAGTCCTTGTTGTAGTAGTCGTCGCGGTAGATGAACATGATCACGTCGGCGTCCTGCTCGATCGCGCCGGACTCGCGCAGGTCGGACATCATGGGTCGCTTGTCGGTGCGCGCCTCGACGCCGCGCGAGAGCTGCGAGAGGGCGATGAGCGGGCAGCCGAGCTCCTTGGCCAGCATCTTGAGGCCGCGCGAGATTTCGCCCACCGCCGTGGCGCGGTTCTCCTCGCTCATGCTGCTGGAGGTGCTCATGAGCTGCAGGTAGTCGACCACGATCAGCCCCAGCTTGCCGCCGCATTGCCGCGCCAGCCGGCGCGCGTTGGCGCGCAGTTCGCTCACGGTCAGGCCCGGGGTCTCGTCGATGTGCAGGGAGATGTTGCGCAGCTTCTCGATGGCCTCGGTGAGGCGCGGCCACTCGTCGTCGGTGAGCTTGCCGGTGCGCAGGTGGCCCTGGTCGATCCGGCCGATGGAGCCCACGATACGCACGGCGAGTTGGGAAGCGCCCATTTCCATGGAGAACACCGCGACCGGAAGGCCTTCGTTGAGCGCCACGTGCTCTGCGATGTTGATGGCCAGCGAGGTCTTGCCCATCGAGGGACGCGCGGCCAGGATGATGAGGTCTCCGGCCTGCAGGCCGGACGTCATGCGGTCGAAGTCGTAGAAGCCGGTCGGCACGCCGGTGATGTCGTTCGGGTTGTCGGCCATCTCCTGGACGCGGTCCAGCAGTTGCACGACCAGGGTGTCCATCGACTGGAAGCCCTGCTTCATCCGGGAGCCTTCCTCCCCGATGTTGAAGATCTTCTGCTCCGCCTCGTCGAGGATCTTCTCGACGGCCTTGCCCTGCGTGTTGAACGAGGCCGTGGCGATCTCGTCCGAGGCGGAGATGAGCTTGCGCAGGATGGCGCGCTCGCGCACGATCTCCGCGTAGCGGCGAATGTTGGCGGCGCTGGGCACGTACTGCGCCAGCCCGTTGAGGTAGGGCAGCCCGCCCATCTCCTCGGCCTTGCCGAGCGCCTGCAGTTGCTCGTACACCGTGATCACATCCGCCGGCCGCGAGGTGTTGATCAGGCCACCGATGGCCGAATAGATGAGCTTGTGCTCGTAGCGGTAGAAGTCGCCGTCCACCAGCAGGTCGCCGACGCGGTCCCAGGCCGCGTTGTCCAGCAACAGGCCGCCCAGGACGCTGGACTCGGCCTCGATGGAATGCGGCGGGATGCGCAGCTGCGCCACCTGCCGGTCACGCGGGAAATCGTCTTCGACGGCGGTCAGCACTGCGGACATGGATTCACTCGCTCCTCAAGGATGGGATTGTCCTGCCGTAGCTGTAAGCATGTCCAGTGATAACACTGGGCAGATGCTGTGGACAAGCGTCGGGAAACTGTGGACGGAAAGGCGGGGGCGGGGGCGGGGGCGGGAGCGAGAGCGGGAGCGGGAGCGGGCAACCGGAACGCAGAGGACGCAAAGGTTTCGCAGAGGACGCAAAAAGACTTCCATGCATGAATGTCTTCTTTGCGTAACTTGGCTGTTCTTCTTTGCGTCCTCTGCGTTCCGGAAGTCCGCCTTCCCAAAAAGAAAGCCGCCCGAAGGCGGCTTTCGATGCGAGCGGGGGACGCTCAGGCGGTTTCGCCCAGGACGGTGACGTTGACCTCGACCACCACGTCCGTGTGCAGCGCCACGGAGACCTGGCTGTCGCCGACGGTCTTGATGGGGCCGTTGGGCATGCGCACTTGCGCCTTCGCGACCGGGAACCCCATCTTGGTGAGTTCCTCTGCGATATCGAAGTTGGTGACCGAGCCGAACAGGCGGCCGTCCACGCCGGCCTTCTGCGTGACCTTGACGGTCTGGCCGGCCAGCTTCTCGCCTTGCGCTTGCGCGCCGGAGAGCTTGGTGGCGGCCTGCTTCTCCAGGTCGGCGCGGCGGGCTTCGAATTCGGCCTTGTTCGCCTCGGTGGCGCGGCGGGCATGGCCCTGCGGGATCAGGAAGTTGCGGGCGTAGCCGTCCTTCACCTTCACGATCTCGCCCAGGTTGCCCAGGTTCACGACTTTCTCGAGCAGGATGACTTGCATGGCGGGATCCTCAGATGCGGTGCTGGTCGGAGTACGGGATCATCGCCAGGAAGCGCGCGCGCTTGATCGCGGTGTTCAGCTGGCGCTGGTAGATCGCGCGGGTGCCGGTCAGGCGCGCCGGGATGATCTTGCCGTTTTCCGAGATGAAGTCGCGCAGCGTGTCGACGTCCTTGTAGTCGATCTCTTCGACGCCGGCGACGGTGAAGCGGCAGAAGCGCTTGCGCTTGAACAGCAGCGACTGGGTGTTGCGCTTCGGACGCTTGTCCTTGTTGAACTTCTTGAACGTGGCCATGTGGGACCTCTACGAATTTGAATCTTGCTGAAATGACTGGATGTGCAGGACCGGGTGCTTGCCGTGGCGGGGCGCTGCGAGGAAACCGGTGAAGCGCAAGCCGCTGCCGATCGCCTGGCGCGCGAGCGTTTCCGCATCCGTCCCGAAGGCCACCGCCCTGATCTCCACCCTCACCTGCCGCGGGCTCCCTGCTTCCAGGGCTTCCGACTCGTGTTCGAGCCGCAGGTCGAGGGCCGGGAGTCCGGCCGGCGTGTAGCGCAAGGCCTGGGCCTCGGCGATACGCGCGCTCAGGATCGTCTGGTTCACACCCGGCGAATGCCGACGCTCAGGACTGGAACTCCGCCTGGGCCGCCTTGCGGGCTTCTTCGCGCTCCACGGTCTTCATCATGGAGGACGGGCCGGTCTCGGCCTTCTTCTTCACCACGGTCAGGTGGCGCAGCACGGCATCGTTGAAGCGGAACGCGTGCTCCAGCTCGCTCATCACGGCCTGGTCGGCCTCGATGTTGATGCACAGGAAGTGGGCCTTGGCGAGCTTGTTGATCTGGTAGGCCAGCTGGCGGCGGCCCCAGTCTTCGACCCGGTGCACCTTGCCGTTGCCGGCCGTGATCATGCCCTTGTAGCGTTCCAGCATGGCCGGAACCTGCTCGCTCTGATCCGGGTGGATCAGCAAGACGATTTCATAGTGACGCATTGAGACTCCTTGTGGATGGAAGCTGCCCCGGCGTCGGCGACCGCGTGGGTCGCTGTCCCGAAGGACGAGGGTGCAGCAAGGGGAAAGCCCGCGATTATAGCCCGCCTCGCGCAGCCCTGCCCGACGGCAGGCGGCGAGGGCTCAGCGGATGCGCAGCAAGGCGGCGAGGGGACCGAACTTCAGCGGGCCCACGGCCGCCCGGATCCGCGGCGCCAGCGCCTCGAGGTCTTCCAGGTTCTCCGCGGACTCGACGGCGAGATCGAGGTTGCCCCACTTGCCCCCGAGTTCGGCGGTCAGCTGCGTCGCGAGGGCGTAGGCCTGCAGGTAGCGGTCCCGATCCAGCCCGCCCGGGGCGGAGTCGCTGAACGAAGGCGTGCCGGCCGGCAACTCCGCGACGAGCCCCAGTTGCACAAGGCGCTCGACGTCGTCGAGCGTCACGCCGCCGGCCGACGTGGCGGCCAGCACTTCCGCCAGCGAGCGTTGCCCGTCCAGCAGGATCAGCACTGCGCGCTGCCGCGGCGACAGGCCGCTGCTGCGGTCCTTGAGCATCCGCAGCCCGGCGTCCGTCTTGGCCAGTGTCATGCGCACCTCGCATCGGTCGCTTGCCCGGAACAAAAAGGCCCGCACGGGGCGGGCCTTCCGTGCTCGGCAACAGCTTAGTCGCCGGCGTAGATATCCACGTCCTTGGTTTCCCGGATGAAGAGCATGCCGACGACGAACGTCATCGTCGCCACCACCACCGGGTACCACAGGCCGTAGTAGATGTCGCCGGTCGCCGCCACCATGGCGAACCAGGTGGTGGGCAGCAAGCCGCCGAACCAGCCGTTGCCGATGTGGTACGGCAGGCTCATCGACGTGTAGCGGATGCGGGTCGGGAACAGCTCGACCAGCATGGCGGCGATCGGGCCGTAGACCATCGTCACCAGGATCACCAGGAAGACCAGGATGGCCAGGACCATGCCCTTGTTCATCTTGTCCTTGTCCGCCACCTGCGTGAGGCCGGCCGCCTTGGCCGTGTCCCCCACCTGCTTCCTGAACTCGGCGAGGCTCTTGGCGGAGTCCGCCGCGAACCCGTGGCCTTCCGCATTCAACGACAGCGTCGGCGCGGTGAAGGTCTTGTCGCCCAGGGTCACCGTCGCCGGCGTGCCGGCGGGCGCGGCCTTGTTCTCGTACGGGATGTACGACTGGGCCAGCGCGCGCTTGGCCACGTCGCAGGACGAGCGGAAGTCGATCTCGCGGGCGATGGGGCTACCCTGGAACGAACAGGTCGCCGGGTCGGCGGTGACCGTCACCTTGTTGGCGGCCTGGGCGGCAGCCAGGCCCGGGTTCGCGGCCTTCAGCAACATCGGGAACACCGTGAAGTAGGTGAGCGCGGCGATCAGGCAGCCGGCCATGATGATCGGCTTGCGCCCGATCTTGTCCGACAGCGCACCGAAGACGACGAAGAAGGGCGTGCCGATCAGGAGCGAGCCGGCGATGAACAGGTTGGCCGTCGTGACGTCCATCTTGGCCATGGTGGTGAGGAAGAACAGCGCCTGGAACTGGCCCGTGTACCAGACCACGGCCTGGCCGGCGGTCAGGCCCAGCAGCGCGAGGATCACGATGCGCAGGTTGCGCCATTCACCGAAGGACTCGGTCAGCGGCGCCTTCGAGGTCTTGCCCTCGGACTTCATCTTCTGGAAGGCGGGAGACTCGTTCAGGCTCAGGCGGATCCAGACGGACACGGCCAGCAGCAGGATCGAGACCAGGAAGGGAATGCGCCAGCCCCACTCTGCCCAGGCCTTGGGGTCCATGCCTTCGCGCACGCCCAGGATCACCAGCAGCGACAGGAACAATCCCAGCGTCGCCGTGGTCTGGATCCACGAGGTGTAGGCGCCGCGCTTGCCGTGCGGAGCGTGCTCGGCCACGTACGTGGCCGCGCCGCCGTATTCGCCGCCCAGCGCCAGGCCTTGCAACAGGCGCAGCGCAATCAGGATCACCGGGGCCGCGATGCCGATGGACTTGTACCCGGGCAGCAGGCCGACAATGAAGGTCGACGCGCCCATGATCAGGATGGTGACCAGGAAGGTGTACTTGCGGCCGATCATGTCGCCGAGCCGGCCGAACACCAGGGCGCCGAAGGGCCGCACCAGGAAGCCGGCCGCGAAGGCGAGCAGCGCGAAGATGTACGCCGACGTGGGGTCGAGGCCGGAGAAGAACTGTGCGCCGATGATGGCGGCGAGCGAGCCGTACAGGTAGAAGTCGTACCACTCGAAGACCGTACCGAGGGAAGAAGCGAAGATGACCTTCTTCTCCTCGCGGGTCATCGGTACGTCGGCGTGCACGCTTCCGACCGCGTTTGCGGAGGCTGTTGCCATGATGTCTCCTGATGGATGGAGCCCGCAGTGTTGAAGCGCGCACTGACACGTCGCTGACGCGCGACCGGCCCCACCCCCGGAGATTCCCTAGGAGAATCCCTAGGTACGTGCCAGCGTGCGGCGGCCGAGGAGGCTCGCGCCCCAGGTCACGGCGAAGCCCACTGGCACGCCGAAGACTGCAGCCGACAGCGGCTGGATGCCGAACCAGAGCTGCTGCCCCGGCGGCCAGCCCCAGAACGCGCGGACGGCGGGCGCGTTGGCCAGCATGTAGTAGACCGTGATGCCGAGGCCCGCCAGCATGCCCGCCGCCGCTCCAGTGCGGTTGGCGCCGCGCCAGAGGATGCCCAGGAGCATCGCAGGCACGAAGGCCGCCGCCGCCAGCGAGAACGACGCGGAAACCAGCGGCAGGATTTCCGCCGGCTTGGTGGAGGCGACGACCGCTGCCACCAGCGCCACGGCCATCAGCGCGAACTTCGAGAGGATCACGCGCTGGTCGGCGCGCAGCTCCGGCTTGAAGTCGTGGCAGAAGATGTCGCGCACGAGTGCATTGCTGATGGTGAGCAGCAGGCCGTCCGCGGTCGACAGCGCCGCGGCGAGGCCGCCCGCGGCAACGAGCGCGGAGATGACGTAAGGCAGGCCGCCCAGCTCCGGCGTCGCCAGCATGATGATGTCGGCCCCGAAGCGGATCTCGCCCCATTGCAGGATGCGGTCGCCATTGACATCGGCCACCGAGATGAGCGACGGGTCCACGCGCGCCCACTGCGCGATCCAGGGCGGCAGCGCGTCGAAGCTGCTGCCCACCAGGTGCTGCATCACCTCGTACTTCACCAGCGCGGCGAGCGCCGGCGCGCTCACGTACACCAGCACGATGAAGAACAGCGACCAGGCGACCGAGGAGCGCGTCGCCGCGACACTCGGCGTCGTGTAGTAGCGCGTGAGCAGGTGCGGCAAGCCCGCCGTCCCGACCATGAGGCAGAACATCAGCGCGAGCACGTTGCGCCGCGAGAGCTCGAAGGCCTCGCGCTGCTGCGGCGTGCCATCGGGGTCGCCCGCGAAGGGCCGCGTGTGGCGCGCGACGCCGCCCAGCGGGCGGGCGCGTTCGTAGCTTTCCTGCATGGCGCGGGTCCACTGCTCGCGCGCGGTGGCGGGGTCGCGCGGCAGGGCGGCCAGCGCGCGGCTGGCGGCGAACACCTGGCCCGAGTCGGCGCCCTCCTCCCGTAGGCGCCGCAGGCGTGCCAGCGCCGCGGCGCGGTCCCTGGCCAGCGCCGCGTCCACGTCCTGCAGGCGCGCTTGGTAGTCACGCGCCCGCTTCAGGAAGATCGCCGCGACTTCCTGCTCCTTCGGGTCGCGCGCGATCTGGTCTTCCAGCGCCGCGATCCGCTGCAACTGCTTGCCGTACACGAGCGGCGCCGCCGGCTGTCCCAGTTGCTTGTACGCGAGCCACGACACCGGAATGAGGAACGCGAGCAGCATGACCACGTACTGCGCGACCTGGGTCCAGGTGATCGCCTTCATGCCGCCGAGGAAGGAGCACAGGAGCACGCCGCCCAGGCCCAGCATGATCCCGATCTCGAACTGCACGCCCGTGAGGCGCGACGCGATCAGGCCGATGCCGTAGATCTGCGCGACCACGTAGACGAACGAGCACAGCACCGCCGAGAGCGCCGCGACGATGCGCGGCCAGCGGCCGCCGAAGCGCACGGCAAAATAGTCGGGCACCGTATACAGCTGCAGCTTGCGCAGGTGCGGCGCGATCAGCAGCGCCACGAGGCAGAAGCCTCCGGTCCACCCCAGCACGTACGCGACGCCGCCGGCCTGCCCCTCCGTCCCGCCATAGCCTTGCAGGTACAGTCCGCCGGCCAGGCTGATGAAGGACGCGGCACTCATCCAGTCGGCGGCGGCGGCCATCCCGTTGTACATCGGCGGGATGCGCCGGCGCGCGACGTAGTACTCCTCGGGATCGGTGGTGCGGCTGCGGATGCCGATGACCGCATACATCATGACGGTCGCGAAGATGAAGATCGGCCCCAGCCACACGCGCGAGAGGCCCTCGTGCTCGGCCCAGGTGAGCAGCCCGAGGAACAGCAGGAACCCGGACAGGAACCAGAGCAGGAAGCGGCGCAGGCGCCGCTCGTACGTCTTCACCGCGGTGCCTCGGGCGCTTCACCGTCGGCCAAGCCGTCCCCGGGCTGCAGGCGCTGCATCGCCCAGGCATACACGGCCAGGATGGCGACGAAGGCGAGCAGCGCGCCCTGCGCCGCCAGCCAGTACCCGAACGGCCAGCCCAGCACCGGGAAGTCGAGGCTGCGCGCGAAGAACACCGAGCCGAAGCTCACCACGGCCCAGAGCGCGAGCAGGCCCAGTTTGAGGGCCAGCACGCTCCGTGGCTGCGGCGTGGACGACAGTTCATCCATGCCGGCATCATCGCATCACGGCCGAGCCGCGCGGCTCGGTGTTTCGCCGAGGACGGGCGCCGGCCGGGCCGCTATTCGGCCAGCTTCTGCCAGGTGGCGATCACGCTGTCCGGGTTCAGCGAGATCGAGGTGATGCCCTGGTCCACCAGCCATTTCGCGAAGTCGGGGTGGTCGCTGGGGCCCTGCCCGCAGATGCCCACGTACTTGCCCTGCTTCACGCACGCCTGGATCGAGAGCGTGAGCATGGCCTTGACCGCGGGGTCGCGCTCGTCGAAGTCGACCGCCAGCAGCTCCAGCCCCGAGTCGCGGTCCAGGCCCAGCGTGAGCTGCGTCAGGTCGTTGGAGCCGATCGAGAACCCGTCGAAGAACTCCAGGAACTGGTCCGCGAGGATGGCGTTGCTGGGGATCTCGCACATCATGATGACCTTGAGGTCGTTCTCGCCGCGCTTCAGGCCGTGCTCGGCGAGCAGCTTGGTGACCCGCTCCGCCTGGCCGAGCGTGCGGACGAAGGGCACCATGACCTGCACGTTGGTCAGGCCCATCTCCTCGCGCACGCGCACCAGCGCCTCGCACTCCATCTCGAACGCTTCCTTGAATTCGGCGCTGATGTAGCGCGCCGCGCCGCGGAAGCCCAGCATCGGGTTCTCTTCCTCCGGCTCGTAGCGGCTGCCGCCGATCAGCTTGCGGTACTCGTTCGACTTGAAGTCCGACAGCCGCACGATCACCGGCTTGGGCCAGAAGGCCGCGGCAATGGTCGCCACGCCTTCGGCCACCTTGTCGACGTAGAACGCGCGGGGCGAGGCATGGCCGCGCGCCACGGACTCGACCGCCTTCTTGAGGTCGGCATCGACGTTCGGGTAGTCGAGGATCGCCTTCGGGTGCACGCCGATGTTGTTGTTGATGATGAACTCGAGGCGGGCCAGGCCCACGCCGTCGTTCGGCAGCTGGGCGAAGTCGAACGCGAGTTGCGGGTTGCCGACGTTCATCGCGATCTTGGTCTTGATCGGCGGCATCTGGCCGCGCTGCACTTCGGTGACTTCCGTCTCCAGCAGGCCGTCGTAGATGAAGCCGGTGTCGCCCTCAGCGCAGCTCACCGTGACCAGCGTGCCGTCCTTGAGCACCTCGGTCGCGTTGCCGCAACCCACCACGGCGGGGATGCCGAGCTCACGCGCGATGATCGCCGCGTGGCAGGTGCGGCCGCCGCGGTTGGTGACGATGGCGCTGGCCCGCTTCATCACCGGCTCCCAGTTCGGGTCGGTCATGTCGGTGACCAGCACGTCGCCCGGCTGCACGCGGTCCATCTCGGAGGTGCTGTGCACCAGCCGCACGGGACCGGTTCCGACCTTCTGGCCGATCGCGCGCCCTTCGGAGAGCACCGTTCCTTTGCTCTTCAATTTGTAGCGCATCTCGGACTTGCCGGCGGCCTGGCTCTTCACCGTCTCCGGCCGCGCCTGCAGGATGTAGAGCTGTCCGTCGGTGCCGTCCTTGCCCCATTCGATGTCCATCGGGCGGCCGTAGTGCTCCTCGACCACCAGCGCGTAGCGGGCCAGTTGTTCCACGTCCTCGTCGCTGAGCGAATAGCGATTGCGCTGCTCCAGCGGCACGTCGATGGTCTTCACCAGCTTGCCGCCCTTGGCCTTTTCGGCGTCGGTCGTGAACACCATCTGGATCAGCTTGGAACCCAGGTTGCGGCGGATCACCGCGCGCTTGCCCGCCTTGAGCATGGGCTTGTGCACGTAGAACTCGTCCGGGTTCACGGCGCCCTGCACCACCGTCTCGCCGAGGCCGAAGCTCGAGGTGATGAAGACGACGTCGGCGAAGCCGGATTCGGTGTCGATGGTGAACATCACGCCGGAGGCGCCCAGGTCGGAGCGGACCATGCGCTGCACGCCGGCGGAGAGCGCCACGTGTTCGTGCGCGAAGCCCTTGTGCACGCGGTAGCTGATCGCGCGGTCGTTGTAGAGCGACGCGAACACCTCCTTCATCTTGTGCAGCACGTCGGTGATGCCGTGCACGTTGAGGAAGGTCTCCTGCTGGCCCGCGAAGGACGCGTCCGGCAGGTCTTCCGCGGTGGCGGACGAGCGTACGGCAAAGGTCGCATCGGGGCTGCCGGCCGAGAGTTTCTCGAACGCCGCACGGATTTCCTGCTCCAGCGCGGGCGGGAACGGCTGCGACTCGATCCAGCCGCGGATCTCGGCCCCGGCCACGGCCAGGGCGCGCACGTCGTCGATGTCGAGGGTGGCTAGGCGCTGGCGAATGCGTTCGTCCAGCCCGCCATGCTTCAGGAACTCGCGGAAGGCGTGCGCCGTCGTCGCAAATCCGGTGGGCACCCGCAGGCCGTGCGGCAGCTGCGAGATCATTTCGCCGAGGCTGGCGTTCTTGCCGCCGACCACCTCGACGTCGGTCATTCTCAGGTTCTCAAACGGAACGACCAGGGCGGTCGCGTTGAAACGTGCAGACATGGGGAAGCTCCGGAAGTTGAAAGCGGCTCTGCGCGCAGGCGCATGGTCCGGTGCCCCGCCGTCGGGCTTTGTGCTTGTTCTAATGGGCTGCGGCGGTGCATCGGCTCGAGAATTCGGATAATGGCCGGGATTGTAGGTCCCACCATGCACACGCGTACCGTCTTCTTCGTCTCCGATGGCACCGGCATCACGGCCGAGACTTTCGGCAACGCCATCCTGGCGCAGTTCGAGTTCAAGCCCCGCCATGTCCGCCTTCCCTTCATCGACACGGTGGACAAGGCGCACCAGGTGGTGCGGCAGGTGAACCATACGGCGGAGGCCGAGGGGCGGCGGCCTGTGGTGTTCACCACGCTCGTCAACGTGGAAGTGCTGCAGGTCATCGAGGAAGGCTGCCGGGCCATGGTGCTCGACATGTTCGGCACCTTCGTGCGTCCGCTGGAGATCGAGCTCGGCATGAAGTCCAGCCACCGGGTGGGCCGCTTCTCCGACGTGAGCAAGAGCAAGGAATACCACGACCGGATCGAGGCGATCAACTTCAGCCTGGCGCACGACGACGGCCAGTCGAACGCAGACCTGGAGCAGGCCGACGTGATCCTCGTGGGCGTGAGCCGCAGCGGCAAGACGCCGACCTCGCTCTACCTGGCCATGCAGCACGGCCTGAAGGCCGCGAACTACCCGCTGATCCCGGAAGACTTCGACCGGCGCCAGTTGCCGCCGGCGCTGGGCGCGTTCCGCAAGAAGATCTTCGGGCTCACGATCCAGCCGGAGCGGCTCAGCGAGATCCGCAACGAGCGACGCCCCAACTCGCGCTACGCATCGCTGGAGAACTGCCGGACCGAAGTGGCCGAGGCCGAGGCGATGATGCGCCGCGAGGGCATCCGCTGGCTGTCGACGACCACCAAGTCGATCGAGGAGATCGCGACGACCATCCTGCAGGAAATCCGGCCCGAGCGACTGGAGTATTGACGCAGCCTCTACGCGCCTGCGGCCCTGGAGCAGGCTTGCCTCGTCTTCGCTCCTTCCGGCGCCGCACGCGGCCATAGCCGACAGCTAAAGGTGCCATGGGGCCTTTCAATGGGAAAGTCCGCCGCGCGCCCTTACTATTCATAGGCGCGACAAATCGAAGCGTTCTTAGCCATAGAGGAAAAACAAGTGTCCCTGATCAATTCCGAACTTCCCGCCTTCACCGCCACGGCCTACCACAACGGCAAGTTCGTCCCCGTGACGGAACAGAACTTCAAGGGCAAGTGGTCCGTCGTCGTGTTCTATCCCGCGGACTTCACCTTCGTCTGCCCGACCGAGCTGGGCGACCTGGCCGACAACTACGCCGAGTTCCAGAAGCTGGGCGCCGAGGTCTATGGCGTGTCCACCGACACGCACTTCACGCACAAGGCCTGGCACGACACGTCCGACACGATCAAGAAGGTGCAGTACCCGCTGGTGGGCGACCCGAGCCAGCAGCTGGCCCGCTTCTTCCAGGTGCTCATCACCGAGGGCGAGGACACCGGCCTGGCCTTGCGCGGCACGTTCATCATCGATCCGGACGGTCGCATCAAGACCATTGAAGTGCACGACAACGGCATCGGCCGCGACGCCAAGGAAACGCTGCGCCGGCTGAAGGCCGCCCAGTACGTCGCCTCGCACCCGGGCGAAGTCTGCCCCGCGAAGTGGGAAGAAGGCGCGCAGACGCTGAAGCCTTCGCTGGACCTCGTCGGCAAGATCTAAGCCGACTGCCGCTGCGTCACCGGCGCCGCGCGCGCCGGCCACAAGCCCACCAAGGCCCGGGCATGCCCGGGCCTTGCCGTTTCCGAACCAGATCAGACAAGGAGTCCCATGCTCGACGCCAACATGAAAGCCCAGCTCGCCGCCTACCTGGAGCGCATGACGCAGCCGGTGGAGATCGTCGCTTCGCTGGACGACACTCCCGCTTCGGCCGACATGCAGGCGCTGCTGGAGGACATCGCGGAAGCCTCGGCGCGCATCACCGTCACCGAAACGCGCGGCGGCCCGCAACGCACGCCGTCGTTCCAGATCAACCGGCCCGGCGAGACCACGGGTCCGCGCTTCGCGGGGCTGCCCATGGGCCACGAGTTCACTTCGCTCGTGCTGGCGCTGCTGCAGGTGGGCGGGTATCCGCCCAAGGTGGAGCAGGCGCTGCTGGAGCAGATCCGCGCGCTCGACGGCGACTTCGATTTCGAGGTCTACGTATCGCTCACCTGCCACAACTGCCCGGACGTCGTGCAGGCCCTCAACCTGATGGCGGTGCAGAACCCGCGCATCCGTGCCACGATGATCGAAGGCGGCCTGTTCCAGCAGGAGATCGAGGAGCGCCGGATCATGGGCGTGCCCACGGTGTTCCTGAACGGCACCTTCTTCGGCTCCGGCCGCATGAGCCTGGAGGAAATCGTCGCCAAGGTGGACAGCTCCGCCGGCGAGCGCGAAGCGAAGAAGCTCTCCGCCAAGGAGCCCTTCGACGTGCTGATCGTGGGCGGCGGTCCTGCGGGCGCGGCTGCGGCGGTGTATGCGGCGCGCAAGGGCATCCGCACCGGCATCGCGTCCGAGCGCTTCGGCGGCCAGGTGCTGGACACGCTGGGCATCGAGAACTTCATCTCGGTGAAGGAAACGGAAGGACCGAAGTTCGCGCTGGCGCTGGAGGAACACGTGCGCCACTACGACGTTGACATCATGAACCTGCAGCGCGCGAAGGCGCTGCGGCCCGGTGCGCTGGTGGAAGTGGAGCTGGAAAGCGGCGCCACGCTCAAGGCGAAGACCGTCATCCTCACGACCGGTGCGCGCTGGCGCAACATCAACGTGCCCGGCGAGCAGGAGCTGAAGAACAAGGGCGTGGCCTACTGCCCGCACTGCGACGGTCCGTTGTACAAGGGCAAGCGCGTCGCGGTCATCGGCGGCGGCAACTCCGGCGTCGAGGCGGCGATCGACCTCGCGGGCATCGTCAGGCACGTGACGCTGATCGAGTTCGACACGAAGCTGCGCGCCGACGAAGTGCTGCAGCGCAAGCTGCGCAGCCTGCCCAACGTGGAGGTGATCGTCAATGCGCAGACGACGGCGATCACCGGAACCGACAAGGTGGATGGCCTCACGGTCCGCGACCGCGCCGGCGGCGAAGAAAAGCGCGTGGAACTCGAAGGCGTGTTCGTGCAGATCGGCCTGGTGCCGAACACCGAATGGCTCAAGGGCACCCTCGAGCTGTCGCGCCACGGTGAGATCGTGGTGGATGCGAAGGGGCAGACCTCGGTGCCGAACGTCTTTGCGGCCGGCGACTGCACGACGGTGCCGTTCAAGCAGATCGTGATCGCGGCGGGAGACGGTGCGAAGGCGGCGCTCGCCGCGTTCGATCACCTCATCCGCAACTGAGCGAAGGGACCAAGGGGGCGCAAGCCTCCTTTGCCTTGCGCCACAATCGCCGCACCCCCAAGCGGAGACGACGATGCAAGGCGATCCCCAGATCATCCAGCTGCTGCAGGCGCAGCTGAAGAACGAACTGACGGCGACCAACCAGTACTTCCTGCATTACCGCATCCTGAAGCACTGGGGCTTCGATCGCCTGGCGAAGAAGGAGTACGAGGAATCCATCGGCGAGATGAAGCACGCGGACAAGCTGATGGAGCGCATCCTGTTCCTCGACGCCTTGCCCAACCTGCAGGACCTCGGCAAGCTGATGGTGGGCGAGGACGTGCCCGAGATCCTGGACTGCGACCTGCGCAGCGAGCGCGGTGCCCAGGCCACCATCAAGGCCGGCATCGCGCAGAGCGAGGCGGCCAAGGACTACGTCTCGCGCGAGATCCTCGCGGAGATCCTCGTCGATACCGAGGAGCACATCGACTGGCTGGAAACGCAGATCGACCTGCTGAACAAGGTCGGCCTGCAGAACTACCTGCAGTCGCAGATGGGCGAAGCTTCCTGATCAGCCCCAGCCGAGCGCGAGCGCCACGCGGTAGGTGATGAAGGACGCGATGTAGGCCAGCCCGAACAGGTAGGCCGCCATCACCAGCGCCCATTTCCAGCCGCCGGTTTCGCGCTTCACGGTCGCGAGCGTCGCCATGCATTGCGGCGCGAACACGTACCACGCCAGCAGCGACAACGCGGTCGCCAGGCTCCAGCTGTGCGCGATGATCGGCGTCAATGCCTGGGCCGTGTTCGTTCCCGTGGCCGACAGCGCATAGACCGTCCCGAGCGCGCTCACCGCCACCTCGCGCGCGGCGAGCCCGGGCACCAGCGCGATGCTGATCTGCCAGTTGAAGCCGATCGGCGCCAGCAGGACGGACAGCCCGTGCCCCAGGATGCCGGCGACGCTGTACTCGATGGCGGGACGCGTGGCTCCCTCGGGCGCGCCCGGAAAGCTCGCGAGAAACCACAGCGCGATCGTCAGCACCAGGATGATGGATCCGACGCGCCGCATGAAGATCACGGCGCGCTGCCACAGTCCCAGCGCCACGCTGCGCAGGTGGGGCCAGTGGTACACGGGCAGTTCCATCATCAGCGGACGCACCAGGCCTCGCGCCGTCGTGCGTTTCAGGATCCACGCCACCATCAGCGAGCCGGCGATGCCCGCGAGGTAAAGCAGGAAGAGCACGAGCCCCTGCAATTCCAGGCCCGGCCCGACGCTGCGATGCGGGATGAACGCGCCGATCAGCAGCGCGTAGACCGGCAGGCGCGCCGAGCAGGTCATCATCGGCGCGATCATGATGGTGACCAGCCGGTCGCGTGGATTGGCGATGGTGCGCGTGGCCATGATGCCGGGAATGGCGCACGCGAAGCTGGAGAGCAGCGGGATGAACGAACGGCCGGACAGGCCGACGCCGCCCATGATGCGATCGAGCAGGAAGGCCGCGCGTGGCAGGTAGCCGGATTCCTCCAGCACCAGGATGAAGAAGAACAGGATCAGCACCTGCGGCAGGAACACGATCACTCCGCCGACGCCGGCGACCAGGCCGTCGACGAGGAAGCTGCGCAGGTAGCCCTCGGGCAGCAGGCTGCCCACGGCGTTGCCCACCCAGTTGGTCGCCTCCTGGATGGCGGCCATCGGCATCTTGGCCCAGGCGAACACGGCCTGGAACACGAAGAACAGCAGCAGGGCCAGCAGCACGGGACCGACGACGGGGTGCAGCACCACGCGATCCATACGGTCGCTGAGCAGATGAGGAGCGACGTTGTCGAGGCCCAGCCGTTCGAGGATCTGGCGCACGCGATCGTGGTCGGGCAGCTCGTCGCCCGGCGGCATCGGCACCGGCATCAGGCTGGTGGTGGGCTGCCAGATTTCCGGACGTGCCAGCAGTTCGCGCAAGGCCGCATCGCCCTCGCCCTGCACGGCCACCGTGCTCACCACCGGCACGCCGAGTTCGCTGGCGAGCGCATCCGGGTCGAGCCGGATGCCGCGACTGGCGGCGAGGTCCGCCATGTTGAGCGCGACCACGCAGGGCAGGTTCATGCGCTTGATGCCCAGCACCAGGCGCAGGCCCCGGCGCAGGTTGGTCGCGTCGAGCACGCACACGACCAGGTCGGGGCGCTTCTCGCCACGCGCCCTGCCTTGCAGGACTTCGCAGGTGATGCGCTCGTCGGGCGAGCGCGGGTTCAGGCTGTACGTGCCCGGCAGGTCCAGCACACGCACCGTCTTGCCGGAAGACAGCGTGAGCTTGCCTTCCTTGCGCTCGATGGTCACGCCGGCGTAGTTCGCAACCTTCTGGTTGCTGCCGGTCAGGCGGTTGAACAGCGCCGTCTTGCCTGCATTGGGATTGCCGACCAGCGCCGCGAGCCGGCCGGTCGGATGCAGGTGGACGACGGCCTCGTTCATGCGCCGCGGCCGGCGGTCCCTTCGACCTGGATGCAGGCCGCCTCGGCGCCGCGCAAGGCGAAGGTGGACTGGCCGACGCGCACCACCAGCGGGTCGCCGCCGGGAATGCCGCGGGTCATCACCATCACCTGCTCGCCGGGATAGAAGCCGATCTCCTCGAGCTGGCGCGCCCGTTCGGGCACCTGCGGATCAGGCAGCACCTGCTTCACCACGAAGGGCTTTCCCGTGGGCGCCTGCGCGAGCGATTCGCGCGGGACGACGTGCGCGCCGGGATGCGGCTCAGGAGTGGAAAAGGTTTCGCGTCGCATGGCTTGGTTTCCGTTCCAGCGCATTGTATTGCAAATGCGAGGGATTCGCATTTATACTGAAGTCTCTGTTCCACCCTGTCGCCAGCAAGCCATGATCGTCTGCGTCTGCCGCCGAGTTTCCGATCGCGAGATCGCCCGCCACGCACGCGCCGGGATGAGCTTCGACGACATCCAGTTCGAGCTGGGCGTCGCCACGCAGTGCGGGCAATGCGAGGGCTGCGCCCGCGACGTGGTGGCGCAGTGCAATCCCCTCCATCCGGTGGCAGCGGTGCAAAGCGAAGTACACAGCCACGCCGGGGAGTCGTCCGCCCACGTGCAGGACAGCGCGGCGCGGCCCTGCCCTGGCTGCGGCTGCGGCGCGGCCGGCTGATCCTCGCCCCGGTGCTGCGCCGGGTGGCGCACTGACTGCCCTATCCTCGCGGCATGCCCGCGCGAACGTCCTCCGCGATCCCTGCATTCCAGCGCAAGCTCGTCGCGGCCGGCGGCGTGGTGCTGTTGCACGTAGCCGCGCTCTGGGCGCTGCAGTCCGGGCTGCTCCACCGTCCCGCCGAGATGTTCGTCCCCGTCCAGATCGTGACCGAGATCATCACGCCGCCGGTGCCTCGCCCGGCGCCTCCGGTTGCCACGCCCGAGCCGCCCTCCAAGCCCACCAGGGCAGCCGAGCCGCACGTGCCCGCGCACAAGACACCGCCTCCGCCCGCACCTAAGCCTGCGGCCGCGCCCGAACTGCCGCCCGCGCCGAATGCGCCCACCGGGCTCGCCCAGCCGCAACCCACGCCGCCCCCGGTCGCCGCTGCGGCTGCTGCTGCACCCGCACCCGCGCCGGCGCAAGCCACCGCCAGCGTCGAACTGCCCGTGAGCGACGCCGACTACCTGCACAATCCAAAGCCCGCCTACCCGCCGACCAGCAGGCGCCTGGGCGAGCACGGCAAGGTGGTGTTGCGGGTGCTGATCGGGGTGGACGGCAGGGCGCAGGATGCGACCGTGCTCGAATCGAGCGGCTTCGCCCGTCTCGACCGCGCGGCGCTGGAGGCCGCGCGCCAGTGGCGCTACGTTCCGGGCAAGCGAGGCGGCGTCCCGGAGCCGATGTGGGTGAAGGTCCCCATCGATTTCGATCTTTCGGAGTAGGACGGAGAACATGAACACGGAACTGGGGCTCGCGCACTTCTGGAGCGCGGGCGACATCGTCACCAAGGCCGTCGCGCTGCTGCTGCTCGCCATGTCCCTGGCGTCCTGGATGGTCATCGTCCTGAAGGCCATGGACTTGCAGCGGTATCGCCGGCAGGCCCGCAGCATCGAGAGCTTCTGGCACGCCGCCGATTTCGCGGATGGCCTCAGCAAGCTAGGCACCGATCCCGCGAATCCCTTCCGCGCGCTCGCACTCGAGGGGCGGGAGGCGGCGGCCCACCACAACGCGCAGCCGCAGTTGCACGACTCGCTGGGTGCGAGCGAGTGGCTCACGCGTGCGATGCGCAACTCCATCGACGAATCGACGGCGCGCCTGCAGGGTGGCCTGGCGGTGCTCGCCTCGGTCGGTTCGACGGCGCCCTTCGTGGGCCTGTTCGGAACCGTCTGGGGCATCTACCACGCGCTGCTCGCCATCGGCACTTCCGGCCAGGCCACCATCGACAAGGTCGCGGGCCCGGTGGGCGAGGCTCTCATCATGACCGCGCTGGGCCTGGCGGTCGCGATCCCGGCGGTGCTGGGCTACAACGCGCTCGTGCGCGGCAACAAGGGCGTGCTGTTCAAGCTGAATCGCTTCGCGCACGACCTACACGCGTACCTTGTCACGGGCTCGCGCGTCTCCGTGGACGACGCGGGCAAGGTGGTCCCGATGAAGAAAGGATCCTGAGCATGGCGTTCGGCACGCAGGACGACACCGACGACGTGATGAACGAGATCAACATGACGCCGCTGGTGGACGTCATGCTGGTGCTCCTGATCATCTTCATGATCACCGTCCCCGTGATGAAGCACTCGGTGGAAGTGGACCTGCCGCGCGCGAACAGCCAGCCGCTGGACGTGCAGCCGCAGACCGTGCGGCTGACCGTCGACGCCCGGGGGCAGTACTGGTGGAACGAGGCGCCCGTCAGCGACCAGGACCTGGCGCGCATGCTGCGCGCCGCGGCGGCGCGCGACCCGCAGCCGGAGCTGCACATCCGCGGCGACAAGGACGTGCGCTACGAGCGCGTGGCACAGGCCCTGTCCGCAGCGCAGCAGGCGGGGCTGCGCCGCATCGGCTTCCTCACCGAGCCGAAGCCCCAGTGACGCACCGGCTCAGAGGCCAAGCGCCGCGATGCCGGCGCGGGCGATCTGGGCGTCCTCGCTGCTCTTGACGCCGCTCACGCCGATCGCACCGATGCACTGGCCGTCCTTGAGGATGGGGAAGCCGCCCTCCAGCATGCCGTCGATGACCGGTGCGCTCAGGAAGGACATGCGGCCGCCGTTGATCATCTCCTCGTAGGTCCGGCTTTCGCGGCGGCCGAGCGCCGCCGTGCGGGCCTTGGCCGGCGCGATGTGCGCGGACACCGGTGCGGTGCCGTCCAGGCGCTGCAGCCAGAGGAGGTGACCGCCGTCGTCGACGATGGCGATGCACACCGCCCAGTGGTTGGCCAGGGCCTCCGCTTCGGCGGCGGCGGCGACCGCCTTGACGTCGGCGAGCTCGAGGACAGCTTTGTTTTTCATGGGACGCAGGAACAACGGGAAAGCAGCAAGCATAGCCGCTGGACGGCAAACTCTTTCCGGGCAACACGGGAACCCTCCTAGAATCCGCTCATCCAATCGCCTGACAGGAGAAACCAGCCATGAGCGACCCGATCCAGAACTTCCCTGCCTACGCGTACGGCAACACCGCGGCGCTGGAACAGCGCAACAAGGTGCTGCGCAACACCTACTGGCTGCTCGCCATCAGCCTGATCCCGACGGTGCTCGGCGCCTGGGTGGGCGTGACCACCGGCATCACCCGCAACCTCACCGGGGGCTTGGGCCTCGTCGTCTTCCTCGGCATCGCGTTCGGCTTCATGTACGCGATCCAGAAGACCAAGGACTCGGCGGCCGGCGTGGGCGTGCTGCTCGCCTTCACCTTCTTCATGGGCCTGATGCTCTCGCGCCTGATCGCGATGGTGCTCGGGTTCAGGAACGGCACCGGGCTGGTGATGATCGCCTTCGGCGGCACCGCCGGCGTGTTCCTGGTGATGGCTACGCTGGCCACGGTGATCAAGCGCGAGCTGTCCGGCCTGGGCAAGTGGCTGTTCGCCGGCGCCGTCGTCCTGGTGGTCGGCAGCGTCATCAACGTGTTCGTGGGCTCCACGATGGGCGTGCTGGTGATCAGCACCCTGGCCATCGGCATCTTCAGCATGTACATGCTGTACGACCTGAAGCAGATCATCGACGGCGGCGAGACGAACTACATCAGCGCCACGCTGATGCTGTACCTGGACCTGTTCAACGTGTTCCAGAGCCTGCTGATCCTGCTGGGCATCACCTCCGGCGACGACTGAGCGCAGATCGCTCCACGAAAAAGGCCCGCTTCGCGCGGGCCTTTCTTCTGGTCGTTTGCGGAGGGGCACAAAGAAGTGCCCTCTGAGGTGCGGGGGCGACTCACGGGCCTTCGTACTCGTAGGCTGGCGGTGAGCAATGCGAACCCCAGCGATCCGGCGCAGCGCAGCAAGCTGGGGTTCGCCTGCGGCTCACCAACCAGCCTACGGTCTCCGGTTCAACTGCCGCAACATGCAACGCGGCGCAGGCCAGGGGCCGCACCGACCGAGATTCGCCGGAACCCGGCGAACACCCCCCCACTTCAGGCCAGGTCGAACACGGCGATCGACTCCACGTGCGCCGTGTGCGGGAACATGTTCACCACGCCGGCGTGGGTGCAGGTGTAGCCCGCCTGGTGCACCAGCAGCCCGGCATCGCGCGCCAGCGTCCCCGGGTTGCAGCTGACGTAGACGATGCGCCGCGGCGGCTTCCAGGTGCCGCGCAGCGACGGGTCCTGGTGCAGGTCGGCCAGGGCTTTCGCGAGCGCGAAGGCTCCTTCGCGCGGCGGATCCACCAGCCAGCGGTCGGCCGCGCCGTCGGCAACCAGCTGCTGCGGCGTCATCTCGAACAGGTTGCGCGCGAGGAAGCGCGTGCCCGCGAGCGGCGCCGCGCGGCCGGCCTGGTTGCGCTGGTAGTTCTCGCGCGAGCGGGCCACCAGCGCCTCGCTTCCTTCGATGCCCAGCACCTCGCCCGCGCGCGTAGCCAGCGGCAGCGTGAAGTTGCCCAGCCCGCAGAACCAGTCGATCACGCGCTCGCCGCGCTGCACGTCCAGCAGTCGCACGGCCCGGTCCACCAGCACGCGGTTGATGTGCGGGTTGACCTGCGTGAAGTCCGTCGGCTTGAACGGCATGGTGATCCCGAACTCCGGCAGCGCATACGCGAGTTCCGGACCGCCCTCGTCCAGCAGCCGCACCGTGTCGGGCCCCTTCGGCTGCAGCCACCACTGCACGCCTGCCGACGCATGGTCGCTCGCGAACTCGCGCAGCTTGGCCAGGTCGCCTTCCGACAGCGGCTCCAGGTGACGCAGCACGAGCGCCGTGACCGTGTCGCCGCAGGCCAGCTCGATCTGCGGACAGGTCTCGATCGCGTCCATGGAGCCGATCAGCGCGCGCAGGGGCAGCAGCAGGTCGCTCACGTGCTTCGGCACGACGTGGCACTCGCGGATGTCGGCCACGTAGCGGCTCTTGCGCTCGTGGAAGCCGACCAGCACCGTCTCCTTCTTGCGCACGTGCCGCACCGAGAAGCGGGCGCGCCAGCGGTAGCCCCAGTCGGGCCCCTGGATCGCGGGCAGCATCGTCCCGGCGCGCACCTTGCCGAGGTGCCACAGGTTGTCTTCCAGCACGCGCTGCTTGATGGCGACCTGGGCGGCGACGTCCAGGTGCTGCATCTTGCAGCCGCCGCAGGCGCCCTCGTGCAGGCCGAAATGCGGGCAGCGCGGACGCACGCGCAGCGCCGACTCGCGGTGCACCTCGACCAGGGCGGCCTGCTCCCAGTTGTTCTTGCGGCGCTGGACCTTCGCGGTGACGCATTCGCCCGGCAGCGCGCCGTCGACGAACACGACCTTGCCGTCGGGGCGGCGCGCAACGCCCTGCGCCTCGATGTCCAGCGATTCGATCTGCAACCAGCCCTCCGGCAGCGGGGGCGGCTCCTGCCTGTCTGTCATCCCTCGATTGTCTCAGGGGCCGGGTTCAGGCCCAGGCGGCCAGGTATTCCCGCCAGTGCGGCTCGTTCGGCGCCAGCTCGCCCAGCGTCTGCTTCACGAAGTCGATCTCCTGCGCGTACTCGGCCTCGGTGAAGCCGCAGCGCATCTTCTGGAAGCGGCAGTACAGCAGGTAGGTGTTCATCACGTCCGTCTCGCAGTAGCGGCGGATCTCCTCCAGCTTGCCGTCGACGAACGCGGAGTAGACCTGCGAGCCGTCCATGCCCAGCTTGCCCGGGAAGCCGCACAGCTTGGCCATCGCATCCAGCGGCGCATTCGCGCGCGGCTGGTACATGGCCAGCAGGTCCATGAGGTCCAGGTGGCGCATGTGGTAGCGGCTGATGTAGTTGTTCCACTTGAACTCGCGGTCGTCCGGCGCCCCGCCCTCGCCCATGCACCAGTAGCGGTCCGCGCTCACGCCGTGGCGCAGGCCGCGGTAGTGCAGCACCGGCAGGTCGAAGCCGCCGCCGTTCCAGCTCACGAGCTGCGGCACGTACTTGTCCAGCACGTTGAAGAAGGTCTGGATCACCTTGCCTTCGCTCGCGTTGTCGCGGTCCACGAACGAGTGCACGCGCAGGCCGTCCGCGTTGCGGAACACGCAGCTGATCACCAGCACCCGCTGCAGGTAGTGCGGCAGGAAATCGCTCTGGTTGTTGTCCTTGCGCTCCTGCACCCAGGCGGCGTGGACCTGCTGGTCGCTCATGTCCGCGGGGGCGTCGCGCAGCTGACGCAGGCCAGCGATGTCGGGGATGGATTCGATGTCGAAAACGAGTACAGGCCAGGGCATGTTTCGACTGTATCAGTCGAAACATGCCCTGGCCTGCGGCCGCATCAGGAGCCCCCCATCCCAGCCTTCCCCCCGAAGGGGGAAGGAGCGGGGCGTCGTTGCACGAGCGCAGCGGGCAAGGCGAAAAGACTCGCGCAGCTAGCGGGTAGGCTGGCGGTGAGCGCAGCGAACCCCAGCTAGAACAGCGAGTCGCGATCGACGCCGCTGCGCGCCATCTGCCGTTTCAGCTTCGTCAGCGCTTCGTTCTGGATCTGGCGCACGCGCTCGCGCGTGAGGCCCAGGCGGTCGCTCAGGACCTCGAGGGTTTCGGGTTCGCGGTGGTGCAGGCCGAAGCGGCCTTCCAGCACTTCCTTCTCGCGGTTGGTGAGCGTGTCGATCCAGCCCGCGAGCAGCCGCTCGACTTCGTGGTTCTGGGTGACGCCCGTGGGATCGAGCGTCAGTTCGTCCGCCATGAAATCGCCCAGCGTGTGCTCGTCGTCCGAGCGGTCGACCACCGCGTCCAGCGACTTGGGCGTTTCGGCCATCGCGAGCAGCTGCGCCACCTCGTGCACGTCGCGCCCGAGCAGCGCCGCCACGTCCTCGACGCGCACGCCTTCGGCATCGCCTCCCCGCCGCGCGAGAAAGGCCGGATCGTTCTCCAGCGTGCGGCGCGCGCGCAGCACCTGCTGCAGCTCGCGCACGACGTGCACCGGCAGGCGGATCACGCGGCCCTGGTTCATCACCGCGCGCTCCACGGCCTGGCGGATCCACCAGGTCGCGTAGGTGGAGAAACGGAAACCGCGCTCCGGTTCGAACTTGTCGATCGCGTGCATCAGGCCCAGGTTGCCTTCCTCGATCAGGTCCGACAGCGGCACGCCGCGCCCGAGATAGCCTTTCGCGATGCTCACGACCAGCCGCAGGTTGTGCTCGATCATCGACTGGCGCGCGCGGAAATCGCCGGCACGCGCGCGCACCGCGGTGGCGTATTCCTCTTCGGCGGTGAACAACGTGGTGCGGCGCACGTCGCGCAGGTACAGCGTCAGCGTGTCGCTGCTCTCGCCCGAGAGGTCCGAAGGCAGCTCGCGCAACTGCACTTCGGGCACCGGCTCGAGGTTGGCCGGCGGCTCCGGCTCATCCGTGGGAACACTGTCCGCGTCGGGACCGGCGCCTGCAGGCGCCGGCAAGCCGTGCCCGTTGCGCCGCTTCATGGCTACTTCGCCGGCAGGTACCGCGTGGGGTCCACCGGCTTGCCCTGCCGGCGGATCTCGAAATGCAGCTTCACGCGGTCGGTGTCGGTGGACCCCATCTCCGCGATCTTCTGCCCCTTGCGCACGGCCTGGTCCTCCTTCACCAGCAGGGACTGGTTGTGCGCGTAGGCGGTGAGGTAGGTGTTGTTGTGCTTCAAGATGATCAGGTTGCCGTAGCCGCGCAGGCCCGCGCCCGCGTAGACGACGCGGCCATCCGCCGCTGCGAGCACAGGATCGCCGGCCCGGCCGCCGATGTCCAGTCCTTTGTTCTTCTGCTCGTCGAAACCCGCGAGCACCGTGCCCGCGCCGACCGTGGGCCAGCCCCAGGCGATGTCGTCGTCGGGCCCCGTGCTCGCCGGCGGCGTGGGCGCGGGCGTGCTGCTGGGCGCCGGCGCGGGCGCGGGCGCCGCCGATGCGACCGGCCGGGGTGCGCTGCTCGCCGCACTCGCCGGGGGCTGCGCCGCGACAGCGGGGGCCGGCGCGGACGCGGGCGAAGAGGCCGGCGGCGCTACCGCGACGGCCGTGCCGCCGGGGGGCGGGCCGACGCGCAGCACCTGCCCGACCTCGATCACGTTCGGGTTGTCGAGTCCGTTCCAGCGCGCGATGTCCCGCCAGTTCTGGCCCGACTCCAGCGCGATGCGCAGCAGCG
Source organism: Ramlibacter ginsenosidimutans (assembly GCF_016654015.1). Lineage (GTDB taxonomy): Bacteria > Pseudomonadota > Gammaproteobacteria > Burkholderiales > Burkholderiaceae_C > Ramlibacter > Ramlibacter ginsenosidimutans. The sequence continues at coordinate 11,028 of NZ_JAEPWM010000006.1, read as the reverse complement.
TGTCGCCCGGGCGCACGGTGTAGTACCCCGGCTTGCCTGCATTCTCCGCACCGGGCAGCGGCCCCGCATGCGTCGTCTCGGTTGCGACCGCCGTCGGATGGCGTGCGGCCACCCGGTCTTCCACCGGGGCGGGCGCGCGGCGCGGCGCGGCGCAGGCGGCGAGCACGGCGCACGCGCACAGCACCCACAGCCAGTTCAGGGCGCGTTCGCGCCACAGCAATGTCTTCAGTCTCATGCGATGCCAGATTTTAGGGGGACAAAGTGAACGCTCTCAAGGATCGATTGCGAGAGCCGTCCCGCATTCTTCTCGATCACGACCAGCGCCTGCTGCCGGTTCGCCATCACCATCGGCGCGACGATGCGCCCGCCGTCGGCGAGCTGATCGGTCCACGTCGCAGGCACCGCCTCGCCGCCGGCTGCCGCGATGATGCCCGCATAGGGCGCGCCCTGGGCGAAACCGGCCATCCCGTCGCCGAACAGCAGGTGCACGTTCGCCAGACGAAAGGCGCGCAGGTTCGCGCGCGCGCGCTCGTGCAGGCCGCGCAAACGCTCGATGCTGTACACCTCGCTGGCCACGTGGCTCAGCACGGCGGCCTGGTAGCCGCAGCCGGTGCCGACTTCCAGCACCCGGCCGCAGCGGGCCTTGGCGCCGGGCGCTCCCAGCAGCAGCTCGATCATGCGCGCCACCACGCCGGGCTTGGAAATCGTCTGCCCAAGGCCGATCGGCAGGCTCGTGTCTTCATAGGCCTGGTTCACCAGCGCACTGTCGACGAAGCGGTGCCGCTCCACCGCGTTCATGGCGGCGAGCACACGCGCATCCGACACACCCTGGGCCGCGATCTTCTGCACCATGTTCGCCCGCACGGCCTGCGAGTCGAGCCCGAGCCCGCGCGGCGCAGTGGCCGGAGCCACCACCGCCGCGGGCTTGCGCTCCGCCGGTGCGGGCGCGCCGGGAAGGCGGGCCGGAAAGCCCGGACGGCGGCTCATCGGACGTCGCCCGTCGACAGGCGCGCGGCGGACTGCGCCCAGTAACGCAGCGCATCGTGATCGGTCAGGTCCACCTTCAAGGGCGTGATGGTGGGATGCCCTTGCAGCGCCGCGTGGAAGTCGGTGCCCTCCGCGTCGTCCTTGGGCAGGCCCGCCCCGCCGATCCAGTACATCACGTCGCCGCGCGGGCTGGGCTGCGAGATCACCTGCTCCGCCGCGTGGCGGCGTCCGAGGCGGCACACCTTGAAGGGCTTCAGTTCTTCGTACGGCCGGTTCGGGATGTTGACGTTCAGCAGCCAGTGCGCCTCGTCGGTGCGATGCTGCTCGGTGAGGAACTGCACCAGCTCGCGCGCCTTGCGCGCCGCCGCGTCGAGGTGGCCCCAGCCCTTTTCCGTCTGCGAGAAAGCGATCGCGGGAATGCCGAAGAGGTAGCCCTCCATCGCGGCACCCACGGTGCCGGAGTAGATGGTGTCGTCGCCCATGTTGGCGCCGTTGTTGATGCCGCTCACCACCAGGTCCGGTCGGTAACCGAGCAGGCCCGTCAGCGCGATGTGCACGCAGTCCGCCGGCGTGCCGTTCACATAGCGGAAGCCGTTGCCCGCGAGGTTCACGTACAGCGGCGCATGCAAGGTGAGCGCATTCGACTTCGCGCTGTTGTTGTGCTCGGGCGCGACCACTTCCACCTCGCCGAGATCGCGGATCGCTTCGTACAGCGCCACGATGCCCGGCGCCTGGTAGCCGTCGTCGTTGGAGAGCAGGATCTTCATCGCAGGGATTGTAGGCGCGGGTCACCGCAGGGACATTGCGCCCGGCGGCGGCTTGCCTATGATCGGGCCCGCACGAATAGAAGGAGAACGCCATGCAGGCCTGGCTATGCGAGAACCCCGTCGGCGTCGAGGCGCTGCAATGGAAGGAACTGCCCACCCCGCAACCGAAGGCGGGCGAGGTGCTGGTGGAGATCAAGGCGGCGAGCCTCAACTTCCCCGACCTGCTGATCGTGCAGAACAAGTACCAGCACAAGCCGCCCCTGCCCTTCGTGCCCGGCTCCGAATACGCAGGCATCGTGGCCGCGGTCGGCGAGGGCGTGACGCAGCTGAAGGTGGGGCAAGCGGTCGCCTGCCTCTCGGGCACCGGCGGCTTCGCGACGCACACCATCGCGAAGGCGGAGCTGTGCATGCCGCTGCCCGCAGGCTTTCCCTTCGTGGATGCGGCGGCGTTCATCATGATCTACGCGACCTCGCACCACGCGCTGGTGGATCGCGCGCAGCTGAAGGCCGGCGAGACCGTGCTGGTGCTCGGTGCAGCGGGCGGCGTCGGCACCTCGGCGATCCAGATCGCGAAAACGATGGGCGCGCGCGTGATCGCCGCGGCCTCGAGCGACGAGAAGTGCGAGCTGTGCCGCTCCATCGGCGCGGACGCGACCATCAACTACACGACGCATCCGGTGCCGACCGCCTTCCGCGACGCGATCAAGGCCGCCACGGACGGCAAGGGCCCCGACGTCATCTACGACCCGGTGGGCGGCGATTTCGCGGAGCCGGCCTTCCGCTCCATCGCCTGGCGCGGCCGCTACCTGGTGGTCGGCTTCGCCGCAGGCCCGATCCCCAGCCTGCCGCTCAACCTGCCGCTGCTCAAGGGCGCTTCGCTGGTCGGCGTGTTCTGGGGCGACTTTGCACGGCGCGAACCGAAGGCCAACGCGGCCATGATGCAGCAGCTGGCGCAGTGGTACGGACAGGGCAAGGTCAAGCCCGTCATCGACCGCACCATGCCGATGGCCGAGCTCAAGGCCGCGTACGAGCGCATGGGCTCGCGCGCAGTGAAAGGCAAGCTCGTGATGGTGAACCCCTGAACGGGGCGCGCCGCCCGGCTATAATCGCCGGCTCACGGTGGCTGTAGCTCAGTTGGTAGAGTCCAGGATTGTGATTCCTGTTGTCGTGGGTTCGAGTCCCATCAGCCACCCCAGGATCCCCAGGCCCTGAAGGCACCCGCCTCCAGGGCCTTTCTCTTGCCCCGGGTACGCGCGCCCGCCCTACCTCGCGGTGCCGCGCTCCTTCTCCCTCTCTTCCTCCTCGTGCGTCTCGTCGATTTCCTTGGCGAGCGCATCCAGCCGCGTCGCCTGCGCCAGCGCACTGACCTCCGGATCCTCGCCCTGCTGCACGCCCAGGTGCCGGGCGACGGACTCGAGCAGTTGCAGCGTCTTCGTCGTTTCCTGCTCCGCCAGCAGGTTCACCTGCAGTTCCAGCTGGTCGCGCCGTTCGCTCTGGCGCATCGCGTAGTTCTGCGCGATCAGGATGAAGGAGGCGATGAAGATCGACTCCATCGACGCCCACATGGTGAGGAAGGTGAAGGGATACGGATCCCAGTGCGGCAGCCCCGGGATCACGTTGACGGCGATCCAGGCGCCGAACACCACGGCATGGACCCAGACGAAATGGATGCTGCCGCAGAAGCGCGCGACGAAGGACGCCGTGCGGTCCGCGAAGCTCGGGTCGGCGACGGCCATCTGCTCGAGCTCGCGCACCGTGCGGACGTTGCGGCGCGTGATCTCGGCGGCCTCGGGCCGTTGGGGCGGTTCCTGCGACATGGGCGCCAGTGTCGGCCCAGCCGCAGGGCGGGCCTGCCGGACAGGCCCGGATGGCGCTGTCAGCCAGCGCAGCGCCAGCGCGCCGCGCCGCCGGCGCGTTTCGCTTATTCCGGGAGCGCTTCCTTCGGCTTGGGCACCTTGATCTGCACGTTGAAGCGCTCCTTCAGCGCATCGTAGAACGCGGCCGTCTCGGCCATCGCCCAGGCGCGCTGGTACTGCTGCTGCTCCTGTTGCGCCTGCGCCGGAGGCGGCGTGTCGCGGGGCAGCACCTTGTCGACCTGCACCACGGCGTAGCCATCGGCGCCGAGGTCCACGCCGAGCAGCGCGGGCAGCTTGGACGGGTCGGCACGCAAGGCCGCCTCGATGACGGCGCGCGGCTGCTGCTTGTCCTGCCGCGAGAGAGTGACGGGCGCTGGCAGCGTGGCGCTGGCCGGCGCGGCCTTCCATGCGGCGAGCTTCGCCTCGCCGTCCTTGCGCGCGAGTTCGGCGGCCCGCGCTGCCACGACGCGTTCACGCACCTGCGCCTTCACCTCCTCGAAGGGGCGCGTGTGCGCAGGGCTGTACTTCACGATGCGGCCCGAGACCATCTGGTTCGGGCCGACCTCCACGGCCTCGGTATTGCGCTTGCGCTCCACGGCGTCTGGCGCGAACAGCGCATTGAGGAACTTGGGGTTGGCGAGCGGGCCGGTGGCGCCGGGCTGCGGCGTGCGCGAGACGTCCTGCGCGCCGTGCACCTCGAGCTTCAGCTTGTCGGCGACCGGCTTGAGCGAATCCGACTGCTCGTAGACCGTGTTGGTGAAGGTCTCGGCCGCCTCGGCGTACTTCTTCTGCGCCAGGTCCTTGCGCATCTGCGCTTCGAGCTGCGGCTTCAGTTCCTCGAAGGTCTTGGGCTTGTCCAGCTTGATGTCGGTCAGCTTGATGATGTGGTAGCCGAACTCGGATTCGACGACACCGCTGATGTCGCCCTTCTTGTTGAGGGCGAACACGGCGTCCTCGAACGGCTTGGTCATCGCGCCGCGCGCGAAGTAATCCAGGTCGCCGCCGTTGGCCGCCGAGCCGGGGTCCTGCGAGTTCTTCTTCGCCAGCTCGGCGAAACTGTCCGGGTTCTTGCGGACCTGCGCGAGCAGCTCCTCCGCCGTCGCCTTCGCCTTCGCCTTCACGTCGGGCGTCGCGTTCTTCGGCACGGCGATCAGGATGTGGCTCGCGCGGCGCTCCTCCGGCTTGGCAGCGAGCCGCGCGGCGTTCTGGTCGTAGTAGCTCTTGAGGTCCGCCTCGTTGACGGTGATGCCCTTCTCGATCGAGGAGAGATCCAGCACCACGTACTGGATGTCTGCCTGCTCGGGCGCCTGGAACAGTTTCGCGTTGTCCTTGTAGAAGGCCTGCAGGTCCGCGTCCGTGGGCTGCACCTTCGCCTGGTAGTCGGCGGTGTTGAAACGCGCGACCTGCACCTCGCGTTTCTCGAAATACGCATTGAGCGCCACGTTGGCTTCGGCGGGCGGCGTGAACGAGGACTGGCCCGCGGCGGCCAGCACCTGGCGCACGGCGAGGTCGGCGCGCACCTGGTTCTCGAACATCTCCGGCGTCATGCCGCGCGCGGCGAGCAGCTGGCGATAGCGCTCCATGTCCAGCTTGCCGTCGGGGCCGCGCAGGGCGGTGATGACCTGGTTGGACTGCAGCTCGCGCGCGACGCGCTGGTCGGACACCAGCAGGTTGTCGTGCGCGACCGCCGCGGCCAGCACCTGCTGCCGCACCAGGCGCTCCAGCGTGCCGTACTTCGCCTCGGGCGTGTCGAAGATCTTGGGATCGAGCGTGGGCATCTGCTCGCGCAGCTGGTCGACCTGCTGCTTGTGCGCGTTGTCCCATTCCTGCTGCGTGATTTCGTGCCCGTCCACCTTGGCGACGGTCTCCCCGCGCTCGCGCATCCGGTTGTAGCCTTGCAGGCCGAACAGCACGAAGGAAGGCACGATCAGCAGGAACAGCAGGAACTGCATGACCTTCGTGTGCTTGCGGACGAAATCGAACATGGTTGTGGACTCGGGCTCGGGGACAAACAAAAAGGCGAACCGCGGTTCGCCTTTCTTCGTTGGTGGGTGCTGACGGGATCGAACCGCCGACCTACGCCTTGTAAGGGCGCCGCTCTACCAGCTGAGCTAAGCACCCCACCGGGAGAATACCGTCTTCAGTTCAGCGCATCCTTCAGCGCCTTGCCGGGACGGAACTTGGGCACCTTGGCAGCCTTGATTTTAATCTGCGCGCCGGTCCGCGGATTGCGGCCGCTGCGCGCGGCCCGTTTGCCCACGGCAAAGGTGCCGAATCCGACCAGCGACACCGAGCCGCCCTTCTTCAGGGTGGTCTTCACCGCGCCGATCATCGACTCGAGCGCGCGGGTGGCCGCGGCCTTGGAAATGTCAGCGTGCTTCGCGATGTGCTCGATCAGTTCAGTCTTGTTCACAGGGGCCCCTCGTCCAGATATGTTTATTGCTGCTCCGGTCCAAAAATTTGTCTCCCGTTCCCGGGTCGACGCTCGCGAAGGAGGGTGGCGGGAAGGGGAGACAGTGCGGGCGGCCTTGCGGCCACTGCCGGTGATTAGAAACAGCGCCGCGAGGGGTGTCAATACGCCATGCGGCAATACAACAGCGCAGCGGACTTAGTGCGCGGGTGCGCGTGCACCGCGCGGCGGATGGTGCGCCGCCGCGCGACTGCGGCTCACAGTGCTTCGGCGACCGCCTTGCCGACGTCGGTGGTGCTCGCCTTGCCGCCGATGTCGGCGGTGCGCGGCGCGCCCGACTTCGGGTCCAGCACCGTCTCGATCGCCTTCAGGATCGCGTCGTGCGCATCCTTGTGCCCGAGGAACTCCAGCATCATCGCGCCGCACCAGATCTGGCCGATCGGGTTGGCGATGTTCTTGCCGTAGATGTCGGGCGCGGAGCCGTGCACCGGCTCGAACAGCGAGGGGAACTTGCGGTCCGGGTTCAGGTTGGCGCTGGGCGCGATGCCGATGGTGCCCGTGCACGCCGGGCCCAGGTCGGAGAGGATGTCGCCGAACAGGTTGCTCGCCACCACCACGTCGAAGAAGTCCGGGCGCTGCACGAAGTGGGCGGTGAGGATGTCGATGTGGAACTTGTCCGTCTTGACACCGGGGTAATTCTTCGCCATCTCGGCGACGCGCTCATCCCAGTAAGGCATGGTGATGGCGATGCCGTTGGACTTGGTGGCGCTGGTGAGGTGCTTCTTCGGGCGCGACTGCGCCAGCTCGAAGGCGAACTTCAGCACGCGGTCCACGCCGACGCGCGACATGATGGTTTCCTGCATCACGATCTCGCGCTCGGTACCGGGGTACATGCGGCCGCCGACGGCGGAGTACTCGCCCTCGGTGTTCTCGCGCACGATGTACATGTCGATCTCGCCCGGTTCGCGCCGGCTGCCGTCCTTGCGCACGACCGGCGCGATGATGCCGGGCATCAGCCGCGCGGGGCGCAGGTTCACGTACTGGTCGAACTCGCGGCGGAACAGCAGCAGCGACTGCCACAGCGAGGTGTGGTCCGCGATCTTCTCGGGCCAGCCAACCGCGCCGAAGAAGATCGCGTCGTGCCCGCCCACCTGGTCCTTCCAGTCGTCCGGCATGTACTGGCCGTGCTTCTCGCAGTAGTCCCAGCTGGAAAAGCCGAAGTGGTCGAACTGCAGGTCGATGCCGAACTTGCGCGCGGCCGCGTCCACGACGCGCACGCCTTCGGGCATGACTTCCTTGCCGATGCCGTCGCCGGCGATGACTGCGATGCGTTTCTTGCTCAAGGTGCTCTCCTGAAGAATGCGAGGGTTTCGTCGAGCAGAAGGGCCGGGGCCTCTTCCGCGATGTAGTGGCCGCAGTCGACGCTGCGGCCGGTGAATTCGGTGGCCGCGGCGCGCCAGAGCGCGGCCACGTCGAAGCAGCGGCCCACGGCACCATGCTGCCCCCACAGCACGCGCAGCGGCTGGGTGACTTTGCGGCCGGCGTCCTGGTCCGCCTGGTCGTGCTGCAGGTCGATTCCGGCGCTGGCCCGGTAATCGCCGCAGATCGCTTCGGCCGTGCCGGCGATGCCGGCGCAGCGCTCGTATTCGGCCAGTGCCTGGGGCGCGAACGCGGCGAGCCCAGCGTGCCGCGCACCCATCACGCTGCGCACGTAGCGCGCCGGGTCGGAGGCGATCAGCGCCTCGGGCAGCGGCGGCGGCTGGATCAGGAAGAACCAGTGCCAGTAGGCGCGTGCGAAGGCCTCGCTGGTGTTCCGGTACATGGCGAGGGTCGGCGCGATGTCCAGCAGCAGCATGCGCTCGACCGCCTGCGGATGGTCCAGCGCGAGCCGGTGCGCGACGCGGGCGCCCCGGTCGTGCGCCAGCACCTGGAAGCGCGCGTGCCCGAGTTCGCGCATGACGTGCAGCGCATCGGCTGCCATCTCGCGCTTGCTGTACGCCACCGACTGTTCGCCGGCAGCGGGCCGGCCCGAGTCGCCGTAGCCGCGCAGGTCCATCAGCACGACGTCGAAGCGTTCGGCGAGTTGCGGCGCGACGCGATGCCACATCGCGTGCGTCTGCGGATGGCCGTGCAGCAGCAGCAGCGGCGCGCCCTGCCCCGCGCGGCGCACGTTCAGCGTGACGCCGTCGCGAGCGATGCGCAGGGATGCGAAGCCTTCCAGCATGGCCGCGATTCTGGCATCGCGGCGGCAGCCGAGCCAGCAATAATGCGGCAAGCGATTCTTTCCGTTCCGGCAGCAATGCGACCCCATCTCGACCGACCCGACCTCGAACTGCTGCTCGCGATCCGCAGCCACGGCAGCCTGGCCGGCGCAGCCGCGGCGGCCGGCGTCGTGCCCTCCGTGATCACCAAGCGCCTCGCGGCGCTGGAAGCGCGGCTGGGACTGAAGCTGTTCCAGCGCACCACCCGGCGCGTGGTCCCGAGCGCCGAAGGCGAGGCGCTGTGCGAACGCGCACTGGGCCTGCTGGCGGGATTCCAGGCGATGGAGGCCGAACTGCAGGAGCGGCAGCGCGAGCCGGTGGGCCGCATCCGGCTCGCTGCGACCTTCGGCTTCGGGCGGCTGTGGCTCGGGCCTGCACTGGCGCAGTTCCAGCAGCGCCATCCGCAGCTGGAAGTGCAATTGCAGCTCACCGAGCAGCTCCCTGACCTCGCCATCGAAGGCTTCGACGGCGCCGTGTGGTTGTGGGCGGTGCGCGGGCAGCGCGCGAGCGAGTGGACAGGACGGCGTCTCGCGCGCAACCAGCGCGTGCTGGTCGCGGCGCCGGAGTACCTGGCCCGCCGCGGCACGCCGGCCACGCCGGAGGAACTCGCCGCGCACGACTGCCTGGTGGTGCGCGAGAACGAACAGTTCGGGCTCTGGCGGCTGCAACGCGAGCGCGATCGCGCGGAGCTGCGCGTGCGCGTGGGCGGCAAGCTCTCCAGCAACTCCGGCGAGCTGGTGCGCGACTGGTGCCTGGCCGGCCACGGCATCATGCTGCGCAGCCTGTGGGACATTGCCGGGGCGCTCGCGAGCGGCGAGCTGGTACGGGTGCTGCCTGGCTACGCGATGGCGGACGCGGACGTGCACTGGCTGGCGCCGCACACCGCGAGCACGCCGCGCCGCATCAAGTTGCTGGTGGACTTCCTGGCCGCGCGCTTTCGAGAGGAACCGTGGAAGGCGCAGGCGCCTGCACCTTCGGCGGCCGCACCACGAGGCTCACGCCCACGGCGGTGAGCGCCATGCCGCCGACGATGGCCGGCGTGATCGCCTCACCGAACAGCGCCCAGGCCATCAGCGCAGTGGTGGGCGGCACCAGGTACATGAGGCTGGTGACCGAAGTGGCGGCGCCGCGCTGGATCAGCAGGTACAGCAGCGAGCTGCCCCCCAGCGTGAGGCCCAGCACCGACCAGCCGACTGCGCCGACCAGTTCGCGGTTGATCGCGCCCGTGGGCAGCCACCAGCGCATCTCTTCCTGTTCCAGCAGCGCCAGCGGCAGGGTCACGGCGAACGCGGCTGCGAGTTGCACGAGATTGGCCGTGCGCACGTCGCACGGCGCGACAAAGCGCTTCTGGTACAGCGTGCCCGCGGTGATCGAGACGAGCGCCACCAGCGCGAAGGCGAGGTTCAGGGGCGTGACCTCGCCGTGCCCCAGTTTCTGCCACACGACCATGACGAGGCCGGCCAGCCCGAGCGCCAGGCCGCCCCACTGCCGGCGGGCCACCCGTCCGCCCCGCGCGGAGATCCACACGGCGGTCAGCACCGGTTGCAGGCCGACCAGCAGGGACGACAGGCCCGCGCCCATGCCCGCCTTCACCGCGGCCCAGACCCCACCAAGGTAGCCGGCATGCATCAGGATGCCGGTGATGGCCAGGTGCCCGGCCTGTCGCCGGTCACGCGGCCAGGCGGCGCCGGCCACGACGGCCCACACCAGGAAAGCCGTCACCGACAGCGCATAGCGCAGCACGAGGAACTTCATGGGCGGCGCATGCGGCATCCCGAAGCGCGCGACGATGAAGCCGGTGCTCCAGATCAGCACGAAGACGGCGGGCATCGCCCGCACCATCGCACCGGGGCGCGGGACGGCGGCGCTGGTCATGCGTTCACTTCTTCACGCGGCGCCGGATTTCCGGCAAGGCCTTCTGCAGGTAGTAGATCATCGACCAGACCGTGAGCACGGCGGCGAGCCAGATCAGCCAGCTGCCCCACACCTGCGTGTCGATGCGCCCGAACAGCACGCCGTCGTACAGCAGGAAGGGAATGGCGATCATCTGCACGGTGGTCTTGATCTTGCCCAGCATGTGCACGGCCACGCTCTTGGACGCGCCGATCTGCGCCATCCATTCGCGCAAGGCCGAGATGGCGATCTCGCGGCCGATGATGATCAGGGCCACGAACACGTCGGCGCGCCGCAGGTGCACCAGCACCAGCAGCGAGGCGCACACCAGGAACTTGTCCGCGACCGGGTCGAGAAAGGCCCCGAACGACGAAGCCTGGTTCAACTTGCGTGCGAGGAAGCCGTCGAGCCAGTCGGTCGCGGCGAACACCACGAACATCACGGTCGCGATGAGGTTCTGCAGGCCGGGCTCCAGACCGATGTAGAACACCCCCACCAGCAGCGGGATGGCCACAATGCGCGTCCAGGTCAGGATCGTGGGGACCGTGAAGAACATGGATGCGCATTGTGCATGAGGGCGATGCAAACCCAACAACCGGACGCAGAGGGCGGCGGATTCAACCGGTCACCGCAACAGTGCCTTGGCTAGTGTATCGGCCGGGGTGCTATAGCCAAGGGTCTTGCGTGGACGGGTGTTGAGCCTGTCGGCCACAGCATCGAGCTGGTCCTGGCTGAACCCGGACAGGTCTGTGCCCTTGGGGAAGTACTGGCGCAGCAGTCCGTTGGTGTTTTCGTTGGATCCTCTCTGCCAAGGGCTGCGGGGATCACAGAAGTACACCTGGACGTCCGTGGCA
>NZ_JAEPWM010000005.1 GCF_016654015.1 Ramlibacter ginsenosidimutans | reverse complement strand
AGAAGCTCGTTCTCGGAGCTCTGATGCGCAAGCTGGTGGCGATCGCCTACGGAGTGTTGAAATCCGGACTTCCATTCAATCCGGCACTCCACTCCGCTTGACGGAGAACACAGTATCTACGAAGACGGAATCGATTCGCGATGGAGAACCGCGCCGAGGCGTGTAGGCTGGTGGTGAGCGTAGCGAACCCCAGCGATCCAGCGTCGCGCAGCAAGCTGGGGTTCGCCTGGCGGCTCACCGCCAGCCTACGAGGCAGCCACTGCCGTTGCCCGCTACGCCCGGCCCCAGTCGTCGAGCCGCTCCACGAGGTCATCGAGCGCGATCACCTCGTCGCCGTGGTCCTCGCGCTGGAACACGACGGCCGACCAGCCCCTCATGCCGACCGGACGCAGGCGCCGGCCGTTCACGCGCAGCACGTGGCCGGCGACCGCGCGCAGCACCACGCGCTCGTAACGCGACCGGGCCAGCTGCGCGGGCGGCAGGCGCTCGTCCCAGGCGCACAGCGTGCCGACGTCTTCGTAATCCGGCGGGCGGTCGTCCAGGTCCAGCAGCGAGGGACTGCGCCCACGCAGCACGGCAGCGATCAGCCGGAAGGTGAAGGGATCGCACATGCGGCGGATCGGCCTCCAGAACCGGCGCACCGTCTGCTCAGCGATCGCGCGCAGGCTGAGCGCGCCATGCCGCTGCGTGGGCCACGGCTCCGTGTCGACGTCGCAGGTGAACGGGTTCTTCGGATAGCAGGTGAAGCGCGCCAGCCAGCCCTTGCGTGAGGTGTGCGGCATCGGCCGGAAGCCGCTGATCACGGGGATACCGTGCTTCGCCAGCTCGTCCAGCTCATACGTCGGCCAGGTCATCACCTCGCGCACCACACCGGCGATCAGGGCCGCCGTGGCGATCATCAGTGACGGACTCGGCGTGAAATCGCACGTGATCTCGATGCGGTCCTCGCGCGGCCGCACGCCCACGCCGGTGGAGCGCCGGTTGGCCGCGAGCAGCATCACCGGCGCGGGCAGGATGTACGTGAGCAGCAGCGCCAGCTGTTCGATCGTGCGGCCCTTCGCCGGCTGGCCGGACGGCAGCGCGAAGGACACGTTGTAGTGCGCACTGAAGCCGACCAGCCGCGTCTTGCGCGCGTGCGCCGCGTCCCACGCGTCGAGCTCACCGCGCAGGAACTGCAGCGATTCCCACAGCAGGCGCCCCGCGCACGCCGCGCAACCGCGCTCGATCTCCACCACCGGCGTCGCGACCTCGATCACGCCCGTGTCGAAGTAGACGGCGCCCCCGGTGGGCAGCTGGTACGAGGTGCCCTGCCGATGCATCAGCTCGCCGCGGATGAAATCGCGCGGGCTGCCGAACAAGGCCTCCGGCCGCGTCGGCTCGTCGTCCAGCACCAGCGAGCACTCCGCCTCCATCCCCATGGCGGCCAGCCGCAAACGCTCGGTCGCGGATGCATGCTCCCGCTTCTTCGTGCTCGCCATCAGCTGCCTTCCCTGCCCGGGCGACGGTCGCCCGCGTCCACCGGATCGAACACCGTGTAGCCGATGTCGATGTGCAGGTGATCGTCGGTCTCACCGTCTGCCGGGCCGAAGGGGCGCACCCACGCACCGGGGATCACGCGGCGCGCGATGGCGGCGTACTTCTCGATCTCTTCCCGCGTGTCGAGATAGCTGTCGCCGATGCGGTAGATGTTGGCGGCCGTGCCCCAGCAGTGGCGCGAGGCGTATCGGCTCAGCGCGTGTCCCGGCGAGCGGTAGCCGCCGTTGGCGGCCACGTGCACATAGGTGCCCACCTCGATGCGGAACAGCTCGAGTGCGGCGGCGAGCAGCACGATCGCGCAGGGCACGTAGCGCGGGAACGAGCGCATGCGCGCGGCCTCGCGCACGTCCACGGCCATCAGCTCCGACAGGCAGAAGTGCGCAGTGAGCGGCGTTTCCATCGCCTGCTTCCACGAGTCCACGCGCAGGAAGGACGCGGGCAGGACATGCGCGATGCCCTCGCGGTCACGCAGCGGTTCGCCGGGCCGCAGCACCTGCCGCACGTCGTCGGGCAGGTCGTCGGCGAAGACGACGGGCAGCGGCAGCGCACTCATTGCTGCTGCCCCGTCATGTACTCGTACACCGCGCGCGAGATGCGCGCGATCGTCTCCTGCCGCCCGTTCACCTCCGGCGCCCACTCGGTGAGGATGACGACGACGTACGCATCGCGCCCGTTGAGATAGACGATGCCCGCGTCATGCGCGACCGTGGAGATCTCGCCGGTCTTGTGGGCGACGCGCGCATCCTCCGGCAGCCCGGCCGGGATGCCGCTGCGAAAGCGCTGCTGGTGCAGGATGTCCAGCATCGCCTGGGAAGCCTCGGCCGAGATCGCCTTGCCCTCCTCGATCAGCCTCAACGCGTCGCAGAGCCCCGCGGCCGTCACCCGGTTGTTGATGCCCGCTTCCCACGCGACCTCGTCCTCGACGCCGCGCTGCAGGTCTATGCCGCCCAGGTGCAGGCGCGCCAGCGACGCGCGCGCGGCCTCGATGCCGACGAGATCGAGCAACAGGTTGGTGGCCAGGTTGCTGCTGGTCACGATCATGTGCTCGGCCAGCTCGTGCACGGTCAGCATGCGCCCGACCGCCGCGTGCACCTCGGCGTTCGCTTCGCTGCCGGTCCCGACGCGGAACGGCCGGCCGTCGACCAGGCCGAGGAAGCGGTTGCGCACGTGCACGCGCGAATGCGGCTCGAAGCGGTGCTGCTCGATGGCGTCGTACACGGCCAGCAGCACCGGCACCTTGATCGTGCTCGCGGCATGGAACCAGCGCGCGGCATTGAGCGACCACGCCGTGTGGTGCTCGAAGTCGTAGGCCGCGACCGCGACGGCGGCCGCGTTGGCCTCTTCGCCGATCCGCAGGACGGTGTCGCGAAGCGTGGGCTCTGCCATGGCTGTGTAGGGTCTCCTGCCGCTGAGGTTGGGGAAGAAGCTTCCCGTCTTTCTTCGGCAGATGGTGGGGCGGCACGCGGGCGCCCCGCGTCGGACGAACACCAAAGGTGAGCGGCAACGCAGCCTCGCGCGCACGGCGGCGCGCCGGGCTGCCGCCCGCCGGCACGACGGGGTCGCTGTCTCAGCTCTGCGGCGTCAGCGCTGCACTTTCCAGATCCCGCCGGCCTGCAGCACGGTGCTGCCCGGCTCCGGGACGGCGAAGTCCACCTCCACCTCGTCGCCCGGCTTCAGCGTGGCCAGGTCGAAGGTGTGGTCGTTCACGTGCACGGAGGCGGTGCGTCCGTCGGCATCGCGCAGCTGCAGCAGGTCGGCGCGCGTGTCGACGGCCACGACCCCATAGACGCCCGGCGACGCGCCGCTGCCGCTGCCGCCGCTCGCATCGAAGCGGCCCGCCACGAGCGCGCCCGGCAGGCGTTGGCCGGGCGGCCGCGCGATCGGCTGCGCCGGCCGCTGCGCCCACGCGCCGCTTACGCGCGCCGCCAGCGCCGCAGCGACTGCCGCCGCCGGGACACCGGACAGGAAACGCCGCCGCTGCAGCATGGTGGTCCTCCTCGCGCCGTGACGCAGGGGAATTCTGCGCGCCCCCCTGCGGCAAGCGCACTGGGGATTCGGGCAAGGCCCGGGCCCGCGACCAGCGCGGGGTGACGCACGGCGGCACCCGCGCAGGCTGCCGCTACTTCTCCTTCACCGAGCGGAGTGTCCAGAAGTCGGAGGAGAGCTGCGGGTTGATCACGTACTCGTAGGGCATCAGGCAGTAGCCGGCCAGGCCCCACTTCACGCCCCAGGAGTTGCGGATGATCATGTGCCGCTTCGCGTTGTCGTAGCCCACCGCGACCACGCAGTGGCCGCCGAGGATCGCCTCGCCCGGCTTGGGCATGGGGACGAGGCCCGTCTTGGCGACCTGGTCGCTCTCGAATCTCTCGTAGACGGTGAAGCCGAACACGAACGGGAAGCCCTCGGCCAGGCAGCCCTGGAACTGCGTGAGGCTTTGCGGGACGCGTTCGTACCGGGTGACCAGGTCCTTCTTCGCCTCCGCGTACGCGGCCTGCGGCGGCTTCTGGGTGAACTTGTCGATCGCATAGGGCCACGCCGTCTCCGGCGGCGCGCCCAGCGTGGACACGACCTTCACGCCGTCGCGGATCTGCGCGCCGGAGTCCTGGTTGACGTGGCCTTCGATCGCGCGCTCGTTGTAGTAGATGAACAGGCGCGAGGGCACGAAGGTCTTTACGCCCTGCTTCATCTGGTCGAATTCGACCGCCGCCCCGACGCCGTTGGCCGTGCAGCTCCCGAGCTGCCCCTGGTCGTACACCGCCGGGCAGCCGGGCCGCAGGTCGACCTTCTCCGGCAACGGGCCGGTGCGGGTGAGGGGTGCCGAGTAGAAGAAGTCGCGCTCGTCCGGCAGGTCGCGCACCCAGCCGTAGCCGCCGTGCGCCGAAGCCCTGCGGCGGCGCAGGCCCGTGTCGGTGAAGTCCGCAGTGTGATGGGTCGATGTCATGGCCTCGCTCCTGTGAGTCCGGCAGCGCGTTGCACCGGATCGGGCCGAGGTGTCCGCAGTCGCGCCACCGGTGCCCGCCCCGCGACCGCCGCTGCCCGCGAGCCGCCGGGACACCCATTGAACGACGGCGGCGAGCTTCCGTCTTCTGTCTTTCGGCCGATGAAGGAAATGGCTGGCGACGGCGGTGGCGGTGCCCGCCGCCGCATCAACGTGCGACGCGGCGGGCGGATCAGGCGAAGGCGCTTCCGGTCAGAGCGCGCGCCGGCCGCTGATCACTCGCAGCAGCACGACGACGATGGCGACCACGAGCAGCACGTGGATCAGGCCGCCCGCGGTGACGGAGGTGACGAGGCCGAGCGCCCACAGCAGGACGAGGACGATGGCGAGGGTGTAGAGCATGGTGCTTCCCTGGTTCAAAGGCCGGCGGGGCCGCCGACGAGGAGGATGTTGTCGCCGACGCGCCAGGAGGCCTTGCCTGCCGTGGTGCTGGTCCGCAGGGAGCCGTCGTGCAGGCGGACCGTGAATTCGTACGAGGCAGGTGCGCCGGCGACGAGGTCCAGGGCGCGGATGCCCATGACCACGCCACAGCGCTCGCAGTGCGAGCGCGGCAGGTCCGCCGCCTCGGCCAGCGGTGCTGCGACGCGCTGCGGGGCCGCGAACCACGACGCCGGGTGCAGCGCCTTCGCGATGACCGGCAGCAGGACACACAACAGCGCCGCCGCCATCAAGCCCTGCAGGACGGAGGGCGGCACCGCGTGCACGGCGCGGCTGAAGTTGCTCCAGCCGTGGCGCTCGCCGGCAGGGGGACGGTGGTCGATGGCCATGGCGGAGAGCGCTGCGCTGCTTACTTGACGCGCATGTCGTTGGTCACCGAGCTCACGCCCGGCACGGCTTGCGTGACCTGCACGGCGCGGTCGATGCTGGCGCGGCTGGAGACGAACCCGCTCAACTGCACGCGGCCCTTGTAGGTCTCGACGTTGATCTCGGCGGACTTCAGCGTCGGCTCGTTGAGGATCGCGCTCTTCACCTTGGTGGTGATCGTGGTGTCGTCGACGTACTGGCCGGTGCTTTCGTGGTTCCAGGTGGAGGCACAGCCGCCCAGCGTGGTGAGGGCGATGGCGGCGACGAGGACGGACAGGGTGGTGAAACGGGTCATGGAGTTCTTCCGGTAGACGTCCGGCCGGGGTGGCCGAAGCGCGATGACTGTGGGTCAACAGCGCAAGAATGCCCGCGCCACGCTGGCTCGTCTGTCCGCTAGAGTACGGAGCGGGAACAAAAAGTCCGTTTCGCGCCGCGCTGCGGCAGCGCGCCGCGCCCTCAGGTCGCCTTGATGTCCGGCAGCAGGCGGTCGTATTCCTTCTTGACCACCGCATAGCACTCGCACGAGCGGCGCTCCAGGCCCGGCCGGTCGAGCACCTGGATGTGTCCGCGCTCGTAGCGGATCAGTCCGTCCTTCTGCAGCTTGCCGGCGACCTCGGTGACGCTGGCGCGGCGCACTCCCAGGATGTTGGACAGCAGTTCCTGGGTCATGACGATGTCGCTGGCCCGCAGCCGGTCGAGCGTGAGCAGCAGCCAGCGGCAGAACTGCTGGTCCAGCGCGTGGTGCCGGTTGCACACCGAGGTCTGCGCCATCTGCGTGATGAGCGCCTGCGTGTAGCGAAGCAGCAGGTGCAGCACCGGCCCGCCGCGGTTGAATTCCTCCATCAGCAGGTCCGCCCGCAGCCGCCAGGCCTGGCCCGCCGCCTGCACCACCGCCGAACTGGAGGTGGACTGGCCGCCCATGAACAGCGAAATGCCCACCAGGCCTTCGTTGCCGACCACCGCGATCTCCGCCGACGCGCCGTTCTCCATCACGTAGAGGAGGGACACGATCGCGGTCGTGGGGAAGTACACGTGGGTGGTATTGCCGCCGGGGGCGATCAGCACCTTGGCCAGCGGCAGGTCCACCAGTTCGAGGCCGGGGACCCAGCGGTCGCGCTGTGCATCCGCGAGCGCGGCGAGGAGAAAGTTGTCGCGCGGCTCTGGCGCCTTGCCCGAAGGCGTACTGCGTTGCATGACTGGAGTGTATTCGCCGGTACGCCAGCGGACAGACGAAGCTCTGCCGCTCCCTTACTGTGCGGACCTGAAAGAGGTCCCATGACATCCACCATTCACGCCCTTCTGGGCACCACCCTCCTCGCGTTCGGCGTCCACGCCGCGGCCCAGGTCACCTATTACGAAGGCGAGCATTTCCAGGGGCGCTCGGCCACGGCGACGGCGCGCACGACGAACCTGGAACGTTCGGGTTACCGCGAACGCGCCTCCTCGATCGTGGTCTCGGGCTCCGCGCGCTGGCAAGCCTGCGACGACACGCGCCTGTCCGGCAACTGCATGGTGCTGCGTCCCGGCCGTTACGCCGACCCGCAGGCCATGGGCCTGCAGGAACGCGTGTCCTCGCTGCGGCCGCTCGCCGCCCGCGAGCACGTGGCAGAGTCCGACTACGCACCGCTGCCGCAGGTGGCGCAGGACTTTCATCGCCGCCGCAACGAACGCCTGTACGACGCCGACGTGACCTCGTCGCACGCCGTGCTGGGCACGCCCGGGCAGCGCTGCTGGATGGAAAGCTCGCAGGTGCCGCAACCGGCGCCGGCAGGGCGGACGGACAACCTGAATCTCCCCGGCGCCGCAGTCGGGGCGCTGATCGGCGGCATCCTGGGCCACCAGGTCGGCGGCGGCACGGGCAAGCAGATCGCCACCGTCGGCGGTGCCCTGGGTGGCGCTGCGCTCGGCTCGCAATACGGCCGCGCCGATGCCCCTGCCCCGCAGGCCGTCGCGCAGGAGGTGCGCCACTGCGATTCCAACCCCGTGCAGGCAGTCCCCGCGTACTGGGACGTGACCTACGACTTCCGGGGCCAGCAGCACCGCATGCAGATGTCCTCGGCTCCCGGCCGCACGGTCACGGTGAACGCCAACGGCGAGCCGCGCATCTGATCCCGACCTCCATCTTGAAAAGGCTTCCTTCCATGACGCTCCTCCCCCTTTCGCTGCGCCCCTGGGCCGCAGTCGCGCTCCTTGCCACGCTCGCCGCTTGCGGCGGCGGGCAGGACCGCGTTCTCGGCTTCGACGGCGCGCAGGCCGGCTCACCCGCCGCGGGGGCTCCCGTGGTCGCGCCCAAGGTGCCCCTGGTCGGTGGCGTGGCCGTCCCGCTCGGCGCGGCCACCACCTTCGGCGTCTTCGGCGGCTCCGCCGGCGTGACCAACCAGGGCATCAACACCGTCGTGAACGCGGACCTCGGCACCACCGCCGTCGCCACCACGGTCACGGGTTTCCATGACGGTGTCGCCGGCGTGAACAAGTGCGACTACACCGAAACCGGGCTCAACATCGGCACCTTGCCGGGCACGAACCGCGTGTACACCGCGCCGCCGCCGCCCGTGGGGACCAGTGCTGCAGGCTGCATCGGCGGCACGTCACTGACCGCCACGACGGCCGCTAACGCCCGCGCGGATGCGCTCATCGCCTACAACGCCCTGGTCGCCAAGCCGCTCGGTCCGGATCCGGGCGCCGGCAACCTGGCCAGCCTCACGCTCGCCCCCGGCGTCTATACCGCGGCGGCCGGCACCTTCCGCATCCAGGGCGGTGACCTGACGCTCGACGCGCAGGGCGATGCCAATGCCGTGTGGGTGTTCCAGATGGCGACCTCGCTCACCGTCGGCGGTCCCGGCGCGGCCTTCCCCGCCAACGTGATCCTCACCAATGGCGCCCAGGCCAAGAACGTCTATTGGCAAGTCGGCAGCGCGGCCACCATCAACGCGGGCGGCGGCGGCACCTTCAAGGGAACCGTCATCACGCAGTCCGGCGCCGCGATTTCGACGCCCGGCAACGTCGCGCTGGTCACCATCGACGGCCGCGTGCTGTCGCTGAACGCCTCGGTGACGATGGTCAACACCGTGATCAACCTGCCCTGAGCCCCGGACCAACAACAAGGATGAACATGAAACTCACCACCAAGCCGACCCTGCTCGGCATCGCGGTCTTCACCGCGCTCGCCGCGCCGGCAGCCATGGCGCAGGCCACGGGCTGGTACGCGGGCGGATCCGTCGGCGGCGCCCGCGCCACCATCGACGACCAGCGCATCCAGAACGGCCTGGCCGGCCAGGGCCTTGCGACCAGCAGCATCGATGACCGCGAGCGCCACGCCGCCTTCAAGCTGTTCGGCGGCTACCAGTTGAACCGCTACTTCGGCGTCGAGGCCGGCTTCTTCGATCTCGGCAAGTTCGGCTACACGGCGCACACCACGCCGGCGGGCAGCCTCACGGGCGACATCACGGTGAAGGGCCTGGACCTCGACCTGGTCGGCTCGTACCCGATCACGGACCGCTTCTCCGTGCTCGGCCGCGTCGGCGTGATATCCGGTCGGACCGAAGGCGCTTTCAGCGCAACCGGTGCGGCCCGGGTGCCGTATGCCAGCACGCACACGAGCGAACGGTTCACCGACGCGAAGTGGGGCGCGGGCGTGGCCTACGCCTTCACCGATGCCCTGTCGATGCGGCTGGAAGCCGAGCGCTATCGCATCAAGGACTCGGTGGGCAACCACGGCGACGTCGACATGGTGTCCGTCGGGCTGGTCTACCGCTTCGGCGCGCCGGCGGCCGCAGCGCGCCCCGTGGCGCTTGCGTCTGAGCCCACACCGCAGCCCTACGTCGCACCCGCGCCCGTGGTGGTGCAGCCCGCCCCCGCCCCCGCACCCATGCCGGCAGCGCAGCCCGTGGTGGTGAAACGCGTGAACCTGGCCGCCGATTCGCTGTTCGGGTTCGACAGTTCCGTCGTGAATGCGCGCGGCAAGACGGCCCTCGACCAGCTGGCGGCCGACCTGCGCGGCGTGCAGTACGACGCGATCCGGGTCACCGGCTACACGGATCGCCTGGGCAGCGCCGCCTACAACGAGGCCTTGTCCACCCGGCGTGCGCGCGCCGTGACCGCTTACCTGGTGAGCTCCGGCGGGATCGCGCGCGACAAGGTGACGGCCAGCGGCGCGGGTGAAACGGCGCCGGTCACGAAGGCGGGCGATTGCCGCGGCACCGCACCGACGGCTGCGCTCATCTCCTGCCTGCAACCCGATCGCCGGGTCGAGATCGAAGTGCACGGCACCCGCTGAGCCTCGGGGCGCCTGCCGCGCAGGCGCCCCAAACCCATGGCCATATGATGGCCATCATATTTTCGGCTACAGTGCGAGGCATGGACACCGCCCCCGCGAGCCGCAAGCAGCAGACGCACGACCGCATCCTCGATGCGGCCGCCCGCGCGCTGCGCGACTCCGGCTTCTACAACGTGGGCGTCGCCGACATCATGAAGAAGGTCGGCCTCACCCACGGCGGCTTCTATGCGCACTTTCCTTCGCGGGATGCGCTGCTGGTGGAAGCCCTGCAGCGCGCCGGCCAGGACAGCCAGTTGCGGCTGCAGAAGTCGATTGCGCTGGGCGAGGCGCGCGGCTTCAGCCGCTTCCGCTCCCTCGTGGAGAACTACCTCTCGGACCGCCACCTGAAAGCGCCGGAAGCGGGCTGCCCCGTGGCGGCGCTCGCTTCGGAGATGCCGCGCCAGTCGGACGCCGTCCGCGAGGCCGCGGCCGAGCGCGTGCAGTCCCTCGTCGCCAGCGTGCAGGCGTGCCTGCCCGCCGGGGCGGAGCCAGAGGCCGCCGCGGTGATCGCGAGCCAGCTCGCCGGCGCCTTGCAACTGGCTCGGACGCTGGGCGACAACGCCCGCGGCCGGCGTCACCTGGCGGCTTCGCGCCGCTTCCTGCTCGAGCAATTCGAACCCGGGGGCAGCCCCGCAACCTGAGATGGCGCGCGCTTCGCGCGCCTTGTTCCACCGGGCCGAAATATGACGGCCATCATATTCACCAGGAGCTTCCATGCAACTCGCCAACGCCGTCGTCCTGATCACCGGTGCCAATCGCGGCATCGGCCTGGCCTTCGCCCGGGAAGCGCTCGCGCGCGGCGCCCGGCGCGTCTACGCCGCCGCCCGCGACCCCGCGAGCGTCACCCTGCGCGGCGTGCAGCCGCTGGCGCTGGACGTGACCGATGCCTCGCAGGTCGAGCGCGTTGCGCGCGAGTGCCGTGACGTCACGGTGCTCGTGAACAACGCGGGCATCGCCACCACCGGCGGCTTCCTGCAGGACGCCACCCTGGAGTCCACGCGGCGCCAGCTGGAGACCAACTTCTTCGGCGTGCTGCGCATGGCGCAGGCCTTCGCGCCGGTGCTGGCCGCGAACGGCGGCGGAGCCATGCTCAACGTGCTGTCGATCGCCAGCTGGATCAACCGGCCGCTGCTGGGGAGCTATGGCGCGACCAAGTCCGCGGCCTGGGCGCTCACGAACGGGCTGCGGCACGAATTGCGCGCGCAAGGCACGCAGGTCACCGCACTGCACATGGGCTTCGTCGACACCGACCTCACGCGCGGCATCGAGGGCGTGAAGTCCACGCCCGATGCGATCGTGCGCGCCGCCTTCGACGGGCTCGAGGCCGGCCTGCCCGAGGTGCTGGCCGACGAACTGACACGGCAGGTGAAGGCATCGCTCGCCAGCGCGGCGGCGGCCTACCTGGCGGCGGCATGAGCACCGCCGCCGCCCCGACGCGCATCGCGCCGCGCACCACGCGCAGCGCGGAGGCCAGCGCAGTGAGCAGCGCGGCCGCTTCGCCGGCTTCGGACGCCACGCAGCGCATGCTGCGCGGTCCGGTGCTGCCCACGCTGCTGCGGCTCGCCACGCCCAACGTGCTGGGCCTGTTCGCCAACACCGTGGTGATCGGCTTCGACGGCTACATCGTCGGCCGGCTCGGGGCCGAAGCGCTCGCGGGCGTCGCCGTCGTGCTGCCCCTGGCGATGCTGATGCTGCAGATGTCCGCCGGTGGCCTGGGCGGCAGCACCACCGCGGTGGTGGCGCGCGCTCTCGGCGCCGGCGACACGCACGAGGCGACGCGGCTCGCACGCCATGCGCTGGTGCTGGGCCTGGCGGCCTCGCTGCTGTTCACGCTCCTCTTCTCCACGCCCGCGCCCTACGTGCTGCTCGCCGCGCGCGCAGGGGTGCTGGCGCAGGCCGCCGGCTACGCGGGGGTGCTCTTCTCCGGCGCCGCGGCGATCTGGTCGGTGAACGTCCTCGCCGGCGTGGCACGCGGTACCGGCCAGATGGGCGCCGCGGCCCTGGCCCTCATTGCGACGACGGCGATGCACCTGACGCTGTGCCCGCTGCTGGTGTTCGGCGCAGGCCCCGTACCGCCGCTGGGCGTGGCCGGCGCAGCGACGAGCACGGTGACCTGCAATGCGCTGTCGGCGCTCGCGCTGCTCGCCTGGCTCTCGCGCCGCGGGCAGCCCGTTCGCGTGCTCGGTCCGGGCTGGCAGTGGCAGCGGGCCACGTTCCGGCGGGTGCTGCAACTCGCGCTGCCCTCGGCGCTGAGTCCGATCCTGAGCAACGGCTCCATCGCGCTGGCGACCGCCTATATCGCGGGCTTCGGCAGTCTCGCCGTCGCCGCCTACGGGATCGCGGCGCGCCTGGAATACATCCTGGTGCCGATCGCCTTCGGTTTCGGCGGTGCGCTCACGGCCATGGTGGCCACCAACCTCGGTGCGCGCCAGCCCGCCCGGGCCAAGCGCGTTGCCTGGACCGGCGCCGCGATGGTCTGGGCCGTGACCGGGCTCATCGGCCTGTGGGCTGCGCTGTGGCCGCAGGCCTGGATGACGCTCTTCACGGCGGATCCGGTGGTGCGCGCCGTCGGCAGCAGCTACCTGCGCATCGTCGGTGGCTGCTATGGCTTCTTCGGACTGGGGCTGGCTCTCTTCTTCGCATCGCAGGGTGCGAGCCGGCTCGCCTGGCCGCTGCTGGCCAGCACGGTGCGCCTGCTGATCGTCGCGCTCGGCGGCTATGCGGCCGTGCACGTCGCCGCCGCGCCACCCGAGACGCTGTTCGGCGTGATCGCGTTCAGCCTGTCGGCGATGGGCCTCACGCTCGCGGCGGCGATCCACTTCGCGGACTGGACGCCGCGCGCAAGCGCTGCGTGAAGCGGGGCGGATGCGTAGGCTGGCGGTGAGCCGCAGGCGAACCCCAGCTTGCTGCGCCACGCTGGATCGCTGGGGTTCGCGTTGCTCACCGCCAGCCTACGAGTCCGGTCACGGGGCCGTCCGCGTCGCCAGCGGGGATGATCGTCCCGCCTCAGGCGCAGGTGCCGTTGTGCGTGACGGCCACGGCGGGCCGCCCCGTTGCCGTGACGGCGACCTGGCGCTCCTGGTTGCCGGCGGGGGCCCAGCGGCACAAGGTCAGGCTCACCTGCGTGGCGCCGATGCCGCTGGCCGGGAAGTTGATGCTGTAGCTGCCGGTCCCGCCGGCAAAGTGGTAATCGGAGGAGAGCGCCGGCTGCTTGCGCAGCACGAGCGTCGCGCCCCCTCCGGCGTTGCACATCGTGTCGGTCGACGCGTTCGCGGGGCAGGTGATGATCCAGCCCTGCGCCCAGGTCGCGCCGGACGTGCAGGTCGCGCCGTCGGAAGAGGCGCACATGGTGAGCGCGACGTTGCGCTTGAGCGCCTCGCTGCGGGCGTACTGCGCGCTGCCGATGAAGCTGTTGGAGTACGACGCGAGCCGGCTGGTCAGCATGGCCTGTGCGAACGAAGGCACCGCCAGCCGCGTGAGGATGCCGAGCACGACCAGCGTGACCAGCAGCTCGATGAGCGTGAAGCCCCCTTGCGGACGAAGCCTGGTACGCATCATTTCTTCTCCACGTACCAGTACAGGCGGTTCTTGGCGCGCGACACGCTGCCGTTCTGCTGCGCCTTGCGGCCCTGCAGCGGCGAGTCCGCCGAGCAGCCGATGCAGAAGGACACCGGGTTGCCGTTGATCAACACCGAGCCCGCCACCGGCGAGGGCGGCAGGCCGTCGCCCGCGATCTCGGCGTAGATGTTGCTGCTGCCGTTGACGGCGCCTGCGTTGGCGTAGCTGAGGTTGTAGACCAGGCTCTTGCCCAGGTTGTTGCCGCAGGAATTCGTGGCCACCGCGGGCTGGTGCGTGCTGAACGTGGTGATGCCGAACTGCGTGATGGCGGAGGTCACCACCTGCTCGGTGGAGGCGAGCGCGAGATACCAGCCCTTCTTGGCCGCCAGCGCCGAGGCGCTGGGCGTCGTGCCCGCGGTGATGGCCTGCAGCGAGTTCAGGCACAGGAAGTTGTTGCCGCTGCCGCACTGGTCCTGCAGGAAGGTGGTGCTGCCCGGCTGGTCCTGCAGCATGAAGAAGTAGTTCTGCACGCCGTTGGACGCGCCGTACTGCCGGGTCGGCTTCTCGCGGTCGCCCGTGCCCAGCAGGATGTCGAAGGTCGTGCCGTCCGTGCTCACGACGCTAGGCTGGAACATGAACTTGCGGTTCGCCGTGCAGGCGGTGAGCGAATCGCAGCCCACCTTCGCGATCGGGGTCATCGTCCAGCCAGCGACCGTTGTCGCCGTGAAGTCCAGCCGGTACACCACGCCGCCCATGTCGGCGATGTACGCGTACTTGGCCACGCCGTTGGCATTCACCACGGTCGCATCGCCGATGACGCTGCGCGGAGCGCCGCCGGTGAACGGAGCCACGGTCGGGAACTGCGCGACGATGTGACCGTCCGTGCCGTCGATCACGTACACGCGGCTGCCCTTGGGCGAGCCGGTGCAGCTGTTGTTGGCGCCGCCGGTGCCGGTGTCGTTGTCCTCGCAGGTGTCGTAGCCACCGCCCATGATCAGCAGCGGATTGCTGTAGCCACTGGCCTGGATCACCTTCGGGCTGCTCCAGGTCTGGCCGATGTTGATGTAGTTGCTGGTGCCGCTGGTGCTGCCGCAGTCCGTGGAGGTGAGGTCCACGCTGGAACAGCCGATCTTCCAGAGGAAGGAAGGATTGCCGGGCGTGGTCACGTCGAAGGCATAGACCGCGCGGCCGCCGCGGCGCATCGTGGCGTACAGGTAGGTCTTGGCCGAGCCGTTGATCGTGCCGCGGAATGCGGTGACCGGGCCATCCATGCCATAGGGCTTGGGCAGCGCGCTGGTGTCGGCCGCGCCCTTGTAGTACACGGGCGTCGTGTTGTCGTACAGGCGCTTGATCTGGCCGTAGAACTCCGGCGGCATGAAGGTCCACAGCTCCGCACCGGCGGCATAGGTGGTTCCATTCGAGGTCAGCGAGCCCGTCTGGTTGCCGTTGACGGCGTGCAGCATGCCGTCGTTGGCGCCGTAGTACACGACCACCTGCGGCGCCGTGTCGGTGCCGTAGTTGAGCGCCACCGGCCGGGAGTGCATCACGTCACCGTGCACCGAAGGCCGCATGACCGTGGCGCCCTTGAGCAGCTCGTTCTGCGTGTTCAGGCCGCGCGACCAGTCCACCAGCGTGGCCGCGTCGGTGCTGGTGAGTCCGGTGCCGAACAGGCTGGCGCTGGGCGGGCTGGACGACTTGTAGTCGCTCCAGCCGGTGCAGCTCGCGAGCGTGCTGCCGCAGGTCTTCACCACGCGCGCCGACGGCGTCACCTGGCGCAAGCCGTAGGCTTGCGCCCCCTTCTCCACGATGTTGCCGTCGGGGTAATCCGAGGCCGCCGAATTCGTGACCGTCAGGCAGCCGCCGCTGGGCGACAGCGCCCAGTACTGCTGGTTGGTGGTGGTGTTCGGCGTCCAGAAGCTGCGCGCGCACGAGGTGATGAAGCCCGTGTTGTTGTTGATGGCTGCGTTGCCGTCCGCATCGTTGGTCTGCAGGTTGCCGTTGCTCGTGAACCCCAGCTGGTACTGCTTCAGGTTGCCCAGCCACCGCGGCAGGAAGCCGGAGTCGGGCCGGAACATGCCCACGAAGATCTGGTTCAGGTAGGAGCCCTGCGTGTTGACGCTCACCGGCAGGGACACGGAAGCGAACACGCTGTTGACGGAGATGATGTTGCCGAACGAAGCCTTGAACGCGTTCACCAGCGTGGCGTAGTCGCTGGTGGCGTAGAAGTCCCCGCCACCCACCTCGGCGAGCCGTTGCAGCCAGGCGGAATAACTGGGCAGGCAGGACGCGCCGAGCAGGCCGATGCTGGTGGTCTTGATGCCGGCCTGGCCCCACATGTACTCCGACCAGTTCAGGCCCCAGCTGCCCGAGTTCTCGTTGTCGCCGGGGAAGGTGTAGCTGGAGCTGTTGCCGGACGTGCAGACGATCTGGCTGGTACCGAGCCCGTACTTCGCGCTGACCGTGTCCGTGAACGAGGTCAGCTGCGCGGTGGTGGGCTTCGGGTTGGCGTACATGCCGGTCGCCGTGTCGGAGCCGCTGTACAGGTACTGTCTCGGCCCCTTGCTGCCCGTCTGGTCGTTCGGGCTCGTGTTGTTGCGGTAGGCGTCCCCGACGTAGATGACGTAGTTCTTGCCGCACCCCGTCGAGGGGGCGGCATAGGTGGTGCCGGAAATGCCCTGCTTGCCCTGGTACAGCGCCCAGGCCTCCTGCATGATGGCGCCGCTCGCGAGCGAGTTGCTCTTGATGTTGTAGCCGCTGTTGCCGCTGCTCTTCCAGTTCTTCACCCAGTTGAGCAGGTTCGTCTTGACGGTGGGCGTGTAGCCCACCACGGGCACGATGTTGCAGCCGCCGACGCCGCTGCTCGGGCACGCGGAGAAGGGGTTGCCCGTCGTGTTCGTCGGGTCGAACTTCTGCAGGCCCGTGGCGTTGAACATCATGAAGCCCACGTTGAAGAGGGGCGTGTCGTTGGCGGGCAAGGCTGCCAGGGCCGCATAGAGCGCGCACTGCTCCACGCCGCCGGCCGAACCACTGAGGGCCGTGTTGCTGGTGCCCGTGCCGTCCACTTTCACGGTGCCGAGCGAATCGATGCTGCAGCTCTGCGACGAATTGGCATCGAAGCTCGCGCCGTTGTCGAACACCACGAGGATGTTGGCCGCGGCAGCGGTGTTGGGCGAGGCAAACAGGTCCGTGTCCTCGGCGAAGGCAGCCAGGTGCACGCACGCCGGCAGCGCGATGGTGGCGAGCACCTGCAGGAGTCGCTTGATGGTCATCGTTGCTCCAGGCAATCAGGAAGAGAACACGGTCAGCCCGCAGGGCACGACATAAGTCTGGTAGTCGGACTGCTGCATGGGCAGCCGCACACCGTGGTGGATGACGACCGCAGCGCCCGTGCTGACGTCCGACACGGTCGCGATGAGTTCCCAGTCCACGATGTAGCTGCCGGCGCTGGTGCCGCCGTCGCTGGTCTCGTAGCCGCTGGGGGCGTCCAGCGCGACGCGCGCCGCGCGCACGGGGCACTGCGGAATGCTGATGGTGACGGAGTAGTCGGGCACGCCGTCCTTGTTGATGTCGACGGTCGAATTGACGGTGGTGTTCAGCGCCGTGAGGAACGAGCCGCTCACGACCTGTTCGAGGGCGCGGTTCGCGGAGGCGAGCGCCTCTTCCCGGAACTGCACGTTGCCGACCGAGCGCAGGTCCGAGGAGCTGAGCAGGTAACCGCCGATCACGATCACGGAAATGATCATCAGCAGGATCAAGGCGACCACCATCACGGCGCCCCGCTGCAGGGATTGGAGGGAATGCCGGTTCATGGCGGGGGTACCTCGCGGCGCATGGAGACGTTGTTCAGTCTCACGGTTTCCGCGTACACGTGCCGCTTGTACGCGTCGTTGAACGGGCCGATGCTGCTGCCCGCGATCGAATAGTTCTTGACGTCGACGTACCCCGGGGTGGCGCTCGATGCGCGCGCCAGCACCCCCACCGTCACCGCGACGGTGTTCGCCAGGTTGAACGGCCCCTGCACCGGATCGCTGCAGGGCGAACCCGCGGCGGCACAGGCGAGGTACGCATCGACGTTGCCGTCACCGCGCTTGGTCGGCGTGTAGGTGTCGGTGGTGCTGGCCCAGCCCACGTCCTGCTGGAACTTCGCCGTGGTGAGGGTCGCACCGGTCCCGCCAGCCACCGTGGGCTTGCTGACGTTGTCCACCCCCAGCTGGATGCGCAAGGCCTGGATGCCGTCGACGAGCGCCTCGGTCTGCTGGTGCGCCAGCACGCCGCCCTGCAGCTGGAAGCGGGTGCGCACGAGCGTCGGCACGTTGTCGCCCGGCGTCATGAAGTAGTTGCGCACCCAATAGATCGTGGACAGGAACCGGTACAAGGGGGCGGTCGCCGAGCAGGTGCCGTTCTTCAGCACCAGATCGGCCGGCGTGGCGCTGAGCGCGAAGCGGGCGGCGTCCGTCGGGCAGCGCGAAAGCTGGAAGAACATGTTGCCCGCGGTGTTCAGGCAGTCCGTCTCGCTCGCGGAAGCGTTCGCCACGCAGGGCGCCGCGTGCCGCACGATCAGCACGTCGCTGTCCGGTTGCGCCTCGGCGGCCGTGATGATCGAAGAGCACACCGGCGAAGCGCCGGACGAGGACACCTGGTACACCTGCAGCGGCAGGCCGATCAGCTGGGCGCGGTAGTCGGTGTTCCAGGTGGCGACGGCCGCGCAGGGATCGGGCAAGGCGGTGGGAAAGGCGACGGTCATGGCGTCGTTCACGGCGCCGACCGCTCCGGACACGCTCAGGTCGTCGAAGGTCGGCACGTAGCCGCCCCAGAAGCCCGCGTGCGTGAGGTCCGCCTCGATCAGCTGCTGCGCCATCCGGCCGTTGTCGATGACCGAGTTGGTCCGCGCGAGCTCCGTGCTGTTGCGGTTCACGTTCATCAGCAAGGTGAGCATCGCCAGGATCACGAGCAGCGACAGCGCCACCCCCACCATCAGTTCGACGAGGGTCAGGCCGCGTTGCAGGGTCCGCGTGCGGAAGCCGGCGAGGGTGCGGTTCATATCAGGTTCGCGATGCGGACGACGGTGGTGGCCGCGCGCCGGCACAGGTCGTTGGTGCAACTGCCCCCGTCGTACTGGCTGGCCCCGCAGGCCAGGGAGGTCGGCGGCGCGACGATGGGCGCGAGCCCCTGCCACGTGACGGTCACGAGGTAGTCGCCGTCGGCGGAGAGCTGGACACAGCCGCGCGCGTCGATCATTGCGCCCTGGCGCAGCGCGCTCGCGCCCGTGCCGGTGGTCTCCGAGGAGCCCTGCAAAGCGTTGCACCACGCCTTCAGGTCCGCCTGCGCGATCGAGGTGCTCGCCATGCCGCTGCAATCGAAGCCGGTGCCCAGCGGCGAGCTGGTGCCGGTCACGTAGGCAGCGGCGTTCGCGCGGTTCGTCGCGATGTGCGTGGCCATCTCGTTGAGCAGCAGCAGCGCCTGGCTGCGCTGGTAGGACTCCATCTCCGTGGACTGCATGCGCACCTGGAGTCCGGCCATGCCCAGCAGGCCGAAGGCGACGATCACGAGCGTGATCAGGACTTCGATCAGGGTGGCGCCACGTTGGCGTGCGGTGTTCGACATGCGCTCTCCTACCACTTGTCCGCGGGGCTCTTGGTGCCGTCGCTCGAGAGCACCAGCGGACCGTCCTTGACCTGGCTGCCGATGGGGGTGAAGGTCACCGTGAAGGAAGGCGGTGCGCTGGCGACCGCGATCGAATACGTGTACTTCGCACTGACATCCGGCGGCAGCGCGTAGCCGCTGGCCTGGAGCTGCGTGGCGGAAACGAAGTTGCGGTTGGCGAGCAGGAACTGCTGCTCGCGGTTGGCGATGTCCATCATCTGCGCCTTCGCCGAGGCGCGCGCCGACTTGCGCACGTGCGACAGGTAGGATGGATACGCGACGGACGCCAGGATGGCGACCACCGCGCAGGCGACCATCAATTCGATCAGCGTGAAACCTCGTCCCCGGATCCTCATTTTTTTTGTAGCAGTGGGTTGCGACGGACCGGACTGTAGCGGAGCCCGGCGCTCGTTCTCCTGCTGCTCAGATGGTCGGTCGAAGCTTGTGGGTCAGTGGCGCGACTGGCTTGCAGATCGCTGACACCTAGGGATACGGCTTAACACATTCGCCTGCGCCGTTAACACGAAACGATAACGTGCGAGTGCGCTTCACCTCCCGTTTCCCCATTGGCGACGCGGCGTCATCGCTCCAGTGCCTGGAGCGATCGTCCCAACTCCGATACATCCCGTAACTTCGCATTTCCAAATGCACCCGATGCGAAGCCCGTGGCATCGTTTCGACGCGCGGCGATGGAGCCGGACCGCCCGGATTGCAGCCCATCGGCGGCCCTGAGCGTGCCGGCGAGGCCCCCAGCGGCAGCGCCGCATAATTCGCGCAGCACCCGGAGACCCGCATGCGCTCTTTCCATGAACCCGGCGCCGTCGGCCGCCGCTCGGCCCTCGTCGCCCTCGGCGGCCTGGCCCTGGCCAGCACCCTGCCCGCGCGCGCCGACGGGTTTCCGTCGCGGCCGGTGCGCATCATTCCCTTCGGCACCGGCGGCGGTCCCATCGACACCATCGCACGGATCTACGGCGACAAGCTGCAACAGCGCTGGGCGCAGCCCATGGTGGTCGAGCCCAAGCCCGGCGCGAGCGGCATCATCGCCGCCGACGCGGTCGCGAAGGCCGCACCGGACGGCTACACGGTGATGGTCACGCTGCCGCTCACGCACATCAACAACGCGATCCTGCAAGCTAAGCTGCCGTACGACCCGGTCAAGGACTTCACGCCACTGTCCATGATCGGCACCGGCGGCCCCATGCTCGTCGCGCGCGCCGATGCGCCCTACAACAACCTTCAGGAGTTCATCGCCTTCGCGAAGAAGCAGCCGAAGGGACTGACCTACGGCACCTGGGGCACCGGGTCGGCGGCGCACCTGTTCGGCGAACTGCTCAAGCGCGAGACCGGCGCCAACCTGATCCACGCGCCCTACAAGGGCGAGGCGCAGGCGCACAGCGACATGTTCGGGGGCGCCCTCGACTTCGCCTGGGCCAACCCAGCGACCGCGCGCGCGCAGATCCAGGGCGGCAAGATGAAGGCGCTGGCCGTCGCCGGGACGCGCCGGCTCACGATCCTGCCCAACGTGCCGACCTTCACCGAGCAGGGCTTCCAGGGCTTCGACATCGACAGCTGGATCGGCTGGTTCGCCCCGGCGAAGACGCCGCAGAACGTGGTGGACACGTGGGTTTCGGCACTGCGCGACATCACCGCGATGCCGGATGTCGCGGCCCGCCTGGTCGGCTATGGCTTCGAGCCGCTGGGCAACACGCCCGCGCAGTTCGTCGAGCGCTTCCGGGTCGACTATCCGCGCACCGCCGAACTGATCAAGGCTGCGGGAGTGACGGCCGAATGAACGCGCGACACCTTCCCGTCGCGCCGGACACCGGCACCGCGTACGGCAAGCCGGCGCCCACGTACCGCAAGGAGCTGACCGAAGTCGGCCCCGGCACGCCGATGGGCGAACTGCTGCGCCGCTACTGGCACCCGATCGCGCTCGCCGGCGACGCCACCGACACGCCGCGCAAGGTGCGCGTGCTGGGCGAGGACCTGATCCTGTTCCGGGACAAGAGCGGCCGCCCGGGCCTGGTCTATCCGCACTGCGCGCACCGCGGCACGTCGCTGTTCTACGGTCGCGTGGAGGAGCGCGGCATCCGCTGCTGCTACCACGGCTGGATGTTCGACGTGCAGGGCCACTGCGTGGAGCAGCCGTGCGAGCCGCAGGGCGGCCGCGCCCGCGACAAGGTGCGCCAGCCCTGGTACCCGGTGCAGGAACAGTACGGACTGGTCTTCGCATACCTGGGCCCACCGGACCGCAAGCCGGTGCTGCCCCGCTACGAGTGCCTGGAAAACCTGGACCCCGGCGAGATGCTGGAGGCCAACGACCGCAGCATCGGCGGCGGCGGCCCGCAGGTCATCGACTGCAACTGGCTGCAGCACTACGAGAACCTCGTCGATCCCTTCCATGTCGTCGTCCTGCACTCCACGTTCAGCGGCACGCAATTCGTCGAGCAGATGGCCGTGATGCCCGAGGTCCGCTGGGACACGGTGGAACTGGGCGTGCGCACGACCTCGATCCGCAAGTTTCCCGACGGCAAGACCTTCCGCCGCATCAGCCAGGCCGGCGTGCCGACGCTGCGCGTCATCCCGAGCCCGCGCGTGGGCAAGTACGGGCGCGTGGAGTCGATCGGCTGGATCCTGCCGATCGACGACACGCACTTCCGCATCTACGTGGTGGGCCGCGTGTCCGAGCCGGGCGAGCTGGCGAAGATGCGCTCGCGCCAGAACGGCAAGCTGTGGGAGGAGCTGAGCGAAGAGGAGCACCAGCGCTCGCCCGGCGACTACGAGGCGATGGTGAGCCAGGGCCCGATCGCCGGGCATTCCGAAGAGCACCTCGCCACCACCGATCGCGGCGTGGTCATGGTGCGGCGCTACCTGCAGCAGCAGGTCGAGGCCGTGCAGCGGGGCGAGGACCCGGCCGGCGTGAGCTTCGATCCGCAGGCGCCGCCAGTGTTCTTCGACGCGGGGAATTTCCTCGAGGATTGAAGGCGGCCTGGCGCATCGACGGCTTCAGTCGTCGGCACCGATCAGGGTCTGCGCGCCGCGCGGATCGGTGCGCAGTTCACGGATCAGCCGCTCCAGGTCGCGGTCCAGCCGCTTCAGCGTCGCCTCGTCCAGCCGGCGCAGCACGTCGGGGAGCAGGCCGACAAAAGGGGTCGGCGCCTTGCCGAGCACCTTCAGCCCGCGCGCCGTCGCACGCAGGTGCACGGCGCGCTGGTCCTCCGCGCCGCGTTCCGAAGCGACCAGCCGCGACTCGAGCAGCGCGCGCACCAGGTTGCTCGCGGTGGACTGGTGAATGTCCATGGAGCGGGCCAGCGCACCGACGCCGATGCCGGGGTGCGCGGCGATCTCGCTCAGGGCCCAGACCTGGGCGCCGGAGATACCGGCGACCTGCTCGACGCTGCGGAAATGGTTGCGCACGGCATTGAAGACCGCACGGAAGCGCCGCAGCACCTGGCCGGCGGGATCGGGACGTGCCGCGGTCTTGCGCGGCGCGCGCACGGCCGCAGGCCGGGCCGTCGCACGCGCCTGCGTCCGCGCCGCGGAGTCCGCGCGCGAGCGGGCCGCAGGCCTGGGCACGGACTTCTTCGCGGAAGTTCTCGGGCGCTCGCTGTTTGCCACGCCGCATGATCGCACGGACCAGGCGTCCTGCGGGCTGTGCAGGCGATGCCCACGCACGACTTCGCGCCGCCGAGCACAAACACGCGCGCGAGCACCCCATGGCCGAGGAGTGCGGTGATACATTGCCGCCAAATACAAGCGAGAGCTAGCTGTGCCGCGCGATCCGTTTCCGAGCGAGCGGCTGCAAGTCGGTGACTGGTCTTGTCCAGCCAGACAACGCGGCTGCAGGGCCTGCGCACGTGCGACCGGCACGGCGGACGGCCGACGAGCCGGGTCGCGCACCCGTGCATTCGAAGGGAGTCCCCATGAAACCCACCGACCCTGAATCCCGCGGGCCGGCGCTGACGCGCCGCCGCCTGCTGACCGCCGGCGTGATCGTGCCGGTCACCGGAGCCGCTGCCGCGCGCGTGATCCAGGGCGACATGCCCTGGCAGGAAAGCGAGGCTGCGGCACCGCCGGCCGCCACCCACGGGCCAGCGCAGAGCGGCTACCTCTTCTTCGCGGCCGCAGAGGGCGTCTTCGTCGAGGCCGCGGTCGCCCGCCTGATTCCCAAGGACGACCTCGGCGCCGGCGCGCTCGAAGCGGGCGTGCCCACCTTCATCGACCGGCAGCTCGCCGGTGACTATGGGCGCGGACAGGACTGGTACATGCAAGGGCCCTGGGGCGAAGGCGAACCCACGCAGGGCTACCAGACCCGCCTCACGCCCGCGTCGCTGTACCGCATCGCCATCCGCGAGATCGACGACGCCGTCAACAAGGAGGGGCGCGCCGGCACCTTCGCCAAGCTCGGCGCGGACGACCAGGACCGCTGGCTGAAGCAGCTGGAGGAAGGCAAGGCGCAACTGGCCACCGCCGACGCGAAGAGCTTCTTCCAGATGCTGATGCAGAACACGCTGGAAGGCTTCTGGGCCGATCCCATCTACGGCGGCAACAAGGACATGGTCGGCTGGAAGCTGATCGGCTTCCCGGGCGCGCGCTACGACCACAGTCCCTTCGTGACGAAGCACAACCAGCGCTATCCCCTGCCGCCCGTGGCCATTTCGGGCCGGCCGGAATGGTCGAAGGGGTAACGCAATGGCCCAACGTCTTCCTCCCGTCGATGCAGTCGTGATCGGCTTCGGCTGGACCGGCGCCATCATGGCCCAGGAGCTCACCGACGCCGGCCTGAACGTGCTGGCGCTCGAACGCGGCGCCTGGCGCGACACGCCGACCGACTTCGCGCCCACCTTCGCGCAGGACGAGCTGCGCTACTACTTTCGCCACGCGCTGTTCGAGAAGCTCGCGCACGAGACGCTCACGATCCGCAACAACCCGGGGCAGACGGCGCTGCCGATGCGGCGCCTGGGATCGTTCCTCCCCGGCACCAACGTCGGCGGTGCCGGCGTGCACTGGAACGGGCAGACCTGGCGCTTCCTGCCGTCGGACTTCGTCGCGCGCAGCCACAACCTGCAGCGCTACGGCGCCTCCGCCCTGCCGGCCGACATGACGATCCAGGACTGGGGCGTCACGTACGACGAGCTCGAACCGCACTACGACCGCTTCGAATACCTGTGCGGCATCTCGGGCAAGGCGGGCAACCTGAACGGCGCCATCCAGGAGGGCGGCAACCCGTTCGAGGGCCCGCGCAAGCGCGAGTACCCCAACCCGCCGATGGCCATGACGCTGCCGCCGACGCTGTTCGCCGAGGCCGCCCGCTCGCTGGGCTACCACCCGTTCCCGCAGCCTTCGGCCAACATGTCGCGCGCGTACACGAACCCGCTGGGCGTGCAGCTGGGGCCGTGCACCTACTGCGGCTTCTGCGAGAAGTTCGCCTGCGGCAACTACTCGAAGGCGAGTGCCCAGACGACCATCCTGCCGGTGCTGATGCGCAAGCCCAACTTCACGCTGCGCACGGAGTCGGAGGTGATCAAGATCAATCTCGACTCCACCGGCAAGCGCGCAGTCAGCGTCAGCTATGTCGACGCGTCCGGCAAGGAGTACGAGCAGCCGGCCGACCTGATCCTGCTCACGGCCTACATCCTGCACAACGTGCGCCTGCTGCTCGTCTCCGGCATCGGCAAGCCGTATGACCCGGTGAGCGGCCAGGGCGTGATCGGCAAGAACTACGCCTACCAGATCACGTCGTCGGTGAACGTCTTCTACGACGACAAGATCCTCAATCCCTTCATCGGCGCGGGCGCGCACGGGATGCTGGTCGACGAATTCAACGGCGACAACTTCGACCACTCGGGCCTGGGCTTCATCGGCGGCGGCTTCATCGGCATCGTGCAGACCGGTGCGCGACCGATCGAGACGCACCCGGTGCCCGACGGCACGCCGCACTGGGGGTCTGCCTGGAAGAAGGCGGTGGCGCAGAACTACCTGAAGTCCACCAGCGTGGCCACGCACGGCGCGGTGATGAGCCACCGCACCAACTACCTGGACCTCGATCCGACCTACCGCGATGTCTACGGCCGGCCGCTGATGCGCATGACCTTCGACTTCACGGACAACGAGCACCGCATGTCCGACTACCTCACCGACAAGGCGGCGGAGATCGCGCGGGCGATGAAGCCGCGCGAGATCAAGGTGAACAAGCGCAAGGGCAGCTGGGACGTCGTGCCCTACCAGACGACGCACAACACCGGCGGCGCGATCATGGGCACGGACCCGGCCACCAGCGCCGTCAACCGCTACCTCCAGAGCTGGGACGTGCCCAATCTGTTCGTGTTCGGGGCCAGCGCCTTCCCGCAGAACCCCGGCTACAACCCGACGGGCACGGTCGGCGCGCTGACCTACTGGGCGGCCGAAGCGATCCGCACGCGCTACCTCAAGGCGCCGGGTCCTCTGGCCTGAAGGAGGCGACATGCGCACATCCTCCATCCTCATCGTCGGCGGGCTGGCCGCGGCGGTCGTCGCCACCACCCTGGTGTTCGCCCAACCCAAGAGCGCGCCGCAGCAGCCCGCGCCGTCCGTGCAGCCACCCACGGGTACCTCCGACGTGCAGGTGCAGCGCGGCAAATACCTGGTGGCGCTGGGCGACTGCGTCGCCTGCCACACGCAGCAGGGCGGCGCGCGCTTCGCCGGCGGCCGGGCCGTGCAGACGCCGTTCGGCACGATCTACAGCGCGAACATCACGCCCGACAAGGACACCGGCATCGGCGACTGGACCGCCGACCAGTTCTACCGCGCACTGCACGAAGGCATCGACGACGAAGGCCACCACCTCTATCCGGCCTTCCCTTACAACTACTACACCGGCATCACGCGCGAGGACTCGGACGCGATGCTCGCGTACATGAAGAGCATCCCCGCGGTGCGGCACGACTTCGAGCGCAACCAGCTGCCCTTCCCGTTCAACCAGCGCTGGCTGCTCACCTTCTGGAACGCGCTGTTCCTGGACAAGGGTCCCTACCAGGCCAACCCAAGCAAGTCGCCGCAGTGGAATCGCGGGGCCTACCTGGTCCAGACGCTGGGCCACTGCGAGGCGTGCCACACGGCCAAGAACTTCCTCGGGGCGCCCAAGCACGACCAGGCGTTCCGCGGCGGCACCTTCGGCACCTGGTACGCGCCCGACATCACCGGCAACCGGCGCTCGGGCATCGGCGGCTGGACCGACGACGCGCTGCGCGAGTTCCTGCGCCAGGGCACGAACGTGCACAGCGCGGCCTCCGGTGAAATGGGTGAGGTGGTGGCCTTCTCGACTTCGCAGATGAACGACGATGACCTGCAGGCCGTGATCACCTACCTGCGCGGCCTGCCGGCGTCGCCCGAGCCCGAAGTCAAGCAACCCGACCAGGCCGTGATGAAGCAGGGCGAAGCCATCTTCCAGGACACCTGCTCGGCCTGCCACCGCATGGACGGCCAGGGCGTGCCGCGCTTCTTCCCGCCGCTGCAGCAGGACGCCAACCTGCAGCAGTCGGACCCGACCTCCGTGCTGCACTTCATCCTGGCGGGCACGCGCAAGGTGCCGACCGATCGCGCGGCTACGCCCCTGGCTATGCCGGCGTACGACTGGAAGCTCGGTGACCAGCAGATCGCGGCCGTCGCCACCTTCGTGCGCAACAGCTGGGGCAATCGCGCTTCGCCGGTCACCGCGGAGCAGGTGGACAAGCTGCGCAAGCAGTTGCCGCGTCCGCAGGGCACGCCGGCGCAGGCCGACACCAGCGCAGCGGGCGGCAACCCGCTCGCGCATCCGGGACCCGAGACCCTCGGCCGCGCCGGCACCGACAGCCGCGACAACGGCACGCCGAATGCGGGGCGCGCCGCCACGAACACAGCGCTGATTCCCGCCACGCATGCCAGCGACGCTGCGAGTGCGGCGGGCGGCGGCAATCCGGCCACCGGCGGTGGAACCTCGGGCGCGGGCAGCACCTCGGGTGGCGGCAGCACCGCGGGTGGCGGCAGCACCTCGGGTGGCGGCACCTCCGGCAGCGGCACGTCGGGCACGTCGGGCGGCGCCGGCGCCGGCGGCGGTGGTGCGAAGCAGCAGCAAGGCGGCCATCCGGCCGGCGTGCCGAGCCCGGGTCCGGGCTGAGGCGATCGCGAGCCAAGCAACGGGCGCGCCTTCGCTGGCCGCTGCCACGAAGGAGAACGCATGAATGCACAGCAGCGCCGCGTCGTCGTGATCACGGGGGCATCGGCGGGCGTGGGACGCGCGACCGCGTGCGAGTTCGCATCGCATGGCTGGCGCGTCGCGCTGCTCGCGCGCGGCGAAGACGGACTCCAGGGCGCCCGCGCGGACGTGGAACGCCTGGGCGGCGAAGCGCTGGTCCTGCCCACCGACGTCGCCGACGCCGACGCGGTGGAAGCCGCAGCGGCGCAGGTGGAGGCACGCTGGGGTGCGATCGACGTGTGGGTCAACGACGCGATGGCGACCATCTTCTCCGACGCGCTGTCGATCGCGCCGGCCGACTTCAAGCGGGCGACGGAGGTCACCTACCTGGGCGCGGTGTGGGGCACGCTGGCGGCACTGCGGCGCATGAAGCCACGCGACCGCGGCACCATCGTGCAGATCGGCTCCGCGCTCGCCTACCGCTCGATCCCGCTGCAGGCGCCCTACTGCGGCGCCAAGGCCGCGATGCGTGGCTTCACCGATTCCATCCGCTGCGAGCTCGATCACGACCGCAGCAACGTGCACATCACGATGGTCCACCTGTCGGCCTTCAACACGCCTCAGTTCGAGTGGGGCCGCACGACGCTGGCGAAGCGGCCGCGCCCGATGGGCAAGATCTTCCAGCCGGAGGTCGCCGCGCGCGCGGTGTACCACGCCGCCACGCACCAGCGCCGCGAGTGGTGGGTGGGCTGGCCCGCGGTGCAGGCCATCCTGGGCCAGCGCGTGGTGCCGG
Organism: Ramlibacter ginsenosidimutans; assembly: GCF_016654015.1. Lineage (GTDB taxonomy): Bacteria > Pseudomonadota > Gammaproteobacteria > Burkholderiales > Burkholderiaceae_C > Ramlibacter > Ramlibacter ginsenosidimutans. Next base: position 346,744 of record NZ_JAEPWM010000005.1, on the reverse strand, counting down.
GATTCCTCGATCGCATGCTCGGTCGCACGGCCGTGGACGGTCAGCACACCGACGAGCCACTGCCGCCCGGCCGCCAGGACAACCTCTGGCAGCCCGTGGCCGGCGACCACGGCGCGCACGGCCGCTTCGATGCGCTGGCCCACGCGCACAGCGTGCAGACCTGGGCCGATCGCAATCGCGCGGCGCTGGCGCTGGGCGCGCTCGCGGCGGCGCTGGCGTGGAGCCTGCGCCGGCGCTGAACGACTTCAGCGCGCGAGCAGGCGGCCCTCGCGTTGATGTCCACGGTGGCGTACAGCCAGTAAGGCTGCGGCGCGGGCTATGCTTCGCGCCACATGAACGACACTGTCCCGGCGCGCCAGCCCGCGCAACGCGGTGCGTGGCTGGCCGTGCTGGCCGCCACGCTGTTCGGCATCAGCACGCCGCTGGTTCAGCGTGCCGGCACCGGGCTGGGCCCCTTCATGACCGCAGCCCTGCTCTATGCCGGCGCGGCCCTGCTCGGTGCGCTGTTGCGCCGCGCGCCGGAACGCGAGGCGCAGGTCCGCCGCACGGACCTGCCGCGGCTGCTCGCGATGGCGGCCTTCGGCGCCGTCGCCGGTCCGGTGGCGCTCGCCTGGGGACTGCAGCACACCAGCGGCACGAGCGCATCGCTGATGCTGTCGCTCGAGGCCTTGTTCACCGCGCTGCTGGCGCGCGTTCTCTACGGCGAGTCCATGGATCGCCGCGTGCGGTTCGCGATGGCGCTGCTGCTGGCCGGCGGCATCGTGCTCGTGCTCGATCGCAGTTCGGCGGGACAGACGCAGATCGCCGGCTTGCTCGCGGTCCTGCTCGCGACCGCAGCCTGGGGCATCGACAACACGCTCTCGCGCGCGCTTGCCGAACGCGACCCGGCGCAGGTGGTGCTGGTGAAGGCCGCGCTCGGCGCGCCCGCCGCCCTGCTGCTGGCGCTGGCCTGGGGCGAGGCGATGCCGCGTGCGCCCCAGGCGCTCGCGCTGCTGCTGATCGGCGCGAGCGGCTATGGCCTGAGCCTCAGGCTGTACCTGCTGGCGCAGCGCGCCTTCGGCGCCGCGCGCACCGGCTCCGTATTCGCGTTCGCACCCTTCATCGGCGCCCTGGTGGCCGCCGCGCTGGGCGAAGGCGCGCTGGACTGGGGCACGGCTGCGGGCGGGGTCGTCATGCTGGCGGGCGTGGTGCTGCACCTGCGCGAGCGCCACGAGCACGCGCACGTGCACGAGGCGCTGGTGCATGAACACGCGCACAGGCACGACGACGGTCACCACGACCACGTGCACGACGTGCCACCGGCGGGCGAGCACAGCCACCTGCATCGCCACGAGCCGACGCAGCACAGCCATCCGCACGTGCCCGACGCGCATCACACGCACCGGCATTGAGGCGGGGCGCTGGCGTGCGCCCCGCTCGCAATCTGAGCTGCTCCTCGCTAGAATGCCTGCGTGGGGTCACGAGCAGGCTCCCCGCATCCGCAAGAGGCTCGCGCCTCCAAGCTCTGCTCCTGAACGGGCCGCATCGGCCCAATGAGGAGCGCGACCTTGTCCACTTCCCCTGTTGCCCTGCTCTATCCCGGCGACCGCGCCACGCGCGATCGCTCCGACCCGGCCGCAAGCCGGTTCGCCCCGCTGTTCGAGGCCTTCGCTGCCGCCGGCATGGCTGCGGCGCCCGCCGTCTACCACGACGATTTCGCAGAGGAGGTCGAGGCGCAATTGCGCGGCGTCCGCGTGGTGCTGGTGTGGTGCAACCCGATCGAAGGCGGGCGGCGCCGCGACCGGCTCGATGCGATGCTGCGCCGCCTCGCCGCAGCCGGCACCGTGGTCAGCGCGCATCCCGACGCCATCCTCAAGCTCGGGACCAAGGACGTGCTGTTCGACACGCGCGACCTGCCCTTCGGCAGCGATGTGCAACGGGTCGACAGCCTCGCGCAGCTCGAACGGGAATTGCCTGCGCGCCTGCGCATCGGCGCGCGCGTGCTGAAGCAGCATCGCGGCCAGAGCGGCGCGGGCATCTGGCGCGTCGAACTCGCGGATGCCGACTCGTCGCCACCGCTGCTGCGCGTGCGGCATGCACAGCGAGGCAGCGAGGAAGAACGGCTCGCTCTCCCCGCGCTGCTGGACAAGCTCGCGCCCTACTTCGACCCGGCCAACGGCGGCCACATGATCGACCAGGCCTGGCAGCCCCGGCTCGTCGACGGCATGGTGCGGGCCTACCTGGTGGAAGACCGCGTTGCCGGCTTCGGGCACCAGGCGATCAACGCGCTGTTCCCCGCGTCGCCAGGCCAGCCCGCGCCGCAGCCCGGGCCGCGGCTCTATCACGGACCGGAGCTGCCGGCCTTCCAGGGCCTGCGGCGGCGGCTGGAAACCGAGTGGGTCGAGCTGCTGCGAGCGCGCGTCGGGTTGCCGCGCGAGCAGCTGCCCTTGCTGTGGGATTGCGATTTCCTGTTCGGTGAACGGGGCCCGGACGGCGACGAACGCTTCGTGCTCTGCGAGATCAACGCCAGCAGCGTGGCGCCGTTCCCACCGTCCGCGATAGTGCCTATGGTGGCAGCGGTGCGTGCACGACTGGAGCGCGCCTGACCGGCAGCGGCAAAAACGCGAACGACACGCAAATCGAAACGCATACTTACTGGTTACGACAAACAACCGCTTGCAGCGTACGCTGCGCAACTAACCCGTGTGGACGCGTCGCGAGGGCTCCGTTCGTGCAGGGAATGTCCTACAGTCCAGGCTCTGCAGATATGCGCCAATCGGCTGCAGTCCGTCCGCACCCATGCAAGTCGAGCATCAGTTCCAGCCCCATCGTCCCACTCTCATCCTCGGCCTGATCGGGTTCACGCGGGATGCGGCGGCCGAAGTGCAGCGCGTCCTCGACACGCGCGGGCCCCCGGCCGTCCAATGGCGCTTCGGCGAACTCGCGGAAGCCGACGCATGGTGGGCCTGCGGCGCGCGGGTGCAACTGCTCGGGGACGGCAGCGTGCGCATCGGCCCGGGCGAGCCCGGTGGTCGCTCCGTGCGCCTGTCGCTCGCGCAGGTGCAGCGTCCGGTCGCATTCTCGCAACCGGTGGCCAGCCGTGACTTCGAGCCGACGTACACGTTCCGCACCGAGGATCCCGCGAGCATGGCCGCCATGCTCTCGGCCATGGAGTCGCAGTGGCTTGCCGGCACGGCAGCGCGCCTGTGGATCGCCGCCCGGCTGATCGAGGCCGAAGGCGCGCTGTCGCAACGGATCTACCACATCGTCGGCGGCGGGCGGCTGCTGGCGGTGATCGACCGCACTGGCGAGATCGGGCTGATGCCGGGCGTGAACGCGGAGCAACTCGAACGCGGCCAGTGGCTGGCGCGTCCCTCGTCGGCCGCCTACATCCCGGCCAATTTCCAGCGCACGACGATCTCGGAGGTGCTCTGGTCCTTTGCGCTGCGCACGCACGACGACCTCCTGCCTGCCCACTACCGCACGAGGCCGCTGTACTACCGCCGTCCGCCCAAGCTCGATCAACGCCTGCTCGGTGACGAGCACCTGCTCGTGATGCGCGAGCTGTTCCTCGGCCCGGGACGGTTCGCGGAGTTGCAGCAAAGAACCGGACTGGTCGCCGAGCGGCTGGCCCGGGCGCTGGCCGCCTTGTACCTGACCGGCAGCATCACATCGAACCGGGCGCGCGTGCCGCGCGAGACGGGATTGCCCGCCGGCCCGCAGCCGCAGTCCCAGTCGCAGTCGCAGTCGCGCCAGGAAAGCATGTGGACGCCGAGCGCGATGTCCACGCAGACGGACGGGAACTCGCAACACGACTTCACGGTGCCTGCACGACTGGCGCACGATCGCGCTGCCGTCGATGCCGCGAAGGCGCTGGAGATCGCCGAGCGCGCGGCACGCCACGCGTGAGGGCGTGCACCGGCGGCGTTCGCAGCCCTCAGCCGGCCGCGGCGTCGCCGGCCAGGCCGCGCACGTAATCCAGCATCTGCGCGAGATCCGATTTCTTGAACACGGCGTCCGCGCCGAGCGCGACGCATCGTTCGGCGACGGCGGGCGTCACGAAGTCGCTGAACACGACCACCCGGGTGAAGGCGCCGAACGACTTCGCGTGGCGAATCAGCCCGAAACCCGAGCCGCCGGGCAGCAGCAGCAGGTCGGTGATCAGCACGTCCCAGGTCCGCTGCTGCGAAACCAGCCAGTCCGCCGCCGCCATTTCGGAGTTCGCCGAGCCCACGATCTCCACGTCGGCGATCGTCACCAGCAACTCGGCGAGGGAGTCGAGGGCTAGCTTGTTGTCTTCAGCGATGAAGATGGTGAGCGCCACGCGCGGGAGTCCTCGCTTCGCTTGTCAAGCCACGCGGCAAACCGGACCGGAGCAGAGTACCGGCTGTGCACCTCCGGCGTACGACCTGCCGGGGGTGCGCCCACCGCACCCAAGACGCACATTCGATGCGCATAGGCGGGCGGTCGTTGTGGGACCGGGCTGCTTCCGCCGTAGTACGTCGCCTACACCCGGCTCGGGCACCCCGCGTGCTGCAGCCCTTCGGCACAGTCGGCCCGGGCCTACATACAAGGCAGCGCTGCGGATACAGACTGCCGCCTTGCCCCCGACCCGAGAACCATGTCCGTCCTGAATCGCAACAACGTCAAGCTGGTCGGCTCAGGGCCCCCCATGCTGTTCCTGCACGGCTTCGGCTGCGACCAGAACATGTGGCGCCTGATGGCGCCCCACTTCTCCGAGAGCTTCACGTGCATCCTCGTGGACCTCGTGGGCAGCGGCGGATCGGACCTGTCGGCGTATTCGCCGGCGAAGTACGCCACGCTGGACGGCTATGCCGCCGACGTGTGCGAGGTGCTGGCGGAGGTGACGACCGCGCCCGCCATCTGCGTCGGTCATTCCGTGAGCGCGATGATCGGGCTGCTCGCCAACCTGCGCTGTCCCGATGCCTTCCTTGCGCAGGTGATGGTCGGTCCGTCGCCCTGCTACATCAACGACGGCGACTATGTCGGCGGCTTCGAACGCGAGGATATCGAGGGCCTGCTCGAGACGCTGGAGAGCAACTATCTCGGCTGGTCCAGCAACATGGCCCCGGCGATCATGGGCGCGCCCGACCAGCCGGAACTCGCCCGCGAGCTCACCAGCAGCTTCTGCCGCACCGACCCGGAGATCGCCAAGCAGTTCGCGCGCGTGACCTTCCTGTCCGACCTGCGCTCCGAGCTGCCCAAGCTGCAGGCGCCCACCTTGATCCTGCAATGCAGCGAGGACGTGATCGCCCCGCGGAGCGTCGGCGAGTACATGCAGAAGCGCATTCCCGATTGCACGCTGCGGATCATCGAGAACGTGGGCCACTGCCCGCACCTCAGCGCACCGAGTGCGAGTACCGCCGCGATGGAACAGTTCATCGCCCGGCTCTAGCCATGCACGCGGGATCCCTCCCCGGTGCCGAGGAACTCTACGATTCGGCCCCTTGCGGCTTGCTGCTGGCAGAGCCGGACGGGCAGGTGATTGCCGCCAACCGGACGCTGTGCACCTGGCTGCGCTGCTCGCGCGAGGACCTCGCCGGGCGCAAACGCTTCCAGGACCTGCTGACCGTCGGCGGCCGGATGTTCTGGCACACGCACCTGCAGCCCTTGCTGCAGATGCAGCCTTCCGTGGCGGAGGTGAAACTCGAACTGCGGCGTCCCGACGCCGCGCCGCTGCCCGTGATGGTGAACATCGCCAGGCAGGGCGCGAACGGCGCGAAGCTGCTGCACATCGCGATCTTCGTCGCCGAGGACCGCCACAAGTACGAGCGCGAGCTGCTGCTGCAGCGCAAGCGGGCCGAAGAGCTCTCCGCCCAGCACGCGCGCGACCAGCAGAACATCGTCGACGCCCGCTCGGAAGCGGAGGATCGCGCGACGTTCGCGGAGCAGCTCGTGGGTGTCGTGAGCCACGACATCCGCAATCCCCTGTCCGTGGTCCACATGAGCACCATCCTGCTGGAGCGGGGCATCTCGCCCGAGCAGCAGCAGCAGGTGGTCGACCGCATCAAGCGGGCCGTCGCCCGCATGCAGCACCTGATCTCGGACTTGCTCGATTTTTCGCAGGCGCGGCTCGGGCGCGGCCTGTCCATCCGCAAGCGCCAATGCGACCTCCAGCAGGCGATCGCGGACGGCGTGCTGGAGCTCGCCATCGCCTTCCCCGACCACAGCCTGCGGCATGAGCGGCAGGGCGAAGGGGACATCGAGGCCGACCCGGAGCGGATCGTGCAGGCGGTCGGCAACCTGGTCGCGAACGCCGCGAACCACGGGGCCAAGGGCGAGCTGATCACCGTGCGCAGCGAGTTCGGCGAGAGCCGCTTCTGCGTGACCGTGCACAACCAGGGCAAGCCGATTCCGCCGGACATCCTGCCGCAGCTGTTCGAACCCATGGTGCGTGGCGCGGCGCCGGGGGCGAGCCAGGGCGTGGGCCTCGGCCTGTTCATCGTGCGCGAGATCGCCCGCGGCCATGGCGGCATGGTGCGGGTCCGCTCGGACGAGAGCGGGACCGCGTTCACGATCGAGTTGCCCCGCGGATAGGCAGGGTGGCTGATCGGAGAAGTCAACGCAGAGGACGCAAAGGTCGCGCAGAGGACGCAGGGAAGACATTCAAGATGGTTTTCCGTGCGTCCTCTGCGTAACCTCTGCGCATTCTGCGTTCTCCTGGCCTGATCACGCGCCAGCCTTCGTGTCCAGCTTGCACCGCGGCGCGGCAGCAGGAGCAAACCTGCGCGATGAACGCTTTCGTGTCGTGTTCGGCCGCGTTGGCTGCCGCAATATGATTCTGCCCATGAGCCAGCAAACCGAACACGTCCAGGAGTGGCTGCAGATCCACCGCGAACTGATGGAGCTGGAGACGGCTTTCACCGACCTGGCGATGCGCGCGGTGCACGGCGAAGTGCCGGCGGACCAGCTCCAGCAGGAGCGGCAGCATCTGCTCACGACACGCGAGCTGTGCACCGCCGCTTACGAACGCGCCTTCCCGAAGCCGGCAAACCGCTGAAGGAACCCTCCTGGATCCCCGCCAGAATGCGCTGATGTCCCTGCACCACCGCATCGAGCACCGCAGCGGCTACTCCCTGGTGTCGCTGCAGGGCGACCCGTCGCTCGGCCAGTTCCTCTCCTTCGTCGAGCTCATGGGCCCCGAGACAAGGTCCTGGCCGGTCGCGCGCGGACTGTTCGATCTGCGGGAGATCTCGACGCTGAAATCGGTCACCGACCACGTGGCGATCGGCCAGGCCGTCGCCCGCCACCTCGCGCACATGGACCGGATCGCGTCGCTGGTCCTGCCGGACCGTGCCACCGGCATCAGCCGGAAGGAAGCGCAAGGCGCCGGGGTGAACCTGGCGGTATTCGTGGACGAACCCGCCGCCGTGGAGTGGCTGCTGGGGCGCGACTAGCTGCGCCCTGCCCCGCACAGCATCGCCACCAGCCCGCTCGCGTGCGCCGGCAGCGCATCGCCGCGCCAGGCCACATGCTGGTCGTCGCGGCAAAGCAGCAGGGCGTGCCGGTACGCGGCGGGTGGCTCGACGCCGGCGACGTCGACGATCGTCAAGGGCATGCCGCGCTCGCGCGCCGCCGATTGCAGCGGCGCCACGTCCGCGCGCACGTCGAAGCGCAGCAAGGTGTAGCCGGCCCCGAACGCGTCGTACAGCGAGCGGCCGTCCGCCAGCCAGAAGTGCGGCGCGCGGCAACCCGGCACCGTCGATTCCGTGAAGTCGCCCATCGTGTACGCGGGTGGCGTCTCGCCGTCGCCGGCGATGATGGGCGAGCCCTGGTAGAAGTAGCCGAAGTTGAGCCCCGCACAGCAGAACTGCTGCACGTTGAGCGCATACGCCTCCTCGCCCACCTCGCGCCGCGCCTGCGCACCGGCCGCGTCCTGGGCCTCGATGTTCGCGGGCACCGCGCGCCGCGCCTTGATCATCTTGGCGGCGTGGTCCATGGCGAAGTTCGACACCTGCATGGTGATCGGCTGCCGTTCGGCCTCGTACGCATCCAGGATGGCTTCGTCGCCCCAGCCCTGCAGGCGTGCCGCGAGCAGCCACGAGAGGTTGAGCGCGTCGGCGATGCCCGCGTTCATGCCGTAGCCTGCATAGGGCACCCAAAGGTGCGCCGCATCGCCGGCGATGAACACGTTGCGGTCGCGGAAGCGGTCGGCCACGAGGCGGCGGCCCACCCAGTCCTCCTTCGACAGCACCTCGTACTGGAAATCGGGACCGACGCCGAGGATCTGGCGGATGGCCCAGTCGCGGTCGATCGTGTCGAAGTCCGGCTCGTCGGGATTGAGGTGGTTGTGCACCAGCCAGGTCTCGTGCCCGTCGATGGCGAACACCGTGCCGCAGCGGCGCGGGTTCACCGAGTAATACGACCACGCGGGCTTGCCCGGAATCATGGCGCGCAACTGCGGCGCGCGGATGTAGGTGGACTGCACGCGCTGGATCACGGGCGTGCCTTCCAGCTTCGCACCGATCGCCTTGCGCACGGTGGAACTGCCGCCATCGCAGCCGACCATGTAGCGGCAGCGGATGCGCCGCTCGGCGCCGGTGTCCAGGTCCAGCGCCGTCGCTTCGACGCCGCCCTCGCGCTGCGCGAACAATGTGAGCTGCGTGCGGTTCAACAGCGTCACGCCTTGCAGCGCCGCCGTGTGTTCCAGCAGGATGGGCTCCAGGAACAGCTGGTTGATGCGGTGCGGCGGCTCCGGCGTTGGCCACCAGGTATCCGGGCCTTCCCTGGACGTGTAGCGATCGGCGCGGCACGGGATGGGAATGCGCGTGAGCTCGGTGCCGGTGACGCTGGTGCGGAATACCACGTCGTTGGGATAGTCCGCCGGCAGCCCCGCATCGCGCAGCTTCTCCGCCACGCCGAGCCGGCGGAAGCGCTCCATGGTGCGCGCCGCGACGTGGTTGCACTTCACATTGGGCGGCTCGGCGTACCGGCGGATCTCGGCGATCACTACCTGCACGCCGCGCGCGGCGAGGTCCATCGCAAGCGTCAGGCCCACGGGGCCAGCGCCCACCACCAGGACGTCGGTGTCCAGCACATTCATGGGCTCAGTCCAATTTGATGTTGGCCTGGTGGATCACCTTGGCCCACTTTGTCGTCTCGGAACGGATGTAGGCCTCGAAGGCTTCCGGCGTCGTTGGCATGGGCTCGACGCCGAGGTCGCGCATGTGCGTGCGGATCGCCTCGTCGTTGAGGGCGCCCGTGATCTCCGCATTGAGCCGCTGCACCACGGCAGGCGGCGTGCCCGCGGGCGCGACCACGCCGAACCAGCCGATCGACTCGTAGCCGGCGAGCCCCGCCTCGGACGCGGTGGGCACGTCGGGCAGTTGCGGCAGGCGGCGCGGGCTGGTGACGGCGTACGCGACCAGCTTGCCCGCGCGGATCTGTTGCAGTGCCGCCGGCAGGTCCACCACTGCGAGCTGCACGTTGCCCGCGAGCACGGCGAGCGCCGCCGGACCCGAGCCCTTGTACGGCACCTGCACGAGCTTGACGTCGGCCATCTGCGCCAGCAGCGCGGCCGAGAGATGCATTGCCGTGCCGTTGCCGCCGTGCGCGATGGAGAACTTGTCCGGCTGCGCCTTGGCCAGCGCGAGCAGGTCCTTCAGCGTGTGCGCGGGCAGGGTCGGACTGCCCACCAGCACGAACGGAATCGCCGCGAGCCCCGACACCGCCTGGAAGTCCTTCAGCGGATCGAAGGGCATCTGCGCATACAGGCTGCTGTTGGCCGACAGTGCACCGGCCGCGCCGACGCCAAGCGTATATCCGTCGGCCGGCGCCTTGGCCACCAGCGAGAGGCCGACGTTGCCACCCGCACCCGGCCGGTTGTCGACGATCACCTGCTGGCCGAGCTTCTCGGTCAGGCGCGGCACGATCATGCGCACCACCGCATCGGCGCTGCCTCCGGGTGGAAAGGTCACCACCATGCGCACGGGTTGGTGCGGGAGGTCGGTGGTCTGGGCCGCAACGGCCATGGTGAGCCCCGCCAGCACGAGGGCGGCGGCGGCGCGCGCGAGTGTTCGCATGCATGTCTCCTTGTGGGCGCATTGGAGCGGACGCGCGTGCACCCGGCAATGCGGACATTCCACGATCGCCTGCGAAGGCGCGGCGTCAGGCACTTGGTGCAAGATCCGGGCGCCAGCATGTTCACCATCTTTTCTTCCCGCCGCACCGGCACTTCCCTGTTCGCGACGACGCCCAACCGGTGGGACTGGGCGCTGCTGCCCATCGTGTTGTGCGTGTTCGCGGCGCTGGCGTTCGGCGCGGCGCAGATGACGCGGCCCTTCGTCCTGGGCCAGCCGACGCCGATCTCGCTAAATCCGGTGCAACTTCCCTACTACCTGCTGCGGACGATCCTGCGCATGTTCATGGCGCTGACGTGCTCGCTGCTCTTCAGCTTCGTGTTCGCCACGCTCGCCGCCAAGTACCGCGCTGCGGAGAAGATGCTGATCCCGCTGCTGGACGTGCTGCAGTCGGTGCCCATCCTCGGCTTCCAGGCCATCGCCATCGCGCCCTTCATCGCGCTGTTCCCCGGCAACCTGCTGGGTGTGGAATGCGCCGCGATCTTCGCGATCTTCACTTCGCAGGCCTGGAACATGGCGTTCAGCATGTACCAGTCGATCAAGACCATCCCGCCGGAGCTGAACGAGGCGGCGCGGGTGTTCCGGCTCTCCGGCTGGCAGCGGTTCTGGCGTCTGGAGCTGCCTTTCGCCACCCCCGGCCTGCTGTGGAACATGATGATGTCGATGTCCGGCGGCTGGTTCTTCCTGGTCGCGGCCGAAGCCGTCTCGGTGGCCAACCAGGACATCAAGCTGCCCGGCATCGGCGCCTACATCGCGGTGGCGATCGCGCACGAGGACGGCCGCGCCATCCTGTGGGCGATAGTCGCGATGCTGGCCGGCATCCTGCTGTACGACCAGCTGTTCTTCCGGCCCCTGCTGGCGTGGGCCGACAAGTTCCGCTTCGAGGAGTCGCAGGGCGACACGGCCCAGAACTCGTGGCTGCTGGACTGGGGTCGCCGCAGCGCCCTCGTGCGCGCCATCACCGACCGCTTCTGGGCCCGCATGCGCCGCGCCCTGGGCTGGTTCAGCGCGCCGCGCAGGCAGGACGCGCCAGTGGCCGCGCCGCAGGCGGCCGCCAGCCTCGTCTGGAGCCGCATGTGGGACTTCGCCCTCCTGCTGATCGCCGTGGCCACCGGCCTGGCCTTCTTTCTCTACGTGCACGGCGTCGTCGGCTGGGGCGAGACCTTCCACGTGATCGGCCTGGGCTTCATCACCCTCGCGCGCGTGCTCGTGCTGATCGCGCTGGCTTCGGTGCTGTGGGTGCCGATCTCGGTGTGGATCGGCCTGCGCCCGGCGTACTCGCAGAAGGTGCAGGCGCTCGCGCAGTTCCTGGCCGCGTTCCCGGTGAACCTGATGTTCCCGCTGGTGGTCTATGTGCTGGTCACGTACCGCCTCAACCCCAACATCTGGCTGAGCCCGCTGATGGTGTTCGGCACGCAGTGGTACATCCTGTTCAACGTGGTTGCGGGCGCGTCGACCCTGCCCAACGAGCTGCGGCTCGCGGCCGACAACCTCGGGGTGAGGGGCTGGCTGAAATGGAAACGCATCTACCTGCCGGCGGTGTTCCCGAGCTTCGTGACGGGCGCGATCACCGCCAGCGGCGGTTCGTGGAACGCGAGTATCGTTGCGGAATACGTGACCTGGGGCAAGACTTCGCTGGTGGCGGACGGCCTGGGCAGCTACATCAAGCAGATGACCGATGCCGGTGACTTCCATCGCACGGCCCTGGGGATCGGGGTCATGTGCGTGTTCGTCATGCTGTTGAACCGCTTCTTCTGGCGGCGCCTGTACCTGCTGGCCGAGGATCGCAGCCGATGAAGCAACCGTCGATGAAGAAGTCCCTGCTCGACCTGCAGGGCGTGTCGAAGTCGTTCCGCACGGCCGACGGTGCGCCCCGCCGGGTGCTCGATGGCGTGAACTTCACGCTGGTGGAAGGCGAGATCGTCGCGCTGCTGGGCAAGTCGGGTTCCGGCAAGTCGACGCTGCTGCGCATCATGGCCGGACTGATTCCTGCGGATGGCGGCAGCGTGAGCTACCGCGGCCGCTCCATCGTGGAACCGGTGGACGGCGTGGCCATGGTGTTCCAGTCCTTCGCGCTCTTCCCCTGGCTGACCGTGCAGCAGAACGTGGAGCTCGGACTGGAAGCGCAAGGCGTCGCGGCGGACGAGCGACAGCAGCGCGCCGACGCGATGCTCGAACTCATGGGCCTCGGCGGCTTCGGCGGCGCGCTGCCGCGCGAGCTGTCGGGCGGCATGCGCCAGCGCGTGGGCATCGCGCGGGCGCTGGTCACGAACCCCGACGTGCTGCTGATGGACGAAGCCTTCTCCGCACTCGACGTGCTCACGGGCGAAGGGCTGCGCACCGACATCCTCGAGCTGTGGGACAGCGGGAGCATCCCGACCCGGGGCATCCTGGTGGTCTCGCACAACATCGAGGAGGCGGTGATGATGGCCGACCGCATCATCATCCTCTCCAGCGACCCGGGTCGCATCCGCAGCGAGTACGTCATCGATGTGCCGCGGCCGCGCAACGTGGACTCGGCGCAGGTGCGCACGCTGATCGACGAGGTGTACGGCCTCATGACCATGCGGCCGGCCCCGGCGCCCGCCGTGCTGGCGACCGTCGCACCGCAGGTGGACTACCGGCTGCCGGATACGGACGTCGGTCGCATCGAGGCCGTGCTGGAGCTGCTGGCCGACCCGCCCTTCCTCGGCCGTGCGGACCTGCCAAAGCTCGCGGACGAGGCGGAACTGCCCGACGAGGAACTGTTCCCCACGTACGAAGCGCTCGGCCTGCTGGGACTCGCGCAGGTCGAGAAGGGCGACATCGCCCTGACCCCGCTCGGCCAGCGTTTCGCCGAAGCCGGGCAGGCGCTGCGCCAGGAGATCTTCGGGCAGCAGTTGCTCACGCACGTGCCGCTTGCCGCGCGCATCCGCAAGGACCTGGAGGCGGAGCCGTCGGGCACGCTGAAGGAAGAACGCTTCATCCAGCTGCTGGAAGAGGCCCTCGAAGCCGAGGAAGCCGAGCGCACGCTGGAGATCGCGATCGAATGGGGTCGCTACGGCGAAGTGTTCGAGTACGACTTCAACGCCGGCGTGCTGAAGCTGCCGGACGAGACGATCGAAGCGGAAGCGACCGGCTGATCGCGGCACGTCCTGCGTGCAGATGCGGCAAGCCAGCATCAAGGTGTGGCCCTTCTGCGAGGGGTTACGTGCGCGACGAAGCACAGAAGTGGAGTGCAGTGGTGCGGCAGGCGGGGCTGGCGCCGTAAGCGCGCCGCGCGCTCTCCAGCCTGGCGCGGCGGCGGTTATGCTGGGCCCGTCGTCGCCCGATCGGCGACGGATCCAGATGTCCGCCCAGCCCGCACCCACACCCGCAAGCACAGCAAGGTCGAGCGCGCATGCCGCGTCGGCCGCGCGCCCCTTCACCCGCGGCGAACTGCTCTCCGCCCTGGCGATCGTCGTGATCTGGGGCACGAACTTCGTCGTCATGAAGACGGCGCTGCGCCACTTCACGCCCTTGCAGCTCGGCGCGGGCCGATACCTGTTCGCCGTGCTGCCGCTGCTGTTCTTCGTGCGGCCGCCGCGACTGCACTGGAAATGGGTCGTCCTCTATGGCCTCACGCAGGGCCTGGGCCAGTTCGGGTTCCTGTTCACGGCCCTGCGTGCGGGGATGACGGCCTCGCTCGCGTCGGTGCTGATGCAGACGCAGGTGTTCTTCACCGCGATCTTCGGCTTCGTGCTGCTGCGCGAGCGGCCCGCGCGCCCGCTGCAGGTCGGGCTCGCGCTCGCCGCCGCGGCGCTGGCCTGCTTCGCGCTGCCGTATCTGCTGCCGCACGCGGTCGCCGCGGCCGGGTCCGTCACCGCGGTCGGGCTGGTATTGAACCTGTGCTCGGCCGCGTGCTGGGGCGCGTCCAACATCGTCGCGCGCAAGGCGCAAGCCGCCAGCACCGGCTTCGATCCGCTGAGCCTGGTGGTGTGGGCAAGCGTGGTCCCGGTGCTGCCGTTCATGGGCCTGTCGCTCTGGCTGGATGCGCCCGACGCGCGCTGGCACTGGTTGCAGGCGGACGCCTGGAGCTGGGCGGCCGTGGCCTACCTCGGCTGGGTGGCAACCATCGCCGCCTACGGCATGTGGACCGCGCTGCTCAAGAAGCACCCGGCGAACCGCGTCGCACCCTTCAGCCTCGGTGTGCCGGTGGTCGGCATCGCGGCGGGCATGGGACTGCTCGGCGAGGTGCTCTCCGGCTGGCAATGGGCCGGCATCGTGCTGGTGGCTGCCGCGCTGGGCTGCGTGATGTTCTGGCGGCGACGCTAGCGCCAGCCGCGTGGTGCCATCGCACTTGCGCCACGTCAAGGCACGCGCGAGGTCCCCTTCCTACATTGGACGCAGTGGCGGCTCCATCGCCACGTTCACCCATCACCCAGTGAGGACTTCATCATGAGCAACCTTCGCCTGCTGGACCCGAGCTTCGGGGACAGCTTCGAGACTGCGCTGCGCCGCTTCTTCTCCCCCTCCGTGTTCGAGACCGACCAGCCGCAGCTGAAGATGCGCATCGACGTCAGCGAGAGCGACAAGGCCTACAGCGTCAAGGCCGACCTCCCCGGCGTGAAGAAGGAAGACATCAACGTCCGCGTCGAGGGCAACCTGGTGAGCATCGAAGCCCAGACCAGGAGCGAGAAGGAGGAGAAGGGCGAAGGTGGCAAGGTGCTGCGCAGCGAGCGCTACTACGGCACGATCGCCCGCAGCTTCTCGCTCGGCCAGGAGGTCGATGCGTCCAAGGTCCAGGCGAAGTACGCCGACGGCGTGCTGTCGCTCGAGCTGCCCAAGGCCGCGACGGCCGACAGCCGCCGCATCGCCATCCAGTAAGGCGCCGGCTTGCGGGCGGCGGCCCGAGCGCTGCAGCCTACGCATTCGGTTTCAACCTCGGGACGGGACCTCGCGTAGGCTGGCGGTGAGCAGCGCGAACCCCAGCGACCCGGTGAAGCACCGCAAGCCGGGGTTCGCCTGCGGCTCACCGCCAGCCTACTCCGGAGAACAGTCATGACCCGCGCACGCACCAAGCCCGCCGCCCCCAACGCCCAGGAGAGCCCCGCGCCCTCGGTGGCCCTGGGTCCGGTGTTCGACTTCGGCCGCCAATGGATGTCGGTCGGCACCGAGGCTGCGGGCGTGCTGTCGCGGGGCATGCAGCAGATGAACCGGCTGCAGATGGATGCGCTGCACGACATGCTGGGGCACCAGTCGCCCGCGGCCGAGCGGCTGCAGCGCCAGCCCGATCCCATCCAGCTCATGGAGACCCAGGTGGACGGGTTGCGCTTCGCCTGGGAACGCGGCCTGCGCTGCTGGATGGACCTGGCCGGCGCCGCCGCCGAAATGCAGGGAGAAATGATGGCCTGCGGCGAGCACCTGGTGAACACGGAAGACGTGTTCGCCGCAGTGCGCTCGCTGCACGCCTGAAGCGCTTCAGGCCGCCGACGCGGTGCGCGGCACGCCTTGCAGCGGCCGCACCGCCGAGGGCGGCTGCAGCGCGTTGCCGAACGCGAGCAACGCGCCGGTCGCCGATCCGTCCTCGATCTCCCGTTGCAGGAACGCGGCCTTGGCAATCGGCGCATGGCCCAGGATGCGCGTGACCTCGGCAAACACCTTGTCCGCCCCGCTTGCGTGCTGCGCCACGATCACCGCGACGCGATGCAGGTGCTGCCGGTGCTGCACCAGGAAGCTGCGCATGGGCCCGGGCAGCCGGCCGATCCAGACCGGCGCGACCAGCACCACACAGCGGAAGTCGCCCGGATCGGGGCCGCGGTAGGTGACGGGCGGATGGCGCCGCAGCACCGAATCGAGCACGCAGCGCAGGAGGCCGCGCGGCTGCGGGTCGATCACCTCGCCCAGCGGCCAGCCGCGATGCGAGGCGAGCAACTGCGCGACGCGGCGCGCCGTGCCGGTGTACGAGTAGCAGACGACGAGCATGCTGTCCATGAGAGGGCTCCTTGCTGGCTTTTCCGCAGCGTAGGCAGCAGCCGGAACGGCGAGATGATGCAGATCAAGGGACGGCACGCGAGAATGCGGGCGTGGCCCACTTCGACGTGTTCAACGGCGATGCCGACGGGATCTGCGCGCTGCAGCAGCTGCGGCTCGTGCAGCCCCGCACGGCCACGCTGGTCACCGGCGTCAAGCGCGACATCGGGCTGCTCGCGCGCGTGCCGGCGCAGGCCGGCGACACCGTGACGGTTCTGGACGTCTCCCTCGATCGCAACCGCGCCGCGCTGCTGGCGCTGCTGGCTCGCGAGGTGGACGTGGAATATTTCGACCACCACCATGCGGGCGAGCTGCCCTCGCATCCGCGGCTGCATGCGACCATCGCCACGGAGTCCGGAACCTGCACCAGCCTGATCGTCGATCGCCAGCTGGCCGGCCGGCAACGCGCCTGGGCCATCGTCGGCGCTTTCGGCGACAACCTGCCCGAGCCGGCCGGCACGCTGGCGCAGACGCTGGGGCTGGCGGCGGAGGACGTGCAGGCATTGCGCCGGCTCGGCGAGGCCATCAACTACAACGCCTACGGGGACGACCTGCACGACGTGCTGCTGCCGCCCGCTGAGCTGTTCGTACGCCTGCAGCCCTACGCCGAGCCGCTGGAGTTCCTGGCGCGCGAGCCGGTGGCGGCCGCTCTCGTTGCGCGCTGCGGCGAGGACCTCGCCTGCGCCGATGCGCACGCCATCCGCCTGCCGCAACCCGGTGCCTGGAAGTTGCCCGACGCGGCGTGGGCCCGCCGCGTCTCCGGGTCTTTTGCCAACGTGCTGAGCCAGCGCGAGCCGGAGCGGGCGCATGCTGTGCTGCGCGCTGCGCAGGCCGGCGGCTGGATGGTGAGCGTACGCGCGCCGCGCACGCAGCCGCGCGACGCCGACACGCTGTGCCGCTTGTTCGGCGGCAGCGGCCGGGCGGCCGCCGCCGGCATCGACCACCTGCCCGCGGACCGGCTCGATGCCTTCCTGGCGGCGTTCGCGCGCGCTTATCCGCAGCAGCCCTGAGCTGCGGGCGCCAGGTGTCCGGCCGGTCGAGCGCATCCCCCGCAGCGGCGGCAGGTGTACCGCCAGTCGCCCTTTGCCTGCACCGCCCTTGACGCGGCTCAAGCGGCACGCGCATGCTGTGCTCGATCGTGAGGCACCATGACAGACAAGCGCAAGCAGCCAGCCCGGCGCCAGCCGAAGAAGTCACCCGTCCCACCGCGCCACCCCGCCGCGCCGGAAGTCGACGCGGGCGAGCTTGCCGACGCCGAAAGCCTGGACCCTGCGGAGACGCTGCGCGAAGCCGAAGAAGAGATCGGCATCAACGAGTGGCTGGACCCCGACACGGGCGAGCCGGCCGAAGGCCAGTCGCCGCCGCACATCGAGCGTGAGTAGGTCCTAGCCAGGGAGCGGACTGCCCTCCCATGACCGGCATCCTCACCGTCACGATGAATCCGGCGCTGGACCTCTTCACCACGGTGGAGCGGGTCCAGCCCACGCACAAGCTGCGCTGCGCCTCCCCGGTCGTGCACCCGGGCGGCGGCGGCATCAACGTCGCTCGCGTGCTGGCGCGCCATGGCGCGGACGTGCTGGCATTGCATCCGGCCGGTGGCGTCACGGGCGCGCAGCTGCAGTCGCTGCTGCAGGCCGAAGGGGTCTCCACGCAGGCGATCGCCATCGCAGGCGAGACGCGCGAGAGCTTCGCCGTGCACGAGACGGCCACCGGTCTCGACTGGCGCTTCGTGTTGCCCGGACCCACGCTCGCGCAAGCCGAGTGGCAAGCCTGCCTGGATGCGGCTGCGACCGTGCCGGTGCAGTGCGGCCTCGCCGTCGCGAGCGGCAGCCTGCCGCCCGGCGTGCCGGAGGACTTCTACGCGCGGCTGGCGACGCGGCTCGCGCGGGGCGGCGTGCGGCTGGCCGTCGACAGCTCGGGACCCGCACTGGCACGGGCGCTGGAGGCCGGCGTGTTCCTCGCCAAGCCCAGCCTGCGCGAGCTCGCCGAATTCAGCGGCGCTGCCCTGGACACGCGCGAGCAGCAACTCGCGGCGTGCCGCCGCATCGTCGAGGCCGGACGCGCCGAGGTGATCGCGCTGTCGCTCGGTGCCGGCGGCGCACTGCTCGTCACCGCGCAGCATGCGTGGTTCGCGCCCGCGCTCCCCGTGACCGTCGCCAGCACGATCGGCGCGGGCGACAGCATCCTGGCCGGGCTGGTCCTCGCCATCTCGCGCGGTGAGGCCTTCGCCGCTGCCCTCGCGCAGGGCATCGCCGCGTCGGCCGCGGCATTGCTCACGAGCGGCACGGCTCTGTGCCGGCCGGACGATGTGCAGCGGCTGCTGCCGCAGGTGCGGGTCCAGACGCTGGACTGAGCAGGGCGAGCCGGCGCTGGCGCTGCGTCCGACGCGCAACGACCCGTCCGCCGCATTCCGGCGAGAATGGCGGCCCACCAGAAGACACCCGCAATGAAAGAAAGCTCGCGCCCGTTCGAGGCATGCAGCCGCGCCGGCGGTACCGGCCTTCGTGCTTCCGTGCTGCGCTCGGTCTGCCGCTCGGCCCGGCCGATGCTGCTTCCGCTGGTCACGACCGCCGCCCTGCTCCCCGCGCTGGCGCAGGCCCACGGCTTGGTCGGCCAGCGCTTCTTCCCGGCCACGCTCGCGACCGACGACCCGTTCGTGGCGGACGAACTGTCCTTCCCCACCATCACCTCGACCCGCAGCAGTGCGCAAGGTGACACTCCGGGCACCCGGCAGACGTCCGCCGCGATCGATTTCGCCCGGCGCATCACGCCGGACTTCGGGCTCGCGTTCGGCGCCAGCCGTCTGCGCATCGCGCCGGACGGGCAGCCGACGGCCTCCGGCTGGGACAACGTCTCGATCGGCGCCAAGTACCAGCTGTACACCAACGCGCCGCACGAAACGATCCTGTCGATCGGCGCCGACTGGGACGTGGGCGGCACCGGCAGCAGTTCGGTGGGCGCCGAGCGTTTCAGCACCATCACCCCCACGGTGTACTTCGGCAAGGGCTTCGGCGACCTCGCGACGCCCGCGCTGCGGCCCTTCGCGGTGACGGGCACGGTGGGCGTGGGGATCCCGTCGCGCGCCAGCACCACGACGACCGGCGTGGACCCCGACACGGGACTGGCCACGAGCGAGGTCGAACACCATCCGCATGTCCTGCAGTTCGGGTTCGCAGTGGAATACAGCGTGCCCTACCTGCAGTCGGCGGTGAAGGACGTGGGCCTGGCTGCGCCCTTCGACCGCATGGTTCCTATCGTGGAGTTCACGATGTCCAGGCCGCTCGACCGCGTCGACGATCGCCGCACGACGGGCACCATCAACCCCGGCGTGCTGTGGGCCGGCCGGCAGGTGCAACTGGGACTGGAGGCCGTCATCCCGATGAACAGCCGCAGCGGTCATGGGGTCGGCGTGCTCGCGCAACTGCATTTCTTCCTCGACGACCTGTTCCCGGGCACCTTCGGCCATCCGATGGCGGGAGGGGCCAGGTGAACACGATGCGACGCTGCATCGCGGGCGCGTGCATGGCGCTGCTGGCCGTCGCTGCCCATGCGCATGGCTTCCTGGAGCGCGCCGAGCCGCGCGTCGGCTCGCAGGTGCAAGCCGCGCCCGCGGAGGTGAAGCTGTGGTTCAACGAGCCGCTCGAGATCGCGTTCAGCACGCTCACGGTGCTCGACGCCAGCGGCCGGCGCGTGGACCGCGCCGACGCGCACCTGGATGCGCACAACAAGGCGCTGCTGCGCGTCTCGCTGCCGCCCCTCGCGCCGGGCGTGTACACCGTGCACTGGCGCGCGGTCTCGATCGACACGCACGTCACGCAGGGCGACTTCGTGTTTCGCGTCGGCCCCTGAGCCCGGCGCCGCAGTGAACAGGGGCACGGCTTGGACCTGATCGCGCTCGTCCGCGCGCTGCACCTCGGCGCCGTAGCCGTCCTCATCGGCGGATTGGCCTTCCCCTTGCTGGTCCTGCCGCTGCGCCGGGTTCCGCAGCCGCAGCACGCGGCGCTGTCGGACTGGCTCGCGCGCCTGCGCCTTTACGCGACCTGGGTCGCACTCGCGACCTGGCTGGCCTGGCTGGCGCCCGTGGCCATGGCCATGAGCGGACTCGGCATGGCGCAAGCGCTGCGGCCCGGCGTGCTCGAACTCGTGCTGGCGCAGACACGCTTCGGCCACGTCTGGCTCGTTCGCTGCGCGCTCCTGCTGCTGCTCGCAGGCTGGCTGGCCTGGACGCGGCCCCGCGCTGCGCGCGCGAGCGGCCGCGATGCCATCGGTCTCGCGCTCGCTGCGGCGTTGCTCGTTTCGCAGGTGTTCGCGGGACACGCCACGGCCGCACCGGCCTCGCACGTCGTGGCCGACGCACTGCACCTGGCCGCCGCCGCCGTCTGGATCGGCTGCCTGCCCCCGCTGTTGTTCGTCCTGGCCCGCGCGCGCGCGGGCGCAGCGCCATGGGATGCGCTGGCGCTGGCGGCGGCACGCGGATTCACCGGCATGGGCGTGCTGGCCGTGGCCGTCCTCGCGGTCAGCGGCTTCCTCAACGGCCGCATGATGGTGGGCAGCCTGCAGGCGCTGGTGGACACCGGCTACGGACGGCTCATCCTGGCAAAGATCGTCCTGTTCGCAGTCCTGCTCGCACTGGCCGCGAACAACCGGCTGCGCCTGACCCCGCTGCTCGCCTCCGATCCTGCGCACAGGCTCGTCGCCGCGCGGCGGCTCTGGCGGACCGTGGCAGCGGAGCTGGTGCTGGGCGCGGCCATCTTCGGCATCGTCGGCGTGCTCGCAGGCAGCGAACCGCCGGCGCACCGGGACGACGGGCCCGGTGCCATGCAGGACCACATGGGCGCTCGCATGCCCGAGTGACGTGCACGGAGGCTCCGCGGCCGGAAGCTCGCATCGCCTCGCCTGCGCGAGGCGGGTGGCCGCAGCCTCTTACCGTGCGTTACCGGGCTGCGGCCGATGCCGCTGCGCCTGCGTGCGGCTTTCCGCACTCAGCTTGGCCTGCACCTCGGCCTGCCGGCGAAAGCTTTCGCGCAGCGCCTCGGCGCCCTTCGGGTCGAAGCGGCCGTTGACGTAGTTCGCTGCGTTCTCTTCCGGGAACTGTTCCGAGTCGGTTGCTTGTGCCATGGCATCCTCCACTGCAATGCTCTCGCCACTGTTATACCGGCGTGCGCGTGCCCTCGCCAGTGAAGTGTGGCGCGCATGCAAACACCGACGTGTGCATTGCGCCAAATGCGACAGCCCGCGCGGCCGACGCCGGTTTATTCGTCGGCCAGCACCTGGAAGCCGGAATCGCGCGTGGCGTCGATGGCCGTGCGGGCCGAGCTCGTGACCGCATCGATGAGCGCATTGCATTCCATGGCACAGCGGCGGCAGACCCGCACGACCAGGCTCCACGCCGCGCTGTTCACGCCCGGCGGCATCTGCGGCGTCGCGCACGCCATGCACATCTCGGCGCACCAGCGCAGGAGTTCCAGGTCGGCGTCGCCCTCGCGCAAGGCGCGCGACACGAGTCCGCAAACGGACGCGCACGAGACCATCGCGAGGTGCGGCCTGCTGTACGGGTCGGTGCCCGGACTGGTGTACGCGTTGTCCGTCGCGAGCGCGGCCTCGCAGGCCAGCGCGCACAGCTCGCTCGCCTGGATGCACCGGTCGATCAATCTCTTGCTCACCCCCAACTCCTGGTACGCGGGTGCATGGCCCGCCCAATATCCAAGCCGCCGATCCGACCCGCCACGACATTGGCGTGGCCCAGTGTCGCTGCTGCGACAACTCAAGCTTAACGCCGAGTCCCTGCGCCGGGATGACGTTGTTTGCTTAACCGGGAAGTGCTATTCGGGGCGATTGCGGATCGCAGAACGGCCGCCGTGCGCAGTCGCCATTCTCACGCCGCCGGACTGTCCGGCAAGTACGCGTCGAGCCACTTGAGCAAGGCGTCGCCTTCGGCCTTGTCGATGACCGCCGTCGCTCCGAGGCTCTTGCAGCGCTGCGCCACGCCCGCACTCGCATAGCCGCTGAACACCACGATGGGCGCATGCGCCGCCACTTGCCGCGCCCGCTCGATCACGCTGAAGCCGCTGCCCTGCGCCAGGATCAGGTCCACGATCGCGAGGTCCCAGCCGTGCGGGTTGTCGTCGAGCCAGAGCTTGGCTTCCGCTTCCGTCGTGGCAATGCCTTCGAGGCGGAACTTCTTCGACGATGCGAACAGCTCGTTGAGCAGGTCTCGCATCGACGCGAGATCCTCGACGAGGAAGACACGGATGGGGGTCACGGCGGGAGGGAAGGTACGTTTGGACGAATCATTATCGCGTCGGACGCCCGTGCCGCGTGCGGATCCCCGGTCCGGGAGATCGCCGGCGATGGGGAGAGCCGGTCTCCGCTCGAGCTGTTCGCTCCGAGACCCGCGACGGGGTTTCGTAGCTAAGGCGCGCGAACCTCAGCGATTCGGTGAAGCGCGGTAAGCTGGGGTTCGCCTGCGGCTCACCGCCAGCCTACGCCTTTCCGGGACGGGACTTGGCGACTTCGTAGCAATCTCACCCGGCCCCCCACTTGCATGCGGCGCCTTCCTACGACGAGGCGCAACGCAGCCGAAACGCGCGGCGCACCCTGCTTGCCTATGCTGATCGCATCCGCCACCGACGACCTTGGAAGATGCGCAACCGCTGCAGCCGCCCGCTATCCGTCCAGCACCTCCTGGCCGCCGCATGGCTGGCAGCGGGCGTGCTGGCCGGCCCTGCAGTGCATGCGGAGAGCGTCGCGGCCGCAACGGCGACGGCGACGCCGGTCGCAGCGCATCGCTTCCCGGCCAAAAGCCCGTCCGCTGCGCTGCAGCCCCGGCGGCTCGCGGACTTCGGCGGCACGCCGGTCTCCGCCGGCGTGCGCGAGGTGGCGAACTGGGCCTTCTACACCGGCGACAACCAGGGCCGCGCCGTCGTGATCCTGGACAAGCAGGCCGCCACCGTCTACGCCTTCGATGCGCGCGGCAAGCTGGTGGCCAGCGCACCGGCGCTGGTGGGACTGACCGTCGGTGACGACACGGCGCCCGGCGTCGGGGACAAGCCGCTTGCGGAAGTGCGCGACGACGAGAAGACCACGCCCGCCGGCCGCTTCGTCGCCGTGCCGGGCTGGGACGACTCCGGTGTGGACGTCGTCTGGATCGACTACGCCGGCGCGGTCGCCATGCACCGCGTCATCGACAAGGTGCGTGCCGAACGGCGCCCCGAACGGCTTGCTTCGCCCAACGCGGCGGACCGGCGCATCTCCTTCGGGTGCATCAACCTCCCCATCCCGTTCTACGAACAGGTGCTGAGCCCGACCGTGCGCCAGTCCGGCGCGATCGTGTATGTGCTCCCCGAGACGCGCAGCCCGCGCGAGGTCTTCCACTCCTGGGACGTCACCGATCCCGCCGCCCATCCGCCTGCCTGAGTACGGGAATCCCTGTACCCCGGCGGCCGTCGCGCGTGGCAATCTGCGGGCCGGCACTGTTGCCGATGCGAACCGAGGATGCCCCATGCGCCCTGCCCCGAAACTGGTCCTTGCCGCCGTTGCGGCGCTCACGCTCGCCGCCTGTGCCGAGATGCCCTGGAGCTCCACGCACAACGGTGCCACGCACCTCGGTGGCACGCTGACCGGCGCCCAGGAGGTGCCGCCGGTGACCTCGGCCGGCACGGGCACGCTCGACGCCAGCTACGACAAGACGTCGCACAAGCTGGAGTACACCGTGACCTACTCGGGCCTGAGCGGGCCGGCGACGGCGGCGCACTTCCACGGGCCGGCCGCGCCCGGGACGAACGCCGGCGTCATCGTCCCGTTCGCCAATGCGGCGAGCCCCATCAAGGGCGAGGCGACGCTGACCGATGCGCAGGCCGCCGACCTGCTGGCGGGCCGCTGGTACGTCAACGTGCACACGCGCGCGCATCCGGGCGGCGAGATCCGCTCGCAGGTCACGACGCGGTAAGCCGCGAGCGAAGGCACGGCCGCCCCCTGCCTGCTTGACGCGGCGCATGCGGCGCCCGTCACTTCCTTGACGTGAGGCAAATCGTGCGGGGCGGCTTGCGCTGGAATACGCGCATGGCCTCGATGACGTATTCAGTGACCCCTGGCGATCGCATGGCGCTTCAGGAGTACGAAGCGTTGTACGAGCAATGGCGCCATGCCGAAGCCGAACTCGCGGACTGCGAAGTGCGACTGTGGACCGAGGCGCTGCGCGCGCCCGGAGGCGAAGCGCCCTGCCCGCTCGGCGCCGAGACGCTGCGCCTGCGCGAGGTCGCCCACGCAGCCCGCGCTCGCGTGCTCGATCTCTCCAGGGCCGTGCTGCGCTGACAAGCCGGGCGGAAGGCGAAGCGCAAATCGTAGGCTGGCGGTGAGCCGCAGGCGAACCCCAGCTTGCGGCAGAACTGGAATGCTGGGGTTCGCGTGGCTCACCCCAGCCTACGAAGACTACGAAGACTCACTGCCAACCTGCGCGAAGGCCCCAGGCTGCGACCCGCGCGCTGCGCGCTGCCTCAGCGCTGCCGCTTGAGGACCTCGCTCATGGGCAGCATGTTGTGATCGAGGTGCGCCATGATCCACAGCGAGCCGCCCACGATCAAGGCGACGATGAGGATGCCGAAGGCGAGCGCCAGCACGTTGTTGGTGTTGTCCGGCGCGGTGGTCATGTGCAGGAAGAACACCAGGTGGATGCCGATCTGCGCGATGGCCAGCACGATCAGGGCCGCCGGGATGGCCGGGCCCCAGATCAGGTGTGTGCGCACCGCGTAGAAGGATGCCGCCGTGAGCAGCGCGGACAGCACCAGCCCCAGCGCATAGCTGCCGATCGCCGCCTTCGGATTCACCCCGGGGGTCGCGAGTCCCGGGCCGATGTCGTCCTCGTCGTGCGCCGGCGCCGCGAGGTGGTCGTGCTCGCTCATCGTCCTTCTCCGATCAGGTACACCATCGTGAACAGCGCGACCCAGATGATGTCGAGCGTGTGCCAGAACAGGTTGAAGCACAGCATGCGACGCATGATGTCGGCGCGGAAGCCCTTCGCGAGGAACTGGGCCATCATGGTCCCGAGCCACAGCAGGCCGGCGAGCACATGCAGGCCGTGGCAGCCCACCAGCGCGAAGAACGAGGAGAGGAAGGCACTGCGCTGCGGACCCGCGCCGCTGGCGATCATCCCGGCGAACTCGGACGCTTCCAGGCCGAGGAAGGCGACGCCGAGCAGGCCGGTGACCAGCAGCGCCAGCTGCGTCCAGAGCTGCCTTCCCATCTGCGCCGACACGCCGGCCAGCCCGCAGGTGAAGCTGGAGAGCAGCAGGCAGGCGGTCTCGATGGCGACCCGGCTGGGGTCGAACAGCTCGCGGCCCGAGGGTCCGCCCGCGGTCTCGGTCTGGAGCACCGCGTGCGCGGCGAAGAAGCACGAGAACATGACGACGTCGCTGAGCAGGAACAGCCAGAAGCCGTACCCGACGATCACGGTCTTGGAGGCCGGCCCGCCCTCGCCGCGGCCCGTGGCCACGGAGTGCCCGGCCTCGCCGTGGCGATGACCAACCCTGTACGGATCGAAGCCACCTTCGGCGAATGGAGCGGTCGCGCTCATGCCGGCTCCCCGCCCGCGTTGCGGGCCAGCCAGTCCGCGCGGGCGCGGCGCCGCTCGCGGTCGATCCGCGCGACCACCGTGGCCGGCACGATCTTCTCGGACACGTCGCGCCACGCGAACCAGACGAACACGGCATAGGCGGCCACCAGCCCGACGATCACCAGCCACCAGATGTGCCAGATCAGCGCGAAGCCGGTGAGCGTAGCGAAGAACGCGCAGATGAAGCCGGTGGGGCTGTTGCGGGGCAGCTCGATCGGTGCGTAGTCGGGCTCCTTGGGCAACTGCTGCGTCTCGATGGCGCGGCGCTTGATCTCCCAGTAGGGCTCGGTGCCATGCACGCGCGGCAGCACGGCGAAATTGAAGGACGGCGGCGGCGAAGACGTCGCCCATTCGAGCGAGCGGCCATGCCAGGGGTCGCCGGTGAGGTCGCGCAGCGAGTCGCGATGCCGGATGCTGTAGGCGAGCTGGAACACCTGGCAGGCCGCGCCCGCGGCCATGACGATGATGCCGGCACCGGCGATGAGCACCCACGGCCGCCATGCGGCGACGTCGTAGTGCTGCAGCCGCCGCGTCATGCCCAGCAGGCCCACCACGTAGAGCGGCATGAAGACGATGTAGAAGCCGGCGAGGCCCAGCCAGAACGCGGCCTTGCCCCAGCCTTCGTGCAGGCGAAAGCCGAACGCCTTGGGGAACCAGAACGTGATGCCCGCGAAGGCGGCGAACAGCACGCCACCCACGATCACGTTGTGGAAGTGCGCCACCAGGAACAGGCTGTCGTGCAGCTGGAAGTCGGCGGGCGGGACGGCCAGCAGCACGCCCGTCATGCCGCCGATGACGAAGGTGACGATGAAGCCGAGCGCCCACAGCATCGGCGTGTCGAAGCGGATGCTGCCGCCGTACATGGTGAAGATCCAGTTGTAGACCTTCACGCCGGTGGCCACGGCGATCAGGCTGGTCGCGATGCCGAAGATGGCGTTGACGTCGGCGCCTGCGCCCATGGTGAAGAAGTGGTGCAGCCAGACGGTGAAGGAGATCAGGCAGATCGCCATCGTCGCGATCACCATGGAGCGGTAGCCGAACAGCGGCTTGCGGGAGAAGGTCGAGAAGATCTCGGAGAAGATGCCGAAGGCCGGCAGCGCCAGGATGTACACCTCCGGATGGCCCCAGGCCCAGATCAGGTTGATGAACATCATCATGTTGCCGCCGGCCGTGTTGGTGAAGAAATGGAAGCCGAGGTAGCGGTCCAGCGCCAGCATCGCGAGCGTGGCGGTGAGCACGGGGAAGGCGGCGACGATGAGCAGGTTGGCGGCGAGCGCGGTCCAGGTGAACATGGGCATGCGCGTGTAGCGCATGCCCGGCGCGCGGGTCTTGAGGATGGTGGTGACCAGGTTGATGCCGTTGATCAGCGTGCCCACGCCCGAGATCAGCAACGACCACAGGTAGTAGTCGACGCCGACACCGGGCGAATACGGCAGCTCGGACAGCGGCGGGTAGGCGACCCAGCCGGTGCGCGCGAACTCGCCCACGACCAGCGACACGTTGATCAGCAGCGCGCCCGTGGCGGTGAGCCAGAAGCCGGTGGAGTTGAGCGTGGGGAAGGCGACGTCGCGCACGCCCAGCTGCAGCGGCACGACGAAGTTCATCAGGCCGATCATGAGCGGCATGGCCGCGAAGAAGATCATGATGGTTCCGTGCGCGGTGAAGACCTGGTTGTAGTGCTCGGGCGGCAGGAAGCCGGGCGCACGGAAGGCCAGGGCCTGCTGCGAGCGCATCATCACGGCGTCGACGAAGCCGCGCAGCAGCATGAGGATGCCCAGCAGCGTGTACATCACGCCGATGCGCTTGTGGTCGACGCTGGTGATCCACTCGCGCCAGAGGTAGGGAAGGTGGCCCTTGATGACCACCCACGCAATGACGGCGATCAGGATGACCAGCACGGTCGCGCCCGCGGCGAGCGGGATGGGCTGGTCCCAGGGGATGGCGTTCCAGGTCAGTTTTCCGAACATCTCAGCTTCCGGTGCGGGGATTGGCGGCCGCGCCCCCGTGGCCCACCTCGGGGCCGCCGGCGGGCGGGATCTGCTGCTGCACGACCGCGTCGAACAGTCCGGCCTGCACGGACCGGTAGGTGAAGGGCTGGACGTCGCGGCTCTGGCGCGCGAGCTCGGCATAGCTCGCGGCATCCAGCGCGCCCCCCGCCTGCCGCGTCGCGTTCAGCCAGCGGGCGAAGTTGTCGGCGGCAACGGCATGCACGAGGAAATGCATCCCGGAAAAACCGTCGCCGCTGAACTGCGCGGACTGGCCGTAGTAATCGCCGGCATCGTCCGCCTGCAGCGAGAGCTGAGTCGCCATGCGGTTCATGGTGGCGACCATGCCCCCGAGCTGCGGAACCCAGAACGAGTTCATCACGCTGCCGGAGGTGAGCGAGAAATGGACAGGCACACCCGTGGGCACGACCAGCTGGTTCACGGTCGCCACGCCCTGCTCCGGATAGATGAAGAGCCACTTCCAGTCGAGCGACACCACCTGCACCTCCAGCGGCCGCGCCGGCCCCGGCAGTGGCGCGAACGGGTCGAGCCGGTGGGAGCCGCTCCAGATCAGCCCGCCGATGAAGACGATGGCCAGCAGCGGAATGGACCAGACGATCAGCTCGACGCGGCCCGAGTAGGCGAACTGCGGCCGCCGGTGTGCGCGCGGATTCGAGGCGCGGAACCACCACGCGAAGGCCACTGCGACCAGAATGGTGGGGACCACGATGACCAGCATCACCGCCAGTGCATTCAGCGTGACCTCCCGCTCGGCAGCGCCCACCACGCCGTGCGGGTCCAGCACGCCCCCGGCGCAGCCGGAGAGCAGCAGGGCCAGCAGGAACGGGATGCGACGCGTGCCTGCCGTGGACCGCGCCGGCCGGCGGGGCAGCCTCGCGCATGCGCAGTCGAGGTCGTTCATGCAGGGTCTTTGTGTCGAAATGAATTCTGTCGCTGCGGCTTCGCGCCGTGCGCCCGGAGGCGCGATGAATTTGTAAGAATGTTTCCAGCCGTTCCGCAACGGGACGCCACATCCGGGAGAGATCGCATGGGCAGCGCAACCATCAAGCAATCGTTCGCAACCCTCGAGCAGGCCAACACCGCCGTGCAGGCACTCACCGAAGCCGGCATCGCCAAGGACGCGCTGCGCATCTGGGCGCGCGAGGACGAGGCCGGCCCTGTGAGCGGCAACTTCGCCGTCGGCAACGGCGCGACGACCGATTCGGGCTTCAACGATCCTGCGCGTCCGGGCTATGGCACGACCTACCAGGGCAACTTCGACCGGCCCGTTGCGCGCGGCACCGTCCTGCTGCTGGCGGCGGGCCTCGACGAAGGGCAGGAACGGATCGCGCGCGACGTGCTGTCCGGCATGGACGGCACGGACCTGAGCGCGTCGTGAAAAGAACGAGGACGCGGGCGGTCCTGGCTGCGCGGTAGAAGGAGGCGCCAGGCCACCCGTTGTTCGAACACATGTGCCGCAATGCATTTCCCCGCGCCACCCTCGTGGGGCGATGGCCGTGCCGGGGCGCGAGAGCAACGACAGCGTCGCGCACGCACCCAGGATGCACTAGTGACCGAGAGGCAAGTTCTTGTCCTGCGCCTCCGGGCCCAGCAGCTCGATCAGCTTGGCCAGGTCACGGTCCAGGCGCGCCAGGGCCTTGGGATCGAGCTTGCGCAGGGCGTCCGGCAGGATGCCCTCGAACGGGCCCGGCGCTTTCGCCAGCACCTTCTGTCCGCGCGGCGTGAGGTACAGCTGCACGGAGCGGCGGTCCTCCTCCTCGCGCAGGGAGTGCACGAGGTCCGACTGCACCAGCGAGCGCAGCAGGTTGCTGGCGGTGGACTGGTGCACGTGCATCGCGTGGGCGAGATCGCTGACGCCCAGCCCGGGTTGCTGCCGGATGACGCTCAGTGCCCACAGCTGCGCGCCCGAGACGCCGGCTTCGGACTCCACCGCCCGCAAATGCGCCTTGACCGAATTGAACACCACACGGAAGCGGCGCAGCACCTTGTGCGCAGGCTCGGCGACGGGGGCGGGCTGCATTGACTTGCTGTCGGGTGCCGGGTGCGCCGCGCGTGCCCGCCTGGTAGCGCGTGCCTGCGCAGGGGCGGTCCTGGCCTGCGTACCCATATGCCCGGTTTATCGGGTCGCCGGCGGGGCAGCTGCGGCTCCGGACACCAGCAGCTTGCGCACCTGGCGCAGCTTGGCCTTGAGCGTGCGCTCGTTCGCAAGCCCGACCCGCACGAGGATCTTCTGGCCGGCGGCGAGGCTTTCCAGTTGCGGGTCGGCGTACTGGTAGCGCACCCACGGGTGCGTCGATGGCACGGGCCCCTTCACTTCCGTGAGCTGCAGCTGCGGCGGCTCGGCGGGCTCGGGCGCGGCGAGCATGAGGTCGATGACCGTCATGACGCGGTCGTTCAGGTAGCGGTCGCCGAAGCCCAGTTCGCGATAGGCGCCCTGCAGCAGCGGGTACATGCGGCGGTAGAGCGCCACCGCCCGGTCCGCGTCGATGCTCGCCACGAACTGCACGAAGGGCGTGTACCTTGCTGCATTGCCGGGCGCGATCACCGGACCATCGGGACGTTCCTCGACGCTGAAGGCGCCGGGGATCGGCTGCACCGGCCAGGCCGCGACAGGCGCATGCTCGCGCCCGAGGCTGTCGATGGTCGCCGCCACGCGGCGCGGAAAGTCGACGGTCTGCAGGAAGGTCCGGACCGCAGCCGCGCCCAGCAGCTGCGTGAGCGCCTGCGGGATATCGTCTGCGCGCAGGGCCGCCTCGGGCGCGGGGACTGGATACTGGATCGCAGGCGTCGGCGCTGGCGCAGCGGGCGCTTGCGCCGCGACTGGAGCGGGTGCGGCGCCGGGCGCGACCGGCGCTTGCGGCGGCCCACGCATCAGCCACGCCGCGATGGCGGCAGCCACGACGAGCGCTGCCAGGCCGATCAGGCGGCCGGAGCGCCGGGGCGGCGCGTACGGGCGGTCGTCGCTTTCCGCCCGGATTTCGGCTTCGAGGTTGGTGACCATGGGACCTCACCTGCGCCACGTGCATTTGTGGCAATCCAATCTGCCCGGACTGTACACCCGTTGCCGAGCCGCGGGCAGCTCTCTTTACAAGCGTGTGGCCATGCCGACGCAGCGCCCCAGCCGGCGGCGTCCAATCTTCAGGATGCATTGCGGGCGTCGCCCGCATCGGCTTGCGCGGCGCGCCGCGTCCGGGACACCGATTCGCGCGTGCCCACGAGCGTGCGGGCCTGCATCTTGCGGCGGCAGGCCACGGCGAGCTCGCGCAGGCAGGCCTGGTGACGCCGCGTGGCCCGGGCGAGGGCTTGCTCGTGGTCATCGGTGCGCGGCCGCGGTCCCTCGTCCAGCCGTTCGAGCAGTTCGTGGTGCGAGATCATGAGATCCAGCCAGGGGACGGTCAGCCCCGCGCATCCCGCGCAGCAGCGGCGCAGTTCCGCCATGTGTTCGCGCAGCCGGTGACGCCTGCCCGGCTCGGCGGGGTCGTGCAGCAGCACTTTCAGCTGCGCCTCGTAGAGCTCCAGCGCGGCCAGTGCGCGGAACGCGCGGATGTCGACGGTGCTGGCGGGGTCGCTGGATTGCATGCGGGTCGGGCTCATGGTTCCTCCACGGACTTGGCGCAGCGCAACGGGGCAAGGATGGGGTCGCGGCGTCGCATGGAAATGCGAGAAGGTTCGCGCGCAGCCGCCGCACAGCGTGTCGGACGAATTCGCACGCGTGCGTCGCGCGACTACATTTGTCCAAATTCTATCGTGCCCCGTGGCAAAAGGGGTCACCTGCCGGGCGCCGGCAGCCCGACAATCGCAATCGGCGCGCCCGCCGATCGGGCCAGGGAACCAAGCCTGCATATTTGTCCCAAACGTAATACGGAACAAGGGAGCAGCTCATGACTGAACGCAGGCACCTCTTCACGACCATCCTCGCGGTGCTTCTCGCCCTCAGCGGGCTCGCCCTGCTCTTCGGCGGGGCGTGGCTGGTGGCCGAGGGCGGCTCGGCTTACTACCTCATCGCCGGTTTGCTGCTCGTCGTGGATGCGGTGCTGCTGTGGCGCCGCAGCGCGTGGGCGCTGCCCCTGTTCGCCGCGATCTTCGCCGGGACCCTCCTCTGGGCGCTGTGGGAATCCGGTCTCGACTGGTGGCCGCTCGCCGCGCGACTGGACGTCCTGTTCGTGCTGGGGGTGCTCCTGCTCATTCCTGCCGCCAGCCGCGGCGCCGCGCGCGCCGGCGCGGGCAGGCTGGCCGTGGCGGTCGCGCTTGGTGCGTTCGCGCTGGTCGCGCTGGTCACGCGCATCCACGACCCGCACGACCTGTCGGGCACGCTGGCGTCCAGCACCGCGGCATCCCCGCCGGCCGGCGTGGCCGCCGCCGACTGGACGGCTTACGGCGGCTCGCCGTTCGGGCAACGCTATTCAGCGCTGCGCCAGATCACGCCCGCCAACGTGCACGAACTGAAGGAGGTCTGGCACTACCACACCGGCGACCTGCGCGGCCGGCCCGGCGACCCGGTGGAAACGACGTACGAGGTGACGCCGCTGAAGATCGGCAACCGCCTCATCCTCTGCACGCCGCACCAGAACGTGATCGCGCTCGACGCGACGACGGGCCAGCAGCTCTGGCGTTTCGATCCGCAGATCCAGATCCAGGACAAGCTCGCATTGCAGCACCTGACCTGCCGCGGATTGAGCTGGCAGGGACCCGCTACGGGCAACAGTGGCAGCGCGAGCGCGGCGCCAGCGCCGGCGCAGTCCGTCGCGGCCGCGGCCGGCGCGTCCTCAGCGGCCGCGAGCGCACCATCGCCCGCGGCCAGCGCCGCCTCGGAGGCCGGCGCCGACACACAGGCCCGCAGCCAGGGCCAGGTCGGCGCACTCTCGATCACCGGACCGGTGCCGGCCGGCAAGGTCCCCGGGACACCGCCGATCGCGGTGGTGTCGCCTTCGCACGCACCCATGGTCGCTGCGACCACTTCGGCTGCCGATGCGACCTGCGCGTCCAAGCTGTTCTTCGCCACGGCCGACGGGCGCCTGATCGCACTCAACCCGGAAGACGGCCACGTCTGCGCTTCGTTCGGCGGCGGCACGGGCCAGATCGACCTGTGGGCGGGCATGCCCAACTACCGGCCCGGTTCGTACTACTCGACGTCGCCGGTCGTCGTGACGCGCAACCTGGTGATCGTCGGCGGCACGGTGCTGGACAACGTCTCCACGCACGAGCAGTCAGGCGTGATCCGGGCGTTCGACAGCGACACCGGCGCTCTGGTGTGGAACTGGGACTCGGGCAATCCGGACCAGACCGCGCCGATCGCCCCGGGCCAGACCTACACCGTGAACTCGCCGAACAGCTGGAGCATCTCCGCGGCGGACGAGAACCTCGGCCTGGTCTACGTGCCGATGGGCAACCAGCCGCCGGACCAGTGGGGCGCCAATCGCAGCGCGCCTGTGGAGAAGTACTCGTCGTCCATCGTCGCCCTCGACCTGCACACCGGCAAGGTGCGCTGGGTCTTCCAGACCGTGCACCACGACCTCTGGGACTACGACGTGCCTTCGCAGCCCAGCCTGCTGGACCTGCGCATCGGCAGCACCACCGTGCCCGTGCTCGTGCAGCCGACCAAGCAGGGAGAACTCTTCGTGCTGGACCGGCGCACCGGCCAGCCGGTCGTCCCGGTCAACGAGGAGCGCGCGCCGCAGGACGCCATCCAGGGCGACCACTCCGCGCCGACGCAGCCGCGCTCCGGCATCTCCTTCGACCCGCCGCCGCTCACGGGCAGCCAGATGTGGGGCGGCACCATGTTCGACCAGCTGTGGTGCCGCGTGGCGTTCCACAAGCTGCGCTACGACGGCCGCTTCACGGCGCCTTCGCTGCAAGGCTCGCTGATCTATCCCGGCAACTTCGGCGTGTTCAACTGGGGCTCGATCGCGGTGGACCCGGTGCATGGCTGGGCGTTCACCACGCCGACCTACCTCGCCTTCGTCTCGAAACTGGTGCCGCGGCCCGACGGCCAGGCGCTTGTCGTGAACAAGACGCCGCCCCAGGGCAGCCTGCCCGCGCTGAACGAGAACTTCGGCGCGCCGTATGGCGTCGACCTGCACCCCTTCGAGTCGCCCCTGGGCATTCCCTGCCAGCAGCCGCCCTGGGGCTACGTGGCCGGAGTGGACCTCACTGCGGGTCACGTCGTGTGGCGGCATCGCAATGGCACGGTGCGCGACCTCGCACCCGTGCCCGTCCCGTTCCGCATGGGCGTGCCGAATCTCGGAGGCCCGATCCTCACGGCCGGTGGCGTCGCGTTCCTCTCCGGCACGATGGACTACTACGTGCGTGGCTACGATGCGGCGACCGGCAAGCAACTCTGGCGCGCGCGGCTGCCGGCCGGCGGCCAGGCCACGCCCATGACCTACGAGGGCTCCGACGGTCGCCAGTTCCTGGTGGTGGTTGCCGGCGGCCACGGGTCGACCAAGACCAAGGCGGGCGACAGCGTGATCGCCTACGCGCTGCCGCGGTGAGCGGTGGGGCGGGCGCGTAGCGGGGGCCGCTTGAAGCTTGCGTGCTGATGGAGGCAGGAGAACGCAGAGGGCGCAAAGGTTACGCAGAGGACGCAGAGAAGACATTCAAAGGAATTTCTCGAAGCGGTTTTCTTTGCGTCCTCTGCGTAACCTCTGCGCACTCTGCGTTCTTCTATCGACAAAGCACCCCCGCGTACTACCGCGCACCCCCGCTCACGATCCCAAGCCCACACGGCGCGCCGCTAAGCACGTAAACTGAAACGGCCGGTCCTTCCCTTCACGAGCGATGCCACAGCGTTCACCCGACCCGAAACCGAGGCCCTGGTGGCTGCATGGCGGCACCGAGGAGTGCCCGCATTGCGGCCAGCGCTACCACCTCGAAGCCGAGCGCCGCTGCGCCGGCTGCGACGCGCCCAGTTGCGCCCACTGCCTGGGCGAGGCGGACCAGCTGTGTCCTGGGTGCACTCCCGAAGGCGACCCATGAGCGCGCGGGCGATCTGGAAAGGCCAGTTGCTGGTCGGCCGGCACCAGGTGACGGTCAAGATGTATTCGGCGGTGGAAGACCGCACGGTGCACTTCAAGCTCCTGGACCGCAAGAACCACGCGCACGTGCAGCAGGAGATCGTGCGCAAGGACACCGGCGAGCCGGTGGAGCCGGACGCGCGGCGCAAGGCCTTCCCGCTCGGGAACGGCGAGGCCGTGATCCTGCAGCCTGAGGAACTGGCCTCGCTGGAGCCGCCGGCCAGCCGCGACATCCACCTGTGCCGATTCGTCCCCGCCGGCCTGCTCTCGGACCAGTGGTACGACCGGCCGTACTGGTTGGGCCCCGACGAGGACGAGGACCGCTATTTCGCGCTGGCCCGGGCCGTCGCGCAGAAGCAGGCGGAGGGCATCGCCCGCTGGGTGATGCGCAAGAAGCGCTACCTGGGCGCGCTGCGCGCCGAAGGCGACTACCTGCAGATGATCACCTTGCGGCGCTCCGAGCAGGTCATGGCCATGCCCGAGGTCCAGCCGGCGAAGTCCAAAGCGCCCTCGGAAGCCGAACTGAAGCTCGCCACGCAACTGGTCGACTCGATCTCCGGCGACTTCGATCCCGCGCAATGGCACGACGAATACCGCGAGCGCCTGAGCGCCCTCATCGAAGCCAAGCTCCACGGCCGCAAGGTGACGCCGCTGCGTCCGCGCGAGCCGGCGGCCAGCTCCAGCCTGGAGGACGCGCTGCGCGCGAGCATCGGACAAGGACGCAAGCGTGCCTGAGCATCACGCGCCTGCCGCGCCCGTGCGCGCCTTCTGGTCCGGCACCATCACCTTCGGGCTGGTCAGCATCCCCGTGGATTTCTATGCCGCCGCCCGCGCCCGCGACACCTCGATGAAGATGGTCGACGCGCAAGGGCATCCACTGGGCCGGCGCTACACCAGCGCGAGCGACGGCAAGCCGCTGGACGACGACGAGATCGTGCGCGGCTACGAGACCGACAGCGGCAAGGCCGTCGTGATCACGGAGGCGGAGTTCGAAAGCGCTGCGCCCGAGACCTCGCGCGACATCGACCTGCTGCGGTTCGTGCCGCTGCAGCAGGTGCCGCCCGCGAGCTTCGTGCGGCCTTATTTCCTCGCCCCCACGCAGCGCGCCGGCAAGGCGTATTCCCTGCTCGCCCAGACCATGGAACGCACCGGCAAGGCCGGCATCGGCCGCCTGGTCATGCGCGGCCACGAGTACCTCGTCGCGATCATCGCCGAGCACGGCGCACTGCGCGCCGAGACGCTGCGGTACGTCGATGAACTGCGCACGCCGGAGGCCATCGGGCTGCCCGCGCCGACGCGAGTGACCGCCGCGAAGGTCGAGGAATTCACCCGCGAGATCGACCGCGCGCTGGAAAAACGCCTGGACCTGCACGAGCTGGAAGACCGGGACGCCGAAGCGCTGGAGCAACTGGCGCGCAGCAAGCTGAAGGCGCACAAGGACGTGGTCACCTTGCCGGAGACGGCCGAAGACGAAGAGCCCGACGAAGGAGGGGCGCAGATCATCGACCTGGTCCAGTTGCTGCGCAACAGCCTGGGCGGAGAGGTGAAGGCCACGCCGGGCGCCGCGGCGAAGCATGCGCGCGTGAGTCACGCGGACTCGGGCGGCGAGCTCGCGAGCATGACGCGCGAACAGCTTGCCCGCCTGGCGACGGACCTGGGGATCGCGGGCCGCAGCAAGATGGACAAGGGCGCGCTGGTGAAGGCCGTGCAAGCGGCGCGGCGGCGCAAGGCGGCGTAGCCACGCCCTTGAACGACTTCCTGAGCCAGGAAGTTCAGCAGAAAAGCAAGGACGAAGCGAGCGAGCGCGCGAGCCCGCGCCGCAGAGCCACGTGCCCTCGGTGCCTTCGCCGGCGCGAACGCTTTCGAACGCCGGCATCAGGCAGCGGTCAGTTCACCTGCTCGGCACTGCTATCGCCCGGCTGCGTTATGAAAAAGTATTTGTAACAAACCAAGCACGGTCGAGGAGCGCGCCGATATAACTCGCATCGCGACATAAAAACACCTGGAGACGTCATGACCCACCGTGGTCTTCTCCCCGCGCTGCGTGCTGGTTGGGCGCGCTGGTCGGGAGCCCTGTTCCTCGCCTCCTTGCTCGCGGGCCCGGCTTTCCCGCAAGGCACACCCCAGGCAGCGCCCGCTGCCGCCACCTCGGCGAACTTCGCGCCGAACGACCCGCCCGGCGAATGGCACATGCAGGCGCGCGATTACGCGAACACCCGCTACAGCCCGCTCGCCGAGATCAACGCGTCCAACGTGGCCCGCCTGCGGACCGCCTGGACGTTCTCGGACGGCACGCAGAACGGGCACGAGGCGGCGCCGCTGGTGGCGAACAACACGATGTACCTCGTGACGCCGTTCCCGAACATCGCGTATGCGCTCGACCTCACCAAGCCGGGTTCGCCGATCAAGTGGTCGTATGCGCCCGATCCCACCCCGGTGTCGATCGGCAAGGCCTGCTGCGACACGGTGAACCGCGGTGGCGTGCTCGTCAACGGCAAGCTGATCTACAACCTGCTGGACAACCACACGATCGCGCTGGATGCCAAGACCGGCAAGGAGTTGTGGCGCACGAAGATGGGCGACACGACCCACGGCGAGACCATGACCATGGCGCCGTTCGCGGTCGGCAACCGCGTCTTCGTCGGCAACAGCGGCGGCGAACTGGGCGTGTGGGGCTGGATCGCCGCGCTCGACGTCGACACGGGCAAGGAAGTCTGGCGCGCCTACAGCACGGGCACCGACCAGGAAGTGCGCATCGGCCCCGAATTCAAGCCGTTCTACGACTGGATGAAGGGCAAGGACCTCGGCGTCAGCACCTGGCCTCCGGGCGCGGCGCGCCGCGGCGCGGGATCGGTGTGGGCCTGGATCTCCTACGACCCGGACACCAACACCATCTTCTACGGCACCAGCAATCCGGGGCCGCGGGTGCCGGCGCAGCGGCCCGGCTACAACCTGTGGACCAGCACGATCTTCGCGCGCGACGCCAGCACCGGCATGGCCCGGTGGGCCTACCAGTTCACCCCGCACGACGAGTGGGACTACGACGGCGTCAACGAGAACGTGCTGCTGGACGCCACCATCAACGGGCGCAAGCGCAAGGTGCTGGTGCACTTCGACCGCAACGCCTTCGCCTACACGATCGACCGCATGACCGGCGAGGTGCTGACGGCCCAGCCCTTCGCGTACCAGAACTGGTCCAAGGGCATCGACCTGAAGACGGGCATGCCGATCGTGAACCCCGCGATGGAGCCCAAGCCCAACGTCAAGCTGCCCAACGTGTGCCCGCCCGACATCGGCGGCAAGGACTGGCAGCCCTCGGCGTACTCGCCGCAGACGGGCCTGGTGTACGCGGGCATCTTCAACATCTGCATGGACCTGACGGACCATCCGCAGTCGTACATCCCCGGCACGCCCTACGACGGCATGGAGATGAAGCGCTACGCGGGACCGGGCGACAACTGGGGCGAGTTCATGGCCTGGGACCCGGTGGCCGGCCGCAAGGTCTGGTCGATCCGCGAGAAGTTCATGACCATGAGCGGCTCGCTCGCGACCGCCGGCAACCTGGTGTTCTATGGCACCGCAGATGGCTGGTTCCGCGCGGTCGATGCGCACAGCGGCAAGGTGCTGTGGTCGCACAAGCTCGGCTCCGGCGTGATCGGCCAGCCGATGACCTACACGGGCCCCGACGGCCACCAGTACATCGCGATCTATTCGGGCATCGGCGGCGCGGCGATGGTGAGCTCCACGATGCCCGGATTCCCCCCGCGTGGCAGCACCTTGTATGTGTTCTCGCTCGACGGCGTTTCATCGGCCACGGGCACCACGCAGCTGGAGACCGAAGCCGGCGGTCCGGCGGCCCGCGCGGACCACGGCATGGGAGGCAAGCCGTGAGCCCCGCCGGCCGCACCGCGCTCGCGCTGGCCGTGCTCGCGCTCGGCGGCTGCGACCGCATGCAAGGCGGCAGCACGGTCGCCGCCGCACCCGAGAACGCGGCCCCGTCCATCGAAGCCATCTCGGCCGTGCCGCTCGGCGACGTGGCCGGTCCCGGCAAGACGCCGGCTCCCGCGATCCAGGACAACCCGTACGCGCACAACCCGCAAGCCGTGCAACAGGGAGAGGATCTGTTCGTGCGCATGAACTGCGCGGGCTGCCACGGCTACGGTGCCAAGGGCAGCATGGGCCCCAACCTCACCGACCACTACTGGCGCTACGGCGGCACCCCGGTGCAGATCTTCAAGTCGATCTACGAAGGGCGGCCGCAAGGCATGCCCGCCTGGAACCCCGCGCTGCCCCCGAACGACATCTGGAAGCTGGTCTCGTACATCCAGTCGCTGGGCGGAACGTTCCCCGCCAGCGCGTACCAGGCCTGGGTGCAAGGCGACGTGCCCGGCACGCAGTTCTCGCCGGAGACTGCCTCCACGCTGCCGGCGGATGCAGCGAAGGCCAAGCCCAGGAACGAGACGGCCACGAGCAGCCCGGCGGAGGCGCGACCGGACCCGGGCAAGACGCCATGACGCGGATCCCGCAGTCCCTGCTCCTCGCGCTGCCCCTGCTGCCCGCCGGTGCGCGCGCGGCCACGGCGCTGCCTCTTTCGTACGTGCAGACCTTCGGCACGGCGGGGGATCCAGTCACGCGTCTCGGCTGGGGGCTCGCCGTGATTTCGATTGTCGTGTTCGCCCTTGTCACCATCGCGCTGCTCGCCGGCCTCCTGCGCCGGCGCCCGCCCGTCCCCGAATTTGAACTGGCCGTGCGCCGCGACGCGGGCGGCATGAGCTGGCTCTACGTCGGCGTGAGCATCACCGTCGTCGTGCTCGCGGCCTGCGCCGTGTGGACCATGCTGACGCTG
Organism: Ramlibacter ginsenosidimutans; assembly: GCF_016654015.1. Lineage (GTDB taxonomy): Bacteria > Pseudomonadota > Gammaproteobacteria > Burkholderiales > Burkholderiaceae_C > Ramlibacter > Ramlibacter ginsenosidimutans. Next base: position 307,199 of record NZ_JAEPWM010000005.1, on the reverse strand, counting down.
CGCGCGATCGCCATGCCGGGCGCGGCGGACCAGATGAAGCTGCACGTCACCGGCGCCCAGTGGTGGTGGCGCGTGGAGTACCAGGCGAGCGATCCCAGTCGTGGGTTCACGACCGCCAACGAGATCCACATCCCCGTGGGCCAGCCGGTGAAAGTGGAGTTGTCCAGCGAGGACGTGATCCACTCGTTCTGGGTCCCGCAGTTGTCCGGCAAGATCGACATGATCCCCGGCCACACCAACGAGCTCTGGCTGCAGGCGTCGCAGCCCGGCACCTACCGAGGCCAGTGCGGCGAGTTCTGCGGCGCGCAGCACGCGCACATGGCGATGCTGGTGGTGGCGCAGCGTCCGGAGGACTTCGCGACCTGGCGCGACCGGCAACTGCAACCCGCAGCCGCGCCGGCACCGGGCAGCCCGGGCGAGAACGCCGAGCGGCTGTTCGTGAGCCGTTGCGGCGCCTGCCACACGGTGCGCGGCACGGACGCGGGGGGCATCCTCGGCCCCGACCTGACGCACCTGATGGAGCGCAGCACCGTGGCCGCGGGCGCGCTGCCGAACACGCCGGGCAACCTGGCCGCGTGGATTTCCAACCCGCAATCCATCAAGCCGGGCACGCGCATGCCTGCCCCATCGATCACGCCGGCGGAACTGCAGCAAGTGGTCGCCTACCTGCAGACCCTGCGCTAGACGAGGAGCCCCGTGGACAGCACTGCCATCGCCCATTTGCGCCGCCCGGTGATCACCCGCGCAGCCGACGACCCCGGCCTGCACGAGCGGCTGCGCGGGATCTGGGAAACGCGCCCGGGATTCTGGGGCGCCCTCTGCTCCGTGGACCACAAGGAAATCGGGCTGCGCTACCTGGTCACCTCCTTCGTGTTCCTGCTGCTCGGCGGACTGGAGGCGGCCGTGATCCGGCTGCAGCTCGCGCAGCCGAACGGCCACGTGCTCGCGCCCGAGGCGTACAACCAGCTGTTCACGATGCACGGCGTGACCATGATCTTCCTGTACGCCCTGCCCGTGCTCTCCGGCTTCAGCAACTACCTGTGGCCGCTGATCCTCGGTTCGCGCGACATGGCCTTCCCGCGCCTCAATGCGCTTTCGTACTGGGTGTACGTGGCGTCGGGCATCTACCTGTACTCCAGCTTCCTGATCGGCCGCGCGCCGGACGCGGGCTGGTTCAACTACGTGCCGTATTCGGGGAAGGTGTTCGACCCCGGCATCAACATCGACGTCTACGCGCTGGGCATGGTGCTGCTGGGCATCTCCACCACCGTCGGCTCCGTGAACTTCGTCGTCACGCTGTTCCGCACGCGCGCGCCGGGCATGTCGATCAACCGCGTGCCGATCCTGGTGTGGGGCACGATCACGGCGTCGGTCGGCAACCTGCTGGCGGTGCCCGCGGTGAGCCTCGCGTTCTTCATGCTGTGGCTGGACCGGCAGTTCGGCATGCATTTCTTCGACGTCAACGGCGGCGGCCAGCCGCTGCTCTGGCAGCACCTGTTCTGGATGTTCGGCCACCCCTGGGTGTACGCGATCGTGCTGCCGGCGATGGGGATCGTCTCCGACGGCCTGCCCACCTTCTGCCGGCGGCCGCTGGTGGGCTACACGCCGGTGGCGCTCGCCACGGTCACGACGATGGTGCTCGGCCTCGGCGTCTGGGTGCACCACATGTTCGCCACCGGGCTGCCGCCCGTGTCGCTCTCGTTCTTCAGCGCGGCAAGTTTCGCCATCGTGATCCCGAGTGCGGTGGCCGTGTTCTCGTGGCTCGCGACCATCTGGACCGGCCGGCCGGTGTTCCGCACGCCCTTCCTGTTCTTCGCCGGCTTCATCCTGCTGTTCGTGATCGGCGGGCTCTCGGGCTTCATGACCGCAGCCGTGCCCGTGGACCGGCAGCTCACCGACACGTACTTCGTCGTGGCGCACCTGCACTACGTGATCATCGGCATCAACGTCTTCGCGGTCGTCGGCGGCACCTACTACTGGTTCCCGAAGATGACCGGCCGCATGATGAGCGAGCGCCTGGGCAAGTGGAACTTCTGGGTGATGTTCATCGGCTTCAACGTGGGCTTCTTCCCGATGCACATCGCCGGCCTGCTCGGGATGCCGCGCCGCATCTATACCTATCCGGCGGGCATGGGCTGGAGCACGCTGAACCTGGTGATCTCGCTGGGCTCCTGGCTGTTCGCCATCGGCGTGCTGCTGTTCCTCATCAACATCGTGTACAGCCTGAAGCGCGGCCTGCCGGCGGGCCCGAACCCCTGGGATGGCGCCTCGCTGGAGTGGTCCACGTCGTCGCCGCCGCCGCCCTACAACTTCGCGGTGATCCCCAGCGTGGCGAGCCGCAATCCCTTGTGGGAAGACCGCATGGACGACACGCCCAAGCGCACCCGCCTCGCCGAGGGCATGCTGCTCGATCATGGACGGGAGACCATCGGCACGACCGTGCTCGATGCGGAGCCAGACGTGATCCTGCGCATGCCCGGCGACTCGCCGGCGCCCCTGATCCTCACGCTGGGCCTGAGCGCCCTGTTCGCGGGACTGCTGCTGCACTCGTGGACCTTCGCCGGCGCGAGCGCCGTCATCACGGCCATTGCCACCATCGTGTGGCTCTGGCCCGAGGAACAACTGGGCCAGACCGCGGAGTTCGAACATGAGCGTGCATGACACGATGGACCTGCAGCAGCCGCTGCCGGTGGGCAGCCGCGGCCGGCTGTCGTCCGGGTGGTGGGGCATGTGGAGCGTGGTCCTCACCGAAGCCGCACTCTTCGGCTACCTGCTCTTCAGCTACTTCTACGTCGCGGCGCAGGCGCACGCGCCCTGGCCCGCGGGCGGCGCGCCCAAGCTCACCATCGCCCTGCCCGACACGATCATCCTGCTGCTGGCCAGCGGCACGGTGTGGTGGGGCGAGCGGGGCCTGCGCCGGGGCGAGCAGGGCAAGCTGCGCCTCGGCCTGCTGCTCACGATCGTGCTGGGCGTCGTCTTCCTCGCGCTGCAGGTGCTCGAGTGGAAGCACAAGAGCTTCACGCCCGCGTCGAACGCCTACGGCTCGCTCTACTTCACCATCACCGGCTTCCACATGGCGCACGTGCTGGTGGGCCTCGGGATGCTGCTGTTCCTGCTGGTCTGGGCGCTGCTCGGCTACTTCGACGTGCGGCGGCATTCGGCGGTGTCGATCGGCGCGGTGTACTGGCACTTCGTGACCGCGGTGTGGCTCGCCGTGTTCGCGACGATCTACCTCTCGCCCTATCTCGGGGTGCAGAGATGAACACGGACACGCGCCAGCCCGGCACCGCGCACCCGCACCCGGCGCCGCAACGCCATGAGGTGGGTCGCTGGTGGATGTGGGTCTGCCTTGCGCTTCCGCCCGCGGTCTGGTTCGTCCAGCTCACGCTGGCCAACATCCTGACCAGCCAGGCCTGCTACCCCAGCGACATGCCCTTGCAGGAGCCGCGCCTGGACGTCCTGCCGTGGGTGGTCGGCTGCGACCTGGTGGTGCTCGTGGTCGCAGTGGCGGGCGGTTTCGTCGGCTGGCTCAACTGGCGGCGGACAGCTGGCGAGAAACCCGGCGGCGGCCATCACCTGCTCGAAAGTGGCGACGGCCGCACGCGCTTCATGGCGATGTCCGGGATGCTCACGAGCGGCATCGTGCTGGTGGCCAGCATCTATGCGATCCTGAGCCACCTCACCGTTCCCTGGTGCGGAACATGAAGACGCTCGCTGCCTGGTGTGCCGCGGCACTGCTGTGCGCCACTGCGCCTGCGAGCCATGCCGACGGCTGGCTGCCGCTCCCCAAGGTGCCGCAGGCGCTGGGACGCCCGGCCTGGAATGTGCCGGGCGGCGACCCGCAGCGCGGGCAAGCGCTGATCTCGCGCATGGGCTGCGCGGGCTGCCACACGATTCCGGGGATCGCCGGCGCGGACGGCAACGTCGGGCCACCGCTCACGCGCATCGGTGACCGCATCTTCATCGCCGGCGTGCTGCGCAACACGCCGGAGAACATGGTGCACTGGGTGCAGCACCCGCAGAGCGTCGTGCCCGGCAACGCGATGCCCGAGATGGGCATCACCGAGGCGCAGGCGCGCGATATCGCAAGCTATCTCTACACCTTGCGCTGAAGGCGCAGCCACCCTCAGGCCGGACCCGGCCGAGGCAGTTCGGCGCGGTCGCGGACCGCGGCGTCGACGCGCCGGCCATCGGGGCCCCAACGCCGCCACAGCCACGCGTCGAGCGACAGCGCGCCCGGCCCGCGGCACAGCAGCACCAGCAGCATCGCGGCCCATTGCAGGTGGGTCGGCCAGGCCTGCGGATAGACGAACACCTCGATCACCGTCGTCATTCCCAGCAGCACCACGGCCGCCGGCCGCGTGAGCAGGCCCAGCACGAGCAGCACGGGGGTCGCCAACTCGATGCTCACGGCCAGGTACGCCGCCAGTTCCGGCGGCAGCACCGGCACGTGGTATTCGTCGGTGAACAAGGCCACCGCCGTGGCCCAGTTCGCCAGCTTGGTCATGGCGGAATTCCAGAAGATCGTGGCCACGGCGAAGCGCAGCGGCAAGGCGAGCACGGAATAGGACACACGCTCCAGGGCGGCACGGATGCGAACCAGCAAGTCGGTCATGGGGAATCTCCTTCGGGTGGATGGGTCGCGAAGGCGACCAGGCGCCCCGCGCGGAAGTGCCGGGCCAGCAGGTCCGGAATGTCGATGGCTCCCGGCGCGTCGAGCAGTTCGGCGAGCGGGCGCCCCTGCAGCAGGCACTGCGACGCCGGCCACTCGCTGGCTGCGATCCGCGTGACCTCGACGCTGCCGGCGACCCGCTCGACGATCAGGTGCACGGGGCCGCTGTCCAGGTCGACCGCCGCCATCGCGTCATCGTCCTGCTGCAGCACGGCGCGCCAGATCGCATCGACCGGGAACGGCGAGCACAGCAAGGACACGGATGGATGCGCGACGAAGCGAAGCCGGTCCGGATCGGTGCTCGCAGCGGCGGCCGCAAGAGCGCCGAAAGCAAGGGGCTCGGCGTCCTCCGCGTGCAGCGCGCGGTGGACGGCCCGGTCGAGACGCGCGACGTCGGGCACATAGGTGAGCGTGGCGCACGGTGCGAAGTCCTGCAGGAACTGCGAAAAGCCGTCGCCGTAGCGATCGAGGTCCGCACTGGCGGGCAGGTGCTGCTGCGCGAACAGGCGCCCCGCGCCGTGGAAGAAGGCGTCGCCGACCAGTCGGTGCACCGTGGGATGGGACAGCCGCAGCGCGCGAACCAGCGTGTCCAGCACGGTGCCCCGGTACACGGCCAGGCGCTCCGCGACTTCCGCGGCCGGCGCCTGGATCCATGCTGGCGCGTCGTCGTTGCTAACGCCGGCGAGCCGCGCGTGCATCGCGTGCTGCAGTTCAAGCAGGGCAGGCAAGGTGCGCCTCCATGACGGCCGACGCCGTGCGCGCCTCGGCGAGCAGGACTTCCAGCGCGGGGATGTCGTTGTCCCACTCCACCAGCGTGGGCAGGGGACCGAACCGGTCCAGCGCCTGCTCGTACAGGCGCCACACCTCGGGCGCGACGCGCGAGCCGTGGTCGTCGATGCGCAGCGTGCCGCCGCTCTCGAGCCGGCGCACCGCGTGGCCGGCGAGATGGATCTCGCCGACGGCATCGCGCTGCAACGCGTCCAGGTAAGCGTGCGCATCCCAGCCGTGGTTGCAGGCGCTGACGAAGATGTTGTTGACGTCGCACAGGATGCCGCAGCCGGTGCGCTGCGCCAGCGCGGCGAGGAACTCGCACTCCGGGATCGTGGAGTGCGCGTACTGGATGTAGCTGGAGGGGTTCTCCACCAGGATGCGGCGGCCCAGCGCAACCTGCACCGCATCGACGTGCCTGCAGACGACCGCCAGGGCTTCCTGCGTCATCGGCAAGGGCAGCAGGTCGGGCAGGTGGTGGCCGCCCACGGCGCTCCACGACAGGTGCTCCGACACGAGGCCGGGCTCGAACCGTCGCACGGCTTGCTGCACACGCAGCAGGTGCGCGCGATCGACTCCGTCGGCGCTCCCGAGGGACAGCCCGACTCCATGCAGCGATAGCGGATAGTCGCGGCGCACCGCGTCGAGCGTGCGGGCCGATGGGCCGCCGCGCAGGTAGTTCTCCGTGTGCACTTCGAGCCAGGCGATGGCCGGCCGCGTCTCCAGCACCCGCTGGTGGTGCTGGAAACGCAGGCCGATCCCCGCCGCGGCAGGCACGCTCGCGGTGGCTGCAGGCATGGGCTCGACGCTCAGCTCGCCATCAGCTTGCCGCCGGCGATCTTGCCGCAGTCGCCCGCGGGCAGCAGCACGAACGATTTGCCGTCGCGTGCCTGCGTGGACTGGCCCGCGCAGGAATGCGCGCCCTCGGCGCAGTCGTTCTTGGCGACGGCGTTGATGCCGTAGCACTTCTCCAGCTTGTTGGCCTGCGCGCGCATCATGTTGTCCTTCACCACCTGCGGCGTCTTGCTCATGTCGGCCTGGGCCTGCGCGGGCAGACCGGCCGAAGCGAGCATCAGGCCCAGGGCAGCAGACAAGGCCGAACCGGCCAGCAATCGACGTTCCATCGTGTCACCTCTTTCATGGGAACGGCCTCACCATTGAGTCCGTGCCATTCCATTCGGTGCGGCGGCGCGCGGGGTTACAGCGGGGTGGAGAAATATTCGACGGGTTTCGGGAAGCGCAGCGCGGCCGTGGCTTGGCCGGTAGGAGGCAATGCGGTACGGCGAATGTCTTTCGCGCGGGGGGTCGCGTGGCTGCGGCCCTTGGGTCCGGACCAGGACGGGGCAGCCCGCCTGGGCGAATGTCCCCCGGAGCGGGCTTTGGCAAGCCCACTCCTCCTCCTTTATTTCGCCCAGACGGGCTGCCCCGCCCTGGTCCTGTAGTGCGGCGGTGTACACCGATGTGCCCCCTGCAAGTTGCGGGGCACGCTGTTACGGGCGTCGAAATAGAAAGTAGGCTGGTGGTGAGCCGCAGGCGAACCCCAGCTCGCTGCGCCACGCTGGATCGCTGGGGTTCGCGGTGCTCACCGCCAGCCTACGAGGGCCGTCGCGGAGTTGTAGTGGACCCCGTCTTCCTCGCCGCAGGGGCCCGACTGTCCATCGTCGCGGCAGGCGGCGTGCGGTGCAGGCCCGCATCAGGGGCATCGCCTGGAAGCCGGTCCGGGCGGCGGAGCGCGACTCGAGAGCGACAGCGTCGAGCCGCGCGTACGTTTCATGCTACCGCGGCACTTGTCCGAGCAGAGAGTTTGATCGCGCAGCGGGCAAACTCTCTGCGAGTTGTGCCGCGCGACGCCGCCCGGACCGGCTTCCAGGGGAGTCGGCGCGCAGCGCCGACCGGTGCCCAGCGGGCCTGCACCGCACGCCGCCTGCCGCGACGCCCACCGCCCTCCGCCGAGCGCACTTCTCCGCACACCGTCGAGCGCACCTCTCTCCGCTCCGCGCCCCAGGCGAAAATCACATCCAGGGCCGCACCGGAAGCCCGCGCCCTTCGCTCACCCCAGCAAGCGCGGCACCCAGGCGTTCACCACCGCACCACCGACCACCAGCCACGCAAACAGCGCGAGCGCGAGCAGCAGCGGGCGGCTGCCGGCCTGCCGCACGGCGCGCACCCGCGTCGCGAGCCCAAGCGCGGCCATGGCCATCGCGAGCAGGACCGTATCGATATCGATCAGCGACGCGACCACGCGGGCACCGAGCCAGTGCAGCGAGTTGAACAGGACCAGCGCGATGAATGCAACGGCGAACCAGGGGATGGTCACCGACCGGCGTTGGCCCGCAGCGCTGCGGGGCGCGCTGTCGTCGCGCTCGAAATTGCCGACGGTGGAGAGCGCCAGCAGGAACGGTGCAAGCATCATCACGCGGACCATCTTGGCGATCACCGCCGTGTCCGCGGCGGTCGGGTCGACGGAGCGGGCCGCCGCGATCACCTGGGCCACCTCGTGGATCGTGGAGCCGACGTAGAGGCCGAAGTGCGCGCTGTCCGCGGGGAACGGCCAGCCGTGCGCGGCGGCCACGAACAGCAGCGGATAGAGGAAGGTGGCCAGCGTGCCGAACACGACGACGGTCGCCACCGCCACGGTCACCTGGTCGGGTCGTCCCTTGACGACGGGTTCGGCGGCGATGACGGCAGCGGCGCCGCAGATGGAACTGCCGATGCCGATCAGCATGGCCGTCCTGCGGTCCAGGCCGAGCCAGCGAATGCCGATCCAGCAGGCCAGCGCAAAGGTGCTGCACACGACGACGCCGTCGATCAGCACGCCGGTCCAGCCGACGTGGCCAATGTCCTGCACCGTCAGGCGCAGGCCGTACAGGACCACGCCCAGGCGCAGCAGCCGCTGCTTGGAGAAGCCGACGCCCGGCTCGCAAGCCGCCGCCGTGTCCGTGGGCCACAGGTTGCCCACGACCATGCCCAGGATCAGCGCGAGGGTGAGCGCGCTCAGCCCATGCTGTGCCAGCACCGGCACCCTGGCGAGCTGGCTGCCTGCAGCGGCCAGCAAGCCGCACAGGACGAGGCCCGGGAGCAAGCCTCGCGTGGCGGCGAACAGGCTGGCGGGAGAGCGGGCGGTCAAGGCGGCGGTCATGGGATGGAGGTGTGAGCGGATGGAGTGTCCGGCTTGCACATCGAACGGTCCAACGGTTTGTCTCGCTAAGATCGAGCGATCCGATCGTTCACCCGAGGACCCGCATGACCACTCCCCTGCGCCTGAGCCTGCGGCAGCTGCAGATCTTCGAATCGGTGGCGCGCACCGGGTCCACCCGCGCCGCCAGCGAGGAGATTGCCCTCTCGCAGTCGGCGACCAGCGCCGCGGTCAACGAGCTGGAGCGCCTGCTGGCCATGCGGCTGTTCGACCGTGCGGGCAAGCGGCTGCTGCTGAACGACAACGGACGCGAGCTGCTGCCCCGCGCCCGTGCGCTGCTGGAAGCCGCGCGGCAACTCGAGGACCTGGGCCAGTCGGCGGCCGCGCGCCTGCAGTCGGTGCGCATCGGCGCCAGCATGACCGTCGCCGCGCACCTCGTGCCGCCCCTTCTTGCCGCCCTGTACGAGGACGAACTGCAGCACGCGCCGCACTGGAAGTCCTCGGTCGCCGTGGGCAACACCTCGGAAATCTGCGCCGCGGTCGCCGCCTTCGAGCTCGACCTCGGGCTGATCGAGGGGCCTTGCCACGATCCGGCGCTGGACGTGCACGCCTGGGTGCGCGACGAGATGGTGGTGGTCGCAAGCCCGCAGCTTGCGCAGCGCGGACCAGTCCGGCTGGGCGCGCGCGAATTGCGCGAAGCGGTGTGGCTGCTGCGCGAGCCGGGGTCCGGCACGCGCGAGGCGACCGACCAGGCGTTGCTGCCACACGTGCGCTCGTACCGGCGCAGCATCGAGCTGGCGAGCGCCGAGGCGATCCGGCACACTGCGGTGCTCGGGCTCGGCCATGCGGTGCTGTCACGGTGGGTGGTCGCGGACCTGCTTGCTTCCGGCGCGCTCAAGGAAGTGCGGACAGTGCTGCCCGTGATCACGCGCCAGTGCTACTGGGTCGTGCACCGCGACAAGCACGCCAGCGCGGCCTTGCAGCGCTGCGTCGACGTCCTGTCGGCGGGTGCGCCGATTCTTTGATGCGATCGAGCTTGCGCGTGCTGCTAGCGCCGCCGCCCGCCGTCACTCCGACTCGCGCGTCTGCAGCTGGTGGTAGCGGAACTGCTTGCGCGCCTCATCGAGGCGCATGCCGCCGCGGACCGCTTCGCGGATGCGGTTCTCCGCGGACTCGATCGCTTCGGCGGCGGCCAGCACCCGATCCTCGTGCTCGCGCGGAATCACCACCACGCCGTCGGCATCACCCTTCACGAGATCGCCGGGCGCTACCCGCGCGTCGCCGATGTTCACCGGCACGCCCGTGGCTTCCACCTGCACGCGGTCCTTGCCGGTGCGCATCCAGTGGTCCTTGCTGAAGATCGGGTAGCCGAGTTCGCGGCACAGCTGCGTGTCGCGGCAGATGCCGTCGATGAGCGTCCCCGCGATGCCGCGGCGGCGCGCGATCTCGGTGAGGATGTCGCCCCACACCGTGGCGTTCTCGCGGCCCCCGTTGTCCAGGACGATCACGCTGCCGGGCGGCACGTCGTCGATGTAGTCGCCGACCGTGCCCGGCGGATTGCCCGCGGGTCCGTACAGCAGCGTCCACGCCCGACCAGCCATGCGGAACGATGCATCGCGCGGCTTGACGCGGTAGCACTGCCCCGCGATCCCCAGCTTGTCGAGGGCGTCGCTCAGGCTGGCCGTGTCGAGCTTCGCGGCGCGCGCGACGTTGCCGTCCGTGTTCTCGTTCATCGTCCGTCCTTCTGCAGCATGTGTTCGTAGTTGCCGCCCATGACCTCGGCAATGGGCGTGCCGGCGCGGATGGCCTGCGCCATCGCTGCTTCCTTGGCGACGATGTCCTCCGCCGCCTGCAGCACCCGCTCGATCTCCGCAGCCGCGATGAAGATCACCGCGCTGCGGTCGGCCAGCACGTAATCGCCGGGATGCACGACGACCTGTCCGCCCGCATCGGGGCCGGCGCCGATCGTGACCGGCACGTTGGTTCCCAGTTCCACCACGCGGCCGCGCGCGGTGCGCGAGGTAAGGCTGCGGGCGAACACGGGGAAGCCGTAGGCGATGGCTTCGTCGACGTCGCGCAGCGGCCCGTCGGCGACCACGCCTTCGGTGCCCCGCACCTTGGCGCCCAGCGTCAGCAGGCCGCCCCAGCAACCGGCCTCGACGCCGCTGCGCTGTTCGACCACGACCACGTGGTCCGGGCCGGCGCTCTCGATCGCGCGGCAGCCGAGGTGCACGGTGGGGCCCGGCGGGCGTTCGCCGGGACCGACCTTCATGGTCACGGCACGGCCGGCAATGCGGCCGCCGCCCTGGTCGGGGCCGCTGCGCTGCTGCAGCCCGGTGATGGCGCCGGCCAGGCCCAGCTTGTCGAGCGCGTCGGAGACGGCACAGGCATCGAGCTTGCGCAGCCGTTGCACGAGGGGGTCGGTCATCGTTTTAGTCGAGGGTGTGCCATGCGGCGGATTGTGGCGGATGACCTCGGTGAGCTGCTGCCACCGCCCCGCCCCTCAGCGATCGCCGCCTTCCAGGTGCCAGCGGGTGGTGAACTCCACCCGGCCAGGCGGATGCACGTTGATCGACACCGACAGCAGCCGCCCGTTGCGTCCGAGATAGAAGCGGCGCACCAGCAGCCCCGGAGAGCGCGGCTTCACGCCAAGCAGGCGCGCGCTGGCGGCAGGCACGGCGATCGCGCCCACGACCTGCTGCGCCTCCAGGATGCGTTCACCGCCGTACTTCTCGATCAGGCCGAACACCCACGTTTCGCCGCGCTCCAGTTCCGCGCGCATGCCCTCGCATTCGGGCCGCACGAAGATGCGCATGTGCACGATCGGTTCGTTGGTGTCGCGGGCGAAGCGGCAGGTGTCCCACTCGATCCACGCCTCCCCTTCCTTGCAGCGCAGTTGCGCTGCCAGAGCGGCGTCCGCGACCACCTTGCGCGAGCCGATGAGTTTCAGCTGCGTGTCCTTCGCATACGCCATCAGGTCACCGAGCGACGACAGCGAAGCGCTGTACTGCCGGGTGCTCTCGCGCGCGCGGATGACGGTGCCGATCCCCTGATGCCGCGACACCAGCCCCATGTCGCACAGCTGGCGCACGGCCTCGCGTACCGTGTGCCTGGACACGCCGAAGCGTTCGCACAGTTGCGGCTCTGCCGGCAACAGGGTACCCACGGCGTAGCGCCCGTCCCGGATCTCGCGCGAGAGCATCGAAGTCAGCTGCTGGTAGCGCGGGGCGCGCCCGTCGTGCGTGGGCTGCGGAAGGCGGGCGGGCATCGTGCGGGCAGGAAGTTTCTCGATCGGGCTGCGCATTGTCGCCGTCGGACCGGGACCGGCTTCGGCAAACCGGTTGACCGCGGCGGGCTCCCAGCATAACATCCGGACGTCCGGACGACTCGATGCCGGCGCTTCCTGCACAACAACACCGGAGACAACATGAAACGTCGCGAGGCCGGCTTCGCGCTGGCTGCATTTGCCCTCACGCTCCCTGGCTTCTCGCGCGCCCAGGCCTATCCCGACCGGCCGCTGCGGCTGGTGGTCCCCTACCCGCCCGGCGCATCGACCGACGCCGTTGCGCGCATCGTGGGGCAGAAACTCGGGACCCTGGTGGGTCAAACCGTCGTCGTCGACAACCGCGGCGGCGCGAGCGGCAACATCGGCACCGACCTGGTCGCCAAGTCGGCACCGGACGGCTACACGTTCGGGCTGGGCACCGACGCGACGCACGCCGCGAACGTCCACATGCTGCTGAAGCCACCGTTCGACCCGCTGCGCGACTTCACGCCGCTTGCCCTGGTCGCCATGAACCCCATCGTGCTGGTGGTGAACCCCTCGGTGCCCGCAAAGAACCTCACCGAGCTCATCGCGTACGTGAAGGCGCACCCGGAAAAAGGCGGCTTCGGCTCGTCGGGCACCGGCTCGCCGCACCACCTGGCCGGCGAGTTGCTGCGCGTGCGCACCGGCGCGCCTTTCGTCCACGTGCCTTACCGCGGCGGCGGTCCGGCGCTCAGCGACACACTCGGTGGCCAGATCATGCTGCTGTTCGCCAGCGCGATCACGGTGCTGCCGCACATCAGGAGCGGCAAGCTGCGCGCCATCGCGGTCAGGGGCGCGAGCCGCTACGAAGGCCTGCCCGACGTGCCTACTATCGCGGAGACCCTGCCGGGCTTCGACGTGCCGTCGTGGCTTGCCTTCTTCGGCCCGGCAAAGATGCCGGCTCCCATCGCCGCGCGCCTGAGCAACGAACTGCTCAAGGCCATCCGCGACCCCGAGGTGAAGGGCAAGCTCACCGAACAGGGCATGGTGGTCGTGGCCGGCGACCCGGCCGAACTCGCGGCCTTGCAGCGCAAGGATTACGAGCTCAAGGGCAAGCTGATCCAGGATTCGGGCGTGAAGCCGGAGTGAATGTGACGCAAAAGTCCCCGCTTCCCCTGGCCAACTGCGTCGTGGTCGAACTCGGGCACAGCGTCGCCGCGCCTTTCGCCGGCCAGATCCTGGCCGACCTCGGCGCCGAAGTGATCAAGGTGGAGAAGCCGGCCGGCGACGACGCGCGCCACTGGGGGCCGCCTTTCGTGGACGGCGCCTCCGCCACCTTCCAGTCGCTCAATCGCAGCAAGCGCTCGCTGGTCCTCGACTTGCGCGACCCGCGCTGCTTCGCCCAGCTCAATGCGCTGATCGACGAGCGCGCCGACGTCGTGCTGCAGAACATGCGGCCGGGCCAGGTCGAACAGCTCGCGCTCGACGCGGCCACGCTGCGCTCGCGCAAGCCCTCGCTCGTCTACTGCAACCTCGGCGCGTTCGGCGGCGCCGGCCCGCTCGCCGACCGCCCCGGCTACGACCCGCTCATGCAGGCCTTCAGCGGCATCATGAGCGTGGTCGGCGAACCGGGCGGCAATCCCGTCCGCGTGGGCCCGTCCATCGTCGACATGGGCTCGGGCATGTGGGCTGCGCTCGGCATCGTGTCGCTGCTGATGCGCCGGCAGGCGACCGGAGAAGGCGGCTTGGTGGACGTGTCCCTGTTCGAGACGGCGGCTGCGTGGATGACCATGTACGCCGCGCAGTACCTGGCGAGCGGCAAGCTGCCGGGCAAGAACGGCTCCGGCCAGACCGGCATCGTGCCGTACCGCGCCTATCGCACCGCCGATGGCGACCTGGTGGTCGCAGCCGGCAACAACGACCTGTTCCGGCGGCTGGCCGCAGTGCTGCGACACCCCGAGTGGGCGCAGGATCCACGCTTTGCGGACAACCCGTCGCGCGTGGAAAACGCGGCAGCCCTGTACGCCCTGCTCGAACCGTGCTTCCTGGAGCAGACCAATGCACAGTGGACGGAATTGCTCGACGCAGCGGGCGTCCCCTGCGCTCCGGTGCAGGACGTGGCCGGCATGCTCGCGCATCCGCAGACGCAGGCGCTGGGGCTGGTGCAGCCGGTCGCGGGCAGCTCGATTCCGATGATCGGGCTGCCCATGCGCCTGGACGGAGAGCGGCCAGTGCCGCGCAGTTGCTCGCCGCGCCTGGGCGAAATGAACGCGGCCGCCGCCGTCAACGAACGGACGACCACGCCGTGAACTTCCCTGCCTTCGAAACGCTGCGGATCGAGCCACGCGAACCGCACTTGCTGGTCGTGACGCTGCATCGCCCCGAGGTGCTCAATGCGATCAACACGCAGATGGGCCGCGACCTGCTGGAGCTGTGGACGCGCCTCATCGGCGATGCGGGCGACACGCGCTGCGTGGTGCTCACCGGCGCCGGCGATCGCGGCTTCTGCGCCGGCGGTGACCTGAAGGAGCGCAACGGCATGAGCGACGACGCATGGCGGCGCCAGCACGAGATCTTCGAGCGCGCCTTCTTCGCGCTGATGGAAGTGCCGGTGCCCGTGATCGCGGCCGTCAACGGCCACGCCTACGGCGGCGGCTTCGAGACCGCGCTCGCCTGCGACTTCATCTACGCCAGCCGCAACGCGCGCTTGGCGCTGTCGGAAGTGCGCCTGGGCATCATGCCCGGCGGCGGCGGCACGCAGAACCTGGCGCGCGCCGTCGGCGAGCGCCGCGCCAAGGAACTGATCCTGCGCGCCCAGGCCTTCACGGCGGAACAAGGCCTGGCCTGGGGTCTCGTCAACCACCTGAGCGAACCCGGCCAGGTGCTGGACGACGCCCTTGCCGCTGCGCGCGACGTCGCGGCGAATGGCCCGCTCGCGGTGCGCCAGGCGAAGAAATCCATCCACTTCGGACTGCAGGGCGACCTGCTGACCGGCTGCCGCTTCGAGATCGAAGCCTACAACCGCCTGGTCTCTTCCGAGGACCGGCATGAAGGGGTGCGCGCCTTCAACGAGAAGCGCGCCCCGAACTTCCAGGGACGCTAGACATGGCACAGGACATCGACGTGCTGGTGCGCGAGGTCGGCTTGCGCGACGGCCTGCAGAACCTCTCCACCTTCGTGCCCACCGAGGCCAAGCTGGCGTGGATCCGCGCGGAGTTCGCGGCGGGCGTGCGCGAAATCGAGGTGACCTCGTTCGTCCCGCCCAAGCTCATCCCGCAGTTCGCCGACGCGGAACAGGTGGCGCAGGCTGCGCTGGCGATGCCGGGCCTCACCGTGATGACGCTCGTCCCCAACCTGCGCGGCGCCGAACGCGCGTTCGCACTGGGCGTGCACAAGGTGGACTACGTGGTCTCCGTGAGCCGCACGCACAACCTGAAGAACGTGCGGCGCGAGCGCGAGGAATCCCTGGAGGACTTCAAGCGCATCGTCGCGGCACGCGACGCGGCCGGCCTGAAGGGCCGCACGCAACTCGCCGCGGGCCTGTCGACGGCGCTGGGCTGCTCCTACGAGGGCCGCATCGCGGTCGACGAGGTGCGGCGCTGTGCCGCCTTCCTCGCCGAAGCCGGCGCCGAAGAGATCATGGTGGCGGACACCGTGGGCTACGCCGATCCGTGGCAGGTGCGCGAGGTGTTCGAAGCCGTGCTGGCCGAAACCGGGAAGATTCCGGTCGCTGCGCACTTCCACGACACGCGCGGCACCGGGCTGGCCAACGTCGCGGCGGCCATCGAGTGCGGCATCCGCCGCTTCGATGCGTCGCTCGGCGGACTCGGCGGCTGCCCGTTCGCGCCGGGCGCGAGCGGCAACATCGTCATGGAGGACCTCTGCTTCATGCTGGACTCCATGGGCCTGCGCACCGGCGTCGACCTCGGCAAGCTGCTCGACGTGCGTGCCATCCCGGCCGCACACCTGGGCGCCGACAGCCTCACCGGCGCACTGGCCAAGGCCGGCCTGCCGCGCCACTACCAGACCGCGGCCGAACGCGCCGCCGCCATTCACTGATTGCTTGCAAGACATGACCGTCGCCACCGACCACGCCGCCCCCATCTCCATGGACCTGGGCGAGGACTATCCCGAAATCCGCGAGAGCGTGCGCCGCATCTGCGCCGATTTCCCCGGCGCCTACTGGCGCGACCTGGACGAGCGCGAGGCCTATCCCTCCGAGTTCGTGCAGGCGATGACCGAGGCCGGCTTCCTGGCCGCGCTGATCCCCGAGCAGTACGGGGGTGCGGGACTGCCGCTGCGCGCCGCCGGCGTGATCCTGGAAGAGATCCACGCGTCCGGCGGCAACGCCGGTGCCACGCACGCGCAGATGTACACGATGGGCTCGGTGCTGCGGCACGGCAGCCCTGCGCAGAAGGACAAGTACCTGCCGAAGATCGCTTCGGGCGAGCTGCGGCTGCAGGCTTTCGGCGTGACCGAGCCCACCTCGGGCACGGACACCACCAAGCTGAAGACGCGCGCCGTGCGCGAGGGCGACGAGTACGTCATCAACGGCCAGAAGATCTGGACTTCGCGCGCGTTGTACTCCGACCTGATGCTGCTGCTTGCGCGCACCACCCCCCTGGAAGAGGTGACAAAGAAGTCCGAAGGGCTGTCGGTGTTCCTGGTCGACATGCGCAAGGCCGTGGGCCACGGCATGACCATCCGCCCGATCAAGGCGATGATCAACCACAACACGACGGAAGTGTTCTTCGACAACCTGCGCATTCCCGCGGACAGCCTGGTGGGCCCGGAAGGCAAGGGGCTGAAGGTGATCCTCGACGGCATGAACGCCGAACGCATCCTGGTGTCGCACGAGTCGCTCGGCGACGCCAAGTGGTTCGTGCGGACCGCGGTGAAGTACGCCAACGAACGCGTGGTGTTCGACCGCCCGATCGGCAAGAACCAGGGCATCCAGTTCCCGATCGCCAAGGCTTACGCGCAGACCCAGGCCGCCGAGCTGATGCTGCGCAAGTCCGCCGCGATGTTCGAGGCCGGCCTGCCCTGCGGCGAGTTCGCCAACCTCTCCAAGCTGCTCACGGCCGAAGCCGCGTGGGAAGCGGCCGAGGCCTGCATGCAGACGCACGGCGGTTTCGCCTACGCGCGCGAGTACGACATCGAGCGCAAGTGGCGCGAGGCGCGCGTGCAGCGCACGGCCCCGATCTCCACCAACCTGATCCTCTCGTACATCGCCGAGCACGTGCTCGGCCTGCCGCGCTCGTACTGAGGCCATGGCCGGACTCACGCAGGCGCTCGGCGCCTTCATCGCCGGACTGCGCAGCGAGCAGGTCCCCGCGGAAGCGATCGCCACGGTGCGCCGCGGCATCGCGGACACGATCGGCGTCGCGTTCGCCAGCGTAAACGAGCCGGTGCTCGGGCATGCGCTGGCGACCGTGGCGAGCGGCGCGTCCGGCGAGGCGCGGCTGTGGACCTCGGCCGCATTCGCGACCTCCGCCGACGCAGCTTTCGTGAATGCCGTCGCCGGCCACGCGCTGGACTTCGACGACACCGGACTGGACGGCCATCCGAGCGTGGTGCTCGCCCCCGCGGTGCTCGCGGAGACGCAGCGGCTGGGAGGCACGTGGCGCGACGCCGTGACGGCTTATGTCGCAGGTTACGAGACCTGGGCCGAGCTGATCGGCCGCGACCCCGACAAGCACCACGGCAAGGGCTGGCACCCGACCGCGGTGTTCGGAACCGTGGCCTGCGCGGCCGCGAGCGCCTGGTTGCGCCGCCTTTCGCCCGAGCAGGCCGCGCACGCGCTCGGCATCGCGGCGTCCATGGCCGCTGGCGTCGTGGCGAACTTCGGTTCGATGACCAAACCCTTGCAAGTCGGCTTCGCCGCGCGCAATGGCATCACCGCGGCCGCGCTGGCGCAGCGCGGGGTGACCGCGACGCCGGACGCGCTGGAAAGCCCGCGCGGCTTGCTGGCTGCGGTCTCACCGGCGGGCCGCGTCCGCCTGGACGGTCCCTGCAACGCCGGCGCGCCCTGGCAGATCGTGCAGCAAGGGCTGAACGTCAAGCGCTATCCGGCCTGCTATGCGACGCACCGCATCATCGATGCGGCGCTCTCCTTGCGCGCGGACCTCGCCGGCCGCACGGCGCAGATCGAGGAGGTCCTCGCCGAAATCGGGCAACTGCAAGCCGCCATGCTGCGCGCCAGCCGCCCGGTGACGGGACTGGACGCGAAGTTCAGCGCGGAGTTCACGATTGCCTGCGCGCTCGCGCGCGGCCACGTGGACCTGCAGGACCTCACGGATGCGAGCGTCAACGCAGCCGACCTGCAGCAACTGCTGCGCAAGGTGCGCGTGGTCACGCAGGACGAGCGCGACGCGCAGGAGCCGCTGTTCTCTCCGGCGGACCGGCTCAGCGTGCGGCTGCGGGACGGATCCGTGCTGGAAGCGCAGCCGGTCCGGCGTGCCTTGGGCCACGCCAGCCGGCCGATCGGCGAGGCGGAGCTGCGGCAGAAGTTCCTGGCCTGCGCGGCAACGTGCCTGCAGCCGGCGCAGGCGCAGGCATGGTGGGACGCTGCCTGGGCCGCGCTGGAAAGGCCCGTGGTCCTGGGTCAGGCCGAATACCAGTCCTGCACCGCCGCCACGTAGCGCTCCACGCCTTCGGCGACGGTCGCCGCATCGAGCGCACCGAAGGACAGGCGCTGGTAGTTGTCATTGCGCGTGTCCCCGAGGCCGAACGCGAAGCCGGGGATGGTCGCGACCTTGTGCTTCTCGATCATCGCCCGGTTGAAGGCCAGCGGCTCGTCCACGCCCGGCAGGCGCATGAGCACGTAGAAGGCGCCCTGCGTGCGCGGAAAGCGCGCCAGGTCCCCGAGCTTTTCGAGCGACTTGTACACGCTGGCTCGCACGCGCGCGAGCGCGTCCACTTTCGACTGCACCCAGGGCTTGCCGAGGCGCAGCGCCTCCAGCGCCAGCAATTGCGACGGCACGGGCGCGCAGATCAGGTTGGTGTCCTGCACCTTCTCCATGGAGGCCGCCAGCGCGTTCGGGAACACGACGTACCCCACGCGCCAGCTCGCCATGCCGAAGTTCTTGGAGAAGGAATAGAACGACAGCGTGTGCGCATGCGCGCCCGGCAGCGAGCCGGGAGAGAAATGCCGGGCGCCGTCGAACGTGAAATATTCGTAGGCCTCGTCGCTGAAGTGATAGATGCCCGCGCGCGCGCACAGCGCGTTGACCGCGCGCAGGTCGGCTTCGCTGTAGACCGCGCCCGTCGGGTTGTTCGGCGACACGGTGACGATCGCGCGCGTGCGCGGCGTGATCGCGGCGGCGAGCGCGTCCACGTCCAGCGACCAGTCGGTGCGCGTGGGCACCCGCACCGGCTCGCAGCCGCACATGCGGATCGCCATCTCCTGGTTGAAGTAGAAGGGCGTGGGCAGGATGAACTCGTCGCCGGGATCGGCCACCGCCAGCACGCTGTTCAGGAAGGCCATGTTGCTGCCCGCAGTCACCATCACCTGCGACACGCCCTGGGTCTGCAGGCCGTTCTCGGCGGCGAGCTTGGCGCGGAGGGCTTCCACCAGCGGCGCGTAGCCCATCACGGGCTGGTACTTGTGCAACTGCCCGTCGGCCATCAACTCCGGCAGGCGGGCGATCGCCTCGGCCGGCGGGCCGAAACTGACCACCCCCTGGCCGAGCGAGATGGTGCCGGGCGTCTGCCGCGTGAGGGCGGCGATGGTGGGAATGATGGGCGCGTCGACGCGCTGGATGCGCTGGGCTGGAGGCTTCATGGGGTCGTCGTACGAAGGTGTGCGCCGATGATAAGCGGGTACCTCGGCCCCGGGCCGGCAGCGCCAAGGACGGTGCGACGTGAAGAGGTCCGCTTCATTCCATCCGCAGCACGATCTTGCCGACGTGCTCGCCCGCTTCCATCGCGCGGCGCGCATCCTCCAGCGCATCGAACGCGAACACCTTGTCCACCAGCGGCACGAGCCGTCCTTGCGCGAGCCACGGCAGGAGGTCGCGGGCCAGGGCAGCCGCGGCGTCGATGCGGTGCTGCAGCGTGCGCAGCTTGTTCGACACGCCGAACAGCTGCAGCCGCTTCGCGTGCAAGGCCATCAGGTCCAGCTCGGCCCGCACCACGCCGTCCACGTAGCCCACGGTGGCGAGCCGCGCTTCGAAGCCCATGGCTTCGATGCAGGCGCCGAACAGCGAGCCGCCGACGGTGTTCACGACCAGGTCGACGCCGCGCCCGCCGCTCGCTTCGAGCACCGCCGGCACGAAGTCCGGCGCGCGCGTGGCCAGGGGCACGTCCAGGCCGAGGGCTTGCAGGCGCTGCAGCTTTTCGGGCGACCGGGAGGTTCCCATCACGCGCGCGCCGATCGCCTTCGCCACTTGCAAGGCCGCCACGCCCACGCCGGAGGAGATGCCGGTGACCAGCATCCACTCGCCCGCGCGCAGCCGGCCTTGCGCGATGAGCATGTCGTGCGCGGTGAGATAGGTGACGGTCGCACACGCAGCCTGTTCCCAGGACAGGCGTTCCGGCACGACGCACGCCTCGCCCGCTTGCATCAGGCCGTGCTCCGCAAAGGCACCGTCGCAGCGGCCCATCACGCGGTCGCCGGGCGCGAAGCCGGTGACGCCCGCGCCGACCTCCGTCACCTCGCCGGCGGCCTCGAAGCCGGCCGGTCGCGCCGTGCCGCTCGCGTGCAGGCCATGGCCGGCGATGAACTCGCCGCGGTTCAGCGCGGCGGCCCGGATGCGCAGCGCCAGCTGCCCCGGGCCCGGTCGCGGGACCGGTACTTCGCGCTGCTCCAGCGCGATGGCGCCCGGCTCGGGGCGGATCCACCAGGATTTCATCGTGTCGGTGCTCATTGGCGTTCGATCTTTGCCTGCTGCACGACGTGGGTCCAGCGCTCCATGTCGCGCTTGATCTCCGCGCCGAACTGCTCCGGCGAAACGGCACGGACGTCGTAGCCTGCCTTGTTCAGTCGCGCCACCACGTCCGGGTCGCGCAGCACCTGCTCCGAAGCCTGCTGCAGGCGGGCGAGCACGGGGCGCGGCACCGCAGCCGGCGCCACCACGCCGTACCAGACCTCGTACGGATCCGAAACGACGCCGGTCTCCATCACCGTGGGCACCCCGGGCAGGTCGCTCGATCGCTGCGCGCCCGTGACGGCCAGCGCGCGCAGCTTGCCCGATTGCACGTAAGGCACCATGGGCGCCGCGGTGGAGATGATGAAGTCCACCTGGCCGCCGACGGTGTCGGAGATCGCGGGTGCCGTGCCCTTGTAGGGAACGTGATTGAACTGCGCGCCCGTGTTCAGCGCGATCAGCTGCCCGTACAGGTGCGGCCCGGTCCCCACGCCGGGCGACGCGTAGTTCAGGGACCGCGTCTTCGCGAGCGCGATCAAGTCCTTCAGCGTCTGCACCGGCAGCGAGGGCGTGGCCGCGATCAGCGACGCCGAACTCGCCACGCGCGCGACCGGCGCGAAGTCACGCATCGTGTCGAAGCGCAGCGACTTGAACAGGGCGGGGTTGGTCGCCAGGAACTCGTTGCCGAACAGCAGCGTGTAGCCGTCGGCCGCCGCGTGCGCCACGGCTTCGGCGCCGATGTTGCCCGAGGCGCCGGGCTTGTTGTCGACGACGATGGGTTGGCCCAGCACGGACGCGAGCTTCTCGCCGTACACGCGGGCGGCGTTGTCCGCGCCGCCGCCGGGCGGGAAGGGCACGATCATGCGGATCGGCCGCTCGGGCCAGGCCTGCGCGAGGGCACGGCCACCGGCGAGGGCCCAGGTGCCCAGTGCCAGCACGGCACGGCGGCCAACGGGATGCGAAAGCGAATCGAACATGGCTGTCTCCTTTTTTGGTGGTTCGGGTTTCAGACGACGCCCTGCTCGCGCAGGCGCCGGATCTCGTGCTCGGCGAAGCCGGCTTCGCGCAGGACTTCGTCGCTGTGCTCGCCGCAATCGGGTGCAGCCGCCTGCACCGAAGCCGGCGTGCGCTGCAGGTGCACCGGCTGCGTGATGAAGGTGCAGGTCGTGCCCGAGCGCGTCGTGGCCTGCGCGGTCGCGCCCATGTGGCGCACCTGCGGGTCGTCGAACACCTGCGGCACCGAATACAGCGGGCCGGCCGGAACGCCCGCACGATTGAGCCGGTCGACCCAGTGGGCCACCGGCTGGGTCGCGAACACGGCCTCGATCTCCTGCGTCAGCGCAGCGCGGTTCGCGATGCGCGCGCGCTCGGTGGCGAAGCGCTCGTCGACGATCCACTCCGGGTGCTCCAGCGACTCGCAGAAGCGGCGCCAGTTGCCGCTGCCGGCCACGCCGATATTGAGGCTGCCGTCGCGCGCCCGGAACAGGCCCATGGGGCTGGCGGTCGGATGGTCATTGCCGCACGGCTGCGGCACTGCGCCTTCGTTCAGGTAGCGGGCGGCCTGGAAATCCATCATCGCGATCATCGAGTGCAGCAGCGACGCGTGCACCCACTGGCCCTGCCCTGATCGCTCGCGCTCCAGCAACGCGGCGAAGATGCCCAGGGCCAGGTACAGCCCGGTGCTCGAGTCGGCGACGGCGATGCCGGCACGCACCGGCTGGCCGGGAAAGCCGGTGACGGACGTCAGCCCGCCCATGCCCTGGATCACCTGGTCGAAGCCGGGACGGTTGGCATAGGGGCCGTCCTGGCCGAAGCCCGAGATGCTGGCCAGGATGATGCGCGGATTGATCGCCTGCAAGGACGCATAGTCGAGGCCCAGGCGCGTCTTCACGTCGGGCCGCCAGTTCTCCACCAGCACGTCGGCGCCGGCGACCAGGCGGCGCAGGACGGCCATGCCTTCGGGTGTCTTGAGGTTCAGCGTCATCGAGCGCTTGTTGCGGTTCAGGTTCTGGAAGTCGCCGCCTTCGCGCTGGTCCACGAACATGTTGTCGTTCGCGTCGATTCCCGGCGGCGGCTCGATCCGGATCACGTCCGCGCCGAAGTCCGCGAGCACGCGCACGCAGGTGGGGCCGGCTCGCACGCGCGACAGGTCGAGCACGCGAAACGGGGCGAGCGCCTCGCCGGCCTGGATGCGCGGCACGTCAGCGCCCCTTCCATTGCGGCCGGCGCTTCTCGCCGAAGGCGCGCTGCGCCTCGGCGAAGTCTTCGCTGGCCATCGTGCGTTGCGCGCGCGCGCGCAACTGCTGCACGTCCCATTCGCCGCGGGCGAGTTCGTTGAGCGAGCGCTTCAGGCTCTCCAGCGCCAGCGGCGCCAGCGACGCCACTTGGGCGGCCAGTGCCTCCACCCGCGCCGGCAGCGCCGCGCGCGGCAGCAGCTCCTGCACGTAGCCCACGCGCAGCAGCGTCTGCGCATCGATCGCCTCCGCCGTGAGGAAGGCGCGCTTGGTGAAGTTCACGCCCAGCCGCGACACGTAGCGGCGCAGCCCGCTCGGGTAGTAGTGCATGCCCAGCGCGGCGGCCGGCATGCGCATCTCGATGCCCTCGGACGCGATGGCGAGATCGCAGGCGAGCACGAGGTCGGTCGCGCCGCCATACACGCTGCCTTCGAGCACGCACAGCGTGACGACGCGCAGCCGCTCCAGCGCGTCCACCACTTCCTCGAACGACACAGGGGGCGGGCCGGCCTGGAAGTCGCCGATGTTGTAGCCGGCGCTGAAGACGGGACGATCCGCCAGCACATGCGCATCCAGCACCAGCACGCGCAGGTCCGGGTCGGCGTCGATGCGGCGGAAGCTCTCCATCAGGAACGCAAGGTCTTCGTTGTGCAGGCGATTGCGGTGGGCGGGGCGGCGCAGCGTCAGCCGGGCGACGCCCTGCGCCACCTCCAGCTGCGGCAAGCGCGATTCGGGGACGATGGTGCTCATGGCCCGCAGCTTACGGGGCCCGGCCGCCCCAGGGCGCAAAATCACATATGTGATCAAAGATCAGGAGTGTGAATGGCCGAACCGGGCGTGAAGTCGGCGCGCCGCGCCATGGAGCTGCTGGAGTTCTTCGCCGAGTGGCGGCGCCCGGCCAGCGTGAAGGAGGTGTCGCAGTCGCTGGGCTGGCCCCAGTCCAGCACCTCGGTGTTGCTGCGGGCGCTCGCCGACGCGGGCTTCTACGACCAGGACGCGCGCACCGGCATGTACGCGCCCAGCGTGCGCATCCTGCTGGCCACCGAGTGGATCGGCGAGCAGCTGTTCAGCGAGAAGAGCCTGCTGCGCCTGATGGAGAAGGTGCACGAGCAGACCGGGCACACGGTGATGATCGGCGCGCAGCACGGCGTGCACGTGCGCTACCTGCACGTCCTGCAGGCCACGCGGGAGGGCCGCTTCACGGCCAGGATCGGCTCGCTGCGCCCGCTGTTCCGCAGTGCCACGGGCAAGATGCTGCTGACGCTCAAGCCCGAGCGCGAGATCGCGCTGCTGCTGCGGCGGGCCAATGCCGCCGAGACCGACGCGGCACGGGTCATGACGCTGCAGGACGTCTTGCGCGAGCGCGAGCAGGCGCGGCGCAACGGCCATGCGGTGTCGCTGGGCACCTCCGAACCCGGCGCGGCCGCCGTGGCGGTCCTGCTGCCGGTGCCCCCCGGCGAGCGGCCCATGACCTTGAGCGTGGGCGGCCCGATGCGGGATGTGGTGAAGGAACAGGCCAGGCTGCTGAAGGCGCTCCAGGACGCGGTGGGGCCGATCCGGGCGGCGGTACGGCAGTAGGGCTCGTCCGCGATGCGGTGCGTCCGCCACCGTACAGACCGCGCAGCTGCAGAGGCGCATTCTGGCCAATTCACGCCCGATTGAACCCAGCATGCTTGCGCCTCACAGCACCACGCAGAACCACCTGCTCGCGGCGTTGCCCGAACTCGAATACGCACGCGTCGCGCCGGACCTGGAGCTGGTGTCGATGCCGCTGGGCGAGGTGCTGGGGGAACCGGGCCGGGCGATGCAGTACGTCTACTTTCCGACCACCTGCATCGTCTCGCTGCTGTACATCCTCAAGGACGGCGCCTCCGCGGAAATCGCGGTCGTGGGCAACGAAGGCATCGTCGGCATCTCGCTGTTCATGGGCGGCGGCTCGACCTCCAGCCGGGCCGTCGTCCGCGGCAGTGGCCACGCGTATCGCATGAAGGCGAACCTGCTGCTCAAGGAGTTCGAACGCGGCGGCCCGGTGCAGCGGCTGCTGCTGCGGTACACGCAGGCGCTGATCACGCAGATGACGCAGACCGCCGTCTGCAACCGCCACCACTCCGTCGAGCAGCAGTTGTGCCGCAGCCTGCTGCTCACGCTGGAGCGCCTGAACGGAACCTCCCTCACGCTCACGCACGAACTGATCGCCGGCGTGCTGGGCGTGCGCCGCGAAGGTGTCACCGAAGCGGCGGGCAACCTGCAGCGCGCCGGCCTGATCCGCTATGGCCGCGGGCACATCGAGGTGCTGGATCGGGCGGGGTTGCAGTCGGCCGCGTGCGAGTGCTACCGCGTGGTGAAGACGGAATTCGACCGCCTGCTGTCCGATATTCCGCGCGTCAACCCGCCCCCGGCCCCGCGCACGCACGGCCCCTGAAAGCGTCGAGCGCTGCGCGCCCGCACACGCGACCCCTCGCGCCTTCGTGCGCCAGCAGACAGACGCGCGCAGGGCGCTGGCTTACGGTTGGGCCATGCCTGCAACATCCCCCATCGTCAATGCGCGAGCGAACCGCGGACCCGCCGAAGCCTCGCGCCTGCACACCGTGCTGAAGGCCGAGGCGGTGCAGCAGGTGGATCTCACCAGCGCCAACTTCTGCATCATCGCCACCGACGAAGACGGGATCATCCGGCAGGCGCTGGACGCGGGCTTCTTCAACTACATGACCAAGCCGATCGTCGTCGGCCCGTTCATGGACGCACTGGGCATGGCCTTGACAGCCCACGCCGCCGCCACGACACGCAAGGACCCGCAATGATTGCCCGCACGGACATGCAGGCGGCCCGGATCCTGATCGTCGACGACCAGGAGGTGAACGTCTCCCTGCTGGGGCAGACCCTGCGGCAAGCCGGTTACCTGAACGTGGCGTCCACCACGGTGGCGGAAGAGGTGTGCGCGCTGCACCGACGCAACGACTACGACCTGATCCTGCTGGACCTGCAGATGCCCGGCATGGACGGTTTCCAGGTGATGGAAGCGCTCAAGACCAACGACCGCGACGCCTACCTGCCCGTGCTGGTGATCACCGCACAGCCCGGGCACAAGCTGCGTGCACTGGAGGCGGGCGCCAAGGACTTCATCAGCAAACCCTTCGACCTGCTGGAGGTCAAGATGCGCATCCAGAACTTGCTGGAAGTCCGCCTGCTATACCGGCAGCTGGATCTCCACAGCCAGGAACTCGAAGCGGCGGTGCGCGAACGGACGGCGGTACTGCGCGAAAGCGAGGCACGCTACCGCAGCCTGACCGAGCTGGCTTCCGACTGGTACTGGGAGCAGGACGCGGACGGCGCCTTCACGAAGGTGTCGGGGCCGGTGCTGGAGATGCTGGGGCTGCGGGTCGAGCCGCTGGGCGACACCGCGACCGCCAGCGCAGGCGCCGGCTGGAACGAAGCACAGCACAAGCACCTGCAGGAGGCGATCGCGGCCCGCCAGCCTTTCCTGGACTTCGTCTTCACCCGCGCCCGGCCCGACGGCACGCTGCAGAAATTCCAGGTGAGCGGCGAGCCGATGTTCGGGCCTGCCTGCAACTTCATCGGCTATCGCGGCATCGGCCTCGAGATCACGGACCGGAAGTAGACATGGGCGACGTACCGGGGTCGTGGGCCGAGGATCGGTGCGACGACGAGGTGAGGAGGGCGTCGACTCAGGCGGGCTGGGCATCGGCCTGTCGGTCGCGAAGGAACCGGTGACGGCGCACGAAGGCAGCGTGCTCGCCTTCAGCGACCGCGAAGCGGGCGGCAGCGAATTCGTGGTGCGCCTGCCGCTGGCCAGCGTCGGCCTGCCCTGATCGCGGCCCAGGGGCTCGCTGCGCGCGCGCCCCTATCAGCCCCTGTCAGTTACCGTAGTACCCGTACCCGTAGCCGTAGCCAGGGGTGGAATAGGCGGGCGGCGGAGCGTAGTACCCCGGAGGCGGTGCGTAATACGCCGGAGGCTGCGCGTAGGCGTACGGGTTCGCGGCCTGTGCGAGCACGGAGCCGGCGAGCGTCCCCAGCACCAGGGCGCCCACCACGTTGCCGTTGTCATGGCGGTAGCCGTAGTCGTAGCCATACGAGCGGTGGTCATAACGGGGAGCGGCGTAGCGCTGGTGGTCGGCCCACTGGCCGCGGCCCCCATGATCGCGTGGCTGGTGCTGCCATCCGGACTGGCGTCCGTCGTAGTGGCGGTAATCCTGGGCGAATGCAGCGACCGAGCCGAGCCCCAGGGTGGCGGCAACGGCGAGGGCAACAATTCTGGTGTTCATCATCGACTCCTTGTTGGACGCTTTCCAGTTCGGTGCCGGGGAGGGCGCGACAAGGGCTGGGCAGGCAAAGCTCCGGTGCACGCCGTAAGCGGATGCACAGTGCAGAGCCAGTTTTTGCTGCCGCGGTCCCAGTCGTTCCAGGCGCGAGACCCGCTTGGCGACAACGTCCGCGTGAGGCGCGTACCGGTGGCGTCCGGTTGGTCCTACATGGCGGAGAGTTACGTTCCTACCTTTTGATTGCACGTTTTCCCTCAATCTCCGGGCTCAGCCGACGGGCGTCTGAGCATTTCCGGCGCCCGTTCGAGCGCCTGAGCAGGAGAGGGAAAGTGAAAAAGTTTGCGGCAGTGGCAGTCTCGGTAATCGCTTCCATTCTGGTGTCGGGGTGCGGCGGCGGCGGCTCCACATCTTCCGGCTCGGCCACGAGCGCTCCTGCCGACCTCACCACGCGCGGTGGCATGGTGGCCTCGTCCAGGGCCGCCACGACTACCGTCGGCAACCTCCTCGCCAACCCGAGCTTCGAGTCCGGCATGGCGAATTGGGGCGACTGGGGCAATACGCAGGTCCTCGACGGCACGGGTGCGGCGGGCACCTTGCGTGCCTTGCGCGTCGGCACCGCTGCCGGCGGGGCCGCGCAGGACGTCACAGGCCTCACCACGGGCACGCGGTACCAGCTGAGCGTGCTGGCGCGGGTGAGCGATCCCTCGGAAACGGTGGTGGTCGGCGTGAACATGGTCGATGCGTCGGGCGTCAACCTGGCACAGGAAGCAGTGCGGGTCACGAACACCACCTACTCGCAAGCCAGCGTGGGCATCACGGCGCCCGCGAATGCACTCAAGGCCCAGGTCTACGTCTGGAAGAACAGCGGCGTCGGGTACGCGTTCGTCGACGAGCTCGTGTTCGCCCAGGCAAGTGCCTCCCCGCCGCCCCCGACCACCGGCGGCAACCTGATGTCCAACGGCGGCTTCGAGTCCGCGCTCGACGGCTGGCAGAACTGGGGCAACGCCGCAGTGGTGACGGGGCAGTCGAACTCAGGGCTGAACGCGGTGCGCGTGGGCACGGGCGCCGGCGGCGTGGGCAACGTGGTCTCCGGCATCCAGCCGGGCAAGTCCTACCGCTTCACCGGCCAGCTGAAGGTGAGCGTCGCCTCCGAAGTGGGACTGATCGGCCTCGCCTTCATGGACTCCCTCGGCAACCATCTGCTGGAGCAGAACGTGGCCGTGCGATCCACCAGCTACACGACCGCACAGCTGGACATGGTCGCGCCACCCAACGCCGATCGCGCCCTTGTGTACCTGTGGAAGAACGCCGGCACCGGTTTCGTTTACGCGGACGACATCACCCTGACGGACACGAGCGCACCCGTGACCGACTTCGGCATCGTGCCGCTGGGGGTGTGGCCGCATACGCTGTTGCAGGTCGGCCGCGCCAACGATGCGTACTGGGTGGAGGACGGCGTCTGGGGCGCCTGGCAGCTCACGCGCGGCAACTTCACGGACATCTACGGCTCGACGTACGAGCAGTACACCGGGGTGAGCCCGGTCACCGGGCCGAATGGCGAGGTCGCGGCGCGCATCGCATGGAAGTGGCCGATGTGCTGCAACGAGATCAAGAGCTTCCCCAGCATCATCGCCGGCCAGAAGCCGGGCTGGTTCAACACCTGGACCACGCCGGGCGGCTTCGACATCCTGCTGCCGGACGGGACGACGTCGCAGGTCTACCCCTCGGGCCGCACGCCGGGCACCTTCTTCCCGCTGCAGTTGCCGATCGTGTCGCTGAAGACAACGTACGACTACAAGCACATGAGCCCGCCCACGGGGCGCGGGCACCTGGCCTACGACATGTATCTCCAGAGCGTGCCGACGCAGTTCAACGGCTGGGGTCCGGGCATCAGCCACGAGATCATCGTGCCGCTCGACTACTGGGGCGGCTACGGCCAGTACCCGACGCGCAACCCGCAGTGGTACGACCACGATGTCACCATCGACGGCATCCTGTACCACGTCTACATCTTCAAGGATGCGACCGGACTCGTGCTCTCGACGTTCGGCGGCAGCTGGAAATTCATCGTGTTCGAGCCCGACAAGCCGATCCCGCCAGGCACGCTGGACCTGGCCAAGATCGTCAATTACGTGACGACCCGCAAGGACGTCTTCGGCAATCCCTGGGCCACGGGCCACGAATACCTGGTGAGCGCGGAACTGGGCGTGGAGACGCAGTACGGCACGGGCGACATCCAGGTGAACAACTTCCGCATCTGGCGTTGAGGCGGAACCGGCGCGTGCTGCGGCCGCGCCGGGATGACGGGCCCTGCGGCCGCGCCCGTTGACGGGCCCTGCGGCCGCACTCGGGCGGATCACGGCCGCTGCCCGCGGCGAAGTACGGCCGATGCGGAGAGCCATTCCCCAGTGCATGAGGAGCCCCGCGGCGCGCGGAACCTCCAGAAACACCCCTCGACCACCCTTCCCAGCCCAGGAATATTTCTCAGGCTCGAGTATCGCCGAGCAAGAGTGTGTGTCACCCCGTGTGCGGTGCAACAGCTGAAAGCTGCCTGAGCAGTCCGCGCCCCTGGCTCAACCGTTGGGGCGTTGGGGGACTCGCTTTACGGTAGCGGCATCCGCAGCATTTACGCTGCTGACCTTCCGTTGCCGAGCCGACCGCCCCCCGTCCACCGCTGTGCTAGCGAAGGGTGCGAATCCGTCCCCAGCAGCAGCGGCAAGCCGAGCCGAATGTAAGCCAACGGCTTAGCCTCCTTACGGTTTGTAGGAGCTACCGCAGTGTGGTGTAGGTCGCGTCTGACTACTATCCGCGGCGCGCCACACTGAGAAAGCACAACAGGAATTCGCCGGCTGGCGCTGCCGTCCCACCCTTTCCTCACTACATCCCGATGGAACGCAACAAGCAAACTTCAGCCTCAACCACGCGCACCCTCCGCTGGGGCAGCAGCGCGATCACGCTCGCCATGGTGCTCAGCGCCTGCGGCGGCGGCTCCAGCTCCGTCGGCTCGGCTGCCGACACGAGCGTGCCTTCCGATCTCTCCACGCGAGGCAGCCTGGCCGCCTCCGTCCGCGCGGCCATCGTGCCCGGCGGCAATGGCCTGGCCAACGGCGGATTCGAGTCCGGCATGGCGAACTGGGGCGACTGGGGCAATACCCTGGTCGTCGACGGCTCAGGTGCGTCGGGCACCTGGCGCGCCCTGCGCGTGGGCACCGCTGCCGGCGGTGCCGCCCAGGACGTCACGGGCCTCGTCGCTGGCACGCGTTACCGCCTCAGCGGCTTCGCCCTCGTGAGCGATCCCTCGGAAACGGTGATCCTCGGCGTCAACATGGTCGACCAGTGGGGCAACAACCTCGCGCAGCAGGCCGTGCGGATCACGAACACCGTCTACGCGCAAGGCAGCGTGGACATCACGGCACCCGCGAATGCGGTAAAGGCCCAGGTCTACGTCTGGAAGAACTCCGGTCCGGGCTACGCCTACGTCGATGAGCTCTCGTTCACCGCAGTGACCGGCGCCACGACGACCCCGACGACCCCGAGCGGCGCCGGCAACCTGGTGGCCAACGCCGGCTTCGAAGGCGGCCTCGACAGCAACTGGCAGAACTGGGGCAATGCCTCCACGGTGACGGGGCAGTCGAACTCCGGCTCCTATGCAGTGCGCATCGGCACCGGCGCCGGCGGCGTCGGCAACGTGGTGTCCGGCGTTCAATCCGGCCAGGCCTACCACATCACCGGCCAGGTGAAGGTGAGCGATGGCTCGGAGGTCGGACTCCTGGGCCTTGCGTTCCTGGACTCCCTGGGCAATCACCTGTCGGAGCAGAACGTGGCCGTGCGGTCCACCGGCTACACGACGGCACAGCTGGACATGGTGGCACCGGCCAACACCAGCCGCGCACTCGTGTACCTGTGGAAGAACGCGGGTAGCGGTTACGTCTATGCGGACGACATCACCGTGGCTCCTTCGGCCGGCACGAGCGCGCCTGCGCCTGCGCCCGCACCCGCGCCTGCGCCCGCACCCGCGCCTGCGCCCGCACCCGCACCTGCGCCGGCACCCGCACCCGCTCCTGCCCCGGCAACGGCACCCTCGGTCATCGACTTCGGTGTGGTGCCGCTGTCCTCCTGGCCCACCACCCTGCTGCAGACCGGCAACGCCTCGGATGCGTACTGGGTGGAAGACGGTGTCTGGGGGCCCGGGAGCCTGACGCGCGGCACCTACACCGGCATCTACGGTTCGACCTACGAGCAGTACACCGGCGTGAGCCCGAAGGTCGGGCCCAGCGGCGAGATTGCGTTCCGCATGGCGTGGAAGTGGCCCGTCGGCACCAGCGAGATCAAGAGCTTCCCCAGCGTCGTGAGCGGACAGAAGCCGGGCTGGTACAACAGCTGGACCAAGCCGGGCGGCTTCGACGTGCTGCTGCCCAACGGCAGCTACTCGCAGGTGTATCCCTCGGGCAAGACCCCGGGAACGTTCCTCCCGCTGCAGATGCCGATCGCGTCGCTGAAGACCCAGTTCAACTACCAGCACATGAGCCCGCCGTCCGGAATGGGCCACCTCGCGTACGACATCTTCCTGCAGAACACGTCCACGCAGTACAACGGCTTCGGCCCGGGCATCACGCATGAAATCATGATCCCGCTGGACTACTGGGGCGGCTACGGCACGTACCCGAACCGCAATCCGCAGTGGTACGACCATGACGTGACCATCGACGGCACCCTGTTCCACGTGTACATCGCGAAGGACGCCAGCGGCCGCGTGCTGGCGAACTGGAATGCCGGCTGGAAGTTCATCGTGTTCGAGCCGGATCGCCCCATCCCCGCCGGCACGCTGGACCTGGCGAAGATCATCAACTACGTCAGCACGCGACGGGACGTCTTCGGAACCCCGTGGGCCAACGGCAACGAGTGGGCGACCAGCGTGGAGCTCGGTGTCGAAGCGGCCCAGGGCACGGGCGACATCCAGGTGAACAACTACCGCGTCTACCGGTAAGCGCAGGGCGGCGCACGCCGCCATCAACAACCCGCAGCGGCCCACGTGGCCGCTGCGGCGTTTCTGTCTCCCCCAATTCCCGCTTCCGCCCCAGGGCCTCGCCACGACGGCCCTGCAGCCATCGAGATGCGAAGGTAACCTTCACAGGTCGCCTTCCTATCCACCATGGCTGCCGAACCTTCCGCCTCCGATTCCGCCCGACTGGCCGTCCAACTGCACGAGCTCGTCATCAAGCTGCGCCGGCGCCTGCGCGAGCAGGCGGATGCCGGCGACCTGCCGCCTTCGCAGGTGGCCGTGCTGCGCCGGCTGGAGCGCGAAGGCCCGATCACGGTGAGCGCGCTCGCGCGCGTGGCCGGCGTCCGCTCGCAGTCCATGGGTGCGACCGTCGCCGCCTTGCAGGCCGCCGGCCACGTGACCGGCGAGCCCGACCCCGCGGACGGCCGGCAGACGCTGCTGTCGCTCACGCCCGCCTGCCGCAGGTGGCTGCGCCAGAACCGCGCGGCCAAGCAGGACTGGCTGCTGCGTGCGATCGAGGGCGAACTCAGTGCGCGCGAGCAGCAGGAGCTGGCGCGCGCGCTGCCCCTGCTGCAGCGCGTCTCCGAAGCGCAGCCCGCGCACGCCACCCCGGGGAAATCCTGAAGTCCATGCCCGCCCGCCCGTTCGCCGCCGCCCTTCCCGTTCCCATCGCATGAGAGGCACCTTCCGTTCCCTCGCCGTCTACAACTACCGGCTGTGGGCGGGCGGCGCGCTCGTCTCCAACATCGGGACGTGGATGCAGCGCACGGCGCAGGACTGGATCGTGCTCACGCAACTGACGAAGCACGACGCTACCGCGGTCGGCATCGTGATGAGCCTGCAGTTCGGTCCGCAGTTCCTGCTGCTGCCGCTCACCGGTTACGTCGCGGACGGCCTCGAGCGGCGCAAGCTGCTGTTCTTCACGCAGGCCGCGATGGCCCTGCTCGCCGCCGGACTGGGCGCGCTGACGCTGATGGATGCCGTGCAGCTGTGGCAGGTGTACCTGTTCGCGTTCCTGCTCGGATGCGTCACCGCCTTCGACTCGCCCACGCGCCAGAGCTTCGTCGCCGAACTGGTGGGCGACGCGCACCTGTCGAACGCGGTCGCGCTGAACTCCACGTCCTTCAACGCCGCGCGCATGATCGGCCCCGCTGTGGCCGGCGTGCTGATCGCGGTGGTCGGCTGCGGTTGGGTCTTCATGCTCAACGCGCTGTCCTTCGTTGCGGTGCTCGCTGCGCTCGCGATGCTGCGGAAGGCGGAGATCCACCCGCGCCTTGCCGGCGCAGGCCAGCGCCGCGGCATCACCGACGGCATGCGGCACGTGTGGGGCCGGCCCGACCTGCGCGCCGTGGTCGTCATGTTCTTCCTGATCGGCGCCTTCGGCATCAACTTCCCGATCTACATCTCCACCATGGCGGTGTCGGTGTTCCACGTCGGCGCCGGCCAGTTCGGACTGCTCTCGTCGTCCATGGCGATGGGCTCGGTCGCCGGCGCGCTGATGGCGGCCGCACGCGAGAAGCCGCGCATGACGCTGCTGCTGTCGGGATCGCTGGCCTTCGGCACCTTCCTGCTGATCGCCGCCGTGATGCCGAGCTATCGCTGGTTTGCCGTGGCCCTGTTCTTCGTGGGCGTGGCGACGCAGACCTTCCCGACGACGGCGCATAGCGCGGCGCAGCTGTGGAGTGACCCGGCCCTGCGCGGGCGTGTGATCGCACTGGTGCTCGCCGTCTACGCCGGCAGCACGCCGCTGGGTGCGCCCCTGATCGGCATGGTGGCCGATACCTTCGGGCCGCGCTGGTCGCTCGCGGCAGGTGCCGCCTCGGGGTTCCTCGCCGCGCTCTTCGGGCTCCATTCACTGGCCCGTCAGCGCCGCACGCGCGTGCGTGTCCACGAACAGCGAACGTAGTGCGGACGAAGCCTCCCGGCATCGGCATATCGCAGTGCGAGGGAATCGGACCGGCGCTTGGGCGGGAGCGAAACTGACTGCCAGCCACTGCGCGCTACGCGGTTTGCATCTGTTACTTCACTGTCCAGCGCCGGCTCTGACCACGGCCTGACGCCATGCGGGCTCTCCCGGATGAAGGTCGCCGCACCGCGGCGTACGTTGTCTCTCGCTGTACGAAACGAACAGCGACCAACCCTAGGGAGACTACACATATGCGAAAGACGACAGGCTGGATCTCCGTCCTGCTGGCGGCACTGCTCGCCGGCTGCGGCGGCGGCAACGGCAGCGGCGGCAACGGAGAGCTGACGCCCCAACTGCTCCCCGTGAAAGGCGCGAGCGCCAACACGAACTTCAGCTTCGACATCTCGGCGGTGATGGGCAACCGCTACTACTTCACCGATCGCACCAATGCCGCCGTCGACGTGTTCGACACGAAGACCGGTGCGCAGGTCGCGCAGATCAAGGGAACCGGCGCGCTGGCGTTCGCCGGCCAGGGTGCGAGCAACGGCACGTCCGGGCCCGACGGCATCAACCCGGTGGGCAACCTGCTCTACGTGGGCGACGTGAACTCGGTGAAGATCGTCGATCCTGCGACCAACACGGTCGTCAAGAGCATCACGGTCGGCAACGAGAACGTGCGCGCGGACGAAGGCTGTGTCGACTCGGTGCACAACCTGTACATGGTCGCCACGCCGGAAGCCGCCACGCCGTACATGACCCTCATCAACACCCAGACGCAGGCAGTGGTCGCGAAGGTGACGTTCACCGATCGGTCCGGCAACCCGTCCGCCGGCCTCGAGGCGTGCGAGTACGACCCGAACACCGATGCCTTCTACCTCAACAACGACGGCACGACGGCCAACCCGCACGGCGAACTCACGGCCTTGTCGGGCGCGTCTGTCCGCGCGATCGCGAACGGAGCGACGGTGAACTACACCAACCTCGCCGGCACGCGCTCGTATGGACTCGGCAACTGCGACCCGACGGGCCTGGCGCTCGGCCCGGACAACGACATCGCGGTGAACTGCCGCGAGGCCACCCCGGACGCGTTGCTCGAACTGCTGATCATGGATCGCACCAACGGCACCGTGCTGGCGAACCTCAACGCGGGTGGCGGCGACCAGCTCTGGTATGCGCCCGAACGCAATCGCTACTACAACGCGGCCTCGCGCTGGACGGCCAGCGGCAAGTCTTCCGGCGCCGGCTGCACGAGCGCGTCGCCCTGCGTGCCGCGCCTGATCTCGATCGATGCGGGTAAGCGCAGGTTCGCCGGCATGGCCGACACCGGCAACAACGCGCACTCGGTCGCTTCCGACCCGGCGACATCGAACATCTTCGTTCCGATCTCCTCGGACACGGCGCCTGCGGGCTGCCCGACCTGCAAGAGAGGCACAGCGGGACTGCTCATGTTCACGCCGCCGCTCGACGGCCTCTGACCGAACCCCCGCTCGCGCCTTGCGTCCTGCGCACGTGATGCGCGAGCGGGGCGGCGGCGGGCGCCCCACGGTGAGGCGCCAGCCCTGCCTCTTCCATTGGCGAACAGCGATGAGCAAGCGCCGAGCTCATGCCCGTTCCCGACCGCAGCGCGCGCCCCGTGCATCACCCCCCAGCCGCGCCATCCAAGCGCATACTTATTTCCGCCCATCCACTCGCAAGGAGAAAGAGATGCTCGCTGGAAAGCGCATGAAGATCGCGGCGGCCGTAGCCTCCGCGTTGATGCTGGTCTCGGGCTGCACCGTGAACCAGGGCCCGCCCCAACCTTCGGACAGCACGAGGGAAGGCGTGGAAGAGGGAGCGTCCCGCACGATGGCGACGCTCTATGCGTCGGTGCCGGGTGCGCGCGACCTCGAACGCAAGGCAGTCGCCACGCTCGTCTTCCCGCGCATCCTCGAAGCCGGCTTGGTCGTCGGTGGCGAGCACGGACGCGGCGTCCTGCACGCCCGGGGGCGTCCGGACAGCTTCTACGACATCACCGGCCTGTCGGTCGGATGGCAGGCCGGCGCCCAGTCGAAGGCGATGGTCTTCATGTTCCTCACGCCGCAAGCGCTCGACAAATTCCTGGCCAGCCATGGCTGGACCGCCGGCGCGGATGCGTCGGTGGCGGTGGTGCGCGATGGCGCCAACGCCACGCTCGACACCTTGAGCGCGAAGAACGACGTTGTGGCCTTCGCGCTCACGAACTCGGGCCTGATGGCGGCCGCGAAGGTCGACGGGACGAAGATCACGCCGGTCGCGATGTAAGTGCGAAGCGCGCGCGGGCCGTCGCTGTCGGGCGGTCCGGCGCCTCACGGGCGAGGCTGGCCTAGCGTCCCTCGCGTGCGGCAGCGACTTCCGGGTCCTCCAGGGCACCGGCGGCCTGTTGGTCCCGCAGGCCGTCGACGAGCCACTCCAGGAAGCCCGCCACGTCGAGTGTCGGCGCTGCGCTCTCGCGCGTCGGGTATTCAACAGCATGCGCGGTGGTGTGATGCACACCGCTCGCCATCTGCACGAGCGCGAAGACTGCCACGGCGCAAAGGACTTGAGCAGGCGACATCAGGGTTCCACTCCTTCGCCAGCATTGTTGGTAAAGGAGGAAAGTTTTCCCTCGCCCGAACGGGTGAACGTTCGGGCTATTTGCTGTCAGCCTGCCGGCTTCGGGATCAGCGGCAGCGTGACCGTGAAGGTGCTGCCCTTGTCGGGGCCGTCGCTGGCGACATCCACTTCGCCGCCGTGGCGCGCCACCAGGTGGTGCACGAGCGTGAGGCCGATCCCGAGGCCGCCCTCGCTGCCGGGCGGCTTGGCCTCGCCCTGCACGAACAGCTCGAACACGTGCGGCAGCAGGTCGCTCGGGATGCCGATGCCGTTGTCCATCACCTTCACCACGGCGCGGTTGTCGGCGCGCGCCACGTCGATCTCGATCACGCCGCGCGTGGGCGTGTAGCGCGCCGAGTTCTGCAGCAGGTTGCAGATGACCTGGCGCAGGCGCGTGGCATCGGCCTCGACCCACAAGGGCTCGCCGCTCAGGTGCACCTTCAGGTCGTGGGCCTTTGCGGCGACGGCCGCCCCGCTCATCTCCACCGCGCTGGTGACCAGCGCATTCAGCTCGGACGGCGCCTTGCGCAACTGCACCTTGCCCTGGCTGACACTCGCGGCGTCCATCAGTTCGTCCACGAGCTTGGTCAGCTGTGCGGTCTGCCGCCCCATGACCTCGCAGCGCGCGAGCAACTCGGCGGCGGCAAGCTCCGGCTTGCGTCGCAGCAGCGCCAGGTTCATGTCCAGGGTGGAGAGCGGCGTGCGCAGCTCGTGGACGAGCGTCTTGACGAACTGGTTCTTGCGCTCGTCGGCCTGTTCCAGCGCCGCCTGCTTGTCGCGCAACTCCTGGTGGATCTTGAGCAGCTCGCGGTTCTGCTCCTCGAGCTCCTGGAGCGGCGAAGCCGGCTGGCGACGCGCGATTTCGGCGGCGATGCCCTGCACGTCTGCGGGCGAGAGGGTGCGCGCCCCGCGCGGCAAGTCGATCTCCATCCGCACCACGGTGCCGCCGGGCGGCGGGCACACGACCGACATGCGGTCCACCAGACGCCAGCTGCCGGCGAGGCCCGAGGACATGCGGCCCGATGGCAAGCGGACACCGCGGACGGCAGCATCGATGTCGCGGATGCCCGGACCGTCGTCGCTCACCTGTGCGACCAGGCACTGGCCCTGGGGCGCGGTGTCGGATGGCTCGATGCGGAACTCGAGCATCCCGCCGCCGGCGAAGTCGCGGGCGTTGCGCGCGATCTCGGAAACGGCCGTCGCCATCCGCGCCTGCTGAAGCCCCTCGAGCCCTACCAGCCCGGCCGTTTCCCGCGCATGCTTGCGGATGGTCGCGAGGTCATGGCTGGCGAGGTGGAGACGGAGGATGAGAGACTGCATGCCCGGGTACTGCGAGGGACAAGAGCAATGTACCCGATGGGGGCCACAGAACTGATGAGCCGCGCGCGCGCCGGGCATTGGGATGAGTCTCGCGCGAAGGCTGGTCCTGACGAGGCGGCCGCCCGTTGTGGTCGACGCAGCCGAGGCGTAGGCTGCCGGATGTCAAAGGAGCGCTGGATGGCTCGCATCATCGACCCGCTGGTGGCCGACCTGGTCGCATGGATCGGCAGCGGACGCCCCTACCTGGAAGTCATGGACGCGTGGAAGACGTCGTGCCCTCGCCTGCCCGTCTGGGAGGAAGCGAACGCCCGTGGCCTGTTGGCCCGCAGCCGCGACCGGAGCGGAACGGAATGGGTGCATCTCACGCCGGCGGGCGAAAGTCTGCTGCGCCAGGAGCGCGGATAGGGCAGCGCCACTCGTGCGCGAGGGCTACATCAAGACGTCGCCCGACGTTCATCCTGCCGCATCGGACAGCTCGGCCCGGCACGTGCCTGCGTCCTCGCGCATGGCAGCTTGGCGAGAGGGCTCATTGGGAATCAGGACGATCTTGCCGGTCACGCCGCCCTGCCCGAGCAGCTCCTGCGCCTGCCTTGCCTGCGCGAGCGGAAACCGCCTGAAGATGATCGGCCTGATCTTTCCCGTCCGGAGCAGGTCGAGCAGCGCACCCAGGTCCTCGCGGAACAGGTCGGGCCGGCGCCGCTTCAACCACTGGATGCTGTAGGGCACCACGCGTCTTCGTCCCGGAAGCACCCAGGCGGCTGCAATGTACAAGCCGTACATCGCGAGACCGCGCAGGCGGTGCGGACGCTCTCCGGTGATGCGCCCGCCGCGCAGCGATCCTGTGAGCCCGTACGCGATCACACGCCCCCCCGCACGCAAGGCCTCGCGCGAACGCCAGATGTGGGATC
Source organism: Ramlibacter ginsenosidimutans (assembly GCF_016654015.1). Lineage (GTDB taxonomy): Bacteria > Pseudomonadota > Gammaproteobacteria > Burkholderiales > Burkholderiaceae_C > Ramlibacter > Ramlibacter ginsenosidimutans. Next base: position 268,249 of record NZ_JAEPWM010000005.1, on the reverse strand, counting down.
CTCCGATGCTGTCGAAGACCACGTCCAGCCCTTCTGGAACGAGCCGGTGGATTTCGCGCACGAAGTCCTGCTTCTCGTAGTCGATCGGCGTGGCGCCGTGCGCGGCAACGACCGCGGCGCCTGGCGCTGCACAGGTACCGTACATCTCCAGGCCCGCGAGCCGGCCCAGTTGCAGCAGTGCGGTTCCGACGCCGCCGGCAGCGCCGTGGACGAGCACGCGGTCGCCGCGCTTCACGTGGGCGGCGCGGTGCAGCATCTGCCAAGCCGTGACGTAGTTCAGGCCGATGCTCACGGCCTCGGCCGGGTCCACGCCGGGCGGCACGCAAAGCAGTTCTTCCCTGGGCAGGCAGACGTACTGCGCATACGCTCCGGTGATGGGCACTGCGGCGACGAGCTGGCCTTCGCGAAGGTCGCGCACTCTTGCGCCGACGCGATCCACGGTTCCCACGAGATCCCAGCCGGGCGTGAAGGGCGGAACGGGTTTTTCGGGATGAATGCCCTCGCGCATCATCACGTCGGGCAACGAAACGCCCGCAGCCAGCACGCGAACGCGCGCTTCATCCGGCTTGGGTTCGGGGCACTCCTCCTCGATCAACGACAGGACGTCAGGCCCGCCATACCGGGTGACGACGACGCGCATGTTCTTCATGGAGGGCCTCCCTGCGGGCGGCACTGCGCCTTCGGCTGAGGGAAAGGGTTCGTCGGCAGGCCAACCTGCCCACATGGCACGGATTCAATATAGGAACCCGTCGCGCACTGTCACTGATGCAGGTCAAAACGGGCGCGACCCGCTGCGCAAGGGCACGCTTCCGGCCTCACCCTGATGATGGGCCGCCGGCTTCCTCCTCCTCCTCGCCTTCCCACAATTCCCAGCCTTCGTGGATGACGAAGATGGCCAGGATCGCTCCCGCAAGAAGGTCGATGACGCGCCAGCCACTGGCAGCGACGAGCGCACCGGAGACCAGCACGCCCACGTTCACGAGAACATCGGCGCGCGTGTCGACCCAGGTCGCGCGCAGATGCAACTCGGGGCTCTGTCGGTACCGGCGCAAGGTGTGCAGGACGAAGCCGTTCACCAGGAGGGACAGGCAGGCGAACAGCATGATCCAGCCGCCGTGCGGCTCCGCGCCACCGGCCCAGCGATGCGCGACCTCCACGAAGACGCCGATCCCCAGCGCGATGAGCATGGTCCCGTTCCATCGCGCCGCTGCGCGCTGCAGCCGCTCGCTGCGTCCCACCGCGAGGAACGCGACCGCATAGCCGGACGCGTCGGCCAGCATGTCGAGCGCGTCCGCAAGCAATGCGGCTGAGTGGGCAACGCGCCAGCCGACCAACCCCACCGCGAACATGACGACATTGGCGACGAGCGCCGTCGCCAGGGTGCGGCGGTCGGCTTTCGTCTTCTCGTTGCGGATCGGTTGCGAGGTTTCTTCTTGGGTCATGGTGGGCAGGTGTCCAGCCGCGCATTCTGTCATCGCATGTCAGTGCGCCGGGCTGACGCAGGCAGGCACCCGTGACTGCGGCACAATCGCGCCCGTCGCCTCAACCTGGAGCCCGCCATGCCCCTGGAGTCCGTCCACAGGCCCCTTCCCGGACTGCGTCAGATGGTCTCCGATTCCGGCGGGCTCTATCTTGCCAACGCGGTGATCGGCTTCCTGTTCGCTGCCTCGGGGCCGGTCGCGATCATCCTCGCAGTCGGTGCGCGTGGCGGCCTGAGCGAATCGGACCTGTCGTCATGGATCTTCGGCGCGTTCTTCGTCAACGGGCTGATCACGCTTCTCTTCTGCACGCTGTACCGGCAGCCGCTCGTGTTCTTCTGGACGATCCCGGGCACCGTGCTGGTGGGCCCCGCGCTCGGCCACCTCCGCTGGGCCGAGGTCGTCGGCGCGTTCCTCGCCACGGGATTGCTCATGCTGGCCCTGGGCCTCTCGGGCTGGGTGCGGCGAGCCATGCAGTCCGCGCCGATGCCGATCGTGATGGGGATGGTGGCGGGCGTGTTCCTGCGCTTCGGCCTGGGCCTCGTGTACGCGGTGCGCGACGACGCCTGGATCGCGGCGCCGATGATCGTCGTGTTCGTGCTGCTCGGCGCCTCGGCCACATGGTCGCGCCGCATGCCACCGCTGATCGGTGCACTCCTCGCCGGGGCGGCGGCCATCGCCCTGCTCGGACAGTTCCACTGGAACGGCGGGGCGCTGCACGTGCTGGCCCACCCGACCGTGGTCGTGCCCGTGTTCTCGTGGCGCGCCATGGTGGAGCTGGTCGTCCCACTCGCGATCACCGTGCTCGTCGTGCAGAACGGCCAGGGCTTCGCCGTGCTCGATGCCGCGGGACACAGGCCGCCGATCAACGCGATCACCGTCGCCTGCGGCGCGGGTTCGATGCTTGCCGCGCTGGTCGGCACGGTCTCGACCTGCCTCACCGGCCCGGTGAACGCCATCATCTCGGGGTCGGGCGAGCACAGCCGCCACTACGCGGCCGGCATCGCAGTCGGCGTGCTGGCGCTGGCCTTCGGCCTCTTCGCCCCGCTGTTCACCCGCCTGATGCTGGCGGCCCCGCCCGCTTTCATCGCCACCCTCGCCGGACTCGCCATGCTGCGTGTGCTGCAGACGGCCTTCGGCGTCGCTTTCCGCGATCGCTTCACGCTGGGCGCGCTCGTCACGTTCATCGTCACCGTGGCCGACGTGCCGATCCTCAACGTCGGGGCACCGTTCTGGGCCCTGGTGATCGGCTACGCCGTATCGCGCCTGCTGGAGCGCAAGGACTTCGGCGCTGCCGTTGCTGGGGCAGCGGCCGCGAAGGCCGGCTCCACCGCGCGTTAGCGTCGCCGCCTGCTCAATTCGCCGTCGAAGGCGCGCCGTGCGTCATCAGGTGCAGCGGGAAGGGCAGCGGCCATTCACCGTCGACGCCGGAGCCTGACTCGCTGGGCAGGTCGAGCAGGGGCCACTCGCGCGGGCCAGCCCACAGCTTGTTGTTCCCTACGCGCGCGCACTGCGCCGGGTAGCTGTCGGTGCCGCCGAGGTCCATGAAGAGGGCCAGGCTCGGCAAGGTTTCGCGTGCGGTGCCCCACACGTGCATGGACGCCGCGCCGAATGCGCGGCACGAGGGCGAAGCGACGATGTAGCGGTCGTTGCCCGCGGCGTCGACGAAGATGCCCGTGGCGTTCGCGTACGCGCTCCCCAGGCTCATCCTCCCGACGGTGTACTCGTCGTCACCGCCCTCGTCCACGAACACGCCGACGGAGAAATCGCTCCCCGAGCCCAGCACCATCTCGTGCGTGGAGCGATAGATATCGTTGCCGACGCCGCGCTTCAGGAGAATCCCGGCGGCGGTGTGGACCCCGGAGCCCATCCCGTACCACGCCGTTGTGAAGTGGTCGTTGCCGCCGTCGTCGATCAACATGCCGAGGCCTTCGTAAAAGCCGAAGCCCTGCGCCATCAGCTGCGCTTCATAGCGATCGTTGCCCGCCAGATCCAGCAACAGGCCGATCCCGCCGGCGGTGGCGCGGCCGTCGAACAAATCCCCGCGCATGCCGTAGCCCGCGCCCTGCCCCATCGACGTGTTGCGGTCCGCGAGCTGCGGTGACGGCCGGACCAGCGGGTCGTTGCCTAGCGTGTAGCGGTCGTTGCCGCCGGTGTCGACCAGCACCGCGACGCCGCCCGGGCCGCCGCTGGCCTGCGAGTGGGTCTGCGCGGTGTACTCGTCGTCGCCACCGCCGCCCACCAGCAGCGCGAGGCCGCCGATCGCGTGGGCCTGCGAATGGCCGCTGGCCACGAAGCGGTTGCTGCCGCCCCCATCGACCAGCAAGGCCGCGCCGAAGAGCGCGGACGCCTGCGCCTGCTGCGTTCCCTCGTAGCGGTCATCGCCTTCAGTGTCCCAGAGGATGCCGTACCCCAGCGTTGCGCTGGACGGGTCGGCGCCGGGTGCGGCCGTCACATACCGGTCATTGCCGCCCTGGTCCAGCAGCACGCTGATCTCGTGCGTGTCGCTCGGTGGCAGGAACTCGTATTCGTCGTCGCCGCCGACATCGAGCACCAGCAATGGATCCTTCAGCCGGTAGCGGTTGTTGCGGCCGGTGGTGTCGACGACGATCCAGCCGAAAGGCGTTTCCAGCGACCACGCGACCGAAGGCAGCGCCGCTTCGCTTTTCACGAAACGCTGCAGGTGTTCGACGGCGCCTGCCAGGTCGAGCATCCCTGCGACGACGGCTTCGCGCTCGACCAGGGGCAACAGCTGCCGATAGTCCGGCGTCTCGAACGGCGTGAGCCGGCCGTCGAGCGCCTGCCGCCGCAGCAACTGCGGCGTCACGCCCGGGGGAAAGCGCTCGAACGCGCGTTGCAGGAAGGCGTGCGACTGCGCCATCGCGGCGAGGACACGCGCGAGCTCGTAGCGCAGGGGATTGGGAAGTTGTGCCTGGTCGGGCAGGACCGGCGCCCAGCCGGCCCCGGATTTCGTCGCAGCCATCCACGCCAGGCCGGCTGCCAGCGGGTCAGGCGCGGCGCGCAGCGATGCCTCGATCTCGCCCATGCCGAAGTCGATCGAGCGCTGCAAGCGCACGCCCCAGAGCGCCCCGGCCCAGCCGACCAGTTGATAGGGCGATCCGACCGCACCGCGCAAGGAATCTCCCAACGCACCGGCGCGGTACGGCGCATCGAGCGGCGCGGCCATCACCGCGCGGAAGAACGGCAGCTGCTGGGCGCGGGTCGGGGAGTTGTCGAGGAACGTCGGATCGGGAGCGCCGCGGGTCGTGGTGGCGCCGGCGCGCTGCAGCAGCTCCGGCAACGGGGACCGGTCCCTGGTTTGCGCGCCGGCAGGCGCCACGAGGGCGAGCGCGATCAGGAGGGCGGCCGGAAGTCCATGCATCGCCGGCTACTGTAGCAACGCGACGTGCAGGCCGGCCGGTTTCCTCCGCCGGGTGCTGCATCACGGCCACAAACCGTTCCCGGGACTCAAACCGGACTGCGCTCTCCGCTGACGTCGTACGCCCCGAATTGCTGCGCGGGTGTGCGCGTCTCCGGCAACACGTACACGATGGCTCCGTGCTTTTGCACCGTCGGCCACAACACGCCACTGAAGAACCGGGGTGGCAGGTTGATGCAGCCATTGGAGATGCGGTGCTCGCGCGGGTCCGGCATCGCCATGCGTTCGGCGCGGCGCTCGCTCGGCGAAACGCTGGCGATCGCATGCATCGAGAGCGCGGCGTCGTAGTCGATCCAGACGACGTCCTTGCCGTAGTTGTCCTTGCCGGGCCGCGCCTCGAAGCGGCCCGCCGGGGTGGTCTTCTCGCTCGGCTTGAGCTGTGACAGCCGCTTGCTGCCCACGCCCGGTGCGGAATCGTCGCCCACGGCCTTTCCGATCAGCACCGGCGAGGTGTTCCACAGCCTGCCCCAGCCGTCGAACACGTACATCTGCGCCGCCTTCTTGTCGACGATCACGAAAGGCCTGCGGTGGCTGTCGTACGTGTAGGAGACCCAGTTGGCGACCTGCACGACGTCCTTGCTGGCCCGCACTTTGCCCATGTCGGCGAGCGGGCCGTGCGCGCCCTTCGTGGCGGCACTCTTGCTGGCGTGCGGCTTCGTCGCGTGCGGCTTCGTCGCGTGCGGCTTGCTCGCGTGCGCCTCGTGCGGCTCCGACGCGAAGCATGGAGCGGTGACGAGGGCAAGGGCCAGCAGCAAGGGCGTGGCGACGGGCGGACGGGCAAGCGCTGGCATTGGGGACTCGTTCGGGAAAGGCGACTCGGGCAGGCTAATGCGGCGCGCACAGTGGCGGAGTGCGTGCGCTGCCGTTACGGCTGTAGGAATCTCGCCGGGACCGGCCTCGTGACGCCACCAACCTGTTCGGGCGTGCGGCTGATGAGCCTGTCGGACCTCGCCCTGCCGAGGCGGCACGAGCCGGCACCTGCGTCTGGCCGACGCAGGTGCCGGGCTGCAGCGCGCCTGCTACTTCGCCTTGCCCGGGTCCGCCACCGCCGGGATCGTGAGGATCTCGACGTTGAACAGCTGGCCGCGCACCTTGTCGACCTTGCGGATGTAGACGTTCTGCACGATGTCGCGGGTGGCCGGGTCGACCGACCACGGACCGCGTGGGCTGTCCACCTGCAGCCCCTTCATCGCGGCGACCAGCGCGTCGCCGCCGCCCGTGCCCCCGGTCTTCGCCAGTGCGGCATAGAGCAACTGCATGCCGTCGTAGCCACCCACGGCCATGAAGTTGGGCCGCTGTCCGCTGTTCGCCTTCTGGTACGCCTGCACGAACGCGTCGTTCGCGGGCGACGCATGCGCCGCCGAATAGTGGTGCGCCGTGAGGATGCCGAGCGCCTCGTCGCCGATGCGGTCGAGGCTGTCGTCGTCCACCACGTCGCCGGTTCCGATCAGCTGCACACCGGCGCGATCGAGGCCGCGCTCGCGGAACTGCTTGACCACGGCAGGCGCTTCCGGGGCGGGAACGAAGATGAACAGGCCGTCGGGATGGAGGTCCCGCACCTTCTGCATGAAAGGTGCGTAGTCGGGGCTCTTGAGCGGCACGCGCAGCGTGTCCAGCACCTGGCCGCCATCCGCCTTGAAGCGCGCAGCGAAGAACTGCTCCGCGTCGACGCCGGGCGCGTAATCGGTGACCAGCGTGACGACCTTGCGCATGCCGTTCTTCGTGACGTAGTCGGCCAGCGGCACGCTCACCTGTCCGACCGTGAAGCTGCTGCGCACCACGTAAGGCGATGCTTCGGTGATGGCGGAAGCCGCAGCAGACATCACGATCAGCGGCGTCTTGGACTGGGTCGCGAGCGGCGCGACCGCCAGCGCGCTGGGGGTGATCGCGAAGCCGGCGAGCGCATCGACCTTGTCGCCGACGATCAGTTCCTGCGCGATGCGGCGCGTGTTGGCCGGCACGGCGCCGTCGTCCTTGAGAATCACCTCGATCTTGCGGCCGGCCACGGTGTCCCCGTGCTGCGCCATGTACAGCCGCACGCCGGCGTCGATCTGCCGGCCGACGGAGGTGAACGGCCCCGTCATCGGCACGATCAGGCCGACACGGAATGGTTTCGTCTGCGCCGAGGCCGGCAGGCCCACGAGCGCGGCGACGCACAGCGCCGCGGCGCACACCCATCTTCTGTTCTGCATTGCTTGTCTCCTGGTTGTTCGTTCAGGCCGCGATCGGCAGGCCGGTGAAGTTCTCGGAGAACTGCAGCCGGCCCGGAGCCGTGGTCGTCATGTATTCGAGATCGGCACGCTGCAGCCGGCGCACGAAGGCGTTGTCGCCCGGGAACTGGTGCACCATCGTGCAGAGCCCGGCGGAGAAACGCTGCACCAGCCACATACGCTTGAGGCAGGTGTCGGAATAGCGCTCCAGCCACTCGCTGCGGCCGCTGCGATAGTGCTCCGCCAGCGCGCGCCCGAGCACCTTCACGTCCGCGAGTGCCGAGTTCAGGCCCTTGGCACCGGTCGGCGGAACGATGTGCGCCGCGTCGCCCGCGAGGAAGAGGCGTCCGTGCTGCATCGGCTCGGCGAGGAAGCTGCGCATCGCGGTCACGCCCTTCTGCGTGATCGGACCCTCTTCCAATGTCGGCAGCCCGGGCACGTCCAGGCGCTTGTGCAGTTCGCTCCAGATGCGGTCGTCGGACCAGGCCTGCGCGTCCTCGTCGGGCGCACATTGCAGGTACAGGCGCGTGACGCTCGGCGAACGGATGCTCATCATCGCGAAGCCGCTCTCGTGGCAGCCCCAGGTGATGTCCTTGATCGCGGGGCGCGCCTCGGCCAGTATGCCGAGCCAGCCGAAGGGATAGATCCGGTCGAACACCTTGAGCTTGTCGGCGGGAATGGCGGAGCGGCTCACTCCGCGGAACCCGTCGCAGCCCGCGACGTAGTCGCACTGCAGGGCGACCGGCTTGCCGTCCTGCTCGTAATGGATCACCGGCTGCGAACCTTCCAGCCCCTCGATGCGCGTCACCGGCGCGTCGTACAGCACCGGCAGTCCGCTCGCGTCGCGTGCCGTCATCAGGTCCGTAACCACCTCGTGCTGCGGATACACCCACGTGTTGCGGCCGCAGACCGCCTCGAAATCGATCGGATGCGATTCGCCGGCGAAGCGGAAGTCGATGGCGCGTTGCTTGAGGCCCAGCTTCGCGACGCGGTCGCCCACGCCGAACTCGCGCATCATCTCGACCGACCCCTGCTCGAGCACGCCGGCGCGCAGGCGCGTGCGCACGTGCTCGCGGCTGGCGCGTTCCACGATCACCGACTCGATGCCCTGCGCGTGCAGGATCTGCGCCAGCATCAGGCCGGCCGGTCCGGCGCCGATGATGCCTACCTGCGTGCGCGTCACGCCTGCTCCTCGAACGTGATCAGGCCCATGCCGGTGGTCATCGGCGCGTAGTAGTTCCTGTGCACGCGCTGCGCGCCCGACGACAGCGCGCCGCGCATGACCAGCCACATGATCAGCTCGATGCCTTCGACGCCGTATTTCTCCATCATCTCCTGGTGCGTGAGGGCGGCCAGGCTTTCCGGGGCGTGTTCGAGGCGGTCGAGGAACTCCTGGTCCTCCCCTGGGTTCATCAGCCCGAAGTTCGGGCCCGTGAGCTGGTGCGACATGCCACCGGTGCCGACGATCGCAACCTTGATGTCCTTCTCGTAGCTCTCAACGGCCCGGCGCACCGCCTGACCCAGGCGCCAGCAGCGGCGTGCCGTGGGCAAGGGATGCTGCAGCACGTTCACTTCCAGCGGCACGCAGGGAACGGGCCAGCCGTTCTCCTGGGGATCGAAGCAAAGGTGCATGGGCACGAGGAAGCCGTGCTCGACCGCCATCTCCTGGCAGATCGTGAGGTCGAACTCGTCGTACACCAGCGAGCGGCACAGGTGCTGGGAAAACGCGAGGTCGCCGGCAATGGGGGGGAGCGGCCGCACGCCGAAGCCTTCGTCGGCGATCGGATAGCTGTCGGCGCAGCCGACCGCGAAGGTCGGGTACTTGTCGAAGAAGAAGTCGGCCCCGTGGTCGTTGTAGACCATGATGCACACGTCGGGCTTGAGCTCGTTCAGCCACTCGCGCACGGGGACGTACGCATCGAACAGCGGCTTCCAGGCCGGTGTCGCGGTCTTGCCGCGATCGTAGGCGCCGCCGATGGAGGGAACGTGCGAGGTGCCGATGGCTGCGACGATGCGTCCCATCACGTGGCTCCCCGGTCGTTGCGCGTGGCGAGGAACTGCTCGTAGGTTTCGCCGCGCATCCTGGCGCCCATCGCGTACAGCCCGTTGCCGGTGACGACGCCGAGCTTGATGAGGAAGTAGATGTTGCCGCCGGCGGCGAGCAGCCCCTGGAAATCGCGGTCGCGCACCAGCTGCTTCTCCCCGGGCGCCAGGCGGAACGCGTCCATGAACGCTTCCTCGTCGCGCTTGAACGCATCGCGGTTGGCGGCCTGCGAGAGCGCGTTGCACATCTTGTTGATGCGAAAGCCCCGCCAGGACTGGGCGAGGTCGAAGACTTCCGAGCCGTGAATGCGGGCCGCGGGGTCGAGTTGGGTAGGGGTCATGGGGAAGGAGCGCTCGAAACGATGCGTCCAGTCTAGGAGACGACCCGATAATTCATCTATACAACTACCGCCGCGCGACGCTCCGCGAAAACCCGAATGTCACTCGCCGAACCGAAGACCGTCGATGACTTGCTGAACTACCGCATCAGCCGCCTGTTCGCCAGCAGCGGCGCGATGGTGATCCGGCTGTGCGAAGGCCGCTACGGCATCACGCGTCGCGAATGGCGCCTGATCGCGCTGCTCGCGGCGCACGGCGCCATGTCGCCCTCGGAGCTGTCCGAACGCGCGCATCTCGAACGCGCCCGCACGTCGCGCCACATCACGGAACTCGCCGCGCGCGGACTCATCCGCCGCGTGCCGGACCCGGAGGACGGCCGGCGCGCGGAAGTGGACCTCACGCCGCGCGGCCGGCAGCTTTACGACGAGCTCTTCCCGCAGTCGATCCGATTCAACGGCCAGGTGCTCGCGGCGCTCACGCCCGCGGAGGTCGATGCTTTCGAGCAGGCGCTCGCCAAGCTCACGGCCCAGGCGGAGCGCATCGCCGCAGGCAAGCCGGTGCCCGAGAAGGCGGATCGCCGGCACGGAGGTGCGCGTCGGGTTCGCGGTGGGTGAGCGGGGGGCGGACTGCCTGCAGGGGGCGCGAATCAGGCGATCTGGCAGGGAACCGGTTCGTCCTCGTTGCGCAGGTAGGCAGCGCACACACGGTGGTATCCGTCGGCGACGAGCAGCCTCGCTTGCCCGGGAACGCGAACGAGCAACACCGGGGACAGCTTTTCTCCGCGCTTGATCTTCTTGAGTTGCTTCGCGACGTCAGGATCCGTCTTTGGCTTCGGCTCCAGCCCGGCGGCCCTGAGCACGTCCTTCGCGGGGAATTTCTGGATCGCTGCGTCCCTCAGGGAGGCAGTGAGGGTCTGCGCATCTTCCGGGCGGAACAGGAGACCCAGGTATCGGCGCGCGGAATCGAAGTCCTCCGGCGCGACACGCTTGGAGCCTCGGCTAGTCCCCAAGCAACTTGGCAGAGCGATCGAATTCGGTGATGAACGCTTCGCCGAGCTCACGGCTCGCTTCTCGCGTAGTAGGCAGCACCCTCAACCAGCTCAAGCTCCGCCTGCGCGTCGAGGGAGATCTTCACGAGATCGCGCGGCGGGCGCGGGTTACCGCATCATCGAGCGACACGAGAGGAGCACCCACTTCAACCTCGGCCAGGCGACGCTCAACCTCCTCCGCCCACGCTGCGTCGATGTCGGGATCGCTCGACACACTCGCGAGGAGGTGGTCTGCCAAGAGCACGCGCTCCTCTGAAGAGAGTTGCAGCGCTTCGGCTTCGATCTTTGCAAATGAGGATGCCATTCGAACGCTCCGGTCGTGGTGAGCAATCTAACTACCCTGCCGTCTAACGTGAAGGTGACCGGCACGTTGCGGCGAGGGGCCGCACGGACATAGCTGTGCGGCCCCGAAGTACCGATAATTGAGCTCCCGCGATTGGCGCTCGACGAAGCCGGAACGAACCTCCTCGTCCTAGGCAAGCGCTTGATTGACCTGTCAGGCGCCGTGCAGTTGCTTCAAGCGATTGCCATGACCCTATTTGGCAGCAGGTTTGTCCACCGGCATGCTTCTCTCGGCAATCAGACCAGATACCGCCTCATGGAATGGCTTGCCGGGATTGGCAGAGCAATAAGTGGTCAACCACTGATTCATCGAGTCCGGGTCAGGAAGGTCCGCATACCTTTGTGATTTCATGTAGAGGGCGACGTTCAAGCCAGTCATGAAGCCCTGCGCCCATTGGTTGTACGTAGCCTTGTTTGGCGTAATGCCCTGTTCTTTGCGAACGGCCAGATATTGATTGCACGACGCGATGCCGAGACCTCGCATAGTCACCGGACCACCGTCGGCGGCAGCAGCCGCAGTGGACGCCAGCAGTCCAGCCGCCAGCAAGATAAGAACCTTCATAACTCCCTTTGCAAGTAAGAACTTTGCGGTCTAACGTAAAGGTGACCGGCACGTTGCGGCAAGGGGCCGCACGGTGCAGGATATCCAACGGCACTGTGCGGCCCCTTGCCGCAACGTGTCCGATTCGACCGTTCTGTTATACGGCGACATCCACGTAGTCGACCGTGCTCTCACCAGGAGGAACAGGGAGACCGTCTTCGCGGAGACCTTCGAGATGGAACACGATGGCCTCGCGAATCTCGGATTCGGCTTCCGCGAGAGTTGCGCCAGTGGCGATGCAGCCCGGAAGATCCGGAACGTATGCGGAGTAGTTGCCCTCCGCTTTTTCGATCACGATCGCGTAGCGCATAGCAGCCTCACTTCAACCCGGCCTGCTTCCGGATGCTGTTCAGAGTTCCAAGGGCCACGTCGTCGCTCGGCTTCCCCGGCACGGTGACCCGCCCAGGTTTGGTCGGGTGCTTAAACTGGCGGTGGCTCCCGCGAGATGCCACAAGGTACCAGCCGTCCTCATGGAGCAGGCGGAGCACCTCGGCAATCTTCATCGCCAAAAGGATAGCAGGAGCGGCCTAAGGCTCCAAACGGGCCGTTGCACTCGCCGTATAACGTGAAGGTGACCGGCACGTTGCGGCAAGGGGCCGCGAGGTGCAGGATATCCAACAGCGCCTCGCGGCGCCTTGCCGCAACGTGTCCGAGTCGACCGACCTGTTATGTGGCAGTCTCACCGTACTCTTTCCAAGCTTCGTTGCTGATCAAGGTGGACTGAAGAATCTTGAGTCCGTCGCAACCCGGAATCGTTCGAAGCAGCTTCTTCGTTTCGAAGTAAAGCTTGCGGTTCATCCACGGACTGAGCGTAACTCGCTCGATGGCGGTCAATGGGATCGGAATGTCATACGAGTTCAGTCGCTCCCCAGGAGATTCGAAGATGACTCGGTACTCTTCCTCGTGCTCGTACGCATACCTCTTCAAAAATGGGAGCTCCTCGATTCCGAGTGGTCGTCCGTCAATTTCGTCAAGCGAGAGGTACTTAACAAGTCCACGCCGGACACCGTCAACCTTATCGAGAGCGGCAATGAGTCTTCGCCGATCGAACTTGACGCAAACGCCGCTGCCGCCGTTCGCAAAGACATGCCAATGGTGATATGTCTCATCCGACTCAGAGAAGCACGCGGCGAGGAGCGAGCGAAGCTTCTTCCCGCGTCGGTACAGGGTCATGAAGTGAATGTCGTTCGTGTCGTCCCACGAATCGGGATTCAGCAGCGTGACGCACCTGTTCTGGAGCAGGTACACGAGCGCCGACAGGTCCATGTATCTCCGGAGGTATCTCGACGTCACAGCGTGCCCTCTGCCATATAACGTGAAGGTGACCCGCACCTGGCAGCGAGGCGCCGCGAGGTGCAGGATATCCAACGGCGCCTCGCGGCGCCTTGCTGCCAGGTGTCGGTGTCGACCGTTCTGTTAGATGCGCTCATCCCTCGCACATGGCCGGAGAATAGTTCGACACGACGCCGTTTCGGAACTCGACCCTGCACCTACACACGTGGCTGCCATAGCTCTCGACACCGAGCCTCCCCGCGTTCCCACCGGAATAGATCAATAGCCTTCCACCGTTAGCCTCGGCCAACTTTCTAACTTCACCCGCCGTCTGGCCGGGGCGGAGTTGGGCACAGATTTCATTCGAGCGGGAGTATGCACGGGCGTCGCTCCATGAGCCGAAGAGAAACCAGGCGACAGCGGCCGCACAAAGCCCGAGGCCGACTCGCAGCACACTCTTTCCGATGGCAACGAACGAGCGCATCTAACGTCGGAGATGACCGGCGGACAGTAGGCCGGCGAAGCCGGCCGATAGGACGTCCGTGTCGATCGACCTGTTAGACAGCATTCGCAGCCTCTGTGTTCCCGTCAAACCAGCTTGTGAAACTTCGGCTTGGGAGAAAAGACCTTGGGCGCCTTTTGCTTAATGTGCAACCACTCAGGCGCATTGACGCTGATGAGGCGATGAGACTCAATAATCAGAGACTGCTGCGCCGCCTCATTCAGCGCTCCCTCTATATCGAGAACCGTGGCTTCCGGGTATTTCTCAATTTGCTCTTGCACCTTCTGTGCTTTGGCGCTGGGTTTCGTGTAGTAAGGTGGCGTGGGCTGCTTGCCGAGAGTGCACATCGATCGCGCCACGGCGTGGTAGGCGTCATTGAACAGGCCCATGAATCCATTCGGGTCCGCAAGCGAAACCACCCACAGCCCTTTGGATCGGTCGTACTTAACGCCTGCGTGGTTCGCGTACTCAATGGACTCAGGCACGATACCGAGACGCAGACCGCGGCCGCCCTCAAGCTGAGTTACGTTGGATTTGACTGTGGCTGCGAAGTTGCGCGTGTCACCTTCCGCCGACAGGAAGAGATCAGTCTTCCAGATGTGCCGTATGCGCTCATTCAACTCGGCTTCCGCAGCTTGACCCTTTGCCGCCACCTGAACCCAGGGGCCGAACCTGAAAGGACGACCACTTCCCTCCGGAAGAAGGAAAGCATCGTTACCTGCGTCTTCTACGACAGCGTCGAGGAAACCAAGGTATCGTGCGCGCTCATGGCCGAACAAGAGCGAGCGCGGAGCGGCATCCTTCACAAATGATGACGCCTTTCGGAGCGCGCTGTGAATAGGTTCGACGACTTTCGGTTCGCCACCGGATATCGCCTCATGCACAGCCCACTCAAAGCCGTCACCTCGCATGCCCTTGTCCCGCTCGAGCCGAATGACCTTGGCAAGTTGCCGCATACGGACGTTCTTAATTTCCGTATTGAGGTCAGCTAAGTCTTCCGCGCTGAGAGAGTCAAGTAGTGCGCGAATAATCGACCGGGCCACCGCATAGAGTGCGCGGCCATATTCGTCGATCGGTGCGTTCTGCTCCAGAAACGTTACTTGCGGGGCGTTTGCCATAGTTATCGAACGGATGAGTTGTGCCGGATTATGTCCGCAAGCAGCCGGGCCTCCGATGCGGTCTAACGTGAAGGTGACCGGCACGTTGCGGTAAGGGGCCGCACGGTGCACGATTTCCAACGGCGCCGTGCGGCCCCTTGCCGCAACGTGTCCGAGTCGACCGACCTGTTAGAGCTCACTTGCCGCGCCCCAAAATCGAGACGTTCCTCTTAAGAAATGCGAGAACAAACTCGTCCATGCTGCGCACGTCGACCCCCTTGGGTGAGAGGTAGGTGACCTCTATGTCTTCCATGTATCGACGACTGACGCTGTTCTTCACGAATGGAGGATAGGCGATTTGTACACCGACGAGAGATCCGTCGCTTCCGGTGAACACATGCGTCTCAGGTTCCTCGCCGTGGCGAGTTCGGTACGCGTAAACACGCACGCCACGCTCTTCTCTCGCGAGCCACTCTCGGGCACTGGGATTCGCTGGTCGCTGCGGCAACGCGTGACTCACCATCCACTCAGTCCGCGTCTTATGGCCACCGCGTGGCTCAAGAGTGATATTCAGAACTGAGGGGGATGGGGCCGCCAAAGGGCTCACTGAGACCGACTTTCCCGAGGGGTACTCCACGTGAAAAATGAGGAAGCCCGTGTTACGAGGTTGAGTCGTCTGAACGCTGGGGGCGAGTGCAAGGGTGACCTCGCCACGAGATGAGGGTGAACGGAGGGTGACGATCTGCTCGCCCGCGTTGACTGAAACCGCACCACAAAAAAGCAGCGTTGCAGCTGCGCATCGCGCTACAAGCACAGGGAACTCCCAATTTCTTAAACAATGCACTTCGGTGCGCTCTAACGTGAAGGTGACCGGCACGTTGTGGCGAGGGGCCGCGCGGTGCACGATTTCAAACGGCGCCGTGCGGCCCCTTGCCGCAACGTGTCCGAGTCGACCGACCTGTTAGACCGCATACGCCACCTCTCCGCTTGCCACCGCCTTGATTGCAGGCCCGAAGCTCGTGATGTTTCCTAGCGTGGCGTTCTCGTGCAACCGAATGGCAGCTGCAGACGCGTGCTCTTTATCATGAGTAGTGTGTGCGTCCGAGACCAGCGTGACGGAGTAGCCCAGCGCAGCTGCACGCCTGACGGTGGTATCTACACAGAACTCGGATGCATAGCCGCACACCACGAGATGCGAGACGTCCAGAGTCTCGAGAAGGTGCTTCAGGTTGGTCCTGAGGAATGAGTCGGGCGTTGTCTTGCGCACGAAGTGGTCGTCCCCATGACGTTCCAGCCGCGCTTCGAGTTGCCAGCCGGTACTCTCGAATTCCAGAGGAGCTCCAGGACTCTCGTGCTGAACGAACACAACGGGCGCGCCAGCAATGCGTGCACGACTGGCCAAAGAATTGATCCGCGCGACCACAGCATCTGCTTCTAACGGAGGTCGCTCAACCTCGAAGAGCCCGCGCTGGACGTCGATGATTAGAAGAGCCGACTTCATCGTAGAGATAGTAGGCGATGCCTGCCCGTGCGGTCTAACGTAATGTAGACCGCTGCTCACGACTTGAAACCCCGTAAGTGCGGGATAAAAGTGCCGAAGCGGATGCGGCAAGTTCTTGATTCGCCAACTCATTCGAGAGGGAATGCGGGATAACAGGTCCCACGAGTCTCGACCTGAAACCCCGCAGGGCCGCGACCTGCGTCAGTGTTCGCTGCACGTCCTTGAGCGACTTGCCTTCCGCCACGCCTCTCTCCTTCGTTCAGACGATGCGCACGCTTGGTCACTGGAATCGGCCGCCATACACTGTCTTTTCATGCAGCTCCATGCCAGTGCCACCTCGCACCCAGCCCGTCTTGCAGTCCGCGCGCCTGTTGGACCAGGTGCGGGAGCGGGCACGCTATCTGCACTATAGCCTTCGCACCGAAGAGGCCTACATCTACTGGGTGCGCTTCTTCGTCCGGTGGCACGGGCTGAGGCATCCACGCGACATGGGTGCGCCGGAGGTGCAGTCCTTCCTCACCATGCTCACCACCGAGCGGCACGCGTCCTCGTCGACGCACAACCAGGCGCTGAGCGCCATTCTCTTTCTGTACCGGGAGGTGATCGGCGCCGAGTTGCCCTGGCTGGAGGAGCTGAACCGACCGGGGTACACCCGCCGCATTCCCACGGTGCTCAGTCCCGAAGAAGTGACCAGGCTGTTGCAACAGATGGACGGGACTGCTCGTCTTCTGGCGCGCCTCCTTTATGGCACCGGAATGCGGTTGATGGAGGCCCTTCGCCTGCGCATCAAGGACGTGGACTTCGACAAGCAGGTCATCGTCATTCGGGAAGCCAAGGGCAACAAGGACCGTGTCGTCATGCTGCCTCGATCTCTGCAAGCCGATCTGCGCAGCCAGCGGGCGGCCGCCCGTTCTCAGTGGGACCAGGACCGGCGCTCCGGGCATGTCGGTGTCGATGTGCCGCACGCGTTGGAGAAGAAGTACCCGAAGGTGGGCCAGACCTGGGGGTGGTTCTGGGCTGAAGGTGTCCGCGGGCACCACGACGAGTCCGCTGGACGCGATCTCCATCGGGTGAGGGCTTCTTCCGGCCGGAAGCTTCCGTCGGCCGGGCTGTGACTCGGTACCGTCGAGTTCGCCCGCCCCGATCGGCAATCCGCCACCCGGTCCCGGCCCGACCCCGCCCTTCACACGGCCCCATCGCCGCGAATGAATGCGAACCGCCTTCGCATTCCTGCCGAACGAAGCCCACGACACGCCTCAGCTTGGCTATAGTCCGCGGTTCCGTTCCATGATGTACGGCTTGGGAGGCAAGGAGATGGACAGCTGGTGGAGCCTTGGCGAGTGGTCCGGTTTTCCGGGAACGAAGCTTGCGCTGGACAAGATCACTTGCCCGTTCTGTTCGGAGCCGGGCAAGTTCACGACGGAGTTCCACGCCGAGAAGAAGCAGCCCAAAGGCGCGAAGGTCCTGAATTTCGATACGCTCAAGTGCAGCAACTGCGCATCGTTCGTCCAGGTCTTCTGGTCCGCCGGCAACGAGCGCCATGACTTCCGCACGCAGCCCTGGTCGCTCTCCTTCGACAAGCCGCCCGAACACTATCCGGCCGACGTGGCGCGCTACTGGCTGCAGGCCAAGAAGAGCCTCGTGGCCTGCAACTACGATGCGGCCGTCGTGATGGCCCGCAGTGCCGTGCAGCTCGCCCTGCGCGCGCATGAAGCGAAGGGAGCCACTCTCCTCGATGCGATCGACGACCTCGCGAGCAAGGGGCTGGTGCCGCCGGTCCTGCAGGATTGGTCGCACAACGTGCGCGAGCTTGGAGAAGAGGCGGCCCAGCCCCGGACCGCGCAATCCCCGAGCGCCGCCCAGGAAGCGGCGGAAGTCGTCAATTTTTCGGACTTCATGTTCGAGTACCTGTACCTGTTCCCGAAGCGGATCGGCGAGTTCCGCGAGCACAAGCCGGGGTAGGCTCACACGAGCGCGATGATGTCGGTCAGCCCGACATCGATCCCGGCCTGCGACAGGAGCGTCGTGACCTGTCCGCGATGGTGCGTCTGGTGGTTGAAGAAGTGGGTCATCGCCTGCCAGGCGGGATGCTCGCGCTGCACCTTCTTCGTGTTTGCATACCTGAGCGTGAAGAGCAGGAAGCCGGAAGGCATGTCGCGCACCCAGTTCTCGATCGCGAGGTCGAGTTCGGCACGCGTCGCCCGCAGGTGCGACCAGTCTTCGTGGATCACCGTCTCGTGGACGGCGCCCTCGGGAAGCTTCAGCAGATCGTCCGCGAGCGCGGGGAAGTCCCAGCCTTGCGATGCGAAGCGCTGCAACCAAAGGCGATCGCCCCACAGCAGGTGGTTCAATGTTCCATGGATCGACCGGAAGAAGGCGCCCCGGTCGCGACGTCGCTCGGCATCCGGCAGCTGCTCGCACGCGTCGTACAGACGCTCATTGAACCAGCGGTTGTAGCGGGCGAGGAACTGGTAATTGGCGAGCAGCGTGTCGGCACCGATGTCCATGCCGCATTCTGCAACCGTGCGGCGGGGCGGGTCCAGCAACGCGTCGCTCACGCACCAACCGGCGGCCGCCGCAGGTGCCAGTCCGTCGCTTCCTGCAGCGCCCAGCCTGTCCGCAGCGCCGTCGCCTCGTCGCCACCGCGGCAGACGATCTGCAAGGAGGTCGGCAGCCCGCGCGCGTCGGCGCCGTTGGGCAGCGCCAGCGCCGTGAGGTCCAGGTAATTGGCGAAGCGCGTGTAATGCGCCGGGGCCTTGCCCTGGTCCACTTCGTCGATGGGGATCGCCGTCGTCATCGTCGTCGGCGTCAGCAAGGCGTCCACGCCCTCCATGGCGCCGGCGAACTGCTGCTTCATCGTGTCGCGCATGCGCAGCGCCTCGATGTACTGGCGCGCGCTGACGTCTCGGCCCGCGGCAATGCGCGGACGCACATGCGGGTCCAGCGGCGCCTGTTCGTCGTCAATCAGCTCGTGGTACAGCGCGTAGCTTTCTGCAGCCATGATGCGCAGGTTGTGCGCGGCGACATCGGCAAAGGCGAAGGGAAGCTGCAGGGAAACGATCTCGGCGCCCAGCTTCTCCAGTTCGGCCAGCGAGCGGTCATAGGCCGCCAGCACCTCGGCCGACGAGAACGGGCGCTCGGCATCCGGCATGCGCGCCAGGCGCAGCCCGCAAATGCCGCGCTTGAGCGTCGGCAGCGGTTCCGTGTAAGGCAGCCCGCGCGTGACCGGGTCCAGCGGGTCGGCGCCCTGCATCGCGGCGTACAGGAGGGCGGCGTCCTCCACGTTCCGCGTCATGGGCCCGGGCGTATCGAGCGTGGGGCTCAGGGGCAAGACGCCGTAGGTGCTCACACGCCCGATGGTCGTCTTCAGGCCCGTGATGCCGCACCACGATGCCGGCAGGCGCACCGAACCACCCGTATCGGTCCCCACCGCCCACGGCGCCAGCGCGGCGGCCACGCTCACACCGGAGCCACTGCTCGAACCGCCCGGCGTGCGCGCACGTTCCGCATCCCACGGGTTCCAGGGCGTGCCGCGGCGCGTGTTCGTGCCCCAGCCGCCCATCGCGAATTCGACCGTGTGCGTCTTGCCCAGCACGATCATCCCTTGCGCAATCAGCTTGCGCGCGAGGGTCGCCGTGCGCGTCGCCATGCGCGCTTTCCACGCCTCGGAGCCGCCGGTGACGACCTTGCCGTCCAGCTCGATCAGGTCCTTCAGCGCGACCGGCACGCCGTGCAGCGGGCCGACCGAATGGCCGGAGCGGATCGCCGCGTCGGCGGCTTGCGCCGCCAGCCGCGCGTCCTGCGCGAACACCTCGGTGAAGGCATGCAGCTTGGGCTCGTACGCCTCGATGCGAGCCAGGAAGGCGTCGACGAGCTCCACCGGCGACAGCTTGCGCTGCTGGATCTGGCGTGCGAGCTGGTGCACCGGCACCCGGGTCAGGTCTTGTTGCGTCATTGCGTCTCCTTGGAGGTGCGCCCAGGGCGCAGTGAACGAACCTCGCACATCGGTCCCACGGTCATCGAGCTGCCCCGCCACGGCATTCTGGCGACATCGCCGTCATCCGGCGGATCACGCAATTGAATCCAGCTGACCTACAGAGTCATCGACCCGGGTGGGCCGACACTGCGTCCGTCGGCGCATCCGACTGGAGACTTCGATGACCACCCAAACCATCGCCAATGTTGGCCACCTTCGCTCGCAGCTGACGGCGATCAGCAGGGACGCCGAACTTGCGTTCGAACGCGCTTTCGATCTCCAGCAGGCCGGTGCGCCGGCGGAGCGGGTCGACGCTGCCATCGCGGAGATCACCCGGCTGCAGGAGCGCGCCCGCCGCCTGCGCGAGCAACTGGGACAGGAGCCCGTGCTGCATTGAAGCGTCCTTGACTGCTTCCGGCTCGTTGCAGCCGGGGCGCCGGATCGCTACGGCTGCCGGGCTCAGTCGATGCGCGCGCCGGACGCCTTCACCACCTTGGCCCACTTCACGATGTCTTCCTGCAGCACGCGGCCGAACTGCTCGGGCGTGCTGGCGTAGGGATCGGCGCCGGCGGCCGCGAATTTCTCCTGCACGTCCTTGTCACGCAGGATCTCGTTGACGTCCGCGTTGATCTTGCGGGTAACGGCCTCCGGCATGCCGGCGGGCCCGAGCAGGCCGAACCACGGACTGATGTCGAAGCCGGTCAAGCCGCTTTCGCCGAGGGTCGGGACCGTGGGGAAGGCCGGGGACCGCTTCGAGCCGGTGATCGCGATCGCGCGCAGCTTCTCGTTGCGGATGTGGCCCGCCACGGAAGGCAGGCTGCTGAAGACCATCTGCACCTGCCCCGAGATCGTGTCGGTCATCGCGCCCGCCACGCCCTTGTAGGGAACGTGCACGAGCTGCGTTCCGGCCTGCATGTTGACCATCTCGCCCAGCAGCTGGTTCAGCGAACCGTTGCCCGCGGAGCCGAAGTTCACCTGGCCGGGGTGGGCCTTGGCATACGCCACCAGCTCGGACATGTTCTTCGCCGGGAACTGCAGGTTCGTCACGAGCGCAAAGGGCACGGTGGCGACCGTCGCGACCGTCGTGAAGTCCTTGTACGGATCGTACGTGAGGTTCTTGTAGACGCTTCCGTTGATGGCCTGCGTGCCCACGTAGCTCATGAGAAGGGTGGTGCCGTCGGCCGGCGCGCGCGCGACGAACTCCGTACCGACGTTGCCGCCGGCCCCGGGGCGGTTCTCCACGATCACCGGCTGGCCCCAGCGCTCGGAAAGCTTCTGGCCGACGATGCGCGCCAGCGCGTCGGAGGCGCCACCGGGCGTCTGCGGCACGATGAGATGCACGGGCTTCGTCGGGAACGTATCTGCGCTGGCGGCAGTGGTAGCGATGGCGCCGGCCAGGGACAAGGCGACGGCCAGGAAGGGCTTCAGGCGAATGGACATGCGGGAACCTCGGGGAAAGATGCGTTCAGCGCGGCGTGTCGCCGGCCAGCGTGATGCGGTGCATGACACGGCGGAAGCCGTGATAGTCGTTGATGGGATTGTGCTGGGCACAGCGGTTGTCCCAGAACGCGAGTGAGCCCGGCCGCCAGGCGAAGCGGCAGGTGAATTCCGGCTTGACCTGGTGCTGGAACAGGTACTGCAGCAGCGGCGTGCTTTCCTCCGGGGTCATGCCCCTGAAGTGCGAGGTGTGCGCGACGTTCACGTAGAGCGCCTTGCGGCCGGTCTCGGGATGCGTGCGCACGGCCGGGTGCTCCGCGACGTAGTCCTTCCTGGCGTCGGCCCGGCCGTCGGAGGCAATGCGGTCCTCGCGCGTTTTCGACACGTCGGCCTTGGCTGAACTGTTCACCGCCACGAGGCCGTCGAGCAGTCGGCGCATGCCCTCGGAGAGGCTTTCGTACGCCAGGTACTGGCTGGCGAACAGGGTATCGCCGCCGAAGGGCGGTACCTCGCGTGCCAGCAGCATGGAACCCATGGGCGGCTGCTGCAGATAGGTCGTGTCCGAATGCCAGATGCCGCCGAAGTTGGTGCGCTCGTGCTCCAGCTTCATGACCGGGATGATCACGGGATACCCTTCGATGCCCTTGACGAAGGGGTACTCGATCGGTTGGCCCATGGCCTGCGCGAACCGCAGGAACTGTTCGGAGGTCAGGTCCTGGTCCCGGAAGAAGATGACCTGGTGATCGAGCAGCGCCTGGCGGATCGCAGCGGCAAGGCTTTCGGTGAGATCGCGCGAGAGGTCGACTCCGCCGATTTCGGCGCCGAGTGCGCCGGCGAGACGCTGGATGACAAGAGAGGACATGCGGTCCGCATGCTAACGCCTTGGCGTCGTTTCTCCACTGCGGGAATCCCTCGTTGCGAAGCACGCGGCCATCCGCCGGCTCATCGGTCACGTGCCCGCGCCATGCCCGCGATCAGTACCCGAAGCGCAGCGCCTGCGCCTGAGCGCACTCGTCCATCACCTGGAAAGACCGGATCACCGGCTGCGGACCCGTGACGAACGGGTTCGGCGCTGCCGCCCCGTCGGCGCGCAGCGCCTTCATCTTCACGAGGGAGCCATCCCAGCCGGAATGGTTGGACAGCAGGACGTCGACGGGGAGCTTCCCGGCCATCGTGGCCATGCGCTCGGCATTCGCTGAATAGCTTTCCAGCCGGCTGAAGTCCTTGCCGAAGTTGAATGATGTGCCGCCCCACAGCAATGCGTGGTGCACCTGGCCGTGGCTGCGCACGTCGAACAGCAGCGACAGCGTGCCCAGCGTATGGCCGGTGGTCACGAAGAAGGTCAATTTCGTGTCGCCGAACGTCATCACCTGGTCGTCACGCACGGTGATGTCGCGTGCGGGCGGCGCGTCCCACAGCTTCGACGTGAACTCCAGCTGGCCTTCCATGGTGTTCCAGTCGGACTCGCTCGCGATCACGTGCGGATGGTATTTGCGCACCAGGTACGCGGCGCCCCCGTAGTGGTCGCCATGGGCGTGCGTGACCACGATGTACCTGATGCCGCGTGGGTCCAGGCCCAGCCGCGCCATGCCGCCTTCGATCACCTCGTGCGCCTCCTGGCCGTTGTTGAGGGAATCGATCAGGACGAACCCCTCCGACGTCTTGAGCAGCCAGGCGCTTACCCAGTCGCCACCGACGAAATACAGGTTGTCGAACACCTGCATCGCCGGCGGCGCCGGCTTCGCGATCAGCTTGCGCAGGTAGTCGTCCATCTTCTCGTCCGGCTTCGCGCGTTCGGCCGGCTGCGGCTCGCACAGCCGCATCAGGTAGCCGAGGTCGCTGCCGGCGAGCTGGCGTGCGTGTGCGACATGCGCGTCGACGGTGGCGCCCGGTGCTGCGGTCGGCGCATTTGCGCAGGCGCCGAGCAAGCACGCGAGCGTCAGCGTGGACAGGAACTTCTTCATGGATACGTCTCCTTGGATCTACGCGACTTCAGAACTTCGCGCGGCGTTCGAGGAAGTCCAGCAGCACGCGGTTCACTTCATCCGGCTTCTCGAAATAGGCGGAGTGCCCCGCCTGGTCGATCACGGCCAGCTCGCTGCCACGCACCAGGTCCTGCAGTTCACGCATGACTCTCACCGGCACGATCGGGTCCTCGCTGCCCACCAGCAGCAGCGTCGGACACGCCACGCGGCACAAGGCGTCCAGGGGTATCAGCTTGTCCGCCCCGAGTGCGCCTGCGAGCGCGGCGCCCCACTCCCCGTCCGGAATGGAATGCGCGCTGGGATTGAAGTGGTTGATCTGCGCGTACAGCTGCGCCTTGTCCGCGCAGTTCTCCAGGAACCAGCGCCCGAGCGAGCGCTGCTCGATGCTCGCGGCCTTGTGCGTGATCCTGCGCCGGGCGATGGCGTCCAGCAGCACCGGGTGGTCGATCGCCAGGGAACTGTCGCAGGCGGCGAACGCGGCAACGCGTTCCGGATGCGCCAGCGCGGTCTTCAGGCCGACGAAACCACCGAGCGACTGTCCGACGAATGCGGCACGCTGCACGCCCGCTGCGTCCAGCACCGCGAGCGCGTCGGCGACGAAGTTGTCCAGGTCGAACTCCTGCACTGGCGCCACGGACCGTCCGAAGCAGCGGATGTCCATGGTGATGCAGGTGTGCCTTGGACTGAAGACTGGCAGTTGCTGCCACCAGGTCGCGGCATTCGAACCGGCGCCGTGCAGGAACAGGACGGCCGGGCCCTCGCCCTGCCGCTCGTAATAGAGGCGGCGCCCCCGGGATTCGGCGAACGGCATCAGTTCGCCCGGATGTGGAGGCTGCGCACCAGTTCGCCCCAGCGCTCCGTATCGCTGCGAACCAGTTCCGCGTATTCCGCAGGGGTGCTCGTCCGGGGCGACAGGCCGATCGCGTCCAGCCTCTGCAGCAGGGACGGGTCCTTCAGCGCGGCATCGAGAGCCGCGTTGACCTTCCGCACGATGGGCGCGGGCGTCCCCTTGGGCGCAGACAGGCCCACCCAGGCCGTCATCGTGAGCTGCTTGTACCCCAGCTCCGCGAACGTCGGCGCCTGCGGGATGAGCGGGCTGCGCTCCGGGCTGGAGACGGCCAGCAGCCGCAACTGTCCGCTCTTCACATACGGCAGCGCCGCGCTCGACGGGACCACGATGACGGGCTCGACGCCGGCCAGCACGTCCTGCATCGCCGGTGCGGCGCCCTTGTAGGGAACGTGCGTGAGATGGATTCCGGCCGCGCGCTGCAGCAGCTCCATCACGAGATGCCCCGTGCTGCCCGCACCCGAGCTCGCGTAGTTGATCTTGCCTGGATTGCGCGTCGCCTGCTCCACCAGATCGGGGACGCTCTGAATCCCGGCGTCACTTCGCGCGACCAGCCATTGAGGGCCGCCACCGATCGTGCCGATGTGCTCGAAGTCTTTCACGATGTCGAAATGCAAGCCCGCGTATTCGGCTTGCGCCAGCGTGTTCAGCATGCCCGTCATCGTGAGCGTATAGCCGTCCGGCGCTGCTGAGGCGCCGGCCTGGGTGCCCAGGATGTTGCCGGCGCTCGGACGGTTGTCGATGATGACCGGCTGCTTGAGCGTCTGCGCCATGTGCTGGGCGATCGGCCGCATGGTGGCGTCGTACGGACCTCCCGCAGGTGCAGGGACGATGACCCGGATCGGATGGGTCGGCCAATCCGTGCCCTGCGCCTGCGCCTGGCCAAGGGGGACGGCCAGGCATGCGGCCGCCAGCAGGGGGAACAGGAATCTCACGCTTGTCTCCTTTGGTTTTCGCGCATCTTCCCGGCCCAGGCCATTCGCGCCAAATTAAATTCGCGGCCGGTCCATTAGACTTTGCGATACCTTGCAGCACACGGCCACGTCCCTCCTGCACCGCCTGCTCGCGCGGGGCAAGTTCCGCCACGCCCAGGTGCTGCTGCAGCTCGCCGAGCTGGGGAGCGTGCAGCGCACCGCCGAGGCGATCGGCATGACGCAGTCGTCAGTCACGCAGACACTCGCCTACCTCGAGAAACTGCTGGAAGTGCGCCTGTTCGAGCGGCATGCGCGCGGGGTGCGCCCTACCCCCGCCTGCAAGGACCTGCTGCCCGTCGCCCGGCAACTGCTGCTGGGCGTCGCCAACACCGCGCAGATCGTCGCGGCGCGCCAGCAGCAAGGCGATGGGGTCGTGCGCGTGATCGCGTCGGCGTCCGCCACGAACGGACTGCTAATCGACGCCTTGCCGGAGTTCAGCGAACGGCATCCCGGGGTCCAGGTGCATCTCGGCGAGGCGGAAGGCGAGGACCAGTTGCTCGCCATCGCGCGCGGCGAGGTGGATCTCGTCGTGTGCCGGCGGCCGCCCGTGATTCCGGAAGGCTGGGAATTCCATCCGCTGCGCGAGGACCGGTTCGTGATCGTCTGCCGGGCGGACCACCCGCTCGCGCAGCGCAAGCGCCTGAAATGGGCCGATGTCGCACAGGCCACCTGGCTGTTGCTGCCCGCTGCGGTCGCGGCACGCCAGCGTTTCGACGAGCTGGCACTGCGCTTCCCCCAGCCGCCACGAAGCCACCCTGTCGTCACGCGCTCACTCCCCATGATGTGGCGGCTGCTCCGCCTGCACCCCTTGCTCGCGTTGCTGCCCTTGAACCTCGCGCGCCCCTTCCTGGACGAGGGAGCGCTGGTGCAGTTGCGCATCGGCGAGGCCGTTCGCATCGACCCGATCGGCTTGCTTCAGCCGAAGGCGGGAATGGCTGCGGCCGCGGTGCGGCTGGGGGAGTTCCTGGCTCGGCGTGCTGAGGCGGGACCGTCGGCGTAGGACCACGGCTACCCATCATCGGGCGTTCGCCGCGGAACGCCTTGGTCCGGACGATCTCCATCCTGGTAGCTCGGGCGATTCATGCCCATCACCCAGGAGAGATCGATGACCAAGCTGAACGAGAAGGATCGCGACGGACTTGCCGAGTCGCAGTTCGCGTTCGAGAAGCAGCGCAAGGAGCCGCTCGAAAACGCCAGCCATGTGCGCAACGCCGTTGCCCGCTTCAACCAGGTGGAGGGCGTCAGCGATGCGGACCGCGATGCCGCATGGAAACGCATCAAGGCCGCTGCGAAGAAATTCAACGTCGAAGTGCACGAGAGCGACTGGCGGGAGATCGGTCACAAGAAATCCTGAGGACAGCAGTCAGCGGACGCCGCAGGCACGACGGTCACGTGCGGCCCGGACTTGGGTGTCGCGCTGTGAGTCTCGCCCGACACACGCGTCATCGCCTTCCCTCATGCGCCCGGCGCGGTGGCCTTCGAATCGTGGCACGCCCGCCGAGTCCAACAGGATGACCTCACAACCATAGCAAGAAGGAGTGCAACGATGAAGTTCCAGACCCTCGCCCTTGCCGCCGCGGTTTCCCTCGGCGGCCTCGCCGCCGGACAGGCGTTCGCCCAGGACCGCGACGTGACGGTCACGCACGAGACGCCGAGCGGCGACGTGGTGACACGGCACGTCCATTCGGGAGACGGCGCCGACGGGCCGGTGGTGCATCGGTCCACGCGGATCGTTCACCCGGACGGCAGCGTCGAGTGGCGCCGCACGACGCGCGTCACCCACTATGCGCCCGTGGAACCCGCGAGGGCGCATCGGACCGTGGTCATCCATCGCCACTATGACCCGGAGACCGGGCAGATGGTGGTGACGCGCACGGTTCGCCGCGACATCGACTGACGCGCGCCCTCGCGCAGCAAACAAACAGGCCCGCCATGAGCGGGCCTGTTGGTTTGTCGCTCGGGAGATGGCGACCCGATGGTCGTCGCAGGCGTGCGCGCTGCAACGACCAGGGACGCCTACCCCGGCGTTCTCATCGGACGGCTCAGGCGGCCGCCTTCTTCTTCGCGTGGTGGTGGCCCACGACGGCACCGACTGCAGCGCCCGCCTTCGCGTGATGGCCCGCAACGTGTCCCACCGCTGCGCCCACTGCGGCCCCCTTCAGGGCTCCAGCGTTGGCGGAGAACGGTGCGGCAACTGCGAAGATGGCTGCGAGGGCAGAGGCAACGACGATTCTGTTCATGATGGCTCCCTTGGGAAAGTTGGAATGACTGCAATCTAAGCATCTGCCTGCCCCGGAACGGTCGGACGGCCCACGCCACGACGGTAGGACAAACGCGGTACGAAGATCTCGCCGAACGCTGGAAGAGCGAGCACCCTCGCCGAGTCTGAACGGGCGCTGACCGCAAGCCACGCATAAGCACGCGCCGAATGCCCTCCGTCGGTTGCGCGTGCCTCTTCATCGCCACGCAACGAACTTTGCAAGCCGTTCACGGTAGCCCGTGCACGTGAACTGCTGGCATCTCGTTGTGGCGAGGTCACGACTTGGTGACGCCACAGGAGAACGACAATGATCCGAACCGCCTTCGCCATCGCGGCGCTTGCGAGCGCTTCCGCCGCGTTTGCGCAAACGAGCGCGCCTGCGGGCGCTCCGCAGGAAGTTCTGCAACGCCAGGCCCATCAGCAGCAACGCATCGACAACGGCCTGAAGGACGGCTCGCTGGGCACGCGCGAAGCGGCTCGGCTGGAGAAGAAGGAGGCAGCCCTCGACCGCACCATCGCGCGCGACGAGAAGCACGGGCTGACGCTGCAGGAGGCGCACCGCATCAACCAGCGCGAGAACGCACTGAGCCGCCGGATCCACGCAGAAAGGACCAACGGCGTGCGCGGCAACCCGAACAGCGCCAGCAGCCGCCGCATGCAGGCGGACGTGCAGCGCAACGCGAACGAGGACCGCCGCATGGCACAGGGCGCGGGCGCCGGGCAGCTGTCGCCGAAGGAGATCTCCACCGTCGAGCGCGGCCAGGCGCACGTCGACCGCCGCGAAGCGCAGGCCGGAGCCGACGGTCACGTGGGTGCAGGCGAGCAGGCGCGGGTCCAGCGCGCCGAGAACCGCCAGAGCCGCCACATCCACCACGATCGCGCGGTGAACTGAGATGCGTACTGGGCACTGATGGATGGAGCCGTCGCACGAGCGGAGGCTCCGCCGCGTGCCGGCCAGCCGTGTGCGTCGGCACACGGCTTCGGGATCGCATCCTGTCCTGCGGTGCTACTGGTGCGCGCCGGGCACCGCCACCGGCGCCGCGCCGCAGGAGGGCCGCACGTCCGGACCGCAAGCGCGCGGTGCCAGGTCCTTGTCCACGCAGATCCGCACCTCGGTGAGCGCGCCGCCGCCGCAGTTGACGACGATGGCCCGCGACGGCAGCGACGGATTCGCGCCGCGCAGTGCCCGCACGATGTCCGCGGCCCGCATGCTCGCCGTGCGGTCGCCCGGCTGCAGCTCGGACGGGATGCGGATGCTGTCGCGTGCGCTCGCCGCGGCCTGGAAGTAGTCGCGCGGCGACAGCCCGGAACAGGTGCCGTGCCGGGCCCATTCATGGGCAGCGAGCTGCGCGCTCGGGTACACGGTCGCGGCGACCTGCGACTCTTGCGGCGTGAGCAGGCGGCCCGAGCAAGTCTGCGGGTATCCGCCTGCCGCGTACTGCGGCCACAGCCCATGCAGCACGAAGCCGTGCGGTTGCGCGCATTCGTCGCTGCGGTCGCGATGCGTGGCGCAGAAGGTCGGCGCCCACGAGAGGCTCAGGACGTAGTAGTCGAACTCGACCGCACCAGGGTTCCGGTCAGCTTCGTGGTGATGCCGGCGCGCATGGGACGTGCCTGCCGCCATGCTCACGACGAGTGCCAGGACGATAGTGACCAGTCTTGCCATTCCACTCTCCTGCGGGGATCGGCCGCGAGCATAAGGCCGCGCGGAATTTCCGTGGGACGAGTGGCGGCGGCACCTGCGCGATCCCGCAGCAGCTAGGATCGTCCACGTCCTTTTCCTGTGCTCCCCATGCGCACCGAACTCCCACCTTCAGCGAGCCGCGTCGCACCCCGCACGCTCGAGCGCGTGTCCGCGGCCGTCGTGGTGGCGCTCGCATTGCTTGCCGTGCTGTGGCTGCACGTGCTCGGCGTCCTGATCTGCGCGCTCGTTGCGCATTCCGTGTACCGGCGCCTGATGCGCCTTCTCGAGAGGAAGCTGCCGGCGCGGACGGCGACGGTGGCCGCCATTCTCTTCACTGTGCTGGCGCTCGCCGTCCTCGCGTGGGCGGTATGGCAGGCCACTGCGTTACTGAGTTCGCCCACGGGCGGTGTGCCAAGCCTGCTGCAGTTCCTGGCCGAGACGCTCGACCGCCTCCGCAGCAGCCTGCCCGCCTGGATCGCGGACCGCATCCCGAAGTCGGCCGACGATTTCACCCGTGTGGCGGCGTCGTGGTTGCGTGGGCACGCGCAGAAATTGCAGCTCTGGGGACACGCAGCGCTGCGTGCCGCCGCGCACGTGCTGGTGGGCCTCATCATCGGCCTGCTCGCGGCGTTCGAGCGCAAGCCGAGGGCCGCGTCACCCTGGGCAGTGGCTTGCGCGGAGTCGCTGGCCAATGTGGCTCGCGCATTCGACCTGATCGTGTCCGCGCAGGTTCGCATTGCCCTGATCAACACTGTCCTGACGGCTGCCTATGTGTTCGTCGTGCTGCCGCTTGCAGGGACGCACCTGCCGCTGGCAAGGACGCTGGTCGCAGTCACGCTGCTTACCGGGTTCGTTCCCATCGTCGGCAACCTCGTGTCGAGTGCGGCCATCGTCATCGCTTCGCTCGCCGCCGGCACTGGCGTCACTGTGGCGTCCGTCGCCTTCCTGCTGGGAGTGCACAAGCTCGAATACTTCCTGAACGCCCACTTCGTGGGACGGTCTGCGAACGTGCCCGCGTTCTGCCTGCTCGGCGGCATCGTGGCGCTGGAAGCGGCGTTCGGCGTGTCCGGCCTGCTGGCGGCACCGATCTATTGTGCGTGGCTGTTCGGGGAGTTGCAGGCGGCCGGTCTGCTGGCGCCCGATCCACCGCGATAACCCGCTTCAGGCCCAGCGAGGCCCATGGCGGCGGCATCCGGTGATCACGGATGGATCTTCTCGCCGCGGGCAAGCATCTCCACGAGCGTCTCGATCCGCCTCGTACGCGTCTCCGATCGCTTTGCGGTCTGGACCCGCCACAAGACGGCATAGCGGTTCGCGCCATCCAGCTGGGCGAAGAAGCTCCTTGCATCGGGCCGTGCATCGAGGGCTGCCTGCAGGTCAGGCGGCACGACTGCCGTGCGCGGGCCATCGTAAGCCGCATCCCATCGCCCGTCCCCCTGGGCGCGGACGATCTCCGCCATTCCACTTGGCTGCATGCGACCCGATCGGATCAAGCCCTCCGCCTTCTCGCGATTCGCCTTCGACCACAGGCTGCGCGCGCGCCTTGGCGTGAACCGCTGCAGCCAGTGCTGTTCGTCCACGGCCTTCTTCTGCCCGTCGATCCAGCCGTAGCAAAGCGCGATTTCCACGGCATGCGCATACGTGACCGTCGGTTCCCCGGCGCCAGTCTTGGCAATCAGCAGCCAGACGCCATCGGACGATGCGTGGTTCTTGCGCAGCCACGCCTCGAACCCGCGGGAGGTCGCAAAGCGAAGCGGCTCCGGCGTCGAGGCCATTCCCTTGACCATGATCCCAGTGTACGTGCGGCACAGTGACCGGAGCTGTCTGCCCCTGGCCGGACGGTCCCGCGGCGATTGATCGCCTTCACCGCGTCACAGGGCCCATGGAATCCCTGCGATCCGCCTCCTGCTGCTTCCGGTCGTTCGCAGCCAGCCCATACCAGCCCAGTTCCGCCGGCGGCAGTGCTCGCCCTTGCGGCGCCTGGAGCATCGCGTCGTACAGCGCGGGCGGCACGTTCACCTCCTTCAGGTAAGCCCTGACGAAAGCATCCAGCCTGGCCTGCTTGCTCTCCCGTACTTCGGGCGGGAGGTGATCGTCGTCGGGGTCGTACGGCTTGTGGACGCCGACGACCGCTCCGGGCTGCACCACGCGGTAAGGCGCGCCTGCCAGCACATAGACGCAAGCACTGAAGCACGAGGATCCTGCTTCTACTATCGCGACACCCTTCATCTGCCGAAGCAGTCTGCCGATGGCGATCGCCGAGACGAGCTGGCCTCCTCCGGAGTCCAGGTGCACCACCATGCCCTGCCGTCTGCGCTCGATCAGGCTCTGCAGGTCACGCGGCAGGATCTCCCCCTTGAGCCAGGTTGCGCCTGCGACGCCGACGACTTCGGCACGGTCAGGCGCAACGAACGCGGCCAGCGCGAACGCAAGAAGGGAGGCCAGGAACCGGGATACCGACATGAAGCCCATCACGCACTTCAAGAGGGTTTCACACTGTGCGGGAGATCTTCAATGGCACGAATGGCTCCCCTGGGCGAAGTCACGAAGACCTGGCGCCTGTTGGGCACCTATGCCACGACCGGAGCCAGGATGCAAAATGCCCGCCGAAGCGGGCATTGCCGAAAGCGCAGGGAAGCCTTACTTGCGGGCTTCTTCCTTCTTGGCATCGGCCTTCACTTCGGCCTTTTGCTCCTTGGCATCTGCTGCCACGTCGGCCTTGGTCTTCTTCGCATCGGCTGCGTGGACCTTCTGGTCTGCCTTGGCGTTGGCAGCGGCCTTCTCGGCGTTTTTCTGGGCGGCCGCAGCCTTCTTGGCAGCCTTGGCCTCTGCCTTGGCCTTCTTCTTCTCCGCAGCCGAAGTGGTCTTGGCTGCCTTCGTGTCCGCCTTGGCTTCGGCCTTCATTTCGGTCTTGGCAGCGGCGGAATCGGCGGCCGTGGGAGCGCTGGCTTGCGCAAACGACGACGCGGCAAAGAAGGTGGCAGCCAGAAGGGCAAGAAGCTTGTTCATGATGGTGATCTCTCGGTAGGGAAGCGAAATGAGTTGCCGGACTGGCCTCCCTGCTTTAACGCTGTAGCGTAGGGAACCGTTGACCGTTGAGCGTGAATCAATTCGCGCGTCGCATGCGGTCCATTTGCGCCAATGGATCCAGACCTGCAATCAGCCTCAGGTGGCCGCGAGCAAGAACCTGGCAGTTCGAGCGCGCGCGAATCAATGGCCACGCGGCGCGGGAGCGGGACGGTCGCGACCGGCAGCCCGGAGTCGTCAGTTCTGCGAAAAGAGAGGTACGGCGCCGAGAATCTCGCGCACGGCCTGTGCGAGCTCGTGACGACGGTATGGCTTGGCCAGCAGTTTGACGCCGTCGTCCAGGCGCCCGTCGTGGACGATCGCGTTTTCCGCGTAGCCCGAGGTGTAGAGGACCCGCAGACCCGGGCGTCTCGCCAGGGCGCGGTCGGCCAGTTCGCGCCCGCTCATTCCCGGCATCACCACGTCGGTGAACAGCAGGTCCACCTTGCGTTCGTCGTCGTCCAGGATCTGCAACGCATGTGACCCGTCGCCGGCATGCAGGACCGTGTACCCCAGCGACACCAGCTGCGCGTGCGCGTAGCGCCGGACCGGTTCGTCATCTTCCACCAGCAGGATCGTCTCCACGCCGCCGGCCGGTTTCGCGTGCAAGCAGCCCGCGGCCGGGGCCGCCGCGCCGTCGGCCCGGGGCAGGT
This sequence comes from Ramlibacter ginsenosidimutans, assembly GCF_016654015.1. GTDB lineage: Bacteria > Pseudomonadota > Gammaproteobacteria > Burkholderiales > Burkholderiaceae_C > Ramlibacter > Ramlibacter ginsenosidimutans. The sequence continues at coordinate 235,495 of NZ_JAEPWM010000005.1, read as the reverse complement.
ACAGCTTGACTGTCGTCCCGCGTCCCGGCTGCGACTCGATGTTGACGTGGCCGCCCGACTGCTTCACGAATCCGTAGGTCATCGCCAGACCCAGCCCGGTGCCTTTGCCCTGCTCCTTGGTCGTGAAGAACGGCTCGAACACCCGCCCGACGTGCTGCGGTGCTATCCCCTCCCCGGTGTCCGACACGGAAAGCATCACATATGCGCCGGGCTGGGAGTCCGGGCACCGCCTCGCATCCTCAGCGTCCAGCGTCACGTTGGCCGTCTGGATCGACAGGCGTCCTCCGCCCGGCATCGCATCGCGGGAGTTCAGGCACAAATTGAGCAACGTGTTGTCCAGCTGGGCCGGGTCCACCTCTGCCGCCCACAGCAGCGGCTCGGCCTTGAATTCGATCCGGATGTGCTCTCCCAGCGTGCGCCGGAGCATCGCATCCGTCCCCATGACCAACTGGTTGATGTCCACCTTGCGCGGCTCGAGCGCCTGTTTGCGCGCAAATGCGAGCAACCGTTGCGTGAGCTCCGCGCCTCGCTGGGCGGCGTCCATCACGACATGGGCCATGCCATGCAGCGGGCCGCATTCGCCACGGAACGCCAGCTGCTCGGCCAGCATTTCCGCGTTGCCCAGGATCACGGTCAGGAGGTTGTTGAAGTCATGCGCCACCCCACCGGTCAGCTGGCCCACCGACTCGAGCCTCTGGGTCTGGCGCAGTCGCTCCTCCAGGGCCATCCGCTCGCTGATGTCGGTCGTGCTGCCCATCATGCGCACCGCGCGCCCCGCGGCATCGCGCGTGATGTAGCCGCGGCCGATCACGTAGCCGGCACCGCCCTGCGGGGGCTGGATGCGATAGGTTTCCGACCACGTCGGCGCCATCCCGTCCATCGCATCGCGGATTCGCTGCAGGACACGTTCGCGGTCAGACGGATGGATGTGGTCCTGCCACGATCGACTGCTCACGACCGTGCCGGGGCCGCACAGCTCGTTGAAGTTCGCGTTGCACCAGACGGTGTCGCGTTCCAGGTCCCAGTCCCAGATCGCATCCTTCGACGCACGCGCGAGGATGGCCAGGCGTTCATCGCTCTCGCGCGCGGCATGCTGCGCCGCCCGCAGCTGCGTGAGGTCCTGGATCGCGCCTTGCAGCCGGACGATGGTCCCGTCGTGGCCGCGCACCGCCTCACCGCACACGCGCACGCAGATGATCCGACCGCCCCCTGTCAACATGTCCGCCTCGACGTCGAACGGTTCGCCGGTGCGGCGGCAAGCGTCCAGCGCGGCGACGATCCGCCCGCGGCCCGGTTCCCGGTAAAGCGCGAGCGACGACAGCAGCGCCGGCGCTGCCGACTTGTCGAACTCGAGGATCTGGTAGACCTCGTCCGACCAGAGCACATGCTCGGTCGCCAATTCGATGGCCCACCCGCCGATGCACGCGATGCGGCCGGCAAAACGCAGCAGCGAATCCTTTTGCCGCGCCTCCTCTTCGGCCAGCCGGCGCTCGGTGATGTCCTGGAAGGCCCCCTGCAGCCGCACGATGCGTCCGGAAGCGTCGCGCACCGCTTCGCCCATCGATCGCACCCAGATCGGCCTGCCCTTGGCCGTCAGCTTCGGCAGTTCGAATTCGTAAGGCGTGCCATCCTCGATGCACCGCTGCACGAGCGCCTTCACCCGGTCGCGATACTCGGGGGGAAACAGGGCGATCCCTTCCTCGACGCGCGGCATGTGCCCCGCCGGCACCTCATGGATCGCGCAGGTTTCGTCCGACCAGGTCAGCCGGCGCTCGGCCAGGTCCATGCTCCAGCCGCCGATCCCCGCCACGCGGCTTGCCACGCGTGCCAGCATCGTGTTTTGCGCGAGCTGGTCGGCGGCGCCCTTTTGCTCGGTGATGTCCATCACCATCCCGATGCGCGCGGTGATGGTGCCGGCGCTGTCGAACCTGGCGGTGCCTCGCTCGCTCATCCACCGCACGGAACCGTCCGGGCGCTGGATGCGGTACTCCGCTTCGAGCAGCGGTGCTTGCGCGGTCACCTTCGCGTGCACCGCGAGATACCTGGCACGGTCCGCGGGAACGACGAAGCCCATGAACTGTTCGAACTCGCCTCGGAAATCCTCCGGTGCGATGCCGAAGAGCTCGCAGGTCGCATCCGACCACTGCAGGATGCGCGTGCGCCCGTCGAACGCCCAGCTGCCCATGTGACCCATGCGCTGGGCAGTCAGCAGCATGGTGGCCTGACCCCGCAGCGCCTCCTCGGCTCGCTGGAGGTCCGTCATGTCGCTGAAGCACACAGCCACGCCTGCGATCCGGCCATCACCGTCGTTGACGGGAGAGCACACGTAATCGACGGGAAAGCTCGAGCCGTCCCCGCGAAAGAAGACCTCGTTGCGGACGCGCCGGCGCTGTCCGTCCATCAGCGTGTGGTGGATGGGGCATTCGCATTCCGGGTAGACCTCGCCCCCGGGGCGGTGATGGTGCACCAATGAATGCGCATCCGCACCGAGCAGCCCGCGGTGGGTCCAGCCGAGCATCGCCAGCGACGCGGCATTCTCGAAGACGATCTTCCCTTGGCGGTCGATGACATGCACGCCTTGCCCCAGCGACTGGAGCAGCAGGGAGCTGTCGGCTTCACTGATGCGCGGGACGCTCATGTGCGTGCGATGCTCACGCGGCGCTCGCGGTCACCTTGGACAGCGCCTTGCGAACGTCGGCCAGGCGTGGCGGTTTGGCAAGAACCTCGTCCACTTTTGCGCACCAGTCGTCCGACGCGTCCAGCCGCGCACCCCAACCTGTGAGCAGGAAGACCGTCGTGCCCGGGCTCGTGGCCTTGACGCGGCGCGCCACCTCCCCGCCGTCCATGTGCGGCATGCCGAAGTCGGTGATAACCAGGTCGAACCCGGGGCCGGCCTCCAGCGAACGCGCGAAGGTCGCCACCCCCGCGGGGCCACCCAACGCGCGTGTGACGTGTTGGCCGTCGTACTCCAGCATGTCCCCAAGCGTCGTCAACACCGCCGGGTCATCGTCGATCAGGAGCACTCGCAGGGCAGGCGAACCGCGCTGCGGCGGCTCGGTTGATTCGCGAGGCGCAGCGGGCGGCCGCGCACCCGCATCGGATGCTTGGGCCGAAGCCAAGGTAAACGCGAAGAGCGCGCCGCCTTCCTTCAAGGCTTCGGCACGTACGGTGCCACCGTGCCGCTCGATGATTCGCCTGAAATTGGCCAGCCCCATGCCGCTGCCCTCGAATTCGGCGATCGGGTGCAGCCGCTCGAACGGGCGAAAGAGCGTGTGCGCATAGTTCGCATCGAATCCGGCACCATTGTCGACCACGCGGATTTCATGGCCATGCTCGCAGCAAGATGCCTCTACCCGGATGCGCGCGGGCTGCACTCCCCGAGTGAACTTCAGGGCATTGGACAGCAGATGAACGAAGGCATGCTGCAGCAGGGAAGCGTCCCCGCACACCATCGGCATTCCGCCTATCGTCCACTCGATGTCCCGCCCCGCACAATCCGGTGCCAGCCCTTCCCGCGCGCGCTCCAGCACCTGTGCCAGGGCTACGGGACGAAGGTGCACTTCCTGATTGCCAAGTCGTTCGTAGGCGACGAGGTCGTTGACCAGACGGTTGCCGCGCAGGCTGGTATCGACGATCCGTTGCAGGTAGTGTTGTTCCTTGTCGTCAAGCTTCGCCCCGGCCCTATGAAGGAGGGCGGTTGCAAACCCCTCGTTCGCCTGCATCACCGCCTGCAGGTCGTGTGCGATCCGGCCAGCGAATGCATCGCGGTCCCTGAGGGTCGCTTCCAGCCGAGTGGTGGAGGCGGTCGCCCGCACAGTCTCCATTGCAAGTTGTTGGCGCAGCATCCGTAGCTGCATCGCACGCGCAACCATTCTTCGCAGCGCGCCAGGCACGAACGGCCACGGCAGAAACTCGAGAACGCTGATCTCGGCGGGATCCGCGCCGCTTGGGTCACCGGCCTCGTCACCGACCAGCGCCGCCACAATTTCCGGTTGGATCGCCGCGGCGTTCTGCGCCAGGGCTGCCCGGTCAAAGCTGCACGCCCCGCTTTCAATCAAAAGGATGTCGTAGGTATGGCCGCCCAGGTCGACCAAGGCGTCTTGCGGATCGGAAAATCCCGTCGCGTGGAATCCGTTGTCGCGCAGCCAGGAGCAAATCTCTTCAAGCCGGGACCCGTCCTCGGCTACCACCATCAGCCGTTGCGACACGGTCATTGCAAACTTTCGTTATCTCGGCATTCGGGGGGCCGCGAGCCGGACCTCGCCTTTTTGTTGTCCCTGCAAACGAACAGACCTTGCACGCCTGGACGAGTGTAAGCCGAAGCGATGTTAGGTCGTCCTTGGAGAATTGACCGTACGCTAACGGACATTGCACTCGCGCGTCGTGTCGGTCATCCCGAACTGCAATGGGCGCTGTGTCTCGCGCTGCATGACGATGGCGCTCGCGGCTCGGTCATTCGCGACGGTTGCGGGGAGCGCGCAGCGTCATCGGGCCGCCGCGATCTGCCGCCATGGCACAGTGGCGGCCATGGCATGGAACCTGATTTCTCTTTCCGAAGCGCCGGCCGCGCCGTGGCGCAACGGCGGCGGCGTGACGCGCGAGCTGGCGGTGAGGCCCACGCGCGAAGACTGGGCCTGGCGGATCTCGGTCGCCGACGTCACGGCCGACGGGCCGTTCTCGCATTTTCCGGGCGTGCAGCGCTGGTTTGCGGTGGTGCGGGGCGAGGGAGTGCGCCTTGCCGTGGACGGCGAAGTCCATGAGGTGCTGGGCACGAGCGCGCCTCTCCAGTTTGACGGCGCGGCGCAGGTGGATTCCTGGCTGCTCGCCGGGCCGACCCAGGACCTGAACCTGATGGTGCACCGTGAGCGCGCCTCGGGCGTCATGACGCGCCTGGCCGCCGAGCGCCGCTTCACGACCGCCGCCGAGGGCGTGGTGGCAGTCTTCGCGCTCGGCGCACCGGCGTCGGTTCGCCGACACGGCAACGACAGCCTCGTCGAAGTGCCGCCATACAGCCTCGCCTGGGCGGCGCTGCCGGCCGCTACCGCCCTCGAGATCGCAACCTCCGGCGCGCTCTGCATGGAGATCACGTCGCGGCGATGACACCGGGCAGACGCCGCGCCGGTCCACCACAAAAAACGCGAACTCATTCCCACTGAGTGGGACGCAAGCCTTTCCAACACCGTTGCAACGCTTAGATACTGGCCCGATGCCCACGACAGAGGCCCAGACCACTGCCACGTCCGACCGCGTCCTGCAGGTCCTGGCCGTGCTCGCGCAGCATGGTCGGGTGCTGAGCGCGGGAGAGTTGATGGCGCATACGGGACTGGCGCGCAGCACCCTGTACCGGCTGCTCGCGCGCCTGAAGCGCTGGGGTTTCGTGGTGGAGAACGAAGGCAGCTATGCCCCGGGTCCGCTCAGCCTGCAGCTGGCCCTGGGCTTCGATCTTTCCTCGCACCTGGTGCACCAGGCGCGCCAGGAGATGATCGCCCTGGCCCGCCAGTCCCGCGAGAGCGTGGGCCTCATCGTCGCCGTCAACGATCGCGCGATCTGCGTGGAAATGGTGGACAGCGAGCAGTCTCTGCGCTGCTCGTTCGAGAAGGGCCGCAGCGTGCCGCTGCGTGCGGGCGCCTCGGCCAAATGCCTGCTGGCCCACCTGCCCGACACCGCTCGCGAGGCGCTGCTCGCCATCCACTACCCACAGCCCACGCAGCGGCAAGCGGCCGAAGCGGAACTCGCCGCCATCCGGCAGGCAGGCTACGCGATGACCGCAGGCGAGGTCGACCCCGGCGTGTGGGGCGTCAGCGCTCCCCTCTTCGGGCCGGGCCGCCGCGCCGTGGGCGCCATCACGCTGATGGCGCCGGTGATGCGGGCGGAAGGCCAGGAGTCCGCCCTGACCGACATGACCGTGGTCGCCGCTGCGCGGATCTCGCGCGGGCTGGCGCTGCCCTGAAACGATTTCAACCAAGGAGACTCACCCATGAACATCCGCCGTCATTTCCTCGTCGCCGCGCTCACCGTGGCCGCCCTCGGCAGCAGCGTCGCGCGGGCCGAAGACAACGTGCTGCGCGTCGGCACCGATGCGACCTTCCCGCCCATGGAGTTCACCGACAACGGCAAGCGCACCGGCTTCGACGTGGACCTGGTGGAGGCCATCGGCAGGAAGCTGGGCAAGCAGGTGGAGTGGGTCGACATCGACTTCAAGGGACTGATCCCCGGCCTGGTGTCGCACCGCTTCGACATGGCCGTCTCCGCCATCTACATCACCGACGAGCGCAAGAAGGTCGTCGATTTCACGGAGCCCTACTACGCCGGCGGCCTGGTGGCCATGGTGAAGGACGGCAGCAGCATCAAAAAGCTGGCTGACCTGGAGGGCAAGAAGGTCACGGTGCAGGTGGGCACCAAGTCGGTCGGCTTCCTGCAGGAGCACTACCCCAAGGTGCAGCGCGTGGAAGTGGAGAAGAACCAGGAGATGTTCAACCTGGTGGACATCGGCCGCGCCGACGCCGCCGTCACCGGCAAGCCGGCCGCCTACCAGTACGTGCGCACGCGTCCCGGCCTGCACGTGCTGCCGGAGCAGCTGACCACCGAGGAATACGGCATGGCGCTGCGCAAGGACGAGCCCCAGCTCACCAAGGCGGTCAACGGTGCGATCAACCAGCTCAAGGCTGACGGCACCTACGCCGCGATCGTGAACAAGTGGTTCCCCGCGGCGGCCAAGTAAGCCGCCGCCTGCGGATCGTCCCCCATGGATCTTGACTTCTCGCCCGTGTGGGCCGGCTGGCCCCAGTTGCTGCACGGCGCGCTGGTCACGGTGGAGATCACCGCCGTCTCGCTGCTGCTCGGTTGCGTGCTGGGACTGTTGATCGGCATCGGCCGGCTCGACCCGCGGCGGCGCATCGTGTACAGCCTGTGTACGGCCTACGTGGCGGCGATCCGCGGCACCCCGCTGCTGGTGCAGCTGTTCATCTGGTTCTTCGGCCTGCCGCAGTTCGGCATCATGCTGCCCGCCTTTGCGTGCGGCATGGTGGGCCTGGGCATCTATTCGGCCGCCTACGTGTCGGAAATCGTGCGCGGCGCGATCCAGTCGGTGGACCGCGGACAGATGGAAGCAGCGCGCTCCATCGGCCTGTCCGCCGGCCAGGCGATGCGCAGCGTGATCCTGCCGCAGGCGATCGTGCGCATGATCCCGCCGCTCGGCAACGAGTTCATCGCGCTGATCAAGAACTCCGCGCTGGTGTCGCTGCTGACCATCCACGACCTGATGCACGAAGGGCAGAAGATCATCAGCGTGTCCTACCGCTCGCTCGAGGTGTACCTGGCCATCGCGGTCATCTACTTCATCCTCACCGGCCTGACGACGCTGGCGCTGGGCCGGCTGGAAGTGCGGCTGCGCGCCGGGGGGATGGTGCAATGAAGCCGCAGGAAACGGGTGCGTCGCCCATCATCCGCATCCGCGGGCTGCGCAAGTCCTTCGGCGGCCACAGGGTGCTGGACGGCATCGACTTCGAGGTGCAGCCTTCGCAGGTGGTCGTCGTGATCGGCCCCAGCGGCTCGGGCAAGAGCACGTTCCTGCGCTGCTGCAACGGGCTGGAGCAGCCCGAGGGCGGCCGCATCGAGATCTGCGGGCAAACGCTGGTGGACGAGGGCCGTCCGCTGGCCGAAGCCGGCCTGAACGCGCTGCGCCAGGAAGTGGGCATGGTGTTCCAGTCCTTCAACCTGTTCCCGCATCTCTCGGTGCTGCACAACGTGACGCTCGGCCCGCGCAAGCTGCGCAACCTCTCGCGCGCCGAGGCCGAGACACGGGCCCGCGCGCTGCTGGAGAAGGTGGGCCTCGCGCACAAGGCGGACGCCATGCCTGCCAGCCTGTCGGGCGGCCAGAAGCAGCGCGTGGCGATCGCCCGCGCGCTGGCGATGGAGCCGCGGGTGATGCTGTTCGACGAGCCGACCTCGGCGCTGGACCCCGAGCTCGTGGGCGAAGTGCTGCAGGTCATGAAGCTGCTGGCGAGCGAGGGCATGACCATGCTGGTGGTCACCCACGAGATGGGCTTCGCGCGCGAAGTGGCCGACGAGGTGGTCGTGATGGACGGCGGCGGCATCGTCGAAGCAGGACCGCCGGAAACCATCTTCCGCAACCCGAGCCAGGAGCGCACGCGCAGCTTCCTGCAAGCCGTGCTGTCCCGCGCATGACCCGCTCCCTCTTCGCGGAGCACGTGCTGCTGCCCAACGGGTGGGCGCGTGACGTGCTGCTGGAATGGGATGCGGGCGGCACCTTGCAGGTCGTGCAGCCGGGCGCGCAACCCGCTGCGGACGTCGAGCGCGCTGCCGGCCCCGTGCTGCCCGGCATGCCCAACCTGCATTCGCATGCGTTCCAGCGCGCCATCGGCGGCCTGACCGAATACCGCGGCGAAGCGCAGGACAGCTTCTGGAGCTGGCGCACGCTGATGTACCGCTTCGCCTGCGCCATCGCCCCCGACCAGCTGGAGGCCATCGCCACCGGCCTGTACGTGGAAATGCTCGAGGCCGGCTACACCAGCGTGTGCGAGTTCCACTACCTGCACCACGACGCCGCTGGCCGGCCGTATGCCGACGACGGCACGCTCTCGTACTGCCTGCTGCGCGCCGCCGAGCGCGCGGGCATCGGCTTCACGCTGCTGCCGGTGCTGTACCAGACGGCCGGCTTCGGCGGCACTGCGCCACGCGCCGAACAGCGCCGCTTCGTCCGCAGCACCGAGTCCATGCTGCGCCTGCTCGAGCGCCTGCGCCCGGTGTGCGAAGCGCAAGGCGCGCGGCTCGGCCTGGCGCCGCATTCGCTGCGCGCGGTGCCACCCGACAGCCTGCGCGAGGCGCTCGCGGGGCTCGACGCCCTCGATGCGACTGCGCCCATTCACATCCACATCGCCGAACAGACCGGCGAGGTGGACGACTGCGTGGCCTGGAGCGGCCAGCGGCCGGTGGAATGGCTGCTCGATCATGCGCCGGTCGACCGCCGCTGGTGCCTGGTGCATGCCACGCACATGACCTCCGATGAGAGCCGGCGCGCGGCGGGGTCCGGCGCCGTCGCCGGCCTCTGCCCCACCACCGAAGCCAATCTCGGCGACGGCATCTTCGATGTGCCGGCCTGGCGCGCCGCCGGCGGCCGCTGGGGAGTGGGCTCCGACAGTCACGCCTGCGTGAACGCGGCGGAAGAATTGATGATGCTCGAATACACGCAGCGCCTGCATGCGCGCCAGCGCAACGTGATCGCCGGCGAGGCGCAGCGCTGGGTGGCCACCGCCATGACCCTGGAATCCGTGGCCGGCGGCGCGCAGGCGAGCGGGCGGCCGGTGGCGGGCCTCGCCGGCGGACAATGCGCCGACCTGGTCGTGCTGGATGGCGCGCACCCTTTGCTCGCAGGCTTGCCGTCGCCGGATGCGATGCTCGCCACCCACGTGTTCGCGAGCCACCGGCATTCGGCCATCCACTCCGTCTGGGTGGGCGGCCGCCGGCAGGTGAAGGACGGCCGCCATGCGCTGCACGAAGCGGGCGCGCGCGAAGCCGCGGAGGCCCGGCGCGCGCTGATCCGTGCCCTCGACTGAAAGTTACCGACTTCCCGACCATGCCTGATTCCGCTCCCCCGCCCTTCGTCTTCCATCGCGGCACGCAGCCGCTGCTGCTGTCCATTCCGCACATGGGCACCTACGTGCCACCGGCGATCGCGGCCCGGCTCACCGACGAAGCGCGCCACGTGCCGGACACGGACTGGCACCTGGATCGCCTCTACGCCTTCGCGCACGAGCTCGGCGCTTCAGTGCTGCAGGCCACGCACTCGCGTTACGTCGTCGACCTGAACCGGCCGCCGGACAACGCGAGCCTCTATCCCGGGCAAGCGACCACGAGCCTGTGCCCGGACCTCACGTTCGACGGCACGCCGGTGTACCGCGATGGCCAAAGCGTGGGCGATGAGGAAATGGCGCAGCGTCGCGACACGTGGTGGCGTCCGTACCACGAGCAGCTGCGCCGCGAGCTCGATCGCATCCGCGCGCAGCACGGCGTGGCCATGCTGTGGGACGCGCACTCGATCCGCTCGGTGCTGCCGCGGTTCTTCGAAGGCAAGCTGCCCGACCTGAACATCGGCACCGCCCAGGGCACCAGCTGCGCACCGGAGCTGGAACGGCGCATCCGCGACATCGCGGCGGCGGCGCCGGGCCACACCTCGGTCCTCAATGGCCGCTACACGGGCGGCTACATCACGCGCCATTACGGCCGCCCCGCCGAAGGCTTCCACGCGGTGCAGCTCGAGATGACGCAATGCAGCTACATGGAAGAGCGCTTGCCGTTCGACTACGTGCCCGCGAAGGCGGACGCCATCCTGCCTTGCCTGCGGCGGATGCTGGAGGCGATGGTGGAGTTCGCAAGCCGTCGGGCCTGACGGCAGCGCGGGCGTCGCAGGCGAGTGCCTGCAAGCCAGCCTGTGGACCGCTGGCGCCGGAGCATGCCCGGCACAGACGGGACAGACGGGACAGGTAGACTGAATGGAGCGCTTCCCGTGTTGCCCCATGTCTCACTCCTCGCCCAGCTCCTGGAGCCCCGCTCCGCTCTCCGAACAGTCGATCGTCGTCCGCTTCGTACGACATCGGGATTGCCTGGAAGCGGTGATGCACGGCTTCGTGAACGCAGTGGCCTGTGCGGCCGCCCTGCACGAGATCGCCGTCGAGGTGCACAGGACCCATGCGAAGCGTTTGCTGATCGACACCGGCCCGGTGATTGGCCAGCTCACGAAGAGCGAACATGCCACCGTCGGCGAACAGGTGGCGGCGCTCTTCCCCGGCATCCGCGTTGCCGCGATCGCGCCTGTCGGCCGTCCGGTGGGTGAAATCGCACCTGCTGCGCGCAGCAAGGGGGCCGACTACCTCGGGTTCGGCACGCGTGCCGAGGCGCTGGCCTGGTTGCTTGCCGACTAGCTCTGCCTGCTGGAAGCGCAAGGGCGTGATCGTGCTGGACTCCCGGATGGCCGGTTGCGACACAATGGGCGCATGCAACACGTTCGATTTGGCTGCACCGGCCTGAAGGTGTCCCGTCTGTGCCTCGGCACGATGACGTTCGGCCTGCAGTGCGACGAGGAAACCTCCCGCGCGATCATGGATCGCGCGTTTGACGCAGGCATCGACTTCTTCGACACGGCGGACGTCTACCCCCTGGGCGGCGGGGTGGAAATCGCCGGCCGCACGGAGGAAGTGATCGGCCGCTGGATGCAGGGGCGCCGCCACAGCCTGGTGATCGCCACCAAGGCGGCCGGGCGCACCGGCACCCGGGCCTGGGACGAAGGCAATTCACGCAAGCACCTCCTGGACGCGATCGACGCGTCCCTCAAGCGGCTGGGCACCGACTACGTGGATCTCTACCAGCTGCATTGGGACGATGCCAACACCCCGCTGGACGAATCGCTGGAGGCCCTGGACGTCATCGTGCGTTCCGGACGCGCGCGTCACGTGGGCGTGTCGAACTTCGTGGCCTGGCGGCTGGCGAAGATGCTCGGTCGCGCGGACTTGCTGCGCGTGGCCAGGCCCGTCTCGGTCCAGCCGCGCTACAGCCTGCTGTTCCGGCAGTTCGAGCGCGACCTGTTGCCGCTCGCGCAGGAGGAAGGGCTTGCGGTCATTCCCTACAACCCGCTCGCAGGCGGCATGCTGACCGGCAAGTACAAGGTGGGCATGCAGCCGCAGGAGGGAACGCGGTTCACCCTGGGCAACGCAGGGGCCAGGTACCAGGAACGCTACTGGCATGAGCGCGAGCTGTCTGTATCGACGACCTTCGCGCAGGTCGCGCAGCAGCATGGTGTCGTGCCGGCGCAGGCCGCGATCGCGTGGGTCCTGGCGAACCCGGCGATCACCAGCGTCATCATCGGTGCGAGCAAGGCCGCGCAGCTCGCCGACAGCGTCGCCGCTGCAGACCTGGCGCTGGCGCCGGAGCTCGCTGCACGGCTCGAAGAGCTGACGCGCGAGTTCCGCTATGGAGATGCGGTGCGGTGAGCGCGCGAGCGCAGGATCTCGCCGACTGCCTGCCATGCCGGCAGCAGGTCACATGCAAGCAGCCCTGACTAAAGCACGTCTGCCGCCGACACGGACGGTGTCTCGGCAATGCGCGCGGAAATCGCCGCGCACGCGTCCAGCAACGGCCGCACGTAGGCCTCCTGAGGCTCACCCTTCTGGCGGAACAGGAGGGTGCTCACGCTGATTGCGGCGACCGGCATTCCGCGTTCTCCGCGGATGACCGCGCCGTAACAGCAGATGCCCGCCTCGTTCTCCTCGTTGTCCACCGACCAGCCGCGCTGCCGGGTGCGCGCCAGTTCCTCGCGCAGTGCAGGCAGCTCCACCAAGGTGTTCGGCATGTAGCGCGTGAGCTGCAGGTTGGCGAGCAGCGGCTCGAGGTGTTGCGCATCGAGCGCAGCGAGGTAGGCCTTGCCGACAGCCGTCGCATGCAGCGACACGCTGGTGCCGATGCGCGACGCCATGCGCACTGCGCTCGGGCTTTCCAGCTTCTCGATGTAGACCATCGATCCCGCGTTGGGCACGGCGAGGTGCACCGTCTCGCCAGTCAGATCGCGCAGCCGCTTCAGTTCGTCGACAGCCGCGAGCCGCAGTTCCGAGCGGCCCCAGCTGCGCGCTGCGAGCTGCATCAGGCGCGGCCCGAGCGCCAGTCCGCCATTTCGCGCCTCCAGCAGCATCCCTTCGGCGACCAGGGCAGCGACGATCCGGTGCACCGTCGGCCGCGGATATCCGCTTGCACGCACCAGGGCCGCCACGCTGGCAGGCTCGCCTCCCTCGGGCCAGTCGGCGACCAGCTGCAGGACGTGCATGAATTTGCCGAATGCAGCGGTGCCGGCGACGGCGGCCGGTGGGGACGGGGAGGACATGAAGGTGAGAGGGTGCGACCCGCAGGAGAAGCGGGTGGCCATTATCGGGGTGGCTGCTCCCGCATCCGGAGGGCTCAGCTCACCATGTAGCCGCCGTCCACGGGCAGGATCACGCCAGTGATGAACGCAGCGGCCGGCGTGCAGAGGAAGACCGCCGCGCGTGCGACGTCCTCGGGCGTCCCCCAACGCGCCATGGGCGTGCGGGCGAGGATGGGCCCGGAGCGCGCAGGGTCCTCCTGCAGCGCGCGCGTCAGCGGCGTCGCGATCCAGCCGGGGGCAATCGCGTTCACGCGAATGCCATCGGCCGCGTAGGCGATCGCCAGCGACTTCGTGAGCTGGCCGACGCCGCCCTTGCTGGCGGCGTAGCCAGGCACCAGTCCGCCGCCGAAGAAGGTCAGCATGGAAGCCGTGTTGACGATGCAGCCACGACGCGCCTTGAGGCGATCGCGCGTCGCGGAGCACACGCGCATCGTGCCGGTGAGGTTCACCTCCAGCACGCGGGCGAATACTTCGGGGTCGTGCTCGGCGCCGCGCTGGATGATGCCGGCGCAGTTGAACACGATGTCCAGGTCCCCTACGTCGGCCAGCGCGGCGGTCAGGCTCGCCGCGGAAGTCACGTCGGCCTGCCTGACCTCCACCGCATCGTGCAGCGTGCCATCGCCGGCACCGAGCCCGAGTGCCGTCACCCCGGCCCCAAGGGCCGCCAGGTGATTGGCGATGGTCGCGCCTATGCCCTGGGTCGCCCCGGCGACGATGGCTCGCTTGCCTGCGAACAGGCCGCTCTGGTACGTCATCGCCGCTCTCTCAGTTCGCCTTGATGCCCAGCTTCTCGACCAGGGCCTTGAAGGACGCGTTGTCCTTCGCGATGGCAGCCTTGAAGGCCACATCGTCGGCAAACGCGTAACCCAGGTTCTGCTTGTCCAGCATCTCGCGGAAGGCCGGCTCGTTGCCCGCTTCCTGCGCCACCTTCTTGAGGTACGCGATCACCTCCGGCGGGGTGTTCTTCGGCGCGGCCAGTCCGCGCCAGGTGCCGATGGACAGGTCGATGTTGCGCTCCTTCAGCGTGGGCACCTTCTCGAAGTTCTTCACGCGCTGGTCGGCCATCACGGCAAGCATCTTCAGCTTGCCGGCCTGCACATAGGTCGCCACTTCGGCGGGACTCACGGTGGCCGCGTCGATGTGTCCGCCGAGCAGGGCCAATACCGCCGGCGCGGCACCCTGGAAGGGCACGTGGCTGAATTTCGTCCCGGTCTTCTCCTCCAGCGCCGCCGCGGCGAGGTGCCAGATCGAGCCGGGGCCGGCGTTGCCCACGCCCAGCTTGCCGGGCTCCTTGCGCGCGGCGGCGAGGAATTCCTCCACCGTGTTCCACGGCGCGTCGCCGCGCACGGTGATCGCCGACGGATCGGCATTCAGGCGCGCGATCGGCTGCAGGTCGCTGGGGCTGAACTTCGCGACGCCGAGGTGCGGCAGGATCGCCATCTCCACGGTCACCACCGCGAGGCGGTAGCCGTCGGGCTTCGAATTGATCACGTCCTGCCAGCCGACGGCGCCGCTCGCACCGGCCTTGTTCAAGACGACGATGGGCTGGGGCATGTGCTTGCGGGCGGCCTCGGCGAACGAGCGCGCCAGCGCGTCGGTGCCGCCGCCGGCCTGGAAGGGCACGACGAGTTCGACCGGGTGGCTGGGATAAGCGGACTGCGCCTGCGCGGCGCCGATGCCGAGCGCGAGCAGCGCGCCGAATGCGGCCATGCCGCGACGGGTGATTCGAATGGACATGTTGTCTCCTCTGGGGTGTTTGGGGGAATCTGTGATCGCGCAGCACTGCGGACAGGCGCGGGAGCGCCGTGACGATGGCGATGCGCCCGGCGAAGCCGGGACGCGGGTCAGCGGATGAACTGCTTGACGAAGTCTTCGCCGAGGCCCACTTCCTTGAAGTGGCGGCGGCACATGTCGATCTTCGTGAACACGTCCTCGTAGCCCATGCCCTTGCCCCAGGGGTCGGTGTAGTACATGACACCGTTCACCTGGAAGTACGTGATCATCTCCTCGACGTCCTCGGGCACGTACAAGGTGTGCGTCTCACCCGGAGGCTCGAAGACGTAGCTGCCCTCGGTCGCCTCCCAGTCGTGCTCCAGGTACTTCCAGCGGCCCTTCAGCACGAAGCCATGGACCGCCTGCGGGTGACGGTGGCGGCTCAGGACCCCCGACTTGCGCACCTTCAGCAGGTTCATCCAGTAGCCCTGGCTGGCATTGAGGCACAACGGGCGGAACCACACGTTCTCCGCCTGCGGCACCCACAGGCGTTCATCGGTCGGGATCGCGTGCGGCACGACGATCTCGGGCAGCGCCTCCGGCGGATTGGGGTACTGGTAGGGCTGCAGCGGGTCGGTGTCAGGGCGATCTACGGGCATTTGCTTTGGCTCGTCCATAATGTGGACGCATGTCCATATTGTGATCGATCAAGGTTCGTTCGCGTTTCAGGGGAAACCCGATGGCCTTCCAGTTGGGTGAGCTCGATAGCGGTTCGCTTCGGCTCACCTTCCCGCGAGGTTGCGAAGCCGCAAGGTATTGGCGAGCACGGACGTCATCGCATCGCCCACTGCACGCAGCGGGCGGCTGTCGGCATCGGCCTTGCGGGTTGCGAGCGACAGCTGGATGGCCGGCGCGCCGCGGCCCACCCGGACGAAACGCACCGGGTACGACTGGCAGAGACCCGCATCGACCAGGTGCACGAGCGCGATCCCGAGCCCGGCGCTGACCATCGCGACGATGGCGGGAATGCTGTCGAGTTCGAGCGCACCATGCCGGGTGCGCACCTGGCCGCTGACGTAGCGCGCGGCCAGCATGCCTGAAGTCGTGTGCCGGTCGTAGCGGATCCAGTCGTATTGCTTGAAGAGCGCCGGCACCGAGGTCTCGGCCGCGTCCGGCGGCACGATCAGGCGCATCTCGCTGCGCAGCAACGGGCGCCAGTTCATGCGGGCGGAGCCGCCCCCTTCGGGCTCGGCGACCACCGCCGCATCGAGGTCGCCCGATTTCACCGCGTCGGTCAGGCCGATGCTTCGTCCGCGCATAGGGCGCAGGTCGAGCCGCGGGAAGCGCGCGCGCAGCTCCGTCACAGTGCCGGGCAGCAGCGACGGCAGCATCGATTCGATGATGCCCAAGCGCACGATGCCTCCGACCTCGACAGCGGTGCGACGGCGCAGCGACTGCAGGTGCTCCAGTCCGTCGCGCATGGAGGCGGCCACCTCGTGCGCCACCGCGGTCGGCCGGATGGCGTGGCCGGAGCGGTCGAACAGCGGCTGTCCCAGGTAGGCCTCGATCTGCTTCATCTGCATGCTCACGGCGCTTGCCGTGAGGTTCATCTCGCTTGCGGCGGCCGCCAGCGAGCCGCCGCGCAGGACGGCTTCGAGGGTTTGGAACATTTCGATCTTCATCAGATTTCCTTGAACTGCAAGCCAAATCTAGTCGCTTTTTCTTGGGGACCGGCCTGCCTAGACTCTCACCTACCCGCGAAACACTCAGTCAAGCCCCACTGGAGAGCAACCCGATGAACGACAACCAACCCCGCGCCTGGACCGCCGACGATGCGCAGCGCGACACGTCCTGGATCCAGCGCCTGAATGCCGAGGAGGTCGCCGGCTTCGACGCGGCGCTCGCCCATGCGAAGGCCGCAGGCAAGCCCTGGCTGCAGATGACCGCCGAGGACTTTCCCCTGCCCGAGCCGGCGTGCGCGGCTCTCAAGCGCGCCTTCGCGACGGCCCAGGGCCGCTGGGGCCTCTGCCTGCTCAAGGGCTTCCCGGTCGACCGCTGGAGCGAGGACGACACCAAGCTCGCCTACTGGGGCATGGGCCTGCACACCGGCGTCGCCCGCACGCAGAACCCCAAGAGCCAGTACATGAACGACGTGCGCGACGAGGGCGCGGTCTACAAGGCGGCCAATGGGCAGAGCCGCGGCTACAACACGAAGGCCGGCCTGGACTTCCACATGGACTCGGGCGACATCGTCGGGCTGCTGTGCCGGCGCACCGCGATGAACGGCGGCGAGAGCCTGGTCGCGAGCACCATTGCCGTTGCCGAGGAACTGGGGCGGCGGCGTCCCGACCTGCTGGAAGTGCTGAAGCAGCCCTTCTACCATCACTACCAGGGCTCGCAGGATCCGCTGCAGCCGCCCTACTACGCCTGCCCGATCATCGGCAGCGACCCCGCGCACTTCACGATGCGCGTGAACCGCAAGAACATCGTCGCCGCGCAGCGCGATTTCCCCGAGCTGCCGCGCGTGACCGAGCAGCAATGGGAGGCGATCGACCTGCTCGAGCAGATCATGGCCGATCCGCGCTGGAGCTATCGCATGCAGCTCGAACAGGGCGACCTCCAGCTGGTCAACAACTACGTGATCGTGCACTCGCGCACCCCCTTCGAGGATTTCCCGGAGGCTGACCGCAAGCGCCACCTGCTGCGCCTGTGGCTCGCCGTACCCGACTCGCAGCCGCTGCCTGCTGACTGGGCCGAATACTTCATCGACACGCGGCCCGGCTCGGTGCGCGGCGGCCTGCGCGGCTCGCAGTCGACCGCGGAATTCGCCGCCTACGAGCAGCGCCAGGCTGCGGCGCTGGGCATGGCCTGGCGCCCGTGGGCGCCGGTGAAGCGCCGCGCCGATGCGCCCGCCGCGATGCAGGCTGCCTGAGCGAGGTGCCTCGTGCGGCCTCCGTGCCGCACGAGGCACGAAGAATGAAGAAGGCCCGCGGTCGTCCCGCGGGCCTTTTTCCATGGGCCGACCGCGCTTCAGCGACCCGCCACCTCGCGGCGCACGTCGCCGTCATGCTGCCCGAGCGTGGGCGCGGCGAACGGCGCCGGGCCGGGCGTGCGGCCATACACCCACGGGTGGGTGAAGCCGCGGTAACTGCCGAGCGTGGGATGCGTCAGCGTCGCCACCATGTTCTCGGCCTGCACCTGCGGATCGTCGAACATGTCGGCGACGGTGCGCGCTGCGGCGCACGGCACGCTTTCCCCGAACTCCGCCTCCCACTCGAGCGCGGTGCGTTGCGCCAGGGCCGCGCGCAGGCGCGGCACGATCTCGTCGCGGTGTTCGGCCCGCTTCTTCACGCTGTCGTAGCGCGGATCGTCGTGCAGGGCCATGAGGCCGGTCTTCTCGCACAGCGCGCGCCAGAAATGCGGCGTGTTCGCCGAGAGGTAAAGGTAGCCCTCGCGGGTGGGGTGCAGGCCGGTGATGCCGCCCGAGCGCATGTCGCGCGGGACGTCGCGCGGCTCCCCCTCGGCCCAGACCAGGCGCGCCGACTGCATGGTCAGCGCTGCCCGCAGCAGCGACACGCCCACCTCTTGGCCGCGCCCGCTCTTCTCGCGCTCGTACAGGGCGGAGGCGACCCCACCCGCGACCAGCGACGACGCAAAGTAATCCACCACCGATCCGTAGAGGATCTCGGGCGGGCCGCCGCGCTGTCCCTGCTCGTCGCACATGCCGCTGTAGGTCTGCAGCACCTGGTCATAGCCGGCCTTGTCCTTGAGCGGGCCCGTCTCGCCGAAGCCGGTCACCGCGCAATAGATCAGGCGATCGTTCAGCGGCTGCAGCTGCCCGTACGCGATGCCCAGTCGCTCGGGCACGCCCGGGCGGAAGTTGTGCACCAGCACGTCCGCGCCGCGCACCAGCTGCAGCAGCACCTCGCGGTCGGCATCCTGCTTGAGGTCCAGGACCACGCCGCGCTTGCTGCGGTTGACGCCGAGGAAGGCCCGGCTCTCCCCCGGCAGCGTGGACGGGTAGTTGCGCAGGTTGTCGCCCGTGGGCGGCTCGATCTTCAGCACCTCGGCGCCCTGGTCGGCGAGCAGGGTGCAGCCGTAGGGACCGGCGATATAGGCGCTCAGGTCGAGCACGCGGACGCCGGACAGCGGCCCGCGCGCTGCGGGGGCGGGGTTGGCAGCGCTCATTCCGGCTTGATGTTCTGCTGCTGCGCCAGCTTCTTCCAGCGCGGGATGTCGGAGGCGATGGTCGCCGCGAACTGCGCCGGCGTCGTGGGCGCCGGCAGCGCGCC
This sequence comes from Ramlibacter ginsenosidimutans, assembly GCF_016654015.1. Taxonomy (GTDB): domain Bacteria; phylum Pseudomonadota; class Gammaproteobacteria; order Burkholderiales; family Burkholderiaceae_C; genus Ramlibacter; species Ramlibacter ginsenosidimutans. The sequence goes on along the minus strand of NZ_JAEPWM010000005.1, from coordinate 216,562 downwards.
TTCCTTGAGCAGGTACTCCTTGTACTCCGGCGTCGCCAGGATCTTGTTCACCTCGGTGTTCAGCCGCGCGACGATCTCCGGCGGCGTGCCGGCCGGCGCCAGCAGGCCCCACCACGCTTCGAAGTTGTAGCCCGGCACCGCGCTCGACATCGCGGGGAGCTCCGGCGCGATCGGGCTCGGCTGGGCGCTGGTCACGGCGATGCCGCGCAGGCGTCCGCTGCGCACGAACGGCATGATCGACGGCCCGCTGGAAATCAGCACCTGCACCTGGTTGCCGATCAGGTCGGTGACCGCGGGGCCGATGCCCCGGTAAGGCACGTGCAGCAGGTAGGTGCCGCTCAACGCCTTGAGCTGCTCGGTCGCGAACTGGTTGGTGCTGGCGATGCCCGAGCTGGCATAGGCGTACTTGCCGGGAGCGGCCTTGAGCGCGGCGACCAGCTCCTTGGGCGTGTGCGCGGGGAACTGGTTGTTGACGGCGACGATGAAGGGTCCCTTGGCGAGCATCGCGATCGGGGCCAGGTCTTTCGCGGCGTCGAACGGCAGATGGGTCTGGATCGCGGCGTTGGTCACCAGGCTGGAGGACACGACCAGCAGCGTGTAGCCGTCGGGCGGGGCCTTGGCCACGAACGCCGTGCCCAGGTTGCCGCTGGCGCCCGGGCGGTTGTCGACGACCACAGGCTGGCCGAGGGCGGTACTCAGGCCCCTCCCCAGCACGCGCGCGAAGTTGTCGTTGGACCCGCCGGGCGCATAAGGCACGACGATGGTGATGGGCCTGGACGGGTAGTGGTCCTGGGCCTGCGCCAAGGGCGCGACTAGGGCGCAGATCGCGGCTGCAGCCAGCAAGCGACGGCGTGAGAAGGATGACTGGATCATTGGAACTCGGGTCCTCTTCGAAGTAATCCGGCGTCGAGGCCGGACGGGGTTGAAAGGGGCGCGGGCTCAGCCGATGCCCAGGCGTCTTGCAGTGGCGAGCACGGCGCGCGCGCGCTGGACGAAGGGCGCGTCCACCATCTGCCCGTCGACGGTGTAAGCGCCGATCCCCCGCGCCTCCGCCTCGGTGGCGGCCTCGTCCACCCGACGGGCATGCGCGATCTCCGCCTCGGTCGGCCGGAACACCTCGTTCGCGTACGCCACCTGGCTCGGATGGATGCAGCTCTTGCCGATGTAGCCCAGGCGCCGCGCGAGGGCGGCCTCCGCGCGGAAACCCTCCACGTCGCTGAAGCGGGCGTAAGCGGCGTCATAGGCGAACACGCCTGCTTCGCCAGCCGCGAGGCGCATCTGCAGCATCACCGCATGCAGTGCGGCCGGCTCGTGCCGCGCGATCTGCAACGGCTCGAACAAATCTCCCAGGCCCAGCTGCAGTCCCGCCACGCGCGCATGCGCTGAGGCCAGCTCGTGCGCCCGCCGCAAGCCGCGTGGCGACTCGATGTTGAGCAGCAGCCCTACCAGCTCGGTCACCCCGTTGGCGCGCTCGGCTGCTTCCACCGCGTCCACCGCGGCGAGCACTTCTTCCGGGGACTCCACCTTGGGCAGGTTCAGCAGCGCGAGCCCGGGGCGCACCACGGCGCGCACGTCGGCGTCGAAGTGTTCCGAGCCGAAGGGATTCACGCGCACGATCAAGGTCTTGCCGCTGTCGCGCGCGGCCGGGCCGGACAGCAGGTCCTGCAGCGCGGCGCGCGCTTCGACCTTGCGCTGCGGACTGACCGAATCCTCGAGGTCGAAGGACAATGCATCGGCCTCGCCTCGCAGGGCCTTGTCGAAGAGTTCGGGTCGCGATCCGGGAACAAACAGCTTGCTGCGCATAGGCTGGCAAGTGTGAGGCCGATGACCGCCTAGAAAAAGCACCAGAATCTTTGATCAGATCAAAGAAAATCTTGCTTCATGGAAACCGGCTACCTGCGCTCGTTCATGGTGGTGCTCGAGTCGGGCTCGATGTCCGAGGCGGCCCGCCAGCTCGACCTGACCCCCGCCGCTGTCGCCCAGCAGATGCGGGTGCTCGAACGCGAGTTCGGTGTGCCGCTGCTGCGGCGTGCCGGGCGCACCGTCGCCCCGACGGAAGCTGGCCACCGGCTGGCAGGGCGCGCCCAGTCCATGCTCGGCGAACTCGCCACGATGCGCACCATCGTTGCCGACGACGGTCGCTCCCTGGAACTGAGCGTCGGCGCGACCAACACCATGTTGAACGGGCCGCTGCCGATCGTGCTCGAAGCCGTGGTGCAGGCGCATCCGGCCGCGCGCATCAGCGTACGCACGGGCCTTACCTCCGAACTCTATGACATGGTCCTGCACGGCCGGCTGGACGCCGCGATCTGCCTGCACCCGACCTTCGTACTGCCCAAGACCTTGCACTGGGTGCCCTTGCGCGAGGAGCGGCTGGTGCTCCTGGCGCCGGAATCCTGGGCCCACCGCGAGCCGCACGAGATGCTGCGGACCGAGCCACTCATCCGCTATGACCGCAAGCTCGGCGGAGGCCAGGCGGCCGACCGCTACCTGCGGCGCGCCGGCATCGCGCCGCACGAGCGGTTCGAGATCAGTTCGCTGGCGGCGATCGCGATGCTGGTGGCGCGCGGCGTGGGGGTTTCGGTGGCGCCGGACGCCGCGACCGCCTGGTGGCCCACGCTGCCCGTGGTGCGGCTCACCCTGCCCAACCCCTCGCAAGCGCGGTGCTTCGGCATGGTGTGGCGGCGCGCGTCGCCGCGGGCGAGCGCCATCGAGGTGCTCGCGGATCACGCACGGCGGGTGATGGCGGAACACGCGGCCTGAGCGCGAGGCCGGTGCGGAGCCGTGGTCGGCTGCCGTGGTGCGTCGGCAGCGTCCGCACACCTGGGCCTTCGTCAAAAAGTCTTGAATCGCGAACGAAATGTTTGCGCTATTCCTGCACCTGGGTCGAGCCTAGACTCCGCCCCTCGCGCCGCCGTGCGGCGCTCCATCAATACGGCCGCCCCAGTGGCAGGCCCAGGAGACAAGACCATGCAACGACGCCACTTCCTGGCGGCCTCCGCCCTGCCCTTGCTGGCCGGGCGCGTGCTCGCTGCCGATTCCGCGCTGCGCATCCTGGTGGGCGCGCCCCCGGGCGGCGGAACGGACCTGGTCGCGCGCGCGGCGGCGCAGGAGCTGAGCGGGCGGCTGCATCGCACCATCACCGTCGAGAACCGGCCCGGCGCGGCCGGCAACATCGCGGCAGCCCAGGTGGCGAAGGACCCGGATGCGCTCCTGCTTTGCTACACCAGCCACGTCATCAACCCGTCGCTGTTCGCCTCCCTGCCCTTCGACCCGATCAAGGACTTCACGCCATTGAGCCTGGTCGCGCGATCGCCGCTGCTGCTGGTGGCCCGGCCCGACTTCCCGGCGTCGACCTTCCCCGAGCTGCAAGCGCTCGCGAAGAAGCGCTCGGTGAGCATCGGCATCGCCGGCATCGGCAGCGCCAACCACCTCGCCAGCGAGATGCTGAGGAAGCAGGGCGGCATGGAGCTGCTGTCCGTCTCGTACAAGGGTGCGGTGCCCGCGCTCACCGACGCGATGGGTGGCCAGATCGACCTTGTCCTGAGCAACGTCGCGTCGGCGCAGACGTTCGTCGCCGCCAGGAAATTGAAGGTGCTGGCCGTCAGCACGGCGCAGCGCGTGGCCGCCTACCCGGACGCGGCCCCCATCGCGGACGTCCTGCCCGGGTTCGACTACAGCTCGTGGTACGGCTTGCTCGGCGCCGCAGGCATGAAGCCGCAGGACGTCGAGGCCATCGGCGCGGCAACTGCGCTGGCCGTGCGCAGCGAAGCGATGCGCAGGCACCTGCAGTCCGAGGGGCTGGAGCCGGTCGGCAGCACGCCGGCGGAATTCGCGCGCTTCCTGCAGCAGGAGGTGGAGCGCTGGCGCAAGGTCGTGGCCCTCACCGGGACCAAGGTCGCATGACCGGCGTCGCCGTCCCGTCGCTGCGCGAGCGCCTCGCGCAACCCTGCCCCGTGCTGGCGCCGGGCGTGTACGACGCACTGACCGCACTGCTGGCCGAACAGGCCGGCTTCGAGGCGCTGTACCTCTCCGGCGGGGCTGTGGCGTACACGCTGCTGGGGCGCCCGGACATCGGCCTCACGAGCGCCAAGGAGGCAGTGGACGTGCTCGCGCGCATCACGGACCGGGTGCGCACGCCTGTGATCGTCGATGGCGACACCGGTTTCGGCAACGCGCTGAATGTGCAGCGCACGGTGCGCGACTTCGAGCGTGCAGGCGCCGCGATGATCCAGCTGGAGGACCAGGCCTTCCCGAAGCGCTGCGGCCACCTGGAAGGCAAGGCGCTGGTGTCCACCGCGGAAATGTGCGGCAAGGTCCGCGCCGCCGTCGATGCGCGACACAGTCCCGACACGCTGATCCTCGCGCGAACCGACGCCGTGGCAGTGGAGGGACTGGACGCCGCTATCGAGCGCGCCGAGCGCTACCTCGAATGCGGCGCCGACGCGCTCTTCATCGAGGCCGTGCGCTCGGCCGCCGACATGGACCGTGTCTGCGGCATCTTCGCCGGTCGCGCGCCGATGCTGGCCAACATGGTGGAAGGCGGCAAGACGCCCGTGCAGTCCGCGCAGGAACTGGGCGAGCGCGGCTACCGCATCGTGATCTTCCCCGGCGGCACCGCCCGCTTCGTCGCGCACCAGCTCGCCGGCTACTTCCAGAGCCTCAGGCAACACGGCACGACCGCCCCGCGCAAGGCCGACATGTTCGATTTCGACCAGCTCAATGGCCTGATCGGCACGCCCGGCATGCTGGAACTCGGACGCCAGTACGCGAGCAACGAAGGCTGAAGGCGGCGGACGCGCCGCTTCGGCCGCGAGGGCAATGGGCGCTCCTGGCCGGAAGCGGCCGTTTCAGTGCCCGCGAACCTGAGCCTACGCCCAAGGTCCAATGCGCGTCATCGCTCCCGCGGCTATCTTCTCGCCGCCAGTACCTCGCGTTTGCGGGGACGAAGGGGATGCCATGACAGCCGAGACGGAAGCGCCCTGCGGGCAGCATCGCCGCGGGAGCCGATCTGTGGAAGGGCACGATGTGCCGTCAGCAGAACACGCCCGGATTCGCCTTGCACAGTGTTCGCCCCTCCACGTGCGGGAGTCCTGCCTTGCCGGGGGCCTTTCGCAGCAGGACCTGGAGGCCCTGGATCGTCTGACGTTTTCGCGCAGGCGCGCGCACCTCGGGGAACCGCTCTACGAAGCCGGCCAGGCGTTCGGGCAACTGTATGCGGTGGGCAGCGGCACCTTCAAGTCCTGCGTGACCCTCGCGGATGGCCGGCAGCAGGTGACCGGATTCCACTTGCCCGGCGAGCTGCTGGGCCTGGACGGAGTCGGCACCGGCACTTACGCGAGCGGCGCCATCGCGTTGGAAGACAGTGAGGTCTGCGTCATTCCCTATGCGAACCTGCGGGATGCCTCCTCCGCCGGCGCGGAGGTGCAGGGCGCCATCGCCCGCCTCATGAGTCGCGAAATCGTGCGGGCGCACAGCCTCATGCTGATGCTCGGCAGCATGAACGCGGAGGAGCGCCTCGCCGCGTTCCTCCTGAGCTTCTCCAGCCGCATGAAGGCACGCGGCTTCTCGCCGACGGAGTTCCACCTGCGCATGTCGCGCGAGGAGATCGGCAGCTTCCTGGGCATGAAGCTGGAGACAGTGAGCCGAACTTTTTCCTCCTTGGTGCAGAAGCGCTTGCTCGATGTGAACAAGCGGCACGTGCGCATCGTCGACCTGCAGCAACTCCAGTCCGCGTTGGCGCGCTAGGGGACGCTACGCGCAGCCGCATTACCGGCACCAATGGGCTGGGAATTCGGCCGGGGGGCGGGAGCCGTTCTCGCGTCTGCGAGCGGCGCGTTCGTTGACGTGAACGCCGCATGCTGGCCCGAGGCATCGCCGCAGCGCGCGAGCTATGCCATCGGCAGCGCCTGCGAGGACTCGTGAGCGATCGCCATTCGCGCGCGCCGGCGCACGGCATCGATATTGTTGCGTAGATCGTAGAGCTCGTCGGCGTACGACAGCGGGACGGCAATGCGGTCGACTCGCTCGTCCAGTGCATCGAGTTCGCGCAGGACCTCCGGCGCGCGGCCGGGCTGTTCCTGCAGCGTCCTCTCAAGCTGGCGCAGGCGACCGTACCAGCGGAACACGCGCGAACGGACATGGAAGCGGTACAGCGGCGGGACGATGCGGGTGAAGGGAAGCACCAGCGCCAGCACGAGGCCCGCCACCACCCACATGCGCCCGACCAGGTTGGCGATCCAGAACGGCATCCAGCGCTGCAGGAAGGGCTGGCCCGTCCGGTAGGTGCGCTCCGCCTCCTGTGAAACCGGATAACCGCTGCGCTGGATGGCGGGGAACGCGCCGGCGCGGTGGAACCAGCCCGCATCGCCATGGATGTCCACGGCGGCTTGCGCGAACAGTTCCTGCAGCGCGGGATGCGTATCCTCGCGTGCAAGCAGCTCGGTCGTGGTCGCGACCAGCCGCACATCGGCGGGCGGCTGGCCAGACGCGAGGTCCACTACGCCTTGCGGCAGGACCACGGGCGTGAGGAAGGGAAAGCGGCGCGAGTAGGCTTCGCTTTCGCCGAAGTCCATCAGGCGGATGCCGGGCGTGGCCAGCAGCATCTGCACCATCAGGGCTTCGGGCGCCGAGGCGAACACCAGCGCATCGAGCTGTCCGTCCAGCAAGGCGGCCGTAGCGGGCGTTTCCTCGAGGCGTGTGATCTGGAGCGTCGCCGCATCCATGCGATTCGCCTCGAACAGCTTCTGCATCAGCACGGGCAGGCCCGACCCCGCATTGCCCACGTTGACGGCGAGTCCCTGCAGCTGCGGCAGGGAGGAGAGCTGCCGCAACCCGGGCGTGCGCTCCACTTCGTCCGGATAGACATCCTCGCGGTAGAACAGCCACAAGGGTTCGACGAACAGGCTGCCGAGCGTGACGAGTTCCTGCGCATCGCCCGGCTGCGGAGTGCCGATGCCGCCTTGCACGAAGGCCACGTCCGCACGGCCTTCGCGCAGGAGCTGCAGGTTTTCCAGCGAGCCTTGCGTGGGCCGCAGCGTCACGTCGATGCCGTAGCGGGCCAGCGCTGCGCGGTAACGCTGGCCGAAGGTATCGTAGGCGCTGCGCGCCGGCCCGGTGGCAAGCACGACGTGCTTCGGCGGGCTGGGGTCGAGCCACCAGTACGCCAGCACCAGCCCGCCGACCGCGAGCAGGACGAGCGGAACGGCGGGCAACAGCACTTCGCGCAGGGTGGCCAGGTGACCGTGCACCGCTTCGGCTGGCTTCATGCGCGCGATTTTCGCGCGCCGACGAACTGCCAGGTCTGGGATGCCCCGGCGGCAGGCGCAAGTCCCGCGGACGCAACGCACATCGTCCAGGCGAGACGGGAAAGGCTTCGCATGGTTTCCTCCCTGCAGATGCGTCATGCTTGCCGCTACCGCGAATCGCCGCCATTGGGGAAACGTGCAAGCGGCCGGGCACACGGTCGCGTCACTCTGGCACGAAGCCGATCGAACGCAGCCCCTTCACGTTTCCCTCCGGCCCTGCGCATGTCCAGCCAGAGGTCCTCGCTTCCAGGAGGCAGCGCGGCCTCGAGGCCCAGCTCCGCCCAGTGCGCCTGCGTTGATGCAGCCCTCACGCCGCTTCACGAACCTGCAGCCAGTTCCAGCGGCTTTGATAAGACGCGGCCTTTTCCCGAAAGAGCGTCAGATGGGGCGTCAGCGGATTGGGCGTGATGAGCCCGGCGTACAGGATCTCCAGTCCGTTGGGTGCGTAGAGCTCGTGACCGCTGGCCGTGCGACGCACGCCGACACAGGTCGAGGGAATCAGGAACCGGTCGATTCCCTCCCTCGCGGTGGCGAGCTGCGGATAAGGATGGCCGAAGTGCTCCTCGTACCAAAGGTGCACCCGCGCCTGGTTCTTGACCTCGATGGGAACACCGAGGAAACCGAGCAGCCGCTCGACGCGCGCCTGCACGCGCGCCTCGCCGGCCGCCGAAAAATCGTCCGCGTCGAAGTAGAAGATGTCGTAATCCTTGATCCCTTCGTGCGGCAAGCGGCCGGACTGGAGGTTCCACACGGTCTGGAAGAGGCATCCGGCCACCAGCCAACCGTCCGGCAATGCGAGATCGCTCCACGCATCCAGGATGGCGCGGTTGAAACGGTTACGGACGATCTCGGAAACGAAGCGTTCCGCTTGAAGGGATAGGGGACTCACTGCCGGATTAAGCCACGGCGCCATTGTTCGGATGCAGCAGCGCTGGCCGCCGATGGCAACGCTCAGCGGGTCACGTTGATCTCAGCCAGGAGGCGATCCTTTGTCAACTCTGGTGAGCAGATGGAGATGGCCATCGGGGTCGCGCAGCAATCCGTCGCGGTCAGCGCTCCACACGACGCGGGTGGCTGCCACGTCGTTCGCAGCCAGGTGCCCTGCCCTTCGAGGGGATGGCGAGCGGTAGCCGAGCAGCTCGAGGTGCGGCGTCCCGATCGCAGGCATCAGCGGCACGACATCCACTTCGGCGCCGGCGAGTGCATCGAGTGCGGCCTGGGTCGGACCGTGGTTCAGCATTCGACCTTGCGTGGACAGGCCCAGCGCTTCGTAGAAAGCGCGGGAGGCCTCCACGTCGGCGACCGAAATGGCGCTGTGATCGATGCCAAGCAGGCCGGCCTTGCGCGGTGAGCCGGCGAACTGCAGCAGCTCCAGCGGATGTCCCTCCGGATCGCGGAACTTGACGGCGGTCACGCCGCCCGAGGACTCCGGCAATGTCACGGGCCCGCCGACGGAAATCGTCGCTGCGCCCAGCGCGCGAGCGCGCGACCAGGCGGCGGCCGCATCGTCGGTGACGAGTGCCAGATGCTGGAAGCGGCTGTCCGCGCCCGTGACGTTCGACGGATAAGGCTGCCCCGGCGGGTCGAAATGATCCAGCTCGATGCGCTGATCGCCAAGCGACAGGGTTCGCCGCCAGCCGACGCCCTGCAACCCGAGCAGCGTCATTTCCGCGGCGGGGATCGCTTGCGGCTCGCCCGCGGCGAAACCGAGTCCCGTATAGAAGGCCACGAGCCGCGCCGGCTCGCGGGTCACCAGCCGGAACGCGAGGATGGCCGTGAGACTGGCCGTCACGGGCGAACGCATCCGCGCGCGTTGGTGTAGATCGCCATCAGCGTGTGCGAGGCGCAGACGAACAGGCGCGACCGGTTGCGGCCGCCGAAGCACACGTTGGCCACCGGCGATGGTGTGAGGATCTTGCCGAGCAACTCGCCCTGCGGGCTGATGCAGTGGACGCCATCGCCCGCGCTCGACCAGAGATTGCCCTGCTCGTCGACACGAAAGCCGTCGGCAGCGCCCGGCGTGACGCTGTAAAAACGTTCGCCGCCCGAAAGCTTGCCGTCTTCGCCAACTGCGAAGCGGCGGATGCAGCGCGGCGCTGCGTCGTCGAACTGGTCGCCGGTCTCGGCGACATAAAGCCAGCGCTCGTCCGGCGAGAAGGCCAGTCCGTTCGGGTTGACGAAATCGGCCGTAGCGATGCGCAGCTCTCCGCTGGCCGGATCGAGCCGGTAGAGCGTCGGCGGCAATTCCTGCTGCTGCTTGCCGCCTTCGTAGTCGGTGCTGATACCGTAGATCGGGTCGCTGAACCAGATCGTCCCGTCCGACTTGCAGACGATGTCATTGGGCGAATTGAGGCGCCTGCCGTCGCGATGGCTGGCGAGCACGGTCACGGTTCCATCGAACTCGATGCGCGTGACGTTGCGGTGGCGGTGCGAGCAGGTGAGCAGGCGTCCCTGGCGGTCGCGCGCGTGGCCGTTGGCGAAGCCGGAGGGCTGGCGGAATACCGAGATGCCGCCGTGTTCGCTCCAGCGCAGCACGCGGTCGTTGGGCAGGTCGCTGACGTACAGGCAGTCATGGTCCGCGAACCACACCGGTCCTTCCAGCCAGCGATAGCCGGTGCCGAGTGTCTCCAGCGGCGCATTGGCCAGCACCAGTGCGCGAAAACGCGGATCGCAGATCTCGATGCTGTCCATGCCGCTACCTCACGTGGCAAGGTGCGCGCACAGGATCGACATGGAGCTGCACCGTCATCAGACAGCACGGCTCGTTGCCGACGGTGCCGGAGCGGTGGCCCTTCCTGCCGCCCTGCTCGACGCAACCCTGGTCTTCGCCGAGCGAGAACTCGCCCGGCCCCTGCTCGATGCGCGTGCCATCCATGCTCTCGATGAACCAGCGTCCCGACAGGACCACGATCCATTGCGGCGCCGGATTCTCGTGCCACTCGCCCACCCAGCCGACCGGCTGGACGGTGAAGACGACGCTGGCCTCGGAGCGCGGCTGGGGATTGTTCCACTGTGCATCCGCATCGCCAACGCGGTGCGGACCGTAGTGGTCGAGACGGCACTGGCGCTGGTGGCTGACGCCTTCCTCGTCGACCCACAGATGCCAGTACGGAACGCTGGGGCGGGGACCGAGATCGCTCATGGCTTCTCCATGCGTGCGGCGTAGGGATGGCTGGATGCCAGCGGATGCGCGAGGAAAACGGCCAGCCCCGATCCGTCGGTGCCGACGGTCAGGAGCAGGAACCCGGCGGCGAGCGACAGGTTCTTCAGGAAATCCCAGAACAGCGTCCGGCCCCGGCCGCCTGCGTCGGACCAGAAGTCGCCCTGGGCCCAGAAGCGTTTCCACAGGATCGCGGTCGCGGCGCAATACGCCGCCATCGCCAGCGCACACGCCCGGTCCGCGACACCGGTGACGATGCCGAGCGACATGAACACTTCGATGCCGAGCCCGCAAAGGATCGCGGCGATCGCGAGTGGGCGCCAGGGGAACGTCTCGCTCGCCTGGCGGACCGCGCCCTCGAAGTTCAGCACCTTGTCCAGGGCGCTGAAGGGCAGGAACAGCAGGACCAGCCCACAGCGCACGGCCAAGGCCGCCATCGCAGCACTGCTCACAGCCGCTCCCTGATGCGGTCGGCGACCCGAAGTGCGTTGGCGATGATGGTCAGCGTGGGGTTCACCGCGCCGATCGACGGAAAGAAACTGGCATCGGCCAGGTACAGGTTGTCGACCTCGTGGGCGCGGCAGTCGAGGTCGAGCACCGACGTGGCGGGATCGGTTCCGAAGCGCGCCGTACCCGCCTGGTGGGCGGTGCCGTCCAGCAGGATGTCCTTGCCGAAATAGAGACTGCGTTCCAGCAGCACGTGCGGATGGCCGGCCTCGGTGAGCACCTGCTTGAGTTTGCGCTTGAGATGGTGCAGCGCCTGGGGATTGGTCTCGTGCTGATCCAGGTGGACCATGCCGTCCTTGTAGTAGATACGGTTGTCCGGATGCGGCAGGTCTTCGGCCTGCAGCCAGAAATCCATCGAGTGGCGCGCGATCTGTTCGAAGGGCATCCGGGGCAGCCATTCCAGCCATTCGGGCAGCACCTCGCCCCGGATCTGCGGAGCATGGCTGGTGGCGCACATCTGCACGAGTCCGAGCGGATGCGGCCAGTCGTCCGCGCCGAAATAGAAATCGCTGAACGCAAGCGTCTTCTGGAACACCGTGTCGTTGGCCTGCGGCATGACCGCCATCAGCACGCTCATGTGATGGCGCATGTAGTTGCGTCCCACCTGGCCAGAGCCGTTGGCAAGGCCGTCGGGATGCTGATCGTTGGCCGATCGCAGCAGCAGCAGCGCCGAGGAGAGCGCACCGCAGGCGACCACGACGATGTCGGCCGAATAGATCTCCTCGCCACCGTTGCGCGTCACATGCACGGCGTCGACCCGGCGGCCGGAAGCATCGGTGCCGAGGCGGGACACATAGGCGTTGGTCATCAAGGTGACGTTGTCGTGGGCGGCCAGCATCGGGTCCACGCAGATGACCTGGGCGTCCGCCTTGCCATTGAGCAGGCACGGGAAGCCGTCGAAGAAGCTGCAGCGCATGCAGACGCTGGTGGGCGTCGGAGTTCCATCGGGCTTCTCATCGAGAAGGATGCCAAGCGGCAGATGGAACGGGTGCAGCCCGATAGCACGCAGGTCCGCGTCCAGCTGGGCGATCCTGGGCTCGTGGCTCACCGGCGGGTGCGGATAAGGCGTGCTCGCCCACGGTTCGAGCGGATCCTCCCCGCGCTGCCCGTGGACGTGAAAGAGCCGCTCGGCCTGCGCGTAGTACGGCTCGAACACCGCGTAGTCCAGCGGCCACGCGGGAGACACCCCACCGGCGTGCAGAACCTCCCCGAAGTCGCGCTCGCGCAGGCGCAGGAGCGCACCGCCGTAGACCTTGCTGTTACCACCGACGAAGTAATGCAGGGCGGGGCTGAACGTCTTGCCCGTGGCGTTGGTCCAGGTCTCCCGCGCCTGATAGATGCCGTCGACGAAGACCGCCTGGCTGCTCCAGTTCTTTTCCGAGCGCGGCAGGTAATCGCCCCGTTCCAGGATCAGGATGCGCTTGCCCGTCGGTGCGAGGCGCTGCGCGAGCGATGCGCCACCCGGCCCGCTGCCGATGACGATCAGATCGTAGTGGTCGTGGATCAGACTGAGAACTCCCGCGGACGGACCCGAGCCCCTCCGGTTGCTTCGTCCATGATGGCACCGATCTGCCGCGCCGGGAGGCGAGATCCATGGCCAGGAGCGGCTCAGGAGTTACACGCGCGGCCTTCCGCTTGCACGCTGCACATGCTCTTTACCGGCGCTACATCCGCCGGTACCGAGCGGACAAGTGCGCCATGCAAACTGGCGCGGCCCGCAGCTGATGCGGGTCTTAGAACCAAAGTGAAAGAAGCAAGATGAAAGTTATCGCGATCGCGACTGCTGCAGCGAGCCTGCTGCTGGGCGTTGCCGCCCACGCGCAACAAGCCCCCGCTGCCGGACCCCTGTACGGCGAGCTCGGTTATTCCTGGACCCAGATCCACGGCAACGGCGTGAAGGCCACGCCGGGCGCCGTGCGCGGCATCATCGGCTATGACGTGCACCCCAACCTGGCTGTCGAAGGCATGCTGGAAGGCGGCACGGGCCATGACACCGACAACGGGATCACCGCCAAACTGAAGTCCAGCTATGGTGTCTTCGTCAAGCCCAAGTACGACTTCGGCAACACCGAAGTGTTCGCCCGAGTGGGCTTCGCCCGCACCAATGTTGGCCTGTCCACCGGTGACGTCTCGTCCAACGACTTCGCCTACGGCGTCGGCGCCAAGTACAACGTCACGCCCAGGGTGAATGTCGGCCTCGACTACACCCGTCTCGCCGACAAGGACGGCGTCAAGGTGGACGGCGTGACGCTGGGACTCGGCTACCGCTTCTGAAGGATTCGCAGCTGAGGGTGCATGCCCCAGGCTGCGAAGGACGCCCACCGCCGGTGGGCGTTTTGCTTTGTGCCACTGCGCAGATGCCCTCTCAGGGCTCGTGCAGGTAACCTTCCTCGACTCCCGCCTTCACGCTGGAAGTGCGGAAACTGATCCGCGGCATCGTGCGGGTGCTCAGGAAACTGGCGAGACCCACCGCGATGGTCAGCCAGAAGCCGACGTGGATCGCATGCACCAGCGCCTCATGCGCCATCCCGATCAACGCCGCGCCGTTGTAACCCGTTGCGGTAAGCTGGCCGAGAAGTGTGGCCTGGCGCTCCTGGCTCAGAAGGATCTCGGGATTCGCGAGTTGCTGCTGCCAAGTGGCGCCGCCGGACTCGCGCGCGAATGCATCGGCGACCGTGCGGCGGTAGACCCAGTTCACCGTCGCGCCCGTCAACGCCGTTCCCAGCATCGCGCCCACCATGCGCTGGCTTTGCAGGAGCGCGATGCCGATACCGACGTCCTTGCGCGGTGCAGCCTGCTGCATCGTGATCGTGAGGTTCGGCATCGTCAGGCCCATGCCGATGCCGCCGATCATCATCACGGCCACCAGGAAGGCATGTGACGAGTGCGCGTTGGCAAGCAGCATGCAGGCCGTGCACAGGGTCGTGAGTGCGAAACCCAGGTTCACCATCAGCGCGGCGTGCGGGATGCGCGGCAGGATGCGCGCGTTGCATACGTTCGACACCATGATGAAGGCCACCAGTGGCGTGACCAGCATGCCGGCCGTGCGCGCGGAGAGATCAAAGCCACCCTGGAACATGAGCGGCACATACACCAGCAGCGAGAACTGCATGAACCCGTTGGTGGCGGCCAGGAGAAACATGCTGCGCAGGGACGCATTGCGCAGCAGCGCGCCCGGGATCAGGGGATGCGCGACCCGGCGCTCCCAGTGGAACAGCGCCGCGAATGCAATGACGCAGAGCACCGCGATCGCCACCATGCCGGTCGTGAAGCCGTGCTGCGGCGCAAGTTCCACCAGCAGCTGCAGGCTGCCCAGCCCGGCCGCGATCATCGCGGCACCCGGCCAGTCGATTCGCGTCTTCTCGCCGGACGTGCCGTGGCGCACGTGCGGCAGGAAGCGCCAGACCGCGGCCAGTGCAACCAAGCCTATCGGCAGGTTGATGTAGAAGATCCACCGCCAGCCAGGGGACTGCGTCAGCGCGCCGCCCAGCGATGGACCGAGCGTGTTCGCCAGGCCGAAGGCGGACGCCATCATCATCTGCCAGCGCAGGCGAACGTGCGCATCGGGAAAGAGGTCCACGATCGACGCGAAGGCGCTACCCACCAGCATGCCACCGCCGACGCCCTGCAGCGCGCGCGCCGCAACCAGCGCGTGCATGTTGCTCGCGTAACCGCAAAATGCCGACGCCGCGCAGAAGATGACGATGGAGGCGAGCACGAAGGGCCTGCGTCCGAACTGGTCACCCAGGCGCCCGACGACGGGCACGGTGATCACCGAGGTCAGGAGATAGGACGTCGCGACCCACGCATAGAGATCGAAACCATGAAGTTCGGTGACGATGGCGGGGAGCGCGGTACTGACCACCGTCTGGTCCAGCGCCACCAGCGTTGCAACGCAGCACAGGCCCAGCATGGCCATGAGGGAGTCCCGGTTGGAGAGCGTCTGTCTGCTCGAACGGGACGGTTCTTGGTGAGAAATCAATGGCGGCGGGCAGTAGCAATACTCGCTGGGGATCATGCCTCCGGTTCGGTGGCTCAACAGGTCGGTAACGAAAAAAAACGCGGGCCACGGCACCGCGCGCGCGAGCTTCCTTCGGAAGCGGTGCGTCAGGTGCAGCTCAGCGCATTCCCGCTAGGATGAATCGCGGAGCGATCCGCTCCCGCGCTGCCAGCGGCAAGCCCGAGACGCCGATGCCTTCTTCTCCATTGGATTTGCACAAATTCTGTTGTAGAGTTGCGCGTCAAATTTCGGGAGCCTCCCTTGCGTTTTCCGCTGATCCTCATCACCGCCTCCCTGGGCCTTGCTGCCTGTTCGACGCCGCCGAAGCCCGCGCCGGTGACATCGGCACCCGGTGTCGCTGCGGCTTCACCGGCGGCCTCGGTCGCGCAACCGGCTGCCGCAGCGCCTGGGACGCTCAGGCCCGAATACCTGGACCCGAGCAGCGCGATTGCCAAGCGCCGCAGCGTGTATTTCGGTTTTGACGACAACGCGATTCGCCAGCAGGACCGCGATGTGATCGAGCTGCAAGGCCGCTATCTGGCCTCGCACCCGGGCGTGTCGGTACGCGTGGAGGGCAACACGGACGAACGCGGCAGCGCCGAATACAACCTGGCGCTTGGCCAGCGCCGGGCCGACGCCACCGCGAAAGCCCTGGAGGTGTTCGGCGCGCGTTCCTCGCAGCTGGATGCCACGAGCTGGGGCGCGGAAAAGCCGGTTGCGGCCGGCCATGACGAGGCGGCGTGGGCGCAGAACCGGCGCGCCGACGTCGTCTACCCGAGCAAGTAAGCGCCTTCGGCGGCGCGGTTCAGGTGCTCCTGCCCTCGCCGCCGTTGTCCGCGCCGAGGCTTCCCACCGCCCGCGACGTGCCGGCGCGAGCCGCGCACGGCTGCAACTCTCGCTAGCTCGCCTGCGTCCCCGAATCCGCGCGGATGAGCCGCGTCATGGCGCGGCTGCCGCAGGCGAGCAGCGCCACCGCCGCCACCACGAGGCCGCCGGCGACGTCGATCGCGACGTGCTGGCGTGTCGCCAGCGTGGAATAGACGATCGCGGCGCACCACAGCCAGCTGGCGCCGCGCACCCATGGCGGCGCGGAAATGCTGCGCAGCTCGCCCGCGATGATGGCGCCGCTGTACACCGCGAACGCGACATGAAGGGAAGGAAAGGCATTCCCGCCCCGGTCCGCGGTCTTCAGCACCTGCAGCGCCGGGTAATCCGACCAGTGCACGCCGAACGCCGGCGTGGTCGTGGGAAAGAACCAGTAGGTCGCGAGCCCCAGGAAAGCCATGATCAAGGCGCCGCTCACGTACTTGCGCACTCCCGCCAGGTCGCGCGCGAGGGCAGGTGCGAGCGCGACGTACACCCACAGCGAGGCATACGGAAGCAACGCCGACTGGCTCACGCCGACCCAGTGGTCGACGGCCGTCATCGGCACGGTGACGGCGTGCGTCGCCCGGCTTTCCTGCGTCCAGAAATACAGCAGGAAGAAGCCCCAGATTCCCCCGATGGTGCCCGTCATCTTCAGCAGCCACAGCGTCTGGAGACGGTGGAGCAGCGACCCGGTCCAGGACAGGGCCAGCGGACTCGCGTTGTTTGACTTCATTCTTCCTTCGTCGGTGCCACGGCGGCGACCTGCACGCTGCATTGTGGCAAACGGCGGGCCCGCACGGTGCAATCGCCTCGTTCGACGCGGATCACGCCAGGCGCCCCGGCGCGATCCGCCACCACTGCGGCAGCAAGCCGCGCACCGCCGGACGTGCGAAGCGGTCGTCGATCAGGTAGACCACCCCCTGGTCCTCCTGGGTGCGGATCACGCGGCCGGCAGCCTGCACGACCTTCTGCAGGCCCGGATACAGGTACGTGTAGTCGTAGCCGGCCCCGAACACCGCATCCAGGCAGGCCTTGAGCTGCTCGTTGCGGGGGTTCACCTGCGGCAGGCCCAGTGTCGCGACGAATGCTCCCACCAGGCGGTCGCCGCGCAGGTCGATCCCCTCGCCGAAACTTCCGCCCAACACGGCGAAGCCGATCCCCGCGCCTGCGGGAACGAAGCGGTCCAGGAAGGCGCTGCGCTGGCCTTCGTCCATGCCACGCGCCTGCACCCACATGGGGATGTCGGCATGGCACCGGCTGAAATCCGCAGCGACCATGTCGAGGTACTGGAAGCTGCTGAAGAAGGCGAGATAGTTGCCGGGCCGACGCGTGAACTGGTCGGTGATCAGCCGCACGATCGGCGCGATGGAGCGATGCCGATCGGGATAGCGCGTGGAGATGGTGCTGACCAGGTGCACTTCCAGCTGCTCGGGCCGGAACGGGGATTCCACATCGATCCAGGCCGCGTCGGCGGGCAGGCCCAGCATGTCCATGTGGTAGCGCGGCGGGTTCAGGGTGGCGGAAAACAGAGTGACCGCGCGCGCTGCCGCAAAGCGCGGTTTCAGGAAGGACGCCGGGACCATGTTCTGGATGCGCACGGTGGTGGCGTCACGCCCGGCGGCCTTGGCGTGCGTGACCTCGAGCGAGGAGTGCGACCCGAATGTCTCGGCGAGGCGCGTGAACCCCAGGATGTCGAAGTAGGCCTGCTGCAAGCCGGCGTCCGCCGCACCGGGTGCGGACTCCGCGAGTTGCGCCTCGATCGCGAGCGTCGCCTGCTTGAGTGCGACCAGGAAGCCGCCAGGCAGCGATGCGAGCTTCCCCTCCGCTTGCGTATCCGCCTTGCGCAACGCACTCCACTGGCGCCCGAGCTTCGCCAGGGCCTGGCGCACCGGTGCCGCCGCCGTCGACCGCACGGTGCGCAAGGAAGCCTGCTGAAGCGACGCCGAGTACATGGACCGCGCACGCTCCACGAGGTTGTGGGCTTCGTCCGCGAGCACGCCGACGCGCCAGTCGCCGGCGACCGTCATCGCGTACAGCATCGCGCTGCCGTCGAACCAGTAGTTGTAGTCGGCCACCATCAGGTCGGCCCAGCGGACCAACTCCTGCGAAAGGTAGTAGGGGCAAACGTGGTGCCGCAGCGCGACGTCGCGAAGCGTCGCGCCGTCGAGGAAGCGTTCGTCGAGTGCTGCGTCGCGTGCGGCGGGTAGACGGTCGTAGAAGCCACGCGCCAGCGGACAGGCGTCGCCGTGGCAGGCCTTGTCGGGATGTTCGCACGCCTTGTCACGCGCGGTCAGTTCCAGCACGCGCAACGGCATCGCAGGCGCACTTCGTCCCAGCAGCGCTGCAGCATCCAGCGCCAGCCGCCTGCCGGTCGTCTTCGCCGTGAGGTAGAAGACTTTGTCCACGCCGTGTGCAGGTGCAGCCTTCAACATGGAGAAGACCGTGGCGATGGTCTTGCCGATGCCGGTGGGCGCCTGCGCCAGCAGGCAGCGACCGGCCGTCACGCCGCGGTACACGGCGGCCGCGAGCTCCCGCTGCCCGGGACGAAAGCCCGCATGCGGAAAGGCCAGCGCCGCCAGCGCGAGGTCGCGTTGCCGGCGATGCTCCAGTTCTCGTTCGGCCCACGCCAGGAACTCGCGGCAGCGGTCCTCGTAGAACACGCGCAGCGATTCGGCGGAGTGCGTTTCGACGAAGCAGGTTTCCTGCTGTGTCGTCACGTCGAAGTACACGAGGGCGAGGTCGATCTGGTCCAGGCCGCGTTCCTGGCAGAACAGCCATCCGTAGACCTTGGCCTGCGCCCAGTGCAGGAGGCGGTGGTTGCCCGGCTGCCGGCGCAGGTCGCCGCGATGGGTCTTGATCTCTTCCAGCCGATTCGCGTGGGGGTCGTAGCCGTCGGCGCGACCGCGCACGACGAGCGGCCCGAATTCGCCGCGCAGGCTGATCTCCGTCTCGTAGCCGGGGCCGCGGCGGCCGGCAACCAGCTGGTGCCCGGCCATCCCTTCCTGCGCGCTGGGCGAGGGCGTGAACCGCAGGTCCAGGTCGCCCCGCTTCGCGGTGAATTCGCACAGCGCGCGAACGGCGACCGAGTACTGCATGGGCGGATGGTAATGCGGCCGGAGGCCAGGGTCGCCCATGCGGCGGCGCCGGACTTCGGTTTTTCGGGAAGGACCGGCAGGAATCCTCTGCTTTTTCGCGGCGCTTGCAGGGGCTACCCTGCGCTGCCTGACCCCACACCTCTCGAAGGAGCACCATGAAACGAGCACTCGCCCTCCTCGCCGTCGTCCTGACGCTGGGGATGGCCGTGAGCCTGGACGCCGAAGCCCGGCGCCTGGGCGGCGGCAAATCCAGCGGGATGCAACGGCAGAACGTGACCGCGCCGGCCGCCACCCCCGGCGGCAGCCCGGCGCACGCGCCGACGCAGGCCGCGCCCGCCACGGCCCCCACTGCCGCCGGCGCTGCCGCCGCCGCCGCACCCAGGCGCAGCTGGATGGGCCCCCTCGCGGGCCTCGCCGCCGGCCTGGGCATCGCCGCCCTCGCGTCGCACTTCGGCTTCGGCGAAGCGCTGTCCAACGTGCTCACCATGGCACTCGTGGCCATGGCCGTCCTGGCGCTGATCGGCTTCGTGATGCGCAAGCGCGCGGCCCCGCAGGGTCCGGCGCTGGCCGGGGCCGAGATGCCCCGCGCCGCCCAGGAACCGGGCGTGTTCCGCAATCCGCTGCAACAGGCGCCGCAGGGCGGCTCGCTGATCGGCTCGCGCATCGGCGCCAGCAGCGCGCCTGCGACGGCGGCCGTGGGCACCATCCCTGCGGACTTCGACATTGCGGCCTTCGTGCGCAACGCCAAGGCGCAGTTCATGGCGCTGCAAGCGGCCAATGACGCGCGCGACCTCGAGCGCCTGCGCGACTTCCTCACCCCGGCCATGTTCGAGGTGGTGCGAGCCGATCTCGTGGAGCGCGGCGACGCCCCGCAGCACACGGAGGTATTCGGCCTGGAGGCGCAGGTGCTGGACGTGGCGCAGGAAGACAGCCGCTACATCGTCAGCGTGCGCTTCACCGGCAGCATCCGCGAGCAGGCAGGCACCCTGCCCGAGGACCTGCACGAGGTGTGGCACCTGGAAAAACCGCGCACGGGCTTCGGCGGCTGGGTGGTCGCCGGCATCCAGCAAGCGGCCTGAGCGCGATGCACGCCTGTGAGCGCTGCCCCCGCCAGGGACGCGCCCGGCTGAGGGCACACTCGGGCCATGGCAGCTCCCATCAACTACCGCCACCTCTACTACTTCTGGGTCGTGGCCAAGGAAGGCGGCATGGGCCGTGCCGCCACGCGGCTGGGCATGGCGGTGCAGACGGTGAGCGCGCAGGTGCGCGCGCTGGAGCAGTCGCTGGGCCACGCCCTGTTCCGCCCGGCCGGTCGCGGCATGGCGCTCACCGAGGCGGGCGTGGCCGCGATGACGCACGCCGACCAGATCTTCCAGCTCGGTGAGCAACTTCCTGCCGCCGTGCGCGAAGCGGCGACCGGGCAAGGCAGGCGCCTCGCGGTCGGGATCCCCGACGGCCTGCCGAAGCTGGTGGTGCCCCACCTGCTGCAGCCGGCCGTGGACGGCACCGGCGTGCGGCTCCTGTGCCACGAGGACGAGTTCGACCGCCTGCTGGGCGACCTCGCGCTGCACCGGCTGGACGCCGTGCTCTCCGACCGCGCCGCTCCGCCCAATCCCAACCTGCGCCTGTACAGCCATGCCCTGGGCGAAGCGTCGCTCGCGTGGTTCGCGCCGGCGGCGCTGGTGAAGAAAGGGGGCAAGCGCTTTCCCGAGTGCCTGGCGGACATGCCCCTGCTGCTGCCCACCGGCCACGCCGCCGTGCGCCCGCGCCTGGACCAATGGTTCGAGCGCCACGGCTTCCGCCCGCACGTGGCCGGCGAGTTCGAGGACAGCGCCTTGCTCGCCACCTTCGGCCGCAGCGGCATGGGCGCGTTTCCCGCCTCGCGCTGGTCGCGCGCCGAACTGCTCGCCGACAAGGGGCTGCGGCTGCTGGGCGACACGCCCGAGCTCGTCGAGCACTTCTTCCTGATCTCGGCGGAGCGGCGCATCCAGCACCCGTTGGTACAGAAGCTGGTACAGGGCGGGCGGGAAGTCATGTAGCAGGCGCGCATGAGCGCGACATCCTGTTCGCCCATCCGCGCAACAAGCCGTCCGCGAGCCTGCAAGGGCCGGGTCTGGCGCCGGCCCGAATTCGGTCCCTCAGCTCACTCGAGCGTGAACCCGACCTTCATCGTCACTTGCCAGTGGGCGACCTTGCCGTCTTCGATGTGGCCTCGGGTCTCCACGACCTCGAACCAGTGCATATTGCGGACGGTTTCGCTGGCCTTGGCGATGGCCGTGTTGACGGCATCTTCGATCCCCGAGGGCGAGGATCCGGTGAGTTCCAGGATCTTGTACACGTGGTGTGGCATGGCACCTCCTGACGGTCGACTGATCGTCCAGCCCGCCCCGTGGGAAGGGCACGAACGGAGGCTAAGTATGTCCGCTTTCGACCCTTGGCAGCCGCCCCCCCTCGACAGGTCTGGCTCTGGCGGATCCGGGAGCGGTGCGAGCGGCTTACTGGTCGACCACGAATCCGTCGTAGTGGGGCCGCATGCTGATCGGCTTGACCAGCGGCGGGCGGATCTTCTGCGCGTCCGGGAGCAGGTTCATGCCCAGGCCCGGTCCGGACGGGATGTCGACGAATCCCATGTTCGGCCGCGGTACGTGGTCGACGATGTCGCTGCCCAGGTGCTCGGGCCGCGATTCAAAGATGCCGGCTTCGAAACCCGTCGCGTACTCCTGGATCGCGAAGTTCGGAATCGCCGCGTCCAGCTGCAGGCAGGCCGCCAGGCCAATCGGGGACAGCGGGTTGTGCGGCACCACCTGCACGTGATGGGCCTCGGCCATGGCCGCGACCTTCTTCGCGCCGGTAATGCCGCCACACAGACACAGGTCCACCCGCGCGTACTCCACGCCACCGCGCGCCATCAGCGCCTGGAATTCGTAGATGTTGGCGAAGCGCTCGCCGGTCGCGATCGGGATGCCGATCTTCTCGGCCACGCGCGCCATGGCGTCCGGGCCTTCGGGGCGGATCGGGTCCTCGATGAACATCGGATGGGTGTCCTCGATGCCGCGCGCGAACACGATCGCCTCCGCGGGCGTGAGACGCCGGTGGATCTCGATCAGCAGGTCCACACGGTCGCCGACCACGTCGCGCATGCGGCGGGTGTTGTCGATCGCGTCGCGCATCTTCTTGATGTGCGTCTTGAAGCACCCTTGTTTTCGGCAACTGCCGATCCCAGAGCGGACAGGGCGAGAGTACCAGGCAAGCGCATTTGTGGCGCTTCCGCTGGCGTGCTGCACATATCCCTTACCGCTCGTCGCGGTGCACGCCGTCTCTCCCATCTGGCATATACGGAGCGAGAAGCCGCTGCCTAAATTGACTTATGGCTTCTTGATCTCACCTGCGGCGAGGACCCGATGCAGTAGGCACAAAACCATATGGCCGCACTGAAGCGGACGGAGTACGGCGCCTGTCTCAATGCCGGTCCCCAGGCGCCAGCCATGCGAACTGGACCGGCGATCACCAGGGCCCTAGCGGCCGGGAGTTGCAACATGGAAACTCAATCCAAAGCTGCTGTATCCAGCGCGAAATTAACCGGTAACAATCACGTGAAGATCGTCGTCAGCGAAGGGCGTGTGACCCTCGACGATTTGCATCGGGCGCTGGATCTGGCGATCAAGCAGTTCGTGCCACATGGCGGCTGCAACTGCGGCCTTACCGGCTTCGATCTCAGCTTCCTGCGCGGAGACCCCGGTCTTGCGCATGAGCTGACGCAAGTGCCCAACATCCAGGGGGGCTTCGTCGAGCGCTTCTGAGAATGCCGTTCGACCAGCTTACAGAGATCCGCGATGTACGCAGCTACGTCTCCGATTGCCGCGGCACGCCCAGGCCGCGTGCCCGCTCTCGGCGTCAGCTACGAAGGGCGTGACCCCGAGTTGTTGTCCATGATGCTTGCACACGTGGACTACCTCGAGGTCACGCCTGAGACGATCGCCGAGGTACGCGGCGAGCAGATCGTACTCAGTCCCGAAATCGTGACCGAGCTGAAGAACGCCGGGCGCGATGTGAAGATCGTGGTGCATGGCGTCAGCCTGTCCATCGGTTCGCACAACGGTTGGCAGTCCACCTACCTGCGATTGTTGGACAAATTGATGTCGCAGGTGAATGTGAGCTGGCACAGCGAGCACCTTGGGTACACGCGGGTGGATGACCAGCATCTGGGCATCATGCTGGCGCTGCCGCGGACCGAGCAGGTGCTGGACCTGGTATGCGAACGCGTACTGCGCCTGAACTCCACGTTCGGCATTCCGTTCCTGTTGGAGAACATCGTGCACGTGCTCCCGCCCTATCCGCAGGGGTACTCGCCCGCGGCGTTTCTCAATGCGATCGCCGCGCGCACAGGGTGTGGACTGCTGCTGGACATATACAACCTGGAGTGCGATGCGCATAACCACGGGCTGGACATACCAGCCTTCCTGGCAGAATTGAACGGGCGCGCGGTACGCGAGCTTCATCTGGCCTGCGGCGTCGAACACAACGGCTTTCTGTTGGATGTGCACTCGAAGCTGGTGCGGCCGTGCACGGTGGCGCTGGCGCAGCAGGTCCTCACGGGGGTGGCGCCGCAGGCCGAACTGGTGGTCTACGAATTCATGCCCGAGGCCGTGCCGGGACTGGGCCGCGAGGCCATCGGGTGCGAGCTGGCGCGGCTGCGCGATTCGTTAGGCGGGGCCTGTTGAAACCATTAGCGCCCATGAAAGACCTTGCTCGCCACCAGCGCGCGCTCCTGGCCCTGCTGCGCAGGGGTACGCCCCCGGACCCCGAAGATGATCCCTATCTGCACCGCGTCGCAGCATCGCCAGATCTGGCGGAGGCCCGCGGAAACATCTTGTTCTGGCGCATCTACGTCCTGGAGCGTACATGCGTTCTTACCGTAGCGCTTTTGCGCGGGCGACGAACGCTGACCGCGACATTGCACGACTTCATTGCCGGCCACAACCTGTCTCCCTTCCGCGAATTCCAGCCGAGAGCCTTTCTCGCGTGGCTCTCGGTGTCCGGCGATCCAGTCCTGGCGGCCGTGGCTAGTTTCGAGATGGCCCTTACTGCGGTGCGCGAAGGCGACACCACGGCCTACGAGGTGCATTGGCCAGTCGACCCACATCTGGTGTTAGACGCACTGACGCGTGGCAGCCCACTTACGGAGCCGCTGCCGCAAACCGCGTGGGTGGCCCGTGTGTGCCACGCAATACCTGGTGGCTTCTCCCTGGACCCATC
Source organism: Ramlibacter ginsenosidimutans (assembly GCF_016654015.1). Taxonomy (GTDB): domain Bacteria; phylum Pseudomonadota; class Gammaproteobacteria; order Burkholderiales; family Burkholderiaceae_C; genus Ramlibacter; species Ramlibacter ginsenosidimutans. The sequence goes on along the minus strand of NZ_JAEPWM010000005.1, from coordinate 192,370 downwards.
CGGAAACGCTGGAACTTGAATGGCTGCTTCGGCCGAAAGCGGACTTCTGCTCGGTCGCAACTGGGGCGGCAACGTCCTTTGGCTGCCACTCCGAGCGGCAGGCAAGAACGACTGCTTTGCAGCGGGAGCGGTCACCGGCCCTGAAACCGCGAGCGGCGGCTATGCGCCGTTTCCGGGTCTTCGACCACCGTTGTTGAACTCATGCGGTCAATCGCTGAGTGACGGGACGGTCGCCGTACACGTCAACCGGTATGGCGGGCAAGAAGCCCACTGCGTCCGTCGCCGTCCAGACCGGTGAAGAGCTCGACGTACGCCAAGCCGTCGATCGCGGCCGGCGGGTCGGAGTTTTCGATGACGATCACCTGCAATTTCTCCTCCAGCGTGGCGAGATGCTTGTAGAACTTCTCGGCGAGGCTTGTTGCCTTCAGCGCCTTCTCGTCATCCGACAGATCGCCATGCTTTGACATCAGCGGCTCACGGTACGTCAGCAGCGGGGTGTCGAGCACCAGGAATCCGGGATGTGGCAGGCCCCTGTCAATGCAGTGCACGGCCACGGCCACGTTGAAGGCCGCATGCAGCACGGCGCGGACCCCCTTGCCGTTAGCGTCTCTGGACTTACCGGCGACGGTGATGTCGTTACCCTTTGCGTCGAACTGGATCTTGTCGGCATCCGGAAAGCCCCACTCGGTCAGGACCGCTTTGACGGTCTCGCCGAACTCGAAGAGCACGGTGGATTCGGGACCAACTGGAAGAGGGTCACGCTCGCTCTTTGTGGATACCGCGTCGATCTCTGCCCGGAGGGCAACTAGCTTTTCTCGCCGTATGTGCAGATCAATCAGTTTGCCCAGATCTGCGCGCTGGGTGCTGTAGTCGTCGAAGCTGTTCCGCAGCGACGCTTCCGTCGGACGTAGGTCCAGGGCGCGCTGATCGAACTGTCTGATTTGCTCCTCGAGCAACGCGATGGAGTTCGCGAGCTCCACTGCCTCGGTGTGCAGCGAAGCGACGACGTGCGCCAGTTCGCGCTGCTCACGCTCAATCTTGCGTGCCTCGGCTGCCGCAGCCGTGTGCGCCATCGAAATCTCTTCGGCAGCGTGTTGGTGCTTCTGCGCGCCGGGCGGGGCGCCGCAAACCGGGCAATCACGGCCAGCCGCGGCCGCCAGCAGGCTGCCGCCCTCCTCGATGGAATGCAGCCGGTCCAAATCGGAGCTGTAAACCGCCTGCAACTTGGCGAAGCGCTCCAGGGTGATGTCGAGTTCTGCAGCTCGCGCGGTGAGTTCCTGGCGGCGGTCAGCCGCGGCACGCCGCTCGGTCGCGTTGTCATCAAGCATCGCCTGCACAGCCTGCAGCTCGGCAGTGGTCATAGCGCCACTGGCTTCAAGTTCCGCGAGCTGAGCGTCCGCCTGCGCCCGGTCTGCCGGCGCGTCGCCGAGATCTTTGTCGAACTGCGCCAGCATCTCGTCGACGAGCTCAAGTTTGGCCGCCTTAGCGGCAGTCCGCGCGGGTTCGGTGGGGACAGTCACCGTAGCCGCGTCGTCCTGACCGGTGAGGAGCAGCTTGAAAACGTTTTGATCAAGGGTGCGCTCTGTATAACTGTTCGACACGTGTACCGGGCTGCGCTTGGACATGATGTCCTCCTCGCCAACCACCGCGAATTTCGCCAGTACGCGGAAGGCGAGCTGTTCCTTCTCACCGCTAGCGTTTCGCACGATCCACCGGTCCTGCAGGCCCAAAGTCTCGAGGATCCGGTAGGAGACAGAGTCGGTTGCCTTCGCACTGTGCTTCCCCGACAGTGTCTCGCCCTTGCCGGTCGGGTGCGAGGTAATGAGACCCGGGAAGAGCTTAAGTTTTCCACCCCTGGTCGCGCGATACAGGGTGAACTCGCCTTGATCGCCAAGGGTCAGGCCGAGCCAGCCCGCGTCGTAGGCCTTGATCTCGTCGATCTTTGGAAGTTTGGAAACCGCGCCGAGCATGAAGAGCACCGCTTCCAATGCGAACGACTTGCCGGTGTTGGACGCGCCGTAGACGATGTTCAGGCCGTCGGCAAATTGAAGTTTGGCAGGCTCAATGTTGGGGCCGGTGAAGGCCAGGTGGCGCAGCCGGATACCGTTCATGCGCGTGTTCCGGCAAACGTCTCTTCAACGCGAAAGTCGGCGGTCCACCGCCCGATTCGCTTCTCCATTTGTTCGCGCATCTCTCCGGCGGGATTGTTAACGAAGCGCTCGGCTATCCACAGGGCGCGCTCCTTAAGCGCGAGGGAATAAGGCGCCTGCAGCAGGTCGAGGTAAATTGGGGCCTCGTCGCTCGCACCGAATGTGATGCCGTCTTCAGTCTCGAAGACGTCGACGAGGTGCAGCTGCTGCATTAGCCGAAGGCTCTTCTCTACCAGCGGACGTCTCACGACGAGCTCGGCCGCGCGGTTGGGCAGGTCCGGGTGCAGGCTGCTTGGGGCATCTGGGTCGTCCAGATCCCCGGTGTGCACGACCACGTGATCGAGCCAAGTCATCTCCAGCAGATCGCAACGCCGCGGATGAAAGGCCTCCAGCACGACCAGCGCGCGGATGCCCGTCTCCAGCGTGCTGTTGAACGGGTGCGTGCTGGGCGCCTGTCTGTCTACCGATCCCATGGCATGACCCCTTCGTTGGCAAGCAGGTGGCAGGTGCCCTGCTTGACCTGCGGCCCGGCATGCCGGCCTAGCACGCCGGAAGCTTGCAGCAGGGCGGCCTGCTGCATGACCTTGTTCAGGCGGGCAAACTTGTTGGTGTGATCGGCCTCGTGGACGTCGATGACGCCGTGGTGGATCTCGTCACGAAACGTCTGGACGAACTCCTCCGGGGTCGAGTCTCGGTAGAAGCGGTCAAACGCCGTGGCGTCGAAGAAGCGCGTGCGCTGGATCTTCAGATGCGGCCCCACATCGGGGCAGGCCAGCGCGGCCTTGGGGTCCGGGTAGGTGCCCGGCCCCCGCTCTTCGTACACCCTCAGCAGTTGGCCGAGGTAGGCCGACTCGGCGGCTTGGATCGCGGTGGGCACGACGCCCCTGGGGCTCTGGCCGGGATCGGCATCGAACCATTTGACCAGCGCCGGCATGCATGCCGGATCTTTGGCCAGCAGCCTGGCGTCCAGCCAGTGGACGTTTGCGAAATCGAACGCCCTGATCTTGGCCTGGATCTCCGGCGTCAGCTTCACCGTCGCTTTCTCCACCAGATCACCCGCGAGGTACGTGTCCCAGCGATCCAGAAACTCCTGCTTTAGCCGGCTTGGGTGCGCGACGAACTCGCGGACCTTGCGCACGACGCCCAGGGGAGCCACGAAGGTGTAGGCCCGCGGCAGCTCGTAGGCGCCTGCCGCCGAGTGCATGAAGATCTTGCCCAACTCTATGAACAGCGCCTTCTCGGACAATGGCTTGCTGAGCTGCTTGCATTGGAAGTTGTCCCATGGCCCGTCCATCCGACGGTCGTTGACGTAGCCCGTGACGTCGCGGCCAAGGTCGCCCGTACCGCTCCACCGCTCGTGCGAGTGGTATTCCCTGCAACGCTGGTGCAACCAGTCGTCGACGAAGTCCTCGAGCTCCGCCGCGGTCAGCACGGAAATCAGTCCGGGGTAGTTCTTGTGCAATGGGACTCCTCCCAGGTCTAGTTCTAGATTGGTCTCGATCTGGTGGACCAATGGTAGCGAAACTTGAAGCGGTCCTCGGCTTCAGTGCGGCGCCGGCCCCGGCCGGTCGCCGATGCGCGGGGCTCATACGAGCCGCTGCGCATCGAATGTCGGGTGACGAACGCAGCGGTCGCTTGGGCGTCTGCCCTGAATGACTCTGACCAGTCTCAAGCGGTCGCACAGCGACGTGCCGACGCGATGGCGGTCGGCCGGAGTGGAAGCCACTTCGCGGTTTCCGCTCCAAGGCAGTCATTGAATTAACCCGGGCTGTAGAAGCGCCACCGACGACAACGGGTCGGAAGCAGACCCTTGGATAATCCGGCGGTGGCGATGCCGTTCTACGAAGACTACTTCGACCTGCAGCTGCGTTTCGCGGCGCGCTACGCGGAGCTCGTCGGCCTGTCGCTGACCGAAGCGATCGACAGGTGCACCAATCTGCGCCGCCGGTTTGGTCTGTGGGGTGCTGCAGGCGACGAGCGATGGAACGGGTTTTTGCGCCGGGTCGCAGGTCACGCCACACACCAGGACATCCTGCGGGTGGCGATCACCATGCACGAATGTCGCTCGTCGTCGATGCCCTCTCCCTTCGGATGCTTCACGTATGAATCGCCCGATTCGCAGGGCATCCTGCGCCTGCACTTCATGCCTGACGAGCGCCATCGGCAGGCAAGCCCTCTCGCCGAGAGCTGCCTGCCGGAACGACGCGCCGAGCTGAGGGCGCTGGTCATGGAGGTGCGGCGGCTCCACCCCGGCTTGCGGCGAGTGCGAGGCATTTCGTGGCTCTATCACGTCCAGGCATACAGGAATCTGTTTCCGCCCACGTATGCGGCGTCCGTGCAGCCGACGACGGAGGCTTTGAAGTTGACCGGCAGTTCCACATGGGGACAGGTCCTCGACTATCGGCATCGACTGAGGCCAGGCATCGCGGATCGTGTGCTGTCCGTGCTTGGCCCCTCTACGGCACATGCGCCGTGGCTCGCTTTTCCGTGCCAGCCGCTGTCCGCAGTGGGACCGGCAGAAGACTTCTTCGCTTGGTTCGCCTAGCGCTGGCGTCGCTTCATGTCCGGCTTCCGGCCAATCGAGATCCATCAACTCGGACGTCGGCCAATGTCAGGTATCCGCACCAGCGGTCATCGGGCGGCCAAACCTGACCGACCGCCCCCAGTCTGAAGCGGTCATTCACCGTCGCAGCGCACGGCCGGAAAAGATCCACCGGCGCGGTAGCAGCCTGACGGCTGCTACCGGCGCATGGCAGACACTCCCCAGTACACGCGAAGGCGGCATCTTTCTCGCGGCCGCAAAGCGAGCCGCCTTCTACGCCAACGAGGGCTCCTGGTCTCCGGAGATAATGAAACCAGGAAAGTCCTGCTGCCGATCCAGACTGTGGGCGACGCCGTCCCCCGTATCACGCTCGACGAGGAACTCGCCAGGAACCACAGATGGGCCAGCTTCATCGCCGTGGGCAGCGCTGCAACTGCATGCTGACGTTCACGGGCGCGCGAAGTTCAAAGGCGCGCGGCGGCGCCCCGGCAAAATCCACAACTGAAACTCCATGACCGACAACACCAAGCGCCGCTTCCGCTCGGCCACCATCTACGACGGACTGGTGCGCGCCACCACGCGCAGCTTCCTGCTGGGGCTGGGCATGGACGACGACGAGATCCAGCGCCCGCACATTGGCGTGTTCCACACGGGCGGAGAGATGAGCCCGTGCAACGCGAACCTGCGCGAACAGGCGCAGCACGCCAAGACCGGCATCTACGCTGGCGGCGGCATGCCGCACGAGTGCCCCGTGGTGTCGATCTCCGATGGCCTGACCATGGCGCATTCGGGCATGCGCTTTTCGCTGATCTCGCGCGAGCTGATCGCAGACAGCGTGGAAGCTTCCACGCGCGGTCACCAGTGGGACGGCATCTTCGCCATCGGCGCCTGCGACAAGAACCTGCCCGGCCTGATGATGGGCATCGTGCGCTGCAACGTGCCGGGCGTCTTCGTGCACGGCGGCGCTGCGATCCCCGGCCAGGTGGAAGGGCGCGACGTGAACGTCGTGAACACCTACGAGACCATCGGCAAGGTGCTGGCGGGGGCGGCGTCGCGCGAGGACCTGGACACGATGAGCCATCACTGCCTGCCCACCGCCGGGTCGTGCGCGGGCCAGTTCACGGCCAACACGATGGGCATGGTGTCGGAAGCGCTGGGGCTCGCGCCCATCGGCTCGTCGATGGTGCCGGCGGTGTTCGCCGAGCGTGCGCCGCTCATGCGCCGGGCGGCGCAGCAGCTGATGGCCGCCGTGATGGGCGACTCGCCCCTGCCGCGCGACATCGTCACCCGCCAGGCGCTGGAGAACGCGTGCGCCGTCGTGTCCGCCACTGGCGGCTCCACCAACGCGGCCCTGCACCTGCCCGCCATCGCGCATGAGGCCGGGATCCGCTTCCACCTCGACGACGTCGCCGAGGTGTTCGCGCGCACGCCGCTGATCGGCAACCTCAGCCCGGGCGGCAAGTACCTCGCCCGGGACGTCTACTACGCGGGTGGCGCGCAAGTCATCCTGCGCGAGCTGCTGGCGCACGGCTATTTGCACGGGGGCGCGCTCACCTGGACTGGCCGCACGCTGGCCGAGGAACTCGAAGGCGCGGCGGCGCCGGACGGCGAAGTGGTCAAGCGCGTCGAGGACGCGATCTCGCGCGACGGTGGCCTTGCGGTGCTGAAAGGCAACCTCTGCCCCGACGGCGCACTGCTGAAGATCGCCGGCCTCAATACGCTGGTGCACAGCGGCCCCGCGCGCGTCTTCGAGAACGAGGAAGAAGCGCAGGCCGCGGTGCAGAACCGCCGCTACGAGGCCGGCGACGTCATCGTGATCCGCAACGAAGGCCCGAAGGGCAGCCCCGGCATGCGCGAGATGCTGGGCATCACGGCGCTGCTTTACGGGCAAGGCATGGGCGACAAGGTCGCCCTGCTCACCGACGGCCGCTTCTCCGGCGCGACGCGCGGACTGTGCATCGGCTATGCGGGACCCGAGGCTGCGGCCGGCGGCCCGATCGCCGCGCTGCGCAATGGCGACCGCATCCACATCGACGCCCGGCCCGAGGCCCGCAGCATCCGCGTCGACCTCACCCCGGAGGAGATGGCGGAGCGCCTGGCGCAGCGGGCATTCCCCAAGGCACCCCAGGGCGGATTGCTGGAAAAATACGCGGCAAGCGTGCGCCCGGCCTGCCAGGGCGCCGTCACCCATTCCGGCGCAGTCACGTGGCTGCGCGATGAATCCTGAACCCATCCCATCCCAAGGAGACACCATGAGTTTCACCCGCCGCCAAGCCCTGCAATCCAGCGGCGCCGCCGCGCTGCTTGCCGCCGTCGGCCGCAGCGCGTTCGCCCAGGCGCAGCCCGAGACGCTGCGCATCATCACGGGCTTCGCGCCCGGGGGCACGTCGGACACGATCTGCCGCCGCGTGGCGACGCACATGGCCGGCACCTACGCCCGCACCGCCGTGGTGGACAACCGCACCGGCGCCGGCGGCCAGATCGCCATCCAGTACGTGAAGGCGGCGGCCCCGGACGGCACCACCCTGCTGCAGACGCCGACCTCGATGCTGACGATCTACCCGCACATCTACAGGAAGCTGCCGTACGACCCGCAGACGGACCTGAGCCCTGTGAGCCTGGGCTGCCAGTTCGACTTCGGCTTTGCGGTCGGCCCTGCCGTGCCCGCGAGCGTGAAGAACATCGCCGATTTCCTGGCGTGGGTGAAGGCTGATCCGCAGCGCGCGAACTTCGGGTCGCCCGCCGCCGGTTCCACGCCGCACTTCCTGGGCGCCCTGGTGGGCAAGAGCGCCGGCATCGACCTGAAGCACGTCGCCTATCGCGGCACGCAACCCGCGATGCTGGACCTCCTGGGCGGGAACATCTCCGCCGTATCGGGCCCCATCGGCGACATCACGCAGCACCTGCCCACGGGCAAGGTGCGCATCCTGGCCACCTCCGGTGCCAAGCGCAGCCGCTTCGCCCCGGACGTGCCCACCTTCACCGAGCAGGGCTTGAAGGACATGGTGCACAGCGAGTGGTTCGCCTTCTACCTTCCCGCGAAGGCCAGCCCCGAAATCGTGGGCCGCATGAACGCAGCGCTCAAGGCCACGCTTGCCCAGAAGGACGTCATCGACGGCCTGGCCACCTTCGGCCTGGAAGCGATGTCCTCGACGCCCACCGAACTGGCTGACCTGATCAAGCGCGACACGGCCAAGTGGGCACCCATCGTCAAGCAGGTGGGCTTCACCGCCGACACCTGAACGCGGAGCACCGCCTGCACGAACGCCGTCCCGGCGCCGTGCAGGCTGCGTCAGGACGCCGTCTGCGCGTCGTTGTCGATCGGAAGGACCTGGCCGGAAATGGACTTGCCCGCTTCCGACGTGATCAAGAGGATGAGCGCGGCGATTTCCCTGGGGTCGACGAAGCGCTTGAGCGACTGGATGCGCATGGCATCCGACCGGACTTCCTCGAGTGTCTTGCGTTCCGCGTCGGCGCGGCCCTGCAGGACCCTCTCGATCCGCTCTCCTGCCACCGCACCGGGTGCGATGGCGTTGACGCGGATGCCGTCTGCGCCGAGCTCGCGGGAGAGAGTCTTCGCGAATCCGATCAAGCCCATCTTCGAAGTGCAATAGGCGCTGCGGTTAGGGTAGCCGAACCGGCCCCCCAGGGACGACATGACGACGATGCTGCCGGCGGGGGACTTCTTCAGGTGGGGGATGGCCAGGCGGGTGACGTGGAACGTCCCCATCACGTTGACTGTCATGACTTCTTCCCACTGTTCGGGATCGGCCTCCTCCACGGGGGCCGTGGGACCAGCGATGCCTGCGTTGTTCACCAGCACGTCGAGGCCGCCCAACGCCTCCACTGCGGCACTGACCATGCGCTCGATGTCCGCGCGTTTCGAAACGTCGCAAACGACGGTGTGCAGGCCGGGAATCTCGCTCGCAGCAGTATCCAACGCTCTCGCGTCAATGTCGCACACGCACACCCGCGCGCCGCTGGACGCGAAAGCCTTCGCCACTTCCTTGCCGATGCCGGAACCGCCGGCGGTGATCAAGACACGCTGAACCATGTGCACCTCCCGATAGAGTCCACCTTCGCTCACGCACCAGCCTGGAATCTCATGCAGTTTCGTGAGTACATCGTCAAGACCTTGTTGCGAGTCGAGTTGCAGGATCCGACCGATCGGCTCGCTTGGACGCTGCAGCCTAACATGGCGGCTTTTGCCGGAAGCAGACCTCACGCCGCTGCACGAACCTGCAGCCAGTTCCAGCGGCTTTGACAAGACGCGGCCTTTTCCCGAAAGAGCGGCAGAGCCGCTTCATCGCATCCCAGTCGAAAGACTTCCGCGCTCGGTTGTTGTCGACTCAAAACTGCCGTCATGATCAGCAGTGCGCAAGTACTCACGGAGACCGTGACTTCGACGCCTTGCGAGAGCCTTGCCGGCTGCAACTTGAACAAACTCAACCTGACCAAGGCGGAGCTGACAGGGGCGAGTCTGACTGGCAGCAACCTCAATGGCGTGACCGCGATCCATGCGACGTTCGTCAACGTCAACCTGAGCATGGCAAACCTGAACGGAGCGGACCTCACCGTGGCCTGAACCTTCGCTGCCAAGAGGACATCTATCGCCCCCTGAACCGCGTCTATGTTTCAATCGCCGCGTTCCCTCTTCGTGCAGGAATTCGAATGAGCACCACCACGGGAGAAGCCTTGCCGTTCGTTCGCGTCGACGCTGGCGGCCGATCGCTTGCCGCATGCATCCAGGGCACGGGTGAACCTGTGGTGATCCTCGAGGTCGGGCTGGGCGCCGATGCCGCCTCGTGGGCACGCGTCGCCCAGGGAATTGCGCAGTTCACCCGGGTGTGCTGGTACGACCGTGCGGGGCGATCCGCAAGCGACCCTGCCCCAAAGCCGCGGCAACCAGGTGATCTGGTAGAAGACGCCCGCCGAATCGCCCGGCATGTTTCCCCCTCGCGGCCCGTGGTGCTGGTAGGCCAGTCGCTGGGAGGCTTGATCGCCCGCCTCCATGCATACCGGTTTCCGCACGAAGTTGCGGCACTCGTGCTGGTCGATTCACTCCACGAAGACCAATTCGATGCATGCGGACCACTTTTCCCTGCCCCTGATGGCGAGTCGCCGGTACTGACCTCCATGAGGGCCTTCTGGTCCGGGCGCTGGCGCGACCCCGCCAGCAATCCGGAGGCCATCGACCTGGTGGCATGCCAAGTTGCGGCACGATCGATCACGGGGCTGGGCAGCCTGCCGCTGCGAGTCATCACGGCCAGCGGTTTCACCATCGCGGGTGCGCCATTCGGTGCTGCAGGACCCGCACTGCAGGAGCAGTGGAATCACCTGCAGGCGCGCCTGGCGATGCTCTCGACCGATTCAGCGCACGAAGTCGTCGCCGACAGCGGGCACTTCATCCAGTCGGACCGCCCGGATGTGATCGTGCAAACCGTTCGCGATGTCATCACGAAGCTGGGGAAATCGCAGTTCGCCGGTCCGGACTAGCCCCTACCCGTTCCGCGAGAGGACGACATGCGGCTTCTCGCTGCGTCGGAGCAAATGCGCCGACGGAGCCGCCCGAGGAAATGCCGCTACGAAGATCGGCCGTTTTCTTTCAGTCCGCGTAGCCCGGCATCTCCCGATCCAGCACACGCATCATGGCGGCGAAATAGAGCGCCTCGCGCTCCGCCTGCGAGTGGCTGTTGCGCGGATTCGGCGTCTCCACCCTCCTCACCATCGCATCGTCCAGCAGGGCGAGCGGCCGGCCCGTCGACATCGCGAGCACCTGCGCGCGGCAGACACGTTCCAGCTTGTACAGGCGCCGGTACGCCTGCGCGACGGTGTCGCCCACGACCAGGACACCATGGTTCTTCATGAACATGATCTGCTTCGTGCCCAGGACCGATGCGAGGCGTTCCCCTTCGCTCAGGGAATCGGCGAGTCCGGTATAGCCGTCGTCGTAGGCAATGCTCCGCGTGAGGAAGGCGGCTGTCTGGCTGCCGGGCAGCAGGCGGTTGTCCTCCAGCATGTTCAACGCCAGGGCCCAGGTCTGGTGGGTGTGGAGTATGACGTTCACGCCGGTGATCCTGTGCAGCGGGGCGTGGATGCTCAGGGCGCTCAGCTCCAGGCTGCCGCTGCCTTCCAGCACCTCACCCGCCTCGTTGAAGACGATCATGTCGCTCGCCCTCGCCTCGGACCAGTGCAGGCCGAAGGGCAGAACCAGATAGCGGTCCTTCTGGCCGGGCACGCGCATCGTGAAATGGTTGTCGATTCCTTCTTCCAGGTCGTCGTAGACGGCGAGCCGGTTCGCCGCAGCCAGATGGACGCGCGCGCGCCAGGTTTCGTCGCTTGTGGGGTTCATCGCCCGTGCTCCTTTGGTGATTCAGCGCAGCATCCGCAGCGCCGTCAACGCGATCGCCTGCGCGCGGGGGACCATGGTGCTCACCTTCAGCCACTCGTCCGCGGTGTGCACCTTGCCGCCCACGGGGCCGGTGCCGCACAGGGTGGGAATACCTGCGGCGGCCGTGAAGCCCGAGTCCGCGGAGCCCCCGCTGTATTCGCCGGCAGCGCCGAAGCCTATCGTCGCGGCGGAGTCGAGATAGGCATCGAACAGGTCCTTGCTGGCGGCGGATTGCACCAGCGGCAGGAAGTAGCGCTGCTGCGTCACATGGGCGCACGTGCCCTGCACTTCCACCTCGCGCATGATGGCCGCCAGCTTCGCCTTGACGTCGTCCATTGCCTGTGCGGTCTTGAAGCGGACGTCGACGGAGGCGCTCGCGTGCGGCGCCACCGTGTTCACTGAACTGCCGCCCTTGATGAGCCCGACGTTGACGGTGGTGCCGGACTCGTAGTCGGTCAACGCATGCATCCGCACCACCTTGCGGCAAAGCGCCTCGATCGCGCTCGCGCCCTCGTGGTGATTGCCACCCGAATGCGCCGGAATCCCCGTCACCTCGCAGTCCACGAACATCGCCCCCTTCCGCCCGGTGACCACGTTCCCGCTCGGGCGGCCGGGCTCCGAGTTGAACACCGCGCGCGCATTCGCGGCATTGGCTTCGATGAAGGGTCGCGACGCGGGCGAAGCAATTTCCTCGTCGGCGGTATAGAGACCCAGCATGGGCGCCTCGATGCCGGCGCGTGCGAAGGCGCACAGCACGAAGGAGTTGATCACCAGGCCGGCCTTCATGTCGGCCACCCCTGGCCCGTAGGCCAGGTCGCCGTCGATGCGGAAGGGCCGCTGGGCGGCGGTACCGGGCGCGAACACCGTGTCGCAATGGCCCATGAGGACCACCGGCTTGCCCGCGCCCGCGAGGCTCGCGCGCATGCAGTTGCCGGCCTCGGCGTTGCGATGGATGTCGCACGTGACGCCGTGCTCTTCGAGGTATGCGCGCAGCTGGCCGATCACCGCGTCCACACCCGCCTTCTGGTAGCTGCCGGAATCGATGTCGACGATGCGCCGCAGCAGATCCAGCATCCGGGGTTGCGCGGCAGCCAGCCAGTCCAGCACCTGCCGTTCGCGTTGGGAGCTGGATCCGGTCATGCCTTGATTCCTGCTTCGTCGATCACCTTCGAGTAGCGGGCGTACTGGTCCTGGATATGCGCGGCGAAATGCGCCGGGTCCATCGTATAAGGTTCCAGCCCGAGCGAGATGAGCCTCTTGCGGATCTCGGGATCGTCCACCGCGCTCGTCGCGGCGTGGGCGATCTTCGCCACGACATCCTTGGGCGTGCCGGCCGGCGCGCACAGGCCGAACCACGCGGCGGCTTCGTAGCCGGGCAGCCCTGATTCGGCGACCGTCGGCACGTTGGGCAGCGACGCGAGTCGCTGCGGTGTCGCCACCGCCAGTGCGCGCAGCTTGCCGGCCTCCATGAAGGGCTGGATCTCGTTGACGTTGGCCAGCACCGCGTCCGCATGGCCACCCAGCACCGCGTTCACGGCCGGCGCGCCGCCCGAGAAGGGCACGTAGATCATGTGCAGCCCGGCCTGTCGCACCAGCATTTCGGCGGCGATGTGCTGCGTGGTCGCTGGCCCGAACGTCGCGTAGGAGAGGGTGTCGGGCTTCGCCTTGGCGGCCTCCACCCATTCCCGGAAGGTCTGCCACGGACGGCCGCTGTTCACCGCGATCATCTGCGGCGAGTTGGTCAGGCAGGCCACCGGGTCGAAGGCCTGCAGGCCCTTGTACGGCAGCGTGGCGCCGCGCAGCTTGGCGTTGATGACGAAGCTGTTGGACATGAGCAGCAGCGTGTGGCCGTCGGCCGGAGCCTGCGCGACCTGGGTCGAGCCGATGATGGTGCCGGCGCCCGGTTTGTTTTCCACCACCACCGGCTGCCCCAGGGTGCGCGCCATGTGTTCGCCGATCAACCGGGCCTGAACGTCGCCGGACCCGCCCGGCGGGAATGGCACGATCAGGTGCAGCGGCCGCGAGGGGAACGTTTGCGCCAGCGCACTTCCGGCGAAGGAAGCGGTAGTTGCGGCCGCGGCCGCAGCGAGAAGATCACGACGGGTGAGCATGTAATTCGGGTCCTGTGCTGATCCGGCCCCATTCTGGGCATGCCCTCTCGCCCTCGCCAATGGCGTTTATGCCGAGTGCTTCGCGCCGCGAGAGAACTTTGGTTTTTGGAGCGGCTACTTTTGGCGAGGCCTAGCGATGCGGGAAGGTGCCTGGATTTGTGATCCGCAGCTTTTGGCCGGAAGCTGACCTGCTGCGCGGCACAATTCCGGCCCATGTTCATCAGTGATCTCCCGGGCATTTGGCATGTGTGGCACGTGGTCACCAGGCTAGGAGAAGCGCAGGTTGTGCTGCCGCTCTTCCTGCTCGCGGCCGCGACTCGGGCGCAGGGTCCCGAGGGCAGATCGGACGCGCTGCGCTGGATCGCCCTGCTCGGGATCGCCGTGGTCCTTACCGCCGCGAGCAAGGTGGCCTTCATCGGCTGGGGAATCGGATCGGCCGCACTGAACTTCACCGGAATCTCGGGGCACACGATGTTCGCGGCCGCGGTCTATCCGCCGCTGCTGTCGGTGATCGGCAGCGGAACGTCGCCCCGCGCCCATCGCTCGGCTGTCGCGGTTGGCTGCGTGCTGGCTCTCATCGTGGGCGTCTCACGCTTCGTGCTCAGAGCCCACTCGGAAAGCGAAGTCCTCGCTGGATGGCTGGTGGGCGGCCTCGTCTCCTGTGCCGTATTGGCGAGGGGAACGCCGGTGCCTTTGCAGCTTCGCGCCACGATGTTCGTGACGGGAGCGCTCTGGCTCACACTGACGCCTGCCACCGTGGCCGCCGTCGAGACGCATTCGATGGTGACGCGCCTCGCACTGAAGCTATCGGGCCACGAGCGACCGTACACTCGCACTGACCTGCTGAGCAACCACAAATGAAGCGACGCGGCGCCCGTCGCGACGGCTGCTCACGACCCGAAGCAGCCGTTGCATCACACCCGTTGATCCTCGCGCGGTGCCCTACACCGACGCAACCTTCCACCACGCGGGCAACAGCGCCCGCACTGCCGGGCGTGCGAAACGATCGTCGATCAGGTACACGATGCCGCGGTCTTCGTGAGTTCGGATGACGCGGCCGGCGGCCCGCACCACCTTCTGCAGTCCCGGATACAGGTACGTGTAGTCGTACCCTGCACCGAAGGTGGCCTCCAGCCGATGCTTGAGCTGTTCATCGCGCTCGATGAACTCGCTGCGCTGCATTTCGTCCATGCCGCGCACCTGGACCCACATCGGAATGCCGGGATGGCTGCCGGCGACTTCCGCCGCGACGAGGCCTGGGTATTCGAAGCTGCTGAAGAACGCCAGGTAGTTGCCGGGCTGCTCGGTGAACTGCTGCGCCATCAGCGAGGCGATCGGCGCGGCGGAGCGTTGCCGGTCGGCGTAGCGCGTGGAGATGCCGCGCACGGCGCGCACCTCGAGTTGTTCCTGCTTGAAAGGCGAGGCCACGTCGATCCAGGCTGTGTCTTGCGGCATGCCGAGCATGTCCATCGGATAGCGGGGCGGGTTGAGCGTCGCCGAAAACAGCGTGACCGTGCGCGCCGCGGCGAAGCGGGGCTTCAGGAAAGGCGCGGGCACGAGGTTCTGGATACGCAGCGTGATGACGCTGCGCCTTCCCCTCGCCGGCTCGTCGTGCGTCTCGAGCACCGAGTGCGTCCCGAACGACTCCACCAGCCGCAGGAACGCCAGCATGTCGAAGTACGCCTGCTGCAGCTCGTTCCCCGCGGCAGCAGGCGCGTCTTGCACCAGCTCCGCTTCGATGGCGGCCACGGCGTCTCGCAGCGCAGTGAGGAAGGAAACGGGCAGGTCCTGCAGGCCACCTTCCGCGGCTGCATGGGCCTTGCGCACGCGGCCGAGTGCCCTGTGGACCTTCTCCAGCGCCTTGCGTACGTCGCCGGATGCGCAGGCGCGGGCCGCTTGCAGCGAGCCCTGCGTGACCGACGCCGAATACATGTCACGGGCGCGCTCCACGAGGTTGTGCGCTTCGAGAACCCGCGCGCCAGCGGGCACGACTCGCCGTGGCACGCCTTGTCCGGGTGCTCGCAGGCCTTGTCGCGCGCCGTCAATTCCAGCACGCGCAAGGGTGGCGCGCTTTCGGCTTCCCGCAGCCGTGCGGCAGCGTCCAGGGCCATTCGGCGGCCGGTGGACTTCGCGGTGAGATAGAAGACCCTGTCCAAGCCGTGCGAGGGTGCCGCCTTGAGCATCGCGAACGTGGTCGCGATGGTCTTGCCGATGCCGGTGGGCGCTTGCGCCAGGACGCAGCGACCCCTTGCCGCCCCGCGCCACACGGTTTCGGCGAGTTCCCGCTGGCCGGAGCGAAACTGCGGATGTGGAAAGGTGAGTGCACCCAGCGCGTCGTCGCGCCGCGTACGGTGGGCCAGTTCCTGGCTTGCCCAGGCATCCGCCGCCCGGCGCACCGGGGCCCTTCGCGCTGTCGGACAAGGACGCGCTGACGGCGTTCGTCGAGGGCTCCGGGCTGCGGCCCCTGGAGATCCAGGACGTGGAGTGCGTCTGGCGGTACCCCGACCTGATGACGGGGCTGCGTGGCCTAGCGGCCGCGGGCGTCGCGGTCCGCGCTGCTGAAAACAGTTCGGACGCCGACGTCGACCGGGTGCACGACGCGGCGCTGGCGCCCTTTGCAAAGGCGGACGGCAGCTACGAGATCCGGGCGGTGTTCCGGTGGATGACCGCAGCGGTCTGACCTAGGGACCTGTCTTCGGTCGCAGCCAAGATTCACGGCAGATTGCAGCAAGAACGCTCTTGCAACGTCATTTCAGCCGGAATGTGCTCTCGCCGAATTCTGCGACTCGAAGACCAAGCAGCAACCAGATGGGATTTGTTATGCCGAAAGCAGAGGGTCTGTTCACCGACGGGGCAGCGTACGAGCGCCTCATGGGCCGCTGGAGCCGCCTCGCAGGTGAATCGTTCATCGATTGGCTCGAGGTGCAAGATGGGCGCGTGAGCCCTTCTCCATGCGCGTTCTGGCAATGTGGCGCACACCGCGCGCTCAAACGGGCATAAGAGCGATCTGTCGATGCTGGATGGCTCCGGCGCTCTAAAGCTGCCAGACCTAGCACGTGCTGCCTCGCTCACAGCTGTTTCACACAGCCTAATTCCCGCCATGAACTCAGCTGCGCGCGCAGAGTTCCGTGTTGATGGATGCTCCGCTGGCCCCGCCTAAACAGTGCTGGCGCGGAACGATCGCGGATCGGCCGGACGGCTCGGGGGACGGCCTGGCGAGCTTCTAGCCCTCACCCAAGCAGCAGACGCGGCAGACCGAGCGCCAATGCGGGGACATAGGTCACCGCGAGCAGCACGGCCAGCAGGATGCCCAGCAGCGGGAGCGATTCCCGGATGACTTCCTTCGGGGGCTCTCCGGCAATGGCGGCGAGCAGGTAGATCAGATAGCCCACCGGCGGCGTACACAGCCCGATCATGAGGTTGATGACGACGATCAGGCCGAAATGGATCGGGTCTATGCCGAGCCCCGTGGCTGAGGGCAGCAGGATCGGCACGAAGACGATCAGCGCCGCCAGCGGATCCATGAACAGCCCCACGATCAGGAAGAAGACGTTGATGATCGCGAGGAACACCAGTGGGTTGCGCGTCATCGAGAAGATCAGCTCGGACATCTGCCGGCTGATGCCCAGGTCGGCGATCAACCATCCCATCAGCGCGGAGGCACCGACAATCACCATCACGGAGGCCGTGCCGTTGGCGGCACCAACCAGGGCACGTCCCGTGTCGCGCCAGCCAAGTTCGCGATAGACGAAGGCGCCGACGCCAAGGCAGTACACGCAGGCGACCGCCGCGGATTCCGTCGCCGTGAACACGCCGCCGAGAATGCCGCCAAGAATGATCAACGGCGTCAGCAATGCCGCGAAGGCCGCGGTGAATGCGCGTCCCACCGCAGCGAAGCCGCCCCACGAGCCGCGCGGGTAGCCGCGGGCACGGCTCATCACGTAGACGCCGATCATCATCAAGACGCCGATCAACACCCCCGGCAGCAAGCCGGCAAGGAACATCCGCCCGACCGAAACCTCGGCCAGGATCGCGTAGATCACCATCGGGATCGAGGGCGGGATGATCGGCCCCATGACCGCGGCCGTCTCGCACAACGCCGCCGCGAACGCCGCCGGATAGTTGGCGCGCTTCATGGCCGGCACCATCACGGAACCGATGGCCGCGCCGTCGGCCACCGCCGAGCCGGAAATGCCGGAAATGATCATGCTGGCCACGATGCACACATGGCCCAGGCCGCCACGGATATGACCCACTAGGGCGGAGGCAAAGTCGACGATCCGCTTGGTGATGCCGCCGGAGTTCATCAACTCGCCGGCGAACAGGAACAGCCCGATGGCGATCAGCGAGAAGCTGTCGATCCCCTTGATCATCTGCTGCGCCGCCAGTTCCACCGGCAGCGACGGCCTGAACAGCACGATCGTGGCGAGGCACGCGCCAAGAATCGAGAACGCCAGCGGCACGGCGAGCGCGCTGAGCAGGACTAGAACGGTAAGCAGGACGACGAGGCTCATACGAACAGAACTCGCGCGCAGCGGGTGATGTCAGCCGCGGCGCGAACGAGCCACAGCAACCCGGCGACCAGCAGGGCGCAGTACAGCCAGCGCAGCGAAATGCCCAGCGCCATGTAGCTGTCGGACTGCGTCAGGTCCATCATCCACCAGGCACCCACCACCAGATAGACGGTGAGCGCGGCCACGAGGCAGGTTCCGATCCCACTGACCAATGCCGCCAACCGCGGCGGCATTGCATCGAGCAGCATGTCGACGCGCATCGGCTGCGCCCGGCTGGCGGCGACCAGCACCATCCAGACGAACAGAAGCCGCGTCAGTTCCTCGCTCCAGACCAGCGAGCCGCCCAGCACGTAGCGCACGACCACTTGCGCCACCACGAGCGCCGCGGTCAGCGCCAGCAGCGCTGCCGAGATGACGTCCGGGATCCGGGCGAGCCAGCGCATCATCGACGCGGGTTGCCTTCGCGGCTGCTTGGGTGGCGGAGCACGCATTGAACCTACTTCACCTGCAGGATGCGATCGACGATGTCGTGGCCGAATTGATCGGTGTAGGCCTTCGTCACCGGCTCATAGGCGATCTTGCGGAATGGCTCGGTGTCGACCTTGTCGATCACCTGGACGCCGGCAGCCTTCATCTTCGCGAGGTTCTCCCCCTCCTGCTTCGCGTTCAGTTCGCGCTGGAAGAGTCCCGCTTCCCGGGCGGCCTCGAGCACCGCCTTCTGCTGCTCCGGCGGCAGCGCGTTGAACTTGCCGAGGTTCATCGCGACGATCGACGCCGTGTACGCGTGACCCGTGAGCGAGAGGTACTTCTGCACTTCATACATCCGGTTCGCGTAGATATTGTTGATCGGATTCTCCTGCGCATCCACGGTCCCGGTCTGCAATGCCAGGTACAGCTCGGTGAAAGCCATCGGGACCGGATTGGCGCCCCACAGCTTGAACGCCTGCAGGTGCGCTTTGTTGGGGGTGGTCCGTATCTTGAGGCCGCTCAGATCCGCCGGCGTGCGTATCGGCAGCTTCGAATTGGTGACGTGGCGGAATCCGATCTCCCAGTACGCGAGCCCCTTCATCCGGCTGCGCTCGAGATCCTTGAGCAGTTCCGTGCCGATCGGGCCGTCCATCACCTTGTGCGCGTGGTTCGCGTCGCGGAATAGGTACGGCAGGTCCATCACATTGAGCCGCGGCGCAAATTGCGTGAAGAACGGATTGCCGGTGAGCGCGATGTCGATCGAGCCGAGCCGCACCCCTTCGAGGATGGCGCCGTCGTTTCCAAGTTCGCCGGCCGGGTGCACGGCCATGGTCAGCTTGCCGCCGGTCTTTTCCCTGAGGAGCTCGGCCATGCGCCTTGCCGCCTCGTTGTGCGTGTCGTTGACGGCGAGCGTGTCGGCAAAACGCAGGTTGGTCTGTGCGTGCACAGCGCCCACGGTCATCAGCATGGCGGCCGCGATCAGGAATGCGAATCGTGTCTTCATGGTGGTCTGCCTCAGAATGTGCCTGGCGAGGTTACGGTGATTCACGGTTGGCGCTCATTCGTGGAAACACCTGCGAGCCGATAGAACGCCGCGGCGTTGTCCACGAAGAAGCGCCGGCGCTCGCGCTCCGAGAAGCCCTCCAGCATGCGTGCGACGGAGCGCACCAGCGTGTCGTAATCGATGCGCAGTCCCGCCACCGGGAAGTTGCTGGCGAACATGCAGCGCTCGATGCCGAAGATGCCGATGGCGCGCAGCACGACCTGCCGGTTGGACTCGAAGTCCCAGGGCCGGTCCTTGAGCCCGAACTCCGATACCTTCAGGTGCACGTTGGGTTCGCGGGCGATCGCCTCCATCGCTTTCTGCCACGCCGCCAGGCCCTGCGGGCTGCGGTCCCACGGAAAGCCCGTGTGGTTCAGCACGATCGGCGTGCGCGGGAAGGCGCGCGCCACCTCCGCCGCTTCATACAGGTGCCAGTACGGCACGCGCAGGTCCCACGACAGGCTGTGCTTCTCCAGCCGGGCGAAGCCTTCGAGCCAGCGCGGATCCTGCATCGTGCCCGGGGCGCCAGGCGTCATGCGGTCCGGCGACAGCGAAGTCACCGGCTTGGAACGGATGCCGCGCACGAGCGGGAAGGCAGCCTGCCGGGCCAGCACCTCCTCGCCTTCGGGCGTGTGGAACCAGGCATGGGCGACGATGGCAGTGGGCATGCCCTCCCGCTCGTGCACCCCGGTGAGCCAGCGCGTCTCCCCGACCTGGTCCGCGCGGTCCCATTCGGCTTCGCAGTGGACCGTGGCCAGCACGTTGTGCCGGCGCGCGTCGCGCCGGTAGTCCGCGGGCAGATAGTTGCGCTTCAGGGGCGTGTAGTCACCCATGAAGAAATGGGCCTCCGGCTGGTCGGAGAGCCAGGGATAGTAGTTCGCCCCCAGATCCCACAGGTGGTGGTGCGCGTCCACGAGCGTCACCGCACCGGGCTCGTCCACCCAGCGGCCGTGGATGTTCGGGGCGGGCGGCGCGCTCACACGTGCTGCCCACCGTCCACCATGATGGTGGAGGCGGTGATGAACGATGCTTCGTCGCTGGCGAGCCACAGGATCGGGTACGCCACCTCGCGCGGATCGGCCCAGCGTTCCTGCAGGTTGTACTTCGACTTTTCCGAGAGCAGGTCCTCGCGCGTGCGGCCCAGGCGCTTGACGTGGAAGGGCGTCAGCGTGAGGCCCGGGCACACCGTGTTCACGCGCACCTTGTGCCGCGCTTCCTCGAAGGCGAGCGTGCGCGTCATCGAGACGATGCCGGCCTTGGTGACGTCGTACTGGCCCATGCCGGCGCGCGGATTCAGCGCATGGGTGGACGACACGTTGACGATGGAGCCGTGTCCGGAGCGCCGCAAGGCCGGCAGCGCCTCGCGCGCGAGGAAGGCGTAGCTGAGGAGGTTCGCCTTCAGGATGCGGTCCCAGGTCTCGGCCTTCGCTTCCGCGAGCGGCTCGTAGGAGCGAATGCCGGCCAGGTTCACTAGCACGTCGATCGCCTGGAAGCAGCCCAGCGCCTCCTCCACGATGGCGCGCGCGGCCTGCTCCTGGCCGACGTCGGTGCGGATCTCCAGCACCTGTGCGCCGGGCACCTGCGCCCGAATCTCCGCGGCCACCTCGCCCAGCGGCGAACCTTCCAGGTCCACCAGCGCGACGCGCGCTCCTTCTTCGGCGAACAACTGGCCCGTCGCGGCGCCGATGCCGCCCGCGCCACCGGTGATGATGGCCGTGCGGCCCTCGAGTCTGCGTTGCTTCATGTCGCTTGCGTGTCCTTCAGCTGAGCGTGACGAGTTCGCGCGGGATCTCCACCTGACCGCGCACGGCGCGCCAGATCCCTGCCACGCTGTAGACGGCCATCACCGTGCCGCACGCCGGGATCGCCGCGTACCACCACATCTTGTCGACCTGCAGGAACGGCGTGGTCTCCCCGGACTGGCGCAGGAAGTCCCAGCCTGCCCAGGAGAGGATCGCGGCGATGGCGAGCATGCACAGGTGGATCAATGCCTCCAGCACGCGCCGGGCGGTGGCGTTCAGCATGCGATCAAGCAGGTCCACCTTGTACAGCGTGCCTTCCCGCCATAGCGCGAGCGCGCCCAGGAAAGTCATCCAGATGAACAGCAGCTCCACGAGTTCGTCGTAGCCAGGCACCTTGAAGACAGGCGCCATGCGCTGCACGATGCCGAGCGACAGCAGCACGAACAGCCCGAGGAAACAGCCGCAGACGCCCCAGCGGCAGCCGTCGGCGATGGCGCGGTCCACGCGCGCGAGCACGGCATTCATCGAACGACTCCCAGTCCGAAGACGTGCGGCAACCAGGTGGAGACCGCCGGAACGTAGGTGACGATCGCCAGCACCACCAACAGCGCGAGAAGGTACGGAGCCAGCTCGCGCACCACGTCGGCGATCGGCACCTTGGCGATGCCGGACACCACGTAGAGGCACAGCCCAACCGGCGGTGTGACCAGGCCAATCATCAGGTTGAGGACCATGATCACGCCGAAGTGCACGGGGTCAACGCCGATCGCCGCCATGACTGGGGCGAGGATGGGATACGCGATGATCATGATCGCGATCGCCTCGAGGAACATGCCCAGGATCAGCAGCACCACGTTCACGAGCAGCAGGATGATCCAGGGCTCGGTGGACAGCGCCAGCAGGGCCTTGAGGATCGCATTGGGCACCTGCTGCTGGATCAGCACCCAGCTGAAGGGCGCGGCCATCGCGATGATCAGCATCACCTGCGCGGTCTGTCGCCCGGTTTCCCACAGCGTGTCCCAGAAATCGCGCATGCGCAGTTCGCGATAGAAGAAGCGCCCGAGCACGAAGGCGAGTGCCGCCGCAATCACCGCCGCCTCGGTGGGTGTCGCCACGCCCGTGAAGATGACCGCCAGGATGGCCGGCGGCAGCGCCAATGCCGGGGCCGCCTGCTTGAAGATCCGCAGGGCCTGTGCGAGCCCTGGCCAGCCCGCCGAGCGCGGCAGGTTGCGCTGCACGGAGACGATCGCGATCGCAACCATCAAGCCCAGCCCCATGAGCAGCCCCGGCACCACGCCCGCGAGGAACAGCGCGCCCACGGAGACGTTGGCCAGGCTGCCGAAGATCACGAAGGGGATGCTAGGCGGGATGATCGGGCCGATCGTCGCCGATACCGCGCTGATGGTCGCCGAATAGCGGGGCGTGTAGCCCTCCTTCACCATCGCGCGGATCTCGATCGTGCCCAGCCCCGCGGCGTCCGCGACGGCGGAGCCGGACATCCCCGCGAAGATCATGCTGCCGAGCACGTTCACCTGCGCCAGGCCGCCGCGGATCTTGCCCACCAGCAGGTTGGCCACGCCGAAGATGCGCTCCGTCGTGCCGCCCACGTTCATCAGGTTGCCGGCGAGGATGAAAAAGGGAATCGCCAGCAGCGGGAACGAGGTAGTCGCCGCATAGGTGCGCTGCACGAAGATCACCAGCAGGTCGGGCCCGGCGGTGATCAGCATGGTGCCGACCGCGACCAGCGCGAGCCCTCCCGCGATGGGGATGCCCGCGAGGATGACGAGGCAGACGGAGAGGAGGATGCCCCAGATCAGCATCAGGCGCGCGCCGCGGCGACCATCTTGCTCCAGGCGTTCCATGTGTCGTCGCCCAGGCTCTTGCGCAGCGTGTCGTAGGCCGGGCCCATCTTCGCGCGGAACGGCACGACGTCCGGCCGGCTGATGCTCACGCCGGCCTTCTGCATCTGGGCCAGGAACTCCTCCTCGCGATCGCGGACGCCCTTGCGCGCGGCCGCGCCGGCGATGCGAGCCTCCTCCGCGATGATGCGGCGCTGGGCTTCATCGAGCTTGCCCGTCCAGGCCCGCGGATTCGCCGCGAACATGATGGTGGCGTAGATGTGCTTGGTGAGCGCCACGTGGCTCTGCACCTCGAAGAACTTCGCCGCGAAGGTAGTGCCGATCGGGTTGTCCTGGCCGTCCACCGTCTTGTTGGCGAGCGCGAGGTAGACCTCCTGGAAGGCCACCGTCTGCGTGTTGGCGCCGAGGGCCTCGAACGCCGCCTTGATGGCGAGCTCGGGCGGCACGCGGATCTTCAGGCCGCGCACGTCATCCGGCGTGTTCACCGCCTTGCGGCTGTTGGACAGCGCCCGGAAACCCCACTCGAAATTCGCGATCCAGGTGAAGCCCGCCGCGGCCAGCTGCTGCGTGAGCCACTCCCTTGCCGTCACATCCAGCGTCCTGTAGGCGTGTTCGTAGCTGTCGAACTGGTAGGGGATGTTGATGACGCCCACCGACTTCGAGATCGCCTCGATGTTCGCGGGGTTCATCAAGATCATGTCAATGGCGCCGAGCCGTGTTTGCTGCGCGGTCTCCACCGGGGAGCCGAGCGCGTTGTTCGGGAACAGCGTGATCTTCACCGCACCCGAGGTGCGGTCGAACACCTTCTTCGCCATCTTCTCGGCCTCGATGTGCACGGGGTGGCCGAGGTCTGCGGGGTGCGTGAGCTTGAGCTCCACGGCGGCGCGCACGGTCAGCGCGGACGAAGCGACGGCTGCGGCGGCGCCCTTGAGAACGGCGCGGCGGCTGAACGGGGTCTGCATGCGTTTGTCTCCTGTCTCTGGCTCGAGCGCGCCCATTGCGGGGTGCGGAGCGCATCTTGCATACAAGGTTTCCCGGGTGTCAAGCGAGCAAACCCCGCGCGCCGCTATGCCGTGGGAGGCGCCGGCAGCGAGGCCACGACCACGGACAAGCCCTTGCGCACGTGCTCGCGCATGGCCTGCCCGACGCCGGCCGCATCGCGTGCAGTGAAAAGTTCAAGAATCCGCGCATGCTCGGCGGTGGCTTCCTGCCAGCGCTCCGGCCACTGGTTGGAGGCGTAGCGCGCGCGGTCGACCCGCAGCGACAGCAGGTCCCAGACCCACAGCAGCACCGGATTGCCGGCGTACTCCACGATGCGCCGGTGGAAGGCCTTGTTCGCGGCGAAGTAGCCGGACATCTCCTGGCGCGCGTGGTGCGCCAGCATGGTGTAGTGCAGGATCCCGAGTTCGGCGACCTGCGCCTCACTGACGCTTGCGGCGGCGAGCTCACCGGCCAGCGCTTCGATAGCGGACACGACTTGGATAAGGTCCCTCGTGTCGGCCGCGTCGAGAGGCGCGACCACAGGCGAGCGGTTGGGATGCGCCTGCAGCAGCCCCTCCTGCGTGAGCGCCTTGAGGGCCTCGCGTACCGGCGTGCGCGATATCGCGAGCTGCTCGCACAGCTGCCGCTCGTTCAGGCGTTGTCCAGGCGCGAGCTCACCGCTGACGATCATTTCGCGCAGGGCGGCCAGCGCATTTCCGTTCAGGTCCCCCTTGCGGGGAGCATCGGCTGCTGCCGGCGGACGCGGGGACTTCGCCGCCGGCGCAGCCTTGGCCGCCGTCGCCTTGCGGGCGCTCGGACGCAGAGGGGGCGCCGGGGGGCGGGAAACGGAGCTCTTCACTTTTCTGCGTCTTGTATGCAAGATTTGATTATGAACCTCCAGCAGATTTTCCACCGCTTTTCCCGCACGCCCGGTGCCGAACTGCCTGTCGGCCTCGTGGGCGCGGGCGAATTCGGCGCCACCTTCGTCGCGCAGGCGGCGCGCATGCCAGGCCTGAAGGTGGTCGCCGTGTGCGACCGCGACGTGGAGCGGGCACGCCGCGCGGTGGCGGCCGCGGGACATCCGAAGGAACGCATCCGCGCGTGTGCCACGCTGGCCGACGCCAGGCAGGCCCTCGACGAAGGTGCGATCGCGCTGCTCGCCTCCGCGGACGACCTGGTGCAGCTGCCGCTGGTGGCCGTGCTGGAAGCCACGGGGGACCCGGAGGCCGCGGCAGCGACCGCGCGCGCGGCCATCGACGCCGGCCGGCACGTCGTGATCGCCACAAAGGAAGCGGAGATCGTGGTCGGCGCGGAACTCGCCTGCCGCGCCGCGGAACGCGGCGTCGTGCATTCGCCCGTGGACGGCGACCAGCCGAGCCTTCTCATCGGCCTCGTGGACTGGGCGCGGATGCTCGGACTCCCCGTCGTGTGTGCGGGCAAGTCCAGCGAATCGGATTTCGTGTGGGACGCGCAGGCCGGCACGGTGAGCGCCTGGGGTCGCAGCGAACCGGCCGCCGGCTACGCAGACGCGTTCGCGCGCGCCGATGCGGCGAGCTTGAGAACGCGCCACGCGGTCGCGTTCGCGCGCACGACCGTCCCGGACCTGTGCGAGATGGGCATCGTGGCCAACCACACCGGGCTGTTGCCGGACTGCGCGTCGCTGCACGCACCCATCGCGCGCACGGTCGAACTGCCTTCGCTGTTCCGCCCGCGCGCCAGCGGCGGCTTGCTGGGAGGTACAGGCCGTGTCGACATGTTCAACTGCCTGCGCCGGCCGGACGAGATCAGTTTCGCGGGAGGCGTGTTCGTCGTGGCCGAGACGCCCGACGAGGCGACCGGCCTCCTGTTCGCGGCCAAGGGGATGCCGGCCTCACCTGACGCGCGCTACGTGCTGCTCCACAACCCGGTGCACCTCCTCGGCGCCGAGGCCGCCGTCTCGATGCTGTCCGCAGCGCAACTCGGTTGCTCCACGGGCGGCTCCGAGGTGAAGCCGCTCGTGGACCTCGTGGCCTCCGCCGCGCGTCACCTGGAGCCGGGCGAGGTGCTGCAGATGGGAGCGCGCCATGAAATCCCGGCGCTCGGTTACGCACTTCAACGCGCTGAACCGCTTGGCGAAGAGCGGCCGGTTCCGTACTACCTGGCACTCGGCGCCCGCGTGCGGCGGCACGTCGCGCGCGGCCAGCCCCTGCGTGGCGCGGACCTCGACCTGAGCGCTGGTGCACTCAGGCAGTTGCGCGAGGCGCAGGATCGTCGGTTCTTCGCCAGGTGACGCTCGGCATTTCAGAAGCCGTTGCGCAAGCCGGGCAAGGCCGAGTGGTCCCCGATGCGGCCCCTTCCCTGCGGGTTGCGACTCGAAGCGCGCACTGCCGATACGCCCGTGCATCCGATCCGCTGGCATGTTGGCGCGCATTCGAACTTAATGACTAGCATTCGAGCGCGTCATGGTCGCAGCTCTGCTGGACCGCGCTATGCTCCGCGCTCCACACCTCGACGTGCTGCAACCAGGACATCGCCAGCTCGCATGAACCCGAAGGACATCCTGCGCTGGACCGCGTTCGCTGCGATGTACTTTGCGTTCCAGGCCATCCCGGCTGCCTTGTACGGCGACATGCCGGCCATGCGCGGGGCCAATGCGGTTGCGGTCTTCGTGCTGCTGATGGAGCCCAGGCGCCACTGGCGGCTGCTGGCGCCGATCCTGTGGCTCGCGGCCGGCGCCGCCCGCGAAGTCGCGAACGCGCCGCAGCCTTGGCTGGTCGGGGCCTGCAACGTCGTGGAAATCCTCGCGGTGGCGGCCGTGCTGCATGGGCGCCGGGGGCTGAGCAACCCCTGGCATGGCCGCGACCAGCTGGGGCGGCTGCTGCTTGCCGTCGTTGCCATCCCGGTCCTCAGCGCGGCTGCCGCAGCCGCGCTCCTCTCGAGCCGCGCCGGCGTGCCCTACGGCCCGCTGTGGCTGTCCTGGTACTCCGCTTCCGTGCTGGCTTATATCGTCTGCACACCGGTCCTCCTGACCTGGGCGGATCCGGCCGAGCGCCGCCGCGCCCTGCGCGAGGCGCGCGGCTGGCGCCCCGCGGGTATCGCCTTGATCGCCATTGCCTGCGTGGCCCTGCTGCGCCAGGAAGCGCATACGCCCTGGCTGGTACTGACCTTCCCGCTGCTCGTCGTGACGACGTGGTGGTACGGCTTGCTGGGCGTCAGCGTGGCGATCGCGGCCATGGCCGTCACCGGTGGGTTCTTCGCGATGCGTGACGTTGGCGCCCTGTCCCACATCCTGGCGCCGGGAAGCGGACTGCCAGCGCGGGTGCAGGCGCTGCAGGTCTACCTCGCCGCCACGGCGCTGTGCAGCCTGCCGTTCGCCGTGCTGCTCGCGCAGCAGGCGCTGCTCTGGGCCGAGCTGCGCCGCAAGAGCGATGCGCGCGCCGAGTTCCTGGCGGCCATGAGCCACGAGATCCGCACCCCGATGACGGGCGTGCTCGGGATGGCGGACCTGCTGGCGGCGCAGGACATGACGACCGAACAGCGGCGGTACGTCGACGCGATGCGTTCGTCCGGCCGCCACCTGTTGAGCGTGATCAACGACATCCTGGACTTCTCCCGCATCGAAACGGGCAAGCTGGCCCTGGAGACGACGGACTTCCACCTGGCCGAGTTGATCGAGCAGGTGCGTTCGCTGATCCATCCGATGGCGCTGGAAAAAGGTCTGGAGTTCGAAGTCCGGCTGTCCCTGCCTTCCCACGCGGTGGTCCGCGGCGACCCCACGCGCCTGCGGCAGATCCTGTTCAACCTGGCCGGCAATGCCGTGAAGTTCACCCGGCAAGGGTCCGTCACGCTGCATGTCGCCGCCGCCACCGACGCCGGCGGTGCCGAGCGATTTCGTTTCGAGGTGCGCGACACCGGCATCGGCATACCGCCGGACCAGCTGGCCCAACTGTTTACGCCGTTCACCCAGGCCGACCGCAGCACGGCGCGCGAGTACGGCGGCAGCGGGCTCGGGCTGGCGATCAGCAAGCGGCTCGCCGAGGCGATGGACGGCCGCATCGACGTGACCAGCACCGTGGGTCAGGGCAGCGGCTTCACCCTCGAGGTGCCGCTGGCACCGGGCGATCCGGCACACCTCAGGGCCACCGCGAGCGTAGCCGTCACGTCCCTGCCGCCCCAGCGCATCCTGGTCGCGGAGGATGTCCAGATCAACCGCGACATCCTGCAGGCGGTGCTGGGCGCACGCGGGCACCGCCTCGTGTTCGCCCACGACGGTGCCGCCGCAGTGGCATGCGTCCAGCAACAAGCGTTCGACATCGTGTTGATGGACGTGCAGATGCCAGTGATGGACGGGGTCGAGGCGACCCGGCGCATCCGCAATCTTCCGGGCGAGGTGCGGCGCATCCCGATCGTCGGCCTCACGGCCAACGTGATGAGCCAGGAGCAGGCGCGCTACCTGGAAGCCGGCATGGACGACTGCCTGGCGAAGCCGATCGAATGGGAGCGGCTGGACGCGGTCATCGCGCGCTTTGCGTGCGTGGACCACCGCGACGGCGCGCCGGGTGTCGGCGCGCCAGCCACAAGCAGCCCGCCCGCGCTGCCGCCCATGGATCTGCCGCTGCTGGACGAGCGACAGGTCGCGGCGGTACGGGACATCGGCAGCGAGCAGGATTTCAGGATGCTCATGCAGGCGGGCATGGATGCCGTGGAGCGGACCGTGGACGAGATCGCCGCCGGCGTGGAAGCAGCCGTTATCGCCGCCGCTGCGCACCGCCTGAAGGGTTCGGCCGGCATGATGGGCATGGCGCGCATCAGCGCGCTCGCGACGGCGCTGGAGGAAGCCTGCGCCAGCGGGGAGGACCTGCAGCGTTGGCGGCAATGGCTGCCGGATTCGGTCCGGGAAACACGGGCCGCGCTGGTCGCGGCAGGTGGGCTGGGTGCCTAGGGCCCTTCGCGCCCCTGGAATAGCGTGAACCGGCCCTAGCTCCTTTCGACCCAGGGCAGCCGCCGTTCCCGTCGGAGCGGCGGCTGTAAGTGGAGCGGCCGAGGCGGCCTAGTGTGTTGCATCGACCGGCTGAATCCGCAACCCAAAGCAGACATTCCGTTCTTCAGAAGCTCGTTGCCTTGGAAGCTGCGTGTCAGTTGCGACGCTCCGCGTAGTCCACCGAGGCGCGCAGCTTCGTTGACTGGTTTCGGCGGCGATCCGGCGAAGCTTGCCAAGGCGATCGTCGATCTTGCCCGGCTTGGGAACCCGCCAATCCGGTTCGCTGCGCGAGCCGACGCGCTGGACACCTCCGAGGCGAAGGCGCCCTGCGGGCGCAGGCGGCTGCGTTCCGAGAACTTTCCTCCTCCCTCGCATACGAGATCCCTTAGGTCGGGAGAAAGGCCGCTGGCGGGCCGGCAGTTGAATCGGTTTTCCACTATCCAAGTCTGCCTCTGGCCGGGCGCAGACGTCGTACGCGCAGAGTGGCTACGGCAGCAATCGACCCGCAGCGGCCCCGCATTCTCGCTACTCGAAGCGACCCGGACTGAACTCGCGGGTGCAAGGGCAACCTCTGTTGACAACGCGGACCGCCGTGGCCTACCCTTGGTAAGACCACGGTAAGGCAGCTCTCGGGCTGCAGCATGTCGCAAGGGGCCCCCGAATGTCCAGAGACGAATCCCGCTCACCGCACGCGATTGCGGTGCCACGATGGCCTGCGATCGGCCTGGCGAACGACCACGCAGGCTTCCTCCTGAAGGGATTCGTGACCAGTGTCCTCGCGCAGCACTGCGACCAGATCATCGACGTCGGGCCGAACTCGGATTCACCCGTCGACTTTCCGGATGTCACCCGCAACGCGATCTCCCTGATCCGCGACGGAAAGGTCAAGCGGGTCATCCTGCTCTGCGGCACCGGTGCGGGAGCCTGCATCGCAGCCAACAAGATCCCCGGCATCCGCGCGGCGGTCTGCCATGACACGTTCGTGGCACGCCAGGCCGTCGAACACGACGACATGAACGTGATGTGCATCGGCGCATGGATCATCGGGCCCCAGGTTGCACGTGACGTCATCGAGACATTCCTCGCCTCCGAGTTCAGCACCGAGGAGCACTTCCGCCGGCGCGTCGAGAAGCTCGGCGACCTGGAGCGGGAAGCCGCCCGGTCCCTGACCCAGAGCAGCGGACAGGGGTGAGCCGGCTCCCGCAATGAACAAGCCGATCAGGATCACCCAACGGGCCGACGCCACCGAGGACGGATACGACCGCGTCCTGTCATTCCTGCGGGACGAGCTGATGTCGGGCCGCCTGAAGACCGGCGACCGGCTGCTTCCGGAACGTGACCTCGCCAGCGCCCTGGGCGTGAGCCGGCCCGTCATCCGCGAAGCGCTGACGGCACTGTCGACGCTGGGAGCGGTCGAGATCCGGCGCGGTTATGGGACGGTGGTGCGCGAGCCGAACTTCACCGCCCTTGCCGATTACTTCGGCCTCGTCCTCGCCCAGCAGGCAGGCGCCGTGGACGACGTGATGCAGGCGCGCATCGCCATCGAGCGGCAAGCGATCCGGCTGGCGTGCACGCGCGCCCTTGCGCCGGATCTCGAACGGCTGTCGCAGGCGCTGCAGGCGATCAAGGAAACCATCGACGATCCCGCCCGAGGCGGTGCGGCGGACTTTCACTTCCACTCGATGCTCGTGGAGGCGGCCCACTCCCCGGCGCTCTCCAGCGTCTACGCCGCCGTCGCCAAGCTGCTCCGGGAGTCCCACCTGGAGCGCAGGAAGGTGATCGCCAGCGTCCCCCAGGTGGATGCGTATCTCATCGACCATCACGAAGCCCTCCTCTCCGCGGTGCGGCGCAGGAATCCTGCCGAAGCGGATGCGCTCCTGACGGAGCACTTCGAGATCGGTGCGAACCTGCGCGTGGATGCCGCGGCGGCGGAAGCGCAGCCGCGCGGCAAGAAGCGCAGCACCCAGCGCGCATGACTCCGCAGATCGTCGTCTTCGGCAGCATGAACATGGACCTCATGGTCCGTGTGGCACGCGCTCCGCGAGGCGGCGAGACGCTGCAGGGGCTGTCGTTCCTCGCCAACCCCGGCGGCAAGGGCGCGAACCAGGCCGTTGCCTGCGCTCGCCAGGGCGCACGCGTGGCCATGGTGGGATGCGTCGGCGAGGATGACTTCGGCAGCACACTGCGCAACGCGCTGGCCGCGGATGGCATCGACGTCGCCCAGGTCCGCACGGCGGGCGAAAGCACCGGCGTCGCGGTCGTGATGGTCGACGACCAGGGCGAGAACCGCATCACCATCATCCCCGGCGCCAACCATCTGTTGAAGGCAGATCCCGAGGCCCTCGCCGGGCAGTACCTGCTCCTGCAGTGCGAAGTGCCGATGGCCGAAGTGGTGCTGGCAGCAAGGATCATGCACGAGCAGGGAGCGACCGTGGTGATGAACCCGGCGCCCGTGTGCCAGCTTCCGGACGAACTCTGGTCCTTGGTGGACATCTTCGTGATGAACGAGATCGAGGCGTCGGAGCTGTCCGGCGTCACCGTGACCGATTCCGCCAGCGCCGCGGCGGCGGCGACAGCGCTGCGCCGGCGCGGACCGTCGACGGCGATCGTGACCCTGGGCGCTCAGGGCGTGCTCGTCGCCGACGACGCCGGCTGCCGTCACTTTCCCGCGAGCAAAGTGCAGGTGGTCGACACGACCGCCGCGGGCGACACTTTCATAGGCGCGATGTGCGCCGCGCGCGTCGCCGGGCAGTCGACGGACGCCGCGGTGATGCGGGGCATCCGGGCCGCCACGCTCTGCGTCACCCGCGCCGGTGCGCAGGCATCGATTCCCTATCTGCGCGAACTGGGCGAGCCGTGACCTACAAGTTCGACTTCAGCAGCGTGCTGGCGCAATGGCCGCTGTTCCTGCACGGCGCCGGGCTGACCCTGAGGTTGTCGCTGGCCGCGACCTTGCTCGGCCTGCTGATCGGAACACTCTGCGCCATCGGGCGGGGCAGCAACAACCGCTTCGTGGCCCGCGCCTGTGCGACTTATGTCGAGACGATCCGCAACACGCCCTTGCTGGTGCAGATCTTCCTGGTGTACTTCGGGCTTGCCAGCATCGGCCTGAAGGTGCCCGCCTTCCTCGCCGCCGTGCTGGCAATGGTCATCAACGTCGGCGCCTACACGACCGAGATCATGCGCGCCGGCATCGAATCGATCCACAGGAGCCAGATCGAGGCGGCGGAGTGCCTGGCGCTCTCGCGCGCGCAGATCTACTGGCACGTGATCCTGAGGCCGGCGACGGAACGCGTGTATCCCGCACTCACGAGCCAGTTCGTGCTGCTCATGCTGGCCACCTCCATCACCTCGCAGATCTCGGCCGAGGAGCTGACGGCCATCGCCAACCGCGTGCAGTCGGACACGTTCCGCTCCTTCGAAACGTACGCGGTGGTGGCGGTGTTCTACCTCCTGCTCTCGCTGCTGATGCGGACGGCCTTCTGGGCCGCCGGCCAGGCGCTCTTCACGCGCCGCCGCAAGCTGGGGACGCCGCTGTGAACAACGCCTTCAACGCGAACCACTTCGTGTTCCTGCTGCAGGGGGCGGGCTGGACGCTGGTGCTGTCGCTGATGGCGTTCGTGGGCGGTGGGCTGGCCGGATTCCTCGTGGCCCTGTGCCGCATCTCGCCCGTCCGGTCGCTGCGCTGGCTCTCCACCGGCTACGTGCAGCTGGTGCAAGGCACGCCGCTGCTGATCCTCATGTTCCTGGCGTACTTCGGCCTCAGCATCGTCGGCCTGAGCCTCCCGGCGCTGGTGGCGGCCGGCCTCTCGATGACCGTCTACGTCAGCGCGTACATCGGGGAGATCTGGCGCGGCTGCATCCAGGCCGTGCCGCGCACGCAATGGGAAGCCGCCGAATGCCTGGCGCTATCCAGGGTGCAGCGCATGCGGCTGGTGG
Source organism: Ramlibacter ginsenosidimutans (assembly GCF_016654015.1). Classification (GTDB taxonomy): domain Bacteria; phylum Pseudomonadota; class Gammaproteobacteria; order Burkholderiales; family Burkholderiaceae_C; genus Ramlibacter; species Ramlibacter ginsenosidimutans. The sequence goes on along the minus strand of NZ_JAEPWM010000005.1, from coordinate 159,671 downwards.
TCCTGCCCCAGGCCCTGCGCATCGCGACCCCGCCCACGGTGGGCTTCATGGTGCAGATCGTCAAAAACACTTCGCTGGCCTCGGTGGTCGGCTTCGTCGAACTGGCCCGCGCGGGCCAGGTGGTGAACAACTCCATCTTCCAACCGTTCCTGGTTTACATGCTCGTTGCCGGTCTCTACTTCCTGCTCTGCTTCCCGCTGTCGTGGTGGAGCCGGCAGCTCGAACGCCGCCTGCTGGTGGCCCATCGCGTGGAGGTCGCGGCGGCATGAGCGCCGCACGGCCGCCCGAAGGCGCTCGCCCCCTCCGCTTGCGGAGGGGGGAGGAGGAGTCCGCGCAGCGGACGGATCCTGGGGGAGGTACCCCATGAGCGTGATCCAGCTCGAGAACGTGCACAAGAGCTTCGGGGCGCTGAAGGTCCTCGACGGCGTAAGCTTCAGCGTGAACAAGGGCGAGGTGTTCGCCATCATCGGCCGCAGCGGCTCCGGCAAGAGCACGGCGCTGCGCTGCATCGACCGGCTGGAGCGCATCGACCAGGGCCGCATCCGGGTGTGCGGGCACGAGGTGAGCGACGCCAGGCTCGACCTGCGCCAGTTGCGGCGCGACGTTGGCATCGTCTTCCAGAGCTACAACCTCTTCCCGCACCTCACGGCCGCCGAGAACATCGCGCTGGCGCCGCGACACAGCAAGGGCAAGACGCGTGCCGAGGCGAAGGAGCTGACGGAACGCGTGCTCGCACAGGTGGGCTTGTCGGACAAGGCGGGAAGCTACCCGGAGCAGCTTTCGGGTGGCCAGCAGCAGCGCGTGGCCATCGCGCGCTCGCTCGCGATGGAGCCGCAGGTCATGCTCTTCGACGAAGTGACTTCGGCCCTGGACCCGCAGCTCACCGGCGAGGTCCTCAAGGTGATGGCCGATCTCGCCGCCGGCGGGATGACCATGGTGCTCGTCACCCACGAGATGGCTTTTGCCCGCAACGTCGCCAACACCACGCTGTTCATGCACAAGGGTTGCGTCTGGGAACAGGGCGGCCCCGACATGTTCGACCGGCCGCAGACGGAGGAACTGCAGCAGTTCCTCGGCTCTGGCCTGTAAGAGTTCGTTCTGCCCACAACTACCGGAGACATCATGAGCCTCAAGAACCTGTCCCGCCGCGCGCTGCTGCTGGCGACCCTGTCCACCGCGTTCCTCGGCGCCCATGCCGACACCCTGGACAACATCCGCGCGGCCAAGAAGATCCGCGTGTCCATCGACCTGGCGGTCCCGCCATCGGGCATGACCGACGCGAACATGAACCCGACGGGTTCGGACTACGACGTGGCCGTCTTGCTTGCCCACGATCTCGGCGTCGCCCTCGAAGTGGTGCCCACCGTCGGCGCGACCCGCATCCCGAACCTGCAGACCGGCAAGGCGGACATCATCATCTCGACACTGGCCTGGACGCCGGAGCGCGCCAAGATCGTCGACTACTCGATTCCCTATGCGCCGCAGATCTCGCTGGTGGGCGGCGTCAAGAGCGTCAACGTGAAGAGCATGGCCGACCTCGCCGGCAAGAGCGTGGCGGTCAACCGCAGCACAACGCAGGACAAGGACCTGACGGACAACGCGAAGGGCGCCAACGTGGTCCGCTACGACGACGATGCCGGCGTGATCACCGCCGTCGTGACGGGCCAGGCCGATCTGGTGGGCACGTCGAGCGCGCTGTTCAAGACGATGCAGGAGAAGGCGCCGCAGCGGCAGCTGGAACAGAAGTTCGTGCTGCGCATCAACGACCTGGGCATCGGCGTGCGCAAGGACGATCCGCGCCTGCTCGCATGGATCAACGACTGGGTGAAGGCCAACCACGCGAACGGCAAGCTGAACGCGATCTTCAAGAAGTACCACGGCACCGACATTCCCAAGGACGTGGTGGAGAAGTGGCTCGCCGCGAAGTAAGGGCCATGCTGGCCCTGATCGATACCCACCACCACTTCCTCGACCCGGAAGCGCACTACTACCCCTGGTTGAACGATGCGGGGTTTCCTCCGCATCGCTACGGCGACCACTCGGCGCTCAAGCGCCCTTACCTGCCGGCCGATTACCGACGCGACACGGCGGGCATCAACCTGCTGGGCAGCGTGCACGTGGAGGCCGAGTGGAACCCGAAGGACCCGGTGGGTGAGATGCGCTTCATCGCATCCCTGCGCGAACAGTGCGGGCTGCCCTCGGTCGCCGTCGGGCAGGCCTGGTTGCACCAGCCGGACGCGGCCGGCACGCTGGAAGAACTGGCGGCTTTCGATTTCGTGCGCGGCGTGCGCCAGAAGCCGCGCGCCAACCTGGCGCCCGGCGGCCCTCCGGGCGGCATGACCGATGGCGCCTGGCTGCAAGGCTACGCGCGGCTGGAGCCCCTGGGCCTGCACTACGAACTGCAGACGCCCTGGTGGCACCTGCACGAAGCGGTGCGCGTGGCCGCCGCCTTTCCGCAAACGCGCATCGTCATCAACCATGCGGGCATGCCGTCGGACCGCAGCGAGGAAGGCCTGCGTGCCTGGCGGACGGCGCTGGCCGGAATGGCCGCGCAGCCCAACGTCGCGATCAAGATCAGCGGCATCGGCGAAGCCGGCTACCAATGGCGGCTGGACGCCAACCGGCGGGTGGTGCTGGAAGTGATCGAGCTGTTCGGGGTCGACCGGTGCATGTTCGGCAGCAACTTCCCCGTGGACAGCCTGTGCGCGTCGTACGAGGCCATCTTCGAGGGCTTCGCCGCGTGCGTCGCGGATTTGAGCGCGCAGGAGCGGGCCCAGCTGTTCGTGGAGAATGCGCGCCGGATCTACCGCATCGCGGCGTAGCACGCCGAAGAAAAAGCTTCGCACCTCGAGTCCGTGCTGTCTGCGCTGGAGGGTGTGCTGAATTCGACCCTAAGCAGCCGCCGCGACGTCTTCTCACTGCGGGTCGAGAAAACGGCTGTCCGATGTCCCGGGCTTGCGGATGCCTCTGCCGACGGCACCTCGCCTGGCAGTTCGCGCGCCAAGTAGCCGACGCTGCCCAGTTCCCGCGCGAGCTGCGCGCCGGCGCCCGCGTGCAGGGCAGCACCCCATACCGCTGCTGGTTCTGGCGCACCGCGCGCGCCCGGCTTGCGATACAGCCCCTGGGCGGCCGCGCTCTCCGCACAGTGACGCGTCCAGGCGGCTTCTTGAATAGCCGTTCGCCATCCAAGTGGATGGTGCTAAGATGGCGATGTGCCCAAAGCCAGCAGCAAATCCGTCACCGCCGCACCCAAGCCGCAGGATGAAAAGATCACCGTCAACCTCGGCTGCGTCGACCTGGGCCAGATCGATCTGCTGGTGCAGGAGGGCTTCTACGCCAATCGCTCCGACTTCATTCGCACGGCCACGCGCAACCAGCTGGCCGTGCATGGGGACTCGGTGCGGCAGGCCGCTGCGCGCAAGACTCTTTCGCTCGGCGTGCTGCACGTGACCGAGTCAGAGTTGCTGGCCCTCAAGGCCGCAGGCGAAACGCTCGACATTCGCGTCCTGGGCTTGGCGACCATCGACCCGTCCGTCACGCCCGACCTGGCGCTGGCCACGATTTCTTCGCTCACCGTTCTGGGTGCACTGCACGCCAGCGCCGCCGTCAAGGCTGCATTGCGCGCACGCATCCGCTGAAAGAAAAACCATGAACCCCGACTTCCAGCGCTTGATGCACGATGCGACGCGCCTCGTGCGCTCAGGCGACCTCGCGGCCGCGACCGCCACGATCCAGGCCGCACTGGCCGGATCGGACACCGTGCCATCGCCGGCACCCGTGCCGCCCTGCCCTGGCGACATCGTGATCGACGTCGAAGCGCGGGAGGTCGGGGAACCGGCTTCCGAGCGCAAGCTGCTGCAGGACCTCGGCGCCACGTACCGCACCGCCGAAGGGGAATTCGTCTCCGGACGGAGCGGCGACGGTCGGGCGGAGCGCGACTACCGACTCTACGTACCGCCGCAAGCGGGCGAGCGGCCGCTGCCGCTGGTCGTGATGTTGCACGGATGCACGCAGGACCCGGACGACTTCGCCGCCGGCACGCGCATGAACGAGGCCGCCCGCGCGCTGGGCTGCTTCGTGCTGTACCCGGCGCAGTCACGGCAGGCCAATCCCCAGGGCTGCTGGAACTGGTTCAAGCACAGCCATCAGCAGCGCGGCCGGGGCGAGGCATCGATGCTCGCGGCCATGACCCGACATGTCATGGCTCGCCACGACATCGACCCGGCGCGCGTTTACGTCGCCGGCCTGTCGGCTGGCGGCGCGATGGCAGCCATCCTCGGCGCTGCCTACCCCGACCTCTACGCTGCCGTCGGCGTCCATTCGGGCCTGGCGTCCGGCGCCGCAAAAGACCTGCCCACGGCCCTGGCCGCCATGCGAAGCGGCAGAACCGGAGCGACCTCCGGCGCGCACGGTGTACCGACGATCGTCTTTCACGGCGACGCCGATGGCACCGTGCACCCCGACAACGGACAACACGTCATCCGGGCCAGCGCCGGCGGCGTCGATGGCTCCCCGCGGGCGCACCGTCACCAGTCAGCCGGCAGGCGGAATTGCACGCAACACGTGCACCGCTCGAGCACGGGAGACGTGCTGGCCGAACACTGGGTGGTGCATGGCAGCGGCCACGCGTGGTCGGGCGGCAGCTCGAAAGGCACCTACACCGACCCGAGCGGACCGGACGCGACGCAAGAAATGCTTCGGTTCTTCCTGGAACATCCGCGGCGCGCGTGCTGACAGTTCAGGACGGCACGGACGACTGCACTACGTAGCTTGCCAGGCCTTGGCGCCGGATCAGGAAGTTCTTGATCTCCCACTGCTTCGCCGGCTCCAGTTCCTGCAGGTACCGGATGTCGCTTCCGCTTTGCGTTGCGACCGGCACGCCGCCTTCGAACAGCACGCGGTTGCCTTGCAGGCGCGGAACCTTGTCGCCGGGTGTCAGGACGCCGGCGAGATTCAAAGGGTCGACTGCAGACAAGGCCACGCGCTCACGGCCCGGGGCTTTCGCGGTTTTGCGCAAGGCCGTGACGGCCTCGGGAAGGGCGAATTGCTCGCCGGAAAAGCCGCTGACGAACCGGCCGCCGCGCACTTCGCCGCGTGCCTCCAGCCGGCGCAGCACGTAGTACAGATCGCGCCACGGCGGCAGCCCTTCCTCGCGCTCGAGCAACTTGCGGAACACCACGCCGTAGCGGCGCAGCAGCACGCGCGCGATGTGCTCCACGTGCGGCGCGGCCAGCGCGCCCGCAGGCGCCGGGACCGTGTGCGGGCGCCGTGTGAGCGACCAGCGACCAGCGTCATCGATCGGGTCGCGATGCTTGCGCCGCAGCTTGTTCCGCTTGTCGGCGGGCATCACCAGCGCGCGCAGGCCGACAAAAGAGTCACTGGTGACGAGTCCGTGCGCCACCAGCTCGGCCAAGGCCTGCTCGACGTGCTCGCCGAGCATGCGTGCGTCGCGCTGCAGGTCGGCAAAGAAGCTGGCACCTTGCGAACGCAGCAGGTCAAGCACCACGCAGGCCCTGCCGGAAAGCACCGACTCGTCGGCCAGCGCCACGCCGGCCGCCGGCAGCCAATGCACCATGGCCTCGCGTTCGCACAGCAGCACGGGCGTGCCGCGAATCGGCCCCGACTTGCGGGCGGCCGCCTCGCTCGATTCCGCCGGGCGCCACCAGGCGACGCGCCCCACGGCGCATAGCTTGTCCAGCATGTGGGGCGCATAGCCGTCCACGCGAGCGGGAAGCAGGTCCTCTTCCCAGGCGGATGCCGGAGCGGCGTGCCCTTCGAGCTGGCGCAGCACGGCTAGCAGTCCGTCCTCACCCTGGCGGCGCTCGTCGCCCTCGCTGCCCGCGAGCTCGTGCCACCGGAACAGGAAGCGCATGAACTGCGCAGGCGGCACCGGCTGGATTTCGGCCCGTCGCGTGTCACGCGTCATCCGGTGGATCCGCGCCAGCAGGCGGCGGTCGCACCATTCGGCGGCGCCGGGTGCAGTGAAGCCGCCGCGCATCACCGCGCCCTCGGCCTCCAGTTGCAACAGGGCCGTGCGCACGAGATCGTCCGGCAGCCCCAGCGGCAGCGCCAGTGCATCGGCCGTCACCGGGCCGAGCAGCTCCAGCCGACCGCGCAGTATCTCGCGCAGCGCGACCTCGGGTTCCGGGCGATCGCTGGACACGGGCACCAAGGCTGGCGAGAAGGTCGCTCCCGGGAAGATCGCCAGCCATTCGTGCAGGCGCTCGGCTGCGACGAGCAAGGTGCCGCCTGCCGGCGTGCCGAGTCCGGTGACGCGGCGTTGCTGCACCAGCGCTTCAACCAGGTCCGGCAGCGGCGCTTCGTTGGCAGTGAGGAATCCGTGCACCACCAGCGCGTCGTGCAGCTCCTCGGCATCGCCCATCGCGGGCCAGGCGTAGTCGCGAACCTGCGCGATCGCCTGCGGATCGAGTGTGCCGACATCCTGCGCCGTCCGCAGATCCGTGATGGGCTGCGTGCGGACTGCCTTGGTGCGGCGCTCCTCTGCCGCCCCGCCGTCGAGGAAGGCGAAGGGGCGCGCGTTGAGAATCGCATGCGAAAGCGGCGAGGGAGACGCCAGGTCGCGGGTGATGATCTCCACCTCGCCCGCCTCGATGCGCCGCAGCAGTGCGACGAATCCGTCGGCGTCCATGGTCTCCGTGAGGCAGTCGTGCAGCGTCTGCGCCACCAGCGGGTGGTCTGGAATCTCGCGCTCGCCGACGAGGTTCTCGGCGCAGGCGATCTGGTCCGGGAAGACCACCGTCAACAGGTCTTCGGCGTCCGTCCGCTGGAATTGTGGCGGCACCTTGCGGCCCCCATTCATGCGGCGCACCGCCAGCGAGGCGGTGGCATTCCAGCGCCAGCGGGTGCCGAACATCGGCGCGTCCAGCAAAGCCTGCACCAGGATGTCACGCGCGGTGGCGCTCTTCAGCCAGTGCCGCACGTCCTCCAGTGCGAAGCTATGCGTCGGCCCGAGTGACAGCACGATGCTGTCCTCCAGTGCGCTCGCCTGCAGTTCGAAGTTGAACTTGCGGCACATGCGCTTGCGCAAGGCCAGGCCCCACGCCTTGTTGATGCGAGAGCCGTACGGCGAGTGGATCACCAGGTGGGTGTCGCCTACTTCGTCGAAGAAGCGCTCGAACACGATGCGACCCCGACTGGGCAGCACTCCCAGCGCCGCCCTTGCCGATGCGAGATACAGCGCGAGCTGGTGCGCGGCCGCCTCCGGCAGGCGCAGCGCATCGCGGAGCCACCGGGCGCAGCCCGGCACGCCGTCCGCAAGCAGGGTGTCGGCGGTGTCGAGCAGAAGCGAGATCGACTCGCAAAGCTCTTCGGTGCGACCCAGGCTCTCCCCGAGCCAGAAGGGCATCGACGGCGCCTGGCCCCTCGCGTCTTCCACCAGCACCTTGCCAGTCTCCACCTTGACGATGCGGTAAGACGCGTTTCCCAGCTGGAAGATGTCGCCCGGCAGGCTCTCGAAGGCGAAGTCCTCGTTGAGTGTGCCGACGCGGTGCCCCTCGGGCTGCAGGACGACGTCGTAGTCGAACTGGTCGGGGATCACGCCGGCATTGGTGACGGCGGCGAGCCGGGCGCCGCGTCGCGCCCGCAGCATGCGATTGACGGCGTCGTAGTGCAGGTAGGCGCCGCGCCGGCCGCGGCGCGTGCTGTAGCCGTCGGCCAGCATCTGCACGACCTGCTCGAACACCTTGAGCGTCAGTTCACCATACGGCTGCGCCTTGCGAAGGCGCTCGTACAGCGCATCGAGTGGCCAGTCCCGGCTCGCCGTCTCGGCCACGATGTGTTGCGCCAGCGCGTCCAGCGGCCGCTGCGGCACGCGGATGCGATCAAGCTCGCCGCGGTCCACCGCGGCGAGCAGGGCAGCGCTCTCCAGCAGGTCGTCCAGCGCGAGGGGGAACAGCCGCCCCTTCGGGATGGCGCCGATGGCGTGGCCGGCGCGGCCAACACGCTGCAGGAAGGCATTGATGCTGCGGGGCGATCCAAGCTGGCACACCAGGTCGATGTCTCCGATGTCGATGCCCAGCTCGAGCGAGCTGGTTGCCACCAGCGCCTTGAGTTCTCCGTTCTTGAGTCGCTCCTCGGCTTGCAAGCGGTGCTCGCGCGCCAGGCTGCCGTGGTGCGCCGCGACGTGTTCCTCACCGAGCCGCTCCGCGAGGTGGCGGGTGACCCGTTCCGCCGTGCGGCGCTGGTTGACGAAGATCAGCGTCGTGCGGTGCTGGTGGACCAGGTCGGCGAGGCGGTCATAAAGCTCGTCCCACACCTCGGTCGCCATCACTGCCCCCAGCGGTGAGCGAGGCATCTCGAGGGCGAGGTCGCGCTCGCGCACATGGCCGGCATCGATGATCGCCACCGGATCGTCGCGATGGCCGAGGAGGAAGCGGGCCATCTCATCCAGCGGCTTGACGGTGGCGGACAACCCGATGCGTACCGGCGGCCGCTCGCACAAGGCCTCAAGGCGCTCGAGTGACAGCATCAGGTGCGAGCCGCGCTTGCTACCGGCCACGGCATGCAGTTCATCGATGATCACGCTCTTGACCGACCCCAGCATCTCGCGACCGGACTGCGAGCCGAGCAGGATGTAGAGGGATTCGGGCGTCGTCACCAGGATGTGCGGCGGTTTGCGGCGCATGCGCTCCCGCTCCGCCGCGGGCGTGTCGCCGGTGCGCACGGCGCTGCGGATGCCCGGATCGGGCAGGTCTATGGCGGCCAACCGGGCGCTGATGCCGGCCAGCGGCTCCTGCAGGTTCTTGCGAATGTCGTTGGACAGCGCCTTCAGCGGCGAGACGTAAAGGACGTGAACCTGGTCCGAGAGCCCCGAAGCCAAGCCTTCGCGCACGAGTTCGTCGATCGAGGACAGAAAAGCTGCGAGCGTCTTGCCGGAGCCGGTGGGCGCCGCGATCAGCGCGTGGCGGCGCTGGGAGGTGACAGCCCACGCCTGGACCTGCACCTCCGTCGGCTGGCCGAAGCGGTCGTCCAGCCACGCCGAGACGGCAGGGTGAAACGGAAGCTGCAACATTGCGACCATTGTCCGGCGTCAGACGCGAATGCGCACGGCAACGGCCAGAATCCTGCCCGCCGGCAAGGGTTCAGACGCGCGTCAGAACGACGGTGAACCACTCACACGTGCGAGGGAGTCAGGGCGCACAACTGAGAGGCGCTGGATGCGATTCCCTGGCGGACGGCTGCTTCCGCAGCCGGGAGCAGACATCCCTCGCCCAATCGCAAATCCCCGGTGAAGAACGCCTGAGCGTATGCAGCGGCGTTACGCTTGGAGCTCACTTTGCGCATGCGCCCACTCCGCAGTTGCCGGCTCACTGACGGAGGGCATGGTAGCCGGTGGCGGCTTCCGACCCGAAGCAGCCTTCACCAATGAAGGCTGACGCGCCTCGTTCGTCAATCCGACGTCACCAAGCGGGGTTCGCTCGGCGCCAGGCCCGCTTGCTTCACCACCTTCGACCACCGCGCAACCTCAGTCTCGACTCTGCTCAAAAGCGCATCCGGAGTCCCCGGCTCAACCTGCGCACCATGGCTTTGGAAGCGTTCCACCACCTCGGGGTCTGCCAGCACCTCGTTCAACAACCGGTTGAGCTTGCAAACGACCTCTTCCGAAGTCCCGGCCGGCGCGAACAGCCCATACCACTGCGCGACGTCGACTCCCGTCACCCCGACTTCCGCCAGTGTGGGGACACCTGGCAGTCCGGTGAGGCGTTTGGGTCCCGTCACCGCCAACGCCTGCAATTGCCCTGCGCGAATGAACGGATGCGCCGTGAAGAGGCTGGGAAACATGATCTGTGCCCGGCCCGCTACCGTGTCGGCAATCGCCGGTGCGGCACCTTCGTAAGTGGCGCTGGCCATGGCCGTGTGAGTGCTTAGCTGGAAGAGTTCGGCCGCAAAATACGGCGGCGTACCGTCGCCGGCCGAAGCACACGCGAATCGGCGGGGTGCGTCCTTCAGGCCCGCGATGAGAGCGGTCACGTTCGCGGGACCCTTTTCCGGATGGCCCACCATGATGGTGGGCGACGAGCCCACCATGCCGATCGGCGCAAAGTCCGCGACCGGGTCGTAGCCGACCTTCTGCAACGCCGGATTCATCGCATGCGTGCCGACGTAACCGAACAGCAGCGTGTGTCCGTCCGGCGCTGCATGCGCCACATACTCGCTCGCAATGGCGCCATTCGCGCCCGCGCGGTTGTCGACCAGGACCTCACATCCGAGCAACGGGCTCAACTTGGCCGCGATGATCCGCGCCATGACGTCGTTGCCCCCTCCCGCGCGGGTGGGAACGATGATGGTCACCGCCTTGCGAGGGAACTCCGACGCAGGCTTGCCCGTGACCTCGGGCCGCGAAAACACATACTCCGGCAGGTGCAGTTCGCCTTGCATGATCTTGCGCACGGTGCGGACCAGGGCGGCGCGTTCGACCGTCGCACCATCTCCGCTTCCCTTCAACTCGACTTCGACATCGATCTGGCCCGCCGGGTGCAACACGACCAGGGCATGCCGTCCTGGATCTCGCGCACTGGCAGTCGCCACCGTGCCCGGCAGAGCGACTGCGCTGGCGACCCCGATGGCACCCGTCACCGCGTGGGACGCATGGCAGCGGCGCGGCGTGAAGTAGCGCGAGGTCACGCTATTGGGTGAATCCCCCGGGCTCACCAGCACGGGCTTGGGGATCACGCTGTTCGACACATCCCCCAGGCTCATCATCCGGCCGGCTTGCAGGCGCAGGGCCTCCAGGCGCTCGAGCAACGCAGTGTTCGCATCCAGCGCCGCCGGCTTTTCGCGGCCGGTCAGTCCCAGGTCACCGGCGCGCACAATCATCAAGGGCATCGCCGCGTCGATGCACGTCACCTCCACGCCATCAATGGTGTCTATGCGCTTTCCTGTCGGAAACACCTGCCCGGTGACCGCGCCCCAGGCGTCCAGGAAGTTGAGAAGGACAGGCGCCGCGGTGCCCGCGACCCCATCGATCCGTGCGTCTCCCTCGTAGGTGACGCGACCGCCCGGCGTGCGCACCGTCACGTCGATGCGGGAACCGGTGTTGACGTTGTAGACGCGGACGCTCGTGGTGCCGTCCTGGGCGGGGATGAGTCCCTGCTCGATCGCGAATGGCGCCACGCCGGAAAGCATGTTGCCGCAGTTGGGACGGGTGTCGACCGAGCGGTGTCCGACCCCCACCTGCGCGAACAGGTAGTCGAGGTCGCACCCGGGCTGCGTGGATCGCGAAACGATCGCGACCTTGCTATTGAGCGTGCTGCCGCCACCGACGCCATCGAGCTGCAGTGGATCCGAGGCGCCGATGGCGCCGATCAGCGCCTGGTCCCTTGCCTCGTCATCCTCGGGCAACCACTCACGCAGGAAGAACGGGCCGCGGGAGGTGCCGGCGCGCATGAGCACGCAGGGGATGACCTTGCCCATGTCAGTCCGCCGTGAGTTTCGCCGCCTGGACGACCTTCTTCCACTTCACCTGTTCCTGCTGGACGTAGCTTCGCAGTTGATCCGGCGTCATGGTGGAAACCTCCGCACCATGACCCTCCAGGCGCTGGACGACGGTCTTGTCGGCCAGCACTTCATTGAGCGCCTTGTTGAGCCGCGCGATCACAGGCTTGGGCGTCTTCGCCGGCGCGAAAATCGCGTACCACTGGGAGACGTCGACCCCATTGATGCCCTGCTCCTTGAGCGTGGGCACGTCCGGCATCAGGGCAGAACGCTTCTCGCCGGCTACTCCCAGCGCCTTCAGCTTGCCGCCTTTCACGTACGGCATGGCCGTGAACAGGCTGGGGAACATCACCTGGGTCTGGCCTCCGATGGTGTCGGTGATCGCCGGTGCCGAGCCCTTGTACGGCACGTGGAGCATGGAGGTGCCGGTCGCCAGCTTGAACATCTCGGCTGCGAACTGGGGAGCCGTGCCGTTGCCGGCCGACGCGTAGCTGATCTTGTCGGGCGTCGCCTTGAGCAGCGCCACGAGCTCCCTCGCGTTGCTGGCCTTGACCGCGGGGTTCGCGACCATCAGCGTGGCCGACGAACCGATCATGCCGACCGGTTCAAAGTCCTTGATCGGGTCATAGCGCAGCTTCTGCAAAGACGGGTTCAGCGCGTGCGTCGCGATGTAACCCAGCATCAGCGTGTATCCGTCGGGCGCGGCGCGCATGACGTACTCGCTGGCGATGGCGCCGTTGCCGCCGGCCTTGTTCTCGACGATGACAGGCTGCTTGAGGATCGCCGACATACCCTGCCCGATGACGCGCGCCATCGCATCGTTCGCACCGCCCGCAGCTGTGGGCACCACGATGGTGATCGTCTTCTCGGGAAAGTCGGCGAGTGCGTTGCCGCACGCAAGGACTGTGGTCAGGGCGGCGGCGCCGATCAGGCGAAAGCTGGGGACTCGCATTTGTCTGCTCCGGTGGATGTGTCTCGCAAACTTGCTGGGTGCAGTTCCTGGACTGGCCCATATGGTCCGACAGCCCGGACTTCTTGTGAATTGCATGTTTAGAATCGATTGATGCGCATCGTGGATCAGTGATCTCCCTGGGGGAACCGGAAGATGGCCATCAACTTCAATCTCAACGACCTCCAGGCCTTTCGCGCCGTGGCCGAACTCAGCAGCTTCCGCAAGGCAGCCGACGCATTGAACGTGTCGCAACCTGCGTTCAGCCGCCGCATCGAGAAGCTGGAGGAGGCCCTGGGCGTGCAATTGCTCGAGCGCACCACGCGGCGCGTGAGCCTGACGTCTGTCGGCCGCGACTTCGACCGCAAGGTGCAGCAGCTGCTCGACGAACTGGACCACATGCTGCTTGGCATCCGCGGGGTTGCCGCCACCCGCATGGGCGAAGTGACGATCGCCTGCGTGCCTTCGACCGTCTACTACTTCGTATCGCAGGTGATTTCACGCTACCACGAGCGCTACCCCAAGGTCAGGGTCAAGGTGTTCGATGCCAGCGCGAACGAAGTGCTGACGGCGGTGTCGCGCAGTGAGGCCGACTTCGGTCTCAACTTTGTCGGTAGCCAGGAGCCCGACATCGAATTCAAGCCGCTCATGGAGGAACGTTTCGTCGCCGCCTGCCGCCGCGACCATGCGCTGGCGAAGAAGCGCCGGGTCACGTGGACCGAACTGGCGCAATACGACTACATCTCGGTGAGCAAGGCCTCCGGCAACCGGCTCCTCCTCGATCAGGCGCTCTCCGGTCTGGCGGGACGCCCGCAAAGCATCTATGAGACGCAGCATGTCACGACCATGCTGGGACTGGTCGAAGCGGGCCTGGGCGTGGCGGCGGTGCCCTCGATCGCGATGCCGGGGGCGGACCACCCGCTCCTCGTGAGCGTGCCGCTTTTCGACCCCATCATCACCCGCAAGATCGGCCTGATCCGTCGCAAGGGGCGCGCACTGTCGCCCGCGGCCCAGCAACTCTATGCATTCTTCGCCGAGATAAAAGCAAAGCGCGGCAAGCCCGCGGGCCGCCGCGCTGTCGCCTGAAACGAGCGTTCAGTGGGCCGCGCCGGATGACCCGAGCGTCGGCGGGAACTCCACCCCGCCCTCCTCCAGATCGTGCTCCGTATTGGCGTAGTTCGCGCCCAGCTCGCGCTGCAGCATCTCCCGGTCGCAAGCGCGTTCCCAGATCGACACCACGATGCACGCGACCGCATTGCTGATCGTGCTGGTCAGCGCACGCGCTTCCGACATGAAGCGGTCGATGCCGACGATGAGCGCGACGCCGGCCACCGGCAGGTCCGGCATCACGGTGAGGGTGGCGACCAGCGCGACGAAGCCGCTGCCGGTCACACCGGCTGCGCCTTTCGAGGTGAGCAGCATGACGCCGAGCATGGAAGCGATCTGGAGCCAGGAGAGATGGATGTCGCAAGCCTGGGCGATGAACATCGAGGCCAGCGTCAGGTAAATGGCCGTGCCGTCCAGGTTGAACGAGTAGCCGGTGGGGAGCACCAGGCCCACCACGCCCTTCTTGCAGCCCAGGCGCTCGAGCTTCAGCAGCAGGCGCGGCAGCACCGGCTCGCTCGACGAAGTCCCCAGGACGACCAGCAGTTCTTCCTTGATATAGCGCATCAGCTGCCACAGCTTGAACCCGTGGACCCGGGCCAGCAGGCCCAGCACCAACGCGACGAAGAAGATGCAGGCGACGTAGAACGTGGCTATCAGCAGCCCCAGCGATCCGATCGACTTGATGCCGTAGCGGCCGACGGTGAAGGCCATGGCGCCGAAGGCGCCGATCGGCGCCAGCCGCATGATGATGCCGAAGGCGGCAAAGAGCATGTGCGAAAAGCCGTCGATGCCTTCGAGCACGGGCCTGGCGGCAGAGCCGATGCGGGTCAGCCCGAAGCCGCACAGCACCGCCAGCAGCAGCACCGGCAAGACCTCTCCCTCCGCGAAAGCGCCGAAGAAGGCGTTCGGGATGATGTGCATGACGAAGTCGGTGAATCCGTGGATGTGCACTTGGCTGGCGAACCGGCCCGCCACGGAGGCGTCCAGGTTTTTCGGATCGATGTGCATGCCCGCGCCGGGCTGCAGCACGAACACCGCGACCAGGCCCGTGACCAGCGCGAGAAGCGTGAGCGCATAGAAAAGCCCCATCGCCTTGAGCAGGGTCTTGCCGATCTCCTTCGAGTCGCCAAGCGACGTGATGCCGCTCACGATGGTGCAGAACACCACCGGCGCGATCATCATCTTCACCAGCTTGACGAAGCCGTCGCCGAGCGGCTTGAGCCTCGCGCCGAACTCGGGCCAGTAGTGCCCGACGGCGATGCCGACGATCAGGCCGATGAGGACCTGCACGTAGAGCAGCTTGAGTAATCTGGAAAGGTTCACGATCTTGTCTCCGGTGTTGGGGCGTGGGTATCCATGCACCGGTCTGCGCCGGTGTCACTGGTCTTCGCGGCAGAAGTGCGTCGGGTCGGATCAGCGCCTGTGGGCCAGGACGCGGTCCACCATCACCCCGGCCTGGCCGAGGTGGTTGGCGGGCTCGCACATCGCTTCGAGCTGGGCCCGCGTGACGTGCTTGCTGATTTCGCCATGGGCCGCCAGGATCTCGATCAGGGGACGGTTCTCCTGGATCGCCTTCCGGCACAGGTCGTACACGAGGTCGTGCGCGTATTCACGGCCGATGTACGGGCCCAGGCCCATCATCACGGCCTCGGACATCACCAACCCGTTTGTCATGTCGATGTTGGCGCGCATCCGGCCGGCGTCCACTTCCAGGCCCTTCAGGATGAACTTGGCCTGCTTGAGCGCACCCGACATGAGGCAGAAGATCTCCGGCAGCGAAACCCACTCGATTTCCCAGGGGCCGGTGGAGCGCTCGTGGTCCGCCACCATGGCGTCCATCAGCGCCGCCGCGTGCTGGCGCGCCACCGAGATGTTGGCATGGATGTACAGGCAGGAGATCGGGTTGCGCTTCTGCGGCATGGTGGACGACGAGCCGCGGCCCGGCGCATAGGGCTCGAAGACTTCCGCCACCTCGGTCTGCATCATCAGCTTGACGTCCATCGCGATCTTGCCGAGCGAGCCGCCGACCAGGGCGAGGAAGTTGCCGACCTCGGCGAAGGTGTCGCGCACGGTGTGCCAGGAGATCAGCGGCTGCGCCAGGCCGAGCTCCTTCATCAGGCCGGCCTGGGTTTCCATCGCGCCTTTTTCCAGCGACGACAGGGTGCCGGACGCACCGCCGAATTCGCCCATGAGCACCCGCGGCTTCAGCTGCTGCAGGCGCTCCCGGTGGCGATCGATGCCTGCGAGGATGCTGGCCATCTTGTAGCCGAAGGTGATCGGCGTGGCCTGCTGCAGGTTGGATCGGCCGATGACTGGCGTGTCGCGGTATTTCTTCGCCAGCGCAGCGAGGGCGTCGGCGATCTCGTCCAGGTCCTGTTCGACCAGCGCGAGGCCTTCGCGCATCTGCAGCACCGCGGCCGTGTCGGTGATGTCCTGGGTGGTGGCACCCCAGTGGCAGAACTCGCCGAGCTTGTCGCGGCAGTTGGCGTTGATCTGGTTGACCACCGCGATGATCGGGTAGCCGATCTGCTCGGTCTTGGCCTTGAGCTTCGCCCAGTCGATCTGCGACAGGTTGCAGTTGCGGACGATCTCGTCCGCCGCTTCCTTGGGGATGATGCCCAGTTCGCCCTGGACCTTGGCCAGGGCGCGCTCGATGTCCAGGTACTTCGCGGTGCGGTTCTCGTCGGACCAGACGTCGCGCATGCGCGCGTCGCTGAACATGTCGCCGAAGATGCGCGAGTCGATGATGGTGGATGCCATGGTGTGTGTCTCTCTCGGGTGGATGGGGGCAGAATCAGTCGCGGGCCAGACCCAGGGTGCGCTGGGCCTGCAGCACCACCGGTCGGTCGACCATGCGGCCGTCGAGGCGGGCGGCGCCGGGCGATGCGGCATCGGCGGCAAGCACTCGCCGCGCCCAGTCGAGCGCTTCGGCGCTGGGCCGCAGCGCCGCGTGGATCGCCTGGACCTGGCGGGGATGGATGCATAGCTTCGCGCCGAACCCCTGGCTGCGCGCCACGGCCAGGTCGGCAAGCAGGTGCGCGGGGGCGTCGAGCTGCGGCGTGACGCCGGCCACCGGGGACGGCAGGCCCGCGACGCGCGAGGCCAGCGCGATGCGGCTGGCTGCATAGGCCAGGCCCGAGGCGTCGGTCGTGATGTCGATGTCGAGATCGAGCGCGAAGTCCAGCGTGCCGAAGACCAGGCGGGACGCACCGGCGGCGGCAATGGTGTCGACCTGGACAACGCCGCGCGCGCTCTCGATCAGGGCGAGCACGCTTGCGCCGGGCAACGCGGCCTGGGTCGCGGCAATCTGCTGCGCCGACTCCGCCTTGGGCAGCAGGACGGCGGCCACGCCGGCGGCGCGCAGCGCCCGCAGGTCTTCCGCGAACCAGTCGGACTCGGCGTCGTTGATGCGGACCACGATGCGGGCCCGGTCGGCGGGCGCCGCAGCCGCGAGCCAGTTCGCGATCGTCTGTCGGGCCGAGTCCTTGTCGCCGGCGGCCACCGCGTCCTCGAGGTCCAGCACCACGACATCGGCACCGCTGGCGAGGGCCTTGCCGAAGCGCTCCGGCCGGGTGCCGGGAACGAACAGGTAGGTGCGCGGATGGGTGGAAGCTTCGGGCATGGCACTCACCTCAGACCGCCTTCGATGCATGGAGGGCCGCGATCTCGGCCGAGCCATAACCCAGCTCCGCGAGGATCGCATCGGTGTGCTGGCCGAGTGCCGGCACCGGGTCCATGCGGGGGCCCACGTCCCAGCTGCCGGGCGGCAGCATGGCGGGCAAGCTGCCCTTCGGCGAGCCGACTTCGGTCCAGCGGCCGCGCGCCTGGAGCTGGGGATGCGCCCAGACGTCCTGCATGCTGTTGACGCGGGCGTTGGCGATCTGCGCAAGCTCGAGCCGCTCGACCACCTGCGCGCCGGTGAGGTGCTGGAAGGCCTCGACGATGATCCGGCGCAGGGCGTCGCGCTCGGCCACGCGCTTGAAGTTGGCGGTGAACCGCGGATCGCTGGCGAGCCCGGGTTGCTGCAGCACCTTGTCGCAGAAGCTGACCCATTCGCGTTCGTTCTGCAGGCCCAGCATCACCGTCGTGCCGTCACCGGCCGGGAACGGGCCGTAGGGATAGATGGTGGCGTGACTGGCACCCGTGCGGGGCGGCGGCGCGGCGCCCTCGAAGGCGTAGTAGAGCGGATAGCTCGTCCACTCGGCAAGCGATTCCAGCATCGAGATGTCGATGCGCTGGCCCTTGCCGGTCTGCCCGCGCTGCAGCAGGGCAGCGAGGATATTGCTGTACGCATACATCCCGGCGGCGATGTCGGCGATCGACGGGCCGGCCTTGCACGGTTCGTCGGGCGTGCCGGTGACGGAGACGAAGCCGGCCTCGCTCTGGATGAGGAGGTCATAAGCCTTCTTGTCCCGGTACGGCCCGGGGTGGACCGGGTCGTCGCCGTAGCCCGAGATGTCGCACACGATCAGCGCCGGCTTGCCGGCCGACAGCTTCTCGTAGCCGAGGCCCAGGCGCGCCGCGGCGCCTGGCGCGAGGTTCTGCACCACGATGTCGGCCTTTTCAAGCACCAGGCGCTCCAGGATCCTGGCCGCTTCCGGATGCTTGACGTCGAGCGTGAGGCTTTCCTTGGAGCGGTTGGTCCAGACGAAGTGCGAGGACAGGCCGCGGACGCGCTCGTCGTAGCCGCGGGCAAAGTCGCCCGAACCCGGGCGTTCGATCTTGATCACGCGGGCGCCGAGGTCGGCGAGCTGCCGGGTTGCGAAAGGTGCCGCGATCGCGTGTTCGAGCGTGACGACGGTAATGCCTTGGAGGGGCTGCATGGTTCTGGCTCCGGTTTACTTGTGGATCAGCGCAGGACCGCGGTCGCGTCCATGGTCAGCCAGCCTTCGTGGTCGGAGGCCCAGAGGCGGATGGTCTTCCCGTCGACTTGCGGCTGCCCGCTGACGTGGAAGGCATTGAGGTCGAAGGTGGGGCGAACGGCCTTGAAGCGGAAGCTCGCCACGTCGGCGCCGGGCAGCTCGCGCCGCAACAGGTCCATCAGCAGGGTGGCGATCAGCGGGCCGTGCACGATGAGGCCGGGATAGCCCTCCACCTGCGTCACGTACTGCCGGTCGTAATGGATCCGGTGGCCGTTGAAGGTGAGTGCGGAGTAGCGGAACAGCAGCACGTCATCCGGCACGATCTGGCGGCGCCACGCAGCTTCGGTGGGCGCGGCCTGGGGCGGCGGCGCGACATCGTTCGGCCCCTGCGCTTCGCGGTAGACGATGTCATGGAACTCGACCAGCGAGGGGTCGGTGTCCTCATTGCAGCGCACCTCGTGGCGCACCTTGACGAAGACGAGCTGGCCCGTGCGGCCGTGCTTGGTGGAGACGTCGTCTATGGTGGAGGTGCGGGTAACACGATCGCCGACGCGGATCGGCGCGCGGAATTCGAACTGGCCGCCGGCCCACATGCGGCGCGGCAGCGGCACTGGGGGAAGAAAGCCACCGCGCCGTGCATGGCCGTCGGCGCCGATCTCGCTCTGCCGGTGCATTGGCAGGAAGTACAGCCAATGCCAGAGGGGCGGCAAGGCCGTGCCGGCGGGTACCGGGGCCGGCGGGTAGTCGAGCGTGGCCGTCAGGGCAACGACCGGGGTGGGATGGATCGCGTCTTCCACGGTCTCGCTGCGTCCGATCCAGGAACGAAGCTCGTCTTGCTGGGTGCTCACTGGTGTCTCCAATGCTGGCTGTGCCGGTTGGCTGCAGCTCCGGGACGAAGTGTGGAACGGCCGCGCCCTCAAGGGAATTGCAAGATTTGGACGTATTGATGCATGCCGTGGATCAAATATCCGGCGAACAATATGCGCTTCGCCAATGGCTGCTTCTGGCCGATTGTGTTGAAAAACTCGACCGGCTCTCCTAGATTTGCGCGAACCAGTGGCGGGGGTACGCACGATGATGGGAAGCCAAGGCGGGGATCAGGAGCGGCTGTTCTACTCGTTCAGCCTTGAGGACCACGTCCCCAAGGACCATCTCCTCCGCGACATCGACCGCTTCCTGGATGTAAGCGAGCTGCGCGGGCAGCTCGCTCCGTTTTACAGCCACACCGGGCGGCCCTCGATCGATCCGGTGCTGATGATCCGGATGCTGGTCATCGGCTACTCGTTCGGCATTCGCTCGGAGCGGCGGCTGTGCGAGGAGGTACACCTGAACCTGGCCTATCGCTGGTTCTGCCGCTTGGGCCTGAACGAGCCAGTGCCCGATCATTCAACGTTCTCCAAGAACCGGCATGGCCGATTCCGCCAGAGCGACGTGTGCCGGCGTATCTTCGAGGTGGTTCTCCAGCGCTGCATGCTGGAGGGGTTGGTGGGTGGCGAAGGATTCGCGATCGACGCGAGCGTCATCAAGGCAGACGCGAACCGCGAGCGGTTTGTGCCGGCCGCGGACGCGAAGAAACTGGCCGAGGGCGAAGGCGGCTCACGAGCGGTGCGCGAGTATCTCGACGCACTGGAAGGGAACAACCCTGCCGGGCCGGAGAGCGACTCAGACGAGCCGCCCAGTGGGGCCTCGACCCCGCCGAAGAACGTCTCCCCTACCGATCCTGGCGCGCGCTGGACGGCCGTCCGAGGAGGGCCGGCGTTCTACGCGTATTCAACCAACTACTTGATTGATCTCGATGCCGGAATCATCGTTGACGTCGAGGCCACGCCCGCTCACCGCACCGAAGAAGTGGACGCAACACGAACGATGATCGAGCGCGTGCAGCGGCAGTTCGAGCTCACGCCCAAACGCCTGGTCGCTGACACTGCTTACGGCGCTGCTCCCATGCTGAATTGGATCGTGAACGAGAAGAAGATCGAGCCTCACATTCCTGTCTGGGAGAAGTCGTTGCGCGAGGACGGCACGTTCAGCCGACCGGACTTCCACTTCGACGCAAGCGCCAACACGTATGACTGCCCCGGAGGCAAGAAGCTCACGAGTACCGGACGACCCACCAACGTGGGCACTGTTCTCTTCAGGGCTTCGCAGCACGACTGCGGCAGCTGCGCCCTGAAGCAGAAGTGTTGCCCCAACACCTCCCATCGCAAGATCGCCAGGAGCATCTACGAAGATGCACGCGATGTCGCGCGTACTGTATGTGCCACGCCGGCCTACGAGCGGTCACACAAGCAACGGAAGAAGGTGGAGATGCTGTTTGCACACTTGAAACGCATCTTGAAGCTGGATCGACTGAGGCTGCGAGGCATAAGCGGAGCCCGAGACGAGTTCCTGATGGCCGCAGCGGCTCAGAACCTGCGAAGAATGGCCCGCTGGCTCACGCCGGCAACTGTATGAAGTGAGGGGCGCGCAGCGGGCGCCTCGAACGACATAGAAGATCGAGCGACTAACTTGCTTCGAGTTCAGCGGCCGCCCGGGCCGTGGAGTTTTTCAACACAATCGGCCAGGAGCGGACGCCATAGCCAGAAGATGCCGCGTGGGGCTCGAGTCTTCCATCCTGCTGCCGCGAACTTACGCGCAGGTGATGAAGAGCGATGCTGCCGCATTCGGCAAGCTGGTCCACGGCCTGCTGGATCGCGGGGTCTAGACGGCGCCGGCACTGTACGAGGCCGGGTGCGTGTCGTCCGCGCACAGCGCGGACGACATCGCGCTCACCGTGCAGGCGGCGGGGGACGTGTTCTGCCCGCTCCCCTGAGGCCGCCGGCTACTGCCAGGTCTTGCCCTCGTCCTGCGACCAGACCACCTTGCCGGAAGTGCCCTGGTAGCCCAGGCGCTGCGCCGCGCGGTCGTAGACCAAGGTGCCTCCCAGCCCGTCCGCGCCGGGCGGCGCCGAACCGACACGGGTCCAGGTCTTGCCGGCGTCGGCGGTCTTGAAGAGGACGGGGCCGTTGCGCGAGCTGCCGAACGGAAACCCCGCCACGTAGCCCTGGGTCGCCGACGAGAACTCGAGCAGGGAGCCGGTGACGACGTGGTCGATCTGCTGCCACGTACGGCCGAAGTCCGCCGTCGTGGTGAGCGAGCCCTGGAAGCCGACGGCAAACACCAGACCATGCGGCCAGCCGCGCAGCGTCATCACACGTCCCCGGGCGGGATGCGCCTCCCATTGGCCGCTACGCAGGTCCAGGGACGAGAGGGTGTCCGGGTCCGGGCCCACCGTGTAGATGACGATGCGGTCGCCCGCGCTCACGGCGAGCGGCGGCCGCCCCGTTTGCTCATGCGGCAGGCGGCGCACTTCGCGCCAGGTCCACGTCGCGGCGTTCGGGTCGGCCGCATGCACGACCACGCCCTGCGGCGTCCGGCTCACCAGGTACACGGTGCCGTCCGGCGCCTGCGCGGCGAGCAGGGCCACGGCGGCCTTCGAGGCCGGCGACGGCTGCTGGCGCCACGTGCGCCGGTCGGGCGTAGAGACGGCGACGTAGCCCTCTTCGCCGCCCACCAGCAGGCGTTCATCCGCGAGCCGTGCGAGCGCCGTGAGCTGCTGCACCGTGCCGACCCGGTAGCTCAGGCCGCTGGACAGATCGAACACGGTGCCGAGCTTGCCCTCGGCCCAGTAGGTCCCCTTCGCGTCCGGCACCGGCTGCCCGACCGGCACCGCGCGGCTTTCCGCATACCTGAGCTGCTGCTCCAGAAGCGCGGCCTGGTGCGCCGGCGGAGGCTGCATCCAGCCCTTCTCCGGCGTCGCCCGCAGCTTTCCTTCCAGCGCGGGATTGGCGTAGCGCAGCCACTCCCGCGCGGCCACCGGCGTGCTTTCGCGCGGCGCGATGAAGCGCTTGTCCTCCAGCGGCACGAACACGAGCGAGCCCAGGTTGGTGAGGCCGGCGGCCTCCACCTCGAAGCGGTTGTGCTCGCCCGCCAGCGGCACGCCGAGCTTGTGCACGATCTTCACGGTGGGCAGTTCCTCGGTCGACTCGCCGTACAGGGAGCGCGCCTGGTAGCGGCCCGCCGGCAGCACTCCCAAGAAGCGCAAGCTGTTGCCGCCCAGCGCGGGCTGAGGAAGCACCTTGTACTCCCGCTGGGTGTCCAGGTTCTGCACGATGAACTGGTCCAGCACGCGCCCGTCCATCTTCACCACGCGCAGCGTGACCACGCCGTCCCCGGCTCCCAGTTCGGTGTCCTTCGAGATCCCGGTGGTGGCGCAAGCCGCCAGGAGGCCGGCCGCCGTGGCCGAGACCGCATACGTGGCCGCCCGCGCGAGCCAACTGCGGCGGGTCGCACCGCTCCATGCCTGTTCGTTCATCTTGTTCATCTTTTCCGTCATTTGCACGTCTGGCCATTCCGCCATGCCGCTTGTTGTGGACGGCGATTGGGCCATGCGCGCGTCCCGGCCGCCAAGCGCCCGCTGCTCGAAGGTAGCGCCATCACAACAGTCGCTCTGCGCTCAGTGGCGGAAGTGGCGAATGCCCGAGAACACGACCGGACACCGCGCTCGTTAGCGGCGTTGACCACTTCGCCGATGCGCTTCATCCCGCAGCCGCAGGTCGTGGTCGACGGCTCACGGCGAATCTCCCACCGGTGCTGGCAAGACTGCCGCGGCGTCTGCTACTGGCCGGGAGCGGAAGCTCCAGGCACCATCGCATCAAGCTACCAAGGTTCTCCTTCGCCAGACAGAGAAGCAGTGGAGACTGCACGGCCTCTCGGTTAGGAGCCGAAACGAGTAGTGAGCGCCTGAAGGAACATTGGGTGAATCAACGCCTTCGTGCTTGGCTTGATCTGCCCGGACATGGGTGGCGTGCTGTCGAGACGCCGACGTGGAGGTGGGTCGGAGGGCCGCAGCTCGCAGCTCGCAGCCAGGGACGAATGATTCAGTGCGTGCGTGATACGTGCTTCTTGCCGGATTGCGGAGATCGCAACGCGGCACAAGAGCCTCGACCATCCATGCCCAGGTGTTTCTGAACCGCTGCCGCCTGGACGCACTGCGCAACCCTCCTCGAATACACGGCAAGCCAGGATCGGCGGGTCCCGGACCGCGTTACTCCGTGATCACGGTCTCCAGGACTCCCACGCGATCCACGACCGCCTCGACCACGTCCCCAGGTTTCAGGTAGTAGACGAAGGGATCGGGCTTTCGGTGGAGAGCTACGCCGCTCGGCGTACCCGAAGCGACAAGGTCGCCGGGCTCCAGTCCAGCGCGCGACCAGAACGCAATCAGGTCGGCGAAGCTGAAGATCATGTCGTCGCAGCCGCTGTGCTGACGCACTTCCCCGTTGACCCTCAATTCGATGGTCAGCCGAGACGGATCCGGGATCTCGTCGGCGGTCACGATCCACGGGCCGATCGGACCGAAGCCCGGAAAGTTCTTGCCCATGAGCAGCAGGCCGTTGCTCATCTCCTTGCGCTGCCATTCCCGTGCGCCAAGGTCGTTGAATACCGTGTAGCCGAACACGGCGTCGAGTGCGCGTTCCTTGTCGACCCGGTAAGCGGGCGACCCGATGATCGCGGCCACTTCGATCTCGTAGTCCAGCTCCAATACATCAGGCGGCCGCCGGACCCTGGCCTTGTGCCCCACCAGCACGTCCGGCAATTTGAGGAAGCCGGTGGGAAATTCGTTGTGGTAAGTCTTGCCTGGAGCCGCAGCGCCTTGGCTTTCGCCGAGGTGGCGGCCGAAATTGCGCCCGGCGCAGAAGGCGTTGCGTACTTCAACGGGAACCAGCCACTCCACGACGGAGGGGTCGCAGAGCCAGCTGTCTTCGCCGTGGCGCAGCGCCCAAGCCTGCACCTCGCGGGCCTGGTCCAAGCCAGCGGTGCCGCGGCGCACCAACTCGATCATCGAGGAAGGCGCACCACGGCTGAAGCGGGAAGACGCGAACGCGGCGCCCAGGTCGAGCAAGCGGCTGCCGCCCTCGAAGTCGATGACGATGCCGAAGCAGGCCGCAGCACTGCCGCGGCGGTATCTCGCAAGTTTCATTTCAGGATCGTGCTCAGGGAGCGAGCCGCTTGGGGTTGATCTGGGCGATGGCAGCTTCCCACTTCTTCCGGTCTTCGCGCAGGAAGGCGGGGAACTGCTCGGGCGCGACCGTGTTGACAGGGTCATACCCCTGGGGGATCAGGAAGCCTTCGCTGAACTCCTTGCTGGCGACGATTTCCCAGATGTTGGCGGACAGCTTCTGCACGATGTCCCTCGGCGTCCCGGCCGGGGCGAAGGCGCCGAACCAGGAGCGAGCTTCGAAACCGGGAACGCCGGCCTCTGCAAAGGTCGGCACGTTCGGCAGCAGCGGGTGACGGGCGTTGCCGCCGAACGCGATCGTCTTCAGCCTGCCGCTGCGCACGTAAGGCAGCGGCAGGGCCAGGGCGGCCATCATCACGTTCACTTCGCCCGCCAACAGCGCGTTCACCGAAGGCGCGATACCCTGGTAAGGCACGTGCAGCAGTTCGAGCCCCAGGCGCGTGGCCAGTGCCTCGAACATGATGTGGTGCTGGCTACCCACCCCCGGCGACGAATAAGCCACCTTGCCAGGGTTGGCCTTGGCATACGCGATGAACTCCTGCAAGGTGCTCGGGCCGAAGCTGGCGTTGGCGATCAGCAGCAGCGAGATCTGGCAGAGGATCGACAGAGGCGCGAAATCGCGCTCCGGGTGGTAGGTGAGTGCCTTGTTCAGGATGGGCGAAATCGACAGCCCCGAGTCCGCGCCCATCAACAGGTTGTACCCGTCTGCCGGCAGCCGCGCCGCGACACTCGTGCCCATCTGCGAGTTGGCACCCGGCCGGTTCTCGAACACCAGGGCTTGGCCCATCTTCGCCTGCAGCTTGGTGCCGATGTGGCGCCCCAGCACCTCGAGCGAGCCGCCCGGGGCGAACGGCACGATGAACTTGATCGGCTTGTTGGGATAGTCGGACTGCGCCAGCGCCGGCCATGCCCGCAGCGCGAACGGAACCGCGCCCGCCATTGCCAACCACTGCCGGCGCCTGAAACCGGATTCGTTCTTCATGTGGGTTGTCTCCATGGTGATGAAAAGGCAGACGGTTCAGGCCAGTGGACCGGTGAAGCCGTAGATCTCCCGTGCCGCGGATTCGCTGATATAGCCACGCAGGACATCCCGGCGCACGCTCTCGCGATCGCGCAAGCGCGGCGAGCCGAAGCCGCCGCCGCCGCCGGAGTCGACGCGTACCCGGTCGCCGGGCTGCACGGCGCGGTCCGCCTTCAGCAGGAATTCCGGCTCCTTGCCGGCCTGCATCAGCAGGATGCCGCCGGCTGCGCCGGCCAGCCCGCCATCCACGCCCCAGGGCGGACAGCGTGTGCGATCCATGCTCACGTTCAACTTGCAGGCCTCCTTCACCGCGAAAAGCTTCGTGACGCCCAGACCGCCCCGGAACTGCCCGGCGCCCCCGGAATCCGTCCGCAGCGCCATCTCCTCGATCTGGATCGGGTACAGCGCTTCCTGGAGTTCCACCGGCACATTGAAAGTGTCCCCGTGCGCGTAGGTCTTGAAAGGCCCGCTGCCGTCCGCGCTACTGCTGGCGCCGAAGCCGCCCTGCGCCGTCTCCAGGTTCTTGAAAAGTTCGCCCTTGCTGTTGCGCCCGGCGAAGATATGGATCCCGAACGCGCCATGGTGACCGCCGGCAACGCGTGCCGGCAGCCCCTGGCCGATGGCGCGCAGCACGACATCGATCACCGTGGCCAGCGGCGCGCTGTAGCGGGCCATCGGCGCCGTCGCCGGTGCGCTGAGGAACTTGCCGGGAGGCAGCACCACCGACAAGGGGCGGAAGGTGCCTTCATTCGGCGCCTCTTCGGCATCGAGCAGGTACGCCAGCGCGATGCGGGCGGCCGTGATGCCGCCGCCCAATGCCCCGGAATTGAAGGGCCCCTTGAGCACGCCCGCGACTTCGGAAAAATCGACTTCGATCCCGTCACCTGCCACCCGCACGGTTACCGGGATGGGCACCGGCTTGCCGACGTCGATGCCATCGTCGTCCAGCATGGCTTCGGCCTGGTAGACGCCATCCGGGATGGCGCGGATCGCCTCGCGCGCGGCCCGTTCCGACTGGGCCCAGATCTTCTCGATGGCGGCACCCACGGCACCGACACCGTATTGCCGCAGCATGCCGGCATAGAGATCTCGGCCGAGCAGGCAGCCCCCCAGCTGCGAGGCGACGTCGCCCAGCACCGTTTCGGGGAAGCGCGTGTTGTGCTCGATCATCCGGTAGACGTCGCCCACCGGCTGGCCCGCGCTCCACAGCTTGACGGTGCGGAACTGGATACCTTCCTGGAAGATGTCGACGGTGTTGTTGGCCACAGAGGAGCCGACTTCGCGGCCCCCCACGTCGGCCCAGTGGGCGGCAATCGCCAGGAAGGCTTTCGGGCGGCCGGAGTCGTCGTCGCTGAACACCGGCGTGTACATCACCACGTTGTTCAGGTGCTGGCCCAGCACGCCGGAGTAATTGCAGATCACGACGTCGCCGTGCGCGAATCCGTCCAGGCCGTAGATCGAAAGGCCATCCTGCACCGCCGCTCCGAGCAGGTTGGCGACGAACAGCGGGATGCCGCCCCGCCCCTGCGAGATCAGCCGCCCCTGATGGTCGATGAGGCCGACGGCGAAGTCCTTGTATTCATAGATCAGCGGACTGAACGCCGTGCGGACGATATTGGCCTCGATCTGTTCCGGGATCGCGCTCAGCTTGTGGCGGATCACTTCCACGGTGATCGGGTCCAGGGCGGGTTGGGTGACTTGATCGATGCTCATTCGGTTCTCGGTCCTCATGGGCGTTCCACCGCGCCGAGCGTGATGCGGATTTCGCCCAGCTGCCCGATCTCCACCACATCGCCTGCGTCGGCCAGGCAGGTCGAGCCGTAGTCCTCGATCACGACCGGGCCGGTCACGCGGAACCCTGGCGGCAGGTCCTCGCGCCGGAACACCGGGACCTGCCGCCACTCGTTGGGGCGCGTCAGGAAGATCTTGCGGGTGCCTGCGGGCTCCCCCACGCCGCCGCGTGCGGCATCATGGCTTCCCAGGCGATGCAGGTCCGGATGCGCGGTTTCGCGCCGGGCGGTGACCGACAAGGAAACGAATTCCACCGGTGCCCCATGGCTGGCGTGCCCGTAGCGGCTCGTGTAGGACTGCTCGAAGCGCTGGCGCACCGCGGCCGCGTCGTCGCCCGACTGCAGGCGCGTGCGCAGGCTGTGGATCTGGCCGCGATAGCGAAGCTCGGCATGCGTCCCCATCGTGACTGCGGCGCCGCTTGCCGCCTCGGCCAGCCGCTGCTTCAAGTCCCGGCCCAGGCTTTGGGCCAGGTCGCGCGCTTCCTGCACGGACGCGTCGGTCAAGGGCCGCAGGAAGGTCCGCCCGGCGTCGTTCTCGAGGTCCGCGAACAGCATTCCCAATGCCGAAAAGATGCCGGCGCGCGGCGGCACGACGACCTGCGGGATGCCGAGCTCTCGCGCCAGCTCCACGCTGTGCAGCGGCCCGCCACCGCCGTAGGCGAACAGCACGAAGTCGCGCGGATCCTCGCCGCGTTCTATCGTGATCTTGCGGATCGCCCCGGACATCGTGATGGACGCCAGTGAGAGCACGCCCAGCGCGATGCGCGGCACATCCTCGGCGCCGGCATATCCCAGCGGCGCCCCGAGTTGCGACCACATCGCGTCACGCGCCGCGGCCACGTCCAGGTGCACGCCCTCGCCCATCGACTGCTCGGGGTCGAGGCGGCCCAGCACGATGTTGGCGTCGGTCACCGTCGGCTGGGTGCCGCCGTTGCCGAACGCGACCGGCCCGGGCACCGATCCGGCACTCTGGGGGCCGACGTGCAAGCGCGCATGCTCGTCGACGCGCGCGATGGATCCGCCACCGGCTCCCACTTCCACGATGTCGATGATGCTGCTGCGGATGGGGAAGCCGTGCTCATAGCCGCCGATCCAGTACGACGACTTCACATCGAACTCGCCGTCCTTCACCAAGGCGCATTTGGCCGTGGTGCCGCCGATGTCGAATGCCACCAGCTTCGGGATGCCGAGCGCGCGGGCGAAGGCCGCCGCGCCGACCACGCCGCCCACGGGCCCCGATTCGACGAGGCGCACGGGCTCTGCCGCGGCCTGCTGGAGCGTGATCACGCCCGAGCCCGAGCCCATGAAGAAACGCTCACCCTGGAATCCACGCTGTCCGAGATCCGCGGCCAGTCGTCCGATGTAGCGGCTGACCTCCGGCCCGACGAACGCGTTGGCACAGGCCGTCGCGGTTCGCTCGTACTCGTACCACTCGCGCGAGAGCTCCGTGGCGCAGGAGATGAAGACATCAGGCAGCTCCCGTGCCAACGCCGCGGCAACCATGCTCTCGTGCTCGGGGTTCGCATAGGCATTCAGGAAGGAGATGGCGACGGCCTCGACCTCACGCCGCCGCAACTCGCCCGCCAGCTCCCGGATGTCCGCCTCGGTCGGAACCGCCTGCGCCGAGCCGCTGCTCGCCATCCGCTCCGAAAGCTCCAGGCGCAACTC
Organism: Ramlibacter ginsenosidimutans; assembly: GCF_016654015.1. GTDB lineage: Bacteria > Pseudomonadota > Gammaproteobacteria > Burkholderiales > Burkholderiaceae_C > Ramlibacter > Ramlibacter ginsenosidimutans. The sequence goes on along the minus strand of NZ_JAEPWM010000005.1, from coordinate 130,759 downwards.
GCGCGGGATCAGCGGATCGTGGCGGCGGTAGTTCATGCGGAATGGCAGCGCCCGGTTGCCACGGCCGATCTCCAGCACGTCGCGAAAGCCGCGCGTCGTCACCAGAGCCGCCTTGGCGCCCTTGCGTTCGAGCAGCGCGTTGATGACCAGCGTGGTGCCGTGCTTGAACGATGCGGCCTGATCCAGCTTCACGCCCAGTGCGGCCAGGCAATCGTCGATCGCCCGGATGAAGTCGCCGTACGTGGTCAGGCACTTGGCGGCCTGCAGCTCGCCGCTGTGGACATCGAAAACAGCGAGGTCGGTGAAGGTGCCGCCGATGTCGACTGCCACCAGCAGCGGCGTGTCCGGCACGCTCATTCGAACTTCCAGAATTGCATGCGAGGGAGAGTATCGGGCGCCGTATGATCGCGCAAATGCCGATTAATGATGCCTTTGATATCGCCTGGGCATCACCACCCTCGCCCCTGTGGACCTGAACCTCACCCGCCTGCGTTACTTCGCAACCGTCGCCCGCCTGGGGAATTTCCGGCGCGCCGCCGAGATCCTCCACGTCGCGCAACCGGCACTGAGCCGGCACGTGCAGCTGCTGGAGGAGGACATGGGTGTGGAGCTGTTCGCTCGCACGGCGCGCGGCGTCACGCTGACCGAGGCCGGCAAGGTGCTGATGGAAGGATCGGAAAACCTCGTGCGGCAGTCGACCGTACTCAGGGACGAGGTCCGGGCCCGAACTTCGGTGCCCCGCGGCACCGTTCGCATCGGCGCGCTCCCTTCGATTGCGCAGAAGCTGGTCCCCGGCGCGATCGCCCAAGTGCGCGCGCGTTACCCTGAAATCCGCTTCACCCTGACGCACGGCTACACCGAAGACTTGCGCGAGAGCCTGCTTGCCGACAAGCTTGACATCACGCTGCTGACCGAATTCACGCGTCATCAAGATCTGCTGGCGCAGACGTTGTATCGTGAGGACGTATGGCTCGTAAGCGTGCCCGCACGCCGGCGCCGGCGATTGCTGAAGCCCTCGGACCTGGCGGGCGTGCCGCTGATGGTTCCGCAATTCCTGCGAATGGAGCTCGAGCGTCAGTTGCCCGCAGCCGACCTGAACATCGTGGTCGAACTGGAAGCCTCCGTCCCCATGGTCGAATTGGTCGCGACGGGCGTGGTTTCGTATTTCGGACCGCCGCTCGCGATGTGGGACGAAATCAGCGCCGGCCGTCTGGCCGGCGTGCCGGTGCAAGGCTTCTCTTTGACACGGGCACTCGCCCGCCACAAGAACCGGCCACCGACGACTGCCACCCTGATCTTGGCGGAGACGCTCGTGCACTTCGCGACCCGGGGTGGCTTCAGCAACGGCCTGCCGTTCGTGCACCCCGCTTGAGGTCAGCCCCGCGGAGTCCCGGAAGCGTGGCCATTTGGAACGTCGAAAATTCTTCTGCCTTTCGCGGCTTCCTCATGCCGGGGAGCACGTCTTCACGGAGAAGAATCAGCAGGTGGTCCCTTCCTCCCTTCAGTCGCGGCCACCTTTTCGGCGGTGTTGTCCTGAAGATGGCGTACGAGGGCGTCCACCACGACGCGCGTGCGATTCAGGACCTGGCGGTGAGGAAATGCGACCCACGCAGCAAGTGCGCTGCCATCCGACAGCACGCACTTGTAGCTCGGAAGGACGTGAACCAACTTCCCCGACTGGATGTCGGCAGCTGCCGTTCGCCGCGTAAGGCGCGCTATGCCGACGCCTGCAAGCGCTAGCGTCTGAGCAAAGAGCGTCCCCTCGGTGCGAACGTGCCAATTTACTTCGACGGAATCCGATTTTCCGCGGCGCAAGAAGTACCACGCAGATTGGTCATACACCCCATGTGATACGAGTCGATGATGCTCGAGGTCTCGCGGCGTCATTGGTTCGCCGCATTCGGATAGATAGTCTGGAGAAGCGCAAAGAAGCATTTCGACATCCAGCAGCTTCCGCATGATCAGGCGACTGGACGGTCTCTCTCCCACATACACGGCAACGTCAAAGTCTCCTTGCGGCAAGTTGACGGGGCGGTCGGTCGTGATGATCGACAGCTTCAGATGAGGGTAGATACCGGCCAGTTCGCGGGCCATCTGACCGACGTATCTGACTGCCAACAGCTCAGGGCACGCGAGGCGAACGATGCCCCTTGGTTCATCCTTCAACGCCCCGACAGCATCCTGGACGCCGTTGAAACCCTCCAACGCGGTACGCGCCCAGCTGACGTATTGCTGCCCGGCTTCCGTGATGCCGATCTTGCGGGTCGTACGTGCGAAAAGCCTGACCTTGAGATCTGCTTCGAGCGCGGCGAGTCGACGCGTTGCCTGCGAGGGATCCCATCCGAGTTGCTGCGCCGCGGCCCGAATGCTTCCGAGTTCCGCCACACCGACAAGAAGCCTGAGATCGCCAAGATTAATCATTTGGGATTATGGATCATCGTGCACTACTGAAATGCGCCACTGAGGACTATGATGCCTGTAATAAACGGCCTATTCTTTGCTCCTTTCGCAATTCGAGAGGAGTGTGTTCGGCATGAAGGACACGTATCAGCCCCGTGGGGTCATCCCGGCATGTCTGCTGCCGTTCAAGCAGGATCTTTCCATCGACAAGGACGCATTCCAGCGGCATCTCCACGATGTTGCGGCCACCAGAGGCTTGTCGGCGTTGACCGTGAACGCGCATTCGACCGAGGTTGGATGCTGCTCGTTCGACGAGATGGCTCAGGTCCTGACATTGGCCGTGGACGCGGTCGGTGACAAGTTGCCAGTCGTCGGCGGGGTCTTCGCAGAGAGTTCTGCGGACGCTGCTCGCATCGCTCGCATGTCCGAGCGTGAGGGCGCCAGCGCACTCCTCGTGTTCCCTCCCAGCAACTTCTCCATCGGCGCTTCGGTTCGGCCGCAGATCATCAAGGACCATCTGCGCCGAATTGCAGATGCGACGTCTTTGCCGCTTATCTACTTTCAATTCCCGCTCAATAGCGGCTTTGGCGTGCGGCTGGAGACACTCCAGGAGTTGGTAGACGCAGTGCCGACCATCCGTGCCATCAAGGACTATTGCAATGATCCGGTCCTGCTGGAGAAGACCGTCCGAACCCTGCAGACGGGGCCGAACCCTGTTCAGATCCTCACCACGCACACGGCCTGGCTTCTTGCGTCGCTTGTCATCGGGTGCGGGGGAGTCTTGTCCGGCTCCGGGAGCACGGTGGCGTCGCTGCAAGTCGAACTGTTTGAAGCAGTTCAGGCAGGCAATCTTGTTCAAGCAAAAGCGGTCGCAGATCGCCTGTATCCGCTCAACTCGGTGTTCTATGCTGACCCGTTCCTGGACATGCACAACCGGATGAAGCAAGCCCAGGTGATGTTGGGACGAATGACATCCGCGCATGTCCGCCCCCCACTTCTGGCGCCGGATGAAAGGGAGCAAATGCGTATTCGAAGCGCGCTGCGCGCCGCAGGACTTCTGGATAGTTGATTGACCACAACCAAAGATAGACAAGGCAACATGTTCGAGTTCAAAAACAAGTTGGGCGCACTGCTTGCGGCGACACTCCTTGTCGTTGCTGCTGGTGTTTCATCATCAGCGAACGCACAGGCCGCCTTTCCGAACCGTCCGGTCACACTCATCAACGGCTACCCGCCGGGTGGTGGATCCGACATGACCGCTCGGTCGCTGGCCCACGAACTCAGCGAAATCTGGAAGCAACCGGTGATTGTCGATAACAAGCCGGGCGCGGGAACCACCGTCAGCGCGGCGCTCGTGGCGCGAGCGCAGCCGGATGGCTATACGCTTCTGATCAGCACTACTGCGCTCGCCGCCGCCCAGACGCTCTTCAAGAGCAGCGTAAGCTACGACTACCTGTCGGCATTTGCGCCAATTTCGCAGATTGCCAGATCGCCGTTTTATCTTGTCGTTCGGCCAGACTCCAAGTACAAGACTCTTGCAGATTTGGTGAGCGACATGAAGGCGCGTCCAAACGCCTTGAACTACGGCTCACCCGGGCCTGGGAGCATTCCGCACCTGACAGCGGCCGCGCTGAACATGCAGACCGGATCCGCCGCCACGCATGTGCCGTTCCAAGGGACGGCTCCGTCCCTGACGGCGTTGCTGGGCGGACAGGTCGATTTCGTGTTCGCCGATGTTTCGAGCTTGACGTGGATCCGTGCAGGCAAACTTCGCCCGCTTGCGATGACCGGCAAAACGCGCTCGGAAGCCCTGCCCGACGTGCCTACCCTCAGCGAGACACTTCCTGGGTCTGAATTCTACGTTTGGGCCGCCCTGGAAGCTCCGGCTGGGACCCCCAAGGCGATCGTCGATCAGATCGCAGCGGCTGTGCAACAGGCGGTCCGGTCCGCGGCACTGAAGAAGCGTTTCCGTGACTTCGAGCAGGAAGCGGTGAGCAGCAGCCCGGAAGAGTTGAAATCCATGAAGATTCAGGAAGTGGGTCGCTACGAGCGTCTTATCAAATCGAGCGGCGTCAAACTCGACTGATGCTCACGCATGGCCATTGGAGCGAGACCGCCAATCTGCGGATCTGAACTCCGGGCAATCAATTCTCGATGCACAAGCGGGCGTCACGGTCGATGTCGTGTCTTTCGTCCGCGTCGCAGCCGACAACTGGAGGGTGATTTTTGATGATGGATCGAGTCCCGACGGCCGGATCGAAAGATGACGGCGTCGATGCAATGTGCAGAGTGATGGCAGACACGCCGATGGGCCAGGCACTCCGGCGCTTCTGGATGCCGGCGCTGCTTGCCTCGGAACTCGTGGCGGACGGCGAGCCGGTGAGATTGAGGCTGCTGGGCGAGAATCTGATCGCGTTCAGGGATACGACCGGCGCCGTGGGCATCGTTGACGCCTACTGTGCGCACAAACGTGCTCCTCTCTTCTTCGGTCGCAACGAGCACAGTGGCCTTCGGTGTGTGTACCACGGCTGGAAGTACGACGTGAGCGGACGCTGCCTGGAGATTCCGAACGTCGACCAGCAGTCCCTCTCGGAGGCGATGCTCAATCGCGTGGGCTTGAAGGCGTACGAGACCGCTGAGGCGGGTGGAGTCGTCTGGGTCTACATGGGGCCGAAGTCCGAGAAACCCGATCTGCCGAATTTCGATTGGCTGGCCTTGCCCTCCAGCCATGTCCACGTGAGCCGCTGGATCCAGCGATCGAACTGGGTGCAATTTCTGGAGGGTGAGTTCGACTCGTCGCATGTCAGTTATCTGCACAAGTCTGCAGGTGTCGGCGAGAATCTCACCCAGGCGATCTCCGTGTTCGGCGCCGACGGCGCCCCACACTTGTTCGTGCGTCCGACCGGCTATGGCTTTTATACCGGCGCGCGTCGCGACCTTGGTGACCGGCACTATTGGCGCATGACGCACTACATGCAGCCTGTGTGGAGCTCTACATCCTCAGGTGTCCCGGAAGACCGATACTTCAATGGGCGCGGCGCTTGTCCCATCGACGACTACAACACCAGCTGTTTCGTCTACCGCTATCGGCTGGACCGGCCGTTGGATGAGAGAGACTTCGAGGAACTCAATAACGGCAGCTGGTTTCCCCCGCGTCGTGAGAAGGCCGCACTAGCGCTGGAGGACGGCTACGTCATAGACACCTTCCTTCCAACTGCGAACCGTGGCAACGATTACCTCATCAGTCGCGAACTGCAGCGGACGTCCAGTTTCACTGGCATCCACGGATTCAACACGCAGGATCGCGCCGTCCAGGAAGGGATGCCCTGGAAGCCGGGCGGGCGCATGGGGCTCGCGGACAGATCGGGAGAACACCTCGTGGCAGCGGACGCACCGACAGTTGCTTTCCGCCGCCAGCTCATGAAGATGGCAAAAGACATGTCTGACGGGCTCGCACCGCCTGCCGCCTCCAAGGCAGAACTCTTCTCGGTTCGCGGGTTCTGCGCATATTCAGGCAAGTCCGACTTCGACGAATTCGTGGCAGAGAACCCGACGCTCATGAGCAGGGCTCCGGTCGTGCCGCGATAGCACCAACTTGGAGACGATTCAATGAAACTGGCGGGAAAAGTTGCCCTCGTCACGGGGGCGACGGGAAGTTTTGGTCGAGCGATCGCACGGACTCTGAAGCAGGCCGGGGCGCGAGTGATGCTGGCTGACTTGCCTGCAGAGAACAATGATTCCGTGACTGCGCTGCTCGGCGAACTCGGCGCTGGAGCGAGTTATGTTCGACTGGACGTGCGCGCGGAAAAGGAGTGGTCAGTTGCTGTCGCGCGATGTCTGTCGGAGTTTGGGCAGCTGAACGTGCTTGTCAACAACGCGGGCATCAGCGGCGGAATCGACGCCGGCGGCGACAGTATCGAGGCCTGGGACGAGCTCATGGACGTGAATGCGAAAGGTGCATTCCTGGGAATCCGGGCCACCTGCGATGCGCTTTCCCGTCACGGTGGTTCAATCGTCAACATCTCCTCCGTGTCTGCGCTCCACGGGCAACCGAAATCCAGCCACATGGGATATCACGCATCCAAGGCGGCTGTTCACATCATGACCAAAGCAGCAGCGTTGCGGTATGCGCCAGCGGTGCGTGTCAACAGCGTTCATCCCGGAATCATGCCGGTGATGAAGACGTCCAAATTCGAGCCGGCCGCACGGGCGAACGCCTTGGCGCAGGTACCGCTCGGGCGCGAAGGTCGCGCCGAAGATGTGGCGAACGCCGTACTGTTCCTTGCTTCGGAGGACGCGTGCTACATCACGGGCGCCGAGCTTTTGGTCGACGGTGGCCTCATGGCTGGTTGATCACAGCTCCACCGGGCTGCTGGGGGCTCCCCACGTTGATCGTTCCACAGATCAGGGCCGGGTGGCCGCCTCAGCAAGTAGAACCGGCATCCGACGCATAGTGCCGGCTTGAGCTCAGGGCAGGAGATCAGGACGCTGCCGCCGCGACCCGCATGATCGCGGCGAGCAGGGAAGCCTCGTCGTGCCCGCCCCGGTGGAGCACGCCGTTGATGAAGAAGGTCGGCGTTCCCTGGACGCCGCTTTGCAGCCCACCCTCCATGTCGTCCTCGATCTTGGGCAGGAACGCGTGGCCGGAGAGGTCGCCGGCGAACCGCTTGACATCCAGGTGCAGGGCGGCGGCGTACTTGATCAGGTCGGCGGGCGCCAGTGCGTCCTGGTGCTCGAAGAGCACGTCGTGCATCCTCCAGAACTGGCCCTGAGCCCCCGCCGCTTCCGCGGCCTCGGCCGCGAGCTGCGCGTGCGGATGCACGTTGACCAGCGGGAACTGGCGGAACACGACGGCCAGCGTGTCCGGCAGCTCCCTCTCCAGGTTCTTCACGACCCCGTAGGCCGCACCGCAGTACGGGCACTCGAAATCGGCGTATTCGACCAGCACCACCGGTGCGTCCGGTGAACCGCGCAGATGGTCTCGCTCGTTGATGGGAACGGTCAGTGTGTTCATGCACGCAGGTTAGCCGCGCACCACCGGCGTGTTTGTCGGTTTCCTGCTGTCCATGGCAGCCGCCGGCCGACTCCTGGGGCCTGACACGCAGCGTCCGGCATCCCCGCGTGCTGCACCCACGTTCCTGCGCCTGCATGGCGGGATCCTGCGCCATTACCCGCTTCGGCCGGCACGAGTGCGGCCCGGCGGTGCACGATGGCTGTTTGAGCCGGGCTGGCAGCACGCCGTCGATGCCCGGGAAACGGAGTCTTCATGTCCGCCACCGTCGAGTCATCCGCCGCGACAAACCAGGTAGCCGAGCCCCAGCACGCGGAGCAGCGCCTGTTGTTCCAGCCCATCAGAGTCGGGCGCTTCCAGTTGCCGCACCGCATCGTCCTCGCCCCCCTCACGCGGTCGCGTGCACGCCAACCGGGGAACGTGCCGTCGCCGCTGAACGCCTGCTACTACCAGCAGCGCGCCTCTGCCGCGCTGATCATTTCCGAGGCGACGCAAATCTCGATGCAGGGACAGGGCTACGCCTGGACACCGGGCATCCACAGCCGTGAGCAGGTGGAGGGCTGGCGTCTCGTCACCGACGCGGTGCACGAAGCCGGCGGCCGCATCATCCTGCAGATGTGGCACGTGGGCCGGATTTCCCATCCCTCACTGCAGCCCGATTGCATGCCGCCGGTCGCGCCCTCTCCGATACGGCCCGAGGGGATGGCCTTCATCGAAAACGACAAGGGCGAAGGCGAGTTGGTGCCCTTCGTGACGCCGCGAGCGCTGCAGTTGGAGGAAATGCCTTACCTCGTGCGCCAGTACGAGCGGGCGGCGCGCAATGCTATCAAGGCCGGTTTCGACGGCGTGGAGGTCCACGCCGCCAACGGCTACCTGCTCGATCAGTTCCTGTGCAGCGGCACGAACCGCCGAACCGACGCGTACGGTGGACCGGTGGAGAACCGCGCGCGCCTCCTGCTGGAGGTCGTGGACGCGGTCACGAAGGTCTGGAACCCCGACGCTGTCGGCGTGCGCCTCTCTCCGATGGCAACGGCCAACGATATCCGCGACGACGATCCCCTCACCACCTTCACCCATGCCGCGCGCGAGCTGGACTCGCGCAAGCTGGCCTACCTGCACGTCGTCAATCCGGCGCTGCCAGCGCTCGAGAGCAAGATGCCTCCCAGTGCGGCGGCCATGCAGATGCTGCAGCGCATTCGCGAGACCTGGCACGGGCCGCTGATGCTCGCGGGCGGCTTCGATGCCGAGACGGCAGAACAATGGCTGAGGGAGGGCCGGGCCGACCTGATCGCCTTCGGCCGCAAGTTCATTGCCAACCCGGACCTTCCGGAACGGCTGCGCGGGCGCGCGCCGTTGAATGCGGACGACAGGAGCACCTACTACGGCGGCGGCGAGAAGGGCTACACCGACTATCCCAGCCTGGCGCAGGAGCGCGGCACGGCGCCCAAGGCTTGCGTGGATGAGAGCTGGCGCTAGGCTGAACCGGGACTTGGCGGGCCGCCTGAAGTTCCATCGCCGACCTTCACTCCGTGTCGGCGGCACCGGCGGTCGGGTTGCATGCGAGCCCCTAGGCCATGACCGGCGCCATCACCTTGTCCGGCGTCATCGGCAGCGTGCGGATCCTGCGCCCGGTGGCATGCGAGATCGCATTGGAGATCGCGGCGGCGACGCCCAGTCCGCCGATCTCGCCCACGCCCTTGGCGCCCAGGCGGCTGACGATGCGGTCGTCCTCCGGCACGAAGATGACCTCCAGCGCATGGATGTCCGCATTGACCGGCACGTGGTAGTTGGCCAAGTCCACCGTCATGAAGCGGCCGAGCGCCTGGTCGATGAGCGTGCCCTCGTGCAGCGCCTGCCCGATGCCCCACACGATGCCGCCCAGCACCTGGCTGCGCGCCGTGAGCTCGTTGATGATGCGGCCGCAAGCCACCGCGCTCACAACACGCGTCACGCGCACGGTGCCCATCGCGTCGTCCACGCGCACCTCGCAGAACACCGCCGAATGCACGGCGCGCTCGTAGCGACCCTGCTCGTCCTCGTCGGGCTGGAGGTGGAAGTGCGCCTCGAGCCTGTCGGCTCCGGAGGCCGCCAGCACTTCCTGCACGGGCAGTCCGCCGCCCTCAGGACTGCGCCGCCGCAACTGGCCGCCGACGAACTCCACCTCCGCGAACTTGCTGTCCGCCAGCGGTGACGCCGCCATCGCGCGCGCGAGCTGCCAGGCCTTCTTGCACAGCTTCTCGCACGCAGCATCCACGGCCGAACCCACGCTGGCGACGTGCGAAGACCCGCCCTCCGTCGGCGCCTGCGGCAGCCGCGTGTCGGCGATGTGCACGCGCACGTCTTCCATCCGCACTCCCAGCGCGGACGCCGCGACCTGCGCAAGCACGGTGGCTGTGCCGGTGCCGATGTCGCTGGCCGCCGTTTCCACGTCAACGTGGCCGTCGGCGTGCCACACCACCCGCACCTGCGCTTCCTCCTGCTCGGCGATCCACTGCCCGCTGGCCATGCCCCAGCCCACCAGTTCGTGGCCCTCGCGCATGCTGCGGGGCTGCGGGTTGCGCCGCGACCAGCCGAAGCGCTCCGCCGCCATCGTGTAGCACTCGCGCAGCTTCTTGCTGGAATAAGGCTTGTCGCCGGAAGGCGCGCGCTCGGCGTAATTGGCGAGGCGCAGCGCCAGCGGATCCATCCCCAGCGCCTGCGCCAGTTCGTCCATGGCGACCTCCAGCGGGAAGAGGCCGCTGGCGGCCCCCGGCGCCCGCATGTCCAGCGGCGTCGGCAGGTCCAGCGGCAGCACGCGGTAGTCGCCCCGCAGGCTCTTGCTGCGGTACAGCGTGCGCGACCAGCGGGTGACCATCTCGGTGTAGTCGTCCACGCGCGAGGTTTCACCCACCGCCTCGTGGATCAGCGCGTTCAGCGTGCCGTCGCGTTCGGCGCCCAGCCGCACGCGCTGCCAGATCTCGGGCCGGTGGCCGAAGGTGAACATCTGCTGCCGCGTCAGCACCACCCGCACCGCTCGCCGCAGGTGCAGCGCGCCGACGATCGCCAGCAGCAGGTTGTACTGCGGCCGCAGCCCGGAGCCGAAGGCGCCGCCAACGAAGGTGTTCAGCAGCGTCAGTTGGCTCTCGGGCAGGCCGAACACCTTGGCCAACCGCCTGCGCGTGCCGTGCCCGCCCTGGTTCTTGTCGTGGACGGTGAGCGCGCCGCCGGCCTCGAAGACGACCGTGCTGGCGTGCAGTTCCATCGGGTTGTGGTGCTCCGCGGCCTGGTGAAATTCGGCGTCGATCTTGACGGGCGACACGGCGAAGGTCTCATCGGCATCGCCGCGCGGCTTGGGTGGCGCCGTGTCCTCGTCGAGTTCCTTCGGGGCACGGCCCTGAGCGTGGTGCCGCGGCAAGTCGGTCGCGTGCGCCTGCGCGTCGTACTCGATGCGCACCAGGCCGGCCGCGTGGCGCGCGGCTTCCCAACTCTCCGCCAGCACCAGCGCCACCGGCTGGCCGGCATAGTGCACCCTGTCGCTCACCAGCGGCTTGACCGGCACGGTGGAGAAGTCTTCGCCCGTACCGAAGTAATGCGCGAGCTGCGGCGCCTCGCTGCGATGGCCGTGCCACAGCACATCCAGCACACCGCGCACCGCACGCGCCTGCTCATCGTGCACGGCCACGATGCGCCCGCGGGCGATGGCAGCATTGACGACGACGCCATGCACGAGCCCTTCGGCGGCGATCTCGGCGGCATAGCGCGCCTGCCCGGTCACCTTGGCGCGGCCGTCGATGCGGGGCACGGGCTCGCCGATCGCGACGAAGCCGCCGCTCATGGCGCATCCTCCGCGTGGTTGGTCACCGTGCCGGCGCTGGCGAGCGCCAGCGCGCGGACGACGGCTCGCCGCGCCAGCGGGATCTTGAACGCGTTGCTGCCCTCGCCGGTGCCCTGCGGCACGGCACCCTGCAGCAGTGCGTCGGCGGCGCGGGCGAACGACGCATCGGTCGCCGGCTGGCCGACCAGCAGCGCTTCGGCCGCCGGATCGCGCCAGGGCTTGTGCGCCACGCCGCCCAGCGCCACGCGTGCGGCGTGGATGACGCCGCCGTCCAGGTCCAGTGCCGCCGCCACCGAGACCAGCGCGAAGGCATAGGACAGGCGCTCGCGCAACTTGAGGTAGACGCTGTGCGCGCGGAATCCGTCGGCCGGGGGCAGCGTGAGCGCGAGAATCAGCTCGTCGTGCGCCAGCGTGGTGTCGAGGTCCGGGCGGTCGCCGGGCAGGCGGTGGAAATCGGCGAAGGGGATCGTGCGTTCGCCGCGCGCCGAAGCAACCTGTACCGTCGCAGCCAGCGCGGCGAGCGCCACGCACATGTCGGACGGGTGCGTGGCAATGCAATGCGCGCTGGCTCCGAGGATCGCATGCTGCCGCGCCAGGCCAGCGATGGCCGAACAGCCGGAACCCGGCTGGCGCTTGTTGCAGGGCATGGCGATGTCGTAGAAGTAGCAGCAGCGGGTGCGCTGCAGCAGGTTGCCGCCGTTGCTTGCCATGTTGCGGATCTGCGCGGTGGCGCCCGACAGGATCGCGGTCGCCAGCAGCGGATAGCGCTCGCGCACCAGCGGGTGCCAGGCCGTGGCCGCGTTGCGGGCCAGCGCGCCCAGCCGCAGGCCGCCCTCGGCCGTGGGCTCGATCGCGGCCAGCCCGAGCCGATTGATGTCGACCAGCCGCATCGGCTGCTGCACGTTCACCTTCATCAGGTCGATGAGGTTGGTACCGCCGGCGATGAAGCTGGTGCCCTCGCCGGCGAGCCGGAGCGCCCCGGGAACGTCGCTGACGGGGACGAAGGTGAACGGGTTCATGCCGGCTCTTCGGGTGCGCGGACGGCGCGCGCATTCACCGTCGTGCCGGCGATCCAGGCAGTGCGCGCCACCTCGCTGGCGTGCGGCCCGGGCCCGATCACCACCTGCGCGACCGCCTGGGCGATCTGCGCGTAGGCGCCGCAGCGGCAAAGGTTGCCCGACATCAGCTCGCGCACATCGTCCAGAGACTTCGCGTGTCCCTCGTTCGCCAGGCCGACGGCGGAGCACAGTTGCCCCGGCGTGCAGTAGCCGCACTGGAAAGCGTCATGCTCCATGAAGGCCTGCTGCAGCGGATGCAGGTCGTCGCCCTGGGCGAGGCCCTCCACCGTGGTCACCTCGCCGCCGTCGTGCATCACCGCGAGCGTCAGGCACGAGAGCACGCGCACGCCGCCGACGAGGACCGTGCAGGCGCCGCACTGCCCGTGGTCGCATCCTTTCTTCGTGCCCGTGAGGTCGAGGTGGTCGCGCAGGAGGTCCAGCAGCGGCGTCCAGCTCTCGACCTCCAGCGCGTGAGGCATGCCGTTGATGCGCAGCTGGATGTCATGACGGGAAGGTGGAGCGAGCGGCGGCATGGGCGGCCTTCGGAAGGCGGGAGCGCGCCAGCATGATGGCCAGCGCGCGCAGCTTGCTGTGTCCAGAACCTGCGCGAAGTTCCGCTTTCCTGCTGGTCACTGGCCGCCCAGCGGCCCTCACGCCGGCGCTTGATGTGGGAACGGATCGCAATCGGTGTCTGCGAAGAGTTGAAGAAGAGCCAGTCCTCGCGGACCCAGACTCAAGTCGGCATATGCCTCCGGGCCCACAGAGCGCACCACGTGAAATACCATGGTGTCGTGCGTCGCCGCGCCGCACAACACAGCTGGATCGAGCTGGAGCGGCTCGCGGCCGCGATCGTCCTCGCGACTGGTGGTGATGTGGGCGTGCTGCTCGCCCTCGGGGCCGCGCTCGTGATCCATCCGGGCCTCGGCACGGAGGTCGAATCCAGCTCCGGACCCACCGACACCGATTCCGTGACCGCGCTGCTGGACGGAGGCAGCAGCATGTCGATCGTCGGCGCACCTGCGGTACCGAGCCTGCCGGCGCAACGTAGGACATCGGCGATCAGCGAACAAGCCCGTTCCCTAGAGCCGTGCCGCAGCATCGGGGTCATGGTCAGCACAACCTCAAGAACTGAAGGCATCATGCGCAATCCCTGGACCAGCAAGAATCCCTTCATGAGCATGTGGCTGAGCGCGGCCAACAAGTCCGCCGGGACCGCTCGCGGCATCGCGGCGTCCTCCGCCAAGCGGCAAATTGCGTCCGCGCAGGCGGATGCGACGCGGCAATTTCTCGAGTTCTGGGCACCCCAGGCGGCCACGGTTCGTTCCCGGAAGAAGGCACGACGCTGAAGCGACGCTCCAAGGCCCCCACGTGGCCCAACATCGTGGGCGGCAGCATTGCGGCAGTCGCAAGCGCGGCCCTCTTCGCGAATCACCGCACCGCCAAAACGCTGCTAGCGCCTGTATTGAGGCAACGAGAGCCGCCGCCCGGCGCCGGCCAGTGGCTGTCTGGCGTGGCCATGGGTGCAGGCGGCGTGCGGCGTTGGTGGCTGTATCGGCCGCCCGATGCCAAGTTCGGTGAGCGGCTGCCCCTCATGGTGATGCTGCACGGATGCCGGCAAAACGCGAATCTGTTTGCGACCAGCACCCGGATGAACGCCGTCGCCGCACGGGAACGGTTCCTGGTGCTCTATCCCGAGCAGGAACGGTCCTCCAATGCGCAAGGCTGCTGGAACTGGTTCGACACGTCGTCGGGACGCGCCTACGGTGAAGCGGCATCGATCATGAACGCCATCGACCAGGTGTGCATGCTGTATTCGGCCGATCGCGACCGGATAGCGGTTGCGGGGCTGTCTGCAGGTGCCAGCATGGCAGCATTGCTCGCCATCCGGCAGCCGCGACGCTTCAAGGCGGTGATCATGCATTCCGGCATTCCTCCGGGTACTGCACATTCCGCGTTGTCCGCGGTGAGTGCGATGCATGGAGGAAGGAACACCAGGTCGCTGCCGACAGGACCTGCGAGCACGGGCGAGGTGCTGCCGCCGCTGCTGGTGATCCATGGCCAGGAGGACACCTTGGTGGCGCCGAGCAACGGGCTGGCCGCAGTTCAAGTCTGGGCGGAAGAGGCCGGCGCCCAGGGCGTGGTGCAACGCACGGTGCAGCGCGGCAAACGCCATGCCACCCTGGTCACCGACTTCAAGCGCAGGGGCAGCACGGCGGCGACCCTGGTGGAAGTCGCGACGCTGGGGCACGCTTGGAGTGGGGGCGCCGCGGGTGAGGCTTACAGCGATGATCAGGGGCCGGACGCGTCGCGCATGGCCTGGCGGTTTGCGCGCAGGCAGTTCGAGGAGGCGATCATCGCGCGGTGAGCTGGAGCTCCGACCCAATGCGCTGGAAGAAGCCGGGTGCCGACCGGGTCGGCGCGCCGTTACATCTCTGCCGGCGTCCTGAAGTCGAGAGTCTTCCTTGGGCGCTCGCGGCATCGGGGCCGCCGGCCTACTCCGGAATGGCAACACCGGCGTTAGCCAGCAGCCCCTGCAGTTGCTCGAAGGAGACGGGCTTGACCAGATGGCCGTCGAAGCCCGCTTGCGCGGTGCGACGCTTGTCGTCGGCGCTGCCGTAGCCGGTCAGAGCGTGCAGGTTCGCCGAGTTGCCGAACCGCCGGCGCCATTCCCGCGCTGTCGCGTAACCATCCATGCCTGGCAGGCCGATGTCGAGCAGCACAATATCCGGCTGCCCCAACGCCTGGGCGAGCTCCAGTGCATGGGCGCCGTCGTGTGCTACGGAGACGTCGGCGCCCATGAGTCGCAGGATCTCGGCCAACGACTGCGCGGCATCGACATTGTCATCGACCACCATCACCCTTGCGTGAAGCCGGCCCGGTTTCCGCGGTGCATCCGCAGGCGCGCTGCGCACAGGTGGCGCGACCAGCGGCAGCAGGACGTGAAAAGTGCTCCCCAGACCCGGTCCCGCGCTTTCAGCGCGCACCGTACCTCCATGCGAGTCGACCAGCATCCGCACGAGCGTGAGGCCGATGCCCAAGCCGCCTGGGGCACGGTCCAGTGAGCCGGGCACCTGCGTGAACATCTCGAAGATGCTGCCGAGCATCTCCTTCGGAATGCCCACGCCTGTGTCGCTGATGCGAATGCATGCTTGACCCCCATCCTGCAGAACCTGAACTTCGATGTCGCCGCCGGGCGGCGTGTACTTCGCCGCGTTGTTGAGCAGGTTCGAGAATACCTGGGTAAGGCGCACGCGGTCGCCGTGCACGTGCAACGGCGCCGGGGCTTCCACGACCCGCACGCGATGACCGCGGCTTTCCACCAGCGGCCGGCTCGCGTCGAGCGACGTGGCCAGCAATTCGTCCAGGCGCAGGACCTCGCGGCGCAGCTCGATCAACCCGCGGCTCACGCGTGATACATCGAGCAGGTCGTCCACGAGGTGGGTGAGCTGGTGAAGCTGCCGCGTCATCAGGGCCAGCTGCCGGTCCAGGAGCGCGGGATCGCGTTCGGGTGACCTGCGCATCACCTCGATCGCTGTCGTCATGGGCGCCAGCGGATTGCGCAGTTCGTGGGCCAGCATCGCCAGGAATTCGTCCTTGCGCTGGTGCTCGGAGCGCAGCTGCTGGTTCAGTTCGGCTGCCGCACCACGCGCGGCGTCAAGTGCCTTGGCGAGCTGGTGCGCCTTGGCGGCGGCGGCACGCGCATCCGCCGCCTCCGCGCGCCCGATCGCCAGAGCCTGCTGCGCGCGCAAGACCGCGCAAAGCATCGGCAGGGCGACCTCGAATTCGTCCGGAAATGCAATCTTCGTTCCTGCCGCCAACACGAAGGCGCACTGCCCCGCGGCGCGGGCATGCGCGATGAACTCGCGCCCTTCGATGTCGACCGGAGCGGTGAACTCGCCCGGTTCCCGGCAACGCGCGAGGAACTGGCGCCAGCGCGGCCCGGCGGCCAGCGTCTTGGGCATGCCGGCTGCCGGCAACAATAGGCCGAGTTCCTTATCGTCTACGTACAAAAGCAAATAGGCGGCGCCGAGTGCCCTGGCGATTTCGCCTGCCGCCTCGGCCCGCCGCGTCTCGTCGCCGAGCGCGTCAATCAGGGACCGGAGGGGGCCCGCCGTCATGCTCACGTCGGAAGTACACAGACCACGGCGGTGCAGTTGTGGAAGCCCCCGAACTGGCCTTCGGCGCGCGCGATCTGGCCATAGGTGTTGCACCCGACGAAGGCAGCCGGCGCCAACAGGCTCGCGCAGGCCTGCAATTCGTCCTCGAACGCCCGGCCCAGGCGCAGCCGCGTGGCGACACAGTCAAAAACGAAGGCAGCCGCGGGCTTTTCTCCGGCGAGCGCGTTCAGCGCCGCGGCTGTGGCTGTCCGCGCCGCTAGCACGGCCGAATCGGCCGTGGTCTTCATTACGTGGATCACCGCGCCCTCGGGCACTGCCGCGGCGCACAGGATCGCGCCGCTTTCGCCGATCGCTAGTGGTACTCGCAGGCGATAGCCCTCGTCGGCGCGGATTCCCAGCACGTTGTGCAGGAAAAACGGCATCGGGTCCTGCTCGTCGAACGCCTGCCCGCTTTGTTGCGCGTGCTCGCGCAACGCATCGAGCGCGGGGGCCCCATTAATGCCGATGAGGCGCGTCCCCTCGGATTCGGTAACGCGCAGCGCGGGCCCCGCGGGCTCCCAGCCATGCGCGACGCCGACGCCCACCGGCTTGCTCGAAAGAATCTCCAGCGCCGAAACCGCGTTGTTGTAGGCCTGCGTACCGGCGAACACATGCGTCGTGTCGAACCGCCCGTCGTCACCGGCCCCGCCGCCGAAGAAACGGTAGTTGCCGCCGGTGGCTAGCGTCAGTTCCTCAACGAGCGCATCGGTGTGGCCGGCGAGCGCGTCGGTCATGACAAGCGCGCTGCGATGCGGAAGCGCCGGCTTCGCTATGCCGCGAAAAGCTTCCAACAGCTGGCCCGCCGCATCCTTGGCGTTGCTGCTCACGCCCTGCCCAAGCCCGACTGCGAACTTCATGTTCGCCGAGCGGATGCCCAGCGCAGATACCTGGCCCTCTCCGCGCGACTGGTTCGTGAATTCGCCCGCCGAGGACGCGCCCGCGATCACGGTCGTGCCGGCAGCCTCAGCGAGCGCCTTGAGCAGCGCCGCATAGTCGTGCTGCGCGGAAGCAAAGACCACTATCGCGTCCGCCGCCGCGCCGCCGAAGGCTGTGCGTATGGCGGCGCCGAGCTCGCTGCCGGCACGCGCGCTGTCGCGCTGTTCAGTGATCGCGATGTGGGTCTGGGTCATAGCTACTGAGCAAGCAAGTCGGGCCGACTAGTTTGCGTCAGCATGCTCTGACGCTCTGTAGGAGGAGGCCCACCGTTCTGGGCGGCGGTGTGGCGCGAGGCCAGCCGATGGACGAAAAATAGGGAAGCTTTGGCCCCGGACCTGCGCGCGCGCCTCCGGCGCGCAAGGACGGTGCCCACCAGAGATCCCATTCGTTATTTTGCGAACGCGAGGCTCGTAGGCACACGGTCTATACGAATAAAGTCTCGGCGGACGTATCAAAGGGCGTTTCCCAACGCAGTCCCCCAAGGCAAGAAGACGTAGCGTCATGGCGTCAATGCATCCCCAAGCGCGAGACACGGCGCACGCACATTCGGGGTGAACGAAAGCTCGCGCCTGCCGTACTATGGCCGATTGTGGCCGCAAGCGGCCGTTTACACCGGCGGGACACGCTCGCGCCCTGGCACGTAGAGACCGAGGATCCGCCGCGCCCTGCAACCGATGGTGGTTGAAAAGGCGGCGGCGCACGACGTGTACCTGCGGGCCGCGTCGGACCAAAAGGGCATGCCGGAAGTGCTAGTCTGCATGACCGTCCCCTCTGCCGCGTCCCGCCGCCTGACCTGTACCCTCGATGCCATCCATGCCCAACGTATCGCTCGCGCTCCCAGCACTTCTCCTCGCACTGCTCGCCGGGTGCGCAAGCGTGTTCGCGCCCGCCCCTGGGCCTGCATCTGGATCTGCATCTGCAGACTCCAGCTGTGAAGTTGCAACCGTACCTCCCGGTGCTGTCTTCGGCGTGCGCCAGGGGATGAGCATCGCCACTTACACTGCCGGCACGCCGGCCGGCGGCTCCGGGTGCCAGCGTGTGTGGTACGGCGATAGGGCCCGTCCCGCATCGATGCAGGTGCTGGCAACATACTATTTCGTGGGCGGACACGTCCAGCGTCTCGTCGGCCACGTGCCGGGCGGCACGGACTACGAATGCCACTATCGCGATGGCGAGCTTGACGCCGCCAGGTCGCTCAATGCGGCGCAGTGCCCCAAAGCCAGCGAGGCGAAGCCGCTCCCCTGAACAAGGCCGTTCATTCGCCGCTGCCGCCTGCTTCTGGTCATGAGCAGCGCTCGCGTCAGCGGCCGACGACTGCCGCCAGCTCCCAGGTTCCCGCCTGTTCGTCGTACCGCAGCACATAGCTGCCCTCCTCGGTATCCACCTTCCACCAGCGCTGGGTCGCGCCGTACCACCTGTCGCTGACTGTGCGCACCTCCACGCGCCGGGACCCGAACCAGATCACGCTCGGTTCGAGGTCGCTTGTCGCTGCCGTGGTTTCGATCCGGATCATGCGCAGAAGGTAGCGCATGTCTGCTTCAAGCGGACTGGATGATGGCGGGGGTGCGCCAAACCCAACGCCTGCTTGACCTCCTGCTTGCCGCCGGCGTCGGTCGGCAGGCCCATCGATTGAGCTCTCGCGCTGGCTGCTGCCACCCGCTGGCGCATCAGAGGGATGGTCGGGTCGTGCGAAATCCTTCTGCCAAAGAGCCTTCCCTCCGACGCCACGAGGTGGACCGGCGCCCGATGATCGGCAACAACCTTCTGCAGGAGCCCGACATGCCACGAGGGGACAAGTCCGCCTACACCGACAAGCAAAAGCGCCAAGCGGGCGCGATCGAGAAAGGCCACGAGCAAAAAGGCGTCGCCCGTCCCGAGGCCGAGGCGCGCGCATGGGCGACCGTCAACAAGCTCCACGGCGGAGGCAAGAAGAGCGGCTCGGGACGCAAAGTCCCCTCCGGCCCGGTCGGCGGCTCGGGTCGCAAAACCAACCTGGCGCGCTCCTCCTGAGCCGCTCGTATCCGAGGAGTCCCGGCTGCTCGGGACCACTCTGCATCAGCTGTGGAACGCCCTGCGCAGGAACCTCAATGTCGGTTCCATTTGCGTGCGAGAGAACTCGGGATCCTCGTGTCCGGCGCCCGGCAGGATCACCAGTTCAGACCGTGCGCCAGCACGGACGAACGCCTCGTGCAACCGACGGGCCTGGGATGCATGGACGACCGGATCCGCATCGCAGGCAGCCCGCTGGTGTGGCAGCGTGCGCGTGAGTGGCGCGGTACCCTGCATCGCCCGCTTCGCCGCCGGACAGCGAGGGCCGCGCGCTGGTGCAGGGCGTGCACTGGTGAAAGCGCGCCGCGTCGACTGTTCTGCGGCGAAGGAGCTGCTGCACGCCTCGGCGCGCCTACGGTGCGGCGTCCGCCGAGGTCGCCTGCAGGACCTGCAACAGCGCCTGCGCGCCCGCCCCCGACGAGGCCGGATTCTGGCCGGTGACCAGCAGACCGTCGGTGACGACATAGGACTGCCAGTCGCCGCCCTTGCTGTAGAGGCCGCCTTCGGCCTTGAGCATGTCCTCCACCAGGAACGGCACCACCTTGGTCAGGCCGACGGCCGCTTCCTCGCTGTTGGAGAAGCCCGTCACGCGCTTGCCCCTCACCAGCGGTGCACCGTCGGGCGTCTTGACATCGCGCAGGACGCCGGGCGCATGGCACACCGCGGCCACCGGCTTGCCGGCGGCCAGCGTAGCCTCGATCAGGGCGACGGAATCGCGGCTTTCGGCCAGGTCCCACAGCGGGCCGTGGCCGCCCGGGTAGAACACCGCGTCAAAGTCGTCGGCGCGCACCGACGCGAGCGTGCGGGTGGAGGCCAGGGCCTGCATCGCCGCCTTGTCGGCGCGGAAACGCCGGGTCGCGTCGGTCTGGGCATCGGGCTCGTCGCTCTTGGGGTCGAGCGGAGGCTGGCCGCCCAGCGGCGAGGCGAGCGTGATTTCGGCGCCGGCATCCTGGAACACGTAGTAGGGTGCGGCCAGCTCCTCGAGCCAGAAGCCGGTCTTCTTTCCGGTGTCGCCGAGCCGGTCGTGCGACGTGAGAACCATCAGGATCTTCATGAGAGGACCTCGCGATGCCATGGGGTTGCAGAGCCGGAACGTCCGCACGGCTGCGGCCGCGGGAGGTCACGGATCGACTGCACAGGGTAAGCGATGCGCCGCGGCTGAGCCCGTGCAAATCGCCCCGCCTCAGCAGCGGCGCCCGAGTGTCCGGCACAGGTCTTCGCCGGTGCACGCAATGCCTGCGCAAATCGAAACCCGACAGGCCCGGCGCGATCCCGCCGAGCCTGCGCCGGTGCAAGAATGACTCTCGCCCGCTCACCAAGGCAGGCTCGGAGGCGACATGGATCAGGAGCGCTTCGACGTCATCGTGATCGGTGCCGGCCAGGCCGGCCCTGCGCTCGCGGCTCGTTGCGGCCGGGCCGGCATGCGGGTGGCGCTCATCGAGCGGCATCTCCTTGGCGGCACGTGCGTCAACACCGGCTGCTACCCCACCAAGACCCTGGTGGCCAGCGCGCGTGCGGTGCACCTCGCGCGCCGCGGCGACGAGTTCGGCTTCGAGACTGGCCCGGTGCGCGTGGACATGCGGCGCGTGAAGGCACGCATGGACGGCATCGTCGGGGCCGTGCGCGCCGACGTGGAGACCTGGGTGCGTGGCATGAAAGGCGTGGAATGGATCACTGGCCACGCCTGCTTCACGGCCCCGCGGACAGTACGCGTCGGCGAGCGCGAGCTGAAGGCGGACAGGATCTTCATCGACGTAGGCGCGCGTGCGGCGCGGCCGCCGTTGGAGGGCATCGATACCGTATCCACGCTGGACAATGCCTCGGTGCTGCAGCTGCAGGAAGTGCCCCGGCATCTCCTCATCGTGGGCGGCAGCTACATCGGCCTGGAGTTTGCGCAGCTGATGCGACGCTTCGGCGCCGAAGTGAGCGTCGTGGAGCGATCGCCTCGCCTGCTGCCGCGCGAGGACACGGATGTGGCCGAGGAGGTGCAGGCGATCCTGGAGCGTGAGGGCGTCTGCTTCCACCTGGCTTCCGAATGCGTCGCGTTCGCGCCGGGAGAAGCCACGGTCCGCATGCGAGCGCGGTGCGAGCCGCAAGACTTCTGGCTGGAAGGCAGCCACGTGCTGCTCGCCATGGGCCGCACGCCGAATACCGGCGACCTGGGGCTGGAATCGGCTGGAATCCGTGCGGACGAGCGTGGGTACATCGAGGTGGACGACCAGTGCCGCACCAGCGCCGAAGGCGTATGGGCCGTCGGCGAATGCAACGGCCGCGGCGCCTTCACGCACACGGCATGGAACGACCACGAGATCGTCGCCGCGAACGTGCTGCACGGCGAGACGCGTAGCGTGCGCGACCGGATCCCCTGCTACGCCCTGTTCACCGACCCGCCGCTCGGCCGCGCCGGCATGAGCGAGCAGGATGTGCGGGCCACAGGCCGCTCCGCACTGGTCGGGAAGCGGCCCATGGAACGCGTCGGCCGCGCCAGGGAATCGGGCGAGACGCAGGGGTTCATGAAGGTACTGGTCGATGCGCAGACGCGGCAGATCCTCGGGGCGTCTCTCCTGGGTCTGGCGGGCGATGAAGTGGTGCACATCCTGCTCGATGCAATCGCCAGCGGCATCACGGCCGCCGCGCTTGCGAGGACGATGCACATCCATCCGACCGTGGCGGAGCTTGTTCCGACTCTCTTGCAGGACCTGCACCCCCTGCAAGAGCGCGCTTGACCTGGCGCCGAGCCCCCGCCTTACTGGCCGTTCCAGCGCAGTCCGGCATCGGCCAGCGCGCCGATCGCGAGCGCGGAGAGGTCATATCCCTCCCCGATGCCGCGTGCGCGCACGGCCAGAAAGCGGTCATGCAGCAGGCTGGCCAGCGGAACGGGGATGCCGAGTGCATCCGTGGCTGCGAGCAGCAGGCGGTTGTCCTTCTGTGCCAGCGGCAGGCCGAACCCTGCGGGCCGAAAGCGCTGCGCCGCGATGGAGGCACCGTAGTTCTGGTAGGGCGGCGCATTGAAGATGGTGCCCGTGAGCGCCTCCACCACGGTCGCGGGCGCGATGCCCGCCCTCTCTGCCACGACGCCCGTCTCAGCCAGGGTCTCGACCATGGACATGAGCATGAAGTTGCCGAGCAGCTTGACGAGGTTCGCCTGCCAAGGCTCGGGACCGATGGTGCGGGTGGCCTGGCCCAGCTGGTCCAGCACAGGGGACACGGCCTCCAGATCCGCCTGCGCGCCCGCCGCCATCAGGAACAGCTTGCCTTGCGCGGCGGCTTCGGGCCGGCCGAACACCGGCACCGAGACATAGCGCTGGCCTGCCGCCTGGTGTCGCGCGGCCGCGTCCCTGGCAGCGTCGACGCCGACCGTGCTCATCCCGACATGCACGGCACCGTTGGCCAAGCCGGCCGCGATGCCGTGATCGCCGAACGTCACCGACGCGAGCGCCGCGTCGTCGGCCACCATGGTCACGACCACCTGCGATCGCGACGCAGCCTGCGCGGGCGTTGCTTCGACCGTCGCGCCCCGGGCGCGCAAGGCCTCCGAGCGTTGCGGCGTGCGGTTCCAGACATGCACCTCGTGCCCAGCCGCCAGCAGGCGCCCAGCCATGGCGCTGCCCATGGCGCCCAGCCCGATAAATCCGATCTGCATGGAGTGCCTCCAGAACAACCAGGGAACTGGCCATGGTCACAGAGTTGCATGCGCGCAGCCGTCAGCGCACTTCGCGTGTCGGGGCGCCCGTAACGCGCGGTTCTGACGCATGTCTCAATGCATCGCCTGAGTTGCCTCCGGCGTTCACCGCGCCGTTGGACAGCCGCGTCGATCTCGGCCGCAGCAGCGGGACGGCGCGCTGATGCTGAGGGCTTCCCGCCGGCAGAGTACGCAGCGTCAACCTCGTGCTTGCGCTGACGACTAAGGTCGGATCGTCGCGTCGAAACCCATGCCGAGCTCGGCAGCCTGCCGGGCGTCGAAGGCCTCGCACTGCTCGTCGTACTGGAACCCGTGGACTCCGCCGCGCACCGTGCCTGGGCGCGTGTCGCCGAAAAATCCTGCCCACGCGGGGGGGAGCGCGCGCCCTTCGGGAGTGGCCAGCCACAGGCGGAACAGCATGCGCTTCCTTGCAGGATCGGCGCCGTCCTGGAATTCGGTGCGGGAGTGCAGCACCGTGTAGTTGTTCAGGATCTGGAGGTCACCCGGCTGCAGCCGCATCAGGTACATGACCTCGGGCCGTCGCAGGATGGCATCGAGCAGGTCGATGGCCTCCTGCTGCAACGGCGTGAGCTCGCCACCGTCGGCCAGCCGCGTGGCGTTGATCACCCGGTTTCGATTCCAGAAGCAGAACAGCTCTCCCTCGTGTTCGGCGAAGACCGGGTTCACGTGAACCGGCGGCTTGCCTTCGACCTGCTCGCCCTGGCGGCTGAACCGGAACGGCTGCTGCAGGACCTGCGCCAGGTCCTGCCGCTCCCGGCAAAGAATGCGGAACGCCGTCGCCGCGCTGCTGCACATGCTGTCGCCACCGACGGGTGCCTGGTTGTAGCAGCTGAGGAGTACGACGTCCGAGCCGTCCACGTGGAAATCGAGCTCCGCGTTCGACGAATAGCCGCGGCCGCCGGCGCTGCGGTAGACGGTACCGGCGTCCATCACCTTGTTCATGTAGCGGCTGTGCCGGTCCTGCGGGCGGGCGACGCCGAAGTGCAGGCCGATGCCCCACGTGAGGAGTTCGAATTCCTCCGGGTTGAGTCCATCGCGGGGCAAACCTTGCACCAGCGCGACGCCGCGCCCGTGCTGCGCCTCGTCGAAGGCGCGGCGGATGGGCGCGAGCAGGCGCTCGCCGAAAGGAAAATCGCCGCGCCGGTACGCAAGCAGCGGCTGCCCTGGCCGCATGGCCGCACGGACCACGCTGGCCATGTGGGCGCTTTCCTGGGCGTCGAGGCGCGTGACCCAGCCCATGTCGTGCCCGAGGTCCGCCGCCATCCAGGCAGACGCGTCCCGCCCCACGGCAGGGCGAAGCAGGGCAGCACTCACGTCCGGCACCTCATTCCAGCGGGAAGCGCTTGACCATCGCGTCGGTCCGCTCGCCTTCCTTCCGGAGCATGGCGGCGAACTCGCCTGGCGTGTTGCCGAGTGCCTCCGCTCCCAGGCTGGTAAACATCTTGGTCGTCGCGTCGCCCTTGACGGCCTGGGCGACGGCCGTCGCGATCGCGTCCACCACGTTCTTCGGCGTTCCCTTCGGCGCGAACAGACCGTACCAGGTGACCGTGTCCATGCTCGGGAATCCCGCCTCCACGGCGGAGGGCACTTCGGGTGTGATCGAAGATCGCTTCGATCCCAGCGTGGCCAGGATCTTCAGGGCGCCGCTCTTGTAGTGCGGCAGGGCCGCCGTGACGCCCATGATCGACATGTTCACGGTGCCCGCCACGAGGTCCGTGATCAGCTGCCCGCCGCCCTTGTAGTTGACGACCAGCATGTTGTCCAGGCCGGCTTCCACCGCCAGCTGGCGCGCCTGCAGCCTGGCCGTGCTCTCCGTGGTGCCGAAAGAGCACGGGTTGGCCGCGGTCTTGCAGTACCGCAGCACTTCGGCCATGGTCTTGCCCGGCACGCTGCCGTTCGCCACGAACACGCCCGGCAACTGGGAGAACACCGAGACGGGCACCAGATCCGGCAGGGGATCGAATCCCTTGGACGAAGGAATGTGCTTCATCACCGTGATGGCATTGATCTGCACGAGCAGGGAGTGGCCGTCGGGCTTCATGCCGATGACCTTCCTCGTTCCGATCAGGCCGTCGGCGCCCGGTGCGTTCTCGACGATCACGGGTTGGCCCCAGATCCTGCCGAGCTCCTGGGCGACCGCGCGCGCTTGCGCGTCGACGCCGCCGCCAGGGCTGTAGGGCACCACGAGGATCACGGGGCGCTCGGGTTTCCAGTCGGCGGCGTGGGCCGCGATCGGGCCGACGGCCCATAAGGACAGGAGCAGCGCGAAGGCGCGGCGACGCGACATGAGGGGCACGGTTTTGTCTCCTTGGATTGTCTGTGGGGATGCGCGTCAGGCGGCCGAACGCGCGGCAGCCGGCCACGCCCAGGGACGCCGCTGGCGGTCTTCGCGTTGCCAGCCGCGAATCGCGGCGTCCGCCTGCAGCGTCAGGCCGATGTCGTCCAGGCCGTTGAGCAGGCCCTCACGGCGCAATGCATTGACGGCGAAGCGGGTGGCACGGCCATCCGGTCCGTCGATCACGCACCGATCGAGGTCGACCGTAAACGGCGCACCGTCCGCGGCCGCCGCAGCCAGCCGCTCGACGACCGGCAGCGGCAGCTCGATGGGCAGCATGCCGTTCTGGAAGCAGTTGTTGAAGAAGATGTCGCCGAAGCTCGGAGCGATCACGCAACGCACGCCCAGCCCCATCAGGGCCCACACAGCGCCCTCGCGTGATGAACCGCAGCCGAAGTTGCTGCCCGCCAGCAGGATGGGCGCTCCGCGGAACGGCGGCCTGTTGAGGACGAAGGCCGGGTCTTCGGAGCCGTCGGGACGCAGGCGCAGCGCCTCCAGCGCATAGGGTCCGAGTTGGTCGCGCTGGAGGTTGGTGAGCCGTTCGATGCGGATGATCACGTCCGTATCGACGTTCTCGCGCATCAGCGGTGCCGCCGGCCCGGTGACTGAGGTAAAGGGGGTCATGCAAGGTTCCTCGGATCAGTGATGCAGCCGGCGATGGCCGCCGCCGCGGCGACGGCGGGGCTCGCCAGGTGCGTCCGCGCGCCGGGCCCCTGCCGGCCGACGAAGTTGCGGTTGGACGTGGAAACGGAGCGCTGGCCAGGAGGCACCTGCTCGCCGTTCGCGGCCACGCACATGCTGCAGCCAGGCTCGCGCCACTGGAAGCCGGCTTCGATGAAGAGCCGATGCAGACCTTCCGCCTCGGCCTCTCGCTTGACGATCTCGGAACCCGGCACGACCCAGGCATTGACCCCGGGCGCGACCTTGCGGCTGCCCACCACGGCAGCGGCCGCACGCAGGTCGGACAGACGCGAGTTGGCGCAAGAGCCGATGAAGACCCAGTCGATCGGCGTCCCGGCGATGGGCGCATTGGGCTGCAGCCCCATGTACGCGAGTGCGGCCGCGCCTTCTTCGGCACGCGCTCCCAGGCTGGCGGGCTCAGGGATGCATGCATCGATCGCAATGGCGTGCTCGGGACTGGTCCCCCAGGTCACGGTGGGACGCACCTGCGCGGCGTCGATGCTCACCTCGCGGTCGAACACTGCGTCGGCGTCGCTGGCCAGGGTGCGCCAGTCCCTCGCTGCTGCCTCGAAGGCGGCGCCTTCCGGCGCCCACGGCTTGCCGCGGACCCAGGCGATGGTGCTTTCGTCGGGTGCGACCAGACCGAAGCGCGCACCGAGCTCCACCGCCAGGTTGCACAGGGTGAGGCGCGCCTCCACTTCCAGCGCCTCCACGGCGGGCCCCGCGAACTCGATCGCATGGCCCACGCCGGCGGCCGCCCCCAGGCGGCCGATGATGTGCAAGGCCAGGTCCTTGGCCGTCACGCCGGCGCCCAGCCGCCCTTCACAGCGGATCCGCATGCGCCGGGGCTTCTGCTGGCGCAGCGTCTGCGTGGCGAGCACATGCACGCTTTCCGAGGAACCGATGCCGAACGCGAGCGCGCCCAGTCCGCCGTTCGTGCAGGTATGGCTGTCGGTGCAGACGACCGACAGCCCGGGCAGCACGATGCCGAGTTCCGGCCCCATGACGTGGACGATGCCCTGCCCCGCCGTGCCGAGATCGAAGAACCGCACCCCGGAGGCGCGGGCCCCATCCCGGAGAGCGGCGTGGAGACGCCCACCCAGCGGAAAAGTCGACGCGGTGCGACCCGGCTTGCTGGAGACCGCATGGTCGGCGGTGGCGAAGGTGAGCTCCGGGTCGTGCAGATTCAGGCCACGCCTTGCGAGTTCCGCAAAGGCGGGCCCGCCACCCAGGTCGTGCATCAGGTGGCGGTCGATGTGCAGCAGCGCCCAGCCATCGCCGAGGTCCTGCACGACATGGGCGTCCCACAGCTTGTCGAAGAGTGCGCGGGCCGCCATCTCAGCGCCCCGGCTCACCGGCGTTGAAGCGCGTGCGCAGGTCGTTCCATTCGTCCGCGCCGAACCGGCGGAACACCTCGCCGACGCTCGCGCCCGCCGCCGGCGGCACACCGGTCTCGCGCAACTGCTTCAACGCAGCGTCGCCCGCCTGCAAGGTGGCGACCAGCATCAGTCCCGGGACGATCACGAGCTTGTAACCCATTTCCTCGGCGTCCCGCATGCGGGGCACCGGCGTCTTGCCGCCCGGCACGACGTTGAGCAGGCAGGGGCCGTGCACGCGCTTCGGCACGGCCGCCATTTCTTCGGTGGTCTGCACCGCCTCGACGAAAGCGATGTCGGCGCCGGCCTCGAGTGCAGCGTTCGCGCGCCACACCGCTTCGTCCAGGTCGGACGTGGCGCGGGCGTCGGTGCGGGCGATGATCGTGAATTCCGGCGTGCGGCGCGCCTCGACGGCAGCCCGGATCTTGGAGACGAATTCGGCGCGCGGGATCACGACCTTCCCATCGAGATGGCCGCAGCGCTTGGGGGACACCTGGTCCTCGATGTGCAGGGCGGCGACGCCGCGGGCTTCGTATTCGCGAACAGTGCGCGTGACGTTCAGCTCGTTGCCGTAGCCGGTGTCCGCGTCGGCGATCAGCGGAATGTCGACCGAACGCGCCATGACCGCGGCGTTCTCGACCATCTCGCTCATGGTCAGCAGGCCGAAATCCGGGAACCCGCGGGCGGCGGAGGTCCCTGCCCCCGTCATGTACACGGCGGAGAAGCCCGCCTGTTCGATCATGCGGGCGCCGATCGCGTCGTAGGCGCCGGGGGCGACCAGCATGCGGCCGGTGGCGAGCTGCTGGCGCAGGGAAGTGCGTAGACTCATGAGGACCTCGTCGTTTGGTTGTTATATCCTCAATACAACCGGCGGACGTGTCAAGCGGGTTAACCTCTCCCTCCAACAGCCCAGCAAGCCAGTCCGCGCTCCGGAACGCACATGAATCCACCCTTTGCCGCAGCCTCTCCCGCACAACGCGCCACCGGCACGGCCCTCCACCGGCAACTGTTCATCGTCCTGCGCGACGAGATCGAGCGGGGGGTGTATTCCGCCTCGGGCGCGCTGCCGAAGGAGGAAGCCCTTGGCGACCGCTTCGGCGTGTCGCGCATCACGGTCCGCCGGGCGCTGGCGGACCTCGTTGCACTCGGGCTGGTCGAACGCCGGCATGGCCTGGGAACTTTCGTCAAGGCGAGCCCCCACAAGGCGCGCGTGACGCCCAGCCTGAGCTTCATCGATTCGCTGCGCCAGGTGGCCAGCGACACGCAGGTGCATGTGCTGCAGGTCGGGCGCGCCGCACCGACGCCGGACATTGCCGCGGTCCTGCAGATCGCGCCGGGCGAACCGGCCCTGCACGCCTGGCGCCTGCGCAGTGTCGCGGGCGTACCGCTCATGATCACCGAAGCATGGGTTCCCGACTTCGTCGGCAAACGGGTCACCGCGGCTCGCCTGAGAAAACGGGCGCTCTACGAGCTTCTCCAGGACGAGGGTGTGCAATTCGGCAGGGTCGTGCAGGAGATCACCGCGCAGGCGGCGTCTCCGGACGTCGCCGGACTCCTGAACGTCGAAGTCGGCGCCCCGCTGCTGAAGCTGGTGCGGCTGATGCACGACGTGGAGGCGCGGCCCGTGGAGCACCTGACCGCCCTTCTCACGCCGGAGCGCAGCCGGATCCTGATGGACATTCCAGGAGAAAAGGTGGACACGCTGGGCGCCGGGCAGATCGTGCATGACCTTGGCCTGGGGGCTCACGCACTCCGCGCTGCCGCCCCGCCTCGAACTGGCCAGGGCCGCACGAGCGTCGGGAAAAGGCAGAAGCGGCAGGAGCCTGGGCGGTAGAAGGACGCGCCTGCGCCGGGGCGTGGAAGCGTGTCAGGCCAGGCGCAGTCGGACTGTGTGCTACGCGTACGAGCCAGCCCGAGATCGCATCGCGGACACGCAGCCCGACATGCGGGCTGAGCGATGACCCACACGGAGTGTTGAGCGCACGTCATCTCGTTCGCGGATGGCAGCTATGGCCGGAAGCGGCCCTGTCTGTCACCTTCCTGGCCAAGCGGATCGCAGCCATGCAGCCTGCTGTCCAGCGCCGGATTGAACGGCCCCAGCTGATCGTCAACAACCTGGTCGTCTTCGTGATGACCGGGATTGCCGTGCTTTTGCCCAAAACTGCTGGATCCGGCTTGGTCTTGCTCCTACGGGGATTTGTCATGCCCTCCTGGGTGTCAGATACCGACCACCCGCGCAACAGCGCCATCACACGAGGAAAGCCATGAGCGACACCACAAGTTCTCCAGCCACCATGCGTGGCTGGGCCATCAGAGCCTATGGCGAAGAGATGGTGCTGATGGACAACCTGCCGGTTCCGACACCGGGTCCGCACGACGTCCTGGTGCAGATGCGTAGCGCCGAAGTCGGCGATTGGGACGAACTGGTGCGCACCGGCGAATGGGACATGCAGCGGCCGTTTCCGCTGATCCTCGGCCTGGCCGGTGCGGGCAGGGTCGCCGCGGTCGGCGCCGCGGTCACCGATTTCTCCGAAAACCAGCAGGTCTACGCCTACAGCTATCCCTTGCACGACAACGGCGCCTGGGCCGAGTTCATGCTGGTACCGGAGACCTATGTTGCGCCGATCCCGGCGTCGCTCACGCCGATCGAGGCGGGCGGCGTGCCTATCGTCGGCCTGACCGCCCATGAAACCCTGATCGACGTCCTGCGCGTGAGCCGGGGCGATGTGGTGCTGATCAACGCGGCCGCCGGCGGCGTTGGCCACATCGCCGTCCAGCTCGCTTCTGGTCTCGGCGCCCAAGTGGTGGCCGCTGCCAGCCGCCGCAACCATGACTTCGTGGCCGGCCTCGGCGCCGCCGCAGTGATCGACTACGACGCCACCGGCGACGTGACCAAGGCCATCCGTGACCAGTATCCGGGCGGGGTCGACAAGGCCCTCAACTGCGTGGCGGGCAAGGCGGCGAACGACTATGTGGCGGCGCTCAAGGACGGCGGAAAGATGGTCGACCTGCCGGGAGCGATATCGGTGCAGCGACCTGGCGTGGAAATCATTTCGGACTACGTCGTGCGCGGCAACCGCGCGCGGCTGGCCGACGTGAGCCAGCGGTTCGATACTGGTGCCCTGCGCCTGGTCATTCACGAGATCGTCCCGTTCGACGAGGCGCAGCGCGCGCTCGACCTGGTGCTTAGCCGTCACGTGCGCGGCAAGGTAGTGCTGCAGATCGTGTGAACTTGACCTTGAAGATTAGTGGCCTTGAACGGTCCTTCGGCTGCTTCCGGCCCATTGCAGCCATCGAAGCTGGACCACTGCTCCAATGCAGGACACCCGGCATACGAGGCCTCAATGAGTTGGAAAGCACGGGGCGGCCGTATGGGCCGCGTGTCTTATCGGCAGAAATGGCGCCGTCGACACGCGTGGGACACACGCGACAAAGGCCCCGCAGATGCGGGGCTTCGCCTGGGAACCCCCGCTCGGCTCAACCCAGCCAGCGCCGAACGCGTGCTCCCAAGGACTCCCGGCTGATGCCATAGCGATCGTGCAGGGTCGGCAAGGCACCGGCATCCAGGAATGCGTCCGGCAGGCCTGCGAGCTCGAACCGGGCAGGCTGTACACGATGGCGCAACAG
Source organism: Ramlibacter ginsenosidimutans (assembly GCF_016654015.1). Taxonomy (GTDB): domain Bacteria; phylum Pseudomonadota; class Gammaproteobacteria; order Burkholderiales; family Burkholderiaceae_C; genus Ramlibacter; species Ramlibacter ginsenosidimutans. The sequence continues at coordinate 99,612 of NZ_JAEPWM010000005.1, read as the reverse complement.
CGTGCTGGCCACCGCCTCGCCCAAGCCACCGACGACGGAGTGGTTCTCGGCGACGACGACCAGGCGATGTTTGTAGCGCACCGCCTCCACGATCGCCGCTTCATCCAGCGGCTTGATGGTGGGGCAATGCAGTACGGCGACGCCGATGTTGTCGGCGGCGAGATCCTTTGCGACCTCCAGCGCGCGCATCGTCATGAAGCCACTGGAGATCACGAGCACGTCGTTGCCGTCGCGCAGCTTCTTCGCCTTGCCAAGCTCGAATCGGTAGTCGTACTCGTCCAGCACGAGCGGCACGTTGCCGCGCAGCAGCCGCATGTACACCGGCCCCTTGTGGGCGGCGATCTGCGGCACGGCCTGCTCGATGTCCAGCGCATCGCAGGGGTCGACGATCGTCAGCCCGGGGATGCCGCGCATCATCGCGATGTCCTCGGTCGCCTGGTGGCTGGGACCGTAGCCGGTGGTGAGGCCGGGCAGCGCGCAGCACATCTTCACGCTCAGGTTCTCCTCGGCGATCACCTGGTGGATGAAGTCGTAGGCACGGCGCGTGCCGAACACGGCGTACGTGGTGGCGAACGGCACGAGCCCTTCCTTCGCCAGCCCGCCGGCCGCGGCCATCAGCAGCTGTTCGGCCATCCCCATCTGGAAGAAGCGCTCGGGGTACTCCTGCGCGAACAGGTGCAGGTCCGTGTACTTGGCCAGGTCCGCGGTGAGGCCGACGATCTCGGGCCGCGTGCGCGCAAGTTCGACCAGGGCCTTGCCGAACGGCGCGGCCTTCACGCGCTGCCCTTCGGCGGCGATCGAGGCGATCATCGCCGAGGTGGTGAGGCGGGGCTTCTTTGCTGCCACGGCGGTGTTCATGCCAGGGCTCCTTCGGACTGCGACGCATCGAGCACGCGGAGGGCTTCCTCCCACTCCGGCGGATCGACGCGGATGAAATGGTTCTTCTCGCGTTGCTCCAGGAAGGGCACGCCCTTGCCCATGAGCGTGTCGAAGAGGATCACGCGCGGCTTGGCGTCGCGCAGCGAGCGCGCGGCATCGAACGCGTCGCGCACCGCGGCCAGGTCGTTGCCGTCCACACGCTGCACGTGCCAGCCGAACGCGGCCCACTTGTCCGCGAGCGGCTCGAAGCCCAGGACCTTGCCGGACGGGCCGTCGGCCTGCTGGTTGTTGATGTCGACCAGGCAGATCAGGTTGGAGAGCCGATGGTGCGCGGCACCCATCGCCGCTTCCCACGTGGAGCCTTCGTCCAGTTCTCCGTCCGACATCGAGTTGTAGACGAAGGCCGGGTTCCTTTTCTGACGCAGGCCCAGCGCCATGCCGACGCCGATCGCCAGGCCCTGCCCCAGCGAGCCGCCGGAAATCTCCATTCCCGGCGTGTACGTCGCCATGCCGGACATGGGCAGGCGACTGTCGTCGCTGCCGTAGGTTTCCAGTTCGCTTTCCGGGATGATCCCGGCTTCGAGCAGCGCGGCGTAGAAGGCGATCGCGTAGTGGCCGTGCGAGAGCAGGAAACGGTCGCGGCCTTCCCACTCGGGCTCCGCGGCGCGGTAGGCCAGCGCGTGGCCGTAGGCAACCGCCAGCACGTCGGACCAGCCGAGCGCCTGGCCGATGTAGCCCTGGCCCTGCACCTCGCCCATGCGCAGGGCGTAGCGGCGGATGCGGTAGGCCCGCTCGCGCAACGTGTTCAGATCAGACATGTCGTTCCTGGTTGAAGAAGGGATTCACCTGGCCAGCAGCCCGGTGGAGAACCAGGGCACGAAGGCAACGATGAGGAGGCCGGCGAGCAGCGCGCCGAGGTAGGGCCAGATGCGGCGCATCGCCTGGTCGGGATGCACGCGGCCGATGGTGCAGGCGGCGTAGTAGCCGAGGCCGAAGGGAGGGGCGAACAGGCCGATGCCCATTGCCAGGATGACGACCATGGCGTAGTGCACCTCGTGCACGCCGACGGCACGGGCCACGGGGAACAGAAGCGGCGCGAACAGCACCATGGCGGGGATCCCTTCCAGCACGCTGCCCAGCACCACGAACGCGGCGATGGAGATCATCAGGAAGCCGTACTTGCCACCGGGCACGCTGGTCATGAGCTGCGCGAGGCTGTGCGAGAAACCGGACTGCGTCAGCGCCCAGGACATGCCCGTCGCCGTGCCGATGATGAACAGGATCGCGCCGGAGAGTGCGGCGGTGTCCACCAGCATCGGGTACACCCGCCGCCAGTCGAAGCGGCGGTACACGAACAGGCCGGCGAGCACCGCATACGCGATGCCTATGGTGGACACCTCTGTGGCGGTGGCCACGCCCTCGACCACGGCGGAGCGGATCACCACCGGCAGCAGCAGCGCGGGGAACGCCACGAGGAACGTGCGCGCCACGACCGACATCGGCGCGCGCTTGAGCCCTTGCACCACCTCTGCGCTGCGAAAGCGAGCCAGCACGGCGAGGAGTACCGCGAGCACCACCCCAGGCAGGATGCCACCCGTGAACAGCGCGCTGATCGACAGGCCCGCCACCGAACCGATGGTGATGAGGACCAGGGACGGCGGGATCGTTTCCGCCATCGCGCCCGATGCCGCCAGCAGCGAGATCAGTTCGCCTTCGTGGTTGCCGCGCTTCTTCATCTCCGGCAGCAGCACGGGGGCGACAGCGGCCATGTCCGCGGTCTTGGCTCCCGAAATGCCCGACACCAGCAGCATCGCGCCGAGCAGCACGAAGTTCAGGCCGCCGCGCACGTGCCCCAGGAGCGAGGCGAGGAAGTCCACCATCGCCTTGGCCATCCCCGTCATCTCCACCAGGTGACCGAGCAGGATGAACAGCGGCACCGCCAGCAGGATCAGCGAGCTCATGCCTTCGTCGATGCGGCCGCTCACCACGGACAGCGGCGTGCTGGTGGTCGTCAGCAGGAAGGCGACGGTGGCCATGCCGAAGCAGAAAGCGATGGGAACGCCCGCCAGCACGCTCACCCCGAGCAGCAGCGCGAAGAAGATGAACAGGTTCCAGTTGCCGATGGATTGCAGCCAGTCGGAGCCGACGTACATCACGCCGGCCATCGCGGCGATGGCGAGCGCGACGCCGGCTACGTCGGCGATGCTGCGGCGCGCGAGTCGCAACAGGGCGATCGCAGCCATCAGCGCACTGCCGACCGGCACAGCGGCGGCACGCACGGTATTCGGCCAGTTGAGCGCCGGCGTCTGCACGACCCATTCGTCGCGCGCGTAGTCCGCCATGGGGACGATCAGCAGCACCAGCCAGAGACAAGGCAGCGCGATCGCCAGCACTTCGGCCCAGGCCTGCACGCGCGGACTGAAGCGCGAGACCAGCGCCGTCGTGCGCATGTGCGTGCCGCGCCGCAATGCCACCGCGGCGCCGAGGCAGGCGAGCCACAGGAACAGGATGGAGGCGAGTTCGTCCGCCCACGGAATCGGGCTGTTGAATGCGAAGCGCGCGATCACGCCCGCCAGCAGCACGGCGACCTCGCCGACCACCAGGGCGGCCGCAGGTGCTTCGATGAAGTGGCCCAGCCACTCCTCGGCACGGGCCGGCAGCGATGCGCCCGCTGCAGGCAGTTGCAGGTCGGCGAGCACGGCACTCACCCCAGTTCCCCGGCGCTGGCCTGCAGCAGCTTCCATGCGTCGTCGCCGAACTTGGCGCGCAGGTCCTTGTAGAAGCTGCCCTTGGCGAGGGCTGCCTTGAAGGCCTTGCGGTCCGGCTCGATCACCTGCACGCCCTTGGCCACGAGGTCGGAGCGCAGCGACGTGTTGAGCGCCGCGATGTCGGCGCGTTCGTCGCTGGCGGCCTTGTCCAGTTCGCGCCGGACGATCTCCTGGATGTCCTTGGGCAGGCGCTCGATCGCGCGCCGATTGCCCAGGATCCAGTAGGCGTCCCACACATGGTTCGTGAGGCTGCAGTACTTCTGCACTTCATACAGGCGCGCCGTGCTGATGATCGCGAGGGGGTTTTCCTGGCCTTCGACGAGCTTGGTCTGCAGCGCCGAATACACCTCGTTGAAGTTGATTGGCGTGGGACTCGCACCCAGCGCGGTGAACAGCGAGGACAGCATGGGCGCCGCGGGCACGCGAAGCTTCATGCCCTTGAGATCCTCGGGCACGTGCACCGGCCTGGTCGACGTGGTGACGTGGCGGAAGCCGTTGTCCCACGCCTTGGACATGGTCAGCAGGCCCGCCTTCTCGATCTGCGCGCGCACGTACGCGCCCAGCGGGCCGTCCATGGCCTTCCACACTTCGTTGTAGTCGTGGAAGGCGAAGCCGGTGTTGACGATGCCCGCGGACGGCACGAGCGTCGACAGCACCACGCTCGCCTGGTTGAAGAACTCCACGCCGCCGGAGCGAACTTGCGAGAGCAGGTCCGTATCGGAGCCGAGCTGGTTCGCGGGGAACAGCTTGATATCCAGGCGGCCGGCGGTGGCGTTGCGGATGCGGTCGATCGCCTCCTGCGCCCGCTTGTTCACCGGGTGCGTGGGGTCTTGCCCCGTGGCGAACTTGTAGGTGAACTCCGCGGCGTGCGCGCGGCGCGTCGCAATCGAGAACAGGGGCAGCGCCGATGCGGCGCCCAGGATCTGGCGACGCGTGAAGCCGCTCTTGCTTGCAGTCATGTTTGTCTCCTCGGTGAGGGGTGGATACGGAAAGCGGCTTCAGTGGATCAGCATGCCGCCGTTGACGTCGAGCGTGATGCCCGTGCAGTACGCGGACAGGTCGCTTGCCAGGAACACGCACGCGCCGGCGATGTCGCTCGCGCGGCCCAGGCGCGCGAGCGGAATGCCTTCGGCGATCTCGACCTTCTTCTCGTCGGTGAGCTTGCCTTGCGTGATGTCGGTTTCGATCAGGCCCGGCGTGACGCTGTTGATGCGGATGCCGTCGATGCCGAACTCGCGGGCCATGGCCTTCGCAAGGCCCAGCACGCCGGCCTTGGCGGCGGAGTAGTGCGGGCCGCCGAAGATGCCACCGCCGCGCTGCGCGGACACGGAAGAGATGCAGACAATGGAGCCGCTCCTTGCGACGCGCATGGCGGGCAGCACGGCCTGCGACATGTACAGCGTTCCGCGCAAGCTCACGTCGAGGATGCGGTCGTAGTCGGCGCCTGTGATGTCGAGCGTCTTCACCGGCTGCGTGATGCCGGCGTTGTTCACCAGCACGTCGACGCGCCCGAACGCTTGCAACACCTGCGCTACTGCCGCTTCGCACGCCGCCTTGTCGGTGACGTCTGCGACGACGCCGATATGCCCTTCGCCGAGCCGCGAGGCGGCGGTCTGCGGCTCGGCGCGGGCGAGGTCGAGGATGGCGACGCGTGCGCCGTATTGCGCCATGAGGCGTGCCGTGGCAAAGCCGAGTCCGTTGGCGCCGGCGCCGCCGGTGATGATCGCCACCTTGTCCTTGAGAAGCATCGCGGGTCTCCTGTTGATCCGTGCCGCGAATGGTCGGCGCGGGGCAGCATGAAGACAAGCGATCGTTGGTCAGGGTAGGATGACGGTTCGTCATGAATCGTGAGGGTTCACCCGATGGCCGGACTGCCTCCCGTTGCCAACCTCCTCGCGTTCGAAGCCGTCGCGCGCCGCCGCAGCTTCGCTCTCGCCGCCGCGGAGCTGCACCTCACGGCTTCGGCCATCAGCCACCAGGTGGCACGCCTCGAATCGCACTTGGGCGTGCGCCTCTTCGAGCGCAACGCCCAGGGCGTTCGCCTCAGCACCGCGGGCGAGAACTACCTCACCCGCATCGCAGGTGCGCTATCGGCGATTGCCGCTGCGACCGACGACTTGAGGCAGGGAGTGAGCAACAGCCTCTACGTGCACTCGGCGCCCAGCATCGCGAGCCTGTGGCTCATGCCGCGCCTGCGCGGATTCGCGGATGCACATCCCGACATCTCGCTGAACCTCTCCGCGGCGCACACGCCGAGCGACTTCGCACTCGGGCAGGCCGACATCGACATCCGGTACGGCATCCCGCAGTGGCCGGACCTCGTGGTCGAACCGCTGTTCGTGGAGCACATCGTGCCGCTCGCGAGTCCGGCGTTCATCCGCGAGCACCGCATCAAGCGCGTGGAGCAGTTGCTCGAGCTGCCGCTGATCCAGAGCAACGTGAGCATCGTCCAGTGGCCGGACTGGTTCGCGGCGCACAGCCCCAAGCGCAGCCCGGACCGGTTCGCAGTGCGCTTCGATCGCGCGCAGATGGCGCTGGACGCGGCAACGCAGGGATTGGGGGTCGCGCTGGAAAGCGCCACCATCGCGGGCGGACACCTTGCGGAAGGAAAGCTGCGGCCTGTGTTCGGGATGGAAAAGGCCATCAAGGTGAAGGCCCATTTCGCTGTGTACCCCGCCCGGCACGCAAAGCGCAAGCCGGTAGAAGCGTTCCTCGCATGGCTGCATGCGGAGTCGGCGAAGAAGGTGTGAACGCAGGCAGACAGCGCGGCGAGGGGCTGTCTGGAATGGCTGCTCATGGCCCACAGCCGCCGTCAGCGCCTTGCCACCCGCAGCGGCAGGTTCGCGTCCAGCACACCGATGGCCATGTGACATCCCTCGCTGCTCGCGGCCGCGTCTTACATGCCGGTCACCAGCATTCGCACGAGCGCTCACGCATGCGGTCGACCCCCGTGCAGCCGATCTACCCCTAATCTGGCTCAGACCGAGCACCCGCCGGGTGCGCCAATCCAAAGGAGTCAAGAAATGCTGCACTACGCCGTGATCTTTCTGCTGATCGCCCTCGTCGCCGCCGTGTTCGGGTTCGGCGGCATCGCCGCCGGCGCCGTTGGAATCGCGAAGATCCTCTTCTTCGTCTTCATCATCCTCGCCGTCATCGCGTTCATCACGGGCCGACGGAAGCTGTGACGTTGCACGCGAACAGGATCGCCCCCGGCCGCTCGCCGCACAGTGGTGACGGCCGGTTCCGACCCAAGCAGACACCACACCGGCGCGAGGCGTAGTTGCCTTCGTTTGGGTTGCACCTCTCCTGCTTGGGCGGTGGCCGCGGCCGGCTCACGCCGGCTGCAGCGTGTCGTCGATCCGCCGCACCGGCGACGCCACCCAAGCGATCGCCGCCACCGCGACCAGCAGCAGCCCGCAGGCGCCGAACAGCGTGGCCAGCGGCACGTAGTGCAGCACCCATCCGGTGATGGCCGAGGCCAGCGGCACCAGGCCCATGAAGATGAACATGAACAGGCTCATGGCCCGCCCCAGCATCGCCGGCGCGACGCGACGCTGGATCCAGGTGAACACCGCCACCTGCATGAAGCCGCCCAGCACGCCGATGGCCAGCATCAGCGCCGCGCCCTGCGCCGTCGCCGTGATGTGCCCCATGGGCACGAACAGCAGCCCGATCACCGCGTCGGCCAGCAGCAGGCTGGTGCCCAGCGTGCCGATGCGCAGCCGCCGCGTGCCGGAAAGCAGCATCCCGAGCAGCGTGCCGCCACCATGCGCACCGGCCATCAGGCCCAGCGCCGAGGCGCCCAGCTGCGGCAGGCTTTGCGCCAGCACCGGCATCGCGATCTGCAGCGGGCCCAGTACCAGCAGCGCTACCGCCGTCCAATAGAAATAGCAGGCCTTCAGCTCCCGGTCGCGGCCGACGTTGCGCAGGCCTTCGGCGATCGAGGACCGGAGCGTGGCGTTGGCCTTCGCAGTCGCGGGCGCCGAATGCAGCCGGACGCGCGCGAGCGTCCAGGCCGACAGCGCGAAACTGAATGCATCGACCGCGAAGGCCAGTGCGATGCCGGTCGGCTGGCGCACCGTTCCGCTGCCATCGCCGAACAGCGCGATCAGGAGGCCGGCGGCCATCGGCCCGATGAAGAAGCTCAGTTGGCGCAGGCCCATCATCACGCCGTTGGCGGCGCCCAGGAACTGCGGCTTGAGCGCGTGCGGCAGCATCGACGTGCCGGAGGGGATGCTGAAGGCGCTGGCCAGGCCCAGCGCGAGCGCCAGCCCATAGAGCGCCGGCAGGGGCAGCGCGCCCAGGTACACGCCCACGGCGAGCACGCCCAGCAGCACCGCGTTGACGTGCTTGGTCAGCATCAGCACGCGATACGGCGAGAAGCGGTCGACCACCGCGCCACCGATGAGGATGAAGAGCGCGCGCGGCACGCCGATCAGCGCCAGCACCAGGCCGAGCGCCGCGGTGTCGCCGGTGATGCGCAGCACCAGCCAGGGCAGCGCGATCAGGGTGAACTGGTCGCCCAGCAGCGACACGGCGCTGCCGGCCATCAGCCAACGAAAGTTGGGGTCGCGCAGCAGTTCGGCGCGCGGGTTCGTCTTTGTTTCCATGTGGATCCTTCCTGGGACGGGATCCACTGTCGGGCCTCACGCTACGTGAGGGTCAAGCGGTTTCGCCGGCCGCCTCGAGGAAGCGTCGCACCGCCGGCCCGAGCGGATGCCCGGCCAGCAGCAGCGGATCGGCCTGGTGCATGGTCTGCAGCTTGCGGCGGGTCACGGGGTTGCCGCCGGCGGTGCGCTCGGCCAAGGCGTCCCAGCGTGCGAGCAGGGCCCGGGCCGGGCGGCTGCGCGGGCTCGCGCCGGCGGCCAGCAGCTTCTGCCCGGCCGCGTCGATGGCGGCGAACTCCGCGTCCGGCACGTAGCCCATGGCCTTGATCTCGGCCTCCTCGAAGTGCCTGCAAAGCAGCTGGTAGCGCCAGGCGATCGCGCGCTCCATGTACGCGATCATGTCCGCCGGCGGCGCGCCGCGCATGCCGTGCGCCGAGGGTTCCTCGCGGTACATCGCGCCCCAGCGTTCCATCAGCGCGAAGTCGCCGCGCATCCAGCGCATCATCAGCTGCATCCAGCGCCGCGTGAGCGCCTGGCCCTGCGGCGAATCGATCGCACCACCGGCATCCATGTGCGCCCGCACCTCGGGCTGCAGGGCCAGCCATTCGCGCTGGACCTCGGCGTAGCGGGTGAAGATGGACTTGAGTTCGACAGCGCTGAAGTACTTGCCCAAGGTCGCCATCCGCGACAGGCTCTCCACCCAGTCGGCGATGTCCGGGTCCTTGCCGGACAGGATGCCCTCGCGCAGCAGCGCCAGCCGGTCGTGCAGCTCGGTGGCTTCGCGGATCTGCCGCTGCAGCGCCCGCATCTGCTCGTCGATGATCGCTTCGGGCTTCGCGTGCCGGCCATCCAGCAGCGGCCCGATGTCAGCCAGCGGCAGCCGCAGGTAGCGCAGTGCCTGGATCGCATGCAGCCGCGCGACGTCCTGCGCGTCGTACATGCGGTAGCCGGACTCGCTGCGGCCCGAGGGCTTGAGCAGCCCGATCTCGTCGTAATGATGCAGCGTGCGCACCGTGAGGCCGGTGCGTCGCGCGAGTTCGCCGACCTTCAGGTGCATGGGTCGCCGATTATCGTCGGGCCTGCGCGCACGACACCCGCGCGCGGCGCGCGGATGCCGCGCCGCAGCCGCAGCGGCGCCAGCACCGCCCCCCGCACCGGCTCCTTCATCTCGCGCGAGGTGGAAACCAAGGCAGCTTGAGGCCGCAAGCCGCTTAGCACAGCTCGGGGGCCGTCATTCCACAGAGAACGGGGACAGGCCTGTGGATAAGGTCGGGGAAGCTGCCTTCAAGCGAGCATTGGCGCGGGTTGCCGCGGGTTGCCACTTCGTTGAGCAACGAAACCCCGGCTCTGACGGAAAAAAGCACGCATGGGCCACCCGACGCAAGGGGGGAACCGGCCCCCGGATCGTTTCTAATACGGGGCGCGCAGCGGCCGCCGCGGATTTCCGGACCGGCCTGGCCGCCCCGCCGCCCGCCGGGTGCATCCCGGCGCGCGCCACCCTCCACCCAGCAACGAAGTGAAACGCACGGTCACCGTGCAGAGGATCGGCTTTTTGCGCAGTGTCCACAGCAGTTCCGGCCTGGTGCGCCTGCTAGGCGCCGGCGAAGCCGCGGCCGAAGCGCCCGCCGGCATGGACGTGGCCGAGCGCCTGAGCCTGTGGTTCGGCGCGTTCGACGCGATCACGCTGCAGGGGCTGCACCAGCAGCTGCGTGCCATCACGACCCCGGCGAGCGATCGCACGCGGACCAGCACGCCCGCGGAGCTCGCCGAGGAGTACCGCCAGGTGCGCGGCGTGCTGGCGAAGATGATCGCGCGGCCGGTGGAGATGGCCGCCGATGCGCCGCGCCATGCGGACTACGAACGCCGCCACCAGCAACTGCAGCGGCAGATGGAGCAGATGATCGCAGCGCTGCGCGACCACGCGCGACAGGCGTGCGCAAAGCGATCGACATCGCTGCGGCAACTCGCAGCGCTCGACGCTGCCTTCGAACAACTGCTGGCGCACCGCGAGCAGACCCTGCTGCCCAAGTCCGCCGGCCTGCTCAAGCCCCGCTTCGACGGCGGCAGCGACGCGTTCGTGGAGACCTGGCGCCAGGCGCTCCTGGCGGAACTGGACCTGCGACTGGAACCCGTCGCCGGCCTGCTCGCCGCTCTCGACAAGGAATGGAACATCCCCCGATGACCAAGTATTCGTTTGCCGCCGCGTTCGCGGTGGGCCTCGCGGCCCTCGCGTGGATCGCGGCCGGCTTCATCGGCAGCAGCGCGATCCCGCTGGCCGTCACCGCCGCCATCCTGGGCGTGTACCTGTTCGGTGCTTTCGAGCTGAAGCAGTTCCGCGCCGCGACGCAGGCGCTGCGCACGGCGCTGCGCGATCTCACGCAAGCGCCCGAGCGCCTCGCGGACTGGCTCGGGCACGTGCCGCCGTCGCTGCGCGAGTCCGTGCGCCTGCGCGTCGAAGGGGCGCGCTCGCCGCTGCCCGGCCCCGCGCTCACGCCCTATCTCGTCGGCCTGCTGGTGATGCTCGGCATGCTGGGTACGTTCCTGGGCATGGTGCTCACGTTCCGCGGCGCCGTGTTCGTGCTGGAAGGCTCGTCGGACCTGAACGCGATCCGCGCCGCGCTCGCCGCGCCGATCAAGGGACTGGGCCTGTCATTCGGCACGTCGGTCGCGGGTGTCGCCACTTCCGCCATGCTGGGGCTGATGTCGGCGATCGCACGTCGCGAGCGGCTGGTCGCCGTGCGCGAACTCGATGCGCGCATCGCCGGCGTGCTGCAGCCCTTCTCGCTGGTGCATCAGCAGGCGCGCGCGCTGCCGCAGGTGGTGGAAGCGCTGCAGGCGCTGATGGCCAGCATCGAGCAGCGTACGAAGCAGCTCGATGAACAGCTGCTGGCGCGCCACGGAGAGTTGCAGCGCGAAGTCACGCAGGCGTACGACACGCTCGCGGGCCGCGTGGGCAGCACGCTGGAACACAGCCTCGTGCAGGGGACCAAGGCAGCGGGCGATGCGCTGCGGCCCGTCGTCGAAGGCGCGATGGCGCAGGTCGTGGGCGAATCGCAGAAGCTGCACGAGCGGCTGGCCGGCGTCGCGCAGGAACAGGTGGAGCTCCTGTCGAAGCAGTTCGCGCAGGAGCGCGAGCAGCAGCGCGCGAGCGAGGAGCAGCGGCTGCGCGCATGGACGGCGTCGCTCGAATCGCTCGGGTCCGCGTTGCAGAAGCAGTGGCAGGCGACGCAGGACGAGGCGGCGACGCTGCTGCGCGAGACGCAGTCGCTCGCGCAGGCCCGCGCACAGAGCGAAGCGGTGTGGGATCGCCAGCACAGGCAGCGCCTCGACGAAGTGGCGCAGCTCTGGCGCACGGAACTCACAGCCCTGCGCGAGCAGGAACAAGGGCGTGGGGATGCGGCCGTCGCGCGACTCGGCGAACTGCAATCGGCCGTCGCGCAGCATCTCGCCGACCTCGGCGCAGCGCTGGAGGCGCCCATCACGCGCCTGCTGCACACCGCCTCCGAAGTCCCGCAAGCCGCCGCCGGCGTCATCGGCCAGCTGCGCAGCGAGATGAGCCGCATGGCCGAACGCGACAACGTCACGCTGGAAGAGCGCACCGCCCTGCTTGCCAAATTGCGGGACCTGATGCAATCCGTGCAGCAGGCGGCCGACGGCCAGCGCGCCGCGACCGAGGCGCTGGTTGCCTCCGCGTCGTCCGTGCTCACGCAAGCCGGCACGCAGGCCGATGCCGCCGCCGAACGCGTGGCAACGAGCGCAGGCGAATTCACCAGGCTCGCCGAATCCTTCCAGCAAGGCGTGCAGGGCTTCCAGGCCAGCAACGACAAGCTGGTGGCGAGCCTCTCGAGCATCGAAGCCGCGCTGGAGCGCTCCACCGCGCGCAGCGACGAACAGCTCGCGTACTACGTGGCGCAGGCGCGCGAAGTGATTGACCTGAGCATCGCGTCGCAGCAGGCGGTGGTCGAACACCTGCGGCCAGCGCCCGCGAAGCCGGCGAAGCCCGCGCCGCAGCCCGAGCAAGCCAGCGCATGACCGAAAGCGAAGACATCGACGAGGGCCTCGCCGCGCCGGTGTGGGCGGTCTTCGGCGATCTGATGACCAGCCTGCTCGGCGCGTTCGTGCTCGTGCTGCTGGGCGTGCTCGTCACGCAGATCGACCTGGTCAACAGCCTGCAGTCCGAGATCGAGAAGCGCCGCATCGAGGAGCAGCGGCGCATGGCGCTGGAGCGCGCGCTGGCCATCCCGCTCGCGTCGGGACGCGTGACGCTGGAGCACGGCAAGATCGGGATCAGCGGCAGCGTGCTGTTCGCGCTCGGCTCCGACGAGCTGCGGCCCGAGGGCCGGCAGCTGCTGCAGACTTTGGTGCAGCCGCTGCGCGTTTACCTCGGCGAGCGCAAGGAGCTGCTGATGGTCAGCGGCTTCACCGACGACCGCGGCGTGCAGCGCGGCAACCGCCGCTACGAGGACAATCTCGAGTTGTCCGCGCAGCGCGCGCTCACCGTCACGCGCGCGTTGATCGAGGAAGGCATGCCATCGTCGCAGGTGTTCGCCGCGGCGTTCGGTGCCGAGCAGCCGGTCGCGTCGAATGGGACCGAGCAGGGGCGCGCGCAGAACCGCCGCGTGGAGATGGCGCCGGTGCCGCGCACGGCCGCCAAGCCATGACGAATCCGCTCGCCGAACTCAACGCGTATATCCGCCGCGCGCGCGAAGCCGCGGCGGAGCCGTTGCAGCCCGGCGAAGTGCACGACCCGGAAGAACTCGCGAGCGTGCGGCGCTTCAAGCGTGCGTGGGGCAGCCAGCTCGCCTCGGCGAAATTCGACGAGGCGCTCGCGCGCGGGCCGGCGAACGCGGGGCCGCTGAATTCGCATGCGCTGGTGTTGCGGTCGCTGGGGATGATGCGCGAGATTTCGCCGGAGTACCTGCGGCGGTTCTTGCTCTACGTCGAGACGCTGCAGTGGCTGGAAAGCGCGGAGATCGCGCCCCCGAAGCGCAAGGCGCGCAAGCGTTGACGGCCAAGGTCGCCGAAGAATTCCCTTCAAGGATGTTCTTTCGATGCGATGTCATTCACGGCGCCCGGCACATGCACGCAAGCCGATCAATACGCCGGCTCGGCCCGAAGCAGACGTTCGCAATGCCAGCCAGTGAGCGCGCCCTCTCGTCGTGTGCTCACCGCACTCAGAGATAGGGCTGCACGTTCTGCAGGGCCCGGGTGACGAAGAGGTCCTTTTCGCCTACGGGCGCAACGTAGTGCATGGCGCTGCGGGCAGCCTCGATTCCTTGCAGCCGTGCAATGAGCCAGGTAGCCAGATACTGCGAAGCCAGGCAGCCACCCGCCGTCGCGACGTTGCCTTTGGCGAAGAACGGCTGGTCGAGAACGGAGACGCCCGCTTCCTGCACCCATGGCTTCGTCGTGAGGTCGGTGCAGGCGGGCACCTCGTCCAGCAGCCCCAGTTTCGCCAGGACCAGCGTGCCGGAGCATTGCGCTCCGAGAAGCTGGCGCGTCGAATCCAGCTTCAGGCGCGCCATCAGCGCCTGGTCGGCCACGACCTCTCTCGTCCGCATTCCGCTGCCCACGATGACCGCGTCGGCGGTGGCGGCTTCCTCCAGCGTCGCTTGCGCGAGCACGGTCACGCCGTTCATGGAGCGAACCTGCGGCGCAGGACAGGCGATGGACACTTTCCAGTCCGGCTTCCTGATCCGGTTCAGGATGCCGAGCGCGATGAACGAGTCGAGTTCGTTGTAGCCCTCGAACGTGAGGATGGTGATGTGCATGGAGGTCTCGTTTGTTCCCGGAATAGAGGGCCATCGTACGGGGGCCATTCATTACAATCAAATAATTGTCATGGATACGCTCGCCCATGCCCCGCTCTCGCTATAAGGAACTCGTCGACCGCTTTGCCACCGACATTCGCAGCGGAAGGCTCCGTCCGGGGACCCAGTTGCCGACCCACCGGCAGCTCGCGGCGGCAGAAGGCCTGGCGCTGGTGACGGCCTCGCGCGTTTACGCTGAACTCGGAGCCATGGGTCTCACGAGCGGAGAGACGGGCCGCGGTACCTTCGTCAAGGAAACGGCGCTGCCGCGCGGCCAGGGCATCGATCAGTTCGCCGTGGCAGCCGACGTCGTGGACCTGAACTTCAACTATCCCTCGGTCGCCGGGCAGGGTGACCTGCTTCGGCAGGCGTTGCGGCAGCTTGCCGCGTCCGGTGACGTCGACTCGTTCCTGCGCTATCAGCCGCACGGCGGCCGGCCGCAAGATCGCAACATCGTCGGCAGGCATCTGCGGACGCGGGGCGTGGCCGTGCCTGCGGATCGGGTCCTGCTCGTGGATGGAGCGCAGCATGGCCTGGCCGTGACGGCGATGGCGCTGCTCAAGCCGGGCGACGTGGTCGCGGTCGATGCACTGACGTATCCCGGCTTCAAGGTTCTCGCCGACGGCTTCCGCCTTGAACTGCTTCCGCTCCCGGCCGCAGGCGATGGGCCGGACCTGAACGTCCTGGAGACCCTGTGCAAGCGCCGACCCGTGCGGGCGGTCTACACGATGCCGACCCTGCACAACCCGCTAGGCTGGGTGATGAGCGCCAATCGACGCCGCAACCTGGTTTCGATCGCGCGCAAGCACGACCTGGTACTGATCGAGGACGCCGCTTACGCCTTCCTCGCAGCGGACGCGCCTGCGCCGCTGGCCGCCTTGGCGCCAGAGAGAACGATCTACGTGTCGGGCGTCTCGAAGAGCATCGCCACGGGCCTGCGTGTCGGGTTCCTCGCTGCGCCGGGGGAAGTCGTGCCCAAGCTCGAACGCGCCATACGGGCGACGACCTGGAACAGCCCCGCCCTCATGACGGCCCTGGCCTGCCGCTGGCTGGAGGACGGCACCGCCGCGCGACTGGAAGCGGAGAAGCGCAAGGATGCAGCGAGACGGCAAGCCCTGGCCACGAAGCTCCTGCAGCCATTGCGCACCGTGGGTCATCCCTCTTCGTACTTCTGCTGGTTGCCCTTGACGGAAGGGGCTCGTGCCGATCGGGTCGCGACAGCGCTGATGCAAGAGCACGTTTCGGTCTCGACGGCGGAACCTTATTGCACGACGCCGTCGGCCCCTCACGCCCTCCGGCTCGCACTCGGGTCCGTGGAGCTGGACACGCTGGCCCGAGCGCTCTCCCGCGTCCGGAAAATTTCCATGGACCACATGGCTGTCGCCTGACGGGCCGCAGCATCGGTGCGCCGTCAACTTCCAACAGCGCGCAGCGGCGGGGAGCTTATCCCCCCTGCTCCATCACGGCCGCGAACCGTTCGCTGAACTCCCGGCGCAGCACCTTGCGCAGCTTCGCTGCCTCGTTTCGGCGCTTCTCGTCCGGCGTGGACGGCTGCAGTGCAGGGACGGCGACGGGCTTGCGGTCCTCGTCCACCGCGACCATCGTGAAGAAGCAGCTGTTGACGTGGCGTTGCGCCTGGCTGCGGATGTCCATCGCGAGCACCTTGATGCCGATCTCCATCGACGTGGTCCCGGTGTGGTTCACGCTGGCCAGGAAAGTCACCAGCTCGCCGACGAAGATCGGTTCGCGGAACGTCACCTCGTCGACGGACACGGTAACGACGTAGCGAGCCGCGTAGCGGCTCGCGCAGGCGTACGCCACCTGGTCCAGCCACTTGAGCAAATGCCCGCCATGGACGTTCCCCGAGAAGTTCGCGGTGTCCGGCGTCATGAGCACGGTCATCGTGAGCTGGTGCGCAGGCAGGTCCATGGCGCGACCTTACACCCGTTCGAGCACGATCGCGATACCCTGCCCCACGCCGACGCACATGGTGAACAACGCATAGCGTCCACCGGCGCGATGCAACTGGTTCACTGCCGTCAGCGTGGCTGCCTTACGCTCCGCGGCCGCCAGGTAATCGTCGACGATGCTCATCGCACTCAGCGCAAGACGACCACACCGTCCGCCGCCCGTACCCCGCGGCCTTCCGGCAAGACGAACACGGGATTGATCTCCGCCTCCACCAGCCGGTCCCCCAGCTGGCTGGCCATCCGCGAGAAAGCGACGATGGCATCGACCAGCGCGGCGACATCGGCCTTCGGGCGGCCACGGAAGCCATCCAGCAGCGGCCAGGTCTTGAGCTCGCGCGCCATGGACAGCACTTCGTCGCGGCCCAGGCCGCCCTGCGGCGGCAGCAGGCGCATGGTGGTGTCCTGGAACAGTTCCGCCGTCACTCCGCCCATCCCGAGCAGGATCGCGGTGCCGAGCGGATCGCGGTGCATGCCCAGGATCAACTCCGTGCCCCCCGTGACCATTTCCTGCACGAGGAAGCGCGTCGGCCGCACGCGCGCCTTGGCTTCGACTTCATCGGCCATCGCGCCGAGCCGCGCGCCGATCTGCTCCGGCGTCACGCCGACGGCCACGCCGCCGACGTCGCTCTTGTGCGTGATCTCGCCCGAGAGGATCTTCAGCACCACGCGGCCACCCAGCTCGCGCGCGGCGCGCTCCGCCGCTGATGCGGCAAGTGGCCGAAACGAGGAAGCTCAACGTCGGACTCGCCGCACCGGATCGCGACGAGATGGTGTACCTGGAATCGATCCGCTACAACCGTCGCCCTTCGCTTCGCACCGTGGTCTCGGGACAGCGCGTGCCGATGGAGTTGACGTCCCTGGGCCAGGCGTACCTCGCGAGTGCGCCGGAAGCCAAGCGCAAGGCGTTGCTCGCGCACTTCCGGGAAGCGCGCGCCGGCCAGGGGCGCAGCCTGGGCCCCGGGATCTCGCTCGCCATCGAGAGCGTTGCGACCCTGGGCTACTGCGCCGCATCGTGGCAACCCGAAGTCGCCGCCGTCGCCGCTCCGCTGGTGTTCCAGGGCGCGTACTACTCCCTGAACGTCAGCGTCTCATCGGCGGAAGCCTTCGACGCCGTGGTGCGCGAACTCGCACCGACGCTGCTCCTTCTGAAGGAGCGCATCCTGCGCAAGCTCGAAATTGCGGAAGCGGAGCGATGAGGAGGGCCACGCGTGCCGGCGTGCCGGCGTGCCGCAGCCAAGCTTGCACAGGCGACGTCGATGGCGTACCTGAACTTCTGCATCGTGCAGCCCGGCAATTCGCGGGCCTCCGTCCCACCCGCGCAGGACTGCTATACATTCGCTGGCGGTACACACCCACCGAGAAAATCAATGTCGATCCCATCCATCCTGAAAGCCACCTTGGTCGCACTGGCAGTTGCGACCGGTACGCCGCTTTTTGCACAAGGCACACCCATCGATGCGGCAGCATTCGACTCGCTGGTCGCTCACGGCCCCGTTGCCGACGCTGCAACCATCGCGTCGAACAAATGGGCAAGCAAGATCAAGCAGGCCGGCACGCTGCGTCTCGGTGGCACCCAGACGTCGAACCTTTTCTCGCAACTCAACGAGAAGGACGGCAAGATCCGCGGTTTCGATGCGGGTGTGGCCCAGCTCCTCACTCGCTACATCCTGGGCGATGGGGCCAAGTACCGATTCACGCAGGTCACGTCGTCCACGCGCGAACAGGTGCTGATCAATGACCAGGTGGACATGGTGCTGGCCACCTATTCCATCACCCCTGCCCGCGCGGAGAAGATTTCCTTCGCCGGGCCTTACTACACCTCGCAGGCGGGGGTGCTGGTCAAGACTGACAACAAGGCGATCCAGTCCTATAACGATCTCGCCGGCAAGAAGACCGCCACCCAGGCGGGGTCGACGGGGCCCGCCATCCTTGCGCAATTCGCGCCCAAGGCGATCGTGCAGGAGTTCCAGACCCACCAGGAAGCCCTCGATGCCCTGCGCCAGGGTCGCGTGGACGCCTACGTGACCGACTACACGCTGCTGCTCAACGTCCTGAGCCTCGGCGCCGGCGACGCGCGTCTGGCTGGTGCGCCCTTCGGTCCGCAAGACCCGTACGGAGTCGGGCTGCCCAAGGGCTCGGACGGCATAGCCTTCGTCAATGCCTTCCTGAAGAAGATCGAAGCCGATGGCACCTGGGCCAAGCTGTGGACGGTGAGCATCGGGCAGCGCACCGGCAGCAAGAACGTTCCGACGCCGCCACCGCTTCCCTGATCGATGGGCAGTGTCTTGCGGCTCCTGGCCGACTACGGGCCGGCCTTCGGACAGGCCCTTTTGCTCACCTGGAAGCTCACGGCCCTGTCCTTCGTGGCCGGCTTCGCGCTGGGCATCGTCGTGACGGTCGCCCTGCTCCTGCCGCTGCGGCCGCTTCGTTTCGTGCTGACCGGCTACGTCGAGGTCTTCCGCAACATTCCGGGCGTCGCGCTGCTGATCTTCATCGTGTTCGCGCTGCCGGATCTCAAGGTCGTGATCGACTATGAGCCAAGCGTGATCCTGACCCTCGCGCTGGTGTGCTCCGCATTCACGGCGGACTATGTGCGCACGGGTATCAACACGGTCAATCGCGGCCAGGTCGAGGCCGCACGCAGCCTGGGCATGGGTCCCCTGGTCATCATCTCTTCGATTGTGTTGCCGCAGGCGCTGCGCTCGGTCGTGCAACCGATGACCTCCCTGCTCATCGCGCTGATGTTGTCGACTTCACTGGCATCCCAGGTCCCCCTCCCGGGCCGGGAACTCACGACGCTGGTGGCCAAGATCGCCAACGACTCCGCCGGCGGCATCTCCGCGTTCGCAGCGGCTGCTGCGATGTATCTGGCATCGGGCTTGCTCATCGCCTGGGCGGGCGCCACCCTGGACAGGAAGGTGCGGATCCTGCGATGAGCCGCACCCTGGAAGACATTCTCTTCGGCGACCTGAATCCCAAGGCGCAGGCCATCACCCGGGCCGTGAGCGTGACCGTCGCGGCGGCGCTGCTCGTGCTGGCCGCAGGGATCGTGGTCCGCTTCCATGCCGCGGGCCAGTTCGAAGGGCGGCTGTGGGAATTCTTCGCCTGGAAGACGACCTGGGTCTACCTGGGCAAGGGCCTGCTCGGAACGCTGGCATCGGCGGCAGCGGCGGCCGTCATCGCGCTGGTCGTCGGGCTGGTGCTCCTGGTAGGCCGCCTGTCGCGGCTGCGGCTCGCGCGCTGGCCGGCCATCGCGGTCATTGAATTCCTGCGTGGCGTGCCGACCCTGCTGCTCATTTATGTGTGTTTCCTGGTCCTCCCGTCGGCCGGAATCAAGATGAGTGCCTACTGGATGTTGACCTTGCCCGTGGGACTCAGCACCGCCGCCGTGGTGGCGGAGGTGTACCGCGCAGGCGTGCTCGCCGTTCCCCGCGGCCAGACGGATGCGGCGAGGGCCTTGGGTCTGAACGAAGCACGAGTCTTCGCCCATATCGTCTTTCCCCAGGCGCTGCGCTACATCGTCCCGGCACTCGTCGCGCAACTGGTCATCGTGGTCAAGGACACCACCTTCGGCTACGTCGTCACGTACGGCGAACTGATGCAAAACGCCAGGGTGCTGATCTCCAACTACCGCTCGCTCGTCCCCGTGTACCTTGCGGTGGCGATGCTGTACTGCTCGGTGAACTACGCCATTTCGAGGGCGAGCCGCCGGCTCGGCCGGCCGTTGCATTGACAACTTGCGCAACACGCTGCACGCGCGTGTGCGAAACCAGAAGCGCTTGCTGCGCCAAGAGGGAAGGAATCGAACTTCCTATGTACGCCAGTGCACCGACGTCTTGGATGTGCTGAGCTAGAGTGCTTTTCTTTCGCTACTCGTGGAATGCAAATGGATATTCTCTGGTTTCTGATTGTCGGCGTGATCGCTGGCTGGCTGGCCGGCGTGCTGGTCAAGGGCGGCGGGTTCGGAATTCTGGGCGACATGGTTGTCGGTGTCATCGGCGCAGTCCTAGGTGGCTTCCTTTTCACCAGGTTTGGCGTGTCCGCAGGCGGTGGTCTGTTGGGCAGCATCATCGTGGCCACGATCGGCGCGGTGATCCTGCTGGTGGTTCTTCGCCTGTTCAGGCGCCGGTAAGCTCTGGGGCGCCCGGTTGCGGCGTCGCACGCAACGCTGGCGGCACCACCCTCATGCCGCAGCCGCCACACGGCTATGCGGTACTCATACGCAGTCACAAGCCAGCCTCGATGCCGTGAGAAGACCTGCCGCCCTGCCGATCATGCAGGGCGAACAGCGCCTCGGAGGCATCGATCGCAGCATCACCTCCGTTGGCACTCCTCGCCCTGACGGGAATCTCATTGTTGCCGCACATTCCTCCATCGCCCGGTTCTCGCCCCGGGCGCATCGTCGCCGCCGCTTGCGTTCTGGCGATGCTCTACTTCGGCCGCGCATTCCTTGCGCCCCTCGCGCTGGCTGCCATTCTCAGCCTGGTGATCGCGCCACTCAAACGCAAGCTGGCGCGCATCGGCCTCGGGCATGCGGCGGGCGCACTGGTGTCGGTCGTGCTCGTGGGTGCCTCGCTGGCAGGAGTGGCCACGCTGCTGGCCTCCCAGTTGGTCACCATTGCCTCCGATCTGCCGCAGTACCAGGAAGCCGTTCGCGCCAAGCTGGAGGATGCAAGGGAACTCACGGTTCGTCCTCTCGAGCAGATCGAAACGGTGCTGCGCACGGTGCTGCCGCCGGCGCACCCGACAGCCGCCAGCAAGCCACGCGGACGCCGTGAACAGGCGGCGGCCGACCTGCAGACAGCCCCCGTCCGCAGCAGTGCGCCCACGACGGCAACCGAAGCAATCACATGGCTCTTCTCTTTCGTGTGGGGACCGGTAGGCCAGGCAGGCATCGTGCTGGTGCTGCTGGTCTTCATCCTGCTGGAGCATGAAGGTCTCCGCGACCGCGCGATCAGCCTTGCCGGCGAGGCCGAAGCAGGCAGGACGATGCGCGCGGTGGAAGATGCAGCCCAGGGCGTCTCCCGGTTCTTCCTTTCGCAGTTCGTGGTGAACGTGACCTTCGCCCTGGTGCTCGGCGCCGCGCTGTGGATCGTGGGCGTTCCGCACGCCGCCCTCTGGGGTGCGCTGGGGGGCCTGGCGCGGTTCGTCCCTTACGTCGGCGCCCTTGCCGCCGGCGCCGCCATCGCAGCCTTTGCCGCAGCCGTCGATCCGGGCTGGTCCCTCATGTTCTGGAGCGCGGGCCTGTTCGTGGGGCTGGAATCGGTCGCCGTGCACCTGGTGGAGCCCCGGGTGTATGGCCAAAGCAGCGGCCTGGCGCCCCTGGGCGTGATCGTCTCCGCGCTGTTCTGGGGCGCCCTCTGGGGTCCGTTGGGCCTCCTGCTGTCCACGCCGATGACGCTGTGCCTCGTGGTGGCAGGACGCCACGTGCGCGCACTGGAGCCGATTTCCATCCTTTTTGGCGAGGCGCCCGGCCTCACGGCTGGATTGCGGTTGTACCAGCGCGCACTCTCCGGCGAACCGGGTGAGATCGTTGCAGCCGCCCGGGTCTACCTGCGGCGCAGCAACTTCGCCCGTTATTGCGACCAGATCCTGCTGCCTGGGCTGGCCCTTGCCGCGGCCGACTTCCGGGCCGGCCGCATCGGCAGCGAGCAGCAGGATCGCATCCGGCAGACCATCGCGGCAGTCGCGCAATCCCTCAGCGTGGTGAAGCGGCAGGAGGGCGCCAGCCGCAAGCGCCGATCGATTTCGCTCCTGGAAGCGAACGTGGGGGCGCACCTGCGCGCCATGCGGGACCAGGGACTCGGTCGCTGGCAGCGAGCGCAGCCGCTGCGTGCCGCCCCGGTCGTCCTCTGTGCGGGGCTCGGAACCACGCGGGACGACGTGCTCACGCAGTTGCTGGTGCAGGCGCTCCGCGACGAAGGCATCCAGGCCGCCAGCCTGTCGCTCGGCCGAACGCCCGACGCACCGCACGAGGGCAAGTCGGACCCTTTTTCGACGGTGTTCCTCGTCTACCCCCTGGAGGAAACTCAAGACGCTTGGCAAGCGGCCGCTAAGGACGTATGCGCCGCATTTCCGAAGGCCATGCTGCTGACCATCAAGCTTCCCCTCGAAGAGGGCGTGGCGGACGAAGCCGTGGTGCAAGGACATGTTGACCTCCTCGTCCGGTCGTTCTCGGAAGCTGTCGCGTTCGAGCTCGGAGGTCGGCTGGAAGCCGCAGACTGACGGTCAGGCATGGCCCCTCTGGCCGGAAGCACATGTCGGCTGGCCGCTAACGCGCGGACAGCAACTTGCCCCCCGCACGATTTCAGCTTGCCAAAGGTCAACCGCCCGCAATGCGTGCGAGCAGGAGGCGCGTGAGTTCCTCGGGCCGGTTGCTGGCGACGCCGGTGGCGATTTCGGCGTAGTGCGATGCCTTCGATGAACGACGGCGCGCCGCGCAACGCCCAAGAGCACAACCGGAGAAGCGCGACCGTTACGCGATCTCTTCGCAGTGTTCCGGGCGCAAGCCGCCCGGCAGCGCCACGCGGCTCAACGCCTCGACGAAGAAGAAGTCGCCGAACATCGTCGCGCTGTCCACGCCTTCGTTGTGCGGGCGGGAATAGCAGGAGTGCTTCAGCGCGCCGCGGTGCGCGTCTTCGGAGGCGAAAGCCTCGCGGCACAAACCTTCGAGCATTTCGCACCCGCGCAAGCCCCAGCGCTCGCCGGCGGCGGCATCGGGGTGGATGCGGCCCATCTCGATCAACGCGGAGGCGACGACGGCCGCAGCGGCCGTGTCCAGGATCTTCGCATCCTCGCCCGTGGCGTCGAAGTCGTACGGAGGAATCTGGCGGTTACCCAGGCGCATCAGGTAGTAATCCGCGAGCTGCTCGGCCAGTCGCAGGTACTCCGCCTTGCCGGTCTCGCGCGCCGAGATCACGTAGCCGTAGATCGCCCAGCCCTGGCCACGCGACCAGGCGGACTCGTCGGCGAAGCCCTGAAACGTGTAGCCGCGCACCCGCTCGCCAGTGACCGTGTCGTACTCCACTGCGTGATAGGTGGACTTGTCGGCGCGGATGAAGCCCTTGGCCGTCATCTGCGCGTGCGCCTCGGCGGCGAGCTGGTAGCTGGCATCGCCGCTGTACCGGCTTGCCCAGTACAGCAGCGGCAGGTTGGCCATGGTGTCGATCGCGGAGCTGCAGCGCGCGCGGTCATCCGACAGCGGCCCCCAGGACGCGAGATAGCTGCCGGAGCGGGTGTTGACGATGCGCGCCCGCAGCTTGTCGGCGGCCTGCAGGGCGATGTCCGCGTACCAGGAGTCACCGGTCACATGGTAGGCCGGGATGGCGCTGCTGTCGAAGATGAAGCCGATGTCGTGGGTGTTCGTATCGCTCGCGCGCTGCGCGACGAGGCGCATGCGCTCGCGCATCCAGCCCAGGTAACGCTTGTCCTCGGTGCGGAGGTAGGAAGCGCAAAGCAGGCCCACCCAGAAGCCGCAGAACCAGTTGCCGTGGCTCCAGGCCTTGCCGCTGTATCCGGCCGAGAGCGAGGCGGGCAGCGTGACCCAGCTGCCGTCCGGTGCGGTGAGCTGGGGGAAGTCGACGCCGATGGCCTTCTCGTCCTGCGCGACCTTTGTGGCGATGCGCGCCAGGGTGTCGGAAAACAGCTTCTGCTGCTGCGTCGAAGCGGGGATGGTGCGGCTCATGGGTCTCCTGCGGGCGTTGTGCACCCGATGCTAGGAGCGCGCACCTACGAGTCGTTAGGACGAACTGCCGGAGTTCTTGGACTTTCCGTGTGGAGGTTGGCCAGCGCCTGCCGGTAGTCCTGGGGCGAGCGGCCGGTGTGCTTCTTGAATGCGCGGCTGAAGTAGGCCGGGTCCTCGAAGGCGAGCTGGTCGGCGATCTGCGACACCGGCACTGCCGAGTGGAGGAGCAGGCTCTTGGCCTCCAGCATCACGCGGTCGCGGATCAGCTTGTTGGCGGTGGCGCCGAGAGCGCGGCGCGTCGCCTCGCTCAGCGCCCGCTCGGTCACGCGCAGCATGCGCGCGTATTCGGCTGCGTCGCCGACGCTGCGGAAATGCTGCTCCAGCAGGGCCTTGAAGCGCCGCGTGAGCATCAGCGCGCGCATGGCGGGTTCGGCGCACGCCACCGGCTCCGCGAAGCGGGAGGCCTTGATCAGGAAGATGGCGAGATAGGAGCGCAGCACGTCCTCGTAGCCGCCCTCCTCTGCTTCGTACTCCGCGGCGATATCGTCGATCACGGGCCGCAGAGAAACGGCCTGTTGCTGCGTCATGTACACCGCGGCGATCGGGCTCTCCGGCTTGTACACCGGGATCTCGTGCAGGATCTTCTTGTTCTGCAGCTGCAGCGAGAAGAACTCGGAGCTGAAGTTGATCGTGTAGCCGGTGGCGTCTTCCGACAGCTGGAAGTCGTGCACCTGTCCCGGCGACATGAAGAACAAGGTGTCGGGCTTCACCTCGTAGCGTTCGGAATCGATGATGTGATGGCCGCTGCCATGCGCGACCCACACCACGTGGAAGAAGTCGTGGCGGTGCGGGTAAGGCAGCAGCGACATCCGTTTTTCAAGCCGGGCGAAATCGAAATGGTGCGAGCGGACCGACTCGCCGAAGGCGCCGATCCGGAATACCGGAAACTGGCAGCAGGTGGGGCTCAGCACGGGCGGGGGGATGGCCTGCAAAGCAGGCTCATGGGTACGGCCAGCCGCGAGCGGCGAAGCGCTTCGCCCGCAGCGCCACCGTGTGGCAGCGCTTCCTGATAGAAGGCTGACAGGAGCAAAAGTTCCCCCATGGCCCCATTTTGTCTTACAGCGCCCCGTTCACGAGGCCGCGAGCGGCCAGGCTGGCGAAAAGCGCACGCACACCGAAGTTCCACGGCGCAATGCGGTCGCTGGTGTTGACGCGGTTGCGAAGCGTGCCGAGGCGGTCGCTGCGGATCGTGACCACGTCGCCCACATGGTGGGTGAAGCCGCGGCCGGGCGCGTCGCGGTCCTGCACCGGCGCGAACAGCGTGCCCAGGAACAGCATGAAGCCGTCCGGGTACTGGTGGTTTGCGCCGATGGTCTGCTGCACCAGGTCGAGCGGGTCGCGACTGATCTCGCGCATGGTGCTGGCCCCACGCAGCACGAAGCCGTCGGCGCCTTCAACCACCAGTTCGATGTCTTCGCGCCGGAGGTCGTCCAGCGTGAAGGTGTCATCGAGCAGGCGGATGAACGGGCCGATCGCGCAGGACGCGTTGTTGTCCTTTGCCTTGCTGAGCAGGAGGGCGCTGCGCCCCTCGAAGTCGCGCAGGTTGACGTCGTTGCCCAGCGTCGCCCCGCGGATGCGGCCGCGGCTGTCGACCGCCAGCACCACCTCGGGCTCGGGGTTGTTCCAGGCCGATTCCGGATGGATGCCGATCTCGGCGCCGGTGCCCACGGAAGACAGCACGGGAACCTTGGTGAAGACTTCGGCGTCGGGGCCGATGCCCACCTCCAGGTACTGCGACCACATGCCCTGCCGTACCAGCAGCGACTTGAGTTCCTGCGCGCCGGGCGAGCCGGGTTCGATGGCGCGCAGGTCGGTACCGATCGCTTTCTCCACTTCGCTGCGAATCGCTTCGGCCTTGCGCAGGTCGCCGCCGGCGCGCTCTTCGATCACGCGTTCCAGCAGGCTGGAGGCGAACGTCACGCCGGCGGCCTTGACGACCTGCAGGTCGCAAGGCGCGAGCAGGTGCGCGGCGGCGGACGAGGGGCCGGCAGCCGTGGCAGCCAGCAGTTGCTGCAGGCTGCCGACGTGCTCGCCGGGGGCGCCGCGCACCACCTGCACGGCGTCGTCGCGTTCCAGCAGGCTGGCCATGGTGGGGGCGTGCTGGCTGATGTCGTACACGCCGTCGGCGCGAATCGCCACCACGGCGGGGCCCGGCACGGCGCCAGTCAGCCAGGCGCGTGCGGCCAGGCAGCCGGCATGATCGTCCACGGGCAGGAAATCGGTGCGGCTCAGGTTCAGGGACGGGTTCATGGTTCGCTTTCTTTCGAGGAGTCAGGGGCGAACGCCGCTCAGGCGAAGCGCAGCTCTTTCAGCGCCGAAAGGCCCGCCAGCACCTTTTCCCCGGTCTGCCTGCTCACCACGGTGTCGAGAATCAGGACGCGCTTTGCGTCCTTCTTTCCCACCACGGTGACTTGCACGTTGAGCGTGTCCCCGATGAACACCGGGCCGAGGAACTTGAGCTCCTGGCCCACGTAGGCGAACCCCGGCCCCGTGAGCTGCGTATGCGTGGTGGACACCAGCGCTCCGGTGAGCAGCCCGTGCACGACGCGCCGCTTGAACGGCGTGCGTGCCGCGAACTCCTCGTCCATGTGCAGCGGGTTGAGGTCACCCGAGAGCTTGCCGAAGGCGTCGACGTCGCTCGCGGTGATGGTCCGCTCGAGGCAGTGCTTGCGCCCCACCTGCACATCGTCGAAAGTCAGCATGTTCGCGCTCATGCCTGCGCCTTTTCGGCTGCAGCGATCGCGACGCGCTCGGACAGCAGCGCATCGATCTCGCCGGCGCTGTAGCCGGCCTCCGCCAGCACCTCGCGCGTGTGCTCGCCCAATTGCGGCGGCTGCCGGCGCAGGGCGGGAGCCTTGCCGTTGTAGCGCACGGGATGGGCCATCAGCCGCACCGGACCGGCTTGCGGATGATCGATCTCCATGACCACGCCGTTGTGCCTGACCTGCGGATCGTCGGCCACCTGCTCGTAGTCGTTGACCGGTGCGTACCAGATGTCCTGCTGGTCGAACAGTTGCATCACGGCTGCCGTGGTGCGAGCCCGCACGGCCTTGCTCACCAGCTGGTGGATCTCATCGCGCTTGCGCACCGTATCCTTGGGATCGTCGAAGGCGGCGAGTTCCGGGCTGTCGAAGGCCGCAGCCAGCTTGGCGGTGGTGGTCAGCGAGATCGCGATCCAGCCATCGGCCGTGCGGTACACGCCATAGGGCGCCGGATGGAAGCGCGAGCCCATGGCCGGACTGCTGCGTTTCCACAGGGGGCCCTTGTTCAGGAAATAGGTGAAGGGTTCGATCTGCAGGTCCAGGGCCGCGTTCAGCAGGTTGCTTTCCACCATGCAGCCCTCGCGGGTGCGATCGCGCTGGTGCAGCGCGGCGAGAACGCCGAAGGCGGCGAGCGCGGCCGCGTGCTGGTCCACGACCGCGGAGCCGACCGGCGTCGGCGCGGACTCGCCATCGCCGGAGAGCATGGCCATGCCGCTCATGGCCTGCAGCAGCAGGTCCTGGCCGGGGCGCTTCTGGTAGGGCCCGGTGGAACCATAGCCCGTGCAGGAGCAGTAGACGATCCGCGGATTGAGCTTGCGGCAGTCCTCGTAGCCGAAGCCAAGCTTGGCCAGCACGCCGGGGCGGTAGTTCTCCACCAGCACGTCCGCCTCGCGCACGAGGCGACGCACGACTTCCCTGGCCTTCTCGTTGCGCAGATCGAGCTGGATCGCCCGCTGGTTGCGGTTGCCCAGCAGAAAGAAGACGGACACGCCTTCCTGGAACGCATCGAAGCCGGCCCAGCCGCGCTCGAACGCGCCCTGCGGCGGCTCGATCTTGACCACGTCGGCGCCGACGTCGGCCAGCATCTGCACGGCCGACGGCCCCTGCAGGAAGTGGGTGAAACTCAGGACCTTGATACCTTGAAGCATGGAACTTCCCTGTGACCGGTGTTATTGCGCGAGCAGCTCGCGAGAGATGATCATTCGCTGGATCTCGGAGGTGCCCTCGACGATTTCCAGCACCTTGGCATCGCCGAAGGCGCGTGCCACGGGGTACTCGCTGATGATTCCGTAGCCGCCGTGGATCTGGATGGCCTGGTGCGCAGCCTCCATCGCCCGCTCGGTGGCGAACAGCTTGGCCATGGACGCTTGCTGGTCGAAGCGCTGGCCGGCGTCCTTGGCCGCCGCAGCGTCGTACAGCATCAGCCGCGCGGCGTGCGCGTGCGTGGCCATGTCGGCCAGCTTGAACTGAAGTGCCTGGAAATCGGTGAGCGGCTTGCCGAACGCAGTGCGCTCCTTCATGTAGGCGCGCGAGCGGTCCAGCGATCCCTGCAGGATGCCCAGCGCCAACGCGCCGATCAGGATCCGGCCGGTGCTGATCTGCGCCAGCGTCTGGCGCAGGCCGTGGCCACGCGTGCCGAGCAGGTTGGCCGCCGGAATCTTGCAGCGGTCGAAATGCAGCTCGCAGGTGCTGGACGCCCGCCAGCCGATCTTCGTGAGCTTGCGGCCGGTGCTGAAGCCCGGCGTGCCCGCAGGCACGATGAAGTTGGAGATCTCCTTGCGCCCATCCTCTCGCGTCCCCGTGACCGCAGCAATCACCACGGGCCCGCTGATCTCGGTGCCGGAGTTGCTGATGAAGGTCTTGGCACCGGTGATGATCCAGTGGTCTCCGTCCTGCACCGCGCGGGTGGCGATGTTGGCGGCGTCCGAGCCCGCATTGGGTTCGGTCAGGCCGATCGAGCCGATGCGCTGTCCGTTCAGGATCGGACGCAGGAACGCCTGCTTTTGCGCTTCGCTGCCGTAGTTGGACAGCAGGCTCGCAACCGAGGAATTCGCCATCAGCGAATTGGCCACCGCGCAGTCCACGCGCGCGAGTTCCTCCAGCACGATCACGAACGACAACCAGGAGCCACCGCCGCCGTCGTAGGCCTCGGGATAAGGCAGTCCGGTGAAGCCCAGCTGGGCCGAACGCTTCCAGATCTCGTAGGGGAAGGCTTGCTGCTCCCAGAGCTGCTCCGAGACCGGTGCGATCTCCTTTTCCGCGAAGCGCCGGACGGCCTCGCGCATCATTCCGTGTTCTTCGTTCAGCCAATGGGCCATGGCAGTACTCACTTGTCCAGGAATTTGCGGAAGCTCTCGCGTGCGTGCGGGGTCCCGAAGTTGAGGGCATAGCCGGCCGCCTCGAAATCGAGGCCGGCCGACAAGGGCAGTTCGGCGGCGCGGTTGACGGCCCGCTTGGCCATCTCCAGCGCGAAGGGGTGATGGCGCACGAGCGACTCGGCGAAAGCGAGCGTCTCGTTGCGCAGTTGCTCGAGTGGCACCACTCGGGTGATGAAGCCGAACTCGCGGCACTCCTCGACGCGGTAGTGGCGACCCGTGAGCACCATCTCCTTCGCGTGCGCCAGGCCCATCTTCTTCACCGCGAGCTGGGTGCCGCCCCAGCCGGGCATCGTGTTGAGCGTGATCTCCGGGAAGCCGAACTTCGCCGTGGCCGATGCCACGATGAAGTCGCAGGCCAGCGCCAGCTCGAAGCCGCCGCCCAGCGCATAGCCGTTGACCATGGCGATCGTCGGCTTCGCGAACTCGTGCAGGCGCTGCATCAGCCGTTGGCCGGCGAGCATGTCGCGGTAGGCCGCGACGCTGTCCATTCCGGCGAGCGCCTGCACGTCGTTGCCGGCCACGAAAGACTTGCTGCCCGCGCCGGTGACCACGAGGGCCGCGACGTCGGCATCGGCGTCGGCCCGGTCCAGCGCGTCCTGCAGTTCGGCGATGAGCCCGGGCGCGAACGCGTTGTGCTTGTCCGGTCGATTGATGGTCAGCCAGCGGATGCGGCCGGCCTGCTCCTGCAGCAGGCGGGGAGGCGATGCGGGCGTCACGGCCTACAGCACCTTCAGGTAGGTCTGACCCTGGGCCACGACCTTGCCGTCCTGGTTGGTCACGCTGGCGGCGAACACGCAGGTGTTGCGCTCCTCGTCCTTGCGCTCCAGCACCAGCCTGGCCGTGACCGTGTCGCCCATGTACACCGGCGCAGTGAACGTGATGTCGTAGCGATAGGACACGGCGCCCGGATTGGGCGCCTTGGCGGCCATGTAGCCCATGACGGTTGCCAGGAAGCCGACCGAGAGCGCGCCCTGCGCAATGCGGCGCTCGAAGCGCGTCTTCTTGGCGTACTCCTCGTTCACGTGCACGCCGTAGAAGTCGCCGACGATGCCGGCGAAGCCGTACACGTCGAAGTCGGTCACCGTCTTCGCGAATTCGGCGTGGTCGCCGACCGCGTACAGGTCCATGTGGGGTCGTTTTGCCATGTCAGTGCATGCCCATGAGGTTGGGCAGGAATCGGGGGATGGAAGGGAAGGCGACGATCAGCGCCAGGTCCAGGACCAGCGCCGCGATGAAGGGCAGGATGGCCCGCGTGGCTTTTTCGACGGAGACGCCTCCGATGGAAGCGGCCGTGAACAGGCAGAACCCGATCGGCGGCAGGTTGATGCCGATCGCGGAGTTGATCAGCACGATCACGCCGAACACGACGGGATCGATGCCCATGTGGCTCACCAGCGGCATGAAGACCGGGATCACCACGACGATGCTCGAGATCGTTTCGAGCACAGTGTGCGCGCAGATCAGGAACAGGTTGATCAGGATCAACAGGACGATCGCGCTCGCCGTGAGGGTGAGGAAGTTGGCCGCGACCGTGGCCGGGATCTGCGCCTCGATCATGTAGCGGCCCAGCACGAACGCAAGACCGAGCAGGAACGACACGCGCGTTGTGTTGACGGCGGTCTTGGTCAGGATGTCCTTGAAGTGCGACAAGGTGAGCGTCTTGAACACGAACGCACTGACCAGCGTCACGTACACGGCCGCGACGACGCCGGCTTCGACCGGCGTGAAGATCCCGCCCAGGATGCCGCCGAGAATGATCAGCGGCGTCAGCAGCGCGAGGAACGCCTGCTTGAACGTCGCCCAGAGCTCCGTCCAGGAGAAGGGCACCACGGCGGTGTAATTGCGGCGCACGGCCACCCCGTAGTTCACCGCCATGAAGGAGATCACCACCAGCAGCATCGGGATGATGCCGGCGACGAACATCGTGCCGACGGACACGTTGGCGGTGTAGGCGTACACGAGCATGCTCATGGAGACCGGCGACAGCAGCCCCAGCGAGCCGGCCGCGGACTGCAAGGCCACGGCGAAGGGCGCGGCGTAACCCTTCCTCACCATCCCGGGGATCATCACCGAGCCGATCGCCGCCGTGTCCGCAGTGGCGGACCCCGAGAGGTCGGCGAAGAACATGCTGGCCACGATCGTCACGTGGCCGATCCCGCCGCGCATGAAGCCGACCAGCGCCTGAGAGAAATCGATGATGCGCTTGGAGACGCCCCCCGAATCCATGATGGCGCCGGTCAGCATGAAGAACGGGATCGCCAGCAGGCTGAAGTTGTTCAGGTTCGCGAACAACTGCTGGGGGATGACCAGCAGCGGGGTCGAGTTGAATGCGAGTGCCAGGGTGGCTGCAAGGCCGATGCACACCGCAACGGGAACGCCGAGGCCGATGAGCAAGGCGCCCATGCCGAGTGACCACATGATTGGCTCCTAGATGTGTTCGGGAACGAAGCCGGCGCCGGCGACACTGGCGTCGCGCGCACCCGGAGCAAGGTGGCCGACGGCGATGCGCACCAGCGAATGCCAGATCAGCAGTGCGCCGCCGACGGGAATCGACAGGTAGGGATAGACCATCGAGATGGGCAGCGACGACGCGGTCTCCGCCCCCATCAGGGTGATCATGTCGCTGCCGTAGACCACCAGGATCGCGCCCAGGACGGCGATCGCGGCGTCGGTGAAGTCGCCGACGACGGCACGGGCCAGGGTGGGAAGCCGGTCGGGGATCACCCGCACCTCCGGGTGGGCGCGCAGCTTCACGCCGGCAGCCGCTCCGAGGCACGTGAGCCACACGAACAGGTAGGAGTCGAACTCCTCCGACCACGACAGCGAGGCGTGCAGGACGAAGCGGCAGAACACTCCGAGCGCCGCCACCGCGACCATGGCGGTGAGCAGCGAGCCGCACACGACGAGCGTTGCCTTGAGCACCACGTCATCCAGGCGGGCGAGCAAGCGGGCCAGTTTTTCCATGATTCGCGCGGCTCGCTGGCTTTACCTGGCGGCGGCTGCCTTCGCAGCCATGATTTCCTTGTAGTTCGCCGGGCCGTCCGGGATCCTGGCAAGGATCTCGTTGCGCGCGGCCGCGGTCCTGGCACTCCACTGCGTCGTGTCGAGCACCTTCACCTCGACGCCGCGCTTCTTCATTTGCGCCAGCGCGTCGTCATATTGGCGGTGGTATTCCTTGAGGTCGAACTGCGCCGCTTGCTGGGCCGATTCGCGCACCGCCTTCTGCTGCTCGGGGTTGAGCTTGTTCCAGGTGGTCTTGCTGATCGCCATCACGACCGGCAGGTAGTTCACGTGCGTGATGTAGTAGTGCTTGGCGACGTCCGCGAACTTGTCCTGCATGAACTGCTCGGGCGAGGTGTCGGCCCCATCGACCAGGCCCTGCGACAGCGCGAGGAACAGCTGGTTGTAGGCCAGCGGCGTGGGGTTCGCGCCCAGAGCCTTGTAGCCGGCCAGGTAGCCGGGGCTCTGCATCACGCGGACCTTCAGGTCCTTCAGGTCATTGACGTTGTCCACCGGCTTCTTCGCCGTGAACAGGTTGCGTTCACCGACGGAGATCCACGCCAGGCCCACCATGTTGGCCGGCTCCATCATGTCCAGGAACTTGCGGCCGACCGGCCCCTGCAGCACGTGGTTCGCTTCGTCGATGCTGTTGAACAGGTAGGGGATGTCGAAGATCTCCCACTGCTTGATCGTGTTCACCACGGCGGCCTGCGCCGACAGCATCATGTCCTGCGTACCGGTGCGCAGCGCCTGCGTCATCTGCACCTCGCCACCCAGCTGCGACTGCGGAAACACCTGGACTTCGACCTTGCCCCCGGTCTTCTGCTTGACGAGGCGGGCGAATTCGAGCGCGGTGAGCTGGTAGTGGTTTTCCGGCGCCAGGGTGTGGCCCAGCTTCATCACGATCTTGTCGCCGTTGCCTTGCGCGGCAGCCCCGCCGCTGGCGACAGCCACCATGAGGCCGCACGCGGCGGCAGCCAGCATCGACTTGTTCAGAGAGAAAAGGGACTTCACGTGGTCTCCAGAGAAAGTTGTGGGGTGTCCTCGCATGTGCCGGCGGGCCGGGCTGCGAGTGGGGCCAAGTATTCGTGGGGGGCACGGAGTCCGGTTAGGACGATGCGCAGGAGTTCTTGGACTTTTCTGCGCGTGCGGGGGTTAACCCGAGGCAGCAAGCTCTGCGACTTTCATGAAATTGCCGCCCGTAGAACTACGCGAGCTGCCTGCGCGCGGTCGAGGAAACCACGAGGGCTGCTCCGGGCGGAAGCAGACGTCAGCGCCGGCGGACTCTTGATCCGTAGGTCGCAGGTTCGAATCCTCAGGACCCACCATGCGCGCCGCCAGCAGCCGTCTTACCCTCCTGGTTAGAACTCGATCGAGAGGTGGAGGACGCTCGCTGCCTTGGGGTCGAACTTCGGAAGAAGAGTCAGCCGGTAGTGCTTGAACAGGCACAGGCTGGGGATCAGCATGGGCGTGGTGCCCTTGGAATACCCGGTGACCACCCCCACGGTCAGCGCCGCCCCGCAGACCGAGCGGGCCCAGGTCCAGCCGGCGTAGATGCTGTCCCGCCACTCGCTATTGCGATACCCCCCAACGGTAATGCCGTTGGACCAGCGCAAGTAGACGCCGGGGTTGACGTCATTCCAGCGGCTGCCGTATCTGTCACGCGCGGGCGAGTGCAGCGAGGCGAGGTGGATACCGAGTCGGGGAAAGGCGAAGGACGGGGTGGAACCGTCGGCATGCGGATCGGTCGCGATGCTCGCTTCCGGCTGGACTTGAGTGCCTTCGTCGGGCCTGGCAGCGACTGGGAGCAAGGCCGCATGGGTGGGTCGGATGCGCAGGCCCTGCGCGTGGACTGCGGTCGTGGCGGTCACCAGGACAGCGGCGGCCACACGGACAAGGGGGAAGATCAACCGGTTCATACACTGCTTCAGCGGGCTTGCGATGGAAGCACTCAGCTTGAAGCAGTCGTAAGTGTGCAATCGAGAGAACACCCCTCGTGACGCATCGCTGTTCGCGCAATTGCCCGCGGGACGTGAGCGCGGTTGTTCTTCGGAGTTCTCCGTCGTGCAAGACAGCGGTCAGGTGCCGCAGGCGGTGGGGGTTCGGACGGTCACGCCCGGATTTTGCCTCCGCAAGACGTTCCATGAGGGGCGGGTGTACCAGGGTTGCAGTCGGTTCGCGTCCAATGCAGTTCGGCGCGACCCGTGGGCGTCGAAGGGCTTGCGTCCTGAGCGCACTCGTCAAGGGCGGAGCTCCGCCTCGCACTCGATGATGAGCGGCGCGTCGAGCGCCAGCTGCACGCGTCAGCTATTGCGCCAGGAACCCGCCGTCCACCGCCAACACGTGGCCGGTCACCATGGCCGACGCGGGACTGGCCAGGAACAGGATCGCGTTGGCCACCTCGTTGGGGTGCGCGAGCCGGCCGAGCGGCGTCATCTGGCGGATGCGCTCCATGAGGGCGGGGTCGGCCTTCAAGGGGCCGATGAATTCGGTATCGACCCACGTCGGGGCGACGGCGTTCACGCGCACTCCGCGCCCCGCCCATTCGACGGCCAGCGCCCGGGTCATGTTCACCACCGCGCCCTTGGTCGCCTGGTAGGAGATGTTGGGGTAAAGGCCGCCACCGGAGAGGCCCATGATGGACGCCGTGTTGACCATGGCGCCGCCGCCGGCGCGCAGCATGTGCGTCGCTGCCGCTCGCGCGCACAGGAACACGCCGGTCATGTTGACGTCCACCACCCGCTGCCACTCCGCGAGCGACAGCTCCGTCGTGGGGCGGCGCAGCGCCATGCCGGCGTTGTTCACGAGCACGTCGATGCTGCCGTGCGAGGCCACCACCGCGTCGAACGCACGCGTCACGTCGTCTTCGGATGAAACGTCCAGTCGCAGCGCCGATGCGGCGGCGCCGAGCCGTGCCGCGGCCTCGCGGGCGGCAGCCTCATCGAGATCCAGCAAGACGACGCGGGCGCCGGCGGCCGTGAACAGGCTGGCGGTTGCATAACCGATTCCGCGCGCGCCGCCGGTGATGGCCGCCACGCGACCATCCAGTCGGAACGCGTCCATCAGCGATTTTTCCTGGCTCATGCTCGCCCTTCCATGCGTTCAGTCCCCTCGCGCCTTTGCCGCCGCGGCGCGCAACTTGTCCTTCTTGCTCGGACGCCGCCCCTTGATGCCACCGACGCCGGCGTCCGGCGAGACGGGCGGCACCACGTCCACCGGCTCGAAGCCGGCGACCTGTTCGCGCGGCAGGTGCAAGCCTTGCCGCTTCTCGATCAGGCGCATGTGCGCCTCGGTGCCTGCGCTCACGAAGCTCACCGAGACCCCGCGAGCGCCCGCGCGGGCCGTGCGGCCGATGCGATGCACGTAATCGTCGGGCGACCGCGGCAGGTCGTAGTTGACGACCACGGCGAGTCCGGGCACGTCGATGCCGCGGGCCGCGAGGTCGGTCGTGACCAGCACGTTGACCGCCCCTTCGCGCAAGTCCTGCAGCACGCGCGTGCGCTGCGACTGGCTCATGTCGCCGTGCAACGCCGCCGCCTGCACGCCGCGGCCGGCAAGCTTGTGCGCGACGTGCTCCGTCGCGTAGCGCGTGGCCACGAAGACCAGCACGCGCCGCCATCCGCCCTGCTGCACCAGGTGCCGCAGCAGCTCCGTGCGTCGCGGCGCGTCGACGGCGATCGTCTTCTGTTCGATGTCCGGTACGGCCTCGAGCTGCGATTCGGCTTCGACCCGCACCGCCTCGTGCAGCAGCTCGTCGGCCAGGGCCTGCACCTCCGGCGGGAAGGTCGCCGAGAACAGCAGGTTCTGCCGCCGCGTCGGCAGGGCGAGCAGCACGCGCTCTCGTTCCGCGGCGAAGCCCAGGTCCAGCAGGCGATCCGCTTCGTCCAGCACCAGCGACTGCACCGCGTCCAGCCGCACTGCGTTGCGATCGAGCAGGTCGAGCAGCCGCCCCGGCGTCGCCACCACGATGTCCGCGCCGCCGCGCAGGCGCAGCATCTGCGGGTTGATCGAGACGCCGCCGTAGAGCACCGCCACCTTCAGCGGCCGGTCGGAAGAAGGCGCCAGCCGCAGGAACACATCGCCCACCTGCGCGGCGAGTTCACGCGTCGGCGCCAGCACGAGCACGCGCACCCGCCGGAAGCCGCCCGGGTGGCCCGCCAGCAGGCGCTGCAGCAGCGGCAGCACGAAGGCAGCGGTCTTGCCGGAGCCGGTGGGCGCCAGCCCGAGCACGTCCTGCCCCCGCAGCAGCGGCGGGATGGCTGCGACCTGGATAGGCGATGGCGTGGTGAAGCCGGCCTGCGCGCACGCATGCGCCAGGGCGGGATTGAGTCCCAGGGATTCGAAGGTCACGGCGCCGATGATGACATGCGTCCCGGCGCCCGACGCGCGCCTCGCAGGACAATGCGGGGATGGCCCAGGCGCAGTTGCTCCAGATCGAACCCGACCCCGCCGACGCCAGCTTGGCCCGGCAGCAGGAACACTTCAACGCGCTGGTGCAGGAGGTGGCGGCGGGGCGCGCCACGCTCGCCGAATGGAAGGACCGGATCGCGCGCTACCACCAGGCCGTCGAGCCCCTGCAGAGGGAGCTGCATGCGGCCTGGCGCGAATGGGCGCTCGCCCTCGACCAGGCCAGCCTGCGCCCGGGGCTGTCCCGGGGCGAACGGCAGCAGCTCAGCGAACTGCTGCGCGATGCCGTCGCGCCGCTGCTGGAGCACGAGGACGACATCGAGCTCGCCGCCGTGGCGGAACGTCATGGCGATGCGGTGTCCTCCGCACGCGCTGGAGCAGATGACATCGCGCCCGCAAGCAGCGACGCGACGCACCTGGAGAACATCGCCGAAGAGTGGGAACGGCAGGCCGCCTCTGCCGCCGCACAGCGCGCGCAGCGGGCGGCGAAGCGGCGCGCCGCCAGTGCCTCGAAGCAGCGCGCAAAAGAGGAGCGAGACGCGTCCCAGTCCGTGCGCGACGTGTACCGGCGCGTCGCCAGCGCGCTGCACCCCGATCGCGAGCCGGATGCGGCGCAGCGCGCGCGCAAGACGAGCCTCATGCAGCAGGCCAACGAGGCCTACGGGCAACGGAACCTGCTGGCCCTCCTGGAGCTCCAGCTGCAGGCGGAGCAGGTCGACGCCGCGCACCTGTCGTCGGCGAACCGCCAGCGCCTGCAGCACTACATCACCGTGCTGCAGGAGCAGCTGGCCGACCTGCAGTCCGAAACGCGGCGTATGGAGTCCTCGTTCCGCGAAGCCACCGGCGCGGCACCCGGCTCGGGCCTGCAGCCCCGCAAGGCCGATCGCCTGATCTCATCGGAAGCGCAGAGGTTGCGCGCGGACCTGCTGTCGCTGCGCCGCCAGACCCGGGCGTTGCAGGACGTCGAGGACCTCAAGGCGTGGCTGCGAGCGGTTCGCAAGGGATGATCTTCCTGGGGCACTGTCTGGCAGGCGTGGCGCGCGCCGGTCGAGCAGCCATGACTCGCCCGTGCGGCTTACCATGACGCGATGCAGTTCTCTGATCCTGCGGAGCCAGGCGAGCCGACCGCGACCGATGGTGGAACGCAGGGAGAGGTGTGGACCATCGGGCACTCCACGCACACGCTGGCTGCGTTCGTGGACCTGCTGCGCGCGTACCGCATTGAAACCGTGGCCGACGTCCGGCGTTTTCCCGGGTCGAGGCGCCAGCCGCAGTTCGGCGGGGAAGCCCTCGGCGAATCGCTCGAAGCGGAAGGCATCGCCTACCATTGGTTCCCCGGCCTCGGTGGACGCCGCCGGGTGGACCTGCTCGACCCGGAAGGGAGCGCCTGGCGGCACGTGTCGTTCCGGGCGTACGCGCAGCACCTGCGGTCCGAGGAATTCGCGGAAGGACTTGCGTCGCTGCTCCACGTGGCGAAGGCCTCCAGGACGGCCATCATGTGCTCCGAGCTTCTCTGGTGGCGCTGCCACCGCCGGCTCATCGCGGATGTGATGGTGCTCTGCGGCTGGCAGGTCACGCACATCCTCGGCCGCACCGAGTCGAGCACGCATGCCCTGGCTCATCCGGCGCACGTCGATGCGCAGGGTCTGTGCTACGTCGATGTGGAAGCGCAGGGCGTGCACGATTGCTGCTGAGGCGTGAGGGGCGCCACGCGTACTGAACGTCACACCCGGCAAGCCCCACCACCGCGCGGCCACGCGCGCGCGCCCTCGACGGCGCCCTCATCCCGCGCAAGCTTCGAACCGCTCCCCGACGGCGGATCGGCCGATCTCCAGCAGGGACTTCAGGTTGGAGATCACCTGCGGCCAGCCGCCGGAGACGGCTTCCACGAGCTTGGAGCCCTCGCGGTCGACGGTGTGCGTGATTGTGAGCTTGACCTGGCCGTTGCCCGGCTCGATCTCCATCGTGCAGATCGAATCGCCTTCGGCTTTCAACTCGGGCTTGATCTGGTGGGCCCAGCGAATGACCAGTCGCCTGGGCGCGTCGGCCTCGACGATCTGTCCCGAGTCCCACACGCGGCCGTCGCTGCTGGCCACCAGTCGCCACGCCGAGCCCGTCTTCCATTCGCTTTCGGCGCGCATGCCGAACCAGTACTCGCGCGTGAACTCCGGGTCGGTCAGGGCCTGCCAGAGCTTCTCCGGCGTGGTGCGGATGTAGCTCACGTAGACGAAGGTGGATCTAGCGGTCATGGCGTTTCTCCAGTTGGCGTTTCAGGATGGCGAGCGCCTTCAGGCGCGGCTTCTCGAACTTGGAGATCCAGCGGTCGTGGATCTCCTGCAGCGGGGTGGGATTGAGGAAGTGCAGCTTCTCCCTGCCCTGCTTGAGCGTGGCGACCAGGTTCGCCTGCTCGAGGACCGAGAGGTGCTGCGTGACGCCCTGCCGCGTCATGTCCAGGTGCTCGCACAGTTGGACTAGCGTCTGCCCATCGTTCGCATGCAGCTGGTCGAGCAGCTTGCGTCGGCTGGGATCCGCCAGGGCCTTGAACAGCAGGTCGTCGTCGGGAGGATGTTGGACCATCGGAAAGGCAAGTTGTTGCTTGCCTGATAATAGGCAAGCAATGCCTTGCATGTCAAGCGATGCCGCGAATCACCCGATGGCCCGACAGTTCGCACGCCAGGGCGCGCAGTACCATGCCCCTGACCGACGCAGGACGTTGCGCCATCTCCAGCCATGAACAAGCCCGAAGATGCTCCCCGTGCCTTCCAGCAGGCCTGGAACGGCCATGACATGCAGGCGCTGGGCGACCTGTTCCATGCCGACGCCACCTTCGTGAACCGGTTCGGCCGGCAGGTACGCGGTGTGAGCGCGATCATCGAGATGCACGCTCCGATCCACTCGACGATCTACAGCGATTCGACGCTCGAGA
The DNA here is from genome assembly GCF_016654015.1 of Ramlibacter ginsenosidimutans. GTDB lineage: Bacteria > Pseudomonadota > Gammaproteobacteria > Burkholderiales > Burkholderiaceae_C > Ramlibacter > Ramlibacter ginsenosidimutans. Next base: position 60,361 of record NZ_JAEPWM010000005.1, on the reverse strand, counting down.
ACGAACTGATATCTGTCACACCGATCGGCGACGACGCGGCCGTCCTGCATTCCTGGAGCCGCCTGGCCTGCGGGCCGGCGCATCCCGCGGGTCCGCACGTGATCGACACGCTGTTCCAGGCCGTGCTGACGCGCCGCGACGGCGCGTGGAAGATCATCGCGCTCGCGAATGTGACGCTGGCGGATCCGCGCACGGGGCGGGCGATGCTGAGGGTCTGAGCTCCCGGGACTCCGGCTCGAAGTGCTTCGGCGCCCTGCCTACTTCTCGAACGTCGACTTCACCTTGTCCGCGGCCTTGTGGGTTGCGTGTTCGACGGCTTCGCCTGCACGGGAAAGTCCATGGCCGGTGGCTTTCACCGCCACCTCCACTCCGTGGGAGGTCGCTTCCACACCGCGCTTCAAGCCGCGCCCGGTCGCGTCTGCAGCCTTTTCCACCGCATGCCCGACCTTCTTGGGCGCGGACGGGGCTTCGTCGGCCACGGCGGTGCCGCAGCTCAAGGCGGACAGGACGGCAAGAACAGCGACGAGATGATTTCTGGGATGCAGCATCGGGTCACTCCGGTGATACCAAAGCCTACATCATTCGCTCCATGGCGCTGAGCCGCGCGTCATCGCGCTGCGCCCCTCCGGCGGCGGGCTGCGCAGGAATTCACAGCCGCCAGGTCGCGCCGTGGGCGGCGCGGACACGTGCGGTTCCGGCCGGTTGCATCCTTCGGCCACGACAGCGTCGGGTCTAACATGTCGACAGGCGATCGGCCGCCCAGACATCGGCAGCAACAACGCGCGAAAGGACATCATGAGCAAGGTCTTCGTCAACATCGGGCTCAGCCTCGACGGCTACCTGGCGCCGGAAGGCATGACCATGGGCAAGCCCGAGGTCAAGAACTGGGGCGCGAAGTGGGGTGCGATGATGGGGTGGCTGTTCCATCAGCAGTACTTCCGCGACAACCTCAAGCTCGGGCCGGGCGGAGAGACCGGGCCGGTCAACGAACTGGTTCGCCGCACCACGGAGCGCATCGGCGCCAACATCATGGGCAAGCGGATGTTCGACCAGGGCGAGGTCGCCTGGCCGGAGGAGGCCCCGTTCCACACACCCGTCTACGTCCTCACCCACCAGAAGCGCGAGCCGTGGGTGCGTCCCGGCGGGACGACCTTCTTCTTCGTCAACGACGGGCCGGAGCGCGCGCTGGCGCTGGCCCGTGAGGCCGCAGGCACGCGCGATGTGCGGATCGCGGGGGGCGCGGACGTGATCCAGCAGTACCTCAACCTGGGTGCGATCGACGAACTGGAGATCGCGCTCGCTCCCGTGTTGTTCGCCGGCGGCCGGCGCCTGTTCGAGAACGTGCGCGAGCCCGCGCCGCAGTTCCGCATCGACCGCGTAATCGAGAGCCCCACCGTCACGCACCTGCGCTATGTGCGGCAGTAGGACGGCAGACTTTCATGTGATCACTGGCGCTTCACGCGCGCGGGTCTTTTTTTCGAGCCGTGGCGCTGGAGCGCACCGGCTAGCCCGCTCCGGCAGAACGGGCGATGCGCATGCGTCGCGCTAGAACGGGCAGCCGGGATCGAACTTCGGAGCGCGGCGCTCGCGCAGGGAGGCGATGCCCTCCTGCACGTCAGGGCCGGAGAAGCCCATGAACTCCATCGCCAGCGAGGCGTCGAAGCTCGGCCCCGCCAGGCGCAGCCAGTTGTTCAGCGCGTACTTGGTCCAGCGGACGGCGGTGGACGAGCCCTGCGCCAGGCGCTGCGCGATCTCGAACGCCTTGGGCACGAGGTCCGCCTCGTCGACGGCGAGCGAAACGAGTCCGATGCGCTCGGCCTCCTCGCCCGAGACCGGGTCGCACAACAGCAGGTAGTACTTGGCCTTGGCCATCCCGCACAGCAGCGGCCAGACGATGGCGGCATGGTCGCCGGCGGCGACGCCCAGGCGCGTGTGGCCGTCGATGATGCGCGCCGATTTCGCCGCGATCGAGATGTCGGCGAGCAGGCCGGCCACCAGCCCTGCGCCGACCGCCGGCCCGTGCATCGCCGAGACGATGGGCTTGGAGCAGTTGATCACGTTGTAGACGAGGTCGCGCGCTTCGCGCCACACGCGCGAGCGCACGTTGAAGTCGCGCGCCATGTCTTCCACCAGGCCGAGGTCGCCGCCGGCGGAGAAGCCCTTGCCTTCCCCGCGGATGATCGCGACGCGCACCTCCGGGTCCTGGTCGATGTCGTTCCAGATGGTGGACAGCTCGCGATGCATGCGGTGGTCCGCCGTCGACAGCTTGCGGTTGGCACTCCGGCTCGCGCCCATGACGATCTCGAGGATGCCGTGGTCGTGCCGATTCAGGGCAAGGGCTTCGTACTGCGCATAGCGCTCTGGCTGGTTCATGGTGTGCTCTCGATGCGAAGAGATCTGTCTTGCTGCGGGCTGGCGAGTATGGCTCCTCGACCACGTTCTTCTGCATTCGGACCTTCGGCATCCTGCAGAAGCGCACCTTCCGCCAGCTCTCGCATGCAATCACCCGGCCGCGAATGGCTCAGGACCCGCGGAACTGCCGCAGGTCCAGCGGCCACTCGTTGCCAAGCCAGTACGCGTGGTCGGTATGGTCCTTGAGGTCGTCTCCACTCAGGCCGTGCACGAACACGTCGAGACCGCCGCGGTGCTGATCCAGCCAAGGCACGACACGGTCGAAATCCGCTGCTGAAAACGCGAGCTGGCAGCTCCAGCGCGGATGCGGGCCGACGAGCTTCTCGTGCACGCGCCCGACCGTCACATGGAACAGGCGCCCCGCTTCTTCGCACAGCGCACGCGCCTGGTCAACGCTGCTCGCGTCGAAGTAGACGTGCGCGTGATAGGCAGCGTGGACGTTGACGGGAGGGCGGGCCATCGGTCGATTGTGGCGGTTCATCGCCATCGACGCCACCCGGCCGACACCGGGCATGCTACCGCTCGCCCAGCACGTGGACTACCACTTCGCGGCGATGGCCCTGCCGCCGGTGCTCCCACAGGTACACGCCCTGCCAGGTGCCGAGTGCGAGCGAACCATCGAGCACCGGGATCGCGAGTTGAACGGCGGTGAGTGCCGTGCGCACGTGGGCCGGCATGTCGTCGGGGCCTTCGGCACGATGCCGGAACAGGGGATCTCCGTCGGGCACCAGGCGCGCGAAGAAGCGCTCGAGGTCGTCCTGCACCGCCGGGTCCGCGTTCTCCTGGATCAGCAGGCTCGCGGAGGTATGGCGCAGGAAGAGCGTCGCCAGGCCCTTGCACAGTCCGCTGGCCGCCACGCAGTCACGCACGCGATCCGTGATGTCCAGCAGTCCGCGCCCGCGCGTAGTGAAGCTCAGCGTGGCAAAGTGTTGCTCCATGCGCGCATGGTACGGGGCCGGCGACACAGGCGGGTTGCGTCAGATGTACGCCCGCGGCGGCGGCAAGTGCCGCAGGTGCAGCGCGACATCGAGCGCGGCCATGTGGTTCGCGTCGCGCCGCAGGATCGTGTCCGCAAGCGGCAGGAACACGTCTTCCTCCATACGCGCGTGCGCTTCGTAGAGGTTCACCAGTCGATCGACTTCGGCGCCGAACATCGGTGCGCCCGACGGCTTGCCGGCCGCCACGCGGGCAACGGCGTGCCGCAGGTCGGCCCACAGCGACTCGATCTGCCGGTGCTGCGAGATCAGCACGGCGATCAGTTCGCGCACGCGCTGGTCCTCCTCGTCGCCGCGGCAGCTGCGCTGCACGGAGACGAACAGCTCCTGCTCCTCGTCGGCATGGTGCTCGCGCACTGCGTCGTCGAACAGCGCCAGCGTCGCCTGCGCGTCCTGGCGGGCCCGGTCCGCCGCGGCGGCGAGCGCGGGCAATTCGCGCAGGCGCTCCAGGCCGTGCAGGATGCCGCCGTGGGCGCCGCGGAACTGGCGCAGCGGCGCGTCGGCCTCGGCAGCGGTGGAAGGTTCGATGGGCATGATGGACTCCATGGCGCTGGGCGCCCGGGACCCAGTGTGCGCATGCCTCGCGCCGGCGGCTTGAGCAGCGTCAAGCGAGCGCCAGAACGGCGGCCGCCGCACGGTAGGAGGAGCGCCGGCTTTTCGGCATGATCGCCGCATGAAGCTGGCACTGCTGTCCGACCTGCATGCCAACACGCGCGCGCTCGCCGCGTGCCTGGCGCATGCGCGCGAGAGCGGCGCCACTCAATTCGCTTTCCTCGGCGACCTGGTCGGCTACGGCGCCGAGCCGGTCGCCGTGCTGGAGCAGGTGATGGCACTGGCGGCGGCGGGCGCGCGGGTGGTGCGCGGCAACCACGACGCCGCCGCGGCGCAGGCGCCGGCGCAGGTCGTCACCGCCGAAGACCTGTCCTCGCAATGGACGCACGCGCAGCTCCCGGAGCGCCAGCGCGCCTGGCTGGCCGAACTCCCGCTGGCCGTGCCGGTGGGCGACGCGCTGCTGGTGCACGCGAGCGCCCACGAGCCGGCGCGCTGGGAGTACGTCGATCGCGCGCCGCTCGCCCAGCGCTGCCTGGACGCCGCGCAGGCGCAGTGGGGCGCGCGCCAGGTGTTCTGCGGCCACGTGCACCAGCAGCAGCTTTTTTTCCGCGGGGCCGACGGCCGCATCGCGGCGTTCGCGCCGGTCGCGGGCGTCGCCGTGCCGCTCACGGCGCATCGCCACTGGCTTGCCGTCGTCGGCTCGGTGGGGCAGCCGCGCGACGGCGACACGCGCGCGATGTACGCGCTGCTTGACGTGGCGCAGGGCCGGCTCGCGTTCCACCGCGTACCGTACGACCACGCCGGAGCGGCGGCCGCGATCCGCGCGGCCGGCCTGCCGGAAGCCTTTGCACAACGACTGGAGCGGGGACGATGACGCGGCTGGCGCCGGGCGCGGTGGTGGACGGGTTCGTGGTGGAAGCGCGCGTGCACGCCGGTGCGATGGCGGAGCTCTATCGCGTGCACTACGAGAGCGGCCGTGCCGATCCCGGCTTTCCCATGGTGATGAAGGTGCCGCGCATGGGCAGCGGCGACGGCGCGGAGAACCTCGTGGGCTTCGAGGTGGAGCAGCAGATGCTGCAGGCGCTGGACGGCCCGCACGTGCCGCGCTTCGTGGCGGCCGGCGATCTCGCGCGCCTGCCCTTCCTGGTGATGGAGTACGTCGAAGGCCGCACGCTGCAGTCGCTGCTGGATGAGGCGCAGGCCGCCCGCGCGCGTCCGGCGGCCGCGGACATCGCCCGCTGGGGCCGCGCCATCGCGCTCGCGGTGCACAGCCTGCACCAGCAGAACGCGGTGCACGAGGACCTGAAGCCGGCCAACGTGCTGCTGCGCGCGGACGGCCGCGCGGTGCTGATCGACTTCGGCCTGAGCTGGCATGCGCACTATCCCGACCTGCTCGCGGCCGAACTGCGCCCTGCGATCGGCTCGCCAGCCTGGATGGCGCCCGAGCAGGTGGTCGGCGTGCGCGGCGATCCGCGCAGTGACCTGTTCGCCATCGGCGTGATCCTCTACGAGCTCGCCACCGGAGAACTCCCTTTCGGTGCGCCGGCGACGCAGGGCGGCCTGCGGCAGCGGCTGTGGATGGACCCGCCGCCACCGCGCGCGTTGCAGCCGGACTGCCCGCCGTGGCTGCAGGAGCTGATCCTGCAGTGCCTTGACCCCGAGGCGGCGAGCCGGCCGCCGTCGGCCGCGCACCTCGCGTTCGACCTCGGCCACCCCGAGCAGGTGCTGGTGGGCGAACGCGGGCAGCGCACTCGGCGCACGCCGTGGACGGCGCAACTGCGGCGCTGGATCCGCGCGGCCGGCCTGCAGTACCAGCCCAGTCCCCTGCCGAGCGAGCGCGTCGGCGAAGTGCCGATCGTGATGGCGGCCGTGCCGCATCACGACACGAGCGACGCGACGCTGTACGCGTTGCGCGAAGCAGTGAAGCGCTCGCTGGGTATCCGCCCCGGCGCGCGCCTGGCCTGCGTCACGGTCATCGCGCCGCCTGGCGTGCAGCAGGACGAGACGGCATTGCACCGGCAGCACGCGGAGCAGCTGCGCCAGTGGGCGCGCGGGCTGGACCTGCACGGACACCAGGTCTCCTTCCACGTGCTGCAGGCCGACGATGTCGCCGCGGCGCTGTTGGCGTACGCCGAAGCCAATCACGTGACGCTGATGGTGCTCGGCGCGGCGACCCACGGCCTGGCCCTGCAGCGCTGGATTCCGACGGTGCCCGCACGCGTGGCCGCCGAAGCGCCCTGCAGCGTGCTGCTCGTGCGCGACGCGCCGCCGTTGGCGCTGCTGCACGAGCCCGAGGCGCTTCGCCTGGCAAGCGGATAGGTCCGGCGGTTCGTGCCCGTGCTACCGTAGAGCTCCGTTTCGCAAGGAGACTCCATGACGCGCCCCATCCTCGACGAGTCCTCCATCCACCCCGCGATCCGCACGAAGATCGCGGGCTGGAACCACGCCATCGTCGATGAAGTCAGGGCCGCCGTGGCCGCCAACGACGTCGTGGTGGTCGGCATGAAGCAGAACCCGTTTCCCGCGAAGGCGCGCAAGGCGCTCGCCACGATGGGACAAGCCTTCCAGTACCTGGAGTACGGCAGCTACTTCGGAATGTGGCGGCCGCGCAGTGCGCTGAAGATGTGGACCGGCTGGCCGACCTTCCCCATGGTGTTCGTCAAGGGCGTCCTCGTCGGTGGTGCGAGCGAGTTGCAGGCGCTGATCGACAGCGGCGAGCTCAAGCGCATGCTGGGCTAGGTGCCCCGGTCCGCGCCTACTTCGCGGGCTTCTTCGGCGACCTGCGTGCCGCTTCCAGCGCCGCAGCCTTTTCGGCATGCTTTTCGGCACGGGACTTGCGCGCCTTGGGCTTGGCGGTCGCCTTGGCGTCCTGTGCGTCCTTCTTCGCCTTCGGCTTGTCCTTGGCCTCGGGATGATGGGTGCGCAGCATGCGTTCGACGGCGCTGGGCTTCGGCTGCAGCGCCTGCGCCTGGCGCTTCTCCCGCTCCTCCTTCAGCAGGCGGCGTTCGTCGCGCAGGGCCAGCTCGGCCTGCGAGGGCTCCTGGTCGGAGCCGCCGGTTTCGGCTCGGCTCATCATGGCGCGATGCAGCGCCTGGCCGTTGGCGGAAATCCGCTTGCTCAACGTTGCGGTACGAATCGGCATGCTGCGGCTCCTCGGTGGTGGGCGAAAGGCGACTGTAGGCCAAGGCGTCGAACCGCGCCAGTCATGGCGGCGAACCCTGGCGCGTGAGTGCCGTCAGCAGCAAGGCGCGCAGCCACTTGTTGGCCGGGTCGTCCTGGACGCTCTTGCTCCAGTGCAGGTGCGTCTCGAACACCGGCGAGCGGAACGGGAGCTCGACGCGCGCGATGCGCTGGATGTCCGCGAACGCGTCGGCGATCGCATCGGGGACCGTCGCGAGCAGCTCGGTGGCGGCGATGATCTCCGGCAGGCTCATGAAGTGCGGGGTGGTCAGCGCCACGTCGCGGTGGAGCCCTCGCTTGGCGAGGTAGGCCTCCAGCAATCCCTGCGTGCGCGTCGGCGACTCGACCACGACATGCCGCGCCCGCAGGTAGCGCTCGAGCGTGAGGTCGCGCCTCGCTTCGCGGTTGGCCGCGCTGCAGATGCAGACGAAGCCGTGCGCGCCCAGCTTGCGGCGCACGAACTCGCTCGACTGCAGGTCAGGAAAGTAGCCGAGCGCCACATCCACCTGGCCCTCGGAGAGGGCGCGCTGCAACTGCGGCTGCGCACTCGCCACCGAGCGCAGCCGCACCCGGGGCGCGGCGCGGGTCAGGGCCGCCAGCGCGCGCGGCATGTACATGGCCTCGGCCGTGTCCGAGAGCGCCACGCGGAATTCGCGTTCGTCCTGCGCCGGGTCGAACCGGCCCTTGTTCAGGATGCGCTGCTCCATGCACTGGATGGCTTCGCGCATGGCGCCCACCACCTCCTTCGCGCGCGAGGTCGGCTGCATGCCGGCGGCCGTGCTCAGGAACAGCGCGTCGCCGAGGTCGCGCCGCAGCTTGGCCAAGGTGGTGCTCAGCCCCGACTGGCTGATGTTCAGCGAACGCGCGGCCAGGTTGACGCTGCGCAGGTCGAACACCGCCACGAAGATCTTCATGGCCTGGAGGTTCAGGTTGGGGGCGGCCATCGTGATCCGCGATTGTATTGATCTGGATCAAAGATCGCTTCGCGGCCTAGACTCGTGCCATTCGCGGAAAAACCACCATGCTGAGCCACGAGAAGAATGCGATCCTGACCCAATCCGGCCCGGGCCAGCCCATGGGACGGTTCATGCGTTCGTTCTGGATTCCGGCCATGACGGCCCGTGAAGTGCCGGCGCCGGACGAGGCGCCCGTGCGCCTGCAGCTCCTGAACGAGAACCTGGTGGTGTTCCGCGACAGCGCCGGCCAGGTCGGCGTGCTCGAAGAGCACTGTCCGCACCGTGGCGCCAGCCTGTTCTTCGGCCGGAACGAGGAAGGCGGCCTGCGCTGCGTCTACCACGGCTGGAAGTTCGACGTCGAGGGCGGCTGCATGGAGATGCCGACCGAACCCTCCACCAGCCGGATGCGCCACAACATCAAGGCCAAGGCGTATCCGGCGCGCATCGCGGGCGGCCTGCTCTGGGTTTACCTGGGCGAAGCGCGTCCGGTTCCCGTGCTGCCCGCGTTCGGCTTTCTCGGCCTGCCGCCGGAGCAGGTCTACGCGTCGCGCTGGCACCAGGAGTGCAACTACGCGCAGGCCATGGAGGGCGAGCTCGATAGCGCGCACGTGGGTTTCCTGCACCGCATGGTCAGCCAGGTCGACACCGACCACCAGGCGCTCACCGGCAAGTACTTCCAGGAAGACACGGCGCCCGCGTGGAAGATCCTGCCCGGCGAGGCAGGCTTCATGGCGTGCAACGGGCGGCGCGTCGACGGCGACAAGCGCTACTGGCGGCTGAACCAGTTCCTGCTGCCGTTCTACACCATGATCCCGCCGCGACCGGGCGACGCGCAACTGGTGCGCATGTGGGTGCCGATGACCGATGAACGCTGCTGGGTGATCTGCGTCACCTGGCGGCCCGAAGCGCCGCTGGGCGCGCAGGAACTCGCCGCCTGGCGCAACGGCGAGAACTCGCATCGCAAGGTGATCCCCGGCACCACGACGCCGGTGGAGCACAAGGACAACGACTACCTGATCGACCGCCAGCTGCAGAAGACCGTGTCGTTCACGGGCATCCACGGCATCCGCGCGCAGGACGCGATGGTGACGGAAAGCGCCGGCCCCATCGCCGATCGGACACGCGAGCACCTGGGCTCCAGCGACCTTGCCGTGGTCGCGATGCGCCGCACCCTCGTCGAAGCCGCGACGAAGTGCGCGGAATCGGGCGCGGCTCCCGCGGCCGTCGCCAAGCCATGGCTCTACACCGTGTACGCGACGCAGGCCGTGCTGCCGCAAGGCATGGAGCCGGATGCGGCCGACGAGATCATCCAGGCCGCCCGCGCGCGAGCGCCGCAGGCCGCCGCCAACCGACAGGAAATCGCATGATGCAATTGCTCTCCTCCATGGACGCGCACCCGGTGCTGGTGCACCCTCGCGCCTACCGCCATATCGAGGTGCGGCCGCTCACCGGCGTGCTGGGCGCCGAGATCTTCGGCGTGGACCTGCGCGAGTCGCTCGCGCCCGAGGCGTGGGACGAGATCCGCCAGGCCTTTGCCGATCACCAGGTCATCCTGTTCCCGGACCAGCCGGTCTCGCACGAGCAGCACCTGGCCTTCGCCCGCAACTTCGGACAGGTGATCCGGCTGCCGCAGTTGCACAACGTGGACGGCTACCCGGAGGTGCAGATCATTCGGCGGCTTGCCACCGATAACGGCCGCGTCGTCGGCGAGAACTGGCACGCCGACAGCACCTACCTGGACGAGCCTCCCGGCGCGGTGGTGATGCGCGCGGTGGACGTACCCCCGTACGGCGGCGATACCGGCTTCCTCAGCATGTATGCGGCCTACCAGGCGCTGTCGCCCGCCTTCCAGGAGATGATCGCGCCGCTGAACATCGTGCACAGCGCCACGCGCATCTTCGGGTCCGCGTACCTGGCGCAGGGCCGCAAGTTCAACGCCTCCGGCGCGAAGACGGACCTGGACGTCGCAGCGGGCGATCGCGAGGTGAGCCATCCCCTGGTGTGCACGCACGCCCGCAGCGGCCGCAAGTTCCTGTACCTGAACAAGACCTACTCGCAGCGCATCGAGGGCTTCACGAACGAGGAAAGCGCACCGATCATGGCTTACCTCCATGACCATTGCGCGCGCTTCGACTTCAGCTGCCGCGTGCGCTGGCACAAGGACCAGATCCTGATCTGGGACAACCGCTGCACCATGCATCGCGCCATCCCGGATTACGCGGGGCAGGATCGCTTCATGACGCGCGTGACCATCGCCGGCGCGCGCCCGGCCCGCTGACCACCACAAGGAGACAAGAAAGATGCAGAGCGCCCAACCCCGCCGCCGCTGGTTCACCAGGAGCCTGCTGGCCGGCCTGTTCGCCGCGTTCGCGCTGCACGCAGGCGCCGCGGAATATCCGGACAAGCCCGTCACGCTGGTCGTGCCCTTCGCGGCCGGCGGCAGCCTGGACGTCACGGCGCGCATCCTCGCCGACAAGCTGAAGGACCTGCTCGGCCAGCCGGTGATCATCTCCAACCGACCGGGTGCAGGCAGCGCGGTGGGCGCGCACGCGGTCGCGGTCGCGCCGCCGGATGGCTACACGCTGTTCTTCACGTCCGGGTCCGCCTTCGGCTACCTGCACCTGCTGGTTCCCAGCCTCGACCTGAAGCTGGACGACTTCACGCCGGTAGCCGCCGTGGCGGTGAATCCGTCGGTCATCGTGGCCACCGGCAAGCTGCCGGTGAAGACGTTGAAGGAACTGGCCGACTATCCGAAGCCCGGCGAGATCAGCTTCTGCACCACCGGCGCCAACGGGCTGAACCACCTGCAGCTGGAGATGTTCAGGCGTGCGGTCAAGGCGAAGACCGGCAAGGACTTCGGCGTCACGCACGTGCCGTACAACGGCCTCGCGCCGGCGCTCACGGCAGTGCGCGAAGGCAGCGTGCAGGCGTGCACGCTGCCCTACACGTCGCTGGTCAAGCAGCTCAATGGCAAGGACCTGCGCGTGCTGGCCGTGCAGAGCAGGACGCGCCTGCCCTGGCTGCCCGACGTGCCCACCACCGGCCAGCAAGGCTATCCGGAGCTGGACGCCAACGATGCGTACGTGAACATCGAGGCGCCGAAGGGCACGCCGCCGGCGGTGATCGCGAGGCTGGAAGGCGCGATCGAGAAGGCGATGCAGGACCCCACGGTGCGCAAGAAGCTCGACGAGCTCGAGGTCAAGCCGGTGTACCTGAATGCGCGCGACACGCAGAAATGGCTGCAGGAGGACGTGCAGCGATTGAGCACCGTGATCCGCGAGGCGGGGCTCGAAGCGAAGTAGCCCGGCGCCGATCGACGTTCCCTCACTGTCTTCCGGGTTCGCAGGCTGGTGGTGAGCCGCAGGCGAACCCCAGCTTCCCGCATCCGGAAGCATTGCTGGGCTAGCCGCGACCTCCTGGCCCCTTGCGTTCGCTTGCAACTGCGACGGCAGCTTCACGTTTCGATTTCTAACGTCGGCAGCGTCCTACAGACGCACGCCAGGGAGAGCCCAACCATCGGCCCATGTCTCACGGTGCAGTTTCGCCGTCGTTCGGCCGGTTCCAGGCTCTGCAGGTCGTGGGTCACGAAGCCGCGAGCACGCACTACGCAGCCTTCGATCCCGAACTCGATCGGCAGGTCGCACTGATCACGGCGCCGCCGGGACCGGACCCGGCCGAAGAAGACCGGCTCGCGTTCCGCCTGCCGCGCATGCGGCACCCCAACATCGTGTCCGTGCTCGCCGCCGGCCTGCAGGACGACTTGGCATACGTCGCGGCCGAATGCCTGCAGACCGAACCGCTCTCGGCCTTCCTCGCGCGGCCCGGCCGCATGCCGTTCTTCCAGGGACTGCCCGTGGTGCTGCAGCTGCTCTCCGCCATCGAGCACGCGCAAGCGCGGCGGCTGGTGCACGCCGGCATCGACGTGGAGCATGTGCAGGTCACGCCTGGGGGCCAGCCCAAGCTGCCTGCCGCCGGCTGGTCGCTGTCCGCGGATCGGCACCCGAACCTCGAAGACGCCGCCCGGATTGCGCGCGCCGTCCTGTGCGGCAGCTGCCCGCCGGCCCTGCGAGGCGCGCTCGACGAGGTGCTGCTGCGCGCGGAGGCGCCAGACCCCGCAGCACGCTACCAACGCGCGGAGGAATTCATCTTGGCCTTGCTCGCGGCGGCAGGCTATCCGGTCGGCAGCAGCAGCGCGGCAGTGAAAGTCACTGCAGCCGCTGAGCCGCAGCGGGTCGAGCCAGCGGTGCGGGCGGAGCCGGTCGCGTCGGCCGAGCCGGTGGAGCCCGTCCTGTTGGCGGAGCCGGTCCAGTCGCTGCAGCCGGTCGAGCCGGTACTGCGGGCGGAGCCGGTCGCGCCTGCCGAGCCGGTGGAGCCGGTCCTGCTGGCGGAACCGGTCCGGCCGCTCGATCCGGTGGAGCCGGTCCTGCTGGCCGAGCCGACCCAGCCGACGGACCCGGTGCTGCACGCGAACGCCGTCGCGACGCGCCCTGTCCGGCATGCGGCGCGCAGGCCGCTCCGCCGACGGCGAACCGGTCACCATGTCCTCGCAGCGTGTCTGCTCGCCGCGCTGTTCTTGCCCGGATGGGTCGGCGAGCGCGTCTTCGAAGGCAACCCGCGCGCGCCCAGATCCGTTGAAACGGCGGCACTGGGCGCGTCGCCCGCGAGCCTGGTGCCGCCGGCCCTCGCCCCAGCGGCGGCTGTGAAGGTTGCGCCCGCGTCCGTTGCACCTGCGCCGGTCGCGCCCTCGCCCGTTGCGCTCGCGCCCGTTGCGCCCGCACGCGTTCCGCCGGCGGCTGAAGCCCCCGCAACCGTTGCCCTCGCGTCCATGACGGCCCCGCCCGTGCGTGCCTCGGCAGTGCAGCCTGCGCCCGTGGAACCGGCAGTGCAGCCTGCGGCCGTCGAGCCCCGGGCAGTGCAGCCGTCGCCCGTGCAGCCCCCGGCCCTGGAGACCGCGCCCAGAGCGCCGTCGCATGCGGCGCCATCTCACCATACTGCCCGGTCCACGGCACACCCTGTGGCCGTCGCGCCGCCCTCGCCGGCACCGAAGCCGGTGCCTAGCCCTGCCGTGCGGCAGCAGGCCCCTCACGCACGTGTGCTCGCCTCGGCCCAGCCGGTGCGGGCCGGCAAGGCTGCGACGACGCACGTTCGCGCAGCACGGCCGCAGCCCGCCCCCGTGGTGACTGCAGCGTCCGGGTGCCCGTATGATGACTTGCCGGTCTTCCGTGAGCTGTGCGAGGCGCGCCAGTGCAACCGTCCCGAGTTGCGCAACACCCGCGCCTGTGCACGCATGCAGGCCGAGCAGCGGGCGGCGCTCGCGCGCTTGCGCGGCACCCCGGACTGAGACACGAACGCGTCCCTGTCCCTCGGCTCCGGCCGGTGCCGCCGAAGCTGGCCGGGCCCGGGCTTACCCCGAGGGAGCCCCAGCCCGTGCTTTGTGGTCAGGCAAGTGTGGAATGATCCCGAGCATGAACAGCCCGCACGAAGAACTCGCCGCCGCCATCGCAGCGGAACGTGCTGCGTGGGCCAGGGTCAAGGACAAGCTGCCGGGTTCGCCCGGCTACGAACCGGCGCTGTGGGAACAGTGGCGCGAGACGGTCAGTCGCTGCCATGCCGTGCGTGCGGCCTTGCGCACGCCCGCGGCAGGTCCGGCCGACGGAGCATCCTGCGTGCGCTCTCCTGGCGCCGGCGATCCCTGCAGTCCGCATTGACGACGTGCGCTCCGCGCGGCGGACACGCGCACCGTTAGGCACTCGCCGCTGAACCCCTCACCTCCCCGCCCCCGAACGGAGCTGCAGATCGGCTGCCCCGTCGGGGACGGCACAATGCGGGGATCGCCAGTACAGGATGACTCCGTGCCCGATCTGCTGCAGCCGCGTCTTCGTCACGGCCTTTGGGAATTTCCGGTCCATCACATGCGGGGTGGGACTTCCACCGGGCTGGTCATCCACGACCGGATTGCACCGGCCGAGCTCGAGCTGAAGGAGGAGCTGCTGCGCCACCTGATGGGCGTGCCGCTCGAGGGCGAGGTCGCCGGCAACCGCCAGACCACCGGGCTGGGCCGCGGACCCGCCACCAGCAACAAGGTGTTCTTCGCGGACATGGAGGATGCGGAGGGCGGCCCTCGCCTGGTGAGCACGCTCGCGCAACTGGCCGCCGACCATGGCCGCATCGACTGGAGCGTCAACTGCGGCAACATGTCCTCCGCCCTCCAGCTGTGGGCCATCGACTGCGGGCTGGCGCCGTTCGAGCCCGCCGGCACGCACACACTGGAGATCCGCAACACCAACACCGGCGTGCTGACGACGTCGCGCATGGTGAGCGTCGCAGGCGGCGGCTTCGTGACGGCCGACATTCCCGGCGTGATGGGACGCCACCCGGCCGTGGACCTGTTCCTGCACCACCCCGCCGGCGCGAGGACGGGTGCGTTGCTGCCCACGGGCAGTGCCGTGGATGTGATCGATGGCGTGCCGGTCAGCTGCGTCGACGTGGCCGTTCCGATGGTCATCGCGCGTGCCGCGGATTTCGGGAAGACCGCGCACGAATCGATCCGCGACCTGGCCGCCGACGAAGAGTTCCTGCGCCGCTTCAAGAACATCTGGGTGCAAGCCGGCCTGCGGATGAAGCTGCGCCGAAAGGACGGCCGCGAGATGACCGAAGAGGACATCGCGCGCAGCGAAACCGTTCCCAAGGCTTGCATCATCGGCGCGCCACGCGGCACGGGTGACCTCTCGGTGCGTTACCTCACCCCGCAGACCGTGCATGGCTCGATGGCCGTCACCGGTGGCTGTTGCCTGGCGGCGGCCACGCTGATCCCGGGCTCGGTGGCCCATGACATCGCCGGCAAACAGGCCGGCCCCACGGACGAAGAGATCCAGGTCGGCATCGAGAATCCCGCAGGCGTGCTGGGGACCACCGTCGTCGCGCGCATGCAGAATGGCAACCTGGAGATCCGGTCGGCGGCCTACCAGCGCAGTGCGCAGGTCCTGCTGGCCGGATACGTTCCGCTCTACGCTCCTTCGCGCTCCTTGCGCGAAGCCCTCAGCGCGTCGGCCACTGCCTTCGCCTAGCTCACCGGCGGACCCCGTCCGCCTCACTGACCGTTTTCTGTTTCTGCCCACAATGCATACCAAGTTCCTCACCAACGCCGCGCTCGCGCTGGCCATCGCCGGCGCCGTGGTTCCCTCCGTCTCCTTCGCGGCGCAACACCATGCCGCCAAAGCCGCTGCCAAACCCGCTGCCCACAGGAAGGCTGCGGCCGAATCCGCTGGCACGATGCCGCCGCTGCCGGCCGACACTTCGCTGGCCAGCGGCGCCCCGGCGCTGCCCGCCAAGGCGTGGCTGCTGATGGACTTCGACTCCGGCGAGGTGCTGGCCTCGGCCAATGCGGACGAACCGCTGCCGCCCGCCTCGCTGACGAAGATGATGACCAGCTTCCTGGTGGAGGAGGCGCTTCGGTCGGGCAAGCTGAAGAAGGACGACCTGGTCACCGTCAGCGAGCACGCGTGGTGCCGCGGCTCGAGCACCGAGTCGTGCATGTACCTGCCGCTGCACGGGCAGGCCACGGTGATGGACCTCCTGCGCGGCATCATCGTCCAGTCGGGCAACGATGCGTCCAAGGCGGTCGCCGAGCACATGGCCGGCTCCGAAGAGGCCTTCGCCAAGCTCATGAACGCGGAAGCGAAGCGCCTGGGCATGACGCACACCCACTTCGTGAACGCCACCGGCCTGCCCGATCCGGACCATAAGTCGTCCGCGCGCGACCTCGCGATCCTGGCGCGCGCGATCATCCGCGACAGCGCCGAGTACTACCCGATCTACGCGGAGCGCGAGTTCAAGTACAACGGCATCAAGCAGGGCAACCGCAACGCCCTGCTCTATACCGACCCCACGGTCGACGGCCTGAAGACGGGGCACACCGAAGCGGCGGGCTTCTGCCTCGTGACTTCGTCCAAGCGCAATAACATGCGCCTCATCTCCGTGATCCTGAACACGCACAGCGCGCAGGCGCGTGCCGACGAATCGCGCACGCTGCTGGCCTGGGGCTTCAACAACTTCGAGAAGGCCACGCCGATCCCGGCGAACACGGCGATCGCCACGCCGAAGGTCAGCTACGGCAAGGTGGAGACGGTGCCCGCTGGCCTGGCCGCGCCCTGGACCCTCACCGTGCCGCGCGGCCAGTCCGTGCAGACCTCCGTGCAGCTCAAGCCCAACCTGGAAGCGCCGGTGGCCAAGGGCGCCGTGATCGGCAAGGTCATCGCGAGCTCCAACGGCAAGCCGCTGGCTGAAGTCCCGCTGGTTGCGCAGGCCGACGTGGAACGCGCGGGCTTCATGCTGCGCACGTGGCAGCACGTGACGAAGCTGTTCGGCAAGTGAGGCTGCCAACGGGGCGCGGCCGCGTGTGATCGGCGCGCGAGCCTCCTGCTCGCCTTGCCGACGCACGCCGACGACGATCTCCTACGCCCCGCCGGCACGGGGCGCGCTTTGATTGAACTCATCGCATCAAGGAGACCTGGATGAAATCCGCCCTCGTTATCGCCGCCGCCCTCGCGCTGTGCGGCTCCGCCTTCGCCACCGACTCGTATCACGCGCAGAAGCACAATGGCGTGATCGGCACCGTCAAGCAGGACGCCCACCAGATCGGCTCGGCGT
Organism: Ramlibacter ginsenosidimutans; assembly: GCF_016654015.1. Taxonomy (GTDB): domain Bacteria; phylum Pseudomonadota; class Gammaproteobacteria; order Burkholderiales; family Burkholderiaceae_C; genus Ramlibacter; species Ramlibacter ginsenosidimutans. The sequence continues at coordinate 43,617 of NZ_JAEPWM010000005.1, read as the reverse complement.
TCCGGCATGACGCCCACACGATCGCGCGCGCGCCCAAGTTCCGCGAGCAGGAAGGCATGGACCACCACGCCACGCAGACCCACGCCATGGGAGCGGGCCGCGCGGACACCCACATGTACTCCAGCCGCCAGGAGCGCATGGACGAGGCGTACGCCAACTGGGAGCGTTCGCACCGCCGTTAAGTTGTCGACTCGGCTGCTCGTAGGCTGGTGGTGAGCCGCAGGCGAACCCCAGCTTCGTCGCGCATCGATCGCTGGGGTTCGCTTTCGCTCACCTCCAGCCTACGCAGGTCCGGGACCCGGCTGTTCGTAGGCTGGTGGTGAGCCGCAGGCGAACCCCAGCTTCGTCGCGCGTGGATCGCTGGGGTTCGCTTTCGCTCACCAAGTAAATCGGCCATCCCGCCCTCGTCACCGAGGGCGGATGGCCGACTGGCTAATCGTGGGGGATCAGCGCGCGTCCCGGTCCCCGTGGTCGCGGTCCCCGCGCTCGCCCAGCCGCGCTACCACGCGCTGGTCGCCGGCGCGCAACATGGCGGTGGCGCCCCGGAACGCGTCGGTGTCGTCACGGCGCCGGATCGTGTAGCTGCCCACGTACGTGCCGGGGCGCTCTTCCGTCAGCTGCAGCCAGTCCACCACGCCAGGCACCCGCACCCCTGCACGCGCATGGGGCGTGCCTTCGACGCGGAAGTGGACGACGCGGCCCGGGTCCAGGCGGTCTTCATCGTGCGGCCACATGGCGAACGAATTCACTTCGGCCGTCGCCGGTGCAGCGCCCATCGAGTGCGCCTGGAACGCGGCCGGGTAGTTATAGGCCATCACCACCGGCTCGCCGCCCCAACCCGCGCGCAGCTGCATCTGGCCCGCCGGGTCGATACGGTCGCTGCGCCGGATCACGTACGAGCCCACGTACTCACCCGGTGCGCGCTCGCGCAGCGGGACCCGCACGCCGTCCGCGAGCGACAGGTTGGCCCAGCGCGCGCCCGGCGTGGCGTGCACCGAGATCCGCAGCGTGGAACCGGGGCGCAGGCCCGAGTCGGAATCGATCGTGATGCCGTTGATCGTCCCTTGCCTGCTGTCGGCGACGTGGTACTGGAAGGTCTGTGCAGCGGCAGGCTGCGCCACGGCCGCCAGGCCCAGGGGCGCGAGGACCATGACGGCTGCGGCCACTTTGGTGTGAAGCGAATGTTTCATGCGAGCGTCTCCATGCATTTGCGATGAGACCAGCTTAGGCCCCGCCGGCTGAACGAACACTTAATCGATTGTCGACCTCGCGTAGGACCGCACCGTCGCGCAGCGCGGGACTGGCCCGACTGAGCCTTTGTTTCGCCTGCCGCTGTGCCAGGCATCCCGCGGACGAACCGCGTGTGGCACAGTCGCCCGATGACGGCCGATCTGCCCTCCCTCGGCATAGCCTTGCCCTCGCCGCTCTACCTGCTCGGGTTGATCGTTTTCGGCGTGGTCGGGTACGCGGCGTACCGGCGCGGCCGCAAGACCGCGCGACCGCCCCTCACCTGGGTGGGCGTGGCGACCATGCTCTATCCCTACGTCGTTCCGCAGACCTGGCTGCTGTGGCTCGTCGGCCTCGGCGCCACGGGCTGGATCTGCTTGAACTGGAACTGAAGATGGACGTGGGAACGCCGCTGCAGGAAACGCTTTCCGTGGACGGCAAGCCGTCCGGTCGCCCGCGCGGGAGCGGCTTCGCGCTGCAAGGCATCCTGCCGCTCGATCGCCGCCGCCTGCCGCGGGACCTCCTCGCCGGAGCCACGCTCGCCGCCCTTGCGATCCCCGAGGTGATGGGCTACACCCGCATTGCGGGCACGCCGGTGGTGACGGGCCTCTACACCTTGCTGGTGCCGGCGATCCTGTTCGCGCTGTTCGGTTCATCGCGGCGGCTGGTCGTCGGCGCCGATTCGGCCACCGCGGCCATCATGGCGGCCTCGCTCGCCCCGCTGGCGCTGCCCGGGTCCGTCGCGTGGATGGACTACGCCGTCGCGATGGCGCTCGGCTGCGCCGTGCTGTTGTTCGTGGCGCGGATCGCGCGGCTGGCGTTCCTCGCCGACTTCCTCTCGCGCACGGTGCTCGCCGGCTTCCTCACGGGCGTGGGCCTGCAGGTCGCCTGCGGCGAGCTGCCCGGCATGTTCGGGCTGGAAACGCACGGCCACAGCACGCTGTCCAGGCTCGCGGACTTCCTGCGCCACACGGGGCAGTCGCATGCCGGCGACGTGACGATCGCCGCGGGCGTGATCGCGTTCGTGCTCGTGCTGCGGCGGGTGGCGCCGAAGTGGCCGGGCGCCCTCATCGCCGCGCTGGTGGCGATCCTCGCGAGCCGGGTCTCCGGCTGGGGAGCGCACGACATCGCGCTGGTGGGCGCCGTCCAGGGCGGCCTGCCCCGCTTCACCTGGCCCGATCTGGCGCTCGCGCGCGAGCACGCCGCCGAGCTGGGGCCCTCGGTGTTCGCGATGTCCGTGGTCATCCTGGCCCAGAGCGCGGCGACCTCGCGCGCCTACGCGTGGAAATACAACGAGCCGTTCAGCGAGGAGCAGGACATGGTGGGACTGGCGCTCGCCAACGCAGGCGCCGCATTCACGGGCAGCTTCGTCGTCAACGGCAGCCCCACGAAGACCCAGATGCTCGATTCCGCCGGCGGCCGCAGCCAGGTCGCGCATCTCACGATGGCCGCGGTGGTGGCAGCCGTCCTGCTGTTCGCGACCGCCGCCATCGCTGCGCTGCCGGTGGCGGCGCTGTCCGCCATCGTGTTCCTCATCGGCATCGACCTGCTGCGCGTCAGCGAGTTGCGCCGCGTCCGCACGGAGCGGCCCTCGGAGTTCTGGATCGCGCTCGCCGCTGCCGGCTGCGTGCTCGTGGCAGGCGTGGAGCAGGCGATCGTGCTGGCCATGGTGCTGTCGCTGATCGACCACGTGCGGCGCGGCTACCGGCCGCACAACAGCGTGGTGGTGCGCGGCCCCGACGGTCACCGGAGGCTGCAGCCGGTGCACCAGGGCGGTGAGTACGAGCCGGGCCTGGTCGTCTATCGCTTCTCGCACTCGATGTACTACGCGAACGCGGACGTTCTCTCGCGAGAGGTCATCGCGGTGGCGAAAGCGGCGGGGCCGGCGCTGCGCTGGTTCGTGATCGACCTCGACGCGGTCGATGATGTCGACTATTCCGCGGGCGCGGCCCTGCGTTCGCTCAAGCGCACGCTCGGCGAGCAGGGCGTCGCGCTGAAGTTTGCGCGCGGCTCGCCCGAAGTGCATGCGCTGCTGCATCGCTACGGGCTGGTCGCACCCGGCGAGGACGCTGGCGTGGTGTTCGAATCCTTGCGCGAGATGCGGCGTGCGTTCGAGTCGCAGGTCGGCGCGCGGATCGGGGCCGACGAGAACGCCGCGTCAGCGGGCGAATAACACCAACGCCTGCCCCCAACGCGCCGATCGCGACCTAAGTGGGCACGAGCGCCATCCCGGTTTGTGTTTTTTGCCGCAGCGATGGCGCGTCGCGCACACAGGCGACATGCGCGTGCTTTCGGCACGGTGACGAGTCCTACATTGCTTCGGCGCGGGCGCTTGCGAACCCGTGCGCGGGCTCCGGAGAACCTCTGCCGTCTACCCGGCGGCATCGGGCCACCGGGAGCTTGTGCAGGGGAACTGGGCATGAAGAAGCAGTTGACATTGGCCATTCCGTTGGTTCTGGCCGCGCTCGTTTCGGCTTGTGGTGGCGGCGGCGATGCGCCTATCGTCTCGTCGGCAGCGGCGACGGACAGCAATGCGGGACCGCCGCGTGCCCCGGCACCTCCCTCCGCGTCCTCGGATTCGACCGCGACCGCTTCCACACCCGCGGCCTCCGCTGCACCTGCACCCGCATCTGCACCGTCTGCACCGCCGATCGTGCAGTTGTCCGGGACGGCGCAGGCGACGCTGGGCACCACGACGGGCAGCACCGTCGTTCGCATCGCGCGGCTCACCGGTGGCGGCTATGTGACCAGCTGGGTGTTCCACAGCCCCTCGGCAGCGGCAGACAGCCCTTACCAGGCTTGCTTCCATCGGCTCGATGCCAGCGGCGGCCCCGTGGGTCCGGCGTCGTGCGTGCCGGGCTCCGCAACCGCGTTGAATGCCACGGGCGTCGATCCCATCCCGCGAGCGGACGGCGGCTTCGTCCTCGCGTGGCTGAATGCGTCGGATTCGGCCGTGCGGTCGCAGGCGTTCGATGCCGCAGGCAATGCGGTTGGCGGCATCCAGGCGGGCGCGCAACGGCCCGTCGGCCCGGGTGCTGCCGCACTGGCCGGCGGCGGCTACGTCACCGTGGCGATGCAGCCAGGCGGCCAGTACACGTCGGCCAGCATGATCTCGTTCCAGCGCTATGCCAGCGACGGCACGCCCGTGGGCGCGCCCACATCCGTCGGCGACAGCGGAGGCTTCTATGCGACCAAAGTCGTGCCCTTGACCGGGGGCGGCTTCGTCGTCGCGTGGTTGCAGGGAGGAAGCTCCGCCGCCGTGACGACCCGGATGTTCACTGCGGATGGAACACCCCTCGGTAGTCCGGTCGTGGCCAGCACCGTGGCCCCCGTGTGCAGCAACAACGTCTGCCACTTCCAGGTCCTCTCCGGCCTCGCGCCCATGGACGACGGCGGCTACGTCGTGGCGTGGACCGCGGGCTGGGGGCTAGGCATGCCTGACGGCACATTCGCGCGGCGCTTCCAACCCGACGGCACGCCGGGCGCGGCGATCGCGAAGCTCGATGACGGAGTGGACGGCGCCAGCCTGGCTCCGCAAGGTCCGGACGGCTTCATGCTGGCGTGGCAGAAGGGGCCGCAGGCGTACCCCGGGCTCACGGACATCGACGTGCGTCCGGTGGACGCGACGGCGCTGCGCTAAGCAAAGCGCCGGCTCGCGGCAGCGGGCCGGCGCAGCGCATCCCCTGCGCGCCGCGCAGCCGCTCAGGGCTTCCACACCCGGTAGTTCCACACCTCGAGGTCGCCGACACCGTGGATCGGCTCGACGCCGAACTCGATGTCCACGAGATGGTCGGTGGGCGCGACCATGGGCGTGTTCGTGCCGGGCTTGTTCCTGTTCCTCAGGAAGTTGACGAAGGCGGAGAGGTCGAAGGTGCGGACGGTGTCTTCGCTCAGGGGGTGCTCCGGCTCGAACACCGTCAACGCCCAGTACTGCGACCACGAGGGCGACTTCGGCTCCGCGTGCAGGACGTGGAAGCGGATGCCCTGGTACTCGAACACGCAGTCCTTGCAGTAGGCCCTCCAGTCCTGGGGCCGCTTGTCCCACTCCCCGTAGCTGCCCCAGTAGTTCACGGGAATCATGATCTCGTGGCTCGTGACCAGCCCCGTGTCGCCGCCGTGTTCCTGCGTCGGCGTCTTCTGCAGCCACAGGTCGAACGTGAGGTGCCCTTGCCCCCTCTTCTGGCCGTCGGGCGTATTCGGCGGCGGCTTGATGAAGTGGTGGAACGCGAACGACGTATGGATGCGCGGCAGGCCGGCGCCGACTTGCAGCGGCAGGAACGTGCCCGGCGTCGGCCCGATGGGGATGGTGGTGACCGGCTGCCCGTCTTCCTGCTGGAGGATCGCGGAGCCGTTCGGGCAGGGACAGTTGGCCACGAACCAGCCCGGCTTGGCTCCGAAGATCGCTCCGGGGTAGGCCTTCACCCCGTCGCCGCTCACGGGCCACTTCCACGACATCCGCCAGGCGATGTTGCCGGCTGCATCGACGGGCGCGATGCCGTACTGGGACTCGAAGGTCGTGCCGGCCAGCCCCTGGTACGGTCCGCGGGTGAGGCTGCCTGCGCCCCAGGGGTTGTCTTCGATCCAGTACCGGGACCCGCTCGGGCCGGTCTGCAGCACGTACTCCGTTCCGTACGGAGACTTTTGCGGCGTGCTCAGCTGGATGTCCGGATAGCCGGCGGACCGCTGAGGATGCGCGCCACTCGCGGTGCACGTCATCACGGCCGCAGCGGCCAGGGCGGAAATCGACAGGGTTCGGGTCAGACGGATGGGTGCCATTCTTCTTCGTTGATCGAAAGGGGGGACGACGGCCGGCCGCCTCGGCACTGCAAAGGCTGCGCGCGCGCACCTCCGCTGTCGGCGATGCGGCTCAACAGGTGCCTATGGTGGTGACCGTCGCGTCGCGTGTCTGTCGGCCAAAGCCTCGACCGCATCCCGCGCGCGTGCGCTTCAGCCGCGCCGCTGCTTCACCCATCGCTCGACGGCGTCGCTGCCTCCGACCAGTTCGCCGTTGACGAACATCTGCGGCACCGTCGTCGCCTTGGCGATCGCGCCCAGGGCGCGGGTGCGGATGCTGTGCGGCAGCGGCACGTCCGCGTAAGTCACGCCCGCCTCGTCCAGCAGCTTCTTCGCCTTGGCACAGAACGCGCAGCCTTCGCGCGTGAGCAGCGCCACCTGGTCCGGCTCGCGCGCGTCCTTGTTCACGTAGTGCAGCAGCGTGTCCGCATCCGACACCTTGAACGGGTCGCCCGGCTCCTCGGGCTCGACGAACATCTTCTCGACGATACCGTCGCGCACCAGCATGGAGTAGCGCCACGAGCGCTTGCCGAAGTTCAGGTCGCTCTTGTCGACGAGCATGCCCATCTGCTCGGTGAAGACGCCATTGCCGTCCGGCAGCATGAAGATGTTGTCGCTCTCCTGGCTCTTGGCCCACTCCTCCATCACGAACGGGTCGTTGACCGCGATGCAGACCACCTGGTCGACGCCGTTCTCCCTGAAGGTCGGCGCCAGCTCGTTGAAGCGCGGCAGGTGCGTGCTGGAACAGGTGGGCGTGAAAGCGCCCGGCAGCGAGAACACCGCCACCGTCCGCCCCTTGAAGAGCTCGTCGGAGGTGATCTCCTTCCATTCGTTGTCGGCGCGGTAGCGGAACTTGACCTGGGGGACCGGTTTCCCTTCGCGGGTCGGTTGGGGCATGGCTTCGATCTCGGGTTGACGGGGGGATGGCGCATCTTGCGCCGGATGCGCTCGCGCGTGTTGCCATGCGCGCGACACTGGCGTGCTTCGCACGCCCCCGACAGCCCCCGGCGGCCTCAGTACTGCTGCTGGAACGGCGTCGCCTGCCGGTAGTTGCGCGCGAAATGCTCCAGGTAGACCTTGGCCAGCTGCGGGTTCTTCCAGTTCACCAGCACGTTCTCGCTGTTGCGGTGCGCCGCGGCGTCGGAGTAGTTGAAGCTGCCCAGTTCCACCGTCTCGCCGTCCACGATCAGCACCTTGTCGTGGTGGATGGCGTAGACGCCGATCAGGCGGACGTCGGCGCCGGCCTCGGCCAGCAGCGACAAGGCCGCGCGCGCCTTGCCGCTGCGGTCTTCGGAGGTGTTGTTCTTCTGGTCCGCCACGATCCGGATGTCCACGCCGCGCTTCTTCGCCGCCAGCAGGGCCCGCGCGACCGGCGGGCTCGTGAAGCTGTACGACAGCATGCGGATCTCGCGATGCGCGGAGGCGATCACCTTGAGCACCAGCGTCTCGCTGCCCTCGTCCGGCGAGAAGGCGACCTCCACCGTTCCGGCGGCGGGCACCTGGTACGAGTGCTGCTCGGCGACCGCCTGCTCGATCTGCTCGATCAGGCCCTTGGGCTTGCGCTTCGCCAGTGCGAGCCCGCTGCCGAAGGCGAGGCCGAAGACGAGGGAGGTGACGGCAGCGAGGCGGATAGTGCGCAAATTCACGGAGTCCTGAGGAAGTGCTGCGGAATCATACGGAGCATTCCTGCTGTTGCTCATCCGAACTCGCTGTGTTGTCGCTTTCCCGCCGCGAGTGCGCCGGCCCCGGAGCGGCAGTACAGCGAGTGGGCTGGCGGTGAGCGGACGCGAACCCCAGCGATGCAGCGTGGCGGCCAGGCTTGGGTTCGCCTGCGGCTCACCGCCAGCCTGCGAGTCCGTCCGACCCCGTCGCGCGCGCGGCCGGTGTACTCTCGTCGCATGGATATCACGGAACAGCTCAAGGCGTGGGGCGCGGCCCATGCGCAGGCGCGTGCTGCCGAACGCGCGGCAGGCGAGGAAGGCCCCACGGGCCAGGACGCGGAGGTGCAGCGCGCGGCCCGGTCGCTGCGGGAACGTGCCGATAGCCTGCACCGCGACATCTACCGCTCGCTGGATCGCGGCCGGAATAGCCCCAAGTAGCTGGTCCGCGCCGCGACTCGTCACTGCTCTTTGTCACGCCTTCGCTGCCGCGAGGGGCGCACGGCTGCGTTCGTCGGTGCTTGAATATCGGACTACGATATTTTCCTGAATCGCTGCCCGCGCAGCCGTCGACGCGGGTGGCATGAACTGGACCCGGCACGCGCACATCGCAGCAAGTCCGCTCGCGCGAGTTCGCGCAGTGCCGGCCCGCACCAGTCCGGCCGCTCGACGACGGCGGCGTTCCGCACGCGCGGACGCGGGCGCACCTTGCGAAGGAGCTCGAGATGAGACTGTCCGGCCTGACCCCATGCATCGTTGCCATCGCCGCCCTCGTGGGCGGCTGCGCCCACGAGAAGCCTCCCGCCAATGCCATACCCACCATGGCGTGCAAGGATGGAACGTCGACCACGGAGAACGGCCAATGCGCCGGCCACGGCGGCGTCGATCACCAGGCGTCGCAGCAGAAGTCCGGCGAGCTCCGCGAACGCCAGATGTCCGGCGCCGCGGCGGCGCGCAATCCGCACGAGGTCTGGGCCACGCCGGCGGCAAAGGTGTACTACTGCCACGGCGATACCGGCTACGGGAAAGCCAAGGAAGGCCAGTACATGAGCGAGTCCGACGCCCTTGGCAAGGGGATGCACGCCAACGGCGGCAAGCACTGCGCTGGGTGACCCGGGCAATCCGTCACAGGGCGGGGGGTGGCGCCCCCGACGGTGGCCTGCGTGCGCCGACGCGCGCGCGGAGACTGGCACTCCCGCGGCAATAGCTACGCAAATCAGAACGGTCCTACATCGCTGCGAGGTCCGTTCCTGCGCGAACACGCAAAGCCGGCGCGCGAACCTCTGCGCTCCGGGCCGGGCGAGATGCGCCTGCATCCATGCGCTGCCCGCCAGCGGGAGAGCATCATGCCCACGAGAACGCTGGCAGCCACGCTGCCGCTGCTTGCCTCGCTCTTGCTCGCCGCCTGTGGCGGCGGAGGCACGTCCAACGACGTGGCGGCACCGGCGCCCGCTCCAGCACCTGCGGCAACGCCCGCCGTCGCCCCGAGCCCTGCGCCCGCGGCGGAGGATGCTCCGCCATGGACCGTCGCCGCGACGAACAGCACATCGCGCGCGATCGCGGTCCTCGCCTCCGGCGAGCGCGCGGCGGCCTGGAGCGATGCGGGTGGAACGATCTGGAGCCAGCGTTTCGACGCGCAGGGAAAGCGGGTCGGCAATCCGCTTGCCATCGGGACGGGGACGGCGGTGGCCGGCATCGCTGCGCTGCCGGCGGGCGGCGCGGTCGTGGAATTCGGCACGGCTTCTGCCGTGTACGTGCAAGTCGTGAGCGCTGCGGGCGCGCTGGTCGGCTCACCTGCCACGGTGCGAACGCAGCCGCAGGTCGAGTCGGACCTCGCGGGGAACATCGGGCCGAAGCTGCTGGGCGGCGCCGGCGTGTTCGCGCTCGCAGACGGCGGATTTGCCGCGTCGTATGTGAGGTATCACGACGCACACATTCCCGGCGACACACCGACGGACCTCATGGCGCAGAAGTTCGATGCAACGGGAGCCGCCACGGGAACACCGGTCTTTCTCGCGAGCTCGCGCGACACTTCGACGCTGGCGATCGCACCCACCGCGGGCCATGGCGTTGCCGTGGCCGACATGTATCTCTGCCCCTGTGCGATCTCGGGCAGCACGTCCGGCGACGTGTTCGACGGCTCGCTGCAATCGACGCACGCCAACCTGTCGAACGGGGGCGCACGCCCGGGCGACATCGAGATGGACCAGAGCGTCGCGGCACTCGCTGGCGGCAACGTGTTCGTGAAATGGACCGTCACGACGGCAGCCCCGGCTACGCATTCGCAGGTCAACGAAGTGCAGGGCGAAATCTTCGGATCCGCCTCCACCGGCATCCTTACGTTCCCGAATGCCGCACCCGATGCGCAGGCCACTGCGCTTGCCGCGGGCGGCTTCGTGCTGACGTGGGGCAGTTCGGCGCAGGCGTTCGACGCCACCGGCCACGCTGTCACCGGCGTCATGCCTGTCCTGCAAGGCAGCGTGGCTGCCACGCCCGACGGCGGCTTCATCGTGCTCGCGCAGGTCGGCGACCGGCTGGTCGCGCAGCCCTACGCGCTCGGGCCCTGAGCGCGCCGCAACGCGCGGCTGTTCACCCCGACCGGGTCTGCGCCGCGCGCGCCGCGAGGAAGTGCGCCAGCAGCGCCACCGGCCGGCCGGTCGCGCCCTTGTCCGCGCCGCTCCGCGACGCCGTGCCCGCGATGTCCAGGTGCGCCCAGGGGTAGCTCTTGGTGAAGCGCGAGAGGAAGCACGCTGCCGTGACCGCGCAACTGGTGGGCGAACCGATGTTGGGGAAGTCCGCGAAGTTGGACTTCAGCGCCTCCTGGTACTCGTCCCACAGAGGCATCTGCCAGGCACGATCCCACGCGCGCTCGCCGGCGTCCAGCACCTCGCGCGCCAGCGCGTCGCTGTTGGAGAACAAGCCGGTCGCGACCTCGCCCAGCGCGCTCACGATCTCGCCCGTCAGCGTGGCGACGTCGATCACGGCCGCAGGCCGATACCGCTCGACATAGGTGAGCGCATCGCACAGGACGAGGCGGCCCTCGGAGTCCGTGTCGAGGATTTCCACGGTCTGCCCGGACAAGGTGGTGACGATGTCGCCCGGCTTGCTCGCATTGCCGCCGGGCATGTTCTCCGTCGCGGGGATGACGCCGACCACGTTGATCGGCAGCTTCATGAGCGCGGCGGCGCGCAGTGCGCCGAACACGCTGGCCGCCCCGCACATGTCGAACTTCATCTCGTCCATCTCGGGCGCGGGCTTGATCGAGATGCCGCCCGCATCGAAGGTGATGCCCTTGCCGACCAGTGCGATCGGCTGCGCGCCGGGGGCGCCGCCCCGGTACTCCATGACGATCAGCCTCGGCGGCTGCAGGCTGCCGCGCGCGACGGCGAGGAACGCGCCCATGCCCAGCTTCTCGATCTCGGGCTGTTCGAGGATGGTCACCTGCATGCCGTGGCTTTCGCCGACCAGGCGCGCCTGGTCGGCCAGGTAGGTCGGCGTGCAAAGGTTGCCCGGCATGTTGCCGAGGTCCCTGGCGAGCAGGATGCCTTGCGCAATGGCGGCCGCGCGCTGGATCGCTGCCTCGCCCGAGCGCTTCTCCGCGGGCTCCGCCACCTGGAACGCCAGCTGGTCGAGGGCGCGCTTGACCTGCGCTGGGTGGCTCTTCAACTGGTCGAACCGGTAGACGCCGTCCATGGCGGCAAGCACGGCCTGCTCGATCCTCCAGGCGCTGTCGCGGCCGGCCACGGCCAGTTCGTGGAGGCAGATCGTCGCCTGCACGGTGCCGGTCGCAACCAGCGCCTTCATCGCCGCCGTGAGCGCCGTTCGATAACTGCCTTCGCGGAATTCGGGCTCCGCGCCCAGGCCCACGAGCAGCACGCGTTGCGTGGCGAGTTTCGGCGGGTCGTGCAGCAGCAGCGTCGTGCCGATGTCGCCTTCGAGGTCGCCGCGCTCCAGCACCCGCGCGATGGCGCCGCCCGCTGCGGCGTCGAGCGCCCGCGCCGCAGGCGAAAGCTGGCGACCCGCGTAGACACCGGCGACGATGCAGCCGGTGCGCTGATGGGCGAGCGGGTCCTGCGTGAGGCTGAATTCCATGACGGCACCTCGCTGGCGCGGCGCTCTAGGCGGTGGCGCGCTGCCCGGCTCCGCTTCTCGAGCCCGCAATGCGGCGCGCGAACACGCCCAGGATTTCGCGGTAGAGCGCTTCGCCCAGCACCTGGTCCTCGTTGCCCGCGTCGATGTTCGGGTTGCAGTTCACCTCGATCAGGACCACGCGGTCCTCCACCTGCTTCAGGTCCACGCCGTAGAGGCCGCGGCCGACGAGGTTGGCCGCGCGCACGGCCATGTCGATCACCTGCTCGGGCGCCTCGCCCACGGCCATCGCTTGCGTCTTGCCCTCGACCGCCTCCCGCCCTTCGGCGAACTCGATGATCTTCCAGTGGCCGGGCGCCATGAAGTACTTGGCGACGAACAGCGGCCGGCCATCGTAGACGCCGACCCGCCAGTCGAAGTCGGTCCGCAGCCACTCCTGCGCGACGATCAGCTCGGACACCTTGAAGAAGCGCTCGGACTCGCGCCGCAAGTCGTCGGCGGACTCGATCTTCACCACGTCCAGGCCGAAGCCGCTGTCCGGCAGCTTGAGGACGCAGGGCAGGCCCAGCGTGGCGATCACCTGGTCGACGTTGTCGCGATGCACGGTGAGCGTCCGCGGCTGCGGAATGCGATGCCGGTTCATGAGCTCGTGCATGTAGACCTTGTTCAGGCAGCGCAGGATGGACTCGGGGTCGTCGACGACCGGCATGCCCAGCGACTCCGCGCGTCGCGCGAATTCATAGACGAAGCCGTTGACCTCGGGGCTTGCGCGATTGAACAGGGCGTCGAATTCCGGCAGCCGCTCCATCGCGTCCGGCTCGATCAGCTCCGCCTCCAGTCCCACCAGCGGCGCCGTCTGCACCAGCCGCTGGAGCGCTTCCGCATTGGACGGCTTGTGGGGTTCGTTCGGATCCCACAGGATCGCGAGGCGCGGCCGGTCCGTGCTGGCGCGCTGCGGCCGGGACGTGGAGGTGTCGCAAACGACGGCCTTGACCGTGTCCAGCAGGAAGGCGCGGTCCTGCGAGGGGACGTCGGGCAGGCCGATCGCCTGGACCGCCTCCAGGTGCCAGCGGCCGTCCACGCGGCGGAACAGGGCGCGCAGCAGCGGCGCGCGCACGTTCGCGAACAGCTTCTCGGCGAGGATGTCGTGGCGCTGCGCCGGGTCCTTGCCGAAGTACGCGTCGAGTTCGAAGCGCTCGCTCTCGTCGTGATGCAGCGTCTCCTGCACCAGCGGATCGAGCTCCGCCGCGAGCGCCTCCACCCGCGCCTGCGACTTGAGGTCTTCCACCGTCTTCACGTCCGGCATGGGCCGCTGCCCACGCGCTTCGGCCAGCAGCGACACGTAGTAGCCGCGCCCCTGGTAGCGCCCCGTGCGGCAGAAATTGAAGACGCGCACGGCGGCGTCGCGGCTGCCGCCCGGCTCCGAGAGGTAGGTGCGGGCGGGAACGACGGTGGCGTCCGAAAGGTCGAACCACTCCTGCTTCTGGTCTGTCACGATCACTGTGCGCATTGGTCTGATGCTCTGCCAGCGCGGGCGCCGGTGCCGTCGGCGGGGGACGACGCCGGCTGTCGGGCGGGAAGGACGGCCGGGGTCATCGTCGTCCCATCCGTGCCGGGACACGCCGAGCAGGGAGCCCGTTAGCGCAGGATCATGCGAAAGCACTACCATGGCGCTTTCTTCACGCCGGAAGGAAGGGCCATGTACGGTCAACACATCACCATCCCCGGTCCCTATGCGCAGGCGCTCGACCGGGTCACGGCCGCCTTGAAGGAAGAAGGTTTCGGCGTCCTGAGCGACATCGACATCCAGCGGGCGATGAAGGAGAAGCTGGGCGCCGACATGCGGCCTTACCGCATCCTGGGCGCCTGCAATCCGCCGCTCGCGCATCGGGCCCTGCAAGCCGAGCCGGAGATCGGCCTGCTGCTGCCTTGCAACGTGACCGTGCGCGAGCAGGAAGACGGCAGCGTGTCGGTCGGCTTCCTCGATCCGCAGGTGATGGTGCAGCTCACCAGCAACCCGGCCATCGCGGGTGTCGCCGACGACGCCGCGCAGCGGCTCGATCGCGCACGCGCGAAACTCTCGCGCGGCTGAGCGCCCTCGGGCGGCACGCAGGTGATCGAAGACAGCGCGTTGCAGATGGCTCTCGGCGCCGTGGTGGGCGCCGTCCTCGCCCTCACAGGCGCGGGCGGGGGCATCCTCGCGGTTCCGCTGCTCGTGTTCGTGCTGCACCTGCCGATCGCCCGATCGGCGCCCGTGGGCCTGATCGCCGTCGGCCTGGCGTCCGCGTTCGGCGCGGCGCTCGGCTTGCGCGACGGCATCGTCCGCTACCGCGCCGCCGCCGTGATCGGGGTGGCGGGCATGTTGCTGGCGCCGCTCGGTGTGCGCATCGGGAAGGTGGTGCCGAACGGGCCGCTGACTGTGGCCTTTGCCTGCGTGCTGGCCTACGTCGCGGTCCGCATGCTGCGCGCCGCGGGCCGAAGCGCCCACGACCAGAGCGCGCAACCCGCCGCCAAGGCGCCGTGCGCACTGAACCCCGCCACCGGCCGGCTGGTCTGGACCTTGCCGTGCGGCCGCGCGCTGGCCGCGACCGGCGTCGTCTCGGGCTTGCTCAGTGGCTTGCTGGGCGTCGGCGGTGGCTTCGTCATCGTCCCCTCCCTCACCCGTTTCACCAACCTGGAGACACGAAGCGTCGTGGCCACCTCGCTTGCGGTGATCGCGCTCGTCTCGGTCGGTGGCGTGAGCGCCGCAGCAGCGCAGGGCATGGTCGACTGGGACATTGCCGTCCCGTTCTCCGCGGGCGCCGTCCTGGCCTTGCTCCTGGGCCGGCGCGTGGCCGCCCGGCTCGCGGGCGCCCACGTCCAGCGGGCCTTCGCGATCACGAGCCTGGCCGTGTCCGTCCTGATGGTGGGCAGGGGCCTGGGCTGGATTGCAAGCTAGCCTGGAAGTTGCAGCCACCGGGCTGCAGAGGGCGAACCGGTCAGCCACGCTTCAGGAACAGCGCCGCGCCGAGTCGATTTGGCAACGGCGCGCGTGCAAAAGCGGGCTTGCGCCTAGGCGGTTGCCGCACGGCTGGGTAAAGTAAGACTTCCTGCCACGCCCTGGATCGACATGGACTTCTTCAATTCGCTCACGCTGGACCTGAAGTTCCTGGTGATTGCCATCGCTGGCTGCGTGCTGCTGGCCCTGTTCAGCGGGAACAGCCGCAGCGAGAAGCGCTACATGGTCCTGCTGGCCCTGCTCTCCGCCGTGGGCGTCTACCGCTTCACGCAGACCACGATCCACGACCAGGCCGCGCTGGCCGAGGCGGAGATGGCCACCGTGCATCCCGTGAAGGTGCAGAGCAAGCACGTTCCGCTGGTGTCCACCTCGGCGAAGTAGCCGCAGCCGAGCCTCCGGCTGCCTTGTCCGGCGCTGCTGCGAGCGGCGCGCCGGCTCCGCGTCCGATGCCGCGGCCGTGACCTGCCCCCGGCGGACAGCGCACCTGCCGGACAATCGCTTCCATGAGCAGCCAGGACAAGATGCTTGCCTTGCTCGACGCATTCAGCGTCGAGGCGCCCGTGTGGTCGGCCGAGGAGCTGGCCGCGCGGTTCGAACTGCCGGCCTCCACCTGCTACCGCTACCTCAAGTCACTGCACCAGGCGGGGCTGCTGGCGCGCGTGGGCAGCGGCTCGTACGTCGTCGGCCCGCGCGTGCTGGCGCTGGACCGCATCGCGCGCCTGTCGGACCCGGTGTACAGCGTGGGCAGTCCGGTGGTGGCGGCGCTTTCACGGCGCACCGGCTACAGCGCGCTGCTGTCCGTCCTCTACAGCGACTCGGTGATGTGCGTGCAGCAGGTGGCGACCGACGATGCGCCGCCGGGCCTGTTCGGCCGCGGACAACAGAGGCCCCTGGTCGCCGGCGCGACCGCCAACATCATCCTGGCCCACCTTCCCCCGCACCAGTTGCGCAGCGTCTTCCAGAAGCAGCAGGCGAACATCGCTTCCGCCGGGCTCGGCAAGGACTGGGACACGCTGCGCGCCCGGCTGGCCGAGATCCGGCAGCAGGGCTACGCATACTCCGCGGGTGAGTACCGCGCCGGCATCGCGGGCCTCGCCGCGCCGCTGTTCAACAAGGACGGCGAGGTGCTGGGAAGCATCGCGCTCGCCACCTCCACGAAGTCACCGCAGCTCTCCGCGTTCAAGGCGCAGGCGCCGGCGGTGATCAAGGCAGCCGCGGAGATTTCGCGCGGGATCGCCGCGAGCTCGCAGGTGGTGGACTTGCCCGCACGCGCGCTGGGATGACGGCGCCCGGGCTTGACCCGACGGGAAAGTCTCCTACAATGTGAGAATCTTTTTGATTCCTCACCGCGGCCCCGCCGCGTCCGCATGACCCCCTCCCTCGACGAGATCCTTCGCAACGGTGTGAAGGACAAGCTGGCCCGCGACGAAGTCGTGGCTTCCATGATGGTGCGCCTGGTGCGCGGCGTGGAGATCGCACGCATCGCGAAGTCGGCCGGCTTCGACACCTTCTACGTCGACATGGAGCACTGCTCGTTCTCGCTGGAGACGACGAGCCAGATCTGCATGGCGGCCCTGGAGATCGGCATTCCCGCCTTCGTGCGCGTGCCGGCCAACAGCCCCGAGTACATCTCGCGCGTGCTCGATGGCGGCGCCATGGGCGTGATCGCCCCGCACGTGCGCACGCCGGAGCAGGCCGCGGAAGTGGTTCGGTACGCACGTTTCGCCCCGCAAGGCGAGCGCTCGGCCAACGGCGGCCTGCCGCACCTGCAGTACCGCAGCTACCCGACGGTGGAAGCCAACCTGGCGCTGAACCGGGCCACCATGGTGATCCTCATGATGGAGGCGGTCGACGCGCTGAAACGCGTGGAGGAGATCGCCGCGGTCGACGGCGTGGACATGCTGCTGATCGGCACCAACGACCTCACCGCCGAATGGGGCGTGCCGGGCCAGTACGACGATGCGCGCGTCTGCGCCGCCTACGAGCGCACCATCGCCGCCTGCCGCAAGCACGGCAAGCACGTGGGCATCGGCGGGCTCGCTTCCCGACCCGACCTGGTGGAAAAGTTCGTGCGCATGGGCGCGCGCTTCGTCTCCACCGGCACCGACCTGTCCTTCCTCATGGGCGCCTGCACCGCCAAGGCCAAGGCCGTGGCTGCGCTCACCCGCTGAATTCATTCCCAGGAGACACCATGCAGTACCAACGTCGCACGCTGGCGAAAGCCGTGCTCGCCGCATTCGCCCTCGGCACCCTCGCCTCCACCGCCGTGGCGCAAGGCTCCTGGCCGGACAAGCCCGTGAAGATCGTCGTGGCGTTCACGCCGGGCGGCCCCACCGACGTGGTGGCGCGCATGATCGCCGAGAAGCTCACCACCAGGTGGGGCCAGCAGGTGATCGTCGAGAACAAGCCCGGCGCCGCGGGCGTGATCGGTTCCGAATACGTCGCCAGGTCGCCCGCCGACGGCTACACGCTGCTGATGGCCACCGCAGGCAACCTGACGGTGAACCAGCACCTGTACAAGAACATGAAGTTCGACCCCGTGAAGGACTTCGCCCCGATCGCGCAGACCGCCGGTGTGGACTTCGTGCTGGTGACGCAGCCGAACGCACCGTTCCACAATGTCAAGGAACTGATCGCCGCCGCCAAGGCGAAGCCGGGCACGATCACCAGCGCCACTTCCGGCAACGGCGGTGCGCCGCACCTGGCGGCCGCCCTGTTCGAGAACGAAGCCGGCGTCGACCTGAACCTGGTCCCCTACAAGGGCACGGCGGACGCCGTGAATGCGGTGCTGGGCGGCCAGACGCAGCTGGACTTCGACGCCGCCTCGCAAGTGGTGCCGCAGATCAAGGGCGGCAAGCTCAAGCCGCTGGCGGTGCTGGGCACCAAGCGCTCGCCGCTGCTGCCCGACGTGCCGACGATGGCCGAGGCCGGCCTGACCAAGTACAACTTCAGCAACTGGTTCGGCCTGGTCGGCCCGGCCCATATGCCGAAGGAAGTGATCGACAAGCTGCAGAAGGACGTGGCCGAAGTGCTGAAGGATCCGGCGCTGCGCAGCCGCTACGAGATGCTCGGCCTGCAGGCGCCCGCCGCGACCACGCCCGCGCAGTTCGCGAGCGTGATCCAGCAGGATTCGGCCAAGTGGGCCGCGACCATCCAGCAGGCGCACATCGCCGCGCAATGAGGACCCTGCCATGGGCATGACCATCACGGAAAAGATCCTGGCCCGCGCGGCGGGACTGGACGCGGTGACGCCGGGCCAGTTCCTGGACTGCAAGGTGGACCAGGTCGCCAGCATGGACCTGCAGGGCAAGCTGGTGTTCAACACGATCGGCACCCTCGGCAGCGACCAGCTGTTCGATCCGGCGCGGGTCGCGTTCACGCTGGACCACCAGAGCCCGGCCCAGACCGTGGCGATCGCCGACGTGCATGCGGCGATCCGGAAGGCGGCGAAGAAGTACGAGGTGAAGAACCTGTTCGACGTCGGCAGCGGCATCATGCACGTGGTGATGCCCGAGCGCGGTCTCGTGCTCCCCGGCGAGCTGGTGGTGATGAACGAGTCGCACACGCCCACGGGCGGCGCCATGGGCGCGGTCGTGATCGGTGTCGGCCAGACCGACGCCGCGGTGGCCGCGGCGCTGGGGGAGATCTGGCTCGTCGTGCCGGCGACGATCCGCATCAACCTGCGCGGCGCGCTGCGGCACGGCGTGACGACCAAGGACGTCGCCCTGCACCTGATGAAGCTGCTCGGCTACGAGCGCAAGGCGATCTACAAGACCATCGAGATCGGCGGCCCCGGCGTGGCGGCGCTGTCGATGGACGCGCGTTTCACGATCACCAACTACTGCTCGGACATGGGCGCGAAGTCGGCCATCTTCGAGCCGGACGAGGTCACGCTGGAGTACGCCGCCGCGCGCGCGCAGCGGGAGTTCACGCCGCTGTACAGCGATCCGGATTGCCGCTACGAGGACCTCATCGACGTGGACCTCGGCGCGCTGGAGCCGCTGCTGGCGTGCCCGCATGCGCTGGACAACATCCACAGCGTCGCATCGCAAGCCGGCCAGGCGATCAACGAAGCCTTCATCGGCACCTGCACCAACGGCCGCTTCGAAGACCTCGCGGCCGCCGCGGCGATCGTCTCGGGCCGCAAGGTTGCGCCAGGCGTGCGCTTCGTGGTCGTGCCGGCATCGCGCGAGGTGTACCAGCGCGCGCTCGGGGCGGGCCACATCGCCACGCTGTCGGAAGCAGGCGCCCTCGTGTTCCCGCCCGGGTGCGGCCCGTGCATGGGCGAGCACAGCGGCGTGCTCGGCGCGGGCGAAGTGGCGATCAGCTCGGGCAACCGCAACATGAAGGGCCGCATGGGCAGCCCCGATTCCTTCGTCTATCTCGGCTCGCCGCAGACTGTCGCGGCCTCCGCCGTGTGCGGCGTCATCACCGATCCGCGCACCCTCGCACCCGCGCCCCAGGAGCTGGCCCATGCCTGACACCATCCGTGCCGGCGCCTACCGCGTCGGCGACGACGTGAAGGCGCTGGAGATCATGCCGACGCGCTTCAAGAGCTCCAATGCGCTCTCCGATGCGGAGCTCGCCAAGGCGGCGTTTGCCGACCTGGACCCTGCCTTCTCGGCGCGGGCCCAGGCGGGCGAGTACGGGATCGTCGTCGCCGGCGTGAACTTCGGCGGCGGCGGCAAGACGGTGGAAGGCCCGGTGTTCGCGCTGCGCGGTGCGGGCGTGAAGCTGGTCATCGCCGACTCGTTCGCGCGCTTCTTCCTGCGCAACGCGATCAACAACGCCTTCCCGGTGCTGGTGTGTCCCGGCATCGCGCAGGCCGTGCAGACCGGCCAGCAGCTCGAGGTGGACCTCGAGGCAGCGCGCATCACGAATGTGGACACCGGGCAGGTCCTGCAGGCGACCCCGCTTTCGGCGACGGCGCTGCAGATCATCGCGGCGGGCGGGCTGGTGCCCTATGCGAAGCGGAAGCTGGCGCAACGGGCGATGACTGGGGCATAAGGGCGGCACCGGGCGCCGCCCTCAGGGCACGGCTGCAGTTCAAGTCCCGGCTGCCGCCTTCAACCATTCGCCGAAGGTGCGGATCGCTTCACCGTGGACCGACACCTTGGGCGACAGCAAGGCATAGGACGGCGACACCGGTCCGTCGGGTTGCGCCAGGGCGCAGAGCCGGCGTCGCTGGATTTCCTCCTGCACCAGCGCAGCAGGCGCCAGCGCCACGCCCAGCGAGTCGAGCGCGGCCTGCAAGGCGAAATAGAGCTGCTCGAATGCGATGGTGTGGGCCGAAGCGGGCCGCTGCACCCCGTTGGCGCGCAGCCAGTCGGGCCAGGCCCGCGGCTCCGAGCGCGTGAGGATCAGCGTCGCCCGGCGCAGGTCAGCAGGCCCGCGCAGGCGATGCTGCTCCTGGTAAGCGGGACTGCAGACGGGCACCGGGCGCGCGTCGAGGAAGCGTGTCGCCAGCAGGCCCCGCGGGACCTGACGGATGCGGCGGATGGCCGCGTCGTATTCGCCCGCCTCGAAATCCACCGGCTCCGTTGACGTCGTGAGATCGATGCGCAGCCGCGGGTGCGCGCGGAGCAGCTCCGACATGCGCGGGATCAGCCAGCGCATCGCCAGCGTCGGCGGGACGCTCACCCGCAGGTCCTCGGCAGGCCCTTCCTGCCGCACCTGGGCCACGGCCGAGCGCAACGTGTCGAAGGCAGTGCCGACGCCGCGCGCGAACTGCGCGCCTTCCGCCGTGAGCTTCAGTCCACGGGCACCACGGACGAACAGCGCCACTTTCAGCTCCTGTTCAAGGGCAGCAATCTGGCGGCTGACCGCGCCGTGGGTGACATAGAGCTCAGTGGCGGCCGCCGTGAAGCTCAGGTGGCGCGCGGCCGCATCGAAGGCCTTGAGCGAGTTCAGCGGCGGCAGTTTCTGCATCGGCGAGCTGTGAGGTTTCCTCACATTGTGCGCGGAAATATCGATTGCCCGTGCGCACTTCGCTGCCCATGATGGGCGGACCCCACGGAGCCCGATTCCATGACAAAGAGAGACAAGCGCCGCGCGCCGGACCTGCGCCGGCGCGATCTGTTGGTCGCAGCGATGGCATCGGTGGCGTGCCGCGCCTTTGCGCAGGCCGACAGCATCGAGGGCCCGATCCGCATCGTGCTGCCCTTCGGTCCGGGCAGCGGCACCGACGTCTATGCGCGCCTGGTCGCGCAGCACCTCGGCGCCGCACTCGGAGTCAACACCGTCATCGACAACAAGCCGGGCGCCAACGGCATCCTCGCGGCGCAGGCCGTCGCGCGTGCGAAACCCGATGGCTCGACCCTTCTCCTCACCACGAATACGACGCATGCGGCCAATCCTCACCTGGTCAAGGACCTGCCGTACGACCCGGTGAAGGACTTCGCACCCATCAGCAAGATGGGCAACCTCACCTTCTTCGTCCTGGTGCCCGCAACCAGCCCGTTCCAGACGATGAAGGACCTGGTCGACGCCGCGGGCAAGGCGCCCAACTCCGTGAGCTATGGAGCGGCGAACAGCTTCGGCATGGTGTCGGGCAGCAAGCTGGGCAAGACGGCGGGCGTGGAGTTCCTGCGCGTGCCGTACAAGAGCTCACCGCAGATCACCACGGCCCTGCTGGGCGGGCAGTTGCAGTTCGCCTTCGTCGACATGGCCGCGGCCGCGGCGCTGGTGAAATCGGGCAGGATGCGCGCCCTGGCCGTGCTGGCGGACAAGCGCTTCCCCTCGCTGCCTGACGTACCCACCATGACGGAAGCGGGCTTCCCGGGTTTCAACGTGGTCGCCTGGTTCGGCATGTTCGCCCCGGCCGGCACGCCCGCCCCCATCGTCAACCGGATCAACAAGGCGCTGGTGGCCGTGCTGCAGCGGCCCGACCTGCGCGAACGCGGGGCGCAGCTGGGCATAGAGATCTTCGGCAGCACGCCCGGCGAGCTGGAGGACTACGTGAAGTCGCAGATCGCGCTGTGGGGCCAGTTCACGGCCGACGCGGGCCTGAAGCCGGAATGAGCACGCCGCACCGACCGATGCCAGTACCTGCCGTGAACCCGTTCAAGCAGAAGCTGCTGCGCGGCGAGCCGCAGTTCGGACTGTTCTGCATGTCGCTCACCGCACAGACGGCGGAAGCGCTCTCCTCCTGCGGCTTCGACTTCCTGATGTTCGACGCCGAGCACACGCCCACCAGCCTGCCCACGCTGTACACGCAGGCGCTCGCGCTGGCGGCGAGCACGACGCAATGCCTCGTGCGCATGCCCTCGCTGGACCCGGTCCTGTTCAAGCCGGTGCTGGACCTGGCCATCGACACCGTGATGGTGCCCAACATCCGGACGGCGGAAGAGGCGCGTGCGGCCGTGCGTGCGGTGCGCTACCCGCCGCACGGCATTCGCGGCGTGGGCGGCAGCGTCCGTGCGACCGGCTACGGCCGGCATGCCGACTACTACGCGGTGGCGGCTGACCGTGTCTGCCTGCTGCTCCAGATCGAGAGCGCCGAAGGCTTGCGCAATCTCGACGCGATCTGCGCGGTGGATGGAGTCGACGGCCTGTTCATCGGCCCGGTGGACCTCGCGACCGACATGGGCCATCTCGCGCAGGCTACGCACCCGCAGGTCGTCGAAGCAGCGCTCGACGGCGTGCGGCGTATCCGGGCGGCCGGCAAGGCGGCCGGCATCCTGGCTGCTGAGGCGCAGGCCGCGATGTACGTGGACGCTGGTGCGAACGTGGTGTGCCTGGGGTCGGACCTGGGGGTGCTGGTGAGGAATGCGGACGCGCTCGCCGCCCGCTGGGTGCGCGCAGAACAGGCGCCGTGACGAATAGGAGAGACGGACATGCTGAGTCATGAAGACAACCTGATGCTGACGCGCACGAACGCGGGCACGCCCATGGGCGAGCTGTTCCGCAGCTACTGGATCCCGGTGCTGCTGTCGCAGGAAGTGCCGGAACGCGATGGCCCGCCGGTGCGCGTGAAGGTGCTGGGCGAGGAGCTGATCGCGTTTCGGGACAGCGAGGGCACGGTGGCCCTGATCGAGCCCCGCTGTTCGCACCGCGGCGCGAATCTCTTCTTCGGCCGCAACGAAGGCGGCGGCATCCGCTGCGCGTACCACGGCTGGAAATTCGACGCCCGTGGCGAGTGCCTCGACATGCCGACGATGCCCTCCGAGACGGCGGCGCGCCTGGGCGAGAAGGCCCGCATCCGGGCCTATCCCACGCGCGAGTGGGGCGACTTCGTGTGGGCCTACATGGGCGCGCGCCAGCCCGCGCCGGAACTGCCCCAGATGGAATTCGCGCTGCTGCCCGCGTCGCACCGGCATGTCTCCAAGAAATTCCAGGAGTGCAACTGGGCCCAGGCCGCCGAAGGCGGCGTCGACACGGCGCACTTCTCCTTCCTGCACCAGCCCGTCGCGTCCGGGGACGACGAGCTCGCCGAAAAGGCGGCTCGCGCGACGCGCGGCTACTCGCAGAAGACCATGAGCGCGGACCACGTGCGATGGATGCGCGACGATGCGCGCCCGCGCTACGAGGTGCGCAAGCACGGCAGCGGCCTGGTGCTCGCGGCCTCGCGCCGCGCCGGGCCCGGCGAGCACTACTGGCGCATCGCCCAGTACCTGATGCCCGCCCACGGCTACACGCCCAGCGCGACCGAGGGCCAGACCTACCACGGCCAGACCTGGATCCCGATCGACGACGAGTCCTGCTGGATCTACGTGTACTCGTGGAACCCGACGCGCCCGCTCACGGACGAAGAGCGCGCGAGCTACCGCAGCGGCGGCGCCGTGTACCCCGAGATGGACGCCAACTGGATGCCGCTGCGCCATCGCGGCAACGACTACCTGATCGACCGCCGCATGCAGAGGTCCGAGAACTTCACCGGCATCGTTGGCGTGTCGGAACAGGACGCGGCGATCCAGGACAGCCAGGGCCGCATCGCCGACCGCACGCGCGAGCTGCTGGGCCCGACCGACATCGGCGTGGCGCAGTTCCGCCGCTTCATGCTGGATGCGGCGAAGACGCTGGCCGCCGGCGGCACGCCGCCGGGGCTGGCCGATGCGGCTGCGTACCACGTGCGCGGCGGCGGCATCGTGGCACCGGCCGATGCCGGCCTGGAGGAAGTGATGAAGATGCGCTTCGGCGACGAACTGGGGCGCGTGCGCGCCACCGCGTCCGAGCCGGTGGCTTCGCGATGACCGGGGCTGCAACAGGAATGCTTCGCTTCGACCCCAACCTGCGCTGGCTCTTCACCGAGCTGCCCATGCCCGTTCGCTACGCCGCCGCGGCGGCGGCCGGCTTCCGCGGCGTGGAAGTGGCATTCCCGTACGGGACTCCCGCCAAGGAGATCGCCGCACGCCTGGACGACAACGGCCTGCAGCTCGTGCAGATCCTGTCGCCGTTCGACTGGGACGGCGGCGAGCGCGGCCTGGCCGCCCTGCCTGGCCGCAAGGAGGCGTTTCGCCGCAGCATCCATGACGCCGTGGTGTACGCAGTGCAGGTGGGACGCCCCATGATCCACGTCATGCCGGGCAACATGACGCCCGAGCTGGACCGGCGCCGTTGCATGGACCTGTTCATCGAGAACATCGCCTGGGCGGCGGACGTCGCCGGGGCTGCCGGCATCACGCTGATCCTGGAGCCCTGCTGCCGTGCGCGCTTCCCGCAGTTCCTGTACCACCGCATCGACGAGGGCGTGCAGGTGATCGAGCAGGTCGGGCGCCCCAACGTGAAGCTGTGCTTCGACACCTTCCACGTGCAGATGGAGGAAGGCGCGATCACCGATCACCTGCAGGCTGCCTGGCCGCACATCGGCCACATCCAGATCGGCAACGTGCCGGGCCGCCACGAGCCCGGTCCCGGCGAGATCCATTTCGCGTGGCTGTTCGCGCAGATCGAGAAGCTGGGATGGGAGCGCTGGATCGGCTGCGAATACATGCCCTCGGGCCACACGCTGGACTCCCTCGCCTGGGGTGCGCCCTACGGTATCCGCGACCCGCGCCTTTGAAGCGCGCCGCGGGGCAGCGGTGAACGAACAACCATGGAGACAAGCATGAAGCAGGACCCCCGCAAGTTTTCCCGCCGCACGCTCGGACGCATCACTGGCGCGCTGGCGCTCGCGGCTGCCGGGCTCGCATCGCACGGAGCCGCGCTGGCCGAAGGGTACCCGGACAAGCCGATCCGCATGATCGTGCCCTATGCCACGGGCGGCTCCACGGACCAGACCGCCCGCCTGGTCGCGCGGTCGCTGTCGGCGCGGCTCGGCCAGCAGGTCATCGTCGACAACCGCGCCGGTGCGGGCGGCGCCGTCGGCCACGAGATCGCGGCCAAGTCACCCGCAGACGGCTATACGCTGCTGTTCAGCGCAGCGGGCCCGCTGACCGTGACGCCGCACACCTATGCCAAGCTGGCCTACGACCCGATCAAGGGCTTCGAGCCGATCACGCTGGTCGCGACGCAACCTCTGCTCCTGGTCGTCAAGCCCGGGCTGGCCGTCAACAGCGTGGCCGACCTGATCCGCGAGGCGCAGGCCCGGCCCGGCAAGCTCAGTTACGGCTCGTTCGGTACCGGCAGCGCGGCCCACCTGGCCGGCGAATACTTCAAGCGCCTCGCGAAGGTGGACATGGTGCACGTCCCCTACAAGGGCAGCGGCCCCGCGCTCGTGGACCTGGTGGGCGGCCAGATCGACCTGATGTTCGACGTCTT
This sequence comes from Ramlibacter ginsenosidimutans, assembly GCF_016654015.1. GTDB lineage: Bacteria > Pseudomonadota > Gammaproteobacteria > Burkholderiales > Burkholderiaceae_C > Ramlibacter > Ramlibacter ginsenosidimutans. Next base: position 18,153 of record NZ_JAEPWM010000005.1, on the reverse strand, counting down.
CAGCACGTCTGCGCCGCTGGTGAAGGCCGGCAAGCTGCGGCCGCTGGCCATCACCTCCACCGAACGCTCGCCGCAGTTGCCGGACGTGCCGACGATGCAGCAGGCGGGCGTGAGCGGGTTCGACGCGGGCACCTGGTTCGGGCTGCTGGCGCCTGCCGGAACGCCGCCGGCGATCGTCGAGAAGCTATCGCAGGCGACCAACGCCGTGCTGAAGGAAAGCGAACTGCGCGAGACGCTGGCGACGCAGGGCGCGGTGGTGCGCGGCGGCACGCCGGAGGAATTCAAGCGCTTCTTCCTGTCCGAATACGACAAGTGGGGCGGCATCGTGAAGGCGGCGGGCATCCGGGCGGAGTGAGGGCCGCCGACTGACCGGCGCGCCTACGCGCCGCCGAAGCGCCCCGCCGCGCCGCTCGCCTCCTGCAAGGCCTGCCACACGCGCATCGGTGTCGCCGGCATGTCGAGATGGCGCACGCCTGCGGGCATCAGTGCATTGCAGACGGCGTTCATCGTCGCGCTGAGGGCGCCCACCGTCCCGGCCTCGCCGACGCCTTTCACGCCCAGCGGATTCAGCGCCGTCGGCGTCTCGAGGTTGACGCTGGTGATCGCCGGCACGTCGTCGGCGCGCGGCATCGCATAGTCCATGAACGAGCCGGTCAGCAGTTGCCCGTGGTCATCGAAGCAGACCTGCTCCAGCAAGGCCTGCCCGAGGCCCTGCGCCACGCCGCCCTGGATCTGGCCTTCGACGAACGCCGGGTTCAGCACGCGGCCGACGTCCTCCACGCTCACATAGCGCAGCGGCCTGACCGCTCCGGTCGCCGGATCGACCTCCACCTCGCACAGGTGGCATCCGTTGGGGAAAGTGGGACGCTCCGGCTTGAACATGCCCAGGCCTTCGATGGTTTCGCCGTCGCGTGCGAGTTCGGCGAGACTCACCCTCCGGTCGGTGCCACGCACGGCGAACACGCCCCCGGCGTACTCGAGATCGAGTACGTGCGCCTCCAGGCTGCGCGCCGCGGCGTTGCGCGCGTTCTCGAGCAGGTGCTCTCTCGCACTCTTCAGCGCGGATCCGCCCTGGATGAGCGCGGACGAGCCGCCGTTGCCGCGGCCCGTGGCGAGCAGGTCGGTGTCGCCCTGCTCGTAGCGCACGTGCGCCATCGGCAGATCCAGTGCCTGCGCCACCAGCCGCGACAAGGCGGTCTCGTGCCCCTGGCCCACGGACATCGAGCCGACCCGCAGCGTGACCGTGCCGTCGGCGTTCACGAACAGCCGCGCGTTGTCCGACAGCATGCCGCCTGCCATTTCGATGGGCATGGCGATGCCGATGCCGCGCAGCAGGCCGCGCCGCTTCGACTCCGCGCGGCGTTCCGCGAAGCCTGGGTAGTCGGCCAGCTGCAGTGCCTTGTCGAGGTTGCGTGCGAAGTCGCCGCAGTCGTATTCGAAGCGGAAGCTGGTGCGATACGGCATCGCACTCGCGGGCACGAGGTTGCGTCGGCGCAGTTCGGCGGGATCGATCCCCGTTTCCGCCGCCGCCACGTCGATGATGCGTTCGATGGCATAGGTCGCGTCGGGGCGGCCGGCGCCGCGGTAAGGTGCGGTGGGCTGCGTGTGCGTGAAGACGCCGAGCACCTCGGCGGCGGTTTGCGGAATGTCGTACACGCCCGAGATGCCGCCGATGTTGTTGACCGGGGCGGTCGAGCGCCAGGACATGGTCGCGCCCACGTTCACGTCGTAGCGGATGCGCAGTGCGGTGAAGCGCGCATTCGCGTCGAGGCCCAGTTCGGCGTGGATGACGAGGTCGCGCGCGTGTTCGTCCGACAGGAAGGTCTCGCTGCGTGACGCGGTCCAGCGCACGGCCTGGCCGAGCCGACGCGCCGCCCAGCACACCGCCAGTTCCTCGCGCAGGCTGCCTGACTTCATGCCGAAGGACCCGCCCACGTCGCGCACCAGCACCCGCAGGTCCGCGGGCGCACAAGCGAACAGCTTCGCCAGGTCGTCGCGGAACTGGTGGGGACTCTGGTGCGACAGCCGCACCACGAGGCGGCCGTCCTCGCCTGTGGACGCGACGGCGGCGCGCGGCTCCATCGGCATGGCGGCGACGCGGCTCACGGAGGAGGTGAGGCGCACCACGCGCGCAGACCCCGCAAGTGCCGCCTCGACCCCCGCGGCGTCGCCATGGCGCCAGTGGTACGCGATGTTGCCGGGCCGGTCTGCCCACACCAGCGGCGCCTGCGGCACGCGCGCGGCGGCAGGTTCCGTGACGCACGGCTGGTCCTCGTAGTCGACCGCGACCTGCTCGGCGGCGTCCTGTGCAGCGGCAAACGTGCGCGCCAGCACCATCGCCACCGGCTCGCCGACGAAGCGCACATGCTCTTGCGCCAGCAAGGGCCGCGGCGTCTCGAGCGCGAAGCTGCCGTCGCCCTGCGGGAATTTGAACGGCGCCGCGCCCTCGCCCAGCCTGTCGGCCGCGACGTCCGCGCCCGTCAGCACGGCAACGACCTGTTCGTGCGCCAGCGCCGCTGCGGCGTCGATCGCACGGATGCGCGCGCTGGGATAGGGAGAGCGGACGAACACCGCGTGCAACGCGTCCGGGCATGCGAAGTCGTCGGTGTACTCGCCGTGGCCGGTGGTGAAGCGGTCGTCCTCGCGCCTTGCCGCGGTCCCATCGTGTCGGAGCTCGTCCATCGCCTGCCGGTCCTCGTTGCAACCCCGCGATCCTATGCCCGAACGGCGCCAGTGCGGGCCCTTTGCGCGCCTCCGTCCGGCCGCTGCGCCGCTCTGGCACGACCTTGGGAACTTAGGACCTCAGCGGGGTTCGCCAGTTGCGCCGGCTCACCCGGGCCCCGTAGGCTTGCGGTGAGCGAAGCGAACCCCAGCGATCCAGCGTGGCGCAGCGAGCTGGGGTTCGCCTGCGGCTCACCACCAGCCTACACGGGGGCCTCACGCCGCGCGCGCGAGCGCAGCCAGGCCCGGGCGGCCCGCGTGCCCACCCGGGCGCTGGCCGCGACGAGCGCCATCGTGACGAACATCGCCGCCAGATGCACGCCCACCGCAGCGAGCGCCAGCGCCATCGATCCCGATGCCGTGATCTGGCGCGCGGCACCGTCCGCGCCGCAGACCGAAGCCAGCGCGGGCACCAGCATCCATCCTGCACCGTGCGCGGTGCCGGCGATGAAGGACCAGAGTGCGACGCCCGTGCGCGCCCAGGGCGCACACGCCCTGCCGGCATCGCGCGCTCGCCAGTGGCGCACGCCGAGGGCGAGCAGCCAGGCGGCGGCCACGCCCTGGAGCAGGAGCGGATGGAACGCGACGCCCAGCTGCAGGGCCGCAGGGACCGCGGCCGCCACCATCGCAACGGAGGCAAGGTGCCCCAGGGCGATCGGCGCCAGCGCGCGCAGCAGGCCCGCGCGAGCTGGCGCCCGCGCGGCGGCGAGTGCCCAGCCCGTGGCCGGATTCAACCCATGCACCGCGCCCGCCGCCGCCACCGCCAGCCAGGGCCACATGGAGACCATGTCCGCTCCCCGCGCCCGTGCTCAGGCTTCGCAGTGCGGGCAGGCCGCCACGGGGACTGCCACTTTCTCCGGCGCCGGCTCGAAGGCGCGCCCGGGCTCGTAGCGGTCATGGTGCCGCACCCACTCCATCTTGTAGAACACGTCGCGTTCGTCGCGGCCCTTGGGCGTGAGGTCCATCAGCACATAGGCGCCCATCATGGCTTCGACGCCGCGGCCGAAGGTGGAATAGGTGTGGAACACGTCCCCCGCGTCGTCCCGGAAGAACACGCTGATGCCGGGTGCTTCCTCGGCGGGGAAGTAGCCCTTGCGGTAGTTGTAGAGGACCTCGCCGGTGGCGAGCTCTTCCTGCGTGAAGCTCACGCCGAAGTCGAAGTTGAAGTCGCTCGGCGCCGAGGACACCCAGTCGAACTTCCAGCCCATGCGCTCGCGAAAACGCAGGAGGTCCGGCAGCGGCGCGCGCGAGACGGCGACGAAGCCGATGTCGCGATGCGCGAGGTGGATCGTCATGCCGTCGGTGTGGTCGGCCATGTACGAGCAGCTGGGGCAGCCCTGCTCCCAGCCGGGTCCGAACATGAAGTGCTGAAGCACCAGCTGGCGGCGATCACCGAACAGCTGCGCGAGCGTGCGCGGACCGTCGGGTGTGTCGAACAGGTAGGGCTTCGTGATGCGCCGCCACGGCAGCGCGCGGCGCTCGCTCGCGACCTGGTCGTGCAGGCGCGTCAACTCCTTTTCGCGTTCGAGCAGTTTCCTGCGTTGCTCGGTCCAGTTCGCATCGGAGACGACGCGATGCGCGGCCGTGTCGGCTTGCGGGGTGATGGTGCTCATGGTGTGCTCCTTGTGGCTCGTCGAGCCGGTTGAGAAACGGTCGGTGCATGCGGCGGCCCGGCCCGGTGCGGGCCGCCGCATGCAAACGAGGGAATGACTAGGTGCGCTGCGTGCGGGGACGGCGCACGGCGCGCACCTTCCCGCTGGGCCCGCTGCCGCAGTACAGGAGATCGGCGCCGTCGGACTCGAGGCCGCTCACGTTGGTTCCGGGCGGCATCTCCAGGCGCGTGAGGACTTCGCCGCTGTCCGCGTCGATGCGGCGCAGCTCGCTCAGGTCCTCTTCCCAGGTGCCGTGCCACAGCTCGCCATCGACCCAGGTGACGCCCGTGACGAAGCGGTTGGACTCGATGGTGCGCAGGATCGCGCCCGTGGCCGGATCGATCTGGTGGATCTTGCGGCCGCGGTAGTTGCCGACCCACAGGCTGCCCTCGGCCCAGGTGAGGCCCGAGTCGCCGCCGCCCGCCGGTGCAGGAATGGAGGCCAGCACGTCGCCGGTGGCAGGGTCGATCCGGTCGATGCGCGACTCGGCGATCTGCCACAGATGCTTGCCGTCGAAGGCGGTTCCTGCATCGCAGGTGCGCTCCAGGGTGCGCACGACCTCGCCGCTGTCCGGATCGATGGCCAGCAGCCGCTCGCCCGTGGCGGCCCAGAGGTGGGTCCCGTCGAAGCTCACGCCGGCGACCTTGGCCGACGGGAACGGGCCGAACTCACGGACGATCTCTGCGGGACGCGCCGTTGCCTCGGGCGGCTTGCTGCGGGTCAGGGTGTTCATCTCTAGGTCCTTTCGTTGTCGATGGGAGGACTCTACGCACCGGGCAGCGAAGCGGGGAGTAACAAGATTGTCGTGAAATCCACCAGGCGCGGCGCCAGCCAGCGCCGCGCGCGCGCCTGGCCGATCGCGCGGACCTGGCCGGCGGACTCCAGCTCCGCCATGGCGCGCTGCACGGTGCGCTGGCTGGCGTCCAGCGCGAGCGCCAGGGCCGACGTGGACCACGCCGAGCCATCGGCCAGCAGCGCCAGCACGGCGGCCTGCTCGCCGTCCATGGGCGGAGCGATGACGACGACCTCCGCTGCGCTGCGCGGCTGCAGCACGAAGCCGCGTGTGGTCGCCTCGATGCCGGCCATGGGGCGCACGAGCGCGCGCAGCCGCCCGATCTCCACGCGCAGGCGCGCGCGATGCGTCTCGTCGGGCCGGCGCGTGCGGAACGCGGAGGCGATCAGGGCATCGCGCTCGACATCGTTCGGCCAGGCTTCGGCGAGCTCGCGGGCGAGCGCGAACAGGATGGGCCGGCGCGCCAGCGCTTGCCACGCGCCGCCGCAGGCCAGGCCGCGCCTGCATGCGTCGAGCACCAGAGCTCCGGATGCGAGCAAGGCCTCGACCTCGTCGAGACGCAGCGGCTGGGCAGCGCCGGCTTGCAGGCGGCGGGCGGCGGGCCGCTCGAGCGCGGACCTCGCCTCGGCGACTTCGGCGATCAGCGGTGCGATGCCGGCGCGGTACGCGGCCTGCTCTGCCCGCGCAAGCGCGGCGCGCGCGGCTGCGCAGCGCAGCGAACGCAGCGCCAGGTCGGCCGCCGCGAGCTCCGCCACGGCGGCCAGCGAGGGCGGCAGGCCACGCGGATCGACCGACTCCAGGGTCGCCGCGGCATCGGCGAGGCGGCCCAGCAGCAGGAAGCGGCGCGTCGCCACCAGCCGCGCATGCATCGCATTGGCGCGATCGCCGTGCTGCTCCAGCGTCGCGGCCGTGGTGACCAGCAGTCGCGGCGGCGCGCGCAGGTCACGCATCGCGAGCGCCACCTCCGCATCGGCCAATACGCAGCGCGCCCGCGCGAGCTCCTCGCGCGCACCGAAGCCACGCTGCGCGCGGCGCAGGAGCTCGCGCGCCCGCGCATGCTCGCCCAGCTGCGCCATCGCGATGCCGCGCAGCGCGAGCGCCGGCGGATCCTCGCGCAGCGCCACGCGCTTGAGCGCGCCGAGCGTGTCGCCGGCGGCGAGCGCACGCGCGGAGGCGGTGATCAAGGCGTCCATGGCACGAGAGTATGCGTGCCGGTGCGCGCTGCTGCACCGCCGGCGTGCGCGGACCGAGCCATGCTAAAAACCGGAGCATGGAATCCACGCCTGTGTCGCGGCGCATCGTGCTGGCAGCGAGCACCGCCCTCTTCCTCCAACCCGCCCTCGCGACCCCCGCCCCCTCCTTCGTCTCGGACTACGAGCGCAAGACCGGAGGACGCGCGGGCTTCCTCGCCACCAACCTCTCCACCGGACGCCAGCTGTCCTGGCGCGCGAGCGAGCGCTTCGCGATGTGCAGCACGTTCAAGGCTTCGCTGGCGGGACTGGTGCTCGCCCGGGTCGATGCGGGACGGGAACGGCTGGACCGGCTGGTCCCGTTCGCCGAGGCCGACATGCTTTCGTACGCACCCGTCGCCAAGGCGCATCTCTCCGAAGGCACGATGACCGTGGCCGCCATGTGCAAGGCGGCGGTCGAACTCAGCGACAACACCTGCGCGAACCTGCTGCTGCGCGAGTGCGGTGGACCGCAGGCGCTGACCGCGTTCTGGCGCAAGCTCGGCGACCGCGCTTCGCGCCTGGACCACAACGAGCCGGAGCTCAATCGCACGCAGCCCGGCAACCCGCACGACACGACCACGCCGGCCGCCATGGCGCACAGCCTTTCGCGGCTCGCGACCGGCGACGTGCTCTCCGCGGCCTCGCGCGATCTGCTCGTCGGCTGGCTGGTCGCCTGCCAGACCGGCACGAAGAAGCTGCGCGCCGGCCTGCCGCCCCACTGGCGCGCGGGCGACAAGACCGGCAACAACGGCAGCGATGCGTCGGGCGACATCGCCGTGGCCTGGACGCCGGGCGGCGCGCCTGTCGTGGTGGCCGCCTACGTGCAAGGCGGCAAGCCTACTGCGCAGCAACAGGACGAGCTGTTCGCGGCGCTTGGCCGCCTCGTGGCGCAGCGGCTCGCGTGAGCCGCTACAGCACTTCTTCGACGGTATAGATCGGCCCGCTCGCCTCGCGCCGGCCCGTGCCGACGGCAACGATCTTGTTGAGCCACGCGTAGTTCTTCGCCGCGGTCTCGAACACAGGCGCGATGCGGAAGTAGTAGCTCGCCGGATCCACGGTCTCGCCGGCTGCCAGCCGCGCCATCACGTCGGCGGGACCATGGCGCAGGCCGCGGTAGGACATGTAGATGTGCTCGCCGTCGTGCGTGCGCAGCAGCACGCGCACGTCGAGCACCGTCACGCCGTCGTTGCGCTGGAGCAGCCAGTCGCCGCCGGGCGCGCCCACCACGGTGCCGCGCAGGCGCTCTCCCTGGAACTCACCGCCCGTGACCGTGGCGATGCGGCGCCGGCCGAGCGGCGTGTCGCCGATGTCGAGGACCTGGGGCACCTGCAGGCGGATCTCGAACAAGGGGCGGGTCTGGATCATTGCGCGTGTCTCCGTGAAACTGGGAAGGGGTGCCGCGCTCGGGCGGCGCCCCGAGGATGCAGGACGGAGGCGGTTCGCGCAAGCGGGAACGCCTGCTGGATGGAGGACCGACGGAAAGCGGACAGCCGGACGCAGAGGTCGCAGAAGAGCGAAAGGACGCAGAAGGACGCGGAAGGACTTCCATTTTCAATGGATGTTCTTCTGCGTCCTCTGCGAAACCTCTGCGTCCTCTGCGTCCGGCTGTTGGTGTTTGCCTGGCGCCCCGCGCAGGATCACTCCGGCAGGATGCCGATGTCCTTGGTCAGCTTGCCCCAGCGGGTGTGCTCGGCCTGCAGGAACGCGGCCATCTGTTCCGGGGCACCGGCGCCTTCGGTCATCGGGCCGACCGCGAGCAGCTTGGCGGCCATCTCCTTGTCGGACAGCACAGCGTCGAGGTCGCGGTTGAAGCGCTGGATCGCCGCGGCCGGCGTCCCCGCCGGCGCGACGATCGCCATGAAGCCCGCGTAGTCGAAGCCCGGGACCACTTCCGCCAGCGAAGGCACGGTCTCCAGGCCCGCGACCGGCCTGGCCGTGGTGACCGCGATCGGGCGCAGGCGGCCGGCCTTGATCATCTGGATCAGCGCCGGCACGTCGCCCATCACGGCTTCGGTCTGGCCGCCCACGGTCTGCGTGACGGCGGCGCCGATGGACACGTAAGGCACGCTGTTCACCTGCAGGCCGGCCTGCGAGCCGAACAGGCGCGTCATCATGCCGCCGAAGGTCTTGGGTCCCTCGTTGGCGATCGTCACCTTGCCCGGGTTCGCCTTGGCTTCGGCGATGAACTCCTGCAGCGTCTTCGCGGGCGAGGCCGTGTTCACGGCCAGCACGAAGGGCACGCGGCCGATCATGCCCACCGGCGTGAAGTCCTTCTGCGGGTCGTAAGGCAGCGACTTGAACAGGTAGGGATTGGTGACCAGCGCCGCGGAGGTGGCGAAGTAGAAGTTGTAGCCGTCCGGCGCGGAACGCGCCGCCGCCTGCGCGCCGATCGCGTTCTGGCCGCCCGGCTTGTTGTCCACCACGACCGCCTGCTTCCAGCGCTGCGAGAGCTGCTCGCCGACCATGCGCGCAATGGCGTCGGGGCCGGAGCCGGCCGGCTGCGCCACGATGAGGCGCACCGGCTTGTCGGGCCAGGCCTGCGCGCGGGCGGCGGTGCCGGCGTAAGCGGCAAGGGATGCCGCCGCGGCGGCCTGCATGAACTCTCGTCTTTTCATCGCTCTGTCTCCTTGATGCCGTTGGTGATCCTGCCCGCTCAGGCGAGCGCCGCCTCGCGCTGCGCGAAGCCCTGCGTCCAGCGCTGCTGCCATTCGGCCAGCAGCTGCGAAGTCTCCGCCGCAGTGCGCGCGGTGCCGAAGACGTAGTGGTCCGGCCGGACCAGCGCCGCGCGGCAGCCGTGCGCCTGCATCCAGCGCGCGACCACGCCGTCGGCCTCCGGCGTGCGCGCGAGCGCGACGACAGTGATGCCGACTGGCAGGTCGTTCGGGATCTCCGCATCGGACGCGAACACCAGGCGCCAGCCGCCACCGACCGCATGGTCCATCAGCGCGCCGGAGGAAGCCAGGCGCGGCTGCGGGAACAGCGTGCCGCGGCCCGTCGTTTCCTGCGCGGCGAGGAAGCCGGTCTCCAGCCGCGGCAGGATGTCCTGGCGCGGCGTGTCCTTCACGACGCCGCCGCAGTCGGCGAGCAGCTTCGCGTCGCGCGCCCGCGCCTTGGCGAGATCGCGCTCGCAGATCACCGCGCCCACGCCCTTGATGCGGCTGGTGAGCTCGCGCACGTGCGCCTTGCGTTCGTGGCCGTAACTGTCCAGGAGCGCCTCGGCGGCCGTGCCTTCGACCTCGCCGCGCAGCACGGAGGCCAGCTTCCACGAGAGGTTCGCCACGTCGCGGATGCCCTGGCACATGCCTTGCCCGAGGAAGGGCGGCTGCATGTGCGCGGCGTCCCCGGCCAGGAACACACGCCCTTCGCGCCAACGCTCGGCGACCAGCGCATGGAAGCGGTAGCTTGCCTGCCGCCAGAGCGTGCCGTCTCGCGGCGTGAGCCAGCGCGCCAGGAACGCCCAGGCCTGCTCCGGCGTCGCCGCCTGCCTGGGGTCTTCTCCAGGCTTCAGGGAGATCTCCCAGCGTCTATGGTTCTTCGGGCCGATCACCAGCGTGCACGGGCGCTCCGGCTCGCAGTACTGCACGCTCACCTTGGGCAGCTTGGCCAGGCCGCGCTCGTTCACGAGCACGTCCACCACCAGCCAGGGCTCGTCGAAGTCCAGGTCTTCCAGCGGCAGGTCGAGCACCGTGCGCACGAAGCTGGAGCCGCCGTCGCAGGCGATGACGCAGCGCGCACGCACGCTGCGCAGCTGCTCGCCCGGCCCGCGCACGTGCAGCGTCGCGCCCTGCGCGTCCTGCTGCAGGTCCACGACTTCGGCGGACAGCTCCACGCGCACGTTGCGCATCTGCGCGACGCGCTCGCGCAGCACCCGCTCCACCGCCGGCTGGCTGAACACCATCGATGGCGTGTACCCCTGCGGGAAGGGCGGCTCCACCATGGTCATGCGGCGGATCAACTGGCCGTCCACGCCGAAGTACTCGGAAGGCGTGAAGGGCTCGGTGAAAGACTGGATCGCATCGACCAGGCCCAGCTGCTGGAACACGCGCATGATCTCGTGGTCCAGCGCCACCGCGCGCGGGATCTCGTACACGCCCGGCAGCTTGTCGCAGGCGTAGACGTTCAGGCCGGCCTGCCCGAGCAGGCCCGCGGCCACGACCCCGCTGGGGCCGTAGCCGACGATGGCGACGTCGTACACGCGGTTGTTCACGCTGCTTCCGCGACGATGGGGTTGGACAGCGCCCCCACCTTCTCGATGTCGATCACGATCGTGTCGCCGGCCTTCATCCACACGGGCGGCGTGCGCGCCTGGCCCACGCCGGCGGGCGTGCCCATCACGATCACGTCGCCCGGCTCCAGCGTCAGCACGTCGGCGAGCAGCGCGATGGTCTCGGCGACGCTGAAGATCATGTCGTCTGTGTTCGCGTCCTGCATCACCTTCCCATTGAGCAGCGAGCGGATGCGCAGGCCCGTCGCACCGGGCGCGAGTTCGTCGGCCGTGACCAGGTGCGGGCCGAAGCCGCCGGTGGCGTCGAAGTTCTTGCCGATGGTCCACTGCGGCGTTCGCTTCTGGTAGTCGCGCACGCTCATGTCGTTGAAGCAGCTGTAGCCGAACACGTACTGCAGCGCGTCGGCCTGCTTCGTGTGGCGCGGCACGGTCTTGCCGATCACGACGGCGAGTTCCGCCTCGTAGTCGAACTTGGACGACACCAGCGGCAGCAGGCCAGGCTCGCCATGCGCGACGAGCGAGGACGCCGCACGGAAGAAGAACCAGGGATAGTCCGGCTTCTCGCGCCCGCCCTCCTTGGCGTGGTCGTAGTAGTTGAGGCCGAGGCACACGATCTTGCCGGGCTCGGGCACCAGCGGCGCCAGCGTGACGGAGCCGAGCGGCACGCGCCTGGCCTTGTCCTTCAGCGCGGCGGCGCCGGCGGCCTGCAGGTCCACGCCGGCCTTCAGCGCCAGGCGCAGGTCGGACGGCGTCTTCGCGTTGGCATCGTTCAGGTCGATCAGGTCGCTGCCGTCGACCAGGGCGAGGCGGGGCGCGCCGTCGCGCAGGTAGGTGGTGAATTTCATGGGCGTCTCTCTGTCGGGGATCAGGGGTTGGGGGCGAAGAACACGCGCTTCTGCGCGGCCTTCAGCGTGTCGGAGGGCGGCGGCGAGATGCCCCACTGGTCGACGCGGCCGGGCGGCCACTTCCAGTAATCGGGGCCATGCGCTTCGTAGCGCTCGTCGATCTGCTCCACGTCCGCCGTGTACTCGATCACGACGCCGAACGGGTCGATGAAATAGTTGAAGAGGTTGTTGCCGGGACCATGCCGGCCGGGGCCCCACTGGATGGGGAAGCCCGCATCGCGCATGCGGCCGCCGCCACGCATCACGGACTCGAAGTCCGGCATCAGGAAGGCGATGTGGTTCAGCGCGTCGTTGTCGGAGATGCCGATCGCGATCGTGTGGTGGTCGCGGTCGCAGTTCATGAAGGCCATGATCCCGGTGCGGTCCGCAAGGCGGAAGCCCAGCGCGTCCTGCAGGAACTTCTGCGTCTCGTCGACGGCATGGCTGTTCAGCACGACGTGCGTGAGGCGGATCGGCCGGTCCTGCACGGGCGCGCTCTCCTGCCGGCGTGCATCGCCGTGCACCACCTGGAAAGTGCGGCCGTGCGGGTCCTGGAACTTGATGCCGATGCCGCCGGCAGGATTGCGCGTGAGCTCGTGGGCTTCGGCGAGGATCCTGCCGCCGGCCTTCACCACGTTCGCCCGCACCGCATCCAGCGCCTCGCGGCTGCGTGCGCGCAGCGTGACCTGCCGGATCTGCGGCACCTCGCCGCCGCGGCGCAGCGCCAGCAGGTGGTCGTCGGTGCCGCTGCCGCGCAAGTACAGCGCATCGTCGGACCGGTGCGCCACTTCGAGATGCCAGGTCTGCGTGTAGAAGGCTTCGGCCCGGGCGAGGTCGGGCACGAACAGCTCCACGCTGCGCAGGCCCGCGATCCAGGGAGAACTCATGGGGTCGTCACTTTCTGCCGGGCGAGGAAGCGCTCGGCGTTGCCATGCACCAGCAGCGCCGTCGTGTCCGCATCGAAGCCCGCGGCCTCGATGCGCTGCACCGGCGTGCGGTCATGGAAGTTGAAGGGATAGTCGGTGCCGACCAGCAGCTGGGTGGGCCCGAAGGCCTGCACCAGGTAGCGCAGCGCGTGCTCGTCGAACACCAGCGTGTCGTAGAAGAGTCGGCGCGCCTGCTCCGCGGGCGCCTCGCTCACCTGCTCCTTCAGCGCTGGGAACACGCCCCAGCCCTGTTGCAGGCGCGGCAGCAGCAGGCCCAGCGTGCCGCCGCCGTGGCTGAACGCGATGCGCAGCTTGGGCCGCCGCGGCAGCAGGTTGCTCGTGATCACCGATGCGGCGGCCAGGCCGACGTCGCCCGGATAGGCCAGCACCTGCTGCAAGGCGGGTGGTCCCACGAGGCGGTCCATGCCCGCCGGGCGGATCGCATGCACGAACACGCAGGCGCCCAGGGCCTCGCAGGCTTCGAAGAAGGGGTCGAACTTCGGCGCGCCTATCGGTTCGCCGTTGATGTTGCTGCCGATCTCCACGCCCGGGAAACCCAGCACCTTCACCACGTATTCGAGTTCGCGGATCGCAAGATCGATGTCCTGCAGCGGCACGGCGCCCAGGCCCGCGAGCGCGCCGCCGCTCTCGGCCACCATGCCCGCGATCTGGTCGTTGAGGAAGCGCAGCAGCTGCTGTGCGTCCGCCGGCTGCATCCAGTACGAGAGCAGCTCCGGCATCGGCGATACGACCTGCAGCGCGAGTCCCATCTCCGGCAGGTCGGCGATGCGCTTGGCCGTGTCCCAGCAGCGGTCGGAGACGGTGCGGTACACCTTGCCCGAAATCATCACGTTGCGGTGGCAGGCCTGCGCGGCCGCCATGGCCGGCCAGTCGGCCGGCGCCTTGCTGCCCATGTAGGCCGGGAAGTTCTCCGGCACCACGTGGGCGTGCGCGTCGATGCCGCAGGCGCAGCCGGGATGATGTTTGTGCTGGCTCAATGTCTGTCTCCGGAGCGCATGCTAGGCAGCGCCGGCTTATCTGAACAGCCGATGCCGTGGATACATAGAATCCATGCCATGGATATTCGCGAGGTCGACCTGAACCTGCTCGTCGTGTTCGACGCGATGGCGCGGCACCGGAGCGTGAACCGCACGGCCGAAGCGATCGGCCTGAGCCAGCCGGCGACCAGCGCGGCGCTCGCGCGGCTGCGCTCGCAGTTCGACGACGCCCTGTTCGTGCGCGCCGGCGCTCAGATGGAGCCTACGCCGCGGGCGCTGGAGCTCGCACCAGCCGTGCGCCGCGTGGTGGACACCATCCGCGCGGAAATCCTGCAGCCCGCCGGCTTCGAGCCCGCGAGCGCGCAGCGCAGCTTCGCGATCCTGATGCCGGACATCGGCGAGGTCGCCTTCCTGCCCGGCGTGCTGCGCCGGCTGCGCCACGAGGCGCCGCACGTGAAGTTGCAGGCTGTCTCCAAGCCGCGCGAAGCTGCGGCGGCGGCGCTGGAAGCGGGCGATGCGGAACTCGCGGTGGGCTTCTTCCCCGACCTGCAGAAAGCCGGCTACTTCCAGCAGGCGCTGTTCAAGACCTCCTACGTCTGCATCGCCTGCGCCCGCAACGACGCCGCGGGCGCGCGCATGACATTGAAGCAGTACCTCGCCGCGCGCCACATCGTCGTGCATCCCGACGGCCGTGAGCACTTCCTCGACCGCTTCCTGGAAGACAAGGGCTGGCACCGGCACGTCACGCTGGAGCTGTCGCACTTCATGAGCCTGCTGGCGCTGCTGCCCGGGAGCGACCTGATCGCCACCGTGCCGCAGGACATCGCGACGGTGGTCGGCCGCCACGTGCCGCTGAAGACGATCGAGCTGCCGTTCAAGCCGCCCACGATCCAGGTGCAGCAGTACTGGCACCGGCGCATGCAGGACGACGCGGCCAACCGCTGGTTGCGCGGCCTGTTCTACGAGGTGAACCGCAGGGACGCGGGCGCGACGCTGCCGGAGTGAACCTCACCGGGGGCGGCGGGCTTCGCCGCACGCTTCGCAGGCTGGCGGTGAGCGCGAGCGAACCCCAGCGCCTCGCGCATCGCTGGGGTTCCTGCGTCACCCCAGCCTACGGGCACCAGTCGCTGCTGTCGTGCGGGGTCCACCCTCGCGCGCTTGGGCCCTGTATTCTTTCGCCAGGTGCACGACCAGCGAAGGAGCCGCATGCCCGCCCCCATTCTCAACATCGCCGATGCGAACTACGTCGACCTCGTCGATCTCTCGCGCAGGATGGGCAGCGAACTGCCTGCGGGGCGCTTCGGTGGCCGCATGGCGCCGCTGGGCGGCCCGCTCGGCGCGAAGAAGCTGGGCTTCAACGTGACGGAGCTCGCGCCCGGCAAGAGCGCCTTTCCCTTCCACAGCCACCGCGCGAACGAGGAGATGTTCTTCGTGATCGAAGGCGAGGGCCAGTTGCGCTTGGGCAGCGAGACCTTTCCCGTGCGCGCGGGCGACGTGGTGGCCTGCCCGCCTGGCGGCCCCGAGGCCGCACACCAGTTCGTGAACACCGGCACCTCGGTGCTGCGGCTGCTGGCCGTCAGCACCATGCTGCAGCCGGAGGTGTGCCATTACCCGGACTCGGGCAAGTTCGCAGTGCTCGATGGCACGGGGCCGCAAGGCTTCCGGCACGTGGCCCGCGCGGACAGCAACGTCGACTACTGTGAAGGCGAGTAGGCGACGCGGCCCGGCACGCCTGCGCTGTACGCCACAAGCCGCGCCGGACCCGGCAACGGCGCACGAGCAGCGGCTACTTCGGACCGGCCGGCAGTTCGATCCCCGGAAAGATCTTGATCACCGCGCTGTCGTCCTCGCGCCCGAGCCCCGCGCTGGAGGCCTGCATGAACATCTGGTGCGCGGTCGACGAGAGCGGCAGCGGGAATTTGCTGGAGCGCGCCAGGTCCAGCACGATGCCGAGGTCCTTCACGAAGATGTCGACGGCCGACAGCGGCGTGTAGTCGCCGGCCAGCACGTGCGCCATCCGGTTCTCGAACATCCAGCTGTTGCCGGCGCTGTGGGTGATGACCTCGTACAGCGCTGCCGGATCCACGCCTTCGCGCAAGCCGAGCGCCATCGCTTCGGCGGCCGCTGCGATGTGCACGCCGGCGAGGAGCTGGTTGATCACCTTGACCTTGCTGCCCGCGCCCGCCTGGTCGCCCAGGCGGTACACCTTCGCGGCCATCGCGTCCAGCACCGGTCCGGCCACAGAGAAAGCGGCCGGTGCACCCGCCGCCATCACGGTGATCTCGCCGCTCGCGGCTTTCGCGGCGCCGCCGGAAATCGGTGCATCGAGGTACAGCAAGCCGAGGTCGGCGAGGCGCCGCTCCATGCCGGCGGACCAGACCGGGTCTACCGTCGAACACATCACGAACACGGTCCCCGGCGCCATCCGCGCTGCCGCGCCGTGCTCGCCGAACAGGACGTCCTCGGTCTGCTGCGCGTTGACGACCACCGACACCACGACGGCGCAGCCCTCGGCCGCATCCGCCGGCGTCGCGCAGGCCACGCCGCCCTCCGCGGCGAAGGCTTGCGCCACGCCGGGCCGCGCATCGCACACGCGCAGCGCGTGCCCCTTGCGGCGCAGGCTTGCCGCCATGCCCCGACCCATCGCACCCAGCCCGATCAGGGCGACTGTGTTGCTGTCCACGGGATCTCCTTCGCTGGATGCGCCGCTCCGACGGGAAGCGCAAGCTGCGCATTGTCGCCGCTGGCGCGCGGCAGCGGCGCCCCTCCGGCCCGGACCAGCATGGGAAACAGTGTTGCGGCGGTCGAAGCGGAAACCGTAGGCTGGTGGTGAGCCGCAGGCGAACCCCAGCTTGCTGCGCTACGCTGGATCGCTGGGGTTCGCGATGCTCACCGCCAGCCTACGAGAGCCCTGTCGCCCCGTCTTCTTTCCGCAGGGGCCCGACTGTCCATCGTCGCGGCAGGCGGCGTGCGGTGCAGGCCGGCATGAAGGGCATCGCCTGGAAGCCGGCGCGCGCAGCCGCCGACCGATGCCCAGCGGGCCTGCACCGCACGCCGCCTGCCGCGACGCCCCCAGGTCTCCGAAGAGGGCGCCTCTTTGCGCGACGCAGACACCGGCAATGCAGGAAAAGAAAAGGCCGGCGCGCGCCGGCCTCTTCCATCCGCGAGACGGCTCCGCTCAGGCCGCCTGCTTCTCCAGCGCCTGCGCATTCCGGCGCAGCGCCGCATCCACTCGCTCCACCACGGCGTCCACCGAAGCATGTGCGAAGCCCTGCTGCCGCGCGATGGACTGCACGAGCAGGTCCACGCGCTCGATCTGCGTGGCGCCGGACGCGAGCGCACGCGCCACCGACGAAGGCTTCTGCAGCGAGCGCGCCGCCGTGGCGTACTTCTCGAACGGCACCAGGTCCTGCGGCTGCGCGCCCAGCGACAGGCACAGGTCGGACACCCAGCCATAGGTGGCGCGGGACAGCTCGATGTCGTCGTGCACGGCGTGCGCGATCGGGTTCACGTCGCCGTCGTCGCCGATGCAGCGGTAGTTGCCCGTCATCAGCATCGGCCACTTCGCGAACGGGACGAACAGCGAGTCGTGCACCTTGAGCTTCACCGGCAGCTCGAGCGCTTCGCCGCCGTCCTCGTAGCGCGCCGCCTCGATGTCGGCTTCCAGCCGGCGCAGCAACGCAGTGTGCGGCTCGCTGGCGAAGGGCGCGCATTTGAAGTTGGTGGGCAGCCCGACCTGCAGCACGTTCTTCGCCTCGCCGGCGGGACGGAAGGCCTGCGGATCGGGACTGGCGAGCGACACCAGGCCCGGCTCGAACGCTTCCCACACGCGAGCGTCCGTGAAGCACGGCTCCAGCGCGGCCACGTCCAGACCGTCGATGCGCCGCAGGTACGGCAAGGGCGGCATGTTCATGATGGCGAGCGACGGCGTGCGCGCACGCGCGAGGCGCTCGATCAGCTGCCGCACGCCCGCTTCGCCGTAATGCGACTCCTGCATGGCGAGCACCGCGAGATCGAAGTTCGCCGGCTGCACGGCAGCGGGAGCGGCCGCACGCACCGAACCCGGCAGCTTGCGGCTGTCGACCTCGACCAGTGCGTCACGGCCGCGCACCGGAAAGCGCACGCGCGTTCCCTCGGTGTTGATCAGGTCGGCCGTGCCGGGCGTGCACACCAGGCAAACCTGGTGCCCGGCCATGGCGAGGCGGGTCGCGAGCAAGGAGCCATACGAGGCCCCGAGGATCAGGATGGACGACATGCTTTCTCCAGAGTTGATAACCGGGGCACGTGGCGCGAGGCCAAGGCGATGGTTCCATCATAGGGAAAAAGCGCCCTTCTGTTGCGCTGCAACATGAAAGGTCGTCTCACGATATGAGAGAGGCGGGAACAGAAAACGAACGCAGAGGGCGCAAAAGGAAACAGCCAAGGACGCAGAAAAGACATTCTCCAAATGGAAGTCCTTTCGCTCTTTCGCGAAACATTTGCGACCTTTGCGTCCGGGCTCGGCGAGGGCCATGGGTGAAACGGACACGCTTTGCGTGCGGCTGTCCGCCTTCATCCTTCCATGGAAGTCCTTTTGCGTCTTCTGCGAAACCTTTGCGAGGCGGATTCAACCGGTCACCGCAACAGTGCCTTGGCTAGTGTATCGGCCGGGGTGCTATAGCCAAGGGTCTTGCGTGGACGGGTGTTGAGCCTGTCGGCCACAGCATCGAGCTGGTCCTGACT
>NZ_JAEPWM010000004.1 GCF_016654015.1 Ramlibacter ginsenosidimutans | reverse complement strand
CTATGTACGACCCTACGAGAGCTCAGCCGAACGCGAAGCCGCTTTGCAGCCCTTCATTGACCGCTACAACTGGCTGCGACCACACTCCGCTCTTAATCACAGGCCGCCCATGTCTCGGATCCGCGCTGTGAACAACCTCCTGAGATTCGACAGCTAGCGCGCGTTCTCCATCGCCTCCAGCATTTCCTTCGTGATCAGCACGACGCCGTTGGGCGATCGGTGGAAGCGCCGCGCGTCCTCTGCCGCGTCCTCGCCGATCACCATGCCGTCCGGGATGTGGCAGCCGCGGTCGATCACCACCTTGGACAGGCGCGAGCCGCGGCCGATGTGCGTGTCCGGCATGATCACCGCTTCGTGGATGTTGCAGCACGCCTCCACGCGCACGTTGGAGAACAGCACCGAGCGACGGATGTTGGAGCCGATCACGATGCAGCCCCCGGAGATGAGCACGTTGGAGGTCTCGCCGTTCAGGCCGTTGACGTCCGGCACGAACTTGGCCGGCGGCAACTGCTCCTGGTAGGTCCAGATCGGCCAGTCGCGGTCGTACAGGTTGAGCTCCGGCAGGTCCGAGGCGAGGTCGAGGTTGGCCGACCAGAATGCGTCCACCGTGCCCACGTCGCGCCAGTACGGACGATGGCGTGTCGACGCCGGGATGCTGGAGAGGTTGAGCGGATGCGCCAGCGCGCCGCCGTCCCGCACGATGCGCGGGATCAGGTTCTTGCCGAAGTCGTGCTCGGAGGACTCGTCCTTGCCGTCCTCCTCCAGCAGCTTGTAGAGGTACTCAGCGCCGAACACGTAGATGCCCATGCTGCCCAGCGCCTTGTCGGGCTTGCCCGGGATCGGCGGCGGGTCCTTGGGCTTCTCCAGGAACGCGGTGATCTTGCGGTCCGCGTCCACGTGCATCACGCCGAGCGCCGTCGCTTCCATGCGCGGAACCTCGATGCAGCCCACCGTGCACTTGGCGCCGCTCTCCACGTGGTCCAGCAGCATCAGCGAATAGTCCTGCTTGTAGATGTGGTCGCCAGCCAGCACCAGGATGTACTCCGCCCCGTAGGCACGCAGGATGTCGATGTTCTGCGTGATGGCGTCCGCCGTGCCGCGGTACCAGAACGCCTCGTTGACGCGCTGCTGCGCCGGCAGCAGGTCGATGAACTCGTTCTGCTCGCCGCGCAGGAAGTTCCAGCCGCGCTGCAGGTGCCTCAGCAGCGAATGCGACTTGTACTGGGTGAGCACCCCCATGCGGCGGATGCCGGAGTTCAGGCAGTTGGAGAGTGCGAAGTCGATGATGCGGAACTTGCCGCCGAAATACACGGCCGGCTTGGCGCGGCGGTCGGTCAGCTCCATCAGCCGGGAGCCGCGCCCGCCGGCCAGCACCAGCGCGACCGTCTTCTTCGGCAATTCGCGCGCGAGGATCATCCGTTCCATCTCTTCACCGCCCGCGTCACCTTCCACCGCCTCGAGAATGCTCAGGTTTTCCTTCATGGTCTTGTCCCCTGGGAAGCCCGGCATTCACTGTGGGTCAGGGGCACATCCGCTCATGTAGGACGCTGCCGCCTTCCGCTCGCCCGCCCGGCGGGGGCACAGGAAGGGGCGTTCGGGGGTGGAGACGCAACACGGCCCGCCGCGCAGCCGCTAGCATGCGGCTCTTGGGAGCTTTCATGCCAGCCGCCGATCGCCTGCTCGCCGCGTTCCTGCTGCTCACCGCCGCCTTCCTCGCGCTGGTCGGCTTTGCCGCCTTCGAACTGGTCGTGGCCGGACAGCATGGCCCCGCGGCCGTGGTCGCGCTGGCCGGGCTCGGCGGCGCCGCGGCCGGGGCGTTCACCTACTGGCTGCTGCAGCGCGATGCGGTGACGCTCGCCTGGGAGGGTGAAGCGCTGGCCTTCGAGATCCCGATGGCGGATGAGCCTGCTGCCGCGGTGCAGCCCCACCTGGCCACGGCGATTGCGGAATCGCAGCCGACCACAGCGAGCGCTACCCTGCGGCGCGCTTCCACCAGCGTCCAGCACATGCCGGTGGCGGACCTGCCCGCCGCGTATGTGGATGCCGTCCTGCGCGGCGCCGAGGCGCGCCTGCGCGCGCTCGACGCGCAGCGCGAGCGGCATTGACGCGCAGCCGCGCGGCGCCTCCGCGAACTACAGCGGCCGCGCGATGTACACGCCTTCGCGGCCGGGGATCGCCTTGCGCGCAGGCATGAGGATGGCGCAGTCCTCGGGCGCGCGGACTTCCGTGTCGCCATCGGTGGCGATCAGTTCGCCCTTGGCGAAGGTCTCGAAGCCCACGACCGGCCGCGTGAAGCGGAACCCCGGCGTGCGGATCACGTAGGTCTGCAGCAGCAGGTAGCGGCGCTGCGGTGCGACATTGCGCGGGCGTGCCTCGATCAGCCCGAAGTGCGCAAGGAAGTCGAGCGCCACCTCGACCGCGAGATCCGACGTGGCTTGGCGGAAGTGCTGGCCGCACTCGGCGACCATCGCGACCCCGGCATCCGAATCCGCTTCGCCGTGCCGCCCGTGCTGGATCACCGGGACGCCGGAGCCGAGCCCGTCCGGCATCACGAGGTGCACCGCGGGCCGGCCGATGGCCAGCGCCGCTTCCGCGTTGCGCGCAAAGGCGGGATAGACCCAGAACGGCTCGACGTCGTTGGACGTCGAGTGCAGGTCCAGGATGTGGTCCGCCGCCGCGACCACCGGCCGCAGTTCGCGCGCGCGCCGCAGCTCGGGGCTGTCCTCTTCGCCCTCCAGCCATTGCGGCGACCAGACGCGGTTGAGGTTGTGCACGAGCTGGCGGCTGTCGAAGGGCTGTTCCGGGTTGAACGACTCGTAGGCCGCCACGTTCGCGAAGCTCACCGTGAGCGTGCCGATGCGCGGACGGACGCTGTGGTCCAGCAGGTGCGTGGCCGCCACCATGCCGCAGAACTCGTTGCCGTGCGTGAGCGCATTGACCAGCACGTGCGGACCGGGGCGTCCCGACTCAAAACGGTGCACGTACGGAATGCCGGTGTTGCCCTCGCGATAGGCGGACAGGTCACGCGGCAGGACTTCGAGGGCGGGCTGGGTCGACATGGAAGACGATGACGTGAAGAGTGGGAAGGCAGTGTACCCACCGTGCGCCTTGCATCTGCGGGGACGCGAACCATACTGGATGCAACGTGGAAGGAGTCCGCGATGTGCCATCTCGCCCGTGAAGAGTCGTTCGAGTCGCAGGCCGGCCGCGAGGGCGTGCCTGCACAGCCGCCACGGGTGCGTCCGCGCCGCGCGGCCGTGGTCGCCGCGCTGCTGGTCGGTGGCTTCGCCGTGGCGGCGCTGCTCGCGCCGTCCAAGGTGGCGCCACTGTCGCCCCCGGCCGCGGCACGCAGTGACGTGCACGCAGCGCTGGCGTCGCTGCAGGCCGTGCCGGCGGTGCCGGCGGCAGGAGGTCTCGAACGCACCGCGCTGCCTGCCGACGACGACGTGCCTTCCGCGCCGGACACGGCGCGCCTGGGCGCCGCACCCTGCCACCACGGCATGTAGCGCGCGCCGGAGCTCCGATGCAGGGGCTTGGCACGGGGCCGCGGCCGGGGCCCTCCGTTTAGGGCACCATCGGGCGGATGCTCCTGCCCGACGCCGCCCCTGCCCGCTGGATCGTGGGAGCCGTGGCGGTGGCCGCTATCGCAGGAGTGGTCGCCCGTCCCTGGCGCCTGCCCGAGTGGTGCTGGCCCGTGGCGGCTGCGCTCGTGCTGGTCGGGCTGCAATTGCTGCCGGCGCGCGAGGCCTGGCAGGCCGCGGCGGGCGGCTGGGACGTGTACCTCTTCATCGGCGCGATGATGCTGGTGGCCGAGCTGGCGCGCCGCGAAGGCCTGTTCGACTGGCTGGCCGCCTTGGCGCTCGAACGGGCTAGCGGCTCACCCGCCCGCCTGTTCGTGCTGGTCTATGCGGTGGGCGTGCTGGTCACGGTCTTCATGTCCAACGATGCCACGGCCGTCGTGCTCACGCCGGCGGTCGCGGCTGCCGCGCGTCGCGCCCGCGTCGACCCGCTGCCCCCGCTCTTCGCGTGCGCCTTCGTGGCCAATGCCGCGAGCTTCGCGCTGCCGATCTCCAATCCCGCGAACCTCGTCGTGTTCGACGGCGCGCTGCCGGGACTCGCACGCTGGATCGCGGTCTTCGGGACGGCGGCGCTTGCTGCGACGGTCGCGACGTATCTCTGCCTGCGCTGGTGCTTCCGCCGCGAGCTCGCGGGCGAGGTCAGCGAAAGCCATCGTCCGCCTCTCGGACACACGGGACGCGTGACCGCGGCGGTCGTCGTGCTCGCGGCCGTCGCGCTGATGGGCGCGTCGGCGCTGCAGTGGCCGCTCGGGCCGCCCGCGGCGCTCGCTGCGGTGCTGGGCCTCGCCTGCGTGTGCGTGGCGAAGCGTGAGTCCCCGGCGGCTGCCTTGCACGCCGTGTCCTGGGGCTCGCTCGCGCTCGTCGCCGGGCTGTTCGTGATCGTGAAAGGCATGGAGCACGTCGGCGCGGTGCAGGCGCTCGCGCAGCTCGCGGCGCCAGGCCGGGGCCGCGGCTTCGATGCGCTCGCAGGCGCCGTGACGGCGCTGGCCGGCAACGCCATGAACAACCTGCCGGCCGGCATGCTTGCCGCAGCGACGCTGTCGGCCGTGCAGGCGCCCGAAGGCCTGCGCAGCGCGGTCGCGGTCGGGATCGACCTCGGGCCCAATCTCACCATCATCGGCTCGCTGTCCAGCGTGTTGTGGCTGATCGCCTGCCGGCGCGAAGGCGTGGCGATCAGCGCGTGGCGCTTCGCTCGCGTGGGAGCGCTCGCGATGCCGGTGGCGCTGGCCTGTGCCTTCGCGTTGCTGCGGGTGTCGTAGGCTGGCGGTGAGGCGCAGCCGAACCCCAGCTTGCTGCGCGACGCTGGATCGCTGGGGTTCGCTGGCGCTCACCACCAGCCTGCGAGTCGAATCCGAGCGTCACGACCCCGGCTGCGACGCGTAGCGACGCACGTGGAAGCCTTCGTCCTCGGAGGGCGGCTGGAACCAGGAGGAGATCTGCACGAACTCTTCTTCGGTGAGGTGGTGCGAGCCCTCGGGCCGCGCCACGTTGCGTTCGGCGATGCGGGCAAGGCAGGTCGCATCCGGCGTGTCGAGGAAGTGCATGGTGTGCGGCACGCCCGCCTGCTCGAACACGAAGCGGAACCACGCGCGCGACGCCCGGGTGTTCGCGGGAAAGTCCAGCACCACGCTGCGGCCCGACGCCAGCAGCTCGATCGCGAGCGGCCCGATGACCGTCTTCAGCCGCTGCGCGTAGCGACGGTAGTCGTCGAAGGTCTTCATCTCCTCGCCATAGAGGCGCGCGAGCCACACGTCCTCGCTGACGAGGACCGCGTCGTGCTCCTGCGCAAGGCGTTTCGCCACCGTGCTCTTGCCGGCGCCGGCCTTGCCGCAGAGGAAGTGCAGCGTCGCTTCGGCCTTCATCGCGGCATCACTTGGTAGAAGTCCCAGCCCGCGCTGCGCCCGCCGAGGCATGTGGCCAGCGTGTCTTCTACCCGACGCCACATCTCGAGGCGATTGCGCCAGCGGCGCGTCTGGTGTCCTTCGTTGTCGAACAACAGGTACTCCACGGGCCGGCCGCGCTGCCGCAGGCCGGCGACGACCTCGTCGGAATCCTGGCGTTGCACGCGGATGTCGTTCGCGCCCTGGATCACCAGCAGTGGCGCCGTGATCTCGTCCAGGTGGGACACCGGCGCCTCGCGCATCATGCGTGCGCGCTCCTCGGGCTTCGCAGGATCGCCATAGAAGGCGATGAAGTAGTGGCGGTTGCGCCAGAACGGCGGCCAGTTCTCCATCACGCGCACCCAGTTCGCCACGCCGACCAGGTCGACGCCGCACTTCCAGTCCTGGCGCTTCTGGATCAGCTGCATCAGGACGGAGTAGCCGCCGTAGCTCGCCCCCAGCACCGCCATGCGCTGCGGATCGGCGAGGCCCTGGCCGACCGCCCACTGCGCCGCCTCGGCGATGTCGGCCTGCACCTTGTCCCAGGACTGCATCCGGCCCGCGGCTAGATGCTCGCGCCCGTAGCCCGCGGACCCGCGGTAGTTGACCGTCAGCACCGCATAACCGCGGTTCGCGAGCAGCTGGTCGCCGTTGAATCCCGCGGTGCGCCACTCGTCACGCACCCAGGGACCACCGTGGATGTCCACGACCAGGGGAACGGCTCCCTGCACACCGCGGGGGCGGATCACGTAGCCGTGGATGGTGCGGCCGTCGCTGGCGCGAAAGGAGTACGGCTCTTCCGGCGACAGCGCTGCCCGGCGCAGGGGCTCCTTCGGGTCCAGCCGCGTGACTTCGCCGGTCGAGCGATCGAGCAGCAGTTCCGCATCGTCGAAATCGCCGCGCGCATGGAGGATCCAGCGTCGGCCGTCCTCGCTGCTGCTCTGGGGCTGCAGCGCGCGCGGCGCGTCGTCCAGTGCCCCGGTGGCGCGTGCGCGTTCGGCGGCGCGCTGCACGTCCGCGCCAAGCGCCGCGTCGAGGTAGCGGATCTGCGGAAAGCCGGGCACCACGGCGTACCCCACGGGGCCGCTCGCGAAGCGGGTGTAGTACACGCGGGCGATGTCCACGTCGGCGTCGGATGCGCGCATCGTCTCGCCTCCGGTGACGGTGTCGACCTCGATCACCGCGAGCTTGTCGCGTCCGAGGTTGGACACGCCCCAGGCCTTGTGCTTGTCCGGCTCGATGCGGTGGATCCAGTAGCTGTCCCAGGGGCCCGCCGTGCGCAACGTGCGCCAGCCACCCGTGCCATCCGGCACCTCGAAGGCGTGGCCGGAGCCGTCGGTCGCCCCGAGCTGGCGGATGCGGCCGGCGAGCTGCCGGTCCTCGCCGAGGATCCATTCGAGCACCTGCCCGTCGCTGCGCGCGATTTCGCGCACGCTGCGGGTGGTGACATCGGCTTCATACAGGTCCATCGTGGCGCGGTCGCGGCGGTTGCTTGCAAGGAAGAACCGGCTGCTGCCGGGCGCACCGTAGCCGACGATGGTGGAGCGCACGCCGGGCCAGGGCGTGACCTGCCAGGGCTCGAACGCACCGCGGGTGTCGATCACCTGGATCTGGGTGTTCTCGTCGCCGCGCAAGTCCTTGATGTAGGCAATGTGGCGGTTGTCCGCCAGCCAGAGGTAGGACGGCCCCGCCGGGCGCGCGAGGTAGCCCGTGGCGAAGGTGCGCGTGTCGCCACCCGCAACGCGACGCACAGCGAGGCCCGTATCGGTGCCCACGGCTTGCGACCACACCAGCCATTCGCCATCGGGCGAGAGCTGGAAGCCGCCGGCGAAATCCACGTTCGCGACGAAGCGCCGCACGGGCACCAGCGGCGCCAGCGTGCCTTGCGCTTGCGCGGCGGCCAGCGCCGGATGGCGCGCTGGCGTGGCGCAGCCGGCAAGCAGGAACGTGGCCGCGAGCGCGAGCGGCGGCAGGATGCGGTGCAGTCGCATGGGTCCCCTCCCTGGAGGGGACGCAGTGTAGGGTCGTTCAGTCCGCCGCGCTCGCGCGCGTGAGACGCTTCAGGGTTTCCCCGTCCAGCTTCAGTTGCGCGGCGCGCACGAGCTCGGCCAATTGGGGGAGTGACGTCGCGCTCGCGATCGGGGATGCGACCGCGGGTTGCGCGATGGTCCATGCGAGCGCGACCTGGGCCGGCGTTGCGCCGGTGTGCCTGGCCGCGTCGTCCAGTGCGGCGAGGATGCGCCGTCCGCGCTCGTTCAGGTACTTCTTGACCACCATGGCGCCGCGCGGGCTCTTGGCCGCGTCGGCCTCGCTGCGGTACTTGCCCGTGAGGAAGCCGGAGGCCAGCGAGTAGTAGCCGATCGCGCCCACCTGTTCGCGCACGCACAGCGGCTGCAGCTCGCGCTCGAACTCCTCGCGGTCATACAGGTTGTACAGCGGCTGCAGCGACTCGTAGCGAGGCAGGCCCAGCCGCCGGCTGGTTTCCAGTGCCTCGGACAGCCGCGCGGCGGAGTAGTTGGAGGCGCCGATCACGCGCACCTTGCCTTCCTTCACGAGCGCGCCGAAGGTCTCCAGCGTATCGGCGAGCGGCGTGGACTCGTCGTCCTTGTGCGCCTGGTACAGGTCGATGCAGTCGACCTGCAGGCGCCTGAGCGAGGCCTCCACCGCTTCGCGGATGCGCTGCGGCTTCAGGCCGATGCGGCCCTCGCCCATGTCCATGCCGACCTTCGTGGCGATCACGACGCGGTCGCGCTTGCCCGATTGCTTCAGCCACCTGCCGATGACGGTTTCGGATTCGCCGCCCGTGTGACCCGGCACCCAGCGTGAGTACACGTCGGCGGTGTCGATGAAATTGAAGCCGGCGTCGACCCAGGCGTCGAGCAGTGAGAAGGAGGTCTTCTCGTCGGCGGTCCAGCCGAACACGTTGCCGCCGAAGCAAAGCGGCGAGACCTTCAGGGCCGAGCGGCCCAGGTTGCGGTAGTCCATGCGGGTTCCTCAGTGGGGAAAAGACGGGAGCGGACAGCCGTTCGGCTGTTCGGATTCACACCCCGCCGTGCGGATGCGTCGGGTCGACCCAGAGCACCTGCTCGGGCTGCTCCACGGGTGCGATGTCGAGGTTGATGGCGACGGCTTCGCCGTCGCTGCGGCACAGCACGCATTCGAGCGTCTCGGTGGCGCTGGCGTTGATCTCCTGGTGCGGCACATAGGGCGGCACGTAGATGAAGTCGCCGGGGCCCGCTTCCGCGGTGAACTCCAGGTGCTCGCCCCAGCGCATGCGCGCGCGGCCCTTGACCACGTAGATCACGCTTTCGAGGTGGCCGTGATGGTGCGCGCCGGTCTTCGCGTTCGCATGGATGCTGACCGTGCCTGCCCAGAGCTTCTGCGCGCCGACCCGGGCGAAGTTGATCGCGGCGCGGCGGTCCATGCCCGGCGTCTGCGCGGTGTTCGCGTCGAGCTGGCCGCCGGGGATCACGCGCACCCCGTCGTGCTTCCATTTCTCTTCGTGGCCCGGCTCGTGCGCATGGTCGTGGCCCGGGCCGTGCTCGTGGTGATGCTCGCTCATGGCGCCAGCGTACACCGGAACGCCGCAGGCAGCACAATGCGCAGCCATGACAGCCCCAGCGCTTCCCGTCCTCGATGCAGCCGCCCTGCGGGCGCTCGCGTCCCGCCATGCCGGCCCCGCTTGCCCCGCATGCGTGGCCATTCGCGCGCCGGGCTGGGAGGCGTTGCCCGGGTCCTTCGATGCCGCGGCGTTGCGCCGGGTAGGCACGCTGCGCCAACCCGGCACCGACGATCCGACGCTGGAGGAACACCACCCGGCCGGCACGCGGTCCTGGTCGCCCGACGCGCCGATCGCGCCCGCATGGTTCCCCTACAACCGCTGCGACGTGTGGGAGTGCGCTGCCTGCCACCGGCCCTTCCTGCGCTACACGGAGTACGGCGGCTATTACCAGGAGGAGCGCATCCGCGAACTGCTGCCGGACCGGATTGTCGATGCGCCCCGCTGAACTCCCTCGCTGAAGCGGTGGAGCGCTACCGCACGATGTCCTGAGCGCCGGCGCCGACAGGCGCTGTGCGCTGCCTCCTGCATGCTCGGCTGGAGATGCGACCTACGCTCGAGCACATGAAGAGCCAGTCCGTTTGCGTGCTCCTGTTCAGCGCCGCCATCGTTGCGGCCGCAGGAGCGACCACCCTGCCGAAGCATCCGCCCTTGACGAAGCAGGCCTACGCGGCGCAGAAGGCGCAGATCGATGCGCAGCTCGAGGCCAATCGCAAGCTGTGCGGCAACATGAAGGGCAACACGCAGGACATCTGCGAGGTCGAGGCGAAGGCTCGCGCCGACGCGCTGAAGGCCGAGCTGGAGGCCAGGTACAAGCCGAGCCCGGAGTCCATCTTCCAGTCCCGCAGCGTGACGGCCGAGGCGAACTACGCCGTGGCGAAGGCGAAGTGCAGTGTCGTCAAAGGGACTGCGAAGGACCGCTGCACGAAGGACGCCAAGGCGGCCCGCGAGGCAGCGCTGCGGCAAGCCAAGGTCGAGAAAGTACAGGAGACCGGCGGCGCGTTCGCGAACGGCGGCGCCCGGGCGCACAGGCATCTGCAGGACAGCGCGTCGTGAGTCCAGCGCTGTAGTCGGGCTCCGACACCGGCTGGGGCAGGCGTCCGACTGCTGGGCCTGGGGCCCGCGCGTTTCCTGAACTGGGGCCCCTCAGAATATTCCCCAAAGAAAGGACATCCATGAACAAGCTTTCCAGCCTCGCCATCGCCGTTGCCTTCGGCTTTGCCGGCCATGCCTTCGCCGCGGACAACACCGGCATGAGCAAGGACGCCTACAAGGAAGCCAAGGACAAGATCGAAGCCCAGTACAAGAGCGACAAGGCCGCCTGCGATCCCATGAAGGGCAACGCCAAGGACGTGTGCAAGGCCGAAGCGAAGGGCAAGGAAAAGGTCGCCAAGGCCGAACTGGAAGCCCAGTACAAGCCGTCCTCGCACAACGAAGAGAAGGCGAAGATGGCCAAGGCCGATGCCGACTACGACGTCGCCAAGGAAAAGTGCGAGGACCAGAAGGGTTCCGCCAAGTCCGCTTGCAAGAAGGACGCCAAGACCGCGCACGACAGCGCGAAGTCCCAGGCGAAGGCGGACGCCAAGGCCGCTGCCCCGGCCGACAAGGACAAGAAGTCCTGATGGTCCCGGCGTGGAGCGGCGGGTCCGCTCCACCCATCGATTGACGCACGCGGTTCGAACCGCTGCGCTCTCCTCGCGGGTCCGTATCACCCGGACCGGCCTGCCTGGCATGCCCAAGAGAAAGGGCCGACGCGCGCGTCGGCCCTTTTGTTCATGTGCGCGCGCGTCGGCTCGATACGACGGCGGTTACGCCAGGCCGATGCCGCGAAGATAGGCGTCCACTGCCTTGGATCCGTGCGCTTCCAGGTCGAAGGCCTCGGTATCGAGCAGCCAGTTCTGGATCAGGCCATCGAGCAGCGCGTGCAGGCCATGCGCGGCCACGCCGGCCGGCACCGACAGGCGCACGCCGCGCGCGTGCGCGCTCTGGAGCAGCACGTCGCGAAAGCGCTCTATCCACACGTTGCGCACCTGCAGGTGGCGCTCGCGCACGGCGCACAGGCTGTCCACGTATTCGACCTTGTGCGTGGCGACTTCGAACACGCGCCGCGTCTGCGGGTCGTGCACGGTCTGCTGCAGGGCGATGCGCAGCGACTTCTTCAGGCCGGGCAGCGGATCCTGGTCCGGCACTGCGTCGACGAGAGACATTGCGCACTGCAAGGGCATCGCGACCCGGTCCATCATCGCGTTGAACAGGTCCGCCTTGTCCTTGAAGTGCCAGTAGATGGCGCCGCGGGTCGTGCCCGCGGCCTGCGCGATGTCGTTGAGCGACGTGCCGGCCACGCCTTGCGCGAGGAAGACGTGCTCGGCCGCATCGAGCAGCGCACTGCGCGTCGCGAGCGCATCTTCCTTGGATCGGCGGACCATGGGCGGGAATATACATGCAATGTTGCATGTATATACTCGCGGGTTTGCGCTGGCCCGCTGTCCGGGGCCGTCCCTCGCACTTCACCGAACAAGAAACACGATGGCTGCTCGTCTGCCGCAGGTTCCTGCGTGGTCTCTCCTGTTTTCACTCGTGCTCGTCCTCGCCGCTTGCGGCAAGGACGGCGGCGGCGCAGCGCAGCAGGCGGGTGGCGGCACGCCTCCTCCGCCCGAAGTGGGCGTGGTCCGCGTCGCCACCGGCGATGTCGGCCTCGTCACCGAGCTGCCCGGCCGCCTCGAGCCGGCCCGCGTCGCGCAGGTGCGGGCGCGCGCCGCCGGCATCGTGCTCAAGCGCGTGTTCCGCGAAGGCAGCGACGTGCGCGCCGGCCAGGTGCTGTACCAGATCGACGCCGCTCCCTACCAGGCTGCGCGATCGAGCGCGCAGGCCGCGCTGGTCAAGGCGCAGGCCAACCAGGTGAAGGCGCAGGCGCTGGAGCAGCGCTATCGCCCGCTGGTGGAAGCCAACGCGATCAGCAAGCAGGAATATGCCGACGCAGTCGCCGCCGAGAAACAGGCGGAAGCCGACGTCGCTGCCGCGCGCGCGGCGCTGCGAACGGCCGACATCAACCTCTCGTATGCGACGGTGACGGCGCCCATCTCGGGGCGCATCGGCCGGTCGCAGGTGACGGAGGGCGCACTGGTGGGGCAGGGCGAGGCGACGCCGCTCGCGATCATCCAGCAGATCGATCCCATGTACGTGAACTTCACGCAGTCCGCGACCGAGGTGATGAACCTGCGGCGCGCGCTGCAGGCCGGCCGCCTGAAGCGCGCCGGCGAACAAGGCGCCGAGGTGCGCATCGTGCTCGAGGACGGGACGCTGTTCCCGCGGCCGGGCCGGCTGCTGTTCGCGGACCTCACGGTCGACCCCAACACGGGCCAGGTGACGCTGCGCGCCGAAGTACCGAACCGGGAAGGCCTGCTGCTGCCCGGCATGTACGTGCGCGTGCAGATCGAGCAGGCGAAGGCGAGGAACGCGATGCTGCTGCCGCAGCAGGCCGTCACGCGCTCGCCGCAAGGCGACACCGTGATGGTCGTGGACGCGAAGGGGCTGGTGAGCCCGCGCACCATCAAGATCGACGGCTCGCAGAACAACCAGTGGGTGGTCGTGGGCGGGCTGCAGCCCGGCGAGCAGGTGATCGTCGACGGCTTCCAGAAGCTGCGTCCCGGCGCCCCGGTGAAGCCGGTGCCATGGACGGCGGGAGACACCGCGCGCGCGGGCACCGCTGCCGCTCCCATGTCGGCGCCGCCGGCCGCGGCTGCGTCCGCGCCTGCCCCGGCTGCTTCTGCTGCCTCGGCCGCTGCGCAGGCGAAGAAGGGCTGAGCGCGCCATGGCGAAGTTCTTCATCGATCGGCCCATCTTTGCCTGGGTGATCGCGCTGTTCCTGCTGGTCACCGGCGCGGTCTCTATCACCAAGCTGCCCGTCTCGCAGTACCCGCCGGTGGCGCCGCCCGCCATCGTGCTGACCGCGACCTACCCCGGCGCCTCCGCCGAGACGCTGGAGCAAAGCGTCATCAGCGTGATCGAGCAGGAAATGAACGGCTCGCCCGGGCTGATCTACATGGAGTCGGTGACGCAGGCCAACGGCGTCGGCCAGATCACCATCAGCTTCGAGCCGGGCACCAACCCGGACCTCGCGCAGGTGGACGTGCAGAACCGGCTCGCGCGCGCGACGCCGCGCCTGCCCGCCGCCGTGACGCAGCAGGGCGTGCGCGTGGAGAAGTCGCGCTCGAACTTCCTGCTGTTCACGATCCTGTCCTCGGACGACCCGAACTTCACGCCGGTGGACCTGGGCGACTACGCCTCGCGCTCGGTGCTGCCGGAAATCCAGCGCATCCCCGGCGTGGGCCAGGCGCAGCTGTTCGGCACCGAGGCCGCGATGCGGGTGTGGATCGACCCGCAGAAGCTGGTCGGCTACAACCTGTCGGCGGCCGACGTGAACAACGCGATCCGGGCGCAGAACGCGCAGGTCGCCGCGGGCACCATCGGCGACCTGCCGAACGTGCCCGGCCAGTCGGTCGCAGCCACCATCGTCGTGCCCGGCCAGCTCACGACGCCGGAGCAGTTCGGCAACATCGTGCTGCGCTCCACGCCCGACGGCGCGACGGTCCGCCTGAAGGACGTCGCGCGGGTCGAGCTGAATGCGCAGACCTTCGCGAGCTCCGCCCGCCTGAACGGCAAGCCGTCCACCGGCATCGGCGTGCAGCTCTCGCCGTCGGGCAACGCGCTGGCCACCGCGGACGCGATCCGCAAGCGCATGGGCGAGCTCGCGCCCTACTTCCCGCGCGGGATGAAATGGGACATTCCGTACGACAGCTCGCGCTTCGTGCGCATCTCCATCCGGCAGGTGGTCGAGACGCTGCTGGAAGCCGTCGCGCTGGTGTTCCTGGTGATGTTCCTGTTCCTGCAGGACTGGCGCTACACCATCATCCCGACGCTGGTCGTGCCCGTGGCCTTGCTGGGGACCTTCGGCGCGCTGCTGGCGCTGGGCTTCTCGATCAACGTGCTCACGATGTTCGGCATGGTGCTGGTGATCGGCATCGTGGTGGACGACGCCATCGTGGTGGTGGAGAACGTCGAGCGGATCATGAGCCATGAAGGGCTGCCGCCGCGCGAAGCCACGCGCAAGGCCATGAGCCAGATCCAGGGCGCCATCGTCGGCGTCACCGTGGTGCTGGTGTCGGTGTTCGTGCCGCTCGCCTTCTTCGCCGGCTCCACCGGCAACATCTACCGCCAGTTCGCGGCGGTCATGGTGTCGTCGATCGGCTGCTCCGCCTTCATGGCGCTGTCGCTGACGCCCGCCCTGTGCGCTTCGCTGCTCAAGCCCGTGGAGGCCGGCCACCACGTGGAGAAGCGCGGGTTCTTCGGCGCGTTCAACCGCGTGTTCCAGCGCACGGCCAAGGGCTACGAAAGCGTCGTTGCCCGCGTGCTGCGGCGCGCGGCGCGCTACCTGATCATCTATGCCGCGATCGCCGGCGTGGCCGCGCTGATCTACGTGCGCCTGCCGACCTCCTTCCTGCCGCAGGAAGACCAGGGCTACATGATCGTCAACGTGCAGCTGCCGCCCGGCGCCACCCTGCAGCGCACCACCAGCGTGATGGAGCAGGTCGAGGACTTCATCCTCAAGCAGCCCGAAGTGCAGAGCATGGTGGGCGTGCTGGGCTTCTCCTTCTCCGGCCAGGGCCAGAACGCGGGCCTCGCGTTCGTGACGCTCAAGGACTGGAAGGATCGTGCGGGCGAGGAACACTCCGCCGGCAGCGTGGCCATGCGGGCTTTCGGCGCGCTGTCGCGCGTGCGCGATGCGTTCATCTTCCCGCTCAGCCCGCCGCCCATCCCCGAGCTGGGCGTCGCGTCCGGCTTCACCTTCCGACTGCAGGACCGCGGCGGCAACGGCCACGAGGCGCTGCTCGCGGCGCGCAACCAGCTGCTGGGACTCGCCGCGCAAAGCAAGGTGCTGACCCAGGTGCGCCCCGACGGCCTGGAGGACGCACCGCAGCTGCAGCTGGACATCGACCGCGACAAGGCGCAGGCGCTGGGCGTGAGCTTCGACGCGATCAATGCGACGCTGTCGACGGCGCTGGGCTCGGCCTACGTGAACGACTTCCCGAACCGCGGGCGCCTGCAGCGCGTGGTCGTGCAGGCCGATGCGCCTTCGCGCATGCAGCCGGAAGACCTGCTGCGCCTGAACGTGCCCAGCACGCAGGGCAAGGTCGTGCCGCTGTCCTCGTTCGCCACCACGCGGTGGATCACCGGCCCCATGCAGAGCGTGCGCTACAACGGCTATCCCGCGATGCGCATCTCGGGTGCACCGGCGCCGGGCTACAGCACGGGCGCGGCGCTCACCGAGATGGAGCGGCTGGCGGCGCAACTGCCGCCGGGCTTTGCCTACGAGTGGACCGGGCAGTCGCGCGAGGAAAAGCTCGCCGGCTCGCAGGCGCTGATCCTGTACGGGTTCGCGATCCTCGCCGTGTTCCTGTGCCTGGCTGCGCTGTACGAGAGCTGGTCCATCCCCTTCGCGGTGATCCTGGTGGTGCCGCTGGGCGTGCTGGGCGTGCTGCTCGCGACGCTGCTGCGCGGCTACGCGAACGACGTCTACTTCCAGGTGGGCCTGATCACCATCATCGGCCTGTCGGCGAAGAACGCCATCCTGATCATCGAGTTCGCCAAGGACTTGCAGGCCCAGGGCCGCAGCGTGATCGAGTCGGCGCTGGCGGCCGCGCACCTGCGCTTCCGTCCCATCATCATGACCTCGATGGCCTTCGGCCTCGGTGTGCTGCCGCTCGCGATCGCCAGCGGCGCCGGCTCGGCCAGCCAGCGCGCCATCGGCACGGGAGTGCTGGGCGGCATGCTCACCGGCACGGGGCTGGCGGTGTTCTTCGTCCCGATCTTCTTCGTCCTGATCCGCGGCCGCTTCCGGGGCAGCGAGCGCCAGCGCAAGCTGCACGCCCACGAACTGCCGCCGGAACTGCCGGCCGGCGCCACGGCGGGGGACCAGGTATGAGTGCACGCATGCGGACCCTCACCCCGCTGGCGGCGGCCTTGCTGCTGGCCGGCTGTTCCATGATCCCGACGTACCAGCGGCCGCCCGCGCCCGTCGCGGACAGCTTCCCCTATCCGTCGGCCACGGACGGCACGCCGGCGGCGCAGCTGCCCTGGGAAAACTTCTTCACCGACGCGCGCCTGCGCTCGCTGATCGCCAGCGCGCTCGCGAACAACCGCGACCTGCGGGTGGCCGTGCTGAACATCGCCCAGGCGCGGGCCCAGTACGACATCCGCAACGCCGATCGCCTGCCGAACGTGGGCCTGAACGCCAGCGCGACGCGCGCTCCGAATGCGTTCGGGAAGGAAGCCAGCATCTACACGGCCAACCTGGCCGTCAGCAGCTGGGAGCTGGACTTCTTCGGCCGGGTTGCCAGCCTCAGCGAATCCGCGCTGGACCAGTATTTCGCGACCGAGGAAGGCCGCAAGGCGGCCCAGATCACGCTGATCTCCACCGTCGCCAACACCTGGCTGGCGCTCGCTGCCGACGAGGAACTGCTGCGGATCACGCGCGAGACGCTCGCCACGCGCGAGGAGACGCTGCGGCTGAGCAAGCTGCGGTTCGAGAACGGCGTCACCAGCGAGATCGACTTCCGGCTGGCGCAGTCGCTCACCGAGAGCTCGCGCGCGGCGCTCGCGCAGACCGAACGGCAGCGCGCCAACGACATCGACGCGCTCGCGCTGCTGGTCGGCCAGCCGTTGCCGCCCGACTACACGACCGGGGTCGACACGCTGGGCGTCACCTTGCCCGACGTGCCGGCAGGCGTGCCTTCGGACGTGCTGGTGCGGCGCCCCGACGTGCGCCAGGCGGAGCAGCAGTTGCTCGCCGCCAATGCGAACATCGGCGCCGCGCGTGCGGCCTTCTTCCCGCGCATCTCGCTGACCGCGGGCGCTGGTACGGCCAGCACGCAGCTCTCGGGCCTGTTCAAGGGCGGCTCCTTCGTCTACTCGGCCGGAGCCTCGCTCGTCCAGCCGATCTTCGACGCGGGCCGCAACAGCGCCAACCTGGCCTCGGCCGAAGTCGCGCGCGACATCGCCGTTGCGCAGTACGAGCGCAGCATCCAGCAGGCGTTCCGCGACGTCGCCGATGCGCTCGCGGGCCGCGCCACCTACGGCGAGCAGGTGCGCGCGGTGGGCGCGGTGGTGGAAGCCGAGTCGGCGCGCTACCGGCTGGCGCGCCTGCGCTACGACGCCGGTGTCGCGAGCTACCTGGACCTGCTCGATGCGCAGCGTTCGCTGTTCGCCGCGCAGACGACACTGGTGCAGTCGCGCCTGCAGCGGCTGCAGAACCAGGTGCTGTTGTACCGCTCGCTGGGCGGGGGCTGGACCGAGCCGCCGGTGGCGGCGCGCTGAAGCGCGTCCGGCGCGCGGGCGCTCAGTGGCGCGTGCGCCGGGGCAGGGCGCGCAGCCACTGGCCGACGCGGGACTGGGCGATGGTGGAGAGCAGGCTCAGGGCAAGCATGGGACGGGTTCCGTGCAATCTCGTGATGCGTTCATCTTCGTGCCGGCGGCCAGCCGGGAGCGTCGGCGCCGCGCGGCATTGCGCGTCGCCGCGTCGCCCACGGCCGTAGGAGCCGCGACGAACACAAAGGTCTTCAGGGGGCGTCGCCGCGCGCGACCTGGTGGTACACGCTGGTGATCGCGTAGCCCTTTTCCTCGATCTGCGCGCGCGGGTCGTCGATCTCGTAGGGATGCAGGTGCTCCTCCGCGTCGTCGACGTGCACGTCTCGCTGGCGTGCCTGCCAGTCGACGTTGGTCGCTTCTTCGGGGATGGGCTGGCCGGTGGGCACGATCAGGTAGCTGAGCTTGTCACCGGGCTCGCTGCGGCGGTAGATGTCGACTTGCATGGGCCGCATTCTTGGCCCAACGGCAAACCGGCGGGCGTAGGACGGCGCCTATGCTGGGGGAAATCAGGAGAGGCGGCGCGTGGCGCAGCGGCGCCGGCCAGCCCCGAGGGGGTTTACGGTCGAGGTCGACGGGTCTACACTCTGCAACCCACTTCTGACCCCTGGACGCGCCATGATCGATCGATCGCGACACAGTGTCCTGGTGGTGGACGACAACGCGTCCGCCCGGTACGCGACCGCGCGCAACCTCAGCGCGGGCGGCTTCCACGTGCTGGAGGCCGCGGCGGGCGCGCAGGCGCTCGAACTGGTGGAGTTCGTCTCCGCAGTCGTCCTCGACGTGCACCTGCCCGACCTCCTGGGCTTCGAGGTCTGCCGGCTGCTGCGGTCGCGTCCAAGCACGGCCGCACTGCCCGTGATCTACGTGTCCGCGATGTACGTGAGCGAGATGTCCCGGGAGCAGGGCATGGAGGTCGGCGGCAATGCGTACATGGTCGCCCCCGTCGATCCCGACGCGCTGCTGGCGACGCTCGACCAGCTCATAGGCGAGGGACCGGCGTACCTGCACTAGCGTCGCGCAGGACCGCTAAACCACCATCGGCGTCGCAGCGCCATCCAGCGACAGGATCGCGCCCGAGATGTAGGAAGCCTTGGGCGACGCCAGGAACAGCACGGCCGCGGCGATCTCCTCGGGTTGCGCGAGCCGGCCCAGCGGCATCCTGGCCTCCGCGGCGCGCCGCACTTCCTCCACCGAGCTGCCGCGCAGGCGCGCATCGGCGGCGAAGCCCTCGGCGAGCCGGTCGGTCAGCGTGAGCGTCGGGTTCACTGCGTTCACGCGCACACCGTGCGCGCCCCAGGCGGCCGCCAGGCCCGCGCTCGCCAGCATCAGCGCCGCGTTGGCGGAGCCGCCGGGCAGGTGCGTGGGCGTGGCGACCTTGCCGCCCATCCCGATCACGTTGACCACGCTGCCGGCGCCCCGCGCGCCCATGCGCCGCACCACGGGGTCCAGCACGTTGATCGTGGTGAAGAACTTCGAATCCATCGCATCGCGCCAGGCCTGCGGGGCTAGCTCCGCATAAGGCGTGCGGCGCGCCGCGCCGGCGGAGTTGACCAGGATGTCGATGGGGCCGTGCGCCTGTTCCGCCGCCTCGATGGCTCGCAGCGCGTCCTGCGCGTCGCGCAGGTCGGCGCAGAAGCCGGCCACGGCTGTCCCGAGCGTGGCGCGCGCCTGCTCCATGCGCTGGGCGTCGCGGCCGACGATGCTCACGCGGCAGCCCTCGTTCAGGAACTCGCGGGCGCAAGCCAGCCCGATGCCGCGGCTGCCCCCGGTGATCAGCACGTGCTTGCCGTGCAACTGCAGGTCCATGGTCTCGCTCCTAGGGAATGTCCAGCACCACGTTGCCCATCACGCTGCCTTGCTCCACGATCTCGTGGGCGCGCGCGATCTCGGAGAGCGGCAGGCGCAGGCCGACGGTGTGTTGCAGCGCGTTCGCGCCCAGCAGCGTGTCGAATTCGCGCAGCCCGGCGGCGCGGTCCTCGGCGGGGATCTCGTAGATGAATTCGAACAGGATGCGCGCGCGGCTGCGCATCAGCCACATGCCGGGCAGCGTGGACTCCGCCGCGCCCATGCCGTAGACCACGATCGTGGCGCCGGGCCGCAGGCACGCGGGATAGAGATGCGCATTGGCCGTGAGGTCCATCTCGATCACGGCATCGGCGCCGCGGCCGCCGCTGAACGCATGCACGCGCTCGCCGACGTTCTCGCTGCGGTAGCGGATCACGTGGTCGGCGCCGGCGCGCAAGGCATGCTCGGCTTTCGCATCCGTGCTGACGGTCGTGAGCACGGTGGCGCCCGCGCGCTTGGCCAGCTGGATCGCGTAGTGCCCGACCGAGCCGGCGCCGCCGGACACCAGCACCACCTGGCCCGGCTGGAGTTCGGCCCGGCGCACCGCCTGCAGCGCGGTGAAGGCGGGAATGCCCAGGCAAGCGCCTTCGGCGTCGCCCAGCGCATCGGGCATGCGCACGGCCTGCGCGGAGGGCAGGGCGATGTACTGCGCCGCGGTGCCGAACGGACGGTTCCACTGCGCGTTCCAGGTCCACACGCGTTCGCCGATGCGCGACGCCGGCACGCCCGGGCCCACTGCATCGATCACGCCCGCCCCGTCGCTGTGCGGGATGATCAGCGGCCACGCGAGCGGCGGCCGGCCGGGGCCGCCGCGGCGCGTCTTGTAGTCGGACGGGTTCACGCCCGAGGTGTGCAGGCGAATCCGCACTTCGCCCGGACCGGGCTGCGGCGTCGGCTGTTCGCCGAACTGCAGCACCTCCGCGGCGGGGCCGGTGCGGGTGTAGAAGGCAGCTTGCATGGAGATCTCCGTGGCTCAAGCCGGCGTGCGCGCGCGGCGGTGCAGTGCGTACGAGAAGCAGGCGCCCAGCAGCGGCAGGGCGAGTGCGGGGACGAGCAGCAGCGGCGTGGGGCCGCCATGGTCGAAAGCGTAGCCGGCCAGCGTGACGCCGATCGCCTGGCCGTTGAAGAAGCAGAAGGCGAACAGGGCCATGGCGGTGCCGCGGGTGGCGGGCGCCATCTGGGTCGCGTTGGTCTGCAGTGTGTTGTGCAGCAGGTAGGTGCCGAAGCCCACGGCCAACGCCGTCGGCGCCGCGATCCACGCGACGGGCGAGACAAGGAAGGAAAGAAAGCCGAGGCCCATGACGATGCCGCCGGCCAGCACCATGCGGCGCTCGCCCAGCCGGCGCACCACGTGGCGTGCCACCAGCGCATACACCAGGCCGCCCAGGGCGTACATGGCGATCATCCCGGCCGCGGTGGAGAGCGCGAGGCCGAAGCGCTGGTGCAGGTACGTCGGCAGGAAGGCGAGCGGGCCCAGCAGGAACACGCCCTCGGCGAACACGCAGGCGATCACCACGCGCGCCCAGGGAATGGCGAGCACGGCCGCGAGCTGGCCGGCAAAACCGAAGCGGCCGCCTCCGCGCACCGGCGGCGCGGCCGGGATGTGCCGCAGCCGCACGAACAGCAGCGTGCCGACCACGACATAGCCCGCACTCAGCGTGCCGAAGGCTCCGCGCCAGCCCAGCGCCGAGTCGGCGAACAGCCCGCCACCGAGCTGGCCGGCCGTCATGCCCGACAGCGTCCCCATCAGCAGGCGCGCCAGCGTCGCCTGGCGCTGCTCGTAGTGCACCGCATCGCCGATCCAGGCGATGGCCAGCGGGATGACGCCCGCCGCCGTGATGCCCCACAACACGCGCAGCCGCACCAGCGCGTCGAAATCCGGCGCGAGCGTGCAGGCCAGCGAGCTCGCCGCGCAGGCGAACAGCGACGCGCACATGACGCGCGCCTTGCCGTAGCGGTCGCCCAGCGGCCCGAACAGCAGTTGCGAAATCCCGTAGGCGATCGCGAACGTGAGCACCACGCGACCCGCGACGCCCGGCGTCACGGAGAAGTCGGCGGCGAGTCGCGGCAGCAGGCCGTCGCAGATGCGCAGGGCGGCGCCGCTGAAGAACCCGGCGATGGCCAGCAACACCACGGCGGCACGCGTGGCGCTGTTGTCGGCCTGGGTGGATGCGGCGGAGGCAACTGCAGGAGAGGTCACGGACTATCCTACAACGACGGCGCCCGCAGTCATCCGGCGTTGGCGCCGTCCTACGGCCTGGCCCAGCGATTCGCGCGAGCATCGTGCGCGATGAACCTGCCCCGCGTCCAGCTCACCGCCGGTGAACACCAGATCGTCGTGCACGTCGCCCGCAGCGACGAGGAGCGCGCCGTCGGCCTCATGCACCGGCGCGAGCTCGCGCCGGACGAAGGCATGCTCTTCATGTGCGACACGTGCGAAGTCCAGAGCTTCTGGATGAAGGACACGCCGCTGCCGCTGTCCATCGCCTTCCTCGAGGACGACGGCACGATCCTGAAGATCGCCGACCTCGAACCGCACGACCTCGAGGGCGAGTCCTCCGGTGACCCCGTGCGCTTCGTCCTCGAAGTGAACCAGGGCTGGTTCCGCGAGCGCGGCATCGCCCCGGGCTGCCGGCTCGCCGGCCCTCCATTCCTCGGATGAACACCACCATGCAAGGCATTCCCGACCGCGCCGCCATCGCGCAGGTCCTCGTGCACCCCGGCGAGCCCTATCCCCTGGGCGCCACCTGGGACGGCGAAGGCGTGAACTTCGCGCTGTTCTCCGAGAACGCCACGCGCGTGGAGGTCTGCCTGTTCGACGAGCACGGGCAGGAGACCCGCGTCGCGCTGCGCGAGCAGACGGCGTTCATCTGGCACGGCTACCTGCCGGGCCTGGCGCCGGGACAGCGCTACGGCTTCCGCGTGCACGGGCCGTACGACCCCGATCGCGGCCTGCGTTTCAACCCGAACGTCGTGCTGCTGGACCCGTACGCACGCGCGCTGGACAGCGTGGAGGACTTCGGGCGCGGCCTGTTCGGCTACGTCACCGGCGACGAGCGCGAGGACCATGCCATGCAGGAGCAGGAGCAGCGTGGCGTCCCGCTCGGCGTGGTGGTGGACAACGCGTTCGACTGGGAGGGTGACCGCTGGCCCAACACGCCGCTGCACGAGACCGTGCTGTACGAGGCGCACGTCAAGGGGCTGACCATGCTGCACCCCGACGTTCCCGAGGAATTGCGCGGCACCTACGCCGGGCTCGGGCACCCCGCCACGGTCAACTACCTCAAGCGACTCGGCGTCACGGCGGTGGAGCTGATGCCGGTGCATGCGCACCTGGACGATCCCTTCCTGCTGGACAAGGGCCTGACGAACTACTGGGGCTACTCCACGCTCAACTTCTTCGCGCCCGACCTGCGCTACAGCGCGGCGTACCGACGCGGCGACCCGGTGGGCGCCGTGCGCGAGTTCAAGGAGATGGTGAAGTCGCTGCACGCCGCGGGGCTGGAGGTGATCCTGGACGTGGTCTACAACCACACCGCCGAGGGCAACCACATGGGGCCGACGCTCAGCTTCAAGGGCATCGACAACCCGACCTACTACCGGCTGGTGCCGGACAACCCGCGCTTCTACTTCGACTACACGGGCACCGGCAACACGCTCAACGTGCGGCATCCGCAGACGCTGCAGCTGATCATGGATTCGCTGCGCTACTGGGTGCTCGCCATGCACGTGGACGGCTTCCGCTTCGACCTGGCGAGCACGCTGGCGCGCGGGCTGCACGAGGTCGACCAGCTCTCGGGCTTCTTCACCATCATCCACCAGGACCCGGTGCTGTCCAACGTGAAGCTGATCGCCGAGCCGTGGGACGTGGGCGAGGGCGGCTACCAGGTCGGCAACTTCCCGGTGAAGTGGGCCGAGTGGAACGGCATCTACCGCGACTCGATCCGCGCTTTCTGGAAGGGCGAGGGCGGCCTGGCGAGCGACCTGGGCTACCGCCTCACCGGCTCGAGCGACCTGTACCAGGGCGACGGCCGCAAACCCTCGGCGTCGATCAACTTCATCACCGCGCACGACGGCTTCACGCTGCGCGACACGGTGAGCTACAACGACAAGCACAACGAAGCCAACAAGGAAAACAACCAGGACGGCCACAACGACAACCGTTCCTGGAACTGCGGCGCGGAAGGGCCCACCGACAACGAGGAGGTGAACCGGCTGCGCGCCCGCCAGCAGCGCAACTTCCTCGCCACGCTGCTGCTGAGCCAGGGCACGCCCATGCTGCTGGGCGGCGACGAATGCGGGCGCACGCAGCAGGGCAACAACAATGCCTATTGCCAGGACAACGAGATCAGCTGGCACGACTGGGCCGGCATGGACCGCGCGCTGCTCGCCTTCACCGAGCGGCTGATCCGCATCCGCAAGCGCCATCCCGCGCTGCACCGGCAGAAGTTCTTCTCCGGCCGGCCCATCCGCGGCACCGACATCCAGGACGTGATGTGGTACCGGCATGACGGCCAGCTGATGGCCGACGAGGACTGGCAGAACCCGCACACCCAGTCGCTGGCGATGTTCCTGGCGGGCAACGGCCTGAAGGAAACCGATCGCCAGGGTCGGCGGCTGGAGGACGACCACCTGCTGCTGATGCTCTCGGCCTCGCACGAGGACCTGGAGTTCACGCTGCCCGAGCTGCAGGGGTGCACGCACTGGGAACTGCTGCTGGACACGAGCGACGACGACGCGAGCGAGACGCGTCCGGCCGGCGACAAGACGCTGCTGCCGGGCCGCACGCTCAAGCTGTACCGCTGCCCCCGGAGCTGACGGACTGGCCGCCCGCGGCGACGAACAGCGTCGCCGCGGCGATCACGGCGTCGGGCTGGTCCTTGTGCGGCGAGTGGCCGCAGTGCGGCAGCTCCAGCAGGCGCGTCTGCGGCACCGCGCGTGCGATGCCGCGCACCTGCTCCAGCGTTCCGTATTCGTCGTCGACGCCCTGGATGGCCAGCAGCGGACAGGTGATCGCGCGGATCTCCTGCGCGATCGACCAGTCGCGAAACACGGGCGACAGCCAGGCGTCGTTCCAGCCCCAGAACGCGGAATCGGGATCCGCGTGGTAGCGCGCCAGCTTCTGCCGCAGGTCGGTCGTGCGGTAGGCCTCGCGTGCCTGCCGGATGCTGGTGACGGAGATCTCCTCCACGAAGATGTGCGGCGCCAGCACGATCGCGCCGCGCAGCGCCTGCGGGAACGCGGCCGCGTAGAGCAGCGCGATCGTTCCGCCGTCGCTGTGGCCGAACAGCCAGGGCCGCTTCACCTCCAGCGCGCGCAGCACGGCGGGCAGCACGTGGCGCGCCTGCTTGTGCATGAAGTCCGGCTGCCAGTGTTCATCGGCGGGCCGCGGCGTGGACTGGCCGTAGCCGGGGCGCGAATACACGAGGCCCCGCACGCCGGCGGCATCGCACAGGCGCGCGGGGAAGTCGCGCCACATCGCCACCGAGCCCAGGCCTTCGTGCAGGAAGACGAGCGTGGGCGCGGCCGCATCGGCTTTGCCGACCCATGCATATTCGATGCGGGTGGACGTGCCGGCAAGCTCGAGGGAGAGGAAGGCCATGGCAGCCAATATAGTGCAGGCTGCCGGAGAACTTTCGCATGAACCCCATCGACGCACCGCGCCCCGAGGGCGCCGAGGAAATGCCGCAGGCCACGCGGCTGGACGACGTCCGCATCCGCGACGTGCGCCCGCTGATCTCGCCCGCGCTGCTGCAATACGAACTGCCGGCCGACGAGGCCGTGCAGGCCTTCATCGAGCGCAGCCGCACCGAAGTGGCCGCCGCCGTGCACGGGACGGACCCGCGGCTGCTGGTCGTGGTGGGGCCCTGCTCGATCCACGACCACGCGCAGGCGATGGAGTACGCGCGGCGCCTGCGCGGCCTGGCCGACGAACTGCGCGAGGACCTGCTGCTGGTGATGCGCGTGTACTTCGAGAAGCCGCGC
This sequence comes from Ramlibacter ginsenosidimutans, assembly GCF_016654015.1. Classification (GTDB taxonomy): domain Bacteria; phylum Pseudomonadota; class Gammaproteobacteria; order Burkholderiales; family Burkholderiaceae_C; genus Ramlibacter; species Ramlibacter ginsenosidimutans. Next base: position 369,773 of record NZ_JAEPWM010000004.1, on the reverse strand, counting down.
ACGACCGTGGGCTGGAAGGGCTACATCAACGACCCGCGCCTGGACGGCAGCTTCCGCATCAACGAGGGCCTGCGCCTCGCGCGCCAGTTGCTGCTGGAGATCGCCCAGCTCGGCTTGCCCGCAGGCACCGAGTTCCTGGACCTGCTGAGCCCGCAGTACATCTCGGACCTGATCAGCTGGGGCGCGATCGGCGCGCGCACGACCGAGAGCCCGAGCCATCGCCAGCTGGCGTCCGGCCTGAGTTGCGCGATCGGGTTCAAGAACGGCACGGACGGCAGCGTGCAGATGGCCGCCGACGCGCTGCAGGCCTGCCGGGCGCCGCATGCCTTCATGGGCATGACCAAGATGGGCGTGGCCGCCGTCTTCGAGACCGAGGGCAACGCCGACTGCCACATCATCCTGCGTGGCGGCTCGCGCGGGCCCAACTATGCGCCGGCGGACATCGAGGCCGCCTGCGCGCTCGCGCGCAAGGGCGGCGGCAGCGGGCGCGTCATGGTGGACTGCTCGCACGCCAACTCGGGCAAGGACTACCGCAAGCAGCCCGAAGTGGCCCGCGAACTCGCGCGCCAGATCGCGGGCGGCGAGCGCCGCATCCTCGGGGTGATGGTGGAGAGCCACCTGCACGGCGGCCGGCAGGACCTCGAGCCCGGCAAGCCCTTGCAACCGGGCGTCTCCATCACCGACGGCTGCCTGGGCTGGGAGCAGACGCAGGACGTGCTCCGCGAGCTCGCCGCCGCGGTGCGCAGCGCGCGCGCCGGCTAGGCGAACCAGGCCGGGTTCACGCCACCAGCCACTCGATCGCGGCGCCGAGTTCCGTGAAGACGCGCAGCTGCAGGCCCTTGGACTGCGCTGCGAGTTCGCTGGCGTGCGTGATCTTGTCCGGCGGCACCAGCGAGGCGACGCGCTCCAGGTGCGACAGGTATTGGTGCGCCAGCAGCCCGATCTCGCGTTGCTGCTCGATGCCGAAGGTGCCCACCACGTCCATGAGGTTGATCAGCAGGCGCCGGTCGCCTCGTTCGCGGGTGCGATGGGCCATTTCGACCAGCGCCGGTATGGCGTTCTCCACGAAGGCAAGGGCGGTGATCTCGACGACGGCGAAGCTCGGGCCGTGGGTGTAATTCAGCAAGGCGGGCACGTCCTGAGTATGCCTGCGCAAGAGCGCAGGACCTCTCCTCCATCGGTCGTGTTTGCGCGCCGCAACGCCGCAGTACGGCGAAAGCAACATCGCGCAAGCTGCGTGTCAGGCGTAGCTGTAGAAGCCGCGGCCCGTCTTGCGCCCCAGCCGGCCCGCGTCCACCATTTCCTGCAGCAGCGGCGCAGGACGGTACTTGGGATCCTTGAAGCCGTCGTAGAACACCTTCATCACGGCGAGCATGATGTCGAGCCCGATGAGGTCCGCCAGCGCCAGCGGGCCGATGGGATGGTTGCAGCCCAGGCGCATGCCCGCGTCGATGTCCTCGGCGGTCGCCAGGCCCTCCTGCAGTACGAACACCGCCTCGTTGATCATGGGGCAGAGGATGCGATTGACGACGAAGCCGGGGCTGTTGCGCACGGTCACCGGCGTCTTGCCGATCGCCTTCGCGAATTCCGCGCACACCGCGTGCGCGGCGTCGTCGGTCTGCAGCCCGCGGATCAACTCCACCAGCGCCATCACCGGCACCGGGTTGAAGAAGTGCATGCCGATGAAGCGGCCGGGATGCTTCATCACGGCGGCGAGCTGCGTGATGGAGATGGAGGACGTGTTGCTGGCGACGACGGCATCGTCGCGCACGATGTCCTCGACCTGGCGCAGGATGCGCAGCTTCAGCTCGATGTTCTCGGTGGCGGCTTCGATGACCAGGTCGCAGTCGCGCAGGTCGGCGTACTGCGTGCTGCCCTTCACCAGCGCGAGCGCCTTCGCTTTCGCGTCCTCGGTGAGCTTCTCCTTCTTCACCAGCCGGTCGAGGCTGCCGGAGAGCGTCTTCACGCCGCGCTGCACGGCCTCGTCGCTGATGTCGATCATGGTGACGGGCAGGCCGACGACCGCGCACGCCTGCGCGATGCCGTTGCCCATGGTGCCGGCGCCGATGACGCCGATCTTGCGGATGCTGTTCATGTTCAGGCTCGCTCGAAGATCGCGGCGATGCCCTGGCCGCCGCCGATGCACATGGTCACCAGGGCGTAGCGGCCGCCGGTGCGCTGAAGTTCGTAGACCGCCTTGGTGGCGATGATCGCGCCCGTGGCGCCGACGGGATGGCCCAGCGAAATGCCGGAGCCGTTGGGGTTCACCTTCGCAGGGTCCAGCTCCAGCGCGCGCGTGACGGCGCAGGCCTGGGCGGCGAAGGCTTCGTTGGATTCGATCACGTCCAGGTCGGTGGCCTTGAGGCCGGCGCGCTGCAGCGCCAGGCGCGTCGCCGGCACGGGGCCCAGGCCCATGATCTTCGGGTCGACGCCCGCGTGCGCGTAGGCGACCAGCCGCGCCATCGGCTTGAGGCCGTGCTTGCGCACGGCGTCGCCGCTGGCCAGCACCAGGGCCGCCGCCCCGTCGTTGAGGCCCGAGGCATTCCCGGCCGTGACGCTGCCTTCCTTGTCGAAGGCCGGCTTCATCTTGGCGAGCTGCTCGATGGTGGTGTCGGCGCGCACGTGTTCGTCGGTGTCGAACAGCACGGTGCCCTTGCGCGTGGCGACCTCCACCGGGACGATCTGCTCCTTGAAGCGGCCTTCGGCGACGGCGCGGGCGGCGCGCCGGTGGCTTTCGACGGCCAGCGCGTCCTGCATCTCGCGCGTGATGCCGTCGCGCTTCGCCACGTTCTCCGCGGTGATGCCCATGTGGATGCGGTGGAACGGGTCGTGCAGGATGCCCAGCATGTAGTCCGTGGCCGCGAGGTCGCCCATGCGGCCGCCCCAGCGCGCGCCCTGCATGAAGTAGGGGCCGCGGCTCATGGACTCGGCGCCGGCGCCGATCGCGATCTCGGCGTCGCCGAGCATCAGCACCTGCGCCGCGGAGACGACCGCCTGCAGGCCGGAGCCGCACAGGCGGTTGACGTTGAACGCCGGCGTCTCCAGCGGCAGGCCGGCTTCGATCGCGGCCACGCGCGAAAGGTAGGCGTCGCGCACGTCGGTGGGGATCACGTTGCCCATCACGACGTGGCCGACGGTGTTGGCGTCGGCGCCAGAGCGGCGCAGCGCTTCCTTCACGGCGGTGGTGGCGAGCTGGGTGAGCGGCACGTCCTTGAGGCCGCCGCCGAAAGTGCCGATCGCGGTGCGCGCGGCACCGACGACGAAGATATCGCGAGTCATGAGAGGTCCAGTGGGATTACATGTTGCGGCGGTACTGGCCGCCGACTTCGAACAGGGCATTGGTGATCTGCCCCAGGGAACACACGCGCACGGCGTCCATCAGGACTTCGAACACGTTGCGATTGGCGATGACAGCCTCCTGCAGGCGCTGCAGCAGCGCCGGCGCCTCGGCTGCGTTGCGGGCGTGGAAGTCGCGCAGGCGCGCCAGCTGGCCCTGCTTCTCTTCTTCGGTGGAGCGCGCGAGCTCCAGCTTCTCCAGCACGGCGTCGCCGTGGGGATTGCGGAAGGTGTTGACGCCCACGATGGGCAGCTCGCCCGTGTGCTTCAGCATCTCGTAGTGCATGCTCTCGTCCTGGATGCGACCGCGCTGGTAGCCGGTCTCCATCGCGCCCAGCACGCCGCCGCGTTCGGCGATGCGCTCGAACTCCGCCAGCACCGCCTCCTCCACCAGCTCGGTGAGTTCGTCGATGACGAACGCGCCCTGGTTCGGGTTCTCGTTCTTCGCCAGGCCCCACTCGCGGTTGATGATCAGCTGGATCGCCATCGCGCGCCGCACGGAATCCTCCGTGGGCGTGGTGATCGCCTCGTCGAAGGCGTTGGTGTGCAGCGAGTTGCAGTTGTCGTAGATCGCGATCAGCGCCTGCAGCGTGGTGCGGATGTCGTTGAACTGGATCTCCTGCGCGTGCAGCGAGCGGCCCGAGGTCTGGACGTGGTACTTGAGCTTCTGGCTGCGCTCGTTGGCGCCGTAGCGTTCCTTCATCGCGACCGCCCAGATGCGGCGCGCCACGCGGCCCAGCACCGTGTACTCCGGGTCCATGCCGTTGGAGAAGAAGAAGGACAGATTGGGCGCGAAGTCGTCGACGTGCATCCCGCGGGCGAGATACGCCTCGACGAAGGTGAAGCCGTTGGACAGCGTGAAGGCGAGCTGCGAGATCGGGTTGGCGCCAGCCTCGGCGATGTGGTAGCCCGAGATCGACACCGAGTAGAAGTTCCGCACGTCGTGGTGCACGAAGTACTCGGCGATGTCGCCCATCACCTTCAGCGAGAACTCGGTGGAGAAGATGCAGGTGTTCTGGCCCTGGTCTTCCTTCAGGATGTCGGCCTGCACGGTGCCACGCACGTTGGCGAGCACCCATTCGCGGATCTTGGCCGCCTCGGTGCCGGTGGGCTCGCGGCCGTTGTCGGCCTTGAACTTGGCAAGCTTCTGATCGATGGCGGTGTTCATGAACATCGCCAGGATCGTCGGCGCCGGGCCGTTGATGGTCATCGACACCGAGGTCGCGGGATCGCACAGGTCGAAGCCCGAGTACAGCACCTTCATGTCGTCCAGGGTCGCGATGGACACGCCGGAGTTGCCCACCTTGCCGTAGATGTCCGGGCGCGGATCGGGATCGTTGCCGTACAGCGTGACCGAGTCGAAGGCGGTGGACAGGCGCTTGGCCGGCATGCCGGCGGACAGCAGCTTGAAGCGCTTGTTGGTACGGAACGCGTCGCCTTCGCCCGCGAACATGCGCGTGGGGTCCTCGTTCTCGCGCTTGAAGGCGAACACGCCGGCGGTGTAGGGGAAGCTGCCGGGCACGTTCTCCAGCATCAGCCACTTCAGGATCTCGCCGTGGTCCTCGTACTGGGGCAGCGACACCTTGCGCACCACGGTGCCCGACAGCGAGGTGTAGGTGAGCGCGGTGCGGATCTCGCGGTCGCGGATCTTCACCACGTACTCGTCGCCGGCGTAGGCCTTCTGCATGTCGGGCCACTGCTTCAGCAGGTGCAGGGCGTCCTTGTCCATGCGCGCGAGCCGCTGTGCCGCCAGGTCCAGCGTGGCTTCCGCCGCAGGCGCGCGCCCGGGCTTCTCCAGCTTGAGCATGCGCGCGGCTTCCTTCAGTTGCTGGATCTCGCGGGCGAGCCGCACCTGTTCGCGCACGCGCTTCTTGTAGCCGCGCACGGTGTCGGCGATGTCGGCGAGATAGCGAGTCCGGCCGGGCGGCACGACCGGCGCCTGGTTGGTGCTGTGGCGCACGGAGACCTGCGGCAGGCGGCCCTCGCGCAGGGGCAGGCCGAGCTCCTGCAGGCGCGGCTTCAGCGCCTGGTACAGCGCCGTCACGCCGTCGTCGTTGAAGCGCGCCGCCATGGTGCCGAACACCGGCATCTCCTCCGGCCGCTTGCCGAACGCCTCGCGGTTGCGCTGCACCTGCTTGGCGACGTCGCGCAGCGCGTCGGCCGCGCCCTTGCGGTCGAACTTGTTGATCGCCACGAACTCGGCGAAGTCCAGCATGTCGATCTTTTCCAGCTGGCTGGCCGCGCCGAACTCCGGCGTCATCACGTACAGCGGGATGTCCACGTGCGGCACGATGGCCGCATCGCCCTGGCCGATGCCGCTGGTCTCGACGATGACGAGGTCGAAGCCGGCGGCCTTGCACGCGGCGACCGTGTCGCCGAGCGCGGCGCTGATCTCGCTGCCGAAGTCGCGCGTGGCGAGCGAGCGCATGTACACGCGCGGCCCTTGCTTCCAGGGGCCGATCGCGTTCATGCGGATGCGGTCGCCGAGCAGGGCGCCGCCGCTCTTGCGTCGCGAGGGGTCGATCGAGACGATCGCCACGCGCAGGCTGTCGTCCTGGTCCAGGCGCAGCCGGCGCACCAGTTCGTCGGTGAGCGAGGACTTGCCGGCGCCACCGGTGCCCGTGATGCCCAGGACGGGCACGCGGCGCTGGCCGGCGGCCGTGCGCAGGTCCTGCACCAGCTTCGCGTCGGCGCTGCCGCCCTCCAGGGCGGTGACGAGTTGCGCGAGCGCGCGCCAGCCGAGTTCGGTGTGGCCCTGGATCGCGTCCAGCGACTTCGGCGCGTACGGCGACAGGTCGCGGTCGCAGCGCATCACCATCTCGCCGATCATCCCGGCCAGGCCCATCTTCTGGCCGTCCTCGGGGCTGTAGATGCGCGCCACGCCGTAGTCCTGCAGCTCGCGGATCTCGGAGGGCACGATCACGCCGCCGCCGCCGCCGAACACCTGGATGTGCTCGCCGCCGCGCTCGCGCAGCAGGTCGACCATGTACTTGAAGTACTCCAGGTGGCCGCCCTGGTAGGAGCTGATGGCGATGCCCTGCACGTCCTCCTGCAAGGCGGCCGTGACCACCTCGTCGACGCTGCGGTTGTGCCCCAGGTGGATCACCTCCGTGCCCATGGACTGCAGGATGCGCCGCATGATGTTGATCGCTGCGTCGTGCCCGTCGAACAGCGATGCGGCCGTGACGAAGCGCACCTTGTGGGTGGGGCGGTAGCTGGCGAGCGCCTTGAATTCGGCGGACAGGTCGGTCATGGTCGGATGGTCAGTTCACTTCACTTTGACACCCGCGACGCCGGGCGGGTCGGGGGGGTAGCGCAGTTTGAGCCCGTGCAGCGTGTCGCGCACGATGCTGGCGATCATCAGGTTGCGGTGCGTCTTGGAGTTCGCCGGCACGATGGTCCACGGCGCCCATTCCGTGCTGGTCGTGCGCAGCAGCGCCTGGTAGGCCTTCTGGTAGTCGCGCCAGTGCTTGCGCACCTCGAGATCGCCGGCAGCGAACTTCCAGCGCTTGGTCGGGTCGTCCACGCGGGCCTGCAGGCGCACGCGCTGTTCTTCCGAGCTGATGTGGAGCATGAACTTCAGGATCACCGTGGCGTTCTCGCACAGCATGCGCTCGAAGTCGTTGATCTGGCGGTAGCGCTCCTCCGTGCGCTCGCGGGTGAGCTTGCCGTTCACCACGGGCACCAGCACGTCCTCGTAGTGGCTGCGGTTGAACACCACGATCTCGCGCGCGCGCGGCATGCCGTGGTGGATGCGCCAGAGATAGTCGTGCGCCCGCTCGTCCTCGCTGGGCGCCTTCCACGGGATGCTGTGCACGCCCAGCGGGCTGGTGCGCGAGAACACGGCCCGGATCGCGCCGTCCTTGCCCGAGGCGTCCATGCCCTGCAGCACGACCAGCAGGGCGTAGCGCCCGTCCGCGTAGAACAGGTTCTGCAGTTCGTCGAGCTCCTGCGCGATGGCGTCGACCTGCTGCTTGTCCTTTTCCTTGTCGCCGCTGGACCAGGGGGTGGCCGCCGGGTCGACCTCGGACAGCTTGAAATCCGCGGCATGCTTGCCCGCGGGGGGCTGCCAGTCGGCGGCGCGGGGCGCCTGGAAGCGGGGCTTGGGCATGAAGGGGGGACTTTAGTTGACGTTTACGTCAACGTCAATTTTCCCACGGTCGGCGGCCAGCGTACAGCACGCGGCCCGCCGGGGGGATCTCCGGGGAGACGACGGTCACTATGCTCGGGCGACCTCCTGGGCCGGGGACTAGGACAAACGCCAATGCACGTTCGCCGGCCGACCCGCAGGGGGATACTGCCGCCTTCCAAGTGAGGAGACCGATGCAAATGGACCGTCGCAATTTTTTCCAGGGGTCCGCGGCCGTCGCTGCGGCCGCCGCGGGCCTGGCCGGCTGCGCGAGCACCGGCGCTGACGTGGCGATGGGCAGCGGCGCCAAGCCGCTGTTCGCCGTGCCGGACAGCTTCGTGCCTGTCGTGGGTTCGAGCGAGGTCTTCCCGGTGCGCCGGATCTACTGCATCGGCCGCAACTACGCGGCGCATTCGCGCGAGATGGGTTCGGACCCGAATCGCGAGCCGCCGTTCTTCTTCCAGAAGCCCACCGACGCCATCCAGCACGTGACGCCGGGCGTGGTGGCGGACCATCCCTATCCCACGCTGACGAAGAACTACCACTACGAGGTGGAGCTCGTGGCCTTCCTGCACCGGGGCGGCCGCAACATCCCGGTGGAGCGCGCGCTGGACCACGTCTACGGCTACACCGTGGGCCTCGACATGACGCGCCGCGACCTGCAGCAGGCGATGGGCAACGAGAAAAAGCCCTGGGAAATCGGCAAGAGCTTCGACCACTCCGCGCCCATGGGCCCCGTGCATCCGGTGGCGCTGGTCGGGCACTTCACGCAGGGCGCGATCTGGCTGAAGGTCAACGGCCAGACCAAGCAGAGCGCCGACCTCAACCAGATGATCTGGTCCGTCGCCGAGCAGATCGCCCACCTCTCGCAGGCCAACGAGCTCTACCCCGGCGACATCATCTACTCGGGCACGCCCGCCAACGTCGGCCCGGTGGTCCGCGGCGACGTGATGGAGATCCACATCGACAAGCTGCCGAGTTTGCAGGTGCGGGTGGTGTGAGCGGAGCGTCTTGGCGGCCAGGAGAACGCAGAGGACGCAGAGATTACGCAGAGAGCGCAGAAGGGAAACCGATTTCCTTGAAAGTCTTCTCTGCGTCCTCTGCGTAACCTTTGCGTCCTCTGCGTTCCGTTGCCCGATAGCGCTGGCGCTCCGCCGCTTTCGCCGGGTGGCAAAATCGGGGCATGAACGCCCCCGTCCCTTCTCCCGATCGCGATCAGCCGCGGCCCGCCGAAGGCTATGCGGGTGATGTCACGCCCGAGCTGGCTTGCCGCTGGTGGCAGGCGGGCGAGGCCGTGCTGGTGGATGTGCGTACCGATGCCGAGCGCGAGTGGGTGGGCTTCGTGCCGGGCGCGGTGCCGCTGGCGTGGAAGCAGTGGCCCGGCATGCAGGTCGATCCCGACTTCGGCGCGCGCATCCGCCAAGCCGTGCCCTCGGGCAAGAAGGTCGTGCTGCTTTGCCGCAGCGGCGTGCGCTCCATCGCCGCGGCGAAGCTCGCCACGCAGCAGGGCGTCGAGGCCTACAACATCCTGGAAGGCTTCGAGGGCGACGCCGACGAGCAGGGGCACCGCGGCCGCAAGGGCGGCTGGCGCCTGCGCGGCCTGCCCTGGCGCCAGAACTGACAGGGCGCCGCGCGCCCGTCTTCCGCTTCCCATTTCTCCGCTTCCCACTTCTCTCGACAAAGGTCCTCCATGCCCGTGAACCTGAGCGCCCCGCGCGCGGAATCGCTGCACGCCGTCCCGGGCGTGCGCATCGGCGTCGCCGAGGCGGGGATCCGCAAGGCCAACCGCAAGGACCTCACCGTGTTCCTGCTGGACGAAGGCGCCGCCGTCGGCGGCGTGTTCACGCGCAACCGCTTCTGCGCTGCGCCGGTGCAGGTCTGCCGCGAGCACCTGGCGCGCGGCGACATCCGCGCGATGGTGATCAACACCGGCAATGCCAACGCCGGCACGGGCGAAGACGGCCTGGTGCGCGCCCGCGCCACCTGCGTCGCCGCCGCCCGCCTGCTGAATGTCGCGCCCGAGCAGGTCCTGCCGTTTTCGACGGGCGTGATCATGGAGCCGCTGCCGGTGGACCGCATCGAGAAGGGCCTGCCCGCCGCCCTGGCCGACGCGCGCCCGGACCACTGGCTGCGCGCCGCCGAAGGCATCATGACCACGGACACCGTGCCCAAGGCGTTCAGCCGGCAGGTGCAGGTCGAGGGCGCGACGGTGACGATCACCGGCATCAGCAAGGGCGCCGGCATGATCCGCCCCAACATGGCCACGATGCTGGGCTTCCTGGCCACCGATGCGCAGATCGATCCACGGCTGCTGCCGGAGCTCGCGTTCGAGCTGGCCGAGGGCTCGTTCAACCGCGTCACGGTGGATGGCGACACCTCCACCAACGACTCTTTCATCGTGGTCGCCACCAACAAGGCCCGGCATCCCGTGATCACCTCGCTGCACACGGCCGCCGGCGCCGCGCTCAAGGGCGCGATGCTGGAGGTCGCACGCCAGCTCGCGCAGGCGATCGTGCGCGACGGCGAGGGCGCGACCAAGTTCATCACGGTGCGGGTCGAGGGCGGCCGCACGGCCGCGGAGTGCCGGCAGGTGGCGTACGCCATCGCGCACTCGCCGCTGGTGAAGACCGCCTTCTTCGCGAGCGATCCCAACCTGGGCCGCATCCTCGCCGCCGTGGGCTACGCCGGAATCGAGGACCTGGACCAGGCGCACATCGAGCTGTTCCTCGACGACGTGCACGTGGCCACGCGCGGCGGCCGCAATCCGTCCTATCGCGAAGAGGATGGCCAGCGCGTGATGAAGCAGTCGGAGATCACCGTGCGCGTGGCGCTCGGGCGCGGCGAAGCGTTCGACCAGGTCTGGACCTGCGACTTCAGCCACGAGTACGTCACCATCAACGCCGACTACAGGTCCTGATCCACCACCCGGCCTCTCCCGGAGGGAGGGGCGGCACCCGTTGCCAAGAAAGAAACCCCGTGAGCCAGAATTTCGACGCGCTCATCTCCCGCGCCATGCAACTGCTGGACCGCCTCGAGGCCGTGCTGCCGCAGCCGCTGTCCGCCCCCGACTGGAACGCCGCCATCGCTTGGCGCTATCGCAAGCGTGCCAGCGGCCATGGCGTGCTGGAGCCGGTGAAGCACGTGGCGGACATCCGCCTCGAGGACCTGAAGGAGATCGAGCCGCAGAAGGAGAAAATCCAGCGCAACACCGAGCAGTTCGTGCACGGGCATCCCGCCAACAACGTGTTGCTGACCGGCGCGCGCGGCACCGGGAAGTCCTCGCTGGTGAAGGCCTGCCTGAATGCGTATGCGAAGCAGGGCTTGCGGCTGATCGAGATCGACAAGGCCGACATGGTGGACCTGCCGGACGTGATCGACGTGGTGTCGGCGCGGCCCGAGAAGTTCATGGTCTTCTGCGACGACCTCTCCTTCGAGGAGGGCGAGCCGGGCTACAAGGCGCTGAAGTCCATCCTCGACGGCTCGGTGGCCGCGGCGACGCCCAACGTGCTGATCTATGCGACCAGCAACCGGCGCCACCTGCTGCCCGAGTACATGAAGGAGAACCTCACCTACAAGCACACGGACGACGGCGAGGTGCATCCGGGCGAAGTGGTGGAGGAAAAGATCTCGCTGTCCGAGCGCTTCGGCCTGTGGGTGAGCTTCTATCCGTTCAGCCAGGAGGAGTACCTGCACATCTGTGCGACCTGGCTGCAGCACTTCGGCGTGCCCGCCGCGGACATCGAGGCGGCCCGCCCGGAGGCGCTGGTCTGGGCGCTGGAACGCGCCTCGCGCAGCGGCCGCGTGGCCTACCAGTTCGCCCGCGACTACGCGGGACGGCATCACGCGTGAGTACTGCAGGTGTCCTCGTGGCCGATGGCGATCGCCCGCGCGAGGGCGGTCCCGAGCGCAAGGAAGTCGAAGTCGCCGTCGGCGTGCTGATCCGCCCCGACGGCGCCTTCCTGCTCACCTCGCGTCCACCCGGCAAGGTGTACGAGGGCTACTGGGAATTCCCCGGCGGCAAGGTCGAGCCCGGCGAAACCGTGGAGCAGGCGCTACGCCGCGAACTGCAGGAAGAGATCGGCATCACCATCGGGGCGGTGCATCCGTGGCACGTGGAGCGCGTGGACTACCCGCACGCGCTGGTACGGCTGAACTTCTGCAAGGTCCACGACTGGACCGGCACCCTCCACATGCACGAAGGCCAGCAGTACGCCTGGCAGCAACTGCCGGTCACGGTGCAGCCGGTGCTGCCGGGAACCGTGCCGGTGCTCGCGTGGTTCGCGCAGGAGCGCGGGTTCGTGGGGGACACGTACTGGGTGTGAGCACGGGCAAGGTGAACGCAGAGTGCGCAGAGGTTACGCAGAGAACGCAGAGGGAAAACGGAAAGCCTTCAAAGGTTTTCTCTGCGTCCTCTGCGTAACCTTTGCGTCCTCTGCGTTCTCCTGCCCGGTGAAGCGCTCGCGCCAGCCGAGCGCCTACTGCTCCTTCGGATCGCCGAACGGCAAATCGTCCGGTGGAGCCGGATCGGGCACACGGAACGTTTCGCTGGCCCAGGCGCCGAAGTCGATGCCCTTGCAGCGTCCGCTGCAGAAGGGCCGGTAGGGATTGCTGGGTGCGTACACGCTGTCGCCGCCGCAGGCGGGGCAGCGCACGATGCGAGCTTTCTCGGCACGGGTAGCCATGGCGCTTGGAGTCAGGCGCAGAGCGTGAGTTCGAACGGCGTGTTCTCGGTGCTCGCGAGCATCTTGTCGTTGTCCTGGCGCATGAGCCGCACCGACACGATGAGGCGGTTGCCGCTGATTTCCGGCACCACGCCGAGCGACTCGTCGATGCGCAGGCGCAGCAGCTGGAAGGTGCGGCCCTGCGGCAGCGTCTGCTGCAGCTGGCCGCCCGCGGCCATCACCTTCTGCGGCGCGCCCGAATCGCGCAGCAGGCGCAGCAGCTGGTGGATGGACTCGGCGAGCGGCGCCAGCGTGTTGGCCCAGCGCTCGAGGTCGGCGCGCCGCTGCTCCGCTGGCAGGTGCTGCCACGCGTAATAGGCCGGCAGGTCGAACTCGCAGGTGCCTCCGGGAATGCCGGCGCGGCTGCGGATGCTCATGAGCCACTCGTTCTCGGTGAGCGACTGGCCCGCCTTGCCCGGCGTGCCGTTGACCGCGCTGAAGCAGGTCTCCAGCTGCCGGATCACGCCATCGAGCGCCTGCTCGGAGATCGCCGGATTGCCGCGGTAGGCGTTGAGCTGCTGCTTCTGACGCTCCAGGTCCTTCAGCACGTCGGACTTCAGGTCCGCGCGCGCCGCCACGTCCATCACTTCGAAGATGGTCGCGAGCGCATAGTGGTGGTCCAGCGGATGGCTGCGGGGAATCAGCTCGCCCAGGCGGCGGAACAGGTGTTCCAGCCGCAGGTAGGTCCGGATGCGTTCGTTGAAGGGGTATTCGTAGAGGATCACGCGCGGACGGTGGACGGCAGGGGCCAGGAGCAGGGCGCCATCATAGCCCGAAGCTCCGCGCCGCCTGTTCCACTTCGTACCGCAGTGCTTCCAGCGTGAGTCCCTCGTTGCAGATCACCAGGTCGGCCGCGGCGAGCCGCAGCGCGCGCGGCGCCTGCGCCGCGATGATCGCGCGGACCTCGTCCGGAGCCAGGCCGCTGCGCGCCACCACGCGAGCCACCTGCGTCTCGGGCGAGCAGTCGACGACCAGCACGCGGTCGACCTGCTGGCGCCAGCGGCCCGACTCCACCAGCAAGGGGATGTCGAAGACGATGCAGCGCGCGCCGGCCGCCAGCGCCGCGTCCACCTGGCGCGCGACTTCCTCGCCCACCAGCGGATGGATGATCTGCTCCAGTTCGCGCCGCGCCTCCGGATGGGCATAGGCGCGTTGGCGCATGCGGGCCCGGTCCAGCGCGCCGTCGGCAGTGACGAACTCCGGGCCGAAGCGCGCGCGGATCGCGACTATCGCCGCGCCGCCCGAGGCCGTCGTTGCACGCGAGATCGCGTCGGCATCGATGGCCGCGGCGCCCAACGCCTGCAGCATCGCCAGCACGGTGCTCTTGCCGCTGCCGATGCCGCCGGTGAGGCCGATGCGCGCGGCCATGCGCTGCCTCAGTGTGCGCCGAAGGGGAAGGCGAAGGGCAGCAGGGCCGGCATGGCGGCCGGGCTGAGCGCCAGCGCCAGCAGGCCTGCACCCGCCAGGTAGGGGCCGAAGGGCATGGGGATGTCCTTGTTGGCCAGCTTGCCCACGAACAGCAGCAGGATGCCGATCGCCGCGCCGACGATGGATGACAGCAGGATGATCGCCACCAGGTAGGGCGCGCCTAGCCAGGCGCCGAGCGCGGCCAACAACTTGAAGTCCCCGTAGCCCATGCCTTCCTTGCCGGTGGCCAGCTTGAACAGCTGGAAGATGAGCCAGAACACGCCGTAGCCGAGCGCCGCGCCCCACACCGCGGAGGCGAGCGGCACGGTCCAGCCTGCCGCGGAGGCGAGCAGGCCGAGCCACAGCAAGGTGTAGTTCAGGTCGTCGGGCAGGATCTGCGTGTCCATGTCGATCAGGAACAGGCAGATCAGCAGGGCGGCGAAGGCGGCCCACGCGGCGGCCTGCAGGCCCAGGCCCCAGCGCTCGCCGCACAGGAAGAAGAAGGCCGCCGTCACGACCTCCACGACCGGGTAGCGCACGCTGATGCGCGCCTTGCACTGCGAGCAGCGCCCGCGCAGGGCGAGCCAGCTCACCACGGGGATGTTCTCGTACCAGCGGATCTGGTGGCCGCAATGCGGGCAGCGCGAGCGCGGCGCCACCAGGTTGAACACGGGCTCCGCTTCCTCCTTCGCGGGCTGGCCGGTGAAGTCCGCGCATTCGGCGGCCCACTGCCGCTCCAGCATCTTCGGGAAGCGATAGATGACGACGTTGAGGAAGCTTCCGATCAACAGGCCGAAGATGGCGGCGAGGATCGCCGCCTCGAGACTTGCAGGCAGCAGCATCAGACGACGGAACCGAGTTTGAAGATCGGCAGGTACATGGACACGACGATGCCGCCGATGATGGTACCCAGGATCACGATGATGATCGGCTCCATCAGGCTGGACAGGCCCGCCACCATGTCGTCGACTTCGGCTTCATAGAAGTCCGCCGCCTTGCCCAGCATGTGGTCGATGGAGCCCGACTCCTCGCCGATGGCGCACATCTGCAGCACCATCGACGGGAACACGTTGGCGTTGGTCATGGCAGCGGTCAGGCTGGTGCCGGTGGACACCTCCTGCTGGATCTTCTGCGTGGCCATGGCGTAGACGGAGTTGCCGGAGGCGCCGCCCACGGAATCGAGCGCTTCCACCAGCGGCACGCCGGCGGCGAACATGGTGGCCAGCGTGCGCGTCCAGCGGGCGATCACGGACTTGTAGACCAGGTTGCCGAACAGGGGCAGCTTGAGCATCAGCCGGTCCATGAACTGCTGGACCCGCTCGTTGCGCTTCCAGGCCTGCATGAAGAAGTACAGCGTGCCGCCGATGCCGCCGAAGATCAGCCACCACCACTTGACGAAGATTTCGGACACGGCGATCACGAACAGCGTGGGCGCGGGCAGGTCGGCGCCGAAGGAAGTGAACACCTCCTTGAAGGCCGGGATCACGAAGATCATGATCACCGACACCACGACGAAGGCCACCACCAGCACCGCGATCGGGTACATCAGCGCCGACTTGATCTTGGACTTGATCGCCTCGGTCTTCTCCATGTAGACCGCCAGCCGGTCCAGCAGGCTTTCCAGGATACCGGCGGCCTCGCCCGCTTCCACCAGGTTGCAGTAGAGGTTGTCGAAGTACATCGGGTACTTGCGGAACGCGGCCGACAGCGAGGTGCCGGTCTCGACGTCGGTGCGGATGTCGTTCAGCAGCTTGGTGACGCTGGCGTTGGCGTTGCCGCGGCCCACGATGTCGAAGGACTGCAGCAGGGGCACGCCGGCCTTCATCATGGTGGCGAGCTGGCGCGTGAAGATCGCGATGTCCTTCGGCTTGATCTTGGAGCCCGAGCGCATCCGGCGCTTCTTGATCTTCAGCGGCGACACGCCCTGGCGCCGCAGGGACGCCATGACCTGGTTCTCGCCGGCGGCGCGCGTCTCGCCCCGCACGGACTTGCCGTTGCGGTCCCGTCCCTCCCACTCGAAGACGAATTCCTTGGTTGCCGTCGCGGCCATCTGCGCTCCCCTGTTATTCGTTCGTCACGGCCAGGACTTCCTCGAGGGAAGTCATGCCCTGCCTGACCTTGTGCAGGCCGGATTCGCGCAAGCTGCGCACGCCTTCCTTGCGGGCCTGCTCGGCGATCTCCAGCGCACTGCCGTCCGCCAGGATGATGCGTTGCATGTCCTCGCTGATGGGCATCACCTGGTAGATGCCGACCCGGCCCTTGTAGCCGTTGTTGCAGGCCGAGCAGCCGACCGGCTGGTAAGGCGTCCAGCTGCCGTCGACCTGTTCTTCCTTGAAGCCCGCGTCGATCAGCGTCTCGTACGGAATGTCTATCGGCTTCTTGCACTGCCCGCACAGGCGGCGCGCCAGGCGCTGCGCCGTGATCAGGATCACCGAGGACGCGATGTTGAACGGCGCGATGCCCATGTTGCGCATCCGGGTCAGGGTCGCCGGGGCATCGTTCGTGTGCAGCGTGGACATGACCATGTGGCCGGTCTGGGCGGCCTTGATGGCAATGTCGGCGGTTTCCAGGTCGCGGATTTCGCCGACCATGATCACGTCCGGATCCTGGCGCAGGAAGGACTTCAGCGCCGCCGCGAAGGTGAGTCCCGCCTTTTCGTTCACGTTCACCTGGTTGACGCCCGGCATCCCGATTTCCGACGGGTCCTCCGCGGTGGAGATGTTCACGCCGGGCTTGTTCAGCAGGTTCAGGCAGGTGTACAGGGACACGGTCTTGCCGGAGCCGGTCGGGCCGGTGACCAGGATCATGCCGTAGGGCCGGCCGATCGCCTCCATGAGCCGTGCCTTCTCCTCGGGCTCGTAGCCCAGGGCCTCGATGCCCAGGCGCGCGCTGCTCGGATCAAGGATACGGATCACGATCTTCTCGCCGAACAGCGTGGGCAGGGTCGAGACCCGGAAGTCGATCACCCGTTCGGCGCTGACCTTCAGCTTCATCCGGCCGTCCTGGGGGATCCGCTTCTCGGAGATGTCCATGCGGGAGATCACCTTGATGCGGGAGGCCAGCTTGTCCTTGATGGCCACTGGCGGCGACGCGATCTCGCGCAACTCGCCATCGATGCGGAAGCGCACGCGGTAGGTGTGCTCGTACGGTTCGAAGTGCAGGTCCGAGGCGCGCATGCCGATCGCGTCCAGCAGCATCTTGTGCAGGAACTTGACGACCGGGGCGTCGTCGACGTCGGAGGTCGCGGCGCCGTCGTCTTCGGCGATCGTCGAGTCGATCGTCGACTCGTCGAACTCGAAGTCGTCGCCGATGATGCTGTCCATCGCCTCGGTGGCCGAAGTCCCGAGGCTCTCGACCATCTTGGTGAGCTTGTCGTACTCCGCGATGATCCAGTCCACGCCCATCTGCGTGGCGAACTTGATCTTTTCGGCGGCGGACTGGTCCGACGGATCGGCCGTGGCGACGATCAGGCGGTTGTTCCGCTTGGACAGGACGACGATGCGGAAGTCCGCGCAGATCTTGCGATCGAGCAGGCCCTTGGGCAGCCGCGTCGTGTCGATTGCGTCGAGGTCCAGCACGGGCGCGCCGAAGGCGGTCCCCATGGTGTGGGCGAGATCGGCCGCCGACACCGCGCCCGAACCTGTGAGTTCAGCGATGAAGCTCGTGCGGTTGGCCTGCGCCTTGCGGTAGATCTCCTCCGCCGCCTTCTGCCCCAGCTTGCCGGCCGACACGAGCGCGCGGCCGAGGCCGGGCAGGGCGACGGCGGAGGCTTCGGTGAACGGATCGACAGCGGCCATGGAGGTAATTCAAGCAGCCGGAGGCAGCCCGGCAGGGAAAAGTCAGTGCCCGATCATCCCGAAAAGCAGAGTTGGTGTAAATGAAGGGCCTTTACGACGAGGCTCTGCGTTGGTAGGAAGTCACGTTGCCCCGAGGCGGGACCGATTTGGCAAGGGGGTTTTGTGCGATTGCGCGCCGAGCGGCACGCCAGCGCCGGTGAACGGCGCCGCAAGGAAGAACAGCACCGCGAGGGTGCTGTTCGATGGGATCCTGGTCGGGGTGAGAGGATTCGAACCTCCGGCCTCTACGTCCCGAACGTAGCGCTCTACCAGGCTAAGCTACACCCCGATGGCTGCCGCGCCGTGCCCTGAGCTGCCTCAGTTGCGCCGCGCGAGCAGCGAAGCCGCCAATTGTACCAAAGCCTGAGCGTGCTCATTCGCCGGTAGCTGTGCCGCGGCTGACATCGCGCGCTTTGCTTCGGCCGCAGCCGCGTCGTGCGCGACCTCCAGCGCCCCCGTCGCGCGCACAATCTCGACCACGTGCTCCAGTTCGGCGAGATCGCCCGTTTCCACGGCGCGCCGGATCAGCGCGCGCTGATCGTCGCTGCCGCGGCGCATCGCCGCGATCAGGGGCAGCGTGACCTTGCCTTCGCGCAGGTCGTCGCCGAGGTTCTTGCCCAGTTCCTCCGCCGTGCCCGCGTAATCGAGCACGTCGTCGATCACCTGGAACGCCGTGCCCACGGCCTGCCCGTACTCCGCGCAAGCCTGCTCCACGGCCGGCGGGGCGCCGGCCAGCACGGCGCCCAGCCGCGCGCTGGCCTCGAACAGCTTGGCCGTCTTCGAGCGGATGACCTGCACGTACGCCGCTTCGTCGAGGTTGGGGTCGTGCATGTTCATCAGCTGCATGACCTCGCCCTCGGCGATCACGTTGGTCGCGTCGGCCAGGATCTCCATGACGCGCATGTCGTGCGCATCCAGCATCATCTGGAAGGCGCGCGAATAGAGGAAGTCGCCCACCAGCACGCTGGCGGGGTTGCCGAAATGCTCGTTGGCCGTGGCCCGGCCGCGGCGCAGCGTGGACTCGTCCACCACGTCGTCATGGAGCAGCGTCGCGGTGTGGATGAACTCGACGACCGCCGCGAGATTGAAGCGCTGCTCGCCGCGAAAGCCGAGGGCGCGGCACACCAGCAGCAGCAGGGCCGGGCGCAGGCGCTTGCCGCCCGAGGAAATGATGTACCGGGACACTTGCCCCACGAGCGGCACGGTGGAGGCCAGGCGACGCGCGACGACGCCATCCACTTCGCGCATGTCGTCGGCGATCAAGGCAAGGACGGCGGTTGCACTGGGGGAAGAGTCGGTCAAGAGGGGCAATCCGCAGAGTTGCGCGGATTATAGGAAGACCCCCTGGCCCAGCCGGACCTGGCCCGGGGCTCCGTTGTCAGTGACCACCAACAATGCTATACTCGCCGGCTTTCCGGAAATCCGTCTGGAAAGAGTCGATGCTCCCCGCGCGGGGACGCTCGGACTGATGGCCCCTATCGGGGGGCCGTTCCATGTGAGGTCAAACCATGTACGCGGTCATAAAAACCGGAGGCAAGCAGTATCGTGTTGCTTCCGGCGACAAGATCAAAGTAGAACAGATTGCTGCGGACATCGGCCAGGAAATCACGATCGACCAGGTTCTCGCTGTCGGCAACGGCGGCGACCTGAAGATCGGGGTGCCCCTGGTGTCGGGTGCCACGGTGAAGGCGACGATCGTCGCGCACGGCAAGCACGAGAAGGTGCGCATCTTCAAGATGCGTCGCCGCAAGCACTACCAGAAGCACCAGGGCCACCGCCAGCAGTACACCGAACTGCAAATCGGTGACATCGCCGGCGCCTGAGGAGCACAGGAAATGGCACAGAAAAAAGGCGGCGGCTCTACGCGAAACGGGCGCGACTCCCAGCCGAAGATGCTGGGCGTGAAGGCCTTCGGCGGCGAACTGATCAGCGCCGGCTCCATCATCGTGCGCCAGCGCGGCACCAAGTTCCACCCCGGCACCAACGTCGGCGTGGGCAAG
Organism: Ramlibacter ginsenosidimutans; assembly: GCF_016654015.1. Classification (GTDB taxonomy): domain Bacteria; phylum Pseudomonadota; class Gammaproteobacteria; order Burkholderiales; family Burkholderiaceae_C; genus Ramlibacter; species Ramlibacter ginsenosidimutans. Next base: position 350,344 of record NZ_JAEPWM010000004.1, on the reverse strand, counting down.
GACCACACGCTGTTCGCGCTGGTCGACGGGCACGTGAGCTTCAAGGTCAAGGGCGCCCTGAACAAGCAGACGGTCAACGTCACCCCGGCGGCTTGAGTTAACCTCATCCCGCTGACAAGAAGCCCCGACTTGTCGGGGCTTCTGCGTTTTTGCCCGCGCGGAATCGCGCTGCGGTTTGCAGAGGTATCGAGGCTCTTATGAAATTCGTGGACGAAGCATTCATCGACATCGCCGCCGGCGATGGGGGGAACGGCTGCGTCTCGTTCCGCCACGAGAAGTACAAGGAATTCGGCGGTCCCAACGGCGGCGACGGCGGCCGGGGCGGCCACGTGTGGGCCGTGGCGGACCCGAACCTCAACACCCTGGTGGACTACCGCTTCTCGCGCCGGCACGAAGCCGGTCGCGGCGAGCACGGCATGGGCTCCGACATGTTCGGCGCCATGGGTCACGACATCACGCTGAAGATGCCCGTGGGCACCATCATCACCGACGCCGAGACCGGCGAGGTGCTGTACGAGCTGCTGCAGCCGGGCGAGAAGATCCTGATCGCCAAGGGCGGCGACGGCGGCTTCGGCAACATGCGCTTCAAGAGCTCGGTGAACCGCGCGCCGCGCCAGAAGACGCCCGGCTGGCCGGGCGAGAAGAAGAGCCTGAAGCTGGAGCTGAAGGTGCTCGCCGACGTGGGGCTGCTGGGCATGCCTAATGCCGGCAAGTCCACGCTGATCGCGGCCGTGTCCAATGCGCGCCCGAAGATCGCGGACTATCCCTTCACCACGCTGCACCCGAACCTGGGGGTCGTGCGCGTCGGTCCGGAGCAGAGCTTCGTGGTCGCCGACGTGCCGGGCCTGATCGAGGGCGCGGCCGAAGGCGCGGGCCTCGGCCACCAGTTCCTGCGTCACCTTCAGCGCACGCGACTGCTGCTGCACGTCGTGGACATCGCACCCTTCGACGAAGGCGTCGACCCGGTCGCGCAGGCCAAGGCGATCGTGCAGGAGCTGAAGAAATACGACAAGGCGCTGTACGAGAAGCCGCGCTGGCTCGTGCTGAACAAGCTGGACATGGTGCCGCAGGAAGAGCGCGCCGCGCGCGTCAAGGACTTCGTGAAGCGCTTCCGGTTCAAGGGCCCGGTGTTCGAGATCTCCGCGCTCACGCGCGAAGGCTGCGAGCACCTGGTGCAGGCGATCTGGCAGCACGTGCACGCGGTGCAGGTCGCCGAGCAGCCGCACGTCGAGGTCGACCCGCGCTTCGCGGGCGGTGAAAATACCGCGCCATGAGCCGCCGGGCCGCCCCAAGGCGAATCCCGCAGCGCGCAGCGCGGAGGGGTAGTCCAGTGAGCCGCGCACGGCCGCCCCGCGGGGCGGGCGGCGTCCCGCGGTGCACGGAGGCATTCGGATGACGGAGAACAAGGACGGCGCGGTGCTGCTGCGGGAAGCGCGGCGCATCGTCGTCAAGGTGGGGTCGAGCCTGGTCACCAACGAGGGACGCGGGCTGGACGAGCACGCCATCGGCGAATGGAGCCGGCAGCTCGCCGCGCTCGCCGGCCAGGGCCGCGAAGTGATCATGGTCTCCAGCGGCGCGATCGCCGAAGGCATGAAGCGTCTCGGCTGGGTGACCCGCCCGCAGGAACTCGACAAGCTGCAGGCCGCCGCGGCCGTCGGCCAGATGGGCCTGGCGCAGATGTACGAGACCAAGCTGCGCGAACATGGCATGGGCTCGGCGCAGGTACTGCTCACGCACGCGGACCTGGCCGACCGCGAGCGCTACCTCAATGCGCGTTCGACGCTCCTGACCCTGCTGTCGCTGCGCGTCGTGCCGGTGATCAACGAGAACGACACCGTCGTCAACGACGAGATCAAGTTCGGCGACAACGACACGCTGGGCGCGCTGGTGGCCAACCTGGTGGAGGCGGACCTGCTGGTGATCCTCACCGACCAGAAGGGGCTGTACAGCGCAGACCCGCGCAAGGACCCGCAGGCGCGCTTCATCCAGCAGGCACGCGCGGGCGACGCCGCGCTGGAACAGATGGCAGGCGGCGCCGGCTCCAGCATCGGCAAGGGCGGCATGATCACCAAGGTGCTGGCGGCCCGGCGCGCTGCCGGCTCCGGCGCTTCCACCGTGATCGCCTGGGGCCGCGAGACCGACTGCCTGCTGCGGTTGGCGCAGGGCGAGATCATCGGCACGCTTCTGGTCGCTCCCGACCAGAAGAGCCAGGCACGCAAGCGCTGGATGGCGGACCACCTGCAACTGCGCGGCGCGGTGACGGTGGATGCGGGCGCGGCGGCCAAGCTGCGCGCCGAGGGCAAGAGCCTGCTGCCGATCGGCATGACGGCCGTGGAAGGCGACTTCTCGCGCGGCGAAGTGATCGCCGTGCGCGACCCGTCCGGCCAGGAGATCGCGCGGGGCCTCGCGAACTACGCGGCCGCCGAAGCGCGAATCCTGTGCCGCAGGCCTTCCGCCGACATCGAGAAGCTGCTCGGGTACATCGCCGAACCGGAGATGATCCATCGCACCAACCTGGTCGTGACGCGCTGAGGTCGTGCGCTGTCACTCGGTCGGCCGGTGGAGACGCGCGGCTGCGTGCTAGCAATTGAACGCAGAGTGCGCAAAGGTCACGCAGAGGACGCAGAGGGAAACCAGGAATCCTTCAAAGGTCTTCTCTGCGTCCTCTGCGTAACCTTTGCGTCCTCTGCGTTCTCCTGTTCCCCCGCGCACCCCACCCCATAGCCGGGCACGCTGCCAAGCTTCAGCGGTTCACGCCTCCGCCCAGGAAGCGGCGGTCGACCGGCGCCTTCAGGTCCAGCGCGATCTGCGCTGCGGATCCGTTGGGCGCGCGCTCCATGCAGGCGCCGCCGCGTGCGATCGCCATGCTGTGGCGCGTGCTCGCGACGCCGGTACGCAGTGGCTGCCAGCTGGCGTCGGTGACCGGCACCCAGCCCTGGCCCGGTGTGTAGCGCGCGTACACCTTCACCTGGCCCCCGTCGCAGCGCAGGCCTTCGTACATCGCGTTGATGGCGCCGCTGGAGCTCCTGGCGACCACCACGTAGCGCACGACGCTGTCGCTGCCGACGCTGATGGACGCCGGATCGACACCGAAGGTGAGCCTGCTGCCTTCGACCTCGATCGGGATCAGGCCCTGCGTTCGCAGCGGCGGAGGCGGCGGCGTGTCCAGTTCCTGCCACTCGGGCACGTCCGGGATGTAGGAGTTGTCGGGGGTGCCCGGCGGGGCGCCCAGTTCCGCCGCCGAAGCGGCGGTGACCGCGCCGGCCAGTGCCAGCGCCAGGACTCTACGAAGCATGCTTTCCCTTGTCGCCCGCGGGCTCGGAGCGTCCCTGCGGATTCGGTTCGAACGTCGCGCCGGGCGGCAGTTCCATGCCGGCGGCCGGCAACGGGTGATGGACGTGTTCGTGCGGACCGTGCTCGTCGCGCCCGCGCATGCCGCTGCGCAGGTAGCGATTGCGGTGGTCGTTGCGTGGCAGGAAGCGCGCGAGCTCGCGCAGCGCCATTTCGTACACGCCCCGCTTGAACTCCACCACCACGTCCAGCGGCACCCAGTAGTCGTTCCAGCGCCAGGCGTCGAACTCGGGATGGTTGGTCGCGCGCAGGTTCAGGTTGTGGTCCTGTCCCATCAGCTGCAGCAGGAACCAGATCTGCTTCTGGCCCTTGTAGTGGCCGCGGGCGTCGCGCCGGATATAGCGCTCCGGCACTTCGTAGCGGAGCCAGTCGCGGGTGCGCGCGACGATGCGGACATGCTCCGGCAGCAACCCGATTTCCTCGTGGAGTTCCCGGAACATGGCCTGTTCGGGGCTTTCGCCGCGGTCGATGCCGCCTTGCGGGAACTGCCAGCTGTGTGTCCGGATGCGTTTGCCCCAGAACACCTGGTTTTTCTGGTTGAGCAGGATAATGCCGACGTTGGGCCTGAAGCCGTCCCGGTCCAGCATAATCACACCCCAAAATCTTTGAACTGAGCCCATGATACATGGCGCCTCCCCGCGCTGGAAGGGCTCAGCAGTCGCCACTCCCCGCCCACATCGATGAGAGCCTCCCAGTTCCTGATTTCCACCCTGAAGGAAGCGCCTGCCGACGCGGAAGTGGCCAGCCACAAGCTGATGACACGCGCCGGCATGATCAAGAAGCTCGGTGCGGGCATCTACACCTACATGCCCATGGGGCTGCGCGTCATCCGCAAGGTGGAGGCGATCGTGCGCGAGGAGATGGACCGCGCCGGCGCCGTGGAGTGCACGATGCCCGTCGTCCAGCCGGCGGAGCTGTGGCAGGAGACCGGCCGCTTTGCCAGCATGGGCCCGGAGCTGCTGCGCATCCAGGACCGGCACGAGCGCGACTTCGTGGTGCAGCCCACCAGCGAGGAGGTCGTCACCGACATCGCGCGCCAGGAGCTGCGCAGCTACAAGCAGCTGCCGAAGAACCTGTACCAGGTGCAGACCAAGTTCCGCGACGAGCGCCGTCCGCGCTTCGGGCTGATGCGCGGGCGCGAGTTCATCATGAAGGACGCGTACTCGTTCGACCGGGACGTCGCGGCCGCGAAGCGAAGCTACGAAGGCATGGCGAAGGCGTACCGCCGCATCTTCGACCGCTTCGGCCTGCGCTATCGCGCGGTGGCGGCGGACAGCGGCGCCATCGGCGGCGACCTGTCCGAGGAATTCCAGGTGATCGCCGCGACCGGTGAGGACGCCATCGTCTACTGCCCGGACAGCGACTACGCCGCGAACATGGAAAAGGCCGAAGCGCTCGCGCCCAAGGGCCCGCGTCCGGCAGCCACGCAGGCCATGCGGAAGGTGCCGACGCCGGGCAAGAGCACCTGCGCGGACGTCGCCGCGCTGCTGGGCGTGCCGCTCGCGACGACGGTGAAGTCCCTCGTGCTGGCGACCGACAAGCTCGATGCGCAAGGCGCCGTCGCCGGCACGCAGCTGTGGCTGCTGCTGCTGCGGGGCGACCACGACATGAACGAGATCAAGGTCGGCAAGGTGCCGGGCCTAGCCGCCGGCTTCCGGTTCGCCACCGTCCCCGAGATCGCATCGCACTTCGGCACGCAGCCCGGCTACCTGGGCCCGATCGCGCTGAAGGAAAAGGTGAAGATCGTCGCCGATCGCGAGGTCGCGCTGATGGCCGACTGGATCTGCGGCGCCAACGAGGCGGACTACCACCTCACCGGCGTCAACTGGGGCCGCGACCTGCCCGAGCCCGACCTGGTCGCGGACCTGCGCAACGTGGTCGAGGGCGATCCCTCGCCGGACGGCAAGGGCCGGCTCGCCATCGAGCGCGGCATCGAGGTCGGCCACATCTTCTATCTCGGCACGAAATACTCGAAGCCGATGAACGCCACCTTCCTCGACGAGGACGGCAAGCCCAAGCTGTTCGAGATGGGCTGCTACGGCATCGGCATCACGCGCCTGCCCGCCGCCGCCATCGAGCAGAACCACGACGAGCGCGGCATCGTCTGGCCCGATGCCATCGCGCCGTTCACCGTGGTGCTGTGCCCGATCGGCATGGACCGCAGCGCGGACGTGAAGGCCGCCGCGGAAAAGCTGCACGACGAACTCGCGGCGGCCGGCATCGACGTGATGCTGGACGACCGCGGCGAGCGCCCGGGCGCCATGTTCGCCGACTGGGAACTGATCGGCGTGCCGCACCGCGTGGTGCTGTCCGATCGCGGGCTGAAGGAAGGGCAGGTGGAGTACCAGCATCGCCGCGACGCCGCGCCGACGAAGCTCGCCGCCGACAGCGTCGCCGCCTTCCTGAAAGAGCGGCTGGCCGCGTGATCACGCGCCGGCAGGTGCTCTTGCCGGCCGTGGCCGGTGCAGGGCTGTGGGCGGCCTGCATCCCGCCCGCGCTGGCCGGTGCCCAGGTCGAAGAGCCGCTCGCCGATGCGGTGCGCACGGCGCTCAGTTCCGCGATCTCCTCCAGCGCGCCCCCCGTGCCCGTGTTCACGGACATCGATGCGCGCCTGAGATACCTGCGCTGGCTGGGCGCGATGAGCCGCCGCCTGCAGCGCCGCACGCCCGAGTGGAACGAGCGCCGCGAATTCCTGCAGACCGTCTGGTACGAAAGCAAGCGGGCCGGACTCGAGACGGGGCTGGTGCTGGGGCTGATCCAGGTCGAGAGCAACTTCCGCAAGTTCGCCGTGAGCCCGGTGGGCGCGCGCGGCTACATGCAGGTGATGCCGTTCTGGACGCGCCTGATCGGCAACGGCGACCCGTCCTCGCTGTTCCACATGCAGACGAACCTGCGCTTCGGCTGCGTCATCCTGCGCCACTACCTCGATCGCGAGGCGGGTGACCTCTTCATGGCGCTGGGCCGCTACAACGGCAGCCGCGGGCGGCCGCAGTACCCGAACGCGGTGTTCGCGGCGACCCGGACCTGGGCCTGGAAGGAACCGGCGCCGTCCGACCCACCGCCGGCTGGGGGCATCACGCTGCCCGGCTCCTGAGCCTTACTGGATGAAGCCCATGCGGCCCTTGCCGTTGCCGCAGCGGGGCAGGTCGTCGGCGACGATGCTGCCGCGGTGCGCCAGGCGCGCATTGCCGAAGCCGGTCATGAGCGCGCGCCGCATTTCGCGCGGCGCGAGTTCCGCCAGGCAGTCGAGCACGTCGTCGGCGGGCTCCTCGTCGAAGCGCCGGCCCCAGCCGTGGTCGCCCCGGATCGAGAGGTACAGGTTGCGCGCGATGCAGCGGGCCTGTTCGTGCGTGGGCGACTCGATCTGGAACACGTTCATGCGGTTCATGATCGGCTCGGGAATGCAGCGCTCGTCGTTGGCCGTCATGATCCAGATGACCTGGCTCGCGTCGATCGCGATCTCGGCGAATTCGTCCATGAAGGATTCGGCCGTGTCGTGCTCCAGCAGGCTGTAGAGCGAGCCGAGCGGGTCGTACTGCGCGTCCGCGCTGGCCTTGTCGATCTCGTCCACGACGATCACAGGGTTGGCGTACTGGCCGTCCACGATGGCCTCGAACACCTTGCCCGGCTTGGCGCCCTTCCACTGCGAGGATGCGCCGGAGAGCAGCCAGCCCGCCGTCATGGAGCTCATGGGAACGAGGCTCATGCCGGTCCCGAGCAGGTCGGCGAGCTGCCGCGCAAAGTGCGTCTTGCCGATGCCGGGCGGCCCGAGCAGCAGCATGGGCGTGATCTCGATGCCATCGCTTGCGTCCTGCGACAGCGCGACGTGGCGCTTCACGTCGTCGAGCGCATCCGCGAAGTTCGGCAGCTGCTCGTACAGCGACTCCATCTCGGGAATCCCGCTGGGCTTGACCTGGAAGCGCTCGGGGCCGCGTTCGAGCATGCGCTCGTACGTGGCGCGGAGGTTCTCGTGGTCGCGCGCGGGCAGCTTGGCCAGCTTGCGCTCGACGTCGTTCGGTCGGAACACGCTGCGCAGGTTGGCGATGGGCAACTTCAGGCCCGGGGTTTGCGGAACAAGGCTACGCGATTGCATCGGCCACTCCTTCACGACTTTGCTTTCATTCGAGCATAGGCCGTGCCAGCCAGGCAACCAATGGCCGCGCTTTCGCGCGGATATGTCAGCAGGAATCGACAGTGGACGCGGGAGGATGGCCGTTTGGCAGCCGGTTCGCGGGAGTGCTAATCGCTTTGCACTCAAGAAGCTTCAAACCAAACAACCGGACGCAGAGGGCGCAAAGGTGACGCAGAGGACGCAGAAGAATGCAATTCGGAAGGAATGCATTCGACCTTTGAAGGTCTTCTTTTGCGTCCTCTGCGAAACTTCTGCGTCCTCTGCGTCCGGTTGTTGGTCTTGAGGCCCGAACGAACTCAGGCCGACTGTCCGAGCACCTGTTGCAGTTCGCCGCTCTGGTACATCTCCATCATGATGTCCGAGCCGCCGATGAATTCGCCGCGCACGTAGAGCTGCGGGATGGTCGGCCAGTTGCTGTATTCCTTGATGCCCTGGCGGATGTCGGCATCCTCGAGCACGTTCACGGTCGTGAGCTGCTTGGGATCGACGCCGCAGGCCTTGAGGATCTGGATCGCGCGACCCGAGAAGCCGCACATGGGGAAGGACGCATTGCCCTTCATGAACAGCACGACGTCGCTGTTCTTGACGAGTTGGTCGATGCGTTGCTGGACTTCGCTCATGGGAAACATTCTCCTGGGCAGGAAAGCAGGGATCTGGCTGCGGATTATCCCAGTTCAAGCCAGCGGCCGCCGGAGCAGCGCTCATGCCCCGCCAGGTCGCGCCGGCTCGCGACCTCGGCAAAGCCGGCTTGGGCCAGCAGCGCGCGCACGGCCGCGGCCTGGTCCCAGCCGTGCTCCAGCAGCAGCCAGCCGCCGGGCAGCAGGTGGGCGGGCGCCTCGGCCACGATGCGGCGCAGGTCGTCCAGCCCGTCCGCGCCTGCGGTGAGCGCCTCGCGCGGCTCGTGCTGCAGCGCAGGCAGGTGCGGATCGGCCTCGGCCACGTAGGGCGGGTTGCTGGCGATGAGGTCGTACGCGCCGCCGCCCATGAGCCAGGAGGCCTGACGGAACCGCACCGGCAGCCGCAGGCGAGCGGCGTTGGCGGCCGCGACCGCGAGCGCGCCGGCGCTCCGGTCCACGGCCTCCACCTGCGCGTCGGCGCGCGCCGACTGGATCGCCAGTGCGATCGCGCCGCTGCCTGTGCCGAGGTCGATCACGCGGGGCGCCTTCCGTTCGCGCAGCACCTCGAGCGCCCACTCCACGAGGGTTTCGGTGTCGGGTCGCGGCACCAGCACGCGCGCATCCACTTGCAGCCGCAGCCCGAAGAACTCCTTGTGCCCGACCAGGTACGCCAGCGGCTCGCCGGCCACGCGCCGCGCGCAGAGCTGCTCGAAGGCCTGCTGCGCGGCGGGCTCCAGTGGATCGCCGTCATGGGCCAGCAGCCAGGCGCGCTCGCCTGCGTCCCGTCCCAGGACGTGCAAGAGCAGCAGCTGCGCATCCAGGCGCTCGACTTCGAGCGCGGCCGCGGCGGTGAGGGCCTCGTGCAGGTTCACGCGCGTGCGGCGCCCATGCCGACCTCGAGCTCCTCCAGCTGCTCGGCGCGGCGGGCCAGCAGCAGGGCCGAGATCAGTTCGTCCAGGTCGCCCTCGAGCACCGCGCCCAGCTTGTACAGCGTGAGGTTGATGCGGTGGTCGGTCACCCGTCCCTGGGGGAAGTTGTAGGTGCGGATTCGGTCGGAGCGGTCGCCGCTGCCGATCAGGCCCTTGCGCGTGGCCGCCTCCTTCGCAGCACGCTCCGAGCGCTCCTTCTCCTGGATGCGCGCGGCCAGCACCTGCATGGCCTTGGCCTTGTTGCGGTGCTGCGAGCGGTCGTCCTGGCACTCGGCCACGATGCCCGTGGGAATGTGCGTGATGCGGACGGCGGAGTCGGTCTTGTTCACGTGCTGGCCGCCGGCGCCCGAAGCGCGGAAGGTGTCGATGCGCAGGTCGGCCGGGTTGATCTGCACGGCCGCGGCCTCGTCGGGTTCGGCCAGTGCCGCCACCGTGCAGGCGCTGGTGTGGATGCGGCCCTGGCTCTCGGTGGCCGGCACGCGCTGCACGCGGTGGCCGCCCGACTCGAACTTGAGCTTGCCGAAGGCCCCGTCGCCGACGAAGCGCACCACCACCTCCTTGAAGCCGCCGACTTCCCCGGGACTGTCGCTCACGATCTCCGTGCGCCAGCCCTGGCGCTCGGCGTACTTCGTGTACATGCGCAGCAGGTCGCCCGCGAACAGCGCCGACTCGTCGCCGCCGGTGCCGGCGCGGATTTCCAGGAACACGTTGCGCACGTCGTCCGGGTCCCTGGGCAGCAGCAGCGACTGCAATTCGTTCTCCAGCCCCGGCAGCTCCGCGTCGGCGACGGCGATCTCCTCCTTCGCCATCTCCGCGAAATCGGGGTCGTCCAGCATCTCGCGCGCCTGCGCGAGATCGCGCTCGCGCTGCAGGAAGCGCTGGTACACGCCGTTCACCTCGGTGACCTCGGCGTGCTCGCGCGTGAGCTCGCGAAAGCGCTCCATGTCGTTCACCACCTCGGGCTGCGACAGGTAGAAGTCCAGCTCCTGCAGGCGGACGGGAAAGCGCTCGAGTTGCTGGCGGAGGAAGGGTTTCATGGATTCGCTGGTCAATGACGCTGCGGGCTTCGCCCCTTCGCGTCATTTTTCAGCGGTTCGACCAGCCAAAAAAAGCCCGGGGCGGCCCGGCGCTTCTCTGGAGACAGAAGAGGCCGGCTGGACGGGGCCCAGCTAACGCTCTTTGCGCAGGAAGAATTGCTCGATCGCGGCGCTGGCGCGCTGGCGGGCTTCGGCGTCGCCGGCGCGCAGTTCGGCCATCGGCCCGTGCAGCATCTTTTGCGTCAGGCCGCGCGACAAGGCTTCGAGCACGGTGTCGACGTCCTCGCCGCGGGCGAGGAGCTTGCGGGCGCGGGCGAGTTCGGCGGCGCGCCACTCGTCCGCCTGGTGGTTCAACTGCTGGATCAGGGGCACGGCGTGGCGCTGGTCCATCCAGTGCACGAAGCTCTGGACGCCGGCGTCGATGATCGCCTCGGCCTGGGCGACGGCGGCCTGCCGGTTGGCGGCGCCGGTGTGCACCACCTTCGCGAGGTCGTCCACCGTGTACAGGTACACGTCTTCCAGTGCCTTCACCTCGGGCTCGATGTCGCGCGGCACCGCCAGGTCCACCATGAACATCGGCCGGTGCTTGCGGGCGCGCAGCGCGCGCTCCACGGCGCCGAGGCCAATGATGGGCAACTGGCTCGCGGTGGAACTGACCACCACGTCGAATTCATGCAGGCGCGCCGGCAGGTCCGCCAGCCGCATCACCTCGCCGCCGAAGCGCGTGGCGAGCTTCTCGCCGCGTTCGAGCGTGCGGTTGGCCACGACGATGGCCTTCGGCCCCTTGGCCGCGAAGTGCGTGGCGGCCAGCTCGATCATCTCGCCCGCGCCGACGAACAGCACCCGCACCTGGCTCAGGTCTTCGAAGAGCTGCCCCGCCAGGCGTACCGACGCGGCGGACATGCTGATGGAGTGCGAGCCGATCTCGGTGGAGGTGCGCACCTCCTTCGCCACGGCGAAGGAACGCTGGAACAGCTGGTTCAGCGTGGTGCCCAGGGCGCCGGCCTGTTCCGCCACGCGCACCGCGTCCTTCAGCTGGCCCAGGATCTGCGGTTCGCCCAGCACCATCGAGTCGAGGCCGCTCGCCACGCGGAAGGCATGGCGAGCGACGCTGGCGTCCTGCAAGGTGTAGGCGTGGTGGCGCAGCGTGCTCTCGGAGACGCCGCCGGAATGCGCGAGCCATTCCACCGTGGTGTCGATCTCGTGCTGCGCACCCGCGCAATAGATCTCCGTGCGATTGCACGTCGAGAGGATCGCCGCTTCCGGCTGGCGGCCCAGGCGCGCGCCCACGTTGTCGCGCAATGCGTTCAGCGTCGGCGCGATCTGGTCGAGGGCGAACGCGAACCGGCCTCGCAAATCCAGCGGTGCCGTCGTGTGGTTGATGCCCAATGCCCAGACTGCCATTCGCCCAATTATAAAATCCGATCCAGATCAAGCACTTAGACTGGCTCGATTGCCACTTGCTCCAGATCAACCGCGTGAGCCCACTCGCCTCCCTCCTGCACCTGCTCAGCTTCTTCGCCCCGGCCCTGGTGGTCGCCGCTTTCGTCGCCCTGGCCGCGCGCGTCCTGCTGCCACCCGCCGCCCGGCCGTCCTCCTGGGGGTTCGCCTTCGTCCTGAACTTCGCGGCCGGGGCGGTCGCCTTGGGCGCCGGGCTGTGGTACTTCGGCCACGACGGGAAGATGGCGACGTATGCTGCGCTGGTGCTGGCCGTCGCCAGCACCCAATGGCTGGCCGGCCGTGCCTGGCGCGGCTAGACCCCCGACCCGAATCCCATGCTGTTCCTCCTTTCCCCGGCCAAGACCCTGGACTATGCGTCCGCCTTGCCCGAAGCGCCGCACACGCTGCCCGAGTTCGCCGACGATGCCGCGAAGCTGATCGAGGTGCTGCGCCGCAAGTCCCCGGCCGAGATCGCGACGCTCATGGAGCTCAGCGATCCGCTGGCCGCGCTGAACGTGGCCCGCTACCAGGCCTGGTCGCGCAAGTTCACGGCGCGCAATGCGCGCCCCGCGGTCCTGGCCTTCGACGGTGACGTGTACGACGGCCTGCAGGCCAGGCAGCTGGGCGCGGCCGACCTGGACTGGGCCCAGCAGCACCTGCGCATCCTGAGCGGCCTCTATGGCGTGCTGCGTCCGCTCGACTGGATGCAGCCCTACCGGCTGGAAATGGGCACCTCGCTGAAGGTGGGGACGGCCGCCAACCTGTACCAGTACTGGGGCAGCCGCATCGCCGAGCACCTGAACACGCTGCTGGCGGCGGACAAGACTCCGGTGGTGGTCAACCTCGCCTCGCAGGAGTACGCGCGGGCCGTGGACCGGCAGGCGCTGAAGGCCCGCGTGATCGACTGTGTATTCGAGGAATGGCGGCCGGGAGGCTGGAAAATCATCAGCTTTTCGGCCAAGAAGGCGCGCGGCCTGATGATGCGCTGGGCCATCCTCCAGCGCGTGGAAACCCCGCGCAGGCTGGAGAACTTCAACCTCGAAGGCTATGCCTTCGACCCGGCCGCCTCGCAGGCGCAGCGGCTGGTGTTCAGGCGCAGGACGACACCATGAACATGACCAAGAGCCAGCAGCAGGTGACCCCCGAGCTGCGCAAGTGGATCGTCGAACAGGCGCAAGCCGGCCACAGTGCCGAGTCGGTGCTCAAGGCCATGCTGGCCTCCGGCTGGACGGAAGACGTGGCGGTCGCGGCCATGGAGAGCACCTTGCGCGGCCATCTCGAAGACCAGGCGCAGGCGCAGGGCCTGCCCGCGGCCGTGCCCGTGCCCGACCCGGCGCTCGACGAGTCGCCCTTGTACCTGGACGCCGGCGACCGCCGCGTGGCCGTGCTGCAGGTGATGGCGGACCCGCGCGTGGTCGTGTTCGGCGGACTGCTCTCGGACGAGGAGTGCGAGCAGCTCGTCGCCCTGGCCAAGCCGCGGCTGGCCCGCTCGCTCACGGTGGCGACCAAGACCGGGGGCGAGGAGGTCAATGCGGACCGCACGAGCAACGGCATGTTCTTCCAGCGCGGCGAGAACGACCTGGTGCGGCGCATCGAGCAGCGCATTGCGCGGCTGGTGAACTGGCCCGAGGAGAACGGCGAGGGCCTGCAGATCCTGCACTACCAGCCGGGCACCGAATACAAGCCGCACTACGACTACTTCGATCCGGCCGAGCCCGGCACGCCGACCATCCTGCGGCGCGGCGGCCAGCGCGTGGCGACCATCGTGATGTACCTCGCCGAGCCGGAACAGGGCGGCGGCACCGTCTTTCCCGACGTGCACATGGAAGTGGCTCCCAAGCGTGGCAACGCTGTGTTCTTCAGCTACGTGCGGCCCCACCCCTCCACGCACACCCTTCATGGCGGCTCGCCCGTGCTGGCCGGCGAAAAGTGGATCGCGACCAAGTGGCTGCGGCAGCGCCGCTTCGAATGAGCGCATGAAGGTCCGGGCGAACGGCGTCGCGATCGAAGTCGAGGACAGCGGCGCCGGCGGCACGCCGGTGCTGCTGATCATGGGCATGGGCATGCAGCTCGACGCGTGGCCGCAAGCCTTCGTGGCGGCACTGCTGGGAGCGGGACACCGCGTCGTGCGCTTCGACAACCGCGACGTCGGGCTGTCGCAGCGCTTCGACGCGCTCGGCGTGCCCAACCTGCTGTGGGAAGGCATGAAGCTGCGCATGGGCCTGGCCGTGCGGACGCCCTACACCCTCTCCGACATGGCGGCCGATGCGCTGGGTGTGCTCGATGCCCTGGACATCCGGCAGGCGCACGTGGTCGGCGTGAGCATGGGCGGGATGATCGCGCAACGGGTCGCGCTGGCCGCTCCGGACCGCGTGCTGAGCCTCACCAGCATGATGAGCTCCAGCGGCGCGCGCCACCTGCCGGGGCCGAAGCCCCGCGTGCTGCAGGTGCTGCTGGCGCGGCCGAAGGACTGGAGCGAGCCCTCGGTCGTCGGCCACTACCTGCGCCTGTTCCAGACCATCGGCAGCCCCGGCTACCCGACCGATGCGGACGAACTGCGCCAGCGCATCCGCCAGTCGCTGCGGCGCGGCGGCTACCACCCCGGTGGCAACCTGCGCCAGGTCGCGGCCGTGGCGGCGGACACGGCCCGCGCGCGTGAACTGCATCGCATCCGGGTGCCGACGCTGGTCGTGCACGGCACGGACGACCCGCTCGTTCCGCTCGCTTGCGGCGAGGACACGGCGCGCCACATCCCGGGCGCGCGCTTCGTCGCGATCCCGGGCATGGGCCATGACCTTCCGCCAGGCGGGGTCGAGCGCGTCCTGGATGCACTGCTGCCGCATCTGGGGCTAGGCTCTCCCGGATGAATTCCCCCGACCTGTCGCAGCTGGGCCGGCCGGTGCACTACACCGACCAGTACGACGCCAGCCTGCTGTACCCGATCGCGCGTGCGGGCAAGCGCGAGGAGATCGGAATCGCCGGCGCGCCGCCCTTCTTCGGCGCAGACCTCTGGACCTCGTACGAGCTCAGCTGGCTGAACCCGCGCGGCAAGCCGCAGGTGGCGATCGGCCACTTCACCATTCCCTGCGAGACGCCCAACATCGTCGAGAGCAAGTCGCTCAAGCTGTACCTCGGCAGCTTCAGCGGCACGGTGTTCGCCAGTGCGGACGCCGTGCGCGACCGGCTGCGGGCCGACCTGAGCGAGGCGGTGTGGCGCGGCGCGCCGTCGCCTTCGACCGTCGGCGTGCGCCTGCTCCTGCCCGACCTCTTCGACCAGGAACAGGTGCACGAGCTCGACGGCCTGAGCCTGGACCGGCTCGACATCGAATGCACGCAGTACACGCCCGCGCCGGAGCTGCTGAAGTCCGCCGTGGACGAACCGCCGGTGGAAGAAGTGCTGACCAGCAACCTGCTGAAAAGCAATTGCCTGGTGACCGGCCAGCCGGACTGGGGCAGCATCCAGATCCGCTACAGCGGGCCGCAGATCGAGCAGGGCGGCCTCCTGCGCTACCTCGTGAGCTTTCGCAACCACAACGAATTCCACGAGCAGTGCGTGGAGCGGATCTTCATGGATCTGTGGCGGCGTTGCCGGCCCACGCGGCTGGCCGTCTACGCGCGCTACACGCGCCGCGGCGGGCTGGACATCAACCCCCTGCGCACCAGCCATCCCATGGCCTTGCCCGCCAA
This sequence comes from Ramlibacter ginsenosidimutans, assembly GCF_016654015.1. GTDB lineage: Bacteria > Pseudomonadota > Gammaproteobacteria > Burkholderiales > Burkholderiaceae_C > Ramlibacter > Ramlibacter ginsenosidimutans. The sequence continues at coordinate 335,151 of NZ_JAEPWM010000004.1, read as the reverse complement.
CGTGCGGACGGCGCGCCAGTAGGGCGCTTCAGCGCACCGAGATCCAGTCGCAGCGCAGGCGGCGCGCCTTGTGGGCCTTCTCGCGCAGGCCGACGTACATGGTCGGGGCCGACATCGCGAAGGCGAGCAGCGGCGCGGCCCACAAGGCATCGAAGGTGAAGGCCGGGATCCAGCCGACCCAGCCGACCACCCACAGCGTGAGCATCGCGTCCCAGACGTAGCACTCAAGAGGGTGTTCGCGCTGGTGCGCCACGTGCCACCGCTTGATGCGCTGCAATGTGTCGAGGTCCATGCTGGTTCTCCGTCGCCGCCGGAACACCGGTGTGCGAACCACTCTAGCCCCCCGGCTCGCCGGCCACATCGACCTTTGGGCTGAGCCCCGTGTCAGCGGAAATCCTGCGTGCCCGCCAGCCCGTGGAACAGATCCGGCGTCGGCTCCGCGGCCACTCGCGGCGCGGCTTCAGGGGCCGGCAGGCTGCCCGCTTTCGCCAGCTTGCCGACGCGCACTCCGAGCAGGCGCAGCTTCTGCCGCAGGTCCACGCGCTTGAGGCACTGGCCCGCCGCGCGCCGGATGGTGGCGGCATCGTCGGTGTAGTGATCCAGGGTCTGGTCGCGGGTGGCGATGCGGAAGTCGTCGTAGCGCAGCTTCACCCCGATGGTGCGGCCCACGTAGCCCTTGCGGCGCAGGTCCTCGGCGACGCGGGTGCACAGGTCGGTGAAGATGGCGCCCAGTTCGGCGCGGTCGCGCACCGCGTGGAGGTCGCGCTCGAACGTGGTCTCGCGGCTCATGGAGACCGGCTCGCTCTCGGTGACCACCGGGCGATCGTCGCGACCCCAGGCGGCGTCGTGCATCCATGCGCCGTACGCGGCGCCGAAGTTGTCCACCAGCCATTCGCGGCTCTGTGCGGCGAGGTCGCCGATGGTGTGGATGTGCAGCGCGTGCAACTTCACTTCGGACTTCGGCCCGATGCCATTGATCTTGCGCACCGCCAGCGGCCAGATCTTCGTCTGCACATCGGCCTCGTGCACGATCGAGATTCCGTTCGGCTTGTTGAATTCGCTGGCCATCTTGGCGATCAGCTTGTTGGGCGCGACGCCGATCGAGCAGGTGAGCCCGGTCGCGTCGAAGATGGATTTCTGGATCAGGCGCGCCAGCACGCGGCCGCCCTCGCGCTGTCCGCCCGGCACGTCGGTGAAGTCGACGAAGACCTCGTCGATGCCGCGGTCCTCCACCACCGGCGCGATGTCGCGGATCACGGCCTTGAAGGTGCGCGAGAACCGCCGCACCTCCTCGAAGTCGACCGGCAGCACGATCGCCTGCGGGCACAGCTTCGCCGCCTTCATCATGCCCATGGCGGAGCCCACGCCGAACTGGCGCGCGGGGTACGTGGCGGTGGTGATCACGCCGCGGCCGACGTAGTCCTTCAGCAGCGGGAAGGCGTCGGCGGGGATCTGCGACAGCGGCCGGTCGGCGAAGCGCTGGCGCACGATCTCGTCCACCTTGCGCCGGCCGCCGCCGATCACCACGGGCAGCCCCTTCAGCTGCGGATAGCGCAGCAACTCCACGGACGCGAAGAACGCGTCCATGTCGAGGTGGGCGATGCGGCGCGGCGGACTCACGCGCTCATTGTGCATGCGGGTGCGGCGGGGCCCCTGCGGCAAACGCTGTCAGTAGGTCCCCGGCAGCAGGATGCTGCGATCCACGTCGCGGATGTTGGTGCGGCCGCAGAAGGCCATCGACAGGTCCAGCTCGTTGCGGATGATCTCCAGCGCCCGTTCCACGCCTTCCTGGCCCATGGCGCCGAGTCCGTACAGCATCGCGCGGCCGATGTAGACGCCGCGCGCGCCCAAGGCCACGGCCTTGAGCACGTGCTGGCCGGAGCGCACGCCGCCGTCCATGTGGACCTCGATGCGGTCGCCCACCGCTTCCACGATGGGTTGCAGCGCCGAGATGGAGGAGGGCGCGCCATCGAGCTGGCGGCCGCCGTGGTTGGAGACGATCACGGCGTCGGCGCCGGAGTCGGCGGCCAGCCGCGCGTCCTCGACGTCCTGCACACCCTTGAGGATCAGCTTGCCGCCCCAGCGGTTCTTGATCCACTGCACGTCGTCCCAGGACAGGCGCGGGTCGAACTGCTTGGCCGTCCATTCGGACAGGCGACTCATGTCGTCCACGCCCTGCACGTGGCCGACGATGTTGCCGAACTGGCGCCGCTTCGTGCCCAGCATGCCCAGGCACCAGCGCGGTTTGGTCGCCATGTTCAGCATGTTGGGCAGCGTGAGCTTGGGCGGCGCCGACAGGCCGTTCTTCAGGTCCTTGTGGCGCTGCCCCATGATCTGCAGGTCCAGCGTGAGGACCAGGGCGGAACAGTTGGCGGCGCGGGCGCGGTCGATCAGGCTCTCGATGAAGCCGCGGTCGCGCATCACGTACAGCTGGAACCAGAAGGGATGGCGCCCGGTGCCCTCGGCGACGTCTTCCAGCGAGCAGATGCTCATGGTGGACAGCGTGAACGGGATCCCCATGCGCTTGGCCGCACGCGCGGCGAGGATCTCGCCGTCGGCATGCTGCATGCCGGTGAGGCCCGTGGGCGCAATGGCGACGGGCATCGCCACCTTCTGGCCGACCATGGTGGTCTCCAGGGTGCGCCCTTCCATGTTCACGGCCACGCGCTGGCGCAGCAGGATGCGTTCGAAGTCGGCCTCGTTCGCGCGGTAGGTGCTCTCGGTCCACGAGCCGGAATCGGCGTAGTCGTAGAACATGCGCGGCACGCGCCGCTTCGCCAGGACGCGCAGGTCCTCGATGTTGGTGATCACGGGCAAGTCTCGTCTCCTCCTCAGGCCAGAGATGGTAACGGCTCGCCCGCGGGCGGCCACTTCAGGCCAGGCGCTGGCGGTGGCGTTCGATCTGCGCCTGCACCTGCACGGGCGCGGTGCCGCCCAGGGTGTTGCGCGCGTTCAGCGATCCGCGCAGGGACAGGGCGTCGTAGACGTCCTTCTCGATCGCCGGATTGAACTGCTTCAGGACGGCGAGCGGCAGCTCGGACAGGTCGCAGTTGTGGGTGACGGCCGCCTTCACTGCGTGCGCGACGGTTTCGTGCGCGTCGCGGAAGGGCAGGCCCTTCTTCACCAGGTAGTCGGCCAGGTCGGTGGCCGTGGCGTAGCCCTTGAGCGCCGCCTGCTCCATGGCCTCGCGCTGCACGGTGATGCCGCCGGCCATCTCCGCGAAGATGCGCAAGGTGTCCTTGAGCGTGTCCACGGTGTCGAACAAGGGCTCCTTGTCTTCCTGGTTGTCCTTGTTGTACGCGAGCGGCTGGCCCTTCATGAGGGTGATGAGCCCCATCAGGTGGCCCACCACGCGGCCGGTCTTGCCGCGCGCGAGCTCTGGCACGTCCGGGTTCTTCTTCTGCGGCATGATCGACGAGCCGGTGGTGAAGCGGTCGGCGATGCGGATGAAGCCGAAGTTCTGCGACATCCACAGCACCAGCTCCTCGGAGAAGCGGCTCACGTGCACCATCACCAGCGACGCGGCGGCCGTGAACTCGATGGCGAAGTCGCGGTCGCTCACCGCGTCCAGCGAGTTCTGGCAGACGCCCTCCATGCCCAGCTCCTGCGCGACCCACTCGCGATCCAGCGGATAGCTGGTGCCGGCCAGGGCGGCGGCGCCCAGGGGCAGGCGGTTCACGCGGCGGCGCACTTCCAGCATGCGTTCGTGGTCGCGCGAGAACATCTCGACATAGGCAAGCATGTGGTGTGCGAAGCTCACCGGCTGCGCGACCTGCAGGTGCGTGAAGCCGGGAAGAACCACGTCCACGTTGTGCTCGGCGAGCTGCAGGAGCGCCCTCTGCAGGTCTTCCAGCAGGTCGGCGATCAGGTCGATCTCGCCGCGGAGCCACAGGCGCACGTCCGTGGCGACCTGGTCGTTGCGGCTGCGGCCGGTGTGCAGCCGCTTGCCGGCATCGCCCACCAGCTGGGTGAGGCGGGCCTCGATATTCAGGTGGACGTCCTCCAGGTCCAGCTTCCATTCGAAGGCGCCGGAGCCGATTTCCTGGCGGATCTGGTCCATTCCGCGGCGGATATCGGCCAGGTCCGTTGCGGAAATGACACCCTGCCTGGCCAGCATCGCGGCGTGCGCCAGGGAGCCCGCGATGTCGGCTTGCCACAGCCTCTTGTCGAAGAACACGCTGGCGGTGTAGCGTTTGACGAGGTCGCTCATGGGCTCGCTGAAGAGGGCGGACCACGCCTCGGACTTGTGATCGAGTTGGCTCATAGAAGCTGCAGGGATGCGCTGCGGGTTGGGTCGGAGCGGCCGCTTCCCCAATAATGGGGGCAGGAGGGCCGACGGGCACGCGTGAGCATGCACTGACACTGATGGACGACTCGAAACTATTATCCGCGTTCCAGGAACTGTCCCGGCCGGCGATGCCCAAGCCGCGGATGGTTTTCGACGTGTGCCATCCGGGCGTGATGCTGCGGGCCGTGCTGTTCGTGGAGGCGGTGGTGAGCGTGGGTGCGCTGTTCGGCCCCGGCGGCTGGCAGGCGTGGCTGCAGCGCCTGGCGCTGCTCTCGGGCGCGGCACTGCCCGGCACCCTCTTGTGGGTGGTCTGCACCTGCGGCGCCAGCCGCGTGCTGGCACGGCTTTCGCCTGCAGTGCAGCAAGCGGTGGCCGTGGCCTGGGGCGCGCTCTGCGGTACCTTCAGCTGCGTCCTGCTCGCGATGGTGGGCGTGCGCCCCGCACCGTGGGCCGCCGTGACGCTCTCCGGCGCCTTGGTGGCCGCCGTGATGGTGGCGGCGCTGGTGCTGCGCGACAAGGGCCGGATGCCGGCCGAGACCTCGGCGCGGCTGGCGGAGCTGCAGGCCCGGATCCGGCCGCATTTCCTGTTCAACACCCTGAACAGCGCGATCGCGCTGGTGCGCGACGACCCGGTGAAGGCGGAGGCGCTGCTGGAGGACCTGAGCGAGTTGTTCCGCCACGCCCTGGTCGCCAAGACCGATGCCGCGACCCTGGCCGAGGAGGTGCAGGTGGCGCGCCACTACCTGGACATCGAGCAGGTGCGCTTCGGCGAGCGCCTGCGCGTGGAGTGGGCGATCGACCCGGAAGCGGGGCGCGCGAAGGTGCCTGCATTGTTTTTGCAGCCCTTGGTGGAGAATGCCGTCAAGCATGGCGTGGAACCGAGTCCGACGGGAGCGGACGTGAAGGTGACCACCCAGAGACGCGGCAGCGTCGTCGTGATCAAGGTGACGAACACGGTGCCCGCCGGCCAGGGGCGACCCGGCCACGGCGTGGCGCTGGACAACGTGCGGGACCGGCTGCGACTGCTGCACGACGTGCAGGCGCAGTTCCGGACGGCGCTGATCGACGGGCGCTACCAGGTGAGGATGGAAGTGCCGGCCTGACAACAACGGAGGGGAAGCCATGGGCTTGAAGATGCTGTTGGTGGACGATGAGGCGCTGGCGCGTTCGCGGATGCGAACCCTGCTGGCGGACTGCAAGGAGCCGGCAGCCGAAGTCGCCGGCGAGGCGGCGAATGCGGCGCAGGCGATGGAGTACCTGCGGCGGCAGTCGTTCGACGGCGTGCTGCTGGACATCCACATGCCCGGCGCGGACGGCCTCGCGCTGGCGCAGGTGCTGCGCACCCTGCCGGAGCCGCCGGTGGTGGTGTTCGTCACCGCCTATGCCGAGCACGCCGTGAGTGCCTTCGAACTGGAGGCGGTCGACTACCTGACCAAGCCTGTGCGGCTGGAGCGCCTCGAGCAGGCGCTGATCCGCGTCGACAAGGCGCGCCAGGCGCGCGCGGGCGGCCCGGAGACCGAGCAGGAGGTGCTGGTGATCCAGGACCGCGGGCGCACCGAACGTGTTCCAGTCGCGGAAGTGCTCTATTTCAAGGCGGAACTGAAATACATCACGGTCCGGACCGCGGCCAGAAGCTATATCCTCGACGGGTCGCTCAGCGACCTCGAGGAGCGCCATGGGGCGCAGTTCCTCCGCGTGCACCGCAATGCGCTGGTCTCCCGGCGCGCCGTGCGGGCGCTCGAAAAGCATTTCGACGCGGAGGAGGGCGAGGGCTGGGCGGTGCGACTGAACGGGATCGACGAATCCCTGTCCGTCTCGCGCCGGCAGCTCAGTGCCGTGCGGGAGGCCCTGGCCAGCTGACGAGGAAAGCGGGACTCGCGGTCAACATGAAAGTAATGTGAGTTCCGATTTGTCCGATCTATCCGACCCGCCCGGCGACCCGGGCCTGGCCCCCGCACCCGTCGATTCGCAGGAGCCGCCGCGCGTGCTGCTGCACATGCCGGTGGATGTGCGCAACATGGCGCTCGGGGTGCTGATGGTGCTCGCCGTGCTGGCGGTCCTGCGCTGGGCCGCGGCGTTCTTCATACCGCTGTTCCTGGGCCTCGTGTTCAGCTACGCGCTGTCGCCGCTGGTGGACTGGCTGCAGCGCCTGCGGGTTCCGCGTTCGCTGAGCGCCGCGGTGCTGGTCCTCGGGATCCTCGGCGGCATGGGCGCGGCGGCGTATTCCTTTTCCGACGACGCGAACGACCTGGTGGCCTCGCTGCCGGAGGCTGCTCGCAAGCTGCGGGACTCCCTGCATCGCACACCGAAGAAGTCCGGCGGCACGCTCGACTCGGTGCAGAAGGCCGCGACCGAACTGCAGCGCGCCGCGGAAGAGGCCGGCGGACCTGCGCCGGGGCCGGCGCGCGGCGGCGTCGCGCACGTGATCGTGGAGAAACCCAGCTTCGACCTGCGCGAGCACCTCGTGAGCGGCACCCTGGGGCTCGCGACGCTCGTGGGCCAGGTGGTGGTCGTCACCTGCCTGACCTTCTTCCTGCTCGCGGCGGGCGACACCTACCGGCGCAAGCTGGTGAAGATCACGGGGCCGGGACTCGCCGAGAAGAAGCTCACGGTGCAGGCGCTCGACGAGATCACTGCGCAGATGCAGCGCTACCTGCTGGTCCAGTTGCTCGCGAGCGTGGGCACCGGGCTCGCCACCGGCATCTGCTTCGGCGTGATCGGGCTGAAGCACGCGGCCGTGTGGGGTATCGCCGCGGGCATCATGAACCTGATCCCCTATGTCGGCCCGATCGCGATCACGGCCGGCGCGGCGCTGGTGGCCTTCCTGCAGTTCGGCGGCAGCCCGCAGATGGCCTTGCTGGTGGGCGGCGCCTCGCTGGTGATCGACACCTTGAAGGGTTACGTGCTGGTCCCCTGGGTCACGAGCAAGGCCACGCGCATGAATGCGGTGGCGGTGTTTGTCGGCGTGCTCGGCTGGGGCTGGATGTGGGGCGTGTGGGGGCTGCTCCTGGGCATGCCGATCCTGATGGCGGTGAAGGCAGTGTGCGACCGCGTGGACCACCTGAAGCCGATCGGCGAGCTGCTTGCACAATAGCGGCATGAGTGAAACCAGCCCCGACCGCCCCGCGCTCCCCGACCGCCTCTCCGCCGACCCGCGCAGCCCGCATCACGTGAAGGAGGTGTTCGCCCACGACGTCGGCATCCGCTTCAACGGCCAGGAGCGCAGCGACGTCGAGGAGTACTGCATCAGCGAAGGCTGGGTGAAGGTGCCCGCGGGCAAGACGCTGGACCGCAAGGGACAGCCGCTCATGCTGAAGCTCAAGGGAAAGGTCGAGGCCTTCTACAAGTGAGGGCCTGAGCCGGGACACGGCACGGGATGTGCCGGATGTCCTGTCGCCCCTGCGCGACCAGGGCCTCAGAGGTGCAGGGCCGCGTCCCGGTGCTGCAGCCAGCACGCGACCACGCCATTGGTCCAGCCGAAGCCGTCCTGCAGCGGGTACTCGCCGCCACCGCCTCCGGTGGCGGTGCCCGGTCGCAAGGCGTACTTCTCGAGCAGCTTGTGCTCGCGCGCGTAGACCTCCTGGACGGTCTGCAGCCAGCGCCCGCGGATCTCCTCGGCCAGCGCGGACTCGCCGCAGCGCGCGAAACCTTCGACGGCGATCCACTGCAGGGGCGACCAGCCATTGGGCCGGTCCCACTGCTGCCCGCTCATGATCTCGGTGGTCGCGACGCCGCCGGGCGCCAGCAGGCGCGTGCGCACCGTGTGCGCGAGCGCGTGCACCTCGCCGGGTCCGGCGACGCCGCAGTACAGGGGCATCAGCGTCGCCGCCGTGAGCGCGCGCCGTCGGCGTTGCCGGCGCCAGTCGTAGTCCGCATAGAAGCCCTGGTCCGCATCCCAGTGCAGGCGCGCCATGGCCGCTGCGCGCCCGCCGGCGCGCTGCCGGAACGTCCCCGCCAGGCCGGCATCGCCGTGCCGCTCGCCCACCTCCGCAATGTGCAGTTCCAGGAAATGGAGCAGCGCATTGAGGTCGACCGGCAGCAGGTCGGTGGTGCAGATCGTGGCCAGGTCCGTAGCCACCTGCCCCGAAGCGTCCTCCGCCAGCCAGCGCGTGCTGAAGTCCCAGCCCGATTCCGCGGCCGCGCGCAGGTGCCGGTACACCTCTTCCTGCGGCCGGCCGGATCGCGCCGCGGTCGCGACGTCCTCGCGCCAGGATTCCTCGCGCGGGGTGCAGCGGTCGTCCCAGTAGCGGTTCAGGCACTCGCCGCTGGGCAGGCGCACGACGCGCCGGTGCGCCTCGCCCGGCTGCACGCCGTCCTCGCCATCCATCCAGAAGGCGTGCTCGCGCAGGAGTTGCGGCAGGTAATCGGTCGCCGCGTGGCCGCCTCGCTGCTCGCACAGTCGCGTCATGAGCGCGAAGACGGGCGGGTGCGAACGACTCAGGTAGTAGGTGCGGGTTCCGTTGGGGACGTGGCCGTAGGTGTCGACGAGGAACGCGAAGTTCTCGGTCATGTCCTCCACCAGGCTGTCGGCGCCGCCCGGCAGGCCCACCATGGTGAAGAAGGAGTCCCAGTAGTACAGCTCGGCGAACCGGCCGCCCGGCACGATGTAGCGCTGGGGCAGCTGCACCAGTGAGCCGCGCGGCGGGTGTTGCTGCGGCGCCCGGGAAAGGTACGGCCAGAGTGCCTCGATGTGCTGCAGGATGTCGCGCCCCGGCACCGACACGAAGTCATCGTGCGCGAGCCGCGGGAGCGTGAAGGCGGAGCGCACGAAGGCGGAGAGGTCGAATCCGGGGCGGTGGCGCCGCGCGCGGTAGGCCGCCAGGATTTCCTCGGGCGAATGCCGCGGCGCACAGTCCACGAAGGTCTTGCTGTCGCTGAACACCGCCTGGCGCTGGACCTCGACGAACAGCTCGCCGTAGCGATCGGCCGGCGTGAGTGTGTCGGGCGGCGGCGCGTGCGCGGCGGCGGCCTCGCGGTGCTGGCGGCGCGCGTGCGGAACGCTCATTGCTCCGAGTAGTTCCAGAGCAGGCCGCCGTCCACGATGATGGACGTGCCCGTGATGTAGCTGGCGTCCGCCGACGCGAGGAAGGCGACGGCGCCGGCGACGTCCGAGGGTTCGCCCATGCGCCCGACCGGGATCTGCGCCTGCAGTGCGGCGACCTTCGCGGCATCCTGCAGCAGGGCCTCGTTGATCGGCGTGCGGATCGCGCCCGGCGAGACGTTGTTGACGGTGATGCCGAGCGGCGCCAGCTCCAGCGCCATCGTGCGCATCAGCATGCGCAGGCCGCCCTTGCTCGCGCAGTAGGGCGCGAAGTGCGGAAACGGCAGGTCCTCGTGCACCGAGCTGATGTTGATGATGCGCCCGCCGCCGCCCGCGTCCTGCACGTGCGCGGCAAAGGCCTGTGCCAGGAAGAACGGACCCTTGAGGTTGGTCGCGATCACGGCGTCGAAGTCCGCTTCGGTCACCTCTAGCACGCCCGCGTGCCGCTCGATGCCGGCGTTGTTGACGAGGATGTCCAGGCGCCCCAGCCGCGCCGCCACGTCCGCGACCAGTTGCCGCGTTGGCGCGATGCGGGACACGTCGGCGACGAACACCTCGCATGCGGCCCCGAGCGCCTGCACCTGCTGGCGTGCTTCGGCCGCGCGGGCGTCCTCCTTGTGCACGTTGAGCGCCACGGCGGCGCCTTCGCGCGCGAGCCTTAACGCGATGCCCAGGCCGATGCCCTGCGCGGCGCCGGTGACCAGCGCTACCCGACCGGCCAGGCGCCCGGCCGGCGCCTCAGGTGTTCCATCCATGACGCATTCCTGTTGTTATGGTTCTGGCGTCCGTTATAGGACGGACGGGCCTGGCGCTGCGTAGGCCTGCGGAGACAGTGAGCGCGCCAACGTGTCTTGCGGCGGCTCAGCCGGTGTTGCGCAGGCCTGCGGCGATGCCGTTGATGGCGAGGTGGATGCCCATGCGGTCGCGCTCGTCGGCGCGGCCTTCGCGCCAGCGGCGCACGAGCTCGACCTGCAAGTGGTTGAGCGGGTCGATGTAGGGGAAGCGATGGCGGATCGAGCGCGCGAGACCGGGGTTGGCGGAGAGGCGCTGCTTCTCGCCGGTGATCAGCGCCAGCGCCGCTTGCGTTCGCTGCCATTCGGCTTCGATGGTGCCGAAGATCCGGCGGCGCAGCCGCGCATCGGGCACCAGTTCCGCATACCGCGAGGCGACGGCGAGATCGCTCTTGGCCAGCACCATGTCCATGTTGGACAGCAGCGTGCGGAAGAAGGGCCACTGCCGCACCATCCGCTGCAGCAGCGCCGCCTGCTCCTTGCGGTCGCCCGCGGCCAGGAACGCGTCCACGGCGGAGCCGAAGCCGTACCACCCGTTGAGGGTGAGCCGCGCCTGGCCCCAGCTGAAGCTCCAGGGGATCGCGCGCAGGTCCTCGATGCGCTGCGAGGGCTTGCGCGAGGCGGGGCGCGAGCCGATGTTCAGCTCCGCGATTTCGCGGATCGGCGTGGCGCTGAAGAAGAAATCGACGAAGCCCGGTGTCTCGTACACGAGCGCCCGGTACGCCGCCATGCTCGCTTGCGACAAGGCCTCCGCCGCCTGCAGGAAAGCCTTGGGCGCCGGCTTGGTCGGCTGCAGCAGCGTCGCTTCCAGCGTCGCCGCTACCAGGGTCTCGAGGTTGCGCCGGCCGATCTCCGGGTTCGCGTACTTGGAGGCGATCACCTCGCCCTGCTCGGTCAGGCGGATCTGCCCCCGCACGGTGCCAGGCGGCTGGGCGAGGATGGCCTCGTAGCTGGGGCCGCCGCCGCGGCCCACCGTGCCGCCGCGGCCGTGGAACAGGCGCAGCTGGATGTCGTGGGAATTCGCGAGCTGGTCGAACAGCTCGGCCAGCGCCGTTTCGGCGCGGTACAGCTCCCAGTTGCTGGTGAAGATGCCGCCGTCCTTGTTGCTGTCGCTGTAGCCCAGCATGATGTCCTGCTCCGCGCCCGAGCGCTGCACCAGCTTCGCGATGCCGGGCAGCGCGTAGAACTCGCGCATGATGGGCGCGGCATGGCGCAGGTCGGCGATGGTCTCGAACAGCGGGACGACGATCAGGTCTGCGCGCGCCGCGCCGTCCAGGGTGCCGTGCAGCAGGCCCACTTCCTTCTGCAGCAGCAGGACTTCCAGCAGGTCGCTGACCGCCTCCGTGTGGCTGATGATGTAGTGGCGGATCGCCTGCGGCCCGAAGCGCGCGCGCATCGCGACCGCCGTTTCGAAGATCGCCAGCTCCTTGCGCGCATGCTCGCTGTACTCGCCGCCCAGCACGCGCAGCGGCCGCGCGTCGCACAGCAGGCGCAGCAGCACCTCGCGCCGGGCCGCTTCGTCGAGGCCGCGGTAGTCACGTTCCACGCGCGCCGTCGCCAGCAATTCGGCGACCACCTCCTCGTGCTGGTCCGAGCTCTGCCGCAGGTCCAGGGTGGCCAGGTGGAAGCCGAAGACTTCCACGGCGCGGATCAGCGGATGCAGGCGTTGCTGCACCAGCGCGGCGGCATGGTGGGCGAGCAGCGAGTCGCGCATGGTGCGCAGGTCGGCCAGGAACTCCTCGGCGCTGCGATACGGGTTCTGCGGCGGCACGGCGTGGCGCGCGGCATCGCCGCCGGTGAACTCCTTCAGCGTCGCCGCCAGCCGCGAATACATGCCGGTCACCGCGCGCCGGTAGGGTTCGTCGCGGCGATGCTCGTTGCTGTCGGGCGAACTGTCCGCCAGCGCCCGCATCTGCGGCGTGATCCCCACCAGCAAATCGGACAACGAGAGCTCACCTCCGAGCCAGTACAGCTCGGTGAGGTAGTAGCGCAGGGCGACCTCGCATTGCCGGCGCAGCGCGTAGGCGAGGGTTTCGGCCGTCACGTTGGGATTGCCGTCGCGGTCGCCGCCGATCCACTGCCCCATGCGCAGGAAGCTCGCCACCGGCTGCTGGCCGAGCGCCTGTTCCAGCTGCGCGTACAAGCGGGGAATCTGGCGCAGGAAGGTCGCCTCGTAGTAGCTGAGCGAGGTCTCGACTTCGTCGGCCACGGTGAGCTTGGTGAAGCGCAGCAGGCGCGTCTGCCACAACTGCATCACGCGGGCGCGCATGCTTGCCTCGTTGGCGGCGAGCTCGCGCGGTGCCAGTGCATCGCGCGGCAGGGCGCGCGCGCGGATCTCGTCGCGCTCGGCGAGCAGCCGCGCCAGGTCGCGCTCGGCGTCGAGCACGCTCTTGCGCTGCACCTCGGTCGGATGCGCGGTGAGGACCGGCGACAGGTAGGCGTGCGCGAGCGTCTGGGCGACGCTCTTCGCGCCGATGCCGGCCCAGCGCAGGCGGGCCAGCGCCACGTCGATGCTGCCCTCCTGCGTGTCGCCGGCGCGCTCGTGCACTTCGCGCCGGCGGATGTGGTGCCGGTCCTCCGCCAGGTTGGCGAGCAGGCTGAAGTAGGTGAAGGCGCGGATCACGCGCACGGCGTCGTCGCCGGAGAGCGACTTCAGCAGGGACTTCAGCTCGCGGTCGGCCGCCTGGTCGTCGTGCTGCCGGAACGACACCGACAGCTTGCGGATGCGCTCCACCAGCTCGTACGTGTCCACGCCCTCCTGCTCGCGGATCACGTCCCCCAGGATGCGGCCCAGCAGCCGGATGTCTTCGCGCAGCGGACGCTCGTTGTCCTTGGCTCGCCGCGCGGGCGGCAGCTCGGTGGCAGGCATTCTTGCTTCCAGTGGGGGGATGCGGGGGATGCTAGCATCGACCCACACCGATTGATTCAGGCAGGTTACGACGTGAGCCAGTTCACCATCGCCACGCGCGAAAGCCGGCTCGCCCTCTGGCAGGCCGAACACGTGAAGGCCTTGCTCGAACAGCGCGGGCACGAGGTCGCGCTGCTCGGAATGACCACCCGGGGCGACCAGATCCTGGACCGCTCCCTCAGCAAGGTGGGCGGCAAGGGCCTGTTCGTGAAGGAGCTGGAGCTCGCGCTGGAGGAAGGCCGCGCCGACCTCGCGGTGCATTCCCTCAAGGACGTCCCCATGGAGCTGCCCGGCGGCTTCGCGCTGGCGTGCGTGCTCGAGCGCGAGGATCCGCGCGACGCCCTGGTCTCGCCGCACCACGACAGCCTGTCGGCGCTGCCGCAGGGCTCGGTGGTCGGCACGTCCAGCCTGCGCCGCATCGTGCTGCTGCGCGCCCTGCGTCCCGACCTGCGCATCGAGCCGCTGCGCGGCAACCTCGACACGCGCCTGCGCAAGCTCGACGACGGCCAATACGACGCCGTCGTGCTGGCGGCCGCGGGGCTCAAGCGCCTGGGACTGGCCGGCCGCATCCGCCAGCTGTTCGAACCCGAGGACATGCTCCCCGCCGCAGGGCAGGGCGCGCTGGGGATCGAGATCCGCAGCGAGCGGTCGGAGGTGGCCGAGGTGCTGGCGCCGCTCGCGAGCCAGTCCACCTGGCTGTGCGTGGCAGCGGAACGCGCCGTGAGCCGCGCGCTGGGTGGCAGCTGCTCGATGCCGCTGGCGGCGCATGCGCGCTTCGACGGCGAATACCTGCAGCTGCAAGCCGCCTGGGGCGATCCGGAGCGCGCCGGCGTGCTGGTGCGCGCCCGCGGCGCGGACGTGATCGCCGACGCGGAGCAGGCCGCCGCCCTGGGCGAACAGGTCGCCGCGCGGCTGCGCGCGGGCGGCGCGCACTGACGCCCGCCATGGCCGTGGTCCTCACGCGGCCGCAAGCCGAGGCCGAACGCTGGGCCGCGCGCCTGCGCGAACGCGGCCTGGAGCCCTTGCTCCTGCCCTTGCTGCAGATCGGACCGCCGCCGGATCCGCAAGCGTTGCGGGCAGCCTGCACGCGCGCAGGCGATTGTGCGGCGGTGATGTTCGTCAGCGCGAATGCGGTGCAGGCGTTCTTCGCCGCGGCGCCGGGCGTGCAGCTCGCGCGTGCGTGGGCGCCCGGCCCGGCGACGCGCGATGCGCTGCTCGCCGCCGGAGTGCCGGCCGAGCGAATCGATGCACCCGCGGCGGAGTCCGCGCAGTTCGATTCGGAAAGCCTCTGGCAGCAGGTGCAAGGCCAGCTTCGCGCGGGCGACCGCTTGCTGCTGGTCCGCGGCGGGGATGGCGCGGGCCGGGAGCAGGGCCGCGACTGGCTGCTGCAGCAGCTCGCCGCGCGCGGCGTGCAGGTGGAGACCGTGCTCGCGTACACGCGCCAGCCGCCCGCATGGACGCAGGCACAGCAGGCGGCCGCGCGGCGCGCCGCTGCCGACGGTTCGACCTGGATCTTCAGCAGCTCGGAAGCCGCGACGCATCTCGCAACCCTGCTCCCGGCACAGGACTGGTCGCGGGCGCGGGCCGTTGCCACGCACCCACGCATCGCGGCTGCGGTGCGCGCCCTCGGCTTCGGGGCGGTGCGTGCTGCGCGTCCCGGGCTGGAAGACGTGCTCGCGTCGATAGAATCGGTCGCATGAGCGCACTGCCTCCCTCGTCGCCGGAGCCTGCGCCGGCGCTGCCGGTGCAGGTGCTCGGCGTACCGCCCGCCCAGCGCCCTTCCGCCGCTTCGCGCGCGGGCTGGTTCGCGCTGGTCGCGATCGCCGGGGCCGCGCTGCTTTCCAGCGTGATGCTGTGGCAGCGCCTGTCCTCCATCCAGCAGCAGCTCGCGCGGCAAAGCGCGGACTCCGGCGCCAATGCCATCGAGGCCCGGGCGCTCGCGCGCCAGGCGCAGGACGTCGCGCGCGATACGGCCGCGCGGCAGGCGGTCATGGAGTCGCGGCTGTCCGAAGTCGCCCTGCAGCGCAGCCAGCTCGAGGACCTGATGCAGAGCCTCTCGCGTTCGCGCGACGAGAACCTGGTGGTCGACGTCGAGTCCAGCCTGCGCCTCGCGCAGCAGCAGACCCAGCTCACCGGCAGCCCCGAGCCGCTGCTGGCGGCGCTGCGCACGGCCGACCAGCGCATTGCGCGCGCGGCCCAGCCGCGGCTCGCGCGGGTGCGCTCGGCGATCGCGCGCGATACCGACCGCATCCGCTCCGCCAGCGTGACCGACGTTCCGGGCCTGCTGGTGCGCATCGACGACATCGTGCGGCAGGTGGACGACCTGCCGGTGGCGAATGCGGTGCCCGCGCGCGCCGTCGACGAGCCGCCCCGGCCGGCCGCGGCGGCCACCTCGCCGGCTGCTGCGTGGTGGGGACGCTGGCGCGACGCGGTGCTGGCCGAAGCGCGCGGCCTGGTGCGCGTCAGCCGGATCGACCATCCGGACGCGATGCTGGTCGCGCCGGAGCAGGCCTACCTGCTGCGCGAGAACATGAAGCTGAAGCTGCTGGACGTGCGGCTGTCGCTGATCGCCCGCCAGAACGATTCGGCGCGCGCCGACGTCACCGCGGCGTCGCAGGCCCTCTACAAGTATTTCGACCCCGCCTCGCGCCGCGTGCAGGCGGTCGCCACGCAGCTGCAGCAGGTTCAGTCGCAGGTGCGCACCGCGGAGCTGCCGCGCATCGACGAGACGCTGGCCGCCCTCGCGACCGCGGGCGCAGGGAAGTAAGCGATGCGCGCCGCCATCTGGCTGCTGCTGCTGTTTGCCGTTGCCGTGGCGGGCGCGCTGTTCGCCGGCAACAACCAGGGCACGGTCACGCTGTTCTGGCCGCCTTACCGCGTCGACCTGTCGCTGAACCTGGTCGTGCTGCTGCTGGTGGGCTCTTTCTTCTTCGTGCATGCCGTGATGCGCGCGCTCTCGGCGCTGCTGGACCTGCCGCGCCAGGCGCTGCGCTGGCGCACGCAGCAGAAGGAGCGCGCGATGCATGCCGCGCTGCTGGAAAGCATCTCGCACCTGCTGGCCGGGCGATACCTGCGCGCGCGCAAGGCGGCGGACGACGTGCTCGCGCAGGAGGCATCGCTCGCGTCCTCCGGCCACAAGCCCGCGAACGGCGCCCAGCTGCGCGCATTGGCGCACATCGTGGCCGGCGAGTCGGCGCATGCGCTGCAGGACCGCGCCGGGCGCGACGAGCACCTGAAGGAAGCACTGGACCAGGCGTCGGCGCGCGAGGCCCAGGAGACGCGCGACGGTGCGCTGCTGCGGGCCGCGCGCTGGGCGCTGGACGACCGCGAGCCGGAGAACGCCATCCGCCTGCTGCAGGACCTGCCGCTGGGCGCAGGCCGCCGCACGCTGGCGCTGCGCACGCGCCTGCGCGCTTCACGCCAGGCCGGCCAGCCGATGGAAGCGCTGGAGACCGCACGCCTGCTCGCCAAGCACCATGGCTTCTCGCCGGTGGCAGCGCGCAGCATCCTGCGCGGGCTGGCCATCGACCTCCTGAACGGCGCCTATGACGTGGCGCAACTGCACCGTGCGTGGAGCGCGCTCGAACCGGCGGAGCGGCAGATGGCCGAAGTGGCCATTCACGCGGCGCAGCGCCTCACGTCCCTGGGCGGCGATGCACACGTCGCGCGCGAGTGGCTGCTGCCCGTGTGGGAGCAGCAGGCCGAACTGGCGGACAACCTGCGCATCAAGCTGGTGTGCGCGCTGGAGGAAGGCATGGATTCGCTGGACGCCACCTGGCTGGCGCGCATCGAGGCGGCACAGAAGGCCAACCCGCGCGACGCCACGCTGCAGTACCTCGCGGGCATGGCATGCATGAAGCGCCAGCTGTGGGGCAAGGCGCAGCAGCTGCTGACGCAAGCGGCGCTGTCGCTGCACGATGCCAAGCTGCACCGCAACGCCTGGCGCGCCGTCGCCGAACTCGCCGAACAACGCGAGGACGCATCGGCGGCCGCACTGGCGTGGAAGCGGGCGGCAGGGGAGTAGGTCGGTCAGAAGGCGGGAGCGGACTGCCGGACGCAGAGGTCGCGAAAAGGAGAAAGGACGCAGAAGAATTCTTTGAAGGAATTCTTTTGCGTCCTCTGCGTACCCTTTGCGACCTCTGCGTCCGGATGTCCGTTCCCGTTCCCGTCCGAAAAGAAAAAGGGCGCCCTGAGGCGCCCTTTTCGTTGCGTGCGGCCGCTCAGAACGGCAGCTGCAGGTTGCGCAGGTCGCGCTTGGTTTCCACCAGCACCAGCGGGCCTTCGTCGACCACGACCGCGGGCGGCCGCTCGCGCGGCACGTGGGCCGGCTTGGGCTCGGACGCGATGGCAGCCTGGGCGGCGGCGATCTTGTCCGTGTCCGACAGCACCCACTGCAGGCCCGAAGTTTCGGCGACGTTCTTCAACTCGTCGACCGGCAGCTGGAAGGGCTGCACGCGCGGCACGGCGCGCGGGCGGACCGGCTCTGCCGTGCTGCGTGCTTCGGGAGCGCGCACCGGCGCCGGCGCGCCGCTGGCATGGTGCTCCTGCGGCAGCGGCGCGTGGCCGGCGAACACTTCCATTTCGGCGGGCGACACTTCGGCGCCGGCGGCTCCGATCGCATCCGACGGGCGCTCGCCGCGCTCACGACGGTCGCGGCCGTATCGATCGCGGGAACGGCGGTCGCGCCGCTCGCCCGGCTCGCCCTGCTCGCCTTCGGGGCGGCGCTGGTCGAAGTGGGTGTGCGACTCCAGCACCGGATCGGCGCCCGGGGGCAGTTGCGCCTCGGGCGACTCGGTGACGGCGCCGACCGAACTGGCGGCCCCGGCGAGCGCATCGGCCTCCTCGGCCGGCGCACCTTCGCGCGGTCCGCGCTCGCCGCGGCGCTCGCCACGGTCACCGCGTTCACGGCGGCCATCACGGCGCTCGCCGCGCTCGCCACGTTCGCCGCGTTCGCCACGCGGGGCGCGGTCCTGCTGCGGCTCGCCCGCTTCGGCTTCCACCGGAGGGACGGCACCGGCGTCGGGCGCCTCGCCGCGAGCGGCGGCGAGTTCCCGGTTCTCGCGGGCCACGCGGTCGGCCTCGCGGCGCTGGCGCGCCTCGTGGCGTTCCCGGCTCTCGCGCGGTTCGCGGTCGTCCCGCGGTTCGCGGCCCTGCCGCGCTTCGGCGGGTTCGCGCGGTTCGCGCGGTTCGCGCACTTCGCGCGGCTCACGGTTCTCGCGGGGCTCGCGTGCTTCGCGCGCCTCGCGGCTCTCACGCGGCTCGCGGGCTTCGCGGGGCTCACGGTTCTCGCGCGGCTCGCGGCCTTCACGGGCCTCGCGCGGCTCGCGCTGCTCCCCGCGCTGCTCGCGGTTGCCGCGCTCACCGCGCTCGCGCCGGCCTTCGCCCTGGCCGCGGCCCTGCTGCCCGTCCGGGCGCTGCTGCTGCGCACCCTCGGCGGCTTCGGCGCCGGTGCGCTCGCGGCGCGGTTCGCCTTCGCGCCGGCCCTCGGCATTGCGGCGGTCGCGTCCGCCGCGCTCGCCCCGGCCGTCGCCACGGCGGCCGCCGCGTTCACCGCGCTCGCCGCCGCGCTCACCGCGTTCGCCGCGGCTTTCGCCACGCTTCTCGTCGCGGCGCGGTTGTGCGGCAGTCGGAGCGGGCGCCGGCGCCGGCTCGGCCGCCGGTGCCAGGCCAAAGGCGGTCTTCAGCCAGGAGAAGAAGCCGCGTTCTGCCGGAGCGGCAGGCGCGGGCGCCGGAGCGCGCGCGGGAGCCGCTGCTGGCGACGGAGCCGGAGCGGCTTTCGCCACCGGTTCCTGCACGGGAGGCTTGGGCACCGGCATCGGGGCCGGAGCGTCGGGCAGCACGCCCTTGATCAGGGGCTCCTGCTTGTTCACGCGCTCGTGCGAGCGGCGGGTGACCTGCGTGGACTCGTCGAAGTCCTCGGCCATGTGGTAGCTCGCCTTCAGGCTATCGAGGCGGGCGTCGTCGTGCTTCAGGCGCTCGAGCCGGTAGTTCGGCGTCTCGAGCGTCTTGTTCGGCACCATCAGCACGTTCACGCGCTGCTTCAGCTCGATCTTGGCGATCTCCGGGCGCTTCTCGTTCAGCAGGAAGGAAGCGACTTCCACGGGCACCTGCACCTGCACGGCGGCCGTGCCGTCCTTCATGGACTCTTCCTGGATGATCCGCAGGATCTGCAGCGCGGAGCTCTCGGTGTCGCGGATGTGGCCGTGGCCGCCGCAGCGCGGGCAGGGGATCGATGCGCCTTCCGACAGCGCCGGCTTCAGCCGCTGGCGGCTCATCTCCATCAGGCCGAACTTGCTGATCGAGCCGAACTGCACGCGGGCGCGGTCCTGCCGCAGCGCGTCGCGCAGGCGGTTCTCCACCTCGCGGCGGTTCTTCGACTCTTCCATGTCGATGAAGTCGATGACGATCAGGCCACCGAGGTCGCGCAGGCGCATCTGGCGCGCCACTTCGTCTGCGGCTTCCAGGTTGGTGCGGGTCGCAGTTTCCTCGATGTCGCCGCCCTTGATGGCGCGCGCCGAGTTCACGTCGATGGAGACCAGCGCTTCGGTGTGGTCGATCACCACCACGCCGCCGGAAGGCAGCTTCACCTCGCGGGCATAGGCCGACTCGATCTGGTGCTCGATCTGGAAGCGGGAGAACAGCGGCGCATCGTCGCGATAGCGCTTCACGCGGGCGGCATGCTCGGGCATGACGTGCGCCATGAACTGGTGCGCCTGGTCGTAGATGTCGTCGGTGTCGATCAGGATGTCGCCGATGTCGTGATTGAAGTAATCACGGATCGCGCGGATCACCAGGCTGGACTCCTGGTAGATCAGGAAGGCGCCCTTGCCGCCCTTGGCCGCGCCTTCGATCGCGGTCCACAGCTTCAGCAGGTAGTTCAGGTCCCACTGCAGTTCCGGCGCGCTGCGGCCGATGCCGGCGGTGCGCGCGATGATGGACATGCCGTTGGGATACTCCAACTGGTCCATGTTCTCCTTCAGCTCCTGCCGGTCCTCGCCCTCGATGCGGCGCGACACGCCGCCGCCACGCGGGTTGTTCGGCATCAGCACGACGTAGCGGCCGGCCAGCGAGATGAAGGTGGTGAGGGCCGCGCCCTTGTTGCCGCGCTCTTCCTTCTCGACCTGCACCAGCAGTTCCTGGCCTTCCTTGATGGCCTCGTTGATCCGCGCCTGCGAGACCGACACGCCGGGGGCGAAGTACTGCTTGGAGATTTCCTTGAACGGCAGGAAGCCGTGGCGGTCCTCGCCGTAGTCGACGAAGCACGCTTCGAGCGAGGGCTCGACCCGCGTGACCACCGCCTTGTAGATGTTGCCCTTGCGCTGTTCGCGCCCCTCGATCTCGATTTCGTAATCGAGCAGTTTCTGCCCGTCCACGATCGCCAGCCGGCGTTCTTCCGCCTGTGTGGCGTTGATCAGCATCCGCTTCATAGCGTTACCTTCTTGTCGTCATGCATCCAGGACCTCGGTGGGTCCAACGATGCCGGACAGGCGCTTCGAAACGGAGGGAATTGCCGGAGTGCGGTGAGGCTTGCCGGAGCGTCTAGCTCAGCAACCGTCGCAAGGGCACAGGGATGGGGGCGAGGAGGCGACGGCGCGACACTGCCAGTGCAGCAGTGGGAAACGCGCCGAAGAGGGGCCATGGGACCTGCATGGCGGGCGCCGGCAGCAGCCAGCGCCAGAAAGCCAGGAGGAGAACCATCAGCACCGTTGTCTCGCTTTGATCCGTCCGCGAGCCGGGAGGCTTGCGGACTTTTTATTCCGTTCAGTGTTTCGAAGAGCCGGACCCTGCCGGCATCGACCGCGCCACGACGGGCTCTGGCCCGGAATCTGCGCGCTACGATGCCGGTGGCATCGACCTTCCAGAGCCGTCAAGGGCGGGGCGTGGACTAAACTGCCAGCCAAATCAACCACTTACGGCGTAACTCTGGTGAAACGGATTATAGGGGGCCGCCCGCCCCCTGCAAGCGCGGAAGTCCAATTTCTGACAGTAGGCGAGGAATCGGAAGGCCAGCGGCTCGACAACTTCCTCATCCGCCTGCTCAAGGGCGTGCCCAAGACGCACGTCTACCGCATCATCCGCTCCGGCGAAGTGCGCCTCAACAAGGGGCGCGCGGCGGCGGACTCGCGGGTCGCGCTGGGCGACATCGTCCGGGTCCCGCCGGTGCGCGTCTCGGAGGCGCCGGCGGAGAAGGCCGAGCGACCGGCGCCCGCGCGCGAATTCCCCGTCCTGTTCGAGGACGACGCCATGCTGGCCATCGACAAGCCGGCCGGCGTGGCCGTGCATGGCGGCAGCGGCGTGAGCTTCGGCGTGATCGAACAGCTGCGCCAGGCGCGCCCGGCGGCGCGTTTCCTCGAACTCGTGCACCGGCTCGACCGCGAGACCTCGGGCATCCTGCTCCTGGCGAAGAAGCGCTCGGCGCTGACCCGGCTGCAGGACCAGTTCCGCGAACGCGAGACCGGCAAGACCTACCTGGCCCTCGTCACGGGCGCCTGGCCGGCCAACAAGAAGGTGGTCGACCAGCCGCTGCACAAATACCTGCAGGCCGACGGTGAACGCCGGGTGCGCGTGGTGGCCAGGGACGACCCCGACGGCATGCGCGCCATCACCCTCGTCAAGGTCCAGGAGTCGCTCCCTGCCTCTCCGGGGGAGGGCGGGGGTGGGGGCACTCCCGGCTTCTCGCTCCTCGAAGTCACCATCAAGACCGGCCGCACCCACCAGATCCGCGTCCACCTCGCCAGTGCCGGCCATCCCATTGCCGGCGACGACAAGTACGGCGATTTCGAGCTGAACAAGGCGCTCGCCCGGCAAGGCCTCAGGCGCATGTTCCTGCATGCGTGGCGGTTACAGTTCGATCACCCGGCGACGGGCGAGCGCATCGCCTTGCAGGCACCGCTGCCCGCCGAGCTGCAGAAATTCACAGACCATGTCCGCGCCCACCCCTCGCCAGTACGACCTGATCGCCTTTGACTGGGACGGCACGCTGTTCGACTCGACGAAGATCATCGTGCGCTGCATCCAGCAAGCCGTCGCCGACGTCGGCGGCGCCGTGCCCACCGACAGTGCCGCCGCCTACGTGATCGGCATGGGACTGATGGACGCGCTGGCGCATGCCGCACCCGACGTGCCGCGCGAACGCTATCCCGAACTCGGCGCCTCCTACCGCAAGCACTACCTGACGCACCAGGAGGACCTGAGCCTGTTCGACGGCGTGCTGCCCATGCTGGCCGAACTGCGCGCGCGCCGTCACTGGCTGGCGGTCGCCACCGGCAAGTCGCGCCGCGGCCTCGACGACGCGCTGCGCACGGTGGAACTGGCCGGCATCTTCGATGCTTCGCGCACCGCCGACGAGACCGCCGGCAAGCCGGACCCGCGCATGCTGCACGAGCTGATGCGCGAGTTCGGCACCGAGCCCGAGCGCACGCTGATGATCGGTGACACGACGCACGACCTGCAGATGGCGCTCAACGCCGGGTGCGCCAGCGTGGCCGTGAGCTACGGCGCGCACCCGCCCGACGGCTTCGAGGCACTGCGGCCCAAGGCCGTCGTGCATTCGGTGCGCGAGCTGCACGACTGGCTGCTGGGCAACGCATGACGCCGGACACCGCGCTCGTTGCCCTCTGCAACTCGGGCGAGCTGGTCGACGGCGGCATGGCCGTGCCTTTCGACGTGGAGTACGCCGGCCAGACCTGCCGTGCCTTTGCCATCCGCTACCAGGGCAAGCCGCACGCCTTCCTCAATCGCTGCACCCACGTGGCCATGGAAATGGACTGGCAGCCGAACCGCTTCTTCGACGACACCGGGCGCTGGCTGCTGTGCGGCACGCACGGCGCCGCCTACGAGCCGGACACCGGTGCCTGCGCCGGTGGGCCGTGCCGCGGCGCGCTGGTGCGCATCGCCCTGAGCGAAAGCGATGGCGTCGTGCACTGGCATACTGAGTGGAACGTCCAACCGATCTCCTTCTGAGATTCCCACGATGAACGAGCCCCTGCCACCGGACCGTCCGGCCGAACCCATCGCGGGCGCGCCCGCACCCCTCAACGGCGTCGCGGCACCGGCCGGCACCGCCCCCGGATGGGAGCGCAGCACCATGGAGCGCCTGCTGTTCGCGACGCTGGAGGAACAGAAGGCGGCGCGGCGCTGGCGCGCATTCGTGCGCCTGGCCTGGCTGGCGTTCTTCATCTTCCTGGTCTGGGCCCTGAGCTATCGCAACACGCCGAGCGACAAGTTGACGCCGCACACGGCCGTGATCTCCATCGACGGCGAAATCGGGCCGAAGACGGACGCGAGCGCCGATGCGGTGCTGGCCGCCGCCAAGGCGGCGTTCGAGGACGAGGGAACGCGCGGAGTGGTGCTCCTGATCAACTCGCCCGGCGGCAGCCCGGTGCAGGCGGGCATCATCAACGACGAACTGCGGCGCATGAAGGAGAAGTACAAGAAGCCGCTCTACGTGGTGGTGGAGGAGTCCTGCGCCTCCGCGGCGTACTACATCGCCGTCGCCGCAGACCGCATCTACGTCGACAAGGCCAGCATCGTCGGCAGCATCGGCGTGCTCATGGAAGGCTTCGGCTTCGTCGGCCTCATGGACAAGCTCGGGATCGAGCGGCGGCTGCTGACCGCCGGCGAGAACAAGGGCTTCCTCGATCCCTTCAGCCCGCAGACCGACAAGCAGAAGGAGCACGCTCAGCAGATGCTGGACGTGGTGCACCGGCAGTTCATCGACGTGGTGAAGGCCGGCCGCGGCAAGCGCCTGAAGGCCGACACGCCGGGGCTGTTCAGCGGACTGTTCTGGACCGGCCAGCAGGCCGTGGACCTGGGCCTGGCCGACCAGTTGGGCAACCTCGATTACGTCGCGCGCGAAGTGATCAAGGCCGAAGACCTGGTGGACTACACGCAGCGCGAGAACGTGGCCGAGAAGCTGGCGCGGCGCTTCGGCGCGGCCATCGGCGAGGGTGCCGTCAAGGCGATGCAGAAGCTGCCGGCCCTGCGCTGACCGGCGCAACGGCGCGCCCGGAACCGGTGCGCCTCAGGCGCCGAGTGCGAACACCGCGGGCACGTCGTTGCGCACGGGCGCCGGCCGCTGCTTCCAGGCCGAAGCGCTGGCGGTGTGGCAGCGAGCGGTCGGCAAGGTCAGACCCGATGCGACCGCGACGCGCGTCGCGGGCTTCAAGCCGTTCAGCAGCGCTTCCCACAAGGCCGCGTTGCGGTACGGCGTCTCGATGAACATCTGCGTCTGGCCCGTGCGCTGCGCCAGCGCTTCGAGTTCCCGCAGGCGCTGCGCCCGCTGGCCCGCGTCCTGCGGCAGGTAGCCGACGAAGGCAAAGTTCTGGCCGTTCAGGCCGCTCGCGGCGAGCGCGAGCAGCAGCGACACGGGGCCCACCAGCGGCACGACCTCGATGCCCAGTTCGTGCGCCGCACGGACCACCGACGAGCCCGGATCCGCGACGGCGGGCATCCCTGCTTCGCTCAGCAAGCCCAGCTCGTGGCCTGCAACGGCGGCTTGCAGCAGGGGCCGCGCGTCGAAGCTCGCCGGCGCATGGTCGCCCTTCTTGTGCACCTCGCGCGGCAGCTCGAGGATGTCCTGCTGCTGCAGCGGCGCGGCCAGTGGCTGGACCTCGCCCACCCGCTTGAGGAAGGCGCGGGCCGACTTCGCGTTCTCGCAGATCCAGTGCGTCACCCGCGCGGCGACCGCGATCGTGCCCGCGGGCAGCACCTGTGCCAGAGGCGCCTGCGTGTCGCAGCCGAAGTCCAGCGGCGTCGGGACGAGGTAGAGGCGGCCGGCTGCCATCAGAGCACGCGCACGCCGGCCGCGCGCAGCATGCGGCAGGTGCGGATCAGGGGCAGGCCGACGAGCGCCGTGGGGTCGTCGCTCTCGATCGCTTCGAGCAGGGCGACGCCCAGTCCCTCGCTCTTGGCGCTGCCCGCGCAGTCGTACGGCTGCTCGGCCCGCAGGTAGGCTTCGATCTCCGCGTCGTCCAGCGCGCGAAAGCGCACGCGCACCGGGGCGAGGTCGTGCTGCGCAAAACCGGTCGCGTCGCACAGCACGGTGAGCGCGGTCTGGAACACCACCGTGCGCCCGCTCATGCGGCGCAGCTGGGCCACCGCATTCGCGTGCGTGCCCGGCTTGCCGAGCGGCTCGCCGTCGAGGTCGGCCACCTGGTCGGAGCCGATCACCACCGCGTCCGGATGCAGGCGCGCCACCGCGGCTGCCTTCGCTGCGGCGAGCCGGCGCGCCAGCGCCAGGGGCGTTTCGCCCCGCGCCGGCGTTTCATCGACCTGGGGTGGCTCGACCGTGAACGGCAGGCGCAAGCGCGACAGCAGTTCGCGCCGATAGGGCGAGGTGGAGCCGAGCACCACGGCACGGGACGGGTTGCTTGCGGGGAACGGGGGCATGCGCCGATTCTCTTACACTGGGTTCATGGCCAAGGACTTCGACCCGCATCGCCTGGACGTTCACCGTTTCGCCGAGGAAGGCGCGGGGATCGCGGCCGACGAAGGCCTCGCCAGGTTCAGGCGGCTGGCCGCGGAAACCGTGGGTTCGCCGAACGAGACCACGGTGCATTGGGACGCAAAGGGCGAGCTGCTCAATCCGCGCCACGTGCATCCGCAGGTGTGGCTGCACCTGAACGCCAGCGCGACACTGCCGCTGGTGTGCCAACGTTGCCTCATGCCGGTCGACGTCCCGGTCACCGTGGACCGGTCCTTCCGCTTCGTGACGGACGAGGCAACGGCCGCGGCGGAAGACGACACCTCCGAGGAAGACCTGCTGGCCTTGTCCCGCAGCTTCGACCTGCTGGAACTGGTCGAGGACGAGCTGCTGATGGAGATGCCCGTGGCGCCGCGCCACGAGGTCTGTCCCGAGCCCGTGAAAATGTCTGCCGTCGACCCCGACTTCGACACGGGGGACGCGGAACGGGAGAACCCGTTCGCCGTGCTGGGCCGGATGAAGACGGGGAAGTAGGCTTGGGCTATAATCGCGGGCTTCGCGCCTGGGAGGCTGCTGCACTGTCTGCAGGCCCTGCCGCCCCGATGCGCCTTGTCCAACCCTTCCACCCGCTGCTGGCGTCATGCATGACGGGCGGCACAACGAATCCAGGAGCCCGTCATGGCCGTCCAGCAAAACAAGAAGTCGCCGTCCAAGCGCGGCATGCACCGTTCGCACAACGCGCTGACGGTGCCCGGCATCGCGGTCGAGCCGACCACCGGCGAGACGCACCTGCGCCACCACATCAGCCCGAACGGCTTCTACAAGGGCCGCAAGGTCCTCAAGACGAAGAACGACGCCTGATTCCGCATCACGTCCAGGGCCCGGCTGCGCACGCACGCCGGGCCTTTTTCTTGTCTCGCCCCCGTCCCTGGACGCCTGCCGTTTGCCTCTACAGTTGAAGCCATGACGACCACCCTGGCTGTCGATTGCATGGGCGGCGACCATGGCCCCCGCATCACCCTGGCTGCCTGCCGCAACTTCCTGCAGGCGCACGAGGACGCGCACCTGCTGCTCGTGGGCGCGCCCGCGGCCCTCGCATCCCTGCAGCATCCCCGTGCCCGCGTCGTGCCCGCCACCGAGGTGGTGGCGATGGACGACCCCGTCGAGGTCGCCCTGCGCAAGAAGAAGGATTCGTCCATGCGCGTGGCGATCCGGCAGGTGAAGGAGGGGCAGGCGCAGGTCGCCGTCTCCGCCGGCAACACGGGCGCGCTGATGGCGCTCGCGCGCTACCTGCTCAAGACGCTCGACGGCATCGACCGCCCCGCCATTGCCACGCAGATGCCCAACGCCAAGGGCGAGGCGACCACGGTGCTGGACCTCGGCGCCAACGTGGACTGCACGGAGCAGCACCTGCTGCAGTTCGCGGTCATGGGCTCCGCGCTGGTCTCCGCGATGACGGGGCACGACAGTCCGAGCGTCGGCCTGTTGAACATCGGCGAGGAAGTGATCAAGGGCAACGAGGTGATCAAGAAGGCCGGCGAGCTGCTGCGCGCGGCCGGCGCGGCCGGCGACCTCAACTACTTCGGCAACGTCGAAGGCAACGACATCTTCAAGGGCACGACCGAGATCGTGGTGTGCGACGGCTTCGTCGGCAACGTGATGCTCAAGACCAGCGAAGGGGTCGCCTCGCTGATCGTCTCCTTCCTGAAGGAGGAGTTCGGCCGCAGCCCGCTGACCAGGCTCGCCGCCATCGCTGCCTATCCGGTGCTGTCGGCGCTCAAGAAGCGCGTGGACCATCGGCGCTACAACGGTGCGGCGCTGCTGGGCCTGCGCGGGCTGGTGGTCAAGAGCCACGGGTCGGCCGACGACTATGCGTTCGAGCAGGCCCTCAACCGCGCGTATGATGCGGCCCGAAACAATTTGCTGGACCGCGTCCAGAGCCGCATCGCCCACGCGCGTCCGCTCCTTGCGAGCAGCGCAGGGGACGCGCAGCTGGAAGCGGCCACGAACTAGAAATGACCAGATATTCCCGGATCACGGGCACGGGCAGCTTCCTGCCGCCTCGCCGCGTGACCAACGCGGACCTCGCGGCCGAACTGGCCGCCGCCGGAGTGGAGACCTCGGACCAGTGGATCGTGGAACGCACGGGCATCCGGGCGCGCCACTTCGCCGCACCCGACGTCGGCAGCAGTGACCTCGGCGTGCACGCCGCGCGCCACGCGCTGGAGATGGCGGGCCGCCAGGCGTCCGAGATCGACCTGATCATCGTCGCCACGTCCACGCCCGACATGGTGTTCCCCTCGACGGCCACCATCCTGCAGAACAAGCTGGGCATCGCGGGCTGTCCGGCCTTCGACGTGCAGGCCGTCTGCAGCGGCTTCGTGTATGCCCTCACCGTGGCGGACGCGATGATTCGTACCGGCAGCGCGAGCAAGGCCCTGGTGATCGGCTCCGAGGTGTTCTCGCGCCTGCTCGATTTCAGCGATCGCACGACTTGCGTGCTGTTCGGCGACGGCGCCGGCGCCGTGGTGCTGGAAGCATCGGACACGCCCGGCATCCTCGCGAGCGACCTGCATGCCGACGGCAAGCACGTGGAGATCCTCTGCGTGCCGGGCGGCGTGTCCGGCGGCAAGGTGCACGGCAATCCGCTGCTGCGCATGGATGGCCAGGCCGTGTTCAAGCTCGCCGTGGGCGTGCTCGAGCAGGCGGCCCGCGCCACGCTGGCGAAGGCGGGCAAGACCGAGGCCGACATCGACTGGCTGATCCCGCACCAGGCCAACATCCGCATCATGCAGGGCACCGCGCGCAAGCTGAAGGTCCCCGCCGACAAGCTGGTGGTCACGGTCGACGAGCACGGCAACACTTCGGCCGCGTCGATCCCGCTGGCCATGGACGCCGCGGTGCGCCAGGGCAAGATCAGGAAGGGTGACACCCTCATGCTGGAAGGCGTGGGCGGCGGCTTCACCTGGGGCGCGGTCCTGCTGGACTTCTAGGCCGCGCGCTGCGCGGCCATCCGCAAAGAGAGACAAGCATGCATCCGTTCGCCTTCGTGTTTCCCGGCCAGGGCTCGCAGTCCGTGGGCATGCTCGACGCCTGGGGAGACCACCCCGCGGTGCGCGAGACCCTGAAGGAGGCTTCCGATGCGCTCGGCGAGGACGTCGCGCGCCTGATCCACGAAGGGCCCAAGGAAGCGCTCGCGCTCACCACCAATACGCAGCCGGTGATGCTGGTAGCCGGCATCGCCGCCTACCGCGCCTGGCGCGCCGAAGGCGGCGCCGAGCCGGCGGTCGTGGCGGGTCACTCGCTGGGCGAATACACCGCGCTGGTCGCCGCCGGTGCGCTCGCGCTCGCCGACGCCGCGCCGCTCGTGCGCTTCCGTGCGCAGGCGATGCAGGAAGCCGTGCCCGTGGGCACCGGCGCGATGGCGGCCATCCTCGGGCTCGATGCCCAGAAGGTGATCGAGGGCTGCGCCGAGGCGCTGCGCCAGCTCGGCGTGAACACCGGCGAAGTGGTCGAGGCCGCGAACTTCAACGATCCTGCGCAGACCGTCATCGCCGGCAGCAAGGCCGGCGTCGACAAGGCGTGCGAAGTGCTGAAGGCGATGGGCGCCAAGCGCGCGCTGCTGCTGCCCGTCTCCGCGCCGTTCCACTCCAGCCTGATGAAGCCGGCGGCCGAAAAGCTGAAGGCGCGGCTGGCCGAAACGAAGCTGGAGAGTCCGCGCATCCCGGTGGTGAACAACATCGAGGTCAAGGTTGAAACGGACCCCGACCGCATCCGTGCCGCGCTGTACGCACAGGCGTTCGGGCCGGTGCGCTGGGTGGAATGCGTGCGCGCGATCCAGGGCCGGGGCGTCACGACGATCGTCGAGTGCGGCCCGGGCAAGGTGCTCGCCGGACTGGTGAAGCGCATCGACGCGTCGCTGGCGTCCGCCGCCATCCTCGATCCCGCGACACTGGCGGAAGTGAAGGGAATGCTGCAATGAGCACGCACATCGACATGCACGGACAGGTGGCGCTCGTGACCGGCGCGTCTCGCGGCATCGGCGCGGCCATCGCCCACGAGCTCGCGGCGCGGGGCATGAAGGTGATCGGCACGGCGACGACGGACGAGGGCGCCGGCAAGATCACGCACGCGCTGGCGCAGTTCTCGGATTGCCGCGGCGCCCGGCTCGACGTCAACGACGTCAAGGCCGGCGAGGCGCTGGTGGATGCGATCGCGAAGGAGGCCGGTGGTCTCCACGTGCTGGTGAACAACGCCGGCATCACGCGCGACCAGCTCGCCATGCGCATGAAGGACGAGGACTGGGACGCGGTGCTGGACACGAACCTGAAGGCCGTGTTCCGGATGAGCCGCGCCGTGATGCGCACGATGATGAAGCAGCGCTACGGCCGCATCGTGAGCATCACGAGCGTGGTGGGTGCGTCCGGCAACCCCGGCCAGGCGAACTATGCCGCCGCCAAGGCCGGCGTCGCCGGCATGACGCGCGCGCTCGCCCGCGAGCTCGGCAGCCGGGGCGTCACGGTGAACTGCGTGGCGCCCGGGTTCATCGAGACCGACATGACGGCCGCACTGCCGGAAGAACAACAGAAGTCACTGCTGGGCCAGATCCCCCTCGGCCACCTCGGCAAGCCGGCCGACATCGCCCACGCGGTGGCCTGGCTGGCCTCGCCGCAGGCCGGCTACGTGACGGGCCAGGAGCTCCACGTGAACGGCGGAATGTTCATGGGCTGACCGGCCATCGCGCTGCCCGCCCGGGCCCTGCCCAGCCGGACCCTCCGCCCGGCTTAAAATCGCGGATTCATCACAAACCCTCTGAGGGAACCCCATGAGCGATATCGAAGCACGTGTCAAGAAAATCATCGCCGAGCAACTCGGCGTGGAAGAGTCCCAGGTCACCAATGAAAAGGCCTTCGTGGCCGACCTCGGCGCCGACTCGCTGGACACGGTGGAACTGGTCATGGCCCTCGAAGACGAGTTCGGCATCGAGATCCCCGACGAAGACGCCGAGAAGATCACGACGGTGCAGAACGCCATCGACTACGCACAGCAGCACCAGAAGGCCTGATCCAGAATGCGTCGCCGCGTTGTCGTGACGGGACTGGGCTGCGTCAGCCCGGTGGGAAAGACCGTCGCCGAGTCCTGGTCCAACCTGCTCGAGGGCAAGAGCGGCATCGAGGCCATCACGTCCTTCGACACCGCGAACCTCGCGGTGAAGTTCGCCGGGCAGGTGAAGGGCTTCAACGTGGCCGATTACATGCCGGAGAAGGAAGCGCGTCACATGGACCGCTTCATCCACCTCGGGCTGGCCGCGGCCGACGAGGCGATCCGCGATGCGGGGCTGCCCTCGGGTGAGCAGCTCGATCCGGAACTGGCCACGCGCATCGGGGTGAACGTCGGCTCCGGCATCGGCGGGCTGCCGATGATCGAGGAGACGCACTCGGAAATGATGAGCCGAGGCCCGCGCCGCATCTCGCCTTTCTTCGTGCCGGCGTCGATCATCAACATGATCTCCGGGCACGTCTCCATCCGGCACGGCTTCCAGGGTCCGAACATCGCCGTCGTCACGGCCTGCACCACCGGCCTGCACGCCGTCGGCCTGTCGGGCCGCCTGATCGAGAGCGGCGATGCGGACGTGATGATCGCCGGCGGTGCGGAGTCGTGCGTCTCGCCCCTGGGGGTGGGCGGATTCGCCGCGGCCCGCGCGCTGTCCACGCGCAACGACGATCCCAAGACCGCCTCGCGCCCCTGGGACAAGGACCGCGACGGCTTCGTGCTGGGTGAGGGCGGCGGCGTGCTGGTGCTCGAGGAATACGAGCACGCGAAGAAGCGCGGCGCGAAGATCTACGCCGAGCTGTCCGGCTTCGGCATGAGCGGCGACGCGTACCACATGACCGCGCCGAACGTGGAAGGCCCGCGCCGCTCCATGGCCGCCGCACTGAAGAACGCCGGGATAGCCCCCGACCAGGTGCAATACGTCAACGCCCACGGCACCTCCACGCCGCTGGGCGACATCAACGAGACCAATGCCATCAAGCTCGCGCTGGGCGACCACGCGAAGAAGGTGGTGGTGAATTCCACCAAGTCGATGACCGGCCACCTGCTCGGTGGCGCGGGTGGCATCGAGTCGGTCTTCACCGTCCTGGCGATCCATCACCAGAAGAGCCCGCCGACGATCAACATCTTCAACCAGGATCCGGAATGCGACCTGGACTACTGCGCCAACGTGGGGCGGGACCTGAAGATCGAATACGCGCTGAAGAACAACTTCGGCTTCGGCGGCACCAACGGCTCGCTGGTGTTCAGGCGCATCTGAGCTCCCCATGCACGCGCCCCCATCGGTGACGTACCCGGTGGGTCGCAGCGCGTTCGCGGCCCGTGCCGCCGCCGCGCTGGTCGCGGCGGGGCTCGCTGCCGCCGTCGTCTTCAGCTTCCAGTCCCCTGCGGGCTGGCGCCCGCTCGCCGCGTATGCGGCCGTCGCTGCCTCTGCGGCCCTCGGGTGGCGAGCGTGGCTTCGTTCCCCCGTGGGCTTGCTGCGCTGGGACGGCAGCGGCTGGTGCTGGGACGAGGGCGGCACCAGCGTGGCCGGCCGCCCCGAGATCGCGCTGGACCTGCAGTCGCGCCTGCTCCTGCGATGGCGTGGCGAAGGTGGCCTGCGCTGGCTGTGGCTGGAGCGCGCGTCGGACGTGTCCCACTGGGATGCGCTGCGCCGTGCGGTATATTCCCGCGCCAGCACGCACGTGCCCGCCGCAGGCCAGCCGCCCGCGGCCGAACAATGACCAAGATCCCCCCCGCTCCCGCGCCGTCTCCCGGCGATACCGACCAGATGCTCGTGGAGCGTACGGTGGCGGGCGACCAGAAAGCGTTCGAACTGCTGGTGATCAAGTACCAGCGGCGCATCGAGCGCCTGATCGGGCGGATGGTGCGCGACACCGACCTGGTCGAGGACATCGCCCAGGAAACCTTCATCCGCGCGTACCGCGCGCTCGCCCAGTTCCGCGGCGAGGCGCAGTTCTATACCTGGCTATACCGGATCGCCGTCAATACCGCGAAAAAAGCCCTGGTCGACCTCAAGCGCGACCCGGTGGTCTCGGAGAGCTCGCTGCGGGGCGGCGACGACGAGGAAGAAACTTCTGGCGTCGAGAACGAACTAACCTCCGCCGAGACGCCCGAGACGGTGCTGGCGGCCAAGGAGATCGCGGTGACGGTGAACTCTGCCATGGAGGCGCTTCCGGACGAATTGCGCCAGGCAGTCACGTTGCGCGAGATCGAAGGCCTCAGCTACGAGGAGATCGCGGAAGTGATGAACTGCCCGATCGGCACGGTGCGCTCGCGGATCTTCCGCGCGCGGGAGGCGATCTCGGCGAAGGTGAAGCCCCTGCTGGAAAACCAGTCGGGCAAGCGCTGGTGATGCGGGGCAAGGTGAATCGAATGAACAAGATGGACGACCAGGAACTGATTTCGGCGCTCGCTGACGGGCAGCTGCAGGGCGAGGCCTTCGCCCGGGGCGTGCTGGCCGCGGCCGCCGATGCCCAAGGGCGCGAGGCCTGGTGTGCCTACCATGTGGTGGGCGAGGTCCTGCGCTCGGGGCGCGCGCATGCGGGCGTCCCCACGGAAGTCTTCCTCGCCCGCCTGCAGCGCCGACTGCAGGCGGAGCAGCCGGTGCTCCAACCGGTTGCGTCGCAGGCAGTGGTGCGGCCGGAGCGTGCGTCCGCCAACGACATGATGTGGAAACTGGCGGCCGGCGTCGCCTCCTTCGCCGCGGTGGCCGCGGTCGGATGGAACCTCTGGGGTGCCGGCGCCGCAGCGAACTCGCAGCCGCAAGTCGCGGCCGCGGCTGCTTCGGCCCCGGTGCTGGAGGCCAGTGCGGCGACCACGCGCGACGCGCGACTGGACATGCTGCTGGCGGCGCATCGCCAGTTCGGCGGCGCAACCGCCCTGGGCACCTCGGGCTTCCTGCGCAACGCCACCTTCGAAGGGCCCTCCCGCTGATGGCCCGGGCCACGGCGCGCGCCGCTTCCGCTGCCGCCCGCCTGCGCTTCGCGCAGGGCGCGCTCGCCGTCTGGACCGCCGCGGCGCTGACGCTGGCGGCCAGCCAGGTGCTGGCCGCCACGCCGCCGGGAACGGACCCGCATCCGGGAGACGGGCGCGGGGAGCGCACCGTCAACGAATGGCTCGCGCGCATGCAGGATGCGTCGCGCGTGCGCAGCTACGTCGGCACCTTCGTCGTGTCGTCCGGCAACGGCGCGATGTCCAGCGCGCGCATCTGGCACGCCTGCGACGGGCGCCGCCAGTTCGAGCGCATCGAGTCGCTGTCGGGCGAGCGCCGGTCGACGTTCCGCCGCGACGACGAGGTCCTCACCTTCCTGCCGCAGACGCACACGGTGCGCCGGGAGCGCCGTGAATCCCTCGGCGAGTTTCCGGAGCCGCTGAAGCCGGACGAAAGCCCGATCCCCGAGTTCTACGCGGCGCGCCGCGTCGGCAGCGACCGCGTCGCCGGTTTCGAGACCGACGTCGTGCAGGTCGTCCCCAAGGACAACCTGCGCTATGGCTACCGCATCTGGAGCGAGCAGAAGACCGGCCTGATGGTGAAGCAGCAGACGCTCGACGAAAACGGGGGTGTGCTCGAACAGGCGGCCTTCTCCGAGCTGCAGATCAACGCGCCGGTCAGCATCGAGCGGCTCTCCCAGATGATGGCGGTCCCCGCCGGCTGGCGCGTGGAGAAGCCGCAGGCGGCCAAGACCACGGCCGCGGCCGAGGGCTGGGGGCTCAAGGCGTCCGTCGCCGGCTTCAAGCCGATGAACTGCTACAAGCGCCCGGACGAGGGCGTGCTGCAGTGGATCTTCTCGGACGGGCTCGCGTCCGTCTCGCTGTTCATCGAGGACTTCGACCGCGAACGCCACGTGCAGGAAGGCGTGTTCGCCAGCGGCGCGACGCACACGCTGACGCGACGCGTGCAGGACTGGTGGGTGACCGTCGTCGGGGAAGTGCCGCCGCAGACGCTGCAGGCGTTCGCGGCCGCGCTCGAGCGGCGCCGTTGAGGACCGCGGGTCCGATGCAGCAGCGCTGAACCCGGGGTAAGGCAGGGGTCGCGCCTTCGGCTGACGCGCAACTTGCCCCGCTTGGTCGTATTCTCAGCAGGTTGGCGGGTCCACTCGCGTTGGTAGCGGCGGGCCGGCCCCGTTCGCGTTTCATGTCCGACCGCTCTGGAGACGTCTGTATGTTCCGCATGGATTCCAAGAACCTGCGCGGCTGCGGACTGGCGATGGCCCTCGCCTTCGCCGGCTTCGCCGCCTTTACGCCGGGCGCGCCGGCGCTGGCCCAGTCAGCGCCGCAGCCGCACACGCTGCCCGATTTCACCGAACTGGTCGAGCAGGTCGGCCCCGCCGTGGTGAACATCCGCACCGTGGAACACGTGCGCAGCAGCGGCCGCAACGGCGGCGACGGCCCTTCGGACGAGGAGATGCAGGAATTCTTCCGCCGCTTCTTCGGCGTGCCGATGCCCAACGTTCCGCATCCGCAGCGGCCCGCGCCGCCGGCGCCGCGTGGCGGCGACAGCGACGAGGACCAGCCGCGCGGAGTCGCCTCCGGCTTCATCCTCACGCCCGACGGCTACGTGATGACGAACGCGCACGTCGTGGAAGGTGCGGACCAGGTGATCGTCACGCTCACGGACAAGCGCGAGTTCAAGGCGAAGATCATCGGCTCGGACAAGCGCACGGATGTCGCCGTGGTGAAGATCGAGGCCACGGGGCTGCCGAGCGTGCGCATCGGCGACGTGAGCCGGGTGAAGGTGGGCGAGTGGGTGATGGCGATCGGCTCGCCGTTCGGGCTCGACAACACGGTGACGGCCGGCATCGTCAGCGCCAAGGGCCGCGACACCGGTGACTACCTGCCCTTCATCCAGACCGACGTCGCGATCAACCCCGGCAATTCGGGCGGCCCGCTGATCAACATGCGCGGCGAGGTGATCGGCATCAACAGCCAGATCTATTCGCGCTCGGGCGGCTTCATGGGCATCTCCTTCGCGATCCCGATCGACGAAGCGAGCCGCGTCGCCGAACAGCTGCGCGTGAGCGGACGCGTCCAGCGTGGCCGCATCGGCGTGCAGATCGACCAGGTCACCCGCGACGTGGCCGAGTCCATCGGGCTGGGCCGGCCGCAGGGAGCGCTGGTGCGCAGCGTGGAGACCGGCTCGCCCGCCGAGAAGGCAGGCATCGAAGCCGGCGACATCATCACGAAATTCAACGGGCAGGTGATCGACCGTGCCACCGACTTGCCGCGCATGGTCGGCAGCACCAAGCCGGGCAGCCGCGTGAACGTGACGGTGTTCCGCCGTGGCGCGGCGCGCGACCTGGCGATCACCGTCGCCGAGATCGAGCCGGAGCAGGCCGTCGCGCAGGCGCGGCCCGCGTCGGCCCCCGAGGAGAAGGCGAAGAGCTCCTCGCCCGCGGCGCAGACGCTCGGCGTGGTCGTGACGGAGCTCACCGCGGCGCAGAAGAAGGAAGCGAAGGTGAAAGGCGGCGTGCGCGTGGAGTCGGTGGCCGACGGCGCTGCGCAGCGTGCCGGCGTGCGCGAGGGCGACATCATCGTCGCCGTCGGCAACACGGAGATCAACAGCGTGCGCGAGTTCGATGCGGCGCTGGCGCGGCTCGACAAGAGCAAGCCCATCCCGGTGCTGCTGCGGCGCGGGGACCTGGCCAGCTACCTGCTGCTTCGCCCTGCACGCGGCTGAGCCGGCCGGCAAGAAAAAGCCCCATACCCGTGCGGGGGCGTGGGGCTTTCTTGCCAGCGGTGCTCCAAAAACGACAGGCGGCAAAGTTTTTTTGGTGAGCCGTTCGGGATCTTCCAGGTTGGCGGTCACTCACATGAGGGGCGGGCTAAGAACCGGTTTGGGTAGAATCGAGGCCACCGAGCGGCCATTCAGCGCATATCGCGCGGGGTCCCCACCACCATGCGGGATGTCCTCCAGCCGCTTCCCGGCCGATCCACAGGTGGCCCACATGTTGTCCTTGCGGGCCTTTTCCAGGATTGTTGAAAAGCTGTGCACAACATGCGAGTTGCGGACCTGCAACGGCCGGGTCGGACCGACCCCGAGGATGTACGCCCGGCGCGTTTTGCCTACAATGAAGCTCCAACTATCGCAGTTGCCATAGATTGTTGGTTCAGGGCGCGTCACCTTCATGACGCGCCCTTTTTTCTTTGTGCGCGGCTTTTGAATCAATCACTTATCCGTTCCCGTTGATGAATCACATCAGAAACTTTTCGATCATCGCGCACATCGATCACGGCAAATCAACGCTCGCAGATCGACTGATCCAGCGTTGCGGCGGACTCTCCGATCGCGAGATGGAAGAGCAAGTGCTGGACTCGATGGATCTCGAAAAGGAGCGTGGGATAACCATCAAGGCGCAGACCGCCGCACTCAAGTACAAGGCGCGCGACGGACAGGTCTACAACCTCAATCTGATCGACACGCCGGGACACGTCGACTTCTCTTATGAAGTGAGCCGCTCGCTCTCCGCGTGCGAAGGCGCGCTGCTCGTCGTCGATGCGAGCCAGGGCGTCGAAGCGCAGACGGTGGCGAACTGCTACACCGCGCTCGACCTCGGCGTCGACGTCGTGCCGGTCCTGAACAAGATGGACCTGCCGCAGGCCGATCCCGAGCGCGCTAAGGAGGAGATCGAGGACGTGATCGGCATCGACGCCACCGACGCGATCCCGTGCTCCGCGAAAACCGGCATGGGCATCGACGAGATCCTCGAGGCGATCGTCGCGCGCATTCCCGCGCCGCGCGGCAACCCGGACGGACCGCTGCGCGCGATGATCATCGACAGCTGGTTCGACACCTACGTCGGCGTCGTGATGCTCGTGCGCGTCGTGGACGGCCGCCTCGCCAAGGGCGATCGCATCAAACTGATGGCCACGGAGGCGACGTACGAGACGACGCAGCTCGGCGTGTTCACGCCCGCCAACTCGCCGCGCGATGTGCTCGAAGCGGGGCAGGTGGGCTACATCATCGCCGGCATCAGGGAGTTGCAGGCCGCGAAGGTCGGCGACACCGTCACGCTGATCAAGCCGGGCACGGGTGGTGCCGCCTTCACTGCCACGGAACCGCTGCCCGGCTTCAAGGAGATCCAGCCGCAGGTGTTCGCGGGCCTGTACCCGGTCGAAGCGAACCAGTACGACTCGCTGCGCGACAGCCTGGAGAAGCTCAAGCTCAACGACTCCTCGCTGCACTACGAGCCCGAGGTGAGCCAGGCGCTGGGCTTCGGCTTCCGCTGCGGCTTCCTGGGCCTGCTGCACATGGACATCGTGCAGGAACGCCTGGAGCGCGAGTTCGACCAGGACCTGATCACCACGGCACCCAGCGTGGTCTACCAGGTGCTCAAGCCGGACGGCGAGGTCATCATGGTGGAGAACCCCGCCAAGATGCCGGACCAGGGGCGCATCCAGGAGATCCGCGAGCCCATCGTCACGGTGCACCTGTACATGCCGCAGGAGTACGTCGGCGCGGTGATGACGCTGGCCAACCAGAAGCGCGGCGTGCAGATGAACATGGCCTACCACGGCCGCCAGGTGATGCTCACGTACGAGCTGCCCCTGGGCGAGATCGTGCTCGACTTCTTCGACAAGCTGAAGTCGGTGAGCCGCGGCTACGCGTCCATGGACTACGAGTTCAAGGAGTACCGCGCCTCGGACGTGGTGAAGGTGGACATCCTGCTCAACGGGGACAAGGTCGACGCGCTGTCCATCATCGTCCACCGCTCGCAGGCGCAATACCGCGGCCGCGCGGTCGTCGCCAAGATGCGCGAGATCATCAGCCGCCAGATGTTCGACGTGGCCATCCAGGCGGCGATCGGCGCCAACGTGATCGCCCGCGAGACGGTCAAGGCCCTGCGCAAGAACGTGCTGGCAAAATGCTACGGCGGCGATATCACCCGCAAGCGCAAGCTGCTCGAAAAACAAAAAGCTGGCAAGAAACGCATGAAGCAGATCGGCTCGGTCGAAGTGCCTCAGGAAGCGTTCCTGGCCATCCTCCAAGTCGAAGAATGAACGCCTACGCTCCGTACCCCGCGCTCCCTCGGTTCCCCGTTCCGCATCCGCCGGCACAAGCCTGCACCGGTGCACGCCGGCGGGAGGCCTGAGCATGCCCTTCCTCACTGCGGCCGTCCTCGCGGCCTTCGTCGCATACGCGGGCGCCTGGTACTTCGAGATCGTGGAGGGCAACTTCGCCCTGCTGCTGTTCCTCGCCACCGTCGTCACCGGGCTGTACTGGCTGGCCGAGCGCTTCTACTTCCTGCCCCGCCGCCGGCGCGCCGCGACGGCGCTGGAGGCGCGCACCGCCGAACGCAACGCGGACCTGAGCGCGCGCGGCATCGCCTCCGACGAACCCCAGCTCGCCGAGGCGAAGCAGAAGGTGCTCGCGCAGCCGTGGTGGCTGGATTGGACGGCGGGCCTGTTCCCGGTGATCCTGGCGGTCTTCGTCCTGCGCTCGTTCCTGTTCGAGCCGTTCAAGATCCCGTCGGGCTCCATGATCCCCACGCTGCTGGTGGGCGATCTGATCCTCGTGAACAAGTTCACGTACGGCCTGCGCCTGCCGGTGCTGAACACCAAGCTCACGGAAGGGACGCCGCCCAAACGCGGCGACGTGATGGTCTTCCGCTACCCGCCCAAGCCGAGCCTCGACTACATCAAGCGCGTGGTGGGCCTTCCGGGCGACGAGGTGGCATACCTGAACAAGCGGCTCACCATCAATGGGGTGCCGGTGCCGGAAAACCGGCTGCCCGACTTCTTCGATCGCGATGCGATGCGCTACTTCAAGCAGTTCCAGGAGCAGCTGGGGGACCACACGCATGCACTCCTGAACGACGACGAGCGCCCCGCGTTCGTGCCGGGTGTGGAGGATTTCCCGTTCAAGCAGAATTGCCGCTACAGTGTCGAAGGGGTCGTCTGCAAGGTGCCGAGGGGCATGTACTTCATGATGGGCGACAACCGTGATAATTCACTGGACTCGCGCTACTGGGGCTTCGTGCCGGACCAGAACATCGTCGGCAAGGCCATCCTGATCTGGATGAACTTCGGCGACTTCAAGCGCATAGGCTGGTTCCAATAAAACGAGGACGGAGGGGTTCCATGGGATTGAGGACGCGGGAGGCGGGGGCCTCGCTGTTGACGGTCATCTTCTTCCTGGCGGTGCTGGGCGTCATCGGCGCCGTGGGCCTGCAGGTCTTTCCGTCGCTGCTGGAATACCAGGCGGCGCTGAAGGCCATCAACAAGGCCAAGGACGAGCCCACCGTCGCGGCCGTGCGCACCTCGTTCGACAAGGCGGCGGACATCAACATGATCTCCTCCATCACCGGCAAGGACCTGCAGGTCGTGAAGAACGGCGACGAGATGCAGGTCTCCTTCGCCTACGAGAAAGAGTTCCACCTGGCCGGACCGGCGTGGCTGACCATGAAGTACACGGGCGAGTCGCACCCCGGAAGGTAAACGTTCCCGTGCAAGACGCGCATGCGGCGCTGCAGGACCGGCTGCGGCACCGCTTCCAGGCCCCCCGGCTGCTCGCGCGGGCCCTCACGCATCGCAGTTTCTCGGCCGAGCACAACGAGCGGCTCGAGTTCCTGGGCGACTCCGTGCTCAATCTCTCGGTCGCCTCGCTGCTCTACGAGCGGCTGAAGGACCTGCCCGAAGGCGACCTGTCCCGCGTGCGCGCCAACCTCGTCAAGCAGGAGACCCTGCACCAGCTCGCGGTCGGCCTCGGCCTGCCGGGGCTGCTGCGCCTGGGAGAGGGCGAGGCGCGTTCGGGTGGGCACAAGCGGCCCTCCATCCTGGCCGACGCGCTGGAGGCCGTGATCGGCGCCGTCTACCTCGATGCGGGCTATCCGGCCGCGGAGGCGCTCGTGCAGCGCCTGTTCGCGAACGTCGAGATCAAGCCCGAGATGTCGGCGGCGGCCAAGGACCCCAAGACGGAGCTGCAGGAGCTGCTGCAAGGCCGCAGGATGAAGGTGCCTGTCTACCGCGTGGTCGGCACGCTGGGCGCCGCCCACAAGCAGACCTTCGACGTCGAGTGCGAGATTGCCGAGCTGGGCTTGGCCGAGCGCGGAATCGGGGCATCGCGCCGCGCCGGCGAACAAGCCGCCGCAGCGGCTATGCTCCTGGTCTTGAAGGCCAGATTCAAATGAACACCGAAGGCGAGTCCACCGGCGGCGAAGCCGGTGCCCAGGCGACGGCCGGCGGCCAGCGCTGCGGGCTCGTGGCCATCGTGGGCAAGCCGAACGTGGGCAAGTCCACGTTGCTCAACGCGCTGGTCGGGCAGAAGATCAGCATCACCTCGCGCAAGGCGCAGACCACGCGCCACCGCATCACGGGCGTGCGCACCGAGGGCAACACGCAGTACGTGTTCGTCGACACGCCGGGCTTCCAGACCCGCCACAGCTCCGCGCTGAACCGTTCGTTGAATCGCGCCGTGACCGGCGTGGTGGGCGACGTGGACCTGGTGCTGTTCGTCGTCGAGGCCGGCAGCTTCACGCTGGGCGATGCAAAGGTGCTCGCGCTGCTGAAGCCGGACATCCCGGCGCTGCTGATCGCCAACAAGCTGGACCTGGTGCATCGCCGCGGCGAGCTGGCGCCGTGGCTGCGCGACATGCAGCAGCGCCACCCGTTTGCCGAATTCATGCCGATCTCGGCCAAGCAGCCCAAGGACATCCAGCGGCTGCTGGAAGTCTGTGCGAAGTACCTGCCCGAGCAGCCCTGGTTCTACGAGGCCGACGAACTCACGGACAAGAGCGAGCGCTTCATGGCCGGCGAGATGATCCGGGAGAAGCTGTTCCGCTTCACCGGCGACGAGCTGCCCTA
Organism: Ramlibacter ginsenosidimutans; assembly: GCF_016654015.1. Lineage (GTDB taxonomy): Bacteria > Pseudomonadota > Gammaproteobacteria > Burkholderiales > Burkholderiaceae_C > Ramlibacter > Ramlibacter ginsenosidimutans. Next base: position 293,844 of record NZ_JAEPWM010000004.1, on the reverse strand, counting down.
TACGTCCACGGTGGTGGTCGAGAAGTTCGAGGAAGAGCCCAGTCCCAAGTTCAAGCGCATGGTGCGCATCGCGGCGACGGTGGTGGTGGAGCGCGACAGCCACAAGGCGATGGTCATCGGCGACGGCGGCGAGAAGCTCAAGCGCATCGGCACCGAGGCGCGCCAGGAACTCGAACAGCTGTTCGACGCCAAGGTGTTCCTGCAGATCTTCGTCAAGGTGCGTTCCGGCTGGGCCGACGACGAAGCGCGGGTGCGGTCGTTCGGCTACGAATGACGAAGGACCGCGCGCGCGGCAAAGTCGTCCGTCATGGCTAGGCGCATCGGCGACGAACCCGCCTTCGTCCTGCACCGCTACGACTGGAGCGAGTCCAGCCTGATCCTGGAGGTGCTCACGCGCCACCACGGGCGCATCGCGGTCGTCGCCCGGGGCGCGAAGAAGCCCAGCTCCAATTTCCGGCCCGTGCTGCTGCCGCTGCAGCCGCTGCACATTGCGTTCGGCGGCGACGCGGAGATCCGCAACCTGAAGTCCGCCGAGTGGGTCGGCGGCCAGGTCATGCCGACCGGCGAGGCGCTGCTCTCGGGCTACTACCTCAACGAGCTGTTGCTGCGCCTGCTGGCGCGCGACGACCCGCATCCCGCCTTGTTCGACGTCTACGCCGCGGCGGTGCGCCTGCTGGCGAGCGACGAGCCGCTGACGCTGCAGCCGGCGCTGCGTGCGTTCGAGCTGCTGCTGCTGCGCGAGATCGGCTTGCTCCCCACCCTCGATGCGCAGACCGGGACGCTCGCGCCCGTGGATCCGGAGCAGCGCTACAGCCTGCGGGCCGAGGGCGGCCTGGTCGAGGCGCAGGACGACGACCTGCGCGGCAGCCTGCCAGGCGCGCAGTGGCTGGCCCTGCAGCAGGCGCTGGACGATCCGGCGCCTTTCCATGCCACGCTGCAGCTGGTGGGGGACATGAACGAGCTCAAGACGCAGCTGCGGGCCCTGCTGCACTACCATTGCGGCGTCACGACCCTGCGCACGCGCCAGCTGATGATGGACCTGCAAGCCCTGTGAGGTCCGCAGCGCGGGCGGCGGTCCCATGCACGGAGGCCCTCGAGTGAATCCAACCGCCTTGTCGGTGAACCTGAACAAGGTCGCCCTGGTGCGCAACACGCGCCACCTCGGCATCCCCAGCGTCACCCGCGCCGCGACGCTGTGCCTGCAGGCCGGCGCGCACGGCATCACCGTGCACCCGCGGCCGGACGCCCGGCACATCCGCGGCGACGACGTGCGCGCGCTGCATGCACTGCTGAAGAAGGACTGGCCCCGGGCCGAGTTCAACATCGAGGGCAACCCCTTCCACAACCTGATGGACTTCGTGCGCGAGCTGCGGCCGCACCAGTGCACGTTCGTCCCGGACAGCGAAGGCCAGTTCACCAGCGACCACGGCTGGGACCTGGAAAAGGACGGCGAGCGCGTGAAGCCCCTCATCGCCGAGGCGAAGTCGCTCGGCGTGCGCGTGAGCCTGTTCATGGATGCCGATGCCCGCGCGATCCCGCTGGCCAAGGCCGTGGGCGCGGACCGCGTGGAGCTGTACACCGAGCCGTATGCCGCGGCCTGGGGCACCACCCGGCAGGGCGAGCAACTGCGCCGCTTCGCAGCGGCGGGGCAGGCCGCGCATGCCGCGGGCCTGGGCGTCAATGCCGGCCACGACCTCAATCGCGACAACCTGCCCGACTTCCTGCGCGCCGTGCCGGGCGTGCTGGAGGTGTCCATCGGCCACGCTCTGATCGCCGACGCGCTGGAGATGGGCTACGCCGCCACCGTGCGCGCCTACCTCGCGGCGATCCACCGCGCCGCCGGAGGCGGCAGCGACCAGTGATCTACGGCATCGGCACCGACATCTGCGACGTGCGCCGTATCCGCGCCTCGCTGGAGCGCCACGGCGACCGCTTCGCCGAGAAGATCCTCACCGACGCCGAGTTCAAGACCTGGAAGGCGCGCAGCGCGCGCTGGCCCGAACGCGGCGTGCGCTACCTCGCCACGCGCTTCTCGGCCAAGGAAGCGTTCAGCAAGGCCGTGGGCCTGGGCATGCGCATGCCCATGACCTGGCGCGCCTGCGAAGTCGGCAAGCTGGCGAGCGGCCAGCCCGTGATCGTGCTGCACGGCGCGCTGAAGGCGTGGTGCGAGGCGCGGGGCCTGAGCGCGCACGTGAGCGTCACGGACGAAACGGATTACGCGGCGAGCTTCGTCGTCGTCGAACAAAAGGAAGAGAAGAAGCATGAGTGAACACGCACCGGTGATCATCGACGTGGCCGGCGTCGCGCTGCACGCGGCAGACCGGCGCCGCCTTGCGCACCCGCTGGTGGGCGGCATGATCCTGTTCGCGCGCAACTGGCAGGACCGCGAGCAGCTCGCGGCGCTGTGCGCGGAGATCAAGGCCATCCGCGAGGACCTGCTGATCTGCGTGGACCACGAAGGCGGGCGCGTGCAGCGCTTCCGCACCGACGGCTTCACGCACCTGCCGCCGATGCGCCGCTTCGGCGAGATGTGGATGAACGACGGCGACGGACGCGAAGGCTCCGGCGCGATGCAGGCCATGGCCGCGGCCACGGCGGCCGGCTACGTGCTGGGCGCGGAGCTGCGCGCCTGCGGCGTGGACTTCAGCTTCACGCCGGTGCTGGACCTGGACTACGGCGCGAGCTCGGTGATCGGCGACCGCTCCTTCCACCGCGACCCGCGCGTCGTGACGGTGCTGGCGCGCAGCCTGATGCAAGGCCTGCTGCAGGCGGGCATGGCCAACTGCGGCAAGCACTTCCCCGGCCACGGCTTCGTGCGCGCGGACTCGCACCTGGAGATCCCGGTGGACGACCGCAGCCTGGAGGAGATCCTGGCGGAGGACGCCATCCCCTACGAGTGGCTGGGCACGGCGCTCACCAGCGTGATGCCCGCGCACGTCGTGTACAGCATGGTCGACGCGCTGCCGGCCGGCTTCTCGGCCCGGTGGCTGCAGGACATCCTGCGCGAGCAACTGCAGTTCCAGGGCGCCGTCTTCAGCGACGACCTGAGCATGGCGGGCGCCCGCCAGATCGAGGGCCGCAACGTGAGCTTCACCGAGGCGGCCGTCGTGGCGCTGAACGCGGGCTGCGACATGGTGCTGCTGTGCAACGAGTCGGTGAACAGCGAGGGCGGTGCGTCCATCGACGAGATGCTGGACGGGCTGGAGGAGGCGCAATCGCGCGGCGAGTGGCGCGCCAGCGAGCAGGGCGAGCAGCGCAGGCTGGCGCTGCTGCCTTGTGGGCCGTCGATCACGTGGGATGCGCTGATGACGGAGCCGCGGTACATGCGGGCGCTGACGATGCTGCCCTGAGCCGGGCTGCGGCGAGCGGCGGCAGCGCTGCGGGTATTAAGTCGCACTGCACAACGTCGGACTTGCCTTGATCCGGGGCGGACCGTCGCTTCCAATCGCCGCATCCTCTCGCACCGGTGCGTCATGAACCAGCCCGCCAGCCCTCCGCCGTCCCCGCGCCTGGTCCGGCTCGCGGGCTACCTGGCGCAAGACCCGGCCAACGCCGGCCTGCTCGCGGAGGCCTGCGAGGAGGCGATGGCCTGCGGTCGCCACGAGCAGGCCGCTGCATATATCGAAAGCGGCGAGCGGCTCGCGCCCGGCGCGGCCGAGTGGAGGTTCCGCCTCGCCCAGTGGAGCATCGCCACCCGCGACCTGGCGCGCGCCCGCAGCTTGCTCGAGGAGCTGCGCGCGAGCGCCCGGGGTGACGCGGTGCTGGTCCATGACCTGGCCTACGTGCGTTTGCTGGAGGGAGACGCCGCCGCGGCCTGCGAGCTCTTGCAGCCCCTGCTGGACGACTTTCCCCCGCACCTGACACTGCCGCCCGAACTGGCGGGGCGCTCGCAGGCGCTCTGGCTGCGCGCCTGCCACGAGCGAGGCGCGCTGGACGCCGCCTGGGCGTGGACCTGCGAGGCGCAGGCGGCAAAGCGGCTGGCCCCCGTGGCCGCGGGCGTGGCAAGCCTCATCGCCCTGGACCTCGACGAGCTCGCGTCCGCGCGGTCGCTGGCGGACTTCGCGCTGCAGTCGGATCCGCGCCAGCCCGAGGCTCTGGTGGCGCGTGGCTCGCTGGCTCTGGCGGCGCGTTCGCCCGACGAAGCGCGTGGCTTCCTGCAGCAGGCGCTCGCGCGCAAGCCGCAGGACGGCCGCACGCTGTTGGCCTGGGGCTTTGCCTGCCTGCTGGAGCGTGACTTCCCGGCCGCTTGCGACGCGCTGGAACGCGCTGTGCAAGCCATGCCTTCGCACGCACAGAGCTGGGTGGCGCTCGGCTGGACGCGGCTGCTGCTGGGGGAGACCGCCGGCGCGCTGGCCGCACTGCGATCGGCGGTGCAGCTGGACCCGGCGGACGCACAGGCGCACGGCGCACTGGCACTCGCGCATGCGGTATCCGGCGACGCCGACGGCGCGGCGCGCGAGGCGACTCAAGGCGAGGCGATCGATGCCTCGGACGCGCTGTGCAAGCTCGCGCGGGAACTGGCGCATGCAGCGCCCGGCGCACGGCGCGTCGAGGCTTTGCTCGAAGCCCTGTCCGATCAGTGGAGCCCGCGCGCGTAGGCTGCCAGCAGCACGTGCGCCTCGCCCCGTGGGGCGCTTTCTCCTGGAGATGAGAGCAGGGCGCGCAAGCCGGCGGTCACCTGCCGCACGTCGCTCGCGACGGTGAGGTTCAGGTCGTCGCAAGCCAGCCCCGCCTCGAACAGCGCCAGTGCTTCCTGCAGGCCGTCCTGCGCGAGCGCCGCGAACGCGCGCACGAAGCGGCCCAGCGAGGCCTGCCTGCCCAGGCCGAACAAGGGTTGCCAGGTCACCAGCGCGATGGCGGCGCGGCCGGCACTGAACTGCAAGAGCCCCAGCTGGTAGCGGGCCAGCTCGAAGCCGGGCGCCAGCAGCACCGCATTCGCGAATGCGGACTCGGCCGCTTGCAGGTCGCCGGCTGCCGCGTGCTCGGAGCCGATCAGGAAATGCGGAATGCCCGACGCGGGCCGCAGCGCGCTGGCGCGGGTGAACAGGTCGATGGCCGCTTGCCGCTGCTGCCCGCTGCTGGCGGCGAGCCCTTCGCTGATCAGCCCATCGAAGCGCGTGTCCTGGTCCATGGGATCTCCCGCTGTGTGCCCACGTATATCCGCGAAAAACCGCACCGGTTTAGCCGCTAAACAAAGTCGCTCGCCCGAGGACGTATTGGGGGCAGGGCACGAGCTTGGGTGCCGCTTCCTCAACCCAGATCCAGGGACACGCGATGGTCGAAATCGTCAGCGGCTTGCGAGCGGGCCTGAGCCTCGCCTCCGGCGAAGTGCTTGGCTTCAAGGACCTCGTGGGGGGCGCCCAGCAAGGGCGCAACGGCCAGGAGGTCGCGGTCAACATCGCCAGCGGGCAGCTGGTGGTGCAGGACCAGGACGACCTGCTGGTCGCACGCGGCCAGGACGCCCCGGTCCTGAGGACGTACAACAGCAATGGATCGCTCATCGATCACAACGCCGACGGGTGGGCCAGCGGCATCGGGATGCTGGTGCTCTCCGGCGTGCTCAACACGGCGGGTAGCACCATCCAGCGGGTGGACGCCGACGGCGCCGCAGCGCTCTACACCTTCGATGCCGGCCGCGCTGCGTACGTATCCACCGAGGGCGGCGGTGCGTACGACACCATCGCCTACGTCGCAACCGATGAACAGTACGAGTGGCGCGATGGCGCGAGCGGCACCACGCAGCGCTATGAAGGAAGCGGCGCGATGCGGCTGGTCTCCAGCAAGGACCAGGCCGGCAACGCCGTAGCGTACGCATACGGAGCGAACGGCTTCCTGAGCGCCGTGACCACCGCGAGCGGCGAGTCGGTCTATTACGACTACAGCGGCAACAACCTCGCCCAGGTCCGCACCGTCGCCGCGGGCGTGACCACCACGCGGGTCCACTACGGCTACGACGCGAGCAATCGTCTGGCCAGTGTCGTGGTGGACCTCACACCGGCCGACAACAGCACGGCCGATGGCAAGGTCTACCAGACCACCTACACCTACGACGGCAGCAGCAAGCGCATCGCCAGCATCACGCAGGCCGACGGGACCAGTGTCGCCTTCACGTACGTCGACGCCGGCGGCGGCAACTTCAAGGTCGCCACCGTGCGCGACGCGCTCAACCAGACGACCAGCTTCACGTACGGGATGCGCTTCACGACGGTCACGGATCCCCTGGGGCTGGTGACGCGCTACGACTACGACGCCTCGGCCCAGATCACCGCGATCACCGGCCCTGCCGTAGCGGGCGCGAGCGCCGTACGGCAGTTCGCGTACGACGCGACGGGCAACGTGCTGTCGGTGACGGATGGCGAAGGCAAAGTCGCCACGTTCCAGTACGACGGCAACGGCAACCAGGTGCTCCAGCGCGATGTCGCCGGCGACACGATCACCCGCAGCTTCGACGCGCGCAACCAGCTGCTGTCGCAGACGACGTACACCGTTGCGGATCCGGATGGGGCTGGGCCGGCGCTGCCCTCGGGCGCACTGACGGATCGCTGGGTGTACGAAGCGGGCGCCCGAAACCTCCTGCGCTTCAGCGTCAGTGCCGCGGGCAACGTCATGGAATACCGCTACGACGGGTTCGGCCAGCGGGTCGCCAGCATCACGTACGCGGGGGCGTTGTATCCGGTGCAGGGGCTCGCGCCCGAGGCAGCGTTGACCGAGAGCACGGTGGCGGGATGGGCGTCGCAGCAGGATCTCACGCTCACGCAACGGGTCGATCTCGCCTATGACGCGCGGGGCCAGTTGCAGGCCCGGACCTCTTACGCGCGCGTGGCCAGCGATGGCTCCGGCATCGCCGACGGCTCGCAATCCGTCCAGCGCTACGTCTACAGCGCCGCCGGCCAACTGCTCCAGACGGTATCGGCCACCAACGGAAGCACCACCTTCACCTACGACGGCCTTGGGCGCGCGCTCGCCACGACCAACGCGCTGGGGCAAGTCACGGTCACGCAGTACGACGACGTCGGCCGCAAGACGCTGGTGACGCAGGCAAACGGGCTGCTCACCACCAGCTCCTTCGATGCCGCAGGCCGGATGTTCTCGGTGGTGCAGTCGAATGCGGCCGGTGCGGCCCTGGGCGAGACGCGCTACTTCTACGATGCCGAAAACCGCCTGCGCATGACGCAAGACCCCACCGGGGTGCGGAAGTGGACCCTCTACGACGAGGCGGGCCGCAAGACCGCCGACATCGACGGCAACGGCTCGATGACCGAGTACGCCTACGACCGGCGGGGACTGGTGACCTCCACGATGGCCTGGGGCACGGCGATCAACACCGCGGCGCTCATCGATGCAACAGGCCTGCCGGTTCTCACGCTCACTGCCGCGGGGCTGCGTCCCGCCGAGTCGGCGAACGACCGCGGCGAGTGGCGCCAGTACGACGCCGCCGGCCGCCTGGTCCGCACCGCCACGAGCACTGGCATGGGAGCCACCGCACTGGTTACGGAGCTGCGCTACGACGGCGCCTCACGGCTCGTGCAGACGGTGAGCTACGCGAGCACCATCCCGACCGCTGCCAGCGCCGGCTATGTCGGCCCGGGCACGGTGGGGCTGCCCGCGGCCAGCGCGCAGGACCGCGTCGCCCGCAACTTCTACGACGACGCCGGCCGGCTGGCCGGCACGCTCGATGCCGAGGGCTGGCTCACGGTCCAGAACTACACGGCGGCGGGGCAGCTTTCCGAGCGGGTGCGATTCGCGACCGGGACCGACAGCACGCTGCGCGCCGCCGGCACGCTCGCGCAGCTCACACCGGCTGCATCCGCTTCGGACATCCACGAATTCTCGCTGTACGACGGCGAGGGCCGGGTGGTGGGTCGCATCGACGGCGAGGGCTACCTCACCGAATCCGTGTACGACGGCAACGGCAACGAGACCTGGTCCACCCGCTATGCGACCCGGGCGAACACGGCAGCCGTCGCGCTGGGGAACCTGGCGGCTGTCCGGCCTGCACCGACTCCGCAGGACCGCTGCACGCTGCGCAGCTTCGACAGTCTCGACCGGCTGATGCAGGAGACCAGCCCCGAAGGCGTGGTGACCCAATACGCGTACGACAGCGCCGGTAACCTGGTCTCCACCGTGCGCGCCGCCGGCACCGGCGAGGTCCGGACGCTGCTCGTCCGCTACGACGTGCAAGGCCGGCTCACGGGCGAGCTGTCGGCGGTCGGTGCCTCCCTGCTCACCGGCGGACAGACCCAGGCGCAGGTCGATGCCGTGTGGGCCCAGTACGGCACCAGCTACAGCTACGACGCGGCCAGCCGCCGGATCTCCAGCACGGACCCGCCCGGCAATCGCACCGTCTACTTCTACAACGCGGATGGCGCGCTCACTTTCCAGGTCAACGCTCTCGGCGAAGTGCAGGAAAGGCGCTACGACGCGCGCGGCCGCCTGACGGACACGATCGCGTACGCCAGCCGCATCAGCACCACCGGCCTGGCGGGCGGGCTGGGCGTGGTGACTGTGGGGGCCAATCCCACCCTGGACAGCCGCACGAGCTTCACCTACACGCGGGACAGCCAGCTTGCCTCCACCACGGATGCAGTCGGGACGGTCACCGCCTCCACGTACAACGCGTTCGGCGCGGAAATCGGACGGCAGGTCACGGGCGATGGCGTGAGCCTGCTGGAAACGTACAGCATCGACCGGCGCGGGCTGCGGATCGGCACGGTGCAGGATGCCGCCGGGCTCAATGTGGTGAGCTCCGCGGTGTACGACGCATTCGGTCGACTCACGCGCTCCATCGACGGCAACGGCAACGTGCGGGAGCAGTCCTTCGACCGGCTTGGGCGCGTCGTCACCACGCGCGATCCCGCGAACGCCCTGCGCGCCACCAGCTACGACGCATTCTCCCGCGTGCTGACCCAGGCGGACGCGCTCGGCAACGTCACCAGCTACGCCTACGACGCGAGCGCGCGCACGCTCACGGTGACCACAGCCGAAGGCATCGTCACCCGCACCACGTACACGCGCCACGGACAGGTGCAGAGCATCACGGATGCCAACGGGCAGGCCACGGTCTACCGCTACGACGCCGACGGCAACCAGGTGCAGGCGAGCACGCCGCTCACCACGACGTCCAGCGCGTACGACGCCGCGGACCGGCTGGTGACGACCACGGATGCGAACGGAAGCGTGGTGGCCTATGCGTACGACGCGGCCAACCGGGTGCTCACCCGGCGCGTGGACCCCAACGGACTGAATCTCACGACCGCCTACCAGTACGACGCGAAAGGACAGCGCGTTTCGGTGACCGATGCGAACGGCATCCTGACCACGACGGAGTTCGACCGGATGGGACGGACCACCCGGCAGACGGTGGACCCGGCGGGGCTGAACCTGCAGACGACGTACACGCTGGACGGCCGGGGCAAGGTGCTGACGGTGCGCACGCCCGGTGGCACGGTGACCCAGTACAGCTATGACAGCCTGGGTCGGCGCATCCAGGAGCGCGTGGACCCCAACGGGCTGAACCTCCAGCGCAGCTGGAGCTACGACCGCAACGGCAACGTGCTCACCAGCACCGACGCGCGCCAGAACGTGACGCGCTACGCCTACGACGCGGACGATCGGCTGGTGTTCACGGTCGATCCGCTCGGCAACGTGCGGCAGGAGCAGTATGACGCCGAGGGGCGGGTGGTGAAGACCATCGCGTACGTGACGCCGATCGCGCTCACCGGCCTGCCGACGACCCCAAGCGCTGCGCAAGTGCAGGCGCTCGTTGCGCCGCAGGTAGCGTTCGACGCCGTCGAGAACCGCGTTTACGACAAGGACGGCCGCATGACGGCCACGGTCGATGGAACGGGCGCGGTCGTGCGCTACGTCTTCGACGGCAACGGCAATGTCGTGACGCGAACGGCCTACGCGAACACCGTGAACCTCGCCACCTGGCAGCCGGGAAGCTTGCCCACGCCGGTCGCGGATGCGGCCCGGGACGAGACCATCCGCACGGTCTACGACGCGTTGAACCGAGCGGTCTACACCATCGACGGCATTGGCGCTGTCGTCTCTCGTGCCTACGATGGCAATGGCAACGTCGTCCAGCGCACGGCCTATTCCGTGGCCATCGCCACCAACACCGCCGCGACGACGGGCGCACTCGCAGCGGCTGTGGCCGCGGTCGCGAGTCCCGGATGCGATGCCATCGCCCGCAACACCTTCGACGCCGCCGGCCGCCTGACGTGGACGGCCGACGGCACCGGCGCCGTCACGCAGAACGTCTACGACAACAACGGCAACGTGGTTCGCCAGGTCGCGTACACCACGGCGGTCCCTGCTGGAGCCGCGCCCAGCACCGTCGCCGCGGGTCCCAACGACCGCGCCACTTCGATGGCCTACGACTCGGCCAACCGCCTGGTGCTGCAGGTCGATGCGCTGCGGGGCGTGACCGAACAGGTCCTGGACGCGGACGGGCACGTGCTGCGTCGCACCGCGTATGCGAATCCGATTGCGAGCGTACCCACCGTGGGCGCGGCATCCACTGCCGGTGCGATCCGTTCCCTGCTCAAGCCCGACACAGCCAACGATCGATCGACCTGGCTGGCCTATGACGCCGCTGGCCGCCAGGTGCTGGCAGTGGACGCGCTGGGCGCAGTCGTGGAGACGCGCTACGACGCGGCCGGGAACGTGACCGCAACCGTTGCCTATGCCAACCCGATCGCGCCACCGACGGGTGCGACTCCAACCCTGGCCGCCCTGACGCCCCTGGTAGCTGCCAATCCGTTGGCGGACCGCCTGATCCGCAAGGCGTACGACGCCGCGGGACAACTTGTGTACACGGTGGACGCAATCGGCGCGGTGCAGGCGAGGCAGTACGACGGCGCGGGCCGGCTGCTGCGGACGACACGCTACGCTACCCCGCTCGCGGACGGCACGGCCACGACAGCGTCCGCCATTGCTGCGACAGTGCGTCCGCTGGCGGGCTCGGACCAGGTCGCGGTCTACAGCTACAACGCGGCCGGCCAGTTGATCTCAGCGACGGACGCGCTCAACGCGACGGAGACCTACGGCTACGACGCGCTCGGACACAAGCTCTCCTTTGGCAACAAGAGCGGATTCACCTGGACGTACACGTACGACGCGGCCGGGCGGATGCTCACGGAAACGACGCCGAAGGTCCAGCTCACTTCGGCGAGCCTCGATGGCGCAGGGAACATCGCACTGTCGTCCGAAGCACCGTCTTCCGTGGTCACGCGCCTCGCCTACGACGCGCTCGGCAACCTTACGCGCCGCACCGAAGCGGCAGGCCGCCCCGAAGAGCGCACGACCACTTACGAATACGACGCTCTCGGCCGGCAGGTGCACGTCGTCTATCCGGCTATCGGCGTGTACAACGCCGCGGGCGATGCGGTCACCTCGAACGGCGCGGTGGGAGTCGCCAGCCGTGTCGAAACGCTGAGGGCGCTCGAGTCACGCACCTGGTACGACACCCTGGGCAACGCGGTCGCCAACCGCGATGTCGGGGACGCCATCAGCCAGAAGGTCTATGACGTCCTCGGGCATGTCAGCTACGAGATCGACGCTCTTGGCTACGTCACAGCGTATGCACGTAACGCCTTCGGTGACGTGACCAGCCTCACGCGCTATGGCGCCAAGACCGCGCTGGCCTCGACCACGATCACCGCGGCGTCGCAGGCGGCCACCAAGGCGCAGGTGGCCGCTGCGCTGGGCGCCACCGGGTTCGACCACAGCAAGGACCGCGTGCTGCAGTCCACTTACGACCGCGCGGGCCGGCTGCTGCAGACGCAGGAGCCGACCGCCTTCGTCTCGCAGTGGACCGGCAGCGTTGCGCAGACCGATAACGTGGCGAAGACGACGCTCAGCGTGTACGACGCCTTCGGGCAGCTCGTGCAGCAGCAGAAGCTGGTCATGGCGAACACCTGGGCCACGACGTCGCATTACTTCGACGTCGGCGGTCGCGAGGTCGGCACCGTCGATGCGCTCGGCTATCTCACCAGCCGCGTGTTCGACGTGCAGGGCAACCTCACCAAGGCCACGGAGTTCGCCAATGCAGTGGCGCCCGGCTGGACCGTCGCCAGCCACGGCACCCCTGCCGCGAGCGCCGACGACCGCGCCACCACCTACGGCTACGACCTCCTCAATCGCAAGACGAGCGAGACGCGGCTCTCGGTCGAGGCGAGCACGCGCAGCGACGCGAGCAGCAGCCGGCTGGACCTGACGACGCGCTACGAGTACGACGCGGTCGGCAACCAGACCCGGGCCGTCGACGCAGCGGGCAACGCGACCATTTCCTACTATGACGCACTCGGCCGCGTGGCGGCCATCGCAGCGCCGGCGTACGGAAGGACGCAGACCGGCGCGACCGCCAATCCGGTCACAGCGTTCCGCCGCGATGCCCACGGAAACGTCGTCGCGAAGACGGACTACGCCATTCTTGCGGTCGCGCCCACCCCCACCAGCTTGACGCCGCCCGTGGCCGACGCGAACGATCGCACCGTCTCCACTCTGTTCGATGTCCAGGGCCGCGCCATCCAGACGACGGACGCTATCGGCAACAGCCAATACAGCTCGTACGACGCCTACGCGCACCTCGCCAAGCAATGGCAGGGCGTGACCGGCAACGACGGCATCACGCACACCGCTTTCGAACTGGATCTCTACGACAAGCTCGGCCGCCTGGTCGAGACGCGCACTCCCGCGTCCACCTCCCTCAGCGCGGACGCCGCGGGCAACATCGTCACGGTGAGCCAGGCCCAGGCCGGGGTGGTGAGCACCGTCATCGAGTACGACGGCTTCGGTGACATCACGCGCAAGGGAACGCAGGGCGGCGGGCAGGAATACTTCGAATACGACAACGCCGGGCGGCTCTGGCGCACGAACAGCGGCGACGGCGTCGACCGCATCAACCTGTACGACGGGCTCGGGAACATCACGGCGCAGATCCGCAGCTCCGGGTCCGGACGCGACGACCTCGACATCAAGAGTTTCGCGAATGCCCAGGCGGCGGCGGCCAACCCGTCCACGCGGCGGGAGGACATCCAGGTCGACGCACTCGGCCGCGTGATCTCCAGGACGCAGGCCGCGCGCCTGGAACTGCAGGGTGGCGTGTCCGTGCAGCAGCAGTACACGACGGCCACCGTGCAGAACAGTGCGACCGTGAACGGTGCAGCGAACCAGGTGGCATTGACCTGGAACAGCCTTGCGCGGCTGGGCAGCGGCGACATCCGCGTGACGATCGAGTACCGGACCTCCGTGTACGTGAGCGGCTCGAACGAAAGCGGATCGGAGAACGGGGGAAGCTCGACGTCGACCGCGGGCGGCTACGTTGCCAGCAGCACCATCCGCTCCTTCACCTCCGGCGTGATGAATGGGGACGCGTGCGCCTCGGGCGCGACGCTGCGCTGGAGCGAGTCCAGTACCAGCAGCGACCTCGGCGTGAGCAGCGTCACCCGCATCGTCGTGCTCAAGAAGGACACGGCCGGCAACTGGGTGACGGTGGTGGACCAGACGCCCGGCTATGGCGCGAACGAGATCGATGTGGCCGCGCCGCCGGACCCGAACGCGGCCGTGTCGCTCCAGCTACGCGCGGCCGGCAGCACCGGCGACACGGGTTGGTGGGAAGCAGGCCTGAATGCATTCGGCGCTGCGTATCGCTTCAACGCGGCGGGGCTTGCCGTGGGCAGCTACGAGTACCGCGTCCTGGTCACGTCTTCGAACCAGCCGACGCGCATCACCGGCACCGGCACCGTCGCGATCACGCCGCCGCCGCTGAATGTCATCTCGACGCCCATCCAGTGCGGGCAGGGAGGTGCGGGCGCCGGCATCCTGACTTGGGCTTCGCCCGGCGCATCCTGGGCACAGGTGTTCCGCTTCCGTCCCAATGGCAGCACCGGGGCATGGACTGCGCTGCCGGTGACCACTCCAGTCCAGGGTTTCAACGGGGTCAACACGAGCGCACTGGGCGCGGGGACCTACCAGTTCGAGCTGCTCTGGACCGTGAACGGCCAGAACGTGCCGACCGCGCACGCCACCGGCGCGTTCACGGTGGTGGCGTCCAAGCCCGCCTACTGGGTGCCGCCGGTGAATCTGCCGCCGATCACGGGCATGCGCATCGGCATGACGCTCGGTACGCCTTACCTGATCTGGAACGCTGCCAATGCGACGGTCGCGCAGTACCGGGTGCCCGGAGGCGCCTGGGTCAACCTGGCGATCGACAACTCCGGCCAGACGCTCACCGAGGGCCCGCCTACGGGCACCCAGCAGGTGTACCTGGCGGGCGTCCCGGTCGGCAGCTACCAGTTGCAGATCCTGGCCGGTTCTCCGCCCGCGCAGGCGACAGCGAATCTCACCGTCAATCCGCCCACGCCCGGCTACTACGTCACGGTGAACGTGCAGGTACCGACCTACGTGCCGATCATCACGTCGTACGCGCCTGTCTACGAGACGCGCTACGCCACGCGGACTGCGTCGTACTGGGTCTGGGTGGGAGCCTCCGGATACCGGGGCACCGACGAAGCGGGGAACCCGATCTACGCCGTGCCTGCGCACTACGAAATCCGGTACTACACCGAAACCTACTCGTACCAGGTGCAGGTCGGACAGAGGCCGGTATACGCCACCGACGAGAACGGGAAGCTCCTCTACCAGACGGTGTGGGTGACGCAGGCGCAGCAGAAGTGGGTGCCTCCAGTCCCGCAGCCGCCGACCCTCTCGATCACCACGCCGGCTTACACGCCCGGGTACCTGGTCGCGAGCACGCCGACGCAGTACGCGGTCTCGGTGAACACCGCGGCGGGTTCGGCCGCATGGAGCACCGCCGATGGCGCAGTGGTCTCGCAGTCCGCCGGCTTGAACGGCGACGCGCGCTGGCTGCGCCCGGTCGTGCAGCAGAAGACGGATCGCTGGGGCAACGTCGTGCAGATCAGCGATCCGCGCGCGGCCTACTGGATCACCACCTACCGCTACAACGCAAGCAACCAGCTGGTGCAGCAAAGCCTGCCGGACGTCGGCGCCGGGGCTGCGGTTACGTCGCTCTATTACGACGTGCTCGGCCGGCAGGTCGCCACGCGCGATGCCAATGGCCACGTGAACGGCCAGTCCTTCGACGCAGCCGGGCACCTGGTGACCGAAGTCCACGCCGATGGGGGCATCGTCTCCAACGCGTACAACGTCTTCGGGCAGAAGGTCAGCAGCACGGACGCCATGGGGAACGTCGTCACCTTCGCCTACGACAAGCTGGGCCATCTCTTGCGGCAGGCCAAGGGACCGGTCGACGTCTATGCGGTCGACGGATCCAACAACATCCAGTCGCTCGGGCGCCGCACCATCGTGGAGACCTGGAGCTATGACCAGCTCGGACGCAAGCTGACCCAGGCGAATGGCAATGGAGAGACGCTCCGGTACTCGTACGACCTGGCCGGCAACATCGTCGCCACGCAGCAAGCCATGGGGCAGGTGGTGCGCGACGCCTACGACCCGCAGGGCTTCAAGATTGCGGAGGTCGATGCCAACGGGAATGCGAGCGCATGGACCTACGACTACTTCGGCAAGCTCACCTCCCACAGCGACCTCGGAGGCGTGAGCCACTCGTACACCTACGACAACGCGCGCCAGCTCGTGTCGCAAACCAGCAGCGCGGGCCAGAACCTCGCGTACAGCTATGACGCTGCGGGCCAGCTGACCACGATCCAGGACTGGGCCAACGGCCAGACCACCACCTACGTGTACGACCTGGGCGGCCGCACGGTGCGCGAGCGCGTGGTGCAGGGCGGCATCACGTACCAGGACAACAACATGGCTTGGGACGCGCGCGGAAATTTGCGGGATGTGGCCGATGCCCGCGTGCACGTGGTGATGGACTACGACGCGGTGGGCAACCGCACGCACGTGGGCACGTACGTCGACTACCAGGGCGCCGCCTCCGAGGTGGCGGCGGGCAGCGAGCGCTACTACCAGTACGACGCGATGAACCGGCAGGTGGTCATCGACGCGGCGGATGCGGCGGGCAATCTCGGCGCTCAGGGCCACAGCGTCAGCTACGACAAGAACGGAAATCGCACCAGCGACACGTCCTGGGGGTCGAAGGTGGTGTCCACGACGGGACCGGTGATCACGGGCTACGACGAGCACGGCTTGGCCGTCTATGGCATCGGAGCGACCGGCTTCGCCGCAACGACCGGCTACAGCACGGAGGCGTACAAGTACGACGCCCTGAACCGGCTGTGGAGCGTGGAGAAGGACGGCGTGCAGATCGACCTGCGCTACTACGACGGCGCCGATCGCGTCATGCAGTCCGGCCCCGGTGGCGCGTTGCCGCAGCAGTACGCCAACCTCATCAACCAGGGACTCACCCCGGACCAGATGAATGGCAAGGAAGGGCGCATCAACCGCTATGACGCGAACGGGCGCCTGCTGCACCAGCGGGTGCTCAAGAGCGACAACTCGGCCAAGCTGGACATCAGCTGGGACCCGAACGAGAACATCCAGGGCTATGTGGCGGACGGGTACGACGCGGCGGGGAACGTCGTCGGCTACACGGTCACGAACCACGACACCGGTGTCGTCCACGAATACACGCTGACGACGAAGCGGTTCGACAGCTACCAGAGCGCGGCGACGCACGGCGTGTCGACGAAGCAGTTGCCCGGCGACTCCACGCAGCAGTACGACGCCAACGGCTTCCTGGTTGGCGTCGTGGACTCCTCGCAGCACGCAAATGATCGGACCCTGGTCAACGACGCCACCGGCCACGCGCTCTACGTCAACCAGGGCGGCAACATCCAGCGACAGTTGGTCGTGAACGGAGAGGTGCTCGGGACCTACGGCGTCGGCGTGGACCCGAACAACCCGGCGAGCGGCGCGAACAACAACCCGAACTTCGCGAACGTCGTCGACTTCGACTTCGGCTATGCACGCGTCAGCGCGAGCTATCCATCGGCAAGCCCCGGCGCGTACACAGTGCGCTCGGGAGACACGCTGCAGTCGATCGCGCAGACCGCGTACGGCGACAGCTCCCTGTGGTTCCGCATCGCCGACGCGAACGGCCTTGCTTCGGGCAACGACCTGAAGGTCGGCCAGACACTCAACATCCCGAACCGCGTCTCCACGATCAGCAACAACGCGAGCACGTTCAAGCCCTACGACCCAAGCAAGATCGAAGGCGACAAGACGCCGAGCCTGGCGACACCGGTGCCGAAAAAGAAGCACAACTGGTGGGGGCAGTTGCTGATGGCGGTGGTGATGGTGGCCGCCGTCGTGTTCACCGCAGGTGTGGCGGCCACGGCGATGGGGGTTTCCGGCAGTGTCTGGTCGGCGGGCTTCGGCGTCCTCACCGGGGGCGCGGCTGGCGGTGCCACCGGAGCGCTGGCATCGTTCGCGGTCGGGGGCTCCGCGCTGGGCACTGCCGGAACGATGGCCCTGGCAGCCGCAGGCGGCTCCATCCTCAGCCAGGCCGTCGGCATCGCCACCGGCGTCCAGGACAAGTTCAGCTGGACGCAGGTCGGCCTGTCGGCCATCGGAGGTGGCGTGAGCGCAGGCCTCGCCGGCTGGGCGCCGCTAGGAGGGGAAGCCTCCGCGCTCGGCAACACCATGGTGCGCTCCGCGGTGGTCAATGCCACCACCCAGGGCATTGGGGTGGTCACCGGCCTGCAGGCGCAGTTCGACTGGAGGGGAGTGGCGGCCAGTGCGTTCGGGGCGGGTGCTGGAGAAGCCGCGGAGGCCGGGCTCGGGCCCGCGTGGCGGGCGACACCGATGGGTGACTTGGCAGCCAGGTCGCTCAAAGGCTTGGCCGCAGGCACCGTCACGGCAGTGATGCATGGCGGCACGGTGGCGATTCAACGGGTGGCGGTGGATGCGTTTGGGAATGCGGTGGGGGAGAGCCTGGCGGAGGGCGCGAGCTCGATTGGCAGCGCTCCGGCGGCGAACACTCTGTTCCCAGATCAGCTGCATGCGAGTGCCCCTCTGCCAGATATGGCCGAAATAGGTGAGCTGAACCGTCAGATTGCTGGGTACAGCGCCTCGCCAGTGGACCCAGAAGATATGGATCTCGTGGCGAGTAACGAGGGCGTGTCACTTAGCAAGTCCTCGCGCGGAGGACTCAGACGAACGGGCAACTCAATCAACTTCGCGTCAAGTTCTGACTATGCGATCAATGCGGACTATTCAATCGTCCCCCCGACGGGGTTGATTCGTCTGCCAACTCAGATCGGTTCCACGATTCCGGATGCGGCGGTCGACTTTGCCAAGTCCGCATACACGCTGACACTCGAAACCGCCGGCGCTCTCTGGAACTCAGTGGCGCAGCCGGCTCTGAGTCTCGCAAATCTGCTAGGCCGCGGTGTCGCGCCGAATGCGAACTGGTTTGACAGAGATCCGGCTTCCGACGTGCCGAGATGGTCCTATCGGACGTCATACGGACTTGCAGCAGAGAAGTTCGCTGATGTCGCGCAGCTGTTCGCCGGTGGATACACGATACGGGGCATCGGACTCGGGTTGAAAGTTGCGGCAGGCGTCGGCGGCGTGCTCTACTCAACCGATGCCACTGCCGCTCCGCTGCTGAACGGCATCCGGAAACTAATCACGCCCGCTCTCGGCGACAGCATCGCGTTGACTCGCGTCACGAACGACGGGGTCGCGATCATCAGGACGGGAGATCTATCGTTCTCACAGGTTTCCCTCCAAAGTTCCACGATGGAGTACCGGAACCGGTTTGCTCAGCTCCGCGAACTTGATCCGACCTGGCGGAACTTGCAGTCCGCAGCGCAGGAGGTGCGTGACGGATACTCATTTGAGAAACTGTCCCTTGATTGGCGAACGGCCATCAACGATGCACGCGCGTTGCGTGGCTCGGAGCCATGGATTGCAAATCGGTTTGAGAGCGCCGCGATAGGATCGTACGTAGACACGGGAATTGGGATCCGTATGCAGCAAGGTTTGATTTCCGGTGCAGACGACTACTTGAAGATGAGGGTCGGGCCTGATCTTGTCCCTCGTGCAGGTGAGGGGCTGAAGATGGAGATTACGAACTACACGCCCTCGCTGAATGCGATTGCTACCCACGCATGGAGATATCCGACTGAGACCATGCGCTACATTCTCTACAGGGCTTCCAGATAAAATGGACTTCCAAGTCGGACAGATCATTCGCGGCAGGTCGATAGATCAAGCGCAAATCGTGATTGGCAGTGCTGGGATCGCCAGCTTGGTCGACTGCGAGCTTTCTCGATGCACTGTAAAGGTCGCGAGTACGGAGTTTGCGCCGGGCATCTACGGGTCAAGGCTGAGCGACTGCACGGTCATCTATTCTGGTCGACCCAAGAACATGCCTATCTTTAGCAACGACTTTCTACGTTGCGCGTTTGAAGGGAAGTTCAGGGCGGTCGATTTTGGCCGCAACCCATGGCCGGACGGTCGAACGTATGCTGTCGAGCGGTCAGGGGAGTTGAGCGACTGCAGTTTTGAGCAAAGCACATTGGAAATGTGCCGTCTGTTCGCGGTCGACCTTGATCGCCTGAAGTTCGCTGCCTGGCCTCAATTCATCATTCCACAGCCTGCGGCGATTGCTGCCGCTGCGCAGAGGAGGAGTTGGCCTGGAACGTTTTCACGATTCCTCCAGGTTAGCGCGAGCGAACACCCGAGTCTGAGTGCAGTGACGGGTACTCAGGCTGAATTCACGAAGAAGTATGGCATTTCCGAGCGAGAGCTCATCGAGGCACTCGAATCCATCGGCGGGGTATTGCGCTAATTCCGCTTCGGCGCCCGAGCTCGATGAGCTCGGTGTGCTTCCTCAGAAGCTCATCGACCAGCAGACAACTGGGCTGCGGTTCCATGGACACTGACCTAGCCGACGCCGCGCGTGCCGATCCGCTCACCGTATCAACTTTGGCGCCAGCTCCCGGATCAGCCCAATGACATGCCGTGCGGCTCTCGATAGCGGCCGCTGCGTCGTCACCGACAGCACGATCGTGCGCCGGATGCCCGGCTTCACCACCGGCACGGCTTCGAGGGCATGGCGCGCCAGCTCCTGTCGCACTGCCATCAGGGGCAGCAAGGTATAGGCGTGCCCACTGAGTGCCACGTCTTTCATGCTGCTGGAGCCATCGACTTCCATGGCCACGTCGAGACGCATGCGATGGCGCCGCGCCATCTGGTCCAGCATGACCCGCAGTCCGTTCGGCACCGCGGGCAGCACCAGCGGCACTCCGGCCAGGGCCTTGAACGCGATGCTTCCGTGCGCCAGCAGCGGGCTGCCGGCCTTGCCGATCAGGTAGGTGTCCGCCGTGCCCAGCGCTTCCTCGCCGCGCTGGGTCGCCGACCCATACCGGTTGATCACGGCGACATCGAGTCGCCCGCTGGCCAGCTGCTCGTCCAGGTCGCCGCTGAACCCTTCCGCCGCGTGCAGCGTCACTCCGGGCGCGCTGGAGCGCAGGTCGGCGAAGAGCAGCGGCAGGAGCTGGGGGGCCAACGAAGGCAGGATCCCCACGTGCACGGTGCCCGTGGGCACGCCCGCCGACTCGCGTGCCACGGCATCCAGCCGCGTCACCTGCTGCAGTGCTGCCCGCACCTCCGGCAGCATGCGCCTGCCGAACTCCGACAGGGCCATGCCGCGCCCGGTGCGCTCGAACAGGCGGTCGCCCCAGGCTGCTTCCAGGGCCGCGACATGCCGGCTGATCAAGGACTCCGCCAGGTCCGTGGCGGCGGCCGCGCGTGCCAGCGAGCCCTGGTCCGCCACATGCACGAACGAGTGCAGGTGCTTCAGGTTCATGGCTTGACTTTATTGCAAGTCTGGATTGTCTCGCTTGCTCTTTCCTGCAGGGCGCCCCGCACCTAAGCTGCTCCCGCACAAGGAGACAAGACATGCGATTCGCGAAACTGATCCTCGCCGTCACGGCCGTCGTCGGAATGGTCGGCCTGGCGCAGGCCGAGGCCCCCGCTTACCCGCGCGGGCCGGTCACCCTGGTCGTGCCGTTCCCGGCCGGCGGCCCCACGGACAACATGGCACGCCTGCTTGCCCAGAAGCTGGGCGAGCGCCTGGGCCAGACGGTGGTGGTGGACAACAAGGGCGGTGCCGGCGGCAGCATTGCGGCCGTCGCAGTTGCCAGGGCGGCTCCGGACGGGCAGACCCTGTTCTTCGGCACCACCGGGACGTTGGCCATCAACCCTGCGCTCTACGCCCGGCTGCCCTATGACCCGGTGAAGGACTTCGCTCCGGTGAGCCTGATGGCCACGACCATGAACGTGCTGGTGGTGAACCCCACCGTGCCGGCGAAGTCCCTGGGCGAACTGATCCAGCTGGCCAAGGCCAACCCTGGGAAGCTCACCTTCGGTTCCGCGGGCAATGGCAGCTCCAACCACCTCTCCGGAGAGCTGTTCCGCACGAGCGCCGGCCTGCAGATCACGCACGTGCCGTACAAGGGCAGCGCCCCTGCCATGGTCGACCTGCTGGGTGGCCGCCTCACGATGATGTTCGACACCATTGCGCAGCAGACCGGGTACATCGCGCAGGGCAAGGTGCGGGCGCTGGCCGTCACCGGGGCAGAGCGGTCGCCGATGCTGCCTGGGGTTCCCACGGCGCAGGAAGCGGGCCTGAAGGACTTCGACATCACGATCTGGTTCGGGGTGCTGGCCCCCGCGGGGACGCCGGCGCCGGTGGTCGATCGCCTGTCGCGCGAGATCACCGCGGTCATGTCGACCGACGCGATGAAGAAGGTCATGCAGCAGGAGGGCGCCGAAGCACACCCCACCACGCCGGGCGAATTCGCCGCATTGATCCGCCACGACATCGCCAAGTGGGGACCGGTCGTCAAGGCCTCCGGCGCCACCGTGAACTGAAGGCGAGCACGTGATCCAGATCGACCCGCGGCTGATGGCCCTGTTCCAGCCGCGCAGCGTGGCCGTCGTCGGCGCGACCGAAGACCGCAACCGCGTGGGCGGCCGCCCGCTGCACTACCTGCGCACCTTCGGCTTCGAGGGCAAGGTCTACCCCATCAATCCCAAGCGCGACACGGTGCAGGGCTTCCGGGCCTATGCCTCGCTGGAGGACCTGCCGGAGGCACCCGACGTGGCCGTGATCGCAGTGGGCGGCGACCATGTCCAGGGCGTCCTGCGGCAATGCGCAGCGCGCGGCGTGCGCAGCGCCGTCGTCATGAGTTCGGGCTTCGGCGAGACCGGCCCCGAGGGCGTGAAGCGCCAGTCGGAGCTCGTGACGGAGGCACGGGCGCTGGGCGTGCGCCTGGTCGGCCCCAACGCGCAGGGCGTCGCCAACTTCCGCAGCGGCGCCGTGCTGAATTTCAGCACGATGTTCATGGAGGTGCCGCCGCAGGACGGCCCCGTGGCCGTCATCAGCCAGAGCGGCGCCGCCAGCGTGATGCCGTACGCGCTGCTGCGCGAGCGGGGCATCGGCGTGCGCTACGTGGTCGCCAGCGGCAACGATGCCGACGTCTCCGTCAGCGAGCTGGCGTTGGCGGCGGCGGCCGATCCCGAGGTGCGCGTGCTGCTGCTGTACATCGAGTCGCTGGCCGACCCCGCCGTGCTGGCACAGGCGGCCGCGCTGGCGCGGGCGCGCGGCGCCGCGGTGGTGGCGCTGAAATCGGGACGCAGCGCGCATGGCGCCAAGGCGGCGGCGTCGCACACCGGCGCCATGGTCAACGACGACGCGCTGGTCGACGCGTTCTTCGCGGCCCACGGCATCTGGCGTGCGGACGATGTGCATGGCCTGGTCAACGCGGTGGAGCTTTACCTGGCCTGCGGCCTGCGCAGCGCCCGGCGGCTGGTGGTGATGAGCCACAGCGGCGCCGTCGGCGTCGTCTGTGCCGACACGGCGGAGAGGCTGGGTGTCGCGCTCGCGGAGCTGGAACCCGGCACCGTGCAAGCGCTCGCGCGCATCATGCCGGGCTTCGCCACGGCACAGAATCCGGTCGATCTCACCGCCTCGCTGCTGTCGGACGGCAGCATGTTCGGCCGCACGCTGGACGCGCTGGCCGGCGATCCGCAGGCCGACATGTTCCTCATCGGGGTGCCCGTGGCGGGGGAGGGCTACGACGTCCCCGGCATGGCTGCGGACACGGCGCGATTCCTGCGGCGCACCGGCAAGCCGGTGGTCGTCTCGGCCCCGCAGCCGGCCGTGCGTGCGGCCTTCCACGCCGCCGGCGTGCCCGTGTTCGGCCACGAGACCGACGCCCTCGCCGCATTGCACCAGGTCACGCGCCACGCGGCCCTCGTGCAGGCTGCGAGCCTCCGCGAGGCGGATGCCTCGCCCGCGTCCGCCGTGCCCGCGGCGGGCAGGGACACCCGTCGCACGCGCACGCTGAGCGAAGCGGAAAGCCTGGCCCTCCTGCAGTCCGCAGGCGTGCCGGTCGTTCCGCATCGCCTGTGCCACAGCGCCAGGGAAGCAGTGCAAGCCTGGCAGGAGCTCGGCCCCGATGTCGTGGTGAAGGCCTGCTCCGCGGCGATCCCGCACAAGTCCGAGCACGGGCTGGTCTTCCTGGACCGGCGCAGCGAGGAGGAAGTGCGGGGTGCCTATGAAGAATGCGTGGCCCGCGTGCGGACCCTCGGCCAGCCCCTGGAGGGAGTGCTGGTTGCGCAGTGCGTGCGTGGCCAGCGCGAGTTCGCCCTGGGCGTGAAGCAGGACCCGCTGTTCGGCACCGCCGTGATGGTGAGCGACGGCGGCAAGTACGTCGAGGTCCTGAAGGACTTCGTGGTGCTGCTGCATCCCTTCAGCGAGCAGGACGTGCTGGACCGCCTTGCCACGCTGCGGATCGCGCCGATCCTCGCCGGCGTTCGCGGCGAGCCGCCGGTCGACCTGCAGGTGGTCGCGAAGGCCGCCGTCGCCCTGGGCCGGTTCGCCGCGGCCCGATCGGGGCAGATCGCGTCGATCGACCTCAACCCTCTCATCGCGGGTGCTGCCGGCGCGGGCGGCTGGGCGGTGGACGCCATCATCGAACAGGAGGAATCCCGTCATGAGTGATCACCACGCAGTCACCGTCGAACGCGATGGCCGCGTCGCGGTCGTGCGCTTCAATCGCCCCTCGGCGATGAATGCCGTCAATGATGCGATCCGCGAGGCGCTGGGCCGGGCCCTGAAGCAGCTGGACGGCGACGATGGCGTGGACGCCATCGTCCTCACGGGGAACGGTGAACGTGCCTTCTGCGCCGGCCAGGATCTGGAGGAGTCGGCCGTGGTCAGCACGAACACGCTGGCGGGCTGGCTGAACCGGCAACACGCGATGTACCAAGCGGTGCGCGACGTGACCAAGCCCATCGTCGCGGCTCTCAACGGGACCGCCGTGGGCGCGGGCTTCCAGATGGCGCTCATGTGCGACCTGCGCGTGGCCCATCCGGGCCTGCGCATGGGACAGCCGGAGGTGCGCGCCGGCCTGGCCAGCATCGTCGGCTCGTACCTCATGTCGCTGCAGATCGGCCATTCGCTCAACCAGCAGCTGTCCCTCACCGGCGAGCTCATCTCCGGCGAGCGCGCCCATGCGATCGGGCTGGTCAACGATCTGGTTCCAGCGGACCAGGTGCTGCAGCGCGCGCTGGAGCGGGCGCGCGAGCTGGCTGCCTTGCCCCGCACGGCGGTGCGCCTGACCAAGCAGCGTTTCCGCGAGCGCACCCAGGCCGGCTTCGAGGAGGCCTGCACTGCGGGCATCCGCTACCAGCTCGAATGCTATGCCAGCGGCGAACCGGCCCGCGTCATGGAGACGTTCCTCGCGCGCCGCCAACGCAAGGACAACGCATGAAGTTCCACCGGGACCTCTACATCGCCGGTGCCTGGCGCGCTGCCACCGGCAGCACCGATCTGCCCGTGACCGACTGCTACACCGAGCAGGTGTTCGCCAGCTATCGCAGCGCCTCGCGCTCCGATGTCGACGCGGCGGTGCAGGCCGCCCGCGCTGCCTTCGACGGCTGGTCCGCCACGCCGTTGGCCGAGCGCATCGCAGCCGTGCGGCGTGTGGCCGCCGCACTGCGCGAACGCAGCGACGCCATCGCCCGCGTGATCTCGCGCGAGGTCGGGATGCCGGCCAGGCTGTCCGCCCGCATCCAGGCCGGTGCGCCCGTCGCGGCCTGGGACCTGTATGCGGAGCAGGCCGCGCGCATCGAATGGGAGCAGCGCATCGGCCACTCGCTGGTGCAGCAGGTGCCCGTGGGCGTGGTGGCCTGCATCACGCCCTGGAACTATCCGCTGCACCAGATCACTGGCAAGGTCGCGCCGGCGCTACTGGCAGGCTGCACCGTGGTGCTGAAGCCGTCCGAGCTCGCTCCCTCCAGCGCCTTCCTGCTGGCGGAGGCGATCGCGCAGGCTGGCCTGCCGCCCGGTGTGTTCAACCTGGTGCACGGCAGCGGTCCCGAGATCGGCGAAGCGCTGGTCACGCACCGCGACGTGGACATGGTGTCCTTCACCGGCTCCACACGGGCTGGCCGGCGCATTGCGTCCCTGGCGGCGCAGGAGATCAAGCGTCTCGCGCTGGAGCTGGGTGGAAAGTCCGCTGCCGTGGTGCTGCCCGGCGCCGACCTGGCGGCCGCCGTCAAGGCGACGCTGGGCAGCTGCTTCCTCAATTCCGGGCAGACCTGTTCGGCGACGACGCGCCTGCTGGTGGCGCGCGACCACGCGAGGCAGGCCGAGCAACTGGCGGCTGACCTCGCGCCGGCCTGGGCGATGGGCGATCCGGCCGATCCGGCCACGCGCCTGGGCCCGCTGATCTCCCCCGTGCAGCGGGACAAGGTGCGCGACATGGTGCATGCCGCCATCGCGGAAGGCGCCGAGCTGGTCACGCACGACGGGCCGCTGCCACCCCACGGCTTCTTCTATCCGCCCACGGTGCTCGGCCAGGTCACGCCGCAGATGGCGAGCGCGCGCGAGGAGGTGTTCGGTCCGGTGCTGGCCATCATCCCGTACGACGACATCGACGGCGCGGTCGCGATTGCCAACGGCACCGACTACGGCCTGGCCGCGACGGTGTGGGGCGAGACGCCGCAAGCCGCCCTGGCGGTGGCGCGCCGCCTGCGCGCCGGCCAGGTCGACGTCAACGGCGCGCCGTTCAACCCGCTGGCGCCGTTCGGTGGCTTCAAGCGCTCGGGCATCGGGCGCGAGAACGGCCGCTTCGGCATCGAGGAGTTCCTCGAGCCGGTGTCCGTGCAACTTCCTTCCTCCTTCTTCGACACGCCATGAGCTACCAGCAGATCCAGTTCACCCTGGACGGCGCCACTGCCGTCATCACGTTCAACCGGCCGGAGCGCATGAACGCGCTGACCAAGGTGCTGGAATCAGAGTTGCGCGACGCCGTGGAGCGGGCCGGACGCAACCCGGAGATTCGCGCCATCGTGCTGACCGGCGCCGGCCGCGCCTTCTGTGCCGGCATGGACATGGACGAACTCGAGATGCTGCCGCCCGAGGACATCCAGGCCGAACAATGGATGCGGGCCTACGACATGAACCGGCGCGCCGACTACCAGACGCGCTACTCGTACTTCCCCGCGGCGCCCAAGCCGATCATCAGCGCGATCAATGGCGCAGCGGCAGGCCTGGGCCTGGTGATGGCGCTGTACAGCGATTTCCGCATCGCCTCCGAGCAGGCTGTGTTCGCCACGGCTTTCGCCAAGCGCGGCCTGATCGCGGAGCACGGCATCGCCTGGATGCTGCCGCGCATCGTCGGCCATGCCAACGCGACCGACCTGCTGCTCACATCGCGCAAGATCGACGCCGAGCAGGCGCTGGACATGGGCCTCGTCAACCGGGTCGTGCCGGCGGACCAGCTCCTGCCAGAGGCCCTGGCCCTGGCGCGCACGCTGTCGACCGAGGTCTCACCCCGCTCGGTGCGCGTGATGAAGCGGCAGCTCTGGGAGGCGCCTTACCAGACGCTCGGCGAAGCAGTGGCGCTGGCCAACGCCGAGATGTTCACCAGCCTGCAGAGCGAGGATTTCACCGAGGGCGTGGCCCACTTCCAGGAGCGGCGAGCTGCGCGGTTTACCGGGAAGTGATGGCGCTGCGGCGGCGGCGCGTCGGCGCGCAGCAACGCTTCATCTTCAAGGCGGCGGCAGCTCGTCCTGCTCCACGCTATCGACCTTGGGTTCGTCGCGCTGGGGGTGCTGCTTCACGGCTCGTTCCAATGCGTCTTCGGTAGAGATGCTGCGGGTTCCGCCCTGTTGGATCTCCGATTCGGACATGGTCGGTTCGTCGGGCTTTGACTCAGGTTGTGGCTTCATTCGATTCACCTCGGTTGTGGGTTGACGTTTCTCGTGGCTTGAAGGAGTGCCGTCACCGGCGTGCGGCGGTCACCACGCCCTTGCGGCATCCGGGTCCCCGTTGTGCTCGCGGTGCGGCTGCGTATGGCTTGCGTGGAACGTCGGGACGGTCGCGGGGTTGTCGCCGGGCTCGCTGTGCTGCCATCCCCCTGTCAGCAATGACAGGCACGAGCAGGAGCGTTGCGCCAACGCGGTCGGGTCCAGGACGGCGATGCGGCCGCGCGCGTACCGGATCAGGCCGGCGTTCTGCAGCCTGCGCGCCTCCTCGGTCACGCTCTCGCGGCGCACGCCGAGCAACACCGCCAGCTGTTCATGCGTGATCGCCAACCTGCTGTCCTGCTGGCGGTCCATGCCGAGCAACAGGCGCAGGGCCAGCCGCTGCTGCAGATTGTGGTGGCGGTTGCACACCACCCCCAGCGCGATATGCGCCTCCCAGGTGGCAACGTATTGCAGCAACAGCCGCAGCACGGCCGTGGAACTCTCGGCTTCGGCCCGCATGCGGTCGGCGTTCATTCGCAGGGCAGGGCCCGGGCGTTGCACCACCGCGCGCAGGTACGACACGCTGCCCATGAAGGTCGATATGCCCACCATGCCTTCGTGGCCCACGAGCGCCACTTCGTCGCAGGCGCCGTCGTTGGACGGGAGCTGCATGGAGACGACGGCACCGATCGGGAAGTACGCGAAGCGTGCCGCGTGGCGTGCTTCGTGCAGCACCTGGCCCGTCACCAGTGCCACCGCCTCGAGGCACGAGCGCCACCGCTCGCTGTCCTGCATCGGCAGGGACGCGAGCAGACGGTTGTTATTCACTTCAAAGGCTGCAGCCGGCACTTGAGACCTCCCCTGGGCTCCTGCTTTGTAGAGGGCTCATGGAGGATGCAATTGACGGCGATCAAGTATTCCGTACGCCAATGTACCGACCGGGAGTGCCCTGCGGATGACCGCAGCCTGCTACGGATCAGCAGGCGGGATGCCGACGCATGAGCGCGGCATAGGAGGCGCAGTCTGCCGCGTAGCAGGCGCAGGCAGCGCGCTGCAGGCCGTCGCGATCGAGAATGGTCACTACGCCACGGTGGTACGCGATCAACTGCTTCAGCTGCAGGACGTGTGCCGCGCGGGTGACGCCCGCGCGCCGAGCGCCGAGCGTCGCTGCCAGCATTTCGTGGGTCACATGCAAGGGCTCGTCGGGCGCACGGTCGTGTTGCATCAGCAGCAGGCGCGCCAGGCGCTGGTCCACCTGGTGGTAATGCGTGCACAGCACCGCCCGGGCGAGCTGCGCGATGGAGGCGAGGACATAGTGACGCAGGCGCTTCTCCAGCTCGCTGCCCGTCACCAGTTGCAGCCGCAGTGCTGCCGCCTCGATGCGCAACGCGGCGCCGGGCCGGGCGACGGTTGCGACCCACTCCGATTGATTTGCGTCGAGCAGCAGTGGAATGCCCAGCATGCCTTCGCGCCCGACCAGCGCGACTGCGATCGATCGCCGTTCCTCGGCCGCGAGGCTGACCGACAGCACGGCATCCAGCGGAAACCACGCGTGAGTCACCCGCTGCCCCGCGCGCAGGAGCACCTGGCCCGCCGCCAGTTCGACGCGTTCGCACGCCGCGACGAACTGCGCGCGGGCTGCCGGAGGCAATCGCGTCAGCAGGCGGTTGCAAGACGCGGTGTTCTCGATGCGGACGGACAAGGGATTTCTCATTGGCGCTCCACCTTGCAACGGATCCGGCACCGCGTCTGCGCGGTGGTGCACACAAGCCGCTATGTGCCTCACCGCACAGACGGTGCTGCCGCGCTAACAGATCCTGCTGCCGACCATGCGCCACAGTGAACTGCACCGCTCCGGACGCATCGGGTGGCTCCGAGCTGCGGTCCTGGGGGCGAACGACGGCATCGTGTCCACCGCAAGCCTCGTGCTGGGCGTGGCAGCCGGCGGCGCCGCGCCCGCAGCCATCATGATGGCGGGCATCGCCGGCACGGTGGCGGGCGCGATGTCGATGGCCGCCGGCGAGTACGTTTCCGTCAGCTCGCAGCTGGACACGGAGAAGTCGGACCTGGGCCGCGAGCGGCAGGAGCTGCAGGCGCAACCCGCAGCCGAACAGCAGGAACTCGCCGGGATTTACGTCGCACGCGGCGTCGATCGCGACCTTGCGGCGCAGGTTGCGACGCAGCTGATGGCCAAGGACGCGCTGGAGGCGCATGCGCGCGACGAGCTCGGCATTTCGCACGCGACGCGTGCGCGGCCCGTGCAGGCGGCCTTCGCATCGGCGGGCTCCTTCACCGCAGGCGCCGTCGTTCCGCTGCTGGTGGCAGCGCTCCTGCGCCCACCGATGCTGGCGGCAGGCGTGACAGCCCTCTCCCTGGCCTTGCTGGTGGTCCTGGGGGGCGTGGCCGCCCGTGCGGGCGGTGCGTCCGCCGCCTTGGGCGCGGGACGCGTCGGGTTATGGGGAGCGCTGGCCATGGCGCTCACGTACGGCGTCGGCGCCTTGTTCGGCGCCGTTGTCTAGCAGCCTGCTTCCGAAAGCGTTCAGGATGTAGAGCACGAGGGCCGCGCGAAGCCAGCAGTCGCCATCCCGCTTGATGGCGCGCGCGCCTGGATCGCACCGTGCGCCAGGCCACAAAGCCATCGGAAGGAAATTGGCACTTGTGAAAGATCAAGTGCCGTCGAAACTGAACGTGTGTCCCCTTGCGCCTGTGCGTCGTGCGTCATACCTTCTTATTGCCGCGCCACGGGCGAGGCACCCGTCCAACCCTCCAAGGAGATCCAAATGATGATGCGTTCCACCTTCGTCACCCTTGCCGCGGCGGTTCTCCTCTCGATCGGCGGGTGCGCCGTCTCTCGCGGCCAGGAAACCACCGGTGCCTACGTCGACGACGCCACGATCACCACCACGATCAAGACCCGCTTCGTCGAGAACCCGGACGTCGCGGCATCGAGCATCAAGGTCGAAACCCTCAACGGCACGGTCCTTCTGTCCGGCTTCGCCAAGAACGGCACCGAGAAGTCCACCGCGGAACAGATCGCCTCCGGCGTCAAGGGCGTGAAGTCGGTCCGCAACGAAATCATCGTCCGGCCCTGAGCGAGCGATGCGCAGAGGAGAGAGTTCATGCTCGAAGCTCTTGTCATTGTCCTGCTCGCCCTGTGGCTCCTGGGCGTGGCGACCTCATACACGATGGGGGGCCTGATCCACGTGCTGGTGGTGATCGCCCTCGTGGTGCTCATCTACCGGCTGGTGCGAGGCAGGCCTGTACGGTGATCCACGGATTCAAGCCGAAGGCTGCCGCTGAGCTGGTCCTCGTCAGTGGCGCCTGGGGCGTGTGATGGTGCGTGGAACCCGCAGCCGGCTACACAGGGGGGATCGCGATGCACGAATTCCTGATCAACAACCGTGACGAGTTGATCGAGCGCTGCAAGGCGAAAGTCGCCCGGCGTCCCCGCCGCGCTGCAACTCCGGAGCAGCTGAAGAACGGCGTCCCTTTGTTTCTGGAGCAGTTGACGAAGACGCTGCAGGCGGAGAACGAAGGCCATCTCGGCGACAGCCTGAGGATTTCCGGCGCATCGGGTGGCGAAGCGAGCGCAGTGTCCGAAATCGGGATCAGTGCCACCGCCCACGGCCGGCAACTGCTGGAGCTCGGGTACACCCTGGACCAGGTCGTTCACGACTACGGTGATCTTTGCCAGGCCATCACCGATCTCGCAGTGGAGCGGGACGCGCCTTTCAGTGTCGACGAATTCCGGACGCTGAACCGCTGCCTGGACAATGCCATCGCGGATGCGGTGACGGAATTCAGCGCGCAGCGCGATCTGACCATGGCGCGGCAGTTCTCGGCGCAGGCCAGGGAGCGACTCGGCTTCCTCGTCCACGAGCTGCGCAACTCGCTGCACACCGCGAGCCTCGCCCTGACCGCGCTGGAGACGGGCCAGTTGCCGATCGCGGGTGCGACCGGCGCGGTGTTGAAGCGCAGCCTGGCGGCGCTCACGCTGCTGGTCGAGCGCTCCCTCGAGGAGATTCGTGAGCCCACGGAGCCGCCGACGGACCGCCAGGTGTTCTCGCTTGCCGCCTTCGTTGCGGATGCCAGCAATGCCGCCATGCTGCAGGCCGAGGCGCTGGGCTGTTCCTTGACCGTGAGGAACGTGGAGCCAGGGATCGAGATCGAGGGGCACCGCGAGCCGCTTCTGGGCGCGCTGGTCAACCTGCTCCAGAACGCCTTCAAGTTCACCCGCCCGCACACGGAGGTCTCCCTGCATGCGCACGCCGGGGAAGACGGCATGGTGTCGATCGACGTCGAAGACCACTGCGGAGGGCTCCCGCCGGGCGCCGTCGAAACGATGTTCAGGCCCCACATCCAGCGCCACCAGGACAAGAGCGGCCTCGGCCTTGGACTCACGATTGCGCAGGCCAATGTGCAGGCCGATGGAGGCACCCTGAGCGTGCGGGACGTGCCGGGCAGGGGCTGCGTCTTCACGATCCGTCTTCCCCGGCACGGGGACCGACGCACGAAAGCGCGTGGGCCAGGGGAAGCTCTGCGATGAGGTGGTGTGTCGCCATGGCGGCAGTGCAACCTCATGTTCCGTCCGTTCTCGATCGAAGGAGATGGCCATGAACAAGGACCAGGTGAAGGGCGCCGCGAAGGATGTCGCCGGCAAGGTGCAGGAGCAGGTCGGCAAGGCGATCGGCAGCCGCAAGCAGCAGGCCAAGGGCCTCAGCAAGCAGGCGGCCGGCAAGGTGCAGAAGGCCTACGGCGACGTCAAGCAGGCGACCAAGGATCCCGAACAGCGGTGAGGGGCCCGCCTCACGCGCCCTGGGCCACCAGCAGCACCGGCTGTTCCAGCAACCCCCGCACGGCCTGGATGAAGCGCGCCGCATCCATGCCGTCGATCACGCGGTGGTCGAACGACGAGGACAGGTTCATCAGCTGGCGCGCCACCACCGCGCCGCCGCGGAACATGGGCCGCTCGACGATGCGGTTGACGCCCACGATCGCCACCTCGGGATGATTGATCACGGGCGTGCTGGCGATGCCGCCCAGCGGGCCGAGGCTGGTGAGCGTGATCGTGGAGCCGGTGAGGTCGTCGCGCGTGGCCTTGTTGTTGCGGGTGCGCTCCGCGAGTTGCGCGATTGCGGCCGCCAGGCCCCAGAGGTCTTGCGCTTCCGCGTGGTGCAGCACCGGCACGGCGAGGCCGGCGTCGGTCTGCGTTGCGATCCCCAGGTGCACGGCCCGGTAGCGCGTGACGACGCCGGCCTCGTCGTCGAAGCGCGCGTTCATCTGGGGGAAGTCGTCGAGTGCAAGCACGATCGCGCGGGCGATGAAGGGCAGCAGGGTCAGCTTGCCGCGCCGTGCGGCGAAGCGTTCGTTGAGTTGCGCGCGTACTTCCTCCAGCGAGGTGACGTCGATCTCCTCGACGTAGCTGAAGTGCGGGATGCGGCGCTTGGACTCCTGCATCTTCTGCGCGATGCGGCGGCGCAGGGCAGTGAGGGGGAGGGCTTCCTCGCCTTCGCGCGGGGCGAGGGTGGGGCGTGCGGTGGCGAGGCCTGCAGTGACGAGGCGGCTGCTTTCGGCGACATGAGACTCGAGGTCTTCGTGCGTGATGCGGCCTCCGGGGCCGCTGCCGCGCACGGATGCGAGATCGATGCCGAGTTGGCGCGCGTGGTGGCGCACGGAGGGGGAGGCGAGGGGCTTGTCGGCCGGGGAGGGGAGCGCGGAGGTGGACAAAGCCGGGGGTGCCGTGCGCAGGCTGGATGCAGCGTGCGCGGGAGCGCCCCCACCCCGGCCCTCCCCCAGAGGGGGGGGGAGAGGAGACGCGGTGGCGCCTCGGTCCTTGCCGGCAACGGGACCAGGGGCCGCCCCCGCCGTGCCAAGGGGCGCCCCCGCCGTGCGAAGGGGCGATGAGCGCTCCACAGCGGCCGGCGTGATGATTGCAGCAGCGGCCGCGGACTGCTTCACCGCAGCCGCCGATGTCGCGCGGCCCGCCGGCGGCACCGCAGTCGCCGGCGCCTCCCCGGCCGCGGACTTCTCCCCGGACGCGGACGCCGCCCCCTCCTTCACATTCCCCGCCCCCTCTACCTCCAGCCGGATCAACTCCGAGCCCACCGCCATCACCTGGCCCGGCGTGCCGCCGAGCGACAGCACCTGGCCTGACACGGGCGAGGGGATCTCCACGGTGGCCTTGTCGGTCATCACGTCGGCGACCACCTGGTCTTCCTTCACCGCATCGCCAGGCTGCACGTGCCAGGCGACCAGTTCCACTTCGGCGATGCCTTCGCCGATGTCGGGCATGCGGATCGCGTAGGTGCCCATGTCAGCCCTCCAGCGCGCGCCGGAAGGCGGCGGCCACGCGGTCCGGGCCGGGGAAGTAGGCCCACTCGGTCGCGTGCGGGTAGGGCGTGTCCCAGCCGGCCACGCGCTCGATCGGCGCTTCGAGGTGATAAAAGCAGTGCTCCTGCACCAGCGCGCAGAGCTCGGCGCCGAAGCCGCTGGTCTTGGTGGCTTCGTGCACGATCACGCAGCGCCCGGTCTTCTGCACCGATGCGACCACCGCATCCAGGTCCATGGGCCAGATGGAGCGCAGGTCGATGATCTCGGCGTCGATGCCGCTCTCCTGCGCCGCCGCCTGCGACACCCACACCATGGTGCCGTAGGCCAGCACGGTGAGCTGCGTGCCGGGGCGCACCACGGCGGCGGATTCCAGCGGCACGCGGTAGTAGCCCTCGGGGACGTTGCCGAGTTCGTGCTTGGACCAGGGCACCACCGGCCGGTCGTGGTGCCCGTCGAACGGCCCGTTGTACAGGCGCTTGGGCTCCAGGAAGATCACCGGGTCGTCGCATTCGATGGCGGCGATCAGCAGTCCCTTGGCGTCGTACGGATTGCTGGG
Source organism: Ramlibacter ginsenosidimutans (assembly GCF_016654015.1). Lineage (GTDB taxonomy): Bacteria > Pseudomonadota > Gammaproteobacteria > Burkholderiales > Burkholderiaceae_C > Ramlibacter > Ramlibacter ginsenosidimutans. The sequence goes on along the minus strand of NZ_JAEPWM010000004.1, from coordinate 259,739 downwards.
CATCACGGTGCGCAGGCCGCACACGTGCGTGAACAGCGCCTCCGGGCTCTGGCTGTGCGTCTGGCCGCCGTAGATGCCGCCGCCGCACGGCATGCGGATGGTGAGCGGGCAGGTGAAGTCGCCCGCCGAGCGATAGCGCAGGCGCGCGGCCTCCGACACGATCTGGTCGCTGGCCGGATAGAAGTAGTCGGCGAACTGGATCTCCGCCACCGGCCGCAGCCCGTAGGCTGCCATGCCCACCGCCGCGCCCACGATGCCGCCCTCGTTGATCGGCGTGTCGAAGCAGCGCGAGCTGCCGTACTTCGCCTGCAGCCCCTCGGTCACGCGGAACACGCCGCCGAAGTAGCCGACGTCCTGCCCGAACACGACGACCTTGTCGTCGCGCTCCATCATCACGTCCAGCGCGGAGCGCAGCGCCTGGATCATCGTCATAGTCCGCACTTCGCCGGCAGCCGCGGCGTCGGGGACCTGTTTCGCCTTCGTCAGCACGTCACACCCCCAGTTGCCGCATCTGCTCGCGCAGGTGCGCGGGCATCTCGGCGTACACGTCGTCGAACATGGTCGCCGCGCTCGGGATGTGGCCGTCGAGCAGCGTGCCGTGACTCTCCGCTTCCTTCTGCGCAGCCGCCACTTCGGCCTCCAGTTCGGCCTGCACCTGCTGGTGTTCCTGCTCGGACCAGGCGCCGATCGCGATCAGGTGCTGCTTCAGGCGCTGTACCGGGTCGCCCAGCGGGAAGCGCTGCGCGTCGTCGGCGGGCCGGTACTTGGACGGATCGTCCGAGGTCGAGTGCGCGCCGGCGCGGTAGGTCACCCATTCGATCAGCGTCGGCCCCAGGTTGGAGCGCGCGCGCTCCGCTGCCCAGCGCGAGGCGGCCAGCACCGCGAGGAAGTCGTTCCCGTCCACGCGCAGCGACGCGATGCCGCTGCCCACGCCGCGCGCGGCGAAGGTGGTCGACTCGCCGCCGGCGATCGCCTGGAACGTGGAGATCGCCCACTGGTTGTTGACGACGTTCAGGATCACCGGCGCGCGGTACACGTGCGCGAAAGTGAGCGCGTTGTGGAAGTCGGCTTCCGCCGTGGCGCCGTCGCCGATCCAGCCCGAGGCGATGCGCGTGTCGCCCTGGATCGCGGAGGCCATCGCCCAGCCCACGGCCTGGATGAACTGCGTGGCGAGGTTGCCCGAGATCGAGAAGAAGCCGGCGCGCTTGTACGAATACATCACCGGCAATTGCCGGCCCTTGAGCGGGTCGCACTCGTTCGACATCAGCTGGCACATCAGCTCGGACAGCGGGATGTCATCGCGCGCGAGCAGCAGGCCCTGCTGCCGGTAGGTGGGAAAGCACATGTCGCCCGGCTCCAGCGCCTGCGCATGCGCCACGGCGATCGCCTCCTCGCCCAGGCACTGCATGTAGAACGAGATCTTCTTCTGCCGCTGCGCGATCAGCATGCGGGCGTCGAAGATGCGCGTCTTCATCATGGCGCGCAGGCCCCGGCGCAGTTGCTCGGCCGACACTTCGGGGACCCACGGTCCGACGGCATGACCTTGCGCATCGAGCACGCGGATGAGGTCGTACGCGAGGTCCTGCGTGTCGAAGTGCGAGGTGTCGATGGGCGGCCGGCGCACAGTGCCCGCTTCGGACAGGTGCAGGTAGGAGAAGTCGGTGGCGTGACCCGGGCGCCCCGAGGGCTCCGGGACATGCAGTCGCAAGGGCGGGCGTTCACTCATCCGTTGTCTCCGCGTGGATCGGGACATTGTGCAGGCCGGATGAGGTTCGTGGGGGCATCGGAACGCAACCTGGAAACGCCCTTGGCCCGTACGCGGGCTGTGAGGTAGGCTGGCGGTGAGCGGAGCGAACCCCAGCGGCAGCGGTGCGGTGCGCTGATTGCTGGGGTTCGCTTCGCTCACCACCAGCCTACGGTTCCTGCATCAGCACGGCGCCTGCCAGATCCTCCAGGCCGGTCCCCACCGACTTGAACACGGTGCGCTCGCCGGCCGATGTCCGGCCCGGCACCTCGCCACGCGAGAGCATTTCCAGCGTCCCGCGCACGTCCTCGTGCCGGAACACGCCCCGGCCCATCGGCTCCAGCAGCTCGCCACTCTTCTGCAGCGCTTCCTCGGTGTCGACCCAGATGGACGCGCCCGCGAAGCAATCGTCGTCGGCTTCGCGCATGGCCGGCGTGAAGCTGCCGATCAGGTCGAGGTGCGTGCCCGGCCGCAGCCAGGCGCCGTGCACGATGGGCTCGGTCGCCAGGGTCGCGCAGCTGACGATGTCCGCTGCCGCGCAGGCTGCCTGCAGGTCGGTGACCGCCGCGACGGGCAGGCCTTGCGCGCGCAGCGCCTCGGCGAGCGCTTGCGCCTTCCCCGGGTCGCGTGCCCAGAGGCTCACCTGCTCGATACCTCGAACGCAGCGATACGCCTCGGGCAGCAACCGCGCGATCTGCCCCGCGCCCACGACCAGCAGGTGCTTCGCGTCCTCGGGCGCCAGCCATTGCGCGGCCAGCGCCGATGCCGCCGCGGTGCGCCGGTGCGTGAGCACGTCGCCGTCGATGACGGCCAGCGGCGCGCCCGTGCTGCCGTCGCACAGCAGGTAGCTCGCGTGCAGGCCGGGCAGGCCGCGGGCCGCGTTGCCCGGCGCGATGTTGATCGTCTTGACACCGTAGTACCGGCCCGGGACCCAGGCCGGCATGATCAGCGAGGTGAAGGGCTCGCCGCCGGGCACCGGCACCTCGTGCACGTGCCGCGGCGGCACGACGCAGCCTTGCGCGAACCGCTCGCGCAGCGCGGGAATCAGGTGCTCGAAGGGCAGGGCGGCCCGGGTGGCGTCGGCGTCGAAGATCTTCATGGCGTGGTTCGCTGCTGCGGGACCGAGAGATTACGACGCCGGCGCCCGCGGCACACTCCGGGGACACCATCGCATGAACACGCGAGCTCGCCGCGCAGCTGTTACCGTCGCCCACAAAGAGCTTTCCTCCCCCGGGTTGCCGTGGCTACCATCGCCACACCAACGAGGCAGGGGGGGATCGCATGCGACAGGTCCTCATTCTTCACGGGTGGAGCGACACCTCCGCCTCCTTCCACACGCTGGCCGCTGCCTTGCGCAGCAGCGGCTACCAGACCACGCCGGTCTGGCTGGGCGACTACATCTCCAAGGACGACGACGTCTCCATCCCCGACGTGGCCAAGCGCATGGAGGAGGTGCTACAGCAGCTCGTGACCTCCGGCTCCATCGCCACGCCCTTCGACATGATCGTGCACAGCACCGGCGGGCTGGTCGCGCGCACCTGGCTCACGATGTTCGACGCGGGCCGGGGCAGCCGCTGGATGCAGCGGCTGGTGATGCTCGCGCCGGCGAACTACGGCTCGCGACTGGCGTCCATGGGCAAGTCGATGGTGGGGCGGCTCACCAAGGGCATGGACAACTGGTTCCAGACCGGCACGCAGATGCTCAACGCGCTGGAGCTCGGCTCGCCGTTCCAGTGGCGCCTGGCGCTGGCCGACGTGCTGCACGACGGGCAGATGCCTTCGGCGTCGCTCGTTCCGTACAGCGAGTCGGGTTGCCTGCCGTTCGTGATCAGCGGAATCAAGGGCTACGACCAGATCCTGCGCCGGCCCCTGAACGAGAACGGCGCGGACGGCACCGTGCGCGCCGCGGCGGCCAATCTCACCAGCTACGGCCTCACGCTCGACTTCACGCGGGGCAACGAGCCCGCCGCCACCGTGTGGAACCGGGTCGGTCCGCTGGACGCGTTCGCGTTCCACGCGCTCGACGACGTGGACCACGGTTCGATCATCGAGGGCGGCCCGTCCGTGCTGCCCCTCGTGCTGGAGGCCCTCGGCTGCCCGATGGACCGGCAGGCCTACACGGACATCCTCGACCGCTGGTTCGCGGCGACCGAGGCGCTCGCCGACCCCAAGGACCCGACGCACCACCAGTTCTTCCAGCTCAATACCTTCGTGGTCGACGACCTGGGCGATCCAGTGGCCGACCACTTCATCGAGTTCTACGGCTCCGACGACGACACCCGCGATGCGGCGCTGGCGGTGTTCCAGACCGACGTGATCCGCGACGTGCACGTCAATGGCGTGAACGGCGCCTGCCGCACCTTCTTCATCGACCGCACGGTGATGTTCACGCGCTTCTACAACGGCAAGGAGGCGGGGCAGCAGGACGAGGTGAAGGTGAGCATCTGGGCGACGCCGCCCGGTCCCAACGTCGCCTATTTCCGCCTTGGAGCTGCCGCGAACTTCGGCGAATACCTCGTGCACGTCCAGGATGAGGCGCTCAAGCAGGACCGGTGGCTGCGCCGCCACTGCACGCACTTCCTCAAGGTGATCATCCCGCGCCGGCCCACGGAGGGCGTGTTCAAGCTGAACCCGTTCTCGCCCTGATCAGGTGTTGGTCTGCTCGGGCGGCACGCGCCCGGGCAGTGACTGGGTGTCGTCACCGTGGCCGCGCGGCGCCGGCGGCTGCATGCCGAGCAGGTAGCTCGTCATGCTCAGCGACCCCAGCGTGCGGCCTTCGCAGAACGGCTGCGGCGTCTCGCCCGCTGCTGCGCACATCCCGGCGATGTAGGCCAGCGGCAGGAAATGTTCCGGCGTCGGCACGGCCAGTTCGCAGTCGCGATCCGAAGCGACTTCTGCGAGCTCGCCCGGCCGGGTCGTCATGACGTTGCGCACGTGCGCGTCGAAGCGGTCGGCCCAGTCGAAGCCGCGGTCGCCATGGCCGCGGTCGAGGCGGCGCAGGTTGTGCACCACGTTGCCGCTCCCGAGCACCAGCACGCCGCGATCGCGCAGCGGCGCGAGCCGCGCGCCCAGGTCCACGTGGTACGCGAGTGGAGCGCCTGCATGGATGGACAGCTGGAGCACGGGAACATCGGCCGCGGGGAACAAGTGGGCCAGCACCGACCAGGTGCCGTGGTCCAGCCCCCAGCTGTCCCGGTCCAGCCCGACGTACGTGGGCTGCAGCAGGTCCACGACTTCCTGCGCCACCTCGGGGCTGCCGGGCGCGGGATAGTCATACGCGAACAGCTCCGGCGGGAAGCCGTAGAAGTCGTGGATGACGCGCGGCCTGGGCATCGCGGTGACCGCCGTGCCGTTGATGAACCAGTGCGCCGACACGCAGAGGATCGCGCGCGGCCGTGGCAGCGCCTGCCCGAGCGCACGCCAGCTGCGCGTGAAGTCGTTCGACTCCAACGTGTTCATGGGCGAGCCGTGGCCGATGAAGGCCGCCGGCATGCGGGTGGGAGTGTTCGTGTCCATCGTGTGGCTCCGCTAGCGGCGCCGCGGGAAGCGTCTCGCGGTGGCGCTCGAATCAGGGGGTGTGCTGGGTCAGGTCGTGCAGGGGACGGCTTTGCAGCTCGGGCGCCGGCGGCAGCCCGGTGGCGTCCAGGATCTCCTGCTCCGACAGAGTCTCCTTCTGCAGCAGCGCGCGCACCAGCCCCTCCAGTGAGGACCGGTGTTCGTCCAGCAGGCGCTTCGCGTCCTCGTGGCAGGCGTGGATGATGCGGTGCACTTCGGCGTCGATGCGCGCGGCCGTCTGTTCGCTGAAGGGCTTCTCGCCGCCGCCGAAACCGGAGGTGCCCAGGAACTGGTTCTGCGGCGGCGCCAGCTGCACCAGGCCGATGGCGTCGCTCATGCCCCAGCGCGTCACCATGTTGCGCGCCAGGTTGGTCGCCTGTTCGATGTCGTTCTCGGCGCCGGTCGTGCGGGTTCCGTAGACGAGCTCCTCCGCCGCGCGGCCGCCGAGCATGCCGACGATGCGCGCGCGCAGGTAGGCCTCGGGATAGTTGTAGCGGTCCGTCTGCGGCCGCTGGTAGGTCACGCCCAGCGCCTGGCCGCGCGGCACGATGCTCACGCGGTGCACGGGGTCGGCGCCCGGCACCACCAGGCCCAGCACGGCATGGCCGCTCTCGTGGTACGCGATGCGCTCGCGGTCGTCGCGCGACAGCAGCAGCGGCCGCTCGGGCCCGAGCACGATCTTCTCCAGCGCATCGAGGAAGTCCTTCTGCTGCACCGATGCCTCGTCGCGGCGCGCGGCCAGCAGCGCTGCCTCGTTCACCAGGTTCTTCAGGTCGGCGCCGGAGAAGCCCGGCGTGGCCTGCGCCAGCTCCTCCAGGCTCACGTCGGCGGCCAGCGGCACCTTGCGCACGTGCACCTGCAGGATGGCGTTGCGGCCGGCCTTGTCCGGCAGGTTGACCACCACGCGGCGGTCGAAGCGGCCGGGGCGCAGCAGCGCGCGGTCCAGCACGTCGGGGGTGTTGGTCGCGGCCAGCACGATGATGCCTTCGCGGCCGGTGAAGCCGTCCATCTCGGTCAGGATCTGCTGCAGCGTCTGCTCCTGCTCGCTGGCGCCGCCGATGGCGATCTGGCCGCGCGCGCGGCCGATGGCATCGATCTCGTCGATGAAGATGATTGCCGGCGCGTTGTCGCGCGCCTGCTTGAACAGGTCGCGCACGCGCGCCGCGCCCACGCCGACGATCATCTCCACGAACTCGGCAGCGCTCATCGAGAAGAAGGGCACGCCCGCTTCGCCGGCGACGGCGCGCGCGAGCAGCGTCTTGCCGGTGCCGGGCGCGCCGATCAGCAGCACGCCCTTGGGCGCCGTGCCGCCCAGGCGGGTGTACTTCTGCGGGTTCTTCAGGAACTGGACGATCTCCACCAGTTCGTTCTCCGCCTCGTCGATGCCGGCCACGTCCTCGAAGGTCACGCGGTGGGCCGCATCGGCCGCGTCATAGCGCTTGGCCTTGCTGCGGCCGATGCCGAACAGGCCGCCGCCAAGTCCTCCGCCCATGCCGCCGCCCTGTTTCGCGGCGCGCCGGTACATCCACACGTAGAAGCCGATGATCAGCAGCGCCGGCCCGAAGCCGAAGAGCAGCGTGGCGAGCGTGCTGCCTTGCTGCAGCGGCACGGCGCTGATCTCCACGTCGTGCTGCAGCAGGAAGGACTCGAGGTTGCGGTCGAAGAAGGCCGGCAGCTCGGTCGTGAACGTGGTCGCCGTCCGCGAGGGGCCGTGGTTCTCTCCCGGGAGAGGACGCTGCCGCTGCGGCGCCGGCTGGCCGGGCTCCTTGGCGGGTGCGGGCGGCGGCCACGTCACCGGCGCCTTGAAGCGCCCCTCGATGCCGGTCCCGCGGCTGTAGATCGCGCTCACGTTGCCCTTGCCGACCTCGTCGCGGAACACCGTGTACGGCACCGTGATGGGCGAGTCGCCGGGGAACAGGTAGCTGGTGATCAGGAAGTTCACCAGCAGCACGATGGCGAACCAGAGCCAGTACTTGCGCGGCGGCATCGTCGGGCGCGTCGCCGGCGGGGAGTTCTGGGTGGGCGGGGAGGAGGAGGTCTGGCCGTTCATGGGTTCTGGGGTGGCTCGACCCCCATGATGCCTTGCCTGCGGCTGGCGCGGGGGACCAGCCCAGCCGGGCGGTCGCTCCCCCGCCTTGATCCTGCGCAAATGCCGGACGGCAGTGCGCGCTAAGGTGCATCGGCAAAGGAGGCAACGCGATGCGATCCATCCCCCTGGCGGCCCTGGCCGCCGTCCTGCTCGCCAGCGTCGCAGCCGCGCAGACGGCCGATGCTCCTGCCTCCGCCGCCTCGGCGAGTCCTCCGGTGCGCGTGGGCAGCGAATACACGCCGGGTTGGGACATGATGACGCCGGCGGAGCGCGACGCATTCCGCCAGCGGATGATCGCCGCGCCGACGAAGGCGGAGTGCCGCCGCCTGCGCGACGAGCAACTCGAAACCGCCGCCAAGCGGGCGAACGCACGCGGGATCAAGAACGTGCCCAGCCCGCGCTACGACGCCTGCGAGTGAGCCGCGCCGCGCGCGGCGCAAGCCTGGCGGCGCCGGCTGCAGTCGGCGTCAGGCCGCTTGCATCAACTCCTTCTTGAGGCTGGAAGCCTCGGCATGCGTGCGCTGCACGGCCTGTTGCAGCTGAGGATCGACGTTGCCTGCGTTCCGGCACGCCTGCATCGCGCGGTCGGCCGCGTCCTCCAGCTGCATCACGACGCTGCGCACGTTTTGTTCACTGGCGGACGCCTGGCCTTCCATCGCGTGCTTGGCCGCGCTGGCCTGCGCGTGCAGCCGCGCGACGCTCTCGCGCAGGTCGGACGGAGGCGAGCCCTTCTGGCAGGCCTGCTTCGCCTGGTCCGCGCTCTCCTCGATCCGGTCGATCCGCTGCTTCAATTGCTCGATCTGCATGGGGTTCTCCTTGTCCTGGGACAACCACCTTAGGGGTCGAGCGAAGTCTCCGGCGTCATCACCACCGGCGGGCGCCTGTGGGACGCTGCGCACAGGAAGGTGCGCAGCGCCGCAGGTCAGCGGCTGACGGCGCGCTCCAGTTGCGCCTTGTTCATCGTGGAGCGGCCGGACACGCCCTTGCGCTTGGCTTCGTCATACAGCTGCGACTTCGTCTTCTCGCCGCCGCGGGCGCTGGGCTTGCCGGACGAGGAGGACGAACTGCGCGAGCTGCTGCGGCTGGCCGAACGCGAATGACTGCTGGCGCTCGGCTTGCTCGAGGAGGAGGAGCTGCTGCGGCTGCTGCCGGACTTCTTCGAGCTGCTGCCGCCGGAGCCGGACGCATGCGAGCCCGACTTCGACTTGCTGGTCTTCGTCTCGCCCCGCTCCGCGCGCTCCTTGTTCACCGTGCGCGCCGCGATCTCTTCGGCGCGCCCCTTCTGGCCGCGCTTCTCGTAGCTTTCCTTGATGTGCTCGTACTGGCGTTCTTCCTTGGGTGTGGAACCTCTGGGCATCGTGGACTCCTTCGCGCACCGGCGCGGTACAGACCACTCTAGCGCGGCGGGCGGCACGGTTTGTAGGAGTACGCCGTGAATCGTCGGGGCAGGCGCGGCGCTGGTGCTGGTGGCACCGCGAACATCAAGACCGATTCGGTGCAGCAGCCGTGCTGCCCCAGTCGCTCTGGAGCGAACCCATAATGCCCTTTCCAACCGGAGACCGAACCATGGCTTTCGTCCTTCGCAGCCCGAACTTCAACGAGCAGGACAGCCTGCCGAAAGAGCAAGTGCACCACGCGATGGGAGCCGGCGGCCAGAACGTGTCGCCCGAGCTCACCTGGAGCGGCGCGCCCGCCGGCACGAAGAGCTTCGCGCTCACCATGTACGACCCCGACGCGCCTACCGGCTCAGGCTGGTGGCATTGGGTCGTGTACGACATCCCGGCGAGCGCAACCGGCCTGCCCAAGGGCGCGGGCGCCGCAGGCGGCGCGCAGCTGCCGCAGGGCGCCAGGCAGGGCCGCACCGACTTCGGCAGCAAGGAGTACGGCGGCGCCGCGCCGCCGCCGGGACATGGGCCGCATCGCTACATCTTCACGCTGTATGCGCTGAACACGGAGAAGCTCGACGTGCCCGAGGACGCGTCGGCGGCGTACGTCGGTTTCATGATCCACTTCGCGAAGATCGGCGAAGCGAAGCTGTCGGCGCGGTACGAACGCTAGAGCTATGGCCAAGCTTCGCAGGACGGAGCCTTCTTCCATCGATCTACTTGTTGTCTTTCCTGTGCAGTGGAAGCCCCGCTGCATCCAGGTCCGCGTAGAGCACTTCTCCATGCGTGGAGTCGGTGACGAACAGGCGCTTGCGTTCGGCGCCGCCGAAAGCGATGTTCGTGGTCGATGCTCCTTCCGGTCCGCGCAGCACCCACACAGGCTCGGCGCGCGCATTGAGGATCCACACGTAGCCCAGCCCCGGATTGGCGACCACTACGCGGCCTTGCCTATCGGCGGCCAATCCGTCCGGGCCGCTCGGTCCGTACGAGGTGAAGAACTGGCTCACCTTCGCCACGCTGCCATCCGCGAGCAGCGGGACGCGCCAGACGCAGTTGCCGCGCGTGACGGCCAGGTACAGGAGCGATTCGTCCGGCGACAGGCAGACGCCATTGGGACTGGGAACGTTGGCCAGCAGCAGGTCCAGCTGGCCCGAAGGCCTCAGGCGGTACAGGCGGCCCGTCGGATCGTGCAGCCCGGTCTGGCCCTGGTCGGTGAAGTACAGGTTGCCGGCGCGATCGAACACGAGGTCGTTCACGCCGCGGAAGCGCTCCGTGTTGCGCCGCTCGAGATAGCCGCGCACCTGGCCGCTCGCGACATCGAATTGCATCAGGCCGTTCTTGTAGTCGGTGATGAGCAGCGTCTGGTCGTCGAGGAACTTCATCCCGTTCGGCTCGCCGTCGTACTCGGTCACGAGCGTCCACTCGCCTGCGGGATCGATGCGGAACACGCGGCCGAAAGGGATGTCGGTCACGTACAGGTTGCCCTGGCGATCGAACACCGGTCCTTCGAGGAAGGAGTCGGTCGCGCGGCCGCCGCGGTTGGCGTCGGCCCACACGCTCTTCGTGCGCGTGCGGAAGCGCTCGGGCAAGGTCGTGAAGCGAGTGAGCTCCCGCACCTGGGGCGGTTGGAGAAAGAACATGGCAGAGGATTGTGAGTCAGGCGAAACCGTAGAGCCGGGCGGGGTTGTCGACCAGCACACGCTGCAACGTTTGGGGGTCGCCGCACCAGGCGAGCAGCACGTCCACGAGATCGGCATCGTCCACGGAGCCGGGCGGCTGCGTCGTGTGCGGCCAGTCGCTGCCCCACACCAGGCGTTCCGGCGCATGGCGCGCCAGCGCTTCGCCCAGCGGAAACGTGTCGCGATAGCCCGGAGCACCGTCGCGGGAGCGCATGTAGATGCCCGAGAGCTTGACCCAGGTGTTGCCGCGATCGAGCAGGCGGCGCAACACGTCCACGCCCGGTCCGCTTGCACCTTGCGCCGGATCGCAGCGCCCGATGTGGTCGATGACCACCGGCACGGGCAAGGACGTGAGCAGCGGCTCCATCGCCTCCAGCTGCTCGGGATGCGCGAACACCTGGATGTGCCAGCCCAGGGGCGCGACCTTGCGGGCGAGCGTCTCCAGCATCGCCGGTGTCGTCTCGCCCCAGGACTGCGGCGACACGAAGTTCACGCGCAGGCCGCACACGCGATGCGCGGCGAGGCGCTGCAGTTCGGCGCCGGACACGTCCGCGTTCACCACCGCCACGCCGCGCGCGCTGCCGCCCATCTGGGCCAGGGCGGCTAGCGTGCACGCGTTGTCCGGTCCGTATGTGGACGGCGTGACGATCACCGCGCGTTCGGTGCCTATGCGCTGCTGCAGCAGCCGGTACGCGGCGACGGGGGCATCGGGCGGCTTGCGTGGCCAGTGCGGCGACGGCGCGAAACGCGGATCGAAGATGTGCATGTGCGCGTCGCAGGCGAGCGCCGGCAACGCGCGCACCGGCCGCCGCGTGCCCGCGGAATGGGGCACCGGTTGCTCGAGCGGCGCGAGCTGCATCAGTCCAGCTTGATGTTGCCCTTGCGCACGACCTCGGCCCACTTCGCGTCTTCCTTCTTCAGGTAGTCGGTGAACTGCGCCGGCGTGGAACCCACGGGCTCCGCGCCGAGGTCGGTGAAGCGCTTGCGCACGTCAGGATCCTTCATCGCATCGCCGACGGCCTTCTGCAGCTTGGCGGCGACATCGGCCGGCGTTCCTGTGGGCAGGAACATGCCGTTCCACTCGTACACCTCGTAGCCGGGGATCACGGTCTCCGCCACGGTGGGCACCTTCGGCAGGCGCGGCGAGCGCTTTTCCGAGGAGACGGCCAGCGCGTGCAGCTTGCCTGCATCGATCAGCCCCGAGGTCGCGGCCACCGTGCCGAACATGAAGTCGACCTGCCCGCCGGTGACGTCAGTGATGGCGGGGCCGCCGCTCTTGTACGGGACGTGCACCAGGTCGAGGTTCAGCTTCTGGCGGAACAGTTCGGCCGCCATGCGCTGCACGGTACCGCTGCCGCCGGAGGCGAAGTTCACCTTGCCCGGCTGTGCCTTGGCCTTGGCGATGAGATCCTGGACGGTCTTCAGGCTCGAATCGCCCTTGACGACCAGCACGTTCGGCGCCAGCGACACGAGCGACAGCGGCTGCAGCGCATTCGCCGCGAACGGCATGTGCGGGAACAGGTGCGGGTTGATCGAGTACGGCGTCGCGTCGTACAGCACCGTGTAGCCGTCGGCGGGGGCCTTGGCCACGAACGCTGCGCCTATCGTTCCGCTCGCGCCCGCGCGGTTGTCCACGATCACCGTGGCACCGAGCTGCGTGGCCATCTTCGCCGCGACGACGCGGGCGAGCGCGTCGGCCGCACCGCCCGGTGCATAAGGCACGACCATGGTGATCGTGCGGTCCGGGTAGGCCGCGTGGGCGAGAGAAGCGAAGGCGAGGGCGCATGCCGCGAACAGGGCGCGGCGCGTGCGGGAAAAGGGAGAGGCAATCATGGGTTCGTCGCTTAGTGAAAGGGAGAGTGGAGCCCGGAGCTCAGTCCAGCTTGAGGTTCAGTTCCTTGGCGAGCTTCGTGTTCACCTGGACCTCGTGTTGCAGCTGCGCGCCGAACGTGGCGCCGCAGACGTTCTGCGCATTCAGGCCGAGCCCGTGCAGCTTCTCGACCGAGCCGGGCGCGTCCGCAAAACTGCGTGCGGCCTTCTCCAGCGCATCGAGCACAGGGCGCGGCGTCCCCGCGGGGGCGAGCAGGCCATACCAGGCGTCGTCCTGGTATCCGCTGACGCCCGCTTCCTCGAAGGTCGGCACGTTCGGCAGCAAGGGCGAGCGTCGGACGGCCGCGACGGCGAGCGGCGTCAGCCTGCCGGACTGGATCTGCGGCAGCACCGAGCCGAGCGTCGCGAACGAGCTGTCCAGCTGCCCGCCCACCAGGTCCGTCACCACGGGGGCCGCCCCCTTGTAGGGGATGTGGTTGATGGACGTATGCGCCAGGCGGTTGAAGCGCTCGCCCGCGAAGTGGCCCGAGCTGCCGGCGCCGGCGGAGCCGAAGGTGCGGCGACCCGGCGCTGCGCGCACGTTGTCGAGGAATGCAGCGAGCGTCGTCACCTTCATCGCTGGCCCGACCACCAGGACGGTGGGGCTCTCGGCGAGCGTGCACACCGGCGCAAACGACCGGATGGCGTCGAACTTGACGCGCGCGCTGTACAGCGCCGGGATCATGGTGTGGTTGGTGGCGCCCAGCAGGAGGGTGTAGCCGTCCGCGGGAGCGCTCGCCACCAGCTCCGCGGCGACAACGGTGTTCGCACCCGGCTTGTTGTCCACGATGAAAGGCTGGCCCAGCACACGGGACGCGTGGTCGGCGAAGGCACGCGCGACCACGTCCGTCGGCCCGCCGGCGGAGAACCCGACGACGATGCGCACCGGCTTGCCGGGATAGGTCTGCGCGAGCACGGACTGTCCGACCAGCGCGAGCGCGCCGGCCGCGACACAGAGCAGCGCGCGACGCTGCACGAAGGAGGAAAGCTTCTGCACGATGGTCTCCGGATCAATCGACGCGGATGCCCGTTCCGCTCAGGCGTGTGCCGCCTGCAGCACCGCCAGCACGTTCTGCGCTGCGCCTACGCCCATGTTGACGTACGCGTCGCCGGTGACGCCGCCGATGTGCGGGCTCAGCACGATGTTCGGCTCGCCGTGGATTGGGTGCGGAGCCGGCATGGGCTCGACCGCAAAGCTGTCGAGGCCGGCGGACGCCACCTGCCCGGAGCGCACTGCCTGCAGCAGTGCCGCTTCGTCGATCAGTCCACCGCGCGCCGTATTCACGAGGATCACTCCGCGCTTGCACGACGCGAGCGTCTGCGCGTTGATCATGTTCCGGTTCTCGGGTGTGAGCGGGCAATGGAGCGAGATGGCGTCGGACTCGCGCCAGATCGTCGCGAGGTCCACCACGCGGATGAAGCCCGGCACGTTCTGCGCGAAGGGATCGAAGCCGATCACCTTCATGCCCATCGCATCGCACATGCGCGCGAACCGCAGGCCGATGGCGCCCAGGCCCACGAGGCCCATGGTGCGGCCGTGCAGTTCCACGCTCTTGTGCGTGGCCTTGTCCCAATGGCCAGCGTGCATGCGCTCGTTGAGGTGCACGATGGACTTGGCACACGCGAGCAGCAGGGCGAGTGCCTGCTCCGCGACGGCGGCAGCGTTCGCACCGACGGCGGCGCGCACCTCGATGCCGCGCGCCTTGGCCGCGTCCTTGTCGATGGTGTCGGTGCCGCTGCCGTGCTTGGAGATCACGCGCAGCGATGGCGCTGCGTCCATGATCGCGACGCCGACCTTGCCGTAGCGCACGATGATCGCGACCGGGTCGTGCCGCTTGCACAGCGCGACGAGGTCGTCCTCCTGCGGCGTCTTGCCTGCGTACACGATCTCGAAGTCGTGCAGCAGATCGAGTGCCTGCTGCGCGAGGTCCGCGCCAGTGACGACGATGGCGCGCCTGGCGCTCACAGGCTTTCCCCTTCCTTGAGCACGCCGGCGGCGCGCAGCGCGGGCAGCAACCACTTGGCCGCGGTGTCGCCCTTCTTGATCGCGGCGATGCGTGCGGTCTCGTCTTCGACCTTCTTGCGCGCCAGGGGCAGCAGCGACGCAATGCGTTCGCGCTCGCCCACGAACACGCCGTCGGCATCGGCCACCACGAGGTCGCCGGAGCGCACGACGACGCCGCCACAGGCGATGGGTTGGCCGATGCGGCCGGCCACGTTCTTGGTCGGACCGTTGGGGTTGGTGCCGAACGAAAACACCGGGAAGTCCATCTCGTCGATCTCGAGGCTGTCGCGCACGGCGCCGTCGATCACCACGCCGGCGATGCCCAGCTGCTTGCACGCGGTCATCATGATCGTGCCCATGAGCGCGGCAGTCTGGTCGGCCTTGCCGTCGATCACGAGCACGTCGCCGGGCTTGGCCAGCGACATGGCGGCATGGATCATCAGGTTGTCGCCCGGGCGGACTTCCACGGTCAGCGCCGGGCCAGCCAGCTTCATGCGCGGACGCAGCGCCGCGATGCGGCCGTGCAGCGCGCCGCGGCGGCCATTGACGTCGGCGAGGATCGCGGCCTGGTATTCGGAAGCCTGGCGCACCAGGTCGGCGGAAACGCGCTCGAAGTCGCGGACGATGTCTTGGCTCATGGGATCTCTTTCAGGAAGGGAGGAGGGATCAGTCGATGTGGATGTGGCCGTCGCGGATGACCTTGGCCCACTTGGCGGAATCGGATTGCTGCAGTTGCGCGAGCTGTTGCGGCGTGCCGCCGACCAGCACGATGCCCAGCTTCTGCGCGAGCGCCACGACCGAGGGGTCGCGCAGGGCCTTGTCGAGTTCGGCGTTGAGTCTCTGCACGGTCGGCGCTGGCGTCTTCGCCGGCAGGTACACCGCCTGCCACTGCTCCACGACGAAATCGTGGAAGCCGGTTTCGGTCATCGTGGGGACGGCGGGCAGGTCCTTCAGGCGCGTGGCGGAGGTCGCGGCGCTCAGTCGATCTTGGCGCCCGATTCCTTCACGACAGTGCCCCAGCGGCCGAGGTCGTCGCGAATGAGCTTGGAGAACTGTTCCGGCGTGCCGCCGAGCACGTCGGCGCCTTGCGCGTCGAACTGCTTCTTCAGCTCGGGGTCCTTCAGCGCCTTGTTGATGTCGGCGTTCAGCTTCGCGACCATCTCCTTCGGCAGGTTGGCCGGGCCGAGGACGCCGAACCACGTCACCGCCTCGAAGCCCTTGTAGCCGGACTCGGCGACGGTCGGCACGTTCGGCAGGTCGCCCACGCGCTTGGCCGAGGTGACGGCCAGCGCACGCATCTTGCCGCTGCGGATGTGCCCGATCAGCGTGGGAACCGAGGACACGTAGAGCTGCACCGCGCCGCTGATCACGTCGGTAGCGCCTTGCGATGCTCCCTTGTAGGGCACGTGCGTCAGCGTGATGCCGGCCTGCTTCTCGAACTCCACGGTCGCCAGGTGCGCGACCGTGCCGTTGCCGGACGAAGCGAAATTGATCTTGTCGGGATGGGCCTTGGCTTCCTTCACCACATCTGCAAGCGTGTGGAAGGGCGAGTTCGCGCTGGCCACGATCACCAGGGGCGAGCTCGCGACGAGGCTCACTGGCGTGAGGTCCTTGACCGGGTCATAAGGCAGGTGCGTGTACAGCGTCGGGTTGATGGCCAGGTTGCTCGTCTGGCCCATCACGAAGGTGTAGCCGTCGGCCGGCGACTTCGCGGCCGCGTCGACGCCCAGGTTGCCGCCGGCGCCCGGCTTGTTGTCGATCACGAAGTTGTAGCCACCAGCGAGCTTGCCGGTGAGCTGGCGCGAGATGATGTCCGTGCCGCCGCCCGCGGGGAAGGGCACGATCAGGCGGATCGGCTTGGCCGGCCAGGCTTGCGCGTAGGCGACGGAAGCAACGAAGGAGGCGGCCGCGATGGCGAGGGCCGCACGACGGGCGAAATGCATGTGCTTGTCTCCGGATCGTGCTTGCTGCACGTGGCCGCGAATGTAGTTGCGTGTTGCGCGCCGTACAATCCCGTTTCACGTGATGAACCACGGTGCGAGATGCGCAACCCGACGACCAAGCAACCGAAGTCCCCGCCGTCCCAGGGCGGTGTGGCGGCTGTCTCGAAGGCCCTGTCCCTGATGGAAGCGTTCGCGATCGGCGAATCCACGCTGAGCCTCGCCGAACTCAGCCGCCGCGCCGGCATGCACAAGACCACGGCCTTGCGACTGGCCCGCACGCTGGCGCTCTCGCAATACATGGTGCAGTCCGACGACGGCCAGTGGCGGCTCGGGCCCGCGGCAGGGTGGCTGGGGGCCCGTTACCAGGCAGGGTTCGACGTGAACAACGTCGTCGAGCCGGCCCTGCACCAGCTCGTGAAGGAAACGGGGGAGAGCGCTTCCTTCTACGTGCGCGAGGGCGACATCCGCTCCTGTGTCGCGCGCGTCGAAGGACCGCAGTCGGTGCGACACAACGTTCGCATCGGGGAGCGGCTGCCGTTGAACCGCGGCGCGCCCGGACGCGTGATCCTCGCGTTCAGCGGCGCCGCCGGCGAGCCCTACGAGTCCATCCGCGAGCACGGTTATCACATCTCGCTCGGTGAGCGCGAGGTGGAAGTCGCAAGCGTCGCGGCTCCCGTGTTCGGCCTGAACTGGCGCCTGCTCGGCTCGATGTGCATCTCGGGACCGAGCTCGCGCCTGACGAAAGCCAAACTGGAGAAACACGCGAAGCTCGTGATCCGGTCTGCCAACCAGCTTTCGTATGCATTAGCTGGGACCAAGTCATCCGCCACGCCTTCGGTTGTGTCGCGGTGGCACCCGTGAGGGCGCGGTAGTCAGTCCCTAACGCCGTCGCCGGAGCATCCCTCAGTTGCAGCAGTTCGCAAGCGCGTGACAGCTGCAAGGCGTCGCAATTCGTACCCGGAGATCCCTTTCGCTACTGTCGAGCGGTCGCGGCATGCCCGCCCGTTCGAGCGATGAGCTCCGAAGGGTTCACGTGAAAAAGATTGCGGCACGCATGCCGAAGCCCGTTGATACTTGCATCTCCAGGTGTTCTGGTCGTCCGCGTTCGAGCGGTCCGATGTAGCGGCAATCCCTGGGACGTGGCTCCATTCCTGGAGCAAACGTAGGTCGGCACTCGTCGAACTGAGGCTCCAATGTTCCAGTACATCGTGCGGGTTCGAGACAAGACATACGTCTGGGGATCGAGTGATCTGGAGAGTGCCTTCCCGTTGCCGCTGGTCCTCGTGGTGAACAACGACGCATTCGGCGACGCGGTGCAGATCGCCTCGGAATCTCCACAGGGGGTTCCGACTGTTCTAGGCATGCTGCAACCGGGGCAGTGCTGGACGCTGGTGTTGACGGGACTGCGCGGGGTCACGGCAACCTGTGCCACCGACAGTACATTGGCTTGTGCAATCCTGTTCCCCAGCGGAACCCAAGGATGATCGATGGTCACGGGTAAATCGGTAAACCTGCGCGTGCGTCCCGTCGTGTCGGTCGATTCGTCTTTTCCGATTGACGGCGTCATCAGTTTTCAGGACGCCACACTCGGCAGCCGGGTGCACGGGCTCAACATCGAAGTCCTGTTCGGGATCGGTGGGGCCATCGGCCAGACGGTGCCGGGCGACGTCAGCCGGCTGCTGTGGGATTCCACGCACATTCTGAACCACGTGTTCGATGCGCCGAGCCAAGCTGCCGGTCACGGCGTCACGCTTCTGGCGCGCCTTAGAAGCGCCTGGGATGCCGCTGCCGATCTGGATCGTGCGGTGCTGATGCGGCAGAACTCGTACCTGACCTCCTATTCGCCGGACGTGCTGAGCGAGGTGCGACGGGTCTACTACGATGAGCCGAGAGACCAGTCAGCGGTTCGGCACC
This sequence comes from Ramlibacter ginsenosidimutans, assembly GCF_016654015.1. Taxonomy (GTDB): domain Bacteria; phylum Pseudomonadota; class Gammaproteobacteria; order Burkholderiales; family Burkholderiaceae_C; genus Ramlibacter; species Ramlibacter ginsenosidimutans. Next base: position 241,556 of record NZ_JAEPWM010000004.1, on the reverse strand, counting down.
GGCTGTTGAAGGCGGCCGAAGACGACGCCGGCCGCATCCACAACGGGCTGACCAGTGCGTATCAGAAGCGCGGATGGTTGAACAAGATCATCGAATACTCGCGCAGCGAAGCTGATAACAAGGCGACCCAGTATTCCGGATCAGGACACATCCAGTTCGAGGGCTTCACCGACACCAACTCCTGGGGGTATGAGTTTCGCTACCCGTCAGCGGAGAACGACCTGAAGTACCACCAGGCGAGGGCAGCGGTTCGGCAGGAGTTTCTCAACGCCTGGCGAATGTCTGAAATGTGCCGGTTCGGGGGAACGACCTTCGGGAACGAGCTCGGCGCGATCGACCTGGGCATCCGCAAGCTCCAGGGCGCCTATCTCGATACCTTGCTCTTCACGCCATCCGGGGGGATCGTCACGGCGGTGTTCCACCAAAAAGGGGATTACGTGCGCGCGGGGGAACCTGTGTTTCGCGTGGAGGACGATACGTCTGTCTACCTGGTGGGAACGGTGAAATATCGCGGCATGCTGCGGATCGGAACCACGCTGAACATCAGCACGACGTTGTTCGAGGCGGAAGGGCCCACTTCGATCACCGTGTCTGGAGAGGTGGTCTCCGTGCGCGGCCACGACTCGGTGTCCGAGCAGTGGGACATTCTGATCCTGTGTCCGAACGTCTCCGCCGCGGGCGATCCGATCCTCCCCCTCAACTACAACTTCGATTTCGAGACCACGACGGTGGAAGAGGTCGTCGTCCCCTGATCGCGGGTTCCCCAGAACGGAGCTGCTGTGGATTGGTTTGGCTTTCTCGACGCTCTTTTCAGTGGCGGTGGGGGTGGCGGTGGCTTTACCTCATCGGGTGGGGGACCGACGCTGAATCAGGGCTTCGCGCCGGTGGCCGGATGGATGGTGGCTCAGGCTTTTGGCAATGCAGGGCCCGTCGGGCAGTACATGGGCATGCTGTACGGTTCTCCGGGCACGGGCATTCCGAGTGTCGACTGGGGGTCGGACGAGGGTGACTTCACCCAGGCGCAGGTATTCATTGCCGATGACTACAGCGCGAGCCCGCAGGGTGCCAACACGGAGCCGACGCAGTTGCAGCCGTTCGGGGCTCGCGCTCTTGACGCGCTTGACCGCGGGGACCCCGGTTCGGGCAAAGCCGAAGGGCCGGTCGATATAGTGAATGTCTTCGGATCTCCGCCGGATCGGCCGTCGAGCAGGGACTGGTTCGAGACTTACCTATCGACCTCGCCGAAAGGGACCTTCGCTGGGCCGGAGATCCAGATTCCCTGGCCAGATCCGCCCCCAGTGCAGCGACCGCGGCCGCGTCGCCCATCCGCCAGCAAATCATTGCTGATCGACCCGCTCCCAGCGGCACCAGAGCAGCCGCGACCTGAGCGTGACGTCGCCGACAGCGGACCGTACTTCGACGTGGATGTGACGCCGTCCACCGTCCCTTACAGCCACCGCGGCATCCCGTGGATGTCCGATAGCTACGCGCCAGAGCAGCTTCTCCCATGGGGCTCCTGGCAACAGCCCGAGACCGCACCCGCACCGCGTTTGGAGCAGGGCGCCACCGGCAGCTTGGAAAACACCCCAACCGTGCAAGAGGAACGCAGCTTCTGGAGCCGCGGCGGTACGGGGCTCGCCGCCGGCGCGGTGACCGGTGCTGTCGGACTGGCCATCGTGTTCTGGTGGAATCCCGTTGGATGGGTGGCCGGTGCGTCGGCGGCATTGGCGATCGCGGGCGGACTGGCAGCGACAACCGCAAGCACGGTCGAACTCGCCGCATCCTACGGCGGCGCCACATCGTCCCGGCAGGATGAAGAGATGAACCGGGCAGTCTCGGCAACGCTCGGGTATAGCTCGGTGGGCGGAGTCCTGGGAGGTGTGGCCGGCACCGTGCTCGCTGAAAACGCGCAGGAAGGCTATGAGGCGGGCGCAATGTGGGGCGGACTGGCCGAAGCGGCGACCAGTCTCCCAGCTGCACTGCGTGCGGTGCCCGAGCTCTGGAACGCCGCATTGCCCTGGGGGAAATCCCTCCTGCTCACTCCATTCTGGTTCTTCATGTCGTCCGGCGGCGGCGGCGGCAGCACGCGCTCGTTGGCGCGGGCGTTCGCCGCGCAGGGCCGGATTGCGTCCCGGATTCGTACGGTCGAATACTTGGGGGTGACGCCGCTGGTAGAGCGGGAAGCGGACTGGGCTCGCTTTCAGGTGTTTGCAACCCGAACCCGAAACGAGTCTGTCTTCCGCATCACCTACGCGAACGGGGAGCAGCGGATCGTATTGGCGGATCGCTTCACGCAGGGCAGCCGCACGATCCTGGAAGCGAAATACGGTGACATGGGCCAGATGTGGAACCCGACTCGCGAGGCTCACATCATCGGCCAAGCCAATGCTTACCTCGAGATCACGGCGTTGACTGATGGCAGGGTCGGCTACTTGGTGAGTACGGAACGCGGCGCGTCTCGCCTCGCGCAGCGTTTCGGGCGGGAGTTCCCAGCGCAGATGGCGTCCGGCCAGCTATGGGTTGATTGGGTGCCATGGCCGTAGCCCTGCCGGGACAGAGTAGCTTCCAGCGTGGTCATCGGATGCCGCCACGTGAGGAAGCGGTGTTCCGGTGCAAGGTATTCGAAACGGATGACATGGCGCTTGCATGAAGCCCCAGAAAGACGGAAGGGTTAGCACGCTGCAAAGCGGCTAACCCTTCGTGTGAGTGGTGGGTCCTGTAGGATTCGAACCTACGACCTACGGATTAAGAGTCCAATCTGGAACTCCACGCCTCACGAGAATACACCGGAAAGCACCTAGCTCAAAACGACTGACCGGCGGTCTAGCGGCCGTGCCACGACACCTATCACGGAGCGCTGCGACTCGCACCAGATGGAGCTTGCTCATCCCTCGTACGTTGGGCGGATTCACAGGATGCCAAGAGCGGCAACCAGCACCGCGTTCCCTGGCAGGAGGACCGCAGTCCGCCAGTGGTTCCACCGCACCCATGATATCGGCGGCTGGAGTTGAGACCGACGTGGAGCTGCAGTCCGGCGTCCCGCTGCCTTGGGTGGGGTGGGCATACTGCGGGCCTGCAGGTCGTGCGCGTGACAACGCCTGCCGGCCTCGTGCTGCTGGCTTCCGACCAGGTTCACTACTAGGCCAACTTCGCGAAGGCCTCGCCATCCCAATCGCCACCCGGCGGAAAATGCTCGACGGATTCCGCCGCGCCAGGATCTCGCACGACCATCGGGATTGCTCGTTCCTGATTACGATCCCGCAATGATGCAGTGCTTCGCGCCCGAACCGGACGATCCGGAGCCTTCAGTGAGGCTGTGGAAGCAGTGAGCACGGCGCGACCGAGGTGAAGTCATGGGTGCGAATTGCCGCTTAGCCAAGTCGGACTCGGAAGCGTGACTCGCGAGCGAGAGCAAACCGCGTCACAAGCTGCACACACCAGCCTCCGTGACCACCGTCCCAGAGCGCGATGTTCAGCGGCCCTGGAGCAGCCGCGTCTTTTGGGCTTCAAACTCAGCGTCCGTGAGAAGACCTCGCTTCCTGAGGTCGTCGAGCTTCAGCATCTCGGAGTACAGATCCTTCGCCGGGGGAAGTGGCGGCTGACCATTAGGTGCCGTACGGTCGTCGATTATCACCTCGCTCCGCGGTGCTACGGGCACGAGACTCGTTCTGCGGACCTCAGGGTCACTCGGCTCTACAACTCGAAATTGGTACTCAATAGAAGCCCAGCACGCCGGGCAGCCACGGAGCGGTGTTTCGTGGATCACGAGTGGCACGGCCACCTTCCCCTGCTTGGCCGCGAATTCATTCGCCTCACCGATGACGTCAGCCTTCATTGCAGCCGCGTTTCCGAATATGCCGCCCTTGTCAATTCGCGTGATCATGTACGTGTCGGGCGAGAGGCTCGTCACCGGCGGATTGGCGGCGCATCCAACCAAAGCCAGACAGAGTGCGCCCGTGTACATCCAAGTCTTCATCAGCTCCTCCGATACGGGCAGTGTAGTCCGCCCACCGGGCCCTTGGACGCTGCACTCTTCGGCGATGGGAGGCCGCACGCGAGGGTGTTCGGTGCGAGTTTGTCTTGCCGGACGGCACTTTCTTGAGGTGCGCAGACCCGTGACCGTAAGCACGGCGGCGGGCGAGGCCCCATTCCGGCTCCGAAAACAGCCCTGCCCGGTCGGTAAGGAAGGTCGCGGCATTCAGTTCAGCCCCGTAATTCGGCAGCTACTAGGGGCCGGATGGGGAGGCGCCCCGGGATTTTCTTGAGGCGTGCCAAGGGGCGGTCTCTGGTACCAACTAACATGCCCATGCTGGCGCTAACAGCTAGCCTGCGTGCAGGCCGTGGGTGGCACGCCGCGAGCATATTTCGACCTGTCGATGCATACAGTGCGCATGGTGGCGCGACTACGTCGAAGCAATGGGCCTGCCGACAGCAAACTCTTCGTCGTGTGCGACCATGCTCCTCATCCTCTACGTTGGTCGACTTATCGGACCGATGCTCGGGCGCGGTTTGGTATAACCGACCTTTACCTACCTGATCGGAAAAGCGGATGGCGATCCCCATAGACGCGTGGTCAGCGGACTCGTGCAGAGTTTCGCTGTTCGTGTTGGAACCTACCAACCTGACCGCCGCCGCCGTTTTTCATACGTTGGTGGGAGAGCCGTCGAGCACAGAGTCCGTGGACCGGAAGCTCGGTCAATCCGTCGCTGCGGGGCCGTGGAACGGAGGGATGCTTCAGATTGTCTTCTCCGTTGGCCGTATCGATTTCCTGCTGACTCCTGAGCCTCCACAGGTGCCGGAGTTCGTCGTCCTTGCGCCGCCCGTATCGCAGCGCTTTCAAGAACTCACCGCCGCTGTTGGGAGCTGGTACGAAACGAGCGGTGCAGTGTGCATGCGCGTTGCGTTCGGAGCTCGGTGCTTGTATTCGACGCCGACGGTTGAGGAATCGTACAAAGTGCTAGCGGCTTTAGTTCGAACCGTGCGCGTCGATTACGCACGGTTTCGCGAGATGCGATTTGGTGTCAACTATTTGGGAAGATCCGCAGTCGACGCCGGAGCTTTAATCAATCGATTGTCGACTTGGAGCGCAATCACTCTCCGCCGCGCCGTGTTTGCACCTAGTGGAGGTGCGGTGGCGACAGGATCGGACCAGTACTTCTGCGTTTGCGAACTGGACATCAATACAGACAGTGAACGGAAGGAGCCGCTCCCGCCGCCATCGGTGTCCGCGCGAATCAATGAGCTCAGAGAACAAGCCGAGCTTGTACTAACGGAAGGCATTGAATAGACATGAGCGCTGTTTTGTCTTCTCGTCCCCTTTGGCTCACCGACAGTTCTAGCACCTCGCAATTGCTGCCGCCTGTGGGGCAGCTCGCTGACCACGCGGCTACCGTAAAGACGTCACAGCCGCTATTTTCTGCTCTGGATAGCGCCGGTCTGCATGACGAAGCATTTGTTCGGTTCTGCCAACCTGTTTCTGCAATCACGGCAGTCGCTCCGGCCATGGTTGATGTGTTCAGCGAATCCTTGAGGCTGCTTCGGGCTGCCCATGCTGCGAGAAGTAGCACTTCGATGGACGAAGAGTCCAGAGTGGTGGATGCTGCACTCAGTGTGGCTCGCACGCTGGATTCAAGGGGAGAAAGCCGCGCCGCAGCAAGAGAGATCATGTCGTTCGTCGAGGACTGCCTTTGGTTTCGAGCAATCTACGAACCGAACCAGTTGCTGATGAAAGCAGACATCGACACGATGAGCAGTCGGACGTTGATCGGTCTTATACGGTCTACGTACGTCGCTCGCAAGCGACTTCCTGCGTGGAATCGCGCTTACGCTAAGGCTTGGCTTAGAGCTAAGCAGTTGGGCGTTGCGCCGGAAGCACTGTTCGTCGGCATGCCCAAGCCCCATATAGATGCTGCACACGCCGGATAGCCTAACCACGGATTCGGACTTCTCGTTAGCTCTTGCCATTCAGCAGAACGTTCTTGGCTCCCGTCACGTCGCGCTGACATACAAGGACGATCACAAGAAATGGTGGGTGCTCCACTTAGGGTGGTATCACGAGTTGCACCACAAGGAGTGGGACCAAGACGATCTATTCTATTGGGTTGCATTTGAGGCACTTGTCCCCGAGCTCGCAGAGGCGCTAGCTGACCAAGCCGTGCTGATGGGAAACCGGTTAGCAAGCGCGAAGGTGCCGTATAGCATCGTGTACACACCAGGGCCATATTTCGATGAGGCCATGGATTACGTCAGGACGTCCGTCGGTGAAGGGCTTACTTGTTCGACGTTCATCTTGGCCGTATTCCATCGCTTTGGCATGCCTTTACTCGACGAGAGTACTTGGCCTCGGGGCCGCCCAGGGGATGCACGCTGGGGGCTTAAGCTGGCGCGCGCCATCTATAGGACGACCAAGGGGCTGGGGGTCCCAGTGCGGCACTTTTTCGAGCAGATTCGGCAACGCTGGGACCTTCGGCGCTTCCGGCCCGAGGAAGTGTGCGCGAGTGCCTCCATATTTTCGGGTGGCCCGCTCGCGTTCGATGTTGTGGAACCCCTTAGCAAAGAGTTGCTGAAAGAGCTGCCGTAGGCTGCGGTTCCACACTGCGCGGCGGACTGAAGGGCGGACGTGTCTTCGCGGTCCTGCGGCGTTGCTCGGAGCGGGCACGGTGGGCGGAGACTGTGTCCGTCGAACTAGCTGACGTGATGCGGTGAGGGTTGACCCGCAGCTAGCTGATTGCACACTCGATGCTCGAGCTAATCGGCCGCGGCGAATGCCGCCTGGCGCATGAAACGGCGCGCGTTCGTCGAGCTGCGCACCACCAACTGACGCGCGCTTCAACTCCCATCTAAACACTTCCCTGGACTCACGGACTCATCGTCCGTTTCCCGCCGGACTATGCCGGCTTCGTCGGCTCGCACAACCGCTCGCCGAAAAGTGCGATGCAGGTCGGCGCGGGCGCACGGTAGGTGCATGGTGAGTGACGGTCGGGCGCCCCGTTTGTGTCGGGTCACGGACCGTCGCCCAGGGCACCGCTGACTGCTCCTTGACGGATCGCGCGCACCCCCTTTCTGGAGGATCACACACGCCGATCGAGCGCGCGCCCTAGCCGGATAGGAGTTTGTACTGAGAGCGGGCCTGACGCGTTCCGGCGTCAGCCTAGCGCGAGCAATACCGCTGGTAATTGCCTTGAGCCTCTCCGCAGTAGAAGGCGGCCACCTCCGGAGCAGTTCGAAACAGTGGCGAATTGCAAGACTCGCGCATGGCCTCGCGAAGCTGACTGCACTGATCGGAAGCCTGCTGCATCTGCCGCCTTTGCACCTCAGCGTCCAACCGCTGCACGCATTGCGCATGCGCATCTGTCCCTTCGTGAAAGCCATAGTTGGAGCACACTTGTTTAAGTTGCTCCACGTACTGAGCCCCGGCGCTGCAGCAGACTCCGAATGTCGCAATTACCACGAACGTGCTCGTCTTCATCACGACCTCACTTTGGCGAAATTTCGCATGACACGGGCAAATGCAGAGTCCCAAGCCCGCGCTGCCCTGCTCGACAATCCTTGGGTTCGGAGGTCCTTGCTCCTGCTGCGCCACCGCTCGCTGTGTCGGAGCCTAGGTGTCGGCATGCAGAGTGATCCGGGCGATCAGAGTGTAAGTCCAGCCGTTTTCCTTCGGGGCGGGTCGGCAGCCCTCCAGGTGGAACAGCAGTTTGACCTCGCTCAGGGCCATCAACGGCCAGTGAGCACCAATGGTGGGCCTTCAGTGGCGAAGTTCGTGTGGAGATCCCGTTGCCTGCCGGCAGTGGCAGCGACGAGCGCGGACTGCAGCCGGCTAGAAGTCGGAGCGGCCGACTTCATCCAGCACGCGCGCTTCGCCTTTGATCACGAGCGCGGTCTCTTCAGTCTCCTCCGATTGGAGGAGGAGCCGCGCGGGGACGGCAGCTGCGTTACTCTGCCGGCGGCAGTCCCGCGCGGTGCGGCTCGCTGCCCATCTCGGAGGCACCCATGAGAACCGTCGCAGTCCTGACGAGCATCTGCTGCTTGATGCCACTCATCGCCGACGCACAGTCGTGGCATTACGTGCGGCCCCACATCACCAAGGACGGCACGTACGTGCAAGGGCACCAGCAGACGAACCCAGACGGCAACCGGTTCAACAACTGGAGCACGCAGGGCAACTACAACCCGTACACAGGGCAGGCGGGGACGGTGAATCCGTATTCCCAACCAGCTCCGCAGCCGCGTCAGGGTTACGTGAATCCGTATTCGTCGCACCAGTGCGGGTACAACTCACGTGGCCAGTACGTCTGCCGCTGATCACGAGACAGGTGTTCCGGCGGAGTTCAAGCCAATGTGGCGGCGTGGCGAGATCGCCTGTCTACAAGATTTCCCGCGGAGCTCCATGCCCCGGGTGACAGAACACGCCAACTCCCCTGCGCAAGCTATAACGGCCAACTGCGCGCAATCGGAAGACCGACACCCGGTCATCCGGAAGTCGCCTGAAGCTCCGCGTGAACGAGGCGGTGACAGTTCGCGCACAGGCACTCCAGCTCGTGCAGCGTGGTCGCGTGCTGCGTGGTCATGTTCGACAACGGCATAGCGGAGTGGTGCACTTCGATGCAAGCGTCGGCTGCAGGTGTGCGATAGAACCCACTCGGGTCGAACTTGCACCGCTGGCAATAAAGCTTGCCGTGCTCTTGGCGGAACTGTGCCTTCTTGGCTTGACTAAGCCCGGGCGCTCTTTCGCGAGTGAGATGTACGCGAAGCAGAGGTGAGCCCTCTATCCATTCCTGGTCGGGCAACGGGACGCCGACAGGAGGGTTTTCGTGTGGCGCGGCATTTGGCAGGCGCGACGCGATGGATGGAGAAGCGCCTTTAGCGTCAGTCCATAAAGACTGCAGCAGGTGGGCCGAATGCGGAGCAAGCTCACGCATTGACTGAAGTTGCTGACCGAGGGGTTTGGTCAAATCCAAGCGTCGCCGGGACGCGAATTCAAGCTGACCCAATATCGGCTCGAGATTTACTTCTTGAGGAACGACCCTGCGCCCGCGGCTAGCAAGTGCGTGGTACTCGGCGTCCCAAGGTGTGTAGCGAAGTACACGAGAGGCTTCTTCATAGTCCACGATTCTGGCGATCTGAATAGGGCCAATGGTGACAAGCCGAGCTCCCTTACCAGGACCGCAGATCCAAAGTACATCGCCTGGAGAACACCTGTGGAACTGGTTGCTGCCCGCGTGATACAGCGAGCCCTCCTCCACAGCGTTCTCGATTTGCTGGCGGATCCAGTAGAAAAGAAAGGCTTTGCTCATGTAGACCGCCGTTCTGCTGACAGGCCGCAGTGTATGAGCTTACGCCGCTGGCTTGCGCGCACCGCTCTGGTCCCGGTCAGGCCCAAGGCCCTGCAATCGCAATGGGCCGCCACTACTTTCGCGACAGCGATGCCTTCGGAACCGGGGAAGAGTAGTGCGACTCCCCACAACGAGTTCTGCTCCACAGTGGCGAAGCCTTACGGAACCAAGCTCAAACCGGTGGGGCGGTGGCACTGGGACGGCGACTGGTGTCATGGCGTCTCAGACACGGATGCGATGAGCTTTGTGACGCACGAATTCCCGTCAGCGGTATACGGCCGCTGTCATCGATGTCAGATTGTGAAGGCTGCTGGGGGACCACGAAGCGGACGCGTATGTCCTATGCTGATTCCTGGCGCCAAACTGGCGAGTTGGCAGAGACTAAGTCCGCCAAACTCGCACAACACTGACCGACAGATTGCGAGTCCGCCGGATTCACGTCTGCTTTCGGCGGCGAATCACCCGGTCGAGAAACGGCCCGGTGGTCTGCGAGCCGGGGTACCTCGGAAGTGAGTAGGGCGCGTCTACCACGCAAGCGCGTGCCGCTCGTTCAGCCGGCGCGCTCCAGAATGGCGCGAGCCGACGCGATCACCGGGGCATCCACCATGCGGCCGCGCACCTGGACGGCGCCGGTCCCGGCGCCGGCCGCATCGAGCACCTCGCGCGCCCACGCCAACTCCTCGGGTGAGGGGCGGAATGCCTCGTCGACGGCATCCACCTGCCCTGGGTGAATGCACAGCTTCGCGGCAAATCCGAGGGCGGCCGCGGCACGCGCGTCGTCGGCGGCCGCGGCGGGTTCGGCCACCGACGGGTGCGGCGAATCGACGGGGGCGGCAATCCCCGAGGTGCGGCTTGCGAGCACGAGCCGCAAACGCGCATGCGCCACGAGTGCCGGATGCGGAAAGGCGATGCCGCAGTCGGCGTGTAGGTCGAGCGCGCCGAGCAGCAACTGGCGTACGCCGGGCGCGCAACCGATCGCGACAGCCTCCTCCAGTCCTCGCGGCGTCTCGATCAGCGGGAAGAGGTCGACTGCGGGCCAGTTCGCGTGCACGGTGTCCAAGTCGTTGGCGTGCTCAACCTTCGGAATGACCATCCCCCCGAGCGCCAAGCCAGCGAGCGCGGCGCGGTCCTCCGCGAAGAAAGGTGACGCGATCGCATTCACGCGTACGAGGGGCCGCCGCCCTGAACCGCGCGCCCACGCGGCCACGGCTGCCCGCGCCGCGGCCTTACGCTCAGGCGCGACGGCGTCTTCGAGGTCGAGGATCAGGCGGCCGCGGCTCGCGGCCCACCCCTTGTCGAAACGCTCCGGGCGATCGCCGGGCGTGAAGAGCACCGCACCGCGCACCATGGCGGGCACGGCGCACTCGCGCGAAGCGGGCGTCACGCGGGCGGCGCCCAGGTGCGGTACGGCCCGAGCGCCTCGAGGTCTGGCTCCGCACCGAGTCCGGGCGCCTGCGGCACGGGAACCCGGCCATCCTTCACTGGCAGCAAGGTGCCCACGACGGCTTCGCGTCCGAGGTTCGGATGGCAATCGAATTCGAGCAGGCCTTCGCCGCCCACCGCGGCGAGCAGATGCAGCGAAGTGAGCACCGAGATGCCGCCGCCGAAATAGTGCGGGCAGTAGCGCTTGCCGGCTGCCACCGTCCTGCGTCCGATGTCCAGGTTGCCGCTCACGCCACCCCACTTCGTCACGTCCGGCTGGATCACCTGCAGCACCTTGCCGGCGATGGGGCCATCGAACTGGGCCCCCTGCAGGTTCTCGCCGCCGGCAAGCGGCGTCGTCGACTCGCGTGCGAGCGTTTCCCAGTTGGCCGCGGGCGCGTCGACGCGCATCGGCTCCTCGAACCAGTCGAGCCGCAGCGGCTCGATCGCCCGAACGAACGCGATCGCGTCCTGCAGGTCGTGCGTCTGGTTGGAATCGCACGTGATCACAGCGTCGGGTCCGAGTGCCGCGCGCATGGCGCGCAGGTTGCGCACATCGACGTCGTGGCCGAAGCCGGTCTTGAGCTTGAACGCACGATGGCCCTCAGCTTGGCGCGCGGCCGCGAACTTTTCGGGCTCGTCGGGATTGATGCCGGTGGCATACACCGGCACGCTCTTCACCTCGCGCGCCGACAGCAGCCGGTGCAGCGGCTGGCCCGCCTTGCGCGCGACGAGGTCCCACACCGCGATGTCGATGCCGGCGACTGCCTGCGCGATCGGCCCGACTTCGCCGGTCTGGATCACCAGCACCTCGAGCGATTTGCTCAGCTGCTGGAACAGATGTTGCGGGGAGTCGAAGCTCTTGCCGACGAGCCGCTCTCCGATGTCGACCACCAGCCGGGCGCGGTGCTCGGCGCCGACGGCGGGCCAGTTGGCCCAGGCCTCGCCCCAGCCCTCTGCGCCGTCGACGTCGCGCACGCGCACGAGCACGAACGGGCGGTCGCGGAAAGTGCCGAAGGCCACCTTGATGGGGCTCTTGACCGGGACGCGGTAGGCGAACGCTTCGACGGAAGCAAGTCGGATCGGATTCATGGGTTCACGCTTTCTCGGTTCGGGCGCCCGTGAGGGCGAAGCGAGGTTCGGGCAGGCCGCGCACGCCGACGTCGAGCGCCAGCAGCGCACCCGCGAGCGGCTGCGCCTGCAACTCTTGCGGGCTCATCTGCTGGCTTGCCGTCGTCACGTACAGGACGTCGAGCTCCGGTCCGCCGAAGGCACAGCAGGTGGGACGCGGCACGGGCATGGCGATCACGCGGTCGATGCGGCCATCGCTCGCGTAGCGCACGAGGCGGGCCGCATTGAACTCGGCATTCCAGAGGAAGCCGTCCGCGTCGACGGTCGAGCCATCCGGAAATCCGGGCGGCTCGGTGGTCGCGAGCACCCGGTCGGCACCGAGCTCGCCGGTCGCCGGGCCGTAGTCGTACGCAAACAGGGTGTAGCGCAGCGAGTCGGCGAAGTACATCGTGCCGCCGTCGGGGCTGAACGCGAGGCTGTTGGGAATGCAGATGCCGCCGCGGTGCGCACGCATCGTGCGGCCTTCCAGGCAGTACAGCACGCCTTCCGGAGCCCGCGTCAAGTTGTTCATGCTGCCGACCCAGAAGCGGCCCTGGCGATCGCAGCGGCCGTCGTTGAAGCGGTGCTCGGCCGGCATCCGCGCCGGCTCGACGAAGGGAGTCAGGCTGGCGTCGTGCGCATCGAACAGCGCCAGCTGCTGAGGCAGCGCGACGAGCAGTCGGCCATCCTCGACCAGCGCGATCGAGCCCACCAGCGCCGGCATCGGCCAGGTTTGGACGCGACCGCTCGCGTGGTCGAGCCTGCGCAGGGCCGGCTGCCGGATGTCGACCCACCACAGGCACTGCTCGCGCTCGTCCCACAAAGGGCTTTCGCCGAGGATGTCGCGCTGCGTGCCGACGCGCACGGGAGAAGTCATGGGCAGGGTCGGGTGCGTTGGTGTGGCCGCATCGTAGGGTGGCCGCCGGCGGCCCGCAATTCGGTTTGCAGCAACCGGGCGTTCGAACGGCGCGAACCCCGGGCTTGCCCGGGGTTCGCCTTTTTGCGAAGTGCGGCTTGCCCAAGTTCCAATTCCTGCAAGCGCGCATCGGCTCCTAGCATCCGCTCCACTTTCCAAACGGAGACCAGCCGATGACCATCTCCATGCCGATCCCCGGCGCGAACACCGCGGGGCAGCACCTGTTCCAGGGCCTCGCTCCCGCCTCGCTCTTCTCCCTCGAGGGGAAGGTTGCCCTGATCACGGGCGGCGCCGGCGGCATCGCCTCGGGCCTGGCGCGCGGATTCGCCGCTGCCGGTGCGCGCATCATCCTCGCCGACCGCAACGAGCTCGTGCACCAGCGCGTGCGCGAATTCCGCGCCGCCGGCGCCGACGCTCATGCGCTCGTTTTCGACGTCACCGACCAGCAGGCCGTCGCCGGCGCCGTGCAGGAAGCCGTCGCCAAGTGCGGGCGCCTCGACATCGTCGTCAACAACGCCGGCGTCATCGTGCGCACGCCTTTCCTCGAGCTGACGAAGGAGGAATGGCAGAAGGTGATCGACACCGACCTTACCGCCTGCTTCCTGGTCGCCCAGCAGGCCGGGCGGCTGATGGTGCAGCAGGGCAGCGGCCGCATCATCAACATGGGTTCGATCATGAACCACGTGGCGCGGCCGCGGCTGGTGCCGTACGTAGCGGCCAAGGGCGGCGTCTCCGCCTTCACGCGCGCGCTCGCCGCCGATCTCGCCGGCACCGGTGTCACCGTGAATGCGCTGGCCCCGGGCTACACGGCCACCGAGTTCAGCCAGGCGAACGACCAGGACTTCAACGCCTTCGTCACCGACTGGACGCCGGCCAAGCGCTGGGGGCGCCCCGAGGACATCTGCGGCGCGGCGCTGCTGCTCGCCTCGGACGCCGGTGCCTACATCAACGGGCACACGCTGTACATCGACGGCGGCTTCCTGTCCGTCACGCGCTGAACCAGCCCGCGCCATGGAGACTGCCATGAACTTCACCCACGCTTCCCACGCGCAGGCCGCGCCGGCGGGAAGCGACACGCAACGCGCGGCCGCTGCACGGCCGGGCGCCCTGCGCCGCCTGGCGCAGCAGCGCTGGTTCATCGCCGTGCGCGCCTTCGGGGTGTTCACTGCCCTCTGGTACGCGGCGTACCTGTGGAATGCCAATCCGCTGCAGCTGCCCTCGCCGGTGGCGGTGGCGAGCGCGCTGTGGAACCTGGCCGCTGGTGGCGAGTTGCTGCAGCACGCCGGCATCAGCTCCGCACGCCTGCTGATCGCGCTGGCCATCTCCATTGCGCTGGCGGTGCCGCTGGGATTCTGGATGGGCCTGAGCCCCACGGCCGAGGCCTACGTCGACCCGGTGGTCGAGCTGCTGCGGCCGATCTCGGGCATCGCGTGGCTGCCGCTCGCGCTGTTCATCTTCGGCATCGGCGACACGCTGCCCGTGTTCATCATGGTGTACGTCGGATTCTTCCCGATCCTGCTCAACACCATCTCCGGCGTGCGCCAGGTTGACCGCAAGCTGATTGCCGCTGCCAGCACGATGGGTGTCGGGCGGGCTGCGCTGCTGCGCTACGTCATCGTGCCCGGGGCGCTGCCGATCGTGATGGTCGGTATCCGCCTCGCCTTGGCCGCCTCGTGGGCCGCCATCGTGGCGGCGGAGCTGATCGGCGCGCCCAGCGGCCTCGGCTTCGCCATCGAGTGGTACCGCGAACTGCTGATGACGTCCAAGGTTTTTGCCTTCATCGCCGTGATCGGCGTCGTCGGCTACCTGTGCGACGTCGCGCTGCGCGCGCTGCAGCGCCGCCTCACCCCCTGGTCCGAAGGAACGGAGCTCGCATGAACACTTCCGCCATTGCCTTCCGCGCCGAGCCGCGCTGGCGTCCCGCCGCGCGCGCCGTCACCCTGCCGCTGGTGCTGCTCGCACTGTGGCAGGCCTGGGCCGCGACGCTGCCCGCTGACAGCCCGGCGCCGGCGCCGCTGCGCGTGGTGCACGCCGCGGTCGAACTCGTCACCACCGGCGGCCTGCTCAGTGCCACGGCGCAAAGCCTCGGCCGCGTGGTCCTCGGCTTCCTCTGCGCGCTGGCGCTGGGCGTCACGCTGGGGCTGCTGATGGGGTCGAGCCGGAAGGTCCGCGAGAACCTCGACCCGATCATCGAGAGCTTCCGCCCCGTCGCGCCGATGGCGCTGCTGCCCGTCGCCATCCTGTGGTTCGGCACCGGCACGCCGACCGCGCTGGCCATCGTGAGCTACGCCGCCTTCTTCCCGGTGGTGGTCAACACGGTGCACGGCGTCAGCCGCGTCGACCGAAAGCTGGTGCTGGCCTCCCTGACCATGGGCGTGCCGCGCCTGACCATCCTGACGCGAGTGGTCCTCCCGGGTGCAGCCCCCAGCATCCTGCTCGGCGCGCGCCTGGCGATGGGGGTGGCGTGGACCGCGATCATTGCCGCCGAACTGGCCGTAGGAGCGAAGTCCGGCGGCGGCGGCTCCGGCGGCATCGGCCAGATGATGTTCGTCTTCTACTCGTACAACATCGACCTCAACGCGATCGTCGTCTGCATGATCGTGGTGGGCGTCGTCGCGCTCCTCATCGACCGTATCTTTCGCGCCGCCGAGACCCGGCTGCTCCCCTGGAGGCATTGACATGACGACCACTCCCGCGCCCAAGCTGCACCTCAAGGGCATCACCAAGAGCTTCATCGCGCCTCGTTCGGGCCAGCAGACGCTGGCGCTGGCCGACGTGTCGCTCGACATCGAGGACGGCGAGTTCATCTGCATCGTCGGGCCTTCGGGCTGTGGCAAGTCCACCGTCCTGAACCTCATTGCGGGCCTGGACACGCCGAGCGCCGGCGTGCTGGAGAAGGACGGCAAGGCGATCGCCGGTCCCGGTGCCGACCGCGGCGTGATGTTCCAGGACTACGCGCTGATGCCCTGGCAGACCGTCCAGGACAACATCGGCTTCGGCCTGCGCCACGGCACGCCGGGCAAGCAGTTCACGCCGCAGCAGCGCGAGGAACGCATCGTTCACTTCATCGAGCTGGTGGGCCTGAAGGGCTCGGAGAAGAAATACCCGCACCAGCTTTCCGGTGGCATGCGCCAGCGCGTCGCCCTCGCGCGGCTGCTGGCCAATGGCCCCGACATCCTGCTGATGGACGAGCCGCTGGGTGCGCTCGACGCGCAGACGCGCCTGATCCTGCAGATCGAGCTGCTGCGCATCTGGGGCCAGACCGCGCCGCGCTCGCAGCGCAAGACCGCCGTCTTCATCACGCACGACATCGAGGAAGCGGTGTTCCTGGCCGACCGGGTGGTCGTCATGAGCAGCCACCCGGGCCGCGTGCGCGCAGTGCTGGACATCGACCTGCCGCGCCCGCGCGACGAGCACGTCCGCGCTCAGCCCCGCTTCGGCGAACTGAGCGAACAGATCTGGCGCCTGATCCGCGATGAAGCGTACCGCGCCATCGACGGCTCCGAACCGACGCGCACCGAGCCCGCCGAGAGCGCCGCGTAAGGCGCGGACCCCTCACCACCCAAGGAGATTTCCATGTCCAATCCGACTTCCATTTCCCGCCGCCAGCTGGTGTTCGGCGGCGCCGCGCTCGCGAGTGGCGGTGCCCTCGTCGCCGGCGGTCTGGTCGCCGCCCCCGGCTACGTGCGCGCGCAGGGGTCGCGGCGCGCGCTCAAGGTGTCGATCGGCCGCATCCCGTGGGCTGCAGGCAACTCGCCGATGACGCAGTACATGATCAACAACAAGCTGCTGGAAAAGCGTGCCGCCGACTACGGCTACGACCTGACGATCGACTGGCGCGAGTACCCGACGGCGCTGCCTATGGTGGAAGCGATGGTCGGCAACAACCTGGACATCGGCATGTGGGGCAACACGCCGATCATCCGCGCGATCTCCACGGGCCTGCCGATCAGTCCGCTGGTGGTCGGCGAAGGCCACCTTCGCTTCCTCATCACGACGCGCAAGGGGTCGCCGATCCGCAACGCGCAGCAGCTGCGCGGCAAGACGATCGGCGTGTCGCTGGGCGGAGACCCGCAGAGCGCGCTGACCGAGATGCTCAAGTACGAGCTGGGCGTGCAGGACCCGCTCAAGGACGCAGGGATCAAGTACATCAACATGCCCACCCATGCCCAGGCCGCCTCGGTGCCGACCGGAGTGGATGCCACCTGCACGATCTCGCCCGCGTACTACGCCGCGCAGGCCAACGGGACGGTTGCGATCATGAACTCCTTCGGCTACACGGAGGACTACTACGACGGCCCTGCCGGCAAGGGCGCCGGCCACCTGCTGGCCTCGGTGAAGAAGTCGCAGTTCTACCCGGACGGCTATTACCTGCACCGCTCGTTCTGGATCGGGCGCAACGGGCTGATCGAGCAGCACCCGCAGGCGGTCACCGCGTTCCTCGTCGCGCAGCAGGAGGCCGTCGCCGCGCTGTCCGCGATGGACCCCGGCGCGGTTTCGCAACTGGTCAAGCAATACTGGAAGCTGGACCCCGTCTCGGGCGCCAAGGTGGTCAAGGACGACGTGCTGTTCTCGCGCGGCTGGTCGTGGCCCACCGAGAAGGACGCGCTGGCGATCCTGGCCTCCTCGCGCTACATGGCCGGGAACAAGCAGATCGAGAAGGCGCTCACCTGGGAGCAGGTGCGAGCGCCCTTCCAGCGCACTGCGCCGCTCGTGAAGGCTGCCTACGACAAGTTGGGCGCCAAGCCGGCGGCCGCCGAATTCCTCCGTACCGACGTGCCCGACCTGCGCGGCCGCCCGGTGTGGGAGATGAACCAGTGGGGCAATCCCGCCTGAGCGGGCCCCGGTTTCCAGAGCAACCCTCCAACCTGAAAGAGAAGTGATCATGAAAGTCGGATTCATCGGCCTCGGCGTGATGGGCGCCCCCATGGCGCTGAACATCCTCAAGGGCGGCCACGAGCTGACCGTCTACGACAAGAGCCCCCAAGCGATCGCCCGCCTGGTGCAGGCGGGTGCCAAGGCAGCGAAGACGCCCAAGGAAGTCGGCGCGGCCAGCGAGATCGTCGTCACCATGCTGCCGGAGCCGCAGCACGTCGAGCAGGTGGTGCTCGGCGACGACGGCGTGATCCAGGGCCTGCGCAAGGGCGGCCTGGTCATCGAGATGAGCACCATCGACCCCCAGACCTCGCGCCGCGTCGGCGACGCGCTGCGCGCGCGCGGCATGGAACTGGTCGATTCGCCGGTGGGCAAGACGTCCGAGCACGCGGCGACCGGCACGCTCACGCTGATGGTCGGCGGCAACCAGGCCGCGATCGAGCAGGCGACCCCGGTGCTCAATTGCATGGGCACCGACACCTTCTACTGCGGCGGTCCCGGCACCGGCCACGCGATGAAGATCACCAACAACCTGCTGGCCACCACGATCATGATGGCCAACACGGAGGCGTTGGCAATCGGCGTCAAGTCGGGCCTGACGCTGGAGCTGATCCAGCAGGTGATCCGCACGACGATGGGCTGGAACCAGCAGCTGGCCGTCGCCATGCCGAAGAAGGCCTTCGTCGGCGACGACAGCCCCGGCTTCGCGATCAAGCTCGCGTGCAAAGACGTGCGCCTGGCGTGCGACCTGGCCGACAAGCTGGGCTTCGAGCCGCTGGTCGGCCGCGCAGCGCAGAAGACGATGGAGAACGCGATCGCGCAAGGCCTCGGCGACCGCGACACCGCCGCCATCATGTTCCAGCGCGAGAAGGAACTCGGGATCGAGGTGCGGCAGCAGCCGGCCGAACCCACGCCGCTGCGCAAGGCAGCCTGAAGCAGCGGAAGGAGCCGGCCATGCCCGCCTACGTCATCAACGACATGGAAGTCACTGACCCGCAGCTGTTCGAGGAATACAAGAAGCTGTCGCCGCCCACGGTGCTGCAGTACGGCGGCAAGTTCCTCGCCCGCGGCGGCCGCGCGGAGACGCTGGAGGGCGGCTGGTCGCCGAGCCGCTTGGTAGTGCTCGAGTTCCCGAGCGTGCAGCAGGCGCAGGCCTGGATCGACTCGCCCGAGTACGCCCCGGCCCGCCGCCTGAGGCAGCTGTCGTCCAACTCGAACATGATCGTGGTCGAAGGGGCAGCGCCGTCGGCGTGAGGTGTACTGCCCGACTGCGAAGCGCAGAGTGAAGAAGCCCGGCATGCCGGGCTTCTTCTTTTTGCGGGTGGCACGCCAAAAAAAGGCCCGGCCTGGGCCGGGCGTCGAAACCGACTCCTCTTAGTCTCCGCTGACCTGGACCACCTCGGGCTCGGGCAGCGTGCCGTGCTCGCCGATGCCGGGTGCGCTCGGGAATCGCGGTTCGTCCCACTCGGTCACGTAGGGCGGCGCCGGCACCTCCACGATCCTGCCGTGCACGTCCATGCGCCGCGTGCGCAGCTGCGGATGCGTGATCAGGTCGTGCACCGAGTTGATCGAGCCGTAGGCGGTCTGCGCCTCGGTGAGGCGGTCGATCGCCTCGGCATAGGTGAGGCGGCCGAACACGGCCTGCACCGCGGCTTCGAGCGCCGCGCGATTCTGCGTGCGGACCGTGTTGTTGTTGAAGCGCGTGTCGGTCGCGAGCTCCGGCTCGCCCAGGACGATGCGGCAGAAGCTGGCCCACTCGCGCTCGTTCTGGATCGACAGCACCACCTCGCGACCATCGGAGCAGATAAAGGAACCGTAGGGCGCGATGCTCGGGTGCTTCAGGCCGACGCGTTCCGGAGCGCCGGCGCCGTAGCGGGCCTGCAAGTAAGGAACGGCCATCAGTTCGGCCGCCGAATCGAAAAGCGAGACCTTCACGCCGCTGCCGAGGCCCGTGCGCTCACGTTGCAGCAGCGCCTGCTGCACGCCGATCAGGGCGTTCATGCCGGCCGTGATGTCGCAGATCGACACGCCGATGCGGCCCCACGGACCGGGCGCGCCGCTCACCGCCACCAGCCCGCTCTCCGCCTGCACCAGCAGGTCGTACGCCTTGAGCTGCTGCAGCGGCCCCGAATCGCCGTAGCCGCTGATGTCGCAGGTAACGAGGCGCGGATGCTCCGCGCGCAACTCCTCGGAGCCGAAGCCCAGGCGGGCAGCCGCCCCGGGCGCGAGGTTCTGGATGAACACGTCCGCGATGCCGAGCAGGGCGCGCAGTCGCGCCTTGTCGTCGGTGCGCGCGAGGTCGAGCACCACCGACTCCTTGCCGCGGTTGATCCAGACGAAATAGGACGACTCGCCGAAGACGGCGGTGTCGTAGCCGCGCGCAAAGTCGCCGCCCGGTCGCTCGATCTTGATCACGCGCGCGCCAGCATCGGCAAGGCGGCTGGAGCACCAGGGCGCGGCGACAGCCTGCTCCAGCGCGACGACGACGATGCCTTCGAGGGGTTTGCTGCTCATGGTGAAGGTCCTTCCTGGCTTCGGGACGAGTGCGCGTCAGCCGTAGTAGTTGACGACCGTCTTGGTCGTGCTCACTTCCTCGAGCGCGGCGAGGCCCTTCTCGCGGCCGTGACCGCTGCGCTTGGTGCCGCCGAACGGCAGCTCCACGCCGCCGCCGGCGCCATAGCAATTGATGAAGACCTGGCCCGAGACGATGCGGCGCGCCAGGCGCTGCTGCCGGGCACCGTCGCGCGTCCACACGCCGGCGACCAGCCCGAACTCGGTGCCGTTGGCGAGCGCCACCGCCTCGTCCTCGCCCTCGAATACCTGCAGCGCAAGGACCGGGCCGAACACTTCCTGGCACACGAGGGGATTGTCGGCGTTGACCGGACCGAACACCGTCGGCGGTACGAAGTAGCCGTTGGTGTGCTGCGTGGGCACCTTGGCCTGCGTGATGACGGGCAGCCGGTCACGCTTGGCGTTCTCGATGAAGTCGAGCACGCGGCGCTGCTGCGTGGCGTTGATCAAGGGGCCGAGGTCCGCGTCTTCCTCGGGCACGCCGATCCGCAGCGCGCCGAAGCGCGCGGCGAGCAGCCCGACGAAAGGATCGAGCACGCTGCGCTCCACCAGCACGCGACTGCCTGCGGAGCACGTCTGGCCCGCGTTCTGCGTGATGGCCTTGCACACGCTGGTCGCCGCTGCGTCGAGGTCTGCGTCGGCGAACACGACTTGCGGCGACTTGCCCCCGAGCTCCAGCACGACCGGGATGTGGTGGATGGCAGCGGCTTCCTGCACCAGCCGGCCCACTTCGGGCGAGCCCGTGAAGGAAACGAAATCGATGCCCGGATGGCGCGTGAGCGCGGCGCCGGCTTCCTCGCCCAGGCCGGTGACGATGTTCAGCGCTCCCGCCGGGAAGCCCGCGTCGACGGCGAGGGCGCCGAGTTCGAGGCAGACCAGGCAGGCTTCTTCCGCCGGCTTGAGCACCGCGGCATTGCCCATCGCGAGCGCAGGCGCCAGCGTGCGGCCGAACATCTGCGCGGGATAGTTCCAAGGCGTGATGTGCGCCGTCACGCCCAGCGGCTCGCGCACGACAGCGACGTTGTAGTCGTTGAGGTAGGGGATGACCTCGCCGTGCACCTTGTCGGCGGCCTCGCCGTAGAACTGGAAGTAGCGCGCGACGGCGCGGATGTCGGCGCGCGCCTGCGAGATCGGCTTGCCGGTGTCGTGCGCCTCCACCCAGGCGAGCCGCTCGCAGTGCGAGAGCACCAGCGCCGCGAAGGCCTGTAGGATGCGGCCACGTTCGGCGGCGGTGCTGCGGCCCCATGCGCCTGCGAGCGCGGCGCGCGCGGCAGCCACCGCGTCGTCGATCTCCGCGGCGCCGCCTCGGCCGAGCCATGCGAGCGGCCGGCCGGTGGCCGGTGCGGTCACGCCGATCACGGCGCTCGCATCGCGCCACGCGCTGCCGATCAGGTGGCCGTACTGCGGCTGGTGGTCGCGCCAGCGGCGCGCGTGCGGATAGAGATCGGGCTGGGCGGGCTGCATCGAGAAGCTCCTTGGGTTGCGGGCTGCCCGCGTCCTGCACGCGAGTCAACCATGGGAGCGATTCTTCGAGTTGCAGCCGCCAGCGTCCATGGGAATCTGGGCAAGCCGGACTTGTGGATTTTCGAAGCGCGCGGCCAGCGCGCATGTGATCAGGAAGGGCCCGTCGAAACGAGGTATTCGACCAGCTTGGCCACCGACGTGTTCGAGGCGCGCTCCTTCTTCACGCAGACGAGCATGTTGCGTTCGGCCCAGGACTCGGAAAGCGGCCGCACCATCAGGCCAAGCGCGCCGCCCATCACGCTGGCGCCTTCGAAGGGCAGCAGGCCCAGTCCGAGGCCCGCCTGCACCATGCGGCACACTGCCTCGAAGCTGCGCACCTGCACGCGCAGCTGCAGGGTGCGTTCCTCGATCACGGCCTGCTCGGTCAGCAGGCGCATCATCGACGCGCTCGACTCGAGCGCGACGAGGTCGTCGTCGAGCACGTGCGCAAACTTCATTTCGGGCACGTTGGCGAGCGGATGGCTCGCCGGCATCACGACGGCGATGCGATCGGTGCGGTACACGCGCGTTTCGAGCCCGTCGGTCTGCAGGCCCTCCACCACGATTCCGATGTCCGCCTCGCCGGCCTGCAGGTCGTGCACGATTTCGCTGCTCCAGCGCTCCTGCACCAAAAGGCGGACATCGGGGTTGAGCTTCTGGAAAGCGGCGAGGTCGGCGGGCAGCGACTCGGTCATGGCCGAGGTATTGGCGAGGACGCGCAGCGCCCCCTTGCGGCCATCAGCGTAATCGCGCATCTCGGCCTGCATCTCGTTGATCTCGTGCAGCAGGGCCTTCGCGTGCGGCAGAAGCGAGGCGCCGGCCGGCGTGAGCTCCACGCCGCGCGGCGAGCGCTCCAGCAGTGCCGTCTTGAAGCGGTGCTCCAGCAGCGCCATGCGCCGGCTGGCGGCGGCGAGGCCGATGTGCGACGCCTCGGCAGCCTTGGTGAGGCTGCGCAATTCGGCAGCGCGAACGAACAAGGCCAACGAATCGATGTCAGGCAGCATCCGGCACCTCGGCAGTTTTCGCCAGTATGCCCGGGGGACGCGGCTATGCGATCAGGGTTTCGTAGGGGTCGATGCGGATAGGCGCACTGCCGGCAGGGCCGTCGAGCTTGACGTCGACCGCGGTGTCACGCAGGTTGGCGAGCAGCGTGGCTCCTTCCAGTGCCAGCACCGCGATCGATGCCGGGTCGGAGGACTCGCATCGGCGCCAGCGCGTGCCCTGCGTGATCCGACGCAGCACGTCGAACGCAGGCACGGGGCCCTCGGTCAGGTCGAACAGCGTGATCGCCTGAGCACCCGCTTGTGCGAACTGCGCGATATAGCCCACGGCCCAGGCGGCGCCGTACAGTCCGCGCGTGCGTGGATCGCGCCGAGCGAGCGCGAGCCGGCGCGTGCCGTCGGACGCCGGCTGCGCTCCCAGCGGGCTGCGCCACGCGCCGATGCCGCTCGGGCCGACGTGCACCGGAACCTCGCCGTGCCGCTCGCGCAGGGTCGCGGTCATGGCCGGCAGGCTCTGCAGGCCAGCCATGATCTCCTCGTCGTCCGCCCCGTGCACGACCGCGGCGGTGCCGAAGCAGAGGAAGTCGCAGGCGCCGAGATCTTCGATGCGATTCAACTGGGTGAAGAAGAAGGGCGTGCCGCCGCCGATACGGCATTGCGGAAAGGCACGCCGTGCGGCGGCCAGCACGGGCGTCGTGCTGGGGAAGACCGCGACTGCGTGCGGCACGATCGGCTCCAGGGATTTCGCAATGTATGCGAGCTGCGCCGATGCATCCTTTTCAGCCAGGCCCCGGATCTCCAGGTGCAGCGCAGCGTTCTCCGCCGCATCGAGCAGGCCACCGAGCGCGAGCGCGTCGACCGCCTGGCCCGCTTCCAGGCACAGCTGCAGGTGGGCCGGCGCAAGTGCCCGCAGAGCAGATGCGTGCTTTTCCGCTGCGCGCAGATCCGCGCCCGAGAGGGCGGTCCCGATCGAGGGCAGGGCGCCCGCGATCTCGCCGATGCGCACCCGCACGGGGCGGCCTTCGCGCTCGCGCCGGACGGCAGGGGTCGATTCGATTCGTAGCGTGACCGATTGGCGCAGCACGGTCCCGGCACGCAGCACGTAAGGCCTCGGCATCAGGTTGGACCTGCTGTAGGTCTTGAACGAGGCATCGGCGTTGTTGCGCTGGTCCTCCAGCTCGAAGTCCTCTCCGGCGAAGCGGCAGGACGCCCACGCGCCGTCCGCGTACTCGTGACGGACGGCGCGCACCAGCGTGAACGGCGGCCACGGCGCGATGAGAGTCGGGAAGGTCGACATGCTCAGACGTCCGTCCGTGTGCTCGACGTCCACACGGCGGCCGCACACCGCAAGCGGGTGCATGAGCACGATGCCGGTGCGGTTGGTGGCGAGATCGCTGGCCATCGTCGCCGTGGCCTCGTATCGCACGCTGCGTACGTCCGCCTCGATGTGGATCTCGAACGCGATTTCGGCGGCGGCGATGCTGCCGCGCAGGCGGGCGCGGAAGGCGTCGGCCGACTGGCTGTGCTCGAGTGAATCGACCGCAGGCGCCGGCGTGCCCCAGTCCGCATCGCGGTAGAGGAAGTCGATGCCGTGCCAGACCTCGTGTCCCTCGCAGGTGACGGGACCCAGCCGCGTGCCGCGCAGCCGCGCGATCAGCGAGCCGGCGCGCAACTCGAGAGACTCCGCGAGCGCTTCGTCGGTCCCGAACAGCCGCCGCGACTCCAGTGGGTTCATGCGGCCCGGCGCAGCTCCGCCCGGCCGGCGCCGGCAAGCACGTCGCGCACCCGGCCTGCGGTGGCCGCGTCGATGCGCGCGCCATCCAGCGCGAGCAGCACGGTGCGCTCGCACAGTTCCCGATACAGCGGCACGCTCCCGGCATCGAAGGCTTCGAGCGCGGCCACATGCTTGCGCACCGAGGCCACGTCGCCGCGCGAGACCGGCCCCGGCATGCCTTGTACCAGGCCCGCCTGGTCGATCGATGCGACGGTGCCGCGCACCAGCGGCAGCAGCGCCTGTACTGCGGCCTCCTCGCTTGCGCCCCAGGACTGCCACATGACAGCCGCTTCGCGCAGCAGCGCATTGATGAACTGCGAGGTGTAGCCGGCGGCCGCGTGGTAAAGAGGGCGCGCACCGGGCGGCAGGCGATTGACCGCGCAGCCGAGCCGTTCGGCCAACGCGACCAGTACTGCATCCAGCGGGTCCTGCCCTTCCACCGTGACGGTGCAGCCGGGCAGCGACAGCGCCGCGGCTTCCGGGTCGCCGAAGGTCTGCAGCGGATGGAAGCCGCCGATGGACGCGCCGTCCTCCTCGGCCTTCGCGAGGTCCGAGACCTCGGTGGCGCCGCTGCAGTGCACCACGAAAGAGCCGGCACGCCAGCGCACGCTTTCCGCAGCGCGTCGAATGGCTTCGTCGGGTGTCGTCACGAAGACGAGGTCACAGCGGTCGGCCACCTGCTGGGCCTCGAGCACCTCGCAGCCGGGCAGGCGCTGCGCGAGGTCCTCGGCCTCGGAGCGGACGAGGCTGGCGACCGCCGTGACGCGCAGGCCGCGCCGGCCGCAATGCCAAGCCAGGGCCTTGGCAAGGCGGCCGCAGCCGATGAAGCCGATGTGCAGTGCGTCGAGGTCCATCAAGTGCCTCAGAGCATGAGGTGGTCTTCGACCACCAGGCCTTCGATCTTCTCGACGAAGTTGGGCAGGTCGGCCATCAGCGTCACGCCTTCCGGGCTCTTCAGGGCGGCGTTCAGCGCTTCCTCGGAGTCGAACCACAGCTCGGAGAAGCCGTCGTACGGGAAGTTGGGGAAGCGGCCCGGCTCGAGCAGGTTCACCGAATAGCGGCGCATGCCAGGCAGCTTCTTGCACAGCTCGGCGTGCGTGTTGAGCCAGTGGTCGAGGAACTGCTCGCGCGTCATGGATTTCTTGCGCTGCACCAGGCCGATGCGCTTGTACAGGATCTGCTTCGCCATCTTGTCGTCTCCGGTTCGGGTGGGAAGGGATGCTACGGCGGGGTCGTCCCGCGGTCCATCAACTTTCGGGATATGCGGTGTTCGACGAAAGCGAACGCCGATGCCCGCGAACTCAGCCATGGGTCAGGCATCTCCGGATTTCGGAATCGGCGTTCCCCGCGTTGCCGAAATTCAGATGGCGTCCGCCGGGGCCGCGATCTACATTGCCTCGCACCACCAAGGAGACGAACGATGCAGGATCGCAAGCCAATGCCGGGCCAGCAGGCCAAGATTGCGTTCACCGGCGTCAACAAGTCCTATGGGAGCCAGGGTGCGCGCGGCGGCAGCACGCTGGCGCTCGCGGACTTCGACCTGCACATCGCGCCGCAGGAGATCGTATCGATCGTCGGCCCGACCGGCTGCGGCAAGTCCACCTCGCTGAACATCCTCGCCGGCTTCGAGCAGGCCTCGGCCGGCACGGTCACCGTCGACGGCCAGCCGGTGAACGGCCCGGGGCCGAATCGCGGCGTGGTGTTCCAGCAGCCTTCCCTGTTTCCCTGGCTGAACGTGCTCGCCAACGTGGTGCTTGGCGTGAAGTGCCGCGGCGTGCCGCGCGAGGAGTACGAGCCGCGCGCGCGCCGCCTGCTGGAGGAGGTAGGCCTCAAGGGCTTCGAGAATCATTTCCCCTACCAGCTCTCCGGCGGCATGCAGCAGCGCGTGCAGATCGCACGCGCGCTGATCAGCCAGCCCGACATCCTGCTGATGGACGAGCCCTTCGGCGCGCTCGATTACCAGACGCGCCTGCTGATGCAGAAGCTGCTGCTACGCCTGTGGGAGCACTTCCGTCCGACGATTCTCTTCATCACCCACGACGTCGGCGAGGCCATCTTCATCTCGGATCGCGTGATCGCCATGTCGCGCCGGCCGGGGCGCGTCAAGCGCGAGGTGCGCGTGCATGCACCCAAGCCGCGCGACTACGAATTCCTCGCCTCCAGCGAATTCACTTCGCTCGAACACGAGCTGGTGCTCGCGGTGCAGAGCGAAGTCGAAGGCCGTGAGGCCGCCCCCGTCTAAAGGAGCACGCGATGCAACTGCGCAAGCTCTTCTCCGCCGCTGTCACCCTGCTGCTCGCCTGCAGCGTGGCCGGCGCGCAGACCGGCAAGCCGATCGAGTTCAACTACGGCATCCCCAATGCCGACCACGTGACGGTGTTCGTTGCGCAGGACCTGGGGCTGTTCGAAAAGGTGGGGCTCAAGCCGAAGTTCTTCACCTTCACCTCGGGTGCGCCGCTGCTCGCCGGCCTCAAGAGCGAGAGCTTGGACGTCGTGACGGCAGGCCTCGCGCTCACCTTTGCGCTCGGACAGGACATCCCGCTGAAGTTCCTGTTCTGGGAAGCAAACAACGCCGCCGCGGAAGGCCTCGTCGTCGATCCGAAATCCGGCATCAAGAGCTATCGCGACCTCGGGAAGGCGAAGAAGATCGGCGCGGCCGTCGGCACGTGTGCGCAGGTGTCGCTGTACCTGATGGCGCAGAAGGCAGGCATCCCGTGGGACAAGCTCAATGTGGTCAATATCCCGGCGCCGCTGTTCCGCAACTCGTTCCTGAGCAACTCGATCGACGCTGGTGTGGCCTGGCCGCCGTTCTCGCTGCAACTGCAATCGGAGGGTTATCCGGTCGCGAGCTTCGACGAGGCCTACACGCCCGAGGGCGGCGTCTGTCCCGGGCTGACTGCCGCACGGCCCGACTTCCTGAAGCAGCACCCTGAAGTCGGCGTCAAGCTGATCCAGGTAGAGGCGATGGCGCGGGAAGCGCTGGCGAGGAACCCGCAGCTGGGCGTCGACGCCTTCGTCAAGCGGCTGGGCGTCACGCCCGAAGTCGCCAAGGCCACGCTGGCGCGCGAATGCTGCGGCCGCGTGCCGAGCTTCGAGGCTCAGGCCGACCCCCATTCGCCGTACTCGATGACCTCGAAGGAAGGCGGGCTGGCCGGCAAGCTGCTGCTCGCGAGCGACGTGCTGCACGCGACGAAGGCGATCCCCGAGCCGATCCCGCTCGCCAAGATCCAGGCCGCGATCGACCTGGCGTACATCCTCGACTACCTGAAGCAGAACCGGAAATGAACACCATGACCGCCCCCCTCGACCTGGCCCGCTCCGCGGATGTCGAACCGGTTGCGTCCAGGAAGCAGCCAGCTTCCGAGGCGAGCGCGCGGCGGCGCGTGCCCGACGTTGTCTATTCCATCGCCTCGGTAGTGTTCCTGCTGCTGCTGTGGACCGTTGTGTCGCATTCCAGCTTCGTCAAGCCCGGTTACCTGCCGACGCCCGAAGCCATGTGGACCACCTTCCTGGAACTGCTGCGCGACGGCTACCAGGGCCAGCCGCTGTCCGAGCACGTGGAGGTGAGTCTGCTGCGCACGCTGGTGGGCTTCGCCGCGGGCGTTGTCGTCGGCGTGCCGCTCGGCCTGTTGAGCGGCTACAGCCGGCGAGCCGGCGCGATGATCTCACCGATCATGGCCTTCATCCGGCCGATTCCGCCGATCGCGTTCATCCCTATGGCGGTGCTGTACTTCGGCCTCGGTGAGGTCGGCAAGATCGTGCTGATCTTCTTCGTCTCGTTCAATTACGTGCAGGCCAATGCGCACGCGGGCGCCGCGAACTTCCCGATCGCCTACCGGCGCGCTTCGGAGTCGCTGGGCCTCACTCGCTGGCAGACATTCATGCGCATCGTGCTGCCCGGCGCGCTGCCGCAGATCTTCACCGGCCTGAAGGTGGCGCTGGCACTCAGTTGGGCCGTCGTCGTCGCCGCCGAACTGGTCGGCGCGCAGAAGGGCCTGGGCTTCATGATTTCCGACGCCGCGACGCTGTTCCGCATTCCCGTCGTCTACATCGGCATCGCGTTGATCGGCGTCATCGGCCTGGCGATGAACCTGACCCTCAACTGGCTGGAAGCCTGGATCGTTCACTGGAAGGGGCGCTGAAGCGTGTGCACCGAAAACCCGAAGGAGACAACCCCATGAAGTTCAAGCACCTGTTCGCCGCGCTGCTCGCCGCGGCTGGCTTCCTCGCCGGCGGCGCATCCGCGGCCACCGCCTCGGCCCCGATCGAGTTCAACTACGGCTATCCCAACTCCGACCACGTGACGCTCTACGTGGCACAGGACCTGGGCCTGTTCGAAAAGGTCGGCCTCAAGCCCAAGTTCTTCACCTTCACCTCGGGCGCGCCGCTCATGGCGGGCCTGAAGAGCGAGAGCCTCGACGTGGTGACCTCGGGCCTCGGATTGGCCTTCGCGCTGGGGCAGAACGTGCCGCTCAGCATCCTGTACGTGAACATGAACGACGCGACCGGCGAAGGACTCGTCGTGAACAAGGACAGTCCGGTCAAGTCGTGGCACGACATCGGCAAGGCCGGCAAGGTGGCCGCGGCCTCCGGCACCTGTGCGCAGGTGGCGCTGTACCTGATGGCGGAGAAGGCCGGCGTGGACTTCCACAAGCTCAACATCGTGAACATTCCGGCGCCGCTGCTGCGCAACTCGTTCCTGAGCAACTCGATCGATGCCGGCATCGCCTGGTCGCCGTACAGCGCCCTGCTCGCGAACGAAGGCTTCAAGGTGGTGAACTACGACACCGACTACACGCCCGGTGGCGTCTGTCCGCGCATGACCGCCGTGCGTCCCGACTTCCTGAAGAAGCACCCCGACGTCGGCGTCAAGCTGCTGCAGGTCGAACAGATGGCGGTAGAGGCGGTGGCCAAGAATCCGCAGCTCGCGATCGATGCCCTGGTCAAGCGCCTCGGCCTCACGCCCGCTGTGGCCAAGGCGACGTTCGAACTCGTGTACCGGCAGCGTCCCTCGCTCGCCGAGCAACTCGATCCCAAATCCTCGCATTCGATCGTGTCGAAGGACGCCGGGCTGGTCGGCAAGCTGAAGCTCGCGATGGACGTGTTCTACAAGACGAAGACCATCCCCGCGCCGATCCCGCTGTCCGTGATCCAGCAAGCCGTGGACCCCACCTCCCTGGAGCGCTTCGCGGCGGAGCACAAGGCGGACCTGGCGGCGCGTTAGCACCCTTTGGGCGGAGAACTGCAAATGAAGAAAATCGGCATGGTCGGCATCGGCCTCATGGGGCACGGCATCGCCAGCAACATCATCAAGCACGACTACGAGCTGGGCGTGTTCGAGCATCCGGGCAACCAGCCGCTCGATGACCTGAAGGCGGCGGGGGCGAAGGGCTTCACGAGCCTGAAGGACATGGCGGCGCGCTCGGATGTGGTGATCACCGTGCTCACCGGGTCGCCGCAGGTGGAGGCGGTGCTGACCGGCGAAGATGGCATCCTTGCGGGGCTGAGGCCGGGCTGCACCGTGATCGACTGCTCCACGGCGATTCCGTCCTCCAGCGCGCGCATGGCCGACGCCGTGCGGGCCGCAGGCAGCCGCTTCCTGGACGCCCCGATGACGCGCACGCCGAAGGAAGCCGCCGAAGGGCGGCTGAACCTCCTGGTAGGCGGCGACGCCGCGCTGCTGGAGGAATGCCGTCCGCTGCTCAGGTGCTTTGCCGAGAACATCACGCACGTCGGCCCCGTCGGCGCTGGCCATGGCATGAAACTGTTGCACAACTACGTGTCGCTCGGCATGGTGACGCTGCTCGCCGAGGCCGCTGCCTGTGCGCAGGCCAACGCCGTGGCGCCCGAGGCGTTCGTCGATGTGCTGGCCAAGGGCGGCGGCGGCGGAATTGCGCTGGAGCGGATCAAGCCCTACCTGCTGGCGGGCGACCCGTCCGGCCTGCGCTTCTCGATCGCCAACGCGCGCAAGGACCTGGACTACTACAACGTCATGGCAGCCGATGTGGCTGCGCAACGGCAGGTAGCCGCGGCGGTGCTCGCCACGCTGGAGCTCGCGCTGCAACGTTCCGGCCCCGAGGCGCTCGTACCGCAACTCGCGTCGCTGCTGCGCGCGGCGCCGTAAAGTCCCCCTGAGGTCGCTTGCGCTAGCGGCTCCGCGCTGGTTTTCACACAGCCTCGGTCGCAAGCAGCTGTCAGGAAAAGCGATGGCGGCGCAGCATTGAATTCATTGCGTGGAATCGGCAGGGATCAAGCTGCGCAGAGTCGACCTGCGGATTTCTAGTCCGCAGGCTGAAAGTCACATTTGGCCGATTTCGAGCAGCGCCTTAAGGCTGTCGTGGGGCCGGTGACTTCACTTTCTCCCGGGCTCGCGGACGAGGGTCACGGCCGTAGCTTTAGCGAGCGTCTGCCGAGCTTCACCTCCAGTGCGAGCAGACCGGGCTCAATACTTCGACGACTACGAGCGCGGGTCCTGCCAGCTGCGGCCTCAACCGACGCCAGGCATTCGCCGAGCTCCGGTGTGTCCTCCTAAAGGAGGATTCAAGCCCGGAGTTCATTGACCGGAATACACAAGAAGTTCACTATCTCCGGCGCTGTGCTTGGGGGAACGACGGAACAGCTCGATTTCTTGTCGAGGAGCCCTGCGTGCTGTGCGTCTAGGTCGCGGACTTCACGTGAGCTGAATGCTTTGGGACGTTAGTGGTGCGTATTGCCGTGTCTTCCACGGCAAAGCGGAGGAAACACATGACAGAACCCGCTCAGAGCCGGATCACAAGGCTAATTTCCCGTTTGAAGCGACACCCTGTCGTGATTCTCTTGGCTGCCGTAGCTGCCACGGCAACGACGGCCTTTAGCGTCTTTGATGGTTGGCACAAGTTCTCGGAGGCCCAACGGCCCCAGGAGACACCTCCGCCATCGTTTCGCGTTCGTTACTTCGACATCTCGGGTCATGGCATCTCATTCCTGCTGATAGGAAAGCTCGACGCACACCTGCAGGAGGTTCTCGGGGGTCGACCGGTCGTGTGGCAGAACGCTGTGTATGCGGAGCTGCGCGAGCTACACAATGAATTTGCTCAGAGTGGGATGGACCCCGGCTACGAGTTCAGGTCGGAGGCCCTTAGCCAAAAGCAGCTCGCCGAGCTGCCGAAGAATGTTGCACTCTTACCCTACGCAGCGAGCGAGGATATTGATCTTGAGCCCGTTCCTTTTATCGACGAACAAAAGCCATGGACTTCGCGCGATTGGGTCGTTTCTTTTCGCGAGCAGGCCACTCCAAACGAGATCGACAGCGGGCTAAAATCGGGCGAGTTTCCAGCCAGCAGCTTGCTTTTCTCTCGGGATGCTACGTGCTCCGAAGTCGCGGACCTCGTGAGCCATGGGGCAGCTGAGAAGGATGATTTCTTGAAGCATGTAAGCGCAGCTTGCGGGCCGTTCCGTATTCCGTTGCTCGCCTACTTCAAGGACGCGGGGTGCGGCGAAGGGGGTTGGGCGCTGACTGCAATCCTTCCGCGGTTGAGCTTGCGAGTGGCTGTAATCGAGCCAATAGGTGGTAAGCCGATCCGGATTTCGAAAATCGAGCAGGAGCAAACGTTTGGACCGCTCTCAGCCCGGGCAGGTCAGAAGGAAACCACTCTAGGCCGAGTCGGCGACGGTACCTTGGCTCCAGAGGAGCGACTCGTCGTCCCCCTAAACCTCACTTTTGAGGCAGGGGCCCGTGCGGGGACTCCGGAGATCGCCAAGACCATCCCACGGCAGCGGCTGAAGCACACGGAGGGCTATCCGGACCAGGAAGTGAGTTTTGTCGGTGACCTTGTATTCGTCAAGCCGGAGGCTACGGGCCCAGCAGCAGCGGCTTCCGGTGGCTCCGAACCAGGTGCACAGTCCGACCAGCCGGGTGCTGACCAAAAGGGCAGCGAAATATTCAGGATGAAGCCGGCGACACTCTTCGCACGCTATGGAGTTGCACCCGCGATAGACACAAGGGTTAGTCCGGGAATTACTAGCAGTGTGAAGCTCACCGGGATGGTTGTGAACAACGTTAAGTATCCCGTCGAGCAGGTCAAAGCGGGAGCCACCTACATAACTGCGGAGTTTGAGGGTGGCAGCTGTCCGCGTGTGTACATGGAAGGTTTGAACGCGCCAATGGTGCAAGTTGGCAAGATCCTCACTGGCCGAGACTCTCTGGCTAAAGCGGGCAGTAACCGGCTTCATCTGGCTTACTGGCCATCCAGACTTCAAATCGTCGAAAGCGAGCCGGAGACAACACACCTAGAGGATCTCAAAGTCGTCTGCGAAGGCCAGGACGGTGCACGTGAGGTGATCGAAGCCGTTCGAGATGACAAACCCATGACTGCCTGGCCAGTGGTTTTGGAGAAAGGGCAGAGTGCCGCCTTCGTTTTCGAACCTGAGCCTCACGACTGCACGACGATCTTCGTCGACGCGCGCGGGTATTACATTCCATATTCGATCTCCTCAATAAAGCCTCCTTGGGCTTTCGCTCGCCCGGCAGGGCAGCGCTGACGATGTGGGGAGTTGCACTTGGGTGATCAGAGCGTCGGTGATCGGGGCCAGTTGTTGCACCAAAGGGGTGGCTCAGATCTTCGCGGGTACAGTGACACAGCGGCTAGGAGGCTTGCCGGGACCTGGCGGTGACGAGCTGAGAACTCACGGCTGTCAGGGCGCGTTCTCCTTCCCCATCCCGACGTGTTCCCCGTGCGAAAGAGCGCCGTGCGGATTGATACTCCGGCGGTCGGTGGATTGCGCCACGGCCGCCGCTGTTAGAAAGTTGCCGTCACGGCAGCACGGAGGGTTCGCTGGCAATCCCCTCGCCATCTGTTTCTATTTCGCGCTAGGCTTCCCTTTTCGCGAGGAGAACCGCCGTGATCGAAGCCGTGAGCCGGATCCTGTCGCAGTGCGGTGAGCCAGATTCGCCCCTGCCGGCCACCGAGCTGTACAACGAAGGCTGGATGCTGCGCCTAGTGTTGGATTGGCTGCAGCGCCATCCGGGGATCAATCACGTTCTCTCGCCGGTCGCCGGTGCGCGCTGGGCGTCCGAGGTGCTGCTGGCCTCACGATTCCTGCCCACTCGCCGCGGCGATCCCCTCGGGGAGGGCTTCACGCACGCTGACGGTGTGGTGGGGCATTTCGACGTGCGGCCGGCCCGAGGCGACCTGGTGCTGCGGCCGGATGCCACGCAGCTGATCGTCATCGAAGCCAAGCTGGGAAGCCCGCTCTCAGCCGGCACTCGCAACTCTCCGGATTACGATCAGGCAGCACGCAACGTGGCCTGCATCGCCCACGTCGCGCCGCAACTGCAGCGGCCTGCCTTCTTCGTCCTGGCTCCCAAGGAGCAGATCGGCGCGGGCGTTTTCGGGGAGCTTATCAGTCGGGACAGCATCAGTGCGAAGGTAAGTAAGCGCTGCCGGGCCTATGAAGGTGTCCATGACGGTTGGCTCGCTGAGGTCTTTGAGCCGGCGCTCCGGCGCATCGAGCTTGGCCTGTTGTCATGGGAAGATGTGCTGGCGGGCCTCCCCAATGGAGATGGCGGCTCAGAGCTGCGCGAGTTCTACGCGCGCTGCCTGGATTTCAACCCGCTCAGGATGTCCCGCAATGCGGGCCCTGTTCCTTGTTGACGAATCAGCGGACGCTCGGCAGCGCAAGTGTCCTCAATCGGAACCAGGCGCCCTTTCACCTTGACGACTCCTTCAGCTCGAAAGCGTACCGATTGGCGAATTGCCTCTCCGGTTCGAAAATGGAATGAGTACGCGGGACCGCGGATTTGTAGTCCGCTCAGTATCTCTGCTTCCGGCCAGGTGCAGGGATTCCTCCTTGGTTCGAGGTTTCCGTCGCTCATCTGTCGCCTTGGCCGGTGAGCGTTTTGGTGTACATGGCTGCGGGTCTAAACCTATCTGCTTCCGCCAAAGGGCGTGGAACATGGCAGATCGTCGGCGGAGCGTGCGCTAGCTTGTACATTCAGACGCGGAGGTGTTGTGCCGTGAGATCTCGAAAACTGTTTGTCGCGCTCGTGTGTACCGCCATTGTGCTTATGGGGTGCGGAGGAGGAGGGGGTGCCGGAAGCCAGACCAGCAGCTCTGAGAACCCAGTGCCGCAGACAACGCCCACCACCCCGAGTGGGTCCCCGACCTCAAACCCGCCTTCACCTGTAGCGCCTATTGCAATGGCGGGGTAGACCAGGCGTTGAGGGTCGGATCTGTTGTGTCGCTCAACGCTGCCGGAAGCGCGGCCGCCGATGGTGGGCCGGTGACCTACTCCTGGACGCTGAAATCCAAGCCGAATGGAAGCAACGCCGCGATCACTGGCATGGCGACGCAGGCTCCGACATTCTTTGCTGATGCAGTAGGCACGTTCATCGCGGAAGTGACTGTAAAGGACTCGGCGGGCATTGCCACGACCGATTCGGTGCAGATCACTTCGCAAGCGACGTACAAGGCGACGGTTCTTGAGGCAGCGAATGCCACCTTGCACGCGGTCGGCGATTTTAAATGGGGACGGCAGGACGGACTTGGTGGTTGAAGTTGGCTCTGGCAGTCAATTCATTCCCTCCAAGCTGTACGTCTACTTTCAGCAGGCGGATGGAAGCTACGTCCGCTCGAGCGAGTTTGCGCAAGGACCCATTCTCGTTGCGGCAACGGGCGATGTGAACGGCGATGGCCGAACGGACCTGCTCCTGCACGACTTTTCGGGCAGCTCGAAGGTGATGATCTACCTCGCCAGATCCGACTTCACTTTTGATCCACCCCAGAGCGTGCAACTCCTCACGGGCGCTTTCCCAGCGCTGTGGATTGGCGACTTTAATGGAGACGGGTGGACTGACCTGGTGACGCTGCACATGGACGCCACCGCTTTCTTCGGCAGTCGGACGGGAGCGTTCACGCGAGTCATGCCCACGCTTCCGTATGCGTACCAAGGGCGCACCGTGGCCGTTGGCGATCTGGATGGGGACGGTGTGAAGGACCTTCTCGCAATCGGCCCCAACTCCCCTTCTTGGACGCTGTCGATTGCGCTCGGGGCAGGCGCAGCCGACTACAGCAATGTAGCCAACTGGCTCAAGCCGATGACGAGTGGCTGGTCGTCCGAACCCATTGCACACCTTGCGGACGTGAACGGCGATGGTCGACTTGATCTGCTGTATGTCACCGGCGGACGCACCTTCGCAACTCTACTCTCCACAGCGCCCGGTAAGTTCGATGGAGATCCGACGTATTCGAGTATGGACGCTCCGTTCGACTACGCCTTTTCCGACATTGATGGAGACGGCAGAGTGGACGCCGTCGGTGGCTCGTTCATCTCACCCGTTCAAATTCGACGCGGCGACGGCGCTGGCGGTTGGAGTCTGCCTTTCTATTCCCTGCCGGCGCTCGCCACCCCTACAGGCTGGACCGTCAAGGCTTTGGTCGGAGACAAGGATGGGCAGGGGAATGCCACTCTCCTGGTGAGTAACTCGGGAAAGCTGTCCGTCCTGACGCCGCGATAACAACTTGCTTGCATTGCAGGAATCGTAAAGCGCTGTGCCTGTCTGGGCGTTCAGTTTCTCTGAGATCCCAAGTAGCCCACCACGGGCGGGTGTTCGTTCTCTGTGCCTCGTTCGCTGCCGAGAAATACCGGCTCTTCACAGGTTCTGAATCAAGTCGCAGCGGGTAGCCGCCCTGTGCTCGCAATCCCCTGAGCTAATCCAGCAGCTTTCGGAATAGAGTGCAGCCGCAACCACTGGTTTATGGAGCTGCCCATGTTCAACCGGAACATTGCTGTCGCGCTTCTCAGCACGTGCGTCGCGCAAGCGCTCCCTGCCGAGACGTCCAGAGACAATGCAATGCTGGCCAGAGCCGTGTGGGCTGCCTTCGAATGCACATCCTTGGCGTCGGAAGTGAGCGATTCAGCGGAACAGGAGAGGCTATTCCTCTACGGCTACAACGCCGGCAAGCGCTTCATCGCCGCCGTGCGGGCACACCAGATCCAGGAAGATGACTTCAAATCCGAAGTTCCTTGGATCATGGGACTTCTGCTTCAAGGGCCGAGTGCAGACTTCATGCTGGGCAGGATCTATGCAGCTGCCGAACACGAAGCGCTCAAGGACGTGCTCGCGACGGATGGGCGTGTGAACCGTGACGAAATGAAGCTAATGCTGGCCAAGAGTTCCTTTGAAAGGAAGAACTGTCGGCTGCTTGGAAGGTGACGGCGGGTGGAGTGCAGTTCGGCGGAGTCCGGGCGGAAGCCCCCGCCGGGAAAGGTGCGACTGATTATGGGAGCGTGGGACGAGCACGGGCGCGAAGTTCTGATGCTGGAGCGCCTAGCCAATCTCGTTTAGCGCAGAATGTGCCGAAAGGAGGGAGAGATCATGAAGGCTGCCAAAGCCATTCAATTCGCCGCATTCTTTGCCGCAACGTCCCTTGCTGGCTGTGCCTACCACGTAACTATGATGCCCCGCGATAGCGGCCAAGTGCTGGCGGGGGAATTGCGCGGCGCGGGGGGCCAAGGCACGATGACCATGAATATGGCCGGGGGCATTACGTGCACCGGGCCGGTCGCGAGGGTCGGTTCGACCGACACCTTCGGGCTGGTGACAACCTACGGAGCGAACACCCGCGGCGGCGTCGGCACCGGGCTGGGCACAGTGCACAGCATCGGCACGCAGTACCTGAAGGCCATGCTCACGTGCACGGACGGCACGGGCCTGCGCTGCGACATGAGCGGCCAAGGCGCTTCTGGTGGAGGCGTGTGCGCGGACGACCGAGGCCGCGTGTACGACTTCATCGCCACGGTGAAATAGAGGCCGCCGCGCGCGCGCCCGGATGCATGTGGGATAGCCCTTACTCTTCGATTGACCCTGCGTAAGGCGTCGGTGAACGTCTGCTATGAGGTGCTTTGCCGTGTCCAGCCTCTGAGCGAAACGTCCCAGGCCAGACGCCGGGCCACCAGCAGCCTTGGAGCGACGGGCCACTCGCTCAAGTAGATCCTCCTCAGCTCCCGAGCGGTGTGCCCGAGGGATTCTGAGTCCGTCGATTCCATGAGCGTCTCGTCTTGTTGCGCTCACAGCGGCTTGGTCTTTCCACCTGCGCGATCACCGGCACGGCTGCAGTACGGTCTGCCGTTCACTGGCGGGCGCACTCTCCGTCCGTCCGCTGGGTGTTCCGCTGGCGTGCCGGCTTCAACAGACGCACCGCCGCGATGCCTGCCGTAGGAAAGGCCGGTGCACTCAACCTTTATTCACTGATACGCTGTCACAGCTGGTGGGCGACCCTGTGCTGGTCTTTTTGAACAAATCAAGCGTTACTCAATCCCGGGCGCATGGTAGCGGCCATGGCCGGCGAGCTGGAGATCGAGTCCGAAGCACTTCCGAGCTCCGCTAATGCAACCTCAATCCAAACGAATCGGGAGGAACGATCCCTGCCCCTGCGGTAGTGGGACGAGATACAAGCACTGCCACGGGCGTCTGGATCAACCCAGCGTGGCGGTTCGACCGCTGCCGCCTGACATGGGCCAGACCATAACCCGCAGGCACGTCGCAGAGGAGCGGCGGGTGGCCAGCCAAGGCAGGGGCCGCAGTATTAACACTGCCGAGCTGTACGGTTATCGGGGCGTTAGCGTGGGCAACGCCGTGCTCCTCGGCGTGTGGCGCACGTTCCATGAATTCTTGTGGTCTTACCTCTGGCACTGCTTCGGAGGGGAATGGAGGGAGGCGGAGGAGAAAAAACCCGAGCCCGAACGGCACGTCCTTCTCCGGTGGGAGTCGCTGTGGGTGGAACAGATGAGCGCGGGGTCGGCAGAACCGCGGAAGACGCGCTACACGGACATGACCGGAGCTGGGGTGGCATTGCAGACGCTTGCGTACAACCTCTACCTGTTGAAGCACAACGCTGAACTGCAGCGGCGTCTGATCGATCGCCTAAAGCACAGAGATCAATTCAACGGCGCCTACTACGAAGCGATGGTGGCGAGCTGGTGCATTTTGGCCGGCTTCAAGCTGACGTTGCTCGATGAAGTGTCGGGTAAGTCGCGCAACTGCGAATTCAACGCGACTGCGCCGTCCGGCCGGGTGTTCGCGGTAGAGGCAAAGGCCCGCCAGCCAGGCAAGGCTCACACTGACGTTGGGAATCAGCTTGTGGATGCGCTGAGAAAGCATACTGAGCACGAGCGCATCGTGTTCATTGAACTGAGCAGCGAGGATATTCCGTCCAAACAGCTCGTGGAAGAGGTGTCAAAAGCGATCCGAGGGCGGGAAGCGCTGACGTTAGGGGGCAAGCCTGCCCCGGCCGCTTATGTCTGCGTAACCAATCATCCGTATCACCAAACCCTAACAGGCACGGCCATCAAGCGTTTGATGGTGGCCGAGGGCTTCAAGGTGCCGGACTTTGGTACGACATGGTTCCCTACCCTGATCGAGCAGTTCAAGGCGGAACAGCGCCACGCTGAAGTTCTAGCCCTACGCGACGCATTCAAGAACTACCAAGTCCCCGCGACTTTTGACGGCGAAGTGCCCGAGGTGGCGTTTGGTCAGATCGAGCGACGATGGTTAATCGGCGAACAATACGACCTGAATAGATTCGGGTTGGATTGCACTGGTCTGCTCGAATTCGCCTACGTCGATGAAGAATCGGCGGTGGTCGAACTCCGGTTCCGGCTTCGAGAGGGCGACGAAAGGGTGTTTCAGGATTCGCTGAGCGCCATGGAGCTCGCCGCGTATCGGCATCACCCTCAGTCATTTTTCGGCGCCCTTATTGATTTGCCGCCCGAGGTCGACACCCCGTTTGACCTGTTTAAGGCTGTCTACAACGACTGCAAAATGACCCGGTCGCAGATTCTCGAGTTCTGTGCGGCGGCGCCTGACTTGGCTCGGCTGGGGGAGCTCCCGGAGGAAGAGTTGCGGCTGGAATTCTGCGATAGGTACACCCGATGGTTAATGCACAACGGGTTCCTCGACGCAGAGACGGACGCCGGCGACGCTGAGGAGGCACCCCCCAGTGACGGCGCCCGGCCCGTTGCTTAGCCAAGTGCGTCCACACGCCGGAACATGCGGCTGCCGCGCAGAGACCCTCAACATTCCGGTGGCGTTATTTGATCTCTCGCGATTTCGAGCTCGGTACGCGCACGCACGCGAGGTGTCGCACATGAAGTGATGGGCCCGCTGATGGGTCGCGGCCCCAGTGGTCCCGGTCCCGCAGGCCGCGCCAGTGCTGACATGCAGGCGGAGTCCTGCGGCGTCAGAGCCGACGGATTGTTGATCCGATGATCGCTTGGCAAGGCAGGGATGCCACGGTTGACCGAGCGGCGTTGCCAGATGCGGGGGATTCAGACGCCTAGCCCGCTCGGCGCATTCCGTTTGCCACCTGAGAGAGATTTTCAATGCTCTCCAGTAGGCGCTTCAACTGAACATCGCGGGCCTCAAAGAGGGCGCTCAGGCGCTCGATCTCACGCTGCATCAGTCCGAGATCCCAGTCGGCCATCTCCGCGGTTTGGAAGTGCACGCCACATGCCTCGCAAATCTTTGCTCGTCTTCGGAACGTGATCTCACCAACTGTCGGGTTCATCGGAGGGGAGTACGTGTAGACAGCCGGATCCGT
The DNA here is from genome assembly GCF_016654015.1 of Ramlibacter ginsenosidimutans. Lineage (GTDB taxonomy): Bacteria > Pseudomonadota > Gammaproteobacteria > Burkholderiales > Burkholderiaceae_C > Ramlibacter > Ramlibacter ginsenosidimutans. The sequence goes on along the minus strand of NZ_JAEPWM010000004.1, from coordinate 201,471 downwards.
CGAAGCCACGGGATGGTGGTCAATGCTCCCGCAATGTGGACACTTCATCCCCAGCGCGGGCTTTCCATATGGATTGGGCATGGCTGAAACCTATTGGTCGGTCAGATCTGCATTCTTCCCCAGTCCTGCTACTTCGAGCGCAACCGCCTAGCCTCCAACCGCTAGGATCCTGTATATCCCGCGACTCGCGCCAGCACCTAGATGACCTTCGCGAGGATGATGCCCATAAGCACCTAACATGGGCGTATTCATTGGATGGCCCTCAAGGCTTGTCGGCGCCGCGGCAGGCGTTCACCTTGGTGACCTTGCCCCCGTCGCCCCGACCAGGGCGTGCACCTGCTGCAGTGCATCGTCGCTGTCGCTAGCGAAGATGTGGTGCTGGATGCTGGAAGCTTCGTCCCAATGGTGCCGCCGGGAACTTGACATCCGCGTTGACTGCAAAGCTCTTGTTCATGGTTGCCCGTGCGTGATTGCATCGACCTGACGGCGTGCTCCAGCACGCGGCGGCGCTAGTCCCACGTTAGCGAGAGATATCAGTGAGGTTCACCTCAGGCTAGGTGATCATTCCGATCACCTCCACGGTCTGCTTCTCGACGACGTGCCGCGTCTCATGCTCGGGCTGAGCATGCGATATGCATCGCACATGACGTCGATCTCGTGCGTCGAGCGCACGCTCACTTCGTAGGCGTCGGGCGTGCCCGTGGCGATTGCGACGATGTAGATGATCGTGACGTTGCCGGGGTTCTCAGCAGCGAGTGCAGGCGGGCGCTCGCCGTGCTCGCAGCTTTAGCGCGCCGTCGGGGAGCGGGGGAATTTCGGCGGGGTGCTCAGGGTCGGCGGCGGTGCCAGACAGTAGAGGTTTCGGGCTTCCGTCCACGCGTCGCTTCGTCCAGGCCCACTGCCTTGAGGCTGTCCATCTCCGCCCGCGTCAGGCGCGCGCAGGCCCTGGATTGCGTGAGCATCTGTTCCCTGCTCATGGCACGCATGCTGCGGGGGAAGTTCGTCCTCCAAAAGTCCAGCGTAGCCTGCTGCATCTCTTCCAGTGTCATCGTTGGCTCCACATTGGGCATGTCTTGCATCTGCGCGATGCGAAGCTCTCGCTCCGACGCTACATGGTGGCCAGCCTTCCGCTTCAAGAACATCCTAGCCGCTCGGCCAACAATTTCTGATCTGACGGTTGCTTCTGCGGAGTGCAGACGCTATTTGGTGAGAGCCTCACAAACTTTCAGCACCGAGAGCGGATCCGGTGGTGAGTCGATCCAGAGCGCCTCAGCCACTTGGCGCAATGGTAGGTCCGAATAGTAGACCTGGTGAAGAACTTGCGCGACGCCCCACGGACTTAAATCGGTTAGGTCTGAGTCTTGGCGCGCCTTGCGCATCGCCGCCGACTCGCCGGAAACTGGGTCTACTTCGATTCGAGCATCCCTGAGCCGCGGCGCGTGGGCGATGCAGTACGCGCGCGTCACCCAACTGGACGCGGCAAAGGTCCGGGGGTACTGCGCTCGACATGATTCTGCGGTGTACCGGCCTGGGTATGTGGCCTCGACGCCTCCCGACATTCGAAGATGCTGACTCCAGCTGCGAGCGGTTCTTTCGCATTGCTCCAAATCGACGGGACCGAAGCGCTGATCGCAAGCTGCTAGCTGGGCGCGTGCTGCGGATTCCGTGCGGGCCGATGATGCTGCGCGAATGCACTCGGCTCGGGTGGTCGGCTCGCAGCCGAATGGATTCAAACACATTGAGTTCGCCGTTCCAGCGGTAGCAATGGCGGCGGCGATGACGATACGCACCGAGCGCTTCACGTTTATCCCCCGGCGCCTTCGATTCGGATCCGGCGCGCTTAGAAGAATACCAATCGCGCACGAGTTTGTCACTCATAGAGCGTGGACCGATAGTGCTCTGATTTTTAGGATGCCCAGCCATGGGGTCCCCTGCGGAAGACGATGTGAAAGTGCGGTTCGGCCGGAGGTTGGCCGAACTGCGCAAGAGCATCGGTTGGTCGCAGGAAAAGCTCTCGTTGGGGAGCGGCGTTGCGCGTAGCTATCTCGGCGGGGTTGAGCGCGGCCAGCGCAATATCGCGTTGATCAATATCTGTAGGCTCGCCGCCACTCTAGGTGTTCCCGCGTACGCACTCCTCGATTTCGACGGGGATCTCGACACCTAACCAGCCACTCCCATCCGTGACGTTGCGGTGGGGCGCTCTGCGGGGCCGGTTTGCTAATAGGAGCAGGACTAGGCGCCCATGGCCCCGTCCCGGATAGAGGCTTATGCAGCACCCGCCGGAGTGTTCATGCGTCCGTTCGCATTGTGGCCAGTGATGCCAGCAGGTCGTCGGATCAGTCGGGATCGGCTCTTTGGGCGTTGAAAGCCGTCCCCGGCGGGAGTGCGTCGGGCCACGGACACCTCGCCCTGCAGTTCGAGCCTTCGTCCGCGCGCTGGGCTGGCGTAGAGACACGGGAGCCTTATGACCGACAAGACTCCTCCACACCAACCGCAAACCTCCTGCCCATGTCAACAAACCACGAGATCCACGCGCAAGGGCAATTTGTAGGGCAGCTTGTGGGGCGCCTCGGAGCGCGGGCACCAGTTGCAGTCTCCTCGGGCTGTAGGAGCGATGAACTCGCTCCCATCCCCCCCAACAGCCCCGGTTCGCAAACTCCCATGACCATTCAGAAGTGCAGCCCGGATTTGGTTCGACTCCCCGTTTTGTATGAACTACACTACATCCTCGCGCGCGCACACGTAGTTCTCAGGTTTGTAAAGCCGGCCGATGAAGACGATCGGTTTGGTGGCATGCTGCGCCACCATAAGCGCATCGCTTTCCCAGCGCGAACGCCCCCGGTTTCCTCGTCTGCGGCCGCGTGTAGCAGGTGGCTGCAGATTGGAGGCATGCCCCCTGAAGTTAGAAGACTACCGTCTCCTGCGCGTGCCGTTGGAGCGCGAGAGCGCGTCGGAGAGTGCGCGTGCCGGAGGTAGCGCACGCAAGTCCCTTAAGGACCTCGCCGCGCCGATGAGTGAAGTCGCAGGATGGCGCACTTGCTGCGCTCTGGGCGGCATCCCACCGTCATGCTGCCTTCCTTGGCTGTGGAACGACCGTTAGTTGAGGGACAGTAGCGGAAGAGGACGTCCGTTGGTCACGATCTGCATTCACTACCCGAGCTTTGTACTTCGGCCAGTCTTCCTGCACCGGGTCCCACAGATCAAAGCCAAGCTCCTGTGCTCGACGCTCAACTCCCGACTGCCTGTCCGACCAGTGCGTACGTTCTGATCCTGGCGGTGCTGCAGGTCGATTAAGCCAATTAGCGCTAAACGTACGCCAAGAGTTCTCGGTGATCAGTCGAATAACGTCTTCCAGCTGTATGCCGGCCTGATCAGCGCTTCGCCTGAATCCCTCCAGGACGGTCGTTGTGATGGGTAGCCTTTGCTTGATTCGAAGTTGTTGAAAGTCGTGCAGCAGCTGTGGCGGAAGGCCTTTGAGGGCACCGTCGACTGCGGACGTTTCCTTGATGGTTCCTGATCGTTGCTTATGGTTAGTGTGCCGCGGTGTCAGCGCTCCAGTGACCGTAGGGCAGTAGGCGGATGACTCAGGGGCATGACATTGAGTTTGCGCGTCACAGGTGCCGCTTTGGCACTCGTGTCCCGATGGCACCGGTTGTAGACAACCGTTAGGCTGGACGATGTAAGTCGAGTGCCGACCATTTGATCGATCGGCCCTCAGTAGATTGGCTGCCTCGAGTTCTTTGATGCCGCGAATGACCGACCTTGTCGAAAGGCAAGTACGCTCGGCTGTCTTCTTTATCGCGGGCCAGCAACTGCCCGCATCGTCAGCTTGATCAGCCATCGACATCAGAACAGCCTTTGCGACCGCAGACACAGTTCGGATTGGCCAGCATTGGGAAGAGATCTTGATGCTCATCTCATTCTTTTGCGCGTGCGATCCGATCCAGGCGTGGCCCTCTGGCGTGAACGTGGCCTCTCACCGTTGAACGGGTCACCACCCTAGTCACTCCCCCGCGTGATGCGACGCATCTGCTCGCAGCAATGCGCTTGCGCGTGCGATCTCGAGAACATACGAGTCGAAGTGGCCCGGTGACGCAAGCCAACGGCCTCCGACCATGAGCAATGCTCCTGCATGAACGAGATTTGCTCGATGCCTTCGCAGGAACCAGTCCAGTGACGTGTCTGATGGGAAAAGGTGCTGGCGACTTTCCCTGTATTGGGCGAGCGGCAACAGGGCCTGCATCTCACAAATCCTCGAAAAGACGGGCCTGACAGTGCCCCACCGCAACAAATTGCGGCGTCTCGAGAATCTCAGAGTGCGGGTGTGTTGGTCAAAGACATAGCCCAGTTCTGCCATGACATAGCCACGGCTATGACATCACTTTTTCGGGATGCCCTGTGCGAACTTGCGTGCGATGTGCCGCGGGCTGTATCCGAAATGCTCCGCAGCCTGCCGCACTGCGACTTCGTACTTCGGGCCCCCCTTCCGGCCGTACCCGAGATCCTCATGTATGAATCTCACGACCGCCTCAGGCGTCGCCTGCTTTGCTGCTTCCGTAGGAGGTCGGGGCTTCCGCCCCACTGCCGACTGCCGAAGCTGACGCAACTCTAGGCAAAGAGTGAACGCGCGTGCGAGAAAATTCGCTCGCGCCGACCCAGGGCCGAAGTGCATAACTCGTTCTCCGGCGCGCCTCGGGACCTCGGCGGCGGCCTCCAGCGTCTCAACAATTTCTACGTACAGATTTTGAGCATCAGAAGTGAGCGCGTCCCAATCGATGCCGGTGTCTTCGCAGGATTTCCGGCACCGGCCGATGGTCCGCACGTAGCCGCGAGCCTGTTTGAGCAACTCGCGCACCGCAGACAGGATCGCCTCTTCCTGGGCATCTTCAGCGGCTTGGGGGCCGATGTAGCCCCGGAGTCCGGTATAGGGTGGGGCAGGGCGCCTGTGGAGGGAAGGCACCTGCAGCCAGTTGTCCGCGCGGTGCCTGTCATCTTCGGGTACTTCGGCCGGCAGGATCGGCGCCCTACCGAAGGGGACGAAACGGCTGAGGTCAATTGGCCCAGTCAGAACCTGCATCGAAGCCTCCCATCATGCGATGTCACCAAGAACGCGATGGAGCAGAGCACTTTTGTGCTGAGTAGTCAGGTGACTGTATCGCTTAGTAACCTGCAGCTGCCTGTGGCCCAACACGTCCGCGATTTCTAAGAGCGTGGCGCCGTTCTGCGCCAGCATAGATGCGCAGGTGTGGCGTAAATCATGGAACCGGAACTCGCGAATGCGTGCAGTGCGGAGTGCGGCGCGCCAGCGACCCTCGTACGAGTACGGCTTTCCGGGGCTCTTCCGTGATGGAAATACGAGGTCTGAAGGTTTGGCGTTCGCGCGATGAGCATTCAGCTCTTGTATGACTCCAGGCAACAAGGGTAAGCCGCGCGGATCCCCGTTTTTCGTGCGCGCGCAGTAAGCAACTTGGAGTTCCAGGTTCATGTCTTGCCAGCGGAGGCGAAGAATTTCGCTCTTGCGAGCGCCTGTGGTCAACGCTAGCAATACAAGGAGATATAGCTTCGGCCACCTCGACTCCCTGCAAGCCTGCAGCAGCCGATGCCGCTCTTCTTCCGTCAGAAATCGAGTCTTCTCGTTGTGCTCTCGCGGTCGGTCCACCGTTTTGCAGGGATGCGCGTACCCCTTCGGAGTGATTCGACGCTTAATAGCCCAAGTAACAACGGCCGCCAGTGCCGCGGCGTAGCGATTCACGCTTGCCGGTGAGAGGGGGCGCCCCTTCGACTTGAAAATCGAGCGACCGTCTGCGTCCTTGCCCATGTAGTACCGAGCCGGCTGCTTAGCGAGTCCGTCCAGAGCGGAATGGACATGATCATCCGATAAGTCAGAGAGCGAGAGCCCTCCGATGCGGTCGACCCACCATTCAAGCCGTTGCATGCGACTGCTGTCGCGGCCGGAATAGCTCGAAAGATAGAGATGTACCAGTTCACGAACCGTCAGCGCGCCGTCGCGCAAGGGGAACTGGGACGCGTTCCCGCCGACCGGGGGCATCCGTAGATCGCGGTCTCGTGCCATGCTGTCAGACATTGCACAGTCACCGCTGGACTGTTTGAACGTTGCCATTTGAGTACTCCAGGTATCAGAGAACCCGCCGTGACCGGCGGACTGAACGTGGAGCCCCGAAAGGCCCGTCCTATCGAGGTAAGTGGTGGGTCCTGTAGGATTCGAACCTACGACCTACGGATTAAGAGTCCGCTGCTCTACCAACTGAGCTAAGAACCCACTGCTTCGAAAATGGTTTGTGGTGGAGGGCAGGAGGATCGCTCCGCCTTCCGCCGCGTGTATCCATGGGCCATGTGCGACAAGGATCCGGCTTGGTTCGGCCAGCCCGTCGACGTCGGCGAGGACAACGCGTTGAAGTGTATCACACGAGGCGGGCCGGCTCGCTGCGGCTCATCAGCGCCGCAAGGGCCCGGCTTCCACAATTTTCACGGCGTCCGCCAACACCGGCGAGCAGATGCGCAGCTTGGGAAGCCTGCCGCTGAGCTCTGCCTCAGATCGGGGTCCGGTACCCATAGAACTCGTGGTCTTCGTTGTAGCCACCCTGGCCGGAGCCGAGGTCGCCGTAATCAGCCACGAACTCGATGGCCGCGATCCACTTGACCATCTTGAAACCGAGCTCGTTCTCGCAGCGAAGGCGCAGGGGCGCGCCGTGCAGGACCGTGAGCGGGCCGCCGTTCATCTCATACGCCAGGAGCGACAACGCGTGCTGCATGTTCGATGTGCTCTGCACGTCGTAGTAGCGGCCACCGCTGCCGCCATCCGCGAGTGAATAGAACACTGCGTAGCGGGCTTGTGCCGTGGGCTGCACGAGCTCGATGATGTGGCGCATGGGGACGCCGCCCCACTTGGCGACGCCGGACCAGCCCTGGATGCAGAAGTGCGTCGTGATCTGTTCCTGCCGCGGCATCGCCTTCAGGTCGGCCAGGGAAAACTCCGCCGGCTGTTGCACCATGCCGCCGACCCGCAGCCGGTAGTCGGCGAAGCCGCCGGCCAGCAGGGCCTCGAATTCCGGCGAGGCGGGCATCGTTCCATTGGGCCAGAAGTGGGGCGAGATATCCTTTTCGGTGAGCTGGCTGGTCGCGTCCCACCACTGGGTCACCGCTCCGAAAGGCCGGGCCATGAACGTCCCGGCTTTCTGCACCACGCGTGCATGGGCCAGCGTGAACGGCGTGGCCCACCACCAGGCCAGGGCGACCAGCAACATGGCCGGGGCGAACACCAGGGACCCGCTCCACGATGCATCGCGAACTCCGGCAAACATCATGTTCAGGTTCGCACGTGCGCCCGTGACGAACACCAGGGTGACATGCGCCAGGATGAACAGGAGGAACCAGCACAGGGCCATGAAGTGGATCGACCGCGCCCGTTGCCGGTTCAGGGCGCGCCCGAACCACCCGAGCGAGTTGGAGATGGCGGGGCTTTGCATCAGGCCGGTGAGGATCGACGTCGGTGCCGCAATGAACACCGTGGCGAAATACGCCAGCTGCTGCAGGCTGTTGTAGCGCGTCCAGCTTTCCTCGGGCGGAAACGTCAGCGACAGGTATTGCAGGGCCGTCGATACCGCATTGGGAAACACCTCCCAACTGTTCGGCACCAGCCGTTGCCATTGGCCGGTAGCGAACAGGAGCACATAGAACACGAGTCCGTTGACCATCCACAGCAAGGTCGTCGAGAAGTGCCACCACCGCGCGAGCCCGATGGAGTGGCGGATGCCCGGAAGACCCAGCCACCCCGGCAGGGTCACGGAGTCGTCCTTGGCCGTCCAGATCCGCCCGGTCGGCACGGCCTTCTGGAAGCGGAACCACTCGGTTCCGGGAGTGCAGTCGCGTTTCCAGTACAGGCGGGGATGGTCCGCCAGGATCTGGATGCCGGCGCGCACGATGAAGACCATGAGGAACAGGTTCAGGAAATGCAGCGACCTGAGCCACGCCGGGAATCCGGTGGTGACGACCGCGGCAGTTGCCGGGACGCCCGGGTACCGCGCCAGAAATTCCCGCACGCTCTCGAGTTCACGCAGCCCTCGGGCGGCCGCCACTGCGGACACAAGGAAGACAAACGCCAGCGGCAACAGCCACAGGACGTTGATCCAGCGCTCGCCGATCCTGATCCTGGGGATCACGCCGGCCTGCGGCGGCAGCCACTCGCTGAGGCGGACGCGGTCATCCGCGCCTTCGAGGCGCGACGCCAGGGCATCGTGTGGGCGCGGATTCGGAGGGTCTTCCGGGGCGGTCGAGCGCATGGTCGGAGCTTCAGCGCGCGTCGCGACGACGGGACTTCTTCGCGAGCTGGCCGCGTTCGAGCAGGTGGATCATCTGGTCACCCCGTGGCTAACGGGGCGGTCTGGGGGAATGCACATCGAGCCCGCCGCGGGGCACAGGAAGCCCTGCGATCATCATCCGGATCTCCTCGATGGCATGCGACGGCTCCAGTCCCTTCGGACAGACTTCCGCGCAGTTCATGATGGTGCGGCAGCGGAACAGCCGGTAGGTATCGTTGAGGTCGTCCAGGCGCTGGCGCGTCGCCTGGTCGCGGCTGTCGACGATGAATCGATAGGCCTGCAACAGCCCGGCGGGCCCGACGAATTTCTCCGGATTCCACCAATACGAGGGGCATTGGCTGCTGCAGCACCCGCACAGGATGCATTCGTACGCGCCGTCGAGCGCTTCGCGCTGCTGCGGCGACTGCAGCCTTTCCCTTTCGGGCGGCGGGTCGAAGTTCTCCAGGCACGGGTTGACCGAGTGGTATTGCCGGAAGAAGTTCGTCATGTCGACGACAAGGTCGCGAATGATCGGGAATCCGGGCAGCGGCCGCAGGACGACCGGCTGCTTCAGGTCGCGCACGCGCGTGATGCAGGCCAGCCCGTTGCGCCCGTTGATGTTCATCGCGTCGGAGCCGCAAACACCCTCGCGGCACGACTTGCGCAGTGTCAGGGTGGGGTCCTGCTGTTTCAGGCGCAGGATCACGTCGAGCAGCATGTGGTCGGCGGGACCGGGCTCGATTTCGTAGTCCTGCAGGCGGGGCCTGGAATCCTCATCCGGGTTGTAGCGCGAGATGGAGAGTTTCATCGGAAGATCCGCAACGGGCGATCAGGCGCCTGCAACGAACAGGATGACGACGACCCATCCCGCGAGGACCGCGAGTGCGGCCGCAAGCAGGGCGAGCAAGCCGTTGCGCACGGCGGCGGGTCTCGCATAGTCGATCAACACGTCGCGAAGCCCGACCCACATGTGGCTGCAAAGCGCGAGAAAGAACACCGCCGCCGCGGCGCTGACGGCGGGGCGGTGAACCCACCCGGCCCACTCCACGAAGGTCACGCGTGGGTGAAGACCCAGCGAAACGAGGGCGACGATCAGGAAGGCCAGCATGTACACGGCGCTGCCACGCTGGACGAACCACGCGGGGAGGCGGGGGAATTGATTCTTCACCACAGCAGACCCGCGGCCACGACGGCAACAGCAAGCGCGCCGAGATTCACCAGGTACGCCGTCTTGCGCGCGATGAGCAAGGGCGAGCCGACGCCAATGTCGGACAGCATGTGACGGATTCCGGCGAGCAGATGATGGGCCAGTGCCCACGCCAGCAGAACGGCGGCGGCTTTCACCGGGAGCGAGCCGGCAAGCGCAAGCGCGTGCTCGAAGCCTGCTTCGCTGCGCAGTGACATGGCGAGCAGGTAAACGGCAGCTGGAATTCCGGCAGCGAGAAGAACGCCCGACACGCGATGGCCGATGGATGCGAGCGCCCCGACCGGCATCCTGATCTGGAGCAGGTTGAGGAAGACGGGTCGGGACGAATGCTGCATGGAGAAGCGTTGGATGCCGGATTCAGCTGCGCTGCAGTCGTCCAAGGTGAACAGGATCGCGTCGGTCGGCCGCATTCAACTCGCTCGACCGCGCACCTTCTTCAGCACTGCACCCTTGTGCATGGCGACGTGCGCGGTCTTGTCGCTCTGGATTTCGTACTGCGGGTCATCGGGGGTGGCGTGGTGGGTGTATCCCTTGTAATCCGTGTCCCTCACGTGAACCCTGGTGATCCTGCCGCTGACCGTCCCGGCTTCGGAGTTCCAGGTCACGTGGTCGCCCACCTTGAATGTCGCAGCCATGTGCTATCTCCCGTGTGCGCGGCGTGCCGCCCCAACTGGCAGCGAAGCTGCGATGCACCGGGGCGAATGATCACAGCGTACTCGCGTCGTGCTCGGCAATGCGAGCGCATCCAGGCCACCGCCTGCAACGCGCAGCGGCCTTCGACGCGCTCACACGCTGCCAGTGAACGCCGATCGGGACGACGGGCCATTGATCCAGCGCAAATGGCGCCCACCCTCAATGTGCGCCAGCGAACAGAGCGGATGCCGCGGTTGACGCACATTGAACAGGCTCGAGAACCACAGTTCATCCAGCAACGACCCAACGATCGGAGGTCAACCATGCACGCCCGCCGTCCTCTTCTCGCAGCCCTTTGCGCGCTGCTCCTGCTGGCCGCCTCCGGCTGCGCCGTCACCCGCGGCCAGGAATCGGCAGGCGCCTACGTCGACGACGCCACGATCACCACGGAGATCAAGAGCCGCTTCGTCGAGAACAAGCAAGTCGATGCCAGCAGCATCCACGTGGAAACGCTGAACGGTACTGTCATGCTTTCGGGCTTCGCGAAGAACCCGGCCGAGAAGTCGACTGCAGAAGCGATCGCGCGCGACACCAAGGGCGTGAAGTCGGTGAAGAACGAGATCGCCGTGCGGCCTTGAGCTTCACGGCCGTCGGGCCCGCAAGGATTGGAAACCCCTAGGAGAAGCACATGAGTATCGGAACCATATTGCTGATCGTCCTGGTCCTGGTGCTGATCGGAGTGATACCGACCTGGCCCCACAGCAGGAGCTGGGGCTACGCGCCCAGTGGTGTGGTGGGTCTGATCGTGGTGGTGCTGGTCGTGCTGCTGCTGATGGGCCGCCTGTAGCAGGCAGGTCGCTCGATGTGACGAGGACGGCCCGCGCCCCGATGGTGGGGACGGCGCCGGTTTCCCGCGTACACGCCGCCGGTGACGACCGCTCAGGGCGGTGGACACCGGCTTCTCCGAAGCGTGCCTGGCTGCATCCTGGGCCATGCACAGCGATCTGTCGCGCGTCGGCTGGTTCGCACGGCTTCGCTGGGTTAGCATGCAGTCCGGAGTACCTGTTTGTGCTTCACCGTACAGACTGTTCGGGGCCGCGCCAGTAGTCTGACCTAGCCGAGCAGTCCGCTCCGCGCCCGGCAAGGAAGCTGATGAACACCGCACCGATCGCGCTGACGGGTGAATGCAGGAAGCACGGAGGCAAGGGTGCGGCTCGCCCGGATGGCCGGGGACCTTGCTTGCCCAACGCCGCTTCCATCGAGGAGCCCTGATGGTGGTTCCCATTTCCATTCGCGGCAACGACGACGCGTCGCGAGTCGCCGAAGCGATCGTTTCGCGCTGGCGCGACATCGAGGAAGCGCTTTCGCCCATCGTCGGCACGCTCGGGGTTGCCACGCTCTATCGTCGCTGCATCTTCCTGGCGGGCAGGACCCATCCCTGGCTGATGCACGGTGAAACCGGCGACACGCCGACCCTCGACCTCGGGGCGCTCCATGCGCTGCTTGCGGGCCGCGACAGCGCCGAGGCGAGCGCAGCGGGCCAACTGCTGCTCTCAACTTTCAACGACTTGATCGGGCGATTGATCGGCACCTCGCTGGCCGATCGGCTCCTGAGCGCACATCCGGACCCATTCGCCGCAGGCGAGGCCCCGCAGGACACATCCAAATGAATCCGAAGGTGAAGATCAACCGCATGGCCACGGGCGTTCCGGGGCTGGACGACGTCCTGGGTGGCGGGCTGCCCGAGTTCTCCTTCAACCTGATCGCAGGCCTGCCCGGCTGCGGCAAGACGACGCTGGCGCACCAGATGATGTTCGCGCTGGCCACTCCCGAGCGGCCGGCGCTGTACCTCACGGTGCTGGGCGAGCCTCCGCTGAAGATGCTGCGGTATCAGCAGCAGTTCGAATTCTTCGATCTCGAGCGCGTCAACGATTGCATCCACTTCGTGAACCTGGGCGACGAAGCACTGGGCGGGAACCTGGACAAGGTGCTGGAGAGCATCGAGGCGCAGGTGCATGCGCACGCGCCGGCCTTCGTGTTCGTGGACTCGTTCCGCTCGGTGGCGATGACCGGCACGACGGACTCCAGCCTGCAGCACTTCATGCAGAAGCTGGGCGTGCTGATGACGAGCTGGGAGGCGACCACCTTCCTGATCGGCGAGTACGCAGCCGACACGGTCACCAACCCCGTGTTCACGGTGGCCGACGGACTGATCTGGCTGCACCAGAGCGTTCAGCGCAATTCGATGGTCCGCAAGATCGAGATCATGAAGATGCGGGGACAGCCGACGCTCGCCGGCATGCACACGTTCCGGATCGGCGCGGCGGGCATCGAGGTGATCCCGCCCGCCAGCGCGCTGGTGAGCGCATCGCCCGCACCGAGCCGGCCGCCGACCGAACGCGCGTCCCTCGGCAACGCCGGGCTCGATGCCATGCTCGGCGGCGGCCTGCCTCGCGGGTACTCGCTGCTGGTCGCAGGCCCTTCGGGGTCGGGCAAGAGCATTCTCGCGGGGTCGTTCCTGCAGGAAGGCGCGCGCAATGGGGAGGCGGGCGTCATCGCGGTGTTCGAGCAGCGCGCCAACCGATCGCACAACGCGGTGCTCGCGCAACTGATTGCAAGCGGGCGCGTGGGTCTCGTGGACAGCCGGGCTGCGGACCTGTCGATCGATGACATCGTCCAACGGCTGATCAAGGAGGTGCGGCGCCTGCATGCGACGCGTGTGGTGATCGACTCGCTGTCGGCCTTCGAACTGTCACTCGCGCCCACCTTCCGCGAGGACTTCCGCGAGTCGCTGCTGCGGCTGGTCAGTGCGCTGGCGCAGGAGGGGCTCACGGTGCTGCTGACGTCCGAGCTGGAGGACCGCTACACCGACCTGCGGTTCAGCCCGTTTGGCACCGCCTTCCTCACTGATGCCATCGTGGTACAGCGCTACATCGAGGTGGACAGCCGGCTGCGGCGCGTGCTGGCGGTGGTGAAGGTTCGAAACAGCTGGCATTCGGACGAATTGCGCGCCTACTCCATCGACGCGGACGGGATTCACGTCGGCGAGATGCTGGCGGACCAGGAGGGTCTCCTCGGCGGCCGCCCGACCCGCAAGGTGGAAGTGATGGACGCCGCGGCGTCGCCGGCCTCCGGCCCGCTGCCGGCGGGCGCAGGCAGGTCGTCGTGAACGCCGCCCGCGCCGCGCAGTTGCTCGAGGCGAACGAGCAATTGGTCCTGGCCGTCATCCGGGCCCAGGACGAAGCCGCGACCGCGGCCCAGGCGCTCGCGGAGGTGAGCCGATGCTGGCACCTGGTGGAGTTGGCCGAGCGCGCCGCCGGCGTGATCCTGTTCGACCGGCTCACTCACGCCATCACCCTCGCCCGGCGCAGCGGCTCCCGCCTGGGATTGCTGTTCGTCAGCATCGACAATTTCAAGGAAATCACGGATGCGATGGGCCACGCGGTCGGCGACCAGGTTCTCACGCTGGCGTCGCAACGCCTGAATGCCGGTGTGCGCGCGTCCGACGTGGTCACCCGCCACGGTGCGAGCGACTTCCTGATACTGCTCGGTGCGATCTCCGACGCCGCCGATGCGATCGCCGTGGCGGAGTCGCTCGTGGCTGCCCTGGCCCTGCCGGGGGTCGTGGGGAGCGCGTCGCCGCGCCTGAAGACGAGCGTCGGCATCAGCGTCTTTCCCGACGATGGCGATGATCCCGATGGCCTGATCGACCGCGCGACCGCGGCGATGTACCGGGCGCGCCGGCGCGGGCTGGGCAGCTTCTTCTTTCGCGGCGAAATTCCCAGCAGCGCCCGCAGCCTGGAACTGCGAGGCCAGGAGGCCGCGAAGTCGTCGGCGGTTGGCCCAGCCAACGCCAAGGATGCCGGCTCGCAAATGCTGCAGCAGCGGGAGGCCAACGAAAACCTGCTGCAGGCCGCACTGCACGCGCACGAGTTGCTCGAGGCCGCCGAGCTCGTCAATCGGCGCCAGCTGGAATTCATGGGCATCGTCGCCCACGAATTGCGCAACCCGCTGGGCCCCATCAGCAATGCCGCGGCGTTGCTGGAACACGCAACATCGGGCGCCAGCGTGCTGCGCACCGTCAAGGGTGTCATCGAACGGCAGGTCGCTCACATCTCCCGGCTGGTCGCCGACTTGCTCGACCTCACGCGGGTGAGCACCGGCAAGATGCGGCTGGAAATCAGTCGCCTGGACATCGTCGAATTGATCGGCGACGTGGCGGACGATAGTCGCGCCGCCGTCAGTGCGCGCGGGCAGAGCTTCGACGTGCGCCTTCCGGACGGCGCCGTGATCATCAATGGCGATCGGGTCCGCCTCGGCCAGGTCACCGCCAACCTGATCGGCAATGCCTCGAAGTACACGCCGCAGGGCGGCGCCATCGAGCTGTCACTGGAAGTGGTCGGCCGTTCCGTGGTGATGACCGTCGCCGACAACGGGATCGGGATCACGCCGGAAGCACTCTCGCATGTCTTCGAGCCGTTCGTGCAGGAGCGGCACGCCACCGAATTCGACGGATCGGGCCTGGGGATCGGCCTCGCGCTCGTCCGCGAGCTCGTTCAAGGGCACGGGGGCGATGTGGCCGCCAGCAGCGCGGGTGCCGGCCAGGGCAGCCGCTTCACGGTGACGCTGCCGGTGCTGCGCGCGACGGAGTGAGGACGCGCACGAGCGAAGGCACGACGGGCAAGCCTCCGGTCGGAGTTCATCGCACGTGCGCCGTCCTCGGCCGGCGGAGCATCTCCACTACCTCGAACAGGACCATGCCGCCGACCATGGCGATCACGAAGATGATCGCCTTCGGTTGGCCCATGCCGAGATCCACGAGCGCCGGTCCGGGGCACAGGCCCACGATCCCCCAACCTACGCCGAACAGCACGCTGCCGGTCACAAGCCTGCGGTCGATATGGCGCTCGGTGGGAAGCCGCATCGGCAGGCCGAGAAAGGACAGGGTCCGTTTGCGAGCGATCGCGAACGCCAGGGTTCCGACGGCGATGGCCCCGACCATCACGAACGCGAGCGACGGATTCCAGGCTCCCCCGAGGTCCAGGAAGCCCAACACCTTGGCCGGGTCAGCCATGCCGGAGACGATCAGGCCCACGCCGAACAGGGCACCAGCGAGCAGCGAAAAGAAAACGGTCATCGAGAAGTCCTGGCTCAAGAGCCCAGCAAATGGCGGGCGACGAAAACGGTGAGGAAGCCCGCGGCCATGAACGTGGCCGTCGCCACCATGGAACGCGGCGAAAGTCGCGAGAGCCCGCAGACTCCATGCCCGCTGGTGCAGCCGGAGCCGTAGCGCGTTCCCACACCGACGAGCAGGCCGGCGCAGATGAGCGCGCCTTGGCCGGCGTTGATTTCCACGCGTGGCACTGCCGCGAACAGGGCGTACAGCATGGGAGCGCCGACCATGCCGGCGATGAACGCCGCGCGCCAGGCCACATCTCCGCGCACGGGGTTCAACAGCCCGCCGAGAACGCCGCTGATGCCCGCAATGCGGCCATTCAGCAATACGAACATGGCCGCCGCCAGCCCGATGAGCACGCCGCCGGCCGTGGCAGCCCCGGGGGTGAATGCATTCCAGTCGATCGTCACTTCTTCTTCACTCCTTCGGACAAAAGGTGCGGTACAGGGCCGCGAGAATCTGCATCAACGTCGGATCGGTCACTTTGTAGAAGACGTTCTTGCCGTCCTTGCGGGGGGCCACTACGCCTTCACTGCGCAGCACCCCGAGTTGCTGGGAGAGGCTGGGCTGGTGAAGGTCCAGCTCTTCCTCCAGCTCACTGACGCACATCTCACGCTGGCTTAGCGTGCACAGCAACAGCATGCGGTCCGGATGGGCCAGCAGCCGCAGCGCCGCGGTGATCCTGTCGGCCTCGGCACGCATGCGGGCCGGATCCATCGTGGTGCGGACTGTCATCGGGCGTTTCACTTTGATTGCATCGTTAATATTATATTGCAAGGTATAATATTGGTCAACCAACGAGCTTCTCAGGAGCATTCCAATGAGCCGACGCATCCTGGTGGAACCATTCTTCGACCCGAAGACCTGGACCGTTTCTTACGTGGTTTCGGACAAGGCCAGCGGAAGGGCAGCGGTGATCGACCCCGTGCTCGATTTCGAGATGAAGTCGGGCAGCACGAGCACGGAATCCGCGGACAAGGTGCTTGCCTATCTCCGCGACAAGAGGCTGAAGGTGCAATGGATCCTCGAGACCCATGCCCACGCGGACCACCTGTCCGCCGCGCGCTATATCCAGCAGGAGGCCGGCGGGCTGGTCGCCATTGGCGAGCACATCCGCGAAGTGCAGGCCGTGTTCAAGAAGCTCTACAACCTGGAGCGCAACTTCCTGCCCGATGGGAGCCAGTTCGACCACCTGTTCAAGGATGGCGAGGTCTTTCGCATCGGTGAGGTGGAGGCGACTGCGCTGCTCGTGCCCGGCCACACACCGGCAGACATGGCGTACCTGGCCGACGGCGACGTGTTCGTCGGCGACACGCTCTTCATGCCGGATGTCGGCACCGCGCGCGCGGATTTTCCCGGCGGCGACGCGCATGCGCTTTACCGATCGATCCGCCGCATCCTCGACCTGCCGCCGCAGACCAGGATGTACGTGTGCCACGACTACCCGCCGAAGGGACGCGGGCCACAGTGGGAAACGACGGTGGCCGAACAGCGTGCGAAGAACGTCCACGTGCATGACGGCGTCAGCGAGGATGAATTCGTGGCCATGCGCAAGGCGCGAGATGCGACATTGGAGGTTCCCACGCTCATCCTGCCGTCGATCCAGGTCAACGTGCGGGCCGGCCACCTGCCGCCTGCGGATGACAACGGCGTGGCCTACCTGCGGATCCCGCTCAACGCGCTGCCACGGACGAAGTGACTGTCGCTGGAGCTTCGCGCTGCGCGTGAGTGCCGCTGCGTTGTCGACATCTCGTCGAAGAGGCGGCGGCGGAAAAGAAAAAGGCCTTGACGGGTCAAGGCCTTGGGAATCGTGTGGTGGAGAGGAGGAGGATCGAACTCCCGACCTTCGCATTGCGAACGCGACGCTCTCCCAGCTGAGCTACCCCCCCACAACGATCGTTATTGTAGCAAAGCCGCGGAGCAGTTTCCGGCGTCCGGACCAGGCTAGCCCAGCCCGTTGCGCGACGCGAGCTCCACGAACAGGGCCGAATGGTCCAGGTCGGCGAGGCCGTGCTGCTCGCTGGCCTCGGCGTAGAGCCGCTCGAAGAGGGCGGTGATCGGAGCGTCGAAGCCGATCTCCTCCGCCGTCGAGAGTGCATTGCGCATGTCCTTCAGCTGCACGGAGATCCGCGCCCGCGGCGTGAAGTCGCGCTCCACCATGCGCTGCCCGTGCAGCTGCAGGATGCGGCTGTCGGCGAAGCCGCCGGCGATGGCCGTGCGCACCTTCGCCATGTCGGCGCCGCCCTTGGCGCAGAGCAGCAGCGCCTCGGCCACGGCGCCGATCGTGATGCCGACGATCATCTGGTTCGCCAGCTTGGCCAGTTCGCCCGCGCCGCTGGGTCCCACGTGCGTGGCCCGGCCGAGCGCCTGGAAGACGGGAGCCGCGCGCGCGAAGTCCGCTGGCTTGCCCCCGACCATGATGGCGAGCGTCCCGTTCTCCGCACCCACCGTACCGCCGGAGACGGGCGCATCGAGCTGGCTCACGCCGCGCTCGGCCAGGCGTGACGCATGGTCGCGCGCTTCGCGCGGCTGGATGGAGGCCATGTCGATGAAGAGCGTGCCCGGCTGCATGGCGTCGGCGGCTCCGCGGCGGAACAGCACGTCGTCGATCACGGGGCCGTTCTCCAGCATGCACACGACGATCTCCGCGCCGCGCACCGCATCGGCGGCGTGCGCGTGGACCGTCGCGCCGAACGCCGCGAGGGGATCGGCCTTGGGGCGGCTGCGGTTCCAGGCGTGCACCGCATGGCCCGCTTCGCACAGCCGGCGCGCCATGGGAAAGCCCATCGCGCCGGTGCCGAGCACGGCGATCTGCATGGCTTCGTCTCCTTCGAAGGTGGTGCGGCCATCATGCGGCCGGACCGCCCCGCGCGCCTGTCACGCGGCTTTCAGCAGCGGCGGCGCGAACCGCGTTTCCAGCTCGCGCCGGATGCGGTACGCGTGCGTTCCGGTGTCCATGGCGACGTCCGCCCAGGCGAGGCTCTGGCCCTTCTTCACGGCGCGCACGACCTTCACGTCGTGCGCCAGCCCGAGCGGCAGGCCGCCCATGCGCAGCGAGGTCTCGGCGGGCAGCAGCTTGCCCCACACGGTGTAGCCGCCTTCGCCGTCGAGGATCTCGCCGGGCTGCAGGTCGCGCTTGGCGGTGGCGACGACGTCCGCGTTCCAGCAGGTCGCCACGCCCGTGGCTTCGCCGCGCAACGCCACGCTCGCGACGGACATGCCGACCTCCAGCCCGATCAGGTGCCAGCGCTTGTAGAGCGTGAAGTAGCGGCCGCTGGGGTCCGTGTGCGCGTTGTATTCCTCGAAGCAGTTCCTGATGTATTCCGTCTCCGCTTCCACCGTCACCCATACGCCCATCCGGATGTCGTAGGGCAGGACGCGTCCGTCGGGCTCCAGCGACGAGATCACTTCCACCATGCCCTTGTGCTCCAGCACGCCGCCTTCGCTGCGCGGGCGCGTCACGAACGGAATGTCGGGCACGCTCGCCGGCGGATAGAGCAGACCGTTGCTGGGGACGGTGAGCCCGGTCGCGTTCGCCACGGCGGTGCTTTCGATGGAGGGCTTGGAGCCGTCCAGGAAACTGTTGAACATCTTCGGGTTCAGGCCGCCGCGCTTCGCCTGCTCTGGCGTCAGGCCGTAGTAGCCCCAAACCGTCTCGGGCGTGGACTCGCAGAAGTGAGGCAGCCACTTGTGCCCGCGCCCGGCGGCCACCACCGGAAAGCCGCAGGTGCGCGCCCAGTCGACCAGGTCGCAGATGAGGGCCGGCTGGTCGCCGAAGGCGAGCGAGTACACGACGCCCGCCTCGGCCGCCTTGCGCGCGAGCAGCGGGCCGCAGAACGCGTCCGCTTCCACCGTGACGTTCACCACGTGCTTGCCCTGCGCGAAGGCTTCCAGGCAATGATCGACCGCGGAAATCGGGTGCCCCGTGCACTCGACGATCACGTCGATCGCGGGATGCCGCACCAGCGCCTGCCAGTCGCCGCCCACGTGCGTGGCACCGGTCTTCAGCGCCTCGTCGAGCGATGCGGCCTGGCTGCGCTCGGCTTTCCAGCCGACGCGCGCGAGGTTGGCGCGAGCGTTGTCCGGCGAAAGGTCCGCGATGCCGACCAGGTGCACGCCGGGCGTGCGGGGCACCTGCGCGAGGTACATGGAGCCGAACTTGCCGGCGCCGATCAGGCCGACGCGGATCGGCTTGCCTTCGGCGGCGCGTTGCTGCAGTTGCGCGTGCAGGGACATCTCAGGCTGCCTTCTTCATCTGGTCGATGGGCCCGGGCGAGGTGACGAGTGCGCTGGCAGGCATGCCGTTCTTCCAGGGCAGGTCCACGGGATAAGGCTTCAGCAGGCAGTCGTCCGGCAGGCACTCGATGGGCGTGAAGTCGCGGTGCGCGATGAACTCCGGCCGCTTGAAGCGCCGGATGTGATTCGAGACGGCGCACAGGCTCAGGTACACGCTCACCCGGTTCCACGGCGACAGGTTGCTGCTGGACGCGTGGACCAGGCAGCTGTGGAACACGATCATCGAGCCGGCGGGCCCCTTCGGGCTGACGATGCCGCCGTTCTTGCCGCCGGCGCGTTCGACCAGCTGCGCGATCAGCGCGTCGTCGACGGTCCACAGCGGATAGCTCGTGGTCGTGAGGTCATGCTTCGCGTCGACCACGCCCTTCTTGTGGCTGCCCGGGATGAACATGAGCGGGCCGTTGTACTCGTTCACGTCGTCGAGGAAGATGGCGACGTTCATGGCGCGCTCGGTGGGCATCAGGTCGTCGTTCAGCCAGGTACCGTAGTCCTGGTGCCATTGCCAGACGTCGCCCTCGAAGGCCATCTTCCCGTTGATCTTGAACTGGTGCATGTAGACCTGCTCCTGGAACAGGTCCATCACCGGCTCCACCATGCGCGGATGGCGCGCGAGCCGCGCGAACGGTTCGCTGTACAGGTGCGCGGCGAAATTGGTCCGCACGGCGTCGCTGTTCTTCTCGCGCACGTTGAACGCCTCGCGCCGTGCGTACAGCGCGGGCACGGCTTCGTTGAGCGTCCGCGTCTCCTGCGGCGTGAACAGGCCGGGGAAGAACAGGTAGCCGTCGCGGTCGAATTGCTGGAGTTGTTCCGGCGTCAGTTTCACGTGGGCCTCCTTGGGTGGCTGGTGTTCGCTGTGGCCGTGCCGAGCACGGCGTCCAGCCGCTCGCCCAGGACGCGGCTGGCATGGGAGCCATGCTCCTCGATCAGGCGGGCGGCGCGCTCCGCGTCGCCGGCAGCGATCGCATCGGCGATCGCCTCGTGTTCGTCCCAGACCGCTTCGCGCTGCCCGGTCTGTTGCAGCACCGCGCCCATCACGCGCTTCAGGTGCTTCCAGTGCAGCTGCGCGGTTTCGGCGATGAGGGGGTTGCCCGCCGCTTCGTACAGCGCGCGGTGGAAGGCGAGGTCGGCATCGATCATCGCGGCGACGTTGCTGCCGCGCGCGGCGAGGCGGCCTTGCAGGATCAGGGCGGGATCGATGCGGTGGCGCCGATGCGCGGCAAGCCGCGCCGCGAGCGCATCGAGCGCACCGCGCACCTGGTACATGTCGCGCGTCCACTGCGCATCGAGCGCGGACACCTGCAGCCCGCGGCCGGGCGCGTCCTGCACGAAGCCGTCCTTCTTCAGCAGGCGCAGGGCCTGCAGCACCGGCTGGCGCGACACCGCCAGCTGCTGGGCGATGTCCTCCTGCGTGATCCGCTGGCCGGGGGCGAGGGACCCATCGCTGATCGCATCCAGCAAACTGCGGTACACCCGGTCCACCAGGTCGGGGGCCGCTTCGAGCTGCAGGAGCTGGGCTGGCATGTCCGTACACTGTATACAGAACGAAGCGGCTTCAACCGCCAAATACCGCACCGACAATCGAAACAGGATGTGTCAAGATGTTGCGAAGAGTGGAACCGGAGACGAAGTTGAGGGATGGAGCCTGGCACGACGCGATGTACAACAACCGGCAGCTGGTCCCGGAGTACGCCGACTATTTCGCCCGCTGGACGAGCGAATCCGCCCGGGCGCGGGCCCAGGGGCCGTGCGAGCTGGACATCGCGTATGGCAGCGGCGCCGGCGAAACGCTGGATGTCTTTCCCGCTCCGAGCGGTGACGCGCCGGTGCTCGTGTTCGTGCACGGCGGCTACTGGCGTGCCATGGACAAGAGCGAGCACTCCTTCGTCGCGCCGGCATTCACGCGCGACGGCGCCTGTGTCGTGCTGCCGAACTACGCGCTGTGTCCCGCGGTGACCATCCCGCAGATCACCTTGCAGGTCGCGCGCGCCGTGGCCTGGACCTGGCACCACATCGGCCGATTCGGCGGCGACCGCCGTCGCATCGTGGTGGCGGGGCATTCGGCGGGCGGGCACCTCGCCACCATGATGCTCGCGTGTCTGTGGCAGCAGCTGGACCCGGCGGTGCCGCGCGACCTGCTGCGCAGCGCTCTCGCGATCTCGCCGCTGAACGACCTCGATCCCATGATGCGCACGCCCTTCCTGCAGGAGTCGCTGCGCCTGACGCCGGAGCAGGTCGCGCAGGCGAGCCCCGCGCGGCTGCCGGCGCCCCGCCAAGGCACGCTCTACACCGTGGCGGGAGCCGCCGAGAGCACCGAGTTCCATCGGCAGAACCGAATGATCCAGGACGCGTGGGGGCCGCGGCGCGTCCCGGTGTGCGAACTGCTGGCCGGACGCAACCACTTCAGCGTCCTCGATGCGCTGGTCGAGCCGCAGCACCGGCTGCACCAGCTGGCGCTGGACCTGCTGCGGGCCTGAGCGGGCGCGGGCACGAGCAATTGCAAAATCCGCCCGCGGAGGTCGAAGCCGAATTTGTAGACGGGCGGTGAGCCGCAGGCGAACCCCAGCTTGCTGCGCGACGCTGGATCGCTGGGGTTCGCTCCGCTCACCGCCAGCCTACACACACCCAGCCACGCCGCGCCAACGACAAGGGGCGCCGAGCGCCCCCTGTTGTTCATCGCAGCCGGCCGCTTACATCAGCAGGTGTTCGCCGGCGTTGTCGCCGCCCAGGATGACGTAGTTCACCTTGCGGATGTCGCCGAGCCTGGTGCCGCCGGCGTAGCTGATGGAGCTCTGCAGGTCCTCCTCCATCTCGCGCAGCGTGTCGGCCAGCTTGCCCTTCACCGGCTCGAGGATGCGCTTGCCTTCCACGTGCTTGTACTCGCCCTTGTTGAAGTCCGAGGCGCTGCCGTAGTACTCCTTGTACAGGCGCCCGTCCACTTCGACGGTCTGCCCGGGCGATTCCTCATGGCCGGCGAAGATCGAGCCGATCATCACCATCGTGGCGCCGAAGCGGATGCTCTTGGCGATGTCGCCGTGTTCGCGGATGCCGCCGTCCGCGATGATGGGCTTGGTCGCCACGCGCGCGCACCACTTCAACGCCGACAACTGCCAGCCGCCCGTGCCGAAGCCCGTCTTCATGCGCGTGATGCAGACCTTGCCGGGTCCGATGCCGACCTTGGTGGCGTCAGCGCCCCAGTTCTCGAGGTCGATCACCGCCTCCGGCGTGCCGACGTTGCCGGCGATCACGAAGGTCGACGGCAGCTTCGCCTTCAGGTGGGCGATCATGTTCTTGACCGTGTCGGCATGGCCGTGCGCGATGTCGATCGTCACGTACTCGGGCGCCAGCCCCTCGGCCGCCAGCCGGTCGACGGTGTCGTAGTCGGCCTTCTTCACGCCGACCGAGATGGAGGAGAAGGCGTCCGCTTCCTTCATGCGCCGCACGAACTTCACGTTGTCCAGGTCGAAGCGGTGCATCACGTAGAAGTAGCCGTTCTGCGCCAGCCAGAGCGCGACGCGCTCGTCGAGCACGGTCTTCATGTTGGCCGGCACCACCGGCAGCTTGAAGCGGCGGCCGCCGAATTCGATCGAGGCGTCGCATTCCGAGCGGCTTTCCACGCGGCACTTGCGCGGCAGCAGCAGCACTTTGTCGTAGTCGAAGATTTCCATGGTTCCAGGCTCCGGAGGTCTGTTGGATGAACAGGTGGACGCTTGGACTGGGACCCGGCGGAATGAAGGCGGCGCTTCAAACGCGAACCGGGCCACAAATGCTTGGGCCCGGTGCCTGATTCTATCGAGGCGTACCTACGGGGTACATGCGGTGCGGCTGATAGCCCTGATATGTCCGCGTGCATCGGCCAGCACCGCGACCAGCCGCAAGCGCTCGGGGCGGGTGCCCGGGTGGATCTGCATCGCCCGGGTTTCCGCCAGCGCGCCGGCCGAGCGCCCGGCCGTCGTCCCCCACTCGGGCCGGAACACGTTGCGGACCAGATGCCGTTCCACCGGGCTGCCCTCGGTGCCGGCCGGGAGGTCCTCCACCAGCAGCAGCCACGCCTGCCATGGCTGGCTGCCTGGCGCCCGCAGCACCATCGACGTGCCGATGTAGTCGTTGAAGGGCTCGCCTTGCGCCAGCCGCAGCGGCACCGGCTTGCCCTGGCGCCGTCCGAACACGGCATCGCTGCGCGCCGGCAGCGGCTTGCCGAGCACTTGCAGCCGGTCGCGCCCGTCCTCCAGGGCCACCGCCGACAGCGGCGCGTCCTCGCCTTGGGCTCCAGGTACCACCCAGTCGACGGCAATCGTGCCCGCGGCGGGTTCCGGCGTCGTGCGGTCGCGCCAGCAGTCCGCGCAATCGGCGCTCACGAAGCGCTCCAGCACGGCCGCAGGTTGCGCCACGCCGTCGCTGGTGCACAGCGCGTGTGCAGCCGGGGGCAGGGCGAGCGCAAGCGGCAGGAGCAGGGCGGCAGGCGATGAGGTTGGCACGGCAGGGGCTAAGGATGGCGGCGGGCCGGTTCCCGCCCGGCTTCCTACAATGCCACATGTTCCCAGAAGTCGCCGCCGACTCGCCGCTGCTGCAGCACCTCAACCCCGAACAGCGCGCCGCCGTGGCGCTGCCGGCCGAGCACGCGCTCATCCTCGCGGGGGCCGGCTCC
Organism: Ramlibacter ginsenosidimutans; assembly: GCF_016654015.1. Taxonomy (GTDB): domain Bacteria; phylum Pseudomonadota; class Gammaproteobacteria; order Burkholderiales; family Burkholderiaceae_C; genus Ramlibacter; species Ramlibacter ginsenosidimutans. The sequence continues at coordinate 177,196 of NZ_JAEPWM010000004.1, read as the reverse complement.
GGCAAGACCCGCGTGCTGACCACCCGGATCGCCTGGCTGCTGGCCACGGGCCAGATCGGCCCGGGCAACGTGCTGGCCGTCACCTTCACCAACAAGGCCGCCAAGGAGATGATGACGCGCCTGACGGCCATGCTGCCGGTGAACGTGCGCGGCATGTGGATCGGCACCTTCCACGGCCTGTGCAACCGCTTCCTGCGCGCGCACTACAAGCTCGCCAACCTGCCGCAGAGCTTCCAGATCCTGGACACGCAGGACCAGCTCTCGGCGATCAAGCGCCTGATGAAGCAGCACAACGTCGACGAGGAGCGCTTCCCCGCCAAGGAGCTGCAGTGGACGATCGCCGCCTGGAAGGAGGAGGGCCTGCGTCCCAACATGGTGGAGGTGCGCACCGAGGAAGACCGCCGCAAGGTCGAGGTCTACCAGCTGTACGAGGAGCAGTGCCAGCGCGAGGGCGTAGTCGACTTCGCCGAGCTGATGCTGCGCAGCTACGAGCTGCTGCGCGACAACGACCCCATCCGGGAGCACTACCGCCGCCGCTTCCACCACATCCTGGTCGACGAGTTCCAGGACACCAACAAGCTGCAGTACGCGTGGCTGAAGATGTTCGCGGGCGAGGGTAACGCGGTCTTCGCGGTGGGCGACGACGACCAGAGCATCTACGCCTTCCGCGGCGCGCGCGTGGGCAACATGGCGGACTTCGTGCGCGAGTTCCACGTGCAGCACCAGATCAAGCTGGAGCAGAACTACCGCAGCTTCAGCAACATCCTCGATTCGGCCAATGCGCTGATCGCGCACAACAAGACGCGCCTGGGCAAGAACCTGCGCACCGACCAGGGGCCCGGCGAGCCGGTGCGCGTGTACGAGGCGCCCACCGACATGGCCGAGGCGCAGTGGATGGTGGAGGAGATCCGCAACCTGGTGCGCGACGACGTGCCGCGCCACGAGGTCGCCGTGCTCTATCGCAGCAACGCCCAGAGCCGCGTGATCGAGACCTCGCTGTTCAATGCGGCCGTGCCTTACCGCGTGTACGGCGGCCTGCGCTTCTTCGAACGCGCCGAAATCAAGCACGCGCTCGCGTACCTGCGCCTGCTGGAGAACCCGAGCGACGACACGAGCTTCCTGCGCGTGGTGAACTTCCCGGCGCGCGGCATCGGCGCCCGGTCCATCGAACAGCTGCAGGACGCCGCGCGCGCGGCCGGGTGCTCGCTGCACGACGCCGTCAAGGCCACCACGGGCAAGGCGGGCGCCAACCTGGCCGCCTTCGTGCAGAAGGTCGACGAGATGCGCCGGGAAACCGAAGGCCTCACCTTGCGCGAGATCATCGAGGTGATGCTGCAGCGAAGCGGCCTGCTGGATCATTACAAGGCCGAACGCGATGGGGCCGACCGGGTCGAGAACCTGGAAGAACTGGTCAACGCGGCGGAGAGCTTCGTCACGCAGGAGGGCTTCGGCCGCGACGCCGTCGCCCTGCCCATCGACGAACTCGGTGCCAACGTGCTGCGCCAGTCTCCGGCGAGCCAGGGGCTGGACCCGAGCCTGCCGGAAGTGAACGAGCCCGCACCCGACTACGTGCCGCCCGATGCCGACACCGGCGAGACGCTCTCGCCGCTGGCCGCCTTCCTGACCCACGCGGCGCTGGAGTCCGGCGACAATCAGGCGCAGGCCGGGCAGGACGCCGTGCAGCTGATGACGGTGCACGCCGCCAAGGGCCTGGAGTTCGATTGCGTGTTCGTCACCGGGCTGGAAGAAGGCCTGTTCCCCAGCGAGCGTTCGCTGGCGGACTACGAGGGGCTGGAAGAGGAACGGCGCCTGATGTACGTCGCCATCACGCGCGCGCGCAAGCGGCTGTACCTGAGCCACTCGCAGACGCGGCTGCTGCACGGGCAGACCCGCTACAACGTGCGCAGCCGCTTTTTCGACGAACTGCCGGAAGGCGCGCTCAAGTGGCTGACGCCGAAGAACCAGAGCTTCGGCGGATCGGCCTTCGGCTTCGGCATGGGCTACCCCACGTCACGTGCGGGCAATTCGACCGCGACCGGCTACGGCCGCGGCAGCGAGACCTTCGCGAGCCCGCCGGTGCCGCCGCAGAGAGCGGAGCCGGCGCACGGGCTGAGGCCGGGCATGAAGGTCTTCCACACCAAGTTCGGCGAGGGCACCGTGCGCACGCTGGAAGGTTCGGGGCAGGACGCGCGGGCGCAGATCGACTTCCCGCGCCACGGCCAGAAGTGGCTCGCCCTCTCCGTGGCGAAGCTCACGCCGGTGACCTAGGAGCCTGCTCCTGGCGCCGCGCGCCAGTGGGGCGCACGCGGCTCAGGCCACGTACCAGTCGACGTCGCGCAGTGTCTTCAGGTACTCGTGGACCGGGGTGAGGCAGTGGTTCCGGTCGGCCCATTCCAGCTGCTCGTGGAAGGCCATGCGCTTGGCCAGCGGCGGCGTGGAAGCCCAGGCCGAACCCACGACCGGGTCCGGGGGCAGTCCGTCGCGACCAGGCTGATCCTGCAGGATGCGGTACATCTCCAGCCAGCGCGAAGGCTGGGGGCAGACGCGGTTGTCCTTGCGCGTGAGCCCGGTCACCTCGTAGAGCGTCACCTCGATCGGAGCGAGCTCGAGGCCGCCGTACGCCGGCATGTCCATCAGGCCCATGGGCTCGGTCGGCGCGTCCAGGGACGCTTCGAATTCCATCGGCACCGTGATCGGCTGGGTGTCCGGAAAGTCCTGGCTTATCGATGGCTTGATCATCGCTCCCCCTCACTCGCTCGCATCCGGCCAGTCTAACAAAGTCTTACAGTTAGCCAAGGGGGAATTTGCGCTTTCACGTCGACTCCGTCGCGGCAGCCCCATTCCCGTGCCGCCGCCGACGAACGGCCACCGAAGCCTCAGCGCGCCAGCGGGTGCACGTGGCCGGGATCCATGTAACCGGCTCCGTCCTTCACGCCCTTGCGACCGAGTTCCTGCCAGGCGGTGCGCTGGTCGGTGAGGGCCGCGAGCCGCTCCAGCTCTTCGTCCGTGTGGTTGATCGCAGGCGCGGCCGCCAACTGGCGGCCGGCGCGCGGCTGCGGGTCGACCCAGAACGACTGGTGGTACTGCGACCGGGAGAGCGCGCGGTCGGTCATGGTGGAGAGTTCCACCGTGCCGTAGCAGTTGCAGAAATAGGTGCGGCCGTCCGGTGCGATCTCGGTGTACACGCCGGTGCCCCGGATGCCGGCGGTGAGCGTCGGCGTGGTGATCTGGCGCGAGTTGCCCTTGCTCCACACGCTGACGATCGCGCCGGTGATCAGGCGCAGCACGCTGACCGCGTTCAGGGTGGCGCCGCGCTCCACCGTCATGCGCGAGTTCTGCCGCACCAGGAAGGCGGAGTTGCCCATCACGAACACCAGGTGCGAGTCCGGCCCGGTCTCGATCTGGTCGCCGGTCTGGATGTACTGGTCCTGCAGCAGCTTCTGGCCGTTGACGAAGGCATCGCCCGCCAGCTCCACGACGTTGCTGCGCTGCTGTGCGAGTGCGGCGCCATAGCCCCCCATCGCCGTCCAGGCCGCCGCCGCCTGCAGGAAGCTGCGCCGGCGATGCCAGAGCACTTCGGCTTCGGTGCGTCCTTGCAGGATGTGGTGGCTCATGGGTGGCTTTCTTCTCCGGGTGGGCCCGCTTCGCCCGTCGCGTCGTCGGCGCGGAAGCTGTCGCGGAACGTGAAATAGAGCGAGGTGGAAAACATCGCGACCAGGATCAGCACCGTGGGCACCATGATGCTGCGCGCCACCGCCAGTCCGCCGAGCATCAGGCCGACGCTGCTGACCAGGAAGCCGATGGCCACGAACACCATGACCCAGGCGACGCCGTACACCGCCAGCGCGCCGAAGTTGCGGAAGCAGGCGACGACGCTGAAGAACAGGCTCTTCACGGGCGTGACGCCGTGCCAGTGCACGAGCGCCGGCGCATGCCAGAACATCACCACCAAAGGCGAATGCAGCAGCAGGATCAGCAGCGTGCGCGTGTCCACCTCGGGCATCTGCGCATCGGCGGCCGCGCCGCTGCCGGCATCGCCGACCAGCAGCGTGCCCAGGCCGGTCGCGACCAGCGACCCCGCGGTGTAGATCGCGCCCAGGACCAGCATCGCGCGTGCGCGCTGGCGCCCGGCACGGAAGGCGCTGAGCAGCACGGTGGGCATGGGAAAGCGCCCGCTCGACGCCTCCGCGGATGCCGCCATCAGTCCCAGCGTGGCCGCCGGCACCAGCATGGCCCCGAGCATCGGGCCGAGAACGGGGATTTGCGAGATCACCAGCACCACCGCCATGTACATGAAGAACAGCCCCGTGAGCGCGAGCGGCTGCCGGAAGAACGTCCTCATGCCCAGTTTCACCCACTGGAGGCCGGTGCGCGCAGGAACGATGTTCAGTTTCACGGAAGGAGGCTCGGGTGTCGTTCTTCGATCACGGCGCAGTGACGGTTGTCCGCCCGCGTGCCGGCGCGGCGTGACGGATTTGGCGCAGGCCTGCAGCCCGGGTCGCCGTCGCAGTGGCCGTGCGCCGCATCAGGCCAGCACCGCAGCAGCGTTCACCGGACGGCGCACGCGCTCGCGCAGCACGCGCTCGAAGTGGCTCGGGTCGTGCGGCTTGAGCAGCGAGGCTTCGCGCGGAAGGTGGAAGTCCCACAGGCGGGAGATCCAGAAGCGCAGCGCGCCCGCCCGCAGCATGGCGGGCAGCAACTGGCGCTCCGCCGGCGTGAGGGGGCGCACGGCGGCATAGGCTTCGACGAACGCGCGCGCACGCGGAGCGTCGTGCGCGCCGGTGGCCAGGTCGATCGCCCAGTCGTTCAGGCACACGGCCAGGTCGAACAGCCAGCTGTCCACGCCCGCGAAATAGAAGTCGAAGAAGCCGCTGAGCCGCCCCTGCTCGAACATCACGTTGTCGCGGAACAGGTCGGCGTGCACAGGGCCGCGGGGCAGGGCCGCATAGGCGGCGCTCGCTGCCACATGGTTCTGGTACGCGAGTTCGCCGCGCAGGAGCATCGCCTGTTCCGGGCTCACGAAGGGCAGCACCACGGGAACGGTCTCGTTCCACCACGCCAGCCCGCGCAGGTTGGGTTGCCGCCGCTGGTAGTCGCGGCCCGCCAGGTGCATCCGCGCCAGCATGGCCCCGACCTGCGCGCAATGATCCGGCCCCGGCGCGAGTTCGTGCTGGCCCTCGAGCTTGTTCACCAGCGCCGCCGGCTTGCCGCAGACGGTGTGCAGGATGTCGCCACTGCGGTCCGCGGCCGGGTCCGGCACGGGGATGCCGTGCTGGGCCAGGTGCTTCATCAGGTGCAGGTAGAACGGCAGCTGCTCGAACGTGAGCCGCTCGAACAGCGTCAGCACGTACTCGCGCTGGCCGAACATGTCTTCGGCGGTGACGAAATAATTGGTGTTCTCGATCCCGCTCTGGATGCCGCGCAGCGTGCGCAGCTCGCCGAGGTTCAGCGCGCGCAGCAGCGCGCGTGCCTCGTCTTCCGAGACCTCCGTGAAAACAGCCATCTAGAAGCCGAAGACGTTCCAGACCCGCTGCTTGCGCTGCGCGAAGCCGTCGTGGCTGTCGGCGGCGCCAGCAGCGCCGGCCCCGCGCGCCAGGTCGGTGGGCTGCATCTCGTAGGCCGGCGCGCCCTTGGGCTGCACCTTCACGCTCTGGCTCTGCCCGCCGACGCGCACCTCGTCGATGCGGTTGCTCTTGTCTTCCACGGTGAGGTGTTCGATCTTCTGGTTCTTGCGCGGATCCAGCTTTTCGCGCTCCGCCGGCGCCTGTGCGAAGGCGGGCAGGGCGGCACCGAGGAGGACGAGCAGGACGAGACGCGTGCGCATACCCTGATTGTAGGCCGGGGCGAGGCGCGCGCTCCCGGACCCGCGTGGGCCCGGCAGGCACAATGTCCGCCATGAGCGAGACGGACGCAGTCCCCCAACCCGAACCCAAGGTGCTGCTGCTGGTGGACGGATCCAGCTACCTGTACCGGGCCTACCACGCGATGCCCGACCTGCGGGCCGTTCCCGGCGATCCGACCAGCGCCGCCACCGGCGCGATCCGCGGAATGATCAACATGCTGCAGAAGCTGCGCCGCGACATCCGCGCCGACTACGCGGCCTGCGTGTTCGACGCGCCCGGCAAGACCTTCCGCGACGAGGTCTTCCCCGACTACAAGGCGACGCGCTCGCCCATGCCCGACGACCTGCGCGCCCAGATCGAGCCGATCCACGAGGTGGTGCGCCTGCTCGGTTGGAAGGTGCTGAACGTGCCCGGCGTGGAGGCCGACGACGTGATCGGCACGCTGGCCTGCATGGCCACCCAGCGCGGGCTGGTGACGGTGATCTCCAGCGGCGACAAGGACTTGTCGCAACTGGTGAACGAGCACGTGACGGTGATCGACACCATGAACGACCGCAAGCGCGACATGACCGGCGTGGAGGTGGAGTTCGGGGTGCCGCCGCGCCTCATGGTGGACTACCAGACACTCGTCGGCGACTCGGTGGACAACGTGCCCGGCGTCGACAAGGTCGGGCCGAAGACGGCCGTCAAGCTGCTGAAGGAGTTCGGGTCCCTGGACAACCTGATCGAGCGGGCGCACGAGGTGAAGGGCGCGGTGGGCGAGAACCTGCGCAAGGCGCTGGACTGGCTGCCCAAGGGCCGGCACCTGCTGACCGTCCGGACGGACTGCGACCTGAAGGACCACATCCCGGGCTTCCCCGAGCTGGAGGACATCGTCATCGGCGGCCAGGACGTCGAGAAGCTGAAGGAGTTCTACGAACGCTTCGGCTTCAAGGGCCTGGTGAAGCAGCTGGAGGAGCACGCGGTGCCGCCGGAGCTGCTGGAGGAGCACGCGAAGGCGGGCCGCGCACGGCCGGTGCCGATCCAGCGCGGCGGCTACGAAGAGCCGGACCTCTCCGGGCTGTCGCAGGCCACGACGCTGCACTACGAAACGATCTTCACGTGGGAGCAGTTCGAGACCTGGCTGGGTCGCATCGAGGCGGCCGCGCTGGTCGCGCTCGACACGGAAACCGATTCGCTCGACGAGATGCTGGCGCGCATCGTGGGCCTGTCCTTCAGCACCGAACCGGGCCTGGCCGCCTACATCCCGCTGTCGCACGACTACCAGGGCGCGCCCGACCAGCTGCCGCGCGAGGAAGTGCTGCAGCGCCTGAAGCCCTGGCTGGAAAACCCGGACAAGCACAAGCTCGGCCAGCACGTGAAGTACGACCGCCACGTGTTCGCCAACCACGGCATCGAGGTGCGCGGCTACGTGCACGACACCATGCTGGAAAGCTACGTGCTGGAAGTGCACAAGCCGCACGGTCTCGCGAGCCTCGCCGAGCGGCACCTGGGGCGCACCGGCATCGACTACGAAACCGTTGCGGGCAAGGGCGCCAGCCAGATCGGCTTCAACCAGGTGCCGATCGACAAGGCCGCCGAATACTCCTGCGAGGACTCGGACCAGACGCTGGACGTGCACCTGGCGCTCTGGCCCAAGCTGGAGAACGACCGCAAGCTGCGCTTCATCTACGACCTGGAGATGGAGTGCAGCGAGGTGCTGTTCCGCATCGAGCGCAACGGCGTGCTGATCGACGCGCAGGCGCTCGCGCAGCAGGGCAACGAGCTGGGCAACCGCATCATGCAGCTGGAACGCGAGGCGCACGAACTCGCGGGCCAGCCGTTCAACCTGGGCAGTCCCAAGCAGATCGGCGAGGTGTTCTTCGTCAAGCTGGGGCTGCCGGTCGTGAAGAAGACGGCGAGCGGGGCGCCGAGCACCGACGAAGAGGTGCTGGAGAAGCTGGCGGAGGACTATCCGCTGCCGGCCAAGATCCTCGAGCACCGGGGGCTCTCGAAGCTGAAAGGCACGTACACCGACAAGCTGCCGCAGATGCAGCACCCGCGCACGGGGCGCGTGCACACGCATTACGCGCAGGCGGTGGCGGTGACGGGGCGGCTGTCCAGCAACGACCCGAACCTGCAGAACATCCCCGTGCGCACGGCGGAAGGACGGCGCATCCGCGAAGCCTTCGTCGCGCCGCCGGGATCGCGCATTGCGAGCGCCGACTACAGCCAGATCGAGCTGCGCATCATGGCGCACATCAGCGAGGACGAGGCGCTGCTGCGGGCCTTCCGCGAGAACATGGACGTGCACCGCGCCACCGCCTCGGAAGTGTTCGGGGTCGGCCTGGACCAGGTGTCGAGCGAGCAGCGCCGTTACGCGAAGGTCATCAACTTCGGCCTGATCTACGGCATGAGCAGCTTCGGGCTGGCGCGCAACCTCGGCATCGAGACGGCGGCGGCGAAGAGCTACATCGACCGCTACTTCCAGCGCTACCCCGGCGTGAAGCAGTACATGGACGAGACGCGGCTGTCGGCCAAGAGCAAGGGGTACGTCGAGACGGTGTTCGGCCGCCGGCTCTACCTGCCGGAGATCAATTCGCCCAACGGGCCGCGGCGCGGCAGCGCGGAGCGGCAGGCCATCAACGCGCCCATGCAGGGCACGGCCGCCGACCTGATCAAGCTGGCCATGGTGAAGGTGCAGCAGGTGCTCGACGCCCAGCAGCGCCGCACGAAGATGATCATGCAGGTGCACGACGAACTGGTGTTCGAGGTGCCCGAGGACGAGGTGGAGTGGTTGCGCGTCGAGATCCCGCGCATCATGGCCGGCGTGGCGGAACTGCGCGTACCGCTGCTCGCCGAGATCGGCGTCGGCGCCAACTGGGAAGAGGCGCATTGAGCTGGGGTTCGCTGGCGCTCACCGCCAGCCTACCGAATCCGGCCTCTCCCGTAGGCTGGCGGTGAGCGCGAGCGAACCCCAGCGAACCCCAGCCATCCAGCGAGACGTAGGCGCGCACCCACACTGCCCTGCGCGAAACGCGCGCCGCTGTCGCACGACGCCTGCCTAGACTGGGCGCTCCCATCGGGAGAGTCCATGGCAGAGAAAGATCGTCCCGAAGGGGACACCCCGTTTGAATCCACGACGGCCCTGGTGCTGCGCCCCGCAGCGCCGCCCGACGCGATCAACGTCCGCCTGAGCATCAATGGCCAGGTGCGCGAGTTGCAGCTCGACCCACGCACGTCCCTGCTCGACGCCTTGCGCGAGCACTTGCAGCTCACCGGCACCAAGAAGGGCTGCGACCACGGCCAGTGCGGCGCCTGCACGGTGCTGGTCGGCGGCCGCCGCATCAACAGCTGCCTCACGCTGGCGGTGATGCACGAGGGCGACGAGGTCACCACGATCGAAGGCCTGGGCCAGCCGGGCCAGCTCCATGCGCTGCAAGCCGCGTTCCTGAAGCACGACGGCTTCCAGTGCGGCTACTGCACGCCTGGGCAGATCTGCTCCGCGCAGGCCATGCTGCAGGAGCTGCGCGACGGCATGCCCAGCCACGTCACCGCAGACCTGCAGCAGCCGCCCGCATTCAGCGACGAGGAAATCCGCGAGCGCATGAGCGGCAACCTGTGCCGCTGCAGCGCGTACCCCAACATCGTCGCGGCGATCCGCGAAGTGGGGGAAGCGCGATGAAAGCCTTCACGTACGAGCGGGCGAGCAGCGTGGAAGCCGCCGCGCAGGCGGTGACGGGGCGCGAGGGCGCGAAGTTCATCGCCGGCGGCACCAACCTGCTGGACCTGATGAAGATCCAGGTCGAGACGCCCGTGCACCTGGTGGACGTCAACCGCCTGGGCCTCGACCGCGTCGAGGACACCCAGGAGGGCGGGCTGCGCATCGGCACGCTCGTGCGCAACAGCGACCTGGCCGCCGACGCACGCGTGCGTTCGCGCTATCCGGTGCTGAGCCGGGCGCTGCTCGCCGGCGCCTCGGCGCAGCTGCGCAACAAGGCCACCACCGGCGGCAACCTGCTGCAGCGCACGCGCTGCTACTACTTCTACGACCCCGGCAAGCCCTGCAACAAGCGCACGCCCGGCTCGGGCTGCGCCGCCCTCGGCGGCTTCACGCGCAATCACGCGATCGTCGGCACCAGCGAGCAGTGCATCGCCACGCATCCTTCCGACATGGCCGTGGCCATGCGCGTGCTCGATGCACAGGTGGAGACCGTCCAGGGCAGTGGTCGCAGGCGCGTGATCCCGATCGCCGATTTCTACCGGCTGCCGGGCGACACGCCGCACATCGACACCAATCTCGCCCACGGCGAGCTGATCACCTCCGTCGTGCTGCCGCCACCGCCGCCCGGCAAGCAGGTGTACCGCAAGGTGCGCGACCGCGCCTCGTATGCCTTCGCGCTGGTGTCGGTCGCGGCCATCGTCGACGCCGCCGACGGCGCGATCCGCAACGCCCGCCTCGCCTTCGGCGGCATCGCGCACCAGCCCTGGCGCGTGCCCGATGCCGAGCAGGCGCTCGCGAAGGCCCAGCCGCAGCAAGGGGCCGCGCAGGCCGCCGACGCGGTGCTGCAGGGCGCGCGCGGCTACGGCGACAACGACTTCAAGATTCCGCTGGTCCGCCGCGTGCTCGCCGGCGTGCTCCAGGAAGCAAGCGCCTGAGGGGACCCGCATGCAGATGAACCAACCGGCGCCGCGCAATGCGCTGGACGTCAACCGGCAAGGCCTCATCGGCCTGGCCCTCGATCGCGTCGATGGTCCGCAAAAGGTCAGTGGCACCGCGCCCTACGCCTACGAGGTGCAGGAGGCGCCGCAGCCGCCGCTGTACGGCTGGCTCGTGGAGGCCGCGATCGGTTGCGGCCGCATCGTTTCGGTGGACACGCGCGAAGCCGAGCGCGCGCCCGGCGTGGTCTTCGTGATGACGCACCTCAACGCACCGGAGCAGGCGGGCTTCCGGCTCACGGAGAGCCAGCGCTTCGATCGCCCGCATCCCAGCTTGGGCGATGCGGTGGTGCCGCACTACGGCGTGCCGGCGGCCTTCGTGGTGGCCGAGACCCTGGAGCAGGCCCGCGCGGCCAGCTTCCTCGTGCGCGTGGAGTACGAGTCCATGGCCGGCGAGTACGTGATGAAGGAGCATCTAGCCCAGGCCGAGAAGCCCGGCGAGGACGAAGGCAAGCAGCCGGACACGAGCGAAGGCGATTTCGAGACGGCGTTCGCCAGCGCCGATGTGCACGTGGATGTGCAGTACACGACGCCCGTGCACATCCACGCGCAGATGGAGCCGCACGCCACCACCGCGTGGTGGGAGGGCGACCGCGTCGTCGTGCATTGCTCGACGCAGCTCCTGGACAGCGCGCAGAAGCGCGTCGCCAACACGCTGCAGATTCCGCCGGACAAGGTGCGCATCGTCAGCCGCCATATCGGCGGCGGCTTCGGCGGCAAGCTGCCGGTGTGGGACGATGTGATCCTGTCCGTGCTCGCGTCGCGCGTGCTCAAGCGGCCCGTGAAGACGGCGCTCACGCGCCAGCAGATGTTCCACGTGACCAGCCACCGGCCCGACACGATCCAGCGCGTGCGCCTGGGCGCGGGCCGCGACGGCAAGCTGGTGGCGATCGCGCACGAGGGCTGGTGCCACTCGGCGCGCCTGGACGACTACCTGGAGCCGATGTGCACGTCCACGCGCTCGCTCTACGCGGCGCCCAACCGCATGACGCGCATGCGCCGCGTGAAGCTGGACCTGCCGGTCGCGGACTCCTGCCGCTCGCCGGGCGAGGCCGTCGGCATGCCGGTGCTGGAGTGCGCGATGGACGAACTCGCGTGTGCGCTCGGCATGGACCCGGTGCAACTGCGCATCGCCAACGAGCCCGAGGAGGATCCGGAGAAGCACGTGCCCTACTCGACGCGCCAGCTGGTGGCCTGCCTGGAAGAGGGCGCGCGACGCTTCGGGTGGGACCGGCGCAATGCGACGCCGGGTCAGGTGCGCGACGGCCGCTTCCTGGTCGGCATGGGCATGGCTTCCGCTTCGCGATCCAACAAGCTGCAGAAAGGCAAGTGCAAGGTGAAGCTGGGCGCCGACGGGGTGCTGGTCGCGCGCATGGCCATGACCGACATCGGAACGGGCAGCTACACGGTGTTGACGCAGATCGCCGCCGAGATGCTGGGCCTGCAGCCCGGGCAGGTGCGCATGGAGCTGGGCGACAGCGACTTCCCGGAGACGGCGGGCTCGGGCGGCTCCTTCGGGGCGGCCACCGCGGGTTCGGCCTTGTTCGAGGCCTGCGAGGCGCTGCGGCACAAGCTCGCCCAGTCGGCCGGCATCGCGCCGGAAGATGCCGTGTTCTCCGACGGGCAGGTGCACGGTAGTGGCAAGACCGCCTCCCTCGCGAAGCTCGCGGGCGCGGACGGCATCGAAGCCGATGGCGAGATCCAGCCCGGCGACATGGAGGAGAAGTACACGCAGATGTCGTATGGCGCGTTCTTCGCCGAAGTCGCGGTGGACACGCACAGCGGCGAAGTACGCCTGCGCCGCATGCTGGGCGTGTTCGCGGCCGGGCGCATCCTGAACGCGAAGACGGCGCGCTCGCAGTTGCTGGGCGGGATGGTGTGGGGAGTGGGCATCGCGCTCGAAGAGGAAGCGGCGATCGATGGGCGCTACGGCTACTTCGCCAACCACGACATCGCCGAGTACCACGTGCCCGTCCACGCAGACATCCCTGCCATCGAGGCGATCCTGCTGCCGGAAGTGGACGACAAGACCAATCCGCTGAAGATCAAGGGCCTCGGCGAGCTGGGCATCAGCGGCGCCGCCGGGGCGGTCGCCAACGCGATCTACAACGCCTGCGGCGTGCGCGTGCGCGATTTTCCGATCACGCTCGACAAGCTGCTGGCCGGCCTGCCGGAGTAGCGCCAGCGTCCCTTACGACTTCGGCTTGTCCGACCAGAGCACGCCGCCGGTGGCCCAGTCGGACGGCTTGATGTCGAACAGCAGGATGTCCACGGACTCGGGCTTGCTGCCCAGCGTGTCGACGCAGGCTTGCGTGAGTGCCTTGACGAGGTTGCGCTTCTGTTCCGGGGTGCGGCCTTCGAACAGGTCGACGCGAATGGTGGGCATGAGTTCTCCTGGTTGCAAAACCCCGTAGTCTGCTGCAGTCCGGACGCGGCGGGCCGAGGAGTCTGCCCGTCTCTCTGCCGCGTAGACTCCCAGACTCGCCGCTTTGTCCAGGAACGAACTCCCATGTCGAACGCCGACTTCGAGAACGATTTGCGCGCCCTGCTGCCGGGTGGCGCGCCCGCCAGCCGGCGCACGGCCCTCAAGGCCGCGCTCGGCGTGGGCTACGCCGCCGCGGCGGGACGGCTGGCGGCGCAGACGGCCATCCGCACGCCAAGCGAGGGGCTCGTCGCGGGCGAGATCACCTACCAGGTCAACGGCTTCCAGGTGCCCGCCTATCGCGCCGCGCCGGCGGGCCGCACCAACCTGCCCGTGGTGCTGGTCGTCCACGAGATCTTCGGCGTGCACGAGTACATCGCCGACACCGCACGCCGCCTCGCGCACGCGGGCTACCTGGCCATTGCGCCGGAACTGTTCGCGCGCCAGGGCGACCCCGGCGCGTACGGCGAGCTGGCGAAGCTGCAGTCCGAAGTCGTGGCCAAGGTGCCGGATGCGCAGGTGCTGGCCGACCTCGACGGCGCGCTGCACTGGGCGGCGGGCAACGGCGGCGATGCAAGCCGCGCCGGCATCACCGGCTTCTGCTGGGGCGGCCGCATCGCGTGGCTGTACGCCGCGCATGCGCCGGTGAAGGCCGGCGTGGCCTGGTATGGGCGGCTGGTGGGAACGACCAGCGAAGTCACGCCGCGCAACCCGATCGACCTGGGCGCGGCGCTGCGCGCGCCAGTGCTGGGGCTGTACGGCGGGGCCGATCCCAGCATCCCGCTGGAGACGATTGATAAGATGAAGGCGGTGCTGGCGAAGGGTTCGCCGGCGGCCCGTGCTTCGCACTTCGTGGTGTATCCCGATGCGCCGCACGCCTTCCACGCGGACTACCGGGCCAGCTATCGGCAGGGGCCGGCGGAGGACGGATGGAAGCGCGCGCTGGACTGGTTCCGCCAGCACGGCGTGGCCTGAGTGCGGCCAGCAGGAACAACAACAACGAACGGATGCACCGGCGCCGGTGCCGCAACGAGTCCTTGAATCTCCTCATCATCCTCCTTGCCACGTTGTGCGCCGGCATCGGCAGCGTGTGGCTCGCGGCTGCGCTGATGCGCCTGGGCTGGCAGCAGGGCACGGGCGGAGAGTCCCGCGGGCTGGCCGAGCAGCACCTGCTGAGCCTGGCCGCAGGCGCCTTGCTCTCCACCGCGTTCATGCACCTGCTGCCCGAAGCGATGCAGAGCGGGCGCGCGGCGCAACCGCTGTTCGCCACCTTGCTCGTGGGCCTCGTGTTCTTCTTCCTGCTGGACAAGGCGGAGCTGTGGCACCACGGGCATGAACACCACCACGGCGTCGAAGGCGAGCACCAGCGAGTGCACGACCATGCGCATGGCCACGACCATTCGCATTCGGATTCGCATGCACACGCGGACGCGCAGGCGCCGCGCCGTGCCGGCGGCTGGGCCGTGCTCACGGGCGACAGCGTGCACTGCTTCGGCGATGGCGTGCTGATCGCATCCGCGTTCGTCGCCAATCCGCGGCTGGGGCTGGTCGCCGCCTTCGCCGTGCTGGCGCACGAAGTGCCGCACCACATCGGCGACCTCGCCGTGCTGCGCCAATCCAGCGCGAGCCGCCGCGCCGCCCTGGTGAAGGTGTCGCTCGCCGGCGCCGTGACCCCGCTCGGAGGCCTGACCGGGTGGTGGATCATCGACCGGCTCGCGGGCTACCTGCCTTTCTTCCTGGTGGTGGCGAGCAGCAGCTTCATCTATGTCGCGCTGGCCGACCTGATTCCGCAACTGCAGAAGCGGCTGGGCGCGCGCGAAACGCTCGCGCAGATCGCGTGGCTGCTGCTGGGCATCGCGCTCGTCATCGTCGTGAGCACGCTCGCGCACGAGTAGGTGCGACGCGGCACGCCGCGCACCAAGGTTCCGTGTGCACAGGAACGCAATCGCAGTCCTACATGCCATCGGAGCTTGTCCGACAGGAGGGCCTCCTGCGCGGTCCTACGCTGAGTGGTCGATGGAGGACACGGCCCTTTCCATGAGCTGCAAGAAGCCTTCGTCGCAAATGAACCCACATTCATCGAAGGAGAGCATCAACATGGCGTCTCGTGACTACGAAGACCGCGAGCGGCAGGGCCGCTGGGGCAGCAGCAGCGGCAGCGGCAGCGACCCGCAGCAGGATCGCGGACAAGGCTACGGCGGCAGCGAATTGCGCAGCAACTGGCAAGGACAAGGCGGCCAGGGCGCCCAGGGCTCCGGCGGAGCGCAGGGCCGCTCGGGCTCCGAATTCGGCTCGCAGCAGTCTTCGGGCTATGGAGGCTATGGCGGCGAAGCCCATGGCTACGGCCGCGGCTCGTCCGGCTCCGACTACGGACAGGGCCAGGGCGGCCAGGGGCAGGGCGGCTGGGGTCGCGAGTCCGGTGGCATGCAGTCGCCCGGCTACGGCGGCTCGGGTGGCAGCTACGGCCAGGGCGGCCAGACCTACGGCCAGTCCTCTTTCGGCCAGGGTGGTCAAGGTGGCCAGGGTGGCCAGGGCAGCTGGGGCGGCCAGGCAGGCCAGACCGATTGGCAGCGTTATGGCGCCCAGCAAGGCGCCTGGAGCGGTGGCCAGGGCGGCGGCATGCACGGCAGCTACGGCCAGGGCAGTGGCATGGGCGGCAGCAGCTACGGCCAGATGGGCAGCAGCGGCGTCGGTAGCAACAGCAGCTACGGCCAGATGGGCGGCGGCACGTATGGTCAAGGCGGTGGCGGCTATGGCGGCAGCCCGGGCTACGGGCAGGGCGGCGGCGGCTACGGCAGCACGCAAGGCTGGCAAGGTGGCCAGGGGCACAACCAGCCGCCCGGCTACGGCGGCCAGGGCGGCTACGGCAGCCACGGCGGCGGCATGGGCAGCATGGGCCAGGGCCCACAAGGCCAGGGCTACGGCGGCGGCACGAGCGGCGGCTACGGCAGCAGCCAGGGCAACTTCGGCGGCGGCGGCATGGGCAGCTACGGACAGGGCGGCTACGGCGGCAGCCACAGCCAGGGTGGCAGCCAGGGCGGCAGCTACGGCGGCAGCGGCGCGGGCTATGGCCAGAGCGACTGGGGGCAGGGGGGTGGCGGGTACGGCAACCAGGGCTCCAGCTACGGCCAGGGCGGCACGGGCTCGCACACGCACGTCGGCGGCCAGCACCACGACCCGGACTATCACCAGTGGCGCGAGGAACAGATTCGCAACCTGGACAACGACTACCAGAACTGGCGCCAGGAACGCTATCGCAAGTTCAGCGACGAGTTCACCAGCTGGCGCAACAGCCGCAGCGGCGGCCAGGGGCAGAACAGCATGGCCGGCTCGTCCGGTTCGGGCAGCAGCGGCTCGCAGGGCAGCCCGGGCGCGGCCGGCTCGCAGCAAGGCTCGGGCTCATCGGGGGGTTATGGCTCCACCGGCCAGAGCGGCTCGAGCAGCCTTGCCGGCTCCAGCGGCATGGGCGGCGCGGGCAGCACCATGAGTGGCGGCAGCGCCGGCAGTAGCGGCAGCGCCGGCAGTAGCGGCGCCAGCGGCAGTAGCGGCACCACCGGCAGTAGCGGCAGTAGCGGCAGCGGCAGCACGGGATCGAGCAGCACGGGCAGCAGCGGCTCAGGCAGCAGCGGCTCGAGCAGCACGAAGAAGTGAGGCACTGAGCGAGCAATCCGGCGGCGCCGCGCAAGCGGCGCCGCATTTCTTTGTCCGGGGAGAGACCATGCAACAACGATTCATCGCCGCGCCCGTCCTGCTGGTGCTGGCACTCGCACTGCCCGCGGCGCATGCACAGGCAGGCGCGGGCACTTCCATGACCGGCGGACAAGCCGCACCCGCGGCGCAGCCCGGCACCGGCACGCGCAACACCCCGCCGCCATCGCAGAAGATCGCGCGCGGCGACCGCAAATTCATCGAGCAGGCCGCGGACAGCGGCATGTTCGAGGTGCAGGTCGCGCAGCTCGCGGCCAGCAAGGCCACCGACCCGCAGGTGCGCAGCTTCGCCAACATGCTGGTGGACCAGCACACGGCTGCGAACAACGAGCTGGTGAAGATCGCCAACGCGCGCGGCGTGGAGCTGCCGCCGGCGCCGCGTCACTCACTGCGGGGGGAGATCGACAAGCTCGGCAAGAAGAGCGGCGCGGAGTTCGACCGCGACTTCGTGCGCCAGGTGGGCATCAAGGCGCACGAGCAGGACATCAAGACCTTCGAGAAGGCCAGCAAGGACGTCAAGGACCCGGAGCTGAGGGCCTTCGCGCAGAAGTCCCTGCCCACGCTGAGGGAGCATCTCGCCGCGGCGCAGAAGCTGCCCGAATCGGGCCAGAATGCGGCAACGATGGGCGGCAGCAAGCATTGACGCCCGCGCGCTCGTCGGCATGACCCGGAGGTCCCCCATGCCCCGTCCCTCTCTCCCCGCGCTTGCAGCCGCGGTGCTTTTCACGCTCGTGTCCGCAGGCGCTGCCGCGGCCCAGGCCTATGCGCCCTCGGCCGCCGCGCAGGCGAAGCCCTTGCCGACGGTGCAGCGGCTGGAGCGGCGCTTCCTGCAGATCGCCGCAGCCAACCTGCGCTTCGAGGCCGAGGCTTCCCGCCTCGCGCAGGACCGCACGAACAATCCCGCGGTCAAGGACCTCGCCAGCACGCTGCTCTCGCGCCAGCAGACGGTGCAGCCGGAGATGCTGCGCCTGCTGCACGTGCGGGGCATGGCGCCGCCTATGCCGAGCAACCGGCAGTCGAAGGTGCTCAAGCAACTGGGCAAGCTCAACGGCGCCAAGTTCGACCGGCTCTTCGTCGACGAGGTGGTGCTGACCTCCGCGCAGGCGGACATCGCCAACTACGAGAAGGTGGCGGCGCAGGCGGAGGACCCGGTGCTCAAGGCCTGGGCCGAACGCCAGCTGCCGTCGCTGCGCTTCTCCTATGCGAAGGCCGGCAAGGCCCTGCCCAGCGCATCGCTGCGCGGGCAGCGCGCAGTCTGAGCGTGCCTACTCGACGCCGTAGCCGGTCACGCGCCAGTGGCCGTCGGACTCGCGCACCGTGGTCACCAGCTCGATGACCTTCTCCTTCTTGGCGAACTTGGACGTGAAGGCGATCGTCACGTAGTCGCCCGCGGGGCGACCGGGCAGGGTCTTCCGGTAGATGGGGACGCCGGGCTCGCGCTCGACGAAGGCCCCGAAGGGGTCGCGCAGCTTGGGCACGTTGTCCATCCAGGTGCCCAGGGGGACGGAGGCGCGGAACACCTGGCTCGACGCGTCCCAGGCGGTGCCCCAGTCCTTGCGATCCAGCAGCAGCAGCCAGGCGTGCGCCGCGTTGAGGCCGGCCTTCTCATACTCCGGGTTGCTGACAATGCCGTTGTCGGCAGGCGCGGTCGCGGACGCTGCGGCAGCGGCCGGCTTCGCCGGCGTCTGCGCATGCGCGGCCAGCGCGCAGGCCACCAGGCCGGCGGCCACGAGGGAACGGCGGAAACTCGACTTCATGCAATGGCTCCAGGGAAACACGGGGTGCAGTCTAGCGGCTCGCGCCCGCCCTCCTGCCGGGCTGGGATCATTTACCGGGCGTTTACCGCGAGCAGCTCGCGCATCATCCGGGCGCCGACCTGGCCCTGGTCCTCGTGGTTCGTGTTGAAGATCACGTGCACGCGCCGGGCCTGCGTGGAAAGATGCGCGATCTCCGGCAGCATGGCCGCGAGTTCGTCGGCGCTGTACTGGTAGTCGAAGCGGCTCGACGAGGCGGCCAGCCCTTTCTTGTTCCAGGTCTCCTTGTTGCGCCCGTGCAGGCGCACGATGGCCAGGCGCGGATTGGTCACGTCCCACACGCAGGGCACGCAGTTCGCGAAGCCCTGGGGCGAGTCGACCACAGTGTGCACGAGCCCCAGTTCGCGCTCCCAGGCGAGCGTGCGCTCGAGGTGCTCGCCGAAGAACCAGGTGTCGTGGCGGAACTCCGCGGCCACCAGGTGTCCCTGCATCTGTTCGGCGCAGTGCTCCACGTGCGCCATGCTCTCGCGGTTGCGCAGCAGCCAGGGCGCGAACTGGAAGTGCACGGCCCCCAGCTTGCCCGCGGCCTGCAGCGGCGCGAGCGCCGCGCGGAACCGCCGCCACAGCTCCGCGCGGATCTCCGTCGGCAGCTTGTCGTAGTAGAGGGTGCGAGGGAGCTGCGGACCGAGCGCCTTCTGCAGGTCGCGATCGAGCGCCGTCGGCAGCGCCTGGTGGCCCGTGAACAGGCGGAAGGCCTTGACGTTGAAGGTGAAGCCCTCGGGCGTGCGGTCGGCCCACAGCTGCGCGGTCTGCGGCAGCGGCATGGCGTAGTAGCTGGAGTCGACCTCCACCAGCGGGAACTCGCGCGCGTAGAAGCGCAGGCGCTGTTCCGCCGTCGTGCAGCCCCGCGGATAGAAGCGGCCGCAGGCGATCAGCGTCTTGTCGGTCCACGATGCGGTGCCGACGAGGATGTTGGAGTCCACTGGATTAATATACAGCCATCGAGCGCTGGGGTTCGCTTCGCTCACCACCAGCCTACGAGACACAACCCGCATGCAGTCGCCCGACCCCCTCGCCGCCCTCAATTCGCAGCAACGTGAAGCCGCCACCCATGGCACCGGCGACAGCGCGGCCGACACGCGGCCACTGCTCGTGATCGCCGGCGCGGGCTCGGGCAAGACCAACACGCTCGCGCATCGGGTCGCCAACCTGATTCGCCACGGCGCCGACCCGCAGCGGATGATGCTGCTGACTTTCAGCCGGCGCGCGGCGCAGGAGATGGAACGGCGCGTCGGCACCGTGCTGCAGCAGGCGCTCGGGCTCGCCGGCAAGCAGGCCTTGCCCGGGCTGCCCTGGAGCGGGACCTTCCACGCGATCGGCGCGCGCCTTCTGCGCGAGTACGCGGCGCGCATCGGCCTGGAGGACAGCTTCACCATCCACGACCGCGGCGACGCCGAGGACCTCATGGGGCTGGTGCGGCACGAGATCGGGCTGTCCGAGGCGCGCAAGCGCTTCCCGCTCAAGGGCACGTGCCTGGGCATCTATTCGCGGGTGATGAACACCTGCGATCCGCTCGGCCTCGTGCTGCAGTCCACCTACCCGTGGTGCACGCAGTGGGAAGACGAGCTGAAGAAACTGTTCGGCGCCTACGTCGAGGCCAAGCAGCAGCAGAACGTGCTGGACTACGACGACCTGCTGGCGTTCTGGGCCGACATGATGGCCGAGCCCGCGCTCGCACAGGAGGTCGGTGCGCGCTTCGACCACGTGCTCGTCGACGAGTACCAGGACACCAACGCGCTGCAGGCGCAGATCCTGCTCGCGCTGAAGCCCACCGGCCAGGGCGTCACGGTGGTCGGCGACGATGCGCAGAGCATCTATTCCTTCCGCGGCGCCACGGTGCGCAACATCCTCGACTTTCCCCACCGGTTCGCGCAACCGGCGCGCGTGGTCACGCTGGAGCGCAACTACCGCAGCACGCAGCCCATCCTCGACGCGAGCAATGCCGTGATCGCCGCCGCGCGCGAGCGCCACAGCAAGAACCTGTTCACCGACAAGACGGCCAGCCAGCGCGCGCAGCTGGTGCTGGTGCCCGACGAGGCGCAACAGGCGCGCTGGGTGGCCGACCAGGTGCTGCGCCAGCGCGAGGCCGGCACCGCGCTGAAGGGGCAGGCCGTGCTCTTTCGCGCCAGCCACCACAGCGCCGCGCTGGAGCTCGAACTGGCGCGGCGCGACATTCCCTTCGTGAAGTTCGGCGGCCTCAAGTTCCTGGAGGCCGCGCACATCAAGGACCTGCTGGCGGTGCTGCGCTTCGCGCACAACCCGCGCGGGCGCATGGCGGGCTTCCGGGCCGTGCAGCTCGTGCCTGGCATCGGCGCGGCGAGCGCCACGCGCCTGCTCGATGCCATGGGTGAAGCCGGCGACCCGCACCGCGCCTTGCAGGAGTTCGAGCCGCCCGCCGCTGCGCGCGAGGACTGGAGCCGGCTCGCCAGCCTGTTTGCCAGCCTGGCGCAACCCGGGCTCGCCTGGCCGGCCGACATGGAGCTGGCGAAGGAGTGGTACCTGCCGCAACTGGAGCGCCTGCACGAGGACCCGCAGGTGCGCAAGCTCGACATCGAACAGCTCGCGCGCCTGGCCGCCGGCTACGGCAGCCGCGAGCGCTTCCTGACCGAGCTGACGCTCGATCCGCCCGAGGTCACCAGCGACCAGAGCGGACCGCCGCTGCGCGACGAGGACTACCTCATCCTGTCGACGATCCACAGCGCCAAGGGACAGGAGTGGCACGCGGTGCACGTGCTCAACGTGGTCGATGGCTGCATTCCCAGCGACATGGCCACCGGCACGACCGAGGAGATCGAGGAGGAGCGGCGCCTGCTCTATGTGGCGATGACGCGCGCCAAGGAGCAACTGCACCTGCTCGTGCCGCAGCGTTTCTACGTCACGCAGCAATCGGGTGGCGGCGACCGCCATGTGTACGCGGGCCGCACGCGGTTCGTGAGCGAGGGCATGCTCGCGCATTTCGAGCAGGTCGCGTGGCCGCCGGCGCCGGCATCGCTGGGCGCTCCCGGCGTGCAGCCGCAGGCGCCCTTGATGCAGGTGAGGGCGCGCGCCCGCGCGGCCTGGAAGTAGCGGCCACCGGGAAGTTCCAGGCCCGGGCGCATCCAACGATGCCGTCCTACATCGAGCCGCGTGCCGCGCCGACACGAGGCAACAGCACCGTCCCTACAGTGCCGCAGTTGACGGCACGGTGCTGCGCGCCCATGCGCTCCGGAGCATGCGCACCTTGCCCACCCGAGGATCGCCACGGGCAGGGCGATTCCTACGCGGAGCCACCGGGTTGATCCGACAGGGTCCGCGCATGGTCTGCCTAGTGTGAGCAGGTGGCCGCCGGAAGTCATGTGCGGCCGATGATGCATGCAACCAAAGGAGCAAAGCTATGGCATCTCGTAGTTCCTCGCCTTCGGGTTCTTCCAAGTCGTCCTCGTCGTCCTCCTCCGGGAAGTCGAGCCGCGCGCAGGCCGCCAGCAAGGGCGGCAAGGCGAGCACGCAGAACAGCCGCGCCCAGAGCGAGCGCGCCAGCGCCAAGGGCGGCCGCAGTTCCAGCTCCGGCAGCAAGTCTTCGCGCAGCAGCAAGTAAGCTGGAGACGCGCGCGCCCACCGGCGCGCGAGGTGCCTGGCCGGTGCGAACCGCCAGGCATTTTCATTTCCGGACACCGGCGCGCGACAATGCAGGGATGCGTTTCGCCAGTTCCTCGAATTTCCGCCACGTGGGCGAGGCCCGCGGCCCCGGCCTGCCCCTGCGCCATCTCTACCGGTCCGACCATCTCGGCGCGCTGGATGCGCACGACGCGGCGCAGATCCGCGCCCTCGGCATCACGCGGGTGCTCGACTTCCGCGGCGTGCACGAGCGCACGTCGGCGGCGTGCCGGCTGGAAGGCGTGACGGTGCACTCGCTGCCCATCGAGCCGACGATCGTGCAGAAGCTGAGCGAGCTGGTCGCCTCCGGCCACGCCCTGACCGGGGCCGACGTCACCGCGCACATGCAGGACACGTACCGCGGTTTCGTGCGCGACAGTACGCCGCGCTTTGCGGAGTTCTTCCACCACCTGCTCGCGTCGGACGAGCCCACGGTGTTCCATTGCACGGCCGGCAAGGACCGCACCGGCTTTGCGGCGGCGCTGCTGCTGAAGGCGGTCGGTGCGTCGGATGCGGCCGTGATGCACGATTACCTGCTCACGAACGATCGCGTGCGCCTGCCCGACGCCAGCAGCATGGGACTGCCGCGCGAGGCCATGGAGGTGTTGTGGCGCGTGCACCCGGAGTTCCTGCAGGCGGCCTTCGACGAAGTCGATGCCGCGTATGGCTCGCTGGAACAGTACTTCGCGGAGGGGCTCGCGCTGCGCGAGCCGGAGCGCGCACGCCTGCGCCACCTGTATCTCCACGCCGGCCCGCGCTAGCGTAGTCCTTCCTGCCGGGCCTCGCGCCGGCCTCCTACGCGAGCCGCCGGGCAGAGCCGACAGGTCTGCCTTGGCGGCTCACCAAGACTCGGTTGTCAGGACGGGCGACTCAGCCCGGATCCGCAGCAACAAGGAGTCCGTGATGCCCAACCAGGAACAGTCCCGAGACGGGATGCCTCGCAAGGACCAGGACCGCCCCTCGCCGGACGTGGGCCGCTCGGCCACCGAAGGCCAGGCCTCGGCGCGTGGCACCGGCATCAGCCCCGACCTGCAGGAGCCGCGCACCATAGCCCGACCCATGGCCGGTGACGAGAAGGGCATGCCCATGGCCGACGAATCGCCGGCGGACCAGGATTACCGTGGCGACGGCCCGGCGAAGATCGGCGTCACCAGCGACAACCAGCCCGACCTGGTCGCGCCCTCCGGCGTCAACGAGCGGGACCACGGCGCCGCCGACGACAAGCCGATGGGTGGCGGTGCGCTGAACTTCGACGACGGCACGGACGAGATCCATCCGCGCGGCAAGGTGACCGGCGCCGGCGGCACCTGGAACGACAAGAACCCCAGCGATGCCGGCGAGCTCGGCGCCCCGGGGCCGGGCATGTCCGACCGGAATGGTCCCAGTGACCCGGACAACAAGCGCGGTCGCTAAGGCGGTGCGGGGGGGAGGCAACATGGTCTACGCAATCTTCTCCGCATCGGTCCTGCTGGCCATCGGCGCGATCTATGTCGGCGCCATCGGGTGGCTCTACTTCCGGCAGGAACGCCTGCTGTTCGAACCGGCGCCGCTGCCGCTCGACGAGCCGATCTGCGACGACGAGGACACCCGCGAATTCTTCGTCGAGGTGCCCGGCGCGCGCCTGTCGGTCGCGCAGCTGATGCGGCCCAACCCGCGCGGCGTGTTCTTCTTCCTGCACGGCAACTCGGGCAACCTGAAGAAGTGGTTCGTCGAGCTCGACGCGTTCCGCCAGGCCAACTTCGACGTGGTGATGCTGGACTACCGCGGCTTCGGCAAGAGCAGCGGCCAGATCGAGAGCGAGGAGCAACTGCGCTCGGATGTCGTTGCGGTGTGGCACCAGCTCGCGCCCATGTACGAAGGCAAGCGCGTGGTGATCTCGGGCCAGTCGCTCGGCACGGGCCTGGCCGCGGGGCTCGCCGCGCAGCTCTCCTCGGAAGGTCACGCACCCGACCTCACGCTGCTGGTGTCGCCCTACAGCAGCATGAAGGTGCTGGCCGCGGAGCTGTACCCGTGGGTCCCGCTGCAGGTCCTGCGCTATCCGCTGCACACACTGGAACATGCGGCGAAGCTGCTGGGCCCGGTGATGCTGATCCACGGCGAGAAGGATGAACTGATCCCCATCCGCCACAGCGAGACGCTGGTCAAGTCCATGCGCTCGGCCCAGCTGCTGCGCGTCGACGGCGCGGGCCACAGCGACGTGCACCAGTTCCCCACGGTGCGCAAGGCGCTGATGTCGGCCCTCGGCCGCCTCTGAGCAGCGACGCCGGGCCGCCCCGCGCGCCCGGCGTGCCGCTGAAGGTCCTCTTTCCTACATCACCGGCGTCCGCACACTGACAGCGCCCGGCGGGCGCATCTCTAGAGTAGGTCTTCACCGTGAGGCACCCCATGAACGACAGCAAGCGCAAGTCAACGACCCCGCCCGAAGCGCCGCGCAAGGAGCGCGCGCGCTCCGAGCGGCCCGAGGACCTGCAGCCCGCCGCCACCGGCGGCAACCAGGGGTCGCCTGCTGCCCCCGTGATGCCGCAGTTCGTGAAGACCCGCCACGAACGCGGCGGCCGTTCCTGACCCGTCAATCCACAGAGACGCACATCCATGAAGAAACAAGCGCCCGACGCCATCGACCTGCTGGACGCAGACCACCTCGCGGTGCACGCCCTGTTCCAGTCCTACCGCGAGCTGGTGAAGAACCACGCCCCCGCTCTCAAGCGGCGTGCGCTCGCCGAGGAGATCTGCATGGAGCTGACGATCCATGCACGGCTCGAAGAGGAGTTGTTCTATCCGGCCGTGCGCGAGGCGCTGCAGGACGACGACGTGATGGACGAGGCCGAGGAGCAGCACGGCAGCCAGCGCGAATTCGTGGCGCAGATCCTCGCGACCTCGGCCGAGGACGAGTTGTACGACGCGCGCGTGGCGGTGCTCGCCGAATACGTGGAGCGCCACGTCCGCCAGGAACGCGAACAGGTGTTCAACCGCATCATGGCGTCGCGCCTGGACCTGCAGTCGCTGGCACGTTCGCTCACGGTTCGGAAGGAAGAATTGCGCGCCGTTGCAGAAGCGTTGCGTGAGGATGCACTCGCTCACGCACTCGCCTGATCGGCCCGACGCAGCCTTGTCCCGTCCTACAGTCATCGACAGTACGAGACGACACGGCAGGGGAAGCCCCCCACTAAAGTGAGCCGCAGGCAGCGGGAGCCGCTGCCAGCTCTCTCAATACCAGTAGTCCAACACTCAAGGAGTTCCTGATGATCAAGTCCCCGATCGCGCAATGTGCCGCGCTCGCGCTGATGGCGGCGCTGTCGCTGAGCGCCTGCAGCAAGAAGCATGATGACACCGGCGCCAGCTCGTCGAGCTCGAGCACGATGCCGTCCACCTCGACGTCGCCGAGCGACACGACCAGCAGCACCACGGCCAGCGGCACCGGCTCCACGTCCGGCAGCACGGCCACGACCCCCAGCACCGGCACCACCGCGGGCGCCAGCGGCACCGGTTCCGCGACCGGCAGCGGCACCTCGATGGGCGCGAGCGGCACCACCGGCTCCAGCACGGACACCACGTCGTCCACGCCCGGCAGCGCCAGTGGCACCACGGGCAGCACGACTGGCACGGGCACGACCGGCAGCGCCGGCACCGCTGGCACGTCTCGCTGATCGACGATGCGGCGCTCCTGGCCTCTCCTGACTCTCGCCGCTGCTTGTTCGCTTGCGCTCGGCGCATGCAGCAAGCACGCCGAGAACAACGCCGTGGCGCCGGGCAGTCCCGGCACCGGTAACGGCGTGGAGGTCGTGAAGCCCGCAGCACCGGACAGCCCCTCGGGCGGCCCCTCCGGCATCGCCGGCTCCACGTCGCACTCCGGTTCGTCCGGTGGCGACGCGCCGCCCGGCGCCTCGGGCTCCGGCACGCAGGGCAGCAACGTGCCCGGCACCGGGCTCAATGGCGGCCTGGGCACGGGCGCTGCGCAGTCCGCGCAGGGCACGGCCAGCGCCGGCAGTGCGGTCGCAGGTGGTGGATCGCCGAACACGACGACGGGTTCGTCCTACGGCAACCGTCCCTGAACGATTTCGGTGCGTTATCGAATGCCGGGCACTGCCCGGCTTTTTTTTGGCTCTTCGCCGATCTCCGAGACGCACGTAGAGGTTCGCTCTTCGGAAGTCCGTGGGCGTCGCGGCAGGCGGCGTGCGGTGCAGGCCCGCTGGGCATCGGTCGGCGGCTGCGCGCGCCGGCTTCCAGGCGATGCCCTTCATGCGGGCCCGCACCGCACGCCGCCTGCCGCGACGATGGGCAGTCGGGCCCCTGCGGGGAAGACGACGGGCGCCGCGACGGGCGCTCGTAGGCTGGCGGTGAGCAACGCGAACCCCAGCGATCCAGCGTAGCGCAGCAAGCTGGGGTTCGCCTGCGGCTCACCACCAGCCTACCGCGCGACGTCTAACATGGTCATTCCCTCGTCATCCGCAGGAGCCACCATGTTTCCCAAGAATGCAATCTGTCTCTGGTACGACGGCACCGCCCTGGAAGCTGCCGAGTTCTACGCGCGCACCTTCCCCGACAGCAAGGTCGGCGCCTTGCACCGCGCGCCCGGCGACTATCCGGCCGGCAAGGAAGGCGACCCCTTGATGGTCGAGTTCACCGTGCTGGGCATCCCCTGCCTCGGCCTCAACGGCGGCCCCGGCACGCCGCACAACCAGGCGTTCTCGTTCCAGGTCTCGACGGAGGACCAGGCCGAGACCGACCGCTACTGGAATGCGATCGTCGGCAACGGCGGCAAGGAGAACGTCTGCGGCTGGTGCCAGGACAAGTGGGGCATCTCCTGGCAGATCACCCCGCGCGTGCTGATGGAGGGCGTCACGAGCGCCGATCGCGCGGAAGCGAAGCGCGTGTTCGAGGCGATGATGGGGATGGGGAAGATCGACGTGGCGGGGGTGGAGAGGGCGAGGAAGGGGTAGGTCTCGATCGCACGCCCCCGCGCGTGCGCTCAGCCCTTTTCCACCGGCAGCCCCGGCGTGCGCGACCACTCGCTCCAGCTGCCTGCATACAAGCCCGTGGGGGCGTAGCCAGCGAGCTCCATCGCAACGAGGTTCGGCACGGCGCTGACACCGCTGCCGCACTGGTGCACGACGCTGGCCGGATCGCGACCCGCAAGCAGCGCGTCGAATTCGGCGCGCAACGCTTCGCGCGGCTTGAAGCGTCCGTCCGCCCCGATGTTCTGCGCGAACGGCCGGTTGAGCGCGCCGGGGATGTGGCCCGCAACCGGATCGAGCGGCTCGACTTCGCCGCGGAAGCGCTGCGGTGGGCGGGCATCGATCAGCGTCAGCGCGGATTGGCCGAGCGCCTGCGCGACCTCCTGTGTGACGACCAGCCGGCGCAAGGGCTCACCGAGCTCGAAGTTCGACTGGAAGTGCGAAGGCTCGGTGCCCGAGCGCACCTCGCCCCCCGCGGCCTGCCAGGCCTGCAGTCCGCCGTCGAGGATGGCGACGGCCTCGTGGCCTGCCCACTTGAGCATCCACCACAGCCGCCCGCAGTAGTTCGCGCCATTGCGGTCGTACACCACGGCCTGCATGTCGTTGGCGAAGCCCACGCTGGACAACCACATGGCGAACTTCTCGCGGCTGGGCAGCGGATGGCGTCCGCCCGATGCCGCACCAGGATGCGGCTGCGGCGCACCGCTCGCGTCGGGCGTGCCCTTGTCGCTCAAGGCGTGGTCCAGGTCCGCGTACACCGCGCCGGGAATGTGCGACTGCAGGTAGTGCTTCTCGCCGGCGGTGGCGTCCATCAGCTCGAAGCTGCAGTCGAACACCATCACGCGGGCCTTGGCGGCCTGCAAGGCCATCAGTTGCTCGGGGGAGATGAGGGTGGGGTACATCGCAGGGGCTAGGGGCTAGGGGCTAGGGATCAGGGCTGGCGGTATTGTGGCTGTTTCCCTCGTCCCTAGCCCCTAGCCCCTTACCCTTCAATGCTCCTCCGCCGGCGCATCCGGGGCCGCCCCCGAGCGCAGCACCGTGGCGGCGATGCCGCTCGCGCAGATCAGGGCCATGCCGCCCCAGCCGGCCAGCGGGATGCGGTCGCCGAACAAGGCGAGGCTGTACAGCGCGCCGAACACGATGCCGGAGTACTGCAGGTTCGCCACCAGCAGCGTCGCGCCGTGGCTGTAGGCGCGGGTCATGCACCACTGGCCCAGCGACGCGAGCACGGCCATCGGCAACAGCCACGCGGCATGGCCCCAATCCCACGGCGACACGCCGGCCAGCGTCATGCCGATGGCACCGGCGACCGCGGAACCGGCGGCGAAGTAGAAGACCGTGCGCACCTCCGGCTCGCCGATGCGCCCGAGCGCCATCACCTGCAGGTAGGCGAAGGCCGAGAGAACGCCCGAGAGCAGCCCCACAAGTCCGGCGAACACCTGCTGCGAGCCGATCGTTGGCCGCAGCATCAGCACGACGCCCGCAAAGCCCGCGAGCACGGTCAGCGCCAGCGGCCCCTGGCGCGTGATGACAGCGGTGCCCGCGCGCGGATTCCACGCCACCAGCGCGCCGCCGACCAGGAAGGCCGCGATCCAGACGCTGCTCATGTAGTTGAGGGTCATGGCGGTGGCCAGCGGCAATCCGGCGATCGCATAGAACCAGGCGCCCAGCGACAGCACGCCGACCAGGCTGCGCCACGCGTGCATGACCGGATAGCGCGTGGCGAGCGACGTGCGGCGCGAGCGCGCCCACAAGCCCATCACCACCATGCCGAGCAGGCCGCGCCAGAACACCAGCTCGGCGGCGTTGAACCAGGCGGATGCGAACTTGATGCAGACCGCCATGCTCGCGAAGAACAGGGAGGCGGCGAGCATCCACAGCGCGTCCATCAGCGGCCCGGGAACATGCGCGCGAGCCAGGGCTGGCGCGCGAGGCGCTCGGCCTCGAAGGCCGCGATGCGATCGCGCTGCGCGAGCGTCGCGCCTATCCAGTCCACGTCCTGTGTCAGCAGCAGGCGCTGCCGCGGCGTGAGCTGGAACGCGAACGCGTGCGGGCCGGCCGCAAGCCGGCCCTCGTGCACGTCGATGAGGACCTCCAGCGGCCCGAGTTGCGCCAGGTCGAACAGTGCGCGGACCTCGCGCGGCGCCAGGACGATGGGCGCGACGCCGTTCAGCGCGCAGTTCTGGCGGAAGATGTCGCCGAAGCTGGGCGCCACCACCGCGCGGAAACCGTAATCCCGCAGCGCCCACACGGCGTGTTCGCGGCTGGAGCCGCAGCCGAAGTTCTCCTCGGCCAGCAGCACCGTTGCGCCGCGCAGCGCGGGGTCGTTCAGCACGAACCCGGGGTCCGGCCGGCGCCGCGCGTGGTCGCTGTCCAGGTCACCGGGATCGAGATAGCGCCAGTTGTCGAACAGCACGGGCCCGTAGCCGCTCTTCGCGGTCGAGCGCCCGTACTGCTTGGGAAAGATCGCGTCGGTGTCGACGTTGCGCCGGTCCAGGGGCACCACGATGCCGCGGTGCAGGCCTTCGGGAAAGGCCGGCACTCAGGGTCGGGCCGGGCGCGGGCCCATGGCGTCGCCGTACCACTCGTGGAAGTGCTGCATGCCGTCTTCCATGGGGCTCTGGTAGGGCCCGGCCTCGTTGTCGCCGCGCTCCATCAGCGCCTTGCGGCCCGCGTCCATGCGCAGGGCGATCTCGTCGTCCTCCACGCAGGTCTCCATGTAGGCGGCCTGCTGGGCTTCCACGAACTCGCGTTCGAAGGCGGCGATCTCCTCGGGATAGAAGAACTCCACCACGTTCAGCGTCTTCTGCGGGCCCTTGGGGAACAGCGTGGAGACCACCAGCACGTTCGGGTACCACTCGACCATCACGTTGGGATAGAGCGTGAGCCACACCGCGCCGTGCTTGGGCATGCGGCCGTCCTGGTAGCGCAGCACCTGCTCGTGCCATTGCCGGTACACGTCCGAGCCCGGCTTGCCGAGCTTGCCGGCGACGCCCACGGTCTGCACCGAGTATTCGGGGCCGAATTCCCAGCGCAGGTCATCGCAGGTCACGAAGTTGCCCAGGCCCGGATGGAAGGGGCCGACGTGGTAGTCCTCGAGGTAGACCTCGATGAACGTCTTCCAGTTGTAGTCGACCTCGTGCAGCTGGGTGCGGTCGTACACGTAGCCGCTGAAGTCCAGGTCCGCCCTGGGCCCCAGCTTCGCCAGCGCGCGCTGCACGTCGAAGTGCTTGCCGCCGCCTTCGAACACCAGCCCGTTCCAGGTCTGGACCGCGTAGTTGTTGAGGTTGAGGCAGGGGTCCGTCGCGAAGTGCGGCGCGCCCAGCAGCGTGCCCGCCTTGCCGCCCTGGCCGGCGCTGTAGGTCCATCGATGTAACGGGCACACGATGTTCCCCCCGGACGAAGGACTCGCGTTCACCGAGCCGCGCCCGCGCAGCATCACCGCCTGCCGGTGCCGGCACACGTTGGAGATCAGCTCGATGCCGTTGCGGGTGCGCAGCAGCGCGCGCCCCTCGCCTTCCTGCGGCAGTGCGTAGTAATCCCCAGCCTCGGGAATGGCGAGTTCGTGCCCCAGGTACCGGGGCCCGTGCTGGAAGATCAGCTCCATCTCGCGCTCGAACAGCGCTGGGTCGAAGTAGCTGGAAACGGAAAGTTGGCTTGCGGCCTGCTGTAGCTGAAGACTTAAATCAGACATTTCACCTGACCTAGAGACTCCCCCTATGAAGGGGCAGGGCCACGCTTGGAGCGCGACAGAGAAGGGAGGGCGATTCTACCCTCCGGCTGCACTTGGGGGGCGCTCGCCTAAAATCCATGGTTGACCGGAAAAGATTGCATGCCCAAGCCGCCTTTCAAACCTCCTGCCAGCTACGAAGCGGCGATGGAAGAACTCGAACAACTCACCGGTCTGATCGAGTCGGGCCAGCTGCCGCTCGAACAGCTGCTGGCCGGCTACGAGCGGGGCGCCGACCTGCTGAAGTTCTGCCGCGAGAAGCTGCAGGCCGTGGAGGAACAGATCAAGGTGCTCGACGCCGGCGTGCTCAAGCCGTGGGCGGGCGAGTGAGCGCCGCGGCGCTCGGGCCCAGTGACGGCTCCGTGTTCGACCTGAAGTCCTGGTCGGCCGAACGGCTCGCGCGGGTGGAACAGGCCTTGTCGGCGTGGGTTCCGCACGACGCGCCGGTGCGCCTGGGGGAAGCGATGCGGTACGCCGTGCTGGACGGCGGCAAGCGCCTGCGCCCCCTGCTGGTGCTGGGCGCAGCCGAAGCCGTGCGCGGGAACCTGGACGCAGCCCTGCGCGCCGCCTGCGCCGTCGAGCTGATCCACGCGTATTCGCTCGTGCACGACGACATGCCCTGCATGGACAACGACGTGCTGCGCCGGGGCAAGCCCACGGTGCACGTGGCGTATGGCGAGGCCACGGCCTTGCTGGCCGGCGATGCGCTGCAGGCGCTGGCCTTCGAGCTGCTGGCACCGGCGGATGCCGGCATCCCCGATCGCACGCAGGCCCGCCTTTGCCGCCTGCTCGCGCAGGCCGCGGGCGGCTCCGGCATGGCGGGCGGGCAGGCCATCGACCTCGCGGCGGTCGGCCAGAGGCTCACCGAAGATGAATTGCGACACATGCATCGCCTGAAAACGGGCGCGCTGCTGCAGGCCAGTGTCATGATGGGGGCAGCTTGCGGCGAGGCGGCGCCCGAGGCCGCGAGCGGACTTGCGGAATATGGCCGGGCCCTGGGCCTGGCCTTCCAGGTGGTCGACGACATCCTCGATGTGACCGCGGATTCCGCTACCCTTGGCAAGACGGCGGGCAAGGACGCGCTGCAGGACAAGCCGACCTACGTGTCGCTGCTGGGCCTGGACCGGGCCCGCAACCATGCCGCCGAATTGCTGGAACAGGCGCGCGCCGCGCTCGCGACCACCGGGCTGGCCGACACGCAGGCACTGCGCGCGCTGGCCGAGATGGTGGTGCACAGGGACAACTAGAAATGGCAACGCTGCTGGAAACGATCAACGATCCCGCCGACCTGCGCCGGCTGGGACGCGCACAGCTGCCCGTGCTGGCCGACGAATTGCGCTCCTACGTGCTGGAGTCGGTGGCGCGCACGGGCGGGCACCTGAGCTCCAACCTGGGCACGGTGGAACTGACCATCGCGCTGCACTACGTGTTCAACACGCCCTGGGACCGCGTCGTCTGGGACGTGGGGCACCAGACCTATCCGCACAAGATCCTCACCGGCCGGCGCGACCGCATGGCCTCGTTGCGCCAGCTGGGCGGCCTCGCCGGCTTCCCGCAGCGGGCCGAGAGCGAGTACGACACCTTCGGCACGGCGCATTCGTCCACCAGCATCTCCGCGGCGCTGGGCATGGCGGTGGCGGCCAAGCTGAAAGGCGAGCAGCGCCACTCGATCGCCGTGATCGGCGACGGCGCGATGAGCGCGGGCATGGCGTTCGAGGCTCTGAACAACGCGGGCGTGACCGACACGGACCTGCTGGTCATCCTGAACGACAACGACATGTCGATCAGCCCGCCGGTGGGCGCGCTGAACCGCTACCTCGCGCAGCTCATGAGCGGCCGCTTCTACGCCGCCACCAAGGAGCTGGGCAAGAAGGTGCTGCACGTCGCGCCGCCGCTGTTCGAGCTGGCCAAGCGCATCGAGGAACATGCCAAGGGCATGGTCGTTCCGGCCACGCTGTTCGAGAAGTTCGGCTTCAACTACATCGGCCCGATCGACGGGCACGACCTCGAATCGCTGGTGCCGACGCTGGAGAACATCCGCCAGCTCAAGGGCCCGCAGTTCCTGCACGTGGTGACCAGGAAGGGCCAGGGCTACAAACTGGCCGAAGCGGACCCGGTGGCCTACCACGGGCCTGGCAAGTTCGATCCCGCGGTCGGCCTGGTGAAGCCGGCGACGCCGCCGAAGCCCACCTTCACCCAGGTGTTCGGCCACTGGCTGTGCGACATGGCGGCCCAGGACCACCGGCTGGTCGGCATCACGCCGGCCATGCGAGAAGGCTCGGGCATGGTGGAGTTCCACCAGCGCTTCCCGGACCGCTACTTCGACGTCGGCATCGCCGAACAGCACGCGGTCACGTTCGCGGCGGGCATCGCCTGCGAAGGCCTGAAGCCGGTGGTCGCGATCTATTCGACCTTCCTGCAGCGCGGCTACGACCAGTTGATCCACGACGTGGCGCTGCAGAAGCTGCCGGTGGTGTTCGCGCTCGATCGCGCGGGCCTCGTCGGCGCCGACGGTCCCACGCATGCGGGCGCCTACGACATCGCCTACCTGCGCTGCATCCCCAACGTGAGCATCGCCTGCCCGGCCGACGAGAACGAGACGCGCAAGCTGCTCACCACGGCCTACCAGCAGGACCATCCGGTGGCGGTGCGCTATCCGCGCGGCGCCGGCGTGGGGACCACGGTGGAACCGGGCCTGCACCCGCTGCCCTTCGGCAAGGGCGAACTGCGCCGCCAGGGCCATCGCGTCGCGGTGCTCGCCTTCGGCACGCTGCTCTACCCGGTGCTGCAGGCGGCGGACCGGCTGGACCTCACCGTCGCGAACATGCGCTGGGCCAAGCCCCTGGACACCGAACTGCTGCTGCAGATCGCCGCCTCGCACGACGCGCTGGTCACGGTGGAAGAGGGCGCCATCATGGGCGGCGCGGGCAGCGCGGTCACCGAGGCGCTCAACGCCGCCGGCATCGTCAAGCCGGTGCTGCAACTGGGGCTGCGCGACGAGTACGCGCCGCACGGGGACCCGGCGAAGCTGCTGTCGCTGCAAGGCCTCGACGCCGCGGGCATCGAGGCTTCGATCCAGGCGCGCTTCGGCGAGCTGCTGGAACGGCCCGCCCCCAACCTGAAGGTCGTCGGCTGAGAGGGAAAAACCGAACAGCGGTTTCTCCCGGCGCCCGATAACATCCCCGCGCACATCGCACGTCTTGCGATGACGAGGGGGGTGGATGAAGCAGTTCCTGGTGCGGGCGACGCTCGCTTTCGCGTTGCTCTGGATGCTTGTTGGCTGCGGAGGCGGCGGCAGCGGCGGGACCAGTGCAGTAGGCACGTCGTCCAGCCAGACCGCGGACCCGGGCCCCAGCCAGAACGCGGTCAACACGCCGCCCGCCAGCCCGGCGCAGGTGCAAATGCAGCTGTTCGTGACCGATATCGGCCAAGGCACGCTCACGGCGCTGCCGGCGTGGACGTCGAACTCCGGGTCCAGCTTGTCGGCGCAGAAGAATCTCGCCATTTCCAACTTGCGCGACCCGCTCGCCTACGACTCCAGCCACGACCTGCTCTATGCGATGTCGGCGGCGTCCGTGCTTGTCTACGCCCAGGCAAGCGCCCTGACCGAAACCGCGACGCCAGCCCGGACCATCACGCTGCCATCGGACTGGCTCTGGGGGAACGCGATGGTCCTCGATGGCGCCCACGACACCCTGTACGTGGCGGGCAGCCGCAGATACGACGACCAGGTCCTGGTCGTGCCGCAGGCAAGCGGCGCCAGCGGGCCCGTGGTGCCTGCCCGGGTCCTCACGATCAACGACGGCGCGCACGGCATCGCGCTGGATCCCGGCCGCGCCACCCTGTACGTCATCGGATCCACCACGGGAGTTCATGTGTTCCCGAACATCGACTCCGCCAGCGGCACGGTGTTTGCGGCGCGGCACCTGCTCTTGCCGATCGCAGTGACCGGAATCGCCATCGACCCCGGCCGCGACCGGCTGTATGCAGCCGACCCGTCCGGTGGTGTCACGATCGTGAACGGTGCCAGCGCCGCGTCGCCGGTCACGGTCGGGACCGTGGCGCTGCCGAACGCGCGAGTGGTCGCGGTCGATGCCGCCCAGGACCGTTTGTATGTCGGTGCGTATGACAAGGCCTATGTCCTGGGCCACGCGAGCACCCTGGCCGCGGGTACCTCGGTTCCAGGGGCAGCGCTGGTCGGGGCATCGGGAAGCTCGGTCGGCGGCTTCGCCTTCCCCTGAGAAACGTGACGGGCACAGCAGGCGGCGCGACTCCGGACTGCAGCCACGCGATCCGCGCAGGCTGCGTTGCGTGAACGACTGCCTTGCGTGCGTTGTTCACGCAGGGAAAACCCCGGCCTGACGGAATCCTGTCATTCCTAGAATCGGGCGACTCTCGCGCGTCAATACGAAAGTTTGGCAAACGGGGCTCATGCAACCCGAACTTCTTAGAACCAGGAGTCTTCATGGACCGTCGTTCCCTCATCAAGCAGGCCGGCATCGCGGGCGTCCTCGCCACGGGCATCGCGCCAGCCGTGCACGCGCAGGCCGCGATCCGCTGGCGCCTGGCTTCGTCCTTTCCGCGTTCGCTGGACACGATCTTCGGCGCGGCCGAAGTGTTCTCCGCGCGCGTGAAGGCCCTGTCCGGCGGCAAGTTCGAGGTCAGCACCCACGCCGCCGGCGAGCTGATGCCCGCGTTCGGCGTGGTCGACGGCGTGCAGCAGGGCACGGTGGAAATGGCGCACACGGCGCCCTACTACTTCTTCGGCAAGAACGAGGTGTTCGCCCTTGGCTGCGCGATTCCCTTCGGCCTGAACAGCCGCCAGATGACGGCGTGGATGTTCGAGGGCAACGGCCTGAAGCTGATGCGCGAGTTCTACGCCAAGTACAACATCGTCAACTTCCCCGGCGGCAACACCGGCTGCCAGATGGGTGGCTGGTACCGCAAGGAGATCAAGTCCGCCGCCGACATGAAGGGCCTGAAGTTCCGCGTCGGCGGCTTCGCGGGCAAGGTGATCGAGCGCATGGGCGGCGTGCCGCAGAACATCCCGGGCGGCGAGATCTACCAGGCGCTGGAGAAGGGCACCATCGACGCGGCCGAGTGGGTGGGTCCGTATGACGACCTGAAGCTCGGTTTCAACAAGGTCGCGCCCAACTACTACTACCCCGGCTGGTGGGAAGGCGGTCCGCAGCTGGACTTCTTCGTCAACGACAAGGCCTACAACGCCCTGTCCGCGGAGAACAAGGCCATCGTGGAATCGGCCGCGACCGAGGCGCACGTGATCATGCAGGCGCGCTACGACGCCCGCAACCCGGCCGCGCTGAAGACGCTGGTCGCCGGTGGCACCAAGCTGCGCGCCTTCTCCAACGACCTGATGTCCACCGCGTTCAAGCACTCCATGGCGCTGTACAGCGAGCTGAGCGCCAAGAACCCGGACTGGAACAAGATCTACGCCGACTACTCCAAGTTCCGCGCCGAGCAGAACCTCTGGTTCCGCTTCACCGAAGCCACCTTCGACCGCTTCATGCAGGCCCAGAAGCTCTGACCCGGCCCGCGGCGGCTTCGGTCGCCATGGGAACCTTATGATCCGCCCCGGTCATCCGCCGGGGCGTTTTTTTTGCAGGCGGCGTCGATGATCCGCCGCGCCACCGCGGCAGCAGAAGGAGAAAATTCGCCATGGATCGTCGTTCCGTCCTGAGGCGCACTGGCATCGCCGGCGTGCTCGCCGCCGGCATCGCCCCGGCGGTGCACGCGCAGGCCACCATCCGCTGGCGGCTGGCATCGTCGTTTCCCAAGTCGCTGGACACCATCTACGGCGCCGCCGAGGTCTTTTCGAAGCAGGTGAAGGCCATGACCGCCGGCCGGTTCGAGATTTCCGTGCACCCGGCCGGCGAGCTGATGCCTGCGTTCGGCGTCGTGGACGGCGTGCAGCACGGCACGGTCGAGGCCTGCCATACCGTGCCCTACTATTTCTTCGGCAAGGACGAGACCTTCGCCATCGGCGCAGCCATCCCGTTCGGCCTGAACAGCCGGCAGATGAGCGCGTGGATGTTCGAAGGCAACGGCCTGAAGCTGATGCGCGAGTTCTACGCGAACTACAACATGGTCAGCTTCCCGGGTGGCAACACCGGCTCGCAGATGGGAGGCTGGTTCCGCAAGGAGATCAGGTCGCTGGCCGACATGAAGGGCCTGAAGTTCCGCATCGGCGGCTTCGCCGGCCGGATCATCGAGCGCATGGGCGGCGTGCCGCAGAGCATCCCCGGCGGCGACATCTACCAGGCGCTGGAGAAGGGGACCATCGACGCGGCGGAGTGGGTGGGTCCCTACGACGACCTGAAGCTCGGGTTCAACAAGGTCGCGCCCTTCTATTACTACCCCGGCTGGTGGGAGGGCGGCCCGCAGGTCGACTTCTTCATCAATCGCAAGGCCTGGGCCGCGCTGCCCGCGGAGTACAAGGCGATCGTCGAGGCGGCCTCGGGTTTCACGCACGTGGACATGCAGGCCAAGTACGACGCGCGCAACCCCGCGGCGCTGAAGACGCTGGTCGCGCAGGGCGCCAGGCTGCGTCCGTTCCCGAACGACGTGATGGCCCAGTCGTTCAAGGTGTCCATGCAGGTGTACGAGGAGCTGTCCGCGAAGAATCCGAACTGGAAGAAGGTCTACGCGGACTACACCCGGTTCCGCGCCGACCAGAACCTCTGGTTCCGCTTCACGGAGGCGACCTTCGACCGCTTCATGCAATCGCAGAGGTTGTGAGGAGGGCCCCGCGCAGGTTTCGCGCTCCTGTCGAGATGCCAGCTTCCTGACAGCTTTGTGACGCCGGTCGGCGCATCATGCGCGCCACACATTTGTCGATTGCAGTCAGGAGCCGCTTTCCATGGACCGTCGTTCCCTCATGAAGCGCGCCGGCATCGCCGGCGTGCTCGCTTCCGGTGTCGCACCCGCGGTGCACGCGCAGGCCGCGGTGCGCTGGCGCCTCGCTTCCTCCTTTCCCAAGTCGCTGGACACCATCTTCGGCAGCGCCGAAGTGATGTCCAAGACGGTGAAGGATCTCTCCGGCGGCAAGTTCGACATTTCCGTGCACGCCGGCGGCGAGCTCATGCCGGCCTTCGGCGTGGTCGATGCACTGGAGAACAGCACGATCGAGATGGCGCAGACCGCGCCGTACTACTTCACGGGCAAGGACCCGATCTTCGCCTTCGGCTGCGCCGTGCCCTTCGGGCTGACCGCGCGCCAGATGGACGCGTGGATGGAGCACGGCAACGGCCGCAAGCTGATGGACGCGTTCTACGCGAAGCACAACATCAAGAGCTTCAGCGCCGGCAACACCGGCACGCAGATGGGCGGCTGGTTCCGCAAGGAGATCAAGAGCGTCGCCGACCTGAAGGGCCTGAAGATGCGCATGGGCGGCGGCCTGCTCGGCGAAGCGATGGCGAAGCTGGGCGTCGTGTCGCAGAACATGCCGGCCGGCGAGGTGTACCAGTCGCTGGAGAAGGGCACGCTGGATGCCACCGAGTTCGTCGGCCCCTACGACGACGAGAAGCTGGGCTTCAACAAGGTCGCGCCGTATTACTACTATCCGGGCTGGTGGGAAGGCGGGGCGGAGCTGGAGTTCTTCGTGAACACCAAGGCCTATGCCGCGCTGTCGCCGGAGAACAAGGCGATCCTGCAGGCTGCCTGCAACGTGGCCGCGCGCGACATGCTCGCGAAGTACGACGCCGTGAACCCCATCGCGCTGAAGCGCCTGGTGGCCAACAAGACGCAGCTCAAGGCCTTCCCCAAGGACG
The DNA here is from genome assembly GCF_016654015.1 of Ramlibacter ginsenosidimutans. Classification (GTDB taxonomy): domain Bacteria; phylum Pseudomonadota; class Gammaproteobacteria; order Burkholderiales; family Burkholderiaceae_C; genus Ramlibacter; species Ramlibacter ginsenosidimutans. The sequence goes on along the minus strand of NZ_JAEPWM010000004.1, from coordinate 138,606 downwards.
TGCTGCAGGCCGGCTACAAGGCCTCGATGGAAGTGTTCGCCGAGCACGAGGCGAAGTCGCCCGAGTTCAAGACCATCCACCAGGACATGCGCGCCTTCCAGCGCGACCAGCTGCTGTGGAGCCGCTTCTCGGAGTACTACTTCGACAGCTTCATGATGTCGACGAAAGTCTGAGAGCCGACCCGCGTCGCGAAACGGCCGCCCTCGGGCGGCCTTTTTCTTTTCGCTGCCCGTGTAGGCATCTGCGCCAGATCAGTCTCTTTGGAACGCAGAGGACGCAAAGGTTACGCAGAGGGCGCAGAACATCCTTCTTCAAGGTTTTCTCTGCGTCCTCTGCGTAACCTCTGCGCACTCTGCGTTCTCCTTTTCGATCATCCGTCCCAGCTCCCTCAAAGGCCGCCCAGACCCCGCCCCCAGCCCCCCATCGTTCTAAGGGATCACCCTCATGCGCTAATTCACCAGTTAGTGAATAGTGGCGGGATGACGGAAGCTGCCAAGGACCTGCCCGCGCGCATCGCGGACGTCACCGCGCTGGAGGAATTGCTGAGCCGGCCTTCGCCGGAACTGGTGCAGGCGCTGCAGCAGGTGCCCGGCGACATCATGGTGCTGGGCGTCGGCGGCAAGATGGGCCCGACGCTGGCGCGGATGGCCAAGCGCGCCAGCCCCGAGCGGCGGGTGATCGGCGTCGCGCGTTTTTCCGAACCGGGCCTGCGCGAGCAACTGCAGGCGGCCGGTGTCGAGTGCATCACCGCCGACCTGCTCTCGCGCGAGGCGCTCGCGGGGCTGCCCGACGCACCCAACATCGTGTTCATGGCCGGACGCAAGTTCGGCTCCACCGGCAGCGAGTGGCTGACCTGGGCGATGAACGCGCATGTGCCCGCCTTGGTCGCCGAGCGCTTCCCGCGTTCGCGCATCGTCGCCTTCTCCACCGCCTGCGTTTATCCCTTCGTCCCCAGCGACGGCGACGGCGCGCCGGAGTCCATGCCGCCCACCGCGCCCTCGGGCGAGTACGCCAATTCCTGCGTGGCGCGCGAGCGCATGTTCGAGCACTTCTCGCACGAGCTCGGCACGCCGGGCCGGCTGCTGCGCCTGTCGTATGCCATCGACATGCGCTACGGCGTGCTGCACGACATCGCGCAGAAGCTGCTGCGCAAGCAGCTGATCGACCTCTCCATGGGCCATGCGAACGTGATCTGGCAGGGCGAGGCGAACGACTGGACCCTGCGTTCGCTCGCGCACTGCACCGCGCCGACCTCGCCGTTGAACCTGAGCGGCCCCAGGGTGAGCATCCGCGAGCTCGCCTGCGAGCTGGGCGAGCGCATGAACGTCGCGCCGGTGTTCACCGGCTACGAGGCCAAGACGGCGTGGCTGGTCGACTGCAAGGAAGCCTTCCGCCTGTTCGGCGAGCCGCGGGTGAGTCTCTCGCGCATGCTGGAGTGGACGGCCGACTGGGTGCAGCACGGTGGCGCTTCCCTGAACAAGCCCACGCACTACGAAGCGCGCGACGGAAAGTATTGACCCGCCCTGAAGCGCCTCGGGCGCCTCCCCCTCGCGGAGGCGCCCCAGCGGCCCGGCCAAGCCGGTTCCGCGGCGGCACCGGACACTAGCCTTGAGATGATCGACCATGCGTTGGACTGAACTGCCACCGGAAAGCCTCGCCGTCCTGCGGCGCGGCGCGGCCATCCCCGCGCACCTGCTGGCGCTGGATGCCAACCGCAAGCTCGATGCGCGCCGCCAGCGCGCGCTGACGCGCTACTACCTCGACGCCGGTGCGGGCGGCGTCGCCGTCGGCGTGCACTCCACGCAATTCGCGATCCGCGACGTCGGGCTGTACGAGCCGGTGCTGGAGCTCGCGATGCAGACCGCGCGCGAGTGGGAGCCGCTCGGCGGCCGCAGGCCGCTGTTCATGGTCGCGGGTCTCGCCGGCAGGACGGAGCAGGCCGTGCGCGAGGCGCGCATCGCACGCGGCCTTGGCTACCACGCGGGGCTCCTGAGCCTCGCCGCCATGAAGGGCGCGAGCGAGGACGAACTGGAGGCGCACTGCCGTGCGGTCGCGGCGGAGTTCCCGCTGGTGGGCTTCTACCTGCAGCCTGCGGTCGGCGGCATTGCGCTCTCGATGGATTTCTGGCGCCGGTTCGCGCTGATCGACAACGTCGTCGCGATCAAGATGGCGCCCTTCAACCGCTACCGCACGGTGGACGTGATCCGCGGCGTCGTGGCTGCGCGCGCGGAGGAACGGGTGACGCTCTACACCGGCAACGACGACCACATCGTGCTCGACCTGGTGACGCCGTTCCGGTTCGTGCGCGATGGCCAGCCGGTCACGGTGCGCGTGAAGGGCGGGCTGCTCGGGCACTGGAGCGTCTGGACGCAAGCAGCCGTGCAACTGCTAGCTCGCCTGCACCTGGCCGTGGAGTCCGGCGGCGTGCCGCTGGACCTGCTTGCACTGGACAGCCAGGTCACGGACTGCAATGCGGCCCTGTTCGACGTGGCGCACGACTTCCATGGCTGCATCGCGGGTTGCCACGAGATCCTGCGTCGCCAGGGACTGCTGCAAGGCACGTGGTGCCTCGACGCCGGCGAAGGCCTGAGCCCGGGGCAGGCGGAGGAACTGACGCGCGTGCAGCGCGACTACCCGCACCTGACGGATGATGCCTTCGTCGCCGCGCATCGTGAGCGTTGGCTGGCCTGAACAAAGTGCCTGCGCATCCGGGCAAGCGGCGTTGACAGGCTGGTGGCCCTCACCTTTTAATTAACCAATTAGGGAATTAACCCGGAGACCTCGATGAACAAGCGCTTCTTCCTCCATGCCCTCGCCGCCGGCGCGGTGCTGGCCATTTCGCTGCCGGCTGCCGCACAGAACTGGAAGCCCACGCGTCCGATCAACCTGATCGTGCCCTGGGCGGCGGGCGGCTCGACCGACCAGGTGACGCGCGTCACCGCGGCCGAACTGGAGAAGGCGCTGGGCCAGACCATCGTGATCGTGAACCAGCCGGGCGCATCGGGCGCCATCGGCACCAAGAGCGCGCTGGACGCGCCGAAGGACGGCTACACCTGGACGGCCGGTGCGGCGCAGGACCTGGGCGCGTACCAGTCGCTCGGCTCGGTGAACACCAGCATCAAGGACTGGCACCTGTTCCTCAACGTGGCCAACGTGCAGGTGATCGGCGTGAATCCCTCGCGTCCCTGGCACACCGCGAAGGAGCTGCTGGACGACATGCACAAGCGCCCGGGGCAGATCAGCGTCGCCACCGCGGGCGTGACCTCCGCCGCGCACGCCGCGATGGACGAGATCGTCAAGGCCACCGGCGTGAAGTACAAGGAAGTCTCCTATGACGGCGGCAATCCCGCCGTGGTCGCCACCGTCGCCGGCGAAGCCGACCTCACCACGCAGCTCGCCGTGGAGCAGGCCGACATGATCCGCGGCAAGCGCCTGCGCCCGCTCGCGGTCGTGAGCAACAAGCCGCTCGAACTCGAAGGCTACGGCACCATCCCGCCGCTGTCGGCCACCGTGCCCGGCTTCCATGCCCCGGCCAACTACTTCGGCATCTTCATTCCCAAGGGCGTGCCCGACGAGGTGGTGAAGACGGTGGAGCGCCTCTGGGCGCAGAACATCGCCAAGAGCGAGGCGCTGAAGAAGTACGCGACCAGCCGCGGCGCGCTGTTCGATCCGCTCTACGGCGAGGAAGCGCAGAAGGCCGTGTGGCCCGCGGTGCAGGCCAATGCCTGGAACCTGCATGCGAGCGGCAAGACCAAGGTCTCGCCCGACACCGTCGGCATCCCCAAGCCCTGAGGACGCAGCACCCATGACCGATCCCGCCCTCGTGCCCGAGCACTCGGTCGCCCTCGGCACCGACGAGGAGCCCGCGTCCGCGCGCGCCGACCTGCACGATGCGATCGGCTGGATCGTCCTGGGCGCCGCCGTGCTGGTCGGGTCCATCACCATGGACCGCCTGCAGTCGCAGAACATCAACCCGGTCACGGTGCCCGGCCTGCTGCCCGGACTGCTCGGGATCGCGATGATCCTGCTGGGCGGCGTCATGGGCCTGCGCAGCTGGCGGCGGGGCGCCGCGCACGAAGCGATCGCCGCAGCGACGCCGCACCGGCGCGAAGAGCGCAAGCGCGTCGTCATCGCGGTGCTGCTGTGCGTCGGCTACGGCGTCGTGCTGGTGGGCCACGGCATCCCGTTCTGGCTCGCATCCTCGATCTACGTCACCGCTTCCATCCTGATCTTCCAGCGCATCAGCCCGGACCCCGCCGAGCGCCGCCTCGACGCGAAGTCGTGGGCCAAGGCGCTGGTGATCGGCGTCGCTGCTTCGGCGGTCACCTGGCTCGTGTTCGAGCGCGTGTTCCTGGTCCGCCTGCCCTGACGGGCCCTCATTCCGTTTCCCATGCTGCAAGGACTGCACGACCTCGGCGCCGCGTACTGGAGCTTCATGAACCCGCTCACGCTCCTGTACGGGCTGGGCGGGGCGTTCGTGGGCATCATCATGGGCATCCTGCCGGGGCTGTCGGCGACGCTGGCCATCGCGCTGCTCACGACGCTCACGATCAAGCTCCAGGCCAACGACGCGATCCTGGTGCTGATCTGCTCCTATGTCGGCGCGCTGTACGGCGGCTCGCGCACGGCCATCCTGTTGAACATCCCGGGAACCGCGGCGAACGCGGCTTCGTGCGCGGACGGCTACGCGCTCGCGCAGCAAGGGCAGGCGGGCCGCGCGATCGGCATCGCGACCTCCGGCGCCTTCGTGTCGACGCTGATCGGCGTGCTGTGCCTGGCGCTGTTCACGCCGACGCTGTCGGAAGTCGCCCTGCAGTTCGGCGCTTTCGAATTCTTCTGGCTGGCGCTGTTCGGCGTCACGCTGTCCGGCAGCATCGTCGGCGGCGACCCGCTCAAGGGCTGGCTGATGGGCCTGCTGGGCCTGTTCCTCGCGCAGGTGGGGCAGGAAAGCCTCTATGCGTACAACCGCTTCACGTTCGGATGGGACGAACTGGCGGGCGGCATCGCCCTGATCCCGGCGCTGGTCGGTGCCTTCGGCCTCGCCGAAGTGCTGACGACCCTGTCCGATCCCATCGAGCGCAAGATCGCGGACCTGAAGGACTCGGTGCTGCCACGCTGGCGCGAGATCCTGCAATACCGCTGGACCGTGCTGCGCTCGGGGATCATCGGCGTGCTCACCGGGCTGCTCCCGGGGGTCGGCGAGGACGCCGGCGCCTGGATGTCCTATGCCGCCGCCAAGGCGCTGAGCAAGGAGCCGGAGAAGTTCGGCAAGGGCTCCATCGACGGCCTCATGGCAGCGGAGACCGGCGACATGTCCTCGGTTCCCGGCCACATCATCCCGTGCCTGGCGCTCGGCATCCCGGGCTCCGCGCCGTCCGCGGTGCTGATGGCCGCGATGATCATCCACGGCGTGCAACCCGGCCCGATGCTGATGATCGAGCATCCGCTGTTCATCTACCACGTGGTCGCGATGACCACGCTGGCCTCGATCACCATCCTGCTGTTCGGCCTGTTCGGCGTGCGGCCGCTGCTGCAGGTGCTGAAGGTGCGGCGCGGCATCCTGATGCCGATCGTGTTCCTGCTGTGCACGGTGGGCGCGTTCGCGACCGCCTCGCGCCTGTTCGACATCTACGCCATGCTGGCCATCGGCATCGGCGCGTATTTCCTGCGCCGCCGAGGCTACGAGATGGCGCCGCTGGTGCTGGGCCTGGTGCTCGGTCCGTTGCTGGACAAGAGCCTGCGCCGCGGCCTCGTGCTCTCCGACGGCAGCCTCGCGCCCTTCTTCACGCGGCCGATCGCCGCCGTGTTCGCGGCTGTCACGATCTTTACCATCCTGCTGTATGTGCCGCCTTTCAAGGCGGGCGTGAACCGCGTGCGTGCCGGCGTCATGCGCCTGCTGCGCGGCGGGCGGCCGCGACGCGCGTAAGCTGCGTCCATGCGATTCGCGCTCTGCAACGAGGTCCTGCAGCCTCTTCCATTCCCGCAGCAATGCAAGCTGGCGGCCGACCTGGGCTACGACGGCCTGGAGCTCGCGCCCTTCACGCTGGCCGACGACCCGACCGAGCTCACCGACGCCGAGATCGCGGGCTACCGCCGCACGGCGGAGGACCACGGCCTGACGATCTTCGGCCTGCACTGGCTGCTGGTCGCGCCTGCGGGTCTCTCCATCGTGTCGCCCGACGCGGCGCTGCGCCAGCGCACCAAGGAGGTCATGGTGCGGCTGGTGGAACTCTGCGCCGCGCTCGGCGGCAGCTACCTGGTCCACGGATCGCCCAAGCAGCGCAGCGTGCCCGAAGGCAGCACGCGCGAACAGGCGCTGGAGCGCGCGCGTGAGTGCCTCTCCGGCGCTGCGGCAGCAGCTGCGCGCTGCGGCGTCACCTATTGCCTGGAGCCCCTGGCGCGGCGCGAGACCGACCTGTTCAACACGGTCGAGGAATGCGCGGCGCTGGTCGAGGAGATCGGTTCGCCGGCCCTGCGCACGATGGTCGACTGCAGCGCCGCCGGCCAGACCGAAAAATTGCCGGTGCACGAAGTGATGGCGCAGTGGATGCCGCGCGGCGTGATCGGCCACGTGCAGGTGAACGACCCGAATCGCCGCGGGCCGGGGCAGGGCGCGCTCGACTTCGGCCCGGTGCTGCGCGTGCTGCGCGACATGGAAGCGCAAGGGCACTTCCCCGGCATCCTCGGCGTCGAGCCGTTCGACTACGTGCCGGACGGCCCGGGCTGCGCCGCGCACTCCATCGGCTTCCTGCGCGGCGTGCTGCAGGGTCTGCAGGCCCATGGCTGAAGCCCCGTCGTTCACGCTGCGCTCGCTCGAACTGTTCGAGCGACCCGTCACCCTGCGCATGCCGTTCCGCTTCGGCGTGGTCACGCTGCGGGAGGCGCCGCAGGCCTTCGTGCGCGCGGAGATCGCCCTGCCCGACGGGCGCAGCGCGGTTGGCGGCGCCGCGGAACTGATGGCGCCCAAGTGGTTCGACAAGAACCTGGCGCTCTCCAACGAAGACAACTTCGAGCAACTGCGCAGCGTGCTGCGCATGGCGCGCGACGCCTACTTGGCGGACCGCCAGCCCGCGACGGCCTTCGGCCACTTCGCCCGCCACCACGAAGCGCACGAGCGCGCGGCCGCCGCGCAGGGGTTCAACCCGCTGCTCGCGAACTATGGGCCGGCATTGGTCGACCGCGCGATCCTCGACGCCTTGTGCCGCGCCCTCGGTGTGTCGTTCTACTCCGCGATGCACGCCAATCTCGCGGGCATGGGCGCCGTCCTGCCGCAGTTCGCAGGCTTCGCCTGGAACGAGTTCCTCGCCGGCCTGCAGCCCGCCGCGAGCATCCACGCGCGCCACACGGTGGGCCTGGTGGATGCGATCACCGCGGCGGACCAGACGGAGCGGGTCGGCGACGGGCTGCCCGAGACGCTCGAGGACGTGGTGCGCGTGTACGGGCACCGCTACTTCAAGCTCAAGGTCGCCGGCAAGGTGGACGCGGACCTCGACCGGCTGCAGGCCATCGCCGCCGTGCTGGACCGCCTGCCGCATCCGTACTACGCATCCCTCGACGGCAACGAGCAGTACGAGAGCGCGCAGGGCGTGCAGGAGCTGGTGCGCGGCATCCAGGGCCGCGCGTCGCTGCGCAGGCTGTGGGACGCCATCCTCTTCATCGAGCAGCCGATCGCGCGCAAGCTCGCGCTCGACGTCGACCTGCGCAGCGTGGACCTGGGCAAGCCGGTGATCGTCGACGAATCGGACGGCGAGCTGCAAAGCTTCGTGCAGGCGCGTGCGCACGGCTACGCAGGCATCTCTTCGAAGACCTGCAAGGGCTTCTACAAGTCGGTGCTGAATGCGGCGCGCTGTGCGGCCTGGAACCGGGAAGAGGCCACGCCCCGCTACTTCCTCTCCGCCGAAGACCTGACCACGCAGGCGGGCCTCTCCGTGCAGCAGGACCTCGCGCTGGTGAACCTGCTCGGCATCCGCCACGTGGAGCGCAACGGCCACCACTACGTCGACGGTATGGCGGCCTTGCCGCAGGCGGAGCAGGACGCCTTCCTGCACGCGCACCCGGACCTGTACGAGCGCAGCCACGGCGCCGTGCGACTGCGCATCCGCGACGGCGAAATCGCGCTCGCGTCGCTCGCTGTGCCGGGCTTCGCGAGCGGCGTGCTGCCGGAGTTCCGGGACATGCGCGCGATCTGAAAGACCAACAACCGGACGCAGAGGACGCAAAGGTTTCGCAGAGGACGCAAAAGAATACCCTTTCAAGGTTTTCCTTTGCAGGTTGGTTTTCCTTTTGCGTCCTCTGCGTGATCTCTGCGTCCTCTGCGTCCGGTTGTTTGGTTTGTACTGCCTGATCAAAGCACCAGAAACGCCAGCGCCGCAATCGCCGTCGGCCCCAGCGCGCCCAGCAACAGCCCGCCCGCGCCGACCGTTGCGTCCTGGAAGCCGTTGCGCAGCAAGGCCACGCCGGCCGGATTCGGTGCGTTGGCGATGACGGTCAGGCCGCCGCCCGCCACCGCGCCGGCGACCAGTGCATAGCGTGCTGCGGACGACAGCCCCTCGATGAGCGATCCGAGATAGGTGAGGGCGGCGTTGTCGGTCACGGCCGTCAGCGCGAGCGCGCCGAAGAACAGCGACTGCGCATCGAGGCCGGAGACCAGCGGCTCCAGCCACCAGTCCTGCATTCCGCCCAGCACCACCAGGCCCGCGAGGAAGAAGGCCACCAGCAAGGCCTCCTTGATCAGCAGCGGCCGCTGGAAGCGCGCATACGCAGTCGTGAAGCCGAGGAAGAACAGGAACAGCGCGAAGAAGACGACCCGGTGGTGCGCCGTGAGCACCACGGCGGCCAGGAATGCCAGGTGCACCAGCCGCACCGTGGCGGGCACGGCCGGCCCGTCGTCCTGGGTGGCGGCCGGCGGCAGCTCGCGCAGGGCGTTGCGCAGGAACCAGCAGGCGATCGTCGCGTTCACCAGCACCGCGAGCGCCGCCTTCCAGCCGAAAGTCGAGGCCATGAAGGCCGAGTCCCAGTCCCACGTGCCCGCGACCATCAGCACCGGCGGTGCGGCATACGAGGTGAGTACACCGCCGATCGAGACGTTCACGAACAGCACGCCGAGCGCGAGGTACTTGTGCCGCTCCGCCACCTCGATGCGGAACACGCGCGGGGCGAGCAGCAAGGCGGACATCGTCATCGCCGCCGGCTCCGTGACCAGGGAGCCGAGCAGCGGCAGCACGGCCAGGCAGACCCAGGCCACGGCGAGTTCGCGCTGCACGGGCAACAGGCGCGCCAGCCAGTCCACGGCGGCCCGCAGCGTGACCAGCACGGGATGCGACGCTGCGATCACCATGATGACGAACACGAACAGGGGCTCGGTGAACTCGCGCGTCTCGACGTAATCGACCGCGCTGCGCCAGCTGGTGAGCGCGGTCAGCACCAGCACGAGCACCATAGCCCAGAAGCCGAACACCACCTCCACTTCGCCCAGCAGGTGGAACAGCCCTTCGTGCTGGGGGAACCGGTGCCCGAGCCGCACCAGCTGCCGCGCGGCGAAGGTGTGGAGCAGGGCGACGGCGAACAGGACGGCCGCGGCGATCTCGATGCTGTGCAATGGGATCTCCTGGAAGACGAAGGGCCCCGCAGGGCCCCTCGTCGTGGTCGCCGGCTCCTACTTCTTCTGCGTTCCGAAGAGTTCGTCCATCTTCTTCTGTTCGTCGTCGCTCGACGAAGGCGAGGCCGGCGCACCCGGTTGCGCGTCGGGGGACGGCGGCGCGAACGGGTCGCTGCTGCCCGGCGCCGCGCCCGGCGCGTAGTTGGGCATGTCGGTGGGCATCTCGATCTTGACCTTGTCGAGGTCCACCGCCTTTTCCACGTCACGCGAGACGATCTTGGGGAAGGCGATGATCAGGCCGACCATGATGATCTGGATGATCACGAAGGGCACCGCACCCCAGTAGATCTGCATCGTGCTCACGCCCGCGATGGTCTTGCGCGTGAGCTTGTCCACGTACTCCTTGTCGGGCGCGACGCTGCGCAGGTAGAACAGCGCAAAGCCGAACGGCGGGTGCATGAACGAGGTCTGCATGTTCACGCCCAGCAGCACGCCGAACCAGATCAGGTCGATGCCCAGCTTCTCGGCCACCGGGCCGATCAGCGGCACCACGATGAAGGACAGCTCGAAGAAGTCCAGGAAGAAGGCCAGGAAGAAGATCAGCAGGTTCACCACGATCAGGAAGCCGACCTGGCCGCCCGGCAGGCTGGTGAGCAGCCGCTCGACCCAGCGCGGGCCGTCCACGCCCTGGAACACGAGGCTGAAGAAGGTGGAGCCGATCAGGATGAACACCACGAAGCAGGAGAGCTTGGTGGTCGTGTTCAGCGCCTGCTTCAGCAGCGAGAAGCTCAGGCGCCGGCGGGCGAACGCCATCACCAGCGCGCCGAGCGCGCCCATGGCGCCGCCCTCGGTGGGCGTGGCGATGCCCAGGAAGATGGTGCCCAGCACCAGGAAGATCAGCAGCAGCGGCGGGATCAGCACGAAGGTGACGCGCTCGGCCATCTTCGACAGCAGCCCGAGGCGCGTGACCTTGTTGATCACCGCGATGATGAAGGCGAGCATGACGCCCGCGCAGAGCGACACCACGATGGTCTCGTCGGTCGGCGCCGGCGTGACGGTGTCCGCGTGGTTCATCCAGGCGACGATGCGCGACCAGTTCTCGCCCATCCAGAACGCCAGGCCCGCGGAGATCGCCACCAGCACCAGCAGCGAGACGTTGCCGGTCTTGCCGTTGTCCTCGCGGATGGTGCGCGCCTCCATCGGCAGGGCCGGGGCCCAGGCGGGCTTGAAGATCGCGCAGCCGATCACGTACGCGACGTAGATGCCCGTCAGCGCGAAGCCCGGAATGAAGGCGCCCTTGTACATGTCGCCGACGCTGCGACCCAGCTGGTCGGCCAGCACGATCAGCACCAGCGACGGCGGGATGATCTGCGCCAGCGTGCCCGAGGCCGCAATGACGCCGGTGGCCAGGCGCCGGTCGTAGCCGTAGCGCAGCATGATGGGCAGCGAGATCAGGCCCATGGAGATCACCGAAGCCGCCACGACGCCGGTGGTGGCCGCGAGCAGGGCGCCCACGAAGACCACGGCGATCGCCAGGCCGCCGCGCACCGGCCCGAACAGCTGGCCGATGGTGTCCAGCAGGTCCTCCGCCATGCCGCTGCGTTCCAGCACGAGGCCCATCAGCGTGAAGAAGGGAATGGCCAGCAGCGTGTCGTTCTGCATGATGCCGTAGATGCGCAGCGGCAGCGCCTGCAGCAGCGACTCGGGCAGGATCCCCAGCTCGATACCGACGATGCCGAAGAACAGGCCGCAGGCACCCAGGCTGAACGCCACCGGGAAGCCGAGCAGCATGAACACGATCAGGCCCGCGAACATGATCGGGGCGATGTAGGTCGTGAGGAACAGGATCATCGTTGTGGTCTCCGTCCGCGGGGATCAGGCCTTGGCCTTGGCTTCGGCCAGGCGGCGGATCTCCTCGGCGAGCTCCTCCTCCGCCGATTTCGCATGCACCTTCAGCGTGGGATCGGGGATCAGCCCGCGCAGGAACGCGATGCGCTTGATCAACTCCGACCAGCCTTGCAGCAGCAGCAGCGCGAAGCCCAGGGGCATCATCAGGTAGACCGGCCAGCGGATCAGGCCGCCGGCGTTGGACGACATCTCGCCGGAGTGGAAGCCTTGCAGGAAGAAGGGCACGCCGAAGATCAGCACGACCACGCACATCGGCGTGAGGAAGAAGGCGAAGCCCAGCACGTCGATCCACATGCGCGTGCGGGTCGAGAGCCGCCCATACAGCACGTCGATCTTCACGTGCTCGCCATTGAGCAGCGTGTAGCCGGAGGCGAGCAGGAAGGCCGCGGCGAACAGGTACCACTGCACTTCGAGGTAGGCGTTGGACGAGACGTTGAAGGCCTTGCGCACGGAGGCGTTGATGCCGCTGATGACGGTGGAGCCGAGAATCAGCCAGATCACCCACCGGCCGACCAGGCCGTTCAGCCAGTCGATGGCGCTGGATAGTTTGAGCAAAGCGCGCATGGAGTCTCCGTCGAAGGCCGAGCGAGCCCCGATTGTCAGGTAGAGTAGTAAGAAGGAAATTCTAGGAAGGCCCCTCCGGCCAACCTGACAGCATCGTGACGCTGGGCTGGACCCGTATCGGTGTTTGTACCGGGTGGACTTCCGCACACCTCTCCATGTCCGCCGCTTTCGCCGCCATCGACACCCCGGGCATGCGCCGCGCCACGCGCGAGCAGCTGTCCCTGGCCCTCATGGACGCGCGCAACTACACCCTGCAGTTGCTCGCGCGTTTCGAACACGCCCTCGGCGCGTCGCTCCGGGTCCCGGTGCTGCCCGAGATCGTGCCGCCGCTGTGGTTGGCAGGCCACGTTGCGTGGCTTGCGGAGTACTGGATCGCGCGCAACCCGCAGCGCGCGCTCGGCCCGCGCTGCCCCGCCGACACGGTGCGGCTCGCCTCGGTGGAACCGCAGGCCGACGAGTGGTTCGACCCGCGCCTCGTGGGGCATGCCGAGCGCTGGTCGCTGGCGCTGCCGGAGGCGGAAGCGGTCCGGGCCTACCTGCTGGACACGGTGGAGACCACGCTCGAACTGCTGGAGCGCACGCCCGACGAGGACGAGGCGCTGTACTTCTTCCGCATGGCGCTGTTCCACGAGGACTTGCGCGGCGAGGAACTCGTGACCATCGCGCAGACGCTGGGCATCCCGCTCGGCCTCGAGCTGCCCCCGGGGATGGCGACGCGTGCGCCGCTGGCGCTGCCCGCGACGAAATGGACGCTCGGCTGGCCCGACGACCACAGCTTCGCCCTCGACATCGAGCGCGGGCACGAGGCGGTGCAGGTGCCGGAGTTCGAGATCGACGCCCAGCCGGTCACCTGGGCGCAGTACGTCGAGTTCATCGACGACGGCGGCTACGACCGGCAGGACCTGTGGCAGCCGCGCGGCTGGGACTGGCTGCAGGCCGAGGCGCAACGCGAGGGCCGGCGCGGCCCGCGGCACGTGGAGCAGATCGGCATCGCCAGCGGCGCGGTGATGCAGGGCTTCTTCGGCAAGCCGATGCGCATGGGCGCAACGCAGGTGGCGATGCACGTGAGCTGGTGGGAGGCCGATGCGTGGGCGCGCTGGTCCGGACGCCGCCTGCCCACCGAAGCCGAATGGGAGATCGCCGCCGTGCAGGCCGCGCGCCGCGGCTGGCGCTGGGGCGAGGTGCGCGAATGGACCGCCGGCACGCTGCGGCCGTTCGCGGGCTTCCGCCAGGACGCCTGGGCGGCGCATGCGGAGCTCGATGCCGAGACGATGTTCGGCGCGGCGCGCGTGCTGCGCGGCGCCTCGTTCGCCACCCGTGCGCGGCTGCGCCATGTGCGCGCGCGGGCCTGGGCCCTGCCGGGGCGCGACGACGGCTTCTTCGGCTTCAGGACCTGCGCGCCGTGAGCTTGCGCTTGGGCGGCAACTGCCACCAGGGCAGCTCCGCCTTCAGGCTGAGGACCTCGCCGCAGCGCCACGGCGCGTAGCCCGGCAAGGAGGCGAGCGCCTCCTGCCACGGCGCCGACTGGAGCACCCGGCGCAGCGCCGCGACCGGCGGCTGGTCGAGCGCGTCCTTCAGGCACACCAGGTAGTAGTGCTCGCGCAGGAGGGGCTCGAACGCGAGCCCCCGGGCGCGCGCCGCGGCTTCGATGCCGAGGCCCGCATCCGCGCTGCCCGAGGCCACCGCCTGCGCCACGGCCGCATGCGAAGGCTCCTCGCGCTCGTAGCCCGCGACCTCCCCGGGGCTGAGCTCGTCGCGCGCGAGCAGCTCGTCGAACAGCAGGCGGGTGCCGGTGCCTGCCGGCCGGTTCACGAAGCGGGCGCGCCAGCGCACGACGTCGCGCAGGGAGTGCAGCCGCATCGGGTTGCCCGGCGCCACCATCAGGCCCTGGCTGCGCTCGGCGAACCCGATCAGCTTGTGCTGCCCCGGTTGCAGCAGCGGCTGGTAGGCCCGCTGCGTGAAGCTGCCCAGCCCGGGCTGCTGCGAGCTGTGGAAGCCGGCCAGCGTGCAGCGTCCCGCATTGAGCGCGGCGATCGCGTCCACGCTGCCGAGGAAATGCACGTCCAGGTGCAGTTGGGCCTGCTGCACGGCGACGTCGCGGAGCAGCGAGAGGCCGTCATCGTGGCTCGCGAACAGCGTGAGCACCAGGGCCTTGTCGTCGAACGCCACCGCGAACGCGCGCTCGAGGTCCGCGCGCAGGGACTCGATCTGCGGCGCGAGCCGCGCCTGCGCCTGCCGCTCGGCCCACAGCAGCTTTTCGCCGAAGGGCGCGAGCCGCGCGCGCTGGCCCTTCTCCCACAGCAGCAGCGGATGCCCCAGCTGTTCTTCCCAGCGCCGCAGTTCGCCCCAGACGTGGCGATAGGAGAGGCCGAGCACCCTGGCGGCCGCGGCGATGGAACCTTGTTCCTGCACGGCATGCAGCAGGTCGATCAGCGCGTTGCGGACCCAGCCGTCCTGGCGCCGCGCGCCGAATTCGTACGAGAGTTCCACCTTGCGCATGACGCGAGTATGCGGGCACGCGAGCGTCACCTGGGCAGGGGCAATGGATCGTAGGCTGGGGTGACGCAGGAACCCCAGCGATGCGCGCAGCGCTGGGGTTCGCTTCGCTCACCACCAGCCTACGTGTGACGGAACCCCCGCGCACGCCCGGTGCTATGCACCTGCGTTCATAGCTCGCAAGCCCCGCCTGTCTCCCGCCGCGGATGCCAGTAGCATGGCGGCCCCATGAACACGTTCCAGGAGAGCCTCGGGCAGGCGGCACGCCTCGTCCTCGATGCGGATCCCGTCCTGCTGTCCATCGTCGCGCGTTCGCTCGCGGTGAGCGGCACGGCCTGCGCGATCGCGTGCGTCGTCGGCATCGGCCTGGGGGCATGGTTCGCGGTGGTCCGCTTCCCCGGACGCGACGCGCTGCTGACGGTGCTCAACACCTTCCTGGCCGTGCCCTCAGTGGTGGTCGGTCTCGTCGTCTACCTGCTGCTCTCGCGCAGCGGGCCGCTGGGCTCGCTCGGCTGGCTGTTCTCGTTCAAGGCCATGGTGCTGGCGCAGTCGCTGCTCGTGTTGCCGGTGGCGGCCGCGCTGACGCGCCAGGTGGTGGAAGACGCCGACCGCGCCAACGGCGAGCAGCTGGCCTCGCTCGGCGCGCACGGGCCGCTGCGCAGCCTGCTGCTCGCGTGGGACGAGCGCTTCGCGCTGCTCACCGTGATCCTCGCGAGCTTCGGCCGGGCCATCTCCGAGGTCGGAGCAGTGATGATCGTCGGCGGCAACATCGACGGGTTCACGCGCGTGATGACCACCGCCATCGCGCTGGAGACCAGCAAGGGCGACCTGCCGCTGGCGCTCGCGCTCGGCGTGCTGCTGCTCGCGGTCGTTCTGGCGCTCAACGCCGCGATCTCCCTGGTCTCGCGCTGGCGCGGCGCGCACGCCGAAGGCGTGGTGCTGGCGGGAGCCAGCTGATGAGTGCCTGGGTGCAGCTGAAGGGCGTCGACCTGCGCTACGGCACCGTGGCGGCCTTGCGCGGCGTGGACCTGCGCATCGCGCCGGGCGAGCGCGTCGCGCTGGTCGGCCCGAATGGCAGCGGCAAGAGCTCCCTGCTGCGCGTGCTGCACGGCCTGCTGGCGCCGAGCGCCGGCACGGTGCTGCGCGACGGCGCCATGCGCCAGGCGATGGTGTTCCAGCGGCCGTTCGCGCTGCGGGCCTCGGCGCTGGCGAACGTGGCGCTGGGGCTGTGGCTGCGCGGGACGCCCTGGCGGCAGGCCCGGCTCGATGCGATGCGTGCGCTGGAGCGCGTGGAGCTCGGCGCCCGCGCGCTGCGCAATGCGCGCACGCTCTCCGGTGGCGAGCTGCAGCGGCTCGCGCTCGCCCGTGCCTGGGCGCTCGACCCGCACGTGCTGCTGCTCGACGAGCCCACCTCCGCTCTCGACCCGCATGCCAAGCGCGAGGTCGAACGCCTGATGGCGGAGTTCGCCGCCGGCGGCACCACCCTGGTGTTCGCCAGCCACAACCTGGGCCAGGTGAAGCGCCTGGCCAGCCGCGTCGTGTACCTGCAGGAAGGCCGCGTGCTCGCGGACCTTTCGCAGTCGGCATTTTTCGATGGCCCGTTGGGACAGACGTCGCGCGAGGCCGAGTTGTTCGTCAGAGGAGAGTTGGGATGAAGTTCACCCGCCGCATCGCCTGCATCGCGCTGCTCGGATTCGCCGCTGCCACGGCGGCCCGCGCCGAGGACACGATGGTCATGGCATCGACCACGTCCACCGAGCAGTCCGGGCTGTTCTCGCACCTGCTGCCCGCGTTCACCAAAGCCACCGGCATCACGGTGAAGGTGGTGGCGGTCGGCACCGGGCAGGCGATCGACATGGCCAGGCGCGGCGACGCGGACGTGCTGTTCGTGCACGACCGCGCGGCGGAGCAGAAGTACGTCGCCGAGGGCTATGCGCCGCACCGCTACCCCGTCATGTACAACGACTTCGTGCTGGTGGGCCCGAAGTCCGATCCGGCAGGGGTGAAGGGCAACGACATCGTCGCGGCCCTGAAGAAGATCGCGGCGGCCAACGCGCCCTTCATCTCGCGCGGCGACAAGAGCGGGACCGACGCGGCCGAAAAGCGTTTCTGGGCGCAGTCGGGCCTGGCCAGCCGCGGCAGCGGCTACAAGCAATGCGGCTGCGGCATGGGACCGGCGCTGAACATCGGCGCGTCCAGCAATGCCTACGTGCTCACCGACCGCGGCACCTGGCTCAGCTTCAAGAACCGCGGCGACCTCGACATCCTCGTGCAGGGCGACAAGCGCCTGTTCAACCAGTACGGCGTGATGCTGGTGAGCCCGCAGAAGTTCCCGCACGTGAAGGTGGCGGAAGCGCAGAAGTTCATCGACTGGGTCACCTCGCCCGCCGGCCAGCAGGTGATCGCGAGCTACCGCATCAACGGCCAGCAGCTGTTCTTCCCGAACGCCGGCACGGAGAACTGAGGCGGGCTCAGGCCCCGGGCAAGGGCGGCAGCACGCGCAGCAGCGTCGCGGTCATGAGCGGCTTGGCCAGGAAATGGTCGAAGCCCGCCAGTTCCGCGGCGACGCGGGACTCGGCGGAGGTCGAACCGGTGAGTGCGATCAGGCGCATCTTCGAGCCGTCCGGCTGGCGGCGGATGTGCGTGCACGCCACCAGACCGCCCATGACGGGCATGTGCAGGTCCAGGATCACGGCCGCCGGCTGGTGCTCCAGGCACAGCGACACCGCGGCTTCCCCGTCGAATGCGAGCAGCGTGCGGTAGCCCACCAGCTCCAGCACTTCGGCGACGTGCCGCGCGCTCTCGGGCTGGTCGTCGACGACCAGCACCAGCGGCGCGTTCCCGGCAGGCTGTGGAGAGGGCGGGTTCATCGAGGCGAAGCGGGTCCTGCGGCAGTGCGTGCCATGGTGGCAGGCGGTCCGGACGGCCGCTTGATGCAGCGCAAATCCGGGCGACGTCGCCGCGCCGTCACAACCACCCCTGCTGGCGTCACGTATGCGGCCAGGCGACGGAGACGTGTACCAGCACGACGCATGGGACGGGACTCTACCGGCGCTGCCGCAGCGGGCCAGTAGGACGAAGGCTCAGCGGGTACGACGGGGGCGCGCGTTGGCAGCCGGGGTGGGCTCTCCAGCAGGAGAACGCAGAGGACGCAAAGGTGACGCAGAGCGCGCAGAGGAACATCCTTTCAAGGTTTTCTCTGCGAAGGTCTTCTCTGCGTCCTCTGCGTCACCTCTGCGCACTCTGCGTTCCATTGCCCGGTCGCCCACTCGTCTCATGGACGGCAACGCCGCCAGCCCGCAAGGGAACGTGCCCGCTTGGTGTCCAATGGCGGCATGACGGCAGGACACGACCACGACGGGCACGCACACGGCCAAGACCACGGCCATGACCACGGCCATGACCACGGCCGTGGCCGTGGCCATGACCACGGCCATGGCCATGGCCACGGCCTGGGCCACTCGCACGCGCACGCGCCCGCCTCCTTCGGCCGCGCTTTCGCGATCGGCTGCGTGCTGAACATCGGATTCGTGATCGCCGAATGGACGTTCGGCGCGCTGGCGCATTCGCTCGCCCTGATCGCGGACGCGGTCCACAACTTCGGCGACGTGCTGGCGCTGCTGCTGGCCTGGGGCGCGGCCGGACTGGCGCGCCGACCGCCCAGCGAGCGATTCACCTATGGCTTGCGCGGCAGTTCCATCCTCGCCGCATTGATGAATGCCGGGGCCCTGGTGCTCGTGACCGGCGCCCTCGGCTGGGAGGCGCTGCGGCGCCTGCCTCACCCCGGCACGGTGGACGGCGTCATCGTGATCTGGGTGGCCCTGGCCGGCGTCGTCGTGAATGGCGTGACGGCCTGGCTCTTCATGGGCGGCCGCGACGACCTCAACATCCGCGGCGTCTACCTGCACATGGCGGCCGATGCGGCCGTGTCGCTGGCGGTCGCGATCGCCGGCGCGGCCGTGATGTTCACCGGCTGGAACTGGCTCGACCCGGCGCTCACGCTGGCCGTGTCGGCGGTGATCCTCTGGAGCTCCTGGGACCTGCTGCGCCAGTCCCTGCGCCTGGCCTTGCAGGCGGTGCCGGCCGGCATCCGCACGGGCGAGGTGCGCGACTGGCTGGGCGCCTTGCCCGGCGTCACCGAGGTGCACGACCTGCACATCTGGGCGATGAGCACCTCGGAGAATGCCTTGACGGCGCACCTGGTGATCCCCGCCGGCCACCCCGGCGACGCCTTCCTGCACGACGCCTGCCAGCGGCTGTCGCAGCACTTCGCGATCCACCACGCCACCCTGCAGATCGAGGTGGCCAGCACCGGCGCCGCCTGCGCCCTGGCGCCCCAGCACGTCGTGTGAGCGCGACGGGGCGGCCCGAACCGGGAACTTCCCCTTAACGCCGCGGCCGCGCTGCAGTACAAGGAGCACAGCGGCAGGGCGCCGCGCCAAGGGGACGCGTATGGGCAAGTCGGAACGCGAACGCCGGCACCAGGCCAACCTGGATCGCATCGACCGCGTGCAACTGGTCTGCGGCAGCGCCGATGGCCTGCGCATCGACCACGAGGGCACGCTGTTCGAACGGGCCCGCATGCTGGGCGAGGAGATCAGCGCCCACCAGGCCACCGAGCTGGGGCTGGCCGCCCTCGACCGGCTGCTGCGCCGGGTGGAGGGCCGCGACCCGCGCCACCGGCGCGACATCCTGGCCTTCATCGCGGCCGTCTGGAACAACAAGCCGCTCGCGCTGGCCACCCTGCGCGGCCTGGAGCAGTCCGTCGGCGACGACATGGTGGCCGTGCTCGATGCCTTCCGCTACGGTCGCCTGAACCTGGTGGAACACGTCGAAGGCGGCCCGCGCCGGGTGACGCGTGCGCTGAGGGACTGGACCGGCGCCAGCGTGTGAGGGCCGGAACCGGCTCCATCGCCGGGGCTGACTTTATTTTCGGCCCGCTGTAACCGGGACGGGCTTTCGTCCGAATCACTCCACGAAGGATGGCCACGAGCGACGTCGAGGCAGAACTGCACGGCCTGTTCGTGCGCGGCCAGGCCGGCGACGCGGCGGCGTACCACGCCTTCCTGCGCCGGCTGGGCGCGCACCTGCGCGCCTACCTGCGACGCCGGCTGTTCGGCTGGCCCGATGAAGTGGAAGACCTCGTCCAGGAGTGCCTGCTCGCGATGCACAACCAGCGCCACACCTACCAGCCCGAGCAGCCGCTGACCGCCTGGGTGCATGCGATCGCCCGCTACAAGATGATCGACCTGCTGCGCGCCAAGGCGGCACGCGAAGACCTGCACGAGCCGCTGGACGACGACCTCCCGGTGTTTGCCGCGTCGCTGGAGGAAGCCGGTGACGCGCGCCGCGACCTCGCCGGGCTGCTGGACACCTTGCCCGACCGCCATCGCCTGCCGATCGTGCACGTCAAGCTGGAAGGACGCTCGGTCGCCGAGACCGCGCAGCTGACCGGCATGTCGGAGTCGGCCGTGAAGGTCGGCATCCACCGCGGCCTGAAGGCGCTGGCGGCCAAGCTCGGACGCCCGGCCGCATGAAGACCGACGAGCTCGTCGCGCTGCTGGCCGCCGACGCACAGCCGGTGCGTCCCCATGCGGCGCGCCGCACGCTGGCCCTGGCGGTGCTCGCGGGGTTGCCCTTTTCCGTCGCGCTCATGCTCGCGGGCTACGGCCTGCGGCCGGGACTCGCGTCCAGCCTCGTGCACGAGCCGATGGCGCTGTTCAAGGTACTGATGCCGGCGGCCATCGCCATCGCCGGCTTCGTCGCGACCGAGCGGCTGGCGCGCCCGGGCGTGCCGGTGCGGCGCGCCTGGCTGGGCGTGGTGGTGCCGGTGCTGCTGGTGTGGATCCTGGCCGCGATCACCTGGGCCGGCGCGACGCCGGCCGAACAGCCCGCGCTGCTGTGGGGCCGCACCTGGCGCACCTGCGCCCTGAACATCACGGCCATGGCCTTGCCGGTGTTCGCGGCCTCCGTGCTCGCGCTGCGCCGGCTCGCGCCCACGCGACCCACTCTGGCCGGTGCGGCGGCGGGTGCGCTGGCCGCCGGCGCCGGCGCCGCGGTGTACGCGCTGCACTGTCCCGAACTGGCCGCGCCCTTCCTGGCCGTCTGGTACGTGCTGGGCATGGCGATCCCGGTGATCGCAGGGGCGGCGCTGGGGCGCTGGCTGTTGCGGTGGTGAACGGGCGTTAGCGCGCAGCAGCACCCGGTTTTCCTCCCTCTCCCCCTGGGAGAGGGTCGGGGTGAGGGCATGCGGCGCTGGTATCGCGGTCCGCCGGGCGCCCCCACCCCAACCCTCCCCCGGAGGGGGAGGGAGTTTGAAGGCGCGGCGCTCAGGCGGCCAGGCGGCGGCGTGGACGCGGACGCGAGATCTGGCGCGTCGGTGCGTCGGCCGGGTCCGCGGCTTCCGGCGCATCGTCGAGCATGGCCAAGCCCGACGCGTGTCCGCCGCTGCGCGTGTGCCGCGCGAACAGGCGCGCGTAGTAACCGCCTTGCGCCAGCAACTCCTGGTGCGTGCCGATCGCGTCGACCCGGCCGCCGCGCAGCACGACGATGCGGTCGGCGTCCATGACGGTGGAGAGACGGTGCGCCACCACCAGCGTGGTGCGGTCGCGCGTGAGGCGGTCCAGGGCCGCCTGCACCAGGGCTTCGCTCTCGTTGTCCAGGGCGCTCGTCGCTTCGTCGAGCACGAGGATCGGCGGATTCTTCAGCAGCGCGCGCGCGATCGCGATGCGCTGCTTCTGGCCGCCGGACAGGCCGGCGCCGCGCTCGCCCACGACCGTGTCGTAGCCCTGCGGCAGCTTCGCAATGAACTCGTGCGCGTTCGCCGCGCGTGCTGCGGCTTCGGCCTGGTCGCGGGTGGCGCCGGGCGTGCCGTAGCTGATGTTCGCGAGGATCGTGTCGTTGAACAGGTGCACGTCCTGCATCACGGTGCCGACCTGGCGGCGCAGCGACTGGCGCGTGCAATGGGCGATGTCGACGCCGTCGACCAGGATGCGCCCGGCCGTGGGCGCATGCAGGCGCTCCAGCAGCGACACCAGCGTCGTCTTGCCGCAGCCGCTCGGGCCGACCAGGGCCACGGTCTCGCCGGGCTGCACGGTCAGCGAGATGTCGCGCAGCACCGGGCGGCCTTCCGTGTAGCCGAAGGAGACGTGCTCGAAGGTGACGCCGCCCGCCGTGACGGCGAGCTCCTGCGCATCCGGCCGGTCCGCGACCGGGTCGGGCGCATCGAGGATGGACGCCACGGTCTCCAGCGACACGCCCGCGCGGCGCACCGTGGCATACACGTTCGTGAGGCCCTGGATCGGACCGAACAGGCCGCCCAC
Organism: Ramlibacter ginsenosidimutans; assembly: GCF_016654015.1. Taxonomy (GTDB): domain Bacteria; phylum Pseudomonadota; class Gammaproteobacteria; order Burkholderiales; family Burkholderiaceae_C; genus Ramlibacter; species Ramlibacter ginsenosidimutans. Next base: position 116,718 of record NZ_JAEPWM010000004.1, on the reverse strand, counting down.
GTACTGCAGCGCGGCGACCAGCGTGCCCACGGTGCCGTGGCCACGCAGCACGAGCCAGGCGCCCAGGGTCGCGACGGACAGGCGCGCGGCCGCGGCCGAGAGGCCTTGCAGCGAACCCGTGCGGGCATCGCGGCGGGCGCCTTGCGTGACGCGCTCGTTGCCCTTGGCCACGGCGTCCAGGAAGCGCTGCTGCTCCGCGTGCTCCATGGCGAAGCCCTTGACGGTACGGATGCCGGAGAGCACCTCGGACCAGCGGCCGAAGGTCGCCGTCCAGTGGTCCAGCAGTACGCGATCGCGCTGCGTCTGCTCGCGCGCAGCCCGCATGCCGATCACGGCCGGTAGCGGTGCGAACACGCAGACCGCGAGCGCGAGCCGCCAGTCCAGCTCCAGCAGGGCGGCGACCGCCAGCCCCAGGTAGGCGATGGCGGGCAGGGCGTTGAACGCGAGGTCGCCGATGGCGGAGACGAAGCCGTTGATGGACGTGTTGACCCGGCTCACCGTACCGCCCACCGTGTGCTGCTGGTGCCAGGTGAGGGGCAGCTCGTGCAGCTTCGAGGTGACGCGCTGGCGCAGCGCGAAGTCCATGTCCAGGCGCACGCGCCAGCTGCGCGCGGCCAGCAGGCGCGCCAGCCAGACGTTCGCGAGTTCCGCGCCGGCGACGAGGCCGAGCGCGACCAGGATGGTCAGGCCGGTGTCGGGCCGCAGCCGCCCCGGCGCCGTCGTCGCGACCTTGGTCAGCACGTCCACCAGGCGCATGACCGCGAGCGGCGCCGCGGCGCTGACGGCCGCCAGCACCAGCGCGAGCGCCACGACCTTGGCGATCGGCCGCTCGAAGCCGCGCAGCCAGGGCAGGGCCCGGTGCAGCACGGTGTGCGCGTCGCGCATGGGGGTCGCCAGCGGCGCGCGCTCGCCCGACCGGGCGGCAGGCTCGCGCGACTGCGCATTCAACAGGTGGGGCAAGGAGGCGCGTGTCACAAGGCTTGCCAACGGATGAGCAGGCCCGGGAGTTGACTGGCCGAGGGCTGGTGCCCGCCGCCTTGTCAGCTCTGCGAAGGAATCGGCGCCAGCCCGTAAATTTCGCACGGACGCCCCGCCCGCGCGGCCTTCGGTTCAGGCTAGTGCTGGTCCTGCTGGCGAGCATGGGCTCGCGCTGGGGAGTGCGGCGATCGCGGCCGCATCGGTGGATCGCGGGGGGGCGGGCAAGTAGAACGCAGAGGTTACGCAGAGGACGCAAAGGAAAACCGGAAGAAGGGGGGAAAGCGCAGCGGGAAGGCAAGGGAAACGAGAAAACCTTCATGTGTTCTCTGCGTCCTCTGCGTAACCTTTGCGCCCTCTGCGTTCTCCTGCGCGCTCTCGCACTAGCCAACTTCCGCGCGCCCCTGCGTTCTCCCGCCCGCTCCCGCGCTATCCAACCTCTGTGCGCTCTGCGTTCGCCTGCTGCCCACGCACCACCCACCGCTCCACCCCGTCGAACAGCCACTGCATCGCCAGCGCCAGCAATGCCGCCGGGACCGCCCCGGCCAGCATGGTGTTCGTGTCGTTCACCGCCAGTCCGGCCACGATGCGTTCGCCCAGGCCGCCGGCGCCGATGAAGGTGGCGACCGTGGCCATGCCCACGTTCCAGACGGCGGCGGTCTTGATGCCGGCGAGGATGGTGGGCGCGGCCAGCGGCAGCTCGATGCTGCGCAGCACCTGCGGCTCGCGCAGGCCCAGCGCGTACGCGGCGTCGCGCACGCCCGGCGCAAGGCTCGCCAGTCCCGCGTGCGTGTTGCGCACGATGGGCAGCAGCGCGTAGACGACCAGCGCCACCAGCGCCGGCACGAAGCCGATGCTGCCGACGATGGCGATCAGGAACGCGAGCAGCGCCAGCGACGGAATCGTCTGCGCCATGCCGACGGCGCCCATGAGCACTCCGGCAATCCGGGGCCGGCGGAAGGCCAGCACGCCGAGCGGCAGCCCGATCACGATGGCGATGGCCACCGAGCCGAACACCAGCACCAGGTGCTGGCGCAGCAGGCGCGGCAGGTCCGGCGCGAACAGGTGTTGCCAAAAGCCCTGGCGCTGCGCCGGCGCGGCGCTCGCGGCGGCTGCGGCTGCGGGCTGCGCCCCCTGGCCGCGTGCGAGGAAGTCGCGCGCGACCGCCGTGAAGGACTTGCCGTCGATTTCGGCCGCGCCGTTCATGGCCCGCATCGCATCCTCGTCGATGCGGCCGGCCAGCGAGGCCAGCGGACGCTCGTCGACTTCGGCACGCATCAGCAGCACCGCGTCGTAGCGCGGAAAGAACTGGCGGTCGTCGCGCAGCACGCGCAGGTGCAGCCGCTGGATCTGCGCATCGGTCGTGTACGCATCGACCACGTCCACCTGCTTCGCCGCGAGCGCCTGGTAGGCGAGCCCGTGGTCCAGCCCGCTGCCGGGCGTGAAGGGCAGGCCGTAGGCCTTCTTCAGCGCGTTCCAGCCGTCGGCGCGCACCAGGAATTCGTGCGAGAGCCCGAAGCGCAGCGGCTCGCGGCTGCGCGCGAGGTCCGAGATGCTTGCGATGCCCAGGCGGGCGGCGTCGTCCTCGCGCATCGCGAGCGCGTAGCTGTTGTTGAAGCCGAGCGGGATGCCCGCCTTCAGCCCGTGCGGGGCCAGCCAGGCGTTGATCTGTTCGAGCGTGGGCGCGGGCGCGTCCTTCTTCAGCAGCTCGCGCACGATGGTCCCGGTGTATTCGGGGTACAGGTCGATCCCGTGCGTGGCGAGCGCCTGCTCCATGACCGCGGTGTTGCCGAGGCCCTGGCGGTGTTCGGCCGCGATGCCGGAGCGCTCGTAGGTCTGGCGAACGATCTCGCCGAGCAGGTAGCTTTCGGTGAAGCGCTTGGAGCCGACGACCACCGGGGCGGCAGCGGAGGCGAGGCTGGCGCACAGCACCAGCGCAGCCAGCAGGATGCGGGCGAACAGGCGCCCCGGACGATCAGCCATGGCTTTGCTCTTCCTCCTCCTGGGGCGTGTCCCAGCCGGGCAGGCGATCGTCGCTGCGATGGCGGCGCGCCTCGGCGTCGGCGCGCTCGCGCGCCATCTGCGCCTCCAGCTGCTGCCGGCCTTCCTTGACCACGGCGATCATCTTCGCCCGGTCGCGGTGGTAGGGATACATCCGTTCGAACAGCGCCAGGTTGTGGCGGCGGAAGCGCATGGCCTGGCGGCGCGCCTCGTGCGGCGTCTGCCCCAGCAGCTCCAGCACGCGCCGCCCGGTGCGCAGGCTGGATTCGAACAGCTCGCGGTCGACCCGCATGACGCCGCGGTCGCGCAGTTCGTTCCAGTGCGTGACGTCGCGGGCGCGCGCGACCAGTTGCAGCTTCGGAAAATTCTCCTGCACCAGGTCCACGATGCGCAGCGACTGCTCGCGGTCGTCCACCGCCACCACGAACACCTGGGCCGACGCCGCGCCGGCGGTACGCAACAGGTCCAGCCGCGTGGCGTCGCCGTAATGCACCTTGTAGCCGAACGCCCGCGCCGCTTCAATCATGTCGGCGTCGTGGTCCAGCACCGTGGAGGCAATGCCTTGCGCATTGAGCAGGCGTCCCACCATCTGCCCGTAGCGGCCGAAGCCCGCGATGATCACCGGCGCATGCTGCGGCTCGCTGAGCTCGGGCAATTTCCTGCGCGCCGCGCCGTCCAGGCGCGGCATCACCCACCTGTCCACCACCACGAGCAGCACCGGGCCCAGCAGCATGGACACCGCCACGGCGCCGATCAGCAGCGACGCGGTCTCCGCCGGCAGCACGGAGCCGTTGGCTGCGGCCTGGAACACCACGAACGCGAACTCGCCGCCCTGCGCCAGCAGCACCGTGAACACGGGCCGCTCCTGCAGCGGGATGCCCATCGGCTTGGCGATGAACCAGACCACCACGGCCTTCAGCGCCAGCAGCGCGAGCACGATGGCCGCCATCGCGAGCGGGGCGTGGGCCAGCGCGGCGAAGTCCACGCTCATGCCGACCGCGATGAAGAACAGGCCCAGCAGCAGGCCCTTGAACGGTTCGATGTCGGTCTCGAGTTCGCGCCGGTATTCGCTTTCCGCCAGCAGCACGCCGGCGAGGAAGGCGCCCAGCGCCATCGACATGCCGACCAGTTGCATGAGCGCGGCGATCGCGACGACCAGCAGCAGCGCCGCGGCCGTGAAGATCTCCGGCGTGCGGCTGCGCGCGATCCACCGCAGCAGCGGGCGCAGGGCAAGCCGGCCACCGAGCACGATGGCCGCGATCACGCCGACGATCTTGGCCGCGCTTTCCCACGCGGGCGTCTCGCTGTGCGCGTCCTGCACGCCGATGGCCAGCAGCGGCAGCAGCGCCAGGATCGGAATGGCCGCGACGTCCTGGAACAGCAGGATGGAGAAGCCGGCCTGGCCGCTGCTGGTGGGCAGCAGGTTGCGCTCGCCCATCACCTGCAGGGCGATGGCGGTGGACGACAGTGCGAGCCCGAGCGAGGCGACGAGCGCGACGCGCCACGGCGCCCCCGCGAGCAGGCCCACCCCGAACAGCAGCGCCGCGCAACCGAGCACCTGCGCGCTGCCCCAGCCGAAGATCGGCTGGCGCAGGCTCCACAGGCGCCGCGGCTCCAGTTCCAGCCCGACCAGGAACAGCATCAGCACCACGCCGAACTCGGCGAAGTGCAGGATGTCCTCGACGTTGCTCACGAGGCCGAAGCCGTAGGGGCCGATCGCGATGCCGGCGGCGAGGTAGCCGAGGATGGATCCCAGTCCAAGGGCACGCGACAGCGGCACCACGAATACCGCGGCGCCGAGGTAGATCAGGCTGCTGGTCAGCCAGCCGGGAAGGTGCGGCTCCATTCAGGCCTCCGTGTGCGGATCCGGCAGCGGCCGGTCGGTGGTCGGAACGTCCACGACGGGGCACGCCCCCAGGTCCTCCAGCTCCGGCCAGTCCGGGTAACTCGCGAGCCGCTGCTGGAACACGCCCACGTGCGCCTCGATGTCCGCGTGGCTCGCGCGATGCGCGCCGTGCAGCAGCAGCGGCGGCAGGAAGCGCATGCCGCACAGCGTGGCGGTCTGCTCGTACGGCGGCAGGAATGCGTCGAAGAAATAGCGGTTGTAGCCTTGCGGGTGGTACGAGGCCTCGGGCCCGCCGGTGCTCGCGACCAGCCAGACGTCCTTGCCGGTGAGCGCCGTGCCGCCGGGTCCATAGGCCCATCCGTAGGCGAGGACCTCGTCGCACCAGAGCTTCATCAGCGCGGGCATGGCGTACCACTGGATCGGGTGCAGCAGCACCAGCAGGTCCGCCGCCTGCGCCAGCGACTGCTCGCGCGACGCGTCGATGTCGTAGTCGGGATAGGCGCCATACAGGTCGCGCACCTTCACGTGCGGCACCTGCCGCGCCGCCTCCAGCAACAGCCGGTTCACGCGCGACTCCGACCAGTCCGGATGCGCAGCGATCAGGTAGACGCGAGGCGCGGCAGCCCGCGGTTCGGAATCTGGCATGCCGCGAACATAACGCAATCGGGAACCGGGCGCTGCGGTTGGCCGATGGCCGAGAGGAAGCGACAGAGCGAATGCGGACAGGAGAACGCAGAGGACGCAGAGAAAAACAGCCAAGGTACGCAGAGAAGACCCTTTTCGATGGAAGTCCCTCTGCGTCCTCTGCGCAACCTCTGCGCCCTCTGCGTTCACCAGCTCGCGCCCGCCCGCTCCTCGCTCAAGGCGCCGGCGTTTGCGTGCGCAGCAGTTCGGTTGCCGTGGGGTCGGCGAAGCGGGCGCCGGCGGATTCGACGAGGGCTGCGGCTTGCAGCAGCAGGTCCTCGCGGATGGCGAGGAATTCGGGCAGGTCGCTGGTCAGCACGTACGCGTACAGCTCCAGCTCGATGCCCAGCGGCGCGAACTCGATCAGGCGCACGCGCGACAGCGGGTGCTCGAGGCGGGGATGCGCATCCACCAGCGCGCCGAGCTGGGCGCAGATCGCGCGCAACTGCTCCACCGGCGTGCCGTACGCAAGACGCAGCCGGTGTTGCGCGAGGATCTTGCCGCGCGATGCGAAGTTCTCCAGGTCGGCCTGCGCCAGCACGCCCGCGGGGATGGACAGCAGCGTCTGCTCGATCGTGCGGAAGCGCACGGAGCGCAGGGTGATGTCTTCCACCGTGCCCAGGCGGTTGTTGATGCGGCACACGTCGCCCACCGCGATGGCCTCGTCGCCCAGCAGCATCATGCCGCCCAGGATGTTCTCGATGGTCTTCTGCGCGCCGAGCGCGACAGCGATGCCGACGATGCCCAGCCCCGCCAGCAGCGTCTTCACCTCGAAGCCCGCGAGGGACAGGACGGTCAGCACCGCGAGCAGCACCAGCAGCACGTTGAGCAGCCGCTCGCCCAGCATGAGGACGGAGCGCACGCCGGTGCGGCCATGGTGCTCCACGCGAACCGACACGCGGCGCAGGGCCAACGTGATCAGGCGGTGCAGGCCCCACGCCAGCACGATCACCAGCACGACGAGCACGACCTGCGTGTAGGCGAAGCGGAACGACACCGTCGGGCCGAACCAGGGCAGCGCCACCAGCTGCAGGCCGACCAGCAGCGCGAGCACGATGGGCCAGTGCAGAGCGTCGTGCCAGAGCTGGAGCGCCTCGCGCCGCCGCGGCAGCACGCGGCACGCCACCACCAGCAGCAGCCGCAGCAGCAGCGGCAACAGCAGCAGCGGCAGGGCCAGTGATGCGACCCAGACGAGCATCTCCGCGAACGAGAAGCCGAACGCGGCGGGCGCGAACAGGCGGTCCGGCAACCAGGCCTCGACCCAGGAGCGCTCCTCGTCGTCGAGCATCGCGGGCACGCGGGCCAGCGTCTCGGAGGAGATCAGCCACACCGGGCCCGAGCTCGGGTCGTTGACCCGCACCAGTTCCAGGTAGACGTCGCGCCGGCCGATCTTCAGCGGCCCGATGCGCTCGCGATCGAGCGGCAGGCCGTCGTCGAGCGAGCCTTCGGGTGCGTCGCTGATGGAGGCCAGCGGCTGGTGGAAGTAGCGGTCCATCAGCCCGTTGAGGCCGTGCACCAGGTCTTCCGCGCGAGCCTGCGACCGTCCGCCCGCCTGCACGTAGCGCAAGGCGGCGACCATGTCGTTGCGGTGGGCGGCTCGGATGAAGGCAGCGACGGCGCGGCGGGGCGTCCCGCGGTCCAGCGGGTCGCGGTGCACGGCATCGGGCTCGCTGCCCTTCGCAGCGGAACCGGCCAGCGCAGGGATCTGCGCGAAGGCGGGATGCGGGAGCGCGCCGCAAACGAGCACGCAAAGCAGCACCAGGTGCGCCCAGGCGCGGATCCAGCCCACGGTGGCGGCGGTCGCTCGCACTTGTCCTCGCATTTCCTGATTGCCCGCGGTGCGCAGAAGGTCCAGCGGGAATCGGGCATGGTCGCAGGGCGGCGCTGCCGCCGCCATCCGGGTGCGGGGCAATGGCCCTGCACGCAGGGGCAGCGTGCGCGCCCGGCGCGCTAGGCGACCAGTGCGGCGGACTTCACCTGGGCCCAGACGCTGCGGCCCGGCGCGAGCTCCAGTGCCTCCACCGAGCGCGTAGTGACACGCGAGAGCAGCAGCGTCGGCCCGCACGCGAGCTGCACGAGCGCCTGCGAGGGATGGCCGCCGGGCGCGATGGCGCGGACGATGGCGGGGAGCACGTTCTGGATCGAGCTCTGTTGCGGCGGCACCAGCGCCAGGCTCACGTCGCGCGCCAGCACGTGCACGCGCACCGGATGCCCCGATGCGAAGCCCGGGTCGGCGATCCACAGGGCGCCGCCCTCGAAGCGGACCTCGGCGAGCTGCCAGCGCGCGTCGCGCTGGCCGATGGCGCCGTGCAGCAGCGCGCCCGCTTCCTCGCCGGGCACCGCGGGCAGGTCGATGCGCGCCAGCGTCTCCGCCAGCGGCCCGGAGGCGCGCACGCGGCCCGCGTCCAGCAGCACGAGGTGGTCGGCCATCCGCGCCACCTCGTCGCCCGCGTGCGTGACGTAGAGCATCGGGATCCGCAACTCGTCGCGCAGCCGCTCCAGCCAGGGCAGGATCTCGCGGCGGCGCGCGAGGTCGAGCGCAGCGAGCGGCTCGTCCAGCAAGAGCACGCGAGGGCCCGTGGCCAGCGCGCGGGCGATCGCCACCCGCTGGCGTTCGCCGCCGGACAGCTCACCGGGCCGCCGCCCTTGCAGTCCGGCGATGCCCAGGAGTTCGAGCAGCGGCTGCAGCGGGGCTGCATCGCGTCCCGCGCGCCGGTGCGCGAAGCGCAGGTTGCCGGCCACGTCGAGGTGGTCGAACAGGCTCGCCTCCTGGAACACGTAGCCCAGGGGCCGGCGGTGCGTGGGCAGGCGCAGGCCGCGCTCGCTGTCTTCCCAGGTCTCGCCCTGCAGCACGACCCGCGCCTGCGCCGGCCGCTCCAGTCCGGCGACACAGCGCAGCAGCGTGGTCTTGCCCGAGCCGGACGGACCGAACACCGCCGTGATGCCGCTGGCGGGCAGGTGCAGGTCGCAATCGAGCAGGAAGTCCGGCCGCGGCAGGCGCACGCGGATCGCGAGGCCTGTCATCCCAGCACCCGCGCGCTGCGCCGGTTCAGCAGCGCCAGCGAGAGCAGCACCACGAACGAAAACGCCAGCATGGCCGCCGCGAGCGAGTGCGCCTGCGTGTATTCCAGGGCCTCGACGTGGCCGTAGATCTGGGTGGAGACGACGCGGGTCTGCTGCGGGATGTTGCCGCCGATCATGAGCACCACGCCGAACTCGCCCACCGTGTGCGCGAAGCTCAGGACGGCCGCCTGCACGAAGCCGCCGCGCGCGAGCGGCAGCACGACGTGGACGAAGGAATCCAGCGGGCCGGCGCGCAAGGTGGCCGCGACCTCCAGCGGCCGGCGCCCCACGCCTTCGAACGCGTGCTGCAGCGGCTGCACTGCGAAGGGCAGCGAGTAGAGGACGGAGCCGAGCAGCAGTCCGCCGAAGGTGAAGGGCAGCAGCCCCAGTCCCAGCGCCTGCGTGAGCTGCCCGCCCCAGCCCTGCGGCCCGAAGGCGACCAGCAGGTAGAAGCCCAGCACCGTCGGCGGCAGCACCAGGGGCAGGGCGACCAGCGCCGACACGGGGCCGCGCCAGCGCGTTTGCGTGCGCGCCAGCCACCAGGCGAGCGGCGTCGCCAGTACCAGCAGCAGCGCCGTGGTGGCCGTGGCCAGCTTCAGCGTGAGCCAGATCGCCTGCAGGTCTTCTTGCGTGAACACGATGCGTCAGGTGACATAGCCGTAGCCGCGCAGTGTGGCGCGGGCGGCATCGCCACGCAGGTAGTGCAGCAGGGCGGCGGCGGCTGCGTTGGACCGGCCGGGGGTGAGCACGATGGCGTCCTGCCGCAGCGGCTTGTGCAGGTCCGCCGGAACGATCCACGCCGAGCCGCTGGTGATGCGGCCGGCGGCCATGACCTGCGCGAGTGCGACGAAGCCCAGGCGGGCGTTGCCCGTCGCGGTGAACTGGTAGGCCTGGCCTATGCTTTCGCCCTGCACGAGATGCGGCGCCCAGGCGGAGGCGACGCCGAGTGCTGCCAGCACCTGCAGGGCAGCCGCGCCGTAGGGCGCGAGCCGCGGATCGGCGATGGCCAGCTTGCCCTGCGGCGGCTGGCGCAGGACCTGGCCTTGCGCGTCCACCGCGGCCGGGTCGGCGCTCCACAGCACGAGGCGCCCCGTCGCATACGTGAAGCGCGTGCCGCGGACGGCGAGTCCTTCGGCCTCCAGCCGCGCCGGAGTCTCGTCGTCGGCGGCCAGCAGCACGTCGAAGGGCGCGCCCACGCGGATCTGCGCATACAGCTTGCCGGTGGAACCGAGCACGACGACCGCGTGGTGTCCCGTGGCGCGTTCGAAGTCGGCGGCGATCTGCTTCATCGGCGCGGCCATGTTGGCCGCCACGGCCACCTGCACCTGCGCGGCCTGCGCCGATACGGCGGCCAGCGCCAGCATCCACGTCGTCAGCCAGGCTCGCAGCACGGGACCCCCGCTATTCATCCAAGGAATAGCGCTAGTATAGGTGCATGCCCCGTCGACCCCTGCAGCTCGCCGGCGCGCTGGTGCACGCGGTGGCGGACAAGCGCGTGGAGATCCTGCGCCGCGTCGGCGCGCTCGGCTCCATCTCGCAGGCCGCGCGCGATGCGGGGGTGAGCTACAAGGCGGCCTGGCAGGCGCTCGACACCTTGAGCAACCTGGCCGGCGCGCCGCTCGTGGAGCGCGCGGTCGGCGGCGCCGGCGGTGGCGGTGCGCGGCTCACGCAAGCCGGCATGCAGGTGCTGCAGGCCGCCGACGAGGTCGCGCGCGCCCGCGAGGCGGTTCTCGATCGCCTGGCGCAACGTGGCGGGCTGCCGGCTAGCGTGGCGGCCCTGGGGCTGCGCACCAGCATGCGCAATCACCTGCCTTGCCGGATCTCCGCGCTGAAGCGGTCCGGTGGGGCGTACGACGTGACGCTCGAACTGCCCGGTGGCGCCACGCTTGTGGCGCGCATCACCGGCGAGAGCGTGCAGTTGCTGCAGCTGGCGAAAGGGCAGGAGGTGCTGGCGCTGTGCAAGGCGACGGCGGTCGACGTGCTTGCAGTCGCCGACCCGGCGCGCGCGAACGTGCTCGCGGGCACCGTCAGCCGCGCAACGCGCGCGGCCGCGGCCGGCGAAGTGGCGCTGTCGCTGGAAGGGGGCGCGCAACTGGTGGGATTCGCCCCGGCCGCGCAGGGATTGCGCCGAGGTGATGCCGCGTTCGCTCACCTCGATGCGTCGGCGGTGGTGATTGCGTTGGCAGGTTAGAGGGGCGGACGATTTCGGCCACGCACTCGTTGCCTCTGCGGAGCGCGGTGGGCGTCGCGGCAGGCGGCGTGCGGTGCAGGCCCGCTGGGCATCGGTCGGCGGCTGCGCGCGCCGACTCCCCTGCAAGCCGGTCCGGGCGGCGTCGCGCGGCACAACTCGCAGAGAGTTTGCCCGCGCAGCGGTCAAACTCTCTGCTCGGACAAGTGCCGCGGTAGCATGAAACGTACGCGCGGTTCGATACGCTGCGCTCTCGTAACCGCGCTCCGCCGCCCGGACCGGCTTCCAGGCGATGCCCTTCATGCGGGCCTGCACCGCACGCCGCCTGCCGCGACGATGAACAGTGTGGCCCCTGCGCGTAAGCCTCACGGACCCTCGTACTCGTAGGCTGGCGGTGAGCACCGCGAACCCCAGCGATCCAGCGTAGCGCAGCAAGCTGGGGTTCGCCTGCGGCTCACCACCAGCCTACGGTTTCCGATTCAATCACCGTGACACGGGGCCAGTGTCGTGAACGAACCGCTACTTCCCCGTCTTCTGCGCCAGCTTGCGATACACCGTGGCGCGGCTGATGCCGAGCGAGCGGGCCGCTTCCATGACGTTGCCGCGGGCGTCGCTCACGGCCTTGCGGATCATCGCGATCTCCACGTCGCGCAGCGGCATGCGCATGCCGGCACCGGTGCGCGCTTCGCCGGCGGGCTGCGGCAGGCAGGACAGGCGCAGGCCGGACCACAGCGCCAGGTCCTGCGGGACCTGCTCCGCGCGGTGCGCCTCGTCGAAGAGCGGCTCCCACGGTTGCGCGAACAGTTCGCTGCAATGCACCGGCCCGCGCGACGGAGCGAGCGCCGGAATCATCTGGCGCGCGGCGCCATTGCTGCCGGTCACCCAGCCCTCGTCGTCCAGGCACAGCAGGCCGTCGTCGTCGTCGCCCAGCAGGCGACCCGGCCAGTTCAGGCGCAGGACCAGCCGGTGCGGGCGCGAGACGGCCAGGGCGTTCTCGATGCTGCGCGCGGACTGCGCGACCAGGTGCTTGAGTTCGGGCCGCTCGGCCGCGTCGATCCCGGTCAGGTCCAGCATGCCCACGCAGCGGCCGTCCGGGCCGAACAGCGGCGCGCCCGCGCAGCTGTAGCAGCTGGTCTCCTGGAAGAAGTGCTCGCCCCGGTGCAGCCACACCGGTTGCAGCTCCGCGAGCGCGGCGCCGATCGCGGTGGTTCCCACGCTGCGCTCGGAGAGGTCCACGCCTACGCGCGTGATCAGGGCGGCCCTCGGGTCGGCGCGGTCGATCGGCCCGTGCGCGTCGACCACGACGCCTGCTTCGTCGGTGAGGATGGCGAAGTAGCGCGTGCTCGCAATGGCCCGGCCCAGTTGCTCGAGGACCGGGCGCGCGGCGGTGACGAGCGCGCGGCTCCCTTCGGCGGCGCGGCGCATCTGCTGGTCGGGCACCGCGGCGAAGGTGACGTGGTCGTGCGGCCGCTGGCCATTGACCAGGCAGCGCCGCCACGAACGCTCGATCCAGCCGGCGTCGTACCAGCCCTGGACGAGCACATCGGTCATCGACCGGCCTTCCTCCATCACCGCCTGCCGCGCGCGCGCGATCTGCAGCAGCCGTTCCGCGCCGGCACTGGCGCCTGCTGGGTTCATGGACGTTCCTTGGATCTCCTGCCCGACAGTGTCCTGCACTGCCCGGGGGCCATTGTTCCATTTTGAGAATTTCCCGCCAGTGCCCGGCCCACCTAGGGTTTGGCCTGAGCAGGGGAGCGGGGCGCAATTCAACAATGCCAGTCCGTCCCCAAGGAGACAGATCCCATGCTGGTAGCACTCAAGGTCAACGGGAAGGCGGCGAACGTCGACGTCGCTCCCAACACGCTCCTGGTCACCGCCTTGCGCGAGCACCTGCGGCTGACAGGAACCCACGTGGGCTGCGACACCGCCCAGTGCGGCGCCTGCACCGTGCTCGTCAACGGCCGCGCGATCAAGTCCTGCAACACGCTGGCCGTGCAGCATCCCGGCGCCGAGATCACCACCATCGAAGGCCTGGCCGCCGCCGACGGCACGCTGCATCCCATGCAGGCGGCGTTCAAGGAATGCCACGGACTGCAATGCGGCTTCTGCACGCCGGGCATGGTGATGAGCGCGCTGGACCTGTGCCAGCGCCATCCCAACGCCAGCGAGACGCAGGTGCGCGAGCAGCTGGAAGGCAACCTGTGCCGCTGCACGGGCTACCAGAACATCGTCAAGGCCGTGCAGATGGGCCAGGCGGCCCTCGCCGGCAAGTCCTAGGAGGCCGCCATGGGTGCCAACGACAACTTCGCCAAGCTGCCCCACATCGGCGAGTCCCTGCGCCGCAAGGAAGATGCGCGCTTCCTGATGGGCGACGGCCAGTACACCGACGACATCAACCTCGCACACCAGCGCTACGCCGTGTTCGTGCGCTCGCCGCATGCGCATGCGAGCATCAAGCGCATAGCCACGGCGCGTGCTTCTGCGATGCCGGGTGTGGTGCGCGTCTTCACTGGCGACGACATCGCCGGCAAGATGAACGGGCTGCCCTGCGGCTGGCTCATCACCAGCACCGACGGCCAGCCCATGAAGGAGCCGCCGCATCCGGTGCTGGCGCAAGGCAAGGTGCGCTACGTCGGCGACCACGTCGCGATGGTCGTGGCCGATACGGTGGAACAGGCGCGCAATGCGGCCGAAGCGGTGGAAGTCGAATACGACGTGCTGCCCGCGGTCGTGGACGTGCGCGACGCGGCCAAGGCCACGGCGCTGCACGACATCGCGCCGGACAACCGCTGCTACAAGTGGGCGATCGGCGACAAGGCCCAGGTGGACGCGGCCTTCGCCAAGGCCGCGCACGTGACCAAGCTGGACCTGGTGAACAACCGCCTGGTGCCCAATCCCATCGAGCCGCGCTCGGCCATCGGCTCGTACAACCGGGCGACGGACGAGTACACGCTTTACGTCGCCAACCAGAACCCGCACGTGGAACGCCTGCTGATGACGGCCTTCGTGCTGGGCCTGCCCGAGCACAAGGTGCGCGTGATCGCACCCGACGTCGGCGGCGGCTTCGGCTCCAAGATCTACCTGTACGCCGAGGACGTGGCCCTCACCTGGGCCGCGCGGCAGTTGCAGTGCGCGATCAAGTGGACCTGCGACCGCAGCGAGGCCTTCCTGTGCGACGCGCACGGGCGCGACCACGTCACCCACGCCGAGCTCGCCGTGGACAGCCAGGGCAAGTTCCTGGCCCTGCGCGTGCACACCGACGCGAACCTGGGCGCCTACCTGTCCACCTTCGCGACGGCGGTGCCCACCATCCTGTACGCGACGCTGCTGGCGGGCCAGTACACGACCCCGCAGGTGTATGTGGAAGTGGACGCCTGGTTCACCAACACGGCGCCGGTGGATGCGTACCGCGGCGCCGGGCGGCCCGAGGCAACCTACCTGCTGGAGCGCATCGTCACGCGCTGCGCCTGGGAGCTGGGCCTGCCGCAGGACGAGATCCGCGAACGCAACATGATCACGTCCTTCCCGTACCAGACGCCGGTGGCGCTCCAGTACGACACGGGCGATTATCTCGGCGCCATGTTCAAGGCCAATGCGCTGGCCGACGTGAAGAACTTCGAGCAGCGGCGCAAGGCGAGCGAAGCCAGGGGCCTGAAGCGCGGCATCGGCTACAGCAGCTACATCGAGGCCTGCGGCATCGCCCCGTCCAACATCGCCGGTGCGCTCGGCGCGCGCGCGGGCCTGTTCGAGGTCGGCGAGATCCGCGTCAACCCGACCGGCAGCGTCACGGTGTTCACCGGCTCGCACAGCCACGGGCAGGGCCACGAGACCACGTTCGCGCAGGTGGTGGCCGCGCGGCTGGGCATCCCGGTGGAGAACATCGACGTCGTGCACGGCGACACGGGGCGCGTGCCCTTCGGCATGGGCACCTACGGCTCGCGCTCGATCAGCGTCGGCGGCGCGGCGATCATGCGCGCGCTCGACAAGATCGAGACCAAGGCGAAGAAGATCGCCGCGCACCTGATGGAGACCGGCGAAGGCGACATCGAGTTCAGCAACGGCGAGTTCCGCGTCAAGGGCACCGACAAGAAGGTGACCTTCGGCCAGGTGGCGCTGACGGCCTACGTGCCGCACAACTATCCGCTCGACAAGCTGGAGCCCGGCCTGAACGAAACGGCCTTCTACGACCCGACCAACTTCACCTTCCCCGCGGGCACCTACATCTGCGAGGTCGAGATCGATCCGCAGACCGGCGTGGTGCGGGTGGACCGCTTCACGGCGGTGGACGACTTCGGCACCATCATCAACCCGATGATCGTCGAGGGCCAGGTGCATGGCGGGCTGGTGCAGGGCATCGGCCAGGCGCTGATCGAGAACTGCGTCTACGACAAGGAGAGCGGCCAGTTGCTGACCGGCTCGTTCATGGACTACGCGATGCCGCGGGCGGACGACTTCCCGAAGTTCCAGCTCGACACCGTCTGCACGCCCTGCACGCACAACCCGCTGGGCACCAAGGGCTGCGGCGAGGCCGGCGCCATCGGCTCGCCGCCGGCCGTGATCAACGCGGTGCTCGATGCGTTGCGCGACCTGGGCGTGAAGGACATCGACATGCCCGCCTCGCCCAGCCGCGTGTGGGAAGCCATCCAGGCAGCCAGGCCCTGAGAACCGAAGGAGACGAACACCATGTATGAATTCACCTTCGAACGGCCTGCCTCGCTGGCCGACGCCCAGCGCGCGGCAGCGGCCGGCGGCGCCAAGGTGCTGGCGGGCGGCCAGACCCTGCTCGCCTCGATGAAGCTGCGCCTGGCCAACCCCGAGAAGCTGGTGGACCTGGGCGCGATCGCGGAGCTCTCCGGCATCCGCCGCGAGGGCAATGCCATCGTGATCGGGGCGATGACGCGGCACGCCGACGTCGCCGCCCACGCGGAAGTGAAGTCCGCCATCCCCGCACTCGCGGAGCTGGCGGGCGGCATCGGCGACCGGCAGGTGCGCGCGATGGGCACCATCGGCGGCTCGCTGGCGAACAACGATCCGGCGGCCTGCTATCCCGCCGGCGCACTGGCGCTGAACGCGACCATCCAGACCACGCAGCGCAAGATCGCGGCCGACGACTTCTTCCAGGGCATGTTCGCCACGGCGCTGAACGACGGCGAGCTGATCACCTCGGTGAGCTTCCCGATTCCGAAACGCGCGGCCTACCTGAAGTTCAAGCAGCCGGCCTCGCGCTTCGCGTTGATCGGCGTCTGCGTGGCGCAGACCGACAGCGGCGTGCGCGTGGCGGTCACCGGCGGTGGCAACGGCGTGTTCCGGCACACGGGGCTGGAGCAGGCGCTCAGCAAGAGCTTCACGCCCGAGGCGGCCGCTGGGGTGAGGATCGATGCGGGCAACCTGTCCGCGGACCTGCATGGCAGCGCGGCCTACCGTGCCAACCTGATCTCGGTGCTGGCGCAGCGCGCGGTGGCGAAGGCGCTGGGCTGATGCGCCGGCCGGGGCCGGTCCGCGTGTCAGCCTCCGAGGGCGATCACGGCCAGGATCAGCACCGCGCCGAAGACCGCCATCGCGAGGCCGGTGTGGGCCGGACTCGCGTGGCCTGCATACCGGCCGAGGGCGGCGCCGGAGAGGAACAGCATCGCCAGCGCCACGATGCGCGACATCTGCATCGCCGCATCCAGGTCGTGCAGCATCGCGAACGGCAGGACGACGGGCAGGGTGGCGACCACCACCAGCAGGAAGATCGCGAACGCCCCGCCATAGTCGGCGGCCCGCAGCACGGCGCCTGCCGCCGGCGGCGCGGCCAGCAGGCGCTGGCGCATTGCCTCCAGCTCCTGCGGGCCCGCCAGCGCCACGAGCTCGCCGGGCAGCGCCTGCTGCATGAAGTGGCGCGCCGACTCCGCATCGGTGGCGGCGAGGACCTGGCGCGCCAGGCTGCGCATGCGGCTGCGCTCGGTGAGCGTGCGCACGAGGAACATGACGGCGTCGACCAGGCCCCAGGCAATGTTGCAGCCCAGGGCCGCGGCCATGGCGAGTCGCGCATCCTGCCTTCCCGCCGTCGCGACCGACAGCGAACCGACGATGGTCACGGCCATGATCAGCCCGAACAGCACCTCCGAGATGCGGTCGACGGGGCTCAGGAGACGCGTTCGCGCCGTGCGGTCTTGTTCCGGCATGGAGCCCCTCTTCCTCGTTCACCCGGATCATCGCCGGGTCGTCCCCACCCGCCAAGCCCTGCGCCGGAGCGCGCAGGGGGACAATAGCCGCATGACCGCTTTTCCCTCCATCGAGGCGCTGCAGCAGGGGCTGCAGGCTGCCGGCTACTACGCGGAACGCCGGCTCGCCACCGCTGTCTACCTGGCCCTGCGCCTGCAGCGTCCGCTGCTGCTGGAAGGCGAGCCCGGCGTAGGCAAGACGGAGCTGGCCAAATCGCTCGCGACCGCCTTGCAGCGGTCCCTGATCCGCTTGCAGTGCTACGACGGTCTCGAGCTGCGCGAGGCGCTCTACGAATGGAACTACGCCGCGCAGCTGCTGCACATGCGCGCGGTCGAAGGGCGCGAGAGCGCGGACCAGATCGAGCGCGAGGTCTACCAGGACCGCTACCTGATTCGCCGGCCGCTGCTGCAGGCGCTGCAGGCGCCCGAGCCCGGCGCCGTGCTGCTGATCGACGAAGTGGATCGCGCCGACGAACCGTTCGAGGCCTTCCTGCTGGAGTACCTGGGCGAGTACCAGGTGAGCATCCCGGAGATCGGCACGATCCAGGCGCGCGCCACGCCGGTGACCATCCTCACCAGCAACCGCACGCGCGAGCTGAACGACGCGGTGAAGCGGCGTTGCCTCTATCACTGGCTGGACTACCCGGATCGCGAACGCGAGCTCGCCATCGTGCGCGCGCGCGTGCCCGAGGCGAGCGAGGCCTTGTCGCAGCAGGTCGCGGCCTTCGTCGGCCGGCTGCGCAGCCAGCCTTTTGCGAACGCGTTCCAGCGCGCGCCCGGGATCGCCGAGAGCGTGGAATGGGCCAAGGCGCTGGTGGCGCTCGACACGCTGGCGCTCGACCCGGAAGTCGTCACCGACACCGCCGGCATCCTGTTCAAGCAGCGCGAGGACGTGGCGGCGCTCACCCACGAACTCGCGACCGAGCTGCTCAAGCCGGAGCCGCAGGCGGCCTGAGGCCGCCGGCCTTCGACCATGGCCACCCTCGGGGACGCACGCAGGGGCAAGCTGGCCGACAACATCGCCGGCTTCGGTCGCGCCCTGCGCCGCGCCGGGCTGCGCGTGGACAGCGCGCGCATCGCGCTGGCGCAGGAAGCCGCGCAGCTGGTCGGCGTCGGCCGCAAGGACGACCTGTCCGCCGCGATGGAGGCTGTGCTGGTGAGCCGCGAGGACGAGCGCACCATCTTCCGCGAACTGTTCGACGCCTTCTTCCGCGACCCGGAAGTCGCGCACAAGCTGCTCGGGCAGATGCTGCCCACCGCACAGGGCCGCAGCGAGCCGTCCAAGCGGCCGCGCGTGAGCGAGGCGCTGTCGCCGCAGAAGCGCTTCGGCGACGCACAGCGCAAGCCGGACCAGGAGATCGAGTTCGACGCGGCCATGACCGCCAGCGACCTCGCTCGCCTGAAGCACGCCGACTTCAACGCGCTCACGGCCAGCGAGTTCCGGCTGGTCGAGCGGCTCGCGCGCGAGATCGCGCTGCCGGTGCCGGAGATCGAGCTGCGGCGCACGCGTCCCGGCACGCGCGGCACCCAGCTGCACTGGTCGCGCACGCTGCGCCATGCGGGCCACACGGGCGGCGAGCTGCTGGTGCTGCGCCGGCTGCAGCGCCGGCGCGCGCCGCTGCCCTTGCTCGTGCTGGTGGACATCTCCGGGTCGATGGAGCGCTACGCGCGGTTGCTGCTGGCGTTCCTCCACGCAGCCACGCGTGCGCACCGCCGGCGCGACGTGTTCGCGTTCGGCACGCATCTCACCGACCTCACGCCGGCCTTTCGCCTCGCCGACACCGACGCGATGCTCGCGGCGGCGAGCGCGGCCATCGACGACTTCGCCGGCGGCACGCGCCTCGGCGCCTCGCTCGCCACGCTGCGGCAACGGCATGCGCGGCGGCTCGTCGGCCGGCGCAGCCTGGTGCTGGTGATCAGTGACGGGCTGGACACCGGCGAGCCGGAAGAGCTCGACCGTGAACTGGACTGGCTGACGCATCGCTGTCGCCGCCTGCTCTGGCTCAACCCGCTCCTGCGCTTCGAGGGCTATGCTCCCCTGGCGCGCGGCGCGGCCGTGCTGCATCGTCATGCCGATGCGATGCTCGCCGTGCACAACCTGGCCAAGCTGCAGGATCTGGCACTCAGCCTCGCCGCGCTGCTCGACAAGTAAAACGAGGGAAGGAAGGCAGGAACATGGACATGCAAGGCAGCCGCCACCTGGCGGTCACGCAACAACAGGCCTGGGACGCGCTCAACGACCCGGAGGTACTCAAGACCTGCATCCCCGGTTGCGACAAGGTGGAGCCCACGGGCGAGAACCAGTACGCGATCGGCATGGCGGTGAAGATCGGGCCGGTGTCCGCGCGCTTCGCCGGGAAGATCAACCTCGTCGACGTGATGCCGCCCAACAGCTACACGCTGGCCTTCGAGGGGCAGGGCGGCGCCGCGGGCTTCGGCAAGGGCACGGCCAAGGTGAACCTCTCGCCCGCGGCCGAGGGCGCCGGTTGCGAACTGGCATACACCGCGCAGGCGCAGGTCGGCGGCAAGATCGCGCAGGTGGGCCAGCGCCTGGTGGACGGTGTCGCCCGCTCGATGGCGGAAGACTTCTTCCGCCGCTTCGACGAGGAGATGCAGCGCCGCTATCCCGAAGCCACCGCCGCCGAGGCCGCGTTGCCGCCGCTGCAGGCGCCCGCGGCCGAGCCGGCGAAGGGCATCCCCGTGTGGGTGTGGATCGCTTTCGCGGTGGTAGTGGTGCTCGGGCTGCTCCTGCTGGCACGCTGAGGAGAACGATGGCCGCACTGCGCAGCACCCGCTGGACCCGTCGCGTCGTGCTGGGCACGTCGGCGAGCCTGCTTGCGCTGCCCGCCTTCGCCTTTGCCCAGCAGGCGAGCTATCCCGCGCACCCGATCAACCTGATCGTGCCCTGGCCCGCGGGCGGCCAGACCGACATCACGATGCGCATCCTGGCGGAACTCGCCGGGCAGCGCCTCGGTGTGCCGGTGGTGGTCGACAACCGGCCGGGCGCGGCGGGCACCATGGTCGGTCCGGCCCTGCACAACGCGGCGCCCGACGGCTACGTGATCGGGCAGCTTCCGCTCACCTTGTACCGCGCGCCGCTGCAGCGCAAGCTGAGCTGGGACCCGCTGCGCGACATCACGCCCATCATCCAGATCTCCGGCGTCACCTTCGGCATCGTGGTGCCGGCGGACAGCCCGTTCCGCAGCATCGCCGACCTCGTGGCCTGGGGCCGCGCCCACCCGGGCCAGCTCACGGTCGGATCGACTGGCGTCGGCAGCACCGCGCACATCGCGATGGAAGATGTTCTGTCGCGCGAAGGCGTGCAGTACATCCATGTGCCGTACAAGGGGACGGCGGACCAGATGCTCGCCGTCGCCAACAAGGTGTTGATGGTGGGCGTCAACTCGACCGGCTTCGCGCCCTACGTGGAGCTCGGCAAGCTGCGGCTGCTGGCGAACTTCGACGCCGAACGCAGCAAGCGCTGGCCCGACGTGCCGACCATGCGCGAGCTGGGCTACACCGATTCCGTCTACACCTCGCCCTACGGCATCGGCATGCCCGCGGGCGGCGACCCGGCGGTGGTCCGCAAGCTGCACGATGCCTTCAAGCTCGCCCTGTTTGACCCGCGCCACCTGCGGGAGCTCGCCAAGTACGACATGGACCCCGAATACCTGGACACCGCCGACTACGGCCGCTTCGTGCAGGCAGCGACCGCGCGCGAGCGCGTGCTGCTCGCGCGGCTGGGCCTGGGGCCGCGCACCGAATGAGCGGCGACGACGCAGCAGCGATGAACAGCGCACCGGTCCTGCGCTGCCACGAGGTTTCCAAGCGCTATGGGCGCACGCAGGCGCTGGACCGGGTGTCGCTCGCCGTCGCTGCGGGCGAGATGGTCGCGCTGCTGGGCCCGAACGGCGCGGGCAAGTCCACGCTGTTCCAGCTGCTCACCGGCCTGTTCGTCGCCGACAGCGGCAGCGTGGAAGTGCTGGGCGCGGACATGCGGCGCGAACCGGTGCGGGCGCTGTCGCGGCTCGGGGTCGTGTTCCAGCAGCCCGCGCTGGACCTGAACCTGTCGGTGCGGGCCAGCCTGCGCTTCCACGCGGACCTGCATGGGCTGCCCGGCGCGGTCTCGCGACCGCGCATCGAGGCGCTGCTCGCGCGCTTCGGGCTCGCGGACCTCGCGCGCAAGCCGGGGCGCGAACTCTCCGGCGGCAACCGGCGCAAGGTGGAACTCGTGCGCGCCCTGATCCACGAGCCGCGCCTGTTGCTGATGGACGAGGCGACGGTGGGGCTGGACCCGGGGTCGCGCGCGCAGTTGCTGGAAGACGTGCTGCAGGCGCGCAGCGAGCACGGCCTGGGCGTGCTGTGGGCCACGCACCTCGTCGACGAGGCGGAGCGGGCGCAGCGCGTGATCGTGCTGCACAAGGGACACGTGCTGTGGGACGGCGAGGCGCGCGCGCTGTGCGCGCAGGAAGGCGTGCCCACCCTGCAGGGCGCGTTCCTGAAACTCACGGGAGGACAGAAAAATGCGATGGCGGCTTGAGTGCGCGGCACTGGCACTGGCGCTGGCTTGCCTGGCCGGCGCGGCGCATGCGGCGGTCGGGGGACGGCTCTTCGTCTCCTCGGAGAAGGACAACGCGATCGCGATCGTCGATGCCGCGAAGCTGGAAGTGACGGCTTCGCCGGTCGTCTGCAAACGGCCCCGCCACATGCAGCTGTCGCCGGACCGCAAGCTGCTGTACATCGCCTGCGGCAACGACCAGGCGGTCGCCGTGTGGGACGTGGCGGCGAACAAGGTGGTGGCGCGGCTCGACGTCGGAGAAGACCCGGAGATGTTCGACCTGAGTCCGGACGGCCGCATGCTCTACGCCTCGAACGAGGAGGACTCCGCGCTCACGGCCTACGACCTCGCGGGCCGCAAGAAGGCGTTCTCGGTGCACGTGGGTGGCGAGCCGGAGGGCGTGAAGGTCAGCCCCGACGGCAAGCTGGTGTACGTGACCTCCGAGGTCGCCGGCGTCGTGCACGTCATCGACGTGGCCGGCCGCAAGATCGTCAAGAACATCGCGGTCGGCAAGCGGCCGCGCCGCCTGCTGCTGGTGGGCGGCGAGCTGTGGGTCACCAACGAGCTCGATGGCGGCGTGAGCCTGATCCGCGTCGCCGACCACACCGTGCAGGGCCGCATCGATTTCCTGCCCCCGGGCATGCGCAGCGAAGACGTCACGCCGGTGGGCATGGCCTTGTCGCCTGACGGCAAGACAGCCTACGTGGGGCTCGGCCGCGCCAACCATGTGGCCGTCGTCGACACCGCGACCCACAAGGTCAAGGGCTACGTGCTCGTGGGCCGCCGGGCCTGGGGCCTCGCAGTCTCGCGCGACGGCAGCCGGCTGTACGTGGCCAACGGCCTGTCCGACGACCTGACAGTCGTCGACACCGCCGCCATGAAAGGCATTCGCACCCTCCGGGTGGGGCGGGTTCCCCACACGGTGGTGGTGGACGAATGAGCGCCGCCCGGCCGCCCGAAGGCGCGATGCGACGCCGCTCCCTTCTCCTGTCCTCCCTCGCCGCCGTCGCTGCACGCAGCGCGCTGGCGCAGCCGCCGCACGCCCTGTCCCTGGGCCTGATCACGCAGGCCGATGACGACCGCTACAGCGCGTCGGTGCTGCAGAAGGGCTATCCCGACGCGCCCTCCGGCCGCTCCGAGCCCGCCGCGCAGATCGCGCTGAACGACAGCGCGATCACCCTGCAGATGGCGGGCTGGACGTCCGCGCACCTGCTCCCGGTCGAAGCGCCCGACGCCGCCGGCCTGCCGGCCGCCTTGCAGCAGTTGCTGCGCCAGGGGGTCCGCCACGTGCTGCTCGAACTGCCGGCGGCCGGCGTCGCCGCCGTGAGCGCCGCGGCCGCCGGCAAGGACGTGATGCTGTTCAACACCGCCGCGCCCGAGGACGCCTTGCGGGCCGCGCAGTGCGCGCCCTGGCTGCTGCACACGCTGCCCAGCCGGGCGATGCAGATGGACGCCATCGCGCAGCTGCTGGTCGCGCGCAAGTGGAACCGCCCGCTTGTGCTGTTCGGGCCGACGCCGGGCGATGGCCTGCTGCATGCGGCGTGGCAGCGGTCGGCGCACCGCTTCGGCCTGCGGCCGCAGGCGGAGCATCCCTTCAAGCTGTCCAACGACCCGCGCGAGCGGGACCTGGGCAACGTGCGCCTGCTCACCAGCGACCGCGATTACGACGCAGTGGTGGTACTGGACGCGCAGGGCGAGTTCGCGCGCGACGTGCCGTACCGCACGGTGCTGCCGCGGCCCGTGCTGGGCAGCAACGGAATCACCGCGCAAGCCTGGGACCCGCTGTGGGAACGCGACGGGGCGCCGCAGCTCACGCGCCGCTTCCTGCGCAAGGCCGGCCGGGCGATGGGCAGCTACGACTGGGCGATGTGGATCGCAGCGCGCGCGGCGGCCGAGGTCGCCTCCGCTTACGACAAGGCGGGCGTCCCGCAACAGCTGCAGGCGCTGCGCCAGGGGGCCGTCACGGTGGACGGCTACAAGGGGCAGCGCCTGAGTTTCCGCGCGTGGGACGGGCAACTGCGCCAGCCCATGCTGCTCGCCTACGGCAACGGCGTCGCCGACGTCGCGCCGCTGGAGGGCTTCCTGCATCCGCGCAGCACGCTCGACACGCTGGGCTACGACCTGCCCGAGACGGGCTGCAAGGCGCGATGAAAGCCGCCCACGCCCTGCGCGCACTGCGTGCCGTCGCCGGCCGCGAGATCCACAGCTTCGCGCGCCAGCCGGGGCGGCTGATGTCGGCGCTGGTGCGGCCGCTGCTCTGGCTGCTGGTGTTCGCCGCCGGTTTCCAGAACGTGTTCGGCGTCGCGATCGTGCCGCCCTACGAGACCTACATCGAATACCGCGTGTACCTCGCGCCCGGGTTGCTGGGCATGGTCGCCCTGTTCAACGGCATGCAGAGTTCGCTCGCCATGGTGTACGACCGCGAGATGGGCGTGATGCGCCTGCTGCTCACCGCGCCGCTGCCCCGCTGGTGGATCCTGGCCTGCAAGCTGCTGGGCGGCGCCACGCTGTCGCTCGCGCAGATGCTCGCCTTCCTGCTGGCCGCGTGGATCTTCCGCATCGACCTGGAGTGGCGCTTCGTGCCCATGGCGCTGCCGGTGTTCCTCCTCTCCGCGCTGATGCTGGGCGCGCTCGGGTTGGTGCTGTCGGTGTACGTGAAGCAGCTGGAGAACTTCGCGGGCACGATGAACTTCGTGATCTTCCCCATGTTCTTCCTGAGCACCGCGCTCTATCCGCTGTGGAAGCTGCAGGAGTCGGGCGCCTGGCTGGTGCACGACATCGCCCGCTTCAACCCGTTCACGCATGCGGTGGAGGCGATGCGCTTCGCGCTGTACGGCCAGTGGCAATGGGACAGCCTCGCGATCGTCGCCGGCTGCGCCGTCGGGTTCTTCCTGCTCGCGCTCTGGGGCTACGACCCGCAGCGGGGGGCGCAGAAGCGCGGGCCGCCCGCAGCCGCCTGAGTCCGCGCTGTCCGCTTGCGGGACAGCGTGTTCCATTTTGAGAAATTCCGGCGAATGAGCCCGCGTCTGCGGGTTTGACCCAAGCCGCGCGCGGAACTCGCCTCCAAGAATGGGCGCGGACCGGGCGATCGGCGCGGTCGACCCCAAACCCTCGGGAGGCTCCATGAGATACCCAGGCTTTACCTGTGCACTGGCCCTGGCCCTGTGCGCAGTTGCGGCGGGTGCCGCCGCGCAATCCATCGACGACCTGCGCAAGGACGGGACGCAGGCCGGCAACATCGCCACATACGGCATGGGCTGGTCGCAACAGCGCTACTCGCCCCTGCGCCAGATCAACACGGAGAACGTGCAGCGCCTCGTGCCCGTGTGGAACCTCAGCCTGAACCACTCGGCGAACGCATCGACGCAGCCGCTGCTGGTGAACGGCACGATGTACATCTCCCTGCACGACGCCACCGTGGCCGTCGACGCGCTCACCGGCAGGCAGATGTGGCGCACGCCGGTCAAGCTGCCCGCCGACATCAACGCCTACCTGTGCTGCGGCATCCAGAGCCGGGGCATGGCGATGCTGGATGGGGTGCTGTACCGGACCACTATCGACGCGCACGTCGTGGCGCTCAATGCGGCCGACGGCAAGGTGGTGTGGACGAAGCAGGCGGCCGACTACCACAACGGCTACAGCATGACGCACGCACCGCTGATCGCGGGCAACGTGCTGATCACGGGCATCTCGGGCGGCGAGTACGGGGCGCGGGGCTTCCTCGATGCCTGGGACCTGAAGACCGGCGAGCAGAAGTGGCACCGCTGGACCACGGCGGCACCGGGCGAGAAGGGCGGCGACACCTGGGGGCCCGGCAAGTACGAGACCGGTGGCGCCACCACCTGGCTCACCGGAACCTACGACCCGGACCTGGACCTCGTGTACTGGGGCACCGGCAACGGCAGTCCGTGGAATGCTGCCGCGCGCGGCGGCGACTCGCTGTACATCGGCTCCGTGCTCGCGCTGCGTCCGTCCACCGGCGAGATCGTCTGGCACTACCAGTTCTCTCCCGGCGATCCCTACGACTACGACGGCACCAACGAGCTCGTGCTCGGCGAACTGCCCATGGGGGGACGCCCCACCAAGGTGCTGATGCAGGCCAACCGCAACGGCTTCTTCTACGTGCTCGATCGCACCAACGGCAAGCTGCTGTCCGCGACGCCCTTCGTGCGCAAGATGACCTGGGCCAAGGGCGTCGACATGGCGACCGGCCGGCCGATCGACACCGAGCTCACGGCCATGGTCCGCAAGACCGAGCAGATGACGAGCGCGGTGGAGGTGTGGCCCAGCGCCTTCGGCGGCAAGAACTGGATGCCCATGAGCTTCGACCCGCAGCGGCGCGTCGCCTACTTCAACACGCTGAACCTGGGCATGAAGGTGAAGTACGTGCAGCAGCCACGGCCGCCGCAGCCGACCTGGTACCTGGGCCTGGAGCTGGAAGGCTTCGTTCCGCCCGAGGACGGCATGCGCGGCGCCCTGGTCGCGTGGGATCCGGCCACCGGCAAGAAGCTGTGGGAAGCGCCCAGCAAGGCGCCCTACTGGGCCGGGGTGGTCTCCACGGCCGGCGGCCTCGTGTTCACCGGCGCCCAGACGGGCGAGTTCATGGCCTTCGACGCGAAGACGGGCAAGAAGCTGTGGCAGTTCCAGACCGGCTCGGGCATCAGCGGCCTGCCGATCGTGTGGGAGCGCAATGGCAAGCAGTACGTGACGGTCACCAGCGGCGCGGCCACGGTGTACGGCGCGCTCGCCGGGGACCCGGAGCTCGCGAACGTGGTCCCGGGTTCGTCCCTGTGGACCTTCGCGCTGCAATGAGGCACCGCATCCGGCAAGCCGCGGCCGCGGCCGCCGGACTCGTCGCTACGGCCTGGCTGGCGGGCCTGGCCGTCGCGGCGGCGCAGCCCGCTTCGCCCGCGCCGTCGCCCGAGCGCGGCAAGCAGCTGTACAACAGCTACTGCGCGCGCTGCCACGGGATCAACATGGTGAACTCGGGCGCCGCCTTCGACCTGCGCACGCTCGGGCCGGACGAACACGCGCGCTTCGAGCACTCCGTCACGCAGGGCCTGGGTGCCATGCCGGCCTGGGGCAGCATCCTCAAGCCGGAGGACATTGAATCGTTGTGGACCTACGTGATGGCAGGGAAGTGAGCGGCGCTGCCATTCCTCGCTACCATCCGGGCACAAAGTAGGAAGAGGAGACAGCATGAAGAAGCCGGCCTGGCTGGCCGCCACCGCGCTCGCAGCCTTGCACGCTGCCGCGCAAACGAACGGTGGCACCGAGGCGACGTTGCGGCCCATCGTGGTCACGCCCACGCCGGGCGTCGCGCAGCAGGCCTTCGACACGCCGGCGTCGGTGGACGTGGTCACGGGCGAGCAGATGCGCAACGCGCAGTTGCAGGTGAACCTGTCCGAGCCGCTCGCGCGCGTTCCTGGCGTGGTGGCGCTCAATCGCCAGAACTACGCGCAGGACCTGCAGATCTCGGTGCGCGGCTACGGCGCGCGTTCCACCTTCGGCGTGCGCGGCATCCGCCTGTACTCCGATGGCATCCCCGCCACCATGCCGGACGGGCAGGGGCAGGTCTCGCACTTCGACCTGTCCTCCGCCGGGCGGCTGGAAGTGCTGCGCGGACCGTTCTCGTCGCTGTACGGCAATTCCTCCGGCGGCGTGATCAGCCTGTTCACGGCCGACGGCCTGCCCGGCCTGCAGGCCGAGGCCGGTGCCGCCTTCGGCAGCGACGGCGTGCAGCGCGAGAACCTGCGCTTCGCCGGCGACGTCGGCGAATGGAACTGGAACCTCGACGCGGTGCACTTCCAGACCGATGGCTTCCGCGACCACAGCGCCGCCGAGCGCACCGGCTTCAACGGCAAGGCGCGCTGGCAGCTGGCGCGCGACACGCGCGTCACGTTCGTGGCCAACGCCATCGACATGCCGCAGGTGCAGGACCCGCTGGGCCTCACGCGCGCGGAGTGGCAGGCCAATCCGAGGCAGGCCAGTCCTGCCGCGCTGCAGTTCAATACGCGCAAGTCGGTCAACCAGCAGCAGGTGGGCGCGATCATCGAACAGCGCCTGAACGACGTGCACTCGCTCCGGCTCACCACCTGGGGCGGCCAGCGCAGCACCGAGCAGTTCCAGGCGATCCCGACGGCGGTGCAGGCGCCCATCACGCACCCGGGCGGCGTGATCGCGCTGGATCGCGACTACCGCGGCGTCGACGGCCAGTGGATCGCGAAGACGCGCGCCTTCGGCGGCCCGCTCACGTTGACGGCCGGTATCCTGTCCGACGAACTGCAGGAGCACCGGCAGGGCTTCCAGAACTTCTGGGGGCCGCCGGCCACGCCGTCGGCCGTGGGCGTGATGGGCGTGCGGCGCCGCGACGAGGACAACCGTGTGCGCAGCTTCGACCAGTATGCGCAGGCGGCCTGGGAGAGCGAGCGCTTCAGCCTCACGGCGGGCGTGCGGCATTCCGAGGTGAAGTTCGATTCGACGGACCATTTCATCGTCGGCGCCAACGGCAACGACAGCGGCTCCGTGCAGTACTCGGCGACCACGCCGGCCCTGGGCCTGGTCTGGCACGTGAACGACCGGCTCAACGTGTATGGCTCGGCGGGGCGCGGCTTCGAGACGCCGACCTCCAACGAGCTGGCCTATCGCCCGGACGGCCAGTCGGGACTGAACCTGAACCTGCAGGCTGCCACCAGCCGGCAATGGGAACTGGGTGTGAAGGCGGAGCCCGTGACCGACTGGCGCGTGAACGCCGCGCTGTTCGAGGCCCGCACGGCCAACGAGATCGTCGTCGCCACCAATTCGGGCGGCCGGAGCACCTTCCAGAACGCTTCGGACACGCTGCGGCGCGGGCTCGAGCTCGCGCTCACGGGCCGCTGGGCCCAGGCGTGGTCCACCTATGCCGCGTACACCTGGCTCGATGCCACCTATCGCACCCCCTTCACCTGCGTGTCCACGGCCTGCCCGCCGCCCAACAACCAGGTGGCGTCGGGCAACCGCATGCCCGGCATCCCGCAGTCCACCGCGTATGCGGAAGTGGCCTGGACCCACCAGCCCTGGGGGTTGGAGACCGCGCTGGAGATGCGCTATATCGGCAGGATGGCGGTCGACGATCTCAACAGCGACTTCACGCCAGCCGCGACGGTGTTCAACCTGAGGCTGAGCGTGACGCAGAAGCGTGACCGCTGGACCTTCCGGGAATTCCTGCGGGTGGACAACCTCGCAGACCGGAACTATGTAGGCTCCGTGATCGTCAACGAGGGCAACCGGCGCTACTTCGAATCGGCGCCCGGCCGCACCTTCCTGCTGGGTGCGAACGCGGTCTACGCCTTCTGAGGCGCGCAAAGGAGAGGCGATGGAAAACCTGGACGTGATGGTGCTGCGGACCTTGCGCGACTGGCGCCGGGCCGGCAAGCGCGCGCTGCTGGCGACGGTGGTACGCACCTGGGGTTCGTCGCCGCGGCCGATCGGTTCGATCATGGCGCTCGCCGAGGACGGCGCCGTCGTCGGCTCCGTGTCCGGCGGCTGCATCGAGGACGACCTGATCTATCGGCACACCCAGGCCTATGCCGGCAAGGAGCCGGGCCACGAGATGCCCTCGGGCGCGCCGGGCTTCGTGAAGTACGGCGTCACCGCGGACGAGGCCCATCGCTTCGGCCTGCCTTGCGGCGGCACGCTGGAACTGCTGCTGGAATACGACCCCGACGCGCAGGCGCTGGAGCAACTCGTGCAGGCGCTGGAGAGCGGCAAGCTGATGCGGCGCACCGTGCGCCTCGCCGACGGCGCCGTGGCGCTGCAAGAGGCGCATGCGCCCGAGGAGCTGAGCCTCGCGGGCGGCGTGCTGGTCAACACCTTCGGCCCCGAGTACCGCATGCTCCTGATCGGCGCGGGCCAGCTGACCGAATACCTCGCGACGATGGCGCTCTTCAGCGGCTTCGCCGTGACGGTGTGCGATCCGCGCGAGGAATACCGCGGCACCTGGAGCGTCGCCGGCGCGCGCGTGGTGAGCGAGATGCCCGACGACGTGGTGCTGTCCTTCAAGCCGGACCGGCGCAGTTGCGTGATCGCGCTGACGCACGACCCGAAGCTCGACGACCTGGCTTTGCTGGAGGCGCTGAAGACGGACGCGTTCTACGTCGGTGCGATCGGCAGCCGGCGCAACAACGAAGCGCGGCACGAGCGCATGGTGGAACACTTCGAGATGTCCGCCGCCGACCTCCAGCGCCTGCGCGGCCCGATCGGCATCTACATCGGCAGCAAGACCCCGGCCGAAATCGCGGTGAGCATCATGGCCGAAGTGCTGGCGGTCAAGAACGGCGTCACCCTGCCGCGTGACATGGAAGTCGCGCAAGCGAAGAACCTGCGGGCAGTGCAGGCGAACGACCCCGGCACGGTCGTGTGCGGCGTCGCCGGCGGGCGCTGAACGCCGGCACTACCCTCCCGCGCTCGCGTAGCGATGCGCCTGGCATTGCTGGCTGGCCTCGCCGTAGGTGGCGCACGGCGAGCCGTCGGAGCGCGGCGGCGGCATGTCGCCGCATGCGGCCAACAGCAGCGCCAAGGCGGCAACGATGCAGGTTCTGGACATCTGGCTTCCTTTCGGGTCCCTCTGCACTGAGCTTCCCACCGCCGGCTGCCGTGGGCTATTGGCCTTACGGGCAAGGCGTGTCCCTCTGAGGGGCCGGTAGGAGCCAGGGAGTCGCACGAGGAAGAGGAACGCAGAGTGCGCAGAGGTTACGCAGAGGACGCAGAGAAAACCTTTGAAGGGGTTTCGTATTCCCTCTGCGTTCTCCTGCTCAAACGAAAAAGGACCGCGCATGCGGCCCTTCTTGCGTCAGGTTCGAGACGGACTTACATCTTCCGATAGCTGTCGACCAGCTGCTGGCCTTCCGCCCCGGCCTTCTCCAGCCATTCCTTGAGCATCTGGTCGCCGACCTTCTTCATGTCGGTCTTGAGCTGCGCGGACGGCTGCAGGATCTGCATGCCGTTGGCCTTCAGCTTCTCCAGCGTCTCGGTGTTCGCCTTCCTGCTCATCGCCCAGCCGCGGGCCTCGGCCTGCGCGCCGGCTTTCAGCAGCGCGTCCTGCGTCGGCTTGTCGAGTGCGGCGAAGGCGGCCTTGTTCACGATCACCGCGTTCTTGGGCAGCCAGGCCTGCGTGTCGTACCAGTTCTTGATGTACTCGTAGGTCTTGGTGTCGTAGCCGGTGGCGCCCGACGACATGTACGAGTCGATCACGCCGGTCGCCATGGCCTGCGACAGCTCCGCCTGCTGCACCGTCACCGGCTGCGCGCCCACCAGTTCCGCGATGCGCGCGGTCGCGGGGCTGTAGGCGCGCCACTTCAGGCCCTTCATGTCGGCCGCGGAATTCAGCGTGCGCTTCGTGTAGATGCCTTGCGGGGGCCATGCCACCGCGTACAGCACCATCAGGCCCTGGTCGGCCAGCTTCTTCTCCAGCATGGGCTTCTGCGCGCGCCACAGCTTCATGGACTCGTCGTAGCTGTCGGCCAGGAAGGGAATGCCGTCGGCGCCGAAGATCGGCCATTCGTTCTGGAAGTTCACCAGCAGGATCTCGCCGATCTGCGCCTGGCCGCCCTGGACGGCGCGCTTGATTTCGGGCGCCTTGAACAGCGACGCGTTCGCGTGCACCTGGATCTTGAGCTTGCCGTTGGTGGCCTTGTCCACGTCCTGCGCGAACTGCTCGAGGTTTTCGGTGTGGAAGTTGTTGGCGGGGTAGGCGGCGGGCAGGTCCCACTTGGTCTGCGCCGACACCGAACCGGCCAGCAGCAGGGCGGCGGCGGCCAGGGCGAACTTGGCGTTCATGAAAGCTCCGGAAGGATGAGTTTTGGAATGCGGGGAGCTTACGTGCAATTCCCACGCCGCCGGATGCGGTCTTTCCCGGGGCGCACGTGCACCTGCTGCGCTGTCCGACGCGAGTGCGCAGGGGCGTTTGCTACAGTGGGTCGATGCCCGCACAAGCGTTCGACCTGCCCACGTCCTGGGGCTGCCTCTCGGGCACGCTGGAGCTGCCCGAGGGCGACGGCCCGTGGCCGGGCGTGCTGCTGATCGCAGGCTCGGGGCCGACCGACCGCGACGGCAACAACGCGCTGCTGCCGGGCCCCATCGACAACCTCAAGCGGCTCGCCCAGCAACTCGCGGGGCGGGGCGTGGCGAGCCTGCGTTACGACAAGCGCGGCGTGGGCGGCAGCGCCTATCCGGGCCTGAGCGAATCCGCGTTGCGCTTCGAGGATCTGGTCGCCGATGCGGTGGTGCTCGCGCACCAACTTGCCGCCGACGAACATATCGCGCGGCTCAGCCTGGTGGGGCACAGCGAGGGCGCGCTGGTCGCGGCGCTCGCGGCCACGCAGGCCCATGCGCAAGGCGTCGTGTCCATCGCGGGCGCGGGCAGCCGTGCCTCGACGCTGATGCGCACGCAGATCGAGGCCCAGCTGCCGCCGGACCTGGCGCAGCCCGCCGTCAGCGCCTTGCGCGCGCTGGAAGCGCAGCAGCCGGTGGCCGACGTCCCCGACGCGCTGATCCTGCTGTTCCGCCCTTCGGTGCAGCCTTACCTGATGTCCTGGTTCCGCCACGATCCGCCGCAGGTGCTCGCCGGCCTCGCGCTGCCGGTGCTGCTGGTGCACGGCACCGCGGACACACAGCTGGCCGTGGAGCATGCGCACTGGCTGCAGCAGGGCCGCCCCGACGCGACGCTGAAGATCGTGGACGGCATGGACCACCTCCTCTCGCTGGGCGGCGACATCCCGGCCGGCACGCGCCTCGTCGCCGACGAGGTTGCGAGCTGGCTGCAGCAGCTGGACGTGCGCGTGGCGGCGTGATCTCAAAGGCCCGCGCCGGCGGGCTACATGTGCGAGGGCAGCCAGGTCGCGAGCTGCGGCACGAACCACAGCAGCAGCACCATCCCGCACATCAGGAAGAAGAAGGGCATGGTGACGCGGGCGATCCAGGTGATCTCCCGGCCCGTCATGCCTTGCAGCACGAACAGGTTGAAGCCCACCGGCGGCGTGATCTGCGCCATCTCGACGACGATCACGATGAAGATGCCGAACCACACCAGGTCGAAGCCGGCGGCCTGCACCGTCGGCAGGATCACGCCCATGGTGAGCACCACCATCGAGATGCCGTCGAGGAAGCAGCCGAGGATGATGTAGAAGATCGACAGCGCGATCATCAGCATGAAGGGCGTCAGGCCCAGCGAACGCACGAACTCCGCCAGGTGGCGCGGCAGGCCGATATAGCCCATCGACAGCGTGAGGAACTGCGCGCCCGCGAGGATCAGCGCGATCATGCAGTACAGGCGCGTGGCCCCCAGCAGCGACTCCCGGAAGGTCACCCAGTTCAGCGAGCGCTGCACGCCGGAGAGCACGAGCGCACCCACGACCCCCACCGCGGCAGCCTCGGTGGCGGTGGCGACGCCGGCGTAGATGGAGCCCAGCACGGCGCCGATCAGCAGCACCACCGGGATCAGGTGGCGCGACTCGCCCAGCTTCTGCGCGAAGCTGAGGACCTGGTCGGGTGGCGGAACGCGGTCCTTGTTCAGCATGGCCCACACGCCGAGGTACAGCGAGAACAGGCCGGCGAGCACGATGCCGGGAAGGATGCCCGCGACGAACAGGTGGGCGATGGACACGTCTGCCGTCACGCCGTACACGATCATGATGATCGAAGGCGGGATCAGCAGGCCCAGCGTGCCCGCACCCGCGAGCGATCCGACGGTGATGTCGTCGGGGTAGCCGCGCTTCGCGAGCTCGGGCAGCGTCATCTTCCCGATCGTGGCGCAGGTGGCAGCGGACGAGCCCGAGACGGCCGCGAAGATGGTGCAGCCGATCACGTTCGTGTGCAGCAGCCGGCCGGGCAGGCGTGACACCCAGGGCGCGAGCCCGCGGAACATGCTTTCGCTGAGCTTGGTGCGAAACAGGATCTCGCCCATCCAGATGAACAGGGGCAGGGCGGTGAGCGTCCAGCTCGATGCGGCGCCCCAGACGGTGACGGCCATCGCGTCGCCGGCGGGCCGGGACGAGAACAGCTGCATGCCCACCCAGGCGACGCCGGCCAGCGTGAGGCCGATCCAGATGCCGCTGCCCAGGAGCAGGAAGAGCGTGACGATCAGCAGCGTGGTGACGAGGACGTCATTCATTGTGCAAGGCCTCCTCGCTGTCGACCACCTGGCGCCGGCCGCGCAGTTCCAGCACCCATTCGTCGACGAAGGCGATGAACAGCACGATGGTCCCCAGCGCCATCGTGAGCTGGGGGATCCACAGCGGCGTGGCGTCGTTGCCGGTGGAGACGTCGTTGATCGCGTGCGACACCCAGGCGAGCCGCACCGAGTAGAAGGCGAAGAGGGCAGCGAGCAGCAGGCCCCCGGTCAGGGCCCACATCTCCAGCGCGTGCCGCTTCGCGCCCTGCAGCCGGCCGAGGATCAGTGTCACCCGAATGTGTTCATTGCGCTTCAGGGTGTGCGCCAGCGCGAGGAAGCCCGCCGCCGCCATCGCGTAGCCCGCATAGGCGTCGGTGCCCGGCACGTTGAACCCGAGCTGCCGGCTCACGATGGAGGCGAGCACCGAGACGAGCACGCCGATCATCGCCAGGGCCGCAAGCCAGGCCGAGGCATCGTAGAGAAGATCCAGCCAGCGACGCATGTCCGCCTTTCGTTGTTGTAGTCGAGCGAAAGTGTAGGGGCAGCAAGCGGCGTGCCCGCGCCCAGGCCGCCGCGATTTACCCTAGGGTTTGCGAGCGGGCGCTAGTGCCTTCTTCATAATGGCCGCCATGAACACGAAGGCGAAATGGCAGTTCTGGATCGACCGCGGCGGCACCTTCACGGACGTCGTGGGACGCCGCCCCGACGGCACGCTGGTCACCCACAAGCTGCTGTCCGATAACCCCGAGCAGTACCGCGATGCCGCCGTCGCGGGCATCCGGCACCTGCTGGGGCTCGCGCCCGGCGAGGCGATCCGGCCCGAGCAGGTCGAGTGCGTGAAGATGGGCACGACGGTGGCGACGAACGCCTTGCTGGAACGCAAGGGCGAACCCACGCTGCTGGTTACCACGCGCGGCTTCCGCGACGCGCTGCGCATCGCGTACCAGAACCGGCCGCGGCTGTTCGACCGGCACATCGTGCTGCCCGAGCTTTTGTACAGCGAAGTGATCGAGGCGCAGGAGCGCGTCGACGCCCATGGCGCGGTGGTGCAGCCGCTCGCCGAGGCGCAGCTCGGTGAAGCGCTGCGCGCCGCGCACGCGCGCGGGCTGCGCAGCTTGGCGATCGTGTTCATGCACGGCTACCGCTATCCGGCGCACGAGCAGGCAGCGCGTGTGCTGGCGCAGCAAGCGGGCTTCGTGCAGGTGAGCACCTCGCACGAGACCAGCCCGATGATGAAGCTGGTGAGCCGCGGCGACACCACGGTGGTGGACGCCTACCTCACGCCCATCCTGCGCCGCTACGTGGAGCAGGTGGCCGGCGAGATGCCGGGCGTGAAGCTGTTCTTCATGCAGTCGTCCGGTGGCCTCACCGACGCGCACGCCTTCCAGGGCAAGGACGCGATCCTCTCCGGTCCCGCGGGCGGCATCGTGGGCATGGCGCGGACGGCGCAGCTCGCGGGCCACGACAAGGTGATCGGCTTCGACATGGGCGGCACCTCCACCGATGTGTCGCACTTCGCCGGCGAGTTCGAGCGCGAGTTCGAGACACAGGTGGCCGGCGTGCGCATGCGCGCACCGATGATGAGCATCCACACCGTGGCGGCCGGCGGCGGCTCCATCCTGGAGTTCGACGGCGCACGCTTCCGCGTCGGTCCGCAGAGTGCGGGTGCGAATCCCGGGCCGGCGAGCTATCGCCGCGGCGGGCCGCTCGCGGTCACCGACGCGAACGTCATGCTCGGCAAGATCCAGCCGAAGTACTTCCCCCGGGTGTTCGGGCCGCGCGCGGACGAGCCCCTGAGCCAGGAAGCGGTGGTCGGAAAGTTCGACGAGCTGGCGCAGCGCACCGGCCGCAGCGCCGAAGAGGTCGCAGAAGGCTTCATCGCCATCGCCGTGCAGCAGATGGCCAACGCGATCAAGAAGATCTCGGTGGCGCGCGGCTACGACGTCACGCGCTACACGCTGCAATGCTTCGGCGGCGCCGGTGGCCAGCACGCCTGCCTGGTGGCCGATGCGCTGGGCATGTCGCGCGTTTTCATCCATCCGCTCGCGGGCGTGCTGTCCGCCTATGGCATGGGCCTGGCGGACCAGAACGCGATCCGCGAGCAGGCGGTGGAAGTGCTGCTCGCACCCGGCGAACTGCCCGGGATCGCGGGGCAGCTCGAAGCGCTGGCGGCTGCTGCGCGAGCGGAACTGGAGCGCCAGCAGGTGAGCGGCAACGCGGTGCAGGTGCGCCGGCGCGTGCACGTGCGCTACCAGGGCAGCGACTCCGCGCTGGTCGTGCCCTTCGGCACGCTGGAGGAGATCGTGGCCGGCTTCGAGGCCGCGTACCGGCAGCGCTTCTCGTTCCTCATGCCGGGCAAGCCGATGATCGTGGAGGCGGTCTCGGTCGAAGCGATCGTGGCCGGCGACGCGCCGGTGGAGCCGCGGCTGGCCGAGCACGCGCAGCGCGAGGTGCCGCGGCGCGAGACGGTGCGCATGTACTCCGGTGGCCGCTGGCACGAGGCTGCGTTGTGCGTGCGCGAAGACCTGCGCCCGGGCGACGTGATTGCCGGGCCCGCGATCATCGCGGAGAAGAACGCGACCACCGTCGTCGAGCCGGGCTGGCGCGCCCGCATCACGGCGCTGGACCACATCGTGCTGGACCGCGTCACGC
The DNA here is from genome assembly GCF_016654015.1 of Ramlibacter ginsenosidimutans. Classification (GTDB taxonomy): domain Bacteria; phylum Pseudomonadota; class Gammaproteobacteria; order Burkholderiales; family Burkholderiaceae_C; genus Ramlibacter; species Ramlibacter ginsenosidimutans. The sequence continues at coordinate 80,397 of NZ_JAEPWM010000004.1, read as the reverse complement.
CGCGCGCGCAGACCTTCGCCGCCGGCACGCGGGTGGACCCGGTGCTGCTGGAGGTGTTCAACAACCTGTTCATGAACATCGCCGAGCAGATGGGGCTGCAGCTGCAGAACACGGCGTATTCGGTGAACATCAAGGAGCGGCTGGACTTCTCCTGTGCGCTGTTCGACGCGGAGGGCAACCTGATCGCCAATGCGCCGCACATGCCGGTGCACCTGGGCAGCATGGGCGAGAGCATCAAGACGGTGATCCGCGAGAACCGCGACACCATGCAGCCGGGCGACGTGTACGTGCTGAACGATCCGTACCACGGGGGCACGCATCTGCCGGACGTGACGGTGATCACGCCGGTGTATCTGTCCGGGGCGCGCCCCCACCCCAGCCCTCCCCCAGAGGGGGAGGGAGCGAAGGCCGCGGGGGAGGCCCGCCCCAACGCCGCCGCAGGGGCGCGGGGACTGAAGACGGGAGCCGCGGGGAATTCACTCCCTCCCCCCCTGGGGGAGGGCGGGGGTGGGGGCACGCGCGAGCAACCGCTCTTCTACGTCGGCTCCCGCGGGCACCACGCCGACATCGGCGGCACCACGCCCGGCTCGATGCCGCCGTTCTCCACCCGCATCGAGGAGGAGGGCGTCGAGATCGACAACTTCAAGCTGGTCGATCGCGGCGTGCTGCGCGAGGCCGAGATGATCGCGCTGCTGAAGAGCGCCAAGTACCCCTCGCGCAATCCCGAGCAGAACATGGGCGACCTCAAGGCGCAGATCGCCGCCAACGAGAAGGGCGTGCAGGAACTGCGGCGCATGGTCGACCAGTTCGGCCTCGACGTGGTGCAGGCGTACATGCGGCATGTGCAGGACAACGCGGAGGAGTCGGTGCGGCGCGTGATCACGCGGCTGAAGGACGGCGAGTTCACGCTGCCGCTGGACAACGGCGCGCAGATCCACGTGGCGATCCGCGTGGATGCCGCGGCGCGCAGCGCGGTCATCGACTTCACCGGCACCTCGCCCCAGCAGGTGAACAACTTCAACGCGCCCAAGGCGGTCTGCATGGCCGCGGTGCTGTACGTCTTCCGCACGCTGGTGAGCGACGAGATCCCGCTCAACGCGGGCTGCCTCAAGCCGCTGGAGGTGATCGTGCCGGAGGGCTGCATGCTCAACCCGAACCCGCCGGCCTCGGTCGTCGCGGGCAACGTGGAGACCTCCACGTGCATCACCAACACGCTCTATGGCGCGCTGGGCGTGATGGCTGCGGGCCAGTGCACGATGAACAACTTCACCTTCGGCAACGCGCGCTACCAGTACTACGAGACCATCTCGGGCGGCAGCGGCGCGGGCGGCCTGTACGACGAGCAGGGGGCGTTGTGCGGGGGCTTCGACGGCACGAGCGTCGTGCAGACGCACATGACCAACTCGCGGCTCACCGATCCGGAGGTGCTGGAGTTCCGCTTCCCGGTGCGCCTGGAGAGCTACGAGATTCGCGCGGGATCGGGTGGTTCAGGCCGCTGGCACGGCGGCAACGGCGGCGTGCGCCGCGTGCGCTTCCTGGAGCCCATGACGGCCAGCATCCTGTCCAACGGGCGCAAGGTGCCGTCCTTCGGCATGGCCGGCGGCGCGCCAGGGCAGGTGGGCATCAACCGCGTCGTGCGCGCGGATGGCCGCGTGGAGGAACTGGCGCACATCGGCTCGGCAGAGATGGAAGCGGGGGACCTCTTCGAGATCCACACGCCGGGGGGCGGGGGCTTCGGGAAGGCCAGCGCGTAGCGAAGACGAAGGCGGGAGCGGGAGCGGGCAGCCGGACGCAGAGGTCGCAAAAAGGAGAAAGGACGCAAAAGAATCCTTCAATGGATTCCTTTGCGTCCTCTGCGTCCTTTGCGTCTTCTGCGTCCGGTTGTCCGTTCCCGCCCCCGCCTTCAGGACGCTCCCGCGGACGACTACTTCTTGGTGGCGGAAGCGGCCGGCTTGGCGGCGGCGGTCTTCTCGTCCTTCTTGGCGTCCTTGGCAGCGGCCTTCTCATCCTTCTTTTCGGCCTTGCTTTCCTTCTTCTCTTCCTTGGCGGTGGCCTTCTTGTACTCGGCGCCGTTGACGGTCAGGCCTTCCTTGGAGAGCGACGAGGCCTTGGTCTCGCCGATGCCCTTGGTGCGGGAGATGAAGTCTTCCCAGCTCTTGAAGTCGCCGTGCTTCTTGCGCTCGTCGACGATGGTCTTGGAGGTGGACGGGCCGATGCCCTTGACGCTGTCGAGCTCGGCAGCGGTGGCCTTGTTCACGTCCACGGCCGCGAAGGAGGCGGCGGCATACAGCAGGGCCAGCACGGCCAGGATTTTCTTCAGCATGCGATGTTCTCTCCAATGGTGCGTTGCTCCGGTCCGAAGCGGCCGGCCCGCTTCTAACGGCGCAACGCGCGCGTCCGTTGACGCACCGCCCGAGGGTGAACCCGGGCCGCGGTTCGCCCCCGGATCCGCCGCCGGCTCCTAGAATCCGGCTCCCGCCGTCCCGGAGCTTCCGATGCAGTTGAGCGCCTCGCTGTTCAAGGCCTACGACCTGCGGGGCATCGTCCCCGCGACCCTCACGCCCGACGTGGCCGAAGCACTCGGCCGCTCGTTCGCGCAAATGGCCAGGGCGGAGGGCGAGCGGGTGGTCGCAGTGGGACGGGACGGCCGCATCAGCGGGCCCGAACTCTCCGCTGCGCTGGTGCAAGGCCTGCTCGCGGGCGGCGTGGACGTGATCGACGTGGGCCGGGTCACCACGCCACTGCTGTGGTTCGCAGCCAGCACCTTGTGCCGCACGGGCATCCAGGTCACGGCCAGCCACAACCCGCGCGACCACAACGGCTTCAAGCTGATGCTCGCCGGCCGTTCGCTGTTCGGCGAGGACCTGCAAGTGTTGCGGCGTGCCATGGAAGCCGGCGTGCCGGCCGCGGCCGTGCCCGGCACGCTGCGGCATGCCGACGTCTACCCTCCCTACCTCGCGCGCATCACCGGGCACATCCGGCTCGCGCGGCCGCTGAAGATCGTGCTCGACTGCGGCAACGGCATCGGCGGCGCCTATGCGCCGCAGGTCTTCCGCGCGCTCGGCTGCGAGGTCGTGGAGTTGTTCAGCGAGGTGGACGGGGCGTTCCCGAATCATCATCCCGACCCCAGCAAGCCCGAGAACCTGCAGGACCTGATCACTGCCGTGCGCGACAGCGGCGCCGACCTCGGACTCGCGCTGGACGGGGACGGCGACCGGCTGGGCGTGGTCACGCGCTCGGGCCAGATCGTGTTTCCCGACCGGCAGCTGATGCTGTTCGCGCAGGACGTGCTATCGCGCGTGCCGGGGGCGCCCATCCTGTTCGACGTCAAGTGCACGCAGCGCCTCGCGCCCGCCATCGAAGCAGCGGGTGGGCGGCCCGTGATGGGCAGCAGCGGCTATCCACTGATGAAGGCGCGCATGTTCGAGCTGGACGCGCCGCTGGCCGGCGAAATGAGCGGGCACGTCGTCTTCCGCGAGCGCTGGTGCGGCTTCGACGACGGCACCTACGCGGGTTGCCGGCTGCTGGAGATCCTCTCCCGCCACGAGGACCCCAGCGCCGTGCTGGAATCCCTGCCCACCAGCTACTCCACCCCCGAGCTGAACATCCGCTGCGCCGAAGGCGAGCCGCACCGCATCGCCGAGGAACTGGTGCAGCGCGCGCGCTTTCCCGGCGCACAGGTCTGCACCACCGACGGCCTGCGCGTGGACTGGAGCGACGGCTTCGGCCTCGTGCGCGCATCCAACACCACGCCGGTGCTGGTGCTGCGCTTCGAAGGCCACACGCACGAGGCGATGCGCCGCATCGAGGCCGACATGATGGCGCTGCTGCGCACCGTGAAGCCGGACGCGTCGCTCAACGCGACGCCAGGCGCAGCGTGAACATCGGCCGGTCCGCGGCGCCCCAGCGGTACTTGTAGGGCTCGGCGCCGCGCAGGAAGTCGAAGGCCACCGCGCCTTCGCCCTGCGCCTGCTCTATCGCGTGCGCGAGCAGCAGGCTGCCCGGACTGAAGAAGGCGTGGCCCGGATCGAAGCCGGAGATGTAGTAGTAGTGGCTGCGCGCGGCGCGCTGCGGCGCATCGGCCAGTGCATGCAGCACCGCGACGGTCTCGCCGGCCAGCCGCAGGACGTGCAGGCGCAGCAGGCCCGCGGCGTGCAGCAGGGGTGCGCTCTCCGAGTGCGCCGCGCGCACGGCGGTGCCGGCCAGCACGCCGGGCTCGCCGCGCTGCGTCCAGCGTTGGGCGTGCAGCCGCTGCAGTGCATCCAGGCAGGCCGGAATCTCCTGCGCGTTGGCCGTGGCGAAGGAGAGCGATCCGATGCCGGCGGCGCGGTTGCGGCACGTGCGCAGGTTGGCGAGGGTGGAGCGCGGAATGCGGCCAGGCGCGTCGAGTGCGAGCACCGGGTTGGGCTCGCCCGCGAGCACGTGCGCGCGCGGGTGCGCGGCCGCTGCAGCCAGCAAGGGACTGCCCGCGCGCTGCTGCGGAAAGTGGAGAACGTCCCAGCGCTCGTGCAAGTCGTGCAGGCGTGCGAACAGGTCCCGCGCGACCACCTCTTCGCTGCCAGGCCGCGCCAGCACGTCGAGGTAGTCGGTGGTCGCGATGCCCAGCGGGAACAGCTGCCTGCGCCCGTCGGCGTCCGGCCAGACATAGAGGGGCGCGAGCCCCGCCAGCGCACCTTGCGCGTCGCGCCACGCGAGCGTGAGCAGCGCGCCGCGGCCGATGTGCCGCCACCAGGGCAGCAGCCAGCGGGGCGACTGGAAAGGCGTCGCCCGCGGATCGGCCCGCCACAGCTCCTCCCACTCCGGGACCAGCCGCTGCAATTGCGCCGCGTCCGTGAGGACCTGCGCCTCAAGCAGCCGCGGCGGCGAGCTGACGGTAGACATGGAGGTACTCCCGCGTCATGCGCTCGGAGGAGAAGCGCTCGCGGGCGACCGCGCGGCAATGGTCCGGGGCTATGCGGTCGCATCGCGCGATGGCGTCCGCCATGCCCCCCGCGTCGTGCACCAGGAAGCCCGTTTCGCCGTGCTGCACGATCTCCGGCAACGCGCCGGCGGCGAATGCGACGACAGGCGTGCCGCAGGCCAGCGCTTCCATCGCGACCAGCGAACTGGTTTCCGGCGCCAGCGTGGGCAGCAGCAGGCAGCGGGCGGCCGTGAGCAGGAGGCGCTTGCGCCGGAAGTCCAGCGGGCCCAGGAAGCGGCGCCGTGCATCCAGCCTCGGCACGATCTGGTCGCGGAAGTAGCGCTCGTGCGCGTCGTACGGAAAGACCTGCCCGCCCAGCAGCACGGAGACGCCCGCAATGTGGCCCGCATCCAGCGCCGCATGCAGGTTCTTCTCCGGGCAGATGCGGCCCAGCGCCAGCGCGAAGTTCCGCTTGCGCACGCGGGCCTGCAAGTCCTGCACCGGCACGCCGTTGGCGATCGCCGGCAGCAGGCGCGCGCCGGCGGGGCAGGCACGCTGCTGCGTGCGGGACACGCACTGCAGGTGCAGGTCGGCCCGCTGCGACGCGAACACCTCCGGCGGATACCAGGAAGGCGGCAGGTGCAGCGTGACGAGGAGAGGCACCGCGCCGGGCGGCGGCAGGTAGTGGGCGAAGTCGATGCCGTGCAGGTGCACGACATCGACGCGCTCGCTCGCGAGCACCTGGGCGATGGCGCGGCGCTGCGCGTCCCAGGTCCTCTGGCGCTGCGCATCGTCGAACGGGGCAGCGGGCGCGGCGATCGGCACCAGCGTGCCCGCGACGCGCGAGCCCGCGCTCGCCACGACCAGCGAGCGGTGGCCGGCGCGCACCAGCGCCGCGTCGATCTGCGCCAGCACCTGCTCGGCGCCCCCGGGCGTGTCCCGCGACACCGGCGCGAACGGGTACGCGACGCTGAGGACGGTCAGGCTCACAGCGGGCCTTCCAGTCCGAGCTGCGCCATCGCCTCGCTCGCGAGCTCGCGGAAGCGCTCGCCCGTCATGCCCCACGGATAGTTCTCGTAGTGCAGCTTGCCCGGATGCGGCGGAGCGCGGAACTCGTAGTGCGGCGCGGGCCGGAAGCCCTCCGCGTCGACCGGAAAGCCGCGCAGGGTTTCGCGCTGCGTCGTGAAGCCGGCGATCAGTTCGGCCTTGAAGCGCTGCTCCTCGGGGGCTAGCGACAACATCATGGCGGCATCGTCGCCGCCGTCCGGCAACGGCAGGAAGGCGCAGGTGCGCACGCCGTCGGCACCGCGATGGTAGGAAGCCATCTCCACGACATCGGGGGCCGTCGCACCGCGCGAGCGCAGCAGGGCGACGGCCGCATGCACCGCGAAGGCGGTCGCGTCGTGGTCCGGGTGGCCCCCTTCATAGGGCTGCGTGAGCACGACCGCGGTCCCGTCGGCGGCCATGAGATCGGCGAGCGAACGCGCCAACGGTGCAAGTTGCAGGGACGCTTGCTGGTCGGGGCAGGCCAGGGAATGGAGTCGCTGCGCCGGGATGCCGCAGCGCGCGAGCACGGCTTCCAGCTCGTGCCGCCGCGCCTGCGCGTACTGCTGCGGTGTCAGGCCGTGCCGCGAGGCATCGTGGCCGTTGCGCGGCGCGCCGTCCGTGACGCAGACGAAGCGCGCGTCGGCCAGCCGCGGCAGGCGCGAACCCACGCCCACGGTCTCGTCATCGGGATGCGCGCCGACCACCATCGTCGCCGGCAAAGCGCCGGTCGCCTGGCCGGCCGGCGCGCCCAGCACCGCCAGCAGCGCCGCCTGCGCGGGACTCATCCCTGGCGCGCTTCCTTCTCGCGCTGCGGGTACACCGCCCGCGCCGGTCCAGGCGGCAGTTCCACGCGCTGGCAGAGGAATACTTCCTCTTCGGGGTGCGCAAGCACCTGGAAGCCGGCGCTGCGCAGCATGGCGGCGCTGCACGCGGCATTGGGCACCCACCAGTTGGTCTCGTCGTGCGAGTACTTCTGCTCGACGAAGTGCAGCTTCGGGTAGCCGGGCCGGTGGAACACCTCGGTCTCCCAGAAGTCGTAGTCGTCGGCCAGCGGCTCCACCTCCGGGCTGCCGCGCTGCAGCGACTGGTAGACCAGCAGGTCGCCGGCCACGTGCTCGTGGATCAGGTCCAGCGCGAGCAGCGGGTGGCGCAGGTGGTAGACCAGCCCCATGAACAGCACGAGGTCGAAGCGCTCGCGCAGCGCGGCGATGTCGTAGACCGTCATGCGCCGGAACTCGATGTCGTCGTGGCCCAGCACCTCGGCGGCGAAGCGGGCCTGGTGCAGGTAGTAGTCGTCGAACTCGATGCCCACCACGCGGCTGGCGCCCCGCTTCTTCATCTCGAAGGAATAGAAACCGGCATTGCAGCCGATGTCCAGCACCGACTTGCCGGTGAGGTCCTGCGGGATCACGTGCGAGAAGCGCTTCCACTTGGTCATGGGGAAGTCGCCGAGGAAGTGCGCGGGCGCCGTGCGGACGCCGAACAGGTCCAGGTTCTGGAACCAGTCGCCGCGCCGGCGCACGCCCTCCTCGATCTCGGCGCGGGTGAAGCTGCGCCGCTCGAGCGGCGTGGCGCCGCGCGCGCGCGGCGTGTCCGGACGGTCCGGGTGCCCGGTGAGTGCGGGCGACCATGGCGACGTTCCGGGCACCACGGCCTGCATCGACAGCGGCGTGCCTGCGTTGCTGCAGACCGTGGGCGCGCGGGTGGCGGCCTCCTGTGCAGGGGCTTGCGCGCGAGCGCTGAGCAGGGCGAGCGCCTCGCGATAGCCGTGCACGGTGCCCACGTCGACGTAGGCCTCGCCGCGCCGCACGCCGACGGCGCGGCCGCCCTTCTGGATGTACGCGTTGACGAGCGTTCCCATGTACTCGTCGCGCCGGCCGCGCTCCTCCCACAAGGCCTGCAGCGCGTGCAGCACGTGACCCGGCATCTTGAAGGCGCCCCAGATCCAGTTCGAGCTCGCGTCCGGGTGCTTGACCTGGATCTCCTGCACGTTGCCCGCAGCGTCGGTGACCACGGCGTCGAAGGCCTGCGGCCGCTCCACCGGGAACAGCAGGAAGGACAGCACGTCGTCGGGCAGCGCCGCCAGGCCGTCATCGGGGAACCAGATCGTGTCGGGCAGGCCCACCACCACGAGCTCGTCGGCCCGGATCAGCGGGCAGGCGCGGAAGATCGCGTCGCACAGGCCGCCGGCCTTGGGCTGCACCACGTAGCAGAGGTCGGTCTGGCCGGTGCTGGAGCCGTAGTACTGGACGATGTCGGACTTGCCCGGGCCGATGACGAAGCAGATCTTGTCGGTGCCCGCCTTGACCATGCGTTCGACCAGGAACTCGCTGACGGCGCGCGGTCGCTCCACGTCGCCCACGAGGCTGCTGCCGACCGGCAGCAATTCCTTGGAAAAGCCGAGCGGCTGGATGCGCGTGCCCATGCCGGCCGCGGGAATGATGCCCCACATGCTGGACTTTCTCCTGCTGGTCGTGATGTCGGTGACTGCCGCGGCCTGCGCCGGTCGCGGTGCCCGCACGCCTTCGACGAGGCGCTCGAGCTCTTCCACCCGCCGCTCGGAGGTGTGCTCGGCGAGCGTGCGCTCGCGCGCGTCCGCGGCGATGCGCGCAACCTCGGCGTCGCTGAGCTCGAGCGCGGCGATGGCGTCCGCGGTCGTGCGGGCTACCAGGATCTCGCGGCCCGGCGTGAAGAAGGTGTCCAGGCCGTCCCACCAGTCGCTGAGCACCGGCGTGCCACAGGCCGCGGCCTCGAACAGGCGGCCCGAGGGACACCACCCGTTCTCCGCCATCGCGCGCCGCGTGACGCTGAGCGTCAGGCGCGAGGAGGAGAAGAAGGCCGGGTGCTCGGGCGGCGGAAGGTGGCGCACGAAGCGGATGTTCGCGGTCCAGGGAAAGTCCGGCGGGTACTGCGCGCCGCCTATGAGGAAGCTGCGCTGCGCGAGCCGCCGTGCGGGCTCGATGAAGAGCGACTCGAGTGCGGCCTGGCGGTCCGCCGCATAGGTGCCGAGATAGGAGAGGTCGCTCACGTACTGCGGCTGCGGCTCGACCCGGTGATGCTGCGCGGGATCGACATGGCCATAGAGCGTGCCCACGCGCTTCGCGTGCAGCAGGGTCTGCAGGTCCGCCAGGCAGGCGCCGCCGGTGTAGCTGAGGACGAGGTCGAAGTCGGCGAGTCCGCGCGGGCCGATGTACGCGACGTCGCGGCCCGCACGCACGTTCTCCAGCGTCACCGGCGTGTCCATGTCGTAGAAGAGCTTGACGGCCGAGGGCGCCGCGTCGCCGAGCAGCGCGGTCGCGGGGACGCCGTCGGGACAGTAGGACGTGACCATCGCCACGTCCGCGTCGCGCAGGGCGCGCCGCGCGCGTTCCAGGTTCTCTTCCCAGTTGCGGTACAGCACGAGCTCGCCGCCGGGCAGGGCGCTCACGTCGCGGTGGTCCGCGTAGTACGGGACGTCGCGCTCGAAGAACACGATGGAGTGGCCGCGCTTCGCCAGCGCCCGCCACAGGCCACGCCACAGCGTCGCGTGGCCGTTGCCCCAGGAAGAACTCACCGTCAGGCCGAAGATCACGAAGCGCATCGCTTCGATTAAGCCGTCGGCCGATCAGGCTCCCTGTAGGTTCAGGATGACACGTCCGTAGGAAGTGGCGGACGCTGCCGCGCACTCTTCAGACGAAAGAACTGCTTTTGCCGTCGTGCTGCAGGCGTGCTCAGGCGTTGCGCGCGAGCTCCTGCATGTAGCGCGCTACGCCCGTCGCCACGTCGGCGAACTGGTGTTCACACCCCGCGTCGCGCAGCGCGGTGAGGTCCGCCTGCGTGTAGCACTGGTACTTGCCACGCAGCGCGTCGGGGAAGGGGATGTATTCCAGCAGCCCGAGGTCAATGGCCGTGGCTGCATCGCGCACGCCGCCCGCATGCAGCGCGTTGACCACGGCGACCGCGACGTCGTTGAACGGCTGCGCGCGGCCCGTGCCGAGGTTGAAGATGCCGGACTTCTCCGGATGGTCGAAGAACCAGAGGTTCACGGCCACCACGTCGTCGACGAACACGAAGTCGCGCGTCTGCTCACCCGGCCCGTAGCCGCCGTATTCCCCGAACAGCTTGACCTTGCCCTGCTCGCGGAACTGGTTGAACTGGTGGAACGCGACGCTCGCCATGCGGCCCTTGTGCTGTTCGCGCGGACCGTACACGTTGAAGTAGCGGAAGCCCGCCACCTGCCGCTTCAGGCGCCGGAAGTCGCCGCACTCGCGCCGCATGCGCTGGTCGAACAGCAGCTTGCTGTAGCCGTAGACGTTGAGCGGCCGCTCGAACTCGGGCGTCTCCTTGAAGGTCGCGGAACCCCCGTACACGGCCGCCGACGACGCGTACAGCAGGCGCGTGCCGCGCTGCTGGCAGGAGTCGAACAGCGAGCAGGACACGCTGTAGTTGTTGTCCATCATGTACTTGCCGTCCGGCTCCATCGTGTCGCTGCAGGCGCCTTCGTGGAACACGGCCTCGACCTTGCCGAAGCCGCCATCGGCGAAGATGCCGTAGAAGTCGTCGGCGTCCATGTAGTCGGCGATCTGCAGGTCGGCGATGTTGCGGAACTTGTCGCCCTCGGTGAGGTCGTCGACGACGATGATGTTGTCGATGCCGCGCGCGTTGAGCGCCTTGACGATGTTGGAGCCAATGAACCCGGCTCCGCCGGTGACGACGACGCGGGTCATTGGAACAGCTCCTCGTAGGACACGGTGGCCGTGCCGAACTTGCCGACGACGATGCCGCCGGCGCGGTTGGCGATGGGGACGGCCTCGCGCAGGCTCAGCCCCGCCGCGACCATGGTGGCGAGCGTTGCGATCACCGTGTCGCCCGCGCCCGTGACGTCGAACACCTCGCGGGCCTGCGCCTTCACGTGCAGTTCGCCCTGCGCGTCGTACAGCGTCATGCCTTCCTCGCTGCGGGTGACCAGCAGGCCGGTGAGGTCCAGCGACGTGCGCAGCTCCTGCGCGCGGCGGCGCAGGTCGTCCTCGCTGCTCCAGCGGCCCACCACTTCCTGCAGCTCGGCGCGGTTGGGCGTGATGATGGTGGCGCCGCGATAGCGCGCGTAGTCCTCGCCCTTGGGGTCGATCAGCACCGGCTTCTTTGCCTTGCGCGCCGCCTCGATCATGGACGGGATGTGGGCGAGGCCGCCCTTGCCGTAGTCGGAGAACAGCACCGCGTCCTGCTGCGGCAGCAGCTCGGTGAAGGTGGAGGTCTGCAGCGCCAGCACCTCGTGGTCCGGCTCGTTCTCGAAGTCCATGCGCAGCAGCTGCTGCTGCCGGCCGATCACGCGCAGCTTCACCGTCGTGCGCAGGCCGGGGTCGCGCTTGAGGTGCGCTGCGATGCCGGTGTCCTTCATCAGCCGCTCCAGCCGCTGGCCGGGCTCGTCGTCGCCGACCACGCCGAGGAAGCTGGCCCTGGCGCCCAGCGTGCTCACGTTGTAGGCGACGTTGGCCGCCGCGCCGATGCGCTCTTCCTCGCGCGTGACCTTCACGACCGGCACCGGCGCTTCCGGCGAGATGCGTTCCACCGCGCCGTGCCAGTACCGGTCCAGCATCGCGTCGCCCACGACGAGGACGCGTGCGCGCGCGAGTTGCTGCCTGCTTGGATTGCTCATGATTGCTCTGCCTTCTTCAGTGCCACCGCGGAACCGGCTTTGCCGGGCCGCTGGTGGCGCCCCCTTGAGCGGGGTCTCCGGGAAATCGCCAGGCGATTTTCCGGGGTGCGTTTGGGGGAGGCGACCGCAGGTCGCTTCGGGGGTGGGTCATAACTCTTCCACGCGGCGTGGCGGATAGGAGTCCCACGCCTGGCAGCCGGGACACTGCCAGAAATGCTGCTTGGATTCGAAGCCGCAGGCCGCGCAGCGGTAGCGGGTGAGCGGCTTCACGGCATGGTCGAGTGCGCGCTGCACGTCCGGATGAAACTGCTCGTGCTCGAGCTTTTCGCCGGCGAGCCACCGCGAAGCCGCGACCAGCGATGGCTCGCGCTGCAGGTGCTGCACGTAGCGGTCGCGCGCCACCGCGGGGTCGGTGTCAAGCGCCGCCAGGGCGTCCAGCACGTCCAGCGTCGGCGTGGCCTCGTAGCTGGTGCGCAGCAACTGCGCCGCTTCCTCGCGGCGCTCGCTGGCGAGCGCGGCCTGCGCCATGGGTTGCGCCAGCAGCGGGATGGAGGTCGGCACCGCTGCGGCCGTTTCCTTCAGCAGCTCGAACGCCGCGCGCGGGTCGCCCGCGCGGTGGCGCAGCGCGGCCAGTTCGATGCGGGGGCGCGGCGACCGCGGCGCGGCCTTGATGGCCTTCTCCAGCAGCTGTTCGGCCGCGGCCGGCGCGGCGCTCGCGGCCTGCTCGCACAGGTAATGCGCCTGCCGGGCCGCGAACTGGCCGGGACTGGCGGCGTCCAGCTTGCGGGCAATGTCCGAGGCCTGCACCCAGTCGCGCGAGCGCTCGTAGATGGCGAGCAGGGCGAGCAGCGACTGCTCCTCGTAGGCGGTGCCTTCCAGCTTGCGCAGCGCCTCTTCGGCGCGATCGAGCAGGCCCGCCTTCAGGAAGTCGAGCGCGAGCGCGTGCTGCGCGCGGTGCCGGTCCTCGCGCGAGAGGTCTGCGCGCGAGAGCAGGTGCTCGTGCACGCGCACCGCGCGCTCGTACTCGCCGCGGCGGCGGAACAGGTTGCCGAGCGCGAAGTGCAGCTCGGAGGTGTCCGGGTCGTTCTGCACCGCCTCGATGAAGGCGTCGATGGCCTGGTCCTGCTGTTCGTTCAGCAGGAAGTTCAGGCCGCGGAAGTAGGCCTTGGGCGCGAGCCGGTTCTCGATGCGCAGCTGCCGCAGGTCCAGGCGCGAGGCGAGCCAGCCCAGGCCGAAGGCGATCGGCAGGCCCCACAACAGCCAGGTGAGGTCAAAGTCCATTCGGAGGCGTGCCCTGGCCGATCAGCGTGCTCGGCGCGTGCTGCGTGTCCGCCGGCGCGGCGACGCGCGCCGCCTTGCGGTGCTTCCACCAGCGCGGCACCATGCCCAGCGCGCCCACCACCAGTCCGGCCGCGAAGGCGACCAGGACGACCAGCACCAGCGGCGCGGTCCACGCCGTGCCGAAGAAGAAGTGCACGGTCGCGTCCTGCTGGTTGTTCAGCGCGAAAGCGAACAGGGTAAAAAAAATGGCTGCCTTGAGCAGCCATGCGAGATATTTCAATTCGGCTCCTGGGCTCCTCGGTCGCCCGGAATTGTAGGCTGGGGCGGCATGCGAGGCATTCGCCAGCGGCTCCCCCACCACGCTACGCCGCCGACTCCATTTCCTTCGTCCGCTCGTCCACCGCCTCGCGCAGGGCCTTGCCCGGCTTGAAGTGGGGAACGCGCTTTTCCGGAATGTGCACGCTTTCGCCCGAACGGGGATTGCGGCCCATGCGCGGAGGACGCCGGTTGATCGAGAAGCTGCCGAAGCCGCGGATCTCGATGCGGTGCCCGCGCACCAGCGCCTCGCTCATCGCGTCGAGGATCGTCTTGACGGCGTATTCCGCATCGCGATGCGTGAGCTGGCTGAAACGGGCCGCCAGTTCTTCGACGAGGTCTGATCGGGTCATTGCTTGAGGAGGGGCTAGGGACAGGGACTAGGGCTTAGGGCAACAGCCAAACAGCCGTGCCTCTCCCTAGTCCCCAGCCCCTAGGCCCCAGTCCCTTACTTGTTGTCCGCGTTATCCAGCTTGGCACGCAGCAGCGCACCCAGGCTGGTGGTGCCGGCCTGCTCGCGCGAGGACTGCTGCGACAGCTGCGCCATCGCGCCTTGCTCGTCGATCATGTCCTTCTGCTTGATGGACAGCTGGATGTTGCGCGTCTTGCGGTCGATGTTCACCACGACGGCGGTGACTTCGTCGCCTTCCTTCAGCACGTTGCGCGCGTCTTCCACGCGGTCGCGGCTGATTTCGGAGGCACGCAGGTAGCCCATGATGTCCTGGCCCAGGTCGATCTCGGCGCCCTTCGGGTCCACCGTCTTGACCTTGCCCGTCACCGTGGCGCCCTTGTCGTGCACCGAGGTGAACGTGGCGAACGGGTCGCCATCGAGCTGCTTGATGCCCAGGGAGATGCGCTCGCGGTCCACGTCCACGCCCAGCACGATCGCCTCGACTTCCTGGCCCTTCTTGAAGTTGCGCACGGCGGCTTCGCCGGTCTCGTTCCAGGACAGGTCGGACAGGTGCACCAGGCCGTCGATGCCGGCGGCCAGGCCCACGAAGATGCCGAAGTCGGTGATCGACTTGATCGGGCCCTTGACGCGGTCGCCGCGCTTGGTGTTCTGCGCGAATTCCTGCCACGGGTTGGCCTTGCACTGCTTCATGCCCAGGCTGATGCGGCGCTTGTCTTCGTCGATCTCGAGGACCATGACTTCGACTTCGTCGCCCAGGGACACGACCTTGGACGGGGCCACGTTCTTGTTGGTCCAGTCCATTTCGGAGACGTGCACCAGGCCTTCGATGCCGGGCTCGAGCTCGACGAACGCGCCGTAGTCGGCGATGTTCGTGACCTTGCCGAACATGCGGGTGCCCGGCGGGTAGCGGCGGGACACGCCCAGCCACGGGTCGTCGCCCATCTGCTTCAGGCCCAGGGACACGCGGTTCTTCTCGGTGTCGAACTTGAGGATCTTGGCGGTGATTTCCTGGCCGGCCTGCACCACCTCGGACGGGTGGCGGACACGGCGCCAGGCCATGTCGGTGATGTGCAGCAGGCCGTCGATGCCGCCGAGGTCCACGAACGCACCGTATTCGGTGATGTTCTTGACCACGCCACGGACGATGGAGCCTTCCTTCAGGGTCTCCATCAGCTTGGCGCGCTCTTCGCCCATGGACGCTTCCACGACCGCGCGGCGCGACAGCACCACGTTGTTGCGCTTGCGATCGAGCTTGATGACCTTGAATTCGAGGGTCTTGTTCTCGTAGGGCGACAGGTCCTTGATGGGACGGGTGTCGATCAGCGAGCCGGGCAGGAAGGCACGGATGCCGTTGACCAGGACGGTCAGGCCGCCCTTGACCTTGCCGGTGGTGGTGCCGGTGACGAACTCACCGGACTCGAGCGCCTTCTCGAGGGACATCCACGAGGCGAGGCGCTTGGCCTTGTCGCGCGACAGGATGGTGTCGCCGTAGCCGTTTTCGATGGCGTCGATGGCAACGGAGACGAAGTCCCCGGCTTGCACTTCGACTTCGCCCTGGTCGTTCTTGAATTCGTCGATCGGAATGTAGGCTTCCGACTTCAGGCCGGCGTTGACGACGACGTGGTTGTGCTCCACGCGGACGACTTCGGCGGTGATGACTTCGCCGGCGCGCATTTCGGCGCGTTGCAGCGATTCCTCGAACAGGGCGGCAAAGGATTCAGACATTGAGTTTGCGGTGTGACCCGCGGGGGTTAGGGTTGATGATCCCCGACACCGGTGCGCTGCTGCGCGGAGGGAGTGGCGGGGGCCTCGGTACTGCTTCTTCGCTGGGGTTCGCTGTGCTCACCGCCAGCCTACGGAGCAGCAGACTTCTTACCTGGGGGCGAAAGCCTGCTTTTCATCCCACCACTTCAGGACCTGTGCCACCGATTCTTCAACCGACTGGCCCGAGTTATCGAGGAGGAGGGCGTCTTCTGCGGGCTTGAGGGGGGCGACGGCGCGATTGGAATCGCGCGCATCGCGGGCCTCGAGGTCCGCGCGAAGAGCGGGGAGTGTAGCCGGAATGCCCTTTGAAATCAATTGCTTATACCGGCGCTCGGCGCGCTGGGCGGCGCTGGCCGTGAGGTAGACCTTCAGCGGGGCGTCCGGGAAGATCACCGTGCCCATGTCCCGGCCGTCCGCGACCAGCCCGGGCAGCTTGCGGAACGACTGCTGCAGGGCCACGAGCGCCGTGCGCACGGCGGGCAGGGCGGACACCTTGGACGCGTTCATGCCTGCCTCTTCGGTACGGATGGCATCGGTCACGTCGACGCCATCGAGCAGCACCCGGTCGGCGTGGAAGACGATGGGCAGGGTCTCGGCCATCCTGGCGATGGTGTGCTCGTGCGCCACGTCCAGCGAGAGGCCGGCGTGGACGGCGGCGTGGCCGGTGATGCGGTACAGCGCCCCGGAATCCAGGTAGTGGTAGCCCAGCCGGTGGGCGACCTGCGAGGCCAGCGTACCCTTGCCGGACGCGGTGGGCCCGTCCACGCAGAGCACCGGGATGTGCGGAGCGTCGGTCCGGGTCACGGAGAACAGCGCCTCGAAGTAGTCGGGGAAGGTCTTGGCCACGCACTTGGGGTCCAGGATGCGCACGTGCGTGCCGGCCGGATTGAAGGCCGCCAGCGCGAAGCACATGGCCATGCGGTGGTCGTCGTAGGTGTGGATCGCGGCCGAAGTCCAGGTGGCGGGCGGTGCGACGCGCAGGAAGTCCGCGCCTTCCACCACCGTTGCACCCAGCTTGCGCAGCTCCGCCGCCATGGCGGCAAGGCGGTCGGTCTCCTTGACGCGCCAGCTCGCGATGTTGCGCAGCGTGCTGATCCCGTCGGCATAGAGCGCCATCACCGCCAGCGTCATCGCTGCGTCGGGGATGTGGTTGCAGTCCAGGTCGATCGCCTTCAGCGGCCAGGCGCCGCGCTTCACTTCGAGCCAGTTGGGGCCGCTGGTGACCTGCGCTCCCATGGCCTGGGCGGCGTCAAGGAAGCGGATGTCCCCCTGGATCGAGTCCGCGCCCACGCCTTCGATGCGTACCGGCTGGTCGACGGCGGCCAGCGCGCCCAGGGCCACGAAGTAGCTGGCCGAGGAGGCGTCGGCCTCGACGTGGATCTCGCCCGGCGACTGGTAGCGGCTGCCGGCGGGGATGATGAAGCGCTGCCAGCCGTCGCGGCGCACGGCGATGCCGAAGCGCTGCAGCATGTTCAGCGTGATCTCGATGTACGGCTTGGAGATCAGGTCGCCGACCACTTCGATGACGATGTCCTGCGTGGCCACGAGGGGCAGGGCCATGAGCAACGCGGTGAGGAACTGGCTGGAGACGTCCCCGCGCACGGAGATCGGCGCGGCGAGCTGCAGGGCGTCGGCCGGGTGGATGCGCAGCGGCGGGTAGCCCTCGTTGCCGAGGTAGTCGATGCGGCAGCCGAGCTGGCGCAGGGCATCGACCAGGTCGCCGATAGGGCGCTCGTGCATGCGCGCGATGCCGGAGACTTCGTAATCGCCGCCGAGCAGGGCGAGGGCGGCCGTGAGGGGCCGCATGGCGGTGCCGGCGTTGCCGAGGAAGAGCCTCTTTGCTCCCTCCCCCTTTGGGGGAGGGTTGGGGTGGGGGCGCTCCGGGGCCGAGCGCCCCCCACCCGACCTCCCCCCAGAGGGGGGAGGAGAGAAGCCCGTGATCTCGAGTGAAGGGCCACTGTGCACCACGCTGCACCCCAAGGCCCTCAGCGCATCGAGCATGACCTTCGTGTCATCCGACTCCAGCAGGTCGTGGATGACGGTCGTGCCTTCCGACAGGGCCGCCAGCAGCAGCACGCGGTTGGAAATGCTCTTGGAGCCGGGCAGGATGACCTTGCCGGCGGCTTCCTCGAGCGGCGGCAGGTCCAGGAATGCGGTGGCGAACATGCACGGGCCCGGTGGGCCGCTCCCTTGTTACTTCAGCTTCTGGCCCATGCGCCAGTGCGCGCGGGCGTTGCTCGCTTCGGTGATGAGCTCTTCGAGCTTCTCGCCCTCCCCGTCCTCGGCCAGCTTCATCATGGTCATCAGGCTGCGCTGGAACATCTTGGCCTGCTCGACCAGCTCGACCCGGTTGGCCAGCAGGATGTCGCGCCACATCTTGGGGTCGCTGGCGGCAATGCGCGTGAAGTCCTTGAAGCCGGGTCCGCCGAGACCGAGGAATTCCTTGCCGTTGTACTGGTGCAGGATCCCGTGCATCAGCGCGAAGGCGATCAGGTGCGGCAGGTGGCTCACGGCGGCGAAGGCGGCGTCGTGCGACTCGGGCGCCATCTGGTGCACGTGGCAGCCCAGGCCCTCCCACAGCTCCTGCGCGCGCCGCACGTGCGCCGGCAGCGTCCGCTCCGTCGGGGTCAGGATGACCTGCTTGCCCTGGTACAGGTCCGGGTCGGCATGCTCCACGCCCGAGACTTCCTTGCCGGCGATCGGGTGCGCAGGCACGAAGGAGGCCACGTGGTCCCGCAGCACGCGGTGCGCGGCTTCGACGACGTCGCGCTTGGTCGAGCCGACGTCCATCACGAGCATGTTGGCCGTGACGAGGTGCCGGATCGCCTTGAAGGTCGCCTCGGTCGCCGCGACCGGCACGGCCAGCAGCACGATGTCGGCGCCCGAGACGGCGAGCAATGCCGAGGGCGCCTCGACGTCGATCACGCCCATCTGGCGCGCGCGCTCGGTCGTGGACGGGGACTTGCTGTAGCCCACCACCCGCTTGACGAGTCCCGCGCGCTTCATCGCCATGGCGAACGAGCCGCCCATGAGGCCGCACCCGATCAAACCCAACTGCTCGAACATCGCCATGTCGTTATTGCCTTATTCGCCCAGTGGGTAGGTGCCCAGCACCTTGTAGAACGCGCACAGTGCCTGCAGGTCCTTCAGCGCCGCCGCGACGTGCGGCTGCGAGGGATGGCCCTGCAGGTCGATGTAGAAATAGTATTCCCACTGGCCCGAGCGGGCCGGACGCGACTCGAAGCGCGTCATCGACACCCCATGCTGCTTGAGCGGGACCAGGATGTCGTGGACGGCGCCCGGCTTGTTGGGCACCGACACGATCAGGCTCACGCAGTCCTTGCCCGAGGCGTCCGGCGCGGCCAGCACCTGCGGCAGGCAGACCACGGCGAAGCGCGTGCGGTTGAACGGGTCGTCCTGGATCGCCTGCGCCGCAATGTGCAGCCCGAATTCGTTCGCCGCCCGGTCGCTGGCGATCGCCGCCCACTCGGGATGTTCGGCCGCCAGGCGTGCGCCTTCCGCGTTGCTGGAGACGGCGCGCCGCTCCACGTCGGGCAGGTGGTTGTTCAGCCAGCCCTGGCACTGCGCCAGCGCCTGCGGGTGGGCCACGACCACTTCGATGCCCTGCAGCGAGGCGTCCTTGCGCAGGAGGTGGTGGCGCACCAGCAGGCTGGTCTCGCCGATGATGTGCAGCGGCGTGCCCAGAAACAGGTCGAGCGAGCGCGTCACCACGCCCTCGGTGTTGTTCTCCACCGGCACGACGCCGAAATCGGCGGCGCCCGAAGTGGCGGACTGGAACACCTCGTCGATGCTCACGCACGGCACGCGGGCGATGCTGGAGCCGAAGAATTGCAGCGCCGCCTGCTCGCTGTAGGTGCCGGCCGGCCCGAGATAGGCCACGCGCTGCGGCGCTTCCAGCGCGCGGCAGGCGGACATGATCTCGCGCCAGATGTGGGCGATGTTGTCGTCCTTCAGCGGCCCGGGGTTGGCGGCCTGCATGCCGTTGATGACCTGCGCCTCGCGCTCCGGACGGAACACGGGCGAGCCCTCGGCACGCTTGAGCTCGCCCACCTCGTTGGCCAGCGCGGCGCGCCGGTTCAGCAGCGTCAGGAGTTCGCGGTCGACCTGGTCGATTCCGGCGCGGAGTTCGGAGAGTGTCTTGGGCATCAGGAGGTGGCGTTGTCGCCGCCGTTGGTGTCCTCACCTTCGGCCGCGCCTGCGTCATTCTCCACGATGCGCTGCAATCCGCTCAACTTGGACCCTTCGTCCAGGCCGATCAGCGTCACGCCCTGGGTGGCCCGGCCGAGCTCGCGGATCTCGCTCACGCGCGTGCGCACCAGTACGCCGCGGTCGGTGATCAGCATGATCTCGTCGTCGGCATGCACCAGTGTGGCGGCCACGACCTTGCCGTTGCGCTCGCTCTGCTGGATGGCGATCATGCCCTTGGTGCCGCGGCCGTGGCGCGTGTATTCGCCGATCGGGGTGCGCTTGCCGTAGCCGTTCTCGGTCGCCGTCAGCACGCTCTGCGTCTCGTCCTCGGCCACCAGCATCGCGATCACGCCCTGGCCTTCGTCCAGCATCATGCCGCGCACGCCGCGCGCGTTGCGGCCCATCGGCCGCACGTCGTTTTCGTCGAAGCGCACTGCCTTGCCGCCGTCGGAGAACAGCATCACGTCGTGCTTGCCGTCGGTGAGGGCGGCGCCGATCAGGAAGTCGTCCTTGTCCAGGTCCACGGCGATGATGCCGGCCTTGCGCGGGTTGTTGAACTCGTCCAGCGCGGTCTTCTTCACCGTGCCCATGCTGGTGGCCATGAACACGTAGTGGTCGGCCGGGAAGCTGCGGAACTCGCCGGTGAGCGGCAGCACCACGTTGATCTTCTCGCCTTCCTGCAGCGGGAACATGTTGACAATCGGCCGCCCGCGCGAGCCGCGCGAGCCCGCGGGCACTTCCCACACCTTCAGCCAGTACAGCCGCCCGCGGTTGGAGAAGGCGAGCAGGTAGTCGTGCGTGTTGGCGATGAAGAGCTGGTCGATCCAGTCGTCTTCCTTCGTCTGGGTCGCCTGCTTGCCGCGCCCGCCGCGCTTCTGGGCGCGGTATTCGCCCAGCGGCTGGCTCTTGATGTAGCCCGCGTGCGAGAGCGTCACCACCATGTCGGTGGGCGTGATCAGGTCCTCGGTGGCCAGGTCCTGCGCGTTGTGCTCGATGATGCTGCGGCGCGCGCCCAGCTTGGTCTGGCCGAACTCCTGCTTCACGGACGTCAGTTCGTCGGTGATGATGGCCGAAACGCGCTGGGGCTTGGCCAGGATGTCCAGCAGGTCCTCGATCTCCGCCATCACCTCGCGGTACTCGGAGACGATCTTGTCCTGCTCCAGGCCGGTCAGGCGCTGCAGGCGCATCTGCAGGATCTCGGAAGCCTGGGTGTCGGAGAGGTGGTACAGGCCGTCGGCGCCCAGGCCGTACTGGCGCTCCAGGCCTTCGGGCCGGTAGTCGTCGGCGTTGATCACGCTGCCGTCTTCACGGGCGCGGGTGAGCATCTCGCGCACCATGGACGAATCCCAGGCCTTGGCCATCAGCTCGGTCTTGGCCACCGGCGGCGTGGGCGACTCGCGGATGATGCGGATGAACTCGTCGATGTTGGCCAGCGCCACGGCCAGGCCTTCCAGCACGTGGCCGCGCTCGCGGGCCTTGCGCAGGTTGAACACCGTCCTGCGCGTGACCACCTCGCGGCGGTGCTCCAGGAACACCTGCACCAGGTCCTTCAGGTTGCACAGCCGGGGCTGGCCGTCGATCAGCGCCACCATGTTGATGCCGAAGGTGTCCTGCAGCTGGGTCTGCTTGTACAGGTTGTTCAGCACGACCTCGGGCACCTCGCCGCGCTTGAGCTCGATCACGAGCCGCATGCCGGACTTGTCGCTCTCGTCCTGAATGTGGCTGATGCCCTCGAGCTTCTTCTCGTGCACGAGCTCCGCCATGCGCTCCTGCAGCGTCTTCTTGTTCACCTGGTAGGGGATCTCGTCGACGATGATCGCGGTGCGCTGGCCGCGGTCGATCTCCTCGAAGTGGCACTTGGCGCGCATCACCACGCGGCCGCGGCCGGTGCGGTAGCCCTCCTTCACGCCGGAGATGCCGTAGATGATCGCGCCCGTGGGGAAGTCCGGCGCCGGGACGATCTCCATCAGCTCGTCGATGGTCGCCTCCGGGTTGCGCAGCAGGTGCAGGCAGGCGTCGACGATCTCGTTGAGGTTGTGCGGCGGGATGTTGGTGGCCATGCCCACCGCGATGCCGCCCGAGCCGTTCACCAGCAGGTTGGGCAGCTTCGAGGGCAGCACCAGCGGCTCCGACTCGCTGCCGTCGTAGTTGGGGCCGAAGTCGACCGTCTCCTTGTCGATGTCGGCCAGCATCTCGTGCGCGATCTTGGCCAGGCGGATTTCCGTGTACCGCATGGCCGCGGCGTTGTCGCCGTCGACCGAGCCGAAGTTCCCCTGGCCGTCCACCAGCATGTGGCGCATCGAGAAGTCCTGCGCCAGCCGCACGATGGTGTCGTACACCGACTGGTCGCCGTGCGGGTGGTACTTGCCGATGACGTCGCCGACGATACGGGCCGACTTCTTGTACGGCCGGTTCCAGTCGTTGTTGAGCTCATGCATCGCGTACAGCACGCGCCGGTGCACCGGCTTGAGACCGTCCCGCGCATCGGGCAGGGCGCGCCCGACGATCACGCTCATGGCGTAATCGAGGTAGCTGCGGCGCATCTCCTCCTCGAGGCTGACGGGCAGGGTTTCTTTCGCGAAGGAAGTCATTGGGTTCCGTCAAGAGGCGGGAAACCGAAGATTTTACGTTTTTGCTCGGATGTGGCGACGCGGCAACATCGGGAGAGGAATTGGGCTTTCGTCCTACGAACTCCCAGCGGTCGAGCCGGCCAAGGCATAAGGCCCTATGGCACAATGAGCCGAACGTAACTGGTGAATAGGTCACGCAGGACGTAGTGTTGGCGCAGCGCTGCTGCGAAATCTTTTCCCCAAGAGGAGAACCATGAAGAAACTGAACAAAGTGGCGCTGATGTTTGCCTCCGCTGCGGCCCTGACTGGCTGCGGCAGCATGCACATGCCGATGGCCTCCACGGCCGCGGCGCCGATGCCCGCAGGAACGCGCGTGGTTGCGGCCAACGGCGGCACCCAGGTCGACAACTGGCAGAACGGCACGGGCGAATACGTCTGGCGCAACGGCACCAACGAACTGTGCTGGCGCGATGCCAACTGGACCCCCGCCACTGCTGCGGTCGGCTGCGACGGCGCCCTCGTGGCTGCCGCCCCGGCCCCGGCTCCGGCGCCCATGGCTGCCCCGGCGCCCGCCCCGGCCCCGGCTGCGCAACCGCCGGCCCCGGCTCCCCAGCCGCCCGCCGCCACCAAGGTGACCTACGCCGCCGACGCGTTCTTCGACTTCGACAAGGCCGTCCTGAAGCCCGAAGGCAAGGCGAAGCTGGATGACCTGGTCGGCAAGATCCAGGGCATCAACCTCGAAGTGATCATCGCCGTGGGCCACACCGACTCCGTCGGCACCGACACGTACAACCAGAAGCTGTCCGTGCGCCGCGCGGAAGCCGTGAAGGCCTATCTCGTGTCCAAGGGCATCGAGAAGAACCGCGTGTACACGGAAGGCAAGGGCGAGAAGCAGCCCGTCGCCGACAACAAGACCGCCGAAGGCCGCGCGAAGAACCGCCGCGTGGAAATCGAAGTGGTCGGCACGCGCGCCAATCAGTAAACGCCAGCGAGAAAAGCTGCACAAAGGGCCCGCGCTGCGGGCCCTTTTTCATTTACTCACGAGCCAGCTGACTGACAATCTGCCCCAGCCATGAACGAAGCCCTGAACGCCGACCCGGTCGAACTCGCCAAGTTCTCCGAGCAGGCCCACCGCTGGTGGGACCCGGACAGCGAATTCGGGCCGCTGCACGCGATCAACCCCTTGCGCCTGGGCTGGATCGACGGCCTCGCGCAACTCGCGGGCAAGCGCGTCGTGGACATCGGCTGCGGCGGCGGCATCCTGGCCGACAGCATGGCGCGCAAGGGCGCCAGCGTCCTGGGCATCGACCTCTCGACCAAGGCGCTGCGCGTGGCGCAGCTCCACGCGCTGGAGGCGGGAACGCCCAACGTCGAATACCGCGAGGCCAGCGCCGAGATGCTGGCGCAGGAGCAGGCGGGCCAGTTCGACGTGGTCACCTGCATGGAGATGCTGGAACACGTGCCGCGCCCGGAGTCGGTGGTGCAGGCCGCCGCCACGCTGGTGAAGCCGGGCGGCTGGGTCTTCTTCTCCACCATCAACCGCAACGCCAAGGCGTTCCTGTTCGCGATCGTCGGCGCGGAGTACGTGCTGAACCTGCTGCCGCGCGGCACCCACGAATACCTGAAGTTCATCAAGCCCAGCGAGCTGGCGGGCTGGGCCCGCAGCGCGGGCCTGGACGTGCTCCAGACGCAGGGCATGGAATACAACCCGCTCACGCGTCGCTACCGGCTCAGTGGCGACACGAGCGTCAACTACCTGGCGGCCGCCCGCAAACCCTGATCATGATGATCGCGCACGACGTGAAGGCCGTCCTCTTCGACCTGGACGGCACCTTGATCGACAGCGCCCCCGATCTCGGGGCCGCGGCCGACCAGATGCGCATTGCGCGCGGCCTGCCGTCGCTGCCGTACGAACGCTACCGCCCCATGGCGGGCGCCGGCGCCCGCGGCATGCTGGGCGTCGCCTTCGGCATCACGCCGGACCATGCGGACTTCCCGGCGCTGCGCGAAGAGTTCTTCCGCAACTACGAAGCGTGCATGACCCAGCGGACGTATGTGTTCGAAGGCGTCAAGCAACTGATCGACTCGCTGGTGGAACGCGACGTGCCGTGGGGCGTCGTGACCAACAAGTCCATGCGCTTCACCGGGCCGCTGACCAAGGGCATGCCGCTCTTCGCGAGCGCGCGTGCGGTGGTGGGCGGCGACTCGACGCCGTATTCGAAGCCGCACCCTGCGCCGTTGCTGGAAGCGGCGCGGCAGGTGGGTGTGAAGCCGATCGAGTGCCTCTACGTGGGCGATGACGTGCGTGACGTGCAGGCCGGCAAGGCCGCGGGGATGGGCACCGTCGCCGCCACCTACGGCTACCTCGGCGCCACCGACGTGAAGGACTGGGGCGCGGACGTCCACATCGAGACACCGCTGGCCCTGCTGCCTCTCCTGAAGTTCCGCGTCGCGGCCTGATCGGTTGATCCGACCCTCCGGGGGAGGCGGCGCTCGCCTGCTGCGCTTGCTGCCTCTGCCTCCGCGAGAGGCCTCCGCGAGAGGGCTGCGGTGAGCGGCGCTCGACCTGATCCATTGCCCCAAGGTCCCTTTCCCGACGCCCTCCACCCGCGCTAGAGTGGCCACCAGCATTCCCGGCGGGCGCCCCGCCGCTGCCAACGCTGCGAGGCTTGTTCATGTGGCGACGCGTTGCCGGTTTCCTGCGCAGCCTGCCCTTCCTCATCGTGGCCGGAGCGTTCGGGCTGTACCTGCTCTTCGGCTTCTTCCTCGTCGACCCGCTCGCGCGGAAGGTGCTTCCCTGGGCCGGTGAACGCTTCCTGGCCAGCAAGCTGTCCGCCGAGCGCGTCGACTTCAACCCGCTCACGCTGGAGCTGCGGGTGCAAGGCCTCGCGCTCGCCGAGCCCAGTGGTGCGCTGCTGGCGGGCGCCGACAAGCTCTACGTGAATCTCGACGTCGACGGCGTCACACGCTGGGCATGGCGCCTGCGCTCCATCTTGCTGGAGCGCCCGCGACTGCGAGTGGAGGTGCGACGCGGTGGCGCGCTGAACTGGGACGCCTTGCTCGCGAAGACCAACGGGCCGCCTTCCGATCGCATGGTGCGCGTGCTGATCGATCACCTGCAGGTGGCGAACGGCGACATCGAGTACGTCGATGCCGACCGGCCGGGCGATCCGTACAAGGCGGCGTTCACGCCGCTGGGCGTGGAGCTCGACAGCCTGTCGACGCTGCCCGAGGACAGCGGCGACTACCTGCTCGCGGCGCGCCTGCCGGAGCAGGGCGGCACCTTGCGCTGGAAGGGTCAGCTCTCGGTCAATCCGCTCTCGTCGGAAGGCGAGCTGGAGCTGCAAGGGGCACGCATCGGCCGCGTGCTGGGCGCCGTGCAGAACCCGCTCGCCGCGGTGCCCTCGGGCACGCTCGCGGCGGCGCTGCAGTACCGGTTCGCATTGCTGCGCGGGCCGGGCCGGCAGGCCGTCCCCGATCTGGAGATCTCGAAGGGCAACCTGGTCCTTCGCGACTTCGCGCTCACGCCGCGCGGCGGCGGCGCGCCCTTGCTGCAGCTTGCGACGGCACGCTTCGACGACCTCTCGTTCGACCTCCTTCGGCGCGAGTTCCGCGCCGGCGCGGTGACGCTCGAAGGCGGCGCACTGGCGGCCACGCGCGATGCGCACGGCGCGCTGGACTGGGCGGCGGTGTTCACGGCGCCGGCCGAAGGCGGCGCGGACCGTCGCGGCGCCGTCGTGAAGGCCGCGGCGCAGGCCCGGTCGCCGTGGAAGTTCGCGGTCGGCACCGTGCGCCTGGCCGGCTGGTCCGCGAAGTGGACGGATCTCGGTTATGCCAAGCCGCTCTCCGCGACGGCCCAGGCCTTCGAGCTGAGCGCCTCTGTCGCGGGCGAGCTGGGACCGCAGACCATGGTCGATCTGGGCTCGGTTCAAGCTTCCATGGGCCCGGTGGAACTTCGCTCGGGCGACGAATCGGTCGCGCAACTGCAGCGCGCGACGCTGGTGAATGCGCGCATGGCCCTGCCAGCCAATCGCGTCGACATCGAAGCCATCGGGCTCGACGGTGCACGCGCACTGGTCCGCCTCGACAAGCAGCAGCGGCTGAACTGGAGCGACATCCTGCGCCGGACTGCGCAGGCGCCGCCCGCACCTGCAGCCGTGGCGCCATCGACCGCGCCCGCAATGAAGATCGTGCGCGTCGCCGCCGACGACCTGCAGTTGCAACTGGTGGACGCGTCCTCCGCGACGCCCGTGACGCTCGACTTGGCGCAAGGCACCGTGCAGTTGCGCGATGTGGGACTGGACCTCTCCCGCGCGATCCCGGTGGAAGCCGCATTCACCGTGAAGCAGGGTGGCCGGCTGGAGGCGAAGGGCACGATCGTCCCCGGCACGCCCTCGGGGCAGCTCGAACTGCGGCTCGCCGGCCTCTCGCTCAAGCCGTTCGCGCCCTACGTCAACCAGTTCGCGCAGCTGCGCCTGGATGCGGGTGCGGCGAATACGCGCGGCAAGCTGGTGTTCGGCCCCGGCAGGAAGGGCATGGCGCTGGCCTACACGGGCGGCTTCGCGGTGGACGGCCTGGCCATCACCGAGGAGGACACGGGCCAGCCCTTCCTGGGATGGAAGAAGCTGTCGTCCGACGCGCTGCGGCTGACGCTCGGCCCGGACAGTGCCCACATCGGCGAGCTGGTGGCGCGCGAGCCCTTCGGCAAGGTGATCATCTTCGAGGACCAGACGCTGAACCTGCAGCGCATCCTGCGCACGTCGGCGAAGAAACCGGCGCCTGCCGTGACGCCCGTAGTTGCGACGTCGAGCGCTCCTCCATCGACCGCCGCACCTCCCGCGTTCCCCGTCACCGTGGAGCGCCTGCGCGTCATCGGCGGCAGCGCCGAATTCGCCGACCTGTCGCTCACCCCGCAGTTCGGCACGCGCATGCACGACCTCTCCGGCGTGGTGACGGGGCTGTCGACCGACCCGGCGTCCAATGCGCAGGTGGAGCTCGATGGCCAGGTCGACGACTACGGCTCGGCGCGCATCCGCGGCGCGATCCAGCCGTTCCGCGCGACCGAGTCCACGGACCTGACGCTGGCGTTCCGCAACCTGGAGATGACGCGGCTCACGCCGTACTCGGGCAAGTTCGCCGGCCGCAAGATCGCGTCGGGGCGGCTGTCGGTGGACCTCGAATACAAGATCAGGCAACGCCAGCTGGCCGGCACCAACAAGTTCATCGTGACCAGGCTGCGCCTGGGCGAGCCAGTGGACAGTCCCAGCGCCAGCAAGTTGCCGCTGGACCTGGCCATCGCCCTGCTGGAGGACAGCAACGGCGTGATCGACCTCGACCTGCCCGTGTCGGGCAGCCTGGACGACCCGCAGTTCAGCTATGGCGCGATCGTCTGGAAGGCCCTCGTCAACGTGCTCACCAGGATCGTCACGGCGCCCTTCCGCGCGCTGGGCGCACTGCTCGGCGGCGAAACCGAGAAGTTCGAGGCCGCAGGGTTCGACCCGGGCAGCAGAGTGCTGCTGCCGCCCGAGCAGGAGAAGCTGAAGACGCTGGCGGAAGCGCTCGCCAAGCGACCCTCGCTCACGCTGACCATCCAGCCGGGCTACGACCCCGCGGCGGACCGTCGCGCCCTGCAGGACGCCGCGATGCGCAAGGAGGCGGCCACCGCGGCCGGCCTCAAGCTGGCGCCGGGCGAGCCGCCCGGGCCCGTGGACGTGAACAACTACAAGGTGCAGACCTGGCTCGAGGACCGCTACGCGCAGGTGGCGGGCGCCGGCGAGTACCAGAAGCTGCGGGCGAGCTACAAGGACAAGGATGCAGGCGGTGTGGCACGCGTGATGGACAGTGAATTCGTCGAGCGCCTGGGACGCCGGTTCAAGACGCGCGACGACGGCGCGCCGTCCGCTTTCCATGCGGAGCTGCTGGACAGGTTGACGAAACAGGTGCCCATCGCCGATGAGGGACTCGTGGAACTGGCGCAAGCGCGTGCCAACGCCATGCGCGACACCATAGTGAAGCTGGGCCTGGACGCGAACCGCGTGACCATCGCAGCGCCCGCGGCACGGCCCGCGAAAGACAAGCTGGTGGGCAGCGGCCTGTCGCTCGGCGTCGGGAAGCTGGCGACGGCGCAGCCTGAGGGCGGACCGGACGCGACGCGCAGCAACTAGCGACCTCTTCCCTCCCTTCCCTTTGGGGGGAGGGCGGGGGCGCTCAGCGCACCTCGGTCACCAGCGTCCCCACCAGCTCCTTCATGCTCCGCGCGGCGTCATCCAGCGCCAGCGTATCGGGCACCCACTGCAGTCCGCCGGCGAAGCGCGGCTCGCTGTAGTCGGTCGCCGCCGGGATCACCTGGAATCCGGCCCGCCCGAATTCCGCCGCCGCGCGCCGCATGTGCAGCGCGGAGGTCACGAGCAGGATCCGCGGACGTGGCGATCCTGCAGGAGCCTTGCCGTGAATTGCGCGTTCTCGTAGGTCGTGCGGCTATCGCGCTCCTGCAGGATCGCCGCGGCCGGCACCCCCAGCTCCTGCAGCAGGCCCGCGATCACCTGCGCTTCCGGCACGGCGGCGAGCGCCGGATCGCTGCCGCCGCTGGCGACCAAGATCGGCGCCTTGCCCGCGCGGAACACGCGCGCTGCATGCCAGATACGATCGGCCGCCGGACTGAGATTGGGGTAGGGCATGCCGCGGCCCGGCGGCGCCACCGCACCTCCGAGCACCACGATGGCATCCGCGCGCGGCAAGGCCGCGGCCAGTCGCGGCGGATAACGGTGCTCGAGGTGGTGCAGGAGCGAATCGCTCACGACCGGCGTCGACCAAAGCCACAGCCAGCCCAGGCCGAGGACCAGCAGGGAGATCGCCGCCCGGCGCGCCGTGGCCAGGAGCAGCAGGCCCACGAGCCACAGGAGGAGCGCCGTCCCCAGCGGCGAGATCAGTGCGATGGCGAGCTTGGAGACGACGTAGGGGATCAACGCCGTCTCAGCCCGCGTATCCCTTCGGATTCGCGCTCTGCCAGCGCCAGGCATCCACGCACATGTCCTGCAGGCTGCGCTTCGCCTCCCACCCCAGCAGCTTCTTCGCCAGCGACGGGTCGGCATAGCACTGCGCCACGTCGCCCGGCCTGCGCTCCACCAGCTGGTAGGGCACCTTGCGCCCGCTCGCCTGCTCGAACGCGCGCACCACGTCCAGCACGCTGTAGCCGCGTCCCGTGCCGAGATTCACCGTGAAGCTCTCGCCGCGCTCGAGCAGCGTGCGCAGCGCAGCGACGTGGCCCTCGGCCAGGTCCATCACATGGATGTAGTCGCGCACGCCGGTTCCATCGGGCGTCGCGTAGTCGCTGCCGAACACGCTGAGCTGCTGCCGCTGTCCCACCGCCACCTGCGTGACGTAGGGCATGAGGTTGTTCGGAATCCCCGCCGGGTCTTCGCCCATCAACCCGCTCGCATGCGAGCCCACCGGATTGAAGTAGCGCAGGATGCCCACGCGCCAGGAAGGCTGGGCCTGCTTCACCGCCGTGAGCATGTCCTCGATCACGAGCTTGGTATGCCCGTACGGATTGGTGTGGCTGCGCGGGAAGTCCTCGGTGATCGGCACCCGTGCCGGATCGCCGTACACGGTCGCGCTGCTGGAGAACACGAGCGTCGGCGCTCCGGGTGATTGCGGCCCCAGGTACACCGCCTCCATCGCCTGCAGCAGGCTGATGGCGCCACCGAGGTTGTGGTGGAAGTACTTGAGCGGCTGGGCCACGCTTTCGCCCACGGCCTTGTCGCCGGCGAAGTGGATCACGCCCGCGGGGCGGTGACGCCGCAGCACCGCTTCGACGAAGGGCCGATCGAGCACGTCCCCTTGCTCCAGCACCGGTCGCGTGCCGAGGATGCGCTCCAGCCGGTCCAGCACGGCCGGGTGGCTGTTGGCGAAGTTGTCCAGGATCACCGGCTTGAAGCCAGCCTCGTGGAGCGCCACCACGGTGTGGCTGCCGATATAACCGGCTCCGCCGGTAAGGAGAATGGGAAGAGTGGGCTGCTCCTGGGTCATGGCTCGGGACTATACGGTCTTCCTCGCCCGCCCAGTGCCCAGGACGGGGCTGCGCCGCACTTGCGCACGCCGCCCTTGAAATTTGCCGCCATGGCGTAAACTAGGCTCTCCTGGGGCTGCACCGGTTTCGACGTGGGTTCGGACACGCAGCAGGGCATGTCGAGGCTCAGTTCCCTCGTTAATCCAGCTGAAACAAACTAACTGCGAACGACGAACGTTTCGCCCTCGCCGCTTAATTGCCGGTGAGCCTTGCAACAGTTGGCCGATGGGCTGGGTCAGGGTCGTAAGGTCCTGACTGCAAGGGTCATTACATTGGCTGGTTTCCGACCGGGTGCCTTGGTCGGAAACGAGAAAATAGGGCACTGGCTGCCCTCTCAGCGTGCGACTGCGCGGTGAGGGCGGTGAGAACCAAACCAGATCGCTAAACATGTAGAACTGCTCGGAGAAGGCTTGCGGACGCGGGTTCAATTCCCGCCAGCTCCACCATCTCACCTGAAAAGGCCGCTCGCCTACGAGCGGCCTTTTTTCATTTGGGCGTCGTGCATCGCTGGGGTTCCTGCGTCACCCCAGCCTACGGGGGCGGCGCGGCCGCCGTTCCGGCAGGGGGACGCAAAGCAGAGAGGTTGCTCGCAGGCTGGCGGTGAGCGACAGAGAACCCCAGCGCCTCTGCCGCAGGCCGCCGCCCCTGCAAGTGCACCACGCGAGAGCCGTCGACGCTTCCCCAGCACCAGCGGGCCCGCTAGCTACGTGATTATTCCCGCATCGGCCGTAACGGTTTCTGCCCAGCCGTAGGATTGGGTGACACGCCTTTGTAGGACGCGACGCCGTACCTCTTCAATTCAGAACGCAGCAGCCGTAGGGGCGCACCGCCATCGAGCGATGCGAAAACGTGCGGAAAAGCACGCTGAAGGGCCTTTCCGCTCTGCAATTACGAAACGGGTTGGGGAAAACCCGCCGTTAAAGTCGCGCCCAGCTTTCGTGCCCCGGCCCATCCATGCGGTCGCAGGTCCCTCCCCCCAAGCAAAGGTGAAATGAAACTCAAGCTCGTCCTCTGTACTGTTCTCTCCGCTGCGCTGACGGCCTGTGGCGGCGGTGGTGGTTCCTCTCCGGCCCAGGTTGCGAGCGATTGCACGGCGGGCAGCGCCTGCAGCACGTCCCCAGGAACCGGTTCGTCCGGCACGTCGACATCGTTCTCCCCCTCCGCCGCGGTACAGCTGGGCGTGTGGCCTTCCACCATGTTGCAGGCCGGGACCGACTCCGACGCGTACTGGCTGCAGGACGGCGTGTGGGGACCCGGGACGCTCACGCGCGGAACGTACACAGGATTGAGCGGCTCGCAGTACGAGCAGAGCATGGGCGTGAGCCCCACGACCGGGGCGAATGGCGAAGTCACTGGCCGCATCAGCTGGGGCTGGCCGACCGGCACCACCGAGGTCAAGAGCTACATGGCTTTCCTCGCCGGCAACAAGCCGGGCTGGGCGAACTCCTGGACCACGCCGGGTGGCTACGCGGTGCAGTTGCCCGACGGCAAGCAGAGCGACAAATTCCCCAGCGGCAAGACGCCGGGCTCGATCTTCCCGCTGCAACTGCCGATCCAGTCGCTGAAGACGTCGGTGGAGTACAAGCACAATGCGACCCCCACCGGCCGGGGCCACCTCACCTACGACATCTGGCTGCAGAACACGCCCGACCAGCCGACCAGCTTCAGCGCGCCCCCGATCACGCATGAGATCATGATTCCGCTGGATTACTGGGGCAACTACGGCGCCTACGGCTATCGCAACCCGGACTGGTACAGCCATGACGCGACCATCGACGGGCGCCTGTGGCACGTCTACTTCGTGCGCAACTTCCCGAGCGGCCAGCCGGGCACGGGCTGGAACTTCACGGTGTTCGAACCCGACCAGCCCGGAATCCAGCCTGGCACCCTCGACCTCGCGGCGTTCATCAATTACCTGACGACGCAGAAGGACAGCTCCGGCTCGTGGGCGAAGGGAAACGAGTACTGCGTGAGCGTCGAACTCGGCGTCGAGCCGGTGGAGGGCACTGGCGACATCACCATGGACAAGTTTCGCGTCTGGAAGTAGCACGCACTGGCGGGAGCACGCTCCCGCTTCGACGCAGACATGCAAACGAATGGGCCGCTCACGCGGCCCATTTCTATTGGTGCCCTCACCGAAGCCGTCGCAGGCGCGCCTGGCGTGATAGCCGGTCGCGGGCAGCGGACCTCTGCAGGGCGAGCGGACCGACCTCTGCGCCGCCAGCGAATCGGCCTTTGCTCGACGCGCGAGGACAGGCCGATCCGGCCTCGATTCCGAGGCTTGACGACTTTCGCGCGTCTCGCCGCCGCCACGAACTCCCTGTGAGTTCTTTCGGATCCGGGTAACGACCCTTCGCTCCGCGTAGGAATGGGTAAACCTGACGTGTAGGACAACGCGCCACGCGGTTGTCGGCCAATTCCAGCGGTGGCGCGACTTTACGGCCCGCTTCGCATGTTGGAGCCGCGCAAAAAAACACGCTTGAGCCGCTTATCGGCTCTGCATTTTCAAACGGTTGAGCCTCGGATGGCCCCTAGAGTCCGGGCTGCCGGCCTAGCTGAGCCGCAACGAAGAGTCCGGCACACCTCGCTACTACCAACCGTCGAATGAAAAGCAGTTTCACCCTTTGTACCCTTCTCTCGCTCGCCCTGGTCGGCTGCGGCGGTGGGGACGATTCCTCCGTCAGCGCCCAGGCCGCCTGCGCCCGCAGGGTCCCCAATGCCTGCGCCACCGGCGGGTCCTCCAATTACAGCAAGGGCTCGACTTCGACGGGCACGACCTCCACGAGCACGACCTCCACGAGCACGACCTCCACCACGACCGCGGGCTCCGCGTTGGCGGCTCCGACCGACATCAGCATGGCAGCGTGGCCGACCACGATTCTGCAGACCGGGTTCAACACGGACGCCTACTGGCTGCAGGACGGTGTCTGGGGAGCAGCGGGACTCACCCGCGGAACCTACACAGGTGTCACCGGCACTCAGTACCAGCAGAGCATGGGCGTGAGCCCGACGATGGGCCCGAATGGCGAAGTCGCAGGCCGCATCAGCTGGGCCTGGCCCACTGGCACCACCGAGGTCAAGAGCTACATGGCGCTGCTGTCCGGCAACAAGCCGGGTTACGCGAACTCCTGGACTCTGCCGGGGGGCTTCGACGTGCGCCTGCTCGATGGCACGAACAGCCAGACCTATCCGAGCGGCAAGACGCCCGGCTCGATCTTCCCGCTGCAACTGCCGATCGCTTCGTTGAAGGGCTCGGTCGCTTACAAGCACAATGCCGCGCCGACCGGCCATGGGCACCTGAGCTATGACATCTGGCTGCAGAACACGCCGGACCAGTGCCATGGGTTCGACAACTGCAACGAGATCACGCACGAGATCATGATTCCGCTGGACTACTGGGGTGGCTACGGCGCCTATGTGGCCGGCGGCGGTGGACGCAACCCGGCCTGGTACAGCCACGACGCCACGATCGATGGGCGCCTGTGGCACATCTACTACGCGCCGGACTTCAATGGCAAATGGAAGTTCATCGTGTTCGAACCCGACCAGCCCGGCATCCAGCCCGGTACCCTGAACCTGGCCGCGTTCATCAACTATGTCGCGACGCAAAAGGACAGCGCCGGCACCCCCTGGGCGAACGGCAACGAGTACCTCACGAGTGTCGAACTCGGTGTCGAGCCGGTCGACGGCACGGGCGACATCACGATGTTCAACTACCGGGTCTGGAAGTAGCGCGCGCCGCGGGAGCCGCTCCCGCTGCGATGCTCGCCAGGAAAAAGGGCCGCTTGCGCGGCCCTTTTCACTTTTCAGCTGGTACCGATCAGTGCGTCCCGAGCAGCAGGTAGGACTCGATCACGCCCATCTCCGCTGAAGTCGGCGTCCCCTTGCCCGTGACCGCCGCGACCAGGTAGCCCCCGAAGCTCTGTTGCGGAAAGTCGTAGTTGAAGCCGCTGCCGAGCAGAAGCTGATCGAACTGGGCCGACGGAAGCGTCACCGCCTTGCTGGTCGCGGCGGCGCCCACGCGCAGCGTCTGCGTGGAGCCGGTGGACAGGAGCGCCACGGTCGTCGGCGTGCCCGGTGTCAGCGCGGTGAGCGCGGGCACCACTGTTTCAGTCCCTGCCGGATCCACCCACCTCGCCTGCGGCTTACCCGCCTTCAGTTCCAGCGCGGCAAGGTGTCCGTAGTCGGCGGCACTGGCCTGGAAGATGACGCCCGAGGCGTCCGCAGACGGCACCGAGATCGCGGCGATGGCGAACTGGGGATCGTTCAGCCCGTACGGCACGACCTCGATGGGCGTGGGATCCGCGGTGAACGTGGTGCTGCTCGTGAGCGGAACCGCAAACCGCTTGCGGCACCAGAGGCCGAACACCTGGACCCGGTAATCGGCATTCGTCAGGTCGGCCGCCTTGCGCGTACCCACCATCGCCATCTTGGGAGTGACGAACAGGCCCATGCCGGGGCCGGTGTTGAACCAGTTCACCATCTCCATCTCGTTGCCCGCCGACGATCCGAAGCCGGAGTCGGACACCGCACGGAGTTCCTGGCCGACCGCGCACGGCGCGCCGTAAAGCGGATCCGTGTAGCCATCGGCCATGTCCCACTTCGCCGCAGCGTACTTGGCCAGGAGCGCCATGGCGGCATCGGGGAGGTTGCTGGTTCCGTCCGCTCGGGTAGTGGCCGAGTACGCCACCGGGTCCGTCAGCGAGTACACCTTGCGCGGCGGCGGCAGGTTCGGCGCGGAATTGCTCGAGTAAGTGAGCGTGGTGACTGCATTCGCCTTCGGCGTGAAAGTGAAGCTGTCGGACCCGTTGGCGCCGGCGGGAATGATCAACGTCGTCTTGTTGAACGTGCCGCCGTTGTCCGAGCTCACGGTGATCGTCACGGACTGCTGGAGGGCGCCTCGCGCATACACCGTGATGGTGACGGGCGCAGGCGCGCCCGCATCCGTCCTCGCCCAGCCCGGACCCGCGTCGAAGATCGATGCCTTCCAGCTTTCCGCGACCGCCATCATGGCTCCGGCTTGCTGCGACTGGGCCGGCTTGTTCTGGTACCACGTGGGAATGTGGGTGACGTGCTGCCCGCGGTGCTGCCAGTGCGAGCCACCGGCCCACGAATACACCTCGACATTGTTCTTCTTCGCGAGCTGGATCATGTTCGTCCAGGACGCCTGCCAGTGCGCATCATCCGCGGGCATGCCGGTCTCGGTGAGCGCGATCGCCATCTTGCGCGGCAGCGCGAAGTCCAGCGCCTGCTGCAGGCGCTTGGCGCCGGTCATTTCGTCGATCGGCGCCTTGTCGTTCACGCCCACGCTGAAGTTCGAGCCCACCTGGATGTTCCAGTTCGCACCCTGTCCGCTGTTGGTCGCGTCCAGGTAGCAGTGCACTTCGTACACGATCTTCTCCGCGTTCAGCGGCCAGCCCGGGTTCTCGGTACCGAGGCCCCAGGCGTCGCTGAAGTTGTTGCCGCCCAGGTAGATCAGGGTATCGGCATCGATCGCGCGAATGGCCTTCACGGCAGCAGCGGCGAACGTCGGCCAGATGGTGAGGTCCTGGCCGTTGTAGATGGGGGGCAGGTTGGGATCGTTGCCGAGGGTGTCGCCGGGCTTGGGCATCGCGTTCGGCTCGTTCATCATGCCGTAGCCACCCAGGCCCGGGTGATCCTTCCACTTCTTCGCGATGCGGCTCATGAAGTCGACGTAGTTGTCGATGGTGAGCGTCGCACCGGGCGCCAGCGCCATGATGCGGAACTGCACCTGGGAGGAATCCGTCGTGAACGCCTGAGCGACGCTGTTCGGCTTGGTCAGCCCCTTCACGTCGCCGTTGGCCTGGTACACGAAGTCCGTGTAGCGGCAGTAGTTGTGCACGTCGATGATGCACTTCGTGCCGGCCTTCGCATGCGCGTCGAGCACCTGCGTGATGAACGCGGCGTATCCGGGATGGAACTCGCCTGGACCGCTGACGCCGATCTTGGAGAGGGTTTCGGCGCTCGGCTTCGCATCGTGCAGGATCGGCTGCAGCATTTCCCAGCGAATGGGAAGCCGGGACTTGCCGAACCCGTTGGCCTTCAGGTAGTCCACGTCCTGCTGGCGCGGGACTGCGAAATTGACATTGGGCAAGGTGCTCGGCCCGAACCGGAGCGCGTCTCCGAGTTCCATGCTCGCGAGGTTCGTGCCGATGGCGAACTGCATGGCCACGGGTGCGGGCCCGGTCGGCCCGGATGAGCCACCCGGAGCAGGAGCAGGGCCGGAGCCCGGTGTCGGCGCTGCGCCCGGCGCCGGAGACGGGGTTCCCCCGTCAGAACTGCCGCCACCCCCGCCACCACAGGCGGTGAGCACGGCTGCTGCGCCGAGCGACAAACTAAATTCACGCCGCTTCATAAAAGTGACCTCCATAACGATGTGCCAGCGCAGTATGGGAGCTGTAGAGGTCGCTCGGTGACGAACCGGTCGCGCTCACGCGAAAATTGGGAGGCGTCCTACACTCGACAATTGCGTAGTTCACACTCAGCGATATCGCTGCGGCGGAACGTCGACGCGAGAGCCGATCAACGACTGCGAAGTAACGGCGGATATCCTGGATGCATCAGCGGGTGCGACCCACGTACCTCGCGTCAGAAAAATAACAACTTACTTCCGGACGTTAACGAGAGGTAAAGATGCTCCGGCGCGCACGCGAGTCACGCCACACCGCTGCTAAAGCAATACGCGCGTTGCTGCGTCAGGCCATCGACGACTCGTGCCTGCGTGCCGCACTCACCGCTTGAATTCCACCAGCTGCGGCGCGCTGCTCGCCTGGAGCAGCTTGGGCCTGGAACCCAGGCCGGCCTCGATCTTCCTTGCGATCGCGTCCGCGAATTCGGGCGCAGCCTGCGTGGACACGTGGCTTCCATCGAAAAGAAGAACCCGTCCGCCGCTCACGACAGGACATCTCGCGTCCTGGCAAAGCAGGTCGCGTCCGTCCACCTCGGTGAACTTGGAGGGGTCGAGGCCGGACAGCAGGGTGCGCCGGACCATGGTCGCCTGTGCGTAGTCGCCCAGGATGGCATGCAAACGCCCTGCGAGCACCTCATGGCGTTGCCGGTCGAAGTCTTCGACCGTGGGGTGCGGCGTGACCAGGATCACCTTGGATCCGGAGGCCGCGATCGCGTCGATGGTTTGCCCGAGACGCGCCGACATGAACTGGCGCGGACCGAGCGACGGGTTGTCGCGATCGAGGAGGATCGGGCGACCTTCCGTGTTCACGCCAGTCAGGTACCAGCTGTACGCGCTGGTCAGGATCACGGAGTCGAACTTCTGCTGCTGGATCGTTGCGACCGAGGCGTCGTTGTGGCGTTCGCAGTCGGAAGCGAATCCCACGCCCGTCGTATGGGGCTCGTTGCGGCGCGTGCCGAGGATCGAGGGGCAGCTCTGCTTGATGAAAAGGTGCAGCGAGATGTTGTCCTTCGCCAGCCTGCGCGCCAGGCTGATGGCAAACGCATCTGCGTAGCTGTCGCCCCAGAGCGCGACCCGGGCGCGCGGCGCCGGCAGGCGGAAGCAGTCGCTTGCCGAAAAGTTGCAGCTGTCGGCGGTTTGCTCGACCTGCACGTCGCTGGGCATCACCGATGCCGCCACCGCGCCGATGGCGAGCATGGACGCCGTGCTCGCTGCCGCCGCCCGCAACACCCATTGCCGGCTCAGGCCGCTTCTGAACGGGCGCTCCACGAAGCGCCAACTCAGGGTGGCGAGCACCAGGCTCATCACGGTCAGGCCGAACATCACGGGGAAATCGGACTGCTCCACACCGTAGTTGCGCGCGAACGCGAAGAGCGGCTGGTGCCACAGGTACGCGCTGTAGCTCACGAGCCCGATGCCGACGAAGGGCCGGGCGGAGAGCAGGCGTCCCGCGAACGTGCGCGGTCCCGCGCCGGCGATCACTGCGGCCGCGCCCAGGGTCGGTACGAGTGCGTAGAAGCCGGGGAAGGGCGTCGTCTTGTCGTAGAGTGCGACCGCGGCTGCGATGGCGATCAGGCCCACGGTGCCGAGAATGGGTACGCCTGCTTCGCGCTTTTCGAGGTAGAAGGCGAGCAGGCAGCCGACGATCAGCTCCCACGCGCGGGGTGGCAGGAGATAGAACGCGGGCGTGGGCCGCACGAGTGCGAGCCACTGTGCCACCAGCAGGCTGCCCACCGCGGCCAGCGTCAGCATCACGACTATCGCACGCCGGCCGAAGCGCCAGGCAATGC
The DNA here is from genome assembly GCF_016654015.1 of Ramlibacter ginsenosidimutans. Lineage (GTDB taxonomy): Bacteria > Pseudomonadota > Gammaproteobacteria > Burkholderiales > Burkholderiaceae_C > Ramlibacter > Ramlibacter ginsenosidimutans. Next base: position 41,976 of record NZ_JAEPWM010000004.1, on the reverse strand, counting down.
CGAGGAACAGGGGGAAGAACAGGTAGAACTGTTCCTCGACGCCGAGGCTCCACATGTGAAGCAGCGGCTTGAGGTCCGCGTTGCGACTGAAATAGCTGCTGGTCTTCCAGAGATAGATGTTCGACGAGAAGAGCGTCGTCGCCGCCATGTTCCTGAAGAAATCCTGGCGGTCCGCGGGCAGCAACCAGACGAGTGCGAATGGAATGCAGCACGCAAGCACGAAGAACAGCGCCGGCAGGATCCTTCGCGCGCGCCGCTCGTAGAAGCGGGCGATCGAGAACGTTCCCTTCGTCTTCTCATCGAGCAGGATGCCGGTGATCAGGTAGCCGCTGATCACGAAGAAAACATCGACACCGACGAATCCACCCGCGTACGCCGAAAAACCTGCGTGATAGAAGATCACCGGCAATACGGCGACCGCACGCAAGCCGTCTATTTCAGGTCTGTGCTTCACGAAGCGATCCTTCCGGTGGGGGCGAGGCGCTCGCGCAGCAGTTCCATCGGCGCGTCGGCGCGTGTGATGAGCACGCGGATGGCGGCGTTTGCTGCTGAGTCAAACGCGTGTCTGTGAAGTCCATGGCGGCCAATCTTGCACGCTTTGGGCACTTGACTGTGCGGTGCATGGCCTGAAAGAGCCACCTGCGTCCCCCCCGCATGATCTCGACCGCAGAGGGCGCAGCGCTAGTTCAGCAGTTACGGTGACGGTGCGGCGCACCGCTGTTGACCCTGCGCGGCCGCAGCGCACCTCGCGCTTGCGATGGTGACGAAACTCGCGTGGAGCGCGCGTCCTCTTTTTTGAGGTGCGAGCTGCGGTTCGCAGCGTGGCGAGCAGGAAGAAAAAGCCGGTTTGGTTCCCCGTCGAAGCGTCGGCGACGGCGGCCTTCGCATGTAGGACATCGACGCTTCAAACCATCGATGAAAGATGGCACCGCACAGCGCGTCGCGCGAGCACTTTTCATTGGGAAGACGGCACTCCAACCTTTCGCACACTGTGCGGCTTTGCGTGCGTTACATGGCCTGAAAGAGCCACCTGTCCGACCCCCCGCGGCTGAAGTGCTGACGCAGAATGAATTCACTTCGTTACTTCAACTCACATCACCGCACAGAGAACGAGATGCGCAACTTGCTATTGACCTTGGTGCTTTGCGGGGTCGCCCAGTTAGCGTCTGCCGCAACGGGCTGCCCGGCCACGGTGGTCGCGCAGCCCGAGACACCGCCAGCAGCGGAGCTGATCTCCTCGGCCGCCGCGCAAGCCCCGCTCGGAGCGGCCGCTGCACAGCGGGCGCCCATGATGGTTCCCGCGTCCGTGCATGCGAGCGGCACGCAGGTCATGGGCGGCCCGCCCAGCGGCGCGATCACCGAGGCACCCCACCGCGGCTCGCGCCTGGCGATGGTGCTCGCCGCAGTCGGCGTAATGGTGGTGATGGTCCTGCGACGGATCGGCGCATCCGACTGATGAAGAACGACGAACTGTCGGCTTCCGCCGAGCGTGCGGTGAAGTGGAGCGTCTTCACGACGATGGCACGCTTCGGCCTGCAGCTGGGTTCGCAGATTGCGCTGGCCCGCTTGCTCGGCCCCGATGTCTACGGTGTCTATGGCATCGGCATGACGGTCCTGACCTTCGTCGCCTTCCTGTCGGGCGCGAGTTTCAGCTGGAACCTCATGCTGCTGCCGAAGGTCACGGACGAGGACATCCGGCTCTCGTTTACCTGGCAGATGCTGATCGGCGTGGCCTGCGCGGTCGCCATGTGGCTTGCCGCGCCCTGGATCGCAAGCTTCTTCTCCGACCCCCGCGTGGCCGGCATGGTGCAGCTGCTGGCCATCGCCAGTGCGTTGACCGCCGCCAGCGCGACTGCGACATGCCTTCTGCAACGGGAGCTGGACTTCCGCAGCCTTGGGCTGATCCAGATCGGCAGCTACGCGATCGGCTACCTCGGGGTGGGGGTGGTGCTGGCATTGCGCGGCTACGGCGCGACTTCGCTCGGCGTTGCGGCGGTCGTGCAGGCTGCGGTCGTCCTCGTGGCCACGTGCGCGGTGCGACGGCATCCGGTGCGCCCGCTGCTGAGGCATGCGGGCTCCGACACGCTGTCGACCGGCCGCATCGTGTTCTTCACGAACGTGGTGAACTGGTGCCTGAACAACCTGGACCGCGTGGTGATCGGCCGCGTGCTCAACACGCATTCGGTGGGCGTCTATAACCTCGCCTACAACGTCGCGTCCATTCCCAACACGCTGCTCGTCGGCGCGGTGCAGCCGACGCTGCTGTCCACCGGCGCGAAACTGCAGGACGATCACGGCCGCCTCGGCGAGGGGTGGTCGAGGGCGGTCGCCGCGGTGCTCGTGATCGCGACGCCGATGGCGGTCGCGGCTGCGTTGCTGTCCCACGATCTCGTGGCGTTCGTGTACGGCCCTGCATGGGGCGACGCCGGTTGGGTGCTGGCCGCGCTGTTCCTGTGCGTGCCGGCGTGGGCGAGCTGGGGCATGTCCACCCCCGTACTCTGGAACGCGCAGCGCAAGTCGTCCGAGTGCCTGCTGCAATTGCCCGTGCTGGCGGTTGCGGCGGGCCTGTGGTTCTGGGCTGCGCACGAGGGCGTGCGCTACGTTGCCGCGGCTTCGGTGCTGGTCATGTTCACGCGTGCGGCGGTCATGGTGGTCGCCGTGCTGCGCAGGCTGCACCTGCGCTGGACCGGGGTGGGCGTCGCGCTGCTGCGCGGTGGCTCGCTTGCCTTGCTGTGCGGCGCCGGTGTGCTGCTGGGCCAGCACCTGGCCGGCAGCGACGCTGCGCCGCTCGCGCGTCTGCTTGCCGGTGCGGTCGTGGGCACTGCGCCGGCGCCCTTCGTGCTGATCCTGGCGCCGCAGTGGCTCGGTCGGGATGCACTGGCCGTGCTCTCGCGAATGCTGCCCTTCCTTTCCAAACCCACTTCCCCGCTGGCCGCTGCGGCGGTACCGGGAGCGAGCTGATGAACATGCGCAGACGCAACAAAGACTTTCCCTCCCTGCTGCACTGGGTGCTGCCGTTGATGCTGGTGGTGGTCGCCGTCGGCATCCTGCTCTCCGGCCGTGTGCTGTCGCAGAACTTCGCGGACCTCTCTCGCGGACCGATGATCGACAGCCGCGTCACCGACTGGCTGCAGCGACTGGCGTCCGTGGTCATCATCGGAATCTGCCTCGAGCGTCTCTACTCGTGGTTTGCCGGCGGCCGCAAGGGTGGCTCGCCCGTGCTGGCCGGGGCCTACATCGTGTACTGGCTGGGCACCGTCGGCTCGCCGGCCTTGTTCAGTGCGCACCCGCACCTGCAGCACGACTACTTCTACTCGCTCCTGATCGGAACGACCGCGGCGCTCTCCCAGCCGGACGAATTGCGCCGCGTGGTCGAATGGGTCAGGACGTCCCTGCTCGTGTTCCTGGTCGCCAGCGCTGCCCTGGTCCTCGTGGATCCCGTGCTGGTGCTCGATACCAGCTACGACCAGGGCCTGCTGCCAGGATTGCCGCGTTACGGCGGCCTCGCGCCGCACCCGGTCGCCATGGGCATTTTCTGCGAGGTGTTTCTCCTGAGCCTGTGGGCCTTCCCGTTCGGCCGCCGCTGGCTCAACGTGGCGGCGTGGGGCCTCGGGCTCGCCTCGCTGTTCTTCGCGCAATCCAAGACGTCCTGGATCGGGTTCATCGTTTGCGCCATGGCCATGCTGGCGGTCCGCAACCTGCCCGGCATGTGGCGCCGCCTCGCCGACCCGAAGGAGCGCGAGTACGGCCTCGTGGTCTGCACCGTCGGCATCCTCGGCATCGCGGCCGTCACGGGCGTGCTGCTCTTCTCCGATATCGGGGTGAAGGCGGCCAACTTCACCTCCAGCGAGGAAGGCTCGCAGCTGCTGACCCTGACCGGCCGCGACCGCATCTGGGAGATCGCCCGGGAGGAGTGGCATGCGAACCCGGTCTTCGGCTATGGCCCGGGCCTGTGGGATGACGCGTTCCGGGACAGCATCCAGATGCCCAACGCGACCAGCGCGCACAACCAGTTCTACGACACGCTGTCCCGGTCCGGTGCGGTCGGCGCCACCGCGCTCATCGCGTACACGCTGGTGCTGCTGGTGCTCGCCATCTCGACGGCCCGCGCGACGCGCGGGCTCAGCCTGGCGTTCTTCCTCGCGATCGCGCTGCGCAGCGTGAGCGAGATTCCACTCATGATCTTCGGCTACGGCATGGAGCTGTTCGCCCACCTGCTGCTGATCATCACGCTGGCCGCGGCGGTGCGGCGGCAACCCGAACCGGTCGTGCGGCGCGCACCCGCATCGCTCGCCCATCCCGCATGAACTTCTCGATCGTCATTCCGCTGTACAACAAGGCGGGGCTGGTCGAGATGGCGGTGCGCTCCGCGCTCGCGCAGTCGTTCGCGCCGCTGGAGGTCATCGTCGTCGACGACGGTTCCACCGACGACGGGCCCGATCGGGTGGCGGCGATCCCGGACGGCCGCGTGCGGCTCGTGCGCCAGGCGAATGCCGGCGTTTCGCAGGCGCGCAACCGCGGCATCGCCCTGGCGCGTGGAGAGTGGATCGGCTTCCTCGACGCGGACGACTGGCAACACCCCGACCTGCTGCGCAATTGGGCGCGTGCGCATGTGAGCGTTCCGCAGGCGGACATTCTCGCCGCCGGCTTCCGCTGCATCGAAGGCACGCAGGAACCGGAGCCGTGGAGCGTCGCGGCGATGAACCCGGTGGAGGTCGTCGCCGACCTGCACCGGCGCTGGATGCGCGACATTCCCTTCTTCACGGGCAGCGTCGCCATCCGTGCGCAGCGGCTGCGGGCGATGCAGCCATGCTTCCCACCTGGCGAGTCCTGCGGCGAAGACCTGGACGTGTGGTTCCGGGTCGCGGAGGACAGCCCCGTGGCCCTGGTGCGCGAGCAACTCGCTGCGTACCGTACCGCCGTGGCGGGGTCGCTGTCCTCGGCGCATGGAACGACGCTGCCTCCGTTCCTGGAACGCATGCGCGCGCGCGCGCTTGCGGGCACGCTGTCCGCTGACCAGCGCCGCTCCGCCTTGTGGTTCGTCGCGCAGCAGGAGATCACGCTGGCGCGGGCCCAGCTGGCCGCAGGGCAGCGTGCCGAGGCCAAGCAGTCGCTGGCCCGCGCGCGCTACGCCGGCTTCGGCACGCGCTGGATGCTCACCGCACTCATGCTCGGTCTGCCGGGTGCCGTCGCCAGCCGCTGGCAGAGCTGGCGCCTCGCCGCCAGCGACGTCTATTCGCACCAGGGATCCGCACAGTGATCGCAGCACAGCCTTTCAGCCCCATCCGCTCGCGTTGCCGCGTCTCGGTCATCATCAAGGCCTACAACGAGGAACGGCGGATCGAGCAGGCGCTGCGCAGCAGCCTCGCCGCCGTCGCCGAAGTGGGCGGCGAGGTGATCCTGGCCGACGGCCACTCCACCGACAACACCGTGGCGATCGCGTCCACCTTGCCGGTGCGCATCGTGCGGCTGCTGGACGGAGCCGAGCGCAGTTGCGGCATCGGACCGCAGCTCGGCTTCCAGCACTCGTTCGGCGAATACGTCTACGTGATGGACGCCGACATGCAGCTGCAGCCCGGGTTCCTGCGCGCCGCGCTCGACTACCTCGACGCGCACCCGCAGGTCGCGGGAGTCGGCGGCCGCATCGTGGAGATGAACCTGCACTGCATGGAGTACCGCGAGCGCGCACTGCGCAATGCGGCGCACCTGGCGCCGGGCGAGGTCGACCGTCTCGACGGCGGGGGACTCTATCGGCGCGGGGCCGTGGAGCAGGCAGGCTGGCTGTCGGACCGCAACCTGCACGCCTATGAGGAGTTCGATCTCGCCGTCCGCCTGCGTGCGGCCGGCTGGAAGCTCGTTCGCATCCCCGTCGACGCGGTCAGCCACTACGGCCACGACGCGCCTCCCTACCAGCTGCTGCTGCGCCGGTGGCGCAGCAAGTACGTGTGCGGGCTCGGCGAGCTCCTGCGCGGCGCCGCCGGGCGGCCGCACTGGTGGCTGGTCTGGCGCGACCTGCGCGAACTGAAGCTCTACGTCGCGGTGGTCGCGTGGTGGCTGGTCCTCCTGTCTTCGCCGGCCTGGCCGCTGCCTGCGCTCGCGCGCGCACTGGCGGTGCTCGCCGTCGGCCTGCTGCCCTTTGCCGCCATCGCCGCGAAGAAGCGGTCGGTCACGCGCGCCGTGTATTCCGTAGCGTCCTGGAACCTGCACGCAGCGGGAATGGTGCGCGGCCTGTTCCGCCCGCGCACGGCGCCGAACCTGCGCATCGCGGTCGCCGTGCAGCACGGCCAGGGACTTGCCGCCAACGTCCCGTCGCTGGCGCCAGCGCGCTCGCCAGCCCACGACGCCCCCGTCTTCGCATCCACTGAATTGCCCGAGCATGCAACGAGCACCGTCTCCGACTGAACCGAGCGCCCAGGGCCGCTTCATCTACGTTGCCTGCCCGTGGTCGCCCGCGGGCGGCGGCATGTTCAAGGTGGCCGACTACCTCATTTCGGCGCAGCTCCAGTTCAACGATGGCGACGCGGCCACGCTGCGGCCGCTCGACACCCGCGGCCCGGGCAGCGCGGTCGCATCGCTGCTGTTCCTCGCCCTCGCGCTGCTGCGCATCCTGCGCGGGCGCCTGTCGGGGCGGCTCGCGGGCGTGCACGTGAACATGGCCGAGCGCATGAGCATCGTGCGCAAGGGCAGCGTGGTCGCCACGTGCTGGCTGCTGCGCGTGCCGGTGATCATCCACCTGCACGGCGAGATGCGCACCTTCTACGGGCGCCTGCCCGCGGCCGCGCAGCGGCTCACGCGCTGGATGTTCTCGCTCGCTGCCGGCGTGGTCGTCATCGGCGCGAACGGCCGGCGCTTCGTCGCCGAGGAACTCGGCGTGCGCCCCGAGCGCATCGACGTGGTGGAGAACGGTGTTCCCGGTCCGGCCGTGGCACCGGTGCGGCCCGATCCCGCCGAGCGGCCCGTGCACCACGTGCTCTTCGTCGGCCGCATGTGCGACCCCAAGGGCGTGGTGGACCTGCTCGAAGGTGCGGCGCGCGCCCACGCCGGGGGAACGGCGCTGCGCCTGACCTTCGCCGGTGGCGGCGAGATCGAGCGCTACACGCAGCTCGCAGCCAGCCTGGGCATCGCGGAGATCACGCAGTTCGCCGGCTGGTGCGACGAGGACGTCGTGCGCGGCCTGCTGTGCGACGCCTCCGTGCTGGTGCTGCCCTCGCACGACGAGGTGCTGCCGCTGGTGGTGCTGGAGGCGTTCGCGCACGGCGTGCCGGTGATCTGCACGCCCGTGGGCGAACTGCCGCACGTGCTCGAGGACGGTGTGCATGCGCGCTTCGTTCCGATGCGCGATCCCGAGGCGCTCGGCGCCGCGCTGCGCGAGACGCTGGCCGACGCCGACTTGCTGCGCACGCTCAGCGCCACCGGGCGCAGGACGTATGAAGAGAGGTTTTCCATGGCGCGCTTTTTCGCCCGCATCGCCCGGGTGCATGCTGACCGGTTCGGCACCTCGGCCGGTGGATCCGCGGCGCAAACCGGCTCGGAGGTGAACGCGTGATTTCCGATGCCGAAACCATCGAGCAGGGCGCTTGCCTGCGTCCCGACGTCTGCATCGTCGGCGCCGGCGCCGCCGGCATTTCGCTGGCCTTGTCGCTGATCGGCCAGGGCCTGCAGGTGCTGCTGCTCGAGTCCGGGCGCATGCAGGAAGATGCCACCACGCAGGCGCTGTATGCCGGCGAAGTGGTGGACGAGCGCCTGCACAGCCCGCCCGACAAGTACCGGCAACGCCGGCTGGGCGGCTCCACGGCCATCTGGGGTGGCCGTTGCGTGCCCTTCGACCCGATCGACTTCGAGAAGAGGGACTGGGTCGCGGACAGCGGCTGGCCCATTTCCCACGACGACCTGGAACCGTTCTATCCGCAGGCGAACCAGATCGCCGAGGCGGGCCGCTACGCGTACGACGCCGACGAAGTCTTCGGCCCCGGCGGCGCGCCCCTGATCCGGCAGCTCGTGAGCAAGGTCGTGCGCACGAACAGCCTCGAGCGCTTCTCCTGTCCCACCAACTTCGGCGAGCGCTACGAGGCGCGCCTGCGCGTCGCGCGCGACATCGAGGTGCTGCTCGGTGCCAACTGCACGCGCGTCGTGCTGGAAGCGGGCGGACATGCGGTACGCGAAATCTCGGTGAGCACGCTGGGCGGCAAGCGCTTCCGCGTCGCCGCGCGCAGCACCGTCCTGGCGCTGGGCGGACTGGAGACGGCGCGGCTGCTGCTGGCGAGCCGCGACGTCGCGCCGCTGGGCGTGGGCAACGACCACGACGTGGTCGGCCGCTACTACATGTGCCACATCGCGGGCAACGTCGGCCAGCTGACGCTGTCGGGGTCGCCCTCGGAAGTGCAGCATGCCTACCTGCGCACCCCGGAGGGCATCTACTGCCGCCGGCGGCTGTCGATCGCGCCGGAGGAGCAGCGTCGCTGCCACCTGCTCAACGCGGTCGCGCGCCTGCACTTCCCGCGCATCGCCGACCCGGCGCATGCCAATGGCGTGCTGTCGGGCCTGTTCCTCGCGCGCAATTTCATCAGCTACGAATACAGCAAGCGGCTGCGCGACGGCGAAGAGGGCGGCCTGGCGCTGCAGGCGAAGCACCTGCGCAATGTGCTGTGCGATCCGCTCGACACCGCCGCATTCCTGGGGCACTGGGCGCTCAAGCGCACCCTGGCGGCCCGCAAGTACCCGTCCGTGATCCTGCGCAACCGCACGAACCGGTTCAGCCTGGAGATGCATGCGGAGCAGGCGCCGCGGCGCGAAAGCCGCGTGACGCTGACCGATTCGGTGGACGCGCTCGGCGTGCCGCGCTTGCGCGTGGACTGGCGCTACCACCCGCAGGACATCGCCTCGGTGCGCCGCATGCTGGACCTGATCGCCGTCGAACTGCAGCACACCGGCGCCGGCCGCCTTGAATACAACCCGGCGACGCTGGAAGAGGAACTGATGCGCTTCGGTGCCTACGGCGGCCACCACGTCGGCACGACGCGCATGGGGGTCGATCGGCGCACCAGCGTGGTGGATGCGGACTGCCGCGTGCACGGGGTCGACAACCTCTACATCGCGAGCAGCTCGGTGTTCCCCACGTCCAGCCAGGCCAATCCGACCTTGACGCTGGTGGCGCTGACGCTGCGGCTGGGCAAGCACATCGGTCAACGGCTTCGGGCCGTGGTCCCGTCGGGCGAGCAGGAGGTACAGGCATGAAAGTCCTGGTGTTGGGAGCGTCGGGCTACATCGGCAAGCGGCTGGTCCAGCGGCTCCAGGAGAGCGGCTGGGCGACGCCCGTGGCCGCCTCCAGGAGCGCCGCACGCGGACCGCGCGCAGTGCGCCTGGACGCAACGGATGCGCGGGCCCTCGAGCAAGCCATGAGCGACGTGGACGCAGTGGTGAACTGCGTTGCGGGCAGCGCCCGCGCGATCAGGGATGGTGCGACGGCACTGGTGCAGGCAGCCAGCCGCAGCGGCTGCAGGACCATCGTGCATTTCAGCTCGATGTCCGTCTATGGAGAACAGGAAGGCGAGCTGGACGAGGACGCAGCGAAGGATTCCTCGATCGGCTGGTACGCGCGCGCCAAGAACGATGCCGAGCAGGTGATCGAAGGATTCGCCGCCGGCGGCGGTTCCGCGGTCATCCTGCGCCCGGGTTGCGTGTGGGGCCCCGGCAGCGAGCTGTGGGTGGGCCGCATCGCGCGCCTGCTGGAGTGGCGCCGCCTCGGCGACCTCGGCGCGGCGGGCGACGGCTGGAGCAATCTCGTGCACGTCGAGGATGTCTGCAGCGCGGTGCTGGCCGCACTGCGCCAGCCGCCTGCAGGCGGGACGACGAAGGCGTACAACCTCTCGGCGCCCGACAGTCCGCGCTGGAACGAGTACTTCGTGGACCTGGCGTTGCACATCGGGGCGGTTCCGGTCGCGACGGTCGGGCGCAGGCAACTGCTGGCCGACTCGCGCTTCGCCGCGCCCCCGCTCAAGCTGCTCGAACGCGCGGTCCAGCGCGTGGGCGGCAACGCGCGTTGGGTGCCCGAAGTGTTTCCGCCCGGCTTGCTCGCGCTCTTCGGCCGGCACCTGCGCCTGCGCAGCGAGCGCGCCGAAAAAGACCTGGGGGTGAGCTGGACGCCTTACGCGAAGACACTGCCCAAGGTGGCGGAGTGGTGGACTTCGACGGGCCATCCGCTGCGGCACGCTGCGCCGCTCGCCGCGCGCTAGATCCGGGGGAAGCGGGCCCGAGGCGGCCGCCCCCGCCGCGGGCCGCGCTCCGCCTTTCGTACGCTAGTGTTGAGCGCAGTCTTGCGTAGGCTGGCGGTGAGCGCAGCGAACCCCAGCAAAGTGCGCGGGGATCCCGCTGGGGGTCCCTGCGGTCACCTTCCGCGGCCCGGGGGCCGCGCCAGCCTACGGAGACCCTGCCGCGGGCCGAGCAGCGTACAGAGGCCCTGCCGCGGGCCGCGCCAGGCGGCCCTTGAGCGCAAGCTCAGGCGGTCCCGCGTCCGATCACCGGCGCTGCCAGGCTGAAACGCAAGGCCCGCGCCAGGAACAAGGGGTTGCCCAGCACGTAGCGTGCGAACAGCCGCCGTGGCTCCAGCGCGAGCCGGTAGCACCACTCGAGTCCCGCCGTCCGCATCCATTGCGGCGCGCGCGGGGTCTTGCCGCCCAGGAAGTCGATGATCGCCCCGCCGCACACGATCAGGCACGGATGCGTGAGCGTGGCCCGCAGGCGGTGCGCCAGGATCTCCTGCCGCGGCATGCCCATGCCCAGCACGATCAGGTCGGGCTGGTGCTCGCGCGCGAGCCGCAGGTACTCGGCGTCCGGCAGGAAGCCGTTCGCCCAGATGCAAGGGCTTTGCGGCGCCAGCTGCGACTCGACCTGCGCGCGCGCCCGTTCGAGGTAGGGCTCACGGGTTCCGAACAGCGCGATGGTGCCCCCGTCGAAGCGCCGCAGCAGCTTCGGGATCAGGTCCGTGCCGTTCAGGTTGAGCCCCGGCTCCTGCCCCAGCAGGCGCATCAGGATCGCCACGCCGCTGCCGTCGCGCAGGAGCACGTCGCAGCCCGCAAGCGCTCGCGAGAAGTCCGCGTCTTCCGCCGCCGAATTCATCGCGTGCGCATTGGCGAAGCCCAGCACCGTCGGGTAGACGGGCGAGGCCAGCGCCCGCAGGAGTTGTGACTCCTGGTGCGTGCTGTCGATGGAGGAAAGCCGCTCCAGCAACTTCCTCCAATCGCCGATCCAGGCCTGCCGCTCAGTGGCGTCGGCCATGCGCGGGTGCTCCGTTCAGCACGGCGCCGGTGACGGTCACCCCGAAGTTCCCGAGGTTATCGCACAGCGACGTGAGGGCGGGAACCGAGGACACGTCACGGCAGGCGACCACCAGGGCCCCGCCGGCGCGCGCCGCGATGGTGTCCGCATCGCCGCCGAAGGAAGCGGCCGGCGTGTCCAGCAGGATGATCTCGTAGCGGGCCCGCAGCGCGTTCAGCAGGCGCTGGAACAGCGGCCGCGAGAGCAGCTCCGTCGGATTGGGCGGCACGACGCCTGCGGGCAGCACCGTCAGGTCCGGGATGCCCGCGATCTCGACCAGGCTGTCCAGGCCGGCGCGGCCGGCTAGGATGGCCGAGAGGCCGTTTTGCGGGGAGATCCCGAACAGCGCATGCTGGCGCGGGCGCCGCAGGTCCGCGTCGATCAGCAGCGTGCGCTTGCCGGTCTGCGCGAACAGCACCGCGAGGTTCGCGGCGATCCAGCTGCGGCCTTCGCCGGAGCCGGGGCTGACGATGGCCAGCGCGGACTGCCGCTCGTGGCCTTCGAACCAGCGCAGCGTGAGCTGCGTGCGCAGCGAGCGCAGGTGCTCCACCGCGGAGTCATCCGGGTCGCGCGCGGCGATCACTTCGTCGGCGATGCCGCTGTCCGGGGCGAGCAGCACCTGCCCGAATTCGGCGGCGTGCACCGCGCGCAGGTCCGTCACGTCCAGCAGACCCAGCGAGATGCCGGCGTCGGCGAAGCTGGCGCCGGTGCGGGCCTGGTAGTCCTGGATCAGGCGCGTGTCGTCCGCGGAGAGCCGCCCGATCTCGACGAGGGTCTGGCTGACCGGCCTCGGCTTGTCATGGACGGTGACGTGGAACTCGGGCTCGCTGCGCAGGGCCACGTCTTCGGACTCGGCGCGGTTGGGCAGGGGATAGACCTGGCTGTTCATGCTGCACTCCTGGAGAACGACAACTGGGGACGGCCGCCGCCCATGGGCAGGAGCCTGACGCGTGCGGAGGGTGCCGGCACCATGCCGAGGATCGGCAGGCCGGTGATGCTCTCGAGGTCTTCCTTCGAACGCACGCGACGGTTCGCGATTTCAGCCAGCAGGCTCCCCAGCAGCGCCAGGATCAAGCCGCACACCGCTGCGAGGGCCAAGGCCACCGTGCTGCTCAGGCCGACAGGTTGCAGCGGCGCGGAAGCCGCACCGAGGAACACCACGTTGCCTTGCGTCGAGAGACTCTGCAGGCGCGACTGCGCGGCATCCGCGGCCACCGTGTCGAAGGCCTTCTGGGCCGCCGTCACTTCCTGCTCCAGCACGTTGAACTCGCCACGGTCGCGGGCCAGGGACAGCACGCGCGCCTTCTGCGCGTCGAGCTGCGACTGCAACTCACGAACGCGCGCGGCGCTGGCCTGGCCGGCACCGGCCACGACCTGTCCGGCGCGAGCCGATGCCTCGGCCAGCCGCGACTGCATGGAGCGCAGCTCGGCGTTCATCTGGATCATCTTGGGATGGTTGGGCCCCAGGTTCTGGCTCGCCTCGTCCACCTTGGCCTGCAGGCGACTCACTTCGCCGCGCAGGTTGGAGACTTCGGCGCTGTCGCCCCCGCTCGCGACGGGGCTGGTGCGATGGCCTTGTGCGGCCAGCAGCTGCGTCGTGAGCTCGGTGAGGCGTTGCTGTTCATAGTCGGCCTGGCCGCTCGTGGAGATCAGCCCCGACTTCTGCTGGAACTGGGCCAGCTTCGCCTGCGCGGCCTGCAGACGCTCGCGGGCCTGCTGCATCTGCTGGTCGAACCAGGCCGTGTACTGCTTGGCCGGCTTCGTCTTCAGATCGACGTTGGTGGCCATGTACGCCTCGGCAAAGGCGTTCGCGACACGGGCGGCCTCCTGCGGCGAGCGACCGGTCCAGCCGATCTGGATGATGTTGCTCTCGCGGGCGGGCGTGACCTGCAGCCCCTGCTGCAGCGCGCTGATGATCGCCTCTTCAGGCACCGGGCCCTTGCCCGGGTCGCCCTTCAGCCGCAGCATCGGCTCCTGGTCCGCGGGCAGGAGCTTCGCCGCGCGTTCCGCCACCGCGCGGCTCTTCACCACGTCGATCTGCGTCGCGACATAGCCGGGCGTGACCATTCCCTGCACCGGGGTGCTGCCGACGGGGTCGGTCCGGACGTCGACCAGGACGGGGGCGCGCGCGACGTAAGACGGCGTCCGCACCACGAGCCAGACCGCGGCCAGCGCGAGCACGCCGAGGAAAATGGCGATGCCAAGACGCGAGCGTGCGCGAACGATGGAAAAGAATTGATGCAGCCTCATTGAGTCCTCCCTGGGTCCTTGTTTAGAACAGGCTTTCCTTGACGAACAGCACGTCGCCAGGCTGGACCACATCGGTCATGCGCGGCTCCACCTGCTGTACGTGGCCATCCGGGCCCTTGCGGTCGAGGCGCATGTGCTCGCTGCCGCGTGCGTTCGGGCCCCCCGCAACGGCGAGTGCCTGCTGCATGGTCATGCCGCGTTCGATCTTGTAGGTGCCGGGACGCTGGGCTGCACCGTAGATGTAGAAGGTCGGTGCCTTGGTGACGTACAGCGTGTCGCCGGGAGCGAGCAGCACGTCATCGTTGGCGCCATCGGGGCGGAACAGGCTGGGCACGTCGATGGCCTTGCGATACGGCTGTCCGTTGCGCGTGCCGCTCACGAGCACCTGGTCGGCGCCCTGCGGATTGATGCCGCCGGCGGTGGCGAGCATGTCGCTCACCCGCACCGTCATGGTCTCCAGCGGGAAGCGGCCAGGGCGCTGCACTTCACCGAGCACCGAGACCTGGTTGCCCCGCACCTGCAGCAGCACGATGTTGACCTGCGGCTGCTTCAGGTACTTGCCCTGCTCGAGGGCGCGGGCAACCTTCTTTTCGGCCTGGGGGATGCTCATGCCGCCGATGGCGACGCTGCCCACCAGCGGGTAGCTGATGGTGCCGTCCTCGGAAACCCGTGCTTCCACCGTCAGGTCCGGGCTCTGGTAGACCTGGACCTTGATGGAATCCCCCGCCGCCAGCTTGTAGTCCGGTGGTGGTGTAGCGGCCAGTGTGGCGGCCGCAGTGAGGGCCGACAGCACCAGGGCTATCGTGTTTCGAAACAGGTTTGGCATGAGCGCACTCCCTTCATGGCTGGTTAGAAAAATGCCTTCACGGCAGCCCCCACGGTGGTGTTGTGGTAGCCCGTGTTGGCGTTGGACGTCTGCCGCTCTCCGCGGACATATCCGGACACCGACATCCAGCGCAGCGGCTGCCATTCGACAGCTGCGGACAGGACGTTGGCGGTTTCGTCGCGACCCGCGTTGAACGAGCCCGAGGGAATGTCTTCCCAGGCGCGGTGCACGTGGTCGTAGCGCAGGTTCACGGCCACCAGCGGGGTCGCCCGCCACAGCGGCCCGATGAACACGCGATCGCTGGTCACGCGGCCCCCGACGATGTCGCCGGTGCCATTCAGGTCACGGCTGACGCCGCCGGCGATGGACGTTTTGCCGGTGACGGCCCAGTTCACGACGGCGGAGCCGACGGCGCCGGAGAAGTCGCGCTGCTTGTTGGTGTCGTGCTCGCGGCGCAGGTGGCCCAGGCGCGCGTCGAAGGAGGTCTTGCCGGTCGCAGGCCACTTCAGCACCATGTCCGTCTCGTCCTCGTGGAAGTCGCCGCCGCCGGCGGCGTTGTCGCCGTACGAGCCGGAGCCGTGCCGGTAGCGGCCGTACACGGACGCACCGGAACCGAACTCGTAGCCCACGCCGACGCGGCCGTTGGTCAGATCCGGGTTGCCGTTCCAGCTGTTCGCCAGCGAGGAATGGGAGTGCGTGTGCGACACGTCGCCGGTGACACGCCAGGCGGCGCCGATCTCGTAGACGCCCTGGAGCAGTTCCTCGCTCTCGGTGCGGCGGCCGACCTGGTTGGTCAGCGTCACCGGGTCGAGCTGCACCTCGCGGTACTGCTGCTGGTTGGCGCCGAGCGTGCCGTGGAAGCGCGGCGTCAGCGACCAGTCCCACGCGGCCGCGTAGTTGAAGATGTTGTAGTCGAGGGACGAGTCGTTGTGGTAGCGGTAGGCGTTCGCTTCCAGGTCGGCGCGCACGCGCTGCAGGCCGAAGTGGCGGTCGGCGGCCAGGCCGACGCCCAGGTAGGAGGCCGTATCCGACTTGCCGCCGGTGGCGACGCGCGTGACGTTGCTCTCGTGCTCCATGCCGGCCAATACGCGGAACCGCAGCGCCGGCCCGACCTCCTCCTCCGTCACCGTCGACGCCTGCGTGCCCGCAGGAGCGAACGCGGCGTTCGGGTAGTACAGGCCCGAGGGATACGGAATGCCGGGCGCCTGCGACGGCGTGCCTTGCCACAGCGCCGACTGCGGCACCGAGGGCGTGGACGGCGAGGAGGGCGTCGACGCCATCGAAGGCTGCGACGGTTGCGCCGGCCCCTCGGGCTGCCCGCCTTGCGCATGTACCGCGAACGGCAGCGCGCACAAGGTGGCCAGCACCGGCCGGAAGGTGACTAGTTTCTTCATGGAATCCTCAGGCTTTTGGTGAAATTGCCCCCGAAATCGGGGCTTGCGTCCGTGCACGTGGCCACGCTCATCGCGGTCCACGCCAGCGGAGTCTCCACCATCCACCAGGGGCGCCGACATCACTGCTCCCATGTCAGTAGGCCGCACCGTCCCGGAACACCAGGCGGATGGTCCTGAGGATTATGTAAATATCCAGACGCAACGACCAGTTCCGCAGGTAGTCGAGATCGCAGTGCACGCGCGCTTCCATCTTCTCGATCGACTCGGTTTCGCCGCGGAAGCCGTTCACTTGCGCCCAGCCCGTGATGCCGGGGCGCACTTTGTGCCGCACCATGTAGCTCTTGACCAGGCGGCGGTACATCTCGTTGTGCGCGATGGCGTGTGGTCTCGGACCAACGACGCTCATGCGGCCTTGCAGGACGTTGATGAATTGCGGCAGCTCGTCCAGGGAAGTGCGGCGCAGGAAGGCGCCCACGCGCGTCACCCGCGAGTCGTTCTTGCGCGCCTGGGCGATGGCCGGGCCGTCCTCGGTCACGGTCATCGAGCGGAACTTGTAGACGATGATTTCCTGGCCATTGAGGCCATAGCGCCGCTGCCGGAAGATCACCGGGCCGGGCGAGCTGAGTTTGACGGCGAGCGCGATGACGATCATCACCGGCGAGATCAGCAGCAGGATCAGGGAGGCCAGCACCAGGTCGCTGATGCGCTTGATCACGCCCGCGGGACCGCGGAACGGCGTATCGCACACGGACACCACCGGCAATCCGCACACCTTGTCGGCGCGGCCCTGGATCATGTCCGTCACGAACATGTCCGGCACGAAGTACACGGAGGCCGTGGTGTCCTTCAGTGCGTCGAGCAGGCGCGTGGTGCGGGACGACGCCGTCATCGGCACGGAGAGGTACACGCGGTCGACGCGATGCTCCTTCACGTAGGCAGCGACATCGCTGGACTTGCCCAGCGTGGGGCAGCGGCCCGCGAGGCCCTCGGGCGCCGGGTGCGCTCCGAAGATACCCATCAGCTCGATCGCGGAGTCCGGCGCGTTCGCCAGCCGTTGCGCCAGCAGCCAGCCTTGTTCATTCGTGCCGACGATCACCGCCCGCTGCACCTGGCCTTGCAGGCGGGCCAGCTTGGGCGCCGCGCCGCGCAGCGCCCAGTGCGTCGCGAGTTGCACCGCGGGGGCGAACCAGAGCCAGTGCCCGACGACCACCGGATCGAAGTTGTCCATGCGGCCGCTGGCGAAGCCCATGGTGAGCAGCAGGCCCGCGGTCCACACCCACATGACCAGCGTGCCGATCACGACGCTGCGGGGACTGAGTTGCAACTGCCTGCGCCCGGGATAACCCAGCGCGAACACCAGCACCGACGCCACCACCCACCCGACACCGAGGTCATCGTCGAACCACCAGATCAGGAACCACAGCGAAGCCACGCTCGCGAGCGGCTCGAGGATCATCTCGAGCGCGACCAGCATGCGGTTGTCCAGGCTCGGCGCCGGCATCCAGTGGGATGCCTGCTCGATCCGGCTGGGGAGCAGTTCGGCGCGGACTTCAGGCATAGGTGTTCACGCGATTGAGCTTGGCCACCGCTTGCGCGCGGTTGCTGACATCGAGCTTCGCGAAGATGCTCTTGATATGGTTCTTCACCGTGAATTCGCTGATGTGAAGAATGCAGCCGATCTCGGGGTTGGTCTTGCCGAGAGCGATCCAGTGCATGATCTGGCGCTCGCGCTCGCTCAGGGCGCGGCACACCGCGCCATCCGCGTGGAAGGCCACGGGCGCCGGCGTGCTGCGCACCGCGCTGTCCAGAACGGAGATGAACAACTTCAGCGTGCCGGTGGCCGGGTCGGCCTGGAAGTAGTCGGGGCCGAGGGCGGCGAACACGCGGCGCGTGCCGGCGTGCCGGTCGACGACGCCGTGCACGAGTGCCGAGCGGGCGCGCTGCTGCAAGGCCTTGATGTCGGGGCCGAGCAGGGCTTCGCAGCCGGCAAGGGGGACGCGCGTGGGCGTGTGCTGCGCGGCGATCCAGCAGTCGGCGAAGTACGCCATCAGCTTGGGCACCCAGGCCCCGCCGCCGATGGAGTCGCGCAGGTGCGCGGGGGCGGAGAGCACGGCGCAGTCGTCGATGCCGTCGCGGAACTCGGCCCACAGCAGCATCTGGTGCGGGATCCAGGGCTGCACGTCGTGCTGCAGCCAGTGCGCGAGTTCGGCCCGGGTCGCCAGCGCTGCTCCGCGAGTCAACACGCGGACCAGGTCGGCTTCATTGCAGGTCAAGTTGGAGGTTCTTTCTTTCATTCTCTGCTCCCAATCGATGTGTCAGAGAACGTCGACACAGGAGCGGCAGTTTGGAACTCGCGGTAGAGGCCGCTTGTGACTCCCTGTAAAACAGGGGCGCTACGCAATCTCACGATCGTGATGCGTTTCTTACGCTCCTCAAGAGCTAGGGAAGCGCGGCGGAAGCAGGGAAGAGGCTCACAACCCCGTGTCTGCGGCGCATTACGCGCGCTGCAGTCTGGTAACACGCTGAGCTAGACAAGTTACATCAAGTCGTATATGGGACGCATGAGCCCCTGAATCATGCGGGCCGCACTCACATTTACATAGCGTCCTGTCCCACATGAGCACTGCACGTTTGCCTCTGGTTCAACTGTTATTCGCTGCTGTGCTTGCGAATTCCACCCCGGCAAGCACAGCAGCACAGGCGCACAACGCGATCGCACCGCCGTCCTGTACTGCTGTGGCACGAGAGACCTGCACCGTCGCGCGAGAGCTCGGACGCGGCATCAACATGGGCAACATGCTCGAAGCTCCACAGGAAGGAGACTGGGGCCTGCGCGTCGATCCCGAGTACATTCGCATCACAACAAGCGTCTTCTCCAACGTGCGCGTGCCTGTGCGGTGGAGCAATCACGCGGCCCCCACGGCCGACGCCACGCTCGACGAGACATTCGCCCGGCGCGTGGACGAAGTCATCGATGCATTGCTCGCCCGAGGTGTCTACGTAGTCCTCGACCTACATCACTACAGCCAACTGGTCGGCGCGCCCCTGTTGCGTGAACAGCAGGTGGACCCTTCCGTGCTGGAGATACGTCTCGTGAACATGTGGCGGCAGATAGCGCAGCGGTACCAGAACCGCTCGCCCAAGCTTATCTTCGAGTTGCTGAACGAGCCGTACGGGCGGCTCGACGCGCCCGCCTGGAACGCGCTGGCCGCGCGCACGCTCGCGGCAGTGCGCCAGTCCGATCCCGATCGCACCGTGCTGATCGGGCCGGTGGGGTGGAACAGCACCGTCGCCTTGAAGGGCCTCAGCGTGCCGCCGGACCGGCACGTCATCGTCTCCATCCACGTCTATGAGCCCTTCGAGTTCACGCACCAGGGCGTGCCTTACCTGGGCCGCAACCTTCCGGTCGGCACGGTCTGCTGCAACGGACGGCAGAAGGGCGAGATCGTGAAATCGCTCGACACGGCGCGTGCATGGAGCGTCAGGACGGGCTACCCGCTCTACATCTCCGAGTTCGGCTCCCACGAGAAGGCGGACCTGGACTCGCGCGTGGAGTTCACGCGCTTCGTGCGCGACGAAGCCGAGAAGCGCGGCATTCCCTGGGCGTATTGGGAGTTCGCCTCCAACTTCGGCGCCTGGTCGCCCGAAGCGGGCGCCTGGATCGAGCCGCTGCGCCAGGCGCTGCTGGATTGATGTGATGCACAGAACCGGACTTCGTGGACTTCGTAGGCTGGCCTTTCGCAGGCTGGCGGTGAGCGCAGCGAACCCCAGCGACTTCGCTTGCCACCGGGACTGCGCTCACGGCGCACGCACACTTCTTTCCGGCGCACCGCGCGCCGCAGCACGGCCCGTGACGCCGATGCCGGGCCGGTGACGGGCATGGCATACATGATCGAACCCCACGACCTCCTGCTGCCCGCGGACGTTGCCCCGGTCCTCCTGACCATGGCCGGCGCGGACGCGCTGCATGGCGACCTGCCGCCGCAAGAGCCGCCCAGGGAGCCGCAGGAGAAACCTCGGGAAGACTTGCTAGAGGAGCGGCCGGAAGAGGGCTTGCACGAGGCGGCGGAAGGGCGCGCGGAAGAGCCTGCGCACGAGCCGATGGAGGAGCGTGCGGATGCGCCGGAGCAAGGAGAGCAGCGCGAGCCTGTGCAGGACGCCGCGCAGGATGCCTTGATGCAAGAGGCGATGCAGGGCGCGGTGCAGGAAGCGATGCAGGAGTCGGCGCAGGAGGCGCCGGGCGATGCGGATGCAGAAGCGGTGGAGGTGGGCTTCCGGAAAGTGTTCCGGGCCGTGCAGCGCGCGCTGCAGATGGCCTCCTACCTGCCTGCGGAGCCGCCCGGCCTCACGCGCGTGGCCGTCGTCTCGGGGCAAGGGCGGTTGATCGCTAGCGCTGCGCTCGATAGCCCCTCACAAGCGCGCTTCCTGCTGGACCAACTGCAGGCACTCGGATTCGAGGAGCGCAGTTCCACCGAGGAAATCCAGAAGCTGGGATGCGACCTGCTGGTAGTGCATACGGCGAACCTGGAGGTCGGGGAGGTGCAGGGGATCGTGAAGGGGTTGAAGGGGGAGAGGTGGCCGCCGGAAGGGTAGGGGGACGCCTACGCGCCGCGGCGCACCTCTGAAGGCTCGATGCCGTAGGCCTTGCGAAACGCCTTGATGAAGCTGCTGCGGCTGGCGTAGCCGGCGTTGCGGGCGACCACTTCGATCGTCGCGCCGCCGGCCTTGAGCTGGTTCATCGCCTGCCGCAGCCGGAGCTCGCGAAGAACCTGCATCGGCGGCCTGCCGACGGCGCTGGTGAACCGGGCCGCGAACGCGGAGCGGCTGAGGCAAGCCACGTGGGCGAGGCTGTGAAGCGAGTGCTCGTCCCCCGGCCGCAAGGCCATTGCGGCCAGGGCACGCGCAACCAGCGGGTCGCTGAGCACCGAAAGACGCTCCACCCAGGCGTTCACGGACACGAGCGACCTGCGCAAGAGCATCACGATCACCTGCTTCAGCAAGGCGGCGCTCATCGCGCCGCTGCCGATCTCCTGCGCCATCAGCTCCGAGAGCGCTGCCTGCAGCTTGACGTCCACCTGGTCCTCGGCACTGAACTGCTCGAAGATGGGCTCGGTCAAGCCGCCGAAGAGATCCGCACACGCGCCGTAGGTCGCGTGGAAGTACCCGCAGACGAGAACGAGCGAAGGGTCGCCGCCCCCCGCCGTGACCTTGCGCACCGTGTCCGGCGATCGCTTGTCCGTCCGGCCATCGACGGGAAGCAAGCCGGAAAAGCCGTTGCTGCCTTCGACCTCGATGCGAAACAGGGCCTTCGGCGGAACGACGATGAGCGTGTGCGGCACCAGTGGCACGGGGTCCAGGTTGTCCACGATGGCCCGACCGGTGCCGACCAGGTTGTAGTGAATGCCTGGCGCATTCACGCCGCCCAGCTGGAGGCTGTAGCCCGTGCTGACCAGGCATTCGGTGAGCGCCACGAAGTTCACCTCCAGGGTCGCCAGCAGGCTCTCGAGATCGGCGGGTGAAATGCGCAGGACCGGATGTTCCTTCAAGCTGCAGGCTCCACGTGGCGCGATGAAGAAGTTCGCGCCGGAGCGGGATGGTACGCAATCGCCGCAGCATGCCCAGCTCCTGCGCAATGGACTCAGAGGCTTGGCAACTCTGCAGATCCATCCCGCGGACGAATCGACACGTTTGCCGGACGCGAGGATGAAGCGCGTGCCGACAATTCTCGCCAAGGCGTTCGACGCATGGATCGCCTGCCGGTGCAGGCGAGAACTCGACACGAGAGGTGGATGATGAAGGCAATCACGGTAACGTACCAGGCCGCCGGCGTGGCCGGTATGCAAGTGGCGCAGCGGCCCGAGCCGCAGGCATCGATCAACGACGTGGTCGTTCGAGTGCATGCGTCGGGATTCGTCAACACGGAGCTGACCTGGCCTTCGACCTGGGCCGATCGGCTCGGCCGCGAACGGGTGCCGACAATCCCCGGGCACGAGCTGGCCGGCGTGGTCACTTCCCTGGGCTACGGCACCACGGGCCTGTCGGTCGGGCAGCGGGTGTTCGGCCTCACGGACTGGTACCGCGACGGCACGCTCGCGGAGTACGTGGCGGTGGCGGCGCGCAACCTCGCGCCGCTGCCTGGCGATGTCGACTTCACCGTCGGCGCGAGCCTGCCGATCTCCGGCCTCACGGCGTGGCAGGGGCTGCACGAGCACGGGCGCCTGCGCGCAGGGCAGAGCGTCATCGCGCATGGCGCGGCAGGCGCCGTCGGATCGATCGTGACGCAACTCGCGCGTGAGTTCGGTGCCTATGTCATCGGCACCGGACGCGCCGCCGACCGCCAGGCGGCGCTCGATTTCGGGGCGAACGATTTCGTCGACCTCGACCACGAGACCCTGGAGGACGTCGGCCAGGTCGACCTCGTGTTCGATGTCATAGGCGGAAAGATCGGCGAGCGCTCCGCGCGGCTGGTCCGTGCGGGCGGAACGCTGGTGTCCGTCGTCGGGCCGTCGGAGGTGCGCCCGCCCGACGGCGTGGCGATCGACTTCGTCGTCGAGTCCGATCGCAGCCAGCTGCAGGAGATCGTGCAGCGTGTGCGCGACGGGCGCCTGCGCACGAACATCGGCACCGTGGCGTCCCTGGACGATGCCGTCGCGGCCTTCAGCCCGACGACGCGACGCCCGGGCAAGACCATCATCCGCGTGAGCCCATGACGGCCCTGCAAGCGCCGGAGGATCCGCACCCGGGCGGAAGGCTACGGCTGGCCTTCTTTTCCGCGGCGGTTTCGCTGGTGGTCGCCTTTGCCGCGGCGGCCGCGCCCATCCCCCTGTACAACATCTACCGGGCGGAGGACGGACTCACCAACGCCGCCATCTCGATGGCCGTCGTCACCTATGCGGTGGGGACGATCGCGGCACTGCTGGTGCTGGGACGCCTGTCCAATCACGTCGGGCGCCGGCGGGCGGCGATCGCGAGCCTCGCCGTGATCCTGCTCGGCTGCCTGGTCCTGCTGGACGTGCACGACATCGGCACCCTGCTGGCCGGCCGTCTCCTGGTGGGCGTGGGGACCGGCCTGGCGAGCAGCAGCCTGAGCGCCTACATCGTCGACGCCGCAGCGGGCCAGCCCGAATGGCTGGCCACCGTCGCGTCCAGTCAGGCACCCATGCTTGGCCTCACCGTGGGCGCCATCGCCTCCGGAGCGTTGGTGCAGTTCGGCCCCTGGCCACGCGAGCTCGTCTACCTGGTGTGCGTGGGCTTGCTGCTGCTGTCTGCCGTCCTCATTGCGATCAGCCCGGAAACGGCGGCCCCGATGCCGGGTGCGTGGCAATCGCTGCTGCCCCGCGTGCGCGTGCCGTCGCGGGTCATGCACCTGCTGCCGGCCGCGACGGCGGTGTTCCTGGCCACCTGGGCGACCGGCGCCTTCTACCAGGCGTTCGTGCCCGCGCTGGTGGTGGACCAACTGCACACCCGCAGCCCGCTTGTCCTGGGACTGGTGTTCTCGGCGTACATGACGCCCAGCGTGCTCGGCGCCCCCTTGGGAGGACGGTTCACGTCCGCGGCCGCCCAGCGCGTCGGCATGGTCGTCTTCCTGGCCGGCATGACGGGCGCCATCGCCGCCATCACCGCTGGTGCACTGGTGCTGTTCATAGGCGCAACCATCGTCGCGGGCGCCGGCCAGGGCATCGCCATCAGCGCCGCCACCCGTGGCCTGCTGCAGGGCGGCGCCGTGGCCGAGCGCGCGCCCATCTTCAGCACGATCTACCTGCTCTGCTATGGCGCTGCCGCGTTCCCGAGCCTCGTCTCGGGCCGGCTGTCCAACACCTATTCGCTGCCGCAGATCGCACTCGGGTACGGCGCACTGGCCATCGCGGCCACGGTGTTCACGCTGGTCGGGGTACGCGATCCGCGCGTCGAGGCGACGAGCCGCAGGACGAGGAAGTACATCGTCGAGGAAAAGGAGTTGGCGTGACCCAGGTGATGACGGGCGAGCATGTGCGGGGCGCGCCCGGTGCGGCTTTGGTGCTGGAGGAGTTCGGGGACTTCGCGTGCCCGTATTGCAGGAAGGCGTTTCCCATCGTGCGGAGACTGCTGGAAGGGAAGGAGGACTGCATTCGGCTGGTGTATCGGCACTTTCCGAATGCGGAGGCCCACTCGTACGCCGAAGTGGCGGCGGAGGCAGCGGAGGCGGCCGCTGCGCAGGGCAGGTTCTGGGAGTTTCACGATCTGCTCTTTCAGCGGACGGGCGAGATCGATGGCGAGCTGCTGGTGGAAATTGCGCGGCGGCTTGGGCTGGACCTAGTTCGGTTCTATCGTGAGATCGAGATGCATGTGCACCGGGGGCGGGTGCTGCGGGACCTGGAAGCTGGTCGGGCGCGCGGTGTGCGGGGGACGCCGGGGTTCTATCTCGATGGGAAGTTCGTGGACACGTCGGTTGGGTTGCATCATTTTGCGGGATGCGGTGCAAGGAGGTTTGGCGGCCGGCCGGCGAGCGTCTCCTTCAGGGTCGGCATGCTGGTAAGGTGCCAATCGCGGCGGAGGCGTTTGCTGCGGCGGCGCAGCCGTTGGAGGATGCGGCGGTCACGCGTGACGAACGACCGCCCTCGAGCGGTGGTGAAGCCGACCGCGGCGCGGATTCAGGCGCCCTGTGGCTGCAGGCTCACCGTCCCACGAAGGCCCAGCAGCTTGAAGTACGCGTGCCCTATTGCGTCCCAGGTGTATCTTTCCTGCGCAATCCTTTGCATCTCCGCAGCGACTTTCTCCGCGCGTTCCGGCGAAAGTGCAGCTACGGCGGCGCGCAGTGAGGCCGCGTCCGTGAAGTAGATGGCCCGCACGTCCGTCGTGCATCGATTGAAGCTGCAGTCGAAGGCCAGCACCGGAACGCGAAAGTGCATCATTTCGACGAGCGACGGATTCGTTCCGCCCGCCGAGTGGCCGTGGACGTACAAGGCCGCGCCGCTACGGATCGTGCGCAGCACTCCGGCGTCGTAGATGGGATCCAACAGCCGCAGGCCGGAATTAGCGCCAAATCTCGCCAGCAGGGCGAGTCCGTAGTCGCTGTTCTTCCAGTTTCCGATGAAAACTAGCGGGAGTTCCCGGTTCTCGGCGAAAGCCTCGAGAATGGTTGCCACGTTGTTTTCGGGCTCGATCCGACAGAGTGCAAGCGCGTAGCGGGGCGGAAGCGGCTCACCTTCAAAGGCCTGCCCGGTCGCCTGCACCGCGTGATCGCCGCCATATGCGATCACCTCGCAGGAGCGTCCGTAACACTCGGCAACGTGACGGGCAATCCCCGCGTTATCCGCGATCACTTCGTGGGAGTAGCGCACCGCCCAGTATTCGGATTTACGCAGCCACCAGCGAGCAAATCCCTTCCATTTCTCACGTTTCCATTCGACTCCATCAATGTTCGTGACGATTCGCGCCCGGGAGAAGAGCCTCAGGAAGGGCAGCGCAATCGCACCAGACACACCAAGGAGCAGGATCACCTCTGCCCCACGTAGCGCAGCGGAGATCAGCGAGAGAATGTCGTACGGCACGCTCGATGCGCCATTGGCGTCTAGGTTCACGTACCGGAGCGACGCTCCGAGGTAGGAGGGAGCTCTCTCGGGGAAGGTCTTTGCGCTGCAGTACACCACGATTTCGCCGTCGATATCGTGCTCTTGGTGATAGCGCACCAGATTCTCTGCAAGGGTTTCGAAGCCACCATAGCTCGCCGGCAGTCCGACCGTTCCGAGTATTGCGACGTTCTTCAAGATTGCTTCCGATGGGGAGTGTCGAGTTCTAGCGCCTCGCGCAGGCCGGCGACGAATGCTGCTCGCGAGAAATTTAATGCCCGGTGTCGCGCCGCCTCGGAGAGGCGTCTCGAAAGGGGTTCGTCGTCAGCAAGTCCGAGCACTCTGGTGACAAGCTCGTCCATTCGCCGGCAATCTAGGAGAAAACCTTCGCGTCCGTCGGATATCAACTCGCAGGGCCCCCCCACCGGAGGTGCAATCACCGGCACGCCGAAAACCATGGCTTCCAGCAAGGTGAGCCCAAAGGTCTCGATCCACTGGTCAGGCCTAGAGAGGTTGATTACGAGGCTGGCCTTCGCGTACCAGGGCGTAAGGTCGCTCGTACGTGCATGGACAGTGACATTCCCCGGGACCTTCCGACTGGCGAAATACCGCACCACCGCTTCTTCATCGTCGTTCGCAATGAGGTCAAAGTTGATGTCCTCGCGTTCGGAAACGCGACGTGCCAATTCGATGAACTCGGGAATCCCTTTGTAGTCCCGCAGCGAAGCGAGCATGAGCACCCGGAACGCACCATCGCGACGATGGCGGTAATGAGCCTGCTTCCCCTTTTTCACGAACGCCGGGTCGAGCGCGTTGAACACGGTAGTGGCCGGCACACCCGGAATCGGTAGGCAGTGTCGGTGAAATTCCGATACGTAGATGAGATGTGCAGCAGTCCAGCGCGCGACCGTTGTCAAGAACCACTGGAGCGGCCACGGCGTGAGCGATACCTCGTGCAAGTGATACACCACCTTCCTGCCGGTGAGCCGGCCGTACACGGCCGCTCCGAACGGAAGCAAGGTGTTGGCATAAACGATCGCGTCCTTTGGGATGCCGCGCGAGAGCAGCAATTTGCCGAACAGCGCGAGCTGGCTCGCCACGTATGCAAAGAGTGTGGTCAGTCTGTGCGCACCACGACGGTACCAGTAACGGGTGGTGGGCACGCCCACGTCGTCGAGACATCCCGAGCCGTCGCTTCCTACGAAGAGGGCGGTGGGCTGGCCGGCAGAGGACAGGCCCTCAATAGCCTCCGCCAGTACCTTGGGGCTTCCAGACCGGTCGTTCAGCAGATGCGCGAAGACGATCATTCGGCGACGTGTTCGATATCCCGAAACACAGCGGCCATGAACTGCCGCTTGTGCTCCCATCGGAACTGCTCCTCGATCCTCCGGCGGCCGTTCGTCCCGAGCTGAATTCGGAGTTGCGGCGATTCCGCCAAACGGAGGAGGGCGTCGACAAAGCCCTGCATCATGGCCTCCTCTGAAGTGGGCACGACGCGAATCGCGCAAGTTTCATCCGTGATGACACTCATTCCGGATCCATCGACGCAAACGACCGGAAGACTGGCTGCCATCGCTTCCATGAGCGACCACACGCCGCCTTCCTTTAGGCTAGGGAAAAGGTAGGCGTCGCTCTCGCGGAGGCTTGCCAACACATCGGCCTGCGGCATATTCCCGAGGAAGTCCACGAATTCCGCAATGCCTTCGTCGTGGGCGAGTTTCTCAAGGCTCTTCCGGAGCGGTCCATCGCCCACGACGGTCAGGCGGACGCCTGCCCCATGTCGGCGGGCCATTGCTACGGCGCGAATACCAAGCGCGAGGTTCTTTAGAGGAATGAGCCGCCCGGTATAGATAACGCGTAGGTCAGGGGCATTGCTGCGGGCCTCTGTGCGCATGGTAGAAGCAAGAATATCGTCCGCCATCGAGGTCTCAAGCACCACGCGTACCTTCTCCGAGTAAGCATCAGGAATCAGGCGAGCCGTCTCGTCGGTGCGCGCCAGGATCAGCCGTGCCCGGCGAATCACCCCCATCAACAGTGGATTTAACCCGATGGTCGCAATCAAAAAATAGCGGAGGTACTGAGACGCGCGGCCCTTGACGGACAAGGTCCGAATGAGTGCGAAGGGGACCCCCTCTCCGCCGCCAACCGGCCCCCAAATGAAGGGAATGGGCAGCAGATGCATGAACGTCGGCATCCAGATGCTGCCGAATGTGAGATGCATGGCGTAGTCGAATCGCGACTGGCGAGCGAGGACGCGTGCACGGCGGTACGCACCCCACTGCCAGAAGAGGTAGAAGAAGTAGAGCCCCCTTTCCTTGCGCTTCAGCTTCCGTGCGGCTGCAGGGAGGTCGTAGAACTCAAAGCGCACGTTATCGGCGACTTCGGGCGGCAATGCGCCACGAATAGCCTCTTCATTGTTGCTGCGGGTGAGGACGACGAGCTCGCTGTCGTGAGCGAGCTGCATGGTCCAGTGCCATCCGACGCCCTGCTCCGAGCCCTTACCCGGCTCGCAGCCATAGGCGGATATCAGCAAGCGCCTCCTGCCGTTCCTGGATTGTGAGCTTTGGGCGGCGTCCAAAGTCATCGCCTGCCTTGGCCTGTGGCCCCATCCAGCCTGCGCAGGTATTCCGCCGAGACGTGAGCAAGCAGTTGCTTGAACACTTCCGTCGCGCTCGCGTTCCCGTCCAGAACCACTGCTTGGCTCAGTTCCGCTGTGCGGAGATAGCCTGCGCGAATCCGCGTCGCGTTCTCCAAGGTCAGTTCACCCTTACGCTGGACAACGCAGTCTGGCGAAGCATCGACAAAACAAAGCACCCCTTTCGGGACAAGAACCCGCAAAAGCCAGTCGGGCAATTGGGCGTGAGGAATCCGTGCGCGACTCAGATCCGATGCAAAGTCGAAGAAGCTCCGATCGGAAACGACCACGGCGCCCCGAAGCGTCTGCCAAGCCAGCGCGGCCCGCGCAAGGGCGAACGCAAGACCATAGAAACCGAGACGCAGGAGCGCACTTGACCTCGATGTCACAGGCGGCTCGGAGTAAGGCTTGTGATACGCGGTCGCAGTCTTCTTTCGCCGCAGAATCTGGTGTGGCATCGGGATCCACGAGGGCAGGAGGTGCAGTTCCTGGGGCTGAATGCCGCCTGCCGTCCTGAATGTGGTCATCAAACGGCCGACGAGCGTGCTCTTGCCGGATCCGTCCAAGCCGGACACGGCCACCACAAGGCCCGCGTGCGTGCCCATTCCGGACTTGAAGCGAAGGTGCGCGCCGGCAGCCGAAAGGAACCACGAGAGCGCAGACAGCGGACCTTGCGCCCCGCCGGATGCGGCGCGGAGCTTCCACTTCGCAAGACCACTTGGCCCTCGTGTGCCGAGTTGTTCAGCGGTGAGCGGCAGGCCACAGTTGCTTGCGACCGCTAACAAATATGGTTTGTCGGCGCCGGTCGCCTGAACCCGAGCCCAGTCGCGTTCCGAGCACCGGCCGACCGTCATCGTTTTCTGAAAGAAGCTGACTGCACCGACTACCTTCGGGTCTCCTCGCATCGAGGCGGTCTGCTCAAGGAGAGTGCGCCCTGCGTCGTCGCGTCCGATTCCGTACCAGCGCAGTCCGTCAAAGAAGTCGACCTTAATGGCGTGGTCCTCGCCGGTGTCCGAGGGGCGCACCAAGACGATCTGCGCGAGGTAACCAATATCGCGGAAGAAGAGCAAGTACCAGCCAGCGTCCGTCGCCGCGCGGGCTGCAGTCCGGCACGCCTCCACCGCATGTCCGGCCGGAACTATGAAATCCAGATCTCCGCCCACCCGGGCGAAATCGTCTGTACCTCGCAACCCGAGCACCGGCATCACCGCCGAAACGCTGCCCGTCACGAGCGCACTAAGCTCCTTCTTCATCATTCCTCGCGATCACGGCCTCATACTCGTTCAGGAGCTTCGAGGCGGAAACATCCCAGTTCAAAGTTTCCGAGATCAGCTTCATGCCGTTCTCGGAAATTACCGGCCATTGGTCCTTGCGGGACAATGCGTCTCGAAGACCGGCCGCGAGACCGTACGACGTCGGCTCGCACATCATGAAAGCGCAGCGGTCCGCGAAATACGACACCTTCGATGTGCGGGTGATCAGAAGCGGCGTTCCGAGAGCGAGCACCTCCATCGCCGCGATGGAGAAGACATCGCACAGCGACGGATGCACGAACAAGTCCAGGTCGCGAATGAACTGCGTCTTCTCTGTCCCGTACTTTGGTCCGACCAGTTCAACACCATGCTGGCCATAGCGCGTGCGGAGCGACTCACCATACGGATTGACGGGGCCGGCCAGCAGCAGGCGAAGTTTGCGGTCGCCATTGACTGCCACGAATGCCGAGCACAATGCGTCCAGGTTCTTCTCCGGAGAGAGTCGACCGAGATAGCCGATGTGCCGCAGGTCCGTTCTTTGCAAAATCGGCTGGCGAGGATAGTCCTCCAGGTCGATGCCGTTGGGCACGCAGAAGACGTGGTTCACGGGCGCGAAGCGAAGCAAGTCCGTGCCTTCTTCCTGCGTGAGGACGTGGATTGCGGAAGCAGTCGATAAGTGGCGCCTTTGGATCACGGCGTCGTACGCACGCTTCTTGACCTTGCCACGTTCGGCACGTTCCGGCGCGAGGCCGTCGTGCAGCGTGATGATGTGCGGCGTGCGCACGCTGCGAGACAGCGCCGCCACCCCGAAATTCCAGGGGGCGTATGTGCCGTGGAGATGGACCACGTCCGCCCATCGGACGGCATCCTTCACAGCGCCGGCCAAAGCCGTGCTCCAGCGCGAATAGACTCGTACATCGAAACCGTCCCTGTGAACGATCTCACCTTCAGCGTCCGCGCTTTCGGCCTTCCCGATCACGCGAACTTCCGCTCCGTTTCGCGCTGAATACTTCGCCAGACCAGCAATGACCTGGTTCACGCCATTGGCCCGATCCTTGTTGGCCTTGCCCAAGATGAAGTGGAATACCTTCATTCGATTCAGTGCATCGTGAGACTTTGGGCTGGCAGCGCGGCCGGCGTGAGCTGCCCGCCGGTGAAGCGACGCCGCAGCATCCCCGTAATCGGCCGCTCAAAAAGCACATACGTCAGGTACGCGGCACACGTGCTCGCGACGAGAATCGCGCAGATCGCCGCAAGAGGCGTGGAGATGCCTGCGCGGTGAAGAATGACCGCAACGAGAACGCCAACCATAGGGTGCACGAGATAAAGGGAATAGGACGCGTCCCCGCCGATGACAGCGATACGTGGAACGCGCTGGCCCCACTTCTCTTCGAGGAAGACTGCGCCTCCAATCGCCAGCGCGTACTGCAAACCAAGCAGCGGAAATTTGGGGAGCGCGAACACGATGGTCAGGCCGACCACAAGACAGACGAGGCTCACATGCGGCGAGACCCTCACTCCGCGAAGGTACAGATGGCCAATGGCAACGCCCCACAGGAAATCGAGTAGAAGGGGATTCAGCAGGAAGGTCACCGCCGGCCAGTGCTCCTGGCGATACGGCGCGACCAGCACGGCGGGAATCAAGACCGCAGCCATGAACATGTAAAGGGGGATGCGCCGGAACATCAAGGCAATGGCCAAGACCGCGTAGAAGAACATCTCGAAGTCGAGAGTCCAGCCAACACCATAGAAGGCCTCGACGGCGCCCTCCGCGTTTCGACTCGGGATGAAGAGCATCGAGAGCACCACGTTCCACACATCCGGCTTAGCGAAGGCAAGCGCCGGGAGCGCCAGGATTTGCGCAAGCTTCAACAAGTTCAGCGCCCAATAAAGGGGAACGATGCGGATCAGGCGGGATGCGACAAATTTCCGTGCGCCCAGAGTTCCTCGCGGCAGCGAGGCGGTGGAGAGGGTCATGACAAACCCGCTTATCACGAAGAACAAAGGCACACCCTGCGTGCCCGAATCCCAAACGGGGAAGCCATTGGAGAGCCGAGTGGATACATAGAACGTCGCGTGAGTGCAGACAACCATGACCGCGGCGAGAAATCGCATTGCTTGCAAGCCCGCGAAAATCCGTGGTGGGCGCATTCCCATACCCATGATTTCGGAGACCCCGGCCCGCTTCTGTGGTAGTTCTCCAGTGTTCGTGCAGACCATCTCATCCCACATCCACAGCTCTGATGAGCTCCTTGCGCTTCGAAGGCGAAGCCCGCCTCAAGTTAGGTCTGGAGGGTGTCGCATGCGATGCTAGGTAGATACAAGACATCCAAAACGAGAACGCGAGCGGATTTCCGAACGAGAACAGCCATGATTCGAAGGAGGCGTGCACTAAGCTGCCAAGAACCAAACCCGCCGGGACCAAGCGCATTGCGGCGTTCGCATATTTGTGGCCATGCACGTAAGCAGCGTAGAGTCTTTGGGCAAGCTGCGGAAGAAGAATGAGGAAGAAGGGAATGGCAAACCAGAGTCCCAGTTCCTCGGGAAGGCTGATATAGGAACTGCCCTTCTCGGTATCCGCGAGATAGTTGTAGCCCGGCGCGGTGTAGAGCTTGAAGTCCACTGGGTTGATGCCAATGCCCCAGCCAAGCTGCGGTCGTTGTGTTATTGCGTCCAAGTGGATTTGCCACAAGTAAAGACGTGTCCCGACGGTGTCGACGCCCTCGTACTTGTTCGTCGCAAATTGAACAAAGACGTAGAGAGCGAACGCGATTCCGGGGGCGAGGATCAGCAGGTTCATCGGAGTAATCACTCGCCGTCGCGACCCAAAAAATACGATCAGTGAACTCAGTAGCACAGCCGCAAACGCCGCACGCGACCTGGAGTCCAGTAGCACGTACACAAGGTAGACCAGAGTGAGTAGCGCCACTCCCCGAATCCTTCTTGAGCGCTGCAATAATCCCGCGCAACACAGTGGCGTTGCGAAGGCAGCATAGTGCGCGAGGCTATTAGAGTTGGAGAAATAACCGCGAAAGTTGCCTTGGAAGTACGCTGATGCAGGTTGCCCGACGTATGCGGGGAGGCTCGCAAGGATGACGACAATGATGCATGCTGCGGAGAATGCCAAGATGACTCGAAGTTGATCCTCTGCGGAGGCACACTTCGAGAACACCCACAGAACGCCGACGGCAGCAATATTTAGGAAGGCGCGTTCAAGACTTATGCTGGGGTCAATGCTCCAAAGCACGGATGCGAGTCCAAAAAATGCAAAACAAGCTAGGGGGTAAAGCACACCGCCCGGACCAGATGTTCTGCGACTACCCAAAGGCATGCTTAGGGCGGCAATACATACCAAGGCCATTCGAACGGAACTCGGAAGTACCAACGCCGGGAAAAGCTCGGACAAACTGCTGATGAACAGACTCGGAATTGCAATTAGGCAGAAGAGGGTGATGGGACGCACGCGAACCATAGCTACTCCTCTGCCTCATACCAGTACCGCAAGATCGGCTGAGTCAAGTGGGCGAGCAGCCGGTTGCGCGAGCACCGTGGGCGCGGCGGCTTCGGGCGTCGAGCAACCGCAGATGACAAGTCGGCTCTGACAGTCATGCGGTCGCCCGGCGAATTAGCAAGATTCGCTTTGATACGGAGAGCAATGCGGAACCACAGCACAGGCATATGGTGGCCGCACGCCAAGCTAACGACAGGTCCAGTGCCATCGTCAACAGACATGCGGTTGCGACCGTAATTCCCGCCCAGACGACCTGCACAGACCGGCGCTCGATCATTCCCGCCAAGTGGAACATCGCCGCGGATTCGATGATCCCGCGCGCGACCCAGGCGGCCGCAACCCCGGTAAGGCCAGTCGTGCCGGCAGCGGTCCAGGCGAGCAACAGGTATAGAGGTAGTTCAATGATGTGCAGTTTCGCAATCAGGTCGGGACGGCCCCGCGCCTGTAGGTAGAAGTAGGGGACGTGCGCGACTCCAGTCACCCAAACGCCAAGCAGCAGCAACTCCCCGATCGGGGCAGCAGTGCGCGAAAACTCCGGGCTTATCCAGAGCGCCAGAAATGGTTTCAGTGCGAATGCGCCGATGCTACAGCCGAGCGCGAGCAGCCAGGCGAGAGAGCAGGCCGACTCGGCGGCGAGCCGTGAACTCTCCTCCGCACTTGAGGACGACAGCGACGGGAACAGTGCGCGGCACAACGCGCCGGGGAGGACCTTCGCCTTGGTGACCAGTTGCATCGGGATTGTGTAGTGGGTCACCGCGGCCGGACCGAGCACCATGCCCACAATCATTCGCTCGCCCGTTTCCAGTAGGGGCGCTGCAATCCCGGTGACCGCCACCCAGCCCCCGTACGAAAAGAGGGACTTGAGCCGTGCCCGGGACACGCGGGGGCGGCCCTGAAGCGGCACGCGTCGCCAGCACGCGAAGAGGAAAAAGAAGTTCATTCCCGCGCGCGACAGCACCGCGGCCGGAATGACCCACCCGAGATCGGGCGAGTACCAGTACGCGACCGCGAGCGGCGCGATCTGGAATATCGTGTTCGTCGCGACCTGAAGAACATTGAGAATAAAAAACTCGCTTCGGCCTTCCAGCGCCCCGTTGAGCACCGACGACACGAGCGCTAGCGGGAACGTCGCGACCAGCCAGGGAAGTGCATCCCTGCTTTCCATCCGAAACTGCGGTGCGAGGCCGGGCAGTCGGTCGATCACGGTGCTGCCCGCGATCCAGAGCACGCAGCCACCCGCCGCTCCCATCGCTAGGTTCACGATCACCGCCGTCCAGAAGATTTCGGAACGTTCTTCGGCGGACGCTTCCGCCGCCTTGGCGAGCTGGTTCGCGGTTGCCTTCCCCAGCCCGAGCTCGAGGAAAGAAAAGTACCCAAGCACGAGCCATACGAGCGACAGAACACCATAGCGCGCTTCGCCCAGGATCTTCACATACAGCGGGACCGTGACCAGCATCACGGCCATCGGAGCCGCTGCACCCAGGATGTTCAATGCGGTGTTCTTCTTGACGCTCACTGGCGACCTTCTTCTTTCAATGCAGGGGGCCCACCAGGTGCGACAGCATCCGAGCCTGCTCGTGTTCTCCGTCCCAGCCGGTGAGCGTGCCGACGGCGCGCTCCACCTGCAGCAGGACCTGCCCCAGAACATAAGAGATCAAAACGGAACGGTGGCAGGAGCGCACGATGCCAGTCCACTCTTCGGCAAGTACCTGTTCTGCCGCCGCGAGCTTTGCTGCGGGCGGGAGCGCCTTCACTCGAGGCTGGTTCATCACGAAATGCACCACGTCGCTCCCGGCGAGTTGCACGCGATCCGCGTATTCCCAGTCAAATACGTAGAGCCGTCCGCCGGCTAGGAACGTGTTCCATGGCGTGAAGTCGCCCTGGGCGAAGCACCTCGACAGCGGCGGGCATTCCTCGGACCGCAGTGTCTCAATGGCCTTTGAAAACCGAGTCTGCCAATCGGTCGGAACGCGGTTCAGGAGCGTCCCAACTCTCGCCTCTAGCACGTCGGCGAGCTCCCAGGAGGACACGGGTGCGGCCCGTGTCCTGCTCGCTATCTCTTGGAGGAATGCCCGGTGTTGAGGGCCAAGGTCGATCGTGGTCCGCGTCGCGCGCGTCTTCAAAGTATCCGTCAGCAGCACCTCGCTTCCGCCCATCTCCCCGGAGAAAAGCACGTGCGGAACGAAGCCTTCGCGAAGGTCCAAACCGGCCACCTCGCGCAACATCTGCGCCTCGTATCGAAGGAGTGCGGCGACCTTCGGATCCCGAGTCACCTTTGCAAAGCCGAGAACCCTGCCCGACCTGTCCATCACCTGGATTGCGACCTTGCGGTGCGGGCTGTCCGTCCCCGTGAAAAACGCAAAGCTGAGAGAGGTCGCGCCAAAGAAGCGGCTGAAATCAGGGAAGTCTTGCACGTACACGCGCTTCCTTGCCCACAGCCCCTGCAAACCGAGTCGGCTTAAGAGCGTAGCCGCAGCTTTCATCTTGCGTGCGCTTGGGAGCAGAGGTTGGAACAAGGCGAGCCCACTCTCGGCCACGCGTCCGCTCTCGAGGGGAATCAGCCACCACCGTGCGTTGGAACGCCCCCCCACGACTCCGTAGACCCGCGCCCCCGGTGCGGAGGTGGCGAGCACGCGAATGCCAAGACTGCCGACGTCGGACAGCGCCGCCGTGAAGACGGGGTGGTCGAACATGGGGCTCAGGGAGGCGCCTGCTCCAACCGGCGGCGCCCCGTTGCCTCCCGCTGCAGGGCCTGGATCTCGCTTTTCAGTGCCTCGTACTCCGCCATTTTTCTTTGCAGGAATTTGCTCGTCATGCTGGCTTTGTGCGCGATCCCCGCGGGCGTGAGCAGGTACGCGTAGCCCAAGTGGTGTTTGGAGTGCGCGAAGTTGCCGAGCTTGACCAGGCCGCGCTCAATGAGAGCCCTCATGCAGTAATGCAGCTTCCCATTGCTCACTCCGAGCCTCTGCGCCAATTCCCGCTGCGAGATGTCTGGGCGATCCTGAAGAAGCTTCAGGACACGGAAGTGCAGGTCTTCGGTGTGTTCCAGGTGTTTGCTGGCCATGGTGCTCGTCCTGAGCCGGCTTGCCTGGCCGCAAACCGTTCAACTTTGAGCACTGTATCAGTGTGCAACCGACCGGGCAAGATTCTGACAGCTCTGTCGGCCACATTCGTACAAACGGACGAGGGGCGCATGCGCGTTGCCCAACAGTGCTGCAGCTTTCCTCGCGTAGCTCCCGCCGCCGCGGTGCCGCTACCACGCAGGCACACTTCGCTCCGTATGCAACTGCAGGACCTCCTCTACTCCCAAGGCTTCGGCCCGCGCCGCGTCTGCCTCGGTCTCATCCAGCAAGGCCTCGTCACCGTCTCCGGTCAGCCCGCCACCGACCCGTACGAGGACGTCACGCCCGAAGGCCTCGCCTTCACAGTTGAAGGCACCCACTGGACCTACCACGCCAAGGCCTACCTCCTGCTCCACAAGCCCGCAGGCTACGAGTGCTCGCAGAAGCCCTCCGCCTGGCCCAGCATCTACGCGCTGCTGCCCGGCCCCTTGCGCCAGCGCCCGGTGAAGGGCGGCCAGCCCGGCGTGCAGGCGATCGGGCGGCTGGACCAGGACACCACCGGCCTGCTGCTTCTCAGCGATGACGGCGCTTTCATCCACAAGATGAGTTCACCGAAGCATCACGTGCCCAGGGTCTACCAGCTCACCACGGCCGATCCGGTCGATGACCGCCAGGTGCAGCGGCTGCTGGCGGGCGTGGTGCTCGATGACAGTCCGAAGCCCGTGCGCGCGGCGGCCTGCGTGGCGACCGGCAGCCACACCCTGGACCTCACGCTCACCGAAGGCAAGTACCACCAGGTGAAGCGGATGCTGGCTGCGGTGGGGAATCGGGTGACCGCACTGCATCGCGCGCGGATTGGGCAACTGGCCTTGCCGGCGGATCTCGCGCCGGGAGAGTGGCGGTGGTTGGGGGAGGGGGAACTGGCGGCCGTGCAGGATAAGAAGGCGTGAGGGAGAGCTGGGGTTCGCTGCGCTCACCGCCAGCCTACAGCTCTGTGTGCTCACCGCCAGCCTACCGCGCAGCGCCAGGCTCCGGCCCGCAGCTTCAGCGCAAGTTGCCCGTATGCCCCAGCGAATACCGCCCCGGCTGCGGCCACACCGTGAGGCCGTGCGGCTCCTTGCCCACCTTGATCCTGGTGACGGCGCCGCTGTAGGTGTCGATGCGGTAGACCTCGTCGTCGAAGCGGCCCGACAGCCACAGCCACTTGCCGTCGGCGCTGACGTTGCCCATGTCGGGGCTGCCGCCGCCGGGGATGGGCCAGTTGGCGACGACCTTCTCGGTGGCGAAGTCGATCACGCTCACGCTGCCGGGGCCATGGGGCTTGCCGTGGATCTTGTGCGTGCTGCGGTTGGCCACGTACAGCTTCTTGCCGTCGCGGCTGGGATAGAGGCCGTGGGTGCCGAGGCCGGTGACGATGAAGCCCACCTCGCGGAAGCTCTCTCCGTCCACCACGTGCACGCCGTCGGCGTCCATGTCGGCGATGTAGAAGCGCTTGCCGTCCGGGGAGCTGCGGATGTCCTGCGGCATGCCGCGCGTGATGGTGCAGATCTCGGTCTGCGGGTCGATCACCGAGGAGCCTTCCTTCAGGCGGCGCTGCGGCATCATCAGCTTCAGGTAGGCCACCACGTGGCGGTTCACCAGGTCGATCTTGGCGATCTGGCCGCTGAACTCGCAGGTGAAGATGGCGTAGCGCCCGTCGATGGAGAAGTCGGCGTGGTTGATGCCGCCGCAGCCGGGCGTGTCGATGGAGTACTGCAGCTGCATCGTGTGCGGGTCGCGGAAGTCCAGGCGCTTCTTGGCTTCCGCCACCACGATGGCCGACTTGCCGTCGGGCGTGAAGTACATGTTGTACGGGTCGTCGACGGGCACGGTCTCGCCCGGCTTGCCGGTGAGCGGGTCGATGGCGGTGAGGCTGCCATCGGTGCGGCCTTCGGCGTTGTTCGCCACCCAGAGCGTGTGCAGGTCCCAGGACGGCACCACGTGCTGCGGGCTGCGGCCCACCTTGAAGTTGTAGAGGACCTTGGCGCTTTCCGGGTCGATGACGGTGACGTCGTTGGAGCGCAGGTTGGGCACGTACACGCGTTCCAGCTGGCCCTTCACCGCGGGGCTCATGTGGCCGGCGGCCGTTTCCGAATAGATGTTCGACGGGTCGATCACGGGCGGCATGCCCGGCACCGTCTGGATGCCGTGGGTGGCCTGCACGGGCTTGCCGTCCTGGGGCGCCGCCTGGCTCAGGGTGGTGGACAGGCCGGCGCCGAACACGGTGCCGACGATGGCGGCAGTCCCCAGCGCGAACAGGGCGAGGGAGGAGAGGAGGCTTCGATCGAATTTCATGGAGGGCAGGGAGAGGGCGTTCGGTCTCTAACGCTTGAGGGCCGTCGCCCGTTGAATGGCGGCGACCGAAGTGTTGACGATTTCCTGGACGCCGAGTTGACCCACCTCAGCGGTCGCCCGTCGCGGGTCGCCGTGGACGCCATGCGCGGCATCCAGCTGCGCGCCTTGCGCCAGCACGTCGGCGCGGACCAGCGACTTGTCGACAGCGAGCGTCAGTGCGGTGTCGTTCAGGCCGGCATGGGTGCCGATCTCGGCCGGGCTGTAGCCCTTCTTCCTGAGCGTGTCGACGAAGGCGGTCTGGGTGACGTCGTAGTACTCCAGCAGGGCGTGCACGCGGCAGGCCGGATCCTTCGCCCACTCGCGATTGAGCTTGTCGGCCACGCGCTGCTCGCTCTTCTGGTAGCCGCCGTGGTCGCCCAGGAAGAAAACGTCGTGGAATCCGTGCTGCTTGAAGCTGCGGGCGGTGGACTCCAGCAGCGACTCGAAGGTGCTGTCCGGGATGGAGATCGTGCCGGTGAAGCGCATGTGCGCCGCCGGCGGGTTGATCGAGCCCTCGGGGACGTAGGCGATCACGGGCGCGACGACGGCGTTGCCCAGGCGGCGCGCGATTTCGTCGGCGAGCACGTGGGCGCGCACGTTGTGCTTGCCCAGGACCATGTGCGGTCCGTTCTGTTCGGTCCCGCCGATGGGGACCAGCACGGTCGTGGCGCCGGCGGCGAGGCGCGCCTTGAGCTCGGGCGAGGTCATTACCTCGATATCCACCGGGGCCGGCGCGGCCGCGTGGGCGAGGGCGGCCGCGAGCGCCGCGCAGATGAAACCAGCGCGTCCGGCGCGCATCAGGAGGACGACGGGAAACCGCATCGCCGCGAGTGTAGTGGATGGGTTGCGGCGCTTCGCACGCGCTGAGCTGGCGAAGCGAATTGTTTCCCCTCTGTGACGGATAACATGCTTGCTGCATGGCGCATACGACACATCAGCGGCGGGGAAGGCTTGGAGCAAGGTTGCTCGGCGTGCTCGCGCTCGTCGCGCTCGCGTCGGCCTGGCTGCGCACCACCGAGGCGGGCGCACGCGTGATGCTCGCGGGGCTCGAGTGGCAGTCCACGCCGGTCGATCCGCAACGGGTCGGCGAGCAGGCCCAGGCGATCGCCGTCCTGGGGGGCAACCTCGATCGAATGGACTACGGCGCCAGGCTGCACCAGTCCACCCGGGTTCCCCTGCTGGTGGTGGGCTGGGGCCGCCCCAGCGCGAGGCCGGCACGGGCGGCGCGCGCCGACCCTGGGACGGCTTATCTGCTGCACAAGTACGGCATCGCTCCCCGGTGGGTGGAGACCCAGTCCACGAACACGCTGGAGAACGCCGTGTATTCCGCCTGCCTGGTCTCCGGCATGGGCGTGAAGCGGATCGCGCTGGTCACCGACCCGTACCACATGCCGCGGGCCAGCTACCTGTTCCGGGCTGCGGGCTTCGTCGTCATTCCCGCGCCGGTTCCGGGCGGTGGGCCGCCGCGGCCCCGCATCACGCTCGCGAGCTTCGTTCCGAGCCAGCGGGGATGGGACCAGGCGCGCGGACCGGCCCACGAATGGCTCGGACTCGTCTTCGGTCCCGTGCAGCGGGCGATCGAGGGGCCGCGGACCTGTCCGTCGCAGGACCGGCGACCCAGCGACAAGGAGGGACTGCGCGCGGGCTGGATGCCCCCAGGCTCCGCAGGCTAGGCGGGTTGCCGGCCGTAGTGGGCCATGTACCAGGCGTAGAAGCGCGCCACGCCC
Organism: Ramlibacter ginsenosidimutans; assembly: GCF_016654015.1. Lineage (GTDB taxonomy): Bacteria > Pseudomonadota > Gammaproteobacteria > Burkholderiales > Burkholderiaceae_C > Ramlibacter > Ramlibacter ginsenosidimutans. Next base: position 2,084 of record NZ_JAEPWM010000004.1, on the reverse strand, counting down.
ACGTCGACGGGCGTGTCCGGCTTGAAGCCGACCCAGGCGTCGAGCTCGGAGGTGTCGGCGCTCGTGGCGGGGACGTCGCCGGGCTGCATGGGCAGGAATTCCTTCTTCGCCTCGATCCCGGACGCCTTTTCCAGGGCGACGATGTACTCCATCAGCGGCGTGGGCTGGCTGTTGCCGATGTTGAACACGCGATAGGGCGCGTCGCTGGTCGCCGGGTCGGGTGAAGCCGGATCGTACGCAGCCGACGGCGTCGCCGGCTTGTCGACCACCCGCAGGACGCCTTCGACGATGTCGTCGACATACGTGAAGTCGCGCACCATCTTCCCGTGGTTGAAGATGGAAATGGGCCGTCCTTCCAGCATGGCGCGCGTGAAGAGGAACAGCGCCATGTCCGGCCGGCCCCAGGGCCCGTACACGGTGAAGAAGCGCAGGCCCGTGGTCGGGATCCGGAACAGGTGGCTGTAGGCATGCGCCATCAGCTCGTTGGCCTTCTTGGTCGCGGCGTACAGGCTCACCGGGTGGTCGACGTTCTGGTGTTCCGAGAAGGGCCGCGTCGTGTTGCTGCCGTAGACGCTGGAGGTGCTGGCGTACACCAGGTGCTCCACCGCGTGGTCCCGGCAGCCCTCCAGGATGTTCATGAACCCTTTCAGGTTCGCGTCGACGTACGCGTGCGGGTTCTTCAGCGAGTACCGCACGCCGGCCTGCGCTGCCAGATGGATGACGCGCTGCGGCCGCTCCGACGCGAAGAGGCGTTCCATGGCGTAGCGGTCGGCGATGTCGATCCTGTGGAACGCGAAGCGCGGGTCGGGCGCGAGCTGGGCGAGCCGCGCTTCCTTCAGGCTCACGTCGTAGTAGTCGTTGAGGTTGTCCACGCCCACGACTTCGTCGCCGCGCGCCAGTAGGCGCGCGGCGGTGTGCATGCCAATGAAGCCGGCCGCGCCGGTCACCAGGATCTTCATGAAACGCGGATGTCGTTCTGCTCGGGCGGGCAATGTAGCACGCGCTCCCGCAGGGGCAGGCGGTAACATGCGCCACCCATGTCCCTGCTGATCGATTCCTTCTGGCGCGCCGTCGCCTACTGCCTGCACCCGCGCGTGATCGGGCTGTCGCTGCTGCCGCTGCTGGGACTGGTGCTGACCGCGGGCGGCATGTCGTATTTCTTCTGGGACAGCGCCGTCGACATGGTGTTCCGCTGGCTGGAGTCCAGCGCGTGGCTGACGACCATCACGCAGTGGCTCACCGACATGGGCATGACGGGCCTGAAGAACGCGCTGGCGCCGCTGCTGGTGATCTTCGCCGTGACGCCGGTGCTCGTGGTGCTGGTGCTGTTCTTCGTGGCCGTGCTCATGACGCCCGCGGTCGTGCGGCTGGTCGCCCGCCGGCGCTTCCCTGACCTGGAGCGCAAGCACGGCGCGTCCTGGCTGCACAGCGCGGTGTGGTCCTTCGGCTCGACGCTGCTGGCGGCCGTGGCGCTGGTCATCTCGATTCCGCTGTGGCTGATCCCGCCGCTGATCCTCATCCTGCCGCCGCTGATCTGGGGCTGGCTCACCTACCGCGTGATGGCCTTCGATTCGCTCGCGGACCATGCGAGCCGGGAAGAGCGCCGCCAGGTGTTCAAGCAACACCGCCATTGGCTGCTGATCATCGGCGTGACTTCCGGCTACCTGGGCGCTGCGCCCAGCCTGGTGTGGGCCTCGGGCTGGTTCTTCGCGGCGGCGTTCCCCGTGCTGATCCCGGTCGCGATCTGGATCTACACGCTGGTGTTCGCGTTCTCGTCGCTGTGGTTCACGCACTACTGCCTGGCGGCGCTGGAGCGGTTGCGGGCGGAGCGGTCTGCACCGGACGCCACGCCGCCGCCCGCTGTGACGGCCACACCCGCTTCGCCGGTCCTACCCGCTTCGCCGGTACACCCCGCCCCGTAGGCTGGCGGTGAGCGAACCGAACCCCAGCGACCCGGCGTCCGCAGCAAGCTGGGGTTCGCCTGCGGCTCACCGCCAGCCTTGTATGTTTCTTTCCTAGACTCTAAGAGTTCGGGGCAACCCGGGCGGAGCGGGTGCACGCCGTCGCCAGCCTTTGGGCTTGGA
>NZ_JAEPWM010000003.1 GCF_016654015.1 Ramlibacter ginsenosidimutans | reverse complement strand
CAATCGGAGTCAATGCTGCATTCTTGGGTCTGTTCATCCGTCCTCTCCCGAGATGGTTGGCTGGGCTTGGTAACCACAGCTTCCCAAATCAGGGACGGATGAACAACCTATTGAGACATCACAGCTAGGCCGCGCCAGTGCTAGCTTTCGACGGGGGCGACTGCCAAGTACCGCCAACAACAAGAGTGTCCGCCTCGCTACCCTCGCCCTGCTCGACGCGCTGATTGCTCTGACCCGGTTCGACTGGCACCTCAAGCTGGCCGTTGCCGCGTCAGACTCGGACTGTACTTGCCACAGGGAAATTACGCTGCCCGCTAGCGTCCGAAACCACGCCAACACGCCGCGGGCTTGGTATCTGAACAAGCAGGCCATGCCAAGAAGGACACTGCCAAAAACAGGATCAACAGCTCCATTGGGCGGAGTCTGTCAAACCGCGCCAACGGGCGCCACATCAGAGCGACTAGAAGGCAGGCGCTGAAAGGCGGCAGTGCGGCTCATATCTCTGTATCGCGCGTGCCCTTTGAGCGCTTGGCGCGGACCGTGTCCGCTTCGGCCTGCTCCATCTGAGTCAAAGCCTGCGAGCTGCCATGCAGTGAAAACCGACTGACCCTGAAAGCGCCGCCCTCCATTGCCATCGCGATTCCGATCTGCCCCGTGCTCTCGCGAGCAAGCCTGGTCATCAGATTGAAGTCCGCGATGATCATCCGATGGTATGTGGCGCCGGAAATCAGCTTGGGCGAACTGCAGATCAGTGTTGTGGACGCAGCGCCAAGGTTGCTGCTGATCAAGACAGGGATCGTGGCTCCTGCGTCACATCGCGTCTTGACGGCGAGCATCCAGAAGCACTTTTCCGTATCGTTGTCGCACCATTTGCCGAATATGCCGTCGCTCTGATTCATGGTGAACATATACGGAGCACCAGCATCGTCGCGCCCGACGTACCAGTCCCCATAGGGAGTTTGGGCGGCTGCCAGCAAGGGCGCCAGACAGAGGGCGATCAACAAGTGCCGTGCCGGACCCATAGTCAGCTCCTTTAGTCGAGTAGCCACGCGGACTTAGTACCTCGGTTGCCGGGCATGTTGCCGCGCTCTCGAGTGCCAAGAGCGCGGACTAACCCCTACTTAGGCCAACCGGATGGTGCAGCGGCTCTATGCGGGCGAAAGGTACAGCTGCGAGGTGGAGGGGGAACCGCCGACGGACGCCTAAATCACGCGCAGTTACGGCGCCGCCGCACTAGAGTTCCTGGAAAGCGTCGAAGGTGTCGCCGGGATTGCCCACGAACAACCTCACTGGCAGCAATCCCGAGGCGAGCTTCCTCAGGTAGGCCATGTTTGGCAGCGGCTCTACGAGCCGCATCAATTGCATTCCGACTTGGGTGAGCTGGAGTACCGCTAACGACAAAGTGATTGAGCCTGACTTCCTATGCCGCATCACCACCACCTTGCCGTTGTATCTAAGGGGCGAATCGTCCGGGTTCGGCGGCGCATCTGGCACGTTGATCTTTACGCTCAAAACCTCGCTGTCCACGACAAGCCCCGCCTCGCGTAAAGCGAGCAAATCATGCATCGACATACCGAACTCTTTGTGGTCTTCAGGTCGGGCCAATTTAATGACCCAGCCCTGGTCCATGCACAGGTACCGGAACCGCTGAAATGCCTCCGCCTCCGTTCGCGATAGGGCCCGCAGCACGTCGAGAGCGCGAAGCGAGTAGCTTCCGGGACGTGCTACTTCGCCCGCCAGAACCTTGCCCCAGATTTCCTGCATGTCAGCTGACGACACATCCTCAGCGAACTTGAAGAATCGTGTTTTCCAATCCTCGTCAACAGGCTCGGACGAAGCTGTTTCAGGCATTTGTGAAGCAGCAGACTCGGCAATCGCCTCCAAGTTCGCCTGCTTTCGAACTTCCTGAAGTTGCAGCCGCAGCGCGGCCCTCTCCTGCAGTGTGTTAGGCGATGGCAGGAGCTTCTGGCGTTCGACCTCCGCCTGCAGAGCTGCAATCTCCACGAGGCGTGCTTTCTCTACGTCGAGTTCCGCTCGACCAAGCAGTCTGGTGGCATCGGCTTGGGCTGCAGCTTCGCGCCGAATGCCGGTGGGGCGATACCAAGCACCCAAGCCGGACCTGAGCACTTCAATGAGCTTGCTCGCCGGCTCGCCCCAACCCGCCAAATCCTTGACTTGAAACACGGCAGCCCCCTCTCACCATCGAGCATTCATAAAGGAAGTGGCCCCTGCAGGGATCGAACCTGCGACCGTATTCGCCGCGAACGAATCCATACCGCTCGCGCTAAGCTGGTTGTGACTGTGGGGCAATCGCTTTCCTGCACTGCTCAGGAGGAATTTTGCTCTAGAACTTAGTGCGTTGCAGCGCGTCGGCGGTTTCTGCTCCAACCGAGAGAAGTGGCCTGCCCGGAGGGAATCGAACCCCCGACAACCTGCTTAGAAGGCAGGTGCTCTATCCAACTGAGCTACGGGCAGGTGAGCCTGCGCGGCAGCCTCCATCGTACCCGGCTTGCCGGCGAGGCTGTCGAGCCACTGCCCTGTTTCCGGCCACGCGGGCGCGGCTTCGTGGGCGGCGTTGGCCCAGGTCCACGCTTCCTGCAGGGCGCCGCGGCGCGAAGCGCAGATCGACAACTGCAGCCACGCGGCCACGCGCGTTTCCTCGTCGGCCGCGGCGCGTTCCAGCCAGCGCTGCGCGCCGGCGTCGTCGTTCGCCGCCATGTACAGCCGGCCGATCTGCAGCGCAAGGTCCGGATGCCCCGCGCCGTGGCGCAGCGAGCGCAGGTCGCAGGCGATCGCATCCGCCAGGCGCCCGAAGGCCGCATAGAGCAGGCCCAGCGCCACCCACGCGGGGCCGGCGCGCTCGGTGCCGTCGTCCCAGCGCGCCAGCTGCGCGTGCAGGCGCAGCACCGTCGCCAGGTCCAGCTGTTCCTGGTGCACCCGCACTTCGCCCAGGTGGCGCAGCACGTCGCCGCCGTAGTGCGGATCGAGAGCGGCGGCCCGCGCAAGCAGCACGGCGCGTTCGGCCGCGTCCGACGTCGTCGCCGCCAGCGCATGGCAGGTGGCGGCGCAGCCGGGACGCACCGCCAGCAGGGCGCGCAGGGCCGCGGCCTTGTCGGCAGTGGGCGCACCGGACGTCTCGATCTCCAGCAGGTGCTGCCAGTGGCGCTCGTCGTCGTGCCGCCCTTCCCACAGCGCCGCGAGATGGTCCGCCAGGAAGCGGTGGCGCAGCGGCAGGAAACCACTGCCGACCGAGCGCGCGATGGTGAGTTCCTGCACCGCGGGGAAGCGCTCGCGCAGCGCCGTCGCGATCACGCGCGGCCGCACCCACACGCGGTCCTGCGGCACCTTCACGAAGTAGTCGGTGTCGACGTCCAGGGCCACCGGCCCGGCTATGGCCAGCGCCGGCAGTTGCTGCCATTGGAGCGCCGTCACCGGCACGCCCAGCAGTTCGCCCTCGATCCAGCCGCCCGGCGTCCGGTGGAACGACGCGATCTGCTCCGGCGTGACGCCCTCCATCTGCTGCAAGGCGGCCAGCGCGCCACCGGCGGACGCGAGCACATGGGGCGGCAGCACCCACACGAGCCGGCGCAGCACGCCGATCTGCGCCGCGGCGTACAGGAAGTCCTCGATGCCATAGCAGCTGTCACGGCGCGGGCTCAGCGGATGCGCGCTCTCCAGTTGCGCGAGCTCGCCTGCACTGCGGCAAGCACGCAGGCGGGCGATCTTCTCGGGTGCGATGAACTGCAGGTCCAGGTGCGCGTCCAGGCTCACGACGGTCACCCCGTGCAGCCGGCGTTCCCGCCAGTGCGGCAGGACCGATGCATGCTCCTCGAAGACGACGGCGCGCGGCATGCTCAGGCCTCCTGGGGCTTCGTCGCCAGGAAGCGCCCCACGGTGAAGGCGCCCTGCGCGGCCGCTTCGCCCAGCTCCATCAAGCCTTGCATCACCAGCTGGCGGATCGGGTCCGGCGTGTTGCGCATCTCGGCGCCGATCGCATCGCGGTCGGCAGCCCGCGTGACGAACCCGCGCAGCAAGGGCATTTCCTCGCGCATGTCGCGCGCCAGTTCGACGCGGAATCCGGCCTGCGTCATCTGCGACGCGTACTCCGCGATGCTGCCCAGGGCGGGAATGGCCCAGCTCCTGCCTATGCGCGCCGCCCACTGGCTGCGCAGCGGCTGCGGCGCCTGTTCGCACTGCACCCAGTCTTCGCCGGCGAGCCGGCCACCGGGCCGCAGCACGCGCCACGCCTCGCGGAAGAAGCGCGCCCGGTCCGGGAAGTGGCAGGCCGACTCGAAGAACAGCACCACGTCGAAGCTGCCGCCCGGATACGGCAACTGGCTCGCCTCGCCGAGGTCGAATCGCACCCGCTCGGCCAGCCCGCGGTGCGCAGCGCCGGCGCGAGCGATCTCCAGCTGCGCCTGATTCGGCGTCAGGCCGCGCACCCGGGCGCCCGTGAGGCGCGCCACGTGGCACGCGGGACCGCCGACGCCGCAACCCACGTCGAGGACGCGATCGTCGGCGGTGATCCCGGCGCTCTGCGCCACCAGCGCTTCCATGCGCAGCTGGTCGCGCGGACCGATGGCGCCGTCGCTCTCGTAGAACCCCGTGTGCCAATGGTCACCGAGGAACTCGCGATAGAACGGGATGCACAGCCCGTAGTAGCTGTTGACCAGCTCGGGGCTGGCGGGCGCGCCTTCGCGCAAGGCCGCGACCACCGCGCGGGCGCTATGCGGTGCGGCCGTCGCAGTCACTTGGCGAAGGACCCCCGCGTGTACGAGGCCGGCGTGGCGAGGCTGCGCAGCTCGGGAAAATCGACGCGGCATCGGATGCCGGCGGGCACCTTGGCCTCGCCATTGGGCAGCTCCAGCCGCACGCCGAAGGTGCCGCTGGCGGTATCGAACACCGAGTCGATCACGGTGACCTTGGCGGTGTAGCGCCCGCCCAGTCCTTCCGGAACGATGTCAGCGGTGCTGTGCAACTTCAGCTTGCCCCAGGCGGCGAGCGGCAGCACCACCTCCACGCGCAAGGGCTCGACCTGCACCACCTTCAGGATGGCCTTGCGTCCCGTGCCCGCTTCGGCGAGGTCGCCGGGATTGAGCATGCGATCCAGCACGACGCCGTTGAAGGGGCTGCGCAAGGTGCGGCGGTTCAGCAGATCCTGCGCGTGGCGCTGCTCGAAGGCCGCCTGCTCCTTGTCCTCTCGCGCCTGCTTCAGTTCCGCGTCGAGGATGCGCTTCTCGGCCTCGGCCTCGTCGCGCTGCTGCGCGGAGACGAAGTTCTGCGTCTGCAGGTTCGTCATGCGGTCCAGCTTCTTCTGCGCGTACTCGAGCCGGTTCTGCGCCGATGCGAGCCGGCCCTGGGCGTCGGCATGCGCCTTGGCCAGTTGCACGGCGGAAATCTCCGCGCCCGACTCCAGTTGCACCAGCACCTGCCCCGCCTTGATGCGATCGCCCCGCTGCACGGTCACCTTCTCGATCACGCCTTCGACGGCGCTGCGGATCTCGACGGTCTGGTTCGGCTCGATCAAACACTCGAACGGGCCGGCCGACGCTGCGTGCGGCGCCAGCGCGGCGAGCGAGGCCAGCGCCCCGAGTGTTCCCATGCTCCAGGTCTTCATTCCCCTCTCCCGGTGAAGGCCAGCGCGCGATGCAGCTGGCGGTCCTGCCTGACTTGTGCGCGGCGCGTGGCCGCCTGGCGCCGCTCGGTCGCGTCCTGGCACCAGCGGCGCAAGGCAGCGAACACGACGGGCGGCACGCGCGCGCCACGCTGCAAGGCCTGGCGCAAGGCCGCCGCCGCGCGCGGCGCGCACAGCTCGAAAAGTTCGTCCTCCAGCGAGACGATCGCCTCGCTGCTGCCTGCATCGCCCTGGCGTGCGCAGCGTCCAACCAGCTGGCGATCCACCCGGCGCGAATCGTGGAACTCCGTGAGGATCACGTGCAGTCCGCCGCTCGCCTCCACGCCCGGGCCGAGCAGGATGTCGGTGCCGCGGCCGGCCATGTTGGTGGCGACTGTGATGCGGCCCGGCTGTCCGGCTTCGGCGACCACGCGCGCCTCCTCCGCGTCCTGCTTGGCGTTGAGCAGCGCGTACGGCAGCCCGCGTGCCTGCAGCACGGCGCTCACCTGCTCGGAGGCTTCGACCGAACGCGTGCCGATCAGCACCGGCCGGCCCGCCTGCGCCAGCGCCTGCGCGCGCTCGGCGACCCGCTGCCATTTGCCGGCGAGCGTGCTGCACACGGTGGTGCCCAGCGTGACGCGGCGCGACGGCCGGTGCAGCGGCACGCGCGCCAGCGGCAGGCCATACACGGCCTGGATCTCGGCGGCGGCCTCGGCCGCCGTTCCCGTCATGCCGGCAAGGTGCACGTAGCGGCGGAACAGGCGCTGGTACGTCAGCCGCGCGAGCGTCTCGCGGCGCGGCGTCAGCGCCACGCCCTCCTTCAACTCGATCATCTGGTGCAGGCCGCGTTCCCAGGACCGGTCCGGCATCACGCGCCCGGTGGACTCGTCGACGATCTGCACCTTGTCTTCCATCACGACGTACTGCTGGTCCCGCCGGTAAAGGTGCAGCGCGCTCAGGGCCTGCCGCAGCAGGTCCTCGCGCCCGCGCACCGAGGTCCAGGCACCACCGAGGCCCTCCGCGAAAGCGTCGAGCGCCGCGTGCCCGGCATCGGTGAGGATCACGCCGCGCTCCAGCGGATCCAGCTGGAAGTGCTCGCCTTCCCGGCAGTCGCGCGCGAGTTGCAGCGCGGTGCCGTTCTGCTCCGCCTCCCCGTCCAGGTCGCCACTGGCAGAGAGGATCAGCGGCGTGCGCGCTTCGTCGACGAAGACGCTGTCGGCCTCGTCGACGATCGCGAAGTAGAGGCCGCGCAGCACGGTGCCCTCACCGGCATCGGCCTGGCCGGCCATGCGCAGCAGGCCCTGGTGCAGCCGGCTGCTGCGCCCGCGCAGCGCCACGCGGTCGCGCAGGTAGTCGAACGCGAGTTCCTTGTTGGTGGCGTAGGTGATGGCCTGCGCGTACGCCTGCCGGCGCTGCTCGCGCTCCATGCCCTGGACGACCACGCCGACGCCCAGGCCGAAGAACGCATACAGCGGTCCCATCTTCTCGGCATCGCGCTGCGCGAGGTAGTCGTTGACCGTGATCACATGCACGGGATAGCCCGCCAACGCCATCGCGCAAGCGGGCAAGGTGGCGCAGAAGGTCTTGCCTTCGCCGGTCGCCATTTCCACCAGCCGGCCGCGCAGGAGGCCGTAGCCGCCCATAAGCTGCGTGTCGAAGTGCCGTTGTCCCAGCGTGCGCTGGGCCGCCGCCCGGATCAGGGCGAACGCCTCGGCGGTGCTGTCCAGCGTGAAGCCCGTGCGCCGCAGCCGCCCGCGCATGGCGATGGCGCGCTGGCGCAGCACGTCGTCCGGCAGCAGACGCAGCGAATCCTCCAGCGCATTGGCCGCATCGGCCAGGCGCCGCAATTCCCCCTTGAAGCCGGCCAGGCGGCGCTGCACCGGCGCGACGACGCCGGCATGCAGCGCGACGGCGACGCGGTCGTGCCAGCGCGGCTCGTCCTCGGCGCGCTCGGCATAGGGCCGCCCGCCGGCCAGCGCCACGTTGGCGAAGAGAGGTCCGGGCCTAGACATGGAACTGCGACAGGAACAGGCGGCGCATGCTGCGCAGCCACTGCTGGCCGATCGGTTCGGGCGGATGCTCGAAGCGCGCGTGCACCCGCTGGCCGAAGAACAGCGGCGTGGCGCCGGTCACGCCCTGCACCGCGACGTCGAACTGGAACGTGCGCTCCAGCGTGCGCTCGCCCCGGCTGTCGCGCGCGTCGGTCGCGAGCTGGCCGCCGCCTTCCAGCGCCAGCACGCGGCTGGGCAGGTATTCCTCGCCGGCCGGCACTTCGCGCTGCAGGTGGCCTTCGAACACGCGGTCCGGCTCGTGCACCAGACGCACTTGCACGCGGGTGGTCTCGGCTCGTACGACGTCGGCGGCGTCCTGGGTCGCCACCACGCGCGCGACCAGTTGCGGGCGGTCCAGCACGTACCCGATCAGGTCGCCTTGCTTCTGGAAACGGCCGGGCAAGTCCTGCGGCCGCTGCACCATGAACACGCCCGCCGTGTCGGCGCGCACGGTCAGGCGGGCGGCATGCTCACGCGCAGTGGCCAGTTCGGACTGCGCCGCGTTCAGCTGTTCCAGCGCGATCGCCGCCTGGGTGCGGTCATCGCGCAGGTGCGACAGGTACACCGCCTGCAATTCGGCGACCCGTCCTTCGGCGACCTCCAGCTTCGACTGCAGCGTCGGACTCGCGAGTTGCACCAGCACGTCCCCGGCCTCCACGCGGCTGCCCGGCGTGGCGACCAGGCGCACGACGAAGCCCTCCTCCGCCGCCCGCACCATCGCCGACGGCGGCAGCCAGGCCACGCCCTCCAGCACCGTGCGGAACGGGGCCGGCACCACGAACAGCAGCACCAGCACCGCCACGACGAAGCCCGCGATCACCGCACGCACGCGCTGGCGATGCGGCCGCAGCCGCGGGTTGCCCAGCTGCCGCAGCATGCGCACGAGCGGAATCACGGCCATCGCACCCACGGCCCACAGCGCCAGCAGGACGCCGACGAAGAAGAACTCCTTGGCGATGAACAGCGCGATCGCGACAGTCACCAGCACGCGATAGCAGGCGGAGAGCACGCCATAGGCCAGCAACCAGGCCTTGTCGCGCCGCGACACCTCCGGCGTGTCCACGTCGGTGGCGCCGAAGGCGTGGCGCTCCACCAGGTAGCCGATGTAGCGGGTCGCGCGCTGCGCGAGGTTGGGCATCTCCAGCAGGTCGGACAGGATGTAGTACGCGTCGTAGCGCAGCAGCGGGTTGCCGTTGAAGACCAGCGTCGAGACGCCGGCCACGACCATCACGTTGAACAGCACGGCGCGCGCCAACGAGGGCTCGGCCAACAGCCAGAGGTAGAACGCAATGGCGGCCAGGAACACCTCGACGGCCATGCCCGAGGCGGCGACCACGGCGCGATGCCAGCGGGAGCGGAACACCGTCGCGGCCGTCGCTTCCACGTACGGCACGGGGATCAGCACGAGCATCACGACGCCGACGTCATGCACTTCGCCGCCGCCGCGTTTCACCGCCGCCGCATGGCCGAACTCGTGCAGCGCCTTGATCACCGGGAACACCAGCCACAGCATCAGCAGGTTGCCCGAGGCCTTCACGCGGTCCGAGAAGTTGCCGGTGAGGTCGTCCCAGTGCAAGGGGAGCAGCACGAGCGCGGGCGCCACGACCAGCAGCCAGAGCAAGCCACCCCAGCGGCTCCAGAGCAGGTCGATGGCGGGACGCACGCGCTGCAAGAAGCGGTCCGGATCCCAGAGGTGCACGCGCAGCGCCATCGGGTTGAAGTAGGAGCGCTGGCGCTGCGAGCGTTCCTGCTGCTGCCCGCGTTCGAACAGCTCCGTGACGTCCGGGCTGACGTCGCTCTGCAGCAGGTCCGCCGCGTGCAGCTGGCCGAGCAGGCGGATCACGTCGTCCTGCGTCGGCGCATCGGCGCCGAGCTGCCGGTTGGTCAGCTCCCACAGCTGCTGCACGGTGCGTTCGCCGTTCATGGCGGCGATGAAGAAGCGCGCCGCCGGCGTGAAGCGATGCACCCGCTGCGACACGGGATCCTGCACCAGGTACCAGAGCGCGCCGCGGTAGCGCATGCGGTGCAGGCGCGCATGGCTGCGCAGGCGCGGCTGCAACTGCGCGACACGGTACCAGGAGCTGGAGACCAGGGCTTCGCTCACGGCTTCATCCCATCCAGCGCCAGGTCGTGAGCTGCAGCCATTCGATCAGCGGATGGGTCCAGATCCACAGCAGCTTCCGCTTGCCGACCTCCACCTTGCCGATGCCCTCCATGCCGGGGCGCAGGCGCGGCGGCGCCTGGTCCAGCTGCGCTTCGACGCGGAAGAAGTTGCGGCCTTCCTGCGCGGTGGAAATGGGCGTGACCTGGCGCACGGTAAAAGCCAGGCGGTCGAACGGCATGCCGGCCAGCGCGATCTGGCCGCGCTGGCCCGGCTGCAGTTCGGCGACGTCGCGCTCGTCGACGTGCAGCACCACGCGGTACGCGTCCAGCGGCGCGACTTCGAACAGCACCTTGCCCTGCTCCACCGGCGAGCCGAGCAGCTGGCTGAGGTCGCCCGTCACGACCACGCCTTCGAATGGCGCGCGCAGGATGGCGCGCTCCAGGCGCTCCTCCACCAGCCCGAGCTGCGCCAGCGCCTGCTGCTCCTGCGCCGCGGCGACCGTCATCGCCGAGCGCTCCTGCGCCGCCGCAGCCTGGCGATAACGCCTCTGCATCTGTTCGGCCTCCGACGCCCAGCGCACGCGTTCGAGCTTGAGGTCGCGGTCGTCGAGGCGGGCGAGCATCTGGCCCGCACGCACCGTGTCGCCGGCGCGCACGAAGCTCTCGCCAACGAAGCCCTGGAAGGGCGCGGCCACCGCGCGCTGCACGGCGCCTTCCACCACCACCTTGGCACTGACACGGTAGGGCCAGGTCGCGAAACCCAGCACCACGGCAGCGACCAGCACGAGGGCGGTCACCAGCTTGAGGCCGGGATGCCGCGGCCCGAAGAGCGCCTGGGTGGCCTCGCGGGCGGCGATCGTCGTGCGCTGCCAAGCGCTGCGCTGTTCGCGCTGCTTGAGCGCGAACACCGGGCCGAGCAGTTGCCCGAGCGTCTCCGCCAGCGCGAACTCCTGCGCATCGAAGGGCCGCTCGCGCTTGCGTTCGAGCACCAGCACGCCCACCGGCACGCGGTCGTCCAGCAGCGGAACGGACAGCACCGCGGCCTCGCCTCGCGCCGAAGACAACGCCGCCTGCGCCAGCCCGCCGACGGCGTCGGCCAGCAGCGGCGGGTGCACCTGCGCCTGGTCCAGGTCCAGCACCTCGTCCATCGCCTCGGCCAGCAGGCGCACGAAGTCGCTGCGCGGATCGAAGCTGGCCGTGTGCGAGATCGCCTCGACCACGCAGCTGTCATGCCGCGAGAAGCCGATGGCGACGCGCTCGCAACCGAGCCGCGCCGCCAGTTCGTTGGCCACCGCCAGCGCGGATGCGCGCAACGCCTGTTCCTGCAGCGCCGTCGCGACGGCCTGCGTGGCGAGCGCGAGGCGTTCCGCCCGCTGGCGCTCGGTGAGCACGTTGCGCTGGCGGAACTGGTCGACCAGCCAGGCGCTGCCCCAGTGCAGCTGCCGCAGCACGCGCTGCACTTCCGACTCGGGCCGGGGCTTCAGCTCCAGCACCACCGCGCCGTGCAGCGCGCCTTCCACCTCGATCGGATAGCCGATCATGAGGGCGGCCGCAGCGGTGGCAGGCACCGTCCCCTCCTGCACGACGCCCCGACGCTGCTGCAGCGCCGCCTGCGCCGTGGGCCCGAGATGCACGAGGTTGTGCGACGCGTCGGGCCAGGTGGCGACGGGGCTGTAGCTGCCATCGTCGCCCGGCCCGAGCAGGACCAGGCCCCCCTGCGCCCGATCCACCTGGGCGCACAGCAGCGCCAGCCAGCTGTTGCAGAACTCCGCGGTACTGGCCGGGGCGGCGAAGCGCGCCCACTGCGCGGATTCCTGCCTGGCGTGCGTGCTGTCCGCCAGTGAATAGATCGATGCTCCGCTCATCGCGTCTCCGTGCGCCGTCGCGCCCGTTCATGCCCACCGCGCGGGCTGCAGTCCCGCGCGGGCCCTGCCTCAAGCCGCTGCCGGTGCCTCCTCCACCTGTTCCTCGCGTGGCTGCTGCGAACGCGTCAGGACCAGCTTGTCCTTGACGACCGAGAAGTTGCGCATGGACTGCAGGTGCAGGTAGATCAGCTCGAGTTCGTCGGTGGCGGCGAGCTGCGCCAGCGTGTCGCCGGACAGTGCCTTCAGCTTGGCACGGTCGACGGCCTGGAAGCCGCCCAGCGACATCTTCTCGCTGCCCAGCGTGAACTGCGCGCGCATCGGCTCCAGCAGGTCCAGCTCCACCAGCTTGCGGCAGAACGCCTGGGTGCGCAGGAAGTGCGCGCGGTACTCCTGCAGGAACTGCAGCACGTTGTCGACATAGGGCGTCTGCTTGCCCTCCGCGTCGAACAGCGGCTCGCCGCGCCCGAGGTAGTTCAGGCCCTGGAAGGCTTCGTCCACGCACAGCGTGAAGGTCTTGCCGTCGTCGTTGGCGGAGAAGACGAAGGGATAGCGGCGGATGAACGCCGGCAGGTAGCTGGCGTTCCAGCTGTCGTCCTCCTTCACGTACAGGTTCTCCCCCGAGCGCGCACCGAGGATCACCACGGGCAGGACCTCGGCGCCGTTCTGCGCGAACACGATCGCGTACTCCGGCGCGGCCTGCGGGAACTCCACCGCCATCAGCGGGACGGAGTTGATGCCGCGGGCAAAGCCGTAGCCCTTGCGGAGTTCAATCGAGGCCTTGCCGTGGCGCCCGCTGGAGACGGGAACGGCGGTTTCATAGATCAGCAACTGCGTCATGGAAAAGCTCTCCTTCTTTGACAGACTCAGACCAAGGGTTCGATGCCGCGCGAAGTCGCGGCGAGTTTCGGGGCCAGATCCACCTGCACCTTCAGGGCCGCATTCGGGTTGCGCTGCGCTTCGCTGCGGGCCAGGTGGCTCACGAAGTCCTGCTGCCAGCCGGCGGCCGGCGTGGGCGGCAGCAGCACGCCGTCGTAGCTCACCGACCAGGCGATCGCGGGCGCGGGCGCATGCGGCAGCAACGCGGAGAAGTCCAGCTCCTCGCCGGCGGCCGGCCTGGGCGGCGTGGGAGCCGTCGGCGCCGGGGCATCCAGCTCGGGGGCCAGCACCGTTCGCGTGCCGGCAACCAGCGCTTCTTCCATCACGCCCGTGGCGCTGTGCTCGAGGCCGGCTGCGTGGCCCAGCTCGTGTTCCAGCACGCTCAGGAGGTCCATGCGGCCTGCGGCCGGCGCTCCCGTCGCCACGAGCACGACGCCGTCGTCGGTGAATTCGCGGTCGTCGCCCGGCGTGCTGTCGACGAACCAGCCGTGGCCGGCTGCGTCGACGTCCACCAGGATGTGCCCGTCCACATAGCGCCCGAGCTCGAGGCCCGGCAGGTCCGTGATGCTCACGTCCACGTTGGCCAGGGGCGCGACCAGGTCGGTGCCCTGGGCCGCGGCCCAGCGGCGCAGCGCTTCCTGCACCAGCGCCGGCAGCTGGTCGGCCTGCAGCGCCTGCGCCGTCGTCCCCGCGTCGGCCGCCGTGGCCGCCAGCATGGCCGCCGGCGCCGCGGCCACGGCCGCGTCGTTGGTCTTGAGGGTGACCTTGTCGAAGCTGCTCGTGCCGCCGCTGGACGCGAGCCCGAAGCGACCATCGACCACCACCGCGTTGTAGACGAAGCCGACGGCCGCCTGCCCGTTGAGCGACACGCTGACGGTGGAGCCGACGAGGCTCACGTCCAGCGTGAAGTCCACCCCTGCGCTGATCGGCTTGGCCACGCTCGCATCGATGAACGTGCCCTTGGCCGTGTGGTGGCCGATCGTGATCTGGTGGGCCACTGCGTCGGCCAGCACGAACTTGTAGTCCGTGTCGGAGTAGCGGTCGAAGATGAAGCCGCCTTGCGCGTTGGTGTTGAAGCTGGCGTTCAGGTCCAGCCAGGCGAGCGGCTGGATCGCCGCCACGCCGAGCGTCATGCCCTCGAAGGCCATCGCACCCGCCGCGGCCGTGCCCGCCAGCCGGCCATTGCCGGCGGTCCACGTCCCGGTCACCGGCTGGCCGGCGAAGATCGGGCCCGGGCCGGTGGTGAGATCGTCGCTCTTCACCGTGGTCGCCTGCGGCGCCAGCACGTTCACCACCACGTTGTCGAACGACCCCTTGGCGCTGTCGGAGCCCACGCCCACCAGGCCCCAGTTCAGCCCGTAGGAATAGCCATCCACCACGCGCGGCAGGTAAGTGCGCGACAGGCTGGTGCCGTTGTCGACGGTCACCGTCGCCGTGAGGCCGTTGACCGCCAGCATCACGTTGTATGCGGTGGCGGGCTTGGCCTGCACATTGGTCGAAGCATCGACGAACCAGTTGGTGCCGTCGCCGTGGCCGATCACCAGCTTGTTGTTCGACACGTCGATGCCGGCGAACTTGAAGTCCGTCTTGCTGACGTAGTCGAAGATCAGGTAGGAGTTCGCCTTCCAGCCCGCGATCGGCTTGTCGACGGTGACGCTGGCGGAGAACTCGTAGTACCCGGGCAGCGCGTCGCCGATCTCGAACACGCTGACGGCGTTGCCCAGCGGCGAGGTCGCGCTCACCTGCAGCCGGCCATTGGCGACCGACCAGTTGCCACTGTCCGCGGCGAAGCCGGAGAGCGGCACCGTCGGATCGTCGAAGGACGCCGAGCGCAGCACGTCGCGCTTGCCGCCGGGGAGATTGCCCGCCTGAGGATCACGCGGGCCGCCGGTCTGGTCCTGCCACGCGAGGTCCTGCTGGCGCACCACGCCCAGCTCGCCCTGCGGCTCGCCGTTGCGCGTCGCGTCGCCGCCCGTGTCCGCGGCACGGGTCATGTCCACGCCGTCCGAAGCGGACAGTGCGTACAGGAACTCCGCGAGCTGCGGCTGCAGGGTGCGCGACACGGTGCCGAGGCCGAAGGGCGCGAACGGCACGATGAAGCTGTTGAACTCGCCGACCCAGTCGATCAGCCGGTCGCCGCCCGTGTTACCGATCAGGACGTCGCGGCCGGCGCCGCCGTACGCACGGTCCTCGTAGCTGGGATGCGTGTCGGGCGCGTCGTTGGTGCCACCCGTCGTGTCCTGGTTGTCGTCGGCATTGAGCAGGTCGTTGCCCCAGCCGCCGTACAGGTCGTCGCGGCCCGTGCCGCCGACGATCCAGTCGTTGCCGTTGTCGCCGAAGATCTTGTCGTCGCCGTCGGACTGCACGACGCCGTAGGTTGCGCTGGTGACGTTCACGCCTTCCGTCGCATTGAAATTCAGGAGGAAGTTCGGGATCTTCGTGCGCGGCGCGTACTCGTCATACAGGGCAAACTCGGTGGTCACCGGGTTGTAGCTCAGCACGTTGCCGGCGTTGACCGGCCGCGCGAAGAACTCGGGGAGCGCCTCCGCACCGGACATCGCGTCGTCGCCGCTGCCACCGTGCAGCCAGTCGCTGCCCAGGCCGCCGTAGATGATGTCGTCCGTGCGGTGCGTCGACGTGCCGCCGAAGTCGTCCTGCTGGCCCAGGAAATTCACGTCCGTGCTGAATGGCGTCTCGTCCACCGTCTTCGTCAGGTCGCCCGTGACGTTGATC
This sequence comes from Ramlibacter ginsenosidimutans, assembly GCF_016654015.1. Classification (GTDB taxonomy): domain Bacteria; phylum Pseudomonadota; class Gammaproteobacteria; order Burkholderiales; family Burkholderiaceae_C; genus Ramlibacter; species Ramlibacter ginsenosidimutans. The sequence continues at coordinate 382,059 of NZ_JAEPWM010000003.1, read as the reverse complement.
GTGGCCTGCTGCACGTTGCCGGGCGTGGTGATCGTGCTCTGCACCGTCGCGACCGTCACCCCGTTGAGCACTTCGGTCTTGCCGTTGCGGCTGGTGAAGATGCGCCCGTCGTCGCCGAGCACGGCGTCCTGGCCGGTGCCGCCGGAGATCCAGTCGTTGCCGTACCCGCCGATGATGTCGTCGTCCTGGCCATCGCCGAAGACCACGTCGCTGCCCTTGCCGGTGTAGATGAAGTCGTCCCCGGCCTCGCCGTGGACTTCGTCGGCCGCGCCGATGTCGGTGGCCGCCTGCGCTGCGTTGTAGTCGGCGCCGCCCGGCGTGTAATCCAGCAGCTTGACCGCGCGCACGACGATCCGTTCGGTCGCGCCCGCATAGTCGTCGTAGTTGAACTTCAGGTAGCCGTTGCTGTAGCCGATGCCGGTGGCACTGCCGCCGACCACGCCGTTGACGCCGACCAGCCGGAAGATGTCGCCGTTGTCGCCGACGATCGCGTCCGAGTCGTGGGCATGCCCGTTGGCGCTGCCGTCGCCGGCGTCGTTGCGGGCGGAGCGCGTGCCCGACCCGCCGAAGATCATGTCGCTGCCGTCGGGCCGCTGCTGCGGCGTGACGAGGTTGAACAGGTCGGAACTGCCGCCGATGAGGTCGTCCTGGCCGAGGTTGCCGAAGATGACGTCGTTGCCGCCGCCACCTTCGACGTAGTCGTTGCCGTCGCTGCCGGCGCCGGCCCAGTCGTCGGCCGACGGGGTCAGCACGAGGTCGTTGCTGGCGTTGCGGGTCGCACCGACGTTCGGGATGTCGATCGAACCGTCGCCCTGGATGGTGTCGTTGCCCAGTTCCCCGAAGACCATGTCGTCGCCCGCACCGCCGGCGATGTTGTCGTCGCCGAACTTGCTGCTGGGCGCCGCGGCATTCGCTGCGTCGTGGAACAGCAGGGTGACGTCGAAGTCGTCCCACAGCGGCGCGCCGCCGGGATTCAACTTCGCAGCGGTCCCGACCAGCGCCGTGCCTGCGGATCCGGGGGTCGTGCTGTAGATCTGCGTTCCCGTGAGCGTACGGAAGCGCGGGTCGAGCAAGCCGTCGCCGATGGTGCGGTCGAGCGTGACGTTGTCGCCGAAGATCAGGTCCCTGCCCGCGCCGCCGTCGACCGCGTCGCCGAAGGCGCCGCCGATCAGCACGTCGTCGCCGGCATCGCCGTCGATCCGGTCGCTGCCGCCGTCGCCCGGGCGGGCCGCGGTGCTGACGCGGATCACGTTGCCGGTCGTGAGGATGCGCAGCGTGCCCGGTGTCTGGTCGATGACGCCGAAGTCACCCATCACGATGTCGTTGCCGCTGCCGCCGTGGATCAGGTCGTTCCCCGGCGCCAGCAGGGCGTCGCGGTTCTTGGCCGAGATCAGGTGCTGCACCAGCGGGTCGGGGTCGTACACCGGGGCGTCATTGACGGTGATCTGCAGCACGCGGTAGTTCGCGCCCGCCGCCTCGTTGATGTTGACGCCGTTGTCACCGTAGATGTGGTCGTCGCCGCCCTGCCCGTCGATGGTGTCGTTGCCCGAGCCGCCGACGAGATGGTCGCCGGCCTGGCTGCCGTAGATCGTGTCGTCACCGGCGCCGCCGTAGATCGTCACGCTCCTGGTGGCATTGCGCGCGTCGATGAAGTCGTTGCCCGAGAACTTGAAGCCGATGCCATGGATCGACGGCATGCCCGAGGTGCCTGCGTAATCCAGGCCGTCCTGCGAGGTGTCGCCGTACACCAGCAGCGGCGATTGCGCGCCGCCGCCGCCATTGACGACGATGTGGTCGCCCCCGGTCGGCGAGGTGTTGCCGCCACCTTCGATGATGGTCAGCGCACCGGCGCTGCCATCCGGCGGAGCCATCGTGTCGTTGACGGTGAAGGTGTCGTCACCCTGCCCGAGCAGCACCTTGGCGACTTCCACGTCCTTGAAGGTGATGCCGGCGCGGAAGTGCAGGTCGGTCGGGTTGCCGTTGCCGTCCTTCGGGCCCGCACCCAGGAAGTCCAGGTTGCCCGCCAGTCCCAGGCCGCTGACATTGGTCGTGCGGACCAGCAGCCCGCTCTGCGGGTCGATGTCCATGGTGGCATCCATCTGCCCGACGTCGTTCGACACGCTGCCGTCGTTGCGGATGTTCACCCGGTCGATCGCGGTGGTCTCGTCGATCTGCGTCGGCACCGGCGGCAGCGGCTTGTCCGTTTCCTTCGGCAGCATGACCGCCTTCACGATGCTGTGATCGGTGCTGCCGAGATTGCCGTTGATGTACAGCGGACCCTGCATGGTGTTCAGGGTATGCGGCCCTTGCGGGAAGAACTTCAGCGGCTGCAGGTTGGGATCAGGCGTGAACAACGGATTGGGCGACACCGTCACCGTCTGCGGGATCCACCAGTTCGCCGTCGTGAACGTGAGTGTCAGCGGCGACGTGGTCGTCTGGTGCGTGACCATCTGCGGGTCGGGCAGCATGGTGACCGTCACGTCCGCCGTGGGTGCCTTCGTCAGGCGCACGGTATAGGAGTCGGTCGTCGTCTCGTTGGCCGGTGTGCTCGGATTGTCGCGCGTGACCAGCGTGGATCCGTTGCTCTGGTCGATGAAGACGCCGGCGCTGTCGTTGTCGACCACGTCGAACGCCATCGTCGCGCCGGCATACCCACCGGTCGCGGTGTGCACGATGTGCGAGAGCATCCGGTTCTCGACCACCGAGTCGTCCACGGCGGTGACGGTGAATGACACCTCGTCGTGCCAGTTGCTGCTGTCGAACGTGAGCTGGTGGGTGGCCGCGTTCCAGCGCGAGCCGAGCAGCGCCGGGTTGGTCGCCGCCACGCTGACCTGCCCGTCCGGCACCGCGATCGTCACCGTGACGACACCCGAAACCACCGGCGCGCCGAGCTTCACGGTGTAGGTGTCCGTGATGCCGGTCGTGGCATTGCCTTCCATGACCAGGTTGTTGTAGCCGGTCCCCTTCACGATGACTTCCGGCTTGTCGTTGTCGAAGACCGTGACGAGCACGTTCTTCACCGGCACGTGGTTGTAGTTCGCGTCGGTGCTCTGCGAGCTGTGGCTGATCGCGTACACGCGTTCGCCTTCGGGCAGCGCGTCGTCCACGGCCTTCACGTACACGGTTTGCGCGGTGGTGTCCGTCATCGTGAGTACGAGATACCGACTCCAGTGCACGCCGTCGGTCGAGACCAGCATCGAGTCGCCGCCCTGCGCCTCCTCTTCCTGCGTCGTCCGGCCGGCCGAGACGTTGACGTAGACCGCCGCCGTCGGCGTGCCGGCCAGCTGCACCGTGTAGCTGTCCACCGTCGCGCCCTGCTCGTCGACCTTCGTCGAATCGTCGGATTGCGCGATGATGATCTGTCCTGCCGAGGTGGGGTCGGCGATCGTGGTGTCGATGCCTGGCGCCAGCAGTCCGTTGTAGTTGAGGTCGACGGAAGTGACCTGGTGGTTGATGATGCCGCTATAGCCATCCAGGCTCTTGCTGACGATCGCGTTCGTGACGTCGCCCGAGACGTCGATCGTGTCGTTGCCGTTGCCGCCGTCCACCGTGGTGACGACGCCATCGCGCGTGCTCTGGACGAAGATGTGGTCGTCGCCCTCGGCGCCGTCCACCTCCAGCGATTCGACGTTGTCGTACCGCACGTTCAGGCCGGCGCCGTAGACGCCATCTTTCGTGATCACCATGCTGTCGGCGAACTCGGTGCCGATCACCACCAGGCGGTCGAAGCCGGTGCCGCCGTCGATGCCCACCGGGGCATTGATGTTGTACCGGATGATGTCGTCGCCCAGGCCGCCCAGCAGGTCCGTGCGCTTCTCGGTCGAGACATTGCCGCTGCCGTCGGCGAGGGCAAAGGCGCGCACCTCGAAGTCGTCGTTGCCGTCGTTGCCTTCCAGGCGCAGTTCCGCCTTGTTGCTGTAGACGGTGAACTTGTCGTCGCCGGTTCCGCCGTAAGCGGTCAGCGAGAAGGTCGCGCCCCGGCTGATCTTGCCGCGCGTGGTGTTGATGGTCTCGAAGTCGTCGCCCGCGGCCACCGTCGCACTGTCGCTGCCCGACGGCGTCGAAATGCGCGGCGAACCGTAGATCTGCCCGATCTGGAAGGTGTCGCTGCCGGCACCGCCGTCGAGCGTCGTGATCGCCGCGTTGTCGTCGACCGCGAAGTAGTCGTCCCCGCCGAGGCCGCGCACGATCAGGCGCGAGTTGATGTTCTCGTCGTAGTTGATGCGCTCGACGTCCTGGCGCCGGTTGGCCGGCGTCGCATCCTGCACCTGCGCGAGCGAGCCGTGCAGCAGCGCGACGAACGCCGGCGTGTTGGCCGCATCCGGCGTGGACATGCCTTCCACCAGCGCCGTGACCCGGCGCAGCAGGAAGATGTCGTTCGACGCGTCGGTGCCGTCGATCTGCAGAGTGTCCAGGCCGTCGGCCTTGCCGCCGGAGTCGAGCACGTTGACCAGGTAGTCGTGCGTGCCGATGGCGTTGCTGCCCCACGTGTTGACGAAGTAGCTGTCGGTGCCGCCGCGGCCGTCCAGGTCCACGGCATCGCGCACGAGCGCGGAGGTGCCGTCGTCGAGGCGGTCGCGCAGCGCGGTCATGCTCGGAAGCTGGTTGACGATGATCGTGTCGTCGCCACCCGCCAAGCCGTCGGTGTCGCCGAGCACGCGCACGTGCCCCAGGAGCGCCGTCGGCTGCAGCGTGATCGTGTCATTCTCGCGCTGGCCGGCGATCTCGACCTCGTTCGACGAGATCGAGCCGCTCAGCGTGATGGTGGTGCCCACGTGATCCACGTTGCCCGTGTCGCCGTAGCCGCTGTGGATCTGGATGTGCCGGCCGGAGCTGATGGTCGCGCCGACCGCCTGCGACACGTTGTCGCCCGCCTGGATCAGGATGTCGCCGCCGCCCGCGGTCGTCGTCGGCGCCGTGACCGAGGCACCAGCTGCCATCACGAAGTCGTCGCTGGCGCCGGCGTTGTCATGCACGGACAGGATGATGTTGCCGGTGTGCGCGTACACGCCGCCCGTCCAGCCCGCTCCCGGGGCCGCCGTGCCGATGTACAGCGTGCCGCTCGTCTCGGTGACGTTGATGCTGTTGTCGGCTTCGGCATTGAGCACGCCCTGGCTCGGGTTCGACGAGTCGATCTCGATCGCGTCGGCGGGGGTGCCGATGCTGCCGCCGATGGCGCGCAGGTTGACGTTGATGCCGGTGACGTTGTTCTGCGCCCCGTTTGCATCGACCATGGAGCCGGCGAGCGTCTTCAGCCAGGCGTTGCCGGTCTGGCTGCGGACCTTGTCGACCCGCATCATGCCGAGCGTCTCGATCATGAAGACGCTGGAGACCGCCAGCGCGTTCACCGTCCCGTCGCTGGTGTACGAGGTGTCGACGTCGAGGAAGTTGTCGAAGCTGCCGATGGCGCCGTACAGCGAGGTCAGGTCCACGCTGTTGGCTTCGATGTCCGCGGCCGCGTCGTTGTAGCGGTCGACGATGTCCGACTGCGACACGATCGTCACGGTACCGTTGTGGGCGCTGATCAGGCCGATGTCGGTGATGTTGCTGCCAGCACCCGCTGCCGCCGCCACGGTGATGGTCACGTCCCCGCCGGTCGAGGCGAACGTGGTGATGTGCAGCGAATGCGGCGTGTTGATCCAGGCGCTGCCGCCGGACTGGCCGGAGAAATCGCCCTTCACGTCGACGTCGAAGAAGTTCGCGGCGGTTCCGATGGTGTTGCCGGCCTGCAGGTAGAGGTCGCCGCTGGCCGTGGCATTGCCCGCGTTGACGTTGACGATCGGACCCGCCGCATCGTCGAACGCGTCGAGGATGGAGCCTTGCGCGACGAGGCGCGAACCGCCCGCGTCCACCCGCTCGACGATCATGTCGCCCAGCGTGACCTGGATATCGGCCTCGCCCGGGGTGCTGACCTTGGCGACGTACAGCGAGGAGATCGACTGCGTCGTTCCTTCGATGGTGAAGGAGCCGCTGACCTGCCGCAGGTTGACGTTGCCCGTCGCATCGACGTACAGCCGGCCCGTCGTGGAAACGCCCATGCGCAGGGGATCGGCGTTGTGGCCGATGCCGCCATGAATGGCGCCATCGGCGGAGATCGACAGGTCGCCGAAGGCCACGATCGCGGCGAACGGATCGACATAGTTGTCGGTCACGCTGCCCTGGGCCTTGATCAGCACGTCGCCGCCGGCGCGCAGCTTCTCGATGCTCAGGTCAGTGGGCGAACCGATCGCGATGTTGCCGCTGGCCGTCGCGACCAGGCTGTTCGGGCCCACCGTCACGTTGACGTCGTCGATCAGCTGGAAGGCGACGCGCTCGACCTTCGTCTTGTCCAGCACCACCATGCCGGTGTTGAGATTCCCGCCGGTGTCGTCGGTGGACCGCGAAGCGACGACCTTGGTCCAGTGGTTCGTGTCGGCGTAGTTCTGGGTCGCCAGGTTGAGCGTGCCGCCCGCGCCGCTGTACTGGTAGAGGCCGTAGCTGCCGTTGTTGAACTCCACCAGCACGTAGCTGCCGTTGCTCACGGAGCGGTTGATCGCCGAGGCGTTGCTCGCTCCCGTGGCCGTGTAGGTGATGTGCGTCCACGACCCGCCGCTGAACGTCTGGCCGTGCAGGTCGACGTTCGTCTGGTTCGCGCCGTTGTAGATGTAGGCTGCGTATTGCTTGCCGTAGACATCACTGGCGTTCGCGGTGGCGAGCAGCACCTTGTTGGCATTGCTCAGCCCGGAGAAGCCGCCGCTCAGGTCGACCACCGCCGGCGCCTGGCTGCGGCCGATCGAGCCGCCATGCGCCGTCAGCGTGACGTGCTGGCCGACCACGTTCAGGGCCTCGGTCGAGTTCTGGACGGGCGTCAGGCCGATGAAGTTGGCCTGCGGGTACAGATAGCTGAACAGGCCCGGCGACACCGGCAGCTGGAACGCGTCGTCGCTGATGTCGTTGGCGGGATCGCTGTCGAAGTTGGCCGTCGCCAGCAGCTTGATCTGGTGGTTGACGCCGGTCTGGCTGTCCTGCGTGAGCGTGATGGCGTTGCCATGCTGCGCGTCGGAGGCGCTCGCTGCGAGCTTGACCTTGCCGCCCCCGAGGGCGATCACATAGTAGGTGTTGCCGCCCGCCAGGCCGCCCAGCGGGTTCTGGTGCGTGCCCGAGACGCTGAAGTCGTAGCGCACCTTGTCCTGGGTCTTCAACGAAGCGCCGCTGCTACCGAGGTCCAGCACCAGGTCGGAGCCCACGGTGGTAGTCGTGGCCGCCAGCGCGGAACCCACGACGTTGGTGTAGCTGATGGGCGCCAGGCCATTGAGCTGGTCCTTCAGGAGCTGCTGCTGCGGCGTCAGCGGATCGCTCGTGGCCAGCTGCGGGAGCTCCTTGATGCCGTCGTAGATCGAGCCGCTGTCCACCGTCAGCGTGACGTTGCCGCCGGCCTGCACGGCAGGCAGCAGCAGCGCGGCGCCCGTGCCGCGGATCAGCGTCAGGTCGCCCGTGGTTTCCTCCAGGTTGATCGCGTCCGCCGCGATTGCCGTGAGGCCGCCCTTGCCGTTGTTCAGGATGGCGGAGTCGATGCGCAGCGGGGTCGCGCCGTTGGAGGAGCCGATGTCGGCGCCGCTGCCGGTGGCCATCAGCTGGATCTTGTTGCCCTGCACCAGCGAGCTGCCGGTCGCGGCCCAGAGGCCGTTGTCGGCAGCCAGCGTCACGTCACCGCCGGTGCTGATGATCTGGCCTAGGTTGAGCCGGCTGTTGTCGGTGTCGGCGATGCCGGTGACGGTGATGTTGCCTGCGGCATGCACGTTCAGCGTTCCGGGCGCACTGCCGCCTTCCACGAGCAGCTTCACGGAGCCGAGGAGCGCCGACACGTCCGGTGCGTCGTTGAAGACCGCTGCGCTGTCGCTGCCGATGACCGAGCCCTGGGTGGAGGTCAGAGTGATCGTGCCCTTGTTGTCCGGCGTGATGATGTTGCCCTGGAGCAGCAAGTCCTTCCTGCTGCTGATGTTGACCGTGGAGGTGTCGTTGCTGCGGAAGCCGATCGTGACCGGGTAATCCGCCTTCAGCGAGTGGGTGAAGTAGTCCTTCTGCCCGGTGACCTCCGTGATCACCGTGATGTAGGTCTTGGTCCGCAGCCACCCGCCGCCTTCGGTCCACTGGTCCGGCGTGACGGTCTCGTTCTCGAAGTTGCTGGCATAGGTGGCCGGGTTGCCGCCCGTGGCCGGCTTGGTGAGCGTCGCGTCCGCCTGCCAGAGGGTGGCGTTGTTGTAGTCCGTGGACGTCAGCGTGATCTTGGCGTACGCCTGTCCGATGTCGGTCGGGCCGACATAGCGCCAGCCGCCCACGTGGCCATCGCCCTGGCTCGCGTCCCACACGGTCGTGGCGCCCGGGAACAGCTGCACTGCCTTGTCGCGCTCGCGGATGTACGACAGGCCGTAGGCGTCGCCATCGGTGAAGGCTGGATTGTCGGTCGGGCCGCTGCCGCTCTCGATCGCCAGCGCCTCGGACTCGAGCAGCGGGCGCGGATCGGTCGGGATGATCTTCTGCCAGACGTACGAGTTGTCGCCGGACAGCCAGTCTTCCAGGCCGGTGCTGCCGCCGAACAGATTGAAGACGTTCTTCTCGTAGCGCGTGATCGTCGTCTGCGTCAGCGACTGGCCTTCGGTCCAGACGTAGTGCAGGCCGGTGCGCGGTGCCCAGGTGACGTTCGTCAGGCCCGTCGCGACGCCGGTGGACGTGTAGTTGATCGAGCTGATCTGGTCGCCGTCGCTGGTGGGCTGGCCCGTGACCAGGTGGCCGCTGAAGGTCTCGCGCTTCACGCCGGAGGCGTCGACGGTGTACACCGTCTTGGCATCGGTCGCGCCCGTGTCGATGCGGGCGGTGTCGATGATGGTGATCTTGCCGACGCGGTTCTTCGTGGTGTCGACCCGGTTGACGATCAGGCGGTAGTCGCTCGTGTTGTTGATGTCGACGTTGGCGTAGCCCGCCGCGGCGACGATCTGCCCGCCGCCCGTGCTGAGGATCTGGCCGGCCAGGATGATGTTGCCGCCGGTGGGCGCGAGGTCGTCGACGACGATGGCGCCGAGCGCCGCGTCGAAGTGCGCCTTGACCGGAACCGCCTCGCTGCCGAAGCTCACGCCCTGCACCGTGTGGCCGGCCGTGTCGATCAGCTGGCCGTTCGCCGGAGCGACGAAGGTGTTGTCGACGTGCAGCGTGACGTTCTGCGCGCCGCTCTGGATCAGCCCGTTGATGTCGAGGAAGCGCGCCGTGATGGCGATCGTGCCCTGGGCGAGGATGCGCGCGCCCTGGGAGGCGATCGCAGTGTCGAGGCCGACGTTGACCGGCGTGACGCCATCGGCCGCCAGGCCGATCACGCTGGAGGCATTGGCATATGCCTGCTGCTTGTAGGTGCCGTCGTTGGTGTACACGGTGCGGCGCAGCGCGTCGAAGTCCACCAGCTGGCGCGGGTCCTTGCCGGTGTGGAACCAGTCGTCGCTGTTGAGGGTGAAGTCCTTGGCGGAGTAGATCTCGATCGGGTTGCCGCGGATCTCGCCGGAGACCGTGATGCTGCCCTCGAAGTTCTTGATCGTGACCTTGCCGGTCTCGTTCACCACGTCGCCCGCGATGTACATGTCCTGGTCGAAGCTGGCCGAGGGCGGCAGCGGGACGTCGTACGAGGTGGCGCTGAAGGCCTTGACCTGCACGATCGAGATCGTCTTGTCGGAGCCGTTTGCCGGCGTCGAGGTCTTCTTGACGTTGTTGAAGTAGACGTTGCCCGGGTCGAGCACCGTGTACACGCCGTTGACGTTGGTCACCGTCTTGGTATCGCGGATCACCGCGTCGTTCACGGTCATCGTGAACGGCGAGTTGTTCAGGATGTCGATCTTCGCTCCTGCGTGGGCGCGGATGTTCGACGGCGGCGTGCCGAAGCCCCAGAACGGCGAGTTGGCTTCGATGAACACCGAACCCGGCGCCGCATAGACGCCCGGCAGGTTGATGAAGATGATGTCCAGGTCGCGGCGGACCGACTGGCCGCCATCGGTGGTGAGCCCGAGGTCCTCGAGCGCCTGGTCGATCAGTTCCAGTTGCACCTGGTAGCGCGCCACTGCGTCCGCGTTGGAGCCATGGCTCGCGATCCAGGACAGCACCTTCTCGCGCTGGTCCAGCAGGATGTTGCCCAGGTTCTTGTAGACCAGCGTCGGGATCTCGATCTCGACGGGCTTGATCACGTAGAACTTGCCGTTCAGCTGGTTCAGCAGCAGCTGCGTGACGTTGCTGTCGTATGTCGTGACGTCGGGCTTGATCGGGAAGTTGTTGACGTCGTTGCCGCTCAGCGTGCTGCCTATGTGGAACCAGCGCGAACCGTCGGCGAAGTTCTCGTTTTCCAGCGTGATCGGCGTGGAGCTGTCGGAGACCGGACGGAACTGGTAGTAGTCGCCGACGACGCCACCGCTGTTCGCCCCCGAGGCCACCCGGACGATCGTGCCGGTGTTGATGTTGAACGGGATGCTGGCCAGGTTGATCGTCGCGTACTCGTACGAGATGTCCGCATCCAGGCCCAGTGCGGCCTTCTGCGCCACGGTCAGCGCGGTCCGGCCGACCGAGGGATTCAGCAGGTCGGTGCGCTGCGACGCCGTCGGATCCGCTCCGGCCAGCGGGCCGGGCAGGTGGTAGGTGTTGCCGGACTGCGTGAACGGCTCGACGTAGAAGAGCGTCTGGTTGTTGATGCCGGCTTCGACGGTGGAGGTTGGCGCCACCGTCACCGTGTCGTTGCTGCTCACCGAGGCGCTGTCCGGAACGGACACGCCGTACGGCACGAGCGACAGCGACAGCACGTCGCCCTTCTCGTGGCCGCGCTGGTTGCCGCCGATGCCCTCGATGGCGCTCAGGGTGACGTTCTCCAGCGACTGCACCTTCGAGTTGCCGTTGACGGCGATGCCGTTGACCTCGTTGATGGTCACGTTCGACACCGGCACGCCGATCGAAGGCAGCAGCGAGTACGCCTGCACCGTGGCGTCGGTATCGGCGTCGATGATGCTGATCTGGCCGCCAGCGTCGCGGCCGGCGTACAGGTTCACGTTGCGGCCCTTGACGGTCGCGTTGTTCACGTTCACGTTGTCGCGCGCGTCGATGTCCACGGTGGCCGTGGAGCCGCCCGCGCCGGTCAGCGCGACGGCGATGGTCGTGTCCGTGATCGCGCGCCCGTACGCGTCGGACTTGGTGGAGAGGTTCACGTCGCCAGCATCCGCCTTCAGCGTGGAGCCGTTCAGGTTGATGCTCGAGCGGGTGTCGCTCTCGATCTGGGACCAGCCGAGGGTCACGCCGACGATGCCGTAGGCCTGCGTCTTGACGTTGTCGATGGCATTGACGCTGGTGTCCGCATCGATCTTGATGGTGCCGGGATCGGCGTTGCTGCCGTTCGAGCGCAGCGTCGCGGCGCCGATGTCGACGCTGGCGTCCATCGTGTGGGCGTTGGTGCCGGCGTGGGTTTCGCTCACCAGCACCGAGATGCTGCCGACCGCCACGGTCGCGGTGTCCAGGTTGGTGCCGTAGTGGCTCTTGTCGAAGTTGTTCGCCGCGGAGATCACGATCGTGCGCGCGGTGATCACGCTGCCGTCGCCGATGCTCACGCGGGCGTCGCCGGTGGCGGTGTTGTGCGCGAGCGCGCCGCCGCCGGACGCGAGGCCGACCGAGACGGAGTCGGAGCTCGAATCCTGCGACTGGGTGTTGATCGCCTGGAGGGTGAACGAGCTCGCGTTGACAACCACGTTGGTGCCGATGTGGACGGCCGCGGACTGGTCGCTGGTCGTGCTCGCGTCGGAGCCGGTCACGATGAGCGCCCCGCCACCGGCCGATTGGCCTTCCACGGTCAGCGTATTGCTGTTCACGGCCTTGAGCGTGACGTAGCGGGCGCTGTCGATGTGCGCGCCGCCGTCCAGCGAGGCCACGACTTCGTCGACATCCTCACCCTGCCCTACGGTCGCGGATGTTTCCATGCCGCCGATGGCGATGCCGCCGACGGTGACGCCCAGGCCCGCGGCGTGGGCGACGTTCTGCGCGCTGGCGAGCACGTTCACGTCGTACGTGGTGGTGATGTGCGCGCCGCCGCCGATGCGAGCCGATGCGTTGCTCGCGATGTCGGCGTGCGAGTAGTTGACCGCCACCGCGATCAGGCCGCCGGCCAGCGCCGCCGACGAGGAGTCGGCGTTGTTGTGGTTGCTGGCCGTGATGTTCAGGTTGTCGGCGCCCACGGAGCCGTCGACATGCGCCTGCGCCGAGCCGCCGATGTTCGCTTCGGCGCCGCTCAGGCCGATGCCGACGAAGCCGCCGCCCAGGCCCGCGCCCTTCGCCGTGGCCGTCTGGGTGGCGTCGGCAGACACCGCCACGGTCTGGTCGGCATTGATGGTCGAACCCGCACCGGTGTCCGCCTCGACGCTGGCGCCGCTGTTGGACCAGGCGATCGCGCCCGCTGCACCGAGCAGCGCGCCGCCGGAACCGGCGAAGGCCGAGGACTTGGCGCCGCGATTCGCCTTGCCGGTGTTGTGTCCGGCCCGGACCGTGACGTTGCCGCCGGTGGTGGTGACGTTGCTGTTGGCACCCACGTAGGCGTGGTCGATGGGCGACACTTCGGAGCGCGAGAACGAGCCCGCCACCGAGCCGCCGATGCTCAGTGCGACGCCCAGCACCTTCGAGCTGGCATCCATGTCGCTGGCGGCAGCCACGGTCACGTCGCCCGCGGCCTTCACCGTCGACGAACTTCCGATGCTCGCCACCACTCCGGGGGTGACGTCCACGAAGCTGAAGTTGACCGTCACGCCCACGCCGCCGCCGGCCATGCCGTAGGCCTGCGAGTCCACGTCGACCTGGGACGAGGCCTCGACGTCCACGCTGCCGACCTGCGCCGCATTGCCGATCAGCGCGTGATCGCCGATCTGGGCATGCGTGTACCCGTCGTCGTTGATCCGGATGAACGAGGCTCCGATGGCCGCCGCGCCGAGGGCGGCGCCGATGGTCTTGCCGGTGAATGCCTGCGTGCTGGTGGCGAGCACGTTGACCGCGCTGGCGCCGTCCACGTGCACCCAGTCGTCGATCTTCGCCTGGTTGGTGCTGTGGTCGTTGAGAACAACCACCGACGCGCCCAGGCCGACGGCGCCGCCGCCGCCCGCGACCGACAGCAGGTCGACCTTTTCGTACAGGGTGGACTTGACGTTCACCGCGCCGCCCGCGCTCAGCGAGCCGCCGGCCGTCTCGCCGTTGTACTCGATCCGGCCGACCTCGGCATTGACGTTGTTCTGGATCGTGACGATGCCGATGGAAGCGCCGATGCCCACGGCGCCGACGCCGACGGCGCCCATCGGCATGTTGAAGTGCAGATTCTCGTTGGCGGCGACCTGGATGCCGCCGCTCGCGCCCGTGGTGATGTGCGCGCCTGCGCCTATCGTGGCTGAAGTGCCATGGATCGGGCTGTTCGCCGCGGCCAGCTTGGAGGTCACCTGCACGGCCGTCGGCTTGTGCGCGCTCAGCTGCGACGAGCCGGTGTTCGTGACGCCGGCCAGGCGCTTGTCGCTGCTCTGGTTGGGCCCCGACATGTTCACCTTGCTGCCGAACTGGCCGACGCCCTGGTTGCCCGCCACAAGGTCCGAGGAAGTTTCACCCTGGGTGGCCGCGTCGTGGTCCGCCGTGTCCTTGCCACCACCCTGCTTGTCGCGCTGCAGTGCGTTGGTCGACGAGGCGTCGTCGTTGGTGCCGTCGTTGCCCTTGTAGCCGCTGGAGAGCGCATCACCGATGGACCACACGGAGACCGCGCCGGCCGCGCCGACGAAGCCGCCGGCTCCGCTGAGCGTGTACGAGTCGATCTTCTTGATGCCCAGCGCATTGACCTGCACGTCGCCGACTGCCGTGACGGTCGCGCCGCCATGGATGCTCGCGTTGACGTTGTTCTTCAGCACGCCGACGTTGACCGCGCCGGCCGCGCCGACGAAGCCGCCGGCCACCGCGCCCGAGAACGTGAGGATGTCGGCCCGGTTGGCCGCGCCGACGTAGACGCCCTGGCTGGGGTTGGCGCCCGCGTTGCCGCCAGCCTGGTTGATGTTGGCATTGCCGATGTAGGCCGACGTGTCCGAGCCGATCACGCTGACGTCGACCGCGCCCGAGACGCCGACGAAGCCGCCGCCGGCCGCGACTGCGACGTGGGTGATGTTCTCGCTCGACGCCGCCTGCACGATCAGGCCATGCCGCGTGGCGGTGGTGAAGCCGGTGGCGCTGTTGCCGCCGGTGAGCGTGCCGTCGTAGACGCCGGCCGTACCGCCGCTGGCGCCCTTCGCATCGACGGACGCGCCGTCGGCCACGAAGGCCTGCGTGTCCTTGCCGATCACGAGCACGCCCACGGACGCGCCCACGCCGACGAAGCCGGCGCCCAGCCCGCCGCTGACGATGACGACCGAGGTGTCGTCGGAGGACAGCACCGCGGCGTCGCCGCCTGCCGTCGCGTGGCCGAGGATCGAGGCATACGTGGTGTTGCTCAGGCTCAGCACGCTGATGCCGCCGCCCACGCCCACCGTCCCGCCGCCGACCCCGAGGCCGACCATCAGGAAGTCTTCCTTCGCATGGGCTCCGACCAGGATGCTGCCCTTGGCCTTCACGGTGCCGGCGAGCGTGGCCTCGGTGTCGTTGTGGATCACGGAGACATCCACGCCCGGGGCTACGCCGGCGCCGCCACCGATGGCCAGGCCCGCGGCCACGGCGAGATGGTGGAAGTCGTTGTTGGCCGAGACGACCACGGCCTGGTCACTGGCCGCGCCCGCCTGGTTGCTGTTCACCGAGGCGCCGCTGCCGATGTAGGCCTTCGTGTCGGTGTTCACCACGTTCACCGCCGCCGCGACCGCGACGCCCGCGCCGCCGCCGCCGGCCACGGCCGCCGAAATGGTGTTGACCTCGTCGCGGTTGCTCGCCGAGATCGCCACGCCCTTCACCGTGCTGCTGTTCGCGGTGAGGATGCGGTCGCCCGTGGAGGCCGGGTCGACCGCGTTGCTGCCGTCCTGCTTCGCGTCCACCGACTTCACGTTGGGCGCGTGCACCTTGCCAGCGCTGTGCAGGTCGCTGCTGGAGACGTGCGACGAATCCTTGGAGTCGATCACCGGCGTGGCGGTCTCGAAGGAATGCAGCGGGTTGTGGTCGGAATCGACGTTCACCGTGCCGGTGCCGGTGATGTCGACCAGGCCGGTGGCGCCGCCGGCCAGCGCGTGCGCCTTGGTGTCGTAGAGCGAGAACCGGTTGCCGCCGGTGTTGCGCACGAAGTAGCCGCGGCCGTCGACCAGGCCGCCCACTTCGGCGTTGGCGTCATCCTGGCCGCGGTGGTAGATCACGTAGTCGCCGGTAGCCAGGCCGCTGGATGGGCCGAGGTCGATGTCGTCGTTGGCGGCGCTGACCACGCTGGCGCTCGCGGCGTTGAACGTGACCGACTTGTAGTTCTGCGGCGCGCCGAAGCTCACGCCGAAGCCGGTGGTGACGCCGAGGCCCGTGGTCTGGCCGTCGCCCGTGACGGAGGCGCCGTTGCCGATGAACGCCTGTGTCTTCTTGGTGTCCACCGTGATGGTGGCGGCCGCACCGACGCCGGCGCCGCCGCCCGCCGCGACCGTGGCGACCACCTTGTCCAGCGTGGTGCTGTCGTCGGCCGCGATGCGCACGCTCCCCCGAGCGTGCACGTCGCCGGGACCGGCGAGGCTCGGCGTCAGGGAATCGGGGTCGTCGCCGATGAAGGCGCGCGTGGTGACGTCCAGCACGTGCACGCTGGCGTTGACGCCGACGCCCGCGCTGCCGCCGGCCGCGATGCCGGCGGCCACCGAGGTGATGGTTTCGCTGTTCTTCGCGCTGACGTCGACGTCCTTGTCGACATGCGAAGTCACGCCCGAGTCGATGTAGGCGTTGGTGTGCTTGATGAACGAGAGCACGTCCACGCCTGCCGCGACACCGGCGGAGCCGCCCACGCCGACCGAGCCGGCGACCGAGACGATGCTGGTGTCGTCGCTCGCGAGCACGGTGACGCCCCCGCCCGTGAAGCCCGCGTGCTGCGCGTTCACCGTCGCGCCCGCGCCGATCGAGGCCGTGGTGTCCTCGGTGAGGATGTTGATCGTCGGCGCCACGGCGATGCCGGCCGAACTGGCGACGCCGCCGGCGACGGTGAGCGAAATGATGTCCTCGGTGGAGGTTGCCTTCACGTCGACGCCGCCGGTGCCGTGCGACGTGACCTGGTTCGCCGAGCCGATGCGCGCTGTCACCGTGTCGAGGTGGACCAGCGTGGCGTTGGCGACGCCCACGCCGGCGCTGCTGCCCACGCCCACGGCGCCGCCGATCATCAAGGCCTTGAAGTCGGCATTCGCCTCGACCTTCACGTCGCCGCCTGCGGTGAGCGTCGTGCCGGCGCCGTCGGCGACGGTCGCCTCCGTGTCGGTCGTCAGGACCTGGACCGCGATCGACGCGGCCACGCCGGTGCCACTGGTGCTCAGGCCGAAGGTGGCGGCGATGGAAGTGATGTCGTCGTGCGAGGAGGCTTCGACGCTGATGTCGCCGGCGGTGGCTTGCAGCGTGGCGCCGGTGCCGACCGAGGCGGTCGTGCTGCGCACGATCACGCCCACGTCCAGGCCGATGCCGACGCCTGCGTTGCCGCTGGACGCGCCGATCCCGCCGGCCGCGCTGAACAGCGTGATCGCATCGGTGGCCGAGACGTCGATGTTGCCGGTGTCCGCGGTGACGTCGGCACCGCCGGCGATGCTCGCCTCCGTATCGACCAGGTAGATGTTGATGCTGGAGGAACCGCCGACGGCGGTGCCGCCCGCCGCACCCGCGACACCGGCGGCGAAGCTGCTGATGGCCACGGTCCCGAGCACCGGGAGGTTCTCGCTCTTCGGTTCCAGCGTCGCATTCGCCGTCACGTCGACGGAGCCGCTGGCGTGCACCGTGGTGTCGGCGCCGATGGCGGCGCTCGTGTCCAACTTGTTGACGATGTTCAGCGCCACGGCGATGCCGATGCCGGTGCCGCCGCTTTCCGTGCTGAGTGCCGCGCCGCCCGCGACGTTCTGGATCTCGTTGTGGCTGGTCGCGGAGACGCTGATGTCGCCTGCCGTCGCATGCAGCGAAGTCCGGTCGCCGACCGAGGCGTGGGTCTCGACGTCGACGTAGTTGATGGACACCGAGCCGCCGATGGCGGTCTGCTTGGAGGCGGCGCCGGCCAGGGCGCGGCTCTGGAAGGTGTTCTTCTCGCTGCCCACCATGCCCGCGCCGACGGCGATGCTGCCGGCCGTGATGTCGGCGTCTTCGCCGACGCTCGCCGTGTTCGAGATCAGCGCGATGTTGAGGCTGACGCCGGCGGCCACGCCGGTGTCGGCCTTGGTGTTGACCGCCGTCGACAGGCCTTGCGCGATCGTGTCCGCCGCGGCGCTGGAGCGCACCGTCAGGTCGCCGCTGGCGTGGATCACCACGTCCTTCGCGATGCTGGCGTGGGTGTCCGCCTCGAGATAGTTGACGCCGATGGAGGCGGCCACCGACGGGCCGTCGCTCGCCTGCTGGCTGGACTGGCTGGTGGACTTCTGGTTGGCCGAGTCCGTGCTGCTGCTCTGCGCGTCGCTGGCCGGCTTCTTGGTGGTGCCGGCCCGCTGGGTCGCGCTGTCCGACTGCGCGTTCGTTTCCTGCTGCGAGTTCTTCGAATCCGTTGTGCCGTCCTTCTCCTTGCTGGAAGCACCGGAGGCGCCAGCCCTGCCTTCGGCCCGGGCGACGGCCGTCGAAGTGGCCGTGACGTTCACGTCGGCCGCGCCTGTGAAATTGCGCGCCACGCTGGCTTCTGTGTCGTTGAAGACGATGTTCAGGGCCAGGCCCACGCCGACCGCGGCACTCTTGCCGGCCGCCGTACCGCTGCCCGTGGTGACGACCGTGCTGTCCAGGCTGGCCGTCGCGCCGAGGTCGCCCGTGAGGGTGATCGTGTCGGGCGCGCCGGCGTCGGTGCCGATGTGGGCCTGGGTCGTGTTCTCGACCACCGCGATACCGATGGACGCACCGACGCTGGTGCCGCCGCCGCTGGCGCCGTTCTCCGCCGTGGTGAAGGCGGCGCTGTCCGCGTCCGCGGAGACCAGGAAATGCCCGGTGTTGCCGGACATCTGCTCGCCATCGTCCAGCGAAGCGATGGTGTCGGCCAGCAGGATGTTCAGCGCGAAGGACGCGCCGACGCCGACGCTCTTGCCTTGCGCGCCGCCGGTGACGCCGGAGGGTTCGGCCTTGACGAAGCCTTCCGCGGCGCTGCGGGCGTGGATGTCCACGTCGCCGCCGGTCAGCGTGAGCGTCACCGGCGTGGAGTTGACGGTGCCCTCGTCGTAGCCGATTTCGGCCCGTGCATCGACGTGGGCGACGCTGATCGCCACCGAGCCCGCGACGCCGATGTCGCCGCCGCTCGCGCCCGACTTCGCCTCCGCCCGCATGGAATCCGTGGCGTCGAACAGCTTCTGCGAGCTGCTGCCCGCGCTCGTGAGCTTGATCGCCTTGCCCGCCAGCGCATCCTCGCGGCTGGCCGCCAGTTCGGCGCGGTTGCCGTCGAGGATGATGACGTAGTAGGTCTGCTCGTCGGCCAGGCCGCCCATGGTGGCGCCGCCGCCGTTGTCGTAGCGGACCGCGTCGCCGGTGCGCAGGTTGTTGTCGTCGGCGAGATCGATCACGCGCGTCTGCGCCGAGTCGAACGTGACGTTGTCCTGGAAGAAGCCGAAGAGGCCGCCGTATTCGAGCTTGTGGCCGGTGCCGGTGCCCTGGTCGGTGAGGTGCATGAGGCCTGTGTCGCCGCCGGCCTTGGCCCGCGCCTCGCCCTCGTCGGCGCTAGCACCGTCGTACAGCTGGATCTTGCCGCCGTCGAGGATGCGCGCGTAGTAGTCGTGCCCGTCGGTCAGGCCGCCGATCACGTTGCCGGTGCCCTTGTGGTAAGTGACCTTGTCGCCGGTCTTGATGGTGTGACCCAGGCCGATGAAGATCGTGTTGGCGCTCGTGTCGACCAGGTCCACCTGCGTGGTGGTCAGGTCCACTTCGCGGTCGGCCTGGGTGGCTTCCAGCGTGACGCCATCCGCGCTGACGGTGGAGCCTGCGCCGATGGTGGCCAGGTTGTGCACCGTGCCGACGTTCACCGACACGGCGACCCCGATGCCCGTACCGCCGCTGCTCGTGACGGCGCTGCCGTCGGCGGTCGCGACCGAGTCGGTGAGGTTCTGCCCCCTCAGCACGAGCGCGCCAGTGCCGGCATTGCCGGCGGTGACGTGGCTGCCTTCGGGCAGCGAAGCGCGCGAAGTGGAGTTGCCGACCGTCACGGCCACGGCACCGGCGACGCTCACCGAGCCGCTGGAGGTATCGGACTTCGCGCCGTCGGTCTGCTTGGTGCTGGAGCTCTTGCCGCCGTTGGCGCTGGAGCGGTTCTGCGCGAAGCCTTCCTGGTTGCCGACCTGCTTGTCGGGGCTCTTGGAGCTGTCGGAGCTGTCGTCCTTGCCGCCGGCGACGCTGGCGTGCGCCGTGGCGCGATTGACGGACACCGTGCGCGCCACGAACTGGACGCCGCCGCCAGCGACGATGTCACGCGCGGTCGTTGCCACTGCGGAATCGTTGGCGATGGTGAGCGCGATCGAGATGCCCACGCCCGTGTCGCCGGACTCGGTGTCGCCCTTGGCATCCGTGAGGGTCTCGCCGTCGTGGCTGGCGTTCGCCGAAAGCGAGCCGCCGAACGTGATCGCGCTGTCGTGCGTGCCGGTGTCGACCAGCTCGGCGCGCGTGTCGTTGTTCATGTAGCTGATCGCGATCACCGGGGTGACCGCGGTCTTGCCGGCGGATCCGCCGACCGCGCTGGTCGCTGCCTTGTTCTGCGAGGTCGCGGAGAGGGTGACGTTGTCGACCGTGGTGAAGGTCACCGCATCGCCGATCTGCGCGACCGTGTCGGTCTCGCCGATGTTCAGCGCGATCGAGGCGCCCACGCCGATGCTGCCGCCGCCTTCCTGCTTGCCGGTGGCCGCGGCGGCATTGGAGACCTTGTTGGTCGCGCCCAGCGTCACGTCGGCGCCGTCGTGCAGCGTGACGTGCGCGCCGTCGGCGATGCTGGCGGTGGTGCGGCTGATGCCGATGTTGATCGCCAGCGCCCCGGCCACTCCGGTGTCGGCGCCGCTGGAGCCGGAGGTCGCCTTCGCGTCGAAGGCGTCGACCTGGTTGCCGCCGGCCGAGGGCACCAGCGCCTGCACCACGAGACCGTCGGCCTCGACGTTGCCGTTGCCCAGGAGCGCCTCGTTCGTGAGCGTCGCGACGTTCACCGCGACGGCGATGCCGACGCCCGTGCCGGTCGGGCCGCCGCCGGCTTCGAAGCCGTGCACGGTGCCGGTGGCGGGCGTGCTGCCGATGTCCACCACGCCATCGCTGCCCGAGGCCTTGGCGTGCGCCTCGGTGTCGAAGAACTTGGCCTTGGTGACGTCCATGCGGACGTAGTAGGTGTGACCGTCGGCCAGCCCCTGCACTGCGGTGCCTCCGGACGGCACGCGATAGATCACCTTGTCGCCGGTGCTGAAGCCGTTGCTGGCGCCGAGATCGATGGTGTCGTTACTGGCGTCGACGATGCCGCTGGCCGTCGGGTCGAAGTGGACGGTGCGCGCCATCACCGTGCTCGCGTCGGCCACGGCCTCGGAGTCGGTGTTGTTCTCGGACTGGATGGTCAGCACGCCGGTACCCGAGGAGGTGCCGGCATGGATCGTCAACGCGTTGGGAACGGTGGCGCTGGCCGTGGCGCTGGTGACGGTGACCGCCACGGCGCCGGCGACCTGCACCTTGCCGCTCTGGGTTTCGGCCGAGGCGCCGTCGGTGCTCGGCGTGGACTTGGTCTTGCCGCCGCTCTTCTGGGTCCCCTGATCCGCAGCGAGCTGGCGGTTGTCCTTGGCCTTCTTGTTCACGCCACCCTCGGTCTCGTCCGCCGAGCCGCCGGCGGGCTTGTCCGCCTCGTTGCCTCCGGCGACACTGGCCTTGGCCTTGCCGCTGTTGGACGACGTGGTGCGCGCACCCAGGTTGATCAACCCACCCGCGCTGAGGTCGCGCAGGGTCGTGACCACGGCGGCGTCGGTGCCGATGCTCAGGGCCAGCGAGATGCCGACGCCGGTCTTGCCGGACCCGGTGTCGCCTTCCGCCAAGGTCTTCACGGAGCCATCGTGCGTCGCATGCACGTTCAGGGCATCGCCCAGCGTGGTGTTGCCGGTCGTGAGGGTGCCGAGCGTCGCGCTCGTGTCGTTGTCGGAAACGCTGATCGCGATCACCGGCGTGACGGCGGTGCCGCTGTTGCTGGCGCCGCCCACGGCGTGCGTGTCGACTGCGTTCTTCGACGAAGTGTCGAGCGTGAGGTCGCCCGCACCGGCGATGCTGGCGTCGTTTTCCAGCGCCGCCGTGGTGTCGGTCTCGGAGATGTTCAACGCGAGGCTGCCGCCGACGCCGACGTTGCTGCCGCCGGTCTGCTTGCCGCTGGCGCTGACCGTGCTCGCGATGAAGTTCTCGGCCGTCAGCGTCACGTTGCCGCCGCCGGTGACGGTCACGACCGTGCCGTTCTTGACCAGTGCGGACGTGTCGCTCACCACCACGCCGATGGCCAGCGCACCGGCCACGCCGGTGCTGCCGCCGCTCGCTCCGGCGACGGCGGACAGGCCGAAGCGATTGAGCTTGTCGGCGGTGACGAAGCTGTGGCCCGTGGCGCTCGCGGTCGAGGTCCCGACGTTGATGAGACCCGTCGCGGTTCCGCCCTTGGCGTCCGTGGCGTTGTCGTACAGCTTGATCTTGCCGTCCGACTGCACGTTGACGAAGTAGTGCCCGTTGTTGTCGAGGTTGTCCAGCTCGCCGCTGGCAGAGCCGTCGTGCTGGTACACGATCTCGTCGCCGGTCTGCAGGCCGTGCGCGCCGCCGGCGAGGTTGATCGCGCCGCCGCTCACGTCGGCGGGCACGAGGTCGAAGCTGCGCGTACCGGTGAGCGCGGACACGTTCACGGAGCCGGCGCTGATGCCGGTGCCGTCCAGGAATGCGTGGTTGTCCAACACGCCCACGCCGATGCCGACCGCCACCCCGACACCGGTAGCTCCGCTGCTGGTGGTGCTGCCGTCGGCCGTGGTGTTCGCGCTGTTGGCGCTGGTGGCGACGACGTTCAGGGCTCCGGTGGCGATGACGTGCTGCGTCGTGTCGACGGAGGCTTCGGTGGTCCCGAGCACCGTGCCCACGGCGACGGCGCCGGCGAAGTCGACGCTGCCTTCGGAGGTCTTGGCATTGTTCTTCGTGAGGGCGTCCTTCGATGCGGTGCTGCTGCCCCCATTGGTGGCGCCGCCCGAAGTCGCCTTCGCCAGCACGGTCATGGTGTTCTGCGACGTGGCCTTCAGGTTGACGCCGGCCGCATCGACGGTCGCATCGCCGCCGATGGTGGAACTGGTGCTGCTGTCCAACCAGCCCACCGCCAGCGAGGCGCCCGCGCCCGCGAGCGAGCCATCGGCCAGCGACGACGCGGTGACCACGTTGTCCGACAGCAGGTCGAAGTTGCCGGTCGCGTCGACATCCGCGTTGTGGGCGACCGCGGAGTGCGCGTCGCTGAACAGGATCAGCACGGAGACCGCCGCATCGGCACTGCCGGTGTTTTCGCTCGCCACACCCTTGAGCGATGCGATGGCGGACACGTCCGACTTCGAGGAGACGCTCAGGGCGCCCGTGGCCGTGATGTCGGCGCCCGTATCGATGTTCACGTTCGCCGCGGAGTTGGCGTACAGGAAGGCGAGTTGCAATCCGCCGAGGCCCAGGCCGCCGTTGTCGATGGCGATCTTCGAGGAGGACTTCAGCTGGATGTCGTGCGCGCTCAGCGCACCGAACACGTCGATGTCGGCATCGACGTCGGCGAGGAAATCGAAGTCGTAGCCGGTATCACCGACCACGCCGGTGAACATGGTGCTCAGCTGGCCGGAGGTGAGGTTGTTCGCGAAGCCGGTGCTGCTCTGCGTGGAATTCAGGGCGAGGTCGTGGCCGCCGGTCAGCGTGACCGACGCGCCCGAGGCGACCTGGATGTCGGCCGCGGCATTGACGGTGAGGTCGAAGCCATAGCTGCCCGTTCCGGACAGCACCACCTTGTCCTTGAAGATGTCCTGGCCGGCGCCATCGAAGTTGATCGTGAGGCCGCTGCCGGAAGGCGTGAGCGCCTGCAGGCTGGCCATGTCGATCGTGACAGTGTCCGCGCGCAGGCCGGGATCGCCCAGGAGGTCGGAACTGTCGAAGCTGATGTTGATCGTGTCGCCGGACAGCGTCGCCGTGCTGATCACGTTGCTGCTGTTGCCCGTCTCCGTGAGCTTCAGCTGCGTGGAGGAGATCGCCGTGAGCGTCATCCCGTTCGGGCTCGCATGGTCGTAATGCAGGTCCGCAGAGAGCAGCAGCCTCGGCTCGATCGCTTCGAGGCCGAACTCCGGGCGGTGGCGGCGCAAGCGGCGGGAGCGGGACGTCAGGTCCGGCTGGACGGAACCGAAGACACCACGGATCTGGTTGGCGACCCAGGAACGCGCGAACGCCTCGCGCAGGGAGAGAATCGGCTGCATGGTAGCCCCCGGGCACGGCCCACGGGCCTGCCACGTCACAAGTGAACGGGTCGAATCTCCCCCGGTCTCGAGTACTTTTGGGGTACCGGTTATTCGCGTTTCGTCGACAATTTCTTCCGTCGACCCCGCAGGTTATAAGTCAGCTTAGGGAGCGCGCCTACGCCGGTTTCAAATACAAACAGACTGTGATCGAACTGTCTTGGACATGGGCACCAAAGAACCAACGCATGCACTTGACTCCGCTCCTGCGTGGCGCCAAGTGCTCGCGCGGATCGAAGGTGCGGGCGTGCCATATGGACGCGAGCAATCCTTCAAGCTCGTGCCGGGCGCGTTGCTGGCCGACCGTATGCTCATCGGCGTTCCGACATCGACCTTCTCGCTGGACGCCACGGTCGCGGTGGGTGCAGCGCTCGGCATGCCCACAGCTGCACAACAAATCGTTACGCAGCGTTTCGGCGAGGCCAACGCAGTCTTCTTCGCGACCGAGGAGAGCGGTGTTCATCGCGTGTTCAAGCTGTACCTGGAGTTCTGGGATGCCGTGCGCAGGCGCGTGCGCGCCGGCGACGCGTCGCCGCAGCTGCTGCACCTGGGCGTCAAATGGGACAGCGCCCGGCCCGGACACTTCGAGGAAGCGCACTACATCTGCGTGCCGCTCCTGAACACGCGCGACGTGCTGCAACGCATGCGCGCCGTCGTCCCGGAGGCCGCCCCGGCCGCGGCCGTGGACATCGCCCAGGACATCGTGCGGCTCGCCGCACGCGTTCGCCCGCAAGCGCCCTTCCTTTATCTCGAGGTGAGCGAAACGGGCAACCCGCGTCGGTCGTTCGACGTGAACCTGTACAAGAGCGGGCTCGCGGTGGCGGACGCCGCATCGCAGCTGCGCGCCGCCGCCGCCCATTTCGCGGTCGCGGGGGAACGCTTCGAGGCCGTGCTCGCCGGGATGCAGCAGATGCCGCTGGGACACATCGCTGCCGGTTGCGACCGGCGCGGCGGCGAATTCTTCAGCGTGTATGCGGAGGTGGCGCCGCTGCCTTGAGGGCGCCGGGGAAGATTGGTCGGAGCGATAGGATTCGAACCTACGACCCTCTGGTCCCAAACCAGATGCGCTACCAGACTGCGCTACGCTCCGACTGGCTCGCATTCTACGCGTGACCCCTGGCGGCACCCAGCCGCCGTCGCGCGGCCGCCGCGGGGCGCCTCCGTCCAGTCAGCCCGGCCTGCCTACACTCGGCCCATGCTTCGCCGCGTGTACCTCGCTGCCTCCTTGCTCGTGCTGCCCCTGGCGGTGCTGCTGTTCGCGCAGTGGCCGCTGCGCGAGCTGGTGCAGGCCGGGTCGCGCCAGGCGAACGACGCGGCGCAAGTCCTGTTCGCACTGGCGATGGCCTTCGGCGTCGGCTTTGCGGGGCGCACCGGCACGCACCTGGTCGCCGGTCCGCCGCTGCGTTCGCGCCGAGTCGCCGCGGTCGCGACGCTTGCCTGCGTGCTGCCCTGGTCGCTCTTCATGTTGTGGACGCTCTCCGCGCCCGTGTGGGAATCGCTGCGCACGCTGGAGAAGTTTCCGGACACGCTGAATCCGGGCTACTTCCTGATCAAGGCGGCCGCCTGGATCCTGGTGCTGCTGGCCCTGCTGCAGTCGCTGGCCGCGGCCTGGCGCGTGGAAGCTCCGGATGCCTAGCGCCGGCCTCGGCATGCTGGCGCTCCTCGCAGCGCTCGTCGCCGGCACCGGCTTGCCCGTCTGGGCGCTGCTGCTGGGGGTGGCCAGCCTCGGGGCCGCGCTGGGCATTGCAATGGGTGTGCTCGACGCGGGCGTGCTGGGCGCGGCCTACCCACGGCTGGTGAACCTGCTGGAACACGACCTGCTCCAGGCCATGCCGCTCTACGTGTTCCTCGGCTTCCTGCTGCAGCGGCTGCCCGTGGCCGATGCGCTGGTCCGCTGCTTCTCCCGGCTGCTGCGCGGCACCGGCGCCGGTGCGGCGCTGTCGGCGTTGGCGAGCGGCGCGCTGCTCGCGCCCATGAACGGCTCGGTCGCCGCGAGTTCGGCCCTGCTCTCCCGCCTGGTCGCGCCGCGGCTCGCGGGCTTGCCGCCCGCACGCGCGTTGGCCCTCGTCGCAGCGGCCGCCACCATCGGCGTGGTCGTGCCCCCGTCGCTGGTGCTGCTGCTGCTGGGCGACGCCATGATGCGCGCCCACACCGAGGCCGCCCATCTCGCCGGCGCCACCTTCGACGGGCAGCGCATCGTCAACACGCAGGACGTGCTCCACGCCGCGCTGCTGCCGGCCCTGGCGGTGCTGCTGCTGTGGGCCCTGGTCGCGTGGCGGCAGGGCCGGCAAGCGCGCACGGCGGTCACCGACCGCGCCGAGCGTCCCCTCTCCCGACGAGAGATGCTGCTGGGCACCGGCGCGATCGCAGGCGTGCTGCTCCTGCTGGCCGGCGTGTTCACCGGGCGCATGCTCGCCGTCGAAGGCGCCGCGACCGGAGGCTGTGCGCTCGCCGTGCTCGCCGTTGTCACGCGCTCGCTCGATGCGCGCGCCTGGAGCGAAGTCCTGCTGGACACGCTGGCGCTAGTCGGCGCCTTGTTCGCTCTGCTCGTGGGGGCGACCACGTTCAGCCTGGTCTTCGGCCTGTTCGGCACCGGCGGGTGGCTCGCGCAGGTCACGGCCGGCGTGCCCGGTTCCTCGCTGCTCTTGCTGCTCGCAGTAGCCGCGTGCGCGTGGATCCTCGATGCCTTCGAACTGATCTTCGTGATCGTGCCCATCGTCGCGCCGCTGCTCGTGGTGCAACTGGCCGATGCGCAGCAGGTGGCCGTGCTGCTGCTGCTCGTGCTGCAGGCCGGCTTCCTGCTGCCGCCCCTGGGCTACGCCATCCTCATGACGCGCTCGCATGCGCGGCTGCCTGCGGTCTCCACGCGCGCGCTGCTGCGCGCGGTCGCGCCCTACGTCGCGGCGCAGCTGCTGGTCGGGGCCGCCGTGTACCTGTTCCCGGCGACCGTGCACACGCTCGACACCGCAGGCGCGCAGGCTATCGAGCCGACGGGGACCGAGACGGACGAAGACCTGGTGCGGCGCATGCGTGAGATGGGCCCGTCTCCCTCACCGGAAGACGGGCCCGCGGCGGACCCGGCGGGCGCGCAGCCCGCGCGCTGATCAGAGCTTCACGTATTCGTACTCGACCGGCTGGGCATTGATGCCGCGATCCGGCGGCGCGATCCACCCGGCCATCTTGCCCGGCTCGGTCACGCGCTGCTGCAGGCTCTTGACGAAGGCGGTGTCTTCCGGCGTCGGCAGCCAGTCGTTGCGCTTCGCCTCGAACTCGGCCGCCGTGATCGGCTGGCCTTGCGGGTCGGTGTGCAGGCCGGCCCAGGCGCCCACGCTGCGGCGGAAGCGCGTGGACGGCAGCTTGAACTCGAAGGGCACGCCCGAACGCTTTACCAGCATGTTCCAGCGGGTCACGCCCACGTTGCAGTCCTTGGCGTACTCCAGGCGCGTGATTTCGTTGATGCCGTTGCGCACGGAGATGCTCTCGTCCCGCACACCGCCCTGGCCGTCCGGCACCTGGATGGTCATGGTGGTGTCCGCCTCGACGTGGTCGGCGAACTTCGCCTCGTCCGGCCGGCCCTTGAGGCCGTTGCTGAAGTAGTTGGCGGCGTTGGACGAAGCTTCGGAGCCGAACAGGTCCAGCGAGCTGGTGAACCAGAAGTTCATGAACTTCTGGATGGTCGGCAGGTCGATGGCGCCTGCTTCGCGCACCTTCTTCCAGTCGTCCGTGTCCAGTTCCTTCATCACTTCCAGCGTGCGCTTGATGACGCGGCCGACGCCGGTCTCGCCCACGAACATGTGGTGCGCTTCCTCGGTCAGCATGAACTGGCAGGTGCGCGCGAGCGGATCGAACGCGCTCTCGGCAAAGGACTTCAGCTGGAACTTCCCGTCGCGGTCCGTGAAGTAGGTGAACATGAAGAAGGACAGCCAGTTGTCCATGGGCTCGTTGAACGTGCCCAGGATGCGCGGCTTGTCCGGGTCGCCCGAATGGCGCTCCAGCAGTTCCTCGGCCTCCTCGCGGCCGTCGCGGCCGAAGTAGGCGTGCAGCAGGTACACCATCGCCCACAGGTGCCGGCCTTCTTCGACGTTCACCTGGAACAGGTTGCGCAGGTCGTAGAGCGAAGGCGCCGTGTGGCCCAGCAGGCGCTGCTGTTCGACGGACGCAGGCTCGGTGTCGCCCTGCGTGACGATCAGGCGGCGGAAGGTGGAGCGGAATTCGCCCGGCACTTCCTGCCACGCGTCCTGGCCCATGAAATCGCCGAAGCCGATCTTGCGGTCCTTCTGCTGGTCGGCCAGGAAGATGCCCCAGCGGTAGTCGGGCATGGGCGTGTAGCCGTATTGCGCCCAGCCGGAAGCGTCGACGCCGACGGCGGTGCGCAGGTAGACGTCCTTGGCGCGGAAGCCGCTCGGACCCATCTCGTCCCACCAGCGCAGGAAGGCCGGCTGCCAGTGTTCGAGCGCGCGCTGCAGCTGGCGGTTGTCCGCCAGGTTCACGTTGTTGGGGATCTTGGCTTGCAGGTCAATGGTGCTCATGGGGTGTTCCTCGGGGTGCTTGCTGGGGTTCGCTGCGCTCACCGCCAGCCTACGTATGCAATTCGATGTCGGTTCTTGTAGGCTGGCGGTGAGCGAAAGCGAACCCCAGCGATGCGTCGTCAGACGCGCTTCCAATCAAACTTCGCCTTCTTCCCGCTGCCGAACAACTTCAGCGCGCCCTCCTCGCCGACGGCGTTCGGGCGGATGAAGATCCAGTTCTGCCAGGCCGACAGGCGCCCGAACACGCGCGTCTCCATCGTCTCCTTGCCGGGGAAGCGCAGCGAGGCTTCCATGCCGGTCAGCGCATCGGGCGAGAGCGAGGCGCGCTCTTCCAGCATCAGGCGGATCTCGTCGTCCCAGTCGATGTCGTCGGGCGTCAGCGTGACCAAACCCAGTCCCAGCGCCTGGTCGGCGCGCAGCGGGCTGTCCTGCAGGCCTTGCAGCTGCGCGATCGTCTGCGCGTCCTCGTTGAAGCGCGTCTGCAGCCGGGTGAGACCGTTCACTTCGGGGTAGCGGCCGAAGTTCGCCACGTTCAGGCGCAGCGCCGGCGCAGCGTCGGGCGCATCGGGCAGGTCCAGCATGTAGATGCGGTCGCAGGCCAGCGCCAGTTCGTACAGCGTGCCGGCGAAGGCGGAACCCTCGTCGACCAGCGCAATCAGCGAGCGGCTGGTGACGTCCAGCCGCGCCAGCGTGCGGCGCAGCAGCCCCACGGTCTCGCGCACGAGCCAGTGGTCCTTGTGCTTTTCCAGGGTGGCGTCGGCGAGCATCACCAGGTTGGCGTCGCCGCGCGTCTTGAGCACCCACGTGCCGATCTCGAGTTCGTTCGTGCGCAGGTTCAGGATCGCGTCGTCCAGTTCGCGGGCCATCTGCAGCGGCCACCAGCTCACGCCGGCCGCGACGATCGCCTCCGGCGTGGACGCGATCGCGGCAGCGGGCGCCTTCACCGTGATCGTGGCGACGCGGGTCGCGCGATCGACCTGCACGTCCACCAGCCCATAGTGGTAGCCCTGCTCGTCGATCGTCGCCTGCAGGGGCGTGAGCTCGACGCCCTGCTCCGGACCCTGGCGGGTGGACTGCGCGCGCAGCGCCGCGACTTCCTTGTCCACCAGCGCGCCGAATTGCTGCGGCTTCGCGTGTTCGTCGATCAGCTTCCAGTCCCTGGCGCGGTCGGCCCGGACGCCTTCGCTGGTCGTGCAGAAGATGTCGGCGAGGTCGCGGCGCACCTTGCGCTTGTCGGTCACGCGGGTGAGGCCGCCGGTCCCGGGCAGCACGCCGAGCAGCGGCACTTCGGGCAGGCTCACCGTGGACGAGCGATCGTCCACCATCGCGATGCGGTCGCACGCCAGCGCCAGCTCGTAGCCGCCGCCCGCGCAGGCGCCCGTCACGGCGGCGAGGGACTTCAGCCCTTCGTGCCGGGAGGAGTCTTCCAGGCCGTTGCGCGTCTCGTTGGTGAACTTGCAGAAGTTCACCTTCCAGGCATGCGTGGACAGTCCCAGCATGTAGATGTTGGCGCCGGAGCACCAGATGCGTTCCTTCGCGCTCTCGAACACGACCACCTTGACGCCGGGGTGTTCGAAGCGGATGCGGTTCAGCGCGTCGTGCAGCTCGATGTCGACGCCCAGGTCGTACGAATTGAGCTTCAGCTTGTAGCCGGGCTTGATGCCGCCGTCCTCGTCGATGTCCAGCTTCAGGCGCGCGACGTCGCCTTCCACGTTCAGCGTCCAGTGGCGGTAGCGGGAAGGATGCGTGGCGAAGCTCACCAGCTCGCGTTCCTCGCCGGCCAGCACCTGCTTGAACAGCAGGGGTTCGGTCATGGCGTTCATCGGGTCTCCAGGGTCGTTGCTTGCGGCGCGGGCACGGCCCGCTCCAGGTCTTTCAGGGACTGCTTGACAGTGCGCGCCGCGGTGTCCACCACGGCATCGGCGCGCGCATACAGGGCTTCGCGGCTGGACAGGATGCGGCGGATGTCCTCCAGCGCCTCGTTCACCGCGCCGCGCGGCAGCTCCGCGCCGTCGCCCGCGTTGAAGGGCCGCATGTCGCCCTGGGCGACGACGCGGCTCATGTGCTCTTCCGGGCTGGCCTTCACCCAGACGCAGTAGAAATGGCTTTGCAGCAGGTCGAAGGTCTCGCGCTCGCTGACGATGCTGCCGCCGGTGGTCATCACCACGCCTTGCGCATGTTCCTCCGCAATGCGCAGGAGTGCACGCCTTTCATAGCGGCGGAAGCCGGCCTGCCCGTGCAGCAGCAGGATCTCGTTCATGCTGGTGCCCGCCTCGCGCTCGATCTCGCGGTCGAGTTCGATGAAGGGAACGCCACGGTGGGCGGCCAGCTGCGCACCCAGCGTGGTCTTGCCCGCACCGCGCAGGCCGACCAGCGCAATGCGCTGCTCGCGGCCTTGCGCATCCGCCAGGCCGAAGCTCGTGCCGAGCAGGGCATAGGCCTGGTCCAGCTGCGCATCGTCGAGGCGCGCCACCAGGCCTTGCACACGCGCCAGGGCGGGCCGAGGCGCATCCTGCAGCAGGTCGAGAATGGTGATGTTCAGCGCGCGCGCGGCGGCTTCGAGCGAGTTGATCGACACGTTGCCCTTGCCGCTCTCCACGTCGTGCAGGAAGCGCTCGGACAGGCCCGAGTCCACGGCGAGCTGCTTGCGCGTCATGCCGCGCCGTGCGCGCCAGGCACGCACGCGGCCGCCCAGCTCCGCGAGCGTGGCGCGTTGGTTGTCGGTGTCGGACCGGAGTTGCATGGACGGATGGAGGAGCACGCGGGAAACGAAAACCTTGCGCTAAATCAAGATTGCACTATACTTCCTGCAAATCAGTTGTCAAGCAGTTTACTGCATGTGATCGGAACCACATGAAGCTCAAGATCCTCGTCGGCACCATGACCAGCACGGCCGACTACGTCGCCCAGGCCATCCAGATGGATTGCGCGGACCTCGTGGATGACATCGAAGTCGTGATGATGGACGGCCGCGACATCTCCGTCTTCGATGAAGATGCGCTATATCTCATCTGCTCGTCCACCTACGGCTCGGGCGATGTCCCCGACAACGCGCGCGCCCTGTACGACTCGCTGGACACGCAGCCCAGATTCCTCGGCCACGTGCGCTATGGCGTGATCGCCCTGGGCGACCGCACCTACGCGCAGACCTTCTGCTTCGGCGGCAAGAAGTTCGACGAGCGCCTGCAGGGCCTGGGCGCGCAGCGCATCGGCGAGGTCTGGTGCCACGACGCCAGTGCAGGCACCATGCCCGAGGAAGTCGGCACCGCGTGGTGCCGCGAGTGGCTGCAGAACGAAGCGATCCCGGCGCTGAAGAACAAGGAACAGACGGCCGCGTGAGTCGTAGGCTGGTGGTGAGCGAGAGCGAACCCCAGCGTGCGCGAGCGCTGGGGTTCGCCTTCGCTTACCCCAGCCTGCGAGGGTTACGAGGGCCCTGCGAGGTCCCGGTCAAAGGAGACAACGAATGCACCTGAGCCACGCCGACCACAGCACCAGCCCGCCGCGCGTCGAGATCCCGCGCGACTACAACGCGGCGCACGACCTGCTTCGCCGCAATGCCGCGCGGTCCGACAAGGTCGCCTACGTCGATGCATCCAGTGGCGAGACGCTCACGTATGCGCAACTCGACGAACAGGCGCACCGGTTCGCCGACGCACTGCGCGCACGCGGCTTCGCGCCCGAAACGCGCGTGATGCTGGCGATGCTCGACACGCTCGAGTGGCCGGTCGTGTTCCTGGGATGCATCCTCGCCGGCGTGGTGCCGATCGCGGCGAACACGCTCCTCACCACCAGGGACTTCGACTTCATGCTGCGCGACTCGCGCGCGCAGGCCTTGTTCGTGTCCAGGCCGCTGCTGCCCACGTTCGAGACGCTGATGGGCCAGGTCTCGACGCTCAAGCACGTGTTCATTGCCGGCGACAGCGGCGAACGCTCGGTCGCGCAACTGGTCGCCTCGGGACGCGCCACGAGCGAACTGGCCGGAACGTGCAGCGACGACGCGTGTTTCTGGCTTTATTCCAGCGGCTCCACCGGCACGCCCAAGGGCACGGTGCACCTGCACAGCCACCTGATCCAGACTGCGGAGCTCTATGGCCGCGCAATCCTCGGCATCCGCGAGAACGACGTCGTCTATTCGGCCGCCAAACTGTTCTTCGCCTACGGGCTGGGCAACGCCCTCACCTTCCCCCTCAGCGTCGGCGCCACGACCGTCCTGCTGCCCTCGCGTCCCACGCCCGCGGACGTGTTCCGGATCCTGAAGGAGCATCGGCCCACGATCTTCTACGGCGTGCCGACGCTGTACGCCGCGCTGCTGGCGGATGCGAGCCGGCCGAAGAAAAGCGAAATCGCCCTGCGTGTCTGCGCGAGTGCCGGCGAAGCGCTGCCTGCCGAGATCGGTGAGCGCTGGACCCGCGAGTACGGCTGCGAGATCCTGGACGGCATCGGCTCGACCGAGATGCTCCACATCTTCCTGTCCAACCGTCCGGGCCAGGTGCGCTACGGAACGACGGGCCAGCCCGTGCCCGGCTACGAACTGCGCATCGTCGGCGACGACGGCCACGAATGCGACGACGGCGAGATCGGCGAGCTGCAGATCTCAGGGCCGAGCGCGGCCCTCATGTACTGGAACAACCGCAGCAAGACCAAGGCGACTTTCGCCGGCGAGTGGACCCGCAGCGGCGACAAGTACACGCGCGACGCCGACGGCTACTACACCTACGGCGGCCGCAGCGACGACATGCTGAAGGTGGGCGGCATCTACGTCTCGCCCTTCGAGGTCGAGGCCTGCCTGATGACGCACGCCTCGGTGCTCGAGGCCGCGGTGATCGGCGTCGCCGACCACGACGGCCTGACCAAGCCGAAGGCCTACGTGGTGTTGAAGTCGGGACAGCAGGCCAGCGCCGAGGACCTGCAAGCGCACGTCAAGTCGCGGCTGGCGCCGTACAAGTACCCGCGCTGGATCGCCTTCGTGCCCGAACTGCCGAAGACGGCTACTGGCAAGATCCAGCGCTTCAAGCTGCGCGCCGCTGCGTCCTGAGGGAAAGCGATGGTGTGCGGCGCGCGCACGCGCACGCACAATCGCTGCGGCTGTCAGAACACAACGAAGGAGCGTCCATGTCCACCCGCCGTCTCGTCCTCTCCCGCGGCGCCGCCCTCGTCGGCGCGGCTTCCACGGGCCTGCTGCTGCCGGAGATCGTGCGCGCGCAGTCCAACAAGATCCGCGTCGGCTTCATGCTGCCCTACACGGGCGCCTACGCCGCGCTCGGCGTGGCCATCGAGAACGGCGTGCGCATGGCCATCAACGAGAAAGGCGGCAAGCTCGGTGGCCGCGAGATCGAGTGGTTCAAGGTGGACGACGAATCCGAACCCTCCAAGGGCGTGGAGAACGCGAACCGCCTGGTGCAGCGGGACAAGGTCGACGTGCTGATCGGCACCGTGCACTCCGGCGTCCAGATGGGGATCCACAAGGTCGCGCGCGAGTCGGGCGTCCTGAACATCATCCCGAACGCAGGGGTCCACGAGGCCACCCGCGCGCTCTGCGCGCCCAACGTCTTCCGCACCTCGTTCACCAATTCGCAGCCGACGCTCGCCCTGGGCAAGCCGATGTTCGATCGGGGCATCAGGCGCGCCGTCTGGATCACGCACAAGTACGCGGCCGGCGACCAGGCGTTCGAGGGATTTCGAGACAGCTTCACGAAGGCGGGGGGGACGATCATCAAGGAGCTCGGGCTGCCCTTCCCCCAGGTTGAATTCCAGGCCTTGCTCACCGAGATCGCTTCGCTGCGGCCCGACGCCGTGGTCTGCTTCTTCGCCGGGGCGCCCGCGGTGAAGTTCATGAAGGACTACGCGGCGGCCGGGCTGAAGGACAAGATTCCGTTGTGGGGTTCCGGCTTCCTCACTGAAGGTGTGCTCGATGCGGCGGGTCCCGCCGCAGAGGGCGTCATGACGACCATGCACTACAGCGATTCGCTGGACACACCGCGCAACCGCGAGTTCCGGCTGAACTACGCCAAGACGTTCAAGCTGCAGCCAGACGTCTACGCGGTCCAGGGTTACGACAGCGGCCAGCTGCTGGTGCAGGGCCTCCTGGCGGCCAAGGGCGACGTCCGCAACAAGCAGGCGCTGTACAAGACGCTCGAAACGGCCGTGATCGACAGCCCCCGCGGCAAGTGGACGATGAGCAAGGCCCACAACCCCATCCAGGACATGTACCTGCGCCGCGTCGAGAAGGGCGAGAACAAGGTGATCGGCATCGCCGCCAAGGCGCTGTCGGATTCGGGAGCGGGATGCAAGCTCGCCTGAGCGCGCAGCGCTCGCGCTGCGCAGGGGCCAGGTTCTCGGGGGCTAGAGGCTAGGGAAACAGCCCTGGCCCCATCCGTGCGCGCGAAGCGCGCTGCATCTCCCTAGTCCCCGGCGCCTAGCCTCTAGCCCCCCATGGACTTCCCCAATTTCCTGATCCAGCTGCTGAACAGCGTGCAGTACGGGCTGCTGCTGTTCATGCTGGCCGCGGGCCTGACGCTGATCTTCGGGATCATGGGCGTGGTGAATCTCGCCCATGGCAGCTTCTACATGCTCGGGGCTTACCTCGCCTGGTCGCTCGCGGCCAAGACCGGCAGCCTCGTGCTCGCGATCGTGCTCGGGACCGTGCTGTCCGTGCTGTTCGGCCTCGTGCTGGAGCGCGTGCTGTTCCGGCAGTTCTACCGGCGCGGCCACCTGGACCAGGTGCTCCTCACCTTCGGGCTGATCTACATCTTCGAGGAGTTGCGCTCCATCGCCTGGGGCGACGACGTGCACGGCGTGCCCGTCCCGCAGGTGCTCTCGGCATCGATCCCGCTCACCGACAACCTGTCGTACCCGGTGTACCGGCTGTTCATGTCGGGGCTGTGCGTGCTGCTGGCGCTGGGCCTCTACCTGCTGATCTCGAAGACCCGGCTGGGCATGAAGATCCGCGCGGGCGCCTTCAACCACGAGATGACCGAAGCGCTCGGCGTGAACGTGAAACTGATCCACGCCGTGGTGTTCGCGCTGGGCGTGGGTCTCGCAAGCATCGCCGGCATGATCGCCGCGCCCGTCTCGAGCGTGTACCCGAACATGGGTTCGCAGGTGCTGATCATGTGCTTCGTGGTCGTGGTGATCGGCGGCATCGGTTCGGTGCGCGGCGCGCTCATCGCCGCCCTGCTCGTCGGCCTGGTCGACACCTTCGGCAAGGTCCTGCTGCCGCAGGTCGCCGGCATGCTGGTCTACATGCTCATGGCCGCCGTGCTGCTCTGGAAACCCGAAGGGCTGTTCCGGCAATGAGCGCGATCGGCGTCCACCTGGAGGTGCTGCCGCGCGGGCTGAAGTTCGCGCTGCTGGCGGGACTGGCCGCGCTGCTGGCCTTCCCCTTCGTCGGCACCGAGTTCTACACGCAGATGGTCGCGCGGATGATGATCCTCGCGATCTTCGCCATGAGCCTGGACCTGCTGCAAGGCGTGACCGGGCTCGTGTCGCTGGGGCATGCGGCCTACTTCGGCCTTGCCGGTTACGTGCTCGCCTTCGTGGCGCCGCAGGACGTGCCGGTGAGCCTGTGGTGGTCGCTGCCCGCCGGCGTGGCCGCCTCCGCGCTGGCGGCGCTGGTGATCGGCTTCTTCGTGGTCCGCACGCACGGCATCTACTTCATCATGGTCACCATGGCGTTCGCGCAGATGGTGTTCTACCTGTTCTTCGACAACAAGGTCCTGGGCGGCTCGGACGGCATCTACATCAACTTCAAGCCCGCGGCCGGACTGTTCGACCTCGAGGACAAGCGCGTCTTCTACTACTTCATCCTCGCGGTGCTGCTGCTGGTCTACGCGTTCCTGCGTCGGCTGCTGTTCAGCCCGTTCGGGCGCGCGCTGGCCGGCATCCGGGTCAATGAGCACCGCATGCGTGCCATGGGTTTCGGCACCTTCGGCTACAAGCTGGCCGCGTTCACCCTCGCCGGCGCGCTGGCCGGGCTCGCCGGGTACCTGTGGGGCGCGCAGACCGGCTTCGTGAACCCGGAGCTCATGGGCTTCCAGGCCAGTGCGCACGCCATCATGATGGTGATCCTCGGCGGCACCGGCAACTTCGCCGGGGCGATCGTCGGCGCCTTTGCCTTCGAGTACCTGCTGCACGTCTTCAAGGACGTCCCCACCATAGCCGGCTTCGACGGCGGCAAGCACTGGCAGTTGTGGATGGGACTGTTCATCGTGCTGCTCGTGACGTTCGCGCCACGCGGCCTGCTCGGGCTGGTGGAACGCGCGCTGCGCCGGAGGAAAGCGACCGGTGAGTGAGGTACGCCTTTCCGCGCGCGGCCTCACGAAGCGCTTCGGCGGGCTGGCGGCGGTCAACGACGTCACGCTGGACCTCTGGCGCGGTCGCATCCACGCGGTGATCGGTCCCAACGGCGCGGGCAAGTCGACGCTGACCAACCTGCTCTCGGGCGATCTCGCCCCGACGGCAGGCAGCGTGAGCCTCGCCGGCCGCGACATCACCGGATGGAGCCCGGAGCGCATCTCGCGCGAGGGCCTGGGCCGCAGCTACCAGAAGACCAATATCTTCCCGCCCTTCACCGTGTGGGAGAACATCCGGCTCGCCGCGCAATCCCGCACGCCGCACGCGGCGCGCTGGCTGCAATCGGCCTCCCGCGTGGCACAGGCGAACGAGCGCGCCGAGCGCGCGCTGGAACTCGCCGGCCTGCAGGCGCGGCGAAGCAGCGTCGCCGGCGCGTCCAGCCACGGCGAGCAGCGCCAGCTGGAGATCGCGATGACGCTGGCGACCGATCCCCAGGTGCTGCTGCTGGACGAACCGCTCGCAGGCATGGGCACGGCCGAAGCGCAGCGCATGGTCGACCTGCTGCTGTCGCTGAAGAAGGACCACGCAATGATGCTGGTGGAGCACGACATGGACGCTGTCTTCACGCTGGCGGACCACCTCACGGTGATGGTGAACGGCCAGGTCATCGCGAGCGGCGCACCGGCGGACGTACGCGCGAACCCCGACGTGCAGTCGGCCTATCTCGGCGCCGAGGACCATGCCTGAACGCCTGGTCGACGCACGCGGCGTGCAGACGTATTACGGCGCCAGCCACGTGCTGCGCGGCGTGGACTTCCACGTCGACCGCGGCGAGACCATCGGGCTCATGGGCCGCAACGGCATGGGCAAGAGCACGCTGCTGAAAAGCCTGATGGGCATCGTGCGGCCGCGCGCGGGCACGGTGCAGGTGAAAGGGCGTGACATGCTGGGCCGGCCGGCGTACGAGGTCGCGCAGCAAGGCATCGCCTACGTGCCGGAAGGCCGCGGCATCTTCGGCAACCTGAGCGTCAAGGAAAACCTGCTCATGGCCGCGCGGGCCGGCAGCAGCGGCCAGCGCGAGTGGACCTACGAACGCGTACTGGAGACCTTCCCGCGCCTGCAGGAGCGCCTGCGGCACGGCGGCCAGCAGCTGTCGGGCGGCGAGCAGCAGATGCTCACCATCGGCCGTGCGCTCATGACGAATCCCGACGTCCTCATCCTCGACGAGGCCACGGAGGGGCTCGCGCCGCTGGTGGCCCGCGAGATCTGGCGCATCTGCGGCCTGATCCGAGAGAGCGGCATCTCCAGCGTGATCGTCGACAAGGCGTGGCGCGCCATGACGCAGGTGACGGACCGCAACGTCATCCTCGTCAAGGGCGAGGTCGTGTACGAAGGCAGCTCGGCCGAGCTGCGAGCCCGGCCGGAACTGCTGGCTCAGTACCTCGGCGTCTGACACGCGCCCGGCGGTCGCTGCGACCACGCGCGCAGCACTCGCAACGCGCCATTTGATCCTGCGCAAGGTCTGCTGGTCCGCAGGGGACCACGCTTGCTGGCTCATCCATATGCGTGGCCGGCATGGGCAAACTCATCGTCAGGCGAAGTCCATCGCAACGTCAGCAAGTACCGGACGGTCGCTTGCCCGCCTCTGCCCTGCGCGCCTGTAGGTTCAAGCCTACATCGCTTGATCTGCGCATCCTTCAACGCTCGCCGGGCGCAGCCAACAGAATGGCCCGATCAGAAGACGAAGGCCTATGAAGCCCCAAATGCCCCAAGAGGAGAAAGGCACTCCGGCTGCAGCTCGGCCGGAGGTGCGGACAGAGCGCCGACCCAGCCACCACCATCGCCAGTTCGAGGTGATGGGTGCGCATCCTACCGAACGCGGCACCTGGTTCACGGTGTGGGCGCCGAACGCGCGCGCCGTGGGCGTCATCGGCTCGTTCAACCAATGGCACTGCGAGCCGCTCTACCGTCTCGACGACGGCAGCGGCCGCTGGGCCGGCTTCGTCGAGGGCGCGCGCGCCGGCCAGTGCTACAAGTACCGCATCCAGGACGTCGCCGGGCACTGGATGGACAAGGCCGATCCCTATGCGTTCCGCATGGAGCATCCCCCGGGGACGGCTTCGCAGATCTGGGACCTCTCGCACGAATGGGGCGACGCCGACTGGATGCGCACGCGCTGGCAGCGCCAGGCGCACAAGCAGCCGATCTCCATCTATGAAGTGCACCTGGGCTCGTGGCAACGCGAGGAGGACGGGCGCTTCCTCAATTACCGCGACCTCGCGCTGCGCCTGGCGACGCACTGCCACAACATGGGCTTCACGCACGTGGAGCTGATGCCGATCGCCGAGCACCCGTTCTACGGGTCCTGGGGCTACCAGATCACCGGCTACTACGCGCCGACCTCGCGCTACGGCACGCCGCAGGACCTGATGGTCTTCGTCGACACGCTGCACCAGCAAGGCATCGGCGTGTTCCTCGACTGGGTGCCTTCGCACTTTCCAGCCGACCCGCACGCGCTGGCGCGCTTCGACGGCACCGCGCTGTACGAGCACGACGATCCGAGGCGCGGCTTCCACCCGGAGTGGAACAGCCTGATCTTCAACTACGGCCGCTACGAAGTCCGCGACTTCCTGATCAGCAACGCGATCTTCTGGCTGGAGAAGTACCACTTCGACGGCCTGCGCGTCGACGCGGTCGCGTCGCTGCTGTACCTCGACTACGCACGCCGGCACGGCGAGTGGATTCCGAACGCGCATGGCGGCAACGAGAACCACGAGGCGGTGGGCTTCCTGCGCGACCTGAACACCTCCGTCTACGCCGCCTTCCCCGACGTGCACATGATCGCGGAGGAGTCGACCGCGTGGCCCGCGGTGTCGCGCCCGGTGGAATGGGGCGGCCTCGGCTTCGGCATGAAGTGGAACATGGGCTGGATGAACGACACGCTGCGCTACTTCTCGCGCCCGCACTTCTTCCGGCACTGGCACGGCGACGACGTCCGCTTCTCGATGGTCTATGCCTTCGACGAGAACTTCATCCTGCCGCTTTCGCACGACGAGGTGGTGTACGGCAAGGGCAGCCTGCTCGCGCGCCAGCCCGGCGACGACTGGCAGCGGTTCGCCGGCCTGCGCAACCTCTACGGCTACATGTGGACGCACCCGGGCAAGAAGCTGCTCTTCATGGGCGGCGAGTTCGGGCAGGCCGAGGAATGGCACCACGAGCGCACGCTCGACTGGCACCTCTGGGCACGCCCGTACCACGCCGGCCTCGCCCGCTGGGTCGCGGACCTCAACGCGCTGTATCGCCGGGTGCCGGCGCTGCACGTCCACGACTTCGACAGCGAGGGCTACGCGGCGCTGCCGTGCGAGCGCCACGAGGCCACGATCCTGGCGTCGCTGCGTCGCGGAGCGCCCGGCGACGCCTACGTGGTCGCGATCGTCAACCTGACGCCCGAACCCCGCAAGGCGCTGCGCGTCGCGCTGCCCGAGGCGGGGACCTGGCATGAACTCCTCAACAGCGACGCTGCCTATTACGGCGGAAGCGGCGTCGGCAACCTCGGCGCCGTCGAGGCCAGCACCCACGGCGTGGGTGGCTGGCCAGCCAGCGCCCTGGTGACCGTGCCGCCCCTGGGCACCGTCATCCTTTCGAACCGCCCCATTCCAACGAACGCACCGACCCAGGGAGACCCGCATGCCCGCCAATAAGAACGTACTGGCCTTTGTCATGGCCGGAGGAGAAGGCTCGCGCCTGCATCCGCTGACCGCCAACCGCTGCAAGCCCGCGGTTCCCTTCAACGGCAAGCACCGGATCGTGGACTTCGTCCTGTCGAACCTGGTGAACTCGGAGATCTATTCGATCTACCTGCTGGTGCAGTACAAATCGCAATCGCTGATCGAACACGTGCGACAGTCCTGGACCATGGCCCGCTTCATTCCCCAGCACTTCATCACGGTGGTGCCGCCGCAGATGCGCCACGGCCCGGCGTGGTTCCAGGGGACCGCGGACGCGGTGTACCAGAACATCCACCTCATCGAGAGCATGCAGCCGGACATCGTGGCCGTGTTCGGCGCGGACCACATCTACCGCATGGACGTGCGCCAGATGATCGACGCCCACATCCGGGGCAACGCGCAGGCGACCGTCGCCACCCTGCCGGTGGCACTGGGCGAGTGCGACCAGTTCGGCATGGTGGAAGTCGACGACGACCACCGCATCATCGAGTTCCGCGAGAAGCCGCGCTCGGTGCGTCCCATGCCCGGCAGCCGCACGCATGCGCTGGCATCCATGGGCAATTACATCTTCAACGCAGACGTGCTGCTCAAGCAGTTGAAGCGCATGCACGAAAGCGGCGAGACCGACTTCGGCAAGCACATCCTGCCTTCGATGGTGAAGAGCCACAAGCTGCTGGCCTATGATTTCGCCACCAATGTGATCCAGGGTACCGCGCCCTACGAGGAGCACGCATACTGGCGCGACGTCGGCACCATCGACGCGTACTACCAGGCCCACTTCGACACGCTCGGGGCGCAGCCGCGCTTTCGCATGACCAACAAGCACTGGCCCATCTACGCCAGCCCGGACCAGGCGGAGTCCGCCCAGATCGAGAACGGCGTGATCAACCGCTCGGTCGTCGGCTCCGGCAGCATCGTGGACGGCGCGATCCTGGACCATGCGATGTTGCGGCGTTCCGTGACGGTGGAGCGCGGCGCGCGCCTGGAGCACTGCATCGTGATGGAGCGTTCGCGCATCGGCCGGGGCGCCCAGGTGCGCCGCTGCATCATCGACCAGGACAACGACATCCCGCCGGACGTGCGCATCGGCTGGGACCTCGAGCAGGACAGCAAGCGCTTCCACGTCACGCCTTCGGGAATCGTGGTCGTTCCGGCCGGTGCCTTCCCGGCCCGCAACAGCGCCGCGGCCACCGACCGCTACGGTGTCGACGTCGACACCCACAGGGCCGAGACGGCGCCACCCATGGAGGCGCTTGCATGACGGCGGGAGCCGTCTCGCAGTCCCGCGCTTTCCGCGTCAGTCCGCATCCGGCGCCCGCCGGGACCGAGCCGGCCTGCCCTCCCGGCAGCCCGTGGCCCCTGGGCGCCACCCTCTGCCCCGACGGCGTGAACTTCGCCGTCTACGCCAGCAACGCGGAACGCGTGGAAGTCTGCCTCTACGCTGCGACCGGCGAGCAGGAGCAGCGCCGCATCGCCCTGCCCGCGCGCACGGACGACGTGTGGCACGGCTTCGTGCCCGGCCTGCGGGCGGGGCAGCGCTACGGCCTGCGTGTGCATGGCCCTTACGACCCGCAGCACGGGTGGCGCTGCAACCCGCACAAGCTGCTGCTGGATCCCTACGCGCGCGCGCTCGACCGCCCCCTGCGCGGAGCGGCCTGGCAGTACGCCTACCCGCTCGGGCAGGAGCGGCGCGACCTGCAGATGGACACGCAGGACAACGGCGAGCTCGCGGCCAAGTGCATCGTCGTCGATCCGCAGTTCGACTGGGGCGACGACACGCATCCGGGCACGCCGATGGAAGAGACGGTGTTCTACGAGGTGCACGTGCGCGGCTTCACCGAACAGATGGCGGACGTGCCCGAGGCGCTGCGCGGGACCTTCGCCGGCCTGGCCAGCGAACCCGCGATCGCCCACCTCAAGAAGCTGGGGGTCACCGCGGTCGAACTGCTGCCGGTGCAGGCCTTCAACGACGAGCGCCGCCTGATCGACCTCGGCCTGGCCAACTACTGGGGCTACAACACGATCGCGTTCTTCGCGCCGGACCCGCGCTACATGTCCGGCGGTGACATCAACGAGTTCCGGCAGATGGT
Organism: Ramlibacter ginsenosidimutans; assembly: GCF_016654015.1. GTDB lineage: Bacteria > Pseudomonadota > Gammaproteobacteria > Burkholderiales > Burkholderiaceae_C > Ramlibacter > Ramlibacter ginsenosidimutans. Next base: position 339,805 of record NZ_JAEPWM010000003.1, on the reverse strand, counting down.
GAAGACGCTGCACGCGAATGGCCTGGAGGTGATCCTCGACGTGGTCTACAACCACAGCTGCGAAGGCAACCACCTGGGCCCGACGCTGTGCTTCAAGGGCATCGACAACCGCAGCTACTACCGGCTGACCGACGACCATCGGCACTACCTGGACTTCACCGGGACGGGCAACACACTCAACGCGAGCCATCCGGCCATGCTGCGGCTGGTGATGGACAGCCTGCGCTACTGGGTGGAGGAGATGCACGTCGACGGCTTCCGCTTCGACCTGGCGCCCGCGATCGCACGCAATGCGCACGGCGCCTTCGACCACCGCGGTCCCTTTCTTTCCGCGGTGGCGCAGGACCCGGTGCTCAAGCGGGTCAAGCTGGTCGCGGAGCCCTGGGACCTCGGCGACCACGGCTACCAGGTCGGCGGCTTTCCGCAGGGCTGGAGCGAGTGGAACGGCCAGTACCGCGACCGCGTGCGCGACTACTGGCGCGGCGTGGAGGGCAGCCTCGGCGATTTCGCCGCGGCCCTGTGCGGCTCCGCGGACATCTACGGCCACTCGCGCCGGGGCCCGCGCGCGAGCGTGAACCTGGTGACGGTGCACGACGGCTTCACGCTGCAGGACCTGGTCAGCTACAACGACAAGCACAACGAAGCCAACGCCGAGGACAACCGCGACGGCGAGAGCCACAACCGCAGCTGGAACTGCGGTGTCGAGGGCCCCACCGACGACCCGAAGATCCTGGCCTTCCGCGAACGCCAGAAGCGCAACCTGCTCACCACGCTGCTCTCGTCGCGTGGCGTGCCGCTGCTGCTGGGCGGCGACGAGATGAGCCGCACGCAGGGCGGCAACAACAACGCCTACTGCCAGGACAACCCGGTCAGCTGGTTCGACTGGTCCGACGCGCGCCGCAACGACCCGCTGATCGCCTTCACCAGCGCCTTGATCCGCCTGCGCCGCGAATTGCCGGTGCTGCGCCACAATGCGTGGCTCACCGGCATGCCCGACGAGGACAGCCGGCGCGACATCGTGTGGTACAGCGTGTGGGGCCTGGAGATGACCTCCGAGGAATGGACCAACCCCGCCGTGCGCTGCGTCGCCGCCGTGCTCGACGCGCGCTTTGCGCCGGCCGACGACGGCCCGGGGGTGAACCGTTCCGTGCTGCTCGTGTTCAATGCCACGCGCGAGGACGCCACCTTCACCTTGCCGGTGGTCGCCGGGCATCCCGGCGAATGGGCGCTGCGCATCTACACGCCCGAAGGATTTTTCGAGGAAGGCGAGGCGCGCACCTACGCGGCGCCGGCGAAGCTGCAACTACTGTCGCATTCCATGGCGTTGTTGACGCAAGCACCCGAGGAGTAAGACAAGTGCGCTCGCAGCACGACATGCCATTCGGCGCCCGCCTGGACGAGGGCGGCGGCGCCACCTTCCGGCTCTGGGCCCCCGCGGCGCAGCGCGCCGAGGTCGCCATCGAGACCGGCGGCCCCAGCCCCGAACTGCACCCGGCCGAAGCCGGCGAGAACGGCTGGTGGGAGTGCACCGTTGCGCACGCGACGGCGGGAACGCTCTATCGCTGGCGCATCGACGGCCGGCAGCTCGTGCCCGACCCGGCCTCGCGGCAGAACCCCGAAGGCCCGCACGGTCCCAGTCGCATCGTCGACCCCAAGGCGTTCGAGTGGGAGGGCGGCTGGACGGGCCGACCCTGGCACGAAACGGTCCTGTACGAACTGCATGTGGGGACGTTCACGCGCGAGGGCACCTTCGCTGCCGCCGCTGCGCGCTTGCCGCAGCTTGCAGAGCTCGGCATCACGGCCGTGGAGCTGATGCCGGTCGCCGACTTCGCGGGACGCTTCGGTTGGGGCTACGACGGCGTGCTGCCCTACGCGCCGCACCCTGCCTACGGCACGCCGGAAGACCTCAAGCGCTTCGTGCAGCAGGCGCACAGCCTGGGCCTGATGGTGTTCCTGGACGTGGTCTACAACCACTTCGGCCCGCAGGGCAACTACCTGCACTCCTACGCCCCCGCCTTCTTCTCGCCCAGCAAGGGCAGCCCGTGGGGGCCCGCGATCAACTTCGACGCGCCCGGCAGGGAGGTGGTGCGCGAGTTCTTCATCCACAACGCGCTCTTCTGGGTGCAGGAGTACCGCTTCGACGGGCTGCGCCTGGACGCCGTGCACGCGATCCGCGACGACAGCGACCGGCACGTGCTGCAGGACCTGTCCGAACGCGTTCGCGCCGCAACGCACGGCCGGCACGTGCACCTGGTGCTGGAGAACGAGGACAACGACTACCGTTATCTGGCGCCCACGCCGGTGCCGGGCTGCTACGACGCGCAGTGGAACGACGACTTCCACCACGTCCTGCACGTCGCGCTCACGGGCGAGACGCGGCGCTACTACCACGACTACGGCGAGCGCACCATGGACCTGCTGGAGCGCTGCTTCACGCACGGGATGGTCTTCGAGGGCGCAAAGCGCCGGGAAGGCGGCGCGCGCGAGGTGGTGCAGGCCGCGCCGGCGCAGCCGCTCACCGCGCTCGTGAACTTCGCGCACAACCACGACCAGGTCGGCAATCGCGCGCGCGGCGAACGCCTGAGTGAGCTCGTTGCGCCCGAAGCGCGGCAACTGCCCACCCTGCTGGCGCTCCTCACACCGGCGATCCCCATGCTGTTCTTCGGCGAGGAGTGGGGCGCGACCGAACCCTTCCTCTACTTCGCCGACTGGGAGGGCGAGCTGCGCGAAGCGGTGCGCGCCGGGCGCAAGCGCGAGTTCGGCCACGTGGATGCGCACGACCTGCCCGACCCTTGCAGCGAGCGCACCCTGGCCGCGAGCCGTCCCGACCCCGCACGCGCGCAGGCACCCGCCGGGCAGGCCTGGCTGAACGAGGCGCGCGCTGCACTCGCAGCGCGGCGCCGGTGGATCACGCCGCGCGCGGCTCTCCTGCTCACGGGCAAGCATTCCGCACAACGCATCGGCGAGCGCGGGCTGGCGGTGCAGTGGCGGTACGAGGACGGCATGATGTTGTGCCTCGAGTTGAACCTGGGCGAGTCCCCGTTGCAGGTCGAGCCGCAGCACCTGGGCCCGGTGGAGGCGCAGGTCGTGTTCAGCCACCGCCGGCCCGAGCACACACCGCGCGGCACCTGGCCGGCCTACAGTGCGCGGTGGACCCTGGGCGAGGAGATCACCTTATGAGCGCCGCACTCCGGCGGACCCGCATCGTGGGGCGATTGCGATGAACGCGCCGGCAGACCACGCGCCGGTGTCGCTGGCGGAGCAGGCGCGGCGGCTTGGCATCGCGGACCGCTACCACGGCTTCTGGGGCAAGGAAGAAGCCGTCCCCGAGGCCGTCCTCGAACGCGCTATTGCGGCGCTCACGGGCCAGGGCGGCGATCCGCCGGCGCAGCACCTGGGCTTGCCTCGCGTGCACGTCGCGCGCGAGGACGAACGCCTGGAACTGCGCTGGACCAGCCACGACAGCGCGGCGGCGCGCTGGCAGCTCGCGCAGGAACAGGACGGCCTGCCGGTGGCAACCGGGGACCTGCAGCGCAGCTTCCAGCAGGCCTCCATCACCCTGTCTTCCAGGCTGCGGCCCGGCTACTACCGGCTGACGCTGGAGGGGGCGCCCCCGCACGACTATTGCCGCGTGATCATCGCGCCGCACCACTGCCACGTGGCCCCGGGCCTGCAGCAGGGCGAACGCTGGTGGGGCTGCACGATCCAGCTGTACGCCCTGCGCTCGTCGCGCAACTGGGGCATCGGCGACTTCGGCGACCTGCGCCGGCTGTGCGACGCGGCCGCCCACCAGGGCGCGTCCTTCATCGGCCTGAGCCCGCTGCACGCCCTCTTCCCGCACAACCCCGCGGCGGCGAGTCCCTACAGCCCGTCGAGCCGCAAGGCGCTCAACCCCATCTACCTCGACGTGCAGACGCTGGTGGACCTGAGCGGCTGCGAGGAAGCGCAGCAGAAGGTGCAGTCCGAACGCTTCCAGGAGCGCCTGTTGGCGCTGCGCGAAACGGAGCTGGTGGAGTATCCGGGCGTCGCTGCGGCGAAGGACGAAGTGCTGCGCATCCTCTGGCGCCATTTCGAACGCCACGAACTCGACAAGGACCGCTCGCGCGGCGCGCACTTCCTCGCGTACATGCGCGAGCGCGAGCACACGATCGGCCAGCACGCGCTGTTCGAGGCCTTGCAGGAATACCTGTTCGCGCAGGACCCTGGGGTGTGGGGCTGGCCTGCCTGGCCGGAGGCCTATCGCGACCCCGACAGTGCGGCCGTGCGCAGGTTCCGCCAGGAGCACGCATCGGACGTGCGCTACCGGTTCTGGCTGCAGTGGCTCTGCGAAGTGCAGCTGGAGTCGTGCCATCGCTATGCGCGCACGCGCGGCATGGGCATCGGCCTGTACTGCGACCTCGCGGTCGGCGTGAACGGTGGCGGCGCGGAGACCTGGGTCGAGCACGAGCTGTACGCGCTGGGGATGCACGCCGGCGCGCCGCCCGACCCGCTGGCACCCGCCGGCCAGGACTGGGGCCTGCCGCCCTGGAGTCCGCACCGCCTGAAGCAGGCGCGCTACCAGCCCTTCATCGACACCCTGCGCGCCAACATGCGGCATTGCGGCGCACTGCGGCTGGACCACGTGATGGCGTTGATGCGCCTGTTCTGGACCGGCCCGGATGGCGGGACGTACGTCGAATACCCGCTGGAAGACCTGCTCGCCGTGCTGGCGCTGGAAAGCCATCGCCATGAGTGCATGGTGATCGGCGAGGACCTGGGCAACGTGGCGCCGCGCATGCGCGAGGCCATGCGCGAAGGCAACCTGCTGTCGTACAAGCCGCTGCTGTTCGAGCGCGACGACGACGGGAATTTCCGGCGTCCGGCGCAATGGCAGGCGCAGGCGCTCGCGGTCGTCAGCACGCACGACCTGCCGACCCTGCGCGGGTTCTGGGTGGGCGAGGACATCGAGCTGTCGGCGCGCCTGCAGCTGTACCCCGAGCCGAGCGCCCACGAGACGCAGGTGCTCGCCCGCGCGCAGGACCGCGCCCGCCTGCTGCTGGCGCTGCAGCGCGAGGACCTGCTGCCCGCGGGCATCACGGTCCAGCCCACGTCCATGCCCGAGCCCGGCCAGGCCTTCGTCGATGCGGTCTATGCCTTCCTGGCGCGCACGCCATGCTGGCTGCTGGGCGTGCAGCTGGAGGACGTCACGGGCCAGCTGCTGCAGGTGAACGTTCCCGGCACCACCGAAGACCGCTTCCCCAACTGGCGGCGCAAGCTGTCGGTCAGCGTCGACCTGCTGGCCAGCGACGCGCGCTGGGCTTCGCTGGCCGCCGTGCTGCGCAGCGAACGCAAAGGGCCCACGGCGCTGGAGGCGACGGCGCTGGAATTGCCGCCGATGGAGACGGCGAGCGTCCCCTGCGGAACCTACCGCGTGCAGTTCCACAAGGGCTTCACCTTCGAGCAGGTCACGCAGGTCATTCCCTATCTCAAGGCACTGGGCGTCAGCCACCTGTACAGCTCGCCCTACCTGCGCGCGCGCCCGGGCAGCACGCACGGCTACGACATCATCGACCACGCGCAGCTCAACCCGGAAGTGGGCGACGCGCTCGCGCATTCGAGGATGTGCCAGGCCTTGCGGCGCAACGGCATGGGACAGATCCTGGACATCGTTCCCAACCACATGGGCGTGCTCGAGGCCGACAACGCCTGGTGGCTGGACGTGCTGGAACACGGACGCGCCTCCTCGCATGCCGAGACCTTCGACATCGAATGGCAGCCGGCCCAGCCGGAAATGGCCGGGCGGGTGCTGCTGCCGGTGCTCGGCGACCATTTCGGCAAGGTGCTCGAAGCAGGCGAGATCCAGCTGCACTTCGACCCCGGGTCCGGCGAGTTCGGGCTGAAGTACTGGGACCACCGCTTCCCCATCGACCCGGCGACCTATCCGGACATCCTGGCGGCGCTGCCGGCGCCACCGGCGCGCGACGACAGCGAAGGCGACAGCCACGCCGTGGTCGGCGCGCTGCTGGATGCGTTCCGCCGACTGCCCTCGCGCGACGATCCGGACGCCGAAGCGCGGCGCACGCGGGTGCGCGATGCCGCGGTCTACAAGCGGCAGCTGGCCCGGCTCGCGTCGGGACACGACTGGCTCGCGCGCTGGATCGCCGCCTGTGTGCAGCGCTTCAACGGCCAGGCCGGGGAACCGGCCAGCTTCGACGCGCTGGAGCAGCTGGTCGCGGCCCAGGCCTACCGGCTCGCCGACTGGCGCGTGGCGAGCGACGACGTGAACTACCGCCGCTTCTTCGACGTGAACACGCTGGCCGGCCTGCGCATGGAGCGCACCGAGGTGTTCGACGCGACGCACCGCAAGGTCCTGCACTGGCTGCAGGACGGGCTGTTGTCGGGGCTGCGCATCGACCACCCGGACGGCCTCAGCGATCCGCAGGCCTACTTCGACTTGCTGCAGGCGCGCTACGCCGCGCAGGCCGAGGTGGTCGGGCACGAGCCCCGCGCGCTGTACCTGGTCGTGGAGAAGATCCTGGCCGAGCACGAGTCGCTGCCGGACGACTGGCCCGTGCACGGCGATACCGGCTACCGCTTCGGCACCCTCGTGAACGGCGTCTTCGTGGACCCCGGCAACGAGGAGGCCCTCCTCGCGGCGTACCAGGCCTTCACGGGCCAGACCACGCCGTTCGACGAGGTGCTGTACCAGTGCAAGAAGCTGATCATCGAGACTTCGCTCTACTCGGAGCTGAACTGGCTGGCGCATGCCCTGCACCGGCTCACGCGCAGCAACCGGCGGCGCTGCGACTTCACGCGCAACCGCCTGCGCTGGGCGATGGCGGAAGTGGCTGCGGCCTTTCCCGTGTACCGCACCTACCTGCGCGCCGGCGAGCCGGCGAGCCCCATGGACCGGCGCCACATCGACTGGGCGATCGCCGCGGCGGAACGCCGCCTGGGCCCGTCGGAAGCGACGGTGCTGCAGCACCTGCGCGAGGTGTTGCTCGGCGAAGGCGAGGCGGCCAGCCTGCCGCTGCCAGCGCGGCAGCGCTTCCTCGCGCGCTGGCAACAGTTCACCGCACCGGTGACGGCCAAGGCGATGGAGGACACGGCGTTCTACCGCTACATACCGCTGCTCTCGCTCAACGAGGTGGGCGGCGATCCGCGCAGCTTCGGCGTGTCGGTGCCGGCCTTCCATTTCGCCAACCAGACGCGGCAGCGGCATCGGCCGCATTGCATGCTGGGCACGTCCACGCACGACACCAAGCGCGGCGAGGACCTGCGGGCCCGCCTCAACGTGCTGTCCGAGATGCCCGCGCTGTGGGAGGACTGCCTGCTGCGCCTCTCGGGCTGGGCGCACCTGTACCTCACGCAGGCGCCGGACGCGACGTGGCCGAGCACCAACGACATCTGGCTGCTGTTCCAGACGCTGGTGGGGCTCTGGCCCGCCGGGACGCCGGACGACGCGGCGCGCGAAGACCTGCGCCAGCGGGTGCAGGCCTACATGCGCAAGGCGGTGCGCGAGGCGAAGCTCAATACCACGTGGGTGTGTCCCGACAGCGATTACGAGGATGCGGTGGAGCGCTATGTGGATGGCGTGCTGCGCGCGGGCGCCAATCCCTTCGCGGACGAACTGCAGAAGTTCACGGCGCGGATCGCTCCCTTCGGCTTCCGCAACAGCCTGGCGCAGGTCGCGCTGAAGTTCACGGCACCCGGCGTGCCCGATCTCTACCAGGGCTGCGAGCAGTGGAACTTCAGCCTGGTGGATCCGGACAACCGGCGGCCCGTGGACTACGTCGCGCTCGCGCACGCACTGGAAGGCGCGCAAGCGCTCTACCGCAAAGGCTGGCCCGCACGCAGGCACTGGGATGAGCTGAATGGGCAGGCCGCGGACGGCCGCATCAAGCAGCTGGTCACCTGGCGCCTCCTGCACCTGCGGCGGCAGCACCAGGCGCTGTTCCGCAACGGCAACTACGTGCCGCTCGCGGTCGAGGGTCCCGCCGAGGACCATGCGCTCGCCTTCGCGCGCCTGCACGATCGGGAGGCCATCGTGGTCGTCACCACGCGCCTGCTGTGGACGCTGTGCCGCGGCGACGAAGAAGCGTGCACGCCCGCGCTCTGGCGGGGAACGCGCGTGGCGTGCGGGGCCGAGGGCGCGGGAGTGCGCCGGTTCCGCCGCTGGCGCAACTGGCTCACGGGCGCCGAGACGCAGCTCGCCGGCGAGGACGACGCCACCATCGACCTGCAGGCGCTCTTCGCCGGCGCGGGTGGACTGCCCTTCGTGGTGCTGGTCGCCGAAGCGGAGCAAGCCGCATGAAGATCCTGTTTGCCACGCCCGAGTGCGCTCCCTACGTGAAGACCGGTGGACTGGGCGACGTGAGCGGCGCGCTCCCCGCGACGCTCGCAGCACTCGGCCACGACGTGCACATCCTGCTGCCAGCTTACAAGGGCATGAAAGTGAGCGGCGAGATCGGCGACGGGGTCGACCTGCCGGCCTGGGGGCCATGGCCGGCGGCGCAACTCGTGCCGGTGAAGGTCGCCGGTGGCGTCACGCTGCTGCTGCTGGCCTGCCCCGGGCTGTACCAGCGGCCGGGCGGACCCTACGTGGACGCGAGCGGTCGCGGCTACCACGACAACGCGCTGCGCTTCGGGCTGCTCGCCCGCGTCGCGGCGGAGCTCGGGACGGTGCACAGCCCGCTGCGTGGCTGGACGGCCGACATCGTGCATGCCAACGACTGGCCCACGGGCCTGGCGCCGCTGTACCTCGGCCAGTCGCGCATGATCTCTCCGCACGAGCCGACCGCTGCGAGCGTGCTCACGATCCACAACCTGGCGTTCCAGGGCGTGTTCCCCATGGAGAGTGCCGACCTGCTGGGCGTGCCGCACCATTGGCGCGGCATGGATGGCGTGGAGTTCTGGGGCCAGCTGTCCATGCTCAAGGCAGGCCTGCAGTTCGCGGATGCGATCACCACCGTCAGCCCGACCTACGCGCGCGAGATCCAGACACCCGCGCACGGCGTCGGCTTCGACGGCATCCTGCGCGCCCGGGCCTCGCGCCTGCGCGGCATCCTCAACGGGATCGACACGCGGGTGTGGAACCCGCAGTCCGACACGCTGCTGCCCCACCGGTACAGCGCGCAGAAGATGCAGGGCAAGGCGCAGTGCAAGGCCGCGTTGCAGGCACGCCTCGGCCTGCCGGCCGACAAGGGCGCCATGCTCTTCTCCGTGGTGAGCCGGCTGACCCCGCAGAAAGGCATCGACCTCGTGCTCGGCGCCCTGCCCCGCCTGGTCGCCACCGGCGCGCAGCTCGTGGTGCTGGGCCAGGGCGAGCCGGACCTGCAGCAGGCCCTGCAGGAAGCGCAACGCAAGCACCCGAAGCAGGTCGCCGTCACCATCGGCTTCGACGAGGGCCTGGCCCACCTGGTCGAGGCGGGCTCCGATGTGTTCCTGATGCCCTCGCGCTTCGAGCCCTGCGGGCTGAACCAGATGTACAGCCAGGCGTACGGCACGCCGCCGATCGTGGCGCCGGTGGGCGGCCTGCTCGATTCCGTCACCGACGCGAGCGCGGACCCGGCGCGCGGCACCGGCTTCGTCATGACCGGCGTCGACTCCGAAGGACTGGACGACGCGATCGGCCGTGCGATGCGGCTGTGGCGCGAGCCGCAGCGCTGGCGCCGCATCCAGGCCAACGGCATGGCCCGCCAGTTCGGCTGGGAAGACAGCGCGAAGCAGTACGTGCAGGTGTACGCGCGGGCGCTGCAGGACCTGCGAGGCCCCGCCTCCACCGACTCGCGCGCCTCGGCCGCCGCCAGCGCCTCGACCTCCAACGCGCCCGCAGCCTAGCGGGCGGTGGCGGGCCTGGCGGCGACGATGCGCTCGCCGACCACGTTCTCGCCGAGGAAGTCGAGGAAGCGGCGCACCGCCGGGACCATGCCGCGGCGCGAGGGGAAGACCGCGAGCACCTTCGCCTCCGGAGGCTCCCACCCGGGCAGCACGAGCGCGAGCTCGCCCCGCCGCAGTTCCTCGGCGCAGAGGTAGTCGGGCAGCACCGCCATGCCGGTGCCCTGCAGCACGGCGAACCGCAGCGTGAGCAGGTCGTCGGCGGTGTAGACCGGGTGGTGCTGCAGTTCGAAGCGCGCATCGCGCGGCCCGTGCAGGTGCCAGCTCGCGCGACCGTCCGCAGCGGACATGGCCACCGTCGGCAGGTGGTGCAGGCCCTCGGGATCGCGCGGCTGGCCGAAGCGCTGCAGCAGTTGCGGGCTGGCGACCAGCGCACCGTGCGTGGGTCCGAGGTTCTTGATGACGAGCGTGCCGCTGTCGTCGAGATTGGCGCGCACCCGGATGGCGACGTCCACGCCCTCCTGCACCAGGTCCACGACCCGGTTGCTCACCTGCATGTCCACGCGCACCTGCGGATGCTCGGCAAGGAATCGCGGCAGCAAGGGGCCGATGGTCGTCTGCGCCAGCGTGACCGGACAGGCGATGCGCACGGTGCCGCGCGGCTCGTCGTGCACGCGTGCCACTGCCTCGTCGGCGGCCTCGGCCTGCTCGCGCATGGCCACGCAGTGGCGGTGGTAGACCTCGCCGGCCTGGGTGAGCGAGAGCTTGCGCGTGGTCCGCTGGAGCAGGCGCACGCCCAGCCGGTCTTCCAGCTCCGCGACCCGACGCGACAGGCGCGACTTGGGCAGGTTCAACGCTCGCCCGGCCGCGGCGAAACCGCCGCGGTCCACGACCTCGGCGAAGAAGAGCATGTCGTTCAGGTCCTGCATGATCGTCCCATGGGTAGAACAATCTATCTCGAAGTTGCTACCTTATCAAGCCATTGGCTCGCCCGCACAATGATTGCTGTCGCCCACACCGGGCACCCGACAGGAGAGAAGACCTTGAAACTGCTGCACATCGATTCCAGCCCGCTGGGAACCCAGTCCGTCTCGCGCGAGCTCACCCGCCGCATCGTCGCCCAGTGGCAAGCCAGCCATCCCGGCACGACCGTGGAACACCTGGACCTCGCCGCCGATGCGCCGAGCCACCTCGGCATCGACTCGCTCGGCTTCCGCCTCGGCGTGAATGCCGAGGGCCTGACCGACGTGCAGAGGCGAGAGAACGCCATCTCCGAACAGCTCGTGAGCCAGTTCCTCGCCGCGGACGTGGTCGTGGTCGGCGCGCCGATGTACAACTTCTCCGTGCCCAGCCAGCTGAAGGCCTGGATCGACCGCATTGCCCAGGCCGGCCGCACGTTCAAGTACACCGAGCAAGGTCCGGTCGGTCTCGCCGGCGGCAAGACGGTGATCGTTGCGTCCACGCGCGGCGGCGCGTACTCCGCGAATCCGGCACTCGCGTTCCTGGACCACCAGGAGAGCTACCTGCAGGCGGTGTTCGGATTCCTGGGCGTGACCGACGTGCGCTTCGTGCGCGCCGAAGGCGTGGCGATGGGAGATGCGGCAAAGGCACAGGCGCTGGCGAGCGCCGACGCGCAGATCCAGGCGCACGCCGCCGAACCGGCGAACCAGGCCCAGGCCCAACTGCGCGCCTGAGCCGCGATCGCGCACGAACCAGGGCCCGCCTCGCGCGGGCCTTGCCGCATCAGCGATTCGCGATGCGATCCGCGTGGTGCTTGACCCACTCCGCGTAGCGGTCCATGAACTTCTGCAGGAACTGCTTCGTGCCCTCGCTGGCGATGCCGCCGTCCGGCGCGAAGAAGCCGGTCTTGTGCTGCAGGAACACTTCGGGCTGGCCGAGCGTCGGCACGTCGAGGTAGGCGAGGATGGTGCGCAGGTGCTGCTGCGCGACCGCGGTGCCGATCGCGCCCACCGAGATGCCGACGATGCCCGCCGGCTTGTCGGCCCACGCGCTCTGCCCGTAGGGACGCGAGCCGTGGTCGATCGCGTTCTTCAGCACGCCGGGGATCGAGCGGTTGTACTCCGGCGTGACGAACAGCAGCCCTTGCGCGTCGGCGACCTCGGTCTTCAGGCGCCGCACCGGCTCGGACTGGTGGCTGTCGTCATCCTGGTCGTAGAGCGGCAGGTCATCGATGCGCACGGGCACGAACTCCAGTTCGCGCGGGGCCAGCCTGGCGAGCGCCTCGGCCAGCTGGCGGTTGTACGAATCGTGCCGCAGGCTGCCGACGATCACGGCGATGCGATAGCTCATGGGGGTTCTCCTGTTTGCGGTGCACATCGTGCGCCGCATGCGCGCGGGCCGCTGTAGTCGGCGTGCTATTTGCGCGAATAGACCTGGTCGAAGCTGCCACCGTCGGCGAAGTGCTCCTTGCCGGCACGGGTCCAGCCACCGAAGGCCTGGTCGACGGTGAACAGGTTCAGCTTCGCGAACTGCGCCGCATATTTCGCCTGCGCCTTCTGCGAGACGGTCGGGCGGTAGTGATTCCTGGCGATGATGTCCTGGCCTTCCTCGCTGTACAGGTACTTCAGGTACTCCTCGGCCACGGCCCGCGTATGCTTGCGGTCGACATTGCGGTCGACATTGCGGTCGACGACGGCCACGGCCGGTTCGGCCAGGATGCTCAAGGAGGGAATCACGATGTCGAACTGCCCGCCGAATTCCTTCTGCAGCAGGAAAGCCTCGTTCTCCCACGCGACCAGCACGTCGCCCTGGCCGCGCTGCGCGAACGTGATGGTGGATCCCCGCGCGCCGGTGTCGAGCACGGGGACGTTGGCGAAGAGCCGCGCCATGAAGTCACGGGCCTTCCCATCGCCGCCGTACTTGCGCCGGCCGTATTCCCAGGCCGCGAGGTAGTTCCAGCGCGCGCCGCCCGAGGTCTTGGGATTGGGCGTGATGACGCCGATGCCGGGCCGGGCCAGGTCGTCCCAGTCCTTGATGCCCTTGGGATTGCCCTTGCGCACCACCAGCACGATCGTCGACGCATAGGGTGACGCGTTGTGCGGCAGCCGCTGCTGCCAGTCGGCCGCGATCCACCCGCCGTGCGTGACGAGAGCGTCGGTGTCCGCCGCGAGCGCCAGCGTGACCACGTCGGCATCGAGGCCGTCGATGACCGAGCGCGCCTGCTTGCCCGAGCCACCGTGCGATTGCCGGATCGCGACGTCCTGGCCGGTCTTCGCCTTCCAGTACTTCACGAACGCCTGGTTGAACTCGGCGTAGAGCTCGCGCGTCGGATCGTAGGAGACGTTCAGCAACTGCACGGGCTGCGCGATCGCGGGCAGGGCGGAGGTCGCGAGCACCGCAGCCGCGGCGAGGGTCAGGGGAATCTTGATAAAGTCGCGGCGAAGGCCCATGGATGATTTCCTTTGTTGAGGCGCATTCTGGAAGCCGGCCTGCGGAACGCGAACGACAGAGATCTCAGTTCCATATCCCCATAAGCAAATTCACCAGGAGAGCGTGAATGCCACGCACGGTTCACTGCATCAAGCTCGGCAAGGACGCCGAAGGCCTCGACTTCCCCCCTTATCCCGGCGAGCTGGGCAAGCGCCTCTACGAGAACGTCAGCAAGGAAGCCTGGCAGCAATGGCTCAAGCAGCAGACCATGCTGGTGAACGAGAACCGGCTGAACCTCGCGGACCAGCGCGCCCGCGAGTACCTCAAGCGCCAGATGGAAAACCACTTTTTTGGCGGTGGCGCAGACACCGCCGCGGGCTACGTCCCGCCCACGGCGTAGCCGTGGGAAAGAGGTTTCGGCGCAGGCTCACATCGCTTTGCGATGTGAAGCGGCGTAGCCGCGTGCCGGAGCCAGAACCACTTTTTCGGCGGTGGCGCAGACACTGCCGCGGGCTGCGTCCCGCCGACGGCGTAACGCTAACACCCGCCACGAAGGAATGAGCGAAGCCGTCGCCTGGGACGACGACGGCACGCCGCGCAGTCCGCGCTTCGACGACATCTACCGCTCCGCCACCGGCGGCCTGGCACAGGCGCAGCACGTGTTCCTGGAAGGCTGCGGACTTCCCGAGGGTTGGGCCGGGCAGCCGCAATGGCGTGTGCTGGAGACCGGCTTCGGCCTGGGCCTGAACTTCCTCGCCTGCTGGCATGCCTGGCGCAGCGACCCCCAGCGCCCGGCGCTGCTGCACTTCGCTTCCGTCGAAGCCTGGCCGGTCGCGGCCGAGGACTTGCTGCGCGGGGTGGCCAGCTACCCTGCCCTGCAGCCGCTGGCCGAAGCCCTCGCCGCGCAGTGGCTGGGGCTGACGCCGGGCGTGCATCGCTTGTCCTTCGAGCAAGGCCACGTGCTGCTGACGCTGTGCGTGGGCGACGTGCATGCGATGCTGCGCGAACAGCAGTTCCACGCCGACGCGGTGTTTCTGGATGGCTTCGACCCGGCGCGCAATCCGGCCATGTGGGACCTGCACACGCTGAAGGCCGTCACGCGACTGAGCCGCCACGGCGCCCAACTCGCGACCTGGACGGTCGCCGGCCAGTTGCGGCGCGACCTCCACGCCTGCGGCTGGCAGCTGGCCAAGCGCCCCGGCCTGCCGCCCAAGCGCGAATGCCTGGCCGGCCGCTACGACCCGCCCTGGGAAGCGAAGGGCCGCGACGATGCGGTCCGGCCGCAGCCCTCGCACGCCGTCGTGATCGGTGCCGGGCTCTCCGGCGCCGCGGTCGCCGCGAGCCTCGCGCGCCGCGGCTGGATGGTGCGCGTGCTCGATGCCGCGCGCGCTCCGGCAGCGGGCGCGTCCGCGCTGCCCGTCGGGCTGCTGGCGGCGCATCAATCGCCGGATGACAACCTGCTCTCCCGGCTGTCCCGTGCCGGCGTGCGCACGACCTTGCAGGAGGCACGGCAGCGCCTGGCTGCCGGTCTCGAGTGGCAAGCCACGGGCGTCCTGGAATGGCGAGGCGACGACCTGCGCTCGCCGCCCGCAGACGAAGCGCTGGCGCCATGGACGCGCGCAGCCACGCCGGCGCAGCAACGCACTGCCGGCCTGGCGTCGGAACAGGCCGCGTGGTGGCACGAGCAGGCGGCGTGGATCGTCCCTGCGGCGCTCGTGCGCAGCTGGTTGCGCACGAGCGGCGTGCAGTTCCAGGGATCGTCCGCGGTGGCGCGCATCGCGCGCGGGGACGGGCACTGGTTGGTGCAGGACGCCCAGGGTGCGACCCTGGCGCAGGCACCGCTGGTGGTGGTGGCGGCTGCATTGGGAAGCGCGCCGCTGCTGCCCTGGGCCGGGCAAGTGCATGCCGTCCGCGGGCAGGTGAGCTGGGCGCCGCTCGAAGAGGAGGACGCGTCCTCGCTGCCGCCCTTCCCGGTCAACGGGCACGGCCACTTCCTGCCGCGCGTGCCGCTGGTGGACCGCGGCGCCTGGATCACCGGATCGACCTATGGTCGCGGCGACACCGACGCGACGCCGCGCGACGAAGACGACGCAGCCAACGTGCAGCGCGTCGCCGAAATGCTGCCGCAAGCGGGCGCGGTGCTCCAGGCAGCGGCTGGGCGCGGGCAGCTGCGCCACTGGGCAGGCGTGCGCTGCGCCGCGAGCGATCGCCGCCCGCTAGTGGGCGAAGTGGAACCGGGCTTGTGGGTCAGCACCGCCATGGGTTCACGCGGACTGAGCTTTGCCGCTCTCTGCGCGGAACTGATCGCGGCGCGGCTGCACCGCGAACCCTTGCCGATCGAGGCACGGCTGGCGCACGCGCTGGACGTCAGCCGGCTGGCCCCAGCTCGATCCGGCTGAGCCACGCGTCCAGCCGTTCCGGATCGGGCGGGTGCGCCAGCAAGGCGGTGCGGCCGCGCCACGCCCGCAGCCGGTCCGGCACGGAGCGTGCGGCTTTGGTCAACGCGAGATGGGGGATCGGCCAGCGGCCGCCGCGCAGGTGCGACACCAGCGCCCACGCGTCCATGTCGTGCACGGCCGCGTCGACGAGCGCCAGGTCGTATTGCTTGCCGCGCGCGAGTTGCACCGCTTCGGTGGCGGTTTCCGCTTCGTCGGCGAGCGTGAGCCGCGCCAGCGCGAGCCGCGCGCGCAAGTAGAGGCGTTCAGCCCTATCGGCGCTGACGATCAGCGCCTGCTTGTGCGACATGATCGAGTCCGGCCCGTCGGGGTCGAGGTCGAGTGGCTGGGGTTCGAAAACGAGGTCCAGGCTGCCGATGACCTCGTGCCAGGCGATCGGCCGCTCGAAGCTGCGCCAGATACTCGCCGGCGCATGGGCGCCCACCCAGAGCAGGCGCAGGTCGCGAGGCGAGCGGGACTCGGCTTCCACGCGGGCTTCCCAGCTCTGCCCGTCCAGCAGCGCGACGCGTGGCGGCTCGGCGGCCTGGGGCGTCCACAGCTGGTACATGGTCCGGCACTGCTCTGAAAGCCGGAACACCGTGTTCAGCGCGTGCCGCTCCTCGTCGGAGAAACCGACGACCTTGATGTAGATCCTCTGTGCCATGGACTCCCGTCGAAGGCCCGGTCCACCCGGGCCGCCCCACCCCTGCAGCTCGTTATCCGGCGGGCAGCGCTTACCGGCCGGAAAGGCGCTTGGCGCCTCGTGCATAAGCTTATCCGCATAAGCGCCGGACTAAAAAATAGTTTGGATCGGAAGGGACCCTCCCTAAAGTCCCGGCTTCGCCTCCCTTCCCTGGGGGCACCACGTTCCGCTCCATGTATCAATACTCAGAATTCGACCGCCAGTTCGTCCGCGCCCGCGCCGCCCAGTTCCGCGACCAGCTGCAGCGCTGGCAGGAGGGCACGCTCAGCGACGAAGAGCTGCGGCCGCTGCGCCTGCAGAACGGCTGGTACATCCAGCGCTACGCGCCCATGGCCCGCATCTCCGTGCCCTATGGCGAGCTCTCCAGCACGCAGTTGCGCACCCTGGGCAAGGTGGCGCGCGAATACGACCGGCCCGAGCCCGCGCTGCTGCAGGAAGCGCAGCAGAAGCAGCTCGCGCTGGGGCCCGTGCCCGTGCCCGGCACCGATCGCCAGGTCGTCACCAAGCTGAACTACGGCTACGGCCACTTCACGACGCGCACGAACGTGCAGTTCAACTGGATCCCGATCACGAAGGCCGCCGACGTGATGGAACTGCTGGCCAGCGCCAACATGCACGGCATCCAGACCAGCGGCAACGCGATCCGCAACATCACCACCGAGGCGCTCGCCGGCATCGCGGTCGACGAGATCGCCGATCCGCGGCCGTTCGCCGAAATCATCCGCCAGTGGGCGGCGCTGCACCCCGAATTCGTCTTCCTGCCGCGCAAGTTCAAGATTGCGCTCAATGGTGCGCAGGAAGACCGCGCGGCGTTGGGCTGGTACGACATCAGCCTGCAGGCGCTGCGCAACGAAGCCGGCGAACTGGGCTTCAAGGTGCTCGTCGGCGGCGGCATGGGCCGCACGCCGATCATCGGGACGGTGGTGCGCGAGTTCCTGCCCTGGCAGCACCTCCTGAGCTATCTCGAGGCCTGCATCCGCGTCTACAACCAGTACGGCCGCCGCGACAACGTCTGGAAGGCGCGCATCAAGATCCTCGTGAAGTCCGAGGGCCAGCGCTACATCGACAAGGTCGAAGAGGAATTCCGCCAGATCGTCGAGATCGACGGCGCGCCGCACACGATCAAGCAGGAAGAGCTGGACCGGGTCGCGGCCCAGTTCGTCGCTCCGGAGCTGAAGCGGCAGCGCCGCGACCCCGCCGCCGCCCATGTGCACGAGATCATCCGCGCCGACGCCGAAGCCGACCCGCTGTACGACCGCTGGCTGCAGCGCAACGTGCTGCCGCACCGCAACCCCGAACTGCGCGCGGTGGTGCTCTCCTTCAAGCGCCTGGGCCAGAACCCGGGCGACTGCACGGCGGACCAGTTCGACGCCTGCGCCGAACTGGCCGAGCGCTTCTCCGCCGGCGAAGCCCGCGTGACGCACCAGCAGAACCTGCTGCTGCCCTGGGTGCACCAGGACGACCTGCCGGAGCTGTGGGCCGCCGCCCGCAAGCTGGGCCTCGCGCGCCCGAACATCGGCCTGATCACCGACATGATCGCCTGCCCGGGCGGCGACTTCTGCTCGCTGGCGAATGCACGTTCGCTGCCGATCGCCGAGGCCATCACCGAGCGCTTCCAGGACCTGGACGAGGAATACGACATCGGCGACATCGACCTGAACTTCTCGGGTTGCATCAACTCCTGCGGCCACCACCACGCCGGCCACATCGGCATCCTCGGCGTCGACAAGGACGGCAAGGAGTGGTACCAGATCACGCTGGGCGGCTCCAACGGCTCCGACCTGTCCGGTCCCGCCACGCCCGGCAAGATCGTCGGCCCGTCGTTCGCCAAGGAGGAAGTGCCCGGCGTGATCGAGGCCTTGATCGACACCTACCGCCAGCTGCGCCAGCCCGCCGGCGACGGCAAGTCCGAGACCTTCATCGCCACCCTGCGCCGCGTCGGCCACGACCCGTTCAAGGCCGCCGCCAACGCCGCCCGCTTCGTGGAAAGGGAAACGGCATGACCCGCCGACTGATCGAGATCCTGCAGCCCGGCGAACTCCAGCCCGAGGCGAACGTGAACGTGCTGGTGGTGGCGAACGACGCCGACGTGGCGGAGCTCGCCCTGGACGGCGTGGACCGCATCGAGCTGCAGTTCCCCAAGTTCACCGATGGACGTGCCTACAGCCAGGCCTACCTGCTGCGCCGCCGCCGCAAGTTCAGGGGCGACATTCGCGCCACCGGCGACGTGCTGATCGACCAGCTCGTGCAGATGCAGCGCACCGGCTTCTCCAGCGCGGTGCTCAAGGAAGGCAAGGATCCGGCGGAGGCCGACCGGCAGTTCGCCCGCTTCGCCGACTTCTACCAGGCCGACGCCGTCGTGCGAGAGCCGCTGTTCGCGAGGTCCTGAGATGGGCGCGATCGCATTGCACGCGCGGGCCTCGCAGGACTACGAGGACAAGCTCGCCGCCACGCAGAAGCTGCTGATCCAGGCGGCCTCCAGCTTCGCGCCGCTGAAGCAGGCCTCGAGCCTCGGCGCCGAAGACGTGGTCATCACGCACCTGATCAACAGCCTGGAGCTGGACATCCCCGTGTTCGTGCTGGAGACCGGCGCGCTGCACCAGGAAACGCTGGACCTGCTGGACCGCACGCGGTCCGGCTCGCGGGCGCCGGTGGAGGTCTATCGGCCGGTGCAGGAGTCGGTCATCCAGTTCGTAGGCCGCGAGGGCAAGGACGCGATGTACCGCAGCATCGAGCTGCGCAAGGCCTGCTGCGGCATCCGCAAGATGGAGCCGCTCGAGCGCGCCCTCGCCGGCCAGAAGGCCTGGATCACGGGGCTGCGCCGCGAACAGTCGAACGCACGCGCCGAGGTGCCGCAGGTCGACACCTCCGAGGCGCGCGCCAAGATCAATCCCCTGGCGAACTGGAGCTGGGGCGACGTCTGGCACTACATCCAGGCCAACGACGTCGACTACAACCCGCTGCACGACCAGTTCTTCCCCAGCATCGGCTGCGCGCCGTGCACGCGCGCGATCAGCCTGGGCGAGGACTTCCGCGCAGGGCGCTGGTGGTGGGAGCAGGAAGCCGCAAAGGAATGCGGCCTGCACGTGAAGAACGAAGAAAAGGCTGCCGCATGAACGCCCGCACCGAACCGCAACTGCTGTCCCGCATCAGCAACCGCCACCTCGACGCGCTCGAGGAAGAAGCGATCTTCGTCCTGCGCGAAGTGGCCGGGGCCTTCGAACGGCCGACGCTGCTGTTCTCCGGCGGCAAGGACTCGCTGGTGCTGCTGAAGTGCGCCGAGAAGGCCTTCGGCGCCGGACGCATTCCCTACCCGCTGCTGATGATCGACACGGGCCACAACTTTCCCGAGGTGACGCAGTTCCGTGACCTGCGGGCGAAGCAGCTGGGCGCCGAGCTGATCGTGCGCAGTGTCGAGGACTCCATGAAGCGCGGCACCGTGCGCCTGGCGCGGCCGGACGAGAGCCGCAATGCGCACCAGTCCGTCACGCTGCTGGAGGCGATCGAGGAGTTCCGCTTCGACGCGCTGATCGGCGGCGCACGCCGCGACGAGGAGAAGGCGCGCGCCAAGGAGCGCATCTTTTCGCACCGCGACAGCTTCGGCCAGTGGCAGCCCAAGGCGCAACGCCCGGAGCTGTGGACGCTGTTCAACACGCGGCTCGCGCCCGGTGAGCACTTCCGCGTGTTCCCGATCTCGAACTGGACCGAGCTGGACGTCTGGCAGTACATCGAGCGCGAAGAGATCGCCCTGCCCTCGCTGTATTACGCGCACCAGCGCCCGGTGGTGGAACGCCGCGGCCTGCTGGTCCCGGTGACCGAACTGACGCCGCCGCGCGAGGGCGAACAGGTGGTGAACCGCACGGTGCGCTTCCGCACCGTCGGCGACATCACCTGCACCTGCCCGGTGGCGAGCCCCGCTTCCAATGCGAGCGAAGTGGTGGCCGAGACCCTGCTGGTGGACGTGAGCGAGCGCGGCGCTACGCGCATGGACGACAAGACATCGGATGCTTCCATGGAGAAGCGCAAGAAGGACGGATATTTCTGATGGATGCCGGCAACATCACGAACGCCGCGATCGGCGGCCGCACGGGCGGCGAGCCGGCTGGTTCGCCCCACGGTGACCACGCAGCGGCGCTGCGCTTCATCACCTGCGGGTCGGTCGACGACGGCAAGAGCACCCTGATCGGCCGCCTGCTGGTGGACAGCCGCGCCGTCCTGCAGGACCAGCTCGCCTCCGTCTCGCGCTCGGGCGCGACCGACCTGGCGCTGCTGACCGACGGACTGTCCGCCGAGCGCGAGCAAGGCATCACCATCGACGTCGCGTACCGCTATTTCACGACGCCGGCGCGCAAGTTCATCATCGGCGACGCACCGGGCCACGAGCAGTACACGCGCAACATGGTGACCGCCGCGTCCAGCGCGGACGCCGCCGTGGTGCTGGTCGACGCCACCAAGCTGAAGTGGCAGAACCCCGGCCTCGAACTGCTGCCGCAGACGCGCCGCCACACGCTGCTGGCCAACCTGCTGCGCGTGCCCGCGATCGTGTTCGCGGTGAACAAGCTCGACGCCGTGGAGGACGCCACCGTCGCCTTCGCCAACATCCGCGGTGCCCTGGAGCAGTTCACGCGGGCCGCCGGCGTGCAAGCGCGCGGCATCGTCCCCGTTTCGGCGCTGGAAGGCTGGAACGTCGTGGACGCCCGTGCCGGCTGGTGCGGCTACAGCGGCCCCTCGCTGCTGTCTCTGCTGGAGCAACTGGACGTCACGCCGGCGGAAACCGACGAGGCCTTCTCCTTCCCCGTGCAATGGGTGGAGAAGTTCTCTTCGTCCTCCGACACCTCCCAGGGCCGCCGCGTGTTCTGGGGCCGCGTCGCCACGGGACTCGTGCAGCCGGGCCAGCAGGTCACCATCCTGCCCGGCGGGCAGGTCGCGAAGGTGGTCCAGGTCCTCGATCACGCGCGCCAGCCGACGAGCGTCCCGGCGCGCCACAGCGCCGGGATCGTCCTGGACCGCGAAGTCGATATATCGCGCGGCGACTGGTTGCTGGCGCCGGGCGCCTTCGCGCCGTCCCGGAACGTGTCGGCCACGGTCGCCTGGCTCGACGACGAGCCGCTGGTGGCCGGCCGCGTGTACTGGGCTCTGCACGGGCACCGCTGGGTCAAGGCGAAGGTGCAGCGCATCGTGCACAAGCTGGACGTGAACACGCTGGCCGAACAGGATGCCGACCACCTGGAGCCCAACGCGATCGGGCACGTGGAACTCGCGCTGCAGGAGTCCCTGGCGACCCTGCCTCATGCGCGGTCGCGCGCGCTGGGTGCGCTGGTGCTGGTGGACACGGCCACGCACAAGACCTCGGGGGCGGTGCTGGTTCGTTGACCTGGAGCAAAGACCCGCGACCTGAGGGCCTCACGGGGATAGGTGCATCCAAAACCAAATAAAATAGTCGGTTTTCCCCCAGCCCCGCACAGCAATGACCCACGTCGTCACCGAACAATGTATCCGCTGCAAGTACACCGACTGCGTCGACGTGTGCCCGGTGGACTGCTTCCGCGAGGGCCCGAACATGCTCGTGATCGACCCGGACGAGTGCATCGACTGCGCGGTATGCATCCCCGAATGCCCGGTCAACGCGATCTACGCGGAAGAGGACGTGCCCGCGAACCAGGTCGCCTTCATCAAGCTGAACGTGGAGCTGTCGCACGCGTCCGGCTGGAAGAGCATCACCAAGCGCAAGCCGGCCCTGCCGGACGCCGAGGAATGGAAGGACAAGCCGGACAAGCTGTCCGAGCTGGTGAAGTAACGCGCTCCCGCCCCGGCGCTCTCGCGCGGCAAGGGGAAGCGCTCAAGCAAGTATTCGCATGGAACCACAACTGAACGAAGAAGTGATGAAGACCGCCGCCGCCCATGACGGCCCGATCGAGACCGACGCGGTCATCGTCGGTGCGGGTCCCGTGGGCCTGTTCCAGGTCTTCGAGCTGGGACTGCTGGAGATCAAGGCGCACGTCATCGACTCGCTTGCTTATCCCGGCGGCCAGCCGATCGAGCTGTATCCGGACAAGCCGATCTACGACATCCCGGCCGTCCCGGTCTGCACGGGCAAGGAGCTCACGGACGCCCTGCTGAAGCAGATCGAGCCCTTCGGTGCGACCTTCCACCTGGGCCAGACCGTGTCCGTGGTGCAGAAGCAGGACGACGGGCGCTTCTTCGTCGAGACCTCCAAGGGCACGCGCTTCCTCACCAAGACCATCTTCATCGCCGCCGGCGTCGGGGCCTTCGAGCCGCGCACTCTGAAGGTGGAAGGCCTGGACAAGTTCGAAGGCTCGCAGCTCTTCTACCGCGTGAAGAACCCGGCGGACTTCGCGGGCAAGAACCTGCTGGTCGTCGGTGGCGGCGACTCCGCGCTGGACTGGTCGCTGAACTTCTGCGGCGGCAACGCGGACGGCAACCCGCACAAGGCGGAAAGCGTGATCCTGCTGCATCGTCGCGACGGCTTCCGCGCCGCGCCCGCCTCGGTGGCGCGCATGCACGAGCTGTGCGAGCAGATGGAGATGCAGTTCGTGGTTGGCCAGGTGACCGGCTACGAGGAGAAGGACGGCAAGCTCACGGGTGCGAAGGTCACCGGCTCCGACGGCGTGACGCGCGTCGTGCCGACCGACACAGTGCTGGTGTTCTTCGGCCTGTCTCCGAAGCTGGGACCGATCGCCGACTGGGGCCTGGACATCGAGCGCAAGCAGCTGAAGGTGGACACCGAGAAGTTCTCGACCAACGTGCCGGGCATCTTCGCGGTGGGCGACATCAACACCTACCCGGGCAAGAAGAAGCTCATCCTCTCCGGCTTCCACGAGTGCGCGCTGGCGGCCTTCGGCGCTGCCCCCATCATCTTCCCCGAGAAGGGCAAGATCCACCTGCAGTACACCACCACCAGCCCGAAACTGCACAAGGTGCTGGGCGTGGAGACGCCGGTCTTCGACTGACGATTTCCTGAAGCGCGGCAGCGCGGCCGTCGAGCCGAAAAAGCCAAGCTATAATCGCAGGCTTGTTCCCCGATAGCTCAGTCGGTAGAGCGCCGGACTGTTAATCCGTAGGTCCCTGGTTCGAGCCCAGGTCGGGGAGCCACCAACAACCGAAGCCTGAAAAGGACTTGGTCGATGAACTCGACTAAGTCCTTTTCTTTTGCCCTGGCACTTCTTGGGGCCATGTAGCCACCATGTAGTCACCACCCCAGGCTCTCCGGACAGCGCGGAGCGGCTCAGCGGGGTAGACAAGGCGGCGTCACCTCTGGCGAGCGCGCCACGAAGGAAGCTGCCGAGCCACTGCGCTGGCGCGACAGCAGCCTTCCAGGCGTACAGAAAGGCCCGCGAAGCCAGCGCGTCTTTGAGGCGGATGGCCGCCCTGTGGCGTACGCACACTCGGGGTGCCAAACTTCCTTGGCTCCGGCCGCCGGCGGAGGAAAATGGCCCACCACGGAGGAGGGAGGGCATGGACGTGTGGCGACCCGACACAGAAGTGGGCCCCTCGCATCGAGGGCGGCTCACGATCACTGCCGATGCGGCCGGGTTCCTGAGGGTCTCCTGCCCAGCGACAGCCGACCTGCGCTGGCTGCTTGCCGCCATCGACGAACTGCATCACATGACGGTGCGCCGGCCCGGCATCCGCTTGCTGGCGGATCTGTCCGCTGTCATCGCGCCGCCAGGAATGACCGAGCAGTTGCTGGTAGGCGAGCATGCTGCGCGCCGTCTCGGTCACCTCACCAAGGTGGCATCGCTGGTCGCCAGTGGCACCAGGTCGGGCTTGTCGGAAGGCGTCGCCAGGAAGTTGCGCCTCAGCCTGCGGGTGTTCACCATCGAAGCCGAAGCGATCCGGTGGCTGCGGGACGAATGAGCCGCACGGAAGGATCGTGCCGGTGCGGGTGCACCTGCCTGGCAGGCGCGGGCTTCTCGGGAGGTGCCGTGCTCTGTCATCGCCGGCTGCTTCATGGGTTGTATGTGACGGTCATGGTCAGGGAGCCGGAATAGCTCCCGGCCTGCAATGAGCCCTGGCCGGCGGGGACCTTGCCGAAGACGGTGTGGCTGCTCGTGCTGTCGCCGCCCGGGATGGTTCCGCTGATCACCGCGCCAGTGAAACCATCACCCCACACCATGCTGTAGGCGCCATCGAGGTACACGTTGAACGCCATACCCGGTCCGCCCGCGTCATGCGTGAGATAGCGCGGAATGATGCTGTTGCCCTGCGAGCTGGGACCCAGGGTGATGGTATAGCTGCCGCCGCTGGAAATCGCGGTGCACACGACTGAAACGGTCGCGTCCGCCGTGCGATCGGCGGATGCGAGCTTGCCGGCAAATGTCAGCGGTTCGTACGGGCCAAAAGCCATCGAGGTGGCGCTGACGCTGCAGGCGCCTGCGGTGCTGGCCGTTGCAACGAGCAGCGCGTGCAAGGCGACTGCGGTGACTCGGATTGCTCGAAACATGCGTTTTCCTTTCACTGCGCTGCCGCGTCGCACACGAGCGGCCCCAGCGTGACTGGCTCGCCATTGGCGCTTCGCGGCACGTGCAGATCGAGCGTGCAACCGCCGCCCGGCCAGCTCACATGGACACGCTGCTGATCGGCGGCGATGTCTGTGAGCCACACTTCGCCGCGCAAACCCGCCTCGAACTCAGCGTTGGCCGGAAGCAACTTCACACGGGTGCCAACCGGCACGGGCTGGCCGTCCCGCCGGTGCAGCACAAGCAGCGCCTGCCGGGTGCGATGAATGTCGAAATGGACCAGCGCGCCGCTGCGCGCATACGGGACCACCTCTTGCCTCACGTCCTGGACCTCGGCGTCCAGTGGCAGGTCTGCCGGGTCGACTTCGATCGCGTTGCTGTTCCATGGAACGAGCCCAGGCACGAAGGCGAGCCCCCGTTCGTCGGTGGTCGCTACCACCTGGTTGCTGCGCTTGATCGGAACTCGCGGCATCCCGTCGAGCCGGACTACAGCGAAACTGCCCTGCCCCACCGGCCGCGAGGCGAAGGGCACACCCGCCATCATTCCCAAGGTGCCGCGCACGCTGGCACGGGTGCTCACCCGTGCGTTTGCATCGGCCACCACGTCCGCTGTCACATCGCCGTGGTTGGTGTTGTATTGCAGGCCGCCGCGCGCGCGCTGGCGTGCATCGGTCGACGACTCCACGTTCCATCCCACACCGGGTCCCGCAGGGGCATTCCGCACGGCGAGTACGCTAGCCGTGGTTTGTCCGTCTTCCTGGCGCTCCACGCGCGCGCCGGCGTAACGGTCGGTGCCGAGTGGCACGCTCAGATTGATGCTGCCGCTCCAGGCGTGGCTGTCGTCCAGCCTGCGAGCGGCCGCAATCGTGACCGTGCCCACTTGTCCCACGGGGACGTTCAGCGACAGGCCCAGGGAAGTGGTGCGCTCGCCGTCCCATTGCACCCGGCGCACATAGCTCACGCCCCCGTTGAGCGGCCCCCACAGGCGCCCACCGAGCGTGGCGAGCAGCTGTTCGCGCGTGCGGCTCGCGGGCGCAGTTGGGTCGCGCGATTCGCCAAACGGAGCGAAGCCGCGCGTCGCGTATTCGTACTGGATGGCTCCGCCGCCCAGGGGCGTGCTGCGCTCGAATCCGAACTGCACCAGAGCGCCCTGCTCCGCGCTTGCCTGGATGTGGTCGCGGGAAGCCGCGGTCGCGAGCCGAGCCACTCCCCAGGTTCCGGGCAGACCGGCGACTTCAAGGCCTCCGGCCTGGCGATCTCCCTGCAGTTCCAGCCTGCCTTCGCCCGTCAGCCGCGGCGTCAGGCCGCGCCGCAGCGTCCCGGCCCCGAACGCCTGGCCATACCGGCTGTCCACTCCATAGCCTGTGCGCATCCGGCCTGCTTCGAGAGAGAAATCGCTCAGGCCTGGAGCCAACAGGCGCGGTGAGGCGTAGTAGCTCTGCCGGATCACGGTCTGGCGTCCCAGCAGATCGGTCACGACCAGGTTGAGCTCGCCGGCTCCGTTGATCACCGGTACGTTGGTCAGGTCGAAGGGGCCTGGGCGCACGGACTGGCTGAGTCTGCGCGAGTCGTTGACCAACAGATCCACGGTGGACGGAAGCGCCGCCTGGCCCGACACCGACGGCAGCGGCATGGTCACGAAGCCCGGACGCAGGCCGAAGTCGCGGCCCCAGCGCAATCCGCCGTACCGCACGGGCCGGCTCCATCCGCCTGCGACGCCGACGGTGTCTCCGAGCACCAGGGTCTGCATCGATCCGGGCATGTCGTACTGCCAGTAGCTGTCCAGACGCGTCAACCTGCGTTGCTGGCCGTCGTCGCTGGCCAGAGCGGACGTGACGGCGCTGCCGAAAGGGCCGAAGCCGACCGCCTCGAGCGTGGCGCCTGCGGTCGACGGAGCACGTGCGGGACGCGTAGCAGTGACGTCGTAATTGAGCAGCGCACCCACCGGTGGCCGTGGCGGCGCGGCGGCCAGTGCCTGCGTCGTGTCCATGGTGGACGCCATGAAGGCACTGGCCGGCGCCTCCACATCGATGCTCATTCGCTGCTTGTCCACCCGGTAATGCAGCCCCGGCACCGCGTCCAGCACGAACGCGGGCGTCCCGTCCGACATGGACACCGGTGCACCAGGCGCCACGAGCCGCGTAGCCTGCCAGTTGTCGCTGGCCACCAGCACGCGGCCATCAGGCAACTGCTCCGCATGGGCAATGTCCGCCTGGCGCAGCCCGTTGACCGTCAGGTCCACCAGGAGGTGCTCGGACTGCGTTCCGCCGGCCGCAGGTGTGCTGGACTGCGGCAGAAGGTTCGCGGCGGACTGTGGCGCAGGCGCGCCAGGCTGCGTCGATGGGAATACGGAGCCCGGTGTGGCCTGGGGATTTGGATTCGTCGGCGCGGGCACGGTCAACGCCGGAGCGGGCTCGAGGTCCAACACCCAGGTAGTGCCGATGCGACGTAACTTCGGATACACCGGCTCGCGTACCAGCACCTCCAGCCGGTCGCTCGTTCCCACGGTGCGCAGCGCGATCGATTGCAACGGCCCGGAGGGCGCGTGCGGCAGTGCCGGCATCGGCGCGCTCAGGTGCAGCGAACTGTCGGACCAGATCAGCGCGAGCCGGTACGGGCCCGGTCCAGCCGTGCCGCTCCAGGCCAGGACAGGTTCCTGGCTCGCGGCAACGTCGATGCGAAGCTGCACCGTGCCGCCGGACTCCTGCACCAGTTTGACGGTCACCGGCGTGGCCGCGGCAGCACAGGCAGCCGCCGTGATCGCAATCGTCGCGACCAGCACGCCGTGTGGTCGCAGGCAGCGGGGCAAGAACGGGCGGGCCCTGGTCAAGGTTCGAAAGGGTCCAGACGCGCCGCCGCCAAAGCCAGCGCTGATTCAAGGAGCGGCGTAAGTGAGGAATGACGGCACGACGGGTCAACCGCCAGCCGGATCTGCTCGCAGCACCTGGCCTGTGGCTGTTCGCACTTCGACCCCTCGCACCGGGCCCATAGCGGTCGCGGGCACAACCCACTCGCGCTCGGCACCCGCCAACACAGCGTCGGCTTCCTTCAGGTTGAGGGCCTGCTGCCAGCCGTCCCCGCTGACGGTCACGGACTGCACTTTCACCCGACGGTTACCCGCGTTCGCGATACGCACGCACACCCCCTTGGAGGCGCGTGGTGCCGCGTCCGCCGGGCAGTCGCGCCAGCGCAGCGCACTGACGATCGTCCCGCGAGGAGCCACCATGACCGGAAGGTCATAGGCCATGCGGAAGTTGATGGCGGCGCCGCCGCCCACGTCCATCGACGACGGCTGCGCGATGTCTTCGAGCACCAGGCGATAAGCCCGCTCGGTTTCCGCGGGCAAGGAGCCGCGCAGCGCAAGCCGCAGCACCTGCTGCTGCCCGGGCTTGAGTTCGGCAATGCGCGGCGTGACGATCAGCTCCTCGCTTGGTTTCGTCACAGGCGCACCGTGCAGATCCTGACGCCATTGCAGCAACTGCGCCTGCAAGCGCATGGGCTTGATGGCCTGGTCGCTGAGGGTGATCCGGACCGTGGCGATCTTCTGCTTCGGTCCGAACTCCACGAGCACGGGGCTGATGAGCGCCTGAGCCGGTGCCGCGGCTGCACCGCACAAGGCAAACACGAGCACTGCGCACCGCGCGAACCACGAAGTGCGCCCCCTGCACCCGGCACTCAGCGATGGCATGCACTTCATGGTTCCCTCGCCGCTTTTCTTAGATGCCGTAGGTGCTGGTGATCGTGATCGTGTCGCTGTACGCCTGCTTCGCCTTGCCGGACTTCTCGCTCGAGGCAACGGAGCCCTTGATGGCCAGACTCTTGGTGGAGCCGTCAGCGCTGAAGCCCGTGAACGAAGCCGGTGTGTCGTAGGCGATCGCGGTGCCCCCGGATTCGGCCAGCGTGTACACGATGTAGGTGGTGCCGTCGGCGCCCACCAGGCGGAAGTCGGATCCGCTCGTGTTGGCAGACGAGAATTTCAGTTTCGGAGTGGTGGTTCCGGAGGTGCAGATGGCATCGAACGTGCCGCCGGAGACGGAATTGCTTGCGGCACTGGAGGGAGCGCCGTTGTTCAGCATGGTCAGCTGGCCGAAATCGAGCGTCGCGGTGTTGCCGACCGAGCACTCGTCGGCGATGGAGGCCGTCACTCCCATCGTGCCGGAGCCGCTGTCGGTGGCGAAGGCGCTCAGCGACAGCAGGGCGGCGGCGAACGCGGCGGCGAACTTGTTGAACTTGGTCTTCATGCTTGTCCTCGTACTGGATTCAATTGGGTTAAGTGGGCACCGTTTCTGGCGAACACGCGCACACCATTCGGGTGCCGCAAAGGAGTGGGCCATCGGAGGCCCACGGCGCGACTAGTGGTTTCTTTACGTCATGTGGCCGAAATGCGTAGCAGAAGCATTTCCGCAAATGGAACTGACACTGGAGGGCTGGCGGCTGGTTGCAATTTGGACCGGTGAGTCGCGTTGGATCAAGGCGCGCGACACCGAAACGGCGCGTGTGCATTGCGAAAGGACGCTCATGCCGCCCTCGAAGGACAAAGGCCTGATAAAGCCGTGACAGGGCGCGGCGCGTTGGCGCGCCCGCTATCCGCGCATGGGCAGCGTCGGGCTGAAATCCGGGGCGGCGACGAGCTGGCCATGGGCCGTCGGCATGAACGCGTCGTCGCCTGATTTCAGCAGCTTCTTCTGGGTGTCCGCCGACTGAAGAGAGCCCGCGTGGCGCGCCGCCGTGATACTGACGCTCGTTTCGCCAGGAACCGGAAGTCTCGGCCAGACCGTTCGGTCTCGCGGCTCGAAGCGCCACGACACCCCGGTGATCCAGGAGGGCGACAGGGGATCCAGGCGGTTCAGCCTGCCCTTCACCGCCGATTCCAGTGCCACCACATAGGCCAACAGGCTCGGCTGCCAGTCCCGGAACACCAGTTGGATGTGCATGCCGCGGTGTCTTGTGGACGTGAAGCCAGGCAGAGCGTCCAAGGTAATGCAGCCGTCGACGAGGCCATGCTTCTTCAGCGTATCCCGCAGGGCCATGGCAATCAACTCACGCCTGGTGCGATCACGCGTGGCCGCCTGCAGACTCGACACGCCGCGTTCGGCATCATCACGATCATCATCCTTCTCCTTCCTGCCAAGGAGACGCGCAATCAGTCCCATGCTCTTCTCTCTCTCTCTCTCAGATTCCTGCCTGGCGCGTGGCAAGCGTTGTGCGGGCGCATGGCGCCTCTTATGTGAACCCTGGGGATGTCGCAAAGCGGCGGCGATGCGGTGCACGCCGCCGGCATAAGGGCTCAATTGGACCGCTGAACGGATGCCCGGAACTAAGTCAAAGGAAAGCGGGCGGATAGGTCGCGCGCCTTAATGCCGTGGTTCTACTTCAGTGAACTGCTTGTCGATGCGCTCCTCCTGTATGGAGGTCGGGGACGCGGCGTCATGCCGCAAGCGAGCGCAGGTGATCAACGCTACAGGACGGCGCCCCTGCGGTCGCTCCACTGCACTTGAGCTCGCGCACAGCGCGTTACGCCTCCCGCTCACGCGCCATTGATCCCGTGCGAACGCTCTGCTATGTTGATTTGAAGCGAGCGTCTTTCACGGAAGTTGCTGCAAGAGCCAAGGAGCGCCACATGCCGACCAACCTGCCTCGCCTGATCTCCACCTCCAACTCCAGCGACCGCGTCGAGGTGCAGGACACCCGGTTCACCACCGACGTCGTCGGTCGGTATGTGTGCAGCACATGGGACGAGGCCACCAACAATGGCGGCGTAGCATTCGATGCCGTCGTTATCGGTGCCGGGATGTTCGGTGCTTACTGCGCGGAGAAGCTGTACCGGAACGCGAACCAGCGTGTGCTGGTGCTGGATGCCGGCCCGCTGCTCGTGACCGAGCATGTGCAGAACCTGTCGCGCATCGGCCTGAATGCGGCCGGTGCGGTCCCCGTGTCCTCCAATGCCGACGACCCCGGCACGCGCGAACGCGTGTGGGGCATGCCCTGGCGCAGCAAGGTGGCATTCCCCGGCCTCGCGTATTGCCTCGGCGGCCGCTCGCTTTTCTGGGGTGGCTGGTCGCCGCGCCTCACGCCGACGGACCTCCAGCAGTGGCCGCAGGAGATCCGTGATCAGCTGCAGAATCCCGCAGGCGTGGCTTGCGATCCGAATCCCGTCCCGGGAGCACAGCCCAGCGACGAGTATTGCCGCACGGAGCGCGAGACCGGCGTGGTTCCCTCGGGCGATTACATCTCCCAGGAACTCGAGGCGAAGCTGCGCGCCAGGATGGAAGCGGTGCGCGGCGCAGTGCCGACCCTCGATGCGATCGAGGATGCGCCTCTCGCCGTGCAGGCGGCGCCGCCCGCGTCCGGTCTGTTCAGTTTCGACAAGTGGAGCAGCGCGCCGATTTTCGTGGACGCGGTGCGCGAGGACGCAGGTCGCGCAATGGCAGTGGGCGGGCCGGATTCCAATTGGCAGCGACGACTGTTCTTCGTGCCGCGCGTGCACGTGGCGCGCCTGCTAATGACCGGGTCCGCCGTGACCGGCATAGAAGCCTGGGAAGGTGACCAGCAGCGCTTCCTCGCCATCCCGCCGCAATGCGCCGTGGTGCTTGCCACCGGCACCATCGAAGCGACACGCCTGGCACTCGCATCTTTCCCCACCCCTCTAATGGGACGCAACCTGATGGCCCACTTGCGCACGAACACCACGGTGCGCATCCACCGATCGGCGCTGGGGCTCGCGCTCACCGATCCCCTGCAGGCCGCAGCGCTGCTCGTGCGCGGCTCCACGCCGGATGGCCGCTATCACCTGCAGGTCACGGCGGCCGCGGTGCGCGGCGGCTCGGAAGATACGATGTGGCAGGCCGTCCCGGACATCGACCTGCTCGATCGCATGCTGCAAGGCCAGCGCGAAGACTGGATCGTGATCACGCTGCGCGGTATCGGCGAGATGCAGGGGGATCGCGATCCGACCAAGCCGAAGGTGACGGGAGCCCCGCCCAGCTGGGTGGATCTGAGCGATCAGGCGGAGCCGCTGCCCCCATTCAGCCCGATGCCGGCGGAGCAGTTGCAGCGCGCCTGGGTGAACCTGGTTGCGGGCAACGCCGAGAAACGCCTCTGGCAGGCCATGGACGACGCGGCGCTGGCTCTCGCGCACAAGCTCGCCAACGACGATCCCTCGTTGATCCAGGTCCTCGGACAACAGCGCGATGGCCTGGGCACCACCCACCACGAAGCAGGCACGCTGTGGATGGGGACTGATCCCGCAAAGTCGGTGACGGACCTCGATGGCAAGTTCCATCACGTGAGCAACACTTATGTCGCCGGACCCGCGCTGTTCCCGACTCTCGGGTCCGCCAATCCATCGCTCACTGCGTTGACTCTGGCGCGGCGCACCGCGCGCGCGATCCAGCGCAAGTCGCTCGTCCCCGAGACAGATTTCGTGGCGCTTGGAACCGGCGGCCTGGTCGGCTGGCAGCAAGTTGGCACGGGACGCTTCATCGAGCTCGGAGGCAACATCATCGAGGTCGATGGCGGCCCGGGGATCCTCTGGTATTCACGCCAGCAGTTCGAGGACTTCGTGCTGCGCGTGGACTTCCGCCTCTCTTCACCGACCGACAACTCCGGCGTCTTCCTCCGTTTTCCGGATCCCGCGGGCAACCCCGACATTCCGGTTCAGCAAGGCTACGAAGTACAGATCGACAACACGGGTTTCAACCCGCAGACCAACTCGCAGGGCGACCCCTACCATCGCACCGGCGCCATCTACGGGCTGGCCCCTGCTTCCGGTTCGTTGCCGAGCATCCAGCAATGGCACACCTACGAGATCGAGGCGATCGGTGCTCGCATCACCGTCCGCCTGGATGGCCAGCAGGTCAGCCAGCTGGTGAACGCCAGCCGGTCGCCGCGGGGCTTCATCGGCCTGCAGGCTCACCACGGCGGCTCGAAGGTGCAGTTCGCCCGGATTCGCGTGAAGGACCTCAAGCCCGCCACGATCCAGCCGCTCAAGGTGCAACCGAGCGCCGGCGCGAAGATCCCCGTGCAGGCCATCCCGGGAGACGCAACGCAGCCGGTGCCTCCGATAACACCGACGCCTTCTGGAGGCTCGCCGATCCGGACCAGGCGCCCTTAGACATCGGCCGAATGAGAGGACAAGGCGCAGTCAGCTGCGCCTTTCGGGGAGCAGCCATGCCTTCCCTGCGCCATCTTCATCACGCCGCGTACTTCGCAACCGCCGCGTCGTCGAATTCAACGCCGGTCCCGACAGTGTCATCGGCCACCCGGGCTTGCCCGTCTTTCAGTTCCAACGGCCGAAGCAAGATCGGGTTCCACCAGTCCGCGTATTCCAGCCAGGCGGCTGTAGGCGTGGCCATGAGCAACTGCGCGCTGATCTCGGGCCACAGGTGATTCGACACCGGCACTCCGAGCGCCTGGCTCATCGACGCCACGCGCATCCACCCAGTCACGCCGCCCACTTTCATGACGTCGGGCATGCAATGGTCCCGAACACCCGACTCGAAGGCATGCCGGAAATCGAGCGGCCCCCACCAGTTCTCGCCGGCCTGCAGCGGCGTGTCGAGTGTGGACGCTAGCGATGCCAGCGCGGCATAGTCGTGCGCGAGCACCGGCTCCTCGATCCATTCGAGCCCCTCGGCGTCGAGCGCTCGGAGCCGCCGGGCCGCCTCGGTGGGGGTGAGGCTCTGGTTGTAATCGACCATCACTGCCACACCCGGCCCCACCGCGGCCTTGATCGCGCGCACCACTGCGAGGTCCTCCTGGAGCGTCGCATAGCCGATCTTGGCCTTGACGCCCCGAAGCCCTGCTCTCGCCCACGCCTCTGCCGCACGCGCAGATCCGTCGACCCCGTCGTATCCCACGCCGCCGTACGCAGGGATGGGCCTCGGAGCCCCGCCAAGCAGCGCGACTAGCGGCAGTGCGTGCGCCCGCGCAAAGGCGTCCCACAAGGCCATGTCGATCCCTGCGAGCGCCATGCCGACGAGCCCTTGCGTGCCAAGCAGCCTGAAGCGCGCTGCCAGCGAATCCGTCTGTGCGCCCGGGGCCAACTCCTGGCCGATCACCAGCGACTCCAGGTTCTTGATCAAGTCCGCCGTTGGTTTCAGCGCCGCGCTGGTGTAGGTGAACGTCATGCTGTGGCCCTTGACGCCGGCGTCCGTCCCAAGCGTAAGCAGCACGAGGGGTGACACCGTGATCACACCCGATGCGGTACGGTGCGGGGCCATCTCGACATTGACGCAGCGGACTTCGAACGAGGTAATTTTCATACGATCCTATGTGGCGAGGCCGTCGGCAAGAGGAATGACTTGTCGGTCACCTTCCAGCGGAGGACAGTTGCTCTGGAAATGCCCGGTATTCTGAATGGTCGCTGGCTTGTTTTCGGGGTGCTGACAGCATGGTTTCCGGACGCGCTGACGTGCGTGCCGGTCAAGGCATCATCCGCAGCCCGCCAGCCCCCAGGCAGGCGGCGCCCGCCAGGTGAGCCACGCCGCGTCCGCGCGCCAGCGTGCCTGCGCCAGCGAAGGAACCGCCAGCACCAGCAGGTGCCCCCCGGCGCGGACATCCAGCAGCCGCAGGTCCGGGCCGGCCAGCAGACGGCCCAGCGCCCGGCCATCGGTGCCGCGCGGCAGGACCCACACGATCCCCGGCCCCGTATCGCGAGCTCGCAGCGCATCGCCTGCGAACGCGCCGGCGCCGAGCGTGGCCAACAGCACGAGCACGGCGACGAGGTGCTTCAGCATCTCACAGCGCCAGCAGCCGCGCGAACGGCTGGGACGCGCGCTCGCGGATCGGCAGGTTCACCAGCGCCGCGAACAGCGACAGCCCGATGCAGCACCACCACACCAGCTCGTACGAACCCGTGCGCTCGTACATCCAGCCGCCGAGGTACACGCCCAGGAAGGACCCGACCTGGTGGCTGAAGAAGACCACGCCGAACAGCATGGCCATGTAGCGGGTGCCGAAGAACAATGCGACGAGCCCCGACGTGAGCGGCACCGTCGACAGCCATAGCAGCCCCA
Organism: Ramlibacter ginsenosidimutans; assembly: GCF_016654015.1. Lineage (GTDB taxonomy): Bacteria > Pseudomonadota > Gammaproteobacteria > Burkholderiales > Burkholderiaceae_C > Ramlibacter > Ramlibacter ginsenosidimutans. Next base: position 304,965 of record NZ_JAEPWM010000003.1, on the reverse strand, counting down.
TGCTCGCGCCGAACAGCAGCACCGTGCCGCCCGACAGCGGCAGCGTGATCAGCAGCAGGATGGACAGGCCGCGCGCCAGGTACAGGCCGGCGAGCAGGTTCTTGCGGCTGGCGTGGCCGCCCCAGACGCCGGCGCCGTACGCGCCCACCACGTTGAACAGCCCTACCATGGCGATGCCCCAGGACGCCACGTTGCCGCCCAGCCCGTGATCGGCTAGCCACGCCGGAAAGTGCACCGTGATGAAAGCCAGCTGGAAGCCGCAAACGAAGAACCCCAGGACCAGCAGCACGTAGCTCGGATGCCGCAGCGCGGTGCGCAAGACCGCCAGCGCGCTGTCGCTGCCGCCACCCTGCTCCGCGGCAGCGCGGTCGCCGCGCACCAGCGCACCTGCGACGAGCACGACCAGCATCGCCGCGACGAGCAGCCACGCCCCGGTGCGCCAGCCGGCCGATGCGATCGCCGCCTGCGCCAGCGGCACCATCACGAACTGGCCGAGCGACCCCGCCGCGGTGCCGATGCCCAGCGCCCAGGAGCGGTGCTCCGCCGGCATGGCGCGGCCCAGTGCCGCCAGGACCGTGATGTACGAGGCGCCGCCCATGCCGAGGCCGGCCAGCACCCCGGCGCCCAGCGTCACCTGCCATGCGCTCGTGGCCAAGGCCATCACGAGCAGGCCCAGCGCATAGAGCAGCGCGCCGCCCAGGATCACGCGCCGCGCGCCATGCCGGTCCGCCACCCATCCGGCGACCGGCTGCGCCACGCCCCAGGCCAGGTTCTGCAGTGCGATGGCGATGGCGTAGACCTCGCGCGAGAGGTGCAGTTCGCGCGTGAGCGGATCGGTGAACAGCCCGAAGGCCGAGCGCACGCCGAAGGACAGCAGGGACACGAGGCTGGCTGCGGCCAGCGTGGCGAGCAGCGCGGGCGCGATGCGGGATGAGGGGCGCACTTGCAGGACTCCAGGAACGACCTGCCCCCAAGGTAGCAGCGCGCGCGCCCCGCTGGCCTGACATCTGGTCCACGCTCGCATTCCGGCCGCTCCATCGACGGCATTCCGCCGCGCAGGCGCGGGATGTTCAGGCGGCCTGCGCCTCGCGCAGGATCCAGTCCGCGAGTTGCTGCACCTCCGGCCGCGGCGCCGCGTCAGCGCGCAGCAGCCAGCAGCCGTAGCCGCTGTCCGGTCCCGGAATGGCGTCGCGCTGCAGCAGCGCCAGACGCGCATCGGCCAGCATCGGGCCGATCAACTCCAGCCGCCCGAGCGCCAGGCCCTGCCCGGCGACGCAGGCCTGGATCATCTGCTCGTACTGGTTGAAGCGCAGCACGCCGCGGGCGTGCGTGACGGCCAGCCCGCGCGCGGACAGCCAGTCGCCCCATTGCAGCCACGGGCGGCGGGCATCGTCGAACTCCAGCAGCACGTGCCGGCGCAGCACCTGCCCGGTGAGCGGGCCGCGGATACGCAGCGTGGGACTGGCGACCGGCGCCACGGTGTCGCCGAACAGCCTCACGGCGTCCCGCGGCGCCTGCCGCTCCGTGCAGTAGCGGATCGCGAGGTCGATGTCGTTGGCCGCGAGATCCACGATGGCATTGCTGGCGGCCACGCGCACGTCCACCTGCGGGTGGCGCTGCTGGAACTGGCCGAGCCGCGGCAGCAGCCACAAGCCGGCGACGCCGGTGCTGGTGGTGACCGTCACCGGCCGCTTGCCCGCCGCGGTGAGCTGCGCGAACACGTCCTGCAACTGCTGCAACGAGGCGTTGGCGCTGCGGAACAGCCGCAGCCCCTCCTGCGTGAACGACACGCTGCGATGGCCGCGCTCCAGCAGGCGCATGCCGAGCGCCTCTTCGAGCGCGCGCACCTGCTTGCTGATGGCCGACTGCGTGACGCACAGGTCATCGGCCGCCTGCGTGATGCTCATGCGACGGCCGACGGCCACGAAACCCTTCACCAGGTCCAGCGAAGGCATCCTCACCAGGGGAACAGACATCCTTGCACCTCATGCGGGAAGACGGCCGATTATTCCAGCGCTTCGCCGGTCTCGCATGCCGTCCCGGAATGTGGCAGGGCGCAGAGTTCCGGGCACCATCCGCCTGCTGCCGGCACAATGACGGGCAGGAGGTCCGCATGAGCGAGTTCCCCAGGATGCGTCGCGCCGACAAGCAAGTCACGCGCGAGCGCAGCTTCGAGATGCTGCGTGCCGGCTGGTGCGGTCGGCTGGCCACCGTGGCGCCCGACGGCGAGCCCTATGTGTGCCCGCTGCTGTTCGTGTGGCGCGCGGGCGAGATCTGGTTCCACACATCGGCGGCGACCGGCCACCTGCGGCGCAACCTCGCGCAGAACGATCGTGCCTGCTTCGAGATCGACGAGCCCGGTGAAGTCTTCGCTTACGGGAGATTCGCCTGCGACACGGGCATCGCCTACCGCAGCGTGATCGCATTCGGGCGCGTGCGCGTCATCGACGGCGAGGCCGACAAGTCCGCCTTCTTCGACACCTTCATGCAGCGCTACCACCCGGTCGACGCCGGCCGGCCGCGCGGGTTCTATCCCCGGCTGGGTGAGGTGACGGTGTTTGCAATGGCACTGGACCGCATCACCGGGAAGGAAACCGTGTTGCCCGCCCTGCCCGAGCGCTGGCCAGCGAGCGACAACACACGCACGCCACGCGCCGAACCACCGACCGGCTGACGGTGCGGACGATCAGCGCATCGCCCACCCGTGCCAGAGCGCCCAGCCCGCCGTGAGGTTGCATGCGTGTGGCAGTCCCACTGCGCCAACCCCTTGGCGCGCGCGTGCGCGGGTCTCATCCGAACCGACGTTCTAGCCACGACACTCCGAAGGAGACGAGGTCCTGCGCGTCGAACAGCCAGCAGTTCGCACGCCCAACGCGTCCACGGCGCCCGCGCTCCTCGAGAACGTAGTCAGTTGCAATGGCGGCAATGTCATCGAAGCCGTTGTCGACGAACTGATCCAGCAATCCGTTGGTGTCGAACTCCTCGGCCTGTCGCCAGCAGCGCTCACCGTCGATCAGGAGCGGCACCTCATAGCGCACCCGCCGCTTGCCCGGAATGCGCGCGATCGCTTGGGCGAGGTGCAGGACCGTCAAGGAGCCAGGCGGTGCGCCCAGCATCAGCACGCGCCCTGGCGCCGCAACGATGCGACCCAAGGGCGACCCCGGTGCGTATCCGTCCAGCAGGCTGTGATCGGCTGTGAGTTCTGCGGCGCGGCAGCCGATCGCCGCGATGTTTGCCGTGGGATGCGCGCTGCGGTGCACCGCCGGATGACGGCAGACGAATTGGTTGAAGTAACCGAAGCCCTCGTGTGGGGCCGCCGCGGATGGGTCGAACAAGGGCCACCGTGCCCGCTCCCGGGCGGAGAGCGTGCGCCCGTCGAGCGTGGCATCGTAGCTGGAATGTTTCCATGACACGTAAGCCGCCAGCGTGCCATGCGCCCCCAGCACTTCGAGCAGCGCATCCAGCAAGGTCTGCGGACCGCCTGCGATCGCGCCAATTGCGCGCAACGAGGTGTGCACCATCACGAGGTCGCCCGCGTGCAGGCCGATGTCATGAAGCTGGGTTACCAGTTGACCTCGATCCAACGGATTGAAAAGCATGATTCTTGTCTGCGTCGGACCAAAGCGTGGGCTGGTCCAGTCTCTCCTCTCCAATGACGAACGAGGGCGGGCTGAATCGACACGCGCCCCATGAATTTGCAGCTACCCGAGGCCGCCCGTGGAAAACCGACGGGGGAGGACGACGATGTGAACAGCCGCGGCTTGCCGCAATCAATCCACCTTTGCGCCCGACTCCTTCACGATCTTGCCCCACTTGATCGACTCGGACCGCATGAAACTGGCGAACTGGTCCGGACTGCCACCCGCGATCTGGATGCCCAGGCTTTGCAGCTTTTCCTGCACGTCGTGCATTTGCAGCACCTTGTGCGTCTCGGTGCTCAGCCGCGCGAGCACGTCCTTGGGCGTGCCGGCCGGCGCGAAGAGGCCGAACCATTGGAGCGCCTCGAATCCAGGCAGGCCCGAAGCGGCCACGGTGGGCAGGTTCGGCGCGACCGGGGAAGGCTTGGCGTCCGTGACCGCCAGCGCGTGGAGCTTGCCGCTCTGCACGTACGGCAGGAAAGCGACCGCCGTGCCGAACGCCACCTGCACGCGGTTGGCGACGAGGTCGATCGTCATTGGAGAATCGCCCTTGTAGGGGACGTGCTGAAGGTCCACGCCCGCCATCGACTTGAAGTATTCGCCGGTCAGGTGCGAGATGCTGCCGTTGCCGGTCGAACCGAACATCATCTGGCCCGGCTTGCTCTTCGCCAGCGCGATGAACTCGGCAACGTTCTTCGCAGGGACGGACGGATGGACCACCATCAGGATCGTCGCCGTCCCGATCATCGAGATCGGCGCGAAATCCCGCACCGGGTCGTACGGGAGCTTGGAGTACAGGCTGCCGGCGATCGCATGCGTGCTGCTCGTGCCCATGAGGATCGTGTATCCATCCGGAGGGGACTTGGCGACGAGGTCCGAGCCGGTGGTGCCGCCCGCACCGCCTCGGTTGTCGATCACGACCGGTTGCCCCAGACCCTGCGACAGCTTTTCGCCCATCAATCGTCCGACGATGTCCGTGGACCCGCCGGCCGGGAACGGGATGACGAGACGGATCGGCTTGGAGGGCCACGCCTGCGCGAAGGCCCCGCCGGAAAGCCCGAGGGCCAATGCCGCGAGCGCGCCGCGGCGCGAGAGGGAAGGAAGCATGCGAACTCCTTGTTGACTGGCTCAGGCCCCGGCAAGCTGCGCGCCCGCTGCAGCATGCGCTGGCACCTCGCCGAAGATGGCGGAGGCTATGTGTTGCGCGGTGTTCAGCGAATCCGTGAGCCCCAGGTGACCGTGTCCGGTGGCAATCCACAGGTTCTTGCTCCCGGGCGCCGCACCGACCACCGGCACCGAGTCGGGCATGCACGGACGATGCCCCATCCATTCACGGGTGCTGAGGGCATCCAGCCCCCGGAACGTGTCGCGCGCGATGCGTCCCAGCAGGGCGGCGCGCCGCGCATCGGGGGGCGCCGACAGGCCGCCGATCTCCACCGTACCACCCACGCGCAGGCCGTCCTCCATGGGCGTGACGAAAACCTTTCGATCCGCGAGCACCACGGTGCGCGATACGGTCTCGCGGCCGCCAATGAACTGCAGGTGGTAGCCGCGCTGGCTCTCCAGCGCGAGCTGGATGCCCAGCGGGGACAGCAGTTGCTTCGACCAGGCGCCCGCCGCCACCACGACGTGATCGAAGGTGCCTGGACCTGAGCCGCTGCCCTTCAGCGCCCAGGCTCCGTTCTCCTGCTGCAACGCGGACACCTTCCCGAGTTCAAACCGTCCGCCGGCGCCGGTGAACGCGCGCGCCATCGCCTGCACATACCGGAAGGGATTGAGGATGGTGGCGTGGTCCGCGAGGTACATCCCGAGCTGGTAACGATCGCAGACGTTCGGCTCGAGGGCGAGGATGCCGGCACGGTCGAGACGCTCGACATGAAACCCATATTCCTCGCGCATGCGCCACCCCGCCGCGTCCTTGCCCAGATAGTGCGCGTCCGGATAGAGATGCAGGTGCCCGCGCCGCAGGAACAGCTCGGGGACGCCCAGCTCCCGCGTCATCGCTTCGTGCGCCTCGATCGCGCCGGTGTGGATCGCGGCCAACTTGCGTGCTGCCGCCTCCACGCGCCGGGGCTGCGCAGACGCAACGAAGCGCAGCAGCCATGGCAAGGCTTGCGGCAGGTAGCGCAGCGGCAAGTAGAGCGGGCTCTCCTCATCCAGCAGCATGCCCGGCACCGACGCCAGCACGCCGGGCATGGCCAGCGGTGCAACGGAGCCGGGGCTGATCGCGCCGGAGTTGCCGAAACTGCAGCCGTGGCCCGGCTCGCCCCGGTCCACCAGCGTGACATCCGCACCGCGCTTGCGCAGCGCGAGCGCGATGCTGGTGCCGACGATCCCAGCGCCCACGACCGCGACGCGCGGATTCGCCAACGAAGTCATGCGTGCTTCTTCTCGCGCTTGTCGGACACGATGCGACCGTCCTTCATGACCAGCTGCAGGCGGCGCACGTTGTTGATGTCCTCCAGAGGGTTCGCGCCGACGACGATGAGGTCGGCGATCTTGCCCGGCTCGATGGTGCCGAGCTCGTCGCCCACGCCGCAGATCGCGGCACCATTTCGCGTGGCGGCGACCAGGGCCTGCCACGGCGTCGCGCCGTCGCGCACCCAGAGCCCCAGCTCCAGCAGCGCAGCGTCCTTGAGCGGGCGGATGTCGGACCCGAGCGCCATCTTCACGCCGGCCTGCAGCGCCTTCTTGAAGCCGGTACGGTGTTCGTCGGATGCGGCATCGGCGCGGCAGCACAGCGACTGCGTGAGGTTGCGGTTCTTCACCCAGCGCGATTCCCAGTCGTTCGTCGCCTGGCCGGGTGTCAGGTGGCTGATGGACAAGGTCGGCACGTACCAGGTGCCGTGCTGCAGGAACAGCTCGATGCACTCGTCGTCCAGGATGTAGCCGTGCTCGATGCTGTGCGCGCCCAGGCGGATCGCCGCCTTCACCGCTGCCGGGTTGGTGGCGTGCGCCATTACCTTGAACTCGCGCAGCTTGCAGATTTCGAACGCCGCCTTGAGCTCCTCCTCCAGCAGGAACGAGTGCCGGTGCAGGTCCCATGCCGGCCCCATGATGCCGCCCGAGAGATTGAGCTTGATGTGGTCGACGCCGTTCTTGATCTGCTCGCGGATCGCGTGCACGAACCCGTAGGGGCCGTCCACTTCAAGTGCATGACCCGATGTGAGGAAGTGCCCGCCGGTGGTCGTGAGGAAGTGGCCGGCCGCGAACAAGCGCGGGCCGAGGTGCTGGCCCGACTCGAAGGCGCGCTTCCAGGCCACGTCCATGAAGTGGTGCGCGCCGGCGCACCGGAAGCCCACGATGCCGGAATCCAGCAACGCGGACTGCAGGCGGTGGCCGAACAGCGTGACCTGGTCGGGCAGCGGCACTTCGTTGAGCGACAGGTAGTCCGGGTGGATGTGCACGTCCCAAAGACCCGGCATGAGGTACGCGCCGCGCAGGTCGAGCACTTCGGCGTCGCCGACGGCGGGCGCCGAACCGGGGTCGAAGATCTCGCGGATGCGGCCATCCTCGACGAGCACGGCGGTATCCGGCCGCGGCCGGGGCTGGACGCAGTCGATCAGCGTCGCATTCTTCAGGAGCGTTTTCATCAGTGTTTCGTCTTGTGGCTCATTCGGCCACGATACCGACCTTGCCGGCCAGGTCCTTCCACTTGCTCACCTCGCCCTGCACGAAGCGGCCGAATTCGTCCGGCGTCTGCGGCGAGGGCACGATGCCCTTGTCGTTGAATGCCTTGGCGAGCTCGGGCGAGTTGAGCGCGGCAACCGTGTCAGCGTTGACCCGCTCGATCACGGCGCGTGGCGTCTTCGCGGGCGCGAACAGGCCGAACCAGGTGCCGCCGGAAAAGGCAGGCAGCCCCGCCTCCGCGAAGGTGGGCACGTCGGGAGCGCCGGGCAGGCGCTGGCGACCAGCGACCGCGAGGGCGCGCAGCCTGCCCGCGCGGACCTGCTCCAGCACGGCGGGCGGCGTGTCGAATGTGTACTGCACCTGACCAGCGATCAGGTCCACGATCGACGGGCCGCTTCCCTTGTAGGGAACGTGCACGCTGCTGGTCCCGGTGATGACCTTGAACAGCTCGCCAGCCAGGTGGTTGGACGTGTTGTTGCCGAACGATGAGTAATTGAGCTTGCCGGGATGGGCTTTTGCGTACGCGATGAACTCCTGCAACGAGTTCGCCGGCACGGCGGGGTTGACGACCAACAAGAACGGCACCTGGCCCACGAGCGTGATCGGCTGCAGGTCGCGCACCGGGTCGTACGGCATTGCCTTCATGGTGATCGGCGCGATCGAAACCTCGGGCGAGGCCGCCAGCAGCAGCGTGTACCCGTCCGGGTCGGCGCGGACGACCGCGCTGGCCGCCAGCGTGCCGCCCGCACCAGCGCGGTTATCCACCACCACGCCCTGACCAAGCCGGCGCCCGAGCTGGTCCGCGAGCAGCCGGCCGGCGACGTCCGTACTGCCTCCAGGAGGGTAGCCGATCAGCATGCGCACGGACCGCGTCGGCCAGGCGGCCTGCGCCCATGTCCCCGACTGGGCGCCCACGGTAGCGGAAGCGAGAAGGAAAGTACGACGTCGCATCGGTGTTCTCCGTTCAGTGGACCGCGGCGCGGTCCGCCCTGCGGCGGATGCACTTTATGTGCCTGGTGCATCGGATGGCAATATGCGATTATTGGCATGCGATAAACCCGGACTGGAGACAAACCCTATGCCCCGCGTCCTCACAGTGGCTGCCGCCCAGACCGGCAGCGTCGAAGATGGCGACCTGCGCACGATCGCCGATGCCGCGCACTGCATGCTGGACGAGGCGGCGCGGCAGCAGGTGCGCCTGCTCACGTTCTGCGAGCTTTTCCTGACGCCCTTCTTCGCGAACCGGCTGGAGGAGGACTTCGACCGCTACTTCCTGCGCGAGAACGACGATGTCCTGCGCGGATTGCGCGACAAGGCGCGCCAGCACGGCATCGCGCTCGTATTGCCCTTTGCCGAGCGCGCGGCGGACGGGTACTTCAACAGCGCTTTCGTGTACGACACGGACGGCCGCGAGGTGGGCCGCTACCGCAAGACGCACATCCCTGCCTACTTCCCGAACCCCGGGCCCGGCGGCACGGGCAGCTTCGAGAAGTTCTACTTCGCCCCGGGCGCGCGCCTGGAAACGTATCCCGTCGCCGGAACACGGATCGGCATCCAGATCTGCAACGACCGCCTCTACCCCGAGGCTTCGCGCGCGCTGGCACTGCACGGCGCCGAGATGATCGTGATGCCGATCAGCTTCTCCACGTATGCCGACCCGGCGCAGCGCGCGTCCATCTGGGAGATCCCCCTGCGCGCCCGCGCGTACGAGAACGGCGTCTGGGTCGTAGCTTGCAACCGCGTCGGCACGGAGGGCGCGCGCCACCACCTGGGCCGCAGCATGGTCGTGGACCCGCGCGGCATGATCACTGCGGAAGCCGGCACGGGGGCGACGCAGCTGTTGACGACAGAAGTGGATCTGGACGCAGTCTCGGCGGCACGAAAGAAGTTTCCGTGGTGGCGCGACCGTCGGCCGGACCTGTACGGGCCATTGGTGGACGCGGCGTGATGGCTGCTCCGGCCGCGAAGCCCCGTACTTCCACGCGCACGCGTCAGGGTGCAGCAGGCGCCGTGGTGGAGCAGGAAAGTCCGCTGTTCATCGCCTCGTTGGCCAAGTGCTTCCAGGTGCTGGAGGCGCTGAACACGGCCGCGCGCCCCGTCGGCTTGACCGAGCTGGCCCAGCTCTCCGGACTGGACCGCAGCGGGGTCCAGCGCATCACGCACACACTGCGTGTGCTCGGGTATCTGCGGCAGGACCCTGCGACAAAGGCGTTCCGGCTGTCGGGCCGCATGCTGGAGTTCGGCCACACGGTGCTCGCGACCGACCGCGTGCGCGAACGCGCGCAGCCGCACCTCGAGGCGTTGAACCGCCGCACCGGCGAGACCGTGAACCTGATGGAGCTCGAGGGCGAGGAGATCGTCTACGTGCTGCGCTATCCGAGCCTGCATGCGGTGAGCGTGGACCTGCACGTTGGCTCGCGGCTGCCGGCGTACTGCACCGCAGCCGGCCGTGCCATCCTTGCTCACATGGACTCAGCCGAGGCGCTGGCGCGCCTGAAGGCGGCGCGGCGCACAGCCATGACGCGCTTCACGGTGACAGACCTGGCCGGGTTGCGGCGTGAGCTCGAGGTCGTCCACGCGCAGGGCTTTGCGGTAAACGACCAGGAAGCCTTCCTGGGTGACCTGTCGGTGGCTGCGCCGCTGCGTGATCTGCATGGCCGCCCCGTCGCTGCGGTGAACATCGCCGTGCCTACTCCGCGCTGGAAGCTGGAGGAAGTGTTGAGCAAGCTCGTGCCGCCGCTCGTTCGGACGGCAGTGGCGATCGATCGCGAGTTGCGCGGGCTCTAGGCCGCAGCCCGCAACCCCCAGCCCGCAACCCGTCGGAGCACCAATCGCCGGGGGTTTCTCACACCGCCGTCTTGAGGCAGGGGTCCGGTGGCTACCAGCCGAATGAAATCCACTCCGATGCTTCGGGGAGATTGTCGAAAATCCGGAGATCGAGCCCACTCTGGCGCGCAAGTTCTGCGCCTGAGTGCTGCCGGAAGGTGCCGCACACAGCGAAGCTCACGCGCCTCAGGTGCGCAAGATGCTTCGCTGCCTCGCACCCGAGTTGACGGTCCTCCTCGTCGCTGTGGACGAACTCGACGCTCATCATGTCCACGAGCGCTCGCTGATACTGCCGACCCTTTGTGACCGCCCCGGTGAGCGCGAGGAGGTGACGCAGATCGCCCAAGGTGGCCGCGCCTCTGGCTACGACGAGGAGATACGCCCCGTGATGCAGCGTCAATGAGAACCCTTCGGACGTCGGGAGCGATTTCTGATCTGAAGCTGACATGACGCTGCTGAGCGTAAGCCAACCGAGACGTGCCGCCAGTACGTGGCATCCACATCCGACGCGCCCGCATCCCCATCCTGCCGACATGCAGCGCGTCGGGAGATACAACCGGCGCCCCGGAAACCGCCGGGGGAAAAAAGATGTGCTGGCCACCCGACACCAGGACGCGCCCGCGTCGTCCCGGGTACGTCCAGATCGCGCGCCCACCTTGGCCATCATCCAAGAGCCCGTTTCATCCCTTCCCAACCGGGATTCATCCCCAGCGCACTAGCGTGCTCCGCCTCCCCGGCCGACAATGACCCTCCGGCCCCGTGCGGAGGTAGCGTGCTCAGCCACTCGCGTTGGACGCATCAGCCCGACCGCTTCGCGGCGCGCATGCTGCGCGCACTGGAGTGGCCGCGCGTGGCTGCCGCGGTTCTCACCGCGTTCCTGCTCTCCGTCGGCACGCTGGCCAGCCCCGGCCTTCTGGGATTCTTCTCGCCCACCGAGCTGGCGCTGGCTTGGGCCGAGCACTCCGCTGAGCTCGCGGTTCTGGCCTCGTGCCTGCTGCCCGCGTACACGCTGCTCGACGAACTGCTGCCGTCCCGGCTGCCCTGGCGGCTGGCGATCCTCTGCGTGCTGCTGTCCCTCGCGGCGTGCGGGCTGGCCGTGATCGCCTTGCCCCACAGCCCTGTCTAGAGTGCCTGCCATCCCTTGAAGGAGGTGCCATGAAGCAGATCCGCCCATCACCCTGGTTGTCCGGCCTGCTGTGCGCCGCGGCCCTGCTGCCGCTGTCCGCCGCGCGTGCCGACGTCGTCGCCGACTGGAACGAGCGGGCCGTCAGCGCCGTCTACGCGGCGCGCATGACGCCCGACATGCAGGCCCGCACCATGGCGATGATGCACATTGCGATGTTCGAGGCGCTGAATTCGCTGCAGCCTCGCTATGCGCCCTATCGCGCCGTGCTGCAGGTGGAGGAGCGCGCAGATCCCTCCGCGGCCACGGCTGTTGCGGCCCACGACGTGCTCGTGCTCGTGTGCCCCGAGCAGGCGAAGGATATCGATGCCGGCCTGCAGGCGGATCTCGCGAAGGTGCCGGACGGGCCCGAGAAGGAGGCAGGCACCCGTCTCGGCCAACGCGCCGCCGCGGCAATGCTCGCAGAGCGTGAGCACGATGGAGCGACCGCGCCCATCACCTACCGGCCTTTCACGCAGCCCGGACGCTACGTGCCGACGACGCTGCCGCAGTCCTCGACGTGGATGGGGGTCAAGCCCTTCGCTCTCAAGTCGAGCGACCAGTTCCGGCCGCCCCCGCCCATTGCGCTCTCGAGTGCCCGGTGGGCCGCGGACTACAACGAGGTCAAGCACATGGGTGCGAAGATCGGCTCGGCACGCAGCGCGGACCAGAACGACATCGCGAACTTTTGGCAGCTCACGGGCGTGGCGACGTACAACCCGCTGACGCGGCACGAAGCGGTCGTGCACAAGCTCGACCTGCTGGATAGCGCGCGGCTGTTCGCGCTCTCTTCCATGGCCACGGCGGACGCCGCCATCGCCATCTTCGATGCGAAGTACGCGTACAACTTCTGGCGCCCGATCACCGCCATCCGCAACGGCGACATCGACGGCAACGACGCCACGGAGCGCGACGCCACATGGGAACCGCTGATCAACACGCCCATGCATCCCGAGTACCCTTGCGCGCATTGCACATTCCAGGGTGCCGCGGCGGGCGTGCTGCAGGTGCTCTATGGCGACGCGGTCCCCAAGGTCACTCTCACGAGCACCGCGGCCCCTGGCATCACCCGCTCCTACGAGCGTCTGTCGGACTACGTGGCTGAAGTGATCGACGGCCGCATCTACGAAGGCGTGCACTACCGCAGCTCCGGCGAGGCCGGCGCGGCGCTGGGGCGCAAGGTGGCGGACGAAGTGGTGCGCACACAGTTGGTCCCGGTGCATTGAGGAGCCCGCGATCGTGCGGCGGTTGCAGCCCGTTGCGCCTGCCCTCCGAACTCGCGCCTGCCGACATCTCAGCGAATCCCGTTCCACTAGACTGCACCGGTGGACATCCGAATCTGCATAGACGTTGATAGCTTGGAACGCGGCATCGCGTTCTACACGCTGGGGCTTGGCCTGCGCGTGGGGCGTCGGCTCGGTAACGACTGGGCGGAGCTCGTCGGCGGCTCCAGCCCCATCGACCTGCTTGCAAATGCTGCGGGCACGGCACCTCTTGGAGAGGGGCAGCCGCAGCGGCGGGACTACGCGCGCCACTGGACCCCAGTCCACCTGGACTTCGTGGTGGAAAGAATCGATGACGTTGTGCAGCAACTGGTCACTTTGGGCGCCCGGCTCGAACGGCCCATCTCGGATCGTGCTTGGGGCCGGATGGCAAGCATGGCGGACCCGTTCGGACATGGACTCGACCTGCTGGAGTTCAAGGACCGAGGTTATGACGAACTGTTGCCACCGCAACTCTGATCGGACGCTCGGACGATCCGCGCAGGGCTTGGACAGGTGACGAGGCCGCCGCCAGCATCTCAGCGCGCTGGAGCAGTCGCTGGTCCGCGCCTCGATCCAGATCGAATTCACTCGAGCGCCGGCCACAGCGCCCGCTCCAATGGGAAGGTGATATTCCGCGCGGGGCGGATCGTGAGGCACTCCTGCTGCGCGAGTTCCAGCGGGTGCCGCGGCGTGCCCCGCGCGGCCCAATAGGAGGGCGCCGCGCACACCACGAACGCAGCCGCCCCGATCGTGCGATGCACCAGGTCGCCGGTACGGTCCGGCCACCCGAGCACCAGCACCAAGTCCACGCCGCGGGACAGCGGCGTTCTGTCACTCAAGCCACCCTGCTGACCGATGGTCGTTGCGCCATTCCCCTAGGATGCGCAGAAGAAGCCTCTTACCGCACCACAAGCTTTGCTCGGTAAGGTGTCCGCTTTCTCGTTGGCCGCCGACGGCTGCAGCACGAGCAACACGAGTGATACAGCGACAAGTGTCCGAATTCGAGAAGTACTACGACGACTCTCCTTTCGGAGTTCTTTGTGCGGATTGCGACGGGCACGCAAGGTATGCGAACTCCGCCTGCGGGGAGATCACGGGAGTCGCTCCGGAGCAACTGCATGGGCTGGGGTGGCTGGAAGCCATTCATTCCGCCGACCGGCGCAGGGTGCTGACGGAGTGGCGCAAGGCCACCCGTGCGGTGCTCAAGCTGGACGTGCCCTGCAGGGTCCTCCGACCCGATGGGTCCCAGCGCTTCATCCGGATCCGCGGGCGGCCCCTTTCGGAGCGCTCGGAATCCAGTGGCTATCTCGGACTCATCGTCGACAACACCGAGCAGGTCCTCGCTGAGCGCCGGCTGCGCAGGAACAACGAGCTGCTTTGTGCAGTGCTCGAGAACATTCCAAGCGGGATCACGGTGTTCGATGCGGATGGCCGCCTGATCCTGGACAACGAGAAGGCGAGAAGTCTTCTGAGGCTCCCGGAAACTCCGGACTCTGGCGCCATTACCGACTTCGGCACCCTTGCACTCGATCCAGGGCTGCAGCGGACGCCCCACGTCGAGACAGGATGGGGATGGGCACCAGAGACCGGAGAGGCGTCGCCACCGCGTGTGCGCCAGGAGATCCAGCCGGACGGGCGCGCGCTCGAGGTGCGGGACGTGCCGATGCCCACGGGTGGTCTTGTGACCACCTACACGGACATTACCGAGCACAAGCAGAGCATTGAAAAGCTGCAGCAGGCGAAGGCGGCCGCCGAGCAGGCGAACGCGGCCAAGACCGCGTTCCTGGCGGCAATGAGCCACGAGATCAGGACCCCGATGAATGGGGTCATCGGGATGATCAACATCCTGCTGGATACCGAGCTTTCTCGCGATCAACGCGAGATCGTCGACGTGATCCGGCAAAGCGGCGAGTCGCTTCTCGTGGTGCTGAACGACATCCTGGACTACTCCAAGATCGAATCAGGGCAGATGCAGTTGGAGTGGTTGCCGCTGCGACTGCGAGAACTCGTAGACAACTGCCTGCGTCTCATGAGCCAGAAGGCAGGCGAGAGAGGCGTGGAAATGTCGGTCGAGGTGGATCCGACGATCCCGTCCCTGATCCTGGGGGACCGCATCCGGCTGCAGCAGGTCCTCATGAATCTCGTCTCGAACGCCGTGAAGTTCACCGAGGGCGGGCAAGTGAGGGTCACGCTCACCAATGCCTCCGGCGCTTCGGGCGCACGACCGTCGGGTGACACGGGAGACGTCTGTGAGATCAGGGCTTGCATCCGCGACAACGGGATCGGCATCCCCTCGGACAAACTCCAGGCGATCTTCGACCCCTTCGTGCAGGCGGACTCCAGCACCGCGCGCCGATTCGGCGGGACCGGGCTGGGCCTTGCCATCGCCAAACGACTCGTGCAGGCGATGGGTGGGCAGATTTCGGTGGAGAGCGAGCTGGGAAAGGGCACGATGGTGTGCTTCAGCTTCCTGGCGGAAGCGGCAGTTCCCAGCGGACGGGCGGTGACCAGCGACGAGCCTCCGCTGTGGAACAAGCGTGTGCTGCTGGTGACGGAACGCCGGGCAGACGTCGGAGTGTTGATGATGCAGCTGCGCCGCTGGGGAATGGACGTCCAGCTCTGTGCCCACATGGCGGACGCGAACGAGCGTCTGGCCGGCGGGGAATACTTCGACCTCCTGCTCGCCGCCATGCACATGACGGAATCGAAGTGGCTGGGCTTCGTTCGCGACCAGCGAGGCCGGGGCGTGGCGGTTCCAGCGGTCTTGCTGTCCCGGACCAAGGCTGCCGTTTCGGGGGATCCGGGCCTGGGTGCCTGGATGCTGGCCCGCTCCTCGACGGAGGCCGCTCTCTATGACACGCTCGTCGACGCCATCCAGTCGAACAGCGAGGACCGTTTCGCGCCGCTCCAGCCGAAACCGCAATTCGACAGCACGCTCGGCCAGGTCGCCCCGCTTCGCATCCTGGTGGCCGAGGACAACGAGATCAATCGCAAGGTGGCCTTGAGAATGCTCGCGGGTTTCGGGTACGAGGCCGATGTGGCCCACAACGGCGCCCAGGTCATCGCCGCCGTGCAGGAGCGCAGCTACGACCTGGTGCTGATGGACATCGAGATGCCTGAGGTGGACGGCCTGGAGGCGACCAAATACATCGTCAGGAACATTCCTGCGCCGCGGCGCCCACGCATCGTGGCGATGAGTGCGAACGTGATGCGCGAGCATGTCGATGCGGCGCTGGCCGCGGGCGCCGACCAGTACATAGCGAAGCCCTTCGCCCCGTCGGAGCTGCGGGCCGCCCTCGATGTCTCCGTCAGACGCCCGGTGGACACTGATCCGGTGGGGCTGCCTCCCGCCTCGAACACGCTGTCGGCGGACCATTTGCGCTGCCACATCGACGGCGATCCGTCGGGTGCCTTCCTGAAGGAATTGAGCCGGGATTTCGCCAGCGTCTCGGCCGAATTGCAATCCCGCCTGAGCGCAGCGGCGGAAGCGGATGACGTCGCGAAGATCCGCTCCATCGTGCACGAGTACGCCGGAATGTGCGGGGTCGTGGGGGCGGAGATGCTGATGAAGCGGCTGCTCCAGCTTCAGGCCGCGGTGAAGGCAGGAGGCACCGAAGGTGCCGCACTTCTGGTGCAGGAGTGCGCGACGCTGCAGAAAGAGAGCGTGTCGGCTTTCGAGGCTGCCGTACGGCTGCAGGCAGAACGCAGCCGAACCGCTGCACGGACTCCCGAACGCGCAAGCCTGCCAGCCCGGCGCAAGACAAGACGCTAGCAGGCGCGCCCTGCTGACGTGGCGCGAGTACGGGCGAGTACGGTGCAGCACGTAACCAGAAAGAACGCGGACGCGCGACGCGAACTCCCGCTGATTCGTAACTTACCAATCCGTGCACTTTGCCCGCGACCGATGTGCGTTGGACGCACATAATCGCGCGCTTCTGCTGCCGCATGTGATGCATCGGAAGGCCCCCTGCGAGCGGCCTTGCGGAGGCCCGGAAGCAGTCCATCACCTCCGGCATCCGGCACGCAGAACCCTCAGGCCTGACGCAACAACGAGATGCAACGCCTCCCCGAAACCGTCACCGTTGTCATTGCCGACGATCACCCCCTGGTGCGCTCCGGGATCCGCTCGCTGTTGAACACGATCCCGGAGGTGCGCATCGTCGCCGAACTTGGCGACGGCGCCGAGTTGCTGCGGGTTCTCGACTCCCTGCGCCCCGACATCGTCATCACGGACATTTCCATGCCGGGCGTCGACGGCCTGGAGGCCCTCGCCCGCATCCGATCGGACCATCCCGAGGTGCGCGTGATCGTACTGTCGATGCACGATTCACCGGAAGTCGTGCGACGGGCGATTGGCGCGGGTGCAGTTGCCTACCTTCGCAAGGACGCTGGTGACTTCGAGCTTGGCTCGGCGATCCGCAGCGTGATGATGATTGGCAGCTACATCAGTGCGGACATCGCCAAGACCCTGATGGAGCCGGGAGAGCCGAAAGCCGAAGATGAGCTCACGGAGAGGCAAATCCAGATCCTCAAGCTTTTGGCCCAGGGACGATCGTCCAAGGAAATCGCGTTCGAGCTCGGGCTCAGCCCGAAGACGGTGGACGTTCACCGCGCCCGGATCATGGACCGCCTGAATGTTCGCGATTTGCCAAGCCTCACGATGTACGCCGTGCGCAAGGGCCTGGTCAAGCTGTAGCCGACCCAGCGGCTTGCGGGAGCCGGGTGCAATTGCGCTGGGCCACGCGTCGTGACCCTTCTGGTGGCGCAGGATCGCCCGGCTTCTCACCGCCACTCCCGCCTGCTGACCCTGACTATCGTGCATGACCCATGACCAGACACGACCGCACTCTCGTTTGTGCGCGCTGGGCCGGCATTGCGTTGCGACGTCTGCCGCGCAGAAGGAATTGCGTCGCATCCGACGCAGGGGTGCATCAGCCGTGGCGAAGCATCGGTTGCGTAGGACTGAATTCGTGCATGTCCAATGCTGCTCTTGTGGATCCGCGCTCGTTCACCGCCGCCTTGAGCGTCGGCCTGTCGCTTCTGGCTGTCGACCGTCGGTGCACGCCGACGTGCTGCGCGGCTGATCGCCAGAACTCCGGACCCGGCAGCTCGGTCTGGTCGATTCCGAACGGGACCTCGATGCGCCAGGAAGTTCCGGCCAACCAGGCTGCCGAGAGCGCATCCACCTGCGACAAGCGATGCTGGATCGCTCTTTGGAGGGCGAACAGATTGGCGAGAAGCTTGGGACTCGTGTTCCTGACGATCAGGCGCAGGTGCAAACCGCGCCCTTCCATGCCCTGGGACGGCAGCGTTTCCGCGCCGATCCAGTACTCAGGAATTCCATGCGACTTCAGGGTGTCGGCCACCGCCGTCGAGAGCACCTGCCGGCGCCGCTCGTTCACGGATCGGCGCGCTTCCGGCGCTCGACGGCCAGTCCTTTGCGGGCGGAAAAGCTTGTGCAACAGATTCATCGCGATGTCCTCGACCGCGATTAGAGTCTGCCTGTTTCGCTTTGTGACAAGTCAATTGCCTGCCGCCACGTGAGGCGCTTCACTTAGCCTTTTCAGGCTACAGCGCGTTGCGGTGGACGCTGGCTGCGTAGGCAACGATCTCGGCGCCTGCGGACGGCGGGCTGGTGCTGCGGGTCGATCGCGGTGTTCTCATGCCGACGACTGCTGGCGCGATATGCAAGAGTTATTGCATCGGCGAAGGCGTTCGGCGAGGGCTGACGCTTCTGAGCCCCCGCGCTCGCCGGCGACCGAGTTTTCACAGAATCGACCCGAAGCAGCCATCCTTCTGAAACTCCGCCGCGGCGAGCCCAGAGTCATGGGAGTACCCGGATCTGACGACGGCGGTGCGCGGAGAGTGACTAGCGTGGCGCAGCTGCTGCCCAGTTCGGACGACCATCATCTCTCCGAGGCGCGGGGCGCCGGCTGAATCACGGTGCGCCGTGTGGTGCCTGAGGTCCGTCGCAACATATGCGGGAGCACGCCGTCGCGCGTTCGCGCGAACGCCTCCGCCACGTACTCCTCGGATGCTGACCCTCCCTGCGTGCCGCGCACGCTCAGGCACGTTCCAGCACGGTGGCGATTCCCTGACCTCCGCCTATGCACTGGGTCGCAATTGCATAGCAGCCGTGCCCGCGCTGCAGCAGCTGGGCCGCTTTCGCGGTGATCCTGGCCCCCGTCGCGCCCAGCGGATGACCGATGGCAATGGCGCCGCCGTCCAGGTTCACGCGCCCCTCGTCCAGGTCCAGCTCGCGCAGGCAGGCGAGCGCCTGCGCCGCGAATGCTTCGTTGAGCTCCACGACGTCGATCTGCTCCAGCCGCAAGCCGGCGCGAGCGAGCGCCTTCCGGGTGGCGGGAACCGGGCCGATGCCCATGAGTTCCGGCGGGCATCCAGCGGTGGCGACGGAGACAATGCGGGCCATCGGTAC
Organism: Ramlibacter ginsenosidimutans; assembly: GCF_016654015.1. Lineage (GTDB taxonomy): Bacteria > Pseudomonadota > Gammaproteobacteria > Burkholderiales > Burkholderiaceae_C > Ramlibacter > Ramlibacter ginsenosidimutans. Next base: position 286,008 of record NZ_JAEPWM010000003.1, on the reverse strand, counting down.
AAGCGCATGCGTCCGCACGAACGCCTCGCTTGCGACCAGCACCGCCGTCGCCCCGTCGGTGAGCGGAGACGAAGTCCCGGCGGTGACGCTGCCATCCGGGAGAAAGGCGGGCTTGAGGCCCGCGAGGACTTCGACGGTCGTTGCAGGCCGCAGGCAGCCGTCGGTATCGACCGTGCCCTCGGCCGTGCGTACGGCGACGACCTCCGGCTCGAAAGCGCCCCGCACGAGTGCGGCGCCGGCCTTGCGCTGGCTTCGCGCCGCGAACGCGTCCTGCTCTTCGCGCGAGATCTCGTACCGACGCGCGAGGTTCTCCGCGGTGATCCCCATCGACACGTAGGCCGTCGGGTAGTGCTCCTTCAGCCACGGATTGGGCGCAGGGCTCAGGCCGCCTTGCGGCACACGCGACATCGACTCGACGCCTACGCAGAGGAAGACGTCTCCCGCGCCCAGGGCGATGGCGCCCGCGGCCGTGTGGATCGCCGACATGGAGGAGCCGCAGAAGCGGTTCATCGTGATGCCGCTGACGCTTTCGGGCAGCCCCGCGAGCAAGCTGACGATGCGGGCGAGGTTGTCGCCCTGCTCTCCTTCCGGGTAGGCGCACCCGAGCATCACGTCGTCGATCAGGGCCGGATCGAAGGGTTGGCGCCGAACGAGGTCCCGCACCACCTGGGCGGCGAGGTCGTCGGGGCGCAGCGAAGCGAGTCTGCCCTTGCGCGCGAAGTGGTACGGGCTGCGGGCGAAGTCGACGAGATAGGCGTCCATTCTTTTTCTCCTGGGGGTTGAAGTACTTTTGGCGTGGCAACAAGGCGGACTGGGCGCGCGTCGCGGGCGCCGGGACGGCGAGGTTGCTGGCCTCGCAGCAGCCCTGGCGTGACTTGTCAGAACAGGACGAAGTCTTCGTTCGTGCGCGGAAGCGCGCGAACGACCGAGGCGATGGCCGATGCGGCCAGGATGCCGAGAAGCACAAGCAGCAAGACGCAGATCACAGAACTCTCCTTTTATCGCACGATTGTGCGAAACATGGGCGAAAGAACAATCCGCTCGGCGCCAGCCGGCCCTCAGCTGCGGTAAGTCAACAGGAGGCGGTCCCAGGTTCGAAGCGCGCGATCGGCAGCCCGGGGGTCTCGCAGGAACCGGGTGTCGTGAAGGAGACCCACAATCAAGCCGTAGATCTCCGACACGACCTGTTCCGGATCGGTCTCTGGTTTCAGCTGGCCGGCGTCGACCGCCTGCTGCACCGTGCGGCGCAATGCCGCCCGCCACCGGGTGACCTCGGCCAGCAAGTGGTCGCGCAACGCACCGTCACGGTCATCCAGTTCGAACGCGCCGGCCATGAAGATGCAGCCCTTGTGGGCGTCGACGTCGCGGGTGCGCGCGATCCACCGGCGAACGGTGGCGTCGAGGCGCGGCAGGCCCTTGGGCTGCTGCATGGCGGGAGCGAACACGTCCGCGATGAAGCGGCGGCCGAATTCCTCGAGCACCGCCTTTTGCAGGGCCTCGCGCGATCCGACGCGGGAGAAGACGCCGCTCTTGGACAAGCCGATACGGTCTGCCACCGCCTGCAGCGTGATCGCTTCCAGCCCCTCGTCGGCAGCGAAGTCCAGCGCCGCGCCGACGATCGCCGCCCGCGTGAGCTCACTCTTCTGCGTCTTCGCATCCATGAGAATTATATTAGCACGGTCGTGCGAATCCCGCTTGCCTCGCCAGAATCGAGAACGTCGCCCTCACGATTTCGCCACCTGCGCCACCAGGAAATCCGCCGCCGCCTTGACCCGCATGGGCTGCCTGCGCATGGGTGCATGGAGCAGGTGCGCGACCTGGGACGGCCCTACCCATTGCGGCAGCAGGCGCACCAGCTTGCGCTGCTGCAGGAGCTCATCCACCATCCACGACGGCTGCAAGGCGATTCCCGCCCCGGCACGCACGGCTTCGAGCATGGCGACGGCGCTGTTCACGCGGTAGCGCGCGGGCAACCCCACATTCACGTTGCCGGCAGGTCCGCTGAGGACCACCACATCGTCGCCTCCCGCATAGCGCAGGTAGTTGTGTGACTGCAGGTCCTTCGGCTCCTGCGGCCGGCCGCTGCGCGCCACGTACTCCGGCGCGGCGACCACGTAGCGAGGCCACACGGCCAGCGGGCGGGCGACCATGTCGGGAGGCAGTGATCCGCCTATGCGCAAGGCGAGGTCGATGCGCTCTTCGACCGGGTCGACGAAGCGGTCCTCCAGCATGAGGTCGATCTCGAGCAGGGGAAAGGTGTCCAGCGCCCGCAGCATCAGCGCGTTGAGGCGCAGCATGCCGATCGCCACCGGCGCGGAAATCCGCACCAGGCCCTTGGGCTGATGCGATCGCGAGGCGAGGTCGGCCACCGCCTCCTCATAGCCTGCCAGCAGTTCCCTGGCGCTCACCAGGAAGCGGCTCCCCTCCTCCGTGGGCACCACGCGCGAGGTGCTTCGCTCCAGCAGGCGCACGCCCAAGGAATGCTCCAGCGCAGCCACCAGCTTGCTCACCGTCGGCTGTGTGGTGTGCAGCTCGCGCGCGGCAGCAGAAAGACTGCCCAGTTCGGCGGCACGTACGAACGCATTCATGGCTTCAGGCGATCCACGACTCATTCCATTCTTGAAGAGGACTTCTTCGATTCTGGCGGGTTCTCGTCGCCTCCTGAATGACCCAAAGTGAAGGCCATGAACTACCAACGACTGCTTTCCATGCATCACCACGCGGCGCGATTCGCCAGCGCCTCCCTGATTGCCGCCGCGGCGGCCCTCTCCTGCGCACATGCCGCGCCTGCCATGCCCACACCCGGCGCTGGTACCTGGACGCCCACGTGGATCGCGGCCCCGGAGCCCACGTGGGGACCGGATTTCGCGCTACCGGTGGGCATGCCCCTGCAGCTGGAGAACGTCACGCTGCGCCAGAACCTGCGCGTCAGCCTGGGCGGCGACCAGATCCGGCTCGTGATCAGCAACGCATACAGCGACCGCCCGCTGAAGATCGGTCGCGCCCATGTCGGCGTGCAAGGCGGCAAGGCAGGCTTTGCCACCTTCCAGGGCGCGAGCAAGATCACGGTGGCCGCCGGCGGCAAGGCGGTGAGCGATCCGATCGCGCTGCCGCGGCGCGCGCGACTGCCGCCGTTCACCCCGCCCGGAGCGCCGGCAGGCGCTGCAATCCGTTCATGCTCGAAACCAGGATGATGGCCGCCTGCAGCACGAAGCCGGCCGCAGCCATCCACAGGCACGCCGGCTCGCCCCACAGGCTGCCGATGACCGCCCCGATCCCCGCACCCACCGGGCGGGCGCCGGCATTCACCGTCAGGAACACCGAACCCACCCGTCCGAGCATGGCGCCCGGCGTGATCGCCTGGCGCAGCGTCGTGGTGCTGATCGTCCACACGATGGGGCCGGCGCCGAACAGGAAGAACGAAAGAGCCGCGAGCACGCCGCTCGGTACGACCAGCGTGCCCAGCATCGCTGCGATGGCCAGCACCGAGACGGCCGGCCCGAGCTGGATGGCGCGGCCAAAAGGCATGACCGCGATCACGCGCCGCGCCAGCAGCGCGCCCAGCACCATGCCGGCCCCATAGCAGCCGAGGGTCACGCCGACTGCCTGCGCAGAGAGGCCGAGGAAGCGCACCGCATAAGGCACGTAAGCGGCCTGCAGCACGAACCACGCAATGTTCCATGCCATCCCGGTCAGGAGGATGGGCCGCAGCAAGGTATCGCTCCACACGAACTGCGCGCCCTCGCGGATCTCGAGCAGCGCGTGCCGCGCAGGCGGCCGCGCGCGCGGCGGCTCCGCGAGGCGCCACAGGAGGAGCACTGCCGCGACCGAGAGCATGACGGCCAACACGAAGGCCCACGACGCACCCGCCCAGGCCACCAACGCCCCCGCCAGCGCGGGTCCGCCCGCGTATGCGGCACTGCGCGCGAGTTCCAGCCGGCCATTGGCGTGCGCATGCTGCGACGGCGGGACCAGCGCAGGCACGATGGCCGGGGCGGCGACGGTGAAGCCAACGGTCCCCAGCGCGCCGATGAACCCGAGCCCCGCGAGCGGGATGAAGCTGATGCTGGACGTGGCGACCATCAGGAGCAGCAGGAACAGCGAGATGGCGCGCAAGGTTTCGGACGCCAGCATCACGTGGCGGCGCGGCACGCGGTCGGTGAGCAGGCCCACCGGAATGGACAGGAGTAGAAAAGGCAGCGTCTGCATGGCCCCCAGCAGCCCGATCTCGCCGGCTCCGGATCCGAGCGCGAGCACGGCCACCAGCGGCACCGCCGCCAGGCTCAATTGCTCCGCCGACTGCGCGCAGAGGTTGGCTGCCGCGAGCAGCCTGAACGCGTGGTTCTTCATGCCCGGGATCATGCCCCGCGCGCAGCGGGGGCCGCTCGCCGGTTCCGGACATCCGAATGCGTAGCGTTCACCTCGCCAAGCGCGTGGGCCTGGCGCCGAGCGGGCACTGTGCGCCGCATCAGGGGGTTCGGGCAATCGCATCGAGCCACGTGGCCGGGCCTGGACTGCGTTCCAGCTCTCGCCGCCACGCGACCAGCCCCTGAGCACTGCGCAGCAGGTTGGTGCCTCGCGAACCGCGCGCGCTGTTTCCCTCGCTGTAGCCTTCAGTCCTGTTCCGAGACGGCGCAGCGCGCCTGCGGCGGTATGAAGGAGATTCTGGCTGCAACTCGCGCCCGACCTCGAGCGAGCAGGAGGTAGATGACGGCCATCTCTCGCATGGGGCGCCGCCACCACTCCCACCGATCGCGGCCGGTCACGGGCAACTCAAAGGGACTCACGGCGGGCCGCAGCGCAGTCGATTAGGAAAGTGTGTGATGGTCGTCGAAGCAGCTGTCGAAACGCTTCCGCCGCTTGGACGATCCTCTACCCTCCCCGGCGGGGGTACCCTCGTCACCACCTGGCGCGAAACCGAAAAACGGAATTTGAGGAGCCCGTCATGAACTCCCCGATGCGGACCCGCCGCGTTCTTCTCGCCGTCCTATTGCTGCTGACGCTCTGGGCTGCGTCGACTGGGGCGCAGACTCTCGACCCCGACGCGACCCGCGCTATGGCGGACCGGAACAAAGACCTCACGTTTCCATCCGAGCCGCGTGAGCCGTCGCTCTTTGCTCGAACCAGCAATGTTATCTGGAGGCCCGCTGGCAGCGGGCCCTTCCCCGCGGTTGTCATTCATCACAGCTGCGGCGGCATCCGCGCCGAGATATGGGACTGGGCGAGCCGCGCGGTAAGAGAGGGGTACGTCGTGATGGTGCTCGATAGCCTCGGCCCGCGCGGCGTCAAGCTCAACTGCACGCCGCCGACAGCAGTTTCAATACAGCGCGGGGTGAAGGATGCGTTCCAGGCACTGGAGCACTTGCAGAAGCTCCCGGCGGTCGACCCGAAGCGGGTCGTACATCTCGGTTTTTCGTGGGGCGCCATGGTTGGAGAACTCGCATCCAGCGCCGAAGTTGCATCGATTCTCTCGGCTGGACCCCGGTTCGCGGCTGTTGCGTCTGCCTATCCCATTTGCCATCTCCCGGCGTCAAAGACGTTCCCCAACGACTTCGATTTCCTGAGACACGACGTCGACACGCCATTGCTCCTGCTTTTAGGAGAGGACGACACGGAAGCTCCTGTGAAATTCTGCACGCCCCAGCTGGAAGCCCTGAAGGCTAAGTCAGCTCCCGTGGAATGGCACGTTTATCCGAACACAACGCATTGCTGGGATTGTTCGAGCATGGACAACTTCAGGAAAACAGACTTTCAAGGCAACTCCGTTGTCTACCGATACAGCGCTGATACGACCGAGGACTCCGCCAAACGCATCTTCGAATTCTTCGCGCGCGCGCTTGCACACACGCAGAAGTAGATTTCCTCGCCATCGCCGCTCCTGACGGCTGCTTCCGACCCCAAGCAGACGTGCGGAGGTTTCAGGCCTCGACATATCTGGTCAATTCAGGAACTACGACTGGGACGCCCCTGTCGCCCGCGCAGCAGGACTGAAGCCTCCTACAGCGCCCCCGGCAGCTCGCGAACCAGGAACTCGTACACCGAGCGGATGCGCCGGTTCGAGCGGATTTCCCGGTGCACGACCAGCCAGAGCGGCAGGCTGGGGATCTTCAGCCCCGGAAGCAGCCTCGTGACCTGCGGGTCCGCCCGCGACAGGTAGTCGGCGACGAAGCCGATGCCGATTCCCGCACGCACCGCCTGCCACTGCGCGATCAGGTCGTCGGTCCGCAGCACGAGTTGCTCCTGCGCGACGGGCAAGCCCGCCGCCCGGAATCCTTCCTGCACGGTCTCGTCGCGGTCGCCCGCAACCAGCGCGTGCTGCACCAACTCCGCCGGCTGGCTTGGCGTGCCTCGCCGTGCCAGGTAGTCGCGATGCGCGCAGGCCGACAACGCGACGCGGCCAATGCGGCGCGCCACGAGGCTTTGCTGCTGCGGCTGCACCATGCGCAGCGCGATGTCGGCTTCGCGCCGAAGCAGGTTGCTCACCGCATTGCTCACGACCAGTTCCACCTGGACCTGCGGAAGTGCGAGCCGCATGCGCGCAAGCAGCGGCGGCATGACGAAGCACGCGATCGGCTGGCTGGCGCTGATGCGCACGCTGCCCGCCTCCGTCGCGTCGCGCGCGGCCAGCTGGCGAGACACGGCCTCGGCCCCGCCCTCCATGGCACGCGCCGCCTGCGCGACCCGCAGCGCGGCCTCGGTGGGTACAAGCCCCCGGCCGGTGCGCTCGAACAGCACCGTGCCCCATTGGCGCTCCAGCTCCGAGATGTGGCGACCGATCGTGGGCTGCGCGGCGCCCAGGGCGCGTGCCGCCGCGAGCAGGCTGCCGTGGTCCAGGGCCGCGAGGAAGGAACGGACCAGGTTCCAGTCGAAGCGGGTATTCATTGCTGCATAGCTGGTGTAGAAGTCCATGCAATTGTGCGAGACCAGGCCGCTGGCCACAATGGCGCCATTCCCTCACGCAAGGAGAACGGCATGGATCGACGCAACTTCCTTCGCATCGCCGGCGGCGGTGTGGTGCTGGCCGCGGCCGGCGGTTGTTCCGAGGCGCTGCCCGCCGGCGCGCTCACGGCATGGAAGGGCCCTGCTGCCGGCGAGACGGAACTGCGGCGCTGGGTGCTGTCGTACGCACTGCTCGCTCCCCACTCGCACAACCTGCAGTCCTGGCGCGCGGACCTGTCGCGGCCGGGAGAGATCCTGCTGTCGTGCGATCTCGCTCGCACCTTGCCCGAGACCGATCCCTTCGGCCGCCAGATCGTCATGAGCCACGGCACCTTCCTCGGGTTGCTGGAGCTGGCGGCCCGCGAGCGCGGACACCGGGCGGAGATCGAAGCCTTTCCGGAAGGCGTGTTCGGGCCCGAACGCCTGGACACGCGGCCGCTCGCGCGCGTGCGGCTGATCCCGGATGCGGGCGTGCGGCGCGATCCGCTGTTCGCACAGGTGCTGCGTCGTCACACGAACCGTGAGGCCTATGCCGAGCGCGCCCCCTCGCCCGAGGGGCTGCGCGGGATCGCGGATGCAGCGCAAGCGCCCGGCTTGCGCGTGGGATTCACGAGTGGCGATGCCGCGCAGCTTGCCGCGCACCGGCGCCTCGCCTCGAAGGCGTGGCGCATCGAGCTCACGACGCCGCGGACCATCCTGGAGTCGTACAAGTGGCTGCGCATCGGCCCGTCGGAGATCGAGCGGCACCGCGACGGCATCTCGATCAACGCACCCATGCTGCGCCTGGTCGATGCAATCGGTCTGTTCGACCGCACCAAGGCCCCGGCGCCCGGCGACCGCGCCACGGTGCAGCAGCTGGAGGACTTCGACCGCAAGATCGCGACGACGCCGGCGTTCTTCTGGCTGGTGAGCGAGGGGAACGACCGCATCACGCAGCTGCGTGCCGGCAGTGCCTACGTGCGCGCGCAACTGGCGGCCACCGCGCACGGCCTGTCCATGCAGCCCCTCTCGCAGGCGCTGCAGGAGTATCCCGAACAGGCCAGCACATACGCAGGGATTCACGCACTCGCAGGCGCGAAACCCGGGCAGACCGTGCAGATGTGGACCCGCCTCGGCTACGGGCCGGTGATCGCCCCTGCTCCCCGCCGCGGACTGCAGGCACAGCTCGTCGGTGCCTAGGGCCTCGCAGCCCTCCCCTAGCGATACGCGTGCTTCACGCGCAAGCCGCGCACGGCGTCGAGGTCGGGAGCGACGCCCAGGCCCGGCTCTTCACAGAGCGTCACGGCGCCTTCCACGACGGCCGGGTACGGGCGTGCCAGCAGCTCGCGCAGCGGATTGGGATTGGCGTCCACTTCCACGTAGCCGGCGCCGCCCACGGCCGCCTTGAGGTGCATGCTGGCGACGAGGCCGATGCCGCCGCCCAGCCAGTGCGGGCAGAACATGCGGCCCGCGCCCAGCACGGCGCGAGCGACCGGCAGGCAGCCGCTGAAGCCGCCCCACTTGCCCAGGTCCGGCTGGACCACCGCGAAGGCACTGGTGGAGAGCGCTTCCGCGAACTGCGCGTGCCCGCGCATGTTCTCGCCGGCAGCAAGCGGGATGGGGCTCCGGCCGGCCAACTGCACCCATTCGGACCACGGCCGGTCTGCGGGGATCGGCTCCTCCATCCACTGGAGCCGGAAGTCGGCGAGGCGCCGCGCCATCTCCGCGGCCTGGTCCACGTCCCAGGCCTGATTGGCGTCGACCATCAGGGTCGCGTCGTCCCCGAGCAGGTCGCGCAGGCCGCGCAGGTTGGACGCGTCGCGCTCTGCCCCGAAACCCACCTTCAGCTTGAAGGCACGGAAGCCCTCGTCGCGCTTGGCCGCGGCCAGGCGCTCCGGCTCCGTGGGATTCAGGCCGGAGGCGTAGACGCCGATGCGGTTGGTGCCGCCGAACAGGCGCCACAGCGGCTGCCCGATGCGGCGCGCGACAAGATCCCACAGCGCGATGTCGGCGCCCGCGATCGTCTGGGCGATGGTGCCGGGTTCGCCGGTCTGGATGCCGAGGACGTGCAGGCGCTTCGACACGGCGTCGAACGCCTGCTCCGGCGTGTCCCACGCCCGCTCCAGCAAGATGGGCGCGACCGCCGATTCGAGCAGGCGCGCGCGGTGCTCCGCCCCCACGCTCGGGAAGTTGCACCAGATCTCGCCCCAGCCCACCGCCCCTTCAGTGTCCTCGACGCGCACGAGCACGGCGGGACGGTCGTGCATGATCCCGAAGGAGGTCTGCACGGGCTGCTCCACCGGGACGCGGAACACGAGGGCTTCCACCTTGGCGAGGCGGAACGACGCGAGGCCGGCGGCGTCCCCGGCGATGCTTGTCATTGCCTGCTGCTTCACTGCTTCTGCGCCAGGCCCAGCTTGTCGATCAGGGCGCCGTACGCTTCGGACTGGCTCTTCGCGAAGGCCGCGAAGGCGGCGCCCGATTGGTACGCCGGCGGGGTGTCGACGCGTTCGGCGGGCGTGACGTAAGCTTGCGTGCCGATGGCCTTCTGGCAGGCCGATTCCAGCGCGGTTCGCACCTGCGGCGGCAGCCCCTTCGGCGCGATCAAGCCGCCCCACACGCCGGCCGGCGTCATCGTGAACCCGGCCTCGGCCATCGTCGGCACGTCCGGGAAGTTCGCCACGCGGTGGTCGGCGAACACGGCCAGCGGACGCAGGCCGTATTGCTTCGCGATCGTGGGCGTCTCGTTGAACAGCATGACCTGCCCGCCCTTCAGCGCGGTCACCATCTCCCCCGTGCTCTTGTACGGCACGTGCAGCGCCTGCGCGCCGCCCTTGTCCATGAGCATGGCCATCGCGAGGTGCAGGATGGTGCCGGTGCCGGAGGAGCCGTAGGTCAGCTTGCCCGGGTGGGACCGCGCATAGCCGATCACGTCCGCCACCGAGTGGAAGGGCGAATCGGCCGGGACCAGCATCATCAGCGGCACGGAATAGGTGCGGCAGATGTGGTCGTAGTCCTGGTACGAGTAGCCGGTGTCGCGCAGCGCGGGCTGCAGCACTTCCGGGCCGATGACGGACAGGCCGATGGTGAGGCCGTCCGCTTTCGCGCGCTTGAGCAGCGACATGCCGATGGCGCCCCCGGCCCCGCCGCGGTTGTCCACCACCACGGTCCCGTGCAAGGCGTCGGCCAGGGGCTGCTGGAGCAGGCGCGCCATGATGTCGGAGGTGCCGCCCGGGCCGAACGGCACGATCATCGTGATCGGCCGCTGCGGATAGGCATCCCCGGCCAGGGCGGCGGCCCCGAATGTGCAGGCGAGCACGCCGGCGGCGAAGGTGGCAAAGGTGGCGAAGGCGCGGCGGCGCAGGTTCATGCTTTTGGTCTCCATCAGTACACGCTGCTTTCGAATCCCTTGGCCAGGCTGGGCTGCAGCGCCTGGATGAAGGCGGTGGCCTGGCGCATCATCATTCCCATGTCCGAGGCCACGGCCACGAACGAATAGCCCTGGGCGACGAAGCTGGACACCATCTCGGGCGTCGGCCCGACGATGCCGCACGGGATGCCCACCTTGCGGCAGCGCGCCGCGACATCGGCGATCACGGCCTGCACCTCGGGGGCGGCGACGTTGCCGATGAAACCCATGTTGGCCGAGAGATCCCCGGGGCCGAGGAACAGCGCGTCGACGCCGGGCACGGCGGCGATCTCCTCCAGCGCCGCGACCGCCTTGGGCGTCTCGAGCTGGATCATGGTGAAGACGGAATCGTTGGCGCGCTTGCCGTAGTCCTTCGCGGTGCCGTAGCCGCTGGCGCGGTGCACCGCCGCGAAGCCGCGGACGCCCTCGGGCGGGTACTTGGCATAGGAGACGGCGCGGCGCGCATCCTCGGCGGAATCCACGAACGGCACCATCACCGTCTGCGCGCCCATGTCGAGCGCGCGCTTGAACAGCACGGGGTCGTTCGCGGCCAGGCGCGTGACGGGCATCGCATTCGTGCCGGCCATGGCCTGCAGGATGCCGATCGCGTCGCGGTCGTCGACCGGCACGTGCTCCAGGTCCAGCACGAGCCAGTCGAAGCCGGCGCGGCCCATGGCCTCGGCGGTGCTCGCGGCACCCGACATGAGCCAGGTGCCCAGCGGCGCGCCGGGCTTCTTCAGTCGTTCACGGAAAGGGTTGACCAGGAGGTCGGTGGGGGCGGGCATTTGTTCCTCGAAGGGTTCAGTAGATGGGAGGTTCGGGCGTCGGTGCGTTGCCGGAAAGCAGCGCGAAGTCACAGCCCTCGTTGGCCTGCGTGACCTGCTGCTGGTACAGGCGCGTGAAGCCGCGGGCATACGGCTGCTGCGGCGGCTTCCAGGCGGCGCGGCGTTCGGCCCATTCGGCTTCGGTCAGCTGCACATCCAGCCGGCGCGCTCCGATGTCCAGCGTGATCAGGTCGCCGGTGCGGATCAGCGCGAGCGGTCCGCCCACGGCCGATTCCGGCGCGACGTGCAGCACGCAGGTGCCGTAATGCGTGCCGCTCATGCGCGCATCGGAGATGCGCAGCATGTCGCGCACGCCCTGCTTCAGCAGCTTCTTCGGGATGGGGAGATTGCCCCATTCCGGCATGCCGGGGCCACCGACCGGGCCGCCGTTGCGCAGCACGAGGACGGTGTTCTCGTCGGCGTCGAGGTTCGGATCGTTGACCGCCGCCAGCATCTCGGCGTTGGAGTCGAACACCAGCGCGCGGCCGGTGTGCCGCAGCAGCTTCGGGGTCGCCGCCGAAGGCTTGATGACCGCGCCGTCCGGGCAGAGGTTGCCGTGCACGACCGCCAGTGCCATGGACGCCTCGGGGCAGTCCGGCGGCGCGACCACCAGCGGCGAAGCGGGGTCGCGGATCACGTCGTCGTCGCTGCAGGTGTGGCCCGCGATGTTCTCGCCCAGGCTGCGCCCGGTGATGGTCTGGGCGGTGAGGTCCAGTTCACCGGCGATCCTGTTCAGGAGCGCCGGCAGGCCGCCCGCGTAGTGGTAGTCCTCCATCAGGCGGTTGCCCGAGGGGAACAGGTTCGCGATCACCGGCACGCGCCGGGCGATCGCATCGAAGTCTTCCAGCCGCAGTTCGATGCCGGCGCGGCCCGCCATCGCCGGCAGGTGCACGGCCGCATTGGTCGAGCCGCCCAGCGCCATCCAGGCGGCGATGCCGTTGAGGAAGGACGCGCGCGTGATGAAGCGGGAGGGCTTCAGGTCCTCCCAGACCATCTCCACGGCGCGCTTGCCGCAGGCCCAGGCCATGCGGGAATGGCCCGCGTCCATGGCGGGGATGCTGGTCGCGCCGGGCAGCGTAAAGCCCATGGCCTCGACGATGGACGTCATCGTGCTGGCGGTGCCCATCGTGTTGCAGGTACCGGGCGCGCGGGTCATGCGGCCTTCCAGCGCGATCCATTCCGGCTGGTCGATGGCACCGATCGTGTACTGCTCCCAGTACTTCTTCGTGTGCGTGCCGGCACCGACGGTCGCGCCCTTGTAGCGGTCGTTGAGCATCGGCCCGGCGGGACAGAAGATCGCCGGGATGTCCATGGACAGCGCGCCCATCACGAGGCCCGGCGTCGTCTTGTCGCAGCCTCCCATCAGCACGGCGCCGTCGAGCGGCAGGCTGCGCAGGAGCTCCTCCGCCTCCATGGCGAGGAAGTTGCGGTACAGCATGGTGGTCGGCTTGACCATCACCTCGCCGAGGCTTAGCGCCGGCAGCTCGAACGGATAGCCACCCGCCTGCAGCACGCCGCGCTTGACGGCCTGCGCGCGCTCGCGCAGGTGCGCATGGCAGGGCGACAGCTCGCTCCAGGTGTTGATGATGCCGATCACGGGGCGGCCCATGAACTCTTCGCGCGCGAGTCCCTGCTGCTGCAGGCGTTGCCGGTGGGCGAAGCCGCGGATGTCGTCGCTGGCGAGCCAACGCTGGCTGCGCAGTTCGGCCAGCGTCTTGCGGATGGGAGCGTTCATGCGGCTTCCCGATTACTGCATCGTCAGGCCGGCCTGCCTGACCAGGCCCGCCATCGCAGCGGTGTCCTTCTTCAGCAGGTCGGTGAACTGCTGGGGCGTGGAAGACAGGACCTCATAGCCCTGGTCTTCCAGCGGCTTGCGGAAGCCGGGCGACTGCAGGATCGCCACCATCTCCTTGTTCAGGCGCGCGACGATCGGCGCCGGCGTGCCGTGGCGCACCAGGACGCCGTTCCAGACGTTGGTGACCACGCCGGGGTAGCCGAGCTCGGCAAACGTCGGCACGTCCGGCAGCAGCAGCGAGCGCTTCGTGTCGGCGACGGCCAGCACGCGCACCTTGCCGGCCTTGTGCATGGTCACGACCGCCGGCAGGTTGTGGAACATCAGCGGGATCTGCCCGCCCATCACGTCCTGCAGCGCCGGCGGGCCACCCTTGTACGGCACGTGCAGCAGGCGCACGTCCGCGGCATTCTCGAACTGCACGCCCGTCAGGTGCATCGTGTTGCCGTTGCCGGCCGAGCCGAAGGCGATGGCGCCCGGCTTGGCCTTCGCGGCGGCCACGAGGTCGGCGACGTTCTTGTACGGCGTCTGCGGCCCGGCCACCAGCACGTTGGGCATCGTGTGCGTGAGGGTGACCGGCTGCAGGTCCTGCAGCGGGTCGTAGCCCATCGAGGTGTACAGGTGCGGGTTGATCGCGAGGTTGCTCACCGAACCGAGCACCATCGTGTACCCGTCGGCGGGCTGCTGGCGCGCGACCCACGCGGCGCCAAGATTGCCGTTGGCGCCCGCCCGGTTGTCCACGAGCACGGGCTGGCCGAGCCGCTGCGAAAGCGCGTTGCCAAGGGCGCGGGCGAGCTGGTCGGCGACGCCGCCAGCGGGGTAAGGCACCACGAGCGTGAGCGGCCGGCTCGGCCAGGCATCGGCGGCGCTGGCCGGCGTTGCCGGCAGCAGGCACGTCAGACACAGGCTTGCGAGCAGCGCGTGCAGGCGGCGGCGGGTTTTCAGCATGGTTGCTTGTCTCCAGTCTTCAGGGTTGAGCGTTGCCCTGCCCCGGAACACCAGGCCAGGCAGCGAGCGGGGCGCGCGGGGCGCCCCTTCATTTCCGGGCGGCGGTCTCCCCGGGCGCCGCGAGCAAGTCCATGCTCAGGCGCACCATGTGCGAGGGATACACGACCACCGCGGCGTAGACGACGACGCCGGCGTCGTCGGTGAGTACGCGGCGCACTTCGGCCACCGGCGAGCCCGGCGCGATGGACAGGTGCTTCGCCTCAACCAGATCCGCGCAGCGAATGCTCAGGTCCTGGCGCGCGCTGGCGATGTGCAGCTTCCTGTCGGCATGCATGACCAGCAGGGCCGGCTGCTCCATGAACGCCTTCCTGTGCCGCTTGAACAGGGCCGACTCGATCGACAGGTCGATCACGCAGTACGGCGCGCCTTCGTGCACGTGCAGGCGCTGCATGCGCACGTACTGCCTGGCGGGCATCCCGTCCGCGGGCAGTTGCACGTCGGGCAGGCCTGCGTGGTCGTCGATGTTCAGGACCTTGGGTTGCACCGAGGCCAGCGTGCCCAGGAGTTCGTCGAGCGTGGTCGCGATGCGTACCCAGCGCTGCGACTGCGGCTGCGCCTGCACGGTCGTGCCGATGCCACGCTGGCGGCGGATCAGGCCTTCCTTCTCCAGCAGCTGCATGGCTTCGCGCACGGTCACGCGCGAAGCGCCGAATTCGTCCATGAGCACCGGGATCGCCGGCAGCGTCTGGCCTTGCCGCCAAACCCCCATCTCCAGGCGCGAGCGCAGCACCTGGTACATCTGTACGTACTTGGCCTGGGGGCCGTTCAGGGACGCGTGGTTCACGAAAGGGATGATAAATAGGACGTTAAGATCATAGCAGGTCCAAAACGGCTGATCCGTAGGTCCCTGGTTCGAGCCCGGTCGGGGAGACACCAAAACCAAAGGACTTAGCCTCTCGGGGCTGGGTCCTTTTCCTTTGCGTGCAGGGTCACGTGACCGGCGTGCAAGGGAAAGCCCTGAAGCGGACCCGCCGCCCGCCGGCGTACCTTGGCTGCCCGCATCCGCCCCAGGGGACCGCCATGTTCCGCATTGCTGTGTCGAAGTGGATCGCCGCATTCGCCGCGCTGGCGCTGCCGGTCGCGAGCGCGCTGGCTGACGACTATCCCAGCCGCTCCATCGCCCTGGTCGTGCCTTTCGCCGCCGGGGGGCCGACCGACACGCTGGGGCGCATCCTCGCCGAGCGCATGACCCGCAGCCTGGGGCAGACGGTGGTGGTGGAGAACGTGACGGGAGCGGGCGGCGTCATCGCGAACTCCAAGGTGATCAAGGCCGCGCCCGACGGCTACACGGCCATCATCGGCCACCTCGGCACCCACGTGCTCGCGCCGGCCGTGCAGGGCCTGCAGACCGACTACCTCAAGGAGTTCGAACCGGTCGCGGTGGTCGCGACCAACCCGGAGGTGATCGTGTCGCGGCTGGACGTGCCCGCGAAGAACCTGCAGGAACTCGTGGCCTGGGTGAAAGCGAATCCGGGCAAGGTGTCGTACGCGAGTGGGGGCGCGGGGACGCCGTCGCACATCATGGCCGAGGACTTCAGCCAGAAGGTCGCGCCGCTGAACATCGTGCACTACCGCGGCGCCGCACCGGCGATGCAGGACGTCGTCGCGGGCCACGTCGATCTCTCGTTCGACCAGGCGGCCACCGGGCTGAACTTCGCGCGCTCCGGCAAGGTCCGCGCCTACGCGGTGACTTCGCCCACGCGCGTGCCGTCGGCGCCCGAGATCCCGACGGTCGACGAGGCCGGCCTGCCCGGGTTCTACATGTCGGTCTGGCACGGCATCTGGATGCCCAGGGGCACGCCGCCGGAGGCCATCGCGCGCTTCGACACCGCGGTGCGCGAGGCGCTCGCGGACCCTGAGGTGCGCAGGCGCTTCGCGGAGCTGGGGCAGGAGATCCCGCCGCCCGAACAGCAGACACCGCGCGGACTCGCCGCCTTGCACAAGGCGGAGACCGAGAAGTGGGTCCCGATCATCAAGTCGGCCAACATCCACGCGAACTGAGCGCGCAGCGGTGCGCCGGCGACACGCTCGCCGGCGCGTTCTTCATTGGGCCGCCGGCTGTGCAGACTGCTTCGCGACGGCGGTCGTTTCCTTGCGCCGGATGATGCTCGCGCGGCGCTCGTCGTCCTTGTAGTAGTAGCCGCGCTCGCCGTTGCGCCAGGTGCCGAGCCACAGCATGTTGCCGGAGATCGCGTCGTGGTCGCTGGCGGAGAAGGCGCGGTCATAGGTGCTCACCACGCCGCGGTAGATGTTGCCGGGGTTCTCCAGCGCATGCTTCAGCGCGGGCCCGCTCAGGTCGCCCTTGGAGTCGAACATGGCGCGCAGGAGCAGGTTCACGCTGTCATAGGTCTGCGCCGCCGACATCATCGAGCCGATGGGCGTCTCGTTGCTGACCTTGGCGTAGTGGCGCACGAAGGCGCTGTTGCGCTCGAGGAAGAAGTTCGGGACGACCGTCTGCACCATGGCCGTCCCTTCCACGCGCCCCTGGGAGGTCGCGAAAGCGGAGGCGTGCGACAGGCCCCACGGTCCCAGTTGCGGCACCTTCCAGCCGACCGCCGCGCGCGCCGCGGAGATCACGCCCTGCTCGGGTCCGACGGTCCAGCCGATCAGCGCATCGGCGCCCGAGGCTTTCAGCTGCTGCATCTCCGGCTCGAGGTTCTGCACTCCGAGCTTGAAGCGCACGACGGCTGCCGGCTTCAGACCGGCGCGGGCCAGCGCCGCTTCGAGGTCCTTCAGGCCGGCGTCGCCGTAGCCCGAGTTGTCCACCAGCAGCGCGACGTGCGTGAGGCCGCGTCGAACGACCTCGTCCACGAGGAACTGCGTCTGCAATTGATCGCGGGCGGACATGCGGAAGATGTAGCTGTCGGCCGGCGGATACTTCGCCGTGATCGCCGTGCCCGTCGCGCAAGGGACGATCAGCACGCTCTTGTTGGACTGGAAGACATCCAGCGCCTTCATCGCGACGCCGGTGTTGCAGAAACCGATCGTGGCGGCGACCTTCTCACTGTTGACGAGTTCCTGCGCGAGCTTCAGGCCGGTGTCGTTGTCGGCCTTGTCGTCGCGAACCACCAGTTCGAGCTTGCGCCCGAGATAGCCGCCCACCTCGTTGATCTCGTCCACCGCCACCTGGGCGCCCACCCGCGCGCTGTTGCCCATGTCGGCGGAGCCGCCCGTCAGCGGGAAGATGATGCCAATGCGAATCGGCGGGGCCGGCTGGGCCCGGACGGCCAGCGACATGGCAGTGCCGGCCAGTGCAAGGAACAAGGCTGCGCGCTTCATGAGACCCTCCTGTTTGGATGTAACCGAAAGTTACGTTTGAACAGGTGGGCGGGCAAGGACAAAAGTCCCGGCCACGCGCTGGCCAGCCGCGATGTGTCAGCCAGCCGGAAGAAAACCGCTTAGTCGCGCTGAGGGAGTGCGCGTAAGGCCCGGTCCATTTCGGTGAACACGGGGTTCCGGATGGAGGCCAGCAAGGCGTCGTCGCCCGGGCGGGCGCTGAGGGCCGCCGTGAGGTAGGGCACGAGGCTGTGCGCGCCGAAGCCCCAGCGGCGGCCTTCGGGCATCAGCCGCGGACGTTGCTCGTGGGGACGGGAAGCGCGCATCATGGCAAGGGGACGACGAGTGTCGCACAGCTACGCGCGACGCACCACCTCGATGTTGCGAGGCGAAGTAAACGCGTGAATCCTGCGCAGTCGCGCTGCAGGACGCGGTCAAGCGAGAGTGAGCAGCAGGGCCACCGCCGTCCAGACCAGGAGCGATGCGCCGGCAGTGAACCACAGCGCCGCGTCGTCGAACTCGCCCGTGTGCGTTTCCGCCGGCATGCCCCAGGCCAGGAAAACGGGGGCGTGGAGGTCGTTGCGGACTTCGCGGCGGTCGTCTGCCATGGCGGCTCCTTTGAGGGCTATGGGCCGGATGCTAGGAAGGCAGGCGACGGGCTGCTTGTGGGAGGAATTCCTCACGCCGCGTAGTCACGCGTTGCGCGTCGCCGAGAGAGCCCGCGTCCGACAGGCCGGCGGGCAATCCGCCTACATGCAATCGCTGCCTCAGCGATACCGTGCATGGGTCATCAGGAGAAGCTCATGGCGAACGCAATCTTCAGCATTCCCATCCGACTGAAGACCCGCGAAGACCGCCGCTATGCCGAGCGGTTCGAGGCGGCCATGCCGATCCGCGTCGACGGTCAGCCAGGCACCACTCGCGACCTGAGCGCCAGCGGCCTGTCCTTCCACGCGAAGCGCCCTTATGCCCCGGGTGCGCTGCTGGACGTCGTCATCGAATACCTGCTCGAAGGCGAGCGCTACCCGCTGCAATGCCAAGCCCAGGTCGTGCGCAGCGTGCCCGATTCCACCGGCTTCACCATAGGCGCGCGGCTGCTGCCGCACTCGGAGGTCACGACGGTCTCGCTCGGCGAGAAACGCCTGCCGATCGGTCCCGCGCTGCGCAGCGCGCACTAGCGCGGCGGTGCGGGAGCAACGTCCTCCTCGCTGTCGAAGATCGGCCCGATCAGCCGCGCCGCGACACCGGTCTTGCGGGCCTGCGCTTCGACCCGCACGACCTTGCCCTCGCAGAGCAGGCGATGCATGCGCCCACGCAGGTGATATTCGATCGTGAAGTCGACAAGAGCACCCGGGACCGGTTGCACGTCGGTCTCGAAGTAGACACCCCGTGCGCTGATGTTGTGGGTGGTTCCTGTCCCACCCGCGAGCTGCACGGGCATCCGGGTGTCGAACCGGACGGAAGCGCGCTGCTCGAGCGTCCCCCGTCCTGCTTTGCTGCGAGCCATGGGCTTCCTTATCAACCGCGTTGGCTGTACGGTAGACGCAGTCCATGGCAGGTTTTGTAGGTCAGCAGCATGAGCGCGACGTCAGCGGCGGCGTACACCCGCGTCGCGTCGACCACGGCGGCACAATGCATGGCGATGCACCTGCCCTGGCTCCAACCCGGCGACCCGTTTCCCGACCCGTCCCAGGCCTGGGACCAGCAGCAGCCGGCTCCCGGGCTGCTGGCTGCCGGCGGCGCGCTGGACATCGACAGCCTGCAGCGTGCGTATGCGCGCGGCATCTTTCCGTGGTTCAGCGAGGGCCAGCCCATCCTGTGGTGGAGCACCGATCCGCGCATGGTGCTGTTCACCGAAGAGTTCCGGCTGCACCGCTCGTTGCGCAAGACCGTGGCGCGCTTCGCCTCCGATCCGCGCAACGAGATCCGCTTCGACGGCGACTTCCACGCAGTGATCCACGCATGCGCCACCAGCGAGCGTCCCGGCCAGTCCGGCACCTGGATCGTGCCGGCCATGGTGTCCGCGTACGAAGCCTTCCACCGGGCCGGGTTCGCGCACAGCGTGGAGACCTGGATCGATGGACGCCTGGCCGGCGGGCTCTACTGCGTCGTGCTCGGGCGGGCCGTGTTCGGCGAGTCGATGTTCACGCGCGCGCCGGACGCGTCGAAGATCGCGCTGGCTGCGCTGGTCGCCTGGTGCCGCCAGGCCGGGGTGGTCGCGATCGACTGCCAGCAGAACACGCGGCACCTGGCCTCGCTCGGCGCACGCGAGATCCCGAGAGCGGAATTTGTGCAACACGTGGCCACGCAGTCGCGACTGCCGCCTGCCCCATGGCGTTTCGAGCCCGTATACTGGAACGCACTCCTGCCGCACACTTCACAGGCGTGACGCACCTCAAGGACCTTCCGCTCCAGACGCTGCAGTTCTACGCGACGGCGCCGTATCCGTGCAGCTACCTGCCCGGCAAGCAGGCGCGGTCGCAAGTGGCGACGCCCAGCCACCTGATCCACAACGACGCCTACTCGGACCTCGTCACGAGCGGGTTCCGCCGCAGCGGCATGTTCACCTACCGGCCCTACTGCGACGGTTGCCGCGCGTGCGTCCCCTTGCGGGTGCTCGCCGAGCTGTTCAAGCCCAGTCGCAGCCAGCGCCGCGCCTGGAAGCAGCATGCGAACCTGCAGGCCCGCGTCCTGAAGCTGTGCTTCGTCCCCGAGCACTACCACCTGTACCTGCGCTACCAGACGGGCCGGCATGCGGGCGGCGGCATGGACCACGACAGCATCGACCAGTACACCCAGTTCCTGCTGCAAAGCCGGGTGAACTCGCGGCTGGTCGAATTCCGCGACACGCTGCCAGACGGCGGCCCGGGCACCCTGCGCATGGTGTCCATCCTGGACGTGCTGAACGACGGCATCTCCGCCGTGTACACGTTCTACGATCCCGACCCCGACGCGAGCTACGGCACCTACAGCGTGCTCTGGCAGATCGACCAGGCGCGTCGGCTCAAGCTGCCGCACGTGTACCTCGGGTACTGGATCGACGAGAGCCCGAAGATGAACTACAAGGCCCGCTTCGAGCCGCACGAGGTCCTCCTCGACGGGGAATGGCGCGCGGGCTGAGTCGAAAGCAATTTCATCTCGTAAAATGCTGGGCGAGGACCAACGCCCATGCGACAAAAAGACTCCCAGGCCCCGGCCACTCCCACGATCCAGGTGATCGAGCGCATGTTCGCGCTCATCGATGTGCTGGCGTCGCGCGAGGAAGCGATCTCCCTGAAGGAGATCAGCGAGAAGACGGGTCTGCATCCGTCCACGACCCACCGCATCCTCAACGACCTGGCCACGGGGCGCTTTGTCGATCGGCCGGAGGCAGGCAGCTATCGCCTCGGCATGCGCCTGCTGGAGCTCGGAAACATGGTGAAGGCGCGCCTGAACGTCCGCGATGCTGCGCTCACGCCGATGCGCGAACTGCACAAGCTGATCCAGCAGCCGGTGAACCTGAGCGTGCGGCAAGGCGATGAGATCGTCTACGTGGAGCGCGCCTACAGCGAGCGTTCCGGCATGCAGGTGGTGCGGGCGATCGGCGGGCGCGCACCGCTGCACCTCACTTCGACCGGCAAGCTGTTCCTCGCGGCCGATGATCCTCAGCGCGTTCGCGCCTACGCCACGCGCACGGGGCTCGCCGGCCACACCAAGAACAGCATCACGCAACTGCCGGTGCTCGAGCGCGAGCTGGCCAAGGCGCGCCAGTACGGCATCGCGCGCGACAACGAGGAACTGGAACTCGGCGTGCGCTGCATGGCCGCCGGCATCTATGACGATCAATCGAGGCTGGTCGCCGGCCTGTCCATCTCCGCACCTGCAGACCGCCTGGACGAGAACTGGTTGCAGAAGCTGCAGGCGACCGCCGACGAGATCTCCACCGCGCTTGGCTACAAGCCGCCGACCGAGCGCATGGCCGCCTGAGCGCTCCCATGCAAAAGGCCCCTCGCGGGGCCTTCTTGCTGCTGGTGGGGCGTTGTTCGGCCTCAGCCGCTCACCTGGCGCACCAGGGTGCTCGTCGTGCCCGCTGCGGGCAAGGGAATCCCGGTGGGCTCGCGCGTCTCGACCCACTTGCGCACGCGCTCGGCGTCGCCGATGCGGCTCAGCTTCCCGGCGGAATCCAGGAACACCATGATCAGCTTGCGGCCGGCGACCTTCGCCGACATCACCAGGCACTGGCCCGCTTCCGAGATGTAGCCGGTCTTCTGCAGCATGATGTCCCAGGACGGGTTCTTCACCAGCCGGTTTGTCGTGTGGAACTCCATCGTGCGATGGCCCACTGCGACAGCGTGGCTGGGCGAGGTGGTGAGTTCGCTCAGCAGCTTGTCCTGCGAAGCCACCGTGATCAAGCGAGCCAGATCCTGCGCAGTCGAGTGATTGCGCGGCGACAGGCCCGTGGGCTCGATGTACTGCGTGTCCTTCATGCCCAGGAGCTGCGCCCGCTGGTTCATCGCATCGACGAAGGCGCTCAGGCCACCCGGATAGGTGCGGCCCAGCGCGTGCGCGGCGCGGTTCTCGCTGGACATCAAGGCCAGGTGCAGCAGTTCGCCGCGCGGCAGCGTCGTGCCCACGCGCAGGCGCGAGCTGCTGCCCTTCTCGGTGTCCACGTCGTCCTGCGTGATGGTGATCTCTTCGTCCATCGGCAGCTTGGCCTCGCTGATGATCAGGCCCGTCATCAGCTTGGTGATGGACGCGATCGGCAGCACCGCGGAATCGTTCTTGCTCAGGAGGACTTCGTTCTTGTCCTGGTCGATCACCAGCGCCACGCTCGACTTGAGGTCGAGTTCATCCTGCGTGGAATGCAGGCCGGCGAGCTGGCCGAACGAGGGCTTGGCGGGAACGATGCGCACCACCGAATGGGCGCGGATCAGGCCTTGCGAGTGGCCGGCGGTGTAAGTCCGGGCGACGCGTGCGCGCTTGACGACGCTCGTACGCTCCTTCGCGGCCTGCTTGGACGAGGTGGTTGCCTGTGCGCCCGCGGGGCACAACACCAGGGCCAGGACGCTCAGCGCGATGGTGTGTACGAGACGATTCAAGATGTGGAACTCCTGGCAACGACGTCGGGGATGTACGAGACAGCTGAGATCCCTAACGCCGAGTGTACTTCGGCCGTGTACTTAACGCGTCAATATTTACAGAAATCAATGACTTAGAAGCGTAAGCTCACGGCCGAGCTTGAGCCTAGGTGAAAACCCTAGATGTTCCCGCCACCCTGTGCCGCCACCCGCTCGACCTTGCTGTGCAACTTGTTCAGCGCGCTGAGGTAGGCCTTGGCCGAAGCGACCACGATGTCGGGATCGGCGCCCACTCCGTTGACCACCCGACCCGAGTTCTGCAGGCGCACCGTCACCTCGCCCTGGCTCTCGGTGGAGCCGCTGATGGCGTTGACGGAATACAGCACCATTTCCGCTCCGCTCCTGACCTGCGTCTCGATGGCTTTCAGCGACGCGTCGACCGGCCCATTGCCGTCGGATTCGCCCTTCACCTCCTTGCCCTCGGCCAGGAAGACGACCTCCGCGTGCGGCCGCTCGCCCGTCTCGCTGTGTTGTCGCAAAGAGACAAGGCGGTAGCTCTCCTGCTCCTGGGCGAGGGCTTCGTCGCTGACCAGGGCGAGGATGTCCTCGTCGAAGATCTCGCTCTTGCGGTCGGCGAGCTCCTTGAACTTGGCGAACGCGGCATTGATCTCCGCTTCGCTGTCGAGTTGGACGCCGAGTTCCTGCAGGCGCTGCTTGAAGGCGTTGCGCCCCGACAGCTTGCCCAGCACGATCTTGTTGGCCGACCAGCCCACGTCCTCGGCCCGCATGATCTCGTAGGTGTCGCGTGCCTTGAGCACGCCGTCCTGGTGGATGCCGCTCGCATGCGCGAAGGCGTTCGCTCCCACCACGGCCTTGTTGGGCTGCACGACGAAGCCCGTGGTCTGGCTGACCATGCGGCTGGCGGCAACGATGTGGGTCGTGTCGATGTTCACGTCCAGGCCGAAGTAGTCCCTGCGGGTCTTCACCGCCATCACCACTTCCTCCAGCGAACAGTTGCCCGCTCGCTCGCCCAGGCCGTTGATGGTGCACTCCACCTGCCGCGCGCCGCCGATCTTCACGCCCGCCAGCGAGTTCGCCACGGCCATGCCCAGGTCGTTGTGGCAATGGACCGACCAGATCGCCCGGTCCGAATTGGGAACGCGCTCGCGCAGGGTGCGGATGAAATTGCCGTACAGCTCGGGGACGGCATAACCCACCGTGTCGGGCACGTTGATGGTGGTCGCGCCTTCCCGGATGACCGTCTCCAGCACGCGGCACAGGAAATCCATCTCGCTGCGGTAGCCGTCCTCGGGCGAGAACTCGATGTCGCCGCAGAGATTGCGGGCGAAGCGCACCGACTGCTTCGCCTGCTCCAGCACCTGTTCCGGCGTCATCCGCAGCTTTTTTTCCATGTGCAGCGGCGAGGTGGCGATGAAGGTGTGGATCCGGGCGCGTTGCGCGCCCTTGAGCGCCTCGGCAGCCCGCGCGATGTCGCGGTCGTTCGCACGCGACAGCGAGCACACCGTGGAGTCCTTGATGGCGTGCGCGATCGCCTGCACCGCCTCGAAGTCGCCGTTCGAGCTGGCTGCGAAGCCGGCCTCGATCACGTCCACCTTCAGCCGCTCGAGCTGGCGCGCGATGCGCAGCTTCTCGTCCTTGGTCATCGAGGCGCCCGGCGATTGCTCGCCGTCGCGCAACGTCGTGTCGAAGATGATCAGTTGGTCTGCCATGTCGTTTCCTTCTTGTGCTCCGCTGCGCGCTTCACCCCGGAGGCGATGGCCTTGAGCGAAGCGGCGACGATGTTCGAATCCATGCCGACGCCGAACAGCGTGCGCTCGCCGATGCGCAGTTCGAGGTAGGCGACGGCCCGGGCATCCGCGCCGGAGCCGATCGCATGCTCATGGTAGTCGAGCACGCGGATGCTTTCGCCGGTCGCGCGGGCCAGGCCCTCGACGAAGGCATCGATCGGGCCGTTGCCGGTGCCCCGCACGCCGAACGCACGGCCGCCGATCTGCACCTGCGCGGCGAGGCACACGACGCTGCCGCCATCCTCCGTGCGCTGCTCCTCGACGATCTGGTGCTGCGGCACGGCCGTGGACTGCAGGCCGTACTCGCGCTCGAACAGCGTCCAGAGGTCCTGCGCCGACAGCTCCTTGCCGCTGGCGTCCATGACGGCCTGCACGGCCTGGCTGAACTCGATCTGCAGGCGGCGGGGCAATTCGAGGCCGTACTCCGACTCCAGCAGGTAGGAAATGCCGCCCTTGCCCGACTGGCTGTTGACGCGGATCACGGCTTCGTAGCTGCGGCCCAGGTCCTTTGGGTCGAGCGGGAGGTAGGGCATGTCCCAGAGTTCACCTTCCTTGCGCGCGGCGAACGCCTTCCTGATCGCGTCCTGGTGCGAGCCGGAGAACGACGTGTAGACGAGGTCGCCCACGTAGGGATGCCGCGGGTGCACGGGCAACTGGTTGCAGTGCTCCACGGTGCGGCGGATCTCGTCGATGTCGGAGAAATCCAGCCCGGGGTCCACGCCCTGGCTGTACAGGTTGAGCGCCACGTTCACGAGGTCGAGGTTGCCGGTGCGCTCGCCGTTGCCGAACAGGCAGCCCTCCAGCCGGTCGGCGCCCGCCATCACCGCGAATTCACCGGCGGCCGTGCCGGTGCCGCGGTCGTTGTGCGGATGTACGGACAGCACGATGCTGTCGCGGCGCTCGAGATGGCGATGCATCCACTCGATCATGTCCGCGAAGATGTTCGGCGTGGAGTGCTCCACCGTCGACGGCAGGTTGACGATGCACTTGTGCTGCGGCGTCGGTTGCCAGACCTGCGTCACCGCATCGACGACGCGCTTGGCGAACGCAAGCTCGGTGCCCGAGAACATTTCCGGCGAGTACTGGAAGGTCCAACGCGTCTGCGGCTGTCGTGCAGCCAGTTCCGCGAAGAGTCTTGCGTGGCTGGTGGCCAGTTCGACGATGCCGTCCTCGTCCAGTCCGAGCACCACCTTGCGCATCACGGGCGCAGTGGCGTTGTACAAGTGCACGATCGCCTGGGGCGCGCCCTGCAGCGCCTCGAACGTGCGGCGGATCAGGGGCTCGCGCGCCTGCGTGAGCACCTGGATCGTGACGTCCGGCGGAATGCGCTGTTCCTCGATCAGCTTGCGCACGAAGTCGAATTCCACCTGCGAAGCCGAGGGGAAGCCCACCTCGATCTCCTTGAAGCCGATCTTCACCAGCGTCTCGAACATGCGCAGCTTGCGCGGGATGTCCATCGGCTCGATGAGCGCCTGGTTGCCATCGCGCAGGTCCACGCTGCACCACACGGGCGGCCTGGCCAGCACGGCGTCCGGCCAGGTGCGGTCGGTGAGGCGCACCGGCGGGAAGGCGCGGTACTTGCTGGCGGGGTTCTTCGACATCGGCATGGTGTGGTCTCGCAGGGGTGGGTCCAAAAACCAGCAGCCCCAAAGCAAACGGCCCGCTGCTGGTGCAAACGGGCCGTGAAAGGGAAGCTCGCGCGCGCGCTCTACCGTCTCCGCCCGTGGGGGATGATTAGTAGGGCCAGCGCAATGCGGTTCATGCGACCAACTGTAGCACAGGACGCCGGGCGCTCCGCACCGGGTTTTCCGGGTGCCTGCATCAGCGATGCAGGCCGCTTTCTTCCGGCTCGTCGGTGGAGGTGCTGATCACGCTCGCACGCTGCCCCTTCGCCTTGCGCCAGAAGTAGATCGCGTAACCGGAGAGGCCGTAAGCGCAGAACAGCGAGAACAGCACCACCGGCGGATAGATGTTGATGATGGCAATGCCCAGCGCGATCAGCACGATCACCGCGAACGGCACGCTCTTCTTCATCTGGATGTCCTTGAAGCTGTAGAACGGCACGTTGGTCACCATCGTGAGGCCCGCGTACAGCGCGATCGCGAACATCACCCACGGCACCTCATAGGGCTTGACCAGGTACTCCGTCATCACCCAGATGAAGCCGACCACCAGCGCCGCCGCCGCCGGCGAAGGCAGGCCCTGGAAGTAGCGCTTGTCGACCACGCCCGTGTTCACGTTGAAGCGGGCCAGCCGCAGCGCGGCGCAGGAGCAGTAGACGAAAGCCGCGATCCAGCCCCAGCGGCCCAGGCCCTTCAAGGCCCATTCGTAGGCGATCAGCGCCGGCGCGGCGCCGAAGGACACCATGTCCGACAGCGAGTCCATCTGCTCGCCGAAGGCGCTCTGCGTGTTCGTCATGCGCGCGACGCGGCCATCGAGGCTGTCCAGGACCATCGCGCTGAAGACGCCGACCGCCGCCATGTCGAAGCGTTCGTTCATGGCCATCACCACGGCGTAGAAACCGCCGAACAACGCAGCCAGCGTGAAGAGGTTGGGCAGGATGTAGATGCCCTTGCGGCGCTTGCGCACCACGATGCCTTCCTCGGGCGGTTCGTCTTCGTGTCCGTCGTGCATGGCGCAAGTGTATAGGCCGCCTGATGCGCCAAGAAGACAGAAGCCGCCCGGAGGCGGCTTCTGTACGGATCCCCGGCAACCGGGGCGAAGCGGGCGCTCGGCGCGCGCCGGGTCAGTTCCGCGTCTGGTCGACCAGCTTGTTCTTCTTGATCCAGGGCATCATGCCGCGCAGCTGCTCGCCCACCACTTCGATGGAGCTCTCGGCGTTGATGCGGCGGCGCGACTGCAGCGTCGGGGCGCCGGCGCGGTTTTCCAGGATGAAGCTCTTGGCGTACTCGCCGGTCTGGATGTCCTTGAGCACCTGCTTCATCACCTTCTTGGTCTCCTCGGTGATGATGCGCGGGCCCGTCACGTACTCACCGTACTCCGCGTTGTTGGAGATCGAGTAGTTCATGTTGGCGATGCCGCCTTCGTAGATCAGGTCCACGATCAGCTTCAGCTCGTGCAGGCACTCGAAGTAGGCCATCTCGGGGGCGTAGCCGGCTTCCACCAGCGTCTCGTAGCCGGCCTTGATCAGTTCCACGGTACCGCCGCACAGCACGGCCTGTTCGCCGAACAGGTCGGTCTCGGTCTCTTCGCGGAAGTTGGTCTCGATGATGCCAGCCTTGCCGCCGCCGTTGGCCATGGCGTACGACAGGGCGAGGTCACGGGCACGGCCGGACTTGTCCGCATGCACGGCGACCAGGTGGGGCACGCCGCCACCCTGGGTGTAGGTGCTGCGCACGGTATGGCCGGGCGCCTTCGGGGCGACCATCCACACGTCGAGGTCGGCACGCGGCACGACCTGGCCGTAGTGCACGTTGAAGCCGTGGGCAAACGCCAGCGACGCGCCCTGCCGGATGTTCGGCTCGACGTCGCGCTTGTACACCTCGGCGATCTGCTCGTCGGGCAGCAGGATCATCACGACGTCGGCGGCCTTGACGGCCTCGCCCACTTCGGCCACCTTGAGGCCGGCCTTCTCGACCTTCGGCCAGCTCGCGCCGCCCTTGCGCAGGCCGACGATGACCTTGACGCCGCTGTCGTTCAGGTTCTGCGCGTGCGCGTGGCCTTGCGAACCGTAGCCGATGATCGCGACCGTCTTGCCCTTGATCAGGCTGAGGTCACAGTCCTTGTCGTAATAAACCTTCATGGTTGCTCCTGGGTGAATCCGTCTCTAAGTCCGGGGGAAAGAAAGGGGGTGTCGTTCAGACGCGCAGGATGCGCTCGCCGCGGCCGATGCCGCTGGCACCGGTGCGGACGGTCTCGAGGATGGCGCTGCGATCGATCGCCTGCAGGAAGGCGTCGTTCTTGGCCTGGTCGCCGGTGAGCTCGATGGTGTAGCTCTTGTCCGTGACGTCGATGACACGGCCGCGGAAGATGTCGGCCATGCGCTTCATTTCTTCGCGCTCCTTGCCCACCGCGCGCACCTTCACCATCATGAGCTCGCGCTCGGTGTAGCTGCCTTCGGTGAGGTCGACCACCTTCACCACCTCGATGAGCCGGTTCAGGTGCTTGGTGATCTGCTCGATCACGTCGTCCGAGCCGGTGGTCTGGATGGTCATGCGCGACAGCGACGCGTCTTCCGTCGGCGCGACGGTGAGCGACTCGATGTTGTAGCCGCGGGCGGAGAACAGTCCTACCACGCGGGACAGGGCGCCGGGCTCGTTCTCGAGCAGCACGGCAATGATGTGCTTCATGTGATTCCTCTTTTCGCCGCCCTCCCCCGCTGCCGGTAAGCAGCAGGCTCGGCGGTCAATAGATTCGTCTAGGGTTGGTTGATGATCGAGCAAGTGAACGCAGAGGACGCAAAGGTTTCGCAGAGGACGCAGAGAAGACAAACTTCAAATGGTTTTTCCTCTGCGTCCTCTGCGATACCTCTGCGCACTCTGCGTTCACCTGCTCGTTCGCGCACTAAGTTCAGAGGTCCTCGGACCCCAGCAGCATCTGCGTGATGCCCTGGCCGGCCTTCACCATCGGCCAGACGTTTTCGGTCGGGTCGGTGCGGAAGTCCATGAACACCGTGCGGTCCTTCAGCTTGCGGGCCTCGCGCAGCGCGGGTTCCACGTCCGCCGGGCGCTCGATCAGCATGCCGACGTGGCCGTAGGCCTCGGCGAGCTTCACGAAGTCGGGCAGCGCGTCCATGTAGCTGTGGCTGTAGCGGCCCTCGTAATCGAGCTGCTGCCACTGGCGCACCATGCCCAGGTAGCGGTTGTTCAGCGAGACGATCTTGATCGGCGTCTTGTACTGCAGGCAGGTCGAGAGCTCCTGGATGCACATCTGCACCGAGCCTTCGCCGGTGATGCAGAACACCTCCGCCTCCGGCTTGGCCAGCTTGATGCCCATCGCGTAGGGAATCCCCACGCCCATCGTGCCGAGGCCGCCCGAGTTGATCCAGCGGCGCGGCTGCTGGAACTTGTAGAACTGCGCGGCCCACATCTGGTGCTGGCCCACGTCGGACGTGATGTAGGTCTCGACGTCCTTCGTCATGTTCCACAGCGTGTCGATCACGAACTGCGGCTTGATCACGTCGCGGTTGTTGCGGTCGTAGCGCAGGCAGTCCTTGCCGCGCCATTCCTCGATCGCCTGCCACCAGCCGGCGAGCGCGGAGGCATCGGGCTTCTGCCCCGATTCCTTCAGCTGCACGATCAGTTCCGCCAGCACCTCCTTGACGTCGCCCACGATCGGGATGTCGACCTTCACGCGCTTGGAGATGCTGGACGGGTCCACGTCAATGTGGATGATCTTGCGCTCGCTCTGGGCGAAGTGCTTCGGGTTGCCGATCACGCGATCGTCGAAGCGGGCGCCGACGGCGAGCAGCACGTCGCAGTTCTGCATCGCGTTGTTCGCCTCGATGGTGCCGTGCATGCCCAGCATGCCCAGGAACTTCGGGTCGGTGCCGGAGATGGCGCCCAGCCCCATCAGCGTGTTCGTGCAGGGAACGCCGAGGATGTTCGCCAGCGTGCGCAGCTCCTCGCTGGCATTGCCCAGGACCACGCCGCCGCCGGAGTAGATGTAGGGACGCTTGGCGGTGAGCAGCAGCTGCAGCGCCTTGCGGATCTGGCCGCTGTGGCCCTTGCGCACCGGGTTGTACGAGCGCATCTCCAGCTTCTCGGCATAGCCCTGCCACGCGGTCTTGTTGAAGGACACATCCTTGGGGATGTCCACCACCACCGGGCCGGGACGGCCGCTGCGGGCGATGTGGAAGGCCTTCTTCATCACCATCTCGAGGTCGCGCACGTCCTTCACCAGGAAGTTGTGCTTGACGATGGGCCGCGTGATGCCGACGGTGTCGCACTCCTGGAAGGCGTCCAGGCCGATCGCGGCCGTCGGCACCTGCCCGGTCACGATCACCATCGGGATCGAGTCCATGTAGGCCGTGGCGATGCCGGTCACCGCATTCGTCACGCCGGGCCCGGAGGTCACCAGGGCCACGCCCACATCGCCCGTCGCGCGGGCATAGCCGTCCGCCGCGTGCACTGCGGCCTGCTCGTGGCGCACCAGCACATGCTGGATGGTGTCCTGCTTGTAGAAGGCGTCGTAGATGTGGAGCACCGCCCCGCCGGGGTAGCCCCAGACGTACTTCACGCCTTCGGCCTGGAGGGCCTTGACCAGGATTTCAGCGCCGCGGAGGTCTTGCGCCTGGCCTGAGCCGGCTGCGGCAGCGGAGCTCAGCTCCGTGCGGGAGATTTCCATGATGAACCTTTCGGGTTTCGACTTCGAACCTTGGGGTGCCCCTTGCCAGCCCTTGTGGGGCCGCGTCGGGACTTAGAGCACCAGGCCATGGGCGGGCGCTTCGCACCGCCGGACCAGGACTCGTTTGCCTGTGACTTGCAGCCGGCATTATCGCACTGCACAACGGCCTCGCCTAGCCCGGCCGCGCAGGTGCCATAATTTCCGGCTGCCCAGGCGCCCGCGCGCACTGCGCCCGAACGACCCGTATCACCGCCGCCCGGACACTTGGCCACAGACCGCGAACTCTCTGACTTCCTGCAAGGCGTGGAGAAGCGCGCCTTCAAGCGCACGGTCTACCACGTCCGCGACCAGGAGGCTGCGCTCGACATCGTGCAGGACAGCATGATGAAGCTCGCCGAGCACTATGGCGACAAGCCTCCCGGCGAGCTCCCGATGCTGTTCCAGCGCATCCTGTCCAACTGCACCCTGGACTGGTTCCGGCGCCAGAAGACGCGCAACGCCCTCTTTTCGAACCTGAGCGACTTTGAATCGGCCTCCGACGACGGCGATTTCGACCTGCTGGAAACTTATTCCTCGTCGGATCAGTCACAGCAGGTGGAAAGCGCGGAGGATTCCACGCGACGGGCGCAGATCCTGCGGGAGATCGAGGCGGAGATCCTGGAACTGCCCGCTCGTCAACGCGAAGCGTTTCTGATGCGTTACTGGGAGGAGATGGACGTTGCCGAGACGGCAGCGGCCATGGGCTGTTCGGAAGGCAGTGTCAAGACCCACTGTTCCCGGGCGGTGGCAGCCCTCAGCAAGGCGCTGAGGGCAAAAGGAATTCAACTATGACCTCTACGGACCCACTGCGTGCACAGGCCCAGGCCGACCAGTTCGGCCGGGCGGTCGCCCGGCGCCTGGCCGCCGGCACCGAAGAGATGCCCTACGAAGCGGCGGAGCGCCTGCGTGCCGCGCGGGTGCGCGCCGTCACCATGCGCAAGATCCCCGAGCACGCCCCCGTCGTCGTGGGGCGCGGCGGCAGCGCGCTGCTCGCCTTTGGCGAGCGCTCGTGGTTCAACCGCATCGCCTCGGTGCTGCCGCTCGTCGTGCTGGCCGCCGGCCTGGTGCTGATCCACTCCGCCCAGACCGATAGGCGGGCCAGCGAGCTCGCCGAAGTCGACGCCGCGCTCCTGACCGACGACCTGCCGCCCTCGGCCTACGCCGACCCCGGCTTCGTCCAGTTCCTGAAGTCCGGCGGCGCCGAGTAGGCGTCGCCGCTGGCCATGACCGCAATGCGCCTCGCCTTCCTGAAGCCGGGCCTGCTGGCTCTCGGGCTGGCAGTGGGCGCCACATGGGCCATGGCACAGACTGCCGGCGCGCCGGCAGGTGCGCCAGTGGTCGCGCCGCAGCCGGCACAGTCCTCCAAGCCATCGGTTTCCACCAAGGCGCCCATCCATGCGGCACCCGTGCGCTCCGCCCCGCCGGCGCGCGCCGAGGCCAAGCCCACCTGGGTGGAACTCACGCCGCCGCAGCAACAGGCGCTCGCGCCGCTCGCAGCCACCTGGCGCACGCTGGGCGAAGCGCACAAGCGCAAGTGGCTCGCCTTGTCGGAAAACTTCAGCACGATGCCGCCGCCCGAGCAGGACCGCCTGCATAGCCGCATGACGGAGTGGGCGGCGCTGTCGCCGCAGCAACGCAACGCAGCCCGCCTGAACTACGCCGAGGCGCGCAAGGTGGCGCCGAGCGAGAAGCGGGCGAAGTGGGAGGCCTACCAGGCGCTGCCGCCGGAAGAAAAGCGCCGCCTCGCGGGTACGGCCGCGGCGAAGCCCACCCCGCCCAGCACGGCCATCGCCGTGCGACCGGTGCCGCAGCAACAACTGGCCAAGGTGCCGAAATCGAAGAAGGCCGAGGGCGGCGCCAAGATCGCGGTCATTCCCGGCCAGGTGGACAACAACACCTTGCTGCCGCAGCCGCTGGCGCCGCTGCATCCTTGAGCGCGAGTCCCCTCCTCGTCGCGCCGAACCTGCGGCGGCGCATGGCCTGCTGGCTGTACGAGGCACTCCTCCTGTTCGCCATCGGCCTGCTCGCCACGCTGGTGTTTTCCGTGGCGGTGAACATGCGCAGCGGCATCGACCCGCGCCGCTGGCTCCTGCAGGCATTCCTCGCGGTGGTCTTCGGCATCTACTTCGCGGTCTTCTGGCCGCGCGGCCAGACGCTGCCGATGAAGACGTGGCGCATCGCGGTACGCGACCGCCACGGCCGCCCGCTCACGCAGGGCCGCGCCGTGCTGCGGTATGTCTACTGCAGCATCTGGGTGCTGCCGCCGCTTGCTGCGCTCGCGTCGCGGCGCTTCACGCTGTGGGAGCTCGGTGCGATCTTCTTCGGCTGGGTGGCGTTCTGGGCCGTGCTGAGTCGGCTGCAGCCGCAGGGCCAGTTCTGGCACGACATCTGGGCGGGCACGCGGCTGGTGGATGCGCAAGCGCAGCCGCGCAGCTCGTAGACAATCGGGGCATGTCCAGCCCGCGCGGGTCGCCCGCCGACCGCGTTTTTCCGCAGCAGCACCGCACCGGCCCCGGCCGGTCGTGCGTCCGGTTCTCCTTCTTCCGATGACTCCTCGTTTTTCCCTCTGCGTCTACTGCGGCTCGCGTCCCGGAGCCGACCCGCGTTTCGCCGAAGTGGCGGCCGAGACCGGCCGCTGGATCGGCGCCCATGGCGGCCAGCTCGTCTACGGCGGCGGCAACAACGGCTTGATGGGCGTGCTCGCCACCGCCGCCCTCGAAGCCGGCGCGCGCGTGGTCGGCGTGATCCCGCACTCCATGGTGGAGCGCGAGTGGGCCAAGCGCGATTGCACCGAGCTGCACGTGGTCGACAACATGCACCAGCGCAAGTCGATGATGGCGGAGCGCGCCGACGCGTTCCTGGCGCTGCCGGGCGGCATCGGCACGTTCGAGGAACTGTTCGAAGTGTGGAGCTGGCGCATGCTGGAGTTCCACCGCAAGCCCGTGGGCCTGCTGGATAGCGGCGGCTACTACGGCAGGCTGGTCCAGTTCCTGCAGGAGTCCGTGGGCCACGGCTTCATGAACGAGCGGCAGATGGAGTTGCTGACCGTGGACAGCGAGCCGGCACGGCTGCTGGCGCGCCTGGTGCGCGATTCCGGCGTCGACCCGCGACCGGTGGACGTGTCGCAGATCTAGCGCTCCAGGCTGGGGTTCGCTGTGCTCACCGCCAGCCTACACGTTCCGCTGCCTTCCGTAGGCTGGTGGTGAGCGCAGCGAACCCCAGCGGATCTCCTCAGACCGCCGATTCGTCCATCTCGCCCGTGCGGATGCGCACGACGCGTTCGACGGTCGTGACGAAGATCTTGCCGTCGCCGATCTTCCCCGTGCGCGCCGCCTTGATGATCGCGTCGACGCAGCGGTCCACGTCGTCGTCCTTGACCACCACTTCCACCTTCACCTTGGGCAGGAAGTCCACCACGTACTCCGCCCCGCGATAGAGCTCGGTATGGCCCTTCTGGCGGCCGAAGCCCTTCACCTCCGTCACCGTCAGGCCCGTGACGCCGCACTCCGCGAGCGCTTCGCGCACCTCCTCCAGCTTGAACGGTTTGACGATGGCGGTGATCTGCTTCATGGGTTCTCCAGGGATTGTCGTTGTCGGATCGGGTCTACGCCCGGAACTTGTCGGTAATAGGATAGCGCCAATCCTTGCCGAAGCCCCGGTGCGTCACGCGGATCCCGATCGGCGCCTGCCGCCGCTTGTACTCGGTGACGCGCACCAGCTTCGCCACGCGTTCCACCGTGGCCCGGTCGTAGCCCGCGGCGATGACCTGCTCCACGCCCTCGTCGTTCTCCATGTAGCGCGCCAGGATGGCATCCAGGATCTCGTAGGGCGGCAGGCTGTCCTGGTCGACCTGGTCAGGCCGCAGTTCGGCGCTGGGCGGCCGGGTGATGATGCGCTCGGGAATCGGGTTGGCGCCGGTGCCGAACGGGTCGTTGGCGTTGCGCCACCGCGCCAGCCGGAACACCACCGTCTTGAGCACGTCCTTGATCACCGCGAAGCCGCCCGCCATGTCGCCGTACAGCGTGCAGTAGCCCGTGGCCATCTCGCTCTTGTTGCCCGTGGTGAGCACGATGCTGCCGAACTTGTTGGAAAGCGCCATCAGCAGGACGCCGCGGATGCGGGCCTGGATGTTCTCCTCGGTCGTGTCCTCAGGCAGCCCGGCGAATTCCTTGGCCAGCGCCTGCTTGAACGACTCGAACATCGGCTTGATCGAGATCTCGTCGTAGCGCACGCCGAGCCGCTTCGACATCTCCGCCGCATCGATCCAGGAGATGTCCTGTGTGTACGGCGACGGCATCATCACGGCGCGCACCTTGTCAGCGCCCAGCGCATCGACGGCGATGGCCAGCACCAGCGCGGAGTCGATGCCGCCCGACAGCCCCAGCAGCACGCCGGGGAAACCGTTCTTGCCGATGTAGTCGCGCACGCCCAGCACGAGCGCGTGCCACAGTTCCGCATCGCCGTCAGGCTGCGCGGCCCGGGAGCCGGAGAGCGTGACCGCTTCCCCGTCCAGTTCCGCGCGCACGTAGAACAGGTCTTCGCAGAAGGCGGGGGCGATCGCGGCGAGCTGTCCGTCGGCGTTCACCGCGAAGGACGCGCCGTCGAAGATCACTTCGTCCTGTCCGCCGACCAGGTGCGAATACACCAGGGGCAGCCCCACGTCCTGGGCGCGGTCGACCATGCGCGCGACGCGCTCGCCGCTCTTGCCGGCGTGGAAGGGCGACGCATTGGGCACGACCAGCATCTGCGCGCCGGAGTCCCGGGAGAGCTGTGCCGGCTCGGCGAACCACGCGTCCTCGCAGATCATCAGGCCGACGTTGATGCCTTCGACCTGGAACACGCAGGTACCCTGCCCGCGCGTGAAGTAGCGGTACTCGTCGAACACCTGGTAGTTCGGCAGTTCGCGCTTGGCATAGGTCTCCAGCACCTTGCCCTCGCACAGCACGCTCGCGGCGTTGTAGCGTTGCTGCACCTGCACCGACTTGCCGCGGATCGCCCCGCCGTGCGGATGGCCCACCACGACGTGCAGGCCCTTCAACCCCGCGAGCTCGCGGGCCACCGTTTTCACGGCATCATCGCAGGCAGCGATGAAGGCCGGACGCAGCAGCAGGTCCTCCGCCGGGTAGCCGCAGATCGACAGCTCCGGAGTGACGACCAGGCGCGCGCCCTGCTCGTAGGCCTTGCGCGAAGCGGCGATGATTTTTTGCGCATTGCCGCCCATGTCGCCGACGATGACGTTGAGCTGCGCGGTACAGATTGTGAGTGCCATTTCAGACGTGCCAGACCTCTCGAACGATTATGTCACCCGGGTCCTCGCGACGCCGTCGGACGTCGACGCAGCGCAATGGAACGCGCTGCTGGCGCTGGCGGGCGGCTCGCCCTTCATGCGGCAGGAGTACCTCGCGGCCCTGCACGACAGCGGCAGCGCCGTGCGCGACACGGGCTGGTCGCCGCAGTTCCTGACGCTGTGGCGCGATGGCGAATTGCAAGCGGCGTGCCCGCTCTACCTGAAGAGCCACTCCTACGGCGAGTACGTGTTCGACTGGGCCTGGGCCAACGCGTACGAGCAGCACGGGTTGCGCTATTACCCCAAGGCGCTGACGGCCGTGCCGTTCACGCCGGTGCCGGGGCCGCGCCTGCTCGCGCGCGATGCGGCGGCGCGCGTGGCGCTGGTGCGTTCCGTGCTCGCGTGGTGCAAGCAGAAAAAAGTGTCATCGTGGCATGCGCTGTTCGCGGACGACGAGGACGTCGCCGCCTGCGAGCAGGCCGGGCTGATGCTGCGCCACACGGTGCAGTTCCACTGGATCAACGAGGGCCCCGGCGGCGGGGCGGACGCACGCTACGCCGACTTCGATGCCTTCCTGGCGAGCCTCACGCAGGAGAAGCGCAAGAAGATCCGGCAGGAGCGGCGCAAGGTGGCCGAGGCCGGCGTGCGCTTCCGTCATGCCCGGGGCGCGGCGATCACGCCCGGCGACTGGGACTTCTTCTACCGCTGCTACGAGCGCACCTACCTCGAGCACGGCAATCCGCCCTACCTCACCCGCGACTTCTTCCGCCGGATGGCGGCCAGCATGCCGGAGAACTGGCTGCTGTTCATCGCGGAGCGCGGCGGCCAACCCATCGCGAGCAGCCTGATCGGCATCGAGGACGGCGTCGCCTATGGCCGCTACTGGGGTGCGCTGCAGCGCGTGGACTGCCTGCACTTCGAGGCCTGCTACTACCAGCCGCTGCAGTGGTGCATAGACCACGGCTTCCAGCGCTTCGAAGGCGGCGCGCAGGGCGAGCACAAGATGGCGCGCGCCCTCATGCCCGTGAAGACCACCAGCGCGCACTGGCTGGCCCATCCCGCGTTCGCGGATGCGGTCGAGAAGTTCCTGCAGCGCGAAGGACGCGGCATCGAGAACTACATGGAGCATCTCGAGGAGCGCTCGCCATTCCGGCACGGTGACGGCGGCGGAGGCGGTTCCTCGTAACCGGCAGCTTTCCGCGAACGCGGCTCCTGTAGGCTGGCGGTGAGCGACAGCGAACCCCAGCGATCCAGCGTAGCGCAGCGAGCTGGGGTTCCTGCGTCACCCCAGCCTACGGGGACGCGTGCCAAGCGCAGGTGGCCCCGTCCCCCGTCCGCCGGCGACGGAACATCACCTGTCCGGATGCGCCTTCTTGTACGCCTCGATCCCGTCCAGCACTTCCTTCCTCGCGGACTCGGGGCCTTCCCAGCCCAGCACCTTCACCCACTTGCCGGGCTCCAGGTCCTTGTAGTGCTCGAAGAAGTGCGAGATGGTCTTCAGGCGCAGCGGATTCAGGTCTTCCGGCTTCTGCCACTGCGTGTAGATGGCCAGGATCTTGTCCGTGGGCACGGCGAGCACCTTGGCGTCGTCGCCGGCCTCGTCCTGCATCTTCAGGATGCCGATGGGCCGGCACGGCACCACCACGCCCGGAATCAGCGGAACGGGCGTGATCACCAGCACGTCGACCGGGTCGCCGTCGCCGCTGATGGTCCGGGGCACGTACCCGTAGTTCGTCGGGTAGTGCATGGACGTGCTCATGAAGCGGTCCACGAAGATCGCACCGGTCTCCTTGTCCACCTCGTACTTCACGGGGTCCGCGTTCATCGGGATCTCGATGATCACGTTGAAGGCATCGGGAACGTTCTTGCCGGGGGTGACGAGATCCAGGGACATGTTTCGTTGTACGGGTAGGAATGGAACGATCGGGAGAAACCCTGATTTTAGTGGGTCGGGCCCTGCTTTCCCGCGCCGGTCATATGTTTGTAAACGGCTTGCTGCTAGAGTGCCCCCGTTGGCCAATCGGTCTCCACTCGCGGGAGTCACGAGGAAGCAACGCAGCGGTGGCGCCGCCTGCGTTGCGCCCCGCAAAGACTTCAAGCAACGACTGGAGAAACTTCGATGACTGGCAACTCGGCGCTGATCCTGGCGCTCGTCTGCGGCCTCGCGGCCGTGGTCTATGGTTTCTGGGCCCGCAGCTGGATCCTCAGCAACGACGCGGGCAACGCCCGAATGCAGGAGATCGCAGCCGCCGTCCAGGCGGGCGCCGCGGCCTACCTCGCGCGGCAATACCGCACCATCGCGATCGTGGGCGTGGTCCTCGCGATCCTGATCGGTGTGTTCCTCAGCGTCACCACCGCCGTCGGCTTCATCGTCGGCGCCGTGCTCTCGGGCGCGTGCGGCTTCATCGGCATGAACGTATCGGTGCGTGCCAACGTGCGGACCGCGCAAGCCGCCACGCGCGGCATCGGCCCCGCGCTCGACGTCGCGTTCCGCGGCGGCGCCATCACCGGCATGCTGGTCGTGGGCCTGGGCCTGCTCGGTGTCACCGGCTTCACCTGGTTCCTCATGGGCAACGGCCAGCTGACGCCCGACGTCAAGCTCGGTGAGCTGCTCACGCCGCTGATCGGGCTGGCCTTCGGCGCGTCGCTGATCTCCATCTTCGCGCGCCTGGGCGGCGGCATCTTCACCAAGGGCGCCGACGTCGGTGCGGACCTGGTGGGCAAGGTGGAAGCGGGCATCCCCGAGGACGATCCGCGCAACCCCGCCGTGATCGCCGACAACGTGGGCGACAACGTCGGTGACTGCGCCGGCATGGCCGCGGACCTGTTCGAGACCTATGCCGTGACGCTGATCGCGACCATGGTGCTCGGTTCGCTGCTGGTCGCCGCGGCGCCGGTGAACGCGGTGCTGTACCCGCTGGCGCTGGGCGCCGTGTCGATCATCGCCTCCATCGTCGGCTGCTTCTTCGTGAAGGCCTCGCCCGGCATGAAGAACGTCATGCCCGCGCTGTACAAGGGCCTGATCGTCGCCGGCGTGCTGTCGCTGATCGCCTTCTTCTTCGTGACGAGGTGGCTGATCCCCGACAACGCGATCACCGAGTCCGGCAGCCAGATGAAGCTGTTCGGCGCCTGCATCGTCGGCCTGGCCCTCACCGGCGCACTGGTGTGGATCACCGAGTACTACACCGGCACGCAGTACCCGCCGGTGAAGCACATCGCCCAGGCATCGACCACGGGCCACGGCACCAACATCATCGCGGGCCTGGGCGTCTCCATGCGCTCCACCGCCTGGCCGGTGCTGTTCGTCTGCGTCGCGATCTTCGTCGCCTACCGCCTCGCCGGCCTCTACGGCGTGGCCATCGCCGCGACCTCGATGCTGTCCATGGCCGGCATCGTCGTGGCGCTCGACGCCTATGGTCCGATCACGGACAACGCCGGCGGCATCGCCGAGATGGCGGAGATGCCCGCGTCCGTGCGCGACATCACCGACCCGCTCGACGCCGTGGGCAACACCACCAAGGCCGTGACCAAGGGCTATGCGATCGGCTCCGCCGGCCTCGCGTCCCTGGTGCTGTTCGCCGACTACACGCACAAGCTCGAAGGCTTCGGCCGCACGATCAGCTTCGACCTGTCCGACCCGATGGTGATCATCGGCCTGTTCATCGGCGGCATGATTCCCTACCTGTTCGGCGCCATGGCCATGGAAGCGGTGGGCCGCGCGGCCGGCGCGGTGGTGGTGGAAGTGCGCCGGCAGTTCCGCGAGATCCGCGGGATCATGGAAGGCACGGCCAAGCCCGAGTACGGCAAGGCCGTCGACATGCTGACCGCCGCGGCGATCAAGGAAATGGTCATTCCGTCGCTGCTGCCGGTGGTCGTGCCCATCGTCGTCGGTCTCGTGCTCGGCCCCAAGGCGCTCGGCGGCCTGCTGATGGGCACCATCGTCACGGGCCTGTTCGTCGCGATCTCCATGTGCACGGGCGGCGGCGCCTGGGACAACGCCAAGAAGTACATCGAAGACGGCCACCACGGCGGCAAGGGCTCCGAGGCGCACAAGGCGGCGGTCACCGGTGACACCGTGGGCGACCCCTACAAGGACACGGCCGGCCCCGCGGTCAACCCGCTGATCAAGATCATCAACATCGTGGCGCTGCTGATCGTGCCGCTGGTGGTGAAGTTCCACTCGTGATCGGCGGTCCCCGGCGAGCGGGGGACCGGTTCAACGAAGCGGCCCGCGGGCCGCTTTTTCGTTGGTGCGGTGTCGGGGACAGGACACACTGGTCGGCACCAGCGCGCCTCGCTTCCTTCAGCGATGCACCACGGCCTTCACGAGCGCAGCTGCCGTCGGCGTGAGCTCCGCCAGCCGCTCGACCCGGCCCTCCTCGATCGCCTGCAGCACGAGTTCGTGGATCCCACCCACGACCGCCATCGCCAACTGCGGCGTCACCTTGTCCCGCCCCACCACCTCCAGCATGTACTCGGCGATCTCCTGGTTCACGCGCCGGCGCGCGGCCAGGCCTTCGGCGCCCAGGTGGAGGATCTCGACGAAGAGCGTGCGCATCAGCACCGGATTACTCGCCATGCATTCGAGGTAGGCGCGCAGGGCGTCTTCGACCCGCTGCTCCCACGCGTGCGGCTGGGCGATTGCGGCGCGCAGCACCTTCAGCGCGTTGTGGCTCGCCGCCTCGTACAACGCGACCAGGCAGTCGGCCTTGGTGGCGAAGTACTCGTAGAAGGTGCGGCGCGACACGCTGGCCTCGCGCACGATGTCGGCGATGGTCGTGTCCGCATAGCCCTTCTGCGCGACGGCGATCGCCATGCCCTCCAGCAGGCGGCCGCGGTGTTCGTGGACGCCGGGTTCGGACTCGAGGGTGACGCTGTCGGTGGGCATGCCAGAGGTATGGTACTTGACAGTACCCGAGGGGGCTGACACCATGGTACCAACGCGTACCACTCCAGTGCAGCCCTGACCATCATGACCGATCTCGTCGTCCGTCGCCTGCTCGTCGACATGCAGGCTCCCATGCCCCGCCATTGGTGCGCGGGCGATGCTTTCCGCACGGCCTTGTTCGATGCGCTCTCCATGAGCTTTCCCGTGGGCGAGCAGTTCTTCATCGACTCCGTGCGCAATGGCTTCAAGGAACTCCCCGCCGACCTG
Source organism: Ramlibacter ginsenosidimutans (assembly GCF_016654015.1). Taxonomy (GTDB): domain Bacteria; phylum Pseudomonadota; class Gammaproteobacteria; order Burkholderiales; family Burkholderiaceae_C; genus Ramlibacter; species Ramlibacter ginsenosidimutans. The sequence continues at coordinate 245,129 of NZ_JAEPWM010000003.1, read as the reverse complement.
CAGGAGAAGTTCCGGCCCGAGGTGCAGGGCTTCGTGGGGCAGGAAGCGACGCACCGCCGGCTGCATGGCCTGTACAACGAGCACCTGGACAAGCTGGGCTACGTGAACGCCTGGGGGCCGCGTGCGCTCGAGCGCATGAAGCTCCTGGAGGGTCAGCACGTGCGGCACTGGCTGGCCATCACCGCTGCGTACGAACACTTCACGGCCATCCTCGCCGACTTCCTGCTGCACCACCCCGACCTGCTGGGCGACAAGGACGAGCGCCTGGCCACGTTGTGGCTCTGGCACGCCTCGGAGGAGTCGGAGCACAAGTGCACGGCGTTCGACCTGTACCAGGCCCTGGGCGGCAGCCATGAATGGCGGCTCAAGTGGATGCGCCGCGTCACGTTCTTCTTCCTCACCGACGCCTTGCGCCAGACCTTCAACAACCTGCGACGCGACGGCACGCTGTGGCGGTGGAGCACGTGGAAGAGCGGCTTCAGCTACCTGTTCGGCCAGCGCGGCCTCGTGCGGCTGACCTATGGCCCGTGGCGCGAGTACTTCCGCCGCGACTTCCATCCGAGCCAGCAGGACGCGAGCGCGTCCGTGCGCTGGCTGCGCGAGCACGGCGACCAGTTCGTGCCGGTGGGCCAGGCCGTCGCCGCCTGAGACCCCACGCTGGCGCCGCCGCCGCCGTTCGGCACAATGGCGGCATGCAGCTCCATTACATCGGCAATGCCTCCGTGCGCTCGTCGTCCGAGCGCACCCTGCCCGTCATCGACCCGTCGGACGGCCAGCCCTACGACACGATCCAGCGCGGAACGCCGGAAGACATAGCTCTCGCCGTGCAGGCCGCGCGCCAGTGCTTCGAAGGTCCCTGGAGCCGCCTGAGCGCGGCCGAACGCGGACGCCTGCTGATGCGCCTGTCGCTCAAGGTTTCCGAGCGGGTCGACGAACTCGCCGCGATCGAGCAGCGCGACTGCGGCAAGCCGACCAAGCAGGCGCGTGCCGATGCGCTGGCACTCGCGCGCTACCTCGAGTTCTACGCCGGGGCCTGCGACAAGCTGCACGGCGAGACCCTGCCCTACCAGGAAGGCTACACGGTGCTCACCTGGCGCGAGCCGCACGGCGTGACCGGCCACGTGATCCCGTGGAACTACCCGATGCAGATCTTCGGCCGCAGCGTCGGGGGCGCACTGGCCGCCGGCAACTGCTGCGTGGTGAAGCCGTCCGAGGACGCCTGCCTGTCCCTGATCCGCGTGGCGCAGCTCGCGGCGGAAGTGGGCTTCCCGGCCGGTGCGATCAACATCGTCACCGGCCTGGGGCATGAAGTCGGCGACGCGCTCGCGCGCCATCCCGGCATCGACCACATCAGCTTCACCGGCAGCCCGCGCGTGGGCACGCTGATCCAGCAGGTCGCGGCGGAGCGCCACTGTCCCGTGACCCTGGAGCTCGGGGGCAAGAGCCCGCAGATCGTGTTCGCGGACGCGGACCTCGAGCAGGTGATCCCGGTCGTGATCAACGCCATCGTGCAGAACGCCGGCCAGACCTGTTCGGCCGGCTCGCGCCTGCTGGTGGAGCAAAGCCTGTACGAACCGCTGCTGGAGCGACTGGGCGAAGCCTTCACGAAGCTGCGGGTCGGCCCCGCCGCCATGGACCTCGACGTGGGCCCGCTGATCCGCCAGACGCAGCAGCAGCGCGTGTGGGACTTCCTCTCCGATGCGCAGCATGCGGGCATCCCGGTGGTGGCCCAGGGCAGCGTCGTCGACGAAGCGCCCGAGTCCGGCTACTACCAGGCGCCGACGCTGTTGCGGGACGTCCCGCTGTCGCACCGGCTCGCGCAGGAGGAAGTGTTCGGCCCGGTGCTGGCGGCCATGAGCTTCCGTGACGAGGACCATGCGGTGGAGCTGGCCAACGGCACGCATTTCGGCCTGGTCGCCGGGATCTGGACGCGCGACGGCAGCCGCATGCTGCGCATGGCCAAGCGCGTGCGCAGCGGGCAGGTGTTCGTCAACAACTACGGCGCCGGCGGCGGCGTGGAGTTGCCCTTCGGCGGCGTCAAGTCCTCAGGCTACGGTCGTGAAAAGGGCTTCGAGGCGCTGTACGGATTCACCACGCTGAAGACGGTGGCGATCAAGCACGGCTGAACGCACGCGCCGTGACGAAGAAGGGGCGCCACGGCGCCCCTTTGCGTTGCGGCAGGTCCGGCTCAGGACGGCCGCACGCCGGCGCGCACGCGTGCCGTCTTCACCACCGCTTCCGCCACCGGCAGCAGGCGGTCGTAGAAGGCCAGCCTGGGCGCCACGAAGGTCGCCGCGTAGAGCTCCTCGCCCCAGGTCGGGTCCGTGCGCACCGCGACCCAGCCGACCCCGCGCATGCTGAGATCGTCGCGCCGCCGCTCCAGCGTGAACTCGAAGCGCACGCCCTTCTGGCCGGCGAAGACCGTCGGCTCGATGCGCGTGATGGCGACGGTGCCCGCGGTCGCATAGAGCTCCTCGAACAGGCTCACCAGCCGCTCGGGCCCCAGGCCGGGGCGGAAAGTCGGTACGCGCGGGTCCTTCGCGTCAGGCGCGCGGGAGAACAGGGCGACCTTGGTCATGAGCGGCTGGCCCGGACGGACGCCGCCCCAGAAGCGCAGGTGGTCCAGCGGCACGCCCTCCTGGGTCCAGGTGTCGTACGGGTCGGCATCCCACGGATCGCTCACCTTGTTCCAGGCGTCGCCGACCTGCACCACCAGGCGGTCATTGATGACCTGCTCGCCGTGCATGCGCTGCACGTTGGCGCACGCCGCGAGCAGCAGGACGAGCGCCACGGCGAAGAAGCGCTTCATGGCTGGAGATCCGCGAGGTAGCTGCGCACCAGCGCGGCATCCGGCGCCTGCGGAGCCTGAGCCAGATACGTCTGGAAGGCCTGCGCGGCGGCCGGGGCGTTCCCGCGCTGGCGCTGCAGCATGCCGAGCGAACGGAAGGTCTCGGCCGGCGCCTGGGCCATCCGGCTCGCGTCGTCCAGGTCCACCAGTGCCTTGTCACCGTCGGCGCCTTCGCCGCGCAGGCGGTAGACCTCGCCGCGCGCGAACAGCACCTGCGCGTCCTCGGGGTCCTTGCGCAACATGCGGTCGAACAGCACCAGGCTTTCCTCGTACTGGCCGCGCTTCACTTCGTCGAGGATCCAGCCGAAGCGCAGCGGCGCGATCGCATCGCGGTAGCGCTGCTCCCCGACGAAGCCGCCGGCGTCGCCCGCCAGCGCCTTCAGTGCGTCCCGGCGTCCGGCGGTGACCGGGTGCGTGTCGAAGATGTCCCCGGTCTTGCCCGCGTCCTTGCCTTCGGTGACCTTCATTTCGGCCAGCAGGTTGTCCCAGACCACCGCCGCCTGCCGGCCGTCGTAGCCGGCCAGGCGCATGAGGCGCATCCCCATGCGGTCCGCGCGGCTCTCGTGTTCGCGAGAGTAGGCGAACAGGTTCGCCGCCAGGCCGATCTGCCCGAGGAAGGTACCGACGCCACCAACCATGCCCACCATGGTCGAGAGCACGGCCGTCTGTTCCTGCGCGCGCATCTGTTCCACCGTGTGGCGCTCCAGGTAGTGGCCCATCTCGTGGCCCAGGATGGCCGCGAGCTGCGCCTCGTTCTCCACGCGCAGCAGCAACCCGCTCCACACGACCATCATGCCGTTGGGCGCCATCATGGCGTTGAAGTGCGGCGTGCGCACCGGATGCACGCGGATGTCCGGGCAGTGGTCCTCGCCGAGCCGGCAGACCAGGCCGGTGAGATAGGCCTCCAGCTTCTTGTCGTGGATGGTCAGCGGGCTGCGCTTGAGCCTGGACTCCTCGCGGTCCATGATGCCCCAGAGGCCGCCTTCGTCGGTGTCGGCCGCCGGCCGGGTGAACCGCGGCGGCACCTTGATGGAGGACAGGTCCTGGGCGATGGCGGGCAGGCCCGCCAGGGCGCCCATGCCCAGGCAGTGCCGGCAGGCCGAGCGCAGGAAGGCGCGCCGCGCGCTCCCGTGTTCCGTGTTCATGGCGTTCCTCCTTGCTGCAAGCCGGGGAAGTCCTTGAGCAGCGCCTGCAAGGTTTCCGCCGCGGGCGCCGGCTCGCGCAGGTCGCCCCACATGCGGTCCAGCTGGTTGAACCAGACCACCTGCCCGGTGCGCAAGTCCACGAGCGAGGCATAGCCTTGCTGCTCGCCGCCGAAGCTGATCGCGCCGAGCAGGGCCAGGGCCACCATCGCCGCCTTGCGTTCGTTGCTCGCGTAGCTGTCGCGCACCCAGGTGAAGAGCGCATAGTCCGCGCCGGTGCGCTCGCGCAGCGGCTTCACTGCTTCGCCGAGCGACCACTCCAGGCGGTCGCCCTTGGTGGCGAGTTCCATCAGGCCGCCGTTGTGGTGCAGCGCGATGGCGTCGGCGACCGCACGGTGCAGGGTAATGACGTCGGCGAAGTCGTCGGCCTGCGCCGCGTCCATCACGGTGACCTGCGGGCCCAGGCGCTTGCGCTCCTCGGCCAGCGCCGCGACGAAGTTGCGCTCCGCCGCGCGCGTCCAGTCCTCGCGCGGCTCGTTGACGCCGCCGGCGCTCATCGAGTACAGCTCCATGTCGGCCGGCAGCACCAGCAGGCGGGAGTTGGCGGGGCGGGCGGTGAAGCCGGGCGCGAGGTGCTTGACGGCGTCGTCGGCGGCATGCGCGGACGCCGTCGCCAGCAGGAGTGCGGCCAGCGCGATGCGGCTGGCCTGCAAGACGGGGAACCGGGACATGATGGACTGCCTCTCCAGGAATGCGCGGGAGCCCGGGTCAGCCCGCGGCGCAAAATCAGCAACAATCGAACTCTCATGCAGAGGCAAGCCGCGGTCCATAGGGTCGAGGGCAGCGTTTTCAAATCTTTGCAGCCGTGCAGAATTTTCACGCGGTCGCACGGCGCGAACCAGAAGGAGCAGTCATGCGGGTCCAGGACAAATCCATCATCGTCACCGGCGCGGGCGGCGGCATCGGCGAGGGCATCGCCCACCGGCTCGCCGAGGAAGGCGCGCAGGTGCTGGTGAACGACATCGATGCGGCCAAGGGCGAGGCCGTGGTGGCAGCCATCCGCGCCAAGGGCGGCCGGGCGAGCTTCTTCCGCGCCGACGTCACGCAGTCGGCCGACATGAAGGCGCTGGTCGACGCCGCCGTGCAGCGCCACGGCAAGCTCGACGTCATGGTGAACAACGCCGGCTGGACGCACCGCAACCGGCCGGCGCTGGAGGTGAGCGAGCAGGAGTTCGACCGCGTCTACGCGATCAACGTGAAGAGCATCTATCTCGCCACCGTCCATGCGGTGCCGGCCTTCCGCGCCAACAAGGGCGGCGTGTTCATCAACATCGCCTCCACCGCCGGCGTACGGCCCCGGCCGGGCCTGACCTGGTACAACGGCTCCAAGGGTGCGGTGATCATCACGAGCAAGTCGCTGGCCGCGGAGCTGGGGCCGGACAACATCCGGGTGAATTGCATCAACCCGGTGTTCAACCCCGACACCGGCCTGTCCGCCGAATTCGCGGGCGGCCCCGTCGACGAGGCCCGCCGCGCCAAGTTCCTGGCCACGATCCCGCTGGGCCGCTTCTCCACCGCCCTGGACGTCGCCAACGCCGCGCTCTACCTGGCGAGCGACGAGGCTTCCTTCATCTCGGGCGTGTGCATTGAGGTCGACGGCGCTCGTTGCGCTTGAAGTCAGACACCCAACATCCGGACGCAGAGGGCGCAGAAGTTTCGCAGAAGACGCAAAAGGGACCGGAAACCCCCTAAAAGGTATTTTTTGCGTTCTTTGCGGTACCTTTGCGACCTCTGCGTCCGGTTGTTGGCTTTTCGGCTGCCCTTGAACCCACCGGCTTTGCAGGAATAGCCACCAGCCCCACAATCCCCCCATGGCCGAACGCGTGATTCCGCTCGTGGACCAGCGCCTGGTGGCGCTGCAGGCGGACCTGCCCGCCGACCCCGTTGCGGCGAGCGGGCGGGTGGTCGATCGCCTGGGGCGGCCGCTGCGCGACCTGCGCATCAGCGTGACGGATCGCTGCAACTTCCGCTGCAGCTACTGCATGCCCAAGGAAGTGTTCGACAAGGACTACCAGTACCTGCCGCATGCGTCGCTGCTGAGCTTCGAGGAGATCACGCGTCTCGCGCGCCAGTTCCTCGCGCATGGCGTGCGCAAGATCCGCCTCACCGGCGGCGAGCCGCTGCTGCGCAAGAACCTCGAGATCCTGGTGGAGCAGCTCGCGCAGCTGCGCACCGTCGACGGCACCCCGCCCGAACTCACGCTGACCACCAACGGCTCGCTGCTCGCGCGCAAGGCCCGCGTGCTCAGGGAAGCCGGGCTGCAGCGCGTCACCGTGAGCCTGGACGGCCTCGACGATGCGGTGTTCCGCAGCATGAACGACGTGGACTTCCCGGTCGCCGAAGTGCTCGAAGGCATCGCCGCCGCGCGCGAGGCCGGCCTCGGCCCCATCAAGGTCAACATGGTCGTCAAGCGCGGCACCAACGAGCACGAGATCCTGCCGATGGCGCGCCACTTCCGCGGCACGGGCACCGTGCTGCGCTTCATCGAGTACATGGACGTCGGCGCCACCAACGGCTGGCGCATGGACGAAGTGCTGTCCTCGGACGAGGTCCGCGCCCGCATCGCGGCCGAATTCCCGCTCGTTCCCCTCGAAGCGACCGTGGCAGGCGAGACCGCGCAGCGCTGGGGCTACGCCGACGGCGCCGGCGAGGTGGGCTTCATCAGCAGCGTGACGCACGCCTTCTGCGGCGACTGCAACCGCGCCCGCCTCTCCACCGAAGGCAAGCTGTACCTGTGCCTGTTCGCGGCCAACGGCTACGACCTGCGGGCGCTACTGCGCGACGGCGCCAGCGACGCCGAGCTCGCCTCGGCGATCGGCCACATCTGGCAGGGCCGGGCCGACCGCTACTCGGAGCTGCGCGGCACGCTCGCCGCCGACACCGGCACGCGCGGCCGCCGCGTCGAGATGAGCTACATCGGCGGGTAAAACGCGCTGCATGCGGTTCCGCGCGGGCTACGTGCCCCTGCGGGAATACCGTGTCCAGCACCGCGTCTCGGGCCGGAGCGTTTACAGTTCCGGGATGATTTCCAAGGACGACGTCACCGGCGTGATCCTCGCCGGCGGCCGCGGCTCGCGCATGGGCGGGGCCGACAAGGGCTTGCAGAACTTCCGGGGCATGCCGATGGCGATGTTCACGCTGCTGCGGCTGGCGCCGCAGGTCTCGCCGCTGCTGATCAACGCCAACCGCAATCTTGCGGCCTACGAGTCCTTCGGCGTGCCGGTCTGGCCGGACGGACTGGCCGACTATGCGGGTCCGCTCGCCGGCTTCCTCACGGGGCTGGAACACTGCGAGACCGACTACATGGTGACCGTGCCGTGCGACACGCCGCTGTTCCCGCAGGACCTGGTCGCCCGGCTGGCGGAGGCGCTCGAGCGCGACGGCGCCGAGATTGCCATGGCGCAGGCGCGCGAAGAAGACGGCCAGCTGCGCGCGCAGCCCGTGTTCTCGCTGATGGGCCGCAACCTGATGGACAGCCTGGTGCGCTTCACGCAGGGCGGCGGCCGCAAGATCGACGCGTGGACGGCGCAGCACCGCACGGTGCTGGTGCCCTTCGACCGCGCAGGCGATGACCCGGCGGCCTTTGCCAACGCGAACACGCTCGCCGAGCTGCACCGGCTGGAGCAATCGTGAGCACCGTCGCCGAGATCGCCGCGCGCCTGCAAGGCTATGACCCGCAGGCGCTCAGTGCCGACGCCGTCGGCGAATTCCTGGCGCAGCTCGTCGCGCCGGTGCGCGAGACGGAAACGGTCGGCGTGCTGGACGCACTGGGCCGCGTGCTGGCGCGCGATCTGGTCTCGCCCATCAGCGTGCCGCCGCACGACAACTCCGCGATGGATGGCTACGCCTTCGCCGGCGCGCAGCTCGGTGCCGCGCCGCTGCGGCTGCAGGTTGTCGGCACGGCGCTGGCGGGTAAGGCCTGGCAAGGAGAGGTGCGCAGCGGGGAGTGCCTGAAGATCATGACCGGCGCGATCCTGCCCGCGGGGCTGGACACCGTCGTGCCGCAGGAGTTCACGAAGACCGGCGCGGACGGCCGCATCGAGATCCCGGCCGGCTTGCTGCAGCCCGGGGACAACCGCCGCTGCAAGGGCGAAGACCTGATGGAAGGCCGCCCGGCGCTGCTCGCGGGCGAGCGCATAGCCCCGGCAGCGAGCGGCCTGGTCGCGAGCCTCGGCATCCCGCGCATCGAGGTGTTCCGGCGCCTGAAGGTCGCGTACTTCTCCACCGGCGACGAGATCCTGAGCCTGGGCGAGCCGCCGCGCGAAGGGGCCGTGTTCGACAGCAACCGCTACACGGTGCACGGGCTGCTCGCGCGGCTCGGCTGCGAGGTCATCGACCTCGGCGTGGTGCGCGACGAGCCCGCGCTGCTGGAAGAGGCCTTCCGCCATGCGGCCGCGCGCGCCGACGCGATCATCACGAGCGGCGGCGTCAGCGTGGGCGAGGCGGACTTCACCAAGGCCATGATGAAGCAGCTGGGCGACGTGGCGTTCTGGAAGATCGCGATGCGTCCCGGCCGGCCCATGGCGGTGGGCCGCATCGGCAACGCCGTGCTGTTCGGACTGCCCGGCAACCCGGTGGCGGTGATGGTGACCTTCCTCGCCTTCGTGCGCCCTGCCCTGCTGCGCATGATGGGCGCGCGGGTCGAGCCGCCGCTGTACCTGAAGGCGCGCAGCAGCGAGGCGATGCGCAAGAAACCGGGTCGCACCGAATACCAGCGCGGCACCGTCACGCGACGGCCCGACGGATCGCTCGAGGTCCGCACCACCGGCAACCAGGGCTCCGGCGTGCTCAGCTCCATGGTGCAGGCCAACGGCCTCATCGTGCTGCACCACGCGCAAGGTAGCGTGGCGCCCGGCGACGAAGTCGACGTGCTGATGTTCGAGGGCGCTCTTTAAGCGCGGCCCGTGGGCGTGCGCGTCACGCGATTCGCACCTGAGCGATCGGCGGCAGGTCGCGCGAGAGGCAGTGCCACAAGCCTCCCTCGTCCTCGCTGAACCAGAGCCCGCCGGTGGTCGAGCCCATCGCCAGCATGCGCCCGTCCGCGCTGCAGGCGAGCCCATGCCGGTACACGAGGTGGTAGGCATCGCGCGGCGGCAGGCCATAGGCCAGGCTCGCGAACGTGCGGCCGCCATCGCGCGTCTCGGTGACCACCATCTGGCCGTCCACGGGCACGCGCTGCGCATCCGAGTGCGCCGGCACGAACCAGGCGCGCTCCGGATCGGCCGGATGCGCCGCGACGGCGAAGCCGAAACCGCTCGGCGCCGGTGCCGCGATCGCCTGCCAGTGCTCGCCGCCATCGAGGCTGCGGTAGAGCCCGCAATGATGCTGCGCCCAGATGGTGTCGGGCTGCGCCGCGCAGGCCGCGAGCCGGTGCACGTCCTGGATGTTGCCGTCGAAGCGGCGCTCCGGCGGCATGTACGCCCCGGCGTCGAAGCCTTCGGAGGTGTTGCGCCAGCTGCGGCCGGCGTCGCGCGTCTGCCAGACCCCGGCACAGGAGATCGCGATCGTCACGTGGTCGGGATCGCGCGGATCCACCAGGATGGAATGAATGCCCGCGAGATCGTAGCCGCCGCCGAACCACTCCTTGCGCTCGGGCCGGTTCCACAGGCTCTCGACCAGCTGCCAGCTTTCGCCACGGTCGGTGGACACGAACAGGCCGGCCGGCAGCGCGCCCGCCCACAGCCGGCCACCGCCCGCTTCGAGGCTCCACACCATGTCCACGGTCCAGGGCGTGGGATCGTCCTTCCACGGGCCCTCGGTGGGCTTGGGCGGAAAGGCGGGACTCGCGACCTCCTGCCAGCTCGCGCCGCCGTCGGTGCTGCGCTTGAGCTTCACGCCGAAGTGGCCGAGGCGCAGCGCGGCATAGAGCGTCCCGTCGGCCGCATCGCGCAACACCTGCGTGACGGGCTCGCCCGGGAAGTGCGGCCGCAGCAGCTGCCAGCCGTGCCGCGCCGGCGGCAGGATGAACAAGCCCTTGCGGGTGGCGACGAGCAGGTCCTGCATTTCAACCTCCGGTCAGTGCCTGGATGACGTGCACGCGGTCTGGCGGCGCGAGCGCCCGCGTGAGGTCCTCGCGCTGGGGAATCATCTCGCCATTGACGAACACGGCGACGTGCTTGCGCACGGCGCCCTGTTCATCGAGCACATACGCGCGCAGCGCGGGCGCGGCGCGGAACGCGTCCTCCAGCACCGAGGCGAGCGTGCCTGCCGCCACCTGCTGCGGCGCGCAGGGCACGTGGCGGGTGAGCGCCGGGGCGAAGCTCACGGTGGGCATGGAGCGGCATTGCACACCTCCCACGCACCCAGGTCAATCCCGCCGCCGCGGCCCCGCCTATTTGGCGATGATGTCGCCGTGTGTGCTGGCAGGCGGGAACATCCTGCGCCCGAGTGCGTCGAGGTCCTGCACGGGACCGCGGCCGCTGAAACGATTGAGCGCCAGGTAGATCGCAGGCGTGATGTAGAGCGTCACCACCTGCGAGAACACCAGGCCGCCCGACACCGCCAGGCCCAGCGGCTGGCGCAGTTCGGCGCCCGCGCCGAGGCCCAGCGCAATGGGCAGCGCGCCCATCAGCGCCGCCAGCGTGGTCATCAGGATCGGGCGGAAGCGCAGGCGGCAGGCTTCGCGGATCGCCTCCTGCGGCGTCATGCCGAGCTCGCGCTGCGCGTGCAGCGCGAAGTCGATCATCATGATCGCGTTCTTCTTGACGATGCCGATCAGCATCAGGATGCCGATGGTGGCGATCAGGGTCAGGTCGAAGCCGAAGAGCTTGAGCGTCAACAAAGCGCCCACGGCCGCCGACGGCAGGCCGGCCAGGATGGTGAGCGGGTGGATGTAGCTCTCGTACAGCACGCCGAGCAGCACGTAGATCACCAGCAGCGCCGACACCAGCAGCAGCACCTGGCTGCCCTGCGAGTCCTGGAACACCGCGGCGTCGCCGCCATAGGTGGTGATGATCGAAGGCGGCAGCTTCAGCTCGTGGGCGAAGCGGTCGATCTTGTCGGTCGCCACGCCCAGCGGCGTGTCCGGAGCCAGGTTGAAGGAGATCGTGATCGCCTGCAGCTGGCCCTGGTGGTTCACCGCGGTCGGGCCCACCGTGCGCTCCACTTGCGCCAGTGCGGACAGCGGCACCAACGCGCCGTTGCGCCCGCGCAGGTTGATCTTGGAGAGGCTCTCCTCGAAGCGCCGGTCCTCGTTGGCTGCCTCGAGGATGACCAGGTAGCTGTTGGCCGAGCTGTAGATCGTGGAGACCTGGCGCTCGCCGAAGGCGTCGTAGAGCGCGTTGCGCACGTCGCCGATCTGCACGCCCAGCAGGTTGGCCTTGTCGCGGTCGATGCGCAGCGAGGCCTGCAGGCCCTTGTTCTGCGAGTCGCTGGTGACGTCGCGGAAGGCCGGGTCGGCGCGCATGCGCTCCATCATCCGGTTGGACCAGTCGGACAAGGCAGCGGCGCTCACGCTCTGCATGGCGTACTGGTAGCGGCTCTTGCTCTGCCGGCCTCCCAGCTGCAGGTTCTGGATCGGCCGCAGGTACACGGCGACGCCGGGCACCTGGCGCGTCGCGCGGCGCAGCGACTCCATCACCTGCGGCATCTTCATGCGTTCGCCGCGCGGCTTGAGCGACACGAACATGCGGCCGGTGTTCATCGTGCCGATCGGGCCGCCGGCGCCGATGAACGAGCTCACGTCCTGCACGTTCGGGTCCTTGCGGATCACCGCTGCCACGCGGTCCTGCAAGGCCAGCATGGCGGCGAAGGAGATGTCCTCCGACGCCTCGGTGGTCACCTGGATCTGGCCGATGTCCTCCTCGGGGAAGAAGCCCTTGGGCATGGTCGTCGCGAGGTAGCCGGTGACGACGAAAGTGCCCAGCGCGACCGCCAGCATGAGCGGGCGGCGGCGCAGCGTCCAGTCCAGTGTCTTCATGTAGAAGCCATGGACCGCGCGGAACAGGCGCTCGAAGCTGCGGCCCAGCCAGCCGCCGGGCGTGTGTTCGATGGCGTCGGAAGACAGGTGGCTGGCGCCGTCGCTTTCCTCGTGCTTGAGGAAGCGGCTGGCCATCATGGGCACCAGCGTCAGCGACACCGCGGCCGACACCAGCACAGCGAGCGACACCACGACCGCGAACTCGTGGAACAGCAGGCCGATCACGCCGGGCATGAAGAAGATCGGGATGAACACCGCCACCAGCGAGATCGAGATCGACACGATGGTGAAGCCCATCTCGCGCGAGCCCTTCAGCGCCGCCTGCATGGGCTGCATGCCCTCCTCGATGTGGCGCACGATGTTCTCCAGCACCACGATCGCATCGTCCACCACCAGGCCCACGGCCAGCGTGATCCCCAGCAGCGACACGTTGTCCAGGCTGTAGCCGAACCAGTAAAGCAGCGAGATGGCGCCGATCAGCGAGATCGGCATGGTCACCGCCGGGATCAGCGTCGCCATCACGCGGTGCAGGAACAGGTAGATCACCAGCACCACCAGCAGCACCGTGAGGCCCAGCGTGAGGTTCACGTCGTGGATCGCCTCGCGGATCGAGCGGGAGCGGTCGTTGACGACGTTGATGTTGATCGACTGCGGCAGTTGCGCGCGGAACAGCGGCACCAGCTTGCGCACCGAATCCACCACCTGCACGGTATTGGCGTTCGGCTGGCGCTGCACCGACAGCAGGATGGAGCGCTCGCCGTTGTAGCTCGCCGAGGTGCGGACCGACTCGTAGCTGTCCTCCACCGTCGCCACCTCGGACAGGCGAACGGGCGCGCCGTTGCGCGAGGAGATGATGATGTTCGCGAACTCCTTCGCGCTCTTCATCTGCTCGTTCGCCTGGATGGTCAGCGTCTGGCTCGGGCCGTCCAGCACGCCGATGGGCGTGTTCGAGTTGGCCGACTTGATCGCCGCCGCCAGTTCCTCCAGCGTGATGCCGCGGGCATTGAGCAGGTCCGAGTTCGCCCGCACGCGCACCGCGAAGCGCTTCTGCCCGTTCACGTTCACCTGCGCCACGCCGTCGATGGTGGACAGCGTCGGCGCGATCAGGTTCTCGGCATAGTCGTTCAGCTCGGACAGGCCCATGGAGGGCGAGTTGAGCGCGATGAACAGCACCGGTGCATCGGCGGGGTTCACCTTGCGGTAGGACGGCAGCTGCGTCAGTTCGGCGGGCAGTTGCCGCTGCGCGCGCAGCAGCGCCGCCTGCACGTCGACGGCGGCCGCGTCGATGTCGCGGGTCGGGTCGAACTCCAGCGTGATCTGCGAGTTGCCCAGCGTGTTGACCGAGCTGATCAGCTTCAGCCCCGCGATGGTCGAGAACTGCTTTTCCAGCGGCAAGGCCACCGACGACGCCATCGTGTCCGGCGCCGCGCCCGCGAGCTGCGCGTTCACGGAGATCACCGGCGTGTTGTAGCTGGGCAGCGCGGCGATCGGGATCTTCAGATAGGCCAGCACGCCGGCGACCACCAGGGCCGCCGACAGCAGCACCGTCATCACCGGCCGGCGGATGCACAGCTCGGAGATGTTCACGTCGGGTCCCTCCGGGCGGGCGCCGGTCCCGTGCCGGTCACCGAGGGCTGCGGCCGTTCCAGCCGCACGCGCGAGCCGGGCCGCAGGTTCTGCTTGCCCTCCACCACCACGCGCTCGCCCGGCTGCACGCCGCGCACGACGGCCTGGTCGCCGAACGAGTGGTCGAGTTCCACCTTGCGCAACTGCGCCTGGTCGTCCTTCACCACGTACACGATGCGGCCGTTCGGGCCGGTGATGACCGCGGCCACCGGAACGACCACCGCGTCCTTCAAGGTGCGCACGGTCACGCTGGTGTTGACGTACTGTCCCGGCCACAGCGCGTGGTCGGCATTGGCGAAGCTGGCCTTGGCGCGCACCGTGCCGACCTGCGGGTCCACGGTGTTGTCCACGAAGGTCAGCACGCCCTTGAGCGGCGCGGCGCGCCCCGGCACCATCGCCAGCACCTCCGAGCGCTCGCTGGCCGCGGCCAACAGGTCCTGCAGCCGGCCCTCGGGCACGGGGAACTGCACCGCGATCGGATCGAGCTGCGTCACGGTCACCAGCGGCGTGCCGGGTTGCGCCAGCGTGCCGACGAAGGCGTTGATCCCGCCGGTGCGCCCGGAGATCGGCGCGCGGATCTCGTCGTAACTCAGTTGCACCTGCGCGGACTGCACCGCGGCCTTGTCCGCCTCGACGGCGGCGCGCTGCGCCTGCAGCTGCGACAGCACGGTATCGGTGGCGCTCTTGGCGATGAAGTTCTGCGCCAGCAACTCCTGGCTGCGCTGGTACTGGCGCTCCAGGTCGGCGAGCGTGGCCTGGTCCTTCAGCTGCTGCGCCTTGGCCTTCTCCAGGTTCGCGACATCGGCGCGCGCGTCGAGCGTGAACAAGGGCTGGCCGGCGCGCACGAAATCGCCTTCCTTCACGTGCACCTTCTGCACCATGTTGCTCACCTGCGGCCGCACGTCCACGCTGTTCAGGGAGACGACGCTGCCGTTGACGCTCACGTTGACCGGGACGTCCTGCTTGCGCGCCACCGCCACGGTCACCAGCGTGGCCGGCGCCGGGCCGCTCGCGGCGGTGCGGGGTGCGCCCGCATCGGTGGGGGCCGCCTCGGTGCGGTGCGAACCGAGGAACCACCACGCGCCGGCTGCGCACAGCAGCGCCGCCGCGGCCGCGCCGCCGTAGATTGCTTTCGGTGAAGCCATGAAACCGTGTCCGTTTCGCGCCGACGGGTGCGGCGACGTGTAACCCATTGCAAGGGGCAATGTAGCATCGGGGCGCGCTTTACACCCCGTTTACGCTGGGGCGGCGCCCTTCAGCGTTGTCCCTTCGCCATCTCGCAGCCGATGTTGGCCAGTGCGTCCGCCCGCTCGTTGCCGGGGTCGCCCGTGTGGCCTCGCACCCAGCGCCAGTCGACGACATGGCCGCCCCGCTGGAGCAGATCATCGAGGTGACGCCACAGTTCCGCGTTCTTCACGGGTTGCTTGCTCGCCGTCTTCCAGCCCTTGGCCTTCCAGCCGGGCAGCCACTCGGTGATGCCCTTCAGCACGTACTGGCTGTCGAGGTACAGGGTGACGGCGCAGGGACGCTTCAGCGCCTCGAGCGCCTGGATCACCGCCATCAGCTCCATGCGGTTGTTGGTGGTGCTGGGCTCGCCGCCGTACAGTTCCTTGCGCGTCGTGCCGGAGCGCAGGAGCACGCCCCAGCCCCCCGGACCGGGATTGCCCTTGCAGGCCCCGTCCGTATAGATCTCTACTTCGTTCATTCAGTCGATGACGGTGGGTTCCCGCGCCTCGCGCCGGGTGTTTCGGTTGGCGATCGGCACGGGCGCGGTGGCGATGCGCTTGGCCTTCTTCCAGGCCGGGCCGATCAGCTTGATGCCGCGCACGCGCTTGACCGCGACGATGAAATAGGCGGCGCCGAAGATCGGCCACGAGTGCTCGCCGACGGCGTCCATCCAGGCGAAGCGCTCCAGCCACTTGTCGCTGGCGAACGCCGGCCGGTAGCAGCCGAAGCTGCTGGTCTCCACCTCGAAACTCAGCAGCCGCAGCCAGTCGCGCAAGCGCCAGTAACCGATGAAGTCGCCGGCATCCGGCAGGTAAAGCTCGCCGAAGCCAAGGCGCCGGTACACGTGCGCGCGCCGCTGGCGCAGGCCCCAGAGGCTGGCCGGATTGAGGCAGCAGATCACCAGCTTGCCTTCGGGCACCAGCACGCGCTCGACCTCGCGCAGCGTCGTGTGCGGATCCAGGTTCAGTTCCAGCGAATGCGGCAGCACCACCAGGTCGAGGCTGTTTTCCTCGAAGGGCAAGGCGGCGAAATCGGTGACCAGGTCCGGCTTGCGCTCGGCCTCGCTCTCGACCGACGCGGCTTCACTGAGCGCGAGCCACTTGTGCGGCATGCGGTTGGTGCGCAAGGCGTCCAGGCCGGGCAAGCCCATTTGCAGCGCGTGGTAACCGAAAATGTCGGCGACCGCCTGGTCGAACTCGGCCTGTTCCCAGGCGAGCAGATACCTGCCAGGCGGCGTCTCGAACCACTGCTGCATTCCTATAATCCGCTCGCTCATGAACTTGACCCCGCTGCCCGCCTTCCAGGACAACTACCTGTGGCTGCTGCACGACGGACAGCGGGCGCTGGTCGTCGATCCCGGCGATGCCGCCCCGGTGCAGTCGTACCTTGCTGCCCACGGCCTGCGGCTGGAGGCGATTCTAGTCACCCACCACCACCCGGACCACGTGGGCGGCGTCGATGCCTTGCGCGACGCGACCGGCGCGCGGGTCTACGGCCCCGCGCACGAGCGCATTCCCGAACCGCTGGAGCGGCTCTCCGAGGGCGACGCCATCGAGGTCCTGGGCCTGCGCTTCGACGTGCTGGACGTCCCCGGCCACACCGCCGGCCACATTGCGTACTACTCCGCCAGCCCGGCCCTCGCCGATGGCGCCCCGCTGCTGTTCTGCGGCGACACGCTGTTTTCGGGCGGCTGCGGGCGGCTGTTCGAGGGCACCCCGGCGCAGATGTTCGCGTCGCTCGCCAAGCTCGCGGCGCTCCCGGGCCGCACCCGGGTGTGCTGCACGCATGAATACACGCTGTCAAACCTGAAATTTGCCACAGCCGTCGAGCCGGGCAATACACAGCTGATCCATTACCGGCAACAATGCGAGCAGAGGCGCTCGCACGGCGAGCCCACGTTGCCTTCCACCATCGCCGTGGAGAACGAGATCAATCCTTTCCTGCGCACGCGCGTCGCCGCCGTGGCGCAGGCGGCCCACGGACACGATCCGCAGGCCAACCCGGCAGACCCGGTCGCGGTGTTCGCGGCGCTGCGCCAATGGAAGAACGAGTTCAGATGAAGAAGTACAAGCTGCTCGCCCTCATCGCCGCACTGGCCCTGGCCGGTTGCGCCACCACGCAGGGCCCCGACGGGGCCGGCGTCCATGAGGGGCAGTCAGCGCAGGCGAAGCCGGCGTCCGTGATCCCCCAGGGGCCGCTGTCCGCCATCAAGCCGTCCGAGCTCAGTTCGCAGTCCGTGGCCTCGCTGGAGCCGCCGCCAGACCTGTGGAGCCGCATCCGCCGCGGCTTCGCCATGCCGCCGCTCGACAACGACCTCGTGCACCAGCAGGAGCAGTGGTACGCGGCGCGCCCCGACTACATGCAGCGCATGACGGACCGCTCGCGCAAGTACCTGTTCCACATCGTCGAGGAACTGGAGCGGCGCAACATGCCGACCGAGCTGGCGCTGCTGCCCTTCGTCGAAAGCGCGTTCAACCCGCAGGCCGTGTCCAGCGCGCGCGCGGCGGGCATGTGGCAGTTCATGCCGGCCACCGGCAAGACCTTCGACCTGAAGCAGAACGTCTTCCGCGACGACCGCCGCTCGGTGCTGGAGTCCACGCGCGCCGCGCTCGACTACCTACAGCGCCTGTATGCGCAGTTCGGCGACTGGCATCTCGCCCTGGCCGCCTACAACTGGGGCGAAGGCAACGTGGCGCGCGCCATCGCGCGCAACCAGAAGGCGGGCCTGGGCACCGGCTACACCGACCTGAACCTGCCGAACGAGACGCGCAACTACGTCCCGAAGCTGCAGGCGGTGAAGAACATCATCGCCAGCCCCGAGCAGTTCCACGCCGAACTGCCGACGATCGAGAACCACCCCTACTTCCAGAGCGTGAGCCTGGACCGCGACATGGACGTCGCGGTGGCGGCACGCCTGGCGGACGTCGAGATCGACGACTTCAAGGCACTCAACCCGCAGCTCAAGCGCCCCGTGATCCTGGCGGCGGGCACGCCGCAGATCCTGCTGCCCTGGGACAACGCCACCGTCTTCAAGCGGAACTACGAGGCCTACACCGAAGGCAAGTTCGCCACCTGGACGGCCTGGAGCACTCCCGCGACCATGAGCGTGACCGAGGCTGCGCGCCGGGTGGGCATGGACGAAAACGAACTGCGCACGGTCAACAGCATCCCGCCGCGCATGCTGATCAAGGCCGGCTCGGTGCTGATCGTGCCGCGCCGCAACGACTCGCAGCCGGACGTCGCGAGCCACGTGGCCGACAACGCGCAGCTGGACCTCGCGCCCGAGGTGATCACGCGCCGCACCGTCGTGCGGGCCGGCAAGCGCGAGTCCGTGAGCACGGTCGCGACGCGCTACCGGGTCAGCGCCGCGCAGGTCGCCGAGTGGAACCACGTGGCCGCGAGCGCGACCTTCCGTCCGGGGCAGCAGGTGGTGCTGCACCTGCCGATCCGCACCGTGGCGCACACGCAGGTGCGCGTGAACACGCGCAACGTGAAACAGGTCGCAGCGCGACCCACCGCCAAGCCGGCGGCGCGTCCGGCGGCCCACGCCGCGCCGCACAAGACCCCGGTCCAGCACAAGCGCTGAGCGCGGCCGGCCGGGCCGGCGAACGGCGTCGGCGGGCGCCGGCGCCACTCCGTGCCGGACGACTCCCGCCCGGGGCCCGCTTCACAGCTTCTCGGTGTCGCCCTGCTTGGGCTGCCACTTCATCAGCCCGCGCTCGATGCGCCCGACGATGCCATCGAGCAGCAGCGCGAAGGCGGTCAGCACCACGATGCCCGCGAACACGGTGTTCACGTCGAACGTGCCCTCGGCCTGCAGGATCAGGTAGCCGACGCCACGCGCCGAGCCGAGGTACTCGCCCACCACGGCACCCACGAACGCGAGTCCGACGGAGGTGTGCAGGCTGGAGAACACCCAGCTCGTGGCGCTGGGCAGGTACACCGTGCGCAGCAGCTGCTTGCGGTTGGCGCCCAGCATGCGCGCGTTGGCGAGGATGACGGGACTGACTTCGCGCACGCCCTGGTACACGTTGAAGAAGACGATGAAGAACACCAGCGTGACCGCGAGCGCCACCTTGCTCCAGATGCCCAGGCCGAACCACAGCGCGAAGATGGGCGCCAGGATCACGCGCGGCATGGAGTTGGCCGCCTTGATGTAGGGATCCAGCACCGCGCTCGCCACCGGCGCCAGCGCGAGCCACAGGCCCATGACGAGTCCGAGCACGGTGCCGATGGCGAAGGCCAGCACCGTCTCGATGAGCGTCACCCCCAGGTGCACGTAGATGTCGGCGTTGCCGGGCACGCCGTCCGGGAAGGCGGAGTTGGGCGGCAGGCCGATGGGCAGGAACCAGCTCCAGATGCGCCCCGCGACGGCCACCGGGTCGCCGAAGAAGAAGGCCATCTGCTCGTTGCGCGACAGCAGGTGCCACGCGAGCAGCGCCGCCACCAGCACGAGCAGCTGGAAGGTGCGCAGCTGGCGCACGGAAGGCATGCCGGCGTTCTTCATGCGGCCTTCTTCAGCTGTTGCGCGTAGCCCTTGAGCACCTCGTCGCGCAGCACCGACCAGATGTTGGTGTGCAGTTCGACGAAGCGCGGGTCGACGCGGACCTCGGCGACGTCGCGCGGACGCGGCAGGTCGATCGCGAACTCGCCGATCGGGTGCGTCCCCGGACCGGCAGAGAGCACGACGACGCGGTCGCTCATGGCGATCGCTTCATCGAGGTCGTGGGTGATGAAGAGGACGGCCTTCTTGCGGGCCGCCCACAGGTCCAGCACCTCGTTTTCCATCAGCTGGCGTGTCTGGATGTCCAGGGCGCTGAAGGGTTCGTCCATGAGGATGATGTCGGGGTCCAGTGCGAGCGTCTGCGCAAGCGCCGTGCGCTTGCGCATGCCGCCCGAGAGCTCGTGGGGATAGCGATCGCCGAAGCCGGCCAGGCCCACGCGCGCCAGCCAGGCCTCGGCCTGCGTGCGCGCCTCCGCCTCGGTGACGCCGCGGTACTGCAGGCCCACCATCACGTTGTCGAGGGCGCTGCGCCAGGGCATCAGCGCTTCGGCCTGGAACATGTAGCCCGCACGGCGGTTGATGCCTTGCAGCGGCTCGCCGAACACGCGCACGTCGCCCGAGGAGGGCTCCAGCAGGCCGGCGGCGATGTTCAGCAGCGTGGATTTGCCGCATCCCGTGGGGCCGACCACGGAGACGAATTCGCCGGCGGCGATCCGCAACGTCGTCTGCGCGACGGCGGTATAGCGGGACTCGCGCTCGTCCCCCGAGCGAAAGGTGACCGTGATCTCGTTCAGTTCCAGGGCTAGGGACAAGAAGACCTCTTTGGGTTCATGAAAAATGACCGCGCGGGCGCGGTCATCCTGTCATGCCCGGCGCGCGGCCGGCGTCATTCTGTCATCAGGCCTTGAACTTCTCCTTGGCCCGGCGCGCGAATTCGTTGGTGTAGGTCTTGGCGAGGTCGATGCGGTCGGGCTTCACGGACGGTTCGAAGCTGGCCAGCGCCTTCAGCGCCGTCTTCGGCCCGTCTTCCGGCATCATGCCGTCGAGCCCGATCGCCTCGCGCACCTTGTTGAACGAGGCAAGGTACAGCGCGCGGTCGCCGAGCAGGTAGCTCTCGGGGACGGTCTTGATGATGTCGCTCGGTCCCGCGGTCTGCAGCCATTTCAGGCCGTGCACGATGGCATTGGCCAGGGCCTGGCAGGTGTTGGGGTTGTTCTTGATGAAGTCGGTGTGCGCGTAGAAGCAGGCGGCAGGCATCGGGCCGCCGAACACCTCCTGCGTGCCCTTGAGCGTGCGCGTGTCGCTGATGATGCGCACGTCGCCCTTCTGCTCCAGCATCGTCATCACCGGGTCGGTGTTGCACATGGCGTCGATCTGCCCGGAGCGGATCGCGGTCAGCGCCCCGGCGCCGGTGCCCACCCCCACGTAGCTCACGTCGCTGGCCTTGATGCCGGCGCGCGAGAGCACGAGGTTGGCCACCATGTTGGTGGAGGAGCCCGGCGCCGACACACCGATCTTCTTGCCGCGCAGGTCGGCCAGGCCCTTGTAGTGGGGCAGCGTCTTGGTCGACACGCCCAGCGCGATCTGCGGCGCGCGGCCCATCAGCACGAACTCCTGGATCGCCTGGTTGCGCGCCTGCATGTTGATGGTGTGCTCGTAGGCGCCCGCCACCACGTCGGCGGAATTGCCCATCAGCGCCTGCAGCGCCTTGGCGCCGCCCGCGAAGTCGGAGATCTCGACGTCGAGCCCTTCGGACTTGAAGTAACCCAGCTGCTCGGAGATGGTCAGCGGCAGGTAGTAGAAAGCGGACTTGCCGCCGACGGCGATGGCCAGCTTGGACTTCTCCAGCTTGCCCTGCGCGCGCAGCGTGGGAGCCGCGACGGCGGCGGCCGCCATCAGCGTGAAGTTGCGGCGGGTGATCGTGGGTCGCATGCGGAGCCTCTCGTCATTGTTCTTTGGGATCACGCGAGCTTAAGAGCCATGCTGCGATGCCGCATCGGGTCGATCCCGTGCGGGTTTTCACGTAACGCAAACCGCCTCAGTGCAGACGTTCGCGCGCGCCCCTGCTCAGTGCCAGCCGGAGAGGAAGATCGCGACGTTCGCGAAGAACGCGAGGGCCCAGATCGCCGAGCGCGTCGTCGGCAGCCCGGCCACGTACATCGCGATGTAGATGATGCGCAGCGTGACGAACAGCAGCGCGAGGATGTCGACGCGCGTCTGCGGCGCACCCAACTGGTGGGCGATGATCACCGCGCCGATGAAGAAGGGCAGCGCCTCGAAGCTGTTGGCCTCCGCGGACACGGCGCGGGCGCGCCATCCGTCCAGGCGCGCCATCCACGCACGCGGATCGTTGTTGTCGTAGCCGCCCTGGCTGCGCGGCTTGCCGAAGTCGCGGAACTTCGCCAGGTACGAGCAGGCGTACGGCAGCAGCACCGCGAGCAGCACGCACCAGTAGGCGACGGTGAAGCGCGCGTAGATCGTCGTCGTCATGTCAGCGGGTCCTCCTGTCCACCAGCGCGTGCGCGATGGTCCCCAAGTCCACGTATTCGAGTTCGCTGCCCGCCGGCACGCCGCGCGCGAGCCGCGTGACCTTCAGGCCTCTTTGCTTCAATGCTTCCGCGATGACGTGCGCCGTCGCCTCGCCCTCCGCGGTGAAATTGGTGGCGAGGATCACCTCCTGCACCGCGCCGTTGGTGGCGCGCGCGAACAGCTTGGCCAGGCCGATGTCGCGCGGGCCGATGCCGTCCAGGGGACTGAGCTTGCCCATGAGAACGAAGTACAGCCCGTTGTAGGCCTGCGTGCGCTCCAGCGCCGCCTGGTCGGCCGGCGTCTCCACCACGCACAGCTTGCTGCGGTCCCGCTGCGGGCTGCGGCAGGTGGCGCAGACCTCGTCCTCCGTGAAGGTGTGGCACTCGCTGCAGTGGCGCACGCGCGTGGTGGCCTGCTCCAGCGCCCGCGCGAGCACGTGCGCGCCCTCGCGGTCGTGCTGCAGCAGGTGGAAGGCCATGCGCGATGCGGACTTCACGCCGACGCCGGGCAGGCGCCGCAGCGCCTCGATCAGGGCCTGGAGGGAGGGTTCTGCCAATGTTTAGAAGGGCAGCTTCATGCCTGGCGGCAGGCCCGCGGTGAGCTTGCCCATCTTCTCCTGCGTGGTCTCTTCGGCCTTGCGCACGGCGGCGTTGAAGGCGGCGGCCACCAGGTCCTCGAGCATGTCCTTGTCGTCGCCGAGCAGGCTCGGGTCGATGGTGACGCGCTTGACGTCGTGCTTGCAGGTCATGACGACCTTGACCAGCCCCGCGCCCGACTCGCCGCTCACCTCGATGGTGGCCAGTTCGTCCTGCGCCTTCTTCAGGTTGTCCTGCATCTGCTGCGCCTGCTTCATCAGGCCGGCCAGCTGTCCCTTGTTGAACATGGTGGGTCTCTCTAGTGTTTCTCGATCGGTTTGATGCTGCCAGGGACGATTTTCGCCCCAAAGTCCCGCTGCATCTGCTGCACGAAGGGATCGTTCAGGATGATCTGCTCCGCCGCACGCTGCCGCTGGGCCGCGGCGACTGCGGCGCGGCGCGCGGGGCTGTCCGTGACGGGGCCGACTTCCACGGAGATCTCCACGGCATGGCCGGCGCCCTGCAGGGCCGTGCGCAGGCGTTCGCGGCTCGCGGGCTGGTTCAGCGATTCGCGCTCGACGCGCAGCATCCAGTGGCCCTCGTCGCGCGCCACCAGCTGAGCCTGCAGCGCGAGCTCTCTCACGAGCGCGGCGATCGCCTCGCGCTGCACGAGGTCCTGCACGGTCGCCTGCCAGAAGTCACCTTCCGGCGTGGGGACGACGGTGGGCACGCCCGCAGGTGCTTCGCGCAGCGGCTCCGGTTGCACGCGCACGGGCACGCCGAGCACATCGTTGTTCGGGCGCGCTGGCGGCGTCGCGCGCGGCGGGGCCTGGCGCGGGTCGACGACGGGGAGGACGTGGCCGGGGGGCGCGGCGGGGGCGCGGCCTGCGGATGCGGCTTCCGGGGATTTCGCGGGCTGGGTCGACGCAGGAACGCTGGGGTTCGCTGCGCTCACCGCCAGCCTACCGGCAGAGGCAGGTTCCGTTGTTGTTGCGGATCCCGGGCTCTGCGCGCGTTCGGGACTCTTCGCAGGCTGGGGTGACGCAGGAACCCCAGCGATGCCGGCGTCAGCCGGCCGCTTCAGAGTTTTTTTTTCCGCCGCGCCGGGCTTGAACGCCAGCAGCCGCAGCAGCACCATCGTGAGCGCCGCGTATTCGTCGGGTGCGAGGCCCAGCTCCGCGCGCCCGTGCAGGCACATCGAGTACAGCAGCTGCGTCTCGTCGGCCGGCATCAGCGCAGCCAGCCGCGCGATCGCCGCCGATTCGTCATCGGTGGCATCCGCGGCCTGCGGCACCGCCTGCAGCACCGCCATGCGTTGCAGCACCAGGCTCATCTCTTCCAGCGCTGCGGCGGCGGAGAGGCCGTGCAGGCGCAAGGCCTCGGAGATCTCGACAACCGACTTGCCATCGCCTTCAGCGAGCGCCTCGATCAGCCGGAACACGTGGCTGCGATCGACGCTGCCCAGCATCTGGCGCACTGGCGCTTCGCGCAACTGGCCGGCACCGAAGGCGATCGCCTGGTCGGTCAGCGAAAGCGCATCGCGCATCGAGCCGCGCGCGGCGCGCGAGAGCAGCCGAAGAGCCTGCGCGTCGGCGGGAACGGCTTCCTGCTCCAGCACGCGCGCGAGGTGCTCCTGCACGGTCTCGGGCGCCATCGGCCGCAGGTTGAACTGCAGGCAGCGCGAGAGCACCGTGACCGGCACCTTCTGCGGATCGGTCGTGGCCAGCACGAACTTGAGGTACTCGGGCGGCTCTTCCAGCGTCTTGAGCATGGCGTTGAACGCGTGCCCCGTGAGCATGTGCACTTCGTCGATCATGAAGACCTTGAAGCGGCCCTGCACCGGCTTGTAGACCGCCTGCTCCAGCAGGGATTGCACCTCGTCGACGCCGCGATTGGAGGCCGCATCGAGCTCGGTGTAGTCGACGAAGCGGCCCGCGTCGATGTCCACGCAGGCCTGGCACACGCCGCAAGGCGCGGCGGTGATGCCGCCCGTTCCGTCCGGTCCCTGGCAGTTCAGCGACTTGGCGAGGATGCGCGACACGGTGGTCTTGCCGACGCCGCGCGTGCCGGTGAACAGGTACGCGTGGTGCAGCCGCTGCTGCTCCAGCGCATTCGTGAGGGCCTGCACCACGTGCTCCTGTCCCACCATCTCGAGGAAGGTCTTGGGCCGGTACTTCCGGGCGAGCACGAGATACGACATTCTTTCGATTCTAAAGGGGCCCTCCCGCCCAACCCGGCCTTGCCGCTCGCCTACAATACGAGGTGACGGGCCTCCCCGCATGGTGAAGCGGCCAACCGGGTCAGGTGGGGAACCAAGCAGCCCTAACTGTGGAGCCAGTGCCGGGGGTAAGGCTCGTCAACTTTTTTTTCGCGGAGATGGTGCATCGAGCACCACTTGGCTGCGCATGGCTCGCGTCATCGCGACGACGTCGCGCGGACCGCGCCGCGACTCGCCCCACGCACGCATCTCGTTCCAGCGAACGTCGCGCATACGTCACGCAGCCCCACCGCCGCAGCCTCACGCAGCGCGAATCCGTGCGGATTTGGCAATGCCGCCTCCACAGGGGCTTCCCACCTCTCCGCCGAGCTTCTACATTTTGTAACCATTACAGGTTAAGGGGCGCCGTGAGCAAAGCAAAGGCAGGCCACGCGCCGGCAGCATTGCCGGGCGCGCAGGCGGAAGTCGAAGTCGTCGAGAAGAGCAGCGACACGTCCTGGGCGATGTTCCAGGCGTTGCAGGGCCAATCGGAGCGCGGGTTCGTGCGGACCCGTCCCACCAAGCTCGCCGCGGTGGCCGAGGCCAAGGCGCAGGAGGATGTCACGGTGGACGATGTCCTGGTGGAAATCCGCCGCAACAACCGCGTGTGCCCGCTGCCCGCGATCTGGCAACGCCTGTACGCCTACCTGCCGAACACCGGCCCGCACCTGGCGAAGGTGCCGGCCAGCCCGGCCGAATGGGAGCAGGTGCCGTCGCTGGAGAAGCGCGCGCGCCTGCGCGAGCACGTCGAGTGGGCCGCCGCCCAAGGCGTGCTGCCCCAGGTGTACCAGGCCTTGCGCAAGCTGCCGGAAGAACGCTGGCACCACATGGGCGAGTGAGGCGGCGTCCTGCACGGCACAGCCACGCGTCCTACCTGCCTCGTCCGCGCCGCGACTGTCGGCGACTTCGCGCGTCCGACAGCATCGGCATTTGATTTCTCACAAACCAGTCCGAACGGACCAGCCTAGACTTCTTCGCATCACTGGGAGGTGAGCCATGGAGAAGGC
This sequence comes from Ramlibacter ginsenosidimutans, assembly GCF_016654015.1. Classification (GTDB taxonomy): domain Bacteria; phylum Pseudomonadota; class Gammaproteobacteria; order Burkholderiales; family Burkholderiaceae_C; genus Ramlibacter; species Ramlibacter ginsenosidimutans. The sequence goes on along the minus strand of NZ_JAEPWM010000003.1, from coordinate 219,436 downwards.
CGCTGCCGGCGCAGGTGCCGGGTTCCGTCGGGAGTTCGCGCAGGGCGTTGCGATCGCCTTCGTGTCCCTTTGCTGCGCGACGCATGCGCAGGCGCAGGACAAGACCAGCCTGCCCGGCTCCGCCGCCGGCGACCAGGGCTTGCGGGTGCAGGTGCAGGCCAGCAGCCTGCCGCGCTTCGATGCCCAGGACGCCGGTTTCCAGTCGCCACGCGTGGATCTGTCCATCACGCCCTTCGACCGCCACGGCAACGGCCTCGGTGCGGTGTTCGGGTTGGCCAGTCCCTCGGCCGGGCCCGGCCTGCAGCCGCGCACGGGCGTCGACGTCGGCCTGCGCTGGAGCCAGCTGCTGCAGGCCCAGCGCATCGACATCACAGCGTGGCGCCGCATGAACGCCGCCGACGACGCCTACACGCAGATCCTGATGCGCGAGCCCGTGTACGGCGCCCGCGTCGAGATGAACCTCGCTGGCGGGCAGCGCTCCGGGCTCGCGATGGATCTCGGCTTCGTCGGCTTCCAGATGGAAAGCGGCGCGCGCATCACGGTCAAGCGCAAGGACGGCCGCCCGATGGTGTACTACCGCACGAGCTTCTGAAGTTCAGCCCACGGCCACGGGCAGCTCGAAGAAGAACTCGGTCCGCACGCCCGGTTCGCTCGTGAACCCGATGCGCCCGCCGTGCGCCTCCACGATGCTGCGGCAGATGGCCAGTCCCAGCCCCGTGCCTCCCTTGGCGCGCCGCGCCGACGAGTCCGCCTGCGCGAAGCGCTCGAACACGCGGTCCCTGAACTCGGCCGGCACGCCGCTGCCCTGGTCGGTGACGCTCACCCGGGCCCAGCCCTCGCGCTGCGTCACCCGCACTTCGACCCGCGCTCCCGGCTGCGAGAACTTGACTGCGTTGGACAGCAGGTTGACGCAGACCTGCACGATGCGGTCGGCGTCGGCGCCCACCAGCGGATCGGCATCCGCCTGCAGCGCCAGCTCCACCCGCACCCCGTCGGAGTAGGGCTGCGTATCGCGCAGCGCCTGCTGCACCAGCGGCGCGAGCGGCTGCACCTGCACGCGGTATTCGATCTTGCCGGATGCGATCTTCTCCAGGTCCAGCAGATCGTTGATCAACCGGATCAGGCGCTCGGTCGAGTCGTGGGAGATGGACAGCAGCTCCCTGGCGTCGGGCGGCAGCTCGCCCGCCAGGCCGGAGTGCATCAGGTTCAGGGAACCGTAGATCGCGGTGAGCGGCGTGCGCAGTTCGTGCGACACCGTGGAGATGAATTCGTCCTTCAGCCGCTCCACTTCCTTGCGCTGCGAGATGTCGTGCAGGAAGGCGCTGAAGAAGCGCTCGCGGCCCGTGGACACCAGCCCGATCTTCACTTCGACGGGAATCTCGCGGCCGTCGCGCGTGACCAGCACGCGCTCGACCGCGCGGTGCAGGAACTGCGAACGGCCGGTGCGCGCATACGTCGCGAGCGCCAGGTCCAGGTCCGCGGCCGAGCGCTTGGGCAGCAACAGTTCACCCGCACGCCGGCCCAGCACCTCCTCGCGCCCCCAGCCGAACACCACTTCGGCCTGCGTGCTCCAGTCGGTGATCCGGCCCCGCAGGTCGAAGGCGATGAAGGGGTCCTGCGCCGCTTCGATGATGGTCTGGATGCGCTGCTCGTTCGCGCGCACGCGGTCGAAGGCGTCGCGCAGTTCGGCCGTGCGCTGTTCCACGCGCTGCTCGAGTTCCGCGTTGAGCGCATGCAGCTCGCCGGTCTTCTGCGCGAGCTTGCCCAGCAGCGAGTTGAGCGCCGTTCCCAGGACCTCGACTTCGCGGTAGGCGCTGGAGGTCTCCACCTCCGCGACTTGGGCCTCTTCCATGCGGCGCGCGGCGGCGGCGAGTCCCAGCACCGGCTGCGCGATCTTGCGCGCCGCCAGCCAGCCGATCAGCGAGAACAGCAGCGCCAGGGCCCCCCCGCCCAGGGCTACGCGCCGCTGCAAGGCCCGCACCGGCGCGTACGCTGCGTCGGTGTCCTGGCGCACCAGGATGGTCCAGCCCGCCCCGGGCGAGGACTGGAAGCCTTCCGACGCGTCGTAGCCGACCACGTAGGTGCGGCCATCCGGCCAGCGCTCGGTCGTGTGGCCCTCCTTGCCCGCCCGGGCGAGCGCCAGGCTGGGCACGCGCAGCTGCCGGCCTTCCAGGTCCGCGGGCCCCAGCAGCACCCGGCCGTCCGCGGCCACGATCAGCGGCTCGGCGCGGCTGGGATCGGAGCCGAACACCGCGTCGCGCACGTCGCGCGCCCAGGCCCACGACACGTAGGCCCCGAGCACGCGCTGGCCGCCCCGGCCTTGCACGGGAAAGGCCACGTCGTAGAAGCGCTGCGGCGCATCGCCGGCGGTGAGCAACGCCGGCAGCACGGACGATTCCTGCACGTGCCCCAGGTGAACGCCCTGCAGTGCGTCGCGAAACCACGGCTGGTTGCTGACGTTGTCGCCGACGAGCGCACCGTTGCTCGCCGCGAGCACGGTGCCGTCCGGGCCGGCAACGCCCAGCCACAGGTAATAGCGATAACTGTTCTTGGCGGCGTCCAGCTCCAGCTGCACCGGCAGGTCCGCGGGCAGGCGATCGAGGCGAGCCGCCATGAGCTGCACCTCGCGATAGCGCTCGAACATGCCGCGGTCCAGCCGGTTGGTCATCTGATGCGCCAGCACCTTCATGTTGCTGCCGATGCCCGCGGCGACGTCCTCGCCCGCCTTGCGCTCGATCACCAGCGCCATGACCACGGTGAGCAGGATCGAGAGCGCGGAGAACGCCGTCGCGAGCCACGCGCCGAGTGACACGCGCTTGTACGCGCTCACCGGACCACCCTCCGCGCTGCGCGCTGGGGGATTCGCCTTGGGGCGGCCCTGCGGCTCATGCTGCGACCAGCCTTCCCTGTGCGGTGAGGAAGGCGCAGCGGACGGCCGCACCGCCCTGCGCCACCGCCACGGCTTCGCGGTAGCGCTGCATCTGCGCGCGCAGCTCCGGCTGCCGCTCCGGTGCGGCGGCCGACTTGTAGTCGAGGACCCACCACTCCCCCGTGTCCCGGCGCCGCACCAGCCGGTCGAGCCGCAGGAGCTCGCCACCGGCATGCAGTTCGATCTCGTTGCCTTGCCAGTCGACCTGCGCCGGGTCCCAGGCCCACGCGCCCTCGCCCTGCACGATGCGCAAGGCCATGGCCGCGGCCTCCCGTGCCGCCGCCTCGTCGAGCGCGAACAGGCGCTGCACTTCGGCAAGCTGCGCGGCTGCGATGCCGGTTCGCGGCTCCCAGGTTTCCAGCAGGCGGTGCATGGCCTCACCGAGCCGCGACGCGGGACTGCCGGGCGGCGCCTGCGGACGCAGCCACTCCATCGTGAGCGGCGCGCTGACACCGGGCACCTCGCGCAGCGCGAAGGTGGACGAGCGCGCAGCGGCGCTGAGCGGCTCCGCGGTTTGCGGTGGCGCCAGCAGCGCCGCGTGCGGCAGCAAGCGCTGCCACCAGGTCGGGACGGCGGGCGTCGTTGCGGGCACCACCGAGGAGATCACCAGCTGCCGGCCCGCGCGCGTCATCGCGACGTACAAGGCATTGAGTTCCTCGCGCGCCCGCGCGGCCTGCTCCACGGCCAGCGCCTCGGCGCTGCAGGCGGGCGGCCGCGTCTCGCTGGCGAGGAAGGCGAAGCGCCAGGGCGCGGGCGCCTCGCCGGGCCACTCGCACAGCACGCCCATGGTCTCCGGCCGCGCCGGTGCGTTGTCGGTGTCCAGCAGCAGGACCACGGGCGCCTCCAGGCCCTTGGCGCCATGCACGGTCAGCAAGCGCACCACGCCTTCGGCCGCCACCGCGGGCCCGCGGATGCCGCCCGCCTTGAGGGCGCGCACGAAGGCATAGGGCGTAAGGTAGCGCCCGCCGCCGACCTGCAACGCGGCGCCGAGCAGCGCCTGCAGGTTGGCCAGCACCGTCGCGCGCAGCGGCGCCGGCGCGCACCGCGCGAAGCGCGCCAGCACGTCGCCGTCGTCGTAGATCGCCTGCAGCGCGTCGTGCGGCGGCAGCGCCTGCACCCAGCGCTGCCAGCGTCGCAGTTGCGCCGCCGCTTCGCGCAGCGTCTGCGGCCCGTCGTCGCCAGCGAGGAGCAGCTCGAACCAGCCCCGCGGCGCGCCCGCGGCGGACGCGGCGCGCGCGCGCTCGCCGAGCGCCACGAGCTCCTCGTCGCCGCAGCCGAACAGCGGCGACTTGAGCGCACGCGCCAGCGACAGGTCGTGCCCCGGCGAGACCAGCAGGTCCAGCAAGGCCGTGAGGTCCTGCACCTCGGGCGCCTCGCACAGGTCGGTCTTCTCCGGTTGCTGCGCCGCGATGTGCAGCGCGCGCAGTTCGTCTTCCAGCGCCGACAGCCGCTCGCGCCGGCGCGCCAGCACCATCACGTCGCCCGCAGCCAGGCCGGCCTGCAATTGCTGCGCGATCCACGCGGCCGCCTGCCGGCATTCCAGCGTGACCAGGCGTTCTTCCGGCAGCTCGCGCCGCACGGTGAGGCTATCGCGCCAGGCGAAGCCCTCGTCGGGCTGGTCCGGCTTGTCGGGACGCGGCACCGGCGGCAGCGCCAGCACGGCGCCGGGCTCCAGGGACTCCGTCGTGTGCGGACGGAAGTCCAGGTACAGCTGCTCGTCCTGCGCCTGCCCCATCACCGCGTTGACGACCGCCAGCACGGCGGGCGCGTTGCGGTGCGTGTGGTCGCAGCTGAGGCGGTCGCCGCCCAGCTCGCGCCCGATGAAGACCTGGGCGGCGCGGAACACCTGCGGCTCCGCGCGCCGGAACCGGTAGATGCTCTGCTTGGGATCGCCCACGATGAACACGCTGGGCCCGTCGCCGCCCGCGCCCGCATAGCTGGAAAGCCAGGCGTGCAGCGCCTGCCACTGCATGGCGTTGGTGTCCTGGAACTCGTCGATCAGCAGGTGGCTCACGCGCTGGTCGAGGCGCTCCTGCACCCAGCCGGCCAGCACCGGATCGGACAGCAGCGCGTGCGCCGTGCGCTCGACGTCGCTCATGTCCACCCAGCCCTGCTCGCGCTTGAGCGCGGCATAGCATTCCAGCAGCAGCCGCGTCAGGCGTGCGAGCCGCTGCTGGTGCTGCCACGCTTCATGCTGCAGGCGCGCCGCACAGAGCCGTTGCGCGAGCGCCTGCGCGTGCCGCACGGTGTCCAGCCCCTGCAGCTTCTCGCTGAACTTGCGGATCTCCTGCGCCTGCGTCAGCAAGGCGTCGAACACCCCCTGCAGGTCACCGGCCGTGAGCGCCTGTTCCAGCTCGCCGCCCTTCGCGGCGAAGGTCGGCGCGGAGGCGCGGCCCAGCGTGCGCGCGGCCGCGAACAGCGGCTCGCGCACGCCGGGCCATTGCAGCACGTCCGCCGGCGCAGCGGCGCCCTCGAACTCGGGGAACACTTCGCCGAACGGGCGCACCGAATCCTCGACCACGCCCACCGCATCGGCCATGGCGAACTCCACGCGCTTGGAAAGCGCGGAGTCCAGCGCCTTCGCGGTGTTGAAGCGGCCGTAGGTCGCGACCGAGGCTTCGTAGTCCGCGCGCAGGACGGCATCGCGCTCCACGGCGGCATGGAAGCGCCGCCACACGCGCGCGACCGCTTCCTGGTCGTCCTCGAGCAGCTCGAAGCGGGTCGGCAGCCCCAGCCCTTGCAGCACGGAGACCGGCGCGCCGCGCAGCAGCGCCGCGAACCAGCTGTGGAAGGTGCGGATCTGCACCGGCCGGCCCGCTTCCAGCAAGCGCGCGCGCAGTCCGCGCAGGTCCGCGCACAGTTGCGCATCGGCATGCAGCAGGCCACGCATGCGCAACTGCTTCGCGAGCTCCTCGTCGGAGGCCGTGCTCCAGGCGGTGAGCCACTCGTCCAGGCGCTGCCGCATCTCGCCCGCGGCCTTGCGCGTGAAGGTGATGGCGAGGATCTCGTGCGGCGCCGCGCCTGCGAGCAGCGCCCGCAGGATGCGGGAGACCAGCATCCAGGTCTTGCCGGCGCCCGCGCAGGCCTCCACCGCCACGTGCCGCCGCGGATCGCAGGCGATCGCGTAGAACAGCTCGCGGCCGACCGGCTGCCCGTTGTGTTCGTACGCCGGCCCGGCCGGCGCCCCCCGCTCGCTACTCACTCCAGGAATCCCTCCGGCACAGCCCGCGCGCCGAGCAGAACTCGCACGCGCGCCCCTCGCCCAGCGCAGGCAGCGGCGCGCCCTGCGCGATGCGGCGCAGTTCCGCGGGGATCGCTTCGCGCAGCAGGTGGGTCGCTTCGGCGAGCGCCTCGTGCGGCACCGCCTTCATCTCGCCGCGCTCGCCCACGTTCAGATAGGCCGCTTCGACCTCGCGATCGGGCAGCAGCAGTGCGTAGAACGCGAGCTGCGTGTCCTCCAGCGGCGTCTTCATGCGGTCGCGCGTGGCCTGCAGGCCCTCGGTCTTGTAGTCCATCACCAGCGCAGTGCCACTGGCGCGGCGGTCGATGCGGTCGATGCGTCCTTCCAGCGTCCACTCGCCGAGCTGCTCGGTGTGCTTCGTCTCCGCGGCTTCGAACACGGTGCCGTCCGCCTCGTGCCGCTGCAGCCAGTCCAGGTAACCCTCGCGCACTGCCGGCCAGGCGGCCGCGAACGGCAGGAACTCGCCCTCGCCCAGGCGCTGGCCGGCCATCTCCTCGTGCGCGATCGCATCCAGCAGGGCGGCGCGTTCCGCGCGCGCCAGGCTTGCGCGTTCCTGCAGCCGCTCGTGGAACACACCGAGCACGCGGTGCAGCCAGGTGCCGAAGTCGCGCTTGTCGACCTCGGCCTCGATCTCGTCGGCCTCGCGCAGGCCCAGCATGCGCAACGCGAAGAAGCGATACGGGCAGCGCCGCAGATCCTCGTAGCTGCTGGCCGAGACCTGCGCCGGCACCAGTTGCGGCGCGTGCGCCGAGGGCGCGCCAACGGGCTGCGCGCTGCATTCGCGCAGTCGGCGCGGATCGCCGGCGGGCGCGCCGTCGCCCTGCAGCAGCAAGGCCTGCACGAGCGGACTGGCCAGCGTGCGTTCGCCGGTGTCGTCGGACTTGCGCCAGAGCACGTCGCAGTGCGGCGCCTGCAAGGCCTGGCGCCACGATGCGCGCTGCACGCCTTCCAGCGCCTCGCGCGAGGCCAGTCCCAGCAGGCGCCGCTGCGCCATCGACCAACCCGTGGGCGGTTCGGGCGATGCCGGCAGGCTTCGCTCGTCGCACCCGGGAACGACGACGGCTGCAAACGGATGCCCCAGCAACTGGCTCAAGGGCAGCACCACGACCTGCTCCTCGCCCGAATGCGGCGGCACGAAGCTCACGCTTTCCAGCACCTCGTTGGCCCAGGCCGTGAACTCGCGCGCGTTGATGCGCCGTTGCGCCTGCGGCCAGGCCGCCGCCTCGTCGCCGGCGCCCTCCTGCAGGCGCAAGGCTTCCAGCGCCTTCAGTCCGGCGGCATCCGCATGCAGCGGCTCCCACTGCCCGCAGTCGCGCAGCAGCGCGCGCGTGGCCGCGAGCCACTCGGGCAGGCTGCGCGTGGCCTGCAGGCCCTCGCGCCAGTCGGCGATGCGCTGCGCGACGGCCTGCACCGCTTCCGAGTCGCCCCAGTCGGAAGCGCGCAGCGCCCGCCATTCGCGCTGTCCCGCGCGCCGCACGCGGCGCTCCAGCGCCTGCACGAGTCCCGATCCGAGCTGCGGCACGTTCTTCAACCAGTCCAGCACCGCATCGGCCGGCGCATCCCAGGCGCACGCGCGCAGGGCGGCCATCAGGTTGGCGGCGGCGCGCGTGGTGGAGAGCTTCCAGCCCGTCTCGTCGTGCACCGGCACGCCGCGCGTGAACAGCAGCGCGCCGATGCGGCGCGTGAGCACGCGGTCGTTCGCGGCAAGCGCCACGGGTACGCGGCCCTGCGCGAGGTGATCCAGCACGCACGCCGCAGCACGCTCGGCTTCCTCGGTCGCGTCGGCCGCCGCATGCAGCGCGATCGAGCCGGCTGGCGCATCGACCGGCACCGGCCACACGAGCGCGCGTTCGCCCAGTTGCTGCGCGAGCGCGTGCGGGACGGCTTCGGCCTGGAAGCCTTGCAGCAGCACCAGCAGGTCCACGCCCGACGTGAGCGTGCCATCGAGCAAGGCATCGGTCGCATAAGCCGACGCGGCGGCCCACTCGAACGCGATGCGCGCGATCGCCGCCTCGACGGCGAGCGCCGGCGCCTCCATGCCTTGCAGCAGTTGCGGGCGCAGGCGCGCAGCCCAGGCACTGCGCTGCGCCGGCGGCACGGCGCGCGCGGCTTCCGCAGCCTGCCATGTCACGTCGACCAGCACGCTCGCGAGCGCATCCGCCTGCGCCCGCAAGCCGCCTTGCTCGAGCCAGCCGCGCGCGGCCAGCAGGTCGCGGCCGATCTCGAACGAGAGGTCCGTCGCGCCGGGCGACCAGGGCCGCTGGCGCGCCCAGTTCATGGTCGTCTCGAAGCGCGGCGCGAAGCCGTCGGGCACCTGCGCGGCCCAGAACTGCCGCGCCAGGGACATCAGTTGCGCGTAGGGCACGAGCACGACGGTGCGTGCCGGATGCGCCGCGCGGGCCGCCATCGCGTCCCGCAGTCTCTCGATGACGTCGCGCCACAGCCGCGCCGCACGATGGTTTTCTGCTATCCCAACCATAGCAAAGGCCCGGCCGGCGCGCGCCGGCGAGAGGTCTTGGTTTCTGTCACAATGCCCTGACTGTAGCTGTAGCGGGGGAGGTCCCCGCACCCCGAGAGGAATCCATGGCCAGCGACCTGATCAAGCACATCTCCGACGCATCCTTCGAAAACGACGTCCTGCAGGCCGACAAGCCGGTGCTGGTCGATTACTGGGCGGAATGGTGCGGCCCCTGCAAGATGATCGCGCCCATCCTCGACGAGGTCTCCGAGAGCTACAAGGACAAGCTGCAGGTGGCCAAGATGAACGTCGACGAGAACCGCGAAGTGCCCGCGAAGTTCGGCATCCGTGGCATCCCCACGCTGATGCTGTTCAAGGGCGGCCAGCTCGCCGCCACCAAGGTCGGCGCCATGAGCAAGGCGCAACTGACGGCGTTCCTGGATCAACAGCTCGCTTGAATCCAGGGGCCAGGAGCCAGTAGCCAGGGGCTAGGGACGGAAAATCCCCGGCCCCTTGTCTTTTCTGCATCCCCCAGCCTCCAGCCTCTCGCCCCCAGCCCCTTTTTTTCCTGCATAATCCGCCTCATCGCTGATCCGCCAAAGCAGGCGGGCAGTCCGATACGGTTCGCAGGGCATCTCTCGCCCCGCAGAGAACCTCCCCCCGACCTTCAAGAACATTCCCCCAAAGGGGTCACTCCATGCACCTGAACGAACTCAAGGCGCTGCACGTCTCGGAAGTCCTCAAGCAGGCCGAAGAGCTCGAGATCGAGAACACCGGCCGGATGCGCAAGCAGGAGCTGATGTTCGCGATCATCAAGAAGCGCGCCCGCGCCGGCGAGCAGGTCTTCGCCGATGGCGTGCTCGAAATCCTGCCCGACGGCTTCGGCTTCCTGCGCAGCCCGGACACGAGCTACACCGCTTCGACCGACGACATCTACATCTCGCCCTCGCAGGTGCGCCGCTTCAACCTGCACACCGGCGACATGATCGAAGGGGAAGTGCGGACGCCGAAGGATGGCGAGCGCTACTTCGCGCTGACCAAGCTGGACAAGGTCAACGGCGGGCTGCCGGAGGACAACAAGCACAAGATCATGTTCGAGAACCTGACGCCCCTGTTCCCCCGGGAACAGATGCGCCTCGAACGTGACGGCCTGAAGAGCGAAGAGAACATCACGGGCCGCGTGATCGACATCATCGCCCCCATCGGCAAGGGCCAGCGCGCCCTGATCGTCGCGCCGCCCAAGAGCGGCAAGACGGTGATGATGCAGCACATGGCGCACGCCATCGCCGCCAACTACCCCGACAGCTACATGATGGTGCTGCTGGTGGACGAGCGCCCGGAAGAAGTGACGGACATGCAGCGCTCGGTCAAGGCCGAAGTGATCGCGTCCACCTTCGACGAGCCCGCCGCCCGCCACGTGCACGTCGCCGAGATGGTGATCGAGCGCGCCAAGCGCCTGGTCGAACTGAAGAAGGACGTGGTGATCCTGCTGGACTCGATCACCCGCCTCGCCCGCGCCTACAACAACGTCGTGCCCTCGTCCGGCAAGGTGCTGACCGGCGGCGTGGATGCGAACGCGCTGCAGCGCCCCAAGCGCTTCCTCGGCGCGGCGCGCAACGTGGAGGAAGGCGGCTCGCTGACCATCATCGCCACCGCGCTGATCGACACCGGCTCGCGCATGGACGAAGTCATCTTCGAAGAGTTCAAGGGCACGGGCAACTGCGAACTGCACCTGGACCGCCGCCTCTACGAGAAGCGCGTGTTCCCCTCGATCCAGCTCAATCGCTCCGGCACGCGCCGCGAGGAACTGCTGCTGGCCCCCGAGATCCTGCAGAAGACCCGCATCCTGCGCCAGTTCATGTACAACATGGACGAGATCGAGGCGATGGAAATGGTGCTGAAGTCCATGAAGGCGACCAAGACCAACGTCGAGTTCTTCGACATGATGCGGCGCGGCGGCTGAGTATTCCGGCGCACAGCAGAACAGAAGCCCGGCGATGCCGGGCTTTTTTGTCGGAGTCGCCAGTAGCATCATGCGGGCATGAAGCTCGTGACCTGGAACACCCAGGAATGCAAAGGCCTGGCCGGACAGGTGAGCTGCAGCCGCATCGTCGAGACGGCCCGTGCGCTGGCGGACTTCGACGTGCTGTGCCTGCAGGAGATCTCGGACAACGATCCCGACGCGTACCAGAGCGTGGAAATCGGCAAGCTGCTGCCCGGCTTCCAGGTCTTCTTCGGCGCGGCGCAGGACCTCTTCGAGGACGGACAGCGCAAGCGCTTCGGCAATCTCGTCGCCACCCGGCTGCCCGTCGCGCAGGTGCAGCACCATCCGCTGCCGTTTCCTGCCGATCCGGGCATCGGGTCGACGCCACGCATGTGCACCGTCGTCACGGTGCGCGACCCACAACTGGGACCGGTGCGCATCATGACCACCCACCTGGAGTTCTATTCGAAGATCCAGCGCCTGGCGCAGGCGCGCGCCGTGCGGGCGCTGCACCTCGAGTATTTCGAGCAGGCCCAGTCACCGCCCCGGGGTGCCACGCAACTCACGGCGGAAGCGATCCTGTGCGGCGACTTCAACTCGCATCCGGGCACCGAGGAACATGCGGTGCTCAGCGAGACATCCGAACTCAGCACCTTCTGGGATGCCTGGACCCTGGCACATCCGGACCAGCCGCATCCGCCCACCTTCTGCGTCCACGAGCAGAAGTACCTGCCCGAGCCGGTCGCCTTCGACTTCGTCTATGTCACCGACGGGCTGCAGGACCGGGTGCGCAGGCTGGACGTGGACGGCGCCACCCGGGCGTCGGACCACCAGCCTCTTGCGCTGGAGCTCGAGGGCGGCTGAGGCAGGGCGCACGCGGGACGCTATAATTGCGGGCTTCACTGCGGAAAGTACGTCGGAATGGTCCGGCGCGGCTCCCGACACTCGACGAGGGACCCCCATGAAAGAAGGCATCCACCCCAATTACCGCGACGTTTGTTTCGTGGACCTGTCCAATGGCTTCAAGTTCGTGACGCGCTCCTGCGTGTCCACGCGCGAGACCACGAAGATGGACGACGGTCGCGAGCTGCCGCTGTTCAAGCTGGACACCTCCAGCGAATCGCACCCGTTCTACACGGGCACCCAGAAGTCGGTCAACGACATGGGCGGCCGCGTCGACAAGTTCTTCAAGAAGTTCGGCAAGACCGCCGGCAAGTAAGAACCGCTCGCTCCAGGAAAGGCAGCTTCAGGCTGCCTTTTTTGTTGGACCGGAGCGTGTGACACACTCCCGCGCGTGAACCAGCCGACCCCCGCCATCGTCGCCCAGAGCGCCGTGCGCCGCCTGCCGCGGCTGGCACTGCTGCTGTTCTGCGCGGCCTACGTGCTGTCCGGGTTCATCGGCCGCGACCCCTGGAAGAACGCGGACATCATGGCCTTCGGCTACATGCTGGAGCTCGCCCGGGGCCACGCGCCGTGGCTGCACCCGCAGTTGCTGGGACTGCCGCCGGAGTTCGAGGCCCTGCTGCCGTACTGGCTCGGCGCCTGGGCGATCCAGCTCGCACCGTCCTGGCTGTCGGCCGATGTCGCCGCACGCCTGCCCTTCATCGCCCTGCTGGTGCTCAGCCTGCTGGCCACGTGGTACGGCGTGTACTACCTGGCACGCACGCCTGCGGCGCAGCCCGTGCCGTTCGCGTTCGGCGGCGAAGCGCGGCCGACCGACTACGCGCGCGCCATGGCCGACGGCGGGCTGCTCGCGCTGATCGCGTGCCTGGGGTTGATGCAGCTGTCGCACGAGACCACGCCGGCGCTGGCACAACTCGGGTTCACCGCCCTCACCTTCTACGGCTTCGCGGCGCTGCCCTATCGCATCGCCGTTCCCGTGCTGTCGCTGGCGACCGGCCTGGTCGGACTGGGCCTGAGCGGCGCGCCGGCGATGGCGGCGCTCTTTGCCGCCGGCGGCACGCTGCTGCACTTCGCCGAGACGCCGGACCAGGACGCGCATGGGGCGAACCGGTGGCAGGGGGCCGCCGTGATCGTGCTGGCCGCGCTCGCCGCCGCCGCCGCGGCGGCCAGCCTGGGCATGTGGGAATGGCGGCTGCAGCCGCCCGGCCAGTTCACGCTGCACCAGTGGACGGGCTTCGCGAAGCTGCTCGCCTGGTTCACGTGGCCGGCGTGGCCGCTGGCCGTGTGGACCGTGTGGCGCTGGCGGCGCCAGCTGGGGCATCGCCACGTGGCGCTGCCCTTGTGGTTCGCGCTCGTGGGCGTGCTCTCGGCCGTGCTGTCGCCCAATCCCGACCGCGCCCTGCTGCTCGCGCTGCCGGCGCTGGCGACGCTGGCCGCCTTCGCGCTGCCCACCTTCGAGCGCAGCGTCTCCGCGCTGATCGACTGGTTCACGCTGCTGTTCTTCAGCACGAGCGCGCTCGTGATCTGGGTGATCTGGATCTCGCTGCAGACCGGCGTGCCCGCCAAGCCCGCGCAGAACGTCGCGCGGCTCGCGCCCGGCTTCCAGCCCTCCTTCGGCCTGCTGTCCTTCCTGCTCGCCGTCGCCGCCACCGGGGCGTGGCTGGGGCTCGTGCGCTGGCGCACCAAGCGCAACCCGCAGGCGATGTGGAAGAGCCTGGTGCTGCCCGCGGGCGGCACGGCGCTCGCCTGGCTGCTGGTCATGACCTTGTGGCTGCCGGTCCTGAACTACGCGCGCAGCTACTCGGCGCCGGTGCTGCGCCTGGCGGCGCACGTGGACGGCCCCGGCTGCGTGCAGGCCTTCGGCCTCACGCGCCCGCAGATCGCCGCGCTGATGTACCACGGCCACATGGACCTGCGTGCAGCCAGCACCGACAGCCCGTGTCCGTGGCTGGTCGCCGCCGGCGACCTGGAGGCGTCCGTCCCGACGGCGTTCGGCAAGCACCACTGGACGCTGGTCGCGCGCATCCCGAGGCCCACCGACGCCCGCGAAACGATCCTCCTGTACAAGAAAAAGTAGCGGCGTGCGGGAACGGGGGATCATCGCGCGTCATGCGGGCACCGTGCTCGCCGGCCAGCTGGCCACCATGGCCTTCGGCATCACCGACACCGTGGTGGCCGGCCGCTATGCGCAGCAGGCGCTGGCGGCGCTGTCCGTCGGCTCCGCCGTGTACATCACCGTGTTCGTCGCTCTCATGGGGGTGCAGCAGTCGCTGCTGCCGATCTGGGCGGAGCTGCATGGGGCGGACCGCAAGCAGGACCTCGGCCGCTCGGTGCGCCAGGCCTTGTACCTCGCCGCGCTGGCCTCCGTGATCGGCGTGTTCTGGCTGCTGTTCCCGAACGCGCTGCTGCAGGGCACCGAGGTGCCGCCTGTGCTGCAGCAGGACGTGCGCCACTACCTCGGCGTGCTGGCGCTGGCCCTGCCCGCGGCCCTGCTGTTCCGCATGTACAGCACGCTGAACCAGAGCCTGGGCAAGCCGCAGCTCGTGACCTGGCTGCAACTCGCCTCGCTACTGCTGAAGATCCCGCTGACCATCTGGTTCGCGTTCGGGGGCGCCGGGCTGCCCGCGATGGGCGCCGTGGGCTGCGCCTGGGCCACCGTCGTGGCGAACTACGTCTTCCTCGGGCTGGCGATCTGGCTCGTGCGCACCGACGACCTGTACCGGCCCTACGCGATCTGGCGGCCGCTGGAGGCGCCCGACTGGCGCACCATCCGCCAGTTCGCGCGCCTCGGCGTGCCGGCCGGCCTGGCCATCATGGTGGAGGTCACCTCGTTCACGCTGATGTCGCTGTTCATCGCGCGCCAGGGAACACTGTCGGCGGCCGCGCACCAGATCGCGTCCAACATGGCGGCCGTGCTGTACATGGTGCCGCTGTCGGTCGCCATCGCCACCAGTGCGCGCGTGAGTTACTGGCTGGGCGCGGGCGACGCGAAGAAGGCGCGCGCGATCGTCCGCACCGGCTTTCGCATCGGCTGGTCGCTGGCCATCGTGCTGGCGGCGACCGTGCTCGCGTCCCGCCATGTCATCGCCTCGCTGTACTCGGCGGACCCGCGCGTCGCCGCCGTGGCCGCGGGCCTGCTGGCGCTCGTGGCCGCCTTCCACCTCGGTGACGCGACGCAGGCACTGTGCGTGTTCGTGCTGCGGTCCTACCGCGTGACGGTGGCGCCGCTGGTGGCGTACTGCGTGCTGCTGTGGGGCGTCGGCGTGGTGGGCGGCTACCGGCTCGCCTATCGCGGCCTGGGGCCGATCGCTGCGCAGCACACGCCGGCAGCCTTCTGGACGGCCAGCAGCTTCGCGCTGGGCCTGCTCGCGCTCATCCTGCCGTTGATTCTGTGGCGGGCTGTGCGGCGCTTTCGGACGGCTTGAGCGGGAGCGGCCGCACGCGCGTGGCCGGCAGCAGGATGGTGAAGGTGGACCCCTTACCCAGGGTGCTTGCTATCTTCAGCTCGCCGCCGTGGCGCTGCACCACGTGCTTGACGATGGCCAGCCCCAGCCCGGTGCCACCGGTTTCACGCGAGCGGCTGCGGTCCACGCGGTAGAAGCGCTCCGTCACGCGCGGCAGATGTTCCGCGGCGATGCCGGGGCCCGTGTCGCGCACCGCCAGCTCGAAGCGACCGCCCGCCGCCTCACGGGCCTGCACGTCCACCACGCCGCCGGAAGGCGTGTAGCGCACCGCGTTGCTCACCAGGTTGGAGAACGCGCTCTGCAGCTCGCTGGCGGCCCCGCCGAGTGCGAGGGCGGGCGCCTCGCCGAAGCGCAGCTCCATCTTCTTGCCCAGGGCCTGCACGAGCGCGGCGGACTCCTGCTGGCACTGGGTGAGGAAGGCCGCCGCCGGAGTCCACTCCGTCGCGTCCGGCAGGGGACTGCCCTCCAGGCGCGACAGGGTCAGCAGGTCGCTCACCAGCGTCTGCATGCGCTGGGCCTGCACGCCCATCATGCCCAGGTAGCGGTTGCGCTCCTCGCGCGGGAGGTCCAGGTTCTGCAGCGTCTCGACGAAACCGGCCAGCACGGTCAGCGGCGTGCGGATCTCGTGCGACACGTTGGCGACGAAGTCGCGCCGCATCGTCTCGGCCTGCTCCACCGAGGTCACGTCGCGCGACAGGATCAGCAGCCGGCCTTCGCCATAGGGATGCAGCCGCAGCGACAGCTTGACCGGGCGGCTCGCCGAACTGCCGGGCGCGGCGATGACCACGTCGTGCTGGTAGTTGCGGCCCTGGTAGAAGGCATGGAAGGCCGGATCGCGCAGCAGGTTGGTGATCTGCTGGTGCAGATCGCGCTCGGGATCCATCCCGAAGTGCTGCGCCGCCGTCTCGTTGATCCATTCGATGCGGCCGCGCGGATCGAGCAGCACCACACCGTTGGGGGAGGCGCGGATCGCGTCGAGGAAGTCGTCCAGGCGCTGCTCGGCCTCCAGCGTGCGCTGCTCGCGCGCACGCAGCGCGCGCCGGGTGCGCTCCAGTGCCTCGCCCCACAGTCCGCCCGTGCGCGGCACCTCCTGGGGCTCGGGATTGCGCAGCCAGCGCAGCACGCGCGCAGCGCGCAGCGTCTCGAGCAGGAAGCACGCGATGGCGCCCGCCGCCACGCCCAGCTCCGCGCCGCGTTCGCCGGCGAGAGCGAGGCCGAGTGCCCCGCCGGCCGCGAGGCACAGCACGAACAACAGCAGCCGGTTCAGCATCGGTGGCTCAGGCGGGCTCGCGCGACCCGGGCACCGGCTGGCCGGTGATGCGGTAGCCGGCGCCGCGCACCGTTTCCACCAGCGCGCCGCCGGCGCCGAGCGCTTCGCGCAGGCGCTTCACGTGCACGTCCACGGTCCGCTCCTCGATGAACACGTGGTCGCCCCACACGCGGTCCAGCAGCGTCTGCCGGCTGTGCACGCGCTCGGGATGCTGCATGAGGAAATGCAGCAGCTTGAATTCGGTGGGGCCGACCTTCACCGGCCGGCCGTTCCAGCTGACCCGGTGCGCCGCGGCGTCGAGCGCGATGCCGCCCAGGGTCACCGTCTCGTCGCCCTTCTCCGGCGCGCGCCGGCGCAGCACGGCGCGGATGCGCGCGAGCAGCTCCTGGGTGGAAAAAGGCTTGGTGATGTAGTCGTCGGCGCCCGCATCGAGCCCGGACACCTTGTCGGCCTCGTCGCCGCGCGCGGTGAGCATGAGGATGGGGACGGCCTTGGTCCGAGCGTCGGCGCGCCAGCGCCGTGCCAGCGCGACGCCGCTCTGGCCCGGCAGCATCCAGTCCAGCAGGATCGCATCGGGCAGCACGGCGTCGATCTCCCGCTGCGCCGACTCGCCGTCCTCGGCCCACACCGGCGACAGCCCGTTGTGCCGCAGGTTCACGGCGATCAGCTCCGCGATGGAGGGTTCGTCCTCGACGATCAGGATCCGGGGCTGGTGCTTCATCCGCGTGCCTACTTCACGGTGGATTCGATGTGCTCGATCGAGCTGTGGCGCACGTCGGCGCCCTTGACCACGTAGATGATGAACTCGGCGATGTTCTTCGCGTGGTCGCCGATGCGCTCGATCGCCTTGGCCACGAACAGCAGGTCCAGGCTGCTGGAGATCGTGCGAGGGTCTTCCATCATGTAGGTGATCAGCTTGCGCACGAAGCCGTTGAACTCCTGGTCCAGCACGTCGTCGCCCTTCATGATCGCGACGGCTGCGGCACAGTCCAGCCGCGCGAAGGCATCCAGCGCCTTGCGCAACTGCGACGACGCCAGGTCGGCCGCGATGCGCAGTTCGCCCGCCGGCAGCGTGCGCATCGCGCCGCTGCTCTTGGCCATGATCGACTGCACCATGCGCGCGATGCGCTCGGCCTCGTCGCCCACGCGCTCGAGGTTGGCCGTGGTCTTGGAGATCGCCATCAGCAGGCGCAGGTCGCGCGCCGTCGGCTGGCGCCGGGCGATCACCGACGACAGGTCGCGGTCGATCTCCACTTCCATCTGGTTGACGCGCGTCTCGGTGTCGATCACCTGGCGCGCGGCCTCCTCGTTGAAGTTGCCGAGCGCGTAGATCGCCTGCCGGATCTGCGACTCGACCAGGCCGCCGAGCTCCATGACGTGCGAGGACAGCGTGTTGAGTTCGCTGTCGAACTGGGTGGAGAGGTGCTTGTCTGCCATGTCAGGCCTCCCGCCGGGCCGCCCCAAGGGAGGCCTGCGCCCCCTCGGGGGGCAGTGAACGAATGTGAACGTGGGGGCTCATGTTCTCTCCTTATCCGAAGCGGCCGGTGATGTAGTCCTCGGTCTCCTGGCGCTTGGGCTTGAAGAAGATCTGCTCGGTCTCGCCCACCTCCACCAGGTCGCCCAGGTACATGTAGGCCGTGTAGTCCGACACGCGCGCGGCCTGCTGCATGTTGTGCGTCACGATGACGACGGTGTAGTCGTGCTTCAGTTCCACGATCAGCTCCTCGATCTTGCCGGTGGAGATCGGGTCCAGCGCCGAACACGGTTCGTCCAGCAGCAGCACGTCCGGCTTGATTGCGATGCCGCGGGCGATGCACAGGCGCTGCTGCTGGCCGCCGGAGAGGCCGGAGCCGCTCTGGTTCAGCTTGTCCTTCACCTCGGTCCACAGCGCCGCCTTGCGCAGCGCCCATTCGACCCGCTCGTCCATGTCGGTCTCGCCGAGGTTCTCGAACAGGCGCACGCCGAAGGCGATGTTGTCATAGATGGACATCGGGAACGGCGTCGGCTTCTGGAAGACCATGCCGACCTTGGCGCGCAGCAGCGCCACGTCCTTCTTCGACTTCAGCAGGTTCTCGCCGTCCAGCACGATCTCGCCTTCCGCGCGCTGGTCGGGATAGAGCTCGTACATCCGGTTGAAGGTGCGCAGCAGCGTGGACTTGCCGCAGCCGGACGGGCCGATGAAGGCGGTGACCTTCTTCTCGGCGATGTCCAGGTTGATGTTCTTCAGCGCGTGGTACTTGCCGTAGAAGAAGTTCAGGTTGCGCACGGCCAGCTTGGCCTGCACGCGCTCGGGGGCGAGGGTGGCGTCCATGGATTCAGGTCCGGTTGCGCGTGAGCACGCGCGCCAGGATGTTCAGGCCGAGAACGGCCAGGGTGATGATGAAGACGCCGGCCCAGGCGAGTTGCTGCCAGTTCTCGTACGGGCTCATGGCGAACTTGAAGATCGTGACGGGCAGGCTCGCCATCGGCTGCGAAAGGTCCGAACTGAAGAACTGGTTGTTCAGCGCCGTGAACAGCAGCGGGGCCGTTTCACCGGAGATGCGCGCCACGGCCAGCAGCACGCCCGTGACCACGCCGGCCCGGGCCGCGCGCAGCGTGATCTTGACGATCACCTTCCACTTCGGCGCGCCCAGCGCATAGGCCGCCTCGCGCAGCGCGGGCGGCACCAGCAGCAGCATGTTCTCGGTCGTGCGGATCACCACCGGGATGACGATCAGCGCCAGCGCCACGCTGCCGGCCCAGCCGGAGAACTGCTTGTAGTGCGCCACCACCAGCGCGTACACGAACAGGCCGATCACGATCGAAGGCGCGGACAGCAGGATGTCGTTGACGAAGCGCGTGACGCTGCCCAGCCAGCCGTTGGGGTCGTACTCCGCGAGGTAGATGCCGGCCAGGATGCCGATCGGCGTGCCGACGAAGGTGGCCAGCACCACCATGAGGAAGGAGCCCCATAGCGCGTTGAGCAGTCCGCCCGCGTCATTCGGGGCCGGCGTGCTCTGGCTCAGGGCGGCCCAGTTCAGGCCGCCGACGCCCAGGAGCACCGTCGACCAGAGGATCCAGACCAGCCAGAACACCCCGAAGGCCATGGCCAGCAGCGACAGCGCCAGCGCGGTGCGGTTGACGCGCTTGCGCGCCAGGTACTTGCGCTCGCGCTGCTGCGCCGAATCGGCGGCCCGGATCAGCTTGTCGGCGGTGGACGTGGAGGGCGAGTTCATGCGCGCGCACCTTCGTTGCGGCGCAGGCGCGCCAGCAGCAGCTTGGACAGGGTCAGCACGACGAAGGTGATGAAGAACAGCACCAGGCCGAGGTACATGAGCGCCGCCTGGTGCATGCCGCTCGCGGCCTCCGCGAACTCGTTGGCCAGGGCGGAGGTGATGCTGTTGGCGGGGGCGAACAGGCTGATCGAGTCGAGCTGGTTGAAGTTGCCGATCACGAAGGTGACGGCCATCGTCTCGCCGAGCGCGCGCCCGAGGCCCAGCATGATCCCGCCGATCACGCCGCCCTTGGTGTAGGGCAGCACCACCCGGAACATGACTTCCCAGGTGGTCGAGCCCAGCGCGTACGCAGACTCCTTCAGCATCGGCGGCGTGACGTCGAACACGTCGCGCATCACGGCGGCGATGAAGGGAATGATCATGATCGCGAGGATGATCCCCGCGGCGAGGATGCCCATGCCCACCGGCGGACCGGAGAACAGCGCGCCGAGCACCGGCACCGTGCCGAACCACGCCTGCAGCGGCTGCTGCACGTAGGTCGCCAGCAGCGGGCTGAACACCAGCAGGCCCCACATGCCGTAGACGATGGAGGGGACGGCGGCGAGCAGCTCGATGGCGGTGCCGAGCGGCCGCTTGAGCCACGCCGGCGACAGTTCGGTGAGGAACAACGCGATGCCGAAGCTCACCGGAACCGCGATGACGAGCGCGATGAAGGACGTCGCGAGCGTCCCGTAGATCATCACGAGGCCGCCGAACTCCAGGCTCGGCGGATCCCACACGGTGGACGTGAAGAAGCCCAGTCCGTACTTCTGGATCGCGGGCCAGGCGCCGATCGCGAGCGACACCAGGATCCCGAGCAACAGCGACAACGTCAGCAGCGCCGCGCCACGCGCGGCCCAGGCGAAGACACGGTCCACGACGGCGCCGGTGCGGACCCGGCCCGTCGAAGGGGGCGAACTCATTTCCGCGCGCCGCGCGGGCCGCGCACGGTAGTCGAGGGAAGCCTCATGGGCCGGGAGTGTAGAGGACAAGGAAAGTCTCTCGCTGCATGGAAAAGGCCGGAGCGCCCATCGGAGCGCCCCGGCAGCCATCACCGTCCCGCGCGCTACTTGAACGCGACGTTCTTGCCCGAGGCGTCCTTGATCT
The DNA here is from genome assembly GCF_016654015.1 of Ramlibacter ginsenosidimutans. Lineage (GTDB taxonomy): Bacteria > Pseudomonadota > Gammaproteobacteria > Burkholderiales > Burkholderiaceae_C > Ramlibacter > Ramlibacter ginsenosidimutans. The sequence continues at coordinate 198,826 of NZ_JAEPWM010000003.1, read as the reverse complement.
CGGTGGCCCACAGCTTCTCGATCTGCGCCTTCACCGTGTCGGGCATGGGCACGTAGTCGAGCTCTTCGGCGATCTTGTCGCCCTGCTTGAAGCCCCACTCGAAGAACTTGAGGGCGGCAGCGGCCACCGCCGGCTTGTCCTGTGCCTTGTGCATCAGCACGTAGGTGGTGCCGGTGATCGGCCACGACTTGTCGCCTGGCTGGTTGGTCAGGATCTGGTAGAAGCTCTTCTTCCAGTCGGCGTTCGTGGCAGCCGCCTTGAACGCAGTGTCGTCGGGCGTCACCATCTTGCCCGCGGCGTTCTGCATCAGCGCGTACGTCATCTTGTTCTGCTTCACGTACGCGTACTCGACATAGCCGATGGAGTTCGGCAGCCGGCTCACGAAGGCGGCGACGCCCTCGTTGCCCTTGCCGCCCGTGCCGGAGGGCCAGTTCACGCTGGTGCCTTCACCGACCTTGGCCTTCCAGTCGGGGCTGACCTTGGACAGGTAGTTCGTGAAGATGAAGCTGGTGCCGGAGCCGTCGGCGCGATGCACGCTGGCGATCGGCGCATCGGGCAGGGTCACGCCGGGATTCAGCGCCTTGATGGCGGGGTCGCTCCACTTGGTGATCTTGCCGAGGTAGATCTCCGCCAGCACCGGGCCGTTCAGGTGCAGCTGGCCGGGCGCCACGCCCTTGATGTTCACCACCGGGATCACGCCGCCGATCACGACCGGGAACTGGATGAGGCCCTTCTGGGCCAGCTCCTCGTCCTTCAACGGCATGTCGGACGCGCCGAAGTCCACCGTCTTCGCATCGATCTGCTTGATGCCGGCGCCGGAGCCCACGGACTGGTAGTTGATCTTGACGCCGGTCTGCTTGTTGTAGTCGGCGGCCCACTTGGCGAGCACGGGCGCCACGAAGCTGGAGCCGGCTCCCGTCACGTCCTGCGCGGCCGCCGCGCCGGCAAATGCGACGCCTGCGAGGGCCATGGAAGCCACGTGGATGCGGATGTTCATTCTTCACCTCTCGGGGTTGGTCAATCGACGCTGCGGACTTTAGGCGCCGTTTGTGACACCCCCATGACAGGGGGAAGTCCTTGCGCTGCCGAGGCAACGCGGGCATCCCGTCATGCAACCGACATGGAAGCGTCACGCTTGCGTCACCTTGCCCTCCCGGGCCACGCGTGCGCGGCGCGGGTGCTATGCTGGCCCCCGCCTCGCCTCGCCCTCGCATGCCCACCGGATCCCTGCTCGCCGCCGTCGACCTCGGCTCCAACAGCTATCGCCTGGAGATCGGCCGTCTCGACCACGGCCAGATCCAGCGCGTCGAGTACCTCAAGGAAACCGTGCGCCAGGGCAATGGCCTGGACGATGCGCGCAACCTCACGCGCGACGCGATGGAGCGCGGCTGGGCCTGCCTCGCCCGTTTCGCCGAGCGGCTGGCGGGCTTCCAGCAGCGCCAGGTGCGCGCCGTCGCCACGCAGACGCTGCGCGAAGCGCGCAACCGCGACGTGTTCCTCGCGCGCGCCCACGAGATCCTGGGCTTTCCCATCGACGTGGTGTCCGGCCGCGAGGAAGCGCGCCTGATCTACCAGGGCGTCGCGCACCTGCTGCCGGACTCAGACGAGCGCCGGCTGGTGGTGGACATCGGCGGCCGCTCCACCGAGCTGATCCTGGGCCGGCACACGCAGCCCGAGGTGATGGAGAGCTACCGCGTCGGCAGCGTCGCCTGGTCCATGCGCTACTTCCCCGAGGGGAACTTCACGGCCGCGGCGTTCGAGCGGGCGGAGATCGCCGCGCAGGCCGTTCTCGACGAAGCGCTGAGCAGCTATCCCCGCGGCAGCTGGGACATGGCCTACGGCTCGTCCGGCACCATCGGTGCGGTGGCGGACGTGCTGGCGGCCTCGGGCGCTCCCGCGGGCGAGGTCAGCCGCGAAGGTCTCGACTGGCTGGTGCAGCAGCTGCTGCAGGCCCGCAACTCGGAGCGCGTGCGCCTGCCCGCGCTCAAGGAAGACCGCCGGCCCGTGATCGGCGGCGGCGTCAGCGTGCTGCGCGCGGTCTTCTCGCTGCTGCAGATCGATCGCATGCAGGCCGCGCAGGGCGCGTTGCGCCACGGCGTGCTCTACGACATGCTGGACCGGGCCGATGCCGCGACCGATATCCGCACGCGCACCGTGCAGCGGCTGGCGGCCCAGTTCGCGGTCGACCCGGCGCAGGCGGAGCGCGTGCGCAAGGTGGCGTGCCATTTCCTCGCCCAGCTGCATCCCGAGCTGCCGCGTGCGGAGCTGGAGCACGATCTCCGCAAGCTGGAGTGGGCCGCCCGCCTGCACGAGATCGGCAGCCTGGTCTCGCACAGCGACTATCACAAGCACGGTGCCTACATCCTGGACAACACCGATGCGTCCGGCTTCTCGCAACATGAACTGCACCGCCTGGGCCTGCTGGTGCTGGGACACCGCGGCAAGCTGCGCAAGCTGGAAGCCGACTTCACCGACGCGATGTTCGTGCAGCAACTGGTGTGCCTGCGGCTGGCCGTGCTCCTGTGCCATGCGCGCCGCGACCCCGACCTGCGCGGGCTGCGCCTGACCACCGGCGGCGCCAGCTTCCGCCTGGAAGTCCCCGCCGCCTGGGCAGCGGCCTGGCCGCAATCGGCCCACCTGCTGCGCGAGGAAACCGCCGCCTGGCAGAAGACGCCCTGGACCTTCGTGCTGGCCTGAGCGCGCCGCACCGCGGGGTGGTGAGCGCCGCCAGCGGCGCGGGAGCGAAACAGTATTACTGTATATACTGTTTTTTCCTGATCGCAGCAAAGGACTCGCCCCATGGCCACAGCCAGGAAGACCGCCCGCAAGACCGCCGCGAAGAAACCCGCGGCCCGCCAATCCGCCAGCCGCAAGCCGGCGGCGAAAGCCGCGCCGGCGAAGGCCGCGCTGCCGGCCACGACCAAGGCAGACAAGGGCGACAAGGCCGACAAGGCGCGCAAGCCCAAGCTCGTGCGCGACAGCTTCACCATCCCCAAGTCCGAATACACCGTGCTCGAAGCGCTCAAGCTGCGCGCGGCCAACCTGGGAAGGCCGGCGAAGAAGAGCGAGGTGCTGCGCGCGGGAGTGATGGCGCTTGCGGCCATGGGCGACGCGGCCTTCCTCGCCAGTGTCACCGGCGTGCCCGCGATCAAGACCGGGCGGCCCGCCAAGGACGCGGCCTGACCCGCGAGCGCAGCGGCTAGACCGTCTCGGGCGACTGGACGGCCCAGACCCCGGCCTGCTCGTCGCCGTCGCGTTCGCGGCCGCGCAGCCACCACACCGCGCCCTTGCGCACCCCGCACTGGCCGCCCGCGATGCGCAGCAGCTGCGCGAGCACCTCGCCCAGCACGGGCTGGTGGCCCACGATCAGCACGGGGTGGCGTGCATGCGGCCACTGCGCCGCGGCCAGCAGGTCCTGCGCGCTCGCGCCCGGCGCAAGCTCGTCGCGCACCTTGAACTTGCGGCCCAGCGCCAGCGCGGTCTGCTGGCAGCGCAACGCCGGGCTGCACAACACCCGGGTGCCCTCGGGCAGGTGCCGGTCCAGCCAGGCGCCCACCCGCGCGGCCTGCTTTTCCCCTTTCGGTGTGAGCGGACGGTCGATGTCCGCCAGCTGTTCGCCTGGGTCGACGGCTTCGGCGTGGCGCCAGATGATCAGGTCCATGTCCGCACCTCCTCCTCGCCCGGAAGGGCGGCATAACGTTGCATCAGGGCCGCCTGCGCACCGTGCGCCCTGGGGTCCTCGGCGCCCTTGACGCGCTTGTAGCTGCCATCGGGCTGCAGGTCCCAGGCGTCGCGTTGGTCGTGCAGGCAGGCCTGTAGGCACTCGTCGATCACGCGTTGCCGCAGCTGCGGGTCCAGCACCGGCCAGGCGAGTTCGACCCGCCGCAGCATGTTGCGGTTCATCAGGTCGGCACTGGAGAGATAGAGGTGCTCCTCCTGCCCGGCGCGGAAATAGAACACGCGCGAGTGCTCCAGGAAGCGGCCGATCACCGAGCGCACGCGGATGTTCTCGCTCAGGCCGGGAACGCCCGCGGGCAGCATGCAGGCGCCGCGCACGATCAGGTCGATGCGGGTGCCGCGCCGGCCGGCCTTCACCAGTGCCTCCATCAGCGGTTCGTCGGTGAGCGCGTTCATCTTCAGCACGATCCGGCTGTCCAGGCGGTTCGCGGCCGCCATGCCCACCAGGTCGATCTGTTCGATCAGCTTGCGCTGCAGCTGGAAGGGTGCGATCCAGACATGGTGCAGCCGGGGCAGCCGGCTCTGGCTGGCGAGGTGCACGAACACCTGCTCGACGTCCGAGGTGAGCTGCGGGTCCGCCGTGAGGTGGCTCAGGTCCGTATAGATCCGCGCGGTGCGCGGGTTGTAGTTGCCCGTGGAGAGATGGGCGTAGCGCACCAGCGCCTTGCCCTCCCGGCGCGTGATCAACAGCATCTTCGCGTGCGTCTTGAGGCCCACGACGCCATAGACCACCTGGGCGCCGACGGCTTCCAGCGCTTCCGCCCAGTTGATGTTGGCTTCTTCGTCGAAGCGCGCCATCAGCTCCACCACCGCTGTCACTTCCTTGCCCACGCGCACAGCTTCCCGCAGCAGTTCCATCATCTGCAGGTCGTTGCCGGTGCGGTAGATGGTCTGCTTGATCGCGAGCACCTGCGGGTCGTGGACGGCCTCGCGCAGGAAGGCCAGCACGCCATCGAAGCTTTCGTACGGCTGGTGGATCAGCACGTCGCGCTTCTTCAGCTGGTCGAAGATCGGCCGGCCGGGCTCCAGTCCGCGCGGCCAGCTGGGCACGTAGGGCCGGAACAGGAGCTTGGGCGCATCCACGAGGTCGATGACCTGCTGCAGGCGCACCAGGTTCACCGGTCCGTGCACCCGGTAGAGCGCCGCCGCCGGCAAGCCGAACTGCTTGAGCAGGACGTCGGAGAGGAACTCGGAGCAACCGGCCGCCACCTCGAGCCGCACGGCCTGGCCGTAGTGGCGCTGCTGCAGGCCCAGGCGCAGCGCGGTGCGCAGGTTGCGCACTTCTTCCTCGCCCACGGCGAGTTCCGAATGACGCGTGAGCCGGAACTGCGAGAACTGGCCCACCTCGCGGCCCGCAAACAGCAGGTCGAGGTGCGCGCGGATCACGCTGGACAACGAGACCAGCAGTTGACGCTTGCCCGAGACCTTGGCCGGCATGCGGATCACGCGCGGCAACACGCGCGGCACCTTCACGATCGCGATCTCGTTCTCGCGCCCGAACGCGTCCTTGCCCGAGAGGCGGACGATGAAATTGAGCGACTTGTTCGCCACCTGCGGGAACGGATGCGCCGGGTCGAGGCCGACCGGGATCAGCAGCGGCCGCACCTCCTCCTCGAAGTACTCGCGCACCCAGGCACGCTGCGCCGAGTTGCGGTCGCCGTGCGAGACGATGGCGATGCCCTCGCGCGAGAAGGCCGGCGTGAGCTCGTCGTTGTAGAGGCTGTACTGGCGCTCGACGAGCTTGTGTGCGTACGCCGAGAGACGCTCGTAGCTGCGCAGCGTGTACGGGCCCTTGGACTCGCCCGCCTGCGCGGCCGACAGGTGGTCCGCCGCCCGCACCTCGAACCATTCGTCCAGGTTGGACGACACGATGGTGAGGAAGCGCAGCCGCTCCAGCAGCGGGACGCCCGGCCTCTGCGCCCAGTCCAGCACACGCTCGTTGAAGGCGAGGATGCTGTGGTCGCGGTCGAGGAAGGGAAGCACCGACGGGGCGGCGTCGCTCATGGGGCTCGCTGGATGACGGAAAGATGACAGTGTGGGCCCTTTGGATGACCGCGGGATGACAACGGCCGGGCTCATAGGCCCGGCCGGCCGCTGCCAGCAGCATGCCGTGTTCCCGCGCATCCGGCATCGGGGCTGTCCTGCGCGCCACGCTGCCCTTTTCCCGGCCCCGCGCCGCAGGGGCCGCTGCTAGGATGGCTGGGTCAGCCGGAGACGGCCAGCGCACGCAGCCGAGGGCAGTGCCTCGCGCGCGCCGCCGGGCGGTCCGGCCAGAGGAACCCATGGATAGCGACGAATTCGTGCGCCGGCTGCAGGCCGACGTGGCCGACGGTTACGACGAGGAGCTGGAGCTCGAGCTGGACGACCGCCCCTTTTCGGCCGAAGGCGTGGCCATTCCCCTCACCAGCGAGGAGAAGGAGCAGAGGCGGCTGTACTTCCGCGAGCTGCTCCGCTTGCAGGGTGAGCTCGTCAAGCTGCAGGACTGGGTGGTGGCGACGGGGCACAATCTCGTCATCCTGTTCGAGGGCCGCGACGCGGCCGGCAAGGGCGGCGTCATCAAGCGCATCACGCAGCGCCTCAATCCGCGCGTATGCCGCGTGGCCGCCCTGCCCGCGCCGAACGACCGCGAGCGGACCCAGTGGTACTTCCAGCGCTACGTCGCGCACCTGCCGGCGGCCGGCGAGATCGTGCTGTTCGACCGCAGCTGGTACAACCGCGCGGGCGTCGAGCGGGTGATGGGCTTCTGCACGGACGAACAGTACGAGGAGTTCTTCCGCAGCGTCCCGGAGTTCGAGAAAATGCTCACCCGCTCCGGGATCCACCTGCTGAAGTACTGGTTCTCCATCTCGGACGAGGAGCAGCACGTGCGCTTCCTCAGCCGCATCCACGACCCGCTCAAGCAGTGGAAGCTGAGCCCCATGGACCTGGAGTCGCGCCGCCTGTGGGAGAGCTACACGCGGGCGAAGGAAGTGATGCTGGAGCGCACCCACATCTCCGAGGCGCCCTGGTGGCTGGTGCACGCCGACGACAAGAAGAAGGCGCGCCTGAACTGCATCGCGCACCTCTTGTCGCAAGTTCCTTATACCGAGGTGCCGCACCCGACGGTGGTGCTGCCGCAGCGCCAGCGCCAGGAGGATTACGAGCGCCACCCCGTGCCGCCCCACATGTTCGTCCCGCAGCGGTACTGACGCTCGCGCCGTGACCGAATTCGAGCTCAAGTTCCAGGTGCCGCGCGAACGCGCGGCCTCGGTCGAAGCCGCCTTGCAGCGCGGCGCGGTCGAGCGTACGCGCCTGCGGGCGCGCTACTTCGACACCGCTGACGCTGCGCTCGCGCGGCACTGCCTCGTGCTGCGCCTGCGCCAGGAAGGACGCCACCTGGTTCAGGCAGCCAAGGGGCCGGGCGGCCGCGGCTTCGACCGGCTGGAACACGAAATGCCGTTGGCGCAGCATGCCGATACGCCCGACATCTCGCTGCATGCCGACCACCCGGTGGGCAAGCTCCTGCGCCGCGCACTGGACGAGGCCTCGTCGCCGCTGCAGCCGGTGTTCGAGACGGACATCGTGCGGCATTCGCGCGTGCTGAAGGCGGCGGGCACCTCGGTGGAGATCGCGCTGGACCAGGGCCGCATCCGGGCCGGCGACGCCAGCCTGCCGGTGCTGGAGCTGGAATTCGAGCTGAAGGAAGGCAATCCCGCGACCCTGGTGGAACTCGCGCAGCGCTGGTGCGAGCAGCACGGTCTCTGGCTGGATCCCCTGAGCAAGTCCGCCGCCGCGTGGCGCCTCGCCGACGGCGTGCAGCAAGCGCCCGCCGTGCAGGCGGAGGCCGTGCAGCCGCAGGACAGCGCGCAGGCCCTGCTCGCCGCGATCCTGGATGCAGGTCTCGCGCAGGTGCTCGGCAACGCACGCGAGCTCGCGGCGGGCAACGGCGGCGACGAGCACGTGCATCAATTGCGCGTCGGGCTGCGGCGCGTGCGCACGGCCTTGCGCGAGCTGGGCGCGTGGGCGCCGCCCGGGGCCATCGCGCAGGACCTGGGCGACGCGCTGCACGAGGTGTTCGGTGTGCTGGGCGAGCATCGCGATCGATCGACGCTGCTGCCGAAGCTGCGCGCGGAACTCGAGGCCGTCGGCGCGCCGCTGGCCGGATGGGACGCGCCACTGCCGGACGTCGCCGCCGTCGTTCGTTCCACCGACTTCCAGCTGCCGCTGCTGCGGCTGGTGGCGCTGGTGCAGGAACTGCACGCCGGCGCGAGCGGCGGGCTCAAGGGCGCGCGCAAGGACGCGCGTGCGCGGCTGCACAAGCTGCACCGCAAGACCCTGCGCGACGGCCGCAAATTCCGCGCGCTCGCCGCGCCGCAGCGCCACCAGGTGCGCAAGCGCCTGAAGCGGCTGCGCTACCTGAGCGAACTCGTGCGGCCGCTGTTCGACGGCAAGGCGGTCGACCGCTATGTCGCTTCGCTCAAGCAGTTGCAGGATGCGCTCGGCGCCTACCAGGACGCCGCTGCCGGGCGGCAGATGTTCGCGCAACACGCCACCGAGGACGGGCGAGCCTGGTTCGCCGCGGGCTGGCTCACCGCGCGCGAGGAAGAGCTCGCTGCAGACTGCGAACGCGCCTGCCGCAAGACGTCCGGGGACGTCCAGCCCTTCTGGACCTGATCAGAAGCGCAGGCCGGCCGAGAAGCGCACGCGATCCGCCGGGCCGGGCGAATGCGGTTGCTGCTCGTAGCCAAGCCGCAGGTAGGACCTGCGCAGGTCGTAGCGCAGCGCCAGGCCCAGGCGCTCCTGTCCGAGCTGGCGCGTGACCTGCATCGACAAGGCATCCCCGCCGGCGAAGCGGTAGCCGGCCCCGACGCTCATCATGTCGGACTCCAGGCTGCGGCCGATGCGCGCCAGCGCGAACCACTTCTCGCCGGCCTCGAGCGACAGCCCGTTGCCGGAACTGGAGCTGGCCGCCGCGAGGCGCATTGGCCCGATCGAAAGCAGTTCCAGTCTCGGCGAGAGCTCCGGGTCCGTCCATGCGGGCGCGGGCTGCAGCCACGCCGGCGCCGTGAGCTGGTACTCGGGGATCACCAGCTGCGCTTGCGCGGGCGCCGCCAGCACGGCCAGCAGCAGGCCCGCGGACAGGCCAAGGGCGATGCAGGAAAAGCAGGACAGGCGACGCATGAGATCAATGTAGACCTTGCGCACGCGTCCTGCACATAGAAGAAATTCCCGTGTCGCGGCGGGGCGACGAGCGTGCGCCCACGTCTGCGCACCGTCCCGGGGCGTTGTCTGCGCAAGGCGACAACGCGCCGCCGTCCATCCATGCAGATCGCCGCGCAGGGCGCGGAATGGGCAGGCGTTGGCCGGCCGGAGCGCCGGCATCGCCGTCCGGCGGGTGCGCCGCGCGAGCGCGTGCGTTCAGCCCGCGCGGGCGGCTTGCGCCAGGCGCTCCGCGCCTTCGCGCGCGACCTGCGCGTCGCTGGCTTCGACCATCACGCGCAGCACGGGCTCGGTGCCGCTCGCGCGAATCAGGAGCCGGCCGGTGCCATCGAGCTGCGCCTGCAGGCGTTCGCATTCGGACGAAAGCTTCGCGTTCTTCTTCCAGTCCTGCCCCGGCGCGAGCCGCACGTTGATCAGGGTCTGCGGGAACAGGCGCACGCCATCGAGCAGCTGCGCGAGCGACTTGCCGCTGCGAACGCAGGCGTTCAGCACCTGCAAGGCGCTGATCAGGCCGTCGCCGGTCGTGTGCTTGTCCAGGCACAGCAGGTGGCCCGATCCCTCGCCTCCGAGCAGCCAGCCGCGCTGCTCCAGTTCTTCCAGCACGTAGCGGTCGCCGACCTTCGCGCGCACGAACTCGACGTCCCTGGCCTTCAGCGCGAGCTCCACGGCCATGTTGGTCATGAGCGTGCCCACGGCGCCCGGCACGCGCTGGCCCTGCGCCATGCGGTCCATCACCATCACGTACAGCAGTTCGTCGCCGTTGAACAGGCGGCCGTCCGCGTCCACCACCTGCAGCCGGTCGGCATCGCCATCGAGCGCGATGCCGAAGTCCGCCTGGTTCGCACGCACCGAGTTCACGAGCGCTTCGGGATGCATGGCGCCGACGTGGTCGTTGATGTTCAGGCCATCGGGCGAGCAGCCCATGCAGAACACTTCGGCGCCCAGCTCGTGGAACACCTTGGGGGCGATGTGGTAGGCCGCGCCGTGCGCCGCGTCCACGGCGATCTTCATGCCCTTGAGCGTCAGGTCCTGCGCGAAGGTGCTCTTGCAGAACTCGATGTAGCGCCCGGCAGCGTCGTCCAGCCGACGCGCCTTGCCCAGGGTGGCGGAGTCGGCCCACTGCGGCAGCTGCTGCAGCGCCGCCTCGACGTCGATCTCCCATTGGTCCGGCAGCTTCGTGCCCTGCGCGCTGAAGAACTTGATGCCGTTGTCCTGGAACGGGTTGTGGCTCGCGCTGATCACCACCCCCAGGCTCGCGCGCTGCGCCCTCGTGAGGTAGGCGACGCCCGGGGTGGGCAGCGGCCCCAGCAGCACGACGTCGACGCCCGCGGAGTTGAAGCCGGACTCCAGCGCGCTTTCAAGCATGTAGCCGGAGATGCGCGTGTCCTTGCCGATCAGCACCGTCGGCCGGTCCTCGGTGCGCCTGAGCACGCGCCCGACGGCGTGCGCGAGGCGCAGCACGAAGTCGGGGGTGATGGGGGGCTGCCCCACCGTGCCGCGGATGCCGTCGGTGCCGAAATAAGTCCTGCTCATGTGATGCTTCCTGCCTGGCCACCCAGGGCCGCCTGGGTGGCGCTCCAGACCTGGAGCGCCGCCACCGTTTCGCGGACGTCGTGCACGCGCACGATCGCCGCTCCCTTGTCCACCGCCAGCAGCGCTGCCGCGACGCTGGGCACCATGCGCTGCTGCACCGGCGCGCCGGTGACGTGCCCCAGCGAGGACTTGCGCGACCAGCCCGCCAGTAGCGGGTAGCCCTCCGGCAGCAGCTCGCGCTGGCGCGCCAGCAGAGCGAAATTCTGTTCGACCGTCTTGCCGAAGCCGATGCCCGGGTCCCAGGCGATCCGCGCGACCGACACGCCCCGTGCGCGCAGCGCGTCGCTGCGTTCGCGCAGGAACTCCCGCACCTGCGGCACGGCGTCCCCCTGCATGGGCGAGCGCTGCATGGTCATGGGCTCCCCGTGCATGTGCATCAGGCAGACGCCGCACGCCGCATGCGCGGCCACGACGTCCAGCGCGCCGGGCTGGCGCAGCGCCCAGATGTCGTTGACGATGTCGGCGCCCAGGTCCAGCGCCTCGCGCATGATCTCGGGCTTGTACGTGTCCACCGAGATCGGCACGCCGAACTTGACGGCCTCCCGCAGCACCGGCATCACCCGGGCCCGCTCCTCGTCCACGCCCACGGGAGGGATGCCGGGGCGGCTGGATTCGCCGCCCAGGTCCAGGATGTCCGCGCCTTCAGCGATCAGCTGCTCGCAATGCGCCAGGGCCGTGCGCGTGCTGACGAAGCGGCCGCCGTCCGAAAACGAGTCGGGCGTGACGTTGACGATGCCCATGACGCGCGGCCGCTCGAGCGCGATCGCGAACCGGGTCGTCTGCCAATGCATGTGCATGGCGGGATTCTCCCTCAGCGCAGGCGTGAAAAAGGGGCCGCGAGGCCCCTTCCATGCGATCCGCCGGACTTTTACGCGGCGTTCGGTGCCGGATCGGCGCCCACCGTGGGGCCGCCGGTGCCGCCCGAGCTGGGCGAGCGCGGCGTGAAGTCCTTGGGCGGGCGCGGCTCGCGGCCGGCCATGATGTCGTCGATCTGCTCGGCGTCGATGGTTTCCCACTCGAGCAGCGACCGCGCCATCACGTGCATCTTGTCGCTGTTGTCCTCGATGAGCTTGCGCGCCAGCGAGTACTGTTCGTCGATGATGCGGCGCACCTCGAGGTCGACCTTCTGCATGGTCTGCTCGGAGATGTTGGTCGTCTTCGTGACGGAACGGCCGAGGAAGACCTCGCCCTCGTTCTCGGCGTAGACCATCGGGCCCAGCGCGTCGGACATGCCGTAGCGCATGACCATGTCGCGCGCCAGGTGCGTCGCGCGCTCGAAGTCGTTCGAGGCGCCCGTCGTCATCTGGTTCATGAACACTTCTTCCGCGATGCGGCCGCCGAACAGCATGCTGATCTGGTTGAGCATGTACTCGCGGTCGTAGCTGTAGCGGTCCTTCTCCGGCAGCGACATGGTCACGCCCAGCGCGCGGCCGCGCGGGATGATCGTCACCTTGTGCACGGGGTCGCACTTGGGCAGCAGCTTGCCGATGATGGCGTGGCCGGACTCGTGGTACGCCGTGTTCCGGCGCTCCTCCTCCGGCATCACCATGGACTTGCGTTCCGGGCCCATGATGATCTTGTCCTTGGCCTTCTCGAAGTCCTGCATCTCCACCACGCGCGCATTGCGCCGGGCGGCCATCAGGGCGGCCTCGTTGCACAGGTTCGCGAGGTCGGCGCCGGACATGCCCGGGGTGCCGCGCGCGATGATCTCGGCCTTCACGTCCTGGCCGATCGGGATTTTGCGCATGTGGACGTTCAGGATCTGCTCGCGGCCGCGGATGTCGGGCAGCGTCACGTAGACCTGGCGGTCGAAGCGGCCCGGGCGCAGCAGCGCGGCATCCAGGATGTCCGGACGGTTGGTCGCGGCGACCACGATGACGCCCAGGTTGGTTTCGAAGCCGTCCATCTCGACCAGCATCTGGTTCAAGGTCTGCTCGCGTTCGTCGTTGCCGCCGCCGAGGCCCGCGCCGCGCTGGCGGCCGACCGCGTCGATTTCATCGATGAAGATGATGCAGGGCGCGTTCTTCTTGGCGTTCTCGAACATGTCGCGAACGCGGGCCGCGCCCACGCCGACGAACATCTCGACGAAGTCGGAACCGGAGATGGAGAAGAACGGCACCTTCGCCTCGCCGGCAATGCCCTTGGCCAGCAGCGTCTTGCCGGTGCCCGGGGGGCCGACCAGCAGCAGGCCGCGCGGGATGCGGCCGCCCAGCTTCTGGAATTTCTGCGGGTCTTTCAGGAAGTCGACGACTTCCTTGACTTCTTCCTTGGCTTCGTCGCACCCGGCGACGTCGGCGAAGGTGATCTGGTTGCTGCTCTCGTCCAGCATGCGCGCCTTGCTCTTGCCGAAGCTGAAGGCGCCGCCCTTGCCGCCTCCCTGCATCTGCCGCATGAAGTAGATCCAGACCCCGATGAGCAGGAGCATCGGCCCCCAACTCACCAGCAGCGTCATGAGAAGGGAGCCCTCTTCGCGCGGCTTGACGTCGAACTTCACGCCGTTGTTGATCAGGTCGCCCACCAGCCCGCGATCGAGGTAGGTGGCAGTGGTGCGCACCTTGCGGTCGTCGTTGGTGACGGCCACGATCTCGGTGCCGCCCTGGCCTTCCTGGATCACCGCGCTCTTGATCTGGTGATTGCGCACCTGCTCCAGGAAGTCCGAGTAGCCGACCATCGATGCGCCGGCGGCGCCACGCGTGTCGAACTGCTTGAACACGGTGAAAAGCACCAGTGCGATCACCAGCCAGACGGCGATCTTGGAAAACCACTGATTATTCAAAAGGAATCTCCGGGACAGTTTCGCCCATATGGCCCATCACCTGAGCCAATTGCTGCCCATTCTAGGGGTTTCAAGCTGGCGAACGATCTATTTTTGCTACGCGCTCCATAGGAGCGCACGCGCCGTTCGTGCAGGACAAGACCCCACTTATCGGGGCGGCTTGAGGCCGATGCCGACGAGGAAGGTTTCCGCCGACTTGTCGCGAGAGGCCTTGGGTTTGAGAGGCTTCACGATGCGGAATTGTTCCTTGAACATCTTCGCGAGTTGGCTGTAGCCGCTGCCGTGGAAGACCTTGCAGACCAGCGCCCCTTCCGGCTTCATGTGGAGGCGGGCGAATTCCACCGCCAGCTCCACCAGGTGCGCGATGCGGGCCGAGTCCGAGGACGCGACCCCGGACAGGTTGGGCGCCATGTCCGAGACCACCACGTCGGCCTTGCGGCCGGCCAGGGCGGCCTCGAGCTGCTGCGCGCCTTCGGGCTCGCGGAAGTCGCCCTGCAGGAAGGTGACGCCCTCGATCGGCTCCATCGGCAGGATGTCCAGCGCCAGAATCTGCCCGTCCAGCATGCCGACGGCGGCACCCTCGGGGGCGAGCCTGCGGCGCACGTACTGGCTCCAGGCGCCCGGCGCCGAACCCAGGTCCACCACCAGCTGCCCCGGCTTGATCAGGTGCAGGGTCTCGTCGATCTCCTTGAGCTTGTACGCCGCGCGGGCGCGATAGCCCTCCTTCTGGGCGAGCTTCACGTACGGGTCGTTGACGTGGTCGTTCAGCCAGGACTTGCTGACCTTCTTGCTTTGGGTGCGGACTTTCATCTGAAGTCGATAATAGACGGATGCCTGCAATTCAACTGAGCGTCGCCGAGCGCAAGGCGCACCGCGCCGAAGCCCACCACCTGGACCCGGTGGTGATGATCGGCAACGACGGCCTCACGCCCGCCGTCAAGAAGGAAACCGACGCCGCCCTCAACGCGCACGGCCTGATCAAGGTCCGCGTGCTTGGCGACGACCGCGAGCAGCGGGAAGCCATGTACCAGGAGCTGTGCGACACCCTCGGCGCCGCGCCCATCCAGCACATCGGCAAGCTGCTGGTCCTGTGGCGGCCCAAGCCGAAGAAGGCCAAGGCCGAAGACGAGGACCGCAAGCCGGGCCCGCGCGAATTCAAGGTCATCAAGAACTCCAGCCGCGGCGGCCAGAGGCCGGAGGTGAAGCGGGTGCGGGTGCTGGGCAACCAGCGGCTGACGACGGGCGGGATGGTGAAGAAGGCCAAGCCCAAGCAGAAGTCGGTGAAGAAGACGCGGGCGGATTGAAGCCTGCCGGTTGGTAGGCTGGCGGTGAGCCGCAGGCGAACCCCAGCTGGCTGCGCTCGCCCCATCCGCTGGGGTTCGCCTTCGCTCACCGCCAGCCTACGTTCGCCCTCGCTCACCGCCAGCCTACGTTCGCCTTCGCTCGCCGCCAGCCTACGTCTGTTCCCTCCACGCGGCGAGCTTCCACAGCACGACCAGCGCGCAAACCCACTGCAGCCCATAAGCAGCCGTGCCGGCCGCATGCCAGAACGCCAGGTTCTCCCGCGCGAGGATGCGCGGGGCGATCGCGAACTCCTGCAGCAGCGCGGCGAGCAGGCCCGCGAGCACGAACCCGGTGGCGCCACGGCCCCACGCGAGGGTCGCGCGGCCCTCGGCATCGCGTGCCGACAGCAACAGCACGACGCCGCAGCCCAGGCTCAGCCATGCCTGTCCGCTGAACAGGTGACCGGCGAGATTGCCGGCGACGGCAGGCGACGAGGCGTTCGCGAACAGCAGCGGCACCGCGAGAAAGCCGATCGCGCCCAGGCTGCCCCACCACAGGGCAGCCGCCAGCAGGGCCAGCCGCGCCTTCCAGCTCATGCCCGCACCGGCCCCTAGATGTAGTGGACCGCCACGATCTCGTAGCGCTTGGTGCCGCCGGGCGCCTGCACCACGGCGGTGTCGCCCTCTTCCTTGCCGATCAGCGCGCGGCCGATCGGGCTGGACACGTTGATCAGCCCCTGCTTCAGGTCGGCCTCGTCCTCGCCGACGATCTGGTAGCGCACCTTCTCGCCGCTGTCTTCCTCTTCCAGCTCCACGGTGCAGCCGAACACCACGCGGCCGCCGGCGTCCAGCGAGGACGGGTCGATGACCTGCGCCGCCGCCAGCTTGCCTTCCAGTTCGCGGATGCGTCCTTCGATGAAGCCCTGGCGGTCCTTGGCGGCGTCGTACTCCGCGTTCTCCGACAGGTCGCCCTGCGCGCGCGCTTCGGCAATGGCCTGGATCACGCCAGGGCGATCGACCGTCTTCAGCCGATGCAATTCGGCCTTCAGTTTTTCCGCGCCGCGGGTGGTGATGGGGATGGTGGCCATTCGGTTTTCTCCGAAACAAATGAAAACCGCCGGGCGTTGCCGCTCGGCGGTGGAATGGCCGTATTTTAGCGGGGAATCCTAGTCGCGCCCGGCTTCCTCGATCTTCTGCGCCAGCAGGGCCGGATTCGTGAAGCACAGCTCATGGCTGCCTTCGCACTCGACCAGCCGGAACAACCCGAGCCGCTCCGACAGGCGCGGATGCCACGGCATGCTGTGCGGCAGCGCGGTGTCCTGGCGGCAGTTGATGTAGCTCTTGCCCACCTGCAGCGCGGCCAGCTCCGTCGCCAGCTGCACGCGGTCCGTGAAGGTCCGGTACGGATGCGGGTTCAGCTGGGCGAAGGCGCGCTCGGCCAGTTCCGCGTCCGCGTCGTTGATGAAGGCTTCGCGCCAGATCGGGTACGGCAGGGTGACGGCCCCGTCGTTCGCCGCGGCGATCTGGTCGAACAGCCCGACGTAGACCGGAGGCACCATGTCGTTGAGGCACTGCCCGTTCAGGGGCACGAACGCGTTCCAGTAGACCAGGCGCCGCAAGCGCCCACCGAGCGCCTCCGCGGCCTGGCTGATGACCATGCCGCCGTAGCTGTGGCCCATGAGGCGCACGTCGGTGAGACCATGCGCGGTGATGAATTCGGTGAGCGAGCGTGCCGCGTCCGCGAGTCCTGTCTTGCTGCGGTCGTCGCCGGGACGGTTGCCGGCAAGCGTCGGGCAGTGCACGACGTGGCCGCGCTGGCGCAGGTGGGTGGCGACGGGCTCGAGCAATTCGCCCGTGTGCCACGCGCCGTGCACGAGAACATAGGTGTCCTTGGCCATGGGGTCTCCTCGGGTGGAGGGCACGACCGGACGCGTGCCCGCGTGCAGCATAGGCCCGCCGCAGGCCGGGCGCCAGAGGGTCAGCGAGGCAGCGGCGCGCCGGCCAGCGGATGGCCCGCCAGCCGCGTCAGGATCGCGAGCGGACTCGCCTGCACGTCGTACTGGCGCGCGACCGGCAGGTGGAAGGTCTGCTCGAGCATGTACTGGCCCGACATCGCCGCGTGCACGGTCTGGTCGGAGAAGCAGACCCAGGTGCTGCCCGTGGGGAACGGCATCGTCACCTGCTCGCAATCGCGCTGGTAGGCCTCGTCGGCCTTCATCCGGTCGTGCAGCTGCAGCATGAGGTGGTCGTACTCGCTGCGGAAACTCTTCGTGATCTTCAATGCCTGCAGCAGCTTCGCCTGCCACTGCACATAGGGCCGCGCCTGCGGCAGGTAGCGCCGGGCCACCGCCTCGAAGGGCTCGCCCACCCGCCACACCCGCGGCTCGCCGTGCGGGTTCACGTTGGTGAACACCCGCAGGATGCGCTCGCCGTAGTTGGGGCGCGTGGGAAACGCGTCGACGTGCAGGCGCCGGTCGTCGGCACGAACCGACTGCTTGCGCGTGGACACCTCTGTCGGCCGCAGGCTGGTGGGCGCGGCGCGCAGGTGCGCGTCGTAGGCAGGAAAGAGGCCGCGGCAAAGAGCCCGCGCCTGCACGCCGAAGCGCGCGATCAGCGCGGAGACCTGGGCCTGCACCTCCGGTCCGCCGGCGACGCCCTTGAGCCGCCCCTGCGCATCCAGGCTGATGTTGCGCACGCCTTCGGCCAGCAGGCTCGGCTGCAGCAGGGCCTGTTCCTCGCCCGACAGCGAGAACGCCAGCCGCGGGAAGTACAGCACCTCCCCCGCTTCCAGCGCGGCCGCCCATTCCGGCCGGTCGACCGCCGCAGACCAGTCCGCGAGCTCCATCGTGCGGATCGGGTTGTCCATGGTGGCCTTAAGCGGCGGCGAGCTGCGCGTGCATTTCCTGCACGGAGATCACGTCCAGGTCGTCCATGTACTTCAGGCCCTCCACCGCGGCTTCGGCGCCGGCGATGGTGGTGAAGGTCGTCACGCGCGCGAGCAGCGAGGAGGTGCGGATGGCGCGCGAATCGGCGATGGCGTTGCGGCGCTCCTCCACCGTGTTCACCACCATCACGATCTCGTTGTTCTTGATCATGTCGACCACGTGCGGGCGGCCCTCGGTCACCTTGTTCACCGTCTCGCAGGGAATGCCCGCGGCGTTGATGGCCGCGGACGTGCCCTTGGTCGCGATGATGGGGAAGCCCATCGCATGCAGCTGGCGCGCCACTTCCACGGCGCGCGGCTTGTCGCTGTTCTTCACGGTGAGGAAGACCTTGCCCGTGGGCTTGCCGTCCGCGTCGGTCGGCCGCGGCAGCCGGGTGCCCGCGCCCATCTGGCTCTTCACGAACGCCTCGCCGAAGGTCTTGCCCACGCCCATCACCTCGCCCGTGGACTTCATCTCGGGACCGAGGATGGTGTCCACGCCGGGGAACTTGACGAAGGGGAACACGGCTTCCTTCACGCTGAAGTAAGGCGGCGTCACTTCGTGCACGACGCCCTGCTGCTGCAGCGTCTGGCCCACCATGCAGCGTGCCGCCACCTTGGCCAGCTGGATGCCGGTCGCCTTGGACACGTACGGCACGGTGCGCGAGGCACGCGGGTTCACCTCCAGCACGAAGATGACGTCCTGGCCGTCCTTCTCCTGGATGGCGAACTGCACGTTCATCAGTCCGACCACGTTCAGCGCCTTGGCCATCGCGGCGGTCTGCCGCTTCAGCTCGTCGACGGTGGCCTGCGACAGCGAGTACGGCGGCAGCGAGCAGGCGGAGTCGCCCGAGTGGACGCCGGCCTGCTCGATGTGCTCCATCACGCCGCCGATGAACACGGCACCGGTGCCGTCGGCGATGCAGTCGACGTCGCACTCGATGGCGTCGTTGAGGAATCGGTCCAGCAGCACGGGCGAATCGTTGGACACCTTCACGGCCTCGCGCATGTAGCGCTCCAGGTCGCGCTGCTCGTGCACGATCTCCATGGCCCGGCCGCCCAGCACGTAGGAAGGACGCACCACCAGCGGATAGCCCAGTGCCTGCGCCTTCTCCAGCGCCTCGGGTTCGGTGCGCGCGGTGGCGTTGGGCGGCTGGCGCAGCTTCAACTGCACCAGCAGTTGCTGGAAGCGCTCGCGGTCTTCCGCGGCGTCGATCATGTCCGGCGAGGTGCCGATGATGGGCACGCCTTCCTTCTCCAGGCCCAGCGCCAGCTTCAGCGGCGTCTGGCCGCCGTACTGCACGATCACGCCGGTGGGCTTTTCCTTGTCGACGATCTCGAGCACGTCTTCCAGCGTCAGCGGCTCGAAGTACAGGCGGTCGGAGGTGTCGTAGTCGGTCGAGACCGTCTCGGGATTGCAGTTGACCATGATGGTCTCGTAGCCGTCCTCGCGCAGCGCCAGCGCCGCGTGCACGCAGCAGTAGTCGAACTCGATGCCCTGGCCGATGCGGTTGGGACCGCCGCCCAGCACGATGATCTTCTTCCTGTCGGTCGGCTCGGCTTCGCACTCGTCCTCGTAGGTCGAGTACATGTAGGCCGTGTTGGTCGCGAATTCGGCGGCGCAGGTGTCCACGCGCTTGTACACGGGGCGCACGTTCAGTGCCTTGCGGCGCTCGCGCACGGCCTTCTCCGTGGTCTTGAGCAGCTTGGCCAGGCGCCGGTCGGAGAAGCCCTTGCGCTTGAGCGCGCGCAGCGTGGGCGCGTCGATCGCTTCCAGCGCCGCGGCCCCCTTGCCTTCCACCAGCTTGTCCAGGTCGAGCTCGATCTTCACGATCTCCTCGATCTGCACCAGGAACCACGGATCGATCTTGGTGAGGTCGTGGACCTCCTGCACGCTCAGGCCCATGCCGAAGGCATCGCCGACGTACCAGATGCGCTCGGGACCGGGCTCGCCCAGTTCCTTTTCCAGCACCTCGCGGTCGGTGGTCTTCTGGTTGAGCCCGTCGACACCGACCTCCAGGCCGCGCAGCGCCTTCTGGAAGGACTCCTGGAAGGTGCGGCCCATGGCCATCACCTCACCCACGGACTTCATCTGCGTGGTGAGTCGGTCGTTCGCGTCCTTGAATTTCTCGAAGGCGAAGCGCGGGATCTTCGTGACGACGTAGTCGATCGACGGCTCGAACGATGCCGGCGTCGCGCCGCCCGTGATCTCGTTGCGCAGTTCGTCCAGCGTGTAGCCCACGGCGAGCTTGGCCGCGACCTTGGCGATCGGGAAGCCGGTGGCCTTGGAGGCGAGCGCCGAGGAGCGCGACACGCGCGGGTTCATCTCGATGACGATCATGCGACCGTCCTTCGGGTTGATCGAGAACTGCACGTTCGAGCCACCCGTGTCCACGCCGATCTCGCGCAGCACCGCGAGCGACGCGTCGCGCATGATCTGGTATTCCTTGTCCGTCAGCGTCTGCGCCGGCGCGACGGTGATCGAGTCGCCGGTGTGCACGCCCATCGGGTCGAGGTTCTCGATGGAGCAGACGATGATGCAGTTGTCCTTCTTGTCGCGGACCACTTCCATCTCGTACTCCTTCCACCCGAGCAGCGACTCCTCGATCAGCAGCTCGTTGGTCGGAGAAGCTTCCAGGCCCCGCTTGCAGATGGTCTCGAATTCTTCCGGGTTGTACGCGATGCCCCCACCGGTCCCGCCCAGCGTGAAGCTCGGGCGGATCACCGTCGGGAAGCCCACGCTCTTCTGCACGTCCCAGGCCTCGTCCATCGAGTGCGCGATGCCCGAGCGCGCGGAGCCCAGGCCGATGCGCGTCATCGCATCCTTGAACTTCAGCCGGTCCTCGGCCTTGTCGATCGCCTCGGGCGTGGCGCCGATCAGCTCGCACTTGTACTTGTGCAGCACGCCGTTGCGCCAGAGGTCCAGCGCGCAGTTCAGCGCGGTCTGCCCGCCCATGGTGGGCAGGATGGCGTCGGGCCGCTCCTTGGCGATGATCTTCTCCACCGTCTGCCAGGTGATCGGCTCGATGTAGGTGACGTCGGCCGTGGCCGGGTCCGTCATGATCGTCGCCGGGTTGGAGTTGATCAGGATGACCTTGTAGCCCTCCTCGCGCAGCGCCTTGCAGGCCTGCACGCCGGAGTAGTCGAACTCGCAGGCCTGGCCGATGATGATCGGGCCGGCGCCGATGATGAGGATGCTCTTGATGTCTTGACGCTTCGGCATGTCTTTACTTCTTGTTCTGGTCCATCAGCCCGGTGAACCGGTCGAAGAGATAGCCGATGTCGTGCGGACCCGGCGAGGCCTCGGGGTGGCCCTGGAAGCAGAACGCGGGCTTATCGGTGCGGGCGAGGCCTTGCAGCGTCCCGTCGAACAGCGACACATGCGTGGCGCGCAGGTTCTTCGGCAGCGTCCTCTCGTCCACCGCGAAGCCGTGGTTCTGGCTGGTGATGCTCACGCGGCCGGAGTCGAGGTCCTTCACCGGGTGGTTCGCGCCGTGGTGGCCGAACTTCATCTTGAAGGTCTTCGCGCCCGAGGCGAGCGCCATGATCTGGTGGCCCAGGCAGATGCCGAAGGTGGGGTAGCCCTCTTCGATCAGCTCGCGCGTGGCTTCGATCGCGTACTCGCAGGGCTCCGGGTCGCCGGGGCCGTTGGAGAGGAACACGCCGTCGGGCTGGAGCTTCTTCACTTCGGCCGCCGGCGTCTTCGCCGGCACGACAGTGACCTTGCAACCGCGCTCGGCGAGCATGCGCAGGATGTTCTGCTTCACGCCGTAGTCGAAGGCGACCACGTGGTACTTCGCGTTCTCCAGGTGGCCGTAGCCGGAGCCGAGTTGCCACTCGGTCTCTCCCCAGTCGTAGGGCTTGGTGACAGTCACTTCCTTCGCGAGGTCGAGGCCGGCCATCGACCTCTCGGCGCGCGCCTTCGCGACCGCCTGCTCCACCAGCGCGGGCGTGACGTCCTCGCCCTGCTTGAGGCCGAGGATGCAGCCGTTCTGCGCGCCCTTGGTGCGCAGCATGCGGGTGAGCTTGCGCGTGTCGATGTTCGCGATGGCGACGGTGTTCTCGCGCTGCAGGTATTGCTGCAGGCTCATGTCGGCGCGGAAGCTGGAGGCGATCAGCGGCAGGTCGCGGATGATCAGCCCGGCGGCGAACACCCTGGTGGCTTCGACGTCTTCGGCGTTGACGCCGTAGTTGCCGATGTGCGGATAGGTGAGCGTGACGATCTGGTGGGCGTAGCTCGGATCGGTCAGGATTTCCTGGTAGCCGGTGAGCGCCGTGTTGAACACGACTTCGCCGGTGGTGGTGCCGCTGGCACCGATCGAGTTGCCGATAAAGACCGTGCCGTCTGCGAGCGCCAGGATGGCGGGCGGGAAGGATCCCTGAAGCGACGAAAGCACTGGGTTCTCCGGATAGGACGGTACGCCCAGAAACGCGACCAAGAGCGGACTCTCGATGTTGCTTTTGTCGGGGGAGTGGCTGCTTGCGCTTCGGGCGTACTGGTTGGGGGAAAGCCGCTCATTATAGCCCGAGGAGGGGTTTTCCCTCAGGGCCGTGAGGCTTCAGCGCGCCTGCGCCGCTGCGCTCGCGTGCAGGCAGATCGCCGCCGCCGCGCCGACGTTCAGGGACTCTTCGCCTCCGGGCTGCACGATGCGCACGAACTGCGCCGCGCGATCCACGAGCGCGGCGCTGACCCCCTGCCCTTCGTGGCCCAGGACCCAGGCGCAGGGCCAGGGCAGCATGGCGCGGTGCAGGAACTCGCCCTGGTGCGAACTGGTGGCCAGCAGCGGAACCTTGAGCGCGTCGAGCTGCGCCGCTTCCAGCGACTCGAGCAGGTGCAGGCCGAAATGCGCGCCCATGCCGGCGCGCAGCACCTTGGGGCTCCAGAGGGCAGCCGTCCCCTTCATCGCGAGCACCTGGCGGAACCCGAAGGCGCCCGCGCTGCGCAGGATGGTGCCGACGTTGCCCGCATCCTGCAGGCCGTCGAGGATCACGGTGGGCGCATCCGCCTGCAGTTGCGGCGCGGCAGGCAGCGGCAGCACGAAGCCCATGCGGCCGGGCGACTCCAGCGCGCTGATGCTGTCGAAAAGCGCATCGTCGATCACCACCACCTTGCCGCCGGTGTCCAGCCACTGGTGGCCCACGCGGTCGAACCAGGACGACTGGAACACCGCATGGCTGGGCCGTTGGCCGCGCTGCAGCGCGGCGCGGCACAGATGGTCGCCCTCCAGCCAGATCCGGCCCTGCCGGCGGTAGGCGTGGCTGTCCTGCGCCAGCTTGCGCAGGTCCTTCAGCAGCGCGTTGTCGCGCGACGTGACGTAACTGGCCGCGTCCGTCACTGGACCTGCACGGAAACCGCGATGCGCTGTTCGGCCGCGAACTGCGCCGCCACCGGGGCGAAGTGCTTGCGGTGGTGGACGCAGGGCCCGTGCACGCGCAACGCCTCCAGGTGCTCCGGCGTGCTGTAGCCCTTGTGCGCGGCAAAGCCGTACTGCGGGAACACCTCGTGCAGTTCGACCAGCATGCGGTCGCGCGTGACCTTGGCGATGATGGACGCGGCCGAGATGGACTTCACCTTGGCGTCGCCATCGACGATCGCTTCGGACAGGACGTCCAGCTTGGGCAGGCGGTTGCCGTCCACGAGCACCTTCACCGGCTTGAGGCGCAGGCCTTCGACCGCGCGCTTCATCGCCAGCATCGTCGCGTGGAAGATGTTCAGTTCGTCGATCTCCGCCACGCTGGCCATGCCGACCGAGCAGCACAAGGCCTTCTCGCGGATCTTGTCGTACAGCTTGTCGCGCTGCAGGGGCGTGAGCACCTTGGAGTCCGCCAGGCCGAGGATGCGCTTCTGGTCGTCGAGGATCACCGCTGCCGCGACCACGGGCCCCGCGAGCGGGCCGCGGCCGGCTTCGTCCACCCCGGCCCACAGGCCCATGGGCTCGGGAAAGACCAGCGGGACCTGCCGCGGCTTGGCCGCCCTGGTCCGGATCGTGGTGGTCCGGATGCGCTGCTGCGGCTCAGCTGGCGAGGACTTGTTGGATGGCATCGGTGGCGAGTCGGGCAGTGTCGCGCTTCAGGAGCTGGTGCAGGTCGCGGAATCGCTGCTGCACGGAGAGCATTCTGTCAGGGCTGTCCAGCCATTCCGTGAGCGCCCCGCAGAGCAAGTCGGGTTTTGCGTTGGCCTGCAGCAACTCGGGCACGATGAATTCACCGCACAGGATGTTCGGCAGGCCCACCCAGGGCTGCAGGTGGCGCGGCTTCATCAGCGCGTAAGTCACCCAGTGCGTGTGATAGGAGATGACCATGGGGCGCTTGAACAGCGCCGCTTCCAGCGTGGCCGTGCCGCTGGCCACCAGGGTCACGTCGCAGGCCGCGAGCGCCGCGTGCGACTGGGCCGTGACGATGTTCAGGTGGCGCGGCGACGGGCCCGAGCGGGCGAGCTGGCTGATGCGCGACTGCAGCGCCGGCATGGCGGGCAACACGAACCAGGCGTTCGGGCGCGACTTCTGCAGCAGGGCCGCGGCGGCCAGGAAGCGCGGCGTCATCGCCTCGATCTCGGAGGCTCGGCTTCCGGGCAGCAGCGCGATCACCTCGCCCTCCATCGGCACGCCCAGCAGGCGGCGCGCGGCCGCCCGGTCGGCGTCCATCGGGATCACGTTGGCGAGCGGGTGACCGACATAGGTGGCCGCCACGCCGTGCTTGGCCAGCAACTCGGGCTCGAAGGGGAAGATGCACAGCACGTGGTCGCAGGCGCGCTGCAGCTTGTGCACGCGGTTCATCCGCCAGGCCCAGATCGAGGGACACACGAAATGCACGGTCTTGATGCCGCCGCGGCGCAGGTCTTCCTCCAGCCCGAGGTTGAAGTCCGGCGCATCCACGCCGATGAAGACGTCCGGCCGCTCCTGCTGCAGGCGCTCGCGCAGGCGGTTGCGGATCCCCACGATCTCGCGGTAGTGCCGCAGCACCTCGGCGTAGCCGCGCACAGCGAGCTTCTCGTAAGGCCACCAGGGTTCGAACCCGTGGCGCATCATCTGCTCGCCACCGATGCCGAAGGACTGCAGCTGCGGCCAGCGCTGGCGCATGCCTTCCAGGAACAGCCCGCCCAGCAGGTCGCCCGAAGCTTCGCCCGCGACCAGCGCGGCGCGCGGCGTGCCGGTCATGCCGTCAGCGCGCGATGCCGCGGGTGGAGGCGGCGAGGAAGCGCTCCATCAGCGCGACGTCCTCGGCGGCCTCGGGCGTGGATTGCGCCAGCGCAGCGATGGCGCTGCGCGCGTCTTCCAGCGTGCGGCCTTCGCGGTACAGCAGCTTGTGCATCTGCTTCACCGCGGCGATGCGCGCTGCGCTGAAGTCGCGCCGGCGCAGGCCGACCACGTTGACGCCGCGCACCGCCAGCGGATTGCCGTCCACCAGCATGAAGGGCGGGACGTCCTGCGACACGGCGCTCTGGAAGCCCACCATCGCATGCGCGCCGATCTTCACGAACTGGTGGATGCCCGCCAGCCCGCCGATGGTCACGCAGTCGCCCAGCTCCACGTGGCCGCCCAGCGTGCTGTTGTTGGCGAGGGTCGTGCCGTTGCCCACCACGCAGTCGTGCGCGATGTGGCTGTACGCCATGATCCAGTTGTCGTTGCCGATGCGCGTGACCGCCTTGTCCTGCACCGTGCCGACGTGCAGCGTCACGAACTCGCGCATGGTGTTGCGGTCGCCGATCACCAGCTCGGTGGGCTCGCCCTGGTACTTCTTGTCCTGGTTCGCCGCGCCGATCGAGCCGAACTGGAAGATGCGGTTGTCGCGCCCGATGGTGGTGTGCCCTTCGATCACGACGTGCGCGGCGACCGTGGTGCCGGCGCCGATCTTCACGTGCGGGCCGATGACGGTGTAGGGACCGACCTGGACGGTCGCGTCCAGCTGCGCCTGGGGATCGACGAGCGCGGTGGGATGGATGTTCGCCATGTCCGCCGGTGGCTCAGGCGACCGTGCGCATGGTGCACATCAGCTCGGCCTCGCAGGCGATCTCCTCGCCCACGCGCGCCGTGCCCTTGAACTTGTAGATGCCGGCCTTGTGCCGCAGGATCTCCACGTCCATGACCAGCTGGTCGCCGGGTTCCACGGGGCGCTTGAAGCGGGCGCCGTCGATGCCCGCGAAGTAGATGACCGAGTTGGTGTCGGCGGCCTTGGCGGCGTCCGAGAAGGCCAGCAGCCCGGCGGTCTGCGCCATCGCCTCGAGGATCAGCACGCCCGGCATCACCGGGCGATGGGGGAAGTGGCCGACGAAGAAGGGCTCGTTGATCGTGACGTTCTTCAAGGCCCGGATGGACTTGCCCGGCTCGACGCCCAGCACCCGGTCCACCAGCAGGAACGGGTAGCGGTGCGGCAGTTTCTTGAGGATCTGGTGGATGTCCATGGAGGCGTTCAGAGTTTCTTTTCCAGCGCCTTGATGCGCTCGCGCAGCGTGTGCAGCTGGCGCAGCGTCGCGGCGTTCTTTTCCCAGCTCGCATTGTCGTCGATGGGAAAGATGGCGGTGTACAGGCCCGGCTTGCTGATGGACTTCGATACGAAGGTGCCGCCGGAGATGTGCACCCGGTCGCCGATGGTGATGTGGCCGAGGATCATCGCGGCGCCGCCGATCATGCAGTGCGCGCCGATGGTGGCGCTGCCGGCCACCCCCGTGCAGCCGGAGATCACGGTGTGCCTGCCCACGCGGCAGTTGTGGCCGATCTGCACGAGGTTGTCGATCTTCACGCCGTCCTCGATGACCGTGTCGGCCAGCGCGCCGCGGTCGATGCAGGAGTTGGCGCCGATCTCCACGTCGTCGCCGATGCGCACCGCGCCCAGCTGCTCGATCTTCACCATGCCCTCGGCGGTGGGCGCGAAGCCGAAGCCGTCGGCGCCGATCACCACGCCGGGGTGCAGGATGCAGCGCGCGCCGATGCTGCAATCCTCCGCGACGTGCACGCGCGCCTTCAGCACCGTGCCGGCGCCGATGCGCGCGCCGCGTTCGACGACGCAGTGCGGGCCGATGGCGACGCCCTCGCCCAGCACCGCCTCGGGATCGATGACGGCGCTCGGGTGGATCCCCCCGGGCGCGGGACGGCCCTGCGTGCGCTTCCACAGCTGCGTGACACGCGCGAAGTAGGCGTAGGGGTCCTCGGCCACGATGCAGGCGCCGCGAGCCACGGCGGCGTCGCGCACGGCGGGCCCGACGATCACGCAGGCGGCGCGCGAAGCGGCGAGCTGGGGACGGTACCTGGGGTTGCTGAGGAAGGCGAGCTGGCCGGGTCCGGCGGACTCCAGCGGGGCGAGGCCTTCGATGGCCACCGCGGGATCGCCGTGCAGTTCGCCCGGGATGGCGGCGACGATCTCGCCGAGGGTCAGGGCCACGGGCTCACGCGCGCCCCGTCACTTCGCCGTGGAGGCGTTGAGCGCCTTGATCACCTTGTCGGTGATGTCGTACTTGGGATTGATGTAGACCGCTTCCTGCAGGATCAGGTCGAACTTCTCCTGCTCGGCGACCTGCTTGACCACGCGGTTGGCGCGATCGAGCACCTGCTGCAGTTCCTCGTTCTTGCGCGCGTTCAGGTCTTCCTGGAACTCGCGGCGCTTGCGCTGGAACTCGCGGTCCTGGTCGATCAGCGCCTTCTGGCGCTGGGCGCGCTGCTGCTCCGACAGGGTGGGCGCCTCGCGCTCGAACTTCTCGGAGGCCGTCTTGAGCGACGCGCCGAGGTCGTTCAGGTCCTTTTCGCGCCTGGAGAACTCCTGCTCCAGCTTGGACTGGGCCGCCTTGGCCGTGTTCGCCTCGCGGAAGATCCGGTCGGTGTTGACGAAGCCGACGCGGAAGTCGTCCGCCTGCGCCTGCGCACCGAACGCCAGGCTGGCCAGCAGGACCACGAGCCAAGGACGGGTCAGTAGCTTCATCAGAACGAGGTCCCGATCTGGAATTGGATTTTCTGGATTCTATCGCCAGGCTTCGTGCGGATGGGCTGGGCAAACGCGATGCGCAGCGGACCGACCGGCGACAGCCAGGACACCCCCAGGCCGGCGGAGGCCCGGAAGTCGGCAAAGCTGACCTTCTGGTCCTCGGCGAAGACGTTGCCGGTGTCCACGAAGCCGAACAGGCGCAGGGTGCGGTCGTTGCCGGCGCCCGGGAACGGCGTGGCCAGCTCGAAGTTGAAGGTGACCTTCTTGGGGCCGCCGATGGACGAACCGGTGATGTCCCGCGGACCCAGCGTGCCCTGCTGGAAGCCGCGCACGGAGCCGAGGCCGCCGGAGTAGAAGTTCTTGAACACCGGGTACGGCTGCCCGTTGAGTCCCGTGCCATAGCCCACTTCGCCGTTGAAGGCGAAGGTGTAGGCCTTGCTGAGCGGCAGGAACTGCTGGTACTGGTAGTTGCCACGGATGTAGCGGGCGTCGCCGGCGACGCCCCACTCCGCCCCGAGGCGCTGGTAGCGGCCCGTGGTGGGCGCCAGCGAGCTGTCGCGGTCGTCGCGCGACCACCCCAGGGTCAGCGGCAGCGTGTTGCTGGTGGTGCCGAACTGCTCCGCGTAGGCCAGGTAGGCGGCCGGGATGTTCGTGCCGGCCACGATCTCGGTGCGCTCCAGGCCCGCCCCGAAGAACACCGTGTCCACTTCCGAGAACGGCACGCCGAAGCGCAGGCTGGTGCCGGCGGTGTTGAGCCGGTAGTCGCCGCCCTGCTGTTCGTACGGCTTCGAAGCCCGGTAGTAGATGTCGAAGGTGCGCGAGATGCCGTCGGGCGTGAAGTACGGATCGGTCGAGTTGAACGCGATCGTCTTGTTGTACTTGCTCGTGTTGACTTCGACGGCCAGGTAGTTGCCGGTGCCGAACGCGTTCTCCTGCTTGATCGCGAAGGACAGGCCCAGCTTTTCCGCGCTGGAGAAGCCCGCGCCTATCTGCAGGCTGCCGGTGGGGCGCTCGGTGACGGCGATGTTCAGGTCCACCTGGTCCGGTGCGCCCGGCACGTCGCTGGTCTCGACGTTCACGTCCTTGAAGAAGCCCAGGCGGTCGACGCGGTCGCGCGACAGCTTGATCTTCTCGGCGTCGTACCAGCTCGACTCGAACTGGCGGAACTCGCGGCGGATCACTTCGTCGCGCGTGCGGTTGTTGCCCGAGATGTTGATGCGGCGCACGTAGGCGCGGCGCGACGGCTCCGCCGCCAGCACGAAGGACACGCGGTTGTTGGCGTGGTCGATCTCCGGCCGCGCCTCGACCTGCGCGAACGCGTAGCCGAAGTTGCCGAAGTAGTCGGTGAAGGCCTTGGTGGTCTCGGCCACCTGGTCGGCGTTGTACGGCTCGCCCGGCTTGATCTTCACCAGCGACTTGAACTCCTCCTCGCGGCCGAGGAAGTCGCCTTCGAGCCGCACGCCCGACACCACGTAACGCTCACCCTCGGTGATGTTGATCGTGATGCTGATGTCCTGCTTGTCCGGCGAGATCGCCACCTGGGTGGAGTCGATGCGGAACTCGAGGAAGCCGCGCTGCAGGTAGTAGGAGCGCAGCGCCTCCAGGTCCGCATTGAGCTTGGTGCGCGAGTAGCGGTCGGACTTGGTGTACCAGGAAAGCCAGCTGCCGGTGTTCAGCTCCATCTGCCCGCGCAGCGTCGACTCGCTGAAGCTCTTGTTGCCGACGATGTGCAGTTCGCGGATCTTGGTGGGGTCGCCCTCGGTCACCGTGAAGGTGAGGTTCACGCGGTTGCGCTCGATCGGCGTCACGGTGGTCACCACGTCCGCGGCGTACAGGCTGCGGTTGATGTACTGCCGCTTCAGTTCCTGCTCGGCGCGGTCGGCCAGCGCCTGGTCGTACGGGCGGCCTTCCGTGAGGCCGATGTCGCGCAGCGCCTTCTTCAAGGTGTCCTTGTCGAACTCGCGCGTGCCGACGAAGTCGACGTCGGCCACCGTGGGGCGTTCCTCGACGACCACGATCAGCACGTCGCCCTGCGTCTCGAGGCGCACGTCCTTGAACAGGCCCAGTGCGAACAGCGCGCGGATCGCGGCGGAGCCCTTTTCGTCGTTGTACTGGTCGCCGACCCGGAAGGGCAGCGAAGCGAACACGGTGCCCGGCTCGACGCGCTGCAGGCCTTCCACGCGGATGTCGCGCACGGTGAAGGGCTCCACGGCCCAGGTGTTCGCGGCGAAGACAAGGGCCGCGACAGCCGAGACGGTACGCACGCGCAAGCGCTTGAATTGTTTCTTCATTGATTCTGGAGAGGCGCCGGCGGGGACTGGGCGAACCCGCCGCGGCGGCAGCTGCAAGGTTTTCTTCTATCCAAAGAGCCGGGCGACGTCGTTGAACAGGGCGATCGACATCATGACCAGCAGCACCGCCACGCCACCGCGCTGCAGGCGCTCCATCCAGGCTTCGGAGATGCTCCTGCCCGTCACGGCCTCCCAAAGATAATACATCAGGTGCCCACCGTCCAAGACGGGCAGCGGCAGCAGGTTCAGCACGCCGAGACTGACGCTGATCAAGGCGAGGAACAGCAGGTATTGCGTGAGCCCGAGGCTCGCGGACTTGCCCGCGTAATCGGCGATCGTGAGGGGTCCGCTCAGGTTCTTCACCGAGGCTTCGCCGATCACCATGCGCCCCATCATGCGCAGCGACAGGGCCGAGACCTCCCAGGTACGCTCCGCGCCCTTCCACAGTCCGTCCACCGGCCCGTAGCGCACCGTGAGCATCGCCGGCGGCGCGCCCACGTAGGCGGAGATGCGGCCCACCGCCGGCTGGCCGTCGGCGGTGACGACGTCGGGCGTCACGAGCACCTGAATGCGGCGGCCGCCGCGCTCGATCTCCCAGGTGGACGGGACGCCCTGGCCGTTGCGCACCTGCGCGCGAATCAGGTCGCGCAGGTTCTGTGCGTCGCCGACGGCCTGGTTGCCGAGGCGCAGCACGAAGTCGCCCTTGCGCAGGCCCGCGCGTTCGGCGGCGCCGCCGGCCATCACGTCGCCCAGGACCGGCGGGCTCCAGGGCGCCACCAGGCCCACCTTGCGCATCAACTGCGCATCGGCTTCGCGCGCATCCAGGCGAGACAGCGGCAGCAGCACTTCGCCGGCGGGCTGGCCGCCGTCGCGCGCGAGCACCAGGCGCAAATCGTGGCCGTCCAGCGCGCCGCGCGTGAGCAGCCAGCGCAGGTCCTCGAACGAGCGCACGGGCTGCAGCGTGTCGCCATCGAGCGCGGCGGACTGCACACGCTCGCCGCCGTGCAGTCCGGCCTGCGCGGCGATGGAGCCGGGCACCGGGCTTGCGAGCACCGGCTGCGGCTCCTGCACGCCCATCCAGTTGACCGTGGCGTACAGCAGGATGGCGAGCAGCAGGTTCGCGACCGGACCCGCCGCCACGATCAGCGCGCGGGAGCGCAGGGGCTGCGTGTTGAAGGCGCGGTGGCGCTCGGCGGGGGCTACGTCGCCCTCGCGCTCGTCCAGCATCTTCACGTAGCCGCCCAGGGGGAATGCGCCGATGACGAACTCGGTGTCCTGGCCGGGGCGCTGCTTGCGCGGCTTCCAGCGATAGAGCGCGGTGCCGAAGCCGATCGAAAAGCGCAGCACCTTCACCTTGCAGGCGACGGCCACGCGGTAGTGGCCGTACTCGTGCACGGCAATCAGCACGCCCAGGGCGACGAGAAAGGCGACGACGGTCATCAGCATGCTTGCGGCTCCTCAGGCGTCGAGGCTGCGAATCGCAACCCCGGCGGTGCGGCGGGCCTCGGCGTCGAGCGCCAGCAGGTCCTGCAGGGTGTGCGGCTTGGACGGCGCGAGGGCCGCCAAAGTTGCGAGATTTACCGTGTGGATCTGGTCGAAGCGGATGCGCCGCTCCAGGAACGCCGCCACCGCCATCTCGTTGGCGGCGTTCAATACCGCCGTAGTGCCAGGCGCCGCGGCCAGCGCGTCCCACGCCAGTTGCAGGCCCGGGAAGCGCTCGCGGTGGCCGCGGCTGTCCAGGGACTCGAAGCTCATGTCGGCCAGCGCGCCGAAGTCGAGCGGCTGCGCTCCCGAGCTCACGCGTTCGGGCCAGGCCAGCCCGTAGGCAATGGGAACGCGCATGTCGGGCGTGCCCAGCTGCGCGACCACCGAGGTGTCGCGATACTGCACCATCGAGTGGATCACGCTTTGCGGATGGATCACGACCTGCAGCCGCCCGGGCGCCAGGCCGAACAGGTAGCGGGCCTCGATCACCTCCAGCGCCTTGTTCATCATCGTCGCGGAGTCGACCGAGATCTTGCGGCCCATCACCCAGTTCGGGTGCGCGCAGGCCTCCTCCGGCGTGACGGAGCGCAGGCTGGCCGGCTCGCGCGTGCGGAACGGGCCGCCCGAGGCGGTGAGGATGATCTTCTCGACGCGCGCGTCCCAGGTGGAGTGGTCTTCCGGCAGCGACTGGAAGATGGCGGAGTGCTCGCTGTCGATCGGCAGCAGCTTCGCGCCGCCCTGCTGCACCGCCGACATGAACAGCTCGCCGCCGACGACGAGCGCTTCCTTGTTCGCCAGCAGCAGCTTCTTGCCCGCGCGCGCCGCCGCGATGCACGAGGCCAGTCCGGCGGCGCCCACGATGGAGGCCATCACGGTGTCCACCTGTTCGTGGCTGGCGATCGTGTCGAGGGCGGCCGTGCCCCACAGCACGCGCGTGGCGAGGCCGCTGGACTCCATGCGCGCGGCCAGCGCGCGGCCGGCCTCTTCCTGCGCCATGACCGCGAACGCGGGGCGGAACTGCAGGCATTGCTGCAGCATCAGGTCCACCTGCGAGGCGGCGCTGAGCGCGAACACCTCGAAGCGGTCCGGATGGCGGGCGATCACATCGAGCGTATTCGCGCCGACGGATCCGGTGGAGCCGAGGACGGCGATGCGTTGTTTCATCGTGAGGCCAAAGCGGCCAGCGTGGCCAGCATCATCGCGAGCGGCAGGGTGGGCAGCAGGGCATCGACCCGATCGAGCACGCCGCCGTGTCCGGGCAGCAGCTGGCTGGAATCCTTCATGCCGGCGCTGCGCTTGACCAGCGATTCCGTGAGGTCGCCGACCACGCTCATGGCGGCGAGAAAGAGCGCGCCCAGCACCAGCACCAGCCAGTTCATAGCGGCGAGCCGGGAATAAAGGCTGGGCACCGCGGCCTCGGTGGCGCGGTCGGCGAAGGTCCACACCACCGCGAGCACCACCACGCCGGCCATGCCGCCCCAGACGCCTTCCCAGCTTTTCTTGGGACTGATCACGGGAGCCAGCTTGCGCTGCGTGAAGCGGCCGCCGAAGGCGCGGCCCGCGAAGTACGCGGTGACGTCCGCGACCCACACCAGCACGAAGATCGAGAGCAGGAAATTGACGCCGATCTCCCGCGCCTGCGCCATCGCCAGCCAGGCGAGCACCAGCGCCAGCGTGCCGCTCACCACGCGCACGCCGCGCGGGATCCCGGGCCAGCCCTCCACCCCGTGCTTCACCAGCGCGGCGCCGGCGAGCACCCAGGCGGCGCCCACGACGATCCACATCAGCGCCGAAGGATGCGCCGGCCAGTCCAGCCACCACGCGCCGGCGCACAGTGCGAGCGTGAGCGCGCCGAGCGCCACGCTGGCGCCCGCGCCGAGGTGGTTCAGGCGGCCCCACTCCCAGCCGCCCGCGGCGAGCAGCACCAGCGTGATGGCAAGGAAGGGCTGCGGCGTGCGCCAGAACAGCGCCGGCAGCAGGATGGCCAGCAGGACGATGGCCGTGATGATGCGCTGCTTCAGCATCGCGACCCTCAGGCCGCCTTGCGGCTCGTGCGTGCGGGTGCGGCGACCTGCGCGGAAGTGCGGCCGAAGCGGCGCTCGCGCTTGCCGTAGTCGGCGATCGCCTCGTCGAGCGCGGCCTCGTCGAACTCGGGCCACAGCTTGTCGGTGAAGTACAGCTCGCTGTAAGCCGCCTGCCAGAGCAGGAAGTTGCTGATGCGCAACTCGCCGCCGGTGCGGATCACGAGGTCGGGGTCAGGCACGTGCGACAGCGCCATGGCGCGATCGAGCGACTGCTCGGTGATCGCCTCGCCGTGCGCCGCCAGCCGGGCGGCGGCCTGCGCGATGTCCCAGCGGCCGCCGTAGTTGAAGCAGATGTTGAGGACCAGGCGCGTGTTGGCAGCGGTCACCGCCTCCGCGCTGGCCAGGCCCGCGCGCACCTTGTCGGACAGCGCCGAGCGGTCGCCGATGAAGTGGATGCGCACGCCCTCCGCGTTCAGCTTGGGAACCTCGCGGGAGAGCGCCGCCGCCAGCAGTTCCATCAGGCCGGAGACTTCCTCGGCCGGCCGGCTCCAGTTCTCCGAGGAGAACGCGAACACGGTGAGCACCTTCACCCCGATGTCGCCACAGTGGCGCGCGCAGGTGCGCAGCGCATCCACGCCCTTCTTGTGCCCGGCGACGCGCGGCAGGAAGCGCCTGGTCGCCCAGCGGCCGTTGCCATCCATGACGATGGCGATGTGGTGGGGGATGTCGCGCTTGGCGCTCATAGGGTCTAGGGGCTGCGGGCTAGGGACTAGGGGGATCGAGGCAGTGGCTGTCTCCCTAGCCCCTAGCCCCCAGCCCCTAGCCCCTGAATCCGTCAGACCTCCATGATCTCCTTTTCCTTGCCGGCCACCAGCGAGTCGATCTCGTTGATGTGCTTGTCCGTGACCTTCTGCACGTCGGCTTCGGCCCGCTTGAGGTCGTCCTCGGTCGCGGTCTTGTCCTTCACCAGCTTCTTCACGTGCTCGTTGGCGTCGCGGCGCAGGTTGCGGATGGCGATCTTGGCGTTCTCGCCCTCGTGGCGCACCAGCTTCGTCATTTCCTTGCGGCGCTCCTCGGACATCGGCGGCATCGGCACGCGGATCAGGTCGCCCATGGAAGCGGGGTTCAGGCCCAGGTCGCTGTCGCGGATGGCCTTCTCGATCTTGGCGCCCAGGCCCTTTTCCCAGGGCTGCACGCTGATCGTGCGGGCATCCAGCAGCGACACGTTCGCCACCTGCGAAATCGGCACCGTGGAGCCGTAGTAGTCGACGTGCACGGTGTCCAGGATGCCGGGATTGGCGCGGCCGGTCCGGATCTTGGACAGGGTGCTCTTGAACGCGGCGATGGTCTGGTCCATCTTGCCTTGCGTGGTCTGCTTGATTTCGGGAATCGTTGCCATGCTCTGCTCTGCTCCTCTTGCTCAGGGTCCCGGGCTCACGCGTACACCAGGGTGCCCTCGTCCTCGCCCTGCACCACGCGCTTGAGCGCGCCGTGCTTGAAGATCGAGAACACCTTGATCGGCAGCTTCTGGTCGCGGCACAGCGCGAAGGCGGTCGCGTCCATGATGCCCAGGTTGCGCGACATCGCCTCGTCGAAGCTGATGCGGGAATAGCGTTCCGCCGTGGGGTCCTTCTGCGGGTCGGCCGAATACACGCCGTCGACCTTGGTCGCCTTCAGCACCACCTCCGCGCCGATCTCGGCGCCGCGCAGGGCGGCGGCGGTGTCGGTCGTGAAGAAGGGGTTGCCGGTGCCGGCCGCGAAGATCACGACCTTGCCTTCCTCGAGGTACTGCAGCGCCTTGGGGCGGACGTAGGGTTCGACCACCTGCTCGATCGCGATCGCGGACATGACGCGGGGCACCAAGCCCTGCTTGGTCATCGCGTCGGACAGCGCCAGCGCGTTCATCACGGTGGCCAGCATGCCCATGTAGTCGGCGGTGGCCCGGTCCATGCCGACCGAGCCTCCGGCCACGCCGCGGAAGATGTTGCCGCCGCCGATGACGACGGCGACTTCGACGCCCATGTGGACGACCTCGGCGACCTCCTGGACCATGCGCACGATGGTCGCGCGGTTGATGCCGAAGGCGTCGTCTCCCATCAGCGCCTCACCGGACAGCTTGAGCAGGATGCGCTTGTGGGCTGGCTGGGCGGGCATGGGGGCGGGTCTCCTGGTTCGAACGGGCTTGAGTGTAACGGCGGGCGCTTGTAACCGGCCGTTCGGGTGCCCTCCTCCGAACGGCCGTGGATTGCCGTCAGGCGGCCTGCTTGGCGGCAGCCACCTGGGCGGCCACTTCGGCGGCGAAGTCGTCGGCCTTCTTCTCGATGCCTTCGCCGACCACGTAGAGCGTGAAGCCCTTGATCGTGGTGTTGGCGGCCTTGAGCATCTGTTCGACCGTCTGCTTGTCGTTCTTCACGAACGCCTGGTTCAGCAGCGAGACTTCCTTCAGGTACTTCTGCACCGAGCCTTCGATCATCTTCGCAGCGATGTCGGCCGGCTTGCCGGACTCGGCGGCCTTGGCCGTCGCGACGTTGCGCTCCTTCTCGATCAGTTCGGCGGGCACGTCGGCGGACGACAGCGCCACCGGCTTCATCGCGGCGACGTGCATGGCGACGTCCTTGGCGGCGACGTCGTCACCCTGGTACTCCACGACCACGCCGATGCGCGTGCCGTGCAGGTAGCTCACGAGCTTGTTCGAGCCGGAGAAGCGCTTGAAGCGGCGGAAGCTCATGTTCTCGCCGATCTTGCCGACGAGGCCCTTGCGCACGTCTTCCAGCGTGGGGCCGAAGCTGTCCTGGCTGTAAGGCAGCGCGCCGAGGGCGGCGACGTCCGCGGGGTTGTTCTTCGCGACCAGTTCGGCGGCGGCGCGGGCCATCGCCAGGAAGCTGTCGTTCTTGGTGACGAAGTCGGTTTCGCAGTTCACTTCCAGCAGGGCGCCGGTGGTGCCCTCGATGGAGGCGGTGACCACGCCTTCGGCGGTGATGCGCGAGCCGGCCTTGGCGGCCTTGTTGCCCAGCTTGACGCGCAGCAGTTCCTCGGCCTTGTCCATGTCGCCGTTGGCCTCGGTCAGGGCCTTCTTGCATTCCATCATGGGCGCGTCGGTCTTCGCGCGCAGTTCGCCGACCATGCTTGCGGTGATTGCAGCCATCTTGTCCTCTAATCTTGTCGAATGTTCAGTTGGGTCCGGGTGTGCAAAGGGGGCCCGAAAGCCCCCTGGTCGCGGCTAGGGGCCGAAGCGTCAGGCGGCAGCGCCTTCCTTGACTTCCACGAACTCGTCGCCGCCCTCGGAGACGGCGCGCTGCACGTCGGTGACGGCGTTGTTCTTGCCCTCGAGGATGGCGTCGGCCATGCCGCGGACGTAGAGCGTCACGGCCTTGGCGGAGTCATCGTTGCCGGGGATCACGTAGTCGATGCCCTCGGGCGAGTGGTTGGAGTCCACCACCGCGATGATCGGGATGCCCAGCTTCTGCGCCTCGGCGACGGCGATCTTGTGGTAGCCCACGTCGACCACGAACAGGGCGTCGGGCAGCGTGTTCATGTCCTGGATGCCGCCGATGTCCTTCTCGAGCTTGTTGATCTCGCGCTCGAACATCAGCTGTTCCTTCTTGGACATGGACTCCAGGCCTGCTTCCTGCTGCGCCTTCATGTCTTTCAGGCGCTTGATGGAGGTCTTGACGGTCTTGAAGTTCGTCAGCATGCCGCCCAGCCAGCGCTGGTTCACGAAGGGCATGCCGCAACGCTGGGCCTCGGCGGCGACCAGCTCGCGCGCCTGGCGCTTGGTGCCCACCAGCAGGATGGTGCCGCGGTTGGCGGCCAGCTGGCGCGCGAACTTGGTGGCTTCCTCGAAGAGCGGCAGCGTCTTCTCGAGGTTGATGATGTGGATCTTGTTGCGATGGCCGAAGATGTACGGGGCCATCTTGGGGTTCCAGAAGCGCGTCTGGTGTCCGAAATGGACACCGGCTTCCAGCATTTCACGCATGGATACGGTCATGGGAGCTCCGAAGGTTGGGTCTAGAATCCCGGCCTGAATCGCAACGGCACGTTGCGACACCTCGAGGGGCGGGATCCGCGATTTGTCTTGCCGACAACGCCACTCGCACCTCGCGCTTGACACCCGGCAAAACCGCAAGATTCTAGCACAGGCCCCTCCTCCCCACCCTGCCCATCCATGCCGCACCCTGATCTCCACAGCATCCGCGAGCGCCTGCGCGAGGGGCGCGGCTCCGCCTCCGGCGAGCTGGCCGCCGCGCGCGATGCCGCCCTGTCCCCGGCGAACCGGCACGTATTCCTGAAGACCCGCTTCCCGCAAGCCGAGGCGGAGGCCGCGCGCACCGCCGCGAGCACGCCCCTGGCGGGGCTGGCGGTGTCGATCAAGGACTTGTTCGACCTCGCCGGCGAGGTGACCACCGCCGGCTCGGTGGCGCTGGCCGACGCGGCCCCGGCCCAGTCGGACGCACTCTCGGTGGCTCGCCTGCGCGCCGCCGGCGGCGTCGTGATAGCCCGCACGAACATGAGCGAGTTCGCCTTCTCGGGCGTCGGCATCAATCCGCACTTCGGCACCCCCGCCAACCCCTGCGACGCGGCGACGCCGCGCGTGCCGGGCGGCTCGTCCTCGGGCGCCGCGGTGTCGGTGGCCACGGGCGCTGCCTTCATCGGGCTCGGCTCGGACACGGGCGGCTCCATCCGCATCCCCGCCGCGCTGTGCGGCATCGTGGGCTTCAAGAACACGGCGCGCCTCACGCCGCTGGCTGGCGCCTATCCGCTGTCCTGGACGCTCGACACGGTCTGCGCGATGACGCGCAGCGTGCGCGACACGATCCTCGCGCACGAGATCCTGGCCGCACGCCAGGTGACTCGCAACGAGCGGCCGCTTTCCTCGTACCGGTTCGCCGTGGCACGCACGCAGATGCAGGACGGCCTCGATGCGACGGTGGCGCGCGCGTTCGAGCGCACGCTGCGCCTGCTGCGCGACGCAGGGGCGCAGATCACCGAGATCCCGCTGGCGCAGATCCAGGACCTCGGCACCATCCAGTCCACCGGCGGCTTCTCCGCGGCCGAGAGCTATGCCTGGCACCGCCATCAGCTGGAGCGCGCCGGCGACCGCTACGACCCGCGCGTGCGCCTGCGCATCGAGCGCGGCGCGCAGATGAAGGCCTGGGAGTACCTCGAGCTGCAACAGGCGCGCTCCGCCTGGATCGCCGGGGTGCACGAGGCGCTGGCCGGCTACGACGCGGTGCTCTCGCCCACGGTGCCGATGGTGGCGCCGCCGATCGCGGAAGTCGCGCCGGGCGCCGAGCGCGATGCCGCCTTCTTCCGCGTCAACGCCCTGCTCCTGCGCAACACCAGCGTGGTCAACATGCTGGATGGCTGCGCGATCTCGCTGCCCTGCCACGCGCCCGGCGAACTGCCGGTGGGCCTCATGGCGTGGCACGGCGCGATGCACGACGACACCATCCTCAACCTGTCGCTGCAGGTCGAGCGCCTGCTGTCGTCCGCCCTGCCGACCTGATGAAAATCGCCATCGTGGGCG
Organism: Ramlibacter ginsenosidimutans; assembly: GCF_016654015.1. Classification (GTDB taxonomy): domain Bacteria; phylum Pseudomonadota; class Gammaproteobacteria; order Burkholderiales; family Burkholderiaceae_C; genus Ramlibacter; species Ramlibacter ginsenosidimutans. Next base: position 160,072 of record NZ_JAEPWM010000003.1, on the reverse strand, counting down.
CCGGGATCATCGGCGTGACCACCGCGTACGAGCTGACCGCCGACGGCCACGAGGTGACCGTGTTCGAGCGCCACGGGGCCGCCGCGCTGGAGACCAGCTTCGCCAATGCGGGCGTGGTCGCGCCGGGGTACGTGACGCCCTGGGCCGCGCCGGGCATGCCGGGCAAGGTGGCGCGCTACCTGTTCAGCCGCCACGCTCCCGTGCGCGTGTGCTGGCCGCTGGCCACGCACGAAGTGCGCTGGATGATGCGCTGGCACCGCGCCTGCGAGCTGGACACCTATCTCGCCAACCGGGCGCGCCTGCAGCGCCTGGCCTTCTACAGCCGCGCGCGGCTTGCCCAGATCACGGCGCAGCTCCAGCTGGAGTACGACCGGGCCCAGGGCTACCTGGTGCTGCTGCGCTCGGACAAGGACCGCAAGCTGGTGCAGCCGGGCCTGCAGGTGTTGCGCGACGCCGGCGTGAAGTTCCAGGAAATCGATGGCGACCAGGCGCGCGCCGTGGAGCCCGCGCTGAACCCCGACACGGACTTCGCCGGCGCAATCCACCTGCCCGAGGACGAGGTCGGCAACTGCCGCCAGTTCGCGCTGCTGCTGAAGAACCAGGCGCAGGCGCTGGGTGCGCGTTTCGAATTCAACTGCTCGGTGGCGCCACTGGACCCGGCGCAGCCCACGTTGCTGCGCATCACGCACGGCGACGACGCCGCACCCGCCACGCAGCGCTTCGACGCCGTGGTGGTGTGCAGCGGCATGGGCTCGGCCCACCTGCTGAAGCCCGTGGGCCTGCCCATTCCGCTGGCCGCGGTGCATGGCTATTCGATCAGCGCGCCGATCCGCGAGCCGCTCAACGCGCCGCGCAGCGGCGTGATGGACGACCGCTACAAGGTCGCGATCTCGCGCCTGGGCAACCGCGTGCGCGTGGCCGGCAGCGCCGAGATCGGCGGCGAGCCGTCCCATCGCCGGCCGGGCGCCATCCAGACCCTCTACAAGGTGCTGCACGACTGGTTCCCGGGCGCCGCGCAGCTCGCCAACACCGGCGCCGCGGTGCAGGAGTGGAAGGGCGCGCGGCCCATGCTGCCCGACGGCCCGCCCGTGCTCGGCGCCACCGGCGTTCCGGGGGTGTGGATCAACATCGGCCATGGCTCCAGCGGCTGGGCGCTCGCTTGCGGCAGCGCCCGCGTGGTGGCCGACCTGATGACGGCGCAGGCGCCGGCCATCGACATCGAAGGCCTGGGCGTGGAACGCCTTGTCCTCTGAGGCCGGCATGCAGCGCGTCACCCCCGACCGCCCCTGGCCGCTGCACGACGTGGCGGCGATCCGCCGCATCGAGCAGCGCGCCACGGCCGCACTGCCCGCGCATGCGCTGATGCAGCGCGCCGGCCTCGCCGTCGCGCGCCTCGCGCTGGCGCTCGCGCCGCACGCGCGCACGATCTGGGTGGCCTGCGGGCCCGGCAACAACGGCGGCGACGGCTTCGAGGCAGCGCTGCACCTGAAGCAGTGGGGCAAGGACCCGGTGGTGACCTGGCTGGGCGAGGAAGCCCGCACGCCCGACGATGCGCGCGCCTCGCTGCAGCGCGCACGTGCCGCCGGCGTGCGCTTCGCCGCCGACGCGCCGGCCGGCGCCGGGTTCGCGATCGACGCCTTGCTGGGCATCGGCGCGACCCGCAGCCCCGAGGGCCGGCTGCTGCAGCAGATCCAGGCGCTCAATGACGGACCCGCGCCCGTGCTGGCCGTGGACGTGCCGTCCGCGCTGCATGCGGACACCGGCTCCTCGGTTGCCTGCGTGCGGGCGGCGCACACGCTGAGCCTGCTCGCGCTCAAGCCCGGCCTGTTCACGGCGCAGGGCCGCGACGCCGCGGGCGTGGTCTGGTGGGACGACCTGCAGGTGCAGGACCCGGAGCCGGCCACGGCCATGCTGGCCGGCGCGCCGCCCGCAGCCGCGCGCCCGCATGCGAGCCACAAGGGAAGCTACGGCGACGTGGCCGTGGTGGGCGGCGCGCCCGGCATGGCCGGCGCGGCGCTGCTGTGCGCGCGCGCCGCACTGCATCACGGCGCGGGCCGGGTGTTCGTCGGCTTCCTCGATCCGGCGGCGCCTGCACTCGATCCCCAGCAGCCGGACCTGATGGTCCGCGCCTGGGACAGCCTCGACTTCACGACCATGGCGGTTGCGTGCGGCTGCGGAGGCGGCGAGGCGGTGCGTGCAGCGCTGCCGCGCGCGCTGCACGCACGGGCGCTGGTGCTCGACGCCGACGCGCTCAACGCGATCGCGGGCGATGGCTCGCTGCAGTCGCTGCTGGTGGCCCGCGGCCAGAGCGGCGCGCCCACGGTGCTGACGCCGCACCCGCTGGAGGCGGCGCGGCTGCTCGATCTCACGGCGGCGGAGGTGCAGGCCAACCGGCTCGCCACGGCGCGCGACCTGGCGCGGCGCTTCGCCTGCGTCGTGGTGCTGAAGGGGTCGGGCTCCGTGATCGCAACGCCCGACGAGAAGGTGCGCATCAATCCCACCGGCAATGCACGGCTGGCGATCGCCGGCACCGGGGACGTGCTCGCGGGCATGGTGGCCGCGCGGCTCGCCAACGGCGAGGACGCGTTCGAGGCCGCGAGTGCAGCCGTGTACCTGCACGGGCTGGCGGCGGATCGCTGGCCGGCGCACGAGCCGCTCACGGCATCGGCACTCGCGTCGCGCCTCGTCGCGTGAGCCCGGCCGCGCGTGCCCTCACCCCGCCCCTCTCCCAGGGGGAGAGGGAGAAAAGCGGAGCCCTGGCGCGCAGCCGCTAGCCGCGGCCCACGAAGGGCATCTTCGTGGCCATCACGGTGTGGAACAGGACGTTCGCCTCCAGCGGCAGGCTGGCCATGTACAGCACCGACTTGCCGACGATCTCCACGTCGATCAGGGGCTCGATGGCGATGTCGCCGTTGGCCTGCGGCACGCCCTTGGCCATGCGTGCGGCCAGCTCCGTCATCGCGTTGCCGATGTCGATCTGGCCGACGGCGATGTCGTAGCGGCGGCCGTCCAGCGAGGCCGACTTGGTGAGGCCGGTCACGGCATGCTTGGTGGCGGTGTACGCGATGGAGTGCGGCCGCGGCGCGTGCGCCGAGATCGAACCGTTGTTGATGATGCGGCCGCCCTTCGGTTCCTGCGACTTCATGACGCGGAACGCGTTCTGGATGCCGTAGAACATCCCGTTGAGGTTCGTGTCGACCACCGCCTTCCAGTCGGCGACGGACATGTCCTCCAGCGGGTTCGCGGGCAAGCCGCGGCCGGCGTTGTTGAACAGCAGGTCCACGCGACCGAAGGCCTTCACCGTCTCGTCGAACAGATTGCGCACGGCGTCCGGATCGGACATGTCGGTGGACACCGGCAGCGCCTGGTTGGGGAACGGCTTCGCCACCTCCTGCAGCGGCTCGATGCGGCGCCCGGCCAGCGCCACGCGCCAGCCCGCGCCGAGCAGCGCGAGCGCGGCGGCCTTGCCGACGCCGGTGCCGCCGCCGGTGACGATCGCGACCTGTCCGGCCGCGGCTTTTGCATTTGCCATGGTGTGTCTCCTGTGTTCTGGTGATCAGCGGCGCGTGGACTTGCGCGCCGGCTTGGCCTTGCTGGCGGCCTTCTTCGCGGCGCGCACGGCGGCCTTGGGCGCCTTGGCGCCGCCCTGCCCCGTGGCTTTCTTGGCGGCGCGACGCGCCTTGGGCGCCGGCGCACCGCCTTCGCGGGCGGCATCCACGCCCTTTTCCTTCATGGCGCGCGCCAGGAACTCCTCGTCCTCGCGCACCAGCCGGAAGTCGATCTTGCGGCCGTCCAGATCCACGCGGCTCACCTGCACGCGCAGGCGCGTGCCGATCGCGTAGCGGATGCCCGTGCGTTCGCCGCGCAGCTCCTGCCGCGCCTCGTCGAACTTGAAGTATTCGCCGCCGAGTTCGGTGATGTGCACCAGTCCCTCGACGTACAGCGCGTCGAGCGTGACGAAGATGCCGAAGCTCGTGGCCGCCGTGACCACGCCGGAGTACTCCTCGCCGAGGTGGTCGCGCATGAACTTGCACTTGAGCCAGGCCTCGACGTCGCGGCTCGCCTCGTCGGCGCGGCGCTCGTTGGCGCTGCAGTGCAGGCCCGCGGCTTCCCAGGCCTGCATCTCGCGCGGCGTGGCGACGACCTTGGCGCGCGGCTTCTGCGTCGGCGGTGCGACTCGCGTGGCGAGCCGGCGCGCGAGCTTCTCGTGGGCTTCGCCGGGCGTGGGCAGCACGGGCAGCTGGTAGCGCTCGCGCGCCAGGATCGCCTTGATCACCCGGTGCACCAGCAGGTCCGGATAGCGCCGGATCGGGCTGGTGAAGTGCGTGTAGGCCTCGTAGGCCAGGCCGAAGTGGCCGCTGTTGATCGGCGTGTAGATCGCCTGCTGCATCGAGCGCAGCAGCATGGTCTGGATCTGCTGCGCGTCCGGCCGGTCCTTGGTCGCGAGCGCGATCTTCTGGAACTCCATGGGCGACGGATCGTCGGAGATCGTCATGCCCACGCCCATCGTCTTCAGGTAGGTGCGCAGGATCTCCTTCTTCTCCGGCGTCGGCCCTTCGTGCACGCGGTACAGCCCGGGGTGGCCCGCGTCCTGGATGAAGTCGGCCGAACACACGTTCGCGGCCAGCATCGCTTCCTCGATCAGCTTGTGCGCGTCGTTGCGCACGCGCGGCACGATCTGCTCGATGCGCCCGTTCTCGTCGCAGATGATCTGCGTCTCCACGGTGTCGAAGTCCACCGCGCCGCGTTCGTTGCGCGCCTTCAGCAGCGCGCGATAGACGTCGTGCAGGTTCAGGAAATGCGGCACCAGGTCCTTGCGGCGCGCCGCTTCCGGTCCGCGCGTGTTCGCCAGGATCGCGGCGACCTCGTTGTAGGTCATGCGCGCGTGGCTGTACATCACGGCGGGATAGAACTGGTAGGCGTGGATGTCGCCGCCCGCGGTGATCAGCATGTCGCACACCATGCACAGGCGCTCGACCTCGGGATTCAGCGAGCACAGGCCGTTGGACAGCTTCTCCGGCAGCATCGGGATCACGCGCCGCGGGAAGTAGACGCTGGTCGCGCGGTCGTACGCGTCGACGTCGATCGCGCTGCCGGTTTCCACGTAGTGGCTCACGTCGGCGATCGCGACCAGCAGGCGCCAGCCCTTGCCGCGGCCCACCTTGGCGGGCTCGCAATAGACCGCGTCGTCGAAGTCGCGCGCGTCCTCGCCGTCGATGGTCACCAGCGGCACGTCGGTGAGGTCCACGCGCTTGCGGTGGTCCTGCGGCCGCACCTTGTCCGGCAGCGAGCGCGCCTGCGCGATGCACGCTTCGGAGAACTCGTGCGGCACGCCGTACTTGCGCACGGCGATCTCGATCTCCATGCCGGGGTCGTCGACTTCGCCCAGCACTTCCTTCACGCGGCCCACCGGCTGGCCATAGAGGCTGGGCGGTTCGGTGAGTTCGACCACCACCACCTGCCCCGCCTTCGCCAGGCCGGTGGCGCCCTTGGGAATCAGGACGTCGTGGCCGTAGCGCTTGTCTTCCGGCGCCACCAGCCACACGCCGCTTTCGTGCAGCAGCCGGCCGATGATGGGTTGCGGCGAGCGCTCGATGATTTCCACCACGCGCCCTTCGGGGCGGCCCTTGCGGTCGTGCCGCACGATGCGCGCGCGCACGCGGTCGCGGTGCAGCACCGCGCGCATCTCGTTGGGGGGCAGGTAGATGTCGGCTTCGCCGTCGTCGCGCACCACGTAGCCGTGGCCGTCGCGGTGGCCCTGGACCACGCCCTCGATCTCGTCGAGGAGCCCGGTCGCGTTATTTCGCTCTTGGTTTTTGATATACAATCTTGTTTTTCCTGAAATGCCCAGGTGGCGGAATTGGTAGACGCACTAGTTTCAGGTACTAGCGGGTAACTCCGTGGAGGTTCGAGTCCTCTCCTGGGCACCAGATGATGATAGAAAGCCGGCAATCAGTCGGCTTTTTTGTGGAGGACTCGAAGTGTCCATGGAGGCCATCAGCCTCTCCTGGGCACCGAACAACAGCCGGTCCAAGCCGGCTTTTTCTTTGGGGTTCTCTCTCGCCACGTCCCGCATGATAAGGCCGGCATCGCCGGCTTTGTGCCTCGCGGCCGAGATAAAGTCGAAACGCAAGCCGCCCCCGGGCGGCTTTGTCGTTTGCGCGTGGATCGCTCAGACGGGCTCGGCGATCAGGTCGTGGCCTTCGGTGGCCACGATGCGCGCGCGGGTGAACTCGCCCACCGCGAGGCGCTTGCTCAGCTTCTGCGGCGGCAGCAGCCGCACGGTCCCGTCGATCTCGGGCGCGTCCGCGTAGCTGCGGCCGACGCCGCCCTTGCGGCCCAGCGCCGGCGCCGAATCCACCAGCACCTGCATGTCCGCGCCGATGCGGCGCTTCAGCCGGGCGGCGGAGACTTCCTCGGCCACCGCCATGAAGCGCGCACGGCGTTCTTCGCGCAACTCCTGCGGCAGCATGCCCGGCAGCTCGTTCGCCGCCGCGCCTTCGACCGGGCTGTACGGAAAGCAGCCCGCGCGGTCGATCTGCGCCTCGCGCACGAAGTCCAGCAGGTGCTGGAATTCTTCCTCCGTCTCGCCGGGGAAACCGGCGATGAAGGTGCTGCGGACCACCAGCTCGGGACACATCTCGCGCCAGCGCGCGATCCGTTCCAGGTTCTTCTCGCCGCTCGCGGGACGCTTCATCCGGCGCAGCACGTCTGGGTGGCTGTGCTGGAACGGAACGTCGAGGTAGGGCAGGACCAGGCCTTGCGCCATGAGCGGAATCACTTCGTCCACATGTGGGTATGGATACACGTAATGCAAGCGCACCCAGGCGCCGTGCGGCTCGGCGAGCGCGCCCAGCGCCTGCACCAGTTCCAGCATGCGCGTGCGCACGGGACGGCCGTCGAAGAAGCCGGTGCGGTACTTGACGTCCACACCGTAGGCCGACGTGTCCTGGCTGACCACCAGCAGTTCCTTCACGCCGCCTTCGAACAAGGCTCGCGCTTCCTTGAGCACGTCGCCGATGGGGCGGCTCACCAGGTCGCCGCGCATCGAGGGGATGATGCAGAAGGTGCAGCGGTGGTTGCAGCCCTCGCTGATCTTGAGATAGGCGTAGTGCTTCGGCGTGAGCTTGATGCCCGCGGGGGGCACCAGGTCGATGAAGGGATCGTGCGGCTTGGGCAGGTGGGCGTGCACCGCGTCCATCACCTCCTGCGTCGCGTGCGGGCCCGTCACGGCCAGCACCGAGGGATGGATCTCCCGCACCATGTTGTCGGTCTTGTCGCCGGCGCGCGCGCCGAGGCAGCCCGTGACGATGACCTTGCCGTTGGCCGACAAGGCCTCGCCGATGGTGTCGAGGCTTTCCCGGACGGCGTCGTCGATGAAGCCGCAGGTGTTGACGATCACCAGGTCCGCGCCCTCGAAGGTCTTGGACGTGGCATAGCCCTCCGCGCTCAGCTGCGTGAGGATCAGTTCGGAATCGGTCAGGGCCTTGGGACAGCCGAGGCTGACGAAGCCCACCTTCGGCACGGCAGAGGCTTGGGGGGTATCCAGGACGGCGGTCTCGCTCATCCCGCCATTGTCCCCGAAGCGGAAAGACCTATTTCTTGACGCCGAATGCGCCGAGCATCTGCTCCGCGTTCTTCTGCATCTGCTCCTGCATCTTCTCGAACAGGACGCGGGATTGTTCCGCGTAGTTGCCCATCACCCCCTGGATCGGGTTCTGGACGTTCATGAACTGCGACCACATCTCGGGGGTCAGGACCTTGGACTGCGCGGCCAGCTGCTGCTGGAAGTCGGTGAAGGCCTGGACGTTCTTCTCGAGATAGCTGCCCATGAAGCCCTGCATCGCATGCCCGTAGAAACGGATGATGTTGGCCAGCGCGGCCTCGCTGAACATCGGCGCGCCGCCCGCCTCCTCCTCCAGGATGATCTGCAGCAGGATGCTGCGCGTGAGGTCCTCGTTGGTCTTGGCGTCGCGCACCACGAAGGGCTCGGCGTCCAGCACCAGCTGCTTCACTTCCGCGAGCGTGATGTAGGTGGAGGTGTCAGTGTCGTAGAGCCTGCGGTTCGGGTACTTCTTGATGACGCGCTGCGCCGGCTTGGCCTGGCCGCTGGCTTTCTTGCTGGTCACGGACGGGGCTCCTGCGGCGGGACGGGTCCCGCCTGTGTTTGTATTGCAACGCAGCAGATTCTAGGGAGGGGTCCGGGTGCCGGTCCGGGGTTTAACCCTTACGCGCGACCGAGGCAGCCTGCGCGCGGGTCGGCGGTACCACCTTCGGCTGCTCCGGGTCGCCGAGATAGTGCGGCGACATGATCTGCACGCCGTGTTCGTTGAACACGTCGACGATGTTCGCGTGCAGCGCATTCTGCAACTGCGTGCGCTCGCGCGGCAGTTCCGGGCTCGCCTGGCACACGAGGCGGTAGTCGATGTAGAAGTCCGACAGCGCGCGCTGCAGCACCCGCGGCGGCGGCTCCGCCAGCACGCCGGGCGTGCGTTGCGCCGCCTCGATCAGCATGGCCTCCACTTCGCGCCACGCGGTGTCGTAGCCGATGGTGACGCCGGTGGTGACCATGTAGCCCCGCCCCTGCACGTCGCGCGAGAGATTGAAGATCGTGTTGCCCATGAGCACGGAGTTGGGCAAGGTGACTTCCTCCCCCATGCCGGTGCGCACCCGCGTCGTGAAGGTCCCCATGGCCACCACCGTGCCTTCGGTGCCGCTCACGCGCACGTATTCGCCGAGCCGCAGCGTGCGCGAGTACATCAGGATCATCCCGCTCGCGGCCTGCCCGAACAGGCTGGAGCCGCCGAGGGTGACCATGAGGCCGACGAGCACCGACACGCCCTTGAAGGCTTCGGTCTGCGAGCCGGGCAGGTACGGATAGGCCATGACCAGCGCGAACAGCCAGATGCCGACGTTCACGATGCGGCGGGTGGGACGGGCGAGGTCGCGGTCGATCCAGCCGGAGCCGCCCGTGCCGTGCTCGACGCGTTCGAACGCCGGCCGCAGCATGCCGGTGGCCGCGCGAGCGAGCGCGAAGATCACCACGGCGACGGCCAGGTCCGGCAGCGCGCCCAGCACCCCGCCGCCGATGCGCTCGCCGATCTGGAAGACGAAGGCGCCGAGCTGCTCGCCTGCCGGGCGCGTGAACGGGAAGCGCTTGAGCACGAACACGAGCCACTGGTAGGTGAAGGCAGCGAGCACGATCCAGGACAGCAGCCGCAAGGCCAGTTGCACGATGCGGCGGGCGCGCGCGGGCTGCCACAGCCGGGAATGCGCAAGCCGCACGCGCCGGCCCGCCGCGTCGACCCACTGCGATGTGTGGTGGTTCAGCACGCCACGCACCCACAGCACGGCCCAGCACAGCAGGACATACACCACGGTCGCGCCCAGCGACCACGCCACTGCACGCAGGATGCGTCCGCGGTCCCGGGCCTCGCTCGTTTCGGCAATGACGCGGGTCAGGGCCGTCACGGCGCTGCGCGTGGCCTGGTCCAGCGTCTCGCCGCGCAAGCGGTCCGTGTCCTGGGGCGTGATGATCATCGTCAGCGCGCCATCGATCATGACGACGCGGCCCTGCGGCTCCTGTTGCACGGTCACGACCCCGGGGCCGCCGCGCGCGAGCGCCTCGCGGATGCTGTCCTCGGCACGCCGCGCGCGATCGGCTGGCGACACGCCGAGGAAGGGCGCGCGGAACACCGCGACGGGCCGGTGGTACACGCTGACGGTCGCTTCCTGGGGGGCGGGTGTGTCCGCGCCGGCGGGCCCGAAGGCGAGGACGACCAGCAGAAGCACGAGCAGCAAGCGCAGGGGGCGGAGGGCGGCCACGGTCCGACTGTGCAGCCGGGGCGGGTCCGCCGGGTATTGGGGACAAGGGCAAAGCCTTGAAACGGCCGCTGGCGCAGCCTAGGGCGCGCGTCGGCGCGGCCTGGTTGGAATGGCCGCCGGCCCGGCGGGCTGCGCATCCCGCAGCACCGCGGCCATCATCGCCTCCACGCCAAGCGCGAAGGTGGCGTCCCACTCGGCCTGCTGGAACCAGCGCGCGCTGGCGACCAGGTTCGGGCATTCCCGCGCGATGAACTCGTCGCTCACCGGGTCCGCCGCGGAAGGTCCCTTCGCGTAGCCGGCCGTCTCGTCCAGCGCGGCGCCGACCAGGAAGTAGCCGATGGTGCGGAAGTGGCGTGCCGCCCTCTCCCCGTCCGGCACGATCTGCCGCACGATGCCGAGGATGCGCTCGATGAAGCGCACGCCCGTCGGCGTGTTCAGCCGATGCAAGGCCAGCAGCGGAAACAGGGCCGGCTGCCGGTGCGCCATGCGCCGGTACGCGTACATGGCTTGCCGCAGTTGCTCCGCGGCCGGCAGTGCCGGGTCGGGCCATTCGAGCGAGGCGATGGATGCGTCCACCATCGCGTCGAGCAGGTGCTGCTTGCTCGGGAAGTGGTGGTAGATGCTCATCGCCTCGCAGGCGAGGCGCTCCCCCAGCTTTCGCGTGGACAGGCCCGCGATGCCGTCCGCGGCCACCAGCGCCAGCGCTTCCTGGACGATTCCCTCGGGCGAGAGAGCCGGCGCCGCCGCGGCGACCCGGCGGCCGCGCGCCTGCGACGGGGCGCGGCGCGGGCCCCGGCGGGCGGGAACGGGGTCGCGCGACGGCATGGACTTGCACTGTAAGGATTTTTGTCCATACTGCAACTTACGGTGTAAGGCTGTTCGCCGCGCCAGCAGTCGTGGCGCGTCCATCCACCGGCCGGCAGCGCCGGCCACTGTTGCAGGAGCTCCTCCATGGAAACCGCCGACCTCCTCGGACTGCTGGTCCCCGTCACCTTCTTCGCCATGCTCGCTGCCGAGAGACGCTGGCCGGCGCGAACCTTTCCCGAACGCCGCGGCTGGACCTGGGTGGGAGTGGCCTTCCTGCTCCTGATCGGCGCCGTGTCCACGCTGGTTCCGCTCGCGGTCGATCCCGCCTGGCTCGCCCGCCACCGCTGGCTCGATGGCACCGGGGTCGGCGTGGGGGGCGGCACCGTGGTGGGCTACGTGGTGCTGAGCGGGGTCATGTACGCAGGGCACCGTGCCCTCCACCGCTTCACCTGGCTGTGGCGCCTGACGCACCAGCTGCACCACAGCCCGCAGCGCGTCGACATCCCCGGCTCCGTGCTGTTCCATCCGCTGGAAATGGTCGCCCAGGTGGCGCTGCAGCTGTTCGTGACGCTCGTCGTCCTCGGTCTCGATCCCGTGGCGGCGGCGCTCACCGGCTATGTCGCCGCCTTCTACGGCATGTTCCAGCACCTGAACATGCACACGCCGCGCTGGCTCGGCTGGTTCATCCAGCGCCCCGAGGCGCATTGCGAACACCACCGGCTGGGCGTGCATGCCTTCAACTACGGCGACCTGCCCCTGTGGGACATCCTGCTCGGCACTTTCCGCAATCCCGCGCACTTCGAAGGCCGCTGCGGCTTCGAGTCGCCGGCGGACCGCCGGCTGGGAGCCATGCTCGCGTTCCGGGACGTGAACCGGCCGGTGTACGGCGAGGGAAGCCGCGGGGCGGCGGCGGCACCGCGGATGAGCGTGGGGCAGGTCTCGCCGAAGTAGCCCACGTGCGCCCACGACAGCGACCGACAGCGGTTGGCGTGTTCGCCGGGCGGCTTGCAGTCATGCGCCCGGCTGCACCAGCGGCACGACGCGTTTCTTCACCCGCGAGCCGTCGACGAGCGACGCAGGGGGATAGACGACCACCTCGGCGCCAGCCTGCAGGCCGCTGCGCACCCAGGCGTCGACACCGTTGCGGCCGCCGATGTCCACGCGCAGGAGCCGCGCACGCCCGTCCGCAACGACGAACACGGCCATGCCCTCCCCGGGCAGCGGGAACACCGCGCTCACCGGGACCCGCAGGACGGCCGGCTGCGCCACGGTGACGATGCGCACCCCCACGCGGTAGCCGTCCCCGAGCATCCGCCACGACACCGGGGGACTCGTGATGTCGATCAGCACGTTGACACGCTGCTCCTCGATGCCGAGCGCGGAAACCTTGGTGAAGGCGGCAGGCTCGACCAGGCGCACGCGGCCTTCGAGCGTCCCGGGCGAACCCCAGCGCTCGATGCGGACCGGCGCGCCCACGCGGGCCTGCACGGCGTCGGTCGTCAACAGCTCGGTGACGATCTCCAGCTGCGAGATGTCCCCGACCTCGAGCACCGGCGCGCCCAGCGCCACCGTCGTCTCACTGGGCTGCACCACCTTCAGCACGCGCCCTGCCACGGGGGAGCGCAGCGCAAAGCCGGCCGCCTGGCGCGACGGCCTTTGGGTGACCAGCAGCGCCGCGCGCGCCGTCTCCAGCTCGTGACCTGCCGCGTGGCGGCCTTGCAGCGCCGCCTCCAGGTCCTTGCGTGCGGCCTCGACCGAGAGGCGGTCGGACTCGGCCTTCGCCGGCGCGATGAAGTTCTGGCCCGCCAGCTGCTCGGAGCGACGCTGCTCCGCCAGCGCCACGTCGAGCGCGACGCGGGCGCGCTGCACGCCGGCATCCGCACGCAGCACAAGCGCCTCGGCGACCGCGACACGGGTCTGCTGCTCCTGCAGCGTGCGCTCGTCCAGCAGGGGTGAAAGCGCCGGCGCGAGCGTCGCCACGGTGTCTCCGGCCGCCACCGCATCGCCCTCCCTCAGCGTGATGCGCGCCAGTCGCCCGGCCAGGGGCGCGGCGATGACGTAGCGGTCGCGCAGGCGCGTGCGGGCGTCCTCCACGATGGACTGCTCATAGGGACCGATGGTGGCGCTCGCGACTTCGACCGCGACCGGTCGCGGCGCGAAGGCCCATGCCAGCAGCGCGGCCAGACCTGCGCCCGCCGCTGCCATCACCAAGGTGTTGCGCTTCATGCCTGCTCACTCCCGCGTCTTCAAGGCGGAGACCATGTCCAGCCGGTCGATACGTCGACGGACCACCCATGCGCTCGCGACCGCTGCGGCCAGCACGGCCAGCGCCGCGAGGGCATAGGTGCGCGCGAAGATCACGACCGGGAAGTGGAACTGGTCCGACTTGAGCAGTTCCGTGATGACGTGCACGAGTGCGTAGCCGCCGAACATCCCGAGCGGCAAGGCCACGGCGATGCCGAGCGCCAGCTCGCCCAGCAGCAGCGCCGACACCTCGGCCCGCGTGAAACCGAGCACGCGCAGGCTCGCCAGTTCCCACGCCCGCTCGGCGAGGGCGATGCGCACGTTGTTGTAGACCACGCCGACCGCGATCACCCCGGCGAACACGGTCAGCACCGTGCTGATGATGAGGATGTTGCGGGCAGTCACCTCGCGCATGTTGCGCAGCATCGTCGCCTTGCTGAACGCACCCGCCGCGCGGGGCAGCGCCTGCGTGGCGTGCAGGAAGCGCGACTCGCTGCCGCGCTCGAGCGCCAGCACGAAGCCCGTGGCGACATCCCCCTCGCCCAGCGCCCGGTTCAGGGCGGCACGGTTCATGTAGGCGTTCAGGCCCATCATCTCGCGCACCGTGGCCTGCACCGGCAGCGTGAGCTGCTGGCGCCGGCCTTCCTGCACCTCCACCTGCACCAGGTCGCCGACCCGCAGCCCCAGCTTCGCAGCCAGCCGGTCGGTCAGCACGATGCCGTCGCCGTCCGGCAAGGTCTGCCGGCCATCGACATCGACGATGCGCAGCAGCTCGCTGCGCAGGGGGCCGCCCCGGATCATCACGCGTTGGCGGCGCTGGCCGTTGACCAGCGTGGCTTGCACGTCGCGCAGCGATTCGTGCGCCACAACCCCGGGCAGCCTCGCCAGTTGCAGCGCGATGGCGCCCTCGCCCGGCTCCGTCAGCCACACGGACACGTCGCTGCGCATGGAAAGCGCGAAGCTGCCGTCGATGACCACCTCGATGGCGTCGCGAAAGAAGTTGCCCATGACGACGATCGCCACCGCTGCGGCCATGCCGCCGATGGACAGGCCGGTGCGCAGCGGCTTGCGCTCCATGTTGCGCAGGATCATCCGCAGCGCGGGACTCAGGCCCGTGAAACCCAGCCGCTCGACCAGCGTGCGCCGGAACCGGCCGGGCGCGGGCGGCCGCATCGCCTCCGCCGGCCTCAGCCGCACCGTGGCGAGCAGCGCCGACAGCGTACCGAGCACGGCGGCGCCCAGCGTCAGTCCGCCGGCCAGCAGGACGAGCGCCGGGTCCATGCGATGCTCGAAGTGCGCAAAGTGGAAGATCTCCGCGTACAGGCCGACGAAGGCAGCGCCCAGCCAGTCCCCGACCACGATGCCCAGGGCCGTGCCCAGCGCCACGATCAACAGCACCAGCTTCAGGTAATGCGCCGCGATGGCGCCGTTCGCGTAGCCGAGCGCCTTGAGGGCGGCGATCTGCTCGCGCTGGGTTGCGACAAGCCGCGAGATCACGACGTTCAGCAGGAAGGCCGCGACGCCGAGGAAGATCGACGGCAGCACCGTTCCGAGCACGCGTTGCTCCTTGATCTCGTTGTCCAGCATGGCGTGCGAGGTCTGGTCGATGCGGCCGATCGGCGTCGCCCCGCCGTAGCGGGCCAGCGGCTGCGCCAGCGCGGCGATCACTTCGCCCTCCGTGACTCGGCGCGCGCCCTCGGGCGCGAGACGCACGGCCAGCGTGTTGAAGGCGCCGTCCATGTCGTAGGCGGCGGCCAGCGCCTCCTGGTCCACCCAGAACACACCGTAGCCGCGCTGGTCCGGCATGCCCCACAAGCCCGCGAAGACGAATTCCGGCGAGACGGCGAGACCGACGATGCGCAGGTGGCGCATGCGGCCGTTGACCAGCGCTCCAACGGTGTCCCCCGGACGAAGCCCGCGAGCCTGCGCAAAGCCCTGCGACAGCAGCGCGTCCAGCGTGTCGCGCACGGGTGCGTCGGGGCCGCCCTGCTCGAACAGCCTGCGCCCATGCACGATGGCAACCTGGTTCAGCCGCGGCGGTTGGCGTGCATCGACGCCGATCAAGCGGCCCAGCACCGGATCGGTGCTGCCGGGAACCTCGATGCGCACCACTTCCTCGATCGTGGGTTGCACGTCGGCCACGCCCGGCACGGCGGCAAGCTGCGCGGCCAACGCCAGCGGCGCCCGCTTCACCGTGGCGAACACGTCGGCGAAGCGGCCCTCGCTATAGAAGGTGTCGCGCGCCGCCGCGAGCGAATCCACGGCCGAGAGGCTCGTGAGGAAGCCGCCCACCCCACTGGCGACCACCAGCGCGATGGTGAGCGCCTGGCTCCACATCGCGAGCAGGTCGCGCAGCAGCTTGCGGTCGAGGGCTCTCACGGGCGGCTCACCACGCGAGCTCCGCGGACGCCACGCGCCTTGCGTTCTTCGCGATGCGCTGGACCCTGCCGTCCGCCAGGTACACGACGCGGTCGGCCATGCCGGCGATCGCCGCGTTGTGCGTGATCACCAGCGCGGTGGTGCCCAGTTCCAGGTTGATCCGCGAGATCACGTCGAGGACGAGCTTTCCCGTCGCATAGTCGAGTGCCCCGGTCGGCTCGTCGCACAGCAGGACCTGCGGCCGCTTCACGATGGCGCGCGCGATGGCGACGCGCTGCTGCTCGCCGCCCGAGAGCTGCGAGGGGAAGTGATCGCGCCGGGCCGTCAAGGCCACCCTCTCCAGGGCTTCGTCGATGGACATCGGGTTGGCGGCGATGTCGGTGACTAGCGCCACGTTCTCGTACGCGGTGAGGCTGGGAAGCAGGTTGTAGAACTGGAACACGAACCCGACGTGGTCGCGCCGGTAGCGCGTGAGCGCCTCGTCGCTCGCGGCGGTCAGGTCGTGGTCCTGGTAGCTGAGGGTGCCGGTGGTGGCCACTTCGAGGCCGCCGAGGATGTTCAGCAGCGTGGACTTGCCGCTGCCCGAAGGACCGAGCAGCACGACGAACTCGCCGGCCGCGATGTCCAGGTCCACGTCGCGCAGGGCCACGACGTCCACGTCACCGGCGTGATAAGTCTTGCCCAGGCCGCGGGCGCGAAACACGGGCGAAAGCGGCGACGGTGCGAGCGCGACCATGGCCGATGTTCCGATGGGACGCCGCCAGGTCGCTTGACGAGAGTCAAGCGACCCCGCAAGGGCAGCCACCGCTGCGAGGTCCAGGAGCGCAGCGCTGCTGCTTCAGCGATCGGGCAAGGACGGGCGATGAGGCCCGGAACTCAGTTGAGGTCCTTGTCCTTCCAGGCCTTCAGGCCCGACACGGCGGCGCCCACCTGCAGGCCGGCCTTGGTCAGGGCGTACATCCTGCCGCCCTGGATGTTCCCGGCCCCCGCCCCGACGTTGGCGGCGCTGCCGCCGGCGCCGGCGCCCGCCGCCGCACTCGCCGAAGCGTCCCAGCCCTTCTCGACGAAGTCGGTGAGCGCCTTCTCGCTGTCGAAGACGAACAGGTAGCGCGTGTCCGAGGCGCCGAGCTGCACCCCTGCGCTTGCCTGCGCGATGCTCATGTAGGTGTCCTTCGAGGTCTTCGCGTCGTGCGCGATGCCCTTGCCGCCGGCCCCGCCGAGGCCGAAGCTCAGGCCGAAGGTCGTGAACACGGCGTAGCCCGGCGCGCTGGCGACGGCGTCCCTGAGCCTGGGGTCGGCCTTGTAGAAGTCCTGCAGCGCCTGCATGGCCTTGGCCTTGACTTCGGCCTGCTCGGCAGCCTTGTCGGATTTGGCGTGGACACTCGTGGCCGCGACGGCGAGCGCGGGAGTGAGGGCGAGAAACTGACGACGTTGCATGCAACCTCCGTGAAGGGAATGGAATGGAGAGTGAGGAGCCCGCGCTCGCACGCGGCAGGCACGGGTACCGCAGAGCCATTGTTCGCGGGCGCGGCCCGGGGCCAATGGGACTTAGGTCTCATGCGCGCCTGGCGACGACGCGGGCTGCGGAGCGTCCGGGCGAGTGGGCGGCCGCCGCGCAGGTGAGCGGCGAGCGGCGAGCGGCGAGCGGGCAGCAAAAAGCCCGGAACCTGCAAACGCAAGTTCCGGGCTTCGGATTTGGTAGGCGCGATTGGACTCGAACCAACGACCCCCACCATGTCAAGGTGGTGCTCTAACCAGCTGAGCTACGCGCCTGTCGTTGAGCCCACGATTGTAGCAGACCCACTCAGCGCCTTCGCGCGGACCGGACGCCGGCGACGTCACGCACGATGGACAGCACCTTGCCCAGCCGCTGCGAATCGGCGATCTCCACCGTGAACGTCATCCACGCCAGGCCCTTGACGGACTGCGACTGCACGCCGACCACGTTCATCTTTTCCTTGGCGAAGACTTCGGAGATGTCGCGCAGCAATCCTTGCCGGTCGCCCGCCTCCACGGCCACGTCCACCGGGTAGACCGCGGCCTCGCCCGCCTTGGGCCGGCCCCACTCCACCTCGATCACGCGTTCGGGGCTGCGGGCAGCGATCTGGCGGAAGCTGCCGCAGTCGCTGCGGTGGATGCTGACGCCCTTGCCGCGCGTCACGAAGCCGGCGATGGCGTCCGGCGGCGCGGGCTTGCAGCACTTCGCGAGCTGCGTCATCAGCGAATCGACGCCCACTACCAGCACGCCGCCGCGCGGCGCCTTCGCCGGCGTGGCGCGCGACTTCTTCGCCAGCAGCACCTCGTCGTCGGAGGGCGGCGGGGCGTGCGGATGCAGCAGCTGCTCGATGGTGCGCAGGGAGAATTCGTCCTTGCCGACGACGAAGAACAGGTCCTCGGCGGACTTGAACCCCAGCTGCGAGGCCAGCTCCTCCAGCTTGATGGCGGTCTTGCCTTCGCGCTGCAGCAGGCGTTCGACCAGCTCGCGGCCGCGCGCCTCGGTCTCGTGCCGCAATTGCTCGTTGAACCAGGCGCGCACCTTGGCGCGGGCCCGGTGGCTGGCCAGGAAGCCCAGGTCCGCATTGAGCCAGTCGCGCGACGGGCCCCCTTCGCGCGCGGCGACGATCTCCACCGTCTGGCCGTTCTTCAGCTGCGTGTTCAGCGGCACCATCGCGCCGTCGACGCGGGCACCGCGGCAGCGGTGGCCCAGGCTGGTGTGCACGCTGTAGGCGAAGTCCACCGGCGTCGCGCCCTGCGGCAGCTCCACGATGGAGGCCTGCGGCGTCAGCACGTAGATGCGGTCCTCGAACAGGCCTTCGACCGAGCCGGCCAGGTCGCGCTCCCACGCGAGCAGTTGCCGCAGCACGGCGATCTTGGTGTCGTACTCCGACTTCGCGCTGACTCCGGCGTAGCCTTTCTGGCCCGCTTCCTTGTACGCCCAGTGTGCTGCCACGCCATGTTCGGCGTGCTCGTGCATCTTCTGAGTCCGGATCTGGATCTCGATCGGCCGGCCGGCCGCATCGCTCACGACAGTGTGCAGCGACTGGTAGCCGTTGGGCTTCGGCCGGGCGATGTAGTCGTCGAACTCCTCCAGCAGCGGCGAGAAGCGTGCGTGCACCAGCGCCAGCGCGCCGTAGCAGTCCTTCACGTCGGGCACGATCACGCGCAGCGCGCGCACGTCCAGCACCTGCTCGAAGTCCAGCGACTTGCCGCGCATCTTCTTGACGATGCTGTAGATGTGCTTGGGCCGGCCATGCACCTGCGCCTGGATGCCGTGCGCGCGCAGCTCCGACTCCAGCTCGCTGCGCAACTGCTCGACGTACTGCTCGCGCTCCACGCGCTTTTCGTCCAGCCAGCCCGCAACGCGTTTGTAGGTGTCCGGTTCGAGGAAGCGGAAGGCGAGGTCTTCCATTTCCCACTTCACCTGCCAGATGCCCAGCCGGTTGGCGAGCGGAGCGAACACCTGCAGCGCCTCGCGCGCCACCACCGGCTGCACCGGCTGCTTGGTGGCCGCGTAGTAGCGCAGGGTCTGCAGGCGCGAGGCGAGGCGCAGCATCACCACGCGCAGGTCGCGCGAGAACGCCAGCAGCATCTTGCGCACGTTCTCGGTCTGCACGCGCGCGTCGTCGCGCAGCGGCAGGGTGTCCTCGGCGTCCCGGGCCTGGCGCTGCACCGACACCAGCTTGATCGTCTCGCGCGCGAGCGCCGCGTAGCTGTCGCCGAAGGCCTTGGCGATCACGTCCTCGGGCTTGTTCAGGTGGGCCCAGGCGTACACGAGGTAGCTCGCGGCCTGCATGGCCTCCGAGCCGCCCATGGACTTGAGAATGGCGGCCACGGCGTCGGCGTGCGCGAGCGTGTTCTCCCCGGTGTCCAGCCGTTCGCCGGAAATCAGGGGCTCGGCGAAGGCGCGTGCGCGCGCCAGCGCATCGGCCTGGTGCGGCAGCGACTGTTCGGCGGCCGCTACGAGGTCGGGGACCGCTGCGGCCGCGTCACCCTGTTCCGCTGAATGGCTTTTCATCGGTGGCGGAATCAGGGGCGAGCAGGAAGGCGCACACGGCCTCCACCTGCTCCGGTGCGATCAGGGTCGGGGCGTGGCCGACCCCTGCGAATTCGACGACCCGGGGCTTCGGGCCGCGGCGCGCCATCTCGTCGGCCGTCGCGCGCGACAGCAGGTCCGACTGCGCGCCGCGCAGCAGCAGCGTGCGCGCCTGGATCGCGTCGTAGGCCTGCCAGAGGGCGGCCTGCCCGGCGGCGGCGGCCTGCTCGTCCAGCGTGCGGAAGGGGACGGCGATCGCCGGGTCGTAGTGCAGCGTGAAGCCGCCGGCCGGCAGCGGCTTGACCATGGGCTGCGACAGCGCGAGCCACTGCTCGGGCGTGTGCGGACCGAAGCCTTGCGAAATGGCCCACATGGCATCCGCAGCCTCCTGCACCGAGCCGAAGCGGCCGGTCTGCCCGAGGTAGGTGCCGATGCGCTGCAACGCGCTCCACTGGATCACCGGGCCGACGTCGTTGAGCACGAGCCGGCGCACCGGCGCCGGCAGCGGCAGGCCCGGCGTGCCGGCCAGGCCCATTCCGATCAGTCCACCCATGCTCGTCCCCACCCAATCCAGAGTGGTGACCGGAGCGGATGCATGCAAGGCCTGCAGCATCTGCAACATGTCGCCGACGTAGGTCGGGATGCCGTAGCCCATGGGGTCCGCCAGCCAGTCGCTGCGGCCGCGCCCGACCACGTCGGGACACACGACGCGCAGCGGGGCGGGACTGCGGGCGACCAGTGCCTGCGCGAGCGTGTCGAAGTCGCGGCCCTGCCGGGACAGCCCGTGGACG
The DNA here is from genome assembly GCF_016654015.1 of Ramlibacter ginsenosidimutans. Taxonomy (GTDB): domain Bacteria; phylum Pseudomonadota; class Gammaproteobacteria; order Burkholderiales; family Burkholderiaceae_C; genus Ramlibacter; species Ramlibacter ginsenosidimutans. Next base: position 139,993 of record NZ_JAEPWM010000003.1, on the reverse strand, counting down.
CACACGACCACGTGGGCCGCGGCCGGGTCGCCCCACTGCCAATACGCCATGCGGTGGCTGCCGGCGCTGTCGGGACAGGATACGTAGTTCAGCTTAGGGTCGGACATGGATGGGGGATGGCGCCGAAACGGGTACGCTCGGTCGCGTCCATCCTAAATCATCCAGAGAGAGATCCCCATGCTCAAAGGCAAGACCGCCCTCGTCACGGGCTCCACCAGCGGCATCGGCCTCGGCATCGCCAAGGCACTGGCCCACCAGGGCGCCAGCATCGTGCTCAATGGCTTCGGCGACGCCGAGGGGCCCAAGGCCGAAGTGGCGGCGCTGGGCGTGAAGGTCGGCTACCACGGCGCCGACATGAGCAAGCCGGCCGAGATCGAGGCGATGATGAAGTACGCCGCCGAGAGCTTCGGCCGCGTCGACATCCTGGTGAACAACGCCGGCATCCAGCACGTCGCCCGCATCGAGGACTTCCCGCCCGAGCGCTGGGACGCGATCATCGCGATCAACCTCTCGAGCGCCTTCCACGCCACCCGCCTGGCGCTGCCTGCGATGAAGAAGGCGAACTGGGGCCGGATCATCAACATCGCGTCCGTGCACGGCCTGGTCGCGTCCGCCGAGAAGTCCGCCTACGTCGCGGCCAAGCACGGCATCGTCGGCCTGACCAAGGTCACCGCGCTGGAGAACGCCACCACGGGCATCACCTGCAACGCGATCTGCCCCGGCTGGGTGCTCACGCCGCTGGTGCAGAAGCAGGTCGATGCCCGGGCGAAGGCCATGGGCGTGTCGAACGAGGAGGCCAAGAAGCAGCTGCTGGCCGAGAAGGAGCCGTCCCTGCAGTTCACGACACCGGAGGAACTGGGCGAGCTCGCCGTGTTCTTCTGCTCCGACGCGGCGAAGAACGTGCGCGGCGTGGCCTGGAACATGGACGGCGGCTGGGCCGCGCAGTAGGACGACGCCCTCTGGGCGGGGGACAGGCCGGATCTAGTCCCCCAGCTCCAGATCGTAAGGGTGGGTCAGCTCGAAGCGCCGGTCCACGACGTCGTAGTCCCAGCGCTCGACGCGCACCTTGCGCGGCGCGCCCGGGGCGGGCGGCTGCCAGCGGATCACGTTGAGGGAGTTGGGCGTGCCGTGCCGCACCCGGCTCGACAAGGCCGTGCCCGCCTGGATGCAGTACATCGCACGGGGCGTGCCCTCCCCCGCGCGAGCGCACAGGTCGCTCACGTACGGCAGGTGGATGTGGCCGCCCAGCACGAGGTCGGCGCCGGCGCGCGACCACGCCTGCACCGCCTGTTCTCCGCCGTGCAGGCGGTCCTTCTCGTCCTCGGGGCGCATCACGCACGCGGGCTGGTGCGTCACGACGATGCGCAACTGCTCGCGCGGTGCACCGTGCACGCGCTGCGCCACGCGTTCGATCTGGCGTGCCGACACCTCGCCGTCCTTGTGCCGCTCGGGCCGCGTCGTGTTGACGCCCACCACGAGCACGTCGGCGAGCACCAGCTCGGGCTCCAGCTCCTCGCCGAAGCAGGCCTTGTACTTGCCGTAGGGCGAGACCAGGCGCGCGGCCACGTTGTAGAGCGGAATGTCGTGGTTGCCCGGCAGCGTGAGCACGCGCGCGATGCCCAGCCCGTCCACGAAGGCCCGCGCTGCGGCGAACTGGGCGCTGCGCGCGCGCTGGGTGATGTCTCCGCTCAGCACCAGTGCATGCGGCTGCAGCTCGCGCGCCAGCGCCTGGACGGCGGCGACCACCGGCAGCTCCTCCGTCCCGAAGTGCGTGTCCGAGATATGCAGCAGCACCGTCATCGCCGCCGCAGCCTTTCCGCCGCGGGGCGCGCACCGAGATGAAGGAAGCAATCCATGGCGGCCCAGCTTAGCGGCGGCGCGGCAGCCGCCCTGTCGGACTGGACCGGGGACGCGGCGGCGCGCTCAGCGCAACTGCACCGAGCCGGATACGGTGACCGTGACGGCCGTGCGCCCCGGCTCCACCGGCACGGATTCGGCGGACGCCTTGGCATCCGCCGCCATCATGCGCACGCGCGGCATGAAGCCCGGTTCGTTGGTGTTGACCGCGACTTCACGCAAGGCATAGCCGCCGAAACCGAAGGCCTTGGCGAGCTCGGTCGCGCGCGCCTGGAAACGCTCGATGGCCTGCGCCTGCGCCTCGTGTTCGACGCGCGCGCGCTGCTCGCGGCTGAGCCCGAAGCTCACGCCATTGAGGGTCATGGTCTGGATCCGCGCCGCGGCCTGGGTGATGCGCGGGAAGTCGCGTCCCTCCAGCACCAGTTCCGCGCTGCCGGTCCAGCCGCCGATGCGCCCATCGCGGTTGTTGCGGGGATAGATGGCGAAGTTACCGGTGCGCACATCCATCTGCCCGGGTTGCGCCGTCTTCTTGGCTTCTGCCAGCGCGGCCTCGAGAGCCGACCGCAGCTGCGATTGCACCACCGCCGGATCGCTGCCGTCCCGCGCCGCGGACAGGCTCATCTGCAGGAGGTCCTGCTGCACCTCCACCGTCCCGGTGGACTGCAGCTGAAGGACGTTCTGCGGGGGCGGCAGTACCTGGGCCGTGGCGGCGGTGGCCAGGAGCGCGCACCCTGCGCTTGCAAGCAGGGTGCGGAGAGTCGTCCGGATCATGGGTCCTTTCGCTGCATGGGCACGGCCACGGTGGTGGCCCACGGCGGCGGCCCGTACTCGGACAGCTGCCGGCGCAACTCGGCGCGCTGCTCGGCCGTGAGCCGCACGGGGCTCGCCGCGCTGCCGGGATGGTACTGCTGCAAGGCCTGGCGCAACTCGGGGGCGGAGGGCGCAGGCCTCGGGGCGCCCTGTGGCTGCGGCGCGGCCTGGGCTGCCAGGCTCCCAAGCATCAGCAGCAACGCGAAAACGGACTTCATACCTGAGTAGAACGGCAGAGCGCCCTCCAGGTTCACCTGCCTCTTGTCAATGGGCCGCTGTCGGGGCAACATCTGTAACAGGCCGAAAAAGCACCCGGAAAAACCCGGAACCCATCGAATCGCCGTTCAGAATCGCCGTTGTTACAAATGGCTATGGGAGAACCATGACGCAAGCAGCAGCTCGTACCGACAAGATCCTGGTGGTCGACGACGACGCACGGATCCGCGACCTCCTGCGCCGGTACCTCACCCAGGAAGGTTTCGAGGTCATCCTCGCCGAGGACGGAAAGGCCCTCAACCGCCTCATGCTGCGCGAGACCGCGGACCTGATCGTGCTCGACCTGATGATGCCGGGCGAGGACGGCTTGTCGATCTGCCGGCGCCTTCGCGCGGCCAACGACCGCACACCGATCATCATGCTCACGGCGAAGGGCGAAGACGTCGACCGTATCGTCGGCCTCGAAGTCGGCGCCGACGATTACCTGGGCAAGCCCTTCAACCCGCGCGAGCTGCTGGCCCGCGTGCACGCGGTGCTGCGCCGCCGCCCGGCGCAGGAAGCCCCCGGCGCTCCGTCCTCCGACAACGAGGTGGTGAATTTCGGGCCCTTCGCCTTCGACCTGGGCGCGCGCACGCTGCGCAAGAACGGCGAGGAACTGCCGCTGACCACCGGCGAGTTCGCGATGCTCAAGGCGCTGGTGCGCCATCCGCGCCAGCCCTTGTCGCGCGAGAAGCTCGCGCAGCTGGCCCGCGGCCGCGAGTTCGAGCCTTTCGACCGCAGCCTGGACGTGCAGGTCTCGCGGCTGCGCAAGCTGATCGAAGCCGACCCGGCATCGCCCCGCTACATCCAGACGGTCTGGGGAGTGGGCTACGTGTTCGTGCCGGACGGTGCCGGTTGACGCTCGTGCGGCACGCCGCACGAGCCACACATGACAAATGACACGGCTTCGCCTCACGCCGAATGACAAGCGAGGGCTGCAAGTGAACAATGGCGGGATGACGCGTCTCCTGCCAGTCGTTCCGGGTCCTTCGCCAGCGCTGTCATGACCCAGCTCGAAGCCACCAGTCCCGCCCCGCTGGAGACTGCCCCGGCGCCGCTCGAGATGCGGCCCCGCCTGGGGCTGTCGCTGTTCTGGCGCACCTTCTTCCTGCTGTCGCTGCTGCTGATCGGCTCGATCGTCGCGTGGCTGCAGACCTTCCGGGCGCTGGAGTTCGAGCCGCGGGCCGTGCAGACGGCGCAGCAGATCGCCTCGCTGGTCAACCTCAGCCGCGCGGCGCTGGTGCACGCGGACCCGATCGCGCGCGTGTCGCTGATCAAGACGCTGGCCGACCAGGAGGGCGTGCGCATCCTGCCGCGCGAGCCCAAGGACCGGTTCGCGCCGCTGACCGGCAGCGCGATGGACCGGCGCATCGTGGACGAACTGGTGGGCCGGCTCGGCAGCGGCACGCTCATGGCCAGCAGCGTCAACAACGAGGAAGGCCTCTGGATCGGCTTCAAGATCGATCGCGACGACTACTGGATGCTGCTGGACCGGAACAAGTTTTCGCAGGTCGGCGGCAAGACCTGGCTGGTGTGGCTGATCACGGCGGCGGCACTGTCGCTGGCCGGCGCCGCGGTGATCGCCCGGCTGATCAACCGGCCGCTCAAGCAGCTCTCGTTCGCCGCGAGCCGCGTGCGCGACGGTGACTTCGACGCCAGCCGGCTTGACGAGAAGGCGGTCACCAGCGAGATCCGCGAGGTGAACATCGGCTTCAACCGCATGGCGCAGCAACTGGCGAAAATCGAGCAGGACCGCGCCGTGATGCTCGCCGGCATCTCGCACGACCTGCGCACGCCGCTGGCCCGCCTGCGCCTGGAAACCGAGATGAGCGTGGTGGACGCGGATGCGCGCGACCACATGGCCGCCGACATCGACCAGCTCGACGCCATCATCGACAAGTTCCTCGATTACGCACGGCCCGACCACGCGGAGCTCAAGCCCGTGGTGCTCAACGACGTCATCGAAGCCTGCATGTACGCGATCGAGGACCACGGCGACATCAAGGTGAACGTCGACATGCCGCGCAACCTGCAGGTGCTGGCCGACGAGGTGGAACTTGCGCGCGTCGTGTCCAACCTGCTGGAGAACGCGCGGCGCTACGGCAAGACGCCCGAAACCGGCGTGGCGCTGGTGGACATCGCCGCCCGCGCCCGCAACGAATGGGTGCTGCTGAAGGTGCGCGACCACGGCATGGGCGTCTCGCCGGAGGCGCTGCCCAACCTGGTGAAGCCCTTCTTCCGCGGCGACGCGGCGCGTACGGCGGCCACCGGTGCCGGCCTGGGACTGGCCATCGTGGACAAGACGGTGCAGCGCATGGGCGGGATCTTCGCGATCGCCAACACCACGTCGGGCGGGCTGGCGGCCCACATCAAGCTGCAGCGGCCGCGGCAGATGCCGCCCGTGCCGAGCAGCGGCGACCGCGAGCCCAAGCCCAGCAAGGCGCCCGAGCCCTACGAGTCGTCGGCAAGCTGACGCGGGCGGGGGCAAGTGCCCTGCTCCGCGCCGCGCACGCTAGGCCGTCGGCTCGTCAGCAGCACGACGGCGCGCGCCTCGATGCTCTGGCCCATGCCGACCGGGCCCAGCCGCTCCGCCGTCTTCGCCTTCACGTTCACCTGCCCGGGCGCGAGCGCCAGGGCCTGCGCGATGCGTGTGCGCATGGCCTCGATGTGCGGCGCGAGCTTCGGCGCCTGCGCCACGATCGTGCTGTCGATGTTGACGATGGCCCAGCCCGCTTCGCGCGCGCGCGCCAGCGCTTCCTTCAGCAGCACGACGGAATCGGCGCCGCGGAAGCGCTCGTCGGTGTCGGGAAAGTGGCGGCCGATGTCGCCGAGGCCCGCCGCCCCGAGCACGGCATCGGTGATCGCATGCAGCAGGGCATCCGCGTCGGAATGCCCAAGCAGGCCGCGCTCGTGTGGAATCTCGATGCCGCCGAGCACCAGCTTGCGGCCGGGCACCAGCGCGTGCGTGTCCCAGCCTTCGCCGATGCGCAGCTGCATCAGCGGCGGTTGCGGAGCACGGCCTCCGCCATGGCGAAGTCTTCGGGGTAGGTGACCTTGAAGTTCTGCGCGCCGGCTTCCACCAGCATCGGCTTGAGCCCCATGGCCTCGATCGCGCCCGATTCGTCGGTGATGCGGTCGGCCGCTGCTTCCAGCGCCTGGCGCAGCATGCCCACGCGGAACATCTGCGGCGTCTGCGCCTGCCACTTGCCCGCGCGCTCCACGGTCGCGGAGACGCGGCCGTTCTCTTCGATCTTGAGCGTGTCGGCCAGGGGATGCGCCAGCAGTCCGCCGACCTCGTCGCCCGAGCAGGCGTCGATCAGCCGGTCGATCAGGTCCGGCGTGATCAGGCAGCGCGCGGCGTCATGCACCAGCACCCAGTCGTTGTCGACCGCGCCGACGCGGCGCAGCTCGCGCAGGCCGTTGGCCACGCTCTGGGCGCGCGTCGCGCCGCCGCACTGGACCACCAGCGCCGACGTGCTCGGGTTGCGCTCGAAGAAACCGTCGCCTGGCGCGACCACCACCAGCGTGCGCGCGATGCGCTTGACGCCGGCGAAGGCCGACAGCGTGTGCCACACCAGCGGCTGGCCGGCGACGCGTTCGTACTGCTTGGGCCCTGCGGTACCGGCGCGGCTGCCGTTGCCGGCGCAGGGGATGAGTGCGAAATACCGGGGAGGAGTTGCGTTCGCGTTCATGTCGTCCAAACCATTCTATGCCTGCCCCTTGCCACTGCGCTACCTCGAAGAGCCCTCGACGCACGCGGCGTGGGCCAGCAATTCCCCGTGGCGGACCCGGCGCGGCATTCCGGGTTAATATCTTCACGCACCCCCCCGTCCGTGACGAGGGGGTGTTTTGCATTTCCGATTCAACCCGATGGATTTACCCAAGCTCCAACCCGGCCGCCGCATGACGCTGCCGCGTCCCGCCGGCTCGGCGGACGCGCTGCTGCTCGCGCGCGTGGCCCAGCGCGAACTGCAGGACGGCAAGCTCACCGCCATCGTCACCGCCGACGCGAACGATGCGCAGCGCCTGCTGGACGAGCTCGCCTTCTTCGCGCCCCAGCTGCGCTGCGCCCTGTTCCCCGACTGGGAGACGCTGCCCTACGACACGTTCTCGCCGCACCAGGACCTGATCAGCGAACGGCTCGCGACGCTCTGGCGCATCCTGCAGCGCGAGGCCGACGTCGTGCTGGTGCCCGCCAGCACGGCGCTCTACCGGCTCGCGCCACCCGCGTTCCTGGCGGGCTACACCTTCGAGTTCCGCGTGCAGCAGAAGCTGGACGAGGCGAAGCTCAAGGCGCAGCTCACGCTGGCCGGCTACAACCACGTGACGCAGGTGGTGAGTCCGGGCGAGTACGCGGTGCGCGGCGGGCTGATCGACCTGTTCCCCATGGGCTCGCCAGTGCCGTACCGCGTCGACCTGTTCGATGACGAGGTCGACTCGATCCGCACCTTCGACCCGGACACGCAGCGCAGCCTGTATCCCGTGCCCGAAGTGCGGCTGTTGCCCGGCCGCGAGTTCCCCATGGACGACGAGGCGCGGGCGCGCTTCCGCAGCCGCTGGCGCGAGCTGCTGGAAGGCGACCCGACGAAGAGCCGCATCTACAAGGACATCGGCAACGGCGTCGCCACCGCCGGCATCGAGTACTACCTGCCGCTGTTCTTCGAGCAGACGGCGACGGTGTTCGACTACCTGGGCGAGCAGTCCACGGTGATGCTGCACGGCGATCTCGAGCCGGCCTTCAACCGCTTCTGGCAGGACACGCGCGACCGCTTCCGCCTGGTGCAGGGCGATCCCGAGCGGCCCGTGCTGCCGCCCGAAGCCCTCTTCCTGTCCTCCGAGCAGTTCTTCGTGCGCGCCAATGCGCACGCGCAACTCGCATTGAAGGCCGTGCCGCAGGAAGAAGGCTATGCCGAATTCCGGCGCCTGCCCAACATCGCGGTCGTGCGCGGCGCGGAAGAACCGCTGGCCAACTTCAAGCACCACGTGGAGAGCGGCTCGCACCGCGTGCTGGTGCTCGCCGAAAGCGCGGGCCGGCGCGAGAGCCTGCTGGACTTCCTGCGCGCGAGCCACCTCACGCTGCCCGCCTTCGAGGGCCTGGCGGAGTTCCAGGCCAGCGACGAGAAGCTGGGCATCGCGACCGCGGCGCTCGCGGAGGGATTCGCGTGGACCGAGGAGGCGATCGACTTCGTCACCGAGACGGAGCTGTTCGCCAGCGCACCCACGGCGCGCCGCCGCAAGAAGCAGGAGCAGGTCAGCGATGTCGAAGCGCTCATCAAGGACCTGTCGGAGCTGAACGTGGGCGACCCGGTCGTGCACGCGCAGCACGGCATCGGCCGCTACCGCGGGCTGGTGAGCATGGACGTGGGCCAGGGCAGCACCGAGTTCCTGCACCTGGAATACGCGGACAAGGCGACGCTGTACGTGCCGGTGAGCCAGCTGCACCAGATCAGCCGCTACACCGGCGTCGGCGCGGACGAAGCGCCGCTGCACAAGCTCGGCTCCGGGCAGTGGGAGAAGGCGAAGCGCCGCGCGGCCGAACAGGTGCGCGACACGGCGGCCGAACTGCTGAACCTCTATGCGCGGCGCGCCGCCCGCCAGGGTCACGCTTTCCGCTTCAGCGCGCAGGACTACGAGACCTTCGCCAACGACTTCGGCTTCGAGGAGACGGCGGACCAGAACGCCGCCATCCATGCGGTGATCCAGGACATGGTGTCGCCGCATCCCATGGACCGCCTCGTGTGCGGCGACGTCGGCTTCGGCAAGACCGAGGTCGCGCTGCGCGCCGCCTTCGTGGCGATCACGGGCGGCAAGCAGGTCGCCTTCCTCGCGCCCACAACGCTGCTGGCGGAGCAGCACTACCAGACGCTGGTGGACCGCTTCGGCAAGTGGCCGGTGAAGGTGGCGGAGATGAGCCGCTTCCGCTCCACCAAGGAGATCAACGCGGCGCTCAAGGGCCTGGAAGACGGCAGCATCGACATCGTGGTCGGCACGCACAAGCTGCTCTCGCAATCGACGAAGTTCAAGAACCTGGGCCTGCTGATCATCGACGAGGAGCACCGCTTCGGCGTGCGCCACAAGGAGGCGATCAAGGCCATGCGCGCGGAAGTGGACGTGCTCACGCTGACGGCGACGCCGATCCCGCGAACGCTGGGCATGGCGCTGGAGGGCTTGCGCGACCTGTCCGTGATCGCGACTGCGCCGCAGCGGCGCCTGGCGATCAAGACCTTCGTGCGCAACGAGGGCAATGGCGTGATCCGCGAAGCCGTGCTGCGCGAGCTCAAGCGCGGCGGCCAGGTCTACTTCCTGCACAACGAGGTGGAGACCATCCAGAACCGGCGCGAGGCGCTGGAGCGGCTGCTGCCCGAAGCGCGCATCGCCGTCGCGCACGGGCAGATGCCCGAGCGCGAACTGGAGCGCGTGATGCGCGAGTTCGTGCAGCAGCGCTTCAATGTGCTGCTGTGCTCCACCATCATCGAGACCGGTATCGACGTGCCCAGCGCGAACACGATCGTGATCGCGCGCGCCGACAAGTTCGGCCTGGCGCAGCTGCACCAGTTGCGCGGACGCGTGGGCCGCAGCCACCACCAGGCCTACGCGTACCTGATGGTGCCCGACGTGGAGGGCCTGACGAAGCAGGCCGCGCAGCGCCTCGAGGCGATCCAGCAGATGGAGGAACTCGGCTCGGGCTTCTACCTCGCGATGCACGACCTGGAGATCCGCGGCGCCGGCGAGGTGCTGGGCGAGAACCAGAGCGGCAACATGCTGGAGGTCGGCTTCCAGCTGTACAACGAGATGCTCTCCGAGGCGGTGCGCTCGCTGAAGGCCGGAAAGGAGCCGGACCTGCTGGCGCCGCTGTCCGTCACCACCGAGATCAACCTGCACGCGCCGGCGCTGCTGCCCGAGGACTACTGCGGCGACGTGCACCTGCGGCTTTCCTTCTACAAGAAGCTCGCGACCGCGAAGAACGTCGACCAGATTGACCGACTGCTCGAGGAGATCGTCGACCGCTTCGGCAAGCTCCCGCCGCAGGCGCAGACGCTGATCGACGTGCACCGGCTGCGCGTGCTCGCGCGCCCCTACGGCGTGGTGAAGGTGGATGCGGCGCCCACCGTGATCCACATCACCTTCAAGCAGAATCCGCCCGTCGAGCCGCTGGCCATCATCCAGCTGGTGCAGAAGAACCGCCACATCAAGCTCGCCGGCAACGAGAAGCTGCGCATCGAGAAGGCGCTGGTGGACGTCAAGGACCGCGCCCAGATGGTCCGCGACGTGCTCCGCGCCCTCGGCCAGCCCAAGGTCGCCGAGCCCGCCTGACCTGTTGTCTTTCTCCCTCCCCCTCTGGGGGAGGGCCGGGGTGGGGGCGCTCCCCGGCCCGTGCACGCGCGGCTGCAGCTGCAGTGGTCGCGCGCCGTGCTGGTCCTGCTGATGTTCGGCTGCCTGTCACTCGCAACCGTCTCAGCGCACCCGGTTTGCGTTGCGCCAAGGCGACGTGCCGATGCCACTCGCATGCGATGTGGGGCGGGTTGAGCAAATCCCTGCCTCCTATGCGGCTTCGCCTCACGTAGCGCCTGCAGGAACCCCTCCATACTCCAAGCTCAGCACACCGTCATCGACGGCGCACGGGTGTGATTCGCGCAACGCACACCTGCTTTCAACCTAATCCTCATCACAACATGAACGCTACTGCCCGAGCGCGGGGTCAAACACTGCTTGCGATTGGCATTCTTGGCCTGGGAGCGTGCTTTGTCAGCGCCCCCTGTGTGGCCCAGGACCTGCTGCAGCAAACACCCAAGACCGGCTTTTACCTGGGCCTGGGTGTGGGCCAATCCTGGCAAGACTCCCCCGCCAATACGGGCAATCCTGGTATCGATCTCAACGGCAGTGGCACGGCCACGGCGGTGAAGATCACAGGCGGCCTGCAGATCACGCCGATGTGGGGCGCGGAGCTGAGTTACTTCAACCTGGGCAAGGTGGGCATCACGACCCCGAGCGGCATTGCCAACTACGACACCAATGTCACCACCGCTGCGGCCACCCTGAGCTATCCGCTCACGCAGTCGTTCACGCTGGTGGGGCGCGCCGGAGTCGGATACAGCCATCTTCAGCTGAACGTACCCAGCCAGAACTTTGCCTCCAGCAGCGTCAAGTACCCCGTGGTGGGCGGGCTGGGCGTGCGCTACAGCCTCACGCCGCGTCTGGCCCTGACGGTGGACTACGACTACCTGGGCAGGACCGGGCGCTTCAGCGGGGGTGACAGCACCACGGGGCAAGTGCTCAGTGCCGGGCTGATGCTGCGCTACTGAAGAAGCCACGACCGAACAACACCCGCGGGCAGGCCAGCGGCGGCCCCGATACCAATCAATGAGATCTCAAGATGCACCGCGTCAACACCGAACGATTCAATAGCGCACTGCGCACGGCGGCCATTGGTCTGAGCCTGGCACTGAGCGCCTGTGGCGGCAGTGGCGGCAGCGACTTGAGCAGCCCTCATTCTGTTCCGGTCGCAGCGTCGAACCCCACGCCTACGCCTACGCCTACGCCTACGCCTACGCCATCAACGTACACCGTTGGTGGCACCGTCACCGGCCTGACGGCGGGGCAAACCGTCGCCCTGCAGAACGACGGCGGCGATACCCTCGCGGTGAGCGCCAACGGCGCCTTCACCTTTACCACCGCACATCAAGACAACACGGCTTACAGCGTCACGGTGAGCAGCGAGCCCACAGTGCGCACCACCTGCACCGTGAGCAATGGCAGCGGCACCGTTACCTCCGCCAACGTCGGCAATGTGGGCGTGTCCTGCGCAACCCGGCACTTTGGCTATGTGGCGAACATTGGCAGCAACACGGTCTCGCAGTGCAGCGTGGACGCCACGACGCAGGCGCTGACGAACTGCGCCAGCACCGGTTCGGGGTTCTCGGGACCCACTGCGCTGGCCGTGAGCGCCAATGGCAGCTATGCCTATGTGGTGAACCAGAACAACAACACGGTCTCGCAGTGCAGCGTGGACGCCGCGACGGGGGCGCTGACGAGCTGCGTCGGCACCGGCTCGGGGTTCAGGAATCCCACGGGCGTGACCCTGAGCGCCAGCGGCAGTTATGCCTATGTGGCGAACTACTTCGGCGCGGTCTTGCGTTGCAGCGTGGACGCCACGACGGGGGCGTTGGCGAATTGTGGCGGCACTGGCTCGGGGTTCTCGAGTCCCGATGGCGTGGCCGTGAGCGCCAATGGCAGCTATGCCTATGTGGCGAACGGTGGCAACAACACGGTCTCGCAGTGCAGCGTGGACGCCACCACGGGGGCGCTGACGAATTGCGCCAGCACCGGCTCGGCGTTCTCGATGGCCTGGAGCGTGGCCCTGAGCGCCAATGGCAACTATGCCTATGTGTCCAACCAGGGCAGCGGCGGCGTCACAAAATGCAGTGTCGACGCCTCGACGGGCGCGCTCACGAGTTGCGCCAGCACCGGCACGGGGTTTTCGGCCCCCCTCGGGTTGGCCGTGAGCGCCAATGACAGCTATGTCTATGTGGCGAACTACAGTAGCAACACAGTCTCGCAGTGCAGCGTGGACGCCACCACGGGTGCGCTCGCGAACTGCACCAGCACCGGCTCGCTGCTCTCGCTTCCCATTGGGCTGGCCATCAACTAGGGGCGCTTCGGAATTCGGATAAGACCAATTCCGGAGGTGGCCAGGTCCAGCCGGGCCATTGCAATTGGATTTCCAGCGACCCGCCGTTCGTGGCGGTCCGCCCTCGCTGGAGGCTGTGTGAAAACTCCGTGGACCCGCGTTTTCAGGGGTCCCTGACCCTTTGGCACGTCCGAAAAACGCGACCTGCGCCCATCTGAGAGGTCGACTATCGGAGCGCTGCCGGCTGCGTTGAGTTTTCAGACAGCCTCGCTGCTCACCTGGTCGGATGCGCACTACCTGCGCAAGCCCTGAGCCGCCCTGGGCTCCGTGCGCATGAGCGCATCACGTTGACTCCGGCTGTGGCAGGCCTAGACTCTGCCCATGAGCCGCGTCCTGCGTCGCCTGCTCTGCCTCCTGGCCCTGCTGCCTTTCGTGCTCGGGGTCATGGCGGAAAGCGTCGCCCGCGCTCCGGTGGTGGTGATGCAGATCGACGGCGGCATCGGGCCGGCCACGGCGGACTACCTGCGACGGGGACTGGCGCTGGCGCAGCGGGAACGGGCGCAGCTGCTGGTGGTGCAGCTCGACACACCCGGTGGGCTGGACCTCGCGATGCGCGACATGATCAAGGCCATCCTGGCCTCGCCCGTGCCCGTGGCGACCTTCGTCGCACCGGGCGGTGCCCGTGCGGCCAGCGCCGGCACCTACCTCCTCTACGCCAGCCATGTGGCCGCCATGACACCGGCCAGCAACCTCGGAGCCGCGACGCCCGTCGCCATCGGCATGCCGGGAGGTGGCGCGCCGTCGAACCCGCTGCCGGCGCAGCCCGCGTCGGCAGCGAGCGCCGCCGCCAATCCCGAAGGCGGCGACGCCCTGGCGGCCAAGCGCGTCCACGACGCCTCGGCTTACATCCGCAGCCTGGCGCAGTTGCGCGGCCGCAATGCCGAATGGGCGGAACGGGCGGTGCGCGAAGCGGTGAGCCTGTCGGCCCCCGAGGCCTTGCAGCTGAAGGTGGTGGACTTGGTCGCCGTCGACGTGCCGGACCTGCTGCGGCAACTGGACGGCCGCGAGCTGCGGGTGAACGGCAGCGTGCAGCGCCTGCAAACGCTGGGGGCACCGGTGCTGCCCTTCGAGGAGGACTGGCGCAGCCACCTGCTCTCCACGATCACCAATCCCAGCCTCGCCCTGCTGCTGCTGATGGCCGGCCTGTACGGGCTGGCGTTCGAGTTCAGCAGTCCGGGGCTCGTGGCGCCGGGCATCATCGGCGCCATCTGCCTCGTGCTGGCGCTGTTTGCACTGCAGATGCTGCCGGTGAACTACGCGGGTCTCGCGCTGGTTCTCCTGGGCATGGGCTTCTGGGCCGCCGAGGCCTTCCTTCCCAGTCACGGGGTCCTGGGACTGGGTGGCATGGTGGCCTTCGGCTTCGGCTGCGTGATCCTGATCGACACCGAATCGCCCGGCTGGGGCATCCCGCCGGCGCTGATCGCGACGCTGGTGCTGGTGTCCGCCGCCTTCGTCCTGCTGCTGGCCGGCATGGCAGCGCGCACCCGGCGCCGGCCCGTCGTGACCGGGCCGCGGACGCTGGTGGGCGCCAGCGGCGAGCTGCTGGAATTCTCCGGAGGCGAGGGCTGGGCGCTGGTGCGTGGCGAACACTGGAAGGTGCACGGCCCGCAGCAACTGCGCGCGGGCGACACCGTGCGGGTGACTGACTTGCGGGGCGGGCAACTCGAAGTGGCACCCGCCTGAACGGATCTGCGAAGCGAAGGAGAACACGATGCTTGTCGGCGGCGGCCTCGGCCTGGTGGTGTTCGTGCTGGTGGTGCTGCTCGCGTCGGCGCTGCGCGTCCTGCGCGAGTACGAGCGCGGCGTGGTGTTCCAGCTCGGGCGGTTCTGGAAGGTCAAGGGACCCGGCCTGGTCGTGCTCATCCCCGGCATCCAGCAGATGGTGCGCGTGGACCTGCGCATGGTGGTCATGGCCATCCCCAGCCAGGACGTGATCACGCGCGACAACGTGTCGGTGAAGGTGAACGCGGTGCTGTACTTCCGGGTGGTGGACCCGGAGCGGGCGGTGATCCAGGTCGAGCGCTTCCTGGAGGCGACCAGCCAGCTGGCGCAGACGACCTTGCGCGCCGTTCTGGGCAAGCATGAACTGGACGGCCTGCTGGCCGAACGCGAGCGGCTCAACCTGGACGTGCAGAAGATCCTGGACGCGCAGACCGACACCTGGGGCATCAAGGTCACCAACGTGGAAATCAAGGACGTGGACCTGGACGACACCATGGTCCGCGCCATCGCGCGCCAGGCGGAGGCCGAGCGCGAGCGCCGCGCGAAGGTGATCCACGCGGAAGGCGAACTGCAGGCCTCGTACAAGCTGGCAGAGGCGGCCGAGGTGCTGGCCCGCCAGCCGCAGGCGCTGCAGTTGCGCTACCTGGAGACCTTGACCGTGATTGCCGCGGACAAGAACTCCACCATCGTGTTCCCGCTGCCGCTGGACATCATCGGCCCGCTGATGCGCCGCTTCGTGCCGACCGCCGAAGCATGAGGTCCGCGCGGCGGGTGCGCGCGAAGTGAGACGGGTGCCTGAACGAGGCAAATGAACGCAGAGGACGCAGAGGTTACGCAGAGGACGCAAAAGGAATCCAACAAAGGATTCCTCGGATTGGTTTTCTCTGCGTCCTCTGCGTAACCTCTGCGCACTCTGCGTTCTCTTCTCCGCAATCCAACGATGCCAAAATGACGCTCCATGCCCCCCCAAGAATTCGCCCCCGGCCTCGTCATCCAGGGCATCAACCCGCCCCTCTCGCTGAAGGACTTCAAGCTCATCGCCTTCGACATGGACTCCACGCTGATCAACATCGAGTGCGTGGACGAGATCGCGGATGCGGTCGGCAAGAAGGAGGAAGTCGCTGCGATCACCGAGGCCGCGATGCGCGGCGAGATTGCCGACTACAAGGAGAGCCTGCGCCGGCGCGTCGCGCTGCTGCGCGGCGTGACGGTCGCCGACATGGAGATGATCTACACGCAGCGCCTGCAGCTCAATCCGGGCGCCGAGCGCCTCGTGCAGGCGTGCAAGGCGGCCGGCCTGAAGACGCTGCTGGTCTCCGGCGGCTTCACCTTCTTCACCGACCGCGTGCGCGACAAGCTGGGCATCGACTACACGCGCTCCAACGTGCTGGAGATCCGCTCCGGCCCGAACTGCGGCGAACTCACGGGCCGCATGGTGGACCAGCCCTGGGGTGACATCTGCGACGGCGCGGAGAAGCGCAAGATGTTCCTCGAGACCTGCGCGAACCTCGGGATCTCGCCCAAACAGGCGATCGCCGTGGGCGACGGCGCCAACGACCTGCCGATGATGGGCGAGGCGGGCCTGTCGGTGGCCTATCACGCGAAGCCGAAGGTGCGCGAGCAGGCGATGGTGCAGATCAACGAGGGCGGCCTCGATCGCCTGCTGGAGTTGATGGCCTGAGGTTCAGGCGCGCTGCACTTCCGGGCGTCCCGCTTCCACCACGAAGCGCGCATCGGTCGCCACCCGCGCATCCCGCTTCGTCACCTCGTCCACCACCCGCAGGGCCACCTCCAGCCGCCCCGGCGTGAACTCCGCCAGGCCGTAGCCGCGGTGCATCGCCTCCGCGTACACGAAGTGCGGGTTGTCCACCCAGCGATTGCGCAAGTGCTCGGGCTCGGCGGTGCGCGAAGTGATGCTGGTGCCGCAGAACTCCACGCCGACGTTCGCGCTCTCGGGCCGCGCGTAGTCCGCCTTGACGTGCCCGACCCAGTTCTCGTGCACGTCGCCGCCCAGGATCACGGGGTTGGCAGCGCGCGTCTCGCGCAAGGCACCGACGAGCCGCTGGCGCGCTGCCGGATAGCCGTCCCAGCCGTCGTTCCACAGCAGCGTGCCCGGGCCCGGCACGAGGTCGCGCGCACCGAACAGCGTCGCCTGGTTCAACACCGTCCAAGCCGCGCCGCCGTCGGCCAGGCGCGAGGCCAGCCAGCGTTCCTGCTCGAAGCCGAACATCGTGCGCGCCGGGTCCGCGAGCGCCGCGCAGTCCAGCGGATTCACCGTGCTCGATCCGAAGCGGCCGCCGCGCGTGCAGGCCTGCGGACTGCGGTACTGGCGGCCATCGAGCAGCAGCAAGTGCGCCAGCCGCCCGAAGCGCCGCTCGCCGTAGACGCGCAAGCCCTGGCCCGTCGCCAGTCCGTCGAGCGCGCGCGTGAGCACGCTCGCGGGCACCGGCGTGTGCTCGTACCAGGCCTGGTAGGCCGCTGCGCGGCGCCGGCGGAAGTCCGGCACCGCAGGACCGGCGTTGCCTTCCTGTTCGCCGGCATAGTCGTTCTGCACCTCGTGGTCGTCCCAGGTGAAGAGCCAGGGACAGGCCTGGTGCATGGCCTGCAGGTCGGCGTCGGACTTGTGCAGCGCGTAGCGCGCGCGATAGCCTGCGAGGTCCGTCACCCAGCCATCGGGGAGCGTGCGCACGGCGTTCGCAGCGCCCGGGTATTCGTAGATGTAGTCGCCGAGGAACACGACCACGTCGGGGTCGTCCGCGCGCAGGTGGCGCCAGGCCGCGTAGAAGCCGTGCTCCCAGCGCTGGCAGGACGCGTACGCCAGTCGCAGGCGCTGCACGTGCGCATCGGGCGCGGGGAAGGTGCGCGTGCGGCCCGCGGCACTGGTCCAGCCGCCCGTGCGAAAGCGGTACGCGTACCAGCGGTCCGCTGCCAGCCCCTGCACTTCCACGTGCACGCTGTGCGCGAGCTGCGGCACGGCCTGCGTCTCGCCACGCTGCACGATGCGCGTGAAGCGCTCGTCGTCCGCGATCTCCCACTCCACCGTCACCGGGCCGGACGGGATCTGCGCACCGAGCAGGCGGGTCCACAGCACGACCGAGCGGTCCGTCGGCGATCCGCTCGCGATGCCGGCGGCGAACGGATCCTCGCGCAGGCGCGGCTGGCTGCGCGCCGTGCGTGGCAGCGAGCCGGCGACTGCCGTCGCCGCCGCGAGTCGCAGCAGGTCGCGCCGGTCCAGGTGCCTGGCCTCGGCGCGGTTCACTGGACTACCCTCCGCGCTACGCGCTGCAGGATTCGCCTTGGGGCGGCCCTGCGGCTCATGCCGCCGCGCGCCGGCCTGTCGCCGGCCAGCCTGCGATGAGGCCCAGCGCCGTCGCGCGCCAGAGCAGGAAGCCCACGATGGACACGTTCAGCAGGTTCCACGCAATGCCATTGAGGAAGGCGGCGCGGTAGGAACCGGTGAGGTCGAACACGGCGCCGGACATCCAGCCGCCCAGGGCCATGCCCAGCAGGCTGGCCATCAGCACCGTGCCGACGCGTGCACCCGCCTGCTGCGCCGGGAAGTACTCGCGCACGATCAAGGCATAGGCCGGCACGATGCCGCCCTGGAACAGCCCGAACATGCCGGACACCACGTACAGCGAGACCAGCCCGTCCGAGGGCAGGAAGGCCAGCAGCGCGATGCCTTGCAGCACCGAGCCGAGCAGCAGCGTGCGCAGGCCGCCGATGCGGTCGGACACCCAGCCGGAGACGAGCCGGCTCACGACGCCCATGCCCAGCATCAGGGAGAGCATCTCCGCGCCGCGCGCAGCACCGAACCCGAGGTCGCCGCAGTACGCGACGATGTGCACCTGGGGCATGGACATCGCCACGCAGCAGGCCACCGCCGCCAGCGACAGCAGCGCGAGCAGCACGTTGGGCGCGAGGCCCAGCGGACGCGACTCGCTCACGTCGCTGCGCGCCGCGGCGCCCGTCACGTGCAGTTCGACCGCGGGAGGCTGCCGCCGGAGCACCAGCGCGAGCGGCACCATGGCGGCGATGCAGAACACGCCCATGCCCATGTAGGTGGCGCGCCAGCCGTGCGCATCGATGAAGAACTGCATCACCGGCGGCCACAGGGCGCCCGCGGTGTAGTTGCCGCTCATGCAGATGGCCAGCGCGATGCCGCGGCGGCGGTCGAACCAGCGCGAGGTGTCTGCCACCAGCGGGGCGAAGGTGGCGGAAGTGCCCAGCAGCCCGACGAGCAGCCCTTGCGCCAGGCAGAACAGCAGCAGGCCCGGCGCGAGCCCCGCGGCGATGAAGCCGACGCCGAGGCCGGCGGCCCCGAGCATCACGACGGCCATGATGCCCAGGCGGTCCGCGATCCGGCCCATGAGCACGCCCCCTGCCCCGAACCCGATCATCGTGAGCGTGTAGGCCAGCGATGCGTCGCCGCGGGTGACGGCAAAGTCCTGCTGCATCCGCGGCAGGACCACGGTGATGGAATACATGCCGGACCCGCCGATCGTCATCAGCAACAGCGAGACGGCCAGCCGCAACCAGGCATAGGGCGATTCGACCAGGGACTGGGAGGATGTGCGCATGGCAGCCCGCATCGTAGCGTCCCTCGGAGAAGACGGACATCCGGACGCAGAGGACGCAAAGGTTTCGCAGAAGACGCAAAAGGACTTCCATTGAAAAAGATGTCTTTTCTGCGTCCTTTGGCTGTTCCCTTTTGCGCCCTCTGCGTCCGGCTGCCCGCTCCCGCCTTCCGCTGCCCGCTCTCGCCCTCCCCCACGCACGCGCATCCCCGGCTATGCTGGCTGGCTCACGCCCTATGCAAGGACTCCCCATGGAACGCAGCGCGCCCCGGCATTTCTCGATGCTTCGGGAATTCCACCTGGCCGACTTCTTCACCCTGGGCAATGCGGCCTGCGGCGTCGGCGCGATCCTGCTTTCCATGCTGTACATGGCAAGCGGCGACCGCTCGCACTTCTACGCCGCCGCGGCGTTGGCGCCGGCGGCCTTCCTGTTCGACGTGCTCGATGGCCGCATCGCGCGGGCGCGCCACCAGCACTCGCCGCTCGGGCGCGAGCTCGACTCGCTGGCGGACGTGATTTCCTTCGGCATGGCCCCCGCGGCGCTGGGCTTCGCGGCGGGACTGCAGGGCGGCTGGGACGCGGCAGGCCTCGTCTACTTCGTCTGTTGCGGCGTGAGCCGGCTCGCGCGCTACAACGTGACCGCGGAGCAGCTGGCGGACGACAGCAGCGGCAAGGTACGCTACTTCGAAGGCACGCCCATCCCCACCAGCGTCGTGATCACCGGCGTGCTGGCGTGGGCCGCCTGGCAAGGCAGTGTCGGCGACCGGCTCTGGGGCGGCGCGGCGCACATCGGGCCGTGGGACGTGCACGGCCTGGTGCTGCTGTTCGTGCTCTCCGGCAGCCTCATGATCAGCAAGACGCTGCACATTCCGAAACTCTAGGAACGCGGGCGGTTCTTGTACCAGATCGCGTAGAGGATGAAGCCGTACGACACCACGCGTAGGCCGTAGATCAGGGGGCTGTCTTCCTGGGCGGCGACCAGCAGGCCGAGCGCGATGCGGTTGACCGCTTCGAGCCAGAACGACAGCGCGAACCAGAGGAAGAAGCGGTCACCGGTGCGACGCCAGAACCGGCAGAAGAACAGGCCGGCGATCCCCCAGCCGGCGGCGATGGCGCCCGACAGCATCTGCTCCACTTCAGTCCTCCTCCCAGATCAGGCCGAACAGCAGGAGCACGACCGCGGCGAGCGCCCATCCAAGCCGCCAGTCGGTGAGGTCCACCTCCACCGGCCAGACCACCCGGTCCAACACGAGCAGGACGTTGTTGATGCTGAGGCAGCCGAAGCACAGCGCGCTCCAGAACAGCAGGCGTGCGCCGCTGGCGCGCCAGCTTCGCCACAACAGGACGCAGCAGACGATGGACGTCAGCGCGCAGAGGCCATAGATCAGTGCGGCCATGGTCAGTCCTTGCGGAAGCGGAAGGCGTCGGCGAACTGCTGGGCGCGCCGGTCGATCCGGGAATGGATGAGGCTCGAGACGCCCACGAGGTCGGAGGCGTAGGCCTCCGCCACCTGGTCCACCAGGGCAGCGAGCTGCGGTTCGGGGCCGTAGTGCACGGCGCCGGCTTGGCTGGCTGCAACGGCAATACCGCTCTCCCGCAGTTGCCCGAGCAGTTCGATCCCGCGCCGCTCGGGCACGTACAGGCGCCGTGCCAGTCCCGCCGCGTCCCAGGCCACACCGGGGTCGGCGCGCAGCAGCAGCACCGCTTCCAGATACGGGACGGAAGGCACGCTGCCCAGCAGGTAGCGCCTGACGTCGGACTGCAGTTCGGGCGAGGTCATTGTTCTAAGGTCGGGCGCAGCGCGCACGCGTTGGCCGTCCGTGTCTGGAACTGTAGCGGTTGCCGGCTCGGCCGTGCTGCGAAACGGCCGGTTTGAGCGCGACAGAACGCACGGAGCGTGTGCCCGCGCGAGAATCCTGCAATGCAGACGGCCCTCCCCGCGAGCCTGCGCCTGTTCCTGGCGCTGTGGCCGGCGCCGGCGCTGCTGGACGAGGTGCTCGCGCACGCGGCTGCGTGGACCTGGCCGGCGCGAGCGCGGTGCACGCGCCCCGAGCGCCTGCACCTGACGCTGCACTTCCTGGGAAACGTGCCCGCCGAGCGCGTGCCGGAGCTGCGTTCAGCGCTCACGGTGCAGTGGGCGGGCTGCGAGCTGGCGCTGGACCGCGCCTGCGTGTGGTCCGGCGGCATCGCGGTACTGGAGGCCACGCAAGTGCCCGCCGAACTGGCGCGGCTGCACGCGGCGCTCGCCGAGCGCCTGCATGCCATGGAGATCCCGGTGGAAGAGCGGCCGTACCGCCCGCACGTCACGCTCGCGCGCAAGGCCCAGGGCGCCGCGCCACCCGCGTTCGCGCCGCTGCGCTGGACGGCCGACCCCCGCTACGCGCTGGTGCGCAGCATCGGTGGCGGCGGCGGGTACGAGACCCTTCAGTGCTTCGGCTGAGCGGCGCTCCGGCGCGCGGCATCGATCGCCGCGCGGGCGACCAGCTCCGCGTTCAGGCCCGCCTCCAGCGGTGAACGGCAGAGGCCGGCGTGCTCGTACTGCAGGTTCTCGTACAGCTCCGCGGTCGCAGGGGATGCGGAGAGCACCGCCTCCAGCGCTGCGTCGTTCCGGACGGTGCGCAGCGCCTCGCTCAGGTGCTCCACCACGCCACGATACTGTTGCGGGTCGACCGCGTCTTCGCTGCGGTCAAGGCGCTCGAGCATGCGGGCGAGCATGACGAGGTTCTTGGATGCGGTGGTGTTCATGCCCAGGATCTGGGGCTGCCCGGCCCCGATTGCAAGAGGCAGCGGACGCTGGGCGAAGCGCAGGCGCGGCGCGCTACTTCTTCGCTTCGCCGTCCTCGTTGCGGTACGGCTGCGTCGGCTCGAAGTCCCTCTGGTCACTCGCGGCGGCCGGGCGCTTCGTGTCGTTCATCGCGGCATCGCGGATGGCGAACAAGGCCTGCAGGTCCCGCTGCACGTCCTCGTCGGACTTCGGCGGCTCCGCTTCCACCGGGAGCTGCAGCGGCGGGAAATCGGTCGGCAGCGTGCGCCCGTTCGCGCCCTGCAGCGGCGCGGGTCCGCTCTGGGACCAGGTGCGCGGATCGGGCATGTCGGACGCGTTGAAGTTCTGGAACTCCCAGCCCAGGCTCAGGAGCCAGTCGCGCGCGCGCGGTTCGAAACGCGCGAGCTCGCGCTCGTAGCTGTCCTGGAACGCGAACACGTAGCCAAGCAGGCGTTCGTGCGCCTGCTTCACCACGAAGTTCACGTGCATGCCATGGCGGCCGACGCGATTGACGGTGGACAGGATGCGGCACTCGATCCAGTCGGATGGGATGCCGTGCTTGCGCATGGTGTCGCGCAGCACCACCTGCACGAGTTCCCGGCGCGGCGCGTTGCGCGACTCCGCCTCGTCGCCCCCTTCCGGTTCGCTTTCGCGGAACTGCGTGGTGGCCCCCGACGCGCGCTCCTTGTCCCCCCTGAAGATCCGACCGATGAGTCCCATGCGGTCATTGTGCCTTCATTCCCGCAAATGGAACCGCATCCGGGTGCCGGCGAGCTCCAGGACGTCCTGATCCGACAACATCACGGGGTCGCCCCCCATCGCCTCACCATTGAGCAGGGGCGCGTTGGTGCCCCCCAGGTGTGTGACGAAAAAGCCGCCGCGGCGGTGGGCGACCGAGACGACCGACACGCCAGGCTTGCCGAAGGTCGTGACGGCCTTGACAACCGGCACTTCCAGGCCGGCGGAAGTGCCGGTCTCCACGGTGAAGCTCGCATGCAGCTGCGGCGCATCGGGCATGAAGGACTGGGTGCCGCCGAAGGTGCTGGGCTCCTCGCTCGCCTGCAGGTACCGGATGCGGTAGGGGCCGATGGCGATCATGTCGCCGTCCTGCAGGCGCGTGCGTTCCTTGACCATGCGGTCGTTGACGTAGGTGCCGTTGGTGCTGCCCAGGTCCTGCAGGTACACGTCGGCGACGCCGACCAGGTCGAACGCGCAGTGCTGGCCGCTCACCACCATGGTGTCCAGCACGATGTCGTTGTTCGGCTTGCGGCCCAGGGTGGTCCGGTCCTTGTGCAGGTACACGTGCTTGACTTCGACGCCCTTCACGGTGGCGATCAACTGCGGCATTCCGTCTCCACGCCGCGGCGTGCGGCAGCTCATGCTAACCGCGCGGCCGAGGGGCTTCAAGCGGACCGACCCGCCCATGGGGAGCAGGTCGTGCACGCTTGACGCACGTCAAGCGAGGGGCGTCCCGCGAAGCGCAGCATGGTTCCACGCATCACTACCGGAGCCTGCCATGTTCAAACGCATCCTTCTCGCCACCGACGGCTCCGCCGCGTCCGAGCACGCCGCCCGCCTCGCCGTCGACCTCGCCAAGCTGCACGGCGCGCAACTCACCGCGCTGTACGTCGTCGATCCGTACCCCTACCTGGGCATCGGCGAATCCAACCCGCTCGGTTTCCAGGCCTACATGTCGGCCGCACTGGAGCACGGCGCCGCCGCCCACGCGAAGGTGCTGGACCTCTGCGAGAAGGCGGGCATTCCCTGCCAGACGCGGCTGGCCGAGGACATCGGGGCGGCCAACGGCGTCGTGCAATCGGCGCGGCAGACCGAGGCCGACCTCGTGGTGATCGGGTCGCACGGCCGCACCGGGATCGCCCGGCTGATGCTGGGCAGCGTCGCTACCAAGGTGGTGGCCGAATCGCCCGTGCCCGTGCTCGTCGCGCGCTGAAGGCTCGCGTGGGTGTGAGCAATTCGTTCACACCTTCTCAGGCCTGCACGCTGGCGCCCGCTGCGCGGAGCTGGCCGAGCAGGTCCTCCCAGCGCTGGGTGTGCTCCGCATGCAGGGCGCTGCCGGCCGCGAGCACCGGCTGGAAGCGCCAGCCGCGCGCCTGCCGCTGCTCGAACCAGTCGCGCGCGGGCTGGCGCAGGATCCACACCGGCGTGCGCCAGCTGCCCCAGGGCTCCGCGGTCCGCGCGAGGTCCGGGCTTTGTTCCAGCGCACCCTTGGCATAACTGAGCAGGCCATAGCGCCGCGGCGTGGACGGCTGGCGCGGCCCTTCGTCGAACGTTTCGTAGGTGGTGGCATCCTCCAGCGCCGGCGGCAGCAGCGTGCGCGCGACCAGGTGCCGGCCGCCCTCCTCGTGCGCCTCGCCGGTCTTGTGGTGCAGGACCGGGCGCAACTCGAAGCCCGTGAGCCCGCTCGCCGCCAGGGCGTCGGCCAGCTGCGGACCCAGAACGTATTCGCCGGTCCATTCGTCCACGTGCCCCAGCGCGTCGGCGGCCACGGGCTTGCTCAGGAAGATGCGCTGCGGCAGCCGCACGGCCCAGCGGCTCGCCGTCGGATGCAGGGCATCCTGGTGGTAGGCCGCCATGGTGGCTTTGGAATCGGCCCGCGTCTGCCCGATCGTGGCACGACAGACCGCCTCGAAATGCGTGCAGGCCTGCAGCTCCGCGGGACTGCAGCGCAGCTCGCGCACGAAGCCCACGGGCTCGCCCTCGGCGAGCGCCAGCAGGCGCGGTAGCACCGGGCCCGCGGCGTCGAAGAAGCGCGGGAAGAGGAAGCCGACGGCGGGGTTGGGCTTGGCGCCGAGCGCCTTGGCGAGGGCCTCGTCCGCTCCCAGGCGGCGTGCCAGCCCCGGGCTGCACGGGCGCAGCGCGAGCATGATTTTCATGCCCGGGATGGTACCGGGCCTGCCGGGCGGCCGCCGCGGCGTCGTGCGACACTGCGCGCCCGATGACCGAACGCGCCGCGCCACCCTCTGCCCTCGCCCTGGCTTTTGCCGGCCTCGTCGCACTGGCGGTGGCCATGGGAATCGGCCGCTTCGCGTTCACGCCCTTGCTGCCGCTCATGCTGGCCGAGCATGCAGTGGACCTCGCGGGCGCGAGCCTGCTCGCCAGCGCGAACTACTTCGGCTACCTGGTCGGCGCCCTGGCCTGTACCTTCCAGCCCTGGATCGCCCGCCGCCTTGGCCGCAGCGTCGCCATCGACGGGCCGCGCTGGGTGCGCGGCGGACTGGTCGCCACGACCTTGCTGACGCTCGGCATGGCCTGGGACGTACCGCCGCTGTGGCCGTGGCTGCGCTTCGCCGCCGGCGTCGCGAGCGCGATCGTGTTCCTCTACACGTCCGGGTGGTGCCTGGAGCAACTCGCGCGCCGCGGCGTGCCGGCCATGGGCGCGCTGATCTACGTCGGACCGGGCGGCGGCATCGTGGCGAGCGGGCTCGCGGCCAGCGTGCTGGTCGCACGCGGCAGCACGGCCGAAGCCGGCTGGTTCACCTTTGCCGTGCTCGCTGCGCTGCTGAGTGCGACGGTGTGGCGCGCGTTCGACACGCGACGCGGCGTGGCCACAGCGCCGGTGGCGGCGGCGAGCGACGACTCCGCACCGGGGTCCGCCGGCATGGGCCGCGCGGGGATCAGCGCCCTGGCTTTCGCGTACGGGCTCGCGGGCATCGGCTACATCGTCACCGCCACCTTCCTGCCCGTGATCGCGCGGCAGGCCTTGCCCGGATCGCCCTGGCTGGACCTGTTCTGGCCCTTGTTCGGCGTGGGCGTGATGCTGGGCGCGATCCTCGCGTCCCGCATGTCCGCGGGCGGCGACCTGCGCCTGCGTCTCGCGGGCTGCTACGCGATCCAGGCCGTCGGCGTCGCCGCCAGCCTCGTGAGCCCGACCCTGGCCGGCTTCGGCCTCGGCAGCTTCCTGCTGGGACTACCCTTCACAGCAATCACCTTCTTCGCCATGCAGGAAGTCCGGCGCGTGCGCCCGCTGCACGCCACGCCCTACATGGGCCTGCTCACGGCCTTGTACGGCCTCGGGCAGATCGCGGGCCCGCCGCTCGCGACGGCGCTGGTGGCGCGCAGCGCCAGCCCCGCGCAAGGGTTCACCGTTTCGCTGTGGATCGCCTCCGGCCTGCTGGTGCTGGGCGCAGTGATCTATCTCGTGCTGGCACGCAAGGTCCCGCTGGGCGGGCGTTGAACGCGCGTCCCTGCAGGCGGGTGTCGACAGCCGCTCGCCTGCTAAGGCTGGGGTTCGCGCTCCACGTCGGCCAGGAAATCCGCGTCGTGCAGCCCGATGCGCACGCCGGCCGACTGCAGCCAGCGCGGATAGACCTCGCGGAAGTCCGCGACGATGCGCGCCAGCGGCACCTCGGCGAAGCTGCCGCGCTCGCGCAGGTACTCCATGTGCCGCTGCCCGCTCTTGTCGAACGGGTGGTAGATCGAATCGGCCACGCCGTCGAACTCCAGCGGCAGCAGGTCGAAGCGATCGCACAGCTCCACGTTGAACGCCGGCGTCGCCTTGCGCCACTGCCCGTCCAGCCACAGCTCGGTGTAGCCGTGCCAGATGAACACGTCGGTGGTCATCGTCTCGCGCATGCGCTGCGTGGAGAGGTGGTTGCGCACGTCCGCAAAGCCCACGCGCGCCGGGATGCCCGCCGCACGCGCGGCCGCGGCCAGCAGGGCCGCCTTCGTCACGCACCAGCCGTAACCGAGCGCGAGCGCGGTGCTCGCGCGCATGCCCTCGGAACCGAGGTCGATGCGGTAAGGGTCGTAGCGGATGCGGTCACGCACCGCGTAGTACAGCGAGACGGCCTGCTCGCGCGGGGTCGCGCCGATGGCGTGGGCCTGCGCGAAGGCAAGCACGGCGGGATGCGTGCTGTCCACCAGCGGGGTGGCGGCGAGGCAATCTTCGGGAAGAGCTGGATTCATTGGGTTGGTCAGACAAATTGCACGGAAAGCGGCGCGAGCGGCGCGGGAAAGTCGGCCTGCCAGCGTTCGCCGCGCTGGACGGGCCACGCGTCGGTCCAGGTGCCGGTGGTGACCACGTCGCCGGGTTGCAGGTCGGGCGCACCGGGGCAGTCGCGCAAGGCGGCCACGAAATGCGCGAGCGCATGCAGCGGGCCATCGAGCACGTTGCTGCCCACGCCGGCATCGATGCGTTCGCCGTTGCGCGTGAGCGTCACGCGCAAGGCAGCGAGTTGCGCATCGAAGGCGCCGCCATCCCGGGGGAGATCCGCGACCGGCCGGCGCGGCCCGACCAGCAGGCGCGCGTGCAGGCCGCTGTCGGCCACGGTGTCGGCGGCCTGGAACTTCCAGTCCGGCATGTGCGACTGCACGATCTCGAAGCCCGGCGCGATCCACTCGATGCAGGCGAGCAGCGCGTCCAGGCCGGCGCGCGCGGGTGGCGTGGCCTTCAGGCCGAACGCGCACTCGGGCTCGATGCGTGGCTGGCAGGTGCCGGCCAGCGACAGCTCGCCCTCGCCCTCGCAGAAGCTCAGCGTGGTGTTCCACACCGTGCCCCAGATGGGCGCGTGGACGCCGTAGCGTTCCCAGATCGTGCGGTTGGTGAAGCCGACCTTGTAGCCGCGCGGCTGCTCGCCGCGGCCCAGGCGCAGCTCGCGCACGCTCAGCGCGCGCTCGTACGCCTCGGCCACGCCGAGCCCGCAGCCGGCCGGCCACAAGGTGGCCTCGTCGGAATGGCGGAGCAGGAGTTCGGGTGTCACGGCCCGCAGCTTAGCGTGCCGGCGACTCCCCCATCCCGGCTCAGGCCTTCGCAGTGGCGGCCTTGCGGTCGGCCACCACCTTCTGGGCCGCGGGCCGCTCCGCGAGGAACTTGACGTAGGGCTTGTAGTCGAGGCCGTGGGCCAGCAGCAGGTCCTCGCCGAACACCGCCTTGGTCGCCATGCCGGCGAGCGGCAGGTCCACGAAGGCGCTGCAGTCCGCCATGGTGAACGTGTCACCTGCGGCGTAGGGCGCCAGCTTCAGCAGGCGCTGGACGCCCGCGAGCTTCTGCTCGATCTCGCCGCGGATGCGCGCGAGATTGCTTTCGCTGAGCGGCGGCGCGCCGAAGAAGGCCGCGCCATACAGCTGGCGCACGGCCATCTCGAGGTGCCAGTCGAGGAAGGTCACCAGCTCGCGCACCTTGGCTGCGGCGAACGGGTCCCTGGGCAGCAGGGGCGTGCCGGGATACGCGCTTTCGAGGTACTCCAGGATCGCCTGGCTTTCGCACAGCGGGCCGTGCTCGCAGGTGATGAAGGGGATCTTGCCCAGCGGCGAATCCTCCAGCATGGAGGGCGGCTTGTCCTTCAGCGTGACGCTGCGCTCCTCGAAGGGAATCCCCTTCTCCAGCAGCGCGAGCTTGACCTTGTTGTAGTAATTGCTGGCCGGGAAGCCGTGCAGCGTGATCATGGTCGTCCTTGTGGTTCGTTCGGTCGTGGCGCCAGCGCCCCTCGAGCGCATGCACCGTTGCAGGCCGACATTGTCGCCCCGATCCGCCGCCCCCCAGGGGTTTGCGCGCCTTGCCCGTCCCGCGGCGGACAGCCGCTATGCTCCCCGCATGCAAGCGCCCCCCATGCCGAGCCCGGAGGAGATCGCGGCACTCGAACCGTTCGAGCGCATCGGCCTCGACCGCATCGCGGTGGTCGCGACCAGCCACGACGCGGAGCTGGCCGCCGACGCGCTGGCGCTCGCGCCCGTGTGGGGCTTCGACACGGAGTCGCGCCCCACCTTCCAGGCGGGCGTCGCGTCCGAAGGGCCGCACGTCATCCAGCTGGCGACGCGCGAGGCCGTGTTCATCTTCCAGCTGCACGAAGCGGGCTGCCGCGAGGTGGCCGGCGCCCTGCTCGCGCGCCGTGGCATCGTCAAGGCAGGCTTCGGGCTGCACGACGACAAGCGCCGCATCAACGCCAAGCTCGGCGTGGAGCCGCAGGACGTGCTGGACCTCGACACCGTGTTCCGCCACCGCGGCTACCGGCGCCAGATGGGGACGAAGGCCGCGGTGGCTGTGCTGTTCGGGCAGCGCTACCTCAAGTCCAAGCGGGCGGCGACCTCCAACTGGGCCCAGAAGCGGCTGAGCCCCGCGCAGCTGCTCTACGCGGCGAACGACGCCTGGGCGGCGCTGCGCGTGTACGAAGCACTGGAACTCGGCCCCGTCGCCTGAGGCATCCATCGCCGGGGTTCCTGCGTCACCCCAGCCTACCTTCTTGCCCGCCTCTCCCGGTCGGCAGCTTGCCCGCCTGCACGCGAGTGACTAGAGTGGGCCGCGATGGCCTCCTCGATGCAGACTTCCAGCCTGGGCCTGCGCCAGATCGACCTGCTGCAGGGCCTGGACACGGCGCGGCTC
Source organism: Ramlibacter ginsenosidimutans (assembly GCF_016654015.1). Classification (GTDB taxonomy): domain Bacteria; phylum Pseudomonadota; class Gammaproteobacteria; order Burkholderiales; family Burkholderiaceae_C; genus Ramlibacter; species Ramlibacter ginsenosidimutans. The sequence goes on along the minus strand of NZ_JAEPWM010000003.1, from coordinate 110,981 downwards.
GACGCGATAGGGCGGCAGTGCGCATGGCGGCCGTACGAGGCGGGCCAGCGGCTCGTGGGCCGCGAGGACGGCGACCGCGACCTGCATTTCATCATCGCCGGCACCGTGCGCGTGACCACCTATTCGTCCGCCGGGCGCGAGACCAGCTTCCGCGAACTGGCGGCAGGCACCTCCTTCGGCGAGCTCGCCGCCATCGACGGTCGCCCGCGCTCCGCCGACGTGGTGGCGCTCACGCCGGGCCTGCTCGCCTCCATGCCGCCCGCCGCTTTCCGCGAGCTGCTGCGCCAGGAGTGGATCGTCAACGAACGCGTGCTGGTGCGCCTGGCCGATCTCGCGCGCGGACTGGTCGACCGCGTCCTGGAACTGAGCACGCTGAGCGTGCAGCAGCGCGTGTGCATGGAGCTGCTGCGGATCGCGCGCAGCAGCGAGGGCGCCGCAGGGCGCGAGCTGCGCATCGAACCCGTCCCGAAGCACGTCGAACTCGCGAACCGCGTGAGCACCTATCGCGAACAGGTCACGCGCGAGCTCTCGGCGCTCGCGAAGGCGGGTGTGCTGGTGCGCGACGGCGGCGCGCTGGTCGTGCGCGACCTGCTGCGCCTGCAACGCATGGCCGAAGGCGCACGCGAGCCACTTGCAAAATCAGGTGCGTAAGCGCACAGCGCTGCTGCGACCTGTTCTCCATCATGACTGGGTCGGCAAGGCGAGACCCCCGCCCCCGACACACGACTGCAACCTTGATGGAGAAAGCCATGAACCGCAATTTCGCTCTCGCCCTGTGCTTCGCTTCCGCGTCCATCGGCACCGCGTTCGCCGACGACATCACCATCGACCCGACGCCCTTCGTCTCCACCGCGAGCCGCGCCCAGGTGATGGCGGAGCTGAAGGCGTTCCAGGCCTCGGGCGTGAACCCCTGGGCCGACGACTACAACCAGCTGGCGCAGGTCCACAGCACGAAGACGCGTGCCGAGGTCACCGCGGCCTACCTGGCCTCGCGCAACGAAGTCGCGGCGCTCGATGCCGAGGACAGCGGCTCCGCCTACCTCACGCGCGTCGCCGCGCGGCGCGACCACAGCACCGAGCTCGCCGTGATGGAGCGGGCGCAAGGGGAATGAGCCATGCGGCCGACCGCCTCGCCCTTGCGCCTGGCTGCCGTGCCCGTGCTGTGGGGACTCCTCGGCTTCGTGCACGCCGCCGGCGCCCCGCTGCCGGTGCTGTGCCTGGTCGTGGTCCTCGCAGCCGGACTGGGAGTCGCCATCGCGCAGTTCGCGCTGCAGCATACCGGCTGGACCAGCGTGCTGGCAGCGGCCCTGCTCGCGACCAGCCCGGTGCTGCAGAAGTACTGGATGCTGCCGCGGCAGGCGCCGGTTTCGGAGACGCTCGCGTTCCTCAAGACGCTGCTGGTGCTGGGCGGCCTGCTGATGCTGGCACGCCTGGAGGCCGGCCACGGTGAAGACGACGACGGCGACTGACCGAGAAAGCGAACGCCGGGCCGGCCCGCTGCCATGCGGTCCGGCCCGGCGCGCATTCGGGACCCGCCGCGGCCCTACTGGATCATCCGGATCAGCCGGCCCAGCAGGTCGTTCACGATCTCCTGCACCGGGTCACCCGGCTGCGGCTCGCGCGGCTTCGGCCGCGGCCGCGGGATGTCGAACTCCACCCGCGGGTCGGCCGCGCGCTGGCGCAGCGCCTGCACGAAGAAGTCGGCCACGATGGGCAGTGCGCTGCGCGCGCCCTGCCCCCAGCTGTCGCCCATCGTGGCGTGGTTGTCGTTGAAGCCGACCCAGGCGCCGACGACCAGCTGCGGATGCATCAGGATGAACCAGCCATCCGTGTCGTCCTGCGTGGTGCCTGTCTTGCCGGCCACGTCGGCCTGGATGCCCCAGCGCGTGCGGATCGCGCTGCCCGTGCCTTCGTCGATCACACCGCGCATGACGTTGACGAGCTGCAGCGCGCGCGGCTTGGGCAGCGCTTCCTCCGGTTTCGGCCGGGTGACCAGGGCCAGCGTGTGGCCGCTGCGGTTGTCCACGCGGACGATCAGTTGCGGCTGGCCGAGATACTGCCCGTTGTTGGCCAGCGTGCCGTAGGCCGTCACCATCTCGCGCAGCGTCACCGGGCTGGTGCCGAGCGCCAGGGATGGCACCGCATCCAGTTTGCTCTCGCGCACGCCCAGGCGCCACGCGAGCTCGGCCACCTTGGCCGGGCCGACGTGCTGCATCACCTGCGCGGTGATCCGGTTGCGCGACTGCGCGAGCCCCTCGCGCAGCGTCATGGGCTGGCCCGTGGGCGGCTCGGGGTCGCCCGGGCTCCAGACCGCGCCGCCGCGGTCGCGGATGGTCACGGCCTGATCGGGGAAGGTGTCGTCCGGCGACATGCCGTCGGAGAACGCCGCGCCGTACACGAAGGGCTTGAAGGTGGAGCCCGGCTGGCGCCGCGCCTGGTACACGTGGTCGAACTGTTCCTGCGCATAGTCCGCGCTGCCCACCCAAGCCTTGACCTGGTTGCTGCGCGGGTCGATGGCGAGGAAGCCCGCCTGCAGCACCGGCTTGTCCTCGCCGCGACGCCGGCTGCGGTCGGCGAGGTCCTGCAGCTGGTGCAGGTGCTTCTGCACCGCGGTGTTCGCGGCCTTCTGCAGGCGCGAGTCGATGGTCGTGCGGATCACCAGGCCGTCGGCGTAGATGTCGTAGTCCTCGCGATCGGCCCACGCGATCAGCCATTTCTTCACCTGCTGCGTGGCGTGCGGAGCGATGCCCAGCTGCGGGTCCTGCCGCTCGAAGTCCACGCGCAGCGGCCGCGCGGCGAGCTGCTCGGCGCGCTTGGCATCGAGTTTGCCGGCCTTGACCATCTGCGCGAGCACCGTGTTGCGCCGCTCGCGCGCGCGCTCAGGATTGAGCACGGGGTTGTAGTAGGCCGTGCCCTTGAGCATGCCGATCAGGGTCGCGCTCTCCAGCACGTCCAGCTGCTTGGCCGACTTGTCGAAGTACGTGCGCGCCGCCATCTCGATGCCGAACGCGTTGTAGAGGAACGGCACCGTGTTCAGGTAGGTCTCGAGGATCTCGTCCTTGGAATACACGGACTCGATCTTCAGCGCCGTGATCGCCTCGCGCGCCTTGCGCGTGAGCGACATGGAATGGCCGATCTCCTCGGGATACAGGTTGCGCGCGAGCTGTTGCGTGATGGTCGAGCCGCCCTCGCGGCGGCCGCGCAAGGTGTTCAGCGCCGCCCCGGCCGTGCGCCGCAGGTCGATGCCGTGGTGCTGGTAGAAGCGCCGGTCCTCCGTGGCGATCAGCGCGTCGACCACGGGCTTGGCGATCTGCGACAGCGGCACCCACTCGCGGTTGACGCGCTTGAACTCCGCCAGCACGACGCCGTCGGAGGACATCACCACCGACGGCACTTCCGAGCGCGCCTTGCGCAGGTCGGCGGTGCTCGGAGTGAACGGGATCAGGACCAGCACATAGCCCAGCAGCAACGCGGGCAGGATCAGCGCAGTGCGGAAAGGGTGGCGGCGCGCCAGCGCGCTGGCCCGCTGCCAATGATAGCCAGCCCAGGCGCGGGCCCGGGCGAGGACCGGTGTCATGCGAGGAAATCCACTAGCGCTTTCGGATGAGCAATGTAGGACACCGGGACGATCCCCCCGTTCAGCAGATTGCGTAAGGCCTTGTGACTAGCCGCCGGCGCGCTTCACGCGAAAGCCGCGCTGCTGCAGCCACGCCATCGCCTTGTCGACATGGTCGCCCTGCACTTCGACGACGCCGTCCTTGACGGTGCCGCCGCTGCCGCAGGCGGCCTTGAGTTCCTGGCCCAGCTTCGCGAGGGCCGCGGCTTCCAGCGGCAGCCCCCGCAGCACCGTGACGGCCTTGCCCCCGCGGCCCTTGGTCTCGCGCTGCACGCGCACGATGCCGTCGCCCGCAGGCACCGACGCAGCCTGCTTGCACGTGCAGCGGGCCACCGGCTGCCGGCAGGCCGGGCACATCCGTCCGCTTTCGGTGGAGTAGACGAGGCCGCCCCCGCTGTGTCGCATCAGGGCATTTTACCGGGCACCGCTCGAGGAGCCCGGCCATGGCTGTACGCGCGCTCGGCTGCGCGCATGGCCGTGGGCGCCTCAGCGGCGCGTCTGCGTCTCGGGGAAACGGTAGATGGTGTCGTTCAGGTAATGCGCGACGGCATCGATGTCATCCTCGCTCCAGCGCAGGTAGGCGACGTCCTGGAAATGCCGCACCTGCGCCTTCAGCGAGCCCCAGTCGCGCGCGAGGCGCCGGTCGCGCCAGTGCATCTGCGTGGTGTGGCAGCCCACGCAATGCGTGCTGTACAGCAATTCGCCGCGGCTCGGGGCCTGCGCCTGCGCGTGCGCGCACAGGCTGGCGGCGAGCAGGCTCGGGACCAGGAGGATGGAACGCATCGAACGCATGGAACGCCTCGTCTTTGGTTGCCCCATGCTAGGCAGCGCCCGGTCGGCGCCCTTGCGCTGCGTCAACTCAGCCCCTTGCCCGGCGCGCCACCACCCATTCCAGCAACACCAGTCCGGCGGCGATCAACACGGCCCACAGCGCCACCGAGTTCACCAGGGCGTCGTGGGCGTAGGCATCCGATGCCTGCGTGTAGGCACCCAGGGCCAGCGTGAGGCCCTGCGCCCAAAGCGTCTGATGCAGGTGGTCCATGGGGTGCTCCTTCCGGCGCGCGGCGATCACCGCGCATGCCAGTCAACTTAGCATCGCGTTGGACGGACTGCCTCGCCCTTTCGGGGTGGCAAGGCCAGCGCGCCTGCCCTTACCCAATCCGGCCGATGGCGGATGCGCCTGGCTCACCTATCCTGGGTTCACGTTTGCAGGGAGATGCCATGACCGACGTTCTGAGCACCACCATCGCGTGCAGCGATTGCACCGAACGCAGGCAGGACCTGGAAGGCACGGGCCACCACGTGGTCGACTGCCGCGAAGACCCGTCGCTGCCCGGCTACTGCGTGCTGCGCTATGCGCCGCCCGACGTGCCCGTCGCCACCGCCCTGCCCGCCATTCCGGCGACGCAGGCACAGGCCGCCAAGGGCATCGTCAACCTGTTCGAAACCGGCAGCGTGCGCGGCGATTACAGCCAGGTCACCAACCTGCCGGGCGACACCGGCCGGCTCACCTATGGGCGTGCGCAGACGACGCTGGGCTCGGGCAACCTGCACGTGCTGGTCGAGCGCTACTGCAACACCGTCGGCGCGCGCTTCGGGGAGCGGCTGCGCGCATGGTTGCCGGCACTCGCCGCGCGCAGCGCCGCGGCCGACACGGACCTGAAACTGCACAACGTGCTGCGCGCCAGTGCCGACGATCCGGTGATGCGCGACGTGCAGGACGCGTTCTTCGACGACGCGTACTGGAACCCGGCGCTGCGCGCGGCGACGCGCCTGGGCATCCGTTCCCCGCTGGGCGTGGCGGTCGTCTACGACAGCTGGGTGCACGGCTCGTGGGCGCTGCTGCGCGACCGCACGATGGCCGACGGCACGGTGCAGCAGCTCGGCGAACCGGAATGGATCCAGCGCTACGTGCGCACGCGGCGCGACTGGCTCGCGACCCACCCCAATGCGCTGCTGCGGCAGACGGTGTACCGCATGGATGCGTTCCAGCGCCTGATCGCGCAGGACGCCTGGGGACTGGCCTTGCCCCTCGTGGTGCGTGGCGCCGAAATATCGCTCGCCTCGCTGGCGGCCCTGCCGCCCGGGTGCTACGACGGGCCGCAGCCCGGCACGCGCGTGCTGAGCGTGCAGGCGCCGCTGCAGCGCGGGCTCGACGTGCGGCTGGTGCAGCTCGCGCTGTCCGACCAGGGCTGCGACGTGCGCGCCGACGGCATCTTCGGCAACGCATCGGCGCAGCTGGTGCGCGCGTTCCAGCGCGGCAACGAGCTGCCGGAGACGGCCGTCGCCGATGCGGCGACCCTCCAGCGCCTCCTTGCCCTGAACGCCTGAGGGCAGTGGCGCCTGCGCGCCGCGCCGTCCAGTGGGTTCTCCCTAGCACGCCGCGCCGCGCGCCGGCGTAGATTGGCCCGCAGTCGCCCACCTCGATGCGACGCCAAGGAGACCGACGCATGACCCGTGCTACCCGCCGCCTGCTCATCGCAGGCACCGTCGCCGCGCTCGCCCTCGCGGCGGCCCTGCCCGCCAGCGCGCAGACCTATCCGACGCGCCCGATCACGCTCATCGTGCCCTGGGGCGCCGGCGGCGGCACCGACGCGACCGCCCGCATCCTCGGCAGCCTCATGGAAAAGGAGCTCGGCCAGCCGGTGAACGTGGTCAACCGCACCGGCGGCAGCGGCGTGGTGGGACATTCGGCCATCGCATCGGCTCCGGCCGACGGCTACACCATCGGCCTCGCGACGGTGGAGATCAGCATGATGCACTGGCAGGGACTGACCGAGCTCTCCGGCGCGTCGTACACGCCGATCGGCCTGGTGAACGCCGATCCCGCCGGCGTGCAGGTACGCGCGGACGCGCCGTACAAGGACATCAAGGAACTGCTGGCCGCCATCAAGGCGAACCCCGGCAAGTTCAAGGCCTCCGGCACCGGCCAGGGCGGCATCTGGCACCTCGCGCTCGCGGGCCTGCTGCGCGACCAGAAGATCGATCCGGCCTCGGTGTCCTGGGTGCCCAGCAACGGCGCTGCGCCCGGACTGCAGGACATGGTGGCCGGCGGCATCGACATCGCGCCGGTGTCGCTGCCCGAGGCGCGCTCGCTGATCGATGCGGGCAAGGTGAAGAGCCTCGCGATCATGAACGACAAGCCCGCGGCGCTGTACCCCCAAGTGCCCACCCTCAAGCAGGCGATCGGCAGCGACTGGACCACCGCCGCGTGGCGCGGCATCGTCGCGCCCAAGGGCATTCCCGCCGACGTCCGAACGAAGCTGGCCGCCACCGTGCAGAAGGTGGCCAACAGCAAGGAATACCACGACTTCATGGCCAGCCGCGGCTTCGGCGTCATCTACGCCGGGCCGGAAGAGTTCGGCCGGTTCATGGCGAAGTCCGACGCGGACCTCGGCGCCACGATGAAGGCCGTGGGCATCGCGAAGTGAAGCTCAATGACGCGGTCTTCGGCGCGCTGCTGATGCTCCTGGGTGCCGCGGTCCTCGCGGCCATCCAGCACTATCCCAAGATCCCGGGCCAGCCCGTGGGGCCGGCGCTGTTCCCGGGCCTGATCGCCGCGGGCCTGTGCGTCTGTGGCGCGCTGCTCGTGGCCACGGGCCTCAGGCAGCGGGCGGAGCAGCCCTGGCTCACCTGGGACGACTGGGTGCACTCGCCGCGCCACGTGCTGGGGCTGGTGGTGCTGGTCGGCTCCATCGTGTTCTACATCCTGGCGTCCGAGCCCCTGGGATTCCTCCCCACGGCCGCGATCGTCCTGCTCGCGTTGCTGCTCGTGCTGCGCGTGCGGGTCCCCATCGCGATCGCGGTGGCGATCGTCGCGACGCTGCTCGTGCACTTCGCCTTCTACAAGCTGCTGCGCGTGCCCCTGCCCTGGGGCGTGCTGAAAGGGGTGGCATGGTGACCGGCTCGGCGATCCTCCAGGCGTTCCAGATGGTGTTCGCGCCGGGCACCATCGTGGCGATGCTGCTCGCGTCGCTGTTCGGGCTGTTCGTGGGCGCGGTGCCCGGGCTCACGGCGACGATGGCGACGGCGCTGCTGGTGCCGGTGACCTTCTTCATGGCGCCGATCCCGGCGATCGCGACCATCGTCACGGCGACGGCGATGGCGATCTTCTCCGGTGACGTGCCCGGTTGCCTGCTGCGCATCCCGGGCACGCCCGCTTCCGCCGCGTACACCGACGAGGCCTTCGCGATGACGAAGAAGGGCCAGGCGGAAGTGGCACTGGGCGCCGGGCTGGTGTTCTCCGCGGTCGGCGGCCTGTTCGGCACGGTGGTGCTGATCGTCGCCGCACCCGTGCTCGCCGAGGTGGCGCTGCGCTTCAGCTCCTTCGAGTACTTCTGGCTCGTGCTGCTGGGCCTGACCTGCGCCGTGTTCATCACGAGCGACCAGCCGTTGAAGGGCGTGATCACGCTGCTGCTCGGACTGCTGGTGGCCTGCGTCGGCCTCGGCAACCCGGCGGGCTACCCGCGCTTCACCTTCGGCAGCGCGGAGATGACCGGCGGCATCGGCATGATCGCCATGATGATCGGCATGTTCGCGATCTCGGAGGTGATCCGCTTCGTGGTGGACACCAGTCCGCCCGCGGTCCTCGCCGTGGAGCAGGTCGGCAACGTCCTGAAGGGCCAGTGGGCGCTGGCCAAGAAATACCCGGTGCAGATCCTGCGCGGCAGCGCGCTCGGGACGCTGGTGGGTGCCCTGCCAGGTGCCGGCGCGGACATCGCGGCGTGGATGTCGTACGCCATGAGCAAGAAGTTCTCCAAGGAGCCGCAGAAGTTCGGCACCGGCCACGTCGAGGGCATCGTGGAGTCCGGCTCCGCCAACAACAGCGCGCTCGCGGGCGCGTGGATCCCGGCGCTGGTGTTCGGCATCCCGGGCGACTCGATCACGGCGATCGTGATCGGCGTGCTCTACATGAAGAACATGAACCCGGGACCGACGCTGTTCACCACGAACCCGCAGAACATCTATGCCGTGTTCCTGCTGTTCATCGTGGCGAACATCATCATGGTGCCGCTGGGCATCCTGTGCATCAAGGTGGCCAAGCGCATCCTGCAGGTACCGCGCAACATCCTGATGCCGCTCATCCTGCTGTTCTGCATCGTCGGCACCTTCGCGATCAACAACTCGCTGTTCGAGGTCACGGTGATGCTGGTGGCGGGCATCGTCGCGTACGTGCTGGAGGCCAACCGCTTCCCGATCGCGCCGGCCATCCTGGGCGTGGTGCTGGGCGGCATGCTGGAGGAGAACTTCATCACCTCGATGATCAAGTCCAACGGCGACCTCGGCGCGTTCTTCGTGCGGCCGATCGCACTGGGGCTGGCGCTGCTGACCTTCCTGGTCTGGTTCGCTCCGCCCGTGATGAAGCTGCTGCGTGGGCGGCGGCCGGTTGTACCGGCGTAGGAACCTTCAAACCAACAACCGGACGCAGAGGACGCAAAGGATGCGCAGAAGACGCAAAAGAACATCCAATCAAAATTGAATTGGTTTCCTTTGCGTCCTCTGCGAGATCTCTGCGTCCTCTGCGTCCGGTTGTTGGGTTTTTCTCCCCAGCCGCAGCGCAGGCGGAGCGCGCGTCAGAGCGGCGCCGGCGCCGCGACCTTCAGCTTCTCCGCCCAAGGCGCGAGCGCTTCCATGATGCCGGCGTGCAGCACCACGCCGCGCTCCTCCTGCTCGCGCGCGAGCGCATAGCCCTTCTCGCCGGGCAGGCGCACGGGCTGGCCGGGACGCGCGGGGCGCGACGCGTGGCAGCGCTCGGCGATATTGTCCATCTGGCGCACGAAGGCCTGCGTGCCCGCAAAGGCGGCGGGATCGAGGATCTGCAGGAACACCGTCGCGCCCCAGCCCTGCTTCGGATCGGCGCGGCCGAAACCGGCAAGTCCGCCCGTGAGCGCCTCGACGGTCAGCGACAGCCCGTAGCCCTTGTGGCCAGAGTCGAGTCCGCCCAGCGGCAGGATCGTCCCCTTCGGCTCGTTGAACAGCACCGCGGGATCGTCGCTGGGCTGGCCGTGGCCATCGATCAGCCACGGGGCCGGCAGCTTGCCCCCTTGCTGGTGCAGGCGGTTCGTGAGTCCGTTGGTGGTGGCGGAGGTGGAGATGTCCGTCACGATCGGATCGCCCGTCTTCGGGATGCCGACGGAGATCGGGTTCGGCGTGAAGACCGGGTCGAGGCCGCCGTAGGGTGCGACGCTTGCGGAGTTCGCATCCGAGGAGGCGAGGATCATCATCAGCCCCTGCTCGGTCACGCGCTTGTGGAACGCCGCGAGGCAGGCGATGTGGTGGCAATGCCGGATGACGACGGTGCCGGTGCCGCAGCGCTTCGCCATCGAGGCCGCCTTCTTCATCGCCTCCAGCACCAGCCAGGGACCCGGCAGGCGGCGGCCGTCCCACGTGACCGTGGCGGGGGACTCGTGCAGCACGTGCGGCTGACCGTCCACGCGCATCGAGCCGGACTCGACCTCGCGCAGGTACGACGGCAGCAGCTGCAGCCCGTGCGTGGTGTGGCCGAGCAGGTCGCCGTCGATGAGGATGTCGGCGACGCCCTGGGCCTTGTCATCGGGCATGCCGGCGGCGACGAGCAGGTCGTGGGCATAGCCGTGCAGGCTGGAGGCGTCGTAGCGGGGCGCGTTGGTTGTCATGGCCGCGCAGTCTACGCGCGGCGCGCGCGTTGGCGCATGGCGTGATCCCTAGGCGCTGCGGATCGTTGCGCGCCGCACAGCCCTGCCGTGGCGTGGGCGCCGTCGCATCGTGCCGGTCGCCTCCTGCGCGGGTGCAGGATTTCTTCGTACCTCAGCGGTCCCTTTGCTGACCCACCATCGAAGGATTGCCTTTGCAAGGGAGATCCATGGATTCGCGGTTCTGGCTGTGGCTGTCGTTCGCGCTGATCGCGGTGCTGCTGCTCGTGATCTATTCGATCCGCTGGCACCGCAGCCCCCAGCTGCAGGTGGACACGGAGTGCGGCATCGACAAGCTCATGCCCTCGCTGTCGGGCCTGAGCCTGGGCACCTCGGTGGAAGGCAATCGCGTCGAGGTGCTGGAGAACGGCGCCTTCTTCGACAAGCTGGTCGAGCGCATCCTGGCGGCCGAGAAGTCGGTGCACTTCGAGACCTTCCTCTGGAAGCCGGGCCGGCTCGCCGACCGCGTGGCCGATGCCTTCATGGACCGCGCGCGCGCCGGCGTCGCGGTGCGCATCCTGCTCGATGCGCAGGGCTCCAAGACGATCGAGAACGACAAGGTGGAACGGCTGCGCGAGGCGGGCTGCAAGCTCAAGTTCTTCCACAAGCGCTCGTTCTACACGATCGGCGTGCTCAACGACCGCGACCACCGCAAGCTCTGCATCGTCGACGGCAAGGAGGCCTTCGTCGGCGGCCATTGCATCACGGACGACTGGCTGGGCAACGCGGAGGACCACAAGCACAACGCCGACGTGAGTGTCTGGCTGCACGGCCCCATCGTGCACACAGTGCAGGGCGCGTTCAGCGAGAACTGGGCGGGCGAGAGCGGCGAGCTCTTCATCGGCGACGACTTCTTCCCCGTGCTGCACAAGGTGGGCGACACGCCGATCCACGCGGCCTACGCGAAGCCGGAGAACTCGGCGCCGGCGGTGAAGATCCTGCACCACACCGTGCTGTGCGTCGCCCGCAAGAAGATCTGGATCCAGAACCCCTACTTCATCCCCAAGGCCGAAGCCATCAAGGCGATGGCGGCGGCGGTAAAGCGCGGCGTGGACGTGCGCGTGCTGATGCCCTCCACCAGCGGCTCCGACTCGCCCATGGTGCAGCACGCCGGGCACCGGCATTTCGAGACGATGCTCAAGGCCGGGGTGCGCCTGTTCGAGTACCCGCACACCCTGCTGCACCACAAGCTGCTGACGGTGGACGGCTGCTGGTGCGGGGTGGGCTCCACCAACTTCGACGACCGCTCCTTCGACACCAACGACGAGATCACGCTGGGCATCCTCGACGAGAAGCTGGCGGCGCAGTTCGACGGCATCTTCGAGAAGTACGTCGCCCGCGCGCGCGAGGTGAAGCTGGAGGAGTGGCGCCGGCGCGGCGTGCTGCACAAGGTGCACGACAACCTGGCCTACCTGCTGAAGGACCTGCTCTGAACGTGGTGTGCGGCCTCAGGCGTACACGGGCTCGCTGTCCTGCCGGCGCTGGCGCAGCTCGGCAAGCATGCTGCTCTCGTTCATCGACCGCGCCCACGCGGGCCGCAACTGGAAATGCGGCTCGTCCACCAGCGAGGTCCAGCTGCCGCCCCATTCGAGGCCCAGCTCCTGTCCGAGCACGCCCACGGCCTTGTACTTGGGGGATTCGGGCAGGTACTTGCTGCCGGAGAACACGCCCACGTCGAAGGCGATGCCGAAGTTGTGGTTCGAGTAGCCACCGCGCGCCTTGGTGACGATGTTGCCCGGCGCCGTGCGGCCCTGTGCATACAGCGCGTCCTGCTCCTCGTAGCTGCGCAGGCCGCTGATCACCCGGATGTCGATGCCGTTGGCAGCGGCCTTCTGCACCAGCATGCGCGCCATGGGCTGCACTTCGGGCAACAGTGTGGCGATGTTCCTTTCGCTGCGCTCGTCGACCCTGGAAAAGGCCGTGAGCGGCGTCGCGGCTGCCGCCTTCCTGGTGTTGACGACGGCCGCGTAGATGGCGGTCCAGGTCTCCGGGCCGGCACGGCCGTCCACGTCGACTCCCAGCGCCTTCTGCACGGCTTCGATCATCTCCGTCGCATCCATCGCTGCGCTCCCTCAATGCACGAACTTGGCCAGCAGCATGGCCAGCTGCAGCAGCGCCTGCACGCTGGCCTGCGTATCGGCGTCGGCTTCGAAGCGCGCGCGGATCGCGCGGGCTTCCTCCACGTCCGCCTGCGTCGCCACGCTGTCCGGCAGCAGCAGGCGGTAACGCGCGGTGCCCCAGCTCTCACGCGCCCTCTGCAAGGGCCCGGCCAGCTGCAGGCGGTCCGTGGCGGACGCGCCCTGGTAAGCCAGCGTGGCGTCGATCAGGGCCAGGTCCGCCTGCTGCACGACTTCCTCGTCGGGCGTCATGGCTTCCTCCTCACTGGCACGTGGCCGGTTTCTGGTTCAGCGGCAGCGCCGCCGCCTGGGCGAGCGCCGGCTGCGCCTCGATCTGCGCCACCACCTTGTCCAGGCGGGCCAGCTGCGCCTGGGACGAGAGGCCGAAGGTGCTTTCTCGAATCACCAGCACCTGGCGCACGGCGGCGGCCAGGTCGGCCGCCGAGACCTGGTCGTACCTGGCGATCATGTCCAGCACGGCGAGGCCCGTTTCGGCAGCGTCGGTGAGCTTCGCGACCACCTCCACGTTGGCGCGGTCCTGCTCGCGCAGCACGGCCAGATGCGCACGCAGCGGCGCGTCCAGCAGCAGGCGGTTGTTCGCGCTCACCGCCTTCTGCGCCGTCGCGGTGACCTGCGCCTGGCTCGCGGCCGTCTCCACCACCAACGGCACGGGATGGCGCGCGAGCTGCTGCGCAGCGCTCGCCATGGTGCCGACCAGCCGCGCGCCCAGTCCTGCGGCGCACGCAACGTCGTTGGCGGCGAAGAAGCTGCCTTCCGGCAGCCGGCGGAACGCGAGGGCGAACTCGCCATAGGCCTGCTTCAGGGCATCGGCCCCGCCGAATGCGTTGCGCCGGAACTGCTCGCGGTCGCTCACCCAGGTGAAGGCCTGCGCCACCGCCGCCCTGACCTGCCCGGGGTCGGCGGCCTGCACCTCGTACACGTCGTCGCGCGCCTGCGCCAGCATCACATCGTCGGTCTGCAGCGGACCGTAGGCGCCGCGGACATGCAGCTCGGTGAGCGCGTCGATCGCCGCTGCGGCCTGGGCGGCGAAGCGTTCCGCGGCCGCCTTGACGGCCAGCGCCCGCTCCTGCGTGCAGCCGGCCAGCACGGCCGCGAGCACGACGAGCGCGCAGGCACTGCGCAAGCGATTCGCTCTTCTTTCCATACCCCGCTCCAGGACGTCGATGATCGATGGCCGCGGCGGCGACGGCATCCACCGAATGCAGGACCCTTTGCGCGCCAGGGCGGGCGGCGCGCAGCCGCCGCTCAGGCCTTCTTCGGTTCCGGCGGAGGCGGCTCGTCCCCCGGGTTCAGCAGGTTGTGGTTCAGCTTGTCCAGCAGCGAGAACAGCGTCTCGATGCTGAAGCCCGCGAGGAAGGCGATGCCGAAGGGAATCGAGCTGATCTGCGACAGGCTGCCCGCCGTACCGGCGCCGGGCACCCAGAACCAGCCGATGATGATGCCCGCGAGCCCGCCCAGCGCGATGCGCAGCAACAGCGACAGCGCATTCAGCGCACTGCCGTTGCCCGGCAGCGCGTGGCGCGTGAGGATCAGCCGGCGCATCACGTACACGCACGCACCCAGCAGCCCGTACAGGCCGGGCAGCAGCCAGGTGACCAGCATGTTGATCTTGATCTGCGTGTCGTAGATGACCGGCCACTGCGAGTAGCTCAGCTGGCGCGGATCGAGCTTGATGCGCTCGAGGAAGCAGGCCCAGCCTTCTTCGTAGCTGTCCGCGAGGTCCACGGTCTTCGCCGCGCTGCGCACCGCAACCGCCTTCAGTGGCGCAGCGGGCGGCGGCGGCTCCGCCTTGCAGTGCGTGCCCTGTAGCGCCCCAGGACTGCCCGGCAGCGCGCCGGGCGCTGCGCGGCTCGCGTCGAGCTGCGGCACGGCGCCGGTGGGGAGTTCGTCGGGGACGGGCCCGACGGCATTGAGCTTCAGGAAGAAGGAGCGCACGGGCCGCGGCCCGATCTCCTCGACGAAATGCGGCACGTACTGCAGTGCCGAGGCGCTCTGCAGCATGCCCTGGATGGCGGCGCCCTTGTTGGCGAGCTGCTGCGCGTCTTCCACCAGTTTCTGGTACTCATCGAGCTGCGCGAGGGGCGGCGTCGTCACGTTCAGCACGCGCTCGTAGCGATACAGCTTGAACGCCGCGAACAGCTTCTCGCGCGGCTGCTGACCGACCCACTCGTAGTAGGAGCGCAGCGCCATGTCCGCCTGGTGCAGTTGCGAGCTCTGGAACGCGAGGTAGAAGGTCAGCAGCAGGGTGAGCAGCCCGATCACGAACGGTGCGGCCGCCGTCACCGTGCGGCTGAACACGGTGTACAGGCGACGCCGCCACGTCAGGCGGAACACGCTCACCGGCTGGATCGCCTTGGCGAGCGCATCGATCTCGTGCGAGAGGTCGACGGCCAGTTGCGACTGCTTGCCCGCGGCGTGCAAGGCCTGCGCCTGGCCCAGCAGCTCGAACACGCGGCAGTCGGGCGGCAGGCTGCCGTGCCGCGCTGCGTAGTCGGCCAGTGCCTCGGCGTCGAGCAGCAGGTTGGTGAGCGCGCGCGCGTCCATGACACACCTCAGACCAGCACGCCCTGGAACCACAGGCCGTTCGCGGGGCAGGCGCAGCGCGTGCCGGCGGGCCCCGGGTACACGGCCCAGCACCAGCCTTGCGGCGTGTAGCAGATGGTGCCGGGCACGTGGCGCGGCAGGCCTTGGGGTTGCGCCGCGAGCGGCGCGGCGAGCGCGAGCACCAACGCGGCGAGACGCAGTGGGCGGAGTCTCATGGCGCACCTCCTGGGAGAGCGAAGCCATGATGGCACTGCGGGCGCCGGCGTCAATCTCCCGATCAGGGGAACATCACGGTCGCGCTAGAGCAGGCGGGACGCGGCCTGCACCTCGGGCAGGCCGCGCCCTCACACCCGGCGCCTGCGCGGCAGGACTTGCAATTGCACCGTCGCCCGCGCCGGCGCGGCGGTCAGCGTCATCTGCTGCGGTGGCAGCTCCAGAAGCTGGTCGGCTTGCCACACGCGGATGCGCAGCGGCCCCTCCGGGACCCCCACGAAACTCGCGCTGCCGTCCTCGCCGCTGAGCGCGGCCCACGGCGTGTCGCTCACGAACACGTGCGCCTTCATCGACGCGTGCAGGTGGCAGCCGAGGAGCACGGCGCCGGGCTGGTCGAACTTCGCCTGCGACGATTGCGCGGGCCTGCCGTTCGCCTTGCCTTCCAGGCGCAGCTCGAAGCCGCTGCTGCTGGCCGCGTCGAAGTTCTGGATGCCCGCGGCGCTGCCGCGCACGTGGTGCTCCCAGGGGTCGTTGTTCACGAAGGTGCCGACCGCGCCCACGCCCACCAGCGACACGGCGGGCACGAAGCGCATGTTCTGCTGCGTGATGGTCACGTGGTCCGGCAGCGGCGCCGGCGTGCCGGGCACCGACGGCGCCAACACCACGACGGCGTCGGGCACCGGCCGGCCTTCCTTGTCCAGCACGGTCACCTTCAGTGCGCCGGCCTGCGCCGACCAGGCGAAGGCCGCCAGCGCCAGCGCGGCGAGGAAGCGGTTCATGCGCATTCCCTCAACGGGCGACGTGCCACACCTTGTTGTAGTTGTCGCCGTACTTGTCGCCCGGCTCCTGGTCCTCGGGCCAGGTGTAGAGCGGCTTGCCCTTGAACGCCCACTGCCTGGCGCCGTCGTTGCGCACCACGATCGTGTAGTCGCCGTGCGCCTGGCCGTACGCGCCGGCCATGTGCGGCGGCCACTTCACGGCGCAGTCGCCGTTGCAGTTGGACTTGCCGCTGTTGGCGACGTCGCGGTCGAAGGTATAGAGCGTCATGCCCTTGGCGTTGACCAGCATGCCGTCCTTCATCATGGCGGGTTCGGAGCCGCCGGACAGCGACGCGCAGCCCGCGAGCAGCGCCATCGGCAGCACGATGGCGAGAAGCAGTTTCTTCATGGGGGATCCCTCCTCATTGCGGGACCGCACCACGCGGCCCGTCCGTGGAAGAACGCCGTCACGCCCGTTTGTATTCCGCGGTGGCCGAGAACTAGTTGGCACAAAGCCGCTTGAACTGCGCAACCGGCGAAAATGACGGCATGACCGCGACCCCGCAACTGCCTCCCCTGCAAACCGAACTCCCGCACGCCGCGCTGCGCGTGCTCTCCCGCGCCCGCACGCTCACCACGCCTTGCGGCGATGGCGACATCGTGTGGCACACGTGGGGCGACGATGCGCACGAGCCGCTGGTCTTGCTGCACGGCGGCAGCGGCAGCTGGACGCACTGGATCAGGAATGTGGATGCCCTGGCCGAATCGGGCCGGCGCGTCGTCGTGCCCGACCTGCCCGGCTTCGGCGATTCCGCGCGCCCGCCCGGTGGCCAGGATGCGGATGCGGTGGCGCCCGCCATCGCTGCTGCCTTGCCCGCCGTGGTCGGCGCTGCGCCAGTCGACGTGGTCGGCTTCTCGTTCGGCGGCCTGTGCGCCGGGTTGATCGCTGCATCCGACCCGCAGCATGTGCGGCGCATCGTGCTGGTCGGCGCACCGGGCCTCGGGCTGCGCGACCGGCGCCTGTCGCTCACGTCCTGGCGCGACCAGCCGACGGAGGAAGGCAAGCTCGCCGCGCATCGCAGCAACCTGGCGACGCTGATGCTCAAGCCGGAGACGGTCGACGATCTCGCCGTGGCGCTGCAGTCGGTGAACGTGCCGCGCGATCGCATGCAACGGCGCCGGCTCGCGCTCTCGGACATCCTGGCGCAGACGCTGCCGAAGATCACCTGCCGGGTCGACGCGATCTATGGCGAGCAGGATGCGCTGTACCGCGACACCTTGCCGGCCCTGCGGCAGAAACTGTCGCTGGCGCCCACGCTGGGCGAACTGATCGTGCTGCCCGGGGCCGCACACTGGCTGCAGTACGAGGACCCGCAGGCCTTTCACCGCACGTTGCTCGGCATCCTGGCCTAGCTGGCGTCGATCGGGCGCCCATCGGTTGCGGATGCGCAAACTCGTCGCAATTTTTTCCGGCGCGGGTGATCGGCATCTGCTACAAGAATGAACGGAGTCGGCACCGATACTGCCTGCGACGAGCCGAGGACTTATGCCCTCCAGCAAGAACAACAAACTGTTGAGCGAGCTGTTGCCCGACGAACTGGATCGCTTGCGACCGCACCTGGTCGAAATCGAACTGGTCGAAGGCGACGTGCTGTGCGGCGATGTCGGCCCCGTGACACACGTCTACTTTCCGACCACTGCGGTCGTCTCGCACTTGTGCAGCGCGGCCGCCGGCGAATCCATCGACGTGGCGGCCACGGGCCACGAGGGGGTGGTCGGGCTCACGTTCGCATCGGGCAACTGGTCGCCGGGTCAGGCGGTCGTGCAGCGTGCCGGACGTGCCTGGCGGTTGCCCGCCTCGGTGCTTCGCGCGGAATTTGCCAAGGGCGGCAGCCTGCAGTTGCAGGCCCTGCGTTATCAGCAGTGGCTCATGGTGCAGATGGCGCAGTCAGCCCTGTGCAGCCGGATGCACCGGGTCGACCAGCAGCTGTGTCGCTGGATCCTTACCCGCCTGGAACACGGCGACCCGGATCGGCTCGCTGTCACACAGCAGCAGGTGGCTCGAATGCTGGGGGTCCGACGGGAGGCGGTATCCGGGGCGGCAACACGGCTGGAAAGCGGCGGTGTCCTTCACTGGGGCCGCGGGCGCCTGCACGTGATGGATCGCGATGCGCTGGAGGCGGGCAGCTGCGAGTGCTACCAGGCGCTGCGCGGCCACGCGCAGCGCCTGCTCCCTGTCATGCAGCGTGCGGCGTGATGCTGTGCTTGGCCATGAGCCGATAGAGCGTCATCCGTGAAACACCCAGGTCGCGCGCGGCCAGCGTCACGTTGTGGCGTTCGCGCGCGAGCGAATCCCGGATCGCGCACTTTTCCGCCTCGACCCGCGCCTCCTCCAGATCGCCCGCCGTCCCGAGCTGCACCGTCGTGAGTCCAAGGTCGTCCGCGGAAATCAGCGGCCGGTCTGCCATCACCACCGCTCGCTGCACGCGGTTGCACAGCTCGCGCACGTTGCCGGGCCACGGCCACTCCATCATCGCGGCGATCGCATCGGGATGGAAGCCGCGCGCGATCACCCTTTGGCCGGCAGCCGTCTGCGCGTAGACGTGGCGGGCCAGTCGTGGGATGTCCTCGCGCCGCTCGCGCAACGGCGGCACGCGCAGGTGCAGCACGTTCAGCCGGAAGAACAGGTCGGCCCGGAACCGGCCAACCGCCACAGCGCTCTCCAGGTCGACGTGCGACGCGGCGATGACGCGCGTGTCGACCTGGATCTCGTGCGTGCTACCCACGCGCACGATGCGCCGCTCCTGCAGGAAGCGCAGCAGCGTGGCCTGGGTCTCCAGCGGCAGCTCCGCGATCTCGTCGAGCAGCAGGGTGCCGCCACTCGCCTCCTCGATCAAGCCCCGCCGTGCGCTGCTCGCCCCCGTGAATGCGCCGCGCTCATGGCCGAACAGCTCGGATTGGATCAGCGTCGTCGGCAACGCACCGCAGTTCACCGGAACGAACGGTGCCTTGGCGCGGCGCGAGCCGAGGTGCAAGGCGCGCGCGACCAGCTCCTTGCCGCTGCCGCTTTCGCCGGCGATCAGCACCGGCGCGTCCGACGGCCCGGCCTTGCGGATCTCGCTGCGCAGTCGCCGCAGCGCCGGGCTCTCGCCGACCATGCCCATGTCGCCACCGGGCGCGCTGTCGCCCGTCGCACCTTCGCGCAAGCTGGCGCGGCCCCACGCGTGTCCGAGCGACTGGCACAGGAACGTGAGGTCGGCCGGATACGTGTGGTGGTCGAAGAAGTACGTGAGGATCAGGTCGCGCCAGGGGGCGCGGGTGCACTCGCCAGCCGGGAACACACCCACCCACTCGCACTGCGATCCCATGGCGGCGCAGGTTTGGAATTGCGCCGCGGCATCGGGATGACTGCTGTCCAGCAACAGCAATGCGACGGGAAAGCGCTGCGAATGCAACAGCGCCGCTGCCGCGGCGAGGTTCGAGGCGGTCGTGGCCAGCCAGCCGCGCGCCAGCAGCTGCTCCAGCAATTCGGCGCGGCAGTCCTCCGCTGCCACCACCAGGATGGGTCGTTGTTCGTTCATGGCGAATGCCTCAGAAGTTGAAGGGCATCCGCACGGTGAGCGTGAGGTCCGGCGTGTCGCGGGTGAGTCCCGCGCCCACCGACAGGTTCACCGTGTGGTTCTGGTCCCAGCGCAAGCTGTATCCGAGCAGCAGGCTGGCGAGCGTCGTGCGGACCGAGCCCGGCACGTCCGCCCCGTTTTGCTGGGTGCGTCCGATCGTGCTGAGATCCACGCCGATGCTGAACGAGGACCGGTCGTTCAGGGCCAGGCCCATGCCGAAGTTCACGCCGAGGGTGTTGCCCGGCTTCACGTCGCCAAGGGATTCGGTCTCGCCGCCCAGCACGTGCCGGCTCACTCCAGTGCGCTTGAAGTTGTAGCCATAGGTGAAGCTGCCGAAGAACACCGCCGGGTCCGAGGGATACAGCCAGGTGATCCCGGGCTGCAGCGTGTAGAAGCCCGACCCGACGGGCAGTTCGAGCGGTTCGCCCGTGCCCGTGGTGCCGCCCACGCACCGCGTGACGCAATCGGTCGTCACTTCGAACGGGTCCTTGCCGGTCCGCGACTTGAAGCGCAGCGACCCGATCAGGTAGGGCCAGCGGCTGGTGCCGGTGGTGAGCTGATAGCGGCCCGTCATTTCCACGTCGCCGATGCCGCTGCCTGTCGCACTGAAGGCGCGGTCCGTCGCGGTACCGGTGAAGATCTCGCGGCTCACCGTGGAGTCGGAGCGGTACAGGTAGGGGAGGCGGCCCTCCAGTTCGAAGCGGTCGCTGAAACCGTGACGCACGGTGAGCGTGGCGGTCGACGTGTTGCGCCGCACTTCGCGCACGTCCACCAGGCCGACGAGGATCGCGGGAATCACCGTGAAGCCCACCAGCGCAGCGCGATTGGTCGAGGAGTGCTCGTACTGGAACGAGGGCTCGACGATCGTCTGGCCGCGCGCTGTCAGCACGCTGGGCTGGTCGAACAATTGCGGCACGCTCAGCGGCGACTCGGGCACCGCAGCCGGCGCGGTGCCTATCTGCACCTCGCGTGGCTCCTCGCGGGGCGGCACTTGCACCGTGCGCGGCGCGCCCGGTGGCTGGGCTTGTTGCGACTGCGCCTGTTGCGGCTGAGCCATGCGCGAGAGCGCGTCCTCATGCGCCTTCTTCTCGGCCTCCATGGCCTGCATCAGTTCGCGATAGCGCCCATCCAGGTCGCCCAAGGCCTTGCGCATGTTGTCCAGCTGTTCCGCCTGGTCGGAGAGCTGGCGCCGCAGCGCATCGACCTGAGCCTGCGATGCCGGCGGCGACGACGGGGGTTTGGCTCGGCCGGCCGATTGCGCGTGCAATGCGGGTGCGGTGATGAGCAGTGCGGTCGAGATGAGCGCACTGAGCGGATGCAGCTTGGCCGAGTTGGACATGAAACATCTCGTTATGAAGACTAAACGTTACCGACCGGCCACTCGGTTCGTCTGTGCGTTACCCCGCTTACTTACTTCGAGTTTCAAATGAACCGTCGTGCCACGCGGACCGCTGTGTCACAGCGGAAAACGGCTGTGTCACGCGCGCGTGACAACCAGCTACGCGGAGCACTGCACGCGACGAGGAGGCGAGCCGCTGCTGATCGGCGCACATCGCTTGCAGCAGGCGGCCACCGAGTTTCCCTGCGAGACGAGTCGGCGCCTGGCATCGAGATTGCAATGGAACGCCGCGGAGCCGTGGCGCACCGGCGCGGGCTCCGTCAATTCCTCAGTCCCCAAAACCTGGAGAGACCATGAAACTCAGCCTCATCGCCGCCGCCGTTGCCTTGCTGGCAAGTGCGAGCGCAACCTCATTTGCGCAGACCTTCAACTCGAGCTTCAACGACAACAGCACGAACACCACGGTCGACAACAGCATGTACCGTAATTCCGGCGATGCAAATGCGTCGGCTACGCGTTCGGCTGCACTGAACAACGGCTCCTCCGCCTCGTTCTCCAACGCGTTCAACGTGACCAACGTGGCGGCGCTGACGCGCCTGAGCGGGTCCGTGACGGGCAACACGATCTCCGGCATCGGCAACTACGTGACCGGCGGCGGCTCGGCCGATGGCGGCAGCGGCGCATCGGGACGCTCGGGTACAGCCAACGCCGGTGATGCGCGCGCCAGCGGCGGCGAAAGCGGCGATGCGAAGGGCAGCAACGGCGGCGATGGTGGGAGGGGCGGCAGCGCGACGAGCGGCTCGGCGCGCAGCGGCAGTTCCACGAGCGGCTCGGCGCGCAGCGGCTCGGGAGGCGATGGCGGTAATGGCGGGCGCACATACGGCGGCGACGGCGGGAGGGGCGGCAGCAGCGGCGACGCGCGTGGCGGCGCGGGCGGCGGCATGGGCGGCGACGCCAGGGGCGGCAGCGGCGGGGACTCGGGCAGAACCGGCTCTGCGACCGGCGGCAATGGCGGCAATGCAAGCTCAGGCGGCGCCACGGGCGGCAGCACCGGATCAACCAACTTAGGCCCGAGCTTCGGGGGCAACGCCACGAGCGGCACCGTCGGTGCTGCGGGTTCGGGCGCGACCGCGACCAGCGGAGGCTCGGGCGGAGGTGGTGCCGGCGGCAGCGGCACCGGTGGAGCCGGAGGCGCCGGCGCGACGGGCGGAAATGCCACCACCGGCGCGGGGGGCAGCGGCGGCAACGGCGCGAGCGGCACGAGCGTCGGCGGCAACGGCGGCGCCAGCGGCAGCGCCACGAGCGGCGCGGCGACCTCCGGCAGCGCGAGCTCCGGCGCGGCCACGTCCGGCGGCGGTGGCGCCGGTGGTTCGGGCGGCAGCAACACCACTGGTGCGGGCGGAGCGGCTACCGCGACGGGAGGTGCTGCTACCAGCGGAAGCGCCACCGGCGGGTCCGGCGGCATGGGCGGCACGGTCAGCCCGAATGCCGGCAGCTTCGCCATGAACAACTCCATCGGCAGCGCGGCGAGTTCGGCGGCAGGCATCCTCGTGATGTCGCAGGTGACCGGCTTCACGAGCCTGGTGCAGCAGAGCGTCAACGTGCAGTCGAACCTGACGGTGCATTGATCGAGTGCGGGCCCGGCATGCACGCGGGCGCAGCCGGGTCCGCATTGCAGTTCGCCTACGGGGACAAGCCATGACTCCACGAAGCGTTTCCCTCCTCTGCGCGCTGCTCGCCATCGGCAGCAACGCTGCCTTCGCCGGGCAGGAGCCGGTATCTTTCGGCGCACCGGTTGCGGCGGCGCAGCTCTCCGACCTGCGCGGTGGCACCGACACCACGGTGAACGACATCCGCCTGCGCGGCACGACCGCCGGCAACAGCGCGACCAACGTGCAGACCGGCACGAACACGATCACTGCCGGCGCGTTCGGACAGATGAACGGAATCCCCGTGGTGATCCAGAACACCGGGGCCAACGTCCTGATCCAGAACTCGCTGATCCTCAACCTGCGGCTGCAATAGGAGCCGAGCAACATGCGCAATGCGATGCTGCCCCTGGTGCTGGCCGTCGCGGCGTGCCAGGTGCAGGCGGCTCCGGAGGCGTTGGTGCCCGGCTTCGCGGGCCAGATGCTCCGCGTGCCGATCACGTCGATGCAGGCGGCGCGCACCGCGACAACGGTGCTGCAGAAGTACGACTTCAGCTGCGGCTCCGCCGCGATCTCCACGCTGCTGACGCATCACTACGGCCATCCGGTGAGCGAGCAGGAGGTCCTGCAGGAGATGTACGCGAAAGGCGACCAGCAGAAGATCCGGCAGGAGGGATTCTCCATGCTGGACATGAAGCAATACCTGGAGAGTCTCGGCTATGCGGCTGACGGGTTCCAGCAGCCGCTCGAGAAGCTCGCGGAGGCGGGGCTGCCCGCCATCGTGCTCGTGAACGAAGGCAACTACCACCACTTCGTGGTCGTCAAAGGCTTGCGCGACGGGCGCGTGTTGATCGGCGATCCTGCGCGCGGCACGCGCGCGCTGACGCGCGAGGAATTCGAAAAGCTCTGGCTGGGCGGATTGCTGTTCGTGATCCACGACCACGTGCAGCAGGCACGCTTCAACCTGGCGAGCGACTGGCGCGCGGCGCCCCGTGCGCCGGTCTTCTCGGCCTTGCCGCACGACGGGCTGGCGGGCACGGGCCTGCCCCGCAACGGCCCAGGGGACTTCTGATGCGGCCGACAGCGATCTGCATGCTGGGGCTCGTGGCCGCGCTGGCGGCCGGCTCCGCCTGCGCCGACCAGGCCTGGATGACGACGGGCGACGACCTGCTCGCGGACATGCGCGGGGGCTTCGCATTACCTGACGGGCTGATGGTGTCGTTCGGCATCGTGCGAACCGTGCTGATCGACGGCCAGGTCGTGAGCCAGACGGCGCTGCAGATCCCGGACGTGCGAAGCATCACCGTGGACCAGGCCCGGCAGCTCGGCCAGCAGCTGGCGGGTGTGGCCGTCGTGCAGAACGGCACCGCCAACACGCTGCAACTGCCGCATCCGGACGCGGCGCCGGGATTCGTGATCCAGAACAGCGAGAACAACCGGACGCTGCAGGCGATAACCGAGATCACGGCCTCCACCAACACGCTGCGTACCTTGCAGGGCATGAATCTGAACCGGACCTTGAGCGACGCGCTCAAGGGCGCGCTGGGCCGGTGAGCGCGGCCCGCAGCCGCGCGCGATGCCCGGAGTGCGGCGCTCGGCGCTAGGGCGCTACGTTGTGCGTTCTGCGCTATTCCATGCGCCATGCGTTCGGCGCTTAAGCCGGGCTGTCGCCGCGCTGGCCCTCGCGGATGCCACGGAGGATGGCGCGCGCCATTTCCACGGCGGCCCGCGTTTCCCACTCCGTCCACTCGGCGAAGGCGCGGTGCACTTCCGCCTCGCTGGTCCAGCGGCTGGCAATCGCGCAGCAGCGCTCGCGCTCCGCGTGGACGGCCGACTCGAGGGCGTCGGCGCTGTGGGGCAGCGGCCCCTCGACCGGCGAGTGCGTGCTGCCCGCGGACACCTGCTGCGCCCGCAGTTCCGCCGCTTCGTCCTTCAGGTGCTCCGCCCACTGGGCGCGTTGTCTCGTATTGCTCATCTCGTTTTCCTTTCGACTGCTGCTGCGATGGCGGCGCGCCGGCCTCTCAAGGCGGCACCGCCGCGCAGGACACGGCGGGACTGCACGAACTCCAGGAGGTACATCGAGGGAGATTCGCGAGCCGCCTGCAGGCGGTGGAGGGAACGACCGGGGATGGACGGTCTGGGGGAACGTCAGCGGCCCCATGGTAGTCGATCCGGGGCCTGCGCGCCTCCCGAAGCGGACGAGCCGCAAGCCGCGTGCATCGCTGTACGATGGGGCGTGATCGAATCCCTGCTGCTGGCCACCGTCCGCGTCTCCACCTTCTATGGGTCGCAGGCGCTGACTGCGGCCTCGGGCTTCTACTTCCGGCGCGGCGAACGCCTGTTCCTCGTGACCAGCCGGCACGTGCTGCTCGACGAGGCCAGCGGCCACCATCCCGATCGCGTGGAACTGGTGCTGCACACCGACCCCGTGAACCTCACGCGCACCACCGTGTGGTCAGTGCCCTTGTACGCGAACGGCGTGAGCGTCTGGCACCAGGGCGTCGACTCGGGTGGCGAGATCGACGTCGCCGTCGTCGAGATCGACCAGGGGCGGCTGCCCGCGGGCATCGTGCTGTACGCCTTCACGCCGGAACACCTGGAGCCCGACCTCGACGAGATCGGCATCGGCGCGCCGCTGCTGATCGTGGGCTTTCCCCTGGGCTTCTACGACACCGTGCACAACCTGCCCGTCGCCCGGCAAGCCATCATCGCCTCCGCCTTCGGCGTGCGCTTCCAGGAAAAGGGCTTCTTCCTGACCGATGCGCGCACGCATCGCGGCGCGAGCGGCGCGCCGGTGGTGATGCGGCACGCGGGCGGCGACACCAAGCTGCCGTGGCGGCTGCTGGGCATCCACTCCGCGCGCTTCGATGTGTCGACGCGCGAGCAGGGAGTCGACGATTCGCTCGGCTTGAATTGCGCGTGGTATGCGGACGTGTTGAAGACGTTGACGGCGGGGTGAGCGGGTGACGTGAGGGTCGGGCGCCGGCGCGCCCCGCGAGAGCGCTGGGGTTCGGCGCTGCGCGCGCTCACCGCCAGCCTACGGGATGCGGCGTCGGCGTTGCGCGTTGAGCCCACGCCGGTCCGGCGGCGATCAGCGCTGTGAGAGCGCCAGGCCCAGGCGCGCTGCGCCTTCCCTGATCTTCGCCACGTCCGCCGTCGCGAACGACAGGCGCAGCGTGCTCGGGTCCGCGTCCTTCGCAAAAAACGGCGTCCCCGGCACGAACGCGACGCCCTGCTCGATCGCCCGCTTCGCGAACTCGCCCGCATCCTTGATCTTGCCGCCCGCGCCGGTGAGACGCGCCCAGAAGAACAGGCCGCCCTGCGGCTCGGTGAACTCGATGGCGTCGCCGAGTTCCTTGCGCAGCGAGTCCGCCATGGCCTTGGCGCGCTCGCCGTATTTCTGCCGCACGTTCTTCAGCGTCGCGGGCATGCGGCCGCTCTTCAGGTACTGCGCCGCGGTCGCCTGCGCGAAGGTGCTGGTGTGCGCGTCGCTGAACTGCTTGCACATCGTCGCCTTGGCCAGCAGTTCCGGTTGGGCAATGAGCCAGCCCACGCGCAGGCCCGGGCTCAGCACCTTGCTCATGCTGCCGCAGTGGGCGATCCATTCGCGGCTGCCGGGGACGTCCTTCGACAGCGCCAGGATGCTCGGAGGCGGCGCTTCGCCGAAGTAGAGGTCGCCGTAGGGGTCGTCCTCGACGACCAGCACCTGGTACTTCACTGCGAGTGCGAGGATCTTTTTCCGCCGCTCCAGCGACAGCAGCGCGCCGCTCGGGTTGCCGAAGGTGGGGATCAGGTAGACGAACTTCGGCTTGTGGGCCTTGATCATCTCTTCGAGCTTGTCCACCTGCACGCCGTGCGCGTCGATGGGCGCGCTCTGCACGTCGGCGCCATAGAGGCGGAAGCACTGGATGGTGGCCAGGAAGGTCGGGCCTTCGACGATGACCTTGTCGCCCGGGTCGATCAGCGTCTTGCCCAGCAGGTCCAGCGCCTGCTGGCTGCCGGTGGTGACGATCAACTGGTGCGGCTCCAGGTCGGTCACGCCCTTGCTGCGCTCGAACGCGGCGAGTTGCGTGCGCAGGGGCTCGTAGCCTTCGGTGGCGCCGTATTGCAGCGCGCCGCCCGGCTCCTCCTGCAGCGCGCGCTGCGAGGCCTCGCGCAGGCCCTCCACGTCGAACATGGCGCTGTCCGGAAAGCCGCCCGCGAAGCTGATGATGCCGGGCTTGCCCAGCAGCTTGAAGAGCTCGCGGATGGCGGAGGTTTCGACGTTGTCCAGGCGCTTGGCGAAGGGAAGGGGCATCTCGATCGTCTCGGTGAAGGGCGGCACGAAAACGGCCGCGTCGACGCTATTGTCGCGCGGCCGCGCGGGCGCCGCTTTCGGGGGCCGCGGCGCTGCTTGGGAAAGGAGAACGCAGAGGACGCAAAGGCTACGCAGAGGACGCAGAGAATTCCTTTGAAAAGGGTTCTTCCTCTGCGTCCTCTGCGCAATCTCTGCGCACTCTGCGTTCTCCTGCCCGCGATCGCACAAGCGCTGACCAGATCGCTCCCCATGAAAAACGCCCGCGGCGGCGGGCGTGCTGGCGAGAGGCGCGCCGCTTCAGCGCGGCTTGTCCTCGTTGTCCGAGCGCAGGCTGGGCGAGGCGATCGGGCGGTCCTCGTCGACGACCTGCAGCCGGTCCTGCTCGCCCCAGCCGCCGTTGGAGGCGATCGGGCGTTCCAGTTCGCGCTCGGGCGCCACGTCGGCGGGCTCGCCGCTCACGTCGGACGTGTGGCTCGCGCCCATGTCCGCGCGCGCCGTGCCGAAGCTGCGTTGCAGGTCATGGTCCGCGCGCTCGGCGACGATGTCGCGCAGCGGCCGTTCGCCGGCGCGGTGCAAGCGGTTCAGGTCGCGCGCTTCCATGCCGTGCAGCACGGCCTGGGCGCGGCTCGACTCTTCCTCGTCCTGGTGTTCGACCATCACGACGAACAGGCCCTGGTCCACCGCGTCGCGATAGCGGCCCGTGTGGATGGCGTGCTCACCGTGGCCGAACAAGTGTTCGAAGAACTCGAAGGTGCCCATTCCGTAGTTGCTGCGTTCCTCGATCGGGCTGCCGTCCGCGTGGCGGTGCTCCAGGTGGATGTCGTGCCGGGCGAAGCCGGCCTGCTGCAGGCGCTCGACGGCCTGTTCGGCCTGCGCGCGATCTTCGAAGGTGCAGATGGCGGTATGCATGCGGTGGGTCTCCTGTGCCGCTCAGAGCGGCTTGTCCTTGTCGGCATAGCGCAGGCCGGGCGCGTGCTCGGTCTCGGGGTCGCGCAGCGACGGACCAGCGACCGGGCTCACGACATGCGGGGACGCGACGGCGCGCTCGCGCTCCCGCGCGCCGGGGCTCTCGCCGACGCTGCCGGTCGATTCGTAGTTGTCCCGGCTGCGGCTCACCATGCCGGCGACGCCCGGGTCGTCCTGCTCGCGTTCGGCGACGAGGTCGCGCACCGGCGGCTGCGCCGGCCGGTGCACCACGTTGACGTCGGCGGCCTGCAGGTCGTGCAGCAAGGTGCTGGCGCGCAGCGCCTCGGAGGCGTCGACCGCATCGACGACCACGACGTGGGAGCCGCGCTCTACGTGCTGCGTGTAGGTGTCCAGGTGCCCGGGCGTGTGGTCGCGGCCCAGCAGGCTGGCGAAGAAGGCGCCGAAGGACGAGAGCACGCCGCGGTCGTGGCCCTCCTCGCGCGCCAGGCGCTCCGAATGGCGGTCGTGGTCGTTCCTCCCTTCGGCGGTGCTGGACTCGTGCTCGATGTGCACGTCGTCACGGGAGAAGCCGGCGCGCAGCAGCGCGTCCACCGCGGCGTCGGCCTGCTCGGCGCTGTCGAAGGCGCAGATGGCGGTATGCATGGTTGTTTTCCTTTCGATCGGTCACCTTCCTGTGTAGGCCGTTCACCGACGCCCCGCTGTCGTCCCGCCGAGTCAGGTCGGGTAGGTGCGGGACTACCCTCTGCCCGCCCCGCGGCGTACATGCCAAGCTGCTCCGCAAGGAGGGCGGGATGGTCGAGAAGCACCTGGACATCGCCACGGGCGAAGGCGAGATGAATACTTTCGTGGTTCACCCGGAGGAAGGCGGCCCGTACCCGGTCGTGCTGTTCTACATGGACGCACCCGGCAAGCGCGAGGAACTGCACGACATGGCCCGCCGGCTGGCCAGCGTCGGCTACTACGTGGTGCTGCCCAACCTGTACTACCGGCTGGCGCGCGAGTTCGAACTGAAGGAGCGCACGCCCGAGGGCATGAAGCCGATGTTCGCGCTGATGGACAGCCTCAGCAACGCGGGGACAGTGCGCGACACCCAGGCGATGCTGGACTTCGTGGACGGCCAGCCCGAGGCGGACGGATCGCGCGTCGGCGCGGTGGGTTACTGCATGAGCGGGCCCTTCGTGTTCGCAGCGGCGGCCGCCCTGCCCTCGCGCATCGCGTGCATTGCGTCCATCCACGGCGCCCGCATGGTGACCGCGCAGGACGACTCGCCGCACCGCCTGGCGCCGCGCATCCGCTGCGAAACCTATGTCGCCTGCGCGGAGACCGACGTGTGGGCGCCGCCCGAAACGGTGGCCACGCTGCAGGCCGCGCTGGACGGCGCCGGCACGCCGTACCGGCTGGAGTGGTACCCCGGCGCGCACCACGGCTTCGTGTTCCCGCGGCGCGCCGGCATCTACGACCAGGCGTCGGCGGAACGCCACTGGGAACGGCTGTTCGCCCTGTTCCGGCGCAACATCGGACCGGACTCGACCGTGTCATGACATTACAATGTTCGGCACATGTCGTCCCCCGCCCGCATCCTCGTGGCGGACCACGCCGATGCCTTCGACGTGTTCCGCCAGGTGCTCGCCGTCCCGCATGACCTGGAGCACGCAGCGAGTTTCGACGAGGCGGTTCGCGCCCTGCGTTCGCCGCCGTCGCTGCTGGTCTGCGGCTGTCATTTCGACGAAGGCCGCATCTTCGACCTGCTGCGTGCGCTCAAGAAGGATCCGGCCTGCCAGGGCGTGCCCTTTCTCGCGGTGCGCTGCCTGCGCGGCCACACGACGCTCGACGACACCCTGTACGAAGGCGTGAAGATCGCGGTGGATGCCCTGGGCGGCCAGGGCTTCGCCGATGTGCTCTGGTGGCAGCAGCAGTTCGGCGCAGAGGAGGCCTCGCGCCGGCTGCGCGCGGTCGTGGACAAGCTGCTGCAGGCGTCGCGGGGGAGCTGAGGCCAGCGCCGGCGGCTAAGGCGCGAGCATCTGCGCCAGCGCGGTGTAGTTGAGCTCGCGCGCGATCTCCGCGGCTGTCTTGCCGCGATCGTCGCGCAGCGACGCGTCCGCACCGCGCTGCAGCAACATGCGCGCGGCGCCCTCCTGGCCATAGCCAGCCGTCCACATCAGCAGCGTCAGCTCGTGGTCCAGGCGGCCGTTCACCGGCGTGCCGGCCTGCAACAGCAGCTCCAGGCATTCGGTGCAGCCCTGGCCCGCGGCGTACACCGCCGCATTCTTCTTCACCCGGTCGACGGCTTCCGGGCGGGCGCCCGCGGCCAGCAGCTTGCGCACGATCTCCGGGCTGCCCGCGAACGCGGCGGCCATGAGCGGCGTCACCCCCGCGATGTTCGCCTGCTGCACGTCGGCGGACGCCGCGAGCAGCACGTCCACCAGCTCGACATTGGCCTTGCCGGCCGCCATCTTCAGGGGGGAGTCACCGTTGCGGTCGCGCGAGTTCACCTCGGCGCCCTCGGCGATCAACTGCTTGACGCGTTGCACCAATCCTGCACGCGCGGCAAGCACCAGTTGCCCGTTGATGTTGATGTTGCCGACTCCCTGCTGCGCCTGCACCGGCGCTATGAAAAGCAGGACGAGGGCGGCGAGGACGGAGCGCAGGACATCCTTCGGCATGAGGCAACCTCCTTGTGCTGGCGACGCGAAATCATGATACTCACACGCAAGGTTTCCGAGCCCGACGCTCGCGCGCCGGACTTCACTCGAAGTATCCAACCCGAGGAGAAGTCGTATGCAGGTCTTCCGTCATTCGCTCTGGCCGGTGGCACTCGCCTGTGCCCTCGCCGCCCCCGCCGCCACCGCGCAACAGGAAATCCAGGGCCAGCAAGGCAGCGGCCCGCCGATGATCGTCAAGGCGCCCAACGTGACGCAGGACATGCTGAACGCGGCGCATTCCCAGGGCGTCAACTGGCTGCACACGAACGGCGGCTACGAGCAGCAGCGCTACTACCCGGGCACGCAGATCAACACGGGCAACGTCAAGCGCCTGCGCCCGGTGTTCATGTTCCAGACCGAGGTGAAGGAGTCGATGGAGACCGCGCCCATCGTGGTGGACGGGGTCATGTACCTCACCACCGCCTTCAACCACGTGTACGCGATCGACGCGACGACGGGCCGCGAGTTCTGGCACTACAAGCACAAGATGGGTCCGATCACCACCTTCTGCTGCGGGCCGAACAACCGCGGCGTGGCGATCGAAGGCGGCAAGCTGTTCATGGGCACGCTGGACTCGAAGCTGCTCGCGCTGGACGCCAAGACGGGCGCCGTGCTGTGGCAGACCGAGATCGCCGATCCCGAGAAGGGCTACAGCGAGACGATGGCGCCCACCGTGATCGACGGCAAGGTGCTGATCGGCACCAACGGCGGCGAGTACGGCATCCGCGGCTTCGTGAAGGCCTATGGCGCGAATGACGGCAAGCTGCTCTGGACCTTCTACACCATCCCCGAGAAGGGCCACGAGGGCGTCTGGGCCGAGAACGATGCGACCGGCCGCAACATGAAGCGCGACATCGCCGCCGAAAAGCAGGCGCTGGCGCGCGACAGCTCGTTCTACCAGACGCTCGGAGGCGGCGTGTGGATGAACCCGGCAGTGGACCTCAAGACCCGCACGATCTTCTTCGTGGTCGGCAATCCCTCGCCGGACCTGTATGGCGCCGTGCGGCCCGGGGACAACCTGTACACCGACTCGATGGTGGCCGTGAACCTGGACACCGGCGAGTACAAGTGGCACTCGCAGTACATCGCGCACGACGTGTGGGACCTCGACGCCGTCAGCCCGCCCATGCTGGTCGACGTGAAGGACGCCAGCGGCCGCATGGTGCCGGCCGTGATCCACGGCGGCAAGACCGGCCATGTGTACGTGCATGACCGCGCCACCGGCAAGCTGATCCGCTTCTCCGACGCGATGATCCCGCAGGAGAACATGTGGGTGCTGCCCACCGCCACGGGCGCGCGCATGCTGCCCGGTGCGAACGGCGGCGTCGAATGGTCGCCGATGGCGTTCAGCCCGAAGCACCGCCTGGTGTATGCGCTGAACCTGCACCAGCCCATGACCTACCACGTCGAGGACGCGAAGTATCCCGGCGGCAAGCTGTGGCTCGGCGGCGCCTTCAAGACCATCGAGGGCGAAAAGCAATGGGGCCGCCTCGCCGCGGTCAACGTGGACACCGGCAAGGTGGCGTGGAAGTTCGACACCGAGCAGCCCCTGATCGGCGGCGCGCTGGCCACCGGCGGCGACCTCGTGTTCTACGGCGAAGGCAACGGTTTCATCCGGGCGCTGAACGCCGGCACGGGCCAGAAGCTGTGGGAATTCAATTGCGGCGCCGGCGCGAACGCGATGCCCGTGAGCTACATGGTCGGCGGCAAGCAGTACATCGCCATGGGCTGCGGCGGCAACACGCAGCTGGACTTCAAGCGCGGCAACACCATGGTGGTGTTCTCGCTGGACTGATGCACGCGACGCGGACTGCCCTCGCCTTCGCTGCGCTGCTCGCCGTGTGCGCCACGGCGGCGGCGCAGGATGTCGAGGCGGGCCGCACCAAGGCGCAGGCCTGCGCCGCGTGCCACGGCGCCGACGGCAACGGCACGACGGCCATGCCGGAGGTGCCCGCCCTCGCGGGCCAGACCTGGCGCTACCTGTACATCCAGCTGAAGGACTTCAAGGAGGGCCGGCGCAGCAATCCGCTCATGACGCCGATGGCGCAGCCGCTGTCGCGGGACGACATGATAGACATCGCCAACTACTACGCCTCGCTGCCCCTGAAGCCCAACGACTTCAAGGTGGACGACGGCAAGGCGAAGCTCGGAAAGGCAAAGGCCGACGAGACGCTGTGCACGATGTGCCATCTCGGCGGCTTCCTGGGCCAGAACGAGATCCCGCGCGTGGCGGGCCAGAAGTACCAGTACATCGTCGCGCAGCTGAAGGCCTTCAAGGAGAAGACCCGCACGAACGACGCGGGCAACATGACCAGCGTGGCGAGCACCTTGAGCGACCAGGACATCGAGAACCTGGGGCATTACCTGGCGAGCTTGCGTTAGATCGAGCAACGTGCATCGCTCGGGCCACGTGCGAGAGCGGGCAATGAGAACGCAGAGTGCGCAGAGGTTACGCAGAGGACGCAAAGGAAAACCTTCAATGGATTTCTCTGCGTCCTCTGCGTGACCTTTGCGTCCTCTGCGTTCTCCTGATTGATGCTCAGCGGCGTGCCCTCCTCGCGCGGCACGCGCCCCACGCCCGCGGTCAAAACCCGGCAGCCAACCCGTCCCGCCGCGAATCGCTCGCGATCACGTAGCCTTCCTTCTTGGTGTCGCCCATCTTCCAGATGAACTGGCCGGCGCCGAAGTCCTGGTAGTTGTCGTTGATGACCTCGATGCGGTGGCCGCGCGAGACGAGCTCCTGCACGGTGGCCTTGTTCATCTGCTGTTCGACGTTGATCTCCAGCCCGCTGTTGAAGCGCCAGCGCGGCGCATCGCAGGCGGCCTGCGGGTTCTGGTCGTAGTCCACCATGCGCACCACCGTCTGCAGGTGGCCTTGCGGCTGCATGTTGCCGCCCATCACGCCGAAGCTCATGACCGGTTGCCCGTCCTTCGTGAGGAAGGCCGGGATGATCGTGTGGAAGGGCCGCTTGCCCGGGGCGACCTGGTTGGCGCCCGGCTTCAGGCTGAAGCCATGCCCGCGGTTCTGCAGGCTGATGCCGTAGGTCGGCTCCACGCAGCCGGAGCCGAAGCCCATGTAGTTGCTCTGGATGAAGCTCACCATCATGCCGTTCTCGTCGGCGGCGGTGAGGTAGATCGTGCCGCCCTTGACGGGGTTGCCGGCCTTGAAGTCCTGCGCGCGCTTCATGTCGATCAGCTTCGCGCGGCTGGCGAGGTAGGCGTCGTCCAGCATCTGCTCGGTCGTCACTTCCATCGCCGCGCGCTCGCCGACGAAGCGGTAGGTGTCGGCGAAGGCGAGCTTCATCGCCTCGATCTGCAGGTGCTGCGAGTCGGCGCCATCCACCTTGTGCGAGCGCAGGTCGAAGTTGTCCAGGATGCCCAGCGCCATCAGCGCCGCGATGCCCTGGCCGTTGGGCGGGATCTCGTGCAGGGTGTAGCCGCGGTAGTTCTTCTGGATGGGCGTGACCCACTCCGGCTGGAAGCTCGCAAAGTCCTGCACCGTGTGCACGCCGCCGATGTCCTTGCTGAAGCGCGCGAGCGCCTCGGCGATCTCGCCCTGGTAGTAAGCCTTGCCCCGGGTCTCGCCGATCAGGCGCAGCGCGCGCGCGGCGGCCGGGAACTGGAACAGTTCGCCCACGCGCGGCGCGCGGCCCCAGGGCAGGAAGGTCTGCGCGAAGCCGGGCATCGTGCCCAGCTCCGGCGTTGCCGCATCCCACTTCTGCTGCACCACGACCGGCAGCAGGTAGCCGCGCTCCGCGATCTCGACGGCGGGCGCCATGAGGTCGGCGAAGGGCAGCTTGCCGTAGCGCTCGGAGAGCGCGACCCAGGTGGCGACCGCGCCCGGCACGGTGGCCGAGTCGATGCCGCGCTTGGGCGGCGTCGCCGCGTTGTCGCCGTACTTCTTGCGGAAGTACTCCGGCGTCCAGCCCGCGGGCGCCTTGCCCGAGCCGTTGATGCCTTGCAGCTGCTTGCCGTCCCACAGGATCGCGAAGGCGTCGCTGCCCAGCCCGTTGCTCACCGGCTCGCAGATCGTCATCGCGGCGGCGGCCGCGATGGCCGCATCCACCGCATTGCCGCCCTTCCACAGCATGCGCAGGCCGGCCTGCGCCGCCAGCGGATGCGAGGTGGACACCGCGTTGCGCGCGAAGACCGGGATGCGCGTGGTGGGGTACGGGTTATGGAAATCGAAATTCTTCATCGCGTCCTCATTCCAGGGTGAGCTTCTGCTCGGTGATGATCTTCTTCCACTTCGCGCGGTCCTGCTCGACGACGGTCGCGAATTGCTGCGGCGTCCCGCCGGCCGGCTGGATGCCGAGCCTGGCGAGGCGATCCTGCATGTCCTTGTCCTTCAGCACCTCGTTGACCGCGGCGTTGACGCGCGTGACCACGGCGGGCGGCAGGTTTTTCGGGCCGTAGAGGCCGAACCACACCACGGACTCGAAGCCCGGAAGCGTCTCGGACACGGCCGGCAGGTTGGGCAGCAGCGGCGAGCGCTTCAGGCTGGTCACCGCGAGGGCGCGCAGGCGGCCGGCCTGCACGTGCGGCAGGCCCGTGGGCATGGAGTCGAACAGCACGTGCACCTTGCCGCTCATGAGGTCCGGCATCGCCAGGGCCGTGCCCTTGTATGCCACGTGCGTCAGGTCCACCTTGGCCTCGGCCTTGAGGTATTCGGCGGTGAGTTGCACCACGGTGCCGGGGCCGCTGCTCGCGTAGTTCAGCTTGCCGGGGTTCTTGCGCGCGTAGGCGATCCACTCCTTCACGTCCTTGGCCGGCGTGTCGTTGGGCACCAGCATGAGGTTGGGCGCGTCGCCGACCTGCACGATGGGCGTGAAGTCCTTCGCGGTGTCGTAGGGCAGCTTCATGCCGAAGGCCGGCGCCACCGAGTGCGTGCTGCTGGTGCCGAGCAGCAGCGTGTAGCCGTCGGCCGGTGCGCGCGCGGCGAGGTCCGTGCCGATGGCGCCGCCCGCGCCCGGCTTGTTGTCGACGATGACCGTCTGGCCCAGGCGCTGGCCCAGCTTTTCGGAGACGGCGCGGGCGAAGACGTCGGTGGGGCCGCCGGCCGGGAAGGGAACGACCAGGCGGATGGGCTTGGCGGGGTAGCCGTCGGCGTGGGCCGAGGGCGTGACGACCGCCGCGGCGGCCAGCAGGAAGGGAGCGAACAACTTCAACATCATGCAGTCGATCATAGGGAGCGGCTCGCCAAAGCAAAAGCCAAACTTGCTTTAGCGAAGCTAAAGGTTTCGTTTAGGATCGCGCCATGAGCAGCATCCGCGTCCTGCGCACCTTCGCCGCGGTGGCGGCCGAGGGTTCGTTCGCGGCCGCCGCCGCACGCGTCGCGCTCACGCAGGCGGCCGTGGGCCAGCAGATGCGCGCGCTCGAAGGCGAACTCCGCAGGCCGCTGTTCGAGCGGCAGGGCAAGGCCGTGGTGCTCAACGACGCCGGCCGCACGCTGGTGCCGCAGGTGCGCCGGCTGCTCGCGCTGTACGAACAGATCCTGGCGCCCGATCCCGCCGCCGGCGCGATGGCGGGAACGGTGCAGCTCGGCGCCGTGGTTTCCGCGGTGCGCCCCTTGATCCAGGCGACGCTCGCGCTGAAGTCGCGCCACCCTGCCCTGGACCTGCACGTGTCCGCCGCCAAGTCGATCGAGCTGATCGAGCGCGTGCAGGCCGGCGGGCTCGACGCTGCGATCGTCGTGCGCGAGCCCGGGGTCGGCCCCGATCTCGCGTGGACCGCGCTCTATGCCGAGCCGATGGTGCTGCTGGCGCCGCGCAAGCTGGAGGAAGGCAACCCGCGCCTGCTCCTGCAGCGGCAGCCCTTCATCCGCTTCGACCCGACGCAGCACACGGGCCAGCTGGTGGAACGCACGCTCAAGCGGCTGCGCACGCGGCCGCAGGAACTGCTGGAGCTCAACGCGCTGGAGAGCATCGTCGAACTGGTGCGCTCGGGCCTGGGCGTGTCGGTGGTGCCGCTGCTGCGCGGTGCACGCTGGGCGAGCGATCCGAAGCTGCGCGTCATCGAACTGCCGCAGGCGGAGGAGCGCAAGCTCGCCCTGGCGCAGCGGCGCGACTCCGCGACCGCCGCGATCGTCGCGGCCGTCGTGAAGGAACTGTAGGAGCGCGCGGCCGCTGGACCGACCGCCCTACACTCGCCGCATGAAAGCCGCCGACATCGAGCCCTTCTTCGCCACTCTGAAAGCCGCCAACCCCATGCCGGCCAGCGAGCTCGAATACAGCACGGTCTTCGAGCTGCTGGTCGCGGTGCTGCTGTCGGCGCAGGCGACCGATGCGGGCGTGAACAAGGCGACGCGCCGGCTGTTCCACGTCGCCAACACGCCGCAGGCGATCCTCGCGCTGGGCGAGGAGGGGCTGAAGGAGTACATCAAGACGATCGGCCTCTATCGCATGAAGGCGAAGCACCTGATGGAGACCTGCCGCATCCTCGTGGAGCAGCATGGCGGGAAGGTGCCGCGCGACCGCGAGTCGCTGGAGGCACTGCCCGGCGTCGGGCGCAAGACGGCCAACGTGGTGCTCAACGTCGCCTTCGGCGAAGAAGCCATGGCTGTGGATACGCACATCTTCCGGGTCAGCAACCGCACCGGGCTCGCCCCGGGCAAGACCCCGCTGGAGGTGGAGCAGAAGCTGATGCAGCGCGTGCCGCCGGCGTACCGGCAGGACGCGCACCACTGGCTCATCCTGCACGGGCGCTACGTCTGCGTGGCGCGCCTGCCCAAGTGCTGGGAGTGCGCGGTCGCACGCTGGTGCGACTACCGGCCCAAGACACCTCCGCCCGCACTGCGCGCGTGAGCCGCTTGCGGTGTCACAATGGCCGCAACGCATCGACGAGACCGGCATGGACCAGGACCAGGAAATCAGGGAGACGCTCGACGTCCACAGGCAAAGCATCCAGGGGCTGGTGGACAACCAGCTCATGCTTGCCGCGCAGGTGCACGTGCTGCAAGCCGCGCTCGCCACGGTGCTGCTGCACCACCCCGACCGCGCCACGTTGCTGCGCACCTTCAAGGGCTACATGAAGATCTCCAAGGAGTCGACGCCGCAGCTGGCGCGGCACATGGAGGCGCTGGAAGGCGGCATGCTCGCCCTGCTGGGGCAGGACACCGAACCCGGCAAGGCCTGAGCGCCTGGCTCAGGCAGACCAGTCGCCGAACACGAAGCGGTAGATCCGCGGCCGGGTTTCGGCGGGACGCGCCAGCTCGAGCTGCAGCTCCTTGGGGCGCGGCCGGATGGCGATGAACTTCAGCACGCCTGCGCGGTGGTGCTTGCCGTCGCGGTCGCCTTCCCAGGCCAGCGGCTTCATCCGGTGGCCGTCGCCCACCAGCACGAACTGGTCCAGCGGCTCGTCGCCCTTGAGTCCGTGCACGCCCTGCGCGTCGTACGCGACGGCGAAGTCCCAGATGCTGCTGTCCTCGCCGAGGTTGCCCGCCGTCACGGCGACGGTGACGCCCTGGACCACCGTCTTCTGGGTCACGGACGGCCACGCGGCCACCCCGACGGAGATCAGGACCGCGAGGATTGCTGCGAACTTGCCGTTGCCCATACCGCCAAGGTACGCCACTGCGCTGGCGCGCGGTTGACATTCGTCAAATTTCCCTGCTCAGCGTACGGCCTGCGTGGTCCCCAGGCCACCCCAGCCCCCGCCCAGCGCCTGGATCAGCGCGACGATGGTCACCTGCCGGTCCACCTGCGCCTGCACGAGGGCACGGCGCGCGGTGGCGGCGTTCTGCTGCGCCGTGATCACTTCGGTGTAGTTCACCTGGCCCGCCTCGTAGCGGTTCAGGATCTGGCGCTCCACCAGGTCTGCCGCCCGGCTCGCCTCGGCGCGCAGCACCTGCTGCTCTTCCAGCACGCGCAGCGCGATGAGCTGGTCCTCGACGTTCTGGAATGCGGTGAGCGCGGTCTGGCGGTAGTGCGCCGCGGCCTGGCCCAGCGCGGCCCGCGACTGGTCCACGCGTGCGGTCGTCGCGCCGGCATCGAACACCATCTGCGTGGCGGTGAGGCCCAGCGCCCAGACCAGGTTCGACGCCTTGAACAGATCGCCGATGGTCGTTCCCACGGAGCTGATCGAGCCCGTGAGCCCGAAGCTCGGGAAGTAGCCGGCCCGCGCCACGCCGATCGCGGCGTTCGCCTGCGCGACCTGGCGTTCGGCCGCGGCGATGTCGGGACGGCGCTGCAGCAGCGTGCTGGGCACCTCCGCGGGCAACCGCGGAATGCTCACCGTCCATTTCAGGTCGACGGGGATGCTGAAGTCGGCGGGCGCGCGCCCCACCAGCACGGCGACGGCGTGCTCGCTGGTCTGGCGTGTGCGTTCCAGCGACAGCAGGTCGGCCTGCGCATTCGCGAGCTGGCTTTCCGCCTGCAGCACGTCGGTGCGCGCGACCACGCCCGCGTCGTAGCGGTTGCGCGTGATCTGCACCGAGCGCTGGTAGCCGGCCACGACGTCCTTCTGCAAGGCGTAGAACAGGTCGGCCTGGCGCACGGTGAAGTAGTTGCTGGCGAGCTCGCCGCGCGCAGCGAGCCGGGCCGCCGCGAGGTCGGCCTCGGCGACCTGCTCGCCATAGCGGGCGCGATCCACCGTCAGCCGCAGCCGTCCGAACACGTCGGGCTCCCAGCTCGCGCCAAGGTTGACGCGGTAGCTGCGCGTGGTCGACCGGT
Organism: Ramlibacter ginsenosidimutans; assembly: GCF_016654015.1. Lineage (GTDB taxonomy): Bacteria > Pseudomonadota > Gammaproteobacteria > Burkholderiales > Burkholderiaceae_C > Ramlibacter > Ramlibacter ginsenosidimutans. Next base: position 71,838 of record NZ_JAEPWM010000003.1, on the reverse strand, counting down.
TCTCGGCGCCGGTGCGGTTGGCGCTGCCGTCGAGCGTCACCTGCGGGAACATGGCGGCCCGCTGCTCGCGGGTGAGCGCGCGGGCCTCTTCATAGGCGGCGATCGCGGCGGCGACGTTCTGGTTGGTGACGTCCACCTGCGCGGCCAGCGCGTTGAGCAGAGGGTCGTCGAACAGCTCCCACCAGGGCCCGCGCTCCAGCGTGTCGGCGGGCGCGGCCTGCACCCAGACGCCGTTGCCCTCCTTGAAGCTCGCGGGCGTGTCGACGCTGGGCACTTCGTAGTTGGGTGCGAGGTTGGCGCAGCCGGCGAGCAGCAGCGCGGGCACGAGCGCGAGCAGGAGCGGACGGGAGGCAGGCAGCAGCTTCATCGGGTTCAGGCGGTTCGGGCTTCGCCGTGCCGCGCCAGCTCGCGCTCGAGCGGACTGCGGCGGCGCAGCTTGTCCAGCAGCAGGTAGACCACCGGCGTCGTGAGCAGCGTGATCACCTGGCTGGCGATCAGGCCGCCGATGATGGAGATGCCCAGGGGCCGGCGCAGCTCGGCGCCTTCGCCGAAGCCGATGGCCAGCGGCAGCGCGCCGAGGATCGCGGCCAGGGTGGTCATGAGGATGGGGCGGAAGCGCAGCAGGCAGGCCTCGCGCACCGCTTCGTAGGGCGACAGGCCGCGCGAGCGCTCCGCGTCCAGCGCGAAGTCGATGATCAGGATCGCGTTCTTCTTGACGATGCCGATCAGCAGGAACAGCCCGATCAGCGCCATGATCGAGAACTCCATGTGGAAGATCAGCAGGGCCAGCACGGCGCCGATGCCCGCCGAGGGCAGCGTGGACAGCACGGTGATCGGGTGCACCAGGCTCTCGTACAGCACGCCCAGCACGATGTAGATCACCACCAGCGCCGCGAGGATCAGCAAGGGCTGCTGCTGGTTCGTCTCCTGCGCCTGCCGCGCCGTGCCCTGGAAGCTGCCGCGCACGTTGATCGGCATGCTGATCTGCGCCTCGGCGGCCCGCACGGCAGCCTCCCCGTCGGCCAGCGTGTGCCCGTCGGCGAGGTTGTAGGAGATGGTGGCGGCGAGCTCCGCGTCCTGGTGGTTGACCGAGGTCGCGGCCGGCCGCTCGGCGAAATGCGCGATCGCCGACAAGGGCACCATGGGCGTGGTCGCCGAACTCACGGCGGTCCCGGTGGAGGCGTCGCGCAGCGACAGGTTGGCCGAGGTGCCAGCGCCGCCGCTGGTGCCCGCCGCGGTGCTGGTGCCCGTGGCACTGCCACCCCCGCTCGCCGTGCTGCCCGAGACCCCGGTCGACGCCAGGCCGGTCTCCGGCGTCGGCGCGCCCGTGTTCTTCGCCGGCACGTACACGTCCTTCAGCGCCTCCGGCGTCACGATGTAGCGCGGCGCCAGTTGCATGATCACCTTGTACTGGTTCAGCTCCTCGTAGATCGTCGCCACCTGGCGCTGGCCGAAGGCGTCGTACAGCGCGTTGTCGACGCTGCGCGCGCTGATGCCCATGCGGGCGGCGCTCGAGCGGTCGACGTCGACATACGTCTCGATGCCGTTCTCCTGCAGGTCGCTGTCGATGTCGGTCAGCGCCGGCTGCTCCTTCATCGCCTCCATCAGCTTGTTGCCCCACAGCTTGAGGTCGGCGACGTTGTCGCTCTTGAGCGTGTACTGGTAGGTGCTGTTGCTGGAGCGCCCGCCCATGCGCACGTCCTGCACGGGATTGAGAAACAGGCTCACGCCCGTGACGCGCGCCAGCTTGGGCCGCAGCCGGGAGATCACCTCCTGGCCGCGCGGCTCGCCGTGGCCGCGCTTGAGCGTCATCATCATGAAGCCGCCGCCCGCGCGCGAGCCGCCGGTGAAGGCGACCACCGTGTCGACGGCTTCGTCGGCGCGGATGATGTCCACCAGCTGGCGCAGCTTGTCCTGCATCTGCTGGAACGAGATGCTCTGGTCGGCCCGGATGCCGCCCATGACCTGCCCGGTGTCCTGCTGCGGGAAGAAGCCCTTGGGCACGCGCACGAACAGGAAGATGTTCAGGCCGATCACCAGCAGCAGGATCAGCAGCACCAGCCAGCGCGCCGACAGCGCCCAGTCCAGGCTCACCGCATAGATGCGGTGCACGCGGTCGAACGCCGCTTCAGCCCAGCGCGAAATGCGCGAGGGCTTCTTCTCGTGCGCGCTCGGGCTCAGCAGCCAGGCGCACATCATCGGCGTCGTGGTGAGCGACAGCAGCAGCGAGATCATGACCGCGGCCGAGAGCGAAACGGCGAACTCGCGGAACAGGCGGCCCACCTGCCCGCCCATGAACAGCAGCGGGATGAACACGGCGATCAGCGAGATGCTGATGGACAGCACCGTGAAGCCCACCTCGCGCGCGCCGCGCAGCGCGGCCTGGAAGCGGTCCATGCCCTGCTCGATGTGGCGCGAAGTGTTCTCCAGCACCACGATGGCGTCGTCCACGACGAAGCCCGTCGCCACGGTGAGCGCCATCAGCGACAGGTTGTTGAGCGAGAAGCCGAGCACGTACATGATGCCCAGCGTCCCCATTAGCGAGACGATCGTGGCCACCGCAGGGATGAAGGTGGCGCGCGCGCTGCGCAGGAACACGCTCACCACCAGCACGACCAGGATGATGGCGATGGCGAGCGTGAGCTCCACTTCGTGCAGCGAGGACCGGATGGAGAAGGTGCGGTCCGAGGCCACGTCGATGGCGATGTCCTTGGGCAGGGAGGCCTGCAGCTCCGGCAGCAGCGCGCGCACGCCGTCCACGGTCTCGATGACGTTGGCGCCCGGCTGCAGGGTCACCAGCACGATCACCGCGGGCCGGCCGTTGAACAGGCCCATGGTGTTGATGTTCTCCACGCCGTCGCTCACCTCGGCGACATCCGACAGGCGCACCGCCGCGCCGTTGCGCCAGGCGACCACCAGGTCGCGGTAGTCCGAGGCCGTCTTGCCTCCGTTGGGCATGTCGGCGGTGCCGGTGTAGATCTGCAGCCGGTTGCCGTTCACCGTGACGTCGCCCTTGGGCCGGTTGGCCGTGCCGGCCTGCAGCGCCGCGCGCACGTCCTCCATCGCGATGCCGTAGCGGTTCAGCGCAAACGGGATCATGTCCACGCGCACCGCCGGCTGCGACCCGCCCCCGAGTTCCACGTCGCCGACGCCGGGCACCTGCGCGATCTTCTGCTGCACGAGGTTGTTGACCACGTCGTAGATGCGGCCGGGCGAGCGCGTCGGCGAGGTCAGCGCCAGGATGATCACGGGCGCGGCCGACGGGTTGGCCTTGCGGTAGGTGGGGTTGCTGCGCAACGTGGCCGGCAGGTCGGAGCGGGACGCGTTGATCGCGGCCTGCACTTCGCGCGCGGCCGCGTCGATGTCGCGGTTCAGGTCGAACTGCAGGGTGACGCGCGTGCTGCCGTTGCCGCTGGAGGAGGTCACCTCGTTGACGCCGGCGATCACGCCGAGGCGGCGCTCCAGCGGCGTCGCCACGCTGCTGGCCATCGTCTGCGGACTGGCGCCCGGCAGGTTCGCCGACACCGAGATCACCGGGAAGTCCACCTGCGGCAGCGAAGCGACTGGAAGCTTGAAGAAAGCCGCGATGCCGGCAAGCGCGATCCACACCGTGAGCAGCACGGTGCCCACGGGTCGGCGGACGAAGGGGCCGGAGAGGTTCATGGCGCCTGCCGCCTCACTCGCCGCCGCCGCCGGCCGGCCCGCCCTCACCCACGGCCGGGGGCAGGTAAGAGGCGCGTTCGTCCTTCGGTGGCTCGATCCGGGCCCCCTGGCCCTCAGGGAAGCTGGTGTGGGGGCGCCGGGCACCGCGCTTGCGCCAGCGCGACCCCAGCTGGTCGAAGCCGAGGTAGATCACGGGCGTGGTGAAGAGCGTGAGCAACTGGCTCACGATCAGGCCGCCGAAGATGGCCAGCCCGAGGGGCCGGCGCAGCTCCGCGCCCTGGCCGAAACTGAGCATCAGCGGGATCGCCGCGAACAAGGCCGCCAGCGTCGTCATCAGGATGGGCCGGAAGCGCAGCAGCGCGGCCTGGTGGATCGCCTCGCGCGGCGACTTGCCCTGCTCGCGCTCGGCGTCGAGCGCGAAGTCGATCATCATGATCGCGTTCTTCTTGACGATGCCGATCAGCAGGATGATGCCGATGATGCCGATCACGCCGAGCCCGGAACCACTGAGCAGCAGCGCGAGCAGCGCGCCCACGCCGGCGGAAGGCAGCGTGGAGAGGATCGTGAGCGGGTGCACGTAGCTCTCGTACAGCACGCCCAGCACGATGTACACGCAGACCACCGCCGCGAGGATCAGCCACAGCTGATTCGACAGGGAGGTCTCGTACGCACCCGCCGCGCCGAGCATCGTGACGGACACCGTCGCCGGCATCTGCAGGTCCTTCAGCGCGCCATGGATCGTGTCCACCGCGGAGCCGAGGGCCACGCCCGGGGCCGTGTTGAAGCCGATGGTGGCGGCTGGGTACTGCGCCACGTGCGTGATCTGCAGCGGCGCCCGGCGCTCGCTGACGCGGGCCACGGCGGTCAGCGGCGTCGCCGTGCCGGAGCTGGAGATCAGCTGGATGTTGCTCAGGTCGCCGATGGCGGGCAGGGAATCCGTGCGCGCCTCCAGGATCACGCGGTACTGGTTGGTCTCGGTGAAGATGGTGGAGACGATGCGCTGGCCGAACGCGCTGTAGAGCGCCTCGTCGATGGTGGAAGCGGCGATACCCAGGCGCGCAGCGGTGCTGCGGTCCACGTCCACGTACAGCGCCGCGCCGCTCGCGCCGGCATCGGTGGTGACGTCGGCCAGGCGCTTCTCCTGCGCCAGCCGGTCCACGATGCGCTGCGTCCAGTCGTTCACCACCGCCGGGTCCGAGCCTTCCACGGACATGCGGTACAGCGTCGGCCCGGTCTCGGATTCGATGGTGAGGTCCTGCACCGGCTGCACGAACAGGCGCGTTCCCGCGACCTGCTCGCCCTTCTGGCGCAGGCGGTCCATCACGCCTTGCAGGCTGCCGTGCGAATCCTTCAGGTTCACCAGCATGCTGCCGATGTTCAGCATCGTGTTGTTGGCCGCGTCGACGCCGACGAAGCTGGCGACCGACTGCACCGCCGGGTCGGCGAGCAGCCGCCGCGCGACTTCCTGCTGCAAGGCCGCCATGCTGCCGTAGGAGGAGGATTGCGCCGCCTGCACGCGCACCTGCAGCTGGCCGGTGTCCTGGGTGGGGAACAGCGTCTTCGGAATGGCGATGTACAGCAGCACCGTGAACAGCAGCGTGCCCAGCGCCACCAGCAGCGTGAGCCGCTCGCGCGCCAGCACCCAGGTGAGCGCGCCGTCGTACTTCTCGACCACGCGGTCGAAGGAGAGCTGGATGCGCGCGCCGATGCCGTGCTCGGGCGGCTCCAGCGTGCGAACCATGCGCGCCGTCATCATCGGCACCAGCGTCAGGGACACCACCGCGGAGATCAGGATGGTGATCGCCAGCGTCACGGCGAACTCGCGGAACAGCCGGCCGATCACGTCGCCCATGAACAGCAGCGGGATCAGCACGGCGATCAGCGACACCGTGAGGGAAATGATCGTGAAGCCGATCTCGCTGGCGCCCTTGAGCGCTGCCTCCATGGGCCGCTCGCCGTTCTCCATGTGGCGCGCGATGTTCTCGATCATCACGATCGCGTCGTCCACCACGAAGCCGGTGGCGATGGTCAGCGACATCAGCGACAGGTTGTTGAGGCTGTACCCCAGCAGGTACATCGCGCCGCAGGTTCCGATCAGCGAGATCGGCACCGACAGGCTCGCCACCAGCGTGGCGCGCGGGCTGTGCAGGAAGGCGAAGATCACCAGCACGACCAGCAGCACGGCCAGCACGAGCTCCATCTCCACGTGCTCCACCGAGGCGCGGATGCCGGTGGTGCGGTCGGCCAGCACCTCGACCTGGATCGACGCCGGCAGTCCCGCGGTCAGCTGCGGCAGGCGCTGCTTGATCGCGTCCACCGTGGCGATGACGTTGGCGCCGGGCTGCCGCTGCACGTTGAGGATGATCGCCGGCTGCAGCGCGGGCGCGGCCGCGCCCCGGCAGCTGCCGTCCTGGCCGGCTCTGTCCTGGCTGTCGCACGCGTGGCCCGCCCAGGCGCCCAGCTTCACGTTCTCGGCGCTCTGCACGACCTGCGCGACGTCCGACAGGTGCACCGGCGCGCCGTTGCGGAAGGCGACCACCAGGTTGCTGTAGTCCTGCGCCGTGAGCAGCTGGTCGTTGGAGTTGATGGTGTACGAGCGCGTCGGGCCGTCGATGCTGCCCTTCGCCGCATTCGCGTTCGCCGCCGTGATCGCGGTGCGCAGCGTGTCGATCGCGATGCCCAGCGAGGCCAGCGCGTTGGTGTCGGCCTGGATGCGCACGGCCGGGCGCTGGCCGCCCGCGAGCGTCACCAGCCCGACGCCGCTCACCTGGCTGATCTTGAGCGCGAGCTGCGTGTCGACGATGTTGCGCACCTCGGTAAGCGGCAGCGTGCCCGACGTGATCGAGAGCGTGAGCACGGGCGCGTCGGCCGGGTTCACCTTGGCGTAGGTCGGCGGCGCCGGCAGGTCCGCGGGCAGCAGCGAGGCGCCTGCGTTGATGGCGGCCTGCACCTGCTGCTCCGCCACGTCGAGCGCCAGGCCCAACGTGAACTGCAGCGTGATGATGGACACACCCGCCGCGCTGGTGGACCCCATGCGCGAGAGTCCGGGCATCTGGCCGAACTGGCGCTCCAGCGGTGCGGTGACGGTCTGCGCCATCACCTCGGGGCTGGCGCCCGGATAGAGCGTCTGCACCTGGATGGTCGGGTAGTCGACCTGCGGCAGCGCCGACAGCGGCAGGAACTTCAGCCCGAGCAGGCCGGCCAGCACGATCGCCACCATCAGCAGCGCCGTGGCGACGGGTCGGAGGATGAAGGGACGGGAAGGACTCATCGAGTGCGGCCCTCACCCCAGCCCTCTGCCGGCAGCAGAGGCAGGGAAATGCGGCGGACGACCATCACTGCTGCGGGTTGGCGGAGCCGTCGCCGGCCGCGGCGCGGCGCTTCTGGTACTCCTCGCGGCGCTTCGCCCGCTCCTCCGGCGAGAGCTTGCTGAACTCCGCGCGCCGCTGCGCGCGCTCCTCGGGTGACAGATGCGCCCCCGGCCCGGCATCGCCGCTCGCCGCTGGAGCACCCATCGCGGACGAAGCCGCGGCCTGCGCGGGCGACACGGGCTGCGTGGGTTCGCCGCGCGCCCAGGTGCGGGAACCTTCCGGTTGCGGCGGCACGGCCGGCGTCCCGGCGAAGGGGCTCGTCGCCGGCCCGCGCTGCGCGGCCGATGCGCCGGTGAAGGGCGCGGAAGCGGCGGGCTGGACTCCGGGCGCCGCACCGTCGGCCCCACCCGCGTTGCGGCGACGGCCGCCGTTGCCACCCGGCCCGCCGCCTTGCGGCGACTCGCCCGGCAGCGTGACGCGGGCGCCGTCGCGCAGGCGGTCGGCGCCTTCGGTGATCACGCGCTCGCCGACCTGCAGCCCGCTCACGATCTGCACGCGGTCGTCGACCTGCTGCCCGCGCACCACGGGCCGCTGCTTCACCGTGTGGTCCTGCTGCAGGACGAACACGAATTCGCCGCTGCCGCTCTGGCGCACCGCGGCCACGGGCACGACGACCGCGTTCTGGATGGTGCGCACCTGCAGCTGCACGTTCACGAACTGGCTGGGAAAGAGCTGCAGGCGGGCGTTGTTGAAGCGCGCCTTGGCCCGGACCGTGCCCGTCGTGGTGTCGATCTGGTTGTCCAGCGAGGCGAACACGCCGCTGTCCAGCAAGGTGGTCTTGGTGCGGTCGTAGGCCCGCACCTCCATGAAGCCGCCGCCGTTGTGCTGCAGCCAGGCCGCGTTGTCCTGCGGGATGGCGAACTGCACGTCGATCGGCGTCATCTTGGTGATGACCGCGATGCCGTTCGCATCGCTGGTGCTCACCTGGTTGCCCAGGTCCACGGTGCGCAGGCCCACGCGCCCGTCGATGGGCGAGGTGATGCGCGTCCAGGAGAGGTTCAGGCGCGCCGTTCCCTCGGCGGCCTTGTCGGAAACGATGGTGGCTTCGAGCTGGTGGACGGTCGCGGCCTGCGTGTCGACGTCCTGGCGTGCGATCGAGTCCTGCTTGAGCAGCGTCTCGTAGCGCGCGAGCGTGACGCGCGCCGCCGCGAGCTGCGCCTCGTCCTTCATGCGCTGGCCGGTCGCCTGCTGCAAGGCATTCTCGAACGGACGTGGATCGATCGTCGCGAGCAGTTGCCCGGCCTTCACGGACTGGCCTTCCTTGAACAACACCTGGGTGAGCACGCCGCTGACCTGGGGGCGCACGCGCACGGTGGCCTGCGGCGTCACCGTGCCGAGTGCGTCGAGGTTGACCGGGATGTCCATCGCCTGCGCCACCGCGACGCCGACGGTGGTTGCACCGCGGCCGCCGCCCGGGCCGCCGGGACCGCCGGCACCGCCACGGCCGCCGGCTCCGCCTGCGCGCCCCGCGCTCGCCATCGTCGCGGGGCGGGTCAGGTCCCACGCCAGCCAGGCGAGCCCGGCCGCCACCAGCAGCGCGATGACGGTGCCGATCAGCGACGCGCGCCGGCTCAACCGCTTGCGCGGCGCCGGGGCGGCATCTGCAGGTCGGGACTCATCGGCCGGTGACTGCGGCGGGGGAATGGGCATCGGGATCCTTGGGTTCCGTCGTAAGCGGGCAAGTTCAGCAGCAGCAGAGCGTGCCCCTGCGCGCCTCCTCCTCAGGACGGCTCGCGGCGCAAAGCCATGTAGGCCGGGTTCTGCTGTGCACTTGGCGTCGCCACGAGCGTGCTCCTGGCGCGTTACCGCGCCGTAAGCCGCATGTTGCGCTTGTGTGAAGTTCACGCATTCTGCGACATCCGTCAGGGCGCCAGCTCCAGCGGGCGCCCTTCGCTGGCCGCAGGCGGCGCAATGCGCAGCAGCCTGGCCAGCGTCGGCGCCAGGTCGGTGATGGCCACGCGCTCGGGGCGCACGCCCGGCCGCACCCACGCCGGTCCCCACCAGAGCAGCGGCACGTGCGTGTCGTACTCGTGCGGGGAACCGTGCGTGGCCACGGCCGCGCCGAACATCCAGTACGGTTCGGTGACGAACTGGACGTCGCCCGAGACCTCGGGATGCCAGCTGTTGCGCATCGCCGCGAAGAACGGCGCACCGGCACGGCTGCCGGCCAGCAACTCGGCGCGGGTGTAGGCGGCCAGCAGGTGCGGTTGCGCGAGCAGAGCAGCCCGTGCCGCCACCGCCACGCGGTCGAAGGCCAGGCCGCGGGCTGCGATTTCCGCCCGGTTCAGCACGAGCGCCGAAGCGGACAGGCCGGACACCAGCCGGGGGGCATGGAACTCCTGCTCGAGCGCCTCGTTCACCGCGGCGCGCAACTGGTGTCCCGAAATCCGTCCCGCCGCGATGCCCCGGGCCTGCAAGGCCTCGGGGTTGGGCATGAATCCGTGGTCGGCCGTGAGCACCGCCAGGTAGCGATCGCGACCGACGCTGCGGTCGAGGTCGTGGAAGAAGGACTGCAGCAGCCGATCGAGTTGCAGCAGGTGGTCCTGCGACAGGCGCGACTCGGCGCTCCAGGTGTGGTTGACGTAGTCGTGACCCGAGAGGCTGATCGCCAGCAGGTCGGGCACGGCGTCGGCGCCGAGGTGTTCGCCCGCGACGGCGGCACGGGCGAAGTCCAGCGTCAACGCATCGGCGAACGGGCTGGCCAGCAGCGAGCCGTAGAAGGCCGCACCCGGCTTCTCGTCCGCCGCGTTGCCCAGCGCCATGGGGAGGTGGCCGCCACGCGGACCGAACCAGGGCTGGTCGTCGGGCAGCGAGCGGCTGTACGCGGCGGCTGGCAGGAGCGGCTGCCACTGCGTGTGGAAATAGCGATCGGCCCGACGCGCGCGGTTGAAGGCCTCCACCCACGCGGGATGCGCACGCATGTAATAGGTGGTCGAGGCGAAGCTGCCATCGTCCGCCATGTACATGTAGGCCGTCCCGCTGCGGCCCGCGGGCAGGATGGCGCCGCGATCCTTGCCCGAAACCGCGATCACGTGCGCGCGCGGGTCGCTGCGCCGCAGGACGTCGCCCAGCGACTCCACCTTCAGGTTGCGCGGGCTGGTGCCGTCCAGGGCCTGCGTCGCATGGCCGATGTACTGCTCGGACGCGTCGCCGGTGCAGTACACCGCCTGGCCGGTGCGGCGGTCCAGCCATTCGTTGCCGATGACGCCGGTGCGGTGGGCATAGGCGCCGGTGAGTAAGGTCGCGTGGCCGGCGCCAGTCACCGTGTACGCATCGTCGAAGTACGCCTGCTCGAATGACGCCCCGTGGTCGAGGAAGCGCGCCAGCCCGTCGGGCGCCAGCTGGTCGCGATAAGCCTGCACCTGCCACTGCGGCAAGCCATCCACCACGAACAGCACGACCAGGCGCGGGCGCGGCGCCGCGGCCAGGGCCGCAATGCAGGCGAACGCGAGGCACAGCGCCAGCGCGGCGCGGCGCAGGAGCGCGATCCGGTTCATGCCGCGAGCCTAACGCAGGCACGGCGCCAGCGTGGCCGCCGGCTCAGCCCGCCCCGTGCGGCCGCGGCGCATGCTCCGCGATACGCCCGCTGGCGATGTAGATCCCGCCGAAGCCGCGCGTGCGCACCTGCAGCCCCTGGACGCGCTTGGCCAGCAGGGTCCAGGGCTGCTCCAGGCCTTCCATGGAGGTGACGGAATAGAGCGCGGCACCCAGCACGAACAGGTTGGCCGGCAGCATCCAGGGCGCCGCCCACTGCAGCCCCGCGGCCACGACCCGGCCGCCGGGCCGCAGGTGCGCGAGGACGTGGTCCAGTGCCTGCGGGTCCCGCAGGACGTCGTGGGTGAAGTGGAACATCGCCGCGTCCGCCAGGCCCTCCAGGGGCGCCTCGGCCGCGCCGGCCTGCAGCAGCGTCACGCCCCGCCATCCATGCACGGCGACGCGCTGGCGCGCGAGCTCCAGCATCTCGGGCGATGGCTCGATGCCCACGACACGGCCTTGCGGCCCCAGGCGCCGCAGCAGCGGCCCGAAGCTCAGGCCCGTGCCGCAGCCGACGTCCAGCACCGTCTCGCCCGGCCGCGGGTCGAGCACGGCGATGGCCTCGGTGCGCACCGGCTCGAAGGGCAGCAGCTCCAGGTCGTACCGCGCCGCCCGCAGCCGGTACTTCGCGACCGACAGGGAGGCATCGGGCCTCCGGTGCGGGCCGGAGGGAAAGGCCATGGCCGCACCGCTACTGGGTGATGACGACCAGCACGCTGCAGGGCGCGTGCTCGATCAGGGCGCCCGAGATGGAACCGCGCCACCAGCGCGCGGCCCAGCTGTCCAGGTGCTTGTGGCCGACGACGATCAGGTCGGCGTTGATCTGGCGCGCGTACTTGACGATCTCGTCGATCGCCTCGCCCGTCACCACCTCGCCGCGGGCGATGTGGCCGCATTCGCTCAGGCGCTTGAGGCCGTCGTCGAGCACCGCGCGGTACTTGCGTTTCTCGCGCTCTTCCAGTTCGACGTCGTACACGCCGCCCTCGAGCCCGACGAAGCTCATGGCCGACGGCATCACGGCCACCAGGTGCAGCTCGGACTGGCCCCATTGAGCGACGTCCCGGCAGTCGAGCAACGCTTTCTGGCCGGCATCCGAGCCGTCGTACGCAAGCAGAATCTTCTTGTACATGGCAGCCCCCAAGGACATGCCGTGGCCCCGTGCCCCGGCTGGCCTAGTATGGACTGCGGGCGCGGACTTGGGCAATGTGCCCGGCTACGTTCAAACCCTTACGGATTTGCATTTGCCTGCAAGACAAGTGCGCGGTCAGCACGCGATCAGCGAGGGCAGCACGCCGGTCTCGAAGTGCCGGTCCACGACATCGGCGAGCCGGTCGAACACGGCCTCCAGCGTGGGCACGCCGGCTCCGAACAAGGCCTGCAGCACCTGCGGCTGCTCGAACAGCCCATGGAGGTACACGCCCAGCACGTTGCCGCGCTCGTCCTGCCAGCCCAGCCCGCCCGCCAGCGCGATCCGCCCCTGCGCCATCCCGGCGTGCTGCGCCGTGACGCCTGTATGGATCTCGTAGCCCTGCACCTGGATGCCGGAGAGCGCCCGCCATGCACCGGCCAGGGGCTCGAAGCACGCCGTGGTGCGTTGGACCGTCTTGTGCTCGGCGAACTGCGTGACCAGGGGAAGCAGCCCGAGGCCCGGCTGGTTGCCCGCGAGCTCCCGCGGATCGATCAAGGCCTCGCCCAGCATCTGCAGCCCGCCGCAGATGCCGAGGACGCGGCCGCCCTGCTGCGCGAAGCGCGCGATCGCGGGGGCGAGCCCCTGCGCGCGCAGCCACTGCAGGTCGGCCGTCGTGTTCTTCGATCCCGGCAGCACGACCCAGTCGGCGCCGTCCAGCGCCGCAGGCGTGCGCACCCACCGCAGGCGCACGCCCGGCACGGCGGCCAGGGGCTGGAACTCGTCGAGGTTGCTGATGCGCGGATAGGCGACGATCGCGATCGTGGTGTGCGCGTCGCCCGCGCCGCCCGTGCGTTGCTCGAAGACGCCGTCTTCCTCCGGCAGGCCGTGGTGCCACACCATCGGCAAGGTGGCCACCGTGGGGACGCCCGTGAGCCGTTCGAGTTCCTGCGGTGCGGGGTCGAGCAGGGCCGCATCCCCACGGAACTTGTTCAGCACGAAGCCGTGCAGCAGCGCGCGCTCGGCCGGCTCCAGCAGCGACCAGGTTCCGTAGAGGTGCGCGAACGCGCCGCCGCGGTCGATGTCGCTCACGAGCAGGCAGCGCGCCTGCGTGTGCAGCGCCACGCGCAGGTTCACGTAGTCGCTGTCGCGCAGGTTGATCTCGGCCGGCGAGCCCGCGCCTTCGATGACGACCACGTCGTTCTCTTCCCGCAGGGCGTCGAGCGCCGCCTGCACGCGCGGCCACACGTGGGCGCTGCGCTCCCGCCAGGGCATGGCGGTGAGCGCGGCGTCCACCTCGCCCAGCACGACGACCTGGCTGTGCGTGTCGTGCTCGGGCTTGAGCAGCACCGGGTTGATGCGCACGTCGGGCTCGGCACGCGCGGCGAGCGCCTGGAAGTACTGTGCGCTGCCGATCTCGCCCAGCGCGCCGCCGGGGGCGGGCACCACGCGGGCGTTGTTGCTCATGTTCTGGGCCTTGAACGGCGCGACGCGCAGGCCCATGCGCGCATACCAGCGGCACAGCGCGGTGGCCAGCCAGCTCTTGCCCGCGCCGCTGTGCGTGCCCAGCACCATCACGCAGCTCGCCTTCATGCGTCGCCCTCCTCGCGCGGCAGCGCCACCCAGCGCCCCGCCACTGCATGCACGCGCAGCCGCTGGTCGAACACCGCCTCGACGGCGCGATGCGTGCACGGATCCGAACAGGGGCCATGATGCGCCACCCGCCCCTGGCGCAGCAACAGCAGGTCGTCGGCCTGCAGCGCGAGGCCGATCTCGTGCAGCACGCTCACCGCCGTGCCGCCGCGGGCCACGTGGCGGCGCACGATGGCGAGCCAGTCGGCCTGGTGCGGCGGGTCCAGGTGCGACAGCGGCTCGTCCATCAGCAGCACGGGCGCGCGCACGGCCAGCGCGCGCGCCAGCAGCACGCGCTGGCGTTCGCCGCCCGACAGGCTGCCCAGCGGGCGGTCGCGCCAGCTCCAGCTCTGGGTCTCCTCCATCGCCTCGCGCACGGCCTGTTCGTCGTCCGCGTCACCGCCGCCCAGCCAGCCCTGGTGCGGCAGCCGGCCCAGGCGCACGACGTCGTGCGCCAGCAGGTCCTCGGCGCCGGACTCGGCCTGCCCCAGCCAGGCCAGCGCGCGCGCCCGTTCGCGCGCGGACCAGGAGGCGCTGGCGCGTCCGAGCAGGCGCAGCTCGCCGCTGGCCGGCAGCAGGCACGCGAGGGCCTTCAGCAGCGTGGTCTTGCCCGCGCCGTTCGGGCCGGCCACCGCAGTCCAGCGGCCGGCCGGCAGGTCCAACGCGATACCGTGCAGCACCTCGCGTCCCGCGAGCGCCACGCGCAGGTCGCGCGTCTCGAACGCGGCTGCGCTCACCGCGCCCTCCTCTGCATCAAGGCCAGCAGGTAGCCGCCGCCCAGCACCGCCGTCAGCACGCCCACGGGCAGTTCGCGCGGCGCGAGCAGCCAGCGGGCGAGCACGTCGGCCGCCAGCAGCAGCACGCCGCCGGCGAGCGCGGAGAGCGGCAGCAGCCAGCGGTGCGTCGGCTTGCACAGCGCCCGCACCAGGTGCGGCGCCATCAGGCCGATGAAGGCGACCAGGCCCACGTGCGCGACGGCTGCGCCGGTGGCCAGCGCCATGACGGCGACCAGCAGCAGGCGCATCGGCCCGAGCGCCACGCCCAGGCTCGCCGCCGTCGTCTCGCCCAGCGCCAGTGCGTCGAGCGCGCGGCTGCACGCGATGCCGGCGGCGGCGCTCACGGCCAGCGCCAGCGCGAGCACGAGCGCCGAAGGCCAGCCGAGGAAGCTGGTCGTCCCGAGCAGGAACGCCTGCATGCTGCGCAGGAGCTCGGGCGCCAGGAAGATCGCGAAGGCGGCGAAGGCGCCGAACACCATGCCGACGATCACCCCTGCGAGCAGCAGGCGCGCGGTCTGCTGCACGCCGCGCGCCAGCGCCAGCGTCACCGCCACTGCCGCCGATGCGCCGAGGAAGGCCGCGCCGGTGAGCCCGAGTCGCACGCCCCAGCCGGCGGCGAGCTCCGGTGCGGCGCCCAGCGCCAGCAGCAGCAAGGCGACGCCGAACGCGGCGCCCGTGGAGCTGCCCAGGAGATAGGGATCGGCGAGCGGATTGCGGAACAGCCCCTGCGCGACGGCGCCGGCCAGTCCCAGCAGCGCGCCCGCGGTCCACGCGCCGACGGTGCGCGGCAAGCGGATGTCCCACAGGATGGACAGGCCAGCGCCCGTGGGATCCGCGAGCGGCTCCCAGCCCAGGCTGCCGACGGCAACGCCCAGCAACAGCAGGCCCGCGCTCGCGATGACGAGCCAGGCCGCGACCGTGGCGGGAGGACGCGTGCCGTTCACCTGGGCGCGCCCCCATCGCGCCAGCCGCCCGCGAGGCACTGCACCATCAGCCGGGCGCCCTCGGCCATCCGGGGACCCGCACGCACCAGCACGTCGGCCTGCGCGCGCGTGAACCGGCAGACCCGGCCCGCGCGGATGGCGCGCAGCGATTGCCAGCCGGGACGCGTCGCCAGCGGCGCGTTCGCCTCGTCTTCCGCCAGCATGACGACGTCGGGATCGGCGCGCACCACGAATTCCGGATTGAGCCGCGGGAACGGACCCAGCGCCGCCGGCACCACGTTGCGCACGCCGATGCGCGCCAGCAGTTCGCCGATGAAGGAGGCTTCGCTGGCCGCGTAGGGCGCACTGCTCACCTCGAAATACACGCGCGCGCCGCGCTGCGCGGGCGGCAGGCTGTGCGCCACCTGCGCCAGCTCCGCTTCGATCGCCTGCCAGGCCTGGGTGCCGTCACGCGCCGCCAGCACGGGCCCCAGCAGCAACAAGACCCGGCGCACATCCGCCAGCGTGCGCGGCTCCAGTGCGACCACCTTCAGGCCCAGCGCCTCCAGCCGCGGCAGTGCGCGCGACGAGGTCGGCGCCAGCACCAGGTCGGGTTTCAGCGCCACGATGCTTTCCACCCGCGCATCCTCGATGCCGCCCACATGCGGCAGGTGGCGGACCGCTTCCGGAAAGTTGGAGTAGTCGTCGACTGCGACCAGCCGGGCGCACGCGTCCAGCGCGCAGACCGATTCGCTCAGCGATGGCAGCAGGGAAACGATGCGCTGTGGTGGCCGGGCGAAACTCACCGACTTGCCCAGGTCGTCGCGCACGGTCACGGCGTGCGCCGGCAGCAGCAACGCGCACAGCAGCGCCGCCAGCAGCTCACGCATGGGTGCGGCTCCAGTCCAGCACGATCCGGTGCAGTTGCTCGACGCCGTCGGTGAGGGCCGCGGGTCCGGGCTGCAGGATGTCGGCCGACTTGATCTCGAAGAGCTGGCCCTCGCGCACCGCGTTCACCTGGTCCCAGCCGGCGCGCGCGGCGACCTTCTCGGGGCGGAACTTCTTGCCGCACCAGGAGCCGATCACGATGTCGGGGTTTCGGCGCACGATCTCCGCGCCGTCGGCGACGATGCGGTCCTTGCCCAGCGACTGCAGCGCGAGCTCGGGGAAGATGTCGTCGCCTCCGGCGATGCCCACCAGCTCGGAGACCCAGCGGATCGCGCTGATGTGCGGCTCGTCCCACTCCTCGAAGAACACGCGCGGCCGGCGCGGCAGCGCGCGGCCGGCGGCCTCGATCGCGAGCAGGCGCGCGCGCATGCCTTCGAGCAGCTGGAGGCCCGCCTCGGCGCGCCCGACCATCGCGGCCACCTGGTACAGCATGGAGAAGATCTCTTCCACGCTGCGCTGGTTGAAGATGGTGACCTGCACGCCCTGCTTCACCAGCTGCGCCGCGATGTCCGCCTGCAGGTCGGAGAAGCCGAACACGCAGTCCGGCCGCAGCGCGAGGATCTTGTCTATCTTCGCGCTGAGGAAGGCGCTCACCTTCGGCTTCTCCTCGCGGGCGCGGCGCGGCCGCACGGTGTAGCCGGAGATGCCGACGATGCGGTCCTGCTCGCCCAGCAGGTACAGCCATTCCGTCGTTTCCTCAGTGAGGCACACGATGCGGCGGGGTCCGCGCGGAATGGCGATCATGCGGCGGCTCCTAGAACTGCACGCGCACCGAGGCCGTGAACTGGCGCCGCGGCTCCGGGTAGATGGACGTGGTCTGCCCGCCGACGCAGCCGAAGGCCTGCGTGTAGAACCTCTGGTCGAACAGGTTGGTCACGCCCAGGGCCAGCTCCGCGTTGCGCAGGAACTGCCAGGCATAGCGCGCATCGGCGGTGACGTACGAGGGCATCCGGCAGGCATTGTCGAAGTCGGGATGCTGCGACGATACCCAGTTCACGCCCGCGTTGATGCGATGGCCCGCCGCGGGCACCCAGTCGGCGCGCACGGCCAGCGTCTCGCGCGGCACGAGCGGCACGTCCTTGCCCTCGTGGGGGCCGGAGCGGAAGGTCGCGCGCCGGACGGCGCCGTGCACGGCCAGCCCGAGGCTGCTGGTGAGCGCGTGGTTCCAGTCGACCTCCACGCCTTCGCGGCGGGTCGGGTCGAAGTTGACGTTGGCGCCCTGTCCGAAGGTCGTCGGCACGTCCGGATCGAAGCCGATCTCGTCGGTGAGGTGGCTCTCGTACAGGCGCGCCTCGAGCTTGCCGGCCGCGTAGGTCCAGCGGGCGCCGACTTCGGCATCGTTGGAGGTCTGCGGCCGCAGCATCTCGCCGTCGCGGGTGAAGTTGAACTCGTCGGCGGTGGGCAAGCGGTAGCTGCGGCCGACGCGGAACCACGCCGTCCAGTCCGTGGCGACGGGGTGGCTCAGGCCCAGCTCCCAGGCGTCCTGCCGGTCGTTCAAGGTGAGGCCGCCGCCCTCCTTGTGGATCTTCTCCGTGCGCGCGCCGAGCGACAGGCGCGTGCCGGTGGCGTAGACGACATCGTCCTTCACGTACAGCGCATCCGCGTCCTGGCTCGCGTCCGAGCTGTTGGTGACGCTGGTGCGCGCCCATTCGTTGCGGTCCGCCCCCAGCACCAGGATGTTGTCGACGCGACCGATCTTCTGCTGCTGGCGCGCGCGCAGCGCGTAGTTGTGCGCATCGACGTCGTAGTCGAACGGAAAGACACCGAAGTTGATGCTGCGCAGCTCCTTCTGGCGCTGCGCCGCGTCGAAGGCGAGCTGCCACTGGCCCACGTCCGCCTGCGCGAACAGCGCCGCGCGGTCATTGCGGATGCTCACGTGGTCGTTGGGCGTGGTCGTCTGCTTCGGATCCGCCGCGTACTGGTCGGCCGTGAGCGCACCGGGCAGGCGGGCGGCTAGATGGTCCTGCGCGGCGCTTGCGCCCAGGCGCAACCAGCCGTTGGACCACTGGCCGGTCAAGGAGCCGCCGTCGCTCTTCGAGGCCGAGTTGTGGCGCCAGCCGTCGGTGCGGCGCTGCTGCGCGTTTGCGTCGAGCACGAAGCCATTGGCCGTCGCCGCCGTGCCGCTCGCGCGCACGTCGGCCAGGCCGTCGCTGCCGCCCGCGGCGTACACAGTCGCGCCGCTCGCGCGCTGCTTGCCCGCACCGGCCTTGGTGGTGATGACGATCACCCCGCCGGTGGCCCCCTCGCCGTACAGCACGGCGCCGCTGCCGCGCAGCACCTCGATGCTTTCGATCGACTCGATCGGAATGCCTGCGAGGCGCGGCGAACTCAGGTCGCTTTCGCTCAGGCGGATGCCGTCGAGGACCACCACCTGGTTCTGGTCGGCGGTGGTGCCGAAGCCGCGCAGGTCGATGCCGGTGTCGCCGCCGTTGAACAGGTCCTGCCGGCCGGGCACGCCCAGCAGCCGCACGATGGCGTCGTTCACCGTCGTGGCGCCCGAGGCGCGGATCTGGTCGGCGGTGATGACGCTCACGCCCAGCGGCAGCGTCGAGGCGGGCTCGGAAAAGCGCGTCGCCGTGACGTGCGTCTCCGGCAAGGTCTGCTGTGCGAGCAGCGGGGTGGTGGAAAGCGATGCGATGGCGGCCAGCAGGCAGGCGCGCGCTCGCGGGGTTTGCACGTTTCTTTTCATGGAACTCGAGAAGCGAAGTACCCGCGCCGGCTTCCCCGCCAGCATTGGGCCATCCGGTCGCGCGCAGGGCGCACGACCCCCTTGTTGGCCGGTATCCGGGCTGGCGGAAGGACGTCCACCGGCCTTCCCAGGTGCGCTTGTGTCGAGCGTCCCAGTGGCCTGTCGAGGGTGGACGTGGCACGCCCGGCTCGCGCCGCGCGCGCCTCCGCTTACCGTTGCGGGGGCAGCGCAGGTTGGCCTCTGCACGTCGTGCATCGGCTCCCTGCTTCCCGTTGAACTGCGGCATGCGAACCACACCGCGAGCACCAACGTGCGCATTCTAAAGCCGGGGGCTTGTACAACTCCCTACAATTCGCGCATGGCCAGCGGCTCTCCCATCGACCCCCTCGTCGAACGCGTCGAGCGCCTGCTCGTTCGCTACGAGGAGCTGCAGCGCACGAACGCGCTGCTCTCGCAGCAGGTGGAGCTGCTCACGCAGGAGCGCGACTCGCTGAAGTCGCGCCTGTCGGCGGCGCGTGCGCGCGTCGACGCCCTGCTCGAACGACTGCCTGACCTCAACACGCCCGCATGAAGCAGCTCGAAGTCCAGATCATGGGCCAGAGCTACCTGCTCGGCTGCCCGCCCGGCGGTGAGCAGCGCCTGCTCGAGGCCGTCGAGAAGGTCGACACCGCCATGTGCCGCATCCGCGACGCGGGCAAGGTGAAGGCCCGCGATCGCATCGCCGTGCTCGCCGCGCTGAACCTCGCGTTCGACACCGAGCGCCAGGCGACGCAGCAGGTGCAGGCCGCCAAGGCAGATGCAACGCTCACCGGCATCCGGAACCTCGGCGACGACGTGCGGCTTGCACAGCTGATGGTGCGGCTCGACAAGGCACTCGGGGATGACGGCCGCTTGATTTGAGCGGGGGTGAATGGGCCGGTGGGCCCTCGGCCTCTGGCGCGAGGCGGCCGGCTCGGCGAACGTCCTTCCTTCGAATCTCGCGCTGATGCCGCCGGCATTCGTAGGCTGGCGGTGAGCCGCAGGCGAACCCCAGCTTGCTGCGCCACGCTGGATCGCTGGGGTTCGCTTCGCTCACCACCAGCCTACAAACGCCATCCCGTTGCGGCATCGGCGTCCATGGCTTCTTGCCCGCAGGGGCCCCACTGCCCATCGTCGCGGCAGGTGGCGTGCGGTGCAGGCCCGCATCAGGGGCATCGCCTGGAAGCCGGTCCGGGCGGCGGAGCACGGCTACGAGAGCGCAGCGTATCGAGCCGCGCGTACGTTTCATGCTACCGCGGCACTTGTTCGAGCAGAGAGTTTGTCCGCGACCAGCGGGCAAACTCTCTGCGAGTTGTGCCGCGCGACGCCGCCCGGACCGGCTTCCAGGGGCGTCGGCGCGCGCAGCCGCCGACCGATGCCCAGCGGGTCTGCACCGCACGCCACTTGGCGCGACGGGCACCGGCGTTCGCGGTGCGCACTGCATGGTGCGTTCCCGCAGCAGAGAGCGATCACGACGCGCCGCTTTGCTGGGGTTCGCTGTCGCTCACCTTCCAGGCGCTGTGCGCCCGCCAGCCTACGAAGACCAGCGTACGAGGACCAGCCTGCGAACCCGACACAAAAAAGAAAACGGGCTGCCCGAAGGCAGCCCGTCGCAATAGGCGTCTGCGAGTGGCACCGGACCGCATCCTGAACCGGGGTTCAGGTGGGCGAGGTCAGCACCGGCGTTGGGATCATCTGACGCGAGATGTTCACGCTCACCGGGCGATGTTCCAAGCCCTTGCTCAATGAGCATTGGTTCAAGGAAATATAAAGCCCGATACACACTGCAGACGGAGACCATTCTAGGACGCAAAAACGGCGCGTGGCGCAAATCAGGTGTGAAGCCATGCAAGGATTCCGGACTTGACATTCGCGCACGTAGCTGAACTGTGCGCTTGTTCCGGCGACAATGCGTGCGTGCGCACCGCGCGTCGGATTCCACAAGAACAATGATGTCCGTCCTGGACCCGCAGCTCGTCTTCGAACTCGCCCTGATCGGCACCTGCACCGGCTTCCTCGCCGGCCTGCTCGGGATCGGCGGCGGCATGATCATGGTGCCGTTCCTCACGCTGATCCTCGCGCACCGCAACTACCCCGCGCAGTACACCGTGAAGATGGCGGTGGCGACTTCGCTCGCGACCATCGCGTTCACGTCGCTGTCGTCGGTGCGTGCGCATCACCAGCGCGATGCCGTGCTGTGGCCGGTGGTCAAGGTGCTCGCGCCCGGCATCCTGGTCGGCTCGCTGCTGGGCGCGCAGGTGGCGCATGCCCTGCCGGCGAAGTGGCTGGGCATGTTCTTCGGTATCTTCGTGGCGTTCTCGGCGACGCAGATGCTGCTCGGTCGCAAGCCCAAGCCGAGCCGCTCGCTGCCGGGCCCGCTCGCGACCTTCAGCGTGGGCGGCGTGATCGGCGGCCTGTCCGCGCTGGTGGGCGCCGGCGGCGCCTTCGTGTCCGTGCCGTTCATGACCTGGTGCAACGTGCGCATCCACGACGCCGTCGGCACGTCGGCCGCGCTGGGCTTTCCCATCGCGCTGGCCGGCACCATCGGCTACATCTGGGCCGGGCGCGCGCTGCCGCAGATGCCTCCGGGCTCCATCGGCTACCTGTACCTGCCGGGCCTCGTCGTGATCTCGCTGGCCAGCATGCTCATGGCCCCGGTCGGCGCGCGCACGGCGCACCGGCTGCCGCTGGCGCCGATGCGCAAGCTGTTTGCCCTGCTCCTCTACGGGCTCGCGGCATACTTCCTCCTCCGCTAGGCTTCACCGCGGACCAACGCCCAAGGAGAACTGAGATCGCGCGCATCGCCTTCATCGGCCAGCAGGACTTCGGCAAAGCCGTCCTCGAGGCCTTCCTCGCCCGCGGCGACACGGTCGCCGGCGTGTTCTGCAGCCCCGACAAACCCGGCGCGAAGCCCGATGTGCTCAAGGCCGACGCGCAGGAGCGCGGCCTGCGGGTGTTCAGCTTCCCGAGCCTGCGCAGCGCCGAGGCCGAAGCCGCCATGCGCTCGCTGCAGGCCGACATCGGCATCATGGCGTACGTGCTGCAGTTCGCGCCGCAGTCCTTCGTGAACATCCCGAAGCACGGCACAATCCAGTACCACCCTTCCCTGCTGCCGCGGCACCGCGGCCCGTCGTCGATCAGCTGGCCGATCGCGCTCGGCGCGCGCGAGACCGGCGTGACGATCTTCCGGCCCACCGACGGCCTCGACGAAGGCCCTGTGGTCCTGCAGAAGAAGTGCACCATCGCGCCCGACGACACGCTCGGCGACGTCTACTTCAAGAAGCTCTTCCCGCTCGGTGTCGAGGCCCTGCTGGAAGCCACCGACTCGGTGCTCGCGGGTCGGCATCGCGAGCAGCCGCAGGACGAAACGCTCGCGACCTACGAAGGCTGGCTGCACGACGAAGAGGCGGAGATCCACTGGCCCGGGCACGTCGACACGATCTACAACCTGATCCGCGCGTGCAATCCGGCGCCGGGCGCGTGGATGATGCTCGATGGCGTGAAGGTGCGCGTGTACGACTGCCGCAAGCACGTGGTGGGCCGCTTCGTCTCCCGCGGTCACAAGCCCGGCGACGTCGCCGGCGTGAGCGAAAACTCCATCGTGGTCTGGGCGCAGGGCGGACTGATCGAGCTCCTCAAGCTGCGGCCCGAAGGCGGCGGCAAGATGGGCGCCGGCGACTTCGCGCGCCAGCGCGGGTGGCCTATTTCGGACGCCTGGCGCTCGTGGGTGCGGCCCGCGTAGCGGGCTTCTTCTTCACGCCGAGGGCCTGGTCGATCAGGTCGGCGCCGTCGGCCATCAGGAAATTCTTGAACGCCTGCGCCACCGGCGGCAGCCGCTTCGCGCGCCGATGCACCACGTACCAGTTCAGCATCAGCGGAAAGCCCTGCACGTCGAGCACGGTGAGGCTGCCCGCCTGGAGCTCGCGGCTCACGGTGTGCGCGGACAGGAAGCTCACGCCCATGCCGGCGATCACCGCCTGCTTGATGGTCTCGGTGCTGCGGATCTCCATCGCGATGTTCAGGTCCTGCAGGTTCTTGCCGAAGCCCTGCACCAGCGAGTGCCAGGTGTCGGAGCCCTTTTCGCGCACGACGAAGGGCTCGCGCACGATGCGCGTGACCGGAATGCGCGGCGTGCCGGCGAGCGGGTGGCTGGGCGCGGACACGATCACGTAGGGGTGCGGCGCGAAGGGCTCGGCCATGGTGTCCTCGTCCTCCGGCGGCCGCACCATGACCGCGAGGTCGGTGCGGTTCTCGCGCATCTGGGCGAGCAGCTCCTCGCGATTGACCACGTCGAAGTTGAGCGTCACGCCTTCGTGGCGCTGTGCGAACTCGACGAGCAGCCGCGGAAAGAAGTAGTCGCCGGCGCTGATCACGGAGACGTTCAGGCGTCCGCCCGACACGCCCTTGAACTGCGCCATCGCCTCTTCGGCTTCCTGGAACTTCTGGATGATCTCGCGGCTGGACTGCAGCATCTGCTCGCCGGCGGCCGTGAGGTGAATCTTCTTGCCCAGTTGCTCGAACAGCGGCAGTCCCGCGTGGTCCTCGAGCTTGCTGACCTGGGTCGACACGGCGGGCTGGGTGAGGTGCAGCTCCTCGGCCGCGCGCGAGAAGCTGCGGTGCCGCGCGACGGCCTCGAAGACCTTCAGCTGGCGCAGGGTGGCGTTCTTCATGAGGCAGCGATCATAATCTGCACCTAATGAGGACGATCAAATACTTTCACTATCATTGATCGTTCCCGGCGCCTAGAGTCCGTCCACAGCACACGAAGGAGACGGCCATGGCGCAGCAATACACCACCCCCACCTACACGGCGGACGAGCAACTCGACTTCTGCCGCGACTGGGACGCGGCGGCCATCGGCAGCGGCCGCGAAGGCCTGCGCGCCTGGCTCGAGAAGGAGCGTCCGCACCTGCTGCGCGCCTACGATGCGGACTTCCTGATCGCCGCGGTCGAGGCGACGCGCCCGCGCGCTGCGACGCAGCGCTGAGCATTCGAAAGCGCGCGCGCAACATAGCGCACGCACGCACGGCATTCTCGAGCTGTTGCATCGAAAACACCGCATCCTCCAGAACCCCAATGCGGTTCACACCTGCGGGTGCGGCTCCAGCTTCGCTGCTTGAGTTCCATCGGTCAGAACCGACGGGTCTCAGGAGGTTCTCGAAAGGCGCTCAGAGCATTGCGTCCGGCGCGAAGGGTGACAGCGCGTCCACCAGCAACTTGAGCATCATGCTGGCTGCGGGTTCGCTGGTTTCATCGCCGTAGGTTGCGCCGGGTGGCGCGCGCCACAGCAAGGTGCCGTGCGCGTCCTGCTCGAGTGTGTACGCGTTGTGGACGAACGTGCCCTCGATCAGCATGGTCGCTTCAGCGGCGAGCGCCGGGCTGCGAATCAGCAAGGCGACTTCGCTGTTCTTGCGCTCCGAGCGCAGGTCGAGGTTCATGGACCCGATGGCCGACAGCTTGCGGTCGATGATCACCATCTTGGAGTGCAGGCTGGCAAGGGATGCGCCGCCGGCGGAGCCCCCGATTCCGCTGCCCAACCAGGGTCGGATGCCCCGCCTGCGGTCCCCGCTGTTGGAACGACCGGCCGATCGCATCTCGTGCAGTTCCACACCCATGGCGAGCAGGGCGTGGCGATAACGGCGGTAGCCCGCATGGGCGGCCGGGGCGTCATTGGAGGCCAGCGAATTCGTCAGCACACGGACTTTCACACCGCGCGCACGCAGATCGGCGAACACCTTCATCATCGGGGCGCCGGGCACGAAGTAAGGAGAGACGATGAGGACATCGCCAGACGCTTTTTGCATGAGGCCCAGCAATCCGTCCACCACCGTTTCACCGGCGTCGGCTTCGTCGTCGCCCGGACCGATTTTGCCAGGTGCATCAACCAGCAACAGCGACGGCGCCCACGCCAGGCTCACGCCATTGAGGTCCGTGGGGCTCCGCTCGGCGGAAGCGAATTCGGCCTCGGTGACCGCGGGAAGCACCATGGCATTGCCGGGAGAGCCTGCAGGGGCCACGGCCGCCATGGGTGGAGCGTCGCTTGATCTTGCCTGCTCAGCGGGCTTCTTGCGCAGGTGTTCGATGTCCTCTTTCGACAGCAGGGTCTGGACCTGATAGGCCAGTGGATCGTTCCAGTAGCGGTCGAAGCTGGCGGACATGTCCTGCACGACGCGGCCGGCGGCCAGTACGTCCATGTCGACAAAGTTGCTGGCCTCGCCTGCGCCGAAGTACGCGTCACCGAGGTTGCGGCCGCCGGCGATGCCCCATGTGTCGTCAGCGATGAACAGCTTGTTGTGCATGCGCTTCTGGATCCGCTCCACATCGTACAAGGAGGTGAAGATTCGCCCGGCCAGCGAGGCTCGCGAGCCGGCCAAGGGGTTGAACAGACGCATTTCGACGCCAGGCTCGAAGGCCAGGCGCAGAACCTGAGCGTTGGCGCCCGTCGTGTTGAAGTCGTCCAGCAGGATGCGCACGCGCACGCCCCTACGCGCAGCCCTACGCACCGTTTCAAGCAGCACCTCGGTGCTGCCATCCGCGTGGATCGCGTAATACTGCAGGTCCAGGGTGCTCTGTGCCGCTTCGGCCAGGGCGACACGAGCTGCGAACGCACCGTCGGCGGTGTCAAGCAATCGGAAGCCGGAGTCGTTGTGGGTTCGTGCCGCAACACGTCGTGATTGCACCAGACGACCCATCTGCGTTTCACCGGGCGCCGCCAATGCGTATGACGCTGTGCGGGGGCCCTGATTTGGCATGTCGGTACAACCGCTTGCCAGGCCACAGACAACTAGCGCCGCAAAAACCACGGAGAACGTCAGACGATGAATCATGGAAAGAGCTTGCATTGACTGGAATCAGCTTAGCAGAGCTGGATGGCGTCAATCCGGCTGCTCCATAAAGAGACAGGATGTACGCTATTGGACAGACAACGAGCCTTGGGGCTCCATAGGTTCGCTCAGGTCTTGGCTGCCGGATCCAGCGGCGGGAACACCGTGTCCTGGTAGCTGGCCGACTTGAGGAATCTTCCTTTCGGTGCGTCAGGCTGGTCGCTCGCCGACTTCATGACCATCAAGGGATACTCGCCCTCGAAGTACACGTGCGTAACGCCCCCGGCTGCATGCAGTGCGATCGTCGCATGCTTGTCGGCTTCGTCTCTGATGAACCAGGTCATCACGCCATCCACCACAGCGTCCATGTCCGCGTCAGCGTCGATGCCCAGAAGATGATCCTGGTGGAAACATCGGGACATGCCGAAAAGCCGTGACTACACCGGTCTGGTTCGAACTCCGTCCGCATGCCGCGCACAAAACGAAAGGGCCGCTTGCGCGGCCCCTTCTTCGTGCTGAGTCAACTCAGCGCGCGCGCAGCGCGGCGAGCACGAGGCCCAACGGCGTGGCGCTGAAGAGTTCCTTCAGCAGTTGCGCGAGGCCGGTTTCGGTGGCGGCGCCGGTGCGGCGCAGGGTCATTTCGGTCATGGTTTTCTCCGGGTTTCAAAATTGTGCGACTGCAGCAATTCTACGGGTTATCCCTAGGTGACACCATTCCGTTTTCTTATCGTGACCATAAGCGAGGCTCTGCGATCGGGCAGATTCTGCAGTGAAGTGGCCCATCCGCGAGCGTCATTCGAGCCCTTTCTCCTCGACGGCAGCGTCCCTAGGGGAAACCCGATTTCATGACCGCGGTCAAGTTTGCGCGAAACCCCGGCGTCTCAGAATGATCCACCCGACATATTCGTGCAAACACTTCACTTCACCGCACCGAGGCGTCGGGATGTTGTAGTACGGCGCCAGACCAGGAACAGGAGACAGACCGGATGAACAAGTCAGTGGACGCAATGGCGCCAATGGGCGCCCCCATCGGGAGTGCGGCAGGCACCACCGAACGCTCGAATGCCTATCGTTGGGGCCAACTGGTCCTGGGCATCGTGTGCATGGCGATGATCGCCAACCTGCAGTACGGCTGGACGCTGTTCGTCAGCCCCATGGAGCAGAAGAACCACTGGGGGCTGACCTCGGTGCAGCTGGCCTTCTCCATCTTCGTCGTGGTCGAGACCTGGCTGGTGCCCGTCGAAGGCTGGCTGGTCGACAAGTTCGGCCCGCGCCCGGTCGTCGCAGGCGGCGCCATCCTGGCCGGCCTGGCCTGGGTGATGAACTCGTACGCAACCACTCTCCCCGAGCTGTACGCTGCAGCCGTGATCGCCGGCCTGGGCGCAGGCGCCGTGTACGGCACTTGCGTCGGCAACGCGCTGAAGTGGTTCCCGGACAAGCGCGGCCTCGCCGCCGGCATCACGGCCGCCGGCTTCGGCGCCGGCTCGGCCCTGACGGTGATCCCGATTGCCAGCATGATCGCGAGCTCGGGCTACCAGCAGACCTTCTTCTTCTTCGGCATCCTGCAAGGCGTGGTGATCTTCGCGTGCGCCCTGTTCCTGACGAAGCCGACGCTGCTCAAGGGCGTGATGCCCGCTCCGCGCATCGTCACCACGAAGGTCGACTACAACGTCGGCCAGATGATGAAGACGCCGACCTTCTGGCTGACGTACATCCTGTTCGTGGCCGTGGCCGCCGGCGGCCTGATGGCTACCGCGCAGATCGGCCCGATTGCCAAGGACTACGGCTTCGCCAAGATGCCGATGTCCATGCTGGGCTTCACGCTGCCTCTGCTGACGCTGACGCTCACGATCGACAACCTGGCCAACGGCTTCACCCGCCCGCTGTGCGGCTTCATCTCCGACCGCATCGGCCGCGAGAACACGATGCTGCTGGTGTTCTGCGGTGAAGGCCTCGCCATGCTGGGCCTGATGAAGTGGGGCCACGACCCCGTGCTGTTCATGACCTTCGCAGCCCTGGTGTTCCTGTTCTGGGGCGAGATCTACTCGATCTTCCCGGCCCTGGTCGCCGACACCTTCGGCGTGAAGAACGCGGCCGCGAACGCCGGCACGATGTACACGGCCAAGGGCACGGCCTCGCTGCTGGTGCCGCTGTCTGCGGTGCTGTCCAAGGGCGGCAACTGGGACAACGTGTTCCTGTTCGCTGCGGCGATCTCCATCGTCGCCGGCATCCTGGCCAAGGTGGTGCTGTCTCCGATGCGCAAGCGCCAGATCGAGCACACCAACGCGGCCGGCAGCCCGAACATCTGATCCCCTGGAGAAAGGGACGCGCGAGCGTCCCCGGAAAGCAGAAGGGACGCGCAAGCGTCCCTTTTCCTTTGCCCGCCCTGCGGCTCAGATCTTGCCGCGCTGCTTCAGCCGGCTGAGCGTCTCGGCCGAGAGATTGAGGTACGAGGCGAGCTCCTTCTTCGGCAAGCGCTCTTCCAGCTCGGGATGCTTGCGCAGGAAACGCCGCACGCGGCCCGGCGCATCCAGCAGGTGCAGCGTGATGGTGTGCGCCATGATGTCGCTCATGTGGTGCATCACCTCGTACTCGAACGCCTGCTTGATGTTCGGGTAGCGGTCGAGGAAGTGGACCCAGTCCCGCAGCGGCAGCTTGGCGACGCGCGCGCGCGTCACGCACACGATGCTGTAC
The DNA here is from genome assembly GCF_016654015.1 of Ramlibacter ginsenosidimutans. GTDB lineage: Bacteria > Pseudomonadota > Gammaproteobacteria > Burkholderiales > Burkholderiaceae_C > Ramlibacter > Ramlibacter ginsenosidimutans. Next base: position 43,640 of record NZ_JAEPWM010000003.1, on the reverse strand, counting down.
GGCGCCGGCGTGCCGAGCCGCCACGCCGCATAGCTGGTCTCCATCTGCCCCTCGTCGGCGAAGCGCAGGATCATTTCCTTCGCCTCCTGGTTGCTCACCACGCGCTTCAGGATGCCCTCGAGGATGAAGTACTGCTCCATCTCGTGCACGCCCTGGTTCAGCAGCGCCTCGCCCTTCTGGCAATCCACCACCACCAGCATGGGCTCCAGCTCCGCCATCTGGGCCGGTGTCATGGCCTTCAGCGCCACGTTGTGGGCAAGCTGCACGCGGATGACGTTGCGTTCGGGATGCTTTTCGATCGAGGACATGGTGCGGGGATCAGGGGATTCCTCTTGGTACGCATGCAATTTTTTGAAAATTGACTGCGGTCAAGCAGGTTTCCAGGAGGTCACTCCTACCATTCTCCCACTCCAATCGAGGACCCACGCACCATGAGCACCGAAACGCAAGATCGCGACACGACCGATGGCTTCCATCTCGTCATCGACGCACTGAAGCTGAACGACATCGACACGATCTTTGCCCTTCCGGGCATCCCGATCACCGACTTCCTGCGCATGGCGCAAGCCGACGGTCTCAAGGTGATCTCCTTTCGCCACGAGCAGCACGCCGGCAACGCCGCTGCTGCCGCGGGCTTCATCACGGGCAAGCCCGGCATCTGCTTCACGGTGTCCGCCCCCGGCTTCCTGAACGGGCTCACCGCGGTGGCGAACGCCACCACGAACTGCTTCCCGATGATCCTGATCTCCGGCTCCAGCGAGCGCGAGGTCGTCGACCTGCAGCAGGGCGACTACGAGGAGATGGACCAGCTCGCGATCGCCAAGCCGTTGTGCAAGGCTGCGTTCCGCGTGCTGCACGCCGAAGACATCGGCGTGGGCATCGCGCGTGCGATCCGCGCCGCCGTGTCGGGCCGCCCCGGTGGCGTGTACCTGGACCTGCCGGCCAAGCTGTTCGCGCAGACCATGGACAAGGAAGCGGGCAAGAAGTCCCTGATCAAGGTCGTGGACCCCGCGCCGAAGCAGATCCCCGCCCCCGACGCCATCAAGCGCGCCGTGGACCTGCTGAAGAACGCGAAGAAGCCGCTGGTGATCCTGGGCAAGGGCGCGGCTTACGCGCAAGCCGACGCCGAGATCAAGAACTTCATCGAGAAGAGCGGCATTCCCTACCTGCCGATGTCGATGGCCAAGGGCCTGCTGCCGGACAACCACGCGCAGTCCGCTTCCGCCGCGCGCTCGTACGTGCTGGCCGAAGCCGACGTGGTGATGCTGGTGGGCGCGCGCCTGAACTGGCTGCTGTCGCACGGCAAGGGCAAGACCTGGGGCGCCGAAGGCTCCAAGGCCGCAGGCAAGCAGCAGTTCATCCAGGTCGACATCTCGCCGACCGAGGCTGACAGCAACGTCGCGATCGCCGCCCCGGTGATCGGCGACATCGGTTCGTGCATCTCCGCGTTCAACCAGGCCATGGGCTCCGGCTGGAGCAAGCCGCCGTCCGACTGGACCGGCGCGATCGCCGAGCGCAAGGACAAGAACCTCACCAAGATGGCCGAGACGCTGGCGAAGAACCCGCCGGTGATGAACTTCCACAGCGCGCTCAACGTCATCCGCAACACCGTCAAGGCCAACCCCAAGGCCTACCTGGTGAACGAAGGCGCCAACGCGCTCGACTTCACGCGCTCCATCGTCGACATGTACGAACCGCGCCGCCGCCTCGACGTCGGCACGTGGGGCATCATGGGCATCGGCATGGGCTTCGCCGTCGCCGCCGCCGTGGTCACCGGTGAACAGGTGATCGCCGTGGAAGGCGACAGCGCCTTCGGCTTCAGCGGCATGGAAGTGGAAACCATCTGCCGTTACAACCTGCCCGTGTGCGTCGTCGTGATGAACAACAACGGCATCTACAAGGGCACGGACGTCAACCCGCGCGGTGACGCGATGGCGCCCACGCAGTTCGTGAAGAACGCGCGCTACGACCTGATGATGCAAGCCTTCGGCGGCGTCGGCGTCACGGCGAAGAACCCCGAGGAACTCGATCGCGCGTTGAAGGAGGCCATCGCTTCCCGCAAGCCGACGCTGATCAACGCGCTGATCGACGAGAGCGCCGGCACCGAGTCCGGCCGCATCACCAGCCTGAACCCCGCCGCGGCCAAGAAGAAGACCGCGTAAGCACCGCAATCAAAGACTCGAGAGGAAAAGACATGGGAAAAGCACTCGACGGCGTCAAGATCCTGGACTTCACGCACGTGCAATCGGGACCGACCTGCACCCAACTGCTGGCGTGGTTCGGCGCGGACGTGATCAAGGTGGAAAAGGCCGGTGAAGGCGACGCGACGCGCGGCCAGCTGCGCGACATCCCCGACGTGGACAGCCTGTACTTCACCATGCTGAACCACAACAAGCGCTCCATCACCCTGGACACGAAGAACCCCAAGGGCAAGGAAGTGCTGATCGAGCTGATCAAGCAGTGCGACGTGCTGGTGGAGAACTTCGCTCCCGGCGCGCTCGATCGCATGGGCTTCAGCTGGGAACGCATCCAGCAGATCAACCCGCGCATGATCATGGCGTCGGTCAAGGGCTTCGGCCCCGGCCCGTACGAGGACTGCAAGGTCTACGAGAACGTCGCGCAGTGCGCCGGCGGCGCCGCGTCCACGACGGGCTTCGACGACGGCCCGCCGCTGGTGACCGGCGCGCAGATCGGCGACTCCGGCACCGGCTTGCACCTGGCCCTGGGCATCGTGACCGCCCTGTTCCAGCGCGAGAAGACGGGCAAGGGCCAGAAGGTCCTGGCCGCCATGCAGGACGCCGTGCTGAACCTGTGCCGCGTGAAGCTGCGCGACCAGCAGCGCCTGGACCGCCGCCACGTGCTGGAGGAGTACCCGCAGTACCCCGACACCGAATTCGGCGACGCCGTGCCGCGCGCCGGCAACGCCTCGGGCGGCGGCCAGCCGGGCTGGATCCTGAAGTGCAAGGGCTGGCAGACCGACCCCAACGCGTACATCTACTTCATCACGCAGGCGCCCGTGTGGGAGGCCATCTGCAAGGTGATCGGCGAGGAGCACTGGATCACCGACCCGAACTACGCCACGCCGAAGGCCCGCCTGCCGCACCTGAAGTCGATCTTCGCGCGCATCGAGGAGTGGACCAAGACCAAGACGAAGTTCGAGGCGATGGACATCCTGAACAAGTACGACATTCCCTGCGGCCCGATCCTGTCGATGAAGGAAATCGCCGAGGAGCCCGCGCTGCGTGCCACCGGCACCGTCGTCGAGGTCGACCACCCGAAGCGCGGCAAGTACCTGTCCGTGGGCAACCCGATCAAGCTGTCGGACAGCCCCACCGAAGTCACCCGCTCCCCGCTGCTGGGCGAGCACACGGAAGAAGTGCTGGCGCAACTGGGCTACACGAAGGACCAGATCGCCGAACTGAAAGCCGCCAAGGTCTGCTGAGAGCCTGCAGTCCCCGACCCGAGAGAGACGAATCAATTTTTAGGAGCCACACATGGCCAATTTCCAAGGTGACAAGCAGAAGGTCCGCCAGATTCTCGACGCGGTGAAGAAGGAAGGTCGCGACTCGCTGACCGCTCCCGAAGGCAAGCTGATCTGCGACGCGTACGGCATCAACGTGCCCAAGGAAGGCGTCGCCTCCAGCGCTGCGGACGCTTCCAAGATGGCGTCGTCCATGGGCTTCCCGGTCGTGATGAAGATCGTGTCCCCGGACATCCTGCACAAGACGGAAGCCGGCGGCGTGATCGTGGGCGTGAAGAACGCCGACGAGGCCACCACCGCGTACGAGCAGATCATCAAGAACGCCAAGAAGTACAAGGCGGACGCGAAGATCGTCGGCGTGCAGATCCAGCAGATGATCAAGGGCGGCCAGGAAACCATCATCGGCGCGATGACCGATGACAGCTTCGGCAAGCTGGTCGCGTTCGGCATGGGCGGCGTGCTGGTCGAAGTGCTGAAGGACGTGACCTTCCGCCTGGCCCCCGCCACGCAGGACGACGCCGCCTCGATGCTCGATGGCATCCAGGCTGCCGAGATCCTCAAAGGCGTGCGCGGCGCCAAGCCGGTGAACCGTGAAGCCCTGCAGAACACGATCGTGCGCGTGTCGCAGCTGGTCTCCGACTTCCCCGAGATCTCCGAGATGGACCTGAACCCCGTGTTCGCGTCCGACGAAGGCGCCATCGCTGCCGACGTGCGCATCGTGCTGAACTTCAAGCCGAAGGAAGCGCGCTTCCGTCCCGACGAGAAGAGCGTCGTGGCGTCGATGAACCGCATCATGAAGCCCAAGGCGGTGGCGGTGATCGGTGCGTCGAACGAGGCCGGCAAGATCGGCAACTCGGTGATGAAGAACCTCATCAACGGCGGCTACCAGGGCAAGATCTATCCCGTCACCCCCAAGGGCGGCGAGGTGATGGGCCTGCAGGCGTACAAGAGCGTCAAGGACATCCCGGGCGAAGTGGACACCGCGGTGTTCGCGATCCCCGCGGCGCTGGTCGCCGGCGCGCTGAAGGAATGCGGCGAGAAGAAGATCGCCGGCGCGGTGCTGATCCCCTCGGGCTTCGGCGAGACCGGCAACGTCGAAGGCCAGGAAGAACTGCAGCGCATCGGCCGCGAGTACAACATCCGCCTGATGGGGCCGAACATCTACGGCTTCTACTACACGCCCGCCAACCTGTGCGCGACGTTCTGCACGGCCTACGACGTCAAGGGCTCCACGGCCCTGTCCTCGCAGTCCGGCGGCATCGGCATGGCCATCATCGGCTTCTCGCGTTCCGCCAAGATGGGCGTGTCCGCGATCGTGGGCCTGGGCAACAAGTCGGACATCGACGAAGACGACCTGCTCCTCTTCTTCGAACAGGACGACAACACCAAGGTGATCGCGCAGCACTGCGAAGACCTGAAGGACGGCCGTGCATTCGCGGAAGTCGCCAAGCGCGTCTCCAAGAAGAAGCCCGTGATCGTGCTGAAGGCCGGCCGCACCGAGATGGGCGCCGCCGCTGCCGCGTCGCACACCGGCGCCGTCGCCGGCACCGACAAGATCTATGACGACATCCTGCGCTCCGCTGGCGTGATCCGCGCCAACAGCCTGCGCCAGATGCTGGAACTGTCGCGCGGCGTGCCGATCCTGCCGACGCCCAAGGGCGAGAACGTCGTGATCATCACCGGCGCGGGCGGCTCCGGCGTGCTGCTGTCCGACGCCTGCGTCGACAACGGCCTGAAGCTGCTCAAGCCGATGCCCGACGACCTGGACGCGGCCTTCCGCAAGTTCATCCCGCCGTTCGGCGCGGCCGGCAACCCGGTGGACATCACCGGCGGCGAGCCCCCGATCACGTACGTGAACACGGTGAAGCTGGGCCTGGAAGACGACCGCATCCACGCGCTGATCCTGGGCTACTGGCACACCATCGTGACGCCGCCCATGGTGTTCGCGAAGAACATGGTCCAGATCGTCAACGAGATGAAGGCCAAGGGCAAGAGCAAGCCGGTCGTGGCGTCCCTCGCCGGCGACGTGGAAGTCGAGGAAGCCGCCCAGTACCTGTACGAGAACGGCATCCCGGCGTACGCCTACTCCACCGAACTGCCGGTGGAAGTGCTCGGCGCCAAGTACAAGTGGGCCCGCGCTGCGGGGCTGCTGAAGTAAGCGGGGCAAGATGTCCGCAGGCAAGCGCGTCATCCCGATCGCCTCGGCGTCTCCCCTCATCCGGGAGCGCAAGCGCCAGGGTCCGAAGGGGCGCAAGCCCTCGGACCAGGCGCTGGCCGAGGTGCGGCAGCTGCTCGGTGACGCGTCGCGCCAAAGCGACTTGCTGATCGAGCACCTGCACAAGCTGCAGGACCACTTCGGCCACCTCTCGGCCGCTCACCTGAGCGCGCTGGCGCAGGAGATGCGCCTGGCCCAGGCCGAGGTGTACGAAGTGGCTTCCTTCTATCACCACTTCGACATCGTCAAGGAAGGCGAGGACGCACCGCCCGCACTCACCGTGCGGGTGTGCGACGGCCTCTCCTGCGAGATGGCGGGCGCGCAGCAGCTGCTGCAGAAGCTGCCCGCCCTGCTCGGACGCGAAGTGCGCGTCATCCCTGCCCCGTGCATCGGCCGCTGCGAACAGGCGCCCGCCGCCGTCGTCGGCCAGAAGCCGGTGCCGCGCGCGACCGCCCAGAAGGTGGTCGAGTGCGTCAAGGAAGGCGCGACGAAGCACGAGCCCGAAGGCTACATGGGCCTGTCGCAGTACCGTGCGGCGGGCGGCTACAAGCTGCTGGAGCAATGCCTGTCCGGCGAGCGCGATGCCGACACCGTGATCACCACGCTCGAGGCCACCGGCCTGCGCGGCCTGGGCGGCGCCGGCTTCCCGACCGGGCGCAAGTGGCGCATCGTGCGCAACGAGCCCGCGCCGCGCCTGATGGCGGTGAACATCGACGAGGGCGAGCCCGGCACCTTCAAGGACCGCGTGTTCCTGGAGCGCGACCCGCACCGCTTCCTCGAAGGCATGCTGATCGCCGCGTGGGCCGTGGGCATCTCCGGCATCTACATCTACCTGCGCGACGAGTACCACGGCTGCCGCGCGATGCTGGAGCAGGAACTGGCGCGGCTGAAGGCCGACCCGCCGTCCAAGGGCCTGCCCCACATCGAGCTGCGCCGCGGGGCCGGTGCCTACATCTGCGGCGAAGAGTCCGCGATGATCGAGTCCATCGAAGGCAAGCGCGGCATGCCGCGCCTGCGGCCGCCCTACGTGGCGCAGGTGGGCCTGTTCGGGCGACCGACGCTGGAGCACAACTTCGAGACGCTGTTCTGGGTGCGCGAGCTGCTGGAGCGCGGTCCGGAGTGGTTCACGTCGCAAGGCGCGAACGGCCGCAAGGGCCTGCGTTCGTTCTCGGTCTCGGGCCGCGTGAAGAACCCGGGCGTGAAGGTCGCGCCCGCGGGCATCACGATCCAGGAACTGATCGACGAGTACTGCGGCGGCATGGCCGACGGGCACAAGTTCTACGGCTACCTGCCGGGTGGCGCCTCGGGCGGCATCCTGCCGGCGAAGATGAACGACATCCCGCTGGACTTCGACACGCTGCAGCCCTACGGCTCCTTCATCGGGTCGGCCGCGGTGGTGGTGCTGTCGGACAAGGACACGGCCACGGCGGCCGCGCGCAACACGCTGAAGTTCTTCCGCGACGAGTCGTGCGGCCAGTGCACGCCCTGCCGCTCCGGCACCGCGAAGGCGTATGCGCTCATGCAGGCGCCGAAGTGGGATTTGCAGTTGCTGGCCGAGCTGTCGCAGGTGATGCGCGATGCGTCCATCTGCGGCCTGGGCCAGGCGGCGCCGAACCCGTTCGACACCGTGATCAAGTATTTCCCGCACGAGTTGGGGTGAGAAACTGCTGGGGTTCGCTGCGCTCACCGCCAGCCTACGAAGACCGCCGTTCGCGGGTGGCTTCGTAGGCTGGCGGTGAGCAACGCGAACCCCAGCGATGCCCGAAGGGCTTTGGGAGCAAACAATGAACGCAGTCACCCGCGCCGAGATGGCCGAAATCGAAAGCCCTGTCGTCAAGTTCACGCTGAACGGCAAGGAGGTCGTGGCGCGTGCGAACGAGACCGTGATCCAGGTCGCCGACCGCGAAGGCGTGGAGATTCCGCGGCTTTGCTACAAGCCGGGCCTGGACACCGCCGGCAACTGCCGCGCGTGCATGGTGGAGATCAAGGGCGAGCGCGTGCTGGCGCCCAGCTGCTGCCGCACCGCGACGCCCGGCATGGACGTCAAGAGCGACACGCCGCGCGCCGTCGCCGCGCAGAAGATGGTGCTGGAGCTGCTGCAGTCCGACATGCCCGAGACCGACTACACCCGCCACAACGAAGTGGACGAGTGGTCGGCCAAGCTGGGCGTCGGCAAGCCGCGCTTCCCCGCGCGCGGCCAGGTCGCCGCCGACCTGTCGCATCCCGCCATCGCGGTGAACCTCGACGCCTGCATCCAGTGCACACGCTGCCTGCGCGCCTGCCGTGACGAGCAGGTGAACGACGTGATCGGCCTCGCCTTCCGCGGCGAGCACGCCAAGATCGTGTTCGACATGGACGACCCGATGGGCGTGTCCACCTGCGTCGCCTGCGGCGAATGCGTGCAGGCCTGCCCCACCGGCGCGCTGATGCCGGCACGCGGCGTCGCCCTGCCCGTCCCCGACAAGCAGGTGGATTCGGTCTGCCCGTACTGCGGCGTCGGCTGCCAGCTCACCTACAACGTCAAGGACGACAAGATCCTGTTCGTCGAGGGCCGCGACGGTCCCGCGAACCACGGGCGCCTGTGCGTGAAGGGCCGCTACGGCTTCGACTACGCGCACCACCCGCAGCGCCTGACCAAGCCCCTGATCCGCCGCGCCGACGCGCCCAAGGTCCCGCACCAGACCATCGACCCCGATCGCGTGCTCGACTACTTCCGCGAAGCGAGCTGGGAAGAGGCGCTGGAGCTCGCCGGCAGCAAGCTGCGCGGCATCCGCGACACCAAGGGCCCGAACGCGCTGGTGGGCTTCGGCTCCGCCAAGGGCAGCAACGAAGAGGCGTACCTGTTCCAGAAACTGGTGCGAACCGGCTTCCGCACCAACAACGTCGACCACTGCACGCGCCTGTGCCACGCATCGTCGGTCTCGGCGCTGCTGGAAGGCATCGGCTCCGGCGCCGTGTCGAACCCGGTGATGGACGTGACCAAGGCCGAAGTGATCATCGTGATCGGCGCCAATCCGACCGTGAACCATCCGGTGGCCGCCACCTGGATGAAGAACGCGGCCAAGAACGGCACCAAGCTGATCGTGATGGACCCGCGCAAGTCGGACCTCACGCGCCTGGCCTACCGCCACCTGCAGTTCAAGCCCGACACCGACGTGGCCATGCTCAACGCCCTGATGCACGTGATCGTGCACGAGGGCTTGGTCGCGAAGGAGTTCATCGAGGACCGCACGACCGGCTACGAGGACCTGAAGAAGAACCTGGTGGGCTACAGCCCCGAGGAGATGGCGCCCATCTGCGGCATCGACGCCGAGACGCTGCGCGAGACTGCGCGCCTGTACGCGACCTCCAAGGGCTCGATGATCCTGTGGGGCATGGGCGTGTCGCAGCACGTGCACGGCACGGACAACGCACGCTGCCTGATCGCGCTGTCGCTGATGACGGGCCAGATCGGCCGTCCCGGCACCGGCCTGCATCCGCTGCGCGGCCAGAACAACGTGCAGGGTGCGTCCGACGCGGGCCTGATCCCGATGATGTTCCCCGACTACCAGAAGGTGGCCGATCCCGAGGCGCGTGCGCGCTTCGAGAAGCACTGGAAGCTCAAGCCCGGCACGCTGGACGCGCAGCCTGGCCTGACCGTGGTCGAAGTGATGCACGCCATCGCGGCCGGCAAGGTGCACGGCATGTACATCATGGGCGAGAACCCCGCGATGTCCGACCCCGACGCCAACCACGCCCGCGAAGCGCTCGCGAAGCTGGAGCACCTGGTGGTGCAGGACATCTTCCTCACGGAAACGGCCTGCCTCGCGGACGTGGTGCTGCCCGCCAGCGCCTTCCCCGAGAAGACCGGCACCTTCACCAACACCGACCGGCTGGTGCAGCTGGGTCGCCAGGCCGTCAACCCGCCGGGCGACGCGAAGCAGGACCTCTGGATCATCCAGGAGATCGCGCGCCGCGTCGGGCTGGACTGGAACTACGGCCACGTGTCCGAAGTGTTCGACGAGATGCGCCACGGCATGCCCAGCATCTCCGGCATCACCTGGGACCGGCTGGAACGCGAGAGCGCCGTCACCTACCCCTGCACGCACGAGGGCGACCCGGGCGAGCCGGTGGTGTTCATCGACGACTTCCCGCGCGAAGGCGGCCGGGCGCAGTTCGTGCCGGCGGACATCATCCCCGCGGCCGAGCGCCCCGACACCGAGTACCCGATGGTGCTGATCACCGGCCGCCAGCTCGAACACTGGCACACCGGCAGCATGACGCGTCGTGCAACGGTGCTCGATGCGATCGAGCCGGATCCGGTGGCGCTGGTGCATCCGCTGGACCTGGAGCGGCTGGGCGTGAAGCCGGGCGAACTGCTCACGATCGAGTCGCGCCGCGGCAAGGTCACGCTGTACGGCCGCGCCGACGAAACCTCGCCGCGCGGCGCGGTGTTCGTGCCCTTCTGCTACTACGAGGCCGCGATCAACCGCGTGACCAACGACGCGTTCGACCCGGTCGCGAAGATCCCCGAGCTGAAGTACTGCGCGATCCGCATCACCGCGGGCGGCACGCCGCCGGAGCAAGTGAGCTTCGGTGGCGGGCAGATCCTGCGGAAGATGGAGGAGAAGACGCTGGTGTGAGGCTGTAGGCTTGCGCCGCTTCTCCGTCGCGCCTGCGGCGGCGGGGCCACGAAGGAACGAGAAGGCGCCGCGATGCGGCGCCTTTTCATTTGCGGATGGCTCGGGAGCAGGACGCGACCACACCCTGCCCATTTGCTCCGAGGGCGCCGCGTTGATTTCGCCACAGGCGCCTTTTGGCTCGTGTACTTATCGGACCAGCGCGACTAGCATTCCCCGACAGAACGATGGCGGCGCGGACTTACGCGCCACAGGGGGAAGCAGATGAATGGTAGCGGCAGGGTGGCGCGGCGGTCTTATCCCGCGAGCCAGTCGGGGGCAGATTCAAGGGATAAGAGGTCCGCGCATTCCGGACCTCTTATGGCGCAGCTTTCGGCGCAAGCGCTTGAACCGGAACGAGTTTCCGTTGCGCAAACCCAGGTCTTATGCCGCCGCTGCGGCATAAGAGGGTTTTGAGATGCGCTCGAAATTACGTTAGACCTCAAGTGGAACTCACCGCCCGGATCAACCAGTTCCGCGTCGCAAGCCGCGAGCTCTTCAACCAGTACTTCCGTGTCGAAGGACCCTGGGGGAGTGAAGAGGCTTGGGCGCTGGAGGAGCGCCATGCGGAAGTCGAGTACCTTCTCTTCGAGAAGCTGGTGCTCGAGCCGGCGGGCCTTCCCTACGTCCGCTATGGCGAGCTGAATCCAAGAGTTCGCGTCGAATTGATTGACGGGCAATTCGCGCCCATCATGCTGAATCGCGACGTTGACTCGGGGTATTGGGATCACCCAGTGAAGGAAGTGCTCCGAGACGCGAGCCTCGGGTTCATGTGCTTCTTCGACTTCGACTCGCTTGGATATCGGGATCATCGCTACGTGCGGGTACAAGTGCTTGAGTGGCCGTCGCAGCCGGATCTGGCGGGCAAGCACGCCCTCCTTGAAACTCAGTATGTTCGGTACGTTGAGGTCTAACTGGTCGGTCGAGACCGACACCTGGCGGCAAGGCGCCGCGAGGCGCCGTTGGATATCCTGCACCTCGCGGCGCCTTGCCACCAGGTGCGGCTCACCTTCACGTTAGACGGCAAGTCATGCTTGGCATTGGTCTCCCACATCCGGGCGAAGTACTTCTTGCGCTGGTCGGTGCCTGTCTGGTCTTAGCCTTGTTACTGAAGGCGACGGCCTTCGCGCTACGGCGCTTCGGTGTTCCTTATGTCGCCGAAGGGCGCATTTGGCATTTGTGGATGCTCATCGTAGGATCCCTTTTGCTCGCCGCGGCCGTTGGGTTCGGTAGCTTTTTGGCCGGCGGAACAATGAGTCTGCTGCTTTTCAAGCTCGCGTTCGTGTTCGGTGTTTTCGCAACAGCTTTCGCAGTCTTGTGCCCCTCGGAAGTTCGGCACCCGAATCCATTTGCCGCAGCTGGTCTCGCGGGCGCTATAACCATCTGGGCGCTATCAGTCGGGGCGGCGCTACTCTTGCTGATCCTTCCCAAGAACTAAACATGGGCGCGTTGCCGTCTAACTTGTCGGTCGACTCGGACACGTTGCGGCAAGGGGCCGCACAGTGCCGTTGGAAATCGTGCACCGCGCGGCCCCTTGCCGCAACGTGCCGGTCACCTTCACGTTAGAGCGCACCGAAGTGCATTGTTTAAGAAATTGGGAGTTCCCTGTGCTTGTTGCGCGATGCGCAGCTGCAACGCTGCTTTTTTGTGGTGCGGTTTCAGTCAACGCGGGCGAGCAGATCGTCACCCTCCGTTCACCCTCATCTCGTGGTGAGGTCACCCTTGCACTCGCCCCCAGCGTTCAGACGACTCAACCTCGTAACACGGGCTTCCTCATTTTTCACGTGGAGTACCCCTCGGGAAAATCGGTCTCAGTGAGCCCTTTGGCGGCCCCATCCCCCTCAGTTCTGAATATCACTCTTGAGCCCCGCGGCGGCCATAACACGCGGACTGAGTGGATGGTGAGTCACGCGTTGCCGCAGCGACCAGCGAATCCCAGTGCCCGAGAGTGGCTGGCGAGAGAAGAGCGTGGCGTGCGTGTTTACGCGTACCGAACTCGCCACGGCGAGGAACCTGAGACGCATGTGTTCACCGGAAGCGACGGATCTCTCGTCGGTGTACAAATCGCCTATCCTCCATTCGTGAAGAACAGCGTTAGTCGTCGATACATGGAAGACATAGAGGTCACCTACCTCTCACCCAAGGGGGTCGACGTGCGCAGCGTGGACGAGTTTGTTGTCGCATTTCTTAAGAGGAACGTCTCGATTTTGGGGCGCGGCAAGTGAGCTCTAACAGGTCGGTCGACTCGGATACGTTGCGGCAAGGGGCCGCACGGCGCCGTTGCAAATCGTGCACCGTGCGGCCCCTTGCCGCAACGTGCCGGTCACCTTTACGTTAGGCCGCAAGAATGGCTCGCCCCAAGCGTCCTTTGACCGTCACCCCGGGAACCATCCTCCGCGAACTCGACGCCTCGGAGACGGAGCAATACCTGGACGCCTGGCTGAAGGCATACGGTGCGAACCGGCACGGAGTGAACGCCAAGGATTTTCTTTGGCACATCTTCAGTGCCGAGAGGTATCCTGCGCTCTCTGGGCAGCAAGCGCTCGCAGAGTATGGAAAGCAGTTGGCTCCCGAATACGTTGTGCTCTCGAACGACCGGGACCAAGCTTTCGAAACCGATGCTCTGCCCGTAGGATGCTCTCTGTACGACTTCCTGGTGTTTCCGCGCAACCTTGCGTGGACGATGGCGTTCACGCATGAAGACGGTTGGCTTGGGCCCTACTTCGCGGTGCACCAGCGGCACGCGGTACTGGAAGAAGAGAACCAGAAGCGGCTTCAGAAGTCTCGTGAGATAGCGGCAGCCAAGGCGAAAGGGTGGGCATGAGCCTTCGGCCTAACAGGTCGGTCGACACGGACACGCACCGGCAGCGCGCCGCAAGGCGCGCCGGCGATCGTGCACCTTGCGGCGCGCTGCCGGTGCGTGCCGGTCACCTCCAACGTTAGACCTTCGAGGGGACGCACATGTCTTCGGTCATCGATCTCGACATGCTAAAGGCCTTCGGCCAGATTGCTGCCCCCGCGGGGATTGCCATTGGCGCCTTTCTCTACCTGGGAAGGGACATCGTCGCGCGAAACATATTTCCGACCCTTACGCGCCAACACGCCTACCACGTGATCATTGCGCTTGCGTTCATGGCGTGGACCGTGGCATTGGCGGGCATAGGAGCCTGGACCTATGTCTCTACGCACCAAGGAAGGGCTGGTGAAGACTCGCGAGAAAGCAAGTCGAATTTGCCTCCCTTGCCGGGTGATACCGGTTGGATATTCGCCGGCTACTTTGACATCGCGAAGGAGGTCTTCATCGAAGGTCCGTATGTGTCTGTGCAGTCGACGGTAACCCGTGGGCATCGCAGGTTTGTGGAAGTCGGGGATACGGTGGCTCTGAAGGTGGCACGTGACGTTCACATAGTTGACTACAAGCGCCAAGGCGCCGCACAGAAGCTCGTTCCGCCGATTACGAAGGGCATCATCGATGAATATGACAAGACGGGTGTCAGGTTGCCAGCTGGAACCGAGCTAATTGTGCGGGACGTCAGCGAAGGGAAATGGCCCGACAGTCCCAACGGGGCCTTGTGGCTGCGGGTGGTCTATGTGCCAAAGTAGCCGGTCTAACAGGTCGGTCGACGCGGACACGTTGCGGCAAGGGGCCGCACGGCGCCGATGGGAATCGTGCACCGTGCGGCCCCTTGCCGCAACGTGCCGGTCACCTTCACGTTAGACAGCAGGGAGACACCGTGCCTGAATGGAAGGACGTACTCGCAGCACTAGCTTCCCTCGTGGCGTCGTTCGCGGGCGCGTGGGCGGCGTTCAAGTTCCAGACTTTCCAGAAGAAGGACGATGAAGACCAGAAAGCCGTCGGAGCTGGCAACCGTGCAATCTATACAGTCTTCGCTCTCTGGAACGTTCTGGAGCAGTATCGAAAGGAAGTCATGGAGCCATACCGCGGGAAGCCGGATGCCTGGCTGAATTTGGCGGCTCATCCGGCGCCACCGGCGAAGGTGGATCGCTTCCAGTCCTCTGATCTTCAATTCCTGCTCGAGCGCGGTCAGGCCTCGGTGTTCGCTTCGCTGATGCTGGAAGAGCAGCGCTTCAACCTCGCGGTCGACCTGATTCGGAGTCGGTCGGAGCTGGTGTTGAATGCTGTCTTTCCCAAAATGGCAACAGCCGGCTTTAAGGTTGGCCAGGACCAATCTCTAAACGATGTCGAGGCTGCGCTTGGCGAAGATGTGTGCCATCAACTCAAACAGATCACCGCGGCCATTTACCAAATTGTCGGGGAAGACCTAGTGTCGCTGCGAGCCTTGTACACGGAGCTCAGAACGGGCCTGCAGACATTGTTCCCCCAAAGGAAGTTCGTGGAGGTCGTGTTTCAAGAGCCGGCCAAGGCAGCAAATGCGGCAGCTGCTGCCTAACTCGTCGTTCGACGCGGACACGCAGCGGCAAGGGGCCGGTCACCTTCACGTTTAGACGCAAGAGAACCAAATGGCCAAACTTCTCGCCTTCGTATGCGCGTTGCTTGTATTCTCTTCGTGTTCGATCGCCCAGGAAATGCCGCGGAGCGTCGCCTTAGAGAAGATTTCCGCATCCTGGGCGGACGTTCAACTCTTGGCCGACAACTCCCCACTCGGGGAAATGATGGTCGCGCCATACAGATCGGCCAATCCAGGCGTCTCGACTGAAGAGTGGGCGGCGATCAAGAAAGAGCTCCTCGCCGCCTTCTCGAAGACGTTCACATCGCCACAAGGCGTGTTGGATATTCTGGTGCGCAAGACCCTAGAGGGGTTTAGCGATGCAGAAGTCGCGCGGCTGGCAACTTTGCTGGACGACCCCGTGTACAAGAAATACCAAGCTGCCAGTGCAAGCCCCGCCATGCAACAGCAGTTCGTCCGCGCGATGGCCGCATCGGCCCTTCAAGTGGGATCCACTGCCAACTCCATCATGGCGCGGCATGGTCTTCGCGAAGTACATTGATGGTCGCAGCGTCGGTCGATCGTGACGCCGCATCGCTTCCGTGACCGTCTGAGTGCCGCCGAGTGCTTCCAAGGCAGTAGGTAAGCCCTCTTTATGCCTTCTAACAGGTCGTTCGACACGAACTCCCGGCGGCGGACCTTCGCTTCGCTCCGGTCCTCTCCGCCGGTCGCCGCTCAACTCCGACGTTAAGCCGCACACCTCAGGCCCTGCGGAATTGAACATCGCAGAGGTTCCTGCACACGCGCTCGGCTCGGACGGAAAGCCCCGTCCCGCAGGATTCACTGCTCCAAAGTTCTTTGCGGAAGACAGAGTTGTGCCAATATCTGGCCGATCTCTTCCACGAATCCACCCACTCGATCAAACGCCGATGTCTTCGACATCGCGCAGACTCCATTCGTCACCACCCACGGGGCAGAGAAAATGAATCCGATCAAGCTTGTCGCAATCGCTCTCATCGTCCTAGGCGTTCTCGCCCTGGCCTATGGTGGCTTCAGCTATACGAAAGACACGACGGTCGTCAAACTTGGGCCGATCGAGCTCTCCGCCAAGGAGAAACAGACCGTGAACGTTCCTATGTGGGCTGGCATCGGCGCCATTGTGGTCGGCGGACTCCTGCTCGTCCTGGGCGGCAAGAAAGGGTAATGCTGAATTCCGCCGAACACTTTCTTCAACCGGACCCGCCTTCGGCGATCCACTGAAGTGAAACGTCAGGCCGCACATGGTGCTGCCTGCAATCACTTCGGGCGGGCTTGAAGACGCGATGCGCCTCGCCTCTGCATCGACGCACCGAACCTCCAGGTACAGGTGGCGTTCCCCCGTCTGTCGACGACCTCCCGCCCCAAGCCAGCCCGCCGCCTGACCGGCGGCACCGATTTCCCCCCAGGCGGCGGTACTCGCTGCCCCGTTGTTGCCACCCCGCCGCGCGCCCCCTTGGTCCCGCCTGCCTCCCCCTCAATAATGACCCAAAGGGAGGAGCAGCATGCCCAACATGGAAGCCTTGGCCGCACTGGCATTCGCCGGAGCCGTCGGTGCGGCGGTAGGCGCGCTGATGGTTCGCCTGCTGTGGGCGAGGCGCCTGGCCGAGCGCAGCCTGCAGCTACAGCTGGCCGAATCGCAGCGGAGGACCGAGGCCCTGGAAGTCGTGCGAAAGGCTGAAGAGGACCATGCGCGCACGCTGCTGGAACTCCAGAGCGGCCACCAGGCCACCCTGTTCGAGATCCAGCGCGAAGAGCGTGAGCGCGCCGAGGCGGCCGTGCGCGAGGCGGAGGAGCGCTTCGCCCAGCAACTGCGCCGGCGCAAGGAGGCCTCCCTCGCCGTAACCGTGCACCCTTTCGTGAACACTGCACGCGAGCGCGGCCTCTTCAGCAGCGAGAACGTCATCGAGATCGGCTACAAGTACCAGCTGCTGATCCAGGGCCTGCCCTGCTTCGAGCCGCACACCGTGGTCGTCGAGACCACACGGCAAAAGCAGGTGAACGACGAGATGATCGAGCTGTTCAAGACCAAGGCAGTCGAACTTGCGCAACTCGCCGCCAATGTGAAAACTGGCGGCGCGACAGGTGCGCTGGTCTCCATCGCCAAGGCGGTGGTGCAGCGGGTGAAATAGCGTCGGCTGGCGGGGCGCGGCACAATGCCACCGCGTGCCGGTTAACTCCGGGCGTCCTCCGTCCCATGAATCTGCTTCGCCCTTCCCTCCTCTTCCTCGCGTGCATCGCCCCCTGCCTCCACGCAGCGCCCCTCGACCCATCCCTCATCGGCTGCTGGCGCGCAGCGAAGATCGTCCTCTACGCCCAGGACGGCTCCAAGATGGAGGACACCTCCCGGCGTTGCGCGCTCCAGTTCAAGGAAGATCAACTCGAGTCGGCCTGCCTGACAGCCCGGGGAATGGCAAGAGTGACCTACCAGTACCGAATAGTCCGCCCGAACTTCTACGAGACGACGATGGCGGCCAGCACCTTCAAGACGGACCTGATCGGCGCCACGCGCGAGTACGAGTACCACGTCGATGGCGATCGACTCGTGACCGTGACCAAGCCACCAGCCTCGGCGACCGGCAGTCCAGCGGCCGCAGTGCGAGTGACGTCGGAGTCGGCGAGGACACCGTGCCCGTGAGGCGGTCTGGGAGGCGCGCCGATCATGGGCGGGCCTCCGCCATCGTGTTGCTGGGGTTCGCTGCGCTCACCACCAGCCTACCGGGGCACGGCCTGCCCCACTGAAGCCCCGCCTCACCCGCCCGGCGAACTTGCCCTAGCCCGGCACTCGGCTTAGCATCCGCGGCAGTCCCGCGGCCGTGCGCCGACGCATCCGCCGCTTCGCTTTTCCCAGCCCCTGGAGGAGAGACGATGAAGACGGAACTGTTCTACCTGGCCCTCGCGGCCGCGCTCACGGGCCTGCTGTGGGTGCCCTACATCCTGGACCGCATCATGGTCTGGGGCCTCGTGCCCGCGGTCAGCTACCCCGCCAACCCGCCGGCGCAATCGCCGTGGGCGCAGCGCATGATGCGCGCGCACGGCAACGCGGTGGAGAACCTCGTCGTGTTCGCCACGCTGGTGCTCATCGCGAACGCGCTGGGCCTGACGGGCGGGACGATCGCAACCGCGAGCGTCGTGTACTTCTGGGCGCGGGTCGTGCACGTCGTCGCGTACACCTTTGCCATCCCCTGGGTGCGCACGCTGGCCTTCGTCGTCGGCTTCCTCGCACAGGCCACGGTGGCCTGGCGGATCTTCTTCGGCTAGCGAGGCCCGGGTCCGGGGCGCGGTGCCCCGACTTCGCTGAGTCGCCTCCGTCCGGCGGGCGAAAGGCTGCAGCGCGCTTCTCCCTTCCCTGACAATCCCGCCCATCCACCGATGGAGGACTGCATGGGCAAGGGCAGGCTGGAAGCGTTCAGCGATGGCGTGATCGCCATCATCATCACGATCATGGTGCTGGAGATGAAGGTGCCGCACGGGGAGACGCTCGAGTCCCTGCTGCCCCTTGTGCCCGTGTTCTTCAGCTACGTCCTCAGCTTCGTGTACGTGGGCATCTACTGGAACAATCACCACCACATGCTCCTGGCGGCGGGCAAGGTTTCCGGCGCGGTGCTGTGGGCCAACCTGCACCTGCTGTTCTGGCTGTCGCTGTTCCCCTTCGCCACGGGATGGATGGGTGAGAACCCCCTCGCGCCACGGCCCTCCGCGCTGTACGGCGTCGTCCTCCTGATGGCCGCCTGCGCCTACTGGATCCTGCAGCGAACCATCATCGCGTCCGGCGGACCCGCCTCCGTCCTGAAGCGAGCGGTTGGCCGGGACTGGAAAGGCAAGCTGTCTCCCCTGTTCTACATGGCGGGGATCATCTCGACCCTCTGGACTCACTGGGTGGCGCAGCTCCTGTACGTGGCCGTTGCGCTGATCTGGCTCGTGCCGGACCAGCGCATCGAGCACACGCTGGAAGCCCAGGGCCAGTGAGCCGGCTGCGCGCGCGAGGGCGCGAGAGCCCCGAAGTGCGCCTGGCGTGCGCCGCTTCTAGCGAGGCGCTTGCTCGAGGTGCGGTTCGCCGAACACGGGAATGCGTGCGTTGGGCAAGGGCCGATAGCCGCGCACCGCCCCGAAGATTTGCGAGAGCGGCTCCAGCGATTGCAGCGTACGGAGTGCGCTGCTCGCGATCTGCAGCGCGATGCGTTCGCCCGGGCAGGCGTGCGGCCCCGCGCCGAAGGGACACGCCGGCACCAGCACCAGGACCAGCGCGTCGCCTGCGCTGATGCGCTCCCCACCCAGCTCGATCTGCGTCGCGGCGAAGCGGCGCGTGTTGTGCACGGCCGGGTCCTGGTGCGCGGTCCTCGCCGCGATTTCGCCTGCGTCTTCGTCCGTCCCCGAGACCAGCACTGCGCGCACGGCGTTGCCCAGCAATCCCGCCGTCGCATCCAGCGCCTGCTGCATCAGCGCGATGCGATTCGCGGCGTCCACGCGCGAGAGGCCCTCGCGCTCGCCCTGCTCCATCAGCGCGACGGCCGCGACGTCGGCGCGGTCCAGCGCTTCGGCGCTCGCGCCCGCGGCGATGCCCTGCACGAACGCGTGCACCCAGTCCACGGTGGCATTGCGCTGCGCGTGGGGCACGCCGAGCAGGCGCGCCATCGCCTGCACCGGAATGGCGGAGAGCAACGCGTTCGGATCGCAGCGGCCGGCGAGGTCACGCGTGGCCGCCTCCGCGGCCTGCGCCACTGCGGCGGCGGACCACGAGGACGCCGCCGCCTCCACCTGTGGCCGATGCCGCGCATGGAAGTCCCCGTCGTTCATGCGCACCAGCAGCGCGAACACCTCGCCGGCGGGCCGCCCCTGCAACGCGCGCGGAACAGGCTCTTCAAGCGGCCGCACGCGCAGGCGCACATCGTTCAGCGCCTGCTGCACGAGATAAGGCCCGCTCACCACCCACAGCTTCATCGGCTCGTCGAAGAACAGAGGCCGGCTCACGCGCAGCCGCGCGTACCAGGCATAGGGGTCGGGATGGCTGGGGGCGGCCAGCACATGGAGCGGTGCTTCTTCCATGCCTGCAGTGTGGTCCGTGACGGGCCGGATTGCCAGCGACAACAGTTTGGCTGCGATCGAAGGGTGGATGCCGAACCCGACCTTGGGCGCACCAGCACGCGACGGCGGGCACCGCGCACGGCGATGCGGTGCCGACCGGGCGCCGCGCCGCGGCGCGAGACAATGGCGCGATGCAAGTGCACCCACGCCGCCGCCGCGGCACCATCGCCCGCCCATGAAGAACAACTGGATGCCCCTGGCGATCACGCTCGCCATCCAGGCCATGGTGGCGATGGCCCTGCTCACCCTGCCCGCGATGGCGCCGCGCGTGGCGCAGGCCGTCGGCATCTCGGCCACGTGGGTGGGCCTGTACATCGCGATCGCCTACGCGGGCGCGATGGCGGCCAGCCTGGCGTCGGGCGCGGTGGTGGCGCGCTACGGCGCCATCCGCGCCAGCCAGGCCAGCCTGCTGGTGTGCGCGGCCGGGCTGGCGCTGTGCGCCCTGCCCTCGCTGCCAGCCATGGCCATTGGCGCCGTGCTGGTGGGCGTCGGCTACGGGCCGATCACGCCGGCCAGCTCGCACCTGCTCGCGCGCACGACGCCCGCCCATCGCATGTCGCTGGTGTTCTCCGTCAAGCAGACCGGCGTGCCCCTGGGCGCGGCGCTGGCCGGCGCCATCGTGCCGGGCCTGCAGCTGCTGGCGGGCTGGCAGGCGGCCCTGCTGGCCGTGGCGGCCGTCAGCGTGCTGTGCGCCGCCGTCGCGCAGACGCTGAGGGCGGAGTTCGACGCCGACCGCGACCCGCACCGGCGCATCGCGCTGGGGCACTTCCTGCAGCCGGTGCGACTGGTGCTGTCGCACGCGCAGCTGCGCATGCTGGCCGCGTGCTCGTTCATGTTCTCCATCGTGCAACTGTCGCTCACGACCTACCTCGTGACCTTCCTCACCGACAACCTCACTTACGGCCTGGTGGCCGCCGGTTTCCTGCTGTCGGCGTCGCAGATGGGCGCGGTGATCGGCCGGGTGCTGTGGGGCTATGTGTCCGATCGCTGGTTCGGCGCGCGCCGCATGCTGGCGCTGCTGGCGCTGGTGATGGCGGCGTCGTCCGGCGCGACGGCGCTGCTGCAGCCACAGGCGCCCACTCTCGTCGTCATGGCCGTGCTCTTCGTGTTCGGCGCCTCCGCCATCGGCTGGAACGGTGTGTACCTGGCCGAAGTGGCGCGCCAGGCGCCCGAAGGACAGGCCGGCATGGCCACGGGCGGCACGCTGGCCATCACCTTCCTGGGCGTGGTGCTGGGGCCGCCGGTGTTCGGCGGCATGGCCGGGGCCTTCGGCAGTTACCGGGCGGGCTTCGCGGCGCTGGTGGTGCCGCTGGTGCTGTGTGCCGGTGTCCTGCTGCGCGGGCGGGCTGCGCCGCGACGCCGCTGACTAGCTGGCGCGGTGCAGCGCTGGAGCTTCGAAGCCGCGCAAAGCTGGGGTTCGCCTGCGGCTCACCACCAGCCTACCTTTGCGCAGCAGCCGCGGCAAAAGGCATTTCGCAGGCTGGCGGTGAGCAGCGCGAACCCCAACGATCCAGCGTGGCGCAGCAGCCGCGGCAAGGGCATTTCGTAGGCTGGCGGTGAGCAGCGCGAACCCCAGCGATCCAGCGTGGCGCAGCAGCCGCGGCAAGGGCATTTCGTAGGCTGGCGGTGAGCAGCGCGAACCGCAGCGATCCAGCGTGGCGCAGCAGCCGCGGCAAGGGCATTTCGTAGGCTGGTGGTGAGCAGCGCGAACCCCAGCGATCCAGCGTGGCGCAGCAAGCTGGGGACCCGGCAGGGGGTCGGCATCGCTGCGCGCCGCCCAGCACGCCAGCTGCGCTTCTTCCATGCCTGCAGTGTGGTTCGTGCCTGGCGGCTTGGCCAACGGCAACAGTTTGGCTACGATCGAAGCATGGAAGCCGAACCCGACCTCGCGCGCATCGCCACCACGGTGGGCGACCCGCGCCGCATCCAGATGCTGGCCTTGCTGATGGAGGGCCGCGCGCTCACGGCAAAGGAGCTCGCGCTGGGCGCGGGCGTGGAGCCCGCCACGGCCAGTGCCCACCTCAAGCGCCTGCTGGACGACGGCCTGCTCGAGTCCACCGCGCAAGGCCGGCACAAGTACTTCCGCTTCGCCTCCGAGCAGGTCGCGCAGATGGTGGAGAGCCTCATGCGCGTGGCGCCTCGGAAGCCGATCGCCGTGCGCGTGACCACGCCGGTGCCGCTGCGCCATGCGCGCTTTTGCTACGACCACCTGGCCGGCGCGCTGGGCACGGGCCTGCTCGCGCTCATGCTGCGCAAGGAGTGGCTGCAGGACGATGCCGAGCCCAAGCAGCTCGCGCTGACTCCTCGCGGTGTGAAGGCGCTGGAACGCCTCGGCGTGGATGTCGAAGCCACGCAGGGCCAGCGCAGGCAGTTCGCCTGCCGCTGCCTCGACTGGTCCGAGCGGCGCGACCATCTCGGCGGCGCGCTGGGCGCCGCACTCGCGCACGAACTGCAGGCGCGCAAGTGGATCGAGCGGCGCAAGCACACGCGCGAGGTGCGCGTAACGCCTGCGGGAGAAGAAGGCTTGGCGGGGCTCGGGGTGAAGTTGTAGCCGCGGCGTATGGAGCGCGCCAGGAGAGCCGCAGCGAAACCCAGCTCGCATTCGCGTCGCTGGATCGCTGGGGTTCGGGATGCTCACCGCCAGCCTACGAAGCCCCGTGCAGGGACAGCTAAACGCTCGCCTTCACTTCGGAGAGCAGCTGCTCCAGCACCTCCAGCACCACCTCCGGCTCGGAGAGCTGCGGGAAGTGCCCGCTCTTGTGCGCAATCACCTGTTCGCCGCGCGGCGACAGGCGTGCCAGCTCCTGCTGGTTGGCGCGCCGCGCCGCCACCGTTGCCGGTGACATGAGGGAAGCGCGCGGCGTGAGCCCGCCCGTGACCACGCGCAGCGGCACGTCCGGGAACGGCCCCGCCGATGCGATCTCGCGCACGATCTCGTCCACGCAGCCGAGCTCCGCATGCACGTTCGGCTCGAAGAACGCTTCCGGCAGCGTGAGCATGCGGCCCAGCGACTTCACCAGTTCGCTCTCGTGCTTCTTCAGCACCTCCTGGTCCGCGGGATGCGTGGCCTCCAGCAGCAGGACCGCGGCGACCTGCTCCGGATAGAGGCGCGCATACAGGTTGGCGAACAAGCCGCCCAGCGAGTGCGCCACCAGCACGTAGGGCGCCTGCAGCCCGTTGTAGCCCAGGAGCTCGCGCAAGGACGCCAGCACCACGGTGCCGGTCTGCCGGTCGCCGGGAGCATCGCTGCCCTGCATGCCGAAGCGGTTCCAGCCCAGCACGGTGGACAGCTGCTCGATGCGCGGATAAAGCGGCTCCCATCCCTGCAGGCTCATGCCCGCGCCGCTGAACAGGACGATGGGCGGATCGCCCGCGCCGGACAGCATGTAGCCAAGCCGGCCGCTGCGCGTCTGCAAGGCGCGGATGCCGGGCAGCACGGCGCTCACGCGCCGCCGATGCCGACGATCACCTTGCCCGTGCCCAGGCAGTTGGGGCACGCGGACGCGCCGAGGCGCCCGGTGCCGCCGCATTGCGGACACAGGTTCTCGCCGGTGCTGGGCGTTCCGGGCGGCGCTTCGTCACCGGGCGCCATCTCCGCCTGCGGGAACGATGGCTGCCTGGGCGCCTGGCCCGCCGGCTGGTCGTTGCGTCCCTCGGTGCCGCGCGTGCTGTCCATGTCGATGGCTGCGCCCGGATCCTCCTCGCCGGCGACGGAGGTGCTCAGGTCGATGGGTTCGCCCGGCTGGGCGGGCGCGCCGGAGCCCGGCGCATTCGATTCTTTGGCGGCCATGGTGGTCCTCGATGTTCAGGACCATGCTAGGCAGCAGCGCGGCCGCCGGCCGTAGGACGCGGTAGACGGAGTCTGCGGCCGCGGCCGCAGTCGATGGATCCGCGTCCGCGTCCGCGGCCGCGGCCCCGTTACGCGGGCGCGCGGCCGTGCGAGCTCAGCGGCCCTTCCACACGGGCGGGCGCTTGCCCACGAAGGCCTGCACGCCTTCGCGGAAGTCCTCGCTGCCGTAGGTGCGGCGGATCAGGTCCTCGGCATCGGGCAGGCTGTGCCGCAGCAGGCGCGCCAGCGCCTCCTTGCTGACCTCCTGCGTCACGGGCGCCAGGCTCGCTAGCTTCGAGCAGAGCTTCTGCGCCGACGCTTCGATGGCGTCCGGCGCGGCCACTTCCACCAGGTAGCCGCAGGCCTGCGCCTCTTCGGCACCGATCATGTCGGCCAGCAGCAGCAGGCGCTGCACGCGCGAGCGCCCGAAGGCCGCCACCAGCGCGGCCACGTTGGCCATCGACAGGCAGTTGCCCAGCGTGCGCGCGATCGGCACGCCGAACTTGCTGGCCGGCGTGGCGATGCGGAAGTCGCAGGTGGTCGCGATCGCGAGGCCGCCGCCGATGCACCAGCCCTGCACCACGGCCACCGTCGGCATGGGCAGGCCGGCCAGCAGCTGCATGGTGCCGTCGATGCGGTGCTCGTAGTCCACGCCGTCCTTGCCGCTGGTGAAGTCCTGGAACTGCGCGATGTCGGTGCCGGCCACGAAGGCCTCGCCGCCGGCGCCCTGGAAGCGCACCACGCGCACGGACTTGTCCTCGCGCAGCTTCTCGCAGTGCGCGCGCAGCTGCTGGTACATCGCCCACGTCATGGCGTTGCGCGCCTCGGGCCGGTCGAAGGTGACCGAGGCGACGGCGCCCTCGATCGAGAGATGGACTTCGCCTTGTGCACTCATGATCCGAACGCTCCTTCTTCGCGCAGTTGCGCGATCCGCGCGCCATCCAGGCCCGCTTCCGCCAGCACTTCCTCGGTGTGCTCGCCCAGCAGCGGCGGGTGGCGACGCACCTGCTGCGGTGTGCCCGAGAGCTTCACCGCGAAACCGATGTTGGGCACCTTGCCCTCCACCGGATGATCGATCTCCATGCGCATGCCGCGCACCTTGGCATGCTCGCTGCCGAAGGCCTCCGGATACGAGAGGATGGGGCCGGCGGGAATGCCGTTGGCCAGCAGCGTCTCGACCCAGTAGTCCTTGCCGTGCGCGCGGAAGCTCTTCTCGAGTTCCTCCTGCAGTTCGGCGCGATGCGCGAGCCGTTGCGAGATGGTGGTGAAGCGCGGGTCCTCGACCAGTTCCTCGCGGTTCATCAGCTTGCACAGCTGCACCCACAGCTTCTGGTTGTTCGCACCCATCACGAAGTGGCCGTCCGCGCAGGCCATGGCCTGGTAGGGCGCGGTCATCTTGTTGGAGGTGCCCAGGGGCTGCGGCGGCTTGCCGGTGCCCCACCAGTCGCAGGTGTCCCACACCGAGAACGCCATCGCCGTATCGAACAGCGCCGCGTCGACGTACTGGCCCTGCCCCGTGTTCTTCGCGCCGATGTAGGCGGCGAGCGTCGCGTAGATCGCGAACAGCGCGCAGCCGATGTCGGCTACGGGCACGCCGGCCTTCACCGGCGGCGAGTCGGGATAGCCCGTCACGCTCATCACGCCGGACATGGCCTGCGCCATCAGGTCGAAGCCGGGACGGTCGGCCCAGGGGCCGGTCTGGCCGAAGCCCGAGATGCTCGTGTACACGAGGCGCGGGTTGATGTCCTTCAGCACGTCGTAGCCGAGGCCGAGCCGGCGCAGCGCACCGGGCCGGTAGTTCTCGACCAGGATGTCCGCATCCTGCGCCAGCGTCTTGAGCACCTGCTTGCCGGCTTCGGTCTTCAGGTCCAGCGTGATGCTGCGCTTGTTGCGGTTCATGTTCAGGAAGCCGAGCGAGTCGGCGCCCTTCATCTTGAACCCCATGGAGCCGCGCGTCTGGTCGCCCGTGCCGGGCGGCTCCACCTTGATCACGTCGGCGCCCAGGTCGCCCAGCAGCATGCAGGCGTAGGGCCCCGCCATCACCTGGCTGATGTCGAGGACCCGCACGCCGGAAAGCGGCAGCGGCCGCTTGTCCTGGCTCATGCCTCCGGCTTCACGCCGGCCTGCTTGATCACGCGGGCCCACTTGACCTGCTCGGTGCGCATGAACTCGGCGAACTTCTCCGGCGAGCCGCCACCGTCTTCCGCGCCGGAAGCGTCGAGCTTCTCGATCACGTCGGGCATGACCAGCGCCTTGTTCACGTCCTCGTTCATGCGCTTGGCGAGCGCGGGGCTCATCTTCGCGGGGCCGACCAGGCCGTACCAGGTGGTCGCCTCGAAGCCGGGGAAGCCCGACTCGGCCATCGTCGGCACGTTCGGGTGCCCGGCCGCGCGCTTCAGGCGCGTCTGCGCGATCGCGACGGCCTTGCCGCTCTTCACGTGCGGCGTCGCGGCCGTCATCGTGTCGAAGCTGTATTGCACTTGCCCGCCGATCAGGTCGGTCAGCATGGGGCCGGAGCCCTTGTACGGCACGTGGATCGCCTTCACGCCGGCCTGCAGCATGAACATCTCCAGCGCCAGGTGCTGCGCGGAGCCGGTGCCCGCCGAACCGAACGAGATCTTGCCGGGGTTGGCCTTGCACAGCGCCACCAGGTCATGCACGGTCTTGGCCGGCTGCATCTGGCCGCAGATCAGCAGGTTGGGCGTCACGCCCACCAGCGCGATCGGCTGGAAGTCCCTGATCGGGTCGTAGTTGACCTTCTGCAGGTTCGGCACGATCGCGTGGCTGTTGATGTGCGCCATGTGCAGCACCGTGCCGTCCCCCGGCTGGCGCGCAACGTAGTCGGCGGCGATGGCGCCGGACGCACCCGCCTTGTTCTCCACCACCACCGTGGTGTTCCACATCTCCTGGAGCTTCTGGCCGATGACGCGGGCCAGCAGGTCCGTGCCGCC
The DNA here is from genome assembly GCF_016654015.1 of Ramlibacter ginsenosidimutans. GTDB lineage: Bacteria > Pseudomonadota > Gammaproteobacteria > Burkholderiales > Burkholderiaceae_C > Ramlibacter > Ramlibacter ginsenosidimutans. The sequence continues at coordinate 16,976 of NZ_JAEPWM010000003.1, read as the reverse complement.
GCCGGGAGCGAAGCCGACGATGATGCGCACCGTCTGCGTGGGCAGGCTCTGCGCGCGCGCCATGGGAACGGCGACCGAGGCCGCGCCGGCGGCCATGCTGCTGATGAAGGTTCTGCGTTGCATGTTGAGGTTACTGCTGGTCAAACAAACCGGGATCGCATGTGGCCACCCCGCCGGGAACGATCAGGCCGCCTTGCGCAGGGCGACGGGCGCCGGGTGGCCGGCGAAATACTCCATGGCCGCCGCGACGCCCGAGCCGGCGAGCTTGACGCCGGAGAGCTTCAGGCCCATCTCGCAGCCCGAGAGCGCGGCCATCAGCGTGAGGTCGTTGCAGTCGCCGAGGTGGCCGATGCGGAACATGCGGCCCTTCACCTTGCCCAGGCCGGTGCCCAGCGAGAGGTCGAAGCGTTCGTAGATCAGCTTGCGCACGGCGTCGGCGTCCACGCCCTCGGGCATGATCACGCCGGTCAGCACGGGCGACTGGCTCGCGGCCTCGCTGCACTGGATCTCCAGGCCCCAGGCCCGCACGGCGCTGCGCACGCCTTCGCCCCAGCGGCGGTGGCGCGCGAACACGCCATCCAGGCCGCCGAAGGCCGGCTCCAGCAGCATGTCGATGGCTTCGGCCAGGCCATACAGCAGGTTGGTGTTGGGCGTGTAGGGCCAGTAGCCCGTCTTGTTCATCTCGAGGATCTCGTCCCAGGCCCAGAAGGACTTGGGCAGCTTCGCGGTCTTGCTCGCCTCGATCGCCTTGGGCGAGAGCGCATTGAAGCTGATGCCGGGCGGCAGCATCAGGCCCTTCTGCGAGCCGCTGACGGTGACGTCCACGCCCCACTCGTCGTGCTTGTATTCGGCCGAGGCGAGGCCCGAGATCGAGTCGACCATCAGCAGCGCGGGATGCTTGGCGGCATCGATGGCGCGGCGCACGGCCAGGATGTTGCTGGTCGCGCCGGTGGAGGTCTCGTTGTGGACCACGCACACGGCCTTGATCGCATGCGCCGTGTCGGCCTTCAGCCGCTCCTCGATCAGCTGCGCCTGCACGCCCTTGCGCCAGCCCTCGACACCGGGCAGGCCCAGGAACTCGGTCTTCACGCCCAGGCGCGTGGCCATCTTCTGCCACAGCGCGGCGAAGTGGCCGGTCTCGTACATCAGCACGTGGTCGCCGGGACTCATGGTGTTGGCGAGCGCCGCTTCCCAGGCGCCGGTGCCGGACGCGGGATAGATCACCACGGGGTGCCTGGTCTGGAAGATCTTCTGCATGCCCTTGAGCACGCGCAGGCCCAGCACGCCGAACTCCGGGCCGCGATGGTCGATGGTGGGCAGGCTCATGGCCCGCAGGATGCGATCGGGCACCGGCGACGGCCCGGGGATCTGCAGGAAGTGGCGGCCGGTGGGATGGAAGTCGAGCGTGACCATGGCAGGCAGGCAGTTGGAAGAGTCACCCATTTTTTGCATACAAAATTCCCATGTCAAGCATTTACCTCTAAGGAATTCCCTTGTGGCGCGATAAGTTTGCATACAAAATGGCGGAATGACAGCGGAAGTGATCTCCATCCCGCGCGCCGCCCTGCACGAGCAGGTGGCGCAGCGCCTGCGCCAGATGCTGGTCGAAGGCCGCATCGCCCCCGGCGCCAAGCTCAATGAGCGCGAGCTCTCCGAGCTCCTCCACGTGTCGCGCACCCCGTTGCGCGAGGCCATCAAGATGCTCGCGGCCGAGGGCCTGGTCGAACTGCTGCCGCACCGCGGCGCCATCGCCGTGTCCCTGGGCGAGGCCGACATCCTGAACACCTTCGAGGTGATGGCGGGGCTGGAAGGCATGACCGGCGAGCTGGCCGCGCAACGCATCACGCCGGCGGAACTGGCCGAGATCCAGGCCATGCAGTTCGAGATGATGGCCACCTACACGCGGCGCGACCTCTCCGGCTATTACCAGCTCAACGCGCGCATCCACGCCGCCATCAGCGCCGCCGCCAAGAACCCGGTGCTCTCGCAGGTCTACCAGCAGGTCAACGCCCGCCTGCAGGCCCTGCGCTTCCGCTCCAACCAGGACGGCGAGAAATGGAAGCGCGCCGTGAAGGAACACGAAAAGATGATCGAGGCCCTGGCCGCGCACGACGGCGCGGCGATGCGCGACGTGTTGCAGGCGCACCTGCGCAACAAGCGCGACGTGGTGCTGGAGCAGCTGCGCGAGGAAGCGAAGAAGCAGGGCGCCGCATGAACGCGCGCATCCCCATCGCTGTCGGCCCCGCGCGATCCGGCAGCGCCTATGACAGCGTCGCGCGCGCCAGCAACGAGGTTGCCGGCCGGCTGGCGCAGCGGCTCGCGAGCGAAACGCGCGGCGAGGTGCTGTTCTCGGCCGCCGACCGCGGCCGCTATGCCACCGACGCGTCGATCTACCAGGTGACGCCGATCGGCGTGTTCGTGCCCAAGACGGCCGAAGACGCTCGCATCGCCCTCGACATCTGCCGTGACCTGCACGTGCCCGTCGTCCCGCGCGGCGGCGGCACCAGCCAGTGCGGCCAGACGGTGGGCGCGGGCCTCGTGATCGATTTCTCCAAGCACGTGCGCCAGGTGCTGGAGGTGGACGCCGAGAAGCGCACCGCCACGGTGGAGCCCGGCATCGTGCTGGACCACCTCAACGCGCAGCTGAAGAAGACCGGCCTGTGGTATCCCGTCGACGTGTCGACCGCGGCGCAGGCCACGTTGGGCGGCATGGCGGGCAACAACTCCTGCGGCAGCCGCAGCATCGCCTACGGCAACATGGTGCACAACGTGCTGGGCGCCGAGGCGTGGACCTCCGACGGCGAGCTGCACCGCTTCGGCCGCTTCGACGAGGCGAGCGGCGCGGTGCGCGCTTTCGGCGAACGCGTGCGCGAACTCGCCTGGACGCTGCGCCCGGAGATCGAGTCCCGCTGGCCCAAGGTGCTGCGCCGCGTGGCCGGCTACAACCTCGACATCTTCCACAACCAGAACGAGCGGCCCTACACCGCCGACGGCAGCGTCAACCTGGCGCACCTGCTGGTGGGCAGCGAAGGCACGCTGGCCCTCACGCGCAGCCTGCAGCTGCGCCTGTCGGAGCTGCCGCGCGCCAAGGTGCTGGGCGTGGTGAACTTCCCGACCTTCTACAAGGCGATGGACTCGGCCCAGCACATCGTGAAGCTGGGGGGCGACGGCACGCTGACCGCGGTCGAACTGGTCGACCGCACGATGATCGAGCTGTCGCTGCAGAACCCGGCGTTCGCGCCCACGGTACGCTCCGCGCTCATCGGCCAGCCGGACGCCGTGCTGCTGGTGGAGTTCGCGGGCAGCGACCGCGCCGCGCTCTTGCGCAAGCTCACGCAGCTCGAGGAGCTGATGGGCGACCTGGGCCTGCCCGGCTCGGTGGTGCTGATGCCCGACGAAGGCCCGCAGAAGGCCTTGTGGGAAGTGCGCAAGGCCGGCCTCAACATCATGATGAGCCTCAAGGGGGACGGCAAACCGGTCTCCTTCATCGAGGACTGCGCCGTGCCGCTGGAGTCGCTGGCCGAATACACCGACGCGCTCACGCAGGTGTTCCGCAAGCACGGCACCAAAGGCACCTGGTACGCGCACGCATCGGTGGGCACGCTGCACGTGCGGCCCATCCTGGACATGCGGCGCAATGGCGCGCCCGCGATGCGGGCGATCGCCGAGGAAGCCTCCGCGCTGGTGCGCAAGTACAAGGGCGCGTACAGCGGCGAGCACGGCGACGGCCTGTGCCGCGGCGAGTGGATCCGCTGGCAGTTCGGTCCGGCGATCGACGCGGCCTTCGGCGAGATCAAGCGCATGTTCGATCCGCTGGACCTGCTCTCGCCGCAGCGCATCGTCAATCCGCCGCGCATGGACGACACGCGCCTCATGCGCTTTCCACCCAGCTACCGGGTGATCCCGCTGCAGCCGGCGCTGGACTGGAGCGCGTGGGACGTGCAGAACGACCCGGCGACCGAGCGCGTCACGGCGCCGGGCACGGGCGGCGATCCCGCCCGCGGCCTGGCCAAGGCCGTGGAGATGTGCAACAACAACGGCCACTGCCGCAAGTTCGACGCCGGCACCATGTGTCCCAGCTACCGCGTCACGCGCGACGAGCAGCACCTCACGCGCGGGCGCGCCAACACGCTGCGCCTGGCGCTGAGCGGGCAGCTCGGCGCGGATGGCCTCGCGAGCGAGGAAGTGCGCGCGGCGTTCGACCTCTGCGTGAGCTGCAAGGGCTGCAAGCGCGACTGCCCCACCGGCGTGGACATGGCGCGCATGAAGATCGAGGCGCGCCACGAACACGGGCGCTTCCGCGGCTGGTCGCTCCAGGACCGGCTGATCGCCAAGCTGCCCGACTACGCCGCTATGGCCAGCCGCTTCGCCGGCCTGCTGAACCTGCGCAATCGCAGCCCGCTGCTGGCCATGCTGGGCGAGAAGCTGCTGGGCTTGTCCGCGCAGCGCAGCCTGCCCACCTGGCACAGCCGCCACTTCTTCAACGGCGGCGCACGCGGCGCGACGCGCGAGCAGTTGCTCGCCGCCGCGCGTCCCGTGGTCCTGTTCGTCGACACCTTCAACGGCTTCTTCGAGTCCGGGAACGCGCAGGCCGCGCTCACCGTGCTGGAGGCCGCCGGCTACACCGTGCACGTGGCGAGCAAGGAAGGCGCCGACGGCAAGCACCTGTGCTGCGGCCGCACCTACCTCGCCAGCGGCATGGTCGACCAGGCGAAGGCCAAGGCCGCCGAGCTGCTGGATGCGCTGCATCCGCTCGCCGCGCGCGGCATTCCCGTGGTCGGCCTCGAGCCGTCCTGCCTGCTGTCCTTCCGCGACGAACTGGTCACGATGGGCTTCGGCGACCGGGCGCAGGTGCTCGCGCAGCAGTCCTTGCTGCTGGAGGAGTTCCTCGCCCGCGAAGCGTCTGCCGGCCGGCTGGACGCACTGAAGCAGAGGTTGAAGCCGCTGGCTGGCCCGCTGCTGGTGCACGGCCACTGCCACCAGAAGGCTTTCGGCGCCGTCACGCCGGTGCTGGAGGTGCTGAAGCTCATCCCGGGGGCGCAGCCGCAACTGATCGAGTCGAGCTGCTGCGGCATGGCGGGCAGCTTCGGCTACGAGGCCAGCCACCACGCCATCTCCCTGCAGATGGCCGAGCTCAGCCTGCTGCCGGCGGTGCGGTCCGCGCCCGACGCCATCGTCGTTGCCGACGGCACCAGCTGCCGGCACCAGATCCAGGACGGAGCGCAGCGCCAAGCCGTGCACGCCGCCGTGTTGCTTGCGCGTCAGCTGTGAAACCGGCGGCGCGGCACAATGACCGGGTGACGACCCCGCCCTGCACGATCCGCGCCGCCCTGCCCTCCGACGAAGCCGCCTGGCGCGAACTCTGGAAGGGCTACTGCGACTTCTACCACGCGCAGGTCGGCCCCGAGGTCACCGACCGCACCTGGAAGCGCATCCTCGACCCCGACTCGCAGATCATGTGCGTGGTCGCCGAGGTCGAAGGCCAGGTCTACGGCTTCGCCAATTGCGTCGTCCACGAGAACACCTGGGAGACGCAGCCGGTGTGCTACCTGGAGGACCTGTTCGTGCGGCCCGCGGCGCGCGGGCGCGGCATCGGCTCGGCCCTGCTGGAGTGGCTGCGCAATGCGATGCGCGCCGAGGGCTGGGCACGCCTGTACTGGGTCACGCATGGGGACAACGCGACGGCGCGCCGCCTTTACGACCGCTTTGCCACCGCGGACGGCTTCGTCCGCTACGTCATCCGGCAGCGATGAAAGCCCAGGGCGCAGGCCGTACGCTGCGCTTCCGGCTGTTCCTGCTGGCTGCCAGCGGGCTGCTGCCGCTGGCGCTGGTGGCCGTCATGGTGCTCGCCTATCTGTCCCGCGAGCGCGAGCACGACACGCAGCAGGCCGCGCTGGCCATGTCGCGGGCGCTGGCGACCGCGGTCGACGCCGAACTGGAGGCCACGACGGGGATCCTGCAGAGCCTGGCGGCTTCCGGCGAGCTCGTGCCGCAACGCCTGGACGAGTTCCACGCGCTCGCGGCCCGCATCGCGCAGCGGCAAGGCTGGCGCACCATCACGCTGGCGGACGCCAAAGGGCGGGTGCTGCAAAGCTCCGCGCTCGATGTGCACGAAGCCGCCCCCCAGGCGGTAGAGCCAGAGAGCCTGCAGCGCGTGATCGTGACCGGCCAGCCGGCGGTGGGACCGGTCGCCGAAGGGAGCTTCCGGCGCGGCCCCGCGTTCGCCGTGCGCGTGCCGGTCACCGTCGACGGGCAGCTGCAGTACGTGCTGTCCGCGATCGTTCCGGTGGAACGCATCAATTCCGTGGTGGAGCGCCAGCACCTGCCGAACACCTCGGTGGTGGCCGTGTTCGACCAGAAGCTGCAGCGCGTGGCGCGCTCGCGGCTGAACAGCTCGCCCCGGCCCTCGCCTTCGCTGGAGTCGGTGCTGCGCCAGGGCCACGCGGAAGGCGTGAGCACCACGACCACGCTCGAAGGCGTGCGCAGCCGCACCGGCTACGTGCGCCTGGCGAATTCACAGTGGGTGATCGCCACCGGCCTGTCGGTGGAGGATGCCGAACGGGGCATGCTCGGCGTCGTCGGAGCCTTCACGGCGGGACTGCTGGCATCGCTCGGGCTGGCTGCCTTCGTCGCGTGGCACTTCGCGCGCGACGTCAGCGAGCCGATCGAGCGGCTGGAGGCGGCGGCGAGCACGCTGGGCCACGGCGAGCACGTGCACGTCGGCACCCTGGGCATCGCGGAACTGGAACGCGTGGGCGAAGCGCTGGAGCTCGCCTCGGCCGACCGCGAACGCGCCGCGCGCGAACGGCGCGCGGCCGAAGCCGAACGCGAGATGCTGCTGGCGCGCGTGACCGAGGCGCTGCGGCGCGCCGAGGACGCGGGCCGCAGCAAGGACGAATTCCTGGCCATGCTCGGGCACGAGTTGCGCAACCCGCTCGCGCCCATGGCCACCGCGCTGCACCTCATGGCGCGCAAGGGCGACCCCGCCACGCGCGGCGAGCGCGAGGTGATGGAGCGGCAGGTCGCGCACATGAAGCGGCTGGTCGACGACCTGCTGGACGTCTCGCGCATCACCGGCAAGCGGCTGGCCATGCGCGTGCAGCCGCTGCGCCTGGCCAACCTCGTGCGGCACGCGGCCGAGGCGCTGCAGCCGGTGCTGGGACTGCGCCGCCTGGACGTGGACGTCGCGCCCGATGCCGAGGACCTGTGGGTGTCGGGCGACGAAGTGCGGCTGGCGCAGGTCCTGAACAACCTGCTGGGCAACGCGATCAAGTTCACCGGCACCGAAGGCCACATCGCGCTGCGCCTGCGCGCCCAGGGCGACCAGGCCGAGATCACGGTGCTGGACGACGGCACCGGCATGCCGCCGGACGTGCTGGAGCACATCTTCGACCTGTTCTACCAGGCACCGCAGGAGAGCGACCGCGCGCGCGGCGGCCTGGGACTGGGCCTGGCGATCGTGCGCAGCCTGGTGGAGATGCATGGCGGCACCGTGGCCGCCACGAGCAGCGGCGCCGGCCGGGGCAGCTGCTTCGTCGTGCGCCTGCCCACCATCGCTGTGCCCGAGGCCAGCGCGCAGGCGCGCGGGTCCGCCGCCTTGCCGGCCGGCAAGGGCCGCATCCTGCTGGTGGACGACAACCACGATGCGGCCGACACCGCCGCGGCGCTGCTGGAGCTCTCCGGCTACGAGGTCAAGGTGGCCTACGATCCGGGCGTCGCGCTCACCTTGCTGGACTCCTTCCGGCCCGACGTGGCGGTGCTGGACATCGGCCTGCCGGGCATGAGTGGCTACGAGCTGGCGCAGCGCGTGCGTGCGCACCACAATTGCAGCCACTGCCACATGGTCGCGCTCACGGGTTACGGCACGTCCGCGGACGTGGAGAAAGCGCGGTCCGCGGGCTTCGCGCAGCACCTGGTCAAGCCGGCCTCGCCGGACGCCCTGCTGAACGCCGTGCAACTGGGACTGGAACGACAGAAAGCCTGAAGATGCCGAACCGACGTCGAATGCTTGCCTTCGTGATGCTGGCCGTGGCCGGCAGCAGCGCGCTCGCACAGGCCCGCGCCGGCGTGCGCCTGCGCGGCACCGTGGAGGCGCTGTCGCCCACGACGCTGGTGCTGCGCCAGCGCAATGGCGACCGCGTGGAACTGGCCATTGCATCCAACCTCGGCGTGACCGAGGTCTATCCGGTGCAGCTGGCCGACATCCAGGCTGGCAGCTTCGTGGGGGTGGGCGCCATCCCGCAGGCCGATGGCTCGCAGAAGGCGATCGCCGTCACGCTGTTCCCCGAGTCCATGCGCGGCACGGGCGAAGGGCACCGGCCCTTCGACTTCGTGCCACAAGGCACGATGACCAATGCCACGGTCGCTGACGTCGCCGCCACCCCGGACGGCGAGCACCTGCGCCTGCGCTATCCCGGCGGCGAGCAGCTGATCGTGGTGGCGCCAGGCACGCCGATCGTGAGCTTCCACCCCGGCGATCGCAGCCTGCTCACGGTGGGCAGCGCCGTCTCGCTGACGGCGCAGGAGATCGCCGGCCAACCCACGGTCACGCGCATCAGCGCGGGCCGCAACGGCTTCGCGCCGCCGTACTGACGTTCGTGAACGGAGCAGGATGACTTCCACCCTCAAGCTGGGCTGCATCGCCGATGATTTCACCGGCGCCACCGACCTCGCCAACAACCTCGTGCGCGCGGGCATGCGTGTGGTGCAGACCATCGGCGTGCCCGAAGGTGCGGCGCCCGACGCCGACGCCGTCGTGGTGGCGCTCAAGTCGCGCACCATTCCCGCGGCCGAGGCGGCCGCGCAGTCGCTCGCCGCGCAGCGCTGGCTGCAGGCGCAGGGCGCGCGCCAGTTCTACTTCAAGGTCTGCTCCACCTTCGACTCGACCCCGCAGGGCAACATCGGGCCGGTCGCGGAGGCGCTGCTGGACGCGCTGGGCTGCTCCTTCTGCTGCGTGACGCCGGCCTTCCCCGAGAACGCGCGCACCGTGTACAAGGGCCACCTGTTCGTGGGCGACGTGCTCCTGAGCGACTCGGGCATGCGCAACCACCCGCTCACGCCCATGACCGATGCGAACCTGGTGCGCGTCATGCAGGCGCAGGCGCGCGGCAAGGTGGCGCTCATCGATCATCGCGTCGTGCGCGGCGGCGCGGCGCCCATTCACGCGCGCATCCGCCAGCTGCAGGACGAGGGCGTGCGTTTCGCCATCGTGGACGCGCTGGACAACGAGGACCTGATGCACCTCGGGCGCGCCATCGCGGACATGCCGCTGGTGGTCGCAGGCTCCGGCGTCGCCATCGGGCTGCCGCAGAACCACGGCCTCACGCCTTCGGCCGGCGCAGCCGCCCTGCCACCAGCGGAGGGCATGACCGCCGTCGTGTCGGGCAGCTGCTCGGTCGCCACCAACCAGCAGGTCGCCGACTTCATCGCCCGCGGCCTGCCGGCGCTCGCGCTGGATCCGCTGCAGATCGCCGGCGGACGCGACGTCGTGAACGAGGCGCTGGCCTGGGCCACGCCGCGGCTGGGCGCGCAACCCGTACTGGTGTATTCCAGCGCGCCACCGGAGTCGGTGCAGGCCGTGCAGCAGCGACTCGGCGTCGGCGAAGCCGGAGCGATGGTGGAGAAGGCACTGGCGGCCGTCGCGCGCGGGCTGGTGGAGCGCGGCGTCGGACGGCTCGTCGTCGCCGGAGGTGAGACTTCCGGCGCGGCCGTGCAGGCACTGGGCGTGCGGCAGATGCGCATCGGCCCGCAGATCGATCCGGGCGTGCCCTGGTGCGAGGCGCAGGCCGAGGCGTGCGGGCGCAGCGTGCATCTCGCGCTGAAGTCCGGCAACTTCGGCGCGACCGATTTCTTCACCAAGGCCTTCGCCCCGCTCGCATGAACGAGCACGCCGCACGCGAGGAGATCTGCCGCATCGGCCGCTCGCTGTTCGAGCGCGGCTACGTGCACGCCACCGCGGGCAACATCAGCGTGCGGCTCGACGACGGTTTCCTGATCACTCCGACCGATGCCTGCCTGGGCTTCCTCGACCCGGCGCAGCTCGCACGGGTGGACCTGCAAGGCACGCAGCGCTCGGGCGCGCCGGCGAGCAAGACGCTCGCCTTGCACCGGCGCATCTACGAGGCACAGGCGGCGCTGGGCGCACCGGTCGCCTGCGTGATCCACACGCACAGCACGCATTGCGTGGCGCTCACGCTGCGCGACCCGGGACCGGAGCTGCTGCCGCCGATCACGCCCTACTTCGTGATGAAGGTCGGCCACGTGCCGGTCGTACCCTATCACCGGCCCGGCGATCCGCGGGTCGCCGATCTCGTCGCGGCCCTGGTCGCCCGCTACCACCAGCAGGGCACGCCCATCCGCGCCGTCATGCTGAGCCGGCTCGGGCCCAATGTGTGGCACGGCTCGCCGGCGCAGGCGATGGCGGTGCTGGAGGAGCTGGAAGAGACCGCGAAGCTGTGGCAACTGAGCCCGGCGCCGCCCGCGCCGCTGGGGGACGACGCCATCGAGGAACTGCGCCGCAGCTTCGGGGCGAGCTGGTAGCGTTGGGGATCGTGCTGGGGTTCGCGGCTGCGCCGCTCACCGCCAGCCTACGAGAACAGTGGCTCGGTGGCTGGGAGGCTCACGCCAGCATGTAGGCTGGGGCGGCCGCCGGCCGCCGCAGGTGAGCGCAGCGAACCCCAGCTTTGCTGGCTTCCTCATCGCTGGGGTTCGCGGCTGCGCCGCTCGCCGCCAGCCTACGAGAACAGTGGCCCGGTGGCTCACGCCAGCCTGGGTGCGCTCACCGCCCGCCCTTCTCCTGCACCAGCTTTCCCAGCACGTTCCAGTCCAGCTCCCCGCGGCCGCTGTCGCACAGCTCGCCCACGAGCTGCTCGGCGAGTGCCGCGCCCTGCAACTGCGCGCCGCCCGCGCGGGCGGTCTCCAGCGCGATGCGCAGGTCCTTGCGCATCAACCGCGCGCGAAAGCCCGGCTGGAAGTCGCCATCGATGATGCGCTGGCCATGGCGCTCCAGCGCGAAGCTGCGGCCGGTGCCGCCCAGGACCACCTCGCGCATCAGCTTCGGATCGACGCCCTGTGCCAGTGCGAGCGCGATCGCGTCGGCCACGCCCAGCATCGCGCCGGCCACCGCCACCTGGTTGCAGGCCTTGACGGTCTGGCCGGCACCGACGTCGCCGACGTGCGTGATCGTCTTGCAGAAGGACTGCATCACCTCGCGGCAGGCGTCCACCGCTTCGGCGGGACCGCCGATCATGCAGGCCAGCGTGCCTGCCTCGGCGCCTTGCTGGCCGCCGCTGATGGGTGCGTCGAGATAGCTCACGCCCTGCGCATGCAGGCGCTGCGCGAAGCGCCGCGCCGCGTCCGCGGCAATGGTGCTGGTGTCGACGACGATGCTGCCGGCGGCCAACCCCTGCGCCAGCCCCTGCGGCCCGAACAGCACGGCCTCGACGGCGGCGTCGTCCGACACGCACAGGAACACCAGCCGGCTCGCGCGGCCCACCTCCGCCGGGGAGGCGGCGCGTTGCGCACCGGCAGCGACGAGCGCCTGCGCGGGCGCATCGCTGCGTGCGAACACGTGCAGCGCATGGCCTGCGCGGCGCAGGCACAAGGCCATGCCCTTGCCCATCACCCCGAGGCCGATGAAGCCGATGGGATCGTTCTTGCCGAATGGCTGCGTCATGGTGTCTCCTGTCATTGCTGTTGTGCGCGAGTCGAGGCGCGGCACCGCCCATCATGCCTTCACGGCGTCAGCGCGGCGGCCACGTCCTGCGTGACCTTGCGGAAGGACCGGATCGCCGGCGTCTCGTGCGCGCGCCGCCAGGCCAGCGCGATCTGCAGCGGCTCGGCCTTGTCGGCGATCTGCAGGAAGCGCACCTGCTTCGGGTGCAGGTTGCGCGCCGAGGCCGGCACCACGGCGACGCCGAGGCCGCCACCGACCAGGCCCACCATCGTGTGCAACTGGGTCGCCCGCTGCACCACGTGCGGCTGGAAGCCGGCCTGCTCGCACAAGGCCTGCACGCGATCGTGCAGCAGCGGCGCCTCGGCCTGGTTGAACAGCACGAACGGCTCGCCCGCCACCTGCTTCAGCCGCACGCGCTCGCGCCCCGCGAGCGGATGGCGCGCCGGGACCGCCAGCACGAAGGGATCCGCGAGCACGGGGACTTGCTCCAGTTCGGCGGGGACGGCCTGCACGCGCAGCAGCCCGAGGTCGATGGTCCCGCGCATCAGCGCCGCGTGCTGCGTCGTGATCGGCAGCTCGTGCAGTTCCAGCTCGATGCCGGGATAGAGCTGGCGGAAGCGCCGGATCACGCTGGGCAGCAGCCCGTAGGTGGAGGAGTGGATGAAGCCCAGCGTCAGCTTGCCGAGCTCGCCGGCGCCGGTCCGGCGCACGTCCGCGACCGTCCGCGCGAGTTCCTGCTGGATGGACCGGCTGCGCTCCAGCAGCAGCGCGCCGGCCGGCAACAGTTCGACCCGCCGCTGCGTGCGCCGCAGCAGCGGCGTGCCCAGTTCCCGTTCGATCTGCTGGATCTGCCGCGAGAGCGCAGGCTGTGCGATCGCCAGGCGCGCGGCGGCGCGGCCGAAGTGCAGATCTTCGGCCACGGCCTGGAAGTAGCGGAGCTGGCGCAGGTCGATCATTCTTTGGCGATGCCCGTGCGGCATCAATCGAAGCCCGATTATGTATTGGACGCGCGCGCCGCTGGCGCGCCACACTGGCGCGCTCCCATGCAGATCGAACCCTCCGCCGCAGCGACGGCTCCCGCGCTCCCCGACACCCCGGTCGTTCCCGCCCTGCGCCTGCCCGCCCGCCTGGGCCACGTGCTCTCGCTCGACGACTTCGAGCGCGCCGCGCGCCGCCACCTGCCCGCGCCCGTGTTCGCCTACGTCAGCGGCGCGGTCGAACGCAACGCCTCGCTGCGCGCCAACGCGGCGTCGTTCGAGCAGTACGAATTCCTGCCTCGCATGCTGGTCGACATGTCCCGCCGCACGACGGCGACCTCGCTGCTGGGCCGGCGCTGGTCGGCGCCGTTCGGCATCGCGCCCATGGGCATCAGCGCCCTGTCGGCGTACCGCGGGGACCTCGTGCTGGCGCAGGCCGCGCGCGCGGAGAACGTGCCGATGATCATGAGCGGCTCATCGCTGATCCGCATGGAGGAGGTCGTTCAGGCCAATCCCGATGCCTGGTTCCAGGCCTACCTGCCCGGCGTGGAGAGCGAGATGCAGGCGCTGATCGCACGCGTGCGGATCGCGGGCTTCCGCACGCTCGTGATCACGGTGGACTCGTCGATCGCCTCCAATCGCGAGAACAACATCCGCGCCGGCTTCTCGACGCCGCTGCGGCCCAGCCTGGCGCTGGCCTGGCAAGGCCTCACGCATCCGCGCTGGACCTTCGGCACCTTCCTGCGCACGATCGCGCAGCATGGGATGCCGCACTTCGAGAACAACTTCGCACGCCGCGGCGCGCCCATCCTGTCCGCCACGGTGCAGCGCGATTTCTCCGATCGCGGCCATCTCACGTGGGAGCACCTGCGCATGGTGCGCCGCCTGTGGCCGGGGCAGCTGGTGGTCAAGGGCATCCTCGACGTGCGCGATGCGCGCCTGGCCATCGGCGTCGGCGCGGACGGCATCATCGTTTCCAACCACGGCGGCCGCCAGCTCGATGGCACTGTGCCGCCGCTGAAGGTGCTGCCCGGCATCGTCGCGGTCTGCCGGGGCACGCCCGTGATGATCGACAGCGGCTTCCGGCGCGGCACCGACGTGCTCAAGGCACTGGCGCTCGGCGCGAGCTTCGTCTTCATCGGCCGCCCGTTCAACTACGCCGCTTCGGTCGCTGGCGAAGCCGGGGTGCGCAAGGGCATCGGGCTGCTGCGTGACGAAGTCTCGCGCAACATGGCGATGCTGGGCGTCACCGAGCTGCACGAGCTCGACGCCAGCTACCTCGTCCCGGCCGGCCGCTAGCCCCGCGTACAGTCACCCTCTTCCTCCCACTCCCGGACACAGAACATGGTCGGTTTCCAGATCCTCCAGCGCCGCCGCCAGGTGGACGCCCGCTACGTGCAGGCCTTCGCGGACATTCCCGTGGCCAACGTCAGCGATTGCATGACGCGCCTGACCGCGGGCGGCCCGCGCCTGCGCCCGATGCACAAGGGGGGCCGCCTCGGCGGGCCGGCCCTGACGGTCAAGTGCCGCCCCGGCGACAACCTGATGATCCACAAGGCGCTGGACCTGGCGCAGCCCGGCGACGTCATCGTGGTGGACGCCGGCGGTGACCTCACCAACTCGCTGTTCGGCGAGCTGATGCTGTCGTACGCGGTGACCCGCAAGATCGCGGGCATCGTGCTGAACGGCGCGGTGCGCGACATCGACGTGATCGCCGCGGGCAGCTTCCCGATCTACGCGGCCGGCGTGACGCATCGCGGTCCCTACAAGGACGGCCCCGGCGAGATCAACGTTCCGATCGCCCTCGACGGCATGGTGATCCAGCCGGGCGACCTGATGCTCGGCGACGCCGATGGCCTGCTGTGCGTGCCCTATGACGATGTGGAGCAGGTGCTCGCGGCATCGCGCGACAAGGTGGCGCTGGAACAGAAGACCATCGCCAACATCCGCGCCGGCAAGCACGACACCGCGTGGGTCGATGCGCGCCTGAAGGCGCTGGGTTGCGACCCGACGCCGCGCTGACCATGGCTGCCTCGCGACGCGTGGTCCGCACGGACCTGTGGATCGACCCTGCCTTCGACCGCCGACTGCAGCAGGAAGCGGGCGTGGCGCTCGCGGTGTTCCCCAGCCGCGGCAACCCCGCCGTGGCCTGGGACCTGCTCGCGGCAGCGCACGTGTACCACGTCTCGGCGGCGAAGGATGAACTGCCGCGCGAATGGTTCGTCACCGGCGAGCTGCTGGCACGCTGCCCGCAACTGCTGTGCGTCTCGTCCAGCGGCGCAGGCTACGACACCGTGGACGTCCCCGCCTGCACCGCCGCCGGCGTCGCGGTGGTGAACCAGGCGGGCGGCAACGCCGCCTCGGTCGCGGAACACACGCTCGCGATGATGCTGTCGCTGTCGCGGCGCATGATCGAATGCGACAAGCGCATGCGGCGCGAGACCGGCTTCACGCGCGAACAGATCATGGGCCACGAGCTGCGCGGCCAGACGCTGGGCCTGGTGGGCATCGGCCACGTGGGCACGCGCGTGGCGGCGCTGGCCCGCGCCTTCGGCCTAGAGGTGATCGCCGCCGATCCCTATCTCGCACCCGAGGAGATCACGCGGCGCGGCGCCCGTCCGGTCACGCTGGACCAGCTGCTGGCCGAAGCGGACGTGGTGTCCCTCCATTGCCCGCGCGACGCGACCACGCTGAAGATGATCGATGCGCGCGCCTTCGCCCGCATGAAGAAGGGGGCGCTGTTCATCACGACGGCGCGCGGCGGCATCCACGACGAACAGGCGCTGGTCGAGGCCTTGCGTTCGGGCCACCTGGCCGGCGCGGGCGTCGACGTGTGGGACCGCGAACCGCCGCCGCTGGACCATCCCCTTCTGGCCATGGAGAACGTGTACGCCACCTTCCATACCGCGGGCGTCACGCACGAATGCCGGCGCGACGTCGCCGCGATGTCGGCCGACCAGATCGCACTGCTGCTGGCCGGCGGCCGGCCGCCGCGCCTGGTGAACCCGGAGGTGTGGCCCGCCTACCAGGAGCGGCGCGCGCGCATCCTGCCCTGAGCACCCCGCCAAGAGTCCGAAACCAAGAGGAGACACGTCGATGAAGTACCTGCCCACCCTGCTGCGCCGCTTGCTGCCTGCGCTCGCGCTCACGGCGGTCGCCGTCGCGGCGCAAGCTGCGTATCCCGAGCAGCCGATCCGCATGATCGTGGCCTACGCGCCCGGCGGCGGCACCGACCTCACCGCGCGACTGATCGCTCCGTACATCGCCAGGTACCTGGGCAACAACGCGTCCATCGTCGTGGTGAACCGGTCCGGCGCCGGCGGCGGCATCGGCTTTGCCGAACTGGCCAACGCGCCGGCGGACGGCTACACGATCGGCTTCATCAACACGCCCAACGTGCTGACCATCCCGATCGAGCGCAAGTCGAATTTCCATTGGACCGGCTACGACCTGCTGGGCAACGTGATCGACGACCCGGGCAACTTCTCCGTCCACAACGACACGCCGATCAGGAACCTCGGCGAGCTGGTCGCGTACGCCAAGGCCAATCCGGGCAAGGTGACCTACGGCACCACCGGCATCGGCTCGGACGACCACCTGGCGGCGATGCTGTTCGAGCGCGCCGCCGGCGTGCAGCTCACGCACGTGCCGTTCAAGGGCGCCTCCGAAGTGCACCAGGGCGTGGTGGGCAAGCAGATCTTCATGGCATCCATGAACGTGGGCGAGGCGATGCAGTACGAGAAGGGCGGCTCGCCCATGCACAACCTCGGCCAGATGAGCGCGGCGCGCACCAACCTCGCGCCCGGCCTGCCCACGTTCAAGGAACAGGGCTTCGACATCGTGATGGCTTCGCTGCGCGGCATCGCTGCGCCCAAGGGCCTGCCGGCTGCGGTGAAGGAGCAGCTGGCCAGCGCGGTGCAGAAGGCCGCGAACGATCCGGAGTTCCAGGCGAAAGCCGCGGCGGCGTTCGCGCCGCTGCGCTACCTGCCGCCGGCGAAGTACGAGGCGGAGCTGAAGACCACCGAGGCCTCGTTCAAGCAGCTGTGGAAGGAGATGCCCTGGGGAGAGAACGGGGCGAAGTAGCTGGGGTTCGCTGCGCTCACCGCCAGCCTACCCATCGCGTGGACGAACTGCTGGGGTTCGCTGCGCTCACCGCCAGCCTACGCATCGTGTTGCGCTGAACGCCGGCCTACGGACTCCCTGTAGATACTGTGTTCTCCGTCAAGCGGAGTGGAGTGCCGGATTGAATGGAAGTCCGGATTTCAACACTCCGTAGGCGATCGCCACCAGCTTGCGCATCAGAGCTCCGAGAACGAGCTTCTTTG
>NZ_JAEPWM010000026.1 GCF_016654015.1 Ramlibacter ginsenosidimutans | reverse complement strand
CGGATCCGAGACATGGGCGGCCTGTGATTAAGAGCGGAGTGTGGTCGCAGCCAGTTGTAGCGGTCAATGAAGGGCTGCAAAGCGGCTTCGCGTTCGGCTGAGCTCTCGTAGGGTCGTACATAGGCCCACTCTCGCAGACTCGTTTGCACGAACCTCTCGGCCTTTCCGTTGGTCTTGGGCGTGTAGGGGCGGGTTCGCACGTGGCGGATGCCCAGGGCTTCGCAAGCGAGCCTGTAGGTTTTCTTGTAGCCCGTGCCGTTATCGGTCATGACGCGATCGATCTGCACGCCCAAGCGGTTGTAGTACGCAACTGCCTGGCGCAGGAACTCAACGCAGCTCAGCGCGGTTTCATCGGGTTTGATCTGCGCGAACGACACTCGGGAATGGTCATCAATGGCCAAGTGCACCGCGTCCCAGCCGATGCCGATGTTGCGGTTCTTGGTCCGGTCGCCGGTGATGCGGTGGCCTACGCCATTGATGCGCCCGAGTCGCTTTGTATCGATGTGCAGAAGCTCCCCAGGCGCTGCACGCTCATAACGACAGATCGGCTGCACGGGCTCCAGTGACTTCAGCCTGGAGAGCCCCGCGCGGGCCATGTGGCGGCTCACGGTGGCCAAGCTGCGTCCGCACTCCTGGGCAATGCGCCAGAGCGGAATGCGATTTCGACGCCGTTGCTCGAAATCCGCGACCTCCGCAGCCAAACACGCCGAGGGGCTGCGATGCGGGCGCGAGCTGCGGTCCTCAAGACCGGCAATCCCTTCGGCATCAAAGCGGGCCAGCCACTTGAAGGCAGTGCGCCTGCTCACCCCCGCAGCATCTGCTGCCGCCCCGACAGTCCAGCACTGCAGCCGAACCCTGTTGACCAACAGGCCTCGACCAATCGGAGTCAATGCTGCATTCTTGGGTCTGTTCATCCGTCCTCTCCCGAGATGGTTGGCTGGGCTTGGTAACCACAGCTTCCCAAATCAGGGACGGATGAACAACCTATTGAGACATCACA
>NZ_JAEPWM010000025.1 GCF_016654015.1 Ramlibacter ginsenosidimutans | reverse complement strand
GGAGTCAATGCTGCATTCTTGGGTCTGTTCATCCGTCCTCTCCCGAGATGGTTGGCTGGGCTTGGTAACCACAGCTTCCCAAATCAGGGACGGATGAACAACCTATTGAGACATCACAGCTAGTGCAGCCTGAGCATGCGGGCGAGTGCGCGTACTGCAAACTGCTTTCGCTTCGCGCCAGCACCAAACCAACTGCTATGTATCAGGTCCTCAGGACGACGCTTCTGGTCTCGCGCGTCGCTCACATGCGCCAGTGCGTACAAGAGGTGCAGCGAGCTGGGCGTTGCGGCTCGCTCCCTCGCCTCGCGCAGGCTGGTGAGAACGGCGTTCAGTGCCCTGGCTGAGGGGACGGAGGGGTCGTCTCCTCGGGCGCCTAGTGCGGCGGCAGTCGCTTGCTTGACCTGAGCCTCGGACGGGGTGTGCCTGGCCAAGTCCTCCAGGAATCCGGGAAAGCTAATGCACTCCCGCATCAGTTCGCCTATGCCGGCCAAGTCGCCCGGAGTAAGGAAATCAGGTGATCGAGCGATGCGCACGATGATCGGCTTCGCGGGTGTTGCTGGTAGCGCTAAGGATCCGGGCTGCAAGAGGCAGAGAGACTGTGCCTGCGCCGCCAGCGTGCTGTCGTACGGCGTCGTGAGAAGGAGGTATGCACGGGCCGATCGTCCGCTCGAGAACATCGCTTGCTCGCCAGTATCCAGAAGCGCCCACAGCTTGCGACCTCCCTGCACATACCCCATGCTTTCCACAGCCAATCCGTAGAACGCGGCGAGGCTAAGGTAAAACTCAACGATCTCGCGGGGCTGCCAGACCTGGTGGCTAGAAGAGACGACCGCCAGCTCCTGCTTTGTGTCGCTGCGGAACAGGACTGACTTCGCTTCGACCTCCATCATCGGCGCCGTGAGGTCAGCCTTGTACGCGACCGGCGCTTTGAGCACAGACCACTTAAGGTCGATGGCGTCGAGAATGCGATCAATGAAGTTCGGTGCCGCGGCTCCGACACGGCTGCGGTTGTTCTTCTTCATGCTCGGTCTCCGCGGCGCGTTTGGAGGAGGCCGGCAAGCGCGTTGCACTCGAACGCGCCAAGTCCTCGGATGTAGCGGTGAACGGTGCTTTCGGAGCGGTGTCCCGTCTGACGTTGAATGGCCCACACCGGCACGCCCGCCTTTGCGGCGCTGGTGACTAGACCGGACCTGAGGCTATGGGCTGTGAATCCGTCCGTCGTGAGATCGTGTAGTGTGAGGCGTCTCCTCAGTAGCCATCCGATCGACGCGCTATTGAGCCGCCCACGCACGTTCCCGTGCTTGTCGATCCCGCAGAACACAGAGCGGTCGGTATCCGATGCCGCGTCGTCCTTCCGCAGCCGAAGAAGAGTGTCTAACCAACTCCGGAGCGCGCGAACTGCGCATTGCTGCGCGTGCGGTGCTTTGGGTATCGCGACATCCCGCCCGCGTTGGTATTGGTCCGTCTTGCTGCTTCTAAGGCGGACGAGTAGGCCTTCCTTCGTGAACGAGAGGTCGCTGATGCAGAGCGATGCGATCTCCGATCGACGAAATCCGCCCGCAAAAGCAAGCAGGAAGAGGGCGGCGTCACGGCGGTTCTGTGCCTCTGAGAAGCCCCGGAGCGGCTTCACCATCTGCTTGAGGAGCTGAGGTGTGATGGGAGTGGCCTGTTTCTGAGCGACCCCCTTCGTTCTGCGAATCCCCCGAAGCGTGCGGCGGACCACAGCTGATCGAGTCGGAGACTGCAGTCCACGCTGCTCGTGCGCGAAGGAGATTGCGGCAATCTGCCTCGCAAGGGTACTTGGCTTGAGTTCGTCGGCCGCGCTGGCCAGATAGCGCGCGACTTGGTCTGCGGTGGCGGGAATCCGTCCCCCTGCGTTCTTGAATCGCTCCAGGTCTCTCGCGTACGCCCTCAGAGTATTGGCGGCGAGTGAGTTGCGGAGATATTGCTTCACGTCTCGAGTCCGGCGGGCCATCTCAGTACTCCCCCGGCAAGAGGAGAGTCGTCGCAGATCGATCCGCTTCGGTGATGACCCAGATCAGTCCGCCATCGCCGTTGCTTGCGTCGAGGCCGATCGAATAACTGGAAACGATGCGGTTGCCGCGCCGGACTGCCTGTTCATTGGCTGCGGCATCGTCCGGATGCACTAAACCCCAGTCACCGCGTACGTGGCGCGAGAGGAGCGTGTGAGGACTTTGATTCGAGCGCTCGAGGAGTTCTAGCGCACCGGGTGTCGCATAGACGCGGCCGAGTGGAAATTTCGGGCGAGCGTTGCCCTGCCGTGAATCCGACATTTCTGAGCCTTTCGCAGAATCCGCACGCACGCGCCCGCGCGACCTTAAATTGGTGGCGGCGGAGTAAGGGAGGGGGGTGGAGCGGACTGGCGCTGGGTCCTGTCCGCGCGCAGCGTGCGTTGTGCGCGCTGCGTGGGGGCGCGTGCCTCTAGTTTTGCTTCAGGCGCCCGGTTTTCCTACGGTTTTCTGGTGTTTTCCGGCCGGTTTTGGGCGCGGAAAGCGCCAGATTGCCTGTTTTTTCAGCAATTCTCGGGATCGACGCGCTGGAATTTGACGCGATGAAGGCGGCCCAGTCGTCCATCAACTGCCGACGCTTCTCCAGCATGTCGGTGCGCATGTACGCGCGGACCGTCTGATCGCCGACTGTGTGTGCGAGAGCGAATTCCAGCATCTCGTGCGGGTGCTTCGTCTGCTCACTTCCCCACGTGCGGAAGCTGGCGCGGAAACCGTGCATCGTGTACTCCATCCGCATTCGCCGGAGAAGCTGGGTGAAGACCATGTCGCTCAACGCAAGGCCTTGAGTATTGGGGAAGATCAACCCCATCTCCGAACTGACAATCCCTTCTTCCCGCAGTCGCTTTGCTTCCGCTAACAATGCGACTGCGCGTGCGGATAGAGGTACGTTGTGCGGACGTCCTGCCTTCATGCGTTCTTCCGGAATGTTCCAGCACAAGCGGTCTTCGTCGATCTCGGACCACAGCGCTCCCCTGGTCTCACCGGAGCGCGCGGCCGTGAGCACGGTGAATTCAAACGCGAGCTTCACAACCGATGAAGATGGACCAGATGCAACTTCCTTCATCACGGCTCCCACGAGCGGGTACGGGCAGGAGTTGTGATGCTCCACCTTCCTGGCGCGGTCGTTGGGTCCAAGCGCGATCCTCACCTGCTGCCAGAACTCTGCGTCCTTGCCGGTGCTGTAGTCGCGAGCGGCTGCGAAGTTGAGGACAGTTCGAATCCTCTGAAACAGGCGGTTCGCGGTTTCCGCCTTGCTTTTCCAAAGCGGTTCAAGAGCAGACACGATCTCGACCTTACCCACGTCACCGACTGGAAGTGAGCCGAACTTCGGAAACACATACTGCGTCAGCGTGTTGATCCACTGCGCCGCGTGCTTCGCATTCTTCCACTCGTCTGCACTTGCTTCGTGGTACTCGCGCGCTGCGTCTTCGAAGGTCTTGGAGCGGGCGCGTTCGGTTGTTCGGTGCGCATCCAGTGCCTTCCGCTCCTCGCCACGTTTCTCAATCGGATCTATTCCGTCGGCGAGGAGCTGGCGTGCGCGTTGAGCGCGCTCCCGAGCTTGCGCGAGCCCGAATGCCGTCACCGAACCCAAACCCATCTCGCGGGTCTTCCCGTTCAGCGTGTACCTAAAGATCCAGGAACGGGATCCCGTCTTGCTTACCTGCAAGTACAGGCCGTTGCCGTCCAAGTAGTACCCGGGCTTCTTGCTTCGGCTTCGAACCGCACTGTCCGCCAATAAACTGTGTCGCGTCATTACCCACATTCCTACCCACGTTCCAAATTGTATTGCGATGCATGTACATGGACAACTGTGGATTGGTAGAACGGCGGAATGCCGCGGCAGTACTGGGAGGCTTGCTATCTTGGACACGCGTGGACAAGCTTGGATGTGAGGTCATATGCCTCCTGCTCCGCCACAGACAAAGGCCTTCTGCTACCAAGCCGATAGCAGAAGGCCTTTTCTTTTCTTCGCTATCACTCGAAGTGCAACCTGAAGACCGCCATCGACGGCTCCGTCTGGGCCTGGCACCAGGACTACGGCACGTGGCGCAAGGACGGCGTCCGTGGCCCGGATCTCAGGACGGCATTGCTGATGCTGGATGAGCCGACGGAAATGGGTGGCTGCCTGTACTTCATCCCGGCAGCCACAAGGTCGGCAGCCTGGAGCCGGAATTCGACGACAGCACCGGGTACAAGTTCTTCGTGGTGCCAGGGCCCAAGCTTCTGGAGATCATGGCGCCCAGTCCCGCGCCCGACGTTCCGGCCCCGCGGCCCGACTACGTGCGCCCCACCAACTTCGCGCCTCTGCCGATCGGAACCGACGACATCCTGGACGAATGAAGGAGTTCCGGCCGGCCCGCAAGGTGCACGCGAACATTGTGCGCAAGACGACCGGCGTCGCCGGGTGCCGACAGATCGTGATCGGTTCACGTGAGCGCGTGGGGCTGGTCACCGCCGGAGGCGGGCCAACACGAAGCCAAGCGAGACCGCCGCCGCCACGTAGGTGAGGGGCCTGCTGATTACGCGGTCCCGCAGCCCGGCAAGGGCGCCCCCACCTGAAGCCCGACGCGTCAATTCGCGGTTCTTCGGCGCGACGGCGAAAGTATTGATGCGTTCGCCGTCCGGCGGGCCATCGAGCGGCGCCACGCTGGCGATCGGGATGATCGCCGCAGGGACGTCGCTGTCGATCTCCGGCACGGGGATCGGAGAGACGAGCATCTCGGTGGTGGTCGGCTGCATGTTTGGTCGGTCCTTCAGGTCTTTGACCAAATTTACGGCGACGTGCGTGCGGTCTGCGTAGGCGCAGGCCTTGCCACGCGGCAAGCTTGTCGAGCACCCCGGCCTGGCTCGGCGATGGGAACGGTCAGTGTGTTCATGCACCGAAGGTAGGCGCGCGCCGCCGCCGTTTTTTTCGGTTTCCTGCTGTCCATGGCGGTGGCCGGCTGACACTTGCATCCCCGACACGGAGAGCGCTGCTACGCCGCCGGCCCAGGGTCAACACTGCGGCCATGAATGACCTCCCCACCTACGCCTATCCGTTCATGCTCTCGATCGTAGCCTTGGCGGCGGGCTGGCTGCTGCTCGGCCGCCACATCAGGACCGAGTCCGGGGCTGCACCCAAGCTGCTGTTCGCGCTGGGCATCATCGCCGCGGTGGTCGGCTTCTTCCTCGTCTGGCTGGGCGCGCGATGAGGTTCGGGCTTGAGCCGAGCGTCAGCGCCGTCACCTCACTTCTTGCCGGCGGCGCCGCTTCTGGTGCCGACGCCCTTGCTGGCGGCGGCCCGCTGCGGCCTGGAGGTCCGATCGAAGTCGGCGTTCTTGGGCGCGCTGCCGCGGGTGCGCTGCGTGTTGCTGCTCGGGCTGTTCGCGCCGCGCCGCTTCTCGGTGTGCCAGATCGCATTGGAGATCGCCGCCACGACGCCCAGCCCGCCGATCTCGCCGACGCCCTTGCGCCCAGCCGGCTGACTGGAAGCGGTCATGGGCCGACATCAACGGCCAGTAGCGGCGCGTCTCGCGCAGGAGCCAGGGGGTGGCGCGGCGATGCCATGGCGGCCTCGGGGCAGAGGAAGCCGCGATTGTCCTGCATCGCGCGGTGCATGGCCGTCGCGCCGCTGCTGCACCGCCGCCCTGCGCCATGGAACGCAAGCGGATGGAAGATTGCCGCGCGACGGCTCCCTATGCTCGAAGAGACAAGGAGAGCCCATGAAGATCCTCCCACCCGACCTCGCCTTCGCCCTCGGGCTGGCGGTCACGGCCGGCGCCGAGCAGCGCTCCGGTGACCCGCGCGCGACGCCCACCGCCGCGGACGCGGCCGGCGGGCCGGTGCTGCTCGTCGTGGACGAACAGGGGGGCATCGTCGAAATGGTCGAGGCAACGGGCATCGCCGACGCGATCGGCGCGATCGAAAGCAGCACCCCCGCCACCGGCCGCCTCCTGATCCTGCTGGTGCCCGTGGCCGCCAACGGGTGCACGGCGCCGCACGCACCTCTCCCAATGCTCTGAGCACAAGGAAGTTCCCATGGCCCGCGCTGCAAGCGTTCGCCGCCCATCGCAGCGACGTCCTGGCGGTGGTCAAGATCGACATCGACGCGGCGCCGGCCATCGCGGCACGCGTGGGCGTCCGCTCGGTGCCGACGCTGGTGCTGTACCAGGGCGGCAAGCCGGTCGCCGTCTGCACCTGCATGCTGAGCGAGCAGCAGCTCGGGGCGTTCCTCGACCAGCACCTGCCGAACCGGCCGAGGATCGAGCTGGACTCGTGAAAGGGTGCGTGGCTACGCCACCACCACCTGTGCTCCATCAACGGCCAAGCGAATGAGGCACGCCATGAACCAACTGCTCGAAACCCTGGGGACCCACCCGCTGGGAGTGTTCGCAGGCGCGATCTCGGGGGCGCTGATCGGCATGATCGGCGGCCTCGCGGCCGGCCCGGTGGGCAGCCTCGTGATGGGAGTGGGTGGTGCGATAGCGGGCGCGTTGATCGGCGCGTCGATCGGGGCAGGACCGAAGGTCGACGTGTCGGAGCAGGACCGCTACTGGCAAGAGGAGTACAAGGGCCGGCCCTATGTGCCGCAAGGCGCGAGCTACGGCGACTACGGGCCGGCCTACCGCCATGGCACCCGCTCGGCCCTGCAGGGACAGCCCCGCGACTGGCCGGCCACGGAGGACCAGCTGGCGCGCAGCTGGCAAGCGGCGCGCGGAACCTCACGCCTCGGCTGGGAGGAGGCGCTGCCCGCGGTGCGCGACGCATGGGAGCGCGTGCGCGCGACGCAGCGCTGAGGGACCCGGAAAAGTCCGCCGGGCGCGTTCAGCGCGGCGGGTGCACACCGGAGACCACCTTCTTCAGCTGCTCTTCCTGCTGCGGTGTCAGCGCAGTCCGCGCGATGCGCGCGCCGAAGGGCTCCAGCTCCCGGGCCAGCCGTTCGAAGTCGACCCGCCCTTGGCAGGATCAACAGCGCCGAGGAACCGGGCTCCAGCTCGCGCGCGGTGTGGCGGATGAAGTCGTCGGCGATGCCGTAGTCGGCCAGCGCGCCGGAGACCGCGCCCGCACCGGCGCCGAGCACGAGGCCGGCCGCGAGCCCCGCCACCGGGTTGAGGAGCAGCAAGCCCGCGAGGGTGCCCAGCAGGCCACCCCACCCGAGGCCGCGCTAGGTGTCGAATCTCAGGAGGTTGTTCACAGCGCGGATCCGAGACATGGGCGGCCTGTGATTAAGAGCGGAGTGTGGTCGCAGCCAGTTGTAGCGGTCAATGAAGGGCTGCAAAGCGGCTTCGCGTT
>NZ_JAEPWM010000024.1 GCF_016654015.1 Ramlibacter ginsenosidimutans | reverse complement strand
AGTCAGGACCAGCTCGATGCTGTGGCCGACAGGCTCAACACCCGTCCACGCAAGACCCTTGGCTATAGCACCCCGGCCGATACACTAGCCAAGGCACTGTTGCGGTGACCGGTTGAATCCGCCGTCCTCTGCGTCCGGTTGTTGGGTTTAACTCTCCAACTCACAACCCCAGCAACACCTCCAGATCCTGCAGCGTGTTGGCCTCGTGCAGCGGCTTGTCCTCGCGGATGCGCAGCATGCGCGGGAAACGCACGGCGATGCCGCTGCGGTGCCGGCCGGAGCGGTTGATGCCTTCGAAGCCCAGCTCGAACACCAGCATGGGCTTGACGCTGCGCACCGGTCCGAACTTCTCCACCGTGTGCCGGCGGATCAGGGCGTCCACCTTGCGGAACTCTTCGTCCGTGAGGCCCGAATACGCTTTCGCGAAGGGCACGAGTTGCAATGCATCCGGCTGCGGCGGCTCCTTGCGCGCGATCGCCTCGACCACCGCGTCGGCCTCTTCCTTGCTGGCCGGCGCGCGATTCCACACGGCGAAGGTGTAGTCGGTGTACACCGAGGAGCGCCGGCCATGCCCCGGCTGCGCGTACACGAGCACGCAGTCCACGCTCATCGGATCGATCTTCCACTTCCACCACAGGCCCTCGGCCTTGGTGCGCCCCGTGCCGTAGGCGGCGTCGAGGCGCTTGAGCATGAAGCCCTCCACACCCAGGTCGCGCGAGCGTTCCCGGCGGCTGGCGAACTCCAGCCACGACGCTGCGGTCTCCACCGGCGACACCTTGAATGCGGTCGGCTGCAGCAGCGACTCCAGGCGCGTGCGCCGCTCCTGCTGCGTGCGTCCGCGCAGGTCCTCGCCATCCTGCTCCAGCAGGTCGTACGCCATGAAGCTGACCGGCGCCTCGGCGAGGATCTTCTTCGTGAGGTTCTTGCGGCCGATGCGCTGCTGCAGCAGCGCGAAGGGCGCGGGGCGCCCGCGGACCTCGCCGGTCTCCGGGTCCGTTTCCTCGCTCCACACCAGGATCTCGCCATCGAGCACGGTGCCGTCCGGCAGGCTCTGCGCCAGCGCCTCGATCTCGGGAAAGCGCTCGGTCACGAGTTCTTCGCCGCGCGACCAGATCCACACGCGCCCTGCCCGCTTCACCACCTGGCCGCGGATGCCGTCGTACTTCCACTCCACCATCCACTCGTCCACCGGGCCCAGCCGGGCGGCGAACAGCTCCGGCGGCGCGTCCAGCTGGTGCGCGAGGAAGAAGGGATAGGGCTGGCCGGCGTCGCGCTGCTCGGGGACGCCCTCCTCCGCCTGCGCGACGAGCTGTTCGTAGCGCTCGGGCGAGGGCATCGTCTTGCCGTCGGTGTAGCCCATCATCCGTTGCGCCACGCGCTTGGCGTCGATGCCCGCATGCGCGGCCAGCGCGCGCTGGACCAGCAACTTGCTCACGCCCACGCGAAAGCCGCCGCCCACCAGCTTGGTGAGCAGGAAGCGGCCCAGCGCATCGAGCTCCCACCAGTACTGCCCCACGCGCTTCGCCACTTCCTCGTCGGGCAGGCCGCGCAAGGGCAGCAGCCGGTCTTCCACCCACTCGGCGAGTCCCACGTCCGAAGGTTCGTCGCCGCGCGGCAGCACCAGCGCGATGGTCTCGGCCAGGTCGCCCACGGCTTGGTAGCACTCGTCGAACAGCCAGTAGTCGATCTGCGCCAGGTGGCACGCCAGGCCGACCAGCGACGCGGTCTTCACCACCTGCCGCGGCTTGCCGCCCGCCAGGAAGTAGACGGCCCACGCCGCATCGCGCGAGGGCGCCTCGGCGAAGTAGCGGGTGAGCGCTTCGACCTTCTCGTTGGTCGAGGTGGTGGCGTCGAGTTCGCTGAAGAGGCGGGCGAAGCGCTTCATGTCGGCGAACCGCAGGCGCGCGATGGCAGGGGCGCGAACGCCTGCGTGCCGGTCCGGCCGCGGCGCTTCACTTCGTTTCCTCCGGCGTCGTCGCCTGCAGGTCCGCCTCCACGACATCGTCGCCGTATTCCGTCTGGAAGGCCTCTGCCTGCAGCCCGCGTTCCTGCAGGTAGCGGACCATCGCGTTGGAGCTGCCGTGCGTGACGATCACGCGCTGGGCGCCGGTCGCGGCGATGGCTTCGAGCAGGCCCGGCCAGTCCGCGTGGTCCGACAGCACGAAGCCGCGGTCATAGCCGCCGCGCCGCCGGTTGCCGCGCACCTGCATCCAGCCGCTGGCGAACGCGGTCTGGGCGTCGCCGAACCGGCGCAGCCACGGGCTGGCCGCGGCGCCGGGCGGGCACACGACCAGGCAGCGGCGCAGGTCCGCCTTGTCCTTCACCTCCGTGACCATCAGCGTGTCGGGCAGCGAGACGCCCGCGGCGCGGTAGGCCTCGTTCAGTGGCCGGACCGCGCCGTGCACGATGATGGGGCCGATGGACGGATCGACGCCGTTCAGCGCGCGTTGCGCCTTGCCGAAGGAATAGCAGCACAGCACGCTGGCGCGCTGGTGGCTCGCATTGCGGGCCCACCAGGTGTCGATGTCCGCGAACACTTCGTCGTCGGGGCACCAGCGGTAGATCGGCAGGCCGAAGGTGGACTCGGTGATGAACACGTCGCAGCGCACCGGCTCGAAGGGCGCGCATGTCGGGTCGGGCGCGACCTTGTAGTCGCCGCTCGCGACCCAGACCGCGCCGCGATGCTCCAGCCGCACCTGCGCGGAGCCCAGCACATGGCCGGCGGGATGCAGCGACAAGGTGACACCGTGGTGCACGATGCGCTCGCCGTAAGGCAGCACCTGCAGCGTGATGTCGCCCAGGCGCGCGCGCAGCACGCCTTCCGCCGGCGCGGCCGCCAGGTAGTGGCCGTGGCCGAAGCGCGCGTGGTCGGAGTGCGCATGCGTGATCACCGCGCGCGCCACCGGGCGCCAGGGGTCGATGTAGAAATCGCCGGGCGGGCAGTACAGGCCCTCGGGGCGATGCACGACCAGGTCGCCCGCGGTCACAGGACCACCCTCCGCGCGACGCGCTGCGGGGTTCGCCTTGGGGCGGCCCGGCGGCTCACAGGTACTTCTTCCCCTGGATCATCAGCAGCACGCGCATGATCACGAGCGCGAGCCGCTCCTTCAGCCGCTGGAACGGCGGCCTGCGCTCGTAGGCGGCGGGATCCATCGCGCGGCCTTCGTTGGCGATGGCGTCCACCAGCCGGTCGCGCAGCCGCCGCGCGAAGCCCTCGTCCTCCACCACCACGTTGGCCTCGCGCGCGAGCAGGAGGCTCAGCGGATCGAGGTTGGACGAACCCACCGTCGCCCAGCGGCCGTCGACGACCGCGACCTTGGCGTGCAGGAAGCTGGGCGCGTACTCGTGGATGTGGATGCCCGCGCGCAGCAAAGCCCCGAACACCGGGCGCGAGGCGTAGTACTGCATGAAGTACTCGTAGCGGCCCTGCAGCAGCAGGTTCACCTGCACGCCGCGCCGCGCCGCGTTGACCAGCGCGCGCCGCATGCGCCCGCCGGGCACGAAGTAGGCGTTGGCGATGATGATCTCCGAGCGCGCCCGGCCGATCGCGCGCAGGTAGGAACGCTCGATCACCGCGCGATTGCGCAGGTTGTCGCGCAGCAGCAGGACGGCGCGGGCGTTGCGCGCGTCCTGCGGCACCGGCCGCTCCGGCTGCGGCGCCCGGTAACCTGCGCGCAGGCGCTCGAAGGCACCGCTCAGGCGCGCCTTGCGCAATTGGCCCACCGCCTCGATGCGGGACCATTGCCGCTGCATGGTGTCGTGCATCTGCCGCACCAGCGGTCCCTCCACGCGCAGGGCGAAATCGAAGCGCGGCGAAAGCAACGCGCCGTGGTTGGGATCGTGCAGATCGTCCAGGATGTTGATGCCGCCGCAGAAGCCGACGGTGCCGTCCACCACGCACAGCTTGCGGTGCAGCCGCCGCCACTGCCCCGGCGACAGCAGCCCGAACGCGCCCGGACGCGAGAACAGCGCCCACTCCACGCGCGCGGCGTCGAAGCGCATCTGCCAGAAGGGCGGCAGCTCCGGCGTGCCGAAGCCGTCCATGGCCAGGTGCACCGTGACGCCCCGCCGCGCCGCGCGCTCCAGCGCATAGGCGACGTCCGCGCCGGTGCCCGTCGTGTCGAAGATGTAGGTCTCCAGCAGGACCTCGCTGCGTGCGGCATCGATGGCCGCGACCAGCGCGGGAAAGAAATGGCGGCTGCCCTCCAGCAGCTGGAGATGGTGGCCGGCGCGCAGGGGCGGCATAGCGTGGCGCATGCTCGCCCGCTACAGCCTGAACTCCGCGATCAGCGGCAGGTGGTCGGACATGCGCCACCAGATGCGCCCGCGCGGGATTTCCAGGCCCACCGGCTTCATGCCGCGGGCGTACACGAAATCGAGCTGCGCGAGCGGCATGCGCGAGGGATAGGTCCACGGGCGCTCGCCGGCGAAGTCCTGCAGGCCCATCTTGTTCATGGCGGGCCGCAGCTTGGCGCCCCAGTCGTTCATGTCGCCGGCGACCACGAGCGGCGCCTTGCGCGGGATCTCGCGTTCGACATAGCGCGAGAGCTGCTCGATCTGCCGCGCGCGGCTGGCCGCGATCAGTCCGAGGTGCAGCACGATCACGTGCACCTCCCGGCGCCCGACCTCGACCTGCACGTGCAGCAGCCCGCGCTGCTCGAAGCGGTGGTCCGACATGTCCTCGTGGCCCTGCGACACCACCGGCCAGCGCGAGAGCAGCGCGTTGCCGTGTTCGCCATGCTTGGTCTTCGCGTTGGTCTGGTAGACCGCGAAGTAGCCTTCGGGGCAGAGGAATTCGGCCTGCGGCAGTTCCGGCCAGCGGGTGAAGTAGCGTTCCTCGCGGCGATGCAGCTTGCGCACTTCCTGCAGGCACACGATGTCCGCGTCCAGCTGCTCCACCGCATGCCCCAGGTTGTGGATCTCCAGGCGGCGCACGGGGCCGAGGCCCTGCACGCCCTTGTGGATGTTGTAGGTGGCGATGCGCAGGACGCTCATTGGATGAATTCTGGCAGCATCAGGATCGCCTCGGCGTTCGACGGCGAGAAGCACCGGTCGGCCGCCTCCCGCCAGGGCAGCCACTGGTAGGCCGTGTGCTCGCGCGGATTGAGCGTCACGGGCGTGCCCGCGGGCACGCACAGGCCGAACACGTGCTCGCGGTTGCGCGCCACGCCCGGTGCATAGCGGTGCAGGTAATGGGCGTAGATCGTGTAGACGTTCTCGATGTTCCAGTCGGTGAGCTTGCCGATGGAGGTGTCGATGCCGGTCTCCTCGCGCACCTCGCGGATCGCGGTTTGCTCGAAGGTCTCGTCCTCCGTGTCCTTGGAGCCGGTCACCGACTGCCAGGTTCCGGGTGTGTCGGCGCGATTGATCAGCAACACGTCCAGGGCGGGCGTGTGGATCACGACGAGGACGGACAGCGGGATCTTGTAGGGGCGGTCCGGGGTCACGCGCCACAGAATACGCGATGGCGAAGATTCGGGGCGTGCTGGCCTGCCCTTGGGGCCGGGTCAGGATGGGGCTGCCCCATCGCGGGCCGCCACGATCCGGCGAAAAGCCAAGGAAAAAGCGGCCCGAAGGCCGCTTTTCATTCGTTCCGCGGAAACGGTCAAGCCGCTGCGGGATTGCGCAACCGGATGTGCAGCTCGCGCAGCTGCTTCTCGTCCACCGGTCCCGGCGCCTGGGTCAGCAGGTCCTGGGCGCGCTGGGTCTTCGGGAAGGCGATCACGTCGCGCAGGGACTCGGCGCCCGTCATCAGCATCACGAAGCGGTCCAGGCCGATGGCGATGCCGCCGTGCGGGGGCGCACCGTACTGCAGCGCGTCCAGCAGGAAGCCGAACTTGGCCTTCGCCTCCTCCTCGCTGATCTTGAGCGCGCGGAACACCTTGCTCTGCACTTCTTCGCGGTGGATACGGACCGAGCCGCCACCGAGCTCGATGCCGTTCAGCACGGCGTCGTAGGCCTTGGCCAGGCAACGGCCCGGGTCGGTCTCGAGCCAGTCCTCGTGGCCGTCCTTGGGCGAGGTGAACGGGTGGTGCACCGCGTTCCAGCGCTGCGCCTCCTCGTCGAACTCGAACATCGGGAAGTCCACGACCCACAGCGGCTTCCACTGGCCTTCCATCAGGCCGTGGGCCTTGCCGAATGCACTGTGGCCCACCTTCACGCGCAGCGCGCCGATGGAGTCGTTCACCACCTTGGCCTTGTCGGCTCCGAAGAAGACCAGGTCGCCGTTCTGCGCGCCGGTGCGCTTGACGATCTCCGCGATGGCGCCGTCGTGCAGGTTCTTCACGATCGGCGATTGCAGGCCGTCACGGCCGGCGGCCACGTCGTTGACCTTGATCCACGCGAGGCCCTTGGCGCCGTAGATCTTCACGAATTCGGTGTAGCCGTCGATCTCGCCGCGGCTCATCTCCGCACCGCCGGGCACGCGCAGTCCGACCACCCGGCCGTCCTCCGCGTTGGCGGGACCGGAGAAGACCTTGAAGTCCACGTCCTTCATCACGTCGGTGAGCTCGGTGAACTCCAGCTTCACGCGCAGGTCCGGCTTGTCGGAGCCGTACAGGCGCATCGCATCGGCGTGCTTCATCACGGGGAACGCGGGCATGTCGACGCCGATCACGTTCTTGAAGGTGCTGCGGATCATGCCCTCGAACATCGTGCGGATCTCCTCCTCCGTCATGAAGGAGGTCTCCACGTCGATCTGCGTGAACTCGGGCTGGCGGTCGGCGCGCAGGTCCTCGTCGCGGAAGCACTTGGTGATCTGGTAGTAGCGGTCGAAGCCCGAGACCATCAGCAGCTGCTTGAACAGCTGCGGCGACTGCGGCAGCGCGAAGAACATGCCGTCGTGCACGCGCGAGGGCACCAGGTAGTCGCGCGCGCCTTCCGGCGTGCTCTTTGTCAGCATCGGCGTCTCGATGTCGATGAAGCCGTTGGCGTCCAGGAACTTGCGCACCTCCATCGTGACGCGGTAGCGCAGGATGAGGTTGTTCTGCATGTACGGACGGCGCAGGTCCAGCACGCGGTGCTGCAGGCGCGTCGTCTCCGACAGGTTCTCGTCGTCGAGCTGGAACGGGGGCGTCACCGACGGGTTCAGCACGACGAGCTCCTGCGCCAGCACTTCGATCTTGCCGCTCTTGAGGTGGTCGTTGACGGTGCCTTCGGGGCGCGCGCGCACCAGGCCCTTGACCTGGATGCAGAACTCGTTGCGCAGGCCTTCGGCGGTCTTGAACATCTCCGGGCGGTCCGGGTCGCACACGACCTGCACGTAGCCTTCGCGGTCGCGCAGGTCCACGAAGATCACGCCGCCATGGTCGCGGCGGCGGTTCACCCAGCCGCACAGGGTCACGGTCTGGCCCATCAGGGCTTCGGTCACCAGGCCGCAGTAGGTGGAACGCATGGATTGGGACATGGAAAAACTCTCAGGGGAAAGGACAAGCCGGCGGCGGGCCGGCTTCAGCGGTTCGCTTGGGCGGTGGCCGGGACGACGACGCCCATGGACACCACGTACTTCAGCGCCTCGTCGACGCTCATCTTGAGTTCGATGCAGTCGCTCTTGCGCAGCATCACGAAATAGCCGCCCGTGGGGTTGGGCGTGGTGGGTACGTACACGCTCACGTACTCTTCGCCGCGCAGGTAGGTCTTGACGTCGCCGCCGGGCGCGCCGGTGACGAAGGCGACTGTCCACACGTCCGTCCGCGGCCACTGCACCAGCACCGCGGTGCGGAAGGCATTGCCGCTTTCGGAGAACAGCGTGTCGGAGACCTGCTTGACGCTGGAATAGATCCCGCGCACCACCGGGATGCGGGAGACGATGCGGTCACCGAAGTGGACCAGCTGGCGGCCCACGAAGTTGCTGGTGACCGCGCCGACAATCAGCAGGATGCCCAGCGTCAGCACGACACCGAAGCCGGGGATGTGGACGCCGATGAGATGGTCCGGCTGCCAGGCTTCCGGCAGGATCTGCAGCGTCTGGTCCAGCGTTCCGATGATCCAGCGCAGCACGGCGACCGTGATGGCCACCGGCACGATGACGAGCAGCCCCGCCAGCAACCATTTGCGCAGGGCAGCCATCGCGGTCCTAGTGGCAGGCGCAGGAAGCGCCGCAGCCACCGGCCGACGCGCTCGGCGCGTCCGACTTGGTGCTGGGGGTGCTGGCGCTGTCGCTCTTGCCGCTGTCGGTCTTGCCGGCTTCGGCCGGCTTGTCCGCTGCCTTGTCGGCGGCCTTGTCCGGCGCGGACTCGGAGCCCGCGCCCTTGCTGCCGCCACGGAAGTCGGTCACGTACCAGCCCGAGCCCTTGAGCTGGAAGCCGGCAGCGGTGATCTGCTTGGAGAAGCTCTCCGCACCACAGGACGGGCAGACCGTCAGAGGTGCGTCGGAGACCTTTTGCAGGACGTCCTTGGCATGGCCACAGGAGCCGCACTTGTAAGCGTAGATGGGCATGGCTGTGTCTGGGCTAAGGGTGCAAAGCCTTAAATTATAGGCGAGCCCCCGGATCACAAGCCCTCGCGCCCCTCGGTGCCCGGCCGGCCCAGGGGACTTGCGAGCTCACCCGCTCAGGCGGGGCTGCGCCCAGCTTGCGCGGGCAGGCCCTGCACGTGGTGCACGGCCTCGTGGCGGTTGCGCAGCACCTGCGGCGCCAGCGAGCCGGCGATCATCCCGATGAAGCCGGCCGCGAGTCCCGCCAGCTGGCCGGGGAAGGCCTTGGCGAGCGCCTCGCCACCTACCTGCGGGAAGAACAGGATCCAGGCCGCCACGCCCGCCGCGACCGACACGATGGCGCCCTGGGTGGTCGAGCGCTTCCAGTACAGGCCCGTCACCAGCGGCACGAAGGCGCCAACCAGCGTCACCTGGTAGGCGGCCGAGACCAGTTCGTAGATGGAGGTGCCCTTCATTGCGATGGCGTAGGCCAGCACCAGCGCCGTGAAGGTCACGATGGTCGCCCGCATCGCGAACAGCTGCTGCCGGTCGCTCATGCGGGGCCGCAGGTTCTTCAGGATGTTCTCCACGAAGCTGGTGGACGGGGCCAGCAGCGTCGCCGACGACGTGCTCTTGATCGCGGACAGCAGCGCCCCGAAGAACAGGATCTGCATCACCAGCGGCATCTTCGTCAGCACGAAGGTGGGCAGCACGCGCTGGTAGTCGTTCTTCGCCAGCTCCATCGCGTGGTCGCCCATCACCACGACCGCACTCGCCACGATGAACATCGGCACGAAGGCGAACAGGATGTACGACACGCCGCCGATCACCGCACCGTTGCGCGCCGTCTTCGAGTCCTTCGCCGACATCACGCGCTGGAACACGTCCTGCTGCGGAATGCTGCCCAGCATCATCGTCACGCCCGCCGCGACGAAGAACGCCATGTCGGTGAGCGAGGGCGCGGGCAGGAAGTTCCAGAGGTCCTTGGGCGACGCCAGGGCCAGCACCTTGTCGGCGCCGCCGGCCAGGTCGGCGGAGAAGATGGCGATGATGGTGAGGCCCACCACCAGCACGATCATCTGGATGAAGTCGGTCCACGCGACCGCCAGGAA
>NZ_JAEPWM010000023.1 GCF_016654015.1 Ramlibacter ginsenosidimutans | reverse complement strand
GGACCAGCTCGATGCTGTGGCCGACAGGCTCAACACCCGTCCACGCAAGACCCTTGGCTATAGCACCCCGGCCGATACACTAGCCAAGGCACTGTTGCGGTGACCGGTTGAATCCGCCACGCAGAGATTTCGCAGAGGACGCAAAAGAAACCAATTCTGGAAGTCCTTTGTTGGATTCCTTCTGCGTCCTCTGCGTAACCTTTGCGACCTCTGCGTCCGGTTGTCCGCTTTCCGGTCGGCCGTCCTCAACCCACCTTCACCAGCTCGAACAGCACCGTCGGGGGCAGTTCGGCCGTGAGTTGGGCGCGGCCGACCTTCGGGGTTTCGAAGCGGTCGAAGCCGTTCAGGTGGAAGGAGGGCACGTCGTGGGTGATTTCCACCAGCGGGCAGCGCTCCTCGCCGCCCAGCACGTCCTGGCGGAAGCGCGCGATCTCCGCGAGCGGCACGTCCCAGGCGGCCACCAGCACGTCGGGCTTGCTGTCGCGCACCAGCGCACGCGCCTGGCGCAGGTCGCCGGCAGCGAGTGCAGGGATGCCCATCTTGCGCAAGGCGTCCAGCGACTCGGTGCGCACGCGCTCATCCTGCGCGACCACGAGCACCCATGTCGGGCGCAGGGAGTTTGCGGCGCCCTGCTCGGTGAGGTCCAGGCAGGCCACGCCTGCGGTGCTCAGGAAGGTGCGGGGGAACGCGATCGTGAGCAGGGCGGCGCCGTCCCGGCGCGAATGTTCCAGCTCCAGGCCGGACGACGCCGCGATCTGCCGCAGCAGCGTCCAGTGCAGGCCGTCGTGCAGCCGGCGGCTGCGTGCGCGCGCCGTCCCGGCCGTGGGCTGCGCGGGAGCCGGCGTGGCGATGCGCACCTTCAGCCGGGCGGGGCCCGCCAATTCGGCGGGCGCGAGCAACAGGTCGATCTGCTTGCCGAGGCTCATGGCCCAGTCGAGGATGGCGTTGACGAGGCTCGCCGCCACCGGTGGGTCCAGCAGCACTTCCACCGGCTCCAGGTCGGAGCGGACGACGATGCCCGCCGCTTCGATGCCCGGGGCGCGTTCCTGCAGCACTTGTCGCACGAGTTGCGCCAGGTCCACGCGCTCGCGGGCCTGGCGGATCCGGCCTCCGGCCAGGCGCGTGATCTGCTGCGCGCGCAGGCTGGTCGCGCGCAGCTGGTGCATCGCGTCGCCGAGCGCCTTCGCCTCGCCGTGGCGCAGCCGGCCTGCGCCGACCAGGTAGTCGAGCGCCTGCAGGATCAGGTTGCTGCCTTCGACGGCCTGCTCCGACAGCGCCGCGACCACGGTGGGCCACTGCTGCGCCATGGCCCACGGGGCGTCCTGTTCCGCCGCGCCGCCGCTCGTCCCTGCGTCGGACCAGCGCCGGCCCGGACCGCGTGTTTCCGCGACGGGCTCGGGCTCGACGAGCGTGAGCCCGGGGAAAGCATGCGTGTTCGTCATGACCGGGTTCCTCCGGTGGGAGTCAAGGGCGCCGGGGCGGACTGCGCGCCCATCAGCGTGCATTGGTGGGAGCAGTAGTCCACCAACGCGTCGATTTCGGTGGACTTGTCGAACACCGCGTCCACGCCGAGCTGCGCGCAGCGCTTGCGGACGGCGGCATTCACGTAGTTGCTGAACACGATGATCTTCTGCTCGGGGCGCGCACGGTGCACGTGCTGCACCACCCGCAAGCCGTTGCCGCCCTTGAGGAACAGGTCGAGGATCAGCATGTCCCAGTGGTTCTGTCCGGTGATCCACTGCAGCGCATCTTCTTCGGTGGCCGCGTCACCCACCACCTTCACGCAGGTGAGTTCCTCGAGCGCCTGCTCGAGGTTCTCGCGGATCTCGGCGTTGTCCTCGACGACAAAGACGGCAAGTTCCACGGGGGTTCAATCGGTAAGGGTCGGTTTCCAGGCGTAAGGCACTTTAGTCGCTGCCTCATGCGGACCGCTCGGATGCGCACGCGTTCGGATGTAGGAGGCTGCCTACGGGCGCCCCGGCCGGGCTGGTGCACCGTAAGATCGCGCACAGATGAAGATGGACCGGCTGATCGCGCAGGATTCGCAGCAGTTGCTCGAACTCGTCGAACGCAGCGCGTTCGTCGGCTTCTGGCGGCGGGATGCCCGCGCCGGCAGCCTGTATTGGTCGCCGCAGCTCGCGCGCCTGCACGGCGCGCCGCAGGATTTCACTCCGGACTTCGAGGAGGCACTCTCGCACTATGTCGGCGAGCACCGCACCGAGCTGCGCGAAGCGGTGCGCGCGTGCGAGGAGGAAGGCAAGCCCTTCGACCTGGAACTGCAGCTGCAGTCGCTGCAGGGACGGCGCACCTGGGTGCGCTGCGTGGGCGAGCCGCTGCGCGACGCGCACGGCGCCATCGTCGGCAGCGAAGGCATCGTGCAGGAGATCGCACCGGCCGGACACGCCTCGGGCACGCTGCTGCGGCACACCGTGAGCATGGGAGGCGCGCCGGGCAGTGCCGAGGCCTTCGTCACCATCGACCGCCAGGGCCGCATCAGCTACGCGAACGAACAGGCGGAACAACTGCTCGGCGCCGCCGGCGACCGGCTGCTCGGGCGCAAGGTGTGGAGCTTCTTCCAGATGCGGCTGCGGCTGGCGCTGGAGGAGCGCTTCATGCAGGCGCTGGACAAGCGCGAGGCGATCGAGCTGGAAGAACTGGACGCCCAGGGCGTGCACTGGCTGGAGCTGCGCGGCTTTCCCTTCGGGGCGGGCATGGCGCTGCACCTGCGCGACGTGTCCACCCGCCGCCGTGCGCAGCAGCACCTCACGCTGCTCGAAGGCAGCATCGCGCGCCTGAACGACATCGTGATCATCACGGAGGCGGCGCCCTTCCGCGCGCCGGGGCCGCGCATCGTGTTCGTCAACGACGCGTTCGAGCGCCGCACCGGCTACACGCGCGAGGAAGTGCTCGGGCGCTCGCCGCGCTTCCTGCAGGGACCCGACACGCAGCGGCCGCAACTGGACCGCATCCGCACCGCGCTGGAGCAGTGGGAGCGGGTGCGCGTGGACCTGATCAACTACACGAAGGCCGGCGAGCCTTACTGGGTGGACCTCGACGTCTCGCCGGTGTGGGACGAGTCGCGCCGCCTCACGCACTGGGTGGCCGTGGGCCGCGACATCACCGAGCGCAAGCGAGACGAGGAGAAGATCCAGTACCTCGCGTTCTACGACCCGCTCACGCAACTGCCGAACCGGCAGACGCTGCTGGACCGGCTGCACGATGCGGTGGGCGAGAACGGGCACGCGCGCGAGGGCGCGCTGATGTTCATCGACCTCGACAACTTCAAGGTGCTCAACGACACGCTGGGGCACCAGAAGGGCGACCTGCTGCTGCAGCAGGTGGGCCGGCGCCTGCGCAACTGCGTGGCCAAGGGCGACCTGGTGGCGCGCCTCGGCGGCGACGAGTTCGTGGTGCTCATCGAGAACACGCCCCAGAAGCCGCTGGACCCGCTGACCGCCGCGCAGATCGTGAGCCAGCGAGTGCTGGAGGCGCTGGGCCAGCCCTACGTGCTGCCGGGCTACCTGCACCACAGCACCTGCAGCATCGGGGTCACGCTGTTCGGCAAGCAGCCGTCGAGCGTGAACGAACTGCTGAAGCAGGCGGATCTCGCGATGTACCAGGCGAAGGCGGCGGGACGCAACGCGGTGCGCTTCTTCGACCCGGAGATGCAGGAGGTCGCCACTGCCAAC
Source organism: Ramlibacter ginsenosidimutans (assembly GCF_016654015.1). Taxonomy (GTDB): domain Bacteria; phylum Pseudomonadota; class Gammaproteobacteria; order Burkholderiales; family Burkholderiaceae_C; genus Ramlibacter; species Ramlibacter ginsenosidimutans. The sequence continues at coordinate 20,251 of NZ_JAEPWM010000023.1, read as the reverse complement.
GCGGCGCTCGCCGCCGACCTGCGCCAGGCCTGGCGGGACAACCACCTGCAGATCGAGTACCAGCCGCAGGTGGGGCTGGACGGCAGCATGACCGGGGTGGAGGCGCTGCTGCGCTGGCAGCATCCCACGCGCGGCATCGTCGGCCCGGAGGAGTTCATACCCACCGCCGAAGAGACCTCGCTCATCATCCCGATCGGCCATTGGGTGCTGGAGGCCGCCTGCGCGCAACTGGCGGTGTGGGCGCAGCGGCCGGACCGCGCGCATCTCAGCATCGCCGTGAACGTGAGCGTGCGGCAGTTCCGCCACCCGGAGTTCATCGACGAGGTGGTGAGCTGCGTGCGCCGCTCGGGCATCCCGCCCGATCGCCTGAAACTGGAGCTGACCGAGAGCCTGCTGGCCGACAACCTCGAAGCGACGATCGCCCGCATGCGCAACCTCAAGGAAATGGGCGTGCGCCTGTCGGTGGACGACTTCGGGATCGGCTACTCCTCGCTCTCCTACCTGAAGCGACTGCCGATCGACGAGTTGAAGATCGACCGCGCCTTCGTCAAGGACATCCTCACCGACGGCAATGACGCCGCGATCGCGGCCACCATCATCGACCTGTGCCGCAATCTCGGGCTGGAAGTGATTGCCGAAGGGGTGGAGACGGAGGAGCAGCGGGCCTTCCTGGCGCGGCAGGGCTGCCACCGCTACCAGGGGTACCTGTTCTGCCGTCCGCTGCCGCTGGAGCAGCTGGAGGAGTTCATGGACGCGAAGGCCGCCGCTACGTCGCAGCCATCTTCAGTGGAGACGTGACCACTGCGCGCGGCAGGCGCAGGATGATGGCCTCGCCGTTGCGCAGCAGTTCGACGCCCAGCTGCGCGGCAAGCGCCTGCACCTCGAGCCACGAGAGGGGCGCGTCGCCCGACTCGTGCAACTGCGTGAACGTGGCCTCCACCGGCTCGGGCTGGTACTCCACCGAGATCACGCCGTGCGTGGACGACTGTGCCGTGCGCACCGCGATCTGGCCGGGGGCCGGCGCGGCGTCGGCGAGCGTGAGGATGGCGGCGGCGAGCAGGAAGCGCAACGCGCTGCGCGTCACCTCGAACGTCCCGTCGCACGGCTCGCAACGCAGGTCGAAGCCGCGGAAGTTCAGGCTGGTGGAGAGCAGGCGCACGACTTCGGTAACGCCGTCGCGCAGGCCGATGGTGTCGTCCTCGCCGGGCTCCATCCACGTGCAGACCTCCAGGCAGCGCGTGACGGCCTGCCGCGAGAGCCGTTTCAGCTTGCTCACCGAACCGGCCAGCTCGTTGCCGGCCACGGCGCCGCGTTCCATGCGCGCGCTCAGCGCCTCGGCCATCATGCCCAGGGACTGCAGGTGCACCACCATGTCATGGCGCAGCGGCGGCGCGAGCCGGCGCAGGATGTCGTGCCGGGCGGCGCGCGCGAGGCTGCGCTGGCGCTGCGGCGAGACATCCGCGGTGGCCGGCGCGGGGCCGGTGGAACTGGCGATGGGTTCTTGGAGGGCCAACACTCTGCAGGAATAGCGTTCAGGTTGCGGCAGTCTCGGCTGCGCTTGCCGCGTCGGCTGTCAGGAGCGCCCCAGCCGGCATGTAGGACGCGGGCGGATGCGGCCGCTCTCGCACCACGGCAGCGCCCGCCCCCCGTACAGCGCCGCCCGCGCTGCCATACGGCAGCGGCCTGGTCGCGTTGTGCTCTAATTTAAGCAAAGAGTCACCTCGCTGTCATGTCCAACATCTGGCTTTCCGATGCCAACGCAGCCGCGCGCCTTGCCGGGCTGCTCGATTCCGCCATGGACGGCATCATCAGCGTCGACGACCAGCTGAACATCGTGCTCTACAACCGGGCGGCCGAGCGCGCCTTCGGCTGGAGCTCGCGGGAAGTGCTGGGCAAGCCGCTCGACCTGCTCCTGCCCGAGCGCTACCGGGGCGCGCACGGACAACAGATGCGCCGCTTCGGCGCCACCGGGACGACGTCGCGGCGCATGGGCGACAACACGGTGCTGTATGCGCTGCGCAAGGACGGCACGGAGTTCCCGATCGAGGCCTCGATCTCCCAGTTGCAGACGCCGGAAGGCAAGCTCTACACGGTCATCCTGCGCGACGTGACCGAGCGGGTGCGCGCGCGCGAGGAGCTCGCCGCCTTCGCCGCCGAATCCTCTGGCGTGCGCGAACAGGAGAAGTCGCGCATCGCCCGCGAACTGCACGACGAGCTGGCCCAGTCGCTCACCGCGCTGAAGATGGACACGAGCTGGCTGCGTGACCAGCCCAGTTCCGCCGACCCGAAGGTGCAGGAGAAGATCGGGCACATGCTCGGGCTGCTGGACTCCACGGTCGCGGCCATGCGGCGCATCGCCTCGGACCTGCGGCCCCTCGTGCTCGACGACCTGGGCCTGGTGGCCGCCATCGAGTGGCTGGCGCAGTCTTTCTCGCAACGCACCGGCGTCCCGTGCGAGTTGCAGATCGACGAAACGCTCGAACTGCCGGAGCCTTTTGCCACCGGCGTCTTCCGCATCGTCCAGGAGTCGCTGGCCAACGTCGCGAAGCACGCGCGCGCGAGCAAGGTCACCCTGGAGCTGCAAGCGCAAGGCGACTACCTGCTGCTGCGCGTGCAGGACGACGGCATCGGCTTCCGCGTGGCGGCGCCGCGGGCGCCCCAGTCGTTGGGTCTGGTCGGGCTGCGCGAACGCGCGCACCTCCTGCGCGGCCAGGTGAACGTCGACAGCAGCCCGGGCGCGGGCACGCGCGTGGAAGCGCTGATCCCGGCGCGGCCCGGAACGGAGCTGGCATGAGCCGCCGGGCCGCCCCAAGGCGAATCCCGCAGTCCGCAGGACGGAGGGTAGTCCAGTGACCATCCGCATCGTGCTGGCCGACGATCACGCGATCGTGCGCGAAGGCCTCAAGCGCATCGTCTCCGACGTTGCCGATTTCCAGGTGGTCGGCGAGGCCGCCGACGGCACGGAGGTGATGCGCACCGTGCGCGGCACCGACTTCGACGTGCTGGTGGTGGACCTGTCCATGCCGGGGCGCAGCGGCATGGAGCTGATCAAGCTCGTGAAGGCGGAGAAGCCGCGCGTGCGCATCCTCGTGCTCAGCATGCACCAGGAGATGCAGTACGCGGTGCGCGCCATCAAGTCGGGGGCGAGCGGCTACCTCACGAAGGAGAGCGCGGCCGCCCTGCTGGAGCAGGCGATCCGAAAGATCGCAGGTGGCGGCGCGTACATCAGCGCGGAGGTGGCCGAGCAACTGGCGCTGGGCGCCATGCCGGGCAGCGACGCGCCGGCCCACGAAACGCTTTCGGACCGCGAGTTCGAGGTGTTCCGCCTGCTGGTTGCGGGCGAGGCGGTGTCGGACATCGCGGCCAAGCTGAATCTATCGGTCAAGACCGTCAGCACGCACAAGGCGAACCTGATGCAGAAGCTGGGGCTGGCGAACCAGACCGAACTGGTGCGCTACGCGCTGAAGAACGGGCTCGCCGACCCGCTTGGCTGAAGGCTCAGTCCACCACCTCGAACTCCACGACGCAATCCTCGAGCGCATGCACGCTCATGCGGTTGCGCAAGCCAGCGGCGTAGCTTTCCCGCGCCTCCAACAGCACGTCGCGCGGGTCCCCGTCGTGCGTGATCCACACCTCGCCCTCGCGGCAATGCACGGTCACGCTGCCCGCGGGCGCCTCCACCACGCGCGTGTCGCCCTTGCGTACGCGGGCGGCGAACCAGCGCGTGACGCGGGGGCGCGCCGCACGGCGGCCGATCAGGCGGCTGCCGAGACCAACGACCGCACTGCCGCCGACCAGGTGGCTCCCGACGCCGAGGGGAAGGGCGAGCTGCATGGACCGGATCTTCCGCTGAGCCAGGCCGCGGCACCGGGATGCGCGCCGTCGCCTCGCGTCGGACAGTCGCGCCATCCGCTGTAGGAATAGATGAGGCAGGCGCAGCGTAGTCGGGCCTCACGTACGCGCGGGGCAAAGCAGCGCTTGCGTCGCGCAGCCGTCCTACAGTCGCGCCAGGGACCGCCCTCCTAGATTCGCTGCACCACGATTCAGAGAGCACCATGAAGGACAGACCCGAGGGAGAGACGGCGAGCGGCGGCGGGCGCTTGCAGCGCACCGGCCGCTGGCTGCGGCGCCACAAGTGGAAGGCCGCCGCCCTCCTGCCGCTCTCGCTGGTCGCGGCGCTGGCGATCTACGTGGCGATCCTCTTTCCCCTCACCCCCAGCATCGGCGACATCCGCAAGGCCAAGCAGGAGTCGCCGTCCGTGGTGCTCTCCGCGGATGGCAAGCAGCTGGCCGTGTTCCGGCGCGCGAACCGCGACTGGGTCAAGCTCTCTGACATTTCGCCCAACGTCATCGACGCGTTGCTGGCCACCGAGGACAAGCGCTTCTACCAGCACCACGGCATCGACTTCGTCCGCACGGGCAAGGCCATGCTGAGGACGATGACCGGTGAGGTGGAAGGCGGATCGACCATCACGCAGCAGCTCGCGCGCAACCTGTATCCCGAGGAGATCGGCCGCGACCAGAACATCACGCGCAAGATCAAGGAGGCGATCACCGCGCTGAAGATCGAGTCGATCTACAGCAAGAACGAGATCCTGGAGAGCTACCTCAACTCCGTCTCCTTCCTGTACAACGCGTGGGGCATCGAGATGGCCGCGCGCACCTACTTCGGCAAGTCGGCCAAGGACCTGAACAAGACCGAGGCCGCGACGCTGGTGGGCATGCTCAAGGGCACGGCCTACTACAACCCCGTGCTGAATCCCGAGCGCGCCCTGCAGCGCCGCAACACCGTGCTGCAGCTGATGGTGAAGGGCGGCAAGCTGCAGGAGTCCAGCTACGAGCAGCTGAAGGACCAGCCGCTGAAGCTGAAATTCGTGCGGCTGGACGAGGACGACGGACCGGCCCCGCACCTGGCCGAATACCTGAAGCGGTGGCTGCAGGACTGGGCCGACCAGCACGACTACAACATCTATTCCGACGGCCTCGTGGTGCGCACGACCATCGACTCGCGCCTGCAGGAGATGGCGGACCAGGCGGTCGCACGCCAGACCAAGGCCTTGCAGGCGGTGGCGGACGTCGAATGGAGCCGGAGCACGGTGCCCTCTCTCGGCGGCGACGCATCCGCCTACGTGGCCGCCGACAAGAAGGACGCGGCCTTCGACTACTTCTGGGACTCGCATGCCGGCCTGGTGAAGTCCTGGATGCGCGACACGCCGGAATACAAGCAGGCGCGCGAGGGCGGCAAGGACGACGCGCAGGCGCTGAAGGAGCTGCGCGAAGACACCAAGTTCATGCGCGACCTGCGCCGGCAGAAGACGATGCTGGAGGCCGGCTTCCTCGCGATCGATCCCAGCACGGGCGCCATCAAGGCGTGGGTGGGCAGCCGCGACTGGGACGCGGACAAGTTCGACCACGTGCAGCAGGCGCGCCGCCAGCCGGGCTCCACCTTCAAGCCTTTCGTGTACGGCGCGGCGTTCGAGCTGGGCCACCGGCCCGACGAAACGTTGATGGACCAGGCCGTGGCCATCCAGATCGACAAGAACCAGGTCTGGCGCCCCGGCGACATCGAAGGGCCCCCGACCAACGAGCCGATGACGCTGCGCGACGGCCTCGCGAAGTCCAAGAACACCATCACCGCGCAGCTGATGATGGAGGTCGGCCCCGCGCGCGTGGCCAGCCTCGCGCGTGCCATGGGCGTGCGCCAGAGCAAGCTGGACGAAGTGCCCTCGCTGGCGCTGGGCACGAGCCCGGTGACGCTCAAGGAGATGGTGACCTCGTTCGCCACCATCGCCAACGGCGGCAACTACATGCAGCCGATCGTCGTCACTGCGGTGGAGAACCGGCAGCACGAGGTGCTCGAGAGCTTCGGCGCGCACACACCGGAGCAGGCGCTCTCCACTCCGGCGGCGCAGACACTGCTGGACGTGATGCGCGGCGTCATCGACTACGGCACGGCCGCCGGCTTGCGACCGCGGTTCGGCCTCACGGGCGACCTGGCCGGCAAGACCGGGACGACGCAGGACAACACCGACGGCTGGTTCATCGTCATGCATCCGCAGCTGGTCGCCGGCGCGTGGGTCGGCTTCGACGACAACCGCGTGACGATGCGCAGCTCGTACTGGGGGCAGGGCGCGCACAACGCGCTGTTCATCGTGGGCGACATGCTGCAGCAGGCCGAGAAGGCCGGTGTCATCGACGCGAAGGCGACCTTCAGCGCCCCGCACACGCGCGACGACGACAAGCCGCTGGTGGACCGCATGGGGGACTGGTTGAACAGCGTGTTCAACGCCGCGCCCGCCGATCCGACCGTCGCGGGCGTGCCGCCCGCCGCGCCCGCGGAAGGGAACGGCGCGCCGCCGCAACTGCAACCGGCGCCGTCCCCGCTGCCTGCGTCCTCGCTCTCGACGGCACAGTCTCCGCCGGCGACCGTGAGACCCGACGCGCCGGTGATCGTTTCCGAACCGCAACGAGTGCCGACGTACCCGCGCCCGCTGGAAGCCGCGCGACCGGTCGACACCGTGCCCGGAACCCAGGTCTACCGATCGCCCGATGCGACCGCCGTGCGGCCGTCGGATGCGCCCCCACCGAGCGAGGTCGTCCGCGGACCGGCGCAGCCGCGCGGCGCGGGCAGCACGCAGGGGGGCACGGCCACCCTGGGCGCGGCGCGCGAGGCCGACGGCAACAGCAGCACGCCGCGCGCCAGCACTACCATCACCTTGCCGCGCAACGGCGGCGCCGTGACCCAGCGCGACGCTGCCGGCAGCAGCTACGAGGGCGCGAGCGGATCCAACCGCAGGGCGGCCGACAGCTACGAGGCCATTCCTGCACGTCGCCGCGACAGTGCGGACAGCGCCAGCTACGGGAATGCGTCGGGCAATGCGGGCAGCTCCTACTCCTCCGGAAGCGGGTCCTCTTACAGCGGCGACAGCGCCGTCGGCACCGCCACCGGCAGTCCGTCGGCCGCCGAGTGAACGAAGGGCCAGCAGGGGCGGGGAACTCGTCCAGGCGGAGCAGTTGCGGGCGCTACAGCGGCTCGAACTTGAGGATTTCGCCGCTGGGCCGCTTCATGTAGAGGGTTCCGCCGGACAGGCGCACGTCGGAGCAGCTGGGCCCGGTGCGCTGCATCTCGGTGCACAGGCGTCCGTCCTCGGTTCTCCACTTGCCGCTGTCGCTGTAGCCGGCGCCGGCGTTGAAGAAGATGTACCCGTTGGCGTTGTACTGCATCCGCCACACCGAACCGTTCGCAACGGTGCTTCGGAAGGTCTTGTCGGCGAGCAGGCCTTGCACCTCTTGCGCCGATGGGGCCGTGGCTCCCTCGGGGAAACTCTGTTGGCACAGAGCCGGGACGCAGACGGAAAGCGCGATCGAAGCCAATGCGAACTTGCGCATGCGGTATTCCTGGGCGAGGTTGGTGGAACCCGCAGCCTACCCACGCCGCCTTCGTTGAGGAATCGTCCCTTCGGGGGACGCTGCGCCATCGGTACGGCGCAAGAAAGGCCAGCGCGAAGCAAGAAAGGGTGTTTGCCGATCTTGGGGAAGAACGAAGAGGTGCTCTCTTCGGAGGCCGGGGGCGTCGCGGCAGGCGGCGTGCGGTGCAGGCCCGCTGGGCATCGGTCGGCGGCTGCGCGCGCCGACTCCCCTGGAAGCCGGTCCGGGCGGCGTCGCGCGGCACAACTCGCAGAGAGTTTGCCCGCTGCGCAGTCAAACTCTCTGCTCAAACAAGTGCCGCGGTAGCATGAAACGTACGCGCGGTTCGATACGCTGCGCTCTCGTAACCGCGCTCCGCCGCCCGGACCGGCTTCCAGGCGATGCCCCTGATGCGGGCCTGCACCGCACGCCGCCTGCCGCGACGATGGACAGTCGGGCCCCTGCGCCGAAGACTAACGGGCCCCCGTACTCGTAGGCTGGCGGTGAGCAACGCGAACCCCAGCGATCCAGCGTGGCGCAGCGAGCTGGGGTTTGCCTGCGGCTCACCGCCAGCCTACCCTCTCCGCTTCCACCGCAGCAACACTGTGCCGCGTTCCGGTCCGGGACAGGGGCCGCACCGACCGAACCCCGGCGAGCAAAAAAAAGCCGGGAAATTCCCGGCTCTTGTTCTTGCCCCGCCTCTTAGCGGTCGCTGCTGCGGCGCGTGCGCGAGCTGCGATCGATATCGCTGTTGCTGCGCACGTCTTCCTTGGCGTTGCCCACGCCTTGCTGCACCTTGCCCTTGATCTCCTGGGCCGTGCCGCGGGCCTGCGTGCTGCGGTCGCCCGTCATCTTGCCGACTTCCTTCTTCACGGCGCCGGTGGCCTGGTTGGTCGCGCCCTTGACTTGCTGCTTGTTCATTCCGGACTCCTTGATGGTTGGATGCCAACTATCTTGGTCCGCCCCGCATGCAATGCGAGAGCCCATAGCCCCCAATGGCTGTGCGCACGGTCCTACAGCCGAGGACGCGAGCGACAGTGGGGGCGGGCGCCGCTAGAACCCGCTGCCCGGTTGCGCGAGCACGCTGCGCAGTCGCTCGACGTCGGCGATGCGCACGAAACGGTGCTGCACCTCCAGCACGCCTTCCTGCGCGAAGCGCGAGAAGGTGCGGCTGACGGTCTCCAGCTTGAGGCCGAGGTAGCTGCCGATCTCCTGGCGCGTCATGCGCAGGACCAGCTCGGAAGGGGAGAAGCCGCGCGCTTGCAGCCGCTGCACCAGGTTCAGCAGGAACGCGGCGACGCGCTCCTCGGCCCGCATGGAGCCGAGCAGCAGCATCACGCCGTGCTCGCGCACGATCTCGCGGCTCATCACGCGGTGCAGGTGGTGCTGCAGCGCGCCGACTTCTCGCGAGAGCTCGCCGATGCGGTCGAACGGCAGCACGCAGACCTCGGAGTCCTCCAGCGCCACGGCGTCGCACGTGTGGTGGTCCTGCACGATGCCATCGAGCCCGACGATCTCGCCGGCCATGTGGAAGCCGGTGACCTGGTCGCGGCCGTCTTCGGCGGTCACGCAGGTCTTGAACACGCCGGTGCGGATCGCGTAGAGCGCGTGGAAGGGCTCGCCCGCGCGAAACAGCGGCGCCTTGCGCCTGACCTTGCGTCGCGTCGTGATCAGCTGGTCGATGCGCGCCATCTCCGCCGCCGACAGGCCGGAGGGCATGCAGAGCTCGCGCAGGTTGCAGCTGGAACAGGCGACCTGCCGCGCCGCCAGCGAGGCCGGGGCAGGGCAGGGGTCGAGGACGGGCGTTTCGTTGGTGGTCACGGGCAGGTCTGGTAGCTCTGATCTGAGTCAAATTGTCCGGGCCGCCGGGGGGGCACCCTTGATGCAGGTCAAGCGGGACGAGGAAGCGGTCCCGCACCATGAGGCCTTCCCGGAACACGCCATGAGCACCACCCTTTCCCCCGAACTCCTGCGCCAGTACGACGTCCCCGGTCCGCGCTACACGTCCTACCCGACGGCCGACCGCTTCGTCGAGGCGTTCGGCCCGGCCGACTACGCCCAGGCGTTGCGCCAGCGCCGCGAAGGCCCCGCCGCCCTCGGGCTGCCCCTGTCGCTCTACGTGCACGTGCCGTTCTGCGAATCGCTCTGCTACTACTGCGCCTGCAACAAGATCATCACGAAGCACCACGAACGCGCCGCGGGCTACCTGCAGTACCTGCAACGCGAGGTGGAACTGCACGTGCGCGAGCTCGGCCCGGGCCAGCCCGTGGGGCAGCTGCACCTCGGTGGCGGCTCGCCGACCTTCCTGTCCGACGACGAGCTGCGCGAGCTCATGGCCATGCTGCGCCGCAATTTCACGCTCGTGCCGCGGGCGGAGTGCTCGATCGAGATCGATCCGCGCACCGTGTCGGCCCAGCGCCTGAGCGTGCTGAAGGACCTGGGCTTCAACCGCATCAGCTTCGGCGTGCAGGACTTCGATCCCGACGTGCAGAAGGCCGTGCACCGGGTCCAGCCCTTCGACCAGGTGGCGGCCCTGATGGCCGACGCGCGCCGCACGGGTTTCGATTCCATCAACATGGACCTGATCTACGGCCTGCCGAAGCAGACTCCGGAATCGTTCGCACGCACGCTGGCGCAGGTCGCGAGCCTCAAGCCGGACCGCATCGCGCTGTATGCCTATGCGCACCTGCCGGAGCGCTTCAAGCCGCAGCGGCGCATCGTGGCGTCGGACCTGCCGGACGCCGGCGCCAAGATCAACATGCTGTCGCAGGCGCTGGCCGCGTTCCTGAGCACCGGCTACGTCTACATCGGCATGGACCACTTCGCGCTGCCGGACGACGCGCTGGCGGTGGCCAAGCGGCAGGGCCGGCTGCACCGCAACTTCCAGGGCTACAGCACGCACGCGGACTGCGACCTGATCGGCCTGGGCGTGTCGGCGATCGGCAAGGTGGGCGCCACCTACAGCCAGAATGCCAAGACCATGGCCGAGTACTGCGACCTGCTGGACCAGGGCAAGCTGCCCGTCACGCGCGGGCTCGCGCTGTCCCGCGACGACCTCGCGCGCCGCGCCGTGATCATGGCGCTGATGTGCCAGGGACAGGTGCTGTTCGAATCGATCGAGCTGGCCTGGCTGCTGGACTTCCGCAGCTACTTCGCCGCGGAACTGGAGCAGATGCGCGAGCTGCAGCGCCAGGGCATGGTGATCGTGGACGACGCCGGCATCCAGGTGACGGCGCAGGGCTGGTTCTTCGTGCGCGCCGTGGCCATGCAGTTCGACAAGTACCTGCAGGCCGACCGCAACCGCGCGCGCTTCTCCCGCATCATCTGAGGATGGGCTCGCCCCGAAGCACCCAGCGGCCGGCTCCTGCATGACATGACACTCACCCTGGCGGGAACCGCACTCCTGATGGGCCTGGTCGGCGGCCCGCACTGCGTCGCCATGTGCGGCGCTGCCTGCGGCGGCGTGATCCGCGGCGTGCGCGCTCCTTCCGCGCGCGGCATGTGGAGCTTCCAGGCCGGCCGATTGATCGGTTACTCGCTGGCCGGCGGCGCCGCGGGCCTCGCGGTCCAGAGCTTCGCCTGGCTGTCGTCCGGCACGCAGGCGCTGCAGCCGGTGTGGACGCTCTTCCACGTCGCCGTGCTGCTGTGGGGCCTGGTGCTGCTGGCGCAGGCGCGCCAGCCCGCCTGGGTGGAAGCGGCGGGCCGCAACGTCTGGTCGCGCGTGCGGCCGATGGCGCAGCGGCGCGGTGGCCTGGTGGCCAGCGGCGCACTGTGGGTCTTCATGCCTTGCGGGCTGCTGTATTCGGCGCTGCTGGTCGCTTCTCTGTCCGGTGGCTTCGTCGAGGGCATGGCGAGCATGGCGCTGTTCGCGCTCGGCAGCGGCATCTCGCTGGGGCTCGCACCGTCTGCATTGCGCAAGCTGCAGGAGTTGGGCAACCGCCTGCGCAACGACTGGGGCACGCGCATCGCCGGCGGCCTGCTGGCGCTCACCGCGGCCTGGGCGCTGTGGATGGACGTGGCGCACCGCGTGGCGCAGTGGTGCGGGCTGGGCTAAGCTCACCGCAGCCTGAAGGAGGCGCGCCATGCCGGCTCTCCTGCGTTTCGCCCTGATCGTGGCGCTGCTCGCCTTGGGGCGGGTCGCGCACGCAGAGAACCTGCGCTGCAACGGCGCCATCGCCTCGGAAGGCGATTCGAAGGTGTCGGTCCTGTACAAGTGCGGCCAGCCGCTGCTGATGGACAGCTTCTGTGCGCCCGTGTACCTGTGGGGCACGCCGCAGCCCATCCCGGCGCCCGCGGTGCCCCTGGGTGTCCCGTGCCAGACGGTGGAGGAGTGGCTGTACGACCGCGGCCCCGGCAACCTGATCGTCATCGTCCGCTTCCGCGATGGGCGCGTGCAGTCGATCCGCTACAGCGCGCAGCCGCAATAGGGTGCGGGGCGCGGCGGCGCGGGCCGTGGGCCGGGGTACGATGACCGCAGGAGGGACACCATGGACCCACGCGCGATGCGGCGCTCGTTCGCCGCCGGCCTGCTGGTCGGCCTGCGGGTCGTCTGGCCGATCCTGTCCGCCTTGCTCCTGCTGATCGTCGGCATGGGTATCCTGGTGGGCCTGCTGGAACACTGGAGCCTGGGCGAGTCGGTGTACTTCGCCTTCGTCTCGGGACTCACGATCGGCTACGGCGACCTCGCGCCGAAGCTGCTGCTCACGCGCACGCTGTCCGTCGCCATCGGCGTTTGCGGCGTCCTGTTCACGGCGCTGCTCGCGGGGGTGGCGGTCAAGGCGCTCAACGACGCAACCGGAAACGAAAATCCATGAACCACCCACCCGCCCTCCAGGCCTGGCACCGCCTCGTGGAATCGCACGACCCGGCGGGGCTGTACGCCTTGCTTGCCGAAGATGCCGTGTTCCACTCACCCGTCGTGCACACGCCGCAGCGCGGACGCAAGCTGGCGGCGGCCTACCTCGGCGCGGCCTTCCACGTCTTCTTCAACGACAGTTTCCGCTACGTGCGCGAGCTCGCGCAGGGACACGACGCCGTGCTGGAGTTCGTGGTGGAAATCGACGGCATCGTGGTGAATGGCGTCGACATGATCACCTGGAACGACGAGGACCGCATCACCGACTTCAAGGTGATGCTGCGGCCGCTGAAGGCGGTGAACCTGATCCACCAGAAGATGGCGCAGATGCTCGAGCAGCAGCAAAAGGGCGCTTGAGGCCATGGCCGCGAACCTTGCGTCCGTGCGCCCGTCCCGACGCGGATTCGCTGCGGCGCTCGCAGCGGCGGCTGCCCTGTGCTGCGGCTGCGTGCTCGCCGCCCCTTCGCCGGCGCGTCCGGAAATCGATGCCTTGCTGGGGCGCTTGCAGTCCTCCGGCTGCAGCTTCAACCGCAACGGCTCCTGGTACGACGCCAGCGACGCGCGCGCGCACCTGGTGAAGAAGCTGGAATACCTGGAGGACCGCAACCTCGTGCAGACCACGGAGCAATTCATCGACCGGGCCGCGAGCGGCAGCAGCCTGTCCGGCAAGCCCTACCTGGTGCGCTGCGGCAGCGCGGCGCCCCTCGAGAGCCGCACCTGGCTGACGCAGCAGCTCAAGGCTTTGCGCGCGAACGGCGCGGCGAAGTAGCGGTCATCGCCCTCTCTGCGGTCGCGCAGCCGGGTCGCCGATACTTCGCCCACCATGATCACCGAATACGTCCTGTTCGATCTCCCGGCCGGCATCTCGCGCAGCGAGGTCGTCGCGGGCATGCACGAAGTCGCGCCGCGCTGGCAGGCGCATCCACGGCTGATCCGCAAGACCTTCGTGTACGACGCCGAGGCGAACCAGTCCGGCGCCTTCTACCTCTGGCCGGATCGGGCATGTGCCGAAGCCGCGCACGACGCGGCATGGCGGCAGCGCATCCGCGACACCTACGGCAGCGAGCCGGTGGTGCGCTACTTCGACACGCCGCTGGTGGTGGACAACGCGCTCGGGCAGCTCGTCAGCGAGTAGGCGTTGTGCGGTCGCCGGCTCCCGGGGCATGATGCGCGCCTGGAGGCCCCCATGTCCGACGTCACGCCCGTCCGCGAAAACGACACGCTGCTCACGCCGCGCAATGCGGTGCTCGCCCTGATCGACTACCAGCCGGAGCAGTACGCCGGCGTCGGCTCGATGGACCGCAAGGAACTGCTCGCCAATGTCACCTTGCTGGGACAGACCGCCACCGCCTTCGAACTCCCGGTGGTGCTGAGCACCGTGTACGTGAAGCACGGCATGACCGGCACCAACCCCGAGCTGCGCGAGGCGCTGCCGGGCGTGCCGGAGATCGACCGCACGACCATGAACTCGTGGGAGGACCCGGAGTTCCGTGCTGCCGTCGAAGCGAGCGGCCGCAGGAAGCTGATCCTGGCGGGGCTGTGGACCGAGGTCTGCGTCGCCTTTCCCGCACTCGACGCGCTGCGCGCCGGCTACGAGGTGTACGTCGTGGCCGACGCGATCGGCGGAGTGAGCCACGTCGCCCACGAGGCCGCGATGCAGCGCATGCTGCAGGCCGGCGCCCGGCCGATCACCGTGCTGGGCCTCGCGTGCGAGCTCCAGCGGGATTGGGGCAGGGCCGGTGCGGATCGCCTGCGCGGCATCATGCGGGCCTGGTTCGCTGCGCGGCGAGCCGCCGGGGCCGCGCACGCCAGCGCATGAACGGCGCTGTCGATTTGCGCCGCGCTCGTTCGTCATGCAGCTGAGGGTCGTCCTCGTAGTCCACGGAACAAAACATGGCCAGCAACACCGTCCGCCTGCACCGCGTCCTGCGCGCGCCGCCCGAGCGCGTCTACCGCGCCTTCCTCGACCCGCACGCCATGGCGAAGTGGCTGCCGCCCCATGGCTTCACCGGCCAGGTCCATCGCATGGACGCGGAAGTCGGGGGCGAATGGCGCATGAGCTTCACCAACTTCAGCGGCCGGGGCTCCCACTCCTTCGGGGGCAAGTACCTGGAGCTCGTGCCCGGCGAGAAGCTGCGCTATTCCAGCGTCTTCGACGATCCCAACCTGCGCGGCGAGATGATGACCACGGTCACGCTGAAGAAGGTGCTGGTGGGCACCGAGATGAACGTGGTGCAGGAAGGCATCCCCGAGGTGATCCCGGTGGAGGCCTGCTACCTCGGGTGGCAGGAGTCGCTCACGCTGCTGGCGCAACTCGTGGAGCCGGAGATCCCGGGCTGACGCCGGCGAGCCGCTAAGCTCGGCGGGTGGAGTACTTTCTCGTCCTCGTGGTCGGCCTGTTCGCGGGCACGCTCGGCGGCATCGTCGGCACCGGCTCCTCGCTGGTGCTCATGCCGATACTGGTGGTGATGTTCGGGCCGCGGCACGCGGTGCCCATCATGGCGGTCGCGGCGATCATGGGCAACGCCGGGCGCGTGCTGGCCTGGCGGCGCGACATAGACTGGCGCGCCTGCGGCGCCTACTGCACGACGGCCGTGCCCGGTGCGATGCTCGGGGCGCGGCTGCTGCTCACCATTCCGCCGGGCTGGGCTGAGACCGCGCTCGGCGTGTTCTTCCTCTCGCTGATCCCGGTGCGCCGCTGGCTCGCGCACCGCGCGTTCCGCCTCACGCTCACGCACCTGATGCTGCTGGGCGGCCCGCTCGGACTGCTCACCGGACTCGTCGTCTCCACCGGCCCGCTCACCGTGCCGCTCTTCACCTTCTACGGCCTGGAGCGCGGCGCGTTCCTCGGGACCGAGGCGGCCGGTTCCATCGGCGTGTACGTCGCCAAGGTGGCGACCTTCCAGGCCTTCGGCGCCTTGCCGCTGCAGGTGGTGCTGCAAGGCGTGGGCGTGGGCTCGACGCTGATGGCCGGTTCGTTCGCGGGCCGCTTCGTCGTGCTGAAGCTCACGCCCGCGGCCTACCGCCACCTGATCGACGGGCTCATGCTGTGCTCGGGTGTGTCGCTGTTGTGGGCGGCCGTGCGCTGAAGTCGCTTGCGCGACGCAGCGTCGCCGCCAGGACAAGGCGAGTGCGGCGTGGCGCCTAGATTGCGGCGATCCCCTCAACGGAGAGATCGCCATGCACGAACCCGCATCCGATGCGCTGGCCCTGGTCCGCGGCATCAACGCCACTGCCGCGTTCAACCGCTGGTGCGGCATCGAGGTGCTCGCGGCGGGCGAGGGGAGGGCGGAGATCGCGCTCGCCTGGCGCGAGGATCTGGGCCAGTACGCGGGCTTCCTGCACGCGGGCCTGGTGGGCGCCCTGATCGACACGGCCTGCGGCTTCGCTGCGGTGACGGTAGTCGGCCGCGTTCTCGCGTCGCATTTCGCGGTGAACTGCCTGCGGCCTGCCGTCGGCGAGCGCTTCATCGCGCGCGCCCGTGTGGTGAAACCCGGCCGCACCCAGGTCTTCACCGCCTGCGAACTGTTTGCGCTCGCCGACGGATCGGAGAAACTCGTGGCCACGGGCGAAACCCTGCTGACACCGGTCGGCGACGGCCGCCCCTGAAAGGACCCACGATGCTCCAGCTGCGGCCCAACTGCGAATGCTGCAACCGCGACCTGCCTGCCGAATCCACGGACGCGATGATCTGCACCTACGAGTGCACCTTCTGCCGGGACTGCGCGACGCAGGTGCTGAAGGGCCGGTGTCCCAATTGCGGCGGCGAGATGCTGCAGCGGCCGCGCCGGCCGGCCGCGATGCTCGCGAAGCATCCGGCGTCCACTGAGCGCGTGCTGCACAAGGGAGGTTGCCCGCAGGCGGCCTGACGCTCAGTCCAGCGTCACCGACTGCAGGTAGTCCGGCACCGTCACCGCCCAGTGCAGCTTGCGCTCGATGCGCTGGCGCAATGCATCGGCCGCCGGGGGCTCTCCGTGCGTGATGAAGGTGCGGCGCGGCGGCTGCGGCGCCGTGCGCAGCCAGGCCTCGATTTCCGCCGCATCCGCATGCGCGGACAGCGCGTCGATGCGGCTCACTTCGGCGCGCACCGGCACGTCCTCGCCGTGGATGCGGACGGTGGCTGCCCCGGCCGCCAGCGAGGCGCCGCGGGTGCCGCCGGCCTGGAAGCCGACCAGCAGGATCGTGTTGCGGCGGTCGGGTGCGAACTGCTGGATGTGGTGGATGACGCGCCCGCCCGTGGCCATGCCGCTGCCGGCGATCAGCACCATCGGCCCCTTGCGCGCATTGAGCGTGCGCGATTCGTCGGGCGTGCGCACGATGTGCGCGGCCTCGCAGAGCGCGTCGCATTCGGCGGCGGACAGGCGCAGCTCGGGTCGGTGGTGCCGGTACACCTGCAGCGCATCGGCAGCCATGGGGCTGTTGAGATACACCGGCAGGTTGTGGATGCGCCTGTGCTGCTTGAGCAGCGCGATGCCGTGCAGCAGCGTCTGCGCACGCCCGACCGCGAAAGCGGGGATGACCAGCGTGCCGCCGCGCGCCGAGGTCCGGTTGATCACCTCGGCCAGTTGCTCGAAGGGATCCGTCGTGGGGTGCAAGCGGTCGCCGTAGGTGGACTCGACCACCAGGTAGTCGGACGCCGGGAGCGGCTCGGGCGCGCGCAGCACCGGGTCGTTCGGCCGTCCCAGGTCGCCGGAGAACACGATGGAACGCTGGCCGTCGTCCATGCGCACCACGGAGCCGCCCGGCATGTGCCCTGCGTGCGAGAGCCGCGCGGTGAGCCAGGGGACCGGTTGGAAGTCGGTGTGCCAGGGCACGGGCTCGAACTGCTCCAGGCAGCGCACAGCGTCCTCGCGCGTGTAGAGCGGCAGCGCCGGCTGGTGCTTGCTGATGCCGTGCCGGTTGGCGAACTCGGCCTCTTCTTCCTGCAGCCCGCCGCTGTCGGGCAGCAGGATGCCGCACAGGTCGCGCGTCGCGGCGCTGCAGTAGATCCGGCCGCGGAATCCCTGCCTCACCAGCAGCGGCAGGTAGCCGCTGTGGTCGATGTGCGCATGCGTGAGCACGATGGCCGAAATATCTGCTGCCGGGACGGGCAGGGGCTCCCAGTTGCGCAGGCGCAGCTGCTTGTAGCCCTGGAACAGCCCGCAGTCGACCAGCACCGAGCCGGCGGCGGCGGGGCTGCGCAGGAGGTACTTGGAGCCGGTGACCGTGCCGGTCGCGCCGAGGAACTGGATCTGCATGCGGGGCAGTCTGGCACGCGGCAGCCGGCGCCAGTTGCGCCGGATCAAGCCACGGCAGCGCCTGCTCGCGCTAACCTTTCCGTACCGTCGCGTCGGGGAGCCCATGGAGCGTTCTCGCAGGATCGGCTCATTGCAGGGCCGCGTGGTCATCGTCGGCTTCGGCAGCATCGCGCAAGGCCTGATGCCGCTGCTGCACGAGGCGCTCGCCGTCGCGCCCGACCAGGTGAAGGTGGTGAGCAGCTCGCCCGATCGCACCGGCGTCGCGCAGGCGCTCGGCATCGACCTGCTCGTGTGCCCGCTGACGCAGGCCAACCACGCAGCCGTGCTGCGCCCGCTGCTCGCACCCGGCGACTTCCTGCTGAACCTGGCCGTGGATGTGTGCAGCCTGGACCTGGTGCGCCTGTGCCTGGACTGCGGCGCGTTCTACCTCGACGCCGACAACCAGCCCTGGCCCGGGCGCTACGAGAACCCGGAGCTCTCCGCTTCGCAGCGCTCCAACTACGCACTGCGCGAGGAGATGCTGGCCTTCGGCCGCGCGCATCCGAACGGGCCGACCGCCTGCATCACGCAGGGCGCCAATCCAGGTCTCGTGAATTCGCTGCTGAAGCACGCGTTGCTCGCCATGGCCGCCGACCTCGGCGTGTCCTGCGAGCCGCCCGCGTCACCGCGTGACTGGGCTGCGCTCGCCCAGCGCCTGCAGATCAAGGTGATCCACGTGGCCGAGCGCGACACCCAGACCACCCCCCAGCGCCGCCAGCGCGGCGAGTTCGTCAACACCTGGTCCGTCGATGCCTTCGTCGACGAAGGCCTGCAGCCCGCGGAACTGGGTTGGGGCACGCACGAGCGGCACTGGCCCGCCGACGCCCAACGCCACGGCTACGGCTGCGACGCCGCGATCCTGCTGGATCGGCCGGGGATGGGCACGCGCGTGCGGAGCTGGACGCCGCAGGAAGGCGCGTACCAGGGTTTCCTCATCACGCATGCCGAGTCCATCTCGATGGCCGACTTCCTCACGCTGCGTGACGGGGCGCGCGTGCTCTATCGACCCACCGTGCACTATGCCTACCATCCCTGCGACGATGCGGTCGCATCGATCCACGAGCTCGCCGGCCGCCACTGGCGCCTGCAGCCGCAGCGACGCATCCTGCGCGACGAGATCACCGAGGGCGGCGACGAGCTGGGCGTGCTGCTCATGGGCCATCCGCGCGGGGTGTACTGGCATGGCTCGCGGCTGTCCATCGCGCAGGCGCGCGCCCTGCTGCCGTACAACAATGCGACTTCGATGCAGGTGGCTGCGGGCATCCTCGCAGCGATGGTGTGGGCGCTGCGCCATCCGCGCAGCGGCGTCGTGGAGCCGGACGCCATCGACTATCGGCTGGTGCTGGAGGTGGCGCGTCCGTACCTCGGGGAAGTGGTGGGCGTGTGGGGCGACTGGACGCCGCTGAAGGAACGCGGTGCGCTGTTTCCCGAACCGCGGGACGACGCCGACCCATGGCAGTTCGTCAATTTCCGCGTCACCTGAGCTTGCGACGCCCAGCCCCCGGGTCTTCGGCAGGGATACCACACATGGATGCACGCGTTTCCTACAGCGGGCGCATGCTGGTGGCAGGACCATGTCCACACCTCTACCATGGGACCATAGATGCCTGACGCGAAGCTGGAGCCCGCTGCCCCGACCATGAATGCGCCGCGCAAGACCCCGCCGGCCAAGCCGCCGCTCGACGCGCGGCTGACGGAGCAGCGCAACCCGCGCAGCCTGCGCATCGACCAGCTCTCCGCGCTGGAGATCGTGGACCTGATCAACGCGGAGGACCGGCTCGTCGCCGCTGCGGTGAGCGACGAGCGCTTGCGCATCGCGCGCGCGATCGACCTCGTGGTGCATTGCCTGGGAAGGGGCGGCCGGCTGATCTACGTGGGCGCCGGCACGTCGGGCCGCCTGGGCGTGCTGGATGCCTCGGAGATGCCGCCCACCTTCCGCACGGATCCCGAGATGGTGCAAGGCGTGATGGCCGGCGGCTACGAGGCGCTGCTGCGCGCGCAGGAAGGCGCCGAGGACCATCCGGAAGACGGCGCGGCAGCGATGGACGAGCGCGACGTGAAGCCCGACGACTTCGTGCTGGGCATCGCGGCTTCCGGCACCACGCCCTTCGTGCACGGCGCCCTGCAGCGCGCGCGCGAACGCGGCGCGCGCACCGGCTTCCTCCTGTGCACCCCTCCGTCCGAGGCGCTGCAGCAGGCGCACGACGTGGTGATCGCGCCGCTCGTGGGCCCCGAGGTCATCACCGGCTCGACCCGCATGAAGGCGGCCACCGCGACCAAGATGGTGCTGAACATGATCAGCACCGGAGCGATGGTGAAGCTGGGCAAGGTGCACGGCAACCTGATGGTGGACCTGCAGGTGACCTGCCAGAAGCTGCAGGACCGAGGCGAGCGCATCCTGATGGAGACGCTGGACCTCGAGCGCGCCGAGGCCGGGCGGCTGCTCGACGCCTCGGGCGGCCACGTCAAGACCGCGATCGTGATGCACCGCCTCGGCGTCGATGCGGACACCGCGCGGCAGCGGCTGGAGCAGGCCGGCGGGTCGATCTCTGCGGTGAAGTGACGCGCCGAGCTGGGGTTCGGCATTCGCCTCACCGCCAGCCTTGTATGTTTCTTTCCTAGACTCTAAGAGTTCGGGGCAACCCGGGCGGAGCGGGTGCACGCCGTCGCCAGCCTTTGGGCTTGGAACCTGTGTCGTAGATCTAGCGGCACC
>NZ_JAEPWM010000022.1 GCF_016654015.1 Ramlibacter ginsenosidimutans | reverse complement strand
TTCCAGAGTTCTCGCCTTTCCTGAAATGTCAGGCGTGCCCTGCGTCTCGCCATCCCGGTCTCTCCAACATCTTGGGTGAACAATGATGTTGCCTTGACCGGTTGAACTCACCGTCCTCTGCGTTCGGTTGTCCGCTTTCCTGCCAGTCCCCGACTAGACCACCCGCCCGGTCTTGTACGAGCCCGTGTTGCGGCGGGCGAGGTTGCCGGCTTGCTGGATCCGGGCGGTGGCGATCGCTGCGTGGGCGTGCGTGATCGCGAGGCCGAGGGCGTCGGCGGCGTCCTTGCCGGGGAGGCCGGGCAGTTGCAGCAGGCGCTTCACCATCTGCTGGATCTCCGCTTTCGCTGCGCGCCCCGTGCCGGCGACGGCCTGCTTCATCTGCATGGGGGTGTATTCCGCCACGGGCAGGTTGCACGAGACCAGCGCGGTGAGGCAGGCGCCGCGCGCCTGTCCAAGCAGCAGCGTGGATTGCGGATTGACGTTGACGAACACGATCTCGATCGCCGCGGCATCGGGCGTGTAGCGCGCGCGCAGTTCCGCGATGCCGTCGAACAGCACCTTCAGCCGCGCGGGCAGGTCGCCACGCGCAAGGTGGGTCGTCGTGATCGTGCCGCTGGCGACGTACTGCAGCGTGTGCGCCTCCGCGTCCACCACGCCGAAGCCGGTGGTCTGCAGGCCGGGGTCGATGCCGAGGATGCGCATCGGGCGATCTTAAGCGGCGGCGCCGAAGTACCAGCGCACGGAGTGGAAGAAGATGGGCGCCGCGAAGCACAGGGCGTCGACGCGATCGAGCAGCCCGTTCGCGCCGGTGACGGAGCGCCCCCGCAGTCCCCATGCAGTGACGCCGCGATCGCGCTTGAGCGCCTTCATGACGAGGTGCCCGAGCGATCCGGCCACGCTCGCGATGAACGCGGTCGCCAGCGCCTGCCCGGGCTTGAACGGCGTGATGAAGGACAGCAGCCCGCCCAGCACGCTGCCGGCCAGCACGCCCCAGCCCCAGCCGCGCCAGTGGAAGCTGCTGCTGATGCCCGGAAGGCTGGGCGGACGGCTCAGGCGCCGCGTGACGAGGTGCTGCACCAGCATGCACGTCTGCACCACCATCACGAGGAAGAACACCAGGAAGGCCTGCTTGCCCTCGTAGTGCCGGTTGGGGAACTGCAGCAGCAGCAGGGCCGGCACATGGCTCATGCCATAGACGCAGACCATGATGCCCCACTGCAGCTTGGCGTTGCGTTCCAGGAAGCGATGGGGGTCGCCCGAGAGTGCGCTGGCCACCGGGAGCGCCAGGAACACATAGACCGGGATGAACACGGTGAACAGGTCGAAGTGGCGCGTGGCCACCAGCCAGAACTGGATCGGCAGCACGACGAAGAAGGCCAGCACCAGGCTGCGGTGGTCGCCGCGGCGCGTCGGCGAGAGCGTGATGAACTCGCGCAGCGCGAAGAAGGCGATGGCCGCGAACAGGAAGGTCGCCAGGTTCTCACCGCTCGCCCAGGCCAGCCAGAACAGGACGACCATGCCCCAGGACGTGGTGAGCAGCTGCTGGAAGTCCTGCAGCTGCGCCACGTGCGCGTCGTCCGTCGGGGCCCGCTGCTCGCGCAGGTTCGCGAACAGCAGCGCGATGGTGGCCAGCGCCAGCAGGCCGAACACGGTCACGAACAGCATACCCACCTGCTGCGAAGGGCTCAGGCTGCGCAGGAAGTCGTTCATGCGTCCCTCAGCGCGATCACGGCCGCGCGGGCGCGGTCCAGGAAGGCGCGCCGTTCTTCTCCCGGCTGCACGCGGATCGGCGCACCGAACGTGACCGAGCACAGGATAGGGACGGGCACCACTTCGCCCTTGGGCATCACGCGCTGGATGTTGTCGATCCAGGCCGGCACCAGCACGACGTCCGGGAATTTCGTGGCCAGGCTGAACAGGCCCGACTTGAAGGGCTGCACCACGTCGCCGTCGCCGCGCGTGCCCTCGGGAAACAGGATGATGGAATCGCCGCGCTCCAGCGCCGCTTCCAGCGGCTCCAGCGGATCGCTGTCTTCCTTGCGCTCGCGGTCCACGTAGACCGCGTTGAAGACCGCCGTGGTGATCCACTGCCGCAGCGGGCTCTTGGTCCAGTAATCGCGCGCGGCCACCGGCCGCGTGATCGCGCGCAGCTCCTGCGGCAAGGCGGCCCAGATCATCACCAGGTCCGCGTGGCTCTGGTGGTTGGCGAAGTAGATGCGCTGTTCGGCCAGGGGCGGGCAGCCGTACCAGCGCGCCTGCGCACCGGTGAGCACGCGAACGAGTTGCAGCAGGAACCAGCCCAGTGCCTTGGCCGCCCAGGGCGAGAGCGCCGTCTTCAAGGCAGTTCGGCGTCGCGCATGCGCGCGACGATGGTGGCGGACCGCGCCGCGAGATACCGGGAGCCCGGCATCTTCTCGAAGCGCTTGGGCTGCGGCAGCATCACCGCGAGCCGCGCCGCCTCGTAGGGCGTGAGGCGGCTGGCGGGCTTGCGGTAGTAGTGCTGCGCCGCCGCCTCCGCGCCGAACACGCCTTCGCCCCATTCCACGTTGTTCAAGTACAGCTCGAGAATGCGCTGCTTTCCGAGCGTGTGTTCCAGCAGCATGGTCAGCACGAACTCCTGGCCCTTGCGCAGCAGGCTGCGCTCGCCGGAGAGCAGCAGGTTCTTCGCGAGCTGCTGCGTGATGGTCGAGCCGCCGACGATCTTCATGGGCTTCGCGCGCGCGGGGGCCAGCATTCCGCGCTTGGCAGCGAGCTCCTCCGCCTTGGCGTTGCGCTCCCAGGCTTTCTCCAGCGCGTCCCAGTCCACGCCGTCATGCTCGGCGAAGCTCGCATCCTCGGAGGCGATCACCGCGCGCTTCAGGTGGTCCGAGATCTGCGCGTAGGGCACCCAGCGCTGCGACCAGCGCATCCGGTCGCGCTCCCTCAGGATGCGCCACGCCTCCGAGCGCTGGAAGGTGGTGGACGGGGGATCGACGATGGCCAGCGCAGCGATCCAGCCCACGAAGAACAACTGCAGGCCGACGAGGGCGAGCAAGACCAGCGCGATCCAGCGCCAGGCGGCTTTCACCGCTGCAACTCCTGCCGCAGTTCCGCCAGCACCTGCGCCGAGGGCGGCCGCACGCCGCGCCAGACCAGGAAGGCTTCGGCCGCCTGCTCCACCAGCATGCCCAGGCCGTCGCGCCCGACCGCGCCGTGCTCGCCCGCCCACTGCAGGAAGCCCGCGGCGGCCGGTCCGTACATCATGTCGTAGGCGAGCGCGCCGGGCTTCAGCACGCGCGGGTCCACCGGCACCGCGGCGCCGGCGATGCTGCTGGCCGTGGCGTTGGCGACCACGTCGTAGCTGCCGGTCACGGCATCCAGTGCGACGGCCTGCAGATCCACGCCTTCGGCCTGCGCCAGCGCGGCATGGCGCTGCACCAGCGCCTGCGCCTTCGCCAACGTGCGGTTGGCGACGACCACGCGCCGCGGCTTGGCCTGCAGCAGCGGCCCGAGCACGCCGGCGGCGGCGCCCCCGGCCCCGAGCAGCAGGACATCCAGCCCGGCGAGCCGCACGCCCGCATTGCGCTCCACGTCGGCGACGAAGCCGATGCCGTCCGTGTTGTCGCCGTGGATGCGGCCGCCCTCGAAGCGCAGGATGTTGCAGGCTTGCGCCAGGGTCGCGCGCTCGCTGCAACTGTCCACCAGCGAGGCCGCCTCGAACTTGAAAGGCAGGGTGATGTTGCAGCCCTTGCCGCCTTCCGCGATGAAGGCCCGCACGGCCGGCACGAATTCATCCATGCCGATCAGGCGCTTGCCGTACTCCACCGGTTCGCCGGTGAGTTGCGCGAAACGTGCGTGGATCCACGGCGACTTGCTGTGGTCCACGGGATTGCCCATGACGCAGTAACGATCCACGGCGAGAAGCTTCAGCGGTTGGTGATACGGGTTTCCAGCGTGTCGTCCGGTCGGAACCGGAAACGCCAGGCAATCGCGATCTGGTCGGCGCCGCGGCGCATGGCCGGCGTGAAGTGGCCGAACGGCCCGGCCGAGCGCGCGATGCTCGCCGCGCGGCGGTCGAGCGTCTGGTTGCCGGAGCCCTGCACGACTTCGGTCTCGAGGACGCGGCCGTCGTTGTTGATGCTCACGATCATGGTCAGCTCGCCATACAGCTTGCGCCCGGCGAGCTCGGGGAAATGCGTGGTGCCGCGCTCCTCGATCCGGTGCTGCACCGTGTTGTAGTAGACCGCGTACACCTCCTCGCGCGTCGAGGGGCCGATGTAGCGCTTGCGGGGCCGGGCATTTTCCTCGTTGATGCGCCGCTCGATCTCCGCGAGGAGCTTGACCAGCTGCCGGCGCTTCTCCTCGCGCGCGGCGGCCTCGGGATCGGTGCGCGCCAGCTTCGGGTCCGAGGGCGGCATGGCGGCGAGCGTGCGCTTGAGCTGCGCGAGCATCAGCATCTGCTGCTCCTGCATCTCCTCGATCTTCTTCTGCTCGTCCTCCGCGGCGTCACCGACGCTGGTGAGCGCGGACGGGGGCAGGGGCGAGGTGGCGCGGCCCGTCTCGGCCTCGCCGCCGCCGGCGAGCGTGCGTTGCGCGATGGCTTGCGCGCGCTCGGGCTTCTCGTTGCTGTGCGCGTTGACGAGGATCACCTCCAGCGGCGTCTCGGAAAACACGCGGTTGAAGCCCTCGGGGTCCACGATGCGGACGAAGAGGACCGCTGCATGCGCAAGGATGGAGACGCCCAGCGCGATCTGCAGGGTGCTCAACGACTTCAGGTTCACGATTCTCAATGATCGGCCGCTGCCGGTGCCGCACCAGCCTCCTCTTCCGGAGTGTCCGTGACATCCACTGCAATCGCAATCGGGCCGGCGACGGTTTCCTCTTCGGTGTCGTCCTCCGCCGACACCGCGGGCTGCGCCGCGGTGTCCAGGCGCTCGACGACCGTGCCATTCACGTCCAGCGTGATCAGGTCGATGGCGCCGAGCCGCACGCGCACGCGCGCGCCGCGCGGCAGGTCGCCCGTGCCCAGCACCGGCAGCACCAGGGGCAGGGCGTCGGCGCGCGCCAGGCCTTCCTTGAACACCGTGGCTTCCAGTTCCGTCAGTCCTTGCTGCTGCACGTACTTCAGCGTCCAGTAGCGCTCCATCGTCGCCTGCTGTCCGTTGTAGGCGGCGTAGGCGCCGTCGAAGGCGGAGATGATCGAGAACAGCTCCGCGTCCTTGGGCTTGAAGGGCGCCGCGAGGGCCGCGGTGCGCCCGTGCCGTGCCGCCGCGATGATCTGCCACTGGTTCACCAGGTCGGTGTAGCGGCGCAGGGGCGAAGTGCTCCAGGCATAGCTCTTCACGCCGATGCCGGCGTGCGGCAGCGCCTTGGTGCCCATGCGCACCTTCACGCCGGGCGCCAGGCTCGCCTGGCTGCGGTAGATGCCGGGCACGCCCAGCTCGGAGAGCCACTGGCCCCAGGTGCTGTTGGCGAGGATCATCGCTTCCGCGACGATCAGGTCCAGCGGGGCGCCGCGCCGGCGCACCGTGATCTCCACGGTCTCGTCGCCTTCCGGGCCGTCCTCGCTCGCGCCGGGCACGCGGAAGTTGTAGTCCGGTCGGTTGAAGTTCTCGGGCTTGCCGCGCACCACCTCGCGCTGCGCCTTGAGCTGCTTCGCCAGCCGGAACAGGAACGAGAGCTCCGCGCGGAAGCGCCGCGCCGGCTCCGGCACGTCGGGCGCCTGCAGGGAGGCGTCTTCCAGCCAGGCTTCGGGCAGGTGCGCGTCGAGCTGGTCATGGCGCAGGTTGACCGCGATGGGCACGCGCTCCAGCCGGGTCTCGCTCGCCTTGACTTCCAGCGAGGCCTCGTCGAACTGCACGTACAGGGACACGGCCGGACAGTCGCGGCCTTCCAGCAGCGTGTACGCCTGCACGACGTCGTCGGGCAGCATCGTGATCTTGTGTCCCGGCATGTAGACCGTGGACAGGCGCTGGCGAGCGACCTGGTCCAGCGGCGCGCCCGGTTGCACGGCGAGGCCGGGCGCCGCGATGTGCACGCCCACCGTCACGGTGCCGCTGCCCAGCCCCTGCACCGAGAGCGCGTCGTCGATCTCGGTGGTGCTCGAGTCGTCGACGGAGAAGGCCTGCACGCTCGCCAGGGGGAGTTCGTCCTTCACCGGGGGCGCGGCTACCGGCGGGAATCCCGTGCCCTTGGGGAAGTATTCCAGGAGGAATCGCTTCCAGTGGAACTGGTAGGGCGAGCTGATGGCGCCCGACTTCTGCAGCAGCGCCAGCGGCGCGGTCTGCGAACTGCGCGAGGCCTCGACCACGGCCTTGTACTCGGGCGCGTTCTTGTCCGGCTTGAACAGGATGCGATAGAGCTGCTCGCGGATCGCCGGCGGGCAACTGCCGGCGACGAGTTCGGCCGCCCAGGCACTGATCTGCGCCTGCACCTGCTTCTTCCTTTCGATCCCGGCCAGCGCCTGCTGCAGGATTTCCGCGGGGGCCTTGCGGAAGCGCCCCTTGCCCGCGCGGCGGAAGTAGTGGGGCGCCTCGAACAGGCGCAGCAGCGCGCCCGCCTGCTCGGCGACGCCGGCCTGGGCGCTGAAATAGTCGCGCGCGAGGTCCGCGAACCCGAATTCCTCCTCGGGCGCGAACTCCCAGGCGAGATCGAGGTCGATGCTCGCCGCCAGCGCCTGCGCCTGGCGCAGCAACTCCTGCGGCTGCGGCTTCTCGAACCGCAGGAGCACGTTGGCGGCCTTCACCTTGACCCGCTTGCCGCTGTCCAGCTCCACCTGGGCGGAGCTGTCCGTCTCGGACAGGACGCGGCCGGCCAGGAATTTCCCGGCCTCATCGAACAGAACGAACATGCCCCGATTGTCCCACGGGGGTGTAACGCGCCCGTCGGGGGTTCAGGCGAGGTCCAGGAAGGCGAGCACTTCCCCGATGTGGTCGTCGAAATCGGAGAGCGCATGGTCCCCGCCTTCCAGCAGCTTGATGCGTGAACCCGGGTAGCGGCCGACCATCTCGCGCCAGTCGAGGACCTCGTCCCCCTTGGCCACCACCGCAAAGATCCGCTCCGGATGCGCCAGCGGTCCGCACTGCAGGGCGCGCAGTTCGTCCATGAATTCCGGCTTCACCTCGAAGCGCTGGTCGGGGTCGTGCCACGAGGTCTGCACGCCGACGTAGGCGTGCAGGTCGCGCGCCGGGTCCACGGCGGGATTCAGCAGGACCGCACGGCAGCCGGTCTGTTCCGCGATCCAGGTCGCGTAGAAGCCGCCGAGCGAGGAGCCGACCACCGCCATGCTTTCGCGCGGCCAGTGCCGCACGGTGTCCCAGGCCATGGCCATGGCTTCCCGCGGGGAGGGCGGCAGCTGCGGGCACCACCAGGTCACCGCCGGGTGCCGGGTGCGCACGGCGGCGGCCATCCTCTGCGCCTTGAAGGAAAGCGGTGAAGACCGGAAGCCGTGGAGGTACAAGAGGTGGGTCGTGGGCATCTACCGGATGGTAGAGGCCGATGGTTACGATTTGCAGAACCATCGGGCTTAAGCCAAACTCCCAAGTGGAGAAGAAGTTGGCACGACAAGAGAACACAGGGAAGGTGCCCGACGGCGCGGCCGCCGAGCTGGTCCGCAGAAGTGTTGCCACGATCCTCGCCCAGACCCGGTTCGGGCGCTGGACCGTGCTCGCAATGGGCGCAGCCCTGGGCATCCTGTTCGTCCCCGCCGTCGGCTGGCCGCCGTACCTCGCGTGGTACGCCGTGCTGGCGGGCGCGATGGTCTTCCGCCAGCGCTACTTCAACCGGCTGCTGGCGGCGCAGGGGGTCAGCGCGGAGACCTTGCGCCGGGTCGCCCTGGTGGCCGCAGCCACGGGCTGGCTGGTCACTCTCTCCATTCCGCTGTTCGGCGCCTTCCTGGCGCCCGGCGATCTCGGCGTCCTGACGGTGCTGTCGATGGGCTGGGTGATCACCGCCGTCGCGGTGCTGGGCGTCGAACCACCCGTCTACACCTTCTATCTCGGGGCCTCGTTCCTCACGATCCTGTGTGGCTGGGCCTTCCACGCCAGCGGGCGGGACGTGCTGCTGCTCGCCATCGGCATGGTGCTGGGCGGCCCGATGCTGGTGCGCCTGGCGCGCATGATGCAGCGGCAGTTGAGCGATGCAGTGCGCGCGGGACAGGAGAACGCCTTGCTGGTCGGGCAGTTGCGCGAGGCGCTGGCCAGCCAGCAGGAAGCGCAGCGCGCGCGTTCGCGCTTCCTGGGCGCGGCCAGCCACGACCTGCGCCAGCCGGTGCAGGCGCTGCTGTTCCTCTCGGACATCTTCCGCCGCTCCACCGACCCCGCCCGGCGCGACGCCATGGCGCAGCAGATCGTGCGGACGGGCGAATCCATCGACGGCATGTTCCGCCACCTGGTGGACTTCGCCCAGATCGACGCCGGCATGATGAAGGCAGTGGTGCAACCCGTGCAGCTCGACCAGCTGGTCGCCGCCGCCGTGTCCGGCTTCGCCGAGAAGTGCGCCGCGCGCGGCCTGCGCTTCCGCATGCAGTCGACCGGGCCCTGCACCGTCGCGGCCGACCCCGTGCTGCTCGAGCGCATGCTGCGCAACTTCCTGGACAACGCGTACAAGTATTCGCTGCGCGGCGAGATCCAGCTGCGGGTCCACCTCGAGGACGGCATGGCCGTCGTCTGCGTGAGCGACGAGGGCGTGGGCATGGAGCCGGAGGACCTCGCGCAGGCCTGCAACGCGTTCTTCCGTGGCCGCTCCGCCAGCGTCGCCGAGGCGGAAGGCATCGGGCTCGGCCTGGCCATCTCGCGCCACATGGCCGACCTGATGCAGACGCCCCTGAAGATCGAATCGCAGCCGCAGGCCGGCACCAAGGTGACGTTCCGCCTCCCGGTGCTGCCGCGAGAGCAGGTGCGAGTGCAGGGCGCCGATCCGGACCGCGCCGAGGGCCTGCTGCGCGGCCGGCTGGTCGCCGTGGTGGAGAACGACCGGCTGGCGCGCGAAGCACTGTGCGCGTGGCTGCTGGAAGCCGGCGCGCGCGTGGCGCAAGGCAGTTCCTGCAGCCAGCTGATGGAGGTGCTCGAGTCCGCCGGCACGGCGCCCGACCTGGTGCTGGCCGACTATGGGCTGAGCGAGGGCACGGGGGTGGACGCCGTGGCGGCGGTGCGGGCGCGCTATGGGCCGGTGCCGGCCTGGATCGTTTCCGGCGACGCCGATCTCGCGGAGCGCGGGCTGCCCTTGCCGGTGCTGCAGAAGCCGATCACGCCGGAGCGGCTGTTGTCCGCCCTGCGCACCGCCTTCGTGACAGTCCCCTAGCTCGCCGGGTCGGAAGCGGAGGCCTGCAAGTCCTGCAGGCTCAGGCCCGCGCGCGCCAGCGCGTAGACCGCCTCCGTGCGGTTGGAGACCACCAGCGCTTCCAGGATGTGGGCGACGTGCGACTTGACCGTCGTGTCGGACAGTCCCAGGTCGCGCGCGATCACCTTGTTCGGCTTGCCTTGCACGATCCCCAGCAGCACCTGCCGCTGCCGCTCCGTCAAACGGGCCCCGAGCCGTCCCCATGCGTCCTGCTGCGCGCGCGTGACCGGTGCGGCGACGCTGAGGCTGGTGGGCGGCAGGTACACGCCGCCGGCGAGCACCCGCGCCAGCGCGGCGTTGAAGTGGTCGGCGGGTGCCGACTTGGGCAGGAAGCCGAAGGCGCCCAGGTCGATGCATTCGCGCACGACGGCCGGGTCCTCGGTGCCGGAGAGCACCAGCACCGGGACCTCGGGGCGGCGGGTGCGCACGGCGCGCACGGAATCCACGCCCTGGTAACCGGGCATCTGCAGGTCCAGGATCATCAGGTCGGCGACCAGGCCCTCGTCCAGCCGCTGGAACGCGACAGCGAGCGAGGAACATTCCACGACCTCGACCGCCATGCCGCTGTTCTGCAGGGTGAAGGCCACGCCGCTGCGGTACAACGGGTGGTCGTCGACGACGAGGATCTTCATGGCTCGGCCGATGGTAGCAGTCGGCCTAGGGCCCACCACGGCCATTGGGAGGAGGCAGGAGGATAATTCCGCATGGCCGCCGTCTTTGAAAAACCGTCGATCCGCCGACGCATGGTCCCCATGCTGCAGGGCTTCGACGGCCCCCTCGCCTTCGCCGTGTTCCTGCTCGCCTGCGCCGGCCTGCTCACCATGTACAGCTCCGGCTGGGACCATGGCGCCCGGTTCTACGACCACGCCCGCAACATGCTGCTGGCCGGCGCCATCATGTTCGTCATCGCGCAGGTGCCGCCCCAGCGGCTCATGAGCTTCGCCGTGCCGCTGTACGTGCTGGGCGTTTCGCTGCTCGTTGCCGTGGCCGTCTTCGGCATCACCAAGAAAGGGGCGAAACGCTGGCTGAATGTCGGCGTGGTGATCCAGCCCAGCGAGATCCTGAAGATCGCGATGCCGCTGATGCTGGCGTGGTGGTTCCAGAAGCGGGAGGGCCAGTTGCGGCCGCTGGACTTCATGGTCGCGGGCGTGCTGCTCGCGATTCCCGTGGGGCTGATCATGAAGCAGCCCGACCTCGGCACCGCGCTGCTGGTGCTCGCGGCCGGCATGGCGGTCATCTTCTTCGCCGGCCTGTCCTGGAAGCTGATCATCCCGCCGCTGGTGCTCGGACTCGTGGCCGTCGGCCTCATCGTCGGCTTCGAGGGCACGCTGTGCGCGGACGGCTTCCGCTGGCCCATATTGCACGACTACCAGCAGCAGCGCATCTGCACGCTGCTCGACCCGACCAAGGATCCGCTGGGCAAGGGCTTCCACATCATCCAGGGGATGATCGCCATCGGCTCCGGCGGCATCTTCGGCAAGGGCTTCATGCAGGGCACGCAGACCCACCTGGACTTCATTCCGGAGCGCACCACCGACTTCGTGTTCGCCTCCTACTCCGAGGAGTTCGGCCTGCTCGGCAACCTGTTCCTGATCGTGAGCTTCCTGTTCCTGGTGCTGCGCGGCCTCGCGATCGCCCTGGAGGCGCCCACCCTGTTCTCGCGCCTGCTCGCGGGCGCGGTGACGATGATCTTCTTCACCTACGCCTTCGTGAACATGGGCATGGTGAGCGGCATCCTGCCAGTGGTGGGCGTGCCGCTGCCCTTCATCAGCTACGGCGGCACGGCGATGGTGACGCTCGGGATGGGGCTGGGCATCCTGATGGCGATCGCCAAGGCCAGGCGGCTGGTGCAGACCTGAGGCGTTTCTGCCGGGCGGGGGATGCGTGCACGGCCCGGCAGCGGCATGATGGCGCGGTTGCCTGGCCTGGATCGGCTCCCGCCATCCTGCAGTACGGCGAAAGGAGGCCTTCATGCGAGTTCTGGTGTGCGACGACCATTCGCTGTTCCGCGAGGGACTGCGGCTGCTGCTGGAAAAGCTGGATGCCAGCATGCAGGTGACGCTTACTGCCTCGGCGGAAGAGGCGGTGGAGGCCACGCGGAGCGGCATGTTCGACCTGATCCTCATGGACTGGCACATGGACGGGCTCGCCGGCGCCCGCGCCCTCGAGGCGTTGCATGAATCGGCGCCGCTCACGCGCGTCGTGGTGCTCTCGGGTGACCGCAACGCCGAACTGGTGCGCAGCGCGATCGACCTCGGCGCCGCCGGCTTCATCCCCAAGGATTCCCCGCCCGCGCAACTGATGATCGCGGTGAAGACCATCGCGGACGGTGGCGTCTACCTTCCCACCGGCGGCCTCGCTCCGATCCAGACGCGCGACGTGCGCGACGCCTTCCCCACGCTGACCGAGCGGCAGGCCGACGTGCTGCGCGCGGCGCTGCGCGGCAACTCCAACAAGCTGATCGCCCGGCAACTGGGCATCAGCGACGGCACGGTGAAGACGCACCTGCGCGCCATCTACCAGGAGCTGGGCACGCGCAACCGCACCGAGGCCGTCTACATGGCCGCGGAGCAGGGCGTGCGCATTTCCTGAGGGCCGGCCGGCCCCAAGGCGTTGATGCGGAAACCCACGTCCACGCGCCACTCGCCCTGCGTGCGCCTGGCCTGGAGCAAGCCGAAGCCGGTGCGGTCGTCGCCCGTCACCCGGGCCGACACGCAGCACAGGTAATTGGACGGCTTGCCGTCCGGGTCCTGCCAGCGGAAGCGGAAGCGGTCTTCCAGCATCAGGTTCCACATCGTCTCGTTGGCGAATGGATAGGGCGCGTACAGCGCGGGCGCGTGGTGCGAGCCGAAGGACGCCCAGGCGCCGCTGTCTTCGTTGCGGACCGTGATCTCGGCGCTGCAGCCCAGGTGCGCATCGCCGGCGAGGAAGACCAGGTTGCGGATGCCGTGGTCGCAGACGAAGGCGAGCATGCGGTGGAAGGACGCCGGATAGCCCTGCCAGTTGTCCAGGCGCAGCGGCTCGTCCGCATCGATGCGCACGCGGGGCAGCAGCATGGCCGCGGTCGTGACGATCTTCAGGTCGCTGGCCGGCTCGCGGGTGAGCCACGCTTCCAGCGCGCGCGTCTGCGGCTCGCCCAGCAGGCTCGCGGAATGCAGCGTGGTCTCGCTGCGGAATTCACGCGAGGAGCGTGAGTCGGCCATGAACACCCGCCATCCCGCTGCCGTGGCGGGGTTGGCGGGAAGCTGCATCCACACGGGCTGTCGCGGGCTCTCCTCGCAGCGCTGGTAGTACCAGTAGGCTTCCAGCCCCCGGCGGTATCGCTCACCAGTGGCGCGTGCAGACCAGGGCTCCCAGTTGTCGAGGATCTCGTGGTCGTCGAGCATGCGACGCAGCAGGGGCCGGAAGCGCGTGGAGAGCCGGCTCATGGGCCCGTCGGCACCAGCGAGCTCCTCGTAGGGCAGCCGGTAGCGATCGTCCAGGCGCGCCGGATCGAGCAGTCCGTAAGTTGCGTCGGTGTAGACCTGGTCGCCCACCAGCAGGATCGCCTGCGGCAGCCGCTTGGCACCGGACAGCCAGGCATCGAGCATCTCGAAGGACCGGTTTGCATCGAGGCGGTCCATCATGCCGGCCGGATACTGGCAACTGACGAAGACGAAGCTCACCTCGTCCTGCTCCGCCTGCGTGGACGCGGGCGTCGATGCAGATGCAGTCGCTTGCGGTGCGCTCACCGGCCCGTCGATGAACTTGCGCGCCAGCTCCGGCCCGTGCAGGTCGGAGAGCAGGTCCAGCACCTGGTCGACCTCCCCGACGCCGGCGCATCCGGTCGGCGCTTCGTGGTCCATGAACTTCAGGTCGCCGATGTCGAGCTCGCGCGCCACCGCCACGCCGAAGGTGGCACCGGGCCGGTCCGCGGGATGGTCGTAGCGCAGCAGGCATGCGTACGACTGGGTTTCTTCGTCCCCGGCCTCGAAGCCGAGCGCCGTCCACCGATCGACGTCGACTGGGGTCAGCCGGATGACGCGCGCCCGGTCCCGGATCGCCACGCGCCATTCGCCTTCGGCCGTCGCAGCGACAGGCACGAGCGTGCCCAGCGCGGGGCCGAGCGCGCGGTCCGCGCTCACCACCCAGCTGCCGTCATCCCTGGCGTTCAGGTCCCCGATCTGCCACAGGGACTCGGGGGCGCGGCCGGAAGTGCGGGTCATGGGGATCTCCGAGGAAGGTGGACACGTGCCTGAACACGTCGCGCTGCGCCTGCCGGCCGATCAGGCAGTCCTGGTGGCCGTAGCCGGGAATGGGCCGCACGTCCAGTGGCACGCCGGCCCGCGCCATCGCGGCGGCGAACACGTCCAGGGTGGCCACGTCGACCAGCCCGTTCTCCGTGCCGTGGATGCTCAGCGTGCCCTTGCCGGGCCAGCGCGCGCGCAGCGTCGCAGCCTGGGTGTCGATGGCGCGGCCAGAAGCATCGGTCACCGTGTTGAAGCGCGCGAAGTGGATCGCCTGCGCCACGGTGTCGAGGTTGAGCGGGCCGAACAAGTCCTGGATGGCGGCGAGCGTGCGTTCGTCCAGGTTCGCGAGCTTGAAGTCGCACGCGTAGAGGGCGTCCATGCGATGGCGGAAGCCCGCCCAGGGCGCGCGTTTCCACGGCGGCAGGAACGGGTTCTCGCGCCGGAAGTCGTCGTCCGGATACGGCATCGTCGAGAGGAAGCGATCGAGCAGGCCGCCGGCGATGCCCTGCTGCTGCGTGGGCACGGTGAAGCGGTAGTCCTGCGGCAGCAGCACGTGCCGCAGCAGCCGCATGAAGTAGGCGCGCAGCACATTGTCGTCGCTGTAGACCAGCAGCGGTGCCTTCTGGGACAGCACGACCCCGCCCAGGCTGTCGCGCAAGGCGGCGAGTTCGCGAGGTCGCCGCGGCGGGCGCGCGCCGCCGTCGGCTGCGTCGTGGTCGTAGGAGGACAGCTCGTTGGGGTCCGCCAGCAGCGCCATGCTCAGCATCACCGCGCCGATGCAATGCGCAAACACGTCGACCTCCGGCGCCTGGGTGACCCT
The DNA here is from genome assembly GCF_016654015.1 of Ramlibacter ginsenosidimutans. Lineage (GTDB taxonomy): Bacteria > Pseudomonadota > Gammaproteobacteria > Burkholderiales > Burkholderiaceae_C > Ramlibacter > Ramlibacter ginsenosidimutans. The sequence goes on along the minus strand of NZ_JAEPWM010000022.1, from coordinate 12,192 downwards.
GCGGATGTGCGCGAAGGCGAGCGGAAGGTCGGCCAGCGCGGCGTCCTCGAAATGCCAGGGCAGGACGGCGGAGGGCATGCCGGCGCTGGTGCGCAGGTCCAGCACCCACACGTCGTGCCCGCGCTCCAGCAGGTGCAGCGCCAGGGGCTTGGGGATCGCGTCGTGCGTGAAGGTGGTGCCGCTGGCGCTGTAGCCGTGGATCAGCGCGATGGGGCGGCCGTCGCCGCGGTAGCGCGTGAGCCGCATGCGCACCGGCACGCCGCGGCGCGGCGGCTCCAGTTCGATCTCGCTGATCTCCGGCGCCGGCAGCCGGGTGCGTTTCGGCGAGGGCAACAGGTTCGCCGTGCGCACCGGAGCCGGGTCGGGCGCGCGGAAGGACCACAGGTGGATGCTCACCGGCATGCGCAGCCAGGCCGCACCCCAGGAGGCGAGTTCGGCCAGGGCGGTGATCTGGTTCTGCTGGCGCGTGATGCGCAGCAGGGGGTAGCCTTGCCGCGCGAGAAAGCGGCAATCGAGATGCAGCACACCCGGTCCGAGCGTGCGCGGGAACTGGGTGAGGTGCATCTCCCGCAACTGCCGCCACGGGTTGCTGCACAAACCGTAGGTCAGGCGCTTTTCTCCCGCGATCACGTCGCCGCTCCGCAGCAGGCCCGCGTTGCCCTTCTCCAGCGCCCCGACGGTGATGCGGTAGTCGAACAGGCGCGCTTCGGCCGCCCGCGCGCCCGAGGCCCAGAACTGGCCCGCTGCGACCGTCTGCGGCTGCGTGTGCGCGACGTAGCTGTCCCACAGCTCGCGGCTGCCGCGGTTGCGCAACCAGTGCCACAGCGCCTGCACCGTCGCCACCGCGTCGCTGGGCCGCTGCCGCAGCATGTCGAGTTCGCCGCTGACTGACGCAACGAGCTCCGCGCGATCTTCGCGCGTCTGCTCCGACCACGTGATCAGCTGCCGCTGTGTCTCCGGGCGACCGTCGTACACGCGCAGCCGCGATGCGCCGGGATCGACCTGCAGGCGCGGGCGGCGCGCGGACATCAGGTCCTGCACGATGGCCGGCTCGTAGGCGAGCGTGAGCTCCAGCAGCTTGTCGCCGGCGCGCCCGATCAGGCGCTCGGTGAGCTGCACTTCGGTCGGCTGCGGCACGCCCGGCGTGCAGTGCTCGGGTGCGCGGAACACCGGCCGCGGCGCGAGCGCCTTCAGCGGCGCACTTGCAGGCTCGAACCCCCACTGCGCGGCCAGCAGGCGCGCGGCGCGCCGGGCGACCGTCGCGATCATCAGCGCCGGATTGGCGCCGAGCGAGGCAGGGATGATGGAGCCATCGAGCACGGCGAGCCCGTGGTGCACGCGCGTTGCGCCCTGCGCGTCGCCCGCGGCCAGCGCCTGTTCGCAGGCGGCGCGATCGAACACGCGTCCCTGGTCGTCCACCACGCCCTGCTGGAAGGTCTCGCCCATGGGGCAGCCGCCCAGCGGATGCACGGTCAGCACCGGTCCGCGTTCCCCTTGCACCAGGAAATCCATCGAGTCGGGCAGCAGCCGCCAGGCGGGATTGGGCAGGAACGGCGCGTCCTCGCCACGCGACTTCTGCGCCAGCGTGCGCGCGATGTCGAAGGCGCGATCCAGCATGAACGAACTGCGCACGCCGGGCCACCGGATGCGCACGCGGCCTTCGCGATGGCGGCTGTCGTCCATGCGCGCCGGCTCGGACAACTGCAGCTGGCCGCAGCTTTCGTCGTGGCCGATCAGTCCGAGCAGCAGCGTGTTCTCCATCGCGCCCGGATTCGCCTGGAACGAGTCGCAGCCGTCGCCGCGCGCTTCCGCCCGTTCGGGCGGCTTGCCCAGGTCCTGGAACAGGCGCGCCGTGGTGACGGTCTCGTCGAACAGGCGTTTGAGCGCCGCGGGCACGGCGAACTCCTGCACCAGCATGCCGTCGAGGTCCACCATGGCGGTGATCGTGGGACCCACCTGGCGGTCGCGCAGCGGCACCGATTCCTCGCTGGTCGTGTGCACGGGATCGGGCCCGTCGTGCAGCGCCACCAGGTTGTCGCCGTTGCACGAGAACTGCTCGCCCAGCTGCTGCGACAGCGTCAGGCGGAACGACTGCGAGCGCAGCAGGATTTCCGTGCTGCCCAGCGTGCCCGCCGCGAGGATGACGTGCCGCGCCTGCAGCCAGCAGGGCTCGTGCCGATGGCGCAGCGATTCGTCCGTGTACACGGTCTTTACCAGCCAGCCGGCATCGTTGTCCGGCTGGCCGTGGTCGACCCCGGGCCGCCGCAGTTCGAGCACGCTGCCGCCGGTGTAGATTTCCGCGCCGCGGCGCCATGCCTCGCGCAGCAAGGTGGTGTCGAGCGACTTCTTGGCGCCGACGTTGCAGCCGGTCATGCAGTCGCCGCACAAGGTGCAGGGCGGCACGTCCGGGTCCCCGGCGTCGGCCTGCATCTGCACGGTGATGTCGGCGAGCCGGAAGTCCAGGCCCTTGCCCTGCGCGTTCACGCCCGCGCCGCGCGCCAGCTTCTCCAGCGCGCGGGTCTTGGCCAGGCCGCCTTGCGGCAGGTCCGTGCGGCGCGCCAGGCCGTCGGTGGCCCCGAGCCGCGCCTTGACCTCGTCGAAGTCGCTGTCGCGCAAGTCGCGCCGCAAGGCGGCGGGCAGGCGGTCGCAATCGTCCAGGCGCGGGGCGATCATCACGCCCGCGTTGATCAGCGAGGTGCCGCCCAGCCCATTGCCCACGAGCGCGCAGACGTCCGGACCCAGCCGCACGTCGAGCAGTGCGTCGAGCGGCCCCACCGTCTGGTCCTGCTCGCCGCGATGCACGCGCATGTGCGGTGGCAGCTCCTGCAGGCTCGAGGCGAACATCCCCGGTGCGTACTCGCGTCCGCGTTCGAGCACGCAGACGCGGGCGGCGCGCAGCGTGCCGTCGTCCCCGCGGACCTGCAGGCCCGCCAGTTCGGCCGCCGCCATCGCGCCGCCGTAGCCGCTGCCGACGATCAGCACGTCGATCGCCGGCGAGCCCTCAGTCTGGGTGCGCAGTGCGCGGTAGTCGCGCGACAGCCAGCGCAGGCTGGTGCCTGGCTCAGGGCCGGGCGGAGTGCTGCTCATGGCGCGGCCCCTTCTGGTGGAGGATGCGCCCGAGTTCCGCCTGCAGGGTGGGCAGGCTGACAGGCTTGTGCAGCAGCTTGATGCCCGCCCGGTTCGCCTCCTGCAGGCGGTCCGGCGCCGTGTCACCGCTGATCAGGAGCGCGGGCGTCGCGCCGACGGCCTCCACCACGGCGGCGATCGCTGCGATGCCGTTCTCGCCATTGCGCAGGCGCATGTCGGCGAGGATCACGTTTGGCGGAGCCGCGATCGCGGCGTGCGTGGCCTCCGCGATCGACCAGGCCTCCACGCAACGGCAACCCAGCTCCTCCAGCAGCACGCGCATGCCCATGCGCACCGAGCGCTCGTCGTCGATCACCAGCACCGTCAGGCCGGCGAAGCTCTCCGTGCTGGCGGGCTGCGCTTGCGCGGGTGCGAGCAGGCCGATCGTTTCCAGCGGCACCTTCAGCGTCATCGTCGTGCCCTGGCCCGCGACGGAGTGCAGCTCCAGCGTGATGCCCAGCAGATTGCACAGGCGGCGCACGATCGACAGGCCCAGGCCCAGGCCCTTGGTGCGGTCGCGCTCGGAGTTGTCGACCTGGTAGAACTCCTCGAACACCATGGCCTGTTCGGCCTCCGGGATGCCGCGTCCCGTGTCCTCCACCACGATGTGCGCCATGCCGTCGACCGTGCGCAGCCGCAGCGCGATCTGCCCGCGCGGCGTGAACTTGATGGCGTTCTCGGTGAGGTTGCGCAGCACGCGCAGGACCAGGGCGGGATCGGTCCAACAGCGCACACCCGTGGGCGCGTCGAGCACCGCGCGCAGCCCGCGCTCCTCGATGGCGGCGCGCATCTCCGCGTGATGCATGCGCAGCATGTCGCCGAGGTCGACGACCTTCTTGTCCGGCTCGACGATGCCGGCGTCCAGCTTGGAGATGTCCAGCAACTGGTCGAGCTGCTCCGACAGCGCCACGGTGACCTGGCTGAGGAGGTCGACGACCTCGCGGTCGCGTCCTTCTATGGGCCGCAGCGACAAGGCCGCGACGAGCAGGCCGATCGTGTGCAGCGGCTGCCTCAGGTCATGGCTGGCAGCGGCGAGGAAACGCGTCTTGGCCTGGTTGGCCTGCGTGGCCTGGGCGAGGGCCTCGCGCAGTTGCGCGGCCATCTCGCGGTCCTGGAAGCGGATCTGCACCGACTCGCTGAAATTGCGCCACGCGTTGTTCGCGACACCCACCAGCAGCCACAGGTACATCGCGGCGAGGACGGCCAGCGACAGCTCGGTCCATCCCGTGGCGGCGCCACCTCCATTGAGCAGCCACCAGAGCGGCAGCGTGCCCGCCGCCGGGAGGATGTAGGCAAGGTAGATGCGGCGATGTCCGGCAGTCGTGCCGACCGCGCCCGTGCACAGGCCCAGGATCAGCAGGGTGACGAAGGAGCGCTCGGTGTCCAGCAGCCAGGGAAAGGCCGCGAGCATCAGGCCGTGCACGACGCCGTTGGCGAAACTGAGGATCACCGCAGTGCGCACCCGCTCGGACGTGGGCAGGTCCGAGCGTGCCGGCAGGCGGGGCAGGATGTGCCGCCGGAGCAGCAGCACGGCGATCGCCAGCGCGAGCCACAGCGCCGGAATCCAGAAGGGCATGCGCTGGGCCGCCATGAGCGCCACCACCACCAGCAGGCAGCCCACGGCCACCGGCACGCGCCGGCTCTGTTCGGCCACCAGTTCCAGCAGGCGCTGGTGGACTTCCTCGCGGGGCGCCCTGGCCCCTGCGGTCTGCATCACGTGGTCCCTCCTCGCGTGCACCGATCCATTGGCGTCGGCAGGATGGAGCCTGCACGCACGCGGGGCATCTGCTCAATGGGGGATCCCCCGGTGCGCCGGTCGCGCCGCCCATAATCGCTGCCGGTGGATGGTGGACCCGCAGGTCCGGCGCCGCAAGAGGCCAGGAGCAGGATGGACAAGTCGATCGGCATCGTGGGCGTGGGCAACATGGGGGCCGGCATGGCCGCGCGCCTGCTCGCGTGCGGGTGGCCCGTGCGGGCCTGCGACCTGGTCACGGCGAAGGTCGATGCGCTGGTGGCGCAGGGCGCCACCGCGTCCACGACCCCGGCCGATGCGGCGCGCGGCGCCGACGCGCTGATCGTGTGCGTGGTGGACGCCGCGCAGGCGCAGGACGTCCTGTTCGGCGAGCGCGGCGCAGTGGGCGCCTTGCGCCACGGCGCTGCGGTGCTGCTGTGTTCGACCATCGCGCCGCAGGAGGTCGAGGCGCTCGCGGCGGCGCTCGTCCTGCAGCGGCTGGCGCCCATCGATGCGCCGATGTCGGGCGGCCCGGCGCGCGCGCGCGACGGCACCATGAGCCTCATGGTCGCCTGCGAGGATGACGTCTTCGTCGCGCAGCGGCCGCTGCTGGATGCGCTCAGCCAGAGAGTCTTCCGCGTCGGCACGCGCTGCGGCGACGGCGCCCGCACGAAGCTGGTGAACAACCTGCTGGCCGCGATCAACCTCGCCGGCGCGGCGGAGGCGCTTGCGCTGGCGGAACGGCTGGGCCTGGATGGCGCGCGCACGCTGGACGTCATCGAACAATCGAGCGGGCAGAGCTGGATAGGCTCCGACCGCATGCGGCGCGCGCTCGCCGGCGACTTCGTCGCGCGCGCGCACGTGAGCCTGCTGCACAAGGACACCCGGCTCGCCCTGGCGGCCGCCGCCTCGGCCGGATTTCCCGCCCAGCTGGGGCAGCTCGCGCACGAGGTGTTCGCGCAGGCAGCGGCAGCGGGGCAGGCCGACCTGGACGACGGGGTGCTGCTGGAGCTGATGCGCAAGAGCTGAGCGGCACGCGTCGGTGGGCTTGACCGCAGCGCCAGCAAGGCCGGATGCGCCGCCTACAATGGGTCGATGATCTCCCGCGAACCCACGATCGAACGCCTGGCCACGGCCAGATCCCTGCTGCTGGAGCCCTTCGGCCTGGACGAGAGCCACCTCTCGCGCGCACTGGCCGAGATCCGGGCGCACCGCGTGGACGATGCCGACCTCTACTTCCAGTACACGCGCAGCGAAGGCTGGAGCCTGGAAGAGGGCATCGTCAAGACGGGCAGCTTCAGCATCGACCAGGGCGTCGGCGTGCGCGCGGTGAGTGGAGAGAAGACGGCTTTCGCCTATTCCGACGACATCTCCGAGGCCTCGCTGCTGGACGCGGCGCGTACTGTGCGCACGATCGCTTCGGCGGCGAAGAACGCGCGGATCAAGGTGCCGGCGGCGCAGATCGCGGGCAGCCGCTCGCTCTATAACGGCGTCGACCCCATTGCCTCGCTGGACAGCACGGCCAAGGTGAAGCTGCTGGAGCACGTGGAGCAGATGGCGCGCGCCAAGGACGCGCGGGTCGTGCAGGTGATGGCCGGGCTGGCCAGCGAATACGACGTCGTGCTGGTCGCGCGTGCGGACGGCACGATGGCGGCGGATGTGCGGCCGCTGGTGCGGCTGTCGGTCACCGTCATCGCCGAGCAGAACGGCCGGCGCGAGATGGGCTCCGGCGGCGGCGGCGGCCGCTTCGGGCTGGCCTATTTCGACGAGCCCCACCTGCAGCAGTACGTGGACGACGCGGTGAACTCGGCGCTGACCAACCTGGAAGCGCGCCCGGCTCCCGCGGGCGAGATGACCGTCGTGCTCGGCCCGGGCTGGCCCGGCATCCTGCTGCACGAGGCCGTGGGGCACGGGCTGGAGGGCGACTTCAACCGCAAGGGCTCCAGCGCCTTCTCCGGCCGCATCGGCCAGCGCGTGGCGGCCAAGGGCGTGACGGTGCTCGACGACGGCACGATCGCCGACCGGCGCGGCTCGCTGAACGTGGACGACGAAGGCAATCCGAGCCAGCGCAACGTGCTGATCGAGGACGGCATCCTGCGCGGCTACATCCAGGACTCGTTGAACGCGCGCCTCATGGGCGTGGCGCCCACCGGCAACGGCCGGCGCGAGAGCTATGCGCACATCCCCATGCCGCGCATGACCAACACCTACATGCTGGGCGGCGACAAGTCCGCCGAGGAGATCCTCGCGAGCATCGACAAGGGCCTGTACGCGACGAACTTCGGCGGCGGCCAGGTGGACATCACCTCGGGCAAGTTCGTCTTCTCGGCGAGCGAAGCCTACTGGGTGGAAAAGGGCAAGATCCTCTACCCGGTCAAGGGCGCGACCATCGTGGGCAACGGCCCCGATGCGCTCACGCGCGTGAGCATGATCGGCAACGACATGAAGCTGGACACTGGCGTCGGCACCTGCGGCAAGGAAGGCCAGAGCGTGCCGGTGGGCGTGGGGCAGCCGACGCTGCGCATCGACGGCCTCACCGTCGGCGGCACCGCCTGAGTTCGTCTGCTTCCGGTCAGGCCGCCAACCGCCTGACCCCCGATAGCGGCCGCCTGGAGCGGCCGCTTCTTTTTTGGCACGGACCGATGGATACTCCGTTTCCCTAAGCCATAACGCTCCATGCACACGGTCCCCTCCACGTTGCCGCCGCCGCATGCGTTGCCCAGCCTGCCGTTCGGCGAGCTGAGCAATTTCCTGCGCAGCGCGCTCGCGGACGAGGACAGCCGCATCCTGTCGGAAGGCATGCAGCAGCTGGCGCTGCAAGCGGAAGGCGTCGCGGCCGGCCTGCGCGTGAGCCGGCACCCGGAAGCCGCTGCCCCGCTGCTGATGGACATGCTCACCGTGCTGCGGGACCACCGCACGCTGGTCGTGAACCTGGACCTGCGCTGGCGCGGTCTCTACGAATATGCCGGCTACCTGCAGGCGCTGAACAACTTCCGCGTGCTGATCGGGCAGTGGCTGCTGGACGCGGACCCGTGGGGCGGGGAGTTGCGCGTGACGCCGGACGAGTTCGCGCTGCTCGCCTGGCGCACGCTGGGCGAAGGCATGTTGATGATCGACATGTACGAGCAATGGCTGGAGCGCGACGAATGCCCCGGCACCTCCGACTTCGGCGCGCCCACCGAGCCGCAGAAGGAACGCGCGCAGCAGTGGTGGAAGCTGCGGCGCTGAACCAACGCGGCCTCGCGCCGCCGCGAGCCTCGCCAGGGACCTGTGCTACATTGGCCGCCATGCGTTCCGTTCGCGCCTTCTTTTTTGGCTACTTCTGGTTCTCCTGCGCCCCCGGCGGAAGAGAGATCTGAGCGTACCCGCGAAAGACGCAAAGAACCTCGAAGAACCGCCGGCAACCCCGGCGGTTTTTTCTTGGCCCCGCGAAAACCCATCGAGCAAGAGAAAGCCGTCCATGAATGCCAAAGCCGCCACCGCCAACGATGCCTGGCATGCGCATCCCGTCGACCGAACCAGCCAGACCGACGACCAGCGCATCAAGGACATCACCGTGCTGCCTCCTCCCGAGCACCTGATCCGCTTCTTCCCGATCCGCGGCACGCCGGTCGAAGCGCTGATCACGCAGACCCGGCATGCGATCCACGAGATCATGGCCGGCCGCAACGACCGCCTGCTGGTCGTCATCGGCCCGTGCTCGATCCACGATCCGGCGGCGGCGCTGGACTATGCGCGCCGGCTGAAGGAGGTGCGCGCGCAGTACCGTGACTCGCTCGAAGTGGTGATGCGCGTGTATTTCGAGAAGCCGCGCACGACGGTGGGCTGGAAGGGCCTGATCAACGATCCCTACCTCGACGAGAGCTATCGCATCGACGAGGGCCTGCGCATCGCGCGCCAGTTGCTCATCGAGATCAACCGCATCGGCCTGCCGGCAGGCAGCGAGTTCCTCGACGTGATCTCGCCGCAGTACATCGGCGACCTGATCGCGTGGGGCGCGATCGGCGCGCGCACGACCGAGAGCCAGGTGCATCGCGAACTGGCCTCGGGCCTGTCGGCGCCGATCGGCTTCAAGAACGGCACCGACGGCAACATCAAGATCGCCACCGATGCGATCCAGGCCGCGGCGCGCGGGCACCACTTCCTGTCCGTGCACAAGAACGGCCAGGTCGCGATCGTGCAGACCAACGGGAACCGCGACTGCCACGTCATCCTGCGTGGCGGCAAGGCGCCGAACTACGACGCCGCCAGCGTGCAGGCCGCGTGCCGGGATCTCGAGGCGGCGAAGTTGCCGCCGTCGCTGATGATCGACTGCAGCCACGCGAACAGCAGCAAGCAGCACGAAAAGCAGATCGACGTCGCGCGCGACATCGCCGGCCAGATCGCCGGCGGCTCGCGCAGCATCTTCGGCGTGATGGTGGAGAGCCACCTCACCGGAGGTGCGCAGAAGTTCACGCCCGGGAAGGACGATCCGCAGGCGCTGGAGTACGGCAAGAGCATCACCGATGCGTGCATCGGCTGGAAGGAATCGATGGAAGTGCTCGAAGTGTTGTCGCGCGCCGTGCGGGATCGCCGTAACCGTTGAGTATTACCGGCGGCTTCGTTTACATTCAGTAACGTCGCTGGTATCTTGGATTTCGAGCCGGCGCGGGAGGCCGGGGAGAAAACCATGAACATCGAGATCCCCGTGCTCCGCCTGGGTCTGGCGGGGTATACGGAAGCACAAACAAAGCAGGCGGCGGACGCGGCAGCGGCCGCCGGGAGCGCGCGAGCCACGTGGGAACTCGGCTCCTTCGCGGAAGCGGACGCGTGGTGGCTGGAGGGCAATCGCACGATGCTGATGCCCAACCAGCACCTGCGCGTGCAGCCTGCGGTGCCGCGCGGCCGGTCGGTGCAGATTGCGCTGGCCGACGTGGACCGGCCCGTCGCCTTCTCCTTGCCCATCACCGCGCCCGGCTTCGAGCCCGCTGTGACGTTCGATCTCGGCGACAGCGCCGCGGCCGTGGGGGTGCTCCATCAGTTCGCCGGCTGGATGCAGACGATGCTCTCGCAATTCGCGTTGGCGTCGAGCATCGTGGACAACCAGCCCAGCCTGATCTCGGGCTCGTGGGAAGTTCTGCGCGACACCGCTCTTCTCGCGGTGGTCGACCTGAAGCTCGGCGCCGGCGTGATGCCCGGTGTGTCGGCCAAGGAATTCCGGGAAGCCAGCTGGTGCGTCCGCGAACACGGCGCCGTAACCATCCCGCACAACTACTCGCGTGCGAGCGTGTCCCAGGTGATGTGGCAGTACGCGCAGCGCACGCAGCGCGACCTGCTGCCGCCGCACTATCGCAGCCACCCGCTCTATTTCCGGCGCCCCCCGCGGCTTGCGCACCAGCAGCTGAAGGACGCGCACCTGCTGGTGATGCGTGAGCTGATGGCGCACCCCGGAATGACCTTTCTCGGATTGCAGCAGGCGACCGGACTGGCCGAGGCGCCGCTGGCGCGCGTGCTCTCGGCCTTGTACGTGGTGGGCTCGATCACGTCCAACCGCAAGCGCGCGGTGCCTTCGGGTGAGCGCAGGGCGGACGGGGACTCGGTCGCGAACGAGAGCAGCATGTCGTTCCCGGTGATGGACTCGACGCCGCGCCTGAGCAGGCTGCCCACCGCCGACATGACGGCGCCGCTCACGTTGACGCCGGACCGCTGAGGGACGCGTCGCAGCGGACGCGCTCCGACGCGATCAGGCCGGGCCGCCGAGCGCCTCCAGCAGCTTGGCGTGGACGCCGCCGAAGCCGCCGTTGCTCATGCACAGCACGTGATCGCCGGGTCGTGCAGCGGCCTTCACCTGGTCCACCAGTTCCGGAATGGTCTGCGCGACGCGCGCCTTGTCGCCCATCGGACGCAAGGCATCGGCCGGATCCCAGCCCAGTCCGCCCGCATGGCAGAAGGACAGGTCGGCCTGCTCCAGGCTCCACGGCAACTGCGCCTTCATGGTCCCGAGCTTCATCGTGTTGCTACGTGGTTCGAACACCGCGAGGATGCGCGCGGCGCCTACCTGCCGGCGCAGTCCGTCGATGGTCGTGCGGATCGCAGTCGGGTGGTGGGCGAAGTCGTCGTACACCGTCACTCCGCCGGCGACGCCGCGCACTTCCATGCGGCGCTTCACGTTGCGGAACTCGCGCAGGGCCGCCGCCGCAGTGGCGGGCGTGACGCCGACGTGCTGGGCTGCGGCGATCGCTGCCAGCGCGTTCAGCTGGTTGTGCACGCCGGACACGTCCCAGTGCACTTGCGCGACGCGATGGCCTTGTTCCAGCACCTCGAATCGATTCGGTTCGCCTTCGGCGCGGAAGTCGCTGACCGCCGCGCCGAAGCTGCGCACCTCGCTCCAGCAGCCCTGGTGCAGCACGCGCGCGAGGCTTTCCTCCAGGCCGTTGACGACGATGCGCCCGGTCGCCGGGATCGTCCGCACGAGGTGATGGAACTGCCGCTCGATGGCCGCGAGGTCATCGAAGATGTCCGCGTGGTCGAACTCCAGGTTGTTCAGGATGGCCGTGCGCGGCCGGTAATGGATGAACTTGCTGCGCTTGTCGAAGAAGGCCGTGTCGTACTCGTCCGCCTCGATCACGAAGGGCGTGAAGGGGCGCGCCATGTTGCCCAGGCGGGCGGACACGCCGAAGTTGAGCGGCACCCCTCCCACCAGGAAGCCGGGCTGCAGTCCCGCGTGTTCGAGGATCCAGGCCAGCATGGAGGTGGTGGTGGTCTTGCCATGCGTGCCGGCGACGGCCAGCACGTGCCGGCCTTGCAGCACGTGCTCGGCCAGCCACTGCGGGCCGCTGGTGTAGCGCAGGCCCTGGTCCAGGATCGCTTCCATCAGCGGGTAGCGCGGCGTGCCATCGGGCAGGCGGGCACGCGAGACGACGTTGCCCACCACCCAGATGTCGGGCTTCAGCGCAAGCTGCTCGGTCCCGAAGCCTTCGATCAGGTCGATGCCGAGCGCCCGCAACTGGTCGCTCATGGGCGGATAGACGCCGGCGTCGCAACCGGTCACCCGATGCCCCGCCTCGCGGGCGAGCGCGGCCAGTCCCCCCATGAAGGTGCCGCAGATGCCGAGGATATGGATGTGCATGGGCGGCGATTATCGGGGTGCCGCCGGGCTCAGCCGTGGCGGTGTGCAAGTCCTCCCGCAGCCGCAGCGGGCCGCGTTGGAATTTCACGCTCCCGGAAGGCGGACAACCGGACGCAGAGGACGGTGAGTTCAACCGGTCAAGGCAACATCATTGTTCACCCAAGATGTTGGAGAGACCGGGATGGCGAGACGCAGGGCACGCCTGACATTTCAGGAAAGGCGAGAA
>NZ_JAEPWM010000021.1 GCF_016654015.1 Ramlibacter ginsenosidimutans | reverse complement strand
CTTCCACCTGTTCCAGAGTTCTCGCCTTTCCTGAAATGTCAGGCGTGCCCTGCGTCTCGCCATCCCGGTCTCTCCAACATCTTGGGTGAACAATGATGTTGCCTTGACCGGTTGAACTCACCGACCTCTGCGTCCGGTTGTCCGCCTTCGGTGCGACGCGAGACGACTTATCCCGCCACGAGTCCCGCTGCCTGCACGCCCGCGATGCAGATCGCCTCGTCCTCGTCGCCCGTGCCGCCGCTCGCGCCCACCGCGCCGATCACCTTGCCTTGCGCGTCCTTGATCACCACGGCGCCGGGCTGCGGCAGGAACTTGCCGCCGGAGGTCGCCGACAGCGAGACGAAGAAGTTCGGGTTGTCCTTGGCGCGCTGCGCCAGCGTGCGGCTAGCCACGCCCATGCCCGCGGCGCCCCAGGCCTTGGCGCGCGCGATCTCGAAGCGGAACATGCTGGCGCCGTCCTCGCTGGCGAAGGCCTTCAGGTTGCCCGAGGCATCGAGCACCGCGATGCCCATGGGCTCGTAGCCGCTCTCCTTCGACTTGGCGAGGGCGGCGCTGATGATCTGGTTGGCTTGCTGCAAGGTGAGCACGGTTCGTTCTCCTGGTTGATGGATGGAATGGAGCAGCGGCTGCGCAGCGCCGCTGCGCGCAAGAAATGTCAGGCGCCTGCGGGAGCGACCGAGGCGCCCGCGATGCCGTGGCGCTTCAGTGCATCGGCGACGAAGCCAGTGGCCTTCATCTCCTCGATGAATTCCGACAAGGCCGCTGCCGCTTCGGCGCCGCGGCTGCGCGGGCAGCCCATGGCCTGGCGGATCACCATGAAGCGCCCGGGCAGCAGGCGCACGCCCGCGACGCCCTGCGTGTCCGCTTGCAGTTGCTGCTTCACGCCCGCGGCGACGTCACCGCCGCCCTGCAGGAAGTGCGGCACCACCTCGGCGGAGGAGCCCACGCGCACGATCTGCGCCTGCTTCAGCTCGCGCGAGAGGTACAGGTCGTAGGCGCTGCCTGCACCGACCACGACGCGGCAGCCGGCGCGGTCCACTGCGTCGTTAGCCTGCAGCGGCGAGTCGTCGCACACGAGATAGCAGCCCTCGATGAGCACGTAAGGCGGCGTGAACGCGACGTGCTCGCCGCGCTTGGGATCGATGGCGAAGAAGCCGATGTCCGCGCGCTCGCCTGCGACCGCTTCGACCGATTGGCCGGCGGTGTCGAACGCCATCAGCTCCAGTGGCACGCCGAGCCGCTGCGCGAACGCCTGCGCGAGGTCGACGGTCACGCCACACGGTGCACCGCTCGCGTCGCGGCCGGCGAGCACCGGGTTGCCGAGATTGATGGACGCACGCAGGCGGCCCTGCGGTGCGAAGGCGTGGACGATGGATGCGGGCAGCGTCATGCCCGCGACCTTACCGCAAACGTGCGCACGCCCGCGTCAAGCGCACAGCACCGTGCGGCCGCGGACCTTGCCGGCACGCAGGTCGTCCAGCGCCGCGTTCGCGTCGGCCAGCGGCCGCAGCACCAGCGGCAGCTCGGGCAGGCCGCCCGCGCGTCCGAGTTCCACCAGCTCCTGCAGCTCCTGCAGGCTGCCCACGTAGGAGCCGGTCACGGACACGGCCTTCAGGGACACGAGCGCCGGCACGATAGGCGTGGCGCCGCCGAGCAAGCCCACGCAGACCATGCGGCCGCCCTTGCGCAGCGCGCCGAAGCCGAAGCCGAAACTGTTGCCGGAGCCGACGAAGTCGACGACGGCGGCCGCACCGCCGCTGGTGGCCTTCATCAGGGCCTTCAGCGCCGCCGGGTCGGTCGGATCGATGACGTCGCGGGCGCCGGCGGCGCGGGCCAGCTCCCATTTCGCATGGTCCGGCTCCGCGACGACAGGCGCCACGCCGCACAGGTGCTGCGCCAGCCGCACGCCCGACAGGCCCACGCCGCCGGCGCCGAGCACCAGCAGCGTTTCCTCCGGCCGCAGTCGCCCCACCTTGCGCAGCGCGCTGTACGCGGTCAGCCCCGCACAGGCATAGGTGCAAGCCTGCTCGTCGGAGAGCGACCCGGGGTCCACGAGGTAGCGCTCGTGCGGCACGATCACGTGAGTAGCGAAGCCGCCGTCGCGCGAGACGCCCAGGTTGCGCGGCGTGCTGCACAGGTGCTCCTGGCCGCTCGCGCACAGTGCACACTGGCCGCAGCCGATCCAGGGAAAGGCGATCCGGCGCTCGCCCACGCGCACGCCTCGGGCATCGGCCCCCGCAGCCACCACCGTTCCGACGATCTCGTGGCCGAGCGTGCGCGGCGGCTGCACGGTGCGCGCGACATCGAGCTTCTGGCCGCCGCCCAGGTCGAAGAAGCCGTCCTGCATGTGCAGGTCGCTGTGGCACACGCCGCAGCGCGTGATGCGCAGCACCACCTCGGCGCCCGCGGGCTGCGGCAGCTCGCGCAAGGCCTGCACCAGCGGCTTGCCGAAACTCTCCACCTGGTAACTGGTCATCTGCATCGCGGCTCCCTTGCTCGGATGGCGGCGACTATAGCCAGGGCGTCCCGCCGACCCTGTCGCCTGCGGGTGGGATGCCGTCCGACGCGGGAAGCTCCGCCGCTCCTGCACCGCCGCGCCACGCGCTGTTACACGCTCGGTACGAACTTCGGGGGTACACCATGAGTTCGCAGCGCAAGTCGGTCACCAGGACCGTGGACAAGCAGGGCCCGGCGGGGGCAGCCCGCTCGCGCGCGGTGCCGGAACGCGCGGCTGGCTCCGCTGCCAGTGGCACGGCCGCCGGCGAGGCCCAGCTGGACCTCGAGAAGGAAGCCGCACGGCGGGAGAAGACCGGCCAGCAGACCATAGCTGCGCCGCGCGCCGGCCGCACCAGCGGAATGGGACGGCGCGCGGAGCGTCCCTCCGAAGGCACCTACAAGCAGACCGCGGCCAAGCCGGTCGAGCCCGGCCGCAGCAGCAAGGCGCCTTCCGCGAAGCAGCCGCGCGAGCCCGGCTCCCGGCCGCCGGCCAAGCCCTGAGGCTTGCTGCAGCGCAAACGCCGCTCCGGGCGGGCGCCCCTACGATGAAGGCGTCTCGGCTCCGGGAGCGATGGATGGATCGGCGCAGCTTCGCCCGCGCCGCTGCGGCCTGCATGGTGTTCGCGGCGGCTTCGGCATCGGCGGCGAGCTGGCGTCCGGTGCCGGGCGCATCCGAGCTGGACATCGACGTCGCCTCCTTCCAGCAGGAGCGCACGCGCGTGTCGGCGTGGTTGCGCTGGCCGGGCCGCTCGCCCTTGCTGGTCGACGTGGCCGCGCAGGTCGGGCCCGCGGGTCGCCTGCACCGCACCGCCGTGCGCACCGAGTTCGACTGCGCGCGGCGCACCGTGCGCGTGCTGGCAGCGCAGGGCTTCGACCGCGGCGGCGCGCCCCTCTTCATGGCTAGCGTGCCCGGACCGGTGCGGGCCGTCGCGGGCGCGGACCTGTCGTGGGCTTACGAGGCGGCCTGCGAGGCCGCGCGCTCGGCGGGACGGCTGTAGGCGTTCAGGTGACGGCGATGCGCTTGGGCCGGTTGGCCAGGCGCCGTGACACGAGGGAGCCGAGCGCCAGCGACACTTCCAGGGCGATCTGCGGCTGCCGGTTCGACAGCTCGCCGAAGCGCAGCGGCGTCAGCGTCCAGAGCCTGCATC
The DNA here is from genome assembly GCF_016654015.1 of Ramlibacter ginsenosidimutans. GTDB lineage: Bacteria > Pseudomonadota > Gammaproteobacteria > Burkholderiales > Burkholderiaceae_C > Ramlibacter > Ramlibacter ginsenosidimutans. Next base: position 23,471 of record NZ_JAEPWM010000021.1, on the reverse strand, counting down.
CGGTGCCGGCCTGCACGGTCGCATTGCGCGGCTGGCGCGAGAAGAAGGCCCCCTCTCCCACCGCCGATCCCGCCTCCACGGTGGCGAGGCGGATGCGCCCCTTGTCGTCTTCGTAGTGCACGGTCAACTGGCCGGCCTCCACGAAGTACACGGTGCGGTCGCTCGCCCCCTGCTGGATCAGCACCTGGCCCTGGCGCGCCGCCAGCGGCTGCAGGTAGGTGCCGAACAATTCCCATTGGCTGGAGTTGAGCTGCGGCTTGAAGACGTCGCTCGACGCATTGGCGGCCGTTGCTTTCACCAGCGCCTGGATGCCGAAGGCTTCGTTGGCGGGAAGGGGCGCATGCATAGCGCGAACTCTCTGCCCGCAGCTCGACCGCGACAAGGGCGGTAACGTTGAGTTACGCGGCGCGCAACGCGCACGCAACGGTCGATGCGCAAGCTGACGGCACTCGCCTCGCGCCGGCGACCCTGTCCCAAGCCTGCCTATGATCGCGTCCCATGCCTTCGATGCGCGCGCGCTGCCTGCTGCCTTGACCGACGACGTGCGCACCCTGTTCGCGCAACGCGAATTCCTGCGGCTGTGGGCGGGCCGCGTGCTCGCGGGCGGAGCCACGCAGATGATGATGGTGGCGCTGGCCTGGCAGATGTACGAGCTCACCGGCAGCGCCTGGGACCTGGGCCTGGTCGGCCTGCTGCAGTTCGTGCCCGTCCTGCTGTTCACCCTGCCCGCCGGCCACGTCGCCGACCGCTACCACCGCGGCCGCATCATCGCGTGCACGCAGGCGCTGCAGATGGCCGTCGCGGTCCTGCTGTGGCGGGCGACCTCCAGCCACGGACTGTCGCGCGACCTGCTGTTCGCCGCCTCGATGCTGCTGGGAACGGCGCGTACCTTCCAGATGCCGGCGCAGCAGTCCCTCGTGCCCAGCCTGGTGCCGGGTGCCATGCTGTCCCGCGCGACGGCCATGAGCTCCGCGGGCAACCAGGTCGCGGTGATCGGCGGGCCGGCGCTGGCCGGGTTGCTGTTCATCGGCAGCGGCACCGTCGTGTACGGCACCGCGGCGCTGCTGATCGCCGCCGCCCTCGTCTTCGTCCTGCGGGTGCAGGACCGGCGCGGGGTCCAGCGGCGCGAGCCGGCGACGCTGCGCTCGGTGCTGGCCGGCGCGCACTTCATCTGGCTGCGCAAGCCCCTGCTGGGCGCCGTCTCCCTGGACCTGATGGCCGTCCTGTTCGGCGGCGCGACGGCCCTGCTGCCGATCTATGCCAAGGACATCCTGCACGTCGGACCGCAGGGCCTCGGCGCGCTGCGCGCCGCGCCCGCGGTGGGCGCGCTCCTGTGCTCCGTGCTGCTCACGCGGCATCCGATCCGCCAACGCGTCGGGCGCTGGCTGCTGCTGTCGGTCGCGTTCTACGGCCTGTGCATGCTGGCCTTCGGCCTGTCGCGCGTGTTCCCGCTGTCGCTGGCGGTGCTGGCGCTCAGCGGCGGTGCGGACATGGTCAGCGTGGTGGTGCGCCAGACACTGGTGCAACTGGACACGCCCGACGCGATGCGCGGCCGCGTCGGCGCGGTGAACTCGATGTTCATCGGCGCCAGCAACCAGCTGGGCGAATTCGAGTCGGGCGCGACCGCGGCCTGGTTCGGCCCGGTTGGCTCGGTCGTGCTGGGCGGATGCGCGACGCTGCTGGTGGTCGCGAGCTGGTGGCGGCTGTTCCCGGGGCTCGCGGCCCGGCGCACGTTCGAAGAGGCGGACCGCGCGTGAAGCCGCTCAGCCGGCGGCGGCGCCCTGCCTGGCAGGGCGCTGCGGCAAAAGCTTCAGGCACGCGACCATGAAGGCGATCAGCACGAGCGAGGCATAGAGGCGGCTCAGGCTGAGCCCGCCTTGCGCGTGCGGCTTGTCCAGGAAGTCACCGAGGGTCGCGCCGAGCGGCCGGGTCAGCACGAACGCGGCCCAGAACAGCAAGGTGTGCGAGACCCGCGACCAGAAGTACAGCGCCGCGACGATGGCCAGCCCCGCACCGAAGATCACTGCGCTGGTCTCGTAGCCCAGTCCCAGCCCGCCGCGGTCCGTGCCTGCCATCCAGTCGCCCAGCGCCGTCCCCAGCGTCTGCGAGAACAGGATCGTGCACCAGTAGAACCACTCGACGCGTGGCGTGTTGACGCTCTGCACCGACACCGTTCCCTCGGTCCGGTGCCACACGAGCAGGCTGATCACCAGCAGCGCCGCGACGATGGCCACGCCGCCCGCATAGCCCAGCCCGAGCGAGCGATCGGTGAAATCGGCGATCGTGGTGCCCAGCGTGGTCGTGCCGACGATGGTGGCCCAGTAGAGCGTGGGGTGGAACTTGCCCGCCTTCACCTGCGCGTATACCAGGCCGATGAACACGACGGTGAAGATCGCCGTGCCGATCGCATAGCCGAGCTTCAGCGACATCGTCACCCAGTCGCCGCCGGTCTCGCCGAGCGTGGTCGCCGCGATCTTGAGGATCCAGAAGGCCAGCGTGACTTCGGGGACCTTGCTCACCGCCCGCTGCAGCGGGGAGCGTTCTTCGGAGGATGCGCGAGAGGACATGGGGAGCCATGCTAGCGGAGGCCTTGGCCGGCCGGCGTAGGAGATGTGCATGCACAAACGCGGGCCCAGCGCGGCACAGCGGCCGTGCCGGCTCAGGAGTGCGCCGGCGAATCGAAGAGGTCGGGCGCGATCGCGTGGTCATCCCGCGCGGCCGTGCGGCACACCACCGAAGCGCCGACCGAAATGCGGCCGCCGCGCAGCACGCGCGCCGTCACGCCACCGTGCCCGCGCAGCGCGTTGTAGGCGCCGGGACCGAAGCGGTCTTCCATCCTGGAACACGGCTCGCACGGCCCGGTGAGTTCGAGCTCGACTTCCTCGCCGATCGCCAGGCGCAGCGGCTGGTCGGCGAACAGGCTCTTCGCGGCGAGCAGGTTGAGGCCCGACACGACCAGGTTGCGGCGCAGGTCCGCCGCGTCCACTGCATCGCGCCTCAGCAGCATGGCGATCACCGGCAGATGCTCGGACTGCAGCAGCGTGACCTGCCGCTTCCCGCCGGCACGGCCGTGGCTCGCGCGGTCGCCCTGCAGGCCGCGGCCCGCCTCCACGATCGCGTCCCGCACGCCGAGCGCGGCCGCACCACGCACCGGCCGCAGCCAGATCGCATCCAGCCGGCCCGCGTGGGGAAACTCGGCGCAGAGCTGGCGCAGGTCCTTCATGCGCGCCGCTGCCGTCGCTGCACGCTAGTTCGCATCGTCTTCGCTCGCACCGAACAGGTCACTCCACTTCTTCTCGCCGCCGCCCGGCTGGCTGCGCGGCGTGCCCTTGGGATACTCCTCCGCGATGCGGTCTTCCCAGTAGGTCGCGGGATTCGGCGCGCTGCAGAGGCGCCGGAACACTTCCTCGGGCACCTGCTTGTAGGCCAGCACGGACTGGTTCTCCCAGTGCAGGTCGAGCTGGCGCGACGAGGGATCGTAGTCGGCCTTGCGGATGCGGCCGCTGGTGAACAGCTTGACGGGCATGGGCGACTCCTTTCCTTCCGGGTACACGGCGCGGCACGGGCACGCGCGCAGACGCGATGGTAGGGCAGCGCACGCAACCCGGCGGGGACGATTGTGGGTAGGCTGCACGGGACCGCCGGATCCCGAACGTGCACGCCATGCTTGCCACCGTATTCGAATGCACGCTCGGCTTCCTGCTCGCCTGCATCACGCTGCGCGACGTCTTCGACACCGTCGTGGTGTCCGGGCCCGCAGGCGGCACCTTGCGTGTCCCGCGCCGCCTCGTGGCCGTGTTCCTGCCGGTGTGGAAGCGCGTGGCCCATCGCCCGATCGGCGTCGAGTTCGCACCGCTGGTGCTGGTCGCCTCCTTCGCGGTGTGGATGCTGCTGCTGGTGCTGGCCTTCGGCCTGATGGCGCACGCGCTGCGCGACTCCTTCTCGCCGCGTCTGCCGGGCTTCGGCCAGGCGCTCTATCTCGCAGGCAGCGCACTGGCGACCGTGGGAACGGCAGGCCTGGAGGGAAACGGGCTGGCCGCCGTCGTGGTAGTCGGCGCGGGCCTGTGCGGCCTGGCGGTGATGACGATGGCGGTCACCTACCTGATCGAGGTGCAGACGAACATCGGCAGCCGCGATCGCGGCGTGCTGAAGATCACCACCACGGCCGGACAGCCGCCCACCGGCGTCGCCGTGCTCGAGCGGTATGCCGCTCTCGGAAGCCGCGATGAACTCACGGAAGTGCTGAGGCACGGGCGCGACTGGAGCGCGAGCGTGCTGCAGAGCCACGAATCGCATCCGCCGCTGATCTACTTCCGCAGCGCAGGCACCGCCGCCGGCTGGCCGGCGACGGTGGGCGCATTGATCGACCTGTCGCTGGTCATCGAACTGCTGCTGGACGAACCGCAATGGCGTGGCGCTGCCGTGCTGCTGCGCGAACAATGCGAGCGCCTCGTCGAGGATCTGGCGACCTTGCTCCACCTGGAGCCGGCGCCGGCCGAAGCCACACCCGCGGACGTGGATGTGGTGCGGGAGCGCTTGCGCGTCGCCGGCTACCGGCTGCGCGCCGATGCCGATCCGGCGGCGTTCCTCGCCGCGCGCCAGCAGCAGGCGGCCTGCGTGCAAGCCTTGTCCCGGCACCTCGGCACGCCCGGCGCGCCGCTCCTGCCGCCGCCCCAGGCGATCGAGAAGCTGCGTGCGTCCCGGCCTCCTGCACGCGGGGAACAGGGCTAGCGACTGCCCAGGTCGCTGCGCAGGGCACGCAGGAATTCGGGCCAGAACGGCAGGTCGCTGCCCATGTAGCGCTGCGTCATCAGCACGGCGCCGAGGTCCTCGCGTGGCGAGAAGAACCACTTGGTGGCGGCCAGTCCGCCCCAGTACACCTGCCCTTCCACCAGTGAGACCCCCGGCGTCTCCTGCATGACCACCGCAGCGGCAAGGCTGTGGCCGCGCCCCACCTGCAGCGGCTGGCCGGGAAACTGGATCCACATGCCCGGCGGCAGCTGGTTGCGCGTGACGAGCGCCATGGTCTCGGGCCGCAGCAGCGGCGCGCCGCCGTGCAGCAACGCCTGCACCAGCGCGCTGTAGTCCGCGAGCGAAGTGGCCAGGCCGCCGCCGCCGCCGAGGAAGGGGACGCTGGTGAGGTACGCGCCCTCATAAGGCAGGTGGTCCGCGCGGCGCAGTCCCGGCCGCAGCGGCTCCTTGATGCTGCCGATGTAAAGCGCAGCGAGCCGCTCCTGCCGGTCCGGGGGAACGTGGAAGAAGGTGTCGCGCATGCCCAGCGGCGCGAAGATGTGCTCGCGAAAGTAATCGTCCAGGCGCTGCCCGGAGACGACTTCCACCAGCCGTCCGACCACGTCGGTGGCCACCGAATAGTTCCAGTCCGTGCCGGGCTCGAACAGCAGCGGCAGCCCGCCCAGCGCTTCCATCATCTGCGCGAGATCCCTTGTCGGATGGAGCACGCGCGCCTGGTTGTAGGCCTTGGCGATCGGCGCGTCGGGTTGCGTGAACCCGTAGGTGAATCCCGCCGTGTGCGTGAGCAGGTGCCGCACCCGCACCGGCTCGCGCGCAGGGACGGTGTCGTCGATGCTGCTGGCGCCGGGACGCAGCACGCGCAGGTTCTTCAGCGCCGGGATGTACTCGCCGACCGGGTCGTCGAGGCCGAAGCGGCCTTGCTCGTGGAGCTGCAGGGCGGCGCAGCTGGTGACCAGCTTGGTGTTGGAAAAGGCACGGAACAGGTGGTCCTCGCGCAGCGGGATGGCGGCCTCGCGGTCCGCCCATCCGAGGCATTTGCGACCCAGCACTTCACGGGCGCGGAACACCTGGTACGACACACCGGCGAGTTGTTCGCCGGCCAGCACCGCCTGCAAGGCGGCATCCACTGCGGGAAAGTCCATGCGTCTTCGGTCCTCGGGGTTGCTCAGGCGCATTGTGGCGCCCGCCCCGCTGCGCTGCGTCCGCGCGGCTGTCCCTTGCGGGACCGATTACTTCGTCGTCGCCGCCGCGGCCGGCTGCTCGTTGCCGTAGGTCTTCACCAGGTAGTCCACGATGACGGGCATGTCGGCATCGGCGATCGGCGCCTTGAACACCGCCTGCATGCGCTTGACCATGGCTTCCCAGTACGGCCGCGGCGCGGTGCGGGGCTGGTACAGCATGTACTCGGCGGAATGGCAGGCGACGCAGTTCGCCTGCGCCTTCGCGTAGCCCGGCAGCGGACTCGCCCTGAGCTGCACGCCATCGGGCGGCAGGTTCACGCCCTTGGTGACGGCGAAGCTGGGTTGCGCAAGCAGGAACGACAGCGCCAGGAGAGCGGGGACCAGGGTCTTCATGTTCGCTCCTCAGGCGGCGGTGAGCTTGACGGATTCGACCACGTTGCGCATGTAGCCCGCCGGGTTCCACAGCGCCTCCATGGGCTGGCTCTGGCCGGACCGGTTCCAGGCCCGCACGCGCAGGTCGTGCGTGCCGGCCGCCGGCGTGAAGCCGAAGGTGAACTCGCGGAACGAATAGCGGCCCAGGTCCGTGCCCAGCCGCGCCTCCCGCCATGTCGCGCCCCCGTCGGTGGAGTACGCCACCTCGCTGATGCCCTGGCCGCCGTCGAAGGCGATGCCGCGCACCGCCAGCGCCTGGCCCGCACGCACGCGCGCGCCGTCCGCCACGGAGGTGATGAAGGAGCGCACGTTGAAGCGGCCGATCGGCCGCGTGGCTGCGGGCGCCTGGCCCGGTGGCACGCAGGCGCAGTCGTTGTCGGGGATGCGGTAGGCCGGCTTCATCCAGAAGCCGTCGAACTCGTGGTCGATCACCTGGATGTCCGACAGGTGCTTGACCCAGTAGGTGCCGTAGTGGCCCGGCACCACCAGCTTCACCGGGAAGCCGTTGAGGAAGGGAATGTCCTCGCCATTCATGCGATAGGCGACCATCACCTCGCCGTCCATGGCGTGATGGACGTCCAGCGCTTTCACGAAGTCGCCGCCGCCGAACACGCCGTTGTCCAGGCCGTCGAAGGTCACCTGCCGCGCGGCGTTCGTGGGCTCGGCGCGGGCCAGGATGTCCTTGAGCGGCACGCCCACCCAGCGCGCATTGCCCATGGCGCCGTTGGCCAGCTGCCCACCCTGCACGCGCGGGTTGAACAGGCCGCGGCTGTTGCCCGAGCACTGGTTGACCGCAAGCAGTTCGACCGGACGGAATTGCGAACGCAGCTCGGCGACCGTGATGGAGAACGGCTTGGCCACTGCGTTGCCGCCGATGCGGATCGCGTGCGCATCGCCGTCGATGGGGCCGGGCAGGCCCGCATTGTGGTAGCGGACGAAGAAGGCATCGTTGGGCGTGATCAGGCCCTGGTTGAACACGTCCCACGGCGTTTCGAGCTGCGGCGGCCGCGAGGTCAGCACGATCATCGGCCGCTTCTCGGGATAGGCCACGAGCCGGCGCACGCCGTTGTCCATGGGCAGATCGACGAGCTGGTCGTCGGCGAACGCAGGACGCCAGCTGCCCAGGGCGGTGGTGGCGAGCGCACCTGCGCCCGCTGCCAGGATGCGTCGGCGCGACGGTGCGCGATGGTCCATGCGAGTCCTCCCTGCGGCACCCCGCCGCACTGGGCGAGTCTGCCGGGCAGTTAGAACTTGCGGCCTAGCAGCTTCCCTAATAACCGCGCTTGCCCCATCACGGCAAAGCGGACCCGCAGGTCCGCCTCTTGCCGATGCGCCGCGCTGGCGGCGCCCCGCTCGCGCTCAGCGACGGTCGTGGTCGTGGTCGTGCTCGTAGCGCTCATGGCGCTCATGGCGCTCGTGCTCGCGCCACTGCTCGCGCCGCCACTCGTCACGGCGCCCGTAGCCGTAGCCGTCGCCGTAACCCCAGGCGGGCGCGGTGCGCACGTACACCGGCTGAGGTTGCACGTACACGGAGCGCGGCTGCACGTAAACGGGGGCGGTCTGCACATACTGAGGATCGCTCCCGTACACCGGCGCCGGAGCGACCATGCCGGGAACGCCGAGGAACACATGCACGTCGGTGCGGGCCTGGGCCGCGGACGCGACACCCAGCAGGCCGAAGGCCACGGCCGCGGCAGCGATCAGGCGGGGTTGACGGATCAGGGACATGTGAAACTCCTTGGTTGGTAGACGCATGGTGCAACCGGTCGGGTGAACGCTTCCTGAACGGTTTGCAGATTTCCCGGGCGCCCCGCGCCTCGCGCCCTGCACACCAAACGCCGCCATGTTTTCCCTATCGCGCCGGCGGCCGCCCGGCGGGATACTGCCGGCCATGGCCATGCTCTCCCCCGACGAAATCGCGCGCTACCACGCGGACGGCTGGGTCCGTCCCGCCTTCCAATTGCCAGCCGCGCGCGTGTCCGCGCTGCGCTCAGCGCTCGACGACCTGATCCGCCGCAACCCGGGCGTGCGCCCCGAGAAGCTCGTTTCCGCGCACATCGAGGGCGACAACGGCGAGGGCGTGCGCGGCAGTTCCGACTTCCTGGAACTCGCGCGCGACCCCGACATCGTGGAACTGGTGTCCGGCGTCATCGGCGAGGACGTGATCCTGTGGGGCTGCCACGTGTTCTGCAAGCCGCCCGTGGACGGCTTCGAGACGCCCTGGCACCAGGACGGCCACTACTGGCCCATCCGGCCGCTCGCGAACTGCACGGTGTGGGTGGCGCTGGAGGAGTCCGACATCGGCAACGGCTGCCTGCGCGTGATCCCGGGCTCGCATCGCGCCCAGGTGCTGCACGAGCACCTGCACGAGGACCGCACCGACCTGACCCTGCAGCAGCGCATGGCGCCCGGCACCTTCGACGAGAACGACGCCGTCGACGTGGAGCTCGCACCGGGGCAGATGTCCCTGCACGACGTCTACATGATCCATGGCGCGCGGCCCAACACCTCGCAGCGCCGGCGCACCGGCGTGGCCTTGCGCTACATGCCGGGCAGCTCGTTGTTCGACCGCAGCCTGCGGCCCGTCGACGGCAAGACCGGCGTGCCCGTGAACTTCGCGCAGCGGCCGCTCTGGCTGCTGCGCGGCGAGGACCGCACCGGCCGCAACGATTTCCGCGTCGGGCACGGCCGCGTCCCGGGCGCGTAGTTCCTCGCGCGGCACGGAGCCGCGCGACGAGCGCTCAGAGCGAGGTCGCCAGCAGCGCCAGCACCGCGATGGCCATCACGCCGGTGGCGGCCCACCCGAACAGGCGATGGCGCCGGCTCATGACCAGCCGCCCCATGATGCGGTGCGACTGGCCGATCCACATCATCACCACCATGATGGGCACCGAGATCACGCCGTTGACCATCGCGCTCCACACCAGCGCCTTCATGGGGTCCAGCTCCAGCCCGCCCATGATGGAGCCGATGCCGGTCGCGGCGAAGATGATCAGGTAGAAGCCCCGCGCCTCGCGGAAGCCACGCGACAGGCCCGCGCGCCAGCCGAACACCTCGCTCACCGCATAGGCGGCCGAGCCCGCGAGCACCGGTACGGCGAGCAGGCCGGTGCCGACGATGCCGAGCGCGAACAGCGCGAACGCGAACTCGCCCGCCACGGGCCGCAAGGCCTCGGCCGCCTGGGCGGAACTCTGGATGTTCGTGACGCCATGCGCGTTGAGCGTCACGGCGGTCGCGAGCACGATGCACAGCGCGACGATGTTGGAGATCAGCATGCCGGCATAGGTGTCGACCTTGATGCGTCCCAGGTGTTCGGCCGCGTACACGGGATGCTTGCGCAGGCTGGCCACCTCGGGCTGGCGCCGGCGGTCCTCGGCTTCCTGCGTGGCCTGCCAGAAGAACAGGTACGGGCTGATGGTCGTGCCGAGCACGGCCACCACCATGCTCGCGTAATCGACTGCCGATGCGTGCGGCGGCATGAAGGCCCACGGCCGCAGCGACTGGGAAGCGGCCTCCTGCCAGGGCACGTGCACCGTGAGCACCACGGCGACGTAGGAGAACAGCACCAGCGTCAGCCACTTCAGGATGCGCACCGTGGACTCGTACGAGAAGTACACCTGGCTGGCGATCGACAGCAGCCCGAAGGCCAGCACCAGCAGCACGCGGTTGCCGCCCGCCAGCAGGCGCACGGCCTCCCCCATCGCGGCGATGTCGGCGGCGATGTTGATCGTGTTCGCGACCACCAGCGCGCCGACCAGCGCCATGGTGAGCCAGCGCGGGCACATCTTGGCGATGTTGCTCGCCAGCCCTTCGCCGGTGACGAAGCCGATCCGCGCGGACAGCATCTGGATGCCGATCATCAGCGGGGTGGTGAGCAGCAGCGTCCACACCAGCCCGAAGCGGAACTGCGAACCGGCCTGCGAGTAGGTGGCGATCCCGCTCGGATCGTCGTCGGCGGCTCCGGTGATGAGGCCCGGGCCAAGGCGTTGCGCGATGCTCTTGGTGGCGGCGTCGGCGGGCTCGACTTCGGGCTCGGCTTCGGGCGGCTTGGGCGGCATGCCGGCATTCTGCCCGCAGCTCAGCCTTCTTCGCGACAGGCGCGCACGAGTTGCGCGAATTCCTGCTCGTTGAGGTCGGAAACCAGCCGGTGCGCCATGCCGCCGGCGCTCCACTGCGCGATGCGGAAGCCGCGCTGCAGCGCGAAGCGCGGTGCGCTGTCGGACTGTCCCGTGGGCCAGAGGAAGTGGTCCGCCGTGTGTTTCCCTTCGCGGTACACGAGGACGGCGACCTTGCGACCATCGATGTAGTCGACGCGGCCGCCCAGCAGCTCCACCCCCGCGATGGGCGGCACGCGCACGGGCGGCGAGAAATCGAGCTGGGTCGCGAACCAGGGCTTCACCGTGTGCTGGTCCGACGAAGCGACGTCGATCGGGCGCTGCGTGAGCGCGGCGCGCACGTGGCTGGCGACGAGCTCGTCGCGCTCGCGCTGCGCGTCCTGCCCGTGCAGCAGGCCGACGTCGACCACCACCGCCGCGAGCGCCGCGAACGCGAGTGCGGGCACCAGCGGGCGCCAGCGGCCCAGGCGCACGCGTGGCGACGCGGCCGGTGCGCGCGCGAGCCGCCGCAGGTCCGGCGGCGCAGCGTGGTAGGGCGCGTGCTGCCGCACCGCATCCGACAATTGCCGCAGGCGTGCCGCCTGTTCGCGCAACTGCGCATCGGCGGCCAGCCGCTGCTCGAACGCGAGCTGCGCGCCCAGCTCCATCTCGCCATCGACATAGGCGTGCAGTTCGCGCGCGTCTTGATCAGCCCGCATCGGCGGCCTCCTTTCCCGGCGTGCCAGGCACCGCCTGCAGTTGCGGCCGCTGGCCTTCGAGCAGCCGGCGCAGCTGTTCGCGGCCCCGCGCGAGCCGCGACATGACGGTGCCGAGCGGAAGGTCCGCGATGCGCGCGATGTCCTTGTACGAGAGGTCCTCCAGTTCGCGCAGCACGATCACCTCGCGGTAGGCGGGCGGCAGGCAGCCCAGCGCCCAGTCCATGCGGGCGCGGTCCGCCTTGCGCGCCGCCTGCGCCTGCGGTTCGTCGCCAGCCGGCGCCTGCACTTCGCGCCAGTTCTCGTCGTCGTCCAGCGGCACCAGCTCGGCGGGCCGGTTCTGCTCCAGCCACGACCAGCAGGTATGGCGCACGATCTGCAGCAGCCAGGGCCGCGCGTTGTCGCCGCGCAGCCCGTGGAAGTAGCGCAGCGCGCGCAGCAGCGCTTCCTGCACGACATCGCGCGCGTCGTGGTCGTCGCGGGTGAGCCAGCGCGCGAGGTTGTACGCCGCGTCCAGGTGCGGCAGCACCACGCGTTCGAACCGCACCCGATCTGCTGCAGGGTCCACCTTGCTCCTTGGCGTCTGCCTGTCTACCGCCGCCGCAGCCCGTTTATTCCCCGACCCGACCGGGCTCGCGGTCTCTGGAATACCGGCGCCCGGCGCCCGGTACCGCAGGAAGCGGCGCACGCACCGAGCCGCCGCCCATCCTTCCAGGAGCCCGCCATGGACCCGATAGACCGCCGCGCCTTCCTCCGCCTCGCCGCCTACGGCGGGGCCGTGTTCTCCTCGGCGCTGGCCACCGGCTGCGCGCAAGGCGGCGCGCCCGCCGGTGACGACTTCTTCTTCGTGCAACTGTCGGACGTGCACTGGGGCTACCAGGGCGAGGCCAACCCCGATGCCTCCGGCACGCTGCCGCGCGCCATCGCCGCCGTCAATGCCCTGCCGGTCGCTCCCGACTTCATCGTCTTCACGGGCGACCTGACCCACACCACCGACGACCCGCGCGAACGGCGCCAGCGCATGGCGCGCTTCCAGGAACTCGCCGCGGGCCTCAAGGTGCGCGACATCCACTACCTCGCCGGCGAACACGACGCCGCGCTCGATGCGGGCAAGGCCTTCCGCGAATTCTTCGGACCGACGCGCTACACCTTCGACCACAAGGGCGTGCACTTCATCGCATTGGACAACGTGAGCGACCCGCGGGCAAGCCTGGGCGAGGAGCAGTTGCAGTGGCTCGCCGACGACCTGGGGCGCCAGCCCGCCGACGCGCGGATCGTGGTGCTCACGCACCGGCCGCTGTTCGACCTCTATCCGTCCTGGGACTGGGCCACGACCGACGGAGCGCGCGCGATCGAGATCCTGTCCACGCGCGCGAACGTCACGGTGTTCTACGGGCACATCCACCAGGAGAACCACCACCGCACCGGCTCCGTTGCGCACCATTCCGCCCGCTCGCTGATCTATCCCCTGCCGGCCCCGGGCTCGCAGCCGAAGCGCACGCCGCTGGCCTGGGACGCGGCGCATCCCTATGCAGGGCTGGGCTTCCGTGAAGTCGAGGCGCCCCACGGCGCCGCGGCCTGGGATCTCGAGGAATATCCGCTGGCGCGGGCCTGAGGCAGCACCATGAACGACCCGACCCGCCGCGCCATCCTCGCCCGCAGTGCCGCGCTGCTCTGCGCGCCCGTGGGCGTCCTCGCACTCGCCCAGGCCGACACGACCGAGGCCCAGCCACTGGACATCGTCGCGAAGAAGTTCGAGTACGTGCCGCCACGCATCGTCGCCCACAAGGGGCAGCCCCTGCTGCTGCGCTTCACCGCGCCGGAGGTTCCCATGGGCGTGCAATTTTCCGACTTCGGGGTGCGCGCCGACATCCTGCCCGGGCGGCCCACGCTCCTGCGGTTCACACCGGACCGCGCCGGCACCTTCACCTTCCATTGCGACGTGTTCTGCGGCACCGGGCACGAGGACATGGCGGGAACGCTGGTGGTCAGCGACTGACGGCGGCACGGCCCCGACGCCCGCCTACACGCGAACGCTGCTCGCGTCGCATGCGCTCGCACGCAACTGCGGGCACGCTGGGCTCCTCAACCACCTAGAGGAACCACACCATGAAGAAAGCACACATCCTGGGCCTGACCCTTTGCCTCGCGCTGGCGGGCGTGTCCACCGGTGCCAGCGCCAAGGGCTGCCTCAAGGGCGCTGCGGCCGGCGGCGTGGCGGGGCACTTCCTGCACCACCATGGCCTGGTCGGCGCGGCGGCGGGCTGCGCGGTCGGCCACCTGCACGCGAAGCACCAGGCGGCGCGCGACACGAACGCGACGCGGCACGGCTGACGCTAGGGCGCCCGGCGGGTCGGGCGGGGGCGTGAACCCAGGCGCGCCCCCGCCCACGCGGCTTCCGGTATCGTGCGCGCAAAGGAAACCCGCCATGAGCCGCCTGTTCGAAGCCTGGGACCTGGGCCCGCTGCGCCTGTCCAACCGGATCGTGATCGCGCCGATGTGCCAGTACTCGGCCGAGGAAGGCTCGGCCACGGACTGGCACATGATCCACCTGGGGCACCTGGCGCTCTCCGGCGCCGGGCTGCTGATCGTGGAAGCCACCGCGGTTTCGCCCGAGGGGCGCATCACGCCGACGGACCTGGGCCTGTATTCCGATGCGAACGAAGCGGCGCTCGCCCGCGTGCTGCAGGCGGCGCGCGCGCATTCGCCGATCCGCTTCGCCATCCAGCTCTCGCATGCGGGACGCAAGGCGTCCAGCCGCGCCCCCTGGGAAGGCGGTGCGCAGATCCGTCCCGGCGAGCCGGGCGGCTGGAAGACGCTGGCGCCCAGCGCGGTGCCGCATGCCGAGGGCGAGGACGTGCCGCTGGCGCTGTCGCTGGCTGACCTGCAACGCATCCGGGCCGATTTCGTGCGGGCGGCGGAACGCGCGGTGCGGCTGGGGTTCGACGGAATCGAGATCCACGGCGCGCACGGCTACCTGCTGCACCAGTTCCTGTCGCCGCTCGCCAACGAGCGCACCGACGCCTACGGCGGCAGCCTGGAAAACCGCATGCGTTTCCCGATCGAGGTCTTCGATGCGGTGCGCGCGGTCGTGCCGGCGCGGATCCCGGTGTGGATGCGCATCTCGGCCACCGACTGGGTGCCGGGCGGCTGGGACATCGAAGGAACCATTGCGCTGTCGCAGGCGCTGAAGCCGCGTGGCTGCGCGGCCATCCACGTCACCACGGGCGGCGTGTCGCCGCGGCAGGCGATCCGCCTCGGCCCCGGCTATCAGGTGCCCTACGCGCAGCGGGTGCGCGCCGAGGTCGGCCTGCCGACGATCGCCGTGGGCCTCATCACCGAGCCGGAACAGGCCGAGGCCATCATCGCGGCGGGCGAGGCCGACGCGGTGTCGCTCGCGCGGGCGATGCTGTACGACCCGCGCTGGCCCTGGCATGCAGCCGCGAAGCTGGGCGCGCACGTGAACGCGCCGCCCCAGTACTGGCGCTCGCAGCCGCGCGAATACAAGGACTTGTTCGAAGGGTCGCACTTCGGCCAGCGCTAGGTGCAAGCGCCCTCTTCCTTCGACGCCGTCGTGGTCGGCGCCGGCGTCGCCGGGCTGTTCTGCGCCACGGCGCTCGCCGACGCCGGCCTGAGCGTCGCGGTGCTCGAGGCGCGCGGCAGTCCCGGCGGGCGCGCGCGCAGCTGGATGGACGCGAACACCGGGACCGAGGTGGACATCGGTCCGCACGTGGTGAGCACCGAGCACCGGCAGTTCCTGCGCATGCTCGAGCGGCTGGGCACGCGGGAGCACATCGCCTGGCAGGACGAGCCCCTGATCGAACTGCTGGATGCGAAGCAGCATCTCGCCGTCGCCAACGTGGACTGGATGCCGCCGCTGCACGGGCTGCCCAACCTGCCCGTGGCGCTGCGCCGGCTGGGCATCGCCGATGCGCTGTCGCACGTGCGGGTTGCGTGGCAGGCCTTGCGTGCGAACGTGCGGCGCCAGCGCGCCCTGGACACGCAGGACGCGCTGCACTGGTTGCGCAGCCTGGGCGTGAGCGAACGCGCCATCGCCTGGTTCTGGCGCTCGGCCATGCTCGCCGTGCTGAACGTGCCGCTGGAGCAATGCTCCGCCGCCGCGGCGATGCGCATCTTCCGCCTGATGCTGGGGCGCAGCGGCTATCACTTCGGCTTCCCCGCCGTGGGCCTGTCGCAGCTGTACGTGCCCGCATGCACGAAGGCGATCCGGTCGCGCCGCGGCGAGGTGTTCACCGGCGCGCTGGTGCACAGCGTGCAGGTGCGCGGGGATGCCGTGCGCGCGGTGCGCCTGCGCGACGGCCGCTGCCTCGCCGCGCCGGTGTGCGTGGTGGCGCTGCCCCCGTGGCACGCCGGACCGCTGCTCGCGCGCAGCGCCGAGCCGGCGCTCGCGCCGCTGCAGCAGGCGGCGCGCGCGTTCGTGGGCGCGCCTTATGTCAGCACGATGCTGTGGTTCGACCGTCCCGTCGGCGCGCCGCGCTTCTGGGCGCGCGTGTGGAATCCGCAGGACCTGAACACGGACTTCTACGACCTCGCGCGCATCCGCAGCCGCGCGCCGAGCCCTGCGTCGCTCATCGCCTGCAATGCGATCGGCCCGAACGCGCGTTTCGCCTGGACCGATGCGCAGGTCGTGGCCCGCACGCGCGAGGAGCTCGTGGAAGCGGCGCCGGCGGCGGCCACTGGGCGACTGCTGCATGCGCGCGTGCACCGCATCCGCGCGGCGATCCCGCAGCCGCGGCCCGGCACGGAGACGCTGCGGCCGGGTGTGCGCACGCCGGTCAGGGGCCTGTTCCTCGCGAGCGACTGGTGCGACACCGGCGTGCCCTGTTCGATGGAGAGCGCCGCGCGCGCCGCGGCGCTGGCGGCCGGCGGCATCGTCGGCGCGACGCTCGCGCTGCCGCCGCCGGAGACCTACGGATTCGCCGGCCTGCTGCGCGAGCGCAACTGAAGATCAGGCCTGCGCTCGCCGCAGCGCGAAGCTAACGCGCCGCGGCGGCCGGCTCGCCCAGTTCCTGCTCGGAGAAGTCCTCCTCGAAGAATTCCAGCGCGACGCGCTGGCCGGAGGCGCGTAGCTCGGCCTCCTTGCCGCGCAGTTCGACGCGCCGGATCTTGCCCGAGATCGTCTTGGGCAGCTCGGCGAACTCGATCCGCCGCACGCGCTTGAACGGCGGCAGCTGCTGGCGCAGGAACACGAACAGGTCGCGCGCCACGGCCCGCCCCGGCTCGCGGCCGGGCGCCAGCACCACGAAGGCCTTCGGCACGGCGAGCCGCAGCGGGTCGGGGCTGGGCACCACCGCGGCTTCCGCCACGGCGGGATGCTCGATCAGCACGCTCTCCAGCTCGAAAGGGCTGATGCGGTAGTCGGAGGCCTTGAACACGTCGTCGGAGCGGCCGATGTAGGTGATGTAGCCGTCGGCATCGCGGCTGGCGATGTCGCCCGTGTGGTACGCGTTGTCGCGCGTCGCTTCGGCCGTGCGCTCGGGGCTGTCGATGTAGGCGTCCATGAGGCCGAGGGGCCGCACCGCAAGCGGCAGGCAGATCTCGCCCTGGTCCGACTCCTTTCCTTGCGCGTCGAGCAGGACCACCTGGTAGCCGGGCAAGGGACGGCCCATCGACCCCGGCTTCACCCGCTGGCCCGGAGAGTTGCCCACCTGCGCGGTCGTCTCGGTCTGTCCATAGCCGTCGCGCAGTTCCAGTCCCCAGGCGGAACGCACGCGTTCGATGATCTCCGGGTTGAGCGGCTCGCCGGCGCCTATCACCTCGCGCAGCCGCAGCTTGCCGCGGTAGGCCGCCAGGTCCTCCTGGATCAGCATGCGCCAGACGGTCGGCGGCGCGCACAGCGAGGTCACGCCGCGGCTGGCCAGCACGTCGAGCAGGGCGGTGGCCTGGAAGCGCTTGTAGTTCGAGATGAAGATGCAGGCACCGGCGTTCCACGGCGCGAAGAAGCAGCTCCACGCATGCTTGGCCCAGCCCGGCGACGAGATGTTCAGGTGCACGTCGCCGGGCTGCAGGCCCAGCCAGTACATCGTGGAGAGGTGGCCCACGGGATAGCTCTGGTGCGAGTGCAGCACCAGCTTGGGCGAGGCGGTCGTGCCGGAGGTGAAATACAGCAGCAGCGGATCGGTCGCTCGGGTGACCCCGTCCGGCTCGAAGCGCTCGGCGTGCGCGGAGGGCGCGTACTCCACGCAGCCCGGCGCGGCGCCGCCGACAGCCACGCGCTTGCAGGTCGCGGGCACCTGCGCCAGCTTGTCGGCGCTCGCGGCCGCAACGATCGCGAGCTTCACGTGGCCGCGCTCCACCCGGTCCAGCACGTCCTGCGGCGTGAGCAGCGTGGTCGCGGGGATCACCACCGCACCGAGCTTGATCGCGGCGAGCATGATCTCCCACAGCGCGACTTCGTTGCCCAGCATCAGCAGGATGCGGTCGCCCCGCCGCACGCCCTGCGCGCACAGGAAGTTGGCCGTGCGGTTCGAGCGGGCCGCCAGCTCGCGGAACGACAGCTTCTGCTCGCGGCCGTCCTCCTCCACGATCCAGAGCGCGCACGCATCGTTGCCGGCGGCGAGCGTGTCGAAGTAGTCCAGCGCCCAGTTGAACTCATCCAGCTGCGGCCAGCGGAACTCGCGGCAGGCCCGCTCGTAGTCGGTGCGGTGCGCCAGCAGGAAGTCGCGGGCGCGGATGAAGGGCTCGGCATGAGCCATAAGTTCTCTCCCGATGCGAAGACGTCGCAGGGGATGATGCCGCCACCGCTGCCGTCCCGTGCAAGGGGCTTGCCCTGATTGGCAAGGCCGTCGTGGCGAGCCGGGTCAGCCCTGCGCGGTCTCGGAGAGGAACCAGTCGAGGATCTGCTCGCCCGACCACACCAGCACGCCTTCGCGACCGAGCACGTGGTCGTACAGCTCCTCGAGGTAGCCGATGCGGTGCGGCACGCCACTGAGGTAGGGGTGGACCGAGATCGCCATCACGCGCGGCTGGGTCGCGCCATCGCGCCACAGCCGGTCGAAGTGTGCCTTCCCGCGCCGGAGCATCTCGTCCGAAGGGTGCTGCTGCACGGCGGAGATGACCACATCGTTGAGGTCGACGGTGTACGGCACCGAGGTGATGCGCCCCTTGGGCGAGCGCAGCGCCACCGGCTGGTCGTCCAGCACCCAGTCGGCCACGTACTCGATGCCGCACTCGGCAAGGTAGTCCAGGGTGTCGTCGGTCTCGGTGAGGCCGGGGCTCTCCCATCCGCGCGGGGCCTTGCCCGTGAACCGGCGGATCGCCTCGATCGTCTGCCGGATCGCGGCCTTCTGGTCTTCCAGCTTGTGCATCGGTCCCTGCACGTAGCCGTGGCCCATGAACTCCCAGCCGGCCTCGAGCGCGGCGCGGCAGACCTCTTCGTACAGCTCGCACACCTGTCCGTTGAGTGCGAAGGTCGCCGGCATGCCGCGGCTGCGGATCGCATCGAGCAGGCGCCAGAAGCCCACGCGCATGCCGTACTCGTGCCACGCCCAGTTCGGCACGTCCGGCAGCAGCGGCGCGCCCATCGGTGGCGACAGCACCGCGCGCGGCATCGCACCGGAGGGCTGCCAGGCTTCGACGTTGACGATGTTCCAGACGACCACGCGCGCGTCGCCGGGCAGGCGCAGCCTGGGGCGGTTGACGATGGACTGGTAGGGCGCGCGGGCGCGCACGCTGGCGCCGGTGGGGGAATTCATGGGCCGTCCTTGCGAGATGGGTTCAGCGATGGGGGCTGCGCCGGGATGCTAAGGGTGGCGCCGCAGCGGCGCAATGCGGGGTCGCCTCAGGCCGCAGGCGTGCGCGCGACTTGAGGGCGTGACCGTGCCGGCTCCCGCCTCATGTCGCTTGCTCGCTGCGCACCCGCTCCAGCGCCGCGCGCAGGTCACCCACGACGACGCGGCAGGGCACGCCCAGCATCAGGTTGAGGGGCAGGCCGAACTCCTCCAGCTCCCAGCCCGCCGCATCGACGAGCCCCGTGCCCACGGCATGCGGATGGCGCCGGCGGATGCGCTCGGCCAGGCTGCCGTGTTCCGGCACGTAGGCGACCACGGGCTTGCCGCGCGCCACCGCATAGCCCACCTCGAAGCAGGTGCCGCTGTCCGGTTCGGGGCCACGGAAGAAATCGAGGTTGGCGAGCACCGCGTCGCAGCGCTCGATGTGCGCGATGTTGGCGCGGTAGATGCGGCCGGCCGCCTCCTGCGGCGGTAGGTCGCGCGGCAGCGAGGTGTCCAGCGGGAACACGGCCTCGAAGCCGTACTCGGCGCAGAGGGCGACCAGGCGGCGGCCGTGGTCGGTGGCGTCGGGCCGGAACACGTCGGGCCCGGCGAGATAGAGGCGGTGGATGCGCACCCGCCGATTGTGCTGGCGGGCGGCCCGCGCGGGTCGCTACCATCGCGGGATGCGAATCCTCCTGGTCGAAGACGATGCCGTCCTGCGGGACGTGATGCTGCGGCGCCTGCGCGAGTCGGACCACCGCGTGGATGAAGCGGCCTCCGTGGAGCAAGCAGACCACCTGTGGCGCGTGCAGGCGTTCGACGTGGTCATCCTGGACCTGAACCTGCCATTGAGCGAGCGGGCCCACGCCGGCCTGGGCAGCGGGCTGTCGCTGCTGCGGGCCGCCCGCGCCCGCGGCGATCGCACGCCGGTGCTGGTGCTGACCGCGCGCAACCGGACCGACGAGCGCATCGCCGGCCTGAACGCCGGCGCCGACGACTACCTGGGCAAGCCCTTCGACCTGGGCGAGGTCGAGGCGCGGCTGCGGGCCCTGGTCCGCCGCGCGGCCGGCAGCGAGGACCAGGTGAGTGTCGGCAAGCTCACCCTGGACCGCGCGACGCGGCGCTTCGAAGTGGAGCAGACGCTGCTGGAGCTGCCCGCCCGGGAATTCGAAGTGCTGTGGGAGCTGATGACGCCGCCGGGACGCGTGTGCAGCAAGCGGGAGCTTTCGGCCAAGCTGTCGGAACTGGACGACCTGTTGCCCGACAACGCGCTGGAGGCGTTCATCTCGCGCCTGCGCAAGAAGCTGGCCGGATCGGGCGCACAGATCCGCACGCTGCGCGGGCTGGGCTACCTGGTCGAGCCGCAGGAGTAGCGCCGCATGGCGCCGCAGCCCGACGGCCCGGCCGTGAACGCGGCGCAGCCGCCTCCGCCGACGCTGGGCCAGCGGCTGCTGCGCACGGTGCTGCTGCCGCTGGCGATCACCTGGATCGCGGGCGCGGCGGTCTCCTTCTCCGTCGCCCAGTACTTCACCCAGCAAACTTTCGACCGCTCCCTGCTCGACGATGCGTCCCTGCTGGCCGCGCACGTGCGGATGGTGGATGGCCGGCTGCGGCTCGAGCTGTCGCCGGCCGAGATCCGCGCCGTCCTGTACGACCAGACGGAGACGGTCTATTTCAGCGTGCACGCGGCCGACGGGACGGTGGTCGCGGGCGAACCCCTGCTGCCCATGGGCGCCGAGGGCGCCCGGCCCTTCCACTTCGACGACGTTCCCTTCGACGAGAAGATCCTGCGCGCGGTGCGCCTGTGGGAGGACGTGCCGGCCCCCTTCGAGGTGACGGTGGCCCAGACGACCTCGTCGCGCAACGCCGCCCTGCGCCAGCTGATGTTCTATTCGCTGCTGCCGCAGCTGGGGCTGCTCGTGCTGCTGGCGCTTTGGCTGCGGCGCTCGATCGGGCGGGATGTCCGGCCGCTGGGGACGCTGCGCCACGCGCTGGAAGACCGGGGTTCGCAGGACTTGTCGCCGGTGCCGACCGAAGCGTCCACGCGCGACGTGCAGTCGCTGGCCGCCGCAATCAACGCCTTGCTGCAGCGGCTGGGCCGCAGCATCCGCGCCCAGAAGGAATTCGCCGGCAACGTCGCGCACGAGCTGCGCACGCCGCTCGCGGGCATCCGGGCGCTGGCCGAGTACGGGCTGGGCCGCCAGGACCCCGCCGTGTGGCGGCAGCAGCTCGAAGCCATCGCCGCGAGCGAGGTGCGCGCGACCGCCCTGGTGGACCGCCTGCTGGCGGTCGCCCTGGCGGCCGAAGCGGAGAGCGCGCTCGAGCTGAAGCCCGTCGCCCTGGACGCCGCGGTCCGGGAGGCCGTGTTGCGCTACCTGCGCCGCGCCGATGCGGCCGGCGTGGACCTCGGGGCGCTAGGGATCGATGCGCGCGTCTGGGTGGAGGCCGAGCCCACGCTGCTGGAAGGCATCCTCAACAATCTGATCGACAACGCGCTGCGCTATGGCGGCGGCGGCGGCTCGCCGCCGGCCATCACGGTGGCCGTCGAGCGCCGCGACGGCGAGGTCGTGCTTTCGGTGCAGGACAACGGCCCCGGTGTCCCGCACGAACAGCAGCTGGCGCTGGCCGAGCGCGGCGCACAGGGCGAAGCCGGCCAACTGCTGGGCGAAGGCGTGGGCCTGGGACTCGCGCTGGTGGCCCAGTACGCCCGCCTGATGCGGGCCCGCATGCGCCTGCGGACGGCCGACTCCAGCGGCGGCTTCGTCTGTGAAATCGCCTTCCCCGTTGTCCCCGCGCCGGCGGCCTGACGGCCGAGCCGGACCAATCTACGTACTTTCCACCCGCCCCAGGTCAGACTCCGGTCAGGTACAAAGCCGGAACATCGGGCACCCCGCATTCCGGCGGGCAGACCAGACCCACCTCTCCCCTCCCTATGATTGACCGCAACCTTGCCAGGGGCCTGTTCCTCATGGCGATTTCCCTGGCCTTCGGCCTGACGGCGCTGAAATACCCGATCGGGGAATTCAGTCGCGCGGGCCCCGGACTGTTCCCCGCCATCGTCAGCCTGATGCTGTTCCTGATCGGTGTCGCGACCGTGATCCGGTCGCGGTTCGTCGACAAGACGGCGCTCACCATCAACCCCAAGAACATCGGCATCATCCTGGGCAGCCTGATCGGCTTCGCGGTCATCACGCTGTTCGTGAACATGCTGGCGGCGGTGGTCTTCATGGTGTTCTTCTCGACCCTTGCCGGTACGAGCTATTCCTGGAAGCGCAACGTGAAGATCTCCATCGGTCTTTGCATCATGGCTTTCGTGTTCGCCAAGTTCCTTGGCATGAACCTGCCCCTGTACTGACATGGACGTCATCCACAACCTGCAGTTCGGGTTCTCGCACGCCCTGACGCTTCACAACCTGATGTACTGCGCCATCGGGTGCGTGGTCGGCACCCTGGTGGGGCTGCTGCCCGGCCTCGGCCCGCTGGCGACCATCTCGATCCTGCTGCCGCTGACGTATTCCATCCCCACGGGTGGCGCGCTGATCATGCTGGCCGGCATCTACTACGGCGCCCAGTACGGCGACTCGGTATCGGCGATCACGATGAAGATCCCGCATGCCAGTTCGATCGTGGCGTGTATAGACGGCTACGCCATGACGCTCAAGGGCAAGACGGGCCTGGCCCTCTTCACCGCGGGCATCTCCAGCTTCATCGGCGGCACCGTCGCCATCCTGGTGCTGGCGTGGTTCGCGCCGATGCTGGGCGAAGTGGCCTTCCTGTTCGGGCCCGCCGACTACTGCGCACTGATGATGGTGGGCTTCGTCTGCGTCAGCTTCGTGACCACCGGCAGCTTGCTGAACGGCCTGGCCATGTGCCTGATCGGCGTGCTGCTCGGCCAGATCGGCACCGACGTGAACTCCGGCGCGCAGCGCTTCACCATGGACCTGCCCTTCCTCGCGGACGGCATCGGCGTGGTGAGCATCGCGCTGGGCTGCTTCGGCATCGCGGAGATCACCAAGAACCTCGACGAGAAGACCGAGCGGACTCCCTTCAACGGGAAGATCAAGCTCATGCCCACCTGGCCCGAGTTCAAGCGGATCATCCCCAGCGCCTTGCGCGGTAGCGCGATCGGCTCCTTCCTGGGCATCCTGCCCGGCGGCGGCCCGGTGATCGCCCAGTTCGCCGCTTACGCGATCGACAAGAAGGTCAGCAAGTACCGCGACGAGATCGGCACCGGCGCCATCGAAGGCGTGGCGGGCCAAGCTGCGGCCGACGAGGCCGCTGCGCGCACCAGCTTCATCCCGCTGATGTCCATCGGCATCCCGGAGAACGCGGTGATGGCGCTGATGATGGCCGCCTTCATCATCAAGGGCATCCAGCCGGGTCCCAACATGATCGCTGGCCACCCGGACCTGTTCTGGGGCCTGGTCGCCTCCATGTGGGTCGGCAACGTGTTCCTGGTGGTGCTGAACGTGCCGCTGGTGCGCTACTGGCTGTCGGTGTTCAAGATCCCGTACGTGGTCCTGTTCCCCTGCATCCTGTTCTTCTGCTGCATCGGGACCTACT
>NZ_JAEPWM010000020.1 GCF_016654015.1 Ramlibacter ginsenosidimutans | reverse complement strand
TCTCGCCTTTCCTGAAATGTCAGGCGTGCCCTGCGTCTCGCCATCCCGGTCTCTCCAACATCTTGGGTGAACAATGATGTTGCCTTGACCGGTTGAACTCACCGTCCTCTGCGTCCGGTTGTTTGCCTTTGCACCCCTCATCCGCGAAGCGGATTGAACGGCCCCTTCTCCAGCAAGCGGGCCAGCTCGTCCGCCGGCACCGGCGGGCTGTAGAAGAAGCCCTGCGCCTGGTCGCATTGCAGCTCGCGCAGCTTGATCGCCTGCGCTTGGGTTTCCACACCTTCGGCCACGACCTTGAGCTTCAGGTTGCGCGCCAGCGAGACGCAGGTGCGCACGATGCCTTCGTACGTTGCTTCGGCCGTGATCTTCTGGACGAAGGCGCGGTCGATCTTCAGTTCGTCGATCGGCAGGGCGGCGATGTACGCGAGCGAGGAATAGCCGGTGCCGAAGTCGTCGATGGCGACCGGCACGCCGAGCGCCCGGACCTGCTGCAGGATGCCGACCGTGCGCTCCATGTCGGAGATCAGGATGCTCTCGGTCACCTCGATGCTCAAGGCCGACGCGTCGCCATCCAGCACCGCTAGCGCACGCTGCAGCGCCGGCACGAACTCATCGTCGCGCAGCTGCGCCGCGGCGACGTTCACCGCGATGCGCGGCGGCTGCAGGCCGGCATCGCGCCAGCTGCGCCAGTCCACAATGGCGCGCGCCAGGATCTTCTGCCCCACCGCGCCGATGAGGCCGGTGCTTTCCAGCGCGGGGACGAACTCGCCCGGGGGCACCAGGCCACGCTGCGGATCCATCCAGCGCACCAGCGCTTCCACGCCGACGATGCGGCCGGTGGCGAGGTCCACCTTGGGCTGGTAGTGGTTGACGAACTCGTCGCGCTCCAGCGCGCGCCGCAGCTGCGGCTCCAGGCGGAAGTGCAAGCCGAGCACGTGGTCTACCGAGCGGTCGAAGAACGCCACCGTCTGGTCGCGCTCGATGGCCACCTGCAAGGCGGTATCCGCGGCGTGCACCAGCTCGTCCAGCGTGCGGCCGTCGGCGGGACACGCCGCGAAGCCCAGGTTCACGCGGCATGTCAGCGCGAGGTTTTGGACCTCGTAGGGCTCGGCGAGACTGGCCGCGAGCTCGTAGGCAAGGCCTTGCGCGAACCCGGCCGCGCGCGCATCCGGAAAGAACAGCACGAACAACCCCCGCTTGACGCGCCCGATCAACGCGCCCTGCTCGGCGAACACGCGCAACCGGTCGGCCGCCTGCTGGATCAAGGCGTCGGCGACGCGGAAGCCATGGGCCGAGCTGATCTGGTTGATGGTCTTCAGCCGCACGAAGGCCAGGACGCCGCAGGCTGGCTTGCAGCGCTCGAACTCGTGCTCGAAGTGGAACCAGTTGGGCAGGCCCGTGAGGCGGTCGGTCTCGGCGGCGATGCGCAGCTCGCGCCGCAGCTCCAGCAGGCGCGATGCGGATTGCGCCAGCTTGATGAGTGCGTCGCGCTGGCTGTCGGTGAGCCGGCGCGGCACCTGGTCCATGATGCAGAGCGTGCCGATGGAGCTGCCCTTGCGCGTGCGCAGCGGCACACCCGCATAGAAGCGCAGCGTCGGCCCTTGCGGCCCCCAGGGCTGCGGATCGGCCCATCCGAGCCGGGCCACGTCGGGAATCTCGAGCAGCCGCTCCGCGTCGAGGATCGCGTGCCCGCAGAAGGACTTGTCGCGCGCAACCTGTTGCACGGGCAGGCCCACGCGCGCCTTGTACCACTGGCGCTCGGTGTCCACGAAGGTGAGCGCGCCCATGGGCGCTCCGCACAGCAGCGTGGCCAGTTGCACGAGCCGGTCGAAGTCTTCGTCGGCCCCGGTGTCCAGGACGTCGAAGGCGCGCAGCTCCGCCAGGCGCTGCAGCTCGTCGGCGGGCGGCAGCGGCGCCGTGGACAGCCAGGCCGGGCGGCCCGCGCGTCCCGGCGAATGCTGGCGCACCGGCAGCGCGGCTATGCGCGTGATCGGCTTGGCTCCGGGTGCGGTTCGCTGCTGCAGCAATGCCATGGCGCCTCCTCGTCCTCGCTTCAATAGCGGCTCACCGGCACGCGTTCCGCTGCCACCGCCGCACTGAAGGCCTCCGCTGCCTCTTCCTGCCGCCGGCGCTCCAGTTCCCGCTGGGAGACGACCTGCACCGGTTGCGGGGCGGGCACACGTTGCAGTTCGGGCGGCACGGGCGTGGACACCTCCCAGGCATCGCTGGCCTGCTCCGACAGGTCCACGTCCAGCCCGAAGCGCCCGCCGCCTTGCACTTGCGCGGCCTGCGCCAGGGTGGCCTGCGCGTCGTGCGCGTCCTGCGCGTCGGCCCAGGGCGCGACCGGGTGGGTATCCGCTGCACCGGTGGCAGCGCCGGTCCCCTGCGTCGCCAGCGCATGCAGCAACAAGAGCTCGCGGCCGGCGCGAACGCTCATGGGGACCGCCGGCGTCGGAACGCTGGACAGCGCCTGCTCCAGCGTGGCCAATGCGTCGGGGCTCCCCCAGGCGCGGGTGAGCCGCGCGCACAGCTCCGGCATCGCGTCGACACCGGTGTCGGCGCTGATCTGCGGCAGGCGCGGCGCCTCGACCCGGAACGTGCTCGCGTAACGCCGGCGCACGGCCGCCACGGCGGCGGAGTCGCCGGCCTCTTCGCTCAGGCGCATGAGCTCCAGGTACGCGAGCGGCGCGGGCTGGTCGCTGTCCTGCAGGTAGGCCTTGAGCCGGTCCATGGCGTCCTGCGTGAGCCCGAGCGACTGCAGGAACTCCACCTCGGCGAATGTCGCAGCGAGGGTCTCCACGCGCAGGGCGGCCTCTGCCTTGCGCTGCCCGGGGCCGGGGCGCCGCGGCGGCGTCTCCACCCCGTCGAAGCCCGCCTGCGCGGCCGGCGGGCGGTCCTCGATCGGGGCCGCGATGGTTGCCTTCGCTGCGTCGGCGCGGCGCGGCGTCTCGGTGCCGGGGGCAGGCGTGGAGATGCGAGCGGACGCGAAGCGCGGCCCGACTTCCCCGACGACGCGCTCGCCCTCCTCCAGCGATGCGTCGTTCGACTCTGCCAGCTCGTACCAGGCTTCTTCCCATCGGCGCGCCTGTCGCGCGCGGTAGCCGAGCACGCCTGCGATCGCGGCCGCGGCGAGCACCAGCAGCGCGAGCAGCTTCACCAGCAGATCCGAGGCGTACCAGGGCCGGCCGGGGTCCAGGCGCTGGCGCAGCGCGGCGATCTCCTGCCGGGAGCGCGCGGCGTCTTCGCGCAGCGCGGCGAGGTCCTGTTCCAGTTTCTGGAGCATCGCGCCGGTGCGCAGCAGCTCCTGCGGGCCGGCATTGATCGCCTGCCATAGCAAGGCAGCAGCCGCCCGGCGGGCGGCGTCGCCCTCCGGCTCGGCCAGGCTGGTGCTCACGCGCAAGCTATCGGTGGGCGGCAGCTCGATTGCCTCCAGGCTCAGGCGGGGACTGCGGGCCGGTGCCTCGCTGTGGACGCGCCCCTTGTGGCCATGCCGCGCCGCCGTAACGGGCTTGGCATGGGCCTCGCCCTGCGCCAGCACGCTCGCGTGGGGACTGGTCCCCGCACCGACGGCCGCCGTGACGCGTCGCGGCGATCTCGCGGCGGCGGTGGATGCGCGCAGCGGAACGACGGGCGTTGCATCCGCCATCGCGGTGCGGGCATCCGCGACGGCCATCGCGCGCTCGGACGGGAACTCCGGCAGCAAGGTGTAATTGCGCGTGATCGTGTTGTGGCATCCCACCCTGATCGAGACGGTGACCACCGGTTCGTCGATCGGCGCATTGGATTCCACGCGGATGCGGCGCTGCTCCGGCGGCCCGGACACCGTGGCCCGCACGCGCGTCGTCGCCACCCGCGTCTCCCCGTAGAACACGTCCGCGTGGACGCACTCCTCCGCGTCCCCTGCCGTCGCGAATCGCGCCGGCACATCCATCTGCAAGGGACGGCCCATCAGCACCTCCACGCTGGGCGTCCCGAGGGACTGCGCAGCGGCTTCGGCGCAGACGCCACCAGTCGTAAGCAATGCAACGACCGTGCCGGTAGACGTAAGGAAGTTTTTCATCGGGTTCCATACTGTACGAAGCTCTGCAGGGCGTCGCGCGTAGGACGGGCGGCAACGGCGTGTAGGAGATGGCCTTCAAGCTCGACAGTTGGCCGCGACGGTGGCGCGAGCGAAAAGGAGGTTCTTCGACTTCCGGGAAGCACGAAGAGGTGCGCTCTTCGAAGGCCGGTGGGCGTCGCGGCACGCGGCGAGCGGTGCAGGCCCGCTGGGCATCCGTCGGCCGCTGCGCGCACCGACTCCCCTGGAAACCGGTCCGGGCGGCGTCGCGCGGCACAACTCGCAGAGAGTTTGACCGCTGGTCGCGGCAAACTCTCTGCTCAAACAAGTGCCGCGGTCGCATGAAACGTGCGCGCGGCTCGACGCTGACGCTCTCGCCCCGCGCTCCGCCGCCCGGACCGGCTTCCAGGCGATGCCCGTCATGCGGGCCTGCACCGCACGCCGCCTGCCGCGACGATGCGCAGTCGGGCCCCTGCGGGGAAGACTCACGGTGCCCCGCATTTGTAGGCTGGCGGTGAGCAACGCGAACCCCAGCGATCCAGCGTAGCGCAGCAAGCTGGGGTTCGCCTGCGGCTCACCACCAGCCTACGGGTTCCGCTGCAACCGCCGCAACACTGTGCGCGCGGAGCCTTCAGCGCGAACATCGGTGCACCCCGGCACTCTGCAGGACCAGGGCCGCACTGACTGAGACTCCCCAAGATCGCTAAACAACAAAAGAAAAGCCGCTGTGCGTGCCGCAGCGGCCTCTCCTTCCCCAGGTGCGGAGCTCTACGGGCCCGCCGCCGCCTCGCCGTGATCGAGCGCGTTGACTTCGGCGGGCTCGAGGCGCAGCAGCGCCGTCAAGGCGCATGCGCCCGCGCCCACGGCCCAGAACGCAAAGAAGGTGACGGTGTACACCGCTTGCCGCGACCAGTGGACCGTGTCGCCGGCCCAGTGCAGTTCGGTGGGGTCGACGAACGCGAAGACCAGCAGTTCCAGCACGCACGCGGCGAGGAAGGCCGGCCATGCAATCCAGAACAGTCGGGTGCCCATGCTTGTCTCCTTGGAGTGGAAAGGGTGCTGTCGCGCCCGGTTCAGGGCTCGGCCGGCTGGGTGGCGGCGTGATTGCGGCCTTCCAGCGCGGGCAGCCTGGCCTTCTGCGCCAGCGTCTTGTTGATCTCCATGCCGCGGCGGTAGTAGTCCGCGTCCACCACCGGGTCGGCGCCGCGCATGGCGATGTAGCCCGTCGCGAGTGCGGCGACCACCACGATCGCGGGACCCGCGATCACCATCCAGACGTGGACATAGCGGTACCAGGGCAAGGACTTCTTCACTTCATCGTGCTTCATGCGGTCTCCTTCAGCGCGGCACCAGGAACACGGACTTCTCGCGCACGTGGTCGGCGCCCTGCTCCGAGCG
Organism: Ramlibacter ginsenosidimutans; assembly: GCF_016654015.1. Classification (GTDB taxonomy): domain Bacteria; phylum Pseudomonadota; class Gammaproteobacteria; order Burkholderiales; family Burkholderiaceae_C; genus Ramlibacter; species Ramlibacter ginsenosidimutans. Next base: position 26,867 of record NZ_JAEPWM010000020.1, on the reverse strand, counting down.
GATGTCGAAATGGATGGGATGCGAACCGGACGGCGCGCTCCCGTACGGGATCTGCAGCCGCACCGCCACCCAGCGCGATTCCGCCGGGCCGACCTCGACCACGGGTTCCGATGCCACGGCCAGGTCCTGCAGGCCTTCGGCCGCGAGGTGATAGCGCTGCGGCTGCTCCGTGGCGTTCATCACCTGCAGGCGGTAGACGTTCTCCAGCTTGCCGCCGGCGACGATGCGCGACAACGCGGCGCGGTCGCGTACCACGTCCACCCGCAGCGGCGTGCGCAAGGCCAGGCTGAACATCATGGCGGCCGTGAGCACAAGCAGGATGGTCCCGTAGACGAGCACGCGCGGACGCAGCACGCGGCGCAGGATGTAGCCGCTGCCCGCGCTCGCGCCCTGTTTCAGGGCGTTCTGCGTGGTGAAGCGGATGAGCCCGCGCGGGTAGTGCATCTTGTCCATCACCGTGTTGCACACGTCCACGCAGCCGCCGCAGCCGATGCACTCGTACTGCAGGCCCTTGCGGATGTCGATGCCCGTCGGGCAGACCTGCACGCACAGGTCGCAGTCGATGCAGGCGCCCAGGCCCTTGGCGCGGAAGTCGTCCTTGCGGCCGCGCGTGCCGCGGGGTTCGCCGCGCGCGGCGTCGTAGCTGACGATCAGCGTGTCGTGGTCGAACATCGCGCTCTGGAAGCGCGCATACGGGCACATGTACTTGCACACCTGCTCGCGCATGAAACCGGCATTGCCGTAGGTCGCGAAGGCGTAGAAGAACACCCAGAACACCTCCCACGATCCCATGCGGGTCTGGATGAACTCCATCGACAGCGCGGTGATCGGCGTGAAGTAGCCGACGAAGGTGAAGCCGGTCCACATCGCCAGCATGCCCCACAGCAGGTGCTTGAACGACTTCTTCACCAGCTTCTCGAGCGAGAACGAAGCGGCGTCGAGCTTCATGCGCTGCGGCCGGTCGCCCTCGACCTTGCGCTCGATCCACAGGAACATTTCCGTGTACACCGTCTGCGGGCAGGTGAAGCCGCACCACAGGCGCCCGGCGATCGCCGTGAACAGGAAGAGCGACAGCGCGCTGAGCACCAGCAGGCCGGTGAGGTAGATGAAGTCCTGCGGGTACAGGACATAGCCGAACAGGTAGAAGCGGCGGGCGCCCAGGTCGAACAGCACGGCCTGGCGGTCGTTCCACTGCAGCCAGGGCAGCCCGTAGAACACCAGCTGGGTGAATGCGACGAAGCCCCAGCGCCAGCGGGCAAAGCGGCCCGTGACGGCACGCGGATAGATCTTCTTCTCGGACGCGTACAGCCGGTGGCCGTCGTCCTCTTCCGCAACCTGCAGCGGAGTGATGGGGATGACTTTCATGACCTTGCCATGGTGCGCTGCGGGCCGCTGCGGCCACTTGACCTTGATCAGACGCAAGGACGAAAGGGCCCCTCGGGGCCCTGGCTGCCGGCGCGCGTGCCGGCGCTGCAGCGGATCACTGCTTCGCGCTGGCCTGCGGCCTGCCGTGCGACAGCCCCCAGACGTAACTCGTGAGCACGTGGATCTGCGCGGTGGTGAGCTTCTCCTCCTGCGCCGGCATCTGGTTGGTCTTGCCGTTGTTGACCATCGCGATCACGGCCTGCTCACCGTAGCCGTGCAGCCAGATATCGTCGGTGAGGTTCGGCGCGCCAATGGCCTGGTTGCCCTTGCCGTCGGCGCCGTGGCAGGCGGCGCAGGCGACGAACTTCGGCTTGCCCAGCTGGGCGCGCACGGAGTCGTGCGGCGCACCCGAGAGGGACAGCACGTAGTTGGCGACGTTCTTCACGTCGTCGGCGCTGCCGACCGCGGCCGCCATCGGAGGCATCATGCCGATACGGCCCTTCGTGATGGTCTCGTTGATCTTGTCGGGCGTGCCGCCGTGCAGCCAGTCGTTGTCGGTGAGGTTGGGGAAGCCCTTGCCGCCGCGCGCGTCGGAGCCGTGGCATTGGGCGCAGTTGTTCATGAACAGGCGCTCGCCGACCGCCATCGCGGCAGGGTCGCCGGCGAGTTCCTCCGGCGCCTTCGCGGTGAACTGCGCGTAGAGCGGCTCCAGTTCCTTGTTGGCCGTAGTCACTTCGGCCGTGTATTCGCCGCGGGTGCTCCATTTCAGCGAGCCCGGGTAATCGCCGAAGCCGGGATAGAGGAACAGGTAGCCGATGCCGAACACGATGGTCAGCACGAACAGGCCCACCCACCACAGGGGCAGCGGGTTGTTCATCTCGGTGAGGTCCTCGTCCCAGACGTGGCCCGTGGTGTTGTCGCTGCGCGCCGGGACCTTCTTGCGCGCCGTGATCCACAGCAGCAATGCGCAGCCGGCAATGGCGGCCGTGGTGAAGACGGCGATGTAGTTCGACCAGAAGCCGTTGATGAAATCGCTCACGTTGCTTCCTCGTCAGTCTTGCTGGAAGGGGATCAGCCCGTCCTGCTCGAACCGCGCACGGTTGGAGCGCTTCCAGGCCCAGGCCCAGATCGAGACGAAGGTCACGAAGGACACGACGGTGGCGATCACGCGCAGCAGGGTGATATCCATGGGGTTCTCCTTACTTCAGGGCGGTGCCCAGGGACTGCAGGTAGGCGACCAGCGCGTCCTGCTCGGTCTTGCCCTTGAGTTCCTCGGGCGCCTTGGCGATCTGTTCGTCGGTGTACGGAACGCCGACCGTGCGCAGCGCGCGCATGTGCGCCGAGATGGTGGCGGCGTCGGCCGGGTTCTTGTCCAGCCAGGAATAGGCCGGCATGTTGGACTCGGGCACCACGTCACGCGGGTTGTTGAGGTGGATGCGGTGCCACTCGTCGCTGTACTTTCCGCCCACGCGTTGCAGGTCCGGCCCGGTGCGCTTGGAGCCCCACTGGAACGGGTGGTCCCACACGAACTCGCCCGCCACAGAGTAGTGGCCGTAGCGCAGCGTCTCGGCGCGGAAGGGCCGGATCATCTGCGAGTGGCAGTTGTAGCAGCCCTCGCGCACGTAGATGTCGCGGCCGGCGACCTGCAGCGCGGTAGAGGGCTTCATGCCCGTGATGGGCTCGGTGGTGGACTTCTGGAAGAACAGCGGCACGATCTCCACGAGGCCGCCGATGGCGACGACCAGCAGGATCAGCACGATCATCAGGAAGTTGCTCGTCTCGACCTTCTCGTGCGAGAAGCCGGCGGCGGGGGGTGCGTTGTCGCTCATGGTGGGTCCAGCGGTTGTTGTCAGGCGTGCGCGACCACGGGCGGGACGGCGGCGCGGGTGGCGCGGCCGCCGGCCACCGTCATCCAGGTGTTCCAGGCCATCACCAGCATGCCGGCCAGGTACAGGGCGCCGCCGATCACGCGGATCACGTAGAAGGGATAGGTCGCCTTCACGCCTTCGACGAAGGTGTAGGTGAGCGTGCCGTCGGCGTTCACCGCGCGCCACATCAGGCCCTGCATCACGCCGGCGATCCACATCGCGGCGATGTACAGGACGATGCCGACCGTGGAGATCCAGAAGTGCAGCTCGATCGCCGGCACCGAGTACATCTTCTTCTGGCCGAACAGGCGCGGGATCAGGTAGTACAGCGAGCCCATCGAGATCAGGCCCACCCAGCCCAGGGCGCCGGAGTGCACGTGGCCGATGGTCCAGTCCGTGTAGTGCGAGAGCGCGTTGACCGTCTTGATCGACATCATCGGGCCCTCGAAGGTGCTCATGCCGTAGAAGGAGAGCGACACGATCAGGAAGCGCAGGACGGGGTCGTCACGCAGCTTGTGCCAGGCGCCCGACAGCGTCATCACGCCGTTGATCATGCCGCCCCAGCTGGGCGCCAGCAGGATCAGCGAGAACACCATGCCCAGCGACTGCGTCCAGTCCGGCAGCGCCGTGTAGTGCAGGTGGTGCGGGCCCGCCCACATGTACGTGAAGATCAGCGCCCAGAAGTGCACGATGGACAGGCGATAGCTGTAGACCGGGCGCTCCGCCTGCTTCGGGATGAAGTAATACATCATCCCGAGGAAGCCGGCGGTGAGGAAGAAGCCGACCGCGTTATGGCCGTACCACCACTGCACCATCGCATCCTGCACGCCGGCATAGGCCGAATAGGACTTCATGAAGCCCGCCGGGATCGCCGCGCTGTTGACGATGTGCAGCAGGGCGACGGCGATGATGAAGGAGCCGTAGAACCAGTTGGCCACGTAGATGTGCTTCACCTTGCGCATGCCGATGGTGCCGAAGAAGACCACCGCGTACGCGACCCAGACGATGGCGATCAGGATGTCGATCGGCCATTCGAGTTCGGCGTATTCCTTGCCCTGCGTATAGCCCATGGGCAAGCTGATGGCCGCAGCGACGATCACGAGCTGCCAGCCCCAGAAAGTGAGCGCCGCAAGTTTCGGGGCGAAGAGCGGCACCTGCGAGGTGCGCTGCACCACCCAGTAGCTGGTGGCGAACAGCGCGCAGCCGCCGAAGGCGAAGATCACCGCGTTGGTGTGGAGCGGCCGCAGGCGCCCGTAACTGAGCCAGGGAATGCCGAAGTTCAGTTCAGGCCAAGCGAGCTGGGATGCAATGAGCAGGCCAACGAGCATGCCCACCACACCCCACACGACAGCCATCAGCGAGAACTGCCGCACGACGGTGTCGTTGTACGTCGCAGCGTTGACGGGAGCTGGGTTCATGAAACACCTTTTTCAGAAGCTCCCAGTTTCCCCGTCGCCCCGATGCGCCTGCTTGACTCACGTCAATCGTCATCCAGAATCCGCTCGCCCTCCGCCTCGATGGCTTCGAACTGGCCACGCCACACCGCCCAGGCGAGCGCACCGAGGATCGCCAGCGCCAGGACGATGGACAGGGGAATGAGGAGGAAGAGGATGTCCATGGGCGTGGTGTTCAGGGCGCGGCGTTTGCCGTGGTGACGGGCGCGACGACCTCGGGCCGCTCGGCGCGCGGCGTCGCATGAAGGGCCGCGGAGGGCAGCGCCGCCAGCCGCGCCGCATTCAGCACCACGAGCAGCGAGCTGCCTGCCATGCCGAGTCCCGCGAGCCAGGCGGGCATGAGGCCGGCGATTGCGAGCGGGACGCACACGATGTTGTAGGCGGCGGCCCAGAGCAGGTTCTGGCGCACCACCGCGCGCGCGCGGCGCGCCTGCGCCACGATGGCAGCAACGCCCGCGAGCTGGCCGCCCTGGATGATGAAGTCGCAGCGGACCTGCGCCAGCGGCACCGCCTCTCCCAGGGCGATGCCCACGTCCGCGCGCGCCAGCACCGGCCCGTCGTTCATGCCGTCGCCCACCATGGCTACGCGATGGCCGGCGCGCTGCAGTTGCGCCAGGTGGTCCAGCTTGTCCTGCGGTGCCTGGTGCCCCAGCGCCTGTGCGATGCCCGCACGGCCCGCGAGCCGCTGCACTGCATCGTCCTGGTCGCCGGAGAGCACCTGCAATTGCAGGTTCATCGCCCGCAGTGCGGCCACTGCGGCCGCGGCGCCAGGACGCAGTGTTTCGTCGAGCGCGAAGCTTGCGAGCCAGCCGCCGTCATCGGCCAGGTGCACTTGCGCGCCCGGCGTGTCGTCGGCTGCAGGCAGGCCGCAGAAGCGCGCGGATCCCAGGCGCAGCCGGCGCGCGGCGTCGGTGGCTTGCACTGTGCCCTCGACGCCGAGCCCCGCCCGTTCGCTTACATCCTGCGCCTGCGCCCCACGCTCGCCCGCGGCGGCGGCGGCGGCGACGGCGCGCGCCACCGGGTGCAGCGAATGGCGGGCCAGCGCGCCGGCGAGCGCGAGCGCCTCGCGCGGCGTCACGCCGGCGCGCGTGCGCACCGCGCGGATCTGCAGGCGGTCCATGGTCAGCGTGCCGGTCTTGTCGAACAGTACGGTGTCGATGCTGGCGGCCGCCTCGAGTCCTTCGAGCCGGCGCACCAGGATGCCGCGGCGGGCCAGCGCGCCGGCAGCGGCCAGCAGCGCAGCCGGCGTGGCCAGCGACAGCGCACACGGACAGGTCACGATCAGCACGGCGATCGCGACGCCGATCGCGTGGGCGGGCCCCTGCGGCCACCACCACCAGGCGGCGCCCGCGGCGGCGAGCAGCACGAGCAGCAGGAAGGGCGTGGCGACGCGATCGGCGAGGCGCGCCAGCGGCGGCTTCTCGTGCGCGGCCCGCTCCATCAGCGCGACCACCTGACCGAAGCGCGTGGACTCGCCCAGCTGGTCCACCCGCACGACGACGACGCCGTCCAAATTCGCGCTGCCCGCGATCACGCCCTCGCCCGGCGTGCGCGGCAGCGGCGTGGACTCGCCGGTGAGCAGCGCTTCGTCGACGTGCGTGGCGCCTTCCAGCACGACGCCGTCGGCGGGAAAGACCTCGCCGGGCTGCAGCCGGATGCGGTCGCCCGGCGCGAGGCGGCGCACGGACACACGCTCGGCGCCGCCGTCCGGGCCCAGGCGTTCGACCGTCTCGGGCAAGCGGCGCAGCAGCGCCTGAAGCGCACCCGCGGTGCGATCGCGCAGCCGCTGCTCCAGCAGCCGGCCCGAGAGCAGGAAGAACACGAACATCGTCACCGAGTCGTACCAGACCTCGCCGCCCAGCGGACCCGTGGGATCGAAGGTCGTGACCGTGCTGGCGCCAAAGGCGATCAGGATGCCCAGGCTCACCGGCACGTCCATGCCCACGCGCCCGTGCCGCAGGTCGCGCCAGGCCGACGTGAAGAAGGGGCCACACGCGAACAGCAGGACCGGCAGCGTCAGCACCCACGCGGCCCAGCGCAGCAGCGCCGCAACGTCGGGCGTGATGTCGCCTGGCTGCGCGATGTACGCGGGCACCGCGTACATCATCACCTGCATCATGCAGAAGCCCGCCACCAGCCAGCGCCACAGCAGCAGCCGCTGGGCGCGACGGCGCGGCAGCGCGTCGATCTGGTCGCCCGCGGGCAGCCCGCGGTAGCCCGCGCGCTCGAGCGCCTGCAGCCACTGCGACGGCCGGCCGCGCGTGGGGTCCCACACGATGCGGGCGGTGGCCGTGGCCCCGTTCACCTCGACGCCGGCGACACCCGGAGCGCCGGCAAGCGCCTGCTCGATGACCAGGGAACAGCCCGCGCAGTAGATGCCCTCGATCGCGAGGTAGGACTCCCACAGCCCCGCGCGGCCGGGCGCGGGTCGGCTGAACGTTTCCCACTCTTCGCGCGTGTCGACGGCTGCACGTGCATCCGGCACCTGCGGTGCGGGAGGCCGCACGGACAGGAGGTCGGGTGAGGCGGCAGCTTGCATGTCGCAAGGCTATCGACCGGGATCGTCCGTCCTCTTGATGCACATCAAGCCGCACCGGAACGGGCGTCCTAAGCTCTGGCCCATCCGAGAAGGGGACCCAGCATGTACAAGAAGATCCTGGTGCCGACCGATGGCTCTGCGCTGTCGAAGAAGGCGGTTCGCGGGCATCGTATTTCGAGGGCGGCATCAGCACCGCGCCGGACGAGATCGCGCGCGTGGAGAAGCTGTGGGCCGAGCAGGGCCAGGCGCTTGCCGACCAGGTCAGCCGCGCCGCCACGAAGGCGGGCGTCAGCGCGAAGGCCATCACGGTGAAGTCCGACCTCGTGGCGGAAGCCATCCTGAGCACGGCGAAGAAGAACAAGTGCGACCTGGTCGTGATGGCCTCGCACGGCCGCAAGGGTCTCAAGCGGATACTCCTGGGCAGCGAGACCCAGCATGTCCTGACCCATGGCAGCCTTCCCGTGCTGGTCCTGCGCTGACCGGGAAGGACAGGGGAACATCCATGAAGATCCTGCTGGCTGCCGACGGCAGCCGCTTCACCAAGAAGGCGCTCGCCTTCCTCCTCACGCACGAGGCGCTGGCCGGCGACGACGGCGAGGTCGTCGTGCTGAACGTGCAGCTGCCCGTGCCGCCACGCGTGAAAGCCATGGTCGGCGCCTCGGCGGTGCACGACTACCATCGCGAGGAGGCCGAGAAGGTCCTCAAGCCGATCGACAAGTTCCTCAAGCGCCATGAGATCGCCGCGACCACGAAGTGGGTGGTCGGCGCGCCCGGGCCGGAAATCGTCAAGGCCGCCCACAAGGAAAAGGCGCACCTCATCGTGATGGGCACGCATGGCATGGGCCTGCTCGGCCGGGCGCTGCTGGGCAGCGTCGCGCAGAACGTGCTGACCCAGTGCGACATCCCGGTCCTGCTGGTGAAGTGACACGCGCGCCGGGCGCGCCGCGCCCTCCATGTCCTGCAGGGCCCAGGCCCTTGTCGGGACGACCGGCGAGAGTGCCGGCAAAGGACTATTCTCGACCCATGCGCCGTCCCTGCGGGTGCCGGCGCCCACCCTGAAGGTGCCTGCCGCATGAAGCGCGATCCGTCTCCGTCCCCCGTTGCCGCCCTGCCCGCCCAGGCGATCAGCCTCGACGTGCTGCGCGAGAAATACCTGAAGGACGGCGAGGCCTCCGAGTCCGACCTGCTGAGACGCGTGGCGCGTGCGCTCGCCAGCGTCGAGGCGCCGCCGTTGCGCGCCGAGTGGGAGCAGCGCTTCTTCGACAATCTGCAGGCGGGCGCCATCGGCGCCGGCCGCATCATGAGCGCAGCCGGCACGCAGCTACAGGCCACCCTGATCAACTGCTTCGTGCAGCCCGTGGGCGACTCGATCCAGGGCCGCGACGACGAAGGCTTCCCGGGCATCTACGAGGCGCTGCGCGAAGCCGCCGAGACCATGCGGCGCGGCGGCGGCGTCGGCTACGACTTCTCGCGCATCCGCCCGCGTGGCGCCGAGGTGCGGGCGACCGCCTCGGTCGCCTCCGGGCCGTGCAGCTACATGGACGTGTTCGACCACTCGTGCTCCACGGTGGAAAGCGCCGGCGCCCGTCGCGGCGCGCAGATGGGCGTGCTGCGCATAGCCCATCCCGACGTGCTGGAGTTCATCACGGCCAAGCGCACGCCCGGCCGCTGGAACAATTTCAACGTGTCCGTCGCGGTGAGCGACGAGTTCATCCGCGTCCTGCAGGCCGGCGGCGACTGGGCGCTGGTGCACAAGGCGAAGCCGGGCGCGGCGCTCCTCGCGCAAGGCGCACACCAGCGCGGCGACGGCCTGTGGGTGTACCGCACGCTGCCCGCGCAGCAGTTGTGGGACACGGTGATGCGCTCGGCGTACGACTTCGCGGAGCCGGGCGTGCTGTTCATGGACAGCATCAACAAGGACAACAACCTGCGGTATGCAGAGCAAATCGGCTGCGTGAATCCCTGCGGTGAGCAACCGCTGCCCCCCTACGGCTGCTGCGACCTCGGCCCGGTGGTGCTGACGAAGTTCATCACGCATCCGTTCGGCTTCGGCGGCACGCCAACGTTCGACTTCGAGCGCTTCGCCCGCGCTGTCGCGACGCAGGTGCGGGCGCTGGACAACGTGCTGGAGCTCACCTGGTGGCCGCTGCCGCAGCAGCAGCAGGAGTCGCGATCGAAGCGCCGCATCGGCGTGGGCTTCACCGGCCTGGGCAACGCGCTGGCCATGCTGCGCCTGCGCTACGACGCGGCGGACGGCCGCGAGATGGCTGCGCGCATCGCCCGCTGCATGCGCGACGCGGCGTATGCCGCATCCGTGGAGCTCGCGAAGGAAAAGGGTCCGTTCCCGCTGTTCGAGGCCGACAAGTACCTGGAAGCGGGCACCTTCGCCAGCCGGCTCGACGAGCCGTTGAAGGCCGACATCCGCAAGCACGGCATCCGCAACAGCCACCTGCTGTCCATCGCGCCGACCGGCACGGTCAGCCTCGCGTTCGCGGACAACGCCTCCAACGGGATCGAGCCGCCCTTCTCCTGGACTTACCGGCGCAAGAAGCGCGAGGGCGACGGCAGCACCACCGAGTACATCGTGGAGGACCACGCGTGGCGCCTGTTCCGCTCGCTGGGCGGCGACACCGCGAAGCTGCCGCCCTGGTTCGTGTCGGCGCTGGAGATGTCCGCCTCCGACCACCTGGCGATGATGGAAGCGGTGCAGCCCTTCATCGACAGCGCCATCTCCAAGACGGTCAACGTGCCGGCCGCATATCCCTACGCCGACTTCCAGGGCCTGTACCTGGAAGCTTGGCGCGCTGGCCTCAAGGGCCTGGCGACCTACCGGCCGAACGACATCCTGGGCTCGGTGCTGTCCACCGGCAGCGAGCCCTCGGCGAAGGCCGCGCCCGAGGGCGAGCGGCGCAAGGTCGACCCCATGCGCGCGACCATCGAGCGCCGCCCGCCGGGCCAGTTGCCCGGCGTCGTGGAGAAGATCGACTACTGGACGCAGCAGGGTCGCCAGACGCTCTACATCGTCGTGTCCTTCCTGCCGATCGCCGACGGCCGCGAGCGCGCCATCGAGTTCTTCATGCCGGTGGGCCAGAGCGGGGAGTCGCAGCAGTGGATCACGTCCAGCATGCGGCTGCTTTCGCTCGCCGCGCGCGGCGGCTTCCTGGAACGCGCGCTCGCCGACATGCGCAAGGTGGCGTGGGATCGCGGGCCCGTGCGCCTGGGGACCTACACCCGTCCCGACGGAGCCGCCGTGCCGATGTGGCACGACTCGGAAGTCGCCGCCATCGCCTACGCCATCCAGAACATCATCTCGCGCCGCCAGGGCGAGCCGGTGGCTGCGCTGGCGACGCCTGCGGTCCCCAGCGGCGACGCGCCGCCGACCATGACCGGAGCGAAGTGCCCGGAATGCGGGGCGCACGCCATGATCCGCAAGGACGGCTGCGACTTCTGCACGCAGTGCGGCCACGTGGGCGCCTGCGGGTGAGCGCGGGAGCGGCAGCGTGACGCAACCGCAGCGTCTCTCCGATCTCGTCGGCGCGCCGGGCGCGGGCTTCGAGGAGCCGTTCGAGATGCTGGAGGCGTGCCACCAGCGCGTGCGGCGCATGCTCACGTTGCTTCAGCGGCTGCGCGCGCACGTCGCGGCGCATGGCAGCGACGCCCAGGCGCGGCAGGCGGCACGCGACGTGGCGCGCTACTTCGACATGGCGGCGCCCCAACACCACCTCGACGAGGAGCTCCACGTGTTCCCGCCCTTGCTCGCGCAGGGCGACCCCGCCGTGCGCGCGCTGGTGGAGCGCCTGCAGCGCGAACACCTGGAGATGGACTCGCGCTGGCAGCAGGCCCGGCGGGTGCTCGCGCTTGTTGCCGACGGCGCCGTGGACCAACTCGAGAGCGAGGACGAGGCGCGGCTCGAGGCGTTCGCCTCCCTGTACGGCGCCCACCTGGGCAACGAGGAAGGCATCGTCTTTCCGGCCGCGCAGGCGCTCGTTGACCCGCAGGCACGGCACGCCATGGGCGAGGAGATGAGCCGGCGGCGTGGCGTGAAGGCGCCATGACGGGCGGCCCCGTTTCACGGTGACAGCCGCAGCCGCCGTGGACAGGCCGCTGCGCGCGTGCATCAAGTCGCGCCACTTCCCCGTCGCCTACCGGCCATCCCGTTCGCTCCGCCGCCTGGCGCGGCCTTGACAGGCCCGTGGCGGACGGGGGGACAATCGTTTCCCTGCACTCTGCCTGCCCGCCCCGGGCATCCCCCGCCGTGCTCGCACTCGACCGCCTCGACCCGTACCTCCCAGCCCTGCTGGTGGCGCTCGCGCTCGCCGCGGCGGTCGTGCTCTGGCGCGTGCGCTCCCGTCTGCTCAAGCGGGCCGCGCGCAGGCGGGCGGCGGGCTACCGGCTGATGGACTACCTCAAGGCGTACACGGCCTGGGTGGACTGGCATCGCGACGAGCCGCTGCTGCATCGCGACCCGGACATCGACATCCCCGCGGCGCTGGCGCAGGCCGTGCAGGTGAAGGACGAGCACTTCCCCGAACTCTCGCGCTGCATGCTGCAGCTGCTGCAGACCCATCGCGAGCTGATGCAGTACCTGTGGGAAGAGAACATCCTGCGCATGAGCCACGCGGGACAGCAGCGGCCCTACTACGCCGATCCGCGCTACCACCAGCTGCGCGACACGCAGGACGCCGCGCTCGACACGCTGTTCCTGCGCTGTCGCGAGCTGATCGGGGAGGAGCACGGAAAGTGGCGCGACACCCGCAGCGACTTCAGCTTCTCCAGCGGGATGGAGACGCCCTCCCCGCCGGCCTGATCACACCCAGGGCAGCGCTTCCAGGATGGCGGCGAGCTGCGAGTCGTCCCAGGTGAGTTGCGGCGCAGGCGGCGGCGCCACGGCGGGCGCGCTCAACAGGTGCTCGCCGTTCCAGCGCAGGCTGCGGTCCGGCGTGAGCAGGATCCAGCCGTCCGGGGCCCGGCCGGCCAGCCAGCCGCCCACCGCCTCGGCGATGAAGTGCACCGGCTCGTACTGCGCAACCGGCACGCTCTCGCCCTTGACGGTCAGCTGCCGGAACACCAGCTTGGTCTTCATCTTCTGGATGTCGCGCCGCACCGATTGCGCCATCTGGCGCAGATGAGCCATGTCCTTGTCGGCGAAATCGTTCTTCAGCTCGGGCTCGTAGATCAGCCGCCAGAGCGTGCGGTACAGGAGATCGAAACGCTCGGGGTCGCGGTGCAGCACCACGAGCTCGCTCATGCGGATGAACGATTGCGGGATGATCGCGCGCGCAGCGCGATTGCGGATGGCCGCGCGCGCGGTCTCCAGCGGCTCCTCGTCCACCGACTGGGCCGGCGCGGCCGACCAATGCACGTCCTGGGGCGGAACTTGCAGCGCGAGCAGGCGCGTGGCTTCGGTATGGAACCCGGCGACGTCAACCTGGTGAGACAACGGGACTTGCACCGAGAACTACCGAGTGTGAGGAGTGACCAACATTGTGCGCGCGGATTGCACGCTGTGGGGGTCTTTGTCTCCGATTGTTCGCTCTGCAGGGGGAACCTGCGCGCCGCGTAGCGCTACATGCTCACGGCGAGGGCAGGAAGCCTTCCACCGACAGGTAGCGCTCGCCGGTGTCGTAGTTGAAGCCCAGCACGGTCGCGCCGCTTGGCAGGTCCTTGAGCTTCTGCGCGATGGCCGCGAGCGTCGCGCCCGAGGAGATGCCCACCAGCAAGCCCTCTTCCCGCGCACAGCGCCGCGCCATCTCGCGCGCGGCCTCGGCGTCGACCTGGATCACGCCATCGAGCACGGACGTGTCCATCACCTGCGGGATGAAGCCGGCGCCGATGCCCTGGATCGGGTGCGGCGCGGGCTGGCCGCCCGAGAGCACGGGCGAGGTGGTCGGCTCGACGGCGAACACCTTCAGCTGCGGCCACAGCGGCTTGAGCACGCGGGCGCAGCCGGTGATGTGGCCCCCGGTGCCGACGCCGGTGATCAGCGCGTCGATGCCTTCGGGGAAGTCCTCGAGAATCTCGCGGGCCGTCGTGCGCTCGTGCACTTCCACGTTCGCCGGGTTCTCGAACTGCTGCGGGATCCAGGCGCCCGGCGTCTGCGCCGCGAGTTCCTGTGCGCGGGCGATCGAGCCCTTCATGCCTTTCTCGCGCGGCGTCAGCTCGAAGCTCGCGCCATAGGCGAGCATCAGGCGGCGGCGTTCCATGGACATGCTGTCCGGCATGACGAGCACCAGCTTGTAGCCCTTCACCGCCGCGACCATGGCCAGGCCGATGCCGGTGTTGCCCGAAGTCGGCTCGATGATCGTGCCGCCGGGCTTGAGCTGGCCGTCGCGCTCGGCGGCTTCCACCATGGCGAGGGCGATGCGGTCCTTGATGGAGCCGCCGGGATTGGCGCGCTCGGACTTCACCCACACCTGGTGCGTGTCGCCGAACAGGCGACGCAGGCGGATGTGGGGCGTGCGGCCGATGGTGTCGAGGACGTTGTTGGCCTTCATGGCGGTCTCCAGGGCAGAAGGGCCGCATTGTGGCGCGGAACGGCCGGGACTGCCGGCGCGGCCGTGCTCAGGCCGTGGGCATCAGCTGCGCGCAGAGGCGTGACAGGCGCTGCAGCGCCTGCTGCAACTGCTGGTGCACGGCGCGCAGCTCGGAGAGTCCGGTGCCGTCCTTCTGCACCCGCCAGACACAGTGGGTCAGCTCGAAGTGGCGGATCATCACCTCGGCCCACGAAACGGACACGGGCGGGAGCGCCGCCGCATACATGCGCATCTGGTCCATCTGCCGACTGACGCGCCGGTACAGCTCGGGGTCGAATCCGGACTGCACCAGTTCGGTGACGTCCTCGTCGTAGGCGCCGACCGCTGCTGCCAGCTGAAAGGCGACGGCGCTGAGGACGTGGGCATCGGAAGCAGACATGGGCACAGTGTAGCTACCGCTGCCAAGCGGGCACGCGCTGAGCCTCGCGCAGGTTCGGAACGAAGGCTCCGGGCGTGCCTTGTGCAGCGCGGCGGGCGCTTCATAATCGCTCCTCCACGAGAGGAACGGATGACCCAAGAACCGCCGGCGAAGTCTGCCCCGCCGGGCCTGGCGGAGCACGTCGACGACATCGTCCCGAGCCACGGCTACCGCCAGTGCCCCGTCGTGGGCCTGGGGGGTTCGGCGGGCAGCATCGAGGCCCTGCAGGCCTTCTTCACGACCATGCCCGAGCAGTCCGGCATGGCGTTCGTGGTGGTGATCCACCTCTCCCCCGACCACGAGAGCGTGCTCGCCGAGCTGCTGCAGCGCTGCACGCGCATGAAGGTGGTGAAGGTCGAGCACACGGTCACGGTGGAGCCAGGCGCCATGTATGTGATCCCGCCCGGCCGGCTGCTGCAGCTGGAGGACGGCGAGCTGAGCCTCGCGCCCATCCCCGACGGACGCGCGCGCCATGTCGTCGTCGACATCTTCTTCCGCACCCTGGCGGACAGCCATGGCGCGCACGCCGCGGCCGTCGTGCTGTCGGGGCTGGACGGCGACGGCGCGATCGGCATCAAGCGCATCAAGGAGCACGGCGGGCTGACCATCGCACAGGACCCGGACCAGGCCGCCCACGCCAGCATGCCCCGCACAGCCATCGACACGGGCATGGTCGACTGGGTGCTTCCGGTGGAAGACATGCCAGCCCGGCTGCTCTCGTACTTCCGACTGGAGCAGGCAGTGGAACTGCCGCCGGAGGAAGGGCCGGCGGACGCTGCCGCGGCGGCGAAGCCCGACGAGTACAAACTGCGCGACGTGCTGAGCTTCCTGCGCACGCGCACGGGCCGCGACTTCTCGAACTACAAGCGGGCCACCGTCCTGCGCCGCATCGGCCGGCGCATGCAGGTCAACGGCGTGGACAACCTGGGCGCGTACCTGAATTGCCTGCGCACGCGCCCCGGCGAATGCGGGGCGCTGCTGCAGGACCTTCTGATCTCGGTGACGAACTTCTTCCGCGACCCGGACTGCTTCGCCGCGCTGGAGGCGCAGATCCCGGCCCTGTTCGCCGGCAAGGGACCGAACGACTCGGTCAGGGTGTGGGTGGTGGCCTGCGCGAGCGGCGAGGAAGCATACAGCGTGGCGATGCTCCTGAGCGAGCATGCGCGCACGATGGAGGCGCCGCCGCTGGTCCAGGTCTTCGCCACCGACCTGGACGAACAGGCGGTCCGCACGGCGCGCGACGCGGTGTATCCCGCCGCGATCGAGGCCGACGTGAGCGACGAGCGCCTGCTGCGCTTCTTCGTGAAGGAGCACAAGGGCTACCGGGTGCGGCGCGAACTGCGCGAGATGGTGCTGTTCGCGGTGCACGACGTGCTGCGCGACTCGCCCTTCTCGCGGCTGGACCTGGTGAGCTGCCGCAACCTGCTGATCTACCTCACGCGCGAATCCCAGGTACACGTGCTGGAGACGCTGCATTTCTCGCTGCTGCCGGACGGCAAGCTGTTCCTCGGCTCGTCCGAGTCGATCGACGAGAAGGGCGCGCTGTTCACCGTGGTGGACAAGAAGCACCGCATCTACTCGCGCCGGGCGAGCGCGCGCTCGCATCTCTCGCTGTCGCAGGCCGGCGCCTCATTCGCGCGAGTGGCGGAACAGAACCTCTCGCTTGCCCCGCCGGTGTCGGCGGGGCGGGCCTTCGATCTGGCGCACGCGGCCGGGCTCACCATGGAATCCGCGGCCGCTCCCAGGCGCGAGGGCTCCCGCTCGGGCTGGGCCGACGTCCACCTGCAGTTGCTGGAGCGGCTGGCGCCGCCGTCGGTGCTGGTGAATGCCGACCATGACATCGTCCATCTCTCCCCCAGCGCGGGCCGCTTCCTGCAGCTCGCGGGTGGCGAGCCGAGCCGCAACCTGCTGCGCGCCGTGCGGCCCGAGCTGCGCATCGAGATGCGGGCGGCGCTGGTGCAGGCCGCGCAGGAGCAGCGCGAAGTCGTGATCCCGCCGGCGACGCTGGCCGTTGCGGGCGGCTCGGTCCTCGCGGGCGTGCGCGTGCTGCCGGCGAACGAAGGCGGCGAGACCTTGTTCCTCGTGATCTTCGAGGTGCAGCCCGCGGCCGGCGAAACGCACGAGGAAAAGGCGGCGCGGCTGGAGGCCGACCCGCTCGCACGCCACCTCGACGCGGAGATCGAGCGGCTGAAGTCGCACCTGCGCGAAACCGCGGAGCACTACGAAGCCTCCGCGGAGGAACTCAAGGCCAGCAACGAGGAGCTGCAGGCCATGAACGAGGAAATGCGCGCAGCCAGCGAGGAACTGGAGACCAGCCGCGAGGAACTGCAGTCGATCAACGAGGAGCTCACCACCGTCAACCAGGAGCTCAAGTCCAAGGTCGACGAGCTGAGCGGCGCCAACAGCGACATGCAGAACCTGATGGACGCGACCCGCATCGCGACCATCTTCCTGGACCGCGAGCTGCGCATCACGCGCTTCACGCCGGCCGCGGTGAGCCTGTTCAACCTGATCCCGGGCGACGTCGGCCGGCCGCTCACCGACATGGCGACGCAGCTCGACTACCCGCAGCTCGGGGACGATGCGCGGCGCGTGCTGGAGGGGCTGGTGCCCATCGAGCGCGAGGTGGGCCAGTCCAGCGGCAGCTGGTACCTCGCGCGGCTGATGCCTTACCGCACGGTCGACGACCGCATCGCCGGGATCGTGTTCACCTTCATCGACATCACCGAGCGCAAGCAGGCCGAGGAAGTGCGCAGGTGGCTGTCGGCCGTGGTGTCCGCCACCACCGAAGCGATCATCAGCTTCGCTCTGGACGGCACCGTCCTGAGCTGGAACCCCGGCGCGCAGCGCCTGTATGGCTATACGCCCGAGGAAGCCATCGGCCAGCCGCTGGAGATCCTCAGTTCCGGCAACCGCGACGAGCAGAAGCGCGTGCTCGGGGACATTGCCGCGGGGCGCAGCGTCGAGAACCTGGAGGTGGTGCGCCGGCGCAAGGACGGCAGCCAGGTGCATGTCGCACTCACGATCTCCCCGATCAAGGATGAGAACGGCCAGGTGATGGCGGGCACCGCGATGGCACGCGACATCAGCGCCGCCCGGGCCTCGGCCGAGGCGCTGCGGCAAAGCGAGGAGCGTCTGCGCCTGATCGTGGAAAGCGCAGTCGAATACGCCATCTTCACCACGGACCTGGAGCGCCGGGTCACGAGCTGGAACAGTGGCGCCCAGCGGCTGCTCGGGTACAAGAGCGACGAGGTGATGGGGCGCACCGCGGACCTCATCTTCACTCCGGAAGACCGGGCAGCGCAGGCGCCGCAGAAGGAAGCGCGCACGGCGCGCCAGGAAGGCCGCGCCTCGGACGAGCGCATGCACCTGCGCAAGGACGGCAGCCGCTTCCGCGGCACGGGCACGATGATGTTGATGCGCAACCAGGCGGGCGAGGCCGTCGGCTTCGTGAAGATCCTGCGCGACCTGACGGAGCCGGTGCCGGACCCGCGCTGATCAGGCCGCGTGCGGTGGGGGGTGGCGGCTGCGCGCCAGCCGCGCGCAGCGACTGCGCAGCGCCGCGATGCAGTCGGCATGGTGGTCTCGCACCTGCCGGAACGCCTCCGCGCTGCCCCCGCCTTCGCCGTAGCAATCGCGCCAGAGGTAGTGCACCAGTTGCGCGTGCGCGATCAGCAGTTCGGCCCATTGCACGCTGGTCGCGGGCAGGCTCGAGCTGTACATCCGCAGCCGGTCGACGTCACCGCTCACCGTGCGATAGCGCTCGAGATCCGGCCACGCGGCAACCATCGCGTCTGTGTCCGCCTCGTAGGTGTCCAGCGCCGCTGCCATCTGCAGGGCGACTGCATGGATTGCCTGGAACTCCGAGACCGCCATGGGATGAAATGCAAACGCGGGCAAGCAGTGTACGGCCCGCGCAGAGCCAAGGCCAGCATTGTGCGAGCGCCAGCGTGGAAACACCGAGGCGTTCAGGTGCGAGTCAGGCCGCTTCGCGCTGGAACAGCGTCTTGTGCTGTTCACGCAGCACGTTCTTCTGCACCTTGCCCATCGTGTTGCGAGGCAGTTCCGTCACCACGAAGCAGCGCTTGGGGATCTTGAAATTCGCGAGCTGCGTCTTGAGCGTACCGACCAGCTCCTCGGGGTCGAGCTGCGCGCCGGGCCTGGCGACCACCACGGCGATGCCGACTTCGCCGAAGTCCGCATGCGGAACGCCCACCACGGCGCTCTCCGCCACACCCGGCATGTCGTTGATGTAACCCTCGATTTCCGCGGGGTACACGTTGTAACCGCCACTGATGATCAGGTCCTTGCTGCGGCCCACGATCGTGACATAGCCGCGCTCGTCGATGCGGCCGACGTCGCCGGTCCTGAACCAGCCGTCGTCGGTGAACTCCTCGCGCGTCTTCTCGGGCATGCGCCAGTAGCCCTTGAACACGCCGGGTCCCCTCACCTGGATGCCGCCGATCTCCCCGGTCGGCACGTCCTTCCCCTGCTCGTCGCGCACGCGCAGGCCCACGCCGGGCAACGGGAAGCCGACGGTACCGCCGCGGCGCTCGCCGTCGTAAGGGTTCGAGGTGAGCATGATGGTCTCGCTCATGCCGTAGCGTTCCAGGATGGTGTGGCCGGTGCGCTCCTGCCAGGCGTTGAAGGTCTCCAGCAGCAGCGGTGCCGATCCGGAGATGAACAGGCGCATGTTGCGCGCCGCGGCGCGGGCTAACGTAGTCTCCGCGAGCATGCGCACGTAGAGCGTGGGCACGCCCATGAACACCGTCGCCTCGGGCATGCGCTCGATCACCTTCCTGGGGTCGAACTTCGCGAACCACAGCATCTTGCTGCCATTGAGCAGCGCGCCGTGAATCGCCACGAACAGGCCGTGCACGTGGAAGATCGGCAGCGCGTGGATCAGCACGTCGCCCGCACGCCAGCCCCAGTACGTCTTCAGCACCTCCGCGTTGGACCGCAGGTTGCCGTGCGTGAGCATCGCGCCCTTGCTGCGTCCGGTCGTCCCGCTGGTGTAGATGATCGCGGCGAGGTCGTCGTCCTGGCGGGCAACGACTTCATGGCGGTCGGACTGGCGCGCCGCGCGTTCCAGCAGCGAGCCCGTGCGGTCGTCGCCGAGCGTGTAGACGTGCCGGGTGCCGGCCTGGAAGGCGATCTTGCTCACCCAGCCGAAGTTCGCGGGCGTGCACACCACGACCGCGGGTTCCGCATTGCCCACGAAGTATTCGATCTCGGCCTTCTGGTAGGCGGTGTTCAGCGGCAGGAACACGTAGCCGGCGCGCAGCGTCGCCAGGTACAGCATCATCGCCTCGACGGACTTCTCCACCTGCACGGCGATGCGCGCGCCCTGCTCCAGCTGCAGCGAGGCGAGCAGGTTGGCGATCATCGCCGTGCCGCGCTCCAGGTCGCGCCAGCTGTAGGCCAGGCCGTTGTCGGTCTCCACGGCGATGCCGTCGAGGTCTTGCGGGAAGGCGGCGCGCAGCGCCGTGAACAGGTTGCGGTTGTGGTCCATGGCGGGAAGGGTCAGAAGCGGGGCGTTCGTTTTTCCAGGAAGGCGGAGATGCCCTCGCGGTGCTCGGCACTCGTGGCGTAATCGTAGGCGCGTTCCAGCAGGTCGCCGGGCAGCGGTGCATCCGGCGCGCGCGCGGCGAGCCGGCGCAGCATGCGCTTGTTCATGCGGGCAGCCTGCGGCGCGAGCTGCGCGATGCGCTCGCTCGTGGCCTGCACTTCCAGCTCCAGCTGGTCGTGGGCGACGACGCGCTGCAGGAAGCCGCGCGCCTTCATCTCGCGCGCATCCAGTTGCACGGCCTCCAGCAGCATCTCGCGCAAGGTCGCCTCGCCGGCAACGGCGGCCACGAGCTGGGCTTCGCGCGGCGCCATCGGGAAGCCGAGCCGCGCGATCGGCGCGCCGAAGCGCGCGGACTGCCCCGCGATGCGGATGTCGCAGCAGCACGCGATCTCCAGGCCTGCGCCCATGCAGGCGCCGTCGATCTGCGCCACCACGGGCACTTCGCAGGCGAGCATCGCGGCCAGGCCGCCCCACACATCCTCTTCATGGAAGCGGCGCAGGGTCTCGGGATGGAAGCGGAACTGCGGGTACTCGGCGATGTCGCCGCCGGCGCAGAAGCCGCCGTTCTCGCCCGCGACGACGGCGCACCGCAGTTCCGCGTTGCCGTGGATGGCGAGGAAGGCATCGCGCAGCTCGCGCCACATCGCGCGCGACATGGCATCGAGCTTGCCGGGATGCGAGAGCGTGACCCGGGCGACGGGCCCGTGCAGCGCGAGACGCACCTGTCCGGTCATGGCTGTCCTGGCCTCGGGCCGCGGTACATGAATCGTGTCTCCTCTGTTCGTGACGGCCTGCGGACGCAGCGCCGCCGCCGCGGGCCTAACGGTACAAGTCCGAGATCGCGCTCGCCATGGGGATTTCACCCTGCGCCAGCTGCGTCCGATACTTGTCCAGCTTTTTCGGATCGTACAAGTAGTTGACCATGAGCCCGAAAGACTGCTTCAGGCCCTTGGGCGAAGGGTCGCCCGCCCAGTTCAGGCGCTCCACGCGCGCGCCGTTCCCGAGGTGGAAGCGGGCCACGGGGTCCAGCGGCTTGCCGTCCTTCAACTCCTTGCCCAGGTACTGCGCGGCCCACGCGAGCAGTTCCTCGCGCTCGGGCGACTTGGGCCCCAGCTCCAGCGGATGCTCCCAGCGCGCCAGCGTCTCGGGCGGGACCTGCTTCGAGACCCACGCGCGGAAGCCGGGGATCGGGGACAGCGTCGCGAAGGTCTTGAGCCGCGGGAACTCGGTCTTGAGCGTCTCCACCACGCGCTTGATCAGCGAGTCGCCGAAGCTCACGCCCTTGAGACCCGGCTGGCAGTTGCTGATGGAATAGAAGATCGCCGTCGTCGCCTTGGCGAGGTCCGATGCCGCGGCGGTCTCGTCCAGCAGCGGCGTGATGCAGTCGGAGAGGCTGTCGGTGAGCGCGATCTCCACGAAGATCAGCGGATCGCCGTCCAGCCGCGGGTGGAAGAAGCCGTAGCAGCGGCGGTCGCTGTCCAGGCGGTTCTTCAGGTCGGCCCAGCTGCGGATGTCGTGCACCGCCTCGTACTTGATCAGCTTCTCGATCAGAGAGGCGGGCGAGTCCCAGGAGAGCCGCCGCAGTTCGAGGAAGCCGACGTCGAACCAGGTGGTGAACAGGGTCTCGAGCTCCGCATCGAGCGGCAGCAGGCGCTTGTCGGAGCGCAGGTGGGGCAGCAGCTCGCCGCGCAGGTCCACGAGGAAGCGCATGCCCCCCGGAAAGGCAGCGAAGCGCTGCAGCAGGCGCGTGCGCGGCGACACCAGCGCGCGGCGCAGGCGGATCTCGGCCGCGCTTTCTTCGGCGGTGCCCTGCACGGCCTGGTGATGCTCGCGCGCGGCCTGCACCTTCTTCGGGTCGGGACCGAACTGCTCGCTCGCGAGCAGCCAGGCGTCGCGCCGCTCTTCGGCCGAGGCGCCGGCGTACCACTGCGCGAAGGCCCGGGCGCGCCGTCCGCCCTCGACCTCGCTCGCGCGCGGATCGACGATCGCCTGCAGATCCGCCAGCGTGCGGCGCAGCACGCGCGGCGACAGTGCCTCCTCGCCCTTGCGCCAGGTGGCCTTCAGGCGTTCGCGCGTGGTGCGCGCCCCTGGCGCGTGCGTGCTCGCTGCCTGCGCGGCGGGCGCTGGCACGGCGGCAGCCTGCGGCTTCGCCTCACGACTGGCGCCGGCGGTCGCCTTCGCCTCGAAGCCGGGCCGCCACAAGGCGGCCCCCCGGGAAATCCAGTCAGCGGGAATCACGATGGGCTGCCTCTTCGCAAGTGGGGGAACCGGTGTTCACGCGAGCCTCGTGCTCTGGGCGCGTGCAAGCGCGCGCAGCGCATCGCGCTGGCGCGTGAGATGGGTGCGCATCGCGGCGTCGGCGCCCTCGGGGTCGCGGGCCTTGAGCGCGGCAAACACGGCGAGGTGTTCGGAGAAGCTCTGTTCGAGCCGTCCGGGCGCGTGCAGCTGCTGCAGGCGCGACAGCTTCACGATCTTGCGCAGGTCGCCGATCACGCCCGCCAGCCAGCGGTTGTCCGCCAGCGCGATGATCGCCTCGTGGATGGCGAAGTTGGTCGCGTAGTACTCGTTGATGCGCTTGGCCTTCGCATAGCGCGCCAGCTTCTGGTGCAGGTCGTCGAGGACCGCGATGTCCGCGTCGCTCGCCTTGCGCGCGGCCTCGAAGGCGCAGCGGCCTTCCAGCAGTGCGAGCACCGGGAAGATCTCGTCCAGGTCGTGCTCGGTCACCTCGTTGACGAAGCAGCCGCGCCGCGGCTCGTGCCGCACCAGCCCCTCGGCCGTGAGCACCTTCAGCGCCTCGCGCAGCGGCGTGCGCGAGATCTTCAGCTGCTCGGCAAGCCTCACCTCGTCGAGGAAGGTGCCGGGCGTGAGCTCGCCGTCGAAGATCCGCTCCCGCAGCTGGGCGGCGACTTCGTCGTGCAGTGAGTTGTGGACCAGGCGCACCGGCAGACCTTCGGGGATTTCTATAATTACGTGTAATTATGGCAAGGAACCCGGACGCGTGGGGCCGCCGCGGTGGAAATCCCTGCACCCGCCGCCGAACGGCGCCGGGAGGTTCGGACGTGCGGAGGTGCTGGCAGTTCCCCGGCGGCGTCGGATGTCCTGAGGCGCCGCCGTGCAAAGTCGCGGCCGGACCGCGCCGAGGCCGCGAGGATCAGCGGGTTGCTGGACCGTGCGAAGCCGGGGCCTGGCTGCCAGGCGTCGTGCGGGTTTCCGCCCACACCCACAGCAGCACGCCACCCAGGATCATGGGGATGCACAGCCACTGCCCCATGCTCATGTGCAGCGCGAGGACGCCCAGGAAGGAGTCCGGCTCGCGGAAGTATTCGGCGGTGAAGCGCGCCGCGCCATAGCCGACCAGGAAGACGGCCGAGACCTGGGCCTCCTTGTGGGGCTTGCGCGCGTACAGCCACATCACGATGAAGAGCAGCACGCCCTCGAGCAGCAGTTCGTAGATCTGCGACGGGTGCCGCGGAACGCTGCTGCCGCTCTGCGGGAACACCATGGCCCACGGCAGGTTCGGGTCGGCCGGCCGGCCCCACAGCTCGCCGTTGATGAAGTTGCCGATGCGCCCGGCCCCGAGCCCCGGCGGAACGCAGGGAGCGATCAGGTCCATGAGCTGCCAGAAGGGTTTGTGGCGGCTGTGCGCGAACCAGAACTGCGAAGCGATCACGCCGATCAGCCCGCCGTGGAAGCTCATGCCGCCCTGCCACACGAACAGGATCTGCAGCGGGTTGCGCAGATAGAACTCCGGCTTGTAGAAAAGGCAGTAGCCCAGCCTGCCGCCGATCACGACGCCGAGCACGCCGAGGAACAGCATGTCCTCGATGTCCTTGCGCGACCACGCGCCCGGCCCCTGGATGGATCGATAGGGTTCGTGCTGCAGGCGCAGGTGGGCCAGCCACATGAACAGGCCGAACGCGACGAGATAGGTGATGCCGTACCAGTGGATGGCGATGGGGCCGATCTGGACGGCAACGGGATCGAAGTTCGGGTGGACCAGCATGGCCGGCATTGTGGCGCAGCGGCAGCGAGCGCGGGCGGACCAGGGCGAGGAGGGAGCTGGCGGCCGCGCCGCCCGGCTGCGCGCCGGGTTCAGGACCCGGCCGCCACCACCTCGACGAACCGCTCCAGGGCCGGCGTCATGCGCTCCCAGACCAGCGTGGTCTCGCACTCCGGCACGCTCGCCGACTGGCGTCCCCCGAGCTGGCGGTAGACGACGCCGCTGCGCTGGAACTGGCGCACGCTGTCCGGCACCCACGCCACGCCGAGCCCGGCAGAGACCAGGTTGACGATGGTCTGCATCTGGATCGCCTCCTGCACCACGCGCGGCTCCAGGCCGGCCGCGTGGTACATGCCCAGCACCGCGTCGTGCAGGGACGGCACGATGCGGCGCGGGAAAATCACCAGCGGCTCGGCCAGCACGCGGGCGAGCGCGAGCCGCGGAGCGTGTGCCAGCGGATGCGCATCGGGCACGGCCAGCACCAGCGGCTCGCGCGCGACCGGGCGGTGCTGCAGGCCGCGCGGCGCGAAGCCGGGCGAGTGCAGCATGAAGCCGGCGTCGATCTCGCCGCGCGCAAAAGCCTCCACCTGCACGTCGCCGGTGGACTCGATCAGCTCCATCTGCACGCGCGGGTGCTGCGCCCGGAACACGCGCAACCACTGCGGCAGCAGCGCGAAGCCGACGGTGGAGACGAAGGCGATGCGCAAGTGCCCGAGCTCGCCGGCCGCCGCGGCGCGCGCCTGCTGCGGCAGCGCGCCCGCGCGAGCCAGCAGCTCCTGGACTGACGGCAGCAACGCCTCACCCGCGGCAGTCAGCCGCACGCTGCGCTTGGTGCGCTCGAACAGGCGCACGCCGAGCAGGCGCTCGAGCTGCGCAATGCCTTGCGTGAGCGGCGGCTGGGTCATGTGCAGGCTGCGCGCCGCGCGGCCGAAATGCAGCTCGCCGGCGACGGCGGCGAACTGGCGCCACAGGCGCAGTTCGATGGCGGCTTCCTTCATATGCCGCGCATATTAATGGCGCCTGGAAAACGGATTGGAAAGAATCACCGGGCCGGCGTATCCTCCGCAGCCTATGGACAAGAAGACCATCCCCATCAAGCCGCTGCGCAGCGCCGCCATCACCGAAGGCAAGTCGCGCGCTCCCAACCGTTCCATGTACTACGGCATGGGCTACAAGGAGACCGACTTCGGCAAGCCCATGGTGGGCATCGCCAACGGCCACAGCACCATCACGCCCTGCAACTCGGGCCTGCAGAAGCTGGCCGACGCCGCCGTGCGCGGCATCGAGGAAGCGGGTGGCAATCCGCAGATCTTCGGCACGCCCACCATCTCCGACGGGATGGCCATGGGCACCGAAGGCATGAAGTACTCGCTGGTGAGCCGCGAGGTCATCGCCGACTGCATCGAGACCGCGGTGCAGGGCCAGTGGATGGATGGCGTGCTGGTCGTCGGCGGCTGCGACAAGAACATGCCGGGCGGCATGATGGGCATGCTGCGCGCCAACGTCCCGGCGATCTACGTGTACGGCGGCACCATCCTGCCGGGCAAGTGGAAGGGCCAGGACCTCAACATCGTGAGCGTCTTCGAGGCCGTGGGCCAGAACGCGGCCGGCAAGATCAGCGACCAGGAACTCAAGGACATCGAGCAGCACGCGATTCCGGGCACGGGCTCGTGCGGCGGCATGTACACGGCGAACACGATGTCGTCGGCCTTCGAGGCGATGGGCCTGTCGCTGCCCTACTCCTCCACCATGGCCAATCCGCACGACGAGAAGCAGAACTCCGCGCTCGAGTCGGCCAAGGTCCTGATGGAGGCCATCCGCAAGGACATCAAGCCGCGCGACATCGTCACGCGCAAGGCGCTGGAGAACGCGGTCGCCGTCATCATGGCCACGGGCGGCTCGACCAATGCGGTGCTGCACTTCCTGGCGATCGCGCATGCGGCGGACGTCGAATGGACCATCGACGACTTCGAGCGCATCCGCAAGCGCACGCCGGTGCTGTGCGACCTCAAGCCCTCGGGCAAGTACCTGGCCGTGGACCTGCACGAGGCCGGCGGCATCCCGCAGGTGATGAAGATCCTGCTGAAGGCCGGCCTGCTGCACGGCGACTGCCTGACCATCACCGGCAAGACCATCGCCGAGACCCTGAAGGACGTGCCGGACCAGCCGCGCGCCGACCAGGACGTGATCCGCCCCATCGACAAGCCGATGTACGCGGAAGGCCACCTCGCCATCCTCAAGGGCAACCTGTCGCCCGAAGGCGCGGTCGCCAAGATCACCGGACTGAAGAACCCCGTCATCACCGGGCCGGCCCGTGTGTTCGACGACGAGCAGTCGGCGCTGCAGGCGATCCTCGACGGCAAGATCCACGCCGGCGACGTGATGGTGCTGCGCTACCTCGGGCCCAAGGGCGGCCCCGGCATGCCGGAGATGCTCGCGCCCACGGGCGCGCTGATCGGCGCCGGCCTCGGCGAAAGCGTGGGCCTGATCACCGACGGCCGCTTCTCCGGCGGCACCTGGGGCATGGTGGTGGGCCACGTCGCGCCGGAAGCGGCAGCGGGCGGCACCATCGCGTTCGTGAACGAGGGTGACTCGATCACCATCGACGCGCACCAGCTGAAGCTGCAGCTGAACGTGCCGGATGCCGAGATCGCGAAGCGGCGCGCCGCGTGGAAGGCGCCGGCGCCGCGCTACACGCGCGGAGTGCAGGCGAAGTTCGCGTTCAACGCGAGCAGCGCGAGCAAGGGCGCGGTGCTGGACAATTTCTAGTCGTGCCGCCCTGAGTCCCGCGCAGGCGGGGAAGCAGAGCATCGAAGAAGCGGCTCCGCGGGGCCGCTTTTTTGTTCTTTGCTGATCGTGGAAGTCGGGCAATCTTCCCTGCACCCGGACCAGGACGGGGCACAGCGTGCCGGCGGTCGAAGCGCAAACCGTAGGCTGGTGGTGAGCCGCAGGCGAACCCCAGCTCGCTGCGCTACGCCGGATCGCTGGGGTTCGCTGTGCTCACCGCCAGCCTTGTATGTTTCTTTCCTAGACTCTAAGAGTTCGGGGCAACCCGGGCGGAGCGGGTGCACGCCGTCGCCAGCCTTTGGGCTTGGAACCTGTGTCGTAGATCTAGCGGCAC
>NZ_JAEPWM010000002.1 GCF_016654015.1 Ramlibacter ginsenosidimutans | reverse complement strand
CTCTGCGAGTTGTGCCGCGCGACGCCGCCCGGACCGGCTTCCAGGGGAGTCGGCGCGCAGCGCCGACCGATGCCCAGCGGGCCTGCACCGCACGCCGCCTGCCGCGACGCCCCCGCCCTCCGACGAGGCAACGAGTTCGTGCTCCCGTGCAAAATCGCTTCTCGACGCCGCACAGCCGGAGCGGCTATCGTGGCGCCTGTTCTCGCAGGAGCCGCCATGAAACGACGCGATCTGCTGGCCTGGCTGTCTTCGCTGGGCGCCTTCCCTTCGACGCGCGCCGCGGACGGCGTGACGGGCGTGGTCGTGCTGCACGGCAAGCAGGGGCGGCCGAACGGCGTGTACGACATCGCGCAGGGACTGCGCTCCGCCCGCTGCAAGGTGGCGACGCCCGAGATGGCATGGTCGCAGCGCCGCGAGTTCGACATCCCCTATCCCGCCGCACTCGAAGAGATCGCCGCGGCGTGCAAGGACTTGCAGGCCGATGGCGCGACCCGTCTCGTCGTGGGTGGCCACAGCCTGGGCGCGAACGCGGCGCTCGCCTATGCCGCGAGCCGGCGGCCGCTGGCTGGCGTGTTCGCGCTGTCGCCGGGACACGTGCCCGAGGCGCGCGGCTTCCAGCGCGAGGTGGCACCCGGCGTGCAGAAGGCGCGGGAGATGATCGCCCGCGGTGCAGGCGAGGAGAAGGCCTCGTTCCCCGACACGAACCAGGGCCGCTCGCGCCAGGTGCGCACCAGCGCGAACGCGTACCTCTCGTACTTCGACGCGGAAGGCCTGGGCTCGATGACACGTTCGTGCCGCGAGCTGCCCGCCGGCCTGCCGCTGTTCATGGCGGTGGGCGAATCGGAGAACATCCTCGCATACGCACGCGGCACGCTCTTTCCTTCGGCGCCGAAGAACGCCAGGAGCGTGTTCGTGGCCGTACCGGGCGATCACTTCAGTGCGCCCCGCGCGGCCCTGCCCAGTCTGCTCGAGTGGACGGCCGCGCTGGCGACGTGAAGCGCGGCGGGCGCGGCGAGCCCCCGGCTGCGTGCGCCTTTGCTATCCTGAAAACGCCATGGACAAGATCAATCTCGGCCGCACCGGGCCCTCGGTGTCGGTGCTCGGACTCGGCTGCATGGGCATGTCGGGCATGTACGGGCCGGCCGATCGCGCGGAGAGCATCGCGACGATTCGCGCCGCGCTGGACGCCGGCATCGACCTGCTGGACACCGGCGACTTCTACGGCATGGGCCACAACGAGATGCTGGTCGGCGAGGCGCTCGCCAGCCGCTCGCGCGAGGACTGCCTCATCAGCGTGAAGTTCGGCGCGCTGCGCGACCCGGCGCACCAGTGGAACGGCTACGACGCTCGGCCCAACGCGGTGAAGAACTTCCTCGCCTACTCGCTGCAGCGCCTGCGGGTGGACCACATCGACATCTACCGGCCCGCGCGGCTCGACCCCGATGTGCCGATCGAGGACACGGTCGGCGCGATCGCGGACATGGTGAAGGCGGGCTACGTGCGCCACATCGGCTTGTCGGAGGTGGGCGCCGACACGATCCGCCGCGCCGCGGCCGTGCACCCCATCGCCGACCTGCAGATCGAATACTCGCTGATCTCGCGCGGCATCGAGGACAACGGCATCCTCGCGACCTGCCGCGAGCTGGGCATCGCCATCACCGCCTACGGTGTGCTCTCGCGCGGCCTCATCAGCGGGCACTGGGACCCGGCGCAGAAGGCGCAAGGCGATTTCCGCAACGCCTCGCCGCGCTTCCAGCAAGGCAATGTCGAAGCCAACCTGCAACTCGTGGAAGCGCTGCGCAAGGTCGCGCAAGGACTCGATGCAACCGTGGCGCAGGTCGCGATCGCCTGGGTGCTGGCGCAAGGCAAGGACATCGTGCCCCTGATCGGGGCGCGCAAGCGCGAGCGGCTGCAGGAGGCGATCGGCGCACTGGCGCTGCGCCTCGGCGATGCGGACCTCGCCGCGATCGAGCAGGCCGTGCCGAAGGGGTCGGCGCAAGGCGGGCGTTATCCGCAGGCGCAGCTGGCGCACCTGGATAGCGAGCGGTAGGGCGGCAGCTAGTGCTTGTTCGAGCGGGAGAACGCAGAGGACGCAAAGGTTACGCAGAGGACGCAGAGAAGACATCGAAAGGTGTTCCTTTCAAGGTTTTCCTTTGCGTCCTCTGCGTAACCTCTGCGCACTCTGCATTCTCCTGCCTCGGTCACCACCCAAGCTTCCAATCCCTCAATCGTTCAGCAACCGCGCCTTGACGCTGCGGCCCTTGACCTTGCCCGCGTTCAGCCCCGCCACCACGTCCTTCGCGATGTCGCGCGCCACCGCGACGTAGGTGGCGAATTCGTTGATGTCGATCTTGCCGACCTGCTCGCGCGTGTAGCCCAGGTCCGCCGTCAGCGCGCCCAGCACGTCGCCGGGACGGATCTTTTCCTTGCGGCCGGCCTGGATGTGCACCGTCGCCATAGCGGGCAGCAGGCGCCCGCCCGCGGCCGGCGTGAGCTCCGACACCGCGTGCCACTCCGAAGGCCGCCCCTGCAGTTGCTCGATCCGGCCGACCGCGCCCATCTCGTCCAGGCTCGCGAGGTTGAGCGCCAGGCCGCTCTCGCCCGCGCGGCCCGTGCGGCCGATGCGGTGCACGTGGATCTCGGGGTCAGGCGTCACGTCCACGTTGATGACCGCCGCGAGTCCCGCGACGTCGAGGCCGCGCGCGGCGACGTCGGTGGCCACCAGCACCGTGCAGCTGCCGTTGGCGAAGCGCACCAGCACCTGGTCGCGGTCGCGCTGCTCCAGGTCGCCGTGCAGCGCCAGCGCGCTGTAG
Source organism: Ramlibacter ginsenosidimutans (assembly GCF_016654015.1). GTDB lineage: Bacteria > Pseudomonadota > Gammaproteobacteria > Burkholderiales > Burkholderiaceae_C > Ramlibacter > Ramlibacter ginsenosidimutans. Next base: position 703,669 of record NZ_JAEPWM010000002.1, on the reverse strand, counting down.
CCCTGGGCCTGCAGCAGCTCGGCGAGTTCGCGGCAGCGCGCCTTGGTGTTGCAGAAGGCGAGCGCGCTCGCGGGACGGAAGTGGTCCAGCAGGCGCGCCACGGCGGTCAGGCGCTCGGACTCGCGCACCTCGTACCAGCGCTGCTCGATCTGCTCGCCGCCGTGCTGCGCTTCCACCTTGACGGTGACCGGGTTCTTCATGAACTGCGCCGCCAGCTTCGCGATGCCTTCCGGATAGGTCGCGGAGAACAGCAGGGTCTGACGCTGCGGCGGACATTGCCGCGCCACCTTCGCGATGTCATCGACGAACCCCATGTCCAGCATGCGGTCCGCCTCGTCCAGCACCAGCGTGTTCAGCGCGTCCAGCTGCAGGTTGCCGCGATCGAGGTGGTCCATCACGCGGCCGGGCGTGCCTACCACGATGTGTGCGCCGTGCTCCAGGCTGGTGGTCTGGCCACGCAGCGGCACGCCGCCGGACAGCGTGACCACCTTGATGTTGTCGTCGGCACGCGCGAGCCGCCGGATCTCGGTGGTGACCTGGTCGGCGAGCTCCCGCGTGGGGCACAGCACCAGCGCCTGCACCGCGAAGCGGCGGGTGTTGAGGTTGGCGAGCAGCGCCAGCGCGAAGGCCGCGGTCTTGCCGCTGCCGGTCTTCGCCTGCGCGATCAGGTCCTTGCCCAGCAGGGCGGGCGGCAGGCTTGCGGCCTGGATGGCGGTCATCTCCAGGTAGCCCAGCCGCTTCAGGTTCTCCAGGGTGGCGGGGGCAAGCGGAAGCGTGTCGAAGGCGGTCGGGTGCGGGGCGGGCATCCCGCATCATTCCACAGCGCCGATGTGCGCACGCCCGGCGCTAGAACTTCCCGAACTCCAGGTAGGCCTTCTGCGGGTCCACGCCGGCGAGGATCGCGGTGCGCACCTTGTTCTCGGTGGCGATCGCGGTCTCCGCCTCGTCCAGCACGTCGTCCATGCGCGCGCGCGGAATCCGCACCAGCCCGTCGCGGTCGCCCAGCAGGTAGTCGCCGGGCGCGACGATCACGTCGCCGATGCGGATGTCCACGTCGACGGCCCGCGGCAGCCAGTAGCCGACGATGTCCCGCGGCGTGAAGCCGCGCGACCAGGTCTGGAAGCCCATCGCGATCAGGAACTCCACGTCGCGCACGTAGCCGTCCGCGACGCAGCCCAGCACGCCCTTGTTCTTGAGCGTCTCGGCCGAGAGCTCGCCCATGTGCGCGACCACGCGGTCGTTCGGCTGTGACACCCAGATGTGCCCGGGCTTCGCCTTCGACAGCAGGCCGGTCCAGGCGAGCAGCGTCTCGTGCGCATCGGCGCGCGGGTCCACGCGGCCGTCGATGGTGAAGGCCGGCCCGGCGAGCCGCAACTCGGGGAACAGCGGCCGCAGTTCGGGCGGCAGGGTGAAGTCGCGCAGTCCCATTGCACGCATCACGTCGTGCACGACGCCTGTGTAGCAGCGGCCCAGGCGTTCGCTCCAGCGATCCATCGTTTCTTCTCCTGTCATGGTGGTTCAGGCGCGGATCGCCTGCAGCTTGTCCCAGTCGAACGCGATGCCGTGGCCCGGCCGGTCGGGCGCGATCGCGCAGCCCTCCTCGATGCGCAGCGGCTCGGCGATGTACGCGTCGAGCCCGAAGCCGTGCGCTTCGAGGAAGTCTCCGTTCGGCACGGCGGCCAGCAGGTGCACGGTGACGTCGTGCGCGCCGTGCGAGGTGACCGGCAGGTTGAAGGCCTCCGCCAGGTGCGCGATCTTCAGGAAGCTGGTGATGCCGCCGCAGTTGGTGACGTCCGGCTCCGGGAAGGTGACGCCACCCTCGGCGACCAGCTGCTTGAACTCCCACAGCGTGCGCAGGTTCTCGCCCGCGGCGATCGGGATGCCGGCTTCGCGCACCACGCGCGCGTGGCCCGCCACGTCGTCGGGGATGATGGGTTCCTCCAGCCAGGTGAGGTCGTAAGGCTGGAAGGCGCGGGCCGCGCGGATCGCCTGGTCCACGCTCCACTTCATGTTCGCGTCGGCCATCAGGTAAAAGCCCTCCCCCAGGTGCTTGCGCATCGCGGCGACGCGCGCGACGTCTTCCGACAGGCGCTCGCGTCCCACCTTCATCTTGATCGCGCGGAAACCGCGCTCCAGGTTGCCATCGGTCTGGCGCAGCAGGTCCTGCGTGCTCAGCTGCAGGTCGATGCCGCCTGCGTAGCAGCGCACGCGCGGGTCGTGGCCGCCCAGCAGCTTCCACAAGGGCTGGCCGAGCCGGCGCGCCTTCAGGTCCCACAAGGCGATGTCCAGCGCCGAGAGCGCCAGCACCGTGGGCCCGCCGCGGCCGCCGTAGTGCGAAGCCCACCACAGGCGCTGCCACAGGAACTCGATGCGATCGGCATCGAGGCCGAGCGCGACTTCCGGGAAGTCGCGGCGCAGCACGGCATCAATCGCCGCGCCATTGCGGCCGCAGGTGAAGGTGTAGCCCACGCCCTCCTGCCCGTCGGCATCGCGCACGCGCACCGTATTGAGTTCGAAGGCCAGCATCTCACCGTGCATGGAATCGGTGAGGGCAGTGGGAAGGGGAAGCCGGTAGTAGCCCGGCTCGATTGCAGTGAGGACAGCCATGGACGGCTATTATGCGAACGGCCGCCCGCGCGCCAACGTGGTTTACCTTGAGCGCGCGACAGCGCGCCGCTGCTTCAGGGCCGCGCGCCCATCACCAGTCCCTCGATCTGGTGCTTCTGCACGATCGGCACCAGCTGGTCCACCACGCGGCACACGAGGTGCTCGCGCGCGAGCACAGGCAGTGCTTCGTAGTACTCCCGCGTGACCATCACGTCATGCAAAGCCGCGTGGCCGGCGCCCGGCGCATCCACGCCCAGGACCAGCACGGGCCGGCAGATGGGCGAAGCGTGCGCCGTGCCGCGGTGGATGGTCAGCGCCGAGCGGCAGCTGATGTCCCCGGCCTGCGGGAACTTGCGCACGGCCAGCCCGTCGTAGCGCGCGAGCTCGCTGGCCGGCGGGAACATGCCGGCCTGCCAGTCGCGGCCCCGCTCCCACTGGGTGCCGTGCGCCACTTCCAGCGGGCCCATGTCGGGCGTCACGTCGACGCCGCTGACGTTGAAGGCCAGCGAGGTGATGCGCCTGTCCTCGTACGTCTCGCGCGGGGAGGGGAAGTCGCGATGCCAGGGCTGGTACTGCGCGCCCTGGAAGGGCACGTCCAGCCCGATCTCCACGATCTCGTAGCGCGGGCCCAGCACGGCTTCGCACATCGCCGCGACCCAGGGGTGCGTGACCAGGTCCGCGAAGCCGCGGAAGGACTGCGGATGCGCCTCCACGTACCAGCGCCGCGGACCGCGGCCGACTGCCCCGCCGGGACGCTGGATCGCGTCCCAGAAGCAGGTCATCATGTCTTCGCGCAGCGCCTCGACCCACTCGCGCGCAAACGCGCCCCGGCAGGCCGTGATGCCGTCCTGGCGCAGCGCCGCCACGCTCGCCTCCACCTGCACCAGCGGTGCTTCCTTCTGCTCGATCATGGGCGCGGAACGTAGCAGGCTGCGCACTGCAGCGAGCTCGGCCGTGGAAGCATTCGCGGTGCATGCGTGAAAATGCCACGGCCGGCCTCGCCCGCGCCCAGCCACGACGGTGCTTGCCGCCCGTCGTCGCGCACGGTGCCATGGCTGTGTCAAGCGAACCACGCCGTATCCCCGGCCGGCGGATGCCGACGGCCCGTGTGGGCCGGGACCGCAGTTACACCCCGTCGATGTCGGGTCGGCACGCCGCTGCGCAACAATTTCCCTAGTCGTCATTGAAGCCATGGAGCTCCGGGTCTTTCTCGCCGAAGACCTGGCCAGCATGCACGCGCTGATCGGGGAGCTGCTGTCCTCCATCGGCGGCTTGCGGCTGGTCGGGAGAGCCGCCACCGAGGCGGAAGCGAAGCTCTGGCTGACCGAACACCCGGGCGAGTGGGACGTGTGCATCGCGGACCTGATGCTGGACCAGGGTTCCGGCTTCGGGGTCATTGCGCACGCGGCGGCCAACCGCGGGCAGGCGCGCATCGTCGGCTTCAGCGGCTACATGAGCGAGGGCATCCGCGCGCACTGCCTGCGCCTCGGCGCGGAAGCGGCGTTCGACAAGGCCGACACCGCCGGCTTCATCTCCTGGCTGGCGCAGGTCGCAGCGTCGGCTGCGGACAAGGACGCGGCGGACTGAGCGCGGACGGCACAATGCCGGTTCCTCCACTCCTGGAAGTCCCGTGGCCCGCCCCTCTCCCTGGCCCGACAAGGTGATGGCGCTGCTGCGCGCCGGCAATCCCGCGGCCGCGATCGCGCAGGTGAAGGTCGCCCCCGGCGTGCGGGAGCTGCAGGCGCTGCAGAAAGCCCTGGCGGCCGCGCAGCTCGCCGGCCGGTGGCCGGATGTCGACGTGGCGATCGCCCAGAGCCTGCAGGCCCTGTCCGCGCCGCGCCTGCATCGCTCGCCCTGACCCGCGCTGCGCGACGCCGCCACGGGCGCGGCGGCGTTCGACATCGTCGACGAGTACTACGGTCGAGCACGCATGCTGCCGGTGCGCAGCTCGCCACCGGCTGCTTCCACGCGCCTGCTGATCCGTTGCGACCGGCATCGGCTGCGAAGCCATCCTGGTGCATGCGCAACCCATTTTATCGTCCTGCGAGGTAATTTCCGCGCAGGCAGCAAGGTTTGCGGACGCAAGGGTTTGCCGCGGGGAACCATTGGGGACATCATGGCGTCCATGGGACAAGGAGGTCCTTTCCATGGCCTATAGCGCGCTGCCCGTCCTGCCGAAGATCGGCACCATCCGCGTGTGTCGTCCCGAACAGGGGCAACCCGGCGTGACGCTCGACTCGCCGGCCGTGCTCGTGATGACCGACCTCAAGCGCGTCTCCGCCGCCGTGGTGTCGCCGCGCGAGACCATGGACGGTGCGCACGCGCTGATGATGCGGCGCGGGGTGCGCATGCTGCTGGCGATGGACGACTACCAGTCGCTGGCCGGCATCATCACCACCAACGACATCCTCGGCGAAAAGCCGGTCGCGGTCGCGCAGGAGCGGCGCATCCGCCACGACGAAATCCTCGTCTCCGACGTGATGACGCCGGCCGACCGGCTGGAAGCCTTCGACATGCACGCCGTGCAATCGGCCCGCGTCGGCCAGGTGGTGGCGAGCCTGCAGCGCGCGCGCCGGCACCATGCCCTGGTCGTGCAGGTCGGCCCCGACGGGCAGCGCGAGGTGCGCGGCATCATCTCGCTGTCGCAGATCGCGCGCCAGCTCGGAATGCCGCTGCAACTGCCCTCCGAGGCGAAGTCCTTCGCCGAGATCGAGGCCGCGCTGCTCTGAGGCGCCTCAGGCTTTCACGGCGGGTTCCGCGCCGAAGAAGCCGACCACGCGGGCGATGCGCCCGTCCACGTCCAGGTCCATGAAGTCCACGCCGGCGAGAACGGTCTCGCCCGCGGGATTGCACAGCCGCCAGCCGTAGCGCAGGAACTGGTGATGCAGGTCGAGCGCGCTGGTGCGCTCGAAGCGGTGGCCGGGGAACTGCGACAGCAGCGTCGCGGCCTGGTCGGCGATGCCGGCGTGGCCGCGCGCCTCCAGCGGCGGGTCCACCAGCCGGCCCTCCACGCTCCAGGTCTCGCGGACCAGCGCAAGGCGGCGCGCGGCGTCCGGCTCGCAATAGGCTGCGAGATGCGCGTCGACCAGTCGTTCGTAGGCGGCAAGCGTTTCCATCGTGGGCTCCTTGGGTTGGGAATCGATGGACACGATTCTTCGCAGTGCGTGCACGCGGGTCCATGACGTCGCGGGTCATGGCCCACCGGCACAGCAGGGATAATCGGTGCAGGAATCCGCATGCACCGCCGCCGACTGACGCCCACCCGACAACAACTGCGGTGGACCGTCCTGGTGCTGCTGTCCATCGTCCTCTCCATCGCCTTCGACGCGACCGGCGTGCCGGCGGCCCGCCTGCTGGGACCCATGGTCGCCGCGATCCTGATGGCGCTCTCCGGCTCGGATGTGTCCGTGCCGCGGCTGGGCTTCGTCGGCGCGCAAGGCGTCATCGGCTGCCTCATCGCGCGCGGCGTGCCGGTGTCCATCCTCTCCACGCTGTCCGAGCACTGGCTGGTCTTCATCGTCGGCGTGCTCGCGGTCACGGTGCTGGCGAACGCGCTCGGCTGGGCGCTGTCGCACTGGAACGTGCTGCCCGGCGACACGGCGGTCTGGGGCTCGGCGCCCGGCGCGGCCTCCGCGATGATGATCATGGCGGAGGCGCACGGATCGGACGTGCGCCTGGTCGCCTTCATGCAATACCTGCGGGTGGTGTGCGTTTCGTTCACGGCTTCGCTGGTCGCCCACTGGTGGATGCGCAGCAGCGGGGCCGCGCCCGCCGCGGCCGTCAGCGCGTCCCTGCTGCAGCCGCCGGGCGACTGGGGCGGCCTGCTCGCCACGCTCGCGGTCGCGCTGGGCGGCGCGGTCATCGGCGCGCGCCTGCGCCTGCCCGCGGGCGGGCTGCTGCTGCCGATGCTCGCCGGGTTCGTGCTGCAGGACTTCGCCCACATCCACATCGAACTGCCGCCGCTGATGCTCGCGGTGGCCTATGCCTTCGTGGGCTGGACCATCGGCATGCGATTCAACCGGGAGGTGCTGCGCGTCACGCTGAAGTCGCTGCCCCAGGTGCTGGCGGCGATCTTCCTGCTGATCCTCGCCTGCGGCGCCTTCGCCGCGGCGCTGGTGCGCTGGGCGCACGTGGACCCGCTCACCGCCTACCTCGCGACCAGCCCCGGCGGCGCCGACTCGGTGGCGATCATCGCGGCGTCCACGCCGGTGGACGTCCCCTTCGTGCTGACCATGCAGGTGCTGCGCATGCTGTTCGTCATGGCCACGGGGCCGACGATTGCGCGCACGCTGGCGAGCCACCTGCACCGGCGCAAGCACCGGGTCTGAGCGGGGCGGGCATGCGGCGGGCCGCAGGATCGCTGGGGTTCGCGTTGCTCACCGCCAGCCTACGAAGGCCGGCCGCGCCGCGAACCGTAGGCTGGTGGTGAGCCGCACCAACCGTAGGCTGGTGGTGAGGCGCAGGCGAACCGTAGGCTGGTGGTGAGCCGCAGGCGAACCCCAGCTTCTGCGCCGCAGTGCGAAGATCGGGCCCATTCCATTGCCCTGCACCGAAGCTACATGCGAACCGTCCTCCTCGCCACGCTCCTGCTCGCGACAGCGGCCTGCGCGCAAGAGCGCCGCAATGCCTTCGACGACCCGTTCCTGCAGGTGACCTCCGCGCTGCCGGGCTGTCCGGTTCCGCGGCCGCCCGGCTATACGGAAGAAGAGGTGCGCAAGGCAGAACACGTGCGCGCGCAGCACGGCACGAGCTGCTACTACTCGGGCCGCTGCCGGCTGCCGAACTCCTACCTGTACGACAAGGAGATCATCCCGCGCGTGAAGCAGTACATCCAGCGCGATGGCCGCTTCGACGACACCAGCGTGTGGGTGCTGGGCGAGCGCCGGCTGGTCACGCTCATGGGCTGCGTGCAGACGCCGGCGCAGGCCGAGGCGATGGAGAAATCGGTGCTGCTGGTCGACGACGTGATGGGCGTGGTCAACCTGCTCTCGGTGGGCACGCAGGCGCCCCCGCGTTACGCGGTGGAGAGGCCCTGAGCCAGGAGCAGGCTCCCTAGAAGCGCTCCGCCGGCGCCAGGTAGCGCCACTGCCCTGGCGGCAGGCCGGCCAGCGCGACGCGGCCGATGCGCAGGCGCCGGATGGCCGTGACGGTGAGCCCCACGTGCGCGCAGATCGCGGGTACCCGGTCCGGCGCGATGCCCTTGGCTGCGAAACGCAGGCGCGCCTCGCTCTGCCAGCTCACGCGCGCGGGCGGCACCGTGCGGCCCTCCAGTACGAAGCCGCGGCCCAGGCGCTCGAGACCATTGGGCACGATGGTGCCCGTGACCTCCACGACGAGCTCCTGTTCGACCAGCAGCGCGTCCTCGGTGAGCTTGCGCACGATGCGCCCGTCCTGGCTGAACACGGCCAACCCGCTTGCCGGCGGCGGCAGCGGGAGCAGTTCCACCTGCCCGACGCCATGGCTCTTGATGCGGCGAATGCCGGAAGCATCGCCGCTCCAGTGCGTCGCCGCGCCCACCGAAGCAAGCGCCTGTGCGCCGTGCATGCCCGCGGGCTTGTGCACGAGCAGGGTGGCGGGTCCGGCGGCTTGCAGGCGCGCGTTCGGAGCGAGCTCCACGCGCTGTCCGGGTCGCACGCGCTCCTGCGGCACGTCCACGACCTTGCCGTCGACCCGCACCCAGCCTTCCACGATGTACTGCTCGGCCTGGCTGCGCGAACACGCAGCGATGGCGGCCACGATCCGGGAGAGGCGCTGCGGTTGCGTCTCGGGTTGCTGTTCCAATGCGCGCTCCGGAAATGCCGCGCCGGCCATGCCGGCGCCCATGCGATGTCAGCGGACCGCGAGCAGGCCCGTCATGGCGGCGAAGTGCGCGTCCTGCAGTTGCTGCGGCTTCACCTCGTCCTCCTCCGCCGTCCGGTTCTCGTGGCCTTGCACGGCGGCGCGCAGGTCTTCCGCGCTGTTCCACACCAGCACCTCGTTCTTCGGGCACATGTGGCGCAGCGTGTGGTACCAGTAGTAACCGTCGGCGCCGCCGAACAGCTTGTCGATGCCCGCGAGATCGTTGGACTTGATGCGCTGATTCTGCAGAATTTCGTCCAGCAGCTGGTGGGAGAGGATGAAGGTCATGGTGTGCGTCGCGGGTGGTGCTGCCAGGGGCATTGTACGAGCGGCCTTCGCATCGGCACCACAGTCCCTGCCCGGCCCGGCGGGGGAGCGGCTATCCTCGCAGGATTGGAGATTCCCACCCCACCGATGCGCTGCGAAGACATCGCTTCCCACCCCGATTTCCGTCACCTCCCGACCCTGCCCGGCCTCGCGGTGGACCTGCGCTATGCGGGCGAAGACAACTTCGTCGGCCACAACCTGTACGGCAGCATGGACTGCGCCTGGCTGCACCATCTCGCGGCCCGCGGCCTGGAAAGCGCGGTGACGCTGCTGGACCGCGAAGCCCCGGGCCACCGGCTGCTGGTGCTGGACGCGCTGCGGCCGCATCGCGTGCAAATCCTGTTGTGGGACCACCTGGAAGGCACGGACCTGCGCCAGTACGTGGCTGATCCGGCGCAAGGGTCCATCCACTCCTTCGGCATGGCGCTGGACGCGACGCTCGTCGACGCGCAGGGCCGCGAGCTGGACATGGGCAGCGGCTACGACGAGATGAACGAGCTGTCGCATCCCCGGCTGGAGGCGCAGCACCTCCAAGCCGGCAGGCTCACGCCGCAGCAGGTGCGCAACCGCGAACTGCTGCGCGGCGTGATGCTGCGCAGCGGCTTCCAGGGGATCGCCAACGAATGGTGGCACTTCGAGATGCTGGACCGGCAGCACGTGCGCCAGCACTTCACCCGCGTGGAGTGATGGCACGCGCGGCCGCGTCCATCGCCCGTGCGTGCGGCGTGCAGCCAGGCGCCGCCACGCCCCCAGCGTCGCGCCGGATCCGCGCATTCGCCCTTGCCGCCGGCTGCGCCGTCCTGCTGTCGCTCGCTGGCTGCCAGCGCGCCGATGCGGATTACCAGGCCTGCGCCAGCGCGGCCGCCACGCCGGCGCAGGCGAGCCAGCCGGTCGCACCGGAGGTGCGCAGGTGCATGGAGGCCAAGGGCTGGCGCCTGCTGCGTCCCAGCCTGCCGCCGGGAGCAAATGCCTGGGCGCGGATCCCGCCCGCGGGCGATGCGCTGGCGCGCCGCCCGCCGCTGCCCGAGCCGGGCGACCATCGGTCGAAGTAAGGCGAGGCGCGCCGGCGGCCCGGGCGCGGAGCCGCTATGCTCCGCGCGAACCATGTCGCACCTCGTCACCTTCCTCCTGCACTGGGCCCTGACGGCCTTCTCCCTCTGGCTCGCGGATCGCGTGTTCCGGGGCCTGCACTTCGCCGATGCCCGATCGCTATGGATCTCGGCCTTGCTGCTCGGACTGGCCAATGCGATCGTGCGGCCGGTGCTGGTGGTGCTGACGCTGCCACTGACGCTGATCACCTTCGGGCTGTTCCTGCTGGTGATCAATGCGCTGGTGCTGATGCTGGTGGCGCGCCTGGTGCGCGGCTTCACGATCGCGAGCTTCGGCACCGCCTTCTGGGCGAGCCTCTTCATCGCGTTCGTGAGCCTCGTGGTCGGTGCGCTGGTCAGCCTGGGCGACCCCGGCTCGCAAGTGCAGATGCCGCAGGGGACCGTCTGGCTCTGATCCCCCGGCCGACGCTCAGGCGGCCGCCATCAGCTCCGACTTGCGGGCCTCGAGCTGGTCCGCCAGTGCCATGAGGTCCATGCCCGGCGTCGCGCGCGCCTTGGGGAACATCTTCTCGCGCTCGTCGTTCACGTGGTCGAGGATGTTGTCCTCCAGGGCGAGCATCAGCTTCGCGTTCCGCCGGTCCTTGTCGATCTGCGCGATCAGCTCGCGCGCTTCGTTGTGCTCCCTGATCGCGTCCTGCAGCAGCGCCTCGTCGCCGGTGGCGCGCTGGAACGCGGGATAGAAGATTTCCTCCTCGATCTGCATGTGCACCACCAGGTTCTGCGCGATCTGCGACGCCAGCAGTTCGTGGCGGCGCGCGTCGTGCGCGGCCTTGTACTGTTCGAACATCCCGATCACTTCGTTGTGGTCGGCATCGAGCAGGGTGCAAGCATCTTGTTGAGCCATCGTGTTCTCCTTGGATAGCACACCAAGGTACGCGACGAGGGCACGGACGCCATCGAGCGGCGCCCGCGCATTGATGTAGGACTACGCTGGTGCGAGGCTCAGCCGTGACCGGCGGCCGGGGCGCGCAGGACGATCTTGCCCACGTGCCCGCCCGCTTCCATGCGCGCCTTCGCCTCCTCGAGCTGCCCGAACGCGTAGACGCGGTCGATGTGCGGCCGGATGCGGCCGGCAGCGAAATGCGGCAGGACCTCCGCGACGAAGCGCGGCACCGAGGCCGCCTTCTGCGCCTTCGTGCGCAGCTTGTTGGAGACGCCGAACAGGACCAGCCGCTTCGCATGCAAGGCGCCGAGATCCAGCGGCGCCTCCAGCACGCCGTCGAGGTAGCCGACGGTGGCCAGGCGCCCCTCGAACGCCATCGCGCGGATGTCCTCGGCGAACACCGTGCCGCCGACGGTGTTGATCACGAGGTCGGCGCCGTGCTGCCCAGTGAGCTCCATCACCCGTGGCGCGAAGTCCGCTGCCCGCGTGGCCAGCCCCACGTCCAGCCCCAGGGGCTTGAGCGCCTCCAGCTTGGCGGCGGAGCCCGAGGTGCCGATCACCTTTGCGGCTAGCGCCTTGGCCAGCTGCAGCGACGACACGCCGACACCGGAGGACACGCCGTTCACCAGCACCCACTCGCCGGCCTTCAGCCGACCCTGCAGCACCAGCATGTCGAAGGTGACGAGGAACACCAGCGGAATCGAGGCCGCCTCTTCCCACGACAAGCTGGCCGGCACCGGCATCGCCTCGCCCACATCCATCAGCGCGTATTCCGAGAAGCCGCCGGCGCAGCGGCCCATCACGCGATCGCCTTCCCGCCAGCCCGCGACGCCCTGCCCCAGCGCGGCGACCTCACCGGCCGATTCGCCGCCGATGGCCTTCCACGACCCGGCCTTGCCGTGCAGGCCGTGGCCGACCACGAACTCGCCGCGGTTGAGCGAGGCAGCGCGCACGTGCACCAGCAATTGCCCCGGCCCGGGAGCCGGCACCGGCACCTCGCGCACTTCCAGTTGCGTCGCGGTTTCGCTCATCAGCATCCAGTACGACTGCATGGCATCCCCGTGGGTCTCGCTTGCGGAAGGCGCCAAGTTAAGCGCGCGATCCCGCCGTGTCCATGCAGGAAACCCGGGGCGGCGTTCGGGCGACGAAGGTGCTGCATGATTCGCTTCTCACCCCGAGCAAACGCATGCGAAAGCAGACAGAGCACCGCATCCGCGGCGCGGCCTCCCTGGCGCGTCCGGGCCGGACCTGGTTCGCCGCCATCGTGATGAACGCGGCGCCCTGGGCCGCCGTGGTCGTCATCGGCTGGTTCACGTTCACCTCCGACGAACCGGCGGTGACGGCGATGGCGGGCGTGCTGTTCGTGATGGCGCTGGTCTGGTCGGGTTTCGTCACGCTCGACGCGTGGCGCGTGCTGCGCCGGTTCACGCGGCGCGGCTTCGGCGGTCCGCCGCCGCAGTGACCACGCGGGCCGGCGGACTGCACGCGCCCCCGCGACAGTTCCCCCGCAACGCGGGCAGAATGGCGAGCCACTGCCTGGAGGTCCCATGTCCGCCGCTTCCGACCCGACTGCGCGCCGCCGCCGCTTTCGCGAACTGCATGCCGCCGGCTGCTTCGTCCTGCCCAACCCCTGGGACGTCGGCAGCGCGAAGTACCTGCAGCACGCGGGCTTTCCCGCACTCGCCACGACCAGTTCCGGCGCGGCGTGGCGGCACGGCAAGGCCGACGGCCAGATGACGCTGGAGGAGGAGCTGCTCCACCTGCGCGAGATGGTGGACGCCACCAGCTTGCCGGTGAACGCCGACTTCGAGGCGGGTTTCGCGACCGATGCCGACGGCGTCGCGCGCAACGTGCGCCGCGCCATCGACATTGGCGTGGCCGCGCTCTCGATCGAGGACTCCACCGGCAACCCCGATGCGCCCTTGCGCGACCTCCCCGATGCCGTCGCGCGCATGCGCGCGGCGCGCGCGGCGATCGATGCGGCCGGCGGCGACACGCTGCTGGTGGGACGGGCGGAGAACTTCTTCGTGAACCGGCCCGACCTCGACGACGCCATCCGCCGCCTGCGTGCCTACTCCGATGCCGGCGCCGATTGCCTCTACGCACCCGGCATCCGCACCCGCGAGCAGATCGCCGCGGTCGTCGCGGCAGTGGCGCCCAAGCCGGTGAACCTGCTGGTCGGGTCCGCCACGGAACTGACCGTGCAGGACATCGCGGCGCTCGGCGTGCGGCGCATCAGCCTCGGCGGGGCACTCGCGCGCAGTGCCTGGGGTGGCTTCCAGCGGGCGGTGCAGGGCATCGTGCACGAAGGGCGCTTCGACGCCTTAGCCGACGCGGCCTCCGGCGCCGAGCTCAACGCACTGTTCGGCTCGGCGGCGCGCTGATCCGCACGGGTTCGGGTATCGTGCCGCTTCGTTTCCCAACGGACCTGCCCGCATGACTCCCCTGGCCCCTCCCCAACTGCGCTGGTTCGCCGACCTGTCGGTGCGCGTCGGCACGCCCCACGAGATCGGCTCGACACCTGCCGGCAACCGGCGCGTCATCCCCATCGTCGGGGGCGAGGTGCAGGGCGAGGGCTGGACGGGCCGCGTGCTGTCCGGCGGCGCGGACTTCCAGGCCATCGTGTCACCCACGCTCGCGCAGCTCGATGCGCGTTACGTGATCGAGACCGAGGCCGGCGAGCTGGTGTTCGTGGCGAATCGCGCCATTCGCGTGGCCGCGCCCGAGGTGACGGCCAGGCTCGTTCGCGGCGAGCCGGTCGATCCCGCCGACGTGTATTTCCGCTGCGTGCCGAGCTTCGAAACTTCGGCACCCTCGCTGGCCTGGATCAACGAGCGCGTCTTCGTGGGCACCGGCGTGCGCCGGCCCGACGAGGTGCGCATGACGTTCTTCCAGATGGATTAAGAAGCTGCGAACGAATTGCTCACACCCACGCGAGCCTTCCTGGCGGCAGAGTTTCGTTGACGCTCGCAGCCCCAGGCTCGCCCTTCGGGCCGGCACGCCTCAGGGCACATGCGGGTGTTGCGCCCCTTGTCCGGGCGGCCAGCCTGGACGGCGGGCCGCGCCTACGCCTGCGCCCTGAGGCGTACCGTCGTGGGCGCGATCAATTCATTCACAGCTTCTGATCGCTAGTGCGCCTCGTACGGCTGCTGCGGCACCGGCATGTGGAAGCTCGCATTGAGCATGTTCCACGCGCGGATCGCACCCACGACGAAGGTGAGTTCGGCCAGTTCCTGGTCGCTGAACTGCTTGCGCGCTTCCTCGAACTCCGCGTCGCTCGGCGCGCGCTGCGGTACGGCGTTCACGGCTTCGACCCAGGCCAGCGCGGCGCGGTCGCGGTCGCTGAAGAGGCGCCCCGCTTCGCGCCAACCGGCGAGCACGTGCAGCGCACGCGGGGGCACGTCCATCTTCAGCAGCGCGGCGGCATGCATGTCCATGCAGAACGCGCAGCCGTTGATCTGCGAGATGCGCAGGTTCACCAGTTCGTGCAGCCGCGCATCGATGTGCGGCGCGGCGGCGCGGGAGAAGGCGACCAGCGCCTGGGTGGATTGCGGGGCGAGCGCCTGGTAGGCCAGGCGGGCTTGCTGGGACATTCTGATCACTCCTGTTCGGATGGAAGCACGGCGCTTCCGTAGACAAGACGGCCAGGGCGCCGCGGTTGTGACAGGCTAAGGCGCCGCAGCGATGCGCGCCAGCTTGTCCGGATTGCGCACGGAGTAGATCGCGACGATGCGCTCGCCGTCGGTCTCCACCTGCTGCGCCGATTCGAGCTGGCCGTCGATGAAGCGCAGCAGGCCCGGCGCGCCATTGATGTCGGCAATGCGCCAGGCGATGCGCGGACCGAGGCGCAGGTAGTGCGCCCAGAACAGGTTCGTCACGCGCTCGCCGCCATGCATGCCGCCGCGCACCGAGGGCACCTTGCCGCCGCCGTCGCCGATCGTCGCGACGTTGTCCGCGACCAGCGCGCGGATGGCCGCGCGATCGCCCGAGCTCGCCGCAGCGACGAAACGCTGCAGCAGTTGGACGTGCATGTCGCGCGACACCTCGAAGCGCGGCCGCTCCAGCCGCACACGCTCGGTCGCGCGGTGCACGGACTGCCGGATCGCCGGCTCCGTCTTGCCGAGGATGGCAGCGATCTCCGCGTACTCGTAGTCGAAGGCCTGGCGCAGGAGGTAGGCGGCCCGCTCCTCGGGGCCGAGTCGTTCCAGCACGTGCAGCAAGGCCAGGGAGAGCTCGTCGGCGCGCTCGGCGATGCGCTCGGGCGAGTGCTCGTCCAAGGCCACCAGCGGCTCGGCCAGCCATTCGCCGACATAGTGTTCGCGCTCGAGCTTCGCGGCGCGCAGGCGGTCGATCGCGAGCCGCGTGACCACGGTGACCAGCCACGCCTCGGCCGACTGCAGCGAAGCCGGGTCCGTGTCACGCCAGCGCAACCAGGCATCCTGCACCACGTCCTCGGCATCCGCGCGCAGGCCGAGCATGCGATACGCGATGCCGAACAGGCGCGGCCGCAGGGCCTCGAAACCATCGTGGCGGGCATCCGCCGCCTGGGCAGGAGGGTTCATGCCATGAAGACGAACGAGAGGGCGGGATTGTGACAGGGGCGCTGCTGCCGACTCAAGGCGGTGTGAGCCAACGCATGCTGGGTGCATTGACGCGCAGCGGCCAAGTGCTAGCATCGATCGCATGATCGATTGGTCCGCCTGTCCTGCCGTGGAACAGGACCCGAGCCGCGTGAGTGGTGCGTGGGTGTTCCGAGGCACGCGCGTTCCCGTTGCCGCGCTGTTCCAGAACCTGGAGGACGGCGCTTCCATCCAGGAGTTCGTCCAGTGGTTCCCGGGGGTGTCCCTGGAACAGGCTCGTGCCGTACTGGAGCACGCTGCGCGCGGTTCTGCTGCGGTCGTCTAGTGCGCATCCTGTTCGACCAGGGCACGCCTGCACCGCTGCGACACGCACTGGCCAACCATTCGGTGGAGACCGCCTACGAGCTGGGCTGGAGCACCTTGCAGAATGGCGCTCTCATCGCGGCCGCCGACCAGGGTGGCTTCGACATCCTGGTGACCACCGACAAGAACCTGCAGTACCAGCAGAACCTCACCGGCCGCCGCTTGGCGGTCGTCGTTCTCTCGACGACCAGCTGGCCGCGGATCCGAACCGCCACCACGAAAATCCTGGCGGCGCTGGACACCGCAACCCGTGGCATTTACGTCGAAGTTGCTGTGGATTGATCCGTTCTCCCTCTACTCCCATGCCCCTCCTCGGATCCGCCGCCATGCTCCTTTCCTTCGACGTCGAAGACGGCGCCGTCGAGGAGCATGACCGCTGGCACACGCACGAACACCTGCCCGAGCGGCTGTCGATTCCCGGCTTTCTGCGCGGCACGCGCTGGGTCGCGAGCGAAGGCCAGCCGCGCTACATGGTGCTGTACGAGGTGCAGCACCTCGCGGTGCTGGCGTCCGAAGCGTATCTCGCGCGGCTGAACAGCCCGAGCCCCTGGACGCGGAAGATGATGCCGCACTACCGTGGCATGCAACGGGGCCTGTGCAAGGTGGTGGGCAGCTTCGGCTTCGGCCAGGGCGGCACGGCGTGCCTGCTGCGCTTTTCCGCGCACGAGGGTCGCGCAGCGGAGTTGCAGGAATGGTTGTTGCGCGATGCGCTTGGCGGCGTTCCGACGATGACGGGGCTCGGCAGCGCGCACTTGCTGCAAGGCGCGGCCGCTGCCGCCATGACGAACGAGCAGCGCATCCGCGGCGCGGATGCGAGCGTCGACTCCGCGCTGATCGTCACGGGGTACGAGAGCGAGGCCGTGCACGGCATCGCGGTGAAACTGGAACGCGGCATGGCGGACCGAGGCGCGCGCGAGATGACCCGCGCGACCTACATGGAAAGTTATTCGCTGGTCGCTTCGGAACTCACGGCCTGAGGCGCAGCCGAAGCGGGTCAGCCGACGCATGAAGAAGGGCCGTCATTGCCGCTATGCGGCGCTCAGATAGTCCCTCGCTCCAGCCGCCACTCCTGGTACTTCACGCCGAGCACCGCGCCGGCGATCATGGCCGCGGCGGCGACGAAGCTCGTGAGCGTCAGCGTCGACAAGCCCGTCACGCCCTGCCCGATGCTGCAACCCAGCGCTGTGACGCCGCCGACGCCGAGCAGCACGCCACCCACGAGGTGATGTCCCAGGTCCGGCGTGCCGGCGAAGCCGTCCCAGCGGAAGCTGCGCCGCGCGAGCGCCATCGCCGCCGATCCCACGATCACCCCCACGACCGTCACGACGCCCACCGTGAGCCGCTTGCTGGCGTCGCTGAAGAAGATCACCCAGTCGAGCGCGAAGGCCGTGGGCGACACGAAGCTCAGGCCTTCGGCGCGGCGCGAGTTGGTGGCGAGCCAGGCTTCCTCCAGCGTCTGCGGATGTTCGGCGAGGTGGCCCAGGTGACCGGTGATCCACCACATCGCCAGCACCAGCACGCCGATGCCCGCGCCCGCGAGCAGGTTGATCGGCCGGCGCGACTCGCGCGAGGCGAGCGCAAAGGCAAGCAGCGCACCGCCGACGGCCACCGCGCCCAGCAGCGAAGCGGATGCCGGAGACAGGCCCGTCCCCTGCGCCAGCAGCGTCGCGACGTCGGCATTCACGCCGAAGTCGGGCCCTACGCGATCCACCGTGTCCACGCGCCACACCGCCGTCACGCCCCGCAGCGTCGCGAAGGCCGCGATGCCGGCCACCAGCAGCACCACCAGCGACTTCAGGCTGCCGCCGCCGACGCGCACCAGCGTCTTGCTCACGCAGCCGGAAGATAGCACCATGCCGAATCCGAACAGCCCGCCGCCGACGAGGCCAGAGAGCCACAGCCAGCGGGTCGAGGCATAGAGGGTCTGCGGCGCCCGCAGCACGCCCAGGGTGGCCAGCACGCCGAAGCCGAGGGTCGCCACCGCGGCCGCCAGCGCCCATTGGCGCAGGCGCGTGAAGTCGCCCAAGGCGACCGCGTCGCTCACCGCACCCATGGTGCAAAAGCCGGTGCGCTGCACCAGCGCACCGAAGGCAAGGGACACGCCGAACGCGGCCCACAGCACTTCGGTGGTGAGCGCGTTCAGCTCGGCGGACGTCATGCCGCCGATTCTAGGACCGTGCGACGGGCCCTCAGGCGTCGTAACCCGCGTTGGGCACGGCGCCGATCAGGCGCGGCACGTTCACCTTGCGCGCAGCGACCTTGCCGCCCTGCGCCTTGAACCACTGCTCCACCACGTCCCACACCGGCTTGTTGCCGGCATGCGCGGCTTCCTCCGCCACCGGCGCCCAGCCCGCGACCTTGTAGGTGTGCGAGGCCTGGATCGGCTTGCCGTTCAGGCGCATGTCCTGGATGCGGCTGCCCATCTTCGCGTTGGGATCGCACGCGTATTCGAGGCCGCCCACGCGCACCATGTCGCCGCCCTGCTGGTAGTACGGGTCCGGGTTGAACAGGTTGTCGCAGACATCCTCCAGCACCGTCTTGATCGTCTCGCCCGTCATGGGCGTCACGGTGGCGTAGGAGTAGGTGGTCGCGGTCATGTCCATCAGCCACTCGCGGGTGATGTCCTGGCCGGGCAGCAGCGTCGTGCCCCAGCGGAAGCCGGGCGAGAACGCGATCTCCGCGCCCTGCACGTCCATCAGTGCATCGAGCAGCAGCTGGTCGCCCGAGCCGTTGAAGTTGCCGCGCCGGTACAGGGTGCCTTCGGTGACGGCGAGGCGCTCGGCCAGCCTGGCGTCGTAGGGCGCGCGGATCTTCGTGATCAGCGCATCCATCGCCGCGTCTGCCGCCAGCATGTTGGCGAACACGGGCAGCAGCCGGTAGCGGAAGTCCGCCAGCTTGCCGTTCTTCACGTCGAAGTCGAGCACGCCGAGGAACTTGCCGTTCGACCCCGCGTTGGTCACGATGGTCTTGCCGCCCGCGTTGGCGACGATGGACGCGACAGGCATGCCGTCATGCGTGTGGCCACCGAGGATCGCGTCGATGCCCGACACGCGGCTGGCCATCTTGAGGTCCACGTCCATGCCGTTGTGGCTGAGGACGAGCACGAGCTTCGCGCCCTTGGCGCGGGCCTCGTCGACCATCTTCTGCATGTTGTCGTCCTGGATGCCGAACTCCCAGTCCTTCACCATGTAGCGCGGGTTGGCGATCGGCGTGTACGGGAAGGCCTGGCCGATGATGGCCACCGGCACCCCGTTCATCTCGCGGATCACGTAAGGCTTGAACACCGGGTCGCCGAAGTCGGCGGTCTTGACGTTCTGCGCAATGAAGTCCACCTTGCCGGCGAAGTCCTTGGCGACGATCTCCTTCACGCGGTCCATGCCCAGCGTGAACTCCCAGTGGCCGGTCATCACGTCCACGCCCAGCAGCTTCGCCGCGTCGACCATGTCCTGGCCCTTCGTCCAGAGCGCGGTGGCGGAGCCCTGCCAGGTGTCGCCGCCATCGAGCAGCAGCGCGCCGGGGCGGCTGGCCTTCAGGCGCTTGACCAGCGTCGCCAGGTGCGCGAAGCCGCCGACCTTGCCGTAGCGGCGCGCCGCCGTCTCGAAATCGAGATAGGTGAGCGCATGCGCCTCGGCGCTTCCCGGCGGGATGTTCGCGGCCTTCAGCAGCTGCTCGCCCACCAGGTGCGGCAGCTTGCCCTTCATGGCGCCCACGCCGAGGTTGACGTTCGGCTCGCGGAAGTAGATGGGCTTCAGTTGCGCGTGGCAGTCGGTCATGTGCAGGACCGAGACGTTGCCGAAGCGCGGCACGTCGTACAGCGCGTCGCCTGCGGTGGCGGCGTCGGCGTAGGCCCAGCGGCCCAGCCCCATGTCGGCCACGGAGGCGGCACCCAGCACCTGCAGGAACTCGCGCTTGGAGAGATTCATGATTCAGTGATCGCCGAGGGATGGGGCAAGGCGGCCCCCGCGGGGCCGCCGCAGGCGCACGTTACTGGTTGACGGGCGAGTGGGGGTCGAGCAGCAGGGCCATGATGTCCCGCACCTGCTGTTCGTTCAGGTTGCCCATGTGGCCGGAACGCGGCATGTTGGAGCAGGCGTTGTAGGCCTTGGCGTTCCAGATCTTGCCCCACGTGTATTCCACGACCGGCTTGGCCGCCGCGCTGTTCGGGTCGGCCACGCCGCGCAGCTTGCCGTAGTTGTAGAGGCTCGGGCCCAGCGTGCCGAAGGAGATCTCCTGTTTGGTGATCTGATGGCAGTTGTAGCAGTTGCCGCCGCTGGCCGCCTTCGCGTCGTCGCTCCAGGTCTGGCCGCGCCCGCTCTGCGCGATGGCTTCGCCTTTCTTCCAGTCGCCCAGGAACTTCCCATCGCTCGGCCACTGGATGCTCTTGAAGTTCTCCTGCTCGATGCGCTTGGCGGTCGCTTCGTCGAGCGGCTTGCCGGCGATGTCCGCGGCGTTGCAGGCCTTCACCGTGTCGTCGACGTCGGTGATGCGGTCCATCTTCGCGATGCCGTGGTCGTGGAAGCCGGTGCTCAGCATGCGCTGCGTTTCCTGGTCGAGGCTGGCGCTGCCCGCGCCGCCAGCCGAGGGCAGCGCGGCGCATCCGGCGACGGCGGCGGCCACCACGGCCGCCGCGGAAAGGATCCATGCAGTCTTCTTCATCGCTTTTCTCCCGTTCAGCGCTTGAGGGCGGGCGCGGTGGACTTGGCGCCGTTGGCGTTGACGCCGAGGTAGACGGACAAGGCCGTGAGCGCGTCGCTGCCGTAGTTCGGCTCGGGGAAGCGTTGCTGGCGGAAGCAGTCGTTCAGCCGGTGCTGCATGGTCCACATGTCGCCCGTGGACACGCGGTATGCGGGCCAGGCCGGGAAGCCGGCGTTGTCACCGGGGTTCTTCGTGAGGTTGGGCAGGTCCTGCAGGCGGATGCGCTTGCCGTCCTGGCCGTGGCAGGTCGCGCACGAGAAGTCGTGCGTGCCGCCGCGCGTGAAGAAGATGCGCCGGCCCACCTCGTAGTACTCGCGCTCCATCGGCTGGTCCTGCGGCACCTTGATCGCCATGCCCCTGGACTGGCCGGCGACGTAGGTCGCCAGCGCGTCGACGTTCTCCTTCTCGCCCTTGCCCCACGGCGTCTTCATGATCTGCGCGGCGTCGAAGCCCTGGATGCGCTCCATGCAGGTGACCAGGCGCGTCTCCAGGTCCTGCACCTTGCCCGTGTCCGGGAAGTAGCGCGGAAGTTGCACGAAGGCGCCCTTCACCACGCCGGGGCCCTTGCCCAGGTCGCAGGTCTCCAGCGAAGCGTTCTTGGGTCCGCGCTTGCGCTTCCAGAGGTCCTCGCCCTTGGCCTCGGTCAGTTCGGCCGGGTTGCCGTCGGCCAGCATGGCGCGGTACTCGTCGATCGCCGCCTCCGTGGCGTTCTTCTGGGCCCAGGCTCCGGCGACCGCGCCGGCAAGCGCCAGGCCCGCCAGCAGGTGGATCGTTCTCATCCTCGTGTCTCCTTGCTCGTTGGTGTACTGCTCCCCGACTTCCCACGCACGAGGGTGCTCAGCTCACGGTCGCTTCGTCGGTGCGCGAATCGCCGTGATTGTCCTTCCAGGTGATAGCGACCTTGTCGCCGGCCTTCGCTCCCTTGATCGTGAACTGCAGGAAGGGGTTCTTCGACACCGACGGGCCCCATTCGGCGGCCAGCACCTGCTTGCCGTTGAGGGACGCCGTCACGTCGGTGATGTGCCAGGCCGGGATGATCTTGCCGGCGCTGTCCTTGCGCTGGCCGGTCTCCATCTCGTGGGCCATGAGGACGCGGACCACGGCCTTGTCGCCGCTGGCTTGCGCGCGAATGCGCATCGGATCTGCCATGATGAATTGCTCCTGGAATAAGGTGGAACGGGTGCGGACGATCAGCCGCCGCAACCGCCGAGGGTGACCTTCACTTCCTTCTTGGCGTAGTGGGCCTTGCCGTCGGCGGTGATGGCCACGGCGTAGACGTCGGACGTCTGGCCCATCTTCACGCGCGTGGCGAAGTTCGGCTCGACGGCGTCCGTCACGTCGAACTTGGCCGACAGCGCGTTCGGGTTCTTCTCCACCAGCAGCAGGATGGATTTCACGCCGGCCAGCGACGACGCTGCGGCCACCGGCACCACGGCGCCGTTCTCGGCGATCTCCGGTGCGGTGAGCGTCACGTCCTTGCTCTCCACCGGGGCCGAGGCGCCGTAGGCCTTCAGCGCGTCCGCGATGCTCTTGGCATCGAAGGCGGTCTTGTTGAACGCCAGCGCGTACTGCGGGAACAGGCCGGTGGCGCCCAGCAGTCCCGCAACGGCCAGCGACTGCCTGAGGGTTTCACGTCGATTCTGCATTGCTGCTCTCCAAAAAATTCAAGCCGACTCTCATGCGCCGCGGTGGCGGCGCCGCTGGGAGTTCCCGGGCGGGAAGCTCCGTCCTGCCTCATTGCGACGCGCCCGATGCCAGCCAGCCGGCGATCTTCGCTGCGTCCTCCGGTGCGATGGACTGCGGCGGCATGGGGATGTTCCCCCAGACGCCGGAGCCGCCGCTCCTGATCTTGCCCGCCAGGTAATCGGCCTGGCCAGCGTGTTTCTTCGCGACATCGATGAAAGCCGGGCCGACCAGCTTGCTCGCGACCGAGTGGCAGGCCACGCAGCCGTTCTTCTGCAGCAGGTCCATGGGCGCGGCGGCCGCGGCTGTCACCGTCTTCGCGGATGCCTGCGCCTCGTCGGCGCCAGCCTTGGTCCGGTCACCCAGGTGCGCCGGCTCGGGCGCGCTCGTGTCGTCACCGCGCGCCGGCCCGATCAGCCGCACCTGCTGCGCGAGGTTACCGTGGGCGTTGCGGGCGTGCTCCGGCAGGATGGATGTTACCTTGGCTTCCACGGGGCAATCCTTCATGCACGCGACGTTGTGCACGTCCGGCTTCGCTGCGCCACCGAGCTCCTGGCCCGGCCACATGGCGTGCTGCGTCGTCATGCCGTTGCGGTTCGGCAGCCGGGCCTGCACTTCGGCCATGTTCCGGTCGGACAGCACGTAGTCGTCCGGCACCACGCCCCCCATGTTCAGGAGGTAGGCAGTGACGGCGTAGACCTCCTCGGTCGACAGCGACTTGGGCGCGGTCCAGGGCATGGCGCGGTTGATGTAGTCCCACAGCGTCGAGACGGTGGGCAGCTTCATGAGCATCGTGCGTTCGACGTCGTTGCGCTTGAGCGCGGCGACGTGGCCCGTCTTGATGTCGTCCGCGGTCGTGCCGCCGATCAGGGGCTGGAACACTTCGTTGGATTCGCCGAACACGCCGTGGCAGCTGGCGCACTTGCCTTCCCAGATCGCCTGGCCCTTGCTCACCGAACCCGAGCCCTTGGGCAGCCCCTGCAGGTCCGGACGCACGTCGATGTTCCAGGCCTTCACCTCGGCGGGCGTGGCGTCGCGGCCGATGCCGGGATAGGCCTCCGTGCCTTGCGCATGCGCCGCGACCGTCGCGGCCGCGACGGTGATCACGGCGATGGCGCCGAGCACCCGCGGCTCACGAAACCTGGACATTCTTCACCTCGCCGTTTTCCTGCACCAGCCAGGACTGGATGCCGTTGTTGTGATAGGTCGAGCGCGTGCCGCGCACCGCACGCAGCTGCGGGCGCGTCGGCTGCACGTAGCCCGTCTCGTCGATGGCCCGGCTCTGGATGATGGCTGGCCTGCCGTCCCACACCCAGTCCAGGCTGAAGCGCGTGAGGCACTTGCTCATGACGGGGCCCTGCAGGCGGGCGGTGCGCCAGTTGCGGCCGCCATCCACGGAGACGTCGACGCGCGAGACCTTCCCGCGGCCCGACCAGGCCAGGCCCGTGATGTTGTAGAAGCCCTTGTCCAGCAGCACCTGGCCTCCGGAGGGCGTCGTCACCACGCTCTTGCACTCCTGGATGCTGGAGTACTGGCGATGCTGCCCGTCGGGCATCAGGTCGACGTAGCCGATGGTTTCGTCCCGCGCGCCGAACGGCATGTCGCCCACCTTCACGCGGCGCAGGTACTTGATCCAGCTGACGCCCTGCACGCCGGGGACCACCAGCCGCAGCGGGTAGCCCTGCTCCGGACGCAGCATCTCGCCGTTCTGGCCGTAGGCGACCAGCACCTCGCCCGACTCGACCAGCTCCATCGGGATGGTGCGCGTCTGCGCGGCGCCGTCGGCGCCCTCCGCGAGCACGAAGCGGTTCTTCCTGGTGTCGACGCCAGCCATCTGCAGCAGCGTGATCAGCGGCACGCCGGTGAACTCGCTGCACGACAGCATGCCGTGCGTGTACTGCACCGTCGGCACGGCGACATTGCCCCATTCCATGGCGGTGTTCGCGCCGCACTCGATGAAGTGGAAGCGCGACACCGACGGCAGCCGCATGATCTCGTCCATGTCGAAGACCTTGGGGGTCTTCACATTTCCGTTGATCATGAAGCGGTGCTTCGAGGGATCGATGTCCCACCAGCCCTGGTGGTGGCGCTCGAAGTGCAGGCCGCTGGGCGTCACGATGCCGAACAGCGACTGCAGCGGCGCGAACGACACCGATGCCTGGTCGGTCTGCGTGAGTCCGGGGCTCTGGCGGCGGCGGACGTTGGACTCGTACTTCGACGGCTTGCCATAGCCGTCGTTCAAGGCCACCGCCTGGCCCAGCGCGCGCGAGTGCTCGGGCAGCTGCAGGATGTTGGGGTCGCCATCCGCGGGGGCGGGCGCCGCCCGCACGCCCGCGGCCGCGACGCCGGCCGCAGCCGCGGCGAACGCGCTGCGCAGGAAGTCGCGCCGGCCCTCCTTGGCCTCCGCGAACACCCGCCGCACGCCGGCAGGGTCCATGAAGTTTTCCGGGGCCTTCAGCAGCCGTCCGGAGGCTGGTTGCGATGTCACTTCGTCTCCTCGTTCGGCGCGCTGCGCGAGAGCAGCAGCTTGCAGCGGCCAACAATTACATCACCCACTGGCTATATAAGGATACGCAAATTCTTCGGATAGACCAAAGCGGATCCGGTCAGGACAAACCCGGACGCGAGAGGAACAGGGCCGACGCTTTGCCGCCAGCGCGGCGGCTTCAGGAAGACGCGGCGCGGTTGGCTGCGTCTACGCGTTCCTGCAGGTACGCGCCGTAGAAATCCTCGGAACTCACGCCGGTGAGACGGGGCCCGAGCTCGCGCCCGCGGCGGCCGAGGAACAGCACGGTGGGAGCGACGCGCACCCGCAGGGTGTCGGCGAGCCGGATCGGAGTGGTCGCCGCGCCGTCGAAGCCGGCGATGCCGCGCTGGTCCTGCATGTCCAGCTCGATCACCGGCTGGCCGTCTGCGAGCAGCGGGGCCAGGTAGGACTGGCGCACCAGCTTGCACCAGGGGCAGCCGGGCAGGCTCACCATCATCACGAGCGCACGGCGGCGCATGAGGGCCGCCTCCAGCGCCGACGCAAGCGAACCCGGCATCGGCAGCGCCGGCTGGGCGGCTCGCAGCGAGGCGGCGGCCGTGGCGAGCACCGGCGCCAGCAGCAAGGCACGACGCGAGAGCCCCGTCATTTGACCTGGCTCTCCATCAGGATGTAGGTGTTGTACGCGTTCATGCGGTTGGCCGCCTTGAACAGCGGCAGGTGCTCGAAGCGCGACCAATCGGTCGCGGCGTACGCCTCCTCGAACGGCGTCATGTCCAGCGCCGCCTGCCGCATCGCCTGGCGCAGGTAGGTGAGGTAGTCGCGCGTGAGCTCCAGGTCCTCGCGCGCCGTTGTCGACTTCGGCCCATGGCCGGGCACCAGCACCCGGGGGTGCAGCTTCAGCAGTTCGTCCAGCGCGGCGATCCAGTGCTGGCTGTCCGCCTGGCCGACGTAGGGCACCCGGCCGCGGAACACGACATCGCCCGCGAACAGCACGCCTTCCGAGGGCACGAAGATCACCTGGTCCTCGGGCGTGTGCGCAGGGCCGACGGGCCGGATCATGAAGCGCACGCCGCCCACCTCCAGGTCCTCGGACCCGTCGAGCCAGCGGTCCGGCGGCACGATGTGCGTGTCCACGTCGACCCAGGGCGCGAGGTCCACGCGCGAGGCGGCCAGCCGGTTGGTGGCGGTCTCGGAGTGGAGGTAGTCGGCCGCATGGCGGTTGGCGATGATCTGCGCGCCCACCTTCCTGAATTCCTGCAGCCCGTAGATGTGGTCCGCGTGGTAGTGCGTGACGATCACGTGCGTGATCGGCTGCGGCGTGATCCCGTGGATGGCCGCGATCAGCTCGCGGGCGAGCTGCGGCGAGCCGAGCGCGTCGATGACGACGACGCCGGCGGGCGTCACGACGAACCCGGCGTTGGAGATGAAGTTGCGGTTGGCCTTGCTGCCCAGGGCCGTGTCGCCCTGCACGAACCAGGCCGAGGCAGAGACCTGCTGCGGCACCACTTGACGCGGCGCGGCCGAAGGAGCGGCGGGCATGTCATCCTGCATGGGCTCGCCTTCGGCATGCGACGCGAGCATCACCAGGGCGCCGAGCAAGGCCGGCAGGAATTTCCACCACGAGCGCAGCGCCATCCAGCGACCCCGCAACAAATAAGTGATGGCTGATTATAGGGTGGCCGCGCGGGCGGCGGCCCGACGCGCCAGCCGGCGGCTAGCCCTTCATGTCGCTCTCGATAGCGATCTGGGTGCAGACCGCGCGGCACAGCGTGACCACGCGGTCGTTGATGATGCGATAGAAGATCTGCACGCCCTCGCGCCGCCGGCCGATCACGCCGGCCTGGTACAGCGTGTTGAGGTGCTGCGACATGTTGGGCTGCGTGGTGTCGATCTCTTCGAGCAGCTGGCTCACGTTCTTCTCGCCGTTGCAGAGGCGGCTGATGATCTTCAGGCGCATGGGCGCGGACATGACGCGGAACACCTCCGCGGCCATCTCGAAGACCTCGTCGGTTTCCACGCCGTTCGCTTCTGCCACCGCTACCTGACGTTTCGCCATCCGCACCCCTGCTGATTCACTCGATCACCATGTTAGCAAGTCCCCGGCCGGCCGGCAGCCGGCCCGGCCATCACGGCTTGATGTACGCGTAATGTTCCCGGGACTGGAGCTGGGCGATCCGGACCACGCCCGACGGCGTGAAGTCCGCGTCCATGATGAACTGCTCCTTCTTCAGCCCGCGATTGCGCAGCGTGATCTCGCACACTTCGAAGCGCACGCCGCGCGCCTTGAGCGCGCTCACGAGCGACGCGTAGTCGATGTTGGGGTTCTTCGGATCCTTGGCGCCTTCCATGAGGAAGTCGACACCTTCGGCATGCGTTACCACGATGATCCTGGTGTCGGGCGCGACGTCGAGGTGGTTGCGCACGTTGCGCAAGGCCTTGGTGGCCTGGAGCTTGGCGTCGTCGATGTGGTAGACGACCTTGTCCTGCGCCTGGGCGGCGAAGGCGAACACCCAGAGGGCGACGAATGCGGCGAGCAGCCGCGCAAACCTGTTCATGGAGCGTCCTCGCAAGAGGGGCCGGGACTCCGGCCCGCCCCGCACGATACCGCAGCGCCGCGCCAGGCTCGCTCAGTAATATCGCTAGTTGCTTCTTTTCCGATATCCACCGCGCGTCCGGTGCGCCTCGTGCGCCGACCAAATGCGTTCCGGCGCAGTGCTTATGCGGCGCAAGTCGCGACACCGCCGGACGCGGGAACATCAGCCTCGACTGATGCTCTCCTTCGACCTCCCGCCGCTGCTGGAACGCCTGGGGCGAACCGACCGTGCTTCGCCGCGGGAGGTCTCGCCCTGGGTTTGCCGTTCGGGTTCTGTGCGCAGCGCTCGGGCTTTTGCCTGCGCGGCGCTCACCGACCGCATGCTGGACCAGCACCCGCACACCGCGCCTTGACCCCGCCAGCAGGGGGGCTCGCCCGCCGGGCAGTAAAATTCGCGGCTTTGCCTGGCGCGCCGCAGCGCCTCCACTGCCCCTCCGAAGCCATGCCCACAGCCGCAGCCCCCGCCACCCTCGCCCAAGCCGTCGTCTGGGGCGGCCTCGTCCTGGGCCTCGCGCTGGGCGTCGTCGGCCAGTCCACCCGCTTTTGCGTGCGAGGCGCGATCGCCGACTGGGTGCAACTGCGCAGCCCGGGCCGGCTCGTTTCGTGGATGCTGGCCGTCGCGGTCGGCGCCATCGCCGTGCAGGGCCTGGTGAGCGCCGGTGCCTTCGACGCGACGCGCACCATCGGCTGGGGCGAGCGGTTCCCGTGGCTGTCCTACCTGGTGGGTGGCGGCCTGTTCGGCTACGGAATGATCCTGGCCGGCGGCTGCCCCCAGCGCTGCCTGGTGAAGGCGGGCTCGGGCAACCTGAAGGCGCTGCTCACGCTGGTGCTGGTCGCCATCGCCTCGCTGATGACCCTGCGCGGCGCCTTCGCACCGCTGCGCGCGAGCGGACTGGATGCTTTCGCGAACACGCTGGCCGGCTCGCAGGACCTGGGCGCCGTGCTCGCACGCGGCCTCGCCCTGCCCGCCACGCTGCTGCGCTGGCTCATCACTGTCGCGGTCACCGTGGGCGTGCTGGCACTGGCCTGGAAGGTGCGCGCGCAGCTCAAGCCCGCGCACTGGATCGGCGGCATCGCCGTGGGCCTGCTGGTGGCGGCCGCGCTCTACCTCACCGGACACATCGGCTACATCGCGGAGCATCCGGAAACGCTGGAGCCCGCCTGGCTGGGCACGCAATCGAAGCGGCCGGAAGGCCTGTCGTTCGCGGCTCCGCTCGCGCATGCGCTCGACCTGCTGACCTTGTGGACCGACAAGTCCACGGTCGCGACCTTCGGTGTCACGCTGGCGCTGGGCGTGCTGCTCGGCGCGTTCGCGAGCGCCAAGCTGCGCGGCGACTTCCGCCTGGAGTCCTTCCAGACCCCGCGCGAACTCGGCGCGCATGCGGCAGGCGCGGTGCTGATGGGTTTCGGCGGCGTGACGGCCCTGGGCTGCTCGCTGGGCAACGGGGTGACGGGGCTGGCCCTCCTCTCGTCCGGGTCCCTGCTGGCTGTCGCCGGCATCTGCGCCGGCGCCCGCCTTGCATTGGGCCGGCAGCAGCGCGCCCCGGCGGCCTCCCCCACCCTCGCCGCCACCGCAACCTGATCAGTGCTGCGTCACGTCGTCTTCGAATTCGATTTCGAGGACGCACGCGACCAGCGCGTAGACGTGCAACGGGTCCTCGCGTTCGGCCCGATATTCCTCGCCCGCCATCAGGATGACGTCCTTCGGGTCGCCATCGTGCGTCACCCAGGCGCCGCCCCGGTCGCAGCGCAGGACCACGGTCCGGTCAACGTGTTCGAACACGTGCGCCTCACCCTGTTCCAGTTCCACGACGAAGCGGCGCGTCACGCGCGGCAGGCTGCGCAGGCCGGATGCGCGCCCCGTGGGTGCACGGTTGTAGCGCAGCCGTTCGTGCACGAAAGCCAGAGAGTCGTCTTTGTTCATGATCGCTCCTTGCCTGCAGGATGCGGCAAGGCCGGGCAATGGCTGGCCCGCCACGGTCCGGCAGCGCGCGTGGGACCGCCGCTTCGACCCGAGTCAGGCATGCCGCCTCATCCGAGCGGCCGCCGGCCCGCTTGCCCGGGATCGACGGGGTTCCAAGCCTGCTGAGGCAGCCCTGGGACGTGGCAGGGAACGCGCCCGCACGACCGCCGGGCGCAAATGCACGGGCCCGGGGGCTTGCCACTCTTCCCACGGACACGCAGCGGGCGTAGCGTTGCAACAGCCAAGCAGGAGGCCGCCATGAAAGAGCCCACTTCCGACGCCGAACGTGCATTGCGCGACGCGGCCCGCGAGTACCACCGCCTGCCGCGCCACGGCAAGATCTCCGTGACGCCGACCAAGCCGCTGTCGAACCAGCGCGACCTGTCGCTGGCCTATTCTCCCGGCGTCGCCTACCCGTGCCTCGACATCCAGGCAGACCCGTCCAAGGCCGCGGAGTACACCTCGCGCGCCAACCTGGTCGGCGTGATCACCAATGGGACCGCGGTGCTGGGCCTGGGCGACATCGGCCCGCTGGCGGGCAAGCCGGTGATGGAAGGCAAGGCCTGCCTGTTCAAGAAGTTCGCCGGCATCGACGTGTTCGACATCGAACTCGCGGAGCACGACCCGGACAAGCTCGTCGACATCATCGCCGCGCTGGAGCCGACGCTGGGCGGCATCAACCTCGAGGACATCAAGGCGCCCGAGTGCTTCTACATCGAGCGCAAGCTGCGCGAACGCCTGAACATCCCCGTCTTCCACGACGACCAGCACGGCACGGCCATCATCTCGGGCGCGGCGCTGCTGAACGGCCTCGAACTGGTGGGCAAGAAGATCGGCGAGGTGCGGCTGGTGGCCTCGGGTGCCGGCGCCGCGGCGATCGCCTGCCTGGACCTGATGGTGGGGCTCGGGGTGCAGCCCAGGAACATCCATGTGGTCGACTCGAAGGGCGTCGTCTACCAGGGCCGGCCCGGCGGGCTCGATCCGTCCAAGGCGAAGTACGCGCAGGACACCTCGGCGCGCACGCTCGCCGATGTCGTGAAGAACGCGGATGTGTTCCTGGGCTGCTCCACCGCGGGCGTGCTGAGCGTGGAGATGGTCAAGAGCATGGCCGACAAGCCGATCATCCTCGCCCTGGCCAATCCGGAACCGGAGATCCGGCCCGAGCTCGCGCGGCAGGCGCGGCCCGACTGCATCATCGCCACGGGTCGCTCGGACTATCCCAACCAGGTGAACAACGTCCTGTGCTTCCCGTACATCTTCCGCGGCGCACTGGACTGCGGCGCCACCAAGATCACCGAGGCGATGAAGCTCGCCGCCGTGCGCGAGATCGCGCAGCTCGCCAAGGCCGACATCAGCGAGGAAGTGGCGAATGCCTACGCCGGCAAGGAGCTCGCCTTCGGCCCCGACTACATCATCCCCACGCCCTTCGACGCACGCCTCATCCTGCGCATCGCACCGGCGGTGGCGCGGGCGGCGGCGGAGTCGGGCGTCGCCACGCGCCCGATCACGGACTTCGACGCCTACGGCCAGGGCCTCACGCGCTTCGTCTACCAGACCGGCATGATCATGCGGCCGGTGTTCGTGGCTGCGCGCCAGTCGCCGCCGCAGCGCGTGGTCTTTGCCGAGGGCGAGGACGACCGGGTGCTGCGTGCCGCGCAACTTGTGGTGGACGAGAAACTGGCGCAGCCGATCCTGATCGGCCGGCCGAGCGTCATCGAGACCCGTATCGCCAAGGCCGGCCTGCGCATCCGCCTCGGCGCCGACGTGACCTGCGTGAATCCCGAGAGCGACGCGCGCTTCCGCCAGTACTGGGAGACCTACCACCGCCTGATGGGGCGCAACGGCGTCACGCCGGAAGCGGCGAAGGCCGCGGTGCGCCGCTCGAACACGCTGATCGGCGCGCTGGCCTTGCACCTGGGCGATGCCGACGCGATGCTGTGCGGGCTGGTCGGCCGCTTCGAGCAGCACCTGGGCCACGTGCACGATGTCATCGGCGCGCGGGACGGGGAACATTTCGCGACGCTCAATGCCTTGCTGCTGCCGGAACGCACGCTCTTCATCGCGGACACCTATGTCAACGAAGACCCGGACGCGGAGCTGCTGGCCCGCATCGCCCGCATGGCGGCGACCGAGGTGCAGCGCTTCGGCCTGCCGCCGAAGGTAGCCTTCCTGTCGCACAGCAACTACGGCTCGTCCCGGCGCGGCTCGGCGCTCAAGATGCGGCAGGCGCGCGAGCTCTTCATGCGCATGGCGCCGGACGTGGAGTGCGACGGCGAGCTGCAAGGCGACGCCGCGCTGTCGGAGAAGGTGCGCCGCGACAGCCTGATGGACAGCACGCTCACCGGCGAAGCCAACCTGCTGATCTGCCCCAACCTCGACGCCGCCAACATCCTGTTCAACGTGCTGAAGACCACCGGCGGCTCGGGCATCACGGTGGGCCCGATGCTGCTGGGCGCCAAGGCGCCCGTGCACGTGCTCACCCCCTCAGCCACCGTCCGCCGCGTGGTGAACATGACCGCGCTGGTCGCAGCGACTTCAGCGCGGGGCGGGGACGCGTGAGAGCGCACGACCATCAAACCCAACAGCCGGACGCAGAGGACGCAAAGGTTGCGCAGAGGACGCAAAAGAACAGCCATCAAAGGGGTGACGTCCTTCTGCGGTTTTACCTTTGACGGATGTCTTCTGCGCCCTTTCCCTCTTTCGCGACCTCTGCGTCCGGTATTCCGGTTTGATGCCGGTTTGATGTCCCAAAAAGAAAAGGAGCGCCAGAGGCGCTCCAGTGGTGCGGGCCCGAGGGTCCGCGAATTCGATTCTTGTGGTTCCGTTTAGCGCACGCGGCCGCGGCGGAACAGGTTCACGATGGCCAGCAGGATGATCGCGCCGACCAGGGAAACCACGATCGAGCCGATGCTGATGCCCTGGTTGATGGTGCCCACGCCCACCAGCGGGGAGATGAGCCAGCCACCGAGGAAGGCGCCCACGATACCCACGACCACGTTCAGCAGGATGCCCTGCTGGCCGTCAGTACGCATCACGAGGCTCGCCAACCAGCCAACGATACCGCCAATGATCAACCAAATCAGAAAACCCATAGTTGCACTCCTATTGCCGCGAACGGCGTGTTGTTGAAGGTCGGGCCGCGACCCAACCTGGGCCACGTCCACCTGCCCTCGGGAGGGCCGGTGCTGCTCACTATGGGCAAGCGGTTCAAGCGCGGGCGTAGTCGCCCGTAAAGCGAGAGGGTGCGGGGCCGGCTTGTGGGAGCGTCGGACAAAGCCCCACGCGCGCAGCCCGGCAGCGCGCTATGCCGGATTGCGGGCTTCCGGTCGGGCAGGTCGTGCCGACGGTTGAGTGATACTTCTGCTCTGCGGCACCAAACTTGCTTGGCTGGCCGGTCTTCATTCACGAGCACTCCGGAGTACGCAATGCACAAGAGGTCCTTCCTGCAGGCCATGACCACGCTGGCACTCGCGCCCAGCCTTGCCGCGCGCGCGCAGGGCACGACGCCGGTCAAGTTCCAGCTCGATTGGCGCTTCGAGGGACCCGCCGCCTTGTTCCTGCTCCCCGCGGCGAAGGGCTACTTCCGGCAGGCCGGTCTCGACGTGCAGGTCGATGCCGGCACCGGCTCCGGCGCCGCCGTGCAGCGGGTGGCCAGCGGCGCCTACGACATGGGCTTCGCCGACATGGCGGCGCTGATGGAGTTCCACGCCAACAACCCCGATGCGGCCAACAAGCCGGTGGGCGTGATGATGGTCTACAACAACACGCCGGCCGCGGTGATGGCGCTGCGCAAGTCCGGCATCAGGACGCCCAAGGACTTGCAGGGCAGGAAGCTCGGCGCGCCCGTGTTCGACGCCGGACGCCGCGGCTTCCCCATCTTCCAGAAGGCGAACCAGATCGGCCCCGTCACCTGGGTGTCCATGGACCCGCCGCTGCGCGAGACCATGCTGGCTCGCGGGGACGTCGACGCGATCACCGGCTTCTCCTTCACGTCGCTGCTGAACCTGGAGGCGCGCGGCGTGAAGCCACAGGACGTGGTCACCTTCATGTACCCGCAGTACGGCGTGAAGCTGTATGGCAACGTGATCATCGCGAGCCCGAAGTTGATCAAGGAGAACCCGCAAGCGATCAAGGCGTTCCTCACCGCGTTCGCCCGCGGCGCGAAGGAGGTGCTGGCGCAACCCGGCGACGCCGTGCAGTACCTGAAGCAGCGTGACGGCATCATCGACACCAAGCTGGAAGACCGCCGGCTGAAGATGGCGATCAACGACGTCGTGGCCAGTCCCGACGCTTACGCCGAGGGCTTCGGCCAGGTGAACCCCGCGCGCCTGTCGCTGATGGCCTCGCAGGTCTCCGACGCCTTCGGGACGAAGACGCGCGTGAACCCCGACGCGGTGTGGAACGGCTCCTTCCTGCCCGCGAAGGCGGACCTCAACGTGCTGCCGACCAAGAAGTGAGCGCGCCTGCCGCCACGGCCTTCATCGACTTCCGCGACGTCTGGCTCGCCTACAACGACCAGTTCCTGCGCGAGGGTCACTTCGCGGTGGAGGCGATCGACCTGCAGGTGCAGCAGGGAGAGTTCATCGCGATCGTGGGGCCGTCGGGCTGCGGCAAGTCCACCTTCATGAAACTGGCCACCGGCTTGCGGCCGCCGTCGCGCGGCCGCATCCTGATCGACGGGCAGCCCGTGAACGGTCCCCTGAAGATCTCGGGCATGGCCTTCCAGGCGCCGTCGCTGCTGCCCTGGCGCACGACGCTGGACAACGTGCTGCTGCCGCTGGAGATCGTCGAGCCGTACCGGCAGCAGTTCAAGCAGAAGCGGCGCGAATATGCCGAGCGCGCCCGCGTCCTGCTCGCGAAGGTGGGCCTCGCCGGCTACGAGGACAAGTTCCCCTGGCAGCTTTCCGGCGGCATGCAGCAGCGCGCGAGCATCTGTCGCGCGCTGATCCACGAGCCCAAGATGCTGCTGCTCGACGAACCGTTCGGCGCGCTCGATGCCTTCACGCGCGAAGAGCTGTGGTGCACGCTGCGGGACCTCTGGGCCGAGCAGCGCTTCAACGTCGTCCTGGTCACGCACGACCTGCGCGAGTCGGTGTTTCTGGCCGACAAGGTGTACGTGATGAGCAAGAGCCCGGGACGTTTCGTCGTGCGCCGCGACATCGCATTGCCGCGTCCGCGCGAGCTGGAAATCACCTACACGCGCGAGTTCACGGACATCGTGCACGAGTTGCGCGGACACATCGGCGCGATCCGCCGCAGCTCCGACGGGTCGCCCGCCGGGAGCGTGGGCGGCCAAGATTCCGGCGCGGAGGTGGCGCAGTGAACAGCCGGCGCCGCATGGAACGCTGGGCACCCGTGCTGCTGTTGCTCGCGGTCCTGATCCTCTGGCAGGTGATCGTGCTGGCCTTCGGCATTCCAGACTACCTGTTTCCCAGCCCGTGGCAGATCGCGCAGCAGATGGTGGAATTCCGCGGTCCGCTGCTCGTCGCTTCCTGGGCCACGTTCTGGGTGACGATGGTGGGCTTCGCCATCGCGATCGTGGTGGGCGTGCTGCTCGGCTTCCTCATCGGGTCCTCGCGCGTCGCGTATGCGGCCGTGTATCCGCTCATGGTGGGCTTCAACGCGGTGCCCAAGGCGGCCATCGTGCCCATCCTGGTGGTCTGGTTCGGCATCGGGCTCGGCCCCGGCATCATCACGGCCTTCCTGATCTCCTTCTTCCCGATCATGGTGAACATCGCCACGGGACTGGCGACGCTGGAGCCGGAGCTCGAGGACGTGCTGCGCGTGCTGGGTGCGCGCCGCTGGGACGTGCTGCTGAAGGTCGGGCTGCCGCGGTCGATGCCGTACTTCTACGGCTCGCTCAAGATCGCCATCACGCTCGCCTTCGTGGGCACGGTGCTGGCGGAGATGACGGCCGGCGACAGCGGCATCGGCAACCTCATCCAGACCGCGGGCAGC
The DNA here is from genome assembly GCF_016654015.1 of Ramlibacter ginsenosidimutans. Taxonomy (GTDB): domain Bacteria; phylum Pseudomonadota; class Gammaproteobacteria; order Burkholderiales; family Burkholderiaceae_C; genus Ramlibacter; species Ramlibacter ginsenosidimutans. The sequence continues at coordinate 668,582 of NZ_JAEPWM010000002.1, read as the reverse complement.
CAGCAGCGCCTGCCCCTGGCCTTCGCGGGCCTGGTGGTGATCAGCATCATGGCGATGGCGATGTACGAGTTGTTCAGCGCGATCGAGAAGCGCACGACCGGCTGGGCGCATCGCGGCTCGCAGGCGCAGTAGCCCGACACACCCGCCATGTCCTGGCACGCGCGCCTGTCGCTCCACTACACGCGTGAAGGCGAGCGCAGCGTCGCGCGCTTCCGCCACGACGGGCCGCTGCGCATCCTGCAAAGCCTCTGGCCCGAGGGCGATGGCGTCTGCCACAACGTGCTGGTCCATCCGCCGGGCGGCCTCGTGGCGGGGGACACGCTGCAGGTCGAGGTCCGTGCGGGCGCAGGCAGTCACGGCCTGGTCACCACGCCGGGCGCGTCGCGCTTCTACCGCAGCGAGGGCGCAGCGGCCGTGCAGGACGTGCGCATCCACGTGGAGGGCGGCGCGCGCCTCGAGTGGCTGCCGCTGGAAGCGCTCTACTACAGCGGCTGCCAGGCGGAGAACCGGCTGCGCATGCAGCTGGACCGCGGCGCCGAGCTGATCGGCTGGGATGTCGCCGCGCTGGGCTTGCCGCAGGCGCGGCTGCCCTTCGTTCGCGGCAATGTGCTGCAGCACATCGAACTGCAGGACGCCTGGCTGGAGCGCGGCCGCATCGCGGCAGGGGATGCGCGGCTGCTCGACGGACCGCTGGGCCTCGCGGGGCATCGCTGCCTCGCGAGCCTCTTCTTCGCCAGTGGCGAGGAGATCCCGCGTGCCCGGCGGGAAGCTCTGCTGGATGCTGCGCGCGCCGCCATCGAAGGGCACCCGCTGGCCACCAGCGCCGGCGCAACCGCACCCGCCGCGCGCGTGGTCGTGGTCCGCGTGCTCGCCCCGCTGGTCGAGCCGGCTCTGCAGTTGTTGCGTGCGGTGCGCCGCGCCTGGCGCCCGCTGGCCTGGCAACTACCTGCGGACGAGCCGCGCGGCTGGACCATCTAGCGCGGGCTACGCGCATCTAGGTCACGTCCTACCCGGCCTTGGGAGGCCGGGATCCCCCTGCAGCGTCTCTCTCCGGCAGCCCGCAGGTGCCCGCTCGCCCACACTGATCCCAGTTCAACGGATTCCAAGGAGCCAGATCATGATCAAGACGGACCGGTCGCTCACGAGCCTGATGTCCTTCGGCGCCGCCGCCTTGCTGGCCGTCGGTGCCGCCACCGCGCAGGTCGCCTTCGCTGCAGGTACCAGCGACGCGGCGTTCCCCGGTGCGTCGGCTATCGACAGCAGCGGCAACTACCAGTCGGAAGTGCAGGCTTGCATGAGCGGCAAGACCCAGCAAGACCGTGACACCTGCCTGAAGGAAGCGCGCAATGCCCGCGCCGACAAGCAGCGCGGCGTGCTCGAGACCCAGGGCAACAACCTGGAGGCGAACGCGATGAATCGCTGCGAGGTGTTCCAGTCCGGCGAGGACAAGGCGGCCTGCGAAGCGCGTGTGCTGGGTTACGGCAACGTGCAGGGCTCCGTCGCCGGCGGCGGCCTGGTGCGCGAGTCCGAGACCGTGGTGCTGCCACCCGGCAAGGACTCCGTGATCATCGAACCCAAGACCGACAACCCGCTGATCCTGGTGCCGGCGAACTGAACGGCCTCTTCCGCCAGCCGCCGCTGCGGACTGGCGCTCGTCCTACCGCGACGACCCGCGCGAGCTGCGAAGCTCGGGCGGGTCGTTTCGCTTTGATGGAGAACGCACATGGACACGACGAAAGACGAAGGACGCAAGAAGGGACCCGGCGAGGCGCAGGGCGACGGCGAGGCCAGGCATGGCTACCGCAACGAGGTGAGCTGGGACGGCGGCGAGGGCCGGCAGCCCTACACGAACCGCGGTGACGTCGAACAGGGAGCCGACGCGCTGCCGGAGGCCGAGGCGGGCAACGAGGGTGACGTGGCGGGGCGCAACGTCGAACAGCTGCGCGAGGTCAAGGAAAAGCCCGATCGGCCCGTGCAGCAGTCGCCGCGCAAGGCCTGATCGGGCCGGGTTGGCTGCGGCGCCTCAGATGACGTGGAACAGCATCAGCAGGACCACGACAACGAGCGGAACGCCCAGGAGCCAGAGGATGACAGGCATGGTTTTCTCCCTTGGTGAACAACTGCCTCCACCTTAGGGGAGTCCCCTCGCCGGCCATGACGGGCGGAGGAGCTTGCTGCGGTAGGAAGCCGCCGTCGGGGCTCAGATGGCCACCAGCTGCCGCACGCCGTCCGCTTCCATGTCCTTGCCGCGGCCGCGCGCGATGACCTCGCCGCGCTGCATCACCGCATACGCATCCGCGAGCTCCTGCGCGAAGTCGTAGTACTGCTCCACCAGCAGGATGGCCATGCTGCCGCGGTCGGCCAGCATGCGGATCACGCGGCCGATGTCCTTGATGATGCTGGGCTGGATGCCTTCGGTCGGCTCGTCCAGCACGAGGAGCCTGGGCTTCGCAGCGAGCGCGCGCGCAATGGCGAGCTGCTGCTGCTGTCCGCCGGAGAGATCGCCGCCGCGCCGGTGCAGCATCTGCTTCAGCACGGGAAAGAGCTCGAACAGTTCCGCGGGAATGGGCGTGCCCGCCGGCTGCGTCGCGAGGCTCATGCGCAGGTTCTCCTCCACCGACAGCCGCGCGAAGATCTCGCGGCCTTGCGGCACGAACCCGATGCCTGCGCGGGCTCGCTGGTAAGGTGTGAGCCCCTGGATCGCCTGGCCTTCCAGGGCGATGCTGCCGTCCTTGATCGGGACGAGCCCCATCAGCGACTTGAGCAAGGTCGTCTTGCCCACGCCATTGCGCCCGAGGATCACCGTCACCTCACCGGTCTTCGCCTCGAGGCTCACGTCCCGCAGGATGTGCGAGCCGCCATAGTACTGGTTGATGTTCTTGATGGTCAGCATGGGTGGCCTTGTGAAGCTTGGGCGGTGATGGGGCAGGAGAACGCAGAGGACGCAAAGGTTTCGCAGAGGACGCAGAGGAACATCCTTTCATGGTTTCTTCTGCGTCCTCTGCGTAACCTCTGCGCACTCTGCGTTCCCTTGCTCGTTCAACGCCCGAGGTACACCTCGATCACGCGCTCATCGCCCTGTACCTGCTGCAGCGTGCCCTCCGCGAGCACGGAGCCTTCGTGCAGCACGGTGACTTTCTCGGAGATGGCCTGGATGAAGCTCATGTCGTGCTCCACCACCATCAGCGAGTGCTTGCCCTTGAGCGACAGGAACAGTTCGGCCGTGCGTTCGGTTTCTTCGTCGGTCATGCCGGCGACCGGCTCGTCGAGCAGCAGCAGCTTCGGGTCCTGCATCAGCAGCATCCCGATCTCCAGCCACTGCTTCTGGCCGTGGCTCAGGTTGCCGGCTTGGCGGTTCACGCTGTCGGCGAGGTGGATCGTGCGCAGCACCTGCGCGAGGCGGTCGCGGTCCTCCGAGGAGGCCTGGAAGAAGACCGACGCCGGCACGCGCTTGTCGGTCTTCAGCGCCAGCTCCAGGTTCTCGAACACCGTGAGCTGCTCGAACACCGTGGGCTTCTGGAACTTGCGGCCGATGCCCATCCCGGCGATCTCGGCTTCCTTGTAGCGCAGCAGGTCGATCGTGCTGCCGAAGAAGACGCTGCCCGCGTCCGGCCGGGTCTTGCCCGTGATGATGTCCATCATCGTGGTCTTGCCCGCGCCGTTGGGGCCGATGATGCAGCGCAGCTCGCCGGGCGCGATGTCCAGCGAGAGCTTGTTGATGGCGCGAAAGCCGTCGAAGCTCACGCTCACGTCGTCCAGGTACAGGATGCGACCGTGCGCCACGTCCACTTCGCCGGGCACCACGGGCCGGCCGCCCGCGGCGGCGCGTCCGCCCGACTCGGTCTTGTCGCGCGCGGCCAGCGCCGCATAGGCGGACACGCGCCGCGCGCCTTCTTCCATCAGCTCCGGCGTCATGCCTTCTTCCCCAGCTTCTTCACCAGGCCGACGACGCCTTCCGGCAGGAACAGCGTGACCGCGATGAACAGGCCGCCCAGGAAGTACAGCCAGAACTCCGGCGCCGTCACCGTGAGCCAGCTCTTGGCGCCGTTCACGATGAAGGCGCCGACGATGGGGCCCACCAGCGTGGCGCGGCCGCCGACCGCGGCCCAGATCGCGATCTCGATCGAGTTGGCCGGGCTCATCTCGCCGGGATTGATGATGCCGACCTGCGGCACGTAGAGCGCGCCGGCGACGCCGCACATCACGGCGCTGAGTGTCCAGATCGCGAGCTTGTAGCCGACCGGCGAGTAGCCGCAGAACATGACGCGCGACTCGGCATCGCGGATCGCCTGCAGCACGCGACCGAACTTGCTGGCGACCAGGAAGCGCGCCAGCAGGAAGAAGGCCAGCAGCACGACGCCGGTCGCGACGAAGAGCGTCATGCGCGTCTGCGGCGTCGCGATCGCGATGCCCACGATGCGCTTGAAGTCGGTGAAGCCGTTGTTGCCGCCGAAGCCGGTCTCGTTGCGGAAGAACAGCAGCATGGCCGCGAAGGTGAGGGCCTGCGTGATGATCGAGAAATACACGCCCTTGATGCGCGAGCGGAAGGCGAAGTAGCCGAACACGAAGGCGACCAGCGCCGGCACCGCGACGATCAGGATGCAGGTGGCGAGGAAGCTGTCGGAGAAGGTCCAGTGCCAGGGCAGCGCCTTCCAGTCCAGGAACACCATGAAGTCCGGCAGGTCGCTGTGGTAGTTGCCGTCGCGGCCGATCTGCCGCATCAGGTACATGCCCATCGCATAGCCGCCGAGCGCGAAGAACAGGCCGTGCCCGAGCGACAGGATGCCCGTGTAGCCCCAGATCAGGTCCATGGCCAGCGCGCAGATCGCGTAGCACATGATCTTGCCGACGAGTGCCACCGCGTAGTCGCTCATGTGGAACGGGCTCGCCGCGGGCACGACGAGATTGAGCACCGGAGCGAGCGCGCAGACGGCGAGCAGGGCGAGGAGGAAAGCGGTCCAGCCGGTCCTGGTGAGCAGGGACGCGCGCTTCGGGAGCACGACTTCCTCTCTCCCCCTCTGGGGGAGGGTTGGGGTGGGGGCGCTCCCGCCCGCAGCGAGCGCCGAAGCGCCCCCACCCTGCCCTCCCCCAGAGGGGGAGGGTTCCAGAGGCCCTGCCCCAAGGGATGCGGGTTCCTTCCTGTCCACCAAACCATCAGGAGGCAACACCGCGCTCATGCTTCCGCACTCCTGCCCTTGACCGCGAACAGGCCTTGCGGCCGCTTCTGGATGAAGACGACGATGAACACCAGCACGGCGATCTTCGCCAGCACCGCGCCCGCCCAGCCCTCGATGAACTTGTTCAGGATGCCCAGGCCCAGTGCCGCGTACACCGTGCCGGCCAGCTGGCCGACGCCACCGAGCACGACCACCATGAACGAATCGACGATGTAGGCCTGGCCGAGGTCGGGGCCCACGTTGCCGATCTGGCTGAGCGCGCAGCCCGCGAGGCCCGCGATGCCGGAGCCGAGCGCGAAGGCGTAGGTATCCACGCGCGCCGTGTTCACGCCCATGCAGGAGGCGATGGGCCGGTTCTGCGTGACACCGCGCACGAACAGGCCCAGGCGCGTGCGCGAGACCAGCAGCGCCATGCCCGCGAGCACGGCGAACGCGAAGGCGACGATGATGATGCGGTTCCAGGGCAGCTGCAGGTTGCCCATGACGAGGCCGCCGCTCATCCAGCTCGGGTTCTCGACACCGACGTTCTGCGCACCGAACACCGAGCGCACCAGCTGCTGCAGCATCAGGCTGATGCCCCAGGTGGCCAGCAGCGTCTCCAGCGGCCGGCCGTACAGGAATCGGATGACGCCGCGCTCAAGGATCGCACCCATGGCGGCGGAGGCGAGGAAGGAGGCAGGCACGGCGGCCAGCAGGTACCAGTCGAAGGCGCCGGGCAGGTATTTCCGGAACAGCCCCTGCACCACGTAGGTCGCGTAGGCGCCGATCATCATCAGCTCGCCGTGCGCCATGTTGATGACGCCCATGAGGCCGTAGGTGATCGCCAGCCCCAGGGCGACGAGCAGCAGGATCGAACCCAGGCTGATGCCGGAGAACACGGCGGCGGCGCGCTCGCTCCAGGCGAGCGAGGCTTCCACCTGGCGCAGCGAGGCCTGCAGCGCGCTCTTCACGCCAGGGTCCGCTTCGTCCTTCAGCCGCTGCAGCAGCAGGCTGCGGGTCGCGGTGCTGTGGCTCTCCGCCAGCAGGCGCGCCGCGTCCAGCCGCCTGGCCGGGTCGGACGACGAGAGCAAGGCCGCGGCGCGCACCAATCCGAGCTGCTCCTTGATCGCGGCGTCGTGTTCGGCGGCGTAGGCCTTCTCGATCAGCGGCAGCCGCGATTCGTCCGGATCCTTCTGCAGCTCGGCGACGGCGGCGGCACGCAGCTTCGCGTCGGGGGAAAAGAGCTTGAGGGCGGCGATGGCGGTATCCAGCTCGCCGCGCATGCGGTTGTTGCTCACCACGTCCTCGGCGTCGTCGGGCAGCTTCGTTTCCGCGCCGGTGACCGGGTCGGTCGCCTTGCCGTCGTGCACGACGTAGGGCTTGCCGGTCGCGGTCTTCACCGCCTCGTCGGCCAGCGCCTGGATGAACGCGGCGGTCTTCTCGTCGGCATGCGCCACGGCCTTTCCGAGCGCCGCGATGCGGTCGTCGGTCTCGCCGATGGCGATGCCCCTGGCTTCTTCGGGAGTGAGCGCGTGCGCGGCGCCGGCCGCGAGTAGTGCGAGCAGGAGGAACAGTCTGTGGATCATGAGGAACCTGGAGGGTGGGCAGCACGCTGCCCACGCTGCAGTGCCCTGGTCTTGCTCCCTCCCCCTCTGGGGGAGGGCTGGGGTGGGGGCGCCCCGGACATGCCCCACCCCGAACCTCCCCCCGGAGGGGGGAGGGAGGAAGAAGGTCAGAGCTTCGTCTTGCCGTCCGGCTCGTCCTTCTTCTTGTCGTTGCCTTCGATGTAAGGAGACCAGGGCTTGGCCTTGATCGGGCCCGGGGTCTTCCACACGACGTTGAACTGGCCGTCGGACTTCACTTCGCCGATGAACACCGGCTTGTGCAGGTGGTGGTTCTTGGGGTCCATCTCCGCCGTGAAGCCGGAGGGCGCCTTGAAGGTCTGGCCGGCCATCGCGGCGATCACCTTGTCGGTGTCGGTGGACTTGGCCTTCTCCACCGCCTGGGCCCACATGTGCACGCCGATCCAGGTCGCTTCCATCGGGTCGTTGGTCAGCGGCTTGTCCTTGTGGCCGGGAATGTTCTTGGCCTTGGCGTACGCGCTCCACTCCTTGATGAACGCCGCGTTGGTCGGGTTCTTGATGGACATGAAGTAGTTCCAGGCGGCCAGGTGGCCCACCAGCGGCTTGGTGTCGACGCCGCGCAGTTCTTCCTCGCCGACGGAGAAGGCCACCACCGGCACGTCCCTGGCCTTGAGGCCCGCGTTGCCCAGCTCCTTGTAGAAGGGCACGTTGGAGTCGCCGTTGATGGTGGAGATCACCGCCGTCTTCTTGCCCTCGCTGGAGAACTTCTTGATCTTGGCGATGATGGTCTGGTAGTCGCTGTGGCCGAAGGGCGTGTACTCCTCCATGATGTCCGCGTCGGCCACGCCCTTGGAGTGCAGGAAGGAGCGCAGGATCTTGTTGGTCGTGCGCGGGTACACGTAGTCGGTGCCCAGCAGCACGAAGCGCTTGGCGCCGCCGCCGTCCTTGGACATCAGGTATTCCACGGCCGGGATCGCCTGCTGGTTCGGCGCCGCGCCCGTGTAGAACACGTTCTTGGACAGCTCCTCGCCTTCGTACTGCACCGGGTAGAACAGCAGGCCGTTCAGTTCCTCGACCACCGGCAGCACGGACTTGCGCGACACCGAGGTCCAGCAGCCGAAGATGACGGCCACCTTGTCCTGCGTCAGCAGCTGCTTGGTCTTCTCGGCGAACAGCGGCCAGTTGGAAGCCGGGTCGACCACCACGGGCTCGAGCTTCTTGCCGAGCACGCCGCCCTTGGCGTTGATGTCGTCGATCGCCATCAGGACCGTGTCCTTCAGGACGCTCTCCGAGATGGCCATGGTGCCGGACAGGCTGTGCAGGACGCCGACCTTGATCGTGTCGTCGGCAGCGAAGGCGGGCAGGCCGACGCTGGCCAGCGCGACGGCGGCAGTGAGGGCCTGGAGGATAAAGCGACGTTGCATGCGGGCTCCGTGTGGTGAGTGGGAAGGGACAGGCTCATGCTAGGGAGCGCATCCCGCCCGGGCCATACGACACATGGCGTACGGCACGGCAGCGAGTGCGAAGCCGCCGGGGCGCCGACAGGCAGCGGCGAGCGCGTCCGACAGGGCGTGGCCGCGCTGCGCGGCCCAATCGGCAGGGCAAACCCAAGGATTCGCCCATGGCTTCCATGCTGTCCCAGTTGTCGCCCAGCGTCACCAACCAGATCCGGATGGACCACACGCACGTGCTGACGGCCTTCCACCAGTACGAGATCGGTTCGTCGGCGCGCGTCAAGCGCGGGCTGGTGGACCACGTGTGCCTCGCGATCGAGATCCACGCGCAGCTGGAGGAAGAAATCTTCTACCCGGCGCTGCGCGCGGTGGCGGACAGCGAGATCCTGCGCAAGGCCACGCCCGAGCACGACGAGATGCGCGGGCTGATTGCGCGGCTGCGCTATATGCCGGTGGACGACCCGGTGTTCAATGACACCTTCTTCGCCCTGATGCGGCACGTGATGCATCACGTGGCCGACGAGGAGACACTGCTGCTGCCCGCCGCCGAACGCCTGCTGCCCGAGCAACTGGGCGCGCTGGGTGCGGAAATGTCGCGGCGGCGCCTGGAGTTGGCCGGCCCGCGGGCGCCCGAGATCGCGGGCAGCGTGGCCCGCTCGCTCAGCCTCGGCGCCATGCTCGCCGCCGGCAGCGCCGCGCTCGCGGGCGCGCACCTGCTCACCCGCCACCGCACGGCCGACCGCCTCAGCGCCGCGCGCAGCCGCTCCAGCCGACTGGGCAGCTGAGGTCGGGGCGCACGGCGCTGCCCGCCGGTCGCCCCAGCGGCGCGTGGACGTTCCAGAATGCATGTCTCCACAGCCGGGGGATCTCGCCATGAGCACACCCATCGTTTCCGCCGCCGCGCCAGCGCGCCGGCCGCTGTATCGGTCTCTCTACTTGCAGGTGCTGTTCGCGGTCGCGCTCGGCGTGGTCCTGGGCACCGTCGACCCGCAGCTCGGCGCGGCGATGAAGCCCCTGGGTGACGGCTTCATCAAGCTGATCAAGATGATGATCGCGCCCATCATCTTCTGCACCGTCGTGACCGGCATCGCCGGCATGGAGGACATGAAGAAGGTGGGCAAGACCGGCGGCCTGGCCCTGCTCTACTTCGAGGTGGTGAGTTCGATCGCGCTGCTGATCGGGCTGTTGCTGGTGAACGTGCTGCAGCCGGGGGCAGGCATGAACGCCAATCCGGCGACCTTGGACACCAAGAGCATCGCCGCCTATGCGGAGCCCGGCAAGCTGGGGACGACCACCGACTTCCTGCTGAACATCATCCCCAACACGGTGTTCGATGCCTTCGCCAAGGGCGACATCCTGCAGGTGCTGCTGGTCGCGGTGCTGTTCGGCTTCGCGCTGCACCGGTTCGGCGGACGCGGCACGCTGGTGTTCGACTGGATCGAGAAGACCTCGCACGTGCTCTTCACGATGGTCGGCTTCATCATGCGGGTCGCGCCGATCGGCGCGTTCGGCGCCATGGCGTTCACCATCGGCAAGTACGGCCTCGGGTCGCTGTTCTCGCTGGGCAAGCTGATGGGCGCCTTCTACCTCACCTGCCTGATCTTCATCTTCGGCGTGCTCGGGTTGATCGCGCGCTTGCACGGCTTCTCGGTGTGGAAGCTGATCAAGTACATCAAGGAGGAACTGCTGATCGTGCTGGGCACCTCCTCCTCCGAGTCCGTGCTGCCACGCATGATGGAGAAGATGGAAAACCTCGGCGCGAAGCGCACGACGGTCGGCCTGGTGATCCCCACGGGCTACTCGTTCAACCTGGATGGCACCTCCATCTATCTCACGATGGCAGCGGTCTTCATCGCGCAGGCGACCAACACGCCCATGACCTTCCTGCAGGAGATCACGCTGCTGGCGGTGCTGGTGCTGACCTCCAAGGGCGCGGCGGGCGTCACCGGCAGCGGGTTCATCGTGCTCGCTGCCACGCTCTCCGCCGTGGGCCATGTGCCGGTCGCAGGACTGGCGCTGATCCTGGGCATCGACCGCTTCATGTCCGAAGCGCGCGCGCTCACCAACCTGATCGGCAACGGCGTGGCCACGCTGGTTGTGGCGAAGTGGACCGGCGACCTCGACGTCGCGCAGATGCAGGCGAGGCTGGATCATCCGACGGACATCGAGACCGACGAACCGGAGGTCGTGCACGAGGCGAAGGAGGTGCACATGGACGGGGAAGGCGAGCGGGTTCGCTAGAGGCAACGGACATCGCGCGCTGGAGAAGGCGCTGGATCCGCAGAACCTGCTGGACCCGGGGCGGCTGGTGCCGCTCTGAAACCTTCGGGCTCATCGAGGAAATAGAACGCAGAGGACGCAAAGGTTACGCAGAGAGCGCAGAGGAACATCCTTTTCTGGTTTTCTCTGCGTCCTCTGCGTAACCTTTGCGCACTCTGCGTTCTCCTGCTCGTTCTGCCACCAGTGCACCTCAAGCCCACGCCGCCGTGGCGTCCGGCTGTCCGCCTTCACTTCCCATCCGGCCCGGACGGCGCCGACTGCAGCAGCACCTGCACGAAGCTCGCGGCCGCGGGCGTCAGTTCGCGCTGCTTGCGCGTGATGAGGTGGATCGAAGGGACCTGCAACGGCAGTTGCAGGTCCAGCACGCGCAGGACGCCCAGGCGCGCATAGTGCGCTGCGAGCGAGGCCGGCATGATGGCCGCCATGTCGCTCGCTTCGAGCAGCGCGGTGGTAGCCACGGTCGATGCGGTCTCGGTGATGTCCAGGCGCGCGTGCACGCCGGCCGTGCGCAAGGCCGCCTCGAAGCGGCTGCGCTGCGGCGAGCCGGGCGGCTGCAGCACCCAGGGCCAGCGCACCAGGTCCTCCAGTTTCGTCTTCGCCTTCTTCAGCAGGGGATGGCCGCCGCGCAGGACCACGACCTGCGGTTCGGCCAGCAGCGGGCGGATGTCCAGTTCGTCCTCGTAGTGCCCCTCGGTCGGCCGGCCCAGCACCAGGTCGACGTCGCCGCGTGCCAGCAGGTCCAGCATGACGTCGCTGGTCTCCACCAGCACCGAGACGGCCACGCGCGGATGCAGCTTCTTGTACGCCGCCAGCGCGGGCGCCAACAACTGCGGCAGCGCGCCGGGCACCGTGCCCAGTCGCAGCTTGCCACGCAACCCCGAGCGCAGCGCCGCCATCTGCTCGCGCGCCACGCCGAAGTCCACCAGCGCCTGGCGTGCGAAGCGCACCAGCACTTCGCCCGTGGCGGTGGGCTCCATGCCGCGCGCCAGCCGCGTGAACAGCGGCACCCCGAGCGTTTCCTCGGCCTGCTGCAGCAGCTTGGTCGCCGCCGGTTGGCTCATGCCCAGCGCCGCCGCGGCGCGCCCCAGGTTGCGCTCGCGCCCCAGCGCTTCCAGCAGCAGCATCTGGCGCGTGCGCAGCCGCATCAGCAGCGCGATATCGGAAAGGGCCTTGGCCATGGGTGGAATATACGAAAGTGCATGGCTCCTTCCCGGAATTTCATTGGCCGGGCATGGCTGCACCGCTTACCCTGCGCCAGCGCGGGCGTTTCGACCCGCGGGTGGAGACGACATGAGCATGGTTCACCGGCGCGCTTTCGCGCTTACCCTGGCCGGCATCGGCATGGGCCTCGTCGCAGCGGGCACTGCGCACGCACAGGCCGCCTGGCCCGACAAGCCCTTGCGCATCATGGTGGGTGCCTCGCCCGGCGGCGGCACCGACATCCTGGCGCGCATGCTGGCGGACAAGTTCGCGCCGGATTTCAAGCAGTCCGTGGTGGTGGAGAACCGCCCGGGCGCCTCCAACACCATCGCCGCGGACCTCGCAGCGCACGCAGCGCCGGACGGCACCACGCTGCTGCTCGCCACCAACACCGGCCAGGCGATCGCGCCGCACCTGCTGAAGCTGAAGTTCGACCCGCTCAAGGACCTGCAGCCGGTCGGGCTGGTGGCGGTGATGCCCAACGTGCTGGTGGTCTCGGCCGCCTCGCCCTATCGATCCGTGCAGGACCTGGTCGCCGCGATGCAGGCCAGCCCCGGTCACCTGAAGTACGCGTCGTCCGGCGTCGGCAGCACGCAGCACATCGCGGGCGAGGCCTTCTCGCTCGCCACCGGCACCAAGGCGATCCACGTGCCCTACAAGGGCAGCTCGCAGGCGCACATCGACATCATCGGCGGCGAGGTCACGATGATGTTCGACTCGACTTCGTCGGCGATGGGCCAGATCCGCAACGGCAAGTTCCGCGCGCTCGCGGTGATGTCGGACCGCCGCGCGGCCGAACTGCCCGACGTGCCCACGATGGCCGAAGCCGGCGTCAAGGGCGCGGACGTGCAGACCTGGTACGGCCTGTACGTGACCGCGGGCAGCCCGAAAGCCGCCACCGACGCGCTGGCCGCCGAACTGACGCGCGTGCTCAAGCTGCCCGACGTCCAGGCGCGCATCAAGGGCCTGGGCGGCGAGGTCGGCACGCTCACGGGCGAGCAGTTCGCCGAGATGAACCGGCAGGAGTACGAGCGCTTCCGCAAGCTGGTGCGGGACGCCAACATCAAGGCAGACGGACTATGAACGCGAACCTTCCGCGCATCGCGGTGCTGCTGGGCGACCCCGCCGGCGTGGGCCCGGAGATGGGCGTCAAGCTGCTCGCGCGGGAAGCGAACCGCCGGTCCGCGCAACTGCTGCTGCTCGCCGCGCCCTCCGTGCTGGCGGGCGGCGAGCGGATCGCCAAGCAGGCGCTCGAGGTCGTGCGCATCCGGCCCGGTGACCCGCTGCACTTCGAGCCGGGCAAGGTCACGCAACTGGTGCTGCCGGAGCCGCAGGGCGGCACGGCGGCCCTGGGCTCGTGCAGCGTCGCAGCCGGCGCCGCCGTACTCGATGCGCTGTCGCGCGCCACGGCGCTGGCCGCCGCCGGCGAGGTGCAGGGCATCGTGTTCGCGCCGCTGAACAAGCATTCGCTGCGCCTGGCCGGGATGGAGGAGGAGGACGAGCTGCGCTACATGCAGACGCTGTTCGGCGTGCGCGGCTTCACCTGCGAGTTCAACATCACGGACCAGCTCTGGACCTCCCGCGTGACCTCGCACGTGCCGCTGCGCGAAGTGGCGGCGCTGATCACGCCGGAAGCGGTCGCCGCGGCGGTGCACATCATCGACCAGGCGCTGCGCCGCGCGGGCGTCGCGCGGCCGCGCATCGCGGTGTCGGGGCTGAATCCGCATGCCGGCGACAACGGCTCGATCGGCAGCGAGGAGATCGAGATCATCGGGCCGGCGGTCACTCGCCTGCGCGGCGACGGGATCGATGCGAGCGGCCCGTGGTCGCCCGACACCGTGTTCATCGCGGCACGGCGCGGCGACTTCGACGCCGTGGTCTCGATGTACCACGACCAGGGCCAGATCGCGATGAAGCTGATGGGATTCGAGCGCGGCGTGACCCTGCACGGCGGCCTGCCGGTTCCGGTCGCCACGTCCGCGAGCGGCAGCGCCTTCGACATCGCCGGCCAGGGCATCGCACGCATCGAAGGGCTGCAGCACGCCTTCGACCTGTGCGTGCGCATGGCCGCGCGGGCGCGGGGCTGAGCGCGCCTGCGCGCGGCGGGCCTCAGGTCTCCAGGATGCCCGCCCGGTTGAAGAAACCGGGCACGTCGTTGCTGGCGATGTAGTTGTAGCCCACGCCCAGGCTGCGCTCCGGCGCGCCGAGCGCCGCGATCAGGTCGGCGTGGCGGCGGATCTGGAAGCGGCGCGGACGCAGCAGCGCGAGGTACAGCGGCAGGCTGGGCGCGCGCGGATTGACCGTTTCGCGCAGCCGCGCGATCGAGCCGCGCAGCGACAGCGGCGAGCGGCCCACCTGCAGCCCGCCCGCGAACGCGCCCTTGCGGAAATGCCGGAACACCAGCCAGTGGTCGTCGTGGTTCAGGACGGCGGTCGTGTCGGCGTGCAGGCGGGCGCTGAGCGTGGCCGCGACGCTGTCCAGGACCTCCAGGTCCTGCGCCTCGCTCTGGCGGTCGCATACGACCGTGATGCCGTTGCGCGGCGGGATCACATAGCTCGCCCGGCGCAGGGCGCGCATGATTTCGGCGCAACGGTGTTCGTCGGCGCCGCGAACCAGCACCTGCGTGTAGAAGGATCCCACGGAGCGCATGGTAACGGTACTCCAGGTCGACCCGGATGTCAGCGCGCCGCGACACCCGCTTGTATCAACGCAACGAAACGTGCGGAATCCGCAGCAGCGTGACGGCGCCCTCCCTACACTGCCCCCATGAATGCGGATCTCCTGGAGCACCCCGAGCAACTGCAACGCGGGTACGCGACGGCCACGCCGGCCGCGCGCCTGCGCGCCATCAAGCAGCGGCTGGCGGCGGCGCACAACGAGATGGGCTCCACCCGCCTCGTGACCGTGGTGTCCGGGGTCGAAGCGCTCGCCCGCTCGCTGGTCGTGCACGCGCCGGGCCGGCCGGCCAGCACGGCGGAGATGCGGCACCGGCAGTTCCGCGCCACCGGCCCGGTGCAACTGGTGGAAGAAGCGCTGGCGCTGCGCGGCGGCGGCCGTCCGGAGGCGACCTTCGGCGAGGAAGCCTGGGACTTCTTCCAGGTGGCCGTGCGCTATCGGGACCTGATCGTGCACGAGTGCACCGTCATCGGCCAGGACCGGCACCCGACGCTGATCGCCGCGACCGAGTCCGTGCTGCGCGGTCTGGTCGAAGTCGCGGGGCTGGAGAGCGGACCCAAGGTGGTGGTCGGCGCTTAACGACCCATCCAGCGCACACAGGCTGGCGTGCTCGCAGGCTGGCGTGCACGTAGGCTGGCGGTGAGCGAAAGCGAACCCCAGCTCTCGGCGTCGCGAAGCAAGCTGGGGTTCGCTGCGCTCACCACCAGCCTACAAACTGTTTGCCTGCGCGGCGAAGCAGGCCGGCGCCTAGCCTTCGAAGTGCGGATGCAACTGCCGGATGCGGTTCATCGCCATGCCCGCGGCCGACGTGCGCGTCTCGACCCCGAGCTTGGCGAAGATGCGCTCCAGGTGCTTCTTCACCGTCGCCGGGCTGGCGCCGAGGATGTCCGCGATGTCGCGATTGATCTTGCCCTTCATCACCCAGTAGAGCACTTCGGCTTCCCGCGCCGTGAGCTTGAACGCGAGCGACATCGATTCGATGATCGCCGCGTCCGACACCTCGCGCATCACGATCAGCCAGTCGTCGTCGCCGGTCTGCTGGTGCAGCCGGATGGACAGGCGCCGCGCGCCCAGTTCGGCGCTCAGGCGCGGCGGCTCGATCTGGCGCTCGGCATCGGCGAGATGGCGGCGCAGCCACTGCAGGATGGGCGCCGGCGTTGCCGGCGCGCTGGTGCCGAAGTAGGTCTCCAGCAGCTGGCGCGCCAGCGGCGTCTGCCACAGCAGGCGGCCGTCGCTCGCGCGCACGGCGATGCTGGCGTAGCCGAAGGCATCCAGCGCATTGCGCGTCTGCCGCGCGAGCCGCGCGCCCTGCAGGTGCACGCCCATGCGCGCCAGCACCTCGCGCGGCTTGATCGGCTTGGTCACGTAGTCGACGCCGCCGGCTTCCAGCGCCGCGACCAGGTGCTCGGTCTCGGTGAGCCCCGTCATGAAGATGATGGGAATGTGCGCCGTCTGCGCCTGCGCCTTCAGCCTGCGCGCGACCTCGAAGCCGTCCAGCCCAGGCATCATCGCGTCCAGCAGCACGATGTCCGGCAGCGCCTGCGCGGCCCGCTGCAGCGCCGCCTCGCCGCTGGTGGCGACCAGCACCGTGTAACCCGATTCGTCGAGCGCGTCGTGCAGCACCGAGAGGTTGTCGGGCACGTCGTCGACCACCAGCACCACGTCGCTGTCGCCGCGTTCGAGGCCGTTCTTCATCACGGCATGGCTCCTTGCGGCCGCGCCCGTGCGAGCACCTGCACGATGGCGTCGAACTGGAACTGGCGTGCCAGCTCGCGCATCTCGCGCGTGAAGCCGGCGCACTCGGGCTGCGCCGCGTCGATCGCCTCCAGCTGGTTCAGGATGCCCCGGTAGTAACCGAGCTGCACCGCGTCGTGCAGCGGCGGCAGCAGCTCGGCGCGCGGCCACGCGCCGGTGAGCGCAGGCTGTGCTGGGGTCGGCGCCGGCGCACTGGCGTCGTAGCGCCAGCGCAGGCCCAGTTGCCGCTCCAGCCAGGCGAGCAGCTCGGTATGCCGCACCGGCTTGAGGATGAAGTCCTCGGGCGGAATGCCGGCGTCGTTGTCGAGCCCCTTGTCGAACGCATTGGCCGACACCACGGCCACCTTCGCCCGGAACTGCGGCAGGCGGCGCAGCCTGCGGATGGTCTCCCAGCCGTCGATGCCCGGCATGGCCAGGTCCATCAGGACGGCATCGGGTTGCAGTCCCGCAGCCAGCAGGTCGAGCGCATCGTGGCCGCTCGCCGCGCTGCGCAGCTCGAAGCCGAGCGGCTCCAGCAAGGCCACCAGCAGTTCGCGGTCGGCCTCCTCGTTGTCCACCACCAGGATGCGGCGGCGCGGTCCTTCGTAGCCGCGGGGTGGCTGGCGCTGCTCCTGCACGGGCACGAGCGCCTGGTGCACCTCGGGCAGGAACAGGCGCACGCGGAACACCGAGCCGCGTCCCGGCGTGCTGGTGGCGGTGAGCTCGCCTCCCATGAGGTCGGTCAGCATCTTCGCGATGGTGAGCCCCAGGCCCGCGCCGGGCGCGGAGTGGGCCGCGCTGTTGCCGCGCGCGAAGGGCTCGAAGATGTCCTTGAGCTCCTGCGCGCTGAGGCCCGGTCCCGTGTCCTCCACCTCCACCACCGCCATCTCGCGCGCATGGCGCACGCGGAACAGCACCTGTCCTTGCGCCGTGAACTTGATCGCGTTGCCCAGCAGGTTGATCAGGATCTGCCGCACGCGCTTCTCGTCCGCGCGCACGACCTCCGGCAGCGTGCCTTCCACCTCGAAGCGGAAGGCGAGCCCCTTGGCCGCAGCCTGCACCTCGAACAGGCTGGCGAGTTCGTGCACGAAGTCGGCGAAGCGCGTGGGCCTCACGTTCAGCGTGAGCTTGCCCGACTCGATGCGGGCGATATCGAGCGTGCCCTCGATGAGGGACAGCAGGTGCTCGCCGCCGCGGCGGATCACGTGGACTGCGTGCTTGCGATGCGAGGGGATGGCCGCGTCCTCGCCCATCAACTGCGCATATCCCAGGATGCTGTTCAGGGGCGTGCGCAGCTCGTGGCTGATCGCACTGATGTAGCGGCTCTTGGCCTGGTTCGCCTGCTCCGCCGCGTCGCGCGCCTGGTCCGCGACCTGGCGCGCCTGCTGCAGCGCCTGGTCGGTCTGGCGGTGCGAGTCGATCTCGCGCATCAGCAGGTGCGTCTGGCGGTTCGATTCCTCCTGGGCGACCTGCCGCGTCTTGTGCGCAAGCACCAGCCACCAGGCGACGAAGCCCGCGACCAGCAGCAGCGCGAGGTAGGCCTTGAGGAAGGTCGCCCGCAAGGCTTCGACCGCCATGTGGTCCTGCGACTGCATCTCCTGGTGGTACAGCAGCCCGAACAGCGCGCCCAGCAAGGGCGCGATCACCAGCATCAGCAGCAGGAAGTGCCCGAGCCCCGTGTCCAGGTAAGGCCACACGCGCCGGGGCAGCAGCGCGCGCAGCGTCGCCGACCACTGCGCCGACAGGCTCGCCTGCGGCTTGCACAGGTCGCCGCAGCGCGCGTCGAGCGTGCAGCACAGGGAACAGATGGGGCCCTGGTACGCAGGGCAGTGCGCGAGATCAGGCCCTTCGTAGCTGCGCTCGCAGATCACGCAGCGCCGCGTGGTGGTCCGCTCGTAGCGGCCCTCCGGCTGGCGCGCGATGGCGTAGCGGCCGCCGGTGGCCCACGCAATCACCGGTGCGGACACGAACGCCACGCTCATCGCGATCAACGCCGAGAAAGCCTGCGCCGTGCGGCCGAAGACACCGAGGTAGGCGGCTATGGCGAGCGTGGAAGCCAGGGCCATCGAGCCCACGCCGACCGGGTTGATGTCGTACAGGTACGCGCGCTTGAACTCGATGCCGCGCGGCGACAGGCCCAGCGGCTTGTTCACCACGAGGTCCGCGACCACGGCCATGATCCAGGCGATGGCGATGTTGGAGTACAGGCCCAGCACGTCGCCCAGCGCCTGGAACACGTTCATCTCCATCAGCATGAAGGCGATCAGCGTGTTGAACACGACCCACACGACGCGCCCCGGATGGCTGTGCGTGAGCCGCGAGAAGAAGTTGGACCACGCGAGCGAACCGGCGTAGGCGTTCGTGACGTTGATCTTCAGCTGCGACACGACGACGAACACGGCGGTGGCAACAACCGCCCAGCCGTAGCGCGGGAACACGTACTCGTACGCCGCGAGGTACATCTGGTTGGGATCGACCGCACGGTCCACCGGGACCATGTGCTGGATCGCGAGATAGGCCAGCGCGGCGCCGCCCAGCATCTTGACCACGCCCAGCACGACCCACCCCGGGCCGCCCACGAGCACGCCGGTCCACCACGCGCGGCCGTTGGTGGCGCTGCGCGCCGGCATGAAACGCAGGTAGTCGGCCTGCTCGCCCATCTGCGTGATCAACGCGATGCCCACCGTGAGCGCCGCACCGAACAAGTGCACATCGAACCCGTCGGCCTGCGCCTTCTCACCGGCGTAGTGCACGATGCCGGCGAAGGCACCAGGATCGCGCGCGAGCACGTAGCCGAAAGGCACCACCAGCATCACCAGCCACAGGGGTTGCGTCCAGATCTGCAGGCGGCTGATGGTCGACACGCCGTGGGTCACGAGCGGGATCACGACCAGCGCGCAAATCAGGTAGCCCCAGGTGGGCGGGA
The DNA here is from genome assembly GCF_016654015.1 of Ramlibacter ginsenosidimutans. Classification (GTDB taxonomy): domain Bacteria; phylum Pseudomonadota; class Gammaproteobacteria; order Burkholderiales; family Burkholderiaceae_C; genus Ramlibacter; species Ramlibacter ginsenosidimutans. The sequence goes on along the minus strand of NZ_JAEPWM010000002.1, from coordinate 649,573 downwards.
TGCCCAGCGCCAGGTCCAGCGCATACGCCATCACCGCCGCCTCCAGCGCGAAGAAGATGAAGGTGAAGGACGCGTAGATCAGGGAGGTGAGCGTGGAGCCGATGTAGCCGAAGCCGGCGCCGCGCGTGAGCAGGTCCATGTCCACGCCGTAGCGCGCCGCGTAGATGCTGATCGGCAGGCCCGCGAGGAAGATGATGAGGCCGGTGGCCAGGATGGCCCAGAAGGCGTTGACGAAGCCGTACTGCACCAGCAGCGTCGCGCCCACTGCTTCGAGGATGAGGAAGGACGCGGCGCCGAAGGCGGTGTTCGCCACCCTCCAGGTGGACCACTTGCGGAAGCGCTGCGGCGTGTAGCGCAGCGCGTAGTCCTCCATGGTCTCGCTCGCCACCCAGTTGTTGTAGTCGCGGCGCACCTTCACCACGCGCTGCGGCGCCTCCGCGAGATCGGCGGGAAGGATGGGGATGGTCCGGCTCACACCGGACCAGTGCAGTTTCCGTGCCGGGGGGTCTTACCCCCTCCCCCTTTGGGGGAGGGCTGGGGTGGGGCGCCGCGGCGGTCGATCACCATCGTGCGTGGGCGACGCCCGCAGTGCCCCCACCCTGCCCTCCCCCAGAGGGGGAGGGGAAAGAAGGGCAGGCACGGCTCATGCAATAGGATGCCCCGATGGAACTCACGCCACGCGAAAAAGACAAGCTGCTGCTGTTCACCGCCGCCTTGCTGGCGGAGCGCCGCAGGGCGCGGGGACTGCAGCTGAACTACCCGGAAGCCGTGGCGCTGATCTCGGCGGCCGTGATGGAGGGCGCGCGCGACGGCAAGTCGGTCGCGCAACTCATGAGCGAAGGACGCACCGTGCTCACGCGCGCCGACGTCATGGACGGCGTCGCCGACATGATCCCCGAGATCCAGGTGGAAGCCACCTTCCCCGACGGCACCAAGCTCGTCACGGTCCACCAACCGATCGTTTGAGAAAGATGAGCATGACTCCGGGCGAACTCCTTCCCGAACCGGGCGACCTCACGCTCAATCCCGGCCGCCGCACACTGGTGCTCGTCGTGCAGAACACCGCGGACCGGCCCATCCAGGTCGGCTCGCACTACCACTTCGCCGAAACGAACGGCGCGCTCTCCTTCGACCGCCAGGCGGCGCACGGCATGCGCCTGAACATCGCGTCGGGCACGGCCGTGCGCTTCGAGCCGGGCCAGCAACGCACGGTGGAACTGGTCGATTTCGCCGGCGACCGCACCATCCACGGCTTCCGCGGCCTCGTGCAAGGAAAAATCTGATGGCCACGATTCCCCGCCGCGCCTACGCGGAAATGTTCGGTCCCACGAAAGGCGACCGCGTCCGCCTGGCCGACACCGAGCTCGTGATCGAGGTCGAGGACGACTACACGCTGCGCGCCGGTGGCTACGGCGAGGAAGTGAAGTTCGGCGGCGGCAAGACCATCCGCGACGGCATGGCGCAGTCGCAGCGCACGCGCGCACAGGGCGCGATGGACACCGTGCTGACCAACGCGCTCATCCTGGACCACTGGGGCATCGTGAAGGCCGACATCGGATTGAAGGACGGCCGCATCGCCGCCATCGGCAAGGCCGGCAATCCCGACACGCAGCCCGGCGTCGACATCGTCATCGGCCCCGGCACCGAGATCATCAGCTGCGAAGGCGCGATCGTCACCGCCGGCGGCATCGACACCCACATCCACTTCATCTGCCCGCAGCAGATCGAGGAGGCGCTCGCCTCCGGCGTCACGACGATGTTCGGCGGCGGCACGGGACCGGCGACGGGCACCTTCGCCACCACCTGCACGCCGGGGCCGTGGAACATCGAGCGCATGCTGCAGGCCGCCGACGCGTTCCCCATGAACCTCGGCTTCATGGGCAAGGGCAACGCGAGCCTGCCCGACGCCCTGCGCGAACAGGTCGAGGCCGGCGTGATCGGCCTGAAGCTGCACGAGGACTGGGGCACCACGCCCTCGGCCATCAGCAACTGCCTCGACGTCGCGGATGCGATGGACATCCAGGTCGCGATCCACTCGGACACGCTCAACGAGTCGGGATTCGTGGAGAACACGATCGCCGCGACGAAGGGCCGCGGGATCTGTGCCTTCCACACCGAAGGGGCCGGCGGCGGCCACGCGCCCGACATCCTGCGCGTGGTGGGCGAGCCGAACTTCCTTCCCTCGTCGACCAACCCGACGATGCCCTACACCGTCAACACGCTCGACGAGCACGTCGACATGCTGATGGTGTGCCACCACCTCGACCCGTCCATCCCCGAGGACCTGGCCTTCGCGGAGAGCCGCATCCGCAAGGAGACCATCGCCGCCGAGGACATCCTGCACGACCTCGGCGCGATCAGCATGTTCAGCTCCGACTCGCAGGCCATGGGCCGCGTGGGCGAGGTGATCCTGCGCTGCTGGCAGACCGCGCACAAGATGAAGCTGCAGCGCGGCAAGTTGCCGGGCGACAGCGAGCGCAACGACAACTTCCGGGCGAAACGCTACATCGCCAAGCTCACCATCAACCCCGCCATCGCGCACGGCATCTCGCACGAGGTGGGCTCCATAGCGCCGGGCAAGTGGGCCGACCTGGTCGTGTGGAAGCCCGCCTTCTTCGGCGTCAAGCCGGCGCTGATCCTCAAGGGCGGCTTCATCGCCATGGCGGCGATGGGCGACCCGAACGCCTCCATTCCCACGCCGCAACCAGTGCACTACCGGCCCATGTTCGGCAGCTTCGGCGGCGCGCTGCACAAGGGCTCGCTCACCTTCCTGTCGCAGGCCGGCTTCGCCGCCGGCGTGCAGGAGAAGTTCGGCCTGCAGAAGACGATCGCCGTGGCCAAGGACATCCGCCGCATCCGCAAGCAGCACCTGGTGCACAACGACTACCTGCCGAAGATGGAGATCGATCCGCAGACTTACGCAGTCCGCGCGGACGGCCAGCTCCTCACCTGCGACCCGGCCACGGTGCTGCCGATGGCCCAGCGCTACTTCCTGTTCTAGACTGCGGCATGCTGACCGTGAACAAGATCCTGCCCCAGGGGCAGGGCCTCGCCCCCGTGCTCCTCAAGCGCGCGTCCACCTTGCAACTCGATTGGGACGTGCGCCAGAAGAGCCGTTTCGAAGCCACGGATTCGCAGGGACGCGCGCTGGGCGTGTTCCTGCCGCGCGGCAGCGTCGTGCGGGGCGGCGACGTGCTGGTCGCGGAGGACGGCTCCGTGGTGCGCGTGATCGCGGCACCGCAGCCGGTGCTGGTGATCACGCATTGCCCGGAGCACGGCACCCCGTTCGACCTGATGCGCGCCGCCTACCACCTGGGCAACCGGCACGTGCCCATCGAGCTGCAGCCGGACCACCTGAAGATCGAACCGGATCACGTGCTGGCGGACCTGCTGCGCTCCATGCACCTGATCGTGCGCGAGGACAACGCGGCGTTCGAACCGGAAGGCGGCGCCTACGGCAACGCGGGCGCGCACGCGCACGGCGGCCATGGGCACGCGCACCACGATCACGAGCACGGGCATGAGCCAAAGCATGGACACGGCGATGGCGGACATGGACACGACCACCACGGCCACGACCACGACCACTGACGCCGCCCTGCTGCGGCTGATCTGGCTCGCCTCGCCGGCGCTGCCGGTCGGCGGCTTCTCGTATTCCGAGGGACTGGAGGCCGCGGTCGAAGCGGGCCTGGTGCATGACGAGGTGAGCGCGGGCGAGTGGCTCGCGCAGCAGCTGCACGCGAGCCTCGCGCGTGCGGACCTGGCGGTGGTCGGGAGTGCCGTTTGCGCGGCGCGCGCGAACGACGGCGAACGCCTGGCCCAGCTGGACGACTGGGTGCGGCAGACACGCGAGACGAGCGAGCTGCGGCAGCAGACGGAGCAGATGGGAAGGTCCCTCGGAGACTGGGCCCGTTCCGTAGGCTGGGGTGACGCAGGAAGCGTAGGCTGGGGTGACGCAGGAACCCCAGCGATGCGCGACAGCGCTGGGGTTCGCTTCGCTCACCACCAGCCTACGAAGGCCGCAGAGAGAACGTACCCCGTCGCATTCGCCACCGCCGCAGCGAGCACCGAGGCGTCCGTGCGGCAGGTGGCCCTCGCCTATGCCTTCGGCTGGTCCGAGAACATGATGCAGGCCGCCATCAAGTCGGTGCCGCTCGGCCAGTCCGCGGGGCAGCGCATCCTGGCCCGGCTGGCGAGCGAGATTCCCGCCGCCGTCGACCACGCGCTGGCGCTGGACGACGCGCAGCGCCAGGCCTTCACGCCCATGCTCGCCATCCTGTCGGCGCAGCATGAAACCCAGTACTCCCGACTGTTCCGCTCATGAGCACCCTGCTGCACCACATTCCCCACCGGACCCGGAAGCTGCCCCCGCTGCGCGTGGGCATAGGCGGGCCGGTCGGCTCCGGCAAGACCACCTTGCTCGAGATGCTCTGCAAGGCGATGCGCGACCGCTACGACCTGGTCGCGATCACCAACGACATCTACACCAAGGAGGACCAGCGCCTGCTCACGGTCAGCGGAGCGCTGCCGGCCGAGCGCATCATGGGCGTGGAGACCGGCGGCTGTCCGCACACCGCGATCCGCGAGGACGCGTCGATCAACCTGGAAGCGATCGACCGCATGCTCGAGTCCTTTCCCGACGCCGACATCGTGTTCGTCGAGTCCGGCGGCGACAACCTGGCCGCGACCTTCAGCCCCGAGCTGTCCGACCTCACCATCTACGTGATCGACGTCGCGGCCGGCGAGAAGATCCCGCGCAAGGGCGGCCCCGGCATCACCAAGAGCGACCTGTTCGTCATCAACAAGACCGACCTCGCGCCCTACGTGGGCGCCGACCTCGGCGTGATGCAGACGGACACGAAACGCATGCGCAAGGACAAGCCCTTCGTGCTGACCAACCTGAAGACGCGCGACGGCCTGCAGGAGGTGGTGCGCTTCATCGAGGAGCGCGGCATGCTGCAGTCCGCCGGAAGCGCGCGGCAGGCAAGTCCCTAAGGCCCACGAGGCGCCGTCCTACAACACCTCAGCGTCGCACGCTTTAGTTTCCACGCCCATGGAAATGCTCAAGGACCCGCCAGCGGCCTTCCGGGGCATCGCGCAGCTGTTCGACATGGCGCAGCGATTGCCGGCGAGCGGCCGCGCAGACTTGCTCATCGGCCTTTCCTGCGCGGGCGAGCTGTTCGCGCGTGGCGTCCTGCACGGGTACCGGCAGGTGAAATTCTTCGCCGAGTACTTGCGCAGCCACGGCTGGCACGAACACCTGCTCGGCGGCGATGCCGACATGCTCGGCTGCGACATGCTGTTCGCCGCGCCCGAGGCGGCGCCGCAGGACGACGAGGATCCCTCGTTCATCCGGCGCGCAGCCATGCAGTTGTGGCCATCCGAAGCGGAGCACCATGACTGAAACGGACCTGCGCCGGTTCGCCTGAGCGCGGAGGGACCTCAGTCGGGGCCCTGGCGATGCTTGCCGCCGGAGTTGTGGGCACGCCTTTGCTCCCAGGCGCGCATCTGCTTCATGGCGCTGTCCGAGCCCTGGCCGCCATGCCCTTCGGGCCCGGCCTGCGTTTGCTGCTGCTGTGGCTGAGCGGTGGTAGAGGACGCGTTCCCGTCCTCGGCCTCCCGCTGGTCTGGCTGTTGTGACATCACCGGAATCCCTGTACTGCCGACATCTTTGCGGGCGCTACGGTCGCGCATCTGTAGGACAAGACCCCATGCCTGCATGGGACGGCGGAGCACGTGGCCGTGCGTCTGCGCGTTCGCGTGAATATGCACACACCCTCTGCTCGGCCATGCACATCGGATGATAATCGCGGTCATGAACGAGGACGGCATCCAGGTCGGCGACGTGGTGGAACTCGCCGCGGGCGGACCCGCCATGACGGTTCAGGCCCGGTCGCAGAACCTCGTCTACTGCGCGTGGATGACCGATGGAAGACTGCACCAGGGGACGTTCGAGACCGCGTCGCTGCGACGCTTGCGCACGGGCGCAGCCGGCGCGCACGCGCAGCCGACGCGTTCCCCGCCGGCGTCGGATCCATCGCGCTGAACCAAGCGCTTTCGCGCTCGCAGTGTCAGGCGATTTCGCGCTGGGTGGTGCGGCCCGGGAAGGCCTGCAGGTACGAACGAAGTTCGCCGAACTGCGCCTTCGAGATCACGCCGTCGGCGCCGAGCCGGATGCAGCGCTGGCGCACCACGGGCGTGACGAAGTCGCTGAACACCAGCACGGCGCCGCCAGGTTCCTTGTTGCAGCGGGTGATGAGAGTGAAGCCGGAGCCTTCGCCGAGCAGCAGGTCCACGATGGCGAGATCCCAGCCGCCGCGATGGCGCAGCAGCCAGTCGGTCGCACTGGTTTCGTTCGTGGCCACTCCGACCACGTCGAAGCCGCCGACCGACTCGAGCAGGTCGCGCAGGAGCGCCTGCATCGGCCTGGTGTCTTCGACGATGAACACACGTACTGCCATCTCGCCTCCGGATCCGCTTCCACCTGCTCCACTGCGGGCGGACCGCCGCAATGAACGCGCAAAACGGCGCGATTCTGTCGCACGACTGCGGGAGCGTGTGTAGGAGAGTTCCGACTTTGCGCGGATGCGGCGCGTGCGCGCCACGGCGCTGGCGGAGACTGTGAGATTCGAACTCACGGGCGCCTCGCAGCGCCGGCGGTTTTCAAGACCGCTGGGTTAAACCACTCCCCCAAGTCTCCGGGCCCGGCCATTCTACGGGCCGTCCCGCGCAGCGCGACCAGCTCTTAAGACTCTCTGACCCGAGGCTGGCGCACCGGGGATGCGCCCGGTACCATTCGGCCTGTACCATGAACGAGGCCGTTCGCACTCTCGATCCGGAGGTCAAGCCGCCGGAATACCGCGTCCCGCGCGGGCGCAGCGGCGTGGGCGCACAGTCGGCGCTGGAGACCTTGCTGAAGGACCTCGAACGGATCCGGCGCGCCAAGGAAGCCTACGGCGACGCGCCCCCGCGCGCAGACCACTGGTTCCGGTTCTGATCGGCGTCTGAGCGCGGCCGCCCGCTTGGCACGGGCGGGGCCCTTGCAGCGCGACGCGCCCGGGCTGCGCCAGATCAATCGGGCAGCTCGGCAACGCGGCAGAATGCGGCCGAATCCGGAAGCCCCCGTGCCGCTCTCGCCCAAGCTCACCCGCAGCCGCCATGTCGGCGGGCTGCTGTACGGCGCCGCGCTGCTGGTACTGGTGCACGTGCTGGGCACCATCGGCTACCACTGGATCGGCCGGCCCGCAGCAACCTGGATCGACAGCTTCTACATGACCTTCATCACCGTGGCCACGATCGGCTACGGCGAGGTGATCGACCTGGCGGGACACCCCGGCGGCCGCCTCTTCACCGTGTTCATCGCGGTGGTGGGCATCGCCACTTTCAGCTACCTGTTCTCGACCTTCGTGGCGCTGCTGATCGAGTCCGATTTCAACGCCGCCCTCAGGAGACGCCGCATGGAACGCCAGATCGCCCACCTGCAGGGGCATTACATCGTGTGCGGCATCGGCCGGGTCGGCGCGAACGTCGCGCGCGAGCTGCTGAAGACACACCGGCGCTTCGTGGTGATCGAGCGCGAGGCCGAAGTGCTGCAGCGCTGGAACGACCTGCATCCCGAGACACTGCACCTGCAGGCGGATGCCGCCGACGACGAGGCGCTCAAGCGCGCGGGCGTGTTCCAGGCCGCCGGCGTGTTCGCCGTGACCGGCGACGACAGTCACAACCTGATGATCGCGCTCTCGGTGAAGCTGCTCAACGCGCGCTCGCGCGTGGTGGTGCGCCTGCACGACGTGCGCAATGCCGACAAGGCGCGGCGCGCGGGGGCCGACGAGATCGTCTCGCCGGACTTCACCGGCGGCATGCGCATCGCTTCGGCCATGCTGCGGCCGCACGTGGTGAACTTCATGGACCAGATGCTGCGCAGCGACGAAGGCCTGCGCGTGGAGGAGGTCGTCGTGCCCGGCGACCACGCGCCCACTCCCATAGGCGCGCTGCTGCCCCGGTCGCGCGACTACATCCTGGTGGCGACGCAGGAACAGGGACGCTGGGTGTTCAACCCGGCGGACGAGCACCTCGTGCAGCCCGGCACGGTGCTCGTGCTGATGGCCAGTCCGCAGGGCCGCGCCAACGTCGAGTCCCTGTTCCACCGCGGCGGCTGACGCGTGCCTACTCGACGCGCGCGCCGGAGAACTGGACGATCTTCGCCCACTTCTCCGTTTCCATGCGGTGCAGCTTCCAGAAATCTTCCGGGGTGCCGGGGATGGGCACGCCACCGAGTTCGGCCAGCTTCGCCTTCATCGCCGGATCGGCCAGCGCCGCGTTCACCTCGCGATTGAGCCGCTCGACGATGGGACGCGGCGTGCCCTTGGGCACCGACATGCCGAACCAGGCGCTCGCCTCGTAGCCCGGCACGACCTCGGCGACGCTGGGCACGTCGGGCAGCGCGGGCGAGCGCTGAGCGCTGGTCACGCCCAGGGCGCGCACGGCGCCGCCGCGGATGTGCCCGATGATGGAAGGCATGTTGTCGAACAGCACGTCCACCTGCCCGCCGATCAGGTCGTTGATCGCCGGGCCCGCGCCCTTGTAGGGCACGTGCTTCATGTCGATCCCGGTCATGTACTTGAACAGCTCGCCGGACAGGTGCACCGAGGTGCCCGCGCCGGACGAGGCCATGTTGATCTTGCCGGGGTTCTTCTTCGCGTAGTCGATGAACTCCTGGATGTTCTTCGCCGGGAAGTTCTTCGTCACGGTCATGACGTTGGGCACCCGGATGATGCCGGCCACCGGCTGCATGTCTTCCAGGAAGTTGAAGTTCAACTTCGGGTACAGCGTGGCGTTGATCGCGTTGGCGGGATTCACCAGGAACAGCGTGTAGCCGTCGGGCGGCGACTTCGCCGCGTACTCGGTGCCGATGTTGTTGCCGCCACCGGCGCGGTTCTCGATGAGGACCTGCTGGCCCAGCTTGGTCGACAGGTACTGGCCCATGAGGCGCGCCACCAGGTCGGTCGAGCCGCCGGGCGGATAGGCGACGACCCACTTGATCGGCTTGCTCGGATAGTCATCGGCGGCCGCGGCCGCCAGCGGCGCGATGGCGCTGGCCAGCAGGGCCAGCACGGGGACGATTCGGTACAGCAGGCGCATCGTGTCTCCTTGTCACAAGCCGCAGGAGACTAGCGAGCGGGCGGCCGGGGCGTCAATCCGGGTTGACGTCCTCCGTGCAGACCCTCACACCATCAGCTCGATCAGGAAGGGGCCGCTGCGCACGAAGCTCGCGCGCATCAGGTCCGCGCACTGGTCCATGCTGGTCGCTCGTGCCGCATCCACGCCCGTGCCTTGCGCCAGGCGCACCCAGTCCAGGTCGGGGTCCGCGAGGTCCAGCATGCGGTGCGCGGTGGGGCCGGGCGTGGCACCGACACCTTGGTACTCACCGAGCAGGATCTTGTAGCTGCGGTTGTTCAACACGATGGTCGTGACCGGCAGCCGCTCGCGCGCCTGCGTCCACAGCGACTGCAGCGTGTACATGGCGGAGCCGTCGGCTTGCAGGCTGATCACGCGACGCTGCCCGCCCGCCGCGATGGCCGCGCCGGTGGCCACCGGCATGCCGTCGCCGATCGCCCCGCCGGCGAGATGCAGCCAGTCGTGCGGCGGCGCCGCGTGCGAGGCCTTGTAGAAGCCGCGCCCGTAAGAGACGCTCTCATCCGAGACGATCGCGTGCTCCGGCATCAGCGCCGCCACGGTCTGCGCGAGCTTGTCCGACGTGGGCTCGCCGCTCGCGGCCTGCGGGCGCGGACCCGGATCGGGCAGCGCCGCCTCCGGTGCGTCGAGCGCATCGGCAAGCGCACGCAACGCCTCGACCGCATCCTGCTCGGGGCGCGAGAGCACGTGCACTTGCGCGTCGCTGCGGTACTGGATCGAAGGCAGGTTGGGATAGGCGAAGAAACCCACCGGCGCCTTCGCATTCACCAGCACGAGGTGGTCGAAGGGCTTGAGCGCCTCGATCGCAAGCTCGCTCTTGTAGGGCACGCGCTCCAACTGGAGGCGGCCGCGCCCGCGCGCCAGCTTGGGGTTGACGAAATCGGCCATCAGCTTCGCGCCGGTGGCGCTGGCGATGCGCCACGCGAGCGCCTGCCCTTCGGCCTGCACGGCCGCGCCCGCCAGCAGCAGCAGGACCTTGCCGCCGTGCACGCGCAGCACGCGCGCGGCCCGCTCCACCGCGTGCGGATCGAGCGGGGCGGGTTCGGGCACCGGCAGGGCGGCGGCAACGACGCCGCCTTCGTTCCAGGACGCATCGGCGGGAAGTACCAGCGTCGCGACCTGCCCGGGATAAGTGCGTGCCGCCTGCACGGCGGCGGCGGCGTCGCGTCCCACTTGCGCGGCCTGCGTGCTCACGTGCACCCAGGCCGACACCGTGCGCGCGAGACCTTCCGTATCGGCGGTCAGCGGCGGGTCGAACGGCCGGTGATAGGTCGCCTGGTCACCGACGATGTTGACGATGCCGCTGCGGGCGCGCCGCGCGTTGTGCAGGTTGGTCACGCCATTGCCCAGGCCGGGACCGCAGTGCAGCAGCGTGCAGGCGGGCTTGCCCGCGATGCGCCAGTAGCCGTCGGCCATGCCGGTCACCACGTTCTCCTGCAGGCCCAGCACGCAGCGGATGCCCGCACTCTGGTCCAGCGCGGCGACGAAGTGCATCTCGCTGGTTCCGGGATTCGCGAAGCAGGTGTCGACGCCGGAGGCGATCAGGGTTTCGACGAGGCTGCGGGCACCGTTCATGCGGGTCTCCTGGTGGACCCGCCATGGTAAGGGTCAGGCGCGCAGGGAGGGCGGCGGGTTCCACACCGGGGCGACAGCGCGGGCCGGCGCGAGCCTCGCGGGCGGCAGGAACGGCCCCTCCACCGGAGGGTCGAGCCCCCAATTTGCCGCGGTGATGCGCAACAGCTCTTGCAGATGGCTCTGCAGGCGCACGACGCGCGCCGCCGGCCGGGTCGCGTTCAGAATGTCCATGGCTGTCCTCCTTGATGCCTGGCGCATTCTGGGCGTGCGTCGATGACAGGCGAACGACAGACTTGTCACGAGCTTATCCAGCGGCGTGAATAAGGAGCCTCGTCCTATGATGGCCGCATGGCCTACCAGCTGCACTACTGGCCCGGCATCCAGGGCCGCGGCGAATTCGTCCGGCTCGCGCTGGAGACGGCGGGCGCCGCCTACGTCGATGTCGCCCGCGGTGACGCGAAGGCCGGCGCCGGCGTGCCGGCGATGATGCGTTACCTGCAGGGCGACGCCGTGCAGCGGCCGCCCTTCGCCTGCCCTTTCCTCGTCGATGGCAGGAAAGTGATCGGCCAGACGGCGGCGATCCTGCTGTACCTCGGGCCGAAACTGGGCCTGGTACCCCGCTCCGAAACGGATCGCCTGTGGGTGCACCAGATCCAGCTCACGCTCGCGGACCTCGTGGTGGAGGCCCACGACACGCATCACCCGATCGCGGGCGGCCTGTATTACGAAGACCAGAAACCGGAGGCGAAGCGGCGCGCCGAAGACTTTCGCCGCGAGCGCCTGCCGAAGTTCCTGGGCTGGTGCGAGACGGTGCTGCAACGCAATCCGGGCAACGACGCGCGCGAGGTGCCGCGCCTGGTCGGGGCGCGCCTCACGTATGCGGACCTGTCGCTGTTCCAGGTCGTGGACGGGCTGCTCTATGCGTTTCCGAAAGCCACCAAGCGCGTGCTGCGCAAGGCGCCGCGCGTGGCGGCATTGCATGCCGGCGTGCCAGGGAACCGGCGGCTCGCGGCCTATCTTGCGAGCGAGCGCCGCCTGCCCTTCAACGAGCAAGGCATCTTCCGCCGCTACCCCGAGCTCGATGCCTGATCGTCCTGCAGGAACACGACGCCGGGCTTGAGCTCCTCGAACAGCAGGTAGTCGGTCTGCTGCATGCCCAGGCTGCGGTAAGTGGCCTGTGCCACCGTGTTCTCGTGCTCCACGTACAGGCGCAGGCCGCACACGTCGCTCTCGCGCAGCGCCGCCTCGCGCACATCGTCGTACAGCGCGCGGAACACGCCGCGGCGGCGCCACGCAGGCTGCACGTACACGCTCTGGATCCACCAGAAGCGGCCGTTGCGCCAGTCGCTCCACTCGGTCGTCACCATCAGGCAGGCGATGACTTCGCCCTGCGCCTCGGCGACGCGGTAGAAGCCCAGGCCGGGCTCGGCGAGCAGGCGGCGCACGCCCGCGCCCAGCACTTCGGCACGCAGGCGCTTGCTTTCGGTCTCGAAGGCCATGGCGGCGTTGAAGCCGGCGATCGCGTCGGCGTCGGCGGCTTGCGCGGCTCGGACAATGAATGAAGGCGTCGGTTCCATGGTAGATCTTCTCCGTCGAGCATGCAGCCCGTCATCGCTGACGAAGCAGCCCGAGGCCCAGCAACACGCAGAGCGTTCCCTCGGCGACTCCCGCGACCACGTCGCTGGGATAATGCGCGCCGAGGTAGACGCGGCTGAAGCAGACCAGCGGCACCATCACCACGACCAGCAGCACTGCCAACGCTCGCCATCCGCGCGACCGCGTGTGCGCGAACACCAGCGCGCACACGGTGCCGTAGAACACGGTCGCCGCCAGGGCGTGGCCGCTGGGAAAGCTCCAGGTCGGCAAGCTCACCAGCGCATGGTCCCAGTGCGGGCGTGGACGCTGTACGAGATTCTTGAGCACGACGTTCAGCAGCATGCCCGCGGGCACGATGAGCAGCGGGCGGACCGCGCTGCGCGAGAACCGCAGCCCGATGGCCAGCGCCAGCACCGCTGTCACCGCCAGCACGACCACGGTCTGGTGCAGGCGTGAAACCCACAGCATGAAGGACGTGAGCGCGGGCGCGCGGTGCTGCGCGTAGTGCAGGCTCACGGCGTCGTCCCAGCCCGGCACGCGTCCGTGCAGCAGGACCTGGCCGGCCAGTGTCGCGAGCAGCAGCAGGCACAGCAGCGCGACGGCCCAGAGCAGCGGCGAGCCGCGCGCGGGCCTCAGCGCGGGTGTGGCAGGGTCGGATGCGGCCATGCCGGCAGCTCCTTGACGGGTTGCGCCCGGCCGGCGGCCAGCGCCGCGGCGAAGGCCGGCACGGTGGCACGCGGATCCTCACCCAGCCCGCGCACGATGCACACGCCGTCGGGCCCGGCGCTCGCCGCCGCCTGCACTTCGGCCGGCTGCAGGATGCCGCCGATGGCGGTGACCGGCACGCCGGCGGCGCGGCACCACCACGCGAGGTTGTCCAGGCCTTGCGGCAGCCAGGGCATGGCCTTGGTCAGCGTGGGCCACACGGGACCGCAGGCGACGTAGCGCGGCGACAGCGTGCGCGCCCGCGCCAGCTCCCACACGCTGTGGGAGCTGATGCCCAGCGCCAGGCCGCTCGCGAGCAGTTCGCTGCGCCCGTCGTCGCCGAGTGCGAGCAGGTCCTCCTGGCCGAGATGCACGCCACCCGCGTTCAATTCGCGGGCGAGCCGCCAGTGGTCGTTGACGAACAGCTCGGCGCCGGCGGCCTGGCAGTCGGCGACTGCCTGCGCGACCTCGCTGCGCAACGTCGCCTGCCAGGCCGCGTCGGGCTGCGCCGGCGTCTTGATGCGCAGCTGCACCGTGCGCACGCCAGCCTCCAGCACCGCGCGCAGGCGCCGGGCGCTGTCGACGATCGCATAGAGATCGAGCCGGCGCGTCGGCGCCGGGACGCGCGGCGCTGCCGGCGCCTGCTCGCCCCAGGAGAGCAAGGGCAGCTCCTGCTGCGAACGCGTCTTCGCGAGCACCAGCGCATCGGCGGCGACGAAGCCGCGCGCGAGCGCCGCTTGCGTGGCGTGCTGCAGCGTCGGAACGTCCAGCGCAGCACCGGCGAGCCAGCCGCGGGCGTGCGGCGTCTCCAGCCAGTCCAGGCCGGCGCGGGCGCCGACGATGCACAGCGCCGGCACGCCTTGCGCGCGCAACAGGGTCGCCAGCTCCGGCGCTTCTTCCTTGCGGCCGGCGCGTTCCTGCGCCTGCGCCAGCGAAGCTATCCACAACTCGTTCATCGCATCACCAATCCACCGTCCACGAACACCACCTGCCCGGTGACGAAACCGCTCCAGGGCGAGGCGAGAAACAGCACCGGCCCGGCCACGTCTTCCGGCCGCGCGAGCCGGCGCAGCGGTGTCGCAGCCATCAGCTGTTCGCGAAAGGACGCGCGCGTGCCGCTGCTGGACTCGGTCGGCCAGACCAGCCCCGGCGCCACGCAGTTCACGCGCACGCCCAGCGGACCCAGCTCGCTGGCCAGGTTGCGGCTGAAGCCCACCAGCGCGGACTTGGCGGTCGCGTAGTCGTGGTAGGGCACGACCGGGTGTTCGACCAGGTTGCTCACGATGTTGACGATGCTGCCTTGCGCACGCCCGCGGAACTGCGGCAGCACCGCCTGGCACAGGTGGAACGCGGCGCCGACCGAGCCCTCGAACTGCGCCTGGTAGTCGGACCAGGACAGGTCGGCGAAGGTGCTGCGCTGCTCGGGGTCGAAGGCATAGCTGCGGAATGCGTTGTTCACGAGGACGTCGATGCGCCCTGCTTCGGCCACGACCTGCTCCACCAGCGAGTGCGCCTGCGCGCGATCGCTCACGTCGGCCTGCAGCGCGAAAGCGTCGCCGCCGAGCGCCTTGCACTGGTCCACCACCTGCTGCGCCGTGTCGGCCTGGCGCAGGTAGTTGACGGCCACCGTCGCCTGCTCCGCCGCAAAGGCGCGCGCGATCGCCGCGCCGATGCCGCGACCGGCGCCGGTGACGAGGACGACCTGTCCCGCGAAATTCATCCCGCCGCTCCCTTGCGGCCCGGCAGCAGGTCCTCGCTCACGAAGCGGGACACCTCGATCGGCTTGCCCACCAGTCCGAGCTTGCGATACACGTCCGCTGCGGCCTGCAGTCCGCCCACATCGATGCTGCCCAGCCCCTTCTTGCGGGTGAGGTCCGACACGCTGGAGGCGTTGCGTGCCTTGATGATGTCGAGGGTGAGCGCGGGGTCCGTGCCGTCGATGGCGCGCTTCGCCGCGAGCTGCGCCGCCTCCTCTGGGCGGTTCATCATCCAGAGCGCCGCGTCGCGGTAGCCGCGCAGGAAGCGCTGCAGCAGCGCGTGCTTGCTGCGAAACACGGACTCGCGCACCACGAACAGGTCGCTGGACACGGGCAGGTACTTGCCCACCTCGATCACGTTCACGTCGGGCAACCCGCGGCGGCGGCCCACCAGCAGGCCCGTGTCGGTGGCGGCGGTCGCATCCACCTGGCCTTGCATCAGCGGCGCGAAATTCAGCAGGCCCGTCACCACCACGGTGACGTCCGATTCCGACAGGCCGGCCGTGTGCAGCAGCACCTGCAAGGCCTGGCGCGTGCCGCTGGCGAGGCTGTACACGCCCACCTTCTTGCCCTTGAGGTCGGAGGGCTTCGTGATGCCGCTGCCCTTGAGGCTCACCACGTTGAACACGTTCTGCGGATAGATGTCGTAGATGGCGCGCAGCGGCTCGCCCTTGTCGATGGCTTCGAAGAAGGTGCCCGGATCGCAGAAGGCGACGTCGGCCTGGCCGCTCAGGATGTTGCGCAGCGCGTCGGCGCTGCCGGCGCCCGGCACGTACTCCAGGTCGAGGCCCTGCGCCTTGTAGAAGCCCTTGTCCTCGTCCACCAGCAGCGGCGTGATCTCCGTGATGGGCTTGCTCCAACCGGCCACCACGAACTTCTCGAGGGCCTTCGTTTGGGCCCGGCCGGCAAGGGGTGCGGCCAGCAGGGCGGCGAGCAGGCGGCGGCGGGCTATCGTGGTCATGGGGGACTCCTCAGGAAGTACGGGTAAAGGGTTGCAGCAGCCAGCGTTCCAGCCACAGCGTGAGCTGGTAGGCCGCCAGGCCCAGCAGCGCGATCAGCACCAGCACGGCGAACATGCGCGCCGTGTCCATGGTGCCTTGCGTGGCGATCACCAGGGCGCCCAGGCCCTGGCTCGCGCCAATGAATTCGCCGACCACGGCGCCGACCAGCGCCAGCACCACCGCGACCCGCAGGCCGGCGAGGATGGCGGGCAGCCCCGAGGGCAGCTTCAGCCGCCAGAGCGTCTGCGCGCGCGTGGCGCCCAGCATGCGGAACAGCTCCAGCCGCTCGGGCGCGACCTGCTGCAAGGCGGTGAGCGTGTTCTCCATCAGCGGGAAGAAGCAGATCAGCGCGGTGATCACCACGATGGAGGTGATGCCGAAGCCGAACCACAGGATGAACAGGGGCGCCAGCGCCAGCTTGGGCACGACCTGGCTGGCGACGACATAGGGCATGAGCACCCGGCGCAGCACGGCCGATTCGCCCAGCACCACGCCGGCAAGGAAACCCAGCGCGCTGCCTGCGAGCACGCCCAGCGCCAGCTCCTGCGCGGTCGCGCGCAGGTGCGGCCAGAAGTAGCCGCTCGCGAGTCCCTGCCACAGCGTGCTCGCGATCGCCGACGGCGGCGGCAGCACCAGCACCGGAAGGCGCAGCACGCGGCAGGCGATCTCCCACGCCAGCAGGAGCACGACGGCGAGCAGCACCGACGCGGCGCGCAGCAGTGCGTCCTTCATGCGAGCGCCTCCAGGTGCAGCGCGGCACGGACCTGCTCGCAGTGACGCGCGAAGGCGGCGCTGGTGCGGACCGCGCCGGTGCGCTCGGGCAGGTCGATGGCGATCTCCTGCGAGATGCGGCCGCCTTCCACCACGTCCACCGCGTCGGCCAGGTACACCGCCTCGCCGATGTCGTGCGTGACGAACAGGACGGTCGTGCGCTGCCGCCGGCACATCGCGAGCAGGTCGCGCTGCAACTCCTCGCGCGTGATCGCGTCGAGCGCCGCGAACGGTTCGTCCAGCAGCAGCAGCGAGGGCTGCAGGATCAGCGCCCGGGCGAGCGCCACACGGCTCTGCTGCCCGCCGGAGAGCTGGCGCGGCCGCTTGTTCGCGTGCTCGCGCAAGCCCAGTTGCTCCAGCAGCTGCAGTGCGCGCTCGAGCTCTTCCTGGCGCGGCCGGTGATGCAGGGACACGGGCAGCAGCACGTTGTCGATCACGCGCAGCCACTCCAGCAGGTTGGGCACCTGGAACACGAAACCGATGTCCTGCGCGCGGCCCGCGAACACGACGCGGCCGCTGTCCGGCACGAGCAGGCCGGCCGCGAGTTTCAGCAGCGTGGTCTTGCCGCAGCCGCTGCGGCCGACGAGACAGTGGAACGCGCCCGCTGCGACTTCGAGCCGGGCGCCGTCGACGGTGGGCGGCCAGCCGGGAAAGGCGAAGCGGACGTCTTCCAGCTTCAGCAGGCTCATGATTCGGATGCCCTCCGCGCTGCGCGCTCCGGTATTCGCCTTGGGGCGGCCCGGCGGCTCACGAGCGCTCCTCCTGCGCATAGGGCGCGAGGCGGTCGGCGGAGCGCTCGGCGGACGACTCGATCTCCACCATGCGCACCAGGTCCGCGAGGTTGAAGCGGCCGTCGTGGTGCCAGCCGGCCTCCGGCGTGGTCATGGCGCCGAGCGCCGCGATGCGCGTCACGCCCGCGCGGCCGAGTGCGTCGGCCAGGCGGAACAGCCGCGCCGGCTCGCAGGCGATGCCCGCGGTCTGCAGGAAGGCGGCATGCGGTGCGACGAGCGCCGGCACGTCGTCCAGCGCGTCGACCGCGCACACGAGGATGCAGCGGCCACCCGCGGTGGGCGCGAGCGGGCGCGGCGTGTCGCTGTAGGCGACCGCCCAGGCGGCGTCGGGCGCGCCGAGCAGCTCGCAGCCCGCGTCGGCGAGCGCCTGCCATTCCGCGGACTGGCGCCAGCCGGAAACGGCGGCGGCTTCCTCCAGCGCGAGCGCTCGACGTGGATAGCGCTGCTGCAGGTTCGCGAGTTCGGCGGCGAGGTACAGCGCGAAGTCGCGCGGAGCGATGCGCGCGCCGCGCTCCACGTAGAACAAATGGGGGGAGTAGCAGCCCTGTTGCTCATAGCGCGCGACGTCGTGCGCCGCCAGCCGCGCCGTGGACTGTGCACGTTGCGTGTCGAGCGCCGCGCACGCGACCAGGCCGAAGCCGAGCTTGTGGCCGTAGCCGAGGAAGCGCGTCGTCACCGGCACCTGGGCGCGGACTTGCGCGATGGCCGCGTTGCCGCCGTAGGCCAGCACGGTGTCGGCCGCCTCGAACACTGCGCGCGCGCTGTCCGCGTCACCGCCCTTCCACCACACGACGGCCAGGCAGTCGGCGAGCGGTGGATGCACTTCGGCCAGCAGGCGCGCGAACAGGGTCGCGAACACCGGCTCGGCGCTGGGCAGCTTGCCGACGTTGCCGGCCTTCACCAGCAAGCCGCACACCAGGCTCCACAAGGGCAGCGCCGGCACGTTGCCCGCCCAGCTGTGCACCAGCAGGTCCGAGCCGAAGGCACGCACGAAACCGCCCTTGGCTGCGGGCTGGAACTCGTCCAGCACTTTGGGATTGGCGAAGTCCTCCGCGACGAAGCGGTGCAACTGCGGCGCGCGGAAGGACTGCAGGTAGCCGGTGAGTGCGAGCCGGACCATGTCCGCGTCGTAGCCCGAGACGACAGGCAGCAGGCGTTGCGCCTGCTGGCGTACGGGATCGGCGGGGTCCAGCAGGCGCGCGATCGCTGCGTCGACGATCGCGATCACCTGCGAGACCGCAAGAGGTTTCAGGTGCTGCGCCGCTGCCGTCCTCACGCGCTGCGCCAGCGCCGCGAGCTGCGCCGGTTGCAGCACCGGCACCTGCACCTGCACCGCCTGCGCGCCGCTGCCGAAGGCAAGCGTGTGCCAGCCGACCTCGTCGTGCGCGAGACCGGGCAGGTGGCCGGCGGTGAAGAGCTCGGTGTTCATGCCCGCGTGGCCTGCAGGAATTCCTCGACGGCCAGCGAGCAGCCCTTGGCCTGCGCGCCTTCGGCGCGGCCCAACAGCAGGAATCCCTGGCCTTGCGCGACACCGACGTCCTCGGTCAGGATGCTGGTCACCGAGTTGAAGCTGGCCAGGTCGCAGTGCACCAGCACGCCGCGCTCGCCGCGCGGCACCTCGCGGCCGGTGAGCGGATCCACCAGCCGCGAACGCAGCCAGTGCGGACCTGTCTTCACCGAGGGCACGCGGGCGTTGCCATCGTCATAGAGCTGCGTGCTCAGCTCCGTCATGCCGTACATGTTGATGCAGCGCTCGCGCGGGACGCCGAACGCCGACGCGAGCCCCGCATAGAAGGCCTCCAGCGGCAGCTCGCGCGAGTGCCCCTTGTAGCCGCCGGTGTCCAGGATCCGGCTGCCTGCGGGCAACGCGAAGCGCAGGCCGCGCGCTGCGAACGCGTCGAGCAGGTGCACGAAGCTGTAGCTGGCGCCCAGCAAGGCGCACGGCGTGCCGCGCTGCTGCGCGCGCTGCAGCCAGGCGATGACGCCGTCCACGTCCATGCCTTGGGGACTCACGTACCAGCCGCTGTCGTCGGCGCCAAAGTGCTGGACCGCCATCGCGAGGTAATGCGCGAGCGACGAGTTGGGCATGGCCTGTTCATCGGGGAACAGGATGGCCATCGGCAGGCGCTGCGTGCCCCGCATGAAGCGGCGCGCGAAATTGCCGGTGAAGGAAGCGTTCCAGACCGCGATGGTCGGGTGGTAGTGCCGGCCCTTCACGTCGCCGCGCGTGGTGCCGCTGGTCATGAACACGCGCTCGGCGCTGTCGGCAGGCACGCAGCTGAGCGTCACTTCCTTGAACGCGCTGATGGGAACGGCCGGCACCTCGCGCCAGGACTTCACCGTGCGCGGCGTGGCGCCGCGCAACTGGCAGAAGCGCCGGTAGGCCACGTTGTTCGCATGCTGGTGCGCGAACAGGCGCAAGGCCATGGCGTCGAACTCGGCGTCGCTGCAGCCATCCTGCGCGATGAAGGCGAGCAGGGCCTCGATGAGTTGCTCGTTCATCGCAGCGGCTGCAGGTGCATGGGTTGCGGGGCGTGTCCGTGGTTGAGCGGGCCGCTGCCCGCGCCCGTGCGCACCCGCGCGCCGGCAGCGAGCGCACCGCGCACGTACTCGCGTGCGCGCAACACGGCGTCAGCGAGCCCGGCGCCGAGCGCGAGCTGGCAGGCGATCGCGCTGGACAGCGTGCAGCCGGTGCCATGCGTGTTGGGGGTGGCTATGCGCGGCGCGCGCATCCACTGGGGCGCCGCATCGCGCACGAGCAGCAAGTCGCTGACCGTGTCGCCGGCCAGATGTCCACCCTTGAGCAGCACGGCGTTGGCACCCCGCTCCACGAGCTCCCGCGCGGCCGCTTCCATGTCGGCCTCGCTGTGCAGCGCTTTCCCCACCAGCAGCGCGGCTTCGTCGAGATTGGGCGTGACCACTGCCGCCAGCGGGAACAGCACGCGGACGAGCACCGCGTTCGCCTCGTCGTCGATGAGCTTGGCGCCGCTGGTGGCCACCATCACCGGATCGAGCACGACGCGCTGGAGCCCGTGGCGCTTGAGCGCAGCGGCGACGGTGCGCACGGTGTCGGCGGAGTGCAGCATGCCGATCTTCACCGCGTCGGCGCCGATGTCCTCGATCACCGCATCGATCTGGTCGGCGAGGTGCTGCAGCGGCACGCCATGGATGGAGCGCACGCCCTGGGTGTTCTGTGCCGTGAGCGCCGTGATCGCGGTCATGCCGTAGCAGCCGAGCGCGGCGATGGTCTTGAGGTCGGCCTGGATGCCGGCACCCCCGCCCGAGTCGGAACCGGCGATGGAGAGGACGCGGGGGTAGGAAAAGGCTGCGGTGCTGTTCAAGGGGACTCCTTCGACACGGGTGCTCCGAAGGCGTCGCCCCCGACCGCGCCTGGAGGTCAGGGTTCAGCTCTCCTTCCGCCGGTCTGAACCGGTTCAAGTTCACGGGTCTGGTCTCAGCACGCTGTCGCGTACACCCCGGAGCTGGCTGTATTGTGGCACAGGGTGCCGAAATACGCCTGGAGGAGGATCGAAGAAAGGAACGCAGAGGACGCAAAGGTTACGCAGAGGACGCAGAAAAAACCTTTCCTGGATTTCTTTGCGTCCTCTGCGTAACCTCTGCGCACTCTGCGCACTCTGCGTTCAGCTGCCCGATCTGGCAGGTGAACTTCGTATAGCCCGCTCGATCACGAACTGCTCGCCCGTCGCGTGCTTCGCGCGTCGCTGGCGAGGCAGGCTGCGTTCGGAATGCGCCCTGGAGGGGGGTCGGCGAGAGGAACGCAGAAGACGCAAAGGAAAACCTTTCAATGTCTTCTCTGCGTCCTCTGCGTAACCTCTGCGCACTCTGCGTTCACCTGCCCGATCCGGCAGGCAGCCCGGAAGCCCGCCGTCAGAACTTCGTGTAGCCGCCGTCGATGATGAACTGCTCGCCCGTCGCGTACTTCGATGCGTCGCTGGCGAGGTAGACCGCGATGCCGCCGAAGTCGTCGATCTCCCCCCACCGTCGCGCCGGGATGCGGGGCAGCACGGCCTGCGCGAACTTGGGGTTGTGCACCGAGCGTTCGGTCATGTCGGTCACGATCCAGCCGGGCAGGATGGAGTTGACGCGGATCTGGTGGCGCGCGAGTTCCACGGCGAGGGCGCGCACGAAGGAAGTGACCGCGCCTTTGGAGGCGCCGTAGTGGCTGTTGCGTGCGGCGCCTTCGACGGCCGCCGTGCTGGCGGTGGCGACCAGCGAGCCGCCCTGCCCGTGCTGCGCCATGTGGCGCGCCGCGGCGCGGAAGGTGAGGAACACGCCTTCGACGTTCACGCGCTGCACGCGGCGGAATTCGTCCAGGCTCATCTCAGTGAGCACGGTGCCCTTGCCGGACACGCCCGCATTGGCGAAGCAAGCGTGCACCGTCCCCAGCGCCTGCACCGACGCCGCGAAGCTGGCTTCCACCTGCGCCTCGTCGCCGACGTCGCACACGAACGCATGCACGCGGGTGGCGTCGCCGCACTCCTGCGCCAGCGAGGCTTGCGCCCGCTGCGTCTTCTCGGCGTTGGAGCCCCAGATGGCCACCTTGGCGCCCGACGCGAGCAGGGCCCGCGCCATGCCGTAGCCGATGCCGCCATTGCCGCCGGTGACCACGATCCCGCGGCCGCTGAGATCGAAGGGCTGGTACATCAGGCGTGCAGCGCGGCGATCTTCTGCACCTGAGGCTGCGCTTCCATGCGGCGCAGGTGCCCGGCTACCTTCGGGAAGCGCTGCACGTCCACGCCATCGCCTGGCAGCCAGCGCGTGAGCGTGTAGAGATACAGGTCGCTGGTGCTGAAGCGCTCGCCCAGCACCCAGGGCCCCTGCAGCAGCTTCTCCTCGATCAGGGTGAAGCTCTCGGCCATCGTCTGCGGCACCTTGGCCTTCATCGCTTCGAGCGCCGCCGTGTCCGTCTCCTGCACCCAGCGGTAGCCCCGGCCCTTGTGCGCGTGATTCACGTGCACCGTGGAACACAGGTAGCTGTTGAACTCGTTCACCTTGCCCAGGAGGAACGCGTCGTCCAGCGGCGCGAGCTGCGCGGCCGGGAAGCTCTGCGCGATGTACTGCAGCAGCGCCGGCGTCTCGGTGAGGACGCCGCGGTCGGTGACCAGCGCGGGCACGCGGCCCTTGGGGTTGATGCGCAGGTACTCGGGCGTGCGCTGCTGCTGCTGCTTGAAGTCCAGGCGCTTCGCTTCGTAGGGCGCGCCGGTGTACTCGAGCGCGAGGTGGGAAGCGAGGGCACAGGTGCCGGGGGCGTAGTAGAGGGTCAGCATGCGGCGGATTGTGGGCGGCCTGGCGCCCGCGGTCCACCCGGGATCACCCGCGTCGGCCCTGCGTCACGAGTTCGGTGGCACGCGCCGCGCCGGCGCGGCCGAGCACCTTGAACTCGGTCCCGCGCTGCGCGTTGTACGAGACGAAGAACGCCTCCAGTTCGTCCAGCGCCTTGGCGGGGACGTCGCCCACGTTGTGCCAGTGCCGATAGAGGTGGCTCAGTCGCGCGACCGCCAGGAAGCGGTCGTTGCGCTTCTTCGCCTCGCCGGGCTGCCCCTGCTCCGCCTCGATCACGCCGATCAGGCGGCAGGCGACGATGGTGCCCGGAGGCACCGGTTCGTCGGCGAACACCACCGCGTCGAGCGCATCCCCGTCCTCGCCCAGCGTCGAAGGCAGGAAGCCGAAGTCGTAGGGAAAGGACGTGCCCAGCGGCAGCACGTGGTGCAGCTCGAAGCCGCCGATCTCCGGCAGGTACTTCAGCTTGTTGCGGCTGCCGGCGTTCGCTTCGACCACCACGCGCACGGCCGCGTCGTCGGTGACGAGTGGCAGTCGATCGAGGGCGGGAGCGCCGGCCATGCGGCCAGCATACGTCCGCGCGCGCCTCCCGTGGGGCGCGCGTCGCGGCGTCAGCGGATGCCGAGCAGCTCGATGTCGAACATCAGCGTGGCATTGGGCGGGATCACGCCGCCGGCGCCGCGCTCGCCGTAGGCCAGCTTCGCGGGGCAGGTGATGTGCGCCTTGCCGCCCACCTTCATCATCTGCACGGCCTCGGTCCAGCAGGGGATCACGTGGTCCAGCGGGAAGGACGTGGGCTGGCCGCGCTTGTACGAGCTGTCGAACTCGCGGCCGTCGGGGAAGGTGCCGCGGTAATTCACCGTGACCGTGTCGCTCGCCTTGGGCGAGGCGCCGGTGCCGGCCTGCCGGGACTCGAAGACGATGCCGCTGGGCGTGGTGATCTTGGCGGCAGCAGTTGCAGGAGCTGCAGGAGCGGCGGGCGTCTGGGCGCCGGCGGCGGCGCAGGCGAGCAAGGTGGTAGCAAGAAGAATGGATCGCATGGCCGCATTCTGACGCATGCCTGCGGCCGGGCCGCGCAGCGCGACGACGCGTGCACGGCCGGGCTTCCTACGCGGCACCCGGGTGGCGCTGGGTCACGATCTACCCGTCTCATCGCATGGAGGATCCACGTATGTCTGACGACAAGACCAAGACCGGCGGCTCCGACCGCGAGCGCATCAACATCCACGAGGATTACGAGCTGCGCGACTGGGCGAAGTCCCTGGGGACCACGCCCGAGCGCATCAAGGAGGCGGTGCAAGCCGTCGGGGACCGGGCCGTCAAGGTCCGGGAGTATCTAGGACAAGACCGACCGCACTGAACCGGGAAACCGCTCGGGCCGGGGCGCCGCGAGTGCGCTGGCTCACCTGAGCGCCGCGCGCCGCGTGCGGCCGCGACCGGACAGCGAGGGAACGTCCTAGCACATGCGCGCGCCGCTTCCGCGGCGTAGCGCTGTGACATATCCACCGCCGCTGTGGAAAACAGGGCGCTGGGAGGCGCACAAGTCGGCGTGACGCAAGCACTGGCGCGGCTGCCGCCGCATTGCCCATTTCTTCAGCACGGGCGAGCGATCCTCGCGCCGGCGCGTCGCCTGCGCGACACGCGACTTCACTCCGGCGCGCCGTCGTCCGCTTCGTCGCCCCCCGGCAGGCCCCAGTGCAGCAGCAACCAGCGCCACTTGGGCACGGCGTGGAAGGCGGGGCCGGAGGCGGGATCCCGCACGGCGCGCCCGCGCACCAGCGTGGTGGTGATGCTGCGCGCGGCGTCCGGCCCATCCGGGCAGTGCCAGTTGCGGCCGTCCTGGATGTCGCACCCGAGCAGGCGCCCGGACGCTTCCGACGCGCCGGGACGCCAGAACAGCACTTCGCGGTGGATGCGCAGCGCGCGGTAGCGGTAGCGGTCGCCTGCGGCGAGCCGGCCCGTGCAGGCGGTCCCGTTCCAGCTGCCGCCCACGCAGTTCACCGTGTAGATCGTGCGCTCGCCTTGCAGCGTGACGGAATCGGTGATCCACGCGAGTGCCGCGCCCAGGAGCAGCACGCCGACCAAGGTGGCGATGGCGGCGGACCAGGACTGCGGGATGCTGGCCCGATGGTGATGCGTCGTCATGGGCTGCGATTAAAGCATCTGGCGCGGGCCGTCCCGTCGCGCACGCAGCTCGCGCGTCTCACGGGCCCGCTGGACCGGCCCCGGCCCCCGGCCCGGGCGCGGCGTCCGCACCGGCCGCGGCGGGCCGGCTGCGCAGGATGGCGTCGAGCAGCAGGTGCGGCCGCAGCGGTTTGCTCAGGTGCAGGTCGAAGCCGGCGGCCAGGGTCTTGCGCTGGTCCTCGGGCCGGGCGAACGCGGTGAGCGCGATCGCGGGCAGGCGCGGCCCGCCGCGTGCGGCCTCCAGCTCGCGCACCCGCCGCACCAGCTCGTAGCCGTCGCGCCCCGGCAGTCCGATGTCGCTGACCAGGACCTGAGGCCAGGCGTCCTGCAGCGCCCGCAGTGCGGCGTCGTAGTCCACGGCCACGCGCACGCGCGCGCCGCGCTCGGACAGGACCAGCGTCATCATCTCGGTCGCCTCGGGGTCGTCCTCCACCAGCAGCACGTCCAGGCCCTGCAGGGCCTGCGGCTCGACCTCCTCGGCCTCCGGGCCGAGCTCGGTGTCCGGTTCCTCGCTGCCGCCGGAGGGCTCGAACGCGGGCACCACGTTCAGCTCCACCCGCATGCTCGCTCCCTGCCCGATCCCCGCGCTGTACGCAGCGACGGCGCCGCCATGCAGGTCGACCAGGTGCTTGACGATGGAGAGGCCGAGACCGAGGCCGCCATGCCGGCGATTGCCGGGCGCATCGCTCTGCGTGAAGCGGTCGAACAGGTGCGGCAGGAAATCGGGCTGGATGCCCTGGCCGAAGTCGCGCACTTCCAGGCGCAGGAGGTCGCCGTCGCGGTGCAGACTCACTTCCACCCGGCCGTCCTTCGGCGAGAACTTGATGGCGTTCGTCATCAGGTTCCAGACGATCTGCTGGTAGCGCGCGGGATCGATCCAGGCCGGTGCGTGCGCGTCCTGCAGCTCGGTATGCACCTGCAGCCGCTTTTCGTCGACGGAGGCGGCGAGCGCGGCGATGGATTCGACGACGAGCTCCGCCGGATCGGTCCATTCGCGATCGAGGCGCAGCTTGCCCGAGTTGATGCGCGAGACGTCGAGGATGTCCGAGATGATCCGCGCCTGCGTCTTGACGTTGCGTTCGATCGCGTCGAGCCCCTTGCTGGCCTCGGGCGTGGCGCCGCGGCGCTTGAGGATGTGGACCCAGCCGATGATCGCATTGAGCGGCGTGCGCAGCTCGTGCGACAGCACGGCGATGAAATCGTCCTTGGTGCGGCTGTGGCGTTCGGCGAGCTGGCGCGCAGCCTGCTCGCGCTCCAGCACGTCGCGCCGGCGCTGCTCCAGCTCGAAGCGGCCGGACACGTCGATCGCGATCGCGATGCGCACTCCCGGGTCCACGTGGGAGGACACACTCCACTCCAGGTGGACGACGTGGCCCTCGGCATTGCACAGCGGAAACTCGCCGCGCCAGGGCTGCCCGTCGCTGGCCGTGCTGCGCAGGTGCGTGTGGACGAAGCCGCGCCAGTCCGGCGGCGCGAAGTCGGCGATGGGGTGGCCGGCGAGTTCGGCGGCGGTGCGTCCCAGCAAGGCCTGCATCGCCGGGTTCGTGTCGGCGAAGCGGCCTTCCTCGTCCAGCAGGGCGATGCCGCTCTGCGCCTGGTCGTAGATGGCGCGGAAGCGCTGCTCGCTGCGGCGCAGGCGGTCCTCCGCCGTGCGGGCGCGGATCAGGGCCTGCAGCGTGGCCACCAGCACCGCCGGTTCCACCGGGTGCACCATGTAGCCGTCCGCGCCGGCGTTGAGGCCGGTCACCCGGTCCTCGTTGCGCACGTACTCCGCGGACAGATGCACCACCGGCAGGCTGGTGGTCGCCGGATTGGCGCGAATGCGCCGGCACAGCTCGAAGCCGTCGATGTCCGGCAGGTGCACGTCGAGCACCACCGCCGAGACCCCCTGCGCGATCAGGTCGAGGGCCTCGCCGCCGCTGCCGGCCTCCGCCGTGCGAAAACCGGCCGCACGAATCACCCGCGCCGTCGAATAGCGCGTTGCCGGGTTGTCGTCCACCACCAGCACGGTATGCGCCGCGCGTTCGATGGTCGGCTGGATCACCTCGGTGGAGATCATTCGGCTGGCGCACCCTCCCATTGAACGGGAAGGGTAACGGAGAAGACGGAGCCCTTGCCTGGCGCGCTCTGCAGGCGCACGCTGCCGCCCAGCAGCTGAGCGAGCTTCTTGCTGAGGGACAGCCCCAGCCCGGTGCCGCGCAGGCGCTTCTGCAGCGGCGACTGGACCTGCGAGAAGTCCTCGAAGATCGATTCGTGGAAGTCGGCTGCGATACCGATGCCCGTGTCCGCCACGGAGAAGGTCACGTGCCCCGGGCCCGCGAGCTGCGCCGAGACGCGGACCTCGCCGCGCGGCGTGAACTTCAGCGCGTTGGAGATGAAGTTGCGCAGGATCTGCGAGAGCTTGCGGTCGTCGGTATAGAGCTTGGGAATGTCCTTCGGCTCCTCGAACACCAGGTTCACGTCGGGATTGGTGAGCACCGGCTTGAACATTCCGCGCAGGGCGGAGAACAGGTCGACCATCTCGAACCACGCGGGCGAGATCTCGACGCGGCCGGCTTCCACCTTGGCCAGGTCGAGGAGGTCATCCACCATCTCGGCGAACTCGGTCGCATTCTGCTGGATGAACGTGACCTGGCGCTCCTGTTCTTCGGTGAGCGGCCCGTCGACGCGATCGAGCAACAGGCGCGTGATGCTGCGGATGGAGTTGATCGGCGTGCGGAACTCGTGGCTCATGTACGCCAGGAACCGGCTCTTGAGCTCGGTCGCGCCGCGCAGCTGCTCGGCCTGCGAGTCCAGCTCCGCATAGAGCGCGAGCACGCCGCGGTTGGTTTCCTCCAGCTCGGAGCGCAGGGTCTGCGCCTGCAATTCGCTCTCGGCGAGCGCCGCTTGCAGGGCCTCCGGCGTGGTGGGCTTCTCGTGGGGCATGTCAGTGTCTGCGCCGCAGCACCGCGACGGTGGCGTCGTCGCGGCCGCGAATATGGTCGCGCATCAGCACGGCGGCCGCGAGCGTCGGGTCGCGCCCGAGCAGCGGTGCCAGCGTCTCGGGCATCCAGCGCGTCTCGATGCCGTCGCTGCACGCTACCAGCAGGGCATGGTCAGGCCATGGCGTGGTCGTTTCCTGCGGCGTGCGCATGGCGACGCCGGCGGTGCCGTTCTGGCTCATGATGGTGCGATCGCTCACGCCCGACACCAGCCGCGCGATCACGTTGCCGGCGCCGGCGCTGCGCACCACGTCCTCGTCGACCGCAGCCTGCAGCACGAGCACGGCGGCGCCACGCGTGCCGCGCAAGGCCTGGTGCGTGCGTTCCATGACGGTGCGAGGCGAGTCCATCGGGTCCTGCGCGAAACTCTCCAGCGCCGCCGCGGCCGCTTCGGCGGCGTCCGGACCGTGCCCGAGCCCATCGGCCACGATCAGCGCACAGCGATCGCCCGCCAGCGCGAAGCACCAGGCGTCACCGCACACGGACTCGCCAGGCGCGCACAGGGACACCGCGCCGACACAGGTGGCCGCCTCGGAATCGGGCGCGCCCGCCGCGCGCACGCGCGCCACGACCACCGTGCCGCCCGGCACGCTGGAGTGCAGGTCAAAGTGGTCGGCCAGCCGGCGCACCGCTCCGAGCCCGGTGCCGGGCGAGCCCGCCGTGGAATAGCCGTCGTCCAGGCAGCGCTGCAGGTCGCGGATGCCGGGCCCGCAGTCCACGGCGATCACTTCGACCTCGCGCCGCTCGCGGCGCGCCGACAGCCACAGGCGCCCCTGCTCGGCGTGTTTCAGCAGGTTGGTCGCGAGTTCGGTCACGACCAGTGCGAGCCGGCCGGCCTCGACCTCGTCCAGCGCGCATGCGTCGGCCAGATCGGCAGCGTGCCGCCGCGCTTCGCCCACGCGGCTGGCATCCCCGATGGGGAAGGCCGTGTGGAAGGTGCCAGCGATCATTTCCACCGCAGGATGCTCACGCGCGTGCCCTGCCCGGGCACCGATTGCAGTTCGAACTCGTGCACCAGCCGCTTGCTGCCCGGCAGGCCCAGGCCCATGCCCTTGCCGGAGGTCCAGCCGTCCGTGAGCGCAAGCCGGGTGTCGGGAATGCCGGGGCCGGTGTCCTCGAACAGCAGGCGCAGCCCGCGCCGCAGGCCGTCGTCCACCAGTTGCCAGCGCATCTCGCCGCCGCCGCCGTGGACGACGGTGTTGCGCGACAGCTCGCTCGCCGCCGTCACCATCTTGGTCTGGTCCACCAGCGAGAACTTCAGCTGCTGGGTGAGCACGCGCACCTTCTGCCGGCTGGCGACGATGTCTTCCTCGGAGCGCAGCGGCAGCGAGCCGCCGGCGTCTTCAACGGACAAGCGGGATCTCCTTGCGGCCGCCCTGCAGCAGCTCCATGCCGCGTTCGACGTTGAGCGCCGTGCGCACGCCTTCCAGCGACAGGCCCAGCTCCACGAGCGTGATGGCGACGGCCGGCTGCATGCCGACCACCACCGTGGTCGCATCGAGGATGCGCGAGATGCCGGAGATGCTGGCGAGCATGCGGCCGACGAACGAGTCGACGATCTCGAGCGCCGAGATGTCGATCAGCACGCCCTTGGCGCCGGTGGCCGAGATCCTGTTGGCCAGGTCGTCCTGGAGCGCCAGCGCCATCTGGTCCTGCATGTCCAGCTGGATGGTCACCAGGAGCACCTGGCCCATCTGCAGGATGGGGATGCGGTACATGGCCGCCTACTTCGTGCGGGTGATGACGAAGCCCTGCTGCTCCATCGCCAGCTGCAGCGCGTCGGCCAGCGACGACTTGGAGGCGATGCCCTGCAGGTCGATGCCCAGGTGCACGATGGTCTGCGCGATCTGCGGGCGGATGCCGCTGATGATGCATTCCGCGCCCATCAGCCGGATCGCGGCCACGGTCTTCAGCAGGTGCTGTGCCACCAGCGTGTCCACGGTGGGCACGCCGGTGATGTCGATGATGGCCAGCCGCGAGCCCGTGTCCACGATGCGCTGCAGCAGCGTCTCCATCACGACCTGCGTGCGCGCGGAGTCCAGGGTGCCGATCATGGGCACCGCCAGCACGCCTTCGAACAGCTTGATCACCGGCGTCGACAGCTCCAGCAGGTCCTGCTGCTGGCGCTTGATGATCTCCTCGCGCGTCTGCTGGTAGGTCGTGACCGTCCATTGCGCCATGCGGTCCACCAGCGTGGACATGGTCCACACCAGGGCCATCTGGCGTTCGCCCTGGCCCGCCATGTCGCGCTGGATGACGACGAACAGCGGCCGCTTGAAGGCGAGCACGAACTGGCTGGTGTCGCCCGCGGACTGGCCCTGGGCCGCGCGCGTACGCGACAGCGCCTCGAGCGCCTGCCGCAGCGCGGCCCAGGCGGGCGCCTGGAAGTCGTCGGCCTGCACGCCGGCCTGCAGCGCCGTGCGCATGGCCTTGAGGATCTCTTCAGCCTCGCTGCGCATCGCGCGGCGGGCCGCCTCGCTGGTGCGCGTGGAAGCGGCGCCCGCCTCCTGCAGCCACTCCGTGAGGATTTGTTGTTCGTGCTGCGCCAGCAGCTGCAGCAGCGTTTCTGTTTCTTGGGCCATCGGGAGGGGGGAGCGAAAAGAGGACGGCCATTATGGGAGCGCGGTTGAGCTGCCCCGTGTAGGAAGAGACCGACAAACCCGTCTACCTCGAAAGTTCTAGCCGAGCAGCGCGGGCAGCTCGCTCATGTCCGTGAAGATCAGCGATGCACCGGCGGCGCGCAGGAGGGCGGGCGTGTCGTGTCCCGCCTCGGCCGGGCTGTAGCCGAACACCGTCGCACCCGCGGCCATGCCCGCGGTGACCCCCGTGACCGTGTCCTCGATCACCACGCAGCCCGCGGCCACCACGCCGAGCGGCTCCATGGCGGCGAGGTACACGTCGGGCGCCGGCTTCGAGCGCGGCATCTCGTGGCCGCTGTAGATGCGGCCTTCGAAGAAGGGCAGCAGCCCGCACTTGGCCAGCTGCATCTCCACCTTCCAGCGGTCCGCGCCGGAACAGCAGGCGATGCGGCCGGCGAAGCGGTCGCTGATCGCCTCCACGGCCGGCACCGCACCGCGGATCGGCTGCACCCCGGCGAGCAAGCGTTCGTTGCGGCGCTCGCGGAAGCGCACGAACCACTCCTCGGTGAGCTCGCGGCCGGTGTGCGCCTCGATCAGGTCCTTCTCGTCCTTCACCGCCTTGCCGAGGAAGATGCGCATGCACTCCTCGCGCGTGAGGGTCCAGCCGAGCTCCTGCAGCATGTCGCGCAGCACGCCATTGGTGATGCCTTCGCTGTCCACCAGCACGCCGTCGCAATCGAACAGCACCGCGTCGAAACGCTGGGTCACTTCAAGTCTCCATCCAGGTAATACCAGCGGCCATCCTCGCACACGAAGCGGCTGCGCTCGTGCAGGCGCTGGGCGCGACCTGCCTGGCGCGAGCGCGCGACGAACTCGACCTCGGCATGCGTTGCATCGACTTGCCGATGCTGCTTGACTTCCAGACCCAGCCATTTCACGCCCGGCTCGAAGCCGACCTCGGGCGGCCGGCGCGACGGGTGCCAGGTGGCGAGCAGGTAGGGCGCGTCCTCCAGCACGAAAGCCGCATAGCGCGAGCGCATCAGGTGCTCGGCGTCGGGGGCCGGCGTGTGCGCGAAGTCGGCGAGGTAGGGACCGCAGCAGCGCGCGAAGGGCACGGGCCGCCCGCGCAGGTCCACCCGGCCACAGGGACAGGGCCCCGTTTCCGTCACTGTCATCCGGCTTTTTTCGCCTTGCGCTCTTCCAGCGTCTCGGTGGGGGCGCCCTGCTTCTTCCAGTCGGTGAAGCCGCCGTCGATGTGGGCGACGTTGCGCATGCCCATGTCCTGCAGCGTCTTGGTGGCCAGGGCGCTGCGCCAGCCGGCGCCGCAGAACAGGATGTATTCCTTGCCCTCGTCGCCGAACACCGGCTTGAAGTAGGGCGAGGCCGGATCGACCCAGAACTCCAGCATGCCGCGCGGCGCATGGATGCTGCCGGGGACCGTGCCCTCGGCCTGCAGTTCGCGGATGTCGCGGATGTCCACGAGCTGCACGCCGGGCGTGCCCAGGCGCTCGCGCACCTGCGCCACGGAATACGTCGTGACCTGCGCCATGGCCTCGTCGACCAGCGCCCGGTACCCTTTGGTGATCGTCATCTGTCTTGCTCCGAAAGCCCGATTGTCCGGCGGCCCCGCCCATCCTATAGTGCCGGCCATGCACCCCTCACCGCAAGCCCCGGCGAGCGAGCGGATCCAGGTCGGCCGGCCGCAACGCGTGCTGCTGGTCGTGGACCCGCCGGCCCTCGCCGAGCGCATGGCGGAGGTGATCGCATCGCTGCCGCGCCTGCAACTCGCGGGCGCGTTCAGCACCGCGCAGGACGCGATGGAATGGACGGTGTGGGACCGCGCAGGCTGGCACTTCGCGTTCGTGGACCTCAACCTGACGGACGGCGGCACCCAGCCCCTGGTGCAGCGGCTGCTGTCCGCGCCGCGACCCGGCACCGTCGTCGCGCTGGGCGCACACCTGTGGCAGGAAATCCGGCAGGACTGTGCGCGCATGGGCGTGTACCACCTGCTCGAAAAGGGCGACCTTGTCGCCTTCCGCGGCTTCCTCGAAGAGCAGGTGCGCTGAGCGCCTGCCTCCCTGCGCGCCGCGGGGGCAGCCCCGAACTGCAAAGCGGACAACCGGACGCAGAGGTCGCAAAGGGAACAGCCAAAGGACGCAAAAAAGACAGATGAAAAGGATGTCCATCCTTCATTGGCTGTCCTTTTGCGTCCTTTGCGAAACCTTTGCGACCTCTGCGTCCGGATGTCCGCCTTCTGTCTTATCTACGCCAGCGCCCGCGTGATGAGGATCTTCTGCACGTCCGACGTGCCTTCGTAGATCTGGCACACGCGCACGTCGCGCCAGATGCGCTCCACGGGAAAGTCGCTCACGTAGCCGTAGCCGCCCAGCGTCTGGATCGCGGCGCTGCACACGCGCTCGGCCATCTCGCTGGCGAACAGCTTGGCCATCGCTGCTTCCTTCAGGCAGGGCTGGCCGGCGTCGCGCAGGCTGGCCGCATGCCAGATCAACTGGCGCGCCGCTTCGAGTTGCGTCGCGCAATCCGCGAGGCGGAAGCCCACCGCCTGGTGTTCGAAGATCGGCTTGCCGAAGCTCTCGCGTTCCTTCGCATACTGCAGCGCGACTTCGAAGGCGCTGCGGGCCATGCCGACGCTTTGTGCGGCGATGCCGATGCGCCCGCCCTCGAGTGAAGACAAGGCGATCTTGTAGCCCTCGCCCTCCTCGCCCACCCGGTTCTCCACCGGAATGCGGCAATGCTCGAAACGAATCTGCGCCGTGTCGCTGGAGTGCTGGCCGACCTTGTCCTCCAGCCGCTCGACGACGTAGCCGGACGTGTCCGTGGGGACCAGGAAAGCGCTCATGCCGCGCTTGCCCGCTGCCTTGTCCGTGACGGCGATTACCACCGCGAGCTGGCCCCGCTTGCCGCTGGTGATGAACTGCTTGACGCCATCGAGCACATAGCTGTCGCCCTCGCGGCGCGCCGTCGTGCGCAGCGCGGAGGCATCGCTGCCCACGTGCGGCTCGGTGAGGCAGAAGGCCCCGAGCAGTTCGCCTCGCGCGAGCCGCGTGAGCCATTGCTTCTTCTGCGCCTCGCTGCCGTAGCGCATCAGGATCGCATTCACCGGGCAGTTGGTGACGCTGATGGCGGTGCTGGTCCCGCCGTCACCCGCCGCGATTTCCTCCAGCACCAGGGCGAGGCTCAGGTAGTCGAGCCCCGCGCCGCCGTATTCCTCGGGGACGCAGATGCCGTACGCGCCCAGCGCGGCGAGCCCGCGGTGCGCTTCGCGCGGGAAGGTGTGCTCGCGGTCCCACTGTGCCGCGTTCGGCCACAACTGCTCGCGCGCGAAATCGCGCACCGCGTCGCGGATCATTTCCTGGTCGGGATTCAGCAGCATGGATTCACCAGCCTTCAAAGCGGCGGCCGTCGTGGCCGAGGAACGCGCCGCGTTGCGCGGGCGTGATGGCCTGGATGGTCTTGCGCATGGCCGACACGCTCTCCTCCACCGACAGCGTCGCACCGGCGCCGCCCATGTCGGTGCGCACCCAGCCCGGGCTCAGCGCGACGAAGGTCGCCTGCGGGTAGTCGGGCTGCGCGGAGGCCACCGTCATGTTCAGGGCCGCCTTGCTGGCGCGGTACAGCCAGCTGTAGCTGGAGTCCACGCCGGCGATGCGGCCCATCTGGCTGCTGATGAAGACGAACTTGCCCGCTGCGGCCTGCACCAGCGGGGCGACCTGCACGATCGCCTGCATCGCACCCCAGACGTTGGTGCGCATCACGCGGTCGAAATCGTCGCGCGCCGGCGCCTGCGTGGCGCCCCCGCGCGACATGACGCCCGCCACGTAGAGCGCGACATCGATCTTCTCGCCATCGAGCTGCCAGCCGAGGCCGCTGATGCTCGCCGTGTCGGAGACGTCGAGCCGCAGCGCCTTGGCGCCGAGCGACTCGATATGGCGCAGGCCCTCGTCGGCCCGCGCGGTCGCGATGACGGTGTCACCGGCCTCGCGGTACTGGCGCAGGAACTCGAAGCCGATGCCGCGCGAAGCGCCGAGGATGAGGACGTTCATTTCTATTGGCGTAGGCTGGTGGTGAGCGCAGCGAACCCCAGCTCGCTGCGGGACGCCGGATCGCTGGGGTTCGCGTCGCTCACCGCCAGCCTACGAAGGCCACGAGGCAACGTCAGACGAGTTCCAGGGCCACGGCCGTGCCCTCGCCGCCGCCGATGCACAGCGTGGCGATGCCGCGCTTGCCGCCGCGCGCCTTCAGGGCATGCAGCAGCGTGACCATGATGCGCGCGCCGGACGCGCCGATCGGATGGCCCAGCGCACAGGCCCCGCCGTTCACGTTCAGGATGTCGTGCGAGACCTTCAGCTCCTCCATCAGGGCCATCGGCACCACGGCGAAAGCCTCGTTCACCTCCCACAGGTCGACGTCGCCGACCTTCCACCCGGTCTTCGCCAGCAGCTTCTGCGTGGCGCCCACGGGCGCGGTGGTGAACCACTCGGGCTCCTGCGCGTGCGTGGCGTGGCCGACGATGCGCGCCAGCGGCTTCAGGCCCAGGCGCTTGGCGGTGCTCTCGGTCATCATCACCAGCGCCGCGGCGCCGTCGTTGATCGAGGAACTGGAGGCGGCCGTGATGGTGCCGTCCTTCTTGAACGCCGGCTTGAGCGAGGCGATCTTGTCCAGCTTCACCTTGCCCGGGCCTTCGTCGATGCTGATCACGGTTTCGCCGGCGCGGTTCTTCACCGTCACGGGCGTGATCTCGGCGGCGAAGGCGCCGCTTTCCGTCGCCTTCTTCGCGCGCTGCACCGAGGCGGTGGCGAAGGCGTCCTGCGCCTCGCGCGAGAACTTGTACTTCGCCGCGCAGTCCTCGCCGAAGGTGCCCATCGAGCGGCCCGCCTCGTAGGCGTCCTCCAGGCCGTCGAGCATCATGTGGTCGTAGACCTTGTCGTGGCCCATGCGGTAGCCGCCCCGGCCCTTCAGCAGCAGGTAGGGCGCGTTGGTCATGCTCTCCATGCCGCCCGCGACCATGATCTCGTGCGTGCCCGCGAGCAGCATGTCGTGCGCGAACATGGCGGCCTTCATGCCGGAGCCGCACATCTTGGACAGCGTGACCGCGCCGGCACTCTTGGGCAGCCCGCCCTTGAACGCAGCCTGGCGCGCCGGCGCCTGGCCCTGGCCGGCCATCAGGCAGTTGCCGAACAGCACTTCGCCGACCGCATCGGCCGGGATGCCGGCGCGCTGCACCGCCGCCTTGATGGCGGCTCCGCCGAGGTCGTGCGCGGCTAGCGCGGAAAAGTCGCCCTGGAAGCTGCCCATGGGGGTACGGGCGGCGCCGACGATGACGATGGATTCGGCCATGGTTTCACTCCTTCACTGGATGGTTGGCATGAGAGGCTCGCCGCGTTCCTCGCTGACGATCCGGCGGATGTATTCCTGGAACTCGGGGTCTTCGCCCCGCAGCAGCAGCGGCAGCGCGTTGTGGAAGTCGTCGCGCTGGCACCATTCGCGCATGTAGTCGTCCCAGCTGTTCCAGCGGCGCGACTCGGTCTCGGTCATGTGCGGCTTGTAGGCCACGAGGTAGGCGCGCTCGAACAGCGAGATCAGCATGTCGAAGATGACCAGCATGCGTTCCTTCTGTTCGGCCGACGGGTCCACCAGCGGCTCGTTGGCGCGCAGGTGCAGGTCGGGGTGGGCCAGCACGACCTTCAGGAACTCGTTGTACGCGTTCGAGAGCAGCTGGTAGGCCTCTTCCTCCTCGTTGTCCCGCTCCTTGCGCTGCTCCCAGGCGAAGAACAGGATGGCGAAGGGCAGGCCCAGCGTGGTCACGATGAAACTCGCGACTTCCCAGTGATCGCGCCAGGCTTCGGTCACTGATGCTCCCTCATCCAGGCGGCGACAGCGCCGACGACCTGGTTCTCGATGCCGTTGTAGCCGTGGTGCGACCACGGGTCGCAGGCCGCGCCGCGCGAGGCGCCTCCGTCCACCGTCTTGAGCACGGCGCTGGCCGGAAGGTGCTTCATCAGCTCGGGCAGGCGCTCGGGCGGGCAGACGCCGCACGGATCGTGCGCGTGGTGCACGACCAGCACCGGCTGCTTGAGCCCGGTGAGGTCCAGCTCCGTGAGCGGGGGCGCCGTGCTGTCGCCGAAGCGCGAGCGGCCCATGATCGTCGAGGTGAGCACGATGCCGTCGGGCGCCTGCGCGCCTTGCAGCCGCAGGCCCGCAGTGGCGGCCGACTGCGTGCCTCGGCTGGTGCCGATCACCCACACGGGCTTGCCGAAGCGCCCGCGCGCCCACGCGACGACGGCGCCGAGGTCCGCGGCGTGCTCGGGGCTCGCGCGAAAATCGCCGCCCAGGTAAGGCGGGCTCGCGTGGTCGCTGGGGACGTCGACGACGACCACGGCAAAGCCCTGCTGCGCGAACAGGTCGCGCGAGCGCACCAGGAAGTTGGCGTCGCGGCGGATGAAGCCGTTGCCTGCGATGTCGAGATGGCCGTTGCCGCCGGTGAGGAGCACTGCCACCGCAGTCGGCGTTGCGTTCGGCAGCACCAGCAGGCGCTCCGTGACGCCCGCTCGCGTCGGCAGGTCCACCACTTCCGCAGCCTGCGCGAACGTGAGCGCCGGCAGGGCGACCGCCAGCCCGGCGAGGACGGATCGCACCCGGTTCATGCCGCCGCCTCCACCGCGGCGGCATCCGCCTGCTGCCGGCGCAGGAAGCGCTTGTCGCGCTCGTAGGGGAACACGTCGTACACGTCGCCGGCGAGGATGCGTTCCTTGCGCGCCTGCCAGAACGCCGGGTCCAGCAGGTCGGCGTGGTGCTTCATGAAGACGTCGCGCACCGCCGGGTGGCCGAGCAGGAAGGGGCCGAAGGTCTCCGGGAACACGTCGTGCGGGCCGACCTTGTACCAGACCTCGCCTGAAAGCTCCTCTTCCTCGTTGCGCGGCTCGGGCACCTTGCGGAAGTTGCAGTCGGTGAGGTACTCGATCTCGTCGTAGTCGTAGAACACGACCTTGCCGTTGCGCGTGACGCCGAAGTTCTTCCAGAGCATGTCGCCGGGAAAGATGTTGGCGGCCACCAGGTCCTTGATCGCGTTGCCGTATTCGATCACCGCATGCTCCACCTGCTCCACCGCGCCCGCCTCGAAGGCTTCCTGCAGGTAGATGTTCAGCGGGATCATGCGCCGCTCGATGTAGAGGTGGCGGATCACGACCTCCTCGTGGCCGTCGCCGTCGCGGTCGCCGATCTCCAGCTGGCTGGGCGCGACGGCACGGAGCTCCGCGATCAGCGCGTCCTCGAAACGGTCGCGCGCGAAGGCCACGTCGCGGTACTCCAGCGTGTCGGCCATGCGGCCGACGCGATCGTGCTGCTTGACCAGCAGGTACTTGCCCTGCACCTGTTCGCGCGTGGTGTCCTTCTGCGGCGGGAACCAGTCGCGGATCACCTTGAACACATAGGGGAACGAAGGCAGGTCGAACACCAGCATCACCATGCCCTTGATGCCGGGGGCGATGCGGAACCGGTCGCTCGAATGCCGCAGGTGAAAGAGGAAGTCCCGGTAGAACAGGGTCTTGCCCTGCTTGGCCAGGCCCAGGGCGGTGTAGATCTCCCCGCGCGGCTTGCGCGGCATCAGCGAGCGCAGGAACTGCACGTAGGCCGCCGGGATCTCCATGTCCACCATGAAATAGGCCCGGGCGAACGAGAACACCATCAGCAGTTCGTCCTCGCCGAACAGCGCGGTGTCGATCACCAGCAGCCCGTTCCTGCCATGCAGGATGGGCAGCGCGAACGGCAGCTCCGAGAAGCCGTTGATGATCTTGCCGACGACGTAGGCGCCCTTGTTGCGGAAGAACAGGGAGGACAGCACCTGGACCTGGAAGTTGGCGCGCAGCTTCACGTGCGCCAGGCGCGCTGCGATCGCCTC
Organism: Ramlibacter ginsenosidimutans; assembly: GCF_016654015.1. Lineage (GTDB taxonomy): Bacteria > Pseudomonadota > Gammaproteobacteria > Burkholderiales > Burkholderiaceae_C > Ramlibacter > Ramlibacter ginsenosidimutans. Next base: position 611,219 of record NZ_JAEPWM010000002.1, on the reverse strand, counting down.
CAGCACGAAACGCGCGTCGCGCTCCAGGTCCTCGAACGGCGTGTCCAGGCGGAAGTTGTGGACGATGCGCACGAGCTCCGCGTGCAGCGTCTCGCGCGTGGGGTAGTAGGAGCGGTAGGTGGGCGTGGCCGCCGGCTCCGCGTTCTCGATGTATTCCGTGCTCACCGCCGGCCGCACGAAGATGAAGTCGTTGTGGTAGTAGGTGCGGTGCAGGATGCGCGTCGTGACCGTGTTGAAGAAGGTCTCCGCGAGCTCCGGCTGGTGGTGGTCGATCAGCAGGCCGATGTAGTGCAGCTTGACCTGGTGCCACACCGCCATGGGCTGCTCGCCCGCCCGGAATTCCTGCTCGAGGCGCTGCACCGCCTCGCGCACGCGCAGGTCGTAGAACTCGATGCGCTCGCGCTGCGCCCGTTGCTGGCCGTGCCAGTCGGCATTCTCGAAGCGCTGCTTGGCGCGCGCGGACTCGCTGCGGAACAGCTGGTAGTGCCGGTTGAAGCCGTCGAGCATCGCCTTGGCGATCTCGAAGGCTTGCGGCGCATCCAGGCGTTCGGGGAACATGGACTAGCTGTACTTGACGACGATGCCCTCGACCGCCTTGCGGTACACCGGCTCGATCACTTCCGTGTCGTTGACGGTCACGCCGAGGTCGTGCAGGAGGCCGTCGTGCACGCCGAACGCCCAGCCGTGGACACGAACCTTCTGGCCCTTGGCCCATGCGTCCACCATCACGGTGCTCACCGACAGGTTCACCACCTGCTCCACGACGTTCAGGTCGACGAGGGCATCGCCACGGCGCTCCGGCGCGATGTTCTCCAGGATGCCGCGATGGCGATCGCGAACGTCCTGGATGTGGCGGATCCAGTTGTCGGCCACGCCGATGCGTGCGCCCTGCAGGGCGGCCAGCACGCCGCCGCAGCGGTAGTGGCCGACCACCATGATGTCCTCGACCTTGAGCATGTCCACCGCGAACTGCACGGCCGACAGCGCATTGAGGTCCGAGTGCACGATCACGTTGGCAACGTTGCGGTGCACGAACACCTCGCCCGGATCGAGGCCGGTGATCTGGTTGGCGGGCACGCGGCTGTCGGAACAGCCGATCCACATGAACTTGGGCGCCTGCTGCTTTTCCAGGCCCGAGAAGAAGCCGGGACGCGCGCGCTCCATTTCGGCGGCCCAGGCGCGGTTGTGGGCAAAGAGGTCTTGGATGGTCAGGGACATGGGGAGATTCTCCGCGTTGCGATACGCTGCACGTGGGTCACCGAACCTTACATGGTTTCGGCGAACAGTTCCCGCCCGATCAGCATGCGCCGCACTTCGCTCGTGCCCGCGCCGATTTCGTACAGCTTCGCGTCGCGCCACAGGCGTCCGAGCGGGTAGTCGTTGATGTAGCCGTTGCCGCCGTGGATCTGGACGCCCTCGCCGGCCATCCAGGTCGCCTTCTCGGCGCAGTAGAGGATCACCGAGGCGCAGTCCTTGCGCACCTGGCGCACGTGCTCGGCGCCGAGCAGGTCCAGGTTCTTGCCGACGGTGTAGCAGAAGGCGCGCGCGGCCTGCAGCACCGTGTACATGTCGGCGACCTTGCCCTGGATGAGCTGGAACTCGCCGATGCTCTGGCCGAACTGCTTGCGGTCGTGGATGTAGGGGATCACGTTGTCCATCACGGCCTGCATGATCCCGATGGGGCCCGCGGCGAGCACGGCGCGCTCGTAGTCGAGGCCGCTCATGAGCACCTTGGCGCCGCCGTTCACGGCGCCGAGGATGTTGGCCGCGGGGACCTCGACATCCTTGAACACCAGCTCGCCGGTGTGGCTGCCGCGCATGCCCAGCTTGTCGAGCTTCTGCGCGACGGAAAAGCCCTTCATGCCCTTCTCGACCAGGAATGCCGTCACGCCGCGCGCACCGAGCTCCGGCTCGGTCTTGGCGTAGACCACCAGCGTGTCGGCATCGGGGCCGTTGGTGATCCACATCTTGCTGCCATTGAGGACGTAGTAGCCGCCCTTCTCCTCGGCGCGCAGCTTCATCGAGATCACGTCGCTGCCCGCGCCCGGCTCGCTCATGGCGAGCGCACCGACGTGCTCGCCCGAGATGAGTTTCGGGAGGTACTTCTTCTTCTGCGCGTCGCTGCCGTTGCGCTTGATCTGGTTCACGCACAGGTTGCTGTGCGCGCCGTACGAGAGCCCCACGGAGGCGGAGGCGCGCGAGATTTCCTCCATCGCCAGCATGTGCGCGAGGTAGCCCATGTTGGCGCCGCCGTACTCCTCCGGCACGGTGATGCCGAGCACGCCGATCTCGCCCATCTTGCGCCACAGGTCCATCGGGAACTGGTCGCTGCGGTCGATCTCCGCGGCGCGCGGTGCGATCTCGCTCTGCGCGAAGGCGTGCACGGTGTCGCGCAGCGCCTCGAGGTCTTCGCCGAGGCCGAAGTTGAGGCCGGGGAGTTGCTGCATGCTGTTCTCCTATTCAGTTCTCAATCTGAAAAGCGCCCGCGGCGCACGCAAGCCAAGGGCCGAGCCGTGTGCCGCCGCGGATCCGGCTTTGCCGGGCCGCTGGTGGCGCCCCCTTGAGGGGGAGGCGCCGCAGGCGCTTCGGGGGTGGGCCATCATTTCAATGCCGGATGTTCTCTCGGCCGGTGATGGTCATGAGCGTGGCGGTCATGCTGGCGATCAGCTTCTCGCGCCCGTTGTCGATCGCGAAGGCGCGGCCTTCGGCCACCGTGATGGTGCGTCCCGGCTTGAGCACCAGGCCGTGCATGCGGAAGCGCTGGCCCTGCGCGGGGGCGAGCAGGTTGATCTTGTACTCGATGGTGAGCACGCCCGCGTCGGCGGGCATCAGGGTTGATGCCGCGTAGCCGCAGGCCGAGTCCAGGGCCGCCGCGACCATGCCGGCGTGCAGGAAACCGTGCTGCTGCGTGAGCCCCTGCTGCCAGGCCAGCTCGATCGCGGCGCGGCCGGGCTCGAGTTCGGCGAGCGTGGCGCCCAGCGTCTGCATGGCGCCCTGCTTCGCGAAGCTGGCGCGCACGCGTTCGGCGAAGTCCGGGTCCTGCGGTTCGAAGCGGGAAGCGTCCATGGCGGGCCGAAGTTGACGTTTACGTAAACGTCAACTATACACGCGAGTCAGGCGATCTTCTTTTCCAGGCGCGAAAGCAGGGTCCGCGCCTCGCGTTCGTGCGTGCGCACCTCGTCGAGGTTGGCCTGCAGCTCCTTCATCTGCTCTTCCAGCTGGGCGCGGTGCTGCGCGAGGATGGCAAGGAACTTGCGCAGCTGCGGCCCGGTGTCGCGCGGGCTGTCGTACATGTCGATGATGTCCCGGGCCTCGGTCAGCGAAAGGCCCAGCCGTTTCGCGCGCAGCGTCAGCTTCAGCCGCGCGCGGTCGCGCGGGCTGTAGATGCGGTTGCGCCCGCCCGGCCCCGAGCGCTGGGGCTGCAGCAGTCCCATGTCCTCGTAGAAGCGGATCGCGCGCGTCGTCAGGTCGAATTCCCGAGCGAGGTCGCTGATCGTGTAGGTGGTCTGGGATTGCGGGGCGGCCATGGTTTTGAACGACGGGGACAGCGGCCCGCATCCGGGCTGCCTACAATGGCCGATTACATCTGACGTTTACGTCAACGTCAATCGGCCCACGCCCATGAACCTCCTCGAACAAGAACTGCAGTACCCGCTGGGCGACACGCTGCCCGCGCCCGGCGCCAGCCTGGAACTCGCGCCCGGCGTGCGCTGGATCCGCATGGGCCTGCCCTTCGCGCTGGACCACATCAACCTCTGGCTGCTGCGCGACCGGCTGGACGGCCGCGAAGGCTGGACCGTGGTGGACTGCTGCATTTCGCACGACGCCTCCAAGGCGCAGTGGGAACAGGTGTTCGCCAACGAGCTCGGCGGCCTGCCCGTGCTGCGCGTGATCGCCACGCACATGCACCCGGACCACATCGGCCTGGCGCACTGGATCTGCGAGCGCTGGAGCACGCCCGACCACGAGTGCCGCCTGTGGATCAGCGCCACCGACTACCACGCGGCGCGCCTCGCCTCGCAGAGCACCACCGCTTTCGGCGGTGAAGGGGCCGCGCGGTTCTTCGCGGCGCACGGCATGACGGACGCCGAGGCGCTGGAGAAGATCCGCGGCCGCGCGAACTACTTTCCGAGCCTGGTGCCCGCCCTGCCTGCGCGCTACCGGCGCATGCAGGATGGCGACCTGCTCGCCATCGGCGGCCGCAGCTGGCGCTGCATCAGCGGCTACGGCCACGCGCCGGAGCACATTGCGCTGTACTGCGAGGACGTCGACGTCCTCATCAGCGGCGACATGGTGCTGCCGCGCATCTCCACCAACGTGAGCGTGTACGAGATGGAGCCGGAGGCGAACTCGCTGGCGCTGTTCCTCAGCTCCATCGACAAGTTCCGGCCGCTGCCGGAGGGCACGTTGGTGCTGCCTTCGCACGGCAAGCCCTTCCGCGGGCTGCATGCGCGCATACGCCAGCTGCACGAACACCACCGCGAGCGGCTGGACGAAGTGATGACGGCGAGCCGGGAGCAGCCGGTGTCGGCCTGGGACGTGCTGCCCATCCTGTTCAAGCGCAAGCTGGACCTGCACCAGACCACCTTCGCGATGGGGGAGTCGGTGGCGCACCTGCATGCGCTGTGGCATGGCGGGAAGATGCGGCGCCTGCAGGACGCGCAGGGCGTCTGGCGGTTCGCGCCGGTGTGAGGAGCTGGGGTTCGACCCCAGCTCACGACCAGACCGGCAGCGCCTCGTCCTTCAACTGCCCGCGCAGCTCGGAGTAGTTCGGCACCACGGTCTTCACCGTTTCCCAGAAACGCGGGCTGTGGTCCATCACGCGCAGGTGGCTCAGTTCGTGGGCGACCACGTAGTCGATCACGGGCAGGCGGAAGTGGACCAGCCGCCAGTTCAGGCGGATCGAACCGTCGGTGCGCGCGGTGCCCCACAGCGTGCCGGCGCTGCTGAGGCTGAGCTTGCGCCACTGCACGTTCAGGCGCGGCGCATAGTGGTTCAGGCGTTCGACGAACAGGGCCTTGGCCTGCCGCATCAACCAGGCCTGCACGGAGTCGCGGATCTGCGCTTCGTTCGCGGTGTGCGGCAGGCCGATGTGCAGCGTCTGGCGCGCGACGCCGGGCAACGTGCTGCTGTCGGTGTGCAGCACGCCGCCCGACTCGCGGAAGTCGTGCCGCGGGTCCAGCACCAAAATCACCGGCTCGCCGAGATACGGAAAGCTCGCGCCGTCGCGCCAGGTGATGCGGGCGGTTTCCAGCCGCTCCTGCCGCTCGCGCGCGGCCTCCAGCTTGTTGACGATCCAGCGCGACTTGGCGCGCAGCGCCTGCTCCACCTCGTACAGCGGCACCCAACGCGGCGCGCTGACGACCAGCCCCTCGGGGCCGACGGCGAAGCCGATGTTCTTGCGGCGGGCGCGGCGGAATTCGTACGCCACCAGCACCTCGCCCAGGCGCGCCTCGCGGTTGGCGTCGGGATGGCGGAAGGCCTGCGGTGCCAGCAGTCCGGCGAGCGGCTCGCCGGGCGAGGGCTCGACGTCCTGCGTGAGGACGGTCGGCGCGGGCCTTACCGCGATGGGGGCCGGCCTCGCTTCGTCGAACAGATCGAGGAGAAGCTGGAACGGCGACTGCATGGGCCGCGATTCTAAAGGCGCGCGGCGCGCCTCGCCAGCACTCAGGCTTTCGCCGTTTGCCGCTTTGCTTCGTGCGCGTAGGCCTCGGGGTCGATGCGGCGCATCTCCGCCTCGATCCAGGCCTCGACCTCGCGCATCAATTCGTCGGCCGACCGTCCTTCGCTCGAAATCGGCTTGCCGATGGAAATGCGCACGGTGCCGGGATGCTTCACGAAGGCCTTGCGCGGCCACTCGCGCGCCGTGGCCACGGCGATCGGGATGACGGGCGCGCCGGTCGCGACGGCGAGCCGCGTGCCGCCGGACTTGTACGTTCCCGCCTGGCCGCGCGGGATGCGCGTTCCTTCGGGGAACATGATGACCCACACGCCTTGCGCCAGCAGGCGCTTGCCCTGCGCCACGACCTTGTTGAAGGCCTGCGCGCGCTGGCTGCGGTCGATGTGCACCATGTCCAGCCGGCCGATCGCCCAGCCGAAGAAGGGGATGTAGAGCAACTCCTTCTTGAACACGAAGGCGAGCGGGTGCGGCATCAGCACGGGCAGCAGGAAGGTCTCCAGCGTGGACTGGTGCTTCACCAGCAGGATGCCCGGGCTGGTCTCGCCTTGCGGCAGGTTCTCCATGCCCTCGACGCGCCAATCGACGCCGCACAGGAAGCGCAGGCTCACCATCACGTGGCGCAGCCAGGCCTGGGCGAGGCCGTACAGCGTGACCGGCTTGGCGAAAGGCGCGCTGAAGACGATCGCGAGCGCGTACGGGATGACCGTGATGAGCATCCAGATGGCGTGCAGGACGGAACGCAGGAAGGCCATGCAGCGTCCTCAGGCGGGTGCGTCGGCGGACGGGGGCTGGACCTGCCCCGGACGCGGCGCCGGTGCCCGCGCGATCAGCCAGTCGACGAAGGCAGCGAGGTCGCGGTGCACGCGGGTGCCGGCCGGATAGCCTTCCGGCAAAGGCTGCTCGCCCAGGCCGGCGGCCTTGCCGGTCAGCACCAGGTGCGGCTGGCAGCCCACGCTGGCGCCCGCCTGCAGGTCGCGTGGCGTGTCGCCCACCACGTGCGTGGTGTGCAGGTCGACGCCGAAGCGCTCGCCGATCTGCTCGAACAGGCCCGGCAGCGGCTTGCGGCACTGGCAGCCCTCGTCCGGGCTGTGCGGGCAATAGAAGATCGCGTCGATACGGCCGCCGTACGCGGACAGCGCCTTGTGCATCTTCGCGTGGATCGCATTGAGCGAGGCGACATCGAACAGCCCGCGGCCGAGGCCCGACTGGTTGCTCGCCACCGCGACGTGCCAACCCGCGTGGTTCAGCCTCGCGATGGCCTCGAGGGCCCCGGGCAGCGGCTGCCACTCCTCCGGCGTCTTGATGTATTCGTCGCTGTCGGCGTTGATGGTGCCGTCGCGGTCCAGGATCACGAGTTTCATGGGCGGCCTCCCGCCGGCTGGCCCAAGCGCAGGCCGACGCGCTCGACGAACGAGGGGGATATGAAGTGCGGAAGGTGCGGGCGCATGCGGTTACTGCGCCAGGCGCGCCAGGTCGGCCACGCGGTTCATGGCCTGGTGCAAGGTGGCCAGCAGCCCCAGCCGGTTGAGGCGCAGGTCCATCTCTTCGGCATTCACCATCACGTCGTCGAAAAAGGCGTCGACCGGCCCGCGCAGCGCCGCGAGCGTCTGCAGCGAACCCGTGTAGTCGCCCGACTCGAACTGCGCGCGCGCCTGCGGCGCGATCTTCTGCGTGGCGGCATGGAGCGCCTTCTCGGCATCTTCCTTCAGCAGCCGCTCGTTCACGTGCGCATCGGCCCGCTCGGCCTTCTTCAGGATGTTGCCGATGCGCTTGTTGGCGGCGGCCAGCGCCGGCGCCTCCGGCAGCGCCGCGAAGGCACGCACCGCCGCCAGCCGCTTGAGGACGTCACCCAGGCGCTGCGGACGCAGGGCGAGCACCGCCTCCACTTCCTGCGCGCTGTAGCCCTGCTCGCGCAACAGGCCGGCCAGGCGTTCGTAGATGAAATCGGTGAGCTGTTCGGCGGTGCCCGGCTGCGCCTGCGGGAACAGGCCCAGCGCCTCGGTGACCAGCGCGCCCAGCTCCAGCGGCAGGTCCTTTTCCATCAGCATGCGCACGATGCCGAGCGCGTGCCGGCGCAGCGCGAACGGGTCCTTGTCACCGGTGGGCAGCTGGCCGATCGCGAACAGGCCGGCCAGGGTTTCCAGCTTGTCGGCGAGCGCGACGACCAGGCCCAGCCGGTTGCGCGGCAGCTCGTCGCCGGCGAAGCGCGGACGGTAGTGGTCCTCGATGGCGGCCGCGATCTCGTTGCCCAGCTTGTCGTGGCGTGCGTAGTAGCCGCCCATGATGCCTTGCAGCTCGGGGAACTCGCCGACCATGTCGGTCAGCAGGTCGGCCTTGGCCAGTCGCGCCGCGATGTCCGCTTCATGCGCGAGATGATCGTCGCCCAGCTGCGCGCCGATCACCTTGGCGATGGCGCGCACGCGCTCCGTGCGCTCGCCCTGCGTGCCCAGCTTGTTGTGGTACACGACCTTCGCGAGCCCCGGCACCCGCGACTCCAGCGTCTTCTTGCGGTCCTGGTCGAAGAAGAATTTCGCGTCGGCCAGGCGCGGGCGCACCACGCGCTCGTTGCCGCCGATCACCGCACTGGGATCCTGCGGGCGGATGTTGCTCACCACCAGGAAGCGGTTGGTGAGCTTGCCGTGCGCGTCGAGCAGCGGGAAGTACTTCTGGTTGGCCTTCATCGTGAGGATGAGGCATTCCTGCGGCACGGTGAGGAATTCCGGCTCGAAGCTGCAGGTCAGCACGTTCGGCCGCTCCACCAGCGCGGTCACTTCATCCAGCAGCGCTTCGTCGTGGACGGGCCGTGCGCCGCCGCCGACGCGCTGCGCTGCTTCCTTCAGCTGCCGCTCGATATCGGCACGGCGCTCGGCGAAGCTGGCGATCACCGCGCCCTGCTCGCGCATCTGCTGCGCGTAGCTGTCGGCGTCGTGGATGGCGAACGTGGGCGTCTGCGCTTCGAAGCGGTGGCCCGTGGTCATGTTGCTGGCGGAGAGGCCCAGGGCCCGCACCGGCACAACGCTCGCGCCGTGCAGCGCGACCAGGCGATGCGCGGGACGCACGAACTTCACGTCAGTCCAGCCATCGGCGAGCTGGTAGGTCATGACCTTGGGGATCGGAAGCTTCGCGATCGCCTCGTGCAGCGCCTTCTGCAGGCCTTCGGCCAGCGTCGCGCCCTTGACGTTGCTCTCGTAGAAGAGCGCTTCGGCCTTGCCGTCGACGGCGCGCTTCAATTGCGGCACGACCGAGGCGTCGGCGCCGAGCGACTGCAGCTTCTTCAGGAGGGCCGGCGTCGCCTGGCCCGAGGCGTCGAGGCCGACGCTCACCGGCATCAGCTTCTGCGACACCGACTTGTCCGGCGCCTGCGCGGCGACCGCGGTCACGTGCGCAGCGAGGCGTCGTGGCGAGGCGAATGCCGTGAGCTTCGATGCGTCCGAAGCGAGGCCTTGCGCCTTGAGCTGCTCCAGCAAGGTGCCGGCAAAGGAGTCGCCCAGCTTCTTCAGCGCCTTGGGCGGCAGCTCCTCGACAAACAGTTCGACCAGGAGATTGTTCGTCGCCATCACGCGGCCTTCTTCTGCAGTTCGGCCACCCACTCGCGCGGCGCCATCGGGAAGCCCAGGCGCTCGCGGCTCTCGTAGTAGCTCTGGGCGACGCTGCGCGCCAGGTTGCGGATGCGGCCGATGTAGGCCGCGCGTTCGGTCACGCTGATCGCGCCGCGCGCATCCAGCAGGTTGAAGGTGTGCGCCGCCTTGAGCACCTGCTCGTAGGCAGGCAGGGCGAGCTGCTGCTCCATCAGGTGCTTCGCCTGTTTCTCGTGCGCACCGAACGCGGTGAACAGGAACTCGACGTCGCTGTGCTCGAAGTTGTAGGTGGACTGCTCCACCTCGTTCTGGTGGTACACGTCGCCGTACGTGAGGCCTTCGGTCCACTTCAGGTCGTAGATGTTGTCGACGCCCTGCAGGTACATGGCCAGGCGCTCCAGGCCGTAGGTGATCTCGCCCGTGATCGGCTTGCAGTCGATCCCGCCCACCTGCTGGAAGTACGTGAACTGCGTGACCTCCATGCCATTCAGCCAGACTTCCCAGCCCAGGCCCCAGGCGCCCAGCGTCGGGTTCTCCCAGTCGTCCTCGACGAAGCGGATGTCGTTCTTTTTCAGGTCGAAGCCGAGGGCTTCCAGCGATCCGAGGTACAGCTCCAGGATGTTGGCGGGCGCGGGCTTGAGCACCACCTGGTACTGGTAGTAGTGCTGCAGGCGGTTCGGGTTCTGGCCATAGCGGCCGTCCTTGGGGCGGCGACTGGGCTGCACGTACGCGGCTTTCCACGGCTCCGGGCCGATGGCGCGCAGGAAGGTCGCCGTGTGCGAAGTGCCGGCGCCGACTTCCATGTCATAGGGCTGCAGCAGGGCACAGCCCTGGGCGTCCCAGTAGGCCTGCAGCTTGAGGATCAGTTGCTGGAATGTGAGCATAGGCTGCGGGACGGGCGGGTGCCGCCCCGGGGTGCAGGCCGGCGGCCTGCGGAACCGTGCATTTTAGGGCTGCGGGCGACGCAGCCGCGATCCGCATGCAAGCAAGGCGGCGGCCAGCGCCACGGCCCACAGCGGCGCGAGGCCCAGGCGCGAGACCCAGCGCGCGAACGGGGTCAGCACGGTGCCGCCTTCCACGTCGCCGACCAGCACGCCGCGGGTCACCCGCGGCAGGGCGTCGGTGACGTGGCCGAAGCGGTCGATGATGACGGTGGCGCCCGTGTTGGTGGCCCGGATCATGGGCCGCTCGAACTCCAGCGCGCGCATGCGGCTGATCTGCAGGTGCTGGTCGATGGCGATGGAGTTGCCGAACCAGGCGATGTTGCTGAGGTTGACGAAGATGGTCGGGGCCTGCGCCGCATCGGCGAAGCGGGCGCCGAGCTCCTCGCCGAACAAGTCCTCATAGCAGATGTTGGGCGCGAGGCGCTGGCCGGCCCACGCGAACGAGGGCTGGACCACGGCGCCGCGATTGAAGTCACCCAGCGGGATGTTCATCATCCGCGTGAACCACTTGAACATCGGCGGAATGAACTCGCCGAAGGGCACGAGGTGGTGCTTGTAGTAGCGGTACGGCGGCGCGCCGGGGGCGAAGCCCATCACGGCATTGGTGTAGCCGTCGGCGAAATTGCCCAGGGGAATGCCGACGAGCGCGGCGCGCGAACCGTGCGCGAAGGTGTCGCGGATCGCTTCCAGGTAGCCGTCGGGCAGCTGCTCGGGCAGCAGCGGGATGGCCGTCTCGGGCGCGACCACCAGTTGCGCATCGGTGTCCTGCAGTCGCTTGCCATACCACTCGAGCGCGAGCGGGATGCCGCTGCCGGTCTCGAATTTCTCGTCCTGCGGGATGTTCCCCTGCAGCAGGCCGACCCGCAGCTTCGGGCCCGGGGGGCTCGCCTGCGCGTTGCGGGTCTGGACGTTGCACGCGGCGAGCACTCCGGCACTGAGGGCGATGGCCACCCAGTAACGCCAGGAGCGCCGCGCCGGATGCACGAGCAGCAGCGACAGCAGGTAGGCGAGCGCCGCCGCGACCGCGCCGATGCCGTAGACGCCGACCCACGGGGCGAGCGCCGCCAGCGGACCGTCGACATGCGCGTAGCCTCCGGCGCCCCAGGGGAGGCCGGTGTAGAGCGTGCCGCGCAGCAGCTCGGCGCCCAACCACAGGCTGGCGAACAGTGCGGCGTCCCGCGCCGGCCGCCGCGCGCCCGCCAGGCGCCAGAGCGCAGCGGCCAGCGCGTAGTCCAGCGACAGGAAGGCGGCGAGCAGGAGCACGGCGGCGGCGGCAAGCGGGGCGGCGAGACCGCCATACACGTGCATGGAGATGTACAGCCACCAGAACGTGCCCGTGAGCCACGCGGTCGCGAAGACCCAGGACAGCCAGGCGGCGCCGCGCCAATGCGGCGTGCGTTGCAGCAGGCCTGCGAGGCACGCGAGCGAGAGGATCTGCAGCCACCACAGAGGCTGTCCGTTGCCGGGCCACGCGAGCGAGGCCGCCTGCAGCCAGCCCGCGCCGGCGGCCGCCGCGAGCGCGAGCCAGCGATGCGCGCGCGCGCTCAAGAGGGCTGGCCGTCCGCGTCGGCGGGCGAGACCTTGAACCAGCGCACGGCGCCGCCCTTGGTGTGCAGGACCACGAAGCGCAGGCCGCCCAGCGTCACGGACTCGCCGCGCTTGGGCACGTGCCCCATGTGGTGGGCGATGAAGCCGCCGATGGTGTCGAACTCGCGCTGGTCCTCGTCGGTGCCGATCTCGACGCCGAAGGCCTCGCCCACACGCTCGAGCGAGGTGTCGCCGCTCACGCGGTACGTGCGGTCCGCGAGGCCGAAGATGTCGCCTTCGTCCTCCTCGATGTCGAACTCGTCCTCGATCTCCCCGACGATCTGCTCCAGCACGTCCTCGATGGTGATGAGGCCGGCCACGCGGCCGAATTCATCGATGACGATGGCCAGGTGGTTGCGGTTGCCGCGGAACTCGCGCAGCAGATCGTTGAGTCCCTTGCTCTCGGGCACGAACACGGCCGGGCGCAGCAAGGCCCGGGGGTTGAGGCCGGGGGCGCGCTGCAGCTTCAGCAGGTCCTTGGCCATCAGGATCCCGATGATGTTCTCGCGGTCCTTCTCGTAGACAGGAAAGCGCGAGTGCGCGGTGTCGATGACGACGTTGAGGATGTCCTCGTAGGGCGCGTCGATGTTCACCAGGTCCATGCGCGGCGCCGCGACCATCACGTCGCCGGCCGTGAGCTCGGCCATGTTGATCACGCCTTCGAGCATGACGCGCGACTCGGGGCCGATGATGTCGGCCTCCTCGGCGTCGGCCAGGGTTTCGATCAGTTCCGCCTTGGAGTCGGGGCCGGGGTGGATGAACTCGGCGACCTTTTGCAGGAACGTGCGCTTGTCCTGCTTCTCGTGCGCGGTGCGCGCAGGGTGGGGATCTGACACAGCCGTGAGGCAGGAGTGGAGGTGCCCATAGGATACCGGATTGGCTGTGCCCGCTGGCTCAACTGACCGGCGGCCCCGGCTCAGCGCCCGCTGCGGCCGCGCGGGCTCGCGCCGCCGCGGCGCATCTCCTGCAACGTGGCGAGGAAGTCCAGGAAGTTCTTTGCCTGCCGCTTCAGCCGGTAGTCCGCCTGTGCGACCTGCTCTTCCAGCATCTCGGTGACGCGGCTGTCGAGCGTCGCGGGCGGCAGCCGCAGGTAGGCCTCGGTCTCGCTGCCGGCGCGCTCGAGCGTGGCGCCGCCGTTGCGGGCGATCTTGATCATCGCGGTGTTCTCGGACAGCGCGTGGATGAACATCAGCTCCACACCCTCGTTGCGCGCGTGCACGACGGCGCGCTCGAACAGGCGCGATCCATAGCCGCGGCCGCGCGCCTTCTTCAGCACGGACACACCGAACTCCGCACCGGCGGGACTTTCGGGCTCGTGCGGCAGGAAGGCGAGGTGGGCCATCGCGATCAGTTCCAGCTTGCGGTTGAAGATGCCGAAGACGTCGTCACGATCGAAGTCCAGGCCGTCGACATAGCGCTGGATCTGTTCGTCGGTGGCGCTGTAGCCGAACCTCAGGTAGCGGTCTTCACCGTCGAGGGCGAGAAGGTGACTCGCGATGCGCCCGCGATGCTGCTCGCCCAGGGCGCGGATCGGGACGCGGCCGCTGCGCGCGTCCTGCGGCTTGAGGGAATCCATGCCGCGACTTTAAGGGTTTTCCCGGAGGGTCGCAGTGACCGGCAAGGGACCGCACAAGGACGCCATGGGCGTGAACAATTTCCTCCATATTAGATACAACGTGCTACAAATGCTGGACTTCCACGTCCTCATCCGCCATGTCCGCCCAGTCGTCCGTGCCGTCCCCGTTCACGCGAGCCACGAAGGTGATCGTCGTGGCCGATGTGGTGGAGTCGGTGCGGCTGATGGCACTCGGCGAGCAGGACTTCATTGCCCGCTGGCATCGCTTCGTGAACTTCGCGCAGGAGCAGGCGAGCCTGCATGCGGGCCGGCTGCACAAGAGCCTCGGCGATGGCTTGATGCTGGAGTTCGCCGACGAGGCCGGCTGCGTTCGCGCCGCACTGGCGATGCAGGCCTGGTTCCGTGACGTGAACCAGGCGCTGCAGCCCGAGGAGCATGTGCACCTGCGCATCGGCGCGCACGTGGCCGACGTGCTCGAGGACCAGTACGACATCTACGGCAACGACGTGAACGTCGCCGCGCGCATTGCGAGTCTCGCCGGCCCGGGCGACTTCGTGATCTCCTCCACCTTCCGCGCCCGCCTGCGCGGCGCGCTGTCGCTGCATCTCGAGGACCTCGGCGACTGTCATCTCAAGCACGTGAAGCAGCCGGTGCACGCGTACCGTGTCGCGCAGGCAGGTCACACCCCCGTGCTTCCCAGGCAGGCCATCGATCCGGGCGGCCTGCGGGCGAGCGTGGCCGTGCTGCCCTTCGCCACCGAAGGCCAGGTGATCGGGGGCGTCAGCGGCGAAACGCTGGCCGACGAACTGGTCGCGGGGCTGGCCCGCAGCGACGTGCTGCAGGTCGTGTCGCGCATGTCCACCTCCGCACTCGACGCCGGACGCAACACGCTGGAGAAGGTCGTCGACGCAGTCGGTGCGCGCTATGCGCTGACGGGCCGGGCCCGCGTGCAGCCCCAGGCGCTGGCGTTGTACGCCGAGCTCGCCGAGACCGGCAGCGGACACGTGGTGTGGGCGGACAGCTTCGAATCCGCCTTGGGCGCGCACGGCCTGCTGGATGGACGCTTGCGTACGCGGGTGCTGGCGGCCTTGCACGCCGCGGTGATCGCGCACGAAGTGCACCTGGCCAAGTCGCGCCCGGCGCCGTCGCTGGAAGGATCGACCTTGCTGCTGGCCGCCATCGGTCTGATGCATCGCCTGTCTCCCGTGGACATCGAAGACGCGCGCCGCATGCTGGACCTCCTGCTCGAACGTTGGCGACGGCATCCGACCGGGCATGCGTGGATGTCGCACCTGCATGTGTTGCGCGTGCAGCTCGCAGGCTCCGGTTTCGCACAGCACGACGCGGCTCGTGCGCGTGCGCATGCCGCGTCGGCGGTGCAGGCGGACCCCACGTCACCGCTGCTGCTGGCGCTGGAAGGCCATGCGTTCGTGCACGGTGCGCGCAACCTGGAGGCTGCGGAAGAGCGCTTCAACCAGGCTCTCAGCTTCAAGCCGCAGCATTCGGTGGCTTTGCTGTTCATGGGCGAGATGCTGGCCCTGCGAGGCGATGCCGAAGCGGCGAACGCGATCACCAGTGCCGCACGGCAATCGCTCTGGCTGGAACCCTTGCGCTACATGTACGACGCGATCTGCGCGCTGGCCGCACTGGCCGATGGCGACGCGGAATCGGCCATGGAGTTCGCACTCCTCGCGCTGCGGCGCAATCCGCGCTACCTGCCGGCGTGGCGCACCCTGGTCGTTGCGCAGGTGGAGACCGAAAGGCTGGGCGAGGCCCGCGCGAGCCGCCAGCAACTGCTCAAGCGGCAGCCGGCATTCACCGTGCGCAGCTTCAGCGGATCCACTGCCATGAATGCGGAGCTGGAGGGCCGCTTCGAGCGGGCCCTGCTGGAAGCCGGTTGCCCGGCTCGCTGATGCACGCTACCAGCGCGCCGGGAGTTTCTTCTTCAGCGTGATGCGCTTGATGCCCAGCTCCACGTAGCCGCCCTTTTCGAGGTCCTTGAGCAAGCGACTCACCATTTCGCGGGAGGCGCCGACGCGACTGGCGATCTGCTGGTGCGTGATCTGCGTGAGCTGCACGGGCATCTGCATGCTGGCGGGGCCCTGCTCGCCCTCGAGGGTGTGGATCACGCGCCCGTACACATCGAGCAAGGCCATCTGGCGTGCGGTTTCGGTGGCCGCGCGGGCGCGCCGGATCACCTGCGTGACGAGCTGCAGCGCGAACGCGGGCTCCTCCGCCAGATGCTGTTGCACCGCAGAGCGCACGACCAGTGCGCACAGGCAGGGCTCCAGGGTCATGACGGAGGCCGAGCGGGGCGCGCCATCGAGCGACATTTCGCCGAAGTAGTCGCCCGCCTGGATCATGCCGTACGTTATCTCGCGGCCGTTCTCGTCGGTGGCATACACCTTCACCTGCCCTTGCAGCAGGACGAACAGGGAGTCCCCCGGCTCGCCTTCGTTCAAGATGATGGTGTTCTTGCGGTAACTGCGCACGATGCCGCGAGCCGCGAGGCGGCCCAGGCTGGGCTCCAGCTGCGCGATCAGCTTCTCGTGCTCCACCGCAGTCCTGGACACGTTCATGACGCCTCCCTCGTGTGAGAAAACTCTAGCATGGGCCCGGGCAGCGACCTAGAGGGGCTGCTAGTGGATGGGGGCGTGCAGGTGCGCGGCACCGATGGGCGGCAGCACTGCGACCTGGCTCACGAGGGCACGCACGCCATTCGCGTGCGTCTTCACGCACATGCTGCGCACGTGACTGCGTACGGTGGACACCGCGACCCCGAGCTGCACCGCCGTCTGCGGTGCGGAATGGCCTTGGCACAGGACGGCCAGCACCTGCTCTTCGGACGGGGTGAGTCCGTGCGTGCGCGCGAAGAAGCACAGCATCACGGGATCACAGACCGAGCTGCGGGAGAACACGAGGGCCACGTTCGGCGCCTGGAGCGGACGGTCCGGGCGCAAGGGAAGCACCGCGATGCTCACGCGCTGCCGGCCCGGACCGCGCAGGGCCATCAGGCTGCGTCGCCCCGTTTCCGCCTTGGCGAACGCCTGCTCGAGGACGCGCGATTGCGCGGCATCGATGGTGCGCAGCACGCCGTCGTGCAGCGCCAGGACGTGGCGGCGCGCCAGCTCGTGGCGCCCCGAATGATTGGCATGGAGAAGCTGGCCGCGCAACGAAGCGAGCAGGACGCCGTGCGAGAGTTCGTCCATGAACGGCGCGAGGCTGAGGCCCGCGCTCACCGGCATCTCCGCGAAGGCTCGTGCGCCTTCCATTCCCTCGACCGATCGGTCCATCGCCTTCCCCCTTGCGTGAGTGAAAAGCTTAGGAACACGACAGGCAGCGGCGTTAGGGAGTTTCGGAGTCGCTTCTGGTGAACGAATACCTTGACGCGCAAACCGCCGCTGCGGTGAGGCGAGAGGGCTCACCCGAGGGCACGCGAATCGATGCGCTCCGGCTTGCGACGGCCGGCGACGCTAGACTGCGATCACGATGAGCACAGCGCAGACCATCCGCGAGGCCATCGCCGAAGTCGATCGCCTGCGCGCGGAGAGCCGGTCCGTTCCGGCGATCGGGATGGCGGTCGAGCGGTTGAAACGGTTGCAGAGCCGGCGCTTCGCTGCCTCTCACGCCGACTTGCTCGCATCCGCTGCGTTTGGCGCAGCCACGCGATTCTTCCTCGAGGAGCTTTACGGCGCGCGCGACTACTCGGAACGCGACGGACAGTTCGCCCGCATTGCGGGTGCGGTGGAGAAGCTCTTTCCAAAGGACGTCGCCGACACGGCGATTGCACTCGCACGGCTGCATGTACTCACGGAATCGCTGGACCATGCGCTCGCGCGCGCGCTTCCGGTGAACGAGGAAGACGAGATCCGCGCCTATGTGCGCGCGTGGAAGTCGGTCGGTCGCCGCGCAGACCGTGACCGGCAACTGCAAGCGGTCCTCGATCTCGGCGGCGAGCTCGCGCGCCTGACTCGCCTGCCCGGGCTGCGCATGATGCTGCGCGTGATGCGCAAGCCTGCGGCCGCGGCGGGACTGACGGCCTTGCAGCGTTTCCTGGAACAAGGCTTCGATACGTTCGCGGAAGTGAGCCGCCAGCCGCAGGGTGCGGAGCGCTTCCTGGCCACTGTCGCCGAGCGGGAGAGGCAGTTGATCCAGGTGCTTTCCGAGGCCGACGCTGTCGCGTGCGAGACGGCCCTGCGGACGATCCTGGGACAAGCCCTTTGACCCGGCCGTCCCCCGCTGGAGAGAATGCGCGCGAAGGAGCAGATATGCAGCACAGGCCATGGCTCGCGGCGTACCCGGAGGGGGTGCCGCACGAGATCGATCCGGATCAATACGTGTCGCTCACGCAAGTGCTGGAGGATTCTTTCCAGCGCAATGCAAGGCGCCCGTTTTCCGTGTGCATGGAGCGCTGGATGACCTACGGCGAACTCGATGCCGCGTCGCGCTCGCTCGGCGCGTGGTTGCAGGCGCGCGGGCTTCCGCCTGGCTCCCGCGTGGCGATCATGCTGCCGAACATTCTGCAGTTCGCGGTCGCGATGGCCGCAGTGATCCGGGCTGGCTATACGTGCGTGAACGTCAATCCGCTCTACACGGCACGGGAACTGGAGCACCAGCTCCAGGACTCAGGTGCGACGGCCATCGTGATCCTCGAGAACTTCTGTCACACGCTGGAGCAGGTGATCGAGCATTCGCCCGTGCAGCACGTCGTGGTCACGGGCATGGGCGACTTGCTGGGCGGCGCGTACGGCGCATGGGTCACGTTCGCCGTGCGCCATCTCGCGCGCATGGTCCCGGCCTACCGCCTGCCTCTTTCGGGCGGACGCACGGTGAAGGCGCTGCCGCGGGCCCTCTCCGAAGGCGCGCGCCAGACATTGCGGCCTACGCCGCAGGGCCTGGACTCGATCGCTTTCCTGCAGTACACGGGCGGGACCACCGGCTTGTCGAAGGGCGCCGTGCTGACCCATCGCAACGTGATCGCTGCCATGTTGCAGGCCGAGGCCTGGTTCACGCCGGCGCTGCGCCGCGTCGGCGAAGTGGCGGCGACGAACAGCATTGCCGCGCTGCCGCTGTACCACATCTTCGCGCTCACGCTGTGCCTGCTTGCGATCCGCTCGGGTGCGCACATCACGCTGATCCCGAATCCGAGGGATATCGGTGCTCTGGTGGAGGTGCTGAAGAAGCGTCCCTTTCACATGCTGCCGGCGGTCAATACGCTGTTCAACGCGTTGCTTCAGCATCCGCAGTTCAGGTCGGTGGATTTTTCGCGGCTCGCAGTCTCCCAGGCAGGTGGCATGGCGGCATCCGAAGGCACCGCGCGGCAATGGCGGCAAGCCACGGGCTGCGTGATGGTCGAGGGTTGGGGAATGAGCGAGACGTGCGCGATCGGCACCAACAATCCGCTGGATGCGACCGAGTTTTCCGGAACCATAGGCGTGCCGCTGCCCAGCATCGAAGTCGCTATCAAGGACGATGCGGGGCTCACGGTGGCGAACGGAATGTCCGGGGAGATCTGCATCCGCGGCCCCAACGTGACACCGGGCTACTTCAACCAGCCCGAGGAGAACGCCAGGGCCTTCACTCCTGATGGCTTCCTGCGCACGGGCGACATCGGCGTCATGGACGACCGCGGCTACACGCGGATCATCGATCGCAAGAAGGACATGATCCTGGTGAGCGGCTTCAATGTGTTTCCCAATGAACTGGAGAACGTCATCTCGCTTTGTCCCGGCGTCGTCGAGTGCGCCGCCATCGGCGTGCCTGATGAGAGACAAGGCGAGGCGATCAAGGTGTTCGTGGTGAAGAACGATGCGACGCTGACGGAGGACGCGATCGCCAGCCACTGCCGCGAGAATCTCACCGGGTACAAGTTGCCGAAGTACATTGAGTTCCGCGATGAGTTGCCGAAGTCGAACGTCGGGAAGATCCTGCGCCGCGAACTGCGCGCGTCGCGTTGAACGGGGGTGCCCATGAGTGGCGCTGATGTCCGGCTTCCGGCTGGGGTAGTGGTCCTGGAGCGTGGTTGGCTCTCGTCCAACAACGTGCTCTTGCTCGGGCCCGAGCGTGCGGACATGGTGGATAGCGGGTACGGCAGCCACTCCGACCAGACTCTCGCGCTGGTCGAGCACGCCTGCGCGGGCCGCACGCTGGCGACGCTCGTCAACACCCACCTGCACAGCGACCACTGCGGCGGAAATGCGGCTTTGCAGGCTCGGTACCGGGATCTGCTCACCCTGATCCCACCCGGACTGGCGGAAGCAGTGCGTGCGTGGGACGAAGTCGCTCTTACCTATCGCCCCACCGGACAGAGCTGTCCACGATTTGGTTTCCAGGGCCTTGTGCAGCCGGGCAGCAGCATCGAGCTGGGCGATAAGCGTTGGGAGGTGCACGCTGCACCTGGCCACGATCCCCACTCGATCTTGTTGCTGGAGCCGGAGTCTCGCACCTTGATCTCGGCTGACGCGCTTTGGGAGAACGGATTCGGAGTCGTCTTTCCGGAGCTCGAAGGTGCGGCCGCGTTCGATGAGGTCGCCGCGACTTTGGATCTGATCGAGCAGCTCACGCCCTCGGTGGTGATCCCAGGCCACGGCCGCGTGTTCACCGACGCGAGGTCCGCGCTGGCGACCGCGCGCAGGCGCCTCGACGCCTACCGTTCAGACCCCAGTCGGCACGCGAGGCACGCGGCCAAGGTCTTGATCAAGTTCCGCTTGCTCGAGTGGCAGGCGGTTTCGTGGGAAGCGTTCATGCAATGGTCGGACGCAACGGTTTACCTGCGCATGGTGCAAGAACGCTTTTTCGAGGACATTCCCGCGCGGCGGTGGATCGAGGAGCTGGTGGACGAGCTTGTCCGCAGCGGAGCGGCGCGACTGGAGGACGGGGTCTTGTACAACGCGTAGCCGACCGGCCAGCCTCGCAAGCGGGCTGCGTTTCCAGCGCCCCGGACGGACACTGCAATTCATTGGAGCCGGTGGCGCGGGCTGAATCGCCGTTGCGACGCGCCAAAACAAAAGGCCCGGCATTTCTGCCGGGCCTTCGCCGCTATAACAGCCTGACGATGTCCTACTTTCACACGGGAACCCGCACTATCATCGGCGCAGAGGCGTTTCACTGTCCTGTTCGGGATGGGAAGGAGTGGGACCACCTCGCTATGGTCATCAGGCATAACTTTTTGCCATCTTGCTTTGTGGGCAAGACAGCCAATTCATAGAGTCTTATCAGCTTGAGCAGCGCTTTACAGCTGCTGGGATCTTGATTGCGTTCAACCCTGGCATAACACTTGATCGGACCGATCAAAGTTATAGGGTCAAGCCGCACGAGCAATTAGTACTGGTTAGCTTAACGCATTACTGCGCTTCCACACCCAGCCTATCAACGTCCTGGTCTAGAACGACTCTTCAGGGGGCTCGAGGCCCCGGCAGATCTCATCTTGAAACGAGTTTCCCGCTTAGATGCTTTCAGCGGTTATCTCTTCCGCACTTAGCTACCCTGCAATGCCACTGGCGTGACAACAGGTACACCAGAGGTGCGTCCACTCCGGTCCTCTCGTACTAGGAGCAGGCTTCCTCAAATCTGCAGCGCCCACGGAAGATAGGGACCAAACTGTCTCACGACGTTTTAAACCCAGCTCACGTACCTCTTTAAATGGCGAACAGCCATACCCTTGGGACCGGCTACAGCCCCAGGATGAGATGAGCCGACATCGAGGTGCCAAACACCGCCGTCGATATGAACTCTTGGGCGGTATCAGCCTGTTATCCCCAGAGTACCTTTTATCCGTTGAGCGATGGCCCTTCCATACAGAACCACCGGATCACTATGTCCTGCTTTCGCATCTGCTCGACTTGTCAGTCTCGCAGTTAAGCACGCTTATGCCATTGCACTATCGTCACGATGTCCGACCGTAACTAGCGTACCTTCGAACTCCTCCGTTACACTTTGGGAGGAGACCGCCCCAGTCAAACTGCCTACCATGCACTGTCCCCGGCCCGGATAACGGGCCTAGGTTAGAACCTCAAACGCACCAGGGTGGTATTTCAACGTTGGCTCCACCGAATCTAGCGACCCGGCTTCAAAGCCTCCCACCTATCCTACACAGATCCGTTCAAAGTCCAATACAAAGCTACAGTAAAGGTTCATGGGGTCTTTCCGTCTTTCCGCGGGGAGATTGCATCATCACAAACATTTCAACTTCGCTGAGTCTCGGGAGGAGACAGTGTGGCCATCGTTACGCCATTCGTGCAGGTCGGAACTTACCCGACAAGGAATTTCGCTACCTTAGGACCGTTATAGTTACGGCCGCCGTTTACTGGGACTTCGATCAAGAGCTTGCACCCCATCACTTAATCTTCCAGCACCGGGCAGGCGTCACACCCTATACGTCCACTTTCGTGTTTGCAGAGTGCTGTGTTTTTATTAAACAGTCGCAGCCACCGATTTTTTGCAACCTCATTGGGCTCCATCCGCAGGGACTTCACCTACTAAAGGCACACCTTCTTCCGAAGTTACGGTGTCAATTTGCCGAGTTCCTTCTCCCGAGTTCTCTCAAGCGCCTGAGAATACTCATCTCGCGCACCAGTGTCGGTTTGCGGTACGGTCGTTGCAAGCTGAAGCTTAGTGGCTTTTCCTGGAAGCAGGGTATCACTCACTTCGGCGGCAAGCCGCCTCGTTATCACCCCTCATCTAAGCCCGGCGGATTTACCTACCAGGCACGACTACAGGCTTGAACCGGGACATCCAACACCCGGCTGAGTTAACCTTCTCCGTCCCCACATCGCACTTGCAATCGGTACAGGAATATTGACCTGTTTCCCATCAGCTACGCATCTCTGCCTCGCCTTAGGGGCCGACTCACTCTACGCCGATGAACGTTGCGTAGAAAACCTTGCGCTTACGGCGAGCGGGCTTTTCACCCGCTTTAACGCTACTCATGTCAGCATTCGCACTTCTGATACCTCCAGCATCCCTCTCGAGACACCTTCACAGGCTTACAGAACGCTCTCCTACCACGCACATTGCTGTGCATCCGCAGCTTCGGTAACTGGCTTAGCCCCGTTACATCTTCCGCGCAGGACGACTCGATCAGTGAGCTATTACGCTTTCTTTAAATGATGGCTGCTTCTAAGCCAACATCCTGACTGTTTTAGCCTTCCCACTTCGTTTCCCACTTAGCCAATTTTAGGGACCTTAGCTGGCGGTCTGGGTTGTTTCCCTCTTGAGTCCGGACGTTAGCACCCGGTGCTCTGTCTCCCGCGCTGTACTCTTCGGTATTCGGAGTTTGCCTTGGTTTGGTAAGTCGCCATGACCCCCTAGCCAAAACAGTGCTCTACCCCCGAAGGTAATACGCGAGGCACTACCTAAATAGTTTTCGGAGAGAACCAGCTATTTCCAAGTTTGTTTAGCCTTTCACCCCTATCCACAGCTCATCCGCTAGTTTTGCAACACTAGTCGGTTCGGACCTCCAGTACCTGTTACGGCACCTTCATCCTGGCCATGGATAGATCACTTGGTTTCGGGTCTACACCCAGCGACTGGACGCCCTGTTCGGACTCGGTTTCCCTGCGGCTACCCTATTCGGTTAACCTTGCCACTGAATGTAAGTCGCTGACCCATTATACAAAAGGTACGCCGTCACCCTTGCGGGCTCCGACTTTTTGTAAGCATGCGGTTTCAGGATCTATTTCACTCCCCTCCCGGGGTTCTTTTCGCCTTTCCCTCACGGTACTAGTTCACTATCGGTCGATTACGAGTATTTAGCCTTGGAGGATGGTCCCCCCATCTTCAGACAGGATTTCACGTGTCCCGCCCTACTTTTCGCTAGCTCAGTACCACACAGATCTTTTCGCGTACGGGGCTATCACCCTCTGTAGCCGACCTTTCCAAGT
Source organism: Ramlibacter ginsenosidimutans (assembly GCF_016654015.1). GTDB lineage: Bacteria > Pseudomonadota > Gammaproteobacteria > Burkholderiales > Burkholderiaceae_C > Ramlibacter > Ramlibacter ginsenosidimutans. The sequence continues at coordinate 587,973 of NZ_JAEPWM010000002.1, read as the reverse complement.
CGTTCCGCTAAGTTCTGCGCTATCACTAGCAGGCTGTTCCGATTTCGCTCGCCACTACTTTCGGAATCTCGGTTGATGTCTTTTCCTCGAGCTACTGAGATGTTTCAGTTCACCCGGTTCGCCTCGCATGACTATGTATTCATCATGCGATACCGCTTGCGCGGTGGGTTTCCCCATTCGGAAATCTCCGGATCAAAGCTTATTTGCCAGCTCCCCGAAGCTTATCGCAGGCTATCACGTCCTTCGTCGCCTGTAATCGCCAAGGCATCCACCACATGCTCTTAGTCACTTGACCCTATAACTTTGACTCCTCTCACGAGGATTCGCAGTCGATTCAAGTACTTCGCGAGGTCTTTCACCTCGCGCGTTATGCCGTCTTCATACTTTCGATTTGACTCGAAATTGAAGTCTGGTTGACGCAATCAAAATGTCGCTAGCGGCACGGTCTGCCATGAAAGCAGTTTCCGCTAACGACGCTGATTCAACTCTATGAATTGTTAAAGAACAGCCGATTGACTTGCAGCAGATGCCGCAGTCAACAACAAAGCAGCCTGGCGTAGCGCCAAGCCGCTTTGGTGTTGATTTCATTGGAAGACCCGCATTGTAGCGCGAGCACAAACAACATTGGTGGAGGATGACGGGATCGAACCGACGACCCCCTGCTTGCAAAGCAGGTGCTCTCCCAGCTGAGCTAATCCCCCAGGATCTTTGGACACTGGAGATGGTGGGTCTGGTTGGTCTCGAACCAACGACCCCCGCCTTATCAAGACGGTGCTCTAACCAACTGAGCTACAGACCCGGGGTCGGTCGCTCACTGCGAGCACATCTTTGCGAGCAATTCGCCGCTGGCGACATCTTCCAACAACCGATAAGTGTGGACGTTCAACTTGGACTGCTAGTATTTCCAGAAAGGAGGTGATCCAGCCGCACCTTCCGATACGGCTACCTTGTTACGACTTCACCCCAGTCACGAACCCTGCCGTGGTAATCGCCCTCCTTGCGGTTAGGCTAACTACTTCTGGCAGAACCCGCTCCCATGGTGTGACGGGCGGTGTGTACAAGACCCGGGAACGTATTCACCGCGACATGCTGATCCGCGATTACTAGCGATTCCGACTTCACGCAGTCGAGTTGCAGACTACGATCCGGACTACGACTGGTTTTATGGGATTAGCTCCCCCTCGCGGGTTGGCAACCCTCTGTACCAGCCATTGTATGACGTGTGTAGCCCTACCCATAAGGGCCATGAGGACTTGACGTCATCCCCACCTTCCTCCGGTTTGTCACCGGCAGTCTCATTAGAGTGCCCTTTCGTAGCAACTAATGACAAGGGTTGCGCTCGTTGCGGGACTTAACCCAACATCTCACGACACGAGCTGACGACAGCCATGCAGCACCTGTGTTCTGGCTCCCTTTCGGGCACTTGCACATCTCTGCACAATTCCAGACATGTCAAGGGTAGGTAAGGTTTTTCGCGTTGCATCGAATTAAACCACATCATCCACCGCTTGTGCGGGTCCCCGTCAATTCCTTTGAGTTTCAACCTTGCGGCCGTACTCCCCAGGCGGTCAACTTCACGCGTTAGCTTCGTTACTGAGTCAGTGAAGACCCAACAACCAGTTGACATCGTTTAGGGCGTGGACTACCAGGGTATCTAATCCTGTTTGCTCCCCACGCTTTCGTGCATGAGCGTCAGTGCAGGCCCAGGGGATTGCCTTCGCCATCGGTGTTCCTCCGCATATCTACGCATTTCACTGCTACACGCGGAATTCCATCCCCCTCTGCCGCACTCCAGCGATGCAGTCACAAATGCAGTTCCCAGGTTAAGCCCGGGGATTTCACACCTGTCTTACATCACCGCCTGCGCACGCTTTACGCCCAGTAATTCCGATTAACGCTCGCACCCTACGTATTACCGCGGCTGCTGGCACGTAGTTAGCCGGTGCTTATTCTGACGGTACCGTCATGAGCCTTCTGTATTAGAAAAGGCCTTTTCGTTCCGTCCAAAAGCAGTTTACAACCCGAGGGCCTTCATCCTGCACGCGGAATGGCTGGATCAGGCTTGCGCCCATTGTCCAAAATTCCCCACTGCTGCCTCCCGTAGGAGTCTGGGCCGTGTCTCAGTCCCAGTGTGGCTGGTCGTCCTCTCAGACCAGCTACAGATCGTCGGCTTGGTGAGCCTTTACCCCACCAACTACCTAATCTGCCATCGGCCGCTCCAATCGCGCGAGGTCTTGCGATCCCCCGCTTTCAACCAGAGTTCGTATGCGGTATTAGCGTAGCTTTCGCTACGTTATCCCCCACGACTGGGCACGTTCCGATGTATTACTCACCCGTTCGCCACTCGCCACCAGGGTTGCCCCCGTGCTGCCGTTCGACTTGCATGTGTAAAGCATTCCGCCAGCGTTCAATCTGAGCCAGGATCAAACTCTACAGTTCGATCTTGTATAACTCACTCAAAAGGAATCGAAGTGAACTTCACTTCTCTTCTCATATGAGCGTTTGATTTGTTCCGAAGAACTTGGCAGTCGCCATCAAACGCCCACGCTTATCGGCTGTATGTTGTTAACGATCACTGCAAGATCTTCCGGCTCTCGCCTTCTTCTCTTGCTAACCTCGCTGCGATCAGCGAAGCCTTCGATTATGACAGATTTCGGAGAGACCTGTCAACCTTCGTGGTTTTCACTCGCTTTGCTTGCCACGGCAATCTGCCGCAGCTCGCATGTCTGTGAAGACTCACATTGTAGCACGCTTCTGGCGTTCTCATCATTGCTCGCCGGTACAGGACCTGAGAGCACTGATGAGAACGCCCCGTCCGTGGACGGGGCGCCTCGCTATAACAGCCTGACGATGTCCTACTTTCACACGGGAACCCGCACTATCATCGGCGCAGAGGCGTTTCACTGTCCTGTTCGGGATGGGAAGGAGTGGGACCACCTCGCTATGGTCATCAGGCATAACTTTTTGCCATCTTGCTTTGTGGGCAAGACAGCCAATTCATAGAGTCTTATCAGCTTGAGCAGCGCTTTACAGCTGCTGGGATCTTGATTGCGTTCAACCCTGGCATAACACTTGATCGGACCGATCAAAGTTATAGGGTCAAGCCGCACGAGCAATTAGTACTGGTTAGCTTAACGCATTACTGCGCTTCCACACCCAGCCTATCAACGTCCTGGTCTAGAACGACTCTTCAGGGGGCTCGAGGCCCCGGCAGATCTCATCTTGAAACGAGTTTCCCGCTTAGATGCTTTCAGCGGTTATCTCTTCCGCACTTAGCTACCCTGCAATGCCACTGGCGTGACAACAGGTACACCAGAGGTGCGTCCACTCCGGTCCTCTCGTACTAGGAGCAGGCTTCCTCAAATCTGCAGCGCCCACGGAAGATAGGGACCAAACTGTCTCACGACGTTTTAAACCCAGCTCACGTACCTCTTTAAATGGCGAACAGCCATACCCTTGGGACCGGCTACAGCCCCAGGATGAGATGAGCCGACATCGAGGTGCCAAACACCGCCGTCGATATGAACTCTTGGGCGGTATCAGCCTGTTATCCCCAGAGTACCTTTTATCCGTTGAGCGATGGCCCTTCCATACAGAACCACCGGATCACTATGTCCTGCTTTCGCATCTGCTCGACTTGTCAGTCTCGCAGTTAAGCACGCTTATGCCATTGCACTATCGTCACGATGTCCGACCGTAACTAGCGTACCTTCGAACTCCTCCGTTACACTTTGGGAGGAGACCGCCCCAGTCAAACTGCCTACCATGCACTGTCCCCGGCCCGGATAACGGGCCTAGGTTAGAACCTCAAACGCACCAGGGTGGTATTTCAACGTTGGCTCCACCGAATCTAGCGACCCGGCTTCAAAGCCTCCCACCTATCCTACACAGATCCGTTCAAAGTCCAATACAAAGCTACAGTAAAGGTTCATGGGGTCTTTCCGTCTTTCCGCGGGGAGATTGCATCATCACAAACATTTCAACTTCGCTGAGTCTCGGGAGGAGACAGTGTGGCCATCGTTACGCCATTCGTGCAGGTCGGAACTTACCCGACAAGGAATTTCGCTACCTTAGGACCGTTATAGTTACGGCCGCCGTTTACTGGGACTTCGATCAAGAGCTTGCACCCCATCACTTAATCTTCCAGCACCGGGCAGGCGTCACACCCTATACGTCCACTTTCGTGTTTGCAGAGTGCTGTGTTTTTATTAAACAGTCGCAGCCACCGATTTTTTGCAACCTCATTGGGCTCCATCCGCAGGGACTTCACCTACTAAAGGCACACCTTCTTCCGAAGTTACGGTGTCAATTTGCCGAGTTCCTTCTCCCGAGTTCTCTCAAGCGCCTGAGAATACTCATCTCGCGCACCAGTGTCGGTTTGCGGTACGGTCGTTGCAAGCTGAAGCTTAGTGGCTTTTCCTGGAAGCAGGGTATCACTCACTTCGGCGGCAAGCCGCCTCGTTATCACCCCTCATCTAAGCCCGGCGGATTTACCTACCAGGCACGACTACAGGCTTGAACCGGGACATCCAACACCCGGCTGAGTTAACCTTCTCCGTCCCCACATCGCACTTGCAATCGGTACAGGAATATTGACCTGTTTCCCATCAGCTACGCATCTCTGCCTCGCCTTAGGGGCCGACTCACTCTACGCCGATGAACGTTGCGTAGAAAACCTTGCGCTTACGGCGAGCGGGCTTTTCACCCGCTTTAACGCTACTCATGTCAGCATTCGCACTTCTGATACCTCCAGCATCCCTCTCGAGACACCTTCACAGGCTTACAGAACGCTCTCCTACCACGCACATTGCTGTGCATCCGCAGCTTCGGTAACTGGCTTAGCCCCGTTACATCTTCCGCGCAGGACGACTCGATCAGTGAGCTATTACGCTTTCTTTAAATGATGGCTGCTTCTAAGCCAACATCCTGACTGTTTTAGCCTTCCCACTTCGTTTCCCACTTAGCCAATTTTAGGGACCTTAGCTGGCGGTCTGGGTTGTTTCCCTCTTGAGTCCGGACGTTAGCACCCGGTGCTCTGTCTCCCGCGCTGTACTCTTCGGTATTCGGAGTTTGCCTTGGTTTGGTAAGTCGCCATGACCCCCTAGCCAAAACAGTGCTCTACCCCCGAAGGTAATACGCGAGGCACTACCTAAATAGTTTTCGGAGAGAACCAGCTATTTCCAAGTTTGTTTAGCCTTTCACCCCTATCCACAGCTCATCCGCTAGTTTTGCAACACTAGTCGGTTCGGACCTCCAGTACCTGTTACGGCACCTTCATCCTGGCCATGGATAGATCACTTGGTTTCGGGTCTACACCCAGCGACTGGACGCCCTGTTCGGACTCGGTTTCCCTGCGGCTACCCTATTCGGTTAACCTTGCCACTGAATGTAAGTCGCTGACCCATTATACAAAAGGTACGCCGTCACCCTTGCGGGCTCCGACTTTTTGTAAGCATGCGGTTTCAGGATCTATTTCACTCCCCTCCCGGGGTTCTTTTCGCCTTTCCCTCACGGTACTAGTTCACTATCGGTCGATTACGAGTATTTAGCCTTGGAGGATGGTCCCCCCATCTTCAGACAGGATTTCACGTGTCCCGCCCTACTTTTCGCTAGCTCAGTACCACACAGATCTTTTCGCGTACGGGGCTATCACCCTCTGTAGCCGACCTTTCCAAGTCGTTCCGCTAAGTTCTGCGCTATCACTAGCAGGCTGTTCCGATTTCGCTCGCCACTACTTTCGGAATCTCGGTTGATGTCTTTTCCTCGAGCTACTGAGATGTTTCAGTTCACCCGGTTCGCCTCGCATGACTATGTATTCATCATGCGATACCGCTTGCGCGGTGGGTTTCCCCATTCGGAAATCTCCGGATCAAAGCTTATTTGCCAGCTCCCCGAAGCTTATCGCAGGCTATCACGTCCTTCGTCGCCTGTAATCGCCAAGGCATCCACCACATGCTCTTAGTCACTTGACCCTATAACTTTGACTCCTCTCACGAGGATTCGCAGTCGATTCAAGTACTTCGCGAGGTCTTTCACCTCGCGCGTTATGCCGTCTTCATACTTTCGATTTGACTCGAAATTGAAGTCTGGTTGACGCAATCAAAATGTCGCTAGCGGCACGGTCTGCCATGAAAGCAGTTTCCGCTAACGACGCTGATTCAACTCTATGAATTGTTAAAGAACAGCCGATTGACTTGCAGCAGATGCCGCAGTCAACAACAAAGCAGCCTGGCGTAGCGCCAAGCCGCTTTGGTGTTGATTTCATTGGAAGACCCGCATTGTAGCGCGAGCACAAACAACATTGGTGGAGGATGACGGGATCGAACCGACGACCCCCTGCTTGCAAAGCAGGTGCTCTCCCAGCTGAGCTAATCCCCCAGGATCTTTGGACACTGGAGATGGTGGGTCTGGTTGGTCTCGAACCAACGACCCCCGCCTTATCAAGACGGTGCTCTAACCAACTGAGCTACAGACCCGGGGTCGGTCGCTCACTGCGAGCACATCTTTGCGAGCAATTCGCCGCTGGCGACATCTTCCAACAACCGATAAGTGTGGACGTTCAACTTGGACTGCTAGTATTTCCAGAAAGGAGGTGATCCAGCCGCACCTTCCGATACGGCTACCTTGTTACGACTTCACCCCAGTCACGAACCCTGCCGTGGTAATCGCCCTCCTTGCGGTTAGGCTAACTACTTCTGGCAGAACCCGCTCCCATGGTGTGACGGGCGGTGTGTACAAGACCCGGGAACGTATTCACCGCGACATGCTGATCCGCGATTACTAGCGATTCCGACTTCACGCAGTCGAGTTGCAGACTACGATCCGGACTACGACTGGTTTTATGGGATTAGCTCCCCCTCGCGGGTTGGCAACCCTCTGTACCAGCCATTGTATGACGTGTGTAGCCCTACCCATAAGGGCCATGAGGACTTGACGTCATCCCCACCTTCCTCCGGTTTGTCACCGGCAGTCTCATTAGAGTGCCCTTTCGTAGCAACTAATGACAAGGGTTGCGCTCGTTGCGGGACTTAACCCAACATCTCACGACACGAGCTGACGACAGCCATGCAGCACCTGTGTTCTGGCTCCCTTTCGGGCACTTGCACATCTCTGCACAATTCCAGACATGTCAAGGGTAGGTAAGGTTTTTCGCGTTGCATCGAATTAAACCACATCATCCACCGCTTGTGCGGGTCCCCGTCAATTCCTTTGAGTTTCAACCTTGCGGCCGTACTCCCCAGGCGGTCAACTTCACGCGTTAGCTTCGTTACTGAGTCAGTGAAGACCCAACAACCAGTTGACATCGTTTAGGGCGTGGACTACCAGGGTATCTAATCCTGTTTGCTCCCCACGCTTTCGTGCATGAGCGTCAGTGCAGGCCCAGGGGATTGCCTTCGCCATCGGTGTTCCTCCGCATATCTACGCATTTCACTGCTACACGCGGAATTCCATCCCCCTCTGCCGCACTCCAGCGATGCAGTCACAAATGCAGTTCCCAGGTTAAGCCCGGGGATTTCACACCTGTCTTACATCACCGCCTGCGCACGCTTTACGCCCAGTAATTCCGATTAACGCTCGCACCCTACGTATTACCGCGGCTGCTGGCACGTAGTTAGCCGGTGCTTATTCTGACGGTACCGTCATGAGCCTTCTGTATTAGAAAAGGCCTTTTCGTTCCGTCCAAAAGCAGTTTACAACCCGAGGGCCTTCATCCTGCACGCGGAATGGCTGGATCAGGCTTGCGCCCATTGTCCAAAATTCCCCACTGCTGCCTCCCGTAGGAGTCTGGGCCGTGTCTCAGTCCCAGTGTGGCTGGTCGTCCTCTCAGACCAGCTACAGATCGTCGGCTTGGTGAGCCTTTACCCCACCAACTACCTAATCTGCCATCGGCCGCTCCAATCGCGCGAGGTCTTGCGATCCCCCGCTTTCAACCAGAGTTCGTATGCGGTATTAGCGTAGCTTTCGCTACGTTATCCCCCACGACTGGGCACGTTCCGATGTATTACTCACCCGTTCGCCACTCGCCACCAGGGTTGCCCCCGTGCTGCCGTTCGACTTGCATGTGTAAAGCATTCCGCCAGCGTTCAATCTGAGCCAGGATCAAACTCTACAGTTCGATCTTGTATAACTCACTCAAAAGGAATCGAAGTGAACTTCACTTCTCTTCTCATATGAGCGTTTGATTTGTTCCGAAGAACTTGGCAGTCGCCATCAAACGCCCACGCTTATCGGCTGTATGTTGTTAACGATCCCCGCAAGATCTTCCGGCTTGCGCCTTCTTCTCTTGCCAACCTCGCTGCGATCAGCGAAGCCTTCGATTATGACAGATTTTTTGAAGCCCTGTCCAGCTGTTTTTGCTGTTTCGTTGGCGATCTGCGCTTTCGTGCAGGTCGCCGTCGTCATCAGCGAAGCCCTAGATTCTATACCGACTTTTGATCGTCTGCCGAAGCTGCGGGCTCTTTTCTTCTCTGCTGCTGCGTCAGACGTTTTCGCGTCCCGTCGTCAGCGGAGCCCGCGACTATAGCACAGGGAAAACCCGCGTTCCTAGAGCGCGAACGGTAACGAACGGTGCCGCTGCTTCGTGAGCGCGAACAGCGCGTTCGCCACCGCGGGCGCGATGGGGGGAACCCCTGGCTCTCCCACGCCTGCCGGCGCCCGCTCCGACGCAACGATGTACGTCTCCACGGTCGGCGCAGCGGGCAGTGTGAGCATGGGGTAGTCCGGAAAGTTCCGCTGCTGCACGACGCCGTCCCGAATGTCGATGCGGCCATACAGGGCGGCTGTCAGGCCGAATATGACGGCCCCCTCCATCTGCTGCGCCACGATCTGCGGGTTGACGACCGTGCCGCAGTCGAGGGCGCACACAACACGGTGCACCCGTGGCAGCCCCCGGTCGATGGAGACCTCGGCCACCTGCGCGACAACGGATCCGAAAGACTCGTGCAGCGCCACCCCGAGCGCGCGCCCAGGCGCCGGAGGACGCGTGCCCCAGCCGGCGCGTTCGGCGGCCAGATCCAGCACCGCACGATGCCGCGGCGCGTCCTTGAGCAGCAAGCGCCGGAACTCCACGGGATCCCGCTGCAGCTGCTCGGCCAGTTCGTCGATGAACGACTCGGTGAAGAATGCGTTGTGCGAGTGGCCTACGGATCGCCAAAAGCCCACCGGCACCCCGCTGTGCGTGAACACGTGCTCCATGCGCTGGCGAGGGAAGCCATAGGGTTGGTCGAACAGGCCCTCTGAAGCGGTCTTGTCGGGCAGGTCGATCGGTCCGGAGAGCGATGGCAGCCCCCGTTCCATCCAGCGCGGCGAAATGGCGTCCCCGGCGGACTTGATCTCCAGCGCGACCGGCTCCCCCGTCGCGCTGACCTGGGCGCGCAGGCGCGCGACGTGCATGGGCCGGTAGAAATCGTGCCGCATGTCCTCTTCGCGCGGCCAGATCAACTGCACAGGGACGCCTGGCACATCCATTGCCACCCGCACGGCCTGGGCGACGTAGTCGACTTCGAGGCGACGTCCGAACCCGCCGCCCAGCAAGGTCACGTGCAGGTCCACATGATCTTCAGGCACACCCACGACGCGTGCGGCAGCGGCGCGGCACATCTGCGGAACCTGCGTCGGCGCCCAGACCTCGACGCGGCCGTCCGACACCCTCGCCGTCGCATTCATGGGCTCCAGCGTCGCGTGCGCCAGGTAAGGCGCGCTGTACCACGCTTCGATGGTCCGACTGCCCGCAGGTGCGGGCTGCTCCACGTTGCCACGCTCGTAGAACCGATAGCCGTCCCGACGCACGACAGCGTCGCGCAGAGATGCATCGATCTGCTGCGTGTCGACGGCGCTCGGGGCCCGAATCCAGTCCACGTCCACGGCCTGGGCGGCTTGTTGTGCACGCCAGAAGCTGTCCGCCACCACCGCCACTCCCGCCGTGGACCCGCCATAGGCCGGCAGCGTGACCACGCGCTGCACTCCGGGCATCGCGAGGGCGCGCTGCGCGTCGATGCGCCCCGGCTCCCCTCCGAGCATGGGAGCGAGTCTCAGCGCTGCAAAACGCATCCCCGGCACTCGCACGTCGAGACCGAAGCGAGCGGTTCCGTTCACCTTGCCCGGCAAGTCAAGCCGTGGGGCAGGCTGACCTATGACTCGCCATTGCGACCGGTCCTTGAGCACCACGCTGCCTGGCGGCGTGGCCGAGGCACTGCGCGCAAGCTCGCCATAGGTCAGCGACAGCCCGGAGGGATGCGAGACGACGCCACCGGCCACGCGCAAGTCTTCGGCCGGAAGCTTCCACTGCAGCGACGCCGCCCCGACGAGGCACGCGCGCGCCGCCGCGGCGGCAAATCGGACGACGTCCCACGCGTCCGCCACACTCGACGACCCGCCCGTCGCGTTCAGCCCGAGTTCCCGCGCCAGCTTGCACACGAGCCAGCGCCCGGCCTTGACGCGCCCGAAGCCGTCTTCGCGCTCCGCCTCCAGCGGATGGAACGGGAGATTGCCCTCGAGCATCGCGACGTTGCCATAGATCGCGTCCCACCCGGCCTGCTCGATCTGTACTCTGGACAGGGGAACATCCAGTTCCTCCGCAGCCAGTTGCGGCAGCGCGGTGTGCACTCCCTGGCCCATCTCGCTGCGCGGCATCGCCAGCACCACGCGGCTGTCCGGAAGGATCTTGATCCAGCCGTTGAGCGCGATGTCGCCCTCGCCGGCGGCCATCATCGATGCGAGCCCCAAGCGCGAGCGCTGCGGCATGGCCACCCATCCAACCAGCAACGCGCCCGCGCCGGCAGTGGTGCCCAGCAACCATGCGCGCCGCTTCATGCCTTCGTCCGCGCAGCGCGCTTGATCGCCAGGCGCACCCGCTGGTAGGTGCCGCAGCGGCAGATGTTCGTCATGGCCTCGTCGATGTCCGCGTCGGACGGCTTCGGCTTTCTTTCCAGCAGCGCCGCCGCGGCCATGAGCATGCCGCTCTGGCAGTAGCCGCATTGCGGCACCTGCTCGGCGATCCAGGCTGTCTGCAGCGGATGCGGCCGGGTGGCGGTGCCGAGGCCTTCGATGGTCTGGATGGCCTTGCCGCCCACGCCGCCCACCGGCGTCACGCACGAGCGCACCGCCTTGCCGTCGATGCGGACCGTGCAGGCGCCGCAAGCGGCGATGCCGCAGCCGAACTTCGTCCCGGTCATCTGCAGCAGGTCGCGCAGCACCCACAGCAGGGGCATCGCGGCATCCGCCTCTACCTGCAGGCGCGCACCATTGATGTTCAACTCCACGGAACCCCTCCTTCCAGGGCAGCTCCCACTATAGCGACGCCGCTCGCACCGGCGATAGTGCGCAATGCCCGAACCAGGGCCGCAGTGCTACCCTCACCGGCTTTTGCCCCACACATGGCCCTCATCACCCTCGCCGATGCGCAGTTGGCCTTCGGACACGTACCGCTGCTGGACCACGCCGACTTTTCGCTCGAGGCCGGCGAGCGCGTCGGCCTGATCGGCCGCAATGGCGCGGGCAAGTCCTCGCTCCTGCGCATCCTCGCGGGCCAGGAGCGGCCCGACGACGGCGAAGTGCAGCGCCAGCAGGGCCTGCATTGCGCGTTCGTCGCGCAGGAGCCGCAGCTCGCGGAGGATGCGACGGTCTTCAGTGCCGTGCAATCCGGCATCGCCGATGTCCTCGCCCTGATCGACGACTACAGCCACGGACGAGGCGACCTCGACCGGCTGCAAGGGCGCATCGAGGCGCAGGACGGGTGGAACTGGCAGCAGCGCGTCGACGAGACCCTGCATCGGCTCCATCTCGATCCCGAGGCGCGCATCGATTCGCTCTCCGGCGGCAACCGCAAGCGCGTCGCGCTCGCGCAGGCGCTCGTTCGCCGGCCCGACGTCCTGCTGCTCGACGAACCCACCAACCACCTCGACCTCGACTCCATCGAATGGCTGGAGAACCTGCTGCGGGATTTCCGCGGCAGCGTGGTCGTGATCACCCACGACCGCACCTTCCTCGATCGCGTCGCGACCCGGATCGTCGAGCTCGATCGCGGCCGGCTGCTCTCCTACCCGGGAAATTTCAGCCAGTACCAGTTGCTCAAGCAGGAGCAGCTTGCCCAGGAGGCGGTGATCAACGCCAAGGCCGACAAGCTGCTCGCGCAGGAAGAGGTCTGGGTGCGCAAGGGGGTGGAAGCGCGGCGCACACGCGCGCAGGGACGGATCACCCGGCTGCAGGACTTGAGGGCGCGCCGCGCCGCGCGCCGCGAAACGATCGGACGCGTCAGCATGGAGGTGGCGGCCGGGCAACCTACCGGCAAGATCGTCGCGGAGCTGCAGCACGTTTCCAAGGCCTTCGGCGACAAGCAGGTGGTGCGCGATTTCAGCGCGACCATCCTGCGCGGCGACAAGGTGGGGCTGGTCGGCCCCAACGGCGCGGGCAAGACCACGCTGCTCAAATTGATCCTCGGCGAGCTCGCCCCCGACAGCGGCACCGTGCGTTCGGGCACGAACCTGCAGGTCGCGTACTTCGACCAGATGCGCACCGCGCTCGACCCGAACGCGACGCTGGAGGATTTCATCAGCCCCGGCAGCGAATGGATCGAGATCGGCCGCCAGCGCAAGCACGTCAAGAGCTATCTCGCCGACTTCCTCTTTTCCCCCGCGCGTTCCAATTCGCCGGTGCGTTCGCTCTCCGGCGGCGAGCGCAACCGGCTGCTGCTGGCCCGGCTGTTCGCGCGCCCGGCCAACGTGCTCGTGCTCGACGAGCCCACGAACGATCTCGACATCGACACGCTGGAGCTGCTGGAGGAACTGCTGCAGGACTACGAGGGCACCGTGTTCCTGGTGAGCCATGACCGTGCTTTCCTCGACAACGTCGTGACCAGCACCATCGCGTTCGAGGGCGACGGCCGCTGGCGCGAATACGAAGGCGGTGTCGAGGACTGGCTCACGCAGTCGCAACGCTCGCGCGAGCTCGCCCAGGCAGCGCAGGCGCGCTCCACGTCCGCACCGGCCGGCGCGACGGCGAGCCCCACGCCCGCTCCCGCTGCACCCGCGCCGCCGGCACGGCGCAAGCTCAGCTTCAAGGAACAGCGAGAGCTCGAGGGCCTGCCCCAGATGATCGAGGCGCTCGAGAAGGAACAGACCGAAGTGCAGGCGGAACTGGCAGAAGGCCGCGTCTACCGCGACGATCCGCAGCGCGCGACGCAACTGTCCGCGCGCGTCGACCAGATCGAGCAGGAACTCATGTCGGCGCTCGAGCGCTGGGAGGCCCTTGGTCAGCTGTAGGCTGCGGCCGGCAAGCAAAGCCGGTCATTGCTGACCTTCATCGGCCACCGGGCGCGGTGCGCGGCCGATACAGTCGCTGAACCTATGCTGACTTTCCGCCCGCGCTCGACCATCGACCCGCCTTCGCCCTGGTTTCGCGCATGGCGCATGGCCACGATGCTCTTGCTGCTCGGGTGGACCACAGGCTGCGCCAGCCTGCCGGCCAACACCAACCGGGTGGCCTCCACGGCATTCGCACAGCCGGAAGAGACTGCGCTGGGCCAACTGACGGTCGCGCGACGGGCGCAGGCGGGCGCCCGCAGCGACTCGGCTTTCCACCTGCTGAGTGACGTCGATGCCGCGCTCGCCGCGCGGATCGCGCTGATCGACGACGCTCAGCGCACGCTCGACCTCCAGTACTACGCGATCCACGCGGACGCGAGCACCGAGGTGCTGCTGCAGGGCCTGCGCAATGCCGCCCGGCGCGGCGTGCGCGTGCGCATCCTGCTGGACGACTTCAACTCGGTCGGCAAGGACACGCAGGTCCTGCGCCTCGCCTTCGAGCCCAACGTACAGATGCGCCTCTTCAACCCGATTCCCGGCTCGCGGCAGAACATGGTCGGGCGCATCCTCACTTCGCTGGACGACGTGGCCGGCATGCAGAAGCGCATGCACAACAAGCTGTTCATCGCCGACAACGCCTGGGGCGTCACCGGCGGACGCAACCTCGGCGACGTCTATTTCGGCGCCGGCGACAAGCAGAATTTCGTGGACCTCGACGTGCTCGCCGCGGGACGCATCGTGCGCGACATGTCGGCGAGCTTCGACCGCTTCTGGAACGACGAGCTCGCCTACCCGGTGCAGACCCTGCTGTCGCCCGAGGACCTGGACAAGCTGCGCAAGCCCGAGGCGCCGGCCTCCGCTCCCGGCGGCACGGCCGCAGGAGTCACTCCGGCGGCGGCGGCGTCCTTGCCGGTGACCGTTTCCCCCACCGTCATCCCCTCGGTCAGCCCTGCCGCCGTGGCTCGCGCGGACCGTGCACCGCTCGACCTGCGCACCCTCTCCCTCACCTGGGCTCCGTCCATCCTGCTCGCGGACAAGCCCGGAAAGATCGGTCCCGGCGACGACGAGGTCAATGCGGGCGAAACGGCCATCGACGGCCTCCTGAGCCTGATGCAGCAGGCACACCACGACGTGCTGATCATTTCCCCGTACTTCGTGCCGGGCGAGCAAATGATGGCCGTGTACCGGCAGCTGCGCCAGCGCGGCGTGCGCATGCGCGTGCTGACCAATTCACTGGCCTCGAACGACGCGCCGGCGGCGCACGCCGGCTACGCGCGCTACCGCCAGCCCTTGCTGGACATGGGTGTCGAGCTCTATGAGATGCGCTCTGCCCCCGAGACTGCAGCGAAGCTGGCGGGGTCCGGAGGCGGCACGCACCAGGGCAGTGGCGGCTGGATGGGCAGCGGCGTCGGCGGATCGAAGGGCGGCACTTCCCGCGCGAGCCTGCACTCCAAGGTGGTGATCATCGACGGCTACTACGCCGTGATCGGCTCCATGAACCTCGACCTGCGCTCGCAGTTGAAGAACAGCGAGGTCGGCCTGGTGATTCGCAGCCCGGCGCTGGCCCAGCAGGCGACGGCCCATGCCGAGAACACCCTCGCCACCGCAGCCTACCGGCTCGAGCGCAAGGACGGCCACCTGTACTGGCGGGCACCGCCCGGCGCCGGGTTCGCGGATGCCAGCAGCGAGCCGGAGGCCAGCACCAAGCTGAAGCTGCTCGTGAAGCTGCTGGGCCCGCTGGCGCCGGACCAGATGCTGTAAGCGCTACATCCGCTTCACGAGCTCCGCGTATTTCTTCCAGAACGCCGCATCCTGCGTGGTCGCGAAGTTGATGCGCATCAGCGTGCTCGGCTTGCGCTCGGCATGGAACAAGGCGCCAGGCGCCAGCAGGTAACCCTCGTCCAGCATGCGCTGCGAAAGCGCGTCCGTGTCCACGCCGGTGTCCACCCAGCCGAACAGGCCCGCGGGTTCCGCGGCGAAACGGCAGCCTGCGTTCAGGGCCAGCTTCACGCTGCGCGCCCGCGCCAGGTCCAGCCGGGTGCGGATGCGTTCGCTATGCCGCCGCAGCTGTCCCTGCTCGATGCACAGCGCCAGCGCCCGCTCCAGCAGGGCCGGCGTCGTCAGCGTCCCGAGCAGCTTGGTATCGAGCAACTGCTCCAGCAGCGGGCGGGGCGCGGCCAGGTAGCCGATGCGCCAGTTGGGCGCCAGGATCTTCGCGAAGCCGCCGACGTAGATCGTGCGCCGCAGTCCGTCGAGCGAACACAGGCGTGACGCATGCGGCGGCGCGATGTGGCTGTAGGTGTCGTCCTCGACGATGTGGAAATCGTGCTCGTGCGCCAGCTGCAGCAGCCGGTGGGCGCTGCCCGGCGACAGGCAATAGCTGGTCGGGTTGTGCAGCACGCTCACGCTGACATACAGCTTGGGCTTGTGCACTGCGCAGTACTTCGCCATCACGTCCAGGTCCGGACCGTCGGCGCGGCGCGGCACGGGCAGCAGGTGCATCCCCAGGGCGGTGAGCCGCGCGAACTCCACCGCCCAACCCGGCTCCTCCACCATCACCGGGTCGCCGGGCCGCAGCAGCGTGCGGCTCACGATGTCCAGGGCATGCGTGGCGCCGATCGTGGTGATGATTTGGTCGGCCGAGGCCGGCACGTCGAGCCCGGCCAGCTTGGTCGCCAGCGCCCGGCGCAAGCTGGTGTCGCCCAGTGGCTCGCCGTACTGCAGCGAGACGTCGTGCAGCATCTTCGTGCCGGTCACCTTGCGCACGGCGGCCGGCATGAACGTGGACTCGAGCCACTCTGCCGGCAGCACGCCCATGCCCGGTTGCGGCTTGTCGCTGATCTTGTGGAACATGCCGCGAATCAGCGCGGTGGCGTTCACCGGCGCGGAGCTGCGGCGCGCGACGATCCAGTGCGCCGCAACATGGATGCCTTGGGGCCCTACCGGAGCCGACGCCTGCCCGTCCGCCGGCGCGCCGACCTCCCGCACGAAGAAGCCGCGGTTCTTGCGCGCCTCCACCATCCCTTGCGCCAGCAACTGGTCATAGGCCGCGACCACGGTGGACGGGCTCACGCCATGCTGCTCGGCGCACTGGCGCACGGAGGGCAGGCGCGCTCCGGGGGCCAGCAGGCGGTGGCGGATGCGCTCGGAGAAGCGGCCGGCCAGCTGCTCGGTCAGCGACTGCGACGATGCCTTCATCAGCATGGGAGTTCCTCGTGTACTGGCATGGCGGCCGATACAGCGGCCCTGGTGATCTGGGAAACTGTATGGGTCGTGTATTGGTACCTCAGATTACATTGAGCCACATGCCCCTGCAATCCCACCCCGCATGAGCCCCTCCGAGATCACCGCCTTGCTGCTGTTCTGCAGCGCAATGAGCTTCTCGCCCGGCCCGAACACGACGCTATCAACCGCGCTGGCGGCCAACGGGGGCTTGCGGCGTGCATTGCGCTTCTGCTTCGCAGTGCCCACCGGCTGGACGGTGCTGATGGCGGGCAGCGGCCTGGGACTGGGTGCGCTCGTGCTGGGCGTCCCGGCGCTGCGCTGGGGCCTCAAGGTCGCCGGCGTCGCGTACATGCTCTGGCTCGCGTGGCGACTCGCCCGCTCGGGCGAACTCGTGCAGGTCGACGAACGCCGCTTGCGCGTCACGTTCTGGCAAGGCGTGGGACTGCAATTCCTCAACATCAAGGCGTGGATGCTCGCCCTCACGCTCACCGCCGGCTGGGTCGTCAATGCCGCGGGGCAGCCGGCCAGCAATCCCGGCCAGCGCCTCGCGATCATCTGCGCCGTCATGCTGTTGTTCGCATTCACCAGCAACTTCGCGTACGCGCTCGTGGGCTCGCTGCTGCGCAACTGGCTGGCGCACGGACGCCGCCTGCTCTGGTTCAATCGCGTGCTTGCCGCCGTCCTGGCCGGCACCGCGGCCTGGATGGTGACGGTATGACCCCCGCCGAACGACGCGGCCTCTGGCTGGGTTTCGCCGGCGTGGCGATCTTCGCGCTCACCCTGCCGATGACGCGCCTGGCCGTGGGCACGCCGCAGGCGCCGCTCATGTCCGGCGTGTTCGTGGCGCTGGGTCGCGCGGCCGTCGCCGCTGTTTTCTCCGCCCTGTTCCTGCTGGTGACGCGCGCGCCGTGGCCGCGTGCCTCCGAGTGGTGGCCGCTCGTGCTGACCTCGGCGGGCGTCGTCTTCGGTTTCCCCCTGTTCACTTCGGTCGCGATGCGCTACGTGGAGGCCGTGCACGCCAGCGTCATCGTCGGCGTGCTGCCCCTGGCCACCGCCCTGGTGGGGGCACTGCTGCATCGGCAACGTCCGTCGCACGGCTTCTGGGCCTGTGCGCTGTTCGGCAGCGCGCTGGTCGTGGCGTTCGCCTTGCTGCGCTCCGGTCCCGGCGAAGGCCTGCACCTGCATGTGGCCGACATGCTGCTGCTCGCCGCCATGGGCTGCGCGGCGGTGGGCTACGGCTACGGCGCGCGCCTGTCCCAGCGCATGCGGGCCGAGCACGTGATCTGCTGGGCCCTGGTGATCGCCTGGCCGCTGACGCTTCCGCTCGCGCTCTGGACGCGCCCCGCCGCGGCGCTGCCGGCGAGCGCCTGGTGGGCCTTCGGCTACGTCGCCCTGTTCTCCATGTGGATCGGCTTCTTCGCCTGGTATCGCGGCCTCGCCCTGGGCGGCACGGTGCGCGTGAGCCAGGTCCAGCTGGTGCAGCCCTTCCTCAGCATGATGTTCGCGGTGCCGCTGCTCGGCGAGCACCTCGACCTGGTCACGCTCGGTTTCGCGCTCGCGGTCATCGCCACCGTCTTCGCCGGCAGGAGGATGCCGGTGCGCGCGGCGCCTCGCCCTGCCGCTTCCGTTTCCCCTGCCCTGGAGCCACGATGAATCCCCACGACCTGCCGCCCGCCACGGGCTGGACCCTCGCACGCCGTGCCGAACGCATGAACCCGTCCGTGCTGCGCGAGATCCTGAAGGTCACCGAGCGTCCCGGCATCATCAGCTTCGCCGGCGGACTGCCCTCGCCCAGGACCTTCCCCATCGCGGAATTCGCCAAGGCGTGCGAGCGCGTGCTGGGCGACGACGGCGCGGGCGCACTGCAGTATGCCGCCAGCGAAGGCTTCCGCCCCTTGCGCGAAGCCGTCGCCCGCATGCTGCCGTGGTCAGTGGACCCGGAGCAGGTGCTGATCACGACCGGCTCGCAGCAGGGCCTGGACCTGGTGGCCAAGGTGCTGATCGACGAGGGCAGCCGCGTGCTCGTGGAGACGCCGACCTACCTGGGCGCGCTGCAGGCCTTCGCGCCCATGCAGCCGGCGGCGGCTGGAGTCCCTTGCGACGCCGACGGCATCGACATCGCGGAGCTCGCACGGCTGCGCCCTGGCGCGCGGTTCCTGTACGTGATGCCCAGCTTCCAGAATCCGACCGGGCGCACCATGAGCGAGAGCCGGCGCGCCGCACTGGCGCAGACCGCGCGCGAACTCGCGCTGCCGCTGGTGGAGGACAACCCGTACGGGGACCTCTGGTTCGACACTGCGCCGCCGCCGACGCTCGCCGCCCGGCATCCGGAGGGCACCATCTACCTCGGCTCGTTCTCGAAGGTGCTGGCCCCCGGGCTGCGCCTGGGCTTCCTGGTCGCGCCCCATGCCGTGTTCCCCAAGCTGCTGCAGGCCAAGCAGGCAGCGGACCTGCACAGCCCCGGCTTCAACCAGCGCATGGTCGCCGAAGTGCTGCGCGACGGCTTCCTCGAGCGCCACGTGCCGACGATCCGCGCCTTGTACAAGGCGCAGCGCGATGCCATGCTCGCGGCACTCGAACGCGAGATGCGAGGCCTGGACATGGAATGGAACACCCCGCAGGGCGGCATGTTCCTGTGGGCGAAGCTGCCCGCGGGACTGGATGCCGCCAGCTTGCTGCCGCAGGCCGTCGAGCAGGGCGTGGCGTTCGTTCCCGGCGCCCCGTTCTACCCCGACGCCGCCGATGCACGCACGCTGCGGCTGTCCTTCGTCACGGCCTCGGTCGCCGAGATCGACCGTGGCATCGCGGCGCTCGCAGCGAGCATCCGGGCCGCGCGCGAGCGCTGCGCATGCTGAAGATCTGGGGCCGCATCTCCTCGATCAACGTGCGCAAGGTGGTGTTCACCGCGCAGTTGCTCCGGGTCCCGTTCGAGCGCGTGGACGCAGGGGCCGGCTTCGGCGTGGTCCGGACGCCGGAGTACCTCGCACGCAATCCGAACGCGCTGGTGCCCACGCTGGAGGACGGCGACTACGTCCTGTGGGAGTCGAACGTCATCGTGCGCTACCTGTGCGCGAAGTACTCGCCGGGCGATCTCCATCCGGCCGGCCTGCGCGAGCGTTTCGACGCGGAGCGCTGGATGGACTGGCAGCAGACCACCCTCAACGGCGCCGGACGCGAAGCGTTCATCCAGCTGTTCCGCACACCCGGGGACCAGCGCAGCGCGGAACGGATCGACGCGTCCGTTGCAGCCACCGAGCCGCTGCTGGCGATGCTGGACGCGCACCTCGCGCGGCAACCCTTCCTCGCGGGCGAGCGCCTCACCATGGCCGACATCCCCATCGCGTGCGAAATGCACCGCTGGTGGGGCCTGCCCCTCGCGCACCCGCCGCACGCCAACCTGCAGCGCTGGTACGACGGCCTGCGCTCCCTGCCCGCCGCCCGCGGCGCCCTCGACGTTCCACTGGGATGAATACCATGCGCCTGCGCGCGTTCAAGCAAGTCGATGTGTTCACCGAGCATCCCTACCGCGGCAACCCGGTCGCCGTGGTCGTCGACGCCGAAGGGCTCTCCGATGCCCAGATGCAGGACTTCACCAACTGGACCAACCTGTCGGAGGCCACCTTCCTGCTGCCGCCGACCGACCCCGCCGCGGACTACCGCGTGCGCATCTTTTGCCCGGGCCGCGAGCTGCCTTTCGCAGGCCATCCGACGCTCGGCACCTGCCACGCCTGGCTGGAGGCCGGTGGCCGGCCGCGCGGGGATCACGTCGTGCAGCAGTGCGGCATCGGCCTCGTGCAGCTGCGGCCCGACGGCACGCGACTCGCCTTCGCGGCGCCGCCCCGGCGCAAGAGCGGACCGCTGGCGGAGGACGACGTGCAGCTGATCGCCCGCGGGCTGGGGGTGGCGCGCAGCGACATCGTCGGGCACGCCTGGTGCGACAACGGGCCGAACTGGCGCGGTGTCCTGCTGCAGTCCGCGCAGCAAGTGCTCGCGCTCAAGCCGGACCCCGGCGTGCTCGCCGGCCTGGATGTCGGCGTGGTCGGCCCGCGCGGCAAGGTCGGCGTCGTGGGCTCGCGCGCGA
This sequence comes from Ramlibacter ginsenosidimutans, assembly GCF_016654015.1. Classification (GTDB taxonomy): domain Bacteria; phylum Pseudomonadota; class Gammaproteobacteria; order Burkholderiales; family Burkholderiaceae_C; genus Ramlibacter; species Ramlibacter ginsenosidimutans. The sequence continues at coordinate 567,366 of NZ_JAEPWM010000002.1, read as the reverse complement.
GCGGAGACGACTGTGCGTTCGAGGTGCGCGCCTTCTTCCCGGGCAACAACGGCATGACCGAGGACCCAGTGACCGGCAGCCTCAACGCCGCGCTGGCCCAATGGCTGATCGGCGCGGGGCTGGCGCCGGACCGCTATGTCGCGAGCCAGGGCACGGCCCTCGGGCGCGCGGGCCGCGTGCACGTGGAGCGCGACGCCGCCGGCACCATCTGGATCGGCGGCGCGTCGGTCACCTGCATCGAAGGCACTGTGAGACTCTGACGTGACGGCGCGCATCGACCATCTCGTCGTGGCGGCGGCCACCCTGGACGAAGGGGTCGCCTGGTGCGAAGCCACGCTGGGCGTGACGCCCGGTCCGGGCGGCGAACACCCGCTCATGGGCACGCACAACCGCCTGCTGCGCATCGCGACGGTGGACTATCCGCGCGCGTACCTCGAGATCATCGCTCCGCAAGCGGGACGCGCGCCGCAAGATAGTCGGCGCCGCTGGTTCGACCTGGACGAGCCTGCAGTGAGGGCGTCGCTGGCGGCCGACGGACCGCGGCTGCTGCACTTCGTAGCCAGCGTGCCGGACCTGGCCGCAGCGCTTGCGCAACTCACGGCGCTCGAAGTGGACCGGGGTGAAGCGGTCGCCGCCACGCGGATGACTGCGCGCGGGCTCCTGTCCTGGCAGATCTCGCTGCGCCCGGACGGGCAGCGCCTGATGCAGGGGGTGCTGCCCACGTTGATCCAGTGGGGCGACGTCCATCCCGCCTCGGGGCTGGCCGAGTCCGGTGTGACGCTGCAAGGCTTGACGCTCTCGCACCCGCAAGCGCAGGCGCTGCGTCCGGTGTTGGCCGCGCTGGACCTGCAAGGCGTGGCGGTGAACGAAGGAGCGCCGAACGTCTGCGCCTTGCTGCACACGCCGAAAGGGCGCGTGAAACTCGCTTCGGAGGGACTTTGATGGCGCACGATGGCATGCAGTTCAGCGAGGCGGAAGTGACCCGGGCGCGCGAGACGGTGCGCGCCTTCGTGCCACCCACACCGCAATATGCCTGGCCGCTTCTGCGCGACCGCGTCGGCGTGCCGGTGTGGGTCAAGCACGAGAACCACACCCCCGCCGGCGCGTTCAAGGTGCGCGGCGGCATGACCTACTTCGACGCGCTCGTGCGGCGGTCCCCCGGCATCCGCGGCGTCATTTCGGCAACGCGCGGCAACCATGGGCAGTCGGTCGGCTGGGCCGCCCGGCGCTTCGGCCTGCAGGCGGCCATCGTGGTGCCGCACGGCAACTCGGTGGAGAAGAACGCCGCGATGCGCGCCCTGGGCGTGACGCTGCTCGAACACGGCGAGGACTTCCAGGCGGCGCGGGAATACGCGACGGCCGTCGCTGCGCAGCGAGGCCTGCACATGGTCCCGTCTTTCCATCGCGACGTGGTGCTGGGGGTGATGACGTACTGGCTGGAGTTCTTCGAGAGCTTCGCGCCGGGCGAAGAGCCCGCCGTGGTTTACGTGCCGATTGGCCTGGGTTCCGGGTTCTGCGCCGCCGCGGCTGCGCGCGCCCACAGCGGCCGCCGCAGCCGGCTCGTGGGCGTGGTCTCGGCCCACGCCACGACTTACCTCGATTCCTTCCGCGCCGGGCGCGTCGTCGAGGCGCCGGTGCACACGCAGCTGGCCGACGGCATGGCGTGCCGCATCGCCGACCAGGAGGCGCTCGAGATCGTGCTGCGCGAGGCCGACGACATCGTCGCCGTCACCGACGACGAAGTGGCCGCAGCCATGCGGATCCTGTTCGCGGACACGCACAACGTGGCGGAGGGTGCCGGTGCCGCGGGGCTGGCGGCCGTGCTGCGCGATCGCGCACGCGCGGGTGGCGGTGCCGTCGGCTTCGCGCTCACTGGCGGCAACGTCGACTCGGACGTGTTCGCGCGCGTCCTGTCCGGCGGGCGCTGAAGTCGCGACAGGGACGCCCCCGCTTCGCGCGCTTTGCCAGAATGGCCGCATGGGCACCCTCTACCTCGTCCGCCACGGCCAGGCCTCCTTCGGCGCCGAAGACTACGATCGACTCAGCGAACTGGGCCACCGTCAGAGCGTCCGCCTCGGCGAGTACTTCGCCGAGCGCGGCATCCACTTCGACGGATTGATCGCCGGCACGCTGCGCCGCCACAAGGAGACGCTGGCGGGCATCCTGCAGGGCATGAACCGCGGCGGCGAGCACCTGTCCTGGGACGGCCTGGACGAATACGACAGCGACGCGGTCATTGCGACCGTCCACCCGGACAAGCTGCAGAAGCCGACCTCGCCCGAGATGGTGCGGCACCACTTCCGCCTGCTGCGCGACGGCTTGGCGCAGTGGATGGCGGGCGCCACGCAACCGGCGGGCATGCCCACTTACCGCGACTTCGTGGCGGGCGTGGCCGGTGCGCTGGACCACGTGCGCGCGAACCACTACGGCAAGAACGTGCTCGTGGTCACCAGCGGCGGCCCGATTTCGACCGCGGTGGGCCATGTGCTGGGCACGCCGGCGCAAACGACGATCGACCTGAACATGCGCATCCGCAACACCGCGATCACCGAATTCGCGTTCACGCCCAAGCGCCACATGCTCGTGAGCTTCAACGCCATCCCGCACCTGGACGCGCCGGCGTATCGGGACTGGGTCACCTACACCTGAACGCGCCGGCTGCGCGGATTCGCTGCGCAGCGCGCCGCTACACTGGCTGCATGGATAGCACGGCTGGCAACGACACGGCGACGTGGTGGGTCGCGTGCCTGTGCGCCGCCTGGTGCGGCGTGTGCCGCGACTGGCAGCCACAGTTCATCGCACAGGCCCACGCGCATCCGGGCCTGCGCTTCGCCTGGGTGGACGTGGAGGACGAGGACGAGACCATGGGCGAGGTGGACATCGTCACCTTTCCGACCCTCCTCGTCGCGCGCGGCGAGCAGGTGATGTACCTCGCGCCCATCCCGCCCCTGGACAACCAGTTCACGCGTCTGCTCGCACGCCTGCAAGCTCAGCAAGCCCCCGATCCAGGGGTGCCTGCAGGCGCCGACGCACTGCTCGCGCGCCTGCGCGAGGACGTCCTGCCACGAACCGTGGTCTGACGAGGTAGGGCCGCTCCTACATGCGGCAGCATTGACGCCTGACGAGCGTAGTGCGCACTTGCAAGCTCAATCACTCCATGGCTGGCGCAGACCCGCCATGCAGTTCCAACATTCCAGCTTGCAAGGAGATCTTCATCATGGCTTCCAACAATCAGGGCAACCAGGGCGGCAAATCCAACCGCGGCTTTGCCTCCATGGACCCTCAGCGGCAACGCGAGATTGCCAGCGAAGGCGGCCGTGCGGCCCACGAAAAGGGCACCGCTCACGAGTTCACGTCCGAAGAAGCCCGCGAGGCCGGCCGCAAGGGCGGCATGGCGCGCAGCGCCAATCGCCGCAATGCGATGGGCCAGTCCGGCAACGGCGGCTCCAGCTCGCATGCGAGCGGCAGCAGCGGCGGCAGCAGCTCGCACAGCGGCGGCAACTCCGGCGGCAACCACCAGTAAGCCGGCGCCGCGCACCGAGGGCGTCCCGCGTGGACGCCCTTTCTTTTGTCCCGGAAGTGAAGATGCCCTGCGTTGCCAGGCGGCGGCGTCAGGCTTCCCCGAGCTGCCACTCGCCGACGAGGCGCACGCGTGCGTCCAGGTCATCGGGGAGCTCGGGCGGCAGCTCCGACCCCGCTTCCGCCGAGTCGCGCGGCCGCTCCTGCCGCGCTTGCTCGGACGCGGAAGGGGTGGGTTGGAACAGGGACGAGAAACGCATGGGCTTACCTGCGATCCAGTGTAGGCAAGCCGCGTGACAGTGGCATGACCCGAACGGCAGACTGCCAGCTTGTGCGCAGGGACGTGGTCCTGCGCCAACTCGGCCATCGGACTGACAGACGAGGTCACTGCGCCGTGCAGCCGTCGGTGACCGCGCCGACGAGCTTCCCGCGCTCCCACGCCGTCGGGATCACGCCCACGTTCAGCTCGTCCGCGGTTCAGCCGCCGTAGACCGCCTCGGGCCGTTCGCCCGCCAGGGCCTGCAGCAGGTTGGTCGTGGCCAGCCGGGCCATTGCCTGCCGCGTCTCGTGCGTCGCCGAGCCGATGTGCGGCAAGGCCGTGACGCGCGGATGCAGCCGCAGTGGCGAGTCCAGAGGCAGGGGCTCGACCGCGAAGACGTCCAGTCCCGCGGCGCCCAGGCGGCCGCTGTCCAGCGCGACCAGCAACGCGGGTTCCTGCACGGTCGCGCCCCGTCCGCCGTTGATGAAGATGGCGCCCGGCTTCATGGCGCCGAACTCCTGCGGGCCCATGAGGCCGCGCGTGGCCTCGGTAAGCGGCAGGGTCGCGACGACGATGTCCGCGCGCGCGAGCACCTCGGACAGCGGCGTGTGGATGGCACGTCCAGCCAGCTCGGGAACGTCGACCGGACGAGTGTTGTGGTACAGGACCGGCATGCCGAAGCCTAGCGCCGCACGCCGCGCGACGGCCTGGCCGATGCGGCCGAAGCCCAGGATGCCCAGCGTCTTGCCGTGCACGTCCCAGCCGAAGAGGTCTTCGCCGATGTTGCGGTCCCAGCGGCCTTCCCGCACGAGGTTCGCCAGTTCGACGATGCGCCGGCAGGTTGCCATGAGCAGGGCGAAGATCGTGTCGGCGGTGGTTTCGGTCAGCACGCCCGGCGTGTGCGTGAGCAGGATGCCGCGCTTGCGCAGTTCGGCGGTCGGGTAGTTGTCCACGCCGACCGAGATGGTGGAGATCACTTCCAGTTTCGGTGCTGCAGCGAGCAGCTCCGGCGTGATCTTGTAGCTGGAGCCGATCAGCCCCTGCGCCGCGGGCAGCGCCGCCTCGAAGGCCGCCTTCTGCTGCGGCTTGCGCGGATTCGCGACCACCACGTCATGCAGCGCTGCGATGCGCGCGAGCTGGTCGTCCGGCAATTCGCGGAAGACGAGCACCGACTTGCGGGCGGCGCTCATCGCTGCGCCGCCTCGAGTTCGGCGCGCGTGGGCAGCCCTTCGGTGTCGCCCAGCACCTGCACGGCACGCGCGCCGATCCAGGCGCCACGCTGCACCGCCGCCAGCACGCCGCGGCCTTCGAGCAGCGCGCTCACGACGCCGACCGCGAAGCCGTCGCCCGCCCCCACCGTGTCGACGACTTCCCGCACGGGAAAGCCCGACACGTAGCCGACCCCCTCGGCGCTGTCGTAGTAGGCGCCTGCTGGACCAAGCTTCACCGCCACGACACTGGCGCCACGCTCCCGGTAGAAGCGCGCGATCGCCTCAGGGCGGTCCTCTCCCGTGAGGAAGCGGCCTTCCTCCAGGCCGGGCAACACCCAGTCCGCATGGAACGCGAGCGCGTTGATCGCATCGCGCATCTGCCCGGGACCGGCCCATAGCGAAGGGCGCAGGTTCGGATCGAACGAGATCGTGCGTCCGGCCGCACGCATGACGTCGAAGGTCTTCTGTGCCGCGGCGCGTGCGCTCGCGGAGATCGCGGGGAAGACGCCCGTCGCATGCAGGTGCCGCGCGGATTGCAGCCACTCGGCATCGACGTCTTCGGGTGTCATCTGGCTGGCGGCCGAGCCCTTGCGGTGGTACTCCACCGGCGGATCGCTGCCATCGAGCACGCGGCCCTTGAACTGGAAGCCGGTGCGCTGCGTCGGGTCGCAGATCACCTGCGTGCAGTCCACGCCTTCGCGCTGCATTTCGCCCAGCAGGTAACGACCCAGGGAGTCGGTGCCGAGCCGGCTTGCCCACGCGACCCGCAGGCCCAGGCGGGCCAGGCCGATCGCGACGTTGGTCTCGGCGCCGGCCGTGCGCTTCTGGAAGGCAAACACGTTCTCCAGCGGCCCGGGATGCTCCGCGACGAACATCGTCATCATCTCGCCGAACAGGGCCACGTCGTGGCGGAACGCGGCGCTCACGGCAGCGTCCCCAGCGTGCCGGCGACTTCGCGCAGCAACGCGATCTCGCGGCGGGTGACGGCCAGCAGGTCGTCGCCGGCCAGCGGATATTCGATGGCCCACGGCAAGCCGCGCGGCAGCATGCGCAGCGCCGAGCGGAACGGCGCGGCGGAATCCGCGAGCGGCACGGCCACCCACTTGGCCGGCAAACGCTGCACGCCCTTGGTATGCACGTACACCACGCGAGCGCCGCACGCACGGGCAGCTTCGAGCGGGCATTCGCCGACCCAGTGCCAGTTGCCCAGGTCGAAGGTCATGCCCAGCGGCGTGCGCGCGACTTGCGCATCGGCGAAGAAGCTGGCCACCGCTGCGATGCTGCCGGCCCCCACCGTCTGGTCGTTCTCGATCACGAGCTCGACGCCGCGACCTTCCAGCGCCGCGGCGAGCGGCGCAAAGCTCGCCGCCGAGCCGGGGCCGTAGCCGCCGATGGACATCTTCAGGCGCGCGGCACCGAGCAGGCGCGTTGCCGCGATCGCGCGTTCCAGCGCGCTGCGATCGAGCGCGCCGTCGGCGTCCCACAAGCCTTCCGGGCTGGAATACACCAGGGCGGCGCCGCGCGCACGCACGGCTTCGCCGATCGCCGGCAACTCGCCGGTCGGGTCATTCAGCAGTTCGCCGCGCACTTCGACGCCATCGGCGCCCGCGTCGAGCGAGAGTTGCGCGAACCAGTGCTGGCCGTGACGGCGCACTTCCGCCGCCCCGAAGGACGACAGGGAGATCAGGACCTGCTGCATCAGGCGCTCGCGGGCTGGTGGTGCGAGCTCAGGATCTGGCCCAGGAACTGTTTCGTCTTCTCGTGCTGCGGCGCCGTGAAGAACTGTTCCGGTGGCGCCTGTTCCACGATGCGGCCGTCGGCCATGAAGATCACGCGATCGGCCACGCTGCGTGCGAAGCCCATCTCGTGCGTCACGCACAGCATGGTCATGCCTTCTTCGGCGAGACCGATCATGGTGTCGAGCACTTCCTTGACCATCTCCGGGTCGAGCGCGGAGGTCGGCTCGTCGAACAGCATGATGCGCGGCGTCATGCACAGGGCCCGTGCGATCGCGACGCGCTGTTGCTGGCCGCCCGAGAGCTGGCTCGGATACTTGTTCGCCTGCTCCGGGATGCGCACGCGCGCGAGGTACTTCATCGCGGTGGCTTCCGCCTCCTCCTTGCTCGCGCCGCGCACGCGCATGGGCGCCAGCGTGCAGTTCTGCAGGATGGTCAGGTGCGGAAACAGGTTGAACTGCTGGAACACCATGCCGACTTCGGAGCGCACCTTGTCCACGTTGCGCTTGCCGGCCGTGAGGTCGATGTTGTCGACGACAACCCGCCCCTTCTGGACGGACTCCAGCCCGTTGATGCAGCGGATCAGCGTCGACTTGCCTGAGCCCGAAGGCCCGCAGACCACGATGCGCTCGCCCGCCGCGACCTGCAGGTCGATGGCGTCGAGCACCTGGAACTTGCCGAACCACTTCTGCACGCCTTCGAGGCGGATGATGGGCTCGGCGGACCGGTCGTTCATGGTGTTCCCCGTCACGCCCTTACTGCATCTTCGGCAGGTCGGATTCCAGCCACTTGCGGTACAGCTTGTTCAGCTCGCCGTTGGCCGTGTTCTTCGCCACGAAGTCGTTCACGGCCTTGAGCAGGTCTGCCTGGCCGGGGCGCATCGCCACCGCCATCTCCTGCTGCTTCAGCACGAACTTCGGTTCGTACTTGCCCGGCTCGCGCTTGTTGATCTGCGCGGCGACCGTCGTGGAGCAACCGATCGCGTCGACCTGGCCGGAGATGAGCGCCTGCATGGCGGATGCGTCGTCATCGAAGCGGCGGATCTCGGTGCCCTGCGGCGCGATGGCGGTCAGCGCCACGTCCTGCGTGCTGGCGCGCGCGACGCCGATCTTCAGCGGCTTGATGTCGGCCGGTCCCTTGATCGCCTTGTCCTTCGCGCCCAGCAGCACGATGGTCGCGGCGGAGTACGGCTTGGAGAACTGGACCTGCTTGGCGCGCTCGGGCGTGATCGCGAGCGAGGCGATCAGCAGGTCGACCTTGTTGGTCAGGAGGAACGGAATGCGGTTCGGGCCCGTGACCGGCACGAGGTTCACCTTCATGCCCCAGTCCTTGCCCAGCAGGCGGGCGACATCGGCGTCATAGCCATCGGGCTGGTTCTGCGCGTTGGTCGTGCCGTAGGGCGGGAAGTCCACCAGCAGGCCGACGTTGATCTCGCCCTTCTTCTTCAGGTCGGCGACGGTCTGCGAGAAGGCGGGAGCGGCGGCCAGCGACACGGCGGCGGCCAGGCCAAGGGCGGCGAAGGCGCGACGGGAAAGAGAGTTCATGCTTGTTGTCTCCAGTGGATGAAAAGGGAAAGGCGGTTCAGCGCGCCAGCGCCCGCGCTTGCCGGCGCTCCATGCGCGCGGCCAGCAGCGACAGCGGCCAGCACAGGACGAAGTAGACGGCGGCCACCAGGCTGAAGACGATCAGCGGCTGGAAGGTCGCGTTGTTGATGATCTGGCCCGCTCGCGTGACTTCTGTGAAGCCGATGATGGCGGCAAGGGACGTGCCCTTGATCACCTGCACCATGTAGCCCACGGTGGGCGCCAGGGCGATCTTGAAGGCCTGCGGCAGGACCACGTCGCGCATGCGGGCCACGTAGTGCAGGCCAAGCGCGTCGGCCGCCTCCCGCTGCCCGTGCGGCACGGCCTGGATGCAGCCGCGCCAGATCTCGCCCAGGAAGGCACTGGTGTTCAGCACCAGCGCCGTGCCGGCGGCGATCCAGGGATTCACGTCGATGCCCAACACCGGCAAGCCGAAGAAGATCAGGAACAGCTGCAGCAGCAGCGGCGTACCCTGGAACACGCCGACGAACACCGTGGCGACGCGACGCGCGATCACGCTGTCGGCGGTGCGTCCGAGCGCCACCAGCAGGCCGCCGATGGCGCCGCCGATGAAGGCGATCAGCGACAGCCCGATCGTCCAGCGCGCGGCTTCGACGATGTACAGCAGGTCGGAAAGGCTGAAGGTACGCATCAGCGGCGGTCCGGGTAGTCGAGGGCGAGGCGGTACACGAGGCGGAACAGCCCGGAGAACGCGAGTGCGAGCGCGAGGTAGATGGCAGCGACGACGATGTAGATCTCGAAGCTGCGGAAAGTCTGCGACTGCAGGTTGGCCGCCACCGAGGTGAGGTCGTCCGCGGAGATGGCGGAGACCACGGCGGAACTGAGCATCAGCAGGATGAACTGGCTGGTCAGCGCCGGATAGATCGCCTTGAGCGCGGGCTTGAGGATCACGTGGCGGAACACCTGGTGGCGCTTGAGGTTCAGCGCCAGCGCCGCTTCCACCTGACCGCGCGGGATCGATTCGATGCCCGCTCGGATGATCTCCGTGGCATACGCTCCGAGGTTCACCACCATCGCGACCAGGGCGGCGGAGTGCGCCGACCAGCGCAGGCCGAACGCCGGCAACGCGAAGAAGAAGAAGAACAGCTGCACCAGGAACGGCGTGTTGCGGATCAACTCGATGTACGCGTTGATGACCCAGCGCGCCGCCGCGGGCCCGGAGGTCTTGCCCCAGGCGCAGACGATCGCCACGACCAGCCCCAGCGCGGTGGCGGTGAGGGACAGGTGGATGGTGATCCACGTGCCCTTGAGGAGCAGCGGCCAGGCGGCGAAGACGTCCTGGAACTGGAATTGGTAATTCACGACTGAAACCGGTTTCTAGCCGCAATTATAGAAACCGGTTTCAAGGATTCATCCGGGATTACCCGGATGTCTTTCGCACGGACGAGCCGCGCACGTTCAAGGTACCCGGCAACAGGATCTGGCGTGGTGGAACGTCCCGCCCCTGCAGGCGCTCCAGCAGGCAGGCGGTCGCCAGTCGGCCCAGGGCTTCGGTCGGCTGCCCGACGGTGCTCAGCCCGGGACCGACTAGTGGCGCCCAGTCGGTCTCGTCGATGCCGACGAAGCCGAGGTCCTCGCCGAAGCGCCAGCCCAGCCGCGCAACCGCGTCGGCCACGCGCAGCGTGATCACCGCATTGCTGGCCAGCACCGCCAGTCGCCGATCGCCTTCGCGGCCGCCGCGCAGTTCGGCGTCGAGCCGCCCGGGGTGCTCCACGTGCGACTCCAGGCTGCGGCCGCGGACCTCCGGGTGGTCGGCCAGGAACAGGCGGAAGGCTGCTTCCCGCTCCATGCGGGAGCTCACGCCAGCCATCGGCTCGGTCACGAACAGGAACTGGTTCCAGCCCGACTGGAGCAAGTGGTCGCACGCGTCGCGGACCGCGCCGGCGTTGTCCAGCGAGACGAAATCCGCTGGCATGTTGGCGTGGCGCCGGTCCACCAGGACCACGGGGCGGCCATGGCGCGCAGCGGCCGCGGCCGCTCCCTCGTCGCGCCCCAGCGTGTTCAGGATGATCCCGTCCACCTGGTAGGCATCCAGCAGTTCGATCGCGTCGCGCTCGCGGCGGCCGTCGTCCCCCAGGTTGAACAGCATCAGCAGGTAGCCGGCTTCCTGGCAGGCCTTCTCGGCGCCGCGCAGGACGGCCACCGAGAACGGATTCGTGACGTCGGCGACGACCAGCCCGATCAGGCGCGAGCGTCCGCGCTTGAGAGCCTGCGCCATCGGGCTGGGCGAGTAGCCGAGGGCGGCGATGGCCGCTTCCACCCGCTGCGCAATGGCGGGCGTGAGCAATTCGTCGCGCCGGTTCAGGAAACGCGAGACGGTGGCCTTGGAGACGCCGGCCTTCTGCGCCACGTCCTCGATGGTCGCGCGCGGGGCCTGGGCGGCGGCGTTGGGCGACGGAGGAGTGGGCTTGGAGGGCATGGCGGCTGAAACCAGTTTCAGCCGAATGTTAGCGCTCCGCCGGGCTGGCGCGAAAGTCTTTTCAGCGCTTGGGCGCCGCGACCGCCGTGGACAGCGGCAGCTGCGCGATCTCCTGCAGCAGCAGCGCGAGCTGCGTGCCGGCGGCTTCGAGCACCGCCTCGCCTTTCTGCGCGCTCGCGGCGGCGGCATTGCCTGCGGCGCCTTGCGCGTTGTAGTCCTGCATGGCCCAGCCGAGCTTGGCGCTGCGGCCGTTGCCCAGAATCGGATAGTGCGCCGCCCGCTCGCGCGAGGTGGACGCGAAGTCGCGCGCCTGCGCGCTGCGCACGCGCTGGGGCGTGAGCGCGAGCATCAGCGAAGTCTCCATGTCGCCGCCGTGCACGCCGAAGCGGTGTTCGTCCGGCGGGAACAGGCCGTTGACCGCGTCACCGAGCGGCAGGTTCCACCAGCTGCAGCTGTAGACGATCAGGTCGTGGCGCATGCGCAGCTCGCGCGCCACGATGTCCATCACGCTCACCTGGCCGCCGTGCGCGTTGAACAGAAGCAGCTTGCGCACGCCGGCGCGCGCCACGCACTCGCCGAGCGCAATCCACGTGGCGATCACCGTTTCGATCGGCAAGGTGAGCGTGCCGGCGAACTGCGCATGCTCGGGGCTGTAGCCCACCTGCTGCGTGGGCAGCACCAGCACGCGCGCTTCGGCCGGCAGCCTGGGCAAGGCGCGGGCGACGATCCCGTCCACCAGGCACTGGTCCACAGCCAGCGGCAGGTGCGGTCCGTGCTGCTCGGTCGCTCCCAGCGGAAGGACCGCCACCGTCGTCGCCGCATCGAGCGCGGCGAAGTCGGTGGTGCTCAGGTCGGCCCAGAAGCGCGAGGGAAGTGCCATGGGCGCATGTTAAACGCCCAGTGCAGAGCGCGCCGTCGCGGCGATGGTCGCTGCATCGACGCCGAAGAACGCCCGCAAGGCCGCCCTGGTATCGCTGCGGCCGAAGCCGTCGGTCCCGAGCGTCGTGTAGGCGCGTCCGGCGGGAACGTGCCGCCGGATCGCTTCCGGCACCATGCGCACGTAGTCGGTGGCCGCGACCAGGGGACCGCGCGTGCCGGCGAGCAGTTGTGCCGCGTACTGGCCGTCGCGCGCCAGTTCGCTCCAGCTGGTGATGCTCAGGACTTCGCTGGCGATGCCTTCTGCCGCGAGCTGCTGCGCGGCCTTCACCACTTCGGTGAGGATCGCGCCGGAGCCGAGCAGCGTCACCCGCGCAGCGCCTTCGCCGTAACGCCCGAAGCGATAGCCGCCGCGCACCACGCCTTCGCGTGCCGCCTCGTCGAGGTCGGGGTTCGCGTAGTTCTCGTTCATGAGCGTGACGTAGTAGAAGACGTCGCGCTGCTCCACCAGCATCTCGCGCATGCCTTGGTCGAGGATGACGGCCAGCTCGCCCGCGAACGCCGGGTCGTAGGCCTTGCAGTTCGGGATGGTCGCGGCCACGAGGTGGCTCGTGCCGTCCTGGTGCTGCAGGCCTTCGCCGCCCAGCGTGGTGCGGCCCGAGGTCGCGCCGAGCAGGAAGCCACGGGCGCGCTGGTCCGCCGCGGCCCAGATCGCGTCACCCACGCGCTGGAAGCCGAACATCGAGTAGTAGATGTAGAACGGCAGCATGGCCACGCCGTGCACGCTGTAGCTGGTGGCGGCAGCCGTCCAGCTCGCGATCGCGCCCGCCTCGCTGATGCCCTCTTCCAGGATTTGGCCGTCCTTCGCTTCGCGGTAGGAGAGCACGGACCCGATGTCCTCCGGCTCGTAGCTCTGGCCGGTGCTGGCGTAGATCCCGACCTGCTTGAACAGGTTGGCCATGCCGAAAGTGCGTGCCTCGTCGGCGACGATGGGCACGATGCGCGGCCCGAGCTGGGGGTCCTTGAGCAAGGCCCCGAGCAGCCGCACGAAGGCCATGGTCGTGGACATCTCCTTGCCGCTCGCCTGCAACGCGAACTGCGCATACGACGCGCTGTCCGGCACCGGCACCGGCGCGCACGCCGTCTCGCGGCGCGGCAGGTAGCCCCCGAGGGCGGCACGCCGGGCGTGCAGGTAGCGCATCTCGGGCGAGTCCTCTGCCGGCTTGTAGAAGTCCAGCGAGGTGGCCTGCGCATCGCTGAGGGGCAGGTTGAAGCGATTGCGGAATTCCAGCAGCGCCGCGTCGTCGAGCTTCTTCTGGCTGTGCGTGGTCATGCGGCCCTGGCCGGCCGTGCCCATGCCATAGCCCTTCTTGGTGTGCGCCAGGATCACCGTCGGCTGGCCACGGTGCTTCGCCGCCGCGTCGTAGGCGGCGTGGACCTTCACGAGGTCGTGGCCACCTCGCTTCAGGCGGTCGATCTGTTCATCGGTCATGCCCTGCGCGAGCCGGGCGAGCTCCTCGTTCTGGCCGAAGAAGTGCTCGCGGTTGAACCGGCCGTCCTTCGCGGCGAAGGTCTGCATCTGGCCGTCCACGGTGTGCGCGAATGCGTTCACCAGGGCGTTGCTGCTGTCGCGTGCGAACAGCCCATCCCAGTCACTGCCCCACAGCAGCTTGACCACGTTCCAGCCGGCGCCGCGGAACAGCTTCTCCAGTTCGTCGACGATGCGGCCGTTGCCGCGCACCGGACCATCGAGCCGCTGCAGGTTGCAGTTCACCACCCACACCAGGTTGTCCAGCTTTTCGCGCGAAGCCAGCGTGAGCGCGCTCATGCTCTCAGGCTCGTCCATCTCGCCGTCGCCGAACACGCCCCACACCTTGCGCCCCTCGCAATCCAGCACGCCGCGGTGGGTGAGATAGCGCATGAAGCGCGCGTGGTAGATCGAGCTGATCGGACCGATGCCCATGGAGCCGGTCGGGAACTGCCAGAAGTCCGGCATCAGCCACGGGTGCGGATAGCTCGACAAGCCGCGGCCGCCTTGCGCCGCGGCCGTGATCTCCTGGCGGAAATGCGCCAGGTCCTCCTGCGTCAGCCGCCCTTCCAGGAAGGCGCGCGCGTACACGCCGGGGGCGCTGTGCGGCTGGAAGAACACGAGGTCCCCGCCCTGCTCGCTGTTGCGGGCGCGGAAGAAGTGGTTGTAGCCCACTTCGAAGAGGTCCGCCGCGCTCGCGTAGCTCGCGATGTGGCCACCGAGTTCGCCGTGCGCGGCGTTCGCGCGCACGACCATCGCCAGCGCATTCCAGCGCATCAGCGAGGCCAGCCGTTCCTCGATGGCGAGGTCGCCCGGGAACACCGGCTGCCGGTCCACCGGCACCGAATTCACGTACGGCGTGACCAGTTCGGGCGACCAGGCGACCTTGGGGTCGCGTGCCAGCACGGCCAGCTGGTCCAGGATGAAGCGGGCCCGCACCGGTCCCTGCGTGGCCACCAGCGAGAGGAAGGCGTCGCGCCATTCGGCGGTCTCCACGGGGTCGGCATCGCCGGCGGGATCGGTGAGGTAGCGATGGATGCTGTCGTCGGCCATGCCGCCACTCTAGTGCGCAAGCGCCCGCACGGGGTGCCGGAATGCGCGTCGACAGCGGGTGTTGCGGCATAGAATGCCGCGGCCCTCACCTCACACAGCATTCCATGCAACTCGACCCGATCGATCTCCGCATCCTGGCCCAGCTGCAGGAGGATGGGTCGCTGACCAACGTGGAACTCGCGCGGAGGGTGCACCTGTCGCCGTCGCCGTGCCTGGCGCGCGTGAAGGCGCTCGAGTCGACGGGGGTGATCGAGCGCTACGTGGCGCTCGCGAACGCCAAGGCGCTGGGACTGGGGCTCAGCGTCTTCATCAACATCAGCCTGAAGAGCCAGGCCAAGGAAGCCCTGGCCGAATTCGAGCGCCGCATTGCTGAACACGACGAGGTGATGGAGTGCTACCTGATGACGGGCGACAGCGACTACCTGATCCGCGTGGCTGTCCCCGACATCGCCGCCCTGGAGCGCTTCATCCTGGAGCAGCTCACGCCCATTCCGGGGATCGAGAAGATCCGGTCGAGCTTCGCCCTGAAGCAGGTCCGCTACAAGACGGCGCTCCCCCTGCCCGTCCGTCCTGACCGACACGCGTAGTACCCGCCCCCGGCGGCGCGCAGACGGCGCTGACTGCCGCGCAGGTGTGCGCGACCATGGCGACGCGCTGCGGTCTGAATCACAGGACCTGCCCTCCACAGCACCATGAGTGCATGGAAACAGTACGCACCATCGCTAACAAGGCCTGGCGGGAGAGCTGGAACCGCGCCGTGTGGCCTTCCCTGGTGCTGACCCTGGCGGTCACGCTGGACCAGTGCACGCGCGGCCCCTCGATCACCGCGATGATCCTGACGCAGTTCTTCAGCTGAGTCGGCGCGCGCCCGAAAGCCCAGCTCTCCCAACTACATCCTGCGTCGCTGCGGCCGATCGCCCCTCGCAGAAGCGGGGCGCCACGAAAGCGGGACAATGCGGCCATGACGCAAGAGCTCTTCCGCCAGGACGCTTACCTGCGCGAGACGGCGGCTGCCGTTCGCTCCGTGGGCGAGCAAGGCATCGTCCTGGATCGCACCGTGTTCTATCCGCTCGGAGGGGGTCAGGCCGGCGACAGCGGCGTGCTCGTGCTGGCCGACGGTCGCCTCCTGCAGGTCGCCGACACGCGCAAACACAAGGACGCCGAAGGCCGACCCACGGGCGAGATCGCCCATGTTCCGGCGCCGGGCCAGGAGGGCCTGCTGGCCGCTCTGCATCCGGGCGACCACGTGCTCGCCCGCATCGACTGGGAGCGCCGGCACAAGCTGATGCGCTTTCACACGACAACGCACCTGCTGTGCCACCTCGTGCCCCAACTCGTCAACGGCTGCTCCATCACGCCCGATTACGCGCGCCTGGACTTCAACATGACGGACCCGCTGGACAAGGACGCGCTCTCGGAAGGCATCGCGCGCCTGGTCGCGGCGGCGCACCCGGTCGAGGTCGGCGCGATCAGCGACGAGGAACTCGATGCGAATCCGGCGCTGGTCAAGAGCATGTCCGTGCAGCCGCCGCGCGGCACGGGACAGGTGCGCACCATCCGGGTCGGCGGCGCGGACAACGCGATCGACTACCAGCCTTGCGGTGGCACGCACGTCGCGAACACGTCGGAGATCGGCGCCGTGGTCGTCACGAAGATCGAGAAGAAGAGCGCCAGCACCCGACGGGTGGTGCTCGGCTTCGCCTGAAGGGCCGGAACTTGACGATGCCGCAGAGCTCCCAACCGGGGATGCGAATCCCGCGCCTGCTCGCCGCCCTCTCGCTGGCCGCCTTGCCGCTGCTCGCGCTGGCGCAGGCCGGCCCGGGCAGCACGGTGACGACGCCGCAGGTGCGCGCCGAGCTGGTCGCGCAGGCGCCCGAGGGCGTCGAGGCCGGCAAGCCGGTCTGGGTCGGACTGCAGATCGCGCATCAGCCGCACTGGCATACCTACTGGAAGAACCCGGGCGACTCGGGCCTCCCCACCGAGCTCACGTGGTCGCTGCCGCCCGGCGTGGTGGCCGGCGACATCGCCTGGCCGCTGCCGAGACGCATTCCCATCGGCACGCTGGTGAACTACGGCTACGAGGGCACGGTGCTGCTGCCCGTGCCGCTGACCATCACGCCGGACTTCAAGCCCTCGTTCACCGGCGAGCTGCCGATCAAGCTGAAGGCCAACTGGCTGGTCTGCGAGAAGGAGTGCATTCCGCAAGAGGGCGAGTTCACCCTGAAGCTGCCGATGCGCAGCACCACCGCCTTGCACGCCCAGGAATTCGCGGCCGCCCTGGCCGCCCAACCGAAGCCCCTGCCTGCAGCCATCGCCGCCGACAGTGCGGCGCGCGTCGCGGGCGATGCACTGGAACTCACGGTCAAGCGCCTGCCGGCCAGCGTGCGCGGCAAGGCGCTGGAGATCTTTCCGGAAGCGCCCGAGGTGATCGACAACGCGGCGCGCGTGACGCAGTCGTGGCAGGGTGACACGTGGACAGCGCGCGTGCCCTTGTCGGCGCAGCGCTCCACCAGCCCCGGCGTGTTCCCGGTCGTGCTCGCAGCCGACGGACAAGGCTGGCGCAGCGAACCGAAGGTCGCGGGCGCGTGGCCGGCCACGGCCCCGGCTGCGACGGTTTCGCCCGCCCTCGCGGAAGCCCTGCGCAACAACACGGCCAGCGCCCCTCCTGCAGCGGGGCTCGGCTTCGCCACCGCGCTGCTGTTCGCGTTCTTCGGCGGGGTGATCCTCAACCTGATGCCCTGCGTGTTCCCCGTGCTCGCCATCAAGGTGGTCGGCTTCACGCGGCATGCGGAGGACCGCCACGGTCACCGCGTCAGCGGCATCGCGTACACGGCCGGCGTGCTCGCCTCCTTCGTCGCGCTTGGTGGACTGATGCTTGCCTTGCGCGCGGGGGGCGAGCAACTGGGCTGGGGCTTCCAGCTGCAGTCGCCTGCCGTGGTCGCGGCACTGGCGGCGCTCTTCACGCTGGTCGCCCTCAACTTCGCGGGCCTGTTCGAGTTCGGTTCGCTGCTTCCGAGCAGCGTCGCGTCCCTGCAAGCGAAGCATCCGGTGCTCGACGCCTTCCTCACCGGCGTGCTCGCGGTCGCAGTCGCCTCGCCGTGCACGGCGCCCTTCATGGGGGCGTCGCTGGGCCTGGCAATCAGCCTGCCGACCGCGCAGGCGCTCGCCATCTTCGTGCTGCTGGGGCTCGGCCTCGCCCTGCCCTACCTGCTCGCAAGCTTCCTGCCGGCCGTGGCGCAGTGGCTGCCGCGGCCCGGCGCCTGGATGGACACGTTCCGCCGCCTGCTCGCCTTTCCCATGTTCGCCGCCGTCGCATGGCTGGTGTGGGTGCTGGGGCAACAGACCGGCGTGGACGGTGCCGGCGCCCTGCTCGCCTTGCTCGTCGCACTCAGCATGCTCGCGTGGACGCTCACCTTGCGCGGTCGCACGCGGATTGTCCTGGCCTCGCTGGCCGTGCTGGCGCTGGCCGGCATCGCGTGGTCCGGCGGCGCGGCCATCACGCGGCCAGCCGCGAGCGGCACGGTGGCCTCCGCGCAGGACACGCGCTGGCAGCCCTGGTCGCCCGAGCGGGTGCAGCAACTCGTCGCTGCGGGACAGCCCGTGTTCGTGGACTTCACTGCGGCGTGGTGCGTGACCTGCCAGTACAACAAGAAGACGACGCTGTCCAACCGCGAGGTCAACGCGGACTTCGACGCCGGGCGCTACACGCTGCTGCGCGCCGACTGGACGCGCCGGGACCCGGTGATCACGGCGGCGCTGGCGCAGCTGGGACGCAGCGGCGTGCCCGTGTACGTAGTCTACCGCCCGGGGCGTGCGCCGCAGGTCCTCTCCGAGGTGCTCGGCGTGCAGGAAGTGCGCACGGCCATCGCCGGCTCCTGAGCGGCGGGCGCCGGTAGAAGCCCGAGGGCCGCGCAGACGCTTGGTCCCTACACTGCGGGCATGAGCACCATCCACGCGCTGCGGCGCATCCTGGGCAGTTGCCGCACCATTGCGGTGGTGGGACTGTCGCCGCAGTGGCACCGCCCCAGTTTCTTCGCCGCCAAGTACATGCAGGAGCATGGTTACCGCATCGTTCCGATCAACCCGTCGGCTGCGGAGATCCTGGGCGAGCGCAGCTACTCCAGCGTCACTGCGGCGGCCGAGGCGCTCGCGACGCACGGACAGGCCATCGACATGGTGGACTGCTTTCGCAAGAGCGCGGACATCCCGCCGATCGCGCAGGAGGCGATCGCGATCGGGGCGAAGTGCCTGTGGCTGCAGATCGGCGTCGTGAACGAGGAAGCAGCTGCGCTGGCGCGCGCGGCCGGCCTCGACGTGGTGATGGACCGCTGCGTGAAGATCGAGCACGCGCGCCTGTTCGGCGGACTGAACTGGGCGGGCGTGAACACCAAGGTGATTTCGGCGCGCAGGCCGCAGCAGCTGTTCTACTGACATGAGCGAACACGACCACGACTACGGGCTCGGCAAGCAGGCAGAGGGTGCCGACCGCGAATACGCGTTCGCCACCCGTGCCATCCACGCCGGCGCCATCCCCGACCCGGTGACCGGTGCGCGTGCGACGCCGATCCACCAGACGACCAGCTTCGTGTTCGATTCCGCCGAGCACGCGGCCAGCCTGTTCAACCTGCAGACTTTCGGCAACGTCTACAGCCGGATCAGCAATCCCACGGTCGCCGTGCTGGAGGAACGGGTGGCCTCGCTGGAAGGCGGCCGCGCGGCGCTCGCGTGCGCGACGGGCATGGCCGCGCAGATGACCGCGATCCTGGCGATCCTGAAGGCCGGCGACCACATCGTCGCCGCTTCCACGCTGTACGGCGGCAGCGTGGGCCAACTGGGCATCGGCTTCGGGCGCCTCGGCATAGAGACCACCTTCGTCGATCCCGCGGACCCGGAGAATTTCCGGCGCGCCATCCGCCCCAGCACGCGCGCGGTGTACGGCGAGACGCTGGGCAACCCCCTGGTCAACGTGTTCGACATCGAGGCGGTCGCGGCGATCGCGCACGAGCACGGCCTGCCGCTGATCGTCGACAACACGGTGGCGAGCCCCTACCTGTGCAACCCCTTCGCGTTCGGCGCCGACATCGTCGTGCACAGCGCGACCAAGTACCTCGGCGGCCACGGCACCACGATGGCAGGCGTGGTGGTCGAGTCGGGCAAGTTCGACTGGGGCAGCGGGCTCGCGCGCGAGAAATTCCCGGAGATGCTGGAGCCGAGCCGCGCCTACCACGGCGTCAAGTTCTACGAGACCTTCGGCGACTTCGGCTACACGATGAAGGCCCGCATGGAGGTGAACCGCACCTTCGGCGCCGCGCTGTCGCCGCTGAACGCGTGGTTGATCCTGCAGGGCATCGAGACGCTGCACCTGCGCATGCAGGCCCACTGCCGCAATGCGCGCCGCGTGGCGGAGTTCCTCCGCGACCATCCCCTCGTCGGCTGGGTGAACTACCCCGGGCTGGAGGATTCACCGCATCACGCGCTCGCGCGCAAGCAGTTCCGTTCGATCGACGGAAAGCCGGGCGCATCGGGCATCCTCACCTTCGGGATTCGCGGGGCGGATCCGGTGCGCTCGGGCGAGCGCTTCATCGACGCTTGCGAATTCCTGAGCCACCTCGCCAACATCGGCGATGCCAAGACCCTGGTGATCCATCCGGCGTCCACCACGCACCGGCAGCTCGACGAGGCGGAACTGGCCCGCGCCGGCGTGCGTCCCGACATGATCCGGCTCTCCGTGGGCATCGAGGATGTCGAGGACATCCTCTGGGACATCGACCAGGCCCTGCGCCAAGCCGTCGCCTAGACCCCTGCCTGGCACGGCCCGCTGCTGGGGGCCGCGCGCGGCAGCCCCGAAGCCGCAGGACAGGCCCTGCGACAATCGCGGCATGTCTTTCCCGCCGCTCGCCAATGACACCTTCCTGCGCGCCTGCCTGCGCCAGGCCACCGACTACACGCCGGTGTGGCTGATGCGCCAGGCGGGCCGCTACCTGCCCGAATACAAGGCCACGCGCGCGCGGGCGGGCAGCTTCATGGGGCTGGCGACCAACGTCGACTACGCGACGGAAGTCACGCTACAGCCGCTGAATCGCTTCGCGCTCGACGCGGCCATCCTGTTCTCCGACATCCTCACGGTGCCCGATGCCATGGGCCTGGGCCTCAGCTTTGCCGAAGGCGAGGGACCGAGGCTCGCGCGTCCCTTGCGCGACGAAGCCTCCGTCGCCGCCCTGGAAGTGCCGGACCTCGACAAGCTGCGCTATGTCTTCGACGCGGTGCGTTCGATCAGGCATGCGCTTCGCGGCCGCGTGCCCCTGATCGGTTTCTCCGGTAGCCCGTGGACGCTGGCCTGCTACATGGTCGAAGGCGGCGGCTCCGCGGATGACTGGCGCGGCGTCAAGAGCATGCTGTACAGCCGGCCGGACCTGATGGCCCGCATCCTCGCGGTGAACGCCGAAGCGGTTGCGGCCTACCTCAATGCGCAGATCGCCGCGGGCGCGCAGGCCGTGATGATCTTCGACAGCTGGGGCGGCGCGCTGGCGGACGGCGCCTTCCAGCGCTTCAGTCTCGCGTACACGCAGCAGGTGCTCTCGCGGCTGCTGCGCAGCCACGACGGCGTGACCATTCCCCGCATCGTCTTCACCAAGGGCGGAGGGCTGTGGCTGCAGGAAATGGAGGCGCTGGACTGCGAGGTGCTCGGCGTCGACTGGACGGTGAACCTGCGACGCGCGCGGGCGCTGGTGGGCGGCAGCAAGGCCCTGCAGGGCAACCTCGACCCGGCCGTGCTCTTCGCTCGCCCCGAGCAGGTGGCCGCCGAAGCGCGGCGGGTTCTGGACGACTTCGGGGCGCCCCATCGCGGGCCGGGGACTGGCCCGACGCACATCTTCAACCTCGGCCATGGCATCAGCCAGCACACGCCACCGGACCATGTGCAGGCGCTCGTCGAGGCCGTGCACGCCCATTCGCGCCAGCTGCGCGCCGGGGCGTGAACTTGCGCATCCGGACCTTCCCTAGATGACAGGAAGCGGGATTTCATCCGGCCGGCGGCTTGACTTATGCACAAAAGCCGTGTTGCGGCGCAGCTAAGCTGCCGGTCCGGCCCGCGCCCCGCTCCGAAATCCGTAGCGCTCGTAAGTTGTTGATTTTGCTTGGATCTTGCGCCGTGCGTTTTTCGCCACCGTCCAGCCAAGCCCTTGATTTTTCGTGGGGTTTGGGCTCGTGGGGGGCCCTCTATCAACAAAGTTATCCACACAAAACACGACCCGAACTCAAATCCAAGTGGAATCAACGACTTACCCACGTTTCCGCGATCCAACCTTAAGCATAAGACGTAAGCAGGACAACCGATGAGCTGCTTGCTGAGCGTGATCGTCGCGACGCCTGCGCATAGCGCGCTGGGCGGTGCTCTCAGCTATCGCAGTGAGCTTCCACTTGCGCCGGGCACCTTGCTGCGTGTGCCCTTGGGTAGGCGCGAGGTCTGCGGCGTGGCTTGGGATGAGGCGCCCGGCGGGCCGGACGCGCTCGCGCCCGCGCAGCTCAAGGAAATTCTCGGTCCGCTCGAAGGGTTGCCGCCGCTCTCCGCCGCCTGGCGCGAACTGGTCGCCTTCACGGCCTCCTACTACCAGCGCAGCCTGGGCGAAGTCGCACTCGCCGCGCTGCCGCCGCAGTTGCGCGCCCTCGACGCGGCGCAACTCGCGCGCCGGCTGGCTCGCGCAGGCCCTGCCGCGGCCGCCGCGCCCGTTGCGTCGCGGCCCGAACTCACGCCCGACCAGGCGCAAGCCCTCGAGACTATTGCGCAGGAGCCCGGGCCGTTCCTGCTGTTCGGCGCGACAGGCAGCGGCAAGACCGAGGTCTACCTGCGCGCCGTGGAAGCCCTGCTGGCGCAGGATCCGGGAGCGCAGGCGCTGGTCCTCGTGCCGGAGATCAACCTCACTCCGCAGCTGCAGGCGCGCTTCGAAGAACGCTTCGGCGCCCCAGAGGTGGTGGCCTTGCACAGCGGCATGACGAACCCGCAGCGGCTGCGCAGCTGGCTCGCGGCCCATCTGGGCCGCGCACGCATCGTCCTGGGCACGCGCATGGCGGTGTTCGCATCGCTGCCGCAGCTCGGATTGATCGTCGTCGACGAGGAACACGACCCGAGCTACAAGCAGCAGGAAGGCGCCCGCTATTCAGCGCGGGACCTGGCCGTCTACCGTGGCCGGCTGGAAGGCGCGAAGGTCATCCTCGGCTCGGCGACGCCTTCGCTGGAGAGCTGGCACGCGTGCGACCGGGGCCGCTATCGGGTGCTGGAGATGCCGACGCGCGTCGGCGCCGGTGCGCTGCCGGCGGTGCGCATCGTGAACATGAACCACCAGCCCAGGGGCACGCTGTTCTCGCCGCCCCTGCTCGCTGCGATCGGGCAGCGGGTCGCGCGCGGCGAGCAGTCGCTGGTGTTCCTGAACCGGCGCGGCTATGCGCCGGTGCTGGCCTGCACCGCCTGCGACTGGCGCAGCGAATGCAGCCACTGCAGCGCCTTCCGCGTTTATCACAAGATCGACCGGACCTTGCGCTGCCACCACTGCGGGTTCACCGAGCGCGTCCCGCGCGCCTGCCCGAGCTGCGGCAACGTGGACATCGCACCGCTCGGGCGCGGCACGGAGCGGCTGGAGGAGCAGCTCGCCGAATTACTCGGAGACTTGCGCCGCCCGGACGGCGAGCCCGTGCGCATCGCGCGCATGGACGCCGACAGCACGCGCCTGAAGGGCGCACTGGAACAGCAGCTCGCGCAGGTGCACTCGGGCGAGGTCGACGTCCTGGTCGGCACCCAGATGGTCACCAAGGGCCACGACTTCCGGCGCATCACGCTGGTGGCGGCGGTGAACCCGGACGGGTCGCTGTATTCCAGCGACTTCCGCGCGCCGGAGCGGCTATTCAGCCTGCTGATGCAGGCTGCCGGACGCGCGGGACGCGATGCAGCGCATGCGGCTGCCAGCGAGATGTGGGTGCAGACCTTCAGTCCCGAACACCCGCTGTTCGGCGCGCTCAAGCGCCATGACTATCCCGCCTTCGCCGGGCAGCAGCTGCGGGAACGGGAGCAAGCCGCGATGCCGCCCTTCGCATTCCAGGCGCTGCTGCGCGCCGAGGCGCGCACGCAGGAAGTCGCGCAGGCATTCCTGCAGGCGGCCGCTGCGCAGAGCGCGGCTCTCGCAGGCGCCAGCCACGTCGTGGTGTACTCGCCGGTGCCGATGACCGTGCAACGCGTGGCGAACGTGGAACGCTCGCAGTTGCTGTTGGAAAGCAGTTCACGCCCGGCGCTGCAGGCCTTCCTGGCCGCCTGGCAGCCGGTGCTGCAGTCACTGCGCATGAAGGGGCTGATCCGCTGGGCGGTGGACGTGGACCCGCTGGTGATCTGACTCAAGCGCCGGGGCGGGAACGCTGGGGTTCGCTGCGCTCACCCCAGCCTACGGGCCAGCCGCCGGGCAGGTGCAAGTGTCCCTTAGCCGGCACCCTCTTTCTTCCATGCCAAGGCCTGTTCGTACAGCTCGTTGCGCGCCGCACCGGTGATTTCCGCGGCGAGCTTGACGGCGGTCTTCGTCGGCAGCTCCGCGAGCAGCAACTGCAGCACGCGCCGCGCCTCCCCCTCGTCGCGCACCTGCGCCACCGCGTGCAGGACGAGCGCGAATTCGCCGCGGCTGCGCTGGGGGGACGCCTGCAGCCACGCCGGCAATGCGTCGCAGCGCAAGGTGGCGATCTCCTCGAACTGCTTGGTCAGCTCGCGGCCGACGGTGACGCCGCGCTCCCCGAGCGCGGCCAGTGCATCGGCCAGGGCGGCGATGCGATGCGGCGCCTCCAGCACGACGACAGGACGCGACTCGCGCTGCAGGGCCTCGACCGCCTGCTGGCGTTCGCCCGCCTTGGCCGGCAGGAAACCCGCGAACACGAAGGCGCTGTCTTCCAGGTGCGACGGCATGGCGCTGAGCAAGGTGGTCACGCTGCTCGGGCCCGGGATGGGCACCACCGGCAGTCCGGCGGCAGCCACGGCAGCCACCACGCGCGCCCCGGGGTCGCTCACGCCGGGCGTGCCCGCGTCGCTGGCGTACGCCACGCGCTGGCCCTGCTGCAAGCGGGCGACGACCTCCTGCGCTCCCGCGGCCTCGTTGTGGCGATGCACGCTGAGCCAGGCGGTCTTCTCGATGCCATACGCACGCAGCAGGGCCTGCGTGTGGCGCGTGTCCTCGCAGGCGACGGCGTCCACCAATTGCAGGACGTGCAGCGCCCGCAGGCCGATATCCGCGAGGTTCCCGATGGGCGTGGCGATCACGTAGAGGCAGCCCTGCGGATAATGTTGTGCGGCGGCCGCCTCGCGCGCGGCGGCCAGTGCGGCGCCAAAGGATGCGTTCAACAGGACTCCTTCGAAAGGGCCCCCGGGTGACGACCAAGGAGCAAGGCGATGCCGCGGAAGACCAGGCCCTCGCACACCTGGTGCGCCAGGGCTTGCGGCTGGTCGCGCGCAATTATCGGACGCCCGGGCGCGGGGGCGGCGAGATCGACCTGATCCTGCGCGATCGCGATGGCACGCTGGTGTTCGTGGAGGTGCGCAAGCGCGCTGGCCACGGCTTCGGCGGCGCTGCGGCCAGCGTGGGTTGGCAGAAGCAGCGACGCATCGTGTTCGCCGCGCGGCACTACCTGATGCGGCTGGCGGTCGCGCCGCCGTGCCGATTCGACGTCATCAGCATGGAAGGCGGCAGCATCCAGTGGATGCGTGCCGCCTTCGATGCTGGCTGAGGCTGCCCGCAGGTCGCCCCAGCAAGGAAACGCGCGCTTAGTTGCGATCGTGCTTGCGACGCATCACCGGAGCGGGAGCGGGTTGCTCCACGGGGGCCGGGGCCGCGCCCATCGATTGGCGCTCTTCCACCACCGGAGCCTGGGCAACGGGGGCGGGAGCGGGCGCCGGCTGCACCTGCGCCACTTCCCGCACGGTGGTGACCTGCGCGGTCTGCACCTGGTCGATCAGGCCCGGCACGCCAGTCTCACCCATGGAGGTGAGGTGGGTGCTTTGCTGGCCGGCGCCCAGGGCGGGGTTGATCACGAAGGGGTTCGGGGGCACACCCTGAGCCACGGCGACGCCGATCACGGCGACAGCGGAAATACCAACCGCGAGTCCAGCAATTTTTTTCAGAACAGCCATTGCAACTTCTCCTAGAGCTTGAATTGTGAAACTTGACCTGCGGGCATCGAAGCCAGCAAGCGCAAGATTAGTGAGCCACAACATCCGCGAGGTCAGTTCCGCGCGTGAGCTCGTGTCGGGTCGCGTCGGCGGATGCGTCGGCCATTCCTTCCCGCATCCGTCCGAAAGGGACTACACCGCGCCCCGCGAGAAACATTGCGACAAACAGAGTAACCGCGTGTTCACCTGGCGCTGTGCCGCGGGATATTTGTCACGCCGGTGCGGGCGGTATCATTCACGGACCATGCTCGAGCAACGCATACAGCAGAACTTCATCGACAGCGCCGACCTCAAGTACCAGTCGGCGCAGACGCTCAGCAAGCCGATCGCGCAGGCGGTGCAGGCCGTGCTTGCCTGCGTCACCAGTGGGGGCAAGGTGCTCGCCTGCGGAAACGGCGGCTCTGCGGCCGATGCACAGCACTTCGCCGCGGAGTTCGTCGGGCGCTTCGAACGCGAACGCCCCGAGCTCGGCGCGATCGCGCTCACGACCGACAGCTCGATCATCACGGCGATCGCCAACGACTACGACTACGAGCGCATCTTCTCCAAGCAGGTGCGGGCGCTCGGACAGGCCGGCGACGTCCTGCTGGCCCTCTCCACCAGCGGCAACTCGGCGAACGTGATGGCGGCGATCGAGGCGGCGCACGAGCGCGAGATGACGGTCGTGGCGCTCACCGGGCGCGGCGGCGGCAAGATGGCCGGCGTGCTGCGCGAGACCGACGTCCACATCTGCGTGCCCCACGAGCGCACCGCCCGCATCCAGGAGGTCCACATCCTCGCGCTGCATTGCATCTGCGACGGCGTCGATGCGCAGCTTCTCGGTGACCAGGAAAGCCCCACATGAATCGCGCAGTTTCTTTCTCCCGTCTTTCGCTCCTTCCCCTCGCCGCCGCGCTGCTGGCCGGCGCCCTCGCCGGATGCGCCCCCCTCATCGTCGGCGGCGCAGCTGCGGGCGCAGTCATGATGGCCTCGGACCGGCGCAGCTCCGGCGCGCAGGTCGACGACGAAGCGATCGAACTGCGCGCCGCTTCGCGCCTCAGCGACGCCTTCGGGGATCGCGCGCACATTGCCATTGCCAGCTACAACCGGCAGGTCCTGCTGACGGGTGAAGTGCCCAACGACGCCGCCAAGCAGCAGGCCGAGCAGATCGTCTCGCGCGTGGACAACGTGCGCGGCATCGTCAACGAACTGGTGGTCGCCCTTCCCAGCAGCCTGACGCAGCGTTCGAGCGACACGCTCATCACCGGCGAAGTGCGGGCCTCGTTCGTGGACGCCTCGGACCTGCAGGCCAACGCCTTCCGCGTGGTGACCCAGCGCGGCGTCGTCTACCTGATGGGCCGCGTGACGGCGCGTGAAGCCGAGCGCGCGACGTCCATCGCACGGCAGATCGCGGGCGTGCAGCGCGTCGTGCGCATCTTCGAAATCGTGACGCCCGATGAACTGCGGGCATCGGGCATCACGCCGCCCGGGGGCGCCGCCTCCGCACCCGCGCCCGCCTCCACCGCCACGCCCGCTCCCGTCACCCCGCCTGCCGCTGCGGAGCCGCCGGCGTCCGCCGGCCCGGTCGTCACGCCGGTGCGCTGAAACACGCAGGGCCGCGATCGCGGCCCTGGCTGCCTGGTCCGGCCCGCTTCAGCGCAGCCGGCGGATCAGGCTCGACGTGTCCCAGCGCTGGCCGCCCATGGCCTGGATGTCGCCGTAGAACTGGTCCACCAGCGCCGTGACCGGCAGGCGCGCCCCATTGCGCTTGGCTTCGTCGAGCACCAGGCCCAGGTCCTTGCGCATCCAGTCCACCGCGAAGCCGAACTCGAACTGGTCGGCGATCATCGTCTTGCCGCGGTTGTCCATCTGCCAGCTCTGGGCCGCGCCCTTGCCGATCACTTCCAGCACCTGCTGCATGTCGAGGCCGGCCTTCATGCCGAAGGCGATCGCCTCCGACAAGCCTTGCACCAGCCCGGCGATGGCGACCTGGTTGACCATCTTCGCCAGCTGGCCCGCGCCGCTGTCGCCCAGCAAGGTGAACGCGCGCGAGTAGGCCATCGCGACGGGCTTCGCCGCGTCGAACGCGGCGGGCTCGCCGCCGCACATGACCGTGAGCATGCCGTTCTGCGCACCGGCCTGGCCGCCGGAGACCGGCGCATCGACGAAGTGCAGTCCGCGCCGCTTCGCTTCGGCGGAGAGTTCGCGCGCGACGTTGGCCGAGGCCGTCGTGTGATCCACGAAGATCGCGCCCGGCTTCATCCCGCCGAAGGCGCCGTGCTCGCCCAGCACGACCGAGCGCAGGTCCTCGTCGTTGCCGACACAGCAGAACACGAAATCGCAATCCGCCACCGCCTCGCGCGGAGTGGGCGCGGCCGCGCCGGTGAACTCCTTGCCCCAGGCGAGGCGCTTCTCCGCGCTGCGGTTGTAGACCGTCACGCGATGCCCGGCCAACGCCAGGTGGCCGGCCATGGGAAACCCCATCACGCCAAGGCCGAGAAACGCGACCTTGCGCGCGGGAGTGGGTTCGTAGGTTTTCGGGTTGGTGCTGGGCATGGGACCGAATTTAGCACCGGTGGCGCATCGGCCAGAAGAACGCAGAGGGCGCAGAGATGACGCAGAGGACGCAGAGAACCCCCGATGAGGTCTTCTCTGCGTCCTCTGCGGACCTTTGCGCCCTCTGCGTTCCATTGGCTCGCGCGCGCCTGAGCCCTAGACGATCGCCAGGTGCTCCGTGCCCGCGGCCAGGTCCTGGGTCTTGGCGCGTTGGCTGTTCAGCTTGATCTGGAGGCGCAGGTCGTTGACGGAGTCCGCGTTGCGCAGCGCGTCCTCGTACGTGATGACATTGCCCTCGTACATGTCGAACAGCGCCTGGTCGAAGGTCTGCATGCCCAGGTTGCGGCTCTTCTTCATGATCTCCTTGATCTCGGAGACCTCGCCCTTGAAGATGAGGTCCGAGATCAGCGGCGAGTTCAGCATCACCTCCACCGCCGCACCCCGGCCCTTGCCGTCCTGCAGCGGCACGAGGCGCTGCGACACGAAGGCCTTCAGGTTCAGCGACAAGTCCATCAGCAGTTGCGGGCGGCGCTCTTCCGGGAAGAAGTTGATCACGCGGTCGAGCGCCTGGTTGGCGCTGTTGGCGTGCAGCGTGGCCATGCACAGGTGGCCGGTTTCGGCAAACGCGATCGCGTGCTCCATCGTCTCGCGGTCGCGGATCTCACCCATCAGGATCACGTCCGGCGCCTGCCGCAGCGTGTTCTTCAGCGCCGATTCCCAGTTGTCGGTGTCCAGCCCCACTTCGCGCTGCGTGATCACGCAGTTCTTGTGCTGGTGCACGAACTCCACCGGGTCCTCGATGGTGATGATGTGGCCGTAGCTCTGCTCGTTGCGCCAGTCGATCATCGCCGCCAGCGTCGTCGACTTGCCCGAACCGGTCGCGCCCACCAGGATGACGAGCCCGCGCTTGGACATCACGACTTCCTTGAGCACCTGCGGCACCCCGAGGCCGTCGATCGTGGGCAGGACCTGCGGAATGACCCGCAGCACCATGCCCACCTTGCTTTGCTGCACGAACGCATTCACGCGGAAGCGGCCGATGCCGGACGGCGAGATCGCGAAATTGCACTCCTTGGTGCGCTCGAACTCCGCGGCCTGCTTGTCGCTCATGATCGAACGGGCCAGCGCCAGCGTGTGCGCGCCATTGAGCGGCTGCGGCGAGACCTTGGTGACCTTGCCGTCCACCTTGATCGCCGGCGGAAAGTCGGCCGTGATGAACAGGTCGGAGCCGTTGCGCCCCACCATGAGCTTCAGCAGGTCGTTGATGAATTTGGTTGCCTGGTCGCGTTCCATTTTCTTGCTCCTTGCGTCCCTTCGCAGCGGCCCGGTTCCAGGAGCGGGGGTCCGGCAGCAACCGTCCCCACCGCGCGCCCTGGCACCCTGCCGTGCCCGCCGACGCTCAGCCGGGGAAGTTCTCGGGGATCTTGGCCTTGCCGCGGGCTTCGGCGGCAGAGATGACGTTGCGCCGCACGAGCTCCGTCAGGTTCTGGTCCAGCGTCTGCATGCCCACGCTGTTGCCGGTCTGGATGGCGGAGTACATCTGCGCCACCTTGGCTTCGCGGATCAGGTTGCGGATGGCCGAGGTGCCGAGCATGATCTCGTGCGCCGCCACCCGGCCGCTGCCGTCCTTGGTCTTGCACAGGGTCTGCGAGATCACGGCCTGCAGGGACTCGGACAGCATCGCGCGGACCATTTCCTTTTCCTCGGCCGGGAACACGTCGATGATCCGGTCGATGGTCTTGGCGGCGCTCGAGGTGTGCAGCGTGCCGAACACGAGGTGGCCGGTTTCCGCCGCCGTCATGGCCAGGCGGATCGTCTCCAGGTCGCGCATTTCGCCGACCAGGATGCAGTCCGGGTCCTCGCGCAACGCGGAGCGCAGCGCGTTGGAGAAGGACAGCGTCATCGGGCCCACCTCGCGCTGGTTCACCAGGCACTTCTTGGACTCGTGCACGAATTCGATCGGGTCTTCCACCGTGAGGATGTGGCCGTACTCGGTCTCGTTCAGGTGGTTGATCATCGCCGCGAGCGTGGTGGACTTGCCCGAACCCGTGGGGCCGGTCACCAGCACCATGCCGCGCGGCTTGAGCGCGAGGTCGCCGAAGATCTTGGGCGCGTTCAGCTGCTCCAGCGTGAGAATCTTGGAAGGAATCGTCCGGAACACGGCGCCGGCGCCGCGGTTCTGGTTGAAGGCGTTGACGCGGAAGCGGGCCAGCCCCTCGATCTCGAAGGAAAAGTCGCACTCGAGGAATTCCTCGTACTGCTTGCGCTGGCTGTCGTTCATGATGTCGTACACCATGGCATGGACCTGCTTGTGGTCCATGGGGTCGACGTTGATGCGGCGGACGTCCCCGTGCACGCGGATCATCGGGGGGAGCCCCGCGGACAGGTGCAGGTCCGACGCCTTGTTCTTGACGCTGAATGCCAGCAGCTGGGTAATATCCACGAATCCCTCTTCCTTATGGTGCTTCGCGCCCCGCGGTGAGCGTGGCTCTGCCGGTCCATTATGACGACGATTGCCATGAACCTCCAGAGCGTGCACGAGCGGATCGCGAGCGCCTGCGCGGCCGCCGGACGCGACGTGAACGAAGTCACGCTGCTCCCCGTGGCGAAGACGTTTGCAGCCGACGCCGTGCGCGCAGCCCACGCGGCGGGCGAGAACGCCTTCGGCGAGAACTACATCCAGGAAGCGATCGAGAAGCAGGCGCAGTTGCGCGACCTGCGCCTGCAGTGGCACTGCATCGGCCCGATCCAGAGCAACAAGACGCGGCTGGTGGCGGAGCACTTCGACTGGGCCCAGACCATCGACCGCCTGAAGATCGCGCAACGGCTCTCGGAACAGCGGCGCGACGAGCTCGGGCCGCTGCAGGTCTGCATCCAGGTGAACATCGATGGTGGTCCGAGCAAGTCGGGTGTCGCGCCGGAGGAAGCGCTGGACCTCGCGCGCGCCGTCGCCGCCCTGCCGCGGCTACGCCTGCGCGGGCTGATGACGATCCCGGAGCCGGCCGGGGATTTCGCTGCGCAGGTGGCGGTGCATCGGCGCGCCCGCGCGCTGTTCGACGCGCTGCGCGCGGCCGGCCTGCCGCTGGACACCTTGTCCATGGGCATGACCGCCGACCTCGAAGCGGCGATCCACGCCGGCAGCACGATGGTGCGCGTCGGCACCGCGATCTTCGGGGTGCGCAGCCGCAAGCCCCAGGGCGAGCCGCTTACTTCCGGGGCACCACCGGCTTGATGTCGCCGCAGTCGGCCTTCAGGAACTTGCCCGTCGCGTCCATCGTCATCGTCTCGGGCCGCCCCTGCACGGTGGTCGTCACGACCATGTGGCTGGTGTAGCTCTCGGGCGTGAAGCTCACGTCGCCCTCACCGCTGGAAGGCGGGTTCCTGCAGGTGAACGCGACATGGATGGAGTTGCCGGTCCGCTTGCCCTGCGTGCTCGTGCAGTCCTGGCGCGTGGGCACCTCGTTGCGCTCGACCATCTCGCGCGTCATGCACATCCGCACGCCCATGCCCCCGTTCGCGCCCGGCGTGACCTGCACGCCTCGCTGCGCCATCATCGCCTCCATCTGCTTGCGCTGGTCCTGCGGCATCTGCGCCATCTGCTTCTGCATTTCGGCCATGGCCTGGTCCATCTGCCCGCCGCTGACCTTGTTGTTGATTTCCCACAGGCCAGGCTTCATCGTCTGGGCGGCCGCGGGCAGGGCGAGAGCGAGCACCGCTGCGGCGGTGAACAGGTGCTTGTGCATGCGTGTTCTCCGGTGAAAGCGCCGATTCTGCCGACGCATGCCGCGCCCGGCCACTGGCCGGACGGGGGACGTGGACGCGCGGCTACACGCCCAGGGGCAGGCGGGCGGAGTTCTTCACCTCCTCCATCACGGCGTACGTGCGAGTCTCCCGCACGCCCGGCAATTGCCACAACACGGTGCCGGCGAAGTCCCGGTAGGCCTGCATGTCGGCCATGCGCGTCTTGAGCAGGTAGTCGAAGCCTCCGGCCACCATGTGGCACTCGAGGATCTGCGGATGCACCTGTACGGCGGCCTTGAACGCATCGAACACATTCGGCGTGGTCCGGTCCAGCAGCACCTCGACGAAAACCAGCATGCCGAGTCCGAGTTTCAGCGGGTCGAGGCGCGCCTCGTAGCCGACGATGTATTCCTCGCGCGTGAGGCGCTGGACGCGCGCGAGCACGGCCGTGGGCGACAGCGCCACCGCCTCCGCGAGCTTGAGGTTGGTGAGACGCCCATCCGATTGCAGGACCTGGAGGATCTTGAGGTCGATGCGATCCAGATCACTGGCTGCAGCTTGCATGATCGAATTTATATTCGGCAGATTTCATTCACTTTAGCGAAAGATTCGTCCCGACTCCAGCGACCATGCGTTGGACCCACACTGGATGCCATGCCCGCCGACACCCAACGCCTGCCCGACCCGTACCGCCCGGAAGCCGCCGTGGTGGCGGAGCTGCTTGCCTCGCTGCGTGACGCGCTGGACTGGGCGGCCGCCGCGCAGGTCGCCGAACCGTGGGTGGCCGCGGTGCGCAAGCATCCACCGCCGTTCTGGGCGATGGAGAGCCTGCTCAAGGAGTACCCCATCTCCAGTGCCGAGGGATTGGCGCTCATGCGCCTGGCCGAAGCCCTGCTGCGCGTGCCGGATGCGCAGACCGCGATCGCACTGACGGCCGACCAGCTCTCGCGGGCGGATTTCGAAGGCTCTCCCGACCGTGCCCTGGCGCGGCTGTCGCACAGCGCGATCGCGCTGTCCAAGCGCTTCCTGCCCGGCGACGGCGCACAGCCCGAACCCGGCCTGTTCGCGCGGCTCGGCGCGCGCACCGTGGTGGCCGCCGCCTTGCGCGCAGTGCAGTTGCTCGGACGCCAGTTCGTGCTGGGCCAGGACATCGCCGAGGCGCAGCACGAGGCGGCGAGTGCGCGACGCCGCCAGCCGCACCTGCGCTTCTCGTACGACATGCTGGGCGAAGGCGCGCGCACCGAGGAAGATGCGCAGCGCTACCTCCAGCATTACGAAGAGGCGATCGCGGCGATCGCCGCCGCGGCGGATCCCGCGCAACCCGTGCAGGCGAACGATGGCATCTCCATCAAGCTGAGTGCCCTGCATCCGCGCTACGAGGCGCTGCAGCGCGAGCGCGTGCTGGCGCAGCTGGTGCCGCGGGTGGCGCGCCTGTGCGACCAGGCGGCCGGCGCCAACATCAATCTCACCATCGACGCCGAGGAGGTGGATCGGCTCGAACTCTCGCTCGACGTCTTCGACGCACTCGCCGCGCACGTGGCGCAGCACCATCCGCGCTGGCAAGGCTTCGGGCTGGCGCTGCAGGCCTACCAGACGCGCGCACTGGCACTGGTCGGCGAAGTCGCGGCCATCGCGCGCCGCCACGGCATTCGCCTGATGTGCCGGCTGGTGAAGGGCGCCTACTGGGACGCGGAGATCAAGCGCGCGCAGGAACTGGGACTGCCGCACTATCCCGTGTTCACGCACAAGAACCACACCGACGTTTCCTACCTCGCGTGCGCGCGCGCGCTGCTGCAGGCGCAGGACGTGATCTTCCCGCAGTTCGCCACGCACAACGCGGGCACCATCGCCGCCATCGTGCAGATGGCGCGCGCGAATGGCGCCGCCTTCGAGCTCCAGCGCCTGCACGGCATGGGGGAGGGTGTGTATCGCGAGGTCTCGCGATATACACCCTCCCCCTTGGGGCGGATGACGCTCCCCCCCACCCAGCCTCCCCCTCTAGGGGGAGGAGCAACACCGGTGCCGGTCGACGCACGAGAAGGAGCCCTGCCAGTGCGCGTCTACGCGCCGGTGGGCGTGCACCGCGACCTGCTCGCCTACCTGGTGCGGCGGCTGCTGGAGAACGGCGCGAATTCATCCTTCGTGCACCAGCTGGCCGACGAGTCCGTCGGCATGGAAGAACTGCTGCAGTCGCCGCTGCACCTGGCGCCGCAGTCCGCCCTGCCATTGCCGCCCGAGCTGTACGGGCCCGCGCGCCGCAACAGCCGCGGGCTGGACCTGACGCTGCCGACCACGCGCGCGCTGCTGGACGACGCGTTCGCACGCACCACGGTGGCGGCGATCCCGCTCGCCGATCCCGCGCAGGTGGGCGCTGCGGTCGATCGCGCGCTGGCCGCGGGGCCTGCGTGGGAACGCAAGCCGGCGGCGGACCGCGCAGCCATCCTGCGGCGGTGCGCGGACAGCATGGAAAACGACTTGCCGCGCCTGTGCGCAGTGCTGGTCAAGGAAGGCTTCAAGTGCTGGGGCGACGCACTGGCGGAGGTGCGCGAGGCGGTGGACTTCCTGCGCTACTACGCCAACGAGGCCGAGCGCATCCTGCAGCCGCAGGTCCTGCCGGGCCCCACCGGCGAGAGCAACGAGCTGCGCCTCACCGGCCGCGGCACCTGGGCCTGCATCAGCCCCTGGAACTTTCCGCTCGCGATCTTCACGGGCCAGGTCGCCGCGGCGCTCGTGACGGGCAACACGGTGATCGCGAAGCCCGCGGAGCAGACGCCCGCCATCGCCGCCGAGGCGGTGCACCTGCTGCATGCCGCTGGCGTTCCGGCCGACGCACTGCAGCTGCTGCACGGCCCGGGCGAAACAGTGGGCGCGGCGCTGGTCGCGCACCCGCGCATCGCGGGCGTGGTGTTCACGGGCTCGACGCAGGTCGCGAAGATCATCCAGCGCACGCTGGCCGACAAGGACGGCCCCATCGTGCCGCTGATTGCGGAGACGGGCGGGATCAACGCCATGCTGGTGGACTCCACGGCGTTGCCCGAACAGGTGGTGGACGCCGTCGTGCAGAGCGCGTTCCGCTCGGCCGGCCAGCGCTGCTCCGCGCTGCGCCTGCTGCTCGTGCACGAGGCGATCGCCGAACCACTGATCCACATGCTGCAGGGCGCGGCCCTGGAACTGGTCACGGGCGATCCGGCCCGCTGGTCCACGGACGTCGGCCCGGTGATCGACGGGGAAGCGTTCGCGACGCTGCAGCGGCACCTGGAGCTGCTGCAGTCCCGGGCCAGTCCCCTGCTCCCGCCGACCGAGCCCGATCCGCGCACCCGCCTGATCCCGCCCCAGGCGTTCGAGGTCGGCGGAGTCGAGCAGGTCAGGAACGAGATCTTCGGACCCGTCCTGCAGGTGGCGCGCTGGAGCGGCGACCCGCAGGCGGTGATAGCTGCGATCAACCGCGTCGGCTATGGCCTCACGCTCGGCATCCAGACCCGCATCGACAGCCGCGCCGAGGCGCTGGCACGCGAGGCCCGCATCGGCAACGTCTACATCAATCGCAACATGATCGGCGCCGTCGTCGGGGTGCAGCCGTTCGGCGGCGAAGGCCTGTCCGGCACCGGTCCCAAGGCCGGCGGCCCAAACTACCTGCCGCGCTTCTGCGCAGAACAGACGGTGACCATCAACACCGCCGCAGCCGGCGGCAACGTCGCGCTGCTCACCTGACAGCGATTTCCCCCGCTCAGCCCTTGAGCAGGTTGCGCGAAACGCGTTCCTTCACCGGATCGCCGAGCAGCTCGACGCTGCTGGGGAGCTTGCCGTCGTAGGCGCCGAGCACCTCCTGCAGCGCGGCCAGCGTGCGCTTCACCTCGTCGGCGCCATCCCGGCTTGCCAGCTCGCTACGGGCATCCTCCAGCGCGCGGAACAGCAGCGCGCGGGTGTTGCCGCGAATGACCAGGTTGCCGTCGCATTGCCAGATGGCCTTGTGCATGTATTTCATGGAAGCATCTCCGTGGGATGCTCCCAGCATGCGCCGCGCGCGGGCGCCGCGCTGTGGGCGTTGCGGGTGTCTTGGTGACCGTGCGGATGCGCTCGCGACGTCAGTGACGGCACAGCCCTCGCCGTCGAAGCAGCGGCAATGGCTTGTCAGCCAACACCGCCTCGGTGCCTCATCAGTGCGCGCCCGCGGCCGCTTCGGCGCCCGCCGCGCTACGCTGCGGATGCGTGAGCCACACCAGCGGGATCAGCAACAGGAACAGCGCCGCCGACAGGTAGAAGATGTCGTTCGCGGCAAGCATGAACGCCTGCTGCGTGACGAGGTTGTTCACCTGCATCAGCGCCTGCTCCTGCGTGAGACCGGCCGCGTTCAGTCCCAGCATCGTGGCTTGCGCGACCGGATCGCCGAGCGTGATGTGCTCGACCAGCTGCGCGTGGTGCAGCGCCGCGCGCCTTTCCCACAGCGTCGTGGCGATCGATGTCCCCATCGCACCCGCCGTGATGCGGACGAAGTTGCTCAGGCCCGACGCCGACGGGATGCGGTCGGGCGGCAGCCCCGACAAGGTGATCGTCGTCAGCGGGATGAAGAAGAACGCCATGGCGACGCCCTGGATCACCGTCGGGATCAGCAGCGTGCGGAAGTCCGCCTGCGTGTTGAAGTTCGAGCGCATCCAAAGCACCAGCGCGAACACGATGAAGGCGAAGGTCGCGTACTTGCGCGGGTCGACCTTGGCCAGCGTCTTGCCGACCACGGGCGAGAGCACCAGGGCCATCAGGCCCACCGGCGCCATCACCATGCCGGCTTCCGTCGCGGTGTAGCCCATGAACTGCTGCAGCCACAGCGGCAGCAGCACCACGTTGCCGAAGAACAGGCCATAGGCGACCGAGATCGCGACCGTGCCGCCCCAGAAGTTGCGGCGCGCGAACAGCCGCAGGTCCACCACGGGGTGTTCTTCGGTGAGCTCCCACACGAGGAAGAAGGCGAAGCCCAGCACGGCCACGATGGCGAGCGTGACGATGGTCTTCGAGGAGAACCAGTCGTACTCCTTGCCCAGGTCCAGCATCACCTGCAGGCTGCCGACCCAGAGCACCAGCACGGCGAGGCCCATCTTGTCGATGGGCAGCTGCAGCGTGCGGCTCTCGCGCTTGCGGTAGATGGCCAGCGTCGAAAACGCCGCCGCGATGCCCACCGGGATGTTGATGTAGAAGATCCAGGACCAGGAGATGTTGTCGGTGATCCAGCCGCCCAGCAGCGGCCCCATCACCGGCGCCACGAGTGTGGTCATCGACCACATCGCCATCGCCAGCCCCGCCTGCGCGCGTGGATAGCTGGCCAGCAGCAGGGTCTGCGACAGCGGAATCATCGGACCTGCGACGAAGCCCTGCAGCGCGCGGAAGGCGATCAGGGTCGTCATGTTCGGCGCCAGACCGCACATCCAGGAGGCGATCACGAACAGGATCACGCTGGAGACGAACAGCTTCACCTGCCCGATGCGCAGCGACAGCCAGCCCGTGAGCGGCACCGCGATTGCATTGGCCACCGCGAAGCTGGTGATCACCCAGGTGCCCTGGTTCGGGCTCACGCCCAGGTCGCCGGCGATCGCAGGCAGCGACACGTTGGCGATGGACGTGTCCAGCACGTTCATGAACGTGGCGGCGGACAGCGCGATGGTGCCCCACACGCGCGCGCTGCCCTCCAGCGGCGGGTGTGGGAGCGGTTGGTTGGCGCTCATGCGAAAGGTCTCAGTGGCGCTTCGCCGGGGGGCCGCCCTGCACCGACTGGTGCGCGCTGCCGCTGTTCATGGCGATCACGCGGCGCACCTCGGCCTCGGCGCCGTCGTCCTGGCTGGAGAACACCTGCGTCTGCGTCACCGCGGTCGCACGGGGCGCATCAGCCAGCGTCTTGCCTTCCTGCTTGCTCACGTCGACGCTCGCTTCCATCGAGAGCCCCACGCGCAGCGGATGCTCCTTCACTTGCTGGGAGTCGAGGGCGATGCGCACCGGCACGCGCTGCACCACCTTGATCCAGTTGCCCGTCGCGTTCTGCGCGGGCAGCAGCGAGAAGGCGGCGCCAGTGCCGACACCCAGGCCGGCCACGCGGCCCTTGTACTCCACGCGCTTGCCATAGAGGTCCGCGGTGAGCGTGACGGGCTGGTCCAGGCGGATCTTGCGCAGCTGCACTTCCTTGAAGTTCGCATCCACCCACACCTGGTTGAGCGGCACGATGGACATCAGCGGCGTGCCGGCGGCGACGCGCTGGCCCAGTTGCACGGTACGCTTGGCGACATAGCCGTCGACCGGCGCGACCAGCACCGAGCGTTGCTGCGCCAGCCATGCTTCGCGCACCCGGGCGGCGGCGGCCTGCACCTGCGGGTGGCTTTCCACGTCGGTGCCGGAGGTCATCGCCTGGTTGCTCGCCAGCTGCTCGCGGGCACCCACCACGGCCGCCTGGGCCGCGGCCAGCGTGCTGCGCGCCGCGGAGAGCTGCTCGCGCGCGTGGTTCAGTTCCTCGCGCGACACGGCCCCGTTGCCCACGAGCGCCTCGCGGCGCTTGTAGTCGTCGGTGGCCCGCGCGACGTCCGCCTCGGCCTTCGCAACATCCGCCTCGCGCAGGTTCACCTGGGCGCCCAGCGAGCCGTTGTTGGCGTAGAGCGTGCGCACCTGGCGCACCGTCTGGCCCAGGTTCGCCTCGGCCTGCTCGAGGTTCACCTTGGCGTCGGCCGGGTCGAACTTCACCAGCGGCTGGCCGGCCTTCACGAAGTCGGTCTCGTCGGCGTGGATCTCCATGACCGTGCCGCCGATCTGCGGCGTGATCTGCACGACGTTGCCCTGCACGTAGGCGTTGTCGGTGTCTTCGTAATGGCTGGCGACCAGCCACTCCCAGGCGCCCCAGGCCACGCCGACGACGGCGACGCCGACGGCCAGCAGCACCAGGGCTTTCTTGCGCTTCGGATTGCCGACCTTGACCGGTGCGGGGCTTGCGGGCTGTTGTTGTTCACTCATGTTGGACTTCTCTTGCGGTGATCAGTGCGCGGCAACGTCGGTCGGGGCGCTGTAGCCGCCGCCCAGCGCGCGATAGAGCTGCACGCGCGCGTCGAGGGCACGTGCAGCCAGGTCCACGCCGAGGCGGCGCTGCGCGAGCACCGTCGTTTCCGCGGTCAGGACGTTCAGGAAAGTGCCGAGGCCCGCGCGGTAGCGCTGCACGGCGATGTCGTAGGCGCCTTCGGCAGCCGCTTCGGCCTGCCGCTGCTGCGCGATCTGCAGCTCCACCGAGTGGAAACTCGCGACCGCATCGCCGGCTTCGTGGAAGGCTTCGAGCACGGCGCCGTTGTAGTTCTCGATGGAGGCATCGAGATCCGCGGTCTTGCCGCTCAGGTTCGCGCGCAGCCGGCCCGCGTCGAAGATGGGCAGGCGCACCGCGGGACCGATGCCCCACTGCTCGCTGCCCAGGTCCAGCAGGTGGCCCAGGCCCAGCGTGGACAAGCCGAGGAAGGCGGTGAGGTTGATGTTCGGATAGAACTGCGCCTGCGCCACCTTGATTTCGCGGCTCGCGGCTTCGACGCGCCACCGCGCGGCGCTCACGTCGGGACGGCGTCCCAGCAGGTCGGCCGGCAGCGCCGGCAAGGTGGTGACGAGGTGCTCGTCGCGGATCGCGGGCAGCTTGCCCACCTCCGGCACTTCCTGCGATGCGACCAGCGCCGCCAGCGCGTTGCGCGTGGTTTGCGCCTGCTCCTGCAAGGCCTCGATCTGCTGGCGCACCTCGGGAATCGCGCCCTCGCTCTGGCGCTGCTCCAGCGTCGTGTCGAGTCCCGCGCTGACGCGGTCGGACACCAGCTTCAGTTGCTCCTCGCGCTGCTGCAGGGTGCGGCGCGCGACGCCGAGCTGCTCCTGCACTCGCAGCAACTGGAAGTAGGTGCGCG
Source organism: Ramlibacter ginsenosidimutans (assembly GCF_016654015.1). Lineage (GTDB taxonomy): Bacteria > Pseudomonadota > Gammaproteobacteria > Burkholderiales > Burkholderiaceae_C > Ramlibacter > Ramlibacter ginsenosidimutans. Next base: position 527,790 of record NZ_JAEPWM010000002.1, on the reverse strand, counting down.
CGACGTTGGCGGCAAGCACCACGCGCGCCGCGGCCACGTCGGCTTCGGCCGCGCGCGCAGCGCCGACCGCGGCTTCCAGCGCGGCCTGGTTCTTGCCAAAGAAGTCGAGCTCCCAATTGGCGTTCGCCTGCAACGTGCCGGTGTTCTGGATGGAGCCCGCGAGCGGCGGCGGAAAGAGGCTGTGCTCGCTGAAGCGCTGGCGCTCGAGGTCCAGCTGCCCGTTCACCTGCGGGTAGAAGTTCGCGTCGGCTGCTGCCGTCGCGGCCTGCGCGCGGCGCAACCGGGCCCGCGCAACGCCGAGGTTCGGGCTGTCGCGCAGCGCCTGTTCCTCCAAGCGATCGAGTTCGGGGTCACGGAACTCGCGCCACCATTCGACGGAGACGGGCGCAAGCTCCTGCGTCGTGGCGCCGGGCACGGGCGGTGTGCGCAGCGTGGCTTCCGGTTCGATGCCCTTCATGTTGGCGCAGCCTGCGAGCAGCAGCGCCGCGGCGAGTCCGGCGAGGCGCCGGCCCTGCGATGGCGTGTTCATTCTTTTCCTTGCGATGGGTCCTGCAGCGCCAGGCCGTTGGCGAGCACGCGCGCCAGCAAGTCCTTCAGCTGCTGCCACTCTGCCACGGTGAGGCCTTGCAGGAAGGCGTTCTGCACCTTGCAGAGCACGGCGGGGATTTCCTTGGCCGCCTGCCGGCCTTCCTTCGTGAGCACGATGTTGACCACGCGGCGGTCCTCGGACGAGCGCTCGCGCGTCACGAGCCCCTTGGCTTCCAGCCGGTCCAGCGTTCGCGTCATCGCGCCCGTGTCCAGCTGGCATTCGCGGGCCAGCTCGGCCACCGTCGAGGCGTCGCCACGATTGAGCTTGAACAGGGGAACCCACTGGGCGTTCGTGAGGCCGCGCGGCTCGAAAGCCTTGTCGACCTCGGCCGTGACGCACGCGAGGATGCGCTTCATCAGGTAAGCGGCACTCTCGTGCGGCTCGTAACCCTCCGGCCGGTAGTACACGGTCGGGGGCTCGGCGGAAGGCTTGCGTGTGGCCATGGAGCCGGCGAATATACTTGCCTAGACAAATATTGTCAAGGCCGACACTGCCCCGTCAGGCGACGGCCGGGCGGCGGATCAGGACGGGCGGCTCAAGCTGTCGCGAAGCTGGCGCTTGAGCACCTTGCCGATGTCGCTGCGCGGCAGCTCGGGCAGGTAGCGCAGTTCCGCGAGCCGCTGCGTCTTGCCCAGGCGGGCGTTGGCCCAGGCGCGCAGGTCCGCCGCCGCCGGCGCACCCGGGGCGGGCACGACGAAGGCCGCCGGTGACTCGCCCCATTCCGGCGACGGCACGCCCACCACCGCGACATCGGCCACGCCGGCATGCTCGCGCAGCACGGCTTCCAGGTCGCTCGGGTAGATGTTGAAGCCGCCGCTGATGATCATGTCCTTGCGCCGGTCCATCAGCGTGAGGAAGCCGTCCTCGTCGAAGCGCCCGACGTCGCCCGTACGGATGAAGCGGTTGCCCTGCGCATCGAACCACTCGGCCTCGCGCGTCTTCGCCGGCTGGTGGTGATAGCCCGTCATCATCGCGCCCGATCGGCCCACCACTTCGCCGACCTCGCCGCGCGGCAGTTCACGGCCGTCCTCGTCGATGAGACGGATGTCGTGCCCTTCCGCCGGCTTGCCCACGGTGTGCAGCTTGTGCGGCCAGGCGTGTGCTTCCAGGATGCAGGTGCCGCCGCCCTCGGTCATGCCGTAGTACTCGACCAGTCCGCCGGGCCAGCGCGCCAGCACGTCCGCCTTCAGCTGCGCCGCGAACGGCGCGCTGGTGCAGAACTTCATGCGGAACGAGGAGAGATCGAAGGTGTCGAAGTCCGGCACGGCCATCAGCCGCTGGTACTGCACGGGCACCAGCATGGCGTGGGTCGCGCGCACCTGCTGCGCCAGCGCGAGATACGCGCGCGCATCGAAGCGGCCCTCGGCCAGCACCACCGTGCCGCCCTTGGCGAGCGCGGGGAACACGGACACCAGGGTGGTGTTGGAGCACAGCGAGGTGGCGACCTGCGCCACCGTGTCGGGGCCGTAGCCGTAGTTCTCGCCGCGCGCCACGTGCGCCCAGCGCATGCCGTGCGGCTGCACGATGCCCTTGGGCGTGCCGGTGGTGCCCGACGAATAGATGATGTTGAAGGCCCAGTCGGGCTGGATGGCCACGGACGACGGCCGCGGCGGCGCATCGGCGAGCCACGCTGCCAGGCTGTCCGGACCTTCGTCCAGGTCCATGCGCACGCGTTGCACCGGCGTGGCGAGCGCGGGCACCGAGGCGTCCGCGAACAGGATGCGCGCATCGCTGTCGCGCACCATGCCCGCGAGCTGTTCCGCCGTCGCGCCCGTGGGCAGCGGCGCCACGGCGAGTCCCGCGCGCAAGCCGCCGAGGAACAGGCAGGCATAAGGCAGGGAGTTCGCGCCCGCGATCGCGATGGCTTGCCGCGGCTGCAGCCCCTGCCTCTGCAACTGCGCCGCGATGCGGTCCACCTGCGCATCGAGCTCGGCCCACGTCATCGCCTGCGCACCCTGCCGCAGGGCAGGTTGCGCGGGCCGCGCGCGCGCGTGTTCGCGGATGAGGTCGGGAATGGCCCGGAAAGGCGGCAGCCCCACGGGCGCCGGCGTCGCTGCTGCAGGCATGGTGTCTCCTTGCGGGGAACTGTACGCGAGGCGGCGCCGGCCGCCGGTTGCGCACGCGACCGCCCGGGGCGGCTGCGTCCGACAAGTCGCTGGCGCAGGTGCCGACGCCGTGCTGCACGGCCCGGTTGCAGACTGGTGCATCACCAACCGGAAGGACACCCCATGGCGTACAGCAGCATCCTCGGAGCGGACAAGGCGCCGCTGGAGCCCGAGGGCCGCGAAGCCGAACTGCTGGGCCCGAGCGACAACTCGGACAGCGGCAGCGACACCATCGGCACGATCGAAGCCGACCAGGAAAGCACCGATTCGGGCCTCACCGGCGACCGCGCCTCGATCGACGGCCGCGATGCGCGCGAAGGCGCGGACATCATGCCCGACCGCGTGGTGAACCTCGCGGACGGCGAAGGATTTCCCGAAGCCGATCCCGACGCGATGGAGATGACCGACCTCGACAACGACGACGCGCAGTCGCTCGCCGACGGCGACTCGCCGGACACCGAGCGCTGAAGCGGATGCCCCGCACCGCATCGCCCACCGCCGCGATGCGGCGCGTTCGCACCCTGCTGCGCGACACCTTCGGCCTGTCGCGGCTGCGGCCCGGGCAGGCCGCAGTGATCGAGCGCGTGCTCGCGGGCCAGCCGACGCTGGCCATCATGCCCACGGGAGCCGGCAAATCGCTGTGCTACCAGCTGCCCGCGCTGCTGCTGGAAGGCCGCACCGTCGTCGTGTCGCCGCTGATCGCGCTGATGAAGGACCAATGCGAGTCGCTGCGCGCGCTGGGCATCGCGGCCGTGCAGGTGAACAGCGGCACCGACGGCGAGGAAGCGCGGGCGGCCGAAGCCGCGGTGGCGGACGGCAGCGCGCGCATCATCATGACCACGCCCGAGCGGCTGTCGGACCCGGCCTTTCTCGAGCTGCTCACGAAACATCCGGTCGGCCTGCTGGCCGTGGACGAGGCGCACTGCATCTCGCAGTGGGGGCACGATTTCCGCCCGGCCTTCCTGGAGATCGCGCACGTGCTGCCCCGCCTGGGCCGGCCCGTGGTGCTGGCGCTCACCGCGACGGCGACCGAGCGCATCGCGCAGGACATCTGCCAGCAGCTGCAGATCCCCGCGGACGGCGTCGTCAACACGAGCGCCTACCGCCCCAACCTCGACCTGCGCGTGGTGTCCCTGGCGAAGGAAGCGGACAAGCTGGCGCAGGTGCTGAAGATCGTGCGTGCGGTCCAGGGCAGCGGGATCGTCTACACCGCGACCGTGAAGGCGGCAGCGGCAGTGCACGAGGCGCTGGCCGCAGCCGATGAATCGGTGGGCCTCTACCACGGCAAGCTGCCCGCGGCGGAACGCGCCGCCGTGCAGGAGGCCTTCATGAACGGCGAGCGCCGCGTGATGGTCGCGACCAACGCCTTCGGCCTGGGCATCGACAAGCCCGACATCCGCTTCGTGCTGCACTACCAGTTGCCGGCCACGCTGGAGGCCTACTACCAGGAAGCGGGGCGGGCGGGACGCGACGGCGAAACGGCGCGCTGCACGCTGCTGTTCCTGCGCGGCGACAAGGCGATCCAGCAGTTCTTCATGGCCGGACGCTACCCCGGCGAGGAAGACGCGATGGCCATCGTGCATGCCTTGCAGGAGCAGCCCGCGGAAGCGCCGGCCTGGACCTTGCCGCTGCTGCAGGCACGCATCGGCCGCCCGCGCTCGAAGCTGCAGGTCACGCTGGGCCTGTTGCGCAAGGACCGCATCGTCTCGATGGCCCGCGACGGCACGCTGCGCCTGCTGGCGAAATCCGCGCCGGCCTCGCGCCTGCGCGCGCTCACCGAAGGCTATGGCCGCAAGCGCGACCTGGACCGCGAGGCGCTGGAACGGATGGTGTTCTATGCGCAGACGGGCCAGTGCCGCTGGCGCGTGCTGCTCGAGCACCTGGAGGAGGACGCCGCGCCGTTCGAGCGTTGCGGCCACTGCGACAACTGCCGCCGCATCGCCGCGCACGAAGCCGTCGTGGAGGACCTGCTGCGGCGCAAGGAAGCGGATGCGCAGGAAAACGGAGACGGCGAACACGAGCAGGCGCCGGCGGTCTTCACGCGTGGCGACCTGGTCGAGGTGCGCCGCTATGGCCGCGGCGTGGTGGAGGAAGCCACTGCGACGCAGGTGACCGTCGCCTTTGCCGACCGCAGCCGCCGCAGCTTCCTGCCCGAATTCGTGCGGCGGGCACGCGCGCCGCGCCAGCAGCGCGCGCAGGACGGCGCGCCCGCGTAGGCGCGTCGCCTTCAGTGGAATTGCAGCTCGCGGTGCTCGCCGAGTCCGGGACGCTTGCCGGTCACGGCCGACTTGCCCATCTTCATCATCTGCACCAGCTTGTTCTCCTTGACGTTCCAGTACTCGGCCTCGTCGATCCTCACTTCGACCAGCTCCATGTCCGGGTCGTCCGGCCCGTTCGGGAACCAGGCCTTGGCCATCGCGTTGAACAGCTCCTTCTTCTTCTCCATGTCCTCGAGGAGGCGCGCCGTGCCGGTGATCGAAACCCACGAGTCCTTGCCCGGGTTGGCGTAGGCGAGGTTCACGTTGCCGTCCTGCTGCAGGCGCTCGCCCACCTCGGTCGAACGCGAGACGAAGAAGTACAGGCAGGCATCGGCCTCGAGCTTCTTGTTCTGCGTCGTCATCGGGTGGGAGTGCAGCGTGCCGTCCGCGTGGCGGTGCGCCAGCATGCAGAAACGCGTGTCTTGGATCAGGTCCCAGAGGACCTCGTGCGGGTTCTTGTCGCTCATGCTTGCTCCTGTGGTGTGCAGGCCATCGTGTCCCGCATGCGCGGCCGGCGCAGTCGGGCTCACGTGCGTTCCCCTGTGGGCGCCGGCCGACATGTGCTAGGACAAGGCAGAAGAAACGGACCGCGGCTGGGTCAGCGTTGACCCGACTCGGCATAGGACGGCGCCGATGCCGCCTCGGCCGCGCGCCCGCCTGCGAAGGGCCGCCGGCCTAGGCTGCAATTCAGCAAGTGCTGATGGCGGGAGCCCAGGACGCAAACCATATTGAAGGCACAGGAAGGGCGACACGCCCTCCAGGCCAAGGAGAGAGAGACATGAACGAGTCCCGGTCCCAAGTCCACCAGCTGTGCTTCCGCTCGCTGTTCCATAGCGGCCGGGGCTATGCCTTCCCTTGCGACCCCACCGGCCACGTGGACCTCGACAGCATGACCGAGCGCGCGCGCAACAACTATTTCTACGCCCGCGCCATGGTCGGCCGCGAACTGTCGGTGCCGGCCGTGGAGACGGCGCTGCACTGAACACGGATCACGCGGCAGAAGCCACGCCCGAGCTCGGGCGCACATGCGGACTACAGCACGATGGCGCGCAGGACGATCCCGGCGCCCACACCCGCCGCCTAGCATGGCCCTCATGGCCGATCTGAACAACGCCCAACCCACGCCGCCCGCCGAGAGCGAGGCCAAGCTGCGCCGCGCCGAGGAGGAAAGCCGCAAGCTGGATTCGCCGGCGCGCACCAACGAATCGACGGTGCAGCCGGACAAGCCGCCCGACGACATCCTCGAAGGCTTCCACGGCGGCTGAGGCGCCGGCCTGGCCGCGCACGCGCGGTTGATGCTTTGGTGTGCGCAGCGGGAAAGCCCGCATCCGTGAGCGGGTCGCGCACCACATACTGCCGCCCATGACCGAGGCGACGACCCCAGGGGCTTACCGCTCCGACACCGAACGCGTGCAGGCCTGGACCGAAGGGGCCGCGCTGCACATCCGATTCAACCAGCCTGCCAAGCACAACGCGCTGTCCGTGGACATGTGGCAGGCGGTGCCGCCGCTGCTCGCGCAGGCCGAGGCCGACGACGCGATCCGGCTCGTGGTGTTCTCCGGCGCCGGCGAGAAAGCCTTCGTCTCGGGCGCCGACATCTCCCAGTTCGAGGACATGCGGGCCGCGCGCGAGGCGGTGAAGGTGTACGAAGCGATGGCGGAAGAAGCGCTGATGGCGATCTACCGCTGCGCCAAGCCGACGCTCGCCTGCATCCGCGGCTACTGCATCGGCGGCGGCGTCAACGTCGCGATCAGCTGCGACATCCGGCTGGCCAGCGAGGATGCGCAGTTCGGCATTCCCGCCGCCCGGCTCGGCCTCGGCTATCGCCTGTCCGCGCTCAAGAACCTGGTCAACCTGGTCGGCGTCGGCGCCGCGAAGGACCTGTTCTTCACCGGCCGCCGCATCGGCGCACCCGAGGCGAAGTCGCTCGGGCTGGTGACGCGGGTGTGCCCGGGCGAGCAACTGGCCTCGCTGCTCAGCGAGTACGTGACGATGTTCTCGGCCAATGCGCCGCTCACGATCCGTGCGGGCAAGCGGATCATCGAGGAGATGCTGAAGGACGATGCCGACCTCGACCGCGACCTGTGCAAGCGCTTGATCCTCGACTGCTTCGAAAGCGATGACTACGCCGAAGGCCGCCGCGCCTTCATGGAGAAACGCACGCCGGTGTTCCGTGGCAAGTGAGCCGCAAGGAGTTTCCATGACCCGTAGCTGGCTCGCCTTCGCATTCGCAGTGGCTCTGTGCGGCCATGCCGCGGCGCAATCCTGGCCCGAACGGCCGGTGCGGCTGGTCGTGGGCTTCACGCCCGGCGGCGCCGCCGACTACGTGGGCCGCAGCGTCGGTGACGCGCTGGGCCGCGTGCTCGGGCAACCTGTGGTGATCGACAACCGGCCGGGCGCGGGCTCCAGCCTGGCGGCGGACTATGTCGCGAAGGCGGCGCCCGACGGCTACACGGTGCTCATCGCGAGCCCCAGCGCGATCTCGGTGAACCCTGCGATCGATCCCAGGCGCGCGCCATCGGTGCAGAGCCTGGTGCCGGTCTCCAAGCTCACCGCCTCGCCCCTGGTGGTCGCGGCCAATCCGCAACTGGGCGTCAAGAGCATTCCCGAGCTGATCGCGTACGCGAAGAAGAATCCGGGCAAGGTGAACTTCGCGCACGCCGGCATGGGATCGGCCCCGCACCTGGGCGGCGTGCTGTTCAACCAGCTCGCGGGCACGGACCTCGTGGGCATTCCGTTCAAGGGCGGCGCGCCCGCCGTGCAATCGGTGATCGCCGGCGACACGCAGGTGACCTTCGCCACGCCGCCCTCGGTGCTGCCGCAGATCAAGGGCGGCCGGCTGGTGGGCCTGGGCGTGACCACGACCGAACGCTTCCCGCTCGTACCCGAACTGCCCGGCATGAAGGAAGCCGGCCTGCCCGCCTACAAGATCGACTTCTGGTACGGCTTCTTCGTGCCGCCCGGCACGCCGCCCGAGATCGTGAAGAAGCTGTTCGATGCAACCCAGCTCGCCTTGCAGAAGCCGGAGGTCCGGGCGGCGCTGGCGCGCGAAGGCACCGACGTCTCGGCGTCCGCCTCGCCGGCGGAATTCGCAGCCTTCGTGCAGGACGAGAACCGCTTCTGGGCGAAGCTCGCGAAGGACTCGGGTGCGAAGGCGGACTGATCAGCGCGGCTCGCCGACGCGCATGCGCCGCAGGAACCAGCCCAGCGACGGCGCCTGCACCAGCAGGCTGAAGAACACCACGGCATAGGTGCCCATCACCAGCGTGTCGCGCGCCGGGAAGGCCGGCAGGCTGAGCGCCAGCGCAATCGAGATGCCGCCACGCAGCCCGCCCCAGGTCAGCACCTTCACCGCGTGCGGCGTGCGCCGCTTGAGCCACGGACGCAGCAGCAGCGCCGGCACGCCGACGCTCACGAAGCGCGCCACGAGCACCACCGGGATCATCAGGAACGCGCCGGCCCAGGCGATGCGTCCGCCGTCCCAAGAGAGCAGTTGCAGTCCGACCAGGCCGAACAGCACGAGGTTCAGCACCTCGTCCAGCAGGTCCCAGAACGACAGCAGGTGCTCCTGCGTGCTCTCGCTCATCGCGTGGCGCACGCCGTGGTTGCCGATGACGAGTCCCGCCACCACCACCGTGAGCGGCGCCGAGACGCCCAGGCGCTCGGCCAGGCTGTAGCTTGCGGTCGCGAGCGCCAGGGTGAGGATGATTTCCACCGGGTAGCTGTCCACGCCCCGCAGCAGCACGAACACGACGTAGCCGCAGGCGATCCCCAGCAGCAGCGCACCCACCACCTGGCGCAACAACAGCAGGCCGATGCCTTCGGCGCTCGGGTAACCGCCTCCGGCAGTCAGCGACAGCATCACCAGGAAGGCGACCACGCCCGTCCCGTCGTTGAACAGGCTCTCGCCGGCAATGTCGGTCTGCAGCGCCTTGGGCACGCCGACGGTCTTCAGGACTCCCAGCACCGCGATCGGATCGGTGGGGGAGATCAGCGCGCCGAACAGCAGGCAGTGCCGCAGGGCGACCGGCACGTGCAGCGCGTGCAGCAGCAGCCACGCGCCGCCGCCGACGAGTGCGGTGGACAGCACCACGCCCACCGTCGACAGCACCAGGACGGGCAGCTTCTGCCGCGCGAGGTCGCCGAAGCTCACGTGCAGGGCCCCGGCGAACAGCAGCACGCTCAGCAAGCCGTGCAGCACCAGTTCCGGGAAGTCGAAGCGGTCGGCGAGCTTGCCCGCCCAGTCCGCCGCACCCGGCACCGCATGGCCGGCGATGCCGATGGCGAGCGAGACCACCACGCCCATCGCGGTGATGCCGATCGTGTCCGGCAGGCGCAGCACGCGATGGTTGAAGTAACCCAGCACGCCGACGGCGCTGAGCAGGACGGCGATGAGGTCGAGGACGGACATGGATGCTGCGCGACCTTATCCGAAAGCGCGCGGCCGCGGGGACAATGGCGCCATGCCCGACCATCGTCCCGCCACGCGCGCCGTGCTCTTCGACCTCGGCGGCGTGCTGCTCACCATTGACTGGGAGCGCGCCTTCGCCACCTGGGCGCCGCACTCGCGCCTGCCCGCCGAGGGGCTGCGCGAGCGCTTCTCGTTCGACGAAGCCTTCCGCCGCCACGAGACCGGCCACCTGCCCGACGAGGGCTACTTCGCGCACCTGCGCCACGTGCTGGAGCTCGAGTGCGAGCCGCAGCAGGTGCGCGCGGGCTTCGATGCGATCCTGGCCGGCGAGATCGAGCAGACCGTGCAGATGCTGGACGCGATCCGCGATCGTGTGCCCTGCTATGCGATCAGCAACACCAATCCGTCGCACGTCGCGCAGATGCAGCGCGGCTTTCCGGGATTCCTGGACCGCTTCGCGCGCGTGTTCACCTCGCACGAGATCGGCCACCGCAAGCCGCAACCCGAGAGCTTCGAGCACGTGCTGCGCGCCATCGGCGTGCCGCCCGCGGAAGTGCTGCTGTTCGACGACCTGGAGCCGAACGTCGAGGCCGCTGCCGCGCTCGGCCTGCAGGCGGTGCGCGTGACCAGCCCGGACGATGTGCGACAGGCGCTCGTCGCGCGCGGGCTGCTCAGCGCGGATGCGCCCGCAGCTGCGCCCAGGACGTGAGTTCGCCGGCGAGCGCGCTGGCCATCACGGTCGCGGGACTCGCCAGCCAGACCTGCCCCGGCCCCGAGCGGCCGGGGAAGTTGCGGTTGATCGCGCTCACGGTGACCTGCCCTGCGTCGGTCGACGAGCCCGGGCCGCAGTTGGCGCAGGCCCCGCAGGACGGCTGCAGGATGCGCGCACCCGCGGCGGCGAAGGTGCGGTCGTAGCCACGCTCGCTGCAGTAGTCGCGCACGGCCGTCGTGCCGTACTGCAGGAACAGCTGCACGTGGGGCGCCACGCGCAGGCCCTGCTCCAGTCCCCACGCGAGCACCGCGTGGTACTGGTCGAAGTCTTCGCGCTTGCCGGCCGTGCAGGAGCCGCCGTACGCGATGTCGACGCGGACGCGCTCGCCGAGTGCTGCCAGCGGCACGCCTTGTCCCGGATCGCCCGGCCGCGCCACCATGGGCGACAAGCCGCCGCAATCCACGCGCAGCACGTCGCTGTAGCTCGCACCCGGGTCGCTGCGCATCCAGTCTTCCAGCTGGAACGCCACGCCGCGCCGTTCCCGCAGGAAGCGCACGGTCTCCGCATCGGGTTCCACGATGCCGGTGAGGCCGCCCAGTTCCGCCGTCATGTTGGTGAGCGTCGCGCGTTCGTCGGTGGACAGCGCGCGCAGCACGGGACCGGCGAACTCGAACACCTGGCCGACGCCCCCGCCCGCACGGATCGATGGCAGTTGCAGCAGGTGCAGCGCGATGTCCTTCGCGGCGACCCCGTCGGGTAGCGCGCCTTCCAGCTCCACGCGCAGCACGCGCGGCATCGTCAGGCGCACGGCGCCCGTGACGAAGGCATTGGCCATGTCGGTCGTGCCCACGCCGAAGGCGACGCAGCCAAGAGCGCCGCTGTGTGGCGTGTGGGAATCGGTGCCCGCAACGAGCTGGCCCGGCAAGGCGTAGTGCTCCGCCATCATGGCGTGCGAAATGCCGGCGACGTTGCTGCCGTCGTCCGCGCGCGCTTCCTGCTCGGTCAAGGTGCGATGCTGGCGCAATCCGTACTGCTGCGCGAATTGCCGCTGCGCCTCCTGCATCGCCCGCATGTTGGGCAGCAGCGGGGAGCCCGCATGCGCGGGACTCTCGTCCACGTAGGAAGTGTGATCCTCGAACACCACGATGGAGGCCGGATCGCGCAGCGCGAGCGGCTGGCCGAACGTGGCATGCAGCATGTGCGCCGCCATGCCCGTGTAGTACTCGTGGATGAAACGCCAGTCCGCCCGCACGAAGCAGCCTTCGCCGGGCGCCGGCGCGTCCGGCGTCGCTGTCGTGCGCAGCAGGTGGCGCTGCACGATCTTCTCGAACAGCGTGCGCGCTCCGCTCGCGACTGGCGCAGGGGCCGGACTGGCCGCGCGCAAGTGCTGCTGCCCGAAGCGCAGCAGCCCGCCGCTGCGCAGGATGGCGGCGGCCAGCGCATCGCGGCCGGCCACGAGTTCGTCCACCGGGATCGCCTCGCCGCGCTGGATGCGCTCGACCAGCCCGAAGTCGGTCGACGTGAAGAGGCCGATGTTGTCCGCGTTCTGCCGGTAGATGCGCTCGAAGCTTTTCGCGATCACGAGGCGGATGCCCGCCAGCTTTTCAGCCGCGGGGCTGTGCTCGCGCGACGATCCCTTGCCGTAGCGCCGGCCCGCCACGGTCACCTGGAAGCCGCCGGCCTGCACCGCGCCAGCAGCGATCGGCCGCGTCCCGTCTTCCGCCGTGAAACCCGTGTAGGGAAAGCGCGCCAGGCGCGCGTCGTAGTGCGAGAGGATGCGCACGGGCGTGATCTCGTCGGTGGAGATGTCGTCGCGCAGCGCGCCGGCGGCAGCGCGATCCATCCGCGCGCCGGCGACCTGCGCGCGCACGACGTCGCCGCCGCGCGCAAGAAACAGAAGGCGCGGCGCGCGGCCGAGGTCCAGGGTGTCGTTCATGGGGGAGCGAGCGAAGCGAGATGATCGACGAGCATCTGCGCCGCCGGCGTGAGCGAGCCAGCGTCGCGGAAGCACAGGATGAAGCGCCGCTCCGCCCAGGGCTCGGCAAGCGGGACGAGGCGCAGGCCCATGGACGCGGCGGGCGCCTCGGCGACCTCGCGCGGCACGAGGCTGATGGCGAGCCCGGCGTGCACGACGCGCAGTGCCGCCTCGAAGTTGGTGACGACCACGCGATGGTTCACCGTGCGCCCCAGCTGCGATGCGTTCCGCTGCAGCATCAGTTGCACCGCGCTGTTCACCGGCAGGCTCACGTGTTCGTAGTCCAGCGTGTCGGCAAAGCGCAGCTTGCGCTTCGCGGCGAGCGGATGCCCTTGCGGCACGACCACGCAGAGTGTGTCCTTCCGATAGGGCCGCGCGTGCAGTCCCTTGTGCTCCGTCGCATCCCAGCACACGCCCAGCGAGGCCAGGCCTTCGCGCACGCCTCGGACGATCTCGGGGCTGACGCGTTCCTCCAGGTCGACGCGGATGTTGCGGTTCGCCGGCCGGCGCAGGAACGAGGCGACGTCGTCCGCCAGGGACTCGGTCATTGCCGAAACGGAAGCGAGGATGCGCACCTGCCCGCGTCCGCCGGCGACGTAGCTCTGCATGTCGCGCTCGATGCGTGCCGCCGAATCGAGCATGCCGCGCGCGTGCTCCAGCAGCGTCTGCCCCGCGGCCGTCGGCACGACGCCATGGCGCTTGCGCACCAGCAGCGGCGTGCCGACCTGGTGTTCCAGCTGGGCCAGTCGCTTGCTGATCGCCGAGCCGACGATGCTTGCCTTCTCGCCGGCGCGCGCGATGTTGCCCGTCTCGCAGACGGAGACGAACAGGCGCAGCGTGGTCAGGTCGAGGTCGCGCAAGATATTCCGATCGGGAACATGAGCGTTCCCAAAATGAGCCATCCGCTCGTTTCGGAAATTCTAGACTCCCGGCCATGCAAGCGACCCCTCCATCCGCGACGGCCTCCCTGCCGCGCCGCGTGGTCGTCCGCGAGATGGGCCTGCGCGACGGCCTGCAAAGCGTGGCCACCATCGTCCCCACCGCCGCCAAGATCGAATGGATCCGCGACGCCTACGCCGCCGGCGAGCGCGAGATCGAGGTGGGTTCCTTCGTGCCACCCCGGCTGCTGCCGCAACTGGCGGACACCGCCGAAGTGCTCGCCTTCGCGCAGACGCTGCCCGGGCTGCGCGCGACGGTGCTGGTGCCCAACCTCAAGGGCGCGCAGCGCGCACTCGAGGCGCGCGCCGAGATGATGCTGGTGCCGCTGTCGGCCAGCCACGCGCACAGCCTCGCCAACCTGCGCAAGACGCCGGACCAGGTGCTCGCGGAGATCGCCCGCATGCGCGCGGAGCGCGACGCCAGCGGCGCGCGCACGCAGATCGAGGTGGGCCTCAGCACCGCCTTCGGCTGCACCATCCAGGGCGCGGTCGATCCTGCCGAAGTCGTGCGCCTCGTGCAGGCCGTGCTGGACATCGGCGTGGATGCGGTGAGCCTCGCCGACACGGTCGGCTATGCGGATCCCGCCATGGTGTCGCGGCTGTTCGAGCAGGTGCTGAAGGTCGCGGGCGAGCGCCTGGTCGCCGCCCACTTCCACGACACGCGCGGCCTCGGCCTCGCCAACGTGTACGCAGCGCTGCAACTGGGCATCGCGCGCTTCGATGCCTGCAGCGCCGGCATCGGCGGCTGCCCGCACGCGCCCGGTGCGAGCGGCAACGTGGCGACCGAAGACCTCGTGTACATGCTGCACAGCATGGGCATCGCCACCGGTCTGGACTTCGACCGGCTGCTCGCGCTGCGCGCGAAGATCGTGCACTGGCTGGCCGGCGAACCCACGCACGGCACGATCTGGAAGGCCGGCCTGCCCAGGACGATGAAGGCGATGGAGGCCGCGCATGCCTGAGGCCTCCGTGAACCAGCCCCTGAAGGGCCTGCGCGTCGTCGAATTCACCCACATGGTCATGGGGCCCACCTGCGGCATGGTGCTCGCGGACCTCGGCGCCGAAGTGATCAAGGTGGAGCCGATCGATGGCGACCGCACGCGCCGGCTGCTCGGCGCCGGCAGCGGCTTCTTCCCCATGTTCAACCGCAACAAGAAGAGCATCGCCATCGACCTGCACCGGCCGGAAGGCGCGGCGCTGGCGCGCCGGCTGTGCGCCAGCGCCGACGTGGTGGCGGAGAACTTCAAGCCCGGCACCATGGAGAAGTACGGACTGGACTACGCGTCGCTGCAGGCGGTGAATCCGAAACTGATCTACGCCACCTGCAAGGGCTTTCTGCCGGGCCCGTACGAGCACCGCACGGCGCTCGACGAAGTGGTGCAGATGATGGGCGGCCTCGCCTACATGACGGGGCGGCCGGGCGACCCGCTGCGCGCCGGCACGAGCGTCAACGACATCATGGGCGGCCTCTTCGCCGCGATGGGCGTGCTGGGCGCGCTGATCCAGCGCGGGGTCACCGGACGCGGCATGGAGGTGCAGTCGGCCCTGTACGAGAACAATGTGTTCCTGGTCGGCCAGCACATGATGCAGTACGCGATGACGGGCAAGCCCGCTGCGCCGCTGCCCGCGCGCGACAACCCCTGGGCGGTGTACGACGTGTTCACCGTGCAGGGCGGCGAGCAGATCTTCCTGGCCGCCGTCAGCGACGCGCAGTGGACCAAGTTCTGCCAGGTGCTGGGCTTCGCCGACCTGCTGGCCGAACCCGGTCTCGCCACCAACAACGAACGCGTGCAGCAGCGCCCGCGCCTGCTCGCGACGCTGCGCGAGCGCCTGGCCCATCGCGGCGCGGCAGAGCTGGCATCGCTGATGGAGAAGGCGGGCCTGCCCTACGCGCCGATCCGCCGCCCCGAGGACCTGTACGATGACGAGCACCTGCTGGCCACCGGCGGGCTCGCCGACGTGAAGCTGCCCGACGGGCCGCGGGCCGGCGAGACCGTGAAGACCACGCTGCTGCCCTTCACGCTCGCCGGCGAGCGCCTGGGCGTGCGGCTGGACCCGCCCGTGCTGGGTGCGCACAGCCGAGAGCTGCTGCAATCCCTCGGCCTGCCCGACACCGAAATCGATGCGCTGAAGGCGCAAGCGGTCGTCGCCTGAACCACCGAACCTGGAGACACACCATGCAAGACCCGAAGAACACCTTGTCGCGCCGCAGCCTGCTGCTGGCACTCGCCTCCGCCGCAGCTGCCGGCCCGGCGCTGGCCCAGTCCGGCGTCGTGAAGTTCATCCTGCCCAACGCCACCGGCTCCGGCGTCGACGCGATCGTGCGCGCCGCCAGCCCTGCGCTGTCCAAGGCGCTCGGTGCGAACGTGGTGGTCGAGAACCTCTCGGGCGCCGGCGGCGTGGTCGGACTGCAGGCGCTGGCGCGCTCGCCCGCCGACGGCAGCACGCTGTCCGTGGTGTCGAACAACGTGGTCATCTTCCCGAGCGTGCTGAAGTCGCTGCCCTTCGATATGCCCGGCGACTTCACCCCCATCGCCATCGTCGGCGCCACGCCCATGGTGCTGGTGGTGAACCCGGCGAAGATGCCGGCGAACAATGCGCGCGAGTTCTTCGCGCTGCTGAAGGCCAAGCCGGCGAGCTACAACTTCGGCTCCGGCGGCAACGGCACCATCCTGCACCTGGCCAGCGAGATGGTGCTCGAGGCCGGCGGCGCCACGGCGCGCCACATCCCCTACAAGGGCGTGGGTCCGATGGTGACCGACCTCATGGGCGGCCAGATCGACTTCGCCACCGCGGCCCTGCCCAGCGTGCAGGGGCAGATCAAGGCCGGCGCGCTGCGCCCGATCGGCTTGCTCACCGCGCAGCGCACGCCCGCCGCACCGGAGATTCCCACCTTCGCCGAGCAGGGCCTCGCCAACTTCTCCGTCGACGCGTGGTTCGCGGTGATCGGGCCCAAGGGCCTGAGCGCCGCCAACGTGAAGAAGGCGCACGACGCCGTGGTCGCCGCGTTCAACGACCCGGCCGTCAAGGAGGCGATGGCCAGGCAGGGCAACACCATCAACATCAGCACGCCGGAACAGGCGCAGGTCGCGTTCCGCAGCGAGATGGCGAAGTACGCGGCGCTGGTGAAGAAGGTCGGACTCGAGCCGCAGTAAGCGCAGGAGGCTGCGCGGCGGCCTTCTACGCCGGGCTGGCGAACACGAGGAACAGATCGAACGCCGCCTGCAGGTCCTCCTGCAGGCGCTGCAGTTCCTCGACGGGGGCCGTGGCGGCGCGCTCCTCCAGGGCCGCGGCAATCGCCGCGTACCGTTCCGCCGCAATCATCGAGCCGGCCCCCTTCGCCGAGTGCGCGAACAGGCCCACCTTCTGCCGATCTCCCGCCTGCAGCGCGAGGCGCAACTTCTCCAGCAAGGCGGGCGTGGTCTGGCGGAACGCGGCCAGCGCCACTTCCTTCAGTTCCTCGTCGCCGCCGAAGCGCGAGTGCAGGCCGCCGGCGTCGAACAGCGGCAGCTCCGCGAGGCGCGAGGGCTGCAGGCCGGCCCAGCGCGCAAGCATCGAGCGCATCACCCGCAGGTCAATGGGCTTGCTCAGGTAGTCGTTCATGCCCGCTTCGAGGCAGCGTTCGCGATCGCCCTTGATGGCGTTGGCCGTCATCGCGATGATCGGGATCGTGCAGCCGGCCGCGCGCAACTGGCGCGTCGCCTCGTAGCCGTCCATCTCGGGCATCTGGCAGTCCATCAGGATCACGTCGTAGTCGCCCGTGAGCGCCATCTCGCACGCCTCGGCGCCGTCGCTGGCGATGCTCACGTCGTCGTAGCCCAGCTTGCGCAGCATGCCGAAGGCCACCACCTGGTTGGTCGGGTTGTCCTCGGCGAGCAGGATGCGCGCGTGCTGCGCCGCCGAGCTGAGGTCCACCCACGCCGAAGGCGCCGCCGGCTCCTGCGCGGCAAGCACGGGGATGGTGACGGTG
The DNA here is from genome assembly GCF_016654015.1 of Ramlibacter ginsenosidimutans. GTDB lineage: Bacteria > Pseudomonadota > Gammaproteobacteria > Burkholderiales > Burkholderiaceae_C > Ramlibacter > Ramlibacter ginsenosidimutans. The sequence continues at coordinate 510,832 of NZ_JAEPWM010000002.1, read as the reverse complement.
AAGCGCGAGCCCTTCTCCGGCGTGCTGGCGACTTCCACGGCGCCGCCCATCAGGTCCACCAGCTGGCGCACGATGGACAGGCCCAGGCCGGTGCCGCCGAACTGGCGCGAGGTGGAGCTGTCCGCCTGCATGAAGCGCTGGAACAGCTGCGGCTGCACCTCCGGCGGGATGCCCACGCCGGTGTCCGCCACCATGAAGCGCAGCACGAACGCGGCTTCTTCCGGCGTCGCTCGCACGTCCAGGCCGATCCAGCCGGACTGGGTGAACTTCAGCGCGTTGCCCAGCAGGTTGACCAGCACCTGGCGCACGCGGGTGGGATCGGCCAGCACGTACTGCGGCACGCCCGGGTCCAGCCGCACGTGGAACAGCAGGCTCTTCTCGGTGGCACGCAGGCGGTACAGCGAGGCGAGGTCCTGGATCAGCTCGTGCAGGTCGAAGGGCACGCGCTCGATCTCCATCTGGCCCGCCTCGATCTTGGAGACGTCCAGGATGTCGTTGACCAGCGCCAGCAGCGACTCCGCGCTGCGGTCGATGAGGTCGGCATGGCGGCGCACTTCCGGCGTCAGCGGCTCGTCGAGCATCAGCTTGGTCATGCCGATGATGCCGTTCAGGGGCGTGCGGATCTCGTGGCTCATGGTGGCCAGGAACTGGCTCTTCGCCTTGCTGGCCGCGTCCGCCGCGTCGCGCGCGATGCGCAGTTCGTGCTCCGCCGCCTTGCCCTGGCTGATGTCGCGGTTGGTGCCGACCATGCGCACCGGCGCGCCCTTGGCGTTGCGGTCCACCACCCGGCCTTCGCAGTGGATCCACAGCAGCGAGCCGTCGCGCTTCTTCACGCGGTGCTCCACCACGTAGTTGGCGGAGCTGCCACCCAGGACCGCTTCCAGCGCGCGCTGGATCTGCGGCATGTCCTCGGCCGGCACGAGTTCGAGCAGCTCCTGCACCGCGCAGCGCGTCTCCCCGGGCTCGCCGCCCAGCATCACGGCCCACTGCTCGGACAGGTACACGTCGCCCGCGGCCACGTCGAGGTCCCACAAGGCCAGCGCCGAGCCCTCCAGGGCGCGCTGCAGCCTCTCCTCGCTGCGCTCCAGCGCGGCGCGCGCGAGCTGGCTCTCGGTCACGTCCTGCAGCGCGCCCACCAGCGCATACGGCTTGCCGCCGCGCCGCTGCACCTGGCCCACCGAACGCACCCAGATCCTGCGCCCGCGCGCCGTCGTCATGCGCAGCAGCAGGTCCCAGGGCTGGTCGCTCTCGATGCAGGCCTTGGCCGTGTCGCGGATCAGCTTCTGCGCGTCGGCGTCGAAATAGAGCGACTGCTCGTCGCCGCGCGGCTGGTAGTCCGGCGGCAGCTCGTAGATGCGGCGCGTCTGGTTCGTCCAGAACACCTCGCGGGTGAGCAGGTTCATGCGCCACGCCCCGATCCCCGCGATCTGTTCGGCGCGCGCGAGGAATTCGTTGCTGGCCCGCATCTGCTCCTGCGAGCGCAGCTGCTCGGTGACGTCCTCGATGGAGCCGACGTAGCCGCCGGTGGAGCTATCGGGCAGCCGCACGGCTTGCGCGCGCACCCGCACGTTCACGTTGCTGCCGTCGGGACGCTGCACGCGGTAGGTGTGGTCGAACACCCGGCCCGCCGCGGACGCTTGCTGCCAGCGCACGAGGACCTCGGTGCGATCGTCCGGGTGCAGGCTGCCCACCCAGCTGTCCCCCATCAGCTCCGCCACGGGCCGTTGGAAGATGCGCGCCGCCTCGGGGTTCGCGTACACGACCTGGCCGGGCGCATCCGTGTGGAAGATGCCGACCGGGCAGGACTCCGACACTTCGCGGAACATCTGCTCGCTGGACGCATGCAGCGAACGGTGCGCGGCCTGGCGCAGCAGCAGCGCCTGCATGGCCGTGCGCGCGAGCTCCTCCAGCGTGGCGCGCTGCGTCGGCGTGAGGCCGGCGCGCGGCTGGTAGTCGAGCACGGCCAGCGCGCCGATCACCAGTCCGTCCGAGGTGACCAGCGGCGCGCCGGCATAGAAGACCAGCGCGGGGTCGCCGCGCACGCAGGCCTTGGCGGACACGCGGGCGTCGAGGCGGGTGTCGGGTATTTCGAGGAACGCGCCGGTAGGCACCGTCAAGCCGCAGATGGATTCCTCCAGGGGCAGCTCGCCGAGCCCGGGCAAGCCCACTTGCGACTTGGTCCACTGGCGCTGTCCGTCCAGCAGGTTCAGCACGGCGATCGGGGTGGCGCAGGCCGCCGCCGCGCTGCGCGTGAGTCCGTCCAGCAGCGCCTCGGACGGGGTGTCGAGCACACCGAGACTATGCAGCGCCTCGACGCGGCGGAGCTCGCGTGCGCGATCGGCAGGCTGGCTGGCAGGAGCGGCTTCCACGGACGAACTCTACCGTGTCCGGCCGCCGGGCCCGGCGGATTTCTTAGCGGTGGCTTACCGGGCCAGCGTGGAAGCGCCGAACAGGCTCTGGATGAATTCGACGGCCAGTTCCGCCGTCCGGTTGCGCACGTCCAGGGCGGGGTTGATCTCCACGACGTCCAGCGAGCCGAGCCGGCCCGTGTCCGCGATCATCTCCATGCACAGCTGCATCTCGCGGTAGGTGGGGCCGCCGCGCACGCCCGTGCCCACGCCCGGCGCGTCCAACGGGTCGAGGCAGTCCAGGTCGAAGCTCACGTGGATGTGCGTGTCCTCGTCGACGTCCTGCAGCACCTCGGTCATGGTGTTGCGCATGCCGTGTTCGTCGATGTGCCGCATGTCGAACACCTGCAGGCCCAGTTGCCGGATGGCCAGCTTCTCGTCGGCGTCGACGCTGCGGATGCCGATGAAATCCAGCGCGTCGGCGACTATCGCCGCGCGTTCGCCGCTCCAGCCCACCAGGTCTTCCGGCCCGTGGCCAAGCAGGCAGGAAACCGGCATGCCGTGCATGTTGCCGCTGGGGCTGATCGCGGCCGTATTCACGTCCGTGTGCGCATCGAGCCAGACCACGCGCAGGTTCTTGCGCTCCTGCCGGCACTGGCGGGCGACGGCGCTGATGGAGCCGATCGCCAGGCAGTGGTCGCCACCCATCAGCAGCGGAACCTGGTCCAGCGCCAGCGAGGTGGCGACGGCCTCGAACACGGCGCGATTCCAGGCGACCACCTCGGGCAGGTGCCGCAGCCCCTGCTGGGGTTGCTGCCAGGGATTCGGCGGGCCGGCGAGGTTGCCGCGGTCGATGACGTCGTAGCCGTGGCCGCGCAGTGCCTCGGCCACTCCGGCCACGCGCAAGGCGTCCGGGCCCATTCCGGCGCCGCGCACGCTGGCACCGACGTCGGTCGGTGCGCCGATGAGGCTGATGCATTTCATGCAGGCCGCATTGTGTCGCAAGCGGGTGGGCGCCGGAAGGATTGCTACAGGATGCATCGAAGTCGCCCATGGCTGGCTTCGGATTCGCAGAATGGGGCGCAACCAACAGGGAGAACTGAATGCTGGCAATGCAATACCGAGGCCCCTACCGCGTCCGTGCGACCCAGAAGGCCGAGCCCGAGATCGAACACCCCAACGATGCGATCGTGCGCGTGACGCGCGCCTGCATCTGCGGCTCCGACCTGCACCTCTACCACGGGCTCGTTCCGGACACGCGCATCGGCCACACCTTCGGGCACGAGTTCGTGGGCGTCGTCGAGGAGGTCGGGCCCTCCGTGCAGAGCCTGAAGAAGGGCGACCAGGTCCTGGTGCCCTTCAACATCTTCTGCGGCAGCTGTTTCTTCTGCCAGCGCGAGCTGTACTCCAACTGCCACAACGTCAACCCGGAAGCGACCGCGGTGGGCGGCATCTACGGCTACTCGCACACCACCGGCGGCTACGACGGCGGCCAGGCGGAGTTCGTGCGCGTGCCGCTGGCCGACATCGGCCCGATGAAGATCCCGGCGAGCTTGTCCATGGATGACGCCGTGTTGCTCACGGACGTGTGTCCCACCGGCTACCAGGCCGCGGAAATGGGCGACATCGCCGAAGGGGACACCGTCGTCGTCTTCGGCGCCGGACCGATCGGCCTGATGGCCGCCAAGTGCGCCTGGCTGATGGGCGCCGGCCGCGTCATCGTCGTGGACCACCTGGAGTACCGGCTGGAGTTCGCGCGCAAGTTCGCGCAATGCGAGACGGTGAACTTCCTGGAAGTGGACGACATGGCGATCCACATCAAGAAGATGACCGACTGGCTGGGGGCCGACGTCTGCATCGACGCCGTGGGCGCCGAGGCGGTGGGCAACATGCTGCAGCAGGTGACCGGCCGCTACATGAAGCTGCAGGCAGGCTCGGCCACCGTGCTGTGGTGGGCGATCAACGCCGCGCGCAAGGGCGGCAACGTGTCCATCGTCGGCGTGTACGGACCCACCGGCAACACGGTTCCGATCGGCAACGCGCTGAACAAGGGCCTCACGCTGCGCATGAACCAGGCGGCCGTGAAGCGGCACCTGCCCCGATTGATCGAACACATCGAGGCCGGGCGCCTGAAGCCCAGCGAGATCATCACGCACCGCCTGCCCCTGGAGGAGGTCGCCGACGCGTACCACATCTTCTCCAGCAAGCTGGACAACTGCGTCAAGACCGTGCTGATCCCGCCGGGGGCGCGCCAGTACGAACGCCAGCTGGCGATGCACTGAGGGAGGCACCATGAGCAACCGCCACGACGACATGACGATCTACGTCGAGAAGACCTCGCCCGAGCAGCACCAGAAGAAGCCTCCCGGCGGCATCGAGGGCTGGGGCGCCGACCTCGACCCGCAGGTGCGCCCCGCGTACCCGATGGAGCGCACGCCGCCGCGCTTCATCAACCGCCACTGGGACGAGCTGGAGCACCAGCCGCGCACGGTCAAGGTGTTCCACTCCACCGAGCGTCCCGGACTGACCCCGGTGTTCGGCACCGCGCAGCCGCCCTCCGGCGTCTCCGGCAAGTTGCGCGACGTGGCCTTCCGCTACAGCGAGAACGACCTGCGCCACTGGCTCATGCTGCTGTTCGCCGACCGCGTGAACGTGGTCGAGGGCATCATCGACGACCTGGCGCACGGGCATGTGCCCAATCTCTTCAAGGAGATGGGCGGCCCGGCCGAATGGAAATACAACCGCGCCGGTTTCTACCGGAAGGCCGCGATCGCAGGCGGCATCGTCGCCGTGCTGCTGGTGTTGAACGCGCGGCGCACGCGCCGCCGGTGATTCAGGCCTTGGCGGGCGTCGCGAGCCGGAACACGGCGCGCCGCTCGCCGACCGGCGCGCCCTTGATGCTGGCGATGACCGCATTGCGCCAGGGCTGCAAAGCCTGGCGCTGTTCCTCGTCCAGCCAGCCAAGCTGGTCCAGCGCCTCCACCGTCGCCGCGAACAGCGCCGGCTTGTTGCCGTCGCCGATCTTGATCGCCAGCGCCTCGCCGCGGCTGCGGCTCGCCACCACCTGCACGCCTTCGGCGCCGACTTTGGTGACCCAGTCGCCGCGGCCCGCGCGCATGTAGTCCTGGTCGTTGCGGCCGGTGCCGGAGACCAGCTCGGGGTGCGCCGTCATCGCGTCGGCCAGTGCGGCGAAGCTCTCGCCGAAGCGCGCATCGCGCGTCCCGCTGGCCAGGCGCGCGAAGCCCTGCGCGAGGTTCGCGAGCGGCATCGCGTAGTTGGGCGCCGAACAGCCGTCGATGCCCATGGCCAGCTGGTGTTCCTGCAAGCCGACCGCCTCGGCGACCGTGCCGCGGATCGCGCGCTGCAGCGGATGCGCGGGATCGAGGTAGGTGTCCAGCGGCAGCCCGTGCTGCACGCAGTAGGCGAGAAAGCCGCTGTGCTTGCCGCTGCAGTTGTGGTTGCGCTCGTCGTACGTGCCCGGCGCCGGCGGCGGCCAGGCGCCCAGCTCCGCGTAATAGGGCACGTGGCAGCCGCACTGCAGGCGCCGGTAGCCGACGCCGGCGTGGTCCAGGATCTGCTGCACCTGTTCGACGTGCATGGGCTCGCCGCTGTGGCTGGCGCAGAGCAGCGCGAGGTTGGACGCGCTCAGGCCGAAGTGCTGCACGCCGCCGCCTTGCACGAAGGGCAGCGCCTGCAGCGGCTTCAGCGTGGAGCGCGTGAAGGTGGTCCAGTACGGATCGCCGGCGCTCGCCAGCACGCGCCCGCGCGTGTCGACGACGGCGATGGCGCCGAAGTACAGGCACTCGCGCGTGCCGCCGCGCGTGGTCTCGACGAGGGGAACGAGGTCGCTCATGCGGGCATTGTCGCCTGCCTGACGCGCCGCCGCGGCGAGGCCACCGCACAATGCCGGCCATGACCGAACTGCGCTCTCCCCTGCAGGCCCAGGTCGTCCAGTGGCTGGTCGCTCCCGGCGACGCGGTGCGCGCGGGCGACGTCGTGGTGATCCTGGAAGCAATGAAGATGGAGCACGAGATCCGCAGCCCCGCCGCGGGCCGCGTGCGGGATCGCTTGTTCGCCGAAGGGGAGACGGTGAACGAGGGGGAGTTGCTGCTGGTGCTGGAGGCGGTGGCGGCGGGGAGCGCCGCGACGCCGCCCCTCTCCGGGCCGGGGAGCGCGAGTGCATCCGCCACTCCCCGCCCCGACCTGCAGCGCGTCCTCGACCGCCACGCCCTCACGCTCGATGCCGCGCGGCCCGACGCCGTCACGAAGCGGCACGCGCTCGGACTGCGCACCGCGCGCGAGAACATCACCGACCTCTGCGATGACGACTCCTTCGTCGAATACGGCGCGCTCGCCGTCGCCGCGCAGCGCAGCCGCCGCAGCGACGACGACCTGCAGCGCAACACGCCGGCCGACGGCATGGTCACCGGGCTTGCGCGCGTGAATGGCGCATTGTTTCCCGCGGAGCGCGCGCAGGTCGCCGTGCTCGCCTACGACGCCACCGTGCTGGCCGGCACGCAGGGCTTCCGCAATCACCAGAAGACCGATCGCCTGCTGGGCATCGCGCTGAAGCACAAGCTGCCCGTCGTCCTGTTCGCCGAAGGCGGCGGCGGCCGGCCCGGCGACACCGACATGCCCATCGTCGCGGGCCTGCACGTCCCCACCTTCGCGAGCTTCGCGCGCCTGAACGGGCAGGTGCCCGTCGTCGGAATCGTCGCGGGCCGCTGCTTCGCCGGCAATGCGGCGCTGCTGGGATGCTGCGACGTGATCATCGCGACGGCGGACAGCAACATCGGCATGGGCGGCCCCGCGATGGTGGAAGGCGGCGGCCTCGGCGTGTTCCGGCCCGAGGAGATCGGGCCGGCGCCCGTGCAGCACGGCAACGGCGTGATCGACCTGCTGGTCGCGGACGAAGCGGAAGCGGTGGACGCCGCGCGCCGCTACCTGTCCTACTTCCAGGGCTGTGTCGACGCCTTCGAGGCGCCGGACGCCCAGGCGCTGCGTTCGGTCGTGCCGGAAAACCGCCTGCGCGTGTACGACAGCCGCGCCGCGCTGCAAGGGCTGGTCGACGCGGGCAGCCTGCTGGAGTTGCGCACCGGTTTCGGCATCGGCATCCATACGGCGCTGGGCCGCATCGCGGGCCGGCCCGTCGGCCTGCTGGCCAACAACCCGCTGCACCTTGGCGGCGCGATCGATGCCGACGCCGCCGACAAGGCCGCGCGCTTCCTGCAGTTATGCAACGCGCACGGTCTGCCGGTGGTGAGCCTCGTCGACACGCCCGGCTTCATGGTGGGACCGGCGATCGAGGCGCAGGCGCAGGTGCGGCACGTGAGCCGGATGTTCATCGCCGCGGCGCACCTGCGCGTGCCGCTGTTCGGCGTGGTGCTGCGCAAGGGCTACGGCCTGGGTGCGATGGCGATGGTGGCCGGCGGCTTCCACGCGCCGGAGTTCACGGTCTCCTGGCCGAGCGGCGAGTTCGGCGGCATGGGCCTGGAAGGTGCGGTGCGGCTCGGCTACCGCAAGGAACTGCAGGCGCTGCCGGAAGGGCCGCAGCGCGACGCGCTGTTCGACTCGCTGGTGCAGAAGAAGTACGAGGAAGGCGAGGCCATGAACATGGCCGCGACGCTGGAGATCGACGCCGTGATCGATCCGGCTGCGACGCGCGCGTGGCTGCTGCGCGGACTCGAGTCCGCGCGCACGGCGCCGCCTTCCGGCGCGTGCAGCGTGGACGCCTGGTGATCAGGAGGCGCGCCGCGCCCGTCAGCGGCGTTGCGCGCGGAAGCTGCCCAGCACCGGCAGCGCGAAGATGATCAGGACCGCATAGAGCGGCTGCCCGGTGCGGGCGACCTGGGTCGCGCACAGGGTGGCCAGCGCGGCACAGAGGCCGAGTCCGACGAAGCGCATGGTGACTCCTCCTTGCTCTCTCATTGCGTCTCCGCCCACAAGGGCGAGGACCGTGCGCGGTGTCCACGGACGTCGCGCAGGATGATGGCGCCGATGAAGGCGAAAGGCACGGCCGCCGAGGCGGCGACGGCGAAGGCGACGAAGGCGCAGAAGGCGAGCGAGGCGCCCGCGCACACCAGCAGGCGATCGCGCGACTGCCACCCCGGGACGGACAGGAACAGCGCGAGCACGGCGCTCACCAGCGTGAGCGGGATGCCGAGGTGCGGGTCCGCGAGCATGCGCAGTCCGCGCAGCGGCTGCGGCAGGTCCGACAGGTGCGGCCACAGCGCCGCGACACCGTAGGCCAGCGTGGCCAGCCACGCCAGCATGGCGCTGGCGTGTCGGGATGCGAGCCACCGGCGCATCGTGCTTCCTTCAGCGGCTGCAGCCCAGGCGCGAGCGGCGCGGCAACAGCAGCGCGATCAGGGCCAGCAGCAGCGCGAGCGCGATGAGCGTGGGCATGCCGGGCACATGGGCGAAACCGCGGGCAAACCAGCCCGAGACGATGCGCCAGCCCTGGAACACGGCCGCCGCGATCGCCAGCCACCATGCCCACGCGTAGCGCTTCCACAGGCCGAACGTGATCAACGCGGCGAGCAGCAGCGCCACCCACAACGCGGGATGCGACAGCGCGTGGACGAGCGCGGGGACGTTGCCGGTGCGCTGGAACCGGTAGACGGCGCCGCTGACCAGGAGCGCGCCGTAGGCGGCGGCGGTGAGGGATGCGAGGCGGATCTGCGTAGGGGCGGACATGGAACTGCTACTGCTTGGTGATGAAAAAAAAACGGAAAAGGGGCTTCAGGCGATGCGAAACAGCACCGCGTCTTTGTTGGCGGCGGCACGCTGGTAGAACGCCTTGAGGCCTTGGACGGCCTGCAGCACCTGCTCGGGCGTCGCATCCATCAGCGCCGCCTCGCAGCGCTGGCGCACGGTGCCTTCGGCGAGCGCGGCCAGCTGCATCGCGGTGTCCTGCACCTGGTGCGACCAGGAATAGGCGGCCATCATGGGAATCCGGTCGGTCAGCTCGGCGCCGCAGGCGGCTTCCGACTGCAGCACCTGGCTCAGTTCATACCAGACCGGCAGCGCATCGAGGTGCGCCTCGCGCGGCTTCTCGCCGGCGCCGGCCTGCAGGAAGGGGTCATGCGCGAGCTCGCCGGCCAGCAGCCGTTTCAGCTGGTCGTCCGACAGTGCATAGAAACCACCCTCCGTCCCCATGACGTCCTCCTGCGAGGCCCGCGGCCTCTTTCGGAACCAATATATCGAGGGGGACGCGGCGCGTCAGCGCCGGCGCGCATCGCGCAACGCGCTTCCTGGCAGTTCGCCACAAGGCAGGCCGCTCATCCCGCGCACGCGACCGCCCGCGCCGCGCGCAAGCTTCACTCCAGCAACGCGACCGCGGCGGAGAAGGTGAGGAAAGCGGCCGCGGTGGTGAGCAGGATGATGCGCGCGATGCGCCCGGTATCGGCGCCGAAGCGCTCGGCGAGCAGCGACACGTTGCTCGCGCTGGGCAGCGCGGCGACCAGCACCATGACGTGCAGCGTGAAGGGATCGAGCGGCAGACCCGCGGCGCGCACGCCCATGCCCACGCCCCACACCAGCAGGGGATGCACCAACAGCTTGACCAGCGACACCGGCACGAAATCGCGCGCCGGCAGCGACGCGTGCTCCGTTTGCGAACCCACGAATTGCGAACGCGCGAGCACCGCGCCGATGGTGAAGAGCGCCACCGGCGAGGCGGCGTCGGCCAGCAGCCCGATGGTGTTCATCACGGGGGCGAACGGCTTCCAGGCGGCGGCGGAAGCGAGGCCACCCAGCAGGATGGCCCAGGGCATGGGATTGAGCGCCACGCCCTTGAGCGCCTTCTTCGCCGCTTCGGCAGCGCCGTGTTCGTCGGCGCCGTCCAGGCGCGACAGGCCGATGCACAGCGAGCTGGTCACCACCAGGTCGATCAGGATCGTGAGGATCGCGGGACCCGCCGCGCGCGCGCCCAGCAAGGCGACCAGCAGCGGCACGCCCATGAAGCCGGTGTTCGGGAAGGCCGCGACCAGCGCGCCGAAGGCGGCGTCGTTCCAGCGGATGCGCGCATTCATGCTGAATTTCACAGTCCCGGCCACCACGAGCAGGGCGCACACGACCCAGGTCGCGAGCGCCAGCGGGTCCAGCAACTGCGCGATCGGCGTGCTGGCGCCGAAGCGATACAGCAGGCAGGGCAGCGCGAAGAACAGCACGAAGGTATTCAGGCCGCTGATCGCCTCGAACGGCAGCATGCGCCGGCGGGCCGCGAGATAGCCCGCCAGCACCAGTGCGAAGAAGGGAAAGGTGATCGCGAGGATGCTTAGCACGGGACGTATTGTCGATGCAAGCGCGGCACGGCGCCGTGCGCGGATACCACAAGGCGTGCGAGCGACGCGCCGAGGGCGGCGCTTATGATTGGCCGCTCCCGTTTTCGCGCAGTCCTTTGCTCCCCCGATGTCCGCCGGCCTGAATCTCGCCCAGCAAGAAGCCGTGAACTACCTGCATGGTCCTTGCCTGGTGCTGGCGGGCGCCGGCTCGGGCAAGACGCGCGTCATCACGCACAAGATCGCGCGGCTGATCCAGGCGGGCCTGGAAGCGAAGCGCATCGCCGCCATCACCTTCACCAACAAGGCCGCCGCCGAAATGCGCGAACGCGCGAAGTCGCTGGTGGGCCGCGGTGCGAAGGACGTGCTGGTCTGCACCTTCCACGCGCTGGGCGTGCGGATGATGCGGCAGGACGGCAGCGTGCTGGGCCTGAAGCCCCAGTTCTCCATCCTGGACTCCGACGATGTCACCAGCATCCTGAAGGACGCCGGCGGCACCACCGATGCGGCGACCGCGCGCCAGTGGCAGTGGGGCATCAGCCTGTGGAAGAACATGGGCCTGAACGCGGCGCAGGCGCTGGCGCAGGCGAAGGACGACAACGAGCGCGTCACCGCCACCATCATGCAGCGCTACGAGGAACGCCTGGCCGCTTACCAGAGCGTGGACTTCGACGACCTGATCGGCATGCCGCTGAAGCTGCTGCGCGACTTCCCGGAAGTCCGCGCGAAGTGGCAGCAGCAACTGGGGCACGTGCTGGTGGACGAATACCAGGACACCAACGCCACGCAGTACGAGCTGCTGAAACTCCTGGTGGGCGAACGCGGCCGCTTCACGGCCGTGGGCGACGACGACCAGTCCATCTACGGCTGGCGCGGAGCGACGCTGGACAACCTGCGCAAACTGCCGGTCGACTACCCGAACCTGAAGGTCATCAAGCTGGAGCAGAACTACCGCTCCACCAGCGCGATCCTGCGCGCGGCCAACAACGTCATCCAGCCGAACCCGAAGCTCTTTCCCAAGACGCTGTTCTCGGAGCTGGGCGAAGGCGAGCCGGTGCGCGTGGTCGATTGCGACAACGAGGAACACGAGGCCGAGCGCACCGTCGCGCGCATCCAGTCCATCCGGGCGAACGGGCTCGCCCAGGAGTGGAAGGAATTCGCCATCCTCTACCGCGCCAACCACCAGGCGCGCGTGCTGGAGCAGGCCTTGCGCAAGGCGCAGATTCCGTACAAGGTGTCGGGCGGCCAGAGCTTCTTCGACCGCGCCGAGATCCGCGACCTGTGCGCGTGGTTCCGCCTGTGGGTCAACAACGACGACGACCCGGCCTTCCTGCGTGCCGTGACCACGCCCAAGCGCGGCATCGGCCACCAGACCCTGGCCTCGCTCGGCGTGTTCGCGAGCCAGTACAAGGTCTCGCTGTTCGAGGCGCTGTTCTCGCCCTCGCTGCCCAGCGTGCTGAACGCGCGGGCGGTCGGCAGCCTGCACGAGTTCGGCCGCTACGTGAACGACCTGGAGTACCGCGCGCGCCAGACCGTGGGCGCCGAGGACGCGAAGACCTTCCTCGCCGACTGGCTGAAGGACATCGGCTACGAGAAGCATCTGGTCGACAGCGAGGAGAACGAGAAGGTCGCGGCGGCCCGCTGGAGCAACGTGCTCGATTTCTGCGAGTGGATGGCGGCGCGCTGCGGCGGCCAGATCGACGACACCGCCGGCGTGACCACCGCGAACGAGCGCAAGACGATGCTGGAAGTCGCACAGACCATTTCGCTGCTGTCCACCATCAGCGAGCGCGAGAAGGACCAGAACGTGGTCACGCTCTCCACCCTGCATGCATCCAAGGGGCTGGAGTGGCCGCACGTGGTGCTGGCCGGCTGCGTCGAGGGCATGCTGCCCTTCAAGCCGGAAGAGGACGGCGGACCGGCGAGCGAGGCGTACGCGCAGCGCCTGCAGGAGGAGCGCCGCCTGATGTACGTGGGCATCACGCGGGCGCAGCGCTCGCTGGTGGTGAGCTGGAGCAAGAAGCGCAAGAAGGGCCGCGAGCTGGTGGCGGCCCAACCGAGCCGCTTCATCGCGGAGATGGCCCTCGACAAGACCACGGTGAAGGAAGACCCGCGAGAAAAGCTCAAGGCCTTGCGCGCGGAGTTCGCCAAGAAGAGCGCCGATGCGGCTGCGGCCGCGGCGGCGGCTGGGACGCCGTGAAGCGCGCACTGCTCGCGCTTGCGGCCGCACTGCTGGCCGGCGGCGCCTTTGCCGATGCGCCCTGCCCCGCGGCGGACGACGTCACGCCGCAACTGCTGGTGGGCACGTGGCAGGCCGACCTGCAGGGCTCCTGGAACGGCGCGATCCTGCAGCTCGGTGCCAACCCCGACTACCCCGGCAGCTTGCGCGGCACGCTCGAACGCGAGGGCCAGCACCTGCAGGTCGCGGGCGACCTCGACGAGGACGGCTTCACGCTCGAGGAGTCCGCGGATGGCCAGCACATCGCCGCCACCTGGCTGGGCGACGTGGCGGAAGGCAGTTGCGGCCGCGAGATCCGCGGCACCTGGACGCGCGACGGCGAGACGGCGAGCCGCGCGTTCGTCCTGCGCAAGCGCTGAACGCGGGGAACTCGCCCCACGGAATCGCCGAGCCCGGCTAGCATCGCCCGATGCTCCGAGCCCTGTCCTTCCTGATCGCCGCCACGCCCCTCCTCGCGCAAGCACAGACACCCGAAGCCTGGCAGGCCTGCACCGCGATCGACGACAGTGCCCAGCGGCTCGCCTGCTACGACCAGTGGGCCAAGGGACAGCGGCCCGCTCCTGCCGCGGTGCCGGCGGCACCGGGCCCCGCACCCTCGCCGGCCGACCAGCAGCCGGTCGCGCCGCCGGTGCCGGCCGTGGTGGAGTCGCGCCGCGGCTTCCGGATGACCGCCACCGAAGGCTGCCACGACGCGCGCTACTCCGAGCTCTCCCGCTTCTGGGAGCTGGAGCGCGGCGCCGACTGCGGCACCTTCGGACTGCGCGGCTATCGCCCGACTTCGCTGGACCTCGTGGGCGCCAACCGAGTCAACCAGCAGCCGACCTCGGAGAATCCGCTGAACAACGCGACGACGGCCACCGACTACCGCACGACCGAGATGCGGCTGTCGGTGTCCCTGCGGACCAAGATCGCGCAAGGCATTTTTTCCTACCGCGGCGAGGGCATGGACTCACTGTGGTTCGCGTACACGCAGCAGTCGTACTGGCAGCTGTTCACGCCGCAGCTCTCGCGCCCCTTCCGCAGCACGGACCACGAGCCGGAGGTGCTTTACGTTGCGCCGGTGCAGTCCGCGCAACCCGGTACCTGGCGCATGCGGCTGGCGGGCGTGGGGCTGGTGCACCAGTCCAACGGCCAGTCGCTGCCGCTGTCGCGCAGCTGGAACCGCGTGTACGTGATGGGGGGCTTCGAGCGCGACAACCTGCAGATCTCCGCGCGCTTGTGGGACCGCATCAACGAAAGCCGGGCCAACGACGACAACCCGGGCATCAGCAACTACATCGGCCGCGGCGAGCTGGTGGCGCGCTGGCAGCCCAATCGCGCGAACCTGTTCATGTTCACCGGGCGGCATGCGCTCAGCACCGGCGGCCACGGCTCGGTGCGGCTCGAGTGGTTCCGCACGCTGGCCGACACCGGCATCGGCGTGCCGAACGGGCTGCGCCTGCACACGCAGCTGTTCTCCGGTTATGGCGATACGCTGCTGGACTACAACTTCAGGCGCACGGTGCTCAGTGTCGGCTTCAGCCTGGTCGAGTGGTGAAGGCGCTGGCGAAAGCTGGGGTTCGGCTGCGCCTCACCGCCAGCCTACGAGCCCGGGGCAGCAGAGCGGCCCGGCGCAGCGGAACGGAGCGGCGGCTCAGGCCGCCGTGGCAACGACCTTGCGCGCTGCGCTGACCAGCGCCGGGTGGGCGGGGCCGAGCTTGCCCGAGCGTGCAGCAATGCGGCCCTGCCGATCGAGCAGGGCCAGGGTGGTCGAGTGGTTGAACTCGCCGTTGGCGAGCCGCCGGTATTGCACTCCGAGCACTGCGGCCACCTTGCGCGCAGTCGCTTCGTCCGCGCGGGCCAGCAGCCACTGCGCGTCGCAGTTGCGCGCCTGCGCGGTCTTCTTCAGCACCGCGGTCGTGTCGCGCGCCGGGTCGAAGCTCACCATCAGCACGCGCAGCTCCGCGCGTTCGGCCGCCGGCAGCGCAGCCAACGTGGCATGCACGGTCTCGAAGATCATGGGGCACACCATGTCGCAGGAGCTGTAGAACATGCTGGCCAGCACCGGCGTCCCCTGCAGCGACGCGAGCTCGAAGGCGCGGCCATCCTGGTCCGTCAGCGTGGCGGCCAGCCGGTAGACCGAGTCTCCGGGCGGCGTCGCGCCCGTGGCGGGCAGCGCGCCGAACGCGGCGAGGGCGCCGAGCGACAGCAAGGCGGCGCGGCGGGTGGTGACGAATTCGTTCATGGTTTTCCTTCGTGCGGACGCACGCAGCGGAAGCCCAGCGTGCTGGTGCTGTCGGCGCCGCTGAGGGACGAGAGCAGCGCGATGCGCATGAGCACCGCATAGCTCTCGCGGTCGATGATGTTGATGGCGCCGGCGCCGCAGAACTTCAGCGTGTCGGGATCGCCCTGGGTGCGGCTGTCGCCCGCGATGAACAGGGCGTTGAAGTCGTCCACCCATTCCCAGACGAGGCCGTGCAGGTCGCGCACGCCCCAGAGATTCGCCTCGCCGCCGACGGCGCCGAGGGCGCTGCCACCCGGCTTCTCGTACCAGCCGAGGATGCGCCGCGCCCACTCGGGATCGCGGCGCGCATCGGCGCGCTTCGCATCCGACGCCGCGGCGAGCTCCCACTCCAGCCAGGTCGGCAGCCGCGCGCCCTCTTCTTCGCAGAAGGCGCGGGCAGCGAACCAGCTCACCTCGGTCACGGGTGTGTCCGGTGCGAGCGCGGGGCCGGGCGCGTCCGGCGACTGCCACTGCAGCAGGTAGCGCGCGTCGGCCAGCAGCGCGGGCGCCTGGCCGCGCTGCCACTCGGGATGCGCCCGCACGAAGGCGGCGAATTCGGCCACCGTGACCGGCGTAGCGCGCATCGCGAACGGCTGGACGTCCACCGGCGTCGACACGGTCGGCACCGGCCCTTGCGGCAGCACGCTTTCGAAGCGGCCGCCCGGCAGCTCCACGTAGGGAGCCGCCTGCGCCGGCGCCGCGAGGGCCGCCAGCAGCGCGAGGACAGTCAGCGCGCGCACGGTCGTTGCCTCACTCCGCCGCCGCCTTGGCGACGGGCTTGGCTGCGCGCTGCTTCTTCACGTCTTCCTTGGACACCTTGCCGCCCGCATTGCCCCAGCTGTTCACCACGTAGGTCAGGATGTTGGCAACCTCGTCGTCGTTCAGCTGCGTCATCGGCGGCATCACGGAGTTGTATTCCTGGCCGTTGACGTTGACCTTGCCCGACAGGCCGTGCAGCACGATGCCCACAGCGCGCTGGAGGTCGGCAGCGAGGAAGTCCGACTTGGCGAGCGGCGGGAACACGCCGGGCATGCCCTTGCCGTCCGACTGGTGGCACACCGAGCAGGTGCCGGCGAAGAGCGCCTGGCCGGCCTTGATCTGGTCGTCCTGCGTCAGCGTTCCGGCAGCCGCGGCTGCACTCGCCTCGGTCACGGCCGCCAGGTTGGGGCCGGCGCGGTCGCCGAGGTAGACGGCGTCGAGTTCCTTGCCGGAGTAGATCCCCTTGTTCTCGGGGCCGTCCACCTTCAGGATCGCGAGTGCGCCCTTGTTGAACGCGCGGAAGATGGAGTGGTCCACCAGCACGTAGCTGCCCGGCACGCGCGCCGTGAAGGTCGCGACCGCGGCGCCGCCGGCGGGGATGAGCGTGGTCTGCACGTTCTTCTGCACGTTGGTGCCGCCTTCGAAGCGGACCTGGTCGAAGATGGCGCCGATCACGTGGAAGCTGGAGACCAGGTTGGGGCCGCCGTTGCCGACGAACAGGCGCACCTTCTCGCCCACCTTCGCGGTCATGGCCTTGTCGCCGGTCAGCGCGCCTTCGGCGCCGTTGAACAGCACGTAGGTGGGCTTCTCGTCGATGGCCTTTTCCATGTCGAAGGGCTGCAGGCCCTTCTCGCGGTACTTGCCGGTCGTGTAGAAGTCGCCCTGCATCACGTAGTACTCGCGGTCCACCTTGGGCAGGCCGTTGGGCGGCTCCACCAGGATCAGGCCGTACATGCCGTTGGCCACGTGCATGCCCACGGGCGCCGTGGCGCAGTGGTACACGTACACGCCTTCGTTGAGCGCCTTGAAGGTGAAGCGCGACTCGTGCCCCGGCGCCGTGAAGCTGGAGGCCGCACCGCCGCCCGGACCGGTCACGCCGTGCAGGTCGATGTTGTGCGGCATCTTGCTGCCCGGATGGTTCTTCAGGTGGAATTCCACCGTGTCGCCCTGGCGCACGCGGATGAAGCTGCCGGGCACCGTGCCGCCGAAGGTCCAGAAGGTGTAGTTGACGCCTTCGGAGATCTGCATCGTCTTCTCGACGACTTCCAGGTCCACGATCACGCGCGCGGGGTAGTTGCGGTTCACTGCCGGCGGCACGTGCGGCGGGCTGGTCAGCACCGCGTGGATCGGCTCGCCGCGCGGCGGGCCGAAGTCGCCTTCGTTCTTGGGCGCAGCCAGCGCCAGCAGGGGCACGCAGAGTGCGGCTGCGAGCAGCGCGCGCAGGCCGCGCGCCAGGTGGAGTCCTCTCATCGTCTTCTCCTTTTAGAGGTGTATCGATGCCGCACCTTAAGTGGCAGGGCCGGCAACGGGCTTGATGCACCTCAACACCTCGCGCGGCAGGCAAGCGCGTGGCCTTGACATGGCGCAAGGCCACGCCGGCAGGCGGCGCCCAGACTGCGCCGCATGGCCAGGAAGTTCCCGATCTACCCCGCGCATCCGGAGCGCACGTGCTGGGGCTGCGACCGCTACTGCGCGGCTGACGCGATGATCTGCGGCAACGGCACGGAGCGCACCCAGCATCCGTTGGAGCTGTTCGGCGAAGGCTGGGAGCGCGAGGGACTGGACCCGGTGCGGCCGCAAGAGTCGCAAGAGTCGCAGCCGCCGGCGGACCACGCCGGCAGCAGCATCCCACGCGAACCTTGATTTCCGTCAAATCCCTGCGGGCGTCGCGCCGCGACATTAGATGCATCTCAAATGCATCTTCAAACGCAAGGGACGAGAGTGATGAAAAACACGCAAACCCTCTGGCGCTGGCTGGCACTGATCTTCGTGCTGTCGTTCGGCGCCCTCGCCTATCTGGGCTGGCAGATCTACCTGACCGCGCCGCCCATTCCCAACGCCGTCGTGACCGCGAGCGGACAGACGCTGTACACCGGCGCGCAGGTCCAGCGCGGCCAGCAGGTCTGGCTCGCCAGCGGCGGCCAGCAGCAAGGCACCGTCTGGGGCCACGGTGCCTACGTCGCGCCGGACTGGTCCGCGGACTGGCTGCACCGCGAGACCGTTGCGCTGCAGAAGCTGCGCGCGAAGTCGCTCTCGCTGCACCCCGACACGCTGACGGCCACCGAGCGCGGCGCCGTGCAGGGCGCCGTGCAGGAGGAAATGCGCCGCAACACGTATGACGCCGCGAGCGGCACGATCACCGTGAGCGACCTGCGCGCGCAGGCGATCCGCGCCACCGCAGACCACTACGCGGCGCTGTTCGGCAAGGACCCCGCGCTGGCCGGCCTGCGCGTGCAATACGCCATGACCGAGGACGAAGTGCAGTCGCCCGCCGACCGCGAGGCGCTCACGGCCTTCTTCTTCTGGACCGCCTGGGCCGCCGCGACCGACCGTCCCGGCGAAACCGGCCTCTCGTACACCAGCAACTGGCCGCACGAGCCGCTTGTGGGCAACACGATGACGACCTCGGCCGCGATGTGGTCGATGGCCTCGATCATCCTGCTGCTCGCCGCCATCGCCGCCATGCTGTGGCTGCACGGTGCCGGCAAGCACGAGGAAGAAGCGCAGCCGCCCAAGACCGACCCGCTGTTCGGGCTCGCTGCCACGCCTTCCATGAAGGCCGTGCGCAAGTACTTCTTCGTGGTGATCGGCCTGTTGCTGCTGCAGATCGGCATGGGGGCCATCACCGCGCACTACGCCGTCGAAGGCCAGTCCTTCTTCGGCATTCCGCTGGCCGAAGTGCTGCCCTACGTCGTGAGCCGCACGGCGCACACGCAGGTGGGCATCTTCTGGATCGCTACCGCGTGGCTCGCCACCGGCCTGTACATCGCACCGCTGCTGGGCGGCAAGGAACCGAAGTTCCAGCGACTCGGCGTCGACTTCCTGTTCTACGCGCTGCTCGTGATCGTCGTCGGCTCCACGGCGTGCGGCTGGCTCGGCAACCTGCAGCGCGCGGGCACCGACTTCAGCTTCTGGCTGGGCAACCAGGGTCTCGAGTTCACCAGCATGGGCCGCGTGTGGCAGTACCTGCTGTTCGTCGGCCTGTTGCTGTGGGCGCTGCTCCTCGGCCGCGCGCTGTGGCCGGCGCTGAAGACGCCTTCGGAAAGCCGCGGCCTGATCGCAATGGTGTTCCTGTCGGCCACCTGCATCGGCGGCTTCTACGCGACCTCGCTGACCTGGGGCCAGACCACGCACTACTCGATGGTGGAGTACTGGCGCTGGTGGCTGGTGCACCTGTGGGTCGAGGGCTTCTTCGAAGTGTTCGCCACCGCCGTGATCGCCCTGATCTTCACCAGGCTGGGGCTGGTGCGCGCATCGAGCGCCAACCGCGCCATCGTCGCCGAGACCATCGTCTTCCTGTTCGGCGGCATCCTGGGCACGCTGCACCACCTGTACTGGACCGGCACGCCGACCTCGGTGATCGCCGTCGGCGCCGTGTTCTCCGCACTCGAAGTGGTGCCGCTCACGCTGATCGGCCTGGAAGCGCTGCAGAACTGGAAGCGTTCGCAAGGCGTGCCGTGGCTCGCCGCGTACAAGTGGCCCGTGCTGTGCTTCGTCGCGGTGGGCTTCTGGAACACCGTCGGCGCCGGCCTCCTGGGCTTCGCGATCAACCCGCCCGCCTCGCTCTACTACGTGCAGGGCCTGAACATGACCGCGGCCCACGGCCACGCCGCCCTCTTCGGTGTGTACGGAATGCTGGGCATCGGCCTGATGCTGTTCTGCCTGCGCGGCCTGTACGCCCGCTCGCTGCACGCCGACGGCCTGCTCAAGCCCGCGTTCTGGGGCCTCAACATCGGCCTGGCCATGATGGTGTTCCTGTCGCTGGTGCCCGCCGGCATCTACCAGGCCTGGGCCAGCATCACGCAAGGCCTCTGGTATGCGCGCTCCGCCGAGATCATCCACTCGCATGTGATGGAGACGCTGGTCTGGCTGCGCGTGCCGGGCGACATCGTGTTCTCCATCGGAGCGCTGTACCTGGCGATCTATGCGCTGCGCCTCCTCGTCGGCCGCAAGGCACGGGCCACCGTCCCGGCAGCAGGGGTGGCGACCGCCGGCCGCTGAGCCCGATGAAACTCACCGCCTTCACCGACTACAGCCTGCGCGTGCTGATGTACATGGCCACCGGGCCGGAGCAGCGTGCCACGATCGCACAGATCGCGAAGGCCTACGGCATCTCGGAACACCACCTCGTGAAGGTCGTGCACTTCCTGGGGCAGCAGGGCTGGCTGAAGAACGTGCGCGGCAAGGGCGGTGGCCTGGAACTGGGGATGCCGCCGGAGCGCATCGTGCTCGGCCAGGTCGTGCGCGCCACCGAAGGCGTGGCGGCCGTGGCCGAGTGCTTCGAGGAAGGCGGCGGCCACTGCACGCTTTCGCGCGGCTGCCGGCTGCGCGGGGTGCTGCGCGAGGCGGTGACGGCCTTCGAGGCGGTGCTGGATCGCTACACGCTGGCCGACGTGGTGAGCAACCGGCACCAGCTGGCGCAGATCCTGTTTTTCGAGCCGGGTCACAAGCCCGCGAGGAAGCACGCATGATCGAACTCCGCTTCCCCTACGAAGGGCCGCAGGACCTGCTGCCCACGATCGTGCAGGCGCTGGAGCAGGTGGTCGACCCCGAGGTCGCACTCAACATCGTGGACGTTGGCCTGGTGTACGGCGTGGCGATTGCGGACGGCCGCATGGACGTGCGCATCACCATGACCTCGGCCGCCTGCCCGGTCACCGACGTGATCGTCGATGACGTGGAGAACGCGCTCGACGACGCCATGCCGCCCGACCTGAAGATCCACGTCGAAGTCGTCTGGGAGCCGCCATGGACACCGGAGCGCATGAGCGGCCGCGCCCGCGCCTTCATGGGCTGGTGAGCGCGCGGCGCGTGACGGGCACGCTGCTGTTCGCGTGCGTGGCAGCGTCGCTGCTCGCCGGCATCGCCGGTGGCCTGTTCCGCCTCGGCATCGTCGCCAGCGAGGGCGCCTGGCTGGGCCGCGCTGCATTGGCGCACGCGGCCCTGATGATGTGCGGCTTCCTGGGCACGGTGATTGGCGTCGAGCGTGCCGTCGCGGCGCGGCGGCGCCTGGCTTTCGCGGCCCCCCTGTTGTCCGGGGCCGGCGGCCTGTTGTTGCTGCAAGGCGCGCATGCAGCGGCGAGCCTGGCACTCGTTGCGGCGGCCGTGGCCTTCGTCGCGGTCAACGTGCTGCTGCTGCGGCGCCAGCGCGCGCCTCACACGGTGCTGCTGCTCGCAAGTGCCTGCGCCTGGTGTGCGGGCAACCTGCTGTTCGCCACCGGCGCCGCAACCGGCGCGGTGCTGCCGTGGTGGTTCGCCTTCCTCGTGATGACCGTCGCCGCCGAACGCCTCGAGATGACGCGCCTGATGCGCCGGCGTCCCGCCGCCCAGCCGGCGCTGGCGTTCGTGCTGGCCCTGCTCACGCTGGGCGCTGCGCTGTCGGCGGTGTGGCTGCAAGGCGGCGGCGTGCTGTTCGGCGCTGCGCTCGCCGCGCTCGCGGCCTGGCTCTTCACCTTCGACATCGCCCGCCGCACCGTGCGCGCCGACGGGCTCCCGCGCTACATGGCGGCCTGCCTTCTTGCAGGCTACGCGTGGCTCGCGGCCGGCGGCGTGGCGTGGGTCGCGACGGCGCTCGGCGCGCCCGCGCGCGACCTCGCGCTGCATGCGCTGGGCCTGGGCTTCCTCGCCAGCATGATCCTGGGCCACGCGCCGGTGATCCTGCCGGCCATCGCCCGCATCAAGCTGCAGTTCGGCCCGGTGTTCTATGCCCCGCTCGCGGTGCTGCACCTGTCGCTGCTGCTGCGCCTGGGCGCCGGGCTCGTCGACTTCGATGCGCGGCGCACCGGGGGCCTTCTCAACGCCTTGGCGCTTGCGCTCTTCGCCCTCACCGTCGTGGGCGCAGCGTTCGCCTGGCGGCGCCGGCACGCCTTGCCGTGACACCATCTCGCATTCCATGAAGCAAATCCTGCAGATCCAGCAGCCTCCACGCAGCGCCGCCCCGCGCGGCTTCGCGTTGTGGCAACTCGGCTTTCGTCCCTTCTACCTGCTGGCCAGCGTCTTCGCGGCGGGTTCCATCCTGCTGTGGGCCTTGCAGTTCACCGGTCACCTCGCCGCGCCCTACCTGCCCGGGCCGCTATGGCATGCGCACGAGATGTTGTTCGGCTTCGCGCTGGCGGTGGTGGTGGGCTTCCTCTTCACCGCCGGCCAGGCGTGGACCGGGCAGCCCACGCCCACCGGCGGCAGGCTGGCCGCGCTGGCGGCGCTCTGGTTCGCCGCCCGCGTGCTGGTGCTGACACCCTGGGGCTGGGCGTCGGCGCTGGCGAACACGGCGTTCCCGCTCGCCGCGGCAGCCGCACTGGCCGTGCCGTTCGTGCGCGCGGGCAATCGCCGCAACTACTTCTTCATCGCGCTGCTGGTCCTGCTCGGCCTCGCGAGCCTGGCCGTGCACCTGGGCCAGCTCGGCGTGCTGGCCCTGCCCGCGTGGGCTGCGATCCAGGTCGCGCTGGACGTGATGCTGTTCATCCTGTGCGTGATGGGCGGCCGCGTGATTCCCATGTTCACCAACAACGGCGTACCGGGCGCGGGTGCGCAGCGGCGCGCGTGGATCGAGAAGCTCGCTCTCGGGTCGGTGCTGGCGCTGCTCGCGGCCGATGCGCTGCAGGCGCCGGCGTGGCTGGTGCTTGCCATCGCGGCGCTCGCCGCGATCGCCCACCTCGCGCGCTGGCTGCTGTGGCATCCCTGGACCACGGTGCACACGCCGCTCGTGTGGGTGCTGCACCTCGCCTACGCGTGGATTCCGGTGCACCTCGCGCTGCGCGCCTGCGCGGCCGCCGGCGTGTTGCCGGCGTCCGCGGCCACGCACGCGCTCACGGTCGGCGCCATCGGCGGACTCGTCATCGGCATGATGACGCGCACGGCGCGCGGCCATACGGCGCGGCCGCTGCGTGCGGACCGCTGGGACACCGCGGCTTACCTGCTGGTGGCCGCAGCCGCCGTCGCGCGTGTGCTCGTGCCGCTCGCGCTGCCTTCCGCGCTGCTCACGGCGGTGCTGTGCTCCGCCCTGCTCTGGTCCGCCGGCTTCGCGCTGTATGCCGTGCGCTACTTCGGCGTGCTGACCCGCCCGCGCCTGGACGGCAAACCCGGTTGAAGAACGTGGGCGTGCTGCCCGACGAGTCCCTTGCTGGATCTCTCGGCTCTTCCTCCTCCTGCGCCATCGAGAGGCGCGCAGCCGGCGCCTAGCGAATGCGCGGCGGCGCAGCGAGCTGCTGCGGCGTGGTGAAGTAGTCGGTCCAGCGCCCGAGCTGCTGCGCGGCGCGCCGCAGTTCGCCTCGCGCCACGGTGCGCAGGTGCACCTCGTCGGGCCCGTCCATGATGCGCAGCGCCCGGCCCCAGGTCCACAGCGCCGCCAGCGGCGTGTCGGGCGACAGCCCCATCGCCCCGAACACCTGGATGGCGCGATCGAGCACGCGGTTCTGCAGGCGCGCCGCCACCACCTTGATCGCCGCGACCTGCTCGCGCAGGTCCGCCGCGGGTTGCGGCTGGTCCAGCGCCCACGCGGTGCGCAGCACCAGCAGCCGCGCCTGGTCGATCTCGATGCGCGAGTCGGCCAGCCACTCCTGCACGTTCGCTTGCTGCGCCAGCGGATGGCCGAAGGCGCGCCGTTCCAGCGCGCGTTCGCAGGCCAGCGCCAGCGCCAATTCGCACTGGCCGATGCTGCGCATGCAGTGGTGCACGCGCCCGGGGCCCAGGCGCGCCTGCGCGAGCGCGAAGCCTTCGCCCCACTCGCCCAGCAGGTGACTGGCCGGCACGCGCACGCCGCGCAGCACGATTTCGCAGTGCCCTTCGGGCGCGAGATGGTGCACCACCGGGATGTTGCGCACGACCTCCAGCCCCGGCGCATCGGCCGGCACCAGCACGATGCTGTGCGCGTGGTGCGTGTCGTCGCCCGCGTCCGCATTGCGCGCCACCACGAGCAGCAGGCGGCAGTCGGGATGCGCGGCCCCGGTCACGAACCACTTGCGTCCGTTCAGCTCCAGGTCAGGCCCGTCGCGCCTCACGAGCGTCTGGAGGTTGGTTGGGTCGGAAGACGCGACGTCGGGCTCCGACATCGCGAAGGCCGAGCGGATGGCGCCGGCCAGCAGCGGCTCCAGCCATGCGCTGCGCTGGGCTGGCGACGCGTGCCGCAGCAGCAGTTCCATGTTGCCGCTGTCCGGCGCGTTGCAGTTGAACACCTCGGCGGCCCAGGGCAGCCGGCCCATGGCCTCGGCCAGCGGCGCGTAATCGAGGTTGGAGAGCGCCGTGCCCGGCGCGCCCGGCGGCAGCGCCGGCAGGCACAGGTTCCACAAACCCTCTTCGCGCGCCAGGCTGCGCAGGGAGTCCACGAACCCGGCCGGCTCGCCGCGCGCGGCCGCCGCATGCCAGGCGCCGTTGTATGGCAGCACGAAGCGGTCGAGGAAGGATTCCAGCCGGCGCAGCCACTCCCCGGCCCGCACGGAAGGGTCGAAATTCATGGTCGCACCACGCTGCTCATGCGATGACGCTACCTGTTCCGCAAGGCGCGACACTGATTTGGGTCAACCGCTTGCCTTACCATCTGGTTTTGGACAAATACACAGCCCCCCGACATGCACCCGGACGAAGCTCATCATCGCCAGCCTGACGTCCTGGCGGCAATCCGGGGGGACCTGGCGAATTCCCACGAGTGGGTCGCCCGGGCGATCGTGCTGGCGTTCGCCGCGCTATCCGGGGCGTGCGTCGTCGGCTTCACCGTGCTGTGCAACCACGCCTCCGGCTTCTTCAACAGCTGGACCCAGCGCTGGCCCTGGCTGCCCCTGGTGGAGACGCCGGCACTCTGCGCCGCCATCGTGTGGGTGACGGTGCGCTTCTTCCCTGGCGCCGCCGGGTCGGGCATCCCGCAGGTGATGGTGGCCCTGAACGACTCGGTCGAGCCCGCCGCGCGGCGCCGCTTCGTGTCGCTGCGCCTGGCCATCGCGAAGGTCGTGCTGACGGCCGCGGGCTTGCTGGGCGGGCTCGCGATCGGCCGGGAAGGCCCTTCGGTGCAGGTGGCCGCCGGCGTGATGCTGCACGCAAGGCGCTGGCTGCCGCGGCGCGCCAGCATCAATCCGCACGCGCTGCTGGTCGCCGGGGGCGCAGCGGGCATCGCCGCCGCCTTCAATGCGCCGCTGGCCGGCATCATGTTCGCGATCGAGGAGCTCACGCGCAAGATCGAGACGCGCAGCAGCGGCCTGGTGATCGCCGCCATCGTGCTCGCCGGCCTGATCGCCGTGTCGGTGTTCGGCAATTCCACCTACTTCGGCGTCATTCGCGTCCCGGCGCTGGACTGGTCCTTCGCCGCTCCCGCCGTCCTGGTGGTGCTGGGCAGCGGGCTGCTGGGCGGCTTCTTCTCGCGCCTGCTGCACGCCTCGCTGGTCGGCACGAGCGACCGCGTGAGCCGCTGGCGCGCGCAGCACCCCGTCCCGTTCGCCGCCGCCTGCGGCCTCGGCATCGCGGTCGTGGGGCTGGTGAGCCACGGCTCCACGTTCGGCGCCGGCTACTCGTCGACGCGCCAGCTGCTGGAAGGCCACGCCGACATGCCGCTGCTCTACGTGACGCTGCGCATCGTGGCGACCTGGCTGGCGCTGTGGTCGGGCGTGCCGGGCGGCCTGTTCGCGCCCTCGCTCGCCATCGGCGCCGGCATCGGCGCCGACGTGTCGCTGATGATGGGATGGGGCGCGGACACCCCGGCACTCATCGCGCTGGGCATGTGCGGCTTCCTCGCGGCGGTCACGCAGGCGCCGATGACCGCGTTCATCATCGTGATGGAGATGGTGGACGGCCACGCCATGGTGCTGAGCCTGATGGCGACGGCGCTGGCCGCGAGCCTGCTGGCGCGCTGGCTGGCGCGCCCGCTCTATCCCGCGCTGGCGGCGGCGCAGCTGGCGAAGCTGCAGCAGGGCAAGGCGGTGGCAGCCGCCGCCCGGGCTGCGACACCGGCGACTACGCCGACGCCCGCAGCCTGAGCCGCTTCAGGGCTCCGAGCGCCAGGGCAGGCCCAGCAGGCGCTCGCGCTTTTCCTCTTCCTCGAAGTGCACGACCGAAGGCTTGATGAGGTCGCTGCGCGCGATGATGCCCACAAGCTCCATCGAGCCGGCATCGCGCACGACCGGCAGGCGTTCGAGCCGCAGCCGCGCCATGCGCGTCGCCACGGACCGGCAGTTCTCGCCCAGCACGGCGCGCTGCACGGGCACGCTCGCACAGAGGTCGCCGATGGCGCGCCCGCCCGATGCGGCGGCGTGCCATGCCTCCAGCGAAGCGCGATCGACCATGCCCAGCAGACGGCCGTCCTGCACCACCGGGAACGCCCGGTGCGCCTGCTGCGGGCCGAAGTAGTCGCGCATCGCCTCGTCGACCGTGCGTGCTGCGGCTATCGACACCGGCAGGCTCATGACTTCCTCGACGAAGTGGCGCTCCAGCGGATCGATGCCGTACTCGCGGTAGATGTGATAGCCGCGGCGGGCGATCTTCTCGGTCAGGATCGACCGCTTCATCGTGAGCACGGTGAAACCGTACGCAGTCGCGGAGGTGGCCAGCAGCGGCAGCAGCGCGTTCGCATCGTGCGTGAGCCCGAAGGCGAACACGGTCGCGGTCAGCGGCGCGCGCATCGTCCCGCCCAGCGTGGCGGCCATGCACACCAGCGCAAACAGCACCGGGTCGGCGCCCGGAAACACGTGCCCCAGCGCCACGCCGAGCCCGGCGCCGATCATGAGCAGGGGTGCCAGCACGCCGCCGGAAGTGCCCGAGCCCAGCGCGATCACCCAGATCACCGCCTTCACCGCCAGCAGCGCCACCACGACGCCGAGCGCCAGGTGGTTGTGCAGCAGGTCGCCGATCACGTCGTAGCCCACGCCCAGCGCGCGCGGCTGCAGGTAGCCGCCGATGCCGACCGCGAGGCCGCCCATGGCGGGCCACCACATCCAGTGCACCGGCGTCTTCGCGAACAGGTCCTCGACGCGGTAGAGCGCGAACGAAAGCAGGGACGCGAGGGCGCCGGAGCAGATGCCGGCCGCGACGCACCACAGCAGCGTCAGCGGCGACGGGTCGGCCGTCTGCAGCGGGAACAGCGGGCCCGATCCCATCAGCAGAGGCCGGCAGAAGCCAGCCACCGCGCAGGCGATCGCGACCGGTAACAGGCTGCGCGGACGCAGCTCGAACAGCAGCAGCTCCACCGCCAGCAGCACCGCGGCCACGGGCGTGCCGAACACCGCGGTCATGCCGGCGGTGGCGCCCGCCACGAGCAGCGCCTTGCGTTCCGCAGCGGTCATGTGGAAGTGCTGTGCGAGCAGCGAGCCGATGGCGCCGCCGGTCATGATGATCGGGCCCTCGGCGCCGAACGGGCCACCGCTGCCGATCACGATGCCGGAGGAGAGGGGCTTGAGCACGGCGACCTTGGCCGACATGCGGCTCTTGCCGAACAGGATGGCCTCGATCGCTTCCGGGATGCCGTGGCCGCGGATCTTGTCCGAGCCGTAGCGCGCCATCAGCCCGACGATGAGGCCGCCGATGACGGGGACGACGATCACCCACGCGCCCAGGGCATGGTCAGCGGGGGAGCGGTTCTCGATCGAGAACTGCTGGAAGAAGAACAGGTTGGTGAACAGCCGGATGAGGTCCAGCAGCACGTAGGCTGCCCCTGTGCTCAAGGCACCGATGACGGCGGCCATCAGCGTGATGCGCAAGAGGGCGGTGTTGACGGCGAAATCGCCGCGGTGGGCATGGGATGACATCGGAGGGGCCGGGCGGCGGAAAAAGACGAGCGCGCAGGGCGCGGCGGGGCGGGCTCCTGGAGCCACCGCGCATTATAGATTTGGTCCGAATGTACTGCCGGCCACGCGGCGATGGCCCTTCGGTTGGGCTGGCGCAGGCGCAGGCGCAGGCGCAGGGCGCGACCTTGCGCTGATGCCGCGACGTGGCGCTGCTCGGCCTCAGGCAGCGCGGCGCCTGGCCTGGCCGCTGTTTCTGCTCCCCTTGGCTCCAGGCAACCTTCTGACCGCAGGCAAAGTGAAGTGGAAGCATGCTCCGGCATCGATCCCGGCTTCTGCCCATGCGGCACCGCCGTGCAATTCAACGATCTTCCTGACCGTCGCCAGCCCGATGCCGGTGCCCTCGAAAGCGGGGTCCGTATGCAGGCGAACGAACGGCGCGAACAGCCGGCTGGCGTACGCCATGTCGAACCCGGGCCCGTTGTCCCTGACGAAGAACGTGCGCTGTCCGGCCGGGCCGCTCTTCGCCCCCAACTCGATCCGTGGCTGGTTCGAATGGCGGGTGAACTTCCACGCGTTCCCGATCAGGTTGAGCAGCACCTGCGTGACCAGGACGCGGTCGGCGTGGGCGGTGAGTCCGGGTTCGATCCGCACGTCCACGTGCCGGCCTGGCTCATGCTGCCTGTGGCCATCCAGGATCGCGTGGGCGATGGCCGACAGGTCCACGGCCTCCAGCTGGATCGCGGACCTGGAAAGCTTCGCCAGGTCCAGCAGCTTCTGCGTCATGTCGTCCATGAACTGCAGCGATGCATGGATCTGCCGCAGGTAGTGCTGTCCATCCGCGCCGAGCCGGTCTCCGTCGGTCGCTTGCAGCGCGTGGGCGAAGGACCTTCCTGCGCACAACGGCGTGCGCAGGTCATGGGCGACCGCGTGCGCGAAATTCTCCAGCTCCGCGTTCGCTGCCCGCAGTTTCGCTGTTCGCTCCAGGACCCGCTCTTCCAGTTCCGCGTTGAGCCGCCGCACCTCGTCCTCGGCCCGTCGCCGCTTGGAAATGTCGGTGAACGCCACCGCCAGGCCGAAGCTGGATGGATAGGCGCGGACGAACACCCAGAGATCGAGGGGCCGGTAGTACTCTTCCAACTGCACCGAGCGGCCGGTCTGGACGGCTCTCTCCAGCTCGGTGTGGAAGACCGTGTCGATCGCCTGCGGGAAGATCTCCATCCAGAGGTGCTTGCCGAGCGCCTCGCTGCGCGCGAGCCTCATCACCCGGGCCGCTTCGGAATTCGCGTAGGTGACGCGCCACTCGCGATCGACCACATAGAAGCCCTCGGTCATGCTTTCGAGGGTGACGCTCAGGCGTTCGGCGAGCAGGCGCTTTTCCTCTTGCGCCTGCGCCAGCATGGAGATGTCCTGGAAGGCCCCGCGCAAACCGATGATCGCGCCGTCCCCGTCGTACTCGGCGCGGCCGATCAGGCGGACCCAGAGCTGGCGGCCGCGGCCGGTGACTGCCTGGACCTGCAGGTCGTAAGGGAAGCCGTGGGTGGCGCAGCGTTCGATCGCGGCGCGAACGATGCCCTGGTGTTCCGGGGCGACCAGCGTCAGGCCGAAGTCGAGCGGCACCGGGGTGCCTGGCGGCACTTCCAGCAGGTGATAGAGCTGTTCCGACCAGACCTGCGTGTTGTCTCGCAGATCCAGGCTCCACGCGCCGAGCCTGCCGAGGCCGGCGGCGAGTTCCAGCGCGGCATCCGGTTCGTTGAAGACTGGTTCAGGGCGTTCGACTGCAGCGTCCATGGACATGAAAAGCGGCTCTTGTGAGGCGAGGCGCCCCAAGTGCGGCTCTTGTGAAGCGGTGCGCCCCAGGTCGTTGTGCGTCTTGGGGGCCGAGGACGCATGCTAGCGCGGTGCCCCAAACCCGGACTAGGTTGTTTGCGTATGCCGGCGCGCCGGCGCTACAGGCCCCGGTCATATTTCATGGTCAGCGGTGCGTGACCGCTGAAGCGCGCATCCTTGGAGATGCCCGCTTCACCGGCCGTCTGCGCAATCCGCCCCGACCGCGTTGCGAGACTACCTGGGATACAGCACCATCTGCGTGCAGCGGAAGAGCGCCAGCGTCCTGCCCGTTTCACGATGCGTGACCACGGCATCCCAGACCTGCGTGGTCCTGCCGAGGTGCACCGCAGTCGCGCGGCAGTCGATCGTGCCGTCGACGGTGGTGCCGAGATGATTGGACTTCAGTTCGATCGTGGTGAATCCGTTGGCGCCTTCGGGCAGGTTGGCGCGGCAGCCGTAGCCGCAGGAGGTATCGGCCAGCGTGACCAGGCTGCCGGCATGCAGGTAGCCGTTGGGAGCCATCAGCTCCGGCCGCACGGCCAGTTCGGCATGCAGCTCGCGTCCGTTCACCGACAGCACGCGAACTCCGAGGTAGCCGGGCAGGCGTCCCACCCCTGCACTGTTGAAATCGTCCGCAGTCATTGGTGCACTCCTTTGGGAACGGGAAACGAGGCTCACGCGAGCCTGAGAACGACCTTGCCCTTTGCGCGGGCTGCTTCGACGTAGGTCATGGCCTCATTGGTGGCTTCGAACGGGAAAGAGACGGTGTGCTGATGCGGGTGCCTCGCCTGGTCTGCAACGAACCGCCCCTGCGAGCGCGGTACCTCACAGGGCGATGTCGTACTGGATCGTCAGCGGCGCGTGATCGCTGAAGCGCGTGGTCTTGTAGATCGCCGCGTCGCGCGCCTTCTCGGCGACGCCCGCGGTCGCGATCTGGTAGTCCAGCCGCCAGCCCACGTTCTTCGCCCAGGCCTGGCCGCGGTTGCTCCACCACGTGTAGCAGTCCTCGGTGGTCTCGGGGTGAAGGTGCCGGTACACGTCCACCAGTCCGGTTTCGGCCAGCAGCCGGCTCATCCAGGCCCGCTCCTCGGGCAGGAAGCCGCTGTTCTTCCGGTTGCTCTTCCAGTTCTTCAGATCGCGCTCCTGGTGGGCGATGTTGATGTCGCCGCACAGGATGAATTCGCGCGTGTTCTTGAGGGCCGCGAGGTGCGGATCGACCACGTCGAGGAAGCGGAACTTGGCCTGCTGCCGGTCTTCGCCCGAGGAGCCCGAGGGGAAGTAGCAGCTGATGATCGACAGCTTGCGCTGGGGCGTGTCGAAGCGCAGCTCCACGTAACGGCCCTCGGCGTCGAATTCCTCGTCGCCGAAGCCGACGATCACGTCGCTGGGCTCGTGGCGCGTGAAGGCGCCCACGCCGGAGTAACCCTTCTTCTGCGCGAAGTGGAAGTGGCCGCGCAGGTCCGCGAGGCGGTCATGCTTGCCGTGCACGTCGTCGTGCTGGGCCTTCACTTCCTGCACGCAAATACAATCCGGACTGGTTTGCGCGACCCAGGCCTCCACGCCCTTGCTGGCGGCGGAACGGATGCCGTTCAGGTTGAGGCTGGTCAGTTTGAACAAGGACTTTCCCATGGTAGCGGTGACGGGCCAGGACCGGCTGGCGCAGGATTTCGTGGAGTTCGCGGTGCGCTCGGGGGTCCTTCGCTTCGGCGAATTCAAGACCAAGGCCGGGCGCCTCTCGCCCTACTTCTTCAATGCGGGCCTGTTCGACGACGGCGAGAAGCTGGGGCGGCTGGCGCAATTCTATGCACAGCGCATCCTCGGCTCCGGCATCGAGTTCGACATGCTGTTCGGCCCGGCGTACAAGGGCATCCCGCTGGCCGCGGCCGTGGCCATCGAACTGGCGCGCCTGGGCCGCAACGTGCCCTACGCGTACAACCGCAAGGAAGCCAAGGACCACGGGGAAGGCGGCTCGCTGGTGGGCGCGCCGGTGCAGGGGCGCGTGCTGATCGTGGACGACGTGATGTCCGCGGGCACGGCGGCCCGGGAGTCGATCGCCCTGATCGAGGCCGCGGGCGCCAGGCCGCACGCGGTGGCGATCGCGCTGGACCGGCAGGAGAAGGCGACGGAGAACGGCCAGGACGTGCCCTGGTCGGCCGTGCAGTACGTGCGCGACAAGCTGCAACTGCAGGTGTGCGCCATCGCGAAGCTCGACGACCTGCTGCAGTACCTCGCGACCCGCGGCTCGGAACTGGGCGCGCACCACGCGAAGGTGCTCGCCTACCGCGAGCGCTACGGCGCCGGCTGACGCTGCCGGGTCACTGCTTCCAGCAGTCGCCGAGCGTGCCCGAAGTGATGCTCTTCACGCCCAGGTCGGTGTAGGTGTAGGTGCCGCACGTGTCCTTCGTCTGGGCATTGACCGGGACGGCCCTCACGGTGAAGGCCGTGGCGCTCGCCGAGGCCACGCTCAAGTCGTAGTAGCGGTTGCTCGAGTCGGTCAGCGGCATCGGGTCGACCGGGTAACCGAGCGCCGTCATGCTGGTGGTGTAGGTGTTGTTGGTCGTGTAGTAGCGCGCCTGGCGGCTCGCCACGTCGAGAACGCCCGTGATGGCGGAAGACCGATGCGACCGCAGCACGTAGCGCGTGTAGCTCGGCAACGCGATCGACGCGAGCAGGCCGATCACGGCGACCACCACCATCAGTTCGATGAGGCTGAAGCCCCGGACCCTGTTCATTCTCGTGCTCACCTGAGTTGCTCCCATGACACCGGTTTCACCGTCACGCCGCCTTGCGTGTTCAGCTGGTTGATGTTGGCCGGACCGCCTGTGACGTCGGAACTGATCACGTATTGCTGGCTCCCGATCGCAACGATGTAAGGCGTTCCCACCGCACCGAGCTTCAGCCCCACGACGCTGCTCGCGCCGCTGGCCACCACCAGGCTGCCGGAGGAGTCCGGGAACACGTTCTGCGGCTGCCCGCCCCCCGAGGCCATGTTGAAGGCCATCGTCCAGCCGGTCGGCAGTGACAGGATGCATTGCCCGACGGCGTTCTGCGGCGGAACGATCGTGTTGAGCAGGAGTTCGCCGCCCGAGAACACCGGGTTGTAGATCACCTGCTCGCCCGTGTCGGGCAAGTCGAATTTCCAGCCGTACTGCGTATTGCCGGAGGTGCACGCCGTGCTGCCGTTCCAGCAGACGATCGCCTGCGCGGCGGTGCGCGAAGACGCAGTCTGCGTCGCGACCGTGCTGGTGGCGAGGTCCGTCCGGGTGAAGGTCCGGTACGGCGAGGTGGTCACGGTCGCCAGGGTCGCGTAGTTGGTCTTGGTGTTCGGCAGGGCATTCCACGCGGTCATGTCCCAGTCCCAGATGCCATACACCGACTGCGTACCCGATTGATAGCTCGTCGCCGACGAACTGGTGAAAGGCGTGGCGCGGCCGGTTCCGAAGCCGAGGATGACGCGCTGGGCGCTGCCGGTGAGATTCGCGGTGACGGCAAGCGAAGAGGTGATGGGCTGCCGGTTGCCGCTGCTGTCCTTGGCGACGAACAGGGGCGTGGCAGACGGCTGCCCGAACTTGGAAGCGGCCCACACGGTCGGATCGCTGCTGGTCAGGTCGAACCGCCAGACGTTGCCTTGCAGGTCGCCGGCGTACAGGTAGTCGATGACGAAGTCCCCATCCAGGTCCGCCGACGCCACGCTGGCGATGCCGTTGGCGCTCGTGCCGGTGCCGCCGCTGCCGGTGTCGAGCCAGATGAAACTGACGGAGCCGTCGGTGGGGCTGATGACGCCGATGTAGACGCCCGCGTGGCCGTTGGTGCTGCCGATCCCGTTGCCGAAGATGATGGCCCACTTGCCGTTGTGCAGCCGGCGCACCAGCGGGATGCCATAGGTGTTGCCCAGGTTGTTGCCGCAGTTGGTGGTCGCGTTGACGCACGAAGTCAGCGACGACGGCGTCCAGTCGCCCTTCACCAGGCTCGCGGCGTGGCCTTCGGAAAAGGAGAGACTCGACGTGACGATGCCGCTCGGGTCCGTGACGTCCAGCGCATAGATCTCCGCCCCGCCCGGGCCCTTGCCCCCGACCAGCCACGTGTGCCAGGCGCCGGCGTAGTAGACGTCACCGTAGCCAGGCGCTGCGTCGACGAAGAAACTGTGCGAATAGAGCGGATCGGTCAGCGTGGCGACCGTGCTGTTCGACAGGACCCCAGCCGGCACGAAACCCAGGACTTCGTAGCCGTCGTTGTACGTGGAATCGTAGGTACCGTCCGAACTGTTCGCGCCCGAGCGGAACCCGTGGAGGATGCCGTCGTTGCTCCCTGAATAGACGACGTTCAGGCGGGTGGCCAGGCTGCTCTTGAAGGTGAGATAGGAGCTCTCCGGGCCCGTCGTGTTCGTCAACGCGTCGACGAAGCTGGCCCCGTAGTTCTTGGACGGCGGCCCGACCCAGGTGGGGCTGGAGTCGATGATGTCGCCCAGCACGCCGGCGCGCGTGCGGAACGCTCCCGAGCTCACCTGTTCCTGCGTTCGCACGCCGCGCATCCAGGACAGCCGGTTGCTGCCGGCGCTGTCCGTCGAATTCAGGACGGTCTGTTGCGCGGAGGTGAGGTTGGCCCACTGGAAGGGCACGCCGGTGGAACCGTTCCAGGTGAGGATGTTGCGCGACGTCGGCGCCTCCACCGTCACCGTATTGGTCGGCACTCCGTTCACGGTGCCCATGCTGGAGCAGCCGCCGCCGGTGAGCACGCAATCCGCATCCCATTGGGCGGTACTCGAGACGCTGAGCACCCCATTGGTGTTCACGATGGCCTCGGAAACCAGGGAGCCCGTCCAGGTGTTGGGGTTGTACGAAGCCAGGTAGACCTGCGTGCCCGTCCTCACCTGGCCCGATTGCACCGTGTTGGCGGCCGCGCTGCTGCCCGACTCGGTGGGTTGCGCGGCGAAGCAGGTGATTTCGTGGATGCTGGTGTTGTTGCCGGTCGAGCTCAGGAAACCGAACCGGAAGTTGGCGGGCAGGGTTCCGTTGGAAGCCGTGATCGGGGCGTTGGTCAGCACCGGCTGGAACGCCCCGCCATTGAAGCTGTACAGGAAGTTCAGCAGGCCGCCCGGAGAAATCGAAAGCTTGTACGTGATCGGCTGGGCAGCGGAACGGGTCGCCGCGTTCGACCACATGGGCGTCGTCGCCGGGAGCGTGACGGCACTGCCGGCAAGGTACGGATAGTCCATCACCTTGACGGTCACCTTGCCGTTCGACGCGTTGGCGTACGTGGTGGAGCCGTTCGGGTAGGCGACAGTGAAAGTCTTTCCGCTCACCCCCGTCACCACGTAGGACCCGACGATCGACTGCGAGTTGACCTTGGGGGGAGCGGTCGATGACGAACTGGCGATGTTGACGGTATCACCGACTTTGAAGCCGACGTTCGTCCCCACCGTGATCGTCAGGACGCCACCGGACCAGGACAGCGCCGACGTCGTGTACGTCAGGTTCGCCGTGACCGTGTTCAAGGGCGTGCCGCCCGGGGCCGTGATGCTCGTGCTCCCGTCAGGGAAGTAGACACTGAACGACTTCGAGGTGGGGACAGCCTTCACGTCGTACGAACCGATGATCCAGTTGCCGCCGGATTTCAACCCGTTTGCCATCACCGGGCTGGCGATGTTGACGATGTCCCCTACCGCGAACCCGTGGTTGGAAGGCAAGGTGACGGTCAGATAGCTGTTGCTGCTGCTCCACGAGAGGGCCGAGGTGCCTGTGATCGAAAAAGTCGTGTTCTGCTGCAGCACACCTGTCCGGCAGGTGTTGTGCATGATCGTCATCTGGTCGCTGCTGCTGGTGGTCGAGGGGTACAGGCTGGGCCACTGGTTGTTCAGGTAGTACCAGCTCACGTTCCCCGCGCCGCGCAGCGCAATCGTGTTCGCCATCCGCCCCGGGTTGGCCCGCGGGCTCTGGGGGGATGTTGCAGCCACGTCGGAGTAGTACTCGACCCCGCCGTTCGTGAAGTTCCCGAATTCGTCCATGCCCAGGCCGAGATACCCGCCGGTGACGCCGTTGGTATTGCTGTCCTTGCGCAGCGAGCAGGCGTAGCCGAGGCTGCCGCCGGCAGGACCGATGCTGGACGTCGTCGTGTCGGTGATGTTCGCGCCCACGTAAGGCAGCGTGAGCGGGACGGAGGCATCCTGCAGGAAGAAGCCCATTCCGTCGCCACCCGGCGACGTCCCCGTCGATCCCTGGTAGGTGTAGGTCGTGAAGGTGACCTGGATGCCCTGGTTGCTCGGGAAGGTTCCGTTCGAAACGATGGCGCCCACCTGGGTGGTTGCCGCATTGGTCAGCCGCAAGGCGCCGCTGCCGACCGCCTCGGGCGTGCTGATGCCCGAGCCCGAGATCGTGTTGCAAGCAGGGATGTTGCTGTACTTGCTGTTGGTGGTGGCGACGGTGGTCGAATTGTTGGTGCTGGTTCCTGACGTCAGGCAGGCCGTCCCCATCGGCTGCCAGTCCATGCCGTTGCCGCTGCCCGGCGAATCGTTGACGGCGCCCTGGGTGAAGTCATCGGAAATGTTCAGGCCGAACGCCAGCGAATGCACCGCCACGGCGATCACCAGGAAGGCCGATTTCCTCACTACGCTAGACATTCGCATGCTCCGTCTCCTCGCTTGCATCGATGGCGCGGACATGTTTCACCCGCCGCCCAGGTCGATCGAAGTCGCCTGCACCTTGTAGACCGCCCTCAGCACCGCGGTGGCGGCGTCGTTGCCGCCCTTCCCTGCCGCCGTGACCTGGTAGAGGGCCGAAGGCGGGTTGGTGCTGGTCGCCCCCATGAAGTAGGTATGGACGCTGGTGTTGCTGGTGTACGTGTTCTGTCCGCTGGCCGCGACGGACATGCCGGCCGGCACATAGCTGGTGTACGAGGTCCACGGCAAGGTGGCCGGCGTCGCCAGGGCTGCGTTGCAAACCACGGGCGAGGTGGCGGGCGTGGGGCCGTTGGCGGCGCATGTGACGCCCGAAACCCAGTTGTTCGGCCCGAGATAGGCGTTGTTGCCCTGGCCCAGCCAGTACCCGACCGAAGTGAGCCCGGTTTGCGCTGCCTCGACCGCGCGGCTCTTCTCCCGGAAGTTGGCACCCATCTTCTGGTCCTGGGTCAGGCCGTTGAACATGAAGATGCCGAGCATCGTCATCACGACCAGCAGGATCAGGCAGACGATCAGCACGAAGCCCTGATGGCGCTTGTTCATGTCACAGGCCGATCATGAAAGGAACGGTCTGGCTCACGCTCAAGGAAGTCGCCGTCTGGTTCTCCTTGTTGGCGAGCGGTGCGTCGAACAGCAGCGTGAAAGTCACCGTCCTGACCGTCGTCCAGTCGGTGACGGCTCCCGCATTGACGTAGCGGCTGGTCGACCCGACGCCATTGCCGTCGATGCCATACACGATGTTCAGGCCGGTCAGGCGATTGCCGGAACCGGCCGCGCCTCCGATCAGCCTCACGGTGGTCGAGGTCGGCGGCGAGACCGTGTTGTCGGTTTCGGTGCACGACAGATAACCACCCGTCACGCTGAAGACGTCCGTGTAGGAATGATTGGCCGTCAGCGTGGAGGCGCAGCCTTGGGCGGCGCCGGACGCGTCGGCCCAGAACTGGACGGTCAGGGTATCGGCGCCCGCATTGGTGCCCGTGCCGGAAAGCGGCGTCGCCGGAGCGGCCTGCGTGAGCGGATTGGGAGTCGCCCCCGCGTTGCGGATGGCGGCGCTCAGGAACTGCATGGCGATGCGCTGGTTGCTTTGCGTCGATCCCATGTTCTGCCGCAGGTTGAACGTCTGCTTCATCGCGAGGAACACCGTACCCACGCCGAGCACGAGCACGAGCGCGATGGCCGCGGAGACCATCAACTCGATGAGACTCATGCCCTGCTGGTATTTCATTGCTGGATCGACACCAGGGTCTGGTGGCTGTGCGTGCTCGACGTGCCGGTCGCCAACGCGCCGGTGGGGCTGCTCGCAGCGACCGTCGCCGTCGTCAGGCCGATGTTCTTTTCGGTCCAGTTGATGGTCAGCGTGCAGACGGTCGGCGAGGACGTCGTGTTGCACGCGATGGAGGCATTGCCACCGGGCAAGCCTTGCGTTGCGACCGTTCCGCTGACGCTCCCGACCAGGGACGCGCCCCAGTTCTTGAGGTCGTAGTAAGCGAGCTCCGAGCCGCTGCAGGTGACCGACGCGCAGTTCTTGCTCGTCGAGGTCGGCCCGTTGGTCACGGTGGTCCCGCTGACCGTGATGGAATTGGCCGGCGCGCCCCAATAGGCCTTGTTGCCCTGCATCCGTGCGGCCATGTCGGAGGCGAACATGGCCGCCATCGAGTTGTACCGGCCCGTCTCCGTGTTGCTGACCGCCAGCATCTGCATGTTGGCGATCCCGAGCAAGCCGAACATGATGACCAGCATGGACACCAGGACCTCGAGCAGCGAGAAGCCGCGCTGCGCCTTCATGGGCAGGACGCCCCCTGCTGCGCCGACCAGGAGCCCGCGTTGAACACGATGCAGCGGTAGAGGCTGGGCGTGTTGTTGCGGTCGTGGATGGACAGCGTGCCGTTGAAGGACGTGTAGCCGAAGGCGGTGAACACCGGGTAGGTGTTCACGGTGCTGACCAGGGTCTCGCCATGGGCCAGCGCCGGCGCGATGTTGATCTGCGTGTTGGTGTCCGGCTGGATCACCTGCCAGCCGGCCGTCCAGTCGGTGGTGTTCGCGCACGCCGTGCCCGACATGGGGCAGACCGATACGCGCAGTCCCCGTTTGCTGGCCTCGCTGCGGGCCAGGTTCAGGGCGCTCAACAAGGTATTGAGCTCACCGGCCATGCGCGTGTTGGTGAGCATCGAGCTGAACGAAGGGATGGCGACGGTCGTCAGGACGACCACCAGCGCAATCGCCACCAGCATCTCGATCAGTGAAAATCCGGGAGACCGCTTGTTCATGACAGACCTCGCTTGTGCTGTACCGGTTGCGGGACGTCTGCTTCCGGTGACGCAAACATAATGGTTACGTTAAGCACATGTTGTTACATCCCGATGGTCGGGCGAGGCAGCGCGACCAATGGAAAAGTACTAGCACAGGTCTGCCAATGGGCGGTCGGACGGGGAGAGCGGGCGGTCGGCGCCAGTGCGTTCAGCGAGCAGCAGCGGCGCTCGATCGCGAATAAAACGGAGGGACGGCGGTGGCCGGAATGGCAGTGGTGGCCGCAGTTCCAGGTGCGGAAAGGGCGGCCGGTCTGGGGCGCGGCGCGACGAAAGCTGCCGGTTCCGCCAGAGCCCCGCTGCGCGGACGCCCGTGATTGCGCCGTGCGGCGCCTGATCCAGCCGTGATGCCGCCTGGCCGCCGGAACGCGCCGCTCGCGCCCTCCGGCTGCCTAGGACCGGCGCAGCGGTTTCCCTACAGCCCCAGCTTCTTGCGCAGCAAGTCGCCGACCTGCTGCGGATTCGCCTTGCCTTTGCTCGCCTTCATCGCCTGCCCCACCAGCGCGTTGAAGGCCTTGTCCTTGCCGGCGCGGACCTGCTCCACGTTGGCCGGATTCGCCGCGATCACGTCGTCGACGATCTGCTCGAGCGCGCCGCTGTCGTTCACCTGCTTGAGGCCCTTGGCGTCGATCACGGCGTCGACATCGCTGCCCTGCGCAGTCCACAGGGCGTCGAACACCTGCCGCGCCGCATTGTTGGAAACCGTGCCATCGGCGATGCGCTGGATCAGCTTCGCCAGCGTGGCCGCGCTGACCGGCGCCTGCTCGATGGCGATCTCCTGCGCATTGAGCCGGCGCGAGACCTCGCCCATGATCCAGTTGCTGGCCAGCTTGGCCTGTCCGCTCGCCTTCGCGGCCGTCTCGAAGTAGGCGGCCATCGCCTTGCTCTGGGTGAGCGTGGTGGCGTCGTACTCCGGCAGCCCATAGTCGCTGACGAAGCGCGCCGCCATCACGCGCGGCAACTCGGGCATCTCGCCGCGCACGCGCTCGACCCACTCGGGCGCGACGACCAGCGGCGGCAGGTCCGGGTCGGGAAAGTAACGGTAGTCGGCGGCGTCTTCCTTGGTCCGCATGGCGCGCGTCTCGCCGGTGTCGGGGTCGAACAGCACGGTCGCCTGCTCGATGGCGTGGCCGTCCTCGATCTGCTCGATCTGCCAGCGCACCTCGAAGTCGATGGCCTCCTTCATGAACTTGAAGGAGTTCAGGTTCTTGATCTCGCGGCGCGTGCCCAGCGGCCCGCCCGGCTTGCGCACCGACACGTTGGCGTCGCAGCGGAAGCTGCCTTCCTGCATGTTGCCGTCGCAGATGCCGATCCAGGTGACGATCTTGTGCAGTTCGCGGGCGTAGGCCACGGCCTCGTCCGACGAGCGCATGTCGGGCTCGGTGACGATCTCCAGCAAAGGCGTGCCGGCGCGATTGAGGTCGATGCCGCTCAGGCCCACGAAGTCCTCGTGCAGCGACTTGCCGGCGTCCTCCTCCAGGTGCGCGCGCACCAGCCGCACCGACTTCTTCTCCTCGCCGAGGAAGAACTCGACGCTGCCCCCCTGCACCACCGGGATCTCGTATTGCGAGATCTGGTAGCCCTTGGGCAGGTCCGGATAGAAGTAGTTCTTGCGCGCGAAGATGCTGCGGGGCGCCACGTGCGCGCCGATCGCCAGGCCGAAGCGGATGGCGCGCTCCACCGCGCCGCGGTTCATCACGGGCAAGGTGCCGGGCAGCGCCAGGTCCACGGGCGAAGCCTGGGTGTTGGGTTCAGCGCCGAACTGTGTCGGCGCGCGGCTGAAGATCTTGCTTTCGGTGGAAAGCTGCGCGTGCGTCTCGAAGCCGATGACGACTTCGTAGCCTTGGATCAGTTTGCCGGCCATGTCAGAAGCCCTCCGGCTTGCAGAGGTGGAAATCGGTCGCCTGCTGGAAGCCGTGCGCGGCGTTCAGCAGCCTGCCTTCCTGGAAATAGTTGCCGATCAACTGCAGCCCGACCGGCATGCCGCCCTCGCCGAAGCCGACGGGGATGCTCATGCCGGGCAGTCCCGCCAGCGAGCCGGGCAGCGTGAAGATGTCGGCCAGGTAGTCCGCGAGCGGGTCGCCGCCGTGGCCCCCTAGCTTCCAGGCGACGCTCGGAGCGACCGGTCCCGCGATCACGTCGCACTGCTGGAATGCGCGCTGGAAATCGTCGGCGATCATGCGACGCACCTTCTGCGCCTGCAGGTAGTACGCGTCGTAGTACCCGTGCGAGAGCACGTAGGTGCCGATCATGATGCGCGCCTTGACCTCCTCGCCGAAGCCTTCCGCGCGGGTCTTGCGGTACATGTCCAGCAGGTCGCCGTACTTCTTCGCGCGGTACCCGAACTTCACGCCATCGAAGCGCGAGAGGTTGGAGC
The DNA here is from genome assembly GCF_016654015.1 of Ramlibacter ginsenosidimutans. Taxonomy (GTDB): domain Bacteria; phylum Pseudomonadota; class Gammaproteobacteria; order Burkholderiales; family Burkholderiaceae_C; genus Ramlibacter; species Ramlibacter ginsenosidimutans. Next base: position 469,837 of record NZ_JAEPWM010000002.1, on the reverse strand, counting down.
TGGCTTCCGCCGGCGCGATGATGTAGTACACGGGGATGGCGAGCTCGGTGCGCGGCAGCGAGATCTCCACACGCCGCGCGCCCAGCTTCTCGTATTCGCGCAAGGCGCCCTCGATCGCCGCTCGGACGTCCGCGGCGACGCCTTCGGCGAAGAATTCCTTCGGCACGCCGATGCGCAGGCCCTCCATGGAGCCGCCGAGCGCGCGGGTAAAGTCTTCCGCCGGGAGGTCCAGCGAAGTCGAGTCGCAATCGGGGTCCGGCCCGCACATCGCGGACAGCAGCAAGGCGCAATCCTCGGCGCTGCGCGCCATCGGGCCCGCCTGGTCCAGCGAGGACGCGTACGCGATCATGCCGTAGCGCGAGGCGCGGCCATAGGTGGGCTTGATCCCCGTGATGCCACAGAAGGACGCGGGCTGGCGGATCGAGCCGCCGGTGTCGGTGCCCGTGGCGGCCGGAGCCAGCCGGGCCGCCACCGCTGCGGCGCTGCCCCCGGAGGACCCGCCGGGGATGCGGCTCGGGTCCCACGGATTCTTCACCGGGCCGTAGGCGGAGTTCTCGTTCGACGAGCCCATCGCGAACTCGTCGCAATTGAGCTTGCCGAGGGTCACGGCGCCGGCCTCGGCCAGCTTGCGCACGACGGTGGCGTCGAAGGGCGAGCGGTAGTCCTGCAGCATCTTCGAGCCCGCGGTGCTGGGAAAGTCGCGCGTGACGAAGATGTCCTTGTGTGCGACGGGCACCCCCAGCAGCGGCGCGCGGTCGCCCGAGGCGATGCGCGCGTCCGCGGCCCGGGCCTGCGCCAGGGTCGCCTCTTCGTCCAGGGCGAGGAAGGCGCCAAGTGTTGCGTGCTGCCGCGAGCGTGCAAGGAAATGTTGCGCCGCTTCGCTCGCGGAGACCTGCCTGCCCTGCAGCTTCTTCGCGAGCTCCGCGACGGAGAGATCGTGCAGGTCGGCGCTCACTCGATCACCTTCGGGACCAGGAACAGTCCGAGTTCCACCGCGGGGGCGCTGCGCTGGTTCGCTTCGCGGTCAATGTCCCTGCTGGCGACGTCCTCGCGCAGGCGCAGCGCGACATCCTGCACGGCGGCCACGGGGTGGGTCAGGGGCTCGACGCCGGCGGTATCGACGGCACGCATCTTCTCCACGATCTCGAAGAAGGCGTTGATCTGGGCGAGCATCCGCTCGCTCTCCTGCGGCTGGAGTTCCAGGCGCGCCAGGTGGGCGATCCGGGCGATGTCTTGCGTGTTGAGGGACATGGTGAAATAAGTCATTGCGCCCAAGCCACAGGCGGGCCGCGGGGGCCTCGCTCACAGGGGGGACGGCACAGGGGATGGGGTATTATCCCGCCTTCGGCGAGCGGAGCTCCGCCCGTGTGCAGCGGCCGCGCAAAGCGGCCGCTTTCGCAGAAGAAACGAGGATTTCCCCAAATGTTCGGAGCCTTCCGACGCTATCTCTCCACCGACCTGGCCATCGACCTCGGCACGGCCAACACCCTGATCTTCGTGCGCGACAAGGGCATCGTGCTCGATGAGCCGTCGGTGGTGGCGATCCGCCACGAAGGGGGACCGCAGGGAAAGAAGACGATCCAGGCGGTCGGCCACGAAGCCAAGGCCATGCTGGGCAAGGTGCCGGGCAACATCGAGGCCATCCGCCCGATGAAGGACGGGGTGATCGCGGACTTCACGGTCACCGAGCAGATGCTCAAGCAGTTCATCAAGATGGTCCACCCGCGGTCCGTCCTGAAGCCCAGCCCGCGCATCATCATCTGCGTGCCCTGCGGCTCGACCCAGGTCGAGCGCCGGGCCATCCGCGAATCGGCACTGGGCGCCGGCGCGAGCGAGGTGTACCTGATCGAGGAACCGATGGCCGCCGCGATCGGCGCGGGCCTGCCGGTGTCCGAAGCTTCCGGCTCCATGGTCGTCGACATCGGCGGCGGCACCACCGAGGTCGGCGTGATCTCCCTGGGCGGCATGGTCTACAAGGGCTCGGTGCGCGTCGGCGGCGACAAGTTCGACGAGGCGATCATCAGCTACATCCGCCGCAACTACGGCATGCTGATCGGCGAGCCCACCGCCGAAGGCATCAAGAAGCAGATCGGCTCCGCCTTCCCCGGCAGCGAGGTGAAGGAAATGGAAGTGAAGGGCCGCAACCTCTCCGAGGGCGTGCCGCGCAGCTTCACGATCAGCTCCAACGAAATCCTGGAAGCGCTGACCGATCCCCTGAACAACATCGTGTCCGCCGTCAAGAACGCGCTGGAACAGACCCCGCCGGAACTCGGCGCCGACATCGCCGAGCGCGGGATGATGCTCACCGGCGGCGGCGCGCTGCTGCGCGACCTGGACCGCCTGCTGGCGGAGGAAACCGGCCTGCCCGTGCTGGTGGCCGAAGATCCCCTGACCTGCGTCGTGCGTGGCTGCGGCATCGCGCTGGAACGCATGGAACGGCTGGGTTCGATCTTCACGTCCGAATGACGAAGGGCTCGCGCCGTCTGCGGCGCGGGATGACACTCCTGCGACGGCAGGGATGACAATATGGCGATCCTTCCGGTTCGTCGTTGAAGCGAAGCGAAGTCATTCGTCATGCCCTTAGGCACCCTCGACCGTACCCCACCGCCATTCTTCAAGCAGGGCCCGTCCGCCCTCTCCAAGCTGATGGTGTGCAGCGCGCTGGCGCTGTTCCTCATGGTGGCGGACGCGCGCTTCCGCATCACGCAGCCGATCCGCGCCGCCGTCGCCACCGTGCTCTTCCCCGTGCAATGGCTCGCGATGCGGCCGGTGCTGGTGGTGCGCACCGTGCAGGACTACTTCGTGTCCCTCAACACCGCCCTGAACAACGAGGAGCAGGCCCGGCGCAAGCTGATCCTGCAGTCGCAGCGCGCGGGCCAGGTCGAACAGCTGCTGAACGAGAACACGCAGTTGCGCAAGCTGCTGGGACTGCGCGAGCGCCTGAACACCCCGTCCACGGCCGCCGAGGTGCTGTACGACGCGGCCGACCCGTACTCGCGCAAGGTGATCATCGACAAGGGGCTCGCCCAAGGCATCAGCGCCGGCTCGCCGGTGATCGACGAGTCGGGCGTGCTGGGCCAGGTGACCCGCGTGCATCCGCTGATCAGCGAAGTCACCCTCGTCACCGACAGTGACCAGGCGATCCCGGTGCTCAATACGCGCACCGGCGCCCGCGGCATCGTGTACGGCGATGCGGGCCGCTTCGGCAGCGGCGGGCTGGAGCTGCGCTACATGGCCGCCAACGCCGACGTCCAGCCCGGGGACCTGCTCACCACCAGCGGCATCGATGGCGTCTACCCCCCGGGGATCCCGGTCGCGAAGGTCAGCAAGGTGGACCGCCGTCCGGACTCGGCTTTCGCCCGCATCGTGTGCGTGCCCCAGTCGCAGGTGGCCGGCGTGCGCCACGTGATGGTGCTGAAGTCGCTGCTGAACCAGATCCCGCCGCGGCCGGCGCCGGACGACGCCGTGCCCCCGCAGAAGCGGGCCGCCGGCCGCAAGTGAGGAGCGCCTGCCCATGATCATGCGCCCCGGGCAGCCCCTGCTGCTCCCCGCCAATCCGCTGTTCATCTGGTTCTCGCTGATCGTGGCGCTGATGTTCGACATGCTGCCGCTCGGGCGGCTGGCGTGGATGCCCGACCTGCTGGCCGTCGTGCTGGTGTTCTGGAGCGTGCACCAGCCGCTGCGCATCGGCGTGGTGGTCGCCTTCCTGTTCGGGCTGGCGGTGGACGTGCACCAGACCTCGCTGCTGGGGCAGCATGCGCTGGCCTACACCACCCTGACCTACTTCGCGATCACCATCCACCGCCGCCTGCTGTGGTTCACGGTGCCCTCGCAGGCCGTGCAGGTGCTGCCGCTGTTCGCCGCCGCCCACGCCATCGAACTGGCCATCCGCATGCTGGCCGGCGGCGCCTTCCCCGGTTTCCTGTTCCTGCTCGCGCCCGTGCTGGAAGCCTTGCTCTGGCCGGTGGTGAGCGTGCTGCTGCTGATCCCGCAGCGCAGGGCACCGGATCCCGACGAAAATAGGCCGTTGTAGCGGCGCAGTCGCTACAACGGAAGGGATCAGGGGCCAGGTGCTAGGGATCAGGGAACCATCCACGAATGCCCACGCCCTAACCGCTGCCCCCTCATCCCTAGCCCGTAGCCCCTAGCCCCTAGCCCCTTCCCCGAGCCCCGTGACCGAACTCCGCAACGTCGAAGCCGACCTCTCCCGCTTTCGCGGGCGCGTGCTGGCCGCCAGCGTGGCGGTGCTGGTGTGCTTCGTCCTGCTGATCTCGCGGCTGGTCTACCTGCAGATCGTGCGGCACCAGGACCTCGACGAGCAGGCGGAGGCGAACCGCACCGCCATCGTCCCCATCGTGCCGAACCGCGGCCTGATCGTGGACCGCAACGGCATCGTGCTGGCCACCAACTATTCCGCCTACACGCTGGAGATCACGCCCGCGAGCCTGAACGCGCCGCTGGAGACGGTGATCGACGACCTGGCGAAGGTCATCGAGATCCAGCCGCGGGACCGCCGCCGCTTCAAGAAGCTGCTGGAGGAAAGCAAGTCGATCGACTCGCTGCCGATCCGCACCAAGCTCACCGACGAAGAGGTGGCGCGCTTCACCGTGCAGCGCTTCCGCTTCCCCGGCGTGGAGATCAAGGCGCGCCTGTTCCGCAACTATCCCTGGGGCGAGCTGGCGAGCCACGCCATCGGCTACATCGGCCGCATCAATACGACCGAGAAGAAACAGATGGAGGACTGGCCGGAAGACGAGCAGTCCAACTACCGCGGCACCGAATACATCGGCAAGCTGGGCGTCGAACAGAGCTACGAGCAGCAGCTGCATGGCATCACCGGCGTCGAGCAGGTCGAGACCTCCGCCGGCGGCCGCGCGGTCCGCAAGCTGGCGTCGACGCCCGCGACGCCGGGCAACACGGTGAAGCTGTCCATCGACATCAAGCTGCAGAAGATGGTCGAGGACCTGTACGGCGACCGGCGCGGCGCCATGGTGGCCATCGCGCCCAAGACCGGCGAAGTGCTGGCCTTCGTGAGCAAGCCGACCTTCGACCCCAACCTGTTCGTGGACGGCATCGACCAGGAAAACTGGCAGGCGCTGAACGAGTCCATCGACAAGCCGCTGCTCAATCGCGCGCTGCGCGGCACCTACCCGCCCGGCTCCACCTACAAGCCCTACATGGCGCTCGCGGCGCTGGAGACCGGCAAGCGCACGCCGCAGCAGGCCATCAACGACCCGGGCTACTTCTGGTTCGGCAACCACAAGTTCCGGGACGACAAGGAGGGCGGCCACGGCGTGATCGACATGTACCGCTCGATCGTGCTGTCCTGCGACACCTACTACTACATGCTGGCCAACGACCTGGGCGTGGACACGATCCACGAGTACATGTCGCACTTCGGCTTCGGCGAGCTGACGGGCATCGACATCCAGGGCGAGTCGCGGGGGCTGCTGCCCTCCACCGAGTGGAAGCGCAAGGCCTACAAGCGCGCCGAGCAGCAGAAGTGGTACGCGGGCGAGACCATCTCGCTGGGCATCGGCCAGGGCTACAACAGCTTCACCATCCTGCAGCTCGCCAGCGCGCTCAGCACGCTGGTGAACAGCGGCGTGCGCATGAAGCCGCACCTGGTCAAGGAAGTGGTGGACGTCACGTCGAAGGAAGTGAAGCCGGTCCCGCCGCAGGAGGTGAGCAAGCTCGCCGTGAAGCCCGAGAACATCGCGACGGTGCTGCACGCGATGGTGGGCGTGAACATCGAAGGCACGTCCGCCGCGGCCTTCAAGGGCGCGGCCTACACCAGCGGCGGCAAGACCGGCACGGCGCAGGTGGTCACCATCGCGCAGAACGCCAAGTACAACGCCTCGCAGGTGGACGAGCGCCATCGCGACCACGCGCTGTTCATCGCCTACGCGCCCGCCGACGATCCCAAGATCGCGGTGGCGATGATCGTGGAGAACGGCGGCTTCGGCGCCTCGGCCGCCGCGCCGATCGCACGGCGCGTGTTCGACTTCGAGCTGCTGGGCCAGTACCCGAGCGCCGAGGACATGGACGCGGTGCGGCAGGCCAAGGCCACGACGCCGATCGGCACGCCGCGCGGCATCGACGCGTCCTGGCCGCCGGCCGCCGGCAACGCGCCGGGCACGGCGCCCGCTCCCATGGGCGCAGCGTCCATGGCGCTGGCGCCTGTGCCGCCGTCGCAGGCCATCGCGGCGGCGTTCTCGCCGGTCGCCCAAGCCACGACCGGCACGCCCACGGCCGGCACGACCTGGGTTCCGCGCTGGCGGCCGGAGCCGGCCGCGGCACCGCTGGCGCCACCCGCAGCTCCGGCGAAGAAGGCCGGCACCGCGCCGGCCAACGGCTACAAGCCCGTCTCGGTGCGGCGCTAGGAGCCTGCGCGCATCAGAGCGCAGCCGGCACCGTCATCGGGTGCTCCGGCCATTGCTCGGGCACTTCGGTGGCAATGCCCGCCGCCCGCAGCAGCCACGCAGTCACCGCCTCCGGCATCGCCAGCACATGGCCCGGCGGCGCGCCGGCCGGGAATCCCACGTGGCCGCCATGCAGCGGCTGCCACAGCGTGGTGGACGCCGACACGTCTTCGGGCCGCGGCAGGCTGCTCGCCGGCACGAAGGGATCGTTCAGCGCATTGAGCGCCAGCGCCGGGATGCGCACCCGCGGCAGGTGCGGCTTGGCCGAGGCGCGCGACCAGTAGTCCTCGGTGCTGGTGAACCCGTGCACCGGCGCGGTGAAGATGTTGTCGAACTCGTAGAGGTCGCGCGCGCGCAGCAGCGCCTCGCGATCGAACAGCCCCGGGTGCTGCGCCCATTTGGCGAGCGCCTTGGGCTTCATGGTGCGCAGGAACATGGTGGTGTAGACCATGCGGTTGAAGCCGCGGCCGATGTGGTGCCCGCCGGCCGCCAGGTCCAGCGGCGAGCACACCGCCGCCACGGCCGCGGCCACGCGGCCGGCGTCCTCGCCGTTCTCCGCCGCCCAGCGCAGCAGGGCATTGCCGCCCAGGGACACGCCGACTCCGAGCACCGGGCCCTCGTGGCGGGCGCGCAGTCCGCGCAGGATGAAGTCGATCTCCTCGTGGTCGCCCGAGTGGTAGGCGCGCGGCGCGAGGTTCATCTCGCCGCTGCAGCCGCGGAAGTGCGGCACCACGAAGCTCAGCTTGCCGCGCCAGGCGACGTCGGCGAAGGCTTCGGAGTAGTGGCTGCGCGACGAGCCTTCGAGTCCGTGGAACAGCACGACCATGGGCCGGCGCGGCGAGACCTCGCGATCGAGGAAGTCCAGGTCCACGAAGTCGCCGTCGGGCGTGGCCCAGCGCTCGCGCCGGTAGGGCGGGACCGGGCCGCGCGTGCGGCGCGCGACCAGTGCGGGCCAGATGGTCTGGAGATTGCCCCCGGGCAGCCACCAGGGCGCCCGGTAGTTGCGCATGAATTCGCTAGTGGAGGACCGAGGGCGCATCCGAGACTTCCTGGATCTCGCTCGTGGTGCCGGGGCTGGCGTGGTGGGCGACCAGGCGCCAGCCCTGCGCCGTGCGGTGGTACACGTTGGTGGCGATCACCCAGGCCACCGTGGCGCCCGCCGGCGCCAGCACCTCGACGCGTTCGAGCACGTTGTGCACGCTGCTGCCGACGGCGACGATCTTGCGGGCCCGCTCGGGCCAGGCGCGCACCGTGCCGCCGTCGGCGAACATGGATTCGAAGGTGGCGCGGATCGCGGTGGCGCCGACCACGCGCGGGCCGCCGGGATGGATGCAGATGATCTCGTCCTCGTCGGCCCAGCAGGCCATGAGGCGGTCGATGTCCCCGCGTTGGAGGGCATCGTAGAAAGCCGCTTCGATGTCGTCGGCGTCGCCTTCGAGGTTGGCGGCCTGGAGTTTGGACTTGCGCATGGGACCGGCAACCATTGTGCCCCAGCGTTTTCAGCCCAGCCAGCGCCGGGCCACCGTGATCACGTCCTGTTGCGCCGCTTGCCACACCAGCTCCGGCGCGGCGACGTGGATGCCGGGCGGCGCGATGCGCAGGGCCGCGGACAGCAGCTCCGCCACCTTGGCCGCGCGCACCGGCTGCTCGCTGGAGGGCACCATGTACTTGAAGACCCCCAGCATCCAGTGCGCCAGCCGCGCCAGGGGATGCGCCTGGCGCACGTCCTGCGGCTTCTGCGCGGAGCGCAGGATCAGCAGGCGCTCGAAGCCCTGGGCCGCCACCGCCTGCTCGTCGAGGCTGGCGAGTCCTCGCTTCAACGCGTCGGGCAGGCGCCCGGGCGCATGCGGCAGCACGATGGCGAGCGTGCGCACGCCGCTGCGCCGCAGCCAGTGCGCGAGCGCGGGCAGCTGCGCGGGCGCCGGCGTCCACAGCGCGCGCTCGCGCTGGTAGAACATGCGCGGCGGATCGAACAGCACCACCGCGACGTCGGCGCGGGCCGGCGGCCAGTGCGCCGGGACGTCGTCAGCCACGAGCAAGGTGCGCACGCCGCGCAGGCCTTCGGTGATCGGCTCGCGCGCGAGCACCTGGGTGAGGGCAAAGCGGGACGAGCCCACCAGCCGCCGCAGCACTTCATTGCCCAGCACGCCGGTCGCCCCCGCGATCAGCAGCTGCGGCCCGGCGGCTGCACCAGCCGCAGGTCGAGTGGCCGCATGCATGACTTGAACCGGGTCCGGCCGCATCCACATATGCTACCGTCCCCCCACCTGCCGAGACGAAGCAAGGAACCGACATGAAGAAGTGGCTGCTGATCCTGGCCCTGCTCGCATCCCTCACGGGCTGCGGCTACAACGACTTCCAGCGGCTGGACGAACAGACCAAGTCCGCCTGGGCCGAAGTCCTGAACCAGTACCAGCGCCGTGCGGACCTGGTGCCCAACCTCGTCGCGACCGTGAAGGGCGAGGCCAACTTCGAACAGGACACGCTGACCAAGGTGATCGAGGCGCGGGCGAAAGCCACGTCCATCCAGGTCACGCCGGAGACGCTGAACGACCCGCAGGCCTTCCAGAAATTCCAGCAGGCCCAGGGCGAGCTCTCCAGCGCGCTGTCGCGGCTGCTGGCGGTGAGCGAGCGCTACCCCGACCTGAAGTCCAACCAGTCCTTCCGCGACCTGCGCGTGCAGCTGGAAGGCACCGAGAACCGCATCACCGTCGCGCGCAACCGCTACATCCAGGCCGTGCAGGAGTACAACGTGCTGGCGCGCAGCTTCCCGACCAACCTGACGGCGATGGTCTTCCACTACCAGCCCAAGCCGAACTTCACGGTGCAGAACGAGGCGGAGATCTCTGCGCCGCCCAAGGTGGACTTCAGCAAGCCCGCGGCACCGGCAGCGCCGGCAGCGTCGCGCTGAGTTGATCTCCTCCCGGCCGCGTTGACGAAGCGATGTTGAAGCGCCTCCTCTTCGCCGTCCTCGCGCTGCTCGCCTGCCTGGGCGCGGCGGCGCAAGGCGTGCTGCCCGTTCCGGAACTCACGGCCCGCGTGATCGACCAGACGAACACGCTCGATCCGATCCAGCGCAAGGGGCTGGAGGAGAAGCTCGCCAGCTTCGAGCAGAGCAAGGGCACGCAGATCGTGATCCTGATGGTGCCGACCACGCACCCGGAAGACATCGCCAGCTACGCGAACCGCGTCGCCAACGCGTGGAAGATCGGCCGCAAGGACGTCGGCGACGGCATCGTGATCATCGTCGCGAAGGACGATCGCCAGGTGCGCATCGAGGTGGCGAAGACCCTCGAGGGCGCGGTGCCCGACCTCGCGGCCAAGCAGGTCATCGACGATGCGATCACACCGAAGTTCCGAGCGGGCGACTTCGCGGGCGGACTTCAGGCCGGCGTCGACCAGCTGATCGCGCGCATCAACGGCGAGCCGCTGCCCGCGCCCAAGCCGCAGACGTCGCAGCCGCACGGACGGCCCGACCAGGGCGTGAACTGGTTCAACATCGTCATCTTCCTGTTCTTCGCCGCGCCGATCGCCGCGCGCATCCTGGCCGGCATCTTCGGGCGCAAGCTGGGCGGAGTCGTGACGGCCGGCGGCGTGGGCTTCCTCACCCTGCTGTTCACGTCCAGCCTGGTCATGGCCGTCATCGCGGGCCTGTTCGGGCTGCTGCTCGCGTTCTTCACCGGCGGGGGCGGCGGTCCTTTCGGCGGCGGCCCCTTCGGCGGGCGGCGCAGCGGCTGGGGCGGGCCGGTGATCTTTCCGGGCGGCTTTGGCGGTGGACGCGGCGGCGGCGGCTGGGGCGGCGGTGGCGGTGGCGGTGGCGGCGGCTTCAGCTCCGGCGGCGGCGGCAATTTCGGCGGCGGCGGCGCCTCGGGGAACTGGTGATGGCCAGCCGCTGGTCCCGCATCTTCAAGCACCGCTGGCTGGACGAGGCCGACACGCGGCGCGCCCTGCCCGGCGAGTCACTGCGGCGCCTCGCCGAGCACGTGGCCGCGAGCGAGCGGCAGCACACGGGCGAGATCCGCATTTACGTCGAGGCCGGACTGCCCCTGGGCTACCTGTGGCGCGGCGCCAGTCCGCGCGAACGGGCGATCGCCATGTTCGGCAAACTGGGCACCTGGGACACCGAGCAGAACAACGGCGTGCTGATCTACCTGCTGCTGGCGGATCGCGCGATCGAAGTCGTGGCCGACCGCGGGCTGAGCCGCCACGTCCCGCCGGAGCAGTGGCGGCAGATCACGCGCAGCATGGCCGATGCGTTCGCCGCGGGCCGCTTCGAAGAGGGACTGGTGCAGGCGATCGACGCCGTCGGAGCGGAGCTCGTGCGCCACTTCCCCGCTGCGCCGGGCGCGGCGAACCCGAACGAACTGCCCGACGAGCCCGCGCTGGGCTGAGCCCCGCTGTAGGCGACGAGGAGCGCCCGGGCGCGGCCCGTGCCGCTGGACGCCGGGGGCCGGTCAGGCAAGATGTGGCGAGCATGGAACAGACCGCAACCCCGAACGCCGCCCTTTCGGCCCCCGCGATGCAGCGGCCGCTGTGGAAGACCTTCCTGTTCTTCCTCGGCCCCATGATCCTGGCGAACTTCCTGCAAGGGCTCTCCGGCACCCTGAACAACATCTTCGTGGGGCAGATGCTGGGCACGCGGGCCCTGGCCGCCGTCGCGGGCCTGTTCCCGCTGGTGTTCTTCTTCATCTCGCTGGTGATCGGCATCGGCGCCGGCGCGTCCGTGCTGATCGGACAGGCCTGGGGCGCGCGCGAACCGCACAAGGTGAAGGCCATCGCGGGCACCGCCATCGCGCTGGGCCTGGTGCTCGGTGCGCTTGTTGCGCTGTTCGGCGGCGTGTTCACCGGCCCGATGCTGCGGGCGCTCGGCACACCGGCCGACGTGATGCCGGCCGCGCTCGGGTATGCGCGCGTGATGATGCTTGCCATGCCGGGACTGCTGGTCTTCATCCTCTTCACGCAGTTGCTGCGCGGCGTCGGCGACACGGTCACGCCGCTGTGGGCGCTGGGGATTTCCACCGCGGTGTCGTGCGTGCTCACGCCGGCCTTCATCCGCGGCTGGGCCGGCCTGCCGCAACTGGGCGTGACCAGCGCGGCCGCCGCGTCGATCGCCTCGTTCGCCTGCGCGCTGCTGTTCCTCGTCTTCTACCTGCGCCACAAGCGCCACGCGCTCGCGCCCGATCGCGAGCTGCTGCAGTCGCTGCGCATCGATCCGCGGCTGCTCAAGCTGGTGGTGAAGATCGGCCTGCCCACCGGCGTGCAGATGATCGTGATCTCCGTGGCCGAGATCGCCCTGCTCTCCATGGTGAACGCGTACGGCTCCAGCGCGACGGCGGCCTATGGCGCCGTGAACCAGGTGGTGAACTACGTGCAGTTCCCGGCGCTGTCCATCGCGATCACGGCTTCGATCCTGGGCGCGCAGGCGATCGGCCGCGGCCACGCCGACCGGCTGCGCGCCATCACGCGCACCGGCCTGAAGATGAACCTCGTGATCACGGGCACCCTGGTGGTCCTGGGCTACCTGTTCTCGCGCCACATCATGGGCCTGTTCATCACCAGCGCTCCCGTGATCGAGCTGGCGCAGGGGCTGTTGCACATCATGTTGTGGAGCAGCCTGGTGTTCGGCTTCGCATCCGTGCTCAGCGGCGTGATGCGTGCGAGCGGCGCGGTGCTGGTGCCTACGGCCATCTCGATCTGCTGCATCGTCGCGATCGAAGTGCCCTCTGCCTGGGCCTTGAGCCACTGGCGCGGCCTGCAGGGCATCTGGATGGCCTATCCCATCACGTTCACGGCGATGCTGATCGGCCAGGCGCTGTACTACACGCTCGCGTGGAAGAAGCGCAAGATCGTGCGGATGGTCTGAGCGTGCTGCGCGAGTACGAAGCGCAGCTGTTTCCGGAAGTCACCTACGCGCGCTGGGACGCGCGCAGCTCACTCTCGGACTTCGCCGTTCGGCTTGAGCAGCGCCATGGCGACGTAGCTGCCGCCGTGGTGGAAGCCCGGCCTGAAGTCGACGACGTAGCCGCCCGCGTCGTAGCGGCCCAGCGTCGCGAGCGACCGGTGCAGCGACGCACGCGTGAGCTCCTTGCCCGAGCGCTTCATGCCCTCGACCAGCACCTTGGCGGCGATGCAGGACTCGACCGCCGTCACCGACATCGGCTCCTTGTAGCCGGCGGCGTTCCACGCATCGGTGCATTCACGGATCACGGCGACGCTTTGCGTGCGCGGCGTCGGCACGTCGATGGCGACGGAGACGCCGGAGGCGTCCGGTCCGAGCGCCTTGGCCAGCTGGCTCGCACCGGCGAACGACAGGCTGGTGATCATGGTCGCGCGATTCGCGGCCTTGAGCTTCTTGATCATCTGCGCCGCGGGCGCGTACAGCGTCGTCACGACCAGCACGTTGGGGTCGGAGGCGACGACGGCCTTGAAATTCGCATCGGTGACGTCGGCGTTCCGCTGGATGGCGACGGACACCGGCTGCCGGTTGAACTTCTTCAGCACGGCGGCCACCGTTTCGAAGTTCTGCCTGCCCACGGCGTCGTCGTAGTGCAGCACCGTGACCCGGGTCGAACCCAGGTTGCCCCAGAAATTGACGATCTTCTCGATCTCGTCCGCGTAGGTGGCGCGGATCGTGTAGACGTACTCGTTCTGCTTGCGGATGGTGTCGGCGCCGGTGAACGGCGCGAAGAACGGCACCTTGCCTTCCAGCACCGTCGGCATGGACGGGACGCTCAGGGTGGACGAGGCGTAGCCGAACAGCGCGACCACGTTCTGCTCGTTCACCAGCTTCTGCGTGTTCTCGGCCGCCACCTTTGCGTCGTTGCGGTCGTCCAGCGTCACCAGCTTGATGCGACCCTGCGGCAGCCCGCCCGCGTCGTTCACCTTCTTGAAGTACGCCAGCGCGCCGTTGCGGATGTCGTTCCCCAGTTCCGCGTTGCCGCCGGTGAGCGGGGCGGATTGCCCAACCAGGATGTCCTGGGCGAACACGGGCGCGGCGGCGAGCAGCAGGGAGCAGGCAAGAAGGCGCATGAAGGGGGTTCTCTCCAACTACGAGCGGCCTGGGGCCGTCCGGGTGAAGGTTACGCCAGCTGGGCCATCGCCGCCACCGGTCCGGCCCGCAGCGTGGGGCCGACGCCACTAAGGCAATTGCCTACACGCGACTACAAGCTCGCTCCACAGGCCGGCGGACGCGCAGGCCCCAGACTCTGGCGTGGACGAACCAATGAACCTGCAGTGGCCCTCCCTCCTGTGGATCGTGCGCCATGGCCAGAGCGCCGGCAATGTCGCGCGCGATGCGGCCGAGGCCGCGGGCCAGGTGCTGATCGACGTGGAGTTCCGCGACATCGACACACCGCTGTCCCGGCTGGGCGAGGAGCAGTCGCGCGCCCTCGGCCGCTGGTTCGCCCGGCTGCCGGCGCCCCAGCGGCCGCAGGTCCTCCTGTGTTCGCCCTACGTGCGTGCGCGCGAGACGGCGCGGCTGATCGTGCAGGAAGCCGGATGGGCCGGTGAGCTCCTGCGGCTGCGGGTCGATGAACGCCTGCGCGAAAAGGAATTCGGCATCCTCGACCGGCTGACGCGCCACGGCATCCGCGAGAAATATCCCGAGCTGCACGAACAGCGCAGCCACGTCGGCAAGTTCTACTTCCGCCCGCCTGGCGGCGAGAGCTGGTGCGACGTGATCCTGCGCCTGCGCAGCCTCACCGAGATGATGGCGCGGGAATACGCCGGCCAGCGTGTGCTGGTGGTCGCGCACCAGGTGATCGTCAACTGCATGCGCTACCTGCTGGAGAACCTGGACGAGGAACAGATCCTCGCGATCGACCGCATGGGCGACGTGCCGAACTGCGGGGTCACCTCGTACCGGCTCGACCCTGCCGCGCAAACGCTGGTGCCCGACCTGGTGAATTTCATCGCGCCGCTGCTGCAGCAGGGCGCCCCCGTCACCGCCGAGCCCGACGCGGCGGTCGCGGCCAAGCCATGAACGCCGCGTCGCGGGAAGGCGAGGTTGACGACGCGCTGTTGCGCGCCTGGCCGCTGCCGGTGCCCGACGCCGACGGCGACAAGGAAAGCCGCGGGCGCGTGCTGGTGGTGGCGGGCAGCCGCGAGATGCCCGGCGCCGCGGTGCTCGCCGCGACGGCGGCCTTGCGCGCGGGCGCAGGCAAGCTGGTGATCGCCACGCCGGCGTCCGTGGCCCAGGGCGTGGCGCTGGCGATGCCGGAGGCGCGCGTCATCGCGCTGCCGGAAGGCAGCGACGGCAGCCCCACGATCGCGGGCTTGCCTGCGCTGCAGGCGCTCGCCTCGGCCACCGCCTGCCTGCTGGTGGGCCCCGGCATGATCGGCGAGGTGGGCACGCCGCGCTTCGTGGAAGCGCTCCTGCCGCTCTTTCGCGCCAGCACCGTGCTGCTCGATGCGCTGGCCATGGACGTGGTGCGCAGCCTGCGCCGCTTCGCGCAGCCCGTGCTGCTGACGCCGCATGCCGGCGAGATGGCCCACCTCACCGGCCGCGACAAGGAAGACCTGCAGGCGCAACCCCGCGACATCGCCGTGCGGGAGGCCGCAGCCTGGAACGCGGTGCTCGCGTTGAAGGGCCCGACCACCTGCATCGCCACGGCCGACGGGCGCGCCTGGCTGCACCGGGCCGAAGCACCGGGGCTGGGCACGTCGGGATCGGGGGACGTGCTGTCGGGAATCATCGCAGGGCTGGCCGCGCGAGGCGCAGCGCCGGAGCAGGCCGCGGTGTGGGGCGTGGCGCTGCACGCGCGGGCCGGGGAAGCGCTCGCGCGCCGCATCGGTCGCGTCGGGTACCTGGCGCGGGAGCTGTCGGCGCAGGTGCCTGCGCTGATGAACGCGCTGGCACCTGCCGACCTCGCCGACCTCGCCGACCTCGCCGACCAGGAGACTGCGCGGCCGAGAGCTGCGCCGGTGGCCTAGAGCTGCGCCGCGCGCGCCTGCAGGAAGCTGCGCACCGCCGGGTCGCGCTCGAGCCCGATCGCGCGCCGATACGCTTCGGCCGCCTCGTCGCGCCGCTGGCAGCGCGCAAGCAGGTGGGCACGCGCAGCCCAATACGGCTGGTACTGGGCGAACGGCGCCGATGCGGCCACCTGGTCCAGCGCCTCGAGCGCTGCGGCCGGTCCGCGCACGTCCGCGAGCGCGACCGCCCGATTGAGCGCGGCGACGGGCGACGCGGTGAGCTCCTCCAGCGCGGCATAGAGCAGCAGGATCGCCTGTGGATCCGGACGCACACCGTGGCGGCGCTCGGCATGCGCGGACTGCAGCGCGGCCTCCAGCTGGTAGCGCCCGCGCCGGCCGAGTGCATTGGCTTGCAGCAGCAGCGCCTCGGCTTCGTCGAGCAACGCGGCGTCCCACAGCGCGACCTCCTGTTCCGCGAGCGGCACGTAATCGCCCGACGCGCTGCGGCGTGCCGGCAGGCGCGCCTGCGCGTAAAGCATCAGCGCGAGCAGCCCCAGCGCCTCGGGCTCCTGCGGCAGCAGCTGCACGAGCAGGCGGCCCAGCCAGATCGCCTCCTCCGCGAGGTTGCGGCGCGCCGGGTCGGCGCCCGCGTCGCTCCAGCCTTCCGCGTAGACGGCGTAGATCGCGGCCAGCACGGCGTCCACGCGCTCGGCCCAGGCGCTGCGCGGCGGCACCTCGAAAGGAATGCCCGCCTCGCGGATCTTCGCCTTCGCGCGCACGAGCCGTTGACCCATGGCGGCCGGCGCCACCAGGAACGCGGACGCTATCGTGGCCGCATCGAAGCCGAGCACCGTCTGCAGCATGAGCGGCGCGCGCACCGCGGCGTCGATCGCCGTATGCGCGCACGCGAACATGAGGCGCAGGCGCTCGTCGGGGATGCCGCTGTCGTCGGGCGGATCGGCGAGTTCCTCGAGCAGCAGCAGGTGCTCGGCCGCGGCTTCGCCACGCACGCTGGCCCGCACGCGATCGACCTGGCGGCGGCGCGCGACGGTGAGCAGCCAGGCTTCCGGAGTCGATGGAATGCCGTGCACGGGCCAGTCGACCAGCGCAGCCATGAAGGCTTCCGACAGGGCATCCTCTGCGCCGGCGACGTCGCGCGTGCGGGCGGAGAGGAAGGCGACCAGCTTGCCGTAGCTGCGGCGCGCCGCGGCTTCGGCAGCCAGGGCGGCGGGCGCGCCGGACTGCATCGCGCTCAGTACGAGTCCATCGGCCAGACGGGGCGGACTTCCATCGTCCCGTGGCTCGCGCCCGGACAACGCGCGGCCCAGGACAGGGCCGCGTCCAGGTTCGGCACGTCGATCAGGTAGTAGCCGCCCAGTTCCTCGCGCGTCTCGATGAAGGGCCCGTTCTGCACTTCGGTCTTGCCGTCGCGCATCCGCACGACCGTGCCGCTCGAAGCCGGCCGCAGCCGGTTGCTGCCGCGCATGACGCCGGCCCCCTGCAGCGCCTCCGTATAGGCGCGGTAGGCGGACAGCATCTGCTGGCGCGCCGCTTCCGGGACGGCCTCGGCGTTGCCGCTGGTTTCGCTGTGGATCAACAAGAGGTATTCCATGACGTGCTCCTTGCGTTCAGGATGCCGCACCATGCGGCGTCCTGGCAATGTCGTCCCAGGGCGGCGTCTTTCGACACCGACCCGATTGTCTGCGCGCCGGAAACGAAAAGGCCGGCGTCGTGCGCCGGCCCCGGGCCCCCGCTTCGTCCCGTTCGGTCAATTCGCCGTGATCTTCGCCTTGGTGATCACCTCGGCCCAGCGCTTGCGCATGTCGCGGATCCAGGCGGCCGAAGCTTCGGGCGACAGGCCCGTCGGCGTGTAGTCCGCCTGCCGGTCCAGGTCCATGACCTCCTTGCTGTTCATGGCCGCCTGCGCCTCGCGGGCGAGCAGCTGCAGGATTTCCTTGGGCGTGCCCGCCGGCGCGGCGAGCACGTAGGCGAAGCTGGCATTGAAACCGGGATAGCCGAGCTCGGCCACGGTGGGAACGTCGGGCGCCGAGGGCGACCGCGCGTTGCCCGACACCGCAAGCGCCTTCAGCTTGCCTGCCTTCGCCTGCGGCCAGATCCCGCTCACGACGGCGAACACGCTGTCCACCTGGCCGCCCATGACGTCGACCACGGAGGCGCCCGTGCCCTTGTACGGCACGTGCGTCATGTCCAGCCCGGCGTTGGCGAGGAAGGCGGCCATGGTGAGGTGGCTTGGCGAGCCGTTGCCGCCGGAGGCATACGACAGGTGCTGCGTCTTGGCCAGCTGCACGAACTCGGGCAGGGAGTTCGCCTTCACGTTCGGGCCCACGGCCAGCATCTGGCTGTAGGTGACCGGCACGCTGATGATCGCCAGGTCCTTGCTCCCGTCGAAGGGCATCTTGTCGTACAGCGAGGGATTGACCGTCAAGGTCGTGTCGAGCGCGAACAGCAGCGTGTAGCCGTCCGCCGGCGCCTTCGCCACCATGTCGGCGCCCACGTTGCCGCCGGCCCCGGCGCGGTTGTCGATGATGAAGGGCTGCTTGAGCTTCTCCGACATCTGCTTGACCACCGCGCGCGCGAACGCGTCCAGCGGCCCGGGCACCGTGGTCACGATGACGCGCACGGGCTTCTCCGGATAGTCGGCGAGCGCCGGGGTCGCCACCGCGAGCGCAGCCAGGGCGGCCAGCGCGCCCATCCACTTGTTCATTGCTTTCACCATCTCTCCTTCACATCGAATCAACCAAGGTCCAGGCCGCCGCCAGCGGATGCACGGACCACCAAGCTCCACTCCCCTGCCGTCCCGCTGCTCACATGCCCACCGCCACCCGCGCCGGCTGGATGCGCCGCACGATCTCCTCCGAGCCGAGCACATCGCCGAAGAACAACATCCAGTTCTGCAGGCTGTGCTCGTGCTCCTGCGGTGTCACGGCGGAGAGCGCGTCGTGCACCATCACGGTTGCGTAGTCCATCATCATTGCGTCGCGCGCCGTCGATTCGCAGCAGACGTTGGTGACGGTCCCTCCAACCAGCACATGCGTGACGCCGCGCTCGCGCAGCACCGCATCGAGCGATGACGATCCGGGTACCAGCGCGCTGTAGCAGCGCTTCGTGACCCGTACGTCGCCCGGTGCCACGTGCAACCCTGGCGCGATCTGGAAGCCGGGATGGCTGCTGGCCAGCTCGCGCAGGCGCCGCGCGCTGCGCTCCGGCGTCAGCATGGTCGCGTGATGGTGCGACCAGAAGTCCTGCGCGCCGTCGGCGCTGGTCTGCACCCAGACCACGTGGCCGCCGGCTTGCCGCAACGCGTCGGCCAGGCGATTCACCGCCGGGAAGGTGGCTCGCGCAGCGGCGCATTCGCCCAGGTAGCCGGGCTGCGTGTAGTAGTTCTGCAAGTCGACGACGACGAACGCGGTGCGCGCGGCATCGAAGCGTTCGTACGGGTGCAGGCAGCCTTGCCGGGCCACCACGCGATCCACCACCCACTGCGGGAATTCCATGGCGGCTCCTTCAGGCATAGCGGCGCGCCAGGGCCGCCTCCAGGCGCGCGATCACCAGGTACATCAGTCCCGACATCGCTCCGAGCACCACGATCGCCGTCATCACGATGTTCAGCTTGAACACCTGGCTGCCGTTGAGGATCAGGAAGCCGAGGCCGGCGTTGGCCGACTGGAACTCGCCCACGATCACGCCGACGAGGGCCAGGCCGATGTTCATCTTCAGTGCAGCGATCAGGGTGGGCACGCTCCCGGGCAGCACGACCAGGCGCAGCACCTGTGCGCGGCTCGCGCCGAAGGTCGTCGCCAGCTTGACCTTGTTGGGATCGATGCCCTGGAAGCCCTCGTAGATCACCATGATGGTGACGAACACCGCGATGGCCACCGCCATGCCGTACACCGAATACTCCGAGCCGAGCCAGATGTAGAAGATCGGAACGAACGCGATCTTGGGCATGGCATTGGCGATCACCAGGAACGGATCCAGCACCTTTTGCGCGAACCCGGACCACCACAGGGCCGCGGCCACCGAGGTCCCGATGGCCATGCTCAATGCGAAGCCGATGAGCGTCGCCTTGAGCGTGGCCCACGTGTGGCCGACCAGGTCGCCATTGCGCAGGAGGTCGAGGAACGCCGGCCACAGGGCACTGGGATAGCTGGTGAGCATCGGGTTGACCAGGTGCGTGCGGGCCAGCACCTCCCACACGGCCAGGAACACCGCGAGCAGCAGCAAACGCGTGGCCGCGATCGCGCGACGGCGGCGCCGCTCTCCCGCACGCCACGCCAGGTACTCGGGACTCGGCGAGGCGGTCGCGACCGTGACGGGGTCGACGACGCGATCGCCGACGGCAGCGACGGAAAGGATGTTCGCCATGGCTAGCCCTCCACGTGCACGTCCAGCTCGTCCCAGAGCGTGCGGAAGAAGTCGTTGAATTCGGGCCGCGCCCGCGCTTCCAGCGGGGTGGGTCGGCGCCCGCCCCCGAACACCATGTGATGCTCGCTCTTGATGCGGCCGGGCCGGCGGGACAGGACCACGACGCGATCCGTCATGGCGATGGCCTCGCCGATGTCGTGCGTGACCAGCAGCACCGACTTGCCCTCGGTCCGCAGCACGTCCACCACTTCGTCGGCGATGGCCAGCCGCGTCTGGGAGTCCAGCGCCGAGAACGGTTCGTCCAGCAGGACGACGTCCGGCTCGGTGACGAGCGTGCGCGCCAACGCGACGCGCTGCCGCATGCCGCCGGAGAGCTGGCGCGGGTAGTGATGCAGGAAGGCGCCCATGCCGCACTTGTGCAGCAGGTGGACCGCGCGTTCGCGCGCGAGCTTCAGGTCGCGGCCCTGGATCTGCGCGCCCAGCACGGCGTTGTCCAGGATCGTGCGCCACTCGAACAGGTAGTCCTGCTGCAGCATGTAGCCCACGCGCGGCGTGGGTCCTGCGACGGGCGCCCCGTCGACGCACACCTGCCCCGACGACGGCCTCAGGATGCCGGCCACCAGCGACAGCAGCGTGCTCTTGCCGCAGCCGGACTGGCCGATGAGGCTGACGAACTCGCCCGCGCCCAGGCGCAGGTTGATCCGGTCGAGCGCCTGCGTTTCGCCAGCGGGCGTGAAATAGCGCAGCGAGACGTCACGCAACTCCACGCGCGCGGGTTGCGCAGCGGGAAACTCCTGGAGCACCGCGGCCATCACTGTGCCTTGCCGACGAAGCTGTTGTCGACCACGGCCTCGTAGGCGACACGCTTGCCCGCTTCCAGCACGCCGCTGGCGATCAGCATGTCCTGCAGGCTGTCGATGGCCTGCTTCTCCACCTTGGGGTTGGACTTCCACAGTCCGATGCCGCGATAACGCTCCACCGCGGCGACCAGTTCGGCCTGGCTCATGCCCGGGAAGAAACTGGCGATGTTCTTCGCGAGCTCGGGAGCCGGTGCCGTGGCAACGTACTTCTGGGCGCGCACCACCGCGTCCGTCCAGGCCTGCGCCACCTTCGGGTTCTGCTTGAGAAAGGCGTCGGTGGCCGTGAAGACGGTGTAGTCGACCGGTCCCACTTCGCGACCGACCGAGGCGACCACGTAGCCTTTGCCTTCCTTCTCGATGACGGTGGCTTCAGGCTCCAGGAAGATCGCGTAGTCGTTCTGGCCCGCGAGCCAGGCGCCGGTGCGCGCGGCCGGGCCGATGTTGCTGACCATCTTCAGGTCGCTCTTCGGATTCACGCCGTGCTTGCGAATGGCGCTCTGCAGGAACACGTCGGGGTTGGAGCCGGGGCGGAACGCCATCACGCTCTTGCCCTTCAGCTGGTTCCAGTCGAAGGCGCCGGCGGGCTTGTTGCGGGACATCAGCAGGAAGCCGTCGGTTGCCGTCAGGCCGCAGAAGATCTTCGGCTTCACGGGCGATTCGCTGTTGGCGACGTAGATCGACGCCTCAGGGCCGATCAGCACGATGTCCGCGCTGCCCGAAAGCAACGCCGACATCCCCTTGTCGGTGCCCTGCGAGGTCCTCATGCTGACGTCGAGCCCGGCGTCCTTGAAGTAGCCCTGGCTCAAGGCCACGTACGCCGGCAGGTACAGCACCGAGCGCACGACTTCCTCGTAGCGCACCTTCACGGGGCTGCCCTGCGCGAGCGCGCCGGCAGCCATACCGAAGGCCAGCATGGCGACCATGCTGCGCCGGATCACTGCGCCCATCGCGGGGATACGAAGCTTTTGCAGAAGGGAAAACATCGGCACTCCTTGTTGGTGAAATGACGAACGCGCCGGGACCGGAATCTCGGCACTTCGCTTGCGAGCGGGAAGAGAGAATGCATGTCGCACACCCGTCGTGGCATCGCGGCTATCCCCAATAGCTGCGCGCAGCGCGATGTCTCGCCGGCGATGGCTCACGTTGCAGCCTCGTGCTGGAACGTGAAACCGTCCACGTACAGATGATCGAGGTCGGCACCGAGCGCGAGGAATCTCTGCTTGGCGTCGGCGATCATGGCCGGCGAGCCGCACAGGTACAGCGCATGCTCCGACAGGTCGCCGAAGTCCTGCGCCACGGCGTCCTGCACGTGGCCGCGCCGGCCACGCCAGTCCGCGCCCGCGCGCGACAGCACCGGAACGAAATCGAATTCGTACAGGCGCTCGCCCCAGGTGCGGATCTCGTCGGCGAGATAGAGGTCCGCTTCGGTGCGCACGCCCCAGTACAGCGAGACGGGCGGACAGTCGTCGTCGTCCATCAAGGTTTCCAGCATGCTCTTGATGGGAGCAAGTCCCGTGCCGGTCGCCGCCATGACGATGGGCCGGTAGTCTTCCGCGTGCAGCCGGAAATTCCCGAGCGGGATCTCGACGTCCAGGCGGTCGCCCTGCGCGAGCCGGCGCAGCCCCTCGTCCGTGAAGCGCCCGCCCGCGATGCGCCGGACGTGGAAGTCGACGCGATTGCCGGCAGGAGCGGATGCCATCGAGAAGCTGCGATGCGTGCCGTCGTCCAGCAGCACGTTCATGTACTGCCCGGGCCGGTAGTCGAGGCGATCCGCTTCGACCTCGAGCTGCAGGTTCACCACATCCGGCGTCCAGCGACGGACCGCGCGCACGACGGCGCGCCGGCGCTCGGCGGCGGGTGCATCGTCGGCGCGCTGCAGGCTGATCACGAGGTCGCTGCACGCGCGTGCCTGGCACGCGAGGGCATGGCCCGCCTGCGCCTCCTGCGGCGACAAGGCCAGCGGCATCTCCTCGTAGCGGACCTGTCCCTCCACGAGCTTGATGCGGCACGTGCCGCAACCGCCGAACGTGCACTCGTGCGGCAGCCGTACGCCCTGGCGCAGGGCGGCTTCGAGCAAGGGCTCGCCCGCCGCCACCACGAAGCTGGCGCCGCTGTCCTGCACGCAGACGCGGTAGCTCATTTCTTGATGTCGGCCTGCACGAGCACGTCGAAGCCCTGCGACTGCAGCAGGTCGCGCAACGCCTGCAAGCCCGCCACGCCGCACTGGGTGTCCTGCTCGCCATTGCCGCCGCTCAGGCCGATGCCGCCGACGACTTCGCCGTTCACCACGATCGGGTAGCCGCCGACGAAAGCAGCGAAGCGGCCCTCGAAACTCAGCTGGATCCCGAAGGCTTCGTTGCCGGGCAGCGCCGGCCCATCGGGCGCGCGCGTGAAGAGGTGCGTCGAGCGCTTGTGCCCGCTCGCGGTGAAGGCCTTGTTCCAGGCGATCTGCGGGCCGGTGATGCGCGCGCCGTCCATGCGCTCGAGCACTAGCGGGTAGCCGCCGTCATCGACGATGCAGACCGTCTCGCGCACACCGATGGCTTCCGCCTGGCGCAGCGCCGCCTGCGCCATGTGCCTGGCTTCCGCCAGCTCCAGCTTGATGGCTTTCTTCATGGGGGGGTTCCTGCGCTCAGAACGCGCGGTAGACGGTCTTGGTCTGGGTGAAGAAGTCGAGGCCGACGCGGCCCGATTCGCGGAAGCCCGAGCTGCTCGAGGCCTTGTAGCCCCCGAAAGGCGCGTTGCCGAGATTGCCGGTGGTCGTGCGGTTCACCTTCACGGTGCCCGACTGGATGTCGCGGCAGAACGCATGCACGTAGCGCGGGTTGCGCGTCGCGATCGCGGCCGACAGCCCGTAAGGCGTGTCGTTCGCGATGTCGATCGCGTGCTGGTAGCTGTCCACGTCGATCACCGACAGCACCGGCCCGAAGATCTCTTCCTGCGCGATGCGCGCTCGCGGCGACACGTCGGTGAAGATGGCGGGCTCGACGAAGAGGCCGTGCTCGTGGCCGGCGCCCGTCAGCGTGCGTCCTCCGGCCAGCAGCTTCGCTTCCTGCTGCCCGATGGCGATGTAGCGCAGCACGGTGTCGTACTGCTTCTGCGTCGCGAGCGGCCCGAGGTCGATGCCGGCCTGCAGCCCGTTGCCGATCTTCAGCGCGGACATCTTCGCCACCAGCTTGTCCAGGAAGGATGCGCGCACCTGCTTCATCAGCAGGATGCGGCTGGTGCCGGTGCAAGCCTGGCCCGTGAGCGAGAAGCCGCCCTTGATCGCGAGGTCCACGGCCTGGTCCAGGTCGGCGTCCTCCATGACGATCAGCGGGTTCTTGCCACCGAGCTCCATCTGCGTGCGCGTGGTGAACGCGGCGGTGCGATGGATCTGTTCCCCTGCGGCGGTCGAGCCCGTGAAGGTGACGGCGCGCACTTCGGGCGCCGACGTGAGCGCGGCACCGACGTCGCCGGCACGGCCCGTCACCATGTTGAACACACCCGCCGGCGCGCCGCCGGCGACCAGCGCCTGCGCGAGATGCACGCCGGTGAGCGGCGCGTCCGAGGACGGCTTGAACACCACCGTGTTGCCCGTGATGAGCGCGGGCGCGATCTTGCGCGCAGGAATGGACGCCGGGAAGTTCCAGGGCGAGATCACGGTCACCACGCCCAGGGGCTCGCGCTGCGTGTAGACGACCATGTCGGGATCGTCGTTGGGGTAGGTCTCCCCGGTGTGGGTCTGCCCCTCCACGGCATAGAAGCGCAGCGTCTGTGCGGTCCGGGTGATCTCGTCCTGCGCGAGGTTCAGTGGCTTGCCCATCTCGCGCGTGAGGTCGCGCGCGATGTCGGCGGCGTGCGCATCGAGGTGCGCGGCCGCGCGGTTCAGCACCTGCGCGCGTTTGCCGGGCGCCATCGCCCGCCACGCCGGGAAGGCAGCGTGCGCTGCGTGGATCGCTGCCCGTGCTTCGTCCGGTCCCGAGGCCGCGAAGCGCCCCACGGTTTCGCGCTGGTCGGCCGGGTTGTGCCGCTCGAAGCTCGCGCCGGAGGCGGCGGCGCTCCACTCGCCGCCGATGTAGTTGCGGTGATCGCTCACGGATGACCCGGTCTTCAGGCGGTGGCGACGGCGGGCTGCGCGACCTTCGCTTCGGCGGCCATCAACTCCGACAGCGGGATGTCCTGGGCGACGTAGTCGTTGTACAGCGCGGTGGTGTAGAGCAGGCGCATCTGGGCGCCGACTTCGCAGATCTTCAGGCAGCGCTGCTGCATTTCCGGCGTGGTCGCGTGCTGGAGCACGATCTGGTAGCCGCGCTCGCCGTGGATTTCGTCGGAGACGATGTGCAGGTCGAAGAACTCGACTTCCTCGTCGGTGAACTTGTACTTGTCGCGCAGCGTGGGCGTCTGCTTGCGATAGATGGAGGGCACCTGCGACTCCAGGCCGACGACCAGGCCGGCGACGGCCACCACCGGGTCTTCGCGCATGGCCACTGCGTAGCACCAGCTTTGCAGGCCGCGCGTCGTGGCGGACATGTTGTCCGGGTCGCTGACACGGGCGCGCGTCGTGCCGCACGCCTCGGCGAAGCGGATCAGGAGGTCGGTATGGCGGTCACCGCCGATCTCTTCCTCGTACATGTTCGAGAGCAGGAAGTCCTTCGCCTCGGTCATGTGGTCCGGCGTGCGGGCGTAGATGTAGCCCAGGTAGTCCGCGAAGGGGCCGACGTAGTGGTAGTGGTTCTCGGCCCAGCGGGCCAGGTGGGCGCGGCTGAGCTTGCCCGTCGCCCAGGCAATGCTGAAAGGCGACTTGTTGGCGCTCTTGCCCTGGATGGCACGCTCGAGGGCGGTGCGGAACTGGTCGCGATTCATGAGGTCGGGCATTCAGGTTCTCCTGGAGGAAAGGGACGTCGTTGGCGTCGAAGTTGGTATACGGTATCCCAACGATTGATCACGCTCAAGATCGGGTAAACGCTTAGTGCTACTCTCTTGCGAGCGGAGCGATATTTGGAACAGCCGGTATACTATATCCAAGACGCTGAAACTTCAACCGCACGCCCATGCCTCTCGTCACCTTTCACAAGCACGGCCAGGTCTTCCGCGAGGAGGTCCTGCCCAACACCAACCTGGTGGTGCGGGCCGGCATCCGGCAATTCCCGTATCCCCACTTGAGCTACCAGTGCGGCATGGGCAAGTGCGCGACCTGCGCATGCAAGGTGCTGGCCGGCGCCGAGCACCTGCCCCCGCCGAACTGGAAGGAAAAGAAGCAGCTCGGCGAGCGGCTGGAACAGGGCTTTCGCCTGGTGTGCCAGCTCTGGCTGCAGCACGACATCGAGCTGGTCCAGGAAGCGCCGGCGGTTGCCGCCTGAGGAGCGATCACCATGTACGCCATCCTCACGAGCAAGCCCGGGCAGTACCGCAGCGAGCCCGGCGTCGGCCTGTCCGCGCGCGAGCAATACGACTACCAGTTCTGCGGCCGCGTGCGTGCGCGCTTCCTCATCGCCGAGGTGCAGGGTGCGGCGCGCGTGCGCATCGTGGAAGACGGGCCGGACGGCGCCGTGAACAGCGTGCCGGCCAAGTTCCTGCCCACCTTCAAGACACTGGAGGCCGCACGCGCGGAGCTCGAGGCGCTGATCCGCTTCGGGGACCTCGACGCGACCCTGGTGCGCCAGCCGCTCGCCGACGAGGCCCCGCCGCCCGCGCCCACGCCAGCGCGCGTCCACGTCACCTTCGTGCCGCAGAACGAGCGGCGGGTGAGCGCAGCCCACAACAGCAACCTGCTGCGCGTGTCCCTGCGCGAACAGGGCGGCATTCCCTTCAAATGCGGAGGCGGTGTCTGCGGCACGTGCAAGTGCCGCATCGTGCTGGGCATCGAGAACACCGATGCGGTCAAGGCCAAGGAGCGCAAGCACCTCTCGGACGAACAGCTCGCGCAGGGCTTCCGCATGGCCTGCCAGACCTTCGTGCTGGGCGACATTGCGGTGACGTGGTGAGCGACGGGATGGCACTCGCGGCGCTGTGGCCGGCCGGCATGGAGGCGGGCCGGTACGCGGCCATGGGCGCGCTCGTCTTCGGCGGCGCCTGCCTGCAAGGCGTGGGCGGGCTCGGTTTCTCGATGTTCTGCGCGCCGGTGGCGCTGCTGCTCTTCCCCGAACTCGTTCCCGGCCCCATCCTCGCCCTGGGCTGCCCGCTCGCCCTGCTGGCCGGACTGCGCGAGTTCAGTGCCATCGAATGGGGCACCGCCGGCTACACGCTGGCGGGGCGCGCCGTCGGTGCGGCGCTCGCGACCGCGGTGCTGCAAGTGCTCTCCGGGCCGACGCTCTCCATCCTGTTCGCGCTGCTGATCCTCGCCGGCGTGGGGCTGAGCGTGCGTGGCTGGGTCGTGAGCGTCACCCCCAGGGCGAGTGCCGCGGCGGGCGTCGCTTCGGGTCTCATGGGCACGATCACCTCCGCGGGCGCGCCTCCCCTGGCCATTGCCATGCAGGACCTGCCACCGGCGCCGTTGCGCGCGACGCTCGGTTGCGTGTTCTTCGTCGGCTCGGTCATGTCGCTCATCGCGCTCGCCGCAGCCGGCAAGACCGACGCCCGGCAGCTCCTCATCGGCGTGCTGCTGCTGCCGTGGATGGTGGCGGGTTTCTTCGCGTCCGGGCCGCTCGCGCGCCGCATGTCGCGCACGGGGGTGCGCAAGGTGCTGCTGGGCCTCGCCGCCGTCAGCGCGCTCGCGATCCTCGCTCAATCGCTCGTTCCAACCCACGCCTGAACCCCATGCTGCACATCACCGACGCCATGATCGACGCCGTCCTCGGCCCGGCCGACGCGCAGTCCGCGCTGCTGGACGCATTGCGCAGCTTCGGCGAAGGCCGTGGCGCGATGCAGGAGCGCATTCGCACCGAGGCCGGCGGCGTGAAGATCTCCACCATGGGCGCCGTGCTCCCGGACCAGGGTTATGCCGGGGCCAAGGTGTACACGACGATCAAGGGACAGTTCGACTTCGTGATCCAGCTGTTCTCGACGCACACCGGGCGGCCGCTCGCCTCGCTCGAGGCCAATGCAATCACGCGCCTGCGCACGGCGGCGTGCTCAGTGATCGCGGCGCGCCACCTTGCGCGTCCGGATGTCCGCCGCCTTGCCGTGTTCGGCGCAGGCGTGCAGGGCCGCGCGCACGCGCAGCAATTCGCGCGGGCCTACCCGCTCGGCGAGATCCGGATCGTCGATCCCTTCGCAGCGCCGGACACGGCGGGCCAGCTTCAGGCGCAGTGCGGCGTGCGCGTGCGCATGACGGACGCGGCGGCCGCGGTGGACAACGCCGACATCGTGGTGACCGCGTCGCGTTCCACCACGCCGCTGTTCGACGGGGCCGCGCTCAGCGCCGGCTGCTTCGTGGCAGCGATCGGTTCCAGCCTGCCCACCACACGCGAGCTCGATGACACGGCCCTGCGACGAGCCTCCCGCATCGTGCTGGACTGGGCTCCGCAGACACTGCGCGAAGCCGGCGACCTGATGCAGGCCGCAGCCGGGTGCATCGCGCCGGAAAAGCTGGCCGACCTGGCCGAAGTCGTCTGCGGACGCAAGCCGGGCCGCCAGCATGCCGATGAGATCACGATCTACAAGGCGGTCGGCGTGGGGCTGCAGGACATCGCACTCGCGGGGCTGGCCTACGAGCGCATCGCCGCAGCGCGCTGAGCGCGGCCGATCGCCTCACACCCGCGGGAAATAGAATCGAACCGATGGACCACCCTCCTTCCGAACGCACGCTGGGCGAAAGCCATTCGCCGCTGACGCGGATGGTGGTGGACACCTTGCGCGACCGCATCCTGAGCGGCGCCGCGGCGGGAGGCGAGCGCCTGGTGGAAGGCCGCCTCTCCGAAGAGCTCGGCGTGTCCCGCATGCCGGTGCGTGAAGCTCTGCGCCAGCTCGCGTCCGAAGGCCTCGTCACCATCGAGCCCCGCCGCGGAGCCGCCGTCACCCAGTTCAACGAAGACCAGGTGCGCGAGCTCGTGGAGGTGCGCGCGACGCTGGAAGGCCTCAACGCCAAGCTGGCCGCCAAGCGGCACGATGCAGCGAAGATCCAGGAGCTGGAGGGCATCCTGGCGGAGGGCATGCGGCTGGCCGAAACGGCCGACTCGCTCACGCTCACGCGGCTGAACCAGCGCTTCCACGATGCCCTGGCGAACATCGCCGACAACTCCGTGCTGCGCGACATCATGCGCTCGCTGCGGGACCGCACGGCCTTGCTGTTCGCCCCGCTGAACAGCGGCCGCGGCAAGCAGAACTGGGAAGAACACGCCGCGATCCTGCGAGCCGTGATCGACGGCGACGCCGAACTGGCGGCACTGCTGGCCACGCGCCACGTGTACAGCGCGGCGAAGATGCAGCCCTGAGGGGCAACGGGGGCGCCGCCGGCGCGCCTATCGCTTCTGCCGGTACTTGCGCAAGGCCGCGATCTGCGCGGCCATCACGGCCAGCTCCGACTGCGCCTTGGCCAGGTCGATTTCGCTCTTCGCGTTCCGCAGCGCCTCTTCCGCCGCGAGGCGCGCCTCGTTCGCCTTCTCCTCGTCGAGGTCCTTGCCGCGGATCGCCGTGTCGGAGAGCACGGTCACCCGCTGCGGCTGCACCTCCAGGATGCCGCCCGCGATGAAGACGAATTCCTCGCTGCCGTCGGGCTTCTCGATGCGCACGGAGCCGGGCTTCACGCGCGTGATGAGCGGCGTGTGGCGAGGGAAGATGCCAAGCTCGCCGGACTCGCCGGGCAGCACGACGAAGCGCGCCTCGCCCGAGTAGATGGACTCGTGGGCACTGACCACGTCGACATGGAAGGTGGGGGCATCGGCCATCCCCCGATTTAACGCGATGCCGGGCCGCGCCGCCAATAAAAAAGCCCCGTGACTTGCGGCACGGGGCTCGAGTGCGCTGGTTTTTAGCGCGTTCTTATTCAGAGGGGACCGAGCACTCGCTACGCTACGTGATCCGTCCCCTGGCAGTTATTTTCTCTGCCGGTATTTTTGCAGCGCCGCGATCTGCGCTGCCATCACGGCGAGTTCGGATTGTGCCTTGGCGATGTCGATGTCGCTCTTCGCGTTCTTCAGGGCCTCTTCGGCGGCGCGGCGGGCCTCGCCCGCCTTTTCCTCGTCCAGGTCCTTGCCGCGGATGGCGGTGTCGGACAGGACGGTGACGCGGTGTGGCTGCACTTCCAGGATGCCGCCGGCGACGAAGACGAACTCCTCGCCGCCGTCGGCCTTCTCGATGCGCACCGAGCCGGGCTTCACGCGCGTGATCAGCGGCGTGTGGCGCGGGTAGATGCCGAGTTCGCCGGCTTCCCCGGGCAGCGCGACGAAGCGCGCTTCACCCGAGAAGATGGATTCCTCGGCGGAGACTACGTCGACGTGGATGGTGTTCATGGAGTTTCCGGAAAGCCGGGCGCTTACGCCGCCAGCTTCTTCGCCTTCTCGAACGCTTCGTCGATCGTGCCGACCATGTAGAACGCCTGCTCGGGCATGTGGTCGCACTCGCCGGCCAGGATCATCTTGAAGCCGCGGATGGTCTCGGACAGCGGCACGTACTTGCCGGGCGAACCCGTGAACACCTCGGCCACGTGGAAGGGCTGCGACAGGAAACGCTGGATCTTGCGGGCGCGGGCCACGGCCAGCTTGTCTTCCGGCGCGAGTTCGTCCATGCCCAAGATCGCGATGATGTCGCGCAGTTCCTTGTAGCGCTGGAGCGTTTGCTGCACCGCGCGGGTCGTGGAGTAGTGGTCTTCGCCGACGACGTTCGGGTCGACCTGGCGCGACGTGGAGTCCAGCGGGTCGATCGCGGGGTAGATGCCCAGCGAAGCGATGTCGCGCGACAGCACCACGGTGGCGTCCAGGTGGGCGAAGGTGGTGGCGGGCGACGGGTCGGTCAGGTCGTCCGCGGGCACGTACACGGCCTGGATGGAGGTGATCGAGCCGACCTTGGTCGACGTGATGCGCTCCTGCAGGCGGCCCATTTCCTCGGCCAGCGTCGGCTGGTAGCCCACGGCGGAAGGCATGCGGCCCAGCAGGGCGGACACTTCCGTGCCGGCCAGCGTGTAGCGGTAGATGTTGTCCACGAAGAACAGCACGTCGCGGCCTTCGTCGCGGAACGACTCGGCGATCGTCAGGCCCGTCAGCGCCACGCGCAGGCGGTTGCCCGGGGGCTCGTTCATCTGGCCGTAGACCATGGCCACCTTGGACTCGCCCAGGTTCTCCAGGTTCACGACGCCGGATTCGGCCATCTCGTGATAGAAGTCGTTGCCCTCGCGGGTGCGCTCACCCACGCCGGCGAACACCGACAGGCCCGAGTGCGCCTTGGCGATGTTGTTGATCAACTCCATCATGTTCACGGTCTTGCCCACGCCGGCGCCGCCGAACAGGCCGACCTTGCCGCCCTTGGAGAACGGGCACATCAGGTCGATCACCTTGATGCCGGTTTCCAGCAGTTCCTGCGAGGGGGACAGTTCGTCGTACGCGGGCGCCTTGCGGTGGATGGGCGCGGTCAGTGTCTGGTCGACAGGGCCACGCTCGTCGATCGGGTTGCCCAGCACGTCCATGATGCGGCCCAGCGTCGCCTTGCCCACGGGCACGGTGATGGCGGCGCGGGTGTTGTACACGACGAGGCCACGACGCAGGCCGTCGGTGGAGCCCAGCGCGATGGTGCGGACCACGCCGTCACCCAGCTGCTGCTGCACCTCCAGCGTCAGGGCGCCGCCTTCCATCTTGAGCGCGTCGTAGACGCGCGGCATTTCGTCACGCGCGAATTCGACGTCGACGACGGCGCCGATGCACTGGACGATCTTTCCTTGGTTCTGAGCCATTTCGTTGCTCTCCGTATTCACTTAAACCGTAATCGGAGCCGCCGTCAGACGGCGGCGGCACCCGAGACGATCTCCGAAAGTTCTTTCGTGATCGCCGCCTGGCGCGTCTTGTTGTAGACCAGCTTGAGCTCGTTGATCAGGTTGCCCGCGTTGTCGGTGGCGGCCTTCATGGCCACCATGCGCGCGGACTGCTCGGAAGCCATGTTCTCGGCGACCGCCTGGTACACGAGGGCTTCGACGTAGCGCAGCAGCAGCTCGTCGATCACCGTCTTCGCGTCGGGCTCGTAGATGTAGTCCCAGCCGTGCTCGCCGCCGGCCGCCTTGGCGTCCGCTTCCATCTTGGTCGCGGACAGCGGCAGCAGTTGCTCCACCACCGGCTCCTGCCGCATGGTGTTGATGAACTTCGTGTACGCGAGGTACACGGCGTTCAGCTTGCCTTCGGCGTACTGGTCCAGCAGCACCTTCACCGGGCCGATCAGGCGCTCGAGGTGCGGCGTGTCACCGAGCTGGGTGACGTGCGACACCACCTGCGCGCCGACGCGGTTCAGGAAGCCCAGCCCCTTGTTGCCGATGGCCACGGTCTGCACCGCGTTGCCTTCGCCCTGGAGCTCGCGCAGCTTCTGCGTCACCGCGCGCAGCACGTTGGTGTTCAGGCCGCCGCACAGGCCCTTGTCGGTGGAGACCACGATGACGCCCGCAGCCTTCACGTCGTTCGTCTTCATGAACGCGTGCGTGTACTCCGGGTTGGCCTTGCCGAGGTTGGACGCGATGTTGCGGACCTTGTCGGCGTAAGGCCGGGCCGAGCGCATGCGCTCCTGCGCCTTGCGCATCTTGGAGGCGGCGACCATCTCCATGGCCTTGGTGATCTTCTTGGTGTTCTCCACCGATTTGATCTTGCCGCGGATTTCCTTGCCTGCTGCCATGAAATGTTCCTAGTCGGTTGGGGACAGAGCAGCCGCTTCGCTCGCTGGTCTGTCCCGCAAAGTTATAGGCTTAGGCGAAGGTCTTCTTGAACGCTTCGATCGCGCTGGTCAGCGCGGCCTCGGCGTCCTTGTCCATGGCCTTCTGCGACTCCATCTTGTCCAGCAGCGCCGCGTGCTTGTCCTTGAGGAACTGGTGCAGGCCGTGCTCGAAGGGCAGCACCTTCTTGACGTCGAGGTCGTCGAAGTAGCCCTTGTTCACCGCGAACAGCGATGCGGCCATCAGCGAGATGGGCAGCGGGCTGTACTGCGGCTGCTTGAGCAGTTCCGTCACGCGCGCGCCGCGATCGAGCTGCTTGCGCGTGGCCGCGTCCAGGTCGGACGCGAACTGCGCGAAGGCGGCGAGTTCACGGTACTGCGCCAGGTCGGTACGGATACCACCGGACAGCGACTTGATCAGCTTCGTCTGGGCGGCACCACCGACGCGCGACACCGAGATACCCGCGTTGATGGCGGGACGGATGCCGGCGTTGAACAGGTTCGTTTCCAGGAAGATCTGGCCGTCGGTGATCGAGATCACGTTGGTCGGCACGAACGCGGACACGTCGCCGGCCTGCGTCTCGATGATGGGCAGCGCGGTCAGCGAACCGGTCCTGCCCTTCACTTCGCCCTTGGTGAACGCTTCGACGTAGTCGGCGTTCACGCGCGCGGCGCGCTCCAGCAGGCGCGAGTGCAGGTAGAACACGTCGCCGGGATACGCTTCGCGGCCCGGGGGACGACGCAGCAGCAGCGAGACCTGGCGGTAGGCGACGGCCTGCTTGGACAGGTCGTCATAGATGATCAGCGCGTCTTGCCCGCGGTCGCGGAAGTACTCGCCCATCGTGCAGCCGGAGTACGCGGACACGTACTGCATGGCGGCGGACTCGGAGGCCGAGGCGGCGACGACGATGGTGTAGTCCATCGCACCGTTGGCTTCCAGCGCGCGCACGATGTTCTTGATCGTGGACGCCTTCTGCCCGATGGCGACGTACACGCAGGTCATGTTCTGACCCTTCTGGTTGATGATCGTGTCGACCGCGACGGCGGACTTGCCGGTCTGGCGGTCGCCGATGATCAGCTCGCGCTGGCCCCGGCCGATCGGCACCATGGAGTCGATGGCCTTCAGGCCGGTCTGCACCGGCTGGTCCACCGATTTGCGCGCGATCACGCCCGGCGCGACCTTCTCGATCACGTCCGTCATCTTGGCGTTGATCGGGCCCTTGCCGTCGATGGGCTGGCCCAGCGCGTTCACGACGCGGCCAATCAGTTCGGGGCCGACGGGCACGGCGAGAATGCGGCCCGTGCACTTGACGGTGTCGCCTTCGGAGATGTGCTCGTACTCGCCCAGGATCACGGCGCCGACGGAGTCGCGCTCCAGGTTCAGCGCGAGGCCGAAGGTGGGCGTGCCGTCCGCGGTGGGCGGGAATTCCAGCATTTCGCCGGCCATGGCATCGGAGAGGCCGTAGACGCGGACGATGCCGTCGGTCACGGAGATCACCGTGCCCTGGTTGCGGATGTCGGCGCTGGCGGCCAGGCCCTCGATCCGGCTCTTGATCAGTTCGCTAATTTCTGCGGGATTGAGTTGCATGACTCGTTCCTTGTCCTTTGATGACTCACGGCGTCAGGCCGTCAGCGCAACTTTCATTTGTTCCAGGCGGGCCTTCACCGAGGTGTCCAGCACCTCGTCGCCCACCACCACGCGAATGCCGCCGATGAGGGACGGGTCTTCCTGCACCGACAGATTGAGCTTACGGCCAAACCGTTTCTCGAGTACCTGGGCCACGGCGCCCAACTGGTCGGCCGCGACCGGGAAGGCGCTGTAGACGATCGCGTCCGAAGCTCCGCTGCGCGCGTTCTTCATCTCGCGGAACTGGTGAGCGACCTCGGGCAGCGCCGCGAGGCGGCCGTTGGCGATGACCGTGCGCAGGAAGTTCTGGCCGTGCGGGGGCAGCTGCACGCGCGCGACGTCGCTGACGACGTCGAACACCTGCTGGCTGGGCACCTTGGGGTTGTCCGCGAACTGCAGCAGCTGGGCGTTGCCCGCCACGGCGGCGAGCGCGTCGAGCCACTGCGAGGTGCCGTTGAGGTCGTCGGTGGACGCCTCGAACAGCGCCTCGGCGTACGGGCGTGCAATGGTGGCGAGTTCAGCCATGGCCTGGTGTCCCTTTACAGCTCGGTCGCGAGACGCTGGAGCAGGTCGGCGTGCACGGAGGGATTGACCTCCTTGCGCAGGATCTGTTCGGCGCCCTTGACGGCCAGCGCGGCCACCTGCTCGCGCAGGGCTTCACGGGCCTTCACCGTCTGCTGCTCGGCCTCGGCACGGGCGGCGGCGATGATCTTGTTGGCTTCTTCCGTGGCGCGGCCCTTGGCTTCTTCCACGATGGCCTGGGCGCGGCGCTCGGCGTCGGCCAGCAGGCCCGCGGTTTCGGTGCGCGTCTTGGCCAGTTCCTGCTCCACCTTCCGGTCGGCGGCCTGCAGCTCGGCTTTCGCCTTGTCGGCGGCGGCCAGGCCTTCGGCGATGCGACGGGCGCGCTCGTCGAGCGCCGTCGCGATCGGCGGCCACACGAACTTCATCGTGAACCCGACCAGGATCAGGAAGACGATGATCTGAATGATGAGGGTACCGGTGATGCTCACTTTTTCATCCTTGCTCCCGCGCTGCGGTGGACGTGCGGGAAGGGTTGGACCAAAGGATGGATCGCTTACTTGGCGAGCTGGCCCAGGAACGGGTTGGCGGTGGCGAACCACAGCGCGATACCCGTGCCGATGATGAACGCGGCGTCGATCAGGCCGGCCAGCAGGAACATCTTGGTCTGCAGCTCGTTCATCAGCTCGGGCTGGCGGGCGGCGGATTCGAGGTACTTGCTGCCCATGACGCCGATGCCGATGCAGGCGCCGATGGCGCCCAGGCCGATGATCAGGCCGGCGGCGAGCGCGACGAAGCTGATGACTTGTTCCATTGTTTCTACTCCTAAGGACTTTTGGTTGACGAGAAAAGAAAAGGGAAGGACTGCGACTGCTCTGGACCGGCGCGCTCAGTGCGCGTCGTGTGCTTGACCCACATACACGAGCGCCAGCATCATGAACACGAACGCCTGCAGCGTGATGATCAGGATGTGGAAGATCGCCCAGGCGGTGCCCGCGATGATGTGGCCGATGGCCAGGGCGATGCCCGTGCCGGTCAGCGAGAACGCGCCGCCCATGAGGGCGATCAGCAGGAAGATCAGTTCGCCGGCGTACATGTTGCCGAACAACCGCATGCCGTGCGACACCGTCTTGGCGATGAACTCGATGATCTGCATCGCCAGGTTCAGCACGCCCATGATCACTGCGAGGATCGGGTTCTTGCTGGTGCCGAAGGGCGCGGTCACGAGCTCGTGCGCCCAGCCGCCGGGGCCCTTGACCTTGACGTTGTAGAACAGGCAGACCAGCAGCACGCCGATCGACAGGCCCATGGTCATGGAGAGGTCGGCCGTCGGCACGACGCGCATGTAGGCGTGCTCGGGCTCGTGGCCGGCGGCGCCGTAGATGTGTTGCCACACCCAGGGCAGCAGGTCCACCGGCAGCAGGTCCATCGCGTTCATCATGAAGATCCAGACGAACACCACCAGCGCGAGCGGGGCGACGAACTTGCGGCTGGTCGCGTTGTGCACGATGCCCTTCGCCTGGGCGTCGACCATCTCGACCAGGATCTCGACCGCGGCCTGGAAACGGCCGGGCACGCCCGAGGTCGCCTTGCGTGCCGCCTTCCACATGAAGAAGCAGCTCACGGCCCCCAGCAGCGCACCCCAAAACAGGGAGTCGAAGTTGAAGACCGAGAAATCGACGACGTTCTTCGGATGCTGGTTCTGGAAGAACGTCAGGTGGTGCAGGATGTATTCACCCGCGGTCGGACCTTGCCCCGCGGCAGCGTTTTCAGCAGCCATGTTTCTTTCAGCTCGATTTCGTCTTGGGCCGTGGCGCGAACGCCAGTGCCACCCAGTAAACCTTCATCGCGAGCACCAGGCCCACCAGCAATGCCGGCCAGCTCAGTCCCGCCACCAACCTCGGCGCCACCAGCAGCATGGCCAGCGTCAAGGCAACCTTCACCATCTCCCACACCAGGAACCCGGCCGCGGCCGTCCCTGCGTTCACGGAGGAAAACCTCCCGGTCAACCCCCGCGCGAACACGGCCGCCGGCAGCAGAACTGCCAGCGCCCCATATCCGACGGACCAACCTACGTTTTGCTTTCCCGTGAAGACCCAGGCCAGCAGCGCGGCCACAAGCCCGACACCAGCCTGCCCCGCCACCACCCGCCACGGCGAAAGCGGCGGATTCCGTTCGCGCACGCGGCGCACCTCTTCGGCGCTCAGCGGCTGGACGGGGGAGGCCTCCTCCGGCTCTTCAGGCAGCGGGGCTATTCTTCTTGTTGGCATGCCGCCGCTGCAGGTCTGAAAATTGAGGAAAGCCTCCCATTATAAGTAGGAACCCGGGCGGATCCGCCACCCCCGGTTCATGAGCAGGCACGAAAGCGACACGGGCACCGCCGCGCACGCACAATCCGCGGCAGCCGCCAAGGAAATCCATGCACAGCCTGCTCGTGTTCCTGCATCTCGCCGCCGCCATCTTCTGGATGGGAGGCATGGCCTTCGTGCTGCTCGCCTTGCGGCCTGCCGTCGCGGCGCAGCTCCCGCCGCCGCAGCGCCTGCCGCTGATGATCGCGGTGCTGACGCGCTTCTTTGCGGTGGTGGTCGCGAGCATCGTGGTGCTGCTGGCCACGGGCGTGCCGCTGTTGCTGCAGGCGCCCGCCGGCGAGGCGCCGCGCGGCTGGCACGTCATGGCCGGCGTCGGCGTGCTCATGATGCTGCTGTTCGGGCACATCTGGTTCGCTCCCTGGCGGCGAGCGCAGCGCGCCGTTGCAGCGCAGGACTGGCCGGAGGGTGGCAGGCGCCTGAACCAGATCGCGCTGCTCGTAAAGATCAACTTCGCACTCGGATGGCTCGCGATCGCGGCGGTCGTCTTGTGGCACTGAGGCGCGCGCTCGCCACCTGCGCATTGCTCGCCGGCGCGTGGGCGGCGCACGCGCAGGACGCGGCCCCGCCGCACCACGACGCCCACGGGTTCTTCAATCCGACCGGGGCCGCCGCGGCCAGGCCCTTGAGCGACATCGTGCGCTGGAAACTCGACGCCTGGCGCGACGGCCTGCCACCGCCGCCGCAAGCGCCCACGCCTGTGGTCGAACCCGCGCTGGCGCTGCTGCGCGCGAACACGGCGCCTATCCGCACCGTGGGCGCCCAGGCGGCGCACGTGGCCGTGCCCTCGGCAACATGGATCGGCCACGCGACCGTGCTCGTGCAGTGCGGCGGGCTGAACGTGCTGACTGACCCGGTGTTCAGCGAACGGGCTTCGCCCGTTCCGTTCGCCGGGCCCGTCCGAGCGCAGCCGCCCGGCATTTCGATGGCGGACCTGCCGGCGATCGACGTGGTGGTGATCTCGCACAACCACTACGACCACCTGGACCTCAATAGCGTGCGGGAGCTCAATGCGCGCTCGCACGGCCACACACTCTTCCTGGTGCCGCTCGGACTGAAGGCCTGGTTCGCCCGGCAGGGCATCACGAACGTGATCGAGCTCGATTGGTGGGACCGGCATCGGGTGGCCGGCGTGGAGTTCGAGCTGGTGCCGGTGCAGCACTGGTCCGCGCGCGGGCTCGACGATCGCAACCAGACCCTCTGGGGCGGCTGGGCCGTGTTCGCGCCGGACCTGCGCTGGTACTTCTCGGGCGACACCGGCTACAGCAGGCTGTTCACGCAGACGCGCGAGCGGCTCGCATCGCACCTGCGCGACGGCTACCTGTTCGATGTCGCCCTGCTCGCCATCGGCGCGTACGAGCCGCGCTGGTTCATGTCCGCGCAGCACATGAACCCGGCGGAAGCGGTGCAGGCGCACAAGGACCTGGCCGCCCGCCGCAGCATCGGCATCCACTGGGGCACCTTCGCCCTGACCGACGAGGCGCTCGACCAGCCGCCACGCGACCTGGCCGCCGCCCGCGCGCAGCAGGGCGTGCCGGAACAGGATTTCTTCGTGCTGCCGATCGGCGGGACGTGGTGGCCGGCCGGGCCGCCCGCCGCGGCGAAGCAGTGACAATGCACCCATGAGCGACACGATCCCCGAACTCCCCTGCTACCTCAACGGCGAGTTCAGCACCCTCGGCCAGGCCAAGGTGAGCGTGCTGGACCGCGGCTTCATCTTCGGCGACGGTGTGTACGAAGTGGTGCCCGCGTACGCCGGCCGCCCCTTCCGCTTCGAGGAGCACATGGTGCGGCTGGACCGCAGCCTGGGCGAGATGCGCATCCGCAATCCGCTGGACCGCGCGGGCTGGCGCAAGCTGGTGGACCAGCTCGTCGCCGCCTATGCGAAGCACGTGGGCAAGCAGCCGCAGGACACCAACCAGCTCGTGTACCTGCAGGTCACGCGCGGCGTGGCGATGCGCGACCACGTGATGCCGCCCGACATCGCGCCCACGGTGTTCGCGATGGTGAACCGGCTCTACATCTACACGCCCGAGGAACGCAGCAAGGGTGTGATGTGCGTGACGGCGGACGACTTCCGCTGGAAGAAGGCGCACATCAAGAGCACCAGCCTCGCCGGCGCCGTGCTGTCGCGCCAGATGAGTGCGGATGTGGGCGGCAACGAAACCATCATGTTCCGCGACGGTTGGCTCAGCGAGGCCGCCGCCTCGAACGTGTGGATCGTGAAGGGTGGCGTGGTACTGGGGCCGCCCAAGGACAACCTGGTGCTCGAAGGCATCCGCTACGGCCTGCTGGAGCAACTGTGCAGCGCGCAAGGCATTCCCTTCGAGCTGCGGCGCGTCTCGCGTGAGGAAGTGCAGGCCGCCGACGAGATCCTGTTGTCGTCGGCGACCAAGGAAATCATCGCCTGCACGGTGCTGGACGGACAGCCAGTTGGAAAGGGCCAGCCCGGCCCTATCTATGAAAAGCTGTTCTCAGGCTACCAGCAAGCCAAACGACCCACACCCGCATGAGCGCCTCCATCTTTCCGCCCAAGACCCTGACCACCACCCCGGGACAGGAGTCCCTCATCGAATACCCGTCCCGCTTCCCCATCAAGGTGATGGGCGCGAAGGTGGATGGCTTCGTCCATGAGGTCACGCGGATCGCCCTGGAGTTCGACCCGTCCTTCGACGCGTCGACCGTGGAACTGCGCCCCAGCAGCAAGGGCAACTACCTCGGCATCACCATCACGGTGACCGCCACGAGCCGCGAGCAACTCGACAACCTCTACCGGGCGCTGACCTCGCACCCGATGGTCAAGGTCGTCCTGTAGGCATGCCCGCGAAGGTCGACCGCTAGCATGCAGGTCAAGGTATTGGGGCGGGTCGATTACCCGCCCACGTACCAGGCCATGGCGGCCTTCACCGAAGGCCGCACGGGCGACACCCCCGACGAACTCTGGCTGTGCGAACACCCGCCGGTGTTCACGCAGGGGCTGGCCGGCAAGGCGGACCACCTGCTCGCGCCCGGTGACATTCCCGTGGTCGCGACCAATCGCGGAGGCCAGGTCACCTACCACGGGCCGGGGCAGGTCGTGGCGTATCCGCTGATCGATCTCCAGCGCGCGGGCTACTTCGTCAAGGAGTATGTCTACCGGCTCGAGGAGGCGGTGATCCGCACGCTGGCCGGGTACGGCGTGACCGGCCATCGCGTGCGCGGCGCGCCCGGCATCTACGTGCGCCTCGACGACCCCTTCTCCCACGCCCGTCTCCCTCCCCCTCTGGGGGAGGGTCGGGGTGGGGGCGCTCCCCCTCCGGGGGAGGGTCGGCGTGGGGCCGCGCCCCCTCCGGGGGAGGGTCGGGGTGGCAGCGCCGACCCGGATTTCACCAACCTCGGCAAGATCGCGGCGCTCGGCATCAAGGTCAGCCGGCACCGGACCTACCACGGCCTCGCCTTCAACGTGGCCATGGACCTGCAACCCTTCGATCGCATCAACCCTTGCGGTTACGCAGGGCTGCGCACGGTCGACCTTTCTACAATCGGCATCTCCACCCCCTGGAACGAGGCCGCGTTCCGCCTGGGCCACGAGCTCGAGGCGCTGCTGGCCCCCTGAAGAAAGATCCGATGAGCTCCAACCCCGTCGTCCGCGAGGCCCAATCCGTCGAGAGCTACGAGGCCACGGCCAAGCAGAAGGCCGCGGCCAAGCTCTCGCGCATCCCGGTGAAGGTGGAGCCCGGCGAA
The DNA here is from genome assembly GCF_016654015.1 of Ramlibacter ginsenosidimutans. Classification (GTDB taxonomy): domain Bacteria; phylum Pseudomonadota; class Gammaproteobacteria; order Burkholderiales; family Burkholderiaceae_C; genus Ramlibacter; species Ramlibacter ginsenosidimutans. The sequence goes on along the minus strand of NZ_JAEPWM010000002.1, from coordinate 429,261 downwards.
ATCCTCAAGAAGCCGGAGTGGATCCGCGTCAAGGCCGGGTCGGCGAGCTCGCGCTTCTACGAGATCAAGCAGATCCTGCGCGAGCACAAGCTGCACACCGTCTGCGAGGAAGCGTCCTGCCCGAACATCGGCGAGTGCTTCGGCAAGGGCACGGCCACCTTCATGATCATGGGCGACAAGTGCACGCGCCGCTGCCCGTTCTGCGACGTGGGCCACGGCCGTCCCGACCCGCTGGACGTGAACGAGCCCGAGAACCTGGCCAAGACCATCGCTGCGCTCAAGCTCAAGTACGTGGTGATCACGAGCGTGGACCGCGACGACCTGCGCGACGGTGGTGCCGGCCACTTCGTCGAGTGCATCCGCAAGACGCGCGAGCTGTCGCCGCAGACCACGATCGAAGTGCTGGTGCCGGACTTCCGCGGCCGGGACGACCGCGCGCTGGAGATCCTGAAGGCCGCGCCGCCCGACGTGATGAACCACAACCTCGAGACCATCCCGCGCCTGTACCGGGAAGCGCGGCCGGGCTCGGATTACCAGTTCAGCCTGAACCTGCTGAAGAAGTTCAAGGCGCTGCATCCGGACGTGCCGACCAAGAGCGGCCTGATGGTGGGACTCGGCGAGACCGACGAAGAGATCCTCACGGTCATGCGCGACATGCGAGCGCACGGCATCGACATGCTCACGATCGGCCAGTACCTCGCGCCGTCGAACTCGCACCTGCCGGTGCGCCGCTACGTGCACCCGGACACCTTCCGCATGTTCGAGGAGAAGGCGCGCGAGATGGGCTTCACGCATGCCGCCGTCGGCGCGATGGTGCGCAGCTCGTACCACGCCGACCAGCAGGCGCACGCGGCCGGCGTCGCCATCGGCGGCTGACCGGGGCGGCGCGCGAGCGGGCGGCGGCGCCCGGTTATCCTCGCGCGCCATGCATGCCAACCTGTACGCGCTCGGCGCGATTGCCTTGTGGGCCTCGCTGGCGTCCCTCGGCGTGGCGCTGAAGCATGTGCCGCCTTTCCTGCTCACCGGGCTCGCACTCGTGATCGGCAGCGTGCCGGCCTGGCCGCTGGTGCGGCAGTGGCGCGTGCCGCCGCGCACGCTGGCCCTCGGCATCTACGGCCTGTTCTGCTACCACTTCCTGCTGTTCATCGCGCTGCGCGTGGCGCCGCCGGTGGAAGCCAACCTGGTGAACTACCTCTGGCCGCTGCTGATCGTGGTGCTGGCGCCCTGGCTGCTGCCCGACCTGCGGCTGCGGGCCGCGCACGTGCTCGCGGCGCTGGCTGGCTTTGCCGGCGCGGCGATCGCCATCCTGGGCGGCGGGGGCGCGAGTGGCGCGTGGTCCTGGGGCTACGTGCCGGCGCTCGGCGCAGCCTTCATCTGGGCCACCTATTCGCTGGCGACGCGCCGGGTGCCGAGCTTCCCCACGGCGGCCATCGGCCTGTTCGGACTCGTGTCGGGCCTGCTCTCCCTCGCCTGCCACGCGTTGCTGGAACCGGCCGTGGCCCTGTCCGCGCGCGACTGGATGCTCATTGCCGTGATGGGGCTCGGGCCGCTGGGCGCGGCGTTCTTCCTCTGGGACAAGGCGCTCAAGGGCGGCGACGCCCGCCACATCGGCATCCTGAGCTACCTCACGCCGCTCGCGTCGACGAGCCTGCTGGTGCTGGTGACAGGCCGCGCCTTCACCGCGAGCATCGCGGTGGCGGCGGCGCTGATCATCGGCGCGGCCGTGGTGGGGACGCGCGCGAGGTGATCGAGCGCGCCAGCACCATCAGACCCCCATCACCAGCGCCGGGTCCTCGGAGTCCACCACCTCGCGGGCCCAGGGTTCCAGGCGTGCGGCGTCGGCGCGCAGCACCTGCTGCTTCACCGTGAGGATCTGCGCCGGATGCATGGAGAAGCTGCGCAGGCCGAGCCCCAGCAGCAGCCGCGTGAACTGCGGATCGCCCGCCATCTCGCCGCACACGCTCACCGCCTTGTTCTGCCGGCGGCATTCGGAGATGGTGTCGGCGACCAGCCGCAGCACCGCCGGATGGCACGGGTCGTACAGGTGCGCCACCGATTCGTCGGACCGGTCGATCGCCAGCGTGTACTGGATCAGGTCGTTGGTGCCGATGGAGAGGAAGTCGAAGTACTTGAGGAAGGTGCGCAGCGAGAGCGCCGCCGCGGGGATCTCGATCATCGCGCCCACCTGCACCGGCCCGTAGACGTCGCCGCGGTTGTCCAGTTCGGCACGCGCGAAGTCGATCAGCGACAGCGTCTGCCGGATCTCGGTGGCGTGCGCGATCATGGGCACGAGCAGGTTCACGCGCCCGTGCGCGGCCGCGCGCAGGATGGCGCGCAGCTGCGTGCGGAACATCTCGGGCTCGGACAGGCTCCAGCGGATCGCGCGCAGCCCCAGCGCCGGGTTCAGGTGGGCCGCATCGCGCTGCAGTTCGTCCAGGGGCTTGTCGGCGCCGACGTCCAGCGTGCGGATGGTGACCGGCAGGCCTTCCATGCCTTCCACGGCGCGCTTGTAGGCAAGGTACTGCTCCTCCTCGTCGGGCATGTCGCCGTGGCGCCCCATGAACAGGAACTCGCTGCGGAACAGGCCCACGCCGACAGCGCCGGCCTGCAGCGCCGCGTTCGCGTCTTCGGGCAGTTCGATGTTGGCCAGCAGCTCCACCTTCTGCCCGTCGAGCGTGACGGCCGGCGTATGGCGAAGGCGGTTCAGGCGGCCGCGCTCCAGTTCCGCCTGCCGCTGCTTGAAGCCGTACTCCGCCAGGATGATCGGCGAGGGATCGACGATCATCACGCCGGAGTCGCCGTCGATGATCACCCAGTCGTCCTGCCGCACCAGGTTGCTCGCGCCGCGCGCGCCCACCGCCGCGGGGATGTCGAGGCTGCGCGCGACGATCGCGGTGTGCGAGGTCTTGCCGCCCACGTCGGTCACGAACCCGGCGAACACGCTCTGCTTGAACTGCAGCATGTCCGCGGGCGAGAGGTCGTGCGCCACCAGCACCAGCGGCACGTCCACGCTTTCGTCGAGCAGCAGGTCCTGCTGCGTCTTGCGCTTCGCGGCGGGCGGCTGCGCCACCGGCGAGCCCATGCCCTTCATGTAGCGCAGGATGCGCTCGGCCACCTGCTCGAGGTCGGCCTTGCGCTCGCGCAGGTAGTCGTCCTCCATGTCGTCGAACTGGCGCGAGAGCACTTCGAGCTGCGTCGTGAGCGCCCATTCGGCGTTGTACAGGCGGTCGGTGATCCAGTGCTTGATCCCGGTGATCAGCTCCTCGTCCTGCAGCAGCATCAGGTGCACGTCCAGCAGCGCCGAGAGTTCGTGCGGCGCCTCCTTCGGCCCCATGCCGGCGATGGTCTGCTGCAGGCGATGGATCTCGTCCACGACCGCGTTGCGCCCCACGCGGATGCGCTCGATCTCCGCCGGCACCTGCTCCGGCGTGATGAAGTAGTGCGCGACGTCCGCACGGCCCGAACCCATCACGACCGCGCGCCCGATCGCAATGCCGCGGGCGACCGCGATGCCGTGGATCGCGAACGTCATCGCAGGACTCCCTCGACGCTCACTCGCCCTCCCCGAACTTGTCGTGGATCAGCGCGAGCAGCGCATCCATCGCTTCCTGTTCGCGCTCGCCGTCGGTCTCCAGCGTCACCTCGGTACCGATGCCGGCCGCCAGCATCATCACGCCCATGATGCTCTTGGCATTCACCCGGCGATCGCCGCGGCTGATCCAGACTTCGCACGGAAAGCTGCCGGCGAGCTTGGTGAGCTTCGCCGAGGCGCGCGCATGCAGGCCCAGCTTATTGCTGATGGTCGTGTTTTTCTTGATCATGGTTGCGTCGGGCCTGGTTCTGGGGCGCGGTGATCGCGACCTGCATCACTCCCTGCGTGCCGCCGGTGACCGCGCGCGACACCAGCGCGTCGAGCGGTTCGTGCCGGTAGGTCACGGCGCGCAGCAGCATCGGCAGGTTGACCCCGGTGATCAGGCGCGAGCTCACGCCGTCCACCAGCTTCTGGGCGACGTTGCTGGGCGTGGCGCCGAAGATGTCGGTCAGCACCAGCACGCCCGTGACCTGCGGAACGCGCGAGAGCTGGTCCAGCGCGATCCGGGCGGCGCCCAGCGTCTCTTCGGGGGACAGGTTGGGCTGCACGTCGATCGCCACCACGCCGTCGCTGCAATCGGGGAACACATGCAGCGCGCATTGCCGCAAGGCATTGGCGAGCGGCGCATGGGCGATCAGCAGGATGGCGTTCATGGGGGATGCTGTGGATTATGGCTTCTGCTCCACAGGAACCAGCCATAGGACAGCACACTCGTGGCGAGGAAGACACCGAATGCGCCCCGGAATGCGCTGGCGTCGCTCCAGCCGGCGGAGCGGAACGCGTCCACGACCAGCCCGATGCCCCATTGCACGACGAAGACGCCAACGAAGATCACGAGGTTGTAGGCCGAGAGCGCCCGGCCGGCCAGCGCGGCGGGAAAGAACATGCCCACGGCCGGCTGCGCCAGCGCCACGAAGGTGCTGCTGACACAGAAGAACGCCAGCGTGACGGGACCGGCCGCCGACCCGAGCCCGATCAGCAGCAGCAGCGCGAGAAAGTTGAGCGGCAGCCCCCAGGCGATCAGCCGGTCCGTGACGATGCCGCGCCGCTGCAGCCACGGGTTCACCAGGCCCCAGCACCAGAAGGTGACCAGCATGGAGACGTTGATCGTGAACAGGCCGGCGGCGGCCGCCGCCGCGTCGTAGCCGGCCACGCGCGCCAGCCACGGGCCCGCCCACAGCGACTGCACGGCGATCATGCCGCCGTAGCTGAAGAAGCCGATCGGGGCCATCTGCCAGAAATACGGATGGCGCCAGACCGGCGCGTAGCTGGGGCGCGGCGCGCCCGGCTTTCCGGTCGCATCCTCCAGCGTCCACTGCGGCACCCGCCAGGCGATCACGAGCATGGACAGGGCCATCAGCAGCGCCAGCCCCCAGAACAGCGGCCGCCAGCCCACCTGCGGCAGCAGCCACTGCACGGGCAGCGTGGAGGCGACCATGCCGAACGAGCCCGTCATCAGCATCCAGGAATTGGTGCGCAGCTGCACGGGAGGCGTGAACCAGCGGCGGAACCCGGTGAGCGGCGCCATCAGGCAGGCGCTGACGCCCACGCCCGACAGGATGCGCGCCGCCAGCAGCCAGTGGAAGTCCCGCGCGAGGGCGAAGGCGGCGCAGCCCAGCACGGCAAGCAGCACGAAGCGCAGCATCACCTTGCGCGGCCCGTGCCGGTCCAGCCACGTGCCCAGCGGCAGCTGGATCAGCGCGAAGCCGAGGAAGTAGCCGCCGGCCAGCAGCCCGAGGGCGCCGGCGTCGAGGCCGAACTCGCGGGTGAGCACGGGCGACAGCGTCGCGGTGATGGCGCGCAGCACGGCCGCGAAGAAGTAAGCGAACGCGAAGGCGAGGAACACCACCACGGCCTGGCGGCGATCGAGAAGGGACATGGGTTCTTGGAAGAGGACGGTCGGTCGTCCCCCGCGGGACGCCGCCGCATTATGGGAGACGGCCGGCAGTTGGCCGCCTCGCACCACTCGCTGCTTCCATAATGTGTGCATGAATGCACTCGAAGGAATCCGCGTGCTCGACCTGTCCCGCGTCCTCGCGGGACCGTGGTGCACGCAGACGCTGGCCGACCTGGGCGCGGACGTCATCAAGATCGAGCGGCCCGGCACCGGTGACGACACGCGCACCTGGGGCCCGCCCTTCCTGAAGGACCGCGCCGGCCAGGACACGGCCGAGGCCGCGTACTACCTCGGTACCAACCGCAACAAGCGCTCGGTCACCTGCGACATCGCGCGGCCCGAAGGCCAGGCACTCGTGCGCGAGTTGGCGAAACACTGCGACGTGTTCGTCGAGAACTTCAAGGTGGGCGACATGGCCCGCTATGGGCTGGACTACGCAGCTATCCGCGCGATCCAGCCGCGCATGGTTTATTGCAGCGTCACCGGCTTCGGCCAGACCGGGCCCTACCGCGAGCGCGCCGGCTACGACTACGCGATCCAGGGCATGGGCGGCCTCATGAGCATCACGGGCGAACGCGACGACCTGGGCGGCGGCCCGCAGAAGGTCGGCGTCGCCGTGGCCGACCTGTTCACCGGGATGTACTCCGCAGTAGGCATCCTGGCCGCTTTGCGCCATGCCGAGCGCACCGGCGAGGGCCAGCACCTGGACATGGCGCTGCTCGACGCCCAGGTCGCCATGCTCGCCAACCTCGGGGCGAACTACCTCGTCAGCGGCAAGGTGCCGGGACGCGCAGGCAATGCGCACCAGAACATCGTGCCCTACCAGGTGTTCGAGACCGCACCGGCCGCCGACGGCAGCAAGGACCACGTCATCCTGGCCGTCGGCAACGACGGGCAATTCGCCAAGTTCTGCCAGGTGGCCGGGCATCCCGAGCTCGCCAGCGATGCCCGCTTCGCGAAGAACCAGGACCGCGTGCGCAATCGCGCCGTGCTGGTCCCGCTGCTCGAAGCCATCCTGAAGACGCGGCGCAAGTACGACTGGCTGCCGGCGCTGGAAGCCGCCAAGGTGCCGTGCGGCGCCATCAACAACCTCGCCGAGGTCTTCGCCGATCCGCACGTGCAGGCCCGCGGCATGGTCCACCAGTGGCAGCATCCGCTCGCGGGCGCCGTGAACCTGGTCGCGAGCCCGCTCAAGCTGGGGGCGACGCCGGTGCGTGCCGACCTGCCGCCGCCGCTGCTGGGCGAACACACGGGGCAGGTCCTGCGCGACGTGCTGGGTTGGGACGCCGAGCGCATCGCGCAACTGCGCGCCCAGGAGGTGATCTGATGGCCGACTTCGTTCTCGTGCACGGCGCCTGGCACGGCGGCTGGTGCTGGCGCCGCGTGGTGGACGCGCTCCATGCGCAAGGCCACCGCGCGTTCGCGGTGACGCTGACGGGAGTGGGCGAACGCGCGCATCTGATGTCGCCGCTCATCACGCTGGAGACGCACATCGCCGACGTGGTGAACGCGATCGAAGCGGAGGAGTTGCAGCAGCCGGTGCTCGCCGTGCACTCCTACGCCGGCATGATCGGCACGGCGGTGGCGGACCGCATGCCCCAGCGCCTGAAGCACCTGGTGTACGTGGACGCCGTGGTGCCGCGCCCCGGCGAAAGCTGGAGCAGCACGCACGCGAGCGCCACCCGCGAGGCGCGCCTGGCTGCCGCCCAGGCCTCGCCCGACTACGCCTTCCCGCCGCCCGACCCGGCCGTGTTCGGCCTCGCGGCCGAAGACCACGCCTGGGTGCGGCGGCGCCAGACCCCGCATCCCGGCCACACCTACCAGGCGCCGCTGCAGTTCGATCCGCGCCGCGTCGCCAGCGTGCCCCGCACCTTCGTGGACTGCGTGCAGCCTCGGCTGGGCACGATCGACTCGATCCGCCCGCGGGTGCGCGACGCGAACTTCTGGGACGGCGCCTGGACCGGCGGCGGCGGCGTGCGCGTGGTCGAGATGCAGACCGGCCACGATCCGATGGTCAGTGCGCCCCGCGAACTGGCGGACCTGCTGTCCGCATGCGCCTGACGTTCGTCGCTTGACCCAGCTCAGGCAAGAACTTCCCGCTTGGAGGACAATGTTTCCCTGGCAGGCCACCCACCGGTGGCGAGGCAGACAAGCATGGCATTGCAGAAGCGTTGGATCCTGGGCGCGGCAGCGGCGGTGATCGTCGCGGCCGGCGCCTTCTACGTGGCGGCGGGTTCCTCCGCGGCCCCGCAGAGTACCTTCGTGCTGCTCGACGGCACGAAGAAGACGACCGCCGACCTGAAGGGCAAGGTGACCCTGGTCAACTTCTGGGCCACCAGCTGCACGACCTGCGTGGGCGAGATGCCCAAGATGGTCTCCACCTACGACACGTACCACGCCAAGGGCTACGAGCACCTCGCCGTCGCGATGAGCTACGACCCGCCGGACTATGTCGTCAACTTCACGCAGACGCGCAAGCTGCCCTTCGAGGTCGCGATCGACAACACCGGCGCCGTGGCCAAGGCCTGGGGCGAGGTGCAGCTCACGCCCACGTCGTACCTGGTGAACAAGAAGGGCGAGATCGTGAAGCGCTACGTCGGCGAGCCCGACTTCAACGAGCTGCATGCGCTGATCGAGAAGCTGCTGGCCGAGTCCTGAAGGCTGTCAGCGCCAACGAAAAAGCCCCGCGATGCGGGGCTTTTTCATGGGGCCTGCACAAGGCGCTCGCTGGGGCCGGGTTGGCGGAGCTCGGGATGGCCGCGGGACGGCCTGACTCGCCCGCCGCAAAGCGCTAAGATCCGCCGTCCATGGACTCGCATCCCGGACCTTGGACCCTGCCCCCCCGCCCGTGATCGAACTCAGCAGCCCGGCCAGCGCGCGCGACATGGATGAAGTCCGCGCGGTCTTCCGGGAGTACGCCGAAGGGCTCGGCGTCGATCTGTGCTTCCAGAACTTCGACGAGGAGCTGCGAACGCTCCCCGGTGACTACGCGGCGCCGCGCGGCGCGCTGTTCCTCGCACGCGTCGACGGCGAGCTCGCCGGTTGCTGCGCACTGCGTCCGCTCGACAGCGCCGACTACCCGAACGCCGCGGAGATGAAGCGGCTGTACGTCCGCAAAGCGTTCCGCGGTTTCGGCCTCGGCCGCCAGCTGGCCGAAGCTGCGCTGGATGCGGCGCGCCGCGGCGGCTACGACTGCGTGCTGCTCGACACGCTGGACGACATGGAAGCGGCCCGCGCGCTGTACGAGGACCTCGGCTTCGAGGACATCCCGCCCTACTATCACAACCCCATCGCCGGCGCGCACTACCTCAAGGCCGACCTGTGGCACAGCGGGCCGGCGCCGTTGAGCAGCCGGTTCTGATTGGCCGCACCGCCGCTGTGTCAGCCGGCGCGATGGCGGACATGGGAACGCAGAGGACGCAAAGGTTGCGCAGAGAACGCAGAGAGCTTCCTTGAAACGTTCTTTGACTGCGGCCTCTGCGTCTCTTTGCGTCCTCTGCGTTCACTTGCCCGCTCTGGCCCAGCGCGGACCAGGGGGCACCGTTCGCCTCAGCCCTTGGCTTGCGCCAGCAGCGTCTGGGCGTCGCTCACTTCGAACTTGCCCGGTGCCTCGACGTTCAGCGAGACGACCTTGCCGTCCTTCACCAGCATCGAATAGCGGTTGCTGCGCAGGCCCATGCCGCGCGCGGTGAGGTCCAGCGTCAGGCCGGTGGCCTTGGCGAAGTCGCCGCTGCCGTCGGCCAGCATGCGCACCTTGCCATTGGTCTTCTGGTCGCGCGCCCAGGCGCCCATCACGAAGGCGTCGTTGACGCTCACGCACCAGATCTCGTCGACGCCCGCGGCCTTCAGGTCGTTGAACTTCTCCACGTAGCCGGGCACGTGCTTGGCCGAGCAGGTGGGCGTGAAGGCGCCGGGCAGCGCGAACAGCGCGATGGTCTTGCCCTTGGCGGCATCGCGGACCTTCACCGGGTTGGGCCCGATGCTGCAGCCGTTGCCTTCGACTTCCGAATATTCCATCAGGGTGACATCAGGGAGCTGGTCGCCGACCTTGATCATGGTGATCTCCTCGTTGGGGTGGGAAAACAAAAACGGCCCACGATTGTGGGCCGTTTCCGGTTTGCCTGCAGGCGCTGGCGAGGATCAGACCTCGGCGGCCTTTTCGACCAGGCGGGTCGCGATCCAGTTCTTGGTCTTGGAGATCGGCTTGCTCTCCTGGATCTCGATCACGTCGCCCGTGTGGAACTCGCCCTTCTCGTCGTGCGCGTGGTACTTGCTCGACTTCATCACGATCTTTCCATACAGCGCGTGCTTCACGCGGCGCTCGACCAGCACGGTCACGGTCTTGGCGCGCTTGTCGCTCACCACCTTGCCGACGAGGGTGCGCTTGAGGGAGGTCTTGGCTTCCGTCATGTTCACTCCTTACGACTTGGCGGATTCCGCACGCTTCTGGGCCAGGATGGTCTTGGCGCGAGCGATGTCACGGCGCGTGGAGCGCAGCGTGGCGGTGTTGTTGAGTTGTTGCGTGGCCTTCTGCATGCGCAGTCCGAAATGGGCCTTCTGCAGGCTCTTCACTTCGGCTTCCACGCCGGCGGCGTCCTTGGAACGGAGATCCTTGGCTTTCGTCATGTTCTTCGCTCCTTACTGGCCGATCATGCGGCTGACGAAGGTCGTGCGCAGCGGCAGCTTGGCGGCAGCCAGCTGGAACGCTTCGCGCGCGAGCGCTTCGGGCACGCCGACGATCTCGAACACGACCTTGCCCGGCTGGATCTCGGCCACGTAGTACTCCGGGTTGCCCTTGCCGTTGCCCATGCGGACTTCGGCGGGCTTCTGGGAGATCGGCTTGTCCGGGAACACGCGGATCCAGATGCGGCCGCCACGCTTGACGTGACGGGAGATCGCGCGACGCGCGGCCTCGATCTGGCGGGCCGTCAGGCGGCCACGGTCGGTGCACTTGAGGCCGAAGTCACCGAAGGCCACGGTGTTACCCGTGGTCGCGATGCCCGTGTTGCGGCCTTTTTGCTCTTTGCGGTATTTGCGGCGAGCGGGTTGCAGCATTTGTTCTCTCCTTTACCGTCGGATCAGCTCTTGCTGCCCGGCGCGGGACGAGCCACGCGCTTAACGGTAGATTTCGGGGCTTCCGCCCCTGCGGTTGCTTCAGCGGGCTTGTCGCTGCCTTCGGCGGGCGCCACGTAGGTGGCACCCGGGGTGCGAACGTCGGAGCGGGGGCCGCCACGGCCGCCGCCAGGTCCACGGCGATCGCCGCCAGGGCCGCCACGGCGGTCGCCGTCACGGCGCGGGCCGCGCGGGCCACGGCGCTCTTCGCCCTCGGGACGCGGCGTGCTGTCCAGGGACGGCACGTCGTTGCGACCCAGGGTGTCGCCCTTGTAGACCCACACCTTGACGCCGATGACGCCGTAGGTGGTCTTGGCTTCGGAGAAGCCGTAGTCGATGTCGGCGCGCAGCGTGTGCAGCGGCACGCGACCTTCGCGGTACCACTCGGTGCGGGCGATCTCGATGCCGTTCAGGCGGCCCGAGGACATGATCTTGATGCCCTGCGCGCCGAGGCGCATGGCGTTCTGCATCGCGCGCTTCATGGCGCGGCGGAACATGATGCGCTTCTCGAGCTGCTGGGTGATCGAGTCGGCGATCAGCTGGGCATCGACTTCGGGCTTGCGCACTTCCTCGATGTTCACCGCCACCGGCACGCCCAGGCGCTGCGCGAGTTCCTTCTTCAGGTTCTCGATGTCCTCGCCCTTCTTGCCGATCACCACGCCCGGACGCGCCGAGAAGATGGTGATGCGGGCGTTCTTGGCCGGACGCTCGATCAGCACGCGGGACACCGCGGCGTTCTTCAGCTTGGTCTTCAGGTAGTCGCGGACCTTGATGTCCTCGGCCAGCATGTCGCTGAAGTCGCGGTTGTTCGCGTACCAGCGGCTGTTCCAGTTGCGCGTGACGGCCAGGCGGAAGCCGGTCGGATGGATCTTCTGTCCCATAGTCTTCCTTAGTTCCCGACGGTCACGTACACGTGGCACGTGCCCTTGCTGATGCGGTTGCCGCGGCCCTTGGCGCGCGCCGTGAATCGCTTCAGCACGGTGCCTTGTTCCACGTAGATCGTCTTGACCTTCAGCTCGTCGATGTCGACGCCGTCGTTGTGCTCGGCGTTCGCGATCGCGGACTCCAGAACCTTCTTGACGATGACGGCACCCTTCTTCTGCGTGAAGTTCAGGATGTTCAGGGCCTGGTCCACCTTCTTGCCGCGGATCAGGTCGGCCACGAGTCGGCCCTTGTCGACGGACAGGCGCACGCCGCGGAGAATTGCCTTGGTTTCAGCCATTTCTCTGCCTCACTTCTTCACGACTTTTTTGTCGGCGGGGTGACCCTTGAAGGTGCGCGTCAGGGCGAATTCGCCCAGCTTGTGGCCCACCATCTGGTCGGTGATGTAGACCGGAACGTGCTGCTTGCCGTTGTGAACGGCGATGGTCAGCCCGATGAAATCGGGCAGGATCATCGAGCGGCGCGACCAGGTCTTGATCGGCTTCTTGTCCTTGATGGCATTGGCCTTCTCGACCTTGCCCACCAGGTGGTGGTCCACAAACGGACCCTTCTTGAGAGAACGCGTCATTTGTGCGACCCCTTACTTCTTGCGGCGCGAGACGATGAACGTCTGCGTGCGCTTGTTGTTGCGAGTACGGTAGCCCTTGGTCAGGTTGCCCCACGGGTCCACCGGCGGCTTGCCGGTACCGGTGCGGCCCTCACCACCACCGTGCGGGTGGTCGATCGGGTTCATCGCGACGCCGCGCACCGTCGGGCGGATGCCCATGTGGCGCTTGACGCCGGCCTTGCCGATCTGGCGCAGGCTGTGCTCTTCGTTGGCGACCTCGCCGATCGTGGCGCGGCACTCGATGTGGATGCGGCGCACTTCACCGGAGCGCATGCGGACCTGCGCGTAGGTGCCTTCGCGAGCCAGCAGCGTCGCGGAGGTGCCGGCCGAACGCACGATCTGCGCGCCCTTGCCGGGTTGCAGTTCGATGCAGTGGATGGTCGAACCCACCGGGATGTTGCGGATCGGCAGGGTGTTGCCCGCGCGGATCGGCGCTTCGGAACCGGACAGCAGGGTCGTGCCGACATCGACGCCGCGCGGGGCGATGATGTAGCGGCGCTCGCCGTCGGCGTACACCACCAGGGCGATGTGGGCCGTGCGGTTCGGGTCGTACTCGATGCGCTCCACCTTGGCCGGCACGCCGTCCTTGTCGCGACGGAAGTCGACGACGCGGTAGTGGTGCTTGTGGCCGCCGCCCTTGTGGCGGGTGGTGATGTGGCCGTTGTTGTTGCGGCCGGCCTTCTGGAACTGGGGCTCCAGCAGCGGCGCGTACGGGTCACCCTTGTACAGGTGGTCCCGCGAGATCTTCACCACGGCGCGCTGGCCGGGCGAAGTCGGTTTCATCTTGATGACTGCCATGATTAAGCGGTCTCCCCGGAGAAGTTCAGCTCCTGGCCGGGCTGCAGCGTCACATACGCCTTGCGGATGTTGTCGCGGCGACCCTGCGAGCGGCCGAAGCGCTTCTGCTTGCCCTTGATGTTCGCCACGGACACGCCCTTGACCTGCACGCTGAACATCAGTTCAACGGCAGCCTTGATCTCGGGCTTGGTCGCGTCCTGCAGCACCTTGAAGGTCACCGCATTGGACTTGTCGGCCACCATCGTGGCCTTCTCGGACACGATCGGCGCGACCAGCACCTGCATCAGGCGGCCTTCGTCGAATTTCTTGGCGGAATTGTTCGAAGCGGCGCTCATGCGAACATCTCCTTCAGCTTCTCGATCGCGCCCTTGGTGACGAGCACTTTCTTGTAGTGCACCAGGCTCACCGGGTCGGCGTAACGCGGCTCGACCACGAGCACGTTCTGCAGGTTGCGGGAAGCGAGGTACAGGTTTTCGTCCACTTCGTCGGCGATCACCAGCACCGACTCCAGGTTCATGGCCTTGAACCTGGCGGCCAGCTGCTTGGTCTTGGGGCTGTCGACCTTGAGGGAATCGACAACGGCCAGGCGCCCGTCGCGGGCCAGCTGGGAGAAGATGGACGCCATGCCGGCGCGGTACATCTTCTTGTTGATCTTCTGGGTGAAGTTCTCGTCCGGGCTGTTCGGGAAGATGCGGCCGCCCCCACGCCACAGCGGGGAGGAGGTCATGCCGGCGCGAGCGCGGCCGGTGCCCTTCTGGCGGAACGGCTTCTTGGTCGAGTGCTTGACCATCTCGCGGTCCTTCTGCGCCCGCGTGCCTTGACGCGCGTTCGCCTGGAAGGCCACAACGATCTGGTGCACCAGGGCTTCGTTGTATTCACGGCCGAACACGGTCTCGGGGGCGTCGATCTTCGACGCGGCCTGGCCCTGCTCGTTCAGGAGTTCGAGTTGCATTTACTTCTTCCCCTTCTCGGCCTTGGCTTGCGCCTGGACCGGCTTGGGCTGGCCCTTGGCGGCCAGGCGGACGGTCACGAAACCGTTCTTCGCGCCGGGGACGGCGCCCCTGACCATCAGCAGGCCACGGGTCTCGTCGACACGGATCACGTCGAGGTTCTGCACGGTGGTGGTCACGTCGCCGAGGTGGCCCGACATCTTCTTGCCGGGGAACACGCGGCCGGGATCCTGCGCCATCGAGATCGAGCCGGGAACGTTGTGCGAACGGCTGTTGCCGTGCGAAGCCCGCTGCGACTTGAAGTTGTGGCGCTTGATCGTGCCGGTGAAGCCCTTGCCGATCGAGGTGCCCTGCACGTCGACGACCTGGCCCGCGGCGAAGATGTCCTGCACCGGCACCGTCTTGCCGGGGGCGTACTTGCCCGCGGTGTCGGCGTCGACGCGGAATTCACGGATGATTTCACCGGCTTCCACGCCCGCCTTCGCGAGGTGGCCGGCGAGCGGCTTGGTCACGCGCGAGGTGCGGCGCGAGCCGAACGTGACCTGCAGGGCCACGTAGCCGTCGTTGTCCTGGTTCTTGACCTGGGTGACGCGGTTGTTGGACACGTCGAGCACCGTGACGGGAACAGCGTCCCCCTCATCGGTGAACAGGCGCATCATGCCCACCTTGCGGCCCAGCAACCCGAGGCTGCTCAGACTCATGTTGTTACTCCGTTGCTTTCGCTGCGGCCGCTGCAATTGGCTGCCACGTCTGGGCCTCGAAGGCCCTGCGAAAGAGGGTTGATGAAAAAGCTCCGCCCGGCCGAAACCGAGCGAAGCCTGCAATTGTAGCAGTCTTCCTACAGGCTTGCCAGCGATCTCGTTGCGGCGACCGTAAGCTGGTGGTGAGTGCGAGCGAACCCCAGCGGTTTGCGCGTGCGAGCCGTCCAAGCTGGGGTTCGCTGCGCTCACCGCAAGCCTACGAACAGCCGCGCCCACGAACACCCGCACCTGCATGCCGCAGCACCGGAAAAGAAAAGCCGCCCGAAGGCGGCTTTTCGCGGGAAACCAGGCAGCAGGATTACTGCAGCTTGATCTCGACGTCCACGCCGGCCGGCAGGTCCAGCTTCATCAGGGCGTCGACCGTCTTGTCGGTCGGGTCGACGATGTCCATCAGGCGCTGGTGGGTGCGGATCTCGAACTGATCGCGGCTCGACTTGTTCACGTGCGGGGAACGCAGGATGTCGAAGCGCTTCATGCGGGTCGGCAGGGGCACGGGGCCCTTGACGATCGCGCCGGTGCGCTTGGCCGTGTCGACGATCTCGGCGGCGGACTGGTCGATCAGCTTGTAATCGAACGCCTTGAGGCGGATGCGGATTTTCTGCTGGGCCATCGCCATCACTCCATGATCTTGGCAACGACGCCGGCGCCGACGGTCTTGCCGCCTTCGCGGATGGCGAAGCGCAGGCCTTCTTCCATGGCGATCGGGGCGATCAGCTTGACCGTGATCGTCACGTTGTCGCCGGGCATGACCATTTCCTTGTCCTTCGGCAACTCGATCGCGCCGGTCACGTCCGTCGTGCGGAAGTAGAACTGCGGGCGATAGTTGTTGAAGAACGGCGTGTGGCGGCCGCCCTCGTCCTTGCTCAGCACGTACACCTCGGCGGTGAAGTGCGTGTGCGGCTTGATGGAGCCGGGCTTGCACAGCACCTGGCCGCGCTCGACTTCTTCGCGCTTGGTGCCGCGCAGCAGGATACCGACGTTGTCGCCCGCCTGGCCCTGGTCCAGCAGCTTGCGGAACATCTCCACGCCCGTACAGGTCGTCTTGAGCGTCGGCTTCAGGCCCACGATCTCGATTTCCTCGCCGACCTTGACCACGCCACGCTCCACGCGGCCGGTCACCACCGTGCCACGGCCGGAGATGGAGAACACGTCTTCCACCGGCATCAGGAACGCACCGTCCACGGCGCGCTCGGGCGTCGGGATGTAGGTGTCCAGCGCCTCGGCCAGCTTCATGATGGCCTGCTCGCCCAGCTCGCCCTTGTCGCCTTCGAGCGCCAGCTTGGCCGAGCCCTTGATGATCGGGGTGTCGTCGCCGGGGAAGTCGTACTTGCTCAGCAGCTCGCGCACTTCCATCTCGACCAGTTCCAGCAGCTCGGCGTCATCGACCATGTCGCACTTGTTCAGGAACACGATGATGTAGGGCACGCCCACCTGGCGGGCCAGCAGGATGTGCTCGCGCGTCTGGGGCATCGGGCCGTCGGCGGCGGACACCACCAGCACCGCGCCGTCCATCTGGGCGGCGCCGGTGATCATGTTCTTCACGTAGTCGGCGTGGCCGGGGCAGTCGACGTGCGCGTAGTGGCGGTTGGCCGTCTCGTACTCGACGTGCGCGGTGTTGATCGTGATGCCGCGGGCCTTCTCTTCGGGGGCTGCGTCGATCTGGTCGTAGGCCTTCGCCTCGCCGCCGAACTTCTTGGACAGCACGGTGGTGATCGCCGCCGTCAGGGTCGTCTTGCCATGGTCCACGTGGCCGATGGTGCCCACGTTGACGTGCGGCTTGGTCCGCTCGAACTTACCTTTTGCCATTGAGAAATCTCCGATAAAGAGCAATGCCCGTGGTGGGTTTTACGTCTGCACCGCACTCCTGGTTCCTGCGCCACGGGCAGCGCAGGGGGAACGATCGCAGACAAACTTCAAACAACCGGACGCAGAGGTCGCAAAGGGTTCGCAGAGGTCGCAGAAAAAACCCTTCGAGGATTTTCTGACTCCTTCTGCGCCCTCTGCGTAACTTCTGCGCCCTCTGCGTCCGGTTGTTGGCCTTTATTACTTCGCGCGAGCAGCGACGATCGCTTCGGCCACGTTCTTCGGAGCTTCGGCGTAGTGCTTGAACTCCATCGTGTACGTGGCACGGCCTTGCGACATCGAGCGCAGCGTCGTCGAGTAGCCGAACATTTCCGACAGCGGGACTTCGGCCTTGATGACCTTGCCGCCGCCGGGCATGTCGTCCATGCCCTGCACCATGCCGCGACGGGACGACAGGTCGCCCATCACGTTGCCGGCGTAGTCTTCGGGCGTCTCGACTTCCACGGCCATCATCGGCTCCAGGATCACAGGCTGCGACTTCTTCGCCCCTTCCTTGAAGCCGAAGATGGCGGCCATCTTGAACGCCTGTTCCGACGAGTCCACCTCGTGGTACGAACCGAAGGTCAGCGTGACCTTGACGTCCACGACGGGGTAGCCCGCCAGCACGCCGGAGTTCAGCGCCTCTTCCACGCCCTTCTGCACGGCCGGGATGTACTCGCGCGGCACCACGCCGCCCTTGATGGCATCCACGAACTCGAAGCCCTTGCCGGTCTCGTTCGGCTCGACCGTGAAGACCACGTGGCCGTACTGGCCCTTGCCGCCCGACTGGCGAACGAACTTGC
This sequence comes from Ramlibacter ginsenosidimutans, assembly GCF_016654015.1. Classification (GTDB taxonomy): domain Bacteria; phylum Pseudomonadota; class Gammaproteobacteria; order Burkholderiales; family Burkholderiaceae_C; genus Ramlibacter; species Ramlibacter ginsenosidimutans. The sequence goes on along the minus strand of NZ_JAEPWM010000002.1, from coordinate 411,957 downwards.
CTTCGACGTCCGTCGACTTGCGGCGGATCGTTTCGCGGTAGGCCACCTGCGGCTTGCCGACGTTGGCTTCCACGCCGAACTCGCGCTTCATGCGGTCGACGATGATTTCCAGGTGCAGTTCGCCCATGCCGCCGATGATGGTCTGGCCGGACTCTTCGTCCGTGTTCACGCGGAACGACGGGTCTTCCGCGGCCAGGCGCTGCAGCGCCACGCCCATCTTTTCCTGATCGGCCTTGGTCTTGGGCTCCACGGCCTGGCGGATCACCGGCTCGGGGAACACCATGCGCTCCAGGGTTACGATGGAGGACGGGTCGCACAGGGTCTCGCCCGTGGTCACGTCCTTCAGGCCCACGCAGGCGGCGATGTCGCCGGCGCGGATCTCTTCGACTTCCTGGCGGTTGTTGGCGTGCATCTGCACGATCCGGCCGATGCGCTCCTTCTTGCCGCGCACCGGGTTGTAGACGCTGTCGCCCTTGGACAGCACGCCCGAGTAGACACGCACGAAGGTCAGCTGGCCCACGAACGGGTCGGTCATCAGCTTGAACGCCAGCGCCGAGAACTTCTCGTTGTCGTCCGCCTTGCGGGTGGTCGGCTGCTCGTCCTCGTCGAGGCCCTTGACCGGGGGGATGTCCACCGGCGAAGGCATCAGTTCGATGACGGCGTCGAGCATGCGCTGCACGCCCTTGTTCTTGAACGCGGTGCCGCACAGCATCGGCTGGATCTCGCCGGCGATGGTGCGGGTGCGCAGGCCGAGGGTGATTTCCTCTTCGGTCAGGTCACCTTCCTCGAGGTACTTGTTCATCAAGTCCTCGTTGGCTTCGGCGGCCGCCTCGACCATCTTCTCGCGCCATTCCTTCGCCTGCTCGAGCAGCTCAGCCGGGATCTCGGCGAAGTTGAACTTCATGCCCTGGGACGCCTCGTCCCAGTAGATGGCCTTCATCTTGCGCAGGTCGACCACGCCGGTGAAGTTTTCCTCGGCGCCGATCGGGATCACGATGGGCACGGGGTTGGCCTTCAGGCGCAGCTTCATCTGGTCGTAGACCTTGAAGAAGTTGGCGCCGGTGCGGTCCATCTTGTTGACGAACGCGAGGCGCGGCACCTTGTACTTGTTGGCCTGGCGCCAGACGGTTTCCGACTGGGGCTGCACGCCGCCCACGGCGCAGTACACCATGCAGGCGCCGTCCAGCACGCGCATGGAACGCTCCACCTCGATGGTGAAGTCCACGTGGCCGGGGGTGTCGATGATGTTGATGCGGTGCTCGGGGAAGGACATGTCCATGCCCTTCCAGAAGCAGGTGGTGGCCGCGGAGGTGATCGTGATGCCACGTTCCTGCTCCTGCTCCATCCAGTCCATGGTGGCGGCGCCGTCGTGCACTTCACCGATCTTGTGGTTCACACCCGTGTAGAACAGGATGCGTTCGGTCGTGGTGGTCTTGCCGGCGTCGATGTGCGCGGAGATACCGATGTTGCGGTATCGCTCGATTGGCGTTTTGCGGGCCATGATGATCTTTCTCTTTCAAAGGGCACAGGCCCGCTCGTGGCGGGCCCGCACCGATAGTTGGGGACGATGCTTAGAAGCGGAAGTGGCTGAATGCCTTGTTCGCTTCCGCCATGCGGTGCACTTCGTCCCGCTTCTTCATGGCGCCGCCCCGGCCTTCCGTGGCTTCCATGAGTTCGTTCGCCAGGCGCAGGGCCATGGACTTCTCGCCGCGCTTCTTGGCGGCTTCCTTGATCCAGCGCATGGACAGGGCCAGGCGGCGGACCGGGCGCACTTCGACGGGCACCTGGTAGTTGGCGCCGCCGACGCGGCGGGACTTCACTTCGACCATGGGCTTCACGTTGGAAATGGCCATGGTGAAGGCTTCCAGGGGATCGCGCCCCGGGTTCTTCTTCTCGATCTGCTCGAGGGCACCGTAGACGATGCGCTCGGCGACCGCCTTCTTGCCGCCTTGCATGATCACGTTCATGAACTTGGCGAGCTCGACGTTGCCGTACTTGGGATCCGGCAGGATTTCACGCTTAGGGACTTCGCGACGACGTGGCATTTCTAACCTCTCTATTTGCTTCAGCTGGTCCTCGGGGGACCCAGGGCGCCATCAGGCTTCCCGCTTACTCGACCCGACAGTGGGTCACTACGCTCTTCCAGCCTGCCAGGGCCGAACGAGCACCGACAAACCACGACTGGCCGATCAGGCCTTCTTCGGGCGCTTCGCGCCGTACTTCGAACGGGACTGCTTGCGGTCCTTGACCCCTTGCAGGTCCAGGGAGCCGCGCACGATGTGGTAACGCACACCGGGCAGGTCCTTCACGCGGCCGCCGCGCACCAGGACCACGGAGTGTTCCTGCAGGTTGTGGCCTTCACCGCCGATGTAGGAGATGACTTCGAAGCCGTTGGTCAGGCGGACCTTGGCGACCTTCCGCAGCGCGGAGTTCGGCTTCTTCGGCGTCGTGGTGTACACACGGGTGCACACGCCCCGACGCTGGGGGCTGTTCTGCATCGCGGGGCTCTTGGATTTGGTCTTTTCGACCTCCCGGCCCTGACGCACCAGTTGATTGATGGTTGGCATTGAAAAAACGTCCCTAAACGTTCGTGAAACCGGTTGCCGCGGATGCGGCAACGCAAATACGTTCCCCGCCCCAGATTGCGGGAAAGCCCGCGAGTATATCCCGTCTGGTGAAAGCCCTCAACCGGCGGGCCCGTGCCGCCGCCTGGGGCAGGGTCTCCGCGCCTGATCTATTTGATCCACAGCCGGATGGCGTCCCATGCGCGGCCGAACAGGCCAGCGGTGTCCACCGCCTCGAGAGCCACCAGCGGCACCTCCCGCAAAGGCTGGTCGCCGACGGAAATCTTCAGCGTGCCCACCTGCTGGCCCTTGGCGATGGGGGCCACGAGCGGGTCCGGGCGCGCCACCTGCGTCCTGATCCTGGCGCTGCTGCCGGCGGGGACGGCCAGCACGACGGGACGAGGCTGGCCCAGCTTCACGGTCGCCTCGCTGCCCTTCCACACCGGCGGCTGTACGACGGGCTGGCCGCCGTCGAACAGCTTCAGCCCCTCGAATGCGGTGTAGCCCCAGTTCAGCAGCTTCTGGGTCTCGTTGGATCGGGCGAAGTCGCTGCTCGCGCCCAGCACGATCGCGAGCAGCCGCCGCCCCTGCAGGTTGGGAAAGTCGCGCTTCGCGGTGGCTACGAGGCAATAGCCCGCCGTCTCCGTGTGGCCGCTGTTCAGGCCATCGACCGTGGGATCGCGGAACAGCAGCGTGTTGCGGTTGGTGTCGTTGGCCACCGGCGTGCCGGCGTAGCGGTACTTCCTGATCGCGAAGTACGGCATCTGCTGCGGAAAATCCTGCATCAGCCGGGTGGCGAGGATGCCGAGGTCGCGCACCGTCGTCACCTGCCCGGGCTGCGGCAGCCCGGCCGCATTCCTGAATGCGGTGTGGTTCATCCCCAGGGCCTTCGCCTGGGCGTTCATCATCTCGACGAAGTGGTCCGCCGTGCCGCCCACCCCTTCGGCGAGCGCCATGGTCGCATCGTTGCCGGACTGGACGATCATCCCCTTGAGCAGGTCGTCCACCGGAACCTGCATCTTCGACTCGATGAACATCCGCGAGCCCGGCATGCGCGAGGCCTGCTCGCTGACCGGCAAGGTCTGCTTCAGGTCGATCTTCTTCGCCTGCAGCGCCTGGAACACCAGGTAGGAAGCCATGAGCTTCGTCAGGGACGCGGGGTCGACGGAACTGTCGATGTCCTTGGCCGCGAGCACCTGGTTGGCGCTGACGTCCATCAGGAGGTAGTTGCGCGCCGCGATCTCCGGAGGCTGCACCTGTGCCGCCGCGACGACGCAAAAAAAGACCAGCCAGGACGCCGCGAGCGCCCGCATCCAACGAGTTCTCATGCTTGTGCGCGCAGGTGGCGCACCACCAGGCTCTTCAGGAGCGGCAATTGTCCATGAAAGAAATGACCGACCCCGGGCACGACTGTGACGGGCAGTGACTGCGGCCGCGCCCAGTCGAGCGCCGCCGCGAGCGGGACCGTGTCGTCGACCTCGCCATGGAGGGCGAGCGCGCGGTCGTGGCTGTCGGCGGGCAAGGGGGGCACGTCGAAGCGGGCAGCGGCGGTGCCGACCAGCACGATGGCACGCACCTCACGCCCGGACCAGAGGGACTGCAAGGCGGAAACCGTGACGAAGGCGCCGAAGGAGAAGCCGGCCAGCGCGAGCGGCCCCTCGGTTGCGTACGCGTCCACCACGGCCTGCAAGTCCAGCGCCTCGCCGCGACCTTCGTCGTGCGTGCCCTCGCTGGTGCCCACGCCGCGGAAGTTGAAGCGCACCGCCGTCCAGCCGCATTGCACGAACGCACGCGCCAGCGTCTGCACGACCTTGTTGTCCATCGTCCCGCCGAACAGCGGGTGCGGATGCGCGATCACCGCCGTGCCGACAGGCACGCCCTCCGGCTGGTCGCGCAGGACCTGGATGCGTCCGGCCGGACCGGCGAATTCCAGGCGTTCGGTCTGCGCGTTCATCCAGCGAGTTCCCCGGGACTGGTTCGCTGCGTGGCGCTCATCGCCCCAGGTGCGGCGGCGTCAGCAGGCGCTCGACGATCTTGCCGTTCTTCAGGTGCGACTCGACGATCTCGTCGATGTCGCTCTGGTCCACGTAGGTGTACCAGACCGCTTCCGGATACACGACGGCGATGGGGCCGCCCTGGCAGCGATCGAGGCAGCCCGCCTTGTTGACGCGCACCTTGCCCGGACCCGCGAGCCCCTGGGACTTCACCTGCGCCTTGCAGCGATCGAAGGCGGCTTGGGCGTTGTGGTCCGCGCAGCAGGCCTCGCCGTTCTCCCGCTTGTTGAGGCAAAAGAAGATGTGGTGTTCGTAATAGGAAGGCGGCTGCGCACTCATGCCGGCATTGTAGGAGTGCGGTCCGGACGGGAAACCCGCAGCAGGACATAGACAAGCACCGCGTAAGGCCAGAGCCATCCGAGCCACTGCGCGAGCCCGTTGAAACGGATGAAGCGGCCCTGCTCCCAGGCCTGCAGCGTGTCCGAGAAATACGCGCTGGCCGGCGCCTGGTTCAGCACGCTCAGGTGCACGACCAGCGCGATCAGCAGCATGGCGGCGCAGCCGCGCCGCGGCACCGCCAGCATCAGGAGCGCGAGCAGCAGGCCGAACAGGAGCCCCATGCGCACGGGCAGGCTCAACCACGCCCACGCATGGCTGGGGCCCCAGCTGAGCGCAGCGGAGAGCGCCGTCACGGCGACCCCGAGCACCACCGTGCCGACTGCGAAGAGCGCGCGGCGGCCCACCGATCGCAGCACGGTGTAGCCCAGCAGGCAGGGGATGAAGGCGCCCAAGGCAACGCACAGCAGTTCTGCGGCCGGCACGAGCGGCTGCAATTCGACTTCGCGAATGGGCATCCATTCCAGGAAGGGGGTGGCCTGCAGCCACTCGGCCAGTCCGTTCTCCAGCCGTTCCAGCACCTGCCCCAACCCGAGCGGCACGGCGGCAGGGAAGAGCAAGGCGGGCGGCCACAGCGCCAGCAGCACCAACGCGCCGCGCGCCTCGGAAATGAACCAGCGGTCACGAAACCGGCTCCAGTGGGCGATGGCGCCCGCCCGTTCGAGAACGCAGGCCAGCACCGCGCCCACGAGCGTCCCGGCCGCATTGAGGCCGAGGTCCACGTTCGAGGCCACCCGCGAAGGGAGGTAGTTCTGCAGCGTCTCCATGCACAGTGACAGCGCCGTGCCGGCCAGGAACGCGATGGCCGTGGCGGCGACGTTCGGGTGGCGCGCAAAGTAGCGCACCTGGGCGCGTCGCATGAAGCTCAGGGCCAGCAGGAAGCCGAGGGGGATGTACCCCAGCACGTTCGCGACCACGTCGAACCACGTCCAGTACTTCGGCCAGTGTGCGACCAGGAACTCCCACGGCGCGATCTCCTGGTCCCGCCACCCCGTGAATGGATAGAGGCTGGCATACACGATCAGCACCGCGTAGGCGCCCGCGAGCGGCCAGGCCGAGGTCTTGTGCATGCTCAGAACGGCTTGACCACCACGAGGATCACGGCAGCCAGCAGGAACAGCACGGGCAGTTCGTTGAACCACCGGAACCAGCGATGGCTGCGCCGGCTGGTGCCCGCCTGCAGCTTGCGCAGCACGACCGCGCACGCGTGGTGATATCCGACGGTGAGCACCACGATGCCCAGCTTCGCATGCATCCAGCCCGCGCCGCGGCCGATGCCGTATCCCAGCCACAGCCACAGGCCGAGCAGGACGGCAGGTACGGCCAGCATGGTCGTGAAGCGAAGCAGCTTGCGCGCCATGAGCAACAGGCGCTCGCGCTCGGCGAGGGACCCCGCCGGCACCATGGCCAGGTTCACGAAGATGCGCGGCAGGTAGAACAGGCCCGCGAACCAGCTGGCCACGAACACGATATGGAAGGCCTTGACCCAGAGCATGCGCGGAGTGTACGGAGCGGTCCCTGAGCGCATGGCGCCGCCCCGGGGCAAAAAAAAGCCCCGGCACTTGCGGGCCGGGGTGGGAAGCCTTTTTGCTGTCACACATCAAGGCGCCCGCTCAGGGAGGAAAAGCGGGAGGCGGCAAGCCGCCCATGCGTAATTTAACAGCCGCTGAGGCGCCTTTCAACCAGAAAGTCCTTGCGGAGCCGGCGATCGCTGACGGGCGCCTGATGGCGCGGCATGGGGCACAATTTTCGTCATGAGTTTCCACGCCACCTTTCCCCACGGCCGCCCCCGCCGCCTGCGCCGCGACGCGTTCACGCGCAACCTCGTACGCGAGCACGCGCTCTCGCCGAACGACCTGATCTACCCGGTCTTCGTGCTGGACGGCCAGAAGCAACGGCAGTCCGTTGCCTCGATGCCGGGCGTGGAACGTCTCAGTCTCGACCTGCTGCTGCCGGTCGCCGAACAGTGCATGAAGCTGGGCGTGCCGGCCCTCGCGTTGTTCCCGGTCATCGATCCGCAGCTGAAGACGCCGGACGGCCGCGAGGCCTGGAACCCGGAGGGCCTCGTGCCGAAGGTGGTGCGCGGTCTCAAGAAGGAGTTTCCCGAACTCGGAGTGATGACCGACGTGGCCCTGGATCCCTTCACCAGCCACGGCCAGGACGGCCTGCTGGACGACACCGGCTACATCCTGAACGACGAGACGGTCGAACTGCTGGTGAAGCAGGCCCTCACGCAGGCCCAGGCCGGCGTGGACATCGTCGCGCCCTCCGACATGATGGATGGCCGCATCGGCGCGATCCGCAAGGCACTGGAGGCGCAGCGCTTCATCCACACGCGCATCATGGCGTACAGCGCCAAGTACGCGAGCGCCTTCTACGGCCCGTTCCGCGACGCCGTCGGTTCGGCCGCGAACCTGGGCAAGAGCAACAAGAAGGTGTACCAGATGGACCCGGGCAACACCAACGAAGCCTTGCGCGAAGTCGCGATGGACCTCGCCGAAGGCGCGGACATGGTGATGGTGAAGCCCGGCATGCCCTACCTCGACATCGTGCGGCGCGTGAAGGACGAATTCGGCGTGCCCACCTTCGCCTACCAGGTCTCGGGTGAATACGCGATGCTCAAGGCCGCGGCCGCCAACGGATGGCTCGACCACGACGCGGTGATGATGGAGAGCCTGCTGGCGTTCAAGCGCGCGGGAGCGGATGGCGTGCTCACGTACTTCGCGCTGGACGCCGCCGGTCTGCTGCGCGCCGGAGCCTGAGTGCAGATCGTCGAGTTCGCGGCCGGCACGCTGCGCTTCCTGGACCACCTGCCGGGCCAGCCGCCCCAGAACGGCTTCGTCTGGATCTTCCTGGAACGCGAACACCTGGAGCACGAGCTGCCGGTGCTGCAGCGCGCCGCCACGCACATCGGCGGCTCGCCGTTGCTCGACCTGCACGTGAAGGACCTGGGCAACCGGGCGCATCCCTCGCAGTACGACTACACGTCGGTGTACGACCTGGTGATCTTCCGCCGCCTGGCGACCGAAGCCGAAGTGAACGTGGAACTTGGCAACCGGGCGCCGCCGCGCGATGGCCTTCTCTCCACGTTCAGCCGCATCCGCACGCGGGCGGTGGGCTTCGCGGCCTTCGACCGGCTGCTGATCACCGTGCACCCGCAGGGCTGCCACGCCGCGCATTCGTTCGTGGAGCGCTACCTGAAGGATGCGCTGCAAAGCGAAGGACTGAGTGCAGCCGCCCGCAGCCGCCTGCCCACGAGCGCAGCGGACCTGATGCTGCGCATGCTCAACGTGATGGTGGACAGCTACCTGGAGCTGCGCAAGGAACTGAGCAACGAGCTCGATCGCTGGCAGCAGGCCTTGCTGGCGCCGACGCGCCACGCCGACTCCGACTGGGCTGCGCTCATGACCGCCCGGAACGCGCTGCACACGCTGCAGGACCTGTGCGAGGAGCAGAACGACGCAATGCAGGAGTGGCTCGATGCGCAGCGCGAGCAGCCGCCGCCCTGGATGTCGCAGGCGGAGCGCGACTCGCTGCTGGCCCGCGCGCGCGACGTGGTGGAGCACATCCACCGTGTCACGCACCACGTGAACCGCATGGAGCAGAGTGCGGAGACGGCCGTGCAGATCCACTTTTCCGCGGTCGGCAATCGCACCAACGACATCATGCGCACGCTGACCGCGCTCACCGCGATCTTCCTGCCCCTGAACCTGATCGTCGGCTTCTTCGGCATGAATTTCGAGTTCATGCCCGCCATCCACCACCAGTCCGGCTTCTGGTGGACCGTCGCGGCCATGGCCGGGATCGCGGCGGGCACGGGCCTGCTGTTCTGGCGCAAGCGCTACCTCACGCGAACGCGCTGAGATGACTTCGACCGCTGTCCTGGTCGGCTGCGCCGGCTGGAGCCTGCCGCGCGCCGCGCAGGACGCGTTCGGCGCGGGCGACAGCCACCTGGCGCGCTACGCCACCCGCTTCCCTGTCACGGAGATCAACTCCTCGTTCCATCGCCCGCACCAGCGCTCGCTGTACGAGAAGTGGGCCGCCAGCGTGCCACAGGAGTTTCGCTTCAGCGCCAAGCTGCCGCGCACCATCACGCACGAGCGGCGCCTGGTCGGCTGCGACGCGCTCCTCGACGAGTTCCTCGCGCAGGCCAGTGGACTCGGGGCGAAGCTGGCCTGCCTGCTGGTGCAGCTGCCACCCAGTTTCGCCTTCGACGCAGGCGTGGTCGAACCTTTCCTGCGGCTGCTGCGCGATCGCTTCGCCCAAGGTATCGCGCTCGAGCCGCGCCACGTGAGCTGGTTCGAGGCGTCGCCCGATGCCTTGCTGCGCAGCTGGCAGGTGGCGCGCGTGCTCGCCGACCCCGTGCGGCACGAGGCGGCCGGGGCGCCCGGCGGCTGGCCCCAGCGCGTGTACCTGCGCCTGCACGGATCGCCGCGCGTCTACTACTCCTCTTACGAGCCGGCGATTCTCCAGTCGCTGGCGATGCGGCTGCGGCAGGCAAGCGCGGACGGAGCCGAGAGCTGGTGCATCTTCGACAACACCGCCTCGGGGGCGGCGGCCGGCAACGCGCTCGAGTTGCAGCGCCTGCTAGAACAAGGGGGCTGAGAGCTGCTCCGCGGCGAAGACGCGCTGCACTGCAGGGCGTTGCGCCATGCGCTGCAGGTACGGGCCGAGGTGCGGCAGATCACGCGCCTTCGGGCCCTTGAAATTGCGCGTCCAGCGGCACAGGGTGAACACATACGCGTCGAGTGCGCCGTAGTCCCCGCCCAGGATCCAGGGACCGCCATGGCTCGCGAGCAACGCATCGAGCTGGTCGAGCATCCCGGCGATCTTTTCCTGCGCCTTCTGCTGCACCTGCGAGGCGGCGCCGGCATCGCTTTCCTGAACCCAGCGCTGCGGATAGAAGTAAATGAGCAGCGTGGCCTGTAGCGTGTTCGTGCACCACATCAGCCATTTGTAGAAGTGGGCGCGCGCAGCGGTTCCCAGTTCGGGAGCGAGCCGCGCCTGCGGATGCGTGTCGCACAGGTGCAGCACGATCGCCGCCGTTTCGTAGAGGACCAGCTCGCCGTCGGTGAGCACCGGCAGCAGCCCGTTCGGGTTTAGCCGCAGGAAGTCCGGCTCCTTGTGCCGGTTCTGCGAGCGGTCCACCAGCACGCGCTCGTACGGAACACCCAGTTCCTCCAGCACGATGTGCGGGATCATCGCGGCGGTGCCGGGGTCGTAGTGCAGCTGCAAGCTCATGGCGTCGGGCTCCGTGGAGGTGCGCCATTGTCCAGCATCGCGCGAGGACGACCGCGGGTGCGCCGCGCGTGCCTGGTGCGCAGCTCGCGAGCGCGAGCCGCGCGCCCCCGCTCTCACCCGAGATGCTTGCGGAAGAAGTCCAGCGTGCGCTCGCGCGCGGTCGTCGCGGCGCCGGCGTTGTAGGAGCCGCGCTGGTCGCAATTGAAGCCGTGGTCGGCGGCGTACATGTGCACCTCCACCTCCGGATGCGCCTTCTCGAAGGCTTGCACGCTTGCGACGGAGATGTGCTTGTCCTTGTCACCGAAGTGCGCCATCACGGGGACTTTCGGCTTGCGGGCGATTTCGTCGGGCGTGGTCATCCCGCCGCCGTAGTAAGGCACCGCGGCGCTGAGCCCGTCGAGCGTCGCAGCGGCGCGCCAGGTCAGCAGGCCGCCGTAGCAGTAGCCGACGATGCCGACCTTGCCGGCCTGCGCTGCGTAGCGGATCGCGGCCTGGATGTCCTGCATCACGCCGGGCGAGGGCAAGGCTTCCGTGGCGGTCTTCAGGCCCATGCCCTCTGACATGTCCTCGGGGGTGTAGCCCAGGTCCACGTTCGGCTTGACGCGATGGAAGATCGCCGGCGCCACCGCAAGGTAACCCGCCGCGGCATAGCCGTCCGCAACCGAGCGGATGTGCGAATTCACGCCAAAGATTTCCTGGATCACCACGACGCCGCCCTTGGCCTGGCCCTGTGGCTTGGCGACGTACGCGGGGATGGCCTGGCCGTCGGCCGCCTTGAGTTCCGTGAATTGGCCCATGTCATTCTCCTGGTTGCGAAGCGAAGGGGCCGAGCATCCACCATCCGTCGCCCCGGCGTCAATCCACCGCTTTTGATCTAATGGGCGACGGGCCGCAGCAGCGCGGCCGTGAGGGAGACACGAGTGAGCGAAGTCCTGTTGGTGACCGGGGGCAGCCGAGGCATCGGCGCCGCCACGGCGATTCTTGCGGCGCGCCGCGGCTATGCGGTCGCGGTGAACTACACGAACAACGGCGCGGCAGCCGACGCCGTAGTGCGTTCCATCCGCGACGGCGGTGGCCAGGCGCTGGCAGTGCAGGCCGACGTGGCGCAGGAAGACCAGGTGATGCAGATGTTCGCCGAGGTCGACGCCCGGTTGGGCCGGCTGACGGCGCTGGTGAACAACGCGGGCATCGTGGACCGCACCGCGCGCGTCGAAGAAATGACCGTGGCGCGCCTGCAGCGCATGTTCGACATCAACGTGATCGGCAGCTTCCTGTGCGCGCGCGAAGCGGTGAAGCGCATGAGCACCCGGCATGGCGGCAGCGGCGGTGCGATCGTGAACGTCTCGAGCGCGGCGGCACGGCTGGGCGCGCCCGGGCAGTACGTCGATTACGCTGCATCGAAAGGCGCGATCGACGCGTTCACGATCGGCCTGGCCAAGGAAGTCGCCGCGGAAGGCATTCGCGTGAACGCCGTGCGGCCCGGGCTGATCGAGACCGACATCCATGCCTCGGGCGGGCTGCCGAACCGGGTCCGCGAACTGGAGCACCTCGTGCCGATGCAGCGCGGCGGCTCGGCGGAAGAAGTCGCGCAGGCCATCGTGTGGCTGCTGTCGCCGGAGGCCAGCTACACGACGATGTCGCTGGTCGAAGTGTCGGGAGGTCGTTGATGGCCATCAGCCTGTACTGGGAAGACCTGCAGCCCGGATCCGTGCGCGACCTGGGCAGCGTCTCCGTCGATGCGGAACAGATCAAGGAATTCGCCGCGAAATACGATCCGCAGCCGTTCCACCTGGACGAGGAAGCGGGACGCCAGTCGATGTTCGGTGGGCTCGCGGCGAGCGGCTGGCAGACGGCCTGCCTCGCCATGCGGCTCACCGTGGACAACATGCTGCGCCACACCGCCAGCAAGGGCTCGCCGGGACTCGAGAGCCTGAAGTGGCTCAAGCCGGTATATCCCGGCGACCAGCTGAACCTGCGCCACACCATCCTCGAGTCGCGGCCGATGAAGTCGCGGCCCGACACCGGGCTCGTGCGTTCCCGCTGGGAGATGTTCAACCAGCACGGCGACAAGGTGCTGGAGATGGAGGGCTACGGGATGTTCGGCCGCCGCAGCCCGGCGAACACCTGATGATCGAGTTCAAGCCGCTCGTCACGCTGCTGGCCATCGTCAATCCGCTGGCGATCATCCCCTTCTTCATCCACTACACCCAGGACCTGTCGCCCGCGCTGCGGCAGAAGACCGCGTGGGTGTCCTCCTTCACCGCCTTCGTCGTGATCGCCACGAGTGCGCTGCTGGGCGTGCGCATCCTCGAGTTCTTCGGCATCTCGCTGGCAAGCTTCCAGGTGGGCGGCGGCATGCTCCTGCTGATCAGCGCGCTCAACATGCTCAACGCCAAGCCGGCGGAAATGAAGGCGACGAGCACCGACCTCACGGACGGCGACGAGAAGGCGGCGATGGGCGCCAGCGTGGCGGTGGTGCCGCTCACGATTCCACTGCTCACGGGCCCCGCCACCATGTCGGCGGTCGTCATCTACGCGGACCGGGCCAAGACCGTGTGGCAGATGACCACCCTGATCGGCTACGGCGTCGTGGTGGGCCTGGTCACCGCGCTGTGCTTCTCGCTCGCACACCCGATCGCGCGCGTGCTGGGTCGCACGGGCATCAACGTGATGACGCGCCTCATGGGCTTGATCCTTGCCGCGCTCGCCGTGGAAGTGATGGCGAGCGGGCTGGGCAAGCTGTTCCCCATCCTCGCGCGCACCGGCGGCTGACGGACTGGGCCGCACAGCGGAGCCCGCCACAGCGGTGGCTTGCCCTTGGGTTTTGGGCAGCCGTGCCCGGGCTGCGCGGGCGGCCGAAACGGACCCGTCGGAGCCAGCCTACGACCCGCCCCGCTTGAAACCGACACAAAACCCCTTATGATTAGCACTCGTTGGAGTTGAGTGCTAACAGCCGAGCTGCAGCCCTCCTCCACGCGAGTTATTGAGCGCTAACTTCCGTTGGCGCTCTGTGTTGCCACCATGTTCTCATTGAAGGAGATGCAATGAAACTTCGTCCTCTGCACGACCGTGTGATCGTCAAGCGCCTGGAACAGGAAACCAAGACCGCTTCCGGCATCGTGATCCCGGACAACGCCGCCGAGAAGCCGGACCAGGGCGAAATCCTGGCCGTGGGCCCCGGCCGCAAGAACGACAAGGGCGAAACCATCGCGCTGAACGTCGCCGTTGGTGACCGCGTCCTGTTCGGCAAGTACTCCGGCCAGACCGTCAAGGTCGATGGCGAGGAACTGCTGGTCATGAAGGAAGACGACCTGTTCGCCGTGATCGAAGGCGCCGCGTCCGCTGGCCTGAAGAAGGTCGCCTGAGGCTTCCTCCCCGAAACATCTCACTGAGGTAAAAAACAATGGCTGCAAAAGACGTGATTTTCGGCGCTGACGCGCGCCACCGCATGGTCGAGGGTGTGAACATCCTGGCCAACGCGGTCAAGGTGACCCTGGGCCCCAAGGGCCGCAACGTGGTGCTCGAGCGCTCCTTCGGCGCCCCGACCGTGACCAAGGACGGCGTGTCCGTGGCCAAGGAAATCGAGCTGAAGGACAAGCTGCAGAACATGGGCGCGCAGATGGTCAAGGAAGTCGCTTCCAAGACCAGCGACAACGCCGGTGACGGCACCACCACCGCCACCGTGCTGGCCCAGGCCATCGTGCGCGAAGGCATGAAGTACGTGGCCGCCGGCATGAACCCGATGGACCTGAAGCGCGGCATCGACAAGGCCGTCCTGGCCCTGACCGAGCAGCTGAAGAAGGCCTCCAAGCCGACGACCACCAGCAAGGAAATCGCGCAGGTCGGCTCCATCTCCGCCAACAGCGACTCCTCGATCGGCGACATCATCGCCGAGGCGATGGACAAGGTCGGCAAGGAAGGCGTCATCACCGTCGAAGACGGCAAGTCCCTGCAGAACGAACTCGACGTCGTCGAAGGCATGCAGTTCGACCGCGGCTACCTGTCGCCCTACTTCATCAACAACCCCGAGAAGCAGTCCGCGCTGCTCGACAACCCCTTCGTGCTGCTGTACGACAAGAAGGTCTCGAGCATCCGTGACCTGCTGCCCGTGCTGGAACAGGTGGCCAAGGCTTCGCGCCCGCTGCTGATCATCGCGGAAGAAGTCGAAGGCGAAGCGCTGGCCACCCTGGTGGTCAACACCATCCGCGGCATCCTGAAGGTCGTGGCCGTCAAGGCCCCTGGCTTCGGCGACCGCCGCAAGGCCATGCTGGAAGACATCGCCATCCTCACGGGCGGCAAGGTGATCTCCGAAGAGACCGGCATGAGCCTGGAGAAGGTCACGCTGGCCGACCTGGGCCAGGCCAAGCGCATCGAAGTGGGCAAGGAAAACACCACGATCATCGACGGCGCCGGTGCTGCCGCCGACATCGAGGCGCGCGTCAAGCAGGTGCGCGTGCAGATCGAGGAAGCCACGTCGGACTACGACCGTGAGAAGCTGCAAGAGCGCGTGGCCAAGCTGGCCGGCGGTGTTGCCGTGATCAAGGTCGGCGCCGCGACCGAAGTGGAAATGAAGGAAAAGAAGGCCCGCGTGGAAGACGCGCTGCACGCCACCCGCGCTGCCGTGGAAGAAGGCATCGTGGCCGGCGGCGGTGTCGCCCTGCTGCGTGCGCGCCAGGCGGCCGGCAACATCAAGGGTGACAACGCCGACCAGGAAGCCGGCATCAAGCTGGTGCTCAAGGCGGTCGAGTCGCCGCTGCGCGAGATCGTGGCGAACGCCGGTGGCGAGCCGTCCGTGGTGGTCAACGCCGTGCTGAACGGCAAGGGCAACTACGGCTTCAACGCCGCCAACGATACCTACGGCGACATGATCGAGATGGGTATCCTGGACCCGACCAAGGTGACCCGCACCGCGCTGCAGAACGCCGCGTCGGTCGCGTCCCTGATGCTGACGACCGAAGCCATGGTCGCGGAAGCCCCGAAGGAAGAGGCTCCCGCCATGCCCGGTGGCGGCATGGGCGGCATGGGTGGCATGGGCGGCATGGACATGTAATGTCCGCCTGATCCAGGCAGATCAAGAAGCCGGGCGCGAGCCCGGCTTTTTTTCGTCCGCTGGCCAGCCGTCGGCCTGGTTTCTGCGGTCACGGCTAAACCGGCGGCCGAAACCGCCGATGTATTGGCGTGACCACCATCGACCCCCGGCAATCCGTCCCGGCGCTGCCCGTGCGCCTCGCCTCGTTGCGCCAGGAGCTGGCCCGCACCCGGCGCGCGGGACCCCGTGCGCAGGCGAGCGACACCGACGCGCCCGCGGCCGTGCTCGCGCAACGCATCGCCGCCATCGCGCTCGATGACCCGGAGCGTCGCCGCAAGGCCGTGCGCCTCGTGCTCGAGGCGGAGCTCGCGCGCGAGTTCGGCGCGCCGCTGCTCGGCGATCCCCGTTGTGCGGACATGCTCGACGCCATCCAGCAGCAGATGCAGCGCGATCCGGAATCCGCGCAGGCCGTCGACGGCCTCGGCGACTGGTTGCTGTCCGCAGCGCCGCAGCCGCGCTGAGGCCTGCGCTGGCGGACTGCGGTCACACCGCGTGCCCGTTGCGGGCCCGGCCGGCGGTCGACGGACTAGAAGCGCTCGTGCGGCGCGAGATAGCGCCACTGTCCCAGCGGCAACTGTCCGAGCGTCACGCGCCCGATGCGCACGCGCTTGAGGCCGACCACCTTCAGGCCGACCAGCTCGCACATCCGCCGGATCTGCCGCTTCTTGCCCTCCGTGAGCACGAAGCGCAACTGCTCCGGGTTCTGCCAGTCGACTTGCGCGGGCTTCAGCGGCTGGCCGTCCAGGCTGAGCCCGTGCCGCAGCCGCGCGAGCTGCGTCGACGGGAAGGCGGCCTGCACGTTGGTCGTGACCGCGCCGAAGGCCACGCGCACCAGGTACTCCTTCTCGACCCCCGAGTCCTCGCCGATCAACTGGCGCGCCACGCGGCCATCCTGCGTCAGAACGAGCAGCCCGGTGGAGTCGATGTCGAGACGGCCCGCGGGGGCCAGCCCCTTCAGCTGCGTGGGCGCGAAGCGCTGCGGCGCCGCGTCGCCCTTCCAGCGCGTGCGTCCCTGCACGAGCACGACTGCAGGCTCATGGCCGTCCTCGGCCTGTCCGCTCACGTAGCCGATCGGCTTGTGCAGCAGGATCGTGACCTGCTCGCGTTGCTGGCCGCGGGCGCGCGGATCGATATCGATGCGCGCCTGCGGCCCGACCTGCAGGCCCATGGGCGCGACCTTTCCATCGACCTTCACCCAGCCGCGGCCGATCCAGTCGTCCGCCTCCCGGCGCGAGCACAGCCCGAGTTCGGCCATGCGCTTGTTCAATCGGGTGGTTCCGCCAGGGGCGGTCGGCAGGTCAGGCATGGGATCGGAGTGGAAAGGGATTGGATCGCAGGGCGGGCAGGTCCAGGATGCGCAGCCCGCCGTATTCGACCCGAATGATGCCTTGCTCCTGCAGCGACGAGAGCGCCTCGTTCACCCGCTGCCGCGACAGGCCCACCAGGTACGCAAGCTCCTGTTGCGTGATGCGCAGCATTTCGCCGACGCCGGGGAACAGCACCGGGTTGAACAGCGCGGCCAGGTTGCGCGCGACGCGCAGGTCGGGGTTGACCATGCGGTCGATCTCGCGCGCGGCGATGAACTGCGCGAGCCGTTCGTTGAGCTGGTTCATCACGAAGCGGTTGAACGCGATGGAATGATCCAGCAGCCAGTGGAAGGTGTCGGCCGGCAACCCGGCGACGACGCTCCTTCTCAAGGCCTGGATGTTGTAGCGATAGACCTCGCGCTTGAGCACCGTGCCTTCGCCGAACCAGCCGCCGGGCGGCAGTCCGCTGAACGTGATGGTCTGCCCCTGCTCGTTGTCACTGCTCATTTTCAGCAGGCCTTCGACCACGCCGAACCAGTACGTCACGGGGCGCCCCACGCGGCAGACGTAGTCGCCGGACAGGGCATCGCCCACCTTGATGTCCGCCACCGCGCGCTCGCGCTCGGCCGGCCCGAGCAGCGCCAGCCACGGGATGCCCGCGAGCTCCTGCGGCGTCGCGGGGCGCCGGCGCTGATGCAGTGTGAGTTCGGTCGTCATGGGGGTAGCAGGCTGCGGGCACGCCCTATCAGGATTATCCCTAGGAATGTCGTCGCGAAGACAGATCGGCGTCAAACCCCTCCCTACATTGGCCGCTCAGACCCGCTACGCGAGGACGGCATGGAGACCACTTTCCCGCGGCTGCTGTGGCAGCACGCAGCGCAGCGGCCCACCGCGGCCGCGATGCGCGAGAAGGAATACGGCATCTGGCAGACGCTCACGTGGGCAGAGCTGGCCGGCATGGTGGAGTCGCTCGCCTGCGGGCTGCACAGCGCCGGACTGGCGCGGGGCGAGCACATCGTGATCGTCGGCGCGAACCGGCCCCGCCTCTACGCGACCATGCTGGCGGCACAGGCGCTGGGCGCCATCCCCGTGCCGCTGTACCAGGACGCGGTGGCTGCGGAATGCGTCTTCCCGATCAACAACGCCGAAGTGCGCTTCGCGCTCGCCGAGGACCAGGAGCAGGTCGACAAGCTGCTGGAGATCCGCGCCCAGTGCCCGCAGCTGGCGCACATCTACTACGACGACCCGCGGGGGCTGCGCAACTACAGCGAGCCCGGGCTGCAAGCGCTGGATGCCTTGCTGCACTCCGGTGCTGCATTCGCGCGCGAGCACGCGGACTTCCTGCGGGGCGAGATCGAGCGAGGCACGCCGGACGACGTCGCGGCCATGTTCTTCACTTCCGGCACCACGGGCCAGCCGAAGGGCGTCGTGCACACGCACCGGACCTTGCTCGATCGTGCGAGTGCCGGCGCCGAGTTCGACCACCTCACGGAGCACGAGGAGGTCCTCGCCTACCTCCCGCCCGCGTGGGTCGGGCAGAACATCTTCAGCTACGCGCAATGGCTGGCGTGCGGCTACGTGGTGAACTGCCCCGAGTCGGCCGGTACGGTGATGATCGACCTGCGGGAGATCGGCCCGACGTACTACTTCGCGCCGCCCCGGATCTTCGAAAGCCTGCTGACGAGCGTGACGATCCGCATGGAAGATGCCAGTGCGCTGAAGCGGCGCATGTTCAAGGCGTGCATGGATCTCGCGCGACGCGTCGGTCCGGCCTTGCGCGACGGCAAGGCCGTGCCCTGGTTCGATCGCCTGAAATACGCGCTGGGCAACCTGCTGGTGTACGGGCCGCTGCGCAACAACCTGGGTCTTTCCCGCGTGCGCGTGGCCTACACGGCCGGCGAAGCGATCGGCCCGGATCTCTTCTCCTTCTATCGCGCGATCGGCGTGAACCTGAAGCAGCTTTACGGCAGCACGGAAACCGCAGTGTTCGTGTGCATGCAACCCGACAACCAGGTGCGCTCCGACACCGTCGGCGTGCCCTGCCGCGGCGTGGAGATCCGGCTTGCCGACACCGGCGAGATCCTGGTGCGTTCGCCGGGCCTGCTGAAGGAGTACTACAAGAACCCGCAGGCCACGGCCGAAGTGAAGACGGCGGACGGCTGGTACCGCACCGGGGACGCCGGCTTCCTCGATGCGACCGGGCAGCTGAAGATCATCGACCGCGCCAAGGACGTCGGCCGCCTGGCCGACGGCACGATGTTCGCGCCCAAGTACATCGAGAACAAGCTCAAGTTCTTCCCGCACATCAAGGAAGCCGTCGCCATCGGTGACCGGCGCGAGATGGTGTGCGCGATGATCAACATCGATTTCGACGCGGTCGGCAACTGGGCCGAGCGCCGCAATCTCGCCTATGCCGGCTACACCGATCTCGCGCAGAAGCCGGAGGTCTACGCGCTCATCAAGGAGTGCGTCGAGAAGGTCAACGCGGACCTCGCCGCCGATGAGAAGCTCGCGGGCAGCCAGGTCCATCGCTTCCTGGTCCTGCACAAGGAGCTGGATGCGGACGACGGCGAGCTCACGCGCACCAACAAGGTCCGGCGCGGCTTCGTGGCGGAGAAGTACCAGGCGCTGGTCGATGCGCTGTACGGCGGCAAGGATGCGCAGTACATCGAGACACAGGTGCGCTTCGAGGACGGCCGCACGGGCGTGGTGAGCGCCACGCTGAAGATCATGGATGCGCGCACCTTCGCGCCGGTGCGGGCGGCCGCATGAAGATCGTCGACGATCCGGGCGTGGTGGCAGCGCCCCCGGCAACCGGCGGGCGCAAGCTGGGCGAGGTGATCCTCGACGTGCGGAACATCTCGCTTGCCTTCGGCGGCGTCAAGGCGCTGACGGACATCTCCTTCGACGTGCGCGAGCACGAGGTGCGCGCCATCATCGGCCCCAACGGCGCCGGCAAGAGCTCGCTGCTCAACTGCATCAACGGCGTGTACCAGCCGCAGGAAGGCACCATCACCTTCCGCGGGCGGGGCTTCCACCACATGAAGAGCCGGCAGGTGGCCGAGATGGGCATCGCCCGCACCTTCCAGAACCTGGCGCTCTTCAAGGGCATGAGCGTGCTCGACAACATCATGACCGGGCGCAACCTGCGCATCCGCAGCAACCTGCTGCTGCAGGCGCTGCGCATCGGCCCCGCCGAACGCGAGGAGACGCGGCACCGGGAGGCGGTCGAACGCATCATCGATTTCCTCGAGATCCAGCCTTACCGCAAGGTGCCCGTCGGCCAGCTGCCGTACGGACTGCAGAAGCGCGTGGACCTCGGCCGCGCCCTCGCGATGGAGCCGCAGGTGCTGCTGCTCGACGAACCGATGGCGGGCATGAACCTCGAGGAGAAGCAGGACATGTGCCGCTTCATCCTCGACGTGAACGACGAGTTCGGCACGACGGTGGTCCTGATCGAGCACGACATGGGCGTGGTGATGGACATCTCCGACCGCGTGGTGGTGCTGGACTACGGCCGCAAGATCGGCGACGGCGTGCCGCACGTGGTCCGCAACGATCCGGACGTGATCAAGGCCTACCTCGGGACGCAACACTGATGGGCTTCTTCCTCGAAACCCTTCTCGGCGGCCTGATGGCCGGCATGCTCTATTCGCTGGTCGCGCTCGGCTTCGTGCTGATCTTCAAGGCCTCCGGCGTCTTCAACTTCGCGCAGGGTGCGATGGTGCTGTTCGCGGCGCTGGCGATGGCGCGCTTCGCCGAGTGGATTCCTGCGTGGACCGGCATCCAGAGCCTGCTGTTCGCCAACGTCGCCGCCTTCCTCATTGCAGGCGCGATCATGTTCGTGGTCGCGTGGCTGATCGAGTCGCTGGTGCTGCGCCACCTGGTGAACCAGGAAGGCGCGACGCTGCTGATGGCTACTCTGGGCATCACCTACTTCCTCGAAGGCCTGGGCCAGAGCCTGTTCGGCAACAGCATCTACAAGATCGACATCGGCATGCCCAAGGATCCGGTGATCGCCTTCGACAAGGTGTTCGAAGGCGGCGTCCTGATCAACCAGGAGGACCTGATCGCGGCCCTGATCTCCGCGGCCCTGGTCGTCGTCCTAAGCCTGTTCTTCCAGAAGACGTCCACCGGCCGCGCGTTGCGCGCCGTGGCGGACGACCACCAGGCCGCGCAGTCCATCGGCATTCCGCTCGCGCGCATCTGGGTGATCGTGTGGTGCGTGGCCGGCGTCGTGGCGCTGGTGGCCGGCATGATCTGGGGCAGCAAGCTCGGCGTGCAGTTCTCGCTGGCAACGATCGCATTGCGCGCGCTGCCCGTCGTCATCCTCGGCGGACTCACCTCCGTGCCGGGCGCGATCATCGGCGGGCTGATCATCGGCGTGGGCGAGAAGCTCTCGGAGGTCTACATCGGCCCGCTGGTGGGCGGCGGCATCGAGATCTGGTTCGCCTACGTGCTCGCCCTCGCCTTCCTGCTCGTGCGCCCGCAGGGGCTGTTCGGCGAAAAAATCATCGATCGCGTGTAAGGAAGACGAAGCATGCTTTACCGCGAAAACGGCCAATTCAAGACCAGCTACCGCGCCGACCAGCAGATCTTCCCGATCCTGCAGGATCGCTGGGCCATGCTGGCGCTGCTGGTGGTGGCCTACGTCGCCGTGCCGCTGCTGGCCAGCCCCTACCTGTTCCCCGCGGTGCTGATTCCGTTCCTGATCATGGCGCTCGCGGCGCTGGGCGTGAACATCCTGGTGGGCTACTGCGGGCAGATCTCGCTTGGCTCCGGCGCGTTCATGGCCGTGGGCGCCTACGGGGCGTACAACTTCTTCGTGCGCATTCCCGGCATGCCGCTCATTGCGGCGGTGATCCTCGGTGGGTTGTGCGCGATGCTGTTCGGCATCCTGTTCGGCCTGCCGAGCCTGCGCGTGAAAGGCCTTTACCTCGCGGTGGCGACACTCGCGGCGCAGTTCTTCGCCGACTGGATGTTCCTGCGGATCAAGTGGCTGACCAACGACTCGTCCTCCGGCTCCGTCTCGGTGAGTGCCTTGCAGGTGTTCGGCTTTTCGCTGGAAAGCGACGCGGCGAAATACTGGTTCTGCCTCACCGTCCTCGTGCTCACCGCACTGCTCGCGAAGAACCTGGTGCGCGGCGCCATCGGCCGCGAGTGGATGGCGATCCGCGACATGGACGTGGCCGCTGCGGTGATCGGCATCCGCCCGATGTACGCCAAGCTCACCGCCTTCGCGGTCAGCTCGTTCATCGTGGGCATGGCCGGAGCGCTGTGGGCCTTCGTCTATCTCGGCGCCTGGGAACCGGCGGCGTTCTCGGTGGAGCAATCCTTCCGGCTGCTGTTCATGGTGATCATCGGCGGGCTGGGCTCCATCACGGGTGCGTTCTTCGGCGCCGCTTTCATCGTGGTCCTGCCGATCTTCCTGACCAACGTGCTGCCCGGCTTCACCGCGCTGTTCGGGCTGCACATCGACACCGCGGGACTCGATCACGCGCAGGTCATGGTGTTCGGCGCACTGATCGTCTGGTTCCTGGTGGTCGAGCCGCATGGGCTGGCTCGCCTGTGGGCCACGGGCAAGCAGAAGCTGCGCCTGTGGCCCTTCCCGCATTGATGCTCGCAAGCCCGGATGCGCGCAGCCGACCCATCGCGTCCACTGACGCTTCTCACCCCCAGAAGGAGACATCCATGAAGTTTCGATCTTTCGCCGTGGCGGGCTTGCTGGCGGCTGCGGCCGCCGGCGCCTTCGCCCAGGCCAAGGAGCAGTTCTTCCCCTTGCTGTCCTACCGTACGGGGCCCTATGCGCCGAACGGCACGCCGTGGGCGAACGGCAAGCAGGACTACCTGAAGATGATCAATGCCCGCGACGGCGGCATCAACGGCGTGAAGCTCACCTGGGAGGAATGCGAAACCGGCTATGCCACCGACAAGGGCGTGGAGTGCTACGAGCGCCTCAAGTCGCATCCCGGCGTCGCGCTGTTCGACCCGCAGGCAACCGGCATCACGTTCGCGCTGACCGAGAAGGTGCCGGCGGACAAGATCCCGCTCATCACACTGGGCTACGGCCTGGCGGTCTCCCAGGACGGCAACGCCTTCAAGTGGAACTTCCCCATCATGGGCAGCTACTGGACGGGCGCCGACATCCTGATCCAGAGCATCGCCAAGCGCGAGGGCGGCTTCGACAAGCTCAAGGGCAAGAAGATCGCGCTCGTGTACCACGACTCGCCTTTCGGCAAGGAGCCGATCCCGCTGCTGCAGGAGCGCGCGAAGATGCACGGCTTCCAGCTGGAACTGATCCCCGTGACCGCGCCCGGCGTGGAGCAGAAGGCCGCCTGGCTGCAGGTGCGCCAGCAGCGGCCCGACTACGTGCTGCTGTGGGGCTGGGGCGTGATGAACTCCACCGCCCTGAAGGAAGCGCAGGCCACCGGCTATCCGCGCGACAAGATGTATGGCGTGTGGTGGTCGGGTGCGGAACCGGACGTGAAGGACGTGGGTGAAGGCGCCAAGGGCTACAACGCGCTGGCGCTCAATACCTCGGGCCAGCAGCCCAAGGTGATCCAGGACATCCTGAAGTACGTGCACGACAAGGGCCAGGGCACGGGACCGCGCGACGAGGTCGGCTCCGTGCTGTACACGCGCGGCGTGATCATCCAGATGCTCGGCGTCGAAGCCGTGCGGCGCGCACAGGAGCGCTTCGGCAAGGGCAAGGTCATGACCGGCGAGCAGGTGCGCTGGGGCCTGGAGAACCTCGCGCTCGACCAGAAGCGCCTGGATGCGCTGGGCTTCGCGGGCGTGCTGCGGCCGATCAGCACCTCCTGCCAGGACCACATGGGTTCGACCTGGGCGCGCATCGAGACCTGGGACGGCAAGCAGTGGAAGCTGTCGAACGACTGGTACGAGGCCGACGAGCAGATCATCAAGCCGATGGTGAAGACCGGCGCGGAAAAGTACCTCGCCGACAAGAAGATGCAGCGCCGCGCGCCGGCGGACTGCCAGTCCTGACGGCACCCTCCCCTGCCCCTCCCGCCAGGCGGGAGGGGACGCGGCTCCACAGAGCCGCCAATCGAAAGGCCCAGGGCCTTTCGATTGGTCAACACCGCACACCATGAACGACCGCAAGATCATCATCGACGTCAACGGCATCGAGGTCATCTACAACCACGTGATCCTCGTGCTCAAGGGCGTGTCGCTGCAGGTGCCCGAGGGCGGCATCGTGGCGCTGCTCGGGGGGAATGGCGCGGGCAAGACGACCACCTTGCGCGCGATCTCGAACCTGCTGGCGGGCCAGCGCGGCGCGGTGACGAAGGGATCGATCGAGCTGCGTGGTGAACGCATCGAGAACCTCACGCCAGCGGACCTCGTGCGCCGCGGCGTCGTGCAGGTGATGGAGGGCCGGCATTGCTTCGCCCACCTCACCATCGAGGAGAACCTGCTGACCGGCTCCTACACGCGCACGAGCCGCTCCGAGATCGCCACCAACCTGGAGAAGGTCTACACCTACTTCCCGCGCCTGAAGCAGCGGCGCGATTCGCAGGCGGCCTACACCTCCGGTGGCGAGCAGCAGATGTGCGCCATCGGCCGGGCGCTCATGGCCAGCCCGAGCGTCGTGCTGCTGGACGAGCCCTCGATGGGTCTGGCGCCGCAGATCGTGGAGGAAGTGTTCGAAATCGTGAAGGACCTCAACACGCGCGAGCGGGTCACCTTCCTGCTGGCAGAGCAGAACACCGGGATGGCCCTGAGGTACGCGGGCTATGGCTATATCCTCGAGAGCGGACGTGTCGTGATGGACGGTCCGGCCTCGGAGCTCGCCAGCAACGAGGACGTCAAGGAGTTCTACCTCGGCGTCGGCGGCAGCGAGCGCAGGAGCTTCCGCGAGGTCAAGAGCTACCGGCGGCGCAAGCGCTGGCTGGCGTGAACCGGGAACCCAGGATGGACAAGGACCACTACGACGAGCTGGAGACGCGCTCCGCCGCGCAGCGCGAGGCGCAGCTGATGGCGGGCCTGCCCGGGCAGGTCCACCACGCGCAGCGCAACACCGCGGCCTTTGCCGAGATCCTCGCAGGCGTCGATGCCTTGCAGGTGAGCTCGCGCGCAGCGCTCGCCAGGTTGCCCGTCACGCGCAAGGGCGACCTGCAGGCACGCCAGCGGGCGCAGCAACCGGCGGATCCCTTCGGCGGATTCTCGGCGCTCGTGCGCGGCGCCGGCATGCCCCGCATCTATGCGTCGCCCGGGCCGATCTACGAACCGGAGGGCAGCACGCGCGACTACTGGCGCATCGGCCGCGCCATGTACGCCGCCGGCTTCCGTGCGGGCGACCTCGTGCACAACGCGTTCAGCTATCACATGACGCCCGGCGCCTTCCTCATGGAGTCGGGCGCGCACGCCATCGGCTGCTCGGTGTTCCCGGCCGGCGTCGGACAGACCGAGCAGCAGCTGCAGGCCATCCGCGAGCTGCGGCCGGTCGCCTATGCGGGCACGCCCAGCTTCCTGCGCATCCTCGTCGAGAAGGCGCAGGAGGCCGGCAGCGACATCGCGAGCCTGCGCAAGGGCCTGGTCGGCGGCGAGGCGCTTCCGACTAGCCTGCGCGACTGGTTCCAGGAACGCGGCCTCGCGGTGTACCAGAGTTACGCGACGGCGGACCTGGGACTCATCGCCTACGAGACCTCCTCGCGCGAAGGACTGGTGGTGGACGAAGGCGTGCTCGTGGAGATCGTGCGCCCCGGCACGGGCGACCCCGTCGCCGCCGGCGAAGTCGGCGAGGTGGTGGTGACCACCATGAACCCGGCGTATCCGCTGATCCGCTTCGGCACGGGTGACCTCTCCGCGGAGCTGCCGGGAGCCGACCCGACGGGCCGGACGAACATGCGCATCCGCGGCTGGCTCGGCCGTGCGGACCAGACCACCAAGATTCGCGGCATGTTCGTGCACCCCGGACAGGTCGCGGAGATCGTCCGGCGCTTCCCCGAGATCCTGCGCGCGCGGCTGGTGGTGAGCGGCGAAATGGCGAACGACCGCATGACGCTGCAGGTGGAGA
Source organism: Ramlibacter ginsenosidimutans (assembly GCF_016654015.1). Classification (GTDB taxonomy): domain Bacteria; phylum Pseudomonadota; class Gammaproteobacteria; order Burkholderiales; family Burkholderiaceae_C; genus Ramlibacter; species Ramlibacter ginsenosidimutans. Next base: position 386,329 of record NZ_JAEPWM010000002.1, on the reverse strand, counting down.
CCGCGGGCGCGCCCGCGGGCCTGGACGCGCGCATCGGCGAAGCGGTGCGCGACGTGACCAAGCTGCGCGCCGACGTGGAGCTGGTCGCACCCGGCACCCTGCCCAATGACGGCAAGGTGATCGAGGATGCACGCAGTTACAGATAAGGCCCCGGGCTGGGCGGCTGCGCCAGGGGCGCCGACGTAAAGCACGCGCTTTCCGGTCCGCGCCGGGTTGCATGTACGTAGTACCTGCAATGTGCGGGGCCGGGTGAATCCCTATGATCGCCCGGTTTCCCCCGGAGCCCCCATGAAGAAGCTGCTGCAATCGCTGGTACCCCTCGCCCTCGCGGCCGCCGCCCTGTCGGCCGCTGCCGCCGACGAATTCCCGTCCAAGCCCATCACCATCATCGTGCCCTTCGCCGCCGGCGGCCCCACCGACAAGGTGGCGCGCGACCTGGCGGAAGCGCTGCGCAAGCCGCTGGGTACCACGGTCATCGTGGACAACGCCGCCGGCGCCGGTGGCGCGATCGGCGCCAACAAGGTCGCCCGTGCGCAGCCCGATGGCTACACGCTGCTGCTGCATCACATCGGCATGGCCACCATGCCCACGCTGGTGCCCAACATCCCGTTCAAGGTCGAGAGCGACTTCGAGTACCTCGGCATGGTCAACGACGTGCCGATGACCATCATCGGCAAGCCCGGGCTGCCCGCGAACAACTACAAGGAACTGGTCGCCTGGATGCAGCAGAACAAGGGCCGCATCAACCTGGGCAACGCCGGCATCGGCTCGGCCTCGCACCTGTGCGGCCTGCTGTTCCAGCACGCAGTGGGCGTGGACATGACCCAGGTGCCGTACAAGGGCACGGGCCCGGCGATGACCGACCTGATGGGTGGCCAGATCGACCTGATGTGCGACCAGACCACCAACACCACCGGCGCGATCGAAGCCAGGAAGGTGAAGGTGTTCGCGGTGACGACGCCCAAGCGGCTGGCCGTGCCGGCGCTGAAGGACGTGCCGACCATGCAGGAGATGGGAGTCAAGGACTTCCAGGTCACCATCTTCCACGGCCTGTACGCACCCAAGGGCACGCCCGCGCCGGTGCTGAAGAAGCTGAACGACGCGCTGAAGACGGCGCTGAAGGACCCCGACTTCATCAAGCGCGAGGAATCGCTCGGCGCCGTGGTGGTGAACGACAAGCGCGTCGACCCGGCGGAGCACAAGAAGTTCGTGCACGGCGAGATCGCCAAGTGGACCCCGCTGATCAAGGCGGCGGGCGTGCACGTGGAGTGAGCGCGGCGGGGACGTCCGTCCCCGCGCCGTCAGCAATGCGAAGGCCGGAGCGATCCGGCCTTTTTGCATGGAGCTTCGGCGACACGTCGAGCGCCGGCGCCGCACGCGCCGGTGGCATCATCGAAGGCTGCCAGAACCACAGGAGATTCCATGGCTTCCCGTTCGCTCCCCCGCCGCACCCTGCTCGCTTCCCTGGTGCTCGCCGGGCTGATGCCGCTGTCTTCGTTCGCGCAGTCGAACTGGCCGACCCGGCCCGTTCGCGTCATCGTGCCCTTCGCCGCCGGGGGAACGACCGACATCCTCGCACGCGTGGTGGCACAGGAGCTCACCAGGAGCTTCGGCCAGACCTTCATCGTCGACAACAAGCCGGGCGCGGGCGGCAACATCGGCGCCGACCTGGTCGCGAAGGCGCCTGCGGACGGCTACACGCTGCTCATGGGCACCGTGGGCACGCAGGCCATCAACAAGTGGCTGTACGCGAAGATGCCCTTCGATCCGCAGAAGGACTTCCAGCCGGTCACGCTGGTGGCCGGCGTGCCCAACGTCATGGTGGTCAACACGCAGAAGGCGAGCGAGCGCCACATCGCCAACGTGCAGGACTTCATCCGCTATGCCAAGGCGAATCCCGGCAAGCTGAACATGGCCTCGAGCGGCAACGGCACCTCGATCCACCTCGCGGGCGAGCTGTTCAAGACCATGACCGGCGTCTACATGACGCACTTCCCGTTCCAGGGCTCGAACCCCGCGCTCCTGAGCCTGATGTCGGGTGACATGGACGTCATGTTCGACAACCTGCCTTCGGCGATGCCGCACATCAAGGGCGGCAAGCTCAAGGCGCTGGCCGTGACGAGCGCGACGCGCTCGGCGGCGCTGCCCGACGTGCCGACCGTGGAGGAAGCGGGCGGCCCCGCGCTCAAGGGCTTCGAGGCGAGCTCCTGGTTCGGGCTGCTCGCGCCCGCCGGCACGCCGATGGCGATCGTGAACCGCGTGCAGCAGGAGACGGCGAAGGCCCTCGCCACGCCGGAGATGAAGGAGCGCCTGCTCGCGCAGGGCGCGATCCCCAGCGGCAACACGCCGGCGCAATTCGGCCAGTTCATCGACCGCGAGCTGAAGAAGTGGCGGCCCGTGGTGCAGGCCTCGGGCGCGAAGATCGACTGAGCGTCCGTTCGGTGTTGCGCGTTCAGCGTCCCGCCGGGCGCGCAACCCTCCCGCCTACACGCCCCAGACGATCTCCTTGCCCGCCTGGCTGCAGCGCCGCAGCATGTCCAGGAAGGGCACGGCACGCTGGCGCAGCGAGACCGCATCGAAACGCGGGGGTACCTGGCCCTTGGCCTTCGCCTCGTCGATCAGGGCCTGGTGCTCGGCCTCCTCGCGCGCGATCGCCTGCTCCAGGGCGGTGATCGCGCCGGGCATCTCCTCGGGCAGGATGATGCCCTTGGGAGCGGGATCCTTGCCCACGATCTCCAGCACGCGCCGGCCGTTCGGCTCCAGCATGATCAGGTCGCCGGCGGCCTTGGATTTGAACTTGTAGAGCATCGCCGCAGTATCAGCGATAGATGTAGTCGCGCGTGAACGGGTAGACCGACTGGGCGCCGCGCAGGCTGCCCGTGTTCATGTTGCCGTCCGGCCGCGTGGCCAGGATCTGGTGCAGCGCGATCCACCCGCGCTCGAAGCTCATGGCGCAACCCGCGAGATACAGCCGGTAGGCGCGCAACACGCGGCCGGCGCCGCTCTCGCCGTGGCTCTTCTTCAGGACCGCGTGCGCCTCGTCCAGCCGGGACTCCAGCGCATCGGACCACGCCCAAAGCGTGCGGGCGTAGTGCGGCCGCAGGTTTTCGGTGTCCACCATCTCCAGTCCCCCCACCGCCAGCTCGCGCAGCACCAGGCTGGGGTGCAGCAACTCGCCCCCGGGGAAGATGTACTTGCCGATGAAGTCGCCCATGCCGGCGCCCAGCTGGCCCGGCTCCAGGCTGCCGGCGGTGATGCCGTGGTTCATCACGAGGCCGCCCGGCGCCAGCAGGCGATGGATCTTGGAGAAGTAGTTCGCCATCTGCGCCTGTCCGACGTGCTCGAACATGCCGACGGAGGCGATCTTGTCGAAGGACTGGTCCTCCGGCAGGTCGCGGTAATCCAGCAGCAGCATCTTCACCCGGGACTGCAGGCCCTTCTGCTCGATCAGCCGGTTCACGTAGGCGTGCTGGTTGTTCGACAGCGTGATCCCGGTGGCGTTCACGCCGTAGTGCTCGGCCGCCCACAGCAGCAGGCCGCCCCAGCCGGCGCCGATGTCCAGGAAGCGCTCGCCCGGGTGCAGCATCAGCTTGCGGCAGATGTGGTCCAGCTTCGCCTCCTGCGCCTGCGCCACGTCCATGTCCGCTTCCCGGTAGTACGCGCAGGAGTACACGCGGCGCGGATCCAGCCAGAGCGCGTAGAAGTCGTCGGAGACGTCGTAGTGGAACCGGATCTGCTCCGCGTCCTTCTGCTGCGTGTGCGAGGCCAGCGACTTGGCCCGGCGCAGCATCTGCGTCCACCAGCTCGTGTCGCTCGCGACCGGCGTGCCGGGCAGCACCGCGGCAGCGGCGGTCATCACGTCGCGCATGCTGCCCTCGATGTTCAGGCGCTGCTCGACATAGTCCTCCCCGACCTTGCCGATCTGGCCGGCGGCGAGCGTCGCCACGCCGGACCAGTCGTGGAACTCGAGGCGCACGGCCGCGTCCGCCGGTCCCAGGCGCCGTTGACCAGGAAGCACCAGCGAGACGGAAACGGGGAGTTCGGCGAGTTGGGACTGCAGTTTTGTCAGGAGAGGTTCCATCCGTGAATTTTTGCTATCCGGCGCCGTTGGCGTCAACCAGAGGAATGTAGGACGGCGGCGCAAATCCGGGGACCAACCCCGTTGCAGGCCAATTAGTTCAAGCCTAAACTATTTAAATTAGAGCGAAGGACCTCACGATGGACATCGAAGCGCGCGCCCACAGCGAGCATCCCGAAGCCCTGCGCCTGTGGCTGCGCATGCTCACCTGCTCGCAGCTGGTGGAGAAGCAGGTGCGCACCCAGCTGCGCGAGCGGTTCGACACCACCCTGCCCCGGTTCGACCTGATGGCGCAACTCGAACGCGCGCCGGACGGCCTGAAGATGAACGAGCTCTCCCGCCGGATGATGGTCACCGGTGGCAATGTGACGGGGATCACCGACCAGCTCGTGGCCGAAGGCCTGGTGGAACGCATCGATGTCGAAGGCGACCGGCGCGCCTATCGGGTGCGGCTGACGCCCAAGGGACGCAAGTTGTTCAACGAGATGGCGCGCCAGCACGAGGACTGGATCGTGGACGCCTTCTCGGGCCTGAACGAGAAGGAGATCGGGACGCTCTACAAGCTGCTCGGCAAGGTCAAGGACCATGCCACGCAACCGCGCCAGGAGACCGCGCCATGAACGCACGCACCGCCTCCGCCCAGGTCGACCGCTTCGTGCACGACCGGCTGCCGCCCCCGGAACAGTGCCCCCAACTGCGCTACGACCTGCCGGAGCTGCAGCTGCCGGACCGCTGCAACGTCGTCGGGGAACTGCTGGACCGCGCGCCCGACAAGGGCTGGGGCGACCGGACTATGCTGCGCTCGCCGTCCCGCACCCTGAGCTATGCCGAAGCGCGCCAGGAGGTGGATCGCATCACACGCGTGCTGGTGGACGACCTCGGCCTGGTGCCCGGCAACCGGGTCCTGCTGCGCGGCGGCAATTCCATCGCGATGGCGCTCGCCTGGCTGGCGGTGGTGAAGGCCGGCGGCATCTCGGTGGCCACGATGCCGCTGCTGCGCGCGCGCGAGCTGGGCGACATCATCGACAAGGCGCAGCCGACGCTGGCCCTGTGCGACGCGCGCCTGCTCGACGAGCTGGAAGCCGCGCGGCAGGAGCGGCCGGTGCTTAGGACCGTCGTGCCCTTCAACGCGCCTTCGCTCGCCGGCTCGATGGAGCAGCGCGCGGCGGGCCGGCCTGCGCAATTCGACGCCTGCCCCACCGCGGCCGACGACATCGCCTTGCTGGCCTTCACCTCCGGCACCACCGGCAAGCCCAAGGCGGCCGTCCACACGCACCGCGACGTGCTGGCCGCCTGCGAGACCTGGCCGCGCCACCTGCTGCGCGCCACGCCCGAGGACATCGTGGTGGGCAGCCCCCCGCTGGCATTCACCTTCGGCCTGGGCGGCCTGCTGGTGTTCCCGATGTGGGCGGGCTGCTCCGTCTACTTCCCCGACGGACCGTACACGCCGGAGTCGTTCGTGCGCACCATCAACGAGGTCGGCGCCACCATCTGCTACACGGCACCGACGTTCTACCGCGCGGCGGCGCCGTTCGCCCGCGAACTGGGCGTCGGACGCCTGCACACCTGCGTGAGCGCGGGCGAAGGCTTGCCGGACGCGACCCGCCAGCTGTGGAAGGAGGCGAGCGGCATCGAGATGCTGGACGGCATCGGCGCGACCGAGATGTTCCACATCTTCATCTCCTCCGCCGGCGCGGACGTGCGGCGCGGCGCCATCGGCAAGGCGGTGCCGGGCTACCAGGCGAAGGTGGTGGACGACGACGGCCGCGAGGTGCAACGCGGCACGGTCGGCAAGCTCGCGGTCATCGGGCCCACCGGCTGCAGGTACCTGGACGATGCGCGCCAGGCGAACTACGTGCGCGACGGCTGGAACTACCCGGGTGACGCCTTCCTGCAGGACGCCGACGGCTACTTCTTCTACCAGGCGCGCGCCGACGACATGATCATCACGGCTGGCTACAACGTGGGCGGGCCGGAGGTGGAGGACGCCCTGCTGAAGCATCCGGCCGTGGCCGAGTGCGGCGTCATCGGCAAGCCCGACGACGAGCGCGGCATGATCGTGAAGGCCTTCTGCGTGCTCAAGCCAGGCCACGCGGCGGACGCCGCCATGGTGAAGACGCTGCAGGAGCACGTGAAAGGCATGATCGCGCCGTACAAGTACCCGCGCGAGATCGAGTTCGTGCCCAGCCTGCCGCGGACCGAGACGGGCAAGCTGCAGCGGTTTCGGTTGCGGCAGATGTGAGTGCTGGGGTTCGCTTTGCTCACCCCAGCCTACGACTGCCCGCCCCCAGCCTACGAATGCATTGATGGATCTCGTAGGCTGGCGGTGAGGCGCGAAGCGCCGAACCCCAGCGCTCAGTGCGGCATGTCGCCGCCGGCCTCCACGGCCTTGCGCTTCGGCGGCCGCACGATCATCAGCAGCGGAATCGTGACCAGCGTGACCGCCGCCATGATGCGGAAGTCGTTGACGTAGGCGAGCAGCGTCGCCTGCTGCGTCACCTGCGCGTTCAGCATCGCCAGCCCGGCTGCGCTGTCCACGCCCAGCCCCGGCGGCAGGTCCGCGAACCCCGGATTGCCCGGCGCGATGTAGGTCGAGAGCACGGCATGCGACTGCGCCGCGCCGCGCGTGAGCAGGGCCTGCACGATCGAGATGCCGACGCTGCCGCCGATGTTGCGCAGCAGGCTGTAGATGGGCGTGCCGTCGTTGCGCAGCCGCGGCGCCAGCGTGGCGAAGGCGGCGGCCGACAGCGGCACGAAGGTGAAGCCGATGCCCACGCCCTGGATGAAGCCGGACACGATGATCAGGTGGCTGTCCATCTGCAGCGTGATGTGCGTCATCTGCCACAGCGCCAGCGCCGTCAGGCCGAAGCCGGTGGCCATGATCAGGCGCAGGTCCACCCGCTGCACCAGCCGGCCGACCACGATCATGGCGATCATCGTCCCGATGCCGCGCGGCGCGGTGATGACGCCCGTATAGACGACGGGGTAACCCATGAGCCCCTGCAGGAACAGCGGCAGCAACGCCATCGTGCCGTACAGCACCATGCCGACGATGAAGCCGAAGAAGCAGCCGGTGACGAAGTTGCGGTCCTTCAGCAGAGCGCGGTCGACGAAGGACGCGCCCTGCACCGTGACCGTGTGCACCGCGAGGAAGGCGAACGCCACCAGTGCGCCCGCGGCTTCGAGCTTGATTTCCCAGGAGTCGAACCAGTCCTGCTGCTCGCCGCGATCGAGGAACAACTGCAGCAGGCCGATGCCGAGGCTGAGCGCGATGAAGCCGAACATGTCCAGCCTGCCGGCGGGTGGCCGGTTCTCCGGCAGGTAGCGCAGGATCCCGTAGAGCGCGAACGCGCCGACCGGCACGTTGATGAAGAACACCCAGCGCCAGTCGAGGTTCTCGGTGAGCCAGCCGCCCAGCATGGGGCCCAGGATCGGGCCGACCATGATGCCGGCGCCCCAGATGGCCATCGCCTGGCCGACTTTCTGCGGCGGGTTGATGTCCAGCAGCACGGCCTGCGACAGCGGCACCAGTGCGGCGCCGAACACGCCTTGCAGCAGGCGCGCGAGCACGATGCCGCCCAGCGAAGTGGAGATCCCGCAGAGCGCGGAGGCGGCCGTGAAGCCGATGACCGAGACCACGAACACCATGCGCCGCCCGTAGCGCGCGCACAGCCAGCCGGTGAGCGGCAGTGCGATCGCGGAGGCGACGATGTAGGAAGTCAGCACCCAGGTGATCTGGTCCTGGGACGCCTGCAGGCTGCCCTGCATGTGCGGCAGCGCCACGTTGGCGATGGTCGTGTCCAGCGCCTGCATGATGGTCGCCAGCATGATCGCGATGGTGATCATGCCCCGGTGCGGGACGTTGTTCGGATCGGTGATGGGCGCGACGCTCATGCACGCGCCTCCACGTCGTCCAGCGCCAGGATCCCCTCGCGCGCCTTCGCGAGCAGTGCCAGCAGTTGCGTGCGCTCGGCTGCGCTCAGGGCGGCGAGGCAACGCGCACTCAACTCATCGCCGATGTCCATCGCCTTGTCCAGCGCCTTGCGCGCGGCGGGCTTGATGTGCAGCCGGTTGACGCGCCGGTCCTCGGGGTGCGCGCGCCGCTCGATCCAGCCGGCGGCCGCGAGGCGATCGCACATGGTCGCGACCGCCATGGCGGTCAGCCCCATCTTCTGCGCGAGCTCCGCCTGCGACAGCGGCTCCTCGCCTTCATGCCAGGCGAGCACGGCCAGCAGCCGGCACTGCGCCTGCGAGAGGCCCAGCCGTTCCCGCGCGAGGCGGTCGAACTGTTGCGAATACTGGCGGCTCACGTCGTTGACGAGGAAGCCGAAACGATGGGTCAACGCGGGTTTCATCAGCACGTTGATTATAAACATGCTTATGAATTCGACGCAGGCGAGCCGTCGCGCCGGTGCGACGGCAAGTTCCTGCCCCAGGTAACGCAGTGCCGCCGCGCTAGCCGGCCGTCGCCTCGCGCCAGTAGCGCCGGTCGAGGTACTTGTCGGGGTCGGTGAGCTGCCGCGGCGGCTCGCCGAGCCTGCCGCGCAGCGCCAGCACGGCCTGCACGCCCTGCGGGTCCATGCCGACATCGTGGAAGAAGCCGCTGCGCGGATCGAGCATCAGCGCGCAGGACTGCTCCGCGATCGCCGGCGTCATCGCCGGCACGTTGGCCAGCAGCAGCTTCTGCGCGGCGGCGCGGTTGGCGGGATCCTCCAGCCAGACGACGGCATCGCGGTACGCGCGGATGAAGGCGACCACCTGCGCCGGATGCTGCTGCGCCCAGCTGCGGCGCGCCGCACCGACGATGCCCAGGTAGGGACCGATCACCTCGCGCGCGGTCGCCAGCTGGTTGAAGCCGCGGTTGCGCGCCTGCAGGTCGAAGGGCGCGCGCAGCATCGTCGCGTCGTGCTGGCGCTCCATCAGCGCGGCGAAGCGGCGGTCGGTGCCCCCGGCGCGCGCCCACTTCACCTCGGACTCCTGGACGCCGTTGCGCGCCAGCATCTCGCGCAGCGCGAAGGAGAAGCCGTTGCTCATCGCATCCACAGAGATCGTGCGGCCCTTCAGCTGCGCAACGGTCTTGACCTCCGGCACGGCGACCAGGCTCAGGAAGCCGTCGTCCGAGCCCATGAAGGCGAAGAAGTCGCTGGGCGGATCGAACTTCACCTCGCCCTGGCCCTCCTGGTAGGCCACGATGTTGTCGAAGGCGGTGATCGCCACGTCGTAGCGGCCCTCCATCAAGCCGCTGAAGACGTTGCGCGAGTCCGGCGTGACCTGCAGGTTGGCCACCAGCCCGTTCCGCGCGAAGAAGCCCTGGTCGCGCGCGGCCCACAAGGGCAGGTTGAAGCCGCCGCCGAAACTGATCACCGAGATGGGCTGCAGCGGACGCGGTCCTTGGGCGCAGCCGGAGGCAGCGAGCGCGGCGCCGGGAGCGGCGGCCAGGAGGGTGCGGCGGCGGAGGGTGAAGTCGTGCATGGGCGCGAGTGTCTGCGCGCCCCTCGCGCCCCGCAAGGAGGCGCACGCAACACAGTTTTCCGGCGGCCGAAAAAGAACGGGGAAACCCGCAGTGCGGTCTCAGCCCTTCAGCTTCTCGTCTTCCTGCTTGGCCTCTTCCATCGCCTTGGGTTCCACGTCCTCGGCGAAGCGGTTCAGGCGGATGAACACGCCCCAGGCGGCAAGCAGGGCGCTGGCGGACAAGAGCAGCAGCGCGGCGTACGTGAGCAAGCGCACGTCCTCGTGCAAGGCCTTCAAGGTGGCCACCAGTCCCTCGATCACCAGCGCGACGACCAGCACCACGAGAAAGCGCGAGAGGAAGCGGCGCACCCGCGTCGGTGCGCTCACGTGCATCTCGCGGATCACCTCCTCCTCGGCGATCGTTTGCGCGATCTGCAGCGCGACCACGGCTGCGGCCAGCAGCCCGATCGCTTCGATCACCTTCTGCCCGGTGTCCAGGTCCAGTCCGTTGGAGACCGCCTGCCAGCCGGTCCGCCCAGCGACCGCGATCAGCACCAGCGACGCGAGGGCGAACAGCACCGCCATCACGCCCTGGGCGACGGCGAAGCCGTTGAGGACCAGCTTCATCGGCCTCATCAGCCGCCGAGCTCCTTCACCCGGTCCTCGTTGCTGCTGCTGCGGCTGCCCTTGAGGTGCATCTCCACGTCGGAGGCCTTGTCACCCACGGCGCGCACCGCCTCGCGCAATTGCTGCGGCGTGGCGTCGAGCCGCTGCGCCCAGCGCGCGAGCGCCTGTTCGTCCTGCACATCGATGCGGTCGGGCTCGACGCCCGGCGAATTCGGCATGGAAGCACTCCTTCGTGTCTGCCGCATGCTGCCGCAGCGGCGCCACCCGCCTTGTAGGCGGAGGCCGCAGCCGAACTGGGCCGCGCCGCAGGCGGCGGACTTATGATCGCCGCATGCCCGCTTATGCATTCGAGGCGCTCGACCCGGAGGGCGCAACCCAGAAGGGCGTGATCGAGGCCGACACGGCCAAGGCGGCGCGTGGCCTGCTGCGCACCCGCTCCCTCGTCCCGCTGGAAGTGCGCCCCGTCGCGTCGGAGGACGCGAGCGGCGGACTGGGCCAGACGGTGCTGTTCCGCCGCGCCATCTTCAACGCGACGGCGCTCGCGATCTGGACCCGCCAGCTCGCCGGCCTGGTCAGCTCCGGCCTCACGCTCGAACGTGCGCTGACGGCGCTCGCCGACGAGGCCGAGAACGACCAGCAGCACCACCTGATCGCCGCTCTTCGCGCGGAGGTGAACGCGGGCTCGTCCTTCGCCAAGGCGCTGGCGCGCTTCCCGCGCGAGTTCTCGGACATCTACATCGCCGTGGTCGGCGCGGGCGAGCAGAGCGGCCACCTCGGCGCCGTGCTGGAGCGCCTCGCCGATGACCTGGAAGACCGGCAGGCACTCAACGCCAAGCTGATGGCGGCCACGCTCTATCCGGCGATCGTCACCGTCGCGGCCATCGCGATCGTGCTGCTGCTGATGACCTATGTCGTGCCGCAGGTGGCGAACGTGTTTGCCGGCACCAAGCACGCGCTCCCCCTGCTGACCACGGCGATGCTATCGCTGAGCGCCTTCGTGCGCAGCTGGGGACTGGCCGTGATCGCGGTGCTGGTGGCAGCCTTCGTCGCGCTGCGCATCGCACTGCGCAATCCCGCGTTCCGCGAGCGCTTCGACGCCGGCTGGCTCAACCTGCCCCTGATCGGGCGGCTGGCCCGCGGCTACAACGCGGCGCGCTTCGCCGGCACGCTGGCCATGCTCGCTGGCGCTGGCGTCCCGATCCTCAAGGCACTGCAGGCCGCCGCCGAGACCTTGGGCAACCGCGCGATGCGCGCCGATGCGATGGACGCGCTGGTGCTGGTGCGCGAGGGCGCGCCGCTGGCCAGTGCACTGGCGCAGAAGAAGCGCTTCCCCGGCCTTCTGGGCATGTTCGCGCGGCTGGGTGAACAGACCGGACAGCTCCCCGCCATGCTGCAGCGGGCCGCCACGCAGCTCTCGCAAGAAGTGCAGCGCCGCTCCCTGCAGGTGGCCACCCTGCTGGAGCCGCTGCTGATCGTCGGCATGGGCCTGGTCGTGATGCTGATCGTGCTGGCGGTGCTGCTGCCTATCATCCAGCTCAACCAGTGGGTACGATAGCCGGATGGCCCTGCCCTCCCTCGACGACAAGCTGGTGGTCGCGATCTCCTCGCGGGCGCTGTTCGACTTCGAGGAGGAGAACCTCGTCTTCGAAAGCGGCGACGCCGCGGGCTACATGCGCCTGCAGCTCGAGCGGCTGGACCGGCCCGCCGCGCCCGGGATCGCCTTCTCCCTGGTAAAGAAGCTGCTGGCGTTCAACGACGCCGAGGTGCAGCGCGTGGAAGTGGTCGTGCTCTCGCGCAACGACCCGGTGTCCGGCATGCGCGTGTTCCGCTCGGCGCAGCACAACGCCATCCACCTGCAGCGCGGCGTGTTCACCCAGGGCCGCTCGCCCTTCGGCTACCTGCGGCCCCTGAAGGCGACGCTGTTCCTCTCGGCCAACGAGGCCGACGTGCGCGGCGCGCTCGCCGCCGGCTTCCCGGCTGCGCGCGTGCTGACCGAGTCGGTGCTGGCGCACGACAACTATCCCAACGAAGTCCGGATCGCCTTCGACGGTGACGCGGTCCTGTTCTCCGACGAGGCGGAGCAGGTGTTCCAGTCGCGCGGGCTCGAAGCCTTCCAGGAACACGAGTCGCGCAAGGCGGCGCAGCCCCTGCCCAGCGGACCGTTCCGCCCCCTGCTCGCGGCGCTGCACCGACTGCAGCAGGCGGGCAGCGCGAAGATGCGCATCCGCACGGCGCTGGTCACGGCGCGCAGCGCGCCGGCGCACGAGCGCGCGATCCGCACGCTGATGGACTGGAAGATCCACGTGGACGAGGCGATGTTCCTGGGCGGCCTGCCCAAGGGCGAGTTCCTGCGCGAGTTCGAGCCGGACTTCTTCTTCGACGATCAGACGCGGCACGTCGCGCATGCGGCGCTGCATGTGCCGTCGGGGCACGTGGCGGCGGGTATTGCCAACACGCTCAACTGAGCCGCCGCCCGCGCGATTCCCGGCGCGCGATCCACAAGGTGGAGCCGCAGATCACCACGCCGCCTATCAGCGTCGACTCGCTGGGCAGGTCACCGAACGCCAGCCAGCCGATGATCGACGCCCACACCAGGTCCAGGAACTTGACCGACTGCGATGCGGAGATGTCGGCCGCCGCATAGGAGCGCGTCAGGCAGTAGTGGCCCGAGCTTCCGAGCAGCCCGCACACGACGAACAAGGCCAGTTGCGCCAGCCCCGGTGTCTGCCAGTGCAGCACGGCCAGCGGCAGGCTGAAGAGCGTGACCGAGATCGCCTGCCACGCGACGATCACTTCGGCACGCTCGTAGCGCGTGAGCGCCTTGGTCATGAGGTACGAGGCCGCATACACCGGCGACGAGCACAGCATCACCAGGTCGTACAGGCCGCCGGTGCCGGACAGCTTGGGCGCCACCACGATCAGTACGCCGCCGAAGCCGAGCGCCGCCGCGATCCAGCGCTCCCACCGCATCGGCTCCTTGAACACCAGCACCGCGCCCAGCATGATGAAGATCGGCGTCGTGAAGCCGATCGCGGTGGTGTCGGCCAGGCTGATGCGCGGCAGCGCCGTGAACCAGATCAGCAGGCCGATGGTGTGCACGCCGCCGCGCGAGAACTGGCCGGCGAGGTTGTGCGGCTTGTACGTGGCGAAGCCGCTGCGCGCCATGAACGGCACCATCACGGCGATGCCCATCAGGTAGCGCAGGAACTGCGTCTCGAAGCCGTTGAGCGCGAGCGACAGCCCGCGCATGAGCGAATTGAGCGTGACGAACAGCAGCCCCGACACGCCGGACCAGAGCAGCGCGCGCACCGTCGGATCGAGCCGGCCGGCGCGCCGCTGCACCACTGCCGCATGGCGCGCCAGCAGGTGTCGTTTGCCGCGTGCCGCGGTCCCCTCGCTTCTCCCCATGCACGCACTATAGGACGCGCGGGGCCGGCAGTACCAAAGTGGCACTCACGCAGCCCCCGCGGGCTGCGCGCTCAGGCGGTCTTGACGACGATGCGGCCGCGCACCTGTCCGGCCATCAGCTTCTGCGCCGCCGCGACGGCTTCGTCCAGCCCGATCTCGGTGCTCATGCTGGCCAGCAGCTTCGGGTCGAGGTCACGGGCCAGGCGCGTCCAGGCCTGCTCGCGCAGGTGCATGGGCGCCATCACGCTGTCGACGCCGAGCAGCGCCACGCCGCGCAGGATGAAAGGGGCGACGGAAGCGGGCAGGTCCATGCCCTGGGCGAGCCCGCAGGCGGCGACCGCGCCACCATAGCGCGTCTGCGCCAGGCCGTTGGCGAGCGTGTGGCTGCCCACCGCGTCGACCACGCCGGCCCAGCGCTCCTTCTGCAGCGGCTTGCCCGGCGCGGACAGCTCGTTGCGGTCGATCACGGCCGACGCGCCGAGCGCCTTCAGGTACTCCGCCTCGTGCGCCTTGCCGGTCGCCGCGACGACCTGGTGCCCCAGTTGCGAGAGCACGGCGATCGCGACCGAGCCCACCCCGCCCGTGGCGCCGGTCACCAGCACCTCGCCGTCGCCGGGACGCAGGCCATGTCGCTCCAGCGCCAGCACGCACAGCATCGCTGTGTAGCCGGCCGTGCCGATGGCCATGGCCTGCTTCGCGCTGAAGGCGGAGGGGCGCTTCACGAGCCACTGCGACTTCAGCCGCGCCTTGCCGGCCAGGCAACCCTTGTGCGTCTCGCCCACGCCGAAGCCGTTGAGCACGAAGGGGTCGCCCTTCTTCCACTGCGGCGACGCGCTCTCCAGCACCGTCCCCGAACCGTCGATGCCGGCCACCATGGGCCAGCTGCGCACCACGGGCGACTTGTTGGTGATGGCGAGGCCGTCCTTGAAGTTGAGCGTCGAATACTCGACCGCGACCGTGACGTCGCCCTCGGGCAGGAAACTGTCGTCGACGGAGCGCACTTCGGCGCGGAACGCGGGCTCCTTCTCGAGCACCAGGGCCTGGAACATGATTCTCTCCTCGGAAAATGGGTCAGGTGATGGTCTGGCGGCGCAGCACCTTCACGAGCTGGGTGCTCGTGTTGCGCAGGCGTTGCGCCAGCAACTGGGTGAGCTTCACCAGCAGCTTGGCGCCGATCTCGGGGCGCGACCGGACCAGGCGCGCCACCCCGTCGCGGTCCAGCACGGCGGCCTCGACTTCCGACAGGGCCCAGCAGCTCGCATAACGCGGCTCGCCGTCGAACATGGACATCTCGCCCAGCACGGTCCCGGGCCGCAGCACGCCCAGGCGCGTGTTGTCGCCGCGTACTTCGGATTCTGCTTCCGGGCCGATGCGCTTGCCCACGTCCACGGTGCCGCGCAGCAGCAGCATCATCCAATCGTCGACCTCGCCTTCGCGGATCAGCATCTGGCCCGGCTTGGCCCGTACGTGCAGCATCAGCGAGCCCAGCACGTCGGCCTCCTCGGGACTGAAGTCCTCCAGCAGCACGCTGTGATCGAGCAGGCCCGGCCACCGGGACAGGCGCTCGCAGCAGCCCGTGACCTCCAGTCCGGCGGCGCGCATGACCTGCTCGAGCGGCGCGGCGGGCATGACGTCAGGCCTGTTGCAGCCAGCGGGCGATGTCTTCGGCCGCAGCGTCCACCGCGGCGCTCAGCGCGCGCACGCCGCCGGGCGCGTCGGCGGTGGGCGCCGGCCGCTCGGTTTCGAAGCGGCGTTGCCCCAGCAGGCGATCGCCGCCGCCGTTCGCCTGCAGCAGCGTACAGCTCAGGCGGGCGATGCCGCGGCTCTTGTCGGGTGCATCGAACAGCTGGAACAAGTCGTCGAGATGCACGCGCAGCAGCGGTGGACGCTGCGCGCTACTGCGCACGAGTGCCGCCGCCCCCGAGTTGTCCAGCACCGCGCGCTGGCGCCCCAGCACGTCGCGCAAGCGCTGGTGCACCAGCCGCGTCGGCGGCGCGCTCCAGCGGGCATAGGCGTAGGGCCGCAGCTCGAACGCGTCCTCGTACCCCAGGCGATAGAGCAAGGCGGTCGTCTCCAGCAGCCCTTCGGCTTCGACGTCCGGCAGCGTGAGCGCCGGATGCTCGCCCCTGGCGTCGGGACCGGCCGCGGGCGTGGGCCCGAAGTCGTACATCACCTGGTTCGCGGGCTTCTTCGGCAGCGCACTGCACGCCACCAGCGTCGCGGGCAACAGGGCGATCAGGCCGCGCCGCCTCATTGCCGCTCTCCCTGGGCCTGGAAGCCCGGTTCGCCCGGCCCGGGTTGTGCGGGCCCTCGTCCGTAGATCAGCATTTGCGGATTCTCGGTCAGTTGGTCGATCGCGCGGTCCAGCGTGCGCACCGTGCGCGTGGTTTCGTCGGCCACGCGGTTCAGGCGCGGCAGCGTGCTGGTGCTGAAGGTCTCCATGGTGGTGGCGAGTGCGTCGGTGCCCTGGCTCACGCGGTCAAGCGGGCCGCCCGGCGCATTCAGGCGTTGCGCAGTCTGGTGGAACTCGCGGGCGGTGGCGCCGATGTCGTCGACGGTGCGCTGCGCTCCGCGCAGGGTCACGCCGAACTGGTCGAGCGCGGGGTCGAGCTTCTTCTGCAGCGTCGTGTCCACATGCCCCACCAGCTGCCGGGTGCTGGTGGCCGCGGCGCTGATGTTCTCCAGCGCGTCGGCGACGCGCTTCTGGTTTTCATCGCCCAGCAGCTTGTCGACACGCCCCGTCACTTCCTCGACCCGCTGCAGGATCACCTCGCCGTGCTCCTCCAGCCGCGACAGGATGCCGGGGCGCAGCGGGATGCGCGGCGGCACTTCGTCGTTGGGTACGAGCCGCGGCGCCGGCTTGCCTTCGTCGGCGAGCTGGATGAAGGCCAGGCCGGTCACGCCCTGGTAGCTCAGCGTGGCGAAGGAGTTCGTGGTCAAGGGCGTGTCACGGTCGATGTCCATGCGCACCAGCACGTTGCCGGTGACCTTGGGGTCGAAGCCGATGCGGGTCACCTTGCCGACGTCCACGCCGCGGAAGCGCACCGGCGCCTGCTCCTGCAGGCCGGTCACCGTTTCCTTGGTGGAGATCTCGTACGGATCGCGCACACCGGTCTGGCGCGTGAGCCAGGCTGCGAGCCCCAGCACCAGCAGCGACAGCAGGGCCACGAAGATTCCGGCAGCCAGGGCATGAGCCTTGTTTTCCATGGTCTCTTGGTCCTTTTTCTTTCAGATCGCGAACGGGTACTCGCGCAGCAGCTCCATCGCACGCTGGCCCCGTTCCCCCAGGAAAAACTCTTCGATGAAGGGATGGCGGAAGGCGATCACCTCGCGCGGCTTGCCGACGACGATCACCCTCTTGTCCGCCAGCACCGCGATGCGCGTGGACAGCTCGAACAGCGTATCGAGGTCGTGCGTCACCATCACGACCGTGAGCGCCAGCTCGCGATGCAGCGAGCGCAACAGCCGCACGAAGCCGTCGGAGCTGTCGGGGTCGAGCCCCGCCGTCGGCTCGTCGAGCAGCAGCAGCGGCGGGTCCATCACCAGCGCGCGGGCCAGCGCCGCCCGCTTGATCATGCCGCCCGAAAGTTCGGACGGCATCTTCTCGGCGTCTTCCGGCTTCAGGCCCACCATCTGCAGCTTCACCATCGCCGCTTCCTCGATCAGCCGCGACGGCAGCGTTTTCAGTTCGCGCAGCGGAAAGGCGACGTTCTCCAGCACGGTGAACGCGGAGAACAGCGCCCCGTGCTGGAACAGCATGCCGATGCGGCTGGACGCGCCGTGCTGCGAAAGCGACTGCAGCGGCTGGCCGAGCATGCGCACTTCGCCGGAGGCGGGCCGCTCCAGCCCGAGCATCTGGCGCAGCAGGACGGTCTTGCCCGAGCCCGAACCGCCCACGATGGACAGCACCTCGCCGCGGTTGACGCTGAGGTCCAGGTCCTTGTGGATCACCACCTTCCGGTCCGGCAGGTCGAACACCGACCAGAGCTTGCGGATCTCGACGAGGGGACCGTCGGCCGGCACGAGGGGCAGTGTCGGGTCGGCCATCAGATGCCCACGGTGCTGAAGAGGACGGCGAACAGCGCGTCGACCAGGATCACCATCGTGATCGCCGTCACGACGGAGGCCGTCGTGCCCGCGCCCAGGCTCTCGGTGTTGGGCTGCACGCGCAATCCGAAGTGGCAGCCGATCAGCGCGATCAGGATGCCGAACACCACCGACTTGCTCATGCCCAGCACGAGGTTGGGCAGGCTTACCGCCGCGGGCAGCGCCTTCATGAAGAAGATCGGGCTGATGCCCAGCGACAGGTCCGCGGCCACCATGCCGCCTAGCAGTCCGGCCACGGTGGTCCAGCCGCTGATCAGCGGCATCGCGATGGACAACGCCATGGCGCGCGGCATCACGAGCCGGTACGTGTGCGAGATGCCCATCACGCGCATCGCGTCGAGTTCGTCGGTCACGCGCATCACGCCGATCTGCGCGGTGATCGCGGAGCCGGAACGCCCGGCGATCAGGATGGCCGCCAGCATCGGCCCGAGCTCGCGCACGAGCGCGATGCCCAGGATGTCCACGATGTACGCGTCGGCGCCGAACTGCCGCAGTTGCTGCGAGGTGAGGTAGGCCAGCACGACGCCGATCAGGCCGCCGACCAGCGCCGTGATCGGCAGCGCCGTGGCCCCGATGTGGTACAGGTGGCCGGAGAAGTCGCGCCACGGCGCCTGGTGCGGCGCCCGCAACAGCTCGCGCAGGTCCAGCGTGAGCTGCCCGATCAACCGGACGAAGTCCTTCACGTCGCCGAAGCGGCGCAGAATGCCCGCCCCGAGGTCCATGAACCCCTGGCGCAAGCCACGGCGTGCGACCGGCTGCGGCGGCGTGGTGGTGAATTCCGCCACCCGCTCCAGGATCGCGCGCTGCGTCGGCAGCAGTTCCAGCGCCTCCGGCCAGCGCTGGCCCCAGTGGTCCCACAGCAGCTGCGCGCCGACGTGGTCCAGGTGGTCCGCAGTGCGCAGGTCCCATCGCTGCTGCGCCGAAGCGGCGGGCAGGGTGTGGCGCAACTCGCGCACGAGGCCAGGCCGGGCGAACTGCGCGGCGGTCCATTCGCCCAGCAGCCGGACCAGCCGGCCTGGCGGCGCTGGCGCTTGTTCGAAGCGGGGCGTGGCGTCGGTCATGGCTGGAGGGGGGCCCCGCATCGTAACGGCAGAGCCGCGTCCTGTCGTGTAGGAGAACGGGCCGCCTCCGGCCGCCGGTTATAAGGGAGGCGGAAGGAGACCGGGCGATGACGAGCAACCCCGAACTGGGCGTGGCGCGCCGCGAAGGCGTGCTCTGGTTGACCCTCCAGCGCGAACAGCGCCGCAATGCCCTCAGTCCCGCCGTGCTGGACGGACTGGCGGCGGCGCTGGCCGAAGCGCAGTCGGACCGCAGCCTGCGGGTCGTGGTGCTCACCGGCGCGGGCGAGAAGGCGTTCTGCGCCGGCGCGGACCTGCAGTCGGGCGAGTCCTTCGCTTTCGACTTCTCCGAACCCACCGGCGCCTTCGCGCGCTTGCTGCGGCAGGCGCGGGCCAGCCACCTGCCCCTGATCGCGCGCGTCAACGGCGCCTGCTTCGCGGGCGGCATGGGCCTGCTGGCGATGTGCGACCTGGCCGTGGCCGCGCCGCACGCCGTCTTCGGCCTGCCCGAGGTGAAGGTGGGCCTGTTCCCGGCACAGGTGCTGGCCGTGCTGCAGCACCTGCTGCCGCGCCGGCAACTGGTGGAGCTGTGCCTCACCGGGGAGCCGATCACCAGCGCGCAGGCGCTCGCGCTCGGCCTCGTGAACTACGTGGACCCGGACCTCGACGGCCGGCTGGCCTGGCTGCTCGCGCGCCTGGCCGACAAGTCCCCCGCGGCCATCCGCCGCGGCTTGTACACGCTCAAGTCCATCGAGGCGATGCCGTTCGAGCAGTCCATGGCCTTCACCGAGAGCCAGATCGCGCTGTTCGCGCAGACCGAGGACGCGAAGGAGGGCCAGGCGGCCTTCCGCGAGAAGCGCAAGCCGCAGTGGACCGGGCGCTAACCATGGACAAGACGATCCGCATCGGCGGCGCTTCCGGCTTCTGGGGCGACAGCAGCGTGGGGGCGCCGCAGTTGGTGGCGCACGGCGACGTCGACTACCTGGTGTTCGACTACCTGGCCGAGCTCACCATGTCCATCCTGGCGGCCGCGCGCGCGAAGGACGCCTCGCTCGGCTACGCCACGGACTTCGTGCAGGTCACGATGAAGACCATCCTGCGCGAGGTCGCGCGGCGCGGCATCCGCGTGATCAGCAACGCAGGCGGCGTGAATCCGCAGGCATGCGCGCAAGCGCTGCAGGCGCTCGCCGCCGAACAGGGCGTGCCGCTGCAGGTCGCCGTCGTCACCGGCGACGACGTCCTGCCGCTGCTGCCGCAATTGCGCGAGCACGGGGTGCGCGAACTGCAAAGCGGCGCCGCCCTGCCCGAGCGCCTGCTCACCGCGAACGCGTACCTCGGTGCCTTGCCGATCCGCGACGCGCTGGCTGCCGGTGCGCAGGTCGTGATCACGGGCCGCTGCGTCGACAGCGCGGTGACGCTGGGCGCGCTGATGCACGCCTTCGCCTGGCGCGAAGACGACTGGGACCGCCTGGCGCAGGGCAGCCTCGCCGGCCACCTCATCGAGTGCGGCTGCCAGGCCACGGGCGGCCTGCACACGGATTGGGAGCAGGTGCCCGACTGGGCGCACATCGGCTACCCCGTGCTCGAGTGCCACGGCGACGGCAGCTTCGTCGTGACCAAGCCGAACGGGACCGGCGGACTGGTGAACACCGCGGTCGTCGCGGAACAGGTGCTGTACGAGATCGGCGACCCGCGCCGCTACCTGCTGCCCGATGTCACCTGCGACTTCACCCAGGTGCAGCTGGAGCAGGTGGGCGAGCAGCGGGTGCGCGTGCGCGGCGCGCGCGGACTGCCGCCCGGGCCGCACTACAAGGTCTCGGCAACCTGGCAGGACGGCTGGCGCTGCACGGGACAGCTCACGATCGTCGGCTTCGACGCCGCGCGCAAGGCGCAGCGCACGGGCGAAGCGATCCTCGCGCGCACGCGCGAGCTGATCGCCCAGCGCCGCTGGCTGCCCTTCACGCGCACGCACATCGAGGTGCTCGGATCGGAGCTCGCGAACTACGGGCCGCACGCGCGCACGCAGGACGTGCGCGAGGCGGTGCTGCAGGTCGGCGTGATGCATCCGCAGCGCGAGGCGCTGGAGCTGTTCGCGCGCGAGATCGCTCCGGCTGGCACCAGCTGGTCGCCCGGCACCACCGGTGCGGGCGGCCGGCCGAGTCCGGCGCCGTGCATCCGGCAGTTCGCCTTTCTCATCGACAAGGGCTTCGTGCAGCCGCAGCTGCAGTTCGCCGGCGAGGTCCGCGCGGTGCGCGTGCCCAGCGGGCAGCCACCCGTGCCTCCGCCGGATGCGACGCCCGCCGTCGACGCGATCCTGCCGCGCCCCGACTGGCCACAGGTCCCGCTCTTGCAGCTCGCGTGGGCGCGCAGCGGCGACAAGGGGGATCACTCCAATGTCGGCGTGATCGCGCGCCGTCCCGAGTGGCTGCCCTGGTTGCGCGGGCAGCTCACGCCCGAACGCGTCAAGGAGTGGCTGGGCCACCTGGTGCGCGGCCAGGTCGAGCGCTTCGACCTGCCGGGCCTGCATGCCATGAACTTCCTGTGCACGGAGGCGCTCGATGGCGGCGGCATGGCCTCGCTGCGCAATGATCCGCTGGGCAAGGGGATGGGGCAGATCCTGCTGGCGATGCCCGTGGCGGTGCCGCCGGGATGGCGCTGAGGGAAGAGCTGGGGTTCACTGCGTTCACCGCCAGCCTACGAGTGTGAAGGGCTACGGAAGGATTCGTAGGCTGGCGGTGAGCCGCAGGCGAACCCCAGCTTTCCTAACCCGTCACGAACCCCCGCGCGAACACGCCCTTGAGGTGATCGACCAGGCACTGCACCGCCCGCGGCACCTGCGGCGCCCAGGGGCGGATCGCATAGATCGCATCGCCGAAGAAACCCAATGGCCGCCACTCGGGCAGCACGCTCACCAACTCGCGCGGCCCGAGATGCGAGGCAGCGCTGAAGTCCGGCAGCAGCCCGATGCCCAGTCCGCCGAGCACCGCTTCGCGCAGCACCTCGCTGTTGTTCGCACGCAAGGGCCCATCCACCGCCACCACCGCGCGCTCGGCGCGCCGGCCGCTGCCCCGCTCGAAGGACCAGCTCTGGCCCGCGGTGTCGCGCAGGTAGAGCAGGCAGGCATGTTGCGCCAGCTCCGAAGGATGCCGGGGCCGGCCGTGCTTGCGCAGGTAATCCGCGCTCGCGACCAGCAGCGAGCGTGACGGGCACAGCTGCCAGGCGACGTGCGTCTCGGGCGGCGACTGCGTGTGGCGGATCGCCAGGTCGAAGCCCTCCTGCGGCAGGTTGGCGAAGCGGTCGCCCAGGTCCAGCTCCAGCCGGATCTCGGGGTAGGCCTGCAGGAACGCCGGCAGCGAGGGCGCGACCACCTGGCGTCCGAGGGCCACCGGGGCGGTGACGCGCACGCGTCCGCGCGGCGTGCCGGCCAGGTCGCGCACGCCTGCGAAGCTCTGCGTGATGCGCTCGAAGGCGCCGCGCGTCTCGTCGACGAGCTGCTGCCCGGCCTGCGTGAGCCCCACCGAGCGCGTCGTCCGCCGCACCAGCGGAACGCCCGCGGCGCGCTCGAGTTCGGCGATGCGGCCGCTGACCGAGGCCTTGGAGATGCCGAGCCGGCGCGCGGCCTGCGTGTAGCTGCGCGTTTCGGACAGGACGCCGAGCAGGTGCAGGTCGGCGAAGGCGGGGGTGGAGTCGGCGGGCATGACTGTTCATTCTGCCGAACAATCTGGTCAGCGCCTGCGCCTTTCCAAAGCCGGCGCGCGGCCCTAGACTGGCCTGCTACTGCACTGGATGAACCCATGAACGCACCTGACAAGTCCCGCCCCGCTGCCCTCGCCTCCATCGAACACTGGATCAACGGCCGCCTCGTGCCGGGCACCAGCGGCCGGCGCAGCGACGTCTTCAACCCCGCCATCGGCCAGGTGACCGGGCAGGTCGCGCTGGCCAGCAGCGCCGAAGTGGCGCAGGCCGTCGCGTCCGCGCAGGCCGCCTTCCCGGCCTGGGCCGACACGCCGCCGATCCGGCGCGCGCGCGTGATGTTCAAGTTCCTCGAGCTGCTGAACAAGCACCGCGACGAGCTCGCCCGCATGATCACCGCCGAACACGGCAAGGTGTTCACCGATGCGCAGGGCGAGGTCACGCGCGGCGTCGACATCGTGGAGTTCGCCTGCGGCATCCCGCAACTGCTCAAGGGCGACTACACCGACCAGGTCTCCACCGGCATCGACAACTGGACGCTGCGCCAGCCCCTGGGCGTGGTGGCTGGCATCACGCCGTTCAACTTCCCGGTGATGGTCCCGATGTGGATGTACCCGGTCGCGATCGCCGCGGGCAACTGCTTCATCCTCAAGCCCAGCCCGCTGGACCCGACGCCCTCCATCCGCATGGCCGAACTGCTGAAGGAAGCGGGCCTGCCCGATGGCGTGTTCAACGTCGTGCAGGGCGACAAGGACGCGGTCGATGCGCTGCTGGAGCATCCGGACGTGAAGGCGCTGTCCTTCGTCGGCTCCACGCCGATCGCGCAGAAGATCTACGAGACCGGCGCCAAGCACGGCAAGCGCGTGCAGGCGCTGGGCGGTGCGAAGAACCACATGGTGGTGATGCCCGACGCGGACCTGGACCAGGCCGTCGATGCGCTGATCGGCTCGGCCTTCGGTTCCGCCGGCGAGCGCTGCATGGCCATCTCGGTGGGCATCCTGGTGGGCGACGCGGCCGACCGAATCATGGGCAAGCTCGCCGAGCGCACCCAGGCGCTGAAGGTGAAGAACGGCACCGAGCTCGATGCCGAGATGGGGCCGATCGTCACCAGCGTCGCGCACCAGCGCATCACGGGCTACATCGCGCAGGGCGAGAGCGAAGGCGCGAAGCTGGTGGTGGACGGCCGCAAGTTCCAGGGCGCCAAGGCCGGCGCCGGCTGCGAGCAGGGCTTCTGGATGGGGGGAACCCTGTTCGACGGCGTGAAGCCCGACATGAAGATCTACAAGGAAGAAATCTTCGGCCCGGTTCTGGGCTGCGTGCGCGTGAAGGACCTGAAGGAAGCGACGGACCTGATCAACGCGCACGAGTTCGGCAACGGCGTGTCGCTGTTCACCCGCGACGGCAATACCGCCCGCGAGTTCTCGCGCCGCGTGCAGGTGGGCATGGTCGGCGTGAACGTGCCGATCCCGGTGCCGATGGCGTGGCACGGCTTCGGCGGCTGGAAGAAGAGCCTGTTCGGCGATATGCACGCCTACGGCGAGGAAGGCGTGCGCTTCTACACCAGGCAGAAGTCCATCATGCAGCGCTGGCCGGAGTCGATCTCGAAAGGCGCGGAGTTCGTGATGCCGACGGCGAAGTAAGCTTCGCGCCCGGCGCAACGAAGAAGAACGCAGAGTGCGCAAAGGTACGCAAAGGACGCAGAGAAAACCAATCGAGGAATTCTCTGCGTCCTCTGCGTAACCTCTGCGTCCTCTGCGTTCAATTGAACCGCGAGCAACAGCGGTACTTCGAGGAGACACATTGAGCGACACCAGCTTCGACTACATCATCATCGGCGGTGGTACCGCGGGCTGCCTGCTCGCCAATCGGCTGTCCGCCGATCCCACGAAGCGTGTGCTGCTGGTCGAGGCCGGGCGCAAGGACGATTACCACTGGATCCACATTCCCGTCGGCTACCTGTATTGCATCGGCAATGCACGCACCGACTGGCTGTACTCCACCGAGGCGGATGTGGGCCTCAACGGGCGCAAGCTGCGCTATCCGCGCGGCAAGACGCTCGGGGGCTGCTCCAGCATCAACGGCATGATCTACATGCGCGGCCAGCAGCGCGACTACGACGGCTGGGCGCAGCGCGTGGGCGATGCGGCTTGGACCTGGGACCAGTGCCTGCCCTACTTCAAGAAGCACGAGGATTTCTACAAGGGCGCCGACGCCCTGCACGGCGCCGGCGGTGAATGGCGCGTGGAAAAGCAGCGCCTGCGCTGGGACGTGCTCGATGCCTTCGCGCAGGCCGCGCAGCAGGCGGGCATCCCGCACAGCGAGGACTTCAACCGCGGCGACAACGAGGGCGTCGGCTACTTCCAGGTGAACCAGAAGAACGGCTGGCGCTGGAACACGGCCAAGGCCTTCCTGCGCCCCACCTGCTACGCGCGCCCGAACTTCGAGATGTGGACCGGCGCGCACGTGAGCCGCCTCACCTTCGAGACCTTGCCGGACGGCATGCGCCGCTGCACCGGCGCCGAAGTCTGGACCGGCAAGCGGCTGGTGCAGGTGCAGGCGCAGCACGAGACCTTGCTGTGCGCGGGCAGCATCGGCTCGCCGCAACTGCTGCAGCTCTCGGGCATCGGCCCCGCCGCCTTGCTGCAGCAGCATGGCATTCCCGTCGTGCACGACCTGCCCGGGGTCGGCGAGAACCTGCAGGACCACCTGCAGATCCGCGCGGTGTTCAAGGTCGATGGCGTGGCCACGCTCAACACGCTCGCCAACAGCTGGTGGGGCAAGCTGAAGATCGGCATGGAGTACGCGCTCAAGCGCAGCGGTCCCATGAGCATGGCGCCCTCGCAGCTGGGCGCCTTCACGCGCAGCACGCCGGACCAGCCGTATCCCAACATCGAATACCACGTGCAGCCTCTGAGCCTCGACGCCTTCGGCGAGCCGCTGCACCGCTTCAACGCGTTCACGGCCAGCGTGTGCAACCTCAACCCGACGAGCCGCGGCACGGTGCGCATCCGCAGCCCGCGCTTCGAGGACGCGCCCGCGATCACGATGAACTATCTCAGCACGCCGGAAGACCGGCGCGTCGCGGCGGACTCGCTGCGCGTGACGCGGCGCATCGCGGCCCAGCCTGCGCTCGCGCCGTTCCACCCGCAGGAGTGGCGGCCGGGCCCGCAGTACCAGAGCGACGAGGACCTCGCACGGCTGGCGGGCGACATCGCGACGACGATCTTCCATCCGGTCGGCACGACGGCGATGGGCGCCGACGACGACCCGCGCGCGGTGCTCGATGCGCGCCTGCGCGTGCGCGGCATCGCCAGCCTGCGCGTCGTGGACGCCGGTGCGATGCCCACCATCACCAGCGGCAACACCAACTCGCCCGTGCTGATGATGGCGGAGAAGGCCGCCGAGTGGATCGTGCGCGACGCCGCATGAAACGGCGCTGCCGCTGAGCTGCGCCGCACTTCGCCTATCACAAAGGTCTGCCGGGAAATCCCTCATGCGGTGCGGGTCGGCGCGCCAGTACAGTGCGTGCACTCGCGTTGTGTCCCCGGGCACGACAGACCGAGGGACCGAGGAGACAAACCCCGCACAGAATTCGAAGACGAAGCGCGGCACCGTTCCGGACGGGCCGGAACACTCAAAGGCGCCGCACTGCGGCGCTTTTTCTTTTGTCCGAATGCATGCGCGAGGGCCGCGCGTGCCACCTGCGACAATCCCGTGATGGAGATGCTGCTGGTGACGCTGGCCTCGATGCTGGCGGGATTCGTCGATGCGATCGTGGGAGGCGGCGGCCTCATCCTGGTGCCCGCGCTGTTCGCGGTCTTTCCGACAGCGGCGCCCGCGACCCTCTTCGGCACCAACAAGAGCGCGTCGGTGTGGGGCACGGCCTTCGCGGCCCAGCGCTTCAGCCGGCGCGTGGACATGCACTGGCCCTCGCTGCTGCCCGCCGCGGCCACCGGGTTCACCGGCGGCTTCCTCGGCGCGTGGGCGGTCACCGTGTTGCCCTCGGAGTTCCTGCGCAAGCTGCTGCCCATCGTGCTGGTGTGCGTCCTGCTCTACACGCTGGCGAAGAAGGATCTGGGCCGCGAACATGCGCCGCGGCTCGCCGGGCCCGCTCGCACGGCGGCAGCGTGCGCGATCGGGCTGGCGCTGGGGTTCTACGACGGCTTCTTCGGCCCGGGCACCGGCAGCTTCTTCGTCTTCCTGTTCGTGCGCGTGCTGGGCTACGACTTCCTCAATGCCTCTGCGGCCGCCAAGCTGCTCAACACGGCGACGAACCTCGCGGCGCTCATCCTCTTCGCGGTGAAGGGCTACGTCTGGTGGCAGTACGCGCTGGCGCTGGCCGTCGCGAACGTCGCGGGCAGCTACCTCGGCACGCACCTCGCGCTCAAGCATGGCGCGTCGTTCGTGCGCGTCGTGTTCATCCTGGTCGTCTCGGCGCTCATCCTCAAAACGGGTTACGACGCGTTCATCCGCTGACAGGCCGGGTTCGTGCCGTCCAGGCCACCCGGAAAAGTCGCACAGCGACGGTTCCGAGTGAATAATCGCTGATGGACGACATCGTTCGGCAGGCCATGGCCAAGTGGCCCAACGTGCCGCATTGCTACGGCTGGCTGGCGCTCGACGAGCGCGGCGACTGGTACATGCGCGACGACCGCGTGCAGGCCGCGGGCCCGTTCCCGCAGGCCAAGGGCTCGCTGCTGCGCCACGAGAAGCTGGTCGCGTTCATCGCGCGCAACTACGACCGCGACGAACAGGGCCAGTGGTACTTCCAGAACGGCCCGCAGCGCGTGTACGTCGAACTGCAGGCCACGCCCTGGGTGTGGCGCATCGCAGCCGATGGAAGCGTGACCAGCCACACGGGCGCGTCCGCGCAAGTGCGTGCCTGCCTCGTCGACCAGAGTGGCCGCGTCTATCTCGAGACGGATCGGGGCGTGGGCATCGTGCACACGCAGGACATGGTGCTCGCATCGGAGCCGATCGAGGCCGGGCGCTGGCAGCCGCAGGAGGTGCAGTCGGGCGAGCTGCCGGCGCGCTACGGCTTCGTGCGCAGCCCCGCGCTCGGCCGGCCGATCAGCAAGCCGGAGCCATGAAAAAAGCCGGCGCGCGGCCGGCTCTGTCCTGGCGAAGCGGGCCGCTTACTTGGCGGCGTTCACCATGTATTCGACGGCGGCCTTGACGTCCGCATCCGGCGCAGCGCTGCCGCCCTTGGGAGGCATGGCGTTCTTGCCGTGCAGCGCGGAGTTGTAGAGGGCAGGCAGGCCCTGCGCAATGCGCGGGCCCCAGGCGGCCTTGTCGCCGAACTTGGGCGCACCCGCCACACCGGCGGCATGGCAGGCCTGGCAGACCTGCTGGTACAGCGCCTGGCCCGCGCCACCGGAAGCGGCAGCGGTCTGCGTGGGAGCGGCGGCGGCAGGAGCGGCCGCGGGGGCCGGCGTGGCAGCGGCAGTCGCGGCCGGCGCGGCGGCCGGGGCCGCAGTGGCGGTGGCCGCAGGAGCGGCGGCGCCCTCGGCCGTCGCGGGCGCGGCGGCCGGAGCGGCCGGCTCGGTGAAGTGGGCGCCGCCCGCGTTGGCCATGTAGGCGACCGCGCGCGCGACTTCCACGTCGCTGAAGTCGCCGCCGCCCTGGGCGGGCATGGCGTTCCTGCCGTGCAGCGCCGACTGCACCAGCGCGTCGAAGCCCTTGGAAATGCGAGCGGCCCAGGCGGCGGCGTCGCCGAACTTGGGCGCGCCCGCTACGCCCGCCGTGTGGCAGGTCGTGCACTGGGCCTTGAAGACCTGCTCCCCGGTCAGCAGCGGCCGGTTGGCGTCGCGGATCTCCACGGTGCCCACCTTGCGGATGCGCTCGGTCACGCCGCGCTCGACATCCTGCGGCGTGAGGCCGCCCAGTTCGTAGCTCGAGACCTCCGTGCTGCCGGCCGGCTTGTTCTCGCTCGTCACATAGGACACGAACCCGATGATGACGAACACCGGGACCAGGAAGGAGAACAGCACCGCGATCAGCAGCTGCTTGGGAGTCTTGATCGGACCGGTGTGGGCTTCTTCCAGCGTGTCGCTCATGGCGTCCTCAATGAATGCGCGTTGTCGGGATCAACCGGCGATTATAGCCAGCGGGTCCCCCGCGGCCTGGCGCGCCGGGCCGCCCGCGGCGAGGGGCGGCGCAGCCGGCTGCGGCCTGCGCCGCCGCCCTGGCGGCGGGCGCTTGATTTGTCGCAAGCACTCCGCTTGGCAAGGGCGCAGCATTTCACCCTCGGCCGGCAGTGTGCCGGCGCCAAAGGAGGCCCCATGGACGAAACCCTTCGCCAGAAGATCCTGCAGTTGCTGGCGCAGCACCGCATCATGACCGTTGCCACGTTGCGCGAGGACGGCTGGCCGCAAGCGACCACCGTGGGCTATGTGAGCGAGGGCCTGACGCTGTGGTTCCTCTGCGGCCTGGAAAGCCAGAAGGCGCGCAACCTCGCGCGCGACAATCGCGTCTCGCTCGCCATCGACCACGACACGCCGGACATCATGGCCATCACCGGGCTGTCCATGGCTGCGCGCGCGCAGCCGGTGACGGACCCCGAGGAGGCACGCAAGGTTCTGCAAATGCTGGCGCTGCGCTATCCTGACGCGCCGCCCCTGCCCATGCCGATGCCGGCTCCGGAGGAGGTGCGCATCTTCCGCCTCACGCCGGTCGTGGTGTCGGTGCTCGACTACTCGAAGGGCTTCGGGCATACCGACCTGGTCGCCTGCTGAGACACCGATGCGCCAACCCGCCGGGAGCGCTCCATGACACCGACCGAGTTCCTCGAGACGTATGGCTACGCCGCCGTGCTGGCCGGAGCGCTGATGCAGGCCGAGACGGTGTTGCTGCTGGCGGGCTTTGCCGCGCACCGCGGGCACCTGTCGCTGGAGCTGGTGTTGCTGCTGGGCGCAATCGGCGGCGCTGCCGGAGGCCAGGGATTCTTCTGGATCGGCCGCCGCTGGGGCGGACTGCTGCGCTACGCGCCGCGCATCCAGGCTCCCATGCAGCGCATGATCCCGCTGCTGCGGCGCTGGGACGCCGCGCTGGTCTTCGGCGTGCGCTTCCTGTACGGGTTGCGCATCGCCGGCCCGGTCGCCATGGGTGCGCTGGGCGTCGATGCGCGCCGTTTCGCGGGCTTCAACGCAGCCGGTGCGGTGGTGTGGTCCGTGGTGTTCGTCGAACTCGGCTACCTGCTCGGGCACGGCATCGAGGTGCTGATGCAACGGCTCGATGGCTACGAGCGCGTGATCCTCTGGAGCGCCGCGGGCGTGGTGACCCTGCTGGTGGTCGGCCAGCGCGTGCACCATGCGTGGCGGGCGCGCCGCAGGGACGCCGCGGATTCCTGAACCCGTCCGCCCGGATCGCTTGCGCCTTCGCAGGCTGGCGGTGAGCCGCAGGCGAACCCCAGCTTGCTGCGCATCCGCTCAGAAAAGCAGAACGGACCCGAAGGTCCGTCGTGCGGTCGAAACCGGCGGGCTCAGTTCGGGCCGGCGTTGTCCTTCGGCGCCTTGGTGACCATGGCACCTTCGGCCTTGCGCGCCTTGGAGGCTTCCTTGCGCTCGGTCTTGGTCGTTTGCTTCGCGGTCCCGGTATTGGCCGGTTCCGCGTCGGTCTTCGTGGACTTCGCGACCGTGGCGCCTTCCGTCTTGCGCTTCGACTTGGCTTCCGCCTTCTCGCTGGCAGTGGCGGGCTTGGCCTTGGCCTTGGCCGCCTTGTCTTCGCCCGGGCCCGACGTCTGGGCGAAGGCATTGGCAGCCAGCAGGGCGGCCATGGCGATGACGAGATTCAGTTTCTTCATGCGATTCTCCGATTCGGGTTGGATGTGAGGCGGTGTGAGCAGGACCGGAACGCCTCCGATCCTGCCAGCAGTATTCCCATGCGCGCGCACGTCGGCTTGATCTCACTCAACTGCACGTGATGCCCGCGCGCCGCACGTGCGATCAGCCCGCCGCGGAGCGCCAGATGCTGCACATCCAGCTGGTGGGCGACGCAGGATTGGCCGCATGGCCCTGCCTGTCGCAGCGCCGGACCCTGCGATCGATGGGTGACTGCCGCCAGGCCCGCGGCTGCTCCCGCGCGGCGGCGTCGGGCCGGCGCGGGTGCGATTCGAGTTGCGCCGTCACGGCGCGCAGGATGTTCTCCTCCAGCGCGGCGCTGAAGCCCGGGGCGCAGCGCAGCCTGCGCTCCTGTGCCGCGATCCGCAGTTCGGCGAGGGACTGCACCCCCAGGCGGCACAGCGCCTGCACGCGCTTGGGGCCGAGACCCCGCAGTTGCAGCAACTCGATCGCGGCGTCCGGCAAGTCGTCGCGCGCGCTCTCCATGTGGAGAGATTCATTCATCGTGGCCTCCATTGCCAAGTACGACGCGTGCAAGGTACAAGCACGCGACCGCTGCACGCTTGTTCTGTGTCAAGCGCGCCTTGCTGCCTCAAGGCAGCTTGGTCGACACCGCGCAGGTGCTCACGCCCAGCAGCCGGTACAGCGGGCAGAAGCGCACGAGCCCCGTGCCCAGCGGCACGATGCCGATGAGCCCCCACGCACCGATGGAACCGGCGGCAAACAGCCCCAGCAGTGCCAGTCCGACGACGATCCGCAGCACGCGGTCCACGGTACCGATGTTGGTCTTCATGAGTCGCCTCGCTCAGGTTGGAAAGTCCAGGGGAACGATAGACCCGCGCAGCGCGAACACCTTGCGCTGCATCAACTGCGTCTGCGCCTCGCGCGCCTCGGTCATGAGCCAATTTCCGCGCTGCCGCACTGCGACGCGGCTAGGAAGATTCCGATCCCTACTCGGCGAAACCCGCTCGCCGCATCGGAGCGTGCCTAGGGCCCGAATCAGCCGCTTCCGATGGGCGCACGGGCCTTGCTCGCCGATAGTGGAAGCACGCGAGGGGTGCGGGCCCCGCGGCAGGAGATCCACCATGCAGTCCTCTCCCCAGTTCCAGTTGCGCTTCGACTCGCTGTTCCAGCCCGGTCGCGGCTACGCATTCCCTTGCGACGCGCGCGGATGCGTCGACCTCGATGCCCTGAGCGAGCGCGCCAGGAACAACTACCTGTTCGCGCGGGCCATGGTGGGCCGCGACCTGGCGACGCCGGCCGTGGAAGTTTCCGCCACCGCACTGCATCCGCTACAGTGAGCGCTGCGCTGCACGGGGATCGCCGTGCAGCGAAGACATCCTTCCATGAACATCCACCTGCCACCGACGCCCGCCACGGGCCGACGACTGTGCGCGGCGGATGCCGCCGTGGGGAGAGCCCGCGGCGGCGACTCGATCGAGGTGGCCGACTGAGCCACTCTCCGCACGGCCCCGGCGCCCTTGCCCCGGACGCGGCGCCGCACCCATCGAGCCAGTTGCGGCTGCGCCGGCTCGGCATCGACACCTACCAGGAGCCGGTGCTGTACCTGCATCGCGACTGCCCGGTCTGCCGTTCGGAGGGCTTCGAGGCGCAGTCCCGGGTGGAACTGCTGCTGGACGGCCGCAGCGTCATGGCCACGCTGAACGTCGTGACGGGCGACTTTCTTTCACCCAGCGACGCGGGGCTGTCGGAAGCGGCGTGGCGACTGCTGGGAGCCCGCGAAGGCGAGATCGCCAGCCTGCGCCACCCGGCGCCGCTCGCATCGCTGAGCCACCTGCGCGCCAAGATCCAGGGCTGGCCGCTGACCCTGGTCGGCGTGCGGGCGATCATCGACGACGTCGCCGCGGGCCGTTACTCGGACCTGCAGCTCGCCGCCTTCGTGACCGCCTGCGCGGGCAGGCCGCTGGACCTGCAGGAGACCGCAGCCCTCACGCGCGCCATGGTGGACGCCGGCGAACGCATCGACTGGGGCCGCGGGCTGGTGATGGACAAGCATTGCGTGGGCGGGCTGCCCGGCAACCGCACGACGATGATCGTGGTGCCCATCGTCGCGGCCTGCGGGCTGCGCATGCCCAAGACCTCCTCGCGCGCGATCACCTCGCCGGCAGGCACTGCCGATGCGATGGAGACCGTCGCGCCCGTAGGCCTCGACGTGCCGGCGATCCGGCGCGTGGTGGAGCGCACCGGCGGCTGCATCGTGTGGGGCGGCGCCGTGCGCCTGAGCCCCGCCGACGACATCCTGATCCGCGTCGAGCGGCCGCTGGAACTCGACAGCCAGGAACAGATGGTGGCATCCATCCTGTCCAAGAAAGCCGCCGCAGGTTCGACGCACGTGCTCATCGACATCCCGGTCGGGCCCACGGCAAAGATCCGCAGCGCCAGCGCCGCCGACGCACTCGCACAGCAACTCGAAAGCGTGGCCCTCGCGATGGGCATGCGCCTGCGCATCGTGCGCACCAGCGGCCTGGAGCCCGTGGGACACGGCATCGGGCCCGCACTGGAAGCGCGCGACGTGCTGGCCGTGCTGAGGAACCGGCCGGACGCCCCGGCGGACCTGGCCGAGCGCGCCTTGCGGCTCGCGGGTGAGTTGCTCGAGTTCGGTGGCGCCGCGGCCTCCGGCCAGGGCTTGCAGAGGGCGCAGCACGTGCTCGCCAGCGGCCAGGCCTGGGCCAAGTTCCAGGAGATCTGCGCAGCGCAGGGCGGCATGCGGGAGCCCGCAGTCGCGCCTTACCGGCACGCCGTCGCGGCGGCGCACACCGGGCGCGTGACCGCGATCGACAACCGCCGGCTCGCACGCTTTGCCAAGCTCGCCGGCGCGCCGCTCGCCCCGAGCGCAGGCGTCGACCTGCACGTCCACCTCGGCACGCGCGTGGACGCCGGGCAGCCGCTGTTCACGCTGCACGCGGAGTCCCCGGGCGAACTGGCCTATGCGCTGGGCTACGCCGCGCAGCAGTCCGATACGGTGCAGGTCACGGCAGACGCTTGAGGCCGGCGCCGGCAAGTCGGCGCGGCGCCCGATGCGCCGCCACCGCAGGCTCAGTCATGCACGGGATTGTTGCTGCCCCGCACGGACAGCACCGGCACGCGGCTCGCACGCAGGACCTGTTCGGCACCACTGCCCAGGAGCACGCGCCCCACGCCCTTGCGGCCATGCGTGCCCACCACGACCAGGTCGGCTTCCCAGGCCCGTGCCTCATCCGCGACGATGTCGCCGAGCCGCCGCCCGGGCGCTTCCACCAGCCGCGAATCAGCCGGCACCCCGGTGGCGTTGGCCACCGCGAGCGCCTCTTGCAGGATCTTGCCCGCCCATTCGCGGGCAGACCGGAGGATGGTCGGGTCGAAGGCCGTGTCGGCCACGTACACCAGTTCGTCCACCGAGTGGATCACGCGGATGCGGCCGCCCGTCTCGCGCGCGATCTGCAGGGCCGCCACGAGGGCGCGGTTGGAGGTCTCGCTGCCGTCGACCGGCACCAGGATGCGCTTGAACATGGGGTCTCCAGGAAAAGGGGAGGGGGACCTGTCCATGGTGGAACAAGGCGCCGCCGCGGTCTTGAGCCTCGTCAAGCCGGCATACGCGGGCCTGGCGCCGGGTCGTGGCCGCCGGAGGCATCGGCCGGGCGCGGCAGCGCGGCAAGGCAGGCGGAAACAATTCTTCGCGGTTGCCCGGCGGCCAGATGAGTTCGCGGTGACTACACTTTGCGGTCTTGAAGTTCTCACCTGCGAAACAAATGAACAAGACCGAACTCGTCCAATCCCTGGCCAACGCCACCGAACAGTCGCAGGCCGCCGCGTCCAGGAGCCTCGACGCCTTCATCCGCATCGTCTCCGAGGAACTCGCGAAAGGCGGCGAGGTCGTGATCCCCGGCTTCGGCAGCTTCAAGCGGGCCGAGCGCGCGGAGCGCTCCGGCCGCAATCCGCAGACCGGCGAGGCGATGACCATCGCGGCCTCCAACAGCGTGAAGTTCGCCCCCGGCGCGGCCCTCAAGGCCGCCGTGAATTCGAAATAGTCGAAAGCCTCGCCGCGTGCGCCGCCGGGCCTCACCGGCGGCCGTGCGACAATGCGATTGTTGGCCTAGCGCCTGCCAGCGGCTGTAGCTCAGTGGATAGAGTATTGGCCTCCGAAGCCAAGGGTCGTGGGTTCGATCCCCGCCAGCCGCGCCAAGTCTCCGGATCAGCCTTGATTTCCTTGGGCTTTTTCGACTAGGCCTCGCCTCCTGCACCGCCCTAGAGCAAAGGGTGGTCATGCAAAATCTGGAACGACGGCCAAGTGGCGTGTATGTCGCGAGACTCACCGTGCCGGCCCGACTTCGTCCAGTGGTCGGCGCGTCGGTGTTCATCGCCAGCACGCGCACCCGCAGCCTGGAGATGGCCAAGCTGCTTGCCGGGGAACTGATCGCCGGCTGGCGGCGTCAACTGTTCGAGTTGGACCGCCTCAGCCTGCTGCGATGCTCAATGTCTGAAGATTCGATCCTCAAGATCGCCGACGGCCACCCCCTTCTGCTGGCTGGAGGCCACGTCCCCCTCGATCAGGCGGCAGCCGTAGTGGGGCTCGCAGCGCATGATTTGCTGCGCCAGGCCGCCGAGGGCCGGCTCTCCCTGTACTGCCGCCTCGACGGCGAGCCTGGGTACCGGGCCCCGTTTTCCAGCTTCGAGCCGGATGATCCTGAACTCGGAACCGTGATCGTCCCCGGCCCGCACAACCGGCCTCGCGAAGCAAGACTGCACCGCGCGTTCGGTGTTCACCGCGTGCCGCAAGATGACCTCGACGCCGTCGCCGGCACGCTGCTGAAGGGGGAGGCTGCCCGAATCGTCGTCTTCGAGGTACTCACGGCGGCTGTCGGCCGCCTGGCCTTCGTTCCCGAGAAGACCTACGCGCTTTCGGAGCAGCGCGTGGAGGTTTCGGCGGCAGAACTCGACGCCCTTCGCAGAACGATGGCCGAAGCCATCGAGCCCCGGGCGCTGGACGCTGCTCGCCGCAAGGCTCGCGACGATCAGCCGCTCGATACGAGTACCAGATCCACATCCCTTCCGCTGACGGTCGCGGTCGAAGAGTACTGCCGGCTGAGCTTGCCGCAGAAGCTCAGTTCGCCGAAGGAAATTGCGCGCATCCGCACTGGGCTCCTCCTCCTCGCGGAGTTCGAGGGCGACATGGCGATCGGCAAGGTCAGCGCAGACACCCTTCGCCACTTCCGGGATACGCACGTCGCGCAAATGCCGGCGCGGGAGAACCAGGTTCGGCAGCAGTACAAGACCGACTCGATGACCGCGTCAACGCGCGCGATCAGGGGAACCGAGTGGCCGCTGATGTCCCCCGCCGAGCGGGATATGCGCATGAAGTGGATCTGCCGGATGTTCCGGTGGCTGCATACGCAGAAGTGGATCGCCGACGATCCATCGACGGGGCTGCGCGGGGAATCCGTACTCACGAAGGCCGAGCGCAAGCTGCAGTCGTTCGCCCAGAAGGACAGGGAGGAGTTCACCAAGGAGGAGATCGGGCAGATCTTCACTGCGCGGGTGTACCAAGTCGACTCCTGGAAGCCGACCCGAGGGGGGACGTTCAGGACTTTTCAGCCGTTCCACTACTGGCTGCCGCTTCTGGGCTACTTCACGGGGGCCCGCATCGGCGAGCTGTGTCAGCTCCACCTGGACGACGTGCGCAGCGAGGACAGCGTCTCGTTCCTCGACATCAACGAGGCCACCGCCGACAAAAGCCTGAAGAACGCGTGGTCGGCAAGGCGCGTGCCCCTGCATTCCCGGCTGCGGGAACTCGGATTCATCGAATGGTGCGAGGCGCTCCGGCAGCAAGGGTTTCGTCGGGTATTTCCCGAGTTGGCCTGGAACCCGACGAATCGCTACGCCAAGGAGCCTATCCGGGCCATGTCTCAGTTGTTTGAGAAGCTCGGCATGCCGCGCGACGGCACGAAGGTTTTCCACTCGTTCAGGCACGGCGTGAACAACCATCTGCAGAAACGGTCCTCGATGCCGGACATCATGCGCAAGCGAATGATGGGCCACGAGCCCGGCGAGGGAGTGAATGAACGCCACTACCTGAGCGACCCCCGGCCTTCGGAGATGCTGGTGCACGTTACGGACCTCGGCGCTGCACTTCCGCAACTTGCCGCATTCGATGTTCAGGTCGGGTTGGTTGCTGTCCGCGACGCGTTACGGCGCAAGAACAGCGGTCGCGGTGCTCAAGAGGCCATCGGCCCAGATAAGAAGTAGAGTCGAACCGACTGCAACGGGCGGGCGCTGCGCGGCGCCCCCACTTAGGGGTCAATCTCCTGCGCGTTCAGTTCCCGAATCAGCTGCATGCAGACGCTGCGACGCTCCGACTCCGGGTGACTCGCAAGCATTGAACACATCTTCCCTACAGTCGATTCCGGTTCACGGATCGGAAAATCACTTGAGCCGATGTACAGCTCGAACACGGTCCCTTCGTTTGTGCACGCGGTGCGGGCGAGATCCCGGTACGCGCTGTATGCTTGAAGCAGCAGCACCAGGTTGTCGAGATCATCTTCAACAAGTGCTTCAGCCGGGTCGCGATCAGCGTGCTTGAGGAAGTTAGCAATCTTGCCTCGCTGTCGCCAAAAGTGGCGTACAGCTTCCGGAGAAGCGGTCGCGGAGAAGTCGCGGTATTTCGAGTCTGGCCCGATTGGAATCTGGTCTGCCAACGCCGCTACGGCCGCCATGAAGTCTGGGTCGTTCGCCAGATGCATCGGCAATGCTCCTCGACGGTAGTCTCGTACCACATAGAAAATGGACGCCAGGTAGGTGTCCGCTGCCTCGTCAAGGCCGCGCTCGGCTTTTAGATCGCGAAGTAAGCCGTACGCTGCGTAAGCGACGGTGTGGATGGCCAGCTCGTCCTCTTCGGCAAAGTACATTCGCATCGCGGCGCGCAGCTGCCGATCGGCAGCTGCCAGCTTAGTGATGTGAATGCGGGCGCCCATGACCCATGCGTTGACTTCGAGATCAGATCTTTATAGCTCGGACGGGGCATTGTCAACCGCGGCAAGCAGGGTCAGGCTCCCCACCGTGTACCTGATTCATCCGAGCCAGCGCCTTGTTGCGGCGTTCCGCGCCAAGCCATTCCAAGGCGCGCGGCCGAGCGATGCGGAGTTCATTTTCGTCGGACTGGACGCGAACTACGATTCCGAAATCGAGCGGAACTCGAGCGTGTTCGCACGCGTATTGGAATACCACGCCGATGGCGTTGCGTTCTGGAAGCGGCACGATGTACACCACCCCTTTCTCCTTGAGGGGTACGGCGCTCGCGACGGCGTGCTGTATCACCGGAACTTCGCGAACATCCGTCTGGGCGCAGAGCACGCTGGACGATTTTCTTTCGTTGAACTGCTTCATGTGCCTACAACGGGCATCAGCCAACTCGACGAGTCGGATCTCGACCCGGGCCACCTAACGCAGTTGGCCTCGCTGATCCAGGACGGTGCGCGGCGCAAGCTGTTTCTCTCCGACAAGGTGATTCGTCTGATGCGTACCACCCAGCACTTCGGCTGGCTGCCCAAGCCTGTGGCCAACCAGGTACTCCCGATGCTTCATCGACTGGGCCAGACCACTGTGTACCAGCACCTGCACTTCTCGAACTACGGCCGCTTCAAGGACCGGATGACGAAGGAGGCAGCCGCCATCGCTGTTCTTGCCACCCAGGGGCATGGACGGTGAGGAACGTCTTCGACCAGTATGAGCAGATCGAAAATCGGGTCACGCACGCGCTAGGCACTGCACTGCACGAGAGCCACAAATTCCTGGAGGCATTCTGTCGCGGCGTGGAACACCCTTTACCGCTCCATGCCAAGGTGCGCGTCGCGATTCAACATCGCCCGGGAGTACACGCGCAATTAAGCGAGGAAGAGGCGCTGCGCCGGGGGCTGCCGGACTTGTGGATTGACGATGGTGCCGATTGGGCGCTCGTGATCGAGTGCAAGATCCAACATTCGATCTCATTGCCTCAGCTCAGGGCACACGAGCGTGAAGCTCGGCAATACGAGAACTCCAAGGTCATTCTGATTTCGCCTGAAAGGGCTCCGGAATCGGTCTCCTCGGTGTTCAAGTGCATCTTGTGGACCGAGGTCTATGAGTGGGCCAAGGCGCTCGCCCGAGACCCCTGGGCAGAGAAGCTGGTCAGCTATCTGGAAGTGGTGGAGAAGAAACTGGTTGATGAGGAGAAGGGCTTGAACGGCGCGCTCACAACATTCACGGGCATCCCCTTCAGCGCTGAGGAGCCCTATTCATACATGGAGGCTAAGCGACTCCTAAGGCTTTTGATGGACGGATTGCGCGACAGATCTGACCTGCACCGAGTGCTGGGCGTGAACCTCCGACGAAAGGGGAGAGGGTCAATCAAGGGAAAGGTCAGCTTTTCTGTGTGGGACATGTTGCCTCTCGCGGGGGACGACGAAAACTTCACGAGGGCGCCCCACTTGACGGTGGGGATCAGGAGTACTGAAGCGGTCGCGCAGCTCACGATTCCTGATCGCGTCTCCCAACCGACGCGCCGGCTGCTCATTGGCGCGGACGTTACCGATTTCGAGGCCGGTTTAAATGAGTTCGTACGCTCGGTGCGGCGAGTCCTGCAACGCGACAGCGGTGCCAAGCCGTACGTAGAGGTGGTTCAGCGTCACTGGCCTCGAGGAAGAGCTGCTCCTTCCACCTACGACGCAGAAATAGTGTTTGATCCGAGAACAATTCGGGGCGACGGAAAGATCATCCAGCAGTTCGAGTGGATCCAAGCTGCCTTCGACGCCATGCAGAGCCGCAAGGCAAACCTCCAGTTGGCCGTAGGAGTGCGATTCCCGTACGAGACGTCGTCCGTGGTCGGCACGTCGACGTTCGCAGACACCGTTGCTGAAGTCTTCTCGGCTACAAGCACCTTTTTGAGCCGCGTCGGCAGGCTCCCGCCTTAGGAGGCGCTGCCTCCTCCCGGGTAAGTGATAGAGCACCAGTTCGCTGTGAGGAATGCCATGACCACATACAAGCGAGGATCCTCGTGGCCCAACGAAGGCTTCGTTCAAGCTGCCGTAGAGGCGTTCTTTCGCGGCAGCGGGTTTGAGATTGAGAAGCACAAGACGATTGACGTCGTGTGCTCACACATGAAGACGGGTGATCAATGGCGGGTGGAGGCCAAGGGGCTAACGACGGCTGTGGGCCTCGATTTCAGAACTGGGCTCGGCCAACTCGTGCAGGGCATGAACGAGCAAAGCATGCACTACGGGCTTGCCGTGCCAGACATTCCCCAATTCCGGCGGCAGGTGCAGGCCGTTCCGTCCTGGGTCGCTGAGAAGCTGCGGATTCACTGGCTATACGTGCGGGAGGACGGCTCTGTGAACGTAGAAACTGCTTGGTCTGATCACTCAAGAGACACTGACACCGCGCAGCGTGCATCCGGTAGGCCGATGCGTGCTGATCACGCAACCTCGGACTTGGACGTGGACTGAAATACCAGGTAGGTTTGGAGTACACATGAATCGCTTTCAACGCGCATCGCAGATTTGGGCGGTCCTGGCGTGGGCTTCCACGCACCGCCAGTCCCTCACCTACGGACAACTCGCTCGAGTAACAGGCGCCTTCACCGGCGGCCTCGGGGCGCTTCTCGAGCCCGTCCAGTCGTACTGCCTCGTCCACAAGCTTCCTCCTCTCACGATCTTGGTGGTGCAACAGGAATCTGGTTTGCCCGGCGCTGGATTCACCGGCGCGAGCGCTGGCGATCTTGCGACGGCACAGGCCAAGGTGTTTGGGTTTGATTGGCTGGAGCACGGAAACCCGGGCGCCGAAGCACTGGAGGCGGCGACGAAGCAATTTCCGAGCAACGGGTGAGCGCCCTGATCGTTCGCTCGTTCTCAGTGGATGGTGACGCACCCCCTGGGTAAACTGCCTGCGACGGAGTGCGCGTCCCCCCAGTCAGCGCCGCGTAGTGTTCCGCCAGCCCGTGTCCTCCAAGAGCAACGAGGGCCGGTGAAGGGCGGACTCGACGTTGGCCATGTCCCAGTGCCGCGCCGCTCCGCTCCCAGCGGACCACCCGAACGGAAAAGGGCCTGTTCGGCCATTCCGAGCGGTGTGTGCTCCCATCCGGCTATGGGCCCGTATGGGTATGGTCAGATCCGTCCCACCACCGAGTCACCGCTAAACCGTTGATTTCCCATCAGTCGGCGCGCCAAAGGGCGTTTATTGGGTCCGGCAACATCCAGTCCGTGCTCACCGCCGGGAAATGCATGCAGTGGTACCCCGTGCCGGCAAGTTCCGGGTGCAAGGCCAGCAGGTGCGCCAGGTCGTGCGCGCGGGTGCGCCCGTCTCGGCCAGACTGGATATGCCGCAAGATCATGCTGCCCACCCGCGCCTTGCAGCCTGAACGGCCCCACGGGATCACTAGGCTGCGATCAGGCGTCTTTCGCGATAACAGCCGCTGCAGCCAGCGATCACCGATCCATTCCTCGTCGGGGAGTTCTCGCAGCATCAAGCGCCTTCGGAAGAATGCCCTCAGATCTAGGTTGAGCAGGCCTTCCAGGCTCCTGAGACCGGCGGCGCGCAACTCGTCGGCGCCACTGAGTCGAAGCTCCAAATGGCAGCAGGGTTGGTCGGTCGACACCTTGCTCGGCCTATGCGAATAGATGACTAGACACCTGCCCGCCCGGTTCTCGACCGAGTCATCGAAGTAGGTGGTCCTGCCATGAAAGCACCGCACCTCGCGGCGCGGCGTGAGGTCTTGCACTAGCCGCGCCTCCGCATAGTCGTGGATCCTCCTCGCGTCACGAAAGTTGGCCGTGTAGACGTCCAAGGCGACGTGCACCCTGGTGATGGCGCTCGTGAGCTCCGGCATCGACTCCAGCGCCGCAGGGCGAGGCTGGTGAAGGTAAATCGAATTCACGAATCTGCTCTCGTAGGTGGGCTTCTGGGACGGCCCGTAGGTTCCTCCTGAGTTCTCGCGGATATGCTTGATGTAGTCTGACCTGAAGAACCGAGCCTGCTGGATTTCGACGCTGTCGATATACGCGGCGGTTCCTCTGACACGGTCGAGGATCTCGGAGGGAGGCGAACTCGGTGTCTGGCGGGAAGTTTCCATCAGAAAAAGAACCCTCGGTTCACGCTTTTGCGCTTTCGCTGCACCTCCGTCAGCAGCCCGGAGTCGTAGTCGCGTGCCGTGAGCAGCGCCCGCCACAGGCTCGCCTCGTCCCCATCAATCTCTGTTTTCCGGACCTCCTCGGCTTGTCCTTCCCCTAGGCCGAGGCTGCTGATGATGTCTCGGTGCGCCGTTTCGACGAGTTCCGCGGCAGACGCCCATGTAGCTAGAGGCACGTCCAACCACTTGAAGGGCGTATGCTCAAGCGCGCCGAACGTTTCCCCGCAGTTGGTGCACCTGTACGTGTTGCCCCCCATCCGCACCACTTCTCGTCGGCAGGAACAGATGATTCCGCCCAGTCGTCCTTGCGCGTGCGCAAGGCGCTCCAAGACTTGCATATCAGCATTGGTACGCCTCCTGGGCAATGGGGCGTGTTGACGGAGTTCAGTTGGCATGCTTTCACCTTCGTTGCAGTAAGTGGAGGTTCTGTCGCTTACATGTAAGCGACAGCGGGAGCCCACGGCCCCGTCCATCTATACGACCGAGGCACGGAATGCGTGCTAGCGCGGCCGGCCTGCTATTATTTGCGTAGCAAGCATCCTGGATAAACCGAGGCAATTCGGGGTATTCCACCGAGGCGAACTACGTTTCGGCGCCTCGCTTGGGGATCGGCGCGCCGCGGACGTTTCTTGGGCCCCGTGCATGGGTCACCCGCCAGCAGACTCTGACCTCGTTACTGATCTACCTTAAGTTGTGTCCGCTTCCTGAGGCGCCCCCGGGC
Organism: Ramlibacter ginsenosidimutans; assembly: GCF_016654015.1. Classification (GTDB taxonomy): domain Bacteria; phylum Pseudomonadota; class Gammaproteobacteria; order Burkholderiales; family Burkholderiaceae_C; genus Ramlibacter; species Ramlibacter ginsenosidimutans. Next base: position 344,196 of record NZ_JAEPWM010000002.1, on the reverse strand, counting down.
CTCGACTTCCGCTACGAGGTCTTTCAGGAGTTCCATCGGGTCGGCGTCGATCTCCGTTGCCCACCGCAGGTACTCCAGCAGGTCCAGGAGGCGCTCGCCGTTCTCCACCTCGCTCACGAACGGCTGGTGCTTGTGCAGTCGGCCGGCCAGCTGCTCCTGGGAGATCTGGGCGTGCCTCCTAGCCGACGCTCTTGGAGATGCGCTTCGCCAATGGCGCGGTGAATTTGCGCACCCTAGGCGGCGAGTAGGCTGCACTCTCCCGTACTGGCACGGGACGATACGCGCTCCGCGACGCGGACGAGATCTCGTGCCCTGACCTCAGTACGCCCCGAGACCTGAGTAGTCACGGCGATGCCGGGGTGCGGTGCTCTAGAAGATCGAACTACTACACTGCGCTACTGACCGTCCGCTCAGCGCGGGGGATTTTTTTAATCGGAAAATCCGCTCCCCGAACGCGGGCAGACTCATCGCCAGGCGCCTACTACTAGGTGTCGCTTCGTAGCAGCATCCGCTACTAGGCTAGCAGGTCCCCAATGAAGCCCCGTTTGATTAAATATCAAAGAAATCGAACCGGAGCTGGCCGAGCGCGAATTCGACGTGTACTGCGCTCCTTTATCGCGACGAGGTGTCTTCATGGGCTTCGGCGCGAGTTTTCGGGTCCGTCACGCAGCCGGACGTGGCGTGCCCTCGGATGGGTCTACCGGCGGTGTGACCGAGCCGAGGACTAACAGCCGCGACTGCGAGCGGAACATCCGCCATCCGACAGATCGGTGTTCTTGCGGGCCTCGTCGGCGGCGGCTTTCATTTCACCGACATACTTAGTGACCTCTGCGATGTAGCCGCTCATGATTCCGTGGATCGCGCGCGACTGCTCGGTGTTGTCGTTCACTAGGATGGCGAACCTGAGCTGCGACGCGGCCCCTTCGGCGATTGACATGACATTCACTGCCGGCGCGAGCTCCTTGTGCCCGTCGAAGTCTTCTGGCGCGAATTTTCCGAGCATCGCCCGGATTGCGTTCAGTTGCCCTTCGGCATCGCGGAAATAGGCCGTGCTCTGGGGCTGATGCGTCGTGTCCGCTGCAACCTTCTCGCAGACGGCCCGCACCGCGTAGCAAAGCTGAAAGGCGCTTTCCATCCGGCGCGCCCGCTCGTGTGCTCGGTCCGCATAGCGCTGCGTCCGTTCCCGCTCATGCTGCCACGCGGGCATAAAAAGGGCCACGACCACAACGGCCACTGTCGTACCAGCCTGCGCCCATGCCGCAGCGTCGGCACTAGACTTAATTGGCCACTGTTTCAGGCAGACCGCGAATACCGCGGCTGCGAACAGCGCTGCGACTACGGCCACGATCGTGATGGGACTCCTGCGCATTCTGCCTCCGCTGTTCAGGAGAGATGGTATGTGCAATCTGGCCCAGGGTCCTGATACGCGAAGGACGTTTCCGGGAGCAACGTCCGCCGTTGGCGCGATTGAGGGATGCCGTCACGGCAGGTTACCTTGGATGGGTCATGCCCACGTCAGTGCGCGCCAAGTGAAGTGCAAGAATGCGGCGACGGTTGCACCTTACCGGAGACCGACCTGAACAAGCTCGCTGCTCTTCTCGTCATCGTCGCTGCTTCTTGGAGTGCGCACGCCGCGGACTCGGCCTGCATGACCGCCGCGAAGGAAAGGAAGCTAGCAGGCACTGCGCGGAACTCGTTCGTGAAGAAGTGCGAGGCCGACGCCAAGGCGAAGTGCGAGGTCGCCGCCACCGAGAAGAAGCTGTCCGGCGCGGCCAAGAACAGCAACGTGAAGAAGTGCGTTCAGGAGACCGGTCCGTCGTCGTCCTGAGCGCGACCCAAGCGGTACCGAAGAAGTCGGCGCACCGCGAGTATCTGAACTTGGCGCCGGTGCCACAGTAGCCGAATCTCGCGCGCGCTCGCGGCGTGGCTTCATGCCAGAAACAGCCCACGAGCACCACACTCGCCGCCTGTTCACATTTGTTTGCGGAACCGGAAGGCGCTGGTTGGCCTCGTCATTTTCTGCCGCGCAAGTCGACGTGCTCGGCTTAGACGTGCGCTCGCGCGTTCGGCCTCATTCAGCCGTGTGCCGACGCCTCCTACCCTCAACCGCGCCCGGATCTCGGTAGAGCACCTGAGCCAACGCCTATGTCCATCGGCAGCAAGCCGCCGTCCTGCCCCGCGCGCACGTCTGACGAGGTAGGGAAGCTCCTACACCCGCCTCCACTCGCGACCGACGATCGCGCGGCGGGCTTGCAAGCTCAATAACACCCATGCGTGGCGCAGACTAGTCATGCAGTTCCAACATTAAGTTCGCAAGGAGATCCTCAAAATGGCTTCCAACAACCAGGGCAATCCTGGCGGCAAATCCAATCGGGGCTTCGCCTCCATGGATCCGCAGCGCCAGCGCGAGATTGCCAGCGAGGGTGGGCGCGCCGCCCACGAAAAGGGCACCGCCCACGAATTCACTTCGGAAGAAGCCCGTGAAGCCGGTCGGAAGGGCGGCATGGCCCGTAGCGCTAATCGCCGCAATGCAATGAACGCCCCCAGCATAAGCAGCGGCAGCTCGCACGCGAGTGGCAGCAACATGGGCGCCTCCCGTGGCGGCGGTAGTGGCGGCAGCGGAAGTAGCGGCGGCGGCAGCCACGGCGGCATCTAAAGCCCTTAGGCTCCGCACCTGGGTCGCCGGCCGACGGCGCCCTTTTTTCCGGGAGCCTCAGTAGGTTCTTGTAGGGCGGATACTTCCCGGACAGCTCCGTTGAAGCGCGAATGCCGGGAACCGCTGGGCGCGCAGGAGCTTCCGCGAGCTGTCACGCTTGTCCCTGACCTTGATGGTCCGCCAAGCCGTGACGGCGAGATCCCATCATGGCAGCAACGCAACCGGCTCCATCAAGTATTCGCCAGGACGGATGCTCCTTCTGCGCGCCGTTGACTTGGATGATTCCTAGCAGTTTGGTGGGTAGCAGATCAGCGGCCCGCTACTAAGTCGTCTAGGAATTCTGACGCGGGGTCCACGCTCGTCACTAGTAGATGATCGCGAGCACGGGTGCAAGCCACGTAGAGTAGATGCCGCTCAGTGTTGTAGACCTCCTCCAGGTCGGCATTATCAGCAACGGACTCGATGCGCGACTGCAGCGGAACGATCTCTTCGTCGCAAGCCATCACTGCCACGGCCCGAAATTCAAGCCCCTTCGCGAGACTCATCGTGCAGAGCGATGCTGACCCGCTCACCATTTCGACCTTCTCATCGAGAACGCGGTAAGGCAGTGATGCCGCGTCGGCGGCAGCCTTTGCTCGATCCATCTCTGCATCGGACCGTACGAAGATGGCGACCTCATGTGGCGGCAAGCCCTGCGCGATGCGATTGCGGAGCCAAGTCGCCGTCGCTGCGATCTCAGCCCCGCGATCAGGGAAGCATTGGATTACCGGTACCGGCCCATTGAACACGGATACGGTACCGCGCCGATCTTCGGTGTTGCCATCGACGTCTGATATCTCGGGCCCAAGCAGCCGGTCGGCATGCATCCGGATCTGGTGCGATGTACGGTAGTTGATGTGGAGGGTGCGTGATCGCCCGCGGACCTCCACCCCGAGTGACTTCCAGGAAAACGGCGGCTGGAAGATGCGCTGGCCCAAATCGCCCGCGAAGAACAATCCATTCGGGCGTCCGCCGGCCAATGCTGCCAGGAACCGCAGTTGAGAGACGCTCACGTCCTGTGCCTCGTCTACCACCACGTAGTCGAACGGGAGTGCCTTGCGCGCCAACAGTTCCGCGGCCAGTTGCGTAAACAAAGCGGAATACGTCAGACAGCCCTTCGCAGAAATGTGCTCGCGGAGGGGGGCGAACACCGCCCACAGCGCGACACGTTGCACTTCCGACAGGCGAGTCTTGCGGCCGAGCCGCTTGACGTCGCGGTAGGCCTCCCAACTGTCGAGCTGCCACGCGTCTACCACTTCGTCCCATTCGCCGAGGAGAAACGCCTGGCTGAACTTCAAGTCCTTCATCGGCCGAACGATCTCGGCCAGGGCTTGGCGAAGTTCAGTGCGCGCGAGGATGCGGGGCCGGCCATGCTGCACTTCGTACAACCTCTCGGCGACGGCGTCCATCGCGTGCACCTCCACCCGCTCCGCTAAGCGCGGCTCATTGCTGACCAAGCGCCGGAGCTTGGTTTTCAACGCATTGGCTAACGTGTCGGAAAACGTCGTGAGCAGCACCCGGCTTTCGGGGTGGATACGGGCGAGGAACACCGCCCGATGTAGCGCTACGATTGTCTTTCCGGTGCCGGCCGAGCCTGACACCCTCGCGGGGCCGCCGTAATCGCGCTCAACCCATTGACGCTGCGCCGGGTGCAAGAAGATCGTCCACTTTTCCCAAGGAAACAAGAGGGCGCGCTCGAGCTCCTCCATATCGTTCATCACACGGAACCGGCGTTGCGCATCCGGGTGGCTGAAGGGGTCCGATCCTACGGGTGCCACGAACGGCACCGTCGGTGTGCCGCCGGTTGCCAATTCCAGCAGGGCCTCCGCCGCTTCGCTGGGGAGGTGGTCTGCCAGCGCGAGCAAAGCATCTTCATCGGCATTACGGACGTCGGCTAACCATTCGGGTGGCACGCCGTAGCCCAGCAGCTCGTCATCAGAACGCGACAGAAGCGGCCTGGACGTGTCGACCTTCCAGGCACGTCTGGCCTCCTCAGCGGCGATTAAGGCTTGAGGACGAGCCACTTCCTCCACCCGTTCCCGAATCTCAACCCATTGAGCAGCGCCGGTCGTCGGATGTGTTTCCAGCTTGCGCCGTTCGGCCCATCGGTAGGCTTTGTCGTGATGGTCGACGTAGCACAAAAGCATGCTGGCTGTCGTCTTATGTACGATCAACCGGATGTCGCTGCTGACCCGGACCGACCAGAAGTTCTTGTCTTTCGCCTTGTCCAGCTTATGAAGACTCATCCCCGGGTTGATCGAGTTAAGCTGAAGATCGAAGGCGGTGGTCTTGACTAACTTCTGCTCCTCGCCCGTAAGCTTTGCCAAGCTGTCGGTGAACGTGTCTGAGATTCGAAAATCAAACATGGTCGCGTTTCAGTTGGCGCGGCTTGCCACTCATACTGCCTGCGCCAAGTCTAGGCGCCAGCCACTGGGTGTTAGCTTGATCAATCCTGTGCTTTCCAAACGAAACGGGTCCTTGAAGAACAGCAGTTCCGGGTCGGTTCGCACTCTGCGGACCCTCGCAACGTAGTATTTACTCCCATAGGACTGCGCGGCCTGCCACTCGCGCGCCGAGAAGTCCACAACCCATCCGTCGCCGACGGTCGCCTTGACTTCGATAAGCCGTCGAGTTCGCCCGTCATCTTCATAGGAACAGATGTCATAGCCTTCGCCCACCGACCGAAGGCTAATCCTCTCCACTAGCGAGGCCGCTGAGACGTGACCCAAGTCCCGGAGCCGTTTGCGTTCGTGATTGAGTACGAGCTGCTCACCTAGTGCCCCGACCTCCTCACAGATAGCTTGGATCGCCTTTAGATCGGCTGGTGTGATTTTTCGACGACCGAGGCGCGCGTAGTCGTTCGACTCAAATGCCTCCACCAACGCATCGGGCGGACGAGGACGGGATTGGCTCTTGGCACTCAAAACGAACGTGTCACCTGCCGCCAACCGAGAATCAACTTCCGTCGGCACCTGCACATCTCGAACTTTCGCTTTCCCAGAAAACGGGCCTCCATAACTGTATGAACCAGAATGGATTAGGTCAGCGCTAAAGAAATACTCGGCCATGCGCGAACGATCAAAGAACGCGTGTTGCTCCGTTCCACCGGGAAAAATACTGGCCGTGGCAGTCCGCGGATTGATCAGCAGCTCCCCCGTCCCGCTGGAAAGTCCCTCACGGTCGAAAAAGCTTGACGCATTGTGCGTTTCTCCCCCGATGTGCAAACGCATACCATCAACGCCCACGTACTTGCTTTGTTCGAGAGCGACGCCGAGCACGACATCACGATAGCCGGGAATAGCTGAGAGTCCACTCTGATACGTGGTCGTGAGTTCCACCCTACGCTCATGTGGCCGATTCCTACCCGATGTCGTGACCTTGAAGGCGAAGACCCTGAGATTGACTTCGATACCATCTGATCTGAGTTGAAGCAGCATCCCGTTTCGGGGTATCCGAGCATCACTCGGAACCCTTTCAAGTTGCCAGCCGCAACAAAGCAGATCTTTCAGAACCCGCGCCATGTGGCCTCGAGGAGCTACCGCCAGTGGAACCCTTGTCATCTTTGCTGCGCTCCCGATTATTATGCGAAGGCCATTCCAGTCATTGGGGGATCAAACTCTGAAAACCTTCATAACTTCATCGCCAAGGTGATTGATCACTTTCACAGCGACTCGGCCGGACGACGGTCGAGCGAACGCCCTCGACGTATCGCTATACAGCGTGGCCCAAGCGTCTTCACTGACTTCCGCCTTAAGCGTCGTCTTCAGCGATTTGTACGGGTCGTTGGCGCCTAGAAAGTAGGCGTGGCGGACGAAGAAACTCTCTTCGTTGTAGTCGGTATCAATGAACCAGCACGCGATGCCTTCGGCGCCGTCGCTGCGCACTTCGCCGGAATTGGGGTGGAAGACATCCACGCCGTTAACTTTGATGCGCACCTGCCCGCCCTCCGCATCGAGGACATCGATGTCAGGTTCGCCGAAGATCACGAACAGATTGCCTTTCCCCGTGTTCTTCAGGTCTTCCGCCATGTGCAGGTCCGCATTCATGCGCGCTTTAAGCACCGGGATACGACCGAGCTTGTTGAATTCCGACGAGTGGGCGTCATAGTTGAAAGCACAAGCGATCAGCACATCGAAGCCGGCGTCACCGGCCTCGCGGGCGGCTGCCACCAAATCAGGCCGAGACACCGTGCCGAACTCTGGGCCAATAAAGACGGCGGCGCGCTTCTCTGTGGTGCCTTCGATGTATCGTCCGTCTGCGCAGACAAGATAACCTGGCCACGGCGTCAGCGACGTGAAGGTGACCCTGTCTTCCTTGTGCGCTTGCTGCACGCCAGCGGTCTTAAGGTTTTCGAGAATGATCTGGACGAAGTCACGTTCGGCGCTGTGTTCGGCCGTCGGCTCCGAAGCGATATCAATCAGTTCGTCGTTCTCGTCGACCGCCAGCGCACGGTGAGGCGACAGACTCTCTACGGTGAACGGGCCAGCCACGCGGACCTTTTGCCTATCTTCGTAGGGCTTGTCACACAAATGTTCGAACTCAGCCTTCGCGGCAATGGATGCGTCGATTTCGGACTGACGCCTATTGCGTTCCTGCCACCACTGCGCGTGAACCTTCTTGGCCTCATCTGGCCACTTCGCGTCGACCTTGCGAGGAATCTCCCACTCCGGCCAGTGTTTGCCGAGAGACGTGTTCAGTTGCTCGCGAAGCGCCTCAAGCCGCTGTTGATATTTCTCCCAAATCACGTCAACCTCCGCATTGCCCGCGATGGACTTCAACGTGATGTGAGGTACCCGCTCATATACAAAGCCATGGCGAACGTTGCCGCGCGTCGGCGCATTGGAGGGCGCAGTTCTTGTGATCTCGGCCTCCTTGAGCTGGCCGTCGCGACTGTCGGCAAGCAAGTAGTACGGGTATCGCGCGCCCATGATCCTCGCGCGGGCAAGCGCCAAGGCGACGCGGGACGTGTCAATCGTAATCCACCGGCGACCCCAATGCTCGGCCATGTACGCCGTTGTTCCTGAGCCGCAGGTGGGGTCAAGAACTAAGTCCCCAGGATCGGTGCTCATCAAGATGCATCGCTTCACGATTTCCACGTTCGTCTGAACGACGTATACCGGGTCGTTCTGGCCGAGGAAACCTTCCCACAAATTTCCAATCGCCACCGCTGTGGATTCATCTTGATAGCGAAGCTGTCTCAAGGCATTGCCGAATTGATCAACGCGCCCTGTCTTCAGGGCTCGTTCTAGCGACTCTGGTGTCATTCCCCACCATCGCTTACCAGAGTCGAACTTCCGCCCCTTGAACTCGATTTCGAACTTGCGGCCCGGCCCAGGCTTTGTAAGTGAAACATCGCCGAACAGGCGGCCTCCTTCAGGCAGTTTTTCCTCCCCTGATCGCTCGGTAGGAGTGAGGCGCCTGAACTGCCCGTCAGGAAACTGGATCCAGTTGAAGTTCGGATCCAATTGGTTCTCGCGTACGGTGAAAATCTGGCGGAACTTCTGTTGCTCAGGCCGCTTTGAGTACCAAATGATGTAGTCCAATCGCGCTGGAAGGCGATCCGAAGAGCCGAGGCCAGTCGCCCCCTTCGTAAATGCAATCAGAGAGACGAAGTTGTCTTCTCCGAAAACTTCGTCCAGCACCGCGCGAACACGATGCACATTCTCATCGCCAATTTGAACGAATACCGAGCCGGTGTCGGTCAAGAGGTCGCGCGCGACCGTTAGGCGATCTCGAATATACGTAAGGTACGAGTGAATACCGTCGCGCCACGTGTCCCTAAACGCTTTAACCTGCTCTGGCTCTCTCGTAATGTGCTCGGCGTTTCCGTCTTTCACATCACGGCTCGTGGTGCTCCACTGAAAGTTGCTGTTGAACTTGATTCCGTATGGCGGGTCGAAAAAGATGCACTGAACCTTTGCACGCAGTCCTTCACGCTCGGCCAGTGACGCCATGACTGCCAAGCTGTCGCCAAGGATCATTCGGTTTGCCCAGTGGGCATCGTGCTGATAGAACTCAGTCTTGGCCCCGTCGTTGGGCAATCCGTTGAAATCGGCAAACAGGTCCACTTGGTCGGTGCGAGGTTCCTTGGCTTCGCGTTGCCGCTCGGACTCGCGCCTCAGGTCATCCACCAAGACTTTGGGGTGCACCTTCTCCTGGATATAGAGCGGCGGGGCGTGCACGATTAGGTCCGACCAGTCCTGCTCGTCCTTTCCGCGCCAGACCAGTTGCGGGTCTAGGTCTTGGTTGCGGCGCGCGTACTTCACGCGGACAAGCTTCTGCTCGTCCCTGTCCATCACCGACTGGTATTCGGCGGTAGGAATGTTCCTCCGCGTAGCGTCGTCATGCGTCAGTGTCTCGACGGTTAATGAGGTGCTCTTCTTGGTGGCCATTTCAGTTGCTCAGTTCCGCTGGCTGGGCTTTGGCGGCCAGGGCGGCCGCCTCAATCATCTTGTTGAAGTCGGCCTCGACCCTCTTCGCGAAGTCCGACTGCATCTGCCAAACCTCAGTAAATTCCGCGAAGGCCCAGCGCCCGTAGCTGCCCAAGTGGTTGACGCCAGGCACCCAATACGTGTCCATCGTGGACTTCTTCTCCTTTGCGTCTTCACGCCGGTAGCCCTTAATCTCGACAATCAGATGCAGCGGGTCGTCGTCGCCATGTCCGTCGTCGACGAGCACGACGAAGTCAGGCCTGTATTGGCGCGTCTCGGAGCCGTAGCGATATGGAACCTCCAGCCCGAGGCTGTGGTTCTTGACATAGGCCTTCACGCGCGGGTGGGCCTCAGCCACACGGCAGAACTCGGCCTCCCAGTCGCTGTCTAGGATTACCCAGTTGATTTGGCAACGCTCGGCGCTGGTTTCCCAGCGGTTGGTTTTCGACGTGTTGAAGTTGACGTGTGCCGTCGTACCAACAGGGTTGTACGGATCGAGAACGGCCTTGATGGGACGAAGACCGATCAACGCACGGGTGATGCCGGCGGTGATCTTTTCGCACGCCATGTCGGCGAGCATCTTGTACTTGAGCTGCGCCGGATACGTGCCGCCCTTGCAAATCAGATGGCTTTCGAGCCACTGGCGGGCGATGCGCTTTAGCTGACCGAACAAGTGCAGTTGCGGCTCGTCGTTGGCGTCACGAAATTTGCTGAGCACGAGGTGCGAAGTTAGTTCGTACACCACCTGCGACGGACGCACGTCGCCAGTGTGAACTAGGTTAAGGTCCACAGCTTCGCCGATGATCCCAGAGTTGCGCGTTTCCGTCGCACCAACCAAATCTGGAGTCAGTTCGAGCGTGGAGTCGTCGTTGAACTCGGCATTAAGGCGCTCTTCGGGCAGTTCGGCACGATAGCCTTGAACGCGCGGGAATCGGATCTCCAGAGCATCTCGGTCGGGCCGCACGGCCTTGACCTGAATCGTCTCTCTCGGCTTCTGCGGCGGCGCGATCACAGGTTTGGCATTGAAGTCGAACGGGATCCCCAGCACGTCAGCGTACTCAACGTTGAATAGCTCGTCTTCATTCAACTCATACGACTGCCGGCGCAGCGCCCGGCCAATGACTTGTTCACACAAAAGCTGCGTGCCAAAGGCGCGTACTCCTAGCACGTGGGTCACGGTGTTCGTGTCCCAGCCCTCGGTGAGCATGGAAACAGACACAACGCATCGGATGGAGTCACCGAGGCGCCCCGGCTTGCCGACGGTGTTCATGACCTCGCGCAGTAGATCCTGATCGCTGATGTTCTGTCCGGCTTGGGCGTCGCCTGTACGCTCAACGATCTCGCGGCGGAAGCGCTCAATCTCGTCGGCGGCCATACCACGGAAGCTGTCGTCGAGTGCTTCGCCTGATTCAAGTTGCTCGCTGTCGATCAGTAGCGTACGCGGGCGACCGAGGGCGTTTCCGTGCTCGTCGTGGTTGCGAAACAGCGGCAGCCGCCCCTCGACCAGCTTGCTGCTCCCATCCTTGTGTGGTTGGCGAAAACCGGATATGTAGTCATAGACCAGTTTCGACGCCGAAGTATTGTTGCAGACGATGATGAAGCACGGGGGAACGGGGATTTTCTCCTCAGCCCAAAGCGCGAAGGTCTTTTCGTAATGCCCGTACAGCGCTTCCAGCGCAGTCTGTAGTTGCGTTGGCAAATCGAGCGGGTTCAGCCCCTCGGCGTTGCCCCGGCCCTTCTTGGGCATCTTGGCGCGGATGTGTTCCCATAAATTGCGGAACATCGGCATTTCATTGCCGGGGATGTTGTCTGCGACCGGAACGCGAGGCAACTTGACGATGCCGCACTCGATGGCATCCATCAGCGAGAAGTCGCTCATGGTCCAAGGGAACAGCGTGCCCTCGGCGTAGCCGGAGCCGCGCAGGAAGAACGGCGTGGCCGACAGATCGAACACCCGAGCCACGCCGAGCTTGCGGTTGACCGCCTCCAGCCCGGAGACCCATAGCCGCGCAGCCTCGTTGTTTTCTTCGGCCTCCTTCTTTTCATCGCCCTTCAGGTTGTCACCGTCCGCGGCGACACCGGGCTTTTCGCGGTAGCAGTGGTGCGCTTCATCGTTGATGACTAGGATGTTGCTCATGCCCATCAGGTCGGGCATCACGCGTTGGAGCATCTGGCCTTCGGTTTCCAGGGTGTTGAGCTCGGCGCCACCACGGCCTTGAAGCAGCAGTCGACCTCCCTTGGTCAACTCGATGCGCTCGCGCAGCTTGAAGCTGTGATAGTTGGTGATGACGATCTTCGCTCGCTCGATATCGCTTAGCATGTCGCTCGGCACCAGTTCCCGGCTGGCGTAGTAGCTGTCCGGGTCGTTGGGCTGCAGCACGCGCAGACGGTCGCGGATGGTCAGACCTGGTGCCACCAGCAGGAAGCCGCGGGTGAACTTCTTGCTATTCGGACGCCGCACGGCGTTGACAGTCTGCCAAGCAATGAGCATGGCCATGACCGTGGTCTTCCCGGCGCCAGTAGCAAGCTTGAGCGCCAGACGGGTGAGTTCGGGGTTAGCATCGTTGTTGGCGTTTGCAAGGTGCTCCAGGAACCGCTCACCGCTCTTGCCCAATTGGGGGGCGACTTCGGTCAGCCAGATCGCGGTTTCGACTGCCTCGACCTGGCAGAAGAACGGCCGGATGCTTCCGAACGTGTGGTGCCTCCAATGCTGCAGCAGCCGCGCGGTGTCCGGCGTTACCTTCCACTCGCTCGGGTTCTTCAGCATCCGCCACTTGTCCACCTCGGCGCGGACCCCGTTGATAATGGCTGAGTGGTATTGCTGCTCCTGCGTCGACAGGCCCTCGTCGAATAGCAGAGAATCCTGCTTGGTCGCGCCGCCACTTTGCTTCTTGGGCTTGGGGATGGGGGTGATGAACTCCGCCGGCCGGCGGCTCTCAATCACGTGCTGCGTCGGCTGCCCCGTGGCATCGAGTTCCCAGTGTCGTCTGGGGTGCTCGTATGGCGAGTTCAGGATTGGCCTGTCGAAGAATGGGTTGCTCATTGGTGTTTTCTATCCCCCAACCTAGCGAGCGCCTCCGATGTGCATGCCCGGTAGGCGAATTTGTACTGATTCTTGCCCCGATGCTATCAGCGCTCCGACCGCCAGAAGACCAGCTCCTGTATACGGGCGCGCGCCAGAGCCAGCGCCAGCGCCAGAGCCAGAGCCAGAGCCAGCGCCAGCACCTGCGCAGGGGGCCTGTGCAGGTCAGCGCCGCAGCGGCGGATGTCGGAGACACGCTTCGTGCAGCGCAACTCGCCAATGGCGGCCACGTGGTCGTCTGGACCTCGAATGGCACCGCCGCCAATCCGCACTCGGTCGTCTATGCGCAGTTGTTCGACGCCGACGACCAGAAGCAGAAGCACCGATCACGGTCTTCGCCGCACCCGAAATCAGCTACACAGATTTCACCGCAAAGGGGGCGTTGCGGGGCTGCCCGGCGGATCCGTGAGATTCCCGGATGAACTCGTCAGGTCCACCCCGCCAAGCGCCAGACGTGGGCTCGAACTCCGATCGCAGCTGCCGGAATGCCTTGCATTGTCTTGCACTTCGCTTCTACCTCTTGCGCTTCCCAACCGGGCGCACTGCTGAGCCAGGTCCAGCCGACCGCGTTCGTGCCAGTTGCCGATAAAATCCTGCTACAGCAAACCGGTGGTGCAACCGGCGTAGGCCTAGTTAACCCGTCTCGGGTTGCGCAGACTTGGGGTCAATCCCCGCCAGCCGCGCCAGACATTCCCAAGTCCTTGACACTCAAGGATTTCCGACAGGAACGTGCGCCCTGCTACATCGCCTGACTACAAACGGCGATCGAATGAAGGGCCGTCGCGCGACGTGGCGGTATCTGGTGGACGCGATGCGTGACGGTCTTGAACGTCTCAGCACCGACCGCGAGGCTGCCGGGGTCCAGCAGGTCCGCCGACACATGCCGGGGGCTCGCTGGTCCACTCGCATCTCGGCTCAGTGTGGTGATCTCCCATCCCGCCCCGCCGAAGGCGTCCAGCGCGGCGCGGCCCACCACGCCGCTGCCACCCGCAATCAGCACGTGCTTGGGTGACATTTCCATCATCCGCGGTTCACCACCACACTCTTCACGTTCACGAACTCCTTGATGCCGAAGGCGGACAACTCGCGGCCATAGCCGCTCTGCTTGACGCCACCGAAGGGCAGCCGCGGATCAGAGCGCACCGGCTCGTTGACGAACATGCATCCGCATTCCAGCGCTGCCGCCACGCGTTGCCCGCGCGCGAGGTCGCGCGTGACGACGCCACCGCCCAGCCCGAACATCGAATCGTTCGCAACTTCGATGGCAGCCGCTTCGTCGCGCACGGGGATGATGGCGGCCACCGGGCCGAACACCTCTTCGTCGTACGCGGGCATCCCCGGCCGCACATCGGTCAGCACCGTCGGCGGGTAAAACGCGCCCGGCCCTGCGGGGATGCTGCCGCCCAGCAGGCACCGCGCGCCGCGATCGACACTGGCCGTGACCTGCCGCTGCAATTGATCGCGCAAGTCGCGGCGCGCCATCGGGCCGATCTCGGTCGCCTGGTCGAGCGGATCGCCCTGCCGCACCGCCGCCATCTTCGCGACGAAACGCTTTTCGAATTCCTCGCGCACGGGGTCGACGACCAGAAAGCGCTTGCCCGCGATGCAGCTCTGCCCCCCATTGACGAGCCGGGCTTTCGCGCAGATCGTGGCCGCCATGTCCAGGTCCGCGTCCTCGAGCACCAGATAGGCGTCGCTGCCGCCCAGCTCCAGCACGCACTTCTTGAGCACCTGCCCGGCCTTGCTGGCCACGGCGCGGCCGGCGTCGCTGCTGCCTGTGAGCGTGACCCCACGCACGAGTGGATGCTCGATCACTGCGTCGACGCGGCTGCTGCCGATCAGCAGCGTTCGAAACAGATGCTCAGGTGCGCCGGCATCGCGCAGGATGCGTTCCAGGGCGATCGCGCAACCGCACACGTTCGACGCGTGCTTGAGCACGATGGCATTGCCCGCCATGATCGCCGGCGCGAGGGCGCGAAAGGCTTGCCAGAACGGGAAGTTCCACGGCATGACGGCGAGCACCACGCCAAGCGGCTCGTACACGACAAAGCTGTCGTGCTGGTCGTCCGTCGGGACGGACTCGCGCGCGAGCATGGCCGCGCCTTGCTCCGCGAAGTAATCACAGCAGTCCGCACACTTTCGCGCCTCCGCCACCCCGTCGCGCACGGGCTTGCCCATCTCGGCCGCCATGAGTTGCGCCCATTCGTCGGACCTGGACCGCAGCAGGTGCGCCGCCCCGCGGAGAATGCCGGCGCGCTGGTCCATGGACGTGCCGCGCCACTGGAGATGGGCTGCGTGCGTGACGCGGACGATGTCCGCGACTTCCGAGGAGGACATCTCCTGGTAAGTCGAGAGGATGGTGTCGGTGGCGGGGTTGATGGATTGCAGCGGCATGGGCCCTCCGGTGAGGCGACGACAAGGAGCCAACCGTTATAGCGAGACCAGCGTCTCCATGTGCGATGAAGATCGGTGGACGTGGCGCTCACAGCGGATCCGTCCAGCGCGGCCCGCAGGATTCAGGCGATTGAGCGCAAGACTCCGCCATCCACGCGCAGCGCGGCGCCCGTGGTGGCGGAAGCCTGCGCACTGCACACGTACGCGATCATCGCGGCCACCTCGTCAGGCGTGGCGAAGCGTTGGATCACCGAGGATGGCCGGGCTGATGCGAAGAACTCCTTCTCGACGGTGCCGGCGTCCACCCCGCGATCAGCTGCCATCTTCGCAACGAATCCGCCCACGCCCTCGGACGCGGTCGGACCGGGCAGCACGCTGTTGACTGTCACACCCGTGCCCACCAGCGTCTCGGCCAAACCGCGCGCGATGGCGAGCTGTGCGGTCTTGGTCATTCCGTAATGGATCATCTCCGTGGGGATCTGCAAGGCCGACTCGCTGGAAACAAAGACGATCCGGCCCCAGTCTCGCGAACGCATGCCGCCCACGTAATGCCGCGAGAGGCGCACGCCGCTCAGGACATTCGTTTCGAAGAAGCGCAACCAGTCCGCATCCGGGATTTGCTCGAACGGCTTCGGCTCGAAGATGCCGACGTTGTTGACGAGGACGTCGACCTCCGGCACCCGAAGCAACAGTTCATCACAGCCCGAAGCAGTGCTCAGGTCCGCGGCGATACCGTCGACCGCCGAACCGGGCAGCTCGGCCCGGAGCGCATCCACTGTACTTTGCACACGCTCGGACGTGCGTCCGTTGACGGTAACTCGTGCGCCCTCGCGTGCCAGGGTACGGGCTGTCGCCAACCCGATACCGGCAGTCGAGCCCGTGACCAGCGCGCGCCTGCCTTTTAAACCCAGCTCCATCGATCACCTCGCCTACTCTGCGGATCAGCGCATTGAACCAAGACTTCCGCCATCGCTGCATCCTGATCTTCCGCGCGCGACGGTCCCAAGCGCGCTCAGTGCGCGCCCAGCGGCGGCGACGGCAACAAGGCGAAGAACCCGTCACCCAGCAGGAACACGGCGAACAGGGCCGCGGCCCAGAACGCGGGATATTCCCAACCGCCGTCCTTGTTGGAAAAGAGCCAGCCGTTGTGGCCGTGCACCTTCACCACGGTGCCGATCATCAGCGGCACCAGCAGCAAGGCGACGTAGCGGGGATAGATCCCCAGGATCAGCGCCGCCGCCCCACCCAGTTCCGCGGCGATGGTCACGTAAGCGAACCAGCCCGGCAGGCCCAGCGACTTGAAGAAGGCCACGGTCCCCGGGACGGTGAACACACGCACCTTCAACATCGCGTGGGCGATGAACATCGCGCCCAGACACAGGCGAAGCAGCAGGATGGCATAGGGTGCGGTGCCGGTGTCGAGCATGGGAGCCTCCTCGTTGGAGTCACGCATCATGCGCGCTTCCGTGAATCCGCAACTGGCGGGGTGGGCGCCGCGGCGAAGAGAACGGTGAGCCCCTCGGCCATCGTGGGATGGGTCAGCACGCTATCGCGCAAGGCGGTGTACGGCAAGCCCGCCAGCATCGCGGTCTGCACCACTGCCACCAGTTCACCCGCTCCCACACCCACCGCCGTGAATCCGAGCAACTGGTCGCTGTCGACGGCCACCAGCGCCTTGAGGAAGCCGTGCGGTTCGGACAATGTTCGCGTGCGCAGCACGGCCGCCATGGGAATTTTCGCCACGCGGTACGCCACTCCAGCCTTCCGCGCCTGCGTTTCGTCGAGTCCCACGCGGCCAAGTTCCGGATCGGTGAACATGCAGTACGGCACCACGCGTCCCTGCGTCGTGCGCTTCCCTCCCGTGAGGTTGGCGTGCACGATGCGGAAGTCGTCGAAGGCGACATGCGTGAATTGCGGGCTCCCGGCGCAATCGCCCATCGCCCAGACGCCCCGCGCCGTCGTCTCCAGGCGTTCGTTGACGCGCACATAGCCGCGCGCGTCCAGGGCGATCCCTGCCTCCTCCAGCCCGATGCCCCGCGTGTTCGGCGTGCGGCCCGCGGCGACAAGGAGGTGGCTGCCGCTGATCCGCTGCGGCCCCGCTGGGCCTTGCACATGGAAGTCGACGCGATCACCACTGCGACCGTCCACGCGCTCCGGCTTCACGCCGGCCAGGATCTCGATGCCCTCCGCCTCGAAGCGCTCCGTTATCGCCTGCGCTACGTCGGGATCCTCGTGGCCGGCGATCTGAGGGCCCTGTTCGATCACCGTCACGCGGCTGCCGAAACGGCGCCAGGGCTGCGCCATCTCCAGGCCGACGTAGCCACCGCCCAGCACGATCAGGTGTTCGGGCACGACGCCGAGTTCCAGCGCTTCGACGTGCGTCAAGGGTTGGGATTCAGCGAGACCCGGGACGGCAGGAATCGCAGCATGCGTGCCAAGATTCAGGAAGACGCGCTCGCCCGAGCAGACCTGTGTTCCGCCCTCACGCAGCGCGACCTCGATGCTCCGCGGCGCGACCAGGCGACCTTCACCCATCACCAATGCGGCCCCGCTGGCCGCATAGTTGCGGCGGTGCACCTCGATGAGGTCCTGGACCATCCTGCGCTTGCGCTCCCGCACGGCGCCCATGTCCACGCGCGCGGGGCCGTCGGGCAACCCGAATTCCGCGCCGCGGCGAGCCAGGGCGGCAACATGGCCGCTGTAGATGATGTTCTTGCTGGGAAGGCAGGCCACATTCGGGCAAGAGCCGCCGATCAGCGCGCGCTCGATCACCACGACCCGCAGTCCGGATTTGGCCATTGTCCACGCGAGATACTTGCCCGATTCCCCGCTGCCAAGAACGAGGATGTCGCAGGACTGGCTTGCAGGCATGGAATGCCTCCTTGCGCCGTTGGGCGCTGACGCTACGCTTCGTCCCCGCGACCCCGGAGGCGACCGCGCCTCCACCGGCCCCTAGTGACCGGCCGAATCGCCGGAGCGGCTCGCTTCGAACAGGAACCAGGTGCGCCGCTCGGTCTCGTCGATCCAGACCTCGATCAGGCTTGCGCTCGCGATGTCGCCATGCTCATCACAAAGGCCGTGTGCTTCACGCAGTCGTGCCGCGAGCGCCTGGTTGTCCTCGCGCAGTTCGGCGAGCATGTCGATCGGCTCGACATATTCGGCGTCGTTGTCGGCCACCCTTTGCGTTCGCGCGATGTGCCCGATGGAACGCAGCGTGGGTCCGCCCAGCTTGCGAACGCGTTCCGCGATGGGATCGGTCATGGCGAACAACTGGTCTGACTGCTCGTCCAGCATGAGGTGGTAATCGCGAAAATGCGGCCCACTCATGTGCCAATGGAAATTCTTGGTCTTCAGATAGAGAGCGAATACGTCGGCGAGCACGGCGTTCAGCGCCGCGGAAATGTCGCGGGTGGCCTCTGCCTTCAGATCGGTCGGCGTCCCGAGGGGAGATTTGCGACGCGCGCGTAGTGTTGCAGCATCGCTGGAAACCTGTCTTGTCATTTGTGGGCTCCTGTCTGCGCTGTCCGATTTCATCCTACGCCCCGGGGCGCTCAGCAGCGCGCATCTTTCTTTTCCAATGGCCAGGGACCGATACTGAACATCGGCCACGCCGAAGGAACACAACAGGAGCTCTCCCGTTCGCAGTCCAGCCGCCGTCATCGGCCACGGCTCGCCACCATTGCCGCGCGGAATAAAGATTTTCGAATCCAGTTGCCCGCATCGTACGTATAGGAGTGCGGGCCAGCACTTCTGCGGCCCCACTTTCCAGAAACGGGGATTTCCATGCAACGTCATCTTTTCGCAATCTGTGCCGCTTCCCTTCTCGCAGCTGCTGCGGGTCCGGCCCTCGCCGACGGATACGGTCAAGGCGTGCCGGTCGACAGGAACGCGTCCGTCGCCGGGACGAACGCTGCAGTGGCCGCCGCAATGGGCGATGCGCCCGCCGCTGCGCGTTCGATGGGTGCGATGGGCACCAAGATGGTGGGCGGCGCCGCCATGTACCCGACCAGGGACATCATCGACAACGCGGTGAATTCGCGCGACCACACCACGCTCGTCGCTGCCGTCAAGGCGGCCGGCCTGGTGGACACGCTGAAGACGCCCGGTCCGTTCACGGTGTTCGCGCCGACGAATGCCGCGTTTGCCATGTTGCCCGCCGGCGCGGTGGACAACCTCCTGAAGCCGGAGAACAAGGCAACGCTCGCGCAGGTGCTGACCTACCATGTCGTGCCGGGCCGGCTCGACGCCGCGGCGCTCGCCGGCATGATCCGTGCTGGCGGGGGGCATGCCACGCTCAAGACCGTCGAAGGCGAGCCGCTGACGGTTTCGATGCGCGGCAACGATATTGTCGTGAGTGACGTGAAGGGCGACGTCGCGACCGTCACGACCTCGGACGTGTACCAGTCGAATGGCGTGATCCACGTCGTCGATCACGTCCTGCTTCCGGGTTGATCGGGTGAGCCCGGGGCGCCTCAAACGGGGCACCCTGCGAAGCGACGCCTGCGGGCGATGTCCGTCGCCCCTGGGTGCGCAGAGTCACGCCAGCGCACGCGCCCTTGGCGCCATTCCCGCGCGGAATAACGCTAATGCGCCCGCGCCCGCTTCCGCGGCGGGCGGCCTGCAGCGACGATCGGCCGTTCGATCCCAGGAGACCAGGACATGCCGCGCTTCGCTGCCAACCTCACGATGCTGTTCACCGAGGTGCCTTTCCTCGATCGCTTCGAGCGGGCGGCCCGGGCCGGCTTCACCGCCGTCGAGTTCCTGTTCCCGTACGCCTGGCCTGCCACGGACATCCGGCAACGGCTAGCCGCACACAAGCTTCAGCTCGTCCTGCACAACCTGCCGGCGGGCCACTGGGACGCGGGCGAGCGGGGCATCGCCTGCCACCCGGACCGCGTCGAGGAGTTCCGCGCTGGCGTGGCGCAGGCGATCAAGTACGCCTCCGCCTTGGGCGTGCCGCAACTCAATTGCCTCGCGGGCAAGGTGCCGGCCGGCGTCGACGCCGCGACCGCGCACCGCACGCTCGTGGAGAACCTGCGCTTCGCGGCCTCGGAGCTGAAGGCCGCAGGCCGGCGACTGCTGGTCGAGCCGATCAACACCTTCGACATCCCGGGCTTCTGCGTGAACCGCACGGACCAGGCCCTGGCGCTGCTGGACGAAGTCGGCGCCGACAACGCGTTCGTGCAGTACGACGTCTACCACGCACAGCGCACCGAAGGCGAGCTGGCGGCGACGCTGCAACAGCACCTGGCCCGCATCGGCCACATCCAGGTCGCCGACAACCCGGGACGCAATGAGCCCGGCACCGGCGAGATCAACTACGACTTCCTGTTCGCGCACATCGATCGCATCGGCTACCGCGGCTGGATCGGCTGCGAGTACAAGCCGGCGGCCGGCACCGAGGCCGGCCTGGGCTGGAGGCAACGGCTCGCGCTTTGATGCGCGGCCGCCGCCGCGCTACTTGATCTTCAGCAGCTTCGCCGCGTTGCCGCCCACGATCAGGTCGCGCTCCGCCCTGGGCAGGCGCTTGACCTGCGCGACCATGCCCAGCGGATCGTCGTCGCCCATGTCGTAGGGGTAGTCGGTCCCCAGCACCACGTGGTCGGCGCCGAACCGATCGACCAGCCGCTTGAGCATCACGGGGTCGTGCGTGATCGTGTCGAAGTAAAACTTTTCCAGGTAGCTCGAAGGCGGCCGCTTGATCACCGTGCGCGTGTCGGGGCGCGCGCGCCAGGCGTGGTCCATGCGGGCCCAGTAGTGTGCGAGGTAGCCGCCGCCGTGCGCGACCAGCACCTTCAGCTTCGGGTGGCGCGCCATCACGCCGTCGAAGATCAGGTGCGCCACGGCGACGGTGGAATCCAGCGGGTTGCCGATCACGTTGTTGAAATAGTGGTCGGTGAGCCGCTCGCCCTGCGTGTAGCCCAGGGGATGCAGGAAGATCAGGATGCCCAGCTCCTCGGCGCGCGCGAAGAACTTCTCCAGGCCCAGGCTGGGGTCCGTCAGGTCCTTGCCGTTGACGTTGGTGCAGACCTCCACGCCGCGCAGGCCCAGGTTCTTCACCGCGTAGTCGAGCTCGCGCACGGCCAGCTCGGCGTTCTGCAGCGGCACGGAGCCGAGGCCCACGAAACGGTCGGGCGTGTCCGCCACGATCTTCGCGATGCCTTCGTTCACTTCGCGCGCCAGTTGCGCGCCGTGGTCGGGCTCGGTGAAATAGAAGAACTGGAACGGCGCCGGACAGACCGCCTGGATGTCCACGCCCATGCGGTCCATGTCCTTCAGCCGCTCGGCCACTCCCGTGAGCTTGGGCGCGCGCGTCTTCATCTGTTTGACGTTCGTCTCGCGCGTGAGCGCGTTGGCGAAGATCACGCTGGGGTCGTACTGCCCGGGGTTGAGGTCGGCCGTCTTCGCATTGACCTCGGGGTTGAGGTAATGGCAGTGCAGGTCCACCACCTTCATCTTGCCCTTGCGCGTGCGCGCGACGGCCCGCGTGGCCATCGCCTTGAGCGGCGTCGCCCGCGCGGCGGCCGAGCGGGCTGGCGCATGGTGGTGGGTGGGATCGGTGCAGCCGGCGGTGCAGGTATAGAACACGGGGTTTTTCTCCTTGGTCTCGTTGTTGATCCTATGATAATTTCACGCTTCGCCACATCGGGAGATCACCATGAAGCTGGGCATAGCGGGCACGGGCAAGATGGGCAGCGCCATCGCGCGCAGGCTGCTGTCGCTGGGACACGAGGTGACGGTCTGGAACCGCACCCAGGAGCGCGCGCAGCCCTTGCTGAAGGACGGCGCGAAGTGGGCCGCCACGCCCGCGGCCGTGACCGCGGCTTCGGAAGCGGTCATCACCATCCTCACCGACGCGAAGGCGCTCGACGACGTCTACTTCGGCGCCGATGGCCTGCTGGCGCAGGGCGCGCAAGGCAAACTGTTCATCGAGATGAGCACGGTGCCTCCGGCCAAGCAGCAGGAGATGGGGCCGCGGGTGAAGGCCAAGGGCGCCTCCTACGTGGAATGCCCGGTCGGCGGCACCACCGGCCCGGCCGCGCAAGGCAAGTTGTTCGGGTTCGCGGGCGGCGACGCGCAGGACCTGGAGCGCGCGAAGGATCTGCTCGGGCAGTTGTGCCGCCGCGTGGAGCACGTGGGTGGCTACGGCGATGCCGCGCGCATGAAGCTCGCGATCAACCTGCCGCTGATGGTGTATTGGCAGGCACTGGGCGAAGCGCTCTCGCTGATCGAGCCGCTCGGGCTGGACCCGGCACGCATCGTCGACATCCTCGCCGACACCTCCGGCGGCCCCAACCTGCTGAAGGTGCGCGGCCCGGCGATCGCCCAGGCACTGAGCGGACAGGATGTCGGTCCCGCCAGCTTCGACCTGGCCAGCATGCGCAAGGACGTGAAGACCATGCTGGAGCAGGGGCTCGCGCAGCACTACCGCATGCCGGTGACCGAGCAGACGCTGAAGGTGTTCGAGGCTGCGGTGGCTGCGGGGATGAAGGATGCGGATTGCACGGCGGTTCCGGTGTGGTGGTTGCAGGGGGCCGGCAAGAGCTGACGAAATCGGATCTCGCAGGCTGGCGGTGAGCCGTAGGCGAACCCCAGCTTGTGGCGCCGAACAAGCCGCTGGGGTTCGCTGCGCTCACCGCCAGCCTACAAAGACCGGCTCAGGACGCCGCCGCCGCGACGGCGTCGAAGAGGTTGCGGATCGTCCGCTCCTCGATCCGGCGCGTGATGAACACGAGCCGCGTGTCCGTGTCCGCGCTCGGCCAGCGGTCCAGTTCCACGGGCTCGTGGAACACGTGCTGCACGCCTTGCACCACCACGGGCTTGCCTTCCACGTTGACGATCCCCTTCACGCGCAACAGGTCGGGCCCGCGCAGCGTGGTCAGCAGTTCCATCGCGGCGGAGAAGGCGTTCCAGGTGAAGGGACGCTCGAAGCGCAGCGACAGCGTGCGGATTGCCGGATCGTGCGGCGGCGTGCGGCGCAGGCTGCGCTCGCCCTGGCCGCCCTCGCCTTGCAGCGGTTCGCCGAGGAAGCTCAGGGTCTGCGCGCCCGCCCGCGTGCTGGCGAGCCCGAGGTTGGTCAGTTCGCCCGGCGCGATCTCGCCGTTCACCAGCAGCGAAACGCGCGCGCCCGGGTTCAGCGACTCGACCGCGGAGCGCAACGCTTCCACCTGGGCGGCGCTGGCGATGTCGCTCTTGGTGATGAACACGCGGTCGGCCAGCGCGATCTGCTTCACCGCCTCGGGCTGCTGCGCGAGCTGCGTGGCGCCGTTCACCGCGTCGACCAGCGTCACCACGCCATCGAGCCGGTAGTGCGTCGCCAGCATGGTGTCGCTGGAGAGCGTCTGCACGACGGGTGCCGGGTCCGCCAGCCCCGTCGTCTCGATCACCACGCGGTCGAAGTCGGCGATCGCCCCGGCGCGCCGCTGGCCGAACAGCTCGCGCAAGGTGTCCTGCAGGTCGGTGCGCACGGAACAGCAGATGCAGCCGTTGGCGAGCAGCGAGATGTTCTCGGACGCGGTGGCGACGATGTCGTGGTCGATGCCGATCTCGCCCACCTCGTTGATCACCACGGCCACGCGCTTCATGTCCGGGTGCCGGACCAGTTTCGCGAGCAGCGTCGTCTTGCCGGCGCCGAGGAAGCCGGTGAGCAGCGTGACCGGGATGCGCCCGGCCAGCAGGTCGCGTCCGCCGTCCACTAGATGTTCATCTCCAGTACGTACAGCCCGCCGGTGAAGCGGTCCACCGCGTAGACGATGCGGCGCTCGTCCACGTACACGTCGTTGATCTGCACGGCGCCGGCGGGCGACAGGCGCGGCGCACCGGGCACGAAATACGCGATCTCCTCCACGCGGTACGGGTCCTTCGTGTCGTACACGCGCACACCGGCGTTGAACCAGCTGCCGACGATGATGGTGTCGGAGCGGAACGAGGCCGGCCCCGGCAGGTTCTCGTGCAGGTTGTGCGCTCCGAAGCGGCCGCCGCGCTTCGCGAACGCCTGGTGCGGCGGCGCCGGAAAGGTGCCGATCGGCACCGGGTTCGCTTCGCTGCGTGCGTCCAGCATCCAGATCAGCTTGGGCCAGTCTTCGCCGTTGTCCAGCACGCATTCGTCGCTGACGATCCAGAGCTTGCGCTCGAACAGCGGCAGCACCGTGTGCGTGAAGCCGTTGAAGGGCGGCGAGTGGTTCCACTTCGACACGACCTTCATGTTCGACAGGTCGGAGATGTCCAGCACGATCAGCCCGCCGTCGATGTAGCCGAGGAAGGCGCGGTCCGGCCGCTCGGGGAAGACGTTGGTGTTGTGCGTGCGGAAGCCCATGTCGAAGGGCTTGGGCAGGCGCGCCGGCGCCGGCGCCTCGTCGCCTTCGCGTGTGCCTGGATACCACCAGCGCCCCACTTCGCGCGGCTTCGTCGGGTCGGACACGTCCAGCACGCGGTAGAACTGGTCGTCCAGCGGGTTGCGCGGCGTGAAGTCGGGCGCGCCCGCGGACATGTGGATGGTCTTGCCGTCCACGAACCACAGCGCGTGCACCCCGCGCGAATGCGGGCCCGAGCAGTCGAAATGCGAAATCAGCTTCGGCGACTCCGGCGTGCTGATGTCGAACAGGTCCACGCCCGCGGGCTTCAGCCCGGGCACCTGCGTCTGGTAGGCGACCGCGAGGATGTCGCCGACGACGTCCAGCGAATTGGAGCGCACCTTCATGTGAGGCAGCTCGGTCTGCACCACCAGCTTCGGGTTGCGCGGATCCGTGACGTCCACGCCCGTGAAATTCTTGGGGGCGGATTCGTGCGCGAGCCAAAGGATGCGGCGGCCGTCGCGCGCGAGCTGCACCGACATGCCCTCGCCCAGGCCGCCGAAGCCGCCGAGCTCGTGCTGCGCCAGCAGCTTCATGTTCAACGACAAGGTCTGGTCGGGACGACTGGCGGCGGAGGTCTTGAGCATGAGGGAAAGTGGGGATGCTTATTTAGCAAACGATCATATAGCCTGCACGGGATCGGCACACGCCGCAAGGAGGCAAACCAGTGCGAACCCCATTCACCCGCCGGGCGCTGCTCGCCGCCTCGGGCGCGGCCGCCCTGCTGGGCTGCGCCACCGCCGCGCAGGCCCAGTCGTTTCCCGCCAAGCCCGTGCACCTGGTCGTGACCTACCCGCCGGGCGGCAGCTCGGACCTGATGGCGCGCATCATGGGCGAGAAGCTCAGCGAGGTGTGGAAGCAGCCGGTGATCATCGAGAACCGGCCGGGCGCCGCCGGCTCCATCGGCATGGACTACGCAGCGCGCCAGCCGGGCGACGGCTACACCTTCGTGATCGGCAACCTCGGGCCGGCGCTGGTCAACCCGATCATCCAGAAGGTCCCGTACAGCATGGAGAAGGACTTCGTGCCCGTGTCGCTCGTGGCGACCGGGCCGAACATCCTGGTCGTGCCGATGGCTTCGCCGTACAAGACCCTGGCCGACCTGGTGAACGCGGCGCGCGCCAAACCGGGCGTCATCAGCTTCGGCACGAGCGGGCCCGGCAGCATGTCGCACCTGAGCGGCGAGCTGCTGATCCGGCAGGCCGGCATCAAGCTCAACGCGGTGCCCTACAAGGGCGGCATCCTCGCCGTCAACGACGTAGTCGCCGGACACCTGGACATGATCGTCTCGGACGCGCTGCCGGTCTCGCAGTTCATCAAGGCCAACCGCGTGCGCCCGCTCGCCATCACCAGCGACAAGCGCTCCCGCCTCTTCCCCGACATTCCCACGTTCGGCGAAGGCGGCGTCCCCGGCTTGGTGGCGGACAACTGGTGGGGCGTGTACCTGCCCACCGGCACGCCGGCCCCCGTGGTCGCTGCCTACCAGCAGGCGCTGGCGAAGGTGATGGCCGAGCCCGACGTGAAGGAGAAGTTCGCGCAACTCGGCGTGGAGGCGATGGCCACCAGCCCGTCGGAATTCCGCAGCTTCCTCGCCGCCGAACACGCCAAGTACAGCAAGCTCGTGGCCGACAACGGCATCAAGGGCGAATAAGATCAGTGGATGACCGAGCCCAAGCGCCAGAGACTGTCGCCCGCCGACCGCGAGCGGCAGATCATCGAGGGCGCCATCGCCTACTTCGCGGAAACCGGGTTCTCCGGACAGACCCGCGAGCTCTCCAAGCGCCTGGGCATCACCCAGCCGCTGCTGTACCGCTACTTCGAGAACAAGCAGGCGCTGGTGGACCGCGTCTACGAGACCGTCTTCGCCGGCCGCTGGGACCCGAGCTGGATCGCCCTGCTGCAGGACCGCGAGCAGCCGCTGCGCGAGCGGCTCGTCGAGTTCTATCGCCGCTACTCCGAGGCGACCTACCGGCCGGAGTGGATCCGCATCTACATGCACGCGGGCCTGTCCAGCCCCACGCTGAACCGCAAGTACATCCAGCTGGTGCGGCGCGAGCTGCTGCCCGTGATCGCGCGCGAGCTGCGCCAGCACTGCGGGCTGGCCGATACGAACGCGCCGGTGTGCGAAGAGGAGATCGAGTTCGTGTGGAACCTGCACGGCGGCATGTTCTACCAGGCGCTGCGCCGGCACGTGTACCGCACGCGGATCAACGTGGACTTCATGAAGCACGTGGGCTTTGCCGTGGACAACTTCCTCGCCGGGGCGGCGGTCACCTACCCGCGGCTGTTGCAGGAGTTCGCGCCCGCGGCGTTGGAGCCGCGCAAGCTCAAGCGCGTGCGCTGAGCGCGCACTCAGCCCTTCCTGCGCGCCTTCGGCTTCGGCCCGCCGATCATGTGCTCCAGCACCGAGTACACGGCCGCCGTGTCGTCCTCGCCGTGCCCCAGCGCCATGGCGGCGTTGTAGATCGGCAGGCTGGCGGAAAAGAGCGGCGCGGGCGTGTCGGTGCGCTGCAGCGCCTCCTGGATCAGGCGCATGTCCTTCTGCCAGATCGCCACCTTCATGGTCGCCTGGTCCCAGCTGCGGTCCACCATCATGGGGCCGCGCACCTGGAACATGCGCGAGCCGCCGGCGCCGTCCGCCACCACCTTGACGATCTGCGCGGCGTCCAGCCCCGAGCGCTCGCCCAGCAGGATGGCTTCCGCGGTCGAGAGGTTGTGGATCGCGACCAGCAGGTTGGCGACCAGCTTCATGCGGATGCCATTGCCGAAAGCGCCGACGTCGTAGCGCACGCGCGCGAAGCCGTCGAACACGGGCGCGAATTCTGCAATGTCCTTCGCGTCGCCGCTCGCATAGACCGCGAGGTCGCGATTCACGGCCTGCGCACCGGTGCCGGAGAGCGGGCAATCGAGCAGCACCAGCTGGCCGCCGGCGAGCGCGTCACGCGCGCGCAGCTTCGCCGTCTCCGGCAAGGTGCTGGTCTCGGCCAGGATGCGGTCACGCACGCCGGAGGACAGCACCTCCTCACACACGGCGTCGAGCGCCTTCTCGCTGGGCAGCGACAGCACGATCCGACCGCAGCGCTCGGCCACTTCGGCGGCGCTGGCGCACGGCGTGCCGCCCGCGGCGCGCAGGCGCTTGCGCGCCGCGGCGACCGGGTCGAAGCCGAAGACCTCGAAGCCGGCCTTCACCAGGTTCGCCGACATGGCCGACCCCATGATGCCGAGGCCGATCACCCCGACGGCGGCGGGACGCTCGCTGCGCCCGTGCGCAGGCTGCTTGTTCTTGCTGGTGGACGCGCGGGACATGGCGGCAATTCCTGTGAGGTTCGAAGTGGCCGCGATTGTCTACGAGCGTTCGCGTTTCGGCTTCGAGGGTTTGCGCGACATCCGTGCCTGCAGGCGAAAAGCGCCCGCATCGGAGAGGTCGGAGAACTGGCGGGCCAACGTCTCGGCCACCTGCCGGATGGCGGGCGTGTCGCGGCCGGACAGCGGCTGCGCGATAACCAGCAGCCGGTGCAGGCTGGCATGCGTGACGTGGAAGGCGTCGAGCCGGTGTTCGCGCACGTCCTCGTGGAACGTGGACGCGGGCATCAGCGTGATCGCCTGGCCGCGCATGACCATGCGCCGGATCGCCTCGACCGAATCGATTTCAGCTGCGACGTTCAGTGCGCGCCCATGCCTGTGCAACTGCTCCTCGATGACGGTGCGCAATCCCGAGGTGACGACCACCGGCTCGTTGCACAGTTCGTCCAGGCTGAAGAAGGGCTGGATGCCGCGCGCCCCCGGCGGCGTGACGACCAGGATCTCCTCGGACACCGACGGCTCCTGCCGCAGCATGGTCGTGCGCGGCGGGTTGGTCAGCACCGCGAGGTCGATGCGGCCGGTGAGCAGCAGGTCCAGCAAGGTGGAACTGAAGCCCTCGACGATCTTCAGCTGGATGCCTGGCGCGTCCATCGCCGTCTGCGCCAGGCAGTCGGGTGCGAGCAGGGGAGCGAGCGTGGGCGACAGGCCCAGGCTCACGGCCCCGGACAATTCGCCTCCGCCCTCGCGCGCATCGGAGCGGGCGAACTCCACTTCGCGCACGATGCGCCGCGCGCGGTCCAGGAAGCGCCGCCCCGCGGGCGTGAGCTGGATTCCGCGCGGCAGGCGGTTGAACAAGGTGCAGCCCAGTTCCTCCTCGAGGGCCTGCACCTTGCGCGAGAGCGCCGATTGCACCAGGCCGAGTTCGCCGGAGGCGCGCGTGATGCTGCCCAGTTCAGCGGTGAGGATGAAGCATTTCAGGTCGCGGAGGTCCATGGCGGCGGCAGGCGAGGCATCCCATTCTTGCATGGGTCCGATGCCGACATGTCGTTGGTAAGAGGCTGCGCATTTCCCTAGCATCCATGCCCACCCGACATTCCCCAGGAGCAAGCATGACTTCCATCGACGTCGCGATCATCGGCACCGGCTGGTGCGGCGGCATCCGCGCCGAGACACTGGCCCGCCACCCCTTCGTGAACGCGCTGCACATCGCCGAGAACCGGCCCGAGCGCCTGGCCGAGGTGAAGGCGTTGGTGAACGCCAGGACAGCGACCACCGACTGGCACGAGATCGTGGCGAACGACCGCATCGCGGCCGTGTACATCTCCGCGACGCCCGAGACCACGCACTACCCGATGGCCAAGGCCTGCCTGCAGGCCGGCAAGCACGTGTTCCTGGAAAAGCCGATCGCGATGACGCTGGAAGAGGCCGACGAGCTGATCGCGCTCGCCCGGGCGAAGAAGCTCAAGTTCACCATCGGCTACTCGCAGCGCTTCAACACCAAGTTCGCCTACGTGCGCAAGGCGATCCGCGAAGGCTCCATCGGCACGCCGGTGAGCGTGCTCGTGTCGCGCCACATCAGCCGCGCGCTGGGCAAGAAGATCACCGGCCGCACCAAGCTGTCGCCGGCCGCCATGGAGTCCACGCACGACCTCGACTTCGTGCTGTGGTGCCTGGAGCCCGCCAAGCCGGTGCGCGTCTATTCGCAGAACACCTTCGGCGCGATCAAGGCCGCGAGCGGCACGGATACGCCGGACCTGCAGTGGATCAACGTCACGATGGACAACGGCGTGAGCTTCGTCGTCGGCGGCGGCTGGAGCCTGCCCCCCAACTACCCCAACTTCTCCACGACGTGGATCGAGATGATAGGCACCGAGGGTGCCGTGTTCGTCGACGACAGCCATCGCGACGTGGTGGTGCGCAGCATGAAGGACGGCATGCAGCTGCCCATGTCGTCCATGCCCGGCGAGAAGGTGGAACACGTGTGGGCCGGACCGATGTCCGCCGAGACCAACCACTTCCTCGAAGCCGTGGTACGCGACGAGCCGGTGATGGTCACGCCGGAGCACGCGCGCATGGTGATGGAGCTGTACATCGCCGCGGACCTTTCCGCCGAGACCAACCTGCCCGTCACGCTGCCGCTCGCCCGGCCGCAGCTGGCCAGGGCGGCCTGAGCGCGGCGGACCACAACAACAGGAGACAAGCATGAACACCATCCGCCGCTCCTTCCTCGCCGCCGCGGCCGCCACGTTGCTGGCGGCCGCCCCCGTGCTCGCCCGGGCCGACACCTATCCCAGCAAGCCGATCCGCGTGATCGTGCCGTTCGCGCCCGGCGGCGCGTCCGACTTCGTCGCGCGCATCCTGGCGCCGCGCCTGCAGGCGGAGCTGGGACAAACCATCCTCATCGACAACCGCGCGGGCGCGGCGGGCAACATCGGCATGGAGATGGCCGCCCAGGCCGCGCCGGACGGCTACACCGCCTTTCTCGGCAACGTGGGCACGCTGGCGATCAATCCCGCGATCTTCGGCAAGAGCCAGCGCGTCACCGCGGTGGACTTCGCCCCTGTGTCGCTGGTAGTGAATGCGCCCGACATCATGGTGGCCAACCCGGCGGTCCCCGGGAAGACGGTAGCCGAATTCGTCGAGCACGCGCACAAGACGCCGGGCATGAGCTTCGCGTCGCCCGGCAGCGGCAGCCTCAATCGCCTGGAGATGGAGCTGTTCCGGCAGGAAGCGAAGCTGGACATGACGCATGTCCCGTACAAGGGCGGCGCCGGCCCCGCGATCACCGACGTCGTGGGCGGCCACGTGCCCGTGATGTTCGTGCCGGTACCTGCCGCCATGCAACTGGTGAAGGCCGGCAGGCTCAAGCCGATCGCAGTCGCGAGCGCACAGCGCCTGACGACGCTGCCCGAGGTGCCCACGCTGGCCGAGTCCGGCTATCCCAAGGTGGTCGGCGGCTCGTGGCAGGCCGTGATGTTCCCGAAGGACACGCCGCCCGCCGTGATCGCGCGCTGGCACGAGGTGCTGCTGAAGGTGCTCGCGCGTGACGACGTCAAGGCCGACCTGCTCAAGGGCGGTGTCGAGACCATGACCAGCGCTTCGCCCAAGGAGCTGGCCGACTTCATCCAGGAAGAGGCCAGGCGCTGGGGCACGGTGGCCAAGGCCTCCAACGCCACCGCCGACTGACACGAAGGATCACAGCATGACCGTTGCATCCCGTCCCATCGGCCTGGCCGTCATCGGCGGCGGCCGCGTGGGCCTGTTCCGCGGCGAAGTCGCCGCGCGCCACCCGCTCGTGAAGTGGATCGGCCTGGCCGAACTCAAGCCGGACCGCGCCCAGGAAGTCGGCCGCAAGATCGGCGCGAACTTCGTGACGGCCGACTACAAGGAACTGCTCGCGCGTCCCGAAGTCGACGCCGTCATCATCGCCACCGACGAACACCTGCACGTCGCGCCGGTGCTCGAGGCGGCGCGGCTGGGCAAGCCGATGCTGATCGAGAAGCCGCTGGCCACGCGCGCGACCGAGTCGCGCCAGGTGATGGAGGAGATCGCGAAGGCGAAGGTCGACGCGGTCGTCGGCTACACCCAGCGCTTCCGCCGCCGCTGGCTCGCCGCCAAGGAGAAGGTGCGCACCGGCGCGCTGGGCGAGGTGACGCTCGTGACCAGCCGCGCGTTCATGAACCGCCTGGTGGCCATCGACAACTACGTGCGCACGGACGATCCGTCCAGCATCTCGCCCATGGTGATCTCCGGCACGCACGCGCTGGACATCGTGATGTGGATGATGGAAGGCAAGCAGCCCGTCGAGGTCTACGCCAAGTCCAACGACAAGGCGCTCGGCCCGCAGTACAAGGGCATCGACTGCACGGCGGGCATGATCACCTTCTCCGACGGCAGCGCCTACCACCTGAGCATCAACTGGGCGCTGCCCGTGACCTGGCCGGGCGCCGTGTACAGCCTGGACGTCGGCATCGTCGGCACCGAAGGCGTGCTGACGATCGACGACACCCATCGCGACATCGTGCTCGCGGTGTCGAAGCCGCAGATGACGGGCTATGCGCCGGACAAGCAGCGCCTCGTCGACTTCATGGGCAGCTACCCACCCGGCGACATGGCGCTGGGCGAACTGCGCGGCCCAATGCGCGACGAGACCGAGTCGTGGCTGAACCGCGTGGGTGCGGGCTGGACGACGCAGGCTGCGACCGCGCTCGAAGCGCACCGGAACCTGATCCTCACCAAGGCGCTGGACCTCTCGGCGAAGACCGGCAAGCCGGTGCGCTGCGAGGATTGGGCCACGCTCGAATCCAGGCTGGACTGAACATGCTGAACATCGCCGTCGTGGGCCTGGGTTGGTGGGGCCGCATCATCGTGGACCTGGTGGGCCAGAGCGACAAGCTGCGCGTGGTGCGCGTCGCCGACGTGAACCCGCAGTCGGAAGCGTTCGCGCGCGAGCGCGAGCTGCCGTACTCGCCGCGCTTCGAAGACGTGCTGGCGGACCCCAAGGTGCAAGGCGTGGTGCTGTGCACCCCGCATTCGCAGCACACCGACCAGATCGTCGCCGCCGCGCAGGCGGGCAAGCACGTGTTCTGCGAGAAGCCGCTGTCCATGTCGCGCGCCGACGTGCTGCGCGCCGTCGCTGCCGTGGAAAAGGCAGGCGTGGCGCTGGCCGTGGGCCACGAGAAGCGCTTCGAGCCCCCCGTACAGGAGATCATGAAGCTGGTGAAGTCGGGCGCGCTGGGCACGCCGCTGCAGGTGGAAGCGAACTTCAGCCAGGACAAGTTCCTCGCGCTCGCGAGCGACAACTGGCGGCTCTCCGGCAAGGAGGCGCCGGCCGGCCCGATGACGGCCACGGGCATCCACCTGCTCGACCTGTCGGTCGGCGTGTTCGGCGAAGCGGACACCGTGCATTGCAGCGTCAAGCAGCTGGGGAGCCCGCTCACCAACGGAGACACGCTGGCCGCGCTGGTGACCTTCAGGAAGGGTGGCCATGCGCTGATCAGTGCGATCCTCGCGACGCCTTTCGCCGGCCGCTTCGCCGTGTACGGCTCGCAAGGCTGGGCCGAGGTGCGCGACAAGACCCACCCGGAAGCGCCGCAAGGCTGGACGCTGACGACGCACCTGCGCGGAGGCGAAGCGACCGCTGTCGACATCGCGCCCGCGCCGGCCGTGTTGTTCAACCTCGAAGCGTTCGCCGACGCCGCCGAAGGCCGCGCGCCCTACCCGGTGCCGCGCGAGCAGATGATCGCCAACGTCAGCGCGCTCGAAGCGATCTTCCGCTCCGCGAAGAGCGGCGCCATCGAGAAGGTGGAAGGCTGAAAGCCATGGCCATGCCCTTCGACTCCCGTGAGCTGCGCCAGGTCCTGGGCTCCTTCGTCACGGGCGTCACGGTGATCACGACGGTGGATGCCAAGGGCCAGCGCCACGGCCTCACGGTCAACTCGTTCAGTTCGGTGTCGCTGGATCCGCCGCTGATCCTGTGGAGCCAATCGCTCAGCGCGCCCAGCCACCCCGTGTTCCGCGACGCCGAGCGCTTCGTCGTCAACATCCTCGCCGACGACCAGGTGGCGGTCTCCAACCGCTTTGCGCGTGGCGGGGACGACAAGTTCGCGGGCTGTGCAACCGATCCCGGCCTCGGCGGCGTGCCGCTGATCCGCGGCAGCGCGGCGTGGCTGGAATGCAAGCGCATGGACTCCTTCCGCGGCGGCGACCACATGGTCTTCCTGGGCCAGGTGGAGCGCATCGAGCGCAGCGCGCGGCAGCCGCTGGTGTTCGGCGGCGGGCGCTACCTCGTGGCGCAGGCGCACGACCTCGGCACGCTGCTCACCGACAGCGGCCCCAACATCGCGCGACTGGGCGCCGTGCGCGTGGCGACGCGCGCGCTGGTGGACCTGTCCGACGAACTCGACGAAACGCTGGGCCTGGGCGTGTGGGGCAACCACGGCGCCACGATCGTGCGCTGGGAGGAGTCGAAGCAGCCCGTGAGCGACAACCTGCGCACCGGCCTCGTCCTGCCCGTGACCACGTCGGCCACCGGCCTCGCCTTCGCCGCATGGCTGCCGCCGGAACTGACGGAGCCCTTCATCACCGCGGAAGCGAACGAGCAGAAGCAGGCCAACCACGTCCCGCGCACCGAAGGCCTCGCGCAGCGCCTGGAGGAGATCCGCCGCCTCGGCTTCGTGCGCCTGGTCGGCATCGACGATTTCAGCGATCTCTATGGCGGCAGCATCAGCGCGCTCAGCGTGCCGGTGTTCGACCCCGACGGTGCGATGGTGCTGGCGCTCACGGCGATCGGCGCGTCCGACCGGCTGGACACCAGCGAGACCGGCAAGGTGGTGAGCGGCATGCGCCGCTGCGCCGAAGAACTCACCCAGAGACTGCGCGGCAGTCCCGCGCCCTCGAAGAACTGAAGCAAGGAGTCCCAATGAAACTCGGCATGTTCATGATGCCCCTGCACCCGCCGGGCCGCAATGCCACCGAAACGCTGGCGGAAGACCGCGAGGCCTTCCTGCTCGCGGACCGCCTCGGGTACTGCGAAGGCTTCGTCGGCGAGCACGTGACGGACCTGGCGGAGAACGTGACCTCCTGCCTGATGTTCCTGGCGAGCCTCGCGCACGAGACCAAGAACATCGTGCTGGGCAGCGGCACCATCAACATGCCGAACAGCCATCCCGCCGCGATCGCCGCACAGGTTGCGATGCTGGACCACATCCTCAAGGGCCGCTTCATCATGGGCATCAGCCCGGGCGGTCTGATGTCGGATGCCGAGGTGTTCGGCAACTACCAGAAGAACCGCAATGCGATGTTCGTCGAGAGCATCAACATGGTGCTGAAGATCTGGGAGAGCGAGGGGCCGATGGACCTGCAGGGCGAGTTCTTCAAGGTGTCGACCAGGCAGACCGCGATCCCCGAGATCGGCCAAGGCCTGATCCTCAAGCCTTACCAGCGCCCGCATCCGCGCGTCGTGGGCACGGCGGTGGCGCCGTTCTCCGCGGGCGTCACCGAGATGGCCAAGCGCGGCTGGCAGCCGATCTCCGCCAACTTCCTGATGCCGCCGTGGGTGAAGAGCCACTGGCCCAAGTACGTGGAAGGGCGCGCAGCCGTCGACGCCAAGGCAGATCCCTCCGAGTGGCGCGTGGCCAAGTCGATCTTCGTGGCGGACGACGAGAAGACGGCGCAGCGCTACGGCAAGACGGCCGAAGGCCCTTACCACTTCTACTTCAAGCAGCTCACCCGCAAGCTGGTCGGCGGCGGCCGCGCCAACCTGTTCAAGCTGGACCAGTCGCAGCCCGATTCGGAGATCACGCCCGAGTACGTCACCGACAAGCTGGTGATCGCGGGCACCGTCGACAGCGTCGTCGAGCAATTGCTGGCATTCCGCGAGGAGATCGGCGACTTCGGCACGCTGCTCTATGCCTGCCACGACTGGAAGGACCCGGCGCTGGGCAAGCGCTCGATGGAGCTGATGGCCACGGAAGTCATGCCGCGCGTGAACGCGGCGATCGCGAAGGAGAAGCAATGAAAACGGACGGAATTCGCAAGCTTCGCATAGGAACGCAGGACGTCGCGGTCCTGGTCGAAGGGCCCGAGGACGCGCCCCCCGTCGTGCTCGCGCATGGCATCCAGGCGGATCACCGCGTCTGGGACGGCGTGGCGCAACGCCTGGCGCCGCGCTACCGCGTCATCCGCTACGACTTGCGCGGCCATGGCGGCAGCAGCGCGCCGCCGGCGCCGTACACACTGGAGCAACTCGCCGACGACGTACCGGCGCTGCTGGACGCGCTGGGCGTGCGCAAGGCGCACCTGGTCGGCACCTCGCTGGGCGGCATGCTGGCGCAGCAGGTCGGCATCCGCCACCGCGACCGCCTGCTCTCGCTCACGATCGCCAACACCGCCGCGGTGCAAGGCGCGGCCAAGGCCTGGGACGAGCGCATCGCCCTCGCACGCCAGTCGGGCATCGCGCCCCTGATCGAACCCACCTTGCAACGCTGGTTCACGCCGGGCTTCCTGCAGCAGCGGCAGAAAGAGGTGGCGCGCATCCGCTCCATCATCGAAGGCACCAGCATCGAGGGCTTCGTGGGATGCGCCGCCGCCGTGCGCGACCTGTCCCAGCTGGAACAGCTGAAGTCCATCCGCGTGCCAACCCTGGTGATCGTCGGCTCGGAGGACAAGGGCACGCCGCCGGAGCTGGGCCGGCAGATCGCGGACGCGATCCCGGGCGCGCAGCTGGTGGTGCTGCCGGCCGCGCACCAGGCGGCCGTGGAAGTGCCGCAGGCGTTCGCCGACGCCTGGCTGCAGTTCGCCGATCGGCTCTGAGACTAGTCGAACAAGGAGACAACGATGACGACGAACCGCAGGTCCTTCCTCGCCGGCAGCGGCAGCACGCTGGCTGGCCTCATGTTCTGCAGCTGCGGGCTGCTGCACGGGCGCCAGGCGCGCGCGCAGACCGTGGCACCGCAAGCGCCGGCGGTGCGGCGCGGCCGCAGCAAGGTCAAGACCATCGACGTGCACACGCACTGCTTCTTCCAGGACGCGATCGACCTGATGGGTGCCGACGCGAAGGGCGTGTTGCCGCCGGTGAAGGGCATCCCGGAACACTTCATCGTCGTCGAGAAGCGCATCCAGGCCATGCAGGCGCAAGGCATCGACCTGCAGGTGCTCAGCATCAATCCCTTCTGGTACCGCAAGGACGTGGACACGGCGCGGGCGATCTGCAAGATTCACAACGAGAAGCTGGCGGAGCTGACCGCCTCCCACCCCGACCACTTCGCGGCCTTCGCCTCGCTCACGCTGCAGGACCCGCAGATCGCCGTGCAGCAGCTCGAGGAAGCGGTACGCAAGCAAGGCCTCAAGGGCGCGGCGATCGGGGGCAGCTTCAACGGCGAGGACTTCTCCAGCGCGAAGTTCCACCCGATCTGGGCGAAGGCGGAGGAACTCGGGGCCGTCCTCTTCATCCATCCGCAGAGCACGCCGGAACTGGGCAAGCGCCTCGCGGGCAACGGCTGGCTGTCGAACGTGATCGGCAATCCGCTGGACACGACAATTGCGCTGAACAAGCTGATCTTCGAAGGCACGCTGGACAAGTTTCCCGGCCTCAAGGTGCTGGCGGCGCACGGCGGCGGTTACTTCGGCTCGTATGCGCCGCGCTCCGACCGCAGCTGCTACGTGTCGCCCAGCAACTGCAATCCGGAGATCGCGCTGCGCAAGCACCCGTCCGAGTACCTGAAGCAGATCTACGTGGACTCGCTGGTGTTCACCGGAGAAGGCCTGCACCACCTCGTCGCCGAAGCGGGCGCGAGCCAGGTCATGATCGGCACCGACCACCCGATTCCCTGGGAAGAGCACCCGGTGGACCACGTGCTGAATGCGCCGCTCACCGACGCGCAGAAGGATGCGATCCTGGGGCTCAATGCGGCGAAGCTGCTGAACATCCGGACTTGAGGTTGCGGCCCGCGGGCCGCTTCTTCACGCGAGCAGCTGCAGCAGCCGCGCGCGATCCAGCGGCAGGTCGCACGCGCGCTGCCCGATCGCGACCGACACCGCGTTCGCGATCGCGGCGGCGGCCGGGCCTTGCGCCGTCTCGCCGGCGCCCACCGTGGGATGCTCGCGCGCGCCAACGAACTCCGTCGTGATCCCGGGCACGTCCGCGAAGCGCAGGATCGGATAGGTCTCCCAGCCGGTCGCGACCGGCCGCGCGCCCTCGAAGCGCACCGCCTCCAGCGTCGTCCAGCTCAGCGCCTGCAGCAGGCCGCCCTCGACCTGGTTGCGGGCGCCGTCGGGGTTGACGACCAGCCCGGCGTCGACCGCGCACCAGAAGCGGCGCACGCGCACCGTTTCCTCCAGCGCCACCTCGGCGACCACGGCGCAATAGGCGCCGCGCTCCTTGTAGCGCGCCAGCCCGATGCCGCGCGTGAGGGGATCGCCCGCGGACCCGGGACCCGTCCAGCCGCAGATGGCCAGTACATGCTCCAGGACGGCGATGGCGCGCGGATCCTGCAGGTGGCGCAGGCGGAACGCGGCCGGGTCGCTGCCCGCGCGTTGCGCCAGTTCATCCATCATGCCTTCGATGGCGAGCACGTTCGCGAACGCGCCGAGCGCACGCAAGGCGGAGGTGCGCACGTGCGTGGTGGCGAGTGCGAGCGAGAGACCGCGCTCGCCCACGGCGTAGATCGGTCGCGCATTGCGGGTGGCGCCGCCGCCGCGCGCCTCCGGCACTTCGAGGTCGCGCTGGCGTTCCAGCGCGGGATCGATCGCGGCGGCCGCAAGCAGGTTGGGCGTGCCGCCGACGCCGGGCCGCATGTTGTGGCTGGTGCTGCGCACGTGCGTGCTCCAGGAGGCGATGCGGCCCTGCGCGTCGAGCGCCGCGCGGATGCGCACGGCCATGGGCGCCCCGAGCGGGCCCTCACGCAGCTCCTCCTCGCGCGACCACTGCACGCGCACCGGCGTGCCAGGCAGGGCGACCGCGACCAGGGCGGCATCGAGCGCCGCATCGTCCGCGCCGTTGTGGCCGTAGCAGCCCGCGCCCGCGACGTGCTGCACGTGGATGGTCTCCGGCGCCCGCTGCAACACCTGCGCGATCGCATCGCGCAGCGGGAAGATGCCCTGGCTGTGCGACCACACCTGCAGCACCTCGCCCTGCTGCCAGGCCAGCGCGCAGCTCAGGCCGATGGACGCGTGCGCGATGAAGGGCCGAGTCCAGGTGAGTTCCACCGCTTCGCCCGCGTCCGCCGGCGCCGGTTCGATCACCGACTCTTCGGCCGGCTGGCGCTGCAGCCAGCCGGCAGCGTCGTCACCGACCTCCGGCAGCGCGGGGCTGTCCCACTGCACGCACGAGCGCAGCACCTGAGCGGCGGCACGGGCCGCGCTTTCGCTCGCCGCGACGCAGGCGAGGAAATCGCCGATGCGGATGCAGCGGGCCTGCGGTGCGCGCTGCGTGAAGCGCTGTGCATCGAAGTTCGCGATGCGGGCGCCGCGCACGGGCAGGCGCAGCGCCACCGCGTGCTGCAGGCCCGGCAAGGCGAGGTCCTGGATGAAGGCGCCGCCCGCGAGCTTGGCGCGCAGGTCCACGCGCGGCAGCGGCGTGCCCACGCTGCCGCCCGGCTGCGCGGGCGCCATGCGGTCGGCTGCAGTCACGGGCTTCAGCAACAGCTGGCGCCCGTGCCGCCAGTAGTTCCAGCCCAGGCTCTGCTCGCGGTGGCACACGAAGCCCTCGCGCACCGTGAGTTCGTCGATCGGCAGGGCGAACTCCAGCGCGGCCGCCTCCATCAGGCGCCAGCGCACCACGGCGCCCAGCGTGCACATCACGGGGCCCGACTGCTCCAGCGACAGGCTGCCAACGGTGAAGCCCTCGTTCGGCCAGCGGTGCGTGGAAGCCGAGCGCATGTCCACCTGCGCGGGCGCCACGCCCAATCCGTCGGCGATCAACTGCGTCAGCGCGGTGAGGATGCCCTGGCCCAGTTCCACCTTGCCGGTGCGCACCGTCACGCGTCCCGGCGTCTCGAAGGCGAGCCACAGCGCAGGATCGGGCTGCGCGGCCAGCGCAGGCGGCAGTTCGAGGTCCATCAGCGCGCACCCCGGGTGGCCTGCCACGCGGATTCGACCGCAGCCAGGATGCGCGGGTGCGCCCCGCAGCGGCACAGGTGCCCGTCGAGCGCCTGCACGATCGCGGCGGGCGAGCCGTCGTCGGACGTACGCAGGAAGGCGAGCGAGCGCACCAGGATGCCGCTCAGGCAGAAGCCGCACTGGCCCGCCTGCAAGCGCTCGAAGGCGGCGAGCAGCGCGCGGCCCTCCTCACTCTGCTCCAGCGCTTCCACGGTGCTCACGCTGCTGCCCTGCAGGTGGCCGACCTCGGTCTGGCAGGCGTAGCGCGGCGCGCCATCGACCAGGACCACGCAGGCCCCGCAGCGCTCCTGGCCGCAGCCGTAGCGCGTGCCCTTCAGTCCCAGCGCGTGGCGCAAGTGCTCCACCAGCATGTGGCGATCGTCCTGCGCGACCTCGCACGACCGGCCGTTGACGCTGAACTGCACGCCCATGGTCAGATCACGCTGAGATGGGCGGTGGCGAGCTCGGGTGCGGCCTGCACCTCCGCCGCCGTTCCGCGCAAGGCCACCGCGCCGGTGTTGAGGATGACCACGTCGTCGGCGAGCGTCATCGCCAGCTTGAAGTTCTGCTCCACGAGCAGGATGGACAGGCCTTCGGCCTTCAGCCGCGCGATGCCCTCCGCCACCTCGGCGACGATCAGCGGCGCGAGACCCTCCGAGGGCTCGTCGAGCAGCAGCACTTCGGGATTGCCCATGAGCGCGCGGCCGATGGCGAGCATCTGCTGCTCGCCTCCGGAGAGCGTGCCCGCGCGCTGGCGGTGGCGCGGCTTGAGTTGCGGGAACAGCTCGAACACCCGCTCGATGTTCCAGGATTTCCGGCCCGACTCGCGCGCCTGCGCCGCCACGGACAGGTTCTCCTGCACCGAAAGGCTGGGAAACACACGCCGCCCTTGCGGCACCAGCCGGATGCCGCGGCGCGCGATCGCTTCCGGCACCTGCGACTCGACCGGTTGCCCATCGAGCAGCACGCGGCCGCCCGTGGGCTTGAGCAGGCCTGCGATGGACAGCAGCGTGGTGCTCTTGCCCGCGCCGTTGCGACCCAGGAGGGCCAGCAGGCTGCCGCGCCGCAAGGCCAGGTCGATGCCGTGCAGCACGTGGCTGCGCCCGTAATGCGCGTGCACGCCCTGCAGCACCAGTGCGTCAGGCACCAAGGTACACCTCCCGTGTGCGCGGGTCGGAGACCACCGCCTCGCGGTCGCCTTCGACGATCAACTGCCCGTAATGCAGCAGCGAGATGCGTTCCGCGAATTCCAGTGCCATGTCCATGTCGTGTTCGATCATGACGATCGTGGTCTCGCGCGGGATCGCCGCGATCAGCTCGCCCACGATCACGCGTTCATCGCGCGAGAGTCCGGCCAGGGGCTCGTCCAGCAGCAGAAGCCTCGGCTTCTGCGCCATGGCGACCGCGATCTCGACCCGTCGTTGCTCGCCGTACGAGATCTCGCCCGCGAGCGCCTGCGCGCGATGCGCGAGGCCCACGGTGTCCAGTATCGCCAGGGCACGATCGTGTACTTCGTGCTCGGAAGCCAGCGTGCGCAGCGGCTCGAAGCGGCGGCGGTCCACGCCCAGGATGCCCAGCACCACGTTGTGCAGCAGCGTGTCGCGCGCGAACAGCGTGATCACCTGGTAGGTGCGGCTCACGCCCAGGTGCGCCCGGCGGCGCACGGCTTGCCGCGTCACATCCTGCCCGAACAGGTGGATGCTGCCGCCGTCGCTGGAGATCTCGCCGGCGATCTGGTTGAACAGCGTCGTCTTGCCGGCGCCGTTGGGGCCGATGATGAGGCGGCGCTCGCCCGGCTGCACCGTCATCGACACGTCCTGCGTGACGGCGATGCCGCCGAAACTCTTGCGCAGGCTGCGCAGTTCCAGGGCCGCCGTCATGCGCGCCCTCCCCGCACGCGGCGCCATGCGCTCGTGAGTCCCGCCACCAGGCCCGCCGGCATGAAGATCACGATGAACAGGAACACCAGGCCCAGCATCATGTTCCAGCGCTCGATGAAGGCGGAAGCGTAGTTCTTGAGGATGACCACGATCACCGCGCCGAGCGCGGGGCCGTACACGGTGCCGGCGCCGCCCGCGATCACGCTCAGCAGCGCTTCGGCCGAGACCGGCACCGCCGTGACGCTCGGGTGGATGTACTTGTTGAACCAGAC
Organism: Ramlibacter ginsenosidimutans; assembly: GCF_016654015.1. GTDB lineage: Bacteria > Pseudomonadota > Gammaproteobacteria > Burkholderiales > Burkholderiaceae_C > Ramlibacter > Ramlibacter ginsenosidimutans. The sequence goes on along the minus strand of NZ_JAEPWM010000002.1, from coordinate 303,188 downwards.
GTACAGCAGTCCGGCGACGCCGGCGAAGAAGCTCGAGATCACGAAGGTCGTCCAGCGGATCGCCCACACGTGGTAGCCGAGCGCCTCCATGCGGCGCGGCTGGTCGCGCGTGCCGCGCAGGCTGGCGCCGAAGGCCGACTCGACCAGCCGCTTCATCAGCCAGATGCACAGCGCGCCCACCAGCAGCGAGAACCAGTAGTAGTTGTTGCTGAGGTCCAGGTTCCAGCCGAAGGGATGCGGGCGCGTGAGGCCGGAGATGCCGTTGTCGCCGTTCGTGACGTTCACCAGCCGGTAGGCGAGGCCCCACACGATCTGCGACAGGGCCAGCGTGAGCATCAGGAACCCCAGGCCGGTGGCCCGCAGGGAGATCCATCCGAACAGCATGCCCATGAGGGTGGTGACCAGCAGTGCCGCGGGCGCCGTGATCGCGTGGCCCAGCCCCAGCTTGGTCGCGAGCCACGCGCTCGTGTACGCGGAGATGCCGAGGAAGGCCGCATGTCCGAGCGACGTCAGGCCGCCGTAGCCCGCCAGCAGGTTCAGGCTGGAGGCGAACACCACCGCGATGATCACCTGGCTGGCGAGGTTGACGAAGTATTCGCCGATGGCGAACGGCAGCAGCGCGAGCAGTGCGAGCGCGATCAGCGGAAGGACGCGCGCCAGCGAGGGCGAGCGACGCAACGGCGTGACGATCATTTCGCTCTCGGTCCCCGGAATGGCGCTCATGCCAGAGCCCGCCCGAACAGCCCTTGCGGCCGGAAGGCCAGCACCACCACCATCGGCAGGAACAGCACGACATAGGCGAGGTCGGGCACGAGGAAGATGCCGAAGGTGTAGATGAAGCCCACGATGAAGCTGGCGATGAAGGTGCCGGCGAGGCTGCCGATGCCGCCGAGGATCACCACGATCAGGGCGAGCGGCAGCATTTCGGAGTCGAGGCCCGGATAGGCGTTGAAGATGGGACCGCCCAGCGTGCCGCCCAGGCCGGCCAGCGCGGAACCGAGGCAGAACACGATCGTGAACAGGCGCGAGGCCGGGATTCCGACGGCACGGGCCATCGGCATGTCGTCGACGCCGGCGCGGATCATCGCGCCCAGGCGGGTGCGCTCGATCAGCAGGTACAGCAGCAGGGCAGCGACGATGGCGATGGCCAGGACGACCAGACGGTACATCGGAAAGGTGAGGCCGAACAGGCGCAGTGGCGCCTGCAGCAAGGCGGGCGTCTGCACGGGCAGCGGATCACCGCCCCAGATCATCAGGCAGGCGTCCGCCGCGACGAAGGACAGGCCCAGCGTGGCCAGCACCTGCCCTTGCGCGTTGTTGCCCAGCCGCCTGAGGATCAGCCGCTCTATGAGGCCGCCCAGCACGCCGACGCAGACCATGGCGGCGACCGCCGCGACCAGCAGGTTGTGGCCCGCGCGCACGGCGACCGCCGCCACGTACGTCCCGATCATGAAGAGCGAGCCGTGCGTGAGGTTGGCCACGCGCATGAGGCCGAAGATCAGGGCGAATCCCGACGACAGCATGAACAACAGCCCGCCGAGGGCGAGGCTGTTGAGGGTCTGGATGGCCCAGATCTGCATGGACTAGTTCTCCAGGTTCTTCGCCGGCGGCCAGTCGCGCGAATACACCGGGTTGCCGAGGAAGGCCTTGGGATCGTACTTCCAGAACTGGCTCACGTTCGGGTAGGTCTTGACCACCGCATTCACCAGCCGGCCTTCCTTGCGCTCGACCTGGCGGATGTACACGTCGCCCACCACGTTGCCGTATTCGTCGAAGTGCACCGGCCCGCGGCAGGTCTGCACGTTGGTCTTCCTCAGCGCCGCCATGAACGCGTCCTTGTTCGCGACGTTGCCCTTCACCGCGTTGAGCGCTGCCTCGAGCACGGAGCCGTTGGTGTAGGTCGCCGCGGCATAGAAGCCGGGGTCGTAGCCGAAGGCCTTGCGGAAGGCGGGAGCGAAGCGCGCGTTGATCGGGTTCGCGAGTTCGGCCGAGTACCAGCAGGAGGTCTGGATGCCCAGCGCCTCGTCGCCCATGTTGCGCAGCACCGATTCGTCGATGGCCGTCATGCCGCCGACGATGGCGAGCTTGCCCTTGAGGCCGTACTCGTTGAACTGGCGGATGAAGCGGAAGCCGTTGGAGCCCGCGAAGCCGAGGAAGATCGCGTCGACGTTGGTCTTCAGCTGCGCCAGGAAGCTGCCGTAGTCCGGCGCCGTGAGCGGCGGGAACATCTTCTGCACGATCTTGCCGCCGCCCTCTTCGAACACGCGCTGGAAGCCCGCGTTCATCTCCTGGCCATAGGCGATGTCGTCGGCGATCACGGCCATGCGCTTGTACTTCAGGTCGTTCACGCAGTGGTCCGCCATCACGTGCGAGCACTGGGCCGACGACGAGGTGGCGCGCACGAACCAGGGATTGGGCTTGCGCTGCGTCATGTCCTCGGCCGCGGCGACCGACAGCGTGGGGATCTTGTGCTGGCGGATGTAGTCGTCGATCGCGAGCGCCTCGAAGGCGGCGAGCGGCCCGATCAGCAGGTCGACCTTGTTCAGCTCGACCAGCTCCTGCGTCTTGGCCTTGGCGGTCGCCGGCACGCCGCCGGTGTCGGCGACGATCAGCTGGATCTTGCGGCCCGCGAGCGTGTCATTGCGCTCCTTCAGGTACATCTGCATGGCGCGTTCCATGTCGATGCCGCCGGAGGCGAGCGGACCGGTCTTCACCGTCAGCAGGCCCACGCGCACCGGTTCGGCCTGCGCCATGGCGAGCCCGGGCAGGCTCACGCCGGCGGCCGCGGCAGCGGCCCCCTTCAACAATTCGCGTCTGCTTTGCATCTTCGTCTCCTGTAGTTCGTGAAGGAAAGGCTCAGGGCGCCGGGATCACCGGCAGGACCAGCCAGGCCGGATGCGCCGGGCCGAAATGCAGCGTCGTGCGGCCGGCGAATTCGCGCGCCGGGCGATCGCGCGGATCGTCGTGCAGGAAAGGGCCGCAGCCGCGCAGCTCGTTCTTGAAGTTCGAGAGCTTCAGGCCCGTCTTCTCCGCATACACATAGTCGCGGCCGCGCACGGTCAGCGCGATGCGGCAGCCCGCCGGCACGACGATGGAGGTGGGCCACAGCTCGATGTCCAGTTCCACCGGCGCACCGGGCGTGAGCTTCTGCTCGCGCGCATGCGTGTGGTACGGCCGGCCTTCGCGCGAGAGCTGCGCATCCAGTTCGCGGTGCGAGGCGCGCAGCCAGCCTTGCGCGACCGGCGTGTGCGGGTCGATCGCACCGGCGAAGGTCACCTCGCGCAGGTCTGCGGTGAAGACGCGGAAGACGAGGAACAGGTCGGCGTCGGTGGTGGAAGAGGACGCCCAGAGCTTCGCCGCCAGCGGTCCGGTGATCTCGGTTGCTTCGGGCAGCGGCTCGGAGAGGAAGGTCAGGCCGTCGCCTTGCGCGTCGAAGGACAGTGTAAACGGGGTGCTGGGGTTCGCTGCGCTCACCGCCAGCCTACGGTCCTGCGGCTCACCAGGTAGGCTGGTGGTGAGCGCAGCGAACCCCAGCGTTCCCTCGGGCGCCAGGTGCAGCTTCGTCCACTGCGTGCGCGCGATCGGCCACTCGCGCTCGGTGCGTTCCTCGAAATGGTCGACATGCCGCACCTGCAGGCGCACCGGCGGCTCCTCGTCCCAGCCCGTGCGCTCGCCTTTCAGGAAATGCCCGAAGAAGCGCTTCTGGATGGCGAGCCCGTAGTCCGTGTAGAAGTGCGTCCAGTGTTCCAGCCCATGCATCTCCAGCCACTTCTGCGAGGAGGCGGCGCGCATGAAGGCTTCCGTGTTGCCGCGCAGGTGCAGCCCCTGGCCGCCCCAGTTGCCGGCGGAGAGAAAGGGCACGGTGATGCGGTCCCACTGCGCCGAACGCTCGCGGTGATAGTCGTCCTCGAGGGGGTGGGCCAGGATGTCGTCGCCGAAGCTGCAGCGGTTGGCCGCGAGCTGGGCATCGGACATCGTCTCGTCACCGCAGACGGCCAACGCGGGGTTCGCACGGCTGCGGGGACCGCGTTCGCCCAGGCCGTACTGCACGGTCTTCACCTGCATGTCGTACCAGTTGGCCCAGAAGGTCGACAGGATGCCGCCGTGGTGCGTCATGTCGCGGTACCAGTCGGCCGCGCCTTCCCAGATGCACATGGCCGCCAGGTGCGGCGGTTGCAGGCCGGCCACCTGCCACTGGTTGATGCCGAAATAGGAGACGCCGGACAGGCCGACCTTGCCGTTGCACCAGGGCTGCACGCCGGCCCATTCGATGCAGTCGTGGAAGTCGCGCGTCTCGCGCGGCGAGAAGTGGTCCACGTAGCCCGGCGACCGGCCGCAGCCGCGCGAGTCGACGCGCACGCAGACGTAGCCATCGGGCACCCACTTCTCGGGGTCCACCACTTCCCAGTTCTGGTACAGGTTGGACGAGCCGTGCGGCACGTCCGGGTGGTCGGCCACCATCTTCTGCCAGGCGCTGGGATAGCCATCCTGGAAGGCGAGCCCCTTCGCGTACGGTCCGTAGCTGAGGAGGACCGGATAGCGCCCTGCGCGCGCGGGCCGGAACACGTCGGCGCGCAGCACGGTGCCGTCGTCCATCCGGATGCCCACGTCCCAATCGATCTGCATGTCTTCGTTCGGCATCGCTGTCCTCATACTGCGCAGTAGCGGTTCTGGATGTCCTCGTCGGCCAGCAGCGCGGCGGCGCCGCCCGTGTGCACGACGCGGCCCTGGTCCAGGATGTAGGCGCGGTCGGAGATGCCGAGCGCGCGTTCGACGTTCTGCTCCACCAGCAGGATCGTGGTGCCCTGATCCTTCAGGCGCGAGAACAGCACGAACATCTCGTGGACCAGCAAGGGCATGATCCCTTCCGACGGTTCGTCCAGCAGGATCATGCGCGGACGCGCCATCATCGCGCGCGCGATCGCCAGCATCTGCTGCTCGCCGCCGGACAGGGAGGTCGCGTCCTGCGCCAGCCGCTCCTTCAGGCGCGGGAAAGTCTCGGCGATCTCGTCGATCATCGCGTCGCTCTCGCCGCGGCGCGAGCTGGCGATCAGGCCCAGTTGCAGGTTCTCGCGCACCGTGAGGCCGGTGACGATGCGCCGGTCCTCCGGCACGTACGCCAGCCCCAGGTGGTAGCGAACGTGCGCGGGCCGGCCCTGCAGCTCCTGGCCGTCGAAACGGATCGCGCCGGAACTGCGCGCGAGCAGTCCCATGAGCGTGCGCAGCGTGGTGGTCTTGCCGGCGCCGTTGCGGCCCATCAGCGTGACGATCTCGCCCGCGTGCACCTCGAACGAGATGTCCTGCACGACGTGGCTGCGGTCATACCAGGCATTCAGGTTGCGTACTTCGAGCAATGCCATGTCAGCCCTGCCCGAGGTAGACGCGGCGCACTTCGTCGTTGCCGCGGATGTCCTGCGGCGAGCCCTCGGCAAGCACCTCGCCATGGTGCAGCACGATCAGGCGCCGGCAGATGCCCATCACCAGCTTCATCTTGTGCTCGACCAGGATCACCGTGCGCTCGGCGGCCAGGCGTGCGATCAGGTCCATCATCGCGCTCGTTTCCTCGGGGGACATGCCGGCCGTGGGCTCGTCGAGCAGCAGCAACTGCGGGTCGCAGGCGAGCGCCATCGCGATCTCCAGCGCGCGCTGCTGGCCGTGCGCGAGGTCGGCCGCCGTGCGCTGGCCGACGCCGGCGAGGCCCACGCGCTCCAGCAGCACCTGCGCCTGTTGCGCGACGTCCGCCAGCGCGCTGCGGGGCCGCAGGAAGTCGAAGCGCGCGTGCCGCATCTGCACCGCCACGCGGACGTTCTCGTGCGCGCTCAACTGCTTGAACACGTTGGTGATCTGGAAGCTCTTCGCGATGCCGAGCCGCGCATACGCATGCTGCGGCAAGGCCGTCACGTCCTCGCCGCGGAACAGCACCTGGCCGGTGGTGGGCGCGAGCGAGCCGGAGAGCACGTTGAAGAAGGTGCTCTTGCCGGCGCCGTTGGGGCCGATGATGGCGCACAGCTCGCGCTCGCGGAACTGCGCGTCCACCTTGCTCAGCGCCTGGAAGCGGCCGAAGCGCATGCCGATGCCGCGCGCCTCGAGGATCACTTCGCTCATGGGGCGACCTCCCGCGCCGGCGCGGGTGCGGCCGCTTCGCCCACGTCGCGCGCCGCGGGCGGCTCCGGCTCGCGGGTGCGCCGGCGGATCTCGTGCAGCAGCGTGCCCCAGACGCCGCGCGGGAAGAACAGCACGAACAGCATGAAGATCACGCCCACCACCAGCATCCAGTGCGAGGTGAGGTTGGTGACCACGTCCTCGAGGTAGAGGAACAGCGCGGCGCCGACGAAGGGTCCGAAGAAGGTGCCCATGCCTCCCAGCAGGCACATCATCACCGCCTGGCCCGAGGTGAGGTAGTGCAGCGAGTCGATCGGCACGATGGACAGGTGCATGGCGCGCAGCGCACCGGCCAGCCCGCAGATCGCCGCGGACAGCACGAACACCAGCAGCTTGGAGCGCGCCACGTCGTAGCCGCAGGCGGCCGCACGCTTGTCGTTCTCGCGGATGGCCTCCATCACCGCGCCGAACGGCGACGCGAGGATGCGCGAAACCAGCCACAGGGCCACCGCGACGAACAGGAAGAGCACGTAGTACTTGGTCGTGGGGTTGGTGAAGTCCAGCCGGAAGCCCGCGAACTCCCAGGGATCCACGCGCACGCCGCGCAGCCCGTTCTCGCCGCCGGTCCAGTGCTCTGCCTTGTAGAAGGCGTAGTAGACGATCTGGGCCAGCGCCAGGGTGACCATCGAGAAGTAGATTCCGCGCGTGCGGATCGCGAGGAAGCCGATCACGGCGCCCAGCAGCGCAGAAGCCGCCACGCCCACCAGCACCGCCACCGGCCAGGGCAGGCCGGCGTGCACGATCGCGATACCGGTCGCGTAGCTGCCGGTCCCCAGGAAGGCCGCGTGGCCGAACGACAGCAGCCCGGTGTAGCCGAACAGCAGGTTGAAGCCGACGGCGTAGAGGCCGAACACGAGGATGTTGACCGCGAGCGCCTCGTAGGGCATCAGCAGCGGGAACACCAGCAGGAACAGCAGGACCGCCGCGACCCGGTGCCGCGCGATCGTGCGGATCAGCGAATGCACGGGCCGGCCCTCAGGACATGAGGCCGGCCTTGCCGAACAGCCCTTGCGGCCGCACCAGCAGGACCAGCGCCATCAACACGAAGATGGACAGCTCCGCCAGGTCGGGCGCGAGCAGCGAAGTGAGGCTGAAGACGATGCCCACGAGCAGTCCGGCGACCACGGCGCCCGGTAGCGAGCCCATGCCGCCCACCACCGTCACCACGAAGGACTCCGCCAGCACCGTGATGCCCATCTCGGCATTCACGGCGCGCGTCGGCGCGGCCAGCACGCCCGACAGCCCGGCGATCGCCGTGCCGATGCCGAACACCATCCACCACACGCGCGAGACGTCGATCCCCAGCACGCGCACGATCTCGGGATCGCGCGAGCCGGCCCGGATGATCAGGCCGTAGCGCGTCTTCTCTATGAACAGCCACAGCGCCGCCACCACCACGGCGGTCGCGAGGATCAGCACCAGCCGATACAGCGGGAAATGGCCGAAACCCAGGTCGACCGCGCCGCGCAGCGCCGTCGGCGTGCTCGAAGGCATGCCCTCGATGCCGAAGATCATGCGGATGCCTTCGATCAGCACGTAGCTGAGGCCGAAGGTGAGCAGCAGCGGGTAGTCGATGCCGCGCCCGTACAGCGGCCGCACCAGGAAACGTTCGCACAGCAGGCCGATGCTGCCCACGGCCAGCGGCGTGATCAACAGGCTCAGGAAGAAGCTGCCGGTGAGGGCCTGGAAGTACACGCCCAGGAAGGCGCCCACCATGAAGAAGGCGCCGTGGGCGAAGTTCACCACCGTGAGCATGCCGAAGATCAGCGACAGCCCCACCGCCAGCAGCGCGTACACGGCCCCGAGCGCCACGCCCGTGACCAGTTGCAGCGCGATCAGCGACGGGGTGACCTGGTCCACGGTGCCGAGTGGTCAGGCTTTGAAGCCGAGTTCGGTGCAGCTTCGCAGGTTGGCTTCGCTCGGCGCTTCGATGTGCGCGATGTTGAACACGTCGTCCTTGCCTTTCATGTCCTTCTCGGCCTTGGACTCCACGACGATCACCGACTGCACCGACTGGTGGTCGCACTTGCGGTAGAACTGCGGGCCCTTGTACCAGTCGTAGCGCAGCCGGCTCATGGCCTCGGCCACCTTGTCCGACTCCGTGGACCTGGCATCGAGCACGCCTTGCAGCACGCTGCGCACGCCCGCGTAGCCGAGCGCACCGTAGTCCGAGGGCACCGCGCCGCCGTAGGCCTTGCGGAACTTGTCGTTGAACGCCTTGGCGCTGGGAATGTTGTTCTCCATGCCCCAGTAGTACGAGGTGCCGCCGACCACGCCCTCGAACACGTCGGCGCCGCCCACCTGCCGTGCCGTGAACACCAGCACCGGCGTGATGATGCGCGTCGTCGACTTCAGCCCGAAGTCGGTGGCCTGCTTGCACGAGTTCACCAGGTCGCGGCCGAAGTTGCACAGCACCAGGATGTCGGGCTTGAGCTGCTGGATGCGCGGCAGGAAGGCGGAGTAGTCGGCCGCGCCGAGCGGATGGCGGATGTCCGCCAGCGTGGTGGCGCCGAACTCCTTGCCGGCGCGCTCGAAACCGCGGACCATCTCGTGGCCGTAGGCGTAGTCCGCCGTGAGGTACACGATCTTCTTGCCGAACTTCGGGAAGCAGTAGCGTGCGACCGCGCCCGCCGTGAGGTGCGGGTTGAGCGCCTCGTGGAAGGTCCACGGGCTCCAGTCCTTGGCCTCGTTGATCGCGTCGGACTGGCTGATGGAGTTGAAGATCACGTGCCGCTCGCGCGTCACGGCATTCATGGACAGCTGCGTCGCGGCCGACAGCGAGCCGACCATGAAGTCGACCTTGTCCTTCTCGATCAGCTCCAGCGTGCGCGTGGCCGCCTCGCCGGGATTGAGCTTGTCGTCGCGCACCAGCAGTTCGGCCTTGCGGCCGTTGAAGCCGCCGGCGGCATTGAAGTCGGCCACCGCGATTTCGGCGGCGCGCACCTGGTCGCGCGCTTCCGGCGCGTACGGCCCGGTCTGCGGCACGAGGAAGCCGATCTTGATGTTCGCCGGTTGCGCGCGGACGATGTTCACCGCGAACGGCGACGACGCGAGCGCCGCACCCGCCGCACCGGCCTGGAGCAGGCGGCGCCGGGACAGCTCAGGCGATGGGGAGGGTTGCTGGTCGCTCATGGGGAGTCTCCTCGAAGTGGTCTTGCTCGGGATCGGTCGCGGTCTCGGCCATCACGGCCAGCGCATCGCGCGCCTGCGCGGTGTTGCCGTCCTGGCCGCAGGCCTGCATGTAGGCGCCCAGCCGCCGGCCGCGTTGCACGACGGCCTGGCTGGCTGCGACCCGTTCGGCCGCATACGCCTGCAGCGCCTGCGGCGTCGGGCCGTGCAGGCGCAGCGCGCTTTCGAGCACCAGCGCATCCTGCATGGCCTTGGTCACGCCCATGCCCACATGCGGGCGCGCCACGAAGGCGGCATCGCCCAGCAGCGCCACGCGGCCGCGCGCGACCTGCTGGGAGACCAGGTCGTGGATCGGCTGCAGGAAAGGCAGCCCGCATTTCTCGATCACCTCCGCGAAGGCGGGAGCCAGCAGCCGGCGGCCGTCTTCGCGCATCGCCGCGATCGCCCGCCAGGACACCTTGGGGGCCGGAATGCCTTGCGCGTAGTGCACGCCGTCGGCATCGGTGAGCAGTTCGGCCAGGCGGTCCGGCGCCGGCGCGGCGCGGTACCAGACGAAGTTCCAGGAGCGTTCGCCCGGGCGCGTGCCGTTGCCGGGACCCGCGACCGGATAGCCCAGCATCTGCTCGCCGGGCGGCAGGCAGAAGCCGAAGCGTTCGAAGATCGCCTGCTGCGTGCCGCGGGACAGCACCGCTTCGTCGGTGAGCCCGCGCCAGGCGACGTAGCCGGCGTATTCGGGCTGCACCTCGGGCCAGTACTGCTGGCGGATCGCCGAGCGGATGCCGTCGGCGGCGACGAGCAGTTCGCCCTCGAACGGGCCCGCGCTGGTCTGCACGCGAACGCGGTCGCTCTCTTCCTCGACCGACTGCACCGCGACACCCTGGCGGTAGTGCACCTGCGGCAGTTGCGCCAACTGGCCGTGCAGCAACTGGTACAGGCGCGACCAGGACGTCAGCACCTGCGGCATGCGCAGCACGCCGAGTTCGCGCCCGGCGCTGTCCAGGGTCACGCGGTCCACCACCGGGATGCCCAGCGCGAAATCCTGCGGCATGCCGCAGCGGCGCAGGCCGCGCTCGAGCACCGGGTGGGTGATGATGCCGGCGCCGCGCCCCATCATCGGGCCGGCGACGCGTTCCAGCACCGTGACGGCGTGGCCCGCGCGTGCCAGCAGGTTCGCGGCCATCAGCCCGCCGAGCGAGCCGCCCGCGACCAGCACATGGGCCATGCTCAGGACCTGGTTGCGGCCTCTTCCGCCGCCGGGTAGTTCAGTTCGATGACGACGCCGTTGGGGTCGTCGAGGAAGACCTGGTGCAGGCCCAGGTCGGGGACGGTGCGCTCGCGCGCGGCCACGCCCAGGCTGCGCAGGTGCGCCCGCATGGCCGCCAGCCCGGTGGCGAAGAAGGCGACGTGGTCCACCGCGCCGCTGCCATGCAGGCTGGAGACGTCGCGGTCACCGAGGTACCTCTTCAGACCCTCGGGGTCGTTGCGATCCATCCCGATGATGTGCACGACGGCATTGGTGTAGCTGTCGTGGTCGCCGCGATACATCCACAAGCCCGGGAAGGGAAAGTTGGGACGCGGGCCGACCGTGAGCCCCAGCACGCGTTCGTAGAACCGCTGCGTGGCGTCGAGGTCCATCGTGCGGATCGAGAAGTGGTTGAGGGAGAGGGTCACTTTATTGATCAACGGGTAAACAAGGCGGATTGTTGGAGCGGGGGTGTCCCCCTGCATCGGGACCAACCCGTAGGCTGGTGCAGATCACGCCGGAACGCCGAGCGCGCGCAGGATCTTTTCCGGCGTCGCCGGCTGCGACCACACCTGCGCACCGAGCGGCGCGAGGGCGTCGTTGATGGCGTTCATCACCGCGGCCGGCGCGCCCGCGGTGCCTGCTTCGCCGGCGCCTTTCGCACCGAGCTGGCTGCTGCGCGTGGGCGTCTGCACGTGCGCGACGTGGATGTCCGGCATCTCGGCGCTCATCGGCAGCAGGTAATCCGCCAGCGTCGCATTGAGCATCAGCCCGTGCTCGTCGTACAGGCACTCCTCCAGCAGCGCTCCGCCGATGCCCTGCACGATGGCGCCGCGGATCTGCTCATCCACGAGCTTGGGATTCACCACGCGCCCGCAGTCCTCCACCGCCCAGTGCTTCAGCAACCGCACGAAGCCCGTGTCCACGTCCACCTCCACGTACGAGGCCTGCACGCCGTTGGTGAAGATGAAGGGGTAGTCCCGCTGCGCGTAGTGGCGCGTCACCATCAGTTCGGGCGTGAAGTCGCGCGGCAGCGTGTCGGAGCGGTAGTAGGCCACGCGACCCAGCTCGGCGAAGGGCAGCAGCATCTCGCCGCTCCCGGCGTCCACCACATGCCCGCGGCGCACCGCCAGGCCGGCGACGTCGCGCTTGAGCATCGCGGCCGCGAGCTTGAGGATGTTCGCGCGCAGCGCCTGGCCGGCCAGCAGCACCGCCTCGCCGCCGATGCCGGCGCCGCGCGACGCCCAGGTGCCGCCGCCGTAAGGCGTGACCTCGGTGTCGCCCGTCACCACGCGGACGCGCTCGAGGTCCACGCCGACGGCGTCGGCCGCGATCTGCCGGAAGATGCCGTCGTTGCCCTGGCCTTGTTCGCCCACGCTCGCCATCAGGGTGATGCCGCCCGCGGGATCCAGCCGGATCGTGGCGCCGTCCTGCGACGCGATGCGGGCGCCGCCCACGCCGTAGAACGCGGCGCTCGGGTTGGTCAGTTCGATCAGGGTCGCGAAGCCGATGCCGCGGTAGATGCCGCGCTCGCGCAGCGCCGCCTGCTCGGCTCGCAGCACCGGGTAATCCATCATCACCTCGATCTTGCGCAGGCAGGCCTCGTGCGAGAGCTGCTCGAAGGCGATGCCGCTCACGCCCTTGGTGGGGTAGGCATCGTCGGGAATGACGTTGCGGCGGCGGAACTCCAGCGGGTCGATGCGCAGCTTGCGCGCGGCGAGGTCCACCAGGCCCTCCGTGACGGCGCAGGCGATGGGGTGGCCGACGCCACGGTACTGGCAGGTCGGCGTCTTGTTCTGGAACACGACCTTCAGGTCCGCGCGGTATGCCTGGTGCCGGTACGGGCCGCCCACCAGGTTCACCACCTGGTTGCCTTCGATGGCGCTGGTGCGCGGGAACATCGAATAGGGTCCCACGCCCGTGAGGTCATCCAGCTCGAAGGCAAGGATCTCGCCCGTGCGGCTGGCGGCGAGCCGCGCGTGCACGCGGTGGTGGCGCGCATGGATGTCGCTGGTAAACGACTCGAGGCGGTCCGCGACGAACTTGACCGGCCGCCGGCACAGCATGGACAGCGCCACGGTGGCAAAGTCGTCGGGATAGGCGTGCACCTTGATGCCGAAGGAGCCGCCGACGTCCTTGCAGACGACGCGCACCGCCGACTCCGGCAGCTCGAACTGGCGCGCGTACAGGTCCTGCATCATGTGCGGCGCCTGGCAGGAGTGGTAGACCGTCAGGCGCTGCTCCGCGGCGTTCCAGTCGGCGAGCTGGCTGCGCGGCTCCAGCGTCACGCCGGTGTGCCGGCCGAACTCGAAGTCGCACTCCACCACCGCGTCGGCGCGCGCGAAGGCTTCGTCCACGCCGCCCACCTCGAGGTGGCGCGTGAAGCAGAGGTTGTCGCCGAGCTCCGGATGGATCACCGGTGTGGCCGGGTCCAGCGCCGTCTGCATGTCGAGCGCGGCGGGCAGCATCTCGTAGTCCACCTCGATGCGTTGCAGCGCATCCTCGGCCTGCGCACGCGTCTCGGCGACGACCGCCACCACGGGCTCGCCTTGCCAGCAGGCCCGGGCTATGGCCAGCGGGTACTGCGGCGCGGATTTCATGCCCACCATGTGCGCCAGCGTGGCCACCCAGGGTTTGCACACCGTGGCTATGTCGCGGCCGTCGGCGACCAGCACCACGCCGGGCATGCGGCGCGCCTCCTCGGCACGGATGCCCAGGATGCGGCAATGGGCGACCGGGCTGCGCCAGAAGACGGCGTGCGCCATGCGGGGTAGCTCGATGTCGTCGACGTATACGCCCTGGCCTTGGACGAGCCGGCGCGCGCTCGGCCGCTCGCTGCTGCTGCCGATGTAGCGCGCGTCTTCGGTGACCGGGCGCAGCGTCTCGGCCTGCTCCGGCCGTTCCACGACTTCGCTGCCGGCGTGCACGTGCATCTCGAGGCTGCTCATGCCGAAGCTCCCGTGCGCGGCCGCCCGGCGCGCTGGTCCAGTGTCTCGCACACCGCATCGACGATGGCGTGGTATCCGGTGCAGCGGCAGTAGTTCCCGCTCATCCACTCGCGCACCTCGGCGCGCGTTGCATCGGGCTTCTGTTCCAGCAGCTCCTTGGCCGCCATGACCATGCCCGGCGTGCAGAAGCCGCATTGCAGCGCGTTGTGCCGCACGAAGGCGGCCTGCAGGTCGGCGACGTCGCCGTCCGCGCTCACGCCCTCGATCGTGCGGACGCTGCGGCCATCGGCCTGCACCGCCAGCGTCAGGCAACCGCGCACGATGTGGCCGTCGACCTCCACCGTGCAGGCGCCGCAGACGCCGTGCTCGCAGCCGAGGTGCGAACCCTTGAGGCCCAGCGGGCCGCGCAGGAAGTCGACGAGATGCTGGCGCGGTTCGACGGCGCGGCGTTGCGCCTGGCCGTTGACGGTGACTTCGATGGTGTGCAGTTCGGGCATGGAGGTCGGGTTCAGGCGGCGAGCGCGACGCGGCTGGCGTGCGCGGCGGTGAGCAGGCGGCGCGCGAGGACGGCGGCGAGGTGCCGCTTCGTCTCGACGGCGTGGTACAGGTCGGACAGCGGATCCAGCTCGGCCTTCAGGGTGGCGATCGCGATCTCGATGTTGCCCGCGGTGAGTTCCTTGCCCGAGAGCAGCGCCTCGGTGCGCGGCACGCGCAAGGCCGTGGGGCCGACCGAAAGGAACCCGAGGCGGACCCGGCGCGCCACGGTCCCGTCGAACTGCGCCGCCACCGCGAGCCCCGCGGCTGCGTAGTCGCCGCGCCGGCGTGCCAGCTCGTCGAAGCCGAACCAGTCGCCCGCCGCCGCCACGGGCACCTCCGCGCCTAGCAGCAACTCGTCGGGCTCCATGGCGGTGGTGAGGATGGAGCGGAAGAAATTGCGCGCGGGCACGCTGCGGCGCCCGCGCGGGCCTTGCAGCACCACCGTGCCTTCGAGCGTGACCAGGCACGCCGGCCATTCCGCCGCAGGGTCCGCGTAGGCGAGCGAGCCGCCCCAGGTGCCCACGTTGCGGATGGCGCGGTGGGCGATGTGGGGTGCGGCCGCCGCGAGCAGGGGCGCATGCTCGGCCACCAGGGGTGACGATTCGATCTCGCCATGCGTCGCGAGGGCGCCGATCCAGAGCTGCTCGCCGCGCCGCTCGATGCCGCGCAGTGCCGCGATGCCGCCGATGTCCACCAGCATCTGCGGCTCCGACAGGCGCAGGTTCAGCGTGGCGAGCAGCGTCTGGCCGCCGGCGAGCAGGCGCGCGCCCTCGCCGTGCTGCTGCAGCTGCGCGATCGCCTCTTCGATGGAGCGGACGCGCACGTAGTCGAAGCGCGGGGCCTTCATGGGGTGGGCTCTTCCTGGTTGGGGCGCGCTCCGGGGTGGGAAGCCGCGCCGCTTCGGGTTAGCATATTGACCAGATGTTCAACAATCATAGGAATGGCCGAACGATCGGACCATGGGCCTGGGCCCCGGACAAACCCTAGCGGCGTCGGCAGTGCGCGCGCTGCGACGGTCGCGAAGTCCGTGCAGGCGGAGCCGGCGCCGCGCCGGCGCATGAGCGTCGCCGAGCGCGAACGGCACATCGTCGACGGCGCCATCACCTTCTTTTCCGAGCACGGGCTCGACGCGCAGATGCGCGAACTGGCCAGCGCCATCGGCGTGACCCACACGCTGGTCTATCACTACTTCCCCACCAAGCAGGCGCTGGTCGACCGCGTGTACCAGGAGGTGTTCGCGGGCCGCTGGAAGAAGGAGTGGGAACAGCTGCTGGACCGCCGCGACCTCGGCGTCGAGGACAAGCTGGTGCGCTTCTACATCGCCTACTCGCGCGCGGTGCTGACGCGCGACTTCGTGCGCATCATGGTGTTCTCGGGCCTGAGCGACCGCAGCATCCCGGACCGCTACTTCGCGTTGCTGGCCGAGCGCCTGTTCCCGCGCCTGCTCCGAGAGACCCGCCGCCACCGCGGCAGCCGCGCGCGCGGCGCGCCGAGCGTGCGCGAATATGAGCTGCTGATGGGCCTGCACGGAGGCATCTTCTATGGCGGCGTGCGCTGGTTCGTGTACGGCCAGCCTATCCACCCGCAGCAGCCGCCGCTGGACGACGCGACCGTGATCACGGACCGCGTGCGCAGCTACCTGGACGCCAGCCTCTCGCTGTAGCACGCGCGCCGCCGCGATTGCGCGCGAGCCTCGTGCGCTCCTATACTGCCGAAATGAACGAACTAGTACATGCGAAGCGTGCTACCGGCCGGTCGGCGAAACCGGCCGTCAAGGAGCCGACCCGCACCAACGACCCGGAGCGCACGAAGGCCGACATCCTCGAGGTGGCGGCGGTGGAGTTCGGCGAAAAGGGGCTGGCCGGTGCGCGCATCGACGAGATCGCCGCGCTCACGCAGACCAGCAAGCGGATGATCTATTACTACTTCGGCAGCAAGGAGGGTCTGTACCTCGCCGTGCTGGAAGAGTCGTACAAGCGCGTGCGCGACATCGAGGCCGAACTGCACCTGCAGGACCTCGAGCCCGAGCAGGCCCTGCGCCGGCTGGTGGCCTTCACTTTCGACCACCACCTCTCCCACGAGAACTACATCCGGCTGGTGATGTCCGAGAACATCCACCGCGGGCAGTACATCAAGCAGTCGAAGAACATCCAGGCGCTCAACGTCCCGGCGATCGCGGCCATCCGGCACCTGTACCAGCGCGGCCTGAAGGCCGGCGTGTTCCGCCCCGGCCTGGATCCGGTGGACATCCATGCGTCCATCTCGGCGCTGAGCTTCTTCAACGTGTCCAACCGCCATACCTTCGGCGTGATCTTCAAGCTCGACACGCGCTCACCCGCCTACATCGCGCACCGCCGCGACAACGTGGTCGAGATGGTCGTGCGCTTCATGCGCGCGGACTGAGCACCACCTCTTCCTGCGGGACGCGTTCGCCAGCGCGCGAGGTCATCCGTCCGTATTAGGGTCATTACGGATAACGATGAATTAACCGGATGGTACATTTTGCGCTCGTTCCGCGGACCTGTCCCCGCACCCGCAACGGAGCCAGAACATGAACCATGCCATCGCGAGCCCCGAGGGCGATTCCATTGCAGTGGCGGCAGCCAATACGGTCGCCCTGCCGCATCGCCCCTTCTCGCCGCGCATCGAGCATGTGTTCGACGTGCTGCTCGCGCTGGTGCTGTTTCTCGAACTGCTGCTGCTGTTCGGAAACACGGCCCTGCGCGGCATGTTCAACACGTCGGTGGTGTGGGCCAATGAAGTGGCCGAGTATTCGCTGACGAGCCTCGCGTTCATCGGCGGCGCGATCGCGTACCACCGCGGCCTGCACCTGGTGGTGCGCATCGGCATCGACCAGTTGCCCAGGCGCTGGCAGGACTACGCCGAATGTGCGCGGCACTATTTCGTGATCGCCGTGGCCATTGTCGCCCTGTGCTACGCCTACCCCATGTGGCACGATTCCTGGAACGTCCTGACGGTGGTGCTGCAGATCCCGAAGTCGTGGACCTTGCTGCCCTTCTTCATCGGCATGGGCCTGACGGTGGTCTTCGCGCTGGCGGAGCTGCGC
The DNA here is from genome assembly GCF_016654015.1 of Ramlibacter ginsenosidimutans. GTDB lineage: Bacteria > Pseudomonadota > Gammaproteobacteria > Burkholderiales > Burkholderiaceae_C > Ramlibacter > Ramlibacter ginsenosidimutans. The sequence continues at coordinate 286,102 of NZ_JAEPWM010000002.1, read as the reverse complement.
CGGCACACGCTGCAGGAAAACATCGTCGCCGGCATGGCGGTGGGCGTGCTGGCGCTGGCCTGGTTCCTGGCCCAGTATTTCACCGGCCCCTGGACCGGCAGCCCGGCCATCCTCATCGCGCTGCTGCTGCTGCTGTTCCTGGTGTTTGCCGGCGTGCCGATCGCGTACGTGCTCTCGGTCACTGCCTACATCTGCATCTACAGCTCGGGCGAGGACCCGATGGCCGTGTCGCTGGCCATGTCCAACGGCATCAGCAGCTTCATCCTGCTGGCCGTCCCCTTCTTCATCCTGGCCGGCAACGTCATGACCGACGGCGGCCTCACCAAGCCGCTGGCCGACTGGGTGACCGCGATGGTCGGCCGCATGCGCGGCGGACTGCTGCAGGCGCTGGTGGTGGCGATGTACATCTTCTCCGGCATCTCGGGCTCCAAGATCGCCGACGTTGCCGCGGTCGGCACCACGCTCAAGGGCATGCTCAAGGAGCAGGGCTACGACCCGGCGGAAAGCGCCGCCGTCCTGTCGGCCGCCGGCATCATGGGCGAGACGATCCCGCCCAGCCTCGTGATGATGGTGCTGGCTTCGATCACCACGCTGTCCGTCGCCACCTTCTTCGTCGCCGGCGTCGTCCCCGCCGCGGTGCTGGGCGTGTGCCTCATGATCATCATCCACCGGCGCGCAAAGAAGCACGATTGGCCGCGCTGTGCACCGATCTCCTGGCCCGAGCGCCTGCGCCTCTCCGGCCGCGCGCTGCCCGCCCTGGCGGTCCCGGTCATCCTGATCATCGGCATCGTCGGCGGCATCGCGACCACGACCGAGGTGTCCTCGATCGCCGTGGTGTTCTCCATCCTGGTCTCGGTCTTCATCTACCGCGGCATGAACATGCGCAAGTTCATCCGGACCCTGGCGACCTCGGCCGCGATGGCCGGGATGGTGCTGTTCATGGTCAGCGCGGGCAGCGCCTTCTCCTGGACGCTCGCGATCACGGGCCTGCAGACTGTCGTGTCGGACTTCCTGGCGCTGCTCGGCGGCTCGACCTTTGCCTTCATGGTCTTCTCGGTCGTGCTGATGGTGATCATGGGCTCCATCCTGGAAGGCCTGCCTTCGCTGCTGATCTTCGGGCCCATGCTGCTGCAGCTGACGAGGAACTACGGCATCGACCCCATGGCCTACGGCATCGTGATCATCATCTCGATGGGCATCGGCACCTTCATCCCGCCCTTCGGCGTCTGCTACTTCGTGACCTGCTCCGTGATGGACACCACCGTCGAACGGGTGACGCCCCGCTTCCTGCCCTACCTGGCCATGCTGCTGATCGGCCTGGTGTTCATCGCGTTGTTCCCGGCCATCAGCCTGGCCCTGCCCCACGCCTTCAACCTTCACTGACCCGTAGCCCCAAGGAGACTCACGCATGAAAACCACGCCCACCCTGCTGTCCGCCGTTGCCCTGGCGGCCGCCCTGTCCTGCGCGCCGGCCCTGGCCCAGAACAAGTTCGTCCTGAAACTGGCGCACTCCGACTCGGCGGACATGACCACCTCGCGCAAGGCGGTGATGTCCGACGTGTTCGCCAAGGAAGTCAAGGCGAGGAGCGGCGGCCGCATCGACGTGCAGGTGTTCGGCGCGGGCGCGCTGGGCGGTGAGAAGGACCTGGTGGAAGGTGTCAAGAACGGCGTGATCCAGGCCGGCCTCGCCTCCGGCGTGATGGCCAATTTCTTCCCGAGCGCGATGGTCACCGACCTGCCCTACCTGTTTCCCAACGATGAGGTCGCGGACAAGGTGATGGACGGCCCCTTCGGCCAGAAGCTGTCGGCAGACTTCCAGGCCGCCACCGGCATGCACAACCTGTGCTTCGGCGAAGTGGGCTTCCGCCACTTCAGCACGGGCAAGACCCCGGTCCACTCGCCCAAGGACCTGAAGGGCCTGAAGATCCGCGTGCAGGAGACGCCCCTGTACGTGACCGAGATGAAGGCCCTGGGCGCGCAGCCGACGCCCATCGCGTTCCCTGAAACGTACACGGCGCTGCAGACCGGCGTGGTCGACGGCCAGGAGAACCCGCTGCCGACGTTCATCTTCGCCAAGTTCTACGAAGTGCAGAAGAACGTGACACTGGACGGCCACAACTACGGCATCGACTGGTTCGTGCTGAGCGACAAGTTCTACAAGTCGCTGCCGGCCGACCTGCAGAAGGTGGTCACCGATTCGGCGCGCGTGGCGTGCAGCGCCGAGCGCAAGGCCAACCGCACGTTCACGGCGAACGGCACCAAGATCCTGGCCGAGAAGGGTGTGACCGTCTATACGCCGACCGCCGCCGAAATGGCGGAGTTCCGCGCCGCTGCCCAGCCGCCGGTGGTCGAGTTCCTGAAGACCAAGGTCGACCCCAAGCTGATCGACAGCATCCAGGCTGCCGTCAAGCAGGCCGAAGGCAGCAAATAAGGCACGGGCCGGGGCACGGGATGACGGCGACCGTTCGATGGGGCGTACTGGGCGCGGCAGCGATCGCGACCGGACGCACCATGCCGGCAATGCGCGAAGCGCCCAGCGCCACCCTCGTGGCGCTGGCGTCGCGCGATCCGGCCAAGGGTCGCCGCGTCGCGCAGGAGTTCGCGATCCCGCGCGTCCACGCCACGTACGAAGCGCTGCTGGCGGACCCCGAGGTGGACGCCGTCTACGTGCCGCTGCCGAACCAGCTGCATTTCGAATGGTCGCTGCGCGCCTTGCAGGCCGGCAAGCACGTGCTCTGCGAAAAGCCGCTGTGCATCAGCTCGGAGCAGGTCCAGCGCCTCTGTGCCGCGCGTGACCGCAGCGGCAGGCACATCGAGGAAGCCTTCGCCTTCCGCAACCATCCGCAGTGGGCGAAGCTCGCCGGGATCATTGCAGCGGGAACGATCGGGGACGTGCGCGCCGTGCATGCCACCCTGGCCAAGCAATTCTTTGATCCCGCCGACGTGCGCAACCAGCTCGAAGCCGGCGGCGGCGCGCTTTACGACCTGGGCTCGTACGCGATCAGCGCGTGCAATCTCGTGTTCGGTCGGCCGCCTGCGCGCGTCGTGGCGGCCCTGGAGCGCGATCCCGCCTTCGGGATCGATCGCCTGTCCAGCGCACTGCTCGATTACGGCGACCGGCATGCAGCCTTCACCGTGGGCACCCAAGCCGGCTCCGACGCGTGGGGCACGCACCAGCAGTTCTCCGTGCTGGGCTCGCGCGGCTGGTTGCGCATGAACTTCCCGTTCGCCCACGCGCGCCCGACGGCATGCCAGATCGAAGTCGGCGATGCGGGCAGCGTCGGCGCATTCCCGAGCGCGACCTTTTCCTTCGAGCCGGCGAACCATTACCTGCTGCAGGTCGAGCGCTTCTCGCGGCGGCTGCTCGGCGACGCCGTGCCGGGCTGGCCCATCGAGGATGCGCTGGACACGATGCGGACCATCGAGGCACTGTTCGCCTCGGCGCGCCAGGGCGCCTGGCAGGACGTCGCATCCTGCACGGCTCTTCCAGCAAGTGCACCTGCCACCTGACAGACCGCCATGAAGAAGATCCTCATCCTCAACGGCCCCAACCTGAACCTGCTCGGCACGCGCGAGCCGGCGCTGTACGGCTCCACCAGCCTCGCGGACGTGGAGGCGATGTGCCGCGCCGCCGCCGAGCGCCTGGGCTACGAGGCCGAGTGCTTCCAGAGCAACTGGGAAGGCGCGCTGATCGACAAGATCCACGAGTACGGTCGCCTTTTCAAGCAGGGCGAGGCCCTCGGCTGCGTGTTCAACCCCGCCGCCTTCACCCACACCTCGGTCGCGCTGCAGGATGCGATCAAGGGCGTGGACGGCCTGCCCGTGATCGAGTGCCACATCTCGAACGTGCACGCGCGCGAGCCGTTCCGCAACCATTCGTGGATCTCCCCGGCGGCAGCCGGCATCGTGATCGGCTTCGGCGTGCAAGGCTACGTCATCGCGATGCAAGGCCTCGTGCGCACCCAGGATCCCGACAACCCCCGACTCACATGAGCGCGCGCATTCCCACACCCATGCTGATCAACGGCCACACCGAATTCATCGCCCACCTGGGCTGGCCCACGCATTCGTTCAAGGCCCCGATGATCTACAACCCCTACTTCGAGTCGGTGGGGATCAACGCGGTGGTCTTGCCCATGGGCTGCAAGCCCGAGGCGTTCACCGGGGTGCTGCGCAGCCTCTTCACGCTGGAGAACATTCGCGGCGCCCTCATCACCATGCCGCACAAGGTGAGCGTGGTGGACCTGCTGGACGAAGTGACGCCCACCGTGAAGGTGGCGGGATCGTGCAACGCGGTGAAGCGCACGGCGGACGGCCGGCTGGTGGGGGACATGTTCGACGGCGAAGGCTTCGTGCGCGGCCTGCTGGGCAAGGGGCTGGCGCTGCGCGGCGCCAGCGCGCTGGTGGTGGGCAGTGGCGGTGTCGGCAGCGCGATCGCCGCCTCGCTCGCCGCCGCGGGCGTCGGCACGCTGGCACTCCATGACGTCCATGCGAGCACGGCCGATGCACTGGCGGCACGGCTGCGGACCCACTATCCCGCGATCGCGGTGCAAACGGGTAGCAGCGATCCGGCGGGCTTCGACCTGGTCGTCAACGCGACACCCCTTGGCATGAACCCGGGCGATCCGCTGCCCGTGGACATCGACCGCCTGGACGGCCGCACCTTCGTCGGCGAGGTCGTGATGAAGAGCGAGAAGACTGCCTTCCTGCGAGCCGCGGAAGCACGTGGCTGCCGTGTGCAGGTCGGCACCGACATGCTGTTCGAGATGATCCCCGCCTATCTCGAATTCTTCGGATGGCCGACGGCCAGCGCGGACACGCTGCGCGCCGTCGCACGGCTGGAGTACTGACCATGAGCGACTTCCTCCTGCAACCCGAACACGCGCGCGAGCCCCTGCAGGATTCGTTCAGCGACGAAGACAACCCGGTCGGCCTCGACGGCATCGAGTTCGTCGAATACGCCACCTCCAAGCCGCAGGCGCTGGGCCAGGTGCTGGAGATGATGGGCTTCCGCCCCGTCGCGCGGCATCGCTCGCGCGAAGTGCTGCTGTACCGGCAGGGCGGCATCAACATCGTGGTGAACGCGCATCCGCGCGATGCGCAGGGCGCAACGCACGGGGACGCGGCACCCGCGATCAGCGCAGTGGCCCTGCGCGTGCGCGATGCGCGCGCGGCCTACCGCTACGTGCTGGAGCACGGCGGCTGGGAAGTGCCCACGCACCCGGAAGCGATGGAACTGAACATTCCCGCCATCCATGGCGTGGGCGGCAGCCGCATCTACTTCGTGGACCGGTACCGGGAGTTCTCGATCTACGACGTGGACTTCATTCCCATCCCCGGCGTGGACCGCAATCCCCCCGCGGTGGCCGGCATGCACTTCTTCGGCATCGTGCAGTACATCGGCGCCGACCGCATCTACGACTGGCTCGAGTTCTACCGCGAGCTCTTCGGCATCCAGGCGATCCCGGACGAGCAGCGCTTCGGCATCATGCCCGCGGGCAAGCTGCTGCGCGCGCCCGCGCTGCAGCCGGCCAACCGATTCATGCTGCAGGTGATCGAGCCGGAAGCGGATTCCCTGGACACGAGCGAACGCCTGCAGCGCATCGGCCTGGGCGTGCCGGACGTGCTCGCGGCCGTGCGCGAGCTGCGCGCGCTGGGCATGGAGTTCGTCGAGAACGCCGCGGCCCACACCGAGCGGCGCGGGGCGATCACCAGGACCTACCTCGGCAGCGTGGTGTTCGAGCTCGTTCACAGCGAGCAGCAGCCATGAACCACGCGCGCAGCCTGCACCAGGCGATCCGCGCCTTCGGCATGGACACGATCACGCTGGCCGGCCCGCTCGAGGCGAAGCTGGAGGCGATGCACGAGGCCGGCTTCCGCCAGGTCATGCTCAAGGCCAATGACCTCGTGGGGCATCCGCAGGGCTGGCAGGCCGCGGTGAAGGCGGTGCACGCGAGCGGACTGCGCGGCACCGGCTTCCAGGTGCTGCGCGACTTCGAGGGCCTGTCGGGTCACCTGCACCAGTACAAGGTGGACATCGCCAAGACCATGCTGGAGATGTGCGCGGCGCTCGGGTGCAAGGTGCTGCTGGCCTGCTCGTCGACTTCGGCGCACGCCAGCCAGGACCTCGATCACATCGCGCGCGACCTGCGCAAGCTGGCGATGCTGGCCGTCCCCTTCGGCATCAGGATCGCGTACGAAGGGCTGTCCTGGGGCCGCACGGTCAACGAGTTCACCACCGCCTGGGACGTGGTGTGCCGCGCCGATTGTCCCAACCTGGGCATCGGCATGGATTCCTTCCACATCCTCGCGGCGAAGACCTCGCTGGACGCCATCGACGACCTCGACCCCGCGAAGATCTTTCTCGTGCAGCTCTCGGACTTCATGTGGCAGGAGACGCGCACCTTCGAGGAACGCATGGCCACCGCGCGCACCTTCCGCGTGTTCCCGGGCGAAGGCGTGCACACGCAGGAGCTCGTGCAACTGGTGCTCAAGCTCGACGCCCTCGGCTATGCCGGCGACTACAGCTTCGAGGTGTTCAACGACGACTACGTGCAGATGCCCCTGCCCATGGTGGCGCAGCGTGCGCTGCGCTCCGCCATGTGGCTGGGCGAGGACGTGTTGCGCCGCTCGGTGCCGCTGCCGGGCCAGCTGCGCCTGCGCCAGCCCTAGCGGCCCGGGCGCGCCCGGTCAGCCTTCGCGCTTCGGGATGTCCAGGCCGCGCTGCACCGCGGGCCGCGCGACGAAGGCGTCGAGCACGCGCTGCACTTGCGGGAAGGCGTCGAAGCCGACCAGGTCGCGCGCGCCGTAGAAACCCACCAGGTTGCGCACCCAGGGGAAGATCGCGATGTCCGCGATGCCGTACTCGTCCCCGAGCATCCACTGCCTGCCCTTCAGGTGCTGCTCGAGCACGCCCAGCAGCCGCTTCGATTCGGCCACGTAGCGGTCGCGCGGCCGCTTGTCCTCGTAGTCCTTGCCGGCGAACTTGTGGAAGAACCCGAGCTGGCCGAACATGGGCCCGATGCCCCCCATCTGGAACATGAGCCACTGCAAGGCCTGGTAGCGGCCGGCCACGTCCTTCGGCATCAGCTGCCCGGTCTTGTCGGCGAGGTAGACCAGGATGGCGCCGGACTCGAACAGCGCCAGCGGCTTGCCACCGGGCCCGTTCGGGTCCAGGATGGCCGGGATCTTGTTGTTCGGATTGAGGGACAGGAATTCCGGCGTGAGCTGGTCGTTCCTGTCGAAGGCGACCTTGTGCACCTCGTAGGGCAAGCCGGTCTCCTCCAGCGCGATGGAAACCTTGACGCCGTTGGGCGTCGGCAGCGAATACAGCTGCAGGCGCTCCGGGAACGCCGCGGGCCACTTCCGGGTGACGGGGAATGCGGACAGATCGCTCATGGGTCGTGCGTGGGTGGAAGGCCGGCCAGTGTGCCTGCTCCGGCCCGTGCGCGCAGGGCTCCGGAACAACCCACCCCTCCCTTTAGGCCAATTGTCTGAGTGGGGCGGCTCGCCGACCATGCCCGCACTGGACTCGGCCGGCCAGTCTGTCTCCCGGCCTCATCATTGGAGAAACCCATGAAGAAATTCATCCTGACGCTGACAGCCGCCGCCTTTGCCCTGTTCGGCAGCCTGGCCTATGCACAGACGCACGGCACCAGCGAGGACATGGCCGCGCCGAGCAAGAAGGCGACGAAGGAAGAGAAGGAATCGGCCAAGGCCACCCGCCGCGCCACGAGCAAGGAAATGTCCAAGAAGGACGAAGGCCGCGCCGACGACAAGCCGGAAGCCGCCGGCCCGAAGGTCAAGGTGTCGAAGGACGAAAAGGCCAAGGCCAAGGCCAAGCGCAAGGAAACCGGTACGCAGGCCACCAAGGAAGGCTCCGGCCGGCTGGACGACGAAGGCGGCCAGAAGAAGTGAGCGTCAGTCCCTGACCGCTAGACGCTCAGCGGCCTCATGGGCCGCTTTTCTTTTCATTCGCGTCGCGCCCCAAAGAAAAAGACCCGCCGGGTGTTCCCGGCGGGTCTTCGTATTGGTTGCGCGGGCAAGATTTGAACTTGCGACCTTTGGGTTATGAGCCCAACGAGCTACCAGGCTGCTCCACCGCGCGTCAGAAGGGAGATCATAACCGATCCGGCGCACTTGCGCGCGCGGGAAAGCGCCTCAGAAGCTGTGCTTCAGGCCGAGGTCGAAGCCGTCGGAGTTCTTGCCCGGACCGGTGAGCGAACCATTGAGGCCCACTGCCGCCGAACCGTGGTTCTGCACGTGCGCATAGGTGCCATAGGCCGCCGTCCTCTTGGACAGGTTGTAGACGTAGCCCACGGCCAGCTTCTGGGTCCGCGGGTCACCCACGTCGTCGGTCTTGTATGAAGAGTACGAGATCTTCAGCTGGTCGACACGGATCGGGATCACCGCACCGAGGATGTAGCCCGTGCCCTTGAGGGTGCTCGTGCGCTCCACCTCGTCCTCGAACCATCCCGCCATGAGGTTGGCCCAGCCGAAGTTCCAGTGGCCGCCGATGTTCCACGCCTTGTTGTCGCCGGTGGTGGCGGTCTGCGCGTACTTGGTCAGGCCGTAGGCCCCGGCCACGCCCCACACCTTGTTGGCGTACCCGAGCCGCGCCTGCCACCCGTTGCCGTCGCTGCCCGACGTGTTCTCGCCCATGTAGTACTGCGCTTCGCCGAAGAATCCGCCGAGCGCCGCGGCCGGCAGGAAGTAGCCGATCATGTTCGAGGCCCGCGTCTCGGTGACACCGATGATCGAGATCGCATACGGCAGCGACGCGCCAACGCCGTTGGTGGTGAAGGGGTCCGTCTGGTCGCGGTTGCGGAAGGTCGCCACATAGTCGCGACCGAGGCGGATCTCGCCCCAGGTCCCCATCAGGCTGGCAGTGGCCCGCCGGCCGAACGTGAGGGCGCCGCTGCTGGTGGCCCCGGACGGCTGGTTGTTAGTGTTGCTGCCCGAACCCGTGCCGTCGTCGACGTTCAGGCCCGACTCGAGCCAGAAGCCGGCACCGAGGCCGCCGCCCAGGTCCTCCACGCCCCGGAAGCCCAGACGCGAGACGGTGTTGGCGCCGCTCACCAGGCGGCTGAGATTGTTCTCGCTGCCGTGGCCATACGCCACCGCGAGGTCCACCACCCCGAACAGCGTGACACTGCTGCTGGTGACCTCGCCCGCGCCGGTGCCTGCGACTTGCGCGCCCGCTCCGCCCGCGCAGCCCAGGACAGCCAGGGCCATCAAGCATTTCTTCATCTTGGTTCTCCTGCATCGGAGCGCGCGCCGGCACCGTGCCCGCGCCACGCTCACGGCCACAGTACGCCGACGAGCATGCGCAGCCTATCGGCCCTTGGTCCAAGTGGGACGAACCCAGGCCGCTTCGCCGCGAGCCGCATCCCTCGATTGGTTGTTGACAGCGGGGCGACGCGCGCGAACCATACGCCCGTCGACATCGCTCGCCCCACTCCCACGCGCCATGGATACGCCAGCATCCACTCCCAGCAGTGAGGGCGCGGCCATTCACCTGACGCTCCTGGCGCAGCGCGACGGCCTGGCCGCCGTGCTCACCGATCTCGGCCTGCTGGCCCGCATGGAGACGCTGCAGCTCGACGCGGCAGAACTCGCCCGGATCCGGCGCGCCCTCGACGGCGGCGCGACGCCCGAGGTGCCCGTTCCGACGCTGCTGCTGAGCAAGCTGCTGCCCGAAGGGATCGTGCGCTTGCTGCGCGAGCTCCCCGGCGGCTGCCTGAACCTGCAGCTCGATCCGTCCCTGGCCTGGGTGCCCTGGGAGCTGCTGTGGGATGGAAAGGACTGGCTGGGCGAGAAGTTCCAGGTCTGCCGGCGCATCACTGCGGAGCCCGCCCGTGTGCGTGCCACGGATCGGCCGCTCGACCGCGGCGTGCTGAAGGTTCTGGTGGTCGAGGGCTGCGATGACGAGGCGGACGCGGCCGCCGCGCCGTTGAGTGCATCGCTGCGCAGCCTGGGCGGTCTCGCCGTCAGCGTGGTGCAGGCGAGCGACCTGCCCAGGCCGGAGCTGCTGCGGCTCATCGGTTCCCACGCGGTCGTGCACTACGTGGGGCCGGTGGATGGCCGGCCAGCCGCGGGCGGATCCGTGCTCTGGTGGCGACAGGACGAACCGCTGGACCTGAGCGCGATCGCGTCGCTCGCTTCGCCTCCGCGCCTGCTCATCTCGCAGGCGCAGGCACCGACGCAAGCGCTTGCCGCGGCCGCGAACGCCGCCGTCGCAGTGGCTGCTTGCAGGCTCGGGCTCAACCTGCTCACCTGCCACGCCGCGCGCGGCGCACGGCCCCACGGCTTCCTGCGCGACGTGTACACGGCCTTCCTGCGCGGCGCCACCGCGGCCGAAGCCGTGCGCGCTTCGCGCGCCTCGTTCCGCCAGCAGGACGGCGCTGCCGCGCTGGCACTGCTGCGGCCGGAGCTCCACGGCGACGGCAGTTTCGTGCTGAACGAAGTGCGCGCGCCCGTCGACAACGTCCGGCAGGTGACGATCGTCTCCATCGACCTCGCCGGCTCCACACGGCTGATGGGCAAGCTGGGGGCGGAGCGGTACAGCGAGCTGCTCGCGCAGTACCACGAGCGCTGTGACGAGATCCTGCGCTCGCGCGGAGGCAGTCCCGACGACTTCCAGGGCGACGACGGGGCGATGTGCTACTTCGGCACGCCGGTCGCACGCGAAGACGCAGCGGCCCAGGCCCTGCATGCCAGTCTCGAGCTCGTGGACGCGGTGCAGGCGCTCGGCCTGGGCATCCGCATCGGCGTGTGCACAGGCCAGGTCGTGGTGCGGGAGGGACAGCCGGTGGGCCCCGCGATCCACCTCGCGGCGCGCTTGCAGTCGGTTGCAACGCCCGGCACGGTGGTGGTCGGCGAATCCACGCGCCGCATCGTCAAGGAGCGCTTCCAGTTCGAGCCGCTGGAAGACGGCATCCTGCTGAAGGGATTCGACGGGCCCCAGGTCTGCCACCGGCTGCTCGGAGCCGCGCCGCTGGCCGCCGAGCAGGCCGACACCGGTCGCTTGCCGACGGTGACGCCCTTCGTGGGCCGGCGCAACGAACTGCAGGCGTTGCAGGAACACTGGGCGGCAGCGCAGCAAGGGTCCTTGCGCATCGCACGGGTGCTGGGCGAAGCCGGCATCGGCAAGTCGCGGCTGGTACGCGAGTTCAAGCAGATTCTCGTCAACGGCGGCCACGTGGTGTTCGAAGCCCGCTGTTCGCCGGAACACGCGAACAGCGCGTTCCATCCCTTGATCCAGGCCTTGCGCAAGGAGCTTTGGCTGGGCGCCGGCCAGGATCCCGAAGCCATGCTCGCGCGCCTGCGCGCGATGGTCACGAGAACCGGGGAACTGGAGGACGGAGCCACGGCGCTGCTCGCCGACCTTCTCTCGCTGCCCGTTGCCGCTCCGCACCCGATCCTGGAGCAAAGCGCCGAGCGCCGGCGGCAGCTCACGGTCGACCTGCTCGTGGCCTTGGCCTTGCAGGTCGTGCGAGGGCGCCCCGGCTGCATGATCGTGGAAGACATCCACTGGCTCGACCCCTCGACGGCGGAGTTCCTCGACCGCCTGACGTTCGCGGCACGGGAGATGCCGGTGCTCGTGTGTGTCACCGCGCGCACGGACGCGGAGTTGCGCTGGCGCCCGCGCTTTGCCGTGTACGAGACCGAATTGCGCGGCCTGTCCGCCGAACTGTCGCGAGCGATGGTGCTGAGTGCATGCGGCCGCCAACGGCTGCCGCCGGAGCTGCTTCAATTGATCGCCGCCCGTTCGGACGGCGTGCCGTTGTTCCTGGAGGAATCCACCCGCATGGCGCTGGACCTGAGCACGGGACAGGAGCCGTCCGATCTCGCCACCATGCCGGTCCCGAGCACGGTGCTGGACCTCCTGACGGCACGGCTCGACCGGCTGGGTCCCGGCAAGGAACTGGCGCAGGTGGGCGGCACCATCGGCCGGGAGTTTCCGCTCGCCTTGCTGCGCGCCGTGCTGCAGCACCCCGCCTCTCCGCTCGAGCCGCAGGACCTCACCGAACGACTCGCCGAGCTCGTGCGCGCCGGCATGCTCGTCGCCAGAGAGGACGAGGCGGGCCCCCGGTTCGCCTTCCGCCACCAGTTGATGCGGGACGCCGCCTATGGCTCGCTGCTGGAACGCGACCGCGTGCGCCTGCACAAGGTGATCGCGAACGTGCTCTCCGAAAGTTTCTCCGGCCTGGCGCAACGGCACCCCGAGCTGCTGGCCTACCACTACACCGAGGCCGGGATGGACGCGCAGGCGCTGCGCCAGTGGGAGACGGCTGCGCGCCAGGCCGCCGCACGCTCGGCGCACGCCGAGGCCATCAGCCATGTGGGCAATGCGCTGGCGGTGCTGCAGCGCATGCCGAAGGACCAGGACCTGTTGCGGCTCGAGCTGCGCCTGCAGCTGCTGCTGGCGGGGCCGCTGATCGCGACGCGGGGCTATGGCGCGGACCGTGTCGAACGTGCGTATGCGAGAGCCAGGGAGCTGGCGGCCTTGCTTGGCGACGAAGGCGCGGTGATGCGGGTGCTGCTCGGGCTGGAGGCCTACCACTTCATGCGCGCGAACTTCGAGAAGGCGCGCGCGCATGCGGTGGAAGCGGCGGCGCGCGCCGAGGTCGGCGGCGCTGCGATCCATCGCATCCAGACCCAGTGGGCGCTGGCGAACATCCGCATGCACCAGGGCGACATGCTGCGGGCCGTGCAGGAGATGGATGCCTGTCGCGCCGCCTACATGCGCCTCGCGCACCGGCCCGAAGCGGTGCAGGACCCGGGCGTGATGTGCCTGTGCTACTCCGCATGGTCGCTGTGGCAGCTCGGCTTGCCGGACGAAGCCCGCAGGCGCGTGATGGAAGTCGTGGCCCATGCCGAAAGCATCCGGCACCAGTTCAGCCTCGGCGAGGCCTACGGGTTCCGTGCCGCCGTGCTGCATTTCCGTGGAGAAAACCGCGAAGCCCTGGTCTCGGCCGAACGCGCGGTGCAGATCTGCGAGGAGAACGGCTTCACCGTGTGGCTCGCGCACGCGCGCATCATGCGTGGGCGCATCGCCGCGGAACTGGGCGATGTCGCTGCGGGCGTGGACGAGATGCGGCAAGGCTACGAAGCGTGGACGGCCTCGGGCGCCGTGGTCACCACGCCCTTCTACCTGGCCATGCGCGCCGAAGGCCACGCGCTCGACCATCGCCCCGAAGATGGCCTGGCGCTGCTGGAACAGGCGCTGGCGATCGTCAACCGCACGGGCGAGCGCTACTACGAGGCCGAAGTGCATCGGCTGATCGGCCGCCTCACCCTGCAGAGTGCCGCGCGCGCCGGCCTGGACCGCCGCGCCGAGGCCGAGACCTGGATGCAGCAGGCGCTGCAGTGCGCACGCTCGCGCGAGCTCGGCTCGCTCGCACTGCGCGCTGCCATCGACCTGGCGGACCTCTGGCAACGCGAAGGCCGCGGCGAACAGGCGCGCGCCCTGCTCGCGGAGGCCTGCACCGCGATCGAGGGCGGCGAGGGCACCCGCGACATCACCGCCGCGCGGGAACGCATGAAGGTGGGCGCGACGACAAGCTAGCTGGACGCGGGCGGCGCACCGCCGTGGAGGAGAGCGAAGAATGGCGAAGAAGTCCAGGCTCCAGTGGATCGAGGACGAGCGCAACCCGCTGGCGCAGAACCGGATGCTGTTCCGGTCGCTGCGGCACGACGTGCGACGCGCGGCGCTGTACCGCGACCTCGCGGCGCGTGGATTCCCCGCGCTTGCGTTCAAGAGCGTGCTGCGCATGCGCAGCAACGCGAGCTGGCCGAGCGAGACCGTGTACCTGCTGACGGCCCGGCAGGACATCGCGCTCGCGCTGCAGCAGGGCAGCGTCAAGCCCTATTCCGAGCTCGATAGCGGCGGCAGGTTCATGCTGGGCGTGGACGCGCCTGCCGCGCATCGCGACCAACGCGAGAAAGCGGAAAAGGCGCTCGCGTTCCCACCAGCGCAGATCAATGCCTGCGTCCAGGAAGCGCTGGCGCGGACCATGGTGCTGGCGGAACGGCTGGGAGAGTTCGACCTGGTGCGCGACGTGGCGGAACAGGCCGCCCTGCGACTGATGTCGATCCTCTTCGGCATGCCAGCAAAAGCCTATTACGTCCTCGAGCAGGGCATGCAAGCGGCGTACACGCGGCTGACCTTCCAGATCATCGGCCGGCATTTCGTGGAGAACGACGGCCTGCCGCCACCGGATTCTCGGGCCACCGCGGAAGGGAAGAAGCGGGTGGAACAGGTCGCCCTGGATGCGGCACAGGGCAAGGACTTTCCCGAATTCTGGGATGAGCACGTGCACGTCGGGAACGCCAGCGGGGCGCTGGCGAAGTCCTTCCCCGGTGACCCGGAGATGCAGAAGATCGTCATCCTCGGCCTGATCGCGGGGACCGCCGGCAATGTGGCGTCGGCAGTAGCGAACACGATGGACTGGTTCTTTCGGCAAATGTGGCAAGGAGAGCTGCTCATCGACCGGGCGGGCCGGGCCGCCAGGCGTGACGACGGGGCGGAACTGGACGGACTGGTCGACCTCGCCCTTTCGATGCGCCCGCCGGCGCCATTTCTCACCCGGGTGACGCGTTCCCCGATGAGAGTGACGGGAATCGACGGCGAGCTGGAACCCGGAACGACACTGCTGCTCGCCCTGGGCGCGGACGTGCCCTGCGACTGGTCCCTGGTCTTCGGGGGAGACCTCTCGGGGCCGCCCTACATGCACAGCTGCATCGGCCGCCACCTCGCGTTGCCACTGGTTCGCGAAACCGTTCGCCAGGTGTTGCGGCTGCCCGGGCTCGCCCGTGTGATCGATCCCGCCACGGGCCGGCCCAAGCCGCTGGTGAAGCAATGGGGAGCTGGCTGCCTCTCCTTTCCCCTGCGTTATGCGCGCGCTCGGCGCATGAACCAGCAGCCCTTGTTCCTGTCCCTGAAGATCAAGGAGCCGGTCGCCCAGAACGCCCTGATCCTGAAGGAGCTGACGCGCGTGGGCGCGCCGGTCGTCGAGCGCGCCCTGGCCGAAGCGAACAACGTGCACTTCGCGTGGTTCGGCCTCATCAAGGGGGACACGCACCTGTTCATGTACACCGTGTACGACGGCGACTTCGATGCCTACGTCGAACACTTCGCGATGAAGGTGCCGCTGTTCAACGAGCAGTTCCGTTTCCTCGAGGGCGCGCCGCCCACGCCCGTGCGCGACCATCCCCGGGAGTTCGTCGAGTTCCTCCGCAAGAACAACAACGCTCCGCTGGGCGGCTATTTCTACAGCGCCTATCCCGGCGCCGGCGTGGCGGACATCCAGAACGCAGGGCTGGGCCAGACATGAGCGCCGCACCCACCGACACCGAACTGGAGCACGAGGCGCAAGGCCTGCCTCTCACCGGATACGGTGCACGCTATGCGGCGATGCGCAACCTGGTGCTGACGGTGACGAAGCCGGGCGAAGCGCGCAAGTTCCTCGAGAAGCTCCACGCGTCGGACTGGCTGGACTTCGGCGGCAAGAAGACGGGTTGGCCCGAGGTGGCAGGGGTCAACATCGGCTTCACCTGCGAAGGACTGCGCGTGCTCGGGGCGCCGAACAGGATCCTCGACCTGTTCAGGAAGAAGTCTCCCGCGTTCGCGGAAGGAGCACCGTTGCGCGGGGCGCGCTACCTGGGTGACGCCGGCGTGAGCGCGGTCGAACGGTGGAAGAGCGTGTTCCAGCTTCACGCCGCGCACGTGTGGATCGCCATCAATGCAGCCGACGCGCAGGCCCTGGAGCGCGCGACGAGCAGCCTGCGCGACCTGGAGGGCGCATCCGGGCTCGCCGGCTGGGGCAGCCGCGATGCCGTGCCGGACGGCGAGCAGCTCTTCGAGGGCGGTGACAGGGAGAAGCGCTTCGTGCACTTCGGTTTCCGCGACAACCTCACCCAGCCGAGCATCTTCGCGCCCGACGGGAAACTGCCGACGGAGCGGGGCGTGGCGCTGCCAGCCGGAGACCTTCTGCTCGGTTATCCGAACAGCCAGGAGGCGAATGTCTGGGCCGCCGATGGAACCATGCGCGAGCTCGAGGAGTTCGTTCGCAACGGAACCTTCGGCGTCCTGCGCCAGATCGAGCAGGACGAAGCGGCGTTCAACGACTTCCTGGCCGCGCAGTGCAAGGAGTGGAACGGCCGGACCGGCTACTGGTTCGTGACACCCGACTACTTGAAAGCGAAGCTCTGTGGCCGCTGGCCCGGCGGCGCGCCGATCCAGCCGGAGGACCTTGAGGAGCCAGCGGACTGGAGCCCCGGTGGTCCGGATTTCGACTTCACCCAGGACAAGGATGGCTTCGGCTGCCCCTTCGGCGCCCACATCCGCCGGGCCAACCCGCGCAAGGATCCGCTGATGCCGCCGGTGCAACGCCCGCTGTTCCGCCGCAGCATCCCCTACGGACCGCGCTACCAGGCGGGGACGGAGAGCGCCGAGCGCGGACTGATCGGCGTCTTCTTCTGCGCACACATCGACGAACAGTTCGAGCTGCTCGTCTCGGAATGGCTGGAGAAGAACCCGCTGGGACCGAAGAACACCGGGCGCGCGAAGGACCCGCTCTCCGCACATCACGACGGGGCGGACGCGGCGTTCCACATCCCCCTGCAGCGCGCCGCGCCGATCGTGCTGAAAGGCTTTCGGGACTTCGTGCACACACGCGGCACCCTCTATGCGCTGTTCCCGAGCCGAAGCGCACTGCAGGCCATCGCTGGTGGTGGATCGTGGAGGACGCCATGACCGAGACAGGGGAGCAGGAAGCGGCCGCTGGCGCGGACGGCGCGAACGCCGCAGGCGCGCCGGGCGACTGGATGGACGCGCCGGCCGACCGCTTCTGCGACGTCGTGATGGAGGGCGGCGTCACCAGCGGCATCATCTACGCGTCGGCGGTCGTCGAACTCGCACGCCAGTACCGGTTCCAGAGCATCGGCGGCAGTTCCATCGGCGCTTTCGCCGCCGCCCTCGCGGCGGCCGCGGAGTACCGGCGGCGTCACGGCAGCGGCGAAGGTTTCAAGGAGCTCGACGCACTGCCCGAGAAGCTCGCCGCCGTGCGCAAGGGGCGAACCCAGCTCGAGCGACTATTCCAGCCGCAGCCCGGCACCCGCAGGCTGTTCCAGATTTTCCTCTCCACGCTGAACAACAAGAGCGGCGTGCGGTACGCGGCTGCGGGATTGCGGGAAGCGGTCCACCAGTACCGTCGTCGCGTGATCCTGCTGGCGGTCGTCCTGCTCGCGATCGTGCTGGTCGGCCCGTTGCTCTCGGTGCTCGAATGCGCGCGTTCGTGGGCCGGGCCGGGTTCGCCGGCCTGGCCGGCCTGGCTGAATTGGTTCACCTGCTCCTTCACGGGGCTGTCCTGGATCGCCGCCGCACTGCTGGCGGTGGGGATTGCCGTGGTGGGCGGCGTGCTCTCCGGCGTCGTCCAGGACTTCACGCGCAGTGTCGTTCCCAACGGCTTCGGCTTGTGCCGGGGCTGGGATCCGGACAAACCGAAGTCGCTGGATCTTGCCGCCTTCCTCCATGTGTCGATCCAGAAGGTGGCCGGCCGCGACCCATCCAGCGATCAACCCCTCACCTTCCGCGATCTCTGGAACGCGCCCGGCTCGCCGGGCCAGATGCTGGGCTTCCAGAGAACGGACCAGCGCGCACGGTCCATCAACCTCGAGGTGTATTCGAGCAACCTCTCGCAAGGGCGCCCGTACCGCTTCCCGCTGGACGAAGAGGAGGACATGGGGCGGCTCTTCTTTCGGACAGAGGAACTGGAGCGGTATTTCCCGGCGGAACTCGTGCGCTACCTGGCCGCCGTTTCCACGCCGTACGCGCCGCGCAGCAGCCTGGATCCGCCGGCGGGCGGCGATTACGCGGACCTGCTGGAACTGCCCATCGAGGACATGCCCATCGTCGTGGCCGCGCGCCTGGCCATGAGCTTTCCGCTCCTGATCTCCGCGGTGCCTTTGCACGCGGTCGACCACTCACGGCGCAGCATCGAGCGATGCTGGATGTCCGATGGCGGACTCTGTTCCAACTTCCCCATCCACCTGTTCGACAGCTTCCTGCCGATGTGGCCGACGTTCGGCATTTCGCTCAACACGCGCGACCGGGGCTCGGCGCGCCACGTCTGGCTTCCGAGGTTCCACACCAGCGGGCGCGGCGACCGCTGGGACCACGCGCCGGAGGAATCCACATGGCGGCTCTTTGCCTTCCTGGTGAGTATCTGGAAGACCACCTGGCACTGGAATGACAGCACGATGATGCGCATGCCCGGCGTGCGCGACCGGGTGGTTCGCATCTATCTCGATCCCGGAGAAGGCGGCGTCAACATCAGGATGAGCGCGGAGAAGATCCGGCGGCTCGGCGAGAAGTACGGCAAGCCCGCAGCCGAAGACTTCATCCGCAAGTTCGTCGATCACCAAGCCAGGGGCTGGCGGGAGCATCGCTGGGTCCGGTTCAACACCCTGCTGGTCGCGCTGCGCGACCGGATGGAGAATTTCGGGAAGGCAGTCGATCTCGACCGGCATACGGAACCGCTAGTCCCCCAGATCCGGGATGCGGAGAAGGAAGCTCCGCTGCGGCGGGATCCCAACCACGTGAAGCCGTGGCCTTCGGAAATCCCCCTCAATGCGAAGCAGGTCCGGGAACTGCTCACGCTCGTTGCCGCGCTGCGCCAGTTGGAGCGTGCGTTCGACGATGCCGGCGACACCCGCCCCTATCGCGCCGTGCCACGACCCAGCCTGCGCATCCGCCATCCGACCTGAAGCCCGCGAGGGACTTTCCCGGTCTTCCCAGCAACGAGCATTCCTTTCAATAGGTCCCGACCTCGATCGGCTGTTCGCGCTCGATGGCGCGCAGCCGCCGCGCCCAGGCATCGAGCCACGCTTTGCGCTGGGCAGCGTCGACGCGCGCAGCACCGAAGTGCACCTGCGGCGCCAGCACCGAGTAACCCTCGAACGCCAGCATGCCACGCTGGATGGGCCGCAGGATCGCGTCGAGGTCGCCGTTGAAGCCGCCGCGCTCGTACGCGGGCTGCGGGCCGCCGGTAGTCAGCGACAGCAGGGCGCGCCGGCCGCGGAACTTGCCCGTTTCGTAGATGTGGCCGCCGCCGTAGGTCCGGCCCATCGCGAACACGCGGTCCACCCAGCCTTTGAGGATCGCGGGCAGGCCGAACCACCAGAGCGGGAACTGCCAGATCATCAGGTCGGCGGCTTCCATCTTTGCGAGCTCCGCCTCCACCTCGGGAGCGAAGCCGGCGTGCTCGCTGGCATGCAGTTCCTCCGCCTGCAGCTTCAGGTAGTCCGGGTCGTGCACGGTCGTGAAGTTGCGCCGGCTGGAAACCGGATCGAAGCCCATGCGATAGAGGTCGCTGGTGGCCACCTCGTGGCCGGCACCGCGCAGGGTGTCGACGGCCGTGTCGAACAGCGCGCCGTTGAAGCTGCGGGGCTCGGGATGGGCGAGGACGATGAAGATCTTCATGCCTGGCCGACTCACAAGGGCATCCGCGCGCCGCCGTCGATGTCGAGCAGCACGCCGGTGGCGAAGGTGTTCGCAAGCAGCAGTTCGACCGCGGCGGCGATGTCTTCGCTGCGGCCCACGCGGCCCACCGGCAGCGATTTGGCAGCGCCGGCGAACATGCCGGCCTTGGCCTCTGCCGGCATGCCGTCGTACGCCGGCGTGTCGACGAGGCCGGGCGAAATCACGTTCACGCGCAGCGGCGCCAGTTCGCGCGCCAGCGTCTGGGCCATTTGCGTGATGCCGCCGTTGATGGCCGCCAAGCCGGCGGTGCCATTCATGGCGACCCGGGACGCAGCGCCCGTGAGCATCACCACGGAGCCGTCCTTGCGCAGGATAGGCAACGCCGCTTGCAGCGATTGCCAGTAGCCGAGCAGCTTGGTGTCGAAGGCACGGCGCAGCGCCTCAGGCGTGGTGTGGGCGAAGGGGCCCCAGGCCGCCGTTCCGCCAGCGGCGAGCACCAGGTGATCCAGGCGGCCGACGCGGGCCATCAGGGCCGCCAGCGATTTCGGATCGGTGCAGTCGGCCGCGATGCCGGCCGCCTTGCCCCCCAGCGACTGGACGGCCGCCTGCAGGCGCGCCGCGTCGCGGCCGGCAATGAAGACGTCGGCGCCGGCGCGGACCAGTTGCTGGGCGCTGGCCAGGCCCATGCCGCTGGAGCCGCCAATGATGAGGATGCGTTGTTGTGCGAGTGACATGAAGGCCTCTGATGCGAAGTGGATGGGATGCAGGAAGTGTGGGTGCGCGTGATCAATTCGTAAAATGGATGCTCGTTATACGAACAATCCAAGGCTTCTATGGAGCGGCTTCCTGCACGCCTGGACCTGAACCTGCTGCTGTCCCTCGACGTGTTGCTGGCCGAGCGCCATGTCACGCGGGCGGCCGCCCGGCTGGGCCTGTCGCAGCCGGCACTGTCAGCCCAGCTCAGGCAGCTGCGCGATGCGTTCGGCGATCCACTGCTCGTGCCGTCGACTGCGCGCGGCATGACGCTCACCGCGCGCGCGGAGGCGCTGCGTGAGCCGCTACGGGAGGTGCTGGCGGGCGTCTCAGGCCTCCTTGCAAGCAGCCGCGGTTTCGATCCGCTCACCGCGCGCGAGCGCTTGCGCATCGCCGCAACCGACGCCATCCACAGCATCGCCACCACGCCGCTGGCGACCCGGCTGCAAACGCTGGCCCCTCACTGCCAGTTGGCCATGCATGCAGTGGACCTGCGCTCGGTCACCGAGCAACTCGCCGCGGGCGAGCTCGATTTGCTGCTGGCCACGCCGGGCGCGGTCCCGCCGGCCTTGCATGCCCGCAAGCTCTACGAAGAGACTTTCCTCTGCGTGCTGCGCAAGGACCATCCGGCGGCGGCGCGGCCGCTGGACCTCGACACCTTCTGCTCCCTCTCGCACGCGATGGTTTCGCCGGCGGGCGGTGGGTTCGTCGGGGCAGTCGACGACGTGCTCGCAGCCCTGGGCCGCAGCCGCACAGTGCAGGTGTCCGTGAACAGCTTCCTGCTGGTGCCGGCCTTGGTCGAAGCCTCCGACCTGGTTGCCACGGTCCCGGCGCGGCTGGCCCGGCGCTGGAACGCAAGCCTGGCAGTGCTGTCCCCGCCTTGCGAGGTTCCGGGTTTCAGCGTCTCCATGGCGTGGCATCCGCGCACACACGCGGACCCTGCGCACATCTGGCTGCGGGACACCTTGCGCGAAGCGGTCGCCGCGGACCAGCAGGCCTGATCGTTTCCACCGCCCCAAAGAAAAACGCCCGGTGAAAACCGGGCGTTTGAATTGGTTGCGCGGGCAAGATTTGAACTTGCGACCTTTGGGTTATGAGCCCAACGAGCTACCAGGCTGCTCCACCGCGCGTCAGATTCTTATTCGGCGGCCTGGTCACCGGCCGCTTCGGTGGGCTCGGGACGGTCCACCAGTTCGACCAGCGCCATCGGCGCGTTGTCGCCGACGCGGAAGCCCATCTTCAGGATGCGCGTGTAGCCGCCCGGGCGCGTCTGGTAGCGCGGGCCAAGTTCGTTGAACAGCTTGGAGACGATATCCCGATCGCGCAGGCGGTCGAACGCCAGGCGCTTGTTCGCCAGGCTGGGTTCCTTGGCCAGCGTGATCATCGGTTCGACGACGCGACGCAGTTCCTTGGCCTTGGGGACCGTGGTCTTGATGGCTTCGTGCTGGAGCAGCGAGACCATCATGTTGCGCAGCATCGCGAGGCGGTGCTCGCTGGTGCGGTTCAGTTTGCGGAGGCCGTGTCCGTGACGCATGGTGTGTTCCTTTCCTTATCTAAAGGCAGCCGTGTCAGGTACTGCCAGTTCACCATTGAGGTTTCGAATTAACGCTTGTCCAGGCCAGCAGGCGGCCAGGACTCGAGCTTCATGCCCAGCGTGAGACCGCGGGAAGCCAGGACTTCCTTGATCTCGTTGAGCGACTTGCGACCCAGGTTGGGGGTCTTGAGCAGCTCGTTCTCGGTGCGCTGGATCAGGTCACCGATGTAATAGATGTTCTCGGCCTTCAGGCAGTTCGCGGAACGCACAGTCAGTTCGAGTTCGTCGACCGGGCGCAGCAGGATCGGGTCGAACTGCTGCGACGAGCGCTGCACCGGCTGGTCGAAGGCGGCCAGTTCGGAGCCTTCCAGCTGCGCGAAGACGGCGAGCTGTTCGACGAGGATCTTCGCGGAGGCGCGCACGGCGTCTTCCGCGGTGATCGCACCGTTGGTCTCGATCTCCATCACCAGCTTGTCCAGGTCGGTACGCTGCTCGACGCGCGCGCTTTCCACGGTGTAGCTCACGCGCCTGACGGGCGAGAACGACGCGTCCAGCACGATGCGGCCGATGGACTTGGTGGGCTCGTCGCCGTAGCGGCGCACGTTGCCGGGGACATAGCCGCGGCCCTTCTCCACCTTGATCTGCATGTCGATCTTGCCGCCTTGCGACAGCGTGGCGATCACGTGGTCGGGATTGATGATCTCGACGTCATGCGGGGTCTGGATGTCGGCGGCCGTGACGACGCCTTCGCCGTCCTTGCGCAGCGACAGGGTCACTTCATCGCGGTTGTGGAGCTTGAACACCACGCCCTTGAGGTTCAGCAGGATGCCCACCACGTCTTCCTGCACGCCGTCGATCGACGAGTACTCGTGCAGGACGCCGGCGATGGTCACCTCGGTCGCCGCATAACCCAGCATCGACGAGAGCAGGACCCGGCGCAGCGCGTTGCCCAGCGTGTGGCCGTAGCCACGCTCGAACGGCTCGAGGGTCACCTTGGCGCGGTTCGTGCCAAGCTGTTCCACGTTGATGGATTTGGGTTTCAGCAGGTTGGTTTGCATGCAGGACTTTCCTCTCAATACCCCCGGCTCGTTACACCGGTAAGGCTGGGGCCCTGGCACCGTGCCCGACGCCAGGGAACTAAAAACTCGCGCGGAGCCGGCCCACGCGGGCGGCTCCCGCCCGCGTTAGCGGGAATACAGTTCGACGATCAGCGCTTCCTTGATGTCGGCGCCGAACTCGTCGCGGTCCGGAACCTTCTTGAAGGTGCCTTCGGCCTTTTCGACGTTGACTTCGATCCAGCCCGGGATGCCCACTTGCGTGGCCAGCTGCAGGGCCTCGACGACGCGGTTCTGCTTCTTGGACTTGTCGCGCACGGCGATCACGTCACCGGCCTTCACCTGGTACGACGGAATGTTCAGCGGCTTGCCATTCACCGTGATGGCCTTGTGGCTCACCAGCTGGCGGGCTTCCGCGCGCGTGGAGCCGAAGCCCATGCGGTACACGACGTTGTCCAGGCGGGACTCCAGCAGGAACAGCAGGTTGGCGCCGGTGTTGCCCTTGCGGCGGTCGGCTTCCTCGAAGTAGCGGCGGAACTGGCGCTCCAGCACGCCGTACATGCGCTTGACCTTCTGCTTTTCGCGCAGCTGCAGGCCGAAGTCGCTGGTGCGCTGGCCCGAGGTGCGGCCATGCTGGCCGGGCTTGGAGTCGAACTTGGCCTTGTCCTGGATCGAGCGGCGGGCGCTCTTCAGGAACAGGTCGGTGCCTTCACGGCGGGAGAGTTTGGCCTTGGGGCCGAGATAACGTGCCACTTTCTCTTTCCTTCAAATGACTACCGCGGCCTGTTGCCGCGGGAGCCGGCTGCGCGTGCGCCGCCGGCGGTGGGCTTAGCTAATGACCAGGTGCCGGACCAAGGAGCGCTCAGCGCGCTTGCCCGGCCACCTCTGATTAGCGCTCAGATGCGGCGACGCTTTTGCGGGCGGCAGCCGTTGTGCGGCACCGGCGTGACGTCCGAGATCGAGTTGATCCGGATGCCCAGCGCGGCGAGCGCACGCACCGAGGACTCGCGACCCGGGCCGGGGCCACGGATCTCGACGTCCAGGTTCTTGATCCCCTGCTCCATGGCAGCGCGTCCGGCCACTTCGCTCGCGACCTGCGCGGCAAACGGCGTGGACTTGCGCGAGCCCTTGAAGCCCTGGCCACCGGAGGACGCCCAGGACAGTGCGTTGCCCTGGCGATCGGTGATCGTGATGATCGTGTTGTTGAAGGACGCGTGCACGTGGCAGACGCCGTCGTTCACGTTCTTGCGGACCTTCTTGCGCACGCGCTGCGCAGCGTTGTTGGCAGGAGCCTTGGCCATGTCTTATCTCTTTCCGTTTGATATGAGAGGTCCGAGCCGTCGCGCTGTGCGCTACCGGGTCCGACCCCTGGCACTTAGCCTTATTTCTTCAGCGCCTGCGCAGCCTTGCGCGGACCCTTGCGGGTGCGGGCGTTGGTGCGGGTGCGCTGGCCACGCATGGGCAGGCCGCGACGATGGCGGAAACCGCGGTAGCAGCCGATGTCCATCAGACGCTTGATGTTCATCGTCGTCTCGCGGCGCAGGTCACCCTCGATGGTGAACTGGGCGATCTGGTCGCGGATCTTTTCCAGGTCGGCGTCGGTCAGGTCCTTCACCTTCTTGGAATAGGCGATGCCCGTGGCTTCGCAGATCTTGCGCGCGCGCGTGCGGCCGATGCCGAAGATCGCCGTCAGGCCGATCTCGGCGTGTTGGTGCGGCGGAATGTTGATGCCAGCAATACGTGCCATGTCGTTCCTCTAAATCTCTATCAGCCCGGACGATCAGCCCTGGCGCTGCTTGTGCCGCGGATCGGTGCAGATCACGCGGACCACGCCCTTGCGGCGGATGATCTTGCAGTTGCGGCAGATCTTCTTGACGGAAGCCGAAACTCTCATTTGCTTTTCTCCTAAATCCTTCTGCCTTGGTCAGGGGTGCCCGATCACTTGGCCCTAAACACGATCCGTGCCCGCGACAAGTCGTAGGGCGTCAATTCCACGGTGACCCTGTCACCTGGGAGGATGCGGATGTAGTGCATCCGCATCTTTCCCGATATATGTCCGAGCACCACGTGCCCGTTTTCCAGCTTCACCCGGAAGGTTGCATTGGGAAGGTTTTCGATCACCTCACCGTGCATCTGGATGACATCATCCTTCGACACAATCAACCACCGAGGGACGTCTTGAAGTTCGCTTTCTTCAACAATGATTCGTACTGCTGGCTCATCAGGTAGTTCTGCACCTGGGCCATGAAGTCCATCGTGACCACCACGATGATCAGCAGCGAGGTTCCGCCGAAGTAGAACGGGACGTTGTACTTCAGGATCAGGAACTCCGGCAGCAGGCACACGAAGGTGATGTAGAACGCACCCGCCAGCGTGAGCCGCGCCAGGATCTTGTCGATGTACTTCGCGGTCTGCTCGCCCGGACGGATGCCCGGGACGAACGCGCCGCTCTTCTTCAGGTTGTCCGCGGTCTCCCGGCTGTTGAACACCAGGGCCGTGTAGAAGAAGCAGAAGAAGACGATCGCAGCGGCATAAAGCATGACATAGATCGGCTGGCCGGGGCTCAGCGTGCTCGCAATGTCCTTCAGCCAGCGCATGGAATCACCGGTCGCGAACCAGCCGACCACCGTCGCCGGCAGCAGGATGATCGACGACGCGAAGATCGGCGGGATCACCCCGGCCATGTTCAGCTTCAGCGGCAGGTGCGAGGACTGGCCTCCGTAGACCTTGTTGCCCACCTGGCGGCGCGCGTAGTTGACCAGGATCTTGCGCTGGCCCCGCTCCACGAACACCACGAAGTAGGTCACCAGCATCACGACCGCGACGATGAAGATCGCCACGAGCGGACCCATGGCCCCCGTGCGCACCAGCTCCAGCAGTCCGCCGATTCCGTTCGGCAGGCCCGCGGCGATGCCGGCGAAGATCAGGATCGAGATGCCGTTGCCCAGGCCGCGTTCGGTGATCTGCTCACCCAGCCACATCAGGAACATGGTGCCGGCCGTGAGGCTCACCACTGCGTTGATGCGGAACGCGAAACCGGGGTTCAGCACCAGGCCGGCCGAGCCTTCCAGCGCCATGGCGATGCCCAGCGACTGGAACAGCGCCAGGCCCAGGGTCCCGTAGCGGGTGTACTGGGTGATCTTGCGCCGCCCGGCTTCGCCTTCCTTCTTCAGCTGTTCCATCGACGGCAGCACGTACGTGAGCAGCTGCATGATGATGGACGCCGAGATGTACGGCATGATGCCCAGCGCGAATACCGTGAAGCGCGACAGCGCCCCGCCCGAGAACATGTTGAACAGGCTCAGGATGCCACCCTGCTGGCCCTTGAACAGCTGTGCGAGCTGGTCCGGGTTGATGCCGGGCACGGGGATGTGCGCGCCGATCCGGTACACGACCAGGGCGAGCAGCAGGAAGACGAGCCGGCGACGCAGGTCGCCGAACTTGCCGGTCTTCGCGATCTGGGCAGCGGTTGCCACGGGTTCGCGTTGCCTTTAGGCCAGGGAGCCGCCGGCCGCCTCGATGGCAGCCTTGGCACCCGCGGTGGCACCGATGCCGGTCAGCTTGACCGCGCGCTTCAGTTCGCCGGACTTGATGACCTTCACGTTCTTCACGATCTGGGCCACCAGCTTGGCTTGCTTGAGCGCGAGCAGGTCGACTTCCGCCGCACCCAGCTGCTCGAGCTGCGTCAGCGTGATCTCGCCGTTGTACTGCAGGTTGTGCGACTTGAAGCCGCGCTTGGGCAGGCGGCGCTGCAGCGGCATCTGGCCGCCTTCGAAGCCGACCTTGTGGTAGCCGCCCGCACGGGACTTCTGGCCCTTGTGGCCACGGCCGGCGGTCTTGCCCAGGCCGGAGCCGATGCCGCGGCCGACGCGGCGACGCGCCTTCTTGCTGCCTTCGGCAGGCTTGATGCTATTGAGTTCCATCAGAGCACCTTCACCAGGTAATCGATCTTGTTGATCATGCCGCGCACCGCGGGCGTGTCTTCGATCTCGCTCACGGAGTTCAGCTTGCGCAGGCCCAGGCCGCGGACGGTCGCGCGGTGCGACTCCTTGGTGCCGATCGGGCTGCGTACCAGCTGGACCTTCACGGTCTTCTGCTGTTCGGATTTGGCCATTGCGTATCTCCTCAGGCGGTGAAGATCTCTTCGACCGACTTGCCGCGCTTGGCCGCCACATCACCGGGGGTGGTGGCGTTCTTCAGCGCGTCGAACGTGGCGCGGACCATGTTGTAGGGATTGGTCGAACCGTGGCTCTTGGCCACGATGTCCGTGATACCCATCACTTCGAACACGGCGCGCATCGGGCCGCCGGCGATGATGCCGGTGCCCTTGGGGGCGGGAGCCATCATCACGCGGGCGGCGCCATGCTGGCCGAACACGTTGTGATGGATGGTGCCGTTCTTCAACGTCACCTTGGTCATGTTGCGGCGGGCTTCTTCCATCGCCTTCTGCACGGCCAGGGGCACTTCCTTCGACTTGCCCTTGCCCATGCCGACCTTGCCGTCGCCGTCGCCGACCACGGTGAGCGCGGCGAAACCGAGGATACGGCCGCCCTTCACCACCTTGGTCACGCGGTTCACCGCGATCATCTTTTCGCGCAGGCCGTCTTCCGGACCGTCACCTTGCCTGTTCGCTTGAATCTTTGCCATATCGAGTTTCCGTGTCCGTTAGAACTGCAGGCCCGCTTCACGGGCGGCCTCGGCCAGCGCCTTGACGCGGCCGTGATAGGCGAAGCCCGCGCGGTCGAACGCGACCTTCTCGACGCCGGCGGCCTTGGCCTTCTCGGCGATGCGCTTGCCGACGTTCTGGGCGGCGGCGACGGTGGCACCCTTGCCGGCGCCACCGAGTTCCTTGCGCACATCGGCTTCGACGGTGGAGGCCGTGGCCAGCACCTTGGAGCCGTCGTCGGAGATCAGGCTCGCGTAGATGTGCAGGTTGGTGCGGTTCACCGTCAGGCGGGCCACACCTTGCGTCGCAATGCGGATGCGGGTCTGGCGCGCGCGGCGCAGACGCTGTTCCTTCTTGGTCAAGTTCATGGTGCGGCTCCTTACTTCTTCTTGGTCTCTTTGATCACGACCGTCTCGTCCGAATACCGGATGCCCTTGCCCTTGTAGGGCTCGGGCGGGCGGACGGCGCGGATCTCGGCGGCGATCTGGCCCACGCGCTGGCGGTCCGCACCCTTGATGACGATTTCCGTCGGGGCGGGGGTCGCCACCGTGATGCCCTGGGGCATCTCGATGTTCACGGGGTGTGAGAAACCGATGGCGAGGTTCAGCTTGTTGCCCTGGGCAGCGGCGCGGAAGCCCACGCCCACCAGGTTCAGCTTCTTCTCGAAGCCCTTGGTGACGCCCTGGACCATGTTGTTCACCAGCTGGCGCATGGTGCCGCTCATGGCATTGGCTTCACGGGACTCGTCGACGGGAGTGAACGTCAGCTTGCCACTCTCGTTGCTCACCTTGACCAAGCGGTTCGTGGCGAGCTGCAGCGTGCCGCCCGCGCCCTTGACGCTGATCTGGTCTTCCTTGATGGCCACGTCGACGCCCTGGGGGACGGCGACCGGCGATTTTCCGACTCGGGACATGTTCCTATCCTTCCCTTACGCGACGTAGCAGAGGACTTCGCCGCCCACGCCGGTGGCGCGCGCCTTGCGGTCCGTCATCACGCCCTTGGGGGTGGTGACGATCGCGACGCCGAGGCCGTTCATGACCTGGGGGATCGCGTCGCGGCCCTTGTAGACGCGCAGGCCGGGACGGCTCACGCGCTCGATGCGTTCGATCACGGGACGGCCGGCGTAGTACTTGAGGGCAATTTCGAGCTCGCTCTTGTTGCCTTCGGTCTTCACCTGGAAACCATCGATGTAACCCTCGTCCTTCAGCACCTGGGCGATGGCCACCTTCACCTTGGAAGAGGGCACCGACACGGTTGCCTTGGAGACCATCTGCGCGTTGCGGATGCGCGTCAGCAGGTCGGAGATGGGATCACTCATGCTCATATCTGTGTCTCCTCGCCGCTTACCAGCTGGCCTTGGTCACGCCAGGGATCGAGCCTTCGAACGCGAGTTCGCGGATCTTGTGACGGGCGAGCCCGAACTGGCGGAAGGTCCCGCGGGGACGGCCGGTCAGTTCGCAGCGTTCGCGCTGGCGGGTGGGATAGGCGTTGCGCGGGAGCCGCTGCAGCGCCAGGCGGGCCGCCATGCGCTCGTCGTCGCTCTTCTTCGCATCGTTGGCGATGGTCTTCAGTTCCGCGTACTTCTTCGCGTACTGGGCAACCAGCTTGTCGCGCTTGAGTTCGCGCTGGATCAAAGCAGTCTTAGCCACGGTGCACCTTTATTGCTTGAAGGGGAAACGGAAGCCAGCCAGGAGCGCCTTCGCCTCCTCGTCGGTCTTGGCCGTCGTGGTGATCGAGATGTTCAGGCCGCGCACTGCGTCGACCTTGTCGTACTCGATCTCCGGGAAGATGATCTGTTCCTTGACGCCGATGTTGTAGTTGCCGCGGCCATCGAAGGCCCGGCCGCTGACACCGCGGAAGTCGCGCACGCGCGGCAGGGCCACGGTGACGAAGCGGTCCAGGAATTCGTACATGCGGGCGCCGCGCAGCGTCACCATCGTGCCGATGGCCTGGCCTTCGCGGATCTTGAAGCCGGCGATGGCCTTCTTGGCCTTGGTCACGACCGGCTTCTGGCCAGCGATCTTGGTCAGGTCGGCGACGGCGTTCTCCATCACCTTCTTGTCGGCGACGGCCTCGCTCACGCCCATGTTCAGCGTGATCTTGGTGATGCGAGGCACCTGCATCGGCGACTTGTAGCCGAACTTCTCGGTCAGCTCGGGAGCGACCTTGGTGCGGTAGTGTTCTTGCAGACGGGACACGGTCATGTCAGGCCACCTTGATTTCTTCGCCGGACGACTTGAACACGCGCTTGCGCGAGTCGCCGTCGAGCTTGATGCCCACGCGGTCAGCCTTGCCGGTGGCGGAATTGAAGATCGCCACGTTGGACTGGTGGATCGGCATGGCCTTTTCCACGATGCCGCCGGTTGCGCCCTTCATGGGATTCGGCTTGGTGTGCTTCTTCACCAGGTTGATGCCTTCGACGACGAGATGCTCGTCGTCCTTGCGCAGCACGACGCGGCCGCGCTTGCCCTTGTCCTTGCCGGCCAGGACGATGACTTCGTCACCCTTGCGGATCTTCTTCATGGCGGGGGTTCCTTACAGGACTTCCGGGGCCAGCGACACGATCTTCATGAACTTCTCGGTGCGCAGTTCGCGCGTGACCGGTCCGAAGATGCGGGTGCCGATCGGCTCCAGCTTGTTGTTGAGCAGCACGGCGGCATTGCCGTCGAACTTGATGAGGGAGCCATCGCCGCGGCGGATGCCCTTGGCGGTGCGGACCACCACCGCGCTGTAGATCTCGCCCTTCTTGACGCGACCGCGCGGAGCAGCTTCCTTGATGCTCACCTTGATGACATCGCCAACACTGGCGTAGCGACGCTTGGAGCCGCCCAGCACCTTGATGCAAAGAACGGACTTCGCGCCGGTGTTGTCGGCGACTTCGAGCCGAGATTCAGTCTGGATCATTTCGTTTGTTCCCAACTTGACCCGAACGCACCCTGCAGGACGATCCGGCAGGACATCGGGGCAGTCTTGGGCCCGCCGTTGCCGCGGACCCCGTTGAAAGGATGCCCGTGGCTTCGAATGGGCGACATCCGCCTCCTGGGAAGCGGACTGGATTTGCCATAGCACTCCCGCCTTCGAAAAGGCGAGCCCGCGATTATGGCAGATCGCGGGCGCTTGTCAAACGGGTCCTACAGCGAGCCCCTCAGGCCGGCATCTGCAGGTAGCTCGCGGCGAGCGCGCGGAAGGCCTCGACCTGCGGATCGACGCCGGTCTCCTGCCTCAGCAGCCCCCCGACTTCCGCGGCGAGCGAGTCCGCGAGCGCGGCGTCGGTGAACAGCAGGCGGCTACGCCGGGCCAGCACGTCTTCCGCCGTCCGCGCATATTCATGGCGCGCCGCGAACCGGACCATGGCCTCGGTCAGGCCGCCGCCGAGGTGGCGTTCGCTGCCGGGAAGAGAGGCCAGCTCGCCGGCCTCCGTTCCATACAGATGCGGTCCCGGCGGTGCGCTGATGCGCGTGCGGGCGCCGCCCTCGGGCGCGCCGACCACCCTCAAGTCAGCGGTCACTCCTGCGGGACGCCGCAGCAGCAGTTGCGCGTCGAAGCATTTCTCCAGCACGTCCTCCGCCATCGCACGGTAGGTCGTCCACTTGCCGCCCGTGACCGTGACCAGCCCGGACCGGCTCACCAGCACCGTGTGCTCGCGGCTCAGCGACTGGGTCCGCTCCCCTTCTTCGCCCTCGGGCTTCACCAACGGGCGCAGGCCGACCCAGAGGCTGCGGATGTCCTCGGGGCGCGGCGGCCGGACCAGGTAGCGCGCCGACTCGCCCAGGATGAACTCCAGCTCCGCGCGGAACGGCCGCGGCTCGCGCGGCAGGTCGGCACGCGGCGTGTCGGTGGTGCCGAGGATCACCTTGCCCATCCAGGGCACGCCGAACAGGACGCGCCCGTCCGAGGTCTTCGGCACCATGAGCGCGTCGTCGCCGGGCAGGAACTCGCGGTCGACGACCGCATGCACGCCCTGGCTGGGCGCCACCATGGGCTGCACGTCGCGGCCGGCCGCGCCGGCGTCCTGGCGCCGCAGTTCGTCCACCCACACGCCCGTCGCATTGACGACGCAGCGCGCGCGCAGCGTGAACTCCCGGCCGCTTTCGGCGTCCTGGCACGCCACGCCGCTCACCTTGCCTCCCTCGTGGAGCAAGCGGGTGACGGGACAGTAATTCACGGCGAGTGCGCCGCGCGCGGCGGCGGTACGCGCCAGCGCGATCGCGAGCCGCGCGTCGTCGAACTGGCCGTCCCAGTACCTGACGCCGCCGTGCAGGCCCTGCGGGCGCGCCGTCGGCAGGCAGGCCAGGGTCTCGCGTCGGCCGAGGATCTCGGTCGGCCCGAGCCCCGCCGAGCCGGCCAGCGCGTCGTACATCTTCAAGCCGATGCCGTAGAACGGCTTCTGCCACCAGCCGTACGCCGGCATGACGAAGGCCAGGGGCTGGGCGAGGTGCGGCGCGTTCTTCAGCAGCGTGGTGCGCTCGCGCAGCGCTTCGCGCACGAGCGCCACGTTGCCCTGCGCCAGGTAGCGCACGCCGCCGTGCACCAGCTTGGTCGCGCGCGAGGACGTGCCCTTGGCGAAGTCGAGCGACTCCAGCAGCACCACCGAGAACCCGCGCGCTGCCGCATCGAGCGCCACGCCCAGCCCGGTCGCGCCCCCGCCCACGACGACCAGGTCCCAGGTGCCGCCCTGCGCCAGCGCGTCGAGCAGCGCGTCCCGCCGGGTCGCGGCCGGGCGAATGCCGTCGCTGCCGCTCAAGGCCGCGCCCAGCCCTTGGCGCGCTCGACGGCTTCGCGCCAGCGCGCGAGCTTGGCCTGGCGTTCCGCTTCGGCCAGCCGCGGCTCGAAGCGGCGGTCCACCTGCCATTGCGCGGAGATCTGGTCCGCGTCGCGCCAGAACCCCGTCGCGAGCCCCGCCAGGTAGGCGGCGCCCAGGGCCGTCGTTTCCGTCACCTGCGGCCGCACCACCGGCACGCCCAGGAAGTCCGCCTGCATCTGCATCAGCAGATTGTTGCGCGAGGCGCCGCCGTCGACGCGCAGTTCCTTCAGCGGAATGCGGGCGTCGCGCGTCATCGCCGCGAACACGTCAGCGGACTGCAAGGCGATGGCCTCGAGGGCCGCCCGCGCGATGTGGGCGCGCGTGGTGCCACGCGTCATGCCGACCAGCGTGCCGCGTGCGTAGCCATCCCAGTCGGGCGTGCCGAGTCCCGCGAACGCCGGCACCAGGTACACGTCGCCGGTGTCGTCGACCTGGGCCGCGAGCGATTCCACCTCCGGCGCCGACTGGATGACCTGCAGGCCGTCGCGCAGCCACTGCACGGTGGCACCGGCCATGAAGACGCTGCCTTCGAGGCAATACGCCACCCGATGCTGCCCCGGAGGCCCTTGCCAGCCCACGGTGGTGAGCAGGCGGTTGCGGCTCTGCACCGGCCGGTCGCCGGTGTTCATCAGCATGAAGCAGCCGGTGCCGTAGGTGTTCTTGGCCATGCCCGGCGCGAAGCAGGCCTGCCCGAAGGTGGCGGCCTGCTGGTCGCCCGCGATGCCGGCGATGGGCAGCGCCACGCCGAACAGCGAGGACTCGGTCTCGGCCAGCACGCCGCTCGAGGGGACGACGTCCGGCAGCACGGCGCGCGGGACGCGCAGCAGCGCGAGCAACTCGTCGTCCCAGTCCTGGGTGTGCAGGTTGAACAGCAGCGTGCGCGACGCATTGCTCGCGTCGGTCGCATGCACGCGGCCGCCCGTGAGGTTCCACACCAGCCAGCTGTCGATGGTGCCGAAGGCCAGGTCGCCCTGCTCGGCGCGCTCGCGGGCACCGGGCACATGGTCGAGCAACCATTCGAGCTTGGTCCCGGCGAAGTACGCGTCGATCACCAACCCCGTCTTCTGCTGGATGCGCGCAGCGTGCCCCTGCCTGCGCAAAGCATCGCAGCGCGCTGCGGTGCGGCGGTCCTGCCAGACGATGGCATGGGCGATCGGATGCCCCGTGGCCCGGTCCCACAGCAGCGTGGTTTCGCGCTGGTTGGTGATGCCCAGCCCCACGAACGCAGCGCCGTCGGCGCCGGAGCGCTCCATCGCCTCGAGCGCCACCGCGTGCTGCGTCGCCCAGATCTCGCGCGCATCGTGCTCGACCCAGCCGGGCTGCGGGAAGATCTGGCGGAACTCGCGCTGCGCCGCCGAGACGACGCGGCCCTCCTGGTCGAAGACGATGGCGCGGGAACTGGTGGTCCCCTGGTCGAGGGCCAGGATGTAGCTCATGGACGCTACTGTAGTGCAGCGTTTGCCGCGGGTGCCCGGAAGCCGGTCTTGCTGCGCTCCGCGCCGCCGGGCTGAGCGGGTCCGCATGGGGCGCTAGACTGCGCGCCCATGCTGCGTGAAGCCACTCCTTCGCCCCTCCTCACCCGCCGCGCGCTGCTGCGCGGTGCCGTCGCCGCGTCGGTGCTGGCCACGGTCGGCTGCGCCGAACGCACCCTGCAGCCCGTCGCGCGCGCATCGGCGTCGCTTCGGCTGCTCGGGGAAGCCTTCCTGCCGCATCGGATGGACTTCAAGGGCACGACGGTCGGCGGCTTGTCGGCGCTCGACTTCGACCCGGCCACCGGCCTGTGGGTGTCGCTGAGCGACGACCGCTCCACCCTGCAGCCCGCGCGCTTCTACACCTTGAACATCGACGTGCGCGAAGGCGCCGTGCGGGTCGAACTGCTGGACGTCGTGACCTTGCGCGACGCCGCCGGCCACCCCTTTCCCCCGCGCGGCAGCGGTGGCGAAATCGTCGACCCCGAAGGCATGCGGCTGCTGCCCGGCGCACGCGGCGTGCTGTGGACCAGCGAAGGCGACTACGCCTCCGGCCAACCCCCCATGCTGCGCGAGGCGCGCCTCGACGGCACACATGTGCGCGACTTCGAGCGCCTGCCCATGTTCCAGTTGCCTGCGCCCGCCGGCACGGGACCGCGCGACAACCTCACCTTCGAAGGGCTCGCGCTCACGCCCGATGCGCACACCGCGTGGGTCGCGATGGAGAACGCCTTGCAGCAGGATGGCCCCGTGCCGGGCGTGGGCCGCCCCGGGGGCCCGTGCCGCATCACGGCCTTCGACCTCGCAAGCGGCCGCGCGGTCCGGCAGGTGGCCTACCTGCCGGATGCCGTGCCGCACGCTTCGATCGCCCCCGGCATGCCGGCGGAAAACGGCATCAGCGAGATCCTGATGATCGATGCGCAGCGCATGCTGGTGCTCGAACGCGCATACGTGTTCGGCCACGGCATGTCGCTGCGCATCTACGAGATCGACACGGCCGGCGGCAGCGACACGCTGGCGCAGGAGCAACTGCGCGCGGGCGAGTACCGGCCTTGCGCGAAGCGGCTCGTCGCGGACTTCGCCACGCTGGGCCTGTCGCGCCTCGACAATACCGAGGGCATGTGCTGGGGCCCGCGCCTACCGAACGGCCGGCGCAGCCTGGTGGTGGTCAGCGACGACAACTTCCGCTCGGCACAGGTCACCCAGTTCGCCGCCTTCGAATACCTGGAACCAGCATGAACCACACGCAAGACATCGCCTTCATCGGGGGCGGCAACATGGCGAGCGCCATCATCGGCGGGCTGCTGCGGCAAGGGCTCGCACCGGCACAGGTGCAGGTGGTGGAGCCCTTCGCCGAGGCACGGGCGCGGCTGCAGCAGCAGTTCGGCGTGGTTGCGATGGAGCACGCGGGCGCTGCGCTCGCTTCCGCGGGACTGGTGGTCTGGGCCGTGAAGCCGCAGACGTTCAAGGACGCCGCCGCGCAGGCGAAGCCGCACGTGGCACAGGCGCTGCACCTGAGCGTGGCCGCGGGCATCCGCTCCGACAGCATCGCGGCCTGGCTGGGCACCGAGCGCATCGTGCGCTCCATGCCCAACACGCCGGCGCTGGTGTGCAAGGGCATGACGGCGCTGTTCGCGCGCTCCGCCGTGAGCGCCGCCGACAAGACGCGCGTCGAGCAGGTGATCGCGACCACCGGCGAGTCGCTGTGGGTCGCCGAGGAAAAGCACCTGGATGCGGTCACCGCGCTCTCCGGCTCGGGGCCGGCGTACGTGTTCTATTTCCTGGAAGCGATGACCCAGGCAGGCGGCGAGATGGGCTTGTCGCCGGAGCAGTCGAGGCAGCTCGCCGTCGCGACCTTCGCGGGCGCGTCCGAACTGGCCCGCGCGTCGACCGAACCGCTGGCGCTGCTGCGCGAACGCGTCACTTCCAAGGGCGGTACGACCTACGCCGCGCTCACCTCGCTGGAGCAGGACCACGTGAAGGAGGCCTTCGTACGGGCGCTGCACGCGGCCTGCCGACGGGCCGCGGAACTCGGCGACGAATTCGGCAAGTGAACAAGGCGGCCCACCGCCTCAATGCATCAGCGCATAGCCGAGCGCCGTCCCGGCGAACACCGTGAAGCCGAACCAGTGGTTCAGGCGAAAGGCGCGGAAGCAGCCCTCGCGCGTGCGCTCGCGGATCAGCGTGTAGTGCCAGGCGGCCTGCGCGCCCGCGGCCGCGAGCGTGACCACGATGATGATGTTCGAAATGCGGCCCACCATCACGGCCGCCCAGACCAGCAGCGTCGCGGCGTAGCAGGCCATGATCACGGGCACGTCGGCGTGGCCCAGCGTGATGGCCGAAGTCTTGATGCCGATGCGCAGGTCGTCGTCGCGGTCCACCATGGCGTACTCGGTGTCGTAGGCGAGCACCCAGAACAGGTTGCCGAGCAGCAGCACCCACGCCAGCAGGGGAACCCGACCCTGCACGGCGGCGAAGGCCATGGGAATGCCGAAGCTGAACGCCACGCCCAGCACCGCCTGCGGCATCGAGACGAAGCGCTTCGCGTACGGGTACGCGATGGCGATCGCCAGCGCCGCGAACGACCACGCGATCGCCGCCGCATTGGTCGTGAGCACCAGGCCGAAGGCGAGCAATGCGAGCACCGCACCGAGGAGCAACGCTTCGCGCACGCCCACCGCACCGGTGGTGACGGGCCGCTGCGCCGTTCGCTTCACGTGCTTGTCGAACTCGCGGTCGGCCACGTCGTTCACGCAGCAGCCGGCGCTGCGCATCAGGATGGTCCCCAGCACGAACACGATGACGAGATGCCAGCCCGGAAAGCCGCCAGCGGCGATCCACAACGCGGCGAGCGATGGCCACAGCAGCAGCAGCCAGCCCGCGGGCCGGTTCCAGCGGATCAGGTCGAGGTAGAGACCGGCCTTCGACCTCAAGGGAGCGAGCCCCAGCGCGGTCATGCCACGCCGAGCCCCAGGCGGCGCAGGTCGAGCCGGCCCTCGCGCATCGGCGGACACCAGAAGTAGGCGCCGTTCACAGGCTTGGAGATCCGGAACATCGCATCCACGATGCCGTCGTCGTGCCCCGTCATCCGGCGCATCTGCTGCTCGAACGCCCGGAAGGACTGGCCGAACGCGACGAACATCAGCCCCGCCTGCATGCTCATCATCCACGGCATGGAGCGGCGCAGCAGGAAC
The DNA here is from genome assembly GCF_016654015.1 of Ramlibacter ginsenosidimutans. GTDB lineage: Bacteria > Pseudomonadota > Gammaproteobacteria > Burkholderiales > Burkholderiaceae_C > Ramlibacter > Ramlibacter ginsenosidimutans. Next base: position 249,141 of record NZ_JAEPWM010000002.1, on the reverse strand, counting down.
GCCTCGGGATCGAAGCTCTCCTGCGCCGTGCGCTTGACGTGCGCTTCTTCCGGCGCGTCCTCGAGCTCCTCGTTGTCCGCCAGGCGCCGGCCGATGTGGAAATCGCGCGCCTCGTCCTGCAGCGCCTCGAACGCGTCGAGGTCGTGCACCCATTGCTGCACGGCGACGTAGCTCGATCCGTCCAGGCCCGCGCCGAGTCCGTGCGCGAAAGCGGCCTGCTCCGCGGCCTCGCCTTCCGGGTTCTCCGTGCCGTCCTCGAACCCCGTGAGATCGCGGCCGTGGCCGCCCTCCTTCCACGCATGCCGGAAGGCATCGGTGACGTGCCGCACGTTGAACGCCGGCGCCAGCGCCTTCTGCACCTTGCGCGTGACCTGCAGCAGGTCGCCGAGGTCGGATCCGCGCAACCAGCACCACAAGGTGCCCGGCGTGACGGGGATCTTCAGGTCGCCGCGGGAGAAGTCCGGATACTCGTGCAGGCCGGGGATGTCCGCGCCGAGCGCCTTCACCAGCGAGGGGCCGAGCCCCACGACGACGTCGCTGCCATCCACCAGGGGCGTCAGGCGCGTGAGCGCCTCCTTGATGGCGGCGCCGTCCACGGAGGGATCGGCCAGGGTGAACAGCACGTAGCGCGCCACGGCGGGGATGCCCTCGAAGATGCCGGGCTGGTAGGGTTTCTCGATCGGAGTGGTACTGGCTTCTCTCATGAAAGTCTCTTGACGCCCGGCAACTCGCAGGCGTAGATGGCGTTGCGCAGCGCCGCGATCGCCTCGTAGCGCGTGAAGCTGCGGCGCCACGCGAGCACGACGCGGCGGCTGGGCGGGTCGCCGTCGAAGGGGATGTACTTGACGAAGGCCTGGTCGTCGCTGCGGCGCCTGGGCTTGGCGGAGAAAGCCTCCTTGGGGACGGACAGCCGCGGCACCAGCGTCACGCCCATGCCCGCTGCGACCATGTGCTTGATGGTCTCCAGCGACGAGCCCTCGAAGCTCTTGCGGATGCCCTCGGCATCGCTGGAGAAGCGCGCGAACTCGGGACACACCTCCAGCACGTGGTCGCGGAAGCAGTGGCCGGTGCCGAGCAGCAGCATGGTCTCGCGCTTGAGTTCCTCGGCCGTGATGGTCTTGCGCTGCGCCAGCGGGTGCGTGGTCGGCACCGCCGCGAGAAAGGGCTCGTCGTACAGCGGCGCGATCGCCAGGCCGGTGTCCGGAAAAGGCTCGGCCATGATCGCGCAGTCGATCTCGCCCATGCGCAGCATCTCCAGCAGCTTGACCGTGAAGTTCTCCTGCAGCATGAGCGGCATCTGCGGCGAGCGGGCGATGGCCTGGCGCACCAGGTCCGGCAACAGGTAGGGGCCGATCGTGTAGATCACGCCCAGGCGCAGCGGCCCCGCCAGCGGGTCCTTGCCGCGCTTGGCGATCTCCTTGATGGCGGCGGCCTGCTCCAGCACGCTCTGCGCCTGCCGCACGATCTCCTCGCCCAGCGGGGTCACCGACACCTCGTTGGCGCTGCGCTCGAACAGCTTCACTTCCAGCTCGTCCTCGAGCTTCTTGATCGCCACGGACAGCGTCGGCTGCGAGACGAAGCAAGCCTCGGCTGCGCGGCCGAAGTGCTTCTCACGCGCGACCGCGACGATGTACTTGAGTTCGGTGAGCGTCATCTCTTGATCGGAGGGGACAGAACTGAAGGTCTGTCCCCATGTTCTTCACTACGCCTTCAGGTAATCCGATTTTCCACCCAACCAGCGGGCGACGTGTTGGGCGGCCAGCGCGGGATGCCGGTCCAGCAGCAGCGGTGCGACCGCACGCGCCCACTCCAGCAAGGCCGTGTCGGTCGCGAGGTCCGCGAACCGCAGCAGAGGCGCGCCCGACTGGCGCGCGCCCAGGAACTCGCCCGGGCCGCGGATGTCGAGGTCGCGCCGGGCGATCTCGAAGCCGTCGTTCGTCTCCGCCATCGCTTTCAGCCGCGCCCGCGCCGTCTCGCCCAGGCGGCCGTTGTCGCCTGCCGCATAGAGCAGCACGCAGGCCGAGGCCGCGGCGCCGCGCCCCACGCGCCCGCGCAGCTGGTGCAACTGCGACAGGCCGAACCGTTCGGCATGCTCGATCACCATCAGCGAGGCATTGGGCACGTCCACGCCGACCTCGATCACCGTGGTGGAGACCAGCACGCCCATCTGGCCGCCGGTGAAGAGCGACATCACCGCCTTCTTTTCCGGCACCGGCATGCGCGAATGCAGCAGGCCCACCATCACGCCCGGCAAGGCCGCACTGAGCGCCTCGTGGGTCGCAGTGGCGTTGGTGAGGTCCAGCGTCTCGCTCTCCTCGATCAGCGGACACACCCAGTACACCTGCCGGCCTTCGGCGAGCTGGCCGCGGATGCGCTCGATCACCTCGTCCCTGCGGCTGTCGGAGATCAGCTTGGTGACGACGGGCGTGCGGCCCGGCGGCAGTTCATCGATGGTGGACACGTCCAGGTCCGCGTAGTAGCTCATCGCCAGCGTGCGCGGGATCGGCGTGGCCGACATCATGAGCAAATGAGGCTCGCCGCCGGAGTTCATCTTTCCGCGCAAGGCCAGGCGCTGCTCCACGCCGAAGCGATGCTGTTCGTCGATGACCGCCAGCGCCAGGTTCCTGAACTGCACCTGTTCCTGGATCACGGCGTGCGTGCCCACCACCAGCGCAGCCTCGCCGCTCGCGACCAGTTGCAGCATCTCGCCGCGTTCCTTCTTGCGCTGGCTGCCCGTGAGCCACGCCACCCGCAGACCGCGCGGCGCGAGCAGCGGCTCCAGCCAGCCGATCAGCTTTCGGAAGTGCTGCTCCGCGAGGATTTCCGTCGGCGCCATCAGGGCGCATTGCCAACCGGCGTCGATCGCGATCGCTGCGGCCAGCGCAGCGACGATGGTCTTGCCGGAACCGACATCGCCCTGCAGCAGCCGGTGCATGGGGCGTTCGCGCGCCATGTTCTGCGCGATCTCCTCGCTCACGCGGCGCTGCGCGCCCGTGAGCTGGAAGGGCAGCGCGGCGAGCAGTTGTTCGTGCAGCCCGCCCGGCTTCGCCCGGAGCGCCGGTGCGCGCAACACGTCGTGCGCGCGCCGGCTGCTCACCTGCGAGAGCTGCTGCGCGACCAGCTCCTCCGCCTTCAGGCGCAGCCAGGCCGGGTGCGTGCGATCCTCCAGCGCCGCCAGCGAAACCTCCGGCGTCGGGTGGTGCAGGAACTGCAAGGCCTGGCGCAATGCCCATGCAGTGGCGTTCCCCGGCGCGGGCGGCGCATCGGGCGGAAGCGTTTCCGACAGATCCGCGCGGGAAAGTGCGCCAGCCACCGCCTTGCGCAGGTAAGCCTGCGGCAGGCTCGCCACCGTCGAATAGACGGGGGTCAGGGCCTCGGGCAGCTCGCCACCGGCGGCGCGGTACGTCGGGTGCACCATCTGCCAGCCGAGGAAGCCGCCCTTCAACTCACCGCGGATGCGCAGGCGCGCGCCCGGCGCCAGCGCCTTCTGCTGCGAGGGATAGAAACTGAAGAAGCGCAGCACGCAGGTGTCGCTTCCGTCGTCCACGGTCACCACGAGCTGGCGGCGCGGCCGGTACTGCACCTGGCACTCCGTGACCGTCGCCTCGATCTGCACCGTGTCGCCTTCGCGGGCGTCGCGCAGCTGCACGATCCGTGTTTCGTCCTCGTAGCGCAAGGGAATGTGCAGCGCCAGGTCGATGTCCCGCGCCAGGCCCATCTTGCGGAGGGCCTTCTGGGGTTCGGTCAGCGCCTGCGTTTCGGGCATGGGACAATTCTGCCCTGCTCTTCAGATTCACTTGGAACGGGTCCGTCCGGCCCTCAAGCGCATGCACCCATTCACCCTGGGCGATTTCGATTTCGCCCTGCCTCCCGAACTGATCGCCCAGCACCCGGCCGCCGAACGCAGCGGCTCGCGGCTGCTGGATGGCACGGGGCCCGCTCCCGTCGATCGCATCTTCCGCGACCTGCCCTCGCTGCTCGCGCCCGGCGACCTGCTGGTCTTCAACGACACGCAGGTGGTCAAGGCGCGCCTGTTCGGCGAGAAGCCCACCGGCGGCAAGCTGGAACTGCTGGTCGAACGCGTGCTGCCAGGCCACGAGGTCGTCGCCCACATGCGGGTGAGCAAGAAGCCGCCCGTGGGCACGCAGCTGCGCATGGATGGCGGCTTCACCGCGACGTTGCTCGGACGCTATCCGCAGGAGGACGGGCCGCTGTTCCGGTTCGGGTTCAGCGCGGACCCTTACGCACTGATGGAGCAGCATGGCCACGTGCCGCTGCCACCCTACATCACGCACGCGGACAGCGAGGAAGACGCGCATCGCTACCAGACCGTGTTCGCGAAGAACCCGGGCGCCGTCGCCGCGCCCACCGCAGCCCTGCACTTCGACGAAGCGGTGCTCCGCGCCTTGGCCGAGCGTGGCGTCGAGCGCGCGAGCGTCACCCTGCACGTGGGCGCCGGCACCTTCCAGCCGGTGAAGACGGAGAACATCGCCGAGCACCGCATGCACAGCGAGTGGTACGAGGTGCCGCAGGCCACGCAGGATGCGATCGCGCGGCTGCGCGCGCGCGGCGGCCGGCTCGTCGCGGTCGGCACGACCACCGTGCGCACGCTGGAGTCGTGGGCACGCAGCGGCCAGGCGAGCGGCGACACCGACATCTTCATCACGCCGGGGTTCGCGTTCCGGCAGGTCGACGTGCTGCTCACCAACTTCCACCTTCCCAAATCCACGCTGATGATGCTGGTGAGCGCCTTCGCCGGCTACGAGCACATCATGGCGCTGTACCGGCACGCGATCGCCGCGCGCTACCGCTTCTTCAGCTACGGCGACGCCATGCTGCTCGCGCGCAGCCCCACCTGAGAACGACGATGCTGAAATTCGAACTCCACAAGACCGAGGGCCTGGCGCGCCGCGGCACGCTCACGCTGAACCACGGCATGGTGCAGACGCCGATCTTCATGCCCGTGGGCACCTACGGCACCGTCAAGGGCGTGATGCCGCGCTCGCTGGAGGAGATGGGCGCGCAGATCATCCTGGGCAACACCTTCCACCTGTGGATGCGCCCGGGCCTCGACGTGCTGAAGCAGTTCGGAGGCCTGCACCGCTTCGAGCAGTGGCACAAGCCCATCCTCACGGACTCGGGCGGCTTCCAGGTGTGGAGCCTGGGCGAGATGCGCAAAATCAGCGAGGAGGGCGTGAAGTTCGCCTCGCCGGTGAACGGCGACCGCCTGTTCCTCACGCCCGAGACCTCGATGCAGATCCAGGCGGCGCTGAACTCGGACATCGTCATGCAGTTCGACGAATGCACGCCTTACGAGACCAAGGGCCACCGCACCACGGAGGCGGAAGCGCGCTTCTCGATGGAGCTGTCGCGCCGTTGGGCCGTGCGCTGCCGCGCCGAGTTCGACCGGCTGGAGAACCCCAACGCGCTGTTCGGCATCGTGCAAGGCGGCATGTTCGAGAACCTGCGCGAGGAATCGCTGCAGGCGCTGGTGGAGATGGACTTCCCGGGCTACGCCGTTGGCGGCGTCAGCGTGGGCGAGCCCAAGGACGAGATGCTGCGCATCATGGCGCACACGCCGCACCGTCTGCCCGCGAACAAGCCGCGCTACCTGATGGGCGTGGGCACGCCGGAGGACCTGGTGGAAGGCGTGGCCCAAGGCGTGGACATGTTCGACTGCGTCATGCCGACGCGCAACGCCCGCAACGGCCACCTGTTCACCCGTTTCGGCGACCTGAAGATCCGCAACGCGAAGCACCGCAGCGACGAGCGTCCGCTGGACGAAACCTGCACCTGCTACACCTGCCGCGGAACCACCAACCCGGACGGCAGCGTCACCGGTGGCTTCTCGCGCGCCTACCTGCACCACCTCGATCGCTGCGGCGAGATGCTGGGTCCGATGCTGGCCACGATCCACAACCTGCACTTCTACCTGAACCTGATGCGCGAGATCCGTGACGCGCTCGACGCGGGCCGCTTCGCGCAGTTCGCGCAGGCGTTCCGGCAGGACCGTCAGCGGGGCGTTTGATCCAGGCTTGCGGTCTCGTAGGCTGGTGGTGAGCAACGCGAACCCCAGCGATCCAGCGTAGCGCTGCGAGCTGGGGTTCGCTGCGCTCACCGCCAGCCCACGAAGTCAGGTCGCGGCAGGGATCAATCGCGTGAACGCCCCCGCCCCCGTCCCGCAGGCGTGGCAGAACTTCGCGAACGCGCTCTTGCGCGTCGCGCACTGCGGGCAGCGGTCGTACAGCCCGATGCCGCAGTGCGGACAGAAGTCGATCTTGTCGTTGCGCAGGTCCACCGGCCGCTCGCAACCGGGGCATACACCCTTGGCGAGCCGCGCGAGCGCGGTGTCGTAGCTCAGCTCCTCGCGCCGCTGCACGTCCGGCAGTTGCTCTGCGGCCTTCTGCCGCTCCAGGTAGCGGTTCAGCGCCACAATGGCCTGCCGGCCCGCGACCACCGTGACGACGATGCCCACGATGTAGCGCACGTAGCCGCCGTAGCTGGGAAGGTAGGGCACCAGTTCGACGAAGAACGTGAACAGCGCGAACATCGCGAAGCCCCACACGAACGGCCACCACGTGCCGTGCCGGTGCTTGCGCAGCAGCCAGCCGCCGATCACCAGCAAGGGCAGTGTGAGCGCCAGCCGATACAGGAATACGCGCAGTTCCACGCGCCGCGCCTCCTGGTTCAACTTGCGGTAAGCCTCCTGCTCCATGTCCTGCAGTTGCTGGCGAGCCCGTGCCTGCCCCTGCCGCAGATCCAGCAGCACCTGATCCTGCCGCTGCTCCGCGGCTTGCGCGGCGCGTTCGGCCTGCTTCAGCCGGTCGAGCGCCTGCGTGCGTGCGACGAGATCCGGGTCCTGTTCGGACAGTTGCGTCGCGCGGCGGGTGGCGAGCCAGTTCTGGAAAGTCTCGCGTCCGGTCTGCGTGTCGGACTCGGCGACGCGCCGCTTCAGCCGGGCTTGCTCCAGCGCATCCTGCGCCTCGCGTGCGCTGCGCTCCGACTGCTGGATGCCGGCCCGCAGGCGGTCGGCGGCGGCCTTGTCCAGGAAGTCCTCGACCTGCAGCGGCTTCTCCACCTTGGGCAGGTCCCCGACGATGGTGCTCCCCAGTCCGATCAGGAAGCCTGCGAACACCACCGCAACCAGCCACAGGCCGCGGCGGAACCATTGCTCGGACAGGCGCAGTGCCTTGCTCATTCCGTTTCCCTCCGTCGTTTGTCGGGTAGCGCCGACTTATTCCCTCACGCGATGAAAGCCCCCCTCGCGGCGGCGTCACGCGGCCAGCAGGTGCGCGACGCGTTGCTGCAGCACGTCCGGCTGCACCTGGGCGGGCGCGAGCGCCGTGCCGATGTTCAGCCCGACGCGGTTGAAGATGCCGCGCCGGAAGGGCCGCACCATCGCGCCGTGCTCCTCGATGCGGCTGAAGAAAGAACCCCACAGATCGGTCAGCGCCATCGGCACCACGGGCGGCTCCACGCCATCGGCGCGCGCACGCTCCAGCACTTTCATGATCCCGGCCTTGAAGGGCTGCAGCTGCCCGTCGCGCGTGATCGATCCCTCGGGGAAGATCGCCAGCAGGTCACCTTCGCGCAGCACCTGCGCCGCGCGCTCGAAGGCGGCTTCGTACACCGCGGAGTCTTCCTTCTGCGGCGCGACGGGAATGGCCTTGGCCAGGCGGAACAGCCAGCCGAGCACCGGCACCTGGAAGATGCGGTGGTCCATCATGAAGTAGATCGGGCGCGGGCTCGCCGCCATCAGCAGCACGGCGTCGACGAAGCTCACGTGGTTGCAGGCCAGCACCGCGGGGCCGGCGACCGGGATGTGCTCCTCGCCCTGCACGCGGAAGCGGTACACGAGATGCGTGACCACCCAGGCCACGAAGCGCAGCAGGTACTCGGGCACCAGCAGGAAGATGTAGCCGGCGACCAGCGCATTGGCGATGCCGGTGAACAGGAAGATCTGCGGAATCGTCGCGCCGGCGGACAGCAGCGCACCGGCAATCAGCGCGCTGGCGATCATGAACAGCGCGTTCAGGATGTTGTTGGCGGCGATGATGCGCGCACGGTGCGTGGGCTGCGCGCGGAGCTGGATCAGCGCATACATGGGCACCGAATAGAGGCCGGCGAACAGCGAGAGCAGGGCCAGGTCCGCCATCACGCGCCAATGCGCCGCCTGCGCGAGAAACTGCGTGACGGTGAGCGACCCGGCCGGCGGCAGGGCATGCGACGAGAAGTACAGGTCCACGGCGAAGACCGTCATGCCGATCGCCCCGAGCGGCACCAGGCCGATGTCCACGTGGCGCCGCGACAGCATCTCGCACAGCAGCGAACCCGTGCCGATGCCGATCGAGAACACCACCAGCAGCAGCGAAGCGACGTGCTCGTCCCCGTGCAGCACCTCCTTGGCGAAACTGGGGAACTGGCTCAGGAACACCGCGCCGAAGAACCACATCCAGCTGATGCCCAGCAGCGAGCGGAACACGACGACGTTCCCGTGCGCGAGCCTCAGGTTGCGCCAGGTTTCGGTGAACGGATTCCAGTTGATCTTCAGGCCCGGGTCGGTTGCCGGCGACACCGGCACCCATTGCGCCACCAGACGGCCCGCCGCGGCCAGTGCGATGCAGCCTACGCCGACCCAGTGCGGCCCCACCTGCGGCACCGCGACGATCAGGCCGCCCGCCACGTTGCCCAGGAGGATGGCCACGAAGGTGCCCATCTCCACCATGCCATTGCCCCCGGTGAGCTCGCGTTCGGCCAGGTGTTGCGGCAGGTAGGCGAACTTCACCGGTCCGAAGATCGTCGAGTGCAGCCCCATGAGGAAGGTGCAGGCCAGCAGCACGACGACGTTCGCCGTGAAGAAGCCGAAGGCCGCGAGCAGCATGATGACTATCTCCAGCCACTTGACGAAGCGCACCAGGCTGCGCTTGTCGAACTTGTCGGCGAGCTGTCCGCTGGTGGCGGAGAACAGCAGGAAGGGCAGGATGAACAGCGCGCCGATCACCAGGCCCGCCATCGCCGGCGGCATCCAGGCCACCTGCAGCTGGTAGGTGACCATCACGGTGAACGCGAACTTGAACAGGTTGTCGTTCGCGGCCCCGGCGAACTGCGTCCAGAAGAAGGGCGCGAAGCGCCGCTGCTTCAGCAACGCGAACTGGTTCGGGTGCTCTTCGTGCGCAGGCGACGGCAGCGTGGCCACGCTGGCGGTGTTGTCCATGGCGTTCTCCTCCATCACGTAGCCCGGGCCACGTTCCCCGTCCCATTCTGCCGCCGCCTCAGCGGCAGGAGGGCGACGATCACGGGCGCTGCGGCCAAAGCGGCCGCGACGTGCTTGAGGGTGTGGCCGGACAACAACTCGCCGCTGGCGGCGAGCACGGCATGGTCGTTGACCTCGAACAGCTTGGCGATCGCGTAGGCGAGCAGCACGAGGCTCCAGCGCACCGGCAGCGTCGCCAGCCTCTGCGAACCCGTCGCGAGCACCAGCAGCACGAGTGCGATGCCACCGAACTGCACCACTGCCCACGGCAGCACGTTGCCCGTGCGCAGCCAGAACAGCACGCTGGCCGGTGCTGCCAGCAGCAGCCCGACGCACAGTGCCCGGCCCGCCCGATCGCTCACCCGGCCTGCGGCGACGAGTCCGAGCAGGCCGGCGAAGGCCACGCTCATCGAGCCGCGGTCGATCGCCAGGCCAATGTCGTCCGGAGCGAGGTGGTACCAGCTCGATCCTGCGGCGGTCACGAGCAGGCCTATGAAGAAGACCTGCGCGCAGCCGCGCTGCGTAGGGTGCAGCTGCGACAGGCGCGCCCTGTGCAGCAGCACGAGCCCCCACGCGCCTGCCGCCGCAAACGGCAGGTTGGACAGCACGTCCAGCGCGTGCGGTATGCCGAACAGCGCACGCTGGTCCGCGAACGCGTGGGCGTCGGGCGGCTGCGCGACGGCGGGCGCTAGCAGGGCGAGCGCCACGAGCGCGGCGCAGGCCAGGACCAGGTGCATCTCGGGACGGGTCAATCGATACCGCACGGCAATTCCTGTGGAAAGAAGGCCGCAGTCTGCGAAACGGCGCTGGGCCGGTCTCGCATTTTCGGCTAGATTGCGGCGCATCGTCCTTTCGGTATCGCCAGCCGATACTTTCCATGAGCACCACCGCCGACCTCGTCCTCACGCTCAAGAAGGAGCTGAAGTCCGCGCAGATGACCTATGCGGACCTCGCCCGCGGCCTGGGCATGGCGGAGTCCAGCGTCAAGCGCATGCTGGCCCAGGGCGACATGACGCTGTCCCGCATCGACGCCATCTGCCGCGTGCTCAAGCTGGACTTCGCCGAACTCGCGCGCCGCGTGGCCGATGCGCAGCCCTTGCTGAAGGAGCTGACGCACGAGCAGGAAAGGGCGGTGGTCTCGGACAAGAAGCTGTTGCTGTGCGCGATCTGCGTGCTGTCGCAGTGGACGCTGGAGCAGATCACGACGGAGTACCGGCTGGGCGAAGCCGAGTGCATCAAGTACTTCGCCCAGCTCGATCGCCTGGGCATCATCGAGCTGCGCCCGCTCAATCGCTACCGGCTCAAGCTGGCCAAGGCCTTCCGCTGGCGGCCGCACGGACCGGTGATGGACTACTTCCGCGAGCACGTGGTGCTGGACTACTTCAACGGCGGCTTCGACGGGCCCGGCGAATGCATGCTCCTCGTGCACGGCTCCGTGAGCCGCGCCATCGCGTCCTCCTTCGTCGACCGGCTGCAGCGCGTCGCGCAGGACTTCGCGCAGCAGCACCAGGCCGACCAGAAGCTGCCGCAGTCGCAGCGCGAGGGCTACACCGTGGTGCTCGCGATGCGCAGCTGGGAGTTCTCGGCTTTCACCCAGCTGCGGCGCAAGTGAGCGCCGCGCCGCGCAGCGCTAGCGGAACACCGTGAGCACGCCCGTGTAGCCATAGAGGTGGCTGCGCGCGATTTCGCCGTTGGCGAAGAAGCCCACCAGCGGCACGTCGCCGAGCGCGCGCCGCACGATCTGCAGCTCCGCGCTCGGCCCGCCGAAGTGCGGTCCCCCGCGGCCCGAGCAGCTGACGTACACGGCACCCGCGATGGCGCGCTCAGGCGTGGGCGCGGCCAGTGCGTCGGCGGCGGCCAACGCGGTGGCCGCGGCGAGCGGCAGCTCCTCGGGCTCCACCTCCTCGCGGATCTCGGCGCAGATGCGCACGAGGTCGGCGCGCGCCGCTTCCACGTTGCGACGGCAGAACGCGAGCTTCATGCCCTCTTCCACGTTCTGCGCGATGGCCACGCCGCGGCGGCGCGGGTCGAGGCCGATGATGTGGCGCACGATGACGTCCTCGCCGAAGTGGCCGCTGCGGCTCACTGGCGTGCTCGCCACGTCGTCGCTCGGCTCCGTGAGCCCGACGAGCGTCTGGCGCAAGGCGGCGACCGCGGCCTGCGGCTGCTCCAGCGTGAGCTGCAGGTCCTCCAGCAACACGTCGAGCGCGGGCTCGCCATCCAGCTCGGTGACGAGGTTGCCGTCGGCCGCCGTGATGCGGCGCTCGGGCGCCACCGGCTGGCAGCCTTGCGTCACGCGCGAGACGATCTGAACGCCTTCGCCGAACGCCACGCCGGAGAGGCCGCCGCGGAACACGCCGCCGGCCTTGCCGTGGCCGCGCAGGTTGCCGTTGCCGCCGACCGCGAATTGCACGACGTCACCGCGGCTGGCTGCGAGCCCGCCGAACAGGTAGCCGGTCACCGTGCGATCGGCCATCTCGGCCACCAGCTCGCCCAGTTCCGGCGTGGAGCCGTCCGCGTGGACCAGGGCGGTGTACGGCCGGAAGGTCGCGGGCAGCGGCGCGACGCCGGAAAACACGCGGTACTGGTCGCTCGGCAGCGCGCACAGCATCACGGCCAGCGCGGGCTCGTCGAAGTACTCCACGTTGGAGGAGGCGATGCCGATGCCCACCGTGCCGGACCAGTCGGTCACGGTCGGCAGCTCCGCGCCGAGGTGGTCCAGGATGTCCTGCGCCGAGGCCGCGTAGTGGTCCGTGATGTACACGAGCGCCAGCGTCGGATGCGCCGCGTAGGTGGGCAACGTCATCTGCGCACGCAACTGCGCGAGCACGAGCCCGGCCGCCATCTGCCACTGCGGGTGCGTGGCATGGCCGAAGGGAAACAACTGCACGGCGGCTCCCGGGACTACGCCGCCTTGCGGGGCGGCCGCTTGCGCGCCGCGGTCTTCCTGGCGGCCTTGGCCGGGGCTTTCGCGGCGGCGGACGCCTTGGCCCTGGCGGCCGGCTCCATCGCCGCGGCGGTCTGCGCGACGTCCTTCATCGCATTGGCGGCGATTTCCTGGAACTGGTTGGTGAGCGAACTCCACCATTGCAGCGGGTCCACCGCCGGCGCGCCTGACGCGCCGTTGCCGCCCTTGGCCTTCTTCTCGGGCGGCGCTTCCTTCGCCGGCTCCTGCGCGGACTCCTTCGCCGGCTCCTCGGCAGCCTTGCGGCGGCCGCCGCCACTTGCCATGTTGCCCGCCATCGTGCCGGCCGCGCCCGCCATCTTCTGCATGCTGGACATGTTCTCGGAGGTCTTGAGCTTCAGCGCGTTGGCCACTTCGCCCATGCTCACGTTCATGCCCTGCAGGGTGGCCAGCGTCATGCGCTGGACTTCGAGCGCCTGGATCGTCGCGCCGAGGGCCTTGCTGTTCTGGTCCAGCCAGAAGTGCACCGCCTTCAGGTCCGAGATCCGCTTCTCGAGTTCCTCCACGTTCAGCGTGGGAGCGATCCAGCTGGACAGAGTGGGCATCTGCGGCATCGACGACGCGCCCTTGGACAGGTTCTGCAGGAAATCGAAACCCGGGACCAGCGTGGCAAAGCCGAAGTTCGTGTTGTCGCTCATGGCGCGCTCCTGGGGTGCTGCGGGCTACAGCTTACTCCAGCCTCACCGCGCGGTGCTGCGGGCAGCCAGCGCGATCGGCTCCACCTGGAAGCCGCGCTCGTGCAGCAGCCGCGGCAGCGCCTGCGGGCCGGTCATGTGCAGGGAGCCGACCGCGGCGAAGAAGGGGCGGCCGGACGCATCGAGCACTGCCAGCTTGTCGGCGATCGGCCCGTTGCGCTCGTCGTTCAGGCGCTCCATGTAGCGGCGCTCCTGCGGGCTGTCCAGGCACTGGCACCACTTGGCATAGCTGGCCAGTTGCGGCGTGTCGTTGTCGGCCCAGGCTTGCAGCAGCCGGCGCAGCGTGGTGCGGCCCTCGCCCGTCTCGATTTCCCTGAGACTCTCGTCCAGCAATGCGTGTTCCTCCGCCTCGCTTTCGGGCAGCAGGGCGGCGAGCTGCGAGGCTGGCGTCTCCAGCGCCACCACGTCCTTGCCGGCGCCCCGCGCAAGCGCCCAGAGCATGACGTCGATGGCCAGCTCGGGATGGAAGCCGTCGCGCCGCGTGTCCTCGAGGCTGAGCGTCGCGACCTGCAGCACGGGTTGCAAGTGCGCAAGCGCCGTTGCGGAGACGCACTCGCGCGCGGCGAGGGCCGCGATGCGCGGCGCCAGACCGGCCGTGACGCGCGCAACCCGCGCCGGGTCGGCGGGCGCGCTGAAGGCGCGCATCAATTCCGGATCGGAAGGATCGAGCTCCAGCGCCAGCACTTCGCTGCCGGCCAGCGCCGCCTGCACCCGCGGCCCCGGCCGCACCCAGTCGGGCCGGCTCGCGTGCACGGTGCCATACAACCACGAAGTCCGGCCACCGCGGGTGAGGCGCCACAGGAAGCCTCGATCGCGAACGTCGGTGCGCGACGCGCCGGCGTGCAGGTCCTGCGGGCTGGGGGGATGCGGTGGACAGCTGTCCTGCGCCTGGGCCAGCGCTGTGGCGAACACGCAGACAAAACCGCACAGGAGGGTGCGAAAGGGGGCGGTGAAGCGCATGGCCGGGCATTGTCCGCCACCCGGGCAGCACGGGCGCGCGTAGGATGCTTCCTACCTTGGGCGGAGTCCCGCCGGTCTGGCGGGCCGCCCTCGCCTTTGCTACGTTCGACATTACATGACGCTCGCGGAGATCCTCTATCCCTCCTGCGCCCTGTTCCTGGACTTCGACGGGACCATGGTGGACCTCGCCCCTCAACCGAGCGCCGTGCATGTGCCGCAGCCTCTGCTCGCCGTCCTACGCGAACTCAGCGCCTACCTGGACGGCGCCGTCGCCGTGATTTCGGGGCGGCCCATCACGCAGATCGACGCCTTCCTGCGCCCCCTGCACCTGCCCGTCGCCGGCGTGCACGGCGCCGAGCGCCGCGGCGTGGACGGAGCCGTGCATCTGCTGCACACGCACCCGCTGGACCACGTGCAAGAAGCCGCCTGCGCGCTCGCCGCCGACCATCCCGGCCTGCTGGTGGAGAACAAGCGCGGGTCGCTGGCGCTGCATTACCGGCAGCGCCCGGAGCTCGAGTCCCTTTGCCTGAGCACCATGCAGGAGGCGGTGAACGAATCGCCCGGCCTGACGCTGCTGCGCGGGAAGATGGTCGCCGAGGCCAAGCCCGGCGGCGCGAGCAAGGGCCGCGCCATCGAGGACTTCCTCGGCGAGGCTCCGTTCGCCGGCCGCACGCCGATCTTCATCGGCGACGACGTGACGGACGAAGTCGGCTTTTCCACCGTGCAGCGGCTCGGTGGCATCGGCGTCAAGGTCGGCGAGGGTCCCTCGGTCGCCTGGCGCCGCGTATCGGATCCCACGGCCTTGCGCCGCGAACTGGAGGCGGCCGTCGCGCGCCGCCCGACGAGAAACGCATGAACAACAACGCACCCCTGGTCACCCCCAACAGCCTGCAGGTCGGCATGATCGGCAACTGCGCGTACAGCGCCCTGATCGACCAGCAATCGCGCATCGTCTGGTGCTGCCTGCCGCGCTTCGACGGCGATCCCGTGTTCAACTCCTTGCTGGACCCCACGGCGAACGGAAGCCTGTGGGCTTTCGAGCTGGAAGACTACGACCGCAGCGAGCAGTTCTACGAGCCCAACACGGCGGTGCTGCGCACCCGCATGTACGACCGCAAGGGCCAGGGCATCGAAGTGACCGACCTGGCGCCGCGCTTCTGGAGCCGGGGCCGGACCTTCCGCCCGCTCACGCTCGTGCGGCGCGTGCGCGTGCTCTCGGGCTCGCCGCGCATGCGGGTGCTGCTGCGGCCGCGCTTCGACTGGGGCCGCGCCAAGCCCACCGTGACGCAGGGCAGCACGCACATCCGCTACGTGGCCGGCAACAGCACGATCCGCATCAACACCGACGCGCCGATCTCGTACGTGCTGGCCGAGACCTACTTCGTGGTGGACCGCCCGATGAACTTCATCATGGGTCCCGACGAGACGCTCGCCACCGGGATCGAGGACACGGCGCGCCTGTTCGAGCAGGAGACGGTCGCCTACTGGCGGCAGTGGACGCGCGCGCTGTCGCTGCCGCTCGAGTGGCAGGAGGCCGTCATCCGCGCAGCGATCACGCTGAAGTTGTCGCTGTTCGAGGACACCGGCGCGATCGTCGCGGCCATGACCACCAGCATTCCCGAGGCGCCGAACAGCGGGCGCAACTGGGACTACCGCTACTGCTGGCTGCGCGACGCGTTCTTCGTGGTGCGCGCGCTCAACTCGATCTCCGAAGTGGCGACCATGGAGGAGTACCTGCGCTGGCTGATGAACGTGGTGATCCGCTCCGGCGGCGGCCACATCCAGCCCCTGTACGGGATCGGCCAGGAAGAGAAGCTGACGGAGAGGATCGTCGAACACCTGCCGGGCTACCGCGGCATGGGGCCGGTGCGCGTGGGCAACCAGGCGCAGGAGCACTTCCAGCACGACGTGTACGGCAACATCCTGCTCGGGGCGGCGCAGGCCTTCCACGACCACCGGCTGCTCAAGCGCGCGGGCCGCGCCGAGTTCGCGCACATGGAAGCGGTGGGTGAGCAGGCGTTCAAGATCTACGACTCGCCCGACGCCGGCATGTGGGAGCTGCGCACCCGGGCGCGCATCCATACCTCGTCCGCGCTCATGAGCTGGGCCGCGTGCGACCGGCTCGCCAAGATCGCGGCGACGCTGGGCCTGCCCGAGCGCATTCGCTACTGGCGCGAACGCGCGGACACGATCCGCTCGCGCATCCTCAAGGAATCCTGGAGCGAACAGCGCCAGGCCTTCGCGGAAAGCTTCGGCGGTCGCGACCTCGACGCGAGCGCGCTGCTGATGGCCGAAGTGAACATGATCGACCCGAACGACTCCCGCTTCGTCGCGACGGTGGACGCGCTGGAGAAGTCGCTGTGCGACGGGCCCTACATGCGCCGCTACGAGGCCGCCGACGACTTCGGCAAACCGGAGACGGCGTTCAACATCTGCACGTTCTGGCGCATCGACGCGCTCGCGCGCATCGGCCGCAAGGCGCAGGCGCGTGAGATCTTCGAGGTCATGCTCAAGAGCCGCAATCACCTCGGACTGCTGTCCGAGGACACGCACCCGGTCACCGGCGAGATGTGGGGCAACTTCCCGCAGACCTATTCCATGGTGGGCACGATCAATGCAGCGGTGCGGCTGTCGGCGCCGTGGGATACGGTGATCTGACCTGCAAATGCAATGAGCAGGCTCGTCGTCGTCTCCAATCGCATCGCGGACCCGCGCAAGACGGCGGCTGGCGGCCTCGCCGTGGCGCTGGCGGAGGTGCTGAACAACACCGGCGGCCTCTGGTTCGGCTGGAGCGGCAGGATCGTCGACCAGACCGAAGTGGACGACGTGCACGTGCAGCAGGCCGGCCCGGTCAAGCTGGCGATGGTCGACCTGTCGAAGGCAGACCACGACGCGTTCTATCTCGGTTATTCGAACGGCGTGCTGTGGCCGGTGTTCCATTACCGCCTGGACCTGGCGGACTTCGACGCCGGCTACATCGCGGGCTACCGGCGCGTGAACCAGCTGTTCGCGCGCAAGCTGCTGCCGCTGCTGCGCCCGGACGACGTGATCTGGGTGCACGACTACCACCTGATCCCGCTCGCGGCGGAACTGCGCGCGCTCGGCTGCCAGCAACGCATCGGCTTCTTCCTGCACATTCCGCTGCCGCCGCCGCTGATCCTGGCGGCGATCCCCGGCCACGACTGGCTGATCCGCGCCCTGTTCGCGTACGACCTCGTGGGTTTCCAGAGCGAGGCCGACCTGGACCACTTCGCGCGCTACGTGGAGAGCGAGGCGCATGCGCAGCGCCTGCCCGACCAGCGCTGGCGCGCGTTCGGGCGGACGGTGCACGCGGGCGCGTTCCCGATCGGCATCGACGTGCAGGAGTTCACCGAGCTCGCCAACGCCCGCGAGGCGGTCGAGATGTACGAGCGCACGAAGCGCGAGTACTACCGGCGCAAGCTGCTGGTCGGCGTGGACCGTCTCGACTACTCCAAGGGCTTGCCGCAGCGCATGCGGGCGTTCCGCGAGTTCCTGGACAAGAACCCGGACCTGCGCTCCAGCGCCACGCTGATCCAGATCGCCTCGCCGAGCCGCGAGAACGTGGGGGCGTACAGCGACCTGCTGCACGAGCTCGAAAGCCTGTGCGGCTCCATCAACGGAAACTTCGGCGACCTCGACTGGATGCCCGTGCGCTACATCCACCGCACCGTGGCGCGCGCGCGCCTGCCGGGGCTGTACAAGGCCAGCCGGGTCGCGCTGGTCACGCCCTTGCGCGACGGGATGAACCTGGTGGCGAAGGAATTCCTGGCCGCGCAGGACGAGGAAGATCCCGGCGTGCTGGTGCTCTCGCGCTTTGCCGGCGCGGCGGAGCAGCTGAAGGAAGCGCTGCTGGTGAATCCCTACGACACCGAAGGCACCGCGGCTGCGATCCTGCTGGCGCTGCAGATGCCGCTGGAAGAGCGGCGCGAACGGCACCAGTCGCTCATGCGCAATGTGCGGCAGCAGGACGTGCACTGGTGGTGCGAACGCTTCCTGGCCGCGCTCGCCGAAGCGCGTGCCGAGGAAAAAGGCACGTCCTGGCTGCGCCTCTGAGCCTCGGAGTGCGCGGCAGAGAAACGGGCCTGCGCAGACTCCTCAGAACACGGTCGCGAGCAGCCCGGCCACGCCCAGCGCGAGCGCCGCGAGCGCATCGCCCGCGATGAGGCCGCCGCCGAACAGCGAGGTGGCGCTCATGTCCTGCGGCAGCTCGCCGCGCCGTGGCGCACGCCGCTCCAGCAAGGTGCCCGTCACCCCGCCCGCTCCCAGCCAGAAGGACGTCGGCAGGTTCACGAAGCCCCCGAACGAAAGAGCATACGGGGAGGGCAGCAGCACCGCGTCGAACAGGAACGCGCGCGGCCGCAGGCGCTTGCGCAGCAGCTCGATCACGAAGCCCGCGAGCACGCCGGCGAGGATGGCCGTGCGCTGGTACGGCTTGTCGTCCGTGAGGCTGCGCAGCACGCCCACGAACTTGTAGGTCATGGCGGAACTCCACTGCGCCGGCTGCTGGCCGGCCTGCATCGCGGTCTGGTCCTGCAGCAGCACCGGGTAGGCCGCCATGAACACGCGTGCGAAGACCACCGCCAGCACGGCGCCCACCAGGATCCCCAGCACCTGGTAGCGGAACTGCAGCACGCGCGGCGTGCCCAGTCGCCAGCCGGTGGAGCGATCCTGCTGCATGTCGCAAGCCACGCTGGTGGAAACCAACAGCACCGCGCCCGCCATGAGGCCCACGCCGGGATCCGACAGGCCCAGCAGCGCCATCAGCACCACGGAGACCACGAACGCGGAGGAGATCGGATTGGAGTCGCTCACGCCCACCGAGATGCCGTTCACCAGCGCGAACAGGAACACCAGCGCGACTGCCAGTGCGAGGAAGAACAGCGGCTGCCCGAGCAGCAGGTGGCCCGTGGCGAGCGTGGCGGCACCCCAGGCCAGCACCCACAGCCAGAGCCGCCCGCGATGCACGCGCCGCCAGCCGGGATCATCGGCCGGCGCGTCGCCCGCGTCCTGGCCGCGAAGGCTCGCCCACGCGCGCCACAGGATCAGCGCCAGGTCCACGGCCGCCGCGCCCATGATCATGCCCAGCGCGATGAGGAACGTGATCTTGCGAAAGGGGTCGCCGGGCTGCAGCCAGCCGATGCGCACGAAGAAGGGCTGCGCGGCCCAGGCGAGCACGCCGCCCACGAACGCCGGCACGCCGATGCGCGCGCCGACCACCATGCCGGCGCCGAAGGTGGAGGCGGACCAGTCGATGCGACCGAGCCAGCCGATGCGCGGCGCTGCCAGTCCCGTGACCAGGCCGGCGAGCGCGCCGCCGCCGAGATGCTGCACCGAGTGCCGCAACAGGCGCGTGTCGGTGAGCGCGCGCAGGATGTTGGCGACCGCCAGCCCCGAGGGGAAGGCCAGGTGCAGGCGGTCCACGAGCACCGGCGTGTAGAGCATGCCCACGCCGACGCCGAACATGCCGATGCAGGCGAAGTAGCCCACCAGCTGCCACGCGGGCGGCTGCGGCAGCCCCATCCAGACCATCGCCTGCACCAGCACGCCGAGGCCGCTCATGCTGGCGACGGATGCGGCCGCGGTCTGGATGTAGTTGGCGCCGTGCTTGCCCTGCGCACCGTAGCCGGCGGTGACGGCGGAGCCGAGCAGGCCCGCGAGCACCTGGCCGCCGACGAAGAACCCGAGCGAGAAGTTCATGTAGGCCGCCGTCACGCCGGCGAGCGGGCCCAGCACCAGCATGCCCGTGGCCGCGAGCAGGAGGTGGTAGCTGCGGCTGCCTTGCGCGGGCAGCCAGCTCCAGCGGGGTCCGGCGGGTGCAGCCATCGCCCGCAGTATGCGGGCAGCGGTCCGTGGCCGGGAGCTTCAGTCTTGGTCGGGAGACATCAGCCACTCCATCGCGTCCTCGTACGAGAGGAAGGCGCGGATGTTCCTGAAGCCGTAGCTCGCCGCGAGCAGGCTGAAGAAGCGCGCGTTGTCGAAGCGGTCGCGCGGGCACAGTACCGCGGTCTTGTGCAGGAACGTGCGGCGGAACTGGATCAGCGAGCCGGCGAGCTCGTGCACTTCATCCGGCGTGAGCCGCCCTACTGCGTCGCGGATGTCGATCAGCACCTCGTAGGCGCCCAGCGGCTCGGCAGCGGCCGCGACCTGCTGCAGCAGGTCCTTGCCCATCTCGAGGTCCACCTGCCCATCCGCGCGCGCGCGCAGGAAATCCGGGGGATGGATGACGCGGACGTTGGTGGGCATGGCACGGGCCTCCGTGGACCCGTGCATTGTGGCCGCGCGGCGCGCGCCGCGCATGGGGCCAAGGTCCAGCCTCGACCCCGGGGAGCGCTCAGTCCAGCTTGACGCCGGCCGCCTGGATGATCGGGCCCCAGCGCTTCGCCTCGGCGCGCGCCATCGCCTTGAACTGCGCGGGCGTGCCGGGCAGCAGTTCCATGCCGAAGTCGGCGGCGCGCTTGCGCACTTCGGCGCTGGCGAGGGCCTTGTTCAGCTCCGCATTGAAGCGGGTGACGATGGCTTCGGGCAGGCCGGCGGGGCCCAGGGCGCCCTGGAAGGCATAGACCTCGGCCCCGGGCACCCCCGCTTCGGCGAGCGTCGGCACGTCCGGCAGCGAGGGAGCGCGCTTGCTCGAGCCGATCGCCAGCACGCGCACCTTGCCGCCCTTCATGGCGGGCAGGCCGCCGGCCAGGTCCAGGAACATGCACGGCACCTGGCCGGCCATCACGTCCTGCACCGCCGGCGCGGCGCCGCGGTAGGGGATGTGCGTGATGAAGGTGCCGGTGCGGTTCTTGAACAGCTCCATCGCCAGGTGGTGCGGCGAGCCGTTGCCGGGCGACGCGTAGTTCAGCTTGCCCGGATGCGCCTTCGCATACGCGATGAATTCCTTGACGTCCTTCGCCGGGAAGGACGGGTTCACCACCAGCGCGAGGGGGAAGCGGGCCATCGCGCCCAGGTAGCTGAAGTCCTTCTCGGGGTTGAAGGGCAGCTTGGTGAACAGGTGCTCGTTGTACGCGAGGATCGCGTTGTCGGCGGACATGACGGTGTAGCCGTCCGGCTTGGCGCGCGCGACCATGTCACCGCCGATGTTGGTCGAGGCGCCCGGGCGGTTGTCGATCACGATGGTCTGGCCCAGGCCAGGGCGCATGGCCTCCGCGACGGTCCGCGCCAGCACGTCGGTGCCGCCGCCCGCCGGATAGGGAACGATCCAGCGGATCGGCTGCTCGGGCCAGGACTGGGCGAGCGCGAACGGCGTGGCGAGCGTCGCTGCGGACGCGGCGAGGAAGTGTCTGCGTTGCATGTGTCTTCTGAGTTGGAGAGATGGAACAGCCGAACGCAGAAGTCGCAAAAGCGAACAGCCCAAGCTCGCAAAAGAATCCATCTGGAGAATGGATGTCCTTTTGCGACCTTTGCGAATCCTTTGCGCCCTTTGCGTTCTTGCCTCTGGTTTTCGTCTTCGGCGGCGCCCGATCAGCCGGCGGCGTTCACGACTTTCTGGTCGATGGCGCCGAACAGGCTCTGGCCGTCCTTGCCCTTCACCTCGATGCGGATCGTGTCGCCGAAGCGCATGAAGTCGGTGGAGGGCTTGCCGTCCTGGATGGTCTCGATGGCGCGCTTCTCGGCGATGCAGCTGTAGCCCTTGGGCCACTCGGTGCGGCCCTTCGCGTCGGCGACGCCCTTGTTGCTCACCGTGCCCGAGCCGACGATGCTGCCGGCGCGAACGTTGCGCGTCTTGCAGATGTGCGCGATCAGCTGGCCGAAGTGGAAGGTCATGTCCGGGCCCGCGTCGCACATGCCGACCTTGCGGCCGTTCCAGCTGCTTTGCACGACCAGGTTGAGGCGACCGCCGGACCACGCATCGCCCAGTTCGTCGGGCGTCACCGCGACGGGGCTGAACGCGGTCGCCGGCTTGCTCTGGAAGAAGCCGAAGCCCTTGGCGAGCTCGTTGGGAATGAGGTTGCGCAGGCTCCAGTCGTTGGCGAGCATGACGAGCCGCACGCCGTCCAGCGCCTGGTCGGGCGTGGCGCCCATGGGCACGTCGCCCGTCACCACCGTCACCTCGGCCTCGAAATCGATGCCCCAGTCCTCGCTCAGGAACTTCGCGTCCTCGGTCGGGCCCAGGAAGTCGTCGCTGCCGCCCTGGTACATCAGCGGGTCTTCGTAGAAGGTCTTGGGCACTTCGGCGTTGCGCGCCGCGCGCACCAGCTCCACGTGGTTGATGTAGGCCGAGCCGTCGGCCCACTGGTAGGCGCGCGGCAGCGGCGCCATGCACTGCGTGGGATCGAAGGGGAAGGCGTGGCGCGCCTTGCCGCCGTTGAGGGTCTCGTAGAGATCCTGCAATTGGGGGGCGAGGAAGTTCCAGTCGTCCAGCACCTGCTGCAGCTTGTGCGCGATGCCGGTGGCATAGTGGGCCGTCTGCAGGTCGCGCGAGACCACCACCAGTTGCCCGTCGCGCGAACCATCCCTGTACGTTGCCAGTTTCATCGTGGACCCCGGAAAGAGGATGCGCTAGAGTCCGTCCGGACCATTACGCATTGTGAAATGAATTTACCTAAACGTAATTCTAGCCGGAGATCCAACGGCCTCGCGGAGGCCGCCCGGTGATCAAGGAACGCGCAGGCATCCAGTCGGTGGAGGTGGGCTTCGCGCTGCTGCAGGTGCTCGGCGCCGCGGACGGCCCGCTGATGCTGCGCGACCTGGCGCGCGCCGCCGGCATGAGCGCGGCCAAGGCCCACCGCTACCTGGTGAGCTTCCAGCGCCTGCAACTGGTGGTGCAGGACGCGGCGACCACGCGCTACGACCTGGGGCCCGCGGCCTTGAAGCTCGGACTCGCCTCGCTGGAACGGCTGGACGCGGTGAAGCTCGCGCGCGAACGGGTCGCGCGGCTGATGGAGGAGATCGGCCACACACTGGCGCTGGCGGTGTGGGGCAACCACGGCCCGACCATCGTGCACTGGGAAGAATCGCCGTCCGCCGTCACGGTCAACCTGCGCTTGGGCGACGTCATGCCGCTGCTCACGTCCGCCACCGGCCAGTGCTTCGCCGCCTACGCGCCCAAGGAGGCGATCGCGCCCATGCTCAAGGAAGAGATGGCGCGGGCGCAGAAGCAGGGCCGCGCCGACGTGCCCACCACGATGGCCGAAGTGCGGGCGCTGCTCGACGGCGTGCGCCAGCGCGGCTCCGCGCGGGTGGTGGACACGCTGCTGCCCGGCATCGTCGGCTTCTGCGTTCCGGTCTTCGATGCCGACGGGCACATGGTGCTCGGCATCGTGTCGCTCGGCCCCGCCGGCGTGTTCGATCCCGAATGGGGCGGCGCCGTGGACGGCCCCTTGCGGCGCGCGGCCGCGCAGCTTTCCAGCGATCTCGGGCACAAGGGATGAACACCGGCCCGCCGAGGCGGTCGCGGCAGCTCGCGCTGCTCACCGTCCTCGTGCTGGCCGCGCATTTCGTGCTGCTGCGGCCGACGCAGCTCACGCTGGCGCCGGAAAGCGCCCCGCGCATCGCGCGATTCCGAACGCGCAGCATCGTGCCGGCGCCGATCGCAGCTCCCTCACCGCCAGTGCAGGCCGCTGCGGCGACCGCACCCCCGGAGCCGCCGAAGCCGGCTGTGTCCGCGCGCCCGGCGCCCGCTGCGGCGCCGCGGCGGGTCGCCCCGGCCATGCCGGCGCCAGCCGCGGCGGCGGCGCACACGCAGGCGCTGCCCGCCAGCATCGCCGCGCTGCCGTCGGCCGTCCTGCATTACGAGGTCAGCACGCAGTCGCGCGGCGTGCGCGTCCAAGGCACGGCGCGCCTGGACTGGCGCCAGGACGGCGAGCGCTACGCGGCGCGCCTCGAACTCACGGCCGCCGGACTGCGTCCGCGGGTGCAGGAAAGCACGGGCGCGTTCAGCGCCTCGGGGCTGCTGCCGGAACGCTTCTCCGACCGCGCCCGCAGCGAACAGGCCACGCACTTCGACCGCGCGGGTGGGCGGGTGGTCTTCAGCAACAACCAGCCCGAGGCCGTGTTGCGCACGGGGATGCAGGACCGCCTGAGCGTGCTGCTGCAACTGGCGATGCTCGCGGCGGCTGCGCCGGAACGCTTCACCCCCGGCACCGAGCTGGCGATCCCGACCGCCACCACGCGCGACGCGGACGAGTGGATCTTTCGCGTGGTCGGCGAAGAGGAACTGCTGCTGCCCGGGGGCAGCGTGCGCGCCGTCAAGCTCGAACACCTGCCTCGCAAGGAGTTCGACCAGCGCATCGAACTGTGGCTCGCTCGCGGACAGGATTACGCGCCGGTGCGGCTGCGTCTGACAAACCCGGACGGTGGCTGGGTCGACCAGCGCTGGTCCTCAACCGACAAGGGCTGAACGCCCCGGCACCTACATTGAATCCATGGCCAATCCGGCCGGTGCCTGCGGGGAAGCTCTTTGAGTGCCACACTTGAATCGAAGCCAGTCGCAGCCAGCTAAAGGCATAAGGACTCAAAACATGCAGATGCTCTATGACTCCGATTCGTTCGTGGTGGTGCACCTCCAGGCGAACGAGCCCGTGGAGGGCGAACCGCACCCGGACTTGGTGCGGCACGGCTTCGAGATCGTCGACAAGCGCTCCAACAAGGAGGTCTACCTCGACGGGACCTGGGCCGACGCCTTCCAGCGGCAGATCAATGCCTGGCAGCTGAACACACCGACCCAGGAAGAGGTGGAAGCGACGCTCGACGGTTATGCCGAGCTAGCCCAGAACCCCTTGGTCATCCATTGACGCCAGCCCGGCGGAGGAGTGGAAAGCGCGGCTTGCTCCGCGCTTTCTGCTTTCTGGGGCCGCGGCGGCAGCCGACCCGCTGGGGCTAGGATCGCGCCATGCGCTTCCGCCTCGCCCTTGCCTCGGCCCTGCTGCTCGGCGGCTGCGCCGCCGGGCCCCTTCTCGACACCGCTGGCGTGGACGCCTTGCTGCTGGGCGAACAGCACGATGCGCCGGCGCAGCCGCGCCTGCAGCAACGCTGGGTGGAGACCCTGGCTCATAAGGGCACCCTCGCCGGCGTAGCTCTCGAGATGGCCGACCGGGGCACCTCCACGGCGGGCTTGCCCGCGGCCGCGACGGAAGACGAGGTGCGCACCGCCTTGCACTGGAACGCCGAGGGCTGGCCGTGGCCGCGCTACGCGCCCGCGATCATGGCGGCCGTGCGCGCAGGCGCGCCGGTGTTCGGCGCCAACCTGCCCCGCGAGGCGCAGCAGCAGGCCATGCAGGACAGCGCGCTCGACCGGCTGCTGCCCGGGCCGGCGTTGAAGGCGCAGCAGCAAGCGGTGCGCCGCGGCCACTGCGACTTGCTGCCGGAGACGCAGATCACGCCGATGACGCGCGTGCAGATCGCGCGCGATCGCGCGATGGCCGAGACGATCGCCGCGGCCGCGGTGCCGGGCAAGACCGTCGTGCTGGTCGCAGGCGCGGGCCACGTGGAGGCCGACATCGGCGTGCCGCGCCACGTGCCGGCGAACCTGGTGGTGCGCTCCGTGGCGCTGCCCCACGAAGAGACCGGCAAGGACTACTGCGCGCAATTGCGCCAGGACCTGCAAGGGCGGTCCCGGTCCTGAGGCCCGCGATCAAGCCTGGTTGGTGATCAGGCCGGGAGAACGCAGAGTGCGCAGAGGTTACGCAGAGGACGCAAAGAAAATCTTTGAGAGTCTTCTCTGCGCTCTCTGCGTAACCTTTGCGTCCTCTGCGTTCTCTTCTGCGATCAGCAGCGCTGGCGCGTTCGGGCTGACCCGCACCAACCCGACGTGCTCGCGGCTCAGGCGTGCTTGCGGATCGAATCGGCCAGCGTGTTCACCAGCTGGTCGATGTGGGACTTCTCCACGATGTAGGGCGGCGCGAGCACGACCACGTCGCCGGCGGGCCGCACGAGCGCGCCCTTCTTGAAGCAGTCGATGAAGATGTCGTAGGCGCGCTTGCCCGGCGAGCCCGGGATCGAGGCGAGTTCCACCGCAGCGGCCAGACCCAGGCTGCGGATGCCGACCACGTTCGGCAAGCCCTTGATCGCGGAGTGGAACGCGTCACCCAGCACCTTGCCCATCTCGCCGGCCCGCGGGAACAGGCCTTCCTTCTGGTACAGGTCGAGCGTGGCGATGGCCGCGGCGCAGGCCACCGGGTGGCCCGAGTAGGTGTAGCCGTGGAAGAACTCGATGACGTGCTCCGGCGCGTCGGTCTTCATCATCGCGTCGTAGATCTTGTCGCGGCAGATGACGCCGCCCAGCGGGATCACGCCGTTGGTGACGCACTTGGCGAAGTTCAGCAGGTCCGGCACCACCCCGTAGAAATCGGCGCCGAAGTTCGTGCCCATGCGGCCGAAGCCGGTGATCACCTCGTCGAAGATCAGCAGGATGCCGTGCTTGTCGCAGATCTCGCGCAGCCGCTTCAGGTATCCCTTGGGCGGCACGTACCAGCCGGCGGACCCAGCGATGGGCTCGACGATGATCGCCGCCACGTTGCTCGGGTCGTGCAGCGGCAGGATGCGCTGCTCCAGCTCCAGCAGGAAGTCCTCCTGCGACTCCGGCTCCTTGTTGTGGATGAACGCGTTGGCCGGATCGTGGATGAAGCGCATGTGGTCCACGCGCGGCAGCAGGGCGGCGCCGTACACCTTGCGGTTGGACGGGATGCCGCCCACGCTCATGCCGCCGAAGCCCACGCCGTGGTAGCCGCGCTCGCGGCCGATGAACACGTTGCGGTGCCCTTCGCCGCGGGCGCGGTGGTAGGCGAGCGCCACCTTCAGGGAGGTGTCCGCCGCTTCCGAACCCGAGTTGCAGAACAGGACCTTGTTCAGGTCGCCGGGCGCCATCGCCGCGATCTTCTCGGCGGCGACGAAGGCCTGGTCGTTGGAGGCGTTGAAGGCCGTCGCGTAGTCCAGGGTGTCCAGCTGCTTCTTGATGGCCTCGTTGATGGGCTTGCGGTTGTGGCCCGCGCCCACGCACCACAGGCTGGAGATGCCGTCGATGACCTGGCGGCCATCGTGCGTGGTGAAGTGCATGCCGTCCGCCGCGACGAAGATGCGCGGGTCCTTGCGGAAGCTGCGGTTCGGGGTGAAGGGCAGCCACTGGCTGTCCATGTTGAAGTCGTTGAAGGCCATCGGGTGCTCCTGCTCGAACCGCCATTTTGCGCCGACTTGCGGCGCCGGCGTGCAGCGCGCCTTGCCGGGCGGGGCTGCCCCTCAGCGCAGGCCGCCGAACACCCTGGTCAGCAGGGCGCTGCCGGTCCCGACGGGGTCGCGCCGGATCTGCTTCTCTTCCTCGCCGATCATGAAATAGAGGCCGTCGAGCGCCTTGCGCGTGACGTAGTGGTCCACGCTGGGATCCTCGGGTCGGTACAGGCCCATGGACTGCGCCTTGTGCGTGAGCCGGTCGTACTGTTCGACGACGCCCACCTTCGAGGTCGCCTGGTGCACCGCCGGCATGAAGGTCACCGTCAGCGGCTCGCGGGTCTTGCCGGCGAAGAACTCCGTCACCGAGGTCTCGCCGCCCGCGAGGATCTGCCTGGCATCGGCGATGCTGATCTTCTTCACCGCGTCGACCAGCAAGGCCCTGGCCTGCGGCACCGCCGCTTCGGCGGCGCGGTTCATCGCGAGTTCGAGATCCTCCAGCTGCCTGCGCATGCCCAGCGCATTCAGCAGG
Source organism: Ramlibacter ginsenosidimutans (assembly GCF_016654015.1). Classification (GTDB taxonomy): domain Bacteria; phylum Pseudomonadota; class Gammaproteobacteria; order Burkholderiales; family Burkholderiaceae_C; genus Ramlibacter; species Ramlibacter ginsenosidimutans. Next base: position 221,608 of record NZ_JAEPWM010000002.1, on the reverse strand, counting down.
CTGGCCGCGTCGTGCAGCGCCTTGGGCAGCGGGATGTGCACCTGCGCGTTCGCCAGGAAGCCGTCGGGCCGCCCGAGCACCTGCACCGCGGACACCGCTCCTTTTTCCAGCGCGGCGCGCAGCCCCTGGCTCGCATCGAACTCGCTCAGCCCGCCGCCGGCGCGGGCCAGCAGCGGAAAGGCGAAGACAGGCAGGGCGGCGGAGAAGTGGCGTCTGCGCATGCGGCTCCCAATGTTCTTATGGTCGAGCCATCATGCCAAGGCCTGCGCGCAGCCGTCAATTGCGCGCCTGCGACAATGTCACATCTATGTCCGAAGCCTACATCCTCACCCTTTCGTGCCCGGACCGGCCCGGGATCGTCCACGCCGTCTCCGGCTTCCTGCTGGAGCGCGGCGGCAACATCGAGGAAGCCGCCCAGTACAACGACCACGACACCGGCCTGTTCTTCATGCGCGTGCGCTTCGCCTGCGGCCAGCTCACGCAGGAGGACCTGCGCACCCAGCTGAAGATGTTCGCCGAAGGCTTCCAGATGCGCTGGCAGCTGCACGCGAGCGCCCAGCCGATGAAGACGGTGATCTTCGTGAGCAAGGAAGGCCATTGCCTCAACGACCTGCTGTTCCGCTGGAAGAGCGGCCTGCTGCCGCTGGACATCCGCGCGATCGTGTCCAACCACCGCGAGTTCTACCAGCTGGCCGCCAGCTACAACGTGCCCTTCCACCACATCCCGGTGACGGCCGCGACCAAGGCGCAGGCCGAGGCGCGCCAGTACGAGGTGATCGAGGCCGAGGGCGCGGAGCTGGTGGTGCTGGCGCGCTACATGCAAGTGCTGTCGGACGACCTGTGCCGCAAGCTCGCGGGCCGCGCGATCAACATCCACCACAGCTTCCTTCCCAGCTTCAAGGGCGCCAAGCCGTACTACCAGGCACACGACCGCGGCGTGAAGCTGATCGGCGCGACCGCGCACTACGTGACGGCGGACCTGGACGAGGGCCCGATCATCGAACAGGACGTCGCCCGCGTGGACCACAGCTACACGGTGGAGACGCTCACGGCCACCGGCCGCGACACCGAGAGCATGGTGCTCGCACGCGCGGTAAAGTGGCACGGCGAACATCGCGTGCTGCTGAACGGGCACAAGACCGTGATCTTCAAGTGATGCGCGGCGCCGTCCTCGCAAGCAGCTAGCCACCGCATGGAAAGGACCAGCGCATGAACGCCCCGACCGACCCCGAAGTGCTGCATCGCGCCGAGCGCCAGTCGCAGGTGGTCGCCGCGCTGCAGAAGGTGCTGCCGCCAAGCTGCCTGCTTTGGCATGCAGAGGAAACGACGCCGTATGAATGCGACGGCCTCACGGCCTACCGGCAGCGGCCGCTGGTGGTCGCGCTGCCGGAGTCGGAGGAACAGGTCCAGGCGGTGCTGAAGGCCTGCCACGCGCTGCGAGTGCCCGTGGTCGCACGCGGTGCGGGCACCGGCCTGTCCGGCGGCGCGCTGCCGCACAACCTGGGCGTGACGCTGTCGCTGGCGAAGTTCAATGCCATCCGCCGCATCGATCCGCGGTCGCGCACGGCCGTCGTGCAGTGCGGCGTGCGCAACCTCGCGATCAGCGAGGCGGCCGCGAGCTACGGCCTCTATTACGCGCCGGACCCGTCCAGCCAGATCGCCTGCACCATCGGGGGCAACATCGCCGAGAACTCGGGCGGCGTGCACTGCCTGAAGTACGGGCTCACGCTGCACAACGTGCTGGAGGTGCGCGGCTTCACTGCCGACGGCGAGCCGGTGGAGTTCGGCAGCGAGGCGCTCGACGTCCCCGGCTACGACCTGCTGTCGGTGGTGATCGGCAGCGAGGGCATGCTCGCGGTGGCCGTCGAAGTCACGGTGAAACTGATCCCGAAGCCGCAGCTCGCGCGCTGCATCATGGCGAGCTTCGACGACGTGCGCAAGGCCGGCGACGCGGTTGCCGCGGTGATCGGGGCCGGCATCATTCCAGCCGGCCTGGAGATGATGGACAAACCGATGACGGCGGCGGTCGAAGACTTCGTGCACGCCGGCTACGACCTGAGCGCCGAGGCCATCCTGCTGTGCGAGAGCGACGGCACGCCGGAAGAAGTGGAAGAAGAAATCGGCCGCATGAGCGAGGTGCTGCGCAGCGCCGGCGCCACCGCCATCGCGGTGAGCCGCGACGAGGCCGAGCGCCTGCGCTTCTGGAGCGGCCGCAAGAACGCGTTCCCCGCGTCGGGGCGCATCAGCCCCGACTACATGTGCATGGACTCAACCATCCCGCGCAAGCGGCTCGCCGACATCCTGCTGGCGATCCAGGAGATGGAGAAGAAGTACGGCCTGCGCTGCGCCAACGTGTTCCACGCCGGTGATGGCAACCTGCACCCGCTGATCCTGTTCGATGCCAACGACGCGGACCAGCTGCATCGCTGCGAGCTGTTCGGCGCCGACATCCTGGAGACCAGCGTCGCGATGGGCGGCACCGTGACCGGCGAGCACGGCGTCGGCATCGAGAAGCTCAACTCGATGTGCGTGCAGTTCAGCGCCGAGGAGATGGAGCAGATGCGCGCGGTCAAGCGCGCCTTCGATCCGAAGGAGCTGCTGAATCCCGGCAAGGTGATCCCGACGCTCAACCGCTGCGCCGAGTACGGAAAGATGCTGGTGCGAGGCGGCCGCATCGCGCATCCGGACCTGCTGCGCTTCTGAGCGCACGACGCAGCAGGGCGAGGCCCACGGCGGCCGGCCGCAATCCGCCATGATGGAGCGCAGCATGAGCCAGCGCATCTTCGTGAGCATCGCGTCCTACTGCGACGCCGTCCTGCCTTTCACGCTCCAGCGCGCGGTCGAGACTGCCGCGCAGCCGCAGCGGCTGCACTTCGGGATCGTCGACCAATCGCCACCGGGGAGTGCGCGCAGCGTCGCGCCGGCGCCGGCGCGCACGAGCCACGTGCAGGTGCCGCAGCAGGATGCGCGCGGGCCGTGCTGGGCGCGCGCGCTGGCCATGTCGCTGCACGACGGCGAGGACTGGTTCCTGCAGCTGGACTCGCACATGGACTTCGATGCGGACTGGGATCGGCGCCTGATGGAGCAGGCGCTGGCGCTCGGGGCGCCGGCGCGGCCGCTGGTGATCTCGTCCTATCCCGGCGCGTTCGCGCTCGAGCAGGGCCGCGCCGTGCGGCGGGCGACCACGACCGGTGTGCTGGTCCAGGTGCTCAAGCCCGAGGCGGCGTTTGCGCCCGATCATCCCGTGCTCCCGTTCCACGCCGTGCCGGTCGAGAGCACGCAGGCGCTGCCGGCCATCCACGTCGGCGCCGGTTGCCTGTTTGCGCCCGGCCGCATCACGCAGGACGTGCCGTACGACCCGTGGCTCTATTTCCATGGGGAGGAGCAGGCGCTCGCCTTGCGCCTGTACACGCGCGGCTGGGACCTGTTCCACATGCCGGCGCTGCCCGTCTATCACCTCTACAACGAACCGGGCGGCAGCGCGCCCGCCCGCCCGCTGCACTGGGACGAGACGCAGGACGCGGGGCGCAGCCACGGGTGGTGGGAGCTGGAGCAGCGAGCGCGCGCACGCCTGTCAGCCCTCGTGGACGGCGCGGATCTCGGCGTCTACGGACTGGGGCGCGAACGCAGCCTCGCCGACTTCGCCGCGTTCAGCGGCATCGACTACGCGAACCGCCGGCTCGCGCCCCGCGCGTTCGCACCGGGCCGCTAGCCGCGGCCTTGCAGCACCGATCGCGCGAGCACCAGGTCCGACCAGGCCTTGGCCTTGTCCGGCAGGTTGCGCAGCAGGTAGGCCGGGTGGTACGTGACCACCAGGGGCACGTCGTTGTAGCGGTGCACGCGTCCGCGCAGGCGGCCGATGGGCTCGGTCGTCTGCAGCAGCGACTGCACGGCGAAGCGGCCCATGGCCAGGATGATCTTCGGCTGCACGAGTTCCACCTGCCGGCGCAGGAAGGGCTCGCATTGCGCGATCTCCTCCGGCTCGGGATTGCGGTTGCCCGGCGGCCGGCACTTCAGCACGTTGGCGATGTAGACGTTCTCGCGCCGGTCCAGGCCCAGCGCGCGCAGCATGTTGTCCAGGAGCTTGCCGGCCTGGCCCACGAAGGGCTCGCCCTGCAGGTCTTCGTTCTCGCCGGGCGCCTCGCCGATGACGAGCCAGTCGGCCTGCTGCGGGCCGACGCCGAACACCGTGTTGTGCCGGCCTTCGCACAGCTTGCATGCCTGGCATGCGGCCACTGCGGCCTGCAGGGCGTCCCAGCCCATGTCGCCGACGCCGCCGGTGCGCTCGCGCGCCACCAGCGGCTGCGGCCGGACGGGTGCGCTCTCCCGCGGCACGGGAGCCGGCGCGCGCGCACGTACGGGCGGCGGCGGCTCGTCCAACGCGTTCAGCAGCACCGGCGCTTCTTCAGCCGGCAGCTCGCGCGCGCCCTGCGGCCAGAAGATTTCGATGCCGATCTCCTTGAGCATCGCGCGCTGGCGGTCGTCGAGGTCCAGGCTCACAGTCGGTAGCTCATCACGATGGCGTCCTCGCGCCCGTGCGCGGCCGGATAGTAGTTGCGGCGCTCGCCGACGCGGCGGTAGCCGTGGCGCAGGTACACCTCCTGCGCGCGCTTGTTGCTGATGCGGACTTCCAGCCAGAGCCACTGCGCCTTCTGCGCGCGCGCCCAGAGCGCCAGCGCGTCGAGCATGATGCGCCCCCAGCCCTGGCCCTGGTAGGCCGGGTCCACCGTGATGTTCAGGAGGTGCACCTCGTCCACGCCCTGCATGGCGACGAAGTAGCCCAGGACCGCGTTGCCCGCGCACAGCAGCTGTGCGTGGTAGCCCGAGCGCAGCGAGTCGGCAAAATTCCCGCGCGTCCACGGATGGTCGTAGGCACGCCGCTCGATCGCCACCACCTCGTCGAGGCGGGGATCGGTCATCGGCTCGAAAGCCGCTTCCATGCTCCTGAAGACTGCGCTCATGTCATGGGCCTCGGCACCACCGCGCCGCGAAGCAACTCCTTGCGCGCGCGTTCGGCCGCACGCTCCTCGGTAGTTTGCGCCACTTTGTCGCGGATGTAGAGCGGCAGCGCCTGGGCGGCTCCATGCGAAGCACCGGAGGCGAGCTCCTGCGGAGCCAGCCGCAGCAACGCGCGCGCCGTCGGCAGGGCCACGATGCGCTCGGCGGCCGCAGGCAGCGCAGCGCGATGCAGGTCGATCGCATTGCCGGCGAGCACCCAGCCCGGCGGGCACGCCACCTGTGCCGGCTGGCCCAGGGCGGGCGCCTGGCGCGTGTGCCAGCGGCCCTCCGCATGTTCGTAGGCGCCGAAGTAGACCTCGCCCATGCGTGCATCGAGCACTGCGACGACGCGCGTAGTCCCCGCGAGGCCGCGGGCTTCTTCGGCCACCGCCAGCAGGGTGTCGATCGGGAGCACCGGCACGCCCGCGCCGAAGCCGAGTCCCTGCGCCACGGCAGCCGCCGTGCGCAAGCCGGTGAAGGAGCCCGGGCCGCGGCCGAACGCGATGGCGTCCAGGTCCTGCAGCGCCAGCCCCGCGCGCGCCAGCATGCCCTGGAGAGCCGGGATCAGCTCCGCCGAAGCCCGTGCGCCGCCCGGTGCGGCGTGTTCGAGCACGGGCGCACCGGCACCGGCGGTGACCGCAATGGACAGGGTCTCGGTGCTGGTGTCGAAGGCGAGGAGTTTCATGCCGGACCGCCATTATCGAAGGTCCGGCGCTCCGATAATGGCGCGCATGCCGCGCTGCCTCCGCCTTGCCCTCCTCCTGCTGGCCTGGTTCGCGAGCACCGCGCTGGCCCAGGCCTTGCCGCCCGAGGTGGAGAGCGCGCTCGCGAGCCAGGGGCTGCCGGCCGACGCCGTCGCAGCGCTGGTCATGCCCGCCGAAGGCGGGGCGCCCCGGGTCGCTCACCGCATCGATGCGCCCGTGAACCCTGCATCGATCGCCAAGCTGGCGACCACTTACGCGGCGCTCGAGCTGCTGGGCCCCAACTTCACCTGGAAGACGCCCGTCTATTTCGACGGCGCCGTGCGCGGCGGCAGCTTGCAGGGCAACCTGGTGATCCAGGGGGGCGGCGATCCCGCACTGGTGATCGAACGGCTGTGGCTGCTGCTGCAGCGCGTGCGCGCGCTGGGCGTGCGCCGCATCGACGGCGACATCCTGCTCGATCGCCGCGCCTTCCAGTTGCCGCCGCACGATCCGGCGGCCTTCGACGGCCAGCCCCTGCGGCCGTACAACGCCGGGCCCGACGCGCTGCTGGTGAACTACAAGGCGGTGGCCCTGACGCTGCAGCCGGACGGCCAGCGCGCGCAGCTGATGGCGCAGCCGGCGCTCGCCGGCGTGCGTTGGCCCGCCATCGTGCCCTTGTCGAACGGGCCCTGCAACGACTGGATAGGCGCGCTCGGCGCCGATTTCACGGATCCCAACCAGCCGCGCTTCACGGGCAGCTATCCGCGGGCCTGCGGCGAGCAGACGTGGCAACTCGCCTTCCCGGACGCCGCCGGCTATGCGGCGCGTGCGGTCGCCGCGCTGTGGCGCGGCATGGGAGGCCAGCTGAGCGGCACGGTGCGCGACGGCACGGTGGCCGCGGAACGCAAGCCGGCGTTCGTGTTCGAGTCGCCGCCGCTTGCCGAAGTGATCCGGGACATCAACAAGTACAGCAACAACGTGATGGCCCAGCAGGTGTTCCTCACGCTGAGCCTGCAGCAGCGCGGCACCGGCAGCTTCGAAGCTTCGCGCGAGATTCTGCGCGCATGGTGGCGCGACCGCATCGGCGGGGAGGCTCCCGTGACGCAGAACGGCTCGGGGCTGTCGCGCGACGAAAGCATCACGGCGCGCCAGCTCGGGCAGTTGCTGCAGACCGCCTGGCTCTCGCCCCTGATGCCCGAACTGGCGTCGTCCTTGCCGCTGCTCGGGGTGGACGGCACGCTGCGCCGCCAGAAGCAGAACGTCGGAATCGCGCACCTGAAGACCGGCAGCCTCGACCAGGTCGTGGGCGTGGCCGGCTTCGTGCACGGCGCGCAAGGCCACCGCTACATCCTGGTCGCGATCGCCAACCACCCCAAGGCCGCGGCGCTGCGCCCCGCCATCCAGGCGCTGGTCGACTGGACCGCCCGCCAACCCTGAACGCCTCTCCATGCCCGTCCTCTCGCCCGAGCTGATCGGCTACTGCGCCGCCTCGCTCACCACTCTGAGCTTCATGCCGCAGGCGTGGCTCACCTTCCGGACGCGCGACGTGAGCGGCATCTCGCTGGGGATGTACAGCGTGTTCACGGTGGGCGTGGCGCTGTGGCTGCTGTACGGCCTGCTGATGGGCGCCTGGCCCATCGTCGCGGCCAACGCGATCACGCTGGCGCTCGCCTGCGTGATCCTCGGGATGAAGCTGCGCTACGGCTGAAGCGCCGCCCATCGCAGGCGGCGTGCGCTGGGACGCTTACCAGCGGTCGCGGATGCGGCCGAAGGCGTAATCGCCGAACAACGTATGTCCGCGGGGCGTCGGGTAGACGAGATCGGCGAACAGGAAGTTGTTGTAGTCCGCGCCGGGGACGAGCGTGCCGGTGGAACACAGGTGCGAATTCAGCTGCCCCGGACCGGTGCCGATGCCGAGGCCAGGATCGGTCCTGGTGCAGACCGGGGCCGTGTAGTTGCTCACCTTGCTGCTCGATGACGTTTGCTGGTTGAAGTACAGGGCAGCATCCACATACAGCACCGTGGTGCCGTAGTTCACCAGCGAGACCAGCAGGCGGTTGTTGAACTGGCTGCTGGCGGAGTGCAGCAGGGCGTCGCTTCCGAGCTGGATCGCCCAGGGGGAGCGGCCCAGGTCGTAGGGACCCGAGACCACCACGTGCTGCGCGCCGGCCGAGACCAGGCGCTTCACCTGATCGGCCAGGTCGCTGCCCGCCTGGTCCAGGTTGGCGATGGCCTGGTCGGAGGTCTGCTTGCCGTCGAGGCTGTCCCGCACTTGCTTGATGACGTCGGCCGTTCCGGCGCTGACGATCACCAGGTCGTTGCTGCCGATGGTGTGGGTGGCGAGGAACTGGTCGATCTGCTGCTTCACCGTGGGCGTGCTGTCGACACCGCCCGCATCCGGCGTGGCGGCGACGCGTGCATTGCCCCACGCATAGTCGAGGCCGCCTTGCGAGCTGGGCGCGATCGCCTGGCTGTATTCGCCGGCCACGTACTGCACCCAGTTGTTCACCGAGCCGTCGTTGACCGTGTAGCGCGCGCCGTCCTGGCCGACGTCGGCCATGGCATCGCCGAACGCGATCACGCGATTGGGGGACAGTCGCGAGGTGACGGTGTTGCCGCCGCCGCACGCGGACAGCAGCACCGCCGAGGCGGCCGCCAGCAACCAGGCGCGCCGCATCCATTGCATTGCCATGAAATTCGCTCCGATCAAAGCGCCGAGTTTACCGAGCGCCGGTAAAGCCCCGGTTTCTCAGGCCGCGGAGGCCCGGCGCAGGCGGTCGCGCACGCCCTCCCACTCCGGCGCGTCGGGCGGCGTCTCGATCCAGATCAGCTTCACGCCAGCCGCATCGAAGTCGCGCAGCACCGCGAACAGCTGGCGCGCGGTCTCGATCGCGTCGTCGGGCATGCGGCGGTAGTGCGGGCTGCGCGTGCGCAGCGGGCTGCGGGCATAGACCGCGATCGCCCCTGCGTCCGGCCCCAGCACGTCCAGCGCCACCTGCAGGTTCTTCGCGTCCATCAGGCGCACCTTGGCCTGCGGCGCGTAATGCGACTCCAGCGTGCCGGAGGCGCGCGGGGCAGCCCCAGGCATTTCGTCGGGCAGCCACAGCCGCTCGCCGCACGCCGACTCGATCTGCGCGCGCGTGAGGGTGCCCGGGCGCAGCAGCACGGGCACGCCGCGCGTGCAGTCCACGATGGCCGACTCGATGCCCACCGTCGTGGCGCCGCCATCGAGCACCACCAGGTCAGGGCCGAACTCGGAGGCGACGTGCGCCGCGGCGGTCGGACTCACGCGCCCGAAGCGGTTCGCACTGGGCCCGGCGACCCCGAACACCGGCGGCTCGGTCGCGGCGCACGCGAGCAGCAGGGCATGCGCCACGGGATGCGCGGGACAGCGCAGCCCGATGGAGTCCTGCCCGCCGGCGGCGGCGCCCCCGGCCTCCGGCCGCCGGGGCAGGATCAGCGTGAGCGGCCCGGGCCAGAAGGCCTGCATCAGCCGCTGCGCCACCGGCGGTACGGCGGCCGCGAAGTGCGTGACCGCGGCGACGTCGGGCACGTGCACGATGAGGGGGTGGTCGCTGGGCCGGCCCTTGGCCGCGAAGATGCCCGCGACGGCGCTGTCGTTGGCCGCGTCTGCGCCCAGGCCGTAGACCGTTTCCGTCGGGAAGGCGACGAGCCCGCCCGCAGCGAGCACCTGCGCGGCCTGGGTGATCGCGCCGGGCTGGCGGCCGTCCAGGATCATGTTCAGAAGGCGCCGATGCCGAGGCGACGCGCGGCTTCGAGTGCCGTGGTGCGCACGGCAGCGACGTCCGGCCCGGTGAGCGTGAGGTGGCCCATCTTGCGGCCCGGGCGGGCGTCGGCCTTGCCATAGAGATGCAGATGCGCCCCGGGCAACGCCAGCACGCCGGCCCAGTCCGGCGTGCGCTCCTGGCCGTCGCGCCACCACAGGTCGCCCAGCAGGTTCAGCATGATCGCGGGACTGTGCTGGCGCGGCGGCGTGAGCGGCAGGCCCGCCAGGGTGCGCACCTGCAGTTCGAACTGCGACACGTCGGCCCCTTCGATGCTCCAGTGGCCGCTGTTGTGCGGCCGCGGCGCCATCTCGTTGACCACCAGCGAGCCATCTTCGAGCCCGAAGAATTCCACGCACAGCACGCCGACGTAGTCCAGGCCTTTCGCGATGGCGCGCGTCGCGTCGATGACGCGCTTCGCCTGCGCGGGAGCGACGCAGCCCTCGTGCACCTCGGTCACGGCGAGGATGCCGGCGCGATGCAGGTTGCGCTGCACCGGCAGGTGCACCATGGCGCCGTCGCGACCGCGCGCGACGACCACCGAACATTCGAACGCCAGTGGCAGCAGTTTCTCCAGCACGCAGGGCGCGCGCTTCAACGCCTCCCAGGCGGCGCGCAACTCGTCACGCGTGGCGACGCGCACCTGGCCCTTGCCGTCGTAGCCCAGGCGCGCCGTCTTCAGGATGCCGGGCAGCAGCGCATCGTCCACGCCCGCGAGGTCTTCCTCGTTGTCGATCACGGCATTGGGTGCGCACGGGACGCCGCAGCGCGTGAAGTGCGCCTTCTCCTCGGCCCGGTCCTGGGCGATGGCGACCGCGGCCGCGCCGGGCGCGACCGGGTGGCGTTCGCCCAGTCGCGCGAGCGCGTCCGCCGGCACGTTCTCGAACTCCGTGGTGATCGCTTCGGCCAGGTCGCCCAGGCGCGCCAGCGCGACGTCGTCCAGGTAATCCGCTCGCAGGTGGTGATGGCTCACGCGCCCGGCGGGGCTGTGCTCGTCGGGGTCGAGCACCGCGGTGAAGTAGCCCATGCGCTGCGCGGCATGGACGAACATGCGGCCGAGCTGGCCGCCGCCCAGCACGCCCAACGTGGCGCCGGGCAGCAGCACGCGCCCAGGCGTTGCAGCGGCGCTCATGCGGGATCCCGCGGCGGCAGCGTCATCGCGCGTGCGGCCTCCGTCTGGCGTGCGCGGTAGGCCTCGAGCTTCGCGCGCAGGCCGCTGTCTTCCACGGCCAGCATGCCCACTGCAAACAGCGCTGCATTCGCGGCACCGGCGGCACCGATCGCAAACGTCGCCACTGGAATGCCCTTGGGCATCTGCACGATGCTGTGCAGGGAATCGACGCCTTGCAGGTACCGGCTGGCGACCGGGACGCCCAGCACCGGCACCACCGTCTTGGCCGCCAGCATGCCCGGCAGGTGGGCCGCGCCGCCCGCGCCTGCGATGATCGCCTTGAGCCCGCGGCCGGCGGCGGCTTCCGCATAGGCGAACATGTCGTCCGGCATGCGGTGGGCCGAGACCACCTTCGCCTCGTGGGCGATCCCGAATTCCTGGAGAATCTGCACCGCGTGCTGCAGGGTGTCCCAGTCACTGCTGGACCCCATCACCACCCCGACGGACACGGCGCTCTTGTTCATAGAATTCCCGAAGAGAAGCCTGAAATTTTACTTTGACGAGCAGAGGGAGCCGGAATGATCGACGTCACCATCGCGAACTTCGAACAAGAGGTGATCGCCGCCTCGATGAGCCAGCCCGTGCTGGTGGATTTCTGGGCCCCCTGGTGCGGCCCTTGCAAGGCGCTCGGCCCCATCCTGGAGAAGCTCGAAACCGCGTATGGCGGCGGCTTCAAGCTGGTGAAGATCAACTCCGACGAGGAGCAGCAGCTCGCGGGCGCCTTCGGCATCCGCAGCATTCCCACGGTGATCCTGCTGAAGAACGGGCAGCCGGTGGACGGCTTCATGGGCGCGCTGCCGGAAGGCCAGGTGCGCGAGTTCCTCGACAAGCACGTGCAGGCGCTCGCGGAGGAGGAGGCGGACGAGGAGCCGCTCCTGGAGGAAGACCCCGCCGCCGCCGATCCGCAGGCGCAGCTGGAGCGCCTGCAGCACGCAGTGGCCACCGACCCGGGCAACGACGACGCGCGCTTCGACTACGTGAAGGCGCTGCTCGCCGCCGGCCGGGAAGCAGATGCACGCCGCGCTTTCGAACCGGTGGCGAACAAAGCCTCGGTGTCCCGCAGGATCGACGCGCTGGCGCGCTGGCTGGACGCGGTCTCCTTCGCCAGGTCGCACCCCAATCCTGCCGACGAGGACGCGAAGATCGCGGCGAACCGGCGCGATTTCCAGGCGCGGTACGACCGCTCGCGGCTGCTGATGGCCGAGGGACGGTGGACCGCAGCGATGGATGAACTGCTGGAGATCCTCATGCGCGACAAGGCGTGGAACGAGGATCTCGCGCGCAAGACCTACATCGCGATCCTGGAGATCATCGAGCCGCCGAAGCCCAAGGTCGCCGAAGGGCAGATCCCGCCGGACGATCCGACCGTGGCCGCCTACCGGCGCAGGTTGTCGTCGGTGGTGCTGAGCTAGCGGTCCGGACCTCTCCGGCGGGCGCCGGCCTCGCGCGCGAGCGCGCTTGACCCGCATCAAGACCCGGGCGCTCGCACGCGCCTATCTTGGCGGCACAGGAGAGTTTCATGAAACACCGTGCTGTCGCCTTCACCGCCGCCGCCTTGCTGGGCCTGGCGGCATCCACTTGCGCAACCGCCGCCGAGCCGGCGCGCGGCTACGGTTATGGACCCGGCCCCGGAATGATGGGGGGCGGCGGAGGCTACGGGATGATGGGCCCGGGCTATGGCTACGGCCCGGGCCCCGGCATGATGGGCGGCGGCTACGGGATGATGGGCCCGGGCGGCTATGGCGGTGGCCCCGGCATGATGGGCGGTGGCTGGGGCGCGCTGCCCTCGGACCTGAGCGCCGAGCAGCGCGCCAGGATCGCGGAGATCCAGCGCGAGTTCCGCAAGCAGCAATGGCCGCTGATGCAGCAGATGCAGGAAGCGATGTGGGACAGCGGCTCCGGCCCGCAGGACGAGCAGGCCGAGCGTCGTGACTACGACCGCGTCGCGGCCCTGCACAAGCAGATGTTCGAGAACATGCTGGCCTCGCGCAAGCGCATGGAGGCGGTGCTCACGCCCGAGCAGCGCGAGCAGATGCGCCAGGCGTGGGGCACCCGTTAGGAGGCTCGCGATGTGGCACCAGATGTGGGGCTGGAATGGCGGGGGCTGGGGCTGGTTCGGCCTGGGTCACGTGCTGTGGTGGGTGCTGCTGTTCGGCGGCCTCCTGCTGCTCGCGCGCAGCGTCGCCGCGGGCGGCTCGAAGCGCACGGACACCGCGCTGGACATCCTGCGCGAGCGCTATGCGCGCGGCGAGATCGACGAGGCGGAGTACCAGGCACGCCTGAAGCAGCTGAAGGCGTGAGCGGCGCCGCAAGTGCCCGCGAGCGGCCTCAGGCGGCGGTCAGGCGCTGCAGCGCTTCGCGGTATTTGGCGGCCGTCTTTTCGATCACGTCCTTCGGGAGGCGCGGCGCCGGCGGCGTCTTGTCCCAGGGGTGGCCGTCGATGCGCACGCTCTCCAGCCAGTCGCGCACGAACTGCTTGTCGTAGCTGGGCGGGTTCTCGCCGCGGGCGAACGCGGCCTGGTAGCCCTCCACCGGCCAGTAGCGCGAGGAGTCCGGGGTCAGGACTTCGTCCATCAGCACCACCTGGCCTTGCGCGTCGAGGCCGAACTCGAACTTGGTGTCCGCGATGATCAGTCCCTTGGTGAGCGCGAAGTCCGCCGCCTCCTGGTAGATGCGGATGCTCAGGTCGCGGATCTTCGCCGCGAGCTGCGGGCCGATCATGCCCTCCACGTGCTCGAAGGACACGTTCTCGTCATGGCCGGAGGTGGCCTTCGCGGCCGGCGTGAAGATCGGCTGCGGCAGCTTGCTCGCGTTCTTCAGCCCGGCGGGCAGCTTCACCCCGCACACGGACTGCGACTCCTGGTATTCCTTCCAGCCGCTGCCCGCGAGGTAGCCGCGCACGACGGCCTCCACCATGATCGGCTTGAGCCGCTTCACCAGCATGGAGCGCCCCTGCACCTGCGGCACCTCCGCCGGCGTGACCACGCTCTCCGGTGCTTCGCCCGTGAGGTGGTTGGGACAGATGTGGCCCAGGCGCGCGAACCAGAACAGCGCCATGCGCGTGAGGATCTCGCCCTTGCCCGGGATGGGCTCGCCCATGATCACGTCGAACGCGGAAAGCCGGTCGCTCGCCACCATGAGGATGCGGTCGTTGCCGACGGCATAGTTGTCGCGCACCTTGCCGCGCGCGAGCAGCGGCAGCGAGGTGATGTTGGAGGTGTGGAGGGCGGTCATTGCAGGTGGACGGTCGGGACGGTGGGCGAGCGCGCGCCTCCCGGGCGCGCGGGCTGGAAGCGGTGCATCGGCACGAACTTCTCCTGGCTTGTCGAACGGAGAGTCAGCTTACCGCGCACGAGCGACGGCGGCGAGGTGAAAAGGAACGTGGATAAGGCGGCGTTCACGGGACGGCCTGACTGCCGCGCCCTTCGTCGCGGCGGATCGCAAAGCCGTCGTGGACGTCGTAACAGCAGGCGAGCATCTGCCTCGTCCTGTGCAGCAACGCGTGTGGAGGTTCCCAGCGGTCGGCCCAGATGAATACTTCAGGACTGGCGCGAAGGAAGGCTGCCTCGAACTTCGGCCAGGTCATGCTGCCGGGAGCTTGCGGGTCGCCCACCGCGATCGCGGGAAGGCGCACTCCACCTGACCACACGTACAGGGTGTCCGGCAGGCACAGGGGGTTGGTGCCGAAGGATGCCATCACGGTGCCGCGCACGCGGCGGCATAGTTCCGAGCGGATCCGCAGCTGGTTCTCGAGGTTCTGTTGCCCTTGGTCGCCGACCACGAGGGCGATCAATGCGGGAGTGGGCAATCGGGCGACGTCCTCGCGGCTGATGGTCGCGTCGAAGCTAAGGCGAAGGGGCGACAAAGTCGGCGGCTGGTGCCCGTTGAGGAGGATGAACGACGCGGAGAGCCCCACCAGCGCCATTGCAAAAAGGAACGGGACAGAGACAGCGACGAGGCGGCTCATCGACACGATGCCAAAGACCGCGGGCAAAGCCGCCCAACCATAGACATATTCAAATGGCGCGGGATCGGCGCAGAGGATCAGCAGTTGCCCGATGCACGCGGCCGATACCAGGATGCCCTGCTCCCTGCGCGATCCATGCGCGAGGCGCAGCCCCCCGACCGCGCCGAGCGCGAGCAGCAGCACGAGAGGAATGCGATCCCCAGCCAGGAATCTGCGGAAATAGGGAAAGGCGGTCGCGAACTTCACGGGCTCGACGAAGCAGGACCGCACTACCAGGGCCACCCAGTCGGGCGCCGCGAGATACAGGCCGACCGCCGCCGCTGCAAAGCCGCCGGCGACGTATAGCAGTCCCCGCACGCTTGCGCCATCACGGGCACGCAGGGCAAGCACCAGCAGGGTCAGTCCCAGAATCCCAGCCATGCCTGCCGCGCGCGGCGCGAACAGGATCGCCAAGCCGGCGAGGGTTGCCCCCGAAGCCGCTCGCACCGCGGTCCGTCCGCCGAGGACGATGGCCCAGGCGGCGTTCATCAGCAGCAGGCCCAACGTATCGGACCGGACCTCGACCATGCGGGCAAGCACCACGAAAACGAGCATCGATGCGGCAGTGGCCAGCAGTCCTGCGCGGCCGGCTTCCGGGGCCGCGCGCCGATGCACCCATGCTGCCAAGGCCAGGTAGGACACGATGACCAGCGCTGAGATCGCACGTGCACCCCACACGTAGTTCAGGTCGGTCGGGCTTTTCGACAGCGCCGCCACCAGCGGCTGCAGAAGTTGGAAGTAAGTGGGAAGGTGCTGGCTGAAAAAGTCCACGTACTGCCGCTTGCCGGCATGGATCAGCCAGAGGATGTGGGCGAAGTAGATCTCGTCGGAGTTCAACGGCCCGGCGACCTGCCGCTGGATCGCGTAGTAGATCCAGAACGCGAACGCCAGGCAGGCGGCGACCGGCGTGACCGCCGACAAGCCCGAGCGCACGCGCGCCGAGATGCTCACCGCAGGGATGGCCGCTGGCGCCGCGTCACGCACGGAGTGCGTCGCGTCCAGGTGCGCAAGCCCCCCCTGCGGAAGCTGCAATTCAGTGGACCACCTGGGCCAGCTCGCCCTTCGCGTACTTGGCCGCAACGACCTGCAGGCTCTCGCCCTTGATCTTGCCGGCCTGGCCTTCGCAGCCGAACTCGAGATAGCGCTGCTTGCACACCTGCTTCGCCGCTTCGCGCGCGGGCTTCATCCACTCGCGCATGTCGAACTTCTCGGGATTCTCGGCGAGGAACTTGCGCACGGCGCCGGTCATCGCCAGGCGGATGTCGGTGTCGATGTTGATCTTGCGCACCCCGTGCTTGATGGCTTCCTGGATCTCCTCCACCGGCACGCCATACGTTTCCTTCATGTTGCCGCCGTACTGGCGGATCACGGCCAGCAGCTCCTGCGGCACCGAGGAGGACCCGTGCATCACCAGGTGCGTGGTGGGGATGCGGCGGTGGATTTCCTTGATGCGGTCGATCGCCAGGATGTCGCCGGTGGGCTTGCGGGTGAACTTGTAGGCGCCGTGGCTGGTGCCGATGGCGATGGCCAGTGCGTCGAGCTGGGTCTTCTTCACGAAATCGGCGGCCTGCTCGGGGTCGGTCAGCAGCTGCTCGCGCGTCATCGTGGAGTCGGTGCCGTGGCCGTCCTCCTTGTCGCCGCGCATGGTCTCCAGCGAGCCCAGGCAGCCCAGTTCGCCTTCGACGGTGACGCCGGTCTTGTGCGCCATGTCGACCACCTTGCGCGTGACGTCCACGTTGTACTCGTAGCTGGCGATGGTCTTGCCGTCCGCCTCCAGTGAGCCGTCCATCATCACCGAGGAGAAGCCCAGGTCGATGGCGCCCTTGCAGACGTCGGGGCTCTGCCCATGGTCCTGGTGCATGACCAGCGGGATCTTCGGGTACGCCTCGATGGCCGCCGAGATCAGGTGCTTGATGAAGGACTCGCCTGCGTACTTGCGGGCGCCGGCGCTGGCCTGCAGGATCACCGGCGCATTCACTTCCTTCGCGGCTTCCATCACCGCCTGGACCTGTTCGAGGTTGTTGACGTTGAAGGCCGGGATGCCGTAGCCGTTGGCGGCAGCATGGTCCAGCAGTTCGCGCATGGAAACGAGAGGCATGGCAGTTCCTGGGAGGTACGACGGATGGGTGCTACGGCCGGCGTAACCGCTCCGTAACTCTCGCTGAATTCTAGCGGTTGAGGCTGGATCTTGGGGGGCGTTCGGGCCCCGCTGAAAGGCGGACATCCGCACGCAAGGGTCGCAAAGGTTTCGCAAAGATCGCAAAAGGACTTCCTCCTGGAAAGTCTGCTTTTGCGAGCTTTGGCTGTTCTTCTTTTGCGACCTTTGCGTTCGGCTGTCCGCCTTTGCAGCTCAGCTCGCCCGCACGATCTTCAGCATGTTGGTGCCGCCGGGGGCGCCCATCGGCTCGCCGCAGGTGATCGCGTAGATATCGCCCGACACCATGATGCCGCGCTTCTTCAGGTGCGCTTCGGCCTCGGCCAGCGCGGTGTCGCGGTCGGCGCTCTGGTCCATCAGCAGCGGCCGCACGTTGCGGTACAGCGCCATGCGGCGCTGCGTCACCAGCTTGGGCGTGAGCGCGTAGATCGGGATGTGGATGCGATGCCGGCTCATCCACAACGGCGTCGAGCCGGAGTCCGTCAGCGCGACAATGGCCTTGCAGCCCAGGTGGTAGGCCGTGAACAGCGCGCCCATGGCGATCGACTGGTCGATGCGCGAGAAGGACATGCCGGTGAAGTCCGCATCGAGGCGCACGTCCTCGGCCATCTCCGCTTCCGCGCAGATGGCGGCCATCTGCTGCACCACTTCGACCGGGTACTTGCCGGTCGCGGTCTCCGCGCTCGTCATCACGGCGTCCGTGCCATCCAGCACGGCGTTCGCGACGTCGCTCACTTCGGCGCGCGTGGGCACCGGGTTGGAGATCATCGACTCCATCATCTGCGTGGCGGTGATCACGACCTTGTCGTGCTCGCGCGCGAGCCGGATCATGCGCTTCTGCAGCGCGGGCACCGCGGCGTTCCCGACTTCCACCGCCAGGT
This sequence comes from Ramlibacter ginsenosidimutans, assembly GCF_016654015.1. GTDB lineage: Bacteria > Pseudomonadota > Gammaproteobacteria > Burkholderiales > Burkholderiaceae_C > Ramlibacter > Ramlibacter ginsenosidimutans. The sequence continues at coordinate 203,929 of NZ_JAEPWM010000002.1, read as the reverse complement.
CGCCGCGGGCCACCATGATGGCGTCGCTCGCCTTCAGGATCTCCACCAGGTTCGGGATCGCCTCGGCGCGCTCGATCTTCGCGATCAGCGCCGGCTTGTGGCGGAACTCCGCGGCCGCCACGTTGCACAGCTGGCGCGCCATCTCCATGTCGGTGGCGTTCTTGGGGAAGCTCACCGCGACATAGTCGGCCTGGAAGGCCATCGCCGTGCGGATGTCCTCCATGTCCTTGGCCGTGAGCGCCGGCGCCGTGAGGCCGCCGCCCTGCTTGTTGATGCCCTTGTTGTTGGACAGCACGCCGCCCAGCTTCACCGTCGTGCGGATCTGTTCGCCCTTCACGCTGTCGACCGTCAGCACGATGAGACCGTCGTTCAGCAGCAGCGTGTCCCCGGGCTTCACGTCCCGCGGCAGCTCCTTGTAGTCGAGTCCCACCGCGTTGGCGTCGCCCGGCTCGGTGCGGCTCGCATCGAGCACGAACTTGGCCCCGGGTTCGAGCTGCGCCTTGCCGTCCGTGAACTTGCCCACGCGGATCTTGGGACCTTGCAGGTCGGCCATGATCGCGACCTCGCGCCCCGCGGCGTGCGCCACTTCGCGCACGAGCTTGGCGCGCGCGATGTGATCCTGCGCCGTGCCGTGGCTGAAATTCAGGCGCACGACGTTCACACCGGCGCGGATCATCCGCTCGAGGACGACCGGTTCGCTGGACGCCGGGCCGAGGGTGACGACGATCTTGGTGGCGCGACGGACCATGTGCGAGGTTCTCCGGTTGTTTGCCGGGCATTCTCACACGAAGCAGTTACAAGCCGGTTTCAGGACGGAATGCCCTTCCCGCGCAGCCGCGGCCACCGCCCGGCGGGGCCGAGCCAGCGCCCGCGTGCGCGCAGGAGCTTCCTTGATGCAGGTCAGCGTTGCGCGGAAGAGCCAGCTCTAGCATGACGGTCCATGTCCATGACCGTCACTTCGGCCGGCGCCGCCGCGCCCATTCCGCACCGCAAGGAAATCCGCCAATGGTTGCTGCCTCTGTCGGCGCGCACGACCTGGTATCCCGTGCTGCTGCTCGCATTCGACTACAGCCTGCTGCTGGCCTTCCTGGCCGGCGCGGTGCTGCCCGATAGCGTCTGGATGCGCGTCGCCTGCGGCCTCACCGCGGGCTTCGTGATCGGGCGGCTGTTCATCATCGGCCACGACGCCTGCCACCAGAGCCTCACGCCGCATCGCCGCCTGAACCTCTGGCTGGCACGCATCGCCTTCCTGCCCTCGCTCACGCCCTACAGCCTCTGGGAAGTGGGGCACAACGTCGTGCACCACGGCTACACGAACCTGAAGGGTTTCGATTTCGTCTGGGCCCCGCACACCGCGCAGGAGTTCGCGCAGCTCACACCGCTGCAGCAGCGCTTGGATCGCCTGTACCGCAGCGGCTGGGCGCCGGGCCTGTACTACCTCGTGGAGATCTGGTGGAAGCGCATGTTCTTTCCCGGCCGCAAGCAGATGCCCACGCGGCGCCGCGTGTTCCTGCTGGACAACCTGCTGGTCTCCGGCTTCGCACTGGTGTGGATTGCGGCACTGGCGGGATTCGCGCAAGCCACCGGCCGCAGCCTGTTGCCGGTGCTGCTCACCGGCTTCGTGCTGCCCTTCCTGTTCTGGACGGCCATGATCGGCTTCGTCGTGTACGTGCACCACACGCATCCCGAGGTGCACTGGCACGCGGACCGGGTGGCATGGGCGCGCTCGCAACCCTTCGTGTCCACGACCGTGCACCTCACCTTCCCGGCGGGCATCGGTGCGGCGCTGCACCACATCATGGAGCACACGGCGCATCACGTGGACATGACGATCCCGCTGTACCGGCTGGCGACCGCGCAGCACAAGCTCGAGGAGATGATGCCCGGGCGCATCATCGTGCAGCCCTTCTCCTGGCGCTGGTACGTCGACACGGCGCGCCGCTGCAAGCTGTACGACCTCGAACGCGACACGTGGACCGACTATGCCGGTCGGCCCACGCGCGTGACGCAGCCGGCCTGAAGACTCGCGCCTCGGCGCTGCGGCTCGCCGCCTGCCCTGCGCGAGGGCAGCGCCGTCAGCCGGCCGCGCGCTTCTCCAGGATCTCCAAGGCCGGCAGCGTCTTGCCTTCGAGCACCTCCAGGAAGGCGCCGCCGCCGGTGGAGATGTACCCCACGTCCTTCTCGATCCCGTACTTGGCGATGGCGGCCAGCGTGTCGCCGCCGCCGGCGATGCTGAACGCGTCGGACGCCGCGATGGCACGCGCGATCGTCTCCGTGCCGTGCGCGAAGGCATCGAACTCGAACACGCCCACGGGTCCGTTCCACACGATCGTGCCCGCCGACTTCAGCTGCTGCGCGAGCTTCTGCGCGGTCTGCGGACCGATGTCCAGGATCATCTCGTCGGGCTGGACGTCGGATGCCGCCTTGACGGTGGCCGGCGCGTCGGCCGCGAACGTCTTCGCCACCACCACGTCGGTGGGGATGGGCACCTCGGCGTTGCGCGCCTTCATGGCCAGCATGACGCTGCGCGCCTCGCCGACGAGGTCGGCTTCGGCGAGCGACTTGCCGATCGGCAGGCCCGCGGCGAGCATGAAGGTGTTGGCAATGCCGCCACCGACGATCAGCTGGTCGACCTTCTTCGCGAGCGACTGCAGGATGGTCAGCTTGGTCGAGACCTTGGAGCCGGCGACGATCGCCACCAGCGGGCGCCTCGGCTGCGCCAGCGCCTTGGTGATGGCATCGATTTCCGCGGCGAGCAGCGGGCCGGCGCAAGCGATGGGCGCGTACTGCGCCAGGCCGTAGGTCGTGGCCTCGGCGCGATGGGCCGTGCCGAAAGCGTCGTTCACGTAGATGTCGCACAGCGCCGCCATCTTCTTCGCGAGCGCGGGGTCGTTCTTCTTCTCGCCCTTGTTCACGCGGCAGTTCTCCAGCAGCACCACTTCGCCGGGCTGTACGTCGACGCCGTCCACCCAGTCCTGCTTGAGCGGCACGGGGCGTCCGAGCAGCTCCGAGAGGCGCTTGGCCACGGGAGCGAGCGAGTCCTCGGGCTTGAGCTCACCCTCGGTGGGGCGGCCCAGGTGCGAGGTCACCATCACGGCGGCGCCACCGGCGAGCGCCATCTGGATGCAGGGCACCGAGGCACGAATCCGCGTGTCCTCTGTGATGTGGCCGGCATCGTCCTGCGGCACGTTGAGGTCGGCGCGGATGAAGACACGACGGCCGCGGGCGCGGCCCTCGTCGCACAGGTCGGAAAAACGCAGGACTTTCATGGTGCTGGCTCGAAGAAGGGGATCCGCCATTCTAGGAAGCCTGGCGCCCGCGCTGGTGGGCGGCGGCGCAAACCGCGCGAACTTACCAGTGGAGCGCGAGGTGCAGGGGCAGGTAGACCGCCATGCCCAGCACCAGCGTGAGCAGCACGCTGCGCCGCCAGAAGAACACCAGCGCGCCGGCGGCCGCCGCGAACAGGCGCGCGTCCTGCCAGGTGCCGGCGAGGTGGCCGTTGCTCATCACCACCTCGGGAGCCACGACTCCGGCGAGCGCGGCGACCGGCGCGTACTTCAGCGCCCGGTGCGCCCAGGCCGGCAGCGACCAGGGCCGATCCAGGATGAAGAAGAAGCACCGCGTGAGCACCGTGACGCCGGCGAGACCGGCGATCACGAACAGCGTCCAAGCGTGGGTTTCCCCTCTCATGCCGCCTTCTCGCGCGTCGGCAGCAGGCGGCGGTTCTCCAGCCAAATGCACGCCAGCACCGCCACGGCGATCGCGGCGACGATGTTGAGCTTCAGGGGCAGCGCGTACGCGGCCACGGCCGCCACGCCGGCAATCCCACCGGCCACCACGCGCAAGGGCGTGTTCGCCAGCGAGCAGAGGATGCCCACCAGGCAAAGCACGCCGGCGAAGCCGAGTCCCCAGGCGCTCGGGATCGCGTGGCCGAGCGCCACGCCCGCCAGGCTGGCGCCCGTCCAGGCGCACCAGGTCACGAAATAGTTTCCAGCCAGGAACGATTCCTGCGCGTGCCGGCCGGCATCGTCGGCCGCAGGCTGCGGGAAGCGCGCGGTGAACACGGCATAGCTCAGGTCCGCCGTGAGGAAACCGTTCACCAGCCGCCGCCAGCGCGGCATGTACATGAGGTAGTCGCGCAGGTGCAGGCTGAAGACCACGAAGCGCAGGTTCACGCAGAAGCCGGTCGCCCAGATCACCCATGCGGGTGCACCGGCCACGATCAGGGGAATGGCGGCGAGCTGCGAGCTGCCGGCGTAGACCAGCACGGTCATGGCGACGGCTTCCACCACGCTCATGCCGGAGTTCACCATCGCCACGCCCGTCATGAGTCCCCACGCGGCGAGGCCCGGCGCGACCGCAGCCGTGGCGCGCATGCCTAGGCGGAATTCGGGATGGCGGTGGACGCTGCGCAGGAAGAACATCAGGCCTCGAAGCGCATGCCCGGCTCCAGCGGGAAGCCGCGCAGGAATTCCGCCGCGGCGAGCCGCTTGCCGCCGGGGCGTTGCAGCTCGGTGATCTCCAGCCGCCCCTGCCCGCACGCGACACCGATGCCGTCGGCATCGACCGCGACGATGGTGCCCGGCGCGACGCTGCCGCGCCCCTGCATCAGCGCCCGGGCACGCCAGACCTTCACCGTCTCGCCGCGCACTTGTGCGCTGGCGCCGGGAAAGGGATCGAACGCGCGGATGCGGCGCTCGATCGCGTCGGCGGCGTTCGTCCAGGCGATCGCCGCCTCGGACTTCTCGATCTTGTGCGCGTAGGTCACGCCCTCGGCGGGCTGCGGCACGGGACGCAAGCCACCGCAGGCCGCGAGTTCCAGTGCCTCGACGATCAAGCGCGCGCCGAGCGCGGCCAGCTTGTCGTGCAGCGTCGCCGTGGTGTCGTCCGCGGCGATCGGCATGCGTTCGGCGAGCAGCATGTCGCCCGTGTCCAGCCCCGCGTCCATCTGCATGATGGTCACGCCGGTCTCCGCGTCGCCCGCCTCGATCGCGCGGTGGATGGGCGCGGCGCCGCGCCAGCGGGGCAGCAGCGAGGCATGGATGTTCAGGCAGCCCAGGCGCGGCAGGTCCAGTGTCCACTGCGGCAGGATCAGCCCGTAGGCCGCGACGACGAGGACGTCGGGCCGTGCCGACGCGAGGGCCTCGCGCGCGGCGGCGGCGGCTTCCGGAAACTTTCCGTCCAGGCGCAGGCTGCGCGGCTGCGCGACCGGGATGTGGTGGGCTTCGGCGAACTGCTTGACCGGCGAAGGCTGCAGTTTCATGCCGCGTCCGGCAGGGCGGTCCGGCTGGGTCAGCACGAGCGGAATGGCGAAGCCCGCCGCGTGCAGGCGTTCGAGCGCGGCCCGGGCGAATTCGGGCGTGCCGGCGAAGGCGACTTGCATCAGCGCCGGTCGGCGGGGCCGTTGAAGTGCTCGATGCCGGGATGGGCGCGGCGCACGATGCCCTGCGGGTCGAAGTAGACGTACCAGAACATCGGGCCCTGGCCCGGTTCGTACCAGCGGTAGGTGTAGATGTCGCCCTGGAAGCTCGCCACATGATCGACCAGCGCAGGCGGGCCGAACTCCGCCTCGACGTCGACGCGCGTCCATTGGTCGGGAACGATCCGGTTGAATTCGGCCGGCGTCATGACCTGCCGCACCTGCATGACGTGGCCGGTCGCGTCGAGGTCCACCATGAACGCGTAGCGCCCGGTCGGCTGCAGCGTGTACTGCATCCGCTCGCCGCCGTTGGCCAGCGGCAGGACGCGAATGGGCTGCCCCGCATGCGCGATCACATCCTGGCGCGAGGTGCCGGCCGGGATGTTCATCGTGTTCCAGGGATTGGCGCAGCCCACCAGCGACGCCATGCAGAAAACCAGTGCGGCAGCGACTCGCATGGGGCCTCCTCAGACCCGCTCGGTGTCGCGGCGGGCCTTCAGCATCTTGGTCTTGATGCGGTTGCGCTTCAAGGGCGAGAGGTATTCCACGAAGACTTTACCGAGCAGGTGGTCCATCTCGTGCTGGATGCACACGGCCAGCAGGCCCTCGGCCTCGACTTCGCGCGACTGGCCTTCGCCATCGATCGCCCGCACCCGCACCGCGCGTGAACGCTCGACGCCGTCATAGATACCGGGCACCGACAGGCAGCCTTCGTCGCCGACCTGCTTCTCCGCGCTGGCCCAGGTGATCTCGGGGTTCACCAGCACGAGCGGCTGGTTGCGCTCTTCGGACACGTCGATGACGATCAGCCGCTCGTGCACGTCGACCTGCGTCGCGGCCAGGCCGATCCCGTTGGCGTCGTACATCGTTTCCAGCATGTCGGCGATGAGTGCGCGGATGCGTGCGTCCACCGCCTGCACGGGTTTGGCCACCGTGTGCAGCCGCGGATCGGGGTAGGTGAGGATGGGAAGAAGTGCCATGGCAAGGCGGATCGGGCGTTGTCGCTATTTTCGCCACTTTTGCCGTTGCAGGTCGCCCACAAAGCCAATAAACATTGCCCGATCAAGGACTTGAGGCCAGAATCGCCAGCAACTTGTCAAGAGCGGACGAAAACGAGATGGCTCCAACCAAGGCAGCTTTTGGCCTGATGAGAACCCGCACGATCGCAGCCTGTGCCGCGCTGGTCGTGGGAGGCGGGTGGGCCCTCACGACGGTGGCACAGAACTACCCGATCACGCCGCAACAGCGCTCCACGGCGGAGCAGGTTGCGAAGGCCGGGGTGCCGCTGTCCGAACTGGCGCCCGATGCGCCGGACACCTACACCGTCAAGTCCGGCGACACGTTGTGGGCCATCTCCGGCAAGTTCCTCAGGACCCCGTGGCGCTGGCCCGAGCTGTGGGGCATGAACATGGACGAGGTGCGTAACCCGCACCGCATCTACCCGGGCCAGATGCTTTACCTGGAAAAGGTGGACGGCGTCGCGCGCCTGCGCATGGGCCGACCGCCCGAGGGCGCCGAGCCGATCGGGACGGTGCGCGTGTCGCCGCGCACCCGCATCTCGCAGGTGCAGGACACCTCCATCCCCGCGCTGCCGCCGCACATCATCGAACCGTTCCTGAACGAGGCGATCCTGGTCCAGCACGCCGAAGACCTGGAGAACGCGCCGCGCATCGTGGCGCTGCCGGAGAACCGCTCCATGGTCACCCGGGGCGACCGCGCGTATGTGCGCGGCCAGGGCGGCCCGCTGGTCGAGCGCGACCCGCGCGTCACCGAATACTTCCGCGTGTACCGCAACGCCGTGCCGCTGAAGGATCCGGTCACCGGGCACGTCCTCGGCTACGAGGGCAAGTACCTCGGCACGGCGGAACTGGTGCGCAACGAGACCGTGCAGGACGTGCCGCGCGATGGCGGCCGCATCGTTCCGACCATCGTGCCCGCCACGATCGACATCGTGCGCGCCAAGGAGGAGATCGCCGTGGCCGACCGGCTCCTGCCCGAGCCGCCGCGCACGCTCGAAACCTATGTGCCGCATGCCCCGGCCGGCCCGGTGAACGCGTCGATCATCTCCGTCTACGGCGACGCCGTCGCCCTGGTGGGCCAGAGCTCCGTCGTCGCGCTGAGCGCGGGTGCGGCCGAAGGCGTCGAGAACGGCACCGTGCTGGCCATCCTGAAGAACGGCGCGACCATCACCGACCGCTCCAAGGGCGGCGAGATCGCCACGCTCAAGCTGCCGGACGAACGCGCCGGCCTGCTGATGGTGTTCCGGACGTTCGATCACCTGGCCTACGCGCTGGTGCTGGAAGTCACCGACGCCGTGCGGATCGGCGACCACGTGACCAACCCGCGCTGAGACTGGCGCCATGGAGCGCGACGAGCTGGCCGGCTGGCTGCGCCTCGCGCTCACGTACGCGGTCGACGGTGCCGCGGCACGCCGGCTGCTCGCCAGCTTCGGCCTGCCCGCGGCGATCCTGCAGCAGGAAGCCTCCGTGCTTGCGCAGGTGATCGGCCTCGCGGCCGCGGACAGCCTGCGCCGCGAGCCTGAGGGATTCCCCGAAAAGCTGGAAGAGACCTGGGCCTGGCTGCAGCGAGACCCAGGGCAGCGCGCCATCCTCACGCTCGGGGATCCCGACTATCCCGCCTCCCTGCTGGCGATCGAAGATCCTCCCCTGATGCTTTATGCGCAGGGGCGGCTCGGGCCGGCGCCGCAGCGGGCGCTCGCGATCGTGGGCAGCCGCAACCCCACCGCGCAAGGCCTGCAGAACGCCCGGCGCTTCGGCCGTGCCTTCGCCGAGAGCGGCGTCACGGTGGTCTCCGGCCTGGCCCTGGGCATCGACGGCGCGGCCCATGAAGGCGCGCTCGAGGGCGCGCCGCCCGGCCTGCTTGCGACCATCGCCGTCGTCGGCACCGGCCTGGACCGCGTGTATCCCAAGCGGCACCTGGAGCTCGCCCACCGCATTGCGGAGCGCGGCCTGATCGTCAGCGAGTACCCGCTCGGCACGCCGCCCCTGCAACAGAACTTCCCCCGGCGCAACCGCGTGATCGCCGCGTTGAGCCAGGGCACGCTCGTCGTCGAGGCCGCGGTGCAATCCGGGTCGCTGATCACGGCGCGCTTCGCCGCCGAACAAGGCAAGGAAGTGTTCGCCATCCCGGGCTCCATCCATTCGCCACAGTCCCGCGGATGCCACGCGCTGCTGCGCCAGGGCGCCAAGCTGGTGGAAAGCGCGCAGGACGTGCTGGAGGACTTGCGCTACGTGCTGCCGGCGCAGCCCGCGGCGGCCGCCGGCGAGGAACCCGAGGGCGAGAACCCGTTGCTCGATGCGCTGGGTTATGACCCCGTCACGCTCGATGCGCTGATCGCGCGGACCGGCATCCCCGCGCCGCTGCTGCAAGCGCAACTGCTGGAGCTCGAACTGGCGGGGCAGGTCGCGCGCCTGCCAGGTGGCCTGTTCCAGCGGCTCGGCACCGCGTGAGTGCCGCGCGCACCGACGCGCGCGTGCAACAACGCCGAAAAAAGACTTTGCGCCTTGGCGCAACGCGTGCACCATCGTTCTTCATGTTTGAAGTGCTGGTGTTCGTTTACGAAAACTACTGGCGCGGCGATGCCTGCCCCGAGCTCCACCAGCTCGAACGCAAGCTCAGCGCCCATGGCTTCGAACCCGACGAGATCCACGAGGCCTTGGTGTGGCTCGACGGACTCAACGTCGCCGCCCAGAACATCACCGTTCCCGAAGAATCCCAGCTCGAATGGTCGCCCGAACCGAGCGACACGAGCATGCGCGTGTTCTCCGTCGCGGAGCAGGACCACCTGGGCGCCCACGGGCTCGGCTTCCTCGCCTTCCTCGCCAGCGCGGGCGTGCTGCCGGCGGCCTTGCGCGAGATCGTCGTGGACCGCGCGATGGCGGCGCCCGGCGACCCGGTTCCGCTGGACGCGCTGAAGATCATCGTGCTGATGGTCTACTGGCACTTCAGCATCGAGCCCGATGCGCTGATCCTCGACGAGCTGTGCGACGACACCGAGGACCGGGTGGCGCACTGAAGCAAGAGGAAGGGGGCCGCGGCCCCTTTCTGCTTTCATCTTCCCGTGCGCGCGCAGCGCGCGTCAGGACAGCAGGCGTTCGGGGTTGGCGTCCAGCTTGGCCAGTGCATCGCGCGTGGCGCGCACGGTGAGCGCTTCCTCTTCGGTGGGCACCAGCAGGTTCGCCTGCAGGTAGGCGGCCAGGCGGCGGATGGGCAGCAGGAAGCAGTAGCCTTCGCCCGAAGCGAACAGGTGCAGCTGGCGCCGGTCGCTGCACCACACGTACTGCACCTGGTTCATGCGGCCGTTGTGGTCCAGGGTGAACCAAGTCCCGATCTGGATCTCGTTGGCCCAGGCCATGTTCGCCGCATTCGGCTGCGAGCCGCCCGAGCCGATCACCTCGATCATCGAGGCATCGATGCCCAGCATCATCTCGATGCTTTCCTGGTCCAGCGGCAGTTCGCCCGCGTCGTCCTCCGAAACGAAGTCTTCCAGGTTGGCGAGCCGCTTCGTCATCTCCTCGATGCGCGCGTGCGGAATGGCCTCGGTCTTGGACAGGAAGGCGTCGGCCAGCGTGTCGCCGATCACCTTGATGTGGTTCTCCTGCTCGGTGGGGTCGAGCCCCAGGAGGCTCATGCCGCGGCGCAGGCGCGCCAGCAGGTCAGGCAGGTCCTGGATCACCTTCGCCCGGTCATGGCGGTTCGGCTTCGCACTGGCGGCCCAGACGAGGTCGCTGGCGGACTTCTTGAGCGCGAGCGTCTCTTCGTGCTGCGGACCGTTCTTCACACCCGCGACGGCCAGCACCTCCGCCCACACCTTGAACAGGAACTCGCGGATCTCGTCGCGCACCGGCACGTCGCTGAGCATCTTGCGCAGCTCGATGGTGTACTGGATCGCCATCGTCTCCTTCTGCTCCACCTGCTGGGCGACGCTGACCAGCTTCTGCGTCGGGCCCTTCTCGGTCAGGAACCGGGACAGGAAGCGGTGGAACTCGTCGTACACCAGCTGGAACACGCGCCGACCGGTCTCCGGATACTGCTCGATCACCTGCACGACCCGGCGGATCTCGGTCTCGAGCGCGCTGCCGGAGATCGCCGACGAATCGAAACCAAGGACGCACGAGCCCATGCGGTCGATCAGCTGGCGCGCGGGATGCTCCAGCGAGCCGAAGAATTCGGGCTCGGCGAGCGCGACCCGCAGCACCGGCATCTGCAGGCGCGCGAACCACACGCGCACGGAGGGCGGGATGCGCTCTTCGGCCAGGATGCTCTGGAACATCAGCGCCACGATCTCGATCGTGGCCTTCTCGTTCGTGCTCGACGCCCTCTGCTTGAGGTCCAGCGAGCGCTTGCGCAGGTCCAGTGCGACCTGTTCGACGGCGTCGTCGTCGAAGACGACGATGTCGCCCACCGTCATGGCCTCGTTGACGCGGGTCTGCACCTGCGTCTGCACCTGGGTGGCGTGGTGCGTCACCGCAGCGACCAGGGACGCCGAAGGCGGCACGCCGGGGGAGCCGTCCTGGCCGTCCTGCATGCCGACCTTGTCGCGCAGGAGTTTCTTGAGCTGGCCCAGCACGCCCGTGGCCCGCGCGCGCGCGCGCCCCAGCGGCGTCCCGGCCTCCGCGCCGGCCGGCCCGGCCATAGCCTGCGCGGGCGAGAAGAAGGACTCCGGGTTGCCCGAGGCATTCCCGCTCCTGGATCCGGTGCCGCCTGGCCCGGCGAATGCGCTGCCGGCGAAACCGCTGCCGGCAAAGCCGCTGCCCGCGAAACCTCCGCCAGCGCCGCCGCCGGACTGCGTCGCGGTCCCTGCAGACCTGCTGCCGCTTCCGCCGCCGCCGCCGCCGCCGGCACCACCGCCACCGCCGTCACCACCGCCGCCGGAACCGCCGTTGCCGGAACCAGTGCCGCCCGAACCACTACCGCCGGACCCGCCGCCCGAGCCGCCGCCACCGCCGCCCGAACCACCCGCCTCGGAACCGCCGCTGCCCGAACCGCCGCTGCCCGGACCGCCGCGGCCGCCTGCTTCCGGCGCACGCGGCGCCGAGGTCGGGCCCGCTGCGGGCCGCCTCACGCGGGAACGCAAGTCGATGTTCTGCAGCACCCCGTTTTCCACCAGGAACTCATTCGCCCGCTGGTAGCCCTCGAGCGCTCGCGGCACGACCATGGCCTGGACCACGTCCTTGACGCTCGCCCAGGTCTCGCGCGACAGCTTCGCCACCGCCCATTCGTCCAGCATCAGCTGCGCGAGCGCCTCGGGCCGCAGCACGTCGTCGGGCCCCAGCTCCTCGCCGCCTTCGAGGTGCACGATGCGCAACTTGAGGTCGTTGAGCTCCCAGACGGCCTTTTCCTGGATCGCCATCGCCAGGCGGCTGGAGAGAATCTTGTTCTCCACCACGTCGTCGCCGATCAGCTCCAGGCTGGCAAGCTCGACGCGCACGCGCGCGGTGGCCGCCGGCGGCACCACGGCGCGGCGCCAGGCACGCGCGACCGCGTCCACCCACTTGCCCGAGCACTGCTCGAACTCCACCAGTTCGTCCCGGCGCTGCTGCATGTCACGGCTGCTTTGCGCCGTGTTCATCTGCTCGGCGAGGACCGTACGGATGGAATCCGACAGCTCGGGCAGCACACCCTGCATGTGCACCACGAAAAGCTCGCGCGCCTGGCGTGCCAGGGGCGTCGCGGCGGAAGGAACCGGGGACGCCATCGTGCCCTTAGACCGTCGCCCCGGCGTTGGGGTCGTTGGGGTCGCCTTCGCGACGGGACTGCGTCTTCACCAGGTCTTCGCGCTTGATGCCCAGCCACATGGCGATGGCCGCGGCGACGAACACCGACGAATAGATGCCGAACAGGATGCCGATGGTCAGCGCCAGCGCGAAATAGTGCAGGGTGGCCCCGCCGAACAGCAGCATGGACAGCACCATCATCTGCGTGCAGCCGTGGGTGATGATCGTGCGGCTGATGGTGGAAGTGATCGCATTGTCGATCGTCTCCACCGTGCTCATCTTTCGGTAGCGGCGGAAGTTCTCGCGGATCCGGTCGAAGATCACGACCGACTCGTTGACCGAGTAGCCCAGCACCGCGAGCACCGCCGCCAGCACCGCCAGCGAGAACTCCCACTGGAAGAAGGCGAAGAAGCCCAGGATGATGACGACGTCGTGCAGGTTGGCGATGATCGCCGCCACCGCGAACTTCCATTCGAAGCGGATGGCCAAGTAGATCATGATGCCGGCGACCACCATCGCCAGCGCCTTCAGGCCGTTGGAGACGAGCTCCTCGCCGACCTGGGGACCGACGAACTCGACCCGGCGCAGCGAAACGCTCGGATCAACGGCTTTCAGGGCCGACAAAGTGCGGTCGCTCTGTTGTGCCGAACTGACGCCCTTCTGCGCCGGCAGCCGGATCAGGACGTCACGGGCCGTCCCGAAGTTCTGCACCTGCACGTCGCTGTACCCCAACTGCGCGACCTCGCGGCGCACCGTTTCCACGTCGACCGGCTGCGCGTAGTTCACTTCCATGACCGTGCCGCCGGTGAACTCCACCGACAGGTGCAGGCCCTTGGTCGTCAGGAAGAACACGGCGGCCAGGAACGTGACCAGCGAAATCACGTTGAACACCAGCGCGTTCTTCATGAACGGGATGTCCCGGCGGATCTTGAAAAACTCCACTACTTGTCCTTTGCTTCGTCGCTGCGGCGCCCGAGCACGATCTTCTACTCGGCCTTGGTTATAGCGCCATCGGCGCCCGGCCGCCAGACCGTTCCGATGGATACCGTCCTGAGCTTCTTCTTGCGGCCATACCAGAAGTTCACGAGCCCGCGCGAGAAGAACACCGCGGAGAACATGGACGTCAGAATGCCGATCACGTGCACCACGGCGAAACCGCGCACCGGCCCGGAACCGAAGGCGAGCAGGGCCACGCCGGCGATCAGGGTGGTGACGTTGGAGTCCAGGATCGTCGCCCAGGCGCGGTCGTAGCCGGCATGGATGGCCGCCTGCGGCGAGGCGCCCCCGCGCAGCTCTTCCCGCACCCGCTCGTTGATCAGGACGTTCGAGTCGATGGCCATGCCCAGCGCCAGCGCCATGGCGGCCATGCCGGGCAACGTCAGCGTGGCTTGCAGCATGGACAGGATGGCCACCAGCAACAACAGGTTGACAGCCAGCGCCAATCCGGAGAACAACCCGAACAGCATGTAGTAGATGCCCATGAAGGCGACGATCGCGGCGAAGCCCCACGCCACGCTGTGGAAGCCCTTGGCGATGTTCTCGGCGCCCAGGCTGGGGCCGATGGTCATCTCCTCGACGATCTCCATGGGCGCCGCGAGGGAGCCGGCGCGCAGCAGCAGCGCCGTGTCGTTCGCTTCGACGGTGCTCATGCGACCGCTGATCTGCACCCGGCCACCGCCGATCTCGCTGCGGATCACGGGCGCAGTGACCACCTCGCCCTTGCCCTTCTCGAACAGCAGGATGGCCATGCGCTTGCCCACGTTCTCGCGGGTGACGTCGCGGAAGATGCGCGCGCCCTTGGCGTCGAGCGTCAGGTGCACCGCCGGCTCCTGCGTCTGGTTGTCGAAGCCGGCCTGCGCGTCCGTGAGATTCTCGCCGGTGAGCACCACCTGCTTCTTCACGATCACCGTGTGGCCCTCGCGATCGAGGTAGCGCTCGTCGCCGAAGGGCACCGGGCCCGCGCCGACCTCGGCCGCGCGCCCTTCGGCGCTCTCGTCCACCATGCGCACTTCGAGCGTCGCGGTGCGGCCCAGGATCTCCTTGGCCCGCGCGGTGTCCTGCACGCCAGGGAGCTGCACGACGATGCGGTCCAGCCCCTGCTGCTGGATCACCGGCTCGGCCACGCCCAGCTCGTTGATCCGGTTGTGCAGCGTCACCATGTTCTGCTTGAGCGCCTGCTCCTGCACCTTGCGCGCGGCCTCCGGCTTGAGCGTCGCCACGAGCGTGGTGGTGTCACCCTGGACGCGCTCGGCGACCTGCAGGTCGGGGAACTGGTCGGCCAGCACGGCACGGGCGGCCTGCAAGGCCGCCGGATCCCGGAAGGCGATCTCCACCGCCTGGCCGTCGCGGCTGATGCCGGCATGGCGGATGTTCTTGTCACGCAGCACCGTGCGCAGGTCGCCCGCGTACGACTCCGCCTTCTTGGTCAGCGCCGCCTGCATGTCCACCTGCAGCATGAAGTGGACGCCACCGCGCAGGTCCAGGCCCAGGTACATGGGGCGCGCATTGATGGCGGTCATCCACGAGGGCGTCTTGGACAGCAGGTTCAACGCCACCGAATAGGCCGCGTCGTTGGGATCGGGCGTCAGCGCCTTCTGGATCGCGTCCTTCGCCTTCAGCTGCTGGTCGGTGTTCTCCAGCCGCACCTTGATCGAGTTCGGGTCGCGCTCGATGTCCAGCGGCTTGATGCCGGCCTGCGCCAGCGCCTGCTGGATGCGCGCCTGCGTCGAGGCGTCCACCTTGACCGTGCCGCGCGCCGAGGACACCTGCACGGCCGGGTCTTCGCCGAAGAAGTTGGGCAGGGTGTAGAGCACCCCGATCAGCAGCGCGACCAGGATGATCGCGTACTTCCAGAGAGGGTATCGGTTCATGGATTGAGCGTTGCGCGACCGGCGTCGAGCGCGTCCAGGCTTGCTGGACGCCCGACACGGAACGCCGACTTACTTGATGGAGCCCTTGGGCAGGACCTGCACGACCGCCGTGCGCTGTACCGTGACTTCCACGCCCGGCGCCACTTCCACGCCAAGGTAGGTGTCGCCCAGCTTGGTCACGCGGCCCAGCAGGCCGCCGGAGGTGGCGACCTCGTCGCCCTTGGCCAGCGCCTCCACCATCGTGCGATGTTCCTTCTGCCGCTTCATCTGCGGCCGGATCATCACGAAATAAAGCACGACGAACATGAGGACCAGCGGCAGCAGGCTCATGAGGGAGGACTGCATGCCCCCCTCGCCGCCTGCGGCGGCCGGCGCCGTTTGGGCGTAGGCGGAAGAAATGAACACGGTGGCTCCAGGGCTAGGACCGGTGAAGGCGCCCGCAGCGCGGCCTGCGAAGGCCCGCCGCGGGAAGAAGACGGGATTGTATGCGGCCCCTCCGCAGGCCCCCGCAGGCTCAGGCAGCCTGGCGCTGCGCGTCCTGCCCGCGCCACTGCTCCAGCAGCCGCTGCCACTCGGGGCGCACGGCCGCGAGATTGCGGGCCTTCACGTGGCCGTAGCCGCGGATCTTCTCCGGCAGCGCCGCAATCTGCACGGCCAGCGCATGGTTGCCCGGCTTCAGTCCCGCCACGAGCTCCTCGACCGTGGCCCGGTACTCGCCGACGAGCGCGCGTTCGGTGCGGCGTTCCTCCGTGTGGCCGAACAGGTCCAGCGCCGTGCCGCGCAAGCCCTTGAATTTCGCCAGCACGCGAAACAGCGAATACGTCCAGGGGCCGAACTTGCTCTTCACCAGCTCGCCCTTGTCGTTGTGCCTGGCGATCAGGGGCGGCGCCAGGTGGTAGTGGATGCGGAAGTCGCCCTCGAACTGCGCCTGCACCTGCTCGCGGAAGCCGGTCTCGGCGTGCAGGCGCGCCACCTCGTATTCGTCCTTGTACGACATCAGCCGGAACAGCCCCTTGGCCACGGTCTCCGTGAGCGTCGTCTTGCCGAGGGCCGATTCGGCCGCCCGCACCTTTTCCACGAAATCGCGATACCGCTGCGCATAGGCGGCGTTCTGGTAGGCGGTGAGGAACTCGACCCGGCGCGCCACCAGGCTGTCGAGCGTCTCGCGCTTCTTGAACTCGATCACCTGCGCCCCCGGCGCGACGAGGCCGGCGACCTGCGCGGGGTCGTGGGCTGCGCGGCGGCCCCACTCGAATGCGGCCTTGTTGTTGTCCACCGCCACGCCATTGAGCTCGATGGCCCGCAGGATAGCCTCGCGCCCGAGCGGCACCCAGCCCTTCTGCCAGGCGAAGCCGAGCATCATCGGGTTGGTGTAGATGCTGTCGCCCATCACCTTGGAGGCCACGCCGTCGGCATTGAAGGCCGCGAGGTGTCCCGGTCCGACCACCTTGCCGATTTCATCGGCGCAGGCATCGGAAGGATTCTCCCAGCCCGGGTTCTTCACGAACGCCGCGGTCGGCGCGCTATGGCCGTTCAAGGCCACGCGGGTGCGGCCCGCGCGCATGCGCACCACCGTCTCCTTGCCGCCCGTGACGATGGGGTCGCAGCCGATGATCAGGTCGGCCGCCGCCATGCCCACGCGGGTCGTGCGGATCGCGTCCTGGTCGTCGGCGATCAGCACGTGGCTCCAGGTGGCGCCGCCCTTCTGGGCGAGGCCGGCCGCGTCCTGTGTGACGATGCCCTTGCCTTCGATGTGCGCGGCCATGCCGAGCAACTGGCCGATGGTGATGACGCCGGTGCCGCCGACGCCCGCCACCACGATGCCGTACGCGTCGGCCGTCGCCGGCAGCACCGGGTCCGGCAGCGCGGGGCCGTCATACGGCGAAGGCGCCTTCTCGGCGGGCTTCGCCTTCTTCTTCAGCTGGCCGCCCTCGACCGTCACGAAGCTCGGGCAGAAGCCCTTCAGGCAGCTCGTGTCCTTGTTGCAGGTGCTCTGGTTGATGGTGCGCTTGCGGCCGAACTCCGTTTCCAGCGGCTCCACGGACAGGCAGTTCGACTTGACGCTGCAGTCGCCGCAACCCTCGCACACGAGGTCGTTGATCATGACCCGCACGGCCGGATCGACCATGGTGCCGCGCTTGCGGCGGCGGCGCTTCTCGGTGGCGCAGGTCTGGTCGTAGATCAGCGCCGTGACGCCCGGGATTTCGCGCAGCTCGCGCTGAACGCGATCGAGCTCGTCGCGGTGATGCACGGTGGCGCCCGCGGGCAGCTTCGCGCCCTGGTATTTCTCCGGCTGGTCGGTGACGACAACGATGCGCACCACGCCCTCGGCGTCCAGGCTCTGCGCGATCTGCAGCGGCGTGTGCCCTTCGGGGCGCTCGCCCACGGGCTGGCCGCCGGTCATGGCGACCGCGTCGTTGTAGAGGACCTTGTAGGTGATGTTGACGCCGGCCGCGATGGCTTGCCGGATGGCCAGCAGGCCGCTGTGGAAGTAGGTGCCGTCGCCGAGGTTGGCGAACACGTGCTTCTCGTTGGAGAAGGGCTGCTGGCCGACCCAGGGCACGCCCTCGCCGCCCATCTGCGTGAAGCCGATCGTGGAGCGGTCCATCCAGGTCGCCATGAAGTGGCAGCCGATGCCGGCCATGGCGCGCGAGCCTTCGGGCACGACCGTGGAGGTGTTGTGCGGGCAGCCCGAGCAGAACCACGGCATGCGGTCGCCCTTGACCTCCACCACCTGCATCGCGCTCTCCTTGGCCTCGAGGATGGCGAGCTGCGCGTCGATCCGCGCCTGGACGTCGCCGTCTAGCCCCAGCTTGCGCAGGCGCCGGGCGATCGCGCGGGCAATCAGCGCCGGCGAGAGGTCCGCGTTGGCGCGCAGCAGCGTATGGGCCGTCGGGTTCGGCATGGACCACTCGCCGCCGGAATACTCGCCCTCACCCTCGCCCTCGTCGAACTTGCCCACCACGTTGGGACGGACGTCGGCACGCCAGTTGTACAGCTCCTCTTTCAGCTGGTACTCGATGACCTGGCGCTTCTCCTCGACCACGAGGATCTCGCGCAGGCCTTCGGCGAACTCGCGCGTGCCCTGCGCTTCCAGCGGCCACACCACGCCGACCTTGTGCAGCCGGATGCCCAGGCGCCGGCAGGTGTCGTCGTCGAGCCCCAGGTCCAGCAAAGCCTGGCGCGTGTCGTTCCAGGCCTTGCCGCTGGCGATGATGCCGAAGCGGTCGTGCGGCGTGGCAACGGCGTTGTAGTTGAGGCGGTTGGCGCGGATGTACGCGAGCGCTGCGTACCACTTGTAGTCGAACAGGCGCGCTTCCTGGTCCAGCGCCGCGTCGGGCCAGCGGATGTGCAGGCCGCCCGGGGGCATCTGGAAGTCGGCGGGCAAGCGGATCTGCACGCGCTCGGGATCGATCACCGCCGTGGAACTGGATTCGACGATCTCCTGGATCGTCTTCATGCCGGCCCACACGCCCGAGTAGCGGCTCATCGCGATCGCATGCAAGCCCATGTCGAGGATCTCCTGCACGTTCGCAGGGAAGAACACCGGCAATCCGCAGGCCTTGAAGATGTGGTCGCTCTGGTGCGCCGCGGTGGAGCTCTTGGCGACGTGGTCGTCGCCGGCGACCGCGATCACGCCGCCCCAGGGCGTGGTGCCCGCCATGTTCGCGTGCTTGAACACGTCCGAGCAACGGTCCACGCCCGGGCCCTTGCCGTACCAGATGCCGAACACGCCGTCGAACTTGTTGCTGCCCGGTGGCGCGAAGCCGAGTTGCTGCGTGCCCCACAAGGCGGTGGCTGCGAGCTCCTCGTTCACGCCGGGCTGGAACACGATGTTCTGGGCCTGCAGGTACTTCCTGGCCTTCCAGAGGGCCTGGTCGTAGCCGCCCAGCGGTGAGCCGCGGTAGCCGCTGATGAAGCCGGCGGTGTTCTTGCCCTGCAAGGCGTCGCGCTGCCGCTGCACCATGGGCAGCTTCACCAGCGCCTGCACGCCGCTCATGAAGGCGCGTCCCACGTCGAGCGAATACTTGTCATCCAGCGTGACGGTTTCCAGCGCCTTGCGGATGTGTTCGGGCAGGGGTGCGTTCATCTTGCGTTCGTCTCCTGTGCGTGCCTCTTGGGCAGGGGACAGTGTAGGCCGCCCAGCCGGATAGGATTTTGCGTTCTTTGCCGCAGAACCGCTAGGATGAGAAAGATCCTTTCGCAAAAACCCGCTTCATGGAAACGCTTGATAGATATGACCTCCAGATCCTGGCCGAGCTGCAGGCCGACGCGCGCCTGACGAACGCCGAGCTCGCCCAGCGCGTGGGCCTGTCGGCCGCGCCCTGCTGGCGGCGCGTGCGGGCGCTCGAAGAAGCGGGTTTCATCAAGGGCTACCACGCCGAGATCGACCGCCACAAGATCGGCCTGGGCGTGCTCGCCTTCGTGCGCCTGGACGCGGATCGCAACACCGGCGAGAGCACGCGGGCCATGGAGGACGCGATCCGCAGGATCCCGGAGATCGTGTCCTGCCATTACATCAGCGGCGCGGGCACCTTCGAGCTGCAGGTGGTTTCGCGCGACCTCGACACCTTCTCGCAGTTCGCGCGCCAGGTGCTCATCAACCTGCCGAACGTGAAGGACATCCACACCAGCTTCTCGCTGGGCGAGGTGAAGGCGAGCGCGAGCTGGCCGCTCGCCCACCTGAAGGCCTGACCCGTCGCCGGCGCGTTCAGCGCGGCCACAGCGCCCACAGCGCAAGCGGCTGCTTCAGGCGCCCGGCGATGTCGCCTGCCTCCGGGCCGGAACCGACGAAGAAATCCGCGCGCACCGCTCCGACGATGGCGCCCCCCGTGTCCTGGGCGAACACCAGCCGGTTCAGGTTCAGCAGCGGCCCGGGGGACGACAGCCACACCGGCGTGCCGAAGGGAATGCTGTCCTTGTCCACGGCGATCGAGCGGCCTGGCGTCAGTCCGACCCCTTGCGCCCCGCGCGGCCCGAAGTCGGCCTCCAGCGCCGACAGGGGCGCCTCCCGGAAGAAGACGTAGCGCGGATTGGCCCACAGCATCTCCTGCACGCGCTGCGGATTCGCGCGCGCCCAGGCCTTGATGCCGGGCCACGATGCATCGGTGATCGCGCGCTGCTGCAGCAGCCAGCCGCCCACGCTGCGGTAAGGCTGGTCGTTGCTGCCGGCGAAGGACAGGCGCGCCAGCGTGACGCGGCCGTCCGGCTCGCGGATACGCAGGCGCCCCGAACCCTGGATCTGCAGCGAGAGCGCGTCCAGCGGGTCGGCGACATAGGCGATCTCGTGTCCGCGCAGGGCCGCGCGCGCCTTGGGATCCGTCTCGATCTCCTGGCGCGTGTACCAGGGACGGCGCATGGCGAGCAAGGCAGGCGGCCGGTACAAGGGCACGGACTCCGCCGCAGTCGGCACGCGCGAGGCGTCCATGGCGGGCTCGTAGTAGCCCGTGAGCAGCGGGTCGCCGGACGGCTGCAGCGGTTCGATGCGATACGGCTGCAGCCGCTGCATCATCCAGGCACGCTGCTCCTGCGGCGCGGCGATGGAGAGTTGCCGCACGTCGCGGCACAAGGCCGCGAAGGGCGCGGCCGGCCGCTCGCAGTCGCGCACCCAGGCGTTCCACGCCTGGTCCATGGCGTCGTCCGCCAGCCCGGGCAGCTCGGACCAGCGCACCGGCTGCCAGCGACTCTTGCCCGTGACGCGCGCGGGCGGCAGGGGCGCGTTGTCGTCGGCCAGGGACGGGGCCGCAGCGACACCCGCAGGCTGGCCGGGTTCCGGGCGAGGTCCGGGCGCGAGCGGCGGCGCGGCGCAACTGGCGAGCATCCCTACAATCACGGCGAAGACCAGGACCGGGAACATGCTGCTCATTGTGCTGGAGGCGCTCGTTGCGCTCGTGCTGCTGCTACTCATCGTGTGGTGGACGATGTTTTCCGGGCGCGAAGGCGGCGAGCCGCCGTCCGACGACCAGCCGCCGCGCTAGCAACCCACGAGGCGGGCTAGTCCTGTGCATCGCGCAGCAGGTTCGCGAGTTCGACGGCGGACTTCACCTCCATCTTGTCGAACACGCGGGCCCGGTGCACTTCCACCGTGCGCACGCTGATCGAGAGCTGGTCGGCGATCAGCTTGTTGGGCAGGCCCTTCGCCACCAGGCGCATCACGTCGCGCTCGCGTTCCGTCAGCTCGGCCAGCCGTCCCTGCAGCACGCCGCGGGCTCGCTCGGCCGCCATCACGTCGGCGGAGCGGCGCAGCGCCTCTTCCACGCGGTCGACCAGCGCGTTGTCGGAGAACGGCTTCTCGCAGAAATCGAAGGCGCCGCGCTTGACCATGTCGACCGCCGTCGGAACGTCGGCATGGCCGGTCAGGAAGATGACCGGCATCAGCGCGACCAGTTCGCGCTCGACGATCTTCTCGAACAACGCGAGGCCGCTCATGCCCGGCATGCGCACGTCCAGCAACAGGCAGCACGGATGCGTGGGCTGCCAGCCGCCCTGCAGCACGGCGTCGAATTCCTCGGCGCTGGCGAAAGTGGAAGACAGCAGCCGGCGCGAGCGCAGCAGCCAGGCCAGCGCTTCGCGCACGCCGGCATCGTCGTCGACGATGAAGACGGTGGCGTCGGAGAAGGGCGGCTGCATGTTCAGGCTTCCTTGGCCGGAAGGGTGAAACGGAAGATCGTACCTTGCGGCTGGTTCGGCTCGAACAGCAGCTGGCTGCCATGCTGCTCGACCACCGTGCGGCACAGGCTCAGGCCCAGGCCCATGCCTTCGGCCTTGGTGGTGAAGAAGGGCGTGAACAGCTGCTGCTGGATCTCCTCGGGAATGCCCGGGCCGCAGTCGGCCACCGAGAATTCCAGCCAGCGCTTGCCGCCCTCCGCGGCGGGCGCCGCGCGCACCCGCACCACCAGCTCCGGCCGCGCCACGCGCGCTTCGTCCATGGCCTGCATCGCATTGCGCGCGAGGTTCAGCACCACCTGCTCCACCATGGTCCGGTCGCACACCACGGGCGACAGGCCGGCGTCCACCCGGACCTCGACATGCACGCCCAGCTTGCGCGCCTGCAGGTTGACCAGCGGCAGCACGGCCTCGATCAGCGCATCGGCCGCGACCACCTCGCGCGCCTGGTCGCGCCGCCGCACGAAGTCATGCACGCTCCTGATGACGCGACCGGCGCGGTCCGCCTGCTCCGCGATGCGGCGCATCGCAAGCTGCAGGTCCGCGGCCGGAGGCGGCGCATGCTGCAGCAGGTTCATGGAGCCGGTGGCGTAGCTCGCGATGGCGGCCAGCGGCTGGTTCAGCTCATGGCTCAGCAGCGACGCCATTTCGCCCACCGTGGCGAGCCGCGCGGTCGCCTGCAAGCGCTCCTGGCTCGCGCGCGACAGCTCCTCGACGCGGCGTTGCTCGCTGATGTCCAGCACCGCGCTCATCCATCCCGTCTGCAAGCCTTGGGCGTTGATCAGGGGCGCCTCGATGATCAGCACCGGCAGCCGCGTGCCGTCCTTGCGCATGAACACCGACTCGAAACCTTCGCGCGGCGGCCGGTTGCCGCCGGTGAGGCGCACCTGCTGGCGCTTGCCGTATTCCTCCGCGCGCTCGGGCGGCCAGTACGGCGGCGGCGCGCCCTGGCCCAGCAGCTCCTCGGGGCGGAAGCCCACCATCTGGCAGAAGGCGGGGTTCACGTACGTGGTGCGGCCCTGCAGGTCGCGCGCGCGCAGGCCGGTGACCAGCGAGTCCTCCATCGCCTTGCGGAAGGCGAGCGCGTCCGCCAGGTCCTGTTCCACCCGCAG
Organism: Ramlibacter ginsenosidimutans; assembly: GCF_016654015.1. Classification (GTDB taxonomy): domain Bacteria; phylum Pseudomonadota; class Gammaproteobacteria; order Burkholderiales; family Burkholderiaceae_C; genus Ramlibacter; species Ramlibacter ginsenosidimutans. Next base: position 181,125 of record NZ_JAEPWM010000002.1, on the reverse strand, counting down.
CCGCCGGCGCGTGTCGTTGGCCAGCATGACGAGCACCGTGACCAGCGCCACCGACATGACCGTGACCAGCGCCGTGAGCACGTTGGGAAACAGCTCCGGCTCCGAGCGGCGCCAGCTGTCCATGCGCAGCACCATCGTGTTGCCGGTCAGGTCCAGCAGCTGCTGCGCCGTGTACACGCGCGTGCCGCGGTGGGCGAGTCCGTGCATCGCCAGCCGCGTGCCGTCGGCCTCGGTGAACGAGATCTCCTGGCTGCGTCCCATCTGCGGGCCGATCTGCGTGGCCAGCAGGTCCGTCAGCGAATAGGTCGCGACGACATAGCCCTCGAGCTTGCCGGCCTCCGTGTCCGGCAGGCACAACTCCATCAACTCCAGCCCCAGGCCATCGGGCTGGGGCTCGAAGTGGCTGGCCGAGTACGCATGGCTGCTCAGGCGCCTGGCCGTGGCACAGGCCTGCTGCACCTCGGGGAACGAATTGCCGCGGCCCAGGCGTTCGAACACGGGCTTGCGGTAGGGCGTGTCGACCGCGGAGAGCACCTCGAGGTTGGGCGCACGCCACTCGATGCGCACCCATTCGCGATGCCGGCGCAGCAGCCCCTCGGCCGCCGTGCGCCACGCGTCCGCGTCCATCTGGCCGGTCTCCAGCGCCTGCAGCTCCTGCACGTTGCGCGTGAGCGCCGAGCGCATGTCGCTGAGCGCATCGGCCACGTCCCGCTCGACGGCGGCCTGCGCCACGCTGGCCTCGTAGCGTGCGGCCAGGTACACCAGCGCCGCCAGCAGGCCCACCACGAGCACGGCCAGCAGCCCCCACAAGCCGGCGCGCCGCCAGTGGGAGAAGTAGCGCAGGCCGGACAGCGGCAGGACCTGGCTGCTCAGAGGAATACCCTCCGCGCTACGCGCTGGGGGGTTCGCCTTGGGGCGGCCCGGCGGCTCACAGGATCCGGTTGTCCAGCGCCGGCAGTTCGGCGCGCACCTGCGCGAGGCGCTGCGCATCGAGGTCCGCCTGCACCAGGCCGGGCCCGTCCTGCACGCGCTCGGCCAGCACCGTGCCCCAGGGATCGACCAGCATCGAGTGCCCCCAGGTGCGGCGGCCGTTCTCGTGCACACCGCCCTGGGCGGGCGCGCAGACATAGGCGAGGTTCTCGATGGCCCGCGCGCGCAGCAGCACTTCCCAGTGCGCCTGGCCGGTGCCGTAGGTGAAGGCGCTGGGCACCAGCAGCAGGTCCGCGCGCAGGGCCCGGTACAGCTCCGGGAAGCGCAGGTCGTAGCAGACCGACAGGCCCACGCGCCAGGCATGCCCGTCGCGCGAGGCCAGCGTGAACGTGTGCGGCGTGGCGCCGCGCTCGATCACCCGCGTCTCGTCGTACTGCTCGCGCCCGTTGTCGTAGCGAAAGAGGTGCAGCTTGTCGTAGCGCGCGACGCATTCGCCTTGCGGGGAGAACACCAGGCTGCTGTTGCGCACGTGCTGGTCGCTCTCGGCCACCAGCGGCAGCGTGCCGCCCACGATCCAGATCCCGAGCCGGCTGGCGCGATCGGCGAGGAAGTCCTGGATCGGCCCGCTGCCGAAGCGCTCGCGCACCGCCAGCTTGTCGCGGTCGCGCTGTCCCATCAGGCAGAAGTATTCCGGCAGCACCGCGAGCTCGGCGCCTTGCGCCGCGGCCTCGCCCAGCAGCGCGCGCGCGGCTTCGAGGTTGCCGGGGACGGTCGTGCCGGAGACGGTCTGGAGCGCAGCGATCTTCATGTCAGGCCTTCAGCGGGCAGGGGGTTCGGCGGCAGGCGCAATGCCGCGCGCCGATGCAGTGGCATTGCGGTCGACGTGCACCACGCGCGGATCCGCCCAGGTGCCGTCCACGTGGAACTCCTGCGTCGCCGCCTTCATGAGCGGCTCGCGCAGGAACATTTGCGCCAGGAAGGTGCCGAGACCGATGGCCGGGTTGATCGCGGTGGCCACGAGCGAAGCCGTTCCGGCGTTGATCTCGGGCACGACGACCACCTTCAGGTCCTGCGTCTCGTGCGCGAGGTCCGCCTTGCCCTCCATCAGCACCGCGGCGTTCACGCCCTTCATCTGCAGGTTGTTGGTCGCGGCGATGCCCTGGTCGATGGCGACGTCGCCGCGCACGAAATCGAAGGCGAAGCCCTGGCTGAAGACATCGCGGAAATCGAGCGTGAGGCGGCGCGGCAGCGACTGCAGGCTGAGCACGCTCAGGAGCTTGCCGAGCCCGGGCTGCGCCTTCAGGAACTGCCCGTTCTCCACGTCGAGATGGAAGTTGCCGGTGAGGCTGGGATAGTCGAGCGCCATGGGCGACCCCAGCCACGACACGGTCCCCTCCATCGCGCCGCGGCCGCGCCGCACCACGTCCTTCATCCCGAAGCGCGCGAGCGCCTGGCCGGCGTCTGCGATGTCCAGGCGGAACTTCATCGAGGTGCGCCGCTGCTCGCTGGAGCGCGCGCCACCGGCCTGCGCTCCCAGCGCCGCCCAGTTGCCCGATGCGGTGAAGCTCGCCTCGGGCGTGGTCAGCGCCAGCTTGTTCAGGCGCCATTCGCGCGCGGCGCCGGCCGCAGCCGGGCCGGCGCCGCGATTGACGGCGTCGATCTCCAGGCGACCGAGCTTGCGGCCCTTCAGCTCGAAGTCCTCCACCATCACGTCGAGGGCCGGGATGTTCGCGGGCTGCTGTTCCAGCAGGTTCTCGACGTCGCTCGCGGCGGAGTCCGCCATGTTCATCCGGGCCAGGCGCGCATACAGGCGGCCGAAGCCGGCGGATTGCGGCTGCCGGTATTCCACGTAGCCATTGGCTTCCTGCGCATCGACATTGGCGCGCCAGGTGCGCGCGTCGAGCGAGCCGCCGATGACGACGTTGTGCAGCGTGTGTCCTGAAACGCTGAGCTCCCGCGCGCGCAAGGCGAGCGTGGCCGGCAGGTAGCCCATGCCCGCGCTGCCGCTGTCCGCACGCGCCGCGCCAGGGGCGTTCGCGCCGGGCGTGCCTTCGGCGCCGGTGATGCGGGCCAGGGCATTCTGCCAGGCATCCACGTCGATGCGCCCGAGTTGCACGTTGGCAGCGACGCCCTCGGCGGGCATCGTCACGCTCTCGCCGGGCGACAGGCCCACGGCGATGGTGCCGCGCAGGAGCTGCGGCTCCGGCGTGCCGAGGTCGCGCACGAAGGCGACGGAGACGAGCTTGCCGAGGTCGACCGAAAGCAGCTCCTGCAGGCGTGCACCCGGCGCGAGCGAGTCGCGGGTCAATGCGGTCTCGAAACGCAGCGGCAACGCGGTGTCGGCGGCCTTGGCGAGCGGCGCCGGCAAGTGGATGGCCATGCCCTGCAGGTTGCTGGTGAGCTGCACCTCCGGCGTGTCGCGGCGGAAGGCGATCGCCAGGTTGTAGCCGGCGCTGCCGTTCAAGTCGCGCGCGAGCCGCGCGACGGGGCCGAGTTCGCGCGCCTGCCGCAAGCCTTCCGCGGTGACCGTGCCCTGGGCCCGCAACTGCACGCTGCTTTCGCCGTTGACGGTGCGCGTGCCGCCTTCCAGGCGAACGTCCCCGCCGAGCGCGCGCGCTTGCACGCCGGCGAGCTGGAAGCCCTTGTCCGAGAACTGCACGACGCCGCGCGAGCGCGCGAGCCAGGGCGTGTCCGGCGAGAGCTGCACGTCGTTGCCGGCGAGGGTGACCGTGCCCTGCACCTGCGAGCGGCTCACGTCGTGCAGCGGGAGCGCCAGGCGCAGGCCGACCTCCGCGCTGCCGTTGGCCGTGGTGCGGGCCAGCGCGTGATTGATCATGCCGCCCGCGGGAGAGGTGTTCACCACCGCAAGTGCATCGGCCACGGGGCCCGCGATCTTTCCCTGCACCTGCACCTGCGGGCTGTGGAAGTCGGGGATCGTTGCATCGGCCTGCACCTGCAGGTGGGGCAGCCCCTTCACCTGCCCGCGCACGCCCTTCACCTGCATCCCGTTGCCCTGGAAGACCAGCTCGCCGGTGAGCTGCGCGAGCGGCGGCCAGGACTGCGGGCCGCGTTGCCCGGTCCGCGGCACGTAGGCGAAATCCACGTCGGTGACCGGCGCGGTAACCAGGAACTCGCCGCCCTTGTTGTCGGCAAACGGGAAGCGCTGCAGGTCGCCGCGCACGCGGAACTTCACGCCGCTCGCGCGCCCGGCCTGCACCGATGCATGCACGTAGTCGCGTGCCGCCTTGGGCACGCCCAGCGGCAGATAGCGCCACACGCGGGTGCCGTCGGCGCGTCTGAGCGAGCCTTGCAGGTCCAGGCGGCCCGGCAGGCGCCGCGCACCCGCCTGCTTGCGCGGATCGCCGGTGTGCCAGCTCGCCCGCAGGTCGCCCTCGGCGTCCGCGTTGCTGAAGCGCGCCTTGTCCACGCGCACGGCGATCTGGTCGCCTTCGAGCTGCCACTGCACGTCCGCATCCAGCTTGTCCAGGGGCAACACCGGATCTTCGAACACGCCCGGGAATTCCAGCGCACCCTGCGCGATGGCGACGCGCGCCTTGCCGCCGGTCTGGGTCAGGTCGAAGTCCAGCGCGGCACCGCGGACGCCGGGACTTGCCGCATGACCGTCGCCGCCCGGGCGGGACGCCAGCTCCAGGCGAACGGCGCGGCCGTGCGCCTCGTATTTCAGCGGCGCTTCCAGCGGCCCCTGCCAGCGCGCCTGCACGCTCTCCACCAGCCCGCGCGGCGCATAGGCCTGCAGCGCCGCATGCGTGGTCGCATCGAGCGGCAGGCGTGCAGCGACCTGGCTCAGCGCACCCAGGTCGAGCCGGTCGGCCTGCAGCTCACCCCGCGCGGGCGCATCGCCCTCGGCCTCCGTCCACGCCAGCGCGACGTTGCCGCCCGGCCAACGCTGGCCGTCGCGCGTGAGGAATTGCAGGTCCTCGGTCTTCAGCTCGAAGCCGGTGGCCAGTCGCTTGCCGCCGACCCGCCCGGAGACCGACTGCAGCTCCAGCGGCTGCAGTTGCGGCCCCAGCGTCGCACTGACGTCCGTGAGCGCCACGTCGGCCGTCCCGCCCACGACCTGCCCCTGGCTCACGTCGGCCCAGGCGCGCAGGCGGCCCCGGCCTTGCGCGATGTCGATGCCGAGGTCGGCCTGCTGGCGCAGCTGGGACAGGTCGACCCAGGCGAAGTCGGCATGCACCTGGCCGCTCCACTGCTGCCAGCGCCCCGGGTGCGAGGACAGCAGCGGCTGGCGGAACAGGCCCACCAGCGTGAAGCGCTTGCCCCAGTCGCGCGGCGGCGTCGCGTCGAGGCGCAGCATGTGGCGGTTGCGCGCGTTGCGGGCGACGAAGTCGACCTGGCTGAGCACCAGTGGCGCGGCGCCCCGCTGTTCGTCCGTCCACTGGATCCAGCCGCCCTGCAGGACGACCTCGGTCTGGTTGAAAAACCAGTCCGCTGCCCGCCCCTCGTTGTCGCTGCTGCGCGAGAGATCCAGGCCGCCGACGAAGATGCGGCCTCCGCGGTCGCGCCGGATGTCGACGCGCGGCTGGTCGATGTAAAGCTGCTCGAAGCCGAGGTTCCAGAGCGACCGCGGCGACAGCGCCGCGACCACCGTGGGCAGGGTGAGCGCGGCACGTCCTTGCGCGTCCAGCAACTCGACGTCCTGGAAGGTGAACGACGGGATCAGGCCCTCGCTGCGAGCGCTGATGCGGCCGATGCGCACCGGCACGCCGAGCACCTGGCTCGCGCGCAATTCCAGCGCGGGGCGAAGCTCGCCGATTCGCGGCACAATGAACTCATGGAGCGCACCCCAGGCCAAAGCCATGAGCAGTCCCGCGGCCAACAGCAGCCACAGGGACCACTTGACCGCTGCGGCAAACAACCTCAGCGTGCGTGAGGGATTCGGCGGCGTCGCATTCATGAATACATCGAGCAGGCAGGAATTATGACCCTCGGCGCCGCGCTGGGTTCGCCGCCAATGCAGGGCGAAGCCCCCGTCGATGGGGGGGCCGGCGCCGCAGGCAGCGCCGGCAGCGAACCCACTTCGCTGTCCGGGCAATCGCGCTTCGTGCAGCGGCTGCGCCGGCGCTACGCCGAGGAACTGACGCTGCTCGCCCCCGGGGCTCCGACCCCGGACACCATGCGGGCCGCCTACGAAGCGCTGCGGGCGCGTGGACATGCCGTATCGGCGGCGCTGCGCATCATGCGCCAGCTGGTGCTGGAGCGACTGGTCGTGCTCGATTGCGACGAACGGGCGCCGCTGGCCACCGTGACGACCGCCATGACCTGCCTGGCGGAGCTCGCGCTGGACATCGCATGCGGCCAGGCCTTTGCCGACCTCGACCAGTTGCACGGTGCGCCGCTGACCCCCGAGGGAGCGCGTGCGCAGCTGTGGGTGATCGGCATGGGCAAGCTGGGCGCGCGCGAGCTCAATGTGTCCAGCGACATCGACCTGGTCTACGTGTACGACCAGGACGGCGAGACCGCCGGCACCGCGCAGGGACGCGGCCGCATCACGAACCATGAATATTTCGCGAAGGCGGTGAAGACCGTCTTCGGGCTGATCGGCGACGTGACCGAGCACGGCTTCGTGTTCCGCGTCGACCTGGCCCTGCGCCCGAACGGCAATTCCGGCCCGTCGGCGGTGTCGCTGGGCGCGCTGGAGGACTACCTGCAGGTGCAGGGCCGCGAATGGGAGCGCTTTGCCTGGATGAAGAGCCGTGTCGTCGCCCCGCGCAGCTGCGTGAACGACGGTTCGGCCCAGGCCCTGCGCGCGGTGGTGCTGCCCTTCGTGTTCCGCCGCTACCTGGACTACGCGGTATTCGAGGCGCTGCGCACGCTGCACCGCCAGATTCGGGAACACGCGGCGCGGCGCGCGGCGGGCCGGCCCGAGCGCGCCAACGACGTGAAGCTGTCGCGCGGCGGGATCCGCGAGATCGAGTTCATCGTGCAGTTGCTGCAGGTCGTGCGCGGCGGCCAGTTCCCCGAACTGCGCACGCGGCCGACGTTGCAGGCGCTGGAACGGCTCGCGGTTGCCGGGCTCGTGTCCGAGCAGACCGCGCAGGCCCTGGCCGATGCGTACACCTTCCTGCGCCGGGTCGAGCACCGCATCCAGTACCTGGACGACCAGCAGACGCACGTGCTGCCCATGGGCTGCCGCGACGACGACGACGGCTCCGACCTGTCCTGGATCGCCCACACCATGGGCTACGCGGACTGTTGTCCGTTCCTGCACGAACTGGACGGCCATCGCGAGTTCGTCGCGAACGAGTTCGACCGGCTGCTGGGCGGCAACGTGGAGTGCAAGGGCTGCAACGGCAAGAACGGCAAGGCGGCGCCTCCGGATCTCGACGCGCTGATCGAAACCCTGCCCGCGCAGTTGCAGGTGCGCATCGAGCGCTGGCGCCAGCACCCGCGCGTGCTGGCCTTGCGTGACGACGCCCGCCAGCGGCTGGCGCGCCTGCTGGGCCGCACGGCCCAGTGGCTGCGCGAGGGCCGCGTCACCGAGGAAGCGGCGGTGCGCATGGCCGACTGGATCGAGCCGCTGCTGCGTAGGGAAAGCTACCTGGCGCTGCTGTGGGAACGTCCCGGCGTGCACGAACGGCTGCTGCGCGTCCTGGGCGCCGCGCGCTGGCCGGCGCGCTACCTGCTGCAGCATCCGGGCGTGATCGACGAACTGGCGAGCGACGGGCTGTTGAAGGAACGCTTCAGTGCCGACGACTTCGAGCGCGAGCTGGAACACCGGCGGCGTTCCGTCACCATCACGGGCGAGGACGACGACGAGACGATGCTGAACCTGCTGCGGCGCGCCCACCACGCCGAACTGTTCCGCACGCTCGCGCGCGACGTCGAAGGCGCACTCAGCGTGGAGCAGGTGGCGGACGAACTGAGCGCGCTGGCGGACAGCACCCTGCGGGTCACCGCCCGCTGGTGCTGGGACCGGCTGAAGCAGCGCCACCGCGAGCAGCCCTGCTTCGCGATCCTGGGTTACGGCAAGCTCGGCGGCAAGGAGCTGGGCTACGGCAGCGACCTGGACATCGTGTTCGTCTACGAGGACGAGGACGAGCGCGCGCCCGAGATCTACGCGGCCTACGTGCGCAAGATCATCAACTGGCTGTCCACCAAGACGGCCGAGGGCGACCTGTTCGAGATCGACACCGCCTTGCGCCCGAATGGCAACTCCGGCCTGCTGGTGACGACCTTCCACGCCTACGCCAATTACCAGGAAGGCCGCGGCAGCAACACCGCGTGGACCTGGGAGCACCAGGCGATGACGCGCGCGCGCTTCGTCACCGGGCTCGAGTCCTTGCGACCGCGCTTCGACGCGGTGCGCGAGAACGTGATCACCGCACAGCGTGACGTGGCGGCGCTGAAGCGCGAGATCGTCGCGATGCGCGAGAAGGTGCGCAGCGCCCGGCCGGTCAAGGCGGGCCGCTTCGACCTGAAGCACAGCCCGGGCGGCATGGTGGATGCGGAGTTCGCCGTGCAGTTCCTGGTGCTGTCGCAGTCGCGCCGCCATCCGGAGCTGATCCCCAACGTGGGCAACATCGCGCTGCTGCAGCGCGCCGAAGCGGCGGGACTGCTGCCGGCCAGCGTCGGGCAGGCGGCGGCTTCGGCCTATCGCGAGCTGCGCCGCCACCAGCACCACGCCCGACTGAACGAAGAGGCCACGCAGGTGCCGGCCGACCAGCTCATCACCGAGCGGGACGCCATCCTCGCGCTCTGGCGGCACGTGTTCGGCTGACGCTCGTTGCACCTGCGGGGACGCCGAGATGATGGGCGAGCTGTTCGCGAGCTTCGGGCTGGCGATGCTCACCGGCGTGCTTCTGCATCTACATCGTGCTGGTGCTGCCGTTCAAGGACTTCCTGCACCCGCTCACCATCCTGAGCGCGCTGCCGCCGGGCCCGGGCGGCGCTTCGTCGGACTGCCGATCGCGCAGAAAAGCTTTTCGATGCCTTCGCTGATCGGGCTGATCATGCTCATGGGCATGGCGACGAAGAACTCGATCCTGCTGGTGGTGCCGGTGGTGTTCGAGTCCGTGGACGACACCGAGCACTTCCTGCGCCGCCGGCACGCACAGCGCAAGCGCAAGCCGGCCAGTACCGATGCGCACGGTGCGCCCTCGCGGCCCGCGTAGGAAGATCGGGCGAAGCTGCAGGTTCTTGCGGGAAGGGGGCGGGACGCCCCAGCCGGCGCCGTCCGCGCGGCGCTCAGGATCCGCCGCGGATCCGCTCCACCAGGCGCGTCGTCGAATACCCGTCGACGAAGGGAATCGCGAGCGCGCGGCCGCCGTAGCCCTCCACCAGCGCCGTCTCCGCCAGCTTGCGCATGTCGTAGTCGCCGCCCTTGACGTACACCTGCGGCTTCAATTCGGCCAGCAACTGCACCGGCGTGTCCTCGTCGAAGAAGGTGACCATGCCGACGGCTTCGAGCGCCGCGATCACGACGGCGCGATCGGCTTCTGTGTTCAGTGGCCGGTCCGGGCCCTTGCCGAGCCGGCGAGCCGACGCGTCGGTGTTCAGCGCGACGACCAGGCTGCCGCCCTGCGCGCGCGCCTGCGCGAGGTAGGTGACGTGTCCCCGGTGCAGCACGTCGAACACGCCATTGGTGAACACCACCGGTGCGGGCAGGTGCTTCATGCGCTCGGCGGCCTCGCGCCGGCCGACGATCTTGGCGAGAAAGGCCGGCTCGCTCACGCGACCACCCGCGCGCACCGCGCCGCGATCACGCGGCGTTCGGCACCGCGCCGCCGGCGAGGCCGGCCTGCAGTTCCTTGCGGTAGCGATTGAGGTCCTGCACGCTCTTGAAGCTGCGGTCCATCAGCAGACTCAGGTTGTGCAGGATGCGTTCGACCACCTTGTTCTCCCACACCGCATCGAAGTCGATCTGCTTGTCCAGCCAGTGCTCCAGCCACTCGGGATTGGGCAGCCGCGACTGGATGGTGTCGCGCGGGAACAGGGACTTGTTGACGTGCAGGTTGGTCGGGTGCAAAGCCTGCGCGGTGCGGCGGGCGCTGGCCATGAGCACGCCCACCTTCGCGAACGCGGCCTTGGCATCGACGCCGAACTTGCCGATCGCCCGCTTCATGTAGCGCAGGTAGGCGCCGCCGTGGCGGGCCTCGTCCTGGCTCAGCGTCTGGTAGATGTGCTTGATCACCGGCTCGCTGTGCCATTCCGCGGCACGCCGGTACCAGTGGTTCAGGCGAATCTCGCCGCAGAAGTGCAGCATCAGCGTTTCCAGCGCGGGAGCCGGTTCGAATTCGAAGCGCACCTCGTGCAGTTCCTGCTCGGAGGGCACCAGGTCGGGACGGAAGCGGCGCAGGTATTCCATCAGCACCAGCGAGTGCTTCTGCTCCTCGAAGAACCAGATCGACATGAACGCGGAGAAGTCGCTGTCGTTGCGGTTGTCGCGCAGGAACATCTCCGTCGCGGGCAGCGCGGCCCACTCGGTGATCGCATTCATCTTGATCGTCTGCGCCTGCTCTTCGGAAAGCCGGGAGCCGTCGAACTGGTCCCACGGGATGTCCTTGTCCATGTCCCAGCGGACGGACTCGAGTTGCTTGAACAGTTCGGGATAGAGCATGGCGGCAGACATTGGTACAACCGGGATTCTAGGCGGCGGGGGCCGGTCGTGCTCGGCTGCGGGCCGCCGCCTGGGCCTGCGTGGGGCGATCCGTGACGGCCTGCACGTCCGCGCGGTCTTTCCGGGCGCCCCGGGCAAGGACGTTGCCGCAGGGCCACCATCCCGTTTCATGAAGAACCTGCTCGCTCCCTGGATCGCTGCCGCCGCCGTCGCCTGCGCCTGCGCGGCCACTCCCGCAGCGGCGCAGCCCGCGCAGCCGGCGGCGCCCACTGCCTGCCCCGTCCTGCTGCAGCACACCTTCCCGCGCCTGCAGGACGAGAAGCCGCAATCCCTTTGCCAGTACAGCGGCCAGGTGCTGCTGGTGGTGAACACGGCCAGCTACTGCGGCTTCACGCCGCAGTACAAGGGCCTGGAAGCACTCCATGCGAAGTACCGCGGCCGCGGCTTCGCGGTCCTGGGCTTCCCCTCCAACGACTTCAACCAGGAGAAGGGCAGCAACAAGGAGGTCGCCGACTTCTGCGAGAACACCTTCGGCGTGCAGTTCCCCATGTTCGGCATCAGCGCGGTCCGGGGGCACGATGCGAACCCGCTGTTCCGCACGCTGGCGCAGCAGACCGGCCGCGCGCCTCTGTGGAATTTCTACAAGTACCTGGTCGGGCGGGATGGCAAGGTGGTCGCCCAGTACTCGAGCCTCACCACGCCGGACGACGCGGCGCTGGTGCACGCGATCGAGGAGCAGCTCGCCAGGCGCTGAGCCACCCGGGCGGCCGATTCACAAAAATTTACCGTCCGGATCGGCTTGGCTCGGGAACCGGAGCCGCCACAGCCGGGTCCATCCCGGCACAGAGGCAGGGAACACCGATTTTTGCTGCTGCGAAGCCGTCCGGCCCACGGGTACAGGATGCAATCCCGAGGCGACTCTTCTCCTCCTCCCTCCCTCCCTCTTCGTTTCGGGGCGCTTCGCAGCATTTTTCTCCCGCGCCAAACGGCGGCGAGCCTGACCAGGCCCGCCGCCGTTGCGCTTTCTGCGCGCCGCTGGCGAAGGAAGGGGCCGGCTCAGCCCGGCACGGTATCGGCGAAGCTCGGGCGCTGCATCAGCTTGTCCTGCAGCTTCGAGAGATTGGGGTAGGTCGTGCGCCAGTCGATCTCGGGGAAGCGGAAATCCAGGTAGCCGAGCGCGCATCCGACGGCGATGTCCGCCAGGCTGAGGTAGATGCCGGCGCAGAAGGGCTTCTCGCCCAGCCCCTGGCTCATCGCCTTGAGGCTCGCCTGCGCCTTGCCGACCTGCCGGTCGATCCAGGCCTGGGAGCGTTGCTCCTTCGGGCGACCGCCCCAGTGCGACTCCAGGCGCGCGAGCACCAGCGCCTCCAGCACACCGTCGGCGAGCGCCTCCCAGGTCTTCACCTCCGCGCGCTCGCGGCCCATGGCGGGAATCAGCTTGCCCACCGGGGAGAGCGTGTCGAGGTATTCGACGATCACGCGCGAGTCGAACAGGGCCTCGCCGCCTTCCATGACCAGGCAGGGCACCTTGCCGAGGGGGTTGGACTGCGCGATCGTGGTGTCGGCCGACCAGACGTCCTCCTCGACGAACTGGTAATCCAGCTTCTTCTCGGCCATCACGACGCGCACTTTGCGCACGAACGGGCTGCTGGTGGATCCGATCAACTTCATGTTCGTTGCCGTGTTCGAGTTCTGCGGGGGGAGGGGGACGGAATCATTCTAGGGGAAGAGATTTTCACCGCTGTCGTGCACCTGCGACATGGCCCCGGGGAAAAGGCCCCGCACCGCGCCGCCTACAATTCGGGCATGCCCCTCACCCCGATTTCCGCGCTGTCGCCCCTGGACGGCCGCTACGCCACGCGGCTGGCCGCACTGCGGCCGCTGATGAGCGAGCAGGGGTACATGCACCGCCGCGTACAGGTGGAAGTGTGCTGGTTCATCGCGCTGTCCGACGCCGGCTTCGCCGAGTTCAAGCCGCTCTCGCCCGGCGCACGCACCTACCTGCTTGGGCTGGTCAAGAATTTCTCCGAGGCGGATGCCGCCGCGATCAAGGAAATCGAGAAGACCACCAACCACGACGTGAAGGCGGTCGAGTACTGGATCAAGTCCAAGTTCGAGGCGCGCCCCGAGCTGCGCGCCGCCAGCGAGTTCGTGCACTTCGCCTGCACCAGCGAGGACATCAACAACACCAGCCATGCCTTGCAGCTGAAGGCGGCGCGCGAGCAGGTGCTGCTGCCCGCGCTGGATGCGACGATCGAGAAGCTGCGCTCGCTGGCCCACGAGTACGCCGCGGTGCCGATGCTCAGCCGCACGCACGGCCAGACCGCCAGCCCCACCACGGTGGGCAAGGAGATCGCGAACGTCGTGGTCCGCCTCGCGGGTGCGCGCGAGCGCATTGCCGGCGTGAAGCTGATGGCCAAGATGAACGGTGCGGTCGGCAACTACAACGCCCACCTCGCCGCCTGGCCCGATTTCGACTGGGAGGCGTTCAGCCGCAAGGTGGTCGAGTCGCCCGAGCCCCTGGGCCTCGGCCTGACTTTCCAGCCGTACAGCATCCAGATCGAGCCGCACGACTACATGGCGGAGCTGTTCGACGCGATCGCGCGTGCCAACACCATCCTGGTGGACTGGTGCCGCGACGCCTGGGGGTACATCAGCCTGGGCTACTTCAAGCAAAGGCTGCGCGAAGGCGAGATCGGCTCCTCGACGATGCCGCACAAGGTGAACCCCATCGACTTCGAGAACGCCGAGGGCAATCTCGGGTTGGCGAACGCGCTGCTGCGGCACCTCTCGGAAAAGCTGCCGATCTCGCGCTGGCAGCGTGACCTGACCGACTCCACGGTGCTGCGCAACATGGGCGTGGCCCTCGGCTACGCCGCGCTCGCATATCACGCGCTCGGGGTCGGCCTGTCCAAGCTGGAACTGAACGAGGAGGCGCTGCGCGACGACCTCGACGCCGCCTGGGAAGTGCTGGCCGAACCGATCCAGACCGTGATGCGCCGCTACGGCGTGCACGGCGCCTACGAGAGGCTGAAGGAAGTCACGCGGGGCAAGACGGTCGCGCCCGAGGACCTGCACGCCCTCATCCGCTCGCTCGCGATCCCCGAGCCCGAGAAGGAGCGCCTGCTCGCAATGACGCCCGCCGCGTACATCGGCAAGGCGGCGGAACTCGCACGCCGCTGCTGAAGGACCCCTTGGCCCTCAAGTCCACCGTCTTCAAGGTGCAGCTCGCCGTGGCCGACATCGACCACGGCTACTATGCCGACCACGCCCTCACCCTGGCGCGCCACCCCAGCGAGACCGACGAACGCATGATGGTGCGGCTGGCGGCCCTGGCCTTGCAGGCCCACACCTTGCAGACCGTCTGCGGCGGCGACGGCACGCTAGCCTTCGGCAAGGGCCTGTCCGACCCCGACGAGCCCGATGCGTGGCTGCGCGACTTCACCGGCGCCACGCGCCTGTGGATCGAAGTCGGCCAACCCGACGAAGTCGCGATCGCCAAGGCGTGCCGGCAATCGGACCAGGTGGCGGTCTACCCGTTCCACCACGCGGCGGAAGTCTGGTGGCGCGGCATCGAGACGAAGCTCACCCGCCTGCAGAACCTGTCGGTGTGGCGCATTCCCAGCGACGCCTCCAAGGCGCTGGAAGCGCTGGCGCAGCGCTCGATGCAGTTGCAGGCGACCATCCAGGAAGGCACGCTGATGCTGGGCGACGGCGCGCGGCACGTCGACATCGAGCCGATCCGCTGGAAGTGAGCCGGCGCGCGCGCGCCTTGCAGGCGGCGCGTCAGGACGGCATCGCCCGGCCGCAGTTCCAGCAGGACTCGAAGCCGCCTTCGACCAGCTCGCCGCAGCCGCAGTGCCAGCGCCGCTGCGGCAGCGCCAGCAGTTCATCGAGCAGCGCGCGGGCGCGCGCCCACTGCTCGTCGTGCGTGATCCAGATCTCCGGCAGGCACTGATCGGGCGGAATTTCGCCGGCGACGCTGCCCAGGAACTGGCGCTGCACGCTGGCGGCGATGCCCTCCTCTTGCAACAGGTCCGCCCAGAGCGTCGCGATGGCGAGATTGGGAGCCTGGCGCAGCCGGCGCACGGCTAGTTCTGCCCGCGCTCGGCGGCGGCGCTCGCGCGTTCGACGTAGCGGTTGAAGCGCCAGGCGTCGCCCTGCAGCGTGATGCGCCGCCAGACCTGCCGCTTCTGCGCCGGGCTCATCTCGGTCCAGCGCTGCACCTCCTCGAACCTGCGGCCGCAGCCCTTGCACTGGGCGTCGCCCTGGCTGGTGGAGCAGATCGCGATGCAGGGCGTGTCGGGCTGGCTGTCGTACCAGGCCTTCCACGCGGCATAGGCAGCCGGCGGGAAGCTGCGCTCGTCGGCCTCGTCCTCGCGGTAGTACACCATCAGCGCATACACCTCCGCCAACGCGCGCAGCTCGGGCGGCAGGCTCACGCCGTCGGGCGATGGCTTGCGCTCGCGCCAGAAATTGATGGCGGCTTCGATGTCGGTGATGTGGATGCCGGCCATGGGACTGCGGGAAGACGGCGGATGGGCATCATAGCCCCGCAGCCCGCTGCGCCAGGTATCCGGGCGGAGGCGGAGCACTTATGCTGGAGGCGCGGGGCGTGCGGGCGGCCGGCTGGCGCGCCGGCCACCGGCGGCGCAGCGCCGCGCCGCGGTAGACAAGGCAAGGAGAAAGAGCCCATGCAGAAGGTCATCGTGTACCTGGACGATCCCGGCTATGCCCGGCAGCGGCTGGCGGGCGCGGGCGGTCCCGGCACGCACTGGGTGCTGGTCGCGTGCGCGCCGCGGATGACGCAACGCATCAGCAAGTGGGTGAGCCACTCCGCGCGCGAGAACTGGCGCACCCGGTGGGCGAGCAAGCTGTTCCAGCAGCTCGTGCCTTTCCTGGAGGGCCGGGGCGACGAGGTGACGCCGGTGCTGGCCCGCGGGCCGCTGCCCGAGCTCACGCGCGCGCTGATGGCGCAGCACCAGACCGAGAGCGTGCTGGACGCGCGACGACCGCGGCAGGGCGGCCCCGGCGACCGCGGCCACTGGGCGCCGGGCGCCCTGATGGGACTGGGAGCGCTCCTGTTCCTCGCCTGCGACTTCTAGCGCAGCAGGGCGGGTGCTATGCTCCCCGCCCATGCTGAAGCTGATCGCGAAGTGGGTGCTGAGCGCCTCCGCGCTCCTGTTCGTGGCCTACGTCTACAACGGGGTCGAGGTGCGCAGCTTCGCCACCGCGATGGGCGCGGCGCTGGTCATCGGCCTGCTCAACGCCGTCGTGCGCCCGGTGCTGGTGGTGCTGACGCTGCCGGTCACGGTGCTGACGCTCGGCCTGTTCCTGTTCGTGATCAACGCCTTGATGTTCTGGGCCGCGTCCGCGTTGCTGGACGGCTTTGTCGTGCGCAGCTTCCTGGCCGCCCTGATCGGCTCGCTGCTGTACACCGCCATCGGAATGGTGATCGACTCAGCGCTCGAGCGACTGCTCGTGAAGAAGTGAAGCGACCTGGCGGGCCCGGGTGTCGATGATCGACGCCTCGATGTAGTCGGCGCCGGCCGTGCCCTTGCGCACCATGTCCTGCCCGGCCCGCAGGCGATCGAGCGCCGCCTGGTAATCCATCTGCGCGACGTGCGCTTCGGCGTCCGCTCGCACGGCGCGCAGTTGCTGTCCCTGGGCCTGGTACGCGGTGGCCAGCAATTGCCACGCGCTCGCGTCGCGCGGCCGCGTTGCCACCCAGGTCTGCAGGCGCTGCGCCACTTCCGACGCATGGCCCGTGTGCACCAGGGCGGGGGCCGCCAGGAACAGCTCGGGCCGGCCCGGGCTGGCGAAATCGACCAGGCGCAGCACCCCCGGCCAGTCCTGCCGGTCCTCGGCGACTTCGGCGGCGAGCAGTCGCGCGAGCCGCTGCGCGGCGGCGTCGCCGACCGCGACCGCTTCGAGGCGTGGCAGCAGTTGCTGGAAAGCGGCTGCATCGTGCACGCGCGCGGCGGCGAGGGTCCCCGCGTAAAGCACGTTGGCCTGGCGCGGGCGCGGCTGCGCTGCGAGGCTGGTCGCCTGGGCGTCGCTGACCAACGCGCGCAATGCATCGATGCCCGGATTGGAGATCACCTTGGCACGGCCAGCGATCATCGCGTGCTCCAGCGTCGTCGGCACGACCGCGCGCGGCACGAGCTCCTGGCGGGCCTGGATGTCGGCCGCGCGCTCCGTCGTCATGGGGTGGGTGCGCAGGTAGGGATAGGCGCCGTTGTCGTTGAGGCGCGAAGCCTGCTGCAGCTTGTCGAACATCGTGACGAAGCCTTGCGGGGCGAAGCCGGCGCCGGTCATCACGCCGAAGCCGATGCGGTCCGCCTCGCGCTCCATGTCGCGCGAGAAACTGAGCTGCTGCGCCATCGCCAGCCCTTGCGCGCCGGAGATCAGCGCACCTCCGGCCTGGCCGCTCTTGCCCGCGGCCAGCGCGCCCAGCAGCATGCCCGCGATCAGCAGGGGCGCCTGCTGCGACTGCTGCTCCATCATCCGCGAGATATGGCGCTGGGTGACGTGGCTCAGCTCATGCCCCAGCACGGATGCGAGTTCGTCACTGTTGGCGGTCACGGCGACCAGCCCCGAGTTGAGGCCCATCCAGCCACCGGGCAGAGCGAACGCGTTCACGGTGCGGTCCTTGCCGAGCATCACCTGCCACGCGAAGCGCTCGTCGAGTTCGGGGGTCAGCTCGCCGCGTCGGCGGGCGGAGTCCAGCAGGCGCTGCCAGATGCCCTGCACGTACTCGACGATCACCGGGTCGTCGATGTAGTCGGGGTCGCGGTACAGCTCGCGGGCGATGCGCTCGCCGATGCGCCGCTCGGCGTTCGTGCTGAGTTCGCCGTTGCCTCCGAGCTGCGGCAGTTGCGCGCGCACCGGCGCCATCGCGACCGAGACGGCCAGGACCGCAGCGGCGGCGGCGCGCCAGCGGGAACGGGAGAACAGGTTCAAAACGAATCCAGGGGCAGATATCCGATCACTTCGGCGGTGTTGGCATCCAGGAGCACGGTCCAGGCCTCGGCCGTACGCGCCACGAGGGGCAGGTAGGCCGCCGCGGCGGCCTCACGGCCGGAGCCCCGCAAGGCGGCGTCGATTTCGGCTGCGCGCTGGGGGAACCTCTGCTTGAGTTGCGTCGCGGGGCGCGCGGCCTGCAGCACCTCCGCCCGTCCGACCTCATACGGCTCCCAGAGTTCCGTGCGCGCGGCGAGCGGCACGCCCTGCAGCGCCTCCATCGTCATCGCTCCCTGCTCGGCCCCGTTGCGAAAGGGGCGCAGCGCCAGCAGCGTCGGTCCGCGCAGCGGCGCCAGCTCGATGCCCGGCGGCACCTTGTCTTCGAGCTCCCTCGGGATCTCCACGAGGTGCACGACGCGGAAGCGGTCGTATTCGAACACCATGTGCACGGGACGCGCGACGTGCACCGTCCACAGCCCGTAGCCCAGGCCCGCCAGCTGCAGCAGCCCGATGACCGCGAGGTCGCGACGCAGCATCGTCCAGCCCTTGCGCAGGTCGAACACCGCGAACGTGAGCAGGGGACCGAGCACCACGTCCACGGACACCACCAGCAGGAACAGCTCGCGCCCGCCGGAGATCTCGCGGTACGGATAGGGGTACCAGAGTGCGAAGACCAGGTAGGCCGAGAGTGCTGCGACCAGCAAGCTCAAGCCCAGGTGGACACCGGCCGCCCGCAGGCGGGAGCGCCACGCGAAGCTCGTATGATGGTCCAGAAGAAGCGATGGTTGCAGCATGACAGGATTCACCCATTTCGACGCGCAAGGACAGGCCCACATGGTCGATGTCGCCGGGAAGGCGGCCACGCATCGCGTGGCGGTCGCCGAGGGCCGCATCGAAATGCTACCCGCTACCCTGGCCTTGATCCAGAGCGGGTCGGCAAAGAAGGGTGACGTTTTGGGCGTGGCGCGCATCGCCGGCATCCAGGGCGCCAAGAAAACCAGCGACCTGATTCCCCTGTGCCACCCGCTTGCGCTCACGCGCGTGGCGCTGGACTTCGTCCTGCGTCCGGCCCAGGGCGCCGAACCGGCCGCGGTGGTGTGCACGGCCACCGTGGAGACCGTGGGACCGACGGGCGTGGAAATGGAAGCGCTCACCGCGGTGAACGTCGCCCTGCTCACGGTCTACGACATGTGCAAGGCGGTTGACCGCGGGATGACCATCACTGACGTGAAGCTGCTGGAAAAGCACGGAGGCAAGTCGGGGAGCTACGTGGCGTCCTAGCGCGCCACGTGCTGGCTGCGCCGCCAAGCCTCGTATTCCTGCGGAAAGGCCGCGCGGAAGCGCGCCAGCAGCAGCACGGCTTCGCGGTCGCGCCCGAGCAGCGTCGCACTCTCGATCGCGCGCTCGATCACCCGGGGCTCCGGGGAATAGTGCAGGACGTCCAGTGCCAGGGGATACAGCCGCTGCGCGTTGCCGCGGTCGGGCGTCGCCAGCGTGAGCTCCGCGAACCGCGCCTGGCCCGAGAACAACCAGGAACGGCGCACGACCGACAGCGTGTCGTCCGCCCAGAACGGCAAGCGCCGCTGCGGCTGCACGTAGATCTGGCTCACCCGCGCATAGTCCCACGCGGCATGGGCGGTGGCCGCGAGCAGCACCAGCGCGCCGGCGAGGGCGGTCCGCCGCGAAGAAGCGGCGGCGGCGGGCATCGATTCGCGCGCCAGCAGCCAGCCGAGGCTCGCGCCGAACGCGATCTGGAACGGTCCGTACCAGAGCGGGTACTCGAGCAGGCTGTGCAACAGGATCAGCGAAGCGATCGCCCAGGCGAGTTGCCGCATCGCGTCGGCCTCGCGCCAGGGGCGCTGCCGCCACGCCCACCACAGGCCGCCTGCGCACAGGAGCACCGCGGCGGGCACGCCCAGTTCGACCGCGAAGTGCAGCGGCAGGTTGTGCGCGTTGTCCAGGATGTCGCAGAAACGCGGTCCCGCGTACAGCGTGTCGAAGTGCGCGTAATCGAGTTCGCCCCAGCCCCAGCCCGCCAGCGGCTTCTGCGCGATCAGGTGCAGCACGTTGGACCACAGCACGAGACGGCTGCTGCAACCCGCGGCACCGCCGATGCGGCCCCACAGCGTGCGCGCCGGCATCGCACCAGTGGCGGCGTCCAGCGCGATCGGCAGCAGCACGGTGGCCACGAAATACGCAAGGGCGGCGACCGCGCACAGGCGCAGCCGCTCGCCGCGGCGCGGGTGCTTCCACGACGCTGCGAGCAGCGTCAGCACGAGGCCCTGGACCATGCCGGTGCGCGAGACGGAGGCGGCGCTGCCCGCAGCGAGCAGCACGAGCAAGGCGAGCGCGGCGCCGCGCGACAGCCGCAGAGTCCCGAACAGCACGATGGCCCCGCCGATCCAGCAGAGCGTGGCGTACTGGTTCGGCTGGCGCAGGTTGCCAAAGGCCTCGCCGGCCTCGGCCAGGTCGATCCACGGCGAGAACACGGAAGCCACGCCGAAGTACTGCACCAGCCCGAGCACTGCGCTGAGAGCGGCGGCCGCCAGGAAGCCCGCCTGCAGGCCGGCGCGCAGGTCCGGGTCCGGCGAGAAGCCGGCGGCCAGCGCGATCAGCAGGAGCCCCGCTGCAAGCATCACGACTTCCGGACGCAACGGCAGGTGCGCGAGCGCCGCCCACACGACGGTTGCGGCCATGGCGGCGAGCAGGCCACGCGGCATGCGCGGCCACCCCTGGCCGCCGGCGGAGGCCAGGATCCACAGGCCGATGCCGCAGAGCGCGCTCACCAGCCACGGCATCACGGAGGGGGAGGGGCCGCGGGCGAAGGGGTTCAGCCAGGGGAGGGCGGCGAGTGCCAGCGACAACGTGAAGCGCCGTGGACCAGCAAAGCGCGATCTTGTCACGCTGGGCTAGGCTCTTGCTGGAGTTGTAGCTGTTGCAAAACCGCCGCAAATACCTCATCGACGCTGATGCTCGCCATGCAATCGACCACTCCAGCGGGGTACTCGAAGCCAAGGCTTAGAAATTCTGCGCCCGTAGAGGGAGCCATCGCAATACTGCGGCGACCCGTTGGCCCCCAGCGTCGACGGCTCGTGGGTCCGTGCAGCGCCACGAGCGGGGTATCCAGGAGCGCTGCCAAGTGCATCACGCCCGTATTCACGGCCACCACCGCCGCAGCCCCTCGCAGCACGGCGGCTAGTTCTGCGAGCGACAGGCGGCCGGCTGCCGACCGAACCGGCAAACCCACTGCGCACGAACTGGCGAGTGCTTCGGCCTTCGGCTGGTCGGCAGGACTCCCCGTCACGTACACCGACAGACCCAAGTTGCACAACCGGCTAATCAGGTCAGCCCAAAGAGGCAGCGGCCATTCGCGCGAAGCATGCCGGAACCCGCTGGCCCAAGGATGCACGATCACATAGGGCGCAGACATTGCGAAGTAGGCTGGAGGCGGGCCTACCGGTCTCAGGGCGCGCTCGGGTGGGAGCGCAGCCACGCCAGGCAGAGGAGAAAGCAAACGCTGGAAATTCTCCACTTCGTGCGCAGCCGGGTCGTGCGGAATCGCCCTGTCGTATGCGTAGTGGCGGGTCTGGCCGGGTGTGGCAAAACCGATCGTGTACCGTGCCCGCGCAATGGCACACAAAAACGCATACCAACGCGGCCATTGTCCGATGTCGATCATCACGTCCACCGGGACGCTGCGGATCGCGGCAACCGCCTTTGTCGGCCGCGTCAGGGGCACTTCGACAACGCTCGAAATGCCTTCAAACAGTTGAAGAATGCCGCGGTTTCCTCGCGAAGCAAAGATGACGATCTCTGCATTCGGCATGGACTCACGGAGGCTCGCCACCAGCGAGCCCGCCAGCAGCGAGTCCCCGATGGTCTCGAACATCATCACGCCGAAGCGTCGAGGTGCATGCGGCAACGAACGACGTCGCCGGAACGTCCCCCACAGCGCCAGCACAGCCGTGCCCGCGGCCTGGTCGATTAATCTCGCCAACGCGCTCTCACGGACTCTGGGCAGGGACGACATCATGGCTGCTGCCGGATTGTGACAGCCGGGCCCGGCGAAAGCGTATGGGGAGCGGCAGACGACGGAACGGGCCGATGGGGGTCGCTCCAGCAAGTTGGGCACTGGGAGACGTGGTCATGAGCGTGCAACTGGTGCGCCAACTCCGCCGTCATCGGAACCCGCAGCTCGATCTGGGACCCGCCCTGTTCCGTGAGCCATTCGTGCGCATAAGCGACACGGCGGTCGGGCGAGTGCAGTGGCTCGGAGCGCATCGGGCAAGATGCTACCCCAGCGCATCGCTATAGTTGCGCGAGGAGGACGAGCGCCGGATGAAAGTGCTGCTGTGGAAGATCGGCGCGCTGGGGGACGTCGTCATGACGACGCCACTGGTGCGGCAGCTTCGCCGGAATCTGCCGGATGCGCAGATCGACTATCTCGTCGGCCGGTCGTTCCGGGCAGTGCTGGATGGCAACCCTCACCTGGATCGCGTCCTGGATTTCGACGAGTCGGTCCTCTTCGACGGACGTCTCTCGGCACTCGGCCACATTCGGGCCAGGCTGCGCGGCTATGACGCGGTCTACGTACTCGATAAGCACTGGATTTTCACTTGGCTGGCCTTATGCGCGGGCATTCCCCGCCGCATCGGCTTTGCGCGCCGGGCGGTCGAAGGATTGCCTCATACCACACGCGTTCACGTGGGACCGCTTCGTCACGAGGTCCACTATTACCTCGACCTGCTCGAGGCCGAGGGACTGGCCGTCGATCGCGACGATCTCGCACTGGAGCTGCCGCCGATGCAGCCCTTCGACTTGGCTGGTCCCTATGTCGTGGCCGTCAACGCCGGCGGCAACAACCCCGGTGAGGCCTCGGCGGTACGGCAAATGCCCGAGCACCTGTTCGGCGCGCTCGTCCGCCAACTAGCTTCCAAGGCGCGCGTCGTGTTCCTCGGTTCCCAGCAGGAGAGACCTTATTACGAGTCGTTCGCACGCGCACATTCCGCATTCAATTTGTGCGGAAGAACGACACTCCAGCAAACGTGGGATGTCCTCGCACGTGCCGACAGCGTCTACACCACAGACACCGGTCTCATGCACATGGCGGCCGCCGTCAACAGCAACGTTGTGGCGATCTTCGGCCCCACCCACCCTCTGCGCAAGTGCCCCGTCGGTGCGCGCTGGGTGTGGCGCGCCGAACATCTGTACGACCACCGTTATGAGCTATATGGGCGCGTTCCAGACGGGCGTTTCTTCGATGGCATGCGGCCGGAAGACATCCTGAACGCAGGCGAGCGTGATATATCCGGCGCTGGCGCTTCGTCTTGGATTCCCCTGCACCAACGGCCCACATAATGAGGACTCGTCCCTTGATTTGCTCTGGCGAATGAATCTGAAACGTCCGCTCGGTACTCGGTTGCGCCACGTGCTCGTTGTGACCTTGCGCCCGCGCGGGAAGCTCGCTTTTCTCCGCTCGTTGCCTCCCGGGGCACACGTGCTGGATGTAGGCTGCGGGAACAATTCGCCGCGGGACGCCAAGATCCTGCGGCCGGACCTCGTCTATCACGGCCTGGATGTGAGCGACTACAACCAGGGTGACTCCTTGCGGTATGCGGACACCTACAAGGTCGTCGCATCCGCGGATTTCGCGGGCGCCATCCGGCACTTCGAAGGGCAGGTTGACGCCGTGGTGTCTTCGCACAACCTTGAACACTGCGAGGACCCGGATGGCGTGTTGAAGGCCATGGCCGCGGCCCTCCGGCCCGGGGGCTGCCTGTACCTCGCATTTCCCTGCGAAGCAAGCGTACGATTTCCACGTCGTCGCGGCACCCTGAATTTCTTCGACGACAACACGCATCGGGAGGTTCCTTCCTGGTCGGCGGTGGTGTCAGAGCTGATCGCATCGGGGCTGCAGACCGACATCGCCTGTCCTCGCTACCGTCCGTTCGTCTTGGCGACGATGGGCCTGCTGCTCGAGCCGGCCAGCTGGTTGGCTGGGCGAAATCTGCCCGGCGCGACCTGGGCACTCTATGGCTTCGAATCCATCATCTGGGGATCGCAACCCATGGCCAAAGGGTGACCTGCGCACCCAGCCTGCACTGGAGCATCGACTTCGCGTGATGAGAACCAGAACCTGCTTCGCCACCATTGCATCGGGCAACTATTTGGCCTACGCGCGCGTATTGCGTGATTCGGTCTCCCGTCACATGCCGGAGGCGGCCTTCCGCCTATTGATTGTTGACCGCCGGACCGCAGCTCTCGACAGCGAGCTTGCTGAAACCGGGCTTTCGGCAACGTATGCCGAGCAACTTGGATTGCCGGATTTCGAACTCATCGCGTACAAGTTCGACGTGGTGGAACTGAACACCGCACTGAAGCCAAGTTTCCTCAAGCAGCTGTTCACCGAAGGCTACGAACAGGTAGTCTACCTGGACCCCGACATCCAGGTGCTGGCCCCTCCGGAGCCGGTTCTCGCCGCCCTCCACGATTGCGAGATCGTCCTCACACCGCATGCGCTGCGTCCGGTCATGGACGGCAAACGACCGTCGGACATCGACTTCCTGCGTGGCGGGACATTCAACCTCGGCTTCGTCGGCCTGCGCGCCGGCGCCAACGCCCGTGCATTCCTGGACTGGTGGGAGAGGAGATGCCTGGCGCTGGGCTTCAACGACGCCACTTTCGGCGTATTCGTCGATCAAAAATGGGTCGATCTGGCTCCGTCTTACTTTGATTCGGTCCGCGTTCTGCGGCACCCCGGGTGCAACGTAGCCTACTGGAACTTGCATGAGCGCACACTGGAGCGCTCTGCGAGTGGCTACACGGCGAACGGGCAGACGCTCTCTTTCTTCCATTTCAGCGGGGTCGACGCGTTGCGACCGGAGCGACTCTCGCGCCACCAGAACCGCCATGTTCCCCCGCTGGACCCGATTGTCTCGGAGCTGGTCCAGAACTACTGCGCCGCTCTTCTGGCGGCGGGTCACGAACGCTATCGCGGCAACGCGTATGGGTATGCGGTTCTCGACGACGGCTCGCCAATCAGTCCCCTGATGCGGCGCGCCTCCGGTTGCAGCGACCTTGACGTCTCTCGCCCCTTCGCCGCGGACTCGCAGTTCCAACGCGAGCTGCGCGCGCGGGGCCTCGCGCAAACGGCGGCGGCGCCGGCGCCGCAGGGCGACAACACCCTCACCTTTGATGCCGGAGACAAACGCGTGCGGACCGTCAACAGTCTCGTACGTTTGCTTGCGCGCATCGCAGGCGCGCAGCGTGTGGCACTGCTACTGCGCTACGCCACATTCCTCAGCTGGGGATCGAACTTGCCTGCGGTGCTGCTGCGCCGGCCACCGGACCTGGGCCACCACGAATAGGACGGATCCAGGTGGCGGTTGCGCCGTCGAACACGCGCACTACGACCGCCGGCGCTCCCGCAACCATCGCGCCAGCCGGTACATCGCCCCGAACGACTGCATGTGCCCCGATCACCGCGCCGCGACCGATCCGGGCCGGCCCGAGGATGTGCGCTCCATCGCCGATCCATACGTTGTCCTCGATGACCACTGGACCACGAAGCACCAGCGGCCGATTCGAAGGCGGCTCGTCGGGCGTGCTCTGCGCGGTCCCCGAATAGGTTCCGTGCTGGTGGTCGGCAACAAAAATCAGGCTGCCAAACAGCACATCGTCGCCAACACTGATCGCCTCGATCGCCGAGAGGTGGACGCCGTGCGAGAACGACACGCGGTTCCCGATCACGATCCTGGGCTCGAATTCGACGGCGCGATAGGAGGTCACCGCCTCCAGCCACAGCCCGCTACGGACGCTGACGTCACGCCCCCATCGAATATGGCGGACCCCGATCAGTTCGCATCCCGGACCCAATTGCAGGCCAGGGGCGCCGAGGCTGCGTGCGGCCAACCACGATCTCAATCGGCGAACAGCCGCCCGCGATGCAGCAGGAACGGTCCACGCGATGCCGTCATGCCGTAGCCGTCCGAGAAGCATGCGTAACAGCGAACTCACCGCCACTTCTCCCGCGTGCGTAGCCGCCGCGTCCACGCCCGGGTGTCAAGCCATGCAGTCGCCATCACGAGCCGGGCCAGCGGCTGCGGCCAACTGGCGATCCAGGTGATGCGGCGACGCTGGCGTGGCCGGTCGGGCCACACCCGCGCCATCATCGCCTCGACGGCTTGCCAGTCGGCCAGCCGAAAGGCCCCGGCCTTTCCAAGCCTGATACCCCAGACAAGACCGGGCAGATAGCCGCGCAAAATGTGTTCCTGAAGGAAGTCGCGAATCGACGGTGCGCGCGCGAGCCTCTCGCCGATGATTCGGTGGTACTGCTGCACAAACGTCTCGAACAGTGCATAACCGCCGCCATGTCCCGCACGCGCCAACAGCCAGGCCTCTGGCGCCGCATACAGCGGCCCACCGGCCGCAAGCAAGGCAAGATGCCATTCCAGCTGCGCCAGGAAGCTGCCCTCGAATCGCGTTGGTCGCGCGTCGGCCAACGAGAGGTATCGCTCCCGATCCAACACCCAGGAGGACAGGAACGTCACGTATGCGTTCGCGCGTATGGCCAGCTCGCCCGCGTTCACTGGCTGCGGCTCCATGACCGGCGATGGCGCAGGAACGCACTCGGCCAAGTCCCCCGAGTGCCAGCGAGCAGGCAGATAGAGGAGGTCGCACCGTCGCCGCGCCAGGAACGCGGCGACCCGTTCGAGAACGCCGGGTAGCGGAAGATCGTCGTCCCCGATCATCCAAACGTGCCGTCCGCGCGCCTCAGTGAGGCACCGAATGAAGTTCGCATCTGCACCAACATTGAAAGGACTCCGCAGGACGCGCAGCCATCCAGCGATCGCGAGACCTTCGAGGAATTCGGTCGTCCCGTCCGTTGAGGCGTTGTCACAGACAAGAAGCTCGACCGTGCCCTCCGCGTGCAGCCGCTGGACCTCCGGCCCTATGGCGCTCAGCAGCAGACGCAAGCACCCAAGACGGTTATAGGTGGGCACGGCCACCGTGAGCAATGGCGGATTCCCAAGCATCAAGCGCTCTCCTTCGCAGCCCTTGCGTTTCCTTCCATCAGCCACCACTCGCGCCGCTTGCGCAGAAACACTGTGGTGCCACCGACGAGTCCTACGCCCAATGTGGCCACTGCGTATGCGGCAACGGCCCCTGCAAGTCCATAAGGCGGAATCCAGGTGACGCACATAACGGCTGTCACCGCCCCGCTCGCCAGCGACAGCACCATGAAGGGATCCTCACGATGGGCGCGCAGCAATGTCGCCTGCGCGAAGATCAGGTGATTCGCGAGACTCACGACGCAGAATACGGCGACAAGCGGAAGCGGCGGGAGGCGAGCGGAGAGCGGCGAGCGCAAGACCGTCAGCTCCCACACTGCCGCCAAGACACAAGCAAGGAGCAAGAATAGAGCACCCGCGGACTGCAGCACGGCGCGCCAAAAAAGGCGATCCAGCTCGCGCCCCTGGCCGAGCGCAATGAGCCTCCCATAGACGGGAACTTGCGCGCTGACCCACGCTAGCGCCAGCATGTTGATGCCTCCAAACGCTTGCAAAGCGAGCCCCATCTGCCCGGCGGGGGCGGGCCCGCAGCTAGCGAAGAGCAGTGGGGTGAAAAGCTGCGCGATCAGCACGCCACTCGCCCAGCTCACGGCCATGCGCCATTGGAATGGCCATATTTCGGATCGCCAGCGAATGCCGGCTCCGATCCTGCGCGGCAATCTCCACACTTGAGTGAAAAAGCCGCCGTAGCAGCCGGCAAGCCAACCGACAGCGATCAATGCCGATACTCCAGCCTGCAGCACGAGTGAGTACAGTCCTGCGCCTCCCGCAAGGGCCGCCCAAAGCGCGAGCACGGAACCCACGGACTGCACCAAACGCCCGAACCCCACATCTGCGACTTTGCCGCAGCCTTCCAGCACTGCAAAAGCGCCGGCGGCAGTCAAGTTGATGGCAGCCAGCGGCACGAGCAGGACCCATGCCGCCCGCGCCGAGTCACGGACAGCGCCGTCTCCGGATCCCAGAAGAATCCACCCGATCGGGAGCAGAGCGGCAACCAGCGCCAGCGCCCCCGCGCCAAGCCACTTGAGCGAAAAATGCAGCAGCGAACGCAGCCGCTGCCGGGCAGGCTCCGGCCCCTCGATGCGACGGCCGTGCGTCCACGAGAGCGTGGCAGCTTCGTGGCTCGCGAAATGCACGATGGCCTGCAGCAGCCCTAGCTCCACCAGCGACTGCCAGGCGATCAGACTGACGAACGTGAAGAAGTAGCCCTGAAGCTCCACTGTGAGGAAGCGGCTGATCATCACGAGCGTGACCAGCCCCGCGGCTACAGGCCAGCCCCGCGCCAGCAACAGTGCCAATACGGCGCGGTCCAGGCCCACGCACAACGCGAGCCGCGCCACACTCACGATCGGAACCCGCTGCAGGTCATGCGTAGCTTTCCACCATCTTGCGAAATACCTTGGCGCGAGCCACCCTAGGCGGCCAGCCGAGTGCGGCAGCCAGGCTCGTCACGACGGCGATCTTGCCCAACAGGCGCTCCCACGGGAAGCCCGCTCCCATTTCGGCGACGTCATCATCCACGACTCGGCTTGCGGCGGATAGATTCATTCGAATCCCACACTGAAGTAATTTGCGATGCACGACGCCTCGCACTTGCGATCACGCGGCCCATCCCCTTGCCGCCGGCGGCGGAGCATCACTCATGATGAAAGACGAACCGCAGCAGAAGGCTGCGTTCCACTGTGCTCATTGGCGACCGGTTTGCCATGCGCCGTCACTGCGAAGCATCGAACAGTCCAGCGTTCGCTTGGCCTCGACTAGCTCCTCACGTGTTCCCAGGAGAACAGGATTGAGCGCCCGCCAGAATTTGTACCAGACTTGACCGTTGTCGAGGACGTACACGCGAGAATCAGACTCGGAGAAATGGCGCTCCCAGCCATCCACGACGCGCAAGGTCGATTTTTCCCATGAGGGAAAGAACCGCGGGCAGAGGACGCTCAAGCGCTGAAACGCACGCTCCACTTCAGCCGGAATCGGCGCCGGCCGTGCCGCGTCGGGAAGCGTTGGCACGTATGCTAATGGACAAGACCAGAAGCCCACCGGGCGGGCGGCAGGGCCAGGGTGGTCGCGGCCCTCCAGGCGAGTTTGTCCCAACGAACGAATCAGGTGGCAGTCTCCGCTGATGCGCAGATGCCGCTGCGCGATCATCTTGTCGAATGCCTCCGGCACCGCCTGCTCCGGCTTTCCATCGGCGAGCGTGGCTGGAGGCAGCGACGGGGCCAGGAGCCGCACTGGGCCAGCCCGCGCTGCACGGGTAAGGTATTCATCCAGCCAGCGCGAGTCATGTGAGGTTGCGTCTGCGCTGGTGATATTGACCCAGCGAGAGTTCGCGGGGAACTGAGGAGCGATCAGCGAGTAGGAGATTGGCGAGATCGTGACGTACGTGGTCGCAGGAGCTTGGGTCTCTTCCCGCCCGAGTTCCACGGAAAAGTACGGCGCCTCTTGCCAGTCCGCCCAGGACCAGGTACCCCAGGGCGGCTGCTGCGTGAGGACGAACAACTGCGCCACCACGAGGCCAAACGCAATCGACGCCTTCATCGTCCGGGTGAGAGGGAGGGCGCACAGAAGGCCGATGGCGATGGGACCAGCGCAGACCAGCAAGGGAATGAAATAGCGGCCGTTGCCTGAGGTGGTGAGCCACGCCCACGTGGAAACCAGGAGCACGAGCAGCATCGCGAACGTCGGACGTCGACCGGGACCAAGGCGCCGCCACATGACGAGTGCAGCAGCGGCGAGGAACAGGACGGCGGCGAGGCGTACATCGGGTGCGGGTATCTCAACGTATACGTTGGCGTCCGGCGCCGCCATGTCGAAGAACCGCGTGAGGGCCTGCGTCAGCGAATCTGGTTCGAACCTGATCATCGGTGCCACCCGCCAAGATCCCGAAGGCGCGCGAACCAGTCGTCGTACATGGGATAAATCGGGTTCCCGAAATGGGTCCAGAGCTCCCACCCCCAGTAACCGTAGACCAGCGCGTAGCTTGCCAGGAGCATCAAGCCTGCGGCGATACTGCGATTGATGCGCTGCATCGCCGATCCCGCGGGCCACAGCCAAAGCAGCGGCAACACAATGGCAAGGGGTCCATTACTCAGCTTGAATGCAACGGCTATTCCCGCAGCGGCACCTGACAGCAGCGCAGGTCGCACGGCTCCAGCGGCAGGCTCGCCCACCGGTTGCAAGGCGAGCGCGTATGCCCAGATCAGCGGAATGCCTGCGAGCAGGTCATTCGAAGTGGCGTCGAAGAGCGAAAGAACAACTCCGCTCAGAAATGCGAGCAGAACCGCAGTGACGCGCATTGCCGCCGAGAAGGCCTCGGCGCCCTTGATGCAACTGCGAGCAATCATCCAGACCGGAGGAATGGCCGTTGTGTTCAGCAACGCCAGCACTACGCCCGCCGTCGTCCCGCTTGCACCCGCCGACGCCAGCTTGTACACGGGCCAATACAGATACGGAAACTGGTACGACTGGTATCCGGCAGGCAGATAGTCGAGGGACAGCCGTGAGTGCTCCGCCGACCACCCGAGATAGAAGTGGTGATTGAGGGCGTCCCAGCTGATGCCAAGATGCCCCAGGTAGATCGGAATAAAAGTGAAGCACAGCGCACCGAGAAGGTAGACACACACACCCTCGTGCCGAAAAACCCACGAAGGAACTGCCGTTCGCTCCTCAGGCATGTCGCTTCTGCCGACCCGTCCGCCAAGCCAGCTCGATGGCGCCCGCGAACAGCGTTCCCGCCACGGCTTGCATGCCGATGATCATCAAGGTCACGGCGGGAATCGCGGCCCGCATGCCTTCCGTTGGCGCAAGCGGCCCGAAGCCGGACCTCCCCCACTGCTGCACCAGGCCGACCGACCAGATCAGTCCGATGGCGAATAGTCCGGCCCCGAGCAGCAGTCCCGCTTCAAGACTCAACGCGGGCTGCGCGCGTCGAAGCCATGGCGGCTGCGGCACTATGCCGGACAGCACCCCGAGCCATTTCGTCAAGACCGCGAGCTGCACCAGCTGGACGCCAAGGACCATGGCACCCGCCATGTACAACATCGTGTGAATGCGCAGATCATGCGCGTCACTGCTCCACGGGCGCTGCAGCACGCCCATGCCCACCACGCCTGCCAAGACAAGCATTACGCCCGGATACAGGAACAGCCAGCGCGGGCAGAACAGGAGCAGGAACTTCAGGTGCCGCCACCCATCGCGCCACGTGCGCAGGTGCGGCGGCCGGCCACGCCCGTCCGGCTTCAGGGTTGTGGGGACTTCCGCAATCGAGATCCCAGCCAGGGCGGCCTTGGCCACCATCTCGCTTGCAAACTCCATTCCGTTGCTCACTAACCCAAGGGCGGCAACGGACTCCTGATGGAAGCCCCGGATCCCGCAATGGAAATCTCCGATGTCCGTGCGGAAGAATAGGCGTCCGATGAAGCTCAATACCGGATTGCCCAGGTAACGATGCAGCAAAGGCATCGCACCTTCCGCGATGCCTCCACGGAACCGGTTTCCCATCACGAGCCGAGCACCGCCTCGCAGCTGCTCGACGAACGCATCCAGGTTCGAGAAGTCATAACTGCAGTCCGCGTCGCCCATGATAACGTAGGCTCCGCGCGCAGCCTCGATGCCGCCCTTCAGTGCTGCGCCATAGCCTCGATCCGGTACAGCTATTACGCGCGCGCCGGCGGAACGCGCCAGCTCTCGCGAACCATCTGTGGATCCGTTGTCAGCAACGACAACCTCACCCCGGATTCCTGCGCGTTCCAAGAAGCCGAGCGCCGCCTCTACGCAGGCAGCCACTGTCTTCGCCTCGTTAAGGCACGGCATCAGAATCGTCAGCTCCAACGCGTCTTGAGCACGAAAAGGCGCCGCCACGTCTTGCGTGGCGATGCCTGTGAACAAAAGGGGCCTGGCGGCCCCCTCTGCAGCATGCATGCTGATCAGCCGCCGCGGCAGGAGCCCGGCAGGAACTTCGCCGTGACCGTCGTGCCGGTGCCGCCGCAGACCCACTTGAAGATGGTCTGGGCTTGATTGCTATAGGTCATCGTGCTGCCGTTGCTGTCAGCGGGGATCAGAGTCACCGCGCCGTTGGCGCCGGGGCCGATGTTCTGGGAGGTCACCGTCACGATGCCGTTGCCGTCGGTGGCGATCGACGCAACATACTTGGACGCGGCCGTCGTCGATTCGCAGCCCCAGTTGCCGGGCTGCACGGACGTCTGCGAGCCGGACTGGTACACCTCGGTGATGGTCGTGCGGCAGGCGGACGCGGCCAGGATCACCTCGGACATCTTGGCACGCTTGGTGTAGTCCTGGTATGCGGGCAGGGCCACCGCGGCCAGGATACCGATGATCGCGACCACGATCATCAGTTCGATCAGGGTGAAACCCTGTTGAAGTTGACGCTTCATTGAGACCTCCAGGTTGATGAAGAAGCAAGGAAGTATTGCAAGCCCTGTGCCAACCCCGTTTCGTGAACTTCTTGGCACGTTCGACGAGACCTGAAGCCGTCCGGTCGACGCAAAGCGTCGTTCGGCCGACAAATTTGCGCGTCTTCGCTCCCGACCGACTGAACCCGCTGCTGGCCGGTCCGTCGCATTCCAGCGCATACCGCGCCCGGAACGGCATCGCCCCGTCTGGCGCGCGAACGGCGAGCCCAAAAAGCAAAAAGGGGCCTGGCGGCCCCCTCTGCAGCATGCATGCTGATCAGCCGCCGCGGCAGGAGCCCGGCAGGTACTTCGGCGTGACCGTCGTTCCGGTGCCGCCGCAGACCCACTTGAAGATGGTCTGGGCTTGGTTGCTATAGGTCATCGTGCTGCCGTTGCTGTCAGCGGGGATCAGAGTCACGTCACCGTTGGCGCCGGGGCCGATGTTCTGGGAGGTCACCGTCACGATGCCGTTGCCGTCGGTGGCGATCGACGCAACATACTTGGACGCGGCCGTCGTCGATTCGCAGCCCCAGTTGCCGGGCTGCACGGACGTCTGCGAGCCGGACTGGTACACCTCGGTGATGGTCGTGCGGCAAGCGGACGCGGCGAGGACCACCTCGGACATCTTGGCACGCTTGGTGTAGTCCTGGTATGCGGGCAGGGCCACCGCGGCCAGGATACCGATGATCGCGACCACGATCATCAGTTCGATCAGGGTGAAACCCTGTTGAAATTGACGCTTCATTGAGACCTCCAGGTTGACGAAGTGAGGAG
This sequence comes from Ramlibacter ginsenosidimutans, assembly GCF_016654015.1. Taxonomy (GTDB): domain Bacteria; phylum Pseudomonadota; class Gammaproteobacteria; order Burkholderiales; family Burkholderiaceae_C; genus Ramlibacter; species Ramlibacter ginsenosidimutans. The sequence continues at coordinate 148,396 of NZ_JAEPWM010000002.1, read as the reverse complement.
GTAGTGCAAGCGCCATGCCAAAGACGTTTTGTGAACTTCTTATCGCTTTCTGACAACCTGGAAGCCGTTCAGCCGACGTAGAGCGTCGTTCGCAGTGACAAATTTGCGCATTAGCGGATGCCAGCCGACCGAAAGTGCCAGGCGCGCACGCGTCTCCATGTGGCCGCCGGCCGGCCTGCCCCTCCTCACAGCTCGAACTCCTCGCCCGCGCGCAGCCAGCGGATGTCGTGGCTCACGTTCATGCCGGACGGCTGCGCCTGCTCGAAGCGCTGGATCTCCGCCATGATCAGCGCGGTTTCCGCAGGCTTGGTGTGCGTGATGTAGATCGGGAAGCGCTTGCGCTTGTCGATGCGATCGAGTTCCCCGGCCAGGGCGACGGGCGACAGGTGCAGGCTGCGCCTCGCGAGGTCTTCTTCCCGGTTGCTGAAGGCGGTCTCGATCACGAGGGCCGCCACATCGAGCTGGTTGATGCGGCTCCAGAACGCCGGGTTGCGCTCGGTGTCGCCGGTGAACACCCAGCAGCCTGCACCCGCACTGACGGCATAGCCGCACGCCGGCACCGTGTGCACTGCCGGCAGCACCTCGACGACCTTGCCGTGCAGCGCAAGGCTCTGTCCCACCTGCACCTCGTGGAAGGACACGAAGGGCGATTGCGGCGTGGGGATGCGGCTGAAGTCCGGCCAGATCACGTTGTTGAAGATGTGCGCCTTCAGGGCCGTGATCGTGCCGGGCAGCGCGTGCACGCGGATCGGTTCTGCGAGCTGCGAAGCCACCGCGTCCACCATCAGCGGCAGCGCGGCGATGTGGTCCAGGTGCGAGTGGGTGAGGAAGACGTCGCGGACGCCCCGCATCTGCTCCAGGGACAGGTCGCCGACGCCCGTGCCCGCGTCGACGAGTACGTCGCCGTCGATGAGGAAGGACGTCGTCCGGCAGTCCCTCGCGATCGCGCCGGAACAGCCCAGCACCCGCACGCGCATTGGCAACGCCCCTATCTATTTCGTCTCGAACTGGGTCGCGCCATCCCATCCCGGGTCGAATGGCAGCAACCGCATCGAGGCTACACGTTGGGCGTACAGCTCGTAAAGGTACTTTTTGGCGCCCAACCTCTGCAGGTTCACCAGCTGCAGCTCACTCTTTTCCCAGTCCTGAGCGCGGTACGCCTGCAGGAAAGCGCCCCACGCGCGGAGTTCGTCGGCGGCCTGCGGATCCAGCGCGCCGGAGGGACCCAGCGGGTGGAAGATGGCCACCGCTTCCTGCTTGCCCTTGACGCGGACGCGATCGAGGTCCAGCCAGCTGAACTCGCGCGCTTGCTGGCGCGTGGACTCGCTCGCCACGATGTCCACGCCATACACCTTGCAGAGCCCCTCGAGCCGGGAGCCCAGGTTCACGGCATCGCCGATCACCGTGTAGCTGCGGCGCACGTCCGAGCCCATGTCGCCCACGCACATCGTGCCGGTGTTCAGCCCAATGCCCACGCCGATGTCCGGAATGCCCTTGGCGCGGTGCTCCTGGTTGATCGCGCGCACCGCCTGCGTGATCTGCAGCGCCGTCTTCACCGCCAGCTGCGCATGCATCGGCGTCTCCACAGGCGCGCCCCAGAACGCCATGACGCAGTCGCCCATGTACTTGTCGATGGTGCCCCGGTTGGCGCGGATGATCTCGGTGAGCTGGCTGAACACCGCGTTGAGCAGCTCCTGCAGCTGCGTGGGCTCCATGCGCTCCGACATGCTGGTGAAGCCGCGCATGTCGCAGAACATGACGGTCAGCTCCTTGTTGCTCGCCTTCATGCTGTAGCTGTCCGGGTCCTTCACCATCTCGTCGACGAGTTCAGGCGGGACGTAGGTTCCGAACAGGTTGGCGAGCTCACGCTTGCTGCGGCTCTCGACGAAGTAGCCATAGCTCATGTTCAGCGCGAATGCGGCGCCCGCCATCACGAGGGCGGAGGCCAGCGGCAGCACCAGGCCGAAGGTGTTGAACAGGAAGTAGTTCAGCGCCAGGAGGCCCGTCATGACGGCCGAACTCACCAGCACGGCGACGGTGGCCGACAACATGGGCAGCAGGAACGCGAGCGCGAGGCCCGCGACCATCAGCACGACTACCTCGTAGCCCATGGCGTAGTCGGGCTTCACGAGCAATCGGCCCTCGAGCAGCCCCGAGACCGCGTTCGCGTGCACTTCCACGCCGGGGTAGGTCGCGCCCACCGGCGTGACGCGCAGGTCCAACAGCCCGGGCGCGGTGGTGCCCACCAGCACGATCTTGTCCTTGAGCGCGCCCGCTGGCAGCCGTTTCGCGATCAGGTCCGAGGCGGACACGTAGCGGAACGAGCCGCCCATCGGGCCGCCCGGGCCGCGGAACGGGACGAGCACCGCCACCTTGTCGTCCACCGGGATCGCCGCCTGCCGCGACCCGAGCTTCAGCAGGACGCTGTCCAGCCCCGGATAGCTGCGGCCCACGAAGTGCTCGCGCGGGAAACCCGGTTCCACGGCCGGATGCCCGGCCAGAACGCGGAACATGGCGAGCGCCAGCGATTCGTAGTACGCGCCTCCATATTCCGCCAGCAGCGGGATGGAGCGCACGACGCCGTCCCCGTCCGTGATGGAATTGAAGTAGCCCGCCACCGGGGCGGCCTGTGCGAGCTGGGGAATGTTGGAGCCGTAGCCCTGGAAGCTGTAGAAGGCGATCGGGCGGCCCTTCAGGCTGTCGCGGGTCATCACCGGCGCCGGCAGCAGGCCGCTCTTGCGGGCATCCCGCTCGCTGGTGAGGTAGTAGCCGAGGACGGCGGGACGCTTTTGGAGCGCCCGGGCGAAGCTCGCGTCGTAGTCCAGGCTGGATTGCAGCTGCGCCACCCGCTCGCGGAAGCCGGCGGCGTCCCTCAGGTCCGCCTGCGCAAGCTCCCGCAGGCGCTGCAGGCCCGAGCTCTCGTCCGGCTCGGCGAACACCACGTCGAAGCCGACAAGCGCCACCTGCTGGCGCTCGAACAGCTCGTCGAGCATGGCGGCGAGCTTGTTGCGACCCCAGGGCCAGCGCCCGACTTCGGCCAGGCTCTTCTCGTCGATGTCGACGATGACCACGCGCGGGTCCATGCTGCGCGGCATGCTCGCGCGCAGCCGCGCGTCGTAGAGGATGGCGTCGAGGCGGTTCAGGAAACCGATGGGAAGCGCGCCCACCGCGTGGAGCAGCGCAAACACCAGCGGGGCCAGCGTGATCGCGATGCGCGGCCAGTGCCTGGCAAGCGTCCCCATGCGAGACGGGTGCGCCGTGGCGGGCCGTCAGCCCGCCTGCAGAAACTGCATCTGCGTGCCGGCCAGCTCCAGCATGTCACCGTTCTTCAGCGTCACGGGGTCCGGCCCGATCGCTGCGCCATTGAGCATCGGCTTGTTCGCGCCCTCGACATGGGCGACCACGAAGCCGTGCGAGCGCTTGGTGATGGCGGCGACCGCCACGCCGGGTTTGCCGATGGTCGTGACCACCTTCACCAGCGGCACCTCGCGTCCGGCAGCGGCGCCAGACAGAACCTTGATGCTGGCATTCGCTGCGGCTTCGCCCGCCGCAGCGGGTGTGCCCGCAGGTTTCGCCGCGGAGCCTGCAGGCGCGCCGGCCGCCGTCGCCGGCATGGGCGGCACCATGCCCGGCTTGATGATCTGCGTCTTCTCGAAGGTCGCGCCCGGCACCTCGTTGATGAACTTGATCTTGTACTTGCCGATTTCGACGGTATCGTTGTTTTGCAACAACTGCTTCTTCACCGCCTTGCCGTTGACGTAGGTCCCGTTGGTGCTGTTCAAGTCTTCCAGGAAGACCTCATTGTCCCCGAGCTGCAGTACCGCATGCTCGCCGGACACGGCCAGGTTGTCGATCACGATGTCGTTGTAAGGGCGCCGTCCGAGCGTGGTCCGGTCCTTGGTCAACTGCACTTCCTTGATGACGACACCGTCGATCGAAACGATCATCTTCGGCATGGTCGACTCCTCTGATTCAGTGTTCTAGCCCGTAATTCCGGCGGCCTCATTGTCCCAGCCAGCGGGAGATGAAGCCCCGCTTCCTGGAGCCGCTGCTGGCCTGCGCCAGCAGCACCGAGATGTTGTCGCGCCCGCCATTCGCGTTCGCTGCGTCGACCAGCTGCACGGCTTTTTGCTCGAGGCCTCCGGACCCCACCAGGATCTGCGCGATGGCATCGTCGTCCAGCATATCCGACAGTCCGTCGGAACACATCAGAAAGAGGTCGCCAGGTTCGACCTTGTGCTCGTTGACCTCCAGCAGGACGGCGTCCTCCACGCCCAGGGCGCGGGTCACCAAATTCTTGTTGGTCGACGTGGCGGCCTGCTCCGGCGTGATCAGGCCCGCATCCATCTGCTCCTGCAGCAGCGAATGGTCCTTGGTGATCTGTTCCAGCGCGTCGTGGCGCAGGCGATAGCAGCGCGAGTCGCCGATGTGCCCCAGCATCAGGCGCCCGTCCTGGAACACCCCGACCACGAGGGTGGTGCCCATGCCGCTGTACTGGGGGTTGGAGTTGGCCGCGTTGAAGATCGAGCGGTTCGCGTTGTCGACGCAGATTTCCATCGCACGGCGCACTTCGCGACCGTTCGCGTGGCGTCCCGCTTGCGCCAGCCAGCGCCCGAGCTCGGACTTGATGAAGGTCGTGGCCATGCCGCTGGCGACTTCGCCGGCGTTGTAGCCTCCCATTCCGTCCGCGAGGATCCCGAGGCGGGTCGGCTCGTCGACTGTGACGGAATCCTCGTTGTTTTCGCGCGCAAGACCGGGGTCCGTGCGGATGCAAAACTCGTAGTTCATAGTTCGCGGGTCAAGGCTCCTGGCCGGTGTTCCTGGCGCCGGCCTGGGGCCTTTCCGGAGCCCCCGTCTTGTTCATCACGGTGGTTTTGTCGAACGGCGTTGCGGGCGCGAGCTCGACTTTCTGGGTTGCATCATATCCGCGCGACGCCACAGGCGTTACAGGCGCAGGCAAAGCGTTGCCTGCCGCCATCACTGGCGCGGATTCGACGGTCGCCGCGCTGGCATGAGCGGCGCCGGCGCGGCCGGAATTCCCGGTCTCGCCAAACGGCAAGGACGAAGCCGCTGCGCGCGCCGGCGCACCCGATTCCGTGGGCAAGCCGGCCAGCACGGCACGCAGGTCGCGCGCGAAGGCGTCGCCATCCGGGTAGCGCAGGTCCGGCTTCCTGGCGAGCGCGCGGCCGACCACCTCGGCGAGTCGCTGCGGCAAGTCGGGGCGCACCAGGCGCAAGTCCGGCGCGTCCTCGTTGGCGATCCTGTACATCAGCTGCGCCATCGACTCGCCCCGGAACGGCAGCGCGCCGGTGAGCATCTGGTAGAGCGTGACGCCCAGCGACCAGAGATCCGAGCGGCCGTCCACCTGGCGGCCCGCGAGCTGCTCGGGCGACATGAAACTGGGCGTGCCCAGCACCAGCCCCGTCCGGGTCCTGCTCGCGTCGGTGATGCGCGCAATCCCGAAGTCCGTCACCTTCACCGTGTCCGAGTCGCGCTCGTACATGATGTTCGCCGGCTTGATGTCGCGGTGGACCACGTGCTGCCGGTGTGCATAGGCCAGCGCCTCCGCCACGCGCGCCGCGATGGACAGCACGCGCGCGGCGGGCAGCAGGTTGCCGTCCCTGCAGTGGTCGACGAGGTCGCGGCCCTGGAGAAACTCCATCGCGATGTAGGCGAGATCGTGTTCCTCGCCGGCATCGAAGATCGTGACGATGTTCTGGTGCTGCAGCCGCCCGGCCGTCTCGGCCTCGCGGAAGAAACGCTCGCGCGCGTCCGCCAGTTCCTCGCCCTCGAACTCCTGGGACAGGGCCAATGTCTTGATCGCGACGACGCGTCCGATCTTCGGGTCGCGGCCCTGGTACACGACGCCCATGGCGCCCTTGCCCAGTTCCTTCTCCAGCCGGTAGCGGCCCAGCATCGGCTGTTCCACATCGCCACCGTCCACCAGCAGCGTGCCGCCGGAACGGCTCGCGCCGCCGCCGAGGATGACGGTCTCCGACAGCGTGCGGGCGCGCTTCAGTTTCGCGTCGAGGCCCTTGTAGCGCGGGTTGTAGCGCGCCATGTGGGCGTAGACGGCCTCCGCCTTGTTGAACTGCCGCTTGCGCTCGAAGTCCAGCGCGAGGCTGTAGAGGTTCGCCATCACCTCGTCGTTCATCGGCACGCGCTGGAAGCGGTCGAACGCCATGTCGAACTGGCCCTGCCCTTGCAGCGCGAGCCCCATCATGCGATTGGTCTCGGCGGATTCCTCGTCCGCCCGCACCTTGCCCGCCTCGGTGACGAGGAAGCGCTTGGTCGTGAGCGCGACATGGCCGATCAGCAGCAGCGCCGCCGGGAACACGAACTCGAGCCGGATCGCCGCGCCGGAAAGCAGCCCGAATTCCGTCGCCAGGAGAGCGATGAACAGCAGCGCCGTGAGCGCTCCGCCCATGCCGGCCGACAGCCGGGGCAGCACCGCGATCACGTAGCCGGCCACCAGCAGGAAGGCGCCCAGCGCGGCCCAGGTGCCCCAGGCCGGCACGACGATGTAGTGTTCCTCCAGGATGCTGGAGGTCACGTGCGCCAGCATTTCGACAGGCGTCACCGCGGCGTAGCCCGGAGCGGGGACCTGGGTGCCGACGCCCTGCGCCGTGGCGCCGATCAGGACGATCTTGCCCGCGTACTTGGACGCCGGGATCTTGCCCGTGAGCACGTCGTAGAAGGAGTCGATGCTGAAGGCCGACCGGCCGCCCGGGCGAGGGCGGTAGAACTGCGGGAGCACGCGCGCGGCGCCGTCGGTGGGCAGCCAGAGCTTGCCCACCTGCACCGACTTGCCGGGATGCAGCCTGATGTCCGAGATGGAGAGGTTCAGGCTCCTCGCCGCCGCGAGCAGCGCGAGGGATGGAATCGCCTTGCCGTAATAGTCGATCACCAGCGGGTTCGAGCGCACCGCTCCGTCCACGTCGTTCAGCAGGTTCAGCTGGCCGATGCCGGCGGCCGCGTTCGCGATCGCCTCGATCGGCTGGGTGGTGCTCACGCTCTCGATGGCGAAGTCCTGCGTGCCGTCCAGGGCGCTCCTCAGCGCGGCCGCGGTCAGCGGCCGGTCCGGTTTGCCCAGGGGTTGGCCGAGCGTGAAGAAGGAAGGCACCAGCACGTTGCCGGCCTTCGCGATGCTGGCCGCGAGCCGCGCGTCGTAGTCGAGGGCCTGATCCGCTTCCCGAATGAGCTTGGTCGCGGCGGCCACCGATGCCGGCTGGCCATGCGCGGGCGCGAGCGCGTCCTGGATCCTGCGGATGTAGGCCAGCCCGCGGTCGCTTTGCGGCTCCGCGAAATTGACCGTCTCGACGATCGTCTTGGCCTGGCCCGCCGCCAGCTTGTCGATCAGTTCGGCATGGACGTCACGGCGCCACGGCCACTGCCCGATGTTGCCGATGCTGTAGTCGTCGATCGCGATGATGGCCACGCGGTCCGAGGGCTGGCGCGCGGTGACCGTGCTCGCGTAGTCATAGAAGCGCCGCTCCAGGCCGCTCAGGAAATCCGTGGAGTACTGCAGCACCATCGTGGCGGCCACGACGAGCACGCCGACGAACCCATCCGTGCGCCAGAACTGCCCCCGCCGCGCGGAAGATGAAGTGCTCACTTGCGACCTTTTTGCCCGGCATGGCTGCCGGCCCAACGTGTGGAATCCCCAGAACGACCTGCGCCGCCGCCTTCACAGCGGACTCGCCAGTGACCGCGGCCAAGGGCCGGCCCTGACGATGCGAACCGGTCGCGCAGACGTACATTCTGTTTCAAAACGCGGCATGCGCCAAGCGAAAAAAAGGCCGGCGCCCCGTGGGGTGCCGGCCTGTCGCGCGGGAGTGAAGCGGTTTAGAGCAGCGCCTTCAGCAGCTTGCCCATCTCGGACGGGTTGCGCGTGACCTTGAAGCCGCACTCCTCCATGATGGCAAGCTTGGCATCGGCCGTATCGGCGCCGCCGGAGATCAGCGCGCCTGCATGGCCCATGCGCTTGCCGGGGGGCGCAGTCACGCCGGCGATGAAGCCCACGATCGGCTTCTTCATGTTGGCCTTGCACCAGCGGGCGGCGTCCGCCTCGTCGGGGCCGCCGATCTCGCCGATCATGATCACGGCGTCCGTGTCCGGGTCGTCGTTGAACGCCTTCATCACGTCGATGTGCTTGAGTCCATTGATCGGGTCGCCGCCGATACCGACCGCGGACGACTGGCCGATGCCCAGTTCGGTGAGTTGCGCCACGGCTTCATAGGTCAGCGTGCCGGAGCGCGAGACCACGCCCACGCGGCCCTTCTTGTGGATGTGGCCGGGCATGATGCCGATCTTGATCTCGTCGGGCGTGATGAGGCCCGGGCAGTTGGGGCCGAGCAGCAGGGTCTTCTTGCCGCCGTTGGCTTCCTTCTGCTTCATCTTGTTGCGCACGATCAGCATGTCGCGCACGGGAATGCCTTCCGTGATGCAGATCGCCAGGTCCAAGTCGGCTTCCACCGCTTCCCAGATCGCGTCCGCTGCGCCCGCGGGCGGCACGTAGATCACCGACACGGTGGCGCCGGTCTGCTGCTTGGCTTCCTTCACCGACGCGAAGATCGGGATGTCGAAGATCTTCTCGCCCGCCTTCTTGGGGTTCACGCCGGCCACGAAGCAGTTCTTGCCGTTCGCGTACTCCTGGCACTTCTGCGTGTGGAACTGGCCGGTCTTGCCCGTGATGCCCTGGGTGATGACCTTGGTGTCCTTGTTGATGTAGATCGACATGTCTTTTCCTAGTCAGTTGAGGACAGAGCTGAAGGTCTGTCCCCAAGAACAATTCATTTCACCGCGGCCACGACTTTTTGCGCAGCTTCGGCCATCGTGTCCGCGCTGATGATCGGCAGGCCGCTCTCGGCCAGCATCTTCTTGCCCATTTCCTCGTTCGTGCCCTTCATGCGCACGACCAGGGGAACGCTCAGGTTCACCGCCTTGCATGCGGTGATCACGCCGGTGGCGATGGTGTCGCACTTCATGATGCCGCCGAAGATGTTGACCAGGATGGCCTCGACCTTCTTGTTCTTCAGCATGATCTTGAAGGCCTCGGTCACCTTCTCCGGCGTGGCGCCGCCGCCGACGTCCAGGAAGTTGGCCGGCTCGGCGCCGAACAGCTTGATGGTGTCCATGGTGGCCATCGCGAGGCCCGCGCCGTTCACGAGGCAACCGATGTTGCCGTCGAGGGAGATGTAGGCGAGGTCGAACTTGGACGCCTCGATCTCCGCCGGATCCTCTTCGTCGAGGTCACGCAGCGCGACGATCTCGGGATGGCGGAACAGCGCGTTGCTGTCGAAGTTGAACTTGGCGTCGAGGGCGATGACCTTGCCCTTGCTGTCGCGGTTCAGCGGATTGATCTCCACCAGCGACGCATCCGTCTCCATGTAGCACTTGTAGAGCTTCTGGCAGATGTCGACGAACTGGGCCACCGAGTCGGCCGGCATGCCGATGCCCTTGGCGAGCTCTTCGCCCTGCGCCTGGGTGAAGCCCACGAGCGGGTCGACGAAGACCTTCACGATCTTCTCGGGCGACGAGTGGGCCACTTCCTCGATGTCCATGCCGCCTTCGCTGGAGGCGATGAAGGCCACCTTCTGCGTCGCGCGATCGGTCACGACGGAGAGGTAGTACTCCTTCTGGATGTCGGCGCCGTCCTCGATGTAGAGGCGACGGACCTTCTGGCCCTCGGGGCCGGTCTGGTGCGTCTTCAGCTGCATGCCGAGGATCTGGCCGGCGAGCTTCTTCACGTCATCGACCGACTTGGCGACCTTGACACCGCCGCCCTTGCCGCGGCCGCCCGCGTGGATCTGGGCCTTGACGACCCAGACGGGGCCGCCGAGCTTCTGCGCCGCTTCGACGGCTTCCTGGACCGTGAAGGCCGGAATGCCGCGCGGCACCGGCACGCCGAATGAGCGCAAGATCTCCTTGCCTTGGTACTCGTGGATCTTCATGAGGGGTTCTCTCGGGGAAGGAAAAAACGGGGCGGGCGGCGAGCGCGGATGAGGTCGGGCGGGCGGTCCGCAGGAATCGGATGGTGACTGTATCATGGTGCATTGCACCAAATTCACACGGTAGCTTGGGGGAACCATAAGCTTCCGCTATAGGAATCCAGATGGCCAAGGTCTTCATCGATGGCGAAGCCGGCACCACCGGCCTGCAGATCCGCGAACGGCTCCAGACGATGCCGCAGGTGGAACTGGTGAGCATCGCTCCGGACAAGCGCAAGGACCCGGAGGCCAAGCGCGCGCTGATGGCCGGCGTGGACTTGGTGATCTTCTGCCTGCACGACGACGCAGCTCGCGAGTCGGCGGCGATGATCGATGACATCGGGCGCACGGGTGGGCGCAAGCCACGCATCATCGACGCCTCGACGGCGCACCGCACGGCCGAGGGCTGGGTGTTCGGCTTTCCGGAGCTGGCCCCCGGGCAGCGCGAAGCGATCGTGCGCGCCGAGCGCGTCAGCAACCCCGGCTGCTACGCCACGGGCGCCATCGCCTTGCTGCGCCCGCTGGTGGATGCCGGCGTGCTGCCGAAGGATCATCCGGTCGTGCTGCCTTCGGTCAGCGGCTATTCCGGCGGCGGTCGCTCGATGATCGAAGCGTATGAAGCCGGCAGCGCGCCGCCGTACGAAGTCTATGCACTGGGGCTGAAGCACAAGCACCTGCCGGAAATCATGAAGTACTCCGGCCTGCAGCGCCGGCCGATCTTCATCCCCTCGGTCGGCAACTTCCGCCAGGGCATGCTCGTGGAACTGCCGCTGCACCTCGACACGCTGCCCGGCAAGCCGGGGGCCGCCGATCTCGAACGCGTGCTGCGCAAGCACTACGAAGGCAGCGAATGGGTGACGGTGGAAGCCGCCACCACCGACGGCAAGCTGGAGCCCACCGCGCTGAACGACACGAACAGGATGGAGCTGCGCGTGTACGCCAACATGGACTACGCGCAGGCCGTGCTGGTCGCGCGCCTGGACAACCTGGGCAAGGGCGCGAGCGGGGCGGCGGTGCAGAACCTGAAGCTGATGCTGGGCCTCTAGCGGCAGGTCGCGCGGCGAGTGCAGCGCTTTGCCGAAGCGTCGGCACCGGCCCCTTCCTGGACTGCGGAGATGCAGATGCCGAAGCAGCCGCGGCTGCCAGGGCGCTTCTGATCGCCGGTCGGCAGCGCGCTCAGCGGGCGGCGCAAAGCGCGAGCAGGTCGCGGCGCACGCTGTCCACCACGGACGCCCAGTCGCGCGGTGCCGGCTGCCGGTAGAGGCGCGCGCTCGGGTACCACGGCGAATCGGAGCGCTCCAGCATCCAGCGCCAGTCCGGCACATGGGCCAGCATCATCCACACGGGCTTTCCCAGCGCGCCAGCGAGATGGGCGATGCTGGTGTCGACAGTGATCACGAGGTCCAGCGCCTCGATGAGCGCGGCCGTCTCGTCGAAGCTGCGCACTTCGCTGCCCAGGTCGATCGCGCTTGGCCAGTCTGCGAGCAGTGCGCGGTCCGCCTCGCCCAGCCCCGGCTGCACGGTGACGAAGCGACAACCCGGCGCATCCAGGCGCCGCAAGCTCGCCAGCGGCATCGAGCGGTTGTGGTCGTTGGTGTGCTTCGGATTTCCGGCCCAGGCGATGCCCACGTTCAAGGTGCCGTTGCCCAGGCGCTCGCGCCAGGCTGGCAGCAACGCCGCGTCGGCATGCAGGTAGGGCACCTGGGACGGGATCGTGTCTTCCGTGGTACCCACGATCGCCGGCACGGTCATCAGCGGGCAGTGGAAGTCGATCGGCGGCAGGGCGCTGTTCTGCGGCAACAGGCGGCAATTCGCGGGCAAGGAGCGGGCGACCAGCGACTCGAGCGCAGCGGGCACGATCAGCACCACGCTCTGCGCTTGCTGCGCGATCGGCTGGACATAGCGCACGAACTGGATGTTGTCGCCGAACCCCTGCTCGCCATGGAGGAAGATGGTGCGGCCCTGCAGGCTCTCGCCTGCCCACATGCGCTTGCCTTCCAGTTGCAGCAGCTTGCCGCGCGTGGCCGCGCTGCGCCGGCGCCACTCGTGCTCCTGCCAGCCACGCTGCAGGTCCCCGCGCATCAGCAGCGCGATGCTCAAGGCGAGGTGGACTTCCGCGTCCTCCGGCAGCGACTTCAGCGCCTCTTCACCGGCCTGGATGGCTTCCGGCAACCGCAGGAGCTGCGTCAGCACGGTGCACCGATTCACCAGGGCGACGCGATTGGCCGGCTCCAGCGCCAGCGCCTGCTCGATGCAGTCCAGCGCCTCCTGGCAGCGACCCAGCCGCTCCAGAGGCACGGAGCGATTCGCGAGCAAGCTGGCGCTGCGGCCATGGACGGCTATCGCTCGATCCGTCTCTTCCAGCGCCTCTGCATGGCGTCCGGTCTTGATCAACGCGCTGAAGCGCAGCAATGTGGCGTCGGCGTTGGTCGGCTCTTCGACGCAGAGCGCGTCGAGCAGGGCAGCGGCTTCGGCATGGCGCTCGGAGGCGTTCAGCTCGGTGGCGAGGAGAAGCCGGTTGAAGTACGTCGGCCGCAAGGCCAGCAGCCGCTGGATCCACTCCGCGGCTTCCGCGTGCCGCTCGAGCGAGTGCAGGCTACGCGCGCCGTCTTCCAGCGCCTCGGCGAACGCCGGTTGCGCGCGCAAGGCCGCCTCGAAACTGGCCACCGCTTCCACGTGCTGCCCCAAGCCGGCACGGGCGCGGCCCAGCAGGTAGTGCACCTCGTGCAGCGCGCACCCGTCATCGGGGCGCCTCAGCGCCAGCGCCTGGCGCAGGCGTTCGGCCGCCGGGGCGAACTGCCCTTGCTCCAGCAGCACGAAGCCCAGGTTCAGGCGAAGCGCGGCGTCCTGCGGACTCGCCAGCACGCCTTGCTCGTAGCAGCGCGCCGCTTCAGCGAAGTCCCCGGCAGCGAGCGCATCGTTGCCGCGCTTGCGCCAGTCGGTCGCCGCCACGAGAGGCTCGGCGGAGGCAGGCCGCTCGGTGGCTGCGGCGCCCCTGCGGCCAAAAGTGTCGCGCAGCCAGCCCACGGATCAGAGACGCAGGCTCAGCCACTCGGTGAGCTGGTCGGCGTATTCGGCGCTGCACCCGCTGTCACGCAGCGTCCAGAGGAAGGCGTTGGCCAGCTTGGCCTTCTTGTAGACGTTCAGGCGTTCACGGGCCTTGAAGTCCCTGACACGTTGATCGGCCCGCACGAGTGCCTTTTCGGCCTTGGCGGTGAACTTGGCTTCGCCCTTGGCCGCCGACCCGGAAAGCTCGTGGAGCACGAACTCGGCGAGTTCCTTGCCGAAACGCAGCGATTCGGAAGAGGAGAACCAGCTGAACATGGGCCTATTGTGTCGTGGCGCGGCCGCTCCAGGCGCATCGCGTTGCAGTTACGCCACCCTTGCTCGAGTCGTCAGGCGCCGCCGTCCTCTTCGTGGTCGCAGGCCAGCACCCGCCGGACGATCTCCCCGGAAAAGCCACGCGCCAGGAGGAAGCGCGCCTGCTTCACGCGTTGCGCCGCATCCGCCGGCAGCACGCCGAACTTGCGACGCCACACTTCGCGGGCGCGCTGCGCTTCGGTGTCGCGCAGGCTGGCCACGGCGGCCGCCACGCGCTCGCCGTCCAGCCCCTTGGCGTGCAGTTCCTGGCGGATGCGCTGCGCGCCCAGCCGGCCGGCGCGCCGGTGCAGCACCGAGTCGACCACGCGCTGTTCGTCGATGAAGCCGCGCGCCTGCAACTCGTCGAGCGCGGCCTTCAGCTGGCCGGCTTCGGTCTCGTGCGGCGCGAGCTTGCGTTCGAGCTCGTGGCGGGAATGCTCGCGGGCCGCGAGCAGCTTGAGCGCGCGGCCCTTGAGCGAGAGCTGGCCGAAGGCCATGCGGAATTACTCCGCAGGGGCGACGTCGGCGGGCAGCAGCGCGATGTTGAGGACCTCGCGGATCTTGTTCTCGATTTCCCGCGCCAGCTCCGGGTTCTCGCGCAGGAACTCGCGGGCGTTGTCGCGGCCCTGGCCGATCTTCTCGCCGTTGTAGGCGTACCAGGCGCCGGACTTCTCGAGGATGCCGTTGGCCACGCCCATGTCGACGACCTCGCCCTCGCGGCTGATGCCCTCGCCGAACAGGATGTCGAACTCCGCGGTCTTGAACGGGGGCGAGACCTTGTTCTTCACCACCTTGACCTTGGTCTCGTTGCCGATCGCTTCCTCGCCGCGCTTGATCGTGCCGGTGCGGCGGATGTCCAGGCGCACGGAGGCGTAAAACTTGAGCGCGTTGCCGCCGGTGGTGGTCTCGGGGCTGCCGAACATCACGCCGATCTTCATGCGGATCTGGTTGATGAAGATGACCATGCAGTTGGTCTTCTTGATGGTCGCGGTCAGCTTGCGCAGGGCCTGCGACATCAGCCGCGCCTGCAGGCCGGGCAGCGAATCGCCCATCTCGCCTTCGATTTCGGCCTTGGGCACCAGGGCGGCGACCGAGTCGATGACGATCAGGTCCACCGCGCCCGAGCGCACCAGGCTGTCCACGATCTCCAGCGCCTGCTCGCCCGTGTCGGGCTGGGAGATCAGCAGGTCGCTCACGTTCACGCCGAGCTTCTGCGCGTACTGGATGTCCAGCGCGTGTTCGGCGTCGACGAAGGCGCACTGGCCGGCCTGCTTCTGCATCTCGGCGATGACCTGCAGCGTCAGCGTGGTCTTGCCGGAGGATTCCGGGCCGTAGATCTCGATCACCCGGCCGCGCGGCAGGCCGCCGACGCCCAGGGCGATGTCCAGGCCCAGCGAGCCGGTGGAGACCACCTGGATGTCCTCGATCACCTCGCCTTCGCCCAGGCGCATGATCGTGCCCTTGCCGAACTGCTTCTCGATCTGCGCCAGCGCGGCCTGGAGGGCCTTGGCCTTCTCGCTGTCCGCCGCCGCGATCCTCGTGCCCTTGACTTGAGCGTCCATCAGTTTCTCCTTGGCCATCAGTGATTTAAGGTTGGGGGCACCCACTGGTTCGACGAACAGGCTGGATGCATGCCCAGTAATGTAACGATCGAGGTCCCATCCGGACAACCGGTTTTTTGGTCAGTTTGCCTTACGATTGGTGAATGACAACACTGGACGAGGGCTGGCGCCTCACCCACCTCGGGCGCCTGCTCGGGCACGCGATGCGGCGCTTCGACGACCGCGTGCTGCACCTGATGGCGCACAACATCGACGTGCCGCTGGCGCTGTCCAACCTGGCGGCGCGCGCGCAGATCAGTGCGGCGCACATCCACATCACCCGCCACCTGGACCTGGAAGGCACTCGCCTGACCGACCTGGCGGAGAAGGCCGGCATGAGCAAGCAGGCCATGGGCGACCTGGTGGACCAGTGCGAGGCCTGGGGCCTCGTCGCTCGGGAAGCCCACCCCCACGATGCCCGCGCGCGCGTCGTGCGCTTCACGCCCACCGGCCTGCTGTGGCTGCAGGCCTTCAAGGACGCAGTCGCGCAGGCGGAACGGGAGTTCCGGCAGGAGGTCGGGCCCGACGTGGCGACCGTGGTGAAGATCGGCCTGGAAGCCTACGCCGGCGGCTCGTCCTGAGCCCTGGGCTGACGCGCGGAGCGCGATGCGGGCTGCCGGCGCCCGCGGCTGATCCAGGTCAGGCGCCGGTCCAACCCGGAGCCTAGAATTTCCGCGAGCGTCCGCAGAAGGCGCCGTCCCAGACAGGAGACAAGCATGCGCATCCTCATCGCGGAAGACGACCAGGTCCTGGCCGACGGCCTGCTGCGCAGCCTGCGCGCTTCGGGGGCTGCGGTGGACCACGTGGCGAGCGGCTCGGAAGCCGACGCAGCGCTGATGACCACCAGCGAGTTCGACCTCCTGATCCTGGACCTCGGGCTGCCGCGCCTGCACGGCCTCGAGGTGTTGCGCAAGCTGCGCGCGCGCGGCTCCAACCTGCCGGTGCTGATCCTGACCGCCGCCGACGGCATCGAGGAGCGCGTGAAGGGGCTGGACCTGGGCGCGGACGACTACATGGCCAAGCCCTTCGCGCTCTCGGAGCTGGAGGCGCGTGTGCGCGCGCTGACGCGCCGGGGCATGGGCGGCAGCACCAGCACCATCAAGCACGGCCCGCTGCACTACGATCAGGCGGGGCGCGTCGCCACCATCGACGGGCGCATGATCGAACTGTCCGCCCGCGAGCTGGGCCTGCTGGAAGTGCTGCTGCAACGCGCGGGCCGCCTCGTGAGCAAGGACCAGCTGGTCGAGCGCCTGTGCGAGTGGGGCGAAGAGGTGAGCAACAACGCCATCGAGGTGTACATCCACCGCCTGCGCAAGAAGATCGAGAAGGGCCCGATCCGCATTGCCACCGTGCGCGGGCTCGGCTACTGTCTGGAGAAGATTCCCGGATGACGAATGGCCTCGCCGCGTTTCGATGACAAATGACGAGCGATCCGCGGCGCACAGGGCAGTCATCGGGCGAAGCCGGGTCATCGGAGCGAGGCGAAGTCGTTGGTCATGAAGATCTTCCAGCGTGAGCAACGCTCGCTGTTCGGCGAGATCCTGGACTGGATGCTCACCCCGCTGCTGCTGCTGTGGCCGGTCAGCCTCGCGCTCACCTGGCTGGTGGCGCAGAGCATCGCGGGCAAGCCGTTCGACCGCGCGCTCGAATACAACGTGCAGGCGCTGGCGCAGCTGGTCACCGTGCAGGCGCAGCGTCCCAGCTTCAACCTGCCGCAGCCCGCCCGCGAGATCCTGCGCGCCGACGAGGCCGACCAGGTCTACTTCCAGGTGCTCGGGTCGCAAGGCGAGCTGCTCTCCGGCGAGCGCGACCTGCCCCCGCCGCCGGACGACGAGCGCCCGGCGCCCGGCGAGACGCGGCTGCGCGACGCGGAGATGCGCGGCGTGGACGTGCGCGTCGCCGCCACCTGGGTGCAGGTGCCGGGCGCGGCTCCCGTGCTGGTTCAGGTCGCCGAAACGCGCGAGAAGCGGTCCGTGCTCGCCACCGAGATCATCAAGGGCGTGATGCTGCCGCAACTCGTGATCCTGCCGCTCGCCGTGCTGCTGGTGTGGCTGGCGCTCGTGCGCGGGATCAAGCCGCTGTCCGAACTGGAGGAGC
Organism: Ramlibacter ginsenosidimutans; assembly: GCF_016654015.1. GTDB lineage: Bacteria > Pseudomonadota > Gammaproteobacteria > Burkholderiales > Burkholderiaceae_C > Ramlibacter > Ramlibacter ginsenosidimutans. Next base: position 131,349 of record NZ_JAEPWM010000002.1, on the reverse strand, counting down.
GCATCCGCGCCCGCAAACCCGACGACCTGAGCCCGCTCGACGACCGCGTGGTGCCGCTGGAGGTCGCTCCCCTCGTTTCGTCCGTGAACGACCTGCTGACGCGCCTGAAAAGCTCCATCGCGACGCAGAAGCGCTTCCTCGCCGACGCCGCGCACCAGCTGAAAACGCCGCTCGCGGGCCTGCGCATGCAGGCCGACCTCGCCCAGCGCGAGCAGGTCGACGCCGAGCAGCTGAAGCAATCCCTGAAGCTGATCGGCCGCTCCAGCATGCGCGCGACGCACACCGTCAACCAGTTGCTGGCGCTGGCGCGCGCCGAGAACAGCAGCAAGGCGATGGTGCGCCAGCCCTGCGACCTGGCGGCCCTGGCCATCGAGGCGGTCCGCGACACCGTGCCGCGCGCCATGGAGAAGAAGATCGACCTCGGCTACGACGGGGTGCAGCCGCGCACGCCGGGCGTCACGCTGCAGGGCAACCCCACGCTGCTGAAGGAGTTGATCCGCAACCTGCTGGACAACGCGGTGAACTACACGCCCTCCAGCCCCGACCACCCCGGCGTGGTGACGGCGCGCGTGCTGGCCGATCCCGCCGGCCACGCACTGCTGCTTGAGGTGGAAGACACGGGCCCCGGCATCCCGGAGGGCGAGCGTGAGCTGGTGTTCCAGCCGTTCTACCGCGCGCTCGGCACCAACGTCGACGGCTCCGGTCTGGGCCTGCCCATCGTGCTTGAAATCGCGCGCCAGCACCACGCCACGATCGCCATCCAAGACGCGCGTCCGGGCCAGGTGCCGCCGGGCACGCGCGTCAGCGTGCGCTTCGACGCCACGGCCACGCAGCCGGAAGCCGTGACGGCCACGCAGGCCGCGTGAACCTCAGGGCTTGTAGAGATTGAGCTGCAGCCGCTCGCGCTCGATCGCCTTCGCCACGCCGGGCTGCTGCGCGACCTTCTGCACGTGCGCCCACAGCGCCGGATAGCTGGTCGGGTCGATCTTCGCGAAGCCGCCCCAGCGCAGCAGCACCAGCGCGTAGACGTCCAGCGGGCCCAGTCGCTCGCCGCCCAGCCAGGGCTGGCCGGCGGCGGCCGCCTTGCTGGCCATCGCCTCGATCTCGCCGAGCAGGCTCGCGTACACCTTGGCGTTGAAGGCCTTCAGCTCCTCCTGCGCCTCGGGCGTCCCGGCGAACTTGAAGGGCATGAACACGTGCGTGAACGTCGGGTGCGCCGTGTTGTTCATCCACGCCAGGCTCTCGAGCACGCGGGTGCGCGCGAGCGGCTCGCGCGGCAGGAACTGCTGCTCGGGAAACTTCGCGTCCAGGTAGCTCACGATCGCGACGATCTGCGTGATCACCTGCTCGCCGTCCACCAGCACGGGCACTTGGCCACGCGGATTCACGGCGCGGAAGGCGGCGTCGTTCTGCTCGTTCTTGTGCAGCTTGACCATGACCGGCTCGAAGTCCGCCCCCGCCGTTTCCAGCAGGGCATGCGGCACGAACGAACAGGCGCCCGGCGCGAAATAGAGCTTCAGGGACATGACGACTCCTCGGGTTCAGCGGCAGGGCCGCAGGGGTTTGTTCGCGAGCGCGGGCTTCAGCTCTTCCAGCCGGGGGCGCAGGCTGTCGTCCACGGCCGGGAGCTGCAGGCCTTCGCCCTTCTGCTCCGACCGGTCCTGCACCACGCGCGCGGTGCGCACGCCGCGCTCCGCGAGCGTGGCGAGCTGCGCGGTGGCGGCGGCCTCCGTCGGGAAGGCGCCGAGCGACAGCCCGGGCTCCAGCTCGGGATTGCCCGGCGCGTCGAATGTGATGCCCAGCTGGCGCAGCTCCGCGCGCTTGTGCGCGAGCTGCTCGACGCCCGGATACTTGCCCATGTAGACGATCCAGCGGGCGGGTTCCGTGACCGGCGCGAAGCTCCACGAGCCCGCCGGCCAGCTCGCCAGCACGCCGCGCAGCAGCGTGAGCTGCGCCGGATCCAGTGCCGCCGTTTGCAGGCACTCCGGCTGCCGCGGCGCCTGCGCCGCGACTGTCTCCACCTGCTTCAGTTCGGACGGGGACAGCACCTGCACCGCCTCGGGCCGGACCTGCTGCTGCACGCGCTGCGGCTCCGATTGCTGAGAGGGGCCGGCGCCCCAGGCCAGCAGCAGGCCGTGCGACCAGGCGTAGTACCCGGCGTTGGCCAGCAACAGGAGCAGGACGAGCAGGCGCAGCATGGGGGGATGTTCAGCGGACGGCGGGACGCACGCTCACCTCGGAACTGCCGATCGCGTGCAGGCCGGCCGCAGTATGCACCAGCAGGCTGCCATCATCGGCCACCCCGTGGGCGGTGCCCTCGCTGCCGTCGCTGAGCCGCACGGGCCGGTCGCGCAAGGCGTCGCGCGCGTCGAAGCGCGCATGGAAAGGCGCGAAGCCTGCCTCGGCGAACCCGAGCACGTCGCGCACCAGGGGCAGGACCACGCGTTGCAGGACCTGCGGCGCCTCGATGCCGGGCAGCAGCTCGCGCAGCGCCGCCGGGGGCGTGGAGAGGCCTTCGGCGGCCCGCGTCGCGATGTTGATGCCGACCCCGATCACCGCGTAGCGGCTGCCGTCCAGGCTCGCGGTTTCGATGAGGATGCCGGCGAGCTTGCGCTCCTGCAGCCAGAGGTCGTTCGGCCACTTGAGGCGGACCTCCGGATGCAGGCTCTCGGCCAGGCTCGCGCCCACGGCCAGCGAAAGCCCGGACCAATCGGCGAGCTGCAGCGGCAGGCCCAGGGAGAAGGTCAGCGAGGCCCCGGGCTCGGCGAGCCAGGAACGGCCCAGCCGGCCGCGGCCGGCGGTCTGGCGCTCGGCGACCAGCAGCACGGGATCGCGCTGGCCGTCGCGGGCGCGCCGCATCAGCTCGCTGTTGCTGGAGTCGATCTCGGGCAGGATTTCGACCGTGAAGCCGGGCAGCAGCGGCGCCACCGCTTCCCACAAGGCCTCGGCTTCCCAGCGCATGGTCAGCGGCGGCGCTTGGGCGCCAGCAGGGTGCCGCGGCAGTTCTTGCTGCCGCACCAGCACGGATACTCCGCCTTGAGCTTCTTCGTGTACGGCTCGTCGATGATCAGGCCGTAGTCGTAGTTCAGCTCCTCGCCCGCCTTGATGTTGCGCAGCGTCTTGATGAACACCCGGCCTTCCTCCTCGTCCGCCTCGCAGTTCGGATTGCACGAATGGTTGATCCAGCGCGCCGCGTTGCCGCCCACGGCCGCGTCGATCACGCGCCCGTCATCGACGTGAAAGTAGAAGGTGTGGTTGGGATCGTCCGGATTCCAGGGATGGCGGCGCTGGGCCTCTTTCCACGTGATGATCTCGCCCACATATTCGATGAGCGTCTCCCCCTCGGGGATGTCCTGCAGCGCGAAGACGCCCTTGCCGTGGACGCCCGACTTGCGGACCTGGATCCTGCGGTTGGTCCGGGGCGCCGCCTTGGCGGCCGGGGACTTCCTGGGGGCGGCGGCGCGGGGCGACGCCGGGGACTTTGCGGGCATGAAATGATTTCGTGTTAATTTGGATTCGTACACGTGCGCGCGTGTGCGCATGCGCGTATGCGCGCGTGAGGAAGCGCAGATTGTAAGAACATCAAGGACGCGATTGCCGCAAGGCAGCGCGTGAGCGGTCCGTGACAAAGACATTGGTTATTGCCGAAAAGCCCTCGGTCGCCCAGGACATTGTCCGGGCGCTGACGCCCGTTGCCGGCAAATTCGAGAAGCACGACGAGTTCTTCGAGAACGACACGTATATCGTCACCAGCGCCGTCGGCCACCTGGTGGAGATCCATGCGCCCGAGCAGTTCGACGTGAAGCGCGGCAAGTGGAGCTTCGCCCACCTGCCGGTGATTCCGCCGTACTTCGACCTCAAGCCGGTGGACAAGACCAAGTCGCGGCTGAACGCCGTGGTGAAGCTGGCCAAGCGCAAGGACGTCGGCGACCTCGTCAACGCCTGCGACGCGGGGCGCGAGGGGGAGCTGATCTTCCGGCTGATCGAGCAGTACGCCTTCGGCAGCGACGGCGCGGGCGCCGGCAAGAAGGCTGCCGGCATGAAGCCGGTGCGGCGCCTGTGGCTGCAGTCCATGACGCCGCAGGCCATCCGCGAGGGCTTCGAGCGCCTGCGCACCGACAAGCAGATGGAAGGCCTGGCGCACGCCGCGCGTTCGCGCTCGGAAGCCGACTGGCTGGTGGGCATCAACGGCACGCGCGCCATGACGGCCTTCAACTCGCGCGACGGGGGCTTCTTCCTCACCACGGTGGGCCGCGTGCAGACGCCGACCCTGGCGATCGTGGTCGAGCGCGAGGAGCAGATCCGCAAGTTCATCAGCCGCGACTACTGGGAAATCCACGGCAGCTTCCTCGCCGACGCCGGCGAGTACCCGGGCAAGTGGTTCGACCCGAACTGGAAGAAGGACCCGGAGGACCCGGAAAAGCGCGCCGACCGCCTCTGGAACGAGCGCGACGCGATCGCCATCGCCGATGCGGTGCGCGGCAAGTCGGCCACGGTGACGGAGGAATCCAAGCCCAGCACGCAGGCCCCCCCCGGCCTGTTTGACCTGACCTCGCTGCAGCGCGAGGCGAACGGCCGCTTCGGCTATTCGGCCAAGACCACGCTGGCCCTGGCGCAGTCGCTCTACGAGAGGCACAAGGCGCTGACCTATCCGCGTACCGATTCGCGCCACCTGCCGCAGGACTACGTCAAGGTCGTGCACGACACCATGGGCATGCTGGCCTCCAGCGGCATGGGCCACCTCGCCCCGTTCGCCAAGCAGGCGATCACCGAGGGCTACGTCAAGCCGATCAAGCGCGTGTTCGACGACAGCAAGGTCTCGGACCACTTCGCGATCATTCCGACGCTGCAGGCGCCCAGCGGCCTGTCGGACGCGGAACAGCGGCTCTACGACCTCGTGGTGCGCCGCTTCCTCGCGGTGTTCTTCCCGAGCGCCGAGTACATGGTCACGACGCGGATCAGCCAGGCGGTGGGCCACCACTTCAAGACCGAAGGCAAGGTGCTGGTGAAACCAGGCTGGCTGGCGATCTACGGCAAGGAAGCGGCCGCCGAGGTGGAGGACGCCAAGGAAGGCGACAAGGGCCAGAACCTCGTGCCGGTGAAGCCCGGCGAGATGGTGCGCACCGAGAGCGTCGAGGCCAAGGGGCTGAAGACCCGGCCGCCTGCGCGCTACAGCGAAGCGACGCTGCTGGGCGCGATGGAAGGTGCGGGCAAGTTCGTCGAGGACGACGAACTGCGCGAGGCCATGGCGGAGAAAGGCCTCGGCACGCCGGCCACGCGCGCGGCCATCATCGAAGGCCTGATCAACGAGAAGTACATGTTGCGCGAAGGGCGCGAGCTGATCCCCACCGCCAAGGCCTTCCAGCTGATGACGCTGCTGCGCGGCCTGGGCGTGGAGGAACTGAGCAAGCCGGAGCTCACCGGCGAGTGGGAATACAAGCTCGCGCAGATGGAGCACGGCAAGCTCTCGCGCGAACAGTTCATGCACGAGATCGCCGACATGACGAAGCGCATCGTCATGAAGGCCAAGGAGTACGACCGGGACACCGTGCCGGGCGACTACGCGACGCTCAAGACGCCGTGCCCGAACTGCGGCGGCGTGGTGCAGGAGAGCTATCGCCGCTACAACTGCATCGGCAAGCAGGGCCAGCAGCCCTGCGGCTTCTCGTTCACCAAGATCCCGGCGGGCCGTCCGTTCGAGCTCGAAGAAGTCGAGTCCTTCCTGCGCGACAAGCGCGTCGGCCCGCTGCAGGGCTTCCGCTCCAAGGCGGGCTGGCCATTCACCGCCGAACTGGCGCTGGTGTACGACGAGGAAGAGAAGAACTGGAAGCTGGAGTTCGACTTCGGCAAGGAAGACAACCCCGCCGAAACCGGCGAGGTGATCGACTTCTCGCCGCAGGAGCCGCTGGGCCCCTGCCCCAAGTGCGGGCACAAGGTGTTCGAGTGGGGCAGCAACTACGTCTGCGAGCGCTCGGTGCCGACCGAGGCGCATGCCACGCCGACCTGCGATTTCCGCACCGGCAAGATCATCCTGCAGCAGCCGGTCGAGCGCGAGCAGATGGCCAAGCTGCTGGCCACGGGCAAGACCGACCTGCTGGACAAGTTCATCTCCATGCGCACGCGGCGGCCCTTCAAGGCCTACCTCACCTGGGACGCGGAAGCGGGCAAGGTGAACTTCGCGTTCGAGCCGCGCGCCTCCAAGTTCCCGCCGCGCAAGACCGCGGGCGCGGCAACGAAGACGACGGCCGTTGCGAAGTCCAGGGCGAAGGAGCCGCCGGCGCCGTACAAGGCAACCGCGAAGGCCGCGAAGGCGGTGGCAAAGAAGGCGGCGGCGCCCGCGAAGAAAGCCGCGGCCAGGAAGACGGCGGCGAAGCCGGCAACGCCGCGCAAGACCGGTGCGGGGCTGAAGCCGAGCCCCGCGCTCGCGGCGGTGGTGGGCAACGAGCCGATCGCGCGCACCGAGGTGATCAAGCGCATCTGGGACTACATCAAGGCCCAGGGTCTGCAGGACGCGAAGGACAAGCGCGCGATCAACGCCGACGACAAGCTGCGGCCGGTGTTCGGCAAGCCGCAGGTGACGATGTTCGAACTGGCCGGCATCGTGGGCAAGCACCTGACGGCCGAGTAGCGGCGGCCTGGCACCCGGCGGCCGCGGGGCCGCGCCCGGGATGGGCAGCCCGGCCGAGACAAGCTGGCTCGGCCGAGGCATCATCGCGGGCACAAGCACCACGACAGGAGGCCCCATGAAAGCAAGCCTGATCGCAGCCGCCCTTGCCGTCGCGGCGGTCGCCACGGCGCACGCAGCCGGCTTCAAGCTGGAGAGCCCGGACGTCAAGCCCAACGCGATGATGGACAAGAAGTTCGAGGCCAACGTGTTCGGCTGCAGCGGCGAGAACAAGTCGCCGGCGCTCAAGTGGAGCGGCGCTCCCAAGGACACGAAGAGCTTCGCCGTCACGGTCTATGACCCGGACGCGCCCACCGGCTCCGGCTGGTGGCACTGGTCGGTCATCAACATCCCGGCGAACGTGACCGAGCTGAAGCCCGACGCCGGCAATGCGAGCAACGCCAACCTGCCGCAGGGCGCGCGCCAGGTGCGCAACGACTACGGCGTGGCGGCATGGGGCGGCACCTGCCCCCCGGAAGGCGACAAGCCGCACCGCTACGTCTTCACGGTGGTCGCGCTGAAGACGGACAAGCTGGACATTCCGGCCGATGCCACCGCGGCCCTGGCGGGATTCATGATCAACGGGAACGCGATCGGCAAAGCCAGCTTCACCGCGAAGTACGGCCGGCCCGCGGCGAAGAAGTAGCGCGTCGGCCGCGCCCCCCGGCCGCGCAGCCGCGGGGCACAATGGGCCGGTGAAGCGGCCCCTGACCTCGATCGAGACCGCGCCGGTGGAACGGGCGCACGAGCACCTGCGCCTGCGCGCCGTCCTCATTGCCGCGGCCGTGCTGATCGGGCTGCTGTGGTTGCACCTGATTCCGGCGCTGTTCGCGGGCCTCGCCGGCTACGTCCTGTACCGGCGCGTGCGCAACTTCACGGGGCCGTCGCACGGTTCCTGGCCGCGGCGCGCCGTGCGCTGGCTGGTGGTGTTCGCGATGGTCGCCGTCCTGGTCGTCGCGCTGCTGGCGGCGTCGGAGCTGTTGTTCCGCTCGGGCGGCCTGGAGCGGCTGATGAAGCTCGTCGCCGACACGCTCGACCAGTTGCGCGCGACCGCTCCGAGCTGGATCGGCGAACGGCTGCCTGAATCGGCCGAATCCGTGCAAAGCGCGGTGAGCGGCTGGCTGCGCGAGCACGCCGCCGAAGTGCAGCGCTGGGGCAGCTCCGCGCTGAAGATCCTGGTGCACATCATCCTCGGCCTGGCGATCGGCCTGATGGCTGCGGCCGCCAAACGCCGGCCGCACGCACCGCCGCGGCGGCCGCTGATCCTGCTCGCGCGGGAACGCATGGTGCAGCTGGCCGACGCCTTCGGCGACGTGTTCGCGGCGCAGTTGCGCATTTCCTTCATCAACTCCGGACTCACGGCGATCTACCTGCTCGGCGTGCTGCCCATGTTCGGCTACCACGTGCCCTTGTCGTCCACGCTCGTGGGCTTCACCTTCTTCGCGAGCCTCGTGCCCATCATCGGCAACCTGCTGTCGAACGCGGCGATCACCGTCGCGGCGCTCACGGTGGGCGCGTGGATCGGCGTGGCTTCGCTCGGCTTCCTGGTCGTGATCCACAAGCTCGAGTACTTCCTGAACGCCCGCATCGTCGGCGGGCGCACGAACGTGCCGACCTACACCATGCTCGGTGCGATGGTGGTGCTGGAAGCGGGGTTCGGCCTCGGTGGCCTGGTCGCGGCGCCGGTGTACGCGGCGTGGCTCACGCGCGAACTGCGCGTGGGCGGCTGGGTGTAGGCATCGGGCCGGCAGCCGCCGGTCCTCAGCCCGAACGCAGGTGCCAGGCCTTGGGCCGCGTGAAGGCCTGGATGCCGTACTTCGAAAGCGTGAGGCCCACCCCGGAATCGCCGACGCCGCTCCAGGGCAGGCGCGGGCTCACGCGGTCGCAGCAGTTCCAGTACACGCTGCCCGCGTGCACCTGCGCGAGGATGCGCCGCGCGCGCGCCTCGTCGGGCGTGTAGACGCCGGCGGTGAGGCCGTAGCGGGTGTCGTTCATCAGGCGCACCGCTTCGTCGTCGCCGCTCACCTTCTGGATGCCGATCACGGGACCGAAGCTCTCCTCGCGCATGATGTCCATGTCGTGGTCCACGTCGACCATGACCGTCGGCTCGTACCAGTTGCCCGGGCCCGGCGCCTTGCGGCCACCCAGCAGCAGGTCGGCCCCCTTGCGCTGCGCGTCGGCGACCTGGCGGTCCAGCACGTCGAGCTGCGGGGCACGCGTGATCGCACCGATGTAGGTGTCCTCGCTCATGGGATCGCCGCGCGTGAAACCGCGCACGGTGCGCACGAAGTGGTCGACGAAGGCATCGTGGATCTTCTCGTGCACGTAGATGCGCTCGACCGAACAGCAGCTCTGGCCGGTGTTGTACATCGCGCCATCGGCGAGCGATTCGGCTGCCGCCTTCGGGTCGGCGTCGTCGCAGACGTAGGTCGGGTCCTTGCCACCGAGTTCCAGCTGCAGCTTCACGAAGCGCTTGCCGACCGCCTCGGCGATGCGCTGACCGGTCGCGTGCGAGCCGGTGAAGAACACGCCGTCGACGGGCTGCGCCAGGAGAGCCGCGCCCACTTCCCCGGCCCCGACCAGGCAGGCCATCACGTCGGCGGGGACGCCGGCCTCGTGCAGCAGCCGCGCGATCTCCTGGCCCGTGAGCGTCGCGTACTCGGAAGGCTTGTACAGCACGGCGTTGCCCGTGAGCAGCGCCGGCAGGATCACGTTGCAGCCGACGAACCACGGATAGTTCCAGGCCGAGATGTTCGCGACCACCCCCAGCGGCTCGTGCTGGATCTGCTCGCGCAGGCCGCTTTCCTCGTGCACCGTCTCCTGCGCGATCGCCGCATCCACTTCCGCGAGGAAGAAGTCGATGCGCGGCAGGAGGCCGTTCAATTCGTTGCGCGACATGCGGATCGGCTTGCCGGTCTCCTGCGTCATCACGCGCGCGAGATGCTCCAGGTCGCGCACCACGCCCGCGCGGAACGTCTCGATGCAGCGCTTGCGCTGCGACAGCGGCAGCAGCGCCCACTGCGTTTGCGCGGCGCGCGCCGCCTGGTACTTCGCTGCGACCGACGCGGCATCGTCCGCCGGCAAGGTGGTGATCGGTTCTCCGGTCGCGGGGTTGTGGATGGTGAGAGTGCTCATGCAGTTCGGGCCGCGCGCGCCGCTTGCAGGAAGTCGCGCAGCAGCGGCGTGTCGTCGATCACGCCCAGTTCGGGCCGGTGGAATTCGGGATGCCATTGCACGGCGGCGACCCACGGGCCGCCCGTGTGCCGGATCGCCTCGATCACGCCATCGACCGGCGACACGGCTTCCACTTCGAAGCCGGGGGCGAGGCCCTTGACGCCCTGGTGGTGCACGCTGTTGATCTTGTGGCGCCCGGGCGGCAGCAGCTGCGCCAGCCGCGAACCCGCCAGGATGTCGACCTCGTGGAAGTTCAGATCGTACGCGTCCGCGTCGCGGTGCACCAGCGCGCCGGGCTTTTGCGTGCGGAGGTCCTGGTAGAGCGTGCCGCCGTGCGCGACGTTGATCAACTGCAGGCCGCGGCAGATGCCGAACACCGGCTTGCCGGCCGCCGAGAATGCCCGCACCAGCGCGATCTCGTACTCGTCGCGCACGCGGTCACCGTGCCATTCGGGCCGCAGCGGCTGCTCGCCATAGCTGCCCGGCCACACGTCGGCGCCCCCATGCATCACCAGTCCGTCGAGCCAGCGCGCATAGTCCTCCACGCCCACGCCGCCGCGGAAAGTCTCGCCGCTGAACGAGGGCACCATCACCGGCAGCGCGCCTTCCGACATCAGCCAGTGCGCGGTGGACTGCTCGATCCACAACAGGGTCTTGGACGGCGCGGCCTTGCGCTCCCCGTCCGGGTGGAAGAAGCAGGCGCTGAGGCCGATGCGCAGCCGGTCCATCACATCGCCTGCAGGAAGAGGCGCTCGAAGTCCTGTGCCGTCACCGGACGCGGGTTGGTGCGGTGGCAGATGTCGTTGACGGCGATCTCCACCAGCCGCGGCAGCTGCTCCAGCCTGACGCCGTGGGAGGACAAGGTGCCGGTGATGCCGATCTGCTGCTTGACCTGGCCCAGCCAGTGCACGAAGCCCGGGCCGCCGCCACCGGTGCGGCACACGTGCGCCAGCTCCTCGAACTTGTCGTCGGCAGCTTCCAGGTTCCAGGCCATCACCGTCTCGATCATCAGCGCGTTCGCCAGGCCATGGTGCATGTCGCAGACGGCGCCCAGCGCATGCGCGCAGGAATGCACCGCGCCCAGGTCCTTCTGGAAGGCGATCGCGCCCATCATCGAGGCCATCATCATGTCGCTGCGGGCGGCGATGTTGCCCGGCTCGCGCACCGCGGCTACGATCGAGCGGCCCGCGATGCGCGTGCCTTCGAGCGCGATGCCGTCGCACAGCGGGTGATAAGCCGGCGACAGCCAGCTCTCGATGTTGTGCGTGAGCGCGTCCATGCCGGTCGCGGCCGTCACGTTCGCCGGCAGGCCCACGGTGAGCTCGGGATCGGCGAAGACCTTGCGCGCCAGGATCTTCCCGCTGAACACCACCCGCTTCAGGTGCGTGGCGTCCTCGCTGATCACCGCGGAACGGCCGACCTCCGAGCCCGTGCCGGCGGTGGTGGGCAGCGCGACGAAGTACGGCAGCTCCCGCGTGATCGCCCGCACCTGCGGGTGGTCCCAGGCGTATTCGATGATGTCGCCTTCGTGCGTGGCCGCGAGCCCGACGACCTTCGCCACGTCCAGCGCCGCCCCGCCGCCGAAACCGATGATCGCGTCGGCGCGGTGCGCGCGGTACGCCTCGGCGCCAGCCATGACTTGGCTGGCCGTGGGATTGCCGGACACGCCGGAGTACACGGCGACGTTCAGCCCGGCCAGGTGCGACTGGAATTCGGCGAGCAGGGGCAGCGCGGCCAGCGCGCGGTCCGTGACGATCAGCGGCCGGCGCAGCCCTTGTTCGAGCAGGTGCGGGCCGGCCTCCTTGCGGGCGCCTGGGCCGAAGGTGATCGGCGTCGGGAAAGCGAAATTCGCGAGGCTCATGGTGCGTGGCCCAGGTCGAGGTGCATGTGGTTCTTGGCGTAGGAGCGGCCATCGACGCGGATCGCGTCGGGCTCGACGCCGAAGCTGCGGAAGCCGACGCTTTCGTAGAGGCGCGTGGCGGCGGGATTGCCGTCGGTGACGGTGAGCACGAGCGATTGCACGCCCACGGCGCGCGCGTGCGCGAGCAGCGCCTCCATGAGCGCGCGTCCCACCCCCTGGCCCGCGGCTTCCGGGGCGACATACATGCCCACGACCGTCGCCTTGTGCCGGTTCTTCGCGCGGCTTTCGCGCTCGAGCCCCACGATGCCGTACAGCTCACTGCCCTGGTAGCCGCCCCAGAACGCGTGCTTCGCCAGGCGCGCGGCCGCGGCTTCCAGCGGCTGGTCGCGGTCTTCCTCCCAGCTCGACGTGAAGGCATCGGGGTGCTCGCGCAGCGCCCGCAGGCGCAAGGCCCGGTAGAGCGTCGCGTCGGCAGGCGTGAGGGGGCGCACCAGCATCAGATGATCTCGAAGTAGCGTCGCAATTCCCAGTCGGTCACCGCATCCTGCCACTGTCGCCATTCCCAGTCGCGCGTCGCGGCATAGTGCTCGACGAAGGTATCCCCCAGCCAGTCGCGCGCGATCTCCGACTGCAGGAACAGCCGCGTCGTCTCGATGAGCGTGCGCGGGGCGCGCGGCACGTTCTCGCCGCCCACGTTGGTGCCGGTGATGGGCGGCGCGGTGAGCTTCAGGCCCTTCTCCACGCCGTGCATGCCGGCCGCGATCACCGCGGCCATGGCGAGATACGGGTTCACGTCGGAGCCCGGGCAGCGCGTCTCCAGCCGCGTGGCCTTGGGCGAGCCGGCCAGCACGCGGAAGCTGGCGGTGCGGTTGTCCATGCCCCAGGTCGGCTTCACCGGCGCCCAGAAGCCGTCGACGAGACGCTTGTAGCTGTTGATCGTCGGCCACAGCATGGGGCCGAATTCCATCATGCAAGCCACCTGCCCCGCGAGGTAGCTCTCGAACAGCGCGCTCATCCTGCGCGGCGTGTTCGCGTCGTAGAAGAGGTTGGCCTTGCCGTCCGACAGGCTCTGGTGGATGTGGCCGCTGCAGCCGGGGTACTTCGGGCTCCACTTGGCCATGAAGCTGGGCATGATGCCGAAGCGCTTGCCGATCTCGCGCGCGCCGGTCTTGAACAGGATCGCCCGATCGGCCTGCTGCAGCGCCGGCGAGAACGCGATCGCCACTTCGTACACGCCGGGACCGGTCTCGGTGTGCAAGCCCTCGATCGGCACGTCGAAGGCGAGCATCTCGTCCATCAGCGCGTTGAAGAAGCCCGGGTTGTCGGCCATGCGCAGCAGCGAATAACCGAACATGCCGGGCGTGATCGGCTCGGGCGGTGCGCCGTTCTTCGCCGCCCAGGTGTGCGGCGTCTCGCGGAAGTTGAACCACTCGAACTCCATGCCGCACTGCGGCTGGAACCCGAGCTTCTCCGCGCGCGCGAGCACGCGCTTGAGCGCCTGGCGCGGGCACAGCGGGTGGGGCGAACCGTCGGCGTTGACGAAGTCGCCCAGGAAGAAGGGCACGCCGCCGTCCCATGGCACGTTGCGGGCGGTGCCCAGGTCCACCTGCGCCAGCGCGTCGGGAAAGCCGTGCTGCCAGCCGGTGACGCTGGTGTTGTCGTACGTGACGTCGGTCATGTCCCAGCCCAGCACCACGTCGCAGAAGCCGAAGCCGCCGCTCGCCGCACCTTCGAACTTGTCGATGTGCAGGTACTTGCCGCGCAGCACGCCGTCGATGTCGCTCACCGCCACCTTCACCTTGGTGGCGCCACTCTTGCGCAGTCGCTCGATCACCGGATGGGCTGGGGTTGGGGCCAAGGAGTTCTCCCGGCGGACGAAGGGCCGCTGCGGGAAAATCCTAGCGCCAATGCGCGGCCAGCGGGGCCGTTTGCGCCATGATCCCGACCGTCGTCTCTTCCAAGCCATGATCCTCAGCTGGCCCGTCGCGCTCGCCGTCCTGTTCGGCGCCCTCCTGCACGCGGGCTGGAATGCGCTCGTGAAGTCGTCGGCCGACAAGGCGCTGGACACGGCGCTGATCAACCTGCTCGGCGGCGCGATGTGCCTTCCGCTGCTCGGCCTCGCGGGCGGCCCAGCGGCGGCGGCGTGGCCCTGGCTGCTGGCCTCGGCGGCCGTCCACATCGGCTACTTCAGCCTGCTGGTCTCGGCGTATCGCCACGGCGAACTGTCGCTCACCTATCCGCTGATGCGCGGCGCCGCGCCCCTGCTGGTGGCGCTGGCCTCGTTCACGGCGTTTGGCGAAGCGCTGTCGCCGCTCGCCTGGGCTGGCGTGCTGGCCGTGTGCGGCGGCGTGCTCGTGCTCGGCTTTGCGCGGCACAGCCTGGAGTCGGGACGCGCCGTCGCCTTCGCGCTCGCGAATGCCGTGGTGATCGCCAGCTACACGGTGCTCGACGCCCACGGCGTGCGCGCGAGCGGCAACGCCGTAGGCTATGTCGCCTGCGTGTTCCTGCTCAACGCACTGCCCTTCGGTGCGATCGTGCTGGCGCGCAATGGCTGGACAGCGCTGCGGGCGCATGCCGGTCGGCGCGCGCACTACGCCCTGGCGGGAGCCGCCGCCTCGGTCGGCTCGTACGGGATCGCCCTGTGGGCCATGACGCTGGCGCCGGTCGCCACGGTCGCGGCCCTGCGCGAAACGTCCGTACTGTTCGCGGCGCTGCTGGGCGGATGGCAGCTGCGCGAGCGCTTCACCGCCAGGCGTGCACTCGGCACGGCGGCCATCCTGGCGGGCGTCGCCGCACTGCGCCTGGGTTGACGCAGCTGCCGTCGGGCAGGCGCCCGTAGGAGAGCGCCGCCGCACGTGTCGGACGCGGTGGACTCGACAGCGCATGCGCGTTCTCCCTGCGTTGCGGGGTGCAGGCGAGCTGCGTAGGATGGTCGTCCCGCGTTCGCGAAGGAGGCTTTCCGTGGCAACCCATCGTGACATCGCCTCGCGGCGCACCCTGGCCCTGGTCGGGCCGAGCGCCGCCGGCAAGACCAGCCTGGCGGAAGCCTTGCTGTGGAAAGCCGGGGCGGTGGGCGCGCCCGGCAGCGTAGAGAAGGGCTCCACGGTGTCCGACCAGGACCCGCTGGAGAAACGGGCGCAGCGCTCGCTCAACACGACGCTGATGCACTTCGAGCACCGCGACATCACCACCCACCTGGTGGACACCCCCGGCGCGCCCGACTTCCTGGGCCAGTCGCTGCCCGCCCTGGAGGCCGTGGAGACCGCAGCCGTCGTGATCAACGCAGCCACCGGCATCGAGCCGATGGCGGTGCGCATGATGGAGTGGGCGAAGCAGCGCGAGCGCGACCGCATCATCGTGGTGAACAAGATCGATGCGCAAGGCGTGAACCTGCAGGCGCTGCTGGGGCAGATCCAGGCCACCTTCGGCAAGGAATGCCTGCCCGTGAACCTGCCCTCGCAAAAGGGCGAGCGGGTGCTGGACTGCTTCTGGAAGCTGACCGACGAGGGCCCGCCGCCGGACTTTTCCTCGGTCGAGCAGGCGCATCGCGCGCTGGTCGAGCAGGTGGTGGAAGTCGACGCGGACTTCGTCGAGCGCTATTTGAACGACGGCGACGTGGCGCCCGAGGAATTGCATGCGCCGCTGGAGCAGGCGCTGCGCGAAGGGCATCTCGTGCCGGTCTGCTTCGTATCAGCGCGCACCGGCGCCGGCGTGCCCGAGCTGCTGGACGTCATCGAACGCCTGTTGCCCGATCCGACCGAGAGCAACCCGCCGGCCTTCCTCGAAGGCGAAGGCGAGGCCGCCCGCCCGATCGATGCGGTCAGCGACCCGGACAAGCACGTGCTGGCGCACGTCTTCAAGATCGCGCAGGACCCGTACGTGGGCAAGATGGGCGTGATCCGCGTGCACCAGGGCACCATCACGCGCGACAGCCAGCTGTACGTGGGCGATGGGCGCCGCCCTTTCAAGGTGGGCCACCTCTTCATGCTGCAGGGCAAGGAGCTGAACGAGGTGGCGAAGGCGGTTCCGGGTGACCTCTGCGCGATCGCAAAGGTGGAGGATCTGCATTTCGACGCCGTCCTGCACGACGCCGCGGAAGATGCGCACATCCACCTGAAGCCGCTGCAGTTCCCCGTGCCCGTGCACGGGCTGGCGATCACGCCCAAGCGCCGGGGTGACGAGCAGCGCCTGCACGACATCCTGTTGAAGCTGGTGAGCGAGGACCCGTGCCTGAAGGTGGAGCACGTTGCCACCACCAACGAAACGGTGGTGTACGGACTGGGCGAGCTGCACCTGCGCACGCTGCTGGAGCGCCTGACGGAGGTGCACGGCTGCCAGGTGGAGACGCGGCCGCCCCGCATCGCCTACCGCGAGACCATCACGGGCCATGCGGAAGGCCACCACCGGCACAAGAAGCAGACCGGCGGAGCCGGCCAGTTCGGCGAGGTATTCCTGCGCGTGGAGCCGTTGCCGCGCGGCACCGGCTTCCAGTTTGCCGACGAGGTGAAGGGCGGCGCGATCCCGCACAACTTCATGCCCGCCGTGGAGAAGGGCGTTCGCCTGGCGATGGAGCAGGGCGTGATCGCCGGCTATCCGGTCGTGGACTTGAAGGTCACCGTCTACGACGGCAAGCACCACACGGTGGACAGCAAGGAGATCGCCTTCATCCAGGCGGGCAAGAAGGCGCTCATCGAGGCCGTCCAGGCCGCTCGCCCCTGCGTGCTGGAGCCCATCGTCGACGTGGAGATCTCTGCGCCCGAGCAAAACATGGGCGACATCACGGGCGACCTCGCGGCCCGCCGCGGCCAGGTGAGCGGGACGCAGGGCGCGAACGACGGTGCGCTGACCGTGCTGGCGCAGGCGCCGCTCTCTGAGCTCGCGAGCTACCAGTCGCGGCTCAACTCGCTCACCGGCGGCCAGGGCCGCTACACGATCGCCTTCAGCCACTACGAGCCGGTGCCGCCGGGCGTGCAGGCGCAACTGGCCTCGCAATACAAGCTGAAGGACGAGGCCTAGCGCCCGCGCGGCGCCTGAACGACGACGACTAGCGTTCGCGCGGCCCGCGGTGCTCTGCGGCGTACGGCTCGCCGCGTGCCTGCTGCGGCTGCGCGTGGCTCGCGGCCGCTGCATGCGCCGGCGTCAGCGGCGCAGCTTGCTGCGCGCGTTCGTGACGCACCACGGCCTGCGCCTGCTGCCGCGGGACCGGAACGGGCTGGGCGGGCTGGCGCGCGGACTGGCGCCACATGCGCGGGGAAGGACGGCGGCTCGCGTCGAAGTCGCTGCCCGGCTGCTCGTTCTGCACGCGGCCGGCTTCGCGCTGCGGCGTTCCGGAATCCACGCGCCCGGCGTCGCGTTGCCGCGTGCCCGAGTCCACCCGGCCGGCGTTGCCCTGCTGGTGCGTGCGTCCCTCGGCCTGGCTGCGCATCTGCTCGCGCGCATCGTGCTGGGCCTGCCATTGCAGGCGGTCCTGTTCCTGCTGCGCGCGGTACTGGTCGCGCACTGCAGGCGGCACGCCATTCGACTGCGGCGCGTCGGTCCGCATGCCGGGGGCGGTCGCGCGCGGACGCGGCGTGGCGTCATGGAGGGGCCGACCGGGCGCGGCGCCGGGACGGCCGCGCTCGATCGTCTGCGGCGCGACCGGCTGCCACACGCGCTCGACGGAACGGCCGTGGCGGAAGTCCTCGTCGCGCACGCTCGTGACCGCCACCGGGTGCTGGCGCCAGTAGTGGTTGCTGAAGTTGCGCGGGTAGGCGGCGAGGTTGATGCGGTAGTTGGCGGCGCTCACGTAGCGCGTGCTGCTGCGGTACCAGGGCCACCAGGCCTCGCCCGGCGCCAGCGGATACCAGCCCACGGCCGGCCCGCTGCCGATGGTGAACGTGGCGCCGCCGACGAAGGCGACCAGCGCCGGCGCGTACACCGGGCGCGGCGTCAGCCGTCCCGGCACCCAGGCCCAGCGGTTGCCGATCATCGTCCAGCGGCCGTAGTGGAAGGGGGCGAAGCCCCAGGGCGCGTCGTCGATCCAGGTCCAGCCCCAGGGAGCGATCCAGGACCAGTGGCCATAGCGGTAGGGCGCCCAGTTGGCGACAGCCACGGCCGGATACCAGACCGCGCCGTACTCGGGCTCCTGCGCCCAGGTGCCGTAGGAATCGAGCTGCGTTGCGCCCACCACGCCGCGCGGCACGAAGCGCGTGGCGATCGCCTCGTCCTCCTGCCGGTTGCGCTCGTCGGCCCAGGCGGCGAAGGCGTCGTCCGCATAGGGCGGCGCACTCACCTGGGCGAGGAAGCGGCCGGCGAAGACGGCCTGTTGCGAGGTGCCCAGGTTGATCGACTGTCCGCCCTCGCCGAACACGGCGACGACGCCGCTGCGCACGATCACGCGCGTCTGCTGCGCCTGCGGGTCGACGTCGACGCGGAAGTCGCTGCGCTGCAGGGCGCGCACGGCGACATTGGGCGTATCGACCTCGAAGTTCTCGCCGGCGACCACTTCCCGCACGTGCGCATGGATGCTGCCTTGCTGCAGCATGAACTGCGCTGCATGCTCGTCGAGGTCGCTCAGGCCCAGGTGCGCCTCGCTGTTCACGTGCACGGTGGCCGTCCCGAGCTGCAGTTCCGCGCGGGCACCCGCGTCCGTCCACAGCCGGTCGCCGGGCGTGAGCGGCCGGTTGGGCGGCAGGTCCTGCCACTCTTCCTCGCCCTGCGGGGCGAACACCACGCTGCCTAGCCGCTGGCTCACGTAGGCGACGCGTGCGGGCGGATCGGAAGTGTCCTGGGCGCGGGCCGGCGCCAGGAAGCAGCACAGGGTGAGCACCGCCAGCCAGGGCAGCAAGGACGGGGCGCGGGAGGCGACGGACGGCATGATGTTCCTCGTTCGGCGAACGCTCTTTCAACGCGCGAGGTTGGGGCCGGGGGGTAAAGGACTCGTAAATTAGGCAACGCTCCACCGCCGCCGCCGGGAGGCACGTGACTTTTTAACGCGCGGACGCGGAGAACGCCAATCGCGGCAGATGGGCCGATCCCGCGGGGGTGGAACTCAGGCCCATTGGAACAGGCTGCCCCAGCCGGTGATCGCCGCGGGCGAGCCGGTGCTGCACGTCGGACGGTCCCTCTCGCCGCGGCCGAAAGCTTCGTGGCCCTCCTGGTGGCGGAGCATCGAAGCCAGGCGCTCCGGCAAGCGCTGCGCAAACTTTCTTCTCCGTCGTTCCGCCCCTTCGAAGGTATCGGCGCCTGTCTCCACCTTGCCTGCGCTCGCCGGCGACTCCATCCATTTTGGGCAAAAGCGTTTCGCCTTGAGCATCGCGGCGCAGCAGGCGTAGGCTGCACGGTCCAGCAGTCAGAACAAACCGAAGGAGAGACACCATGGCCAGGATCCTCATGATGGGAGCGTCGTACGGCTCCCTGCTCGCGTCCAAGCTCCTGTTCGGGGGCCACGAGGTCAAGCTCGTGTGCCTGCCGGCCGAAGCGGACCTGATCAACGCCGAAGGCTTCCGCGTGCGCATGCCCGTGCGCGGACGCGCGCAGCCGGTGGAGATCGATTCGCGCAAGCTGCCCGGAAAGGTGTCCGCCGCGGGCACGGGCGACGTGAATCCCGCCGACTACGACCTCGTCGGCCTTGCGATGCAGGAGCCGCAGTACCGCTCCCCCGGCGTGCGCGAACTGCTCGATGCGGTGGCGCGCTCGCGCGTGCCCTGCATGTCGATCATGAACATGCCGCCGCTGCCGTACCTGCGGCGCATCCCCGGGCTCGACGCCGAGGCGCTGCGGCCCGCCTACACCGAAGCCAGCGTCTGGGACAACTTCGAACCCGGCCTGCTGACCCTGTGCAGCCCCGACCCGCAGGCCGTACGGCCGCCGGAGGAGAAGGTCAACGTGCTGCAGGTCACGCTGCCGACCAACTTCAAGGCGGCCCGCTTCGAGGACGAAAAGCACACGGCGCTGCTGCGCAAGCTGGAGGCGGACATCGACGCCGTGCGCTTCCCCGCGCCCGAGGGGCCGATCGAGCTGCCGGTGAAGCTGCGCGTGTCCGATTCCATCTTCGTGCCGCTCGCCAAGTGGTCCATGCTGCTGGCGGGCAACTATCGCTGCATCACGCCGGACGGCATGCGGACGGCGCAGGAGGCAGTGCATTCCGACCTCGCCGAATCGAAGTCGGTGTACGACTTCGTGTTCGATGTCTGCGTGCGGCTGGGAGCGAGCCCCGCCGAGCTCGTGCCGTTCGAGAAGTACGCCGCCGCCGCTGCGAGCCTCACGCGCCCGGCTTCCGCGGCGCGGGCGCTGAACAACGGGGCGCCGTACATCGAGCGTGCCGACAAGCTGGTGCAACTGGTCGCGCGGCAGCTGGGGATGCGGCATCCGGTGGTCGACCGCATCGTGGATCTCGTGGACACGCGGCTGCACGCCAACCGGGAGAAGGCGAAGAACAAGTAGCATTCGCCCCGCACCACAAGGAGTCTGCATGTCCACCCCGGTCCAGGCCGTGGCGGAGGCGCTGGTCGCAGCGCACCGCCAGCAGCGCACCGTCGCCGCTGCCCCGTTCGAGTCCCTACTGCAGGAGGCCGGCCAGGCCTATGCGGTGCAGGAGGAGGTCGCGCGCACCATGCGCTGGTTCGACCGGCCCGTGCCGCAGCACTGGAAGTCGGGTGGCCCCTCGCGCACCGGGACGCTCACGCACGCCGGGCTGCCGCCACAGCACGTGTGGGCAAGCCCCGCCGACGCGAGCGGCACGCACTTCAACTGGCGGCTGATCGAGGCCGAGGTGGCCGTGCGCCTCGCGCGCGACGTGAGCCCGGCTGACGCCCAGGCCTTCGATGCAGCGAGGACGGCGCAGTGGCTGGACGGCATGACCGTCTCGATCGAGATCGTCGACTCGCGCTGGGAGAACCGCGCGGCCAGCGCGCTGCTCAAGCTGGCGGACCTGCAGTCGCACGGTGCGCTGGTCCTTGGCCAGTGGCGGCCGCTCGAGGCGCGCGACTGGGCGCAGCAGGCCTGCACGGTGCAGATCGGCACCGCAGCGCCGCAGTCCTTCCGCGGCACCTATGCGCTCGGCGACCCGGTGTGGCTGCTGCCGACCTGGCTGCGGCACGTGACCCGCCAGGGTGCGACCGTCCCGAGGGGCACTGTCATCACCACCGGGACCTGGTGCGGCATGCTGGAGGCCAAGCCGGGCGAGAAGGTCATGGCCGTCTTCGAAGGGATCGGCGAAGCCGAAGTGCAGCTCTGAGCGGGGCGGGCGCGGACACGCGAGAATCACGCTCCGTGTCTTCCTCCACCGCTTCCGACCGCAGCGCCTGGGCGATGCTGCTGGTCCTGATCTCCGGCTTCGCGCTCAGCCAGGCTTTCCGCACCGCCGCGGGCATCATGGCGCCCGCCTTGCAGCAGGAGTTCCAGCTGTCACCGCAGCAGCTGGGCCTGTTCGCCGCGGCCTTTCACTTCTCGTTCGCCGCCCTGCAGCTGTTCATGGGCATGGGCCTGGACGTCTACGGTCCGCGCCGCACCGTGCTCACCGTGTTCCCGCTGGCCGTCGGCGGCTCCATCGTGACGGCAGCCGCGCCCAGCTACGGCTTCCTGATCCTCGGCCAGGTGCTCACGGGCATCGGCTGCGCGCCCGCCTTCCTGGCCTGCACGGTCTTCATCTCCCGCCGCTTTGCGGGCGAGCGCTTCGCGGCCGTGAACGGCGCCGCGCTCGGCATCGGCTCGGTCGGCCTGCTGCTGACCGGCACGCCGCTCGCGTGGGTGATCCAGCACGTGTCCTGGCGCGCGGGCTTTTACGTCCTGTCTGCCTGCGGCGCACTCGCTTGGCTGGCGATCCTGCTGCTGGTGCGCGATGCGCACGAGGAACACGTGCAGCACCAGCAGGTCGACGTGTCGTCCGCACTGCGCGGCTATGGGGAGCTGTTCCGGCTGCCGCATACGCTGGGCATCGTGACGCTTGCCCTGTTCAGCTACGCCTCCTTCATGGCCTTGCGCGGCCTGTGGCTCACGCCTTTGCTGATCGACCGGCATGGCTTCACGCTCGTGCAGACCGGCAACGTGGCCATCGCGATCTCGGTGCTCGGCATGATCGGCGCGCCGCTGTTCGGCCGGCTCGACCCGGGCGAGCGGCATCGACGGGCGTGGATCATAGTCTGCGCCCTGGCGACCGCGCTGATGTTCGTCTGCATGGCTTTGCGGCCTGCCGCCTGGGTGGAAATGGCACTGGCGCTGGGCATCAGCCTGCTGTCCGGCTTCGGCACGCTGCAGTACGCGGACGTGCGCTCCGCGTACCCGGCGCGCATGACGGGCCGCGCCATGGCCGTGTTCACGATGGCCATGTTCCTGGGCGTCGCGGTCATCCAGTGGCTCACCGGCGGCATCGCGTCGCTGGCCGGGCGCCTGCACGCGGAGCCCTATGCGGCGGTGCTGTCGGCCATCGGCGTCCTGCTCGCGTTCGCCGCACTGGCGTTCCGCATGCTGCCCGCGCCGGGAGGCGCCAGCACGCGCGCGGGCGAGCCGTCACAATCGGCGCCATGAAGATCGAGAAAGACACTGCCGTCACGCTCCAGTACCGCGTGGCGGACGCCAATGGCCGGCTGATCGAGCAGAGCAAGGACCCCATGGTCTACCTGCACGGCGGCTACGACAACACCCTGCCGAAGATCGAAGAGGCCCTGGACGGGCACGATGTCGGCTACGAGACCACGCTGCACCTGCAACCCGAGGACGCCTTCGGCCAGCGCGACGAGTCGCTGGTGCGCGTGATCCCCAAGAGCGAATTCCCGCCCGGCGTGAAGGTCGGCGGCCAGCTCGAGGGCCGCACCGACGACGGCCAGCCGCGCGTGTTCCACGTCATGAAGATCAAGGGCCCCGAAGTCCACCTCGACGGCAACCACCCGCTCGCAGGCAAGGCGCTGCGCTTCACGCTCAAGGTGACCGGCGTGCGCGCCGCCACGGCCGAGGAGATTGCGCATCGGCACGTGCACGGGGAGCATGGGCACCACCATTGAGCTGGGTGGCTGAGTGACGAAGGAGAACGCAGAGGACGCAGAGAAACCCTTTTTTGGATGTTCCTCTGCGTCCTCTGCGTAACCTTTGCGCACTCTGCGTTCCTCTTGACCGATCACCCGCCGCCCTCAAGTAGACGCAATGTCCTCCGCCGTCCTCGCCATCCGCCCGCTCGGGTTTCCCTGGGAAACCGCCGACCCGTTCCTCTTTTGCGCCTACCACGATGACGCCTATCCGCGCGGGAACGGCGCGATGGGTCCGGCGGTGCCGCTGAGCGGGCGCGACATCGGGCAGGACTTCAGCCGCAAGGACGGCTGGAGCATGTACCACGGCGAGACGGTGCCCGGCTTTCCAGCGCATCCGCACCGCGGCTTCGAGACCGTGACTATCGTGCGCAAGGGCCTCATCGACCACAGCGATTCGCTGGGCGCGGTCGCGCGCTTCGGCGGCGGTGACGTGCAGTGGGTAACCGCGGGCAAAGGGATCGTGCATTCCGAGATGTTCCCGCTGCTGAACACCGGCGAGGACAACCCGCTGGAGCTGTTCCAGATCTGGCTGAACCTGCCCAAGCGCAGCAAGATGGCCGAGCCGCACTTCACCATGTTCTGGAACGAGCAGGTGCCGCGCGCGTTGCTGGCCGACGCGCAAGGGCGCCACACCGAAGTGGCCGTGATCGCGGGCCGCTTCGGCGACGTCGCGGCACCGCCGCCGCCGCCCGATTCCTGGGCGGCCGATGCGAATTCCGACGTTGCGATCTGGACGCTGCGCCTCGAGCCCGGGGCCGGCGTGCAGTTGCCGCCCGCGCTGCTCGCCGGCACGCGCCGCACGCTCTACTTCTTCAAGGGCGCAGCCGCCATGGTGGGCGGCCAGTCCGTGCAGGGACCGGTCGCGATCACATTGGACGCGGGCGTGGAAGTGGCGCTTGCGGCCGGCGACACGGTGTGCGAGTTCCTGCTCCTGCAGGGCCAGCCGATCGGCGAGCCGGTGGCGCAATACGGCCCGTTCGTGATGAACACGCAGCAGGAGATCGCGCAGGCGCTGCAGGACTACCGCCGCACGCAGTTTGGCGGCTGGTCCTTCACGGACCAGGCGCCCGTGCATGGCAGCGAGCCGCAGCGTTTCGCGCGCTATCCGGACGGGCGCGAGGAGCGCCCGCCTGACGCCGTGCGGACAACGGCCGCAGAATGAAAAAACGCGCCCCGCTGGGCGCGTTTTTCGTGAAGGGCTCCCGCTTACTTCGCCGCCACCACGCGCACCATCTCCAGGCACTTGTTGGAGTAGCCCCACTCGTTGTCGTACCAGCTCACCAGCTTGACGAAGGTGCCGTCCAGCGCGATGCCGGCGTCCGCGTCGAAGATCGACGTGCGCGCATCGCCGCGGAAATCGGTCGCGACGACCTTGTCTTCCGTGTAGCCGAGGATGCCCTTCAACGCGCCTTCGCTCTGCGCCTTCATCTCCGCGCAGATCTCGGCGTAGGTCGCCGGCTTCTCCAGTTCCACCGTGAGGTCCACCACCGAGACGTCGGAGGTCGGCACGCGGAACGACATGCCCGTGAGCTTCTTGTTCAGCTCGGGAATCACCACGCCCACCGCCTTGGCCGCGCCCGTCGAGGAGGGGATGATGTTCTCCAGGATGCCGCGGCCGCCGCGCCAGTCCTTGTTGGACGGGCCGTCCACGGTCTTCTGCGTCGCGGTGGCGGCGTGCACGGTCGTCATCAGGCCGCGCTTGATGCCCCACTTGTCGTTCACCACCTTGGCGATGGGCGCCAGGCAGTTGGTCGTGCACGAGGCGTTGGAGATCACGTCCTCGCCCTTGTACTTCTGGTGGTTCACGCCGAACACGAACATCGGCGTGTCGTCCTTCGACGGCGCCGACAGGATCACCTTCTTCGCGCCGGCCTGGATGTGCTTCTGGCCGCCTTCCTTGGTGAGGAAGATGCCGGTGGACTCGATCACCACATCGGCGCCGATCTCGCCCCACTTCAGGTTGGCCGGGTCCTTCTCCGCAGTCAGGCGGATCTTCTTGCCGTTGACGATCAGCGTGTTGCCGTCGACGGCGATCTTGCCCTTGAAATGGCCGTGCACCGAGTCGTACTGCAGCATGTACGCCAGGTAGTCCGGCTCCAGCAGGTCGTTGATGCCGACGATCTCGATGTCGGGGAAGTTCTGCACCGCCGAGCGCAGGACGTTGCGGCCGATGCGGCCGAAGCCATTGATGCCAACCTTGATAGCCATTCGATCACTCCTGAGAAACGAAAACCTATTCGGCCCGTTGCAGCGCCGCGCGCACGGTGTCGGCAACGTTTTCGGGCGTGAACCCGAAATGCTTGAACAGCAGATTAGCAGGAGCCGACTCTCCGAAGGTGTCGATGCCCACCACGGCAGCACAACCGTACTTCCACCAGAAGTCCGTCACGCCCGCTTCCACGGCGACGCGCGGCACGCCGGGAGGCAGGACGCCTTCCTTGTACTCGCGCTCCTGTCGGTCGAAAGTTGTCGTACTGGGCATGGAGACCACGCGCGCCGCGACGCCTTCGGCCTGCAGCAGCTCGCGCGCCTTCAGTGCCAGCTGCACCTCCGAGCCGGTGGCGATGATCACGGCGTCCGGCGCGCCGCCGTCTGCATCGGCGAGCACGTAAGCGCCACGCGCGATGCCGCCGAGCTGCGACTTCGGCGCGTAGGGCAGGTTCTGCCGGGAGAGCAGCAGCGCGGTCGGCCGCTGCGCGTTGGCCAGGGCTTCCGCCCAGGCGACCGCGGTTTCCGCGGTGTCGGCCGGACGCCAGACGTCCAGGTTGGGAATGAGGCGCAGGCTGGCGGCATGCTCCACCGACTGGTGGGTCGGACCGTCCTCGCCCAGGCCGATCGAATCGTGCGTGAAGACATGGATCACGCGCCGCTTCATCAGGGCCGCCATGCGGATGGCGTTGCGGCTGTAGTCGCTGAAGGTCAGGAAAGTGCCACCGTACGGGATGTAGCCGCCATGCAGCGCGATGCCGTTCATGATGGCCGCCATGCCGAACTCGCGCACGCCGTAGTTGATGTGGCGTCCCGGCTTGCCGTCGGTCATCACCACGTCGCCGGACTGGTCGAAGCGCAGCGGCGGCGTGCTCTTCGTGTTCGTGAGGTTGGAGCCGGTCAGGTCGGCGGAGCCTCCCAGCAGTTCCGGCAGCGCCGCGGTCAGCGCTTCCAGCGCGAGCTGCGAGGCCTTGCGCGACGCCACCGTCTCCGCCTTCGCATGCGCGGCGGCGATCACGTCGGCTGCGATGTCGGTGAAGTTGTCCGGCAGCTCGCCGCGCATGCGGCGCTGGAATTCCGCCGCGAGCGCGGGATGCGCGGCGCGGTAGGCGTCGAAGCGCTTCTGCCAGGCCGACTCGAGCTCGTCGCCGCGGGCCTTTGCGTTCCATTCGTCGTACACGCCCTGCGGCAGCACGAAGGCTTCGTGGTCCCAGCCCAGCGCCGTGCGCGTGAGCTTGATCTCGTCGGCGCCGAGCGGCTCGCCGTGCGCCTTGGCGGTGTTGGCGCGGTTGGGCGAGCCCTTGCCGATATGGGTCTTGCAGACGATCAGCGTCGGCTTCTCGGCGCTGCGGCGCGCGTCGGCGATGGCACGGTCCACGGCTTGCACGTCATGGCCGTCGATCGGGCCGATCACGTTCCAGCCGTAGGCGCGGAAGCGCGCGGGCGTGTCGTCGATGAACCATGGCGTGACCTGGCCGTCGATGGAGATGCCGTTGTCGTCGTAGAGCGCGACCAGCTTGTTCAGTTTCCACGCACCCGCGAGCGCGCAGGCCTCGTGGCTGATGCCTTCCATCAGGCAGCCGTCGCCCATGAAAACGTAGGTGTGGTGATCGACCACCGCGTGGCCGGGCCGGTTGAATTCCGCCGCGAGCAGCTTCTCGGCCAGCGCCATGCCGACGGCGTTGGTGAGTCCCTGGCCGAGCGGGCCGGTGGTCGTCTCGACACCGGGCGTGACGTCGACCTCGGGGTGTCCCGGCGTCTTGCTGTGCAACTGGCGGAAGCCCTTGATCTCGCCCAGCGGAAGGTCGTAGCCGGTCAGGTGCAGCAGCGCGTAGAGCAGCATCGACGCATGGCCGTTGGAGAGCACGAACCGGTCGCGGTCGGCCCAGTGCGGATTGCCGGGGTTGTGGCGCAGGTGGCGGTGCCACAGGGCGACGGCGATGTCCGCCATGCCCATGGGCGCGCCCGGGTGGCCCGAGTTCGCTTGTTGCACGGCGTCCATGGCGAGCGCGCGGATCGCGTTCGCCATCAGGGATTCATTGGCCATCGGTGGGCTGCTCCGGGGAAGGATCGGGGGAAACCCGCGATTTTAGATGACCCGGCCTGGCGGCCTTGGCTGCGGCGCTTGCGCGCCCGGCATGACACGCTTCGCAGATGCCAAATCCTTCTGTCATTGCCGTCGCCGGCGCCGCAGTCATGCGTGCGCAGCGGGCGTCCTTTGTCATACTGGCAGCCATGAAGGGCCTGCACCTCACCGCCGACCTGTACCGTTGCCGCTGCGAACCCGCCTGGCTGACCGACGCAGCGAAGCTGGGCGAATGGTGCCTGTCGGCCGTGCACGCCGCGGGCCTGCAGCCGGTGGACCAGCTGTTCCACACCTTTGCCGGTGCCGGCAAGGGGCCGGGTGGCGTGACGGCGACGGTGCTGCTGGCCGAGTCGCACGTCTGCCTGCACACGTGGGCCGAGGAGCGCGCGGTCACCTGCGACGTGTACGTGTGCAACTTCAGCGGCGACCACTCGGCCCGCGCGCGCGGGCTGATGGAGGCGCTGGTCGACCGCTTCCAGCCGGAGTGGACGGAACAACGTTCGCTGGATCGGGGCGAGGAGAACTGACATCAGCATTGCACAAGCGATGATCCTGGCGGCGGGCCGCGGCGAGCGCATGCGGCCGCTCACCGACACCTGCCCCAAGCCCCTGCTGAAGGTGAAGGGCAAGCCCCTGGTCGAATACCACCTCGATGCCTTCGCGCACTGCGGGTTTCGCGACGTGGTGATCAACACCGCCTGGCTCGGCGAGCAGATCGAGGACCACTACGGGCACGAGACAGGCGAAGGCGCGCGCATCGTGTACTCGCACGAGGGCCGTGACTTCGGCGGCGCGCTGGAGACCGCGGGCGGCATCGCGCGCGCGCTGCCGCAGCTGGACGAATGCTTCTGGCTGGTGGCGGGCGACGTGTACATGCCCGGCTTCCTGTTCACGCGCGCCGCCTACGACCGCTTTCGGGCCGGCAAGGACGTGGCGCACCTGGTCCTCGTCCCCAACCCGCCGCACAACACGAAGGGCGACTTCGGACTCGATGCGCACGGGCGCGCCCTCAACCAGGCCGACGTTCGCTACACCTATTCGACGGTCGCCCTGCTCCGCCAGGCCTTGTTCGACAGCATTCCCCGGGGCAACCCCCAGGGGCTGAAGGTCCCGCTGGCGCCGCTGCTGCGCGCGGCCATGGACCGCGGGCAAGTCGGGGCGGAGCTCTACCAAGGCACCTGGATCGACGTGGGCACGCCCGAGCGGCTCGCGCAACTGAACGCCTGATTCCGGGAGAATGGGCGCATGAACACCACCGTGCCCACCTCGCTGTATGCCCAGCGCCGCGCCCACATGGCCGCGCAGCTGGGTGGCAACGGCATCGCCATCATCCCGACCGCCCCGGAGCGCCAGCGCAACCGCGACTCCGACTTCCTGTACCGCCACGACAGCTACTTCTACTACCTCACGGGTTTCACCGAGCCGAACGCCTGGCTGGTGGTGACCAGCGACGGCCGCAGCACCCTGTTCTGCCAGCCCAAGGACCTGGAGCGCGAGATCTGGGACGGCTACCGGCTCGGCCCCGAAGCGGCGCTGGGCGCGCTGGGAGTCGATGCGGCCTTCCCGGTCACCGATCTGGAGCAGCAGATGCCGAAGCTGCTGGAAAACCGGGACACGGTGTGGTTCCCCTTCGCCATCCACGAAGGGCTGGAACAGCGCGTGGCCGGCTGGCTGAACCGGGTGCGCGCGCGCGTGCGCTACGGCGCGCTGTGCCCCGAGCAGCAACGCGACCTGTGCGCGGTGCTCGACGAGATGCGCCTGGTCAAGGACGCGCACGAGCAGGACATCATGCGGCGCGCGGCCGCGATCAGCGCGCGCGCCCACGTGCGCACGATGCAGGCCTGCGCGCGCATGCTGCGCGAAGGCAAGGACGTGCGCGAGTACCACCTCGATGCGGAGCTGATGCACGAATTCCGCCTGGGCGGCTCGCAGTACCCGGCCTACAGCTCCATCGTCGCCGCGGGACCGAACGCCTGCGTGCTGCACTACCGCGCCGACGTGGCGCCCGTGCGCGAGGGCGACCTGGTGCTGATCGACGCCGGCTGCGAGCTCGATGGCTATGCGAGCGACATCACGCGGACCTTTCCCGCGAACGGCCGGTTCACCGGCCCGCAGCGCACGCTCTACGACATCGTGCTGGCTTCGCAGGAAGCCGCCGCCGCGGTGACGAAGCCCGGGGCGCGCTTCACCGATCCGCACGATGCGGCCGTGCGCGTGCTGGCGCAAGGCATGCTGGACGTCGGCCTGCTCGATCGCAACAAGGTGGGCAGCCTGGACGACGTGATCGAGAAGCGCGCCTACTTCCCCTTCTACATGCACCGCACGGGCCACTGGCTGGGCATGGACGTCCACGACTGCGGCAGCTACGTGGAGCCGGGCGAGCTGGGGCAGGTGAGCGAGCGCAAGGACCCGCTCTCGGGCGAGACGATCAAGAACCGTCCCAGCCGCATCCTGCGTCCGGGCATGGTGCTGACGATCGAGCCGGGGATCTATGTGCGCCCCGGCGAGGGCGTGCCGGAGCAGTTCCACCACATCGGCATCCGCATCGAGGACGATGCGATCGTCACGCCTTCCGGTTGCGAGCTGATCACCCGGGGCGTCCCGGTCCGCGCCGACGAGATCGAGACCCTGATGCGCGGCTGACGCGGACCTGAGCGCGCGCGGGCGGGAGAGGGCAGGATTTGCTACAGAAGCTGACATTCGCGTCAGCCCGAAGTATGCTCATGCGAATTAATTCACGGGTTGGCTGGTGGCACGGCGCTTGCCTACTGACCCATGAGGGAAACACCCATGAGACGTTCGCGCCAACAGTCCGGCTTCACCCTGGTGGAGTTGATCGTCACCGTGTGCATCGCGGCCGTCCTGGCATCGATCGCCATGGCGCAGATGCGCGACTACACCCGGCGTGCCCGGGTGTCCGAGGTCGTGATGGCCGCCAGCCAGTGCAAGAACATGGTCTCGGAGAGCTATCCCACGCTAGACAGCATGCCGCCGCCCGGGGGATGGGGTTGCGAAGGCACCGGCGGCGCGACGGAGTACGCCGGCGGCGTCCAGACCTCGTCGAATGGCGTCATCCGCATCGCGATCACCAACCTCGACAGCAGCATGAACGGGCGCTTCGTCTACATGGTGCCGGCGAAGGCGGACAGTACGACGGCCATGACGACGCCGGCCGATCTCGGCACCAGCGTGCACGGCTGGATCTGCGGCTCGGACCTGAGCTTCGTGCGCAATGCCCTGCCGGCCAACTGTCGCTCGGACACCACCACCTTCTCGACCGAAGCGTTCGGCCCCTGATCCGGGCGGCTTCGCGCCGCGACCCGTGTGCTTCTACCCGCCACCCGCGCGGTGGCCCAAGGTGAACGCTTCCTCGAACACGGAATAAGCTGCCCAGTCACTGTGGGTGAAGCGCAGGCGCCGCTCTCCGGCGGCGCCGGCAGCCTGCGCAGTGCGCCCGGAACCGGGACCGGCGTCGCGTGCCCATAGCGGGTGACCGCTATGCGCGTGAGCAGTCGCGGCAGCTCCGGGTGCGGCACGGAGAGTTCACCGACGATGCGCCCCCGCCCGTGCCCGACCGTCGGTGCCACCTGCGGCTGCCCAGTGCGTCACACGAGGTTGCGCAATTCGCGCAAGGCGACCGACAGCATCGCCAGGTCGCCCGTTTGCGTGTCCTGCATGTCCAGCAGCAGGCGGTGGGCGCGTTCGAGCGCCTGGCGGTTGCCCTGTTCCCAGCGGTCCAGCACCGCGCGCGCGTCGCCGTCCGCATGGCGCAGCGCTTGCTGCGCGATCGAGCGCTGCAGGTCCACCAGGTCGTCGGTGAGGGCGAGCTTGGCCAGGCCCTGCCAGTAGCTCTCCGCGGGCAGTTGCTCGATCTGCTGGCGCATGCGCTCGAGGCCCAGGCGCTGCCCCACCCCCGCATGCACCTGCGCGGTGAGCTCCAGCGGCCGTTGCGCGTCGGCCGCGGTTTCCGCGATGTCCAGGGCGGAATAGAGGCGTTCGCTGCCGTCCACCAGCGTCGCGAGTTCCGGCGGCACGCCGCTCTCGATCCAGTTCTCCGCTCGCGGCGAGCGCAGGCCCGCGGCGGCATCGTGCGCACGCAGCGCCTGCACGGCGGGTGCGAAGCGGGCCACCTGTTGCTGCGTGGGCTCCGCCAGCCGACGCGAACGCAGGAACCAGGTGGTCGCGCGGCTGATCAGCCCGCGCAGCGCCAGCACCATCTCCGCCTGCGTCGCATCGGGCACGCGATTGTCCAGCGCCTCGATCTGCTGCCACAGCGGCACCAGTCCGAACACCTCGCGACTGGCGAGATACGCGCGCACCACCTGCGGCGGAGTGGCGCCCGTGATCTCGCCAAGCCGGTGCACGAAGGTCGGTCCGACCCGGTTCACCATGCTGTTCACGACATGCGTCACGATGATCTCGCGCCGCAGGGGATGGCGCGGGATGTACGCGGCGAACTTGTCCTTCAGCTGCGCGGGGAAGTAGCGCTCCAGCGCCGTGGCGATCCAGGGATCTTCCGGCAGGTCGGAGGCGATCAGCTGCCCGTCGAGCCACATCTTGCCGTACGCGAGCAGCACGGCGCGCTCGGGGCTGGTAAGGCCCAGGCCCTTGGCCTTGCGTTCCACGATGGTCTCGTCCGAAGGCAGGAATTCGATCGCGCGATCGAGCTCGCCCTCTTTTTCCAGGAAGCGGATGAAGCGCGCCTGCTCTTCGAGCTGGCGCGGCGCGATGCGCCCGCCCACCGAGAGCTCCTGGGTCTGGAAGTAGTTGTCGCGCAGCACCAGGGCCGCGATCTCGTCGGTCATCTGCGGCAGCAGCTGGTCGCGCTGCTTCTGCGTGAGCTCGCCGTCCGATTGCGCGATGCCCAGCAGGATCTTGATGTTCACCTCGTGGTCGGACGTGTCCACGCCCGCGGAGTTGTCGATCGCGTCCGTGTTGATCTTCACGCCCTTCAAGGCCGCCTCGATGCGCCCGCGCTGGGTGAAGCCCAGGTTGCCGCCCTCGGCCACCACCTTGCATCGCAGTTGCGCGCCGTCGATGCGGACCGCGTCGTTGGCACGGTCGCCCACCTGCGCGTTCGATTCGCCCGAGGCCTTCACGTAGGTGCCGATGCCCCCGTTGTAGAGGAGGTCCGCTGGCGCCTGCAGGATCGCGTGCACGAGTTCCGCGGGCGTGAGTTGCACCGCTTCGATGCCCAACGCGGCACGCGCCTGCGGCGACAGCGTGATGGACTTTTCCGAGCGCGACCACACGCCGCCCCCCGCGGAGATCAGGGAGGTGTCGTAATCGCCCCAGGAGGAGCGGGGCAGTTGGAACAGGCGCTCGCGCTCGGCGACGGAGCGCTGCGTGTCCGGATCGGGGTCGATGAAGATGTGCCTGTGGTCGAAGGCGGCCAGCAGCCGGATGTGCTTCGAGAGCAGCATGCCGTTGCCGAACACGTCGCCCGACATGTCGCCGATGCCGACGACACTGAAGTCGGTGGTCTGCGTGTCGAGGCCCAGCTCGCGGAAGTGGCGCTTGACGCTCTCCCACGCACCGCGCGCCGTGATGCCCATCGCCTTGTGGTCGTAGCCCTTGCTGCCGCCGGAGGCGAAGGCGTCGCCGAGCCAGAATCCGTATTCCGCGCTGATGCCGTTGGCGTAGTCCGAGAAGGTGGCCGTGCCCTTGTCGGCCGCGACCACGAGGTAGGGATCGTCGCCATCGATGCGGACCACCTGCGGCGGCGGCACCACCTTGCCGTTCACCAGGTTGTCGGTGAGATCCAGCAGCGCGCGCAGGTAGTCCTGGTAGCAGGCCACGCCCTCCTTCATGAAGGCCTCGCGGTCGCTGGCGGGCGGCGCTTTCTTCAGCACGAAGCCGCCCTTGGAGCCCACCGGCACGATCACGGTGTTCTTCACCATCTGCGCCTTGACCAGGCCCAGCACCTCGGTGCGGAAGTCGTCGGGGCGGTCGGACCAGCGCAGGCCGCCTCGCGCCACCTTGCCGCCACGCAGGTGGATGCCCTCGAAGCGCGGCGCGTACACCCAGATCTCGTACAGCGGCCGCGGCTGCGGCAGCCCGGGCACCTGGTGCGAGTCGAGCTTGAAACTGAGGAAGGCGCGCCGCGGGCCGGGCTCGCCGCTCGCGCCTACGCCCGTGCGCCAGTAGTTCGTGCGCAGCGTCGCCTGCACCAGTGCCAGCAACTGGCGCAGCACGCGGTCTTCGGACAGGTTGCTCACCTTGTCCAGGGCTTGGCCGAGCGCGTTCACCTGCGCGGTGGCGCCGGCCTCGTCGTGCGTCTTCGGATCGAAGCGCAGCCGGAACAGCGACACCAGCATGCGCGCGATCCGCGGCTGCGCGGCCAGCGTCGCGGCGATCGTGGCCTGCGACTGCGCGAAGCCGATCTGCTGCAGGTAGCGCGCATAGGCGCGCAGCACCACGATTTCCTCCGCGGAGAGCGCAGCCAGCAGCACCAGCCGGTTGAAGTCGTCGTTCTCCACCTCGCCGCGGAACACGCGCGCGAACGCATCCTCGAACAGGCGGGCGAGGGCCTGCGGATCGACCTCCTCGTTCGGCTGCGCCTCCAGGGCGAAGTCGTGCAGGTACATGGGCGCGCCGGTGCCCACCTCGATGCGGTGGTTGTCCTCGGCCAGCACGCGCACGCCCATGCGCTCCAGCATGGGCAGGCTGTCGGACAGCACCACCGGCGCGCCGAGCCGGTACACCTTCAGTCCCAGGCGACCCTCGGGCGCACCGAGCGGCCAGTAGAGCGCCAGCGCCAGCGGCTGTTCCTCTGTGAGGGACTCCAGCTTGCGGATGTCGTGCACGGCGGCGCGCACCGTCACGCGTTCCCGGTAGGCGACGGGGAACGCGGCGCTCCAGCGGCGGTCCATCTCGAGTCCACGCGCTTCGCCCTCGGCCTCGACCAGGGCGTCGCGCAGCTCGTCTTCCCAGCGGCGCGCGACCGTGGCCAGCCTGCGCTCCAGGTCCTTGCGGTCGATCGCCGGCATGGGATGCGGCGCCACGCGCACGGTGAAGTGGATGCGCGCGAGCTGGGTGCCGGAGAGCAGCACGTCGAAGTCGATGTGCGTGCCATCCAGCTGCTGCATCAGGATGCGCTGGAACTTCAGGCGCAGCTGCGTGGAGAAGCTCTCGCGCGGCACGAACACCAGGAACGAGACGAAGCGCTGGAAGCGGTCTTGCCACATGAAGAGGCGCACGCGATGGCGCTCGCCCACCGCGAGAATGCCGGTGGCCGTGTCGAACAGTTCGTCCTCGGGGATCTGGAACAGGTCGTCGCGCGGGAATGTCTCCAGCGTATGCTCCAGCGCCTTGGCGAGGTGGCCGGCGGGCGCATAGCCGGCGCGCTTTGCGACCGCTTCGACCTTGCGCCGCAGCAGCGGCACTTCGGCCACGCGCGCCGCGTAGGCGCTGGAAGTGAAGAGGCCGATGAAGCGGTCCTCGCCCAGCACCTTGCCCTGCGCGTCGAAGCGCTTGACGCCGATGTAGTCGGTGTAGCCATCCCTGTGCACGGTCGAGCGCGTATTCGCCTTGGTGACCGTGAGCGGCGGCGAAGGTGTGCGCGCCAACGCCCGCGCCTGCGGCGGCAGCGCCGCGAAGCTGGCGGACTGCTCGCCGTGGCCCTCGCGCAGCAAACCCAGCCCGCTGCCCGGCACCACCTGCAGCGCCAGTTCGCCGTCCCGCTCGACCAGGTCATGCCGGCGGTACCCCAGCAGGGTGAAATGGTCGTCGGCCAGCCACTGCAGGAAGGCACGGCTCTCGGCGGCCTCCTCGGGGGCTAGGCCGGGAGGCGGCGAGGCGAGCTCCTGCTGCGCCTCGTCCAGCCGCGCGACCATGGCTTTCCAGTCGGTGACTGCGGCGCGCACGTCGGCCAGCACGCGCTCGATGCCGTGGCACAGCGCGGCGCGCTGTTCCGCATCCACCATGCGATCGACCTCGATGTACATCCAGGATTCGCGCGGCAGGTCGGGCGCGGCGGAC
The DNA here is from genome assembly GCF_016654015.1 of Ramlibacter ginsenosidimutans. GTDB lineage: Bacteria > Pseudomonadota > Gammaproteobacteria > Burkholderiales > Burkholderiaceae_C > Ramlibacter > Ramlibacter ginsenosidimutans. The sequence continues at coordinate 96,373 of NZ_JAEPWM010000002.1, read as the reverse complement.
CGCGGCGCGACCGACTGCAGAACGCCTCGGGCATCCCGCTTCACCGCAAAGACCGGATGCACGATGAGGTGGACCACCAGGCCCTGCCGTGCGATCTCCAGCGAGACCGAGTCGACGAGGAAGGGCATGTCGTCGTTGACGACCTGCACGACGCTGTGGCGTGAACCCCAGCCGTCCGCGCCAGGCGAGGGACTGAACACGCGCACCTTGGGCACACCGGGCGTGCGCTGCGAGGCGAACTGCCAGTGCGACAGCAAGGCGCCCAGCAGGTCCTCGGGCGTTCGCTCGTCGAGGTCGTCCAGGTCCACCTGGCGGAAGTATTCTCGCGAGAAGGTATCCAGCGGGACGTCGCCGGTGGATTCGCGGGGGTCTGCCCGCGCGACGACAGCGGCGATCCGCTCCTCGCGCTGGGCTTCGGTGATGGCAGCCATGTGCTTCCTCCTGGGCAGGTGCACTGTACGGTCGCACCGCCGCGCGCGCCAATGCTCTTTGCCGGCAAGGGTATGCGCAACCTGCATGGGCGGGGCGCCAGTCCGCTAGGGTTTCCCCGGCCCCAAGCAGGACGGAGGTCTACAATCCCAGCCTCTTTTCCTTGCAGAACAAGACGCCTGCAGCATCGGCGTCCAGGAGACCCCCGAAATGTCCTCCACTCCGTCCCAGGCCTCCGACAAGCGCGACGAACTGCGCCGCGCGGCGCTCGAGTACCACGAGCATCCGACACCGGGCAAGGTGCAGATCGCGGCGACCAAGCAGCTCGTCAACCAGCATGACCTGTCGCTGGCCTATTCGCCCGGCGTGGCCGCGCCTTGCGAAGAGATCGTCAAGGATCCCACCGCCGCGTTCCGCTACACCGCGCGGGGCAACCTGGTGGCGGTGATCACCAACGGCACGGCGGTGCTCGGGCTGGGCGACATCGGCCCGCTGGCGGCCAAGCCGGTGATGGAAGGCAAGGCGGTCCTGTTCAAGAAGTTCGCCGGCATCGACGTGTTCGACATCGAGATCGCCGAGAAGGACAACCTGGACAAGCTGGTCGACGTGATCGCGGCGCTCGAGCCGACCTTCGGCGGCGTGAACCTCGAGGACATCAAGGCACCGGACTGCTTCTACGTCGAGCGCAAGCTGCGCGAGCGCATGAAGATCCCGGTCTTCCACGACGACCAGCACGGCACGGCCATCGTGGTCGGCGCGGCGATCCTCAACGGCCTGAAGGTGGTGGGCAAGCAGCTGAAGGACGTGAAGCTGGTGACCTCGGGCGCCGGTGCTGCGGCGCTCGCCTGCCTGGGCCTGCTGGTGAAGCTGGGCGTGCCGCGCAAGAACATCTACGTCACGGACCTGGCGGGCGTCGTCTACAAGGGCCGCAAGGAGCTGATGGACGAGGACAAGATCCAGTTCGCGCAGGAGACCTCGGCGCGCACGCTGAGCGAAGTCATCGAGGACGCCGACGTGTTCCTCGGCCTGTCCGCAGGCGGCGTGCTGAAGCCCGAGATGGTGAAGAAGATGGCGGCCCACCCGCTGATCCTCGCGCTGGCGAACCCGAACCCGGAGATCGACCCGGACGTGGCGAAGGCCGCCCGTGCCGATTGCATCATCGCCACCGGCCGCACGGACTACCCGAACCAGGTCAACAACGTCCTGTGCTTCCCGTACATCTTCCGCGGCGCGCTGGATTCCGGCGCGACGACGATCACCATGGAGATGGAAATCGCCGCGGTGCACGCCATCGCCGAGCTCGCGCAGGCGGAGCAGAGCGAAGTGGTGGCCGCGGCCTACGCGGGGCAGCAACTGTCCTTCGGCCCCGAGTACCTGATCCCGAAGCCGTTCGATCCGCGGCTCATGATCAAGATCGCCCCGGCGGTCGCGAAGGCCGCCGAGGAGAGCGGCGTGGCGCTGCGTCCGGTCAAGGACATGGACGCCTACCGCGAGCACCTGCAGACCTTCGTGTATGCCTCCGGCACGACCATGAAGCCGATCTTCACGGCGGCCAAGGCGGCGCCGAAGAAGCGCGTGGCCTTCTGCGAAGGCGAGGAGGAGCGCGTGCTGCGCGCCGCCCAGATCGTCTCGGACGAGGGCGTCGCGCGACCGACGCTGATCGGCCGCTCGAAGATCATTGCGCAGCGCATCGAGAAGTTCGGCCTGCGCCTGCAGGAGGGGCGCGACTACGACGTCGTGAACACCGAGTACGACGAGCGCTACCGCGACTTCTGGCAGACCTACCACCGCATGACCGACCGCAAGGGCATCACGGTGCAGATGGCCAAGATCGAGATGCGCCGGCGCCTCACGCTGATCGGCGCCATGCTGCTGCACAAGGACTATGTCGACGGCATGATCTGCGGCACCTGGGGCACCACCGACATCCACCTGCGCTACATCGACCAAGTGATCGGCAAGCGCCCGGGCTGCAATGTGTATGCCGCCATGAACGGCCTGATGCTGCCGAACCGCCAGGTCTTCCTGGTCGACACGCACGTCAACTACGACCCCACGGCCGGCCAGCTGGCCGAGATCACCGTCATGGCTGCGGAGGAAATGCTGCGCTTCGGCCTCAAGCCCAAGGTTGCACTGCTGAGCCATTCCAACTTCGGCAGCAGCAACCACCCCAGCGCGCAGAAGATGCGCGACACCCTGGACCTGCTGCGCGAGCAGGCGCCGTGGCTCGAGGTCGATGGCGAAATGCATGGCGACATCGCGCTGGACCACCGCGCCCGCGCCCATGTGATGCCGCACAGCACCCTGGCGGGCGACGCGAACCTGCTGGTCCTGCCGAACATCGACGCGGCCAACATCTCCTACAACCTGCTCAAGACCGCCGCCGGCGGCAACATCGCCATCGGCCCGGTGCTGCTGGGCGCGGCCAAGCCGGTGCACATCCTGACCGCCAGCACGACCGTGCGCCGCATCGTCAACGTCGCCGCCCTGACCGTCGCGGACGCCAACGCCGCCCGATGAGCCCATCCACATAAGCCGGCGCTCACTTGTTGAGCGCCGGCCGTGTGTCGGAATGGCCTTTCCCCCTGCCCAAAATTTGGGCGCCGGCTTGCGCGGAAGCCACGCAACTGTCACACTACCGGCCTTGAAGTTTCCGGGTTAACCCGGGGATGAGCAGGACCGGAGCCCGCAGGGGCCCCGGGTGGCGTCCCTTGAAGATCTCTCCAGAAGGTCCGTTCATGGCTCGGTTCGCGGCGATCAAGTTAGTGCTCACCAGCACCTTGGCAGCCGTCGCAATCGGTGCGGCCCCCGCCGTCAACGCGCGGGGCGATTTGGACGGAACGCTCGCCAGCGGATTTGCGACGGTGCACGCCACCGAGCTGCCGCGGCCGGGTCGGGAGACCTACGAACTGATCCGCCTGGGCGGACCGTTTCCGTACGACAAGGACGGCGCGGTGTTCGGCAACCGGGAGCGCCCGCTCCCGATCGAGAAGCGCGGGACCAGCCGCGAACACACCGTGCCGGCGCCAGGATCGCGCGACCGGGGCGCCCGGCGCATCGTGTGCGGAGATCCGCCGGGGATGCCGCATGCCTGTTACTACACCGCTGACCCCTACGCCATTTTTCGCAAGATCGTGGAGTGAACCCCCAAATGAAGCGGGACCTGTTTTTGACCAGAGAGAAAGAAACGGAGATGGAAAAACCACTTCGTCCTGAAATTTCCGAGACGCCCCTCAAGGGTGTCCGGAGCAACATCGTGCAGTCGATCCGCGCGTTCCGCGTGCAGAACCTGCAGGAGACCGCCACCCGCCTCGGCCACCACTTCCTCTACGCCAACCTGGCGACCGCGCAGAGCAAGCAGGACGTGCTGGACATGATCGCCCAGCAGTTCACGCTGCCCGCGAACTTCGGCAAGAACTTCGACGCGCTGTACGACTGCATGACGGACCCCTTGCACAAATCGGGCCCGCAACCAGGCTTCATCGTGGTGCTGGAGCACATCCCGGCCAACGGGAAGTTCGACAAGGAAGCGCGCGAGCAGCTCCTGGACATCTTCCGGGACACCGCAGATTACTGGGCAGACCGGAAAGTCCCATTCCGCTGTTTCTATTCTTTTCGGTAGCCCGTTCCGCGCAACAAGGCCAAGCGGAACGGGCGAACGAGGCCCAGGGCGAACCCGTGCAACAGCCGGTCGCCACCGATGGAGAGAAGATGCCCACGGACAAGATCCTGGACGTATCGCCTCTCGCACTGCGCATGAGCAGCCCCTTCAACGCGGGGTACTGGCTCGCGGCGGCATGAGCCGGTGCAGCAGATAGAAGAAAAGCCGGGCTCGCCCGGCTTTTTTTCGCCCCTTCGTCGAAGCCAGGCATCGGCGGTGCCCGCCACCGGGACGGACCTGCGTCAGCGGGACGCTTGACCGCGCTTCACCTCGGCACACAAGGCCAGGTACTCCGCGACCGGCACTTCCTCCGCCCGCCGCTGCACGTCGAAGGTGCCGGCGAAACCATGTTGCTCCAGCCACTTGCCCAGCGTGTTGCGCAGGATCTTGCGCCGCTGCGAGAAGGCGACCTGCACCAGCTCCGACAGCAGTTCCTCGTCCACCTCCGGAGGCTGCGCATAGGGCACCATGCGCACGACGGCACTGTCGACTTTGGGCGGCGGATCGAAGGCCTCCGGCGGCACCGACAGCACGTTCTCCATGGCGTAGCGCCACTGCAGCATGACGGACAGGCGCCCGTAATCGGAGGTGGCCGGCGCGGCCACCATGCGGTCCACCACTTCCTTCTGCAGCATGAAGTGCTGGTCCTCCACGCGCTGCACGTAGCGCAGCAGCGCGAACAGGATGGGACTGGAGATGTTGTACGGCAGGTTGCCGACGACGCGCAGCTTCGGCACGCCCAGGCGATCGGCCAGCCCGGCGAAGTCCACCTTCAGCACGTCCGACTCGACGACGTCCAGCTGCGGATGCTGCCGCAAGCGCGCGGCAAGATCACGATCGAGTTCGATCACCGTGAGCCTGCCCAGGCGCTCCACCAGCGGCTGCGTCAGAGCCGCGAGCCCGGGACCAATCTCGACCACCGCCTGGCCGGCACGCGGGGCGATCTCGCGCACGATGGCGTCGATCACGCCCGCATCGGCCAGGAAATGCTGGCCGAAGCGCTTGCGCGCAACGTGCTTCACTGCGGCGGCTCGCGCAGCTCCACGTAGGCGCGGCCGCGCACTTCCTGCGTCCAGCGGGCGTAGGCCTCGTCCAGCTTCTTCTCGCGCACGAGGTTGCGCGCCACTTCACGCTGCTCCCTCGGACTGAGCGTGGCCTGGCGCCGCTCGATCAGCTGGATCAGGTGAACGCCGAAGCGGGTGGTGATCGGGTCGGAGATCTGGCCGGGCTGCAGTGAATCCAGCACCTCATCGAACTCCGGGACGAACATCCCCGCGCTCGCCCAGCCCAGGTCGCCGCCGTTCTTGGCACTGGCGTCCTGCGAGTTCTCCCGCGCCAGCGTCGCGAAGTCGGCCTGCCCCGCCAGGATGCGGCGCTTGAAGTCGGCGAGCTTCTGGCGCGCCTGGGCCTCCGACATCTGCGCGTTCGGTCGCAGCAGGATGTGCCGCGCATGCGATTGCGTGACGCTCATGCCGGCCTTGCTCGCTGCGCGTTTCTCCAGCACCTTGACGATGTGGAAGCCCGCCTGCGAGCGCAGCACGTCGCTGACGCCGCCTTGCGGCAGGTTGCTTGCGGCCTGCACGAACAGCGGCGGCAGCCGGTCGGCCGGACGCAGCCCCAGCACGCCGCCGTTCTGCGCCGCGCCGGCCGCATCGGATCCCTCGCGCGCGAGCTTGGCGAAGTCCTCGCCCGCGCGCGCGCGCTCCAGCAGCTTGTCCGCCTTCGCCTTGGCCTGCGCCACCTGCTCCGGCGTCGCGTTCTCCGGCACGGCGACCAGGATGTGCGCGAGATTCATCTCCACCAGCGCCGGATCGGGGGCGTTCTGCTGGTCGCGCAGGTACTCGTCCACGTCCAGCTCGGTCACCTTGGCGCGGGACTGCAGTTCGCGGTCGCGCACGCGCTGCAGCAGGATCTGGTTGCGCAGGTCGTCGCGGAACTGCGCGGGGCTGAGCCCCTCGGCGACCACGCGCCGGCGCAATTCGTTGACGTCGATGTTGTTCTGGCGGGCGACGGTCTGCTCCGCCTGGTCCACGGTGGCATCGTCGACCTTGATGCCGGTCTCCCGCGCCACCTGCAGCTGCGCCTTCTCGGTGATCAGGCGGTCCAGCACTTCGCGCGCGAGCTGCGCCCGCGGCGGCAGGGGGGAGCCCTGGGCGGCGAGCTGCTGCTCGTAGCGCACCATGCGCCGCCGCACTTCGTTGTTGGTGATCGGCTCGGAGTTCACCACTGCGACGATGTAGTCCGCCGGCTGCGGACCGGCGTCGGCACGCGGGATCGTGCGGACACCGATCTGCGGCGTGGAGCGCAGGCCTTGGCCGGCGGCCGGAAGGGCGACGCCAGCGGCGAGACCCGCGCAGGCCAACGCCAGCGCCAGAAAACGAGAATTCATCGTGCTTGCACTCTAATCGTAATTGCTGAAGCGGCTCGGGGTGGTCACGCGCTCCCGCAGGAACTGGTAGCGGGGGATATTTTGCTTGAGCGTCTGCAGCGGGTTCGAGCCGAGCCGGGCGAAGCCCACGAACTCGATCTGGAACAGGATCCGCTTGTTGATCGCGGTGCCGGCCTGCATCCGCTCCAGCACGACGCGGCCGATCCAGCAGCCCGCATCGTATTCCAGTCCGGCGATCCCATCGACCAGCGCGGCATCCCGCACGCTGTAGTTCAGCCGGCCCACGCTGTACCAGCGGCCCTCGCCCTGGCCGCGTCCCGCCCCGAGGTCCTGGCCCTTGTCGCCCCAAAGGTCGTTGATCGGCCATTGCCAGCCGATGTCCCACTGCTCGCTGATCCCCTGCTGGCGGCGGTAGGCCACGCTCAGTACGCGATAGCTGCCCGGGTTGTAGCGCACGCCCACCGTGGACCGCACGGACTGGCTCGCCTTGAAGTTGTACTGCATGACCGCATCGGCGCTCCACTTCGGCGAGTACGCGAGCGACGCGCCAAACAGGACGTCGGACAGCCGTTCGCTGATCGGCGTGGTCTGCCCGGGCACGACGACGTGCTGGTCGGAGAAGCGGTAGCGCTGCGCGACGGCGAAGCGCGCCGCTTCCGCCCCGGTGTCCGGATCGAGGAAGCGCGTGTTGGCGCCGACGGTGAGCAGGTTGTTGTCGGCGATGCGGTCGTTGCCGCCGTACTGGTTCTCCGAGAAGATCGTCGCGGCGTTGAAATCGAGCGGCGCGGAGTCGTAGTTCGGCAGGTAGTTCTGGTCGCGGAAGGGCGTATAGACGTAGAAGGCGCGCGGCTCCAGCGTCTGCACGAAGTTGCGGCCGAGAAGACTGACCTTGCGCTCCAGGACCAGTCCGCTGTCCAGGCTGAAGGTCGGCACCGTCACGGCCGCATCGGTCTGCCCGGTGGCCAGCGGCGCGTCGAAGGCGTAGTACCGCGAGTGCACCTGCGCCTTCGGGATCACGAACCAGCCGGGCGCCTGCCAGGGGCGCGCGACCTGCGCCATCAGGTAGCTGCGCTGCGCGTCGGGCTGGGTGACTTCCTGCTGCGTGGGGAAGGTGGTCCGCACGATGTCGGGGATCGCGTGCGTGAAGTGGGTGTAGTCGGCCTCGACGTTCGAGTCGAAACCGCTCCAGAAGTTGTTCTTCCCGTAGCGGGCCGTGAGTTCCGGCGAGCGGTCGTACGGCGGCACGATCGGGCTGGTCGGGTCCTGCAGCGTCTGCCAGCGCTGCACACGCCCGCTCAAGTTCACCGGCCCCCAGTTCCAGCCCAGCGTGCCGTCGTTCGCCAGCAGCCGCTGCGTGAGCGAAGCCGTGCTGCGCGAGAAGTCCTGCCAGTAGTTGTCGTCGCTGACCCGGTTCAGGTTGAGGTTCAGGCTGGTCGCTCCCAGCCCCGGAATGCGCAGCGAATTCTGCGTGTGCTGCGCGGTGAAGCCCCAGCGGTCCCGGTCACGCAGCCGGTCGTTCGGCAGGAAGTCCCCGCGCACGAGCCCCTGGTAGGTGGGCTCGATGTAGCGGAATTCGCCGGCGAGGTCGACGCCGCGCCGCGTCATGAGGGTCGGATAGAGCGTCGCATCCCGGTTGGGCGCGATGTTCCAGTAATAGGGCAGCGTGACTTCCAGGCCGCTGCGGTTGTCCAGGCCGATGGTGGGCGGCAGCAGGCCGGACTTGCGCTTCTCCGACAGCGGAAAGCTCAGGGCCGGCACGGGCAGGATCGGGACGCCCTTGAAGCTCAGGACGGCGGAGCTGGCGCGTCCCACCTCCTCCTCTTCGTCCATGGCGATGGTGGAGGCGCGCAGGATCCAGTCAGGCATCCAGCTCGGGCCGGGCTTGCGCTGGCAAGTCGTGTACGTCGCGTTGCGGATGATCGAGTGCTTGTCGTCGATGAAGTCCACGCGGTCCGCTTCGCCATACGCGTCGTTGGCCAGGAACCGGTAGCGCGGCTGGTTGAAGAAGCCCTGGAAGGTCCCGACCTCCAGCTCCAGCAGCGGCCCTTCGAAGATGTTGCCGGCCTTGTTGATGTGCACGTCCCCGATGGCGCGTGCGACGTCGGTCGCGTTGTTGTATTCCAGGCGCCTGGCACGGATGACGGTGTCGGCGCGGCGCAACTCCGCATGGCCCTCGACGACCGTCTCGAGGTCGGTGCGGCCCTGGATCTGGTCCCCTTCGACGAAGGTCGGCAGTTGCGGGCGGGCCTGCGCGGGAATGCGCTCCTGCAGCAGCGGCGACGTCCTCAGCTTGGGCGAGGTGGCGCCCGCGTCCTGGGCCCGTACCGAAGCCGGCTGCAGCAGCGAGGCCACCACGAGGGCCACCGGCGTCAGGGCAAAGCGGGCGACGGACGCCTTGTTTCTTGGGTGATGCATCGGGTTGGGGAGCCCGGGCGCGATGCGAGCGCGCCACGTTGGATTTGTAGAATCGATTATCCATGAGCGATTCCGCGCCAACCCCCTCCGTGGTCACCTGGAACGACCCCCGGCGCGAAGCCGCGTTCCATGCGTGGCTTGCCAGCGTCGCCCCGGCGCACGGCCTGCAACCCGCCAGCGTCCGCCCTGCGTCGGCGGATGCCAGCTTCCGCCGGTACCTCCGCGTGGATGGGCAGGGCGGCAGCTACATCGTGATGGACGCACCGCCCGACCGCGAGGACTGCGCCCCTTTTGTAAAGGTGGCCGGCCTGATGGCCGCGGCGGGACTGAACGTGCCGCGCGTGCTGGACTGGGACGCCCCGCAAGGTTTCATGCTGCTGGACGACCTGGGCTCGCAAACCATGATCGAAGTGGTGGGCGGCGAGCCCGGCCGCGAAACCCAGGCGCTGTACGGGCGGGCCGTGGATGCCTTGCTGGCCTGGCAGCTCGCTTCCCGCCCGGACGTGCTGCCGGCGTATGACGAAGCACTGCTCGCGCGCGAGCTCGCGCTTTTTCCCGACTGGTACCTGCAGAAGCATCGCGGCGTCGAGCTCACGCCGGCGATGCGCACCACCCTCGACTCGCAGTTCCGCCTGATCATGCAGCGCAACCTCGCGTCGGCGAGCGTGTACGTGCACCGCGACTTCATGCCGCGCAACCTGATGATCCCGCGCGACGCGGCCGAACCGCGGCTGGGCGTGCTGGACTTCCAGGACGCCGTGTACGGCCCGATCACGTACGACATCGCCTGCCTGATGCGCGACGCCTTCCTCAGCTGGGACGAGGAATTCGTCCTGGACATCACGGTGCGCTATTGGGAAAAGGCGCTGAAGGCCGGCCTGCCCGTCGACCCCGACTTCGGCGAGTTCTATCGCGCCGTCGAGTGGATGGGACTGCAGCGGCACCTGAAGGTCGCCGGCATCTTCGCCCGGCTGACGCTGCGCGACGGCAAGCCCAAGTACCTGGCCGATGCACCGCGCTTCATCGGCTACATCCGCGCCACCACGCACCGCTATCGCGAGCTCACGCCGCTCGCGCGCCTGATCGACCAGGTGGAAGGCAGCGATGCCGTGAGCGGATTCGCGTTCGGCCGCGTCTGAGCGCCGTGCCGCGCCTGTACTGCGACCACGCCCTCGTCACCGGCGAGGTGCTGGCGCTTCCGGCCGCGGCGGCCCGGCACGTGCAGGTGCTGCGCCTGCAGCCGGGCGATGCACTCACCGTGTTCGATGGACGCGGCGGCGAGTACGACGCGCTCGTCGAGCACATGGGACGCAGCGAGGTCCGCGTGCGCGTGGGCCAGGGGCACTCGATCGACCGCGAGGCGCCCGTCGCCGTGCACCTGGCGCTCGCCATGCCTGCCAACGAGCGGATGGACTGGCTGGTGGAAAAGGCGACCGAACTCGGCGCCGCATCGATCCAGCCGCTGGTGGCCGAGCGCAGCGTGCTGCGGTTGGCGGGCGAGCGCGCGCAGAAGAAGCAGGCGCACTGGCAGGCGATCGCCATCGCCGCCTGCGAGCAATGCGGCCGCAACCGGGTGCCCCTCGTGCACGCCGTGCAGGGCTTCCCGTCGTGGCTGGCAGCGCAGTCAGCGCCGGGTCGTATCCTCTCGCTCGCGCCCGGCAGCGAACCGCTGGCGCAGCATGCGGGCGCGGGCCCGGTCACCCTCCTGAGCGGCCCCGAGGGCGGGTTCGCCCCCAGCGAAGAAGCCGACGCGTTGCGGCTTGGCTGGCAGCCGGTAAACCTCGGCCCGAGGGTGCTGCGGGCGGAAACCGCACCGCTGGCTGCCCTGGCCCTCCTGACCCTCGCGAAAGGCCTTGCATGAACCGCAATCTCTGGCTGCTGGCCGTCCTGCAGGGCCTCTTCCTCACCAACAACGTCACCTTCATCGCGATCAACGGGCTGGTGGGGCTGGCGCTCGCGCCCTACGGCTGGATGGCCACGCTGCCGGTGATGGGCTACGTGGTGGGCAGCGCGCTGTTCACGGGACCGGTCGGACGGCTGCAGGCGCGCTTCGGGCGCAAGCGCTCGTTCCAGGCCGGCCTGCTCGTGGCGATGCTGTCGGCGCTGCTGTGCGCGCTGGCGGCCAGCACGCGCATGTTCTGGCTGCTGTGCGGCAGCACGCTGCTGGCGGGCTACTACAACGCGAACGCCTCGCTGTACCGCTTCGCCTCGGCGGAACTGGCCCGGCCCGGCATGCGCGAGAAGGCGGTTTCACTGGTCATGGCCGGCGGCCTGCTCGGCGCCGCCATCGGTCCGCGGCTGGCCGCCGGCACGCGCGACTGGTTCGCAGGGCCCTTCGTCGGCGCCTATCTGGCGCTGGCCGTGGTGGCCCTGCTCGCCATGCTCCTGCTCGCGTTCATGGACTTTCCGGCGCCGGTCGTGGCGACGAGTGCGCGTGGCACCGGCCGCAGCGTCGCGCAACTGTTGCGCCAGCCGGCCTTCCTGGTCTCGGCGCTGGCGGGCGCACTGGGTTATGGCGTGATGAACCTGCTGATGGCCGCGACGCCACTGGCGATGCAGCAGTGCGGGCTGCCTTTCGGAGACGCCGCTTTCGTGCTGCAGTGGCACGTCATCGGCATGTTCGCGCCGGGCTTCTTCACCGGACACCTGATCAAGCGCTTCGGCACGCTCCCGGTGATGGCGGTCGGCCTGGCGCTCACGCTCGGGTGCATTTCGATCGCGCTCTCGGGCGTGGCGCTGGAGCAGTTCAGTGTCGCACTGTTCCTGCTGGGCGTCGGCTGGAACTTCCTCTTCACCGGCAGCACGACGGTGTCGCTGACCGCCTATGCGCCGGAGGAGAAGGACCGCGCGCAGGCGGCGCTGAACTTCTTCATCTTCGCCACGCTGGCGTGCACCTCGTTCGCATCCGGCGTGCTGGTGACGACGCAGGGCTGGACCTGGCTGAACGTCGGCTCGCTGCTGCCGGTGGCGATGGTCGGAATCGGGCTGGCGTGGCTGGCGCTCAAAAACGTGCGTCCAGCCACTGCCTGAGGCAGGCGTAGACGGGCTGCGCTTCGCGCTCGTTGAAGATCTCGTGATACATCCCGTCGAAGCGGCGGGCAGTGACGAAGCGCGGCGGAGCACTGGCCGCGAAGAGCTCGCTGCCGCGCGGGTCCACCAGGCGGTCGTCGCCCGCGTACATCAGCAGCGTCGGCACGTTCCACGAGGCCGCGCGCGAGCGCACCAGAGAGCCTTCTTCTTCCAGGAATCTCGCGAGCCGCCCGGAGATGCGGTCGTGCACCCGCGGGTCGTTCAGGTAGGACTGCACCACCCGCGGGTCGTGCGAGAGGAACTGCGGGTTCAGCCCGTTGGGGACGGTCAGGTTGGGCGCGATGCGCGGCACCACGGACATCATGAGGCGCTGTGCCGCATTCAGGCGCATCGCGAGCAGCGGCGAGGACAGCACCAGTGCATCGACGGCGTGCAGCGTGCGGGCGACGAAGCTCGCCGCCACCAGCCCGCCCATGCTGTGCCCCACCAGCACCAGCGGCTTGCCGGGATTGCGCACGCGCGTGCTTTCCACGAGGTCCGCCATGTCGTCGAGCAGCCGATTGGGATGCGGCAGTCCGCCGCGCAGGCCGTCCGACTCGCCATGGCCGTACTGGTCGTAGCTGCGCACCGCGTAGCCCCAGCCATTGAGCACGTGGGCGAAGGCGTCGTAGCGGCCGGCGTGCTCGCCGAGCCCGTGCACGACCAGCGCGACCCCGCGTTGCGGCAGGCCCTCGGGAAGGTACCAGTCCTGCACAGCGAGGTTGTCGCCGTCGCTGGCAGTGAAGGTGGATAAAGTGGACTCGGCGCCAGCGTGACTCATCGCGCGGCAATCATCGCTGAGGCGAACCGCGTGTCAATGGCCTGTTAGGCGTACGAGCTCCGGGGCGGACAACCGGCATGGGCCTCAAGGCATGCGTGCCATCACTTCCGCCACAGCGGCCGTCAGCCGTTTGGCGTAGGGCACGTGCAGGAACTCGTTCGGGCCGTGCGCATTGCTGCGCGGGCCGAGCACGCCGCACACCATCATCTGTGCCTGCGGAAAACCCTGGCTCAGCATGTTCATGAGCGGGATCGTTCCGCCCTGTCCGATGTAGCCCACCGGCGCACCGAAGTGCGCCAGCGAGGCGGCGTCCAGTGCCTGCTCGAACCACGGCGTGGTCGGCGGCGCATTCCAGCCGGACGCCGCGCCGCCGCCCTCGAAGGTGACCTTCGCCTGGTACGGCGCGTTGTCCTCCAGCAAGGCCTTGAGCTCCTGCACGGCCGCGGCCGCATCGACCGGCGGCGGCAAGCGCAGGGATAGCTTGAACGCGGTGTACGGACGCAGCACGTTGCCCGCGTCGCGCAGGGCCGGAAAGCCTTCGGCGCCCACCACCGACAGTGTCGGGGTCCAGGTGCGGTTGAGGAGGGCCTGCACGGGGTCGGTCGTCGTGGGCAGCGCAGTCTGCGTGGAGCCGTTGCAGTCCGCATGCGCCCAGGGGAAGCGCTTGTACACCTCGTCGCCCAGGATGGCGGCGGTGGCCTTCGCTTGCGCGAGCCGGTCCGCCGGCACTTCGCAATGGAAGCTGGCCGGCAGCAGCCGCCCGGTCTTGCTGTCCTCCAGCCGGTCGAGCACCTGCCGCATGATGCGGAAGCTCGAAGGCACCAGGCCCGAAGCGTCGCCGGAGTGGATGCCTTCCGTGAGGATCTCCACTTTCAGCACGCCGCCCGCGAGTCCGCGCAGCGAGGTGGTGAGCCACAGCTGGTCGTAGTTGCCCGCGCCCGAGTCGAGGCAGATCACCAGGCCTACGTCGCCCAGCCGCGGCCGCAGCGCGTCCACGTAGGGCAGCAGGTCGTAGGAGCCCGACTCCTCGCAGGTCTCGACCAGGCCGACGATGCGCGGATGCGGCTTGCCCTGCGCCTTCAGCGCCTGGATGGCCGCGATGCTCGCGTACACCGCATAGCCGTCGTCCGCGCCGCCGCGGCCATAGAGCTTGCCGTCTTCGTACTTCGGCGTCCACGGGCCGAGGTCGCTGCGCCAGCCGGTGAACTCGGGCTGCTTGTCCAGGTGCCCGTACATCAGCACGGTCTGCTGCGCGCCGGGCTTGGTGCCCTCCACTTCGAAGAACAGCACCGGGGTGCGGCCTTCCAGCCGCACGATTTCGAGCTTGAGGCCTTCGACCTTCTGCGCTTGCACCCAGTCCGCGGCATTGCGCAGCACCGTGTCGATGTAGCCGTGCTGCTGCCACTCGGGATCGAAGGCCGGCGACTTGGCGGGAATGGCGACGTAGTCGGTGAGCTGGCGCAGGATGTCGCCATCCCACTGGCGCGTTACCTGGTCCAGGGCGCGCGCGCTGTCGAGAACGGTGGCGGGGAGTTCGCGGTGGAGTGGGGCGTTCATGTCGGAAACAGATGCTAGGGGCTAGGGGGCTGCGGGCTGGGGGGCTAGGCAGAACTGTACGCGCGCGCGCTTCGCTGGGCTAGCATGATGCATGGAAGTCCCCGGCCCCGCCCATCCTGCCGCTCTGCTTTATCCGCGCATCCACGTCGGTGTCGGCGGCTGGACCTTCGAACCGTGGCGTGACAACTTCTATCCGGCCGGCTTGCCGCACAGCCGCGAACTGCACTACGCGAGCCGCCAGCTCACGGCCATCGAGGTGAACGGCACCTTCTACAGCAGCTTCCAGCCCGACACCTTCGCGAAATGGCGCGACCAGGTCCCGGCGGGCTTCGTGTTCAGCCTCAAGGCGCACCGCTTCACGACCCACCGCAAGGACATGGGTACGGCCGCCGAAGGGGTGCAGCGCTTCGTGGGCAGCGGCATCGCGGAGCTGGGCGACAAGCTCGGCCCCTTGCTCTGGCAGTTCATGCCCACCAAGGCATTCGTGCCGGAGGAAGTCGACGCGTTCCTGCGCCTGCTGCCTCGCGAAGTGCAGGGCCGGCCGTTGCGCCACGTGCTGGACGTGCGCCATCCCAGCTTCGCATGCGAGGCCTACCTGGAGCTGCTCGCGCGCCACGACTGCACGACCGTGTACACCGACGCGCCGAAGTTCCCGGCCATTCCGCACGCACGTAGCGGGCTCGCCTACCTGCGCCTGATGCGCAGCGAAGCCGATTGCGCGACCGGTTACGCCCCCGATGCGCTGCGGCCGTGGGTGCAGGGCACGCGCGAGTGGGTGGAGACGGACCCGGCGCGCGAGGCGTACGTGTTCTTCATCAATGGCGCGAAGGAGCGTGCGCCGGCGGCGGCGATGGAGTTCCTGCAACAGCTGGTCCGGACGCCCGAGTGACCGTAGGATGTCGGTGAGCGCAGCGAACCCCAGCGATCCAGCGCGGCGCAGCAAGCTGGGGTTCGCCTGCGGCTCACCGCCAGCCTACGCCTCCAGCCACTGCAGTTGCCCGTGGCCGCCCTCGTTCAGCCGGCCCTGCAACCCGCCTGCTGCGTCTTCGGTGACCGTGAACGCGATCTCCACCATCTCTGCGTGCATCACCTCGCCGAGCGCGGCGCCGGCGTCTTGCAGCTCGCGCCGCACCCACCCCTCCAGCGCGTACGGCACACGGCATGCGAACGCCAGCGTCCTCTGCAGGGGCAGCTTCTCTGCCCCGAGCAGTGCCTGCGCCACCGCGTCCGTGTACGCGCGCACCAGCCCGCCCGCGCCCAGCTTGACTCCGCCGAAGTAGCGCACGACGGTGGCCAGGACGCCTTCGAGCTGTTGATGCCGCAGCACTTCGAGCATGGGGCGTCCCGCGGTTCCACTGGGCTCGCCGTCGTCCTGCGCCGCCGACTGGCCGCCGGCGAGCAGGGCCCAGCAGACGTGGGCCGCGCCGGGATGCGCGGTCCGCAGCGCCGCCACGATCTCCTGCGCCTGCGCCCGTCCGGACACCGGCTGCACGCAGGCGAGGAAGCGGCTCTTCCTGATCACGAGCTCGCTTTCGACCTTGTGCGCGAGGGTCAGGGCCATGGCGCGAACCTGGCGCAGCGCAATGCGTCCGCGCTGCAGGCGCGCCCTCGTGCAGCGCGTCGCTCCACGGCTCGCGTCAGCGTGTGCCCGCCTTCGCCTGCCGCAGCCACTCCAGGCCCGCGCTGGTGCCGCCCGGTTCGGCGCCGCGGGCAGGCCGGTATTCGCAGCCGATCCAGCCGTCCCACCCGCAAGCCTGGCTCACTTCGTCGATCACCGAGAACAGGTAGGTGTAATTCAGTTCGCCGTGGTCGGGCTCGTGGCGCAGCGGCACGCCCGCGATCTGGAAGTGGCCCACGCGGCCGGTCGGCAGGTACTGGCGGATCTTCATCGCCACGTCGCCTTCGACGATCTGGCAGTGGTACAGGTCCATCTGCACCTTGGCGTTCGGCTCGCCGATCTCGCCCACCAGTTCGTGCGCGTGGTCCTGGCGATTGAGGAAGAAGCGCGGAATGTCGCGCGTGTTGATCGGCTCCAGCAGCACGTCCACGCCCTGCCTGGCCGCCTCGCGCGCGGCCCAGCGCACGTTCGCCACGTAGGTGGGACGCAGCTCCGCCCGCTCGACCCCGTCAGGAACGAGGCCGGCCATCACGTGCACGCGCGGGCACGACAGTGCCTGCGCATAGCGCAGCGCCTGCGCGAAGGCTTCGCGGAACTCCTGCTCGCGCCCGGGCAGGCAGGCCATGCCGCGCTCGCCGCCGTTCCAGTCGCCGGGCGGCGCGTTGAACAGCACCTGCTGCAAGCCGTTCGCGCGCAGGCGCGCGGCGAGCTCGCGCGGCTCGTGCTCGTAGGGAAACAGGTATTCGACGGCCTGGAAGCCGTCGCGGGCGGCGGCCTCGAAGCGGTCCAGGAAGGCATGCTCCGGATAGAGCATGGACAGGTTGGCGGCGAAACGGGGCATGGCTGGACTAGCGAACGGACAGGCGCACGGCCTGCGGATTCTCCGCGATGTACTCGCGGACGATGGCTTCGAAGCTGGCGTCGTTCTTCAGGCCGAGCGCGCGCGCCCGGGCCCACGCGACGTCGCCCGGCCAGCTGCGCACCAGCTTCTCGATGGCCGGATCGGGTTGCCAGTCGAGCAGAGCGCTCGCCTGCGGGCCCGCGACTTTCTCCAGCGCCGCAGCCATCTCGCCGACGGTGGTGGCCAGCGAGGGCAGGTTGATCGCGGTGCGCTGGCCCCACTCGGCGTCGCTGGCCGTGGCGGCGCGAACAAAGCCTTCGACGGTGCGCGTCGGCGAGGCGAGCGCCACCGGAGTGTCGCGCCCCACGGGGATGCGCGCGCGCTCGCCGGCCAGCGGCTCGCGGATCATCCCGCTGAAGAAGCCCGAGGCCGCGCCGTTGGGCCGGCCTGGTCGCACGGCGACCGTCATGGGCCGCACGCTGCGTCCGGCGATGAAGCCCTTGCGCGTGAAGTCGGCCACCAGCTGCTCGCCGATGAATTTCTGGATGCCGTAGCTGCCCTGCGGCGTCGGCAGCGTGTCGTCGCGCACCACGCCCAAGGCCGGCGCTCCCGGCTGATGCCCGAACACGGCCAGGGAACTCGCGAACACGAAGACCGGCGTGCTGCCCAGCGCGCGGCAGCCCTCCAGCAGTGCGCGGGTGGTGTCGAGGTTGCTGCGCATGCCCAGGTCGAAGTCGGCCTCGCACTCCGCGCTGACCGCGGCGGCCAGGTGGAAGACCAGGTCCGTGCCGGCGGCAGGCAGCTCGCGCCTGGCGAGCAGTTCCAGCAGGTTGCCCTGCACGCTGCGCACGCGCGGGTCCGCAGCCAGGTCGGCTGGGGCGGGGCCGAGGTCGGCCAGCACCACCTGTTCGATGCGGCGCGGCGCGGCGCCGCGCAGGGACAGCGTGCCGGCGGCGAGCAAGGCACGGGCGAGTCGGGCGCCGAGAAATCCGGCGCCACCGGTGATCAGGATGTTCATGCGCGCAGCATAGCGGGGCGCGCCGCGCCCGGCATCAGCTGATACCCGCCAGCCGCAGGCCCATGCCCACCAGCGCACAGGCTGCGATCACCGGAATGACCCCCGCCTTGAAACGCAGCAGCGCAACCGCCGCGGCCGCCGCGATGGCGAGCGACACGATGTCCACCGGCCAGCCGGGGGTGGGCACGTCGCGCGCGATGTGCAGCAGGAAGAACAGCGCGAGGCTGGCGATCACGCCGACCACCGCCGCCGTGATCGCAGTCAGGGGCGCGGTGAAGCGCAACTGGCCGTGCGTGGCCTCCACCAGCGGCCCGCCCGCGAGGATGAAGACGAACGAGGGCAGGAAGGTGAACCAGGTCACGACGGTCGCCGCCAGCGCGCCGCCCAGGAACAGCAGCTCCGGCCCCAGCACCTGGCGCGTCCAGCCGCCGACGAAGCCGACGAAGGCGACGACCATGATCAGCGGGCCCGGCGTGGTCTCGCCCAGCGCCAGGCCATCGATCATCTGCGGTCCCGTGAGCCAGTGGAACTGCTCCACCGCGCCCTGGTACACGTAGGGCAGAACCGCGTAGCCGCCGCCAAAGGTCAGCAGCGCCGCCTTGGTGAAGAACCAGCCCATCCGCGTGAGCGTGGCGTCCCAGCCCTGCGTCGCGACCAGCACGCCCATGGGCAGCAGCCAGAGCAGCGCGGCCACCGCCAGGACGCGGGCTAGGCGCGCCTTGCGGAAGACCGCGTGCGACGGCGTCGGCGTGAGGTCGTCGATGAGCGCCGGTCCCCAGGATTTTTCGGCGGCCCCATGCCCCGCACCGCCCGCAAACTGCGCCGGCACCACGCGCGCGCCCAGCACACCCGCGAGCGCCGCGCCGCCGATGATCAGCGGGAAGGGCAGCTTCAGCCACGCGATTCCGAGGAAGCTGGCCAGCGCGATCACCCAGAGCCACGGCGTGCGCGCCGGGTTCTTCAGCGTGCGGCTGCCGATGCGCCACACGGCCTGCGGCACGATCGCCGACACGGCCGGCTTGATCCCGTGGAACAGGCCAGCCACCCAGCTCACGTGGCCGAAGGCGGCATACATCCAGCTGAGCACCGTGAGGATGACGAGCGACGGCAGCACGAACAGCCCGCCCGCGACCACGCCGCCCCAGGTGCGGTGCATCAGCCAGCCGATGTAGGTCGCGAGCTGCTGCGCCTCCGGGCCCGGCAGCACCATGCAGTAATTGAGCGCATGCAGGAAGCGGCGCTCGGAGATCCAGCGCTTCTGCTCGACCAGCTCGCGGTGCATGATCGCAATCTGCCCGGCCGGTCCGCCGAAGCTGATGAAGCCGAGCTTGAGCCAGAACTTCAGCGCCTCGCCGAAGCGCACCGGCTCGGGACTACGTACCACCTCGGCCGCCGCCGGCACGGCGCTCATCCGCGTTCGAACTTGAACACCGCGGTGCTCGCGGTGAGGTTCGGCAGGAAGCGCCGCACCTTTCCGTCCTGCAGGCCGAAGGCATCGAGGATGGCGAGGCGGTTCTTGGTCGCCAGCACTTCGAAGTCCTTGTAGGTGCCGACGCGGATGTTCGGCGTGTCGTACCACTGGTAGGGCAGGCGCTTGGTCACCGGCATGCGCCCGCGCATGATGGACAGGCGATTGATCCAGTGCGCGAAGTTGGGGAAGGCCACGATGCCCAGCTTGCCGATGCGCGCGGTCTCGCGCAGCATGGTCTCGGCATTGCGCAGGTGCTGCAGCGTGTCGATCTGCAGCACGACGTCGAAGGAGTCGTCGTCGAACAGCGACAGGCCCTGGTCCAGGTTCAGCTGGATCACGTTGACGCCGCGCTTGACGCAGGCCAGCACGTTGCCGTCGGCGATCTCGATGCCGTAGCCGCTGCAGCCCCGTTCGCGCTGCAGGTAGTCCAGCAGGGCGCCGTCGCCGCAGCCCAGGTCCAGCACGCGCGCGCCCTGCGGCACCAGTTGCGCGATGGTCTGCAGCGTCGTGCGGTCGGTCACAGCAGCGCCCCCGCCGGCAGTTCGCGCACGGCCGCCGCGCCCGCGAACTCCGCGGCAATGCGCTCGAAGTAGGAGCGCACCACGGCGAGGTAGCGCGCGTCTTCCAGCAGGAAGGCGTCGTGGCCGTGCGGGGCGTCGATCTCCGCGTAGCTCACGTCGCGGTCGTTGTCGAGCAGCGCCTTCACAATCTCGCGGCTCCGCTTGGGCGAGAAGCGCCAGTCGGTGCTGAAGCTCACGAGCAGGAAGCGGGCCGTCGCCGGCGCCAGCGCCCGCGCCAGGTCGCCGTCGAAGCGGATGGCCGGGTCGAAGTAGTCCAGCGCGCGGGTGATCAGGAGGTAGGTGTTCGCGTCGAAGTACTCGCTGAACTTGTCACCCTGGTAGCGCAGGTAGCTCTCGATCTGGAACTCGATGTCCTGCGTGGTGTATTGGAGCAGCCCGTTGCGCAGCTGCCGCCCGAACTTCTCGTTCATCACGTCGTCGGACAGGTAGGTGATGTGCCCGATCATCCGCGCGATGCGCAGGCCGCGCTTGGGCACCACGCCGTGCTCGTAGAAGTGGCCGCCGTGGAAGTCGGGGTCGGTGACGATCGCGCGCCGCGCCACCTCGTTGAAGGCGATGTTCTCGGCGTTGAGGTTGGGCGCGCTCGCCACCACCACCGCATGCCGCACGCGCTGCGGATACTGCAGGGTCCACGACAGCGCCTGCATCCCGCCCAGGCTGCCGCCCATGACGGCGGCAAGCTGCTGGATGCCCAGCGCATCGAGCAGGCGGGCCTGCGCGTTGACCCAGTCCTCCACGGTCACCACCGGGAAGTCGGCGCCGTAGATGCGGCCGGTGTCGGGGTTAACGTGCATGGGTCCGGTGGAGCCGAAGCACGAGCCCAGGTTGTTGACGCCGATCACGAAGAAGCGGTTGGTGTCGACCGGCTTGCCCGGGCCGATCATGCTGTCCCACCAGCCTTCGGATTTCTCCTGGCCCGCATAGACGCCTGCGACGTGGTGCGAGGCGTTGAGCGCATGGCAGATCAGCACCGCGTTGCTGCGGTCCGCGTTGAGGGTGCCGTAGGTCTCGTAGGCCAGCGAGTACTGGCGGATCGAGGCGCCGCTTTGCAGCGCAAGCGGCGCGTCGAAGGAGAGGGACCGTGGCGTGGCGATCAGCGTCATGAGACAAGAAAAAACCCGGACCGCTCGAGCGGGCCGGGTCGGCCTGTCTTTAGCGGCATTTATTGAGCGCCCGCAAGCGAAGCAAATCGGCGCTGCGGGCGAGTATAGCCAATGCGCCGCAGCGGCCGCCCGGTGCCAGGGCGCCAGGACTCCGGGCACCGGAACACCGCGGGACTACGCATCACCGTGGGAACCCGCGTCTGTGACCAATGCGGTGCGCGCCGGCGCACACCGATGGCGCGCTTATTGCTTGCTTTTGGTGCGAGCGCCGAAACGACGGCCAGAACGCACCACAACAAAGCATTTCATTCAAAGAGGCACTCATGGAAGCACTCAAACAGGGCACGGACGTCCTGTTCATCCTGCTGGGAGCGATCCTGGTCCTGGCGATGCACTCCGGCTTCGCCTTCCTGGAGCTCGGCACCGTGCGCAAGAAGAACCAGGTCAACGCGCTGGTGAAGATCCTGGTCGATTTCTCCGTCTCCACCGTCGCCTACTTCCTGGTCGGCTACACGGTGGCCTACGGGACCAGCTTCCTCGTCGGCGCCGACCAACTGGTCGCGCAGAACGGCTACGGCCTGGTGAAGTTCTTCTTCCTGCTCACCTTCGCCGCGGCCATCCCGGCCATCATCTCCGGCGGGATCGCGGAGCGCGCCCGCTTCGGCCCGCAGCTGATTGCGACGGCGCTCATCGTCGGCGTGATCTATCCGCTGTTCGAGGGCGTCGCCTGGAACCAGCGCTTCGGCATCCAGGACTGGATCCAGTCGCTCACCGGCGCGCCCTTCCACGACTTCGCGGGCTCCATCGTGGTCCACGCGCTGGGCGGCTGGCTGGCCTTGCCCGCGGTCCTGCTGCTCGGCGCGCGCAGCAACCGCTACCGCAAGGACGGCGCCATCTCGGCCCACCCGCCGTCCAACATTCCCTTCCTGGCGCTCGGCGCCTGGGTGCTGACGGTGGGCTGGTTCGGCTTCAACGTGATGAGCGCGCAGAGCATCGACAAGATCTCGGGCCTGGTCGCCGTCAACTCCCTCATGGCCATGGTCGGTGGCACGCTCGCCGCCTTGCTGGCGGGGCGCAATGACCCCGGCTTCGTGCACAACGGCCCGCTCGCAGGCCTGGTCGCCGTCTGCGCGGGCAGCGACCTCATGCATCCGGTCGGAGCGCTCGTCGTGGGTGCTGCCGCGGGCGTGATCTTCGTGAGCATGTTCACCCTGGTCCAGAACCGCTGGAAGGTCGACGACGTGCTGGGCGTGTGGCCCCTGCACGGCCTGTGCGGCCTGTGGGGCGGCATCGCCGCCGGCATCTTCGGCTCGCGCGCGCTGGGCGGCCTGGGCGGCGTGAGCCTCGGCGCGCAGCTGATCGGCAGCCTCCTGGGCGTCGCCTGGGCGCTGGTGAGCGGCTTCGCGGTCTACGGGATCCTGAAGGCCGTGATGGGCTTGCGCCTCTCGGCGGAACAGGAATTCGAAGGCGCCGACCTGGCCATCCACCGCATCGGTTCCACCCCGGACCGCGACGTGAACTGGTGAGCTACACGGGCGTGCCAGCAACACTCCGGGTCGCACCGGAGGCACGCCCGGCCGCGAAGGCGCATAATCCAGGTCGCGGGCCGACCGGGCCTGCTGGTTTGCGGTGTTTGTTTGTCTCGCGTGGTTTTTGACTCGTCTTGCGGACTCCATCGCTCGTGCGTTTTTTTCAGGAGTCCATGAATGGGCAACAAACTCTACGTGGGGAACCTTCCCTACTCTTTCCGTGACGACGAACTCGAGCAGGCGTTCAGCCAGTTCGGTACCGTTACCTCCGCCAAGGTGATGATGGAGCGCGACACCGGCCGCTCCAAGGGCTTCGGCTTTGTCGAAATGGGCAGCCCGGCCGAGGCGCAAGCCGCGATCGAAGGCCTGAACGGCCAGCAGCACGGCGGCCGCGCGCTCGTCGTGAACGAAGCGCGTCCGATGGAGCCCCGCAGCGGTGGCGGTGGTGGCGGCGGCTACGGTGGTGGCGGCGGCGGCGGCGGCCGTGGTTTCGGCGGCGGCGGCGGTGGTGGCGGCTACGGTGGTGGCGGCGGCGGCCGCTCCGGCGGCGGTGGCGGCTTCGGCGGCGGTGGCCGCGATCGCTACTGATCGGATCGATCCAAGAAAGGGCCTGCGGGCCCTTTTTTCATGGCCGGCCGGCCGGCGGGCCCCGTCGATTTTTTCACCGCGCCTCCGGTCCGCACCCCTTGCCACCGCGCCAATGATCTGCTCCATAATGTTTGTAGCGTGGTCTGGACTTGACACGCAGGTGCGGTGAACAGGTGCCTTTCGCGTCGCTTCTTGCTCGAATGCGTTTTCGGGACTCCATCGCTCTCGGTTCAATGTTTTTTCAGGAGTCCCTGTAGATGGGCAACAAACTGTACGTAGGCAACCTGCCCTACCAGGTGCGTGACAGCGACCTGGAGCAGGCGTTCAGCCAGTTCGGCCAGGTCACCAGCGCCAAGGTGATGATGGAGCGCGAGACCGGTCGGTCGAAGGGCTTCGGATTCGTCGAAATGGGCAGTGACGCCGAAGCGCAGGCAGCCATCACCGGCATGAACGGCCAGTCCATGGGCGGCCGCAGCGTCGTCGTCAACGAGGCGCGTCCGATGGAGCAGCGTCCGCGCGGCTTCGGAAGCGGCGGCGGTGGTGGTGGCGGCGGCTACGGCGGCGGTGGCGGCGGCTACGGCGGCGGTGGCGGTGGTCGCTCCGGCGGTGGTGGCGGCGGCGGCTACGGCGGCGGCGGTGGTGGCCGCGGCGGTGGCGGTGGCGGCCAGGACGGCGGCTTCCGCAGCCCGTACGGCGCGGGTCCCCGCGGCGGCGGCGGTGGCCGCTCCGGCGGTGGCGGCGGCTACGGTGGCGGTGGCAACAGCTACTGACCCACACTCCTGCGAACGAAGGGCTCCTCACGGAGCCCTTTTTCATGGCCTCGCAGGCCCTGCGCCTCGCCGCGGCCGGCGCGTCAGCGCTCGTTCTGCCGGTGCTTGCGCGGGCGGCCCGCGAGCAGCCGGTCGAACACCGGATTGGGCAGGGCGCGCAGCAGCTTGGCCACGACGCCCATCTGCCACGGGATCACGCGATAGCTGCGGCCCGCGGCGATCGTGCGGTACGCCGCATCGGCGAAGTCCTCGGCACGCATCAGGAAGGGCATGCCGTAGCGGTTCTTGCGGGTGAGCGGCGTGTCGACGTAGCCCGGCGCGATCGTCACGACCCGCACGCCCGTGCCGCGCAACTCGCCGCGCAGGCTCTCGCAATAGCTGATCACCGCGGCCTTGCTGGCCGAATAGGCGCCGTGTCCGGGCAGCCCGCGGATGCCCGCGACGCTGGCGATGCCCACCAGCGTGCCGCTGCCACGCGAGCGCATCGGCGCGACGAAGGGGTGGAAGGTCGCGGCCAGGCCGACGTTGTTGGTGGCGAGGGTGCGCGCCAGCACGTCGAGGTCCGCGCGGTCCGCCGTGTCCATGCCGATGCTGATCCCGGCATTCGCGATGACCACGTCGGGGACGCCCTGTTGCGCGATGCAGGCCTGGCCCGCAGCCACGATGCTGTCGATGTCGGCGACGTCCGCCGCGTACACGCGCCAGCGATCGGCCGCCATCCCCTCGCCCTGCGCCCACGCGCTCGTCTCCACCGTGCGCCGCGCCACCAGCGCCAGCCGCCAGCCGGCCTGGTGATAGCGCCGGGCCAGCGCCTGGCCGATGCCGCTGGAGGCGCCGGTGATGAAGGCAAGCGGCGCGTCGGTCACTGGAGTCCCTGCGTGCTGCGCACTCCGGGTTTCGCCCTGGGGGCGGTCCGGCGGGTTCATGGCTTCGCCGCCGGTACGTGCGGCAGCAGCAGGCCGTGCACGCGCCCGTGCATCTGCAGCACGCGATCGAGGTTGTCGTAGTCCAGGTTGTCGGCCTGGAACGTGTCCTTGCCGCGCCGGATGGAGACCGGCTTGTCGGTCTTGACCTTTTCGTCGTTCGCGAACAGGTGCAGGAAGTCGCTGCGGATCTCCATCTGCGGCTGGTCCTTCTGGGCGGGCGGCGGGTCGCGCGTGACCACGGCGTCGCCCATGAGTTGCACCTGCGAGGCATCGCCGTTGCTGATCGCGTGCTTGGCCGTCGCGATCGTCACCGCGCCGACATCGTTGTACGAACGGAAGCGCGGCTGCTCGATCTCCAGCGTGTCGGTGTCGGGATAGTGGCGCGCCTCCACCCCCTGGATCTCGCTCTTCAGGCGGCCTTGCGGCGTGAACGACTTGACCGAGAAGTTGCGCAGGAAGTAATCGGCCTCGTGCTTCGCCTCGTGCTGGCCGTTCACCGCATTGCTCACCCCCGGGGTCGTGCGCGCGAGCCAGTAGGTGCCCAGCGCCAGAACGCCCATCAGGATGACCGGCAGGTAGATGCTGATGCGGTCCCAGGCCCGGCTGAAACCGCGCGACGCCTTCACCCGTACGCCTCCAGCAACTGCGCGTAGCGGCCGGACGCCACCAGCAGCAGGTCGCAGAATTCGCGCGCGGCGCCGCAGCCCGCGGCGGCCTCGGTCACGTAGCGCGCGCACTGGCGCACCTCGATGTGCGCGTCGGGCGGTGCGACCGAGATCGCGCAGCGGCGCATCACCGGCAGGTCGGGCCAGTCGTCGCCCATGGCCGCGGCCTGCGACCAGTCCAGGCCCAGCGAGGCGAGTGTCTTTTCCGCCGCCGGCCGCTTGTCCTCGGTGCCGTAGTGCACCTCGCCCACGCCCAGCGCATCCAGCCGCTTGCGCAGCGGCTTGGAGTCGCGCCCCGTGATCACCACCGGCGTGATGCCGGCGCGCTGCAGCAGCTTGAGCCCCAGGCCATCGAGCGTGTGGAAGCGCTTGAGGGTCTCGCCTTCGTCGGAGTACAGGATTCCGCCGTCGGTCATCACGCCGTCGACGTCGAAGAACGCGACGCGCACGCCCTGGGCGGCCAGGAGCAGTTCGGGCGCGAAGCTGCGTGCCGGCGCCATCAGATGACCTTCGCGCGCATCAGGTCGTTGCTGTTCACCGCGCCGACCAGGCGTCCGTCCGCGTCCACCACCAGCACGCTGGTAATTCGGAACTGTTCCATCAGCTGCGCCGCCTCGGCCGCCAGCGCGTCGTCGCGGATCGTGCGCGGTGCCGGATGCATCACCTCGCGCGCGCGCATGGGACGCAGGTCCACGCCGCGTTCGATCAGGCGGCGCAGGTCGCCGTCGGTGAAGATGCCCAGCGGCCGGCCCTCCGCGTCGACGACCGCGGAAGCACCGAGTCCCTTGGCGCTCATCTCGCGCATCAGAACGGTGAAGGGCGCGTCGGCGGGCACGCGCGGCACCGCATCGCCCTTGCGCATCACGTCGCCGAGGTGGGTCAGCAGCTTGCGGCCCAACGCACCACCGGGATGCGAGCGTGCGAAGTCCTCGGCGCGGAAGCCGCGTGCATCCAGCAGCGCCACGGCCAGCGCGTCGCCCAGCGCAAGCTGCGCAGTGGTGCTCGCGGTGGGCGCGAGGTTCAGCGGACACGCTTCCTTCTCGACGCCGCTGTCCAGGACGATGTCGGCGTGCCGGCCCAGCGTGGAGTCCGGGTTGCCGGTCATCGCGACCATCGGCACGCCCAGACGCTTGAGCACCGGCAGGATCACGGTGATCTCGTCGCTCTCCCCGCCGTTGGAGATGGCCAGCACGAGGTCGACCGGCTTGATCATGCCCAGGTCGCCGTGGCTGGCCTCGGCCGGATGCACGAACATGGCGGCCGTGCCGGTCGATGCGAGCGTGGCGGCGATCTTGCGCCCGACGTGGCCGCTCTTGCCCATGCCCATCACCACCACGCGCCCGCGCAGGTTCAGCATGGCCTGCACGGCGGCGGCGAAGCTCGCACCCACGCGGTCCTTCAGGCCCAGCACGGCGGCGGCTTCGATCTCGAAGGTTTCGCGCGCCAGCTTCAAGGCCCGGGCGCCGGCTTCGGGCCCGGCCACGGCAGGGCCGGAGTCCGGCGAGGGTGCGGCAGTCATCCGTGGATTTTAAGGGGCGGACCTGCGGCGGATAGCATAGGCAGCGAATGACCTCCCTCGAGCTCACCCTGCTGTACCTGCTGGCCGCCGTTCTCGGGGTCGTGGCCTGCCGTTTCCTGCGCCTGCCGGCCATGCTGGGTTACCTCACGGTGGGCGTCGTGATCGGGCCCAATGCGCTGGCCCTGGCGCAGGACTCGGAGGGCGTGCGCCACCTCGGCGAGTTCGGCGTGGTGTTCCTGATGTTCGTGATCGGGCTGGAGTTCAACCTGCCCAAGCTGCGCGCGATGCGCACGCACGTGTTCGGGCTCGGGCTGTCCCAGGTGGTGCTGACCATCGTGCTGGCCACGGCGGGAGCGGCGTTGCTCGGCGCCGTGCTGCCCAACCTGTGGCAGATGCACTGGCAGACGGCGCTGGCACTCTCCGGCGCGCTGGCGATGAGTTCCACCGCCATCGTGGTGAAGATGATGTCCGACCGGCTGGAGCTGGAGTCGGAGCACGGCAAGCGCGTGATGGGCGTGCTGCTGTTCCAGGACCTCGCCGTCGTGCCCTTGCTGGTGCTGATCCCCGCCCTGGGCAGCCCGCCCGAGGTGCTGATGCGCGAAGTCGCGATCGCCGGCGTGAAGGCCGTGGCCCTGATCGCGCTGCTGCTCGCGGGCGGCCAGCGCCTGATGCGCTGGTGGCTCACGCTGGTGGCGCGCCGCAAGAGCGACGAGCTGTTCGTGCTGAACCTGCTGCTGGTCACGCTGGGCCTCGCCTGGCTGACGGAACTGGCGGGCCTGTCGCTCGCGCTGGGCGCCTTCATCGCCGGCATGCTGATCTCCGAGACCGAGTTCAAGCACCAGGTGGAAGCGGACATCCGCCCCTTCCACGACGTGCTGCTGGGCCTGTTCTTCATCACCATCGGCATGCTGTTGAACTGGCGACCGGTGGCGGAACACTGGCGCCTCGTGCTGCTGCTGCTCACCGCGCCCGTGCTGTTCAAGCTGCTGATGGTGATGGGACTGGCCAAGCTGTTCGGCGCCAGCGCCGGGGTGTCGCTGCGCACCGGCCTCTATCTCGCGCAGGCCGGCGAATTCGGCTTCGTGCTGCTGACGCTCGCGCGGCTGAACGGGCTGGTGCCCGATGCGCTGATCCACCCGGTGCTCGCGAGCATGGTGATCTCCATGCTGGCCACGCCCTTCATCATCCAGTGGAGCAACCGCATCGTGATGAAGCTGGTTGCCAGCGAATGGCTGCTGCAGTCGCTGCAGATGACGACCATCGCGCGCAAGTCCATCAACGCCAACAAGCACGTGATCATCTGCGGCTATGGCCGCTGCGGCCAGAACCTCGCGCGCATGCTGGAGCAGGAAGGCATCCCGTACATGGCGCTGGACCTCGATCCAGACCGCGTGCGGCAGGCGGCCGCTGCGGGCGACTCGGTCGTGTTCGGCGATGCCGCGCGGCTGCAGGCGCTGATCGCCGCGGGCCTGGCGCGCGCCTCGGCCGTCGTGATCACCTACCTGGACGTGCCCGGGGCGCTGAAGGTGCTGGACCGCGCGCGCTCGCACGCGCCGCACGTGCCCGTGATCGTCCGCACGCACGACGACCACGACCTCGAGAAGTTGCAGGAGGCGGGCGCCACGGAAGTCGTGCCCGAGACCCTGGAGAGCTCGCTCATGCTCGCGAGCCACGCCCTGGCGCTGGTCGGCGTGCCCATGCGGCGCGTGATCCGCATCGTGCAGGACCAGCGCGACGCGCGCTACAACCTGCTGCGTGGCTACTTCCACGGCGCCGACGACAGCACGGCCCAGGAGATCGAGCAGGAGCGGCTGGCCACCGTCACGCTGCCGCTGGGCGCGAGCGGGCTCGGTCGCGCCCTGAGCCAGCTGCGGCTCGAACGCGAGGGCGTGCGCGTGGTGAGCCTGCGCCGCGGCAACGGCCGCACCATCGACCCGGGCAGCGATCCGGCGCTGGAAGATGGCGATACGCTCGTGCTCTCCGGCCGGCCTGAACCGCTGGCCCTCGCCGAAGAAATCCTGCTCAAAGGTTGACCATGCAAGACGACGCCCTCGACGTCAGCGACTACCTGCGTCGCCACATCCGCACCGTGCCCGACTGGCCGGCCCCCGGCGTGCAGTTCCGCGACATCACGCCGCTGCTGCAGGACCCCAAGGTGTTCCGCGTGCTGATCGACGCCTTCGTGCACCGCTACATGGACCGCCGGCCCGACGTGGTCGCGGGGCTGGACGCGCGCGGGTTCATCCTGGGCTCGGTGGTCGCGTACGAACTGGGCGTGGGCTTCGTGCCGATCCGCAAGAAGGGCAAGCTGCCCTTCACCACCGTGGAGGAGACCTACGAGCTCGAATACGGCAGTGCGACGGTGGAACTGCACACCGATGCGATCAAGCCCGGGCAGCGCGTGCTGCTGATCGACGACCTGATCGCCACCGGCGGCACCATGATGGCGGGCAAGAAGCTGCTCGAGAAACTCGGCGGCACGGTGATCGAAGGCTGCGCCATCGTGGACCTGCCGGAGCTGGGCGGCTCACAGCGCCTGCGGGAAGGCGGGCTCGAGGTGTTCACCTTCGTGCATTTCGGCGGGCACTAGCGAGCTGGGGTTCACTGCGTTCACCGCCAGCCTACGTTCGTGCGTAGGCTGGCGGTGAGCGACGCGAACCCCGGCGTCTGCGTCAGCGCAGCGCGCCGTACTGCGTGCCGCTCAGGTGTTCGCCGACGTCGTCGGCGACGCCCGATGCCATCTCCGTGTCCTCGAAACCCGTGAGCAGCGTGTAGCGTTGCGGCTGCGCGCCGCGGTTCGCGCTGGCCAGCGCCTGCTCGCCGCGCACGCCCGCGGCGAGCGCCTTGCGAAAGGCCGTGACCTCCTCGGCCTGCAGCGGGTCCACCCGCGGGCGCGGCCGCTCGGGTGACGCGGCCTCGAGTTGGGCCGGACGCGTGCCGGGGTCGAGCGGCACCGGGCCCGAGTGCATCGCATCCGGCGACCCGGGCTGCCCCGGCACCCTGGGTGCGGCGAAGCGCTCGGGATCGCCGCTGGCGACGTGGTCGTTGGCGCGCCAGTACACGGCCGACACCAGGATGTCATAGCGGCTCTTGGCGGATTGCGCGACCATCGCTTCGATCTCGGCGAGGCGGCGCGTGTCACTCGCGGAGCCCTGCGAGAGATCGACCATCACCATGAACTGGCGGCCGCGCTGGTCGAGGGACAGCACCTTGAACTTGTAGCTGGAGGACAGCACGCCTGCGCGCACCATCGATTCGCGCACGACGGCGTACAGCAGCTCGCGCCGCTCCAGGCGCTCCTGCTTGCGGTTGGCGGGCTGCGCACGGCCGCCGCTGCCGTGGCGGGTCTGGTGGTAGGGCTTGGTGGATTCGAGCCGCGACATGCCGGAGCTCGGCAGCGCGCTGTGCTGCGCATCCTTGGCCTTCTTTCCGGAAAACCAGTTGAACATCTTCCTCGGCCTTTCAGGCGACTGCTGGCGTTGCAGCCAGTGTCGCCATGCAGTTGTTACGCCCCTGTAAGCACTCCGGCCGGACGGACAGGCGGAGAAGGACGCAAGACGAGCGGCACGCGCGCGTTGTCATGTGACCGCCGCGCGCTTGGGCCGGTTGGTGAGCCGGCGCGCCACGAGCGAGCCGAGCGCCATCGCGACTTCCAGCGCGAGTTGCGGCTGCCGGTTCGTGAGCTCGGCGAAACGCGTCGGGCTGAGCGACCACAGCTTGCACGCGCTCGCCGCCTGCACGGTCGCATTGCGCGGCTGGCGCGTGAAGAAGCCGCCTTCGCCGACGGCCGATCCCGCCTCCACCACCGCGAGCCGCAGCCGGCCCTTGTCGTCCTCGCGGTGGACCGTCAGCTGCCCGGTTTCCACGAAGTACACGGTGCGATCGCTCGCATGCTGTTCGATCACCACCTGGCCTTGCCGCACCGCGGAAGGCTGCAGGTAGGTGCCGAGCAACTCCCACTGCCGGCTCGTGAGGCTGGGATGGAAGGCGTCGAGCGTCTGGTTGTGGGCCGCCGCGTGGATGAGGCCTTGCACGTCGAAGCGAATCGGAGGCGACAGGACTGCGTTCATGGCGCGAACGGTAAGCGCGCCACGCGGTGCTGCACAAGCGGCGTTAGCGTCCGATTACACGAGATACCGCTCCGTGCGGTCGTGTGACGCGCAGGCCGACGCGCGGCGTGCACGCGCCGCCCGGCGGACTTGGCTCACGGCGTTTCGGCAGCGTCGAAATCGAGTTCCACCCGCGCACCGTTGGGGTCGTTGCAAAAGAGTTGCCAGGTGCCGGCTCCGCGCTGCCGCCGCAGCTCGTACGGTGTGCCTTCGGCGTCGAAGCGCTCCTTGACCTGCTTCAGGCCGCGCGCGGAGAAGGCGATGTGGTCGATGACGCCGGCACGCTGCGCAGGAACGGGCCGGTCCGCGTACACATGGACGACGGCGCGCCCGTCCGCATACAGCCATGCTCCCGGAAAGCCGAGGTCGGGCCGCGGGCCGTTCTGCAGGCCTACCAGGCGCGTGTAGAACGCGAGCGTCTTTTCGTAGTCCTCCGCGATCACGGTGAAGTGGTTCAAGCCTTGGATCATGCGGTCCTCCTCGTTCAGGGCAGCAGCACCAGCGAGCCGGTGCTGGCGCGCGATTCCAGTCGCTGGTGCGCAGCGCCGGCCGCTGCGAGCGCGAAACGTTCGATGCGCGGCGGCGGCAGCACGCCGGCGGCGAGTGCCTGCCAGACGCGCTGCGCGCGCTCCTGCAGTTCGCGCGGCGTGGCGACATAGTCGAACACCACCGGCCGCGAGAAGCTCATGGACTTGTGCAGCAGGCGATCGGGGTCCAGCGGCGGCAAGGGGCCGGTGGCCTGTCCCAGGCTGATCCAGTGGCAGCGCTTGGCCGCCGCGCCGAAGTTCCCGTCCACCGCGGCGGCACCGAGTCCGTCGACGATCACGTCGACGCCGCCGCACAGCGACTGCACGGTTTCGGCAAAGCGATGGTCCGGCGCGACGATCACGTGCTCGCAGCCTTGCTCGCGCGCGATGCGCGCCTTCGCCTCCGAGGACACGGTGCCGATCACGGTGGCATGCAGGCGGCGCGCCCACGGGCACAGCAGCGAGCCCACGCCGCCCGCCGCCGCGTGCACGAGCAGGCGGGTGCCGGGACGCACGCGCGCGAGATCCCGCAGCAGGTAGTCCGCGGTTACCCCCTTGAGCAGCAGGGCCGCCGCCGTTTCCTCGTCGACGTCCGCGGGCAGGCGCACGACATGGCGCGCAGCCAGGGTGCGCACGCTGCAGTAAGAGCCCGGCTGCGGGCACAGGTAGGCCACGCGGTCACCGGGCAACAACCCCGTGACGCCCGTACCGATGTCGATCACCGTGCCTGCGGCTTCCATGCCCAGCACACCGGGCAGCGGCAACATCGCAGGGATCCAGCCGCGGCGCAGATAAATGTCCAGGAAGTTCACGCCCACCGCGGACTGCTGGATGCGCACTTCACCGGGACCGGGCTGCGGCGCGTTCGCGCTCACCGCTTCCAGTTCCTCGGGCCCGCCGTAGCGCGAGAGGCGCACCTCCCTGGCCGCCGTGCCGCTCGCAGGGTGTGCACGCTCCGCGTGCGCACCACCCGCGAGATAACGCCGCAGGTTCGCGAACCCCGCCTCGTACACCCCCTCGGCCACCATCTGACGCAGCTCCGCTTCCCGGCCAGGCGGCGCGTCGAAGCGCGACTCCCAGTGCCAGAAGGTGCGATCGCCATCGGTGACCGGCTTGAGCGTCACCGTCGCGACGTAACGATTCAGCGGCACCGTGGCGTCGAGGATGCAATACGTCGACTGCCAGTCCTTGTCCGAGAGGCCGATCAGCTGCTCGCGGATGCGGTTGCCGTCCTTGAGCGTGAAGCTGCGCACGCAGCCCACGCGCGACGAGGGCTCGCCGTGCTCGATGCGGCTTTTCTCCACGACGTCGTGCCACTGGTCATGGCTGTTGAAGTCGCGCAGCACCTCCCACACGCGCGCGATCGGCGCGTCGATGACGGCGGAGCGCACGACCTTCTGCAGCATGGCTTTAGCGGCGCGTGCCGAAGTGGCGCTTGAGCGCGTCGAAGCCGCCTTGGAACACGCCGCCGCCGATCAGGTCGGACAGCTCCTGCTCGCGCCGCGGTTCGCAGTCGAACTCCGCGCTCCATTCCGCGAAGGTGCGCGCGCCGTCGGTGACCGGCGTGAGCTTGAGCGTGGCGGTGTAGTTCTCCACGCCCATCGGGCTTTCCAGGATCGCGTAGCTGCAGCTGTAGTCGTAGTCCGAGAGAGCCAGCAGCCGCTCGCGGATGCGGCCGCCGTCGCGCGTGTGGAAGTCGCGCACGCAGCCCACCTTGTCCGGGGGCTCGCCGTTCTCGATGCGGCTGTCGGCGATGCCGGGGTGCCACTGCGGCATGCCGTTGAAATCGCGGATGCGCCGCCACACGGCATCCGCGTCCGCGTCGATCACCGTGGAGACGTAGACCTGCACCATGGGCTCAGGCCTTCTTGCCGGCGTCCTGCACGGGGATCGGCGGGATCGCGGCGGCGGGCGGCAGCGCGCCTGCGGCATTCGAAGCGCCGATGGCGCCGTTCACCAGCCCGTTGATGTCGCCGCCCTGGAGGCCGATCTCCTTGAGCAGCTGGTCGACGATGGGCGCCTGGGCGCGGAAGCGCAGCGCGGAGTTCACCACGCCATCGCTGAAGTTGGTCGGCTGCGTGGCGATCGGCGCGATGCCGCCACCGCCTCCGAGCAAGCCGTCGACCTGCAGGATCTTGATGCCTTCGATGCGCTCCATGGGCTTGACCGATTCGCGGATGATGCCTTCGGCCTTGTCCACCACGCGCAGGCGCAGCGCGGAGGCGCGCGCTTCCGGCGACAGCACGTTCTGCGCTTCGTTCATCAGGCGCAGGCCCTCGGCTTCCGCCTCGCTGCGCACGCGGATGGCGAGCGCGCGGATCTTCTCGGCATCGGCATCCGCCTCGGCCTGCATGCGGACCGCCGCGCCCTGGTCGGCGCTCGCGATCTTCTGGGCTTCAGCCGCGCTCGTGATCTGGAGCGCTTCGCGTTCGGCCGCCTGCGCCGCCGCGATCAGCTCGATCGCCTTGCGGCGCTCGGCCATCTCCACTTCGCGTGCCGTGAACACCCGTTCTTCCGCAGCGACGGCGGCAGCGCGTGCGACATCGGCCGCGGCCTGCGCTTCGCTCTGGTTCTTGCTCTCGCGCGCGACGGCGATCGCGCGCTGCTGCTCGGCCAGGTCGAGCGCCTGGCGGCGCAGGATCTCGGCCGCCTGCAGCGTCTTCTCCTTGGCGATGCGCTCCTCCTCCAGCGACTGTTCGCTGCGGATGCGCGCGGCCTCGATCGCCTGCTTGGCCGCGATCTGCACGGTCTCGGCGTCCTGCTCGCGGCCGGCGCGCTCGGTGGCCAGGTCGGCGCGCTGGCGGGCGCGGGCGACTTCCACCTCGCGCTGCTGCGACAGGCGCGCGTATTCGCTTTCGCGATCGATCTCCAGCGACAGCTTCTCGGCTTCGAGGTTCTTGTTGCGGATCGCCACCAGCGTGTCCTGCTCGACGTCGTTGCGCTGCTTCTTGCGCCGCTCGATCTGCTCGGTAAGGCGCGTGAGGCCTTCCGCGTCGAACGCGTTGCTCGGGTTGAAGTACTCCATCGCGGTCTGGTCCAGTTGCGTGAGCGACGCCGACTCCAGCTCCAGGCCGTTCTTGGTCAGGTCCTCCGCGACCGATTCGCGGACGCGCTTGACGTACGCGCCGCGCTTCTCGTGCAGTTCCTCCATCGTCATGTCCGCCGCCGCGGTGCGCAGCGCGTCGATGAACTTGCCCTCCACGAGTTCCTTGAGCTGCTCGGGCGCGAGGGTGCGCAGGCCGAGCGTCTGCGCCGCGGCGGCGACCGCCTGCGGCTCCGCCGCGACGCGCACGTAGAACTCCGCCACCACGTCCACCCGCATGCGGTCCTTGGTGATCAGCGCCTTGTCGCGCCCGCGCGCGACTTCCAGCCGCAGCGTGTTCATGTTGACGGGGATCACCTCGTGCACGATGGGCAGCACGAAGGCGCCGCCGTCGAGGACGACGCGCTGGCCGCCCAGGCCCGTGCGCACGAAGGCGCGCTCCTTGCTGCTGCGCAAGTACAGCCAGTGCAGCAGCCACACGCCTATGGCCACGACGATCGCGGCCACGACGAGGCCGAGGAGGAAGGTGCCGAATTGGGCGCCGGTCATGGTGGTCTCCTTGTCTTATCGGGTGATCTGGACGAAGCGGCGCGCGGTTTCCGTGAGCGCCACCTCGGTGGGCAGGCGCTCCATGGAGCTCGCGCCATAGAAGCCGTGGCAGCCGGGGCACTGCGACAGGATCCACTGCGCGTCCTCGGGTTCGGCGATGGGGCCGCCGTGGCACAGCACCAGCACGTCGTGCTTGACGGCGCGCGCGGCGGCAGCCCACGCATTGATCGGTTCCACGCAGTCGGCCAGCGTGCGCGCCGTGCCGGCGCCTATGCTGCCGCCGGTGGTGAGGCCCAGGTGGCAGACGACGATGTCCGCCCCGGCCTTCGCCATGGCGCGGGCGTCGTCCTCGCTGAAGACATAGGGCGTCGTCAGCAGGTCCAGCGCATGGGCCCGGGCAATCATCTCGACCTCCAGGTCGTAGCCCATGCCGGTCTCCTCCAGGTTGGCGCGGAACGTGCCGTCGATGAGGCCCACCGTCGGGAAGTTCTGCACGCCGGAGAAGCCGAGCGTGACCAGGCGCTGCAGGAATTCGTCCGTGATCATGAACGGGTCGGTGCCGTTCACGCCGGCGAGGACCGGCGTGCGGCGGACCACGGGCAGCACCTCGCGCGCCATCTCGCAGACGATCTCGTTGGCGTTGCCGTAGGCGAGCACGCCGGCGAGCGAGCCGCGGCCGGCCATGCGATACCGCCCCGAGTTGTAGATCACGATCAGGTCGAGCCCGCCGGCTTCCTCGCACTTGGCCGACAGGCCGGTGCCGGCCCCGCCGCCGACGATGGGCCGGCCCGCCTCCACCTTGCCGCGCAGGTGGTCCAGGATTTCCGCTCTCGGGATGCGTGCCATGGCGTGTCCTTTGCCGGTTCAGGCGAGTGCGCTGCGCGCGTGCTGGCGGGGTGCGGCGACTTCGCGCCACGCGGCGACCAGCGCCTGCGCGAACGCCTCGTCGTTGATGTGGAGCGGCAGGCGCTTGAGTTGCCGGTCCGGGCCGGCACGGAAGTTCGTTTCGATCGCCGTGAACAGCGCGCGATCGGCTTCCGGGTCGTGGAAAGGCTGGCCCGGCCGGTCGATCTGCGACACGCCGCCTTCGGGGATGAGGAAGCGCACCGGCCCCTGCATCGCATTGAGCTTGCGGGCGATGAACTCGCCGATCGCGCGGCACTCGTCGGCCGTGGTGCGCATGAGCGTCACGCTGGCGTTGTGCTTGTAGAGCCGGCGCGAGCGGAAGCGCTCGGGCACCGTGTCCCACGCGCCCCAGTTCACCATGTCGAGTGCGCCGCAGGAGCCGACGTAGGGCAGCGCATGGCGCGCGAAGACGTCCATGCGCGTCGGCCCGGCCGACAGCACGCCGCCGACGATCTCGTCGGCCACCTCGGTGGTCGACACGTCGATCACGCCTTGCAGCAGGCCCGAGTCGGCCAGCTTCTCCATCGACTGGCCGCCCACGCCGGTGGCGTGGAACACGAGGCAGTCGTGGTCGTCGGCGAGCATGCGCGTGACCGCCTGCACGCACGGCGTGGTCACGCCGAACATGGTGAGGCCGATCGCGGGCTTGCTGGTGCTCGCGGGCAGCGTGGCCGCATGGGCCATCATTCCCGCGAGCGCATGGGCCGCGTTGGCCAGCACGCGCTCGCTGATCCGGTTGATGCCCGACACGTCGGTGATCGAGTACATCATGCAGATGTCGCTCGGGCCCACGTAGCCGCGCGTGTCCCCCGAAGCCATGGTGGAGACCATCACCTTGGGCAGGCCCACCGGCAGCGCGCGCATGCCTTGGGTGGCGAGCGTGGTGCCGCCGGAGCCGCCCGCGCCGATCAGGCCACTGAGGTCGCGGCGCGTGAGCACGAAGCGCTCGAAGGCGAGCGCCATCGCCGTCACCGAGTTGCCGCGGTCGCCGCTGAAGACGGCCGCCTCCCCTTGCGGATGGTGGCGCGCGACTTCGCGCGGGTGCACGCTGGCCGACGAAGGCTTGCCCGAGGTCGAGAGGTCCACCGTCACCACGCGCAGGCCGCGCCGCTCCAGGCATTGCTTGAGGTAATTGAGTTCGCGGCCCTTGGTGTCGAAGGTGCCGGCGACGTAGGCGGCCCGCGCGGTGGTGGCGGCGACCGGGAAGGTGAAGATCTCCGCGCTTTCTTCCCTCGCCCCGGTCCTCTCCCGTGATCGCGGCAGCGAGTCCTTGTCTTCACTCCCTCTCCCCTCCGGGGAGAGGGTTGCGGTGAGGGGCGCGCCCGGCTCCAGCACGCGGTCCGTGATCTCGTCCGTCCCTGCGTTCCACCGATTGATCCCCCGCACCGTCCGGACCGGCGGCGGCAGCGACGATGCGTCGCTTTCCGCATGCGCGCGGCGCACCGTGAAGACGCGCACCGGCGCCGTCGATGCCTCGGGTTGCGCGGCCTCTTCCTCGTCGCCGTTCGAGCGCACGCCCAGCAGCCGCTCCTGCAGCGCCGTGTCCGCCGCCAGTTCGCGCGCCGGGAGTTCCTGCGCGATGCGACCGTTGACCATCACGCCGATGCGGTCCGCCACGGCGATCGCGACGCCGAGGTTCTGCTCGATCAGCAGGATGCCGATGCCCATGTCTTCGGCCAGGTGGCGCAAGGCGCGCTCGACCTGCTCCACGATCACCGGCGCGAGCCCTTCGGTGGGCTCGTCCATCACCAGCAGCCTGGGCTCCAGCAGCAGCGCGCGGCCGATCGCCAGCATCTGCTGTTCGCCACCGGAGAGCTGACCGCCGCCGTTGCCCTTGCGCTCGGCCAGGCGCGGGAACAGCGTGTACACGCGGTCCACCTCGCGCTTGTGTTTCGCCACCAGGCGCAGCGTCTCGTCGACGCTGAGCGATGGCCACACGCGCCTGCCCTGCGGCACGTAGGCGATGCCGCGCCGGGTGATCGCGTGCGGCGCCATGCCCAGGATCTCCTGGCCCGCCAGCTTCACGCTGCCGGTCGCGGGCACCAGGCCCGTGATCGCGTTGCACAGCGTGGTCTTGCCCATGCCGTTGCGGCCGACGAGCCCCAGCACGCCGGAGGCCAGCGTGAAGCTCACGCCCTGCAATGCGTGGGCGCGGCCGTAGTAGACGTCGAGGCCCTGGACTTCCAGCAGGATAGGGTCGGCCATCAGTGCTTGCCTCCCATGTAGATCGCCTGCACCTGCGCATCGGACTCGATCTCCGCCGGCGTGCCTTCGCGCAGCACGCGCCCGTTGTGCATGACGGTCACGCGCTCCACCACGCGCAGCGCGATGTCCAGGTCGTGCTCGATCAGCACGAAACTCATGTGCGCGGGTAACGAGGTGAGCAGCGCCACCAGTTCGCGCCGCTCCGCCGGTGACAGGCCAGCGGCCGGTTCGTCGAACAGGATCAGCCGCGGAGCGCCAGCCAGCGCCATGCCGATCTCCAGCTGCCGCTGCTGCCCGTGCGCGAGATTGGCCACCGGTTCGTCGGCGATGTGCGACAGGCGCACGCGATCCAGCAGGTCCTGCGTGGCACGCGCGGACGCGTGCGTGGAGCGTGCCGGCAGGAAGGAGAAGCGGCCGCCGGCGACGCCGCGGACCGCCAGGAAGAGGTTGTCGCGCACCGACAGGTCGCGAAAGAGCAGCGAGGACTGGTAGGTGCGCCGCAGGCCCTTGCGGATCCGCTCGTGCGGCGGCATTGCCGTGATGTCCTCGCCGAAGAAATGGATGCTTCCCGCGCTGGGCGGGAAGTCGCCGGTGATCGCGTTGAAGAGCGTGGTCTTGCCGGCGCCGTTGGAGCCGAGGATCGCGTACTTCTGGCCCGCGGCCACCGTGAGGGACACGTCGTCCACGGCGCGAAGGGCACCGAAGGCCCGCGACACCCCTTTCAGGACCAGCGCGTCGTCCGAAAGCAGCGCGGTGCTGCCCGCAGCTGCTGCAGGCAGCGCCGCGCCCGCGCGCGGCCTGAGGGTGGTGATCGAAGCCATCGTGCCGCTCCGCTGTATGGCCTTACTTGCGGCAATCCGGGACGTCGCGCGACCCGAGGCCCATCTTCATGAACTGTTCCTTCGGCAGGCCCAGGGTCTGGGTCACGTCGGGAACCACCTTCACGACCTTGTTGTAGAAGGAGCCGTCCGGTGCCTTCGCCACTTCGGTGATGTAGGTCGGGCCCACGCCGTTGCGGTTGTCGTCGATCTTCACGGTCCCCGCGGGGCCCTTGAAGTTGGTCTTCTGCAGCGCCTCGCGGTACGCCTTCTGGCCATTGGACAGGTCACCCTTGACCGCATCCAGAGCGTCGAGCGTCGCCTTGGTGTTGATGTAGTACAGGTAGGCGAACAGCGACGGGCTCGGGAAGCCGTCCTTGAACGTCGCCTTGTAGTCGGCCACGAACTTCTTCCACTCGGGCGTGTCGATGGAGTCGGCCATCGGGCCCGCGGAGGCCGTACCGAGCAGCGACTCGCGGCGCTTGCCCTTGTAGTTCAGCACCGTCTGGTCCACGGTGATGGAGCCGCCGATCATGGGCTTGTTGCCGCCGGCCTGCTCGTACTGCGTGAGGAAGTTGACCGCGTCCGAGCCGCCCAGCACCACCAGCAGCGCGTCGACATCCTTCGGGATGCGCGCGATCACCGACGAATAGTCCTTGGTCCCCAGCGGCACCCACGCCTTGTCGATCACCTTGCCGCCCTTGGCGCAGTAGCTGGCCATGAAACCCTGCACCTGCGAGTAGGGGAAGCCGTAGTCCTCGGCGATCAGGAAGGTTCTCTTGTAGCCCTTGGCCAGCGCGTGCTCGCCCAGCCCCACCATCCATTGCGCGCCTTCGGTGTTGAAGCGGTAGAAGTTGGGCGCGGGGTCACCCCAGGTCGCCGCCTGGGCGCCGGACGAGCCGTTGACGAACGTCACGTTCGGCTGCGTCTTCGCGTAGTTCTTCACCGCGATGCCCTCGTCGCCGGACAGCGGGCCGATGACGATGGGCGTCTTGTCCTGTTCGACCAGCTTGCGCGTGGCGGCCACCGCCTTGTCGGGCGTGGCATCGGACGAGGCCTTGATGAACTCGATCTTCTTGCCGCCGGCCATGCCGTTCTTCTGCTTGAGTGCGAGGTCGGCGCCGCGCATGCTGTCCTGCCCGGGCGCCGCGAACGGCCCTTCCAGCGTGGCCAGCAGGCCGATCTTCAGCGTGTCCTGCGCCCATGCCGAACCCGTGAAGGCCGCTGCAGTCGCAGCTGCCACCATCGTGCGCATCAGGATTCTTCTTGCCGTCTTCACTGCAGTCTCCTTCGGGGGTTGATGGCCTTCCTGGATCCGAGGCGCGCGCGCAGCTGCGTCCAGATGCCCACCAGGCCGTTGGGTGAAAAGAGGACGATGGCGAGGAACACGCCGCCGATCACGAGGTTGAAGCGTTCGCGGTCGACGAGGTCGACGGCAAAGTTCTGCAGGAGCACGAACACGACCGCGCCGATGAAGGCGCCGATCGGCCGGTTCATGCCGCCGAGGACGGCGATCACGAGGATGTTGATCATCGCGCCGGTGTTCATCGAGCCGGGCGAGATGCGGTTGTTGTACCAGGCCAGCAGCACGCCGCCGACCGCAGCGAGCAGGCCGGCGACGGCGTAAGCCGCGACGCGATGCGCCGTGACGTTGTACCCGAGCGAGTTCATGCGCCGCGGGTTGTCGCGGATGCCTTGCAGCGCCACGCCGAACGGTGCGCGCACCAGCAGCTTGACGAAGAAGTAGCCCGCCAGGGCGCACGCGAGCGACAGGTAGTAGAAGGGCGTGGCTTCGCGGAAATCGATGTCGAGGACGGTGGGGGGAAAGAGCTTGTTGAAGCCCTGGTGCCCGTTGAACAGCGAGTAGTTCTGCTGCGCCAGGTAGAAGAAGGCCACCCCGATCGCCAGCGTGATCATGATGGTGTAGATGCCTTCGGTGCGCACCGACAGCCAGCCGACCAGCGTG
Organism: Ramlibacter ginsenosidimutans; assembly: GCF_016654015.1. Lineage (GTDB taxonomy): Bacteria > Pseudomonadota > Gammaproteobacteria > Burkholderiales > Burkholderiaceae_C > Ramlibacter > Ramlibacter ginsenosidimutans. The sequence continues at coordinate 55,320 of NZ_JAEPWM010000002.1, read as the reverse complement.
GCGAACACGGTAGCCAGCGCGATGGCGAAGACCGCTGCCAGCCACCACGGCCAGCCGAGGCTGATGGCGGTCGCGCTGCTGCTGCCGAAGATGGCCAGGAGATAGCCGGCCACGCCCGCGACGGTCATCTGCGCCACCGACACCATGCCGCCGTAGCCGCCCAGGAAGGTGAGCGACAGCGCGACGAGGCCCAGCGCGAGCGATTGCGCGCCGACCTGGAAGGTGAAGAAGCCGTTGGCCACCAGCGGGTAGAGCAGCAGCCCGAGCATCACCACGACGTGGCGGGCGCCGACGTCGCGGAAGACGCGCTTCATCCAGCGCGGAAGCTCGCCGTGCTCGCCTCGTTCCGCGGGCTCCTGCGTGGTCAGCGGGACGACCGGCGCGGCTGTCACGGGCCGCGCCGCCGACGCTGCCCCGGAATTCATCGCCTTCCGCCACTGTGCGGCGCTCATTGGAAAACCTCCCCCAGGCTCCGCACTTCGTGCTGCGCCTCCCCCCTCCGCAAGCGGAGGGGGCGAGCGCCTTCGGGCGGCCGTGCTGCGCTCATGCCGGCCTCCCCATGATCCCGCGCGGGCGGAAGGCCAGCGCCAGCACCATGATCACGAAGGTGAACACCACGCTGTAGGTCGGCGCGTAGGCCAGCCCGAACTGTTCGGCCAGGCCGATCAGCAGCGCACCGATCGCCGCGCCGCCGACGCTGCCCATGCCGCCGACGATCACCACCACGAGCGAGGCGAGCAGGTAGCGCGTGTCCTCGCCCGGCGAGATCGACAACGCGCTGCCGCCGACGACGCCGGCGAGTCCCGCCATGCCGGCGCCGATGGCGAAGGTGATCGCGAAGACCAGTTGCACGTTGACGCCCGCGGCGGACAGCATGCCGCGGTCATCCACGCCGGCGCGGATCATCATGCCCACGCGCGTGCGCGCCAGGAACCACCACAAGCCGAAGCCGATGGCGATCGCTCCGAGCAGCACCGCGATGCGGTAGGTCGGGAACTTCTCCACCAGCGGCAGCGAGGTGGAGCCGTAGATCCAGGCCGGCGGGTCGAAGGTGTAGATCTCCGCGCCCCACATCCACAGCATCAGGTCCGCCAGCACGATGGAGATGCCGATGGTCACCAGCGTCTGGCGCAGGTCCTGGCCCTGCATGCGGCGGAAGATCAGGATCTGCATCAGCAGGCCGACCACCGCGGCCGAGAGGAAGCCGGCGACGACCGCCAGCACCCACGAGTTCGTCTGGTCGCCCACCATCCAGCCGACGTAGGCGCCAAGCAGGTAGAGCGAGCCGTGCGCGAGGTTCACGTTGCGCATCAGGCCGAACACCAGCGTGAAGCCGCTCGCGACCATGAAGTACAGCGACGCCAGCGTGAGCGAATTGAGCAGCGTCGTGAAGTACAGCTTCGCGTTGTCCGCGATCGCATAGAGGGACAGTGCCGCGATCGGGCCGCCCAGCACGACCCAGGTCGCGATCTTCTGGTTGCGGGTCATCACGCCGCCACCCGGAACTCGCGCTCCGCCTCGACGTCGGGTCGCTTGGCGAACACGCCGTCCTTCATCACCGCCAGGATGCGCTTCGGATCGCGCAGGATCGCGATGTTGGCCACCGGGTCGCCGTCCACCAGCAGCAGGTCGGCCAGGTAGCCTTCCTTCACCTGTCCCAGCTCGCCGGGGCGCATCATGATCTCGCCTCCGTACACGGTGGTGCTGCGGATCGCCTCGGCGGGCGTCATGCCCAGGTACTTGACGAAGAACTCCAGGTCGCGCGCGTTCTGGCAGTGCGGCGTGAAGGCGAAGCCGTAGTCACCGCCGGGCAGAACGCGGATGCCGCGCTTGTGCATCGCGCGCAGCGATTCGATCGCCGCGTCCCATTCGCGCTGGTAGCCCATGGCCACCGCCTTCTCGTGGGAAATGCCGTACGGCTCGGCCTCGTGCAGCATCGCGTAGAGGATCGCGATGCCGGGCGCGACGAACACGCGGCCCTTCGCGGCCTCCAGCATGTCCAGCGTCTCCTCGTCGGTGAAGCTCGCGTGGTAGATCACGTCGATGCCGTGGCGCAGCGCCTGCTTCACCGACGCGGCGGAGCGCGCGTGCGCCGTGCCGCGCTTGCCGCGCAGGCGCACTTCCTCCATGGCCGCGGCGACTTCGGCGTCCGTCATCCACGTGGTCTCGGCGGGCGAGTCGGGTGTGAAGTTGTCGCCGGACAGGTTGATCTTGATCGAGTCGACGCCGTACTTCAGGAACATGCGCACGACCTTGCGCATCTCGTCCGCGCAATTGACGTTCACGCCGAAGCTGAATTCGGGGAAGGGCAGGTGGGGCAGCGTCTCGTCCCCGAGGCCGCCCGGCACGGTGATCTCCTGGCTCGCCGCGAGGTAGCGCGGGCCCGGGATCTGGCCGCTGTTGATCGCGTTGCGGATCACCACGTCCAGCCGCGGCTTGGCGCAGGCCGCGCCGACGCACGAGGTGAAGCCGGCTTCGAGGTAGCGCTTGGCCACCTTGGCGCACCACAGCACGTGCTCCTCCAGCGGCATGGTCTGGATCGCCGCCAGCGTGGCCGCGTCGTTCCAGGAGAAATGCGTGTGCGCTTCGCACATGCCGGGCATCAGGGTGGCGCCCGCCGCATCGATCACGGTCGACGGGCTGCCGGACACCGAGGCGGCCGAGCGGCTCACGCGCTTGATGCGCTTGCCCTCGACCAGCACGCTGCCGACATAGGGCGCGGACTGCACCGGGCCTTCGACGATGCGGACGTTGGTGAACAGGGTGCTTTCCATGCCGCTCTCCTCAGGCCGCCCAGCGGGTGTGTTCGGTGCGTGCGTCGCGGCGCAGCGGCGGCGCACGGTGGAACTCGCCGCCCTTCATCACGGCAAGGATGCGGCGCTTGTCCTGCAGCACGGCGATGTCCTGCAGCGGGTCGCCGTCGACCAGCAGCAGGTCCGCCAGGTAGCCCTGCTTCACTTCGCCGATCTGGCCCTTCAACTTCATCATCGGCGCGCCCCAGGCGGTGGCCGAGAGCAGCGCTTCCATCGTCGACATGCCCACGTGCTGCACGAAGTACTCCAGGTCCTTCGCGTTGGTGCCGTGCGGCGTCCAGGCGAAGCCGTAGTCGCCGCCCGGCAGGATGCGCACGCCGCGGCGATGCAGCGCCCGCATCGATTCGATCGCCGCTTCCAGTTCGCGGAAGTAGCCCATGCCGCGCGCAACGGCGGGCGTGATGCCGTATTCGCTGGCGTTGTGGCAGGTGTTGATCAACCAGGCCAGGCCCGGAGCGATGAAGTGTTCCTTCTTGTGCGCCTCCAGCAGGTCCAGCGCTTCCTCGTCGGCGAAGCTCGCGTGGTAGATCACCTCGATGCCGTGGTGCACGCACTGCTTGATGGACTTGGTGGAGCGCGCGTGCGCCGCGACGCGCTTGCCCCAGGCATGCGCCTCCTCGACACAGGTGGCGATCTCCGCCTCGGTGAACTGCGACGCCTCGCTGGGCATGCCGGTGATCGATTCGCCCGAGAGGTTGATCTTCAGCGAATCGACGCCGTACTTGCAGAACATGCGCACGCAGCGGCGCATCTCCTCGACGCCGCTCACCACCGCGCCGAAGGCGAACTCCTGTTGCGGCAGGTGCGGCTGCGTGGTGTCGCCGAGGCCACCTGGCACCGTGATCTCCTGGCTCGCGGCGAGATAGCGCGGGCCGATGATCGTGCCGTCGTTGATCGCGTTGCGGATCACCACGTCCAGCCGCGGCTTGGCCGTGGCCGCGCCGACGCACGAGGTCCAGCCCATGTCCAGGTAGGTCTTCGCGACCTGCGCGCACCACAGGATGTGTTCCTCGGGCGGCATGCGCTGGATCGCGTCGAGGCTGGGCTGGTCGTTCCACGCGAAATGCGTGTGCGCCTCCACCATGCCGGGCATGAGGAAGGCGCCGGCGGCGTCGACGACGGTCACGCCGCCCACCGGCGCGTTGCGCACGCCGGCGCCGCTTTGGGTGACGCGGCTGATGCGGTTGCCCTGCACCAGCACTTCGCCGCGGTAGGGCTGCGCGCCGGAGCCGTCGAAGATGCGCGCGTTGGTGAACAGCACGTCGGCCATGGGTCTCCTCGTTCAGTGCTGCGCGGCGAGGAAGGCGCGCAATTCGCGCGCGCAGTCCTCGGCCCGCTCGATGGGGGTCCAGTGGCCGCAGCGGTTCAGGACCACGGAGCGCAGGCTGGCCGCCTGCACGAAACGTTCGGCCATCGTGCGCACGGCCTGCGGCGGGGCGACCCCGTCCTCGTCGCCGGTGACCAGCATGGTGGGCGCCGTGATGCGTTCCACCGCGGCGGCCTGGGCCGCGGCGAGCGCCTCGCAGCTGCGTGCATATCCTTCCGGGTCCTGGCGCATCAGGCTCTCGCGCACGAAGGCGACGGCCACGGGCTGCCGCTGGCGCGTGTCGCTGGAGGTCGCTGCATTCACCAGCGCCAGCGCGATCTCGTGCATGCCGCGCAAGCCTTCGTGGCGCGCCTTCTCGCCGCGAGCGCGGATGCCGGCGCGCGCGGTGTCGTTCGGCGCGATCAGCGGGCCGAACAGCGCCAGGCTGCGCACCAGGTGCGGCTGCGCCGCCGCGAGGTGCTGGGCCACGATCGTGCCCATGGAGTGGCCAAGGACGTGCGCGCGGCTCACGTCCAGCCGAATGCAGATCGCGTGCACCGCCTGTGCCAGCTTCTCGATGGTGAGCGCGCCGCCGGCGGAAGCGGACCGGCCGCTTCCCGGCAGGTCGGGACGGATCACGCGATAGCCCGCGAGCGCCGGCATCAGCGGCGTCCAGGTATTGGAGTCGCCGCCGAGTCCGTGCAGGCAGAGGATGGCTTCGCCCTCGCCGTCTTCCTCGACGGCGATCCGGTCGATGACGTGGAGCACGCCGGTCTCAGGCAGGCGCCGCGCCGAGGGCGCGGGCGGCTCGCACGGAGCCGCTGGAAATCCGGGTTGCGATGCGCATGGTGATCCTCCCCTACGCGATGTACTACCGACCGGACGGCCTGGCGTGGGTGAGACACCGGGTCGGAAATGAGACGCGCGTCTCACTTCTGCGGGGCATCATAAGCAGAAGCCACAATGCGCCGCAACGTCCATGCGGCAGCATTCACCCCCGGAGTTTCCCTTGCCCCGAGTTCCTTTTCGACCCACCGAAGCACCGCAGCCGCCGAGCAAGGGCGTGCGCGCAGCCACCTTCAGGCTGCTGCTGGATACGGCGATGGACCTGATCCAGCAGGACGGCCACATCCCCTCGATCGCGGAGGTGGCCGTGCGCTCCAACGTTTCCCGCGCGACCGCGTACCGCTACTTTCCGAGCCGCAGCGCGCTGATCACGAGCGTCGTCGACGCCTCGCTCGGGGCAGTACGCAATGCGCCGCCGGGCACCGAGGAAGCCGGTGCGCGGGAGCGCGTGCACCAGGTGTTCAAGGCCACCTTCCCGCGCTTCCAGCGCTACGAGCCGCAGCTGCGCGCGGCGCTGCAGCTCGCGCTGGAGCAATGGGCGCTGCAGCGCGCCGGCCTGCTGGAAGAAGAGCCATACCGGCGCGGCCACCGCGTGGCGATCCTGGCGGGTGCGCTGGCGCCGCTGAAGGGCCAGCTCGCTCCGGCAGTGCGCGACCGCCTGCACCGCGCGCTCTCGGTGCTCTATGGCATCGAGGCCTACACGATCCTCAAGGACATGTGGGACGTGAGCGAGAAGGAGATCGAGCGCACCGTGCTGTGGATGGCCGATGCGCTGATCGAGGCGAGCGTGCGGGAGGGGAAGAAGAAGTAGCTTTGCCTCAGTCCACTTTCGCGCCGGTCGCCTTGATGACCTGGCCCCAGCGGACGATCTCGGACTTGATCCAGCCGGAGAACTGCTCCGGCGTGTCCGCGACGACTTCGAATTCCATGTCGTGCAGCTTCTGCGAGATCTCGGGCGAGGTGAGGATCTTCACCAGCTCGCGGTGGTAGCGATCGACGATAGGCCTCGGCGTGTTCGGCGCGGTGAGGAAGCCGATCCACGAGGTCGCCTCGAAACCCTTGTAGCCGGACTCCGCGATCGTCGGCACGTCGGGGGTGCTCGCGAAACGCTTGGGGCCGCTGGAGGCGAGCAGGCGCAGCTTGCCCTGCTGCACGAACTGCTGCACGTTGCCGGGCACGAAGAAGCCCGCATCCACGTTGCCGGCTATCAGGTCGGTGACGGCAAGGTTGGAGCCCTTGTACGGCACGTGCGTCAGGTTGATGCCGGCGGCCAGCTTGAACATCTCCATCGTGAGGTGCGACGCACTGCCGATCGCGATGGACGCATAGGAATACTTGTCCGGATGCGCCTTCGCCTTGGCGACCAGGTCCGCCAGGCTCTTGATGTCCGACTTCGCGTTCACCACCAGGTACTGCGGCGCCTTGACGGCCAGCGTGATCGGCTGCAGGTCCTTCACCGGGTCATAGGGCATCTTGTCCATCAACGTGACGTTGATCGCGAGCGGGCCGTTGTAGCCCACCAGCAGCGTCAGGCCGTCCGGCGGCGCCTTGGCCACCATGTCGGCGCCGATGTTGCCGCCGGCGCCCGGGCGGTTGTCGACGATCACCGGCTGGCCCAACGCCTCCTGCAGCTTGGGCGCGACCAGGCGCGCGAGCACGTCGTTGGTGCTGCCGACGATGGGAACGATGATGCGCACGGGACGCGTGGGCGCCCATTCCTGCGCTGGCGCCTGCGCGCAGGCACCGCCGGCGAGCGTGGCGGTCGCGAGCGCCAGCAGCGCGCGGCGACGCCAGCCGGTCAAGGTGGCGCGCGGCGAGAGGGCCAGGCCCATGGGGGATTGCGCGGCGCTGGGCCGCTGCGGGCTATCGGTCATGCTTGTCTCCGTGTTATGAACTGCGTTCGAGCACCACGAGCGGCGGCCGCGGGCCGTCGGTCTTCGCGGTGATGGGGGGCGGGGGCAGCGCGGCGTCGCCGCGGGCGATCACGAAGCGGTGCTCCAGCGAATACCAGCGGCCCTGCACGTCCGCATCCGGAGCGGGCTCACCCTCGTGGGCGACATACTGGCCGAGCAGCGCCTGCGTCACGCCGAACTGCACGTCGGTTTCCAGGTGCGGATCGTCGCTGGAATAGAGCTGCGAGAACTGCGTCTTGTAGCCCGCCTTGTGCACCAGGAAGTGGATGTGCGCGGGCCGCAGGTTGTGGCGCCCCTGCGCGCGAATGAGCTGGCCCACGGGCCCGTTCACCGGGATCGGATAACCCGAAGGCTTGACGGTGCGGAACTGCACGCGGCCTTGCGCATCGCTGGCGAACTTGCCGCGCAGGTTCATGTCGGCCTGCTGCGGGTCCTGGTTCTCGTAATAGCCTTCGCCCGAGGCCTGCCACACATCGACCTCGGCGTCGACCACCGGCTGGCCGGCCTCGTCGACGATCCACGCGGTGACGAACACCGGCTCGCCTGGCGTGGGCGAACGCACGATGCTGCCGCCGTTGGGCGTGGCGGGCGAGCCCTCGCGCCAGAACGGGCCCATCAGGTTTGCCGTCGTTTCGCGCGCGCCGCCTGCACCGTTGTTCAGCAGGCATACCAGCGCCGACACACCCAGCGACCCGGCGGCGAGCACGACTTCGTTGTGCGACGGCGTGGTGAGCTGGCCCGCCTTGGCGATCAATCCGCAGATCTGGCGGAACTCCGCTTCGGTGAGTTCGGTGTCGCGCACGAAGTCATGCAGGTGGCGCACGGCGGAGGCGAGGATGCGGCGCAGCCGCGGGTCCGGCGTGCGCTCGACCTCGGCCAGCACGGCACGCGTGAGGTCGGCCTGGTTCTGGACGATCATGGGGGCCTACTTGATGTGCAGTCCGCCGTCCACGACCAGCGTGGTGCCGGTGATGAACGAGGCCTCGTCGCTGGCGAGCCAGAGGATCGGGTAGGCGATCTCCTTCGGCTCGGCCCAGCGCCCGAGCAGGGAAGTGTCCTGGCGCTGCGTCTTCAGTTCTTCCACGCTCTTGCCGGCCGCCTTGGTGCGCTGGATGTGGAAGTCCGTCAGCGTGGAGCCCGGGCACACGACGTTCACGCGCAGGCCGTTGCCGGCCTCCTCGAAGGCGAGCGTGCGCGTCATGGCGATCATCGCCGCCTTGGTGGCGTCGTACAGCGCCATGCCCTTGCGTCCCTTGACGGCATAGCAGGAGGACACGTTCACGATCGCGCCGCGCCCCGCTGCGCGCAAGGCCGGCAGCGCCGCGCGGCAGAAGTTGGCGTTGCCCACCATGTTGACCGCGACGACTGCCTGCCACTCTTCCGGAGTCGCGTCGGCGAAGGCGGAGTAGTTGCGCATCGATGCGTTGTTCACCAGGATGTCCGTGCGCCCGAAGGCCTGCTGGCAACGCGCGGCGGCCTGCGTCGCCGCGGCGGGATCCGCGACGTCGGCGGCCAGCACCTGCACCCCGGCATCCGGCATCTGCGCACGGATCGCGGCCGCGGTGCGCTCCAGCGCCTCAGCGTCGCGGTCGACCAGCAGCACCTTCGCACCTTCGGCGCAGAAGAGCGCGGCGGTCGCCGCGCCGATGCCGCCACCGCCACCGGTGACCAGGGCGGCCTTGCCTGCGAGACGGCCGCTCACAACGAGTACACCGGCTGGTCTTCGCCGTACACCAGGTGCGTCTTCGCCCATTGCTGCGGCTTCTGCTCGCGCGGCAGCAGCACGCCGGCGGCGCGCACGCGTTGCGCCATCGACGCGGTGGCGGAAGGCTCCTGTCCCTGCGCGAGGCCGACGGTGGCCTCGTACAGCATGCGGCGCGCCATCATGATCGCGCGGTCGGAAGGCAGCAGCTTCTCCGCCTCGTGGTCCTGGATGGGGCCCATGCTTTCCTGCAGCGACGCGTCCTGAGCGGCGAAGCCGAACACGCCGCTGAAGGCGCGCCGCTCCTTCTGCGCCACCCGGTCGATCAGGTAGTCGTTGTCCTTGTTGGCCTTGGGCCTCCACGTGCCGCCCGGCACGTTGGTGCCCGGCTCGTATTCGCAGTGCACGCCCTTGCCGTCCTGCAGGTCACGGCGCTCCTGCTCGGACAGCGGCTGGTCGGGCCGGAAGTTGATGCTCCACGCCCAGCAGTTGTGGTCGTCGATCGGCACCCACACATGGCCGCCGAGCGCGTGGTCACCGAAGGGCGGGATCAGGTTGTACCAGGGGAAGATCCACTGCGTGACGCGCCAGTAGTAGGAGTCGGGCTCGCCGTTGCGGCGGCCGAAGAGAGTGAGGCCGCCGTCGTGCTTCTCCACCTCGAAGGTGACGTTGCCGTCCTTCTTGATGTAGTCGTTGGCCTTGGTGCCCTGGTGGAAGGGGTCGTTGTCCACCTCGAACTTGTGCACGAAGGAGACGTGGCTGGTGTCGATGCCGCCTTCCATGGCCTGCAGGTAGTTGCATTCCTGCAGGCGCTTGGACACGAACACGTGGCTCTCGGGCAGGTTGGCCCACTCCACGCCGGGCGGGCCGGGCTGCTTGTCCTTCGGGCCCATGTAGGCCCACACGATGCCGGCGCGTTCCAGGCACGGGTAGCCGGCGATATGGAACTTCTCGCACATCTGCGGCGCCTGCGGGATGTCGACGCACTTGCCCTCGATGTCGAACTTCAGGCCGTGGTAGCTGCAGCGGATGCCGTTGTCCTCGTTGCGGCCGAAGTAGAGCGAGACGCCGCGATGCGAGCAGAACTCGCTGATCAGGCCGGGCCGCCCTTGGCTGTCGCGGAAGGCGAGCAGCTTCTCGCCGAGGATCTGCACGCGCACTTGCGGGCCATCGGGATCGGCGATTTCGCTGGAAAGGAGGATGGGAATCCAGAAGCGGCGCAGCAGGGCGCCCGTCGGCGTGCCGGGGCCCGTGCGCACCAGCGTCTTCATCATGTCGTTCATTGCATGTCCGTTGTGCGGGTGACCTGTCCATTCTATGGACTCACCCGCCGCCGGGTCAAGAACCCGCGGCGCCTCCGAGCGTCTGCGTGAGCCGGGCGCCGAGACCCTTGAGGTACGCGCCGAACTCATGCACACGCGCCTCGGTCAAGCGCACGTCGGGCCCGAACACGCCCAGCGATCCCGCGACTGCACCCGAGCCGTCGAAGAACGGCACGGCCACCGCATAGGCGCCCTGGATCAGCTCGTTGTGTCCCATCGCGTAGCCGCGCTCGCGCGTGAGCGCCATCTGGTCGCGCAACCAGCCGAGATCGGCCGAGGTACCTGCTGCATACGCCTCGAGCTGGCCCGGCGCGAGCGGCGTGTACGCCAGGATGGCCCGTCCGCTTGCGCCCTTCACCAGACGCTCGCTATAGCCCACGCCGCGCCGGAAGCTCAGCGCTTGCGCACTCTGGATCTCGGCCACGCACAGGCGCATCTCGCCGCGCGGAACGAACAGAGCGACGGTCTCGCCAGTGAAGGCCGAGGCTTCGAGCATCAGCGGCCGCGCGGTCGCGGTGAGGTCCAGCGTGGTTCCCCACACATGCGCGAGGCGCGCGACGGCGGACCCCAGCCGGAAGCGCTGCGGCTCGCCGGAGGAGGCGACGAAGCCCTTCTTTTCCAGCGTGTGCAGCAGGCGGTAGAGCGTAGGCCGGCTGAGCCCCACGCGCTTCACGAGGTCCGCCACCAGCAGCTCGCTGTCGCCCGGCGCGAACGCCGCCAGCACGTCCAGCGCCCGCTCCACCGCGCGCACGCCTTCGCCGCCCTGGGCCTGGCCGCTCTTTTCTTCCGTCGCTTGTTCCATAAAGTTCTAGGTGAGGGCGCAGGTCGCACCGGATTGACACCGGCACTAGCCTGCCGAAAATGGAGACGACTGTCCACTATCCGGACAGAAAAAGCCGGACGGCCTCGCGATCCGGCGCCTTCACCAGGAGACACCATGCCCAAACGCGCGTTCCTGCGCCGCCTGCTGGCCGGCGCGGCCGCGGCGGCCTGCGCCCTCACCGGCGCCTCTTCCGCCTTCGCCGAGGACTCGCCGTCCAAGCCGATCCGCATCATCGTGAGTTTCGCACCGGGCGGGCTGACGGACACGATCGCGCGCGCGCTGCTGCCGCGGCTGCAGGAAGGCTTCGGCCAGCCGGTGCTCGTGGAGAACCGGCCCGGCGCCGGCGGCACGGTCGCGGAAGGCTTGCTGGCCAAGGCCGCGCCGGACGGCTACACGCTGCTGCTCAGCGCCGACAGCGTGCCGGCCAACCCGCACCTGATCGCGAACCTGCCCTACGACACGTTCAAGGACATGACGCCGGTCAGCCTGCTCGCGCGCATCCCGCTCGTGCTGGTGGTGAACAACAACGTGCCCGCGACCAGCGTGAAGGAGTTCGTGGGCTACGCCAAGGCGAACACCGGCAGGATGAGCTACGCGAGCCCCGGCATCGGCACCAGCAACCACCTGTACTTCGAGGTGTTCAAGGACCTGGCGGGCATCGACCTGCCGCACGTGGCGTACAAGGGCGGCGGACCGGCGATGACGGACCTGATCGGCGGCCATGTGCAGGCGATGCTGATCTCGGCGACGCTGGCCGTGCCGCAGGCCAACGGCGGCAAGGTGAGGGCGCTGGCCGTCACCAGCGACAAGCGCCTGCCGTCGCTGCCCAATGTGCCAACCTTCGCGGAAGCGGGCTATGCCGACTTCCGTCCGCAGCAGTGGACCGGACTGTTCGTGCCGGCCGGCACGCCGCCGGCCGTGGTGGCGCGCATCAGCAGCGAGTTCGACAAGGCGCTCAGATCGCCGGACGTGATCGCGCGCCTGAACGACCTGCATGCCGAGCCCGTCATGAGCTCGCAGGCCGAGTTCGCGGCGCACCTGAAGCGCGAGTACGACACGCTGGGCAAGCTGATCAAGGCGCGCGGCATCACGGCGCAATAGTTTCGCTGCCGGCCTGGCGCAAGCACCAGCGCCGGCGCGGGCGCATCACTTGCCGATGCAGAAGCGGCTGAAGATGACGCCCAGCAGGTCGTCGGCGCTGAACTCGCCGGTGATCTCGGACAGTGCGTTCTGCGCGAGGCGCAACTCCTCCGCGAGCAGGTCGAGCGCCTGCGCCTGCCGCGCGAGCTGCGCGGCGGCTTCCATCAGGTGCGCGTCCACGCGCCGCAGCGCGTGCAGGTGACGCTCGCGCGCGATGAACACGCCCTCGGGCGCGGCCTGCCAGCCGGCGATCTCGAGGAGCCTGGCGCGCAGGGCGTCGAGGCCTTCGCCGGTCCTGGCGGAGAGGGTGAGGGAGGCGGGAGCGCTTGGCGCATCGCTGGGGTTCGCTGCGCTCACCGCCAGCCTACGGGAAGGGTGGTCGGAGTTGTTCGTAGGCTGGTGGTGAGCGAAGCGAACCCCAGCACCGACCGCATCGGCCTTGTTCCACACATCGACCACCGGCACATCCTCCGGCAACTTCGCGGCGATCGCCGCGTCGGCCGACTGGTACGCCGCCTCCTCCGCCCGCGTGAGGTCGTGCAGGAAGATCACCGCGTCGGCATTCTCGATCTGGCCCCAGGCGCGTTCGATGCCGATCTGCTCCACTTCCTCCGCGCCTTCCCGCAATCCCGCGGTGTCGACCACGTGCAGCGGCACGCCTTCGATCTGGATCGTCTGCCGCACCACGTCGCGCGTGGTCCCTGCGATCGGCGTGACGATGGCGAGCTCGGCGCCGGCCAGCGCATTCAGCAGCGAACTCTTGCCCGCGTTCGGCTGGCCCGCGATCACCACGTGCAGCCCCTCGCGCAGCAGCGCGCCCTGGTGCGCGCGCTGCATCACGCGGGCGACGTTGGCCTGCAGGCGTGCTAGCTGGCCTTGTGCATCCGCCTTCTGCAGGAAGTCGATCTCCTCCTCGGGAAAGTCCAGAGTCGCTTCCACCAGCATGCGCAGATCGACCAGCGCATCGCGCAAGGCATGCACTTCGCGCGAGAACTCGCCCGCAAGCGAACGCGTGGCGCTGCGGGCGGCCGCTTCGGTGCTGGCATCGATCAGGTCGGCGATGGCCTCGGCCTGCGCGAGATCGAGCTTGCCGTTGAGGAACGCGCGCTGGGTGAACTCGCCGGGCTCCGCCACGCGCAGGTGGATGGACGCGCCCGCTTCGAGGCAGCGCGCGAGCAGCAGTTGCAGCACCACCAGTCCGCCGTGCGCCTGCAGCTCCAGCACGTCCTCGCCCGTATACGAGTGCGGCGCGGGAAAGTGGATCGCGAGCCCCTGGTCGATGGCGCTGCCGTCGGCCGCGCGGAACGGCAGGTACACGGCCTGGCGCGGCGGCAGGTCGCGCGCGCACACCGCATCGATGATGGGTCGCACGTCCCTGGCCGACACGCGCACGATGCCGACGGCCCCGCGTCCGGGCGCGGTGGCGATGGCGGCGATGGCCTGGTCCAGGCGGGCGAGCATGGCGCGATTATCGAACCCAAAGGAAAAGCGGCCCGCAGGCCGCTTTCCAGGATGCCTGGCGTCCCCGCCTGCGCGGGAACGACAGTGCCGCTACTTCTTGTCGTTCGCAGCCGCCGCGCCGAACTTCGGCAGGTTGAACTGCGGCGGCACGCCCATGCGGGTGTTGATCAGCCACTGCTGCGCGATCGACAGGCAGTTGTTGGTGATCCAGTACAGCACCAGGCCGGCCGGGAAGAAGAAGAACATCACCGCGAACACCAGCGGCATGATCCACATCATCTTGGCCTGCATCGGGTCCGGCGGCACCGGGTTCAGCGCCGTCTGCAGCAGCGTGGTCAGCGTCATGATGGCCGGCAGGATGAAGTAGGGGTCCTGCACCGACAGGTCCTTGATCCACAGGATCCAGGGCGCGCCGCGCATCTCCACCGAGGACAGCAGCACCCAGTACAGCGCGATGAACACGGGGATCTGGATCATGATGGGGAAGCAGCCGCCCAGCGGGTTGACCTTCTCCTCCTTGTAGATGCGCATCATCTCCTGCTGCATCTGCTGCGGGTTGTCCTTGAAGCGCTCCCGCATGGCCATGACCTTGGGGTTGATGGCCTTCATCTTGGCCATGCTCTCGTAGCCCTTGGCCTGCAGCCAGTAGAAGGCCACCTTGATCAGCAGCACCAGCGCCATGATCGACCAGCCCCAGTTGCCGATGAAGCCGTGCAGCGCCGACAGCAGCCAGTACAGCGGCTTGGCGATGATCGCCAGCCAGCCGTAGTCCTTGACCAGTTCCAGGCCCGGGGCGATCTGCTCCAGCCGCTTTTCCTCTTCGGGGCCGGAGTAGAACTTCGAGGTGACCGTGGTGGTCGCGCCGGGCGCGACGCTCACCGGCGTGATCATGCCGACGGCATACAGGTTGTCGGAGACCTTGCGCACGAAGTTCTCGCGCTTCACGCCGTCCGGCAGGATCCAGGCGCTGGCGAAGTAGTGCTGCACCATGGCGACGTAGCCGCCGGTGGACTCCTTGTCGATGTCCGCCTTGTCGTTGTCGACGTCCTTGAAATTGATCTTGTGGAACTTCTTGTCCGGCGTGTAGACCGCCGGCCCGGTGAAGGTCGAATAGAACGACGACTCGCCCGGCAGCTTGTTGCCGTCGCGGACCAGCTGTTCGTACAGCTGCGCGTTCACCGGCGCGCCCGTGGTGTTGACCACCTGCTGGTCCACCTGCATCACGTAGTTGCCGCGCTTGAGCGTGAAGGTCTTCACCAGCTTCAGCCCGCCCTGCTCCGGCGACTCGAACTTCGCCACCACGCTGTCCGAGCCTTCCTTCAGCGAGCGGTCGCCGCTGAAAGTCATCACCGTCTTGTGGTTGGGGAAGTTGCCGCCGATCAGGCCCGTCTGCGCGACGTACACGCGCTCGGGGTTCTCGTTCATCAGCACGAAGGGCTCGCCGGTCTTGTCGCCCGCGTACTTCAGCAGTTCGGTGCGGATGATGGTGCCGCCTTCGGTGTCGAAGGTGACGCGCATCAGGTCGTTGCTGATGGTGATCTGCTCGCGCGGCACGGCGGCCGCGGGCGAGGCAGCCGACGCGGGCGCAGGCACGGCGCCCGGCGAGGCGGCGACCGGGGACTGCGGCACCATGGCGACGCCGCTCGCGGCGGACGCGTTCGCGCTGGCGGCCGGCGACGGCGCCTTGGCGGTCACGGCGGGCTTGGCCCCGGGGAAGAAGGTGGCGGGCTTGCCGTTGTAGACCTGCCATTGGTCCCAGAGCATCACCAGGGAGAAGCCGAAGATCACCCAGAGGATGGTGCGGCGGATGTCGGTCATGGAGTTTTCTTCTGTTGTTGGAGCGCGCTGCCCCAGCGCGTAAACAGGCGCGGGGGCGTGGCGGGCACGGGATCATGCCCGCCCGCGCACCAGGGATGGCAGCGGCCGATGCGAGCGGCCGTGAGGTAGGCGCCGGCGGCGGCACCGTGCCGCTCGAGCGCCTCGAGGGAATAGGCGGAGCAGGAGGGCGTGAAGCGGCAGGCCGACCCGATCCAGGGCGACAGCAGCAGGCGGTAGCCCTTCACCAGGGCGATCAGCACGCGCTTCACGACTTCGCCTTTTCGAACAGCTGCAGCAGTTCCCCGCGCACGCTTTGCTTCAGCGTGTCGGACCAGGCGCTGGGGAAATCCTTGCGGGCGAACTCCATCCGCAGCCGCACCACGTGGGCGGCCGCGGGCAGGCGCGACTCGAAGGCTGCGCTCACGGCGTAGATCTGCCGCTTGATGCCGTTGCGGGTGACGGCCCGCTTCGCCCAGCGCTTGGGCACCACCGCGCCGATCCAGGCTTGCGACTGGTCGGCAAACAGCGCCCGGGGTGCCGCGGACCCGCGGCCGTCGCTCGATGCCGCAGCCGAGCCTGCATCGGCGGGCTGCTCCATCGAAGGGCCGGGGAGGGTGGACGCGTCGAGTGCTGCACGGTGCAGCACGAAGTGCGGCGTCCGGGAGACGGTGCCGCCTGCCATCGCTGCCTCGTACTGTGCCCGGGTCTTCAGCCGCTGCACGTCGGCAGGCGCAGGCTGCGCTTGCGTTCAGGCAGCCGGCTCAGGCAGCCAGGCGCTTGCGGCCCTTGGCGCGGCGAGCGTTGATCACGGCGCGGCCGCCACGGGTCTTCATGCGGACCAGGAAGCCGTGCGTACGCGCGCGGCGCACTTTGGAAGGTTGGTAGGTGCGTTTCATGTTGCTTCTCGGGGAAACCCGGCATTATCCTCAAAACCGGCAACCCGGACAAGCAAGCGGGTTGTCAAGCCCGCCGGGATTGACCCTTGAGGCAGCTTCGCCCGTGGTGTGGATAAGGTGTTCAGCAACTAGAATGCGCCGTTTCGCGCGACAAAACTAATCCACAGGAGCGACGGGGCACATGAGCGAGGGGCAACACAGCAGGCTGGCGACCGCGTCCAGCCTGGACGCAGGGGACAGCCTATGGCAGGCCTGCGTCGACCAGCTGGCACAGGACCTCCCCGAGCAGCAGTTCAACACCTGGATCAAGCCGCTGTCGGCCCAGGTCTCGGAGAACTTTTCCAAGGTCACGCTGTTCGTGGCCAACCGGTTCAAACTCGACTGGGTCCGGGCCCAGTACGCAGGGCGCATCGCCGCCGTGCTGGAGAAGCTTTACGGCCAGCCGGTGCAGCTTGAGTTGGCCATCACTCCGCGGGAAAGCGGTGTCAGGACTTATTCTGCGCCCGCCGTCGCGGCCAATGCGCCGGTCGCGGAAGCGCCCGAGCCGGAAGAGGAAATCGCCCCCGGCGGCTTCAAGAGCCGGCTCAACACGGCGCTGACTTTCGACACGCTGGTGGAGGGCACGGCCAACCGCATGGCGCGGGCCGCCGCCATGCACGTGTCGGGCACGCCGGGCCAGCTTTACAACCCGCTCTTCATCTACGGCGGGGTCGGCCTGGGCAAGACCCACCTGGTGCACGCGGTGGGCAACAAGCTGCTGGCGGACAAGCCCAATTCCAAGGTTCTCTACATCCACGCCGAGCAGTTCGTCTCGGATGTGGTCAAAGCCTACCAGCGCAAGACTTTCGACGAGTTCAAGGAGCGCTACCACTCCCTGGACCTGCTCCTGATCGACGACGTCCAGTTCTTCGCCAACAAGGACCGCACGCAGGAAGAATTCTTCAACGCCTTCGAAGCCCTGCTGGCCAAGAAGAGCCACATCGTGATGACCTCGGACACCTATCCCAAGGGCCTGACGGACATCCACGAGCGGCTGGTCTCGCGCTTCGACTCGGGCCTCACGGTGGCCATCGAGCCGCCGGAGCTGGAGATGCGCGTGGCCATCCTGATCAACAAGGCGCGTGCCGAAGGCACCGAGATGCCCGAGGAAGTCGCCTTCTTCGTGGCCAAGAACGTGCGCTCCAACGTGCGCGAGCTCGAAGGGGCGCTGCGCAAGATCCTGGCGTATTCGCGCTTCAACCTGAAGGAAATCTCGATCGCGCTGGCCCGCGAGGCCCTGCGCGACCTGCTGTCGATCCAGAACCGGCAGATCAGCGTGGAGAACATCCAGAAGACGGTGGCCGACTACTACAAGATCAAGGTCGCCGACATGTACAGCAAGAAGCGCCCGGCCTCGATCGCCCGTCCGCGCCAGATCGCGATGTACCTGGCCAAGGAGCTGACCCAGAAAAGCCTGCCCGAGATCGGCGAGCTGTTCGGCGGCCGCGACCACACCACGGTGCTGCATGCGGTGCGCAAGATCTCCGGCGAGCGCCAGCAGCTGACCGAATTGAACCAGCAGCTGCACGTGCTGGAGCAGACGCTCAAGGGGTGAGGGCGGTTGAGCGGTCTCCCCGAGGCGGGGTTCTGGGGTTCGCCGCGCCGGGCCGGCTGCTGGGGTTCGCTGCGCTCACCGCCAGCCTACGAAACCGGGTGTTGGTGTCCGCCGCCCCGTCGGCTGGTGTGCGCTGCCCCCGCAGGCTGGCGGTGAGCGCAAGCGAACCCCAGCTTCCCTCGCGAGCCAGGGCCGCACGAAAACAGCCCTCCCCCCGCCCGGGAACTGCCCGCGAAATCAGCGAAAATGGCGGTTGAGCCGCCCCGGTTGCGCCGTACCTATTAGAGAGAAGAGAAGAGGAAGACATGATCGTCCTGAAGGCAACGCAAGAAAAACTGCTCTCGGTCCTCCAGTCGGTGGCGGGGATCGTCGAGAAGCGGCATACGTTGCCCATCCTGGCCAACGTGCTGGTGCGCAAGACCGGCGGCAACGTGCAGTTCACCACCAGCGACCTCGAGATCCAGATCCGCACCACCGCCGACCTCGACGGCGACGCCGGCAGCTACACGACCACCGTGGGCGCCCGCAAGCTGATCGACATCCTGCGCACCATGCCCAGCGACCAGACGGTCAGCATCGAGTCGAACCAGAACAAGCTGATCTTGAAGGGCGGCAAGAGCAAGTTCACGCTGCAGACGCTGCCGGCCGAAGACTTCCCGCTGGTGCAGGAAGCCCCGAGCTTCGGCCCGAAGTTCAACGTGCCGCAGAAGGCGCTGAAGGACCTGCTGAACCAGGTCTCCTTCGCCATGGCGGTGCACGACATCCGTTATTACCTGAACGGCATCCTGTTCGTCGCCGAAGGCAAGCAGCTCTCCCTGGTGGCCACCGACGGCCACCGCCTGGCCTTCGCCTCCGCGCTGCTCGACGTCGAAGTGCCGCGCCAGGAAGTGATCCTGCCGCGCAAGACCGTGCTGGAGCTGCAGCGGCTGCTGTCCGACGCCGAAGGCGCCATCGAGATGCAGTTCGCCAACAACCAGGCCAAGTTCGCGTTCGGCGGCATGGAGTTCGTGACCAAGCTGGTCGAGGGCAAGTTCCCCGACTACAACCGCGTCATCCCCAAGAACCACAAGAACTCGGTGACGCTGGGACGCGCGCCGCTGCTGGCCAGCCTGCAGCGCACCGCCATCCTGACCAGCGAGAAGTTCAAGGGCGTGCGCCTGAACCTCGAGCCCGGCACGCTCAAGGTCGCAAGCAACAACGCCGAACAGGAAGAGGCGACCGACGAACTCGACATCGACTACGGCGGCGACGCCATCGAGATCGGCTTCAACGTCACCTACCTGATCGACGCCCTGGCCAACATGGACCAGGACATGGTGAAGATCGAGCTGGCGGACGCCAACAGCTCCGCGCTGCTCACCATCCCCGAGAACGCGAGCTTCAAGTACGTCGTGATGCCGATGCGCATCTGACGCCGGCGCGCCCCTGTGGCGTGCCTTCGTAGGCTGGCGGCGAGCGACAGCGAACCCCGGCGATGCGCGAAAGCGCTGGGGTTCGCGATGCTCACCCCCAGCTTACGAAAACAGGGAGCCCGCCGCCGAAGCGGGTTCCGCGCTTCGAGAGTTTGAGAAAAGCAGGTCATGGCCCAAGATCACATCAACCCCCTCCCGCCCGAAGACACGAATGGCACGACGCCCGCGGTCCCGCCCGCCGGCGCCGGTGACTACGGCGCCAGCTCCATCCAGATCCTGGAAGGCCTGGAGGCGGTGCGCAAGCGTCCGGGCATGTACATCGGCGACACCAGCGACGGCACGGGCCTGCACCACCTGGTGTTCGAGGTGGTCGACAACTCCATCGACGAGGCGCTGGCCGGCCACTGCGACGACATCGTCGTCACCATCCACACCGACAACTCGATCAGCGTCACCGACAACGGCCGCGGCATCCCCACCGGCATCAAGTGGGACGACAAGCACGAGCCCAAGCGCTCCGCCACCGAGATCGCGCTGACCGAGCTGCATGCGGGCGGCAAGTTCAACCAGAACAGCTACAAGGTCTCGGGCGGCCTGCACGGCGTGGGCGTGAGCTGCGTGAACGCGCTGTCGTCCATGCTGCGCGTGGTGGTGCGGCGCGATGGCAAGGTGCACGAGCTGGAGTTCAGCCGGGGCTTCATCGTCAAGAGCGGCGAGGTGCACGAGGAAGCCGGCCCCAACGGCGAAAAGGCGCTCATCCGCCCGATGCGCATCGTCGGCGACACCGACAAGCGCGGCACCGAGGTGCACTTCCTGCCGGACACCACGATCTTCATCGAGAACGCCGACTTCCACTACGAGATCCTGGCCAAGCGCCTGCGCGAACTCTCGTTCCTGAACAACGGCGTGCGCATCCGCCTGCTGGACGAGCGCACCGGCAAGGAGGACGACTTCGCCGGCGCCGGCGGCGTCAAGGGCTTCGTCGACTTCGTCAACAAGGGCAAGCAGGTGCTGCACCCGAACGCGTTCAACGCGATCGGCGAGAAGATGAGCGACCAGGGCACCATGATCGGCGTCGAAGTCGCGATGCAGTGGAACAGCGGCTACAACGAGCAGGTCCTCTGCTTCACCAACAACATCCCGCAGCGCGACGGCGGCACGCACCTGACGGGGCTGCGCGCGGCGATGACGCGGGTGATCAACAAGTACATCGACGACAACGAGCTGGCCAAGAAGGCCAAGGTCGAGATCTCCGGCGAGGACATGCGCGAAGGCCTCACCTGCATCCTGAGCGTGAAGGTGCCCGAACCCAAGTTCTCCAGCCAGACCAAGGACAAGCTGGTCTCCAGCGAAGTGCGCGGCCCGGTGGAAGACGTGGTGGCCAACAAGCTGAACGACTTCCTGCAGGAGCGGCCCACCGACGCCAAGATCATCGTCGGCAAGATCGTCGAAGCGGCGCGCGCGCGCGAAGCCGCCCGCAAGGCCCGCGAGATGACGCGCCGCAAGGGCGTGCTCGACGGCATGGGCCTGCCCGGCAAGCTGGCGGACTGCCAGGAGAAGGACCCGGCGCTGTGCGAGATCTACATCGTGGAGGGCGACTCCGCCGGCGGCAGCGCCAAGCAGGGCCGCGACCGGAAGTTCCAGGCCATCCTGCCGCTGCGCGGCAAGATCCTGAACGTGGAGAAGGCGCGCTACGAGAAGCTGCTGACCTCCAATGAAATCGTCACGCTGATCACCGCGCTGGGCACCGGCATCGGCAAGGCGGCGGTGGAAAGCGGCAAGAGCGGCGTCGACGATTTCGACGTCGCCAAGCTGCGCTACCACCGCATCATCATCATGACCGACGCCGACGTGGACGGCGCGCACATCCGCACGCTGCTGCTCACGTTCTTCTACCGCCAGATGCCCGAGCTGGTGGAGCGCGGCCACATCTACATCGCGCAGCCCCCGCTGTACAAGGTGAAGAGCGGCAAGGAGGAGCTGTACCTGAAGGACGGCCACGAGCTCGATGGCTACCTGCTGCGCATCGCCCTGCATGGCGCCAGGGTGGAAACCGGCGGCGCCGACAACCGCGTGATCGAAGGCGACACGCTGGCCGAACTGGCGCGCAAGCACCAGGTCGCCGAAAACGTGATCACGCGCCTGTCCGGTTTCATGGACTCCGAGGCCCTGCGTGCCATCGCCGACGGCGTGGTGCTGAACCTGGACACCGTCACCGAAGCCGAAGCCAGCGCGATCAAGCTGCAGGCCAAGCTGCAGGAGATCGACCGCCTGACCAATGCCGCCCCGGCCGAAGTGGCGGGCGAGTTCGACGCGCGCAGCGACAAGCCCATCCTGCGCATCAGCCGCCGGCATCACGGCAACATCAAGTCCAGCGTGATCACGCAGGACTTCGTGCACGGCGCCGACTACAAGGCCCTGGCCGAAGCGGCCGACACCTTCCGCGGCCTGCTGGGCGAGGGCGCGCTGGTCAAGCGCGGCGAAGGCGAGAAGGCCAAGGAGGAGAAGGTCTCCGACTTCCGCACCGCGATGAAGTGGCTGATCTCCGAAGCCGAGCGCACCACGAGCCGGCAGCGCTACAAGGGCCTGGGCGAGATGAACCCCGAGCAGCTGTGGGAAACCACCATGGACCCGAACGTGCGCCGCCTGCTGCGCGTGCAGATCGACGATGCGATCGAGGCGGACCGGGTGTTCACGATGCTGATGGGCGATGAGGTGGAACCGCGGCGCGACTTCATCGAGTCGAACGCGCTGCGGGCGGCGAACATCGATGTCTGAAGCAGACGGCGCCACCATCCGTACACGGCGTCGAACCGTGCGCGGACCGTGGGAAAAGCACCTGACCATGGCACTGGTCCTGCTGGCCATTGCCTTCAGCGTGTACGTTTTTTGGAGCCACCTCGCGGGTTCCGCGCTCACGGCGGTGGCGCTGTTCGTCGCGCTGAAGCCCCTGTTCCGCAAGGCACGCCGCGTCAAGGACAAGGCCGAGGACTAGCCCAGGCGCAGCGCTGGTGGTTTCGGTCGTCGCCCTGATCGCTCAGAACCCGTAGAGCGCAGCCGGGTTGTCCACCAGGATGCGGCGCTGCGCAGACTCGGCGCCCATCAGGCCACGGGCCCACTCCAGCAAGTCCCCATCTGAGGGCCGCGGCAGCACGTTCGGATGCGGCCAGTTGCTGGCCCACAGGCCGCGCTCCGGGTGCGCACGCGCGAGTTCGCGCACCAGCGCCGCGACATCGGCATAGTGCGGCGGGCCGCTGCGCGAACTCTCGTACGGCGCAGACAACTTGATCCAGCAATGGCCCGCATCGAGCAGCCGCCGCAGGCTGGCGAATGCTTCATCGGCGACGGTCACGGGGCCGAGAAACTTCGCCACGTGATCGATCACCAGCCGGCCGGGCAGTTGGCGCAGCCGCTGTTCGTGCTCGGGCAAGGTGCGGCCATCGAGCTGCAGGTTGATGTGCCAGCCCAGGGGCGCGATCCGCGCGGCCGTCTCCTCCAGGCCATCCCAGGGCAGCACGCCACCCGGCAGCATCATGTAGCGCACTCCGCGAATGCCCGCGGCATGCAGCCGATGGAGTTCGGCCTCCGGCGTGTCCGGACGGATCACCGCGACGCCACGTGCGCCCGCGCCGAGTTCGGCGATGGCTGCCAGCGTGCAGCGGTTGTCGAATCCGTAGCCCGTCGGCTGCACGACGACGACGCGGCCGATGCCCAGCGCACGCTGCACTTCGCGGTAGGCACTCGCCGGTGCGTGCGGCGGCTGGAAGGTGGCTGTCGGTGCGAGCGGATAGCCCGGCTCGTACACGTGCACGTGGCAGTCGCAAGCCTCGGACCAGTCGGTCGTTGTCATGCAAGCTTCCCGGCCTGGGCACGCCAGCGCTGCAGGCGCAGCGCGTGCTCGGGATTCACCACGCCGCGCGGCATCGTTCCGCGCTGCAGTTGCTCCAGTTGCGTCACCGTCTCCAGCGCCTGGTGTTCGATCGCAGGCACCGTGAGTCCGCCGATGTGCGGGGTGGCGATGACCAGCGGGTGACGCGCGAGTGCGGGTGACGGCATCTGGTCGGGGGCGCGGCCGACGTCGAGCGCGCAACCGGCGAGGTGGCCGCTGTCCAGCGCCGCCAGCAGCGCGGCCTCGTCCACCAGCTCGCCGCGCGCGGCATTGATGAAGAAGCTGCCCTTCTTCATGGCGCCGAAGGTCTCGGCGTTCATCAGGTTGGCGGTCCGCGCGTTCGCGGGCGCCAGGCACACCACGAAGTCGGACTGCTCCAGCAGCGCCGCCAGCGCGGCCTGCTGCAGGCCGTCGCGCGCGGGCACAGTCTCGGGCGTGTTCACGAGCACCTGCATGCCCAGTGCGATGCCCAGGCTCGCGAGGTCGGACCCGATCTGTCCATGGCCGATGACGCCGAGCGTGGCGCCGCGCAGTTGCCGGCCCATGACGGGCACCGCGCTGCCATTCGCGTGGTATTCGGCAGCGTAGCGGGTGATGCCGCGCGCCAGGTCCACCATCACGCCGACGATCCACTCGCTCACGGCCGCGACGAAGCCGGCCGAAGCCTGAGTGACCAGCACGCCATGTTCGCTCGCGGCGGCGACGTCCACCGTGCGGATGTCCACGGCGCAGCGGATGAAGGCGGCCAGCTGCGGCAGTCCGGCGAACAAGGCGCGCGGTCCTGGCGTCTGCCGGTAGGCGATCAGGGCGTCGCAGCCCTGGGCCGCGGCTATCAGTTCCGCGGTGTCCAGCTCGCGCGGCTGCGGGTTGAGCCGGACCTCGGCGATGGAACGCAGCTGCTGCAGCGCGCGCGGCCCGAAATACTGGTCCAGCCGGTTGCTGGGGTGGCTCACGTAGACCACGGTCATGGGGCTGTCTTTTCCTCGTCGTTCGTTGCCTTGGCGGCGCGTTGCCGCGCAGGCGGCGCCGCCACGGATTCGCGTTGCACCAGGCGTTCGGGCGCGAACACCTGGTCGATCTGCGTGGTGTCGTTCGGGGCTTCGGGCTGCATCGCGCGGTCGACCATTGCCCGCGTCATCTCGGGGACGGGCAGTTGCACGGTCGACAGGGCGGGGTTGCTCAGCGCGCCGAGATAGATGCCGTCCATGCCGACCACCGAAATATCGCGTGGCACTTCCAGCCCGGCTTCGCGCAGGCCAGCCATGAGGCCGATGGCCATCAGGTCGTTGAGTGCGACGACGCCCGTGGGCCGCGGATCCATCGCGGCCAGCCGTTGCGCGGTGGCGCGGCCGACTTCCGCGATCATCGCGTCGCCGTATTCGTCGAGCGCGCCGCCATCCAGCACCTCGGCCTCGCCGCGCAGCCCCGCTTCCTCGGCAGCGGCATGGAAGCCGTCGATCTTGGCGCTGCGGCTCATCGTCATGCCGGCCACTGTCGCGAAAGCGAGGCGGCGGTGGCCACGCTCCACCAGGTGCCGCGTGGCCAGCCTCGCGGCCTCGAAGTTGTCCGGCATCACGTGCCACACGCGTGATCGCTTGCCGGGCGTGGCGCCGCGGTCGTAGCTCACGACCGCCATGCCGCGTTCCACTGCCGACTCGAAGTGGCGTTCGTCGGCGAGCGACGAGATCACGATGACACGGCGCACGCCGTGCGCGAGCAGGTCGTCGAAGAAGGCCTGCTCCTTCTGGCGGTCGCGATAGGTGCTGCCGATCAGGAGCCGGTAGCCGTACTGCTGCTGCGCGTAAGCCTCGATCTCGCGCGCCATGTAGCCGTACATGGGGTTCGTGAGCGATGGCACCAGCAGCCCGAGCAGCGGCGTCTGGCCGGTCTTGAGCTGCTGCGCGAGCTTGCTGGGACGGAACTGCAGCGCCGCGATCGCGGCCTGCACGCGCGCCAGCGTCTCCGGCCGCATGCGGTCCGTCCGGCCGTTCAGGACGTTCGACACCGTGCTCACCGACACGCCGGCGTGGCGGGCGACATCCTGGATCGTCGTGCTCATGGCGTTCTTTCCTCGGGCACCGACCTACAGCCCCAGGCGCGTCGGCAGCCAGAGCGAAAACGCGGGCACGAGCACCAGCAGGATCAGCGTGGCGGCGAGCACCGCCAGGTACTTCAGCATCGGCCGTGCCACGTGCTTCACCTGCGTGCCGGTCATGGCGCAGGTGGCGAACAGGCCCAGGCCGATCGGCGGCGCGAACAGGCCCAGGCCCATCGCGATCACCATGACGGTGCCGAAGTGCAGCGGGTTGATGCCCAGCTGCGCCGCGATCGGCGTCAGCAGCGGCCCGAAGATGATCAGCGCCGGCGCGCCTTCCAGCACGGCGCCGAACACCACCATCATCAGCACCGCCAGCAACATGAACATGGTGCTGCCCCAGTGCTGGGCGAAGGCGATCATCGACGACGACACCAGCTGCGGGATCTGCTCGATGGTCAGTGCGAACGACAGGCTGGAGGCCGCGGCGACGATGAACAGGATGCTGCCCGCCATGGAGGCCGACTTCACGAACAGCTGCGCGATGCCCCTGACGCTCAATTCGCGGAACGCGAGGCTGCCTGCGACCAGCGCATAGATCACCGCGAACGCCGAGACCTCGGTGGACGTGGCCACGCCGGAGGTCACGCCCTTGCCGATCATGGCGACCATCAGCACGGCCACCAGCGCGCCGCCCAGCAGGCGCAGCAGCGGCCGGCGATGCGGGAAGGCCTCGTCCGGATCGATCTTGCGACCCACGATCACCGCCAGGGCGGCGAGCGACAGCGCCATCACGGCGGCGGGCAGCAGGCCCGCCATGAACAGGCCCGCGATCGAGAGGTTGGCCACGAAGCCCATGATGATCATGTTCACGCAGGGCGGGATCGTCTCGGCCATCACGGCGCTGGCCGCCAGCAGGCCGGCCGCTTCGTTCGGGTCCTGCCGGGTGCGGCGGACCGCAGGCATCACGATGCCGCCCACGGCGGCCACGTCGGCCAGCTTGGAACCCGACACGCCGGAGAAGAAGGCGGTGGCCGTGATCGTGATCAGGCCCATGCCGCCGCGCACGCGGCCGAACACGCGCAGCAGCAGTTCGATCAGCCGCGACGACATGCCGTTGCTCTCCATGAGCAGGCCGGCCAGCACGAAGAAGGGAATCGCCAGCAGCACGAAATGGTCGCTGCCGGCCATCACCTGCTGCGAGTACACCATCAGCGGCAGCGTGGGGTCGGCCAGGAAGTACAGCAACGACGCGAACGCGAGCACGAAGCCGATCGGCACGCCGGCCACCAGGCCGAACACGAAGGCGCCGAGCAGCATCAGCCCGTGCGGCACGGCCGCGCCAGGCACGAAGGCGTTCCACGCGTAGATGGCGCCCAGCACGGCGAGGCTGGCGACCAGCGTTCCGATCACGCGCCGCGCCGGCGCATTCAGCGCGTTGGCCAGGCCGAACAGCGTCATGAACAGGCTGCCGATGACGACGGGGTACACGTACAGGTATTGCGGCAGGCCCAGCGAAGTCGTCTGTTCGAACGAATCCACCAGCAGCATCAGCGACGACACGCACAGGCTGCCGGCCACGCCCGCGATGATCCAGTGCCCGATCTGCACCAGGGCCGGCTGCCAGCTGGCGGGCAGCCATTGGCGGAACAGGTCGATCCCCACGTGCTGGCTGCGAGCGAGCGTCGTCGCGGCGCCCAGGAAGACCAGCACGATCATGAGCGCGCGCGCAATCTCCTCGGCCCAGTCCACCGGGTCGTGCAGGAAGTAGCGGTAGATCACCGACACGAACACCACCATCACGTCGATGGCCAGCACCGCGCCGGACAGGTATTCGGTCCAGCGGGTCAGGCGGGCCAGCCAGCGACCCGGCTGGCTCTCGTGGGCGAATCCCCACCCCGGCGCGGAGCCATGCAGCGCCGTGGTGGTCGCGTCGTCGGTGGGAAGCACGGCAGCCATCCTTCAGCCCTCAGGCGGCGCGGATCTTGGCGATGCTGTCGAACATCGGCGCCGTCGCGGGGTACTGCCTGGCGAAGTCGGCCCACAGGCGCGACTGCATTTCCTTGCGGACGGTGGAGCGGTCGGCCGCGGACATCGGGAAGAAGGTCATGCCCTTCGTCTTGAGTTCGGCAATGGCGCTGTTCGCCTTCTCGTTGGCGATCACGCGCTCCTGTTGCGTGCTCTCGGCCACGGCCTTGAGGAACGCCGGGCGTAGCGACGCGGGGATCCTCTCCATGCTGCGCCGGCCGATCACCACGATCATCGGGCTGAACAGGTGCTCGGTCTGCCAGCACGACTTCGTCACTTCATTGAGCTTGCTGGCCAGCACGGTGCCGGCGTCGTGCTCGAAGCCCTCGACCACGCCCGTCTGCGCCGACATGTACAGCTCGCCGAAGGGAATGGGCGTGGGGATCGCGCCCATGATCTTGAAGGTCTCGATGAACGCGGGCGTGGGCAGCACGCGCAGCTTCACGCCCTTGATCTCGGCGAGCGTCTTGATCTGCTGCTTCGTGTAGACGTTGCGCGGGCCGAAGTGCGATGCCCAGGTCAGGATCGTGCAGCCCGCGCGCTTTTGCAGCATGTCGTTGAACGTGGCACCCACCGGGCCTTCCATGGCCTTGGCCACCTGCGCGTAGCTGTCGAACATGTAGCCCAGGTCCAGCATGCCGATCTCCGGCAGCACCGTAGCCCAGATCGACGAGCCGGTGACCATCATGTCGATGGAGCCGACCTTCACCTGCTGCACCACGTCGCTTTCCTTGCCCAGCTGGTTGTTGGGGAAGTAGTCGAGACGCACCGCGTCGCCGACCGCCGCCTTCAGGTTCGCCTGCATGCGCTGGTACCAGACGTAGTGCGCCGCGTTCTCGTCCGCCGTCATCGAAGACGAAAAGCGCAGCGCTACCGGCGCCTGGGCGTGCGCCAGGAACGCGGGCGCGCTCAGCGCGGCGGCCCCGGTGGATTGCAGGAAACGGCGGCGGGAGAAGGTCATGGTTTTGTCTCCGGATGTGCAGCCTTGGGCCGCGGTGTATCGATTTACTGAACCGATTTAGTGTATCGATACAGCGCGGCCTGCCTCCTAGGGGTTACCCGCGGCTGATGGTCGACGCGTCCTGCGAGGCCGCGGGCGATGAAGCGCTGCGTCGGCGCGGCTTGACCCACGTCAACGCGCACGAGTCGCGTCGCATCAGCATGAAGCGCATGAACGACATCGTTCTCGACCCGCTGCTCAGTGAAGCCATCGAGGCCGGCTATCCGGTCACCTTGATGCCGCGCAGCCATGCCCTGGACCGCTGATCGCTATCCGCCGGCGATGCGGCACCTGCCACCGCCGGTGCGCGCCAAGGCTGTGGAGATCGCGAACGCCGTGCTCGCCGAGGATGGCGACGAAGGCAAGGCGATCCGCGTCGGCATCGCGAGGGCGAAGGAGTGGGCCTTGCGCCACCTCGGGCAGGACGCGCTGGACGCTCCGTTCCGCTGGGAAGAGGAGTGAGTGCGGCCGCGAACCGGCTTCTCTTTTCCGCTACTTGTTTGCCGCCGTCTTCGTTGCGTCCGCGGGCGCGGCGTCCTTCTTGCCGGCAGCCGCCGCTTTCCTGCTCTTGTCCTGCAGCACTGCGTCCGCCAGTGACTTCGGCGCCTGCTGCCGTTCGCTCGCGCTATTGCAGTACACGCCCTCGCCCGACACGACCATCGTCGCTCCGCTCCCGAACTTCGCCGGCACGGTATCGCCGATCTGCTCCGACAGGTTCACCGGCGACGTGGAGCTTCGCTGCAGCACGGTGCCGTTCGCCTTGTAGACGGTGTAGCAGGTGGCTTGCGCCATGCCACTCACCAGCGTTGCGCCGAGCAGCAGCCATGCCTTGGGGTTCATGGTTCTTCCTCCTGGAAGGTGGAGGATTGCGGCGATGCCGCTGCGCGTCAATGAAATGGTCGCGCGGCGGACACGCCCGCGCTCACGAGAAGACGAAGTGCGCCTGGCGACAGACACGCGGCGGCAGGCCGCAACCGATTGCTACCGGCGCGGGCCTGGCTTCATGCACGCGAGTCGCTACGGGGCATCACCGAAAGCTCACTTCGGCGCGTTCGCGGTGCGGATCGCGGCGTGCGTGCGCTCGTCACTCTCTGTCAATGTGCGCAGAGCGGCCATGGCGGCGGTGGAACGCGAATGCGCCGCCTCGACCGAGCGCATGGCCAGGACGCGCAGCGCCTTGCCCGCGGCATTGGGGCTCACCACGGCGCCTGCAGCCGCCAGGGCTTCACCCTCCTCGCGCAGGGCTGCATCGAGGAAGCTGCGCGCAGCGGCGATGGTCGCGGGAAGGGGTGCGGCGAAAAGAGGATTGGGAATCATGGGGTGGACCTCGCATCAGCTGGGATGGCCTTCACCGGCTTCATGGGCCGGCACCGGCGGGCGAGCGACCGTCCTGGAGACGGCCGCGTGCACGGCCTTCTGTTCCGCGTCGCTGAGCGCCTGCTGCGCACCGGGCGGCCGCAAGGGACCGACGAAGGTCCCGCTCAGGTCCGCCAGCGCGTCCTCGTCCGCGCGGCCGGTGAACCGCACCGTGAGCACGTCGTCACCGGCGATCTCGACCACCTGCGGCCGAGAGCCGATGGCGTCGAGGTACCAGTAGAAGCCGGCACCGGTCACTTCGTGCGCGTTGAACATGAGGGCTACCGGGCTGGCGCAGCGGCAGGCGCCTGCGGTGCCGCCGCGGCCGCCGGCGTGGTGACTGTCATTTCGCTCATCGTCCCGCCGGCCGCTGCGCTGCCGGTCGTGGTGCCTTGCCCCTGCACACGCTCCGTGCAGGCCGCGCGGTCGGCGCTCGGCAGGCCTTCGCAACGCTGCAGTGCATTGCGCGCGTCGGGCGCCTCGCCCGCGCCGAGCGCATGGTGCTTCGCCTCCTCGTAGGCGGCGCCCGCCTCCTTGAGGCAGGTGGCGCGGGCCTGGTTGGACTGGCCCGTCATGCACACGGCGCGCTCCTGCTCGTAGCGCTTCTGCGCGCCGGCCGCCGCGGTGGTGCCTGCGCCCGCGATGGACACGCAGGCCACGGTGGCTCCCAGCAGCAGGACCTGGCAAGCAAGCTGGATGCGCCGGCCCGAAGCCGCCGCGATGTGCGTGGTGCGCGTGTGAAGTGTGGTCATGGGCCAGCTTGAGGCCGCTGAGGCGCCTTGTCTGTGCGGCGGCGTACGCAGCGGATGCAGGCGCAGACGCTCCTCGGCTGTCCGACGGGCCGCACGCGCAGCTCCGTGCGTTGCCGTACCGACGCAACGGCGGTCACCGGCCCACACTGCAGGCAGGAACCGATTGCGGCCCACCGCGGTCGGCTTGCCCGCACCAGAACGAACAGGACTCCCCATGACCGACACCACCCGCACGCCCAACGGCACACGCATGACCGATGCCGCGCAGGACGCGCTCGCGGCGACCGCGCAAGTGATCGACAGCAGCAGGCAACTCGCCAGCAAGACGGCAGGCCGCATCGGCGAGACCGCACGCGACTTGCGCGACAGCGCTGCGGACTACGCACGCACGAGCGCAGCTTCCATCGGCGACGTCGCCGACGTGGCACAGCGGCGCGCAGGGCAGTTTGCGCGAGCGACCCGCCAGCGCGTGGAAGCCGCACCGCTGAAGGCGGTGCTGATCGCCGCTGCCGCCGGCGCCGCCGTCGCAGTGGTCATTGGGCTCTTCAGCCGCCGCGACGCGGACTGACGCGAGCTTCGCGCCGAGCGGCGCGAGCACCCGCCTGGCAAGCAGCCGGGAGGCCATCGTGGCCTGCCGGCGCGCGCTCTTGCAGCGGCACGCCATATAGGCCCTTCCTCGTACACG
The DNA here is from genome assembly GCF_016654015.1 of Ramlibacter ginsenosidimutans. Classification (GTDB taxonomy): domain Bacteria; phylum Pseudomonadota; class Gammaproteobacteria; order Burkholderiales; family Burkholderiaceae_C; genus Ramlibacter; species Ramlibacter ginsenosidimutans. Next base: position 24,529 of record NZ_JAEPWM010000002.1, on the reverse strand, counting down.
GCCCGGTACTGACGGAGACGCCGGTCCGCGGGCCCTCGTGCTTCCGGCGCGATCCGTGAACTACGCCCGCTCCCATCCCGCAGCGGCAACGTACAGCGCTCACATTCTGCAACGTCCAGTGATGAGTTGACGTACCATCCGCGCCGCACTGAACATGGCGTGGAGTCGCTCTTGCGTGTCTTGTTCAGCCGATAGGCCGGACAAGAACACGAAGAATGCGCGTGAGCCTGCAAACAACAACGAGACACCTGGCCCGTCGCGGCCGCAACGCACTCCTGGCCTTCGCGGCCGCCGCGGCTGTCGCTGCAGCCCCTGCGGCGCTTGCCGCGAGCGGGGACGTGCACTTCGACATCACCCGCTTCCAGGTCGAAGGCAACACGCTGCTGCCCGCGCGCGAGATCGACCGGCGCCTCGCCGCGCTCGCCGGCACCGGCCGCAGCTATGGCGACATCCAGGCAGCGGTGGAGGCCTTGCAGGACGCCTACCGCCAGGCCGGCTACACCACCGTTATCGTCTCGCTGCCGGAACAGGAGCTCACCGGCGGCGTGGTGCGCATCCAGGTCACCGAGGCCGTGATCGGCTCGGTCACCGTCACGGGCAACGCGCACTTCGACACCGCCAACATCCGCGCCAGCCTGCCGGCGCTGCAGGAGGGCCAGCCGCCGCGGCTGCGCGCGATCTCGGAGGCCCTGCAGCTCGCCAACGAGAACCCGTCCAAGCAGGCCTCCGTAACGCTGGCCGAAGGCGCCACGCCAGGCACCGTCGACGCGAAGATCGCAGTCGACGACACACGGCCGTTGCGCGTAATCGCCACCCTGGACAACACGGGCACGTCGGCCAGCGGCCTCTGGCGCACGGGCGTCGCCGTGCAGCACGCCAACCTGTTCGGCCGCGACCACGTGGGCACGCTGGCCTACACCACCGCGCCCGACAAGCCCCAGGGCGTGCGCACCGATCTCTATTCGCTCGGCTACCGCATCCCGTTCTACGGCATCGGCGACAGCCTGGACTTCATCTACGGCCGCTCGAACACCAACACCCCGGCCTCCGCACCCACGCTCGGCGGCGTGCTGGGCTTCACGGGCAAGGGCGACGTGACGGCGCTGCGCTGGAACCACTTCCTCGGCCGCGAAGGCGAGCGCTCGGCCAAGCTGGTGCTGGGCCTCACGCACAAGAACATCGACTCGCGCTGCAGCGTGGGCGGCGTGCCGGTCAGCATCGACGGGCCCACGCCGCCGATCGCCTCCTGCGTGCCTTACCAGACCACGCCTATCAGCATCACCTACGCAGCGCAGCGCGAGGGCCTGACGCAGACGCTCGCCTACAGCGCGAGCCTCGCGCACAACATCGCGAGCGGCAGCCGCTACACCAACGTCGACGGCCGCAGCGACCGTTATTCCTATCTCACCTCCGGCAACCGCGACACGATCGATGACTTCACGGTGGTGAGCGGCGCCGCCGCCTTCAGCCACGCGCTGCCCGCCGGCTGGCAGGCGCGCCTGGCGGGCAGCGCGCAGTACAGCCATGTGCCGCTGGTGGCCAGCGAGCAGTTCGCGCTGACCGGCGCGGGCCTGGTGCGCGGCTTCGACGAGCGCGCGGTGGCAGCCGACAGCGGCATCGTGCTCAACGCGGAGGTCTACACGCCGGAGCTCGCGCCGCGCGCCGGCTTCGCCGGCCAGTGGCGGCTGCTCGCCTTCGTCGATGCGGGCCACGGCAGCAACGAGCGCGCCGACGGCAGCGCGGTGCCGCACACCGTGAACGTCTCCAGCGCGGGCTTCGGCACCCGCTACGCGTGGACGCGCGCCTTCGACCTCCGACTGGACGTCGCCCGCGTGTTCGACGCGGGCACGTCCGTCACCGAGCAGCGCGGCGACTGGCGCGCGCATTTCCTGGCCGTGCTGTCGTACTGACGCGCAAGCCGCGAGCAGAAAAGGACCCCACCGATGCGCCGCTTCCGACTCCGCCATCTCCCCTTCGCCGTCGCCGCGCTGTGCGCGGCCATGAGCCCGCCGCTGCGCGCGCAGGTCGCCTCGGGTGCGCTGCCAACGGGATGGAACGTCACCGGCGGCAGCGCCGCGATCTCCCGCAACGGCAGCACGCTCAACATCGTGCAGGGCACGCAGCAGGCGATCGTCAACTTCCAGAGCTTCAATGTCGGCTCGGGCGCGGTGGTGGACATCCGCCAGCCCGGCACGCAGTCCGCTCTGTTGGCGCGCACGGTGGGCGGCGGTGTATCGCAGATCGACGGGCAGATCAAGGCCAACGGCGCGCTGTGGCTGATCAACCCGGCGGGCATCATGGTGGGAAGCGGCGCCCGCATCGATGTAGGCCGCTTCGTGGCCAGCACGCTCAACGTGAGCGACAGCGACTTCCTGGCCGGCCGGCTCACCTTTGGCTCCGGCGGCACGGCGGGCGAGGTCCGCAACGACGGCACCATCAACGCGGCCAGCGGCGGCAGCATCTACCTGGTGGCGCCCAGCGTCACCAACACCGGCACGCTGCATGCGCCGGGCGGCGAAGTGCTGCTGGCCGCCGGCCAGAACGTGCAGCTGATGGACACCGGCACCCCGGGCGTGTCGGTCGAGATCACCGGCACGCGTGGCGAAGCGAAGAACCTCGGACGCATCGTCGCCGAAGCCGGGCGCATCGGTTTGGCCGCGGGCCTGGTGAGCAACAGCGGCGCGATCCATGCGGACAGCGTCGTGAGCGAAGGCGGACGCGTGTTCCTGCGCGCCTCCGGTGACCTGCAGACCACGGCAGCCTCGGACATCAGTGCGAGCGGCACGAAAGGCGGACGGGTCGAGCTGATCGCCGACGGCGCGGCGAAGATCGATGGCCGGGTCGCCGCGACCGGCAGCGCAGGCGCCGGTGGTTATGTCGACACGTCGGGGCGCAGTGCGCTGGACGTCGTCAACGTGCCGCTCGTGGGCCGCGGCGGCGAGTGGCACATCGACCCCTACGACATCGAGATCGTGGCCTCGGGCACCAATGCCGCGACAGGCACCAGCGCCATCGTATCCACCGGAGCCGGCGCGCAGGTGGGCGCCGACACCATCACCGCGCAGCTCGATGCGGGCGTCAACGTGAGCATCACCACCGGCACGGGCAACCCGGCCACCGACCTCACGCACGGCGACATCACGGTGTCCGCGGCGATCGCCAAGACCGGCAGCGTGGACTCGGCGCTGACGCTGAACGCCAACAACAACATCGTCATCAACGCGCCGATCACCAGCGCCAACAGCGCACTCGCGCTCAACTTGAACAGCAACCGCCAGGACGACTACATCGGTGTCGACCACACGGTGCAGCTCAATGCGAACCTGGGCCTGCACGGCGGCGTGCTCACCGTGTCCGAGGGCTCGACGGGCAACGGCAACGGCGCCATCACGATCAATGCCGGCACCACCTCGCTCGACTTCGCCACCTCCGCGATCAACGCGGCCACCGTCAACGTCTGGACCGGCGGCACGCTGGCCCTCGGCCGCGCGGGATCGGCGTTGTCGGGAGCGCTGAACAACGACGGCCTGGTGACGGTCGCCGGCACGGGCACCGCGGTGCTGGACCACGGTGGCACCCATGGCGGCAGCTTCGACGTGGCCGCGGGCTCCACGCTGTCCATGTCCGGCGGGCACAACTTCGCCGGCGGCGCCGCCTTCACCGGCACGGGCACGGTGGAGTGGGCCGGCGCCATGGGCCTGGCCGTGCCGGTGGTGTTCGGCGCCGCCGGCCCCGCGCTGGTGCTGCACGATGTGAACCTGTCGAACCGCGACGGCGGCCTGCTCACGACGCAGGGGGCGGTGGCCATCGATGGCCAGGTCACCGTGTCCGACCTGATGGCGTGGAACAACGCCGGCACCGTGAGCGTAGGCCCCGGCAGCACGGCGGCCGTGCTGTTGCAGGGCACCGGCAGCTTCGACAACCAGGCGGGCGGCACGGTGCGCATCGACCAGGGCCTGCTGGACGCGACCTTCGACGCGGCGCACGCGAACAACGGCGCCATCGTGCTGGCGAACGGCGGCACGCTGCGCAGCGCGGCCGCCGACATCTACAACAACGGCAACATCAGCGGCAGCGGTGTGCTGGCGCTGGGCGGGGGCAGCGGCGCGCTGGCGCTGGGCAGCGCCACCGGCGGCACGCTGTTCAACAACGGCAGGGTCGCACCGGGCACGAGCGCCGCGGTGGGCACCCTGTCCGTGCAGGGCAACTACAACCAGGGCAGCGCCGGCACGCTCGCCATCAAGCTGGCCGGGCTGGGCGCGGGCCATTTCGACCTGCTGGACATCGACGGCTCCGCACAGCTCGCGGGCACGGTGCAACTGCAGGCCATGCCGGGCTTCGCGGCGGCGAACGCGGCGTTCGCGGACTTCGTCGTGGCGCGCGGAGGCGGCAACGGCGGCGCCTTCGGCCAGGTGAGCACGGCCCCGATCGCGACGGGGAGCGGCGTGACCACGCTGTCCGTCGGCTACGCGGCATCGGCCACGGCCGCGGCGCGCGTGACGGCGAGCGTCGTGCCGGCAGCGCCGGCGCCTTCCGCCGACATCTGCACCATCGCGCCCAATTCCGCGCTGTGCCAGGTGCTGACGCCGCCGATCAATACGCCCGTGCAGCTGGCGACCAACACCGTCATCCGGAACGTCAACCTGATTGCGCCCAGCACGTACGTGGTGCCACCTGGCCTGCACCAGGACCCGTCCACCACGCCCCCGGACAACAAGGGGAGCGACGCGACGCAGCCTGCCGGCGGCAAGAGCGGGGCCAAGGACAAGGACCAGGCGGTGGGGGCCACGGACAAGGGCACCAAGAAGATGTACTGCAACTGAGGAGAACGCCATGCCCGCCCAACGACTCCTCCTCCTTCCGCTCGCGGCCTGGCTGCTGGCGACGCCGGCGGCCTACGCGCAGGCCGTGGGCTCCGTCACCACGCTGACCGGCATGCTCGTCTCCACGGGCGCCGACGGCGCCACCCGCGTGCTGGCCGTGCACTCGCAGGTGCGCGAGGGCGACACGCTCTCCACCCAGCGCGACACGTATGCGCGCGTGGTCTTCAAGGACGACGCCGAAGTGGTGCTGCAACCCGGGACCACGCTGGTGGTGACGCGCTACGCCTACGACCCCGCGCAGCCGCGCCAGGACAAAGTGGAACTCACGCTGGCGCAGGGCGGCCTGCGCAGTACCGCCGGCAAGATCGCGCAACGCAGCGCCCAAGCCACCGTCATCACCACGCCCGCGGGCGTGCTGCAGGGAGGCGCCAGCATGGTCGTGTCCCTGCAGCCGCCGCGCCCCTGATGGCCGAAGGAGGAACCCGCATGAAGAAGCCGCTCATTGCCCTGTTGACCGGACTGCCGTGCGCGCTGGCGCTGGCGCAGGTGCCGGGCCCGCGTGTGCCGATCGCGCCGCCTCCGATCGTGACGCCCGGCGGGCCGTCGGGCGCAGCGCCGACACGGCCGCCAGGGCTGTATGTGCAGGTGCTGGACGGAGTGATTCACGTCAGCAACTCGGGTGGGTCGCAGGCGTTCGCTGCGGGGCAGTTCGGGTACACGCCGGGTACGACCCAGCCGCCGGTGGTGGTGCCGAGCAATCCGGGGCTGGTGTTCACGCCGCCGCCGGTGTTCGGTTCGGGTGGGGGTGGGGGGCCCGTGGGTCCGGCGTCGCCCGGAGGGAAGAGTGGGGCGGTGGATTGCGAAGTCCGATAGGGAGCTGGCGAGAGCTGCGGCGAGGTCGCGCTGGTCAACGCGGCAAAAGCGATACGAGGAGACGTTGTCGATGCATGTCGACCTTACAGGTTTGAGCGCGCTTGGCGGAGCTGGAAGCGCCTTCATTGCTGCGATTAGCTACTGGTGGAAGACGGCGCACGAGCGGCGGCGCGCCACTCGGACAGCTCTGTTCTATTTGCTTGAACTACACCACGTTCTATCCCGGGTTCGCAGCGCATCAAGTTGGCTGAAATCCAATCTTGGTCCTTCGCTCAAGGGATCCCTTCATTCCCGCGGCATAGAGTTGAACGAGGAGGAGTTCGCTGCGTCTTTGAGCGAAGCTATTCCCGCGTTCGAGCAGTTCGGGCGCCTGCAGATCGAAAATAGCGTTGCGGGGATCTCAGAGGGCTTAAGCAGGTCCTTGGTCGACCTCGCCAAGGAAGATCCCCTCTTGGCATTCCGATTGCGGGGCCGAGACCAACTTCTCCTCATGCCGCAGCAGCTGAATGATTTCGTTTCCCGCCGCGCCGCCGAAGCGTCCGCACCTAGCTCTGACTCGTCTAACTGGTCGGGTCCGGAGGAGTTCTTCTCCAATGTGAGCCTGGAAGAACTTGAGAATGCGATTCGAGCGACCGCCTCGCGGTGCGATCTCTCCACACGCATTCGAACTCGGGCACTCCTGCGATCCGCGGCGGAGCAGTTGGGGGGAATTGACGCAGTAGCGAAACGGGTGACGGACGAATTCGCCGCATCAGTAGCGGCGAAGAAGGTCTGAAGTACTCCCCTTGATGCGCGGCCCCCCGGTCCCTATGTCATTGTGACCGTTGAGTAGATCGCGCGGACTGCCACCGCGGCGCCAGTCCCGAGCTTGGCACCATGCAACAGCTAAGCGATACGCGTTAAGGCCGACGGCCGCGCTCCGCACAGCCGAAGGGACTAGGCAACGTCGCTTGACGAAGTACCCATCCGACCGCTACAAGCATTGGAACGTATGGACCCTGCAGCGTTCGACATACGTGCTATTTAATACTGCACCTCACACTGATGACTGACGCAATTCGCGGTTGGGACGCAACCTTCTGCCGATTCACGCAAGAAGAACTTTCGTCAATCGTCGGCGCACTTGCCAGCAAGTTTGCCGAAGCGGGCGACGCTCAGGTGCGGGCATGGAAGGACTCCATCCCTCGTCTGCAGTCGGAAGTGCAGGAGCTCACCGACAGTGATTCCTCCACTGGTGCATACACGGCTGTCCTGGAGTACCAGCTTCCACTTGAATACCGCCGCGCGGATGCAGTCTTCCTGTTGCGCGATGCAGTTGTTGTCATTGAGTTGAAGGGCAAGACCTCTCCGAACGAAGCGGATTTGGATCAAGCGCAGGCTTACGCGCGAGACCTGCGCGCTTACCATGCAGAATGCGGCGACCGCCCGGTGCATGCGGTTCTCGTTCCCACCCGCGCCAACGGGTCACGGAAATATACGGCTGGCGTGTACGTGTGCCCACCGATGGAGCTCGATCAGCTCCTGCGCGACTTGGATGTTCCCTCATCTACTCCAATCCAAGCCGAGCGCTTCCTCTCGCAGGAGGCGTACCGGCCTCTGCCCACGCTTGTTAAAGCAGCACGTGAGTTGTTTACGAAGGGGACTCTTCGGCACGTAAAGCGTGCGTCCGCGGCGACGGAGCCCGCGACAGAGTGCGTACTGCAGTTGACGCGCCAAGCGGCCCAAATGCGTCGGCGCAAACTGATCCTGCTTTCAGGAGTACCGGGCGCCGGAAAGACACTGGTTGGCCTCCGCCTTGTGCATTCGCATGAGATCGACGAGTGGGCGATTGCGCGCGGTGATGCGAAGCCTACAGCGCCAGCCGTCTTCCTTTCAGGTAATGGGCCGTTGGTAGAGGTCCTCAGCTACGAACTCCGTGACGCGGGTGGCAACGGAAAGACCTTTGTACGAGGTGTGAAGCAGTACGTCGAGCGGTATCTGTCTCGCCCGAACCTCGTGCCGTCTGAGCACGTACTGGTGTACGACGAGGCACAGAGGGCCTACGACGCCGCTATGGTGGCCGAAAAGCATGGGGGCTCTGCGGTCGCCAAATCAGAACCGGAGTTGTTTATCGAGTTCGCCGAACGTGTGCCCGAGTGGTGCGTCGTGGTCGCGCTCGTAGGCACGGGCCAGGAGATTCACACCGGCGAAGAGGCAGGCATTGGGCAATGGGCTGACGCCATCCGGGCGAGCGCCCAAAGAGGCGAGTGGGACATTCATGGCCCGGCGTGGGCCGCTGATGCGTTCGCAGGTCTGACGTTCACCAAGCACGACCAGCTCAATCTTGATAAGAGCCTGCGTTCGCATCTTTCCCATGAGGCACACCGGCTCGTCGCGGGGATCGTGGCGCTAGACGTGTCAGGCGAGTTCCAGTCCCCGCTGGCTGTGGCCGAAGGCCGGCCCGACTATCTCCCTGAGACGGTGAGCAAGACTGCAGCACTTCAGGCGCTTGCGGCCACGATCGTTGCTCAGGGGCACCAGCTGAAGATCACGCGAGATCTCGCTCGCGCCAAGCAGTACATGAAGGACAGGTACGCAGGCGATCCACTTGCGCGATACGGACTGGTGGCATCGAGTCGTGACCGCTCGCTTGCTCAGTTCGGCGTACCGAATGACTTCCAAAGTACGAAGCGTTCGAAATTTGGACCTTGGTACGGCGACGGCGAAGATGCTCCGGGTGGCTTGTCCTGCAGACACTTAACGCAGTGCGTCACCGAGTTCGGGGCCCAAGGCCTCGAACTAGATGGCGCGATCCTAGCCTGGGGCACGGACTTCCTGCGAAAGGACGGACGCTGGTCCAATGAGCGTGCGAGTCGATACAAGCGCGGAGGGGCACCTGTGCACAACCCGATGCAGCTCCGAGCAAACGCATACCGCGTGCTCCTCACGCGTGCGCGTGACGGCACCGTGGTGTTCGTACCGCCACTGCCCGAGTTGGACGAGACCTTCCATTACCTGAAGACATGCGGCTTCCACGAGCTGAGTGCCCTACCAGGGTGAGTTCGACGGGCGCAGCCTGGCCAAAAGTCTTCCTTCTCGCCGCCCACACGGCAAGGGCCGCAGGGTCGGTCGACGCATACCTCGCGCCGGCCGCCGCCCTCACTCCACCACAAACCTCTCCTTAAACCGCTCCGCGTCCTCCTCCAGCTCGAACGTCACCAGCTGCCCATTCTTCCCATCCACCAGCCGATGCGCCGCGAACAGGGTCCACCGGCCCTTCGGGCCGTAGCTGGGCGGGTCGACCAGCGCATAGGGGTGCGGGACGAAGACCTCGTGCTCGAAGATCCGGCGCTCGCGATTGCGCGGCGAGGGGTAGAGCTTGTAGTGCTCGGTGGTGATCACGGACATGGCTTCCATGATGCACCGAAGTGGGCGCGGCGACGGCGGCAGGACGGGGATGGCCCCGCGCCGCGCGTGCGCCCCGCTCAGGCGAACGCGCTCACTCCAGCACCGTGCCGTTCGGGATCGGGCTGGTTTCGGCAAACGACGGCGGTGCCGCTGCGATGCTCGCCCCGCGCGCTTGCGGCGATGCCGCCGGGTGCGCGCGGTGCACGGAGATGTCGATGACGTCGACGATGTCGAGGAAGGGGTGCCGGTACAGGAGCTGTCCGTTCAGGGCCCTGCCGCCGTCTTCGAGCTTGAGGAGCGCGGTGGCGGCGGAGGGAAGCGATTCGCCGACCGGCTGCAGGCTCAGCGCGGCGTAGCCCTCGGTGACTGTGCCGGTGGCCTGCAGCTTCACGTCGAACGCATGGCCCGCCGACCGGCACCGCAGCGTGACGACGCCGCGCAGGTCGTGGATGTCCTGCTGCAGAGCCAGCACCAGCTCGCTCCACTCGCCGTGCGCGGGTGTGTAGCCGGTGCCCAATCCTTTCCATTCCCCCGAGAGGTTTACGCCGCGATACAGCCATCTGCGCACACGGGGGACCAGCGCATGCACCCACAGGTATGCCGCCGCCCACAGGGCGAATGCGCCCAGCACGCCTGCGGCCAGCCCTGTGGCGAACTGGGAGTCGATCAAGCTCTCTGCCATGCACACACTGTGCGGCATCTGGCGAAGGCACTGTTTGCGAGTGCAACCTTTTCAACGGCGGTTCGGGCCTGCGGGGAGGGCACGGGCGGCGCCGCCGGCCCGAAGCGCGGGCGTGAAGCATTCACGCGTGCGGCCGCTCCGCCTGCCATCGCTTGCTCCGACGGAAGCGGTCACCTTAATTGCCTCCGGCTACGCACTGACGATCACCTGGAAGCCGCCGTAGATCAGCCGCTGGCCGTCGAAGGGCATCGGGTCCATGCCTTCCTTGATGCGCGGGTCGGCCATCGCCTTCTTCATGCCTTCGTCGCGGGCGGCCCGCGACGGCCAGGTGATCCACGAGAAGACCACGGTCTCGTCGGGCTTGCGCTGCACCGCCAGAGGGAAGGACGTGACCTTGCCTTCGGGCACGTCGTCGCCCCAGCACTCGGTGACGCCCAGCGCACCGTACTCCTTGAACACGGCCGAGGCTCTCTGCGCGATGGCCCGGTACTTCTCGCGGTTGGCCGTGGGTACGGCGAGGACGAAGCCGTCGATGTAGTTCATGCAGGTCTCCTTGATGAGGCCGCGGGGATGCGGCCTCGTGTCTTCACGACGAAGGAGGTTGGGGGGAATGGACGGGGGCGGGAGTAACTGTTCGCGGCTGGTGCGTGCCCCTCACCCCGGCCCTCTCCCCAGGGGGAGAGGGAGGAGGAGAGATCTCACGAGCCGCCGGCCAGGTACGCCCGAGCCGCCTTGGCCAGCTTGGCGTCGAAGGTCGCGAGCGGCGCATGCAAGTCGCCCGCTACCCAGAGATACGCCGCGTCATACGGCGAGACCCCGTAGCGCATGGCTAGCGCGTATTGCTCTTCGACAGGTGGGCGGTGGAATTCGATTTCCTGTCGGGCGTAGTCGGCGAGCACATTCGCGACTACGTCAGCTGCCAATCCGGCACGACTCTTCTTCGCAGCCACGCTGACCATTTCGCTATCCAGCAGTAAGGGCGCATGAAGCGTCTTTCCAGCGAGGATGCGCCATGCGTCGTCCCGGGTGTCCTCCTCGAACAGTGCCGCCCCCAGCACGCTGCAGTCCACGACCACAGGCGTGCGCCCCAGGTACCCCGGTGGCGGCTCCGCGACGTGGAGTGCCGGTCTTCCCGCGCGCCGCGCTGTCACCGGCTGTCCCGGTCGGCGCGGATGATGTCCACTGCCAGCGGAACGCCTCGAATGGGTTCGGGATACTTGCCGCGACGCGCCTCGATCAGTTGTTCGATGGTCCGGGTTCCGCGCCGCCCGTCCGACGCGTTCCAGTTCGCTGGCAGTCCGCCTGCACTGCTTTCCTGAACTGCCTGCTGGATGATCGCCATCAATTCGCCTTGCAGGGACCGGTGATTGCGCTCGGCGCGCTGTCGAAGCGCCTCGGCAATGTTTTCGGGGACGTCCTTGATCGAGAGGTTGGGCATGGCATGCTCCTGCTTGGCCTGGAGCCATTTTGGAGCCGCATTGGATCCAGGTCAAGCTCTCGATGACCTGGGGGAGGCACGCCTCACGATGTCGCGCCGCATGGACGCAAGGGCGCCTGGCTCGTCTTGCGCACCGGCCGCGTCGTGACCACCAGCGCCAGGCCGACCAGCACCGCGCCCAGGATCTCCTGCGCACCGGGCGGCTGGCCGAGCGCGGTCGCGATCAGCAGGGCCGAGATCGGCACGCAGTTGATGAACAGCGTGCCCGTCGCCGCGCCCAGCCGGCGCACTCCGAAGTTGAAGGCGACGGCGGCCGCGACGGTGGGCACGACGGCGATGTAGGCGAGGGTCGGTGCGCGATGCAGCACCGCGCCGGCGTCCGGCCACGGCACATGACCCGCAGTGGAGGCGACGGCCGCCGCCAACAGCAGCACGGGCAGGCTCGCCATGGCGGTGAACGCCGTGTAGTCGAAGGGCGAGAGGTCCGGGAAGCGCGCGGCACCCCGCGTGTACGTCACCCAGCCCAGCGTGCCGACCAGCGCGAGCAGGTCGCCGAACAGCGCGCGCGTGCCGACGCCCGAGCGATGCGCGAACACACCGGCAACGAGCGCGACGCCGACCAGCGCCAGGCCCGCGGCCGCGACGGCGGTCCTCGGCGGCCGCACGCCATCGAGCCACCACCGCAGCAGCACGGTCGTCACCGGCATCGTCGCCATGATGACCGCGCCGTGGGACGGGACGGACAGCGCCACGCCGAAGAACACCAGCACGCTGAAGGCGCCGTAGCCGGCCAGCCCGAGCAGCGCGAGCGGTCGCAGGTCGCGCACGAGGCGCGTGAGCGGCGCGGCACCGAACGCGGGCCGCAGCGCCACCAGCAGCAGCGTGGCCAGCAGGTAGCGGATGGTCGTGAACCACAGCGGGTCCAGCACGGCCAGCATGCTCTTGCCGACGAAGAACAGCGAGCCCCAGGCGCTGGTCGCCATCAGCAGGCTGGCGACGGCTGCCGCCGGCGATGCGGCGCGCGCAGGGGCGGGGAGGGTCAGGCTCCGGGTCATCTCATGTCTCCTTTGCGGGGGAAGCGCAGTGTCGCGGCGCAGGGGCGCGCGCGTCCATGTGCACTTTTGGAAGGCCGCGTTCCGTGCAAGCGAATGGCGGATTGCGCGCGCTTGCGCACAATGCAGGGCATGGAGCTCTACCAACTGCGCACCTTCCTGGCCGTGGCGGAAGAAGCCAACCTCACGCGCGCGGCCGAACGCGTGCACACCAGCGCGCCGGCCGTGAGCGCGCAGGTGAAGGCGCTCGAGGAGGAGCTGGGCGTGCGCCTGTTCGATCGCACGTCGCGCGGCATGACGCTCACGTCCGCGGGCGAGCGCGTGGCCGCGGAGGCGCGCCGCACGCTCGCGGCCGCGCAAGGCCTGCGCACGACGGCCGCCGAACTGCGCGGCGCCTCGGTCGGCACGGTGCGCATGGGCGCCGTGAGCGATCCCGTGGGACTGCGGCTGGGCGAGGTGTTCGTGAAGCTTGCGGAGCGCCATCCGGGCCTTTCCATGCACCTGCAGCAGGCCTTGTCGAACGCGGCCATCGAGCAGGTGCGCCGCGGCGCGCTGGACTGCGCCTACGTCATGAGCTCGCTGGCGTCGGACGACGAGCTCGAGGTGCTGCGACTCGCACCCATCGATGTCGTGCCGCTGCTGCCGCCACGCTGGGCGCAGACCGGGCTGCCCGCCGACAACGCGGAACTCGCGCGGCGTCCGTGGGTGGGCACGGCGCCGCATTGCGGCTTGCGCGCCTCGCTGGACACCTTCTTCGGCGAAGCGGGCATCGAGCCTGCGATCGCTGCGGTGGCCGACACGGAAGCGGCGATCCGCGGGATGGTGGCGAGCGGCCTCGGCGCGGGTCTCGTGCGCGAGGACCAGGCGCGCGACGCGCAGCGCCTGGGCGAAGCCGTCATCTGGCCGCAGTGGAAGGCGGCCACCTGGCTGTGCTGGATCGCGGCGCCCGCCGCGCGCCAGGGCCCGCCGGTGCGCACCGTGCGGGAGATCGTGATGGAGGTGTGGCAGCAGGGCGCGTAGGCCGCGGGCGAGGGGCGCCGCCGCCTGCGTGTTTCACTGCGAGCCCGGCGCTTCCTCGATCAGCGCGAGGATGTTGCCCTCGCTGTCCTTGAACCACGCGGCCTTCGCGCCGCCTCCCGTGATGGCGCCCGCGGCGCTGCGCTCGCCGGGGATGTCGGGGTAGTCCTCGAACACGACGCCGCGCTTCTTCAGCGCAGTGATCAGGCCGTCGACGTCCGTCACCGACCAGAACGCCTGGCTCGCCTTCGACGTGCCTGCGTTGGGCGTCGGGTAGAGGAAGCACGCGGTGCCGTTGGCGAAGCGGTACACGACGCCGCCGTTGCGTTCTTCGGTGGGCTGCAGGCCCAGCTTCGTTTCGTAGAACTGCGGCGCCCGCGCGAGGTCGCGCGCGGGCAGGTACGCGTACATGGGGAAGTCCTGGAGCATCGCGGCCTCCGTCATGCGTCGACGATCACCTGGAAGCCGCCGCCGCGCGGCGGTAGGCCTCGCGGTTGGCGGTGCGGACGGGGACGACGTAGCCGTCGATGTAGTTCATGAGCGGTCTCCTGGATGGGCGGCGCGCGGAATGCGGCCGGTGACAACACGACGAACGAGGGCTTGCGAAATCGACAGGTTTTGACGTAGGACGCCCGGGCGCCTTCCCCGTAAACGGGCTCACCGGCGGCGCGGCGCTGTGGCATATTTGCTCCCATGGATCGGCCGCTCACGTCCAGCGAGTACCGGCTCCTCGTGGAGCATGCGCCCGTGATGGTATGGCGCGCCGGCCTCGATGCGAAGTGCGACTACTTCAACGCCACGTGGCTGGAGTTCACCGGCCGCACGGTCGAGCAGGAGAGGGGCGACGGCTGGGCGGAGGGCGTGCACCCCGACGACTTGCAGCGCTGTGTCGCGTACTACCTCGACCACTTCCATCGACGCGAAGCCTTCGAGATGGAATACCGGCTGCGCCGCAAGGACGGCGTGTACCGCTGGATCTTCGACCGCGGCGTGCCCTCCACCGACGACCGCGGCGCCTTCGCCGGCTTCATCGGCAGCTGCGTGGACGTGGACGAGCGCCGGCAGGCACAGGACCAGCAGCAGGAGCACACGCGCGAGCAGCTGGCGTTGGCGCGCGACTTCGAGAAGTGGATCCTGGCCATCGTGAGCCACGACATCCGCGACCCGCTCAATGCGATCCAGCTCGCCTCGCACGTGCTCGCGAAGACGGCGCAGGGGAACCCGGCCGTCGGCAAGCAGGTGCAGGTGGTGACCCGCGCCGTCACGCGCATCCAGGACATCGTGGGCGACCTGCTGGACCTTTCGCGCGAGCGCGAGGGCGCGGGCATCTCCGTCGCGCCCGCCCCCACCGACCTGCGCGCGGTGTGCCAGCACATCATCGACGAGCTGCGCACGATCGCCACCAATCGCCAGGTCACCTTCGAATGCGAAGCCGACGGCCTGGGCGCCTGGGACGAGCGTCGCATCGTGCAGGCGATCACCAACCTCACGTCCAACGCTGTCCAGCACGGTACGCCGGGCTCGCCGGTGCAGTTGCGGCTGACCGGCGACGAACGCCAGGTGGCGGTCGAGGTGCACAACGAAGGGGCCATCCCGTCCGAGGTGCTGCCGCGCCTGTTCGAGCCGTTCCGCTCGGGGCGCAACCACGGTGGGCGGGGCGACGGCCTGGGCCTCGGCCTCTTCATCGCGAAGGCGATCGCGGTGGCGCATGGGGGCGCGCTGGAGGTCGATTCGTCGGACGCCGGCACCACCTTCCGCATGGTCCTGCCGCGACACGTGGCGGCCGCCGCCGCCTCGGCCTGACTGTCCTTGCTTCGGTAACACGGCCGCCGGCGCCCCCCGGCCGGCCCCGCTCTTCTTAGAATCCCTGCGTTCCAAGGGGTGCGCCCCGACTCAAAAGATGAGCTATCTCCTGTCCATCGCGAGGCCGCACCCGGCCTGCTGCCTGCCTTGACCGACGACCAGGTCCAGCGCTTCGTGCAAAGCCTGCCCGGCCTGTTCCTGGTCGTGCGGGCCGACGAGCACTTCACGATCGTCGCTGCCAGCGCCGATTACCTGCGCGCGACCTACACGGACCGCGGCATCGCGGGGCAGCCGATCTTCAGCGTGTTCCCGGACAACCCGGACGCGCTCTTCACGCGCGGAGTGGCCAACCTGCGCGCGTCGTTCGAGCGCGTGCTCGCCACGCGCGCGACCGACACCATGCCCACGCAGAGGTACGACGTGCGCCGGCCGGCCGCCGACGGCGGGCACTTCGAGGAAAGGTTCTGGAATCCGGTCAACGCCCCCGTGCTCTCGTCCACCGGCGAGGTCGAATACATCGTGCACCGGGTCGAAGAAGCGACGGCCAGGACCAATCGCGATGCCGTGGCCATCCTCGAGAGCATCGCCGAGGGCTTTTTCACGCTCGACAGCCAATGGCGCTTCGACTTCGTGAACCCGCAGGCGCACCGCATCCTCGAGCGCGAGCCCGGCAGCCTGGAGGGCCGGAGGCTTTGGGACGAATATCCCGGGCTGGAAGGCACCGAGTTCGAGCGCTGCTACCGCCGCACGATGCACGAGCGCGTGTCGACGCGGTTCACCGCGTTCGATGAAGGCCAGGGCCGCTGGTACGAGGTGTCCACCTTCCCGGCGCCGCAGGGCGTGTCGGTGTACTTCCGCGACGTCACCGAGCAGAAGTTGCTGCAGGCCGATCGCGAGCGCCTGGTGGCCGAGTCCGAAACGCAGCGGCGCATCTACGAGACGGCGCTGAACAGCACGCCGGATTTCGTCTACGTCTTCGGGCTGGACCACCGAGCGCTGTACGCCAACGAGGCGCTGCTGAGGGTCTGGGGCGTCGACGACGTGCGCGGCAAGCGGTGGATGGACCTGGGCTACGAGCAATGGCACGCCGACATGCACGACGCCGAAATCGACCGGGTCATCGCCACGCGCGCGCCGATCCGCGGTGAGATCCCCTTCACCGGCACCAACGGCACGCGCGTCTACGACTACATCTTCGCGCCCGTGCTCGACTCAAACGGCAACGTGGTCGCCATTGCCGGCACGACGCGCGACATCACCGACCGGCAGGCCGCGGAGCAGGCGCTGCGCGAGCAGGCCGCCAGCCTGGCCGAGGCCGATCGCGCGAAGGACGAATTCCTCGCCACCCTGTCGCACGAACTGCGCAATCCGCTCGCGCCGCTGCGCAACTCGCTGGCCCTGCTGCGCCGCATCGACGAGGGCAACGCGAAGGCGGAGCCGGTGCGCGCGATGATGGAGCGGCAGGTGAACCACCTCGTGCGGCTCGTCGACGATCTGCTGGAAGTCTCGCGCATCAGCCGCGGCACGCTGTCGCTGCGCAAGCAGCGGGTGGAGGTGGCCGCCGTCGTGCAGAGCGCCATCGAAACCAGCGAGCCGCTGATGGCCGCGGCCGGCCATGCGCTGGACGTGCAGCTTCCGCAGGAGCCGCTCTGGGTGGAAGGCGATCCGGTGCGCCTGGCGCAGGTGCTGGCCAACCTGTTGAACAACGCGGCGAAGTACAGCGAGGACGGTGGCCACGTCACGGTGGGCGCCTGGGCCGAGGACGGCCAGGCGGTGGTCAGCGTGCGCGACACGGGGATCGGGATCGATCCGGAACTGCTGCCCCGCATGTTCGGCATGTTCACCCGCGGCCAGCGGGACAGCGCGCGCGCGCAGGGCGGCCTGGGCATCGGCCTGGCCTTGTCGCGCCGGCTGGCCGAGATGCATGGCGGCACGCTGGACGGCCATAGCGACGGCGTGGGGCAGGGCAGCGAGTTCGTGGTGCGCCTGCCGCTGGCCGCGGCGGCGGCCGATGCGGCGGACGCGCAGCCGGCCCATGGCTTGCGCACCAACGAGGCCGACCTGCGAGGCATCGCCGCCCTGGTGGTCGACGACAACCCGGATGCCGGCGACAGCCTGGGCCAGGTGCTGGCACTGCTAGGTGCGGAGGTGCGCGTCGCGCGCGACGGCCGCAAGGCCCTGGAGACGTTCGCCGAATTCCTGCCCCGCGTGGTGCTGCTGGACATCGGCATGCCGGAGATGAATGGCTACGAAGTGGCCCGCGCCATCCGCGCGCGCTTTCCCGGCGCTCCCACCACGCTGGTCGCGCTCACCGGCTGGGGCCAGGAGGACGACCGCCGCCGCGCGCGCGAGGCGGGCTTCGACCATCACCTCGTCAAGCCAGCGGAGATCGACGCGCTGCAGGAACTGTTGGGATCGCTGCAGGCTGCGGAGCGCTGACGCCGCCCACGAAACCCGCTGCGCTCGTCAGAATCCGACGTCGTTGCGCCCCTTCAGCTTCAACATCTCCCGCGCTTCCGCCGTGCTCGCCACCTCGAGTCCGAGCCCTTCGAGGATCTTGCGCACGCGGCGGACCTGGTCGGCGTTGCTCCTGGCCAGCGTGCCCGGACCGTCCCACAGCGAATCCTCCAGGCCCACGCGCACGTTGCCGCCCTGCGCCGCCGCGGTCGCCGCGATGGGCATCTGCGCGCGGCCGGCGCCCAGCACGGACCACAGGTAGTCCTTGCCGAACAGGCGGTCGGCCGTGCGCTTCATGTGCGCGACGTCGTCGGCGTGCGTGCCGATGCCGCCCAGGATGCCGAACACCGTCTGCACGAACAGCGGCGGCGTGGCCAGCTTGCGATCGAGGAAGTGCGCCAGGTTGTACAGGTGCGCGGTGTCGTAGCACTCGAACTCGAAGCGCGTGCCGTTGGCGGTGCCGCGCGTCAGCACGAACTCGATGTCCTTGAAGGTGTTCTTGAACACCGTGTCGCGCGTGCTCTCCAGGAACTTCGGCTCCCACTCGTGCCGCAGGTCCTTGTAGCGTGCGAGCATGGGGAACAGGCCGAAGTTCATCGAGCCCATGTTCAGCGACGCGACCTCGGGCTTGAGCTGCAGCGCGGGCTGCATGCGCTCTTCCACCGTCATGGTCGGCGCGCCGCCCGTGGTGAGGTTGATCACGGCGTCGCTGCGCGCCTTGATGTCGACGACGAACTTGCGGAAGGCGTCCGGCGTCTGGTCCGGGCGGCCGTCCACGGGGTTGCGCGCGTGCAGGTGCACGATGGCCGCGCCCGCCTCGGCCGCGGCCACCGCTTCGTCGGCGATCTGCTGCGGCGTCACCGGCAGGTGCGGCGACATCGAAGGCGTGTGGATCGAGCCGGTGACGGCGCAGGTGATGATGACTTTGCGGGCTTGGGCCATGGGGACCTTCCTGTTTTTCAGCGGCCGCCGGCGACGTCGAGGACGGCGCCGTGCACATACGAGGCTTGTTCGGTGGCCAGCCACAACGCGGCTTCGGCGACTTCGCGGGCGCTGCCGGTGCGGCCCATCGGCACCGCCGTCTTCGCGAGCTCCTGCGCGTGGGCCACGCCGCCGTGGATCGCATGGATGTCGGTGGCGATCAGGCCCGGACGCAGCGCGTTGACGCGGATGCCCTCGGGCCCGAGCTCCTTGGCCAACGACAGGTTGAAGCTGTCCAGCGCCCCCTTCGATCCCGCGTACGCCGTGCCGCCGGCCAGCCCGCCGAGGCGCGACGCCACCGAGGACATGTTGACGATGGCGCCGCCGCGGCCGCCGCGCGAGGTGGCCATGCGGCGCACGGCCTCGCGCGCGCAGTAGTACGCGCTGAACACGTTGGCTTCGTACAGCTCGCGCACGTTGTCCTCGTCGACGTCCGTGATGCGGAAGTTGGCGAGCACGCCCGCGTTGTTCACCAGCACGTCCAGCGTGCCGAAGGCCTCGTCCAGTTCGCGGAACATGCGCTGCACTTCGGCGAGCTTGCCCACGTCGGCCTGCAGCGCGACGGCCTCGCCGCCGCTGCGGCGCACCTGCTCCACGACGTGGTTCGCCGCCTCCGCGCTGCGGTGGTAATTCACACCTACGCGCCAGCCGCGCTCGCCCGCCAGCAACGCGATCTCGGCGCCTATGCCGCGGCTCGCGCCGGTGACCAGGATGATCTTCTTGTCTGCGCTCATTGCGGTTCGATGTTGGCTTCGCGGGCCAGGTGCTGCCAGTTGACGACCTCGCTTGCCATGAAGGGCTTGAGCTCCTCCGGGGTCAGGTGCATGGGCTGCATGCCGATGCCGGCGAGCTTCTCCTTGACCTCGGGGCGTGCCAGCGCCTGCGCGATCGCGCCATCCAGCTTCGCGACGACGTCCTTCGGCATCTTGTTCGGACCGACCACGGCGAACCAGGCGGTGATGTTGAATCCCGGCAGCGTGTCCGCGATGGGCGCCCAGTCCACCAGCGGCGAGCGCCTGGCCGACGTGATGCCCAGCGCGCGCATGCGACCGCCCTTGACCTGCGCCATGGCGTTGCCCAGGTCGGCGAAGGTGTAGTCCACCGTGCCGCCCAGCGTGTCGTTGATCGCCAGCGGAATGCCCTTGTACGGCACGGACATGGTCTCGGTGTGGCCCAGCTTGTTCAGCACCGCGATGCTGATCTGCGAGCTCGACGAGCCGTAGCCCGCGCTGACCTTGCCGGGGCGCGCCTTGATGTAGTTGACCAGGTCGGACACGTTCTTCGCCGGGTGGTCGGCCTTGACCATCAGCGCCAGCATCGTCTCGGCGATGCCCGAGATGGGCGTGAAGTCCTTCAGCGGGTCGTACTGCATGTTCTTCACCAGGGCCACGTTGGAGGCGATGGCGGAGTTGGACGAGAACAGCAGCGTGTAGCCATCGGGCTGCGCGCGCACGACTTCCATCGCGGCGATGGTGCCTTCGGCGCCCGGCCGGTTGTCGATCACGAAGGCCTGGCCGAGCGCCGTGCTCAATTGCTGGCCGACCACGCGCGCGGCCAGGTCGGTGGCGCTGCCTGGGGGGAAGGGCACGATCATGCGCACGGGCCGCGCGGGATACGACTGCGCGAGTGCGGTGCCGGCGCCGGTCGCCAGGACGGCGCCCAGCGCGAGAGCCTTGAGGAAGTTGCGGGTGTTCATGTTGTCTCCTTGGTCTTCTTGGCGCGGGCGGCGACGCTCGCCGGCACGCGGATCTTCATGTCCAGCAAATGGAAGGACAGCGACTTGCCGTGCATGTCCAGGTTGAGCGAATCGTTGACGCCGCCATCCAGCACGTCGTCCAGCACGAAGTTCATCGCGCCCAGGTTAGGCAGCAGGTAGCGGCGCACGCCGGTGGGATGCCGGTGACCGAAGTATGCCGCCACGCGTTCGGCCGTGACCTGTTCGGCCAGCAGCGCGAAGTCTTCCTCGCGGTACGCGATGACGCTGATGTTGATCTTGTTGCCCTTGTCGCCGGTGCGGCCGTGGGCGAGTTCGTAGAGTGCGATCTCCTGCATGGCGGCTCCTAGACGAGGTGGAAGGCGGCGGGCGCGAGCTCGCGCGGAACGAGGCAGTCGCGGCTCGAGAGGCGCTGGCGCTTGGCGACGCGCACGCCGCCGCCGCCGCCCGGGCCGCCGGTCCACAGCGCGGTGACTTCGCGCAGCAGGCGGTCGATGACGTTCACGTCCTCGTGCTTTCCCGCCACGCGCAGGCGCACGTCGCGCGCATCGCCCACCGGCGCCTGCGCCAACATCTCGCCGGCGTCGTCGCCGAGGATGCTGGTGATGCCGATCAGGTCGAAGCGCAGCGTGAGCAGCGGGCCCATGCGCTTGCGCATGATGTCCGCCGCGAGCCGCGCGCGCGCTTCGGCATTGGGCCCCGCATAGGAGATCTCCGCTTCGCCCAGCCAGCCGCCGTCGAAGTAGGCCAGCGCCTTGAGCGTGGGCGTGCGCGGATGGCCTTTCACGCCGGAGAGGCGCACGCGGTCGGGGCCGACCTGCGCGACGGTCGCCTGCGTGATGTCGGCCACCACGTCGGGCGTGATGTAGGCGGCGGGGTCGTGCACTTCGTAAAGCAGTTGCTCCTTCACCGTGCGGCAGTCGACCAGCCCGCCGGTGTCCGCGGCCTTGCTGACGATGCAGGTGCCGTCGGCGGCGATCTCCGCGATCGGGAAGCCGACGTCCTCCATGTGGGGCACGTCCTTCTTGCCCGGATCGGCGAAGTAGCCGCCCGTGACCTGCGCCGCGCATTCGAGCAGGTGGCCGGCCATGGTGGCGCCGGCGAGCTTGTCCCAGTCGTCCGCCGCCCAGCCGAAGTGGGCGAGGGCGGGACCGAGCGTGAGCGAGGGATCGGCCACGCGGCCGGTGACCACGACCTGCGCACCGGCACGGATGGCGGCTGCGATCTCCATCGCGCCCTGGTAGGCGTTGGCGCAGACGAAGCGCTGCGCATCGAAGCCGCCCTGCAAGCGCTCGCGCACGATCTGCTGGCCGCGATCGTCCGAGAGGTCGTCGCCGGTCACCACGGCGATGCGTGGCTCGGGCAGCTTCAGCTCGCGGGCGAGTGCGCGGATCGCGGCGGCGGCGCCTTGCGGGTTGGCCGCGCCGAAGTTGCCGACGATGGTGATGCCGTTCTGCAGGCAATCGGCGAGCACCGGTCGCAATTCCTGCGTCAGCAGCGGCTCGTAGCCGAGCGACGGGTCGCGCCTGCGCGTGAGTTGCTGGAACGCGAGCGTGCGCTCGGCCAGGTTCTCGAAGATGAGCGCGGCGGGGCCGCCGCGAGCGATGAGGGTGCGCACCACGGGCGGTGCGCCGTCGAGGCGGTCGCCGGAAAAACCGGCGCCGCAGCCCACGGCGAGTGTCTCCATTGCAGGTCCTTTGAGTCTTGCGGCCCACTGTGCGCGCAAGCCCTCGGCAAGTAAACTGGATTTATTCGACCGACTATGCAGCTTCCCTAATGAATCTATCCGGCCGGCTGATCGACGCCTTCCTCGCGCTGGAGGAGACGCGCCGCTTCGCCGTCGCGGCACAGCGCTGCCACGTGTCGCCCTCGGCCTTCAGCCAGATGATCGGCCGGCTGGAGGAGCAGGTCGGTGCGCGCCTGTTCGATCGCGACACGCGCAACGTGGCGCTCACGCCCGAGGGCGAGGCGTTCTCGCTGGGCGCGCACCGCATCGCGTCCGAGATCCGCTCCACCGTCGGCGAGCTGCGCAACCTGGCGCAGCGCAGCCAGGGCCGCGTGACGGTCGCGGCGCCGCCTTCGCTCGCCGCCGACTGGTTGCCGCGGCGCATGGCGCTGTTTCGCCAGCGGCATCCGGGCATAGCCCTGCGCGTGGCGGACGTGGTGTCGGACCGCTGCCTGGAACTGGTGCGGCGCGGCGAGGCCGACTTCGGGCTGAACGCGCTGCCGGGCAACGCGGCGGAGTTCGACGCGCAGCTGCTGTTCGACGAGCGCTGGTACGTGATCTGCGCGGCGGACGATCCGCTCGCGAAGAAGCGCAGCGCGCAGCTGCGCGACCTGCGGCATCGGCCGTTCATCCACACCTTGCGTTCCGGCAGCGTCTGGCAACAGCTGCAACCCTTGCTCGCGCGGAGCGAGGTGCAGGACACCGGAATGGAAGTGAACCAGCTCGGTACGCTGGGCGGCCTGGTCGCCAACGGCTTCGGCATCAGCATCGTGCCGGAGTTCGCGCTGCAGCTGTGCGCGCGCGAGGGCGTGGCCTCCGTGCTGCTGGCCGCGCGAAACGCCACGCGGCCGATCTACCTGGTGCGACGGCGGCAGCGCAGCCTGTCGGTCGCGGCGGAAGGCTTGTGGGAGTTGTTGTTGGGGGAGGGCAAGCGGCCGGCGGGCCGACGGGGGTGATGCTGGGGTTCGCTGCGCTCACCGCCAGCCTACGAGCACGGCCGCCGGTGCCGTAGCGGCCCCGTCCGCGCGAAGTCGGGGTGATGCTGGGGTTCGCTTTGCTCACCGCCAGCCTACGAAAACCGCCGCCGGCCTCGTAGGCGCGAGGTCGGGGGTAGGCTGGCGGTGAGCGCAGCGAACCCCAGCTCTCCTCACCCGCCCTCACCCGCCCTCGGCCACCATCGGGATCTCGCGCGTCCGCATCGCCATTACCGCGACCACCGCGCTCAGCACCGCCATCGCGCTCGCGAACACCACCAGCGCGCGATTCAGTCCCACCCGGTCCGACAACCATCCCATCGCCAGGATCGGCACGATCGTCCCCAGGTAGCCGACGATCATGTACGACGAGAGCAGGCCCGCGCGCTCGCTCGGTCGCGTGAGTTTGCCGATCACGCCCATGCCGCCGACGTTCGCGAGCCCGTGCCCATAGGCAGTGACGATGACACTCGCGGCGAACAACAGCGCCGTGCGGCTGGTCGCCGTCCACACCAGCAGCAGGTTGCACGCGACCAGCGCCACGGCGCTCACCACGACCACCTGCTTGGTGCGCCAGCTGCGCACCGAGAACTGGAAGATCGACGACAGGAACAGGATGGAGGCGATCGTGAAACCGCTCACCGCCGGTCCGTGCCACGGCACGAACTCCGTCATGAAGCTCGGAGCCAGCGACGCGAACAGGCTGAACATGCCGAACGCGCTGAACGCGCCCAGGCTCGCGAGCCAGAAGTGCGGGCGTCGCTCGCGCTGCGGGAAGGTGATGCGGGGCAGCCATTGCGACAGGCCTGCAGCTGCCGGCTGCTCCTGCGCGACGCGCGACGCATCGGGCAGGCGAAACAGCGCGTAGACAGCCACCACACCCATCACCAGCGTGGGCACGTACGCGCTGACCAGCGGATACGGCACCCATTGCGCGATGAGCCCGCCCAGCAGCGGCCCCATGCCGAAGCCGAGCGTCATCGCCACCGTCGTCAATGCCGTGGTGCGGCGCGAGTCCGCGACCGGGCTCACCTGCATCATGCCGACGGCTGCCGAGGTCGTGATCATTCCGGAGGCGAGGCCGATCACCAGGCGGGCGAGCATGAACACCGGCACGTTGCTCGCCACCGCCGACAGCGCCACGCCGGCCGTCATCAGTACGAGGCCGGTGCGCAGGATGGGCAGGAAGCCGAAGCGCGCCGTCACGCGCCCGAGGAACAGCAGGCTGCCGAGCACGCCGAACATGTAGATGACGAAGATGTGGGTGATGTCGCTGGGACGCAGGTGCCAGGCGGCCTGGTAGAGCGGATAGAGCGGGCTGGCCAGGGCGGTGCCCATGACGCCGACGCACATGGAGTAGCAGACCCAGGCGAAGGCACGGCGGGACGGTTGCATGCCCCGCATTGTGCTTGGCACCCTGGCTGTTCGTAGATACTGTGTTCTCCGTCAAGCGGAGTGGAGTGCCGGATTGAATGGAAGTCCGGATTTCAACACTCCGTAGGCGATCGCCACCAGCTTGCGCATCAGAGCTCCGAGAACGAGCTTCTTTGGCTTGCCCGCAGCGAGCAGCCGAGTGGCGAATGCCTTGCCCCAAGGCGTGCG
>NZ_JAEPWM010000019.1 GCF_016654015.1 Ramlibacter ginsenosidimutans | reverse complement strand
AGAAGCTCGTTCTCGGAGCTCTGATGCGCAAGCTGGTGGCGATCGCCTACGGAGTGTTGAAATCCGGACTTCCATTCAATCCGGCACTCCACTCCGCTTGACGGAGAACACAGTATCTACGGGTCGCACCTCAACCCACCGCTCCCTCTCGTAGGCTGGCGGTGAGCGCAGCGAACCCCAGCTTGAATCCTTCCCCTCCCGCTCCCATCTGACCTGCCTGCCCGGGCAGGTCCACCTGCCCGGTCGGGCGGTTCCTCCCCCGCGCCTGCACGCGCACCATGCGTGCAAGACAACCGAGGTGCAGGCGATGACGAGCGTTCCTTCCGAAACCTTCTCCGTGGCCGACGCCGTCGAGCGCGTCGCGCCGTCCGTGGCCGGCGTGCGGGCGCGCCGGCTGGGCACGTCCAGCGCGTTCTGCTGGCGGCCGGGCGTGCTGGTCACGGCCGCGTCCGCCGTCGGCCATGCCGATCGCGTGCAGGTCGTCCTGGCCGATGGCAGCGCCGTCGCGGGCTCGGTGCGCGGCATCGATCCCGGCACCGATCTCGCCGTCGTGTCCGCGGAAGGCGACTGGCCGGTCGTGGAGCGGCGGCTGGATCCCCCGGCGCGCGTCGGCGACTTCGTGTTCGCGGTCGGCCGCGATGCGGCCGGCATGGTGCACGCGAGCTTCGGCCGCATCGGCGCCGTCGCCGGCGGCTGGCGCAGCTGGCGCGGCGCCTCGCTGGACCGTTACGTGCGCCTCGACGGCGGCCTCTATCCCGGGCACATGGGCGCGCCGGTCTGCGACGCGCAAGGCCAGGTGCTCGGCCTCGCCAGCGCGGCGCTCGCGCGCCACCACGGCATCGTGGTTCCGGCAGCCACGATCGACAAGGTCGTCGACGCCTTGCTCGCCCACGGCCGCGTGCGGCGGGGGCACCTGGGCATCGCGGCGCAATCGGTGCCGCTGTCCCCCGCCATGCGCACCGCCGCAGACGTGGACAGCGACACCGGGCTGCTGGTCGCGGGCGTGGGCGAGGGCAGCGCGGCAGCGCGCGCAGGCATGCTGGTCGGCGACGTGCTCGTCTCGGTCGGTGGCCGCCCCGTCTCCAGCATCGAAGCCTTGCGCGACCTGCTCACGGGCGACCAGATCGGCTCGCGCCTGCGCGTGGTGCTGCTGCGCGGCGGCGCACGCCAGGAGCTGAGCGTGGAAGTGGACGAGAAGCGCTGGCAGGGGCGCTGCTGAAGGACGGCATGGGCTGGCGCGTCGGCATCGCGGGAGCGCAGCGCTGGGCCTTGCAGGGCCTGGCGCAGGCGCTGCAGCGCGCGGGCTGCGAGCCGCTCCTGCTCGCGTCGCTCGCTCGCCTGCCGGCCCTGGACGTGTTGTTGCTCGCTCCCGCCGATGCGCACTCCGCGCGCCAACTGGCGGCGCAGGTGCCGAACGAGTTGCCCTTGCTCTGGCTCGGTGACGCCGCCGATGCACCGCGCGGCGCCGCGACCGGGCACCTCTCGGCCGACGCGAGCGACGAAGCGCTGGCTGCCGCCGTGAACGCGCTGGCGCACGGACTGAACGTGCAGGACACCGCAAGCAAGGCTCCTGCGGCCGCCACCGCCGAACTGAGCGAGCCGCTCACGCCGCGCGAACTGGAAGTGCTGGAGCTGCTGGCGAAGGGACTCGCCAACCGCGACATCGCGCTCGCCCTGGGCATCTCCAGCCACACCGCGAAATTCCACGTCGCGCAGATCCTGGAAAAGACCGGCGCCGCCACGCGGACCGAAGCCGTGCGCCAGGGCTTGCGCCTCGGACTCATCGGACTCTGAAGGACCAAGACCATGGATGGTTCCGTGCAGGACCTGCCGCTGCTCGACGCCTATTCGCGCGCTGTCGTCGACGTGCTGGAACGCGCCCGGCCCGGCGTCGTGTCGCTGCGGGTGCGCAAGCACGATGCGCGCGGCCGCGAGGCGGGCGGCGCGGGCTCCGGCTTCCTCATCACGCCGGACGGCTACCTGCTCACCAACTTCCACGTGGTGCAGGGCGCGGCCGAAGTGCAGGTCGCGCTCGAGGACGGTGCGGTGCTTGCGGGCACGGTGGTCGGCAGCGACGCGCACACGGATCTCGCGCTGGTGCGCGCGGGCGCGAGCGGCTCGCTGCCGCACCTGCAGCTGGGAGCCTCGGCGCAGGTGCGCGCAGGGCAGGTCGCCATCGCGATCGGCAACCCGCTGGGCCTGGGCCACACGGTCACGACCGGCGTGGTGTCCGCGGTGGGCCGCAGCCTGCGCGCGCCGTCTGGACGGCAGATCGACAACGTGATCCAGACCGATGCGAGCCTGAACCCCGGCAACTCCGGCGGCCCGCTGCTCGACACGCGCGGGCAGGTGATCGGCGTCAACACCGCCATCATCGCGGGCGCGCAGTCCCTGTGCTTCGCCGTGCCGTCCGACACGGCGCAATGGGTGGTGAGCGAGTTGCTGCAGCATGGCGCCGTGCGCCGCGCGTGGCTGGGACTCACCGCGCACACGGTGCCGCTCGCGCGCCGCGTTGCGCGCCATTTCGGACTGGACCAGGACAGCGCGATCCTGGTGGACGAGGTGATCCGCGACGGCCCCGCCGACCGCGCCGGCCTGCGCGATGGCGATCGCATCATCCGGATCGGCGAGACGCCGGTGCGCGAAGTGGACCAGCTGCTGCGGCTGCTCTCCCGCGATCGCATCGGCCGCGCGACGGAGATCGGCTTGTTGCGAGGTGTGCAGCAGCGGCGGGTGGAGGTGGTGCCGGAGCTGGCGCGGTGAGGGAGGCGGACAACTAGAACGCAGAGGACGCAAAGGTTACGCAGAGGACGCAAAAGGACAGCCATGGAAGGTGTTCTCGTCGTGCGAGCAGTGCGTCCTGCCCAAGTAACTGGAAAGCGCAGAAGCCGCAAGAATGCAAGGACTTCAACCTTCCATTGAATTCCTTTTGCGTCCTTTGCGAAACCTTTGCGTCCTCTGCGTTCTGATTGCTCGCTCTCGCTCTCGCTCTCGCTCTCGCTCTCGCTCTTGCCCTCAACCAGTCACGAGCCGATACCCCACGCCCGTCTCCGTCAGCAGGTGCTTCGGCTGCGCGGGGTCGGCTTCCAGCTTCTGGCGCAGGTGGCCCATGTAGATGCGCAGGTAGTGGCTTTGCTCGGCGTGGGAGGGGCCCCACACTTCGCGCAGCAGCTGGCGGTGCGTGAGCACGCGGCCGGCGTTTGCCACCAGCACCGACAGCAGGCGGTATTCGATCGGGGTCAGGTGCACCTCCGCGCCGTCGCGCCGCACGATGCGCGCGCGCGGGTCGACCTCGATCGCACCGAAGCGCGCGACGGGCTCGTCGCCATCCGCTGCCACTGCGCGCGGGCGGCGCAGGTTGGCGCGCACGCGGGCGAGCAGCTCGCCCACCCCGAAGGGCTTGGTGAGGTAGTCGTCGGCGCCCGCGTCGAGCGCCGCGACCTTGTCGCTCTCGTCGGCGCGCGCCGACAGCACGATGATGGGCACCGACGACCAGGCGCGCACGTCGCGGATCAGGTCCATGCCGTCGCCATCGGGCAGGCCCAGGTCCAGTACCAGCAGGTCGGGCTTGCGCGTGCCTGCTTCGATCAGCCCCCGCTGCTGCGTGCCGGCCTCGTGCACCTGCCAGCCTTCGGCCTCCAGCGCGCTGCGCACGAAGCGGCGGATCTGCGGTTCGTCTTCGACGATGAGGGCAACGGGATCGGCCATGGCGGGTTCAGGCGGGCGCAGCCGGCGGCGGCCGGCGCGGCAGGCGGAAGCTGAATTCTGCGCCCCCGCCCGGCGCGTTCGCCGCGCGGATGCTGCCGCGGTGCGCGTCGACGACGGCCTTGCAGATGGCGAGACCGAGGCCCACGCCCGGCGTGCTCGATTCGGGCTCGCCGCGCGTGAACTTCTCGAACAGCACGTCCTCGCGACCCTGCACGCCGGTCGGCAGGCCGGGGCCGTGGTCGCGCACCGTGACCACCAGGGCCCGCGGTTCGACGCGGGCGTCCACTTCGATCGGTGGCGCGCCGTACTTCGCCGCGTTTTCCAGCAGGTTCACCAGCACGCGTTCGATCAGCACCGCATCGAACTCCACCAGCGGCAAGTCCGGCGGCAGGTGCACCTGCACGGGCTTGCCGGCCAGTTGCGTCGCCGCGCTGCGGAGTGCCGAGCCCACCACTTCCTCCAGCGACTGCCAGTCCAGCCGCAGGTTGACGCTGCCGCTTTGCAGCCGTGCCATGTCCAGCAGGTTGTTGACCAGGTGCGCGAGCGAGCGCGCCTGCTGCGCGATGTGCTCCGCGGTCTCGGCCTGCGCCGGTGCGAGCTGCGCCTGCCGCAGGGACTCCGCCAGGCCGATCAGCGCCGTGAGCGGCGTGCGCACGTCGTGCGAGATGGCCGCGAGCAGCGCGTTGCGCAGGCGCTCGGACTCCATCTCCACGACGGCCTGCTGCGCGATCTCCACGTAGTGCACGCGCTCCAGCGCGATGGCGATCTGGCGGGCGAGCGTGTCGAGGTGCCGGCGTTGCTCGGGAATCACCAGCCAGCGGGGTTGCGCGGGCTTGAGCGCGAGCACGCCACGCACGCGCATGGGCGCGTGCAGGGGCGCGTAGTGCCAGGGCTGGGCCGACAGCGTGGCGGTGGCCAGTCCCGCCGGCTGCCCGTTGCGGAAAGCCCAGTCCGCCACGCTGGCGTCGAAGCCGTCCGGCGCCTGCGCCCGGGGCAGGAGCGCGTCGTGCGCGTCGGTCGCCAGCACCACCGCCTCGCCGCCGAAGTGGCTGCGCACGGCGTTCTCGCCCAGCTCGGCGACCTGTGCGGCCAGCAGCGCTGCCGACAGGTCGCGCGTGAGCTCGAACAGCGACTGCACGCGGCGTTCGCGGCTGGCGGCGATGCGCAGCTGGAAGCGCAGGCCGGCCGTGAGCTGGCCCGTCAGCAGGCCCACAACCAGCATCACGGCGAAGGTGAGGAGGTACTGCACGTCCGCGACAGCGAACGTCATCGTCGGCGGAACGAAGAAGAAATCGAAGGCGGCCACGTTGAGCACCGCGGCGAGCGCCGCCGGCCCGCGGCCGAGGCGCATCGCCACTGCCACCGTCGCGAGGAGGAACAGCATCACGATGTTCGCCTGCGCGAGTACGTGCCCGAGCGGCCAGGCGGCGAGGGTGGTGCCCACGCAGGCGGCGACGACCCAGGCGTAGCGCGGCCACTCCTGCCACCGGCCCTGTTCCTCGTCCACCTCCGCCTGCGCCTGCACCACGCGTCCGAGCCGGCGCACGCTCTCGCGCTGGCCGACCTCGAACACATCGAGCGCCGGGGCGAGCGTGCCGAGCCGGCGCGTCATGGTGGCACGCGCCAGTCCGAACGGCAGGCGCGCTCCGTGCGTGCGGCCGACGATCAGCGTCGCGCAATGGAGTTGCTGGGCATGCGCGACGAGTTCGGCTGCGGCATCCGTGCCTGCGAGCACCGCCGTCTCCGCACCCAGATCCTCGGCGAGCTTCAGCACGGCGAGGATGCGGTCGCGCGCATCGGCCGGCAGCCGGCGCAGCTGCGGTGTCTCGACGTAGGCGGCGAACCAGCGCACGCTGGCCTGTCCCGCCAGCCGCGCGGCCGCGCGCACCGTCTGCTCGTCACCCTCTCGCGGGCCTACGCAGGCGAGGATGGCACCGCCCGTGATCCACACCGGCGCGATCGCCTGCTCCACGCGCCAGCCGCGCACGTCTTCCTCGACGTGTTCGGCGGTGCGGCGCAGCGCCATCTCGCGCAGCGCGATCAGGTTGCCCTTGCGGAAGAAGTTCTGCGCCGCGCGCTCCGCCTGCTGCGGCAGGTAGACCTTGCCGGCCTTCATGCGAGCCATGAGTTCGTCTGGGGTGACGTCGACCAGCACCACCTCGTCCGCGCCGTCCAGGACGGTATCCGGCACGGTCTCGTGCACGCGGATGCCGGTGATCGCGCCGACCGTGTCGTTGAGGCTTTCCAGGTGCTGCACGTTCAGCGTCGACCAGACGTCGATGCCGGAGTCCAGCAGCTCCTGCACGTCCTGCCAGCGCTTGGGATGGCGCGAGCCCGGCACGTTGGAGTGGGCGAGTTCATCGACCAGCAGGACGGCGGGCTTGCGCGCGAGCGCCGCGTCGAGGTCGAACTCGGGCAGCACGCGGTCGCGGTAGGGCAGCTCCTTCAGCGGCAGCCGCGGCAGGCCTTCGGCCAGCTGCTGGGTCTCGCTGCGCCCGTGCGTCTCCACCAGGCCGATCACCACGTCGCGGCCGGCCTGGTGCTCGCGCTTCGCGGCGCCCAGCATCGCAAACGTCTTGCCGACGCCGGCGCTCGCCCCGAAGTAGATCCGCAGCCGCCCGCGGCGCGCGCGCTCGTCCTGCGCCTGCAGCTGGGCGAGGAGTTCGTCGGGGTCGGGGCGCTGGTCGGCGGCGATCGCCATCGCGTCAGGCTAGCACGTCAGCGTGCGCCGTCCAGCGCGAGGTTCAGCCGCAGCACGTTCACGACCGGCTCGCCGATCAGGGGCAGGCTGGGACGCCCGATCGAGCGCTCCACGAGTGCGGCCACCTCCTCCTGCGGCAGCCCGCGCGCCTTGGCGACGCGCGCCACCTGGTAGCGCGCCGCCGCGACGCTGATGTGCGGGTCCAGGCCGCTGGCCGAGGCAGTGACCAGATCGACGGGCACGGGCGCCGTGTTGCCCGGGTCCGCTGCGCGCAACGCCGCCATGCGCGCCTTCACCGTGTCCGCGAGTGCCGGGTTCAGCGGGCCCAGGTTCGAGCCGCCCGAATTCGCCGCGTTGTACGCCATGGGCGAAGTCGCGGACGGCCGGCCCCAGAAGTGCCCGCGATCGCTGAAGGCCTGGCCGATCAGCGCCGAGCCCACGGGCTTGCCGTCCTTCAGCACGATGCTGCCGTTGGCCTGGTCGGGGAACATGGCCTGCGCGATCGCGGTCACGGCGCCCGGGTACGCCAGTCCCACGATGACGGTGAGCATCGCGAACAGCACCAGCGTGGGACGCACGACGGATTCCTTCATGGCTTCCATGCTTCCTCCTTCAGGCCAGCCCGATGGCAGCCAGGACGATGTCGATCAGCTTGATGCCCAGGAAGGGCACGACGAGGCCGCCGAGGCCGTAGATGGCCAGGTTGCGGCGCAGGAGCGCGGCAGCGCCGATCGCCCGGAAGCGCACGCCCTGCAGC
This sequence comes from Ramlibacter ginsenosidimutans, assembly GCF_016654015.1. Taxonomy (GTDB): domain Bacteria; phylum Pseudomonadota; class Gammaproteobacteria; order Burkholderiales; family Burkholderiaceae_C; genus Ramlibacter; species Ramlibacter ginsenosidimutans. The sequence continues at coordinate 39,166 of NZ_JAEPWM010000019.1, read as the reverse complement.
GCCAGCGGGATCAGGAACACGATTACCAGCGCGTTGAAGATCACCGCCGACAGGATGGCGGACTCCGGCGTCGCAAGCCGCATGATGTTCAGCGCCTGCAATTGCGGGTAGGTCGTGACGAAGATCGCCGGCAGGATGGCGAAGTACTTCGCGACGTCGTTCGCGATGGAGAAGGTGGTGAGCGAGCCGCGCGTCATGAGCAGCGCCTTGCCGGTCTCAACGACTTCGAGCAGCTTGGTGGGATCGGAGTCCAGGTCCACCATGTTGCCGGCCTCCTTGGCCGCCTGCGTGCCGCTGTTCATCACGACGGCGACGTCGGCCTGCGCGAGTGCCGGTGCGTCGTTGGTGCCGTCGCCTGTCATCGCCACCAGCCGGCCCTCGGCCTGGTACTCGCGAATGAGCTTCAGCTTGGCCTCGGGCGTGGCCTCGGCCAGGAAGTCGTCGACGCCCGCCTCGGCCGCGATCGCCGCCGCCGTGAGCTTGTTGTCGCCCGTGATCATGATCGTGCGGATGCCCATGCGCCGCAGCTCCGCGAAGCGCTCGCGGATGCCGGTCTTGACGATGTCCTTCAGCTCGATGACGCCCAGCACCTTCGTGCGCTCGCAGACCACCAGCGGCGTGCTGCCGCGGCGCGCGACTTCGTCGGCGGTGCGTGCCACGTCGGCCGGCGAGGTGCCGCCCTGCGCCTGCACGTACTTGCGGATCGCGTCGGCGGCACCCTTGCGCACGGCCAGCACGCGTGCGGCGACGACGGCGCCGTCGCCCACGTCTTCCGCTTCCGGGAAGTCCGCGCCGCTCATGCGGTCCTGCGCGCTGAAGGGGATGAAGCGCGCACCGGCCACGGGACTGTCATCCACCTGCATGCGCCGCGCGAGCTCCACGATGGAACGGCCCTCGGGGGTCTCGTCGGCGAGCGAAGCGAGCAGTGCCGTGCGCGCGAGATGATCCTGCGTGACGCCGGCGGCCGGATAGAACGCGGACGCCTGCCGGTTGCCGTGCGTGATCGTGCCGGTCTTGTCCAGCAGCAGCACGTCGACGTCGCCCGCCGCCTCCACCGCGCGGCCCGAGGTGGCGATGACGTTGGCCTGCATCATGCGGCTCATGCCCGCCACACCCACGGCGGACAGCAGGCCGCCGATGGTGGTCGGGATCAGGCACACCAGCAGGGAGATGAGCGCCGTGAGCGTCACCACCTTGCCCAAGCCCGAGGCTTCCACGCTGAAGAGGGAGTAGGGCAGCAGGGTCGCCGTGACCACCAGGAACACGATGGTCAGCGCGATCAGCAGGATGTGCAGTGCGACCTCGTTCGGCGTCTTCTGTCGCCGTGCGCTTTCGACCATTCCGATCATGCGGTCGAGGAACGACTCGCCGGGGTTCACGGTGATGCGCACCACCAGCCAGTCCGACAGCAGCCGGGTGCCGCCCGTGACCGAGGAGAAATCGCCGCCGGCTTCGCGCACCACGGGCGCCGACTCGCCCGTGATCGCGCTCTCGTCGACCGATGCCACGCCCTCGATCACGTCGCCGTCCAGCGGGATGATGTCAGTGGGCTCCACCAGCACGACGTCGCCCTTGCGCAGCTCCTCGCCCTTGCGCGGCAGCCACGACTTGCCGTGGTAGCGCCCGTCGGCGCCGGCGTGCTCGTAGCGCTTGGCCCAGACTTCCTTGCGCATGCCGCGCAGGGACGCCGCCTGCGCCTTGCTGCGGCCCTCGGCCAGCGCCTCGGCGAAGTTCGCGAACAGCACGGTGAACCACAACCACAGCGCCACGGCGAAGACGAAGCCTGCGGACGTTTCCCCGCCGCCGCGCAGCGCCTCGATCCACAGCAGCGTGGCGACGATGCTGACTATGTAGACGACGAACATCACCGGGTTGTGCAGCTGCACGCGCGGGCTCAGCTTGGTGAACGAGCCCTTCAGCGCCGGTTTCAGGAGCGCCGGGTCGAACAGGCGCAGTTCCGTCTTGGCATGCTTGCTCATGGTGTATCCCCCCGGCTACTTGCCGCTCCACAACTGCAGGTGCTCCACCGCGGGGCCGAGGGCCAGCGCGGGTACGTAATTCAGCAGCCCGACCAGCAGCACGGTGCCTATGAGCAGTGCGACGAACAGCGGACCGTGCGTGGGCATGGTCCCCGCGCTGACGGGCACCCGCTTCTTCGCCGCCAGCGCGCCGGCGATGGCGAGCACGGGCACGATCACGCCGAAGCGTCCCAGCCACACGGCAAGCCCCAACATCGTGTTGTAGAAGGGCGTGTTCGCCGACAGGCCGGCGAAGGCGCTGCCGTTGTTGTTGGCCGCCGACGAGAAGGCGTAGAGGATCTCGCTGAAGCCGTGCGCGCCCGGGTTGGCGACGCCTGCCTTGCCCGCGTCGGCGATCACCGCGATCGCCGTTCCCGCCAGCACCACGATGGGCGTCACGAGGATGGCCACCGAGGTGAGCTTCATCTCGTAGGCCTCGATCTTCTTGCCCAGGTATTCGGGCGTGCGGCCGATCATCAGTCCCGAGATGAACACCGCGAGGATGGCGAACACCAGCATGCCGTACAGGCCCGAGCCGACGCCGCCGAAGACCACCTCGCCCAGCTGGATCAGCACCAGCGGCACCATGCCGCCCAGCGGCGTGAACGAGTCGTGCATGGCGTTCACGGCGCCGCACGAGGCTGCCGTGGTGATGGCGGCGAACAGGGCGGACGCATCAATGCCGAAGCGCGCCTCCTTGCCTTCCGTGTTGGGACCCGCCGCGCCCAGGGCGGCCAGGTGCGGGTTGCCGGCCTGCTCCGCCGGGATGACGACCAGCACCATCGCGACGAACAACACCGACATGGCGGCCAGCACGGCCCAGCCCTGGCGGATGTCTCCCACGCCGCGGCCGAAGGTGAAGCACAGGCCCGCGGGGATGAGGAAGATGGCGACCATCTGCACCAGGTTCGTCCAGGCATTCGGGTTCTCGTAGGGGTGCGCGGAGTTGGCGTTGAAGAAGCCGCCACCGTTGGTGCCCACCATCTTGATCGCCTCCTGCGAGGCGACGGGGCCCATGGCGAGGGTCTGCGTCTGCGTCTTCACGTCTTCGAGCACCGGCTGGCCCCTGGCGTCCTTCAGGGGCTGCCCGTCGGGGCCGTTCTTCGGCTGCTGGTACGCCTGCGCCTCCAGCGTGGTCACGTTGCGGTAGGGCGCGAAGTTCTGGATGCTTCCTTGCGACACCTGGAACAGCGCGATGACGAGGGACAAGGGCAGCAGCAGCCACAGCGTGCAGCGCACGAGGTCCGCCCAGAAGTTGCCGACGCCGGCCGCCGAGCGCTGCGCGAAGCCGCGGATCAGCGCGAAGGCGACGGCAATGCCGGTCGCGGCGGAAAAGAAGTTCTGGCCCTCCAGCGCCACCATCTGCACGAGGTAGCCCATCGTGCTCTCGCCGCCGTAGCCTTGCCAGTTGGTGTTCGTGGCAAAGCTCAAGGCCGTGTTGAAGGACGAGTCCGCCGGGACCGCAGCCATCCCGGCCGGGTTCAGCGGCAGCCACTGCTGCAGGCGCTGCAATGCGTAGACGAAGAGCGCGCCGACGGTGTTGAACGCGAGCAAGGCCAGGGCGTACTGCAGCCAGGGCATGGAGCGCTCCGGGTCCACGCCGGCCAGCCGGTACAGCGGTGCCTCGGCGCGGCGCAGCCACGCGGGCAGGCGGCCCTCCATCAGCGCCGTCATCCAGCGGGCTAGCGGCCACGCCAGCAGCACGACCAGCACGAGGAAGAGGGCCAGCAGCCCCCAGGCAGATGCGGTCATCTCAGAACTCCTCCGCGCGGATCAGCGCGTACACGAGATACGCCAGCAGCAGCAGGGCGCAGAAGCCGGCGAATCCGTACAGCACGGCGGCCGCAATCACGGCCGCTCCCTGGGCGCCGGCTCCAGGCGCTTGAGGCCGAGTGCGAGCAGGACCATCAAGCCCCAGAGGCCCCCGCCGAGCAGCAGGAACAGAAGATCCGACATGGAAGCCCTCCTTGCGGTCAGGATGGGTGAGTCTTGCCACTTGCGCGTAAAGAAGTGGCAGTGAACTTGAGGTGCCGCATATAGAAGCCGTAAAAATCGCGGCCCGGCAGCGCAGGGAGCGTCGGCGCCGGTCGGGGCAGCCGACAATCCAGGCAGGCTCTAACCTCATGACTGCCCACGTCACGGCCCCTCCTGCAAGCTCCGGCCTGCGCCCGGCGCTCGCCCTGGCCGCGCTCGGCGTCGTCTACGGCGACATCGGCACCTCGCCCCTGTACGCGCTGCGCGAGTGCCTGAGCCCCGCGCACGGCGTGGCGCTCACGCCCGAAGCCGTGCTGGGCCTGCTGTCGCTGATCTTCTGGGCGCTGACGATCGTCGTCACGCTCAAGTACGTGGTGTTCGTGCTGCGCGCCGACCTCGACGGCGAGGGCGGCATCATGGCCTTGCAGGCGCTCGCGCGCCATGCGGTGACGGACGCGCAGTCGCCGGCCTGGTTGTTGTCGCTGGTCGCCGCCATGGGACTCACCGGTGCGGCGATGTTCTACGGCGACAGCCTGATCACGCCCGCCATCTCGGTGCTCTCCGCGGTGGAAGGCCTGAACGTCGCGACGCCGGTGTTCGAGCCCTACGTCATCCCGCTCACGCTGGCCATCCTGGTGGGCCTGTTCATCGTGCAGCGCTTCGGCACGGGCGCCGTCGGCAAGGTGTTCGGGCCGGTGATGGTGGTGTGGTTCGCGGCGCTCGGGCTGCTGGGCTTGCAGCACATCGCCGCGCAGCCGCGCGTGCTGCAGGCGCTCAATCCCTGGTGGGCGATCGCCTTCCTCGCGTCGCATCCGGCGCAGTCGCTGGCCGTGCTCGGATCGGTGTTCCTCGCGGTCACGGGCGGCGAGGCGCTCTATGCGGACATGGGCCACTTCGGCGCGCGCGCGATCCGCCAGGCCTGGTTCTTCGTCGCGCTGCCTGCGCTGGTCCTCAACTACTTCGGGCAGGGCGCGCTGGTGCTCTCCGACGCGTCCGCCATCGACAATCCCTTCTTCCGCCTGCTGCCTTCGTGGGGCGTGGTGCCCATGGTGGCCCTCGCTTCGGCGGCGACGGTCATCGCGTCGCAGGCGGTGATCTCCGGCGCGTTCTCGCTCACCGCGCAGTCCATCCGCATGGGCTACCTGCCGCGCCTGCGCATCGTGCAGACCTCGGGCCAGGCCATGGGGCAGATCTACATGCCCGCGGTGAACTGGCTGCTGATGCTGGGCGTGGTGGCCCTGGTGATCGGCTTCCGTTCCTCCAGCGCGCTGTCCTCCGCCTACGGCATCGCCGTGTCGGTGACGATGGTGACCACGACGGTGCTCGCGGCGCTGGTGGCGCGGCGCCTGTGGGGCTGGAATCGCTATGCGGTCGCCGTGGGCTCGCTGGTGTTCCTCTGCGTGGACACGCTGTTCCTGTTCGCCAACAGCCTGAAGATCGCGGATGGGGGCTGGCTGCCGCTGCTGGTCGCGGCGCTGGTGATGGGCATCTTCACCACGTGGTCGCGCGGCCGCACGCTGTTGCGCGAGATGGCCGCGGCAGACCAGGTGCCGCTGGACGATTTCGTGCAATCGTTGCTGCGCGATCCGCCGCACCGCGTCAACGGCACCGCCGTGTTCCTCACTGCCGAACCGCAGTTCGTGCCGCACGCGCTGCTGCACAACCTCAAGCACAACCAGGTGCTGCACCGGCGCGTGATCGTGCTGCAGGTCGTGGCCACCGACTCGCCGCGCGTGGACGCGGCGCATCGCCTGTCCGTGACGGAGCTCGGCGCCGGCTTCTGGCAGGTGACGGTGCGGCACGGCTTCATGGAAGAACCCGACGTGCCCGAGTTCATGAAGCTGCTGACGTACCAGAAGGGGATCCCGACCGAGAGCATGACGACCTCGTACTTCGTCTCGCGGGAGACGGTGGCCACGGGCCACCTGCGTGCGATGACGCGGGCGCGCCAGGCGGTGTTCGCCTGGCTGCACCGCAATTCGAGCCGCGCCTCGGACTACTTCCACCTCCCGGCGAACCGGGTCGTGGAGTTCGGGCGCCGGCCTTAGTGCGCCGTTCCAAGGGCTTCACGCAGGTGAAGCTGGGCGGGACTTCGGGTTCTAGAATGGTCCGCACCCCCTTCCGGAGCCGGCCATGAACGACAAGAGCATCCTGGACCACATCACGTCGCTGATGGAGGAGGAGCACAAGCTGCGCTCGGGTGCGGCCGCCGTGCCCGAGCAGGCGAATCGCCTGAAGCACGTCGAAGAAGAGCTCGACCAGTGCTGGGACCTGCTGCGCCAGCGCCGCGCGCGCCGCGAGTTCGGCCAGGACCCCGAGGCCGCGCAGCCGCGCGATATCGGCACCGTCGAGAACTACGAAGGTTGAGCGCCACCGGCGCCGCGCGGGCGGCCCGCGCCAGCGGCGGGTGATCTGCTCGGGGCAGACAGGCCGCACGTTTTCTGGAATCATTTCGGGATGCCGCGCCATGCAGTCCCGCTCACCTGGGCGATCGCCTTGCCGGCCCTGCTCTGCGTCGGGGCCTTTCTCTCCACCCTCGCCAACCCGCCCGACCGCAGCTCCCGCGGACTGGCTGTCGCCTACGCCGACGAAGCCGGTGACCTGCTGCCGGGCACCTGGCTGCGCAAGTACAGCGAGGAGGGCTTCGCTGTGCGCCGCGTGCTCGTGATGGACAGCAAGGGCGAGTTCCGCGAGGTCTCGCATGTCGTCGAACCCGGGGGCAAGGAAGACGACTTCGTCAATGAAGGCACGTGGCGGTACGACGGCACCACGCTCAAGCGCAAGTACGACACCATCAACGGCCAGTCGCCGTCGCGCCTGAACACGCCCCTGGTGGTGCTGCCGATCTCCTTCCACACGCGCAACGAATTCGCCGGCGTGGACCCCGTCCACGGCCACCCCATCGTCTACGAGCGCGTCGTGCCCGGCACGCAGCCCTGAGACGCGCTACTGCAAGCGGATCTCGCCGTCGAAGACGGTGCGCAGTTTCAGTCCGGCGATCTCGAGCGTCATCGTCGCGGGGAAGCTCTCGTTGCCCTGGATGCCGCCTTCCTGCAGGGCGCGCGCGACCGCCTGCTCGATCTCCCGCTGCGAACTCACGCCGACCATCTTCAGGAACTTGCGCAGGCTGAGGTTGAAGACTTCGTCGTCCATGGCCGATCTCCTTGGGTGACAGCCCACCTCGAGAACGCCCGGGGTGGCCGCGTGCATCGCGCGATTGTCCTGCGATCTGCCCCAGCCATGGCGCTTTCGCCCCTCACGCCCAGCTAAGAGAGTGCTCATGCCGGGCTCAGCCTGGCTGCCTAGAGTGCATGCACGGTCGGCGCAGGTGTGCGGGCCGATCCACAGACACCATCCCGAAGGAACCCTGATCATGCAAGCCAAGCTCGCCCTCTCCGCCCTCGTGTTCGCCGCCTTCGCCGGCAACGCACTGGCCGACGACCCTACGGTCGTGAACGATACGTTCCACTCCACGAAGACCCGCGCCGAGGTGGCCGCGGACCTGTCCGCCTACCAGCTCGCCGGCGTGAATCCCTGGGCCACGTGGTACCAGCCGCTGACGACGTTCCACAGCACGACCACGCGCGCTGCCGTGACCGGCGAGTACCTCGCCTCGCGCAACGAAGTCCGCGCCCTGACCGGCGAGGACAGCGGTTCCGCCTTCCTGGCGCAAGCCCGCGGCCCGGCGCTGCCCGTGACCACGCTGGCCGGCACGCCTGCCGCTACTGCCCAGTGAACCGGCTCGCGGGGACGGCCGCGTGCCGGCCCCGCGCCGGACGGGGTGTTCCGGTCAACGCATAATCCCCGGTGCACTCCGCACAAGGGACCGCGATGACCTACCCCAATACCCAGCTCTTCATCAATGGCCAGTGGCAGGACGCCGCCGAAGGCCGCACGCTTGCCGTTTTCAATCCGGCCACCGGCAAGGAGATCGGCCGCGTCGCCCATGCTTCCAGGGCCGACCTCGACAAGGCGCTGGAAGCCGCCCAGAAGGGCTTCGAGATCTGGCGCGACATGCCCGCAGCCGACCGCGCGAAGATCATGCGCAAGGCCGCCTCGCTGATCCGCGAGCGCGCCGGCGAGATCGCGCCGCTGCTCACGCAGGAACAGGGCAAGCCCCTCGCCGAGGCCAAGGGTGAGACCCTGGCCGCCGCCGACCTGATCGACTGGTTCGCCGACGAAGGCCTGCGCGTCTACGGCCGCCTCGTGCCTTCGCGCGGCAAGCCCGAACTGCGCCAGATGGTGGTGAAGGATCCGGTCGGCCCCGTCGCCGCCTTCACGCCCTGGAACTTTCCCATCAACCAGGTGGTCCGCAAGGTCGGTCCCGCGCTCGCGGCTGGCTGTTCGATGCTGGTCAAGGCCGCCGAGGAAACGCCGGCCGGTCCCGCTGCCTTCATGAAGGCGTTCGCCGACGCCGGCATCCCGCCCGGCGTGCTGCAACTCGTGTACGGCAACCCGGCCGAGATCTCCGGCTACCTCGTGCCGCACCGCCTGATCCGCAAGATCACCTTCACCGGCTCCACGCCCGTGGGCAAGCAGCTCGCCGCGCTCGCCGGCCAGCACATGAAGCGCGTGACGATGGAACTGGGCGGCCACGCACCCGTGATCGTCTGCGAGGACGCCGACATCCAGCTCGCGGTCAAGGCCGCGGGCGCCGCCAAGTTCCGGAACGCGGGGCAGGTCTGCATCTCGCCCACGCGCTTCCTGGTGCACGAGAGCGTCAAGGAAGAATTCGCGCAGGCCCTGGCCAAGTACGCGCAAGGCCTGAAGGTCGGCGACGGCCTGGCCGACGGCACGCAGATGGGCCCGCTGGCCAACCCGCGCCGCCTCACCGCGATGGCGGAGTTCCACCAGGACGCCGTGCAGAAGGGCGCCACGGTGCTCACCGGCGGCAAGCGCATCGGTGATGCCGGCAATTTCTGGGAGCCCACCGTGCTGGTGGACGTGCCGCTGGAAGCCAAGGTGTTCAACGACGAGCCGTTCGGCCCCGTCGCCGGCATCCGCGGCTTCACCAAGCTGGAAGAGGCGATCGCGGAAGCGAACCGGCTCTCCTTCGGCCTGGCCGGTTACGGCTTCACCAGGTCCCTGAAGAACGCGGACCTGCTCACGCGCCGCGTGGAAGTCGGCATGATGTGGATCAACATGCCCGCGATGCCGAGCGCCGAGATGCCCTTCGGCGGCATCAAGGACTCCGGCTACGGCTCCGAGGGCGGCCCCGAGTCGCTGGAGGCGTACCTGAACGCCCGCGCTGTCTCGATCATGAACGTGTGAGCCTGCGCGCTTGAGCGAAGAGGCCGCCTCAGGGCGGCCTTTTTGTTTGGCACGGGCCGGTGGCCCGCGGCGATGTCGCGGGGGCGGAGGTTAGCCCTTTCGGGCCGGGGCCGCCGGACGGATGGCAAACCCCTGGCTCAGCTGGTGGGGCAGACTGCCTCCTCCGCTGTCCTGGCGGACGGAGAGGTGCATGAGCCTGATCCTGCTCGGGTGCCAGACCCGCATCGTCCTTCCCGTGCTGCAGGCGGCGCACGCCATGGGCAGCCCGCGCGTCGTCGTGTTCGGCACGCAGGAAACCCGTCAGCTGCGCTGGTCGCCATGGGTTCGCCGCCATGTGCTGGCGGACTTCGGCGACCTGGAGCGCTGCGCGAGCCAACTCGAAGAACTCGCGCGCGAGCAACCGCAGGGCGTCATCGTGCCGTGCGATTGCCCGGCGATTCGGCTGCTGCATCGCCTGGGGCCGCGCGTGCCGCTCGCGACGACGCCCCTTCCCACCCCGCAGGTGTTGGAGACACTCGATGACAAGTGGCGCTTCCACCTGCTTTGCGATGCATCGGCGCTGCCGGTCCCGGCGGCCGTGTGCGTCGCCGGCAAGCACCAGCTGGATTTCACCGAGCTCGCCGCGACGCTGGGGTTGCCCTTCGTCGTCAAGCCGACCAATGCATCGGGCTCGCTCGGCGTGGTGGTGGTCCGCAGCGGGCAGGACCTGCTGGACCACGTCGTGCTCGATCGCACCTACGGCGATGGGCCGCTCGTCGTGCAGCGCTACATCGAGGGCCGCGACATCGATGTCGACCTGTTCGCGGTCGACGGCGAATTGCGCGCGGTGACGACACATGAGGTCAAGGGCTGCTGGATGGAGTTCACCCGCGACCCGATTCTCGAGGAGATGGCGTCGGCGCTGTGCCGCGCGACGGGCTACAGCGGTCCGATGAACCTGGACGCACGCATCGAGCAGGCGACCGGTCGCGTCTACCTGCTCGAGTCGAACCCGCGCTTCTGGGCTTCGCTCGCGATGCCGGCTGCCTGCGGCCTGAACTTCCTCGCAGAAAGCCTGCGCACGTCGTGGCCTGCCGGCGCGCAGCCGCAACGGCCCTCGCTGGCGCGCTGCAACCGGCGCCATCCGCTGCTGCGTCCGCGCGATTGGTGGCGGGTGCTGGCCGACCGGGGCAGCCAGGGGCGACTGGTGCGAACGATGCTGTTCGATCCCTGCACGCTGTGCGAACTGGCCGCCAGCCTGCCCGCGATGGCCGGGCGCGCCATGCAGCGCTCCTGGCGCGGCGTGGCGGCCGCGGTCCGCTCCGCGCAGGAACCCGGCGCGCTGCCGCAATGACGAGGGTCGGCATAAGCGCTCGGCCTCGGCCGGAACGCCGTGCTGCAACCGACGCTCGACGGCGTTGGGGCAGGAAGACGTGCGCGGTAGGAAGACGTGCGCTCTTCGTAGGGGGTGGGCATCGCGGCAGGCGGCGTGCGGTGCAGGCCCGCTGGGCATCGGTCGGCGGCTGCGCGCGCCGACTCCCCTGGAAACCGGTCCGGCCGGCGTCGCGCGGCACAACTCGCAGAGAGTTTGCCCGCTGATCGCGGTCAAACTCTCTGCTCGGACAAGTGCCGCGGTAGCATGAAACGTACGCGCGGCTCGATACGCTGACGCTCTCGTAGCCGCGCTCCGCCGCCCGGACCGGCTTGCAGGCGATGCCCTTCATGCGGGCCTGCACCGCACGCCGCCTGCCGCGACGATGGGCAGTGTGGCCCCTGCGCGCAAGACTCACGGGCCTTCGTACTCGTAGGCTGGCGGTGAGCTCCGCGAACCCCAGCGATCCAGCGTAGCGCACCGAGCTGGGGTTCGCCTGCGGCTCACCACCAGCCTACGTTTCCGATTCAACCACCGTGACACTGTGCCCCGTGAGGCCCGCGTAGGCTGGCGGTGAGCAACGCGAACCCCAGCGATCCAGCGTAGCGCAGCAAGCTGGGGTTCGCCTGCGGCTCACCACCAGCCTACGGTTTCCGCTTCAACGGCCGCATCAGTGGCCCTTGCCGCGCCACCCCTCACGACACCACCAGGTCCCCGTACTCCTTCTCGTGCCGCGCGATGTAGCTCGCGATGAACTTGCATTGCGGCAGGGCCTTCATGCCGCGGCGCTTCACGTCGTCGAGCGCGAACGCCGCGAGCTTCGAGCCGAGGCCTTGCCCTTCGTAGCGCTGGTCCACCTCGGTGTGCGTGAAGCACACGCGATCGCCTTGCACCTCGTACTGCGCGATGGCGGCGACTTCGCCGTCCTGCTGCAGTTCGTAGCGGGACCGGGCTTCGTTGTTCGAGACGACGGCCGAGCCGCCGGTGGCTTGTTGCTGCTGTTTCATGGGCCCATGGTGCCGCAAAGAGCGACGGTGCGGGGGTCCGGCACGCCGCCGTAGAAACGGTCGAGGCATTGCTGGAACACGGGCTCGTGCGGCGCCGCCAGGGCGAACAGGGTGCAGCAGGAGCGGAACTTCAGGTCGTCCGGCGAGCCGAGGATCGCCTGCGCGGACCGCCCCTGGACCTGCAGCATCAGGCCGCAGCAGGCGAGCAGGCGCGGACCCAGCACCGGATGCGCGAGATACGCGCGCGCCTCGGCGAGCGAAGCAATGCCATACCGCTGCGCCATCCCGCTCGTGCCGAGCCCCTGCAGCTGCGGGAACACGAACCACATCCAGTGGCTGCGCTTGCTGCCCGCGCGCAGTTCGTCGAGGACCTGCCCCATCACGGGCGCTTGCGCGGTGACGAAGCGATCGAGATCGTGCGGGTCGGACATGGCGCCGGGCAGCTCGGGGAGACGGGCGCAGGCTAGGGCTTCTTCAGCCGGCTCGTGACCTGCACGATCATGTCGTATTCGCGCGTGATCTCCGCTTCCACGCGGCTGGCAGGCTCCCAGTCCTGCACCAGCCCGAAGGGCTGCAGGCGCGAGGCGACCTCGCCGTTGCGCGTGGCCCTGTGCAGCGCCGCCGTGAGCTCCTGCACCACGTTGTCCGGTACGCCGGCCGGCAGCATCCACGCGAACCACACGCCCAGCAGGTCCTGCCGGTAGCCGAGCCGGGTGAGCGTCGGCACCTCCGGGAGCTCGGGGAACTCGCTGGAGATGGCGATAGCCCGCAGCGTGCCGCTGCGGATCTGCGCCGACACGGCGCCCAATGCGAGGATCACGCCTTCCACCTGGCCGCCGATCACGTCGTTCACGGCCGGCGCCGCGCCCTTGTACGGGATCGAGTCGAGGTCCGTGCCGGCCACGCTGTTGATCACCTGCACGCTGAGGTCGCCGGCCGATCCCGGGCCGGCATTGCCGATGCGCACGCGGCCGGGATTCCGCCGCGCGTACGCCACCATCTCCTGGAAACTGCGGAAGGGCGCGTCCTTGCGCACGACCAGCACCGAGGGCGAGCGCGTGGTGATCGCGAGCGGCACCAGGTCCTTCAGCGGGTCGTAGTTGGCCGTGGCGGGATCGAGCACCCGGCGGATGGTCAGCGGACTGTTCTGCGTGAACAGCACGACGTAGCCGTCCTTGTGCGCCGAGATCACCGAGTGCACCCCCAGCGCGCCACCCGCGCCGGGCTTGTTGACCACCACCACCGGAGCCTCGAGATCGCTGGCCAGTACCTCGGACATGGCACGCGCGGTCATGTCGCCGCCGTCGCCTGGCGCCAGCGGCACCACGACCGTGATCGTCATGCGGTTGGGCCAGCCCTGGGCCGTTGCTTCGGGCACCACGCCCGCCAGGGCGAACGCGGCGACTACGAAGGCGGCCAGCTTCGGGATCATGAGGTCTCCTTGCGCGGGGCTGCGCCGTTCACTCCGTCTTGATCTCGAGCCGGCTCACCACCGGCGCCCAGCGTGCGGTCTCCGCCTTCATCGCCGCTTCGGCGTCCTTCGTGCTGCTGCCGATCGCCACCAGGTCGGCCGCTTGCAGGCGCGCGCGGACTTCCGGCTTCTGCATGATCTCCATGGCCGCGCGTTCGAGCTCCGCGATCACCGGGGCCGGCGTGCCCCTGGCGGCCTGCAGCACCAGCTTGAAGCTGATGTCCAGGTCGGGCCGGTTCAGCGCCTTGGCCAGCGTCGGCACCTCCGGCGCCATCGGCGACGGCACCGCGGACGACACGGCCAGCGCGTTCAGCTTGCCGGCCTTCACCTGCTGCAGCACCGTGGGCGTGGCGAGGAATCCGCAATCGGATTCGCCGGCCACCACGGCCAGCGTGGCCGGCGCCGGCCCCTTGTACGGCACGTGCTGCATCTTCACGCCGGCGGTCTGCAGGAACATCTCCGCCGCCAGATGGCCGGGCACGCCGGGGCCGCCCGACGCGTAGGTCATGTGCGAAGACTTCGCCTTCGCGACCAGTTCCGGCACGGTGTGCACGCCGGTGGCCGGGTTGCACACGAGCATTTGCGTGAACGCCGCGAGGGTGGAAACGTTCACCAGCTCCGTGCGGGCGTCGAAGTTGAGCTTCTTGTAGACGAGGGGATTCACCGTCACCACGGTGTCGGGGCTGATCACCAGCGTGTAGCCGTCGGGCTCGCCCCGGGCGACGACGCCGGCGGCGATGCTGTTGCCCACCCCCGGCCGGTTCTCGGCCACCACCGGCTCCTTGAAGCGCTGGCTCAACTGCTCGGCGAAGACGCGCGTCACGATGTCCGAGGGGCCCCCGGGCGGCGAACCGACGAGGATGCGGATGGTCTTGGTCGGCCAAGCCTGCGCGCCCGCGAGCACAGGCAGCAGCGCCGCGGCTGCGACGAGGAGGGCGTTCCGGATTCGGCGATGGCTGGGCATGGCGGATCTCCTGCCCGCATCGTACCCATCCTGCGCGTGAGCGCCGCTAGGGCTTGAGCGGCGTGTCCTTGTCGAGCGCGCGCCGGTTGCCGCCACCGCCCTGGCGGGCGGCGTCGCCGTGGTCCAGCAGCAGCGTGAGCAGCACGGCGGCCCGGCTGCGCGCGCGCAGCGAGTGCTTCTCGCGCGCGGGCAGCACCACCAGGTTGCCGGGGCGCAGCTGGCGCACGCCCGCGCCCGTCACGATCTCCACCTCGCCTTCCAGGCAATGGATCGTGCATTCGTCGTCCACGTGATGCTGCGGCATGTCCTGGTGCGCGGCCAGCACCAGGTGCAGCAGTTGCACCCGCTCGGTCTTGATCAGGCTCGTGCTGACGAGGCCCTCCAGCTGCTCGCCGAGCGGGCCCACGTTGATCACGTCCATCAGTTGCGCATGGGGCAGCGCCATCGTTCACCTCGTGTCGTGCTGGCGCCTATCTTCCGCGCTCGCCAGTGGGCGGACTGTAGGACGGATCCGCTGCCGGGTCACGCGGCGGCCGCGTGCCGGCGAGCGCTACATCGGCACGCCGCCGGCGGCAGCGGGCAGGCCGACGCCGGCCGCGTGCAGCCGGATCGTGCCGGCGGTGTGGGCGTTGCGCTGCCAGTTGCGGTCGGTCCAGAACAGGCCTTCGAGCAGCACGCCCGAGCGGTTCTTGCGCACGTCGAGGAAGCCGGCGCCCTGGTAGACGGCGGGATCGCCGGGCAGCGGACCCGGCGTGCGCGCTTCGTACACGTACCAGAGGCGCTGCTTGCGCGTGACCGCATCGCGCTCGGGCCACAGCGCGATCGTGCGCGCGTCGGTGCGGTGCCGGTTGGAGGTGAAGCTCATCTCCAGCTGGAAGAAATCCTGCTCGATGTGCACTTCCACCGGATCCGGCGAGCGGCTGCCCGCGGACTGGCCGGCCGCCGCCGTCTGCAGCACGCCTTGCCAGTCGCCCGACACGTCGGCGAACACCGCTTCGGAAAACCAGCGAGTCGACGCGAGCGGCGACCACAGGAACTTGCCCGCGGCCGCCGTGATGAGCGTGAAGATCGTCACCGTCGTCCACAAGGTGGTGAACAGCTTGAACAAGCCCTTGCCGCCCTTCTTCAGGTAGTGCGGCCGGCCCTGGAACCACCACATGCCCAGGAACACGAGCACCAGCCCGAACAGGAAGTAGTACACCAGCCACTGGAAGGGAAGCACGCGCCACATGATGCGGACCTCAGGCGGCGATGCGGACGAAGCGCGGCTGGCGGACGCCGTCGATGACGACCTCTTCGAAGAACATGGCGTGCGGGCGCACCCACCAGCCGGCGTCGTCGCGCAGCGGGCGGTACACCACCAGCGGCTCGTGGGTCTCGCTGTGGCGCGCGACGGCTATCACTTCGTACTCGCCGCCCTTGTAGTGGCGGTAGCGGCCCAGGGGCGTGGCGGGCAGGGGAGGCAGGCCGGTCATTCCTTGTTCCAGGAGGAGGCCGGTTGCGCCCGACCGGCCGGGTGGACGGCGAGGGCGAGGAGGACGGACGTCAGGACGCGTGCGCGCATGCCCGCATTGTCGGGGCGTGCAGGGGGAGCGTCCACGCCGGGCCGGTCGAATGTGTGACGCGAGCTTTCAGGGACGCGGTCGGCGTTGCGTGCAGGGAACGAGTCAGTCCGCCGGCAGGAGCTCGGGGTTGAAGGCGACCTCCCACAAGTGGCCGTCGGGGTCCTGGAAATAACCGCCGTAGCCGCCCCAGAAGGTCGGCTGCGCGCGCTTGACGACGGTGCCGCCGGCCAGCGCCGCCTGCGCCATCACTTCGTCCACCTCCTCTTCGGAGTCGACGTTGTGCGCGAGGCAGAAGTTGGTCGTGCTGCGCGGCCCCACGGGGAGCCCGCTGTCGTGTGCGAGGCTGGCGCGCGGCCACAGCCCCAGGCGCAGGCCGTTGTCCAGGTCGAAGAAGGCGGCGGCACCATGGGGGAACTGCTGGCCGATGATGCCTTCGGTGGCGAAACCCAGCCCGTCGCGATAGAACTGCACCGCGCGTTCGAGGTCGTCGACACACAGCGTGACCAGGGTGATGCGGGCTTCCATGGGGCCTCCTGTCGTTTTGCCAGGAATCGCGGCTCACCATCCGAGATGGCGTCGCAGACCATACCAGAGCGTCCACAGCATGACCAGTACCAGCGGGAAGCCGACGGCGCCCGCCACCGCGCGCAGGGCGGTGACCCGCTCGGTGCGCAGCACCTCCCAGCACGCGAAGCCCGCCAGCACCATGGTCGTCTCCACGACGATGGTGTGCGCGGGCGTGGCCGTGGGCGCGAAGTCGCCCCAGGGGGTGAACCACATCAGTCCGTAGGCGGACACGCTGAGCAGGGCCCAGCCCAGGAGGAGGGGAGTGCGAGGCAGGCGCAAGGGCATGGCGAAGGTGATGCAGCCGCGAACTATAGGGGGAGCGGCGGGGCGCGCGGAATCGGGCGGCCCGCGCCGGTCCCCACTTGCGCAAGAATGCACGCAGGAGATGCACCCCATGACCGATTCTTCCCCCGCCCGGGGCGCTGCACGCACCGTGCTCGCGCGCCTGCGCGCGGCGCTGGACACCGCGACCCGCGCGCTCGCGCAGCGCTGCAGCGTGGAGGGCCGGCTGGGCGCCCGGCAGCTCGACGCCGAACAGGTGCCATGCTTCGAGCTGGCCTGGGCCGCCGCCGAACTGCTGGCGGCCGAGACCGCCGTCGATGCCCTGCATGCAGACAGCACGGAGCTGGACGCGCAGCTCGCGCTGCTGTTCGCGGCGGACGCGGCCGCGTCGCTGCTGGATCGCCTCGACGTGATCGGCCTGGACGTCGATGGCGACAACGACGTGGTGCAGCAGCTGCGCAGCAGCCCGGAGCTGCGCGTGCTGCGGCGCGCGGCCGCGAGCACCGGGGCGCTGGCCGCGGCCGGTGCGGCGGTGATCGCTTCGCAAGGCGAGGTGGGCAGCGTGCGACTCGACGAGCCGCACCGGCTGGCGCAGGACAGCTTCCGCCGCTTCTCCGAACAGGTGGTCGCGCCGATGGCCGCGCGCATCCACCGCGAAGACCTCACCGTGCCCGAGTCGCTGCTGCAGCCCTTGCGCGAGATGGGCGTGTTCGGTCTCTCCGTGCCGGAGCGCCACGGCGGCAGCGCGCCCGACGACCGCGAGGACGCGCTGCTGATGGTGCTGGTGACCGAAGCGCTGTCCGAGGGCTCGCTCGCGGCCGCCGGCAGCCTCATCACGCGCCCGGAGATCCTCACCCGCGCGCTGCTGGCCGGCGGCACGCCGGCACAGCAGGACCACTGGCTGCCGCGCCTGGCCGCCGGCGATCCCCTGTGCGCCATCGCCATCACCGAGCCGGACCACGGCTCGGACGTCGCGAGCCTCACGCTGAAGGCGACCCGCGTGCCGGGGGGCTGGCAACTCGATGGCGCCAAGACCTGGTGCACCTTCGCCGGCAAGGCGGGCGTGCTGATGGTGGTGGCGCGCACCGACCCCGACCGCTCGCTGGGCCACAAGGGCCTGAGCGTGCTGCTGGTGGAGAAGCCCTCGTACGAGGGGCACGCGTTCGTGTTCCGGCAGCCGCAGGGCGGCGTGCTGGACGGCCGCGCCATTGCCACCATCGGCTACCGCGGCATGCATTCCTTCGACCTGAGCTTCGAGCGCTTCTTCGTTCCCGACAGCCATGTGCTGGGCGGCGAGGCCGGACTGGGCCAGGGCTTCTACATGACGATGACGGGCATGGTCGGCGGCCGGATGCAGACCGCGGCACGCGCCTGCGGCGTCATGCGCGCCGCCTTGCGCGCCGCGATCCGCCATGCGCAGGACCGGCAGGTGTTCGGGCAGGCGCTGGCCGACTTCCCGCTCACGCAGGCCAAGCTCGCGCGCATGGGCGCGCGCCTCGCCGCGTGCAGGCAGCTGGCGTGCGCGGTCGCGGCGCAGGTCGATCGCGGTGCAGGCCGCATGGAGTCCAGCCTCGTGAAGCTGCTCGCGTGCCGCTCGGCCGAGATGGTGACGCGCGAGGCCTTGCAGTTGCACGGCGGCATGGGCTACGCGGAGGAGAGTGCGGTGAGCCGCTATTTCGTCGACGCGCGGGTGCTGTCCATCTTCGAGGGCGCGGAAGAGACGCTGGCGCTGAAGGTGGTGGCGCGCAGCCTGCTCGAACGCGCGCTCGGCCGCGCCGGGAGCGCAGCATGAGCGGCGCTGGCATCCTCGCCGGCATGCGCGTCGTCGAAGCGGCGGCTTTCGTCGCGGCGCCGCTCGGTGGCATGACGCTGGCGCAGATGGGCGCGGACGTGATCCGCATCGACACGCTGGGCGGCGGGCTCGACTACCGGCGCTGGCCCGTGACGGAAGACGGCACGAGCCTCTTCTGGTGCGGCCTGAACAAGGCGAAACGCTCGGTGGCGCTGGACCTCTCGCGCCCGGAAGGCCGCGAGATCGCGATGGCGATCGCCTGCGCGCCGGGCGACGACGCGGGCCTCTTCCTCACCAACTTCCCGCCGCGCGGCTGGCTAGCCCACGACAAGCTGCGCGCGCGCCGGTCCGACCTGATCCAGCTCACCCTGATGGGCGACCGGCACGGCGGTTCGGCCGTCGACTACACCGTGAATGCGCGCCTGGGCGTGCCGCTCTTCACGGGCGCGCCGGGCACGCAGGGGCCCGTGAACCACGTGCTGCCCGCCTGGGACCTCGTCACCGGGCAGATGGTCGCCGTCGGCCTGCTGGCGGCGGAGCGGCATCGCCGCCGCACCGGCGAAGGCCAGCACGTGAAGCTCGCGTTGCAGGACGTCGGCCTCGCGGTGATGAACCACCTGGGCTTCATCGAGGAGGCGCGGCGCGGCCAGCCGCGCGAGCGGCACGGCAACGAGCTGTTCGGGGCGTTCGGCCGCGACTTCGCGACCGCCGATGGCGTGCACGTGATGGTGGTCGGCCTCACCTTGAAGCAGTGGCGCTCGCTGTGCGAGGCGCTGGCCATCCAGGCGGAAGTGGACGCGCTCGGCTCGCGGCTCGGGCTTGACCTCGACCAGGAAGGCAACCGCTTTCGTGCGCGGCGCGAACTCGCGGCCCTGGTCGGCCCGCGCATCGCCGCGCAATCCCTCGCCACGCTCGCGCCCCTGTTCGACCGGCACGGCGTCTGCTGGAGCCGCTACCAGGACGTCGCGGACCTGCCCTCGGACCGCGAGTGCTCGCCGGTCAACCCGATGTTCGCGACCATCGCGCAGCCGGGCGTGGGCGAGATGCTGGCCGCGGGCATCCCGCTCGACTTCTCGGCCCACGCGCGCGTTCCCCCGGCGCCCGCTCCGCGGCTCGGCGAACATACCGAGCAGGTGCTGTGCGACGTGCTGGGGATGTCGTCCGGCGAGTTCGGGCGGCTGCGCGACGCGCACATCGCCGGATAGCGCGCGCCAGCGCAGCCCGCGCCGGCGCGGGCCGGATCCGGCGATGTAGTGCGGAGGTTGTAGTCCGCGCCCGTCCTAGGGGAAGTCCCATTCGCCGGGGCGCGCACTGCGTGCACTGTGCTGCCGTTGTCCCAACGGAGAGCACATGAGCACGCCCATCACACCGCAAGCGAAGAACCACCGGGACCTGGGGCCGCTCGCCTCGCGCGTGGTCCACGCCAACGAGATGGAGTGGGAGCCGATCCGCTATCCCGGCTGCTACGTCAAGACGCTGATGGTCGATCCGAAGGCCGGCCTGCTCACCGTGCTGCTGAAGATGGATGCGGGCGCGAAGCTGCCGGACCACGAGCACACGCTGGTGGAACAGACCTACATGCTGGAGGGCCGGCTGGTGGACATCGAAGGGCCCGAGAAGGGGCTGGAGGTCGGGCCCGGTGAATTCGTGTACCGGCCCGCCGGCAGCCGCCACGCCGCATGGACGCCCGAGGGCGGCCTCATGCTCGCCGTGTTCCAGGTGCCCAACAAGTTCTTCGACGCCGACGGCAAGGTGGTCGACCTGGTCGGCAACGACTGGGTCCGCAAGTGGGGCCACGTGCCCGCCTGAGCCGCGCGGGCCCCGGCCCGCACCGCAGTACCGCAGTCCACAACCAGCAGGAGACATCATGAAGACGACGTTCGCCGCCGTGGCAACGCTGTGCCTGGCGCTCGGCGCCACGGGCGCCCTTGCCGAAAAAGTGAAGTGGGACCTGCCCGCCGGCTACGCCGAGAACAACTTCCACACGCAGAACCTGCGCTGGTTCGCCGACGAGGTGAAGAAGGCCACCCATGGCGACGTGGAGATCACGGTGCACCCGAACGCATCGCTCTACAAGCTGCCCGAGATCAAGCGGGCGGTGCAGGGCGGGCAGGTGCCCATCGGCGAGATCCTGCTGTCCAACCACGGCAACGAGGACGCGCTGTTCGAGGCGGACATGGTGCCCTTCCTGGCCGCGGGTTTCGACCGCTCGTGGAAGCTGTACACGCTGCAGAAGCCGATGCTGCAGGAGCGGCTCGGCAAGCAGGGCATGCGCATGCTGTACTCGGTCGCCTGGCCCGGCAACGGCATCTTCAGCAAGACGCCGATGGATTCGCTCGCCGCCTTCAAGGGCGCGAAGTTCCGTTCCTACAACCGCATCACCGCGCGCTTCGCCGAGGAACTGGGCGCGCAGCCCACGACCATCCAGGCCGCGGAGCTGGCCCAGGCCTTCACGATGAACGTGGCGACCACCATGATCGCGTCGCCGCAGATCGGGGTGGACACCAAGGCCTGGGAGTTCCTCACCGCCTTCTACGACGTCAACGCCATGCATCCGCGCAATGCGGTGATCGTCAACGAGCGCGAGTTCGCGAAGCTCTCGCCGGAGAACCGCAAGGCGATCGAGAGCGTGTCCGCCGAGGCGGAAGCGCGCGGCTGGAAGCTCGCGCGCGAAGCCGCGAAGGCGTCGACCGACACGCTCGCGAAGAACGGGCTGAAGGTCTACGAGCCGTCGCCGGCGATGAAGGCGGACTTCGAACGCGTGAGCCAGGTGCTGATCCAGGAATGGAGCAAGCGCGCGGGCGCCGACGGCGAGAAGATCGTCAAGGGCATGCAGTAGGCGCGCTCACATGCGCAGGCGGTGGGCGTATCCGGTCATCTCGAGATAGCCGCGCCCAACCCGCTTGCCGCTGCTGTCGATGAGGTCAGACAGCCCTTCCCAGTAGATCGCGCCCGTGGAGCCGCGGCTGTCCAGCTCCTGGTTGTCGATGACCGCGCGCACCGTGTAGAAATCCGCCGGCGTGCGCACGCCCCATTCCACCGGGTAGCTGGCGTTGGACAGCGGGCTGGTCCAGCGACGGTGCGGCACGAACTGCGTCTCGCCGGGACGCGCGACGTAGAGGTCGCCGCGCGCGCTGCGGAAGGCGCCGCCGTCCCACAAGGTGCTGCCGTCCTCGCGGCGGATGCGGAAGGCCATGAGCGCGCTGCCGTCGTCCAGGTTCATCCCGATCCAGTCCCAGCCCACGGCCTGCGGCGCGAGATAGGCGTCGCTCCATTCGTGGTCCATCCAGGCGCGGCCGGTGACATCGAACACCTGGCCGCGCAGCGCCAGCTGCCCGCTCACCGCGAGCTGCGGTTCGCTGTAGTACTCGCTGGCCTGGTCGGGGCGCGGTCCCTTGCGCGAGAGTCCGGCCTCGCCTTGCAGCAGCACGGGCTGCGTCTCGGCACAGCGCAGGTCCAGGCGGAAGTCGGTGGCGGGAACGTGCGCCTGCCAGCTGCCGTCCGCACGGGCCAGCGACCAGTCGCGCAGCCGCACCCGGCCGTCGTCCGTCGCGGCTTCCGCGATGCCGAAGCCGGCGCGTGCGATGCGCTGGTCGTGCCACAGCCGGCGGCCCTGCACGTCGGTGACGGCGGCGTGCGCGAACAGCAGCTGCTTCGCCGCGAAGCGCGATTGCATCTGCTGCGTGGCCTCCACGCGCGAGCGGAAGAAGGTGACCTGGAAACCGAAGGTCCGGCCCTGCGCTTCGGCGTGGCCCGTGATGTACCACCACTCGGTGCTTTGCTGCGGATGCGCGCCGTGGTCCGCCGGAAACGCCATGCGGTGCGGCGGCAGCGCCCAGCCCGCGCGTGCGAAGACAAGCGCGGGCAAGGCTGCGAGCAGCGGGCGCCTGCGCATCACCAGTCCTCCTTCACCGCCAGCACCGCATCGCGGCCGGCCGCCGCGCGCCCGGCAGCCCACGCGGTGAAGGTGCCGGCAGCGATGACCGCCAGGCACAGCGCGAGCAGGCGCCCCCAAGGCACGAGCAGGTCCATCGTCCAGTGGAAGCTCTGCGGGTTGACCACGTGCACCAGCACCATCGCGACGGCAAGCCCCAGTCCCAGGCCGGCGAGTGCGCCGATCACGGTCCACGCTGCGCCTTCCCCTGCGACCACCGTGAGGATCTGGCGGCGCGTGAGCCCGAGGTGCGCGAGCAGCCCGAACTCCTTGCGCCGCGCCAGCACCTGGGCGCTGAAGCTCGCGGCCACGCCGAACAGGCCGATCGCGATCGCCACCGCCTGCAGCCAGTAGGTCACCGCGAAGCTGCGGTCGAAGATGCGCAGCGAGACGTTGCGCACCTCCGCCGCGGAAGCGAAGTCGACCAGGTCCGGCCGGCCGGTGTCGCGCGTGACGAGCTCGCGCACGCGCGCCTGCACGTCCTGCGCCGAAGCGCCGGGCGCGAGCCACAGCTGCGCGTCGTTCACGCGCGTGTCGCCGGTCAGGCGCAGGTAGTCGCGCTGGTCCAGCAGAACGGCGCCGCTCTGGCGCACATAGTCGCGCCACACGCCGGCGACCACGAGCGGCGCCGCGCCCAGCGCCTTCTCCAGCACGGGCAGGCGGGCGCCGCGGCGGGCGCCGTAGAGGTCCACCATCGCCTCGCTGACGTACACCGGAATCGCGCCCGCGGGCACGGCGACGATCTCGCCGACCCGGGGCAGGGTGCGGCGCGGATCGCCGATGGGGCGCGCCAGCAGGCCCACGGGCGGCCGCGCGGGGTCGAGCAGCAGGGTGCGCACGCGTTGCGTCGCCACGCGCGCGACGCCGGGCACTTGCGCGAGGTCCTGCACCAACCGGGGTTCGAGGAAGGCGGTGTCGCCGGCGGCGGCGCTGGTGCTGGTGCGCAGGTACAGGTCGGCCGGCAGCAGCACGGCTAGCCAGTCGGCCACCGAGTGGCGGAAGCTCGCGACCATCACCGTGAGCGCCACGGCGAGGCTGAGCGCCGCGACCACGCCGCTGACGGCGACGGCGGCGCTCTCGCGCACGCGGCGCGCACGCTCCACCGCCAGCAGCGGGAGCAGCCGGTTCGCCACCCGCGGTGCGAGCCGGTCGTACAGCGCACCTACCGCGGCGGGCAGGACGGCGATGCCTCCGACCAGCAGCAAGGCCACCGACAGATAGGCCGCGAGCGGAATGCCCGCGATCGGCGGCAGGAACGCGAGGGCCAGCGCGAGCAGCAAGGCCATCCAGCCGAGCCGATGGCGGCGACCGCGCGGCAGGGCCGTGCCCAGGCCCTTGAGCGTCTGCGCGAGCGGCAGGCGCGCGGCGCTGCGTGCGGGCAACCAGCCGCCCACCAGCGCAGCGAGCACGCCGAGCGCGCCATAGACCGCGGCGGCCCACCACTTCCATTCGAGCTGCGGCTGCACGCCGGGAAAGTAGCCGCCGCCCAGGTCGCCTCCCAGCAGCGACAAGGCCGCCTGCGCCAGGCCGGTGCCCAGCGCGATGCCCAGCGCGCTCCCGAGCACGCCCAGCACTGCGGATTCCGCCAGCACGAGCCGCAGCCGCTCGCGCGCGGTCAGTCCCAGCACGCCCAGCAGCGCGAACTGCTGCGCGCGCCGCGCGACGCTGAGCGCCAGCACCGAGAACACCAGGAACGCGCCGGTGAAGAGCGCGACCAGCGCCAGCACGGTGAGGTTCACGCGGTAGGCGCGCGACAGCTGGCTGACCCGCTGGCCCGCATCCCCGGGCTCCGCGGCCTGCACCTGCGGAGGCAAGTTCATCCGGCGCAGCCACGCCGCGTGCGAGACGCCGGGTTGCAGCCGCACGTCGATGCGCGAGAGCTGGCCGTCGCGGCCGAACAGGTCCTGGGCCGCGGCGATGTCCATCACCAGCAGCGGGCCGCCGGCGGCGGCGCTGGTGCCCGCGACGCGCACGGGGCGCAAGGCGAGGCCGGCCTGCAGGGACACGCGATCGGCCGGCAGCACCGCCTGCGCCGCGGCATTGAGGAAAGCGGTCGCCGGGGCCAGCACGGCCAGCCGGTCGGCGTCGCCGGCAGGCACCGGCACGAGCTGGGGCGCGACGCTGCCGACCACCAGTGCATCGACGCCCAGCACGCGCACGCCGGCGCGGCTGCCATCGCGCGCGATGGCGAAGGTCTGCAGTTCCAGCACGGGACTCGCGCTCGCCACGTCGCGGTCGGTAGCAACGCGCGGATAGAGCGCTTCGTCCATCACGCCTTGCGAGGCGCGCAGTTCCAGGTCCGGCTGGCCGCCGGCGGAGCGCGCGGCGCTGGCGAATTCATCCAGCGCCGACGCGTTGATCAGGTGGACGGAGAAGGCGAGGGCCACCCCCAGCATGACCGCCAGCACGGCGGTCATGCTGCGCCACGCGTGGTGGCGGACTTCCTGCCAGGAGTAGGTCGCGAGCAGCGCGAGCATGCACGCATTGTGCCGCGCGGTGCCTTCGCGACCGGTGTTCGTAGGCTGGCGGTAAGCAAGGCGAACCCCAGCGATCGAGTCCGACAGCCAGCTGGGGTTCGCCTGCGGCTCACCACCAGCCTACGGGTGCCGCTTCGGCTTGACCAATCAGGCCGTCTCGCCCATGAGTTCTTCCTTGCGCTGCATCAGCTCGTCGCGCATGCCGACGAGGTCCAGCTTGCGGGCCGCGCGCGCCTTGGGGAAGATCTCGTTGCGCTCTTCCTTCACGTGGTGGTCGATGTACTCGCCGAGGACCGTCACCTTCGCATCGAACATCTCGTCGGCTTCACCCATGCCTTCGATCTGCGCGATCAGGTCCTTGGCGGACTGGTGCTCCACCTCGGCTTCCGCGATCACGTCGGTGTCCTTCAGCACGTTGCGCAGGGCCGGATAGAAGATCTCTTCCTCGATCTGCGCATGCACGGTCAGCTCCTGGCAGATCTGGCGCGCCAGGTCCATCTTCTTCTGCGCGACCGTGCGGCCGCGCGAATTCGTGAGCTCCTCGTATTCCTTGAACAGTTTCTTGACCGCGCGGTGATCCGCGTCGAGCAGGTCGCATGCGTCCTTGGCAGTGCGGGTCGCCATGATTCGTTCTCCTTGTGGGTGACAGATGCGCTGATGATCCGGACGGGGCGGGTGCCGCCTTGTAGGAGAACGGCGGCACGTGCGCGTGCGCAACACCGACGGCTGTTGCGTCACGGACCGCCGGGCCATGCGCGCTGTTCCGTCGCCCGCGCGGGTCGGCGGATGACGGTTGAGGCTTTGGCCGGCACCTAACCTTCGCCCAGCGAAAGGACGAAAGGAACGTCATGAACCAGGTGCCCTCCCATCCCGCCCTCGACGAGGCGCGCTCCCGGACCGACCAGGTCCAGCACGACCTCGAGGTGGCGAGCGCGGAGCTCGGTTTGACCCACGGCGCGCTCGAGCGCGAGCTGCCGCCGCACGTGAAGAAAGGCGACATCGCCTGGGCCATCCAGCAGAACAAGGTGCTGGAGCGCAAGGTCCAGGAGGCGGCCGAGGAGCTCGAGGAAGTCACGGAACTCCTCCAGCAGGCGCAGGGCGGCCGGTCCTGAACCGCCGCGCACAGCGACTAGAATGCCCCGTGCTGTAGCAGACGAGAGGCCTCATCCCCCGTGACCGTGCGCGTATTCCTGGTCGAAGACATGCTCCATGTGCGGTCCGTGCTGGCGGACCTGCTCGCGAGCGTCGGCGACTTCCGCCTGGTCCGCGCGATCGGCACGGAAGCGGAAGCGCGCCTGTGGCTCGCCGAGCATCCGGCCGAATGGGACCTCGCCATCGTCGACCTCGTGCTGGACCAGGGCAGCGGCATGGGGGTGGTCCCCCAGGCCAGGGAAGCCGCGGACCGGCACGGAGGCAGCGTGATCGTGTTCAGCGACTACGCCAGCGACGGCATCCGGGCACACTGCCTGCGCCTCGGCGCCGATGCCGTGTTCCTGAAATCGCAGACCCGGGAATTCATGGACTACTGTTCCGAACTCGGCGGCCTGGAAGCCGCCCCCTCCGCATGAAGCGCCGTAGCTGCCTGGCCGCCGCTGCTGCCGCGGTCGTCCTCGCCGCTTGCGGCAAGAAGGACGAAACGTCCTCCACCTCCGCTGCCGCGCCGGGCGCGGCGAGCGTGCCGGTGTCGCTGGAGAAGATCGCGTCGGACGCGAAGGGCTTCAACGTGGGCTCCACGATGAGCACGCGCGTGGTCTACGTGTTCTTCGATCCGCAGTGCCCGCACTGCGCGGCGCTGTGGGAGGCCGCCAAGCCGCTGAAGCCGCAGGCGCGCTTCGTCTGGATCCCGGTGGGCCTGCTGGGCGAGAAGAGCTTCTCGCAAGGCGCCGCCATCCTCGCCGCTCCCGACCCCGTGGCCGCGATGGAGCAGAACGAAGCCTCGGTGCGCGAGCACACGGGCGGCATCAGCGCCGTCAACATGAGCGACGCGCAGATCGCGCCGGTCAAGGCCAACACGCAGCTGTTCACGCAGTTCGGCTTCGGCGGCGTGCCCACCATCGTGGGCAAGCATGCCGTCTCGGGCGAGCTCGTCACCATCGACGGCGCCATCGCCACGCAAGGCCTGGCACAGCGCCTGGGCCTGGTGGCGCCGGCCACCGCAACGCCGGGTGCAGGCTCCTAGCAGCCTGCGCAGGCCCGTGGCACTGCGGCGCAGTCGCTAGCCGCGGATCCCGTCGGCCTGCAGCCGCAGAACGCGGTCCGCGAGGCCGGCCGCCGAGGCGGAATGCGTCACCAGCACCAGCGCCGCGCCGCTCGCGCGCGCCTGCGAGCGCAGCACTTCCAGCACCCGCGCCGCCGTCGCCGGATCGAGGTTGCCGGTGGGCTCGTCGGCCAGCAGCAGGCGCGGCCGGTGCACCAGCGCTCGGGCGATGGCTACGCGCTGCAACTGGCCGCCACTGAGTTCCTGCGGCAGGCGCGCACCGAGCCCGGACAGTCCCACCGCCTCCAGCATCGCCTGCACGCGCGCCGCGTCGGGCCGCTGCAGCAGCAGCAGCGGCAAGCCCACGTTCTGCGCCACGTCCAGGTGCGGCAGCACGTGGAAGGCCTGGAACACGAAGCCGAGCTCCCGCCGCCGCAGCAAGGCGCGCGCCTCGTCGTCCAGCGTCGACAGGTCGGTGCCGTCCACGAGGATGCGGCCCTCGTCCCAGTGGTCCAGTCCCGCCATGCAATTGAGCAGCGTCGACTTGCCGACCCCCGACTCGCCCACGATGGCCACGAATTCGCCGGCCGCGACCTGCAGCGACACGTCGCGAAAGACGGTGACCTCGCCGTAGCGCTTCGCCAGTTGCTGCACCTCCAGCATCAGGCCGGCACTCCACAGGCACGCAGCACCTGCTGCACGGCATCGGGCGCATCGCACGCGATCACGGCGCGCTGCGGCATCGCGCGCAGCCAGGTGAGCTGGCGCTTGGCGAGCTGGCGAGTGGCGGCGATGCCGCGCTCGCGCACGCTCTCCAGCGGCCAGTCACCGGCCAGTGCCTCCCAGGCCTGGCGGTAGCCCACGCTGCGCATGCTGGGGAGCTGCGCGTGCAGGTCGCCGCGCGCACGCAGGGCACGTACCTCGTCCAGGAAGCCCGCGGCGAGCATCGCATCGAAGCGCCGGGCGATGCGCTCGTGCAGCCAGCCGCGGTCGTCCGGCTCCAGCGAGAGGAAGCGATCGGGGCGCAGCGCCGGGGAGCGCGCCGACCGCGCGTGCACCTGCGACAGCGGCTCGCCCGTGAGGCGCAGCACTTCCAGGGCGCGCTGCACGCGCTGCGCATCGTTGGGCGCCAGGCGCGCCGCCGTCACCGGGTCGAGCTGCGCGAGCCGCGCGTGCAGCGCGGGCCAGCCCTGTGCGGCCGCTTCCGCTTCGATCTCGGCGCGCACCTGCGGGTCGGCCGGCGGCAGCGCGGCGAGTCCCTCGAACAGCGCCTTGAAATAAAGCATGGTGCCGCCCGCGAGCAGCACGCGCCGGCCCCGTCCGCGGATCTCGCGCGCGAGGCGCTGCGCGTCGGCGGCGAATTCGGCCGCGCTGTAGCTCTCGGCCGGGTCGCGGATATCGAGCAGGTGGTGCGGCACGCGGGCGCGGTCCGCGGCCGAGGGCTTGGCGGTGCCGATGTCCATGCCCCGGTACACCTGCGCCGAATCGACGGTGACGATCTCGGCGTGGAGCGCCTGGGCCAGGGCGAGGGCTGCGGCGCTCTTGCCCGAGGCCGTCGGCCCCGCGAGCGCCACCACGGCGGGCAGCGTGTCGGTGGGCATCCGGTCGAGGTTAGCAGATGCCTGTGTCCCAACTCCGGTACGTCGTAAGGTTCACAGCCTACAAGGCGTGCGCGACCGTAGTCCCAGAATGGTCGCAAATGGCAACGCGGAGCTCAGGTGGATCTCAAGGTGTTCCTCGTCGAAGACTTGCACGGTATGCGCGGCCTGCTCGCGGACCTGTTCTCTTCGCTGGGCGGACTGACGCTGGCCGGGTACGCGCGCACCGAAGCGGAAGCCAAGCTGTGGCTCGCCGAGCATCCCGGTGAATGGGACGTCGCCATCGTGGACCTCGTGCTGGACCAGGGCTCGGGCATGGAAGTGCTTCGGCGCTGCCGGGCCGAGCCGGGCGGCGGCAAGGTGGTCGTGTTCAGCAGCTACGCGACGCCCGGCGTGCGGCGGCACTGCATGGAGCTCGGCGCGGCCGCCGTGTTCGACAAGAGCGAAACCGCGGCGTTCATCGGCTGGTTCTGCGCGCTGCGCGACCAGGGGTGCCCCAATTCCTGAGCCAGCCCGACTGTCAGTGCAGTCGTACAAGCATCGCGGCGGCGTGCGGACAGTCCACGGCCGTGCACTCTTCTAATCTGTCGGCATGACTGCGAGAAGTACGGATCGCGAAACGGACGACGACGGCACGTGGACCTCGGAGACGCTTCCGATGTCGCTGCGCCGCGAGTTGCTGGAGCGCGAGCTGGCCAAGCTCGGCTTCCGCAAGGCGGGGCAGGGCGGCAGCGTGCAACAGCAGCAACAGCCGCAGGCGATGGCCGCCTCCGGCCACCCGCAAGCAGGCAACCAGGACGACGGCCCATCGTCCGACCAGCACGCGGACTAAGCCTTCTACAATCGCCGCCTGCGCCTGCCGGCGCGGAGCGCCGAATGCCCCACCCCCTCACCCTGGGCGGACGCCCCCTCGCAGGCGGCCGCCTGCCTGCCATCTGCGCCCCCCTGGTGGCCCGCACGCCCGCAGCCCTGGCCGAAGAAGCCGCGGCGGTCGCCGCCTTGCAGCCCGACCTGCTGGAGTGGCGTGTCGACTTCTTCGCAGGGATTGCCGACACGGCGGCCGTGCTGGCCGCCGCGCGATCCGTGCAGCAGGCCGCGCGCGGCATTCCCGTCCTGTTCACGCGGCGCGCGCAGCGCGAAGGCGGCCAGCCGATCGCGCTGGACGAAGCGCAGGTGCTGGCGCTGTATGAAGCCGTGGCCGCCAGCGGCACGATCGCCGCACTGGACTACGAGATGTCGCACGAGCCCGCGCACGTCGCGCAGGCGAGGGAACTCAGCCGCCGGCACGGATTGCCGCTGGTGCTGTCCTTCCATGACTTTCAGCGCACGCCGGCCGATGCGGAACTGGATGCGCGGTTCACGCAGGCCGCGCAACTGGGGGCCGACGTCGCCAAGGTCGCGGTCATGCCGCAGGCTATGGGCGACGTGCACCGCCTGCTCGGTGCAACGCTGCGCGCGAGCGAGCGGCTGGCGATCCCGGTGATCGCGATGTCCATGGGCGCGCTCGGCGCCGTGACGCGCTTGTGCGGCGGTG
Source organism: Ramlibacter ginsenosidimutans (assembly GCF_016654015.1). GTDB lineage: Bacteria > Pseudomonadota > Gammaproteobacteria > Burkholderiales > Burkholderiaceae_C > Ramlibacter > Ramlibacter ginsenosidimutans. The sequence continues at coordinate 9,164 of NZ_JAEPWM010000019.1, read as the reverse complement.
TCTACGGTTCGGCCCTGACCTTCGCGGTGGGCTCGAACGCCTCGGCGCCGGGACAGATCGCGATCGCCGACGTGCGCGCGGCGCTCGCCGTGCTGCAGCGCGCTACTTCAGCCTGAAGAACTGCGTCACGGCGTCGCGGTACTGGTCCTCGCCGCGGGCCATGGTGCTGAAGTGCGTGCCGCCGTCGACGAGCAGGAACTCCTTGCGGACCTTGGCGGCGTCATAGAGCCTGCGGCCCAGCGCGCTCGGGATCGTCGCGTCGTCGCTGCCGTGCACCACCAGCAGCGGCGCGTGCACCTGCGTGATCTTCTTCAGCGAATCGAAGCGCTGCGTGATCAGGCCGCGCAGCGGCAGCCAGCCCCATTTGGTCGCACTCGCCACGTCGGGAATCGAAGTGAAAGTGCCTTCGACGATCACGCCCTGTTCGTCGTGCACCCGCGACGCGAGATCGATCGCGATGGCGCCCCCCAGCGAATGGCCGAACACGTAGCGGGCGCGGTCCTTGTGGTGCGCGCCCAGCCAGGCCCAGGCGGCGCGCGCGTCCTCGTACGCCGTGTCTTCGGAGGGCAGGCCGCGCGTGGACTTGCCGAAGCCGCGATAGTCGATCGCCAGCACGGAGAAGCCCAGTTGCTGCATGCGGCGGATGCGCGGCGCCGAGGCCTCGACGTTCCAGCGCGCGCCATGGAGATAGAGCAGCACCGGGCCGGTCTCCGGATGCCGGTCGGCGGCCAGCCACAGGCCGTGCAGCGTGGCGTCGTCGCCGGTCACCTGGGAATGGAAGGGGATCCAGATGCTCTGCATCCCCTGGGCCGCGTCGGCTGTCGAGCCCCAGGCCTGGTCGCTGGGCTGAAAGATCCAGGCGCGCTGTTTCTCTTCGAGGGTGGCGCAGCCCAGCGTCAGGGCGACCGCGGCGGTGAGGGTGGCGAACAGCAGGCGGCGCTTCATCGAAGGGTGAGAGTAGGGCGATCAGGTCAAGTTCCGTGTCGGGGGAATGGCGGGCGCGCCGCCGGGTGCTATAAGCCGGCCAGAGCCCGGCGCGGGCGCGAGGAGGGTGGGCCATGGCCGTGGTGAACGATCCCCTGGAACCGGTTCGCACCTGGGGCGAACGCATCGGCCTGCTGTCCCGGTTCGCCTGGGTGGTCCTTTCCTGCGGCGTGTTCGGCATCCTTGCGGCCGTCTCGGTGGCGTCGGTGCCCGGCATTCTGGCCGCGGTGACAGCCGGCCCCGAAGCGATCCAGGCCGTGTTCTGGGGAGTCGCCATAGCGCTGGCTTTCCTCCTCCTGCTCTATGCGATCACCTTCATCGGGCGGCGGGAAGCCGAAGCGCGCCTGGCGGGCGGGATGACCGCGCGCGCTCCTGCAGGCGCAGCCGAGGTCGACGAAGCCGATGCCTTCGTCCTCTACTCGCCCCCCGGCTTCGTGGACGACCTCAAGACCCACCTCGAAAAGGGCAAGGTAGGCTGGGGCCAGCGTGCGCTTTACGTGGGCGTGGACGGCGCGCGCAGCTGGCTGCGCGTGAGCGAGCACGAGGACTACGACATCAGCGAAGGCAAGCTGCGCTCCGCGTTCGCCGATGTGATGGCCCGGGTGGACCGGCCCCTGGGCAGCCTCGTCTCGCTGGGGCCCGGCGACGGGAAGGTCGACGCCGCGCTGATGTCGCTGCTGGGCGGCAAGGGCAGCAGGCCATCCTATGTGCCGATCGACATCAGCGAGGGCCTGTTGCTCCTGACGATGAAACGCCTGCGCATGGAACACGCCGGTGCCCCCATGCCTTTCGGGGTGCTCGGCGACTTCGAATACGGCTGGGACGCCTTCCGGCACCTGCTCGCGGGCCAGCCCCGGCCGCGCCTCTTCTCCATCCTGGGCAACACGGTGTCCAACCTCGACGCCGGCCTGCAGAAGTTCTTCCCCACCTTCTGGAGCGGTGTCGCCGAGAACGACTACGTGCTGTTCGACGTGCTGCTCGGGAACTTCGACGAGCGGCTCGGGGCCGGCGATGCCGGCACCTACGACCCCAACCTGCTGTTCCCGGACGGGGAGATGATGCGGCGCTACAAGGCCTTCATCGGCGAGGGCGCCCGCCGCGTGTCGATGGACTACCGGGTCTACGACGAGGAACATGGCAGGCTGACGCAGTGGCTGAAGGTCCACCGGACCAGGGAGCCCGTCGATGGCTACGACCAGCTGCACCTGCAGTACCACGGCGAAGGCGACAGCAAGACCATCTTCAAGTGGCGCCGCTACCGGGACACGAAGAACCTCGAGAACTGGTTGACCGTGAGCCTGCAAGGATGCGAGGTGCTCGGTCACGTGGACGTCACCGACGACGGCCTGACCACCCGCCTCATCCTGCTGCGCAGGAACGCCGCGCCCGCCGCCCAGGCGCTCTAGCGCCCGCGCAGGAACAAACCATCCAGTTCCCTGACCGTGAGCTGGCGCCAGGTGGGCCGGCCGTGGTTGCACTGGTCGGAGCGCTCGGTCTCCTCCATCTGGCGCAGCAGCGCGTTCATCTCCTCCAGCGTGAGCTTGCGGTTGGCGCGCACCGCGCCGTGGCAGGCCATGGTGGCCAGCAACTCGTTGCGGGCGCGCTCGACCACGCTGCTGGCGTCGTGCTGCGCCAGTTCGGCCAGCACGCCGCGCGCGAGGGCCACGGCGTCGCCCTGGGCGAGCGTGGCCGGCACGGCGCGCACCGCCAGCGTCTTCGGCGTGAAGGGCGTGACCTGCAGGCCCAGCAGTTCCAGCGTGGACTGCATCGCTTCGGCCGTGGCGATCTCGGCGGGCGTGGCCGGAAAGGTCGCGGGGATCAGCAGCGGCTGGCTGCGGATCGCCTGCGCATCCATCTGCGCCTTCAACCGCTCGTACACGATGCGCTCGTGCGCCGCATGCATGTCGACGACGACGAGTCCCTGCGCGTTCTCCGCGAGGATGTAGATGCCCTGGATCTGCGCAATCGCCCGGCCCAGCGGCCAGTCGCCGGCCGGCAGCGGCGCTGCAGGAGGGGCGAGCTCCGCGGGTGAACTCCAGGTCGAGGCCGCCGCGGCCCCGCCGCCGTCGTCCTGCGGCGGCTGCCACAAGGCGGCCAGGTCGGCGCTGCGCTCGGCGGCGAACGGGATGCCCGGTTGCCGCCACGCGGGCAGCGAAGGTGCGGGCGCCGCCACGGGCAGAACGGCCTGCGGGTGGGCGGCCTGCCCCGCGCGCGGCGCCGACAGCGCGGCTTCCACCGCACGCCGCACCGCCTGGTGCACCTCGCGGCTGTCGCGGAAGCGCACCTCGATCTTGGTCGGATGCACGTTGACGTCCACGCGCGTCGGGTCGATGGCCAGGTGCAGCACGTACACCGGCTGCCGCTGGCCGTGCAGCAAGTCCTCGTAGGCGCTGCGCGCCGCGTGCGTGATCACCTTGTCGCGCACGTAGCGGCCGTTGACGTACGCGTACTGCCAGTCCGCCCGCGAACGGGCCGCGTCGGGGATGCCGGCCCGGCCCGTGATGCGCAGCGGCCCGGCCACGTGCTCGATCGCCACGCTGTCGCCCAGGAAGTCCTCGCCCAGCACATCGGCCAGCCGCTGGTCGCGCGCGCCGGCGCGCCACTGCTCCACCAGCTTGCCTTCGTGCCACACGGTGAAGCCCACGTCCGGGCGCGCGAGCGCATGGCGGCGCACCGCCTCCAGGCAGTGGGCAAGCTCGGTGGCGTCGGTCTTCAGGAACTTGCGGCGGGCGGGCGTCGAGAAGAACAGCTCCTTCACTTCGACCGTCGTGCCGGTCGAGCGCGCGGCGGGCCGCAGTTCGCCGCTGGAGGCGTCCAGCAGGAAGGCGCTGGCCTGGCCCGCGGTCCGCGACAGCAGGTGCAGCTCCGACACCGACGCGATCGCCGCGAGCGCCTCGCCCCGGAAGCCCATGGTCCCGACGGACTCCAGGTCCGCGAGCGAGCCGATCTTGCTGGTGGCGTGGCGCTTGAGCGCCAGCGGCAACTGCTCGCGCTCGATGCCGCAGCCGTCGTCCTCGATAGCGATCAGGCGCACGCCGCCGGCGAGCAGCCGCACGGTGACCTGCGTGGCGCCCGCGTCCAGCGCGTTGTCCACCAGCTCGCGCACCACGGACGCGGGGCGCTCCACGACTTCGCCCGCGGCGATCTGGCTGACCAGCTCGTCGGGCAGTTCGCGGATCGGGCGGCGGGCAGCAGGGGAGAGGACGGCGCTCATCTGGGCTGCATTCTAGGAGCCCCGGCACCAGACACCCTCGCTACAATCCGCGCCCCCATGTCCCGATCCCCCCAGACCTCCGCCTTCTGCGCCATCGACTTCGGCACTTCCAACTCCGCCATCGCGGTGCCCGGCGCGGATGGCCGCATGGCGCTGGTGGACGTGGAGGACGGGCAGGTCACCATGCCGACCGCCGTGTTCTACCAGGTGGAGGGACGCGCCGCGCACGAGCCGCCGCTGCGCCTGTACGGCCGCGCCGCGCTGGCGGCGTACATCGAAGGGCACGAGGGCCGGCTGATGCGCTCGATGAAGAGCGTGCTCGGATCGTCGCTGGCCGACCAGCAGACCGAAGTGGGCGGCGGCCACGCGGTGCGCTATCTCGACATCGTGGGCGGCTACCTGCAGCACCTGAAGACCCTGGCCGAACGCGCCAGCGCCGCTGCGCTGGAGCGCGTGGTGCTGGGCCGCCCCGTCCACTTCGTCGACGACGACCCCAGGCGCGATGCGCAGGCGCAGGACGCGCTCGCTGCCGCGGCGCGCGCGGTGGGCTTCACCGACGTGAGCTTCCAGTACGAGCCGATCGCGGCGGCCCTGGACTACGAGCTGCAGGCCGACCACGAGCAGCTTGTGCTGGTGGCCGACATCGGCGGCGGTACCTCCGACTTCTCGCTCGTGCGCGTCGGGCCCGAGCGGCGGCAGCGGCTGGACCGGCGCGCCGACATCCTCGCCAACCACGGCGTGCACGTGGCCGGCACCGATTTCGACCGGCAGGTGGAGCTGGCGACCATCCTGCCGGCGTGCGGCTACCGCGGGCTGGGTCCGGCGCGCCCCGGTGTCGAGCCGCGCGAAGTGCCCAGCCGCGTGTATTTCGACCTGGCGACGTGGCACCTGGTGAACACCGTGTACACGGCGCCGCGCGTGCACGAACTGCGCCGCATGAAGTCCTTCTACGGCGATCCGCGCCAGCACGCGCGGCTGATGACCGTCGTCGAGGAGCACCTGGGCCACGCGCTGCTGGGCCAGGCCGAGGCGGCGAAGATCGCCGTGGCGGAAGGTGGCGCCACGCGCATCGACCTGGGCCGCCTGGAGCGGGGACTGGCCTCGGCGCTGGACGAGCGTGAGGCGGTGGCCGCGCTGGAGGCGGACCTGGAGCGCATCGTGCAGGCCGCGCGGGACACCCTGCGCGCCGCCGGCGTCGGTCCCGAGGCGGTGGAGGTGCTTTATCTCACCGGCGGTTCCACCGGCTTCACCCCGCTGGTGCAGCGCATCGCGGCCGCCGTGCCGCGGGCCCGCGCGATCCAGGGCGACCGTCATGCGAGCGTGGCGCAGGGCCTGGGCGTGCACGCGCAGCGCCTGCATGCGGCCAGCCGGGGATAATCCCCGCATGGATGTCCTCATGACCCTCGTCGGCTTCGTGCTGCACGTCGACAAGTACCTCGAAGCCTTCGTCACGCACTACGGCGCCTGGGTGTACGCGCTGCTGTTCCTGATCATCTTCGTGGAAACGGGCGTAGTGGTGTTCCCCTTCCTGCCGGGGGACTCGCTGCTGTTCGTTGTGGGCGCCCTGTGCGGCGTCGGCACGATGAACTACCCCGTCTCCGTCCTGCTGCTGATCGCCGCGGCGGTGCTGGGCAACCAGAGCAACTACACGATAGGGCGGCACTTCGGCCCGCGGGTGTTCCAGTGGGAGGACTCGCGCTACTTCAACAAGCGCGCCTTCCAGCAGGCCCATGCCTTCTACGAGAAGTACGGCGGCATCACCATCGTGCTGGCGCGCTTCATGCCCTTCCTGCGGACCTTCGCGCCCTTCGTGGCCGGCGTCGCGGAGATGACGCGCAGCCGCTTCACCCTGTTCGACGTCACGGGCGGCACCCTGTGGGTCGGCGGCGTCATCACCGCCGGCTATTTCTTCGGCAGCATTCCCTGGGTGAAGGACAACCTCGAGAAAATCATCTGGGCGATGATCCTCGTGCCCGGGCTGCTGGTGCTGTTCGGGGCGTGGAAGTCCCGGCGCAAGGCGGTCGGCGCGCAGGCCTGAGGCTGCACCCCGGCTGGACCCGATCGCTAAGCGTTCATATGATCGGGGCAGGAGACCCGCCATGAACGCCCCCGAATCCCTGCCGCGCTGGAGCCGCGCCGGCTCCAGCCGCGTGCCCTTCTGGGCCTACACCGACCCGCAGCTGTATCGGGAGGAGCTGGAGAAGATCTTCTACGGCCCGCACTGGTGCTACGTGGGACTGGAGATCGAGGTGCCCAAGGTCGGCGACTACCGGCTCACCTGGGTCGGCGAGCGCAGCGTGATCCTGGTGCGCGATCGTGTGGCGCCGAAGGACCGTGGCACCGATACAGGGATCCGCGTCGTCGAGAACCGCTGCGCCCATCGCGGCGTGCGCTTCTGCCAGCAGCCGCACGGCAACGCGCGCAGCTTCGTGTGCCCTTACCACCAGTGGACGTACAAGCTGAATGGCGAACTGGCGGGGCTGCCGTTCAAGGAAGGCGTGCCGGCGGTGGATGCCGCCGGCCAGCCTTGCGTGCAAGGCGGCATGCCCGCGGACTTCGACGTGAAGCAGCATGGCCTGCGGCAACTGCGCGTGGCCGTGCTGCATGGCCTGGTGTTCGCCACGTTCAGCGACGAGGCTGAGCCGCTGGAGGAGTACCTCGGCCCTCAGATCCTGCCGTGGCTGGACCGCATCTTCTCCGGCCGCCAGCTCACGCTGCTGGGCTACAACCGCCAGCGCATCCCGGGCAACTGGAAGCTGATGATGGAGAACATCAAGGACCCGTACCACCCGGGCCTGCTCCACACCTGGTTCGTCACCTTCGGCCTGTGGCGCGCCGACCAGAAGAGCCGCATGGTGATGGACGCGCAAGGGCGGCATGCCGTGATGATCTCGCGGCGCAACGAGGGCGGCGAGAACAAGGCGGTGACGCAGGGCGTCACCAGCTTCAAGGCCGACATGGCGCTGAACGACACGCGCCTGCTCGACGTCGTGCCCGAGCCCTGGTGGAAGGTGCCCGATCCCGCCAACCCCGGCACGGACATCATGCCGTCGGTCACCATGATCACGCTGTTCCCCAGCCTCATCATCCAGCAGCAGGTGAACTCGCTGTCCACGCGGCACATCGTGCCGCGCGGCGAGGGCGAGTTCGACTTCGTCTGGACGCACTTCGGCTTCGCCGACGACAGCGAGGAGATGACGCGCCGGCGCCTGCGGCAGGCGAACCTGTTCGGACCCGCCGGCTTCGTCAGCGCCGACGACGGCGAGGTGATCCAGTTCAGCCAGGACGGCTTCCGCCAATGGGGCGAGGACGGCGAGACGCTGTGCGAGCTCGGGGGCACGGACACGCAGGGAACCGAGCACATGGTCACCGAGACGCTGATCCGCAGCATGTACGCCTACTGGCGCAAGGTCATGGGCGCATGAATCGCGACGAACTGCTGCTGCAGCTGGAGATCGACCAGCTCAATGCGCGCTACGCCGCTGCGCTTGACGAGCGCCGCTTCGACGACTGGCCCGCGTTCTTCCTGGAAGACGGCCGCTACACCGTGCAGGCCCGCGAGAACTTCGACCGCGGACTGCCGCTCGCGCTCATCGCGCTGGAAAGCCGCGGCATGATGAAGGACCGCGTGTACGGCATCACGCAGACCATCTTCCACGGCCCTTACTACACGCGCCACGTGCTGAGCCCCGCGCAACTGCTCTCGCCCGAGGGCGAGCGCATCCGCGCGCAAACGCACTACGCAGTCTTCCGCACGCGTCCCGGCGACGCCAGCGAGGTCTACAACGTCGGCCGCTACATCGACGAGATCGTGCGCACGCCCGAGGGCCTGAAGTTCGCCCGCAGGACGTGCGTCTACGACAGCGAGATGATCCTCAACTCGCTGATCTACCCGATCTGAATCTGCGGCGCGCACCCGGCCCCACCTGCGGCACTCCACCGTAGGCTGGGGTGAGCGAGAGCGAACCCCAGCGATCCAGCGTCGCGCAGCAAGCTGGGGTTCGCCTGCGGCTCACCACCAGCCTACGGTTTGTGCCGGCACGGACCCGAAGCGCACAGCGGCACTTCGCACCGATCAGCCACTTCAAAAGTCGCTTGCGACTCTTTGAAGTGAATTACTTGTTCAGCGTATGACCGGGCTTGGTCATCTGGTTGCCGACCAGCGCGCCGGCGCCGGCGCCCAGGATGGTGGCGCCCGTGCCACCGATGGCGCTGCCGACCAGGCCGCCCACGGCGGCACCACCCACGGTACCCACGGTCTGGCGGTCCATCGTGGCGCAGCCACCCAGGCCCAGGAGGGAGGCGGCCAGCACGGCCGCGGAGACGATCTTGGTGTTCATGGAATTCACTCCGATATGAAACTGCTTCGGGCCACGGGGATCGCGACCACCTGTGCCATCCACTTTAGGAAGCGTGAATTTGCTGCGCTGTAGGAACCGCACGACCTTGCGTGTCGTCGTCGCACAGCCAAGCGTGCAGTCCGGGGCTGAGGGCTGAGCCACGCTGCGGTGCGCCATGCGTGGCGTGTTCGAGGGCCTGTGGCGATTTGAGCAAGACGAACGCAGAGGACGCAAAGGTTTCGCAGAGGGCGCAGAGAAGATCATCATGAAATGGTTTTCTGACTTCTCTGCGCTCTCTGCGCTCTCTGCGTAATCTCTGCGTCCTCTGCGTTCACCTGTCCGCACCCGCGGCACGCTGAATCCAGGGCAAGCCACCCTCGTTCGCCGTGCGCGAATCACACCTGGTGCGGCCCTGTGCGGTTGAATCGCAAACCGTAGGCTGGTGGTGAGCCGCAGGCGAACCCCAGCTCGCTGCGCTACGCTGGATCGCTGGGGTTCGCGGTGCTCACCGCCAGCCTTGTATGTTTCTTTCCTAGACTCTAAGAGTTCGGGGCAACCCGGGCGGAGCGGGTGCACGCCGTCGCCAGCCTTTGGGCTTGGAACCTGTGCCGTAGATCTAGCGGCAC
>NZ_JAEPWM010000018.1 GCF_016654015.1 Ramlibacter ginsenosidimutans | reverse complement strand
AGGAGCGGGTGCCGCTAGATCTACGGCACAGGTTCCAAGCCCAAAGGCTGGCGACGGCGTGCACCCGCTCCGCCCGGGTTGCCCCGAACTCTTAGAGTCTAGGAAAGAAACATACAAGGCTGGCGGTGAGCGCAGCGAACCCCAGCAAACGACGTCAATCCGCCGTGATGTGCTGTTCCCTGATCGTCTTGCCCCAGAACGCCGTCTCGCGCGTCACCATCTCGCCCAGTTGCGCAGGCGGCAGGTAGCGGATCTCGATGCCCGCCGCATCGGCGCGCGCCTTGGCTTCGGGGGTGGCCAGCGCCTTCTGGATGCCGGCCGTGAGCTTCTGCACGACATCGGGCGGCGTGCCGGCCGGCGCGAAGATCGCGACCCACGATTCCAGCTCGAAGCCCTTGAGGCCCGCTTCCGCCGTCGTCGGCACGTTGGGAAGGCCGGGATGGCGCGTCTTGCCCGTGACCGCGAAGGCCTTGAGCTTGCCGGTCTGCACGTGCTGCATCACCGACGGCGGCGTGCTCATGAACACCTGCACGTTGCCGCCCAGCACGTCCTTGATCGCATCGCCGGACCCCTTGTACGGGATGTGGACCATGCTGGTGCCGGTCTGCGCCTTGAACATCTCGGTGCCGATGTGCGAGACCGAGCCGTTGCCCTGCGAGGCGTAACTGAGCTTGCCGGGGTTCTTCTTCAGGTAGGCGATGAACTCCTGCAGGTTGTTCGCCGGCACGGAGGGATGCGCCGTGATCACGTTGGTGGCCACCGTCACCAGTGCCACCGGCGTGAAGTCCTTCTGCGCCCACGGCAGCTTGGACATCAGCCAGGGGTTGCCCACGTGGTATGCGGAGTACGAGGTCAGCAGCGTGTAGCCGTCCGGCTGCGCGCGCGCGACCAGCCCGTAGGCGACGTTGCCGCTGCCGCCCCCGCGGTTGTCGACCACGATCGTCTGCCCGAGCACCTTGGCGAGCGTGTCGCCGACGATGCGCGCCGATGTGTCCACCAGCCCGCCGGGCGGATTCGGCACGATCAGCGTGATCGGCTTGCTCGGATAGTTGCCCTGCGCCAGCGCGAGGCCGGAGCACAGGAAGGCGGCAGCGACGGTGGCGCGGCGCAGGAAGGGGCGGCGTTGCATGGGATGTCTCCTCGGGGTTGGCCGCTCAGTCGGCCTTGATCTGCGCGACCTTGATGACGCGGTCCCAGGTCGCGCGCTCGTTGGCAGCGAGCGTCGCGAGTTCGGCCGGCGTCATGGCGATGGCTTTCGCGCCCTGCTCCTCGGCACGGCGCTTGAAGTCCGCGGTCTCCACGACCTGGCGGATGGAGGCCGACAGCTTGTTCTGCACGTCGGCGGTCAGCGCGTTGGGTCCGTACACCGCGAACCACGACGACGCGACGAGGGGCACGCCCAGCTCGGTGGCCGTCGGCACGTCGGGCAGCACGGCCAGGCGCGTCTTTCCGGTGACCATCAGCGCCTTGAGCTTGCCGGCCTTGATGTGCGCCAGCAGCGGCGGCGGCGTGGTGATGGTGAGGTCCACGTTGCCCGCGAGCAGGTCGGTCAGCGCCGGCCCCGTGCCACGGTACGGGATGTGCGTCATGTGGGTCTTGGTGAGCTCCTTGAGCAGCTCGGTGGTCACGTGCTGCAGCGCGCCGTTGCCGCTGGAGGCATAGTTCACCTTGCCCGGGTTCGCCTTCACGTACGCGAGGAACTCCTTGAAGTTGTTCGCGGGGAAGCCGGGACGCACGACGAGCACCTGCGGCGCGTCGATCAGGTGGCCGACGGGCTTGAGGTCCCGGCCCGGATCGAAGCCGGCCACGGGCTGCAGCAGCGGCGTGATGCACTGGTAGCCGGAGTACTGCACCAGCAGCGTCGTGCCGTCGGCGGGCCCGCGCGCCACCAATTGGCCGGCGATGTTGCCGTTGCCGCCGGCGCGGTTGTCGACGACGACGGACACACCGAGCAGCTTGCTCAGGGGCTCCGCCAGCATGCGCGCGGAGATGTCGGTCGTGCCGCCCGGCGCGGAGCCGACGATCAGGTTGATGGTCTTGCCTTGGGCGAACACCGGCAGCGCGCAGGAAGCGGCGGCAGCGGCGACGAAGGTTCTGCGGGAAAGGGTCATGTCGTTGTAAGGAGAATCAGGAGAAAGCGAGGGCCGCGCGCAGTTCGGTCACGGCGGCGGGAACGGGGTGCAGTTGCATGCTGGGGCCGGCCTTGGCGACCTGTCCCGGCACTTCGTGGCCGACGATGCCGGGCAGCGCGCGCGCGATGGCCAGCAGCTTGCCCAGGTCTACGCCCGTGTCGTAGCCCATGGCCTGCAGCATGTGGATCGCGTCCTCGCTGCAGATGTTGCCGCTGGCGCCCGGTGCGTAAGGACAGCCGCCCAGGCCGCCGAGCGAGCCGTCGAACCGGACGATGCCCTGTTGCACGGCGGCGAGCACGTTGGCGAGGCCCATGCCGCGCGTGTTGTGGAAGTGCAGCGTGAGCTGCAGGCCAGCGAAGCGGTCCTGCAGTGCGTCGCACATGCGCGCAACCTGCGCGGGATGCGCCATGCCGGTCGTGTCGCAGATGGTCAGTCCGCGCACGCCGAGGTCGGCGAAGCGCTGCGCCCAGGCGAGCACCTCGGCCTGCGGCACGTCGCCTTCCATGGGGCAGCCGAAGGCGGTGGACAGTGAGACGTTGATCGGCGTGCGGCCGGCGACGAAGCGAATCACCTCGGCCAGCGCGGCGAAGCTCTTCTCGCGCGGCATGCGCAGGTTGGCGAGGTTGTGCGTCTCCGACGTCGACATGACGAGGTTCAGCTCGTCGGCACGCGACTCCATCGCGCGCTCGGCGCCGCGCAGGTTCGGCACGAGCACCGTGTACTCGACGCCGGGCACGCGCTTGATGCGGCCCATCACCTCCTCGGCGTCGCGCAGCATCGGAATCGCCTTGGGCGAGGTGAAGGACGTGACCTCGATCTTGGCGTAGCCGCATGCGCTAAGCGCATCGACCAGCGCCACCTTGGCGTCGGTCGCGATGAACTCGGGTTCGATCTGGAAGCCGTCGCGCGTGACGACTTCGTTGAAGAAGATGCGCTTCATGCCTTCGCCTGGATCACGCCGCGCTCTTTCAGGGCGGCGATCTGTTGTTCGGAGAGTCCCACTTCGCGCAGCACCGCATCGGTGTCCTGCCCGAGCGCGGGTGCGTTGCGGTGCTGGCCGCCGGGCGTGCGCGAGAGCTTGGGCACGATGCCAGGCACCGTGAGCATCTCGCCGTCTTCCAGGCGCATCTGCTGCAACATGCCGCGCGCGGCATAGTGCGGATCGGCCGCGATGTCGGCCACGGTGTAGATGCGGCCGGCGGGGACGCCGACGCGAGCTAGCACTTCCAGCACCTCCGTGACCGTGCGCGCCTTCGTCCAGGCGCCGATCGCCGCGTCGATCTCGTCGACCCGCACGACGCGGCCCGCGTTGTTCGCGAGCGCGGGATCGTTGCCCAGGTCCTCGCGGCCGATCGCTGCCATCAGGCGCTTGTAGATGCTGTCGCCGTTGCCCGCGATCAGCGCATAGCCGCCGTCGCTGCACAGGTACGCATTGCTCGGCGCGATGCCGGGCAGCGCACTGCCGCCCGGGCCGCGCACGGCGCCGAAGGCGCTGTACTCGGGCAGCAGGCTTTCCATGCAGTTGAACACCGCCTCGTACAGCGCGACGTCGATCACCTGGCCCTTCCCGGAGCGCTGGCGCTCGTGCAGCGCCATGAGGATGCCGATCACGCCATGCAGCGCCGCCAGCGTATCGCCGATGCTCACGCCCACGCGCACGGGCACACGGCCCGGCTCGGCCGTGAGGTGACGCAGCCCGCCCATCGCCTCGCCGACCACGCCGAAGCCGGGACGGTCGCGGTAGGGGCCGGTCTGGCCGTAGCCGCTGATGCGCAGCACGACCAGGCGCGGATTCGCCTCGACCAGCTTCTGCGGGTCCAGCCCCCAGCCTTCCAGCGCGCCTGGGCGGAAGTTCTCGATCAGCACGTCGGCCTCGGCCGCGAGCTTGCGCACGATTTCCTGCGCCTCCGCCTTCCGCAGGTCCAGCGCCACCGAGCGCTTGTTGCGCGACTGCACCTGCCACCACACGGAGGTGCCGTTCTTCAGCAGCCGCCAGTTGCGCAGCGGGTCGCCCGCGCCGGGCGGCTCGATCTTCACCACGTCGGCGCCGAAGTCCGCCAGCGTCTTGGCGGCGAACGGGCCGGCGATGAGCTGGCCCATCTCGATGACCTTGAGGCCCGCGAGCGGGCCGGTGCCTTGACTTGTCTCCATGGGCGCGCAGTGTGCGCGCGGGGCCCGCGGGCGTCTATTGTTCTTTGCGGCCGCGAGCTTTCGCGTTTTGCGAAGGCTCGGCGAGGAAGTCCGCCAGCGCAGCCACGGCGGGATCCTGCGCGCCGGCCCGGGTGGCCAGCAGCAGCCGCCGCTGCGCCCAGGGGTCGGCGAGCGCGCGCCAGCGCAGCTTCATCGCCCCGACCATGGGCAGCGCCGCCGTCTTGGGCAGCAGCGCGATGCCGAGGCCCGAGGCGACCAGATGGCAGACCGCATCGAAGCTGCGCACCTGCATGCGCAGCTTGAGCGGCTTGCCCGCGGCGTGCGCGGCCTCGTGCTGCTTCTGCAGCAAGGCAGCGCCGTCGCTCAGGCTGATCCAGTCCTCTTCCAGCGCCGCGGCGAAAGGCACCGCGCCGCGGCCGACGAGCGCATGCCGCGCCGGCAGGACCAGCACCAGCTCGTCGTGGCGGAAGACGCGCCAGTCCAGCCCCTGCGTCTCCACGCCTTCCACGAACACGCCGAGGTCGGCACTGCCCTCGCGCAGGGCGGCGACCACGTTGGAGGAAACCTGCTCCTCGAGCTCGACCCGCACGCCCTGCTGCAGCTTCGCGTAGCGCGCGAGCAGCGGCGGCAGGAACTCGTTGATGGCCGCCGTGCTGGCGCACAGGCGCACGTGCTTCACCACGCCCGAGCGCAGGTCCGCCAGCTCGCTGCCCAACTGCTCCAGGTTCTGGAGCAATCCCAGCGCGTGGCGCGCGAACACGCGGCCGGCCGCGGTGGGCAGCACGCCGCGGCCGTGGCGCTCGAACAGCGGTTCGCCCACGGCGTCTTCCAGCTCCCGGATGCGGCGGCTGGCGGCGGCGAGCGCGAGGTGCGCCTCGCGCGCCGCGGCGCTGAGGCTGCCCTGCTGCACGCAGTCCACGACCAGCCGGATCGACACCAGGTCGAAGCGGGCGAGGTTGTAGCGGGGCGCGCCTGGGCTCATGGGAGGATGGTAAGGCCGGGTCCCGAGGTCGCTGTCCCGGGTGGCAAAGTTTGGGGACGACTGACGGCTGCGCGCGCGGGCGCGAACGGCGGCCGATTCATGTCAACATCGCTGCAAAGCAAGAACAATGTCCGACACCTCCCAGCCCGTCGCCCTCCTCGTGGAGGACGACGAATCGATCGCCTTCCTGCTGCGCTTCCTGCTGGAGCGCCTGGGCTGCCGCGTGCTCGCTGCCAGGGACGGCGTCGAGGCGATGCAGGCCATCGAGTCCGGCGAGGTCGCCAAGCTGGTGCTGCTCGACATGATGTTGCCCGTCCACGACGGGCTCACGCTGCTGGCGCGCCTGCGCTCCCTGCCCCAATGGGACGGCGTCCCCGTGGTGATGCTCACGGCCAAGGGCGAGCAGGGCTTCGTCGACAAGGCTTTCGCCGCCGGCGCGACCGCCTTCGTGCAGAAGCCGTTCAATCCGACCGAGTTGATGGAGCGGCTCAAGCCGCTGCTGCGCACGGCCTAGCGGCAGGCCGGCCGTTCGTGCAATGCAGCAGGTCGTCCAGTTGCAGTTCGATCGCGCGGCAGGCCTCGCCGAGCGCGGGCAGGCCGAAGGTGCCGGCCGAACCGGCGAGCCGGTGCAGCACGCCATGCAGCCCGCGCAGGGCATCGTCGCTGGCCGGGTCCGCACGCCAAGCCCCAACGCGCTCGTGCGCCTACGCCAGCCGCGTGGGCAGCTGCTCGGCGAATTGGGCGCGGAACCGGACCAGGACCTGCTGGATGTCGGCGGGGGCAGCCGGGGACGACGTCATGGGGGGGAATGCTGCTACATCCCACCGCGCCGGCGCGTGCGTCGGCACGCGACCAGGCAAGGCGCTCAGCGCCGCGGGGGTCAGTCCTCGCCGATGTGCAGCCAGTCCTCCTCGGACATGGCCTGCATGAACGCCAACACGTTTTCCAGCAGGCCGGCACCTTCGGCCCACTCGATCTGCTCGCGAAAGCACAGTCGCTTGCTGAGCGGCGGCGTCACGTCCCAGGCGGGGCCCGTGGGCGGCACCGGCGGCTGCAAGGTGCCGCGCGACGTCTTGCGTGCGGGCAGCATGCGGGTGAACGCGTCCCAGCGCTCCGGGCGCGGGCACACGCGGTTGTTGCGGCGCGCCACCAGCATCGCGGCTTCGAGCGTGAAGAGCGGCTGCGACTCGGCCGCCTTGCGCGCGGGCGGCGCGAGGGGCGCCGCACCGGACGGCTGCGTCGCGGCCCATCCGGGTTCGTCGTGACGCATGCCCGGGGGCAGCGTCATCGGTGCGGTGTCGGCGAAGCGGCGCTCGTGCTGCTGCGAGACCTCGTTCCACAGGGCCCAGGCGGAGTCGCCGTCGCCATGGATCGCCTCGGGCGCCGGAATGGAGTCACCGGCCTCCCAGGGACGATCGAGGCTACTCGCGTCGCGTGCGGGTTTCTTGGGTGCGGGAAAGGCCATGGCGTCGCGGAATTTACTCCCACTCCTTGCAGGCTCGCAAGCATGCGTCAGCCAACTTAAGCAGGCTTGCTGACGCGGGTCAAGCAAGCTTCGCCACGGGCCGGCTCGCCCCCGACGAAGGGCCCTCTGCACCGTGACATAAGCCCGGAACGCGCCCACTACACTGCGCCGATGCCCGTGTCCCCTGCCCGCACCCCCCAGTCGCTCACCGGCCTGCTGCCCTTGCTGCGACCCTACCGCGGGCGCATGGCGCTGGCGGTGCTGTTCCTGCTCGGGGCAGCCGCGGCCACGCTGTTCTTCCCGATCGCGCTGCGCACGCTGATCGACCGTGGCATGGCCGCCGGCCCCGGCGAACGCCTGGTGGCCCTGCGCGAGCACTTCCTGCTGCTGTTCGCCGTCGCGGTGGCGCTCGGCCTGTTCTCCGCCTGCCGCTTCTACCTCGTGAGCTGGCTGGGCGAGCGCGTCACGGCGGACCTGCGCAATGCGGTTTATGCGCACGTGCTGGAACAGAGCCCCGCCTTCTTCGAGGCCACGCAGACCGGCGAGGTGCTCTCGCGGCTCACCACCGACACGACGCTGGTGCAGACCGTGGTCGGCTCGTCGTTCTCGCTGGGGCTGCGCAACCTGGTGATGGGACTCGGCGCGCTGGGCATGCTGGTCGTCACGCATCCCTACGTCATGACGCAGGTGCTGCTGGTGGTGGTGCTGGTCATCCTGCCCGCGATGCTGTTCGGCCGGCGCGTGCGCCGTCTCTCGCGCGCGAGCCAGGACCGCGTGGCCGATTCCAGCGCCATCGCGGCCGAAGTGCTCAACGCGATCCCAGTGGTGCAAAGCTATGCGGCCGAACAGCGCGAAGCCACGCGCTTCGAGCGCGCGACGGAGAGCGCCTTCCGCACCGGTGTGCGGCGCACGCGCGCCCGCGCCGCGCTGGTCGCGTTCGTCATCATCGCCAACGCGGGACTCATGCTGTGGGGGCTGTACGAAGGAACGCAGGCGGTGCTGCGTGGCACGCTCACCGCGGGCCAGCTCGGGCAGGCGGCACTGTACGTCGGCATCTTCGCGGGCGCGGTCGCCGTGCTGGGCGAGGTGTACGGCGACCTGCTGCGCGCCGCCGGCGCCACCGAGCGGCTGATGGAGCTCCTGTCCGCGCGCTCCCCCGTCACGTCGCCGGCCGAGCCGATCGCACCGCCCGCCCCGCTGGCCGGCAGCAGCGTGCGCTTCGAATCCGTGCGCTTCCACTATCCCTCGCGTCCCCTCACGGCGGCGCTCGACGACTTCAGCCTGGCGATTGCCCCCGGCGAAACGGTGGCGCTGGTCGGTCCCAGCGGCGCGGGCAAGACCACGGTGTTCCAGCTGATGCTGCGCTTCTACGACCCGCAGCAGGGCCGCATCGTGATCGACGGCGCGCCGGTGCAGTCGCTGCAGCTGCAGGCGCTGCGCGGCCGCATCGGGCTGGTGCCGCAGGAGCCCGTCATCTTCTCGGCGTCGGCGCTGGAGAACATCCGCTACGGCCGCCCGGATGCCAGCGAGGAGGAGGTCCATGCGGCCGCGCGGGGCGCCTTCGCGGATGCCTTCATCCGGGCGCTGCCGGAGGGCTACGGCACCTTCCTCGGCGAGCGCGGCGTGCGCCTGTCCGGTGGCCAGCGCCAGCGCATCGCCATCGCCCGCGCGATGCTGAAGAACCCGCCGCTGCTGCTGCTGGACGAAGCCACCAGCGCACTCGACGCCGAGAGCGAGCGCATGGTGCAGGCCGCGCTGGAATCAGCGATGCGCGATCGCACGACCCTGGTCATCGCCCACCGCCTCGCGACCGTGCAGAAGGCCGACCGCATCGTGGTCCTGGACCACGGCAAGATCGTGGAAGTGGGGCGGCACGAGGAGCTGATGTCGGCGGGCGGGGTTTATGCGCGGCTGGCGGGGTTGCAGTTCATGTCGTGAATTGCGGGAAGGCGGGAAGGCGGACAACCGGACGCAGAGGTCGCAAAGGTTACGCAGAGGACGCAAAAGGGAAACCCTTAAGGTTTTCTTTGGGGCTTGAGCAGCGTGGCCGAAGAACGCCTGAAGCTTCCTTTCTGGACGTGGCCGTCGTTGGCCAAGGCAGACCTTCAATGTCTTCCTTTTGCGTCCTCTGCGTAACTTCTGCGGCCTCTGCGTCCGGTTGTCCGCTCCCGGTTTCCGCTCCCGCCTTCCCGCTACTGCAGCGGCCCCTTCATCCCCTTCGGGATCGGCAGCGGCAGCACATTGATGCCCTCTTCCAGCAGCGCGCGGGTTTCCTCCTTCGAGGCCTGGCCGCGGATGCCGCGTTCTTCGGATTCGCCGTAGTGGATCTTGCGGGCTTCTTCGGCGAAGTTCTCGCCGACGTCCTCGGTGTGCGTCATCACCTGCTTCACCAGCTGCATCCAGGCGGCCTGCAGCTCCGGCGTCGGCGACGACATGACCTCCTGCTTGCCTTGCGGCGCTGCCGCCGGCGCAGCGGGCTCGCTGGCACCGAGGTTCAGGCGCGGGGCGCTGGGCAGCTTGGTCACACCCGTGTCGCCGCACAAGGGACATTCCACCAGCCCGCGCGCGAGCTGGTCCTGGAAGTCGTCTTCGGAGCCGAACCAGCCCTCGAAGCCGTGGGCGTGGCTGCACTGGAGGTTGAGGACCTTCATGGTTGCGAAGATGGAGCCTGCCAGTCGAGTTTCCAAGAGCCGGACAGCACATTCTGGATCCAGAGGCCCGCGGCGATCGACTTCGAATCCACGATCGTGCCGTCGCGGCACCACCCCAGGTACTCCTCCGGGGTGGCCGTGATGACCTCCAGGAACTCACCCTGGTCGAGTTGCGCGCCCCGGTGCTCGAGTCCGCGCGCGAACCAGATGTGGATGACCTCGTCGGCATAGGCGACCGTGGGGTACATGCTGAAAGCATAGGCCCATTCGCGCGCCACGTAACCCGTCTCTTCCAGCAGCTCGCGCTGGCCGCACACCAAGGCGCCCTCGCCCGCGTCCAGCTTGCCGGCGGGGATCTCGATCATGACCCGACCGGTGGCATGCCGGTACTGGCGCTCCAGCACGATGCGGCCATCGTCCAGCAGCGGCACGACCGCCACCGCGCCCGGGTGCAGCACGAATTCGCGCGTCGCCGAGCCGCCATCGGGCAGGCGCACGGTCTCGCGCACCACGTGCAGGAAGTGGCCCTTGAGCAGCTCCTCGCGCCCGATCGTGTGCTCGGTCAGGTGGCTGTCGTCTTTCTGCTGGGCCATGCTGGACTTCCTAGTGCCTGCGTTGATAGAGGTAGCGCCACACGAAGCCCGGGAAGGCGAACGTGAGGAACAGCGCGCCGGTGACGGCGTAGAACTCCCAGCCCTGCGGCGCGATCTGGCCGGCATGCTGCTCCAGCAGCAGGCCGATGCCGCCGACCACGAAGTACAGCAGCACCAGCTCGCCGAAGCGCACCGCGAGGGTCTTGCCGCCGGCGAGCGGCACGATGCCCAGCACCCGGTCGGTGAGGAAGGGCAGGTTCGCCGCGCTAAAGGCCAGCGCCAGCACGAGCCAGATGGAGGCCGTCTGCGTCACGGGCCGAACGCAGTGAGGGCCTTGGGGGCCAACATCAGGTGGTGAGCATGCGCAGGATGGCCTGCGCGCACAGCGTCATGAGGCCGCCGGGCAGGATGCCCAGCAGCAGCACCAGTGCACCGTTGATGGTGAGCACCACGCGCACGTCCGCCGGCGCCACCACGGTGGTGGCGGTGATCGGCTCGTCGAAGTACATCACCTTCACCACGCGGATGTAGTAGAAGGCGGCGACCAGCGACATCATCACGGCGAAGATCGCCACGCCGATGTAGACGGGCTTGCCCGAAACGATCAGCGCCTGCAGCACGGCCAGCTTGGCGTAGAAGCCCACCATCGGCGGGATGCCCGCCAGCGAGAACAGGCAGATCGACATGATCGCGGCGTACAGCGGGCTGCGCTGGTTGAGGCCGGCGAGGTCGGCGATCTCCTCGCTCTCGAAGCCTTCGCGGGCCAGCAGCAGGACGACCCCGAAGCTCGCCAGCGCCGTGATCACGTAGGTCACGATGTAGAACATCGAGGAGCTGTACGCGTTGCGCGCGAACACGGGGTCGCCGCTCACCACGCCCGCGATCAGGCCCAGCAGCACGAAGCCCATCTGGCCGATGGTCGAATAGGCCAGCATGCGCTTCAGGTTGTTCTGCGCGATGGCCGCGAGGTTGCCGATGAACAGCGAGCTCACCGCCAGCACCAGCAGCATCTGTTGCCAGTCGATGGCCAGCGGCAGCAGTCCTTCCACCAGCAGGCGCACGGCGATGCCGAAGGCGGCCAGCTCCGGGGCGGAACCGATGATGATGGTGATCGCCGTCGGCGCGCCCTGGTAGACGTCCGGGATCCACATGTGGAAGGGTGCGGCCCCCAGCTTGAACGCGAGCCCGGCGACGATGAACACCAGCCCGAACACGAGCACGCTGTGCTTCACCTGGCCGGAGGCGATGATCTTGAACACCGTGCCCACGTCGAGGGAGCCGGTCGCGCCGTAGATCATGGACAGGCCGTAGAGCAGGAAGCCCGAAGCCATCGCGCCCAGCACGAAGTACTTCATCGCTGCTTCGGTGGAAACCGTGTGGTCCCGGCGCAGCGCGACCAGCGCGTAGCTGGAGAGCGTGAGCAGTTCCAGGCCCAGGTACAGCACCAGGAAGTTGTTGCCCGACACCATCACGAAGATGCCCAGCAGCGCGAACATGGCCAGCGTGAACAGCTCGCCGCCGCGCAGCATGTCGCGGTCGCCCGCATAAGGCCGGCCGTACACCAGGCAGACCATCATGGCGATGGACGAGAAGCACTTCAGCCAGTTGCCCATGGCGTCGCTCACCACCATGCGGCCGAAGCCGTAGGCGGTCTCGCCGCTGGCGGCCAGGTCGCCGGTGAACCATGCGATGACGGCGAGCGTCAGCATGGTAAGCGCGTACGTGAGGGTGCGCAGCCGGCTCTTCACGCCCAGGTCGACCAGGGCGACGATGCACGCCATCACGAGGAGCAGGATCTCCGGTGCGACGACGGCGAAACTCGAGTTGTCCATCATTGTTCGTTTCTCCCGGCCGTCACAGCTTGGACACCGCGACCTGCTTCAGGAAGTTGGCCACGGAGACGTTCATCACGTCCGTGAACGGCTTGGGGTACACGCCCATCCACAGCACCGCGACCGCCAGCACGCCCAGCATGAGGAACTCGCGGGCGTTGATGTCGGTGAGCGCGCGGACGTTGTCGTTGCCCACCGGGCCCAGGTACACGCGCTTGACCATCCACAGGGTGTACGACGCGCCGAGGATCAGGGCGGTGGCGGCCAACAGGCCCAGGGTGAAGTGGTACTTCACGGCGCCGAGGATCACCAGCCATTCGCCGACGAAACCCGCGGTCGCAGGCAGGCCGCAATTGGCCATCGCGAACAGGATGGCGAACGCCGCGAAGGTGGGCATCGTGTTCACGACACCGCCGTAGTCGGCGATCTGGCGCGAGTGCACGCGGTCGTACAGCACGCCGATGCACAGGAACATGGCGCCCGAGACGAAGCCGTGCGCGATCATCTGCACCAGGCCCCCGGAGACGCCCAGGTCGTTGAAGATGAAGAAGCCCAGGGTCACGAAGCCCATGTGCGCGACCGACGAATAGGCCACCAGCTTCTTCATGTCCTGCTGCACCATCGCCACCAGGCCGACGTAGATCACCGCGATCAGCGACAGCGCGATGATCAGCCACGCCCATTCGCGCGCTGCATCGGGCGCGATCGGGATGGAGAAGCGCAGGAAGCCGTAGGCGCCCAGCTTCAGCATGATGGCCGCCAGCACCGCGGAGCCGCCCGTGGGCGCCTCGACGTGCACGTCGGGCAGCCAGGTGTGCACCGGCCACATCGGCACCTTCACCGCGAAGGCCGCGAAGAAGCCGAAGAACAGCAGCGTCTGCGCCAGCGACGACAGCGGCAGCTTGTGCCAGGTGAGGATGTCGAAGCTGCCGCCGGACTTGGTGTACAGGTACACCAGCGCGATCAACATCAGCAGCGAGCCGAGCAGCGTGTACAGGAAGAACTTGAAGGCCGCGTAGATGCGGTTCGGTCCGCCCCAGATGCCGATGATCAGGTACATCGGGATCAGCGTCGCCTCGAAGAACGTGTAGAACAGCACGCCATCCAGCGCGCAGAACACGCCGATCATGAGGCCCGACAGGATCAGGAACGCGCCCATGTACTGGTTCACGCGCTCGGTGATCACCTCCCAAGCGGAGATCACCACGATCAGCGTGATGAAGGCCGTGAGCAGCACGAACCAGAACGAGATGCCGTCCAGGCCCAGGTGGTAGTTGACGTTGAAGCGCTCGAACCAGGGCACGTTCTCGACGAACTGCATGTTCGCCGTGGTCGTGTCGAACCGGCTCCACAGCGGCAGCGTCACGAGGAAGCTCAGTGAAGCGCCGATCAGTGCGACCCAGCGCACGGTGCGCGCCTGGTCGTCGCGGCCCAGGACCAGCAGGATGACGCCGAACAGGATCGGCAGCCAGATGGCCAGAGAGAGGAGTCCCATCTTCATTGTTCTTGTTCCCCTACCTCTTCATCCAGTCGCTGATCATCGGCCAGCTCACGAAATACGACATCAGCACCACGATGCCGAGCAGCATGGCGAAGGCGTAGTGGTAGATGTAGCCCGATTGCACCCAGCGGATCAGCCCGGCGAAGCGGCCGACCAGGCGCGCGCTGCCGTTGACGAACACGCCTTCGATGAGGCCCTGGTCGCCGCCCTTCCACAGGCCGACGCCCAGCAGGCGCGCGCCGCGCGCGATGACGTGCTCGTTGAACCAGTCCATGTAGTACTTGTTGTCCAGCAGCGTGTAGACCGGCTGGAAGCGCTTCTGGATGGCTGCGGGCAGCGCCGTGTTCTTCATGTACAGGTACCAGGCCGCGACCACGCCGGCGATGGCGAGCCACAGCACCGGGGACGTGATGGAGTGCAGCGCGAGCTGCAGCGGGCCCTGGAACTCCTTGGCCATTTCCTCCAGAGCCGGATGCTTCTCGGCGTCGATGAAGATGGAGTCCTTGAAGAAGTCGCCGTACAGCATCGGGCCGATCGTCAGGTAGCCGATCACGACCGAGGGAATCGCCAGCAGCACCAGCGGCGCCGTCACCACCCATGGCGTCTCGTGCGGCTCGTGCGCGCCATGTCCGTGGTCGTCGTGGTGCACGTCGTGGCCCTGCACGTCCGGCTCCTCGTCGGAGTAGTGGTGGTGCGCTTCCGGGTTCTGGTCGAAGCGCTCCTTGCCGTGGAACACCAGGAAGTACAGGCGGAAGGAATAGAAGGCCGTGACGAACACGCCCGCCAGCACCGCGAAGTACGCGAAGCCCGCGCCCGGCAGCTTCGACAGGTGCACGGCCTCGATGATCGAGTCCTTGGAGTAGAAGCCCGCGAACAGCGGCGTGCCGATCAGAGCCAGCGACCCGAGCAGGAAGGTGATCCAGGTGATGGGCATGTACTTGCGCACGTTGCCCATCCAGCGGATGTCCTGGTTGTGGTGCATGCCGATGATCACCGAGCCGGCGGCGAGGAACAGCAGCGCCTTGAAGAAGGCGTGCGTCATCAGGTGGAACACCGCCACGTTGTACGCGGAGGCGCCCAGGGCGACCGTCATGTACCCGAGCTGCGAGAGCGTGGAGTACGCGACGACGCGCTTGATGTCGTTCTGGATGATGCCCAGGAAGCCCATGAAGAGCGCCGTGATGCCGCCGATCACGAGGATGAACGAGAGCGCCGCGTCGGACAGCTCGAACAGCGGCGACATGCGAGCCACCATGAAGATGCCGGCCGTCACCATGGTCGCCGCGTGGATCAGCGCGGAGATCGGCGTCGGGCCTTCCATCGAGTCGGGCAGCCACACGTGCAGCGGGAACTGCGCGCTCTTGCCCATCGCGCCGACGAACAGGCAGATGCAGATCACGCTGATCAGCATCCAGTCGGTGCCGTAGCCGAAGGCCAGCTTCGCGATTTCCGGCGCCTTGGCGAACACCTCGGCGTAGTTCATCGAATTGCCGTAGTCGGCGATCAGGCCGATGCCGAGGATGAAGCCGAAGTCACCCACGCGGTTGACCAGGAAGGCCTTGAGGTTCGCGAAGATCGCCGTGGGCCTGGTGAACCAGAAGCCGATCAGCAGGTAGGACACGAGGCCCACCGCCTCCCAGCCGAAGAACAGCTGCAGGAAGTTGTTGCTCATCACCAGCATCAGCATGGAGAAGGTGAAGAGCGAGATGTAGGCGAAGAAGCGGTCGTAGCCCGGGTCTTCCTCCATGTAGCCGATGGTGTAGATGTGCACCATCAGCGACACGAAGGTCACGACGCACATCATCATCGCCGTGAGCCCGTCGACCAGGAAGCCGACCTCCATCTTCAGGTTGCCCACCACCAGCCAGTTGTAGATGGTCTCGTTGAAGCGCGCGCCGTCGATGGCGACGCTCTTGAGCGTCAGCGCCGACAGCACGAAGGCGATGAAGACGCCCAGGATGGTGACGGTGTGCGACAGGCGCCGGCCGATCAGGTTGCCGCCGAGCGAGGTGCCGAAGATGCCCGCGATCACCGCGCCCGCGAGGGGCGCGAGCGGGACGGCGAGCAGCGTAGCTGCGTTGAGGGTTGTAGCCATCGTTTTTCTTCCTAGAGCGCGGACCGCCGCCGGGCCGCCCCAAGGCGGGCCCGGCCCCCTCGGGGGGCAGCGACGAAGGCGAAGCCGGCGAGCGTGGGGGTCAACATTCCTTCAGCCCTTCAGCGCGTTCAGTTCTTCGACGTTGATGTTGTTCTTGTTGCGGAACAGCAGCACCAGGATCGCCAGGCCGATCGCGGACTCGGCCGCGGCGACCGTCAGGATGAAGAAGACGAACACCTGGCCGTGCATGTCGCCCAGGTAGTAGGAGAACGCCACGAAGTTCATGTTGACCGCCAGCAGCATCAGCTCGATGGCCATCAGCAGCACGATCAGGTTGCGGCGGTTCAGGAAGATCCCGATCACCGACAGCGCGAACAGGATCGCGCCCAAAGTGAGAAAGTGTCCGAGAGTAAGGGTCATGCCTTGTTCTCCCCGGAGGCGGCAGCCGCCGCGGTGGCGGGATCGGGTGCGAGCGTCGGGCGCGACGGCGGCACCTTCACGATCTGCAGGCGGTCGCGGGCGCGCACGCGCACCTGCTCGGACGCGTCGATGTGCTTGGTGTCCTTGCGCGTGCGCAGCGTCAGCGCGATGGCGGCGACGATGGCCACGACCAGGATCACGGCGGCGATCTCCAGCGGATAGATGTACTCGGAATACAGCAGCCGGCCCAGCTCCTTGGTGTTGGAGAACTGCAGGCCGGCCTGCGCCGCGGTCGCCACGCCGGGGAAGGCACGCGGCTCCTCGGCGGGACGGAAGCCGCCCATCAGCACCGCGGCCATTTCCAGCGCGATCAGCGCGCCCACGCTGGCCGCGAGCGGGAAGTGCTTCCAGAAGCCGGCGCGCAGGTTGGCGACGTCGATGTCCAGCATCATCACCACGAACAGGAACAGCACCATCACCGCGCCGACGTACACCAGCACCAGCGAGATGGCCAGGAATTCCGCCTTCAGCAGCATCCAGATGCCGGCGGCCTGGAAGAAGGTGAGCACGAGGAACAGCGCCGCATACACGGGGTTGCGCGCCGTGATGACGCGGAACGCCGCGAACAGCAGCACGAGCGAGAAGAGGTAGAAGAGACCGGTCCGGACGTCCATGGAGTTTCTTTCGTGCCCGGAATCAGCGGTACTTCGCGTCGGCCGCGCGATTGGCCGCGATCTCGGCTTCGTAGCGGTCGCCGACGGCCAGCAGCATGTCCTTGGTGAAGTACAGGTCGCCGCGCTTTTCGCCGTGGTATTCCAGGATGTGCGTCTCGACGATCGAGTCCACCGGGCAGCTCTCCTCGCAGAAGCCGCAGAAGATGCACTTGGTCAGGTCGATGTCGTAGCGCGTGGTGCGGCGCGTGCCGTCGTCGCGCTGCTCGCTCTCGATGGTGATGGCGAGCGCGGGACACACGGCCTCGCACAGCTTGCAGGCGATGCAGCGCTCCTCGCCGTTCTCGTAGCGGCGCAGCGCGTGCAGGCCGCGGAAGCGCGGCGACAGCGGTGTCTTCTCTTCCGGGAACTGCACGGTGATCTTGCGGGCGAAGAAGTACTTGCCCGTGATGCGCAGGCCCTTGAACAGCTCCACCAGCATGAAGCTGCGGAGGAAGTCGCCCAGGGAGAAGGCGGACTTGTGCGGTGCCAGGGTAGCGGTGGCCATGGCTGTGCTCTTACTTGAAAATGTTGTACGGGGTCTGCATCCAGGCGCCGATGACGACCAGCCACACGAGCGTGACCGGGATGAAGATCTTCCAGCCCAGGCGCATGATCTGGTCGTAGCGGTAGCGCGGGAAGGTCGAGCGGATCCACAGGAACATCGTGACCATCACGAAGGTCTTGAGGCCCAGCCAGATCCAGCCGGGGATCCAGTTGAGGATGGGCGCGTCGATGGGAGGCAGCCAGCCGCCCAGGAACATGACGACCGCGAGGATCGACACGAGCCACATGTTGGCGTACTCCGCCAGGAAGAACATGGCGAAGGACATGCCCGAGTACTCGATCATGTGGCCGGCCACGATCTCCGACTCGCCTTCCACCACGTCGAACGGGTGGCGGTTCGTCTCGGCGAGGCCCGAGATGAAGTAGACGAAGAAGATCGGCAGCAGCGGCAGCCAGTTCCAGGACAGGAAGTTGATGTTGCGCGAGGCGAAGTAGCCGCGGTCCTGCTGCAGCACGATGTCGGTCAGGTTCAGCGAGCCCGACACCATCAGCACCACCACCAGGCAGAAGCCCATGGCGATCTCGTAGCTCACCATCTGCGCGGACGCGCGCAGCGCGCCCAGGAAGGCGTACTTGGAGTTGGACGCCCAGCCCGCGATGATCACGCCGTAGACCTCCAGCGAGGTGATCGCCATCAGGAACAGCAGGCCCGCGTTGATGTTGGACAGCGCCACTTCGGGACCGAAGGGGATCACCGCCCACGCCGCCAGGGCCGGCATGATCGTCATGATCGGGCCCAGGTAGAACAGGCCCTTGTTGGCGACCGTCGGGAGGATGATCTCCTTGGTCAGCAGCTTGAGCGCGTCCGCGATCGGCGTGAGCAGGCCGAACGGGCCGACGCGGTTGGGACCGGGGCGGATCTGCGTGAAGCCGATCGCCTTGCGCTCCCACAGCGTGAGGTAGGCGACCGCGCCCATCAGCGGCAGCACCACGCAGACGATCTTGATCAGGTTCCACACGACGGGCCAGCCCGCGCCGGTCCACCAGGGCGCGGCGATCAGGCCGTTCCCGAAGCCGTAGAGCGTGTCGATCATGCCGCCACCTCCTGCGCCAGCCGGCGCGCGACGATCGCGTCGGCGGTGAGCTGCAGCGACTCGGCGCGGCGCACGATGCCATCGAGCTGGTAGATCGAGGCCGTCACCGGGCGCGCATCGGAGCCGCCCGCTTGCGCGGACCTGCTGGTCTTGTTGGACAGCAGGTTGCCTTGCACCAGCGACTGGTCCACGTCGGTGGCGCCGCGCGCATCGGCCAGCACATCGGCCGAGGTTTCGTACTCGAAGCCGGGCACGCCCAGCATGTTGCCCAGCACGCGCAGCACCTTCCAGCCCGGACGCGTGTCGGCCAGCGGCTTCACGACGGCGTGGAAGCTTTGCACGCGGCCTTCGGCGTTCACGAAGGTGCCGGGCGTCTCGGTCCAGGGGGCGATGGGCAGCAGCACGTCGCTGATGTCCAGGTTCGCCTTGAAGGGACTGAGCGTCACGACCATGCCACCGCCCTGCCCCAGCTTGCGCGCGGCGGCGCCGGCGGCGGAGTCGAACTCCGGCTCCGTGTTGAACAGGAACAGCGCCTTCAGGCCGCCCGCCAGCATCTGGCCGGCATTCAGCCCGCCTGCGCCCGGCATGGCTTTCACCAGCTGCGCACCCACGGTGTTGGCGGCTTCGGTGAGGTAGCCCACGGTGGCGCCGGTCTGCTCGGCGATCCAGCCGGCGAGCGACAGCAGTGAGCTCGCGGCCGGATGGTGCGCGGCGGCGTTGCCCAGCAGGATCGCCTTGCGTTCGCCGGAGAGCAGCACGGCGGCGAGGGCCTTGGCCTCGTCGCTGGCGTTCCCCTGCAGGGGTGCCTGGCTGCCCTTCTCCTTCGCGATCGCGGCGGCCACGTCGGCGAGCGCCTGGACCCAGCGGCCGGCGGGGACGACGGACTTGCCGGCGATGGTCATCGCCCAGTCGTCGTCACGGTCGTGGAGCACGGACACGCGCGCACCGGTGCGCACGGCCGCCCGCAGGCGCAGCGCGAACAGCGGATGGTCCTTGCGCAGGTTGGAGCCGATCACCAGCGCGCCCTGCAGCGTCGACAGCGATGCGATGCTCGTGCCCAGCCAGCGGACGCCCTCGGGGGGCGCGAATTCGGCATGGCGCAGGCGGTGGTCGATGTTCTCGCTGCCCAGCGCGCGCACCAGCTTCTGCGCGAGGAACAGTTCCTCCACCGTGCTGTGCGGGCTCACCAGCGCGCCGATGCTCTTCGCACCGTGGTCACGCTGGATGTCCTTCACGCCGCGGGCGACGTATTCGAGTGCGGTCTGCCAGTCCACCGGCTTCCACTCGCCGCCCTGCTTGAGCATGGGCGTGGTGAGGCGGTCGCTCGAGTTGAGCGCTTCGTAGGAGAAGCGGTCGCGGTCCGCCAGCCAGCACTCGTTGACGTCGTTGTTCTCGTACGGGAGGACGCGCAGCACCTTGTTGTTCTTGACCTGGACGATCAGGTTCGCGCCGGTGGAGTCGTGCGGGCTGATCGACTTGCGGCGCGACAGCTCCCAGGGGCGCGCGCTGTAGCGGAACGGCTTGCTGGTGAGCGCGCCGACCGGGCACAGGTCGATCATGTTGCCGGAGACTTCGGAGTCCACCGTGTCGTTCAGCACCGTGGTGATCTCGCTGTGTTCGCCGCGGTGGATCATGCCCAGCTCCATCACGCCGGCGATTTCCTGGCCGAAGCGCACGCAGCGGGTGCAGTGGATGCAGCGGCTCATCTCCTCCATGGAGATCAGCGGGCCCACGTCCTTGTGCATCACGACGCGCTTTTCTTCCTCGTAGCGCGAAGAGCCGGGGCCGTAGCCGACGGCGAGGTCCTGCAGCTGGCACTCGCCGCCCTGGTCGCAGATCGGGCAGTCCAGCGGGTGGTTGATCAGCAGGAACTCCATCACGGACTGCTGCGCCTTGACCGCCTTCTCGCTCTTGGTGCGGACGATCATCCCGTTGGTCACGGGCGTGGCGCAGGCCGGCATGGGCTTGGGCGCCTTCTCCACGTCCACCAGGCACATGCGGCAGTTGGCGGCAATGGAGAGCTTCTTGTGATAGCAGAAGTGCGGGATGTAGGTGCCGGCCTTTTCGGCGGCATGCATCACCATGCTGCCTTCGGCAACCTCCACCTTCTGTCCGTCGAGAGTAATTTCGATCATGTGACTACGCGCTCCGCGCGTCCGTTCTCACCCTCTCCCCCTGGGAGAGGGCCGGGGTGAGGGCACGGCTTGCGCTCGTTCTTGTCATGTTCAGCCTCGGGCCCCAGCGGGCACGGGAACCTGGCCGTCCGAAGTCGGCAGCAGCGGCCGCGTGATCTTGGCCTCGAACTCGTGGCGGAAGTGCTTGATCATCGCGCGCACCGGCATCGCGGCGGCATCGCCCAGCGCGCAGATGGTGCGGCCCTGGATGTTGTCGGCGACGGAGTTCAGCAGGTCCAGGTCGTTGGGCTTGCCGTAGCCGTTCTGGATGCGGTCGATCACGCGCCACATCCAGCCCGTGCCTTCGCGGCAGGGCGTGCACTGGCCGCAGGACTCGTGCATGTAGAAGTACGACAGGCGCAGCAGGCTTTCCACCATGTCGCGCGTCTCGTCCATCACGATCACGGCGCCCGAGCCCAGCATCGAGCCGGCCTTGGCGATGGAGTCGTAGTCCATCGTGCAGTTCATCATGACGTCGGCCGGCAGCACCGGCGCGGACGATCCACCGGGGATCACGGCCTTCAGCTTGCGGCCACCCTTGACGCCGCCACACAGCTCCAGCAGCTTGCCAAAGGGCGTGCCCAGCGGGATCTCGTAGTTGCCGGGCAGTTCGACGTCGCCGGAGACCGAGAAGATCTTGGTGCCGCCGTTGTTCGGCTTGCCGATCTCCAGGAAGGCCTGGCCGCCGTTGCGGATGATCCAGGGCACCGCCGCGAAGGTCTCGGTGTTGTTGATCGTGGTGGGCTTGCCGTACAGGCCGAAGCTCGCCGGGAACGGCGGCTTGAAGCGCGGCTGGCCCTTCTTGCCTTCGAGCGATTCGAGCAGCGCGGTCTCTTCGCCGCAGATGTAGGCGCCGAAACCGTGGAACGCGTGCAGCTGGAACGAGAAGTTCGAGCCGAGGATGTTGTTGCCCAGGTAGCCGGCGGCGCGGGCTTCCTCCAGCGCTTCCTCGAAGCGCTCGTACACCTGGAAGATCTCGCCGTGGATGTAGTTGTAGCCCACGGTGATGCCCATCGCGTAGGCCGCGATGATCATCCCCTCGATGACGATGTGCGGGTTGTACGCGAGGATGTCGCGGTCCTTGCAGGTGCCCGGCTCGCCCTCGTCGGAGTTGCACACCAGGTACTTCTGGCCCGGGAACTGGCGGGGCATGAAGCTCCACTTCAGGCCCGTGGGAAAGCCGGCGCCGCCGCGGCCGCGCAGCGCGCTTTCCTTCACCGTGGCGATCACCTGGTCCTGCGTCAGGCCTTCGGAGAGGATCTTGCGCAGCGCCTTGTAGCCGTCGCGCGCCTCGTAGTCCTTCAGGCGCCAGTTGGTGCCGTCGAGGCCCGTGTAGATCTGCGGGTTGATGTGGCGGTCGTGGAAGCAGGTCTGCACGCCCGTCGCCTGGAACTGCGCGAGCACTTGGGATGCATTCATTCCCGTGCTCCCTTCAGTCCCTCGATCAGCTGGTCGAGCTTGTCCTTGCTCATGAAGCTGCACATCGTACGGTCGTTGACCAGCATCACCGGCGAGTCGGCGCAGGCGCCCAGGCACTCGCTTTGCTGCAGGGTGAACAGGCCGTCGGGCGTGGTCTCGCCCATGGCGATGCCCAGCTTCTTTGCCAGGTAGTCGAGCGCCTTCTGGCCGTCGCGCAGCTGGCAAGGCAGGTTGGTGCAGACGTTCAGCTTGAACTTGCCCAGCTTGCGCTGGTTGTACATGTTGTAGAAGGTCGTGACCTCGTGCACCGCGATCTGCGGCATGCCCAGGTGTTCCGCGATGTCCTGCTCGGCCTCCTGGCTCACGAAGCCCTGTTCCTGCTGCACGATGGCCAGGCAGGCCATCACGGCGGACTGCTTCTGGTCCGGCGGGTACTTGGCGACTTCGCGGTCGAAGAGTTGCTTGATCTGCTCTGAAATCATCTGTCGATTTCCCCGAAGACGATGTCCATCGTGCCGATGATCGCGACGGCGTCGGCGATCATGTGGCCGCGGGACATTTCGTCCATCGCGGCCAGGTGCGGGAAGCCCGGCGGACGGATCTTGATGCGGTACGGCTTGTTGGCGCCGTCGCTGACGATGTAGATGCCGAACTCGCCCTTGGGGTGCTCCACCGCGGCGTAGCTCTCGCCTTCGGGCACGCGCATGCCTTCGGAGAAGAGCTTGAAGTGGTGGATCAGCTCCTCCATGTTGGCCTTCATGCTCTCGCGGTCCGGCGGCGCGACCTTGTGGTTGTCGGTGATCACCGGGCCGGGGTTCTCGCGCAGCCAGGCGACGCACTGCTGGATGATCCGGTTGGCTTCGCGCATTTCCTGCACGCGCACCAGGTAGCGGTCGTAGCAGTCGCCGGTGCGGCCCACCGGGATGTCGAAGTCCATGCGATCGTAGACCTCGTACGGCTGCGTCTTGCGCAGGTCCCAGGCGATGCCGGAGCCGCGCAGCATGGGGCCGGTGAAGCCGAGGTTGAGCGCGCGCTCGGGCGTGACCACGCCGATGCCCACGGTGCGCTGCTTCCAGATGCGGTTCTCGGTCAGCAGCGTCTCGTACTCGTCGACGTAGCCGGGGAAGCGCTGGGTGAAGCGCTCGATGAAATCGAGCAGCGAGCCGCTGCGCTCCTCGTTCATGCGATCGATCTCGCGCTGGTTGCGCACCTTGCTCGCGCGGTACTGCGGCATCGCATCCGGCAGGTCGCGGTAGACGCCGCCCGGCCGGAAGTAGGCCGCGTGCATGCGCGCGCCGGAGACCGCTTCGTACATGTCGAAGATGTCTTCCCGCTCGCGGAAGCAGTAGATCAGCATGTTCATCGCGCCGCAGTCCAGCCCGTGCGCGCCGAGCCACAGCAGGTGGTTCAGCAGGCGCGTGAGCTCGGAGAACATGACGCGGATGTACTGCGCGCGGATCGGCACCTCGATGCCCAGGAGCTTCTCCACCGACAGGCAGTAGGCGTGCTCGTTGCACATCATCGACACGTAGTCCAGGCGGTCCATGTAGGGCAGCGTCTGGATGTAGGTGCGCGTCTCGGCGAGCTTCTCGGTCGCGCGATGCAGCAGCCCGATGTGCGGATCGGCCCGCTGGATCACCTCGCCATCGAGCTCCAGCACCAGCCGCAACACACCGTGCGCCGCGGGGTGCTGGGGGCCGAAGTTGAGGGTGTAGTTCTTGATTTCAGCCATGGTCTAAACAGCCGGGAAAACCCAACAACCGGACGCAGAGGACGCAGAGATGACGCAGAGGACGCAGAAAAAACCTTCAAAGGTTTTCATTGACTCTTTTGCGCCTTCTGCGAAACCTTTGCGTCCTCTGCGTCCGGATGTTGGGTTGAAATTCACTGCAACCCCCCGTACTTTTCCTCGCGGATGATCCGAGGCGTGATCTCGCGCGGCTCGATCGTCACGGGCTGGTAGATCACGCGCCTCTTCTCGGCGTCGTAGATCATCTCGACCTCGCCCGAGACGGGGAAGTCCTTGCGGAACGGATGGCCGATGAAGCCGTAGTCCGTGAGGATGCGGCGCAGGTCCATGTGGCCCGTGAACACGATGCCGTACAGGTCGAAGGCCTCGCGCTCGAACCAGTTCGCCGAGCTCCAGAGGTCGACCAGCGAGTCCACTTCCGGCAGCTCGTCGTCGGGTGCGAACACGCGCAGGCGCACGCGCTGGTTCAGGGTCACCGAGAGGAAGTGCGAGGTCACCGCGTAGCGCGGACCGTCCCACTCGCCCATCTTGTATTCGGAGTAGTCCACGCCGCACAGGTCCAGCAGCTGCTCGAAGCTGCAGGTCGGGTCGTCACGCAGGATGCGCGCCACTTCCAGGTAGTTGGCCGCGGACACGATCACCGTGACTTCGCCCAGCTTGAGGTCCACGCGCTTCGCTTTGTCGCCGAGCGCAGCAACGATCGCGTCGCGCGTGGCTTCGGGGGCGGGCGAGGCCGCCGCGAGATTGGATGGCATGCGTTCAGGCCCTCGCGATGGTCTGCGTGCGGCGGATTTTCTGCTGCAGCTGGATGATGCCGTACAGCAGCGCCTCGGCCGTCGGCGGGCAGCCCGGCACGTACACGTCCACCGGCACGATGCGGTCGCAGCCGCGCACGACGGAGTAGCTGTAGTGATAGTAGCCGCCGCCGTTGGCGCACGTGCCCATGGACAGCACCCAGCGCGGCTCGGCCATCTGGTCGTACACGCGGCGCAGCGCCGGGGCCATCTTGTTGCACAGCGTGCCGGCCACGATCATCAGGTCGGACTGGCGCGGGCTGGGGCGGAACAGCATGCCGAAGCGGTCGATGTCGTAGCGCGCGGCGCCCGCGTGCATCATCTCCACGGCGCAGCATGCCAGGCCGAACGTCATGGGCCACAGCGAGCCGGTCTTGGCCCAGTTGATGACCGTGTCGACGGTCGTGGTCACGACACCTTTTTCAAGAATGCCTTGGTTTGCCATCTCGGAACTTTCTTTGGAGCGGGCGCCCGGGGATCACTCCCAGTCGAGCGCACCCTTCTTCCACTCGTAGACGAAGCCGACGACCAGGATGGCGAGGAAAACCATCATGGACCAGAAGCCCACCGCGCCGATCTCCTTGAGGGACACGGCCCACGGGAAGAGGAAGGCGATTTCCAGGTCGAACAGGATGAACAGGATCGCGACGAGGTAGTAGCGCACGTCGAACTTCATGCGTGCGTCCTCGAAGGCCTCGAAGCCGCACTCGTACGGCGCGTTCTTGGCGGGGTCGGGGCGGGCGACGCCCATGCCCTTGGAGATGGCCCAGCCGAGGACCTGCGGAGCGATGCCGACTCCCGTGCCGACGAGGATGAACAGGAGGACAGGGAGGTACTGGTCGAGGTTCATCGTGGCAGCGGTGTTCTGCGGTGCCCGCCGGTGCGCTGGCCCGGCAGGCTCATTGTGTTTGGTGCCGACGGCGAGACTCGAACTCGCACAGCTTTCGCCACTACCCCCTCAAGATAGCGTGTCTACCAATTTCACCACGTCGGCAATCGGGAACGTGCCCGGACAGGCTCGTGAGGGTGGCGCTTCTGGGAAGCGCTTGCCTATCCGGACAACCACCGAGTGTACTCCGAAACGAAGGCCCCACTGCCGTGCAAGGCGCCCCGCTCGCGAGCAGTCAGATCACTTTCAGATCACTTGGTCGGGATCTGCGCGGCACCGGATGCCGGAGCACCGGGCGCGGTGGTCGCGGGCGTCGTGGCCGGCCCTTGCGGTGCGGGCACCGTGCTTGCGCCGGACGGGATCTGGTTGGCGGGATTCGGGGCCGTGGACGACGCCGGTGCAGCGGGCGCGCCGGGGGCGACGCGCTCGAACACGCTGCCCGAGCCGGACGGACGCACGCTGTGGCTGAAGTACGCCAGGCCCAGCGTGCAGGCGAAGAACACGGCCGCGAGCACGGCGGTGGAGCGCGACAGGAAGTTCGCGCTGCCGCTGGCGCCGAACAGGCTGCCGGAGGCGCCGCTGCCGAAGGCCGCGCCCATGTCCGCGCCCTTGCCATGCTGCAGCAGGATGAGGCCGATCATGGCGAGCGCCGTGGCGATCTGCAGCACGAGCACGAGGGTCAACAGGAAATTCATTCAGTCACTCCGTTTTGTTCTGGTCCGCGGCGCGTCAACGGCTGCCGGCGGCGATGATCTGCAGGAAGTCGGCCGCCTTCAGCGAGGCACCGCCGACCAGTCCGCCGTCGATGTCCTGCTGCGCCAGCAGGCTCGCGGCGTTGGCGGCGTTCATGCTGCCGCCGTACAGGATGTGCACGCGCTCGGCGTGCGCGGTGGCAGCGGCGAGCTGCTTGCGCAGGAGCGCATGCACCTGCTGCGCCTGCTCCGGCGTCGCCGTCCGGCCCGTGCCGATGGCCCACACGGGCTCGTACGCGACGACGATCTCGCTGATGCAGTGGCCGTTCACGTGGATGACGGCGGCCAACTGGCGCTTCACCACTTCTTCGGTGTGCCCCGCCTCGCGTTCGGCCAGCGTCTCGCCCACGCACACGATCGGCGTGATGCCGTGCGCGAGCGCCGTCTTGGCCTTCTCGGCGACCAGCGTGTCGCTCTCGCCGTGGTACTGGCGGCGCTCCGAATGGCCGACGATGGCATAGCGCACGCCGAACTCGCGCAGCATGGCAGCCGAAACCTCGCCGGTGTAGGCGCCGCTTTCGTGCTGCGAGACGTCCTGCGCACCGAGCTCCAGGGCGGAGCCGGACTTCAGCATCTGCACCTGCGCCAGGTAGGGCGCCGGCACGCAGACGGCGATCTCGCAGGCGGCGCCCTTCGTCCCGGCGACCAGCGCGCGCACGAGCGCGTCGTTGGCTTCCAGGTTGCCGTTCATCTTCCAGTTGCCGGCAATCAGCTTCTTCTTCTGGGTCATTGGCTCACCACACCAGGACGATCTTGCCCACGTGCTGGTTGGATTCCATGAGGGCGTGCGCCTGCGCGGCATCGGCCGCAGCGAAGGTCTTGAAGATCACGGGCTGGATCTTCTTCGCCTCGATCAGCGGCCAGATGTTCTTCTTCAGCGAGGCCGCGATGGCCTCCTTGAAGGCGACCGGACGCGGACGCAGCGTCGAGCCCGTGATGGTGATGCGACGGCGCAGCACCAGCCCGGAGTTGAACTCGCTCTTGGTCCCGCCTTGCACCGCGATGATCACGATGCGGCCGTCCTCGTTGACGCACTTCACTTCGCGGTCCACGTAGCTGCCGGCGACCATGTCGAGGATCACGTCCACGCCCTTGCCGTCGGTGAGCTTCTTGGCCTCTTCGGCGAAGTCCTGCGTCTTGTAGTTGATCGCCGCATCGGCGCCCAGCTTCACGCAGGCCTGGCACTTCTCGTCGGAGCCGGCCGTGGCCAGCACCTTGGATGCGCCCATCGCCTTGGCCATCTGGATGGCCGTGACGCCGATGCCGCTGGTGCCGCCCTGGACCAGGAAGGTCTCGCCCTTCTGCAGGCGGCCCCGGTCGAACACGTTGCTCCACACGGTGAAGAAGGTCTCGGGCAGCGAAGCCGCCTCGATGTCGCTCAGGCCCTTCGGCACCGGCAGGCACTGGCCCACCGGCGCGACGCACAGTTCGGCATAGCCGCCGCCGGCGACCAGTGCGCATACGCGGTCACCCCGCTTGAACCCGGCGGCCGCCATCGCGCCAGCGTCGCCGCCCAGGATGGTGCCCGCCACTTCCAGGCCGGGAATGTCGGAGGCGCCCGGAGGCACCGGGTAGTTGCCGGTGCGCTGGAGCACGTCGGGCCGGTTCACGCCGCTCGCCGCGACGCGGATCAGCACCTCGCCCGCCCCCGGGACCGGGTCCGGACGCTCACCGACGCGCAGGACTTCCGGCGCGCCGTACTGCGTGATCTCGATGGCTTTCATGATGACTCGCTCTCGCTAGTGACTTCGTTGCTGCGCAACTTCGATGACGAACGACCTGCGGGATGCAGTCATTCGCCAGCCCGCTGCGCAGCGCGGAAGCCAGCCGTCATTGCTGCGGCTCGTTGCCGCCGTTGCCGAAGTTGCCGCCGGTGTCCTGCACGACGGGCGTGGGCTCGCGCTGCTCGCGCGGCTCCCGCGGAGCACGGTCGCCACGCTCACCGCCGCGATCGCCCCGGTCGCCACGATCACCACCGCGGTCGCCGCGGTATTCACCGCGCGGGGGACGGTCGCCGCGCGGCTCGCGCTCGGGCATGCCTTCCGGACGCTCGGTGAGCGCCTTCATGGACAGCTTGACGCGGCCCTTGTCGTCGGTCTCCAGGACCTTGACCTTCACGACCTGGCCTTCGGACAGGTAGTCGCTGACCTTCTCCACGCGCTCGTGGGCGATCTGGCTGATGTGCAGCAGGCCATCCTTGCCGGGCAGCAGGTTGATCAGCGCGCCGAAGTCCAGGATCTTGGTGACCGGGCCTTCGTAGATCTTGCCGACTTCGACTTCGGCCGTGATCTGCTCGATGCGCTTCTTCGCCTCTTCGGCCTTGCCGGAGTCGGTGGACGCGATGGTGATGGTGCCGTCTTCCGCGATGTCGATCTGCGTGCCGGTCTCTTCGGTCAGCGCACGGATCACAGCGCCGCCCTTGCCGATCACGTCGCGGATCTTCTCCGGATTGATCTTCATCGTGTACAGGCGCGGCGCGAAGTTGGACACGTCCGACTTGGCCTCGCCCAGCGCTTCCTGCATCTTGCCCAGGATGTGCATGCGCGCTTCCTTGGCCTGCGCCAGCGCGACCTGCATGATCTCCTTGGTGATGCCCTGGATCTTGATGTCCATCTGCAGGGCCGTCACGCCGTTGACCGTGCCGGCCACCTTGAAGTCCATGTCGCCCAGGTGGTCCTCGTCGCCCAGGATGTCGGTCAGCACCGCGAAGCGGTTGCCTTCCTTGATCAGGCCCATGGCGATGCCGGCCACGTGGGCCTTCATCGGCACGCCGGCGTCCATCAGCGCCAGGCAGCCGCCGCAGACGGAAGCCATCGACGACGAGCCGTTGGACTCGGTGATTTCCGACACCACGCGCATCACGTAGGGGAACTCTTCCTTCGAGGGCAGCAGCGGGATCAGCGCGCGCTTGGCGAGGCGGCCGTGGCCCACTTCGCGGCGCTTGGTGGAGCCCATGCGGCCGGTTTCGCCGGTGGCGAACGGAGGCATGTTGTAGTGGAACAGGAAGCGGTCCTGGTACTCGCCGGCCAGCGCGTCGATGCGCTGCGCGTCCTGCTCGGTGCCCAGCGTGGCGATCACCAGAGCCTGGGTCTCACCGCGCGTGAAGAGGGCCGAGCCGTGCGTGCGGGGCAGCACGCCGGTGCGGATCTCGATGGGGCGCACGGTGCGCGTGTCGCGGCCGTCGATGCGCGGCTCGCCGGACAGGATCTGGCTGCGCACGATGCGCGCTTCGATGTCGAACAGCAGGTTGTCGACCTTGATCGGGTCGAACTCGACGCCCTGCTCCTTGAGCGTGGCGTGCACGGAAGCGGTGGCGTCCCGCAGCGCCTGGGTGCGGGCCTGCTTGCTGCGGATCTGGTAGGCGGCGCGGAACTTCTCTTCGGCGGCGGCCGTGACCTTCGCGATGAAGTCCTCGTCCTTGGCCGGCGGCTGCCAGTCCCACACCGGCTTGCCGGCTTCGCGCACGAGCTCGTGGATCGCGTTGATCGCGACCTTGCCCTGGTCATGGCCGAACACCACGGCGCCCAGCATCACTTCCTCGGACAGCTGCTGCGCTTCCGATTCCACCATCAGCACGGCGGCCTCGGTGCCGGCGACCACCAGGTCCAGGTCGGACATCTTGCGGGCCGTCGGGCCGGGGTTCAGCACGTATTCGCCATTGACGTAGCCCACGCGCGCCGCGCCGATGGGACCGTTGAACGGCAGGCCGGAGATGGACAGCGCGGCGGACACGGCGATCATCGCAGCGATGTCGGCGTCGACCTCGGGGTTCAGCGAGATGGTGTGGATGACCACATGCACCTCGTTGTAGAAGCCTTCGGGGAACAGCGGGCGGATCGGGCGGTCGATCAGGCGCGAGGTCAGCGTCTCGAGTTCCGAGGGCTTGGCTTCGCGCTTGAAGAAGGAGCCGGGGATCTTGCCGGCGGCGTAGGTCTTCTCGATGTAGTCGACCGTCAGGGGGAAGAAGTCCTGGCCCGGCTTGGAGGTCTTGGACCCCACCACGGTGGCCAGCACCACGGTGTCCTCGATGTCGACCAGCACGGCGCCGGAAGCCTGGCGGGCGATCTCGCCCGTTTCCATACGCACCGTGTGGTTGCCCCACTGGAACGACTTGGTGACCTTGTTGAAGATGCTCATGGCGTGTCCTCTTTTCTGTAGTTGGCCGGAGCGCCTGTGCCGAACACGATGCCATTCCCCAGGGGCAAGGGACTAGCGGCTCGGGACTAGGGGTTGCCGGGATGTCTCCCTGGCCCCTGATCCCTAGGCCCTAGCCCCTGGGGAATGACACAGCTCTTGTCCGGTCGCAGCAGCTCCGAAGTGAAAAACGCCTGAGCCAGTTGGAAAACCGTCTCAGGCGTTCATGGTCGCGGGGCTGCGTTACTTGCGCAGGCCCAGCTTGGAGATCAGTGCCGTGTAGCGCTCAGCGTCCTTGTCCTTCAGGTACGCGAGCAGGCTCTTGCGGCGGTTCACCATGCGCAGCAGGCCGCGGCGGCCGTGGTGGTCCTTGGCGTGCGTCTTGAAGTGCGGGGTGAGCTCGTTGATGCGGGCGGTCAGCAGTGCGACTTGCACTTCGGGGCTGCCGGTGTCGTTCGTGCCACGCGCGTTGGCGGCCACGATCTCTGCCTTGTTGAGGGCGGTCATGGAAATTCCTTGGGAGTTGTTGACTTGCGCGGGCCCTGCTGGAACTGCGGACCTGCGTGCGCTCTGCGACTGCAGAACCCGGTGATTATAGCCGAGGGCCCGTCCGCGGCCTCGGAGGGGCTATTGGGGCGGCTTGGCGGCTGCGGGCTGAGGTGCCCCCGAGGTTCGTAGGCCGGGCAACGTAGGCTGGGGTGAGCGACAGCGAACCCCAGCGATCCGGCGACGCGCCAGCAAGCTGGGGTTCGCTCTCGCTCACCGCCAGCCTACGAGGCAGCCCTCGGCCAGCCGACGAAGCAGGAGGTCGGCGCCAACCCTACCGGCTCAGCCAAGTGCCCAACCGGTCCACGCCCTGCCGCAAGCGGCCCAGATCCTTGCTCGCGAAGCACCAGCGCAGCCAGCCCTGCGCCTCGGGCGCGAAGGCGTTGCCGGGCGCCAGGCCGAGGCCCGCTTCGGCGACCAGCCGCTTGGCCAGCGCCAGCGAATCGCCGAAGCCGTCGAGCTTGAAGAACGCGTACATGCCGCCCTTGGCCGGGGTGAGTTCCACGCGCGGGATGGCCTGCAGCAGCGGCACCAGCGTGTCGCGGCAGGTCTTGAGATGCGCCACCACGCGCGGCGTCACTTCGTCCGTGCGCCGGATCGCTTCCACTGCCGCGCGCTGGGTGAACACGCTGGCGCAGGAGGTGTTGTACTCGATCAGCTTGCCCATGGGCTGGGTCATGGCCGGCGGCATGACCAGCCAGCCCAGGCGCCAGCCCGTCATGAGGAAGCTCTTGGAAAAGCTGTGGGCGACGATCAGGCGGTCGTCGGGCCGCGCGACGTCGAGGAAGCTGGGCGCGCAGCCCTTGGGCGTCGGCTCGTAGTACAGGCGTTCGTAGACCTCGTCGGCCAGGATCCAGGTGCCGGTGCGCCGGCAGTGCTCCAGGATCGCCTGCTGCTCGTCGCGCGAGAGCGTCCAGCCGGTGGGGTTGTTGGGGGCGTTCACGATCAGCAGGCGCGTGGCCGGGGTGATCGCGTCGAGCAGTTGCTGCAGGTCCAGCATCCAGGCGCCCTGCTTCGGCGTGAGCGATACGCGCTTGAGCTTCGCACCCATGATCAGCGCCTGCGCCGGCAGGTTGGGCCACACGGGCGTGACCGCCACCACCTCGTCGCCGGCATCCACCACCGCCTGGCACGCGAGCATCAGCGCGTTCACGCCACCGGACGTGACCGCGATGCGTTCCGCCCCCACGCTGCCGTGCAGCCTGGAAGCGTAAGCGGCGATCGCCTCGCGTAGCTCGGGCAGGCCAAGGTTGTGGGCATAGAAGGTCTCGCCGGCCCGCAGCGAGGCGATGGCCGCCTCGCGGATGAACTCGGGCGTCACTTCGTCGCTCTCCCCGAACCAGAACGCCAGCACGTCGCTGCGGCCCATGCCGGCGTTGGCCACTTCACGGATCTTGGATTCTTCGAGGTCGAGGATGGTCTGGCGCATGCCTGGATTGTCGGCGAGTGGCGACGACCCTGCTTGTTGGGCATGAGAACGCAGAGGACGCAAAGGTTACGCAGAGGACGCAGAAGGACATCCGGAAAAATTCAAGGATTTCTCGTCCTGATCTTTTCTCCTTGCCTTCTCTGCGTCCTCTGCGAAACCTCTGCGCACTCTGCGTTCACCTGCTCGATGAAGCCGAACGCTCAGGCCGGCCGCACCATCTTGCAGGTCGTCGGCATTTCCACCTTGGGCGGCGGGAACTGGCGGATGACGCGGAAGCCGTAGCCGGAGCCTTCGACGTCGAAAGGGACGCCGGGCGTGCCCTGGCGCTCCATCAGGCCGACCACCAGGGGTTGCTGGAACTGGTGGTCGGAGGCGCGCATGCGGCCGATCCAGCCGGAGAAGGACACCGAGGCCTGCTCCAGGGCGGTGGCCAGCGGCACGGCGTCCACGGTGCCCGCGCGCTCGATGGATTGGGCCAGCGCCTCGATCATCAGCTGCAGGCGCATGTGCACGTAGTCGTCGGCGGGGTTCGGGTAGCGCCGGCGGAAGGCGCGGTAGAAGTCCGCGCTCTGCTGCGCCGGCACGTTGGGCAGCCACTCCGCCACCGCCAGCACCTTGCCGACGCCCGCATCGCCCATGGCGGCCGGCGCGCCCAGCGCGTTGCCGTAAAAGGTGTAGAAGCGCCCGTCGTAGCCGACCTCGCGCGCGGCCTTCACCAGCAGCGTGAGGTCGTTGCTGAAATTCCCCGTGATCACCGCGTCGGCGCCGCTCGCCTTGATCTTGGCCGCGTAGGGCGCGAAGTCCTTGATGCGCAGCAGCGGGTCCAGCTCCTCGCCCACGATGCGAATGTCGGGCCGCCGCAGTGCGAGCTGGCGCTTCGCCTCGCGCTGCACCGACTGCCCGAAGCTGTAGTCGGGGTTGATCAGGTACACCGACTTCACGGCCGCATCTTCCTTCAGCACCGACATCAGCGCCGCCATGCGCATGTCGGCGTGCGCGTCGAAGCGGAAGTGCCAGAAGCTGCACTTCTCGTTGGTGAGGCTGGGGTCCACCGCCGCGTAATTGAGGAACACCACGCGCCGGTCCGGCTCGCGCTCGTTGTGCCGCTCGATGGCTTCAATCAGCGCCGCGGCCACCGCGGACGAATTGCCTTGCAGGATGATGCGCGCGCCGCCGTCGATGGCGGAGTGCAGCGCCGCGATCGCCTCCTCGATCTGGCCCTTGCTGTCGTAGCGATCGAGCTCCAGCGGCCGGCGGCCCTCGCGGGTGCGCACGCCACCACGCTGGTTGACGCGCTCGACGGCCCACACCAGGTTGCGGTAGACGGCCTCGCCGCCGTTCGCGTTGCCGCCGGAGAGGCCTTCGATCAGCGCCAGCTTGATCGAAGGCACGGCGGCTTGCGCCGAGGCGAAGGCGGGAAGAAATGCCACCGTGGCGAGCGATTTCAAGATCGCGCGACGGGTTTTTTTCATGTGCAGGAATCCCTTGAAATGCGCGGCCTGGTGCGCAGATGGGGACCAGGCGGCAATTGATACGAGAGCCGCGCAGTTTAGGGGAGCGGCAGGTACGTAGTTTGCCGATCTCCACCCGATTACCGACAGGAGTTGACCATCATGTTCTTCGCACCCGCCCTTCGCACCCGCGCCTACGTGCCGGCCGCCCGTTCCTTCGATCGCTCGTTCGAGCGCTTCCTGAACGAATCCTTCTCCACCCCGTTCCACGGCGTGAAGGTGGAACAGAACGAGGAGGCCTGGACCGTGTCCCTCGACCTGCCCGGCGTCACCCGCGAGCAGCTGGCGATCGACGTCGACGGCGCCGTGGTCCGCGTGCAGACCGCCAAGGAAGCCGCGCGCCAGTACAAGGCCGCCTACGAGCTGCCGGCCGAGATCGACGCCGAGGCGACCAGCGCGAAGCTGGAGAACGGCGTGCTGACCCTCACCCTGGGCAAGAAGAAGCCCGTGGTGACGGCCCGCCAGATCGAAGTCAAGTAAGTCCCCCGCCTCCCCGAGTCACTGGACGACCCTCCGCGCTACGCGCTGCGGGATTCGCCCTTGGGGCGGCCCGGCGGGCTCATGCGGGGAAGCAGGTTGAAAGCAGAAGAAGCCGAAGCGCCCGTGCCTCACAGCACGGGCGTTTTCGTTCTGCGCTCCGCCTGCGTGCGGCCGCCCCAGCCCCAGTCGGTGGCCGCCACCTCCTGCACGACCACATAGCTCGCCTCCTCGAGCGGCCCGAGCTGCTGCGCGAGCTCCTCGTAGGCCGCGGCGATGAAGGCCTCCTTTTCCTCGGCGCTGTTCGTGCCCTCCGTGACACGGATCTCCAGCAGCGCCGTGGCCCGGCCCGGATTGCGGCCGCCCACGAACCAGCGTCCTGGCCACAGCTCCTCGATCACGACCGCGGTGACTTCGCGGCGCTTGCCCAGCACCTGCGTGGACAGGTCGGTCAGCCGGCGCGCGAGCACCTGCAGGCGTTCGGCGGCCTGGGGCGGCGTGAGCTTCAGTTGCAAGGTGGGCATGGTTCAGGCCTCCGGCAGCAGTTGCTCGTCGCGCGAGCTCGCGACACGATGCACGAGGCGGCGCAGCGCCCGGCCGATGGCGGCGAAGAAGGCGGTGATCGCCTCGTTGCGCAGCGACTGCGCGCGCAGTTCGGCGACGTCCATGCAGCGGGCGAAATCCTCGGTGTGGCGGTAGTCCATGGCAGCTCCTGTGGGATGCCTGCACTCTAGGAACGCGGGGCCGTTCGCGAAACGCAGCCGCCCGCAAAGTGCTTTTGCGCCGCCAGCAAGGCGGGCCAGTGACCCGTAGGCTGGTGGTGAGCCGCAGGCGAACCCCAGCTTGCTGCGCCACGCTGCATCGCTGGGGTTCGCTGTGCTCACCGCCAGCCTACGAAAGCCGGTCGCGTGGAGTCACGCGTGCCGCTACCATCGCAGCCCATGCGCAACCTGCAGTTCGACGAGATGGCACTCTATGCGCGGGTGGCCGAACTCGGCTCGCTGTCGGCCGTCGCCCGCGAGCGGGACGTGCCGGTCAGCCTGGTGTCACGCACGCTCTCGCGGCTGGAGA
This sequence comes from Ramlibacter ginsenosidimutans, assembly GCF_016654015.1. Lineage (GTDB taxonomy): Bacteria > Pseudomonadota > Gammaproteobacteria > Burkholderiales > Burkholderiaceae_C > Ramlibacter > Ramlibacter ginsenosidimutans. The sequence continues at coordinate 17,411 of NZ_JAEPWM010000018.1, read as the reverse complement.
AGGCTTGCGGCGCGCGGCTGATGCATCGGTCCACGCACGGCCTCTCGCTGACCGATGAAGGCCGCACCTTCCTCGAATACAGCCGCCGCGCGCTAGTCACCATGGAGGAAATGGAAGGCGCGTTCGCGCAGCGCTCGGGCGAGCCGAGCGGCGTCGTGCGCGTGGCCTCCAGCACGGTGGTCGCGCAATACCAGCTGGTGCCCAGCCTGCCGGGGCTGGCGCAGCGCCATCCGCGACTGCAGGTGGAACTCGAGGTGGGCGACCGGCTGCTGGACATGACGCGCGACGGCATCGACATCGCGATCCGCACGGCCGCGAACCTGCCGGACACCGTCGTCGCGCGGCAGATCGGCACGCTCGGGCGCGCGCTGTACGCAGCGCCTTCGTATGCGCAGGCGCACGGCCTGCCGCGCAAGCCGGACGAACTCGCCGGCCACGCGCTGATCACCAACAGCGCCTCGACGATGCTCAACGACTGGCCGTTCCTGGTCGATGGCGCTCCCTGGGTCTATCCGGCGCAAGGCCGCTGGCGCACGAACGACACCAACATGGCCGCGACCATGGTGCTGCAAGGCCTGGGCATCGCCCGGCTGGCGACGCTGGTCGGCGACCCGCTGGTGGCCGATGGCGCACTGGTCGCGGTGCTGCCGGAGTTCGTCGACCTGCGGCCCGCCCCGGTGTATGCCGTGACCGGCAGCACGCGGCACCGCCTGCCCAAGATCAAAGCCTGCCTGGACTACTGGCAGGCCTGGTTCGCGCGCTAGGGTCCGGCGCGGTGCTTCAGGTCGGCTTGCGCGCGACCAGGCCCAGCAGCGCCGAATGCCCGCGGTGGCCAGTGCCTTCGGCGAGCTCGGCCTCGTATTCGCGGATGTCCAGGATCTCCATGCCGAGGAAGGCCTCGTGCAGGAGCTCCGGCGTGTACATGTGCGAGGCGATCGGCGGGCCGCCCGTGCGGAACTCCAGCTGCCGCGGCGTGTACCCCTGCAGCACGAGGATGCCGCCCGGCTTGAGGCAGCGCACCATGCCCTCGAAGATGCGCGCGCGCAGCATCGGGTCGGCGAACTGGATGAAGATCGCCACCACGCCGTCGTAGAGCCCCTTGGGCCACTGCAGGTGGGCGATGTCGGCGACGGCGAAGTTCACCTTGACGCCGGTGACCCGCGCAAAGTCGCGTGCCTTGCGCACGGCCACCTCGGAGATGTCGAAGGCGTCGACCGTGAGGCCTTGCTGGGCGAGCCAGACGCTGTTGCGTCCCTCGCCGTCGGCGACGCACAGCACGCGCTGGCCCGCCTGCCACACGTTGGCGTGGTCGTGCAGCCAGGTGTTCGGCTCGGTGCCGAAGAGATAACCGGGTTCGGAGAAGCGGCGGTTCCAGGTGCCCGCCGGGTCGTCGAACGCGTGACCGGAATTGCCAGGGACGCTCATGCCTTCATTTAGGCACGCTCTCCGGCCTCCCTGCTTTCGGGGAAACCCTTTCGGGCTCAGCCCTCAGTCAGTTCGCCGAGCGGCCAGCGCGGCCTGACGTCGAAGGCGTAGTCGGCGCGCGCCTGCTGCACGCCGCCCTGCAGCCGCATCGCGGCCGCGAGGGCGATCATGGCCCCGTTGTCGGTGCAGAGGGCCAGTTCGGGATAGTGCACGCGCACGCCGCGCCGGGCGCAGGCGGCGTCGAGCTGCGAGCGCAGGCGGCGGTTCGCCCCCACCCCGCCAGCGACGACGATGCGCCGCAGCCCGCTGCGCTCGAGCGCAGCCAGCGATTTCTTCACCAGGACCTCGACAATCGCCGCTTCGGTCGAAGCCGCGAGGTCGGCCTTGCGCTGCTCCAGCGCGTCCCCCAGCTTGTGCACCTGCGTGAGCACGGCCGTCTTCAGGCCCGCGAAGGAGAAGTCGAGGTCGCCGCTGTGCAGCAGTGGGCGCGGCAGCTTGAAGGCCGCTGGGTCGCCCTGCTCCGCCAGCCTGGACAGGGCCGGACCGCCCGGATAAGCCAGCCCGAGCAGCTTGGCGGACTTGTCGAAGGCCTCGCCCGCCGCGTCGTCGATGGTCTCGCCCAGCAGCGTGTAGCGGCCGACCCCCTCGACCTGCATCAGCTGCGTGTGGCCGCCAGAGACCAGCAGGGCAATGAAGGGAAAGGCCGGCGGGTCCGCGCTGAGGAACGGCGACAGCAAATGCCCTTCCAGGTGATGCACGCCCAGCACGGGCCGGCCGAGCGCCGCGCCCAGTGCGCAGGCGACACCCGCCCCGACCAGCAGTGCGCCCGCGAGGCCCGGGCCACGCGTGTAGGCGACGACATCCACGTCGGCGAGATGGCACCCGGCCTCGTCCAGCACCTGCTGCGCCAGAGGCAGCACGCGCCGGATGTGGTCGCGGCTGGCGAGTTCCGGCACCACGCCGCCATAGGCCTGGTGCATCTCCACCTGGCTGTGCAGCGCGTGCGCGCGCAGCCGCGGGACCTGCGTCCCCGCCGCTTCGACCAGCGCCACGCCGGTCTCGTCGCAGGACGACTCGATGCCCAGAACGATCATGCGTCGAGTGTAGCGGTCGGTCCATTCCCCGGCTCCGGGCGGCAGTTTGAGGCATGCGGCCGATCGGGCAGGAGAACGCAGAGGACGCAATGGTTACGCAGAGGACGCAGAGGAACATCCTTTTATTGGTTTTCTCTGCGTCCTCTGCGAAACCTCTGCGCACTCTGCGTTCCATTGCCCCGCTCAGCCACGGACCTTCGCCTCGGCACGCTCGCGGTTGCGCAGAGGACAGAGAGAACGCAGAGGAACATCCTTTATTGGTTTTCTCTGCGTCCTCTGCGTAACCTTTGCGCACTCTGCGTTCCATTGCTCCGCTCAGCCACGAACCTTCGCCTCGGCACGCCCGCGGTTGCGCAGAGGACAGAGAGAACGCAGAGGAACATCCTTTTATTGGTTTTCTCTGCGTCCTCTGCGTAACCTCTGCGCACTCTGCGTTCCATTGCCCCGCTCAGCCACGGACCCGCCCTCCGGCACGCTTGTTGCTGCACTCACCGCAATGAAGTCCGGATCCCATTTCCTCCTCGCCGCCCGCCAATGCGAGATCGCCGAGCTCGAGGAGCTCGCGCGCACCAGTGAGTTGGTCGGCGCCATCGGCCGTTTCATCCACGCCTTGCAGCGCGAGCGCGGCATCAGTGGCGTGTTCCTGGGTTCGCAAGGTCGCCGCTTCGCCCAGCAGCGCTTGCAGCAGGTCGCCGCCTGCGAGGGCGCGGAGCAGGAGGTGCGCGCCCAGCTCGATTGCCTGGACACCGGCAGCAGCGAGGTGCGCAACGGCTCCCGCCTGTTCGGCCGGGTGGCCGTCGTGCTGCACGGGCTGGCCGGCCTGCCCTCGCTGCGCGAGCGCGTCGCCGCGTTGGCCTTGCCGGCGAGCGAGGCGAGCGCCGCGTTCACCCGCCTGGTCGCCGGGCTGCTGGCCGTCGTCTTCGAGGCCGCGGACACCGCGACCGACCCGCAGGTTTCGCGTGCGCTGGTCGCCCTGTTCAACTTCATGCAGGGCAAGGAGTTCGCCGGCCAGGAGCGCGCCTTCGGAGCCCGCGCCTTCGCCGCCGGCCGGATCGACGAGGCGGCCCGGCAGGAGTGGGAACACCTGATCGAGTCGCAGCAGGCCTGCATGGCCTTGTTCGCGGAGTTCGCCAGCACCGGCGTGCTGGAAACCGATCGCGCCAGCCAGGAGCCGGCCGTGCTGGCGCAGGTGGAAAAGCTGCGCCGCATCGGTTGCACGGCGCGCGACGGCCGCCTCGACCCCGAGTTGAGCGACGCGTGGTACGAGCAGTGCACGCTGCGCATCGACGCGATGCGCAGCGTGGAGGACCGGCTCACCGCGCATTTGCGCAGCGTGTGCGGGGAACGCATTGCCCAGGCCCGCGCGGAGCTGCGGGACCAGCGCGCGCTGCTCGACGCGCTCGCGGCCCAGGCGCAGGACAGCGAACCGGCAAGCGGCCGCTGGGGCCCGCACCTCGAACGCTCGGTGCTCGAACTGGTGCAGCAGCAGTCACTGCGGCTGCAGGCGATGAGCGACGAACTGGAGCAGGTGCGCACCAGCCTCAACGAGCGCAAGGTGATCGAGCGCGCCAAGGGCCTGCTGATGGCCCACCGCAACCTGAGCGAGGACGACGCGTACAAGGCGCTGCGCCAGATGGCCATGAACCAGAACCGGCGCATCGTGGAAGTGGCGGGCGCAGTGCTGTCGTTCGCGGACATGCTGCCCGGCACGCGCTGAAAAGGGGAGCTCCGGCGCACGACAAGGGTGCGCGGCGGCACCAAGCCCGGTCTCGTCGTGCCGCTGCAGCCGCGCCTGCGCTACCGGCGCTCGCCCTTTCCCTCCAGCACTGTGGCCGGTGCAGCGCGCTTTCGGAACGGGCTGGCACGGTGCCTGCTAGCAAGAGGGTATCGGGCGCCAACGGCGGCGCCCGCCCCGAGTTTCCACCTGGACAACGGCGTCCATCACCCGCGCGGGCGCGCGGAGCGATGGGCGCCTTCTTGTTTTCGACCTGCCTTCGGAGCCCATGACGATGCATGCCTCTTCCATCCCGGTGAAGCGCCGGACCGTCCTGACCGCTGCCGCCGCCCTGGGCAGCGCCGCGTTCGGCCTGCCCGCCACGGCGCTCGCGCAGAAGAAGGCGCGGCCGGAAAAGGAGGTGCTGAAGTTCGGCTTCATCAAGCTGACCGACTGCGCTCCGCTGGCGGTCGCGCTGGAGAAGCACTTCTTCGAGGACGAGGGCCTCATCGTCACGCTGGAAGCCCAGGCGAACTGGAAGGTTCTGCTCGATCGCGTGATCGACGGCCAGCTCGATGGCGCGCACATGCTGGCGGGCCAGCCGCTGGGCGCCACCATCGGCATCGGCACGCAGGCCGACATCGTCACCGCGATGTCGATGGACCTCAACGGCAATGCCGTCACCGTGTCCAACGAGGTGTGGAAGGAAATGAAACCCCTGCTGCCGACGAAGGACGGGCAGGTGGTGCACCCGATCAAGGCCGACGCGCTGAAGAAGGTCGTCGACAAGTGGAAGGCCCAGGGCCGCTCGTTCAGGATGGGCATGGTCTTCCCGGTCTCCACGCACAACTACGAGCTGCGCTACTGGCTGGCGGCCGGCGGACTGAACCCGGGTTACTACACGCCGGCGGACGTGACCGGCACGACCAAGGCCGACGTGCTCCTGTCGGTCACGCCGCCGCCGCAGATGCCGGCCACCATGGAAGCGGGCACCATCAACGGCTACTGCGTGGGCGAGCCGTGGAACCAGCAGGCGGTGTTCAAGAACATCGGCGTGCCGGTGGTGATGGACCACGAGATCTGGGCCTACAACCCCGAGAAGGTGTTCGGCGTCACGCGCGGCTTCGCGGACAAGTACCCCAACACGCACGTCGCCATCGTGAAGGCGATGATCCGCGCCTGCATGTGGCTGGACCAGTCGATGGCCAACCGCGTCGAGGCCGTGAAGCTGCTCGCCAGGCCGGCCTATGTGGGCGCCGACGCCGCGGTGATAGCCAACAGCATGACCGGCACCTTCGAGTTCGAGAAGGGCGACAAGCGCCCGGCGCCGGACTTCAACGTCTTCTTCCGCAACTTCGCCACCTTCCCCTTCTACAGCGACGCCATCTGGTACCTCACGCAGATGCGCCGCTGGGGCCAGGTCGCCGACAACAAGCCGGACAGCTGGTACTTCGAGACGGCGAAGAAGGTGTACCTGCCGGACGTGTACCGCGCCGCCGCCGCCGCCCTCGTGGCCGAAGGCAAGGCCAAGGCGACGGACTTCCCCAAGACCGACGGCTTCAAGGACAAGCAGGGCGGATTCATCGACGGCGTCGTGTACGACGCGCGCAAACCCAACGATTACCTCAACAAGTTCCGCATCGGCCTGAAGGCCGCGGACAAGGCCTGAACGGAGCACCCCCATGCAGATGCTGCTGAAACTGGCCGACCCGCGCGACGCGCTGCGCCGCCTCGTCTTCTCGCTGGGCGTGCCGCTGCTGGCGATCGCGCTGTTCCTGGGGCTGTGGTCGATCGTCGCCGCCCGCATCCACACCAGCCTGGGCGTCGTGCCCGGTCCCACGCAGGTCGTGCACGAGGCGCAGTCGCTTTGGGCGGAACACGCCGCCGAAGCGAAGCGCCGCTCCGAGTTCTACGCCCGCCAGGAAGAGCGCATCCAGGAGCGCCTGAAGGAAGAACCGGGCTGGGTGCCCGAGCGCCACGCCTATCCCGCGCGCCCCACCTACCTCACGCAGATAGCCACCAGCCTGCTGACCGTGTTCGCCGGGTTCCTGCTGGCGACGCTCATCGCGGTGCCGCTGGGCATCCTGGCCGGCTCCTCGCGCGTCGTGCAGGCCGCGATCAATCCCATCGTGCAGCTGTTCCGCCCCGTGTCGCCGCTCGCCTGGCTGCCCATCGTGACGCTGGTGGTCAGCGCGCTGTACGCCACCAACGGCGGCGAGCCCTTCGTGCAGAAGTCCTTCCTCATCTCCGCGGTGACGGTGACGCTGTGCTCGCTGTGGCCGACGCTGATCAACACCGCCATCGGCGTGAACTCGGTGGACCGGGACCTGGTGAACGTCGGCCGCGTGCTGCAGCTGCCCCTGGCCACGCGGGTGCGCAGGATCATGCTGCCCTCCGCCCTGCCCTACATCTTCACCGGCATGCGCCTGTCGCTGGGCGTGGGCTGGATGGTGCTGATCGCCGCGGAAATGCTGGCGCAGAACCCCGGCCTCGGCAAGTTCGTCTGGGACGAGTTCCAGAACGGCAGCTCCGCCTCGCTGGGCCGCATCCTGGTCGCGGTCTTCACGATCGGCGGGATCGGCTTCGCGCTGGACCGCCTGATGCAGCTGCTGCAGCAGCTCGTGAGCCACAAGTGAAGGTGGATGCCGACATGCATGCAGTGCTGGCCTCCTCCGTCAAAACAACGGACACCCCGCCCCGGCTTGCCGCCGTCCCTGCGCCCGCCGCACTGGAATTGCGCAGCGTGGGCAAGGGCTTCGGCGCAGGCAAGCGGCGCACCGAGGTGCTCACTAACGTGGACCTGCGCATCGCGCCCGGCGAGTTCGTCGCCGTCGTCGGCTTCTCCGGCACGGGCAAGACCACGCTGGTGAACCTGCTCGCGGGCCTGGCCACGCCGGACCGCGGCGAGGCGCTGCTGCAGGGGCGGCCGATCACCGGCCCCGGCCCGGACCGCGGCATCGTCTTCCAGAGCTACTCGCTGATGCCGTGGCTCACCGTCGGCGAGAACGTCGCGCTGGCGGTCGATCGCGTGCGCGCGGGCGACGACGCGGCGACGCGCGCCGAGCAGGTCAGGCGCTACGTCGCGATGGTGGGCCTCAGCGCCGCCATCGACAAGAGGCCGGCGCAACTCTCGGGCGGCATGCGCCAGCGCGTGAGCGTGGCGCGGGCGCTCGCCACCGATCCCGAGGTGCTGCTGCTCGACGAACCGCTCTCGGCGCTCGACGCGCTCACCCGCGCGCAGTTGCAGGACGAGATCGTCGGCCTGTGGGACCAGCCAGGCAGCGCGCGCAAGACCGTGCTGCTGATCACCAACGACGTGGACGAGGCCTTGATGATGGCCGACCGGGTGATTCCGCTGTGCCTGCCCGGCACGCCCGGCGCCGGATCGACCTTGGGGCACAGCTTCGAGGTGGACCTGCCCCGGCCGCGCGACCGCGCTGCGATGAACCACGACCGGCGCTTTCGCGCGCTGCGCGCGGAGATCACGCAGACGCTGCTGGACATGGCCCACGCGCGCCAGGCGCGCACCGGGGCGGCCGTGATCTCGCTGCCGACGCTGGTGCCGCGCTCCGGCCCGCCGACGCATCGGCCCACGCTCGCGACGCTGCTGAACCTGCGCCATGCGCAACTGGCCGAGCGCATCGAGAGCGAGACCGCCGCTGCCGAGGCGTCGCCCCTGCCGGGGCCAGCGCGCGCAGCCGCGCTGCGCGCCGACGAAGACCGTTTCGTCGACTTCTCGCAGGTGGTCAAGGTCTATCCCACGCCCAAGGGCCCGCAGACCGTCGTCGACGGATTCGACCTGCGCATGCGGCGCGGCGAGTTCGTGTCCCTGATCGGCCATTCGGGCTGCGGCAAGAGCACGGTGCTGTCGATGATCGCGGGCCTGGCCGACGTGACCGACGGCGTGATCGTGCTGGGCGGCCGCGAAGTGAAGGACGCCGGGCCCGACCGCGGCCTGGTGTTCCAGTCGCCCAGCCTCGTGCCTTGGCTCACCGCCTTCGACAACGTGATGCTCGGCGTCGCGAAGGTGTTCCCGCATGCCAGCGCGGCCGAGCGGCGCGACGCCGTGGCCTACCACCTGCAGCGCGTCGGCCTGGCGGACGCCATGCACAAGAAGGCCGGCGAGCTGTCCAACGGCATGAAGCAGCGCGTGGGCATCGCACGCGCCTTCGCATTGCAACCGAGGCTGCTGCTGCTGGACGAGCCCTTCGGCATGCTGGATGCGCTCACCCGCTGGGAGTTGCAGGAAGTGCTGATGGAGGTCTGGGCGCGCAGCCGCGTCACCGCCATCATGGTCACGCACGACGTCGACGAGGCCATCCTGCTGGCCGATCGCGTCGTGATGATGACCAACGGGCCGCGCGCCCGCATCGGCAAGGTCATGGACGTGCCGCTGGAGCGCCCGCGGAGCCGCGAGGCGCTGATCACCCATCCCCGTTACTACGCACTGCGCGAGGAGCTGATCGGCTTCCTGGCGGAGTGCGGTCGCCAGCACTGAGCCTTCGCGTCCCCCATTCATTACCAAGGAGCCCCCATGGCCTACCTCGTCCCCAGTGAGTTCGTGACCAAGATGGTCGACGCCGGTGAATCCAAGATCTTCATGTCCACGCGCGACACGGTGATCCGCGCCTACATGGCAGGCGCCATCCTCGCCTTGTCTGCCGCGTTCGCCGTGACCGTCACCGTGCAGACCGGCAATGCGCTGGCCGGCGCCATCCTGTTCCCGGTGGGCTTCTGCATGCTGTACCTCATGGGCTTCGACCTGCTGACCGGCGTGTTCACGCTGGCGCCGCTGGCCCTGATCGACAAGCGACCCGGCGTCACCGCGGGCGGCGTGGCGCGCAACTGGGCGCTGGTGTTCATCGGCAACTTCGCCGGCGCGCTCACCGTGGCCCTGTTCATGGGCATCATCTTCACCTTCGCCTTCACCACGGAGCCGAATGCGGTCGGCCAGAAAATCGGCAGCATCGGCGAGGCCCGCACGCTCGGCTACGCCGCGCACGGCGCCGCCGGCATGCTGACCCTCTTCATCCGCGGCGTGCTGTGCAACTGGATGGTCTCCACCGGCGTCGTCGGCGCGATGATGTCCACCAACCTGAGCGGCAAGGTGGTGGCCATGTGGATGCCCATCATGGTGTTCTTCTACATGGGCTTCGAGCACTCGGTGGTGAACATGTTCCTGTTCCCCTCGGGCCTGATGCTCGGTGGCAAGTTCTCCATCGCCGACTACTTCATCTGGAACGAGATCCCCACGGTGATCGGCAACCTGGTGGGCGGCCTCACCTTCGTGGGCCTGGCGCTCTACTCGACGCACGTGCGCACCGCACCGAAACGGACCGCGTCGGTGAGCGAAGCGACGCCGGCCGTGTCCCCGCGCTTCGGCTGAAGCGGGCGCTTCCCGTGCAGCGCGACCCCGTCGCCGCGCTCGCCGCCGCGGCGGGTTTGCGCGTCCGCATCGGCCAGCACACGGAAGCCGGCCGCAAGGCGATCAACCAGGACTTCCATGCCGCCTGCATCCCGCAGGCGGCGCCGCTGGCGGCCAAGGGCGTGGTGCTCGCCCTGGCCGACGGCATCGGCAGCAGCCGGGTCAGCCGCGTCGCGAGCGAGGCGGCAGTGCGTGCGGCCGTCGAGGACTACTACTGCACGTCGGACGCCTGGAGCGTGAAGAGGTCCATGCAGGCCGTGCTCGGCGCCATCAACGCGTGGCTGCACGCGCAGACGCAGCGCAGCGCGATGCGGCACGACCAGGACCGCGGCTACGTCTGCGCGCTCGCCGCGCTGGTGCTCAAGGGCCGCACGGCGCACCTGTTCCACGCCGGCGATGTGCGCGTGGTCCGGATGCAAGGCGGCACGCTGGAGCAACTCACGGAGGACCATCGCGTCTGGATCGGCGGCGGCCAGAGCCAGTTGAGCCGCGCGATCGGCTTCCGGCCCGCACTGGAGCTGGACTACCGCACGCTGCCGCTTGCAGCAGGCGACGTGTTCCTGCTGGCCTGCGACGGCGTGCACGAACACCTGCCGGCCACTGCGATGGCCGACATCCTGCAACGCCACGGCGACGATCCCGACGCGGCCGCGCGCGCGCTCGTCGCCCGAGCGCTGGCCGCGGGCAGCGAGGACAACCTCACGGCGCAGGTCGTTCGCGTGGACGCGCTCCCGCCGCCGGACGCGCCCGAAGCCTTGCAGCTGCGCGAGGGCCTCGCTCCCGCCCCGCTGCTTGCGCCGCGCGAGGTGTTCGACGGCTACCGCATCGAGCGCGAGCTGCACGGCAGCAGCCGCAGCCATGTCTATCTCGCCACCGACCTGGAGACCGGTGCGCGGGTGGCGCTGAAGGTGCCCTCGGTGAACCTCGGCGGCGACGCCGCCTACCTGGACCGGCTGATGCTGGAGGAGTGGATCGCCCGCCGCCTGCGCAGCCCTCACGTCCTGCGTGCCCACGAGCGCACGCGTCCCCGCAGCCACCTCTACCTGGCGATGGAATACGTCGATGGCCGCACGCTCGCGCAGTGCTTGCGCGACCACCCCGTGGTCGATATCGAACGGGTGCGCGATATCGTGGAGCAGGTCGCGCGCGGCCTGCAGGCCTTCCACCGCATGGAGATGGTGCACCGCGACCTGCGGCCGGAGAACATCCTCATCGACCGCAGCGGCACCGTGAAGATCATCGACTTCGGCAGCGTGCGGGTGGCCGGGCTGAGCGACGACGGCGGCTCGCAGCCTGAGCAGGTGCTGGGCACCTTGCAGTACACCGCGCCGGAATGCTTCCTCGGCGAGCCTGCGACCGCGCGCTCGGACCTGTTCTCGCTGGGCGTCATCGCCTACCAGATGCTCAGCGGCCGGCTTCCTTATGGTGCACGCGCCGCCAGGCTGCGCACACGGACGGAGCAGGCGCGCCTGGCGTACACGAGCGTGCTGGATGACGCGCGCGCGATCCCGGCCTGGCTGGACGCTGCGCTCGCGAAAGCGGTCCATCCGCTGCCGCACAAGAGGCAGGCCGCGCTGTCCGAATTCGTGCACGACCTGCGCCATCCTCCCGCGGACTGGGTCGCGCGCCGGCGGCCGGCGCTGGCCGAGCGGCATCCGGTGCGCTTCTGGCAGGCGATCTCGCTGGGCCTGGCGCTGCTCGCGCTCGTCGAGCTGGCGCTGCTGCACGCACGCGCTTGAAGCGCACCTCGGCCCGGATTGCGGCTGGCACGTTCCCTGCAAGTGAATCGCCATCGGGTGCAACGCCGCACCCGGGCCGTGCACCGGGTGCCGGCCGCGCGCACAACGCCGTGTGCTGTTTGTCCCCCAACGCCGTTGCGGCCTCCGGGCTGGCCGGCACAGACACGCGGAGTTCCCATGGAGAAGATGAAACTGGTCATGGTCGGCAACGGCATGGCCGGCGTGCGCACGATCGAGGAGCTGCTCAAGATCGCGCCGGGCCTGTATGACGTCGCCGTGTTCGGCGCCGAGCCCCATCCCAACTACAACCGCATCCTGCTGTCGCCCGTGCTGGCCGGCGAGCAGACGCTGGACGAGATCGTCCTCAACTCCTGGGACTGGTACGAGCAGAACGGCATCCGCCTGCACGCCGGCAGGAAGGTGGTCCAGATCGACCGCGTCAAGCGGGTCGTGCGCGCCGAGGACGGCACCGAGGAGCCCTACGACCGGCTGCTGCTCGCGACCGGATCCAACCCCTTCCTGCTGCCGGTGCCGGGCAAGGACCTGCACGGCGTGATCGCCTACCGCGACATCGCCGACACCAACGCGATGATCGAGGCGGCGCAGAAGTTCAGGAAGGCCGTCGTGATCGGCGGCGGCCTGCTCGGACTGGAAGCGGCCAACGGCCTGATGAAGCGCGGCATGGACGTCACCGTGGTGCATGTCATGCCCTGGTTGATGGAGCGCCAGCTCGACGACGTCGCCGGCAAGCTGCTGCAGAAGTCGCTGGAGGAGCGCGGCCTGAAGTTCCTGATCGGCGCCCATACCCAGGAGCTGGTGGGCGGCGAAGACGGCCGCGTGCAGTCCATCCGCTTCAAGGACGGCACCGCTCTGGACACCGACCTGGTCGTGATGGCCGTCGGCATCCGTCCCAACACCGAACTCGCCGAGAAGGCGCGCATCCACTGCAACCGAGGCATCGTGGTCAACGACACGATGCAGACCGTGACCGACGCGCGCATCTACGCGGTGGGCGAGTGCGCAGCGCACCGCGGCATCGCCTACGGGCTGGTCGCGCCGCTGTTCGAGCAGGCCAAGGTGGCGGCGAATCATCTCGCGCAGTTCGGCATCGGCCGCTACACCGGCTCGCTCACCTCCACCAAGCTGAAGGTGACCGGCATCGACCTCTTCTCCGCGGGCGAGTTCATGGGCGGCGACGGGGCCGAGGAGATCGTGATGAGCGATCCCTTCGGCGGCGTCTACAAGAAGCTGGTGATCAAGGACGACAAGCTGGTCGGCGCCTGCCTCTACGGCGACACGGTGGACGGCAGCTACTACTTCAAGCTGCTGCGCGAAGGCCGCAAGGTGGGCGACATCCGCGACAAGCTGATGTTCGGCGAGTCCAACCTGGGCGACGCCGGCCACCAGGGCCAGGACAAGGCCGCCGCGCTGGCGGACGCGGACGAGGTCTGCGGCTGCAACGGCGTCGACAAGGGCACGATCTGCAAGGCCATCAAGGAGAAAGGCCTGTTCACGCTGGACGAGGTGCGCAAGCACACCAAGGCCAGCGCCTCCTGCGGGTCCTGCACGGGCCTGGTGGAACAGATCATCATGTTCACGGCCGGCGGCGACTTCTCCGCCGCGCCGAAGAAGAAGGCGCTGTGCGGCTGCACGGACCACAGCCACCAGGAGGTGCGCGACGCGATCCGCGCCAACAAGCTGGTCACGATCGCCGACACCATGAAGTTCATGGAATGGCGCACGCCCAACGGCTGCTCCACCTGCCGCCCGGCGCTGAACTACTACCTGATCTCGACCTGGCCCAAGGAGGCGAAGGACGATCCGCAATCGCGCTACATCAACGAGCGCAGCCACGCGAACATCCAGAAGGACGGCACCTATTCCGTGATCCCGCGCATGTGGGGCGGCGAGACCACGGCCTCCGAATTGCGCCGCATCGCCGACGTGGTCGACAAGTACCGGATTCCCACCGTGAAGGTCACCGGTGGCCAGCGCATCGATCTGCTGGGCGTCAAGAAGGAAGACCTGCGCAACGTGTGGCAGGACCTGGGCATGCCATCGGGACACGCCTACGCGAAGGCCCTGCGCACCGTGAAGACCTGCGTGGGCAGCGAGTGGTGCCGCTTCGGCACGCAGGACTCCACGCAGATGGGCAAGGACCTCGAACGGGCGCTGTGGCGCATGTACGCGCCGCACAAGGTGAAGCTGGCCGTGTCGGGCTGTCCGCGCAACTGCGCCGAGTCGGGCATCAAGGACGTGGGCGTGATCGGCGTGGACTCCGGGTGGGAGATCTACGTCGGCGGCAACGGCGGCATCAAGACCGAGGCCGGGCAGTTCTTCTGCAAGGTCAAGACGTCCGATGAGGTGCTGGAGTACAGCGGCGCCTTCCTGCAGCTCTATCGCGAGGAAGGCTGGTACCTGGAGCGCACGGTGCACTACATCAACCGCGTCGGCCTGGACTACGTGAAGAAGAAGATCCTCGAGGACCACGCAGGCCGCAAGGCGCTGTGGGAACGCCTGCAGTTCGCGCTGGATGGCGAACCCGACCCGTGGTTCGAGCACGAGAAGGCGGCGGTGGACACCCGCCAGTTCGAGAAGCTGAGCACCGAGGAGCAGCCCGCATGAAGAGCCAGGACTGGCAAGTGATCTGCCGGGTGGAAGACATCCCGGTGCTGGGCGCACGTCGCGTGGCGCGCGAACGCGGCATGGACGTGGCGGTGTTCCGCAACGACCAGGACCAGGTGTTCGCGCTGCTCGATCGCTGCCCGCACAAGGGCGGACCGCTCTCGCAAGGCATCGTGTTCGGCACCAGCGTGGCCTGTCCCTTGCACAACTGGAGCATCGGCCTGGACGACGGCTGCGCGAAGGCGCCCGACGAAGGCTGCACCCAGCGCTTTTCGTGCCGCGTGGAGTCGGGCGAGGTGCTGCTGGACCCGGTGGAACTGGCGACGCTCGCGATCGACGCGCAGCCGACTAAGGCAGGACCTTGCCGGTGAAGGAAACGAAATCGACCTGCCCCTATTGCGGGGTGGGTTGTGGCGTCATCATCCAGTCCGAGGGCGACCAGATCACCGGCGTGCGCGGCGACCCGGAGCATCCGGCCAACTTCGGGCGGCTGTGCACCAAGGGGTCCACGCTGCATCTCACGGCCTCGGCGGCGGTGACGCGGCGGGCGCGCCTGCTGCAACCGATGCTGCGGGCGCAGCGCGGCGACAAGCCGGTGCACACGGACTGGGACACGGCGCTGGACCTCGCCGCCGATCGCTTCCATGCCATCGTGCAGGAGCACGGGCCGGACGCGGTGGGCTTCTACCTCTCGGGCCAGCTGCTCACGGAGGACTACTACGTCTTCAACAAGCTGGCCAAGGGCCTGCTCGGCACCAACAACGTCGACACCAACTCGCGGCTTTGCATGAGCAGCGCCGTCGCCGGCTACAAGATGACACTGGGCGCGGACGCGCCGCCCAACTGCTACGACGACGTGAACCATGCCGACTGCATCTTCATCGTCGGCAGCAACACCGCGTTCGCGCATCCGGTCCTGTTCCGCCGCATCGAGGAAGCCAGGGCTGCGCGGCCGCAGATGAAGATCATCTTCTGCGACCCCCGCCGCACCGACACGGCCGAACTCGCGGACCTGTATCTCCCGGTGCAGCCCGGCACCGACGTGATGCTGTTCCACGGCCTGCTGCACATCATGCTGTGGGAAGGCTGGACGCGGCCCGACTACATCGCGGCGCACACGACGGGATTCGATGCACTGAAAGCCGTGGTTCGCGAATGCACGCCGGAGCGCGTCGCGCAGACCTGCGGCATCGCGAAGGAAGACCTGTTCACCGCGGCGCGCTGGTTCGCCACCTCGCCCGCGACGCTGAGCCTCTATTGCCAGGGCCTGAACCAGTCCGCCAACGGCACCGCGAAGAGCGCGGCGCTGATCAACCTGCACCTCGCCTGCGGCCAGATCGGCAAGCCCGGCGCCGGCCCGTTCTCGCTGACGGGCCAGCCCAATGCAATGGGGGGACGCGAAGTGGGCGGACTGGCCAACCTGCTCTCGGCGCATCGCGATCTCGCGAACCCGCAGCACCGCGCCGAGGTTGCCGCCTTGTGGGGCGTGCCTTCCGTGCCGAAGCAGCCCGGCAAGACGGCGGTGGAGATGTTCCAGGCCGCCGCCGACGGCGAGATCCGGGCCTTGTGGATAGCGTGCACCAACCCTGCGCAGTCCATGCCGGACCAGGCGACGGTGCGGCGCGCGCTGCAGCGCGCCGAGTTCGTCGTGGTGCAGGAAG
Source organism: Ramlibacter ginsenosidimutans (assembly GCF_016654015.1). Taxonomy (GTDB): domain Bacteria; phylum Pseudomonadota; class Gammaproteobacteria; order Burkholderiales; family Burkholderiaceae_C; genus Ramlibacter; species Ramlibacter ginsenosidimutans. The sequence goes on along the minus strand of NZ_JAEPWM010000018.1, from coordinate 1,728 downwards.
CGTTTGCGACCACCGCCACCTGCGAGTACGCCGACCTGCTGCTGCCGGCGACGACCTGGGGGGAAAAGGAAGGCACGGTGACCAACAGCGAGCGGCGCATCAGCCGAGTGCGGGCAGCGGTGCCAGCGCCGGGGAGTGCACGGCACGACTGGTCGACCGCGGTCGGGTTCGCGCGCCGCATGCAAGTGCGCCTCGTGCGACACGAACGCCTCTTCGACTACTCCACACCCGAACAGATCTGGCTGGAGCATCGGGAATCCACGCGCGGCCGCGACCTCGACATCACAGGCCTCAGCTACGCGCAACTCGAAGCCGCCCCGCAGCAATGGCCCTTCCCCGAAGGCGCCACCGCCGGCCGCGCACGCCTCTACGAAGACGGCAGCTTCCCCACGGCGGACGGCAAGGCGCGCTTCGCTCCCGTGCAGTACGTGCCGGTCGCCGAGCCGCGCGAATCGCGCTATCCCTTCTCGCTGACCACGGGCCGGCTGCGCGACCAGTGGCACGGCATGAGCCGCACGGGCACGCTGGGCCGGCTGTTCGGCCACGTGCCGGAGCCCGCGGTGCAACTGCATCCGCAAGACATGGAGCGCCGCCAGTTGCAGGACGGCGACCTCGTGCACGTCACGTCCAGGCGTGGCTCGATCGTGCTGCCAGCGCAGGCGAGCACCGAACTGGGACTGAACCAGGCTTTCATCGCGATGCACTGGGGACCCGAGTACCTGAGCGGCGTGTCGAGCACCGGCGAGCCTCTCGCCGGCGTCAATGCGCTCACGACCTCGGCGTACTGCCCCAGCTCGAAGCAGCCGGAGCTGAAACACGCTGCCGTGAAGATCCTCAAGGCGGAACTGCCGTGGACCTTGCTCGCCGCCGCCTGGCTACCAGGCGACCAGGCCCTGCAGTCCCGCGAGGAGCTCAAGGCCTTCATGGGCCTGTTCCCCTTCGCCTCTTGCGTTCCCTTCTCCAACGACGCGCCGCTGCAGCAGGCGGCGACCCGCGAACGCAGCGGCGTGCTGTTCCGCGCCGCCGCCTACGAAGCGCCGCCCGACGAAGTCCTGCAGCGACTCGAACGCCTCCTCGGTCTCGCAGGCGCCGACACATTGCGCTACGCCGACCGCCGCCGGGGACAGAGGCGCAGCGTGCGCGTGCAGCGCGCAGGCGCCGACCAACTGATCCAGGGCATGCTGCTCGCCGGCGATACGCGCGCGGAAAGCTGGCTCAAGGCCTTGCTGCTGCAGGAACTGCCCGCGCAGGCGTACGGGCGCCTGCTGCTCTCGCCCGGCGCCAAGGCGCCAGTCGCGGTGCAGAAGAAGGGCAAGCAGGTGTGCACTTGTTTCGGCGTCGACGCGCCCGCGATCGAGGCACGGCTCGCCCAATGCACGGGTGGGCCGGAAGAACGGCTGGCGTCGCTGCAGGCCAGCCTGCGCTGCGGGACGAATTGCGGCTCGTGCGTGCCGGAGTTGAAACGGATGGTGCGGGCGGGTGCGGGCTTCGCGGAGGCGGCGTAGCTGGGGTTCGCGGAGCTCACCGCCAGCCTACGAAGGAGCGGGATCGTCGTAGATACTGTGTTCTCCGTCAAGCGGAGTGGAGTGCCGGATTGAATGGAATTCCGGATTTCAACACTCCGTAGGCGATCGCCACCAGCTTGCGCATCAGAGCTCCGAGAACGAGCTTCTTTGGCTTGCCCGCAGCGAGCAGCCGAGTGGCGAATGCCTTGCCCCAAGGCGTGCG
>NZ_JAEPWM010000017.1 GCF_016654015.1 Ramlibacter ginsenosidimutans | reverse complement strand
CGCCGACTCCCCTGGAAGCCGGTCCGGGCGGCGTCGCGCGGCACAACTCGCAGAGAGTTTGCCCGCGCGCGGTCAAACTCTCTGCTCGGACAAGTGCCGCGTCAGCATGAAACGTACGCGCGGTTCGATACGCTGCGCTCTCGTAACCGCGCTCCGCCGCCCGGACCGGCTTCCAGGCGATGCCCTTCATGCGGGCCTGCACCGCACGCCACCTGCCGCGACGATGGGCAGTCGGGCTCCTGCGGGGAGGAAGATGGCCCTCCCGCCTTTGCCGATTGAACCGCCGCGACCAGCCTCGTAGGCTGGCGGTGAGCAACGCGAACCCCAGCGATCCAGCGTGGCGCAGCAAGCTGGGGTTCGCCTGCGGCTCACCACCAGCCTATGGTTACTGCTTCAACCGCCGCAATGCTGTGCCCCGCCCTCGTCCGGGCTACGGGCGGCAGCGAACGAGATTCCCGGGAATGAACGAACGACCCTTCTTCAAGCGTCCGCTCGCTTATCCATCCATGCATTCATGAGGGTATGGGCCACCGCGAGAACCACCGGACCCACGAAGATCCCGATGAGGCCGAAGGCCACCAGCCCGCCGATCACGCCGACGAAAATGAGGATCAGGGGCAAGTCGGCGCCCTTCCTGATCAGGATCGGCCGCAGCACGTTGTCCAGCGTGCTGACCACCAGCAGGACCACCAGGAGGAAGGTTCCCCAGCCCGGTGAACCGCTCCAGTAGAGCCAGGCGACGGGGCCGATCAGCACGATCCCCGCGCCGATCTGCGCGACGGCCGCCAGGAACATCACCGGCGTGAGCAGGCTGGCGAACGGCACGCGCGCGATGGCGAGGCCCAGCGCACCGATCACCGTCTGCACGATCGCGGTCACCACCACGCCCATCGCGACGCCGCGGATCGCCTGGCCGGACAGGCGGATCGCGTTCTCGCCCGCCGCCCCGCCCAGGCGCGCGCCGAAGCGCAGCGCCCAGTCGGCGGCTTGCTCGCCGCGCGCGTAGAGCACCGCCGCCGCCACCACCGTCAGCACGAACTGCAGGAACAGCGCGCCCAGGCCGCCCGCCTGCGCCACCACCCACTTGGTGACCACGCCGGCGTACGGCGTGACCAGTGCGATCATGGCCTGCATGCCGCCGCGCGCGAGGTCCTCCCAGGCACTGGCCGCGCGCTCGCCGACGAAGGGCAGGTGCGCCACCCAGGAGGGCGGCGGCGGCAGTTGCATCCCCTGCAGGTCGCGGACCCAGCCGGCGATCTGGTCGGAGTGGGACACCAGCGTCCCCACGGCGGCCGACAGCGGCACGACGAGCACCAGGAGCAGCACGATGGACATGATCCCGGTGGCCAGCCAGCGCCGGTGGCCGACGCGCCGCTCCAGCGCCATCAGCATGGGCCAGGTGGCCACGACGATCATGATGGCCCAGATGAACGCGCCCAGGAAGGGACGCAGCACCCAGAAGGATGCGCCTATCAGTGCCCCGATGAAGAGGACGTTGAGGACGGCGCGGGTCAGGTCGTTGCGGGAATCATTCACACCCCCATTGTTCATGGTGGCGCGCGAAAGCGCGAGGAGCGGATGCATCGGGTGTGGCGCGGCGTACGCCGGGCAGGGATTCCGCCGGGTGGTCACAATCGCGCCTTGGCCTCCTCCCCGATGTCCCTGTACCGACTGATCGCCCGCTTCGTCCTGCGCCACCGCGCCGCCTACGCCTCTTCGGCGGTGATGCTGGCGGCGATCGCCCTGCTGCTGGTCTGGATCCCGCGCCAGGTCGGTCACGTGGTCGACGGCCTCGTGGCCAGCCGCTGGTCCGAAGGCGCCTTGCTGCGCGAACTCGCCTGGCTGCTCGCCGCCGGCGCGGCCGTGTACTTCCTGCGCGTGGGCTGGCGGCTGCGCCTCTACGCGGCCGCCTACCGGCTCGGCGTGGAGTTGCGCGAGCGGCTCTATGCCCGGCTCACCCTGCAGGGCGCGTCCTTCTTCCAGGACCGCCGCACCGGCAACCTCATGGCGCTGGCGACCAACGACATCGACGCCGTGGAGATGGCCGCCGGCGAGGCCATGCTGGCCGGCTTCGACGGCACGCTCACGCTGGTGCTGGTGCTGGCGACCATGTCCCTGGGCGTGGACTGGCGCCTCGCGGCCTGCGCGGTCCTGCCCTTCCCGCTGATGGCGCTGGGCTTCTGGCGTATCTCGCGCCACGTGCACGAGGCTTCGCGGCTGTCGCTGGAGCGGTTCGCCGGCCTCAACAACCACGTGCAGGAGACGCTCGCCGGTGTGCGCACGGTGCGCGCGGTCGGCCTGCTCGCGCGCAGCGAGCAGCAGTTCAACACGCTCGCCGCCGGTGCGGCCCAGGCGAGCCTGGATGCGCAGCGCTGGGAGGCTGCGTACGAGCCCGCGGTCGGCTGCACCTTCGCGACCGCCACGGCCCTTGTGCTGGGCGCGGGCGGCTGGCTCGTCTGGCACGGCGCGCTCACCGTGGGTCAGCTCACGAGCTTCAGCCTCTACCTCGGCCAGCTGGTGTGGCCCATGTTCGCCGCGGGCTGGGTGCTGTCGCTGCTGGAGCGCGGCCGCGCGGCGTGGGACCGGCTGCAGCCGGTGCTGGACACGCCGCTGAGCGTGGACGATCACGGCACGGTGGAGCGCGTGCTGCCAGGGCCGCTGCGCATCGAGCACGTGCGCTTCGCCTACGAAGCAGCCGCGCGTCCGGCGCTGGACGACGTGTCGCTGGAACTCGCCGCGGGCGGCACGCTGGGCCTGGTCGGGCCCACCGGTGCGGGCAAGTCGACGCTGCTGCGACTGATCCTGCGCCACCACGCGCCGGACGCGGGCCGGCTGCTGTGGAACGGAGTGGACCTGCGCGACTACACGCTCGCCGCCCTGCGCGCCGGCATCGCCTGGGTGCCGCAGGAGGCCTTCCTCTTTTCCGCACCCGTCGCCGCCAACATCGCGCTCGCGCGGCCCGATGCGACGCGCGAGGAGATCGAGCAGGCGGCGCGCCTGGCCGCCGTGCACGAGGACATCCTGCGCCTGCCGCGCGGCTACGACACGCCGGTGGGCGAGCGGGGTGTCACGCTCTCGGGCGGACAGCGGCAGCGCGTCGCGATCGCGCGCGCACTGCTGGCCGACGCGCCGCTGCTGCTGCTGGACGACGCACTCTCCGCCGTGGACACCGACACCGAGACGCGCATCCTCGCGCACCTGCGCGCCGCGCGCGTGGGCCGCACCGTCGTGATCGTGAGCCACCGGCTCAGCGCGGTCGCGGACGCCGACCATACCGTGGTGCTGCGCGACGGCCGGGTCGCGGAAGAAGGCAGCCACTCGGAGCTGCTGGCTGCCCCCGGGTGGTATGCACGCCAGTGGCGCTACCAGCAATTGCAGGCGAGCCTCGATGCCAGCTGAAGCCGTCTCCTCCCGCCTGCCCGGCACCGAGGTGCTGCCGCGCCGGCGCGTGCTCGGCGAAGCCGCGGCGCTGCTGCTGCGCGCCGCTGCGCCGGAACGGCGCCACGTCTGGCAGGGCATCGCCTGGCTGCTGCTGGCCGCGGGCCTGGAAGCGCTGGGGCCGCTCGCGGGCAAGTTCCTGATCGACAACTACCTGCTGCCGCGCCACGCCGACCTCCCGCGCATGGCCGGACTGCTGTTCGGTGCCTTGCTGGCCGGCGTGATCGCGAGCTGGGTGCGCTACGGCCAGCTGGTGCGACTGGCCGGTGTGGCGATGCGCTCGGTTCAGCGCATCCGCGAAGGCGTGTACGGCCACGTGCTGCGGCTGCCCATGGCCTTCTTCGACCACGCCATCATCGGTCAGCTGGTGAGCCGCGTGACCAACGACACGGAAGCGGTCAAGACGCTGTACGTCCAGGTGCTGTTCGTCATCCTGGACAGCCTGATCATCCTGGCCGGCGCGATGGCCGCCATGCTGTGGCTGGACTGGCGCCTGATGCTGATCGTCGCCGCCCTCATCCCCGTCGTGGCGGCGATCGTGTTCCTGTACCAGCGCCTGTCGGCGCCGGCCGTGACGCGCACGCGCGAGCTGCGCAGCGAGCTGAATGCGCAGGTGGCCGAGTCCATCGCCGGCATGCCCGTGCTGCAGGCCGCCAATGCCACCACGCGCTTCCAGGAGCGCTTCGTCGCACTGAACGAGGCTCACTACCGCTCGCGCCGCCGCGAGCTGCGCGCCAACGCCTGGCTGCTGCGCCCGGTGCTGGACTTCATGAACGTGCTGCTGCTCGCAGTGGTGCTGGGCGTGTTCGGCCTGCGCGGCGCCTCGGCCGGCCTGAGCGCCGTGCAGGTCGGCATCCTGTACGCCTTCATCAGCTACATCTCGCGCGTGGTGGAGCCGCTGATCCAGATCACCATGCAGTTCTCGCAGCTGCAGCAGGCGCTGGTGAGCGCCGCGCGCGTGCACACGCTGCTGGCGGAAGCCGAGACGCCCGTCGCGGCGGACCAGGGCCGGATCACGCACGGCGCCATCGCGATCGAGCACCTGGACTTCGCCTACCTGCCCGGGCGCCCGGTACTGCACGACATCCGGCTGCACATGGCGCCGGGCAGTTTCCACGGCATCGTGGGGCACACGGGCAGCGGCAAGAGCACGCTGCTGTCGCTGCTGCTGCGCTTCTATCCTGCCCCGCCGGGCGCGATCCGCATCGACGGCGTGCCGCTGGAGGGCATCGCCGAGGAGAGCTTCCGGGCGAGCATGGGCCTGGTGCCGCAGGACCCGTTCCTGCTGGCGGCGAGCGCGCGCGAGAACATCGCGCTCGGCCGCGCCCTGAGTGACGAACAGGTCGAGGCGGCCGCGCGTGCCGCCCACGCGCACGGATTCATCACGGCGCTGGAGAACGGCTACGACACCTTCCTGGGCGAAGGCGGCGCCCGCCTTTCCACGGGCCAGAAGCAGTTGCTCGCGATCGCGCGCGCGCTCGCCGGCAGCCCGCGCATCCTGCTGCTGGACGAGGCCACGGCGCACATCGACTCGGAGACGGAGCAGGTGGTGCAGCAGGCGCTGGCGGAACTGCGGGGCCGCGTGACGATCGTGGCCATCGCGCATCGGCTGTCCACCGTGCGCGATGCGGACCGCATCGTGGTGCTGAACCACGGCCGCATCGCCGAACTCGGCACGCACGGCGAGCTGATGGCCATCGAGGGCGGCCTGTACCAGCGGCTGTATCAGTTGCAGCAGCTGGAAGAGGAACTGCCGCCGTAGCGCAGCCTGTTCAGTTGAACAACGACGGCGCGAAAGGCGCCTCGCTCAGACCCGGTCCACCGGGATCTTCAGGTAATGCACGCCGTTGCTCTCGGGCGGCGGCAGGTGGCCGGCGCGCATGTTCACCTGAACCGCGGGCAGGATCAGCACCGGCATCTCCAGCGTGCGGTCGCGCGCGGTGCGCATCGCGACGAACTCCTCCTCGACTATGCCGTCGTGCACGTGGACGTTGTGCGCGCGTTGCTCGGCCACCGTACTGACATGGCGCATCTCGCGGCCGCCGGGCTGGTAGTCGTGGCACATGTACAGGCGCGTTGCGGGCGGCAGCGCGAGCAGCTTGCGGATCGAGCGGTACAGGGTGCGCGCATCGCCGCCGGGGAAGTCGCAGCGGGCGGTGCCGTAGTCGGGCATGAGCAGCGTGTCGCCGACGAACGCGGCCGTCTGCTGGCCGTCGCCGACAAGGTAGGTGACGCAGGCCGGCGTGTGGCCGGGCGTGTGCAGCACGCGCGCCTGCAGCCCGCCGATCGCGAAAACTTCGCCGTCGGCTAACAGGCGGTCGAACTGTCGCCCGTCGCGCGCGAACTCGTCCCCGGCGTTGAACAGCTGACCGAACACTTCCTGCACCCGCGTGATCCGGTCGCCGATGGCGATCCGTCCGCCCAGCTGCTGCTTCAGGTAGGGCGCAGCGGTGAGGTGGTCGGCGTGGACGTGGGTCTCGAGGATCCACTCCACCCGGGCGCCGAGCTCGCGCACGCGGGCGACGAGCCGGTCGGCGCTGGTGCGCTGCGTGCGTCCGGCTTTCGGGTCGTAGTCGAGGACGCTGTCCACGAGGGCGCAGTGACGCGACTGCGTGTCCAGCACGAGGTAGCTGAGGGTCGAGGTGGCAGGATCGAAGAAGGCTTCGACCTGCAGGCGGGCTGTCTTCATCCGGTGGCTCCTGGCGGCGAAGGACAAGGGACGAGCCACTCTACGCGAGACACGCGCGGCTGCAAGATCGCTGCGCCGGGCGTCGCGGTCACTGGCGCTGCCCACGGCATAGGTGAGGTCCACCAGCGCAGCGCGGGGGATCACGATGGCGAAGGCGCCGCTCGCGGCCACGGCGAGGCGGGGCGGCGTGAACTCCAATTGCGCACCGGGATCGCGGGAACGCAACATCCGGCCGCTGCATGCCCCGCGTCTCGCGGCCTGCGCGCGAGACGCCGCAGGGCAAGCTCTACACTGCGCGTTCATGACCGGCCGGTGCCTCCTCGCCCTCCTCGCCACGCTCTGCGGACTGCTCGCGGCGCCCGCCGGCGCCGCGGAAGCGGCGCCGCTGGCCCGGGCCGGCCGGCTGGAACTGCCCACCCTGCCGGCCGAGGCGGTTCCGCTGCGCGGCGAATGGGGCTTCGCCTGGCACCAGTTCGTGGACCCGTCGTGGCAGTCCCTGCCCGCGCAAGCCGTGGCGACCGTGCCCTCGCACTGGAACGAACTCACCGCCGACGGCAAGCCGCGCGGCGAAAACGGCTGGGGCAGCTACGTGCTGCAGGTGGATTGCCCGCGCGGCCAGTCGCTGGCCGTCGAGGCCATGGGCGAACGCACGACCTCGCGCCTGTTCATCAACGGCACGCTGGTCGCCCAGCATGGCACGCCCGCCCCGGACGCCGCGCACAACCAGGCGGCGATCTACAACCGCGTGCCGATCACGCCCGAATTCGCCTGCCCGCTGCGCCTGACGCTGCATGTCGCCAACTACGACCACCGCGCCGGCGGCTTCGTGCGCCCGATGATGGCGGGCACCGAGGCAGCGCTGGAGCGCCAGCGCGAGCGGCAGGTGGTGTACGGCGCGGGACTGCTCACCGTCTACCTGCTCACCGGGCTCGTGTCGCTGATCATGTTCGCGGTGCGCCCGCGCGAGCGCGTGCCGCTGGTGTTCGGCCTGTTCTGCGTGGCGATGGCGATCTACACCGACATGATCGGCGAGCGCCTGTTCCTGCGCGGCCTGCCCGACGAGATCGACTGGATCGCCTACATGCGGGTCGAGTACGTGTCCTGGATCGCCGCGATGGCGCTGTTCCTGGTGACGCTGCGCGGCCTGTTCCCGCAGGAGATCCACCGCATCTTCATGCGCGTGGCGCTGGCGGTGCTCGCGCTCGCGGCACTTTCCGTGTTCGTGCTGCCTCCCGGGATCTACTCGTACGTGGCGACACCGGGCCAGGCCATTGCCGTCGGCGTGGCGATCTACATCGCCGACGCCCTGCTGCGGGCCGGCCGGCGCGCGCCCGCGGACGCGCGCGTGCTGCTCGTGGGCCTGTTCGCCGTGCTGGTGACGATGGGCGTGGACCTGCTGCTGATCGACGCCCCGCGTCCCGACAAGAAGTTCGCACCGATCGGCTTTGCGCTGTTCATGCTCTCGCCCGCCGTGGTGATCGCGCGCCGCCTCGCCTCCGCGCTCAACGCCGAGGAACGCAACCGCACGCTGGAAGAGAACGCCCGGCTGCGCGAAGACGTGGAACGCATGTCGCGCCACGACCTGAAGACGCCGCTGAACAGCATCCTCGGGGCCTCGCGCCTGCTGCGCGACGAGGGCCGGCTCACGCGCGAGCAGGGCGAGCTGGTCGACGTGGTGCAGCAGGCCGGCACGCGCATGCTGGAGATGGTGAACCTGTCGCTCAGCCTGTTCCGCATGGAGACGGGCAGCTACGAGTTCCGGCCGCAGTCCGTGGACTTGCGCGAGGTGCTCACGCGCGTGCTGGTCGACCTGCACGCGTACGCCGAGGCCGCGCGCGTGACGCTGCACCTGCAAGGCTCGCCCCGTGCGCCGACCTGGGTGCGCGGCGAGGAGCCGCTGGCCTATTCCATCCTCGCCAACCTGGTGAAGAACGCGGTCGAGGCAACGCCCCCCGGCGGCACCGTGACGCTCGCGCTGCAGCCGGGCGACCCGGTCGTGGTCACCGTCCACAACCCGGGCGAGGTGCCGCCCGCGATCGCGCAGCGCTTCTTCGAGAAGTACGTGACCAACAAGAGCGGCGGCACCGGGCTGGGCACCTACTCGGCGCGCCTGATGGCCCGGGCGCAGGAGGGCGACGTGCAGGTGCGAACGGGCGCCGCCGAAGGCACGACGCTGAGCGTCAGCCTGCCGGCCGCCCGCAGCGAGAGCGCGGACGCGCAGCCGGCTCTCGCGCACGAAGACTCGCTGCTGGAGGCGGTGGCCAGGCTGCCCGCGCGCGACGTGCTGGTGGTGGACGACGACGAGTTCACGCGCCTCGTCACACGCCGGCTGCTGCCCTCGCCTCCGTTCCGCGTGCAGACCGCCAGCAACGGGCTGCAGGCGATGGAACTCATGGGCCGCCACTGGCCGGACCTGGTGCTGATGGACATGGAGATGCCGCAGAAGAGCGGGCTGGAGACGGTGCGCTGGATCCGCGAGCAGGAGGCGGCGCTGGGACGCCCCCGCTGCCGCATCGTCATGCTGTCCGCCAACGATGGCGAGACCGTGCCGGGCCGCGCGCTGCTGGCCGGCGCGGACCGTTTCCTCGCCAAGCCCGCCACCCGCGAGCGCCTGCTGGCCACGCTGCTGGAACTGGAGCGAGCGCTGGCAGAGGACTCCGCCCTTGCCGCCGCACGCACGAACGGACCGGCGGCGTCAGGCGAGCCGCCGGAGGGGGGCGAGGAGATCCTGGTGGTCGAACCGGAATGGGCCGAAGCCTTCCCCGCCTTCCTGAGCGGCTTCCGCGACAGCGTCGAGGGCATGGCGCGCGCGCTCGCGGAGGGCGACCGCGTGGACCTCCAGTTCCTCGCCCACCGGCTCGCCGGCGGCCTGTCGGCCATGGGGCTGCACTGGGCTTCGCGCGAGAGCCGCCAGCTGGAACGCGACGCGCTCGAGGGCGCGGCCGAGCAGCTCGACACGCGCATCCGGGGCTTGCGCGAACACCTGCGCAAGGTGCGCATCGAAACGGCCTGAGGCCCAGAAGCTGTGAATGGATTGATCGCGCCCGCGACGGGGTGCCTCAGGGTGCAGACGTAGGCGCGGGCCGCAGCCCAGGCTGGCCGCCTGGGCAAGGCGCGCAACGCCCGCCTGCGCCCTGAGGCGCCCCGGCCCGAAGGGCGAGCCGGGAGACGACGCTTGTGAATCGACGTCCTTGAGCACGGCTCGCGCGGGTGCGAGCAATTCGTTCACAGCTTCTCAAGCCGCGGCCCGTTGCGCGATGAGCTCGGCGATCCGGGCCTGCAGTTCCCTGGGGTCGACCGGCTTCACCAGGTGCAGGTCGAAGCCGGCCTCGCGTGTCTTGCGCCGGTCCTCTTCCTGGCCCCACCCGGTGATCGCCACCAGCACCGGCCGGGCGCCGGCAGAGCGCGAGCGGATGATCGCCGCCACGTCGTTGCCGCTCATGTCCGGCAGCCCCAGGTCCAGCAGCACGATCTCCGGCTGCGCACTGTCGAAAGCGCGCAGCGCGCCGGCGCCGTCGTAGCCGGTGGTCACCACGAAGCCCTGCGCCTGCAGGATGCCGGCCAGGGTGTCCGCCGTGTCGCGGTTGTCGTCCACCACCAGCACGCTGCGCTGCTGTCCCGGCAAGGCCACGGGGGGCGCATCGCTGCCGTGCACAGGCGCATCCGGCAGGCGCGCGAGCGGCAGGCGCATGGTGAACTCGCTGCCCCGGCCGGCGCCTTCGCTGGCCACGGTGATGCCGCCGCCGTGCAACTCCACGAGTTGCTTGACGACGGCCAGGCCGATGCCCAGCCCGCCGCGGCCGCGACCCGGCTGCTGCAGCTGCGTGAAGAGCTCGAACACCTGCGCCTGGTCCTGCGGCGCGATGCCGATGCCGCTGTCCTGCACGCGCACCACCGCGTACTGCTCGTCCCGCGTGACCGCCAGCAGGATCTGCCCGCCCCGGTCCGTGTACTTGGCCGCGTTGTCCAGGAGGTTGCCCAGCACCTGCTGCAGGCGCGTGGGATCGCCGTTCACCAGCACGGGCGTGTCCGGCAGCTGCAGCGTGAGCCGGTGCGCCATCTCGGCGCACAGCGGCCGCACGTTGTCCGCGGCCAGTTGCGCGGCCGCGCGCAGGTCGAACACTTCGCGCTGCAGCGTGATCGCATTGCGCGTGATGCGGCTCATGTCCAGCAGGTCGTCGAGCAGGCGCGCCATGTGCGCCGACTGTCGCGCGATGATGGCGCGGGCCTGCTCGCGCACGCCCGGCGGGGCGTCGTCGCGCAGCAGCGCCACCGCGTAGCGGATCGGCGCCATCGGGTTGCGCAGTTCGTGCGCCAGCGTCGCCAGGAAGGCGTCCTTGCGCTCGCCCTCCCGCCGCAGCTGTTCCTGTGCCGCGCGCAGGTTGGTCACGTCCGCGGTGATGCCCGTGACGCGCACGGCCCGGCCCTGCTCGCCGCGGTGCACGTGCCCGTGCGTCTGGACCCAGCGCAGCTCGCCCGTGTCGGCCCGCTGCATGCGGCTGACGAAACTGTAGTCCGTGCCCTCGCGCAGCGCCGTCTCCATCACGCCCTTGATCCGCAGCACGTCGTCCGGATGGCTCACCCGCCACGCATCCCGCATGTGCGTCCAGGTGGTCCCGAACAGGGCGCGCGCGCCGTCGGACAGGCGCACCTCGTCGGTGGTCACGTCCCACTCCCACGCCGCCATCCGTCCGGCCGCCAGCGCCATGTTCAGGTGCCGCCGGTTCTCGCGCCCCTCCCGCACGAGGCTGCGCGCCCAGGCCGACACGGCCAGCACCATGCCACCCGCGACCGCGAACAGCGCGAGCAGCAGCAGGTCGGCGGAGCTGGGGACGGCGAACGAATGCCGCGGCGCCATGTTGAAGTACGCGAGCGCCGGCATGGTGACGAGCAGCAGCGCGAGGCCGGGGGCCGCTCCGGCGAAGAAGCCAGTGAGGACCAGCGCCGGGAAGTAAGGCAGCAGCGGCGAGCGGTAGCCCAGGACGGGCTGGATGAGGACGTTCAGCAAGGTCGCCGCCGCGAAGGCGGCGAACGCGAACAGCCAGGCTTTCCACCGCGCGGAAATCATGAGCCACATTGTCACCGGGCCGGGGGGTCATGGGGACATCGTGCTTACCCGGGACGGCGATCGGGGCGCGTTGGTCTCGTCCCTTGGCCCGGACCAGGACGGGCCCAGTGTTGTGGCGGTCGAAGCGGAGCGCGTAGGCTGGTGGTGAGCCGCAGGCGAACCCCAGCTTGGTGCGTTGCGCCGGGTCGCTGGGGTTCGCGTTGCTCACCGCCAGCCTACGCGATCCCCAGCGGGCCTGCACCGCACGCCGCCTGCCGCGACGCCCCCGCACTCCGAAGAGGACGGATGACCGCGCTCCCCGAACTCCAGCCAGCAGGCAAAAAAGAGCCCGTCGGCCTGGGGCCAACGGGCTCACTCCACGCCATCGTGGGCCTGTCGAAGGGGAGACACTTCCAGGCAGGCCCGGCGGGACACCTCGCAATCAGTGCCTGCAGAATGGCGCACGCATGCCGCCGCTGCCATGGGACCTTGGGCCTAGGAACCGGCTCGCAGCGCTGTACTCCCTGCCCCTGGGCCCGATTGCCAGCGCTGCCTCGGCAGGCGACGCTTGCACCGCGCCCCCGTCCACGCACCCCCGGAGTCCAGCGCCTTGTCCACCCTGCCCCTGCCGCGCATCGCGCTCGCCCTGCTCGCCGCCTTCACGCTGGCCGGCTGCGCGACTCTGCCGCCGCCTCCGCAGCGCACGGCCAGCACGGCGTTCACCGACACGGGCCGCACCCGCATCGGACGCGTCGTGGAGGCGCAGGCCGTCGGGCATCCTGGCCGCTCGGGCGTGCGCGCGCTGCCCGATGGACGCGAAGCGTTCGTCGCGCGCTACGCGCTGGCCGAAGGGGCGGACCGCGGCATCGACGTGCAGACCTACATCTGGCGCAACGACACCAGCGGCAACCTGCTGGCGCAGGCCCTGTGGGACGCGGCGGAACGCGGCGTGCGGGTGCGCGTGCTGCTCGACGACGCCAATACCGGCGGCATGGACGCCGGCATCGCGGCGCTCGATGCGCATCCCAACATCGAGGTCCGGCTGTTCAATCCGTTCGCCAACCGCAGCTGGCGCCTGGGCGACATGGTCCTGGATTTTTCGCGCGTGAACCGGCGCATGCACAACAAGTCGTTCACGGTGGACGGCCTGGCGACGGTGGTCGGCGGCCGCAACATCGGCAACGAGTACCTGGGCGCACAGAGCCCCGTGGCGTTCGCCGACCTGGACGTGCTCGCGGTCGGGCCGGTCGCGCGGGAAGTCGACCAGGAATTCGATCGCTACTGGAACAGCGCATCGGCGTGGCCCGCGCGCGCCCTGCTGCCCCCGGCACCCGGTACGGTGAACGCGGACACGCGGCAGCACTGGCAGGAGCAGCGGGCACGGCCCGCGGCAGCCGCCTACCTCGAGGCCGTCGGGCAGCTTCACCTGCTCACGCAATTGCTCGCTGGCACCCTTGCCTACGACTGGGTGCCCGCCCGCGTGATCAGCGACGACCCCACCAAGGTCGTGATGCCGCCGGAACGCCGCGACGCGCACATGGGCCCGGAGCTCTCGGCCGCATTCGGGGGCGCCAAGCGCGAGCTGGTGCTGGTGTCGCCGTATTTCGTCCCCGGCCCGGAAGGTGCCGCCACGCTCGCCGCGATGGCGCGGCGCGGCGTGCAGGTGAAGCTGCTGACCAACTCGCTGGCGGCAACGGACGTCGGCGCCGTGTACTCCGGGTATGTGCACTACCGCGAGGAACTGTTGCGTGCCGGGGTTCGCCTGTTCGAGCTGAAGCCCGCCGCCCTGCCCGTGCGCTCGGACGACGATGAAGAACTGGAGCGCCGGCGCAGCGTCGGCGGCAGCCAGGGCGGCAGTTCCTCGGCGAGCCTGCATGCCAAGACCTTCGCCGTGGACCGCAGCCGCATCTTCGTGGGTTCGTTCAACCTGGACCCGCGCTCGTCGCGCCTGAACACCGAGATGGGGCTGGTGCTGGAGAGCCCGACGCTGGCAGCGAAGTTGGCCGATGCGTTCGAGGGCGCCATCCCGCGCAACGCGTACGAATTGCGGCTGGAAGGCGGGCAGGTCGTCTGGATCGAACGCACGGACGCGGGCGAGGTGCGCCACACGAGCACGCCCGGCGTGGGCGCGCTGCGTTCACTGTGGATCGCCTTCCTGTCCGTGCTGCCGATCGAATGGCTGCTATGAGGTAGCGGGCCGTCCCAAGGCGACTCGACCAGTGCGCCGCGCGCAGCGGCGCCCGCCGCCCTTACTTGACGGAATAGCCGCGGCCCTGCATGCAGGCAGCGTAGGCGTTGCTGTTGTTCTGCTGCGCGGCGCTGGCCTGCGCGTTCTGCTGGCGCCCCGCGCGGACGCCACCGATCACGGCGCCGGCCGCCGCGCCCTTGCCGGAATCGCCATCGGCAACGCCGGCCACGACGGCGCCGCCGACCGCACCACGCGCGGCGCCGCGCGCGACCTGCCCACTCTGCGGAGGCGGGGCGGTGCCCGCCTGGCTCGCCGCCCAGGACTGGCATTCGGCCTGGTCCTTCTGCTGCTGGCTCGCGCTCTGGCCCTTGGCGGGATAGGCGACCTGCGCCTGCACGGCGACGGCGGCGAAGCACAGGACGAGGAAGCTCGATTTCGGATGGATGCGCATGCGGGTCTCCTGAGTTGGGCGGGGATAAGACGATCACCCCTGGACGGGATTGCAGCGGAGTGGAACGCGCATTGCCATGGGACCAAGGGGCCGAGGCTCACGCCGGATCGCGCACCGCGTTCTGGATGGCCTCGATCAGGAGCGCTTCGTCGACCGGCTTGCGCAGGAAAGCGCGGGCGCCGCAGCGCAGGGCGCGCTCGCGGCTGTCGGCCGCGTCATCGCCCGTGATGATCACGACGGGCACCGTGACACCGCTGCGCTGGAGGGCGGACTGCAGCTCGAAGCCGCTCAGCACCGGCATGCGCAGGTCCATGACCACGCAATCGGGACGCGTGCGCTTCAACGACTGCATGAATTCCACGCCCGATCCGAACATCTCCACGCCGTAGCCGGCCGACCGGATGAGCCGGCCCAAGGCCTTGCGGACCGACTCCTCGTCGTCCACCACTGCCACCAGCGAAGGGTCCTTGTTCATGACCCGTGACGCTAAGGCAGGGGGTGCGCCGGACCAATGAGACCTTGGTCTTAGGTAAGGAGGGAGCCGCTCAATCCAGCCAGCCGAGCCCCGGGTGGGCGCGTTCGACCATGCGCACCAGCTCCGCGACGGAGCGCACGCGCATCTTCTCCATCGCGCGGGCGCGGTGCACCTTGACCGTCTTTTCCGCCGTGCCGATGTCGGAGGCGATCTGCTTGTTCAGGCGACCGTTCATCACGTGCTCGAGCACTTCGCGTTCGCGCGGCGTCAGGCTGCCCAGGCGGGCCTCCGTCTTCACGGTGTGCGTGCGCGCGAGCCGACGCACCGCATCGTGCTCCAGCGCCATGGTCACTGCGCGCACCAGTTCCTCCTCGTCCACCGGCTTGGTCAGGAAGTCCACGGCGCCGTTGCGCATGGCGGCCGCGCATAGGGGAACGTCGCCGGAGCCGGTCAGATAGACGATGGGCATCGCGTCGCCCTGGTCCACCAGCCGCTGTTGCAGGCCGGGACCGTCCAGGCCCGGCATGGCCACGTCGAGGACGATGCAACCTGCGGAATCGGGATCGTAGGCGTCGAGGAAGCTTTCGGCATTGCCGTGCAGGGTGACATGGAAGCCCCGGCTGCGCAGCAGGCGCCCCACCGCGGTCCGCACCCACTCGTCATCGTCGACGAGATGGATCTGCGCCGGCTCTTCGCGCACGTGGACTGCCCGCTGCCCCTGCTCCGCCCTGCTTGCCGCTTCCATTGCATTCCCCTTCTGCCATCACGGGTCCAGTTGAATTGCCCGCATACTTTCAGTGTAGAAGCACATCCTGCGCGGTCAAGATACCAAGTCCGGCTTGCCTGATCTACCTCAATTTGTTCGAAAGCCCAGGCCGGGCTGACGGCGCGGAAGTGCCACGGGCGGGGAGTGATCTGCATCAATCGATGTGGACCTGCCTTGCGCGAGGCTTGTCATCGACGGTGCGGGATACGGGTGCGGCGCCCGTGCCTTCGGCGTCCATCGCTCAGGGGAGGCTTCTTGCAGTTCCTGCGGCCATCGAGCCACCAACACCTGCCCGGGTCCAGCGCGGCGGACCCTGCGGGCTCGCTGCTGCGGGTCGCCGCGCTCGTCGGCCTGGGCTATTACGCAGGCGCCCGTGTCGGCGCCACGGTGGCCTTTTCCGAGGTGCGCCTCTCCATGCTGTGGCTGCCCACGGCCGTGCTGATGGCAGCCCTGCTCCTCACGCCGAGACGCTGGTGGTGGGCGGCTTTCGCCGGGGCGCTTCCCGCCCACCTGATGTTCCAGTTGCACGCCGGCATCGCGTTGCCGGTGGTGCTCGGCACGTTCGTGTCGAACGGAATCGAGGCGCTGCTGGCAGCCCTGCTCGTGACACGCTGGTCGCCGGCGCCGGGTTTTCGCACGTTGCGCTCGGTGGTGGCGTTCTGCACCGCCGCCGTCGTGGCGCCGCTCGTGAGTGCGCTGATCTCGGCGGCTTTCCTGCGGCTGGCGGAGTGGAACCACGGCGACTTCGCAGCCTTGTGGCGCATGCTGTTCTTCTCGCACGTGCTGGCCGCGCTGACGCTGGTGCCGGTGCTGGTCAGCTGGAGCGCCCTGGAACCGATGCAGCTGCGCCAGGGGCGGGCCCACCTGCTGGAGATCGGGCTGCTCGTGAGCGGCCTCTTCGCGGTCGGCCTGATCGTGTTCGACTCCAGCAGCGGCTCGCTGCGCACCGGCCCCGCGCTGCTGTACCTGCCGCTGCCCTTCCTGCTCTGGGCGGCGCTGCGCTTCGGCCCGGCCCTCACGAGCGCGGCGTATGCCGTCGTTGCCTTCCTCGTGATCTGGGGGGCGGCGCACGGCCGGGGGCCGTTCGAGGTGCCTGGATTCGCGCCGGACGCGCTCGCCATCCAGCTGTTCCTGGTGAGCATCGTCGTGCCGCTGCTGATGCTGGCCGCCGTGATCGAGGAGCGCCGCGACGGGGAACGCAAGCTGCGCGCGTCCGAGGAACTCTTCTCCACCGCTTTCCGCCGCGGACCGGATGCCATGGCCATTGCGCGCCAGCACGACGGCAGCATCCTGGAGGCGAACGCGCGCTGGCTCCAGCTCCTGGGCTATCCCGGCGACACGGCGGTGGTCGCGCCGCAACCCCTGGCCGCGCACCTGGATGAGGCCAGCCGCAGGCGCATGGAAGCTGCGTCCGGCGACACGGCCGCTCCCCAGGAGTTCGAGATCCAGCTGCGCGACCGCGCCGGCGGCGCGCACGCGGCGCTGGCGTCGACTGCGGCCGTGGAGGTCGGTGGTCAAGCGTGCCAGATCCTCCTGCTGCGCGACATCACGGAACAGCGCGTCGCGGAGCGGGATGCCCAGGACCAGCGCCGGCAGCTCACGCACCTGACCCGCGTCGCCTCGCTGTCCGACTTCTCCAGCACCATCGCCCACGAGCTGAACCAGCCGCTCACCGCCATCCTGGCGAACGCGCAGGCGGCAGTGCGCCTGCTGCAGCTCGATCCGTCGAACGTCGAGGAGATCCGGACCATCCTCGACGAGATCGCCGACGCGGACAAGCGCGCCGGCCTGCTGATCCACCACCTGCGCCTGCTGATGAAGAAGGGCAACGAGGAGTTCGTGCAGGTGGACCTGAACCATCTGGTGCAGGACGTGCTGGACTTCATCCGCGGCGAATTCCTCGTGCGCGGCGTCGAACTCAAGACCAGCTATGCGCGGGACCTGCCGCAGGTGCACGGCGACCGCGTCCAGCTGCAGCAGGTCGTGCTGAACCTCGTCGTGAATGCGTGCGACGCCATGCAGGACATGCGCAAGCCCCGGGTGCTGAGCGTCGGGACTTCGCAGACCGCGGAAGGCCTCGTGCAAGTCAGCGTCTCGGACACGGGCAACGGCATCGCGCCCGAGCAGATCGAACGCATCTTCGAGCCGTTCTACACCACCAAGGAAAAAGGGCTGGGCATGGGGCTGGCGATCTGCCGGCGCATCGCCGGTGCCCACGGCGGCACCCTGTCGGCGCAGAGCCGGACCGGCGAAGGCGCGGTGTTCAAGCTGGCCCTGCCGGCAGTCGTCCCCGCGGGCAGCGCGGGCAGCGCGGGCGTGCGGCAAGTCGCCGGGGCCGGCTAGGAGCCTGCTCCTAGACCAGCACGCCGACCACCAGCTTCAGCAGGGTGTCGAAGGGAAGCGCCAGCAGCGCGACCGGGAAGAACGGCACCAGGGTGGCGATCGCGAGCAGGGCGACATTCACGCGATCGAGCGGGAGGAAACGCATTGCCTTCACGCGATCGACGATCTGGTACAGGTCGGTCGCCGCGGAGAAATCCGGGCGCTCGAGCGTGTCGCGCTCCACCTTGCGTCCGGTGAACCACTCGCTGCGGAACTGCAGGCCGAAGGAGGTCGCGAGCTGCCCGAAGTGCTTCATGCCCGCGCGGCGCTCGGCGGCCAGGCGCGGGGCGAGCACGCACATGGGGGCGCAGAACAGCACCACGCAGACCGCGGCGGTGCCGCCGATCACGTAACGCAGCGACAGGAAGGACACGCCGTTGTGGATCACCTGGTTGGCGACCGCGCCCGCGACGATGGCGCCGAAGGCCGCGGCGACGAATGCGAAGCCGCGCACCGTGTAGCCGATGAAGCCCAGGCCACCCGCCTGGTCCGGGTGCTCGGGGACGATCGGGAGGTCCAGCTTCGCCACCTGCACGAGGAACGAGGTCCACACGACCAGTCGCCAGAGCCAGCCGACCACCAGCAGCAGCAACAGCGGCAGGCTCACCACGGCGTACCACCAGCCGGCGACCGACAGGTGCTCCGGATGCAGCTGGCTGTGTTGCCAGTACGGCAGCTGGTCGAACGGCAGGGTGTGCAGCATGGCGACGATGATGAGCAGCACGGTCGCCGCGATCGCGAACTCCAGCAGCGGGCCGTCGCGCAGCCGCACCGTGGACGCCGCCGCCCGCGTGAAGCCGGCGCGCGCGCTGGGCGACAGCTCGCACAACCAGCCGAAGCGCGTCGCGACCCGGCTCAACTCGCGGCCCGCGAGCACGTCGGCGAGCAGCAGCAGCGGCCCGGCCACCCAGGAGCGCGAGAACGCGCCCAGGTCCACGAGGAAGCCGATCCCGTGCGAGCTTGGCATCAGCGTGCCCTCCAGCGCCGTCATCACGCACAACGGCATCCACGTCAGCACGATGAACAGCACGCAGCGGCGGCCGGTGTGCAGCCGCCCGGGGCGCACGAGCCCCAGCTTGCCTTCGACCAGCATGGGAGGGCCGCGCATGAACAGCTCCTCGTATTCCTGCAGCCGCCCCGGCGCCGCGGCCGGCGTCGCCGGCAGCTCGCTCGTGACCTGCACTGGTACTTCGCCCATGGCATCCCGCTTGCGGTTTCCCCAGGGACAGAGCATCGCCACCCCCTCCCCGCCGGCCTATTGCCCAAAAGTCCAATAGGCCCTGGGCGGGGGCGCGCGGAACATGCCTGCAGGAACGCGGCTTTTCCGCGGCGAGCCATGACCGGAACCATCCACATCATCGACGACGACGCTTCCGTCCGCGCTGCGCTCCAGCGCGTGCTGTCCTCGGCCGGCTACACCACGCGCTGCTACGCCGCCGCGGGAGACTACCTGTTGCCCGCGCCCGATCCGGAGCCGGGCTGCCTGCTGCTGGACCTGCAGTTGCCCGGTTTCAGCGGGCTGGACCTGCAGGACGCCCTGGCGCGCCATCCCGGCTACGAGCACCCGATCGTCTTCCTCAGCGGCGCCGACGACGTGCGCGCCAGCGTCCGCGCGATGCGCAGCGGCGCGCGCGAGTTCCTCACCAAGCCGGTGGACTTCGACGTACTGCTGGCCGCGGTGGAAGATGCGATCCAGCACGACATCCGCCAGCGAGCGCGCCGCCGCGAGGCGGAAGAAGCGCGCGCGCGGCTGGCCGCACTCGGCCAGCGCGAACACCTGGTGCTCGAAGGCATCGCCGCCGGGCGCCTGCACAAGCAGCTCGCGGCCGACCTGGGCGTGAGCGAACGCACGATCAAGGCGGACCGCGCGCGCATCATGCGCACGCTGGGCGTCGACACCTTGCCCGGCTTGCTGCTGGCGCTGCGCTGCGCGAGCGAGCGCGCAGTGTCCCACGCCTGAACGAAGGACCCCGATGCGCCTCGCCATCTCGCGCCGCTCGCTCCGCCGCCTGCTGGTGGTCGCGGCCTGCTGCGCCGCCGCCGTCCCCGCGCTCGCGCAGATCGACAACGGCCCCGCCGTCGAGCCCGAGGCGATGGCCGCGCTCACCCGCATGGGCAAGTTCCTGCAGACCTTGCAGTCCTTCCGCGTGAAGGGCGACGCCAGCACGGAGGAGGTGCTGGGACAGGACCTCAAGGTGCGCTACGACACCGCGTCCACCATGGACGTCACGCGCCCGGACCACGTGCGCGCCGAGCAGACCAGCGACCGCCGGCATCGCCTCGTGGTGTACGACGGCAAGACCTTCAGCGTCTACAGCAAGTCCAGCGGCTACTACGCGCAGGCGCCGATGACGGGCACGGTGTACGAACTGGCAAACAAGCTGGAGAGCGACTACCCCGTGCAGTTGCCGATCCTCGACCTGTTCGCCTGGGCGGACGACCAGGCGAAGCCGCCGGAGATCAGGATGGCGCGCGTGGTGGGCTTCGCCACGATCCGCGGCGTTGCCTGCGACCAGTACGTGTTCCGCGAGGCAGGCCATGACTGGCAGGTCTGGATCCAGCGCGGCGCGCAGCCGCTGCCCCGCCGGCTCGTGGTGACCCTGACCGACAAGGTGTCGCGGCCGCAGTACAGCGCCGACTACGACTGGACGCTCAACCCGCAGATCGCCGCCACCTCGTACCAGTTCACGCCGCCTGCCGGCGCCATCTCGGTGCCACTGGCACGCGTGAAGGAAATCGCGGTGCCGCGCCGCTGAGGCGCCGCACCCGTCCCGTCATCGAAGAGGCATCCAGCATGATCCACCGCAGACATCTCCTGCTGGCCGGCGCGGCACTCGCCGCCGGCTGCAGTTCCACCATGGACCCGGCGCAGGCCAGCGCCAAGCGCCGCGAAATCGACACGCAGGTCGACTCCGCGATGGGCGAGCTGTTCGCGAACGCGCCGGGCGCGCGCGCCATGGCGAACGCGGCGCAAGGCGTGCTCGTGTTCCCGCAAGTGGTCACCGTGGGCTTCGTGATCGGGGGCTCGCACGGCAACGGCGCGCTGCGCAAGGGGAACACCACCCTCGGCTACTACAGCCTCAACAGCGGCTCGGTGGGTCTGCTGGCGGGGGCGCAGTCGCGCACCCTCTACATCTTCTTCATGACGCCGGAGGCGCTGAACCAGTTCACCAGCAGCAACGGCTGGGTCATGGGCGGCGATGCATCGGTGGTCGTGGTAGACGCCGGTGCCATGGCGCGCCTGGACCAGGCGCGCGGGCCTGCCGTGGTGGCGCTGGTGCGCGACCAGCAAGGGTTCATGGCGAACCTGAGCCTCGACGGCACCAAGGTCAGCAAGCTGGTCTTGTAAGCCGGTCTTGAAACACCGCTTCGCCAGGTGCCGCGCGCTCGCGTGCGCCGCCGCCCTGGCGGGGCTCGCGTCGCACTCCCTCGCGCAGGCGCCTGCTTCCGGCGCACCTGCGACAGCCGCGGCACCCGTAGCACCTACCTCACCAATGTCCTTGTCGGGTGCCGCGCGGCCGCGCGTGTGCCTCGTGCTCTCCGGCGGTGGCGCGCGCGGCGCCGCCCACGTGGGCGTGCTCAAGGTGCTGGAAGACCTGCACGTGCCGGTGGACTGCATCGTCGGCACCAGCATGGGCTCCATCGTCGGAGCCGCCTATGCGTCGGGAGCGACGGTGCAGGAGATGGAGGAGGTGCTCTCCAGGCTTTCCACCCGCCTCCTCTTCAAGGAGCAGCCGCCGCGGGAAGAGCGCGCGGTGCGCCTGAAGCGCGACGACGCGAAGAACCTCGCCCCGGCCGAAGTGGGCCTGGGCTCGAGCGGGCTGCTGCTGCCCAAGGGACTCGTCTCCGGCGTGCAGCTCGAAGCGGTGCTGCGGCAATTGAGCAAGGTACGCGGTTTCCGCCAATTCGACCAGCTCCCCATCCCGTTTCGCGCCGTCGCCACCGACCTGGTGAGCGGCAAGGCCGTCGTGCTCAAGGATGGCGAGCTCGCTGCCGCCATGCGCGCGAGCATGTCGGTGCCCGGCGCGATCGAGCCCGTGCGCATCGCCGACCGCCTGCTGGTGGACGGCGGGCTTACCGACAACCTGCCCGTGGATGTGGCGCGTGCGATGGGCGCCGAGGTCGTCATCGCGGTGAACCTGGGCACGCCGCTGCTGCGCGCCGACCAGCTGAACTCGATCCTGGGCGTCACCGCGCAGATGGTGAACATCCTCACCGAGCAGAACGTGCAGGCCTCGCTGGCCAGCCTCAAGCCCACCGACATCCTGGTGGTGCCGCACCTGGACGACTTTTCTGCCACCGACTTCGATCACCTCACCGACGTCGTGCCGAGCGGGGAAGCCGCCACCCGCGCCGTCGCGGACCTGCTGGCACCCTACGCGCTCTCGCCCGATGCGTATGCGCGCTGGAACCAGAAGCGCCAGTCCGCGCCGCCCCTGGAAGCCTTCGTGCCCGACGAGATCCGCCTGAACCCGTTGCAGTGGGTGGACCCGCAGATCGCGCGCGCCGAGATGCAGACGCGCGAAGGGCAGCCGGTGGACCAGAAGGTGCTGGACCGCGACATGCAGCGCCTGTTCGGCACGGGCGACTTCGAGCATGTGAGTTACTCGCTGCTGGAGGAACCGGGCAAGCGCGTGCTGGCCGTGGATGCGGTGGAAAAGAGCTGGGGCCCCAACTACCTGCGTGGCGGGCTCGGGCTGTCGTCCGACTTCCAGGGCGACGCCTTCTTCAACCTGCTGGTGAACTACCGCATGACCTGGCTGAATTCACTGGGCGCGGAGTGGCGCATCGACGGCCAGCTCGGTCGCACCAGCCGGGTCGCCACCGAGTTGTACCAGCCGCTGCAGCGCGGCCCCGGCTTCTTCCTCGCGCCGCGCGCGCTGGTGCAGCGGCGCAGCGTGGACGTGTTCAAGGGCGACCAACGCATCGCGATCTTCGACGGCACGGATGCGACGGTGGAACTCGCCGCCGGCGCGCAGCTCACGCACTACGGCGAGACGCGCCTGGGCCTCGAATACACGCGCCACCGGTCCACGGTGGATACCGGACCGCCCGTGCTCGATACGTCGCGCGCGGACGTGAACTCTTCCGCCGTGACGCTGCGCGCGCTGGTCGACCAGCTGGACAACCTGCATTTCCCCCGCAAGGGCTATGGGGCCACCGTGGACATCGTGGCGGCGCAGAAGTCGCTCGGCGGCGACGTGAACTTCACGCGCCTGGATCTCTCAGGCACCTACGTGCACTCGTTCGGCGACAACACGTTCCAGGTCTCCGGCAAGCTGGGACGCCGGCTGGGCAGCGATGCGCTGCCGCCTTCGCAGATGTTCCAGTGGGGCGGGCTGTTGCAGATGTCGGGACTGCCGACGGGCGCGCTGATCGGGGAGGACCTGCGCTTCGCCCGGCTCGTGTACTACAACCGCCTGAAGAACTGGAGCCTGCTCGATGGCATCTATGCGGGAGGCTCGCTGGAGATCGGGCGCATGAGCCACTCGCTGCTGCCCGGCAACGACCTCGGCACCATCCGCTCGGCGTCCCTGCTGCTGGGCGTGGACACGCCGCTCGGGCCGCTGTACCTCGGGTACGGGCACGCGAGCAAGGGCTACGACAGCTTCTACGTGTTCCTGGGCAGGCCTTGAGTGGCTGCGCCCGCGCGTGCGGCTGGTGCCCAGGAGAGGACTCGAACCTCCACGGTGTTACCCGCTAGTACCTGAAACTAGTGCGTCTACCAATTCCGCCACCTGGGCATCTCAGGAGGCGCGATTGTAGGGGGGCGGCGCGCCGGACCCTGAAGCAAGCCTGAAGAACGGCGCGCGGCGCCACGGCCGCGTGGGCAGGCAACGACAGCAGACGCCCTGCGTCAGTCCCGCGAAAGCGACTGCGTGCGCAACAGGCAGCACCCCGGATCGCCGCACCGGCGCGGCCTGTGGCGGGACTCCACACCCTTGTCCACAGCGTTCTCCACGCCTGCTGTGGGCATCTCGCGCGGCCGGGTGTGCTAGAGAAAGACCGGCCGCACGCGGCGGCCGGGGGAAAGGCCCGCCGTGTCAGAGAGGCAGGCAAGGAGATGACGCACGTTCGCGACCACGCGCCGCGACCTTCGCCGCAACGCGGGAACGCTCCCGCGAAATGAGTGTGGGCCTGGGGTACTGACCCTCACCTGACCCGGCGGCAGCGCAACGCCGGGCGGTCCGGCAACGCGGCACTCCAGCACCCCGGAACGGCATGAAGCGCGCGAGACGCGTCCTACGCCAGGGAATCCCCCTCCCTGACGCGCCTGCCCCGCGTTGGGCGCACGATGGCTGCACAGCCTCAGGAGCACCTCATGAACGCACGATGGTTCAGCCTGGCCATGGGCCCGGCCCTTCTGCTCGCAGCCGCCGTCCCTGCGCTGGCCGCAGGCCACGAAGCGGGCTTCCGCTGCGGTGGTATCGGCGAATCCGAGCAGGCCAGCATCAAGCAGGAAGCGCCGCGCCACGATGCGCTGCTCACGTTCGCGACGCGCGGCGGCGCGTATCTCGCCGGTGTCGACTTCACCGTGACGTCCAGCGACGGCAACGTCGTGCTGCAAGGCACCTGCGACGGACCGCTGATGCTGCTGGACGTGCCGCGCGCCGGCAGCTACCGCGTGCAGGCGAGCTACAACGGCCACGCCCAGACGAAGACCGTGCGCATGGGCGAGCACACGGCGCGGATGTCCTTCCTGTGGGACGCGTCCTGAACCAGCGTCACGCGTCGATCGGAGAGGCCGCGGGCCCGGACCGGCGCAACAGCTAAGGCGCCGCCTGCTCCCACAGCAGGATGGTCGCGCGCCCCGTGGCGGCCTGCGCCTGCTCCCACTGGTCTTCCTGGAACCCCGGGCACCGGCGCCGCAGCTCGGGGAGCAGCCCGTGCCGTTCGGCGACGGCTCCCGGTACCGCCACGCCCGCGTCCCCCGTGCCGTACAGCAGGAACAGCAGGTCCTTGCGCCCCGGCCCGGTTTCGTGCGTCAGCACCTCGATGCGCCGCACCTGGTCCCAGCGCACGCTTTCGTTCTGCACCTTGCGCAGCTTCGATCCGTGCTGGCGCGTGATGCCCTGGTCCGTTAACGACAGCTCGTCCTGGTAGGCGTCCATGCGCGCGATCACGCGCGTGGCGATCACCACCACCGTGAGCAACATCCACAGCCACGGCGACAGCGCGCCGGAGCGCACCAGCAGCAGGCCGGCCGCAAGGAAAGCGACCAGCAGCACGGTGCGGGTCATGGGACTGCGAATCATGATCTCGGAAGGGGCGCAAGCAGGCAGGCGGGGCCGTCGACGATACACCATTGCGGGCGGGACGGACTCGGCCATGGCGCGCGAAGCCGCTAGACTTCGCGCTGGCTGCAGCAAGACCCGTCGCTGCCGTGTTGCACCGGCGTCTTGCGGCCTGATAGCCGGGAGCCCCGACGACGACGTGAAAGAACACCTCCGCACCGCCCGCCGCATCGCGCTCAGCTCCTATGTCGCCAACGGACTCGTGACTGCGCTGGGGCTGCTGCTGGTCTCCACGGTCGTGCACCTGCTGTTCGGGCCGGCCGCTGCCGCGGCCGCCACCGTCGGCGTGATCGTCGTGACGCCGCCCGACCAGCCTGCCCCGCGCAAGGGCAAGTTCACGCACTTCCTGCCCGCCCTCCTGATCGCGATCCCGCTGTTCTTCGCCACCGGCATGCTGCGGCATTCCACCGTGGAACTGGGGACGCTGCTGGTGGGCGCCACGTTCGTCGCCTTCCTGGGCGCAGCCTGGGGCAAGCGCGGCCTGCCGATTTCCGTCTCGATCATGTTCGCGATGATCTTCGCGCTGGCGGCGCCGCCGGCCGAGAGCACGCGCGAGGTGATCGACGCGACGCTCGCCTTCGCGCTGGGCGCCTTCCTCTATGTGTTGTGGGGCACGGCGGCCAACACGCTGCTCAATCCGCGCTACCGCGTGCTGGCGCTCGTCGATTCGCTGCGGGCCGTCGCCAACCTGATGCGCACGCAAGGCATGCACTTCATCCTGCCCGCGCAGGAGCAGCAGCGCACTGCCCTCATGGGCCGGCTGATGAAGCAGCAGGCGGCGCTGGCCGACCAGCTGCAATCCGCGCGCAACATCCTGCTGGAGACCCCCACCACGCCACGCCGACTGCAGCTCGCCGGCATGCTGCTGCAGGTGCTGGACATGCGCGACCACCTGGTGGCCTGCGCGCTCGACATCGACGTGGTGCGCGCCGTCCCGCAGCAC
This sequence comes from Ramlibacter ginsenosidimutans, assembly GCF_016654015.1. Taxonomy (GTDB): domain Bacteria; phylum Pseudomonadota; class Gammaproteobacteria; order Burkholderiales; family Burkholderiaceae_C; genus Ramlibacter; species Ramlibacter ginsenosidimutans. The sequence goes on along the minus strand of NZ_JAEPWM010000017.1, from coordinate 34,628 downwards.
CAGGAACTGCTGCGCGTGCTGGGCCTGGAGATCCAGGCGCTCGCGGGCGACCTCGAGGCGCTCGCCGATGCACTGATGCTGGGGCGTGAGCCGCCGGATTTCGTGCATCCCCGCCCGGCGCTGGCGCTGGCCGCGGTGACGGCGCCGCCTGCGCCGGAGCTCGCCGGCAGCGACGAACCGCCGCCCCGGCAGCTCGCCGGTGCGCTGGCGCGGCGCGTCGGCTACGTGCACGACGAGGTCGCACGCCTGGTGGCGCTGGCCCGCGGCGCCCGCGCGCCGGACGCGGAGGTCGTGCGCACGGCCTGGCAGCTGTTCGTGAGCCCCACCAAGTGGAGCTGGCGGCCCTTCCTGTCGCTGTGGCGCTGGGACGCGCCGCCCCTGCGTCACGCGCTGCGCGCAGCGCTGGCCATCGCGGCCGGCTACCTCGTCGGGCTGGTGCTGCCCTGGGGCTCGCACGAATACTGGATCCTGCTGACCATCGTGGTGGTGCTGCGCGGCAGCCTCGCGCAGACGCTGGAGCGGCGCAACAGCCGGGTCGCCGGCACGCTGCTCGGCTGCGTGATCGCCGGCGCGATCCTGTACGCGCACCTGCCCGCGACCGTGCTGCTGCTGGTGGTGACCGCAGGCCAGGGCATCGCGCATGCCTTCGCGCTGCAGCGCTACCTGGTCACCGCCGTCGCGGCCACGGTGCTGGCGCTGGTGCAGGCGCACCTGCTCGGCGCCGCCGGCTCGCCGGTGTTCCAGCTGGCCGAGCGCGTGATGGACACGCTGATCGGCGTGGCGATCGCCTGGTCCTTCAGCTACGTGCTGCCCTCGTGGGAACGCACGCAGGTGCGCTCGCTGGTCGCCCGCACGTTGACGGCGCAGGCGCGGCACGCGCAGCTCGCGCTGGCGCTGGGCCAGCTGCGCGAGCTGGACACGAAGGCGGAACTGGCCTGGCGGCTCGCGCGGCGCGAGGCGTATGACAGCCTGTCGGCGCTGGTACAGGCCATCCAGCGGTCGCTGTCGGAGCCGCGCGCGGTGCGGCCGCCGCTTGCGGAGCTCGAACGCATGCTGGCGCACAGCTACCAGCTGCTCGCCCAGCTCACCGCGATCAAGACGATGCTGCTGCAAAGGCGCGACCGGCTCGACCTGGACCAGTTGCAGGGGCCGCTGGAGGACGCGACACGCGCCATCTCGGCGGCGCTCGCCACCGACGCGCCGCGGCCGGACGCAGCCCCGGCGCACGAGGAAGCGCCACCCATGCTGGAGTTCCCCGACGGGGAGCACGACCTCACGCCCTGGCTGGTGCGCCGCCTGCGGCTGGCCGTGGGCATCGCGCGCGAACTGCAGGTGGATGCGGGGCGGGCGCTGCGCCCCGCGTGAGCCGTCCGGGCGGCCAGCGGCGGGCCGCTACAAGGCCTCCCACTCCGGGATGCAGTGGCGCGCCAGCGCCGTGACCCAGTACGGCTCGCGCGGGTCGAACGCCAGGCCGAAGGCCGGGCTCACCAGGAAACCGGCGCGCTCGAACGCTTCGTCGTCCTGGCTGCGCACGAAGGACGCGAGCGCCTCGAAGGGCATCGCCACGTTGCCGACCGTGATGACCTCGGCCTGGAAGGTGACTTCCTCCAGGCGACCGCCGTCCTGGAAGCGGTACACCTTGTCGCCGTAGTCCAGCTCGTTCAGGCCCACGGCATTGCGGCCGGACTTCCAGGGCTGGCCGCGCGCTCGCAGCAGGTCGGCGCTGCTCGCCGAGAACGGCGTGCCGTCCACCGCGACATAGGGCTGCAGCCTCGCCTTGATCATGATTGCCAGTGTAGGAGCATGCGCGCGCAAATGGCGAGGAGGTCCCGCGCGTGCGCTCGCCGGCGTCCGCGCCTGGCAGCGCGCACGCTGCCGAGCCGCCTGCCCGACAGCGGAACCTTCCGACGATCGCTCGCGGGGCCGACGACACCCCAACCGTGCTACCGTGCCCCACCCTATGGGCTTCCGCGCCCACCCGCGCGCCGCAGCGACTCCTGGAGTGACCGTGAAGCTCAAGCTCCCCAAGAACCTGTTCCGCCTCTTTGTCCAGGCGGCCAAGGCCTGGTCCGACGACTACGCGCCCAGCATGGGCGCGGCGATCTCGTACTACACGGTGTTCTCGCTGGCGCCCCTGCTGGTAATCGTGATCGCGGTGGCTGGGGCGGTGTTCGGACGCGACGCGGTGACCGGCCGGATCGTCGCGGAGATGCGCGGCCTGGTCGGCGACCAGGGCGCGAGCTTCGTGCAAAGCCTCGTGCTGGCTTCCAGCAACCCTCACCAGGGACTCGTTGCCGGCGTCATCAGCATCGTGGTGCTGCTCCTCGGCGCGACATCCGTGTTCACCGAGTTGCAGACCGCGCTGGACCGCATCTGGCACGTGCCGGCATCGGCCCGGCCCACCGGGGTGCGCAGCATCCTGCGCGCCCGACTGATGTCCTTCGGCGTGATCCTCGCGCTGGTGTTCCTGCTGATGGTGTCGCTGATCGTGAGCGCGGCGCTGACGGCCGTGGACAGCTGGACGATCGGGCTGATCCCCGGCATGGCGGTGCTGGCGCACGTCCTGAATTTCGCGCTCTCGCTGGGCGTCGCGACCGCCCTGTTCGCCTTCATCTTCAAGATGCTGCCCAGCACGCGCATCGCATGGAGCGACGTGTGGGTCGGCGCCTTCACGACCGCCGTGCTGTTCGAGTTCGGCAAGTTCCTGATCGGCCTGTACCTCGGGCGCAGCAGCCTCACGCAGCCCTTCGCCGCGGCGGGATCGCTGGTCGTGGTGCTCGCGTGGGTGTACTACGCGGCGCAGATCTTCCTGCTCGGTGCGGAGTTCACCAAGCTGTACGCACACGACCAGGGCTCACGGTGCGCCAATGCCGCCGGGGCCGCCGCCAAGCCGGGGCTGCCCACGGCACCGGCTGCGCCCGTGGAGCCTGCGTCCTCGCACCACGAGCAGCCGGTCCCCGAGCAGCCGGTCCCCGAGCATCCGGGCCACGCGCAGCAGCCCTCGCCGGCGATCGCGCGGCTGGAGCAGACGCGCCACCGGCTGGAAGCGGAAGTGCCGGTGCGCGTGGCGGAGTTGAAGCAGAAGGCGACTCGCGCGTCGACCGTCGGCGGCGCCGCCTTCGCGGTGGGCGCGATGGCGCTGCGGCTGCTGCGCCGCAAGGGCTCGCAGAAGAACGCCGCAGCGAAGTCGCGTCCTGCGCAGCGCCCGCGCCTCTCGCGCCGCAGCGCCTGACCCGCGCGTTCAGATCACCTTGGCTTGCTTCAGCGCGGCCAGTTCCGCCTGCGAGACGCCGAGCGCACCGTACACCTCGGCGTTGTCCTGGCCCGTGTCCGGTCCGACGGTGGGATGCGGCGGAATGCGGCCGGTGAAGCGCGGCACGGGCGCCGGCGCGGGGATGCTCCCGAGCACGGGGTCGCTCATCTCGATGGTCGTGCCGCGCGCGCGGAAGTGCGGGTCCGCCTCGACATCGGCGATCGAGTAGACCTTGGTGAACGGCACGTCCTCGGCCGCCAGGCGCTGCGCCAGCTCGGCGAGGTCGAGGCTGCGGCACCACTGCGCCACCTGCGCGTCCAGCGCGAGCAGGTTGGCCGTGCGGTGCACGTTGGTGTCGAAGCGCGGATCGCGAGCCATCTCCTCGCAGCCCATCGCGCGGCACAGGCGCGCGAAGATCGGATCGGACGAGCCCACCAGCGTGATCCAGGCGCCGTCGCGCGTCTGGTAGACGTTCGATGGCGCCGTGTAGCCGGCGCGCGAACCCGTGCGGCCGCGCACCACGCCCGCGATGCGGTGTTCCGCGGCCAGCGGGTCCAGCAGCCGCATCATCGCCTCGGTGGCCGACAGGTCGATCTCCACACCCTGCTGCTGCTCGCGCGGCTTCGCATTGCGTTCGACCAGGGCCGTGGCGATCGCGAACGCGCCGAACAGTCCGGACACTGCGTCGCCCAGCGGATAGTTCATGTGCTGCGGTGCGCCGTCGGCTTCGCCGGTCAGATGCGTGAAGCCGCTCATGGCCTCGAAGATGCGCGCGAAGCCGGGCCGCCGCGCGTACGGGCCCGTCTGGCCGAAGCCGGTGAGGCGCAGCACGATGAGCCGCGGATTGCGCGCATGTAGAGTCGCCAGGTCCAGTCCCCACTGGTCCAGCGTGCCGGTGCGGAAGTTCTCCACCAGCACGTCGAAGTCCTCGATCAGCCGCAGGAACAGCGCGCGGCCTTCCGGCTTGCGCACGTCCAGCGAGATGCCCTTCTTGCCGCGGTTGGCCGTCTTCCAGAACAGTGCATGGCCCTCGTGCACCGGCGCCAGGCCGCGCAGCGCGTCGTTGCCCTGCGGCAATTCGAGCTTGACGACCTCCGCGCCCATGTCGCCGCACAGCGTCGCGGCAAACGGCGCGGCGAGCACCGTCGCCATGTCGAGGATGCGTACGCCTTGCAGCGGATACCCGGCGTCGGCCATCAGTTGGTCGTCTTGAGGTTCACGTTCTTCAGCACGTCGCCCCAGGAGCGGCGGTCGGTCTTGATGCGTTCCGCGAACGCGGCCGGGGCGGGACTGAGCGGCGCTGCGCCGAGCTTCGCCAGCTTCTCGCGCGTCGCCGGTTCGTTCATCACCTTGGTCAGCGCGGCGTTCAGCTTGGCAACGACGTCCTTGGGCGTGGCCTTGGGCGCCATCAGTCCCATCCACAGGCCGGTCTCCAGGCCGCCGATGCCCAGCTCCGCGAAGGTGGGGACATCGGGCACGGCGGGCGAGCGCGTCTTGCCGGTCTGCGCGAGGATGCGGATCTTGCCGCTGCTCATGTAGGGCAACGTGCCGCCGAGGTTGTTGCACATCACGGGAATCGTGCCCGCCATCAGGTCGTTCACCGCCGGCGCGTTGCCCTTGTACGGCACGTGCTGCAGCTTGATCTTCGCCTCGTGGTTCACCATCTCGCAGACCAGGTGCGAGGGCGTCGCCACCCCGGCCGAGCCGAAGGACAGCGATCCGGGCTTGGCGTGGTCGGCCGCGATCAGTTCGGCGAGCGTCTTGTACGGCGTCTTCGCGTTGACGGCGATCACGTTGGGCAGGTCCGCGACCAGGCCGATCGGCACGAAGTCGTCGATGGCATCGAAGCGCATGTCGGGATGCGCGTAGGGCAGGAACACGTTGGTGAGTCCCGCCATCAGGATGGTGTAGCCATCGGGCGCTGCCTTCGCGACGTATTCGGAGCCGATCAGGCTGCCCGCGCCCGGCTTGTTGTCCACCAGCACGGTCTGCCCCAGGGCCGTGCCCAGGTCGGCTGCTACCACTCGCGCGACGAGGTCCGTGCTGCCGCCGGCGGGGAACGGCACGACCAGCTTGATCGGCTGGTCCGGCCACGCAGCCAGCGACAGCGTGCACCAGAGGGCGGCCGCGAGCGCGGCAGCGCCGCGGCGGAACAGACGGAACGATTTCATGCCTTGTCTCCTTGGGAAATTTTCAGGAAGCGCCGACCGAGGGTGGCGCGATGCAGTTCGGATGCGCCGTCATAGACGCGGAAGGGTCGCAGCTCGCGCAGGATGAGCGACACGGGCGCGTCCTCGGACATGCCCAGCGCCCCCATCAACTGCGCGGCCCGATCCGCCACGCGCCAGAGCGCCTCGGACACGAACACCTTCGCCATCGCGGACTCCGTCTTCACCGACGCTCCGGCGTCCATGCGCGCAGCGCAGTCCAGCGTCATGAGCCGGCTGGCATGCAGGTCGATGTGGCAGTCCGCCACCATGGCCTGGACCTGCTGCAGATCGGCCAGCCGGTCGCCGAAGGACTGGCGCTCGTTCACGTACGCCTGCGCGAGTTCCAGGGCACGTCGCGCGCGCCCCATCAGGCGCATGCAGTGCGACAGGCGGGCGGGCTCCAGGCGCTGCTGCGCATACTGCAGCCCCTGGCCCACTTCGCCCAGCACGGCGCCGCCGGCGACACGGCAATCCTCGAACAGGATCTCGCCGTGGCCGCCGATCGCGAAGGGATCGATCGCGTGGATCGCGCGCACCAGCCGGAAGCCGGGCGTGTCGGTGGGCACGATGAACTGCGTGGGACCTTCGTCAGCGCGGGCCAGCACGATGGCGAACGTCGCGCCCACGGCGCCGGTGATGAACCACTTGTGGCCGCGGATCACCCAGTCGTCGCCGCTGCGCGTGGCCGTGGTGCGCAGCATCGAGGGGTCGGACCCCGCGCCGGGTGCGGGCTCGGTCATCGCGAAGCAGGATCGCACCGTGCCGGCAGCGAGCGGCTCCAGGTACTGGCTGCGCTGCGCGGGCGAACCCTGGCGCAGCAGGCTGATCATGTTGGGCTGGTCGGGCGCGGCGCAGTTCATCGAGCCCGGACCGAGGTAGCTGCGGCCCGCCTCCTCCAGCAGCGCCGCGCGCTCGACCCAGCCCAGGCCGAGCCCGCCGTGTTCCACCGGCAGCTGCGGCAGGTACAGGCCCCACTCGCGCGCGAGCGGGCGCAGCTCGGCCAGGGTGCGATCGAGCGCCGCCGGATCGTGCACGTGCGCGACCGTCTCGCGCGGGATGCAGTGCGTTTCGACGAACTCGCGCACGCGCTGCAGGCGGTCCTCCGTCATGCCGCCGCCCTCGCGCGCAGGACCAGCTTCGCGATGTTCAGCTGGTGGATCTGGCTGGTGCCTTCGTAGAGGCGGAACAGCCGGACGTCGCGGTAGTAGCGCTCGATCGGGCTGAAGTCGGCGACGTAGCCCGAGCCGCCGAACATCTGCACGCAGCGGTCGGCCACGCGGCCGCACATCTCGGAGGCGAAGTACTTGCACATCGAGGCGCTGAGCGCCACGTCCTCGCCGCGGTCGCGCGCGCGCGCCGCTTCCAGGATCATGGAGCGGGCCGCGAAGATCTCGGTCTGGCTGTCGGCGATCATCGCCTGCACCAGCTGGAAGCTGGCGACGGGCTGTCCGAACTGGTTGCGCTGCTGCGTGTGCGCGATCGCGAGATCGAGCATGCGGATGGCCGGGCCGGTGCACAGGGCCGCCAGGTGCAGGCGTTGCTTGTTCAGCACCTTCATCACGGTCTGGAAGCCGACGCCTTCGCGGCCGCCGATGACGTTGAAGGCGGGGACGCGGCAGTTCTCGAACATCACGTCGGACACCGGCGAGCCCTCCTGCCCCATCTTGCGGTACGGGGCGCCCGTGCGCAGGCCGGCGCTCTCGCGCTCCACGATGAAAGCGGTGAGCCCGCTGCTGCCCTTGCTGCCTTCTTCCGTGCGTGCAATCACCGTGAACAGGTCCGCAATGGGCGCGTTGGTGATGAAGCGCTTCGTTCCATCGAGCACGTAGTGGTCGCCTTCGCGGAGCGCCGTGGTCTGCACGTTGCTCGCTTCGGAACCCGCATCGGGCTCTGTCAGCGCGAGGCAACCCGTGAGCTCGCCGCGCGCCATGCGCGGCAGCCAGCGCCGCTTCTGTTCCTCCGTGCCGTCCGCCACCAGCGCCTCCGAGCCGATGCCGGTGTTGGTGCCGACCCGCGCGCGCAGCGCCACGGACGCCTGCGACAGCTCGAAGGCGCACAGCACCAGTTCCTCGGTTGTGAGGCCGAGCCCGCCGTACGCCTCGGGAATGCTCCAGCCGAAATAGCCCTTGCGCCGCAGCTCGTGCACGACTTCCTCGGGCACGGCGTCCTCGCGTTGGACGCGCTCTTCGAGCGGATGCCAGCGTTCGCGCACGAAGGTGCGGATGTCGGCGAGCAGGGCATCGAGTCGGGCAGGGTCGCGAATCATGGTCCGCACTGTAGGCCGGGGCATCGCAAGTTGCGAACCTGCGTTCCGCATATTGGAACGCGGATGCCGGAAAATCGGCGCTGCACCGAGAATGACCGCGATGCGACAACCCCGCTCCCTGCACCTCATCAAGGACCAGCAAGCCCTGCGCAAGGTGCGGGAGGACGATCCCGACTTCTCCGGCACGCTCGCCAAGGGGCTGATGATCCTGCAGAGTTTCGTCAGCGATCCGCGCGCCCATGCGAATAGCGAATTCGCCGAGCGGCTGGGCCTGCCGCGCCCCACGGTCTCGCGTTTGTGCCGCACGCTGCAGGCGCTGGGCTTCCTGGACCACGACGACCGGCTCGATCGCTACTTCATCGGGCCAGCCGCAGTGACGCTCGGCTATCCCTACGTGATCAACACGCCATTGCTGCCGCAGCTGCGCCCGGCGATGCAGGTGCTGGCCGACCGCTTCGAAGGCGCGGTGTCGGTCGGCGTGACGATGGACCTGGACGTGGTGTACGTCGAGACTTCGGCGCACGAGCACGGAACCTTGAAGCGGCCCGGCGCGGGCGCGGTGCGCGGCATCGTCGAGACCGCGATGGGGCGCGCGTGGCTCGCGCAGCTCACGACCGCGGAGCGCAACAAGTTTCTCGCGCGCGCACGCTCGGAGCGGCCGGACGAATACGAGCGCAGCACCGAAGGCCTGAAGGACAGCCTCGCCAATTACGCGAAGCGCGGCTTCTCGATCAACATGGGCGATGCGGGCCTCGGGGTGCTCGCGGTGGGCGTCGCCTCCGGCATCCGCTACGGGCCGCGCAAGCTGCTGTTCAACTGCGCGGTGCCGGGATTCCGCGCGCGCCCGAGCGACTTGCTCAAGACGATCGGGCCGCAGCTGGTGCAGCTGGTGAACATGGCGGACCGGCAGGTCGGCTTGCGCTAGGAGCCTGCGCGACCGTAGTCGCGGTCATTACCGGGAACTTATGAACATCATCAAATAGTTTCACTTTCATTGATCCTCGGCGCAGCCTAGATTGGGTCCACGCCCATTCCAGGAGACCGCCTTGCCTCAAGCCCTGCACGCTCCCGCGCCCATCGACACCGCATCCGAAGCGCACCGCCACGCCTACAACGCGGCCTTCCAGGAACTCGACCTGCCCTGGTACTGGGATGCCCGCCTGTTCGCCACCCTGCAGCCCACCGGCCGCGCCGGCGTGCGCGCGTGGGTCGCGCAAGAGCAGCCGCACCTGCTGCGTGCGTACCCGCTGGACTTCCTCGTCGACGCCATCGAGGCGACGCAAACGCGCTGCCACCAGCGCATCGTCGGCGCCATCGCCGCACCCGCCCCCCGTCTCGCTGCCTAGGAGCCGCCATGCAACTGCACTGGATCCGCTTCCTCGAGGGCGGCAAGGAACAATTCGGAACGCTGGAAGGCGAGCGCGTGCGCGTGTGGCACGGCGACCTGTTCGAGTACCCGCAGCGGGGCGATCGCACGCTCGCGCTGGCCGAGGTGCGCCTGCTCACGCCCGTGCGCCCGACCAAGGTCATCGCGCTGTGGAACAACTTCAAGGCGCTGGGCGAGAAGCTGGGGCTCGCCGTCCCGGCCGAGCCGCTGTACCTGGTGAAGACGCCGAACTCGTATCTCGAACCCGGCGGGACCATCCGCCACCCCGGCGGCAGCGCGAAGGTGGTGTTCGAGGGCGAGCTCGGGATCGTGATCGGCAAGACCTGCAAGCAGGTCGCGGAGCGCGATGCGCTCGCGCACGTGCTGGGCTACACCTGCGCCAATGACGTGACCGTGGCCGACATCCTGAACCGCGACGCCTCGTTCGCGCAGTGGGTGCGCGCCAAGGGCTTCGACACCTTCTGCCCGTTCGGCCCCGCGGTGGCGACGGGACTGGACCCAGAAAAGCTGCGCGTGCGCACGCTGCTCGACGGCCAGGTGCGGCAGGACTATCCCGTGAGCGACATGCGCTTCTCCGTGGCGCAACTCGTCAGCCTGATCTCGCAGGACATGAGCCTGCTGCCCGGCGACATCATCCTGTGCGGCACCTCCATCGGTGTCGGCTCCATGAAGCCGGGCAGCACCGTCGAAGTCGAGATCGACGGCATCGGCCGCCTCACGAACCGGTTCAACTAAGGAGCTTCCCCATGAAGATTGCCATCATCGGTGCCGGCGCCATCGGCGGCTACGTCGGCGCGAAACTCGCGCTCGCGGGCGAGGAGGTCACGTTCATCGTGCGCGGCGAGAACCTGCGCGCGATCCGCGAGCACGGCATGCGCCTGCAGTTCGCGGACGGCAGCGAGCAGGTCGCGCGCGACGTGCGCGCCACCGACGACTACGGCGCCGCAGGCCCGCAGGACCTGGTGATCCTCGCGACCAAGGCGCACCAGGTCGCCGCCGTCGCGGGGGAGCTGCCGCGCCTGTTCGGTCCCGACACGGCCGTCGTGACCATGCAGAACGGCATCCCCTTCTGGTACTTCCACAAGACCGGCGGCCCGCTCGAAGGCAGCCCGGTGCGCAGCGTCGACAGCGACGGCGAACTGGCGCGCCGCATCCCGCCCGAGCGCGTGATCGGCTGCGTCGTGTACCCCGCGTCGGAGCTGGTCGCTCCCGGCGTGGTGCGCCACATCGAGGGAGACCGCTTCCCGCTGGGCGAGCTCGATGGCGGCAGCAGCGAGCGCGTGCAGCGCATCTCCGAATGCTTCACGCGCGCCGGCTTCAAGGCGCCGGTGCTGGACGACATCCGCTCCGAGATCTGGCTGAAGCTGTGGGGCAACCTCACGTTCAACCCGATCAGCGGGCTCACGCAGGCGACGCTGGTCGACATCTGCCAGTACTCGCTGTCGCGCGGCCTTGCCGCCGACATGATGCGCGAGGCGCAGGACGTGGCGGCGAAGCTGGGCATCTCCTTCCGCGTCACGCTGGACAAGCGCATCGCCGGTGCGGAGAAGGTCGGGCGGCACAAGACCTCGATGCTGCAGGACATCGAAGCGGGCCGCGCGCCGGAGATCGACGCGCTGGTCGGCTCGGTGGCGGAGCTGGCCCGCATGACCGACACGCCGACGCCCCACATCGACACGGTCTATGCGCTCGTGAAGCTGCTGGCGCGGAACATGGAAGTGGAGCGCGGGCGGGTGAGCATGCAGCCTGCGTGATGAAAGCAGGCGCAGCGTCCCGCACGGGAGCTGCGCCGGCGCATCTCAGGCGCCTGCTTCCCTCGTCTTGGGCGGCGGTTCCGCCGCGGCCGGCGAGGCGCGGTCGCTGCGCACCTTGAGGAAGAACGCGACCAGCTGCCAGACGATGAAGAGCGCGACGATGCCCATGAGCGTGCCGCTGATGGGACGGTCCACAAAGGTCGCGAAGCTGCCGCGGGACAGCAGCAGGGCGCGGCGGAAGTTCTCTTCCAGCATCGGGCCCAGGATGAAGCCCAGCATCAGCGGCGCGGGGTCCAGCTCCAGCCGCATCATGAGATAGCCCATGAGGCCGAACGCCGCGGTGATGAAGATGTCGTCGACGTTGTTGTTGACCGAGTAGGTCCCGATGCAGCAGAAGAACAGGATGCAGGGGAACAGGACCACGTACGGGATCTTGAACACCGACAGCCAGTAGCGCACCAGCGGCACGTTCAGCACCACCAGGAACACGTTGCCGATCCACATGGAGGCGACCAGGCCCCAGAACAGGTCCGGGTGGCCCGCGATCATGTTGGGGCCCGGCTGGATGCCCTTGATGATGAAGGCGGCCATCATCAGCGCCATCACCGCGTTCTCCGGGATGCCGATGGACATCAGCGGGATGAAGCTGGTGCGCGCAGCCGCTTCGTCGGCCGCCGCGTAGCCCGCCACCCCCTCGATCGCGCCGTAGCCGATCTCGCTGCGGTACTTGCTGACCTTGCGCTCCAGCGCGTAGGCCGCGAACTGCGCGATCACGGTGCCGCCCCCGGGCAGGATGCCCATGAAGGAGCCCACGGCACTGCCGCGCAGTGCGCTGGGGATGATGCGCTTGAACTCGGGCCAGGACGGGATGAGCTTGATCTTTCCGTTGAAGGGCGTGCGCTCGGTCTTCTCGTCGAGGTTCTTGGTGATCTCCGCGATGCCGAAGCAGCCCAGCGCGATGCTCACCACGCCGAGGCCGTCCGCGAGGAAGGGCAGGTCCATGGTGAAACGCTGCATGCCCGAGTTCACGTCCGTGCCGACCTGCCCGAGCAGCACGCCGATCAGGCACATCGACAGGCCGTTGAGCACGCTGCCCGTCGTCACGAAGCTCACGCAGATGAAGCCCACGAGCATCAGCGCGCAGTAGTCGGCGGGCCCGAACAGGAAGGCCACCTCGCCCAGCTTGGGGGCGAACCAGGCGAGCACGATGATCGCGACGGTGCCGCCGATGAAGCTCGAGATGCCGGCGGTGAACAGCGCCAGGCCGGTCCTGCCCTTCAGGGTGAGCGCATACCCGTCGATGCAGCCCACGATCGAGCTGGCGTGCGGGATCTTCATCGTGATCGCCGACACCGAGTCGCCGTACTGCGCACCGTAGTAGATGCCGGCCAGCATGATCAGCGCGCCACCCGTGGGAATGGAATACGTCAGCGGCAACAGGATCGAGATGGTCGCCAGCGGGCCGAGGCCGGGCAGCAGCCCGACCAGGGTGCCGACCACGCACCCGATCGCGCAGTACATCAGGTTGTGAAGCGTCAGGGCGTGCGAGAAGCCGAACGCGAGATTGTGGATAACTTCCATCGGGGCAGTCAGCGAGGTTGGGCGGCGAAAGGACTGACCGGTTTTGTACAAACCGATCTTTATTTGTGCAAAACTATATCCGCATTGCCGCCCCGGGGGAAGACCGTCGGGGTAAGCCCTGTCGGTTGAAAGAATGCATCCGCGCAATGGCCGGGCACTTTCGGCACCGCTGCTGCGCATCGGCAGCCGCCGCCCCGACTGCGGCGCTGCGCTTACACTGGCATCCGTGTTCACGGCCGAGTTCATTGCCCGCGCAGAGTTCTGGGCCTACCGCGTCGGCGTCTTCGTCATCCTGAACGTGCTCGACGATCCGGCCTGGCTCGCGCTCATCTTCTGTTGAGGGCCCGCGCATCCCGCCGGCCCCTTCGCTTCGCTCCATGCAGTACCCCACCCTTTCGACCTGGCGTCACGCGTTCGCGCTCGCCTGCCTCGCCGCGCTGCTGGCCAGCGCGCAGGCGCAAGACCTGCCCGATACCGTGCAGCTCGGGATGACGCCGCAGCAGTTGCAGCAAGCCGTGCCCGGGCTGCGGCCCGTGCATCGCGCCGTGCGCCTGGCCGGCGGACTGGTCGGCAGCTGGGCCGGGCCGCCGGCCGCGCTGGCCGGCGTCGCCATGGCGCCCACCTACTTCTTCGCGGAAGGCGAGCTGCGGCGCATCGAGTACCTCGCGCCGGCCGATGCGGACGCGCACGCCTACGACGCCCTGCTGTCCTGGGGACGCAGGACCTGGGGCCCGGAGCTCGCGTCGCAAGGCCCCGAGGGCGCGTACGCGACCTGGAACTCCGACGCGATGGAGGTCTACCTGCAGCGCACCGGCGACGCGCGCCGCCCGCAACTGCGGCTGGTGATCAAGGCTGCCGCCGGCAAGGACGCGAGCGAGCTCTGAGGCGCAGCGCCGGGCGCCGCCATCACCGCGGCTTCACGAAGCGCAGCACGAATTCGTCCTTGGGCATGGGCGGCTCGGGCGTGTTGCGGTCGCGCGGGTCGGCCGGATTGCGCAGGAAGTCGCCGGACGACTCGAGCCGGAAGCCCGCGGCCTCGACCTCGCGTACGACCAGCGCTTCCTCGACGCGGTGCAAGGTGCCCGACTCGGTGATGCCGGTGCCCGCGCGACCGGAGTGGTCCGCGATCACGTAGCTGCCCCCGGGCTTCAGCGCGCGGAACACGGCGGCGTTCAGCTGCGCGCGGTCCACGCCGAGATGGCCGAAGTCGTGGTAGTTGAACATCAGCGTGACGAGGTCCAGCCGGCTTTGCGCTTCGGGCGGCACGGGGTCCTCGAAGGGACGCGTCACCGGCACGAGCACGGTGGCGAGCGCGGGATTGCGCATGCGCTCGGCGAGGGTCGGCGTCACCGCGGGCGCGGTGGGCATGGGCGGTGCGGACGCGCCTTCGGGCTGGGGCGGCGGCATGCGGGCCGGGTTGCGCGGCGCGGTCTGCGCGTACACCTTGCCCTCGGGCGCGACCGCCCGCGCCAGCAGCTCGCTGGTGTAGCCGCGTCCCGCGCTCACGTCCTCCACCACCATCCCCGGCTGCACGCCCAGGAACGCGAGCATCTCGACCGGCTTGCGGCGCACGTCGTTGCGACGATCGGCCTCCGACCGGTCCGGAGCAGCGACGATGGCCTGGTAGCGGCTGGTCGTGTCGAACGACTGCGGCGTCGTGGCACAGGCGGCGAGAACGGACGCTGCGAGGGCGAGCGCGGCAAGGTGACGCATGGGGAGCTCCTGGCTGGATGACGCATTGTCGTCGCACGCGCCTGGGACCAAGGTCCCATGCGCGGTTGCAGGCGAAGCGCAATCATGTGGGCAGCGCGACGCATTCCCGTGCGCACCGCAACGTTCACGAAAGGACTCCGCATGAAGATCGCTCCCCGCGTGGGCGTGCTGCTCGCGGTGGCAGCCAGCGCGCTCACGGCCTGCGTCTACGCACCGACCATGCAAAGCTCGTTCGCGTTCGACCGCCATCCGGGCGTGTTCATGGAAACCTGGTGGCAATACGACGCGGCCGGCTACGGCTACCCGGTCACGCTGCTGGTGAACCGCAGCACCGTCGACAAGTGCGCCTGGACGGCCGCGCTGCCCAGCCGCGTGCTGCATCCGGGCGAGACCTGGCCGGTGAGCCAGGGACAGTCGCCCGGCGCCGTCGGCATCTCGAACGTGCTGCCGACGGACCCGAACTGCGCCAATGCCAAGCAGACCTACGGGACCACGCTGCAGTGAGCCCGCGTGCCGGCCGCGATCAGTCCGCCAGCGCGGCGAGCGCCAGCAGCGCGAGTGCCGCAGGCAGCAGCCCCCAGAAGCCGAAGGCCAGGTAAGCGTAGGCCGCGAGGATCGCGCCAAGGGCGAACGCTGCGATCGGCAACACCTGCCGCCGTGCGCGCCGCATCGACCGCTGCCGCTCGGGCCCCCGGGTGCGCAGGGCGTTGACCACGTCGAGCATCACCTGCGTGATGTTGGAAGTCATGACCGCCGTGGAGCCGAGCTCGCGCAGCGCGAGCCGCCCTTCGGCGTTCTGCACGCCCATGGCCATGGCGCCCAGCACCACCGCCACGAGCGCCAGCGTCCCCATGTTCTCGCCCTCCTTCACGGGCCCCGCAACGTGGCCGGCCAGCATGAAGGCCACGACGGCGACCGCCTCGGCCAGCAGCAGTGCGCGCACCGACGAGCGCCCGCGCGCCTTGCGATGCGCGTGCAGCAGCGCCGCGAGCGCCACGCCGGCGAAGAAGGCCGGGAACACCAGCAGCTTGGGGAGGAAACCGCTCTCGGTGCGGATCAACTGCTGCCCGATCAGCACCAGGTTGCCCGTGAGGTGTGCGGTGAACACGCCGGCCAGGGCGAAGAAGCCCAGGGCGTCCACCCAGCCGGCCACCGCCGCCAGCAGCGTGGCCATGAGGACAGGCCGGTGTTGCATGCGGCGAGCTTAGCGGCTGTACTGGCCCGCGCTGCGCCGACCGGCCCGGCGGCCCGCTGTACTGAAAAAGTGATGAAACCCGCGCGATCGCGGCGCGCACGCGACAGATAAGGCAGCCACCGATTCAAGAAGCGCGCGCTATCGGCTAGCGTGCGGGAACGGCTGGGCTTTGGTATCCATCAGCCTTCGACGGGAGATCTCCATGCATGCATCCACGCTGGCCCGCTGCGGCCGCGCCCTCGCCTTGTGCGCGCTGTTCGCGCCCGCCCTGGCCCTTGCCGACATCGTGCTGGGCACCTCCGGCGACCTCTCGGGCACCTCGGCCGCCCTCACGAAGGACTACGTGCGCGGCATGTCGGCGCTGTTCGACGAGGTGAACCGCAAGGGCGGCATCCGCGGGGAAAAGATCAAGCTGGTCGTGCTGGACGACGGCTTCAGCCCGGACCGCACGGCGGAGAACACGAAGGCGCTGATCGAGCAGAACGCACTGGCGCTCGTGGGCTACCGCGGCACGGCCAACGTGCAGAAGATCATTCCGATGCTGCAGGCGTCGGGCATCGCGGAGATCGGCAACACCAGCGGCGCGAAGTCGTTGCGCGACCCGTACGTGGAGAACCTGTTCCACCTGCGCGCGAGCACCGGCGACGAGATCGAGGCGGCGGTGAACCACGCGTGGACCATCGGCATCACGCGCATCGCCGCCGCCTACCAGGACGACGCTTTCGGCAAGGAGAGCGTGGAGGCACTCAACGTGGCGCTGAAGAAGCGGGGCAGTGCGCCGGTGGCGCTGGCACCGGTCCCGCGCGGCACCGTCGACGTCGCCAAGGCCGTGGAGACCGTCGCGGCGCAGACGCCGCAAGCGGTGATGTACTTCGGCCAGTCCAAGCCCGCCGCGGCCCTGGTCCGCGGCATCCGCGCCAAGGGCGTGCAGCCGCAGTTCTTCGTGCTGAGCGTCGCCTCCGGCCTGCACGCGGACCTCGGGGACGAAGCGGCCGGCGTGATCGTGAGCCAGGTCGTGCCCTACCCCTTCACCGAGCTGGGCAACCCGGTGGTGCGTGAATACCAGAAGGTCGTGGGCGCGCAGGACGCCGGCAAGTTCAGCTACAACAGCATGGAAGGCTTCCTCACCGCGAAGCTGGTCGTCGCCGCCCTCCAGAAGACCGCGCCGCCGCTGACGCGCGCCCGCCTGATCACCACGCTCAAGGGCCTGAACAACGAGGACCTCGGCGGCTTCGCCATCAGCTACGGCCCGCAGAACAACCTGGGCTCGCGCTTCGTGGCGCTGTCGATGATCCGCAAGGACGGCTCCTTCGCGCATTGAGCCGGGGAGCGGGGAGTGGGGAGCCCGGTCGGGCCTCCCCGCGCAGCCTCAGAACGCCCAGTACGGCCCCACGCCCCACGGCGTGCTGGCACCCTGGATGGCCACGAACACCGTGCGGCCGAAGAAGAAGGGCAGGCCCCAGTCGAAACTGGAGGACAGTCCCAGGTCGCCGGCGAGGTGCGCGGCAGCCGTGGAGCGGGGCAGCATCGCGACGTTTTCGACCTGGAACGGAATCTCCTTCGTCGCGCCGTTCGCCCCGGTGACGGTGGCCGACAGCGCCAGCGGGGTCGGCGGGCAGTAGAAGCCGCCGCCGGCACATGACGGGATCGACGCGTCGTGCACGAAGATGCCGTTGGAGCCGCTGTCGATGAAGCCGTCCACCGTGCTGCCCTTGTACGCGATGCTGAGGTTGCCCTTCGCGTTGGGGGTGTACTGCTGGGCGCTGCCCAGCTGGTTGTTCGCGGCCGTGCCGATGCCGAACACGAGCAGTCCGGTCGCCTTCGACGCGCCTCCGGGGGGCACCTGCGGCATGCTGATCGCGACGCCGTTGTTGTCGGTCGCAAACAGCGCAACCGGGTTGGTGACCTGCGAGCTGAGCGGGGCCAGCGAGCTGGCGCAGCTGCCGTTGCCCGAACAGGCGTAGTACACGTTGGGCGCGGTGCTGTTGGTACAGGCCGCTCCGCAGTCCTGCCGCTGGAAGCCCACGCCCAGGATGCCCTTGGCGCCGTTGCCCACGCTCATGTTGGGGCCGGTGGCGGTGCAGGGGGAGGGAATGGTCGAAAACTCGGGGTTCCTGTCGTCGACGACCTGCACGGCCACGCCCACGGCCGATTCGCCGCCGATCTGCACGTCGGCCTTGCGCACCGACCCCCAGGCGAAGCCGCTCACGAAGCCGGCGCACTCGGCCAGCGGTGCGCCGTTGGGTGCGGTGACCGTGGGCAGCGTCATCTGCGCATCCAGGGCGGAGGCCGCGAGGCGCAGGCCGTAGGAGCCGGTGTCGACCATCACGTGGTCGATGGTCCGGCAGGTCGAGGAGCCGGGCATGCAGACGACGACGTCCACGAAGGGCGTGTTGACGGCCGTGCCGTCGATGCCCTGGTCGGCGACCAGGGCCACTGCGTTGCGAGCGGGAGGCGAGGCGGGCAGGCTGACCGCGGGCCCCGCGGGAGCCGACGACGCTGAACTTCCGTTCGGCGACGAGCCGCCGGAGCCGCCGCCGCCGCACGCGGCGAGGGCCAGGACAATGGCGAACGCGCCGACCCGCGCGATGCTGGTGGTCACTGCGCGCATGTTCACTTCATCTCCTGCGTATCGAAGCCCGCGGGCAGGCGGGAAGGAACCCAGGCCCGTCCTTCGAACGCGCCCATGTGGCCGCCCGACTGCACGACCAAGTCGTCGGTCTTGCCGCCCTGGGCGGCTGGGCTCAGCGCGCCGAAGTGGCGGCCCAGCAGCTTCCTCAGGTCCGGCTTGAAGGGCCCGGACCAGGTGACTGCGAAGACCGACCCGGTCGGGTCCACGAATTCATGCACCACCGTGCCCGACTTGAGCGTGCGGGCGATGTCGGTGTAGCCCGCGCCGGCGGCGGTGGTGCCCGCCGTCCGGTGGACCTTGGCCGTCGGCAGCTCGGAGGGCGCTTCTTCCAGCGCAGCGAAGGCGCAGGCGCAGCCCAGCGCGAGCAGCAGTGCGGACGCGGCCTTTGCCAGTGAGGGCAGGCGCGCGCGCCGCCAGTGGAGGGACGATGAATTCATGTGAGCCGGGAGTGTGGGAGCCAACCGCCGATTTTCGCCTGCCGCGGACGTTCATGGCCATGTGAAACAGCCGAGTCGAGAAATATTCGCGGCCATGGCCGCAGCCGACGACCCTTGGCTCGCAAGGGTAGCCCATCAGCGGCGGCCCTAGAAGGTCAGCCGCAAGCCCACATCCCAGCCCGAGGCGCCGCGCCCGGCCTCCGGCGTGGGACCGGAGTCCGCGCCCACGTTCACGGGAATCGCCAGTGCGTTCTTGTTGGCTATGCGTGCGTACGTCGTGTAAACGGCCGTGCGCTTCGACAGCGGATACACGTAGCCGAACGAGATCTTGCTGGCGCTGCTGCTGTCCGGGTCGTTGCGCGTCACGCGCGTATAGGCCACGGGGACGTAGCCCACCGGGAGGTAGACGAGCGCGCCCAGCTGCCAGAAGGGCGCGCGGGTGCCGTTGTTCAAGGGGGCCACGGGCCGGCCGGTCCGGTTCTCGCCGACCAGCAGCATCAGCCGCGCCCACTTCGTCTCCAGGAAGCCGCCGCCCGAGGTCTGCGTGAAGTCGGCCACGGCGGCGCTGGTCGTCTTGCTGCGGGCGATCGAAACCTCCCACGTCGGCGCGCCATAGCCCAGACGCAAGCCGGCCACCCTGCCGTCGTCGGGCGCTGCCGAGCCGCTGCCGTTCTCGCCGAGTGCGTACATCAGTTGCGCGAACGGGCCCTTGCACACCGCGTCGCATCCCGGCGTGAAGTAGCCGATGCTGTTGGATGCGCGCAGGTTGGTCACGGTCGTACCGAGGATGGTGATGCCGCCGAAGCCGACGCCCGTGCGGAAGGGGTCGTACAGGTAGATCGGCCAGAACGAAGGCACGTAGTCGCGCCCCAGGCGCAGCTCGCCCCACTCGCCGCCGATGCCGACGATGGAGCGGCGGTTGAAGGTGAGCGACGGGACGTTGCCACTGCCCGCGGGGACGATGCCGCTCACCTGGTTGTTGGTGTTGGAGGCCAGGCCCGCGCCGGTGTCCGCCGCGATGCCGGCCTCGAGCTCGAAGCCCGCGTACCAGCCGCCGCCCAGGTCCTCGCGGCCGCGGATGTTCAGGCGGCTGTTCTGGTTGCCGCCGGAAATCAGTTGCGTGCGGGAGCCGCCCCCCTCGCCCTTGTAGTGCGCGACGGCGAGGTCGAGACCGCCGGAGACGATCAGGCCCGATTGCGCCAGGCTCGCTCCCGCCCAGGACAGCGCCAGGCAGGCCGCCATTGTTCTTTTCATTGCAACTTCCTGCGCCTCGCTCGTGCGCGCGTGGCGAGCATGCGGCCGGGACCTGGGGCGGGCAATCTGCGGTGGGGCAGCGTGGCCTGCCCACAACCCGAAGCTGCGCGCGGTCCCCGGTGACGCAACGGCGACAGGCCCGCGGGGCCCTGTCGTCCGGGGCGCTGGCAAGTGGCGCCGTGATCGTGTCCAATGCCCGGGTTCCGATTCGGGGAGTGCAACGTGAAGAAATCCGGCAAGATCGTCGTGACCGTGCTGGCCTCGCTCGCCGTGCTGGCCGGCGTGGGCTGGGCCGGCCTGGACAAGGAGACGCGCGGGCTGCTCGCCACGGTGCCCACCAACCGGGACCTGCTGTTCTGGAAGCAGGACCAGCGCGACGCCGCCTTCCGTGCGCTCGATCGCATCCCGCTGCTCGCGAAGGCGCACGTCGTGCCGGCCGGCGGCACGCCCATGCCGCTGCCGCCCGGGCCGCCCCTTGCCTTGCCCGTCGATGTCGATACCTACATGGCGGGCCAGCACAGCGCGGCCCTGCTGATCGTCCACGACGGCAAGCTGCGGCTGGAACGCTACGGCCTCGGCTTCGACGCGCACGGACGCTGGACCAGTTTTTCCGTGGCGAAGTCGTTCACGTCCACGCTGGTCGGCGCCGCGCTGCGCGACGGCTACATCCACAGCATGGACGACAAGGTGAGCCAGTACATCCCGGAGATGAAGGGCTCGGCCTATGACGACGTGAGCATCCGGCAGCTGCTGACGATGACCTCGGGCGTGCAGTGGAACGAGGACTATGCGGACCCGAACTCGGACGTCGCCCGCTTCAACAACCACAAGCCCGAGCCGGGGGTGGAGTCCATCGTGAGCTACCTGCGCCGCCTGCCGCGCGCGGCGCCGGCCGGCACGCGCTGGCACTACAGCACCGGCGAAACCAACCTGGTGGGCGTGCTGCTCGCCAACGCGACGGGCAAGCCGCTGGCGACCTACCTCTCGGAAAAGATCTGGGTGCCGGTCGGCATGGAGCAGCAGGCGACCTGGATCCTGAGTCGCACCGGCCAGGAGATCAGCGGCTGCTGCGTGCAGGCGGCCTCGCGCGACTACGCCCGCTTCGGCGTGTTCGTGATGAATGGCGGCAAGGTCGATGGCCGGCCGGTCGCACCGGAAGGCTGGCTGGCGCAGGCCACGAGCAAGCAGGCCGGCATCGGCGACCCGGGCCGCGGCTACGGCTACTTCTGGTGGACCTACGACGACGGCAGCTACGCGGCGAAAGGAATCTTCGGCCAGGGCATCTTCATCGACCCGAAGCGCAGGATCGTGATCGTGTCGAACGCGGACTGGGCCGGCGGTGCGACCGACCGCAAGGCGAGCCAGGCGCGCGAGGCGTTCTACCGCACGGTGCAGAAGGCGATCGACGACGAGGCGAAGGGCGTGACCGCCGCAGCGGCGGCACGCTGACGCGGCGCGTCCCTGCGCGAATCATGGGCGCGACCTGAGGCGGACTCGTAGGCTGGCGGTGAGCCGCAGGCGAACCCCAGCTTGCGGCGATGCGATCGCTGGGGTTCGCGTCGCTCACCGCCAGCCTACGAATCGGACTTCGGCCAGATCAGTCGAACGACCAGTTCAACAGCTCCGCCAGCCGGCGCACCACCCACTCGGCTTCGTTGGCCTGCACGGGCGATCCATCCTGCTGGAATGCCGCCTGCATCTTCTCCAGCACCTCGCGCTCGCTCGCATCGCTCTTGAAACGCGCCGTCGCGGCCTGCTCCGTCAGCATCTGCGCGAGGTCCTCGCACAGCTCGTAGCGCTGGCGCACAACCGACATCGGCTCCAGCAACTTGTAGCCTGACGGCGACGCGAACAGCGCGACGAAGGACGGCGGGACTTCGATCTGGTTGGAATCGTCCATGGAATGCGGGGACAGGGCCCGGGAGCATACCGCGCGCAGTGCGGGGCGAGAGAAGACGCACATGCGGACGCACAGGCGCAACGATTTCCCCAAAAGTTGCAAAACGACGCCTTCAAGGAATTCGCTGTTTGCGAGCCTTGACTGTGCGCTTTTCCACCCTTGCGACCGGATGTCCGCTTTGCCCACGGCGCGAGTCAGACCCGGCTGTCACGCAAGCAGCACCGCCTCTTGCGGCCGCCGCTCCAGCTTCGCGCTTCAATAGCTTCACAGGCCCTGATGGGCCGCAATGAAGAAGGAGTACCTCATGAAGAAGTTCCAGACCCTTGCTGCCGCGCTTGCCATCGGCCTCGGCGCCGCTGCCGCCGGCCAGGCTGCTTTCGCGCAGGACCGCGACACCACCGTCATGCGCGACACGCCCAATGGCGTGGTGACCAAGCACATCCGCCGCGAGGTCGACGGCCCGGTGGTGCATCGCACGGTGCGCGTGGACCGTCCCGACGGCACGACGGTGATCCGGCACGTCAACCGCTGGCGTGGTGACGACGCGTACCGCCACCACGACGTCAACTACCGCGACCACGACCGCGGCTATTACCGCGACCATGACCGCGGGATGCACCGCACGGTGGTCATCCACCACCGCGAAGTCCCGATGCGCCACGTCGTGGTGCGCGAGGTGCACCGCCACCCGGCCTACGTCGTGAACCGCCACGTGACGGTGATCCACAACGCGGGCTGACGCTGCAGTGATCGCATGAAAAAAGGCCGACCGCCATGCCGGTCGGCCTTTCTTCGTCGCGCCCGACGGCGCTGCTACTTCGCCGGCGCCAGCTCCGGCGCCGGCGCGGGCGCGGCCTGCGACTTCAGCACCCGCTCCGCCGTGCGCACCTTCTGCGCATAGGCCTGCTGCCAGTCCACCGACGACGGCATCTCGAAGAAGCCGCTGCGCGCGCCCATCAGGACTTCCGGCTCCATGAGGCCGGGCGCCGGCGTGCCGGCCGCGAACGCGCGCGCTGCCGCCAGCGCACGCCGGCGCGTGCGCGCGATCATCACGTCGCCCGGGCCGAGGTTCTCGTGCATGTGGTTCGTGATGCCGCCCATGCTCTCCGTCACCGCCTGGTCCTGCAGGCCGATGTGGTCGATGCCCGAATAGATGCGCTTGGTGCGCTGCGCCTCCCGGTCGATCAGCCAGTCGTTCGACTCCTCGGCCACCACGCGGTAGCGGCCCAGCCAGCTGGTGTCGCGCGGATGGAAGTCCGGCGCCGGACGCGCGCCCGCCAGCGGCTTGCCGTTCTTCAGCGGTTCGGCGCTGCTGCGCGGGCCGCCCGTGCGGCGGCGCCAGAAGATCATCATGGTGTGCGTGTCGTCCAGCGGCACCCATGCGCGCGCCTGGATGTTCACCGGGAACTCGCCCTGCGGCGTCTGCGTGAAGAACGGGAACATGTAGTTGGCGAACCGCCAGTACGTGGTCTGCGGCTTCACCTCGCGGTAGGCGCCGTAGGTGGTGCCCCAGGGCGTGTCGCGCACGTGGTATTCGGGCGCGCGCTCGCCCGCCGTGTGCTGCAGCGGGTGGCCCTCGGGCACCTCGTCGGGGTCCAGGTGCCCGACGTGCAGGAAGCCGAAGTGCGACGTGTCGATGTCGCCCTCCAGCGCCTGCATCCAGTTGCAGCTGCGCATCATGAAGCTGATGTCCACGTCCTGCTCGGCGAGCAGCGTCGCCTCGATCATGGGCAGCGGCGGGGGGGCGTCCTGGTTCGGGCCCATGTAGACCCAGACGATGCCGTTACGGTCCGCGGCCCGGTACGCCTGCGCCTTCACCTTGTCCTTGAAGCACAGGTGGGCCGGCACGCTGGGCATGTCCACGCACTGGCCGCTCACGTCGAACTTCCAGCCGTGGTAGATGCAGCGGATGCCGCCCTCCTCGTTGCGTCCGAGCACGAGTGAGGCATTGCGGTGCGGGCACATGTGGTCCATCACGCCGACGCGCCCCTGCGAGTCGCGGAAGGCGACGAGCTTCTCGCCCAGCAGCAGCAGGCGCATGGGCGTGCCGTCCACCTCCAGCTCGCTGGACTTGGCCGCGGGGATCCAGTACTGCCGCATGAAGTTGCCCATGACGGTGCCGGGACTGACGTGGGTGAGGTCTTCGCTGTCTTTCGGGTTCATCGTTGTCGCTCCATCGGGTTCAAGTGGACGCCGCGCCTTCGCGCAGCATGCGGATGCCGTCGACCTGCCCTTGCGGGCCCAGGCCGGCATAACCTTCGACGCGATCGAGGTCCACCACCACGGCGGCCCCCAGCTTCGCGAAATCGTGGGCGCGCTCGGCGGCGGGCGCGCGCTGGAAGATGTGCTCGCGCTCGGCGGGCGCGTCGGTGACGCGGGCGCGTCCCTGGAACTGGTAGGTGGCCTTCGCCTGCTCGTCGCGGTACATCAGTGCGATCCGCGGGTTGGCGCGGATCGCCTGGATGAAACCGCCCCCGGCGTTGCGGACCCAGAGCGCGAGCTGGTCGTCGCCGTGCACCTGCACCGAGCCGCGGAAGCTCAGGATGGGCTGGCCCTGGGCGTCGACGTGCGCGACGAGCATGGGGTGCTGCTCCACCAGCGCGTTGTCGATGCGGCGCTTCAGCGCATCGGGCAGCACGATGGCTTGCGCTGCCACGGGCGGTGGCGGCGTGCGCTGCTCCTGCACGATCGCGATCGCGTCGCCCTCGAAGTGCAGCGTCACCACCAGTCCGCGGTCGCGCGTGCCGGGCCGGCGCCGCCCCGCCAGGCGCACCTGGGTGCCGGCCGGCTGCGGTGCGTCCCAGTCCAGCCGACGCGCCAGTTCGCCGTTGGGGCCCGTGACCAGTTCGCTCGCCACGTCCTGCGCGCCGGCCACTTCCTTGCCCAGCACCATGTAGCGCGCGTGCGGCGCCAGCAGCGCAAGCAATTGCGCGCGTCCGGCGTCGCCCCCGAGCAGGCGCGCGAGCTGCAGGCGCTGTGCGCAGTGCAATGCGTCCGCTTCCCTCACAGCGCCTCCGGCACGTAGCCGCTTTCTTTCGCGAGGATTTCGTAGCGCCTGCGCTCCTCGGCCAGCCAGCCCGCGAGCTGCGTGCCGTTCATGGGGAAGGGCACCATGCCCTGCCCCGCCAGCTTCTCCTGCACGTCGGTGCGGGCCAGCATGGGCATCACGGCGTTGTAGATGCGGTCCACCATCTCGCGCGGCATCTTCGCGGGTGCATAGAGAGCGGCGGAGTTCTGGATGGTGACGTTCATGCCCGCTTCGCGCAGCGTCGGCACTTCGGGCACCAGAGGCGACCTCTTCTCGCCCGACACGGCCACGATCCGGATGCGGCCGGCCTTGTGCATCTCCACGAGCGGGCTGGTGCCCGTGACCAGCATGGGCAGGCGCGCCGCCACGAGGTCGATCAGGCCGACGCCGCTGTCCTTGTAGTGCACCGGCTTGAGCGGCAGGTTGCTCGCCTGCGCCAGCGCGATGCCCACGAAGTGCGAGGACGATCCTGCGCCGGGCGCTGCGCCGTACACGGCGCCCGTGCCCTGCTTGGCCTGCCAGGCCATCAGCTGCTTGAGGTCGGTCGCCCCCGTCATCGGGCCGGTGGCGATGCCCAGGTCGAACCAGCTCACGCCCGCGATGGGCGTGAAGTCGGCGACGGGGTCGTAGTCCAGCTTGGTGTAGATGTGCGGATAGATGGCGAACAGGCTGCTGGTGGAAAACATCAGCGTGCGGCCGTCGGGCGCTGCCCGCTTCAGCTCGTTGAGCGCGAGGCGTCCGCCCGCACCGAGCTTGCTCACCACCACCACCGGGCGGCCGAGCACTTCCTGCAACTGCTGCGCGACCAGCCGCGCGGTGAAGTCCATCGAGGACGCAGCCCCGACCAGGATGGTCATGACGGACTTGTCGTCCTGCGCGCGCAGCGTGGGGACGCAGACGGCGGCCGCACCGGCGGCCAGGGACTGGAGGATGGAACGGCGGCGCATCAGGCGTCCTGCTTCGGGAAGTCGGTCGCCTTGACCAGCTGCTCGAACTTCTTGCGCTCCTCGACCAGCAGGGCGGCAAGCTGTTCGCCGTTGGCGGGCCAGGGCGTCATCGCCTGCTGCGCCAGCTTCTCCCGGATGCCGGGATTCGACAGCATGGGGATGATCGCTTCGTAGGTGGTCTTCACCAGCTCGGGCGGCATCTTCGCCGGGCCGAACACGCCGGTGTAGGTGCTGCTGGTGACATTCACGCCCGCTTCCTTCAGGGTCGGCACGTCGGGCACCAGCGGCGAGCGGGTCGCGCCCGACACGGCCAGCAGCTTGATCCGGCCGGCCTTGTGCATCTCGATCATCGGCTGCAGGCCGGTGATCAGCATGGGCAGGCGGCCGGCGGCGAGGTCCACGATGCCGATGCCGCTGTCCTTGTAGGGCACGTGCTCCATCGGAACCTTGGTGGCCAGCGCGGTGGAGATGCCGACGAAGTGCGAGAGCGATCCGTTGCCGGGCGCCGAGGCGAACACCGGACTCTTCTGCTTGCGTTGCCAATCGAGCAGCTGCTCCAGCGTGATGGCGCCGGTCATGGGACCCGTGGCGACCGCGACGTCGAACAGCGAGATGCCCGCGATCGGCGTGAAGTCGGCGACCGGGTCGTAGTCCAGCTTGGTGTAGATGTAGGGATAGACCGAGAACGGCCCGCTGGTGGCGAACACCAGCGTGCGGCCATCGGGCGCGGCCCGCTTGCATTCGCCCAGCGCGAGGCGCTGGCCTGCACCGAGCTTGCTGGAGACGATGGCCGGGCGGCCGAGCGCCTGGCGAAGCTGTTCGGCAATCAGGCGCGCGGTGAAGTCCATGGACGAGGCGGCGCCCACCAGCACGGT
Source organism: Ramlibacter ginsenosidimutans (assembly GCF_016654015.1). GTDB lineage: Bacteria > Pseudomonadota > Gammaproteobacteria > Burkholderiales > Burkholderiaceae_C > Ramlibacter > Ramlibacter ginsenosidimutans. The sequence continues at coordinate 8,196 of NZ_JAEPWM010000017.1, read as the reverse complement.
GGTCATGTCGTCGGCGCGCGCGGTGCCCGCGAGGGCGGCGGCCGCGCCTGCGGCCAGTCCGCGCAACACGCTGCGGCGAGTGGTCATGGGTCTGTCTCCTGGTGGTGGAAGGGGGAGTGCAGCGCCTCCAGCGCCGGCCACTGCCGGTCCGCGGGAAACACCCAGGCCGGCTGGTCGCCACACGGCCAGGCGATGCCCAGCGCAGGGTCGTTCCACAGCAGGCCGCCCGCGTGGTCGCGGTTGTTGTAGTCGGTGAGTCGGAAGGTGATCTCGGTGTCCGGCTCCAGCGTGCAGAAGCCGTGGGCGAAGCCGGGCGGCACGTGCAGCTGGCGCCAGTCGCCGCCGGCGAGCTCCACGCACGCATGCCGGCCATAGGTGGGCGAGCCGCGCCGCACGTCCACGCACACGTCCCAGATGCGCCCGCGCGCGACGCGCACCACCTTGTGCTGCGCGCGCGGCGGCTGCTGGAAGTGCAGCCCGCGCACCGTGTGCCGCAGCGCATAGCAGGAAGCGTGCTCCTGCACGTAGTGCGCGGCCGCGCCGGCGCGGGCGAAGTCCTGCTCGCTGTAGTAGTAGCTGTAGCGGCCGTGCGCGTCGGAGCTCACGTCGGGCTCCAGCACGAACAGGCCTTCCAGGCCCAGCGGGCTTTTCTGCATGGGGGGTTCTTTGACAGGCGTCCTTGACTTGAATCAAAATATAATTCCATTTTCCGATCGCAGCAACGGAACGCCCTAGGGGCAAACGCGTACATGGCCCACCTCGTCCTCGGCATCGGAACCTCCCACACCCCCATGCTCAATGCGCCGCTGGCCGATTGGCCCCGCTTCATCGAGCGCGACCGCATGCGCCCACACCTCAGCAAGGAGGGCCGCCCGGTCAACTACGACCAGCTGCTGCAGCTCGCGCCGCCGGGCATGGACCGGGAGCTCACGCCGCAGGTGTTCGCGGACAAGCACCAGCGCGCGATGGCGCAAATCGAGCGGCTCTCCGCCGTGCTGCGCAGCGCGCGCCTGGACACGCTGGTCGTGGTGGGCGACGACCAGAAGGAGCTCTATGACGACGCCAACATGCCGGCCGTGCTGCTCTATCGCGGCGACAGCATCCGCAACGTCCCGCTGAAGAGCTATCCCGGACCGGACTGGGCGCGCAACGCTTCGGCGCGCTACTACGAGCGCGACGTGGCGCGCGACTACCCGGTGGACGCGAAGCTCGCCGAGCACCTGATCTCCAGCCTGATGGAGGATTTCGACCTCTCGGTGGCCGACAGCCTGGCGGAGGGCCACGGCGAAGGCCACGCCTTCGGCTTCGTGCACAACCGGCTGCTCCCCGGCGCCACGCTGCCCGTGGTGCCGGTCTTCCTGAACACCTACTTCCCACCCAACCAGCCGACGCCGGGGCGCTGCTACCGGTTGGGCCAGGCGATCCGCAAGGCCGTGGAGAGTTATCCGGGCACGCAGCGCGTCGGCGTGCTGGCCTCGGGCGGCCTCAGCCACTTCACGGTCGATCCCGGCCTGGATGGCCGTGTGATCCGCGCGCTGCGCGAGAAGGACGCAGCCGCCCTCGCCGCCTTGCCGCGCGAGCAACTCAACTCCGGCAGTTCCGAGATCCGCAACTGGATCTGCATGGCCGGTGCGGTGGAACACCTCACGCTGCGGGGCATCGAGTACATCCCCGCCTATCGCACGCCCGCCGGCACGGGCACCGGCATGTGCTTCGCCGACTGGAGCTGAAGTGGACGCATCCGGCCTGGCGGCGAGTACGTCGCGCGGAGCGAACAGCGGCCCGCGCGTCCTCGCCCATTAGGAGCGACGATGGTGGACCGCAGCGACGCATCGCTAGACTTGCGGGGTTGGACGCATGACAGGAGAGGACACGTGGGTCGCCCCAGCCGAACGGACAAGCCGGTGTTGCCGGACTACTCCGAAGGCATACAGATCAAGACGGAGGACGACGATCCCCGCTTCAACAACGCCGTCGCGCGCGGGCTGGCGATCCTGCGTGCGTTCCAGTTCGACCGCAAGCTGCTCGGGAACGTGGAGATCGCCGCGGCGACGCAGCTGCCCAAGCCCACGGTCTCGCGCCTGACGTACACGCTCACGCAACTGGGCTACCTGCGCTACCTGCCCGAGTTCGGCAAGTACGAACTCGCCGCCGGCGTGGTGACGCTCGCCTATCCCTACCTGGTGAACATGCCGGTGCCCGCGATCGCGCGGCCGCTGATGGAAGCGCTGGCCGAACGCAGCAAGACCAACGTGGGACTCGGCGTGCACGAAGGGCTGAGCGTGCTGTACCTGGAGTACGCACTGGGCGAGCCGAACCCCAACCGCCGCCAGCGCGTCGGCTTCCGCGTGCCGCTGATCCGCACGGCCATGGGCCGCTCGTGCATCGCGGCGATGCAACCGCAGGAGCGTGGACGGCTGTACGACGAACTGAAGGACCATTACCGCAAGGAGTGGCCGCAACTGCAGGGCGAGCTGGACGACGCGGTGGAACAGGTGGACCGGCGCGGCTTCTGCATCGCCGCGGGCACCTTCCAGAAGACCACCAACTCGGTCGCCGCACCCTTCGTGCACACGGACGGCCGCACGCTGCTGTCGTTCAACTCGCAAGGCCATGCCGCGCAACAGACCGTGGCCGTGATGGAACGCAACGGCAAGCGCCTGGTGGAACTCGCCGCGGAAGTGCGGCGCCGCCTCGCGGCCGAACCGCCCACGCCCTCGCTGGGCCGGCGCTGAACCAGGAGTACGCATGGACAGGCAAGCGGGATCGGAGTACGTCACCGTCGAAACCGGCGCGGGCACGCTGCGCGGCCGCAGCGCGGGCGACGGCGGCGTGTTCCTCGGCGTTCCCTACGCGGCGCCCCCGGTGGGGCCGCTGCGCTGGCGGCCGCCGCAGGCGGCGCCCACCTGGCTCGGCGTACGCGACGCGCTGGCCTTCGGGCCGGACTTCCCGCAGGCAGCGAATCCCCGGTTCCGCGCGCCGCGCCAGGACGAGGACTGCCTCTACCTCAACATCTGGACGCCGGCACTCGGGGAAGATGCGCAACTGCCCGTGCTCGTGTGGCTGCACGGCGGCGGCTTCACGGGCGGCAGCGGATCGGACCTGCGCAGCGACGGCGCGCGGCTCGCGGCCGAAGGCGCGGTCGTGGTCACGCTCAACTACCGCTCCGGCCTGTTTGGATTCCTTGCGCATCCGGCGCTGAGCGCGGAGTCGCAGCACGGCGTCTCCGGCAACTACGGTCTGCTGGACCAGCTGGCCGCACTGGCGTGGATCCGCACCCACATCGAATCGTTCGGCGGCGATCGTGCGCGCATCACGGTGTTCGGTGTCTCGGCGGGCTCGGCGTCGATCTCGCTGCTGCTCGCCTCGCCGCTCGCCCGCAGCTCGTTCGACCGCGCGATCCTGCACAGCCCCGGCGCGGCGCGACCGCTGGCGTCGCTGGCCGACGCGCAGCAGGCTGGACGCAAGCTGGGGGACGATCTCGCCGCCTTGCGCTCGCTCTCCGCGAGCGAGGTGCTCGCCCGCACCTCCCTGCTCTCGCCGGCCGTGCGCGGCCTCACCACGCCGCGCGTGCTGCGCCCGATCCGCGATGGCTGGCTGCTGCCCGAAGACGAGCGTCCCGCCTTCCAGACCGGCCGCATGCATCGCATGCCGATCATCGTGGGCAGCAACAGCGACGAGGGCACGACGCTCACGAAGAGCTGGCCGGTCGACACGCTCGCCGCGTACCAGCAGCAGGTGGACACCAACTTCGGCGCCGCCGCGGCGGAAGCGGCCGCGCTCTATCCTGCGCACGGCGATGCCGAGGCACGGGCGGCCGTGGCGGCGATGTTCGCGGACACGCAGTTCAACTACGGCACGCGGCTCATCGCGCAGTGCATGGCGCGCCAGGAGCCGCGCACCTGGAAGTACCTGTTCGCACGCCGCCGGCCGCACCAGGCCGACGGCCCGCATCACGGCGAGGAAGTCGCGCACGCCTTCGGCACGCTGGACCGGGTCGCACCGGGCGAGCAGGCCGACTTCGACGCGCGTGACGAGGCCTTGTCGCAGGTGATGCGCAAGGCCTGGGTCGCATTCGCGGCGAACGGTGACCCCAACACGGCCGGCGTGCCGCCGTGGGACCGCTACCGCATCGCCGACGACAACCACCTCGTCTTCGGCGACGCGGTCACCCCCGGCGCCGCCTGGCGCAAGCCACAACTGGACTTCCTGGAGCGCTTCTACAGTCGGTGAGGCCTCGGGCGAGGCGAGCTCTTAAACCCAACAACCGGACGCAGAGGGCGCAAAGGTTTCGCAGAGGACGCAAAAGAAATCCATTTTTCATGGAAGTCCTTTTGCGTCTTCTGCGGATCTTCTGCGTCCTCTGCGTCCGGTTGTTGGTTTGTGTTTTCCGCATTCCAGCAGCAACTCCCACCCCTGCCTATACTGGCCGCGCCCCGAACAAGGTTGCATCATGAGCGATACGCCTGCCTATACACCGCCTGCCGTCTGGACCTGGAACAAGGAGAGCGGCGGCAAGTTCGCCAACATCAACCGGCCGATCGCCGGGCCCACGCACGACAAGCAACTGCCGGTCGGGCGCCACCCGCTCCAGCTGTATTCGTTGGGCACGCCCAATGGCGTCAAGGTGACGGTCATGCTGGAGGAGCTGCTCGCGGCCGGGCATGCCGGCGCCGAGTACGACGCGTGGCTGATCCCCATCGGTGAAGGCGCGCAGTTCAGCAGCGGCTTCGTGGCGGTGAATCCCAACTCCAAGATTCCCGCGCTGGTCGACCACAGCGGCCTGGCCCCCATCCGCGTGTTCGAGTCGGGCGCCATCCTGCTCTACCTGGCCGAGAAGTTCGGCGCCTTCCTGCCCGAGCCCGGAGCGGCGCGCGCCGAGTGCCTGTCGTGGCTGTTCTGGCAGATGGGCAGCGCGCCCTTCCTGGGTGGCGGCTTCGGCCACTTCTATGCCTACGCGCCCAGCAAGATCGAGTACGCCATCGACCGCTATGCGATGGAGGTCAAGCGCCAGCTCGACGTGCTGGACCGGCGACTCGGCGAGGCACGCTACGTCGCCGGCGACCAGTACACGATCGCCGACATGGCCATCTGGCCCTGGTACGGCGCCCTGGCGAAAGGCCAGCTCTATGGCGCCGGCGAATTCCTGCAGGTGGACGGCTACCGCAACGTGCTGCGCTGGACCGACGAGATCGCCGCACGCCCGGCCGCGAAGCGCGGCCGCATGGTGAACCGCACCTGGGGCGAGCCGTCCAGCCAGCTGCACGAGCGGCACGAGGCGAGCGACTTCGAGCTGCGCACGCAAGACAAGCTGGCCGCCGGCGCGGCCTGAACAATCATGATCACTCTCTACGATTGCGCCACTGCCCCCAGCCCGCGCCGCGCGCGCATCCTGTTGGCCGAGAAGGGCATTCCGCACGCGACCGTGCAGGTGGACCTGCGCAGCGGCGAGCAGCTCGGGGAAGCGTTCCGGCGCATCAATCCGCAGTGCACCGTGCCCGCGCTGCAGACCGAGGAAGGCGCGGTGCTCACGGACAACGCGGCGATCACTGCCTACCTCGAGGCAGTGTGCCCCGAGCCGCCGCTGCTGGGGCGCACGCCGCTGGAGAAGGCCGAGATCGCGAGCTGGAACTGGCGCATCGAGTTCGAAGGCCTGCTCGCAATCGCCGAGGGCTTGCGCAATGGCTCGCCCGCCATGGCGAACCGCGCCCTGCCCGGCCCGCGCAACTACGCGCAGATCCCCGAGCTCGCGCAGCGCGGGCAGCAGCGCCTCCAGGATTTCTTCCTCACGCTGGAAGAACGGCTGCAAGGCCGCGAGTTCATCGCGACCCACCGCTTCAGCATCGCCGACATCACCGCCGTCGTCGCGGTGGATTTCGCGCGGGCGGTCAAGGTGAAGCCGGGCGAGCAGCATCCCAACCTGCAACGCTGGCGCGCGGCGATGGCGCAGCGTCCGGCGATGGCGCTCTGAGATGATCGAGCGCACGCTGCCCTGCGGCGAACGCGTGCCCGCGCTCGGCCAGGGCACCTGGAACATCGGCGACGACCCGGCCGCGCGGGCCAGCGAAATCGCCGCGCTGCGCCGCGGCCTGGACCTCGGCCTGACGCTGGTCGACACGGCCGAGATGTACGGGGACGGCCGCTCGGAGCAACTCGTGGGCGAGGCCATCGCGATCCCGAAGACGGGCAGCCCCGAACGCCTGCAGGACAACGCCGCGGCGCTGGCGCACCCGCTGTCGCCGGCGCAACTCCAGGAGCTCGACCGGCTGTTCCCGCCGCCGAAGGGGCCCACGGCGCTGGCGATGCTCTGAGCCGCTCAGTTGCTGCGGCCGGCCGTGGCGCGCGTCATCTCTGCGCCCGCGTCGTCGGGCATCCGCCAGAACGACACCGTCGCCAGCGCGCAGAACAGGCCCATGGCCGCGAAGGCGGCGTGAAAGTCGGCCAGCACCAGCCGCGTGCCGCCATGCCAGCTCGCCGACACCGCGAGCACGATCGCGCCGACCGCGACGCCCAGCGCGGCGGCCGTCTGCATGGACATGGTCGCCAGCGCGGCAGCGGCAGGACGCTGCGGCGGCGTGACGTCGGCGAACATCAAGGTGTTGATGCCGGTCAGCAGCATCGACCGGATGCAGCCCGCCAACACGAGCAACGCAACGAGCACGAGCCACGGCGTCTGCGGGCCCACCAGCGCGAAGGCGGCGATGGCGGCCGCATTGCCGATGCCGGCGCCGACCAGCACCCGGCGGAAGCCCAGGCGCAGCAGGATGGGCGTGGTCACCGACTTCATGGCGAGGTTGCCCAGGAAGTAAGGCAGCAGCAGCGCGCCCGCGTCGACCGCGCTGCGTCCGAGCGCCAGTTGGAACAGCAGCGGCAACAGGAAGGGCGTGGACTGCAGGCACATGGAGGCGAAGGTGCCGCCCGCCGCAGTGGCGACCAGGAAGGTGCGGTGCTCGAAGGGCGCGAGGCTCACGACCGGATGCGGCGTGCGGCGCAGGTGGCGCACGGTCCAGGCCAGCGTCGCGGCGCCCGCGCAGATGGTGAGCAGCGCCTCGACCCGGGCCGCGCCCTCGCCCACCACGTGCGCAGCCCATTGCAGTCCGCCCAGCAGCAGCATGAGCCCGAGCGCCGCACCGGCGGCGCCCGGCACGTCGAGCGGTCGTGGTGCCTGCGGCCGGTCACGCGGCACCCAGCGCAGGATCAGCACGACCGCCAGCGCGCCCAGCGGCACGTTCAGCAGGAAGTTCCAGCGCCAGGACGCATAGGTGGTGATGAAGCCACCGAGCGGCGGACCGAGCACGGGCGCGAACAGGGCCGGCCAGGTGAGCAGGGCCGTGATGCCGATCAGGTCCTCCTTGCGCGCATCGCGCATGGCGATGGTGCGGCCCACCGGCATCATGAGTCCGCCGCCCACGCCCTGCAGCGCGCGGGCGAGCACCAGTTCCTGCGCGCCCTGCGCCAGGCCGCACAGCAGCGAGGCCAGCGTGAACAGCGCGATCGCGCCGACGAACAGGCGCCGGAAGCCGACGCGATCGCCCAGCCAGCTGGCCAGCGGCAGCATCGCGGCGCCCGCGAGCAGGTACACCGTGACTGCCGCACTCAATGCCAGGGGCCGCACCTGCAAGGCCTGCGCCATGGCGGGCAGCGAGGTGTTGAGGATCGAGCCATCGAGCAGCAGCATGAACAGGGCTGCCGCGACGGTGAGCGTCACACGATGCACATCGGATCTCCTGAGGGCGCGATTCTAGGGGGCGGGCAAGCGTTCTTTGCTGCTTCAGCGAAACCGTAGGCTGGTGGTGAGCCGCAGGCGAACCCCAGCTTGCTGCGCTACGCGGGATCGCTGGGGTTCGCGGTGCTCACCGCCAGCCTACGAGTACGAAGGTCCGTGAGCCTTCCGCGCAGGGGCCCGACTGTTCATCGTCGCGGCAGGTGGCGTGCGGTGCAGGCCCGCATGAAGGGCATCGCCTGGAAGCCGGTCCGGGCGGCGGAGCGCGGTTACGAGAGCGCAGCGTATCGAACCGCGCGTACGTTTCATGCTACCGCGGCACTTGTTTGAGCAGAGGGTTTGACCGCTGCGCGGGCAAACTCTCTGCGAGTTGTGCCGCGCGACGCCGCCCGGACCGGCTTCCAGGGGAGTCGGCGCGCAGCGCCGACCGATGCCCAGCGGGCCTGCACCGCACGCCGCCTGCCGCGACGCCC
>NZ_JAEPWM010000016.1 GCF_016654015.1 Ramlibacter ginsenosidimutans | reverse complement strand
TGCTGTGGCCGACAGGCTCAACACCCGTCCACGCAAGACCCTTGGCTATAGCACCCCGGCCGATACACTAGCCAAGGCACTGTTGCGGTGACCGGTTGAATCCGCCACGCAAAGGTTTCGCAGAGGACGCAAAAGGACATCCATTAAAGGGATTTCTCCTTTTGCGGACCTTGGCTGTTTGCCTTCGCGACCTTTGCGTCCGGGCGTCCGCTCCCGCATTGCGCAATGGAGGCCGGAGAACCGGGTGGTGGAGGCGGGAAGGTCTCGCAGAGAGCGCAAAGCGTGCACACGGCGCATACCGCGCAGTAGGCGCTGAAGGATTTCCAGTGGCGCATATAGACATCCAACAACAGGACGCAGAGGACGCAAAGGTTTCGCGGAGGACGCAAAAGGACTTCCATTTGAGTGTCTTTTCTGCGTCCTTTGGCTGTTCCCTTTTGCGCCCTCTGCGTCCGGTAGTCCGCTCCCGCCTTCGGCAGTCCGCCTTCAGTGCGCCGCCGGCCAGATGTTCTGGTTGACGCGGAACAGGTTGCCGGCGTCGTACTTCCCCTTGATCTGCGCCAGCCGCGCGTAGTGCTCGCGGTACGTGGCGCGCACGCGTTCCTGGCCTTCGTCCATCATGAAGTTGACGTACGCCCCGCCCGCGGAATACGGGTGCAGCGCGTCCCAGTAGTTGCGGCACCAGCTGCTGATCGCCTCGCGGTTCGCCGGGTCCGGGTCCACGCCGACGATCACGCAGGCCCACTTCGAGTTGCGGTACGCGAACGGCGTCTCGTTGCGGCCCACGCGGTGCACGGCGCCGTCGATGGGGTACAGGTGCATGCTCGACTGCCACGTCGGCATGCGTTGCGCGTGCACGATGTGCCGCGCGATCGCCTCGTCGGACAGCTCGTTGACGAAGTCGGCGCGCCAGTACCACTGGTGTCCCGGCGGATAGATCGGGTCGAACGCGCTCTGCAGCGCCGGATACGGCATCGAATGCACGCCGTAGAGCGCCGGCTCCATCGCGCGCACCGGGGCGAGGTCGCGCTCGGCCTGCTCCGCACTGCCGGTGTGGCTCCAGACCACGCCGCACATCTTCTTCAGGTGCAGCGCTTCCGGGAAGGGCGGGCCGGGCGGCACGGTGAGGAAGGCGAAGAAGCCGTTGAGTTCGGTCGGCGCCTGGACTATGAAGTCGCGGTACCACTTCATCACGCGCTCGGCCTGGTCCAGCGGCCACAGCGTCGGTCCCGCATGCACGGTCCCCACTGGGTGCAGCTTGAACTCGAAGGACGTCACCACGCCGAAGTTGCCGCCGCCGCCGCGCACCGCCCAGAACAGGTCCTCGTTCTCGCGCGCGCTGGCACTCACGAAGCGGCCGTCGGCCAGCACCATGTCCACCGACACCAGGTTGTCGATCGTCAGGCCGAAGCGGCGCGAGAGGTGGCCGATGCCGCCGCCCAGCGTGAGGCCGCCCACGCCCGTGCTCGAGATGATCCCGGCCGGCGTCGCCAGCCCGAACGCGTGCGTCGCGTGGTCGACGTCGGCCCAGGTGCAGCCGCCTTCGACCCGCACGGTGTGCGCCTTCGGGTCCACGCGGATGCCGCGCAGTCCGCCCAGGTCGATGACCAGGCCGCCGTCGCAGGTGCCCAGGCCGCCGCCGTTGTGGCCGCCGCCGCGCACCGCGAGCAGCATGCCCTCGTCGCGGGCATGGTTGACGCAGGCGATGACGTCGGCCACGTCCGAGCAGCGCGCGATCAGCGCCGGGCGCTTGTCGATCATCGCGTTGTAGACCTTGCGGGCCTGGTCGTAACCGTCGTCGCCGGGTTGCAGCAGGCTGCCGCGCAGCTGCGCCCGCAGGGATTGCAGGGGATTCGCGTCGCTCATGGAAGCTCCTCGATGGGGTGATGGGGTGCATGCACTCTAGGAAGGGGCTCCACGTTCCACCATCCACAGCTTCGATCAATTTGCAGCGGGCTCCCGGCGCGCCCGAATGGTCAGGTCTGACCAGTTGACCCTGCACCGCGCTTGCTCGCAGAATTTCCCTTCGGAGGGCGCCGCCCCCCGGTCCAAGGAGGCCCCATGCCCCTGTTCCTCGTCGAACGGCAATTCCCCGGCGCGGTCGAGCTCGATGCGCAAGGCGTGGCCGACATCCGGGCGGTCAACGCCGAAGCGGGGGTGGACTGGCTCTACTCCTTCCTCTCCGCCGACCGCCGCAAGACCTACTGCCTCTACGAAGCGCCCAGCGCGGAAGCCATCCGCGAAGCCGCGCGGCGCGCGAAGCTGCCTGCCGACAAGATCATCGAGGTGACGCAGGTGCAGCCCGACCTCGTCGGTTGAGGACGGGCCGTGGCGCCGCCCTGTCCCCGCTGCGGCCGCCTCGCGCGGGACGAGGCGCGCTACTGCGACGCCTGCGGCCTGCCGCTGCCTGCGGCCCTGGAGCTCGCGCTCGCAGCGGGAGCACCCGAGACGGGACGCGAGCGGGAGCTGGCGCTCGTCGAGCAGCGCGTGCTGGCGGCCATCGCGGGCAGCGGCGGCACGGTGGCGCTGTGCGGGGAGCCCGGCATCGGCAAGACGCACACGGCGCAGGAGGTGGCGCGGCGCGCGGCCGCCCGCGGCATGCACGTGTTCTGGGGCCGCTGCAACGAAGAGCCGGGCGCGCCGCCTTACTGGCCGTGGCAACAGCTGCTGCAGGCGTGGATGGCCGGACAGGACGACGCGGCACTGCAGGCGCTGGCGCCAGCAACGGCAACCTCGCTGGCCGACCTGCTGCCCGAACAGGCGCACCGCCTGCCCACGCGCATGGCTGCGGCCGGGAGTGCACTGGATGCCCCGCAGGCGCGCTTCCGCCGCTTCGAGGCGATCGCGAGCGTGTGGAAGCACGCGGCAGCGCAAGCGCCGCTGCTGCTGGTGCTGGACAACCTGCACTGGGCCGACGCGTCCTCGCTGCGGCTGCTCGAGTTCCTCGCGCCGGAGTTGCAACGCCAGCGGCTGCTGCTGCTCATCACCTACCGCGACATGGAACTGTCGCGCCAGCATCCGCTCTCGGGCACCCTGGGCGAACTGGCTTCCGGCCCCGGCTTCGAGCGGCTGCGGCTGCTCGGCGTGGATCGCGCCCACACGGCGCGCATGATGGCGCGCGCGGCGGGCGTGGCCGTGTCCCCGGCGCTGGTGGACGAGGTGCACGGTCGCACCGAAGGCCATCCGCTGTTCGTGGCGGAGATGACGCGGCTGCTGCTGCAGGAAGGCCAGCTCGACACACCGGCGGATGCGCGCGCGCCGCGCCCTCGGCAGCGCATTCCGGAAGGCATCAAGGAGGTGATCGGCCGCCGGCTCAATCGCCTGTCCGAGTCCACCAACCAGGTGCTCACCACGGCGGCGACGCTCGGACGCGACTTCGACAGCGCCCTGCTCGTGCGCGTGCTGGACGCGCAGGACGAGGACGCCTGCCTGCTCGCGCTGGAGGAGGCCTTGCGCGCGCGCGTGCTGGAAACGCTGGACGAGCCGGGCCGCTACCGCTTCGCCCACGCCCTCTTTCGCGACACGTTGTACGAGGAGATCGCCCCGCCGCGCCGCAGCCGGCTGCACCTGCGCATCGCGCAGGCGCTGGAGGCGCTGGACGACGCGAGCCCGCGCGTGCTGTCGGCCCTGGCCTGGCACCACGGTGCGGCGCTGCCCGGCGGCGACGCGGCGCGGGCGGTGGACTTCGCGCTGCGCGCTGCCGAACAGGCGAGCAGGCTGTTCGCCCACGAGGAAGCCGCGCGCTACTACCGGCTCGCCTTGCAGGGCATGGAAGCTGCCGGTGGATGGGCGCCCGGGCTGCGCTGCCGGCTGCTCAACGGACTCGGCGAAGCGCACACGCGCGCCGGCGACTACCTGCTGGCGCAGCAGGCCTTCGAGCAGGCAGCGCGCCTCGCACAGCAGGAGGAACGCTCCGGAGAACTCGCGCGCGCCGCGCTCGGCTTCGAGATGGCGACCTGGTGTCCCGGCATGCCGGGCGTGGCAGCGGCACGCTGGTTGCGCGAGGCGCTGGCCGTGACCTCGTCCGACGACCTCGCCACCGTGACCCGGCTGCTGAGCGCGCTGGCCCGAGCGCTGATCTACAGCGGCGAGGAAGCGCAGGCGCTGCAGGTGTACGGGCAGGCGCTGGCGAGCGCGCGCCGCTGCGGCGACCCGGGCATCCTGGCGCGCACGCTGGTCGCGATGCTGCCGGCGCGCTGGCAGCACGACCGCCGGTCCGAGCGCATGGCCGCCGCGCAGGAGGCGCGCCGCCTCGCGGCGCAGGCAGGCGATCACGCCGCCGAGGTCGATGCCTCGGCCTGGACGCTGTTCGACCATTTCGAGATGGGCGACATGGCGGCGTGGCACTCCGGCATGGCTGACTACGAAAAGGCGGCGGAAGCCTTGCGCGAACCCTTCCCCTTGTACGTCGGCTCGTGCATGCGCACCATGCACGCGCTGCTGGAGGGCCGGTTCGCGGAGGTCGAGCCCCTGGCCCGGCGTACCTTCGACATCGGGGCGCGCATGCCGGGCCTGGATGCGAAGGGCGTGCACGGCGTGCAGATGTTCACGCTGCGCCGTGAACAGGGACGCCTCGCGGAACTCGGGCCGGTGGTGCGGCAGATCGTGCAGGGCAGCGGGGACGCCAAGCTGTGGCGGCCGGGCCTGGCCCTGGTGTACGTGGAGCTCGGGCAACTGGACGACGCGCGACGGGAATTCGAACTGCTGGCCCGCGAGGACTTCGCCGCCGTCGCACGTGACGGCGTGTGGATGGCCAGCACGGCCTACCTCGCGGAGGTCTGCTGCGCCGTCGGCGACGCCGCACGCGCGGCTCCCTTGTACGAACGACTGCGGCCGCACGCCGGGCGCAACCTGCTGGCCGGCACCTCGATCGCGTGCGTCGGCGCGGCCGACATGCTGCTGGGCATGCTGGCGGCGACGCAGCGGCGCTGGGAAGCGGCCGAACAGCATTTCGCCGCGGCGCTCGCCTTCAACGCGCAGCAGGGCGCACGCCCCGCCCTCGCCCACACGCGCCGGCACTACGCGGCGATGCTGCTCGCGCGCAATCGCGGCGGCGACCGCAGCGAGGCCGCGACGCTCCTCGCCACCGCGGCGGAGGAAGCGGCCGCGCTCGGCATGCGCGCGCTCCAGGCCCAGGTAGCGGCCTTGCACCAGCAGGCCGGTCCTGCACCGCAGCGGCACTCGTATCCAGCGGGCCTGAGCGAGCGCGAGGCGCAGGTGCTTCGCCTGGTGGCCGAGGGCAAGAGCAACCGCCAGATCGCCGATACGCTCTTCGTCAGCCCCAACACCGTGGCGAACCACGTGCGCAGCATTCTCGGCAAGACGGAGTCCAGCAACCGGACGGAAGCGGCGGCCTTCGCGGTGCGCAATGCGCTGGCCCGGCCCACGGCAGGCGACCGCCCGTGAGGCCTACTTCGCGGCGGTGCGCGACGAGCGCACGTCGCACTTCAGCACGTCGCGCATGTACTCGATGCTGGTGTTCTTCGCCTTGGTCGTCTCCGCCGCCGTGCAATCCGGCGGCACCCACACCTGCTCGTAGCCGCGCAGGAAGGCATCGGCGGCCGTCATCTGCACGCAGATGTCCGTCGCCAGCCCGGTGAGGATCAGCTCGCGCGCGCCCATCTCCTTCAGCAGCAGTTCCAGCGCCGAGCAGAAGAAGGCCGAGTGCCGCGGCTTGAGCAGCGTGATGTCGGTGGGGCGCGGCGCCAGCATGCGCGCGATCTCGCCGCTGATGTCGTCGCGCTCGGAGCATTGCGCCACCAGCGCCTGGAAGTCGGAGGTCCAGGCGCCGTAGTTGTCGTTGGCGTAGACCACCGCCACCTTGCGCGCGTCGAGCCGCTCGCGCAGCCGCACCGTGGCCCGGGCGGCGGCGAGCGCGGACGGCGCCAGCTTCTCCGCGCCGGGGAAGTTCAGCGGGTTGATGTAATCGATGAGGATCAGGACGCGCGGGCTGCGAGGGACCTTGGCCGGTTTCATGGGCTGCAATGCGAACGGCGCCCCATGCTAGGGCGCCGTCGCGCTGTGCAATGTAGGAAAGCGGCTTGGGTTGGGCTCTCCGGAGGGGGCACAGTGTTGCGGCGGTTGAAGCGCAAACCGTAGGCTGGTGGTGAGCCGCAGGCGAACCCCAGCTCGCTGCGCTACGCTGGATCGCTGGGGTTCGCGTTGCTCACCGCCAGCCTACGAGCGCAACGGCCCGTGAGTCTTCCCCGCAGGGGCCACACTGTCCATCGTCGCGGCAGGCGGCGTGCGGTGCAGGCCCGCATGAAGGGCATCGCCTGGAAGCCGGTCCGGGCGGCGGAGCGCGGTTACGAGAGCGTAGCGTATCGAACCGCGCGTACGTTTCATGCTACCGCGGCACTTGTCCGAGCAGAGAGTTTGACCGCGACCAGCGGGCAAACTCTCTGCGAGTTGTGCCGCGCGACGCCGCCCGGACCGGCTTCCAGGGGAGTCGGCGCGCGCAGCCGCCGACCGATGCCCAGCGGGCCTGCACCGCACGCCGCCTGCCGCGACGCCCCCGCACCCCGAAGAGGCGACGGATTCGTGCCTCCGGCGATCGGCGGAAGACCCCTACTTCTTCCCCAACCCCATGCGCGCCGCGCCTTCCGTGTACAGCTTCGTCTTGGTCGCCATGAAGCCGTCCATTTCCTCGACACCGACATTGATCAGCTCGAAGCCGCTCTTCGCCGCCAGCTCCTTCATCTCCGGATCGGTGTTCAGCGCGCGCCACAGGTCCGACAGGCGCTTGCGCGCCTCCGGCGGCGTGGACTTGGGCACGCCGATGCCGCGGTAGGCACCGTCGACCCAGTCGACGCCTAGCTCCTTGAACGTCGGCACGTCGGGCATCAACGGATGACGATGATCCATCGCCACCGCGATCGGCCGCACCCTGTCCTTGTTGGCGATCGCGAACGGCGTGTACGTCATCGCGCCGTCGACCTGGCCGCCCATGACGGACGCCGCGAGATCTCCCGTGCCCTTGAACGGGACGTACAGCGTCTTGATGTTGAAGGCGGCGTCCAGGCGCTCGTGCGCCGCATGGTTGGCCGAGTACTGGCCCGAGCCCGCGAGGCTCAGCTTGCCCGGGTTCGCCTTGGCCGCGGCGAGGAACTCCTGGAAGTTGTGGATGTTGGTCTTGTTGCTCACCACCAGGATGTCGGGCGTGAAGTGGAACCAGAACACCGGCGTCACGTCGGCGGTCTTGTACTGCACGTCGCCCTGGATCGGCTGGAACACGATGTGCGGCAGGTTCACGCCCACGACGTTGAGGCCGTCGCCGGGCAGCCGGTTCATCTCGGTCCACATCAACGCACCGCCGGCGCCGGCCTTGTACTGCACGACCGTCTCGATGCCCGGGCACTTCTTGTGCATCAGCAGCTGCTGGTGGCGCGCGGACACGTCCGATTCGCCTCCGGGCGGGAAGGCCTGCCAGTACTGGATGTTCTTGTCCGGGCAACTCACGGACTGCGCCAGCGCGAGCGGCGCCGCAAGTGCGCAGGCAAGCAGGGACAGGATGCGTTTCATGCGATGTCTCCTTTGTTGTGGACGGCGGAAGGGATCAACGATTCTTCAGGCGCTGGCAGACGGCGGCAGTGACGTCGGCGGTCTTCGCCTTGCCACCGAGGTCACCGGTGTGCAGCCTGGTGTCGGCCGTGACCTCCTCGATGGCCTTCATCAGCCGGGCGGCCGTCTCCCGCTCGCCCAGGTGCTCCAGCAGCATCACGCAGCTCCAGAAGGTGCCGACCGGATTGGCAAGGCCCTTGCCCATGATGTCGAAGGCGGAGCCGTGGATCGGCTCGAACATGCTGGGGTAGCGGCGCTCGGGGTCGATGTTGCCGGTGGGCGCGATGCCCAGGCTGCCGGCCAGTGCGGCCGCCAGGTCGCTGAGCACGTCGGCATGCAGGTTGGTCGCCACCAGGGTGTCGAGCGAGGCGGGACGATTCACCATGCGCGCCGTGCAGGCGTCGACGAGTTCCTTGTCCCACTTCACGTCGGGGAACTCCTTGCTGATCTGCAGCGCGATCTCGTCCCACATCACCATGCCGTGGCGTTGCGCGTTCGACTTGGTGACGACGGTGAGCTGCTTGCGCGGGCGCGACTGCGCCAGCTTGAACGCGAAGCGCATGATGCGCTCGACGCCGGCGCGCGTGAGGATGCTCACGTCGGTCGCCACTTCGATCGGGTGGCCCTGGTGCACGCGGCCGCCGACACCGGCGTATTCGCCCTCGGAGTTCTCGCGCACGATGACCCAGTCCAAATCGCGCGGCGTGCAGCGCTTCAGCGGCGCGTCGATGCCGGGCAGGATGCGCGTGGGCCGCACGTTGGCGTACTGGTCGAAGCCCTGGCAGATCTTCAGCCGCAGGCCCCACAGCGTGACGTGGTCCGGGATCTGCGGGTCGCCGGCGGAGCCGAACAGGATGGCGTCGACGTCGCGGATCTGGGCCAGGCCATCGTCGGGCATC
Organism: Ramlibacter ginsenosidimutans; assembly: GCF_016654015.1. Classification (GTDB taxonomy): domain Bacteria; phylum Pseudomonadota; class Gammaproteobacteria; order Burkholderiales; family Burkholderiaceae_C; genus Ramlibacter; species Ramlibacter ginsenosidimutans. Next base: position 53,136 of record NZ_JAEPWM010000016.1, on the reverse strand, counting down.
ATCCGGCCGTGCGCGCGGTACCAGTCGCCGCCCCAGCCGAAGCTGCTGAACTCGAAGCGGAAGTCCGGGCCCGCCGCAGCGAGGGCCTGCAGCACCTCCTGCCCCGCGGGAATCACTTCCTTGCCGATGCCGTCACCCGGGATGCAGGCGATCTTGTAGGTCTTCATGGGATGTCCTTTCGCGAGCCACTTTAGGACGGCGGCGCAGGAAAGGACATCCGGGAATTCATCCCATTGTGAACCGGCAAGGAAAGAATGCGGCCTGGCTCACAAGGCCAGGTTCAGGTCGACCGGCAGGCCCGCCTGCCTGAGCTCGCGCGCGAGCAGGAGTTTCCACACGCCGCTCCCGTCGAAGTTGATGCGCGTGAGCGCCTCGAGCTCCGGCGTAGCGGATGGGCCGGCGAGCAGCAGGCACACCCGGGACGCTCCGAGCGCGCCGAGCAGGAACCCGGCTTCCAGCGGCCGGTCCGGGTGCGCGAGCACGGCGAAGTCCACGGACCGCAAGGGCTCCAGCGCTGCGGCCGAGGTCGCCCCGCCGGCCCCGATGCTGACCACGGACATCCCCAGGCGCTTGAGGAAGGCGGTGATGGCCAGGGCGCCGTCGCCCGCGCCGCAGACGAGCGCCACGCGCGGGGTGGACGAGGATGGCGAGACGGCAGGCGCAGCGACCGGGACGGAGGCGGCGGCGGCGGGTGCACGCGTTGGTGCCGACGATGGCGCCGGCGTTGGTGCCGGCGTTGGTGCCGGCGTTGGCGCCGGCGTTGGCGCGGGTTTCGGCGCAGGCGTTGGTGCAGGTGTCGGCCCCGGCGTTGGTGCCGGCGTCGGCGCGGGTTTCGGTGCGGGTTTCGGCGCAGGCGTCGGCGCAGGCGTCGGTGCGGGCGTCGGTGCGGGCGTCGGTGCGGGCGTCGGTGCAGGCGTCGGTGCAGGCGTCGGTGCAGGCGTCGGTGCAGGCGTCGGCGCAGGCGTCGGCGCAGGCGTCGGTGCGGGCGTCGGTGCAGGCGTCGGCGCACGCGTCGGGGCAGGCGTCGGCGCGGGCGTCGGTGCGGGCGTCGGTGCGGGCGCCGGCGCCGGCGCGGGCTCGGCCGCCTCGGCCGCTGGCACGGCCTGCGGCTCGTCACGCCACTCTGTCAGGATCTGCGCCACCGCCTGCAGCCGGGCGGCGGCGGCCGCGGCGGCCTTGCGGATCTCGGCGTGGAATTCCTCCGTCGTGTAGCGGTCGCCCAGGTTGTCGTCCAGGCCCGCGTCCAGCGGCCCGATCGCGTGCTGCCGGTACGACTCGCTGCCGCGGCCGAAGGCCTCCGCCACGAGCTTGTTGACGTTCTTCTGCACGACCTCCAGCCGCGAGTCCCAGCGGTCCTGGATGCCCGCGGCGTCGAAGGTCTTGAGTTCCTTCACCCGTTTGGCGATGCGATCGAGCAAGGCCTCGATCTCCGCACGGTCCCGGGCTGCGCCCGGTTCCGGGCTGGCGTTCGACATGCCGATGTCCTCCTCAGCGGTTTCACTGTACCAGCGGGGCTGCACCGGGTCCCCGGACCAAGGGATGCAGAATGCGCCGGTTTCCCCTCTCCGCAACACATGGCCACTTCAGCCGCCTCGCAGGAAATGCAGTTCTTCAGCGTCGTCATGCGCTGCGGCAGCCTGTCGGCGGCCGCGCGCGAGCTGCAGGTCAGTCCGCCGGCAGTCAGCAAGCGGCTCGCGGCGCTGGAGGCCCGCCTCGGGGTGACGCTGCTGAACCGCACGACCCGCCGCCTCGCGCTGACGCCCGAAGGGGAGACCTACCTGGAGACCGCGCGCCGCATCCTCGGCGAGATCGAGTCGCTGGAGCGCGAGTTGCAGGGCGCGCGCTCCGAGCCGAGCGGGCTGCTGCGCGTCAACGCGACCCTGGGCTTCGGGCGCATGCACGTCGCGCCGGCGATCGCCTCGTTCGCACGAGCGCATCCCAAGATCGAGGTGCAGCTGCAGCTGTCCGTCAATCCGCCTGCGCTCACCGAGGACGCGTTCGATGTCTGCGTCCGCTTCGGCGAGCCGCCGGATGCGCGGGTGATCGCCCGCATGCTCGCGCCCAACCGGCGGCTGCTGTGCGCCTCGCCCGCTTACCTGCAGCGCCGCGGCCTTCCCCGCACCCCGCATGACCTCGCGTCGCATGACGTGATCGCCATCCGCCAGGGCAACGAGGCCTACGGGCTGTGGCGCCTGCGCTCGGGCCGGCGCGTGGAGACGGTGCGCGTGCGCGGCGCCCTGAGCACCAACGACGGCGAGATCGCGGTGAACTGGGCGCTCGCCGGCCACGGCATCGTGCTGCGGGCGGAATGGGACGTAGCGCGCTACCTGCGCAGCGGCCGTCTGCGGCAGGTGCTGGAGGCGTGGCAGCCTCCGCCGGCCGACATCTACGCGGTGTACCCGGCACGGCACCAGGCGACGATGCGCGTGCGCGCCTTCGTCGACCACCTGGCCGACACCTTCGCGCGGCGTTCCGCCGAGTGATCGGCGCGGCACAATCGCGGCCATGGAAGCGAACCCGCTGGAACTCGTGGAGGCGCGCTCGTCGCGCCTCAATGCCACCGTCGCCGTGACGGTGGCCCTCCTCAGCACCGTGATGGGCGTGTGCAAGGTGAAGGACGACAACATCGTGCAGGCCATGCAGCAGGCGCAGTCGGACAAGGTGGACCACTGGTCCTTCTACCAGGCGCGCAACCTGCGCGAGGAGCTGGCGCGCGCGACCATCGCGCAGTTGCGCGTGCAGGCTGCCGGCCGCGCGCCGGCGGAGCGCGCCGATGCCGATGCGGCGATCGCGCAATACCAGGCGCTCGCCACCGAGCAGGCGCAGAAGAAGGCGGAGCTGCTCCTGCAGGCCCAGCAGGACCAGAAGAACTACGACGCGCTGAACTTCCGCGACGACCAGTTCGACCTGGCCGACGCCGCCATCTCCATTGCCATCGCGGCGCTGGCGGTCGCATCCCTGACGCAGGCCTGGTGGCTGTACGCCCTGGCGCTGGTGCCCGGCGTGTTCGGCACGGTCATGGGCATGGCCGGCCTCGCGGGCTGGTCCCTGCACCCGCAGTGGCTGGCCGGGCTGTTGTCCTGAGCGCGTTCAGAGCACCAGCAGCGCCCGGAAGTCGTTGACGTTGGTGTGCGTGGGCCCCGTGATCACCAGGTCGCCCAGGGCGCTGAAGTAGCCGTAGGCGTCGTTGCGCGCGAGGAAGGCGTCGATCTTCATCCCTTGCGCCAGCGCGCGCTGCAGCGTGTCGGGCGCGACGAAAGCGCCGGCGTTGTCCTCCACGCCGTCGATGCCGTCGGTGTCCGCGGCCAGCGCCCAGACGCCCGGCTGGCCTTGCAGCGCTTGCGCGAGCCCCATGCAGAACTCGCCGGCGCGGCCGCCGCGCCCGCGTGGCGCGCCCTCGGGCAACTTGCGCACGGTGACCGTGGTCTCGCCGCCGGAGAGGATGACGCAGGGACGGCGGAACGGTTCGCCGCGCCGCGCCACGGCGCGTGCCAGTGCCGCATGCACCTTGCCGACTTCGCGCGACTCGCCTTCCATCTCGTCGCTGAGGATGTGCGTGTCCAGCCCCGCCGCCCGCGCCGCTTCGGCGGCCGCTTCCAGCGACTGCTGCGGCGTCGCGATGAGGTGCACCTGCTGGCCGTCGAACACCGCATCGGTGGGCTTGGGCGTCTCCAGCGCACCCTGCTCCAGCAGGCTCATGATCGCGCCCGGAACCGCGATGCCATGGCGCTGCAGGATGGCCACGGCCTCGGCGCAGGTGCTGGTGTCGGGGACCGTCGGGCCGCTCGCGATCACGGACGGATCGTCGCCGGGCACGTCGCTGATCGTGAGCGTCACCACCCGCGCCGGCGCACAGGCGGCGGCCAGCCGGCCGCCCTTGATGCGCGAGAGGTGCTTGCGCACGCAGTTCATCTCGGCGATGTTCGCGCCCGACTCCAGCAACTCGCGGTTGATGCGCTGCTTCTCCTGCAGCGTGAGTCCCTCGGCGGGCAGCGTGAGCAGCGCCGAGCCGCCACCGGAGATCAGGCACAGGACGAGGTCGTCGGGCGTGAGGCCGTGCGCCAGCGCGAGGATGCGCTCGGCCGCGCGCAGGCCCGCTTCGTCCGGCACCGGGTGCGCCGCCTCGACGACCTCGATGCGCTCTGGCAGCCCCTGCGGACGCGGCGGGATGTGGTGGTACCGCGTGACGACCAGGCCGGAGAGCGGCGCCTCGGCCGGCCACCAGGCCTCGACGGCCTGCGCCATGGCCCCGGCCGCCTTGCCGGCGCCGAGCACCAGCGTGCGTCCGCGCGGCGGCGGCGGCAGGAAGGCCGCCGTGTTGTGCAGCGGCAGCGCGCGGTGCACCGCGACGCGATAGAGATGCTCGAGGAAGGCGCGCGGCTGCGTGCGGGGGTCGGGGGCGGTCATCACGGTCTCCTGCCGCGATTGTGACGCCCCCGGCGCGCCCGCACTCCGCGCGCTGCAGTACTTACTGTTTCCTGCCGATCGCCATGAATCCCGGCACGACGGCGTTGCCGCGCGCGGCCACCACGACGCCCAGTTCGCTGCCATTGACCGCGAAGAAGCTGCCGGAGGAAGCCGTGCTGATGCCGAGGATGCCGGGGACGTTCCCGATGGCGGAGCCGGTGCCCGACCTCGTCGTGGTCGTCCCGGCGGGCGAGGTGCCCGTGCTGCTGAAGCTGGTGGCGGCCAGCGTCACGGTGCCCCAGGCCGGCTCGGTCGTGGCGCCGGCAAAGCCGCCGCCCGTGAAGCTTGCCGCCGCGGGCAGGCCCACGATGTAGCGCCGTTGCGTTCCTATGGATCCGCTCGCGCGCAGGAACACCTTGTCGTTGCCCACCAGGGCGACGTGGAAGGGGATCTTGCCGTTCGCGGTTTGCGCCGTGAACAGGTTGCCGGACACGGTGATGGTGCCGGTCGTCACGGAGGTCGCCGGGCAGTTCGGCATGTCGTAGATGACGTTGTCCTCGCACTCGTTGAAGTGCGCATCGGCCGTGATCTGTGCCTGCTGGATGGTGGTGTTCGGCGCCGCGCCCGAGGTGTCGACGACGCGGCCCAGGAAGTTGTACACGCCGACCGCATCGGCGAGCGTCGTGGCGAACTTGCGCGGCGCGACGAAGGGCAAGGCCCCGCTGGGCAGCGGATATTCGCCGACGATGGTGTCCGTCGCGACCTGGAAGCGCGTGGTGCTGGCGCCGGTCGCGCCGGTGGCATTCCCAGGCGAGAAGAAGAAGGTGCCGGACTGCTCGCTGATGTTGCCGCTCTGGTCGACGCTGTTGCCGGTCACGTGGTACGTCTTCGCGTCGAAATCCAGCGCCAGCTGGTACTCCTGCGCGTCGGCGGCAACCATCGTGTACGTGCCGTTGCGCGCGTCGGGTGGCGGTGCCGGCGCCGGCGTGCTGCTGCCGCCTCCGCCTCCGCAAGCCGCGACGGCGGCACTCAGGGCCAGGACGCCCGACCAGCGGGCGACTCGATTGTTCGTCTTCTGCATGACTACGTCTCCTCCACGTCCAAATCGACGCGGGGCGGATTCTAGGGACGAGTCCCTGCGAGTACGAGGCGAAATCTGCGGCTGTCGCGCGGCGTGGACAGCGACTGCTTCTCTTGCGCAGCGCGCATGCACGGCGAGCTCCGAGGAGCGGATCGTGAAGAAGAAGCCGGCGGGATTGCTCGGGCCGACGGTGCGAATGCCCTCGATGGCGGGGGACACCCGAACGGCGGATTGACTGGAGTGGGTCGGCACTCCCCTGGGCGCAGTGACCGTGCTGCTGAATGCGTCGGGCTGGATGTTCATCGTTCCCGGGGTGCGCTATTTCCCCGGCAGCGGCGCGTAATCGACGGTGACCACGCCGATCGGCAGATATTCCTGCCGCCCCCAGAACTGGTACGTGAAGAGCAGCGGGACCTGCGCGCCGGCTGGAAACGCCACGAGGCGGCAGTGCCGCGCGCCCTCCACTGCCGCAGCGTCGAGGTAAGGATGGCCGGCGGTGCGCACGACCTGCGCGTCCTCGATGCCGCCGTCCGCGCCGACGCGCGCGACCACGATCACCTGTCCCTGCACGAAGTCCTGCAAAGCCTGGAACGGATACTGCTGCGGCCCGCAAGGTGGGGTGCCGGGTGCGTCGGCGCGGGGCAGCGGTGCGCGCGGCAGCGGCGTGGCGCAGCCTCCGAGCAGGAGCACGGCGAGTGCGGCAGCGCGCGCACGGGCCATGCGCTCAGTTCACCTTCGCGCCGGCTTCGAACCACTGGCCGATCAGCGCGCGTTCGCCGTCGGTGATCTGCGTCGCGTTGTTGAAGGGCATCGTCCTGGCGACCACCGCCTGCTGGTAGATCGCCTGCGCGTTCTGCTTCACGCCCTCGGGCGTGTCCAGGTGCACGTTCTTCATCGCCTGCGCGCCGCTGTGGCACGCATAGCAGCGCTGCGCCAGTACCTTCTGCACGGCGGGGTAGTCGGCCTGCGCGATCGGCGTCTTCGCGGCTTCGCTCGCCTGCGGGGTGAGCCACACGATGGTCGCGGCGATCACCGCCACGCCCACCAGCGCGTAGCCCGCGGGATGCCGGTTGCGCCCCAGTTTGTAGCCGTGGCGCATGACGAAAAACTGCCGGATCGCTGCGCCCGCGAACATCATCAGCACCAGCACGAGCCAGTGGTGCGCGTGCGTGTAGAGGAAGCTGTAGTGGTTGGACAGCATCGCGAACAGCACGGGCAGCGTGAAGTAGGTGTTGTGCACGCTGCGCTGCTTGCCGCGCCAGCCGTGGATCGGGTCCGGCGCCTCGCCGCGCTCGATGGACTTCACCACCTTGCGCTGGCCCGGGATGATCCAGAAGAACACGTTGGCGCTCATGGTCGTGGCGATCATCGCGCCCACGAGCAGGAAGGCCGCGCGGCCCGCGAACCAGTGGCAGGCGAGCCAGGCCGCCGCGACGACCAGCACGGCCACCAGCGCGCCGACGATCGCATCGCCGTTCTTGCGCCGCCCGAAGGCCTGGCAGATCGCGTCGTAGAGGATCCAGAACACGACGAGGAACGACAAGGCCACCGCGACGGCCGCGCCCGGCGCCCAGTCCATCAGGTTGCGATCGACCAGGTAGGTGCCTGCGTTCCAGATGTACGAGACCGTGAACAGCGCGAAGCCGGACATCCAGGTCGAATAGGCTTCCCAGAAGAACCAGTGCAGGTGCGGCGGCAGCTGCGGCGGCGCCACCGCGTACTTCACCGGGTGGTAGAAGCCGCCCCCGTGCACCGCCCACAGTTCGCCGGTGACGCCTTCGGCGCGCAGCTTCTCGTCGGCCGCGGGCACGAGGCTGCTATCGAGGAAGACGAAGTAGAACGACGAGCCGATCCAGGCGATGGCCGTGATGACATGCAGCCAGCGCAGCAGGAGGTTGGCCCAGTCGAGAAGATAGCTTTCCATGCTTCTTGCCGATAAGACCTGCTCACCACCGCGGGCGCTCTGAGCAGAATGGGTCGCGCACTTTCCAGCGCCGCTGCGACTGCGGACCGAAGTGTATACACGTCGGGTCGTTCAAGGAAGGCCTTCCAGCAGGAGCTGCGCCGCCACGGCGACCGCGATCACCTCGGGCTGCTTGCCGGTGATGCCCGGGATGCCGATCGGGCAGGTGATGCGCGCGAGTTCGGCGGCGCCGAAGCCGCGGTCTTCGAGCCGGTGCCGGAAGGTGGCCCACTTGGTCTCGCTGCCGATCAGGCCGATGTAGGGAAGGTCGTCGCGTTCGCGCAGCCGCTTGAGGCAGGCGGCGACGATGTCCAGGTCCTCGGCATGGCTGAAGCTCATGACCAGAACGCGCGAGCCCGGTGCGAGATCCGCGACGGCGGCCTGGACCGGATCGGAATGCTCGCACCGCACGTTGTCCGGCACGGCGGCGGGGAAGATCTCGTCGCGGCTGTCGATCCAGGTGATGGCGAAGGGCAAGGTGCCCAGCACCTGGATCAAGGCCTTGCCCACGTGGCCGCCGCCGAACAGCGCCAGCGGCGCGAAGCGCGCGTGTAGCCGCTGCTCGACCCGCGGCGCGTCTGCCGCCCCGACGCGCTCGAAAGCGAGATGCACGACGCCGCCGCAACACTGGCCGAGCGCGGGACCGAGCGCGAAGCGCAGCACCGCCTGTCCTTGTGCGCCCGCCAGTCGTCGGCGCGCCTCTTCGATCGCCTGCAGTTCGAGGTGGCCGCCGCCGATCGTGCCCACGACGGTGTCGCGAAAAACCGCCATCCAGGCACCGGCTTCGCGCGGCACGGAACCGGCCGTTTCGTGGACGCGAACCAACACGGCGTCCTCGTTCGCCAGCCTTGCCGTGAAATCTTCGAGGAGCTGCATTCTCTTTACAGCCCGGCGGCGCGCGCGGGGCAGACTTGTTTCGTAACCAGGGTCATCATGGAGGCTAGCGCGGCCGTTGTAGATTTTCCCAGGCACATCAACAGCGTCTCACTTCGCCAGGACCCACGATGAAGTATCCCACCCTGCGTTCCTTCACCCCCGCGCTGCTCGGCGCGACCGCCCTGCTCGCTTCCTGCTCCGGTGTGAACTCGGTGCCGCCGGAGGCGCCGCACGCGGTCGCCCCCGCGCAGGTGGCCATCGCTCCGTCCGTGCAACACGCGCAACCCACGCCGGCGACGATGATCAAGACATCCATGGCGACCAGCCCGCGCGCCTACCGTGTCGACGCGGCCCAGCACATCTACGCGTTGAACGCCAACCGCATCTGGAAAGGCAGGATGCCGCCGCTGCTGTACGCCATCGGCGTGCTGCAGGTCGAAGTCGATGGCCGGGGCAACGTGCACAACATGCACTGGATGCGCGCGCCCCACCAGGCGCCCGAAGTCATCGCCGAGATCGAGCGCACCGTGCGCGCGGCGGCGCCCTTCCCGGTGCCCGCCAGGATGGGCCACGTGACCTACACCGACACCTGGCTGTGGCACAAGAGCGGCCGCTTCCAGCTCGACACGCTCACCGAAGGGCAGGACTGAGCCTCGCGCGTTAGAAGAGGGAGCGGGAGCGGACAGCCGGACGCAGAGGACGCAAAGGATCCGCAGAGGACGCAAAAGAAACCTGGAAAGGATTGTTTTGCGTCCTTTCCCTTTTTGTGGGCCTGGCTTTCGGCAGGGGGCATCAAGGTCAGCCAAGGACGCAGAAGATTTCCTGAAGGATTCTTTTGCGTCCTTTGTCATTTCTGCGGCCTCTGCATCCGGCAGTCCGGCTTCCGGCTTGCGCCTCACGAACCCCGGTACGTCGAATAGCTCCACGGGCTCACCAGCAGGGGCACGTGGTAGTGCTGGTCGACGTGCGCGATGCCGAAGTCCAGGCTGACGCGGTCGAGGAAGGGCGGGTCGGGGAGCTCCACGCCGCGGGCGCGAAAGTAGCCCGCCACGTCGAACACCAGGCGGAAGGTACCCACGCGCAGGCTCGCGTTGTCGAACAGCGGGCCATCCGGGTTGCGGCCGTCCGCGTTCAGCACGAAACGTTTCACCAGGGCCGGCGCGCCCGAGCCCGTGGTGTAGAGCTCCACGGCCATGCCGGCCGCCGGCGTGCCGTGCATCGTGTCCAGGACGTGGGTGCTCAGGCCCATGGCGATCTCCAGAATTGTGGACGGCAGTGTATACACTTTTTCGCGCCGCGGCTATGATGCGCGCCATGGCGCCGCCGTCCCCCACCCGCACCATCGTCGATGCGCTGACGCGCGCCATCGTGGAGCACCGCCTGCAGCCCGGCACCAAGCTGGCGGAACAGAAGCTCGCCGACCACTTCGGGGTCTCGCGCACGCTGGTGCGCCAGGCGCTGTTTCAGCTGGTGCAGAAGCACCTCGTCCGCATGGAGCCGGCCCGCGGCGCCTTCGTGGCGGCCCCCACCGTGGAAGAAGCGCGCCAGGTGTTCCAGGTGCGCCGGCTGCTGGAGGCGGAGATGGTGCGCGAGTTCCTGCGCAACAGCACGCCTGCGCGGCTCAAGGCCTTGCGCGAGCACATCGCGCAGGAGAAAGCGGCCCTGTCCGGCAACGGCGACGCCACCGAGCAGCAGCAGCTCCTGGGCGACTTCCACGTGCGGATGGCCGAACTCGCCGGCAACGCCGTGCTGGCGCAGATCCTGCGGGACCTGGTCTCGCGCAGCTCGCTGATCACGCTCATGTACCAGCGCGACAGCTTCACGGCCCACTCGCAGGAGGAGCACGCCGAGCTGCTCAAGGCGCTGGCCGCGAAGGACGAGAAACGCGCGGTCAAGCTGATGGATGAACACCTGCGGCACGTCGAGGCCAGCCTGGCCTTCGATCGCACCGTCCCCACCCACGACATCGCACTGGCACTGGCATGAGCACGATCTACGACACGACGAACTCCTATCCGCGCGACCTGGCCGGCTACGGCCGCAACCCGCCGCACGCGCGCTGGCCCGACCAGGCCCGCATCGCGGTGCAGTTCGTCCTCAACTTCGAGGAAGGCGGCGAGAACTGCGTGCTGCACGGCGACCCCGCGTCCGAGCAATTCCTCTCCGAGATGTTCAACCCGGCGGCCTTCCCCGAGCGCCACCTGAGCATGGAGGGCATCTACGAATACGGCTCGCGCGCCGGCGTGTGGCGCATCCTGCGCGAGTTCGACCGCAGGAAGCTGCCGCTCACGATCTTCGGCATCGGCTCGGCCCTGCAGCGCTGTCCGGACGTCACGCAGGCTTTCGTCGAGCGCGGCGACGAGATCGCCTGCCATGGCTGGAAGTGGATCCACTACCAGAACGTGCCGGAGGAAGTCGAGCGCGAGCACATGCGCCTGGGCATGGAAGCCATCGTGAAGCTCACGGGCGAGCGGCCCCTGGGCTGGTACACGGGCCGCGACAGCCCGAACACGCGGCGCCTCGTCGCCGATTACGGCGGCTTCGACTACGACAGCGACTACTACGGCGACGACCTGCCCTTCTGGATGAAGGTGAGGAAGACCGACGGCAGCGTGGTGCCGCACCTGGTGGTGCCCTACACCCTGGACTGCAACGACATGCGCTTCGCCCTGCCCCAGGGCTATTCGCACGCCGACCCGTTCTTCCAGTACCTGAAGGACAGCTTCGACGCGCTGTACGCGGAAGGCGACGAGGCGCCGAAGATGATGAGCATCGGCATGCACTGCCGGCTGCTCGGGCGGCCGGGCCGCATCACCGCGCTGCAGCGTTTCCTGGACCACATCGCAACGCACGATCGCGTGTGGGTCTGCCGCCGCATCGACATCGCACGGCACTGGAAGGCCGTGCACCCTTTCCAGGAGGCCTGAATGGCACTCACGATAGCCCAACTCAATGCCGCCGATGGCGGCGAAGCCGCGCGCCTGCTGGACGGCCTCTACGAACACTCGCCCTGGATCGCGCAGGCGGCGCTCGCGCACCGGCCCTTCCGCTCGCTCGGGCACTTGAAGCAGGTCATGGCCGACATCGTGCGCGAGTCCGCCGAAGACCAGCAGCTGTCCTTGATCCGCGCCCACCCCGAGCTCGCCGGCAAGGCGATGGTGGCCAAGGCGCTCACCAGCGAGTCCACCAGCGAGCAGAGCCGGGCGGGCCTCACCAACTGCACGCCCGAGGAGTTCGCGCGCCTGCAGCAGCTCAATGCCGACTACAACGCGAAGTTCGGCTTTCCCTTCATCCTGGCCGTGCGCGGGCCGCGCGGCACGGGCCTCTCGCGCCAGCAGATCATCGACACCTTCGCGCGGCGGCTGGAGAACCATCCGGACTTCGAACGCGCCGAGGCGCTGCGCAACATCCACCGCATCGTGGAGCTGCGGCTGAACGACAAGTTCGGCGTGGAGCCCACGCTGGGGAACCTGGTGTGGGACTGGCAGGAGCAGCTCGCGCAGCACAGCGACCCCGGATTCAAGGAGAAGGGGCAGCTGACGGTCACGTATCTCACGGATGCGCATCGGGCCGCGGCGAAGCAGATTGTGGACACGATGCGGGAGGCGGGGTTCGATGAGGTGGAGGTCGATGCGGTGGGCAACGTCGTGGGACGCTATGCGCCGGAGCGCCCCCACCCCAGCCCTCCCCCAAAGCGGGAGGGAGAGAAATACCTGCTGACCGGGTCGCATTACGACACGGTGCGCAACGGCGGCAAGTACGACGGGCGCCTGGGCATCTTCACGCCGATGGCGTGCGTGCGCGAGCTGGCGCGGGTGAAGCGGCGGCTGCCCTTCGGGATCGAGGTCGTCGCCTTTTCCGAAGAGGAAGGCCAGCGCTACAAGGCGACCTTCCTCGGCTCGGGTGCGCTCACGGGGCACTTCGACGCGAAATGGCTGGACCAGAAGGACGCCGACGGCGTCACCATGCGCGACGCCATGCGCAACGCCGGGTTGCCCGCGACCGTGGAAGCGATTGCGAAGCTGCAGCGCGACCCGAAGAACTATCTCGGTTTCGTGGAGGTCCACATCGAGCAGGGCCCTGTCCTCAACGAGCTGGACCTGCCGCTGGGCATCGTCACCTCCATCAATGGCGGCGTGCGCTTCCAGTGCGAGGTGACGGGCATGGCCAGCCACGCGGGCACCACGCCGATGGACCGGCGGCGCGATGCCGCCGTGGCCGTCGCGGAGCTGGCGCTTTACGTGGAAGAACGCGCGCGCCGCGACGGCGACTCGGTCGGCACCATCGGCATGCTGCAGGTCCCCAACGGCTCGATCAACGTGATCCCCGGCCGCTGCCTGTTCTCGCTGGACCTGCGCGCGCCCACCGATCCGCAGCGCGATGCGCTCGTGACCGACGTGCTGGCCAGGCTGAAGGAGATCTGCGGCCGCCGAGGCCTGCACTACACCGTCGAGGAAACCATGCGCGCCGCCGCGGCGCCGAGCGCGCCCGCCTGGCAGCAGCGCTGGGAGGCCGCCGTGCAGTCCCTGGGCCTGCCGCTGTACCGCATGCCCAGCGGCGCCGGCCACGACGCCATGAAGCTGCACGAGATCATGCCGCAGGCCATGCTGTTCGTGCGCGGCCAGAACGCCGGCATCAGCCACAACCCCCTCGAATCCACCACGAGCGACGACATCGAACTGGGCGTGCGCGCCTTCCAGCAGCTGCTGGAGGGGCTTGCCAAGGAAATCCAATGAACGACTACCAGAAACTCGACGCCTGGATCGACGCGCACTTCGACGAGGAAGTGCGCTTCCTGCAGGAACTCGTGCGCGTGCCCACCGACACGCCGCCTGGCAACAACGCGCCGCACGCCGAGCGCACGGCCGAATTGCTGAACGCGTTCGGCTTCGAGGCGGAGAAGCATCGCGTGCCCGAGGCCGACGTGCGCGCCGCCGGCCTGCAATCGATCACCAACCTGATCGTGCGCCGCAAGTACGGACCCGGCCGCACCGTGGCTTTGAATGCCCACGGCGACGTCGTTCCGCCCGGCGAAGGCTGGACGCACGATCCGTACGGCGGCGAGATCGTGGACGGCAAGATCTACGGACGCGCGACGGCGGTGAGCAAGGGCGACTTCGCGAGCTTCACCTTCGCCGTACGGGCGCTGGAGTCGCTGCAGGCGAAACTCAATGGCAGCGTGGAACTGCACTTCACCTACGACGAGGAATGGGGCGGAGAGCTCGGGCCAGGCTGGCTGCTGAAGAAGGGCCTCACCAAGCCGGACCTCATGATCGCCGCCGGCTTCAGCTACGAGGTGGTCACCGCGCACAACGGCTGCCTGCAGATGGAAGTCACCGTGCACGGCAAGATGGCGCACGCCGCCATTCCCGACACGGGCGTCGACGCGCTGCAGGGCGCGGTGCAGATCCTCAACGCGCTCTATGCGCAGAACACGCTGTACCAGCAGGTGAGCTCGCAGGTCACCGGCATCAAGCATCCTTACCTGAACGTCGGCCTGATCGAGGGCGGCACCAACACCAACGTCGTGCCGGGCAAGGTGGTGTTCAAGCTCGATCGCCGGATGATTCCCGAGGAGAACCCGCAGCAGGTCGAGGCGAACATCCGCCAGGTGATCGCCGATGCCGCCGCGCGCTGCCCCGGCATCACGGTCGACATCCGGCGGATGCTGCTCGCCAATGCGCTCAAGCCGCTGCCGGGCAACAAGCCCCTGGTGGAAGCGATCCAGAAGCACGGCAAGGACGTGTTCGGCCAGGACATTCCCGCGATGGGCACGCCGCTCTACACGGACGTGCGGCTCTATGGCGAAGCGGGCGTGCCCGGCGTGATCTACGGCTCGGGCCCGCGCACCGTGCTGGAGTCGCACGCGAAACGCGCCGACGAGCGCCTGGACCTCGAAGACCTGCGGCGTGCCACCAAGGTGGTGGCGCGCACGCTGCGCGACCTGCTCGCCTGAGAAGCAGGCGCGAGCCCACCACCCCCGAAGGAGACAAGCCATGGATACGACCACGCACCCCGTGGATGAAAGACTGCCCGCCGGCCAGCTCGCGGCGCTGGGCGTGCAGCACGTTCTCGTGATGTACGCCGGCGCCGTCGCCGTGCCGCTGATCATCGGCCGCGCGCTCAAGCTGGCGCCGGAACAGGTGGCGATGCTGATCTCGGCCGACCTGTTCTGCTGCGGCCTCGTCACGCTGATCCAGTCGCTCGGACTGACACAGTGGTTCGGCATCCGCCTGCCGGTCATGATGGGCGTGACCTTCGCCGCGGTCGCGCCCATGGTGTCCATGGCCAACGCCACGCCCGGCGTGGAGGGCGCGCGGCTGATCTTCGGCGCCATCATCGGCGCGGGCGTGATCTCCATGCTGATCGCCCCAGCGGTGAGCCGGCTGTTGCGCTTCTTCCCGCCCGTGGTGACCGGCACCATCATCGCGGTGATCGGCATCAGCCTGATGCGCATCGGCATCAACTGGATCTTCGGCAATCCCTTCGGCCCCACCGCGCCCAGCGTCGTGAGTCCCGAGCACGCGCAGTGGCTCGCGCAGGCGACCGCTGCCGCCGGTGCGCCGGGCTCCGCGCTGCCCGCCGCGCCCAAGGGGCTCGCTCTCCTGCCCAGCGTGCCCAACCCCAAGTATGCGGACCTGCATGGCGTCGCCATCGCCGGCCTCGTGCTGCTGACGATCCTGCTGGTCGCGAAGTTCGCGCGCGGCTTCGTCGCGAACATCTCGGTGCTGATCGGCATCGTGGTCGGCGGCGTGGTCGCCGCCGCGTTCGGGCTCATGACCTTCGACAAGGTCGCGAAAGCCGCGTGGGTGGACGTCGTGCTGCCCTTCCAGTTCGGCATCCCCACCTTCGACCCGATGCTGATCCTCACCATGACGGTCGTGATGATCGTGGTGATGATCGAGTCCACCGGCATGTTCCTCGCGCTGGGCGAGATGACCGGGCGCACGGTGGACCAGCCCGCGCTGGCGCGCGGCCTGCGCACCGACGGCCTGGGCACCTTGCTGGGCGGCATCTTCAACACCTTCCCCTACACCAGCTTCTCGCAGAACGTGGGCCTGGTGGCGGTGACGGGCGTGCGCAGCCGCTTCGTGTGCGCGGCGGGCGGCCTGGTGCTGCTGGTACTGGGCCTGCTGCCGAAGATGGCGGCCCTGGTGGAGTCGCTGCCAACGGTGGTGCTCGGCGGCGCGGGACTGGTGATGTTCGGCATGGTGGCAGCCACCGGCATCCGCATCCTCGCGGGCGTGGACTTCAAGGGCAACCGCCACAACGCGCTGATCGTGGCGATCGCCATCGGGATCGGCATGATTCCGCTGATCGCGCCGCAGTTCAAGCAATGGATGCCTGGCGCCATCCATCCGCTGATCGAGTCGGGCATCCTGCTGTCGTCCGTCACCGCCGTCCTGCTGAACCTGTTCTTCAACGGGGCGCGCGAAGACAAGGCGGCCGTGGTGCTCGCCGCCCGGCAGGCCGAAGCGCACTGAAGTCGCGCGTCAGCGCACGTCGCCGTACATGCTCGCGGCCGTGCGCACGCGCTCGCGGAGCGCCGCGCGCAGCTCGCGCGGCGCGCGCACTTCCACCTCGGGACACAGGCGCAGCAGCTGGCCCGCTGCATGCGGCACGGATTCGATCGGGATGCGCAGTTCGACCCGCTTGCCCTCCGCCGGGGCCTCCACTCCCGCGACTGCGCGCGCCAGCGCCGCATTGATGCGGCGCAGCTCCGTGAGGCCGCGCGCCGTCGCCGCCACGCGCGCTTCGCCGGTGAACAGCTCCACCTCGAAGCGGCGCACCGACTCGCGCCAGTAGGCGGCCAGGTCGAAGTTGCGCGGCCGCTGCACCGACGCCTCCAGCAGCACCGCATCGAGCACGCTGGCCACGCGCCAGGTGCGGACCTTGCCCTCCCGCGCCGCCGCGAAGTACCAGGTGCCTGCTTTCATGACGAGACCCAGCGGGTGCACCGTGCGCCGCGCGGTGCCTTGCCAGCTCTCGTAGCCCATCGCCAGCTGCCGCTCCTCCCAGACGGCCTGCGCGACCAGCGCCAGCCACGGCACGGGCTCCGCCTCGCGATACCAGTCCACCGGGTCCAGGTGCAGCCGTGAACGGATGTGCCGCGCGCTGCCGCGCCACGCTGCCGGCAAGGCCGCCAGCAGCTTGCGCTCCGCGCTGGCCACGTCTCCGCCCAATCCCAGCTCGGATGCCGGACCCGTGAGGCCGGCAAGGAAGACGGCCTGCGCCTCGCGCGGCGTGAAGCCTGTGAGCGTGGTCTTCCAGCCGGGAAGCAGCTGGAAGCCGCCGGCGCGGCCACGCTCGGCGTACACCGGCACGCCGGCGGCACTCAGTTGGTCGATGTCCCGGTGCAGCGTGCGCACCGAGACCTCCAGCGCCCGCGCGAGCGCCGATGCACTCATGCGGCCGTGGGTCTCCAGCAGCATCTGGATCGACAGGAGCCGGCTCGCGCGCATGGCGGGCAGTGTAGGCGCAATACATGCCATGCCTTGTCATGGTTGGCGCCGCACACTGGCGCCCCATCACAGGAGTCCACCCCATGGAGCATCTCTGGCTCTTCGCCTTGTTCGTCTTCGGCATCATCGTCCTGCCCGGCATGGACATGGCCTTCGTGCTGGCCAGCAGCCTCGTCGACGGCCGCCGCTCCGGCCTCGCCGCGGTGGCCGGCATGGTGGCCGGAGGCGCCGTCCACACGCTGATGGGAGCACTGGGGGTCGGCTTGCTGCTGCAGCTGGTGCCGGTGGCCTTCAACACGGTGCTCGCGGCCGGCGCGCTGTACGTGGCGTGGATGGGCGTGGCCCTGTGGCGCAGCCCGGCGACGATTGCGCAGGTCGGCGAGCAACCGTCGCGACCGCGGCTGGCGACCTTCGGGCGCGCCATCGCCACCTGTCTCCTCAATCCCAAGGCCTACGTCTTCATGGTCGCCGTGTTCCCGCAGTTCGTGCGGCCCGCGCAGGGACACCTGGGCGCGCAGATCGCCGCAATGGGCGCGATCATCGCGGCGACGCAGTCTTTCGTTTACGGCGGCGTCGCGTTAGGCGCGGGCGCGCTGCGCCGCCGCCTGGCGGCGTCAGTCTCCGTGCAGGCGCGCATCGCACGGGCCGTCGCCCTGCTCCTGCTCGCAACGTCGGCGTGGGCTCTGGGCACCGGCTGGGCGTCCTAGCGGGTGCTGGCGCGCGGGCACGAAGCGTGCTGGAATGACGCTGAGCCGCCCCACCTCGGCGGCATCGAGGAGCAGCGATGATCCCTTCCGACCTCCAGGCCCGCGGCTACAGCCCCGGGCTCACCAACCCCGACCTTGCACCGACGACGCCCGCGCAGCGCACCTGGGGCGCCTTCAGCATCTTCAACGTCTGGACCTCGGACGTGCACAGCCTCTGGGGCTACTACCTCGCGGCCAGCCTGTTCCTGCTGTGCGGCAGCTTCCTGAATTTCATCCTCGCCATCGGCATCGGCTCGCTCGCGATCTACGTGCTGATGACGATGGTGGGCCTGGCCGGCGTGCGCACCGGCGTGCCCTTCCCGGTGCTGGCCCGCGCTTCCTTCGGCGTCTGGGGCGCGAACTTCCCCGCGCTGGTGCGCGCCATCGTGGCGTGCTTCTGGTACGGCGCGCAGACCGCGGCCGCCTCCGGCGCCATCGTGGCGCTGCTCACGCGTTCGCCCGACCTGCTGGCCTTCCACAAGAACGTGCACCTGCTGGGTCACTCCGCGCTGGAGGTGATCTGCTACGTGGTCGTGTGGGCGCTGCAGCTGCTGATCATCCAGCGCGGCATGGAGACGGTGCGCCGCTTCCAGGACTGGGCCGGCCCCGGCGTCTGGCTCGCCATGCTGGTGCTCGCCATCGGCCTCGTCGTCAAGGCCGGAAGCTTCTCGTTCGACAGCAGGATCCCGACCGACGTGCTGCTGGAGAAGACCAAGGACGCCGGCGTGCCGGGCACGCCCGGCTCCTTCGGCTCGCTCGCGGCGGTGGCCGCCGTGTGGATCACCTACTTCGCGGCGCTCTACCTGAACTTCTGCGACTTCACGCGCTACGCGAAGGACGAGGCCGCGGTGAAGAAGGGCAACCTGTGGGGCCTGCCGGTCAACCTGTTGCTGTTCTCGCTGGTGGCCGGCGTCACGACCCTGGCCGCGTTCAAGGTGTACGGCGAAGTGCTGATCCACCCCGACCAGATCTCGGCCAAGTTCGACAGCTGGGTGCTCGCGGCGATCGCGGCGCTCACCTTCGCCATCGCGACCCTGGGCATCAACGTGGTGGCCAACTTCGTGTCGCCGGCCTTCGACATCTCCAACGTGTTCCCGAAGCACATCAGCTTCAAGCAGGGCGGCTACATCGCGGCGCTGATCGCGCTGGTGCTCTACCCGTTCGCGCCCTGGGAAGGCAGCGCCGCCAGCTTCGTCGGCGCGATCGGCTCCACCATGGGGCCGCTGTTCGGCGTGATCATGGTCGACTACTACCTGATCGCGCGCGGCCGCATCGACGTGGATGCGCTCTATCGCGAGAACGGCCGCTACCGCTTCCAGGGCGGCTGGAACGTGAAGGCGCTCGTCGCGGCCGGCATCGGCATCGTGTTCTCGACGCTGCTGCCGAACTTCACTGACCTGCTGCCCACCTGGTGGGGTCTCTACGGCTGGTTCTTCGGCGTGGCGATCGGCGGCGCGTGCTACTGGGGCCTGCGCATGCTGCCCGAGGTCGACCCGGAGCTCACGCGCCAGGCCTGAGGGACGGCGCGCAGGGGCGGGGCCGGCGCTCAAGGACGGCGGCCGGCGCCCCGCCCGGCAGCGCAGCGCCGGCTAGCGAAGCAGGCTCACCACGCCCGCGCGTAAGAGACCCACGGCGCGCTGCCGCGCATCTGCACGCCGACCTGCCCGCCATCGGGCAGCGGATGCGTGAAGATGAAAGACGAGGCGATGCCGACGGCGGCCCCGCCGATCACCTGCTCCGTGGTGTGGTGGTTGGTGTGCACGCGCTCGTAGCCCGTGACGGTCGCCAGGATGTAGAAGGGCCACGCTTCGCCCAGGCCGTAGCGCCGGTGCACGAAGGCCGCGGCGGAGAACACGGCGGAGGTGTGTCCGGAAGGCATGCCGTA
Organism: Ramlibacter ginsenosidimutans; assembly: GCF_016654015.1. GTDB lineage: Bacteria > Pseudomonadota > Gammaproteobacteria > Burkholderiales > Burkholderiaceae_C > Ramlibacter > Ramlibacter ginsenosidimutans. The sequence continues at coordinate 33,716 of NZ_JAEPWM010000016.1, read as the reverse complement.
ACCGGTGCCGTCGGGGCGCGGCTGGGCTATCGCGTGCTTCAGCACTTCGGTCGTGCCCTGCGCCACGAGGAAGGAGACGCCGAGCTGTTTGGTGCCCTCGAGGTCGTGGTGGTACCAGGTCATCCCCGCAGCGCCGAGCGGGACGATGTATTGCAAGGCATCGCCCACGGCGTCGTGCTGGGCCTGGACCTGCGCCGCCACCGGCAGGCTGGCACAGGCAAGCGCGAGGGCGAGCGAGCCTGCGCAGGTGAATCGAATCATGCTGCCCGTCTCCCGGCCGGGTGCCCGCACTCTACCGGGCGCTGCTGACGGCGCCCTGAAGCGCACGCGCTAGCTGGCGCCTTGCGTGTTCACGTACAGCGCGTACACCGAGTGGCTGGCCGCCATGAACAGGCGGTTGCGCTGGCGCCCGCCGAAGCAGACGTTCGCGCAGCGCTCGGGCAGGTGGATGTGGCCGATGGCCGTGCCGTCGGGCGCGAACACGCGCACGCCGTCCAGTCCGTCCGGGTTCGCATCGAGAGCGCCGTTGCTGCCGAAGCCGCACCACAGGTTGCCCGCGACGTCGACCCGGAAGCCGTCGAACGCCCCGGGCCCCTTGGCGTCGGCGGCGATGCGCTTGTTGGACAGCTGGCCGTCGCGTCCGTGGTCATACGCCCAGATCAGGCGATTCGGCGCCGCGCGGCTCTCGACGATGTACAGGACCGACTCGTCGGGCGAGAAGGCCAGCCCGTTCGGTCCCGCGAGGTCCGTCAGCACCTGCTGCAGCTTGCCGTCCGGCGCGATGCGGTACACGGCGTGCGGCAGTTCCTGTTCCGCGGGCTCGCCCTCCCAGTGCCCGGCAATGCCGAAGCTCGGGTCGGTGAACCAGATGCTGCCGTCGCGCGCGCAGACGATGTCGTTCGGCGAGTTGAGGCGCTTGCCGTCGAAGCGGTCCGCCAGCACCGTGATGCTGCCGTCGTACTCGGTGCGCGTGACGCGGCGCGTGAGGTGCTCGCAGGTGAGTAGCCGGCCTCGCCGGTCGCGGAAGTGGCCGTTGGCGTTGTTGGAGGGCTGGCGGAACGTACTTACCGCCCCCGAGGCCTCGTCCCAGCGGAGGATGCGGTTGTTGGGGATGTCGGAGACCAGCAGGTAGCGGCCGTCGCCGAACCACACGGGGCCTTCGCCCCAACGCAGGCCGGTGAACAGCTGCTCCACGCTGGCGCTGAACAGGCGCAGCTTCAGGAAGCGCTCGTCCAGCACCTCGATGCGCGGGTCGGGATAGCGCGCGCTCATGGAGAAGCTCACGTCGCTCATGGCCGTCACTCGAACGGGCCCATGCGGACGAAGCCGCCGGCCTGGTACATGACGGCGGGATCTTCGGGATCCACTTGCGGCTGCGCGGCCTCGCGCGAGGCGCGGAACGGCTCGGAGCTGTCCTGCGGCCGGTAGCCGATGTGGCGGGCCGAGGTGTTGTCCCACCAGCCGGGCGTGTTGTCCGAGACGCCGTAGATGACGCTGTGTCCGGCCTTGGGCGTGGTGAGGCTCGCGACCACCACGCGCTCGAGGTCGTCGTAGCTGAGCCAGGTCGCCAGCATGCGGCGGTCGCGCGGCTCGGGGAAGGACGAGCCGATGCGCACGCACACGGTCTCGATGCCGTAGCGGTCGTAGTAGAAGCGCGAGAGGCTCTCGCCGAAGGCCTTGGAGATGCCGTAGTAGCCGTCGGGCCGCATGGGCATGTCCGGGGAGATCACTTCGTCCTGGCGGTAGTAGCCGGTCACGTGGTTGGAGCTCGCGAAGACGACACGCCGCACGCCGTGCTTGCGCGCGGCCTCGTAGAGGTTGTAGGTACCGACGATGTTGGCCGGAACTATCGCATCGAAGGGCTGCTCGGTGGAGATGCCGCCGAGGTGCACGACCGCATCCATGCCCTCCAGCAGCCGGTGGACTGCCGCGCGGTCCTCGAGCGCAGCCTGCTGCACCTCCTCGCCGGGGCCGGCCGGGTCCATGGCGGCGACGTCGCTCAGGCGCAGCAAGGTGGTCCGGGCGCGCAGGCGCGGGCGCAGCACCTTCCCCAGCCCGCCGGCGGCGCCGGTGAGGAGGAGGCGGCCGAGGGAAAGCGTGGAAGTGTGGGAGAGGGTCATTGGTGTGGGGAGGCGTACCGCAACTGCTACAGTGCGGGTACACCCAGGTTGTCATCTGTCGTCAGTTGTCGTACAAGATCGTCCAGCATCGCCCCTGCACTGTCAAGATGGCCACGAAAGGGTTTACCCCATGACCGAGCTGGTTCGCCGCCGCCCCCGCAGCCTCGCGCACGACGTGGTCGACGCGCTGGGCGGGCGCATCCGCGACGGCTCGCTCGCCCCCGGCGAGAAGCTCCCCACCGAAGCCGCGATCATGGAGGAGTTCGGCGTCAGCCGCACGGTCGTGCGCGAAGCGATCTCGCGCCTGCAGGCCGCCGGCCTGGTGGCGACGCGGCATGGCGTCGGCACCTTCGTCGTCGGCCTGGGTGACCCTTCCACCTTCCGCATTTCGCCCGAGCAGCTCGGCACGCTGCAGGATGTCATCGCGGTGCTCGAACTGCGCATCGCGGTGGAGACCGAGAGCGCGGCGCTGGCGGCGATGCGCAGGACGCCTGCCAACGTGGAGACCCTGCGCAAGGCGCTGCGCACCTTCACGTCCGCGCTGGAAGAAGGCCGCGACGCCGTCGGCGCGGACTTCCAGTTCCACCTCGAGATCGCGCGGGCCACGCAGAACCATCACTTCGCCGACCTGATGGCCACGCTCGGCGGGATGATGATCCCGCGCGCGCGCCTGGAACCGCCCGGCCCGCTCACTCCCGAGCGGCAGGCCTACCTGCGGCGGGTGAACGCCGAACACGAAAGCATCGTGGACGCGATCGCGCGGCAGGACCCCGAGGGCGCACGCGCCGCCATGCGCACGCACCTCGCGAACTCGCGCGAACGCCGCCGGCGCCTCGCCGAAAGCCGCTAGCGAACTGTGCGGCGGCAGCCGGTGCCGCCCGCGTGTCGGGGTCCGGCCCCTTGGCAGGATCGTCCGATAGTTGTACGATGTCTTACCTGTTTACCTGAAGCACCATGACGCCCAACGAATTGAAGAAGGCCCTCTCCTCCGGCCTGCTGTCCTTCCCCCTGACCGACTTCGACAAGGAGCTTCGCTTCGAGCCGAAGGGCTACGCGGGCCGCCTCGAATGGCTGATGCCGTACGGCGCCACGGTGCTGTTCGCGGCCGGCGGCACGGGCGAGTTCTTCTCGCTGGAGCCGCAGGAGTACGCTCAGGTCATCAAGGTCGCGGCCGACACCTGCAAGGGCAGCGTGCCCATCGTGGGCGGCGCCGGCGGCGGCACCACCCTGGCCATCAAGTACGCGCAGGAAGCCGAACGCAACGGCGCCGCGGGCGTGCTGCTGCTGCCGCACTACCTCACCGAAGCGACGCAGGATGGCCTGGTCGCGCACGTCGAGGCCGTGTGCAAGAGCGTGAAGATCGGCGTAATCGTCTACAACCGCGGCGCCACGCGCCTCACGGCCGAATCGGTCGCGAAGATCGCCGACCGCTGCCCCAACCTCATCGGCTTCAAGGACGGCACGGGCGACATCGAGCGCGTCGTGTCCATCCGCCGCAAGCTCGGCGACCGCCTCGTCTACATCGGCGGCATGCCGACGCACGAGGTCTATGCCAATGCGTACAAGGCGCTGGGCGTGCCCACTTACTCCTCGGCCATCTTCAACTTCATCCCGAAGACGGCCATGGAGTTCTACAACGCGTACTGGGCCGGCGACATGGCCACCACCAACCGCCTGATCGACGAGTTCTTCCTGCCCTATCTCGCCATCCGCAACCGGGGCGAAGGGTATGCCGTGTCCATCGTCAAGGCCGGCGCCACCCTCGTCGGCAAGTCCGCCGGCCCGGTGCGCCCGCCCCTGACGGACCTGAAGCCGCAGGAAGTGGAAGAACTCGCCGCCCTGATTCGCAAGCTCGGCCCGCAGTAAGACCGCACAACAAAGGAGATGTCTGCCGTGAAGATGAAGAACACCCTGATGGGCCTGGCGCTGGCCATGGCCGCTACCGTGAGCGCCTTCGGCGCCGGCTATCCGGACAAGACCGTCACGATGGTCGTGCCCTTCCCGCCCGGCGGATCGACCGACGCCATCGCGCGCGTGATGGCCCAGAAGCTGGGGGAGAAGTTCGGCCAGACCTTCATCATCGACAACCGCGCCGGCGCCACCGGCACGATCGGCGCCGCGTACGTGAAGCGCGCGCCCGCGGACGGCTACACGCTGTTCGTGTCCTCCCTGGGCCCGTTCGTGATCGCGCCGCACCTGCTCAAGACCGTGCAGTACGACGCGCTGAAGGACTTCGATCCCATCACCGTGCTGGTGCAGGCCCCCAACGTGCTCGTGGTGCCGAACAACTCGCCGGACCACAGCGTCGCGGACCTGCTGAAGGACTTGAAGGCGCACCCGGGCAAGCTGAGCTTCGCCTCCTCCGGCGTCGGCTCCTCCGACCACCTCTCCGCCGAACTGCTGTGGCAGCAGACCGGCACGCAAGGCCTTCACGTGCCCTACAAGGGCGGCGGCCCCGCCATCACCGACCTGCTGGGCGGCCAGGTGAATGCGGCCTTCGTGAACATCAACAGCATCATCGGCCACATCAAGGCGGGCAAGGTGCGCGCCCTGGCGATCTCCTCCGAGAAGCGCTCGCCGCTGCTGCCGGACGTGCCCACGCTGCAGGAGCAGGGCGTCAAGGGTGCCGAGGTGCAGTCGTGGCAAGCCGTCGCGGCGCCCAAGGGCACGCCGCTGGCCATCCGCACCGAACTGCGTGACGCGATGGTCGCCGCACTGAACGACCCCGCCGTGAAGGCGAACCTGCTGTCCCAGGGCTTCGAGATCGTGGGTGACACGCCGGAACACTTCGCAAAGTTCCAGGCGACGGAGTACGCCCGCTGGAAGGCGCTGATCGAGGCGCGCCACATCTCGGCGGACTGATGTCTTCACCCGTCGTCAAGAGCATGCGCGTGGTCCCGGTCGCCGGCCGGGACGACATGCTGCTGAACCTCTCGGGCGCGCATGCGCCCTTCTTCACACGCAACATCGTCATCGTCACGGACAACGCCGGCCACACGGGGCTCGGTGAAGTGCCGGGCGGCGAGAAGATCCGCCAGACGCTGGAAGACGCGCGTCCCCTGGTCGAAGGGCAGACCGTCGGCAACCTGCAGGCCATCCTCAACGCGATGCGCACGAAGTTCGCGGACCGCGATGCGGGCGGCCGCGGCAACCAGACCTTCGACCTGCGCACGACCATCCACGCGGTGACCGCCGTGGAATCGGCGCTGCTGGACTTGCAAGGCCAGCACCTCGGCGTGCCGGTCGCGGCCCTGCTCGGCGAAGGCCAGCAGCGCGAGGCCGTGCAGATGCTCGGCTACCTGTTCTACGTCGGCGACCGCAAGAAGACCAACCTGCCCTACGCATCCGAACCGGATGCGCAGGACGACTGGTTCCGCCTGCGGCACGAGGAAGCGATGACGCCCGAAGCCATCGTGCGCCTCGCCGAAGCGGCGCAGAAGCGCTACGGCTTCCAGGACTTCAAGCTCAAAGGCGGCGTGCTGAGCGGCGACGCGGAAGTCGAAGCGGTGACGGCGCTGCACGAGCGCTTCCCGCAGGCGCGCGTGACGCTGGACCCCAACGGCGGCTGGCTGCTGAAAGACGCGATCCGGCTCGGCAAGAAGATGCAGGGTGTGGTCGCCTATGCCGAGGACCCGTGCGGCGCCGAGGAAGGCTTCTCCGGCCGCGAGGTGATGGCGGAGTTCCGTCGCGCCACCGGCCTGCCCACCGCGACCAACATGGTGGCCACCGACTGGCGCCAGCTGGCGCACTCGCTGGCACTGCAGTCCGTCGACATTCCGCTCGCGGATCCGCACTTCTGGACGATGGCAGGCTCGGTGCGCGTCGCGCAGACCTGCCGCGACTGGGGCCTCACCTGGGGCTCGCACTCGAACAACCATTTCGACATCTCGCTTGCCATGTTCACGCACGTGGGCGCGGCCGCCCCCGGCAAGGTGACGGCGATCGACACGCACTGGATCTGGCAGGACGGCCAGCGCCTGACGAAGGAGCCGCTGAAGATCCAAGGCGGATACGTGCAGGTGCCGAAAAAGCCGGGCCTGGGCATCGAGATCGACGAAGGCGAGCTCGCGAAGGCGAACCAGCTGTACCAGCAACACGGACTCGGCGCGCGCGACGACGCGATCGCGATGCAGTTCCTGGTGCCGGGATGGAAGTTCGATCCGAAGAGGCCATGCCTGGTGCGGTGAGGTGGAGTTTCTCCCTCCCCCTCTGGGGGAGGGTTGGGGTGGGGGCGCTCCCCGTGCCGAGCGCCCCCATCCCCGCCTTCCCGCAGAGGGGGAAGGCGCAAGTGGTCAACACGGCCTATACCCAGGCCTGATCACAACGCGCCGCATGCGGCGCTTCTCTTTTTTGCATTGGAGCCCCACCATGAAACTGAATCGCCGCCAGGCACTTTTGTCCACCGCCGCCGCCATCGCGGCGCCCGCCTCCTTCGCGCAATCCGGCTGGCCGAACAAGACGATCCGGATCGTCGTGCCCTACCCGCCCGGCGGCTCGTCGGACATCATCGCGCGCATGATCAGCAACTCGCTGGCCGATGCGTTCAAGCAGACGGTGCTGGTCGACAACCGCTCCGGCGCCAACGGGAACCTCGGCGCGGACCTCGTCGCGAAGTCCGCGCCCGACGGCTACACGCTGCTGCTGTGCGACGTGGGCGCGCTGGCGATCTCGCCCTCGGTCTACACGAAGCTGTCCTTCGACCCGTCGAAGGAACTGCGCGGCGTCACCATGCTGGCCTACTCACCGCACCTGCTGGTCGTTCATCCCTCGGTGCCGGCGAACAACCTGAAGGAACTGGTCGCGCTCTCCAAGCAGAAGGAGCTGAACTTCGCCAACAGCGGCACGGGCGGCGCCAACCACCTTGCGGGTGTGGCGCTGCAGCAGGCCACCGGCGCCCGCTGGCAGTACGTGCCGTACAAGGGCGGCAGCCAGGCCATCCAGGACACGATCGCGGGCCAGTGCCAGGTGATGATGAACGGGATGCTCGCCACGCTGCCGTACGTGCAGAGCGGCAAGCTGAAGCTGATCGGCGTCTCGAAGGGCAAGCGCATGCCCCTGATCGGCGACGCGCCCACCATCGCGGAACAAGGCGTGCCCGGCTACGAGACCGGCACCTGGCAAGGCGTGCTGGCGCCCAAGGGCACGCCGGAGGCGATCGTGCAGCGGCTGAACACCGAGTTCGTGCGCGCGATCCGCAATCCGGAAGTGCGTGCACGTCTCGCCGGCCAGGGCGCGGAAGTGGTGACCATGAGCCCCGCGGAGGACGACCGCTTCTTCGCGAGCGAGCGCAAGCGCTGGGCGGAAGTCGTCGCGCAGGCGGGCATTCGCGCGGATTAGATCCCGTCGTTCGTCACGAGGACACGCACGGGACCTGCGTTGGTGAAGCGCAGACCGTAGGCTGGTGGTGAGCCGCAGGCGAACCCCAGCTTGCTGCGCTACGCTGGATCGCTGGGGTTCGCGGTGCTCACCGCCAGCCTACGAGTACGGGGCCCGTGAGTCGAGCAAGGGGGCCCGTGAGTCTTCCGCGCAGGGGCCCCACTGCTCATCGTCGCGGCAGGCGGCGTGCGGTGCAGGCCCGCATCAGGGGCCTCGCCTGGAAGCCGGTCCGGGCGGCGGAGCGCGGTTACGAGAGCGCAGCGTATCGAACCGCGCGTACGTTTCATGCTACCGCGGCACTTGTCCGAGCAGAGAGTTTGACCGCGCGCGGGCAAACTCTCTGCGAGTTGTGCCGCGCGACGCCGCCCGGACCGGCTTCCAGGGGAGTCGGCGCGCGCAGCCGCCGACCGATGCCCAGCGGGCCTGCACCGCACGCCGCCTGCCGCGACGCCCCCGCCCTCCGCAGAGGCAAAGAGTTCGCGCCCCCCCGGAGCAAAAAAAAGCGGGCACAAAGCCCGCCTTTTCCTTCGCCCAAGAGCGCATCACAACACGCGATGCCCCGTGATCAGCGACGGCAGCCAGGTCGAGAATCCCGGCACATAGGTCACCAGGTTGATCGCGATGAAGATCGCCAGGTAGTAAGGCCACGCCGTCTTGGTCGCTTCGCCGATGGAGATCTTGCCGATCGCGCAGCCCACGAACTGCACGCTGCCCACCGGCGGATGCACCAGGCCCAGCGCGCAGTTCAGCAGCAGCATCATGCCGAACTGCACCGGCCCCACGCCCATCTGCATCGCCAGCGGCAGGAACAGCGGCGTCGTGATCAGGATGTGGGCCGCCATGTCCAGGAAGATGCCCAGCACGACCTGGATGATGTTGATGTACAGCAGCATCAGCCAGGGATGCTGGGTCGCGGCCAGCAGCGCCTGCTCGATCGTGTCCGGGATCTCCAGGTACGCCATCTGGTAGCGCAGCATGTTGGACACGCCGATCAGCAGCAGGATCACGCCCGTGGTCTTGCTCGCCTTGGCCAGCGACTTCAGCAGGCGCTCGCGCGTCATCGTGCGGTAGATGAAGACGGTGAGCAGCAGCGAATACGTGACGGCGATCGCCGCCGCTTCGGTCGCCGTGGTCACGCCCTTCATCACGCACACGAGGATGATCGCAACCACCGCCAGGCCGGGCACCGAAGCGACGAAGGTGCGCAGCACCGCGCCCCAGCCGGGAAAGGCCGAGACCATCGAGCGGCCGTCCTCGCTGCGCGGGAAGCCGTACTTGCGGGCCTGCCAGTAGGCGGCCACCAGCATGCACACCATGATCCAGAACACGGGGATCAGTCCGGCGAACATCAGGTCGCCGATCGACACGCCCTTGACCGTGTGGCCCGCGACCATGCCGGCCGCGCCCTGCGCCGCGAAGGCGTAGATGATCATGTTGTGCGAGGTGGGCATCAGCGCGCCGGAGAGCGACGCGTGGGTGGTCACGTTGACCGCGTAGCCCGCGCTGTAGCCCTCGCGCTTCATGATGGGGATCATCACGCCGCCCATGGCGGAGGTGTCCGCCACCGGCGAGCCGGACACGCCGCCGAACAGCGTCGAGGCCACGACGTTGGCCAGCCCCAGGCCGCCCTTCCAGTGGCCCACCAGGCTGCGGGCGAAGGCGACGATCTTGTCGGCGATCCCCCCGTGCAGCATCAGCTCGCCCGAGAAGATGAAGAAGGGAATGGCCAGGAACGAGAACACGTTCATGCCCGAGACCATCATCTGGATGGCGGTCTCGAAGGGGAGGCCTTCCACCGCGAAGGTCGCCAGGCAGCTCAGGCCGATGGAGATCGCCACCGGCACGCCGAGCACCAGCAGGATCACGAAGCTCGCGCACAGGACGGTCAGTGCCATGAGGCGATCACCTTGTGACCCTTGAACAGGGCGATGAGCAGTTCCACGCAGAACAGCAGGATCAGGATGCCGGAGAGGATCACCGGCACGTAACGCGTGGACTCGGGCAGGCCCAGCGTGGGAATCGTCGCACCCTGCGTGGACAGCGCCATCTCCACGCCGCCCAGCACCAGCGACACGGCGAAGGTGCCGCTCAGCACTTCGACGGCCACCTTGCACCAGAACTGCACCCGCGGCGGCAGGTTGCGCACGAGCGAATCGAGGCCGATGTGGCCCGCGTCGCGGACGCCGGCGGACGCGCCGAACATGGCCACCGAGATCACCAGCAGCAGGGCGACCTGCTCCACGTACGGCGGCGCGTCGTTGAACACGTAGCGCATGACCACGCCGTACACGACCACCGCCAGCAGCGCCGCGAGGCACACGCTGGCGAGGTACAGCGCCCAGCGCGACAGCCGCGAGTTCACGGCCGTGAGCCAGTTCGCGGAGGGCGGCAGCGGCCGGTCGGCAGTGCCGGCCAGGCCGACGATGCCTTCCGCATCCGACTCCACGCCCGCCGCGACGGCGTCACTTGGCATTCACGATCTCCTGCACCAGCGCCTTGAGCTCCGGCGTCGGCGAGAACTTGTCCCACACCGGCTTCTCGACCTGCACGAACGCGGCGCGGTCGATCTGCGCGGCCGGCACGATGGTCGCGCCGCCCTTGACCACGTCGGCGCGGGCGGCCTTCTCCTGCGCTTCCCACAGCTTCACGTAGTAAGGCACCGAGTCCTTGGCCGCCTTGCGGATCGCCGCCTGTTCTTCCTTGCTCAGGGTGTCCCAGGTCTTCTTGGAGAACACGAGCACTTCCGGCGACATCGAGTGCATGGTCTCGGAGTACACCGGCGCCGACTCGAAGTGCTTGGCTTCGTCGTAGGAGGGATAGTTGTTCTCCGCGGCGTCGATCAGGCCCGTCTTCAGGCCCGTGTACACCTCGTTGTACGGCATGGGCGTGGGCGACGCGCCCATGGCGCTCACCATGCCCACGAACAGGTCGGACGGCTGCACGCGCACCTTCATGCCCTTGATGTCGGCCAGGCTCTTGATCGGCTTCTTGGCGTACATCGAGCGCGCGCCGCTTTCGTAGATGGCGAGTCCGATGAAGCCGGCCTTCTCGAAGCCGGCCAGGATCTTGTCGCCCTGCGGGCCGTACATGGTCTTGCGGAAGTGGTCCATGTCGCGGAACAGGAAGGGCAGTGCCGGCAGCACGGACTCGGGCACGATGCCGTTGAAGGCCGCAAAGTTGACGCGCACCATGTCCAGCGCGCCGATCTTCACCTGCTCGATGGTGTCCTTCTCGGAGCCGAGCGCGCTGTCGCCGAAGACCTTGATGCTGTCCTTGCCGCCGGTGGCCTTGGACAGCTGCTCGCCCATGTACGCGACGGCCTTGTTGGTCGGAAAGTCCTTGTTGTGGACGTCGGCCGAGCGGAAGGTGCGCGCCTCGGCGCTCAGGGTCGCGCACGCCAGGGCGGCGATGGCGAGGGCGGTGGCGAGTCTGTTCAGCGAGAGCTTCATGGGGGTCCCTAGGTCTGGATGGAGGCGGTCTGAATAGGTGAGTCGTCAGATGTCCGACAACCGATGATGATGGTGTATGTCTGGCAAAGCGGGATCAGGGGAAACCCGGAATCAGGCCAGCCGGGTCGCTTCGAAGATCCGCTGCTTGGCGTTCAGGATGTGCGTGCGGATGGCCTCCGCCGCGTCGGCGGGCGCACGCCGCACGATGGCGTCGACCACGGCCTGGTGCTCCATGCGCGTGACGTGCACGCGGTCCGGACCGCGGCTGTCGCCCGCGTTGTGCGCGAGTTCCATGAACTGGCGGATCGGCGCGACGGTCGTTTCGATGGTCGCCACGAAGAAGGGGTTGTGCGAGCAGCGCGCGATGGCCAGGTGGAACTGCACATCCGCTTCCACGGCAGAGCCTGCGCGCTCCTCGGCGGCGTTGAGCGCGTCGTACGCCGCCTGCAGGGCCTGCAGGTCATCGGCATTGCGGAACTCCGCGGCCTCGGCTGCCGCGCCCGCTTCCACGCACGAGCGGAACGCGTAGTAGCGCTCCACGTCGGCCAGGCTGCGGATGGGCGTGAGGCTGGCGACCGGAGCCGCGGGCATGCGCACCACGAAGCTGCCGGCGCCCCGCCTGGAGTCGATGACTCCGTCGGAGCGCAGCCGCGACAAGGCTTCGCGGATCGTCGGGCGCGACACGCCATAGCTCGCCGCGAGCGCGCTTTCGGTGGGCAGCTTGCCCTGCGCGCCGAAGTCGCCGCGCAGGATGGCCTCGACCACGCGGGCATAGATCTGGCCCGACAGCGGGCCCGTGGCTTCGGCCTGCAGCAGGGGCTCGGTAGCCTCTTTGCTTGACATATGGGGCTCATTCTAAAAGAATGTCAGGCATTCACCCACCGCGTTTTCCCGCCCTGCCGTCCGGGGAGAGCGCGTCCGCCATGACCGAGACCTCCAGCCGCCCTCCCCTCCACATCCTCATGCACCCCGCGGACAACGTAGCCATCGTGGCGAACGACGGCGGCCTGCCCGCGGGCACCGTCTTCGCATCCGGGCTCACGCTGCGCGAGAAGGTGCCGCAAGGCCACAAGGTGGCGCTGGTCGACATCCCTGCCGGCGGCGTCGTGCGCCGCTACGACGTGCCCATCGGCTATGCGGAGAAGGACATTCCCGCCGGCTCCTGGGTGCACGAGCGCCTGCTGCGCATGCCCGAGGCGCGCAGCCTGGACGACCTGCCCTTCGCCACCGCGCCGCAAGTCGAGTCCGTGCCGCTGGAGGGCTACACCTTCGAGGGCTACCGCAATGCGGACGGCTCCGTGGGCACGCGCAACCTGCTCGCGATCACGCAGAGCGTGCAGTGCGTGGCCGGCGTGACGCGCTTCGCGATCGACCGCATCCGCTCGGAGCTGCTGCCGCTCTATCCCAACGTCGACGGCGTCGTCGCGCTGGAGCATGGCTACGGCTGCGGCGTCGCGATCGACGCGCCCGACGCGGTGATCCCGATCCGCACGCTGCGCAACATCAGCCTCAACCCGAACTTCGGCGGCGAGGTGATGGTGGTCAGCCTGGGCTGCGAGAAGCTGCAGCCCGAGCGACTGCTGCCGCCCGGCACCATCCCGATCACGGATGCGCGCGGCGAAGCTCCCGAGCTCGACGTGGTGTGCCTGCAGGACGAGGCGCACGTGGGTTTCATGGCGATGGTCGACTCCATCCTGCGCCAGGCCAAGGTGCACCTCGAGCGCCTGAACCGGCGCCAGCGCGTGACGGTGCCGGCCAGCGAGCTGGTGGTCGGCGTGCAGTGCGGCGGCAGCGACGCCTTCTCCGGCGTCACCGCGAATCCCGCCGTCGGCTTCTGCGCCGACCTGCTGGTGCGCGCCGGCGCCACCGTGATGTTCTCCGAGACGACCGAGGTGCGCGACGGCGTCGCCCAGCTCACCTCGCGTGCCGCGACGCCGCAGGTGGCCGAAGCCATCGTGCGCGAGATGGCCTGGTACGACGCGTACCTGAAGCGCGGCGCCGTCGACCGCAGCGCCAACACGACGCCGGGCAACAAGAAGGGCGGCCTGGCCAACATCGTCGAGAAGGCGATGGGCTCCATCGTGAAGTCGGGCAGTTCGCGCATCGCCGGCGTCATCGCTCCCGGCGAGAAGCTCAAGACCCGCGGCCTGGTCTACGCGGCGACGCCCGCCAGCGACTTCATCTGCGGCACGCTGCAGCTCGCGGCCGGCATGAACCTGCACGTGTTCACCACGGGCCGCGGCACGCCTTACGGACTGGCGGAAGTTCCGGTGATCAAGGTCGCCACGCGCTCGGACCTCGCGCGCCGCTGGCACGACCTGATGGACCTCAACGCCGGCACCATCGCCGAGGGCGAAGCCAGCATCGAGGACGTGGGCTGGCAGCTGTTCCGCCTGATGCTGGACGTGGCGAGCGGGAAGAAGACCTGGGCCGAACAGTGGAAGCTGCACAACCAGCTGGTGCTGTTCAACCCGGCGCCCGTCACCTGAGTCGGCGGCTGGCGTCCGCCAGCGCTACCATGGGGGCCATGATCGGCAAGCCCCGCATCCTGGTCGTGGAAGACGAATCCGGCATCGCCGACACGATCCAGTACGTGCTGGCCACCGACGGCTTCACGCCCGTGTGGTGCAGCACCGCCGAACAGGCGCTGCAGGAATTCCGACAGGCAGCGCCCGCCCTCGTGATCCTCGACGTGGGCCTGCCGGACCTGAACGGCTTCGAGGTGTTCAAGCGCCTGCAGGACCTGCCCGGCGGCCGTGACCTGCCCATGCTGTTCCTCACCGCGCGCAGCGACGAGATCGACCGCGTCGTCGGCCTGGAGCTGGGCGCCGACGACTACATCGCCAAGCCCTTCTCGCCGCGCGAACTGGTGGCGCGCGTGCGCGTGATCCTGCGGCGCTCGCAACGCCCGCCACAGGCGCCCGCGCCGGCGGCGGCGCCCCCGGTCTTCAACGTGGACGACGAACGCCGCCGCATCCGCTACTACGGCCAGCCGCTGGAGCTCTCGCGCTACGAGTACGGCATCCTGCGCCTGCTGGTGCAGAAGCCCGGGCGCGTGTACACGCGGGACGAGCTGCTCTCGCGCGTCTGGGACGACGACAGCGACAGCTTCGACCGTACCGTCGATGCGCACATCAAGACCTTGCGCGCCAAGCTCAAGGCCGTCGCGCCGCGGCTGGAACCGATCCGCACCCTGCGCGGCGCCGGCTACGCGCTGAGCGAAGACCTGCCGGCGCAGTGACGGGCAAGCGCAACCGGATCTTCGTCGGCATCCTGCTGATCTACGCGGCGGGCATCGCCTTCCTGCTCTATCGCGTGCTGGCGGACCTGGACCCGCGCTACCGCGAGTCCGCCGAGGAGTCGCTGGTCGAGACCTCGCAGCTCGTGGCCACGCTGGTGGAACAGGACGTGCGGGACGGCGCCATCGACGTGACGCGCTTGCAGCCCCTGTTCAGGGACCTGTACGCGCGCCGCTTCGACGCGCGCATCTTCAGCCTGACCAAGCAGAAGGTGGAACTGCGCGTGAGCGTCACCGACCGCAGCGGCCGCGTGCTGTTCGACTCGCTCGGGCGCGCTGGCGGCACCGATTCCTCCAAGTGGCGCGACGTGCGCCTGGCGTTGCGCGGCGAGTACGGCGCCCGCAGCACGCCCGACGTCGAGGGCGACCCGGCCACCACGGTGATGTACGTGGCCGCGCCGGTGCGCTGGCACGAGCAGATCGTCGGCGCGGTGTCGGTGGGCAAGCCGGTGCAGAGCTTCGGCCAGTTCGTCGAAGCGGCGCGGCGCAAGACGCTGTACGTCGGCCTGTTCTCGGTGGTCGCCGCGCTGCTGCTGGCGGTGATCGTTTCGGTGTGGCTGGTGCGGCCCTTCGGGCTGATCAGCGACTACGTGCGCTTCGTGCGCGCGCAGCGGCGCATCAGCCTGCCGCGCCTGGGCCGCCGCGCCCTGGGCGTGATCGGCGCCGCCTACGACGAGATGCGCGACGCGCTGGCCGGACGCAACTACGTCGCCGACTACGTGCAGACGCTCACGCACGAGGTGAAGAGCCCGCTGTCGGCGATCCGCGGCGCGGCCGAACTGCTGCAGGAACCCGGCATGCCGGCGGAGCAGCGGCAGAAATTCCTGGGCAACATCACGCGCGAGACCGAGCGCATCCAGGAGATGGTCGACCGCATGATGGAGCTGACCGCGCTGGAGACCCGCAGGGCGCTGGAGCACGTCGCGCCGGTGCAGCTGAGGCCGCTGCTGGAGGAAACGGTCGCGGCCGCCGCCGATGCGGGCGCGGCACGCCAGGTGCGCGTGCTGCTCGACGCCCCCGCCGACATCGCGATCGAAGGCGACGCCTTCCTGCTGCGCCGCGCCGTGAGCAACCTCCTGGACAACGCGATCGACTTCTCGCCGGCGCAAGGCGACGTCACGGTGACGCTGCAGCGCGGGACGCGCGGCGCGCGCATCCGGGTGCGCGACCACGGCCCCGGCATCCCGGAGTACGCCGTCGGAAAGGTCTTCGAGAAGTTCTATTCCCTGGCGCGCCCGCACTCGCGCAAGAAGAGCACCGGCCTGGGCCTGCCCTTCGTGCGCGAGATCGCCTCGCTGCACCACGGCCGCATCGAGCTGAACAACGCGGAGGACGGCGGGGTGGTCGCGACGCTGTCCCTGCCCTTGTCCTGACCGGCGCGCAGGACTTCACGCCGACTTCACACAGGCTCCCCACGCGCTTCCCAGGCGCTTCGCGCGTCCTGCGGATGCTCCCTCCCGTGCACTGTCGCACGCCGGGAGAAAACGCATGGACACCCTGCCCCCCGCCTCCGCCTGCTGGCGCTGGCTGCTCGTCGCCACCGCCTCGTCCGCCGCCGCCTGCCTGCTGGCCTTCAGCCCGGCACGCGCGCAGGAGGCCGAGCCCCGGCAGAAGACCGAGAGCCCCTACTTCTTCGTCCGCAGCGACGATCCCACGGTCGACCGGCTGCCGCTGAAGTCCACCAGGGTGGACGTGCGCATCTCCGGTGTCATCGCCGACGTCACGGTCACGCAGCAGTACAAGAACGAAGGCCAGCGGCCGATCGAGGCGCGCTACGTCTTTCCCGGTTCCACGCACGCCGCGGTGTACGCGATGAACGTGCGCCTGGCCGACCGCCTGATCACCGCGCACATCCGCGAGAAGCAGCAGGCGCGCGTGGACTACGAGAAGGCCAGGGACGCAGGCCAGACGGCGGCGCTGCTGGAGCAGCACCTGCCCAACGTGTTCCAGATGAACGTCGCCAACATCCTGCCCGGCGACGACGTCCAGGTGGAGCTGCACTACACCGAGCTGCTGGTGCCGCAATCGGGCAGCTACCAGTTCGTCTTCCCCACGGTGGTCGGACCGCGCTACAACTCGCCGCAGTCCAGCCAGGCGAATGCGAAATGGGTGGCGCAGCCTATCCTGCCGCAAGGCACGGACACGCCGTCGAAGTTCGACCTGCACGTGGACCTCACCAGTCCCATCGCGATCAAGGAGGTGCGCTCCAGCAGCCACCAGATCGAAATCGAGCAGCAGGACCAGCGCGCCAGCGTCTCGCTGGCGCCCGGCAACGGCGCCGCGAACAACCGCGACTTCATCCTCGACTTCCGGCTTGCGGGCGAGCGCGTCGAATCCGGCGTGCTGCTGTACCGCGGGCAGGACGAGAACTTCTTCCTCGCGATGGTCGAGCCGCCCAGGCAGGTGCCGGCCGCCGCGATCAGCCCGCGCGAATACATCTTCGTGGTGGACATCTCGGGCTCGATGCACGGCTTCCCCCTGGACACGTCCAAGGCCTTGCTGCGCGAATTGATCGGAAGCCTGAGGCCCAGCGACACCTTCAACGTGCTGCTCTTCTCGGGCAGCAACCGCTTCCTCGCGCCGCATTCGGTGCCCGCGACCCGCGCCAACATCGAGCAGGCGATCCGCACCATCGACCGCGAAGGCGGCGGCGGCAGCACGGAGATCGTGCCGGCGCTGCGCCGCGTGTATGCCGAGCCCAAGTCGCCTGACGTGGCGCGCAGCGTCGTCATCGTCACCGACGGCTACGTCACCGTGGAGCGCGAGGTGTTCCAGCTGGTGCGCGAGCACCTGTCGCAGGCCAACGTCTTCTCCTTCGGCATCGGCAGTTCCGTGAACCGCCACCTCATGGAAGGGATCGCCCGCGCCGGCATGGGCGAGCCCTTCATCGTCACGCGTCCGGACCAGGCCGCGGAGCAGGCCGCCCGCTTTCGCCGGATGATCGAGTCGCCCGTGCTCACCAGCGTCAAGGCGCGCTTCCCCGGCCTGGACGTGTACGACGTGGAGCCGCCGCAGCTGCCCGACGTGCTGGGCGAACGGCCGGTGATCGTGTTCGGCAAGTGGCGTGGCGAACCGCACGGCGATGTCGTGATCGAGGGTATCGCCGCCAGCGGTCCCTGGCGCCAGGTGCTGCCGCTCGCCGGCGCGACGGCGCACGACGCGGGCGCGCTGCGCCAGCTGTGGGCGCGGCACCGCATCCAGTCGCTCACGGACCAGGAGGCGCAGGAAGGCGGCGACGCACAGAAGAAGGCGATCACCGAGCTGGGACTGCGCTATGGCCTGCTCACGCAGTACACGAGCTTCCTCGCCGTCGACGAGGTCGTGCGCAACACGCAAGTGGCCGCCACGCCCAGCGTGGACCAACCGTTGCCGCTGCCGCAAGGCGTCACCAACCTGGCCGTCGGCGCGGAAGTGCCCGGCACGCCCGAGCCCGCGACCTGGGGCGCCGTGCTGGTCACGCTGGCCGTCCTCTTCATGCTGGCGCGCCGTGCCCGCCGCCAGCGCGGCGACCGCTACACCGCCTGAGGCTGCCATGACCCAATCCCGCTTGCTCGACATGCCGCGGATGGTGGAGTGGGCCATCCGCGTGGAGCGCACCCCTTCGCTGGCGTGGCTGGCCTGCGTGGCCGTCGCCCTGCTGCCCACCTGGATCTGGATGGCGCAACGCATGCTGGATCGCTCCGACGATCCGCTGGGGCTGCTCGCGATCGCGGCGCTCGCCGTGCTGTGCTGGCAGTGCCGCCAGCAATTGCGCGCTTCGCCGCGACTGGGCTGGCTGGCCACCGCCCTGGCGGCGGCGCTGGCGTCGACGCTGGCGATCGGGCTGCTGCCGCCGCTGCTGGTCGCGCTGCTCGCAGTCACGGCGCTGGGCGCAGCGCTCGCGGCCTTCCTGCCCTCGCGCGTGGACAGCGCGCCGGTGCTGGGCCTGTCGCTGCTGTCCTTGCCGTGGCTCGCCTCCCTGCAGTTCTATGCAGGCTATCCGCTGCGCGTGCTGACGGCCGAAGCGAGCCGCTGGCTGCTCGCACCCTTCTTCGCCGTGGGTCGGGACGGCAGCGCGCTGCGCGTGGACGGCCACATGGTGATCGTCGACGCGCCCTGCTCCGGCGTGCAGATGCTCTGGCTGGCGTACTTCACGGCCTGCGTGGTGGCGCTCGCGACCGGCCGCACCAGCCGCAGCTTCCTCACCCGCCTGCCGGCGGTGAGCGCCTGCGTGCTCGCCGGCAACATCGTGCGCAACACGCTGCTGGTGGCACTGGAGGCATGCGGCCACGGCGCTTCGGGTCCGGTGCACGAGGCCGTCGGGCTGGTGGTGCTGGCGGAGGTGTGCGGCGCCATTGCCTGGGTGATGGACGCGCGGGAGCCAGGCCATGTTTGACAACACCTTGCGCAACCGCGTGTTCTACAAGCTGGCGTGCGGCCTGCTGGTGCCGCTGTGCCTGGCGATCGCGGCCTGGAAAGCCTGGTCCATGCCGCGTCGCGTGGAGGCGACGCCGCCCGCACCCGAGTTCCCGTCGCAGTGGCAAGGCCGGCCGCTGCGGCCGCTGGTGCTGGCCGAAGTGGAGCAACGCTTCGCGCGCCAGTTCCCCGGCAGCCTCGCCCGCTTGACGGACGGCCAGGAGGTGCTGGTGCTGCGCACCGTGCTGCGGCCCACGCGCATGCTGCATCCCGCCGCCGACTGCTACCGCGGGCTCGGCTGGCGCGTGACGCACGTGCAGTTGCAGCAGGACGCCGACCAGCGCCTGTGGCGCTGCTTCGACGCCCTGCATTCCGGCCAGCGCCTCCGGGTGTGCGAGCGCATCGAGGACGCGCAAGGCCGTGGCTATACCGACACCTCCGCCTGGTACTGGTCCGCCCTGATGCACCCGTCCCGCGGCCCCTGGACCGCCCTCACCGTCGCGAGCCCGTCATGAAAACGTTGTCGATCGTGTTCCTCGCCCTGCTGGTGTCCGCACTGGCGCTGCTGGGCGCCTCCTTGCTTGCCGTGCGCGTCGCGCTCGCACCCATGCCCGGCGAGTGGGCCGTGCCGCTCGCACTGGGCCCGCTCACGATCCAGGCCGGCGTGCCCTCGGTGCTGCGCCTGGCCACCTCGTCCTGGGGCGGACCGCTGCTGGACGGCCTCCGCATTCCGACGCGGCATGGCGAGCTGCAGCTCTCGTGGGCGCGCGAAGGCGTGCTGCAGGTGCACTGCGCGCCTTGCACCTTGCAGCCTCCCGGCCTGGGAGACGAGCCCCTGCGCGTTCCCGAAGTCCGGCTGACCGTGCGCCGCCAGGGTGAGGACCTGTGGGGCGGCTTCGCCGCGGGACGCGTGCGCGGCGACTGGAAGGGCCACATGGCCGCGGGCCACATCCACCTGCGGGTCGCGATCCCGCCGACGCCGCTCGCCGACGCCTACGCACTGTTCGCGGACGACATCCCGGAGGTGAAGAACGCAAGCATCGCCGGCCGCTTCAGCCTGCTCGCGGACATCAGCCTGCCCGAAGGCACGCTCGCACTGAAGCCGCGGCTGGAGGACTTCGCCGTCAGCGGACTCGGCACGGAGGCGCTGGCCGGGGCGCGCAGCAGTTGCACGCGGCGCGCCAGCAAAGTGACGGCGGAGAGCTGGCTCGCACGCGCGGTCGTCGCCGCGGAAGACCAGCGCTTCTGGGAACACCCCGGCTACGACCTGGCGGAAGTCACCGCCTCCCTGGAACGCAACCAGCACGAGCAGCGCATCGCGCGCGGCGGCAGCACGCTGTCGCAGCAGGTGGCGAAGATGCTCGTCACAGGCGGCGAGCGCAGTGCCGTGCGCAAGCTGCGGGAATTGCTGTACGCGGTGGAGATGGAGCAGGTGCTCGGCAAGCCGCGCATCCTGCGCCTCTACCTGGACAACGCACCCTGGGGCGAGGGCCTGTGCGGCGCCGAAGCGGCCGCGCAGCACTACTTCGGCGTGCGCGCGCACGAGCTCACCATCACGCAGGCCAGCTGGCTCGCCGCGATGCTGCACAACCCGGACGTGGAGGCGCAGCGCTGGGCCGCGACCGGCAGGATCAACACGGCGCGCACGCAGTGGGTGGTGCTGGCGCTGCGCGGGGTGCCGCGGCCGCGCAAGCTGGAACTCGCGCAGGCCGTGGAAGACATGGACTGGAAGCCCTGGTGGGTGCAGCCCGCCGAACGCTGACGCTCAGGTCAGGCCGAGGAAGCAGTCGAGGATATGGAAGTGGTCGTCGTGGAACTGCTCCTCGAGCGAGGGCAGTTCGGCGATAGGCACCCAGCGCGCCTCGGCGGCGTCGTCGCTGCCCGCGATCTCGGGCAGCATGCGCTCGCCGAAGTCGAAGTGGAACGCGTGCGTGATCACGCGTCCGCGCTGGCTGCGGTCCGGATGGTCGAACACGCGCACGGCCTTCAACGCATGCTGCATCTCGGTAGGCAGCAACTCGAAGCCGGTCTCCTCCTGCAGTTCGCGCACGGCCGACTGGTAGGCCGTCTCGCGCTGCTCGATGAAGCCGCCCGGCACCGCGAGCAGCCCCTTGCCCGGTGCGCGCCCGCGCCGGATCAGGAGCACCTGGTCGGCCACGCGCACGACCGCGTCGACGGTCACGAACACCGGCGGATAAGGCGCCATGGCCCACTTCGCGTGCTCCTGCTCCAGCTCGGCCCACTCGCCGCGCAGCCGCGGCAGGAATGGCAGCTGCGCCCACGAGCGCAGGAACGCGAGCGTCGTGGCCGGCACCTGTCCCGCGATGGCGGCCAGTGCGGGCTCGATGTCCGGCGCCGCGTACAGCGCGGCGCGCAAGGCCTTGCCGTGCACCTCCCCCTGCCGGCCCACGTCGTGCAGCGTCCAGCCGGGAAAGGCGTCGAGGTACTCGCTGGTCGGGTCCTTGCGATGGCCCACCAGCACGATGCGCGCGCGCGGAGATCCCGCGAGGCGCGCCAGCGCGTCCTGCACGGAGCGCACCCAGCGCTCTTCGTCCCACACGTCGCGCAGCGGCAGGAAGCTCACGCGCTCGCGCTCGTCCTGCGACAGCGCGAGCGTGATCGCCTGCACGCGCTCCTCGTAGCTGAAAGGGTTGCGCGGCGAGCGCGCCTGGTACGCCGAGCCGATGACGACCGCCACGCGCGGCGCCAGCCCGAGCGCTTCGTGCAGCAGCGCGAGCTGCGCGTCGTGAAAGAGCTGGAAGCGGCCGATGCACACCGCCCAGTCGAAGCGATCGGCGGGCATGTCAGGGTTGCATCAACAGCGCCATCGTCTTCTGCCCCGCGCGGCGCTGCGGCGGCAGGCCCTTGGCGATGAGCGCGGCCTCGATCGCGTCGCGCGTGTTGCGGCCCATCACGCCGTCGGGCACGACCTTGTCGTGGCCCTGCTGCTGCAGCCATTGCTGCAGCTCCTTCACCTGCGCGCGGCTCAGGCCCGGGTCGTCGGTCGGCCAGGGCGTGATGAAGCCCGGGCCGCCCGCGATCTTGTTGGCGAGCAGCGCGACTTCCATCACGTAGCGCACCGACCGGTTGTAGCGCAGGATCGTGTCGAAGTTGCGCGTCACCAGGAAGGCCGGACCGGGCAGGCCCACCGGAAAGAAGGGATACACCTCGGGGTCGCCGGGCAGTTGCAGCGGCACCGGGATGCCGTTGCGGTCCAGCGCTCGCCAGCCGTCGGCCATCCACTGCGACAGGGGTTTTGCGCGGTCCTGCAAGCGCTTGGACTCGCCACCCGTGTTGAACTCGGCCTGCTGCTCGGGCGGGATCGTGACTTCGATGTACACGGGCCAGGCCATGTTCCAGCCGCCGCGCTGCTTGAGGTGATTGGCCGTGGTGGCCCAGGCGTCCGGCTCCGAATGGATGATGTCGGCATAGCCGTCGCCGTCGAAGTCCACGGCCAGCTGCTCGAAGCTGTCCGGCACGAACTGCGTGCGCCCGAAGGCCGCCGCCCACGATCCCAGCCAGCTGTCCGCAGGCACGCGCTTGTCGCGCAGCACGCGCACGGCGGCGAAGGCGCGCTCGCGCGACGCGCAACTCCCCGGCGCTGTCGCTGATTCCGGGCAGGGCCGAAGGCAGGCCATGGTCACCGCTGCGTCCAGCACCGGGACCTTGCCCTGGGACGGTCCGTAGTTCGTCTCGATGCCGTAGATGGCGACGATGATTTCCTTGGGAACGCCGAACTCCTGCTCGATGCGCTGCAGGGTCGGGCCCGCGCGCGCGATGATCGCCTGGCCATCGGCCACGCGCTGCGCGTCGGTGGTCGCCGCGAGCTCGTCCCACCAGTAGGTCGGCTCGCCTGCCTGTACCAGCAAGCCCTGGCGCACGCGGTCGTCGTAGTGCGCATTGGCGGCGATCTGCTCGAAGTCCTCGCGCTTCAGCGGCCGGCCGGACAGGGCGGTCTGGTCCGCGAGGTTCTGCACGCACGACTGGAACTGCTCGGGCTGCAGAGGCTGGTCGAGCTCCACGGCAGGCGTGCTCTGCGAGCAGGCGGCCAGCAGGGCCAACACGAGGGCGGGGCCCGATCGGGCGAAAAGTGCGTCTCCCATGACGCGGCCCAGTATAGGGAGCGCGTGCTCGTCCGGGGCCGGATCGCGCCGCGGCTGGGGCAGGATGCGGCATCGGCTGACAGCGCGGGCGCGCGCGCGCGCGACCGAACCTATGATGGCGAGGAGCAGCGCGCGAGGCGGCTGCCCCGGAGACATTGCGATGAATTCCCTCCCCCTTTCCCGCCGCGCCCTGCTGGCGGCGCTGGCCAGCGGACTCGGCGCCGCAGCGTTGCCCTGTGCGTTCGCCGAGGAAGCGTGGCCGACGCGGCCCGTTCGCATCATCGTGCCGTTCGCGCCGGGCGGCGGCGCCGATGGCTCCGCGCGCGTGCTGGCCGACGCGTTGGCACCGCACCTCGGGCAAGGCGTGGTGGTCGAGAACAAGCCGGGCGCCGGCAGCGCCATCGGCGTGATGGCCGCAGCGCAGAGCCGTGACGGGCACACCCTGCTGATGGGAAGCAACAGCATGGTGATCAATCCTTCGCTGCATCCCGCGCTCGGCTACGACGTGGCGCGCGACTTCGACGCGGTGGGCATGGTGTCGTCGCAGCCGCTGGTGCTGGTCGTGCCTGCCGATTCGCCCTTGCATTCGGTCGACGACGTGATCGCCCAGGCCAAGGCGAAACCGGGCACCTTGAGCGCAGGCAACAGCGGAGCGGGCACGCTGGCGCACCTTGCTTCCGAAATCTTCGGCACGCAGACCGGCGCGACGCTCACGCCGGTGGCGTACAAGGGCGAGAGCGCGCTGATGCCCGACCTCATTGCCGGGCGGGTGTCGCTGGGCTTCCTCAACCTGCCCAGCGTGCTGCCGCACATCCGCTCGGGCCGCTTGCGGGCGCTGGCCGTGTCCTCGCCGCAGCCGGTGCCGGAGCTGCCCGGCGTGCCGACCTTCCGCGCGCTGCACTATCCGGCGCTCGAGGTGCAGGGCTGGGCGGCCCTGCTCGCACCTAAGGGCACCATTCCGCCGGCGGGGCTCGCCCGGCTCGAGACCCTGCTCGCCCAGGCCTTGCACTCGCCCGAAGTGCGACAGCGCTTCGTTGCGTTCGGCGTCACGCCGGTGGTGATGGATCGCGCGGCGACAGCGCAATTCCTGCAGGCCGAAACCGCGCGCTATGCGGCCGTCATCAAGGCGCGCGGCATCAAGGCGGAGTGAGCATGGCCACCGCCGGCGACCAGCCGATCGCGCCCCTGCACGCCGACGTGCTCGTCTGCGGAGGCGGTCTCGCGGGCACGATGGCCGCCGTCGCGGCTGCGCGGCACGGCGCCAAGGTGATCCTGGTGGAGCGCTACGGCTTCCTGGGCGGCAACGCCACCGGCGGCGCCGTGGCCCAGTTCAACAGCTGGCAGACGGCCTCGGGGCGGCGGGTCGTCGCCGGCATGGCGTCCGAGGTGGTGGAGCGGCTGCGTCACTACGGCGGCGCCGGCGAGCACCAGGTGTTCGTCATGTCCACGGGCCACCGCATGGACCGCGTCGAGTACGCGCCGGAGGTGCTGAAACTGGTGCTCGACGACATGGTCGCCGACGCGGGCGTGCAGCCGCTGCTGCATGCGAACCTGCTCGACGTCGCCGCCGGCGAGGAGCGCGTCGACGCGGTGCGCCTGCTGACCAAGAGCGGCGTCGTCACCGTGCACCCGCGCGTGCTGGTCGACACTTCGGGCGACATCGACGCGCTGCACCGCGCCGGAGCGCGCTTCCTGGAGCTCGGCGAAGACGAGCACTTGCAGCCGGCCACCATGATGTTCCGCTTCGGGCCCATCGATTTCCTTCGCTTCGATGCACTCACGCGCGAGGAACTCGCGGTGCTGTCCCGGCGCGGATTCGAGCAGGGCGCGCTCGCACGGGCGGCCTTGCACGCGGCGCGCGACCCTTATTCCAGCGACGCGTGGTTCAACATCAGCCGCCTCGCCATCGATGCCACCGATGTCTTCGCGCTCAGCCGGGCCGAAATCGACGGCCGCCGGCAAGCGTGGTCCGCGGCCGCCTACCTGCGCGCCTGCGTCCCAGGCTGCGAGCAGGGACGCCTGCAGGCGTTCGCGACGCAGGTCGGCGTGCGCGAGACGCGCCGCGTCGCGGGCCTGCACGTGCTGACCGCGCAGGAGCTGCTGCAGCCCGTGGACTTTCCCGACGCCATCGCGGCAGGCGCCTACCCGATCGACATCCATCCGGCCTCCGGCGGCGGCCTGCAGTACCGGCCGCTGGGCGACGATCACTCCTACCAGATCCCGTACCGCAGCCTGGTCCCGCTCGGCTTGCGCAATGCACTGGTCGCGGGCCGCGGCATCTCAGCGACGCACGAGGCGCTGGCGGCGGTGCGCGTGATGAGCATTTCGATGGCCGTGGGGCAGGCGGCGGGCACCGCAGCGGCGCTGGCCGCGCGCACCGGGGGCGCGGTGGACGTTCCCGGCGTGCCGGTGGCAGAGCTGCGCGCCGCACTGCTGGCCGACGGGGCCTGCTTGCGCTGACACGGTTCGCCGCACCGGCGCCGAGCCCTTCGACGGCATACTGGCGCGAAGCCCGGTGTTCCAGGGAGCCTCCATGTTCCGGTCCTGCCTCCTCGTCCTCCTGCTCGCGCTCGCAGGCTGCCCGTCGTCGCCGCCGCCGCACACCCGTCCCGCTTCGCCCTGCGTGCCCGAAGAGGCGTCCTACGACTGTCAGGTCGAGCGCTACCACAACGTGAACGCGCCCTAGCAGCCGCGAGCGAAGCACGATTCGCCGCCGTGCGCTCCGCGTGGTTGCAGGCCGGGCCGTTCGAGCGCACGATTCGGTGGCGGCCAGGCGCGCGCCGCATCCGCGCGCGCGCAGGGCCGCCTTGCACGCCCACCGCGAGCACCGCCCATGTCCTTCCTGTGGCCCGATGCGCTCTGGCTGCTGCTGGCGCTGCCCTTGCTGCCGGCCGGCTACCTGTGGCTGCTGCGACAGCGCCGCCGCCAGCACGTGCGCTACAGCAGCCTGGTGGTGGTGCGTGCGGCGGTGGCGGGCCGCCAGTGGCGCCGCCACCTGCCACCGGCCCTGCTGCTGCTGGCGATCGCGCTGCTGCTGTTCGCCGCGGCCCGCCCGCTCGCGCGCGTGCCGCTGCCGGGTACGCGCACGACCATCATGCTGGCGATGGACGTGTCGCTCAGCATGCGCGTCACCGACGTCAAGCCGACCCGGCTCGCCGCGGCGCAGGAAGCGGCCAAGCTCTTCCTGCGCGAGCTGCCGCGCGACATCGAGGTCGGCCTCGTGACCTTCGCCGGCAGCACCGAGGTCGCGCAACGCGCCACGCTGGACCGCGGTGCGCTCGTCACGGCCATCGACGCCTTCCAGCTGCAGATGCACACCGCCGTCGGCAACGCCATCGTGGTGTGCCTGTCCGAACTGTTCCCCGACCAGGGCATCGACATCGGCGAGATCACGTTCGGCAGCCGCCGCCGCGCCCGCAGCCTCGACGAGACGCCGAAGGGCCGCCCCAAGCAGGTCACGCCCGTGGCGCCCGGCTCCTATCCCTCGGCCGCCATCATCCTGCTGACCGATGGCCGCCGCACCACCGGGATCGACACGCTCGAGGCTGCGAAGATGGCCGCGGACCGCGGCGTGCGCATCTACGTGGTGGGCCTGGGCACGACCGGTGGCAATGCCATGACACCGGAAGGCATGCCGATCTACATGCAGCTCGACGAGCCCACGCTGCGCGAAGTGGCGCGCCTCACGGCCGGCGAGTACCACTCGGCCGGCAGCGCCGAAATGCTGCGCGGGGTGTACCAGTCGCTCGGCTCGCGCGTGCAGGTGCGCACGCGGGAGACCGAGCTGACCGCGCTGCTGGCCCTCGCCGCCGCAGTGCTGGTGCTGGCCGCGGGCGCGCTGTCGGTGCTCTGGTTCCGCCGCATCGACTGAGTCCGTCGGGCCCCGGGGCAGTGGACCAAGGTCTCATTGGCCGGGGCAGCATGCGCCGCTAATTTCGCTCACGCCATGCGTATCGCTGCACCGCCCTCCGTCCGCTCGCTCGCGCTCTCCCTGCTGCTCTGCGTGTTCGCCGGCCAGGCCGGCGCGCAGCTCTGGCGCGGGCCGCTGCGCGACTCGCCCGCGCGCTTCTTCGACGACGAGGACATGCGCCTGTTCGACGAAGCGTGGCGCAAGGCCCTGGACGACACGCCCGAACACGGCACCGTCGCCTGGGAGAACCCTGCCACCAAACACCGCGGCGAATTCACCGTGGTCTCCAACTTCACCTGGCAGGACCATTCCTGCCGGCAGCTCCAGGTCGTCACCGCCGCCCGCGGCGAGAAGGGCCGCACCACCCTGCCGATGTGCCGCATCGAGGACCAGTGGCGCCTGGTGTCTCCGTCGCAATTGCAGGAGCCGGGCCGCTAGGAGCCTGCTTCCCACGTATGCTGCGAGAGCGCAGCCACCGGGCGCTGCGAACAACCTGGAGGTGATGCATGCCCTGGTGGACCTGGCTGGCGCCCCTGCTGGCGTGGGCGGCGCTGCTCGCCGCGCTGGTGACCGGCGTGGGCACGCTCCTGACCATCCTCTGCGGCGCCTCCCTGTTCGGCGCGGTGATCGCTGCCGTGCACCATGCGGAAGTCGTGGCGCACCGCGTGGGCGAACCGCTGGGCACGCTGGTGCTGGCGCTGGCCGTCACGGCCATCGAGACCGCGCTGATCCTGTCGATGATGCTGGCCGGCGGCGCGGAAATGGCCGTCCTGCCCCGGGACACGATCTACGCGGCGGTGATGATCATCTGCAACGGGCTGGTCGGACTGTGCATCGTGGTGGGCGGCCTGCGGCATCGCGAACAGTCCTTCCGCGTCGAGGGCGCCGGCTCGGGCCTGGCCGCCCTGATCGTGATGACGGCACTCACGCTGGTCCTGCCGGTCTTCACCACCAGCACCGTCTCGGGCACCTACAACACGCCGCAGCTGGCTTTCGTGGCGCTCACTTCCGCGTCGCTGTGGCTCATCTTCGTGTTCGTCCAGACCGTGCGCCATCGCGACTACTTCCTGCCCGCGGCCGACGCGGCCAGCCCGGAAACGCACGCGCCACCGCCCACGCTGCGCGAAGCGATCGTCAGTTTCCTCCTGCTGATCGCCTCGCTGGTGGTCGTCGTCGGCCTCGCCAAGGTGCTTTCGCCCGCGATCGAAAAGGGAGTGGATCTCGCAGGCGCCCCGCGCAGCGTGGTCGGCATCGTCATCGCCATGGTGGTGCTCCTGCCGGAGACCTGGGCCGCCGTGCGCGCGGCGCAGGCCGACCGCATCCAGACCAGCATGAACCTCGCGATCGGCTCGGCGATCGCTTCCATCGGCCTGACCATCCCGGTCGTGGTGGTCGCGGCCATCGCGCTGCGACTGCCGCTGGTGCTGGGCCTCGCACCCAAGGAACTGGTGCTGCTCTCGGTCACCTTCCTGGTCAGCGCGGTGACGCTAGGGACCGGCCGCACGCAGGTGATGCAGGGCGCGATCCACCTCGTGCTGTTCGCCGCGTTCCTGTTCCTGGCGCTGGTGCCTTAGGCGCCTGCCCCGGCCCGCACGGGCGGCACTACACTGGCACGAACGCCAGCGCAGCCCATGTCCTCCGCTTCCCGTGACGAGCCCCAGCCTGCGGACCAGGACCCCGAGCTCCTGCGCCGGCTGCTGCGCGCGAAGGACCGCATGGACGCCGCCTCGCATGAGAACTGGCCCGTCCGCCGCCTCGCGCGGGTGAGTGGCGTGTCCGAAGCGCACTTTGCGCGCTCCTTCAAGCAGGCCTTCGGCGTGCCGCCGCATCGCTACCTGCTCACGCGCCGCATCGAACGGGCCACGGCGTTGCTGCGCGACACCGACCGGCCCATCACCGAGATCGCCTTCGAGACCGGCTGGTCCAGCCTCGGCACCTTCGGCCGCACCTTCCGCGACATTACCGGCGAGAGCCCCGGCGCCATCCGCGAACGCGCGCAGGCGGCTGCCCATGCGCTGGACCGCGTGCCCGCCTGCATCGTCAGCGCGGCCCACCGGCCGGATCTCACGATGGCAGTTTCGGAGAAGCGCCGCCGCGAGGCCGGCGCTATAACCGGCGCTCCATTCAAGGAGCTTCCATGAGCCAGGGTGTTGCAGTGGTCGGCCTGTACGTGCGCGACCAGGACGAGGCGCTTTCCTTCTACGTCGACAAGCTCGGCTTCCGCGTGCACACGGACGTGCGCAACGGAGATTACCGGTGGCTGACCGTGCAGCACCCGGAGCAGCCGTCGTTCCAGCTGGGTCTGTTCGTCCCGGGGCCGCCGGTGCTCGATGCGGCCACCGCGCAGTCGGTGCGCGCCATCGTCGCCAAGGGCGCCATGCCGCCGCTCGTGCTGTCGGTCGACGACTGCCGTGCGGCCCATGCGAGCCTGCGCGAGCGCGGCGTGGAGTTCACGCAGGAGCCGATGGACCGCTACGGCAGCGTCGACGCCGGCTTTCGCGATCCCTCCGGCAACGGCTGGAAGATGATCCAGGCACCCAAGCCGCAATGATGCCGACGCGCACCCGGAGCCAGTTCGCATGAAGAAGTCCGAAACGAAGGGCGCCACCACGCCGTCCGAGTTGATCGACGCGCGGATCGCCGAGCTGGGCGACTGGCGCGGCGAGATGCTCGCGCGGCTGCGCGCGCTGATACACGCGGCCGACCCGCAGATCGTCGAGGAGTGGAAGTGGCGCGGCGTGCCCTGCTGGTACCACGACGGCCTGGTCTGTACCGGCGAAACCTACAAGGCGGTCGTCAAGATGACCTTCGCGCAAGGCGCTTCACTCGCAGACCCGGCGCGGCTGTTCAACTCCAGCCTCGACGGCAACGTGCGCCGCGCGATCGACTTCCACGAGGGCGACACGGTCGACGAGAAGGCACTGCAGGCGCTCGTCCGCGCCGCGGTCGCCTTGAACACCGGGAAGTCGGCGCAACGCAAATAGGCACGGCCGCGCCTGCGCGTTCACCGCGCGCGAACCGCTCCTACTCCGACCGGGCGTCCGCCCCGTGCTCCGACAGCTGCGCCCCGAACCAGCGGTGGACCGCCGTGACCAGCTTGATGTCCTTCGCGCGGAAGCGGATCTCGCCGCCGTTGGGCAGCGGCCGGTACGTGATCTGCATGCGCCGGGCACCCTGTTCCAGCTCGCGCAAGCCGGGCATCGCCGGGCCGTGCAGGTGGCCGGGATCGGCGAAGTTGCCCTGCTGGAAATCGGACGCCTCCAGCGCGAGGTGATGCTGGATCATGCGCACCTGCTCGGGATCCGCGGCATCGCCCCGGACCACCACCTGCTGGATGCCGCCGTCTTCCGTCATCCGGAAGATGTGCACGGTCTTGCCCAGGTCGAAGGGCATGACTTCGTGACCGTGGCCGTGCACATGCTCCTGCACGGTCTGCGCCGGTGCGGCGAAGGAGCACGCGAGCACGGCGGCCGCGGCCAGCAGCCGCAGAGTGCGCGCGGGGAGGGAGGCGGTCGGGCTGGGGTGGGGCATGGGGACAGGGGAACGTGGAGCGCGCAGAGGTCACGCAGAGGACGCAAAGAATAAGGGAGAAAGAATCCTTCTGGAGGAATTCTCTGCGTCCTCTGCGTGACCTCTGCGTCCTCTGCGTTCCTCTTCTCGTGCGTCTCTCCGCCCAGCGTCCCGCTCGAGACCGACGCCCGCGTTCGCTGTCCGCGCGTCGCCCGCGTCCGCCTCCGACGCCGCTGCCGCCTCCCGGACGTTAAGCTCGCCGCTTCGTCCGTCACGAGGCCCGATGTCCCCGGTCGTCCATCCGTTTCCCTGGCTTTCCCTGCACAGCGCCGTCGTCGTGGTGGCGCTGGTCACGTACGTCGGCCTGGCGCTGGCGCGCCGGCAGCGCCGGCATCCGTCCGCCGCGATCGGCTGGGTGCTGTTCCTCGTGCTGGTTCCTTACCTTGCGCTGCCGCTGTTCCTGCTGTTCGGCACGCGCAAGACGACCCGCGCGCGCAGGCGCCCCGAGCGCCCGGCGGTCGCGCGCGAGGCCTTGCAGGCGCCGAGCGGGCGCTTCCGCGCCCTCGCGCTGGGCCTGGGCCTGCCGCCCGCGGTTCCCTACGAGGACCTGACCATTCACCAGGATGGCGCCGCGGCGCTGGAGCGGCTGCAGACCATGATGCTTGCCGCACGCGAAACGCTGGAGGTCGCTTCCTTCCTGCTCGGACGCGACCCGCTGGGCGATGCGGTCGTCGCGTTGCTGGCGCAGCGGGCGCGCGAAGGCGTGCGCGTGCGCGTGATGATCGACGGGGTGGGACGCTACCTGGGCGGCCGACCGACCTTGCAGCCCCTGCGCGACGCCGGCGTCGAGGTCGCGCTGTTCGTGCGGCCCTGGAGCTCGCCGCTGCGCGGGCGCGTGAACCTGCGCAACCACCGCAAGGTCGTCATCGTGGACGGCGAGTGGCTGTGGACCGGCGGACGCAACCTCGCGGGCGAATACTTCGTCGGCAAGGGACCGCACCACCGGCACGAGCCGCCCTGGACCGACCTGACGTTCGACCTGCGCGGGCCGATCGCCCGGCAGGCGCGCGAGCAGTTCGAGCGCGATTGGGCCGTCGCCAGGCGCCAGCCGGTGCCCGAGCTGCCCCCCCTGGACTTGCCCGAACCGATGCCGGGCGCAGCGCTCGCGCAGTTGCTTCCCAGCGGGCCGGACCAGGCCGACGACACGGTGTACGAGCTGCTGGTCGATGCCTG
Source organism: Ramlibacter ginsenosidimutans (assembly GCF_016654015.1). Classification (GTDB taxonomy): domain Bacteria; phylum Pseudomonadota; class Gammaproteobacteria; order Burkholderiales; family Burkholderiaceae_C; genus Ramlibacter; species Ramlibacter ginsenosidimutans. Next base: position 2,322 of record NZ_JAEPWM010000016.1, on the reverse strand, counting down.
CTTCAGCGCGCAGCGCCGCATCGTCGCCGTGACGCCCTACTTCGTGCCCGACCCGGTGCTGCTGATGGCGTTCGCGCTGGCGGCCAGGCGCGGCGTGGCCGTCGACCTGCTGGTCCCGCGCCGCTCCAACCACCGCCTCGCGGACCTGGCGCGGCCCGGCTCGCTGCGGGAACTGCTCGCCTCGGGCGTGCGCATCTGGCTCGCGCCGGCGATGCTGCACGGCAAGCTGGTGATCGTGGACGAAACGGTGGCCCTCGCGGGATCGCTGAACCTGGACGAACGCAGCCTGTTCCTCAATTACGAAATGATGGTCGCGTTCTACGACCCGCAGGCGATCGCGCGTTTCGCCGCCTGGGCCGAGCAGGCCCACGCGGGCGCCGAGGCCCTGCAAGCGCGGCCCGTGGGGGCGTTGCGCGAGGTGGGCGAAGGGCTTCTGCGCTGGCTGACCTTCCAGCTGTAGGCGTTCCCTTTAGCATGGCAGTGGCCGCGCGTTGAACGCATGGCCGTCCCCGCCCCATGACCGCCGACCCACCCGTGCGCCTCGCGCTTGCCGAAGATGCCGACGACATCGCCGCGATGTCGCGCGAGCTGATCGAGCGCGGGCTGCCGTGGACCTGGCGTGCGAGCCGCGTGTTGCGCGCAATCCAGGCGGCCGACACCAACGTGGCGGTGGCCCGCGTCGACAGCGAGCTGATCGGCTTCGGCATCATGGAGTACCTGGAGGCCGACGCCTACCTGGCGCTGTTCGCGGTACGCACCGCGCGCCAGCGCCAGGGCATCGGCAGCTTGCTGCTGGGTTGGCTCGAAGAATCGGCGCGCGCCGCCGGGGCCGAGCGCATCCGGGTCGAAGCGCGGCGCGACAACGTCGCCGCCCGCAGCTTCTACAACGAGCTGGGCTACCACGAGGTAGCGATCCGGCGCGGGCGCTACAGCGACGGCGTCGATGGCGTCGTGCTGGAGAAGTGGTTGCGCATTCGCCCTGCACCCGACGCTGGTAGCCCGTAGCAGCCTGCGGCGGCTCGCACGCCGCATCAGTGCCGCAATTGCAGCAGCACCAGCCAAGGCCGGCGGTTCAGCCGCTCGCGGCACGGCAGCACGCCGGCCTCGCAACGTGCGCCGCGCACCGGGCGGGCGATGTACGCGTCACCGAGCACCTTGTCCGCATTGAGGGTCATGTGCGAGAGCGTCACCGACTGCACCACGTTGCCGCCGATGGTGGCTATCTTCGCGTCGCCGCCCTCGTCGGCGCGGACGACCAGGTCGCAATGCATGGGGAAGTCCTCCCCCGGTGCGCGCTCGCGCAGGGCAGCCGCCAGCTCCGCGAAACGCGCCACGCGCGAGGTGCTCTCGCGCGTGGCGCACAGCAGGTCGCCTGCCCGGGGCGGCGTGGTGGCGACGTCGCACGCGCGAAAGGCATAGGGCGTCTCCTGGCCCGCCGCTTCCGCGTCGGACGCGGCGAAGGCGGCCTGCACATAGTCGGCGTGGGTGTCCGAGAACGCGAACTCGCTGCGCGTGAAGCCCGCCGTCTTGAGGAGGTAGCTGATGAAGGCCGCGGACCACGGCGTGTCCACGATCGCGGCGCGCAGCAGCGCCTCGCGCACGGCGACTTCCGCGGGCGTGCCATCGGCTGCGGCGGCGGCCGCCAGTACTTGCGAACGCGCCACCCGGCCGGCGCTGGTGAGGAGGTCGGGCGGATCGGACGGCGACAGCGCGCGCCAGAACGTCGCCACCCGCTCCCACGCGGGCATGGACTCGCCCGGCAGCCGGTCCCACTCCGCCTCGTGGTAGCCGACATGGAACAGGCCGCCGTCGCGCTCGATGACCTGCGCGCCGAACAGCCGGTGCTGCCGCCGTGCTTCCTCGATCGCGCCGAGGATGCGCGCATCGCCGCTGGCACGCCGCGCGGTCGCCGCGCAGGCGGACGGTTCGGTCGCCGCGCCCTGCGCAGGGACGGCAGCGAAGAGGCACAACAGGCCAGCGAGCGCGGCGCCGGGGAGCGAGGAGGTCATGCGGCCATTGTGCGCAATGGGGCTCGTAGGCTGGAGGTGAGCACAGCGAACCCCAGCGGTCCAGCATCGCGCAGCAAGCTGGGGTTCGCCTGGCGGCTCACCGCCAGCCTACGAAGACGGAAGCGGTTCGCGATGGAGACCCGCGCCGAGGCGTGTAGGCTGGTGGTGAGCGCGGCGAACCCCAGCGATCCAGCGTCGCGCAGCAAGCTGGGGTTCGCCTGCGGCTCACCGCCAGCCTTGTATGTTTCTTTCCTAGACTCTAAGAGTTCGGGGCAACCCGGGCGGAGCGGGTGCACGCCGTCGCCAGCCTTTG
>NZ_JAEPWM010000015.1 GCF_016654015.1 Ramlibacter ginsenosidimutans | reverse complement strand
GAAGCTCGTTCTCGGAGCTCTGATGCGCAAGCTGGTGGCGATCGCCTACGGAGTGTTGAAATCCGGACTTCCATTCAATCCGGCACTCCACTCCGCTTGACGGAGAACACAGTATCTACGAAGTCAGAAGCGCTCCCTCGCCGCCGCTACCGCCACTGCGCGTCCCCGCCCGCCACGCCCGTACTGCCGCTGGCGGTGGCGGGTGGCAGCGCAATTTCATCGCCACGGTCGGGGGCCCGCGTGCGCTGGGGCCTTGGATGCGGCATCGCCCCGGCCCCGGCGGCAGTGGTGTCCGGCGTGGGCTCGTCCCGCGCGATGCTCGGCGTGTCGACGCGGGCCGGCTCCTCGCGCCGACTGCGCGGCATCGTGCTGCGCGGCTTGGGCGGCCAAGCCTGCACCCGCGCTGGCGCGGGCGTTGCCGCCGCCTGCGCGGACTGGGCCTTCGCCGTCAGCACCGGCGCGGCCACGGGTGCGGTTGCAACCGGCGGGGTGGCAACGGTCTGGGTCGCAGCAGCCTGGGACGCTGCCGCCGCCGGTGCCGGCGCAGCCGTTGACGGAGGCGCTGCCTTCGCGATCGCCACCGGCGCCTTTCCGCCCGTGGCCTGCTGCACCGTCAACAGCCCCTGCCGTGCAAACCGGGTCTTCTCGGCCTTGTCGCCATACCGCGCGCGATAAGCCTCCAGGCTGGCGCTGTACAGACGCTCGGCGCGCTGGAACAAGGGCTTCGCCTGGGGCGAGCCGAGCGCGCCCGCATTCGCGTACAGGCGCCCCAGCTGGTACATCGCATCGGCCAGCGGGATGGGGTCTCCGTCGCTCAGGACGGCCGCCTTGCGGCAGGCATTGAGGAAGCTCGCCTCCGCATCGTGCTGCCGGCCCCCCGCCTCGGCTTCCTTGCCCCTCAGGATCAGGGAGGCCACCTCCGGCGCATCGGCGCTGTCCGGCTTGGGCTGCACGCTGTCCTGCCCGTCGCCGCTGTCCGCCCGCGGCAGCACCGGGGCGACGTCGCAATTGCCGGCGACCGCCATCACGAACGCGGTGCTCGCCGGTGCAGCGCCCATCACGTGCGTCGCCTGCCCCGGCGTGGTCGCGTACGGCCCGTCGCCGCCGCGCAGGCTCATCATCCCGACGGCCCCGACGCTCACGCCGACCAGGAGCGCCAGGCCGACCAGCAGGGGGGTGCGCACGTGCCTTGCCATGGCTGGAAAGTAGCTGCCCTCGCCCGCACGGCAGGCGGGACGGCGAGGACAGGCGGAGACAGACCCCTCCTACGCGCGGGCGCCAGCGCCCGCGCGCTGCCGCTCTTCTTCGCGCAGGCGCAGAACGCGCCGCTGGACCTTGCCCGTGGTGGTCATCGGCAGGGCTTCGATGAACTCGATTTCCTTGGGGTATTCGTAGGGCGCGAGCTTGCCGCGCACATGCAGCTGCAGTTCGCTCACGAGCTGCGCGTCGAAGTCATCGACGCCGCGGGCTGCGCTCGCGCGGGCCTGCAGCACCTGCGGCGCCAGCACTACGTACGCCTTCACGAGCGCGCCGCGCTCCGCGTCGGGCTTCGGCACCACCGCGGCATTGATGACGGCAGGGTGCTTCACGAGGCAGTTCTCGATCTCGCTCGGGCCGATGCGGTAGCCGGCCGCCTTGAACACGTCGTCGGCCCGGCCCTGGTACCAGAGATAGCCGTCCTCATCGCGCGTGGCGAGGTCGCCGGTGCGGCACCAGTCGCCGGTGAACTTGCGCCGCGTGGCATCGGGGTTCTTCCAGTAGCCCAGGAAGAAGATCGGATCGGGATCCCCGTGCACGTCGCAGCGATGCACCGCGACGTCGCCGGCGACACCGGGCGGCACCTCGTTGCCGTCGTCGTCGATCACGGCCACCCGGTGCCCGGGGTAGGGCCGCCCCATGCTGCCGGCGCGCGCGGGCCAGCCCACGCCGCCGGCGGTGTCGCCGTTCATGGCGCAATTGCCCACCACGTAGTTGATCTCGGTCTGGCCGAACATCTCGTTGACGACCACGCCCAGCTCGTCGCGGCAGTACGCGAACACCGCGTCGCCCACGGCTTCGCCCGCGCTCATGATCGCCTGCAACTGCAGCCGGAAGCGCTCGCGCGGGTGCGGATACGCCTTCATCATCGCCTTCAGCGCGGTCGGGAACAGGAAGGTGTGCGTGACCCCGTGCTCCTGCATCAGCGCGAAGGCGGTGTCGGGATGGAAGCGCGCGTTGCAGGCGACGATGGGCCGGCCGAAGTAGAGCGAGGGCAGCAACGCGTCCATCAGGCCGCCGGTCCACGCCCAGTCGGCCGGCGACCAGAAGACGGCATCGCTCTCCCCGGCAAGGTCTTCCCTCACCCCGACCCTCTCCCGCAGGCGGGAGAGGGTGAGATCGGCATCGTGACCCACGAGCGGGTCACGATGTGACGCAGGCTGGAACCCGAACCAGTTCTGGCTGCACACGAACCCGGGCAGGTTGCCGAGGAGGGCGCGGTGCGGAATCAGCGCACCCTTGGGCGGCCCGGTCGTCCCGCTGGTGTAGATGAGGACCGCCCCCTCGTCGGCTTGCGTGGTGACCGGGGTGAAGTCCGGCGCGAATTGCGCGCGCTGCGCTTCCCAGGCGAGATCGGCGCGTGCGCCCGCTGCGCCGACCCCGACCACGGTGCGCAGGGCGGCGCAGCTGGCGCGGACCTGCTCCACGTTGGCGATCGAGCTCTCGTCGCAGAGCGCCACGACGGCTTCGCTGTCCTGCAGGCGGTATTCGAGCGCGTCCGGCCCGAACAGAATGGACAGCGGCATCGCCACCGCGCCCATCTGCAGCACCGCCATGTAGGCGATCGCGGTCTCGAAGCGCTGCGGCATGACGATCGCGACGCGGTCGCCGCGCTGCACGCCCAGTCGCGCCAGCAGCGCGCTCATCGCATTCGCCTCGCGCTGCAACGCCTCGAACGTCAGCGTGGGCGCGGCCTCGTCGCCATGCGCGCGGATCGCGACGCGGGTGGCCGCGTCCTCGCGCGCCGCCCAGCGGCCGCAGCAGGCCTGCGCGATGTTGAACTGCTTGGGCACCTGCCAGCCGAAGCCGGCGTGCATCGCCGCCCAGTTGTCCCTGCCTTGACTGCCTGCCATGGTCCGCTCTCCTATCATCGGCGGAATGTATCAACCGAAGCGTGCCTCCCGCAGCGAGTTTGTCCCGATCCGCAATCTCCGCTACCACGTTCGCCTGTGGGGCACGCCGCGTGCGGACCAGGCGCCGCTGGTGATGGTGCACGGCTGGATGGACGTCGCCGCGTCCTGGCAGTTCGTGGTGGACGCATTCGCGCAGGACCGCTTCGTGATCGCGCCGGATTGGCGCGGCTACGGCCTGACGGCGCTGCCCGGGACCGACAACTATTGGTTCCCCGACTACCTGGCCGACCTCGACTTCCTGCTCGATCACTATGCCCCGGACACACCGGTGGACCTGGTGGGCCACAGCATGGGCGGCAACATCGCGATGCTCTACTCCGGCGCCAGGCCCGAACGCATCCGGCGGCTCGTCAATCTCGAGGGCTTCGGCATGGCGGCCACGCGCGCATCGCAGGCGCCCGGCCGGTATGCCAAGTGGATCACCGAGCTCAAGGCCTTCCACCGCGGCGAGCTGGCGCTCAAGTCCTATGAAAGCGCCGAAGGCGTCGCCCGCCGCCTGATGAAGACCAATCGCCGGCTCGGCCAGGACCAGGCCGAGTGGCTGGCCCGGCACTGGGCGCGGCAGGGGGCCGACGGCCGCTGGCACATCCTGGGCGATGCGGCGCACAAGATCATCAACGCCAACCTGTTCCGGGTCGACGAGGTGCTCGAGATCTACAAGGCGATCCGCGCGCCCGTGCTCGCGGTGGAGGCCAGCGACGACAGCCTCGGCCAGTGGTGGCAGGGCCGCTACACGCTGGACGAGTACCACGAACGTTTGAAGTCCGTGTCCGACGCGCGCATGGCGCGAGTGGAGGACGCCGGCCATATGCTGCACCACGACCAGCCGGCAGCGGTCGCGCGACTGATCGAGGAATTCCTCGAGGAGCGCGCCGTCGCCGCTGCGTGAATTCATTCTCCCTTCCGGAAATTCGTGAAATTTTTTGGTTGGGAATGCGCTGGCGCAGAGCTCTTCGTAACAACACTTGCCGTAGGACGAGGCCTACCCCATAGTCGGAATTCTTCGATAGGGGTGACTCATGTGGAAGTCGGGTGTGGCGGCCCTGGTGGCAGCAGCAGTGATCAGTCCGGTGCTGGCGCAACCGGACGACTTCGACCAGGGCATGAACACGTTGTGGGAGGCGCTCTGGCACCAGAGCGGCACCCCCACCCGGCTCGTCCGCTGGGAGCAGGACATCAAGGTCCGCATCTTCGGCGTGAACCTCGCCCAGCATAAGCAGCACACCCTGCAGGCGTTGACGGAAGTTGCGGCTGAAGGCGGGATCAAGGTGATCGACGTCAGCGGCCGGCCTGATGCCGCCCAGGTGGCGAATGTCAGCATCGAGATCGTCCCCGACAACATGCTGGAAGACGCGCAGCCCTGCGTCACCTTCCTGAACTTCCAGGTGGAGACGAAGATCGACTCCGCCGCGATGCAGATGCGCAACCGCGACGCCTGGCGCTGCGCGTACCACGAGAGCATGCACGTGATGGGCGTGCGCGGGCACCCCTCCGGCAAGTCCGTCCTCAGCTACTTTCCCACCAAGGTCGACGGCCTGCTGCCGCTGGACCGCGTGATGCTGCACGCGTGGTACTCGCCGCGCACCCACGGTGGCATGACGCCCTTCGAGGTGCTCCCCGTGCTCGCCGACGAGCTGATCGCCAGCGCGCCCGAGAAAGACAGGGCGGCCGAGAGCGCCGAGCGCGACCGCTTCTTCCACTCGACCATCGAGCAGATGCAGTCCTTCGCCGATGGCAAGGGCGACATCCCCATGATCGTCAAGCGCTCGGGCAAGTCCACCAACGAAGGCATCCGCTTCGGCCGCATGGAGATGAGCTACTTCCTCGGCGTGGCCTATCTCGAAGGCAGCACGGTCCCCCAGGACCCGAACCAGGCCGTGCTGTGGCTGCAGCGCGCCGCCACCCTGGGCAGCCGCACCGCGCAGACCCGCCTGGGCGCCGCCACCGCGCCGCGCTGACGCCCGCGCGCCGCCAGCGCGGCTGATTCCGGCCCGGCCGGCCCACGGCCCAGCCATTTCCCGGCACACTGGCCGGCTTGCCTGTTCCGGCACGCCGCGCCATGCTCATCGCCACTCCCAACGATCCCGGCGTCTTCCGCCGCATCCTCACCCGCAACGTCACGCTGCCGCTGTCCGTCGGCCTGCTCAGTGCGCTGCTGTTCATCACGCTCATCGTCTACCTCATGCAGTCGCAGCGCTGGGTGGAGCGCAGCGACCTCGTGATCTCGCGCGCCTATGCCTCGGAGACCGCCGACCTGGAACTGGAGACCAGCCTGCGCGGCTACCTGCTCGCCGGCGAGGAACGCTTCCTCGACCGCTTCGAGCCCGCGCTGGTGGCGGTGCGCTCGGAGGTGAATGGCCTGAAGGCCATGGTGCAGGACGAACCGGAGCAGGTGCAGCGGCTGGACCGCATCCTCGCCTTGCAGGCGACGTGGAACGACTACGCCCGCCAGCGCATCGGGCAGATGCGCGCCGACCCCAACTACCGCATCGGCGCCGGCACCGGCGAGGGCAAGCGCATCAAGGATGCAGTGCGCGAAGAGTACGACCGGTTCATCGCGGGCGAGCAGCGCCTGCGCCAGCAGCGCACCGACGCGGCCAACCGCAACGCGTGGATCACCGTGATCGCGTTCGCGGTCTTCACGCTGGCCACGGGCATCGTCCTCGCCTGGCGCGGCCGCCGCGACCTGCTCGGCCTCAGCGGCACCTACGACGCCGCGTTCCAGGAGCAACAGCGGCAGGCCGAGGCGCTCGCGGCACAGGCCTGGCTGCGCGAGGGCCAGTCGCTGCTGTCCGAGCAGCTCGCACGGGAGCAGGACCTGGGCTCGGTCGGGCACGCCGCACTCGAATTCCTCGCCGGGACCCTGGGCATCACGGTCGGCGCGCTGTACGTTCCGGAGCCGGGCGGCTTCGCGCGGGCGGCGAGCTGGGGCTGGGCGCCCGAAGCGGCGGCCGCAGGCGAGCACATCCCGGCGGACCGCACGCTGGTGGCGGAGTGCGCGTCGCAGCGCCGGCAGATCGCGCTGGACGACGTGCCCGCGGGGTACCTGCAGGTCAACTCGTCCCTGGGCGCAACGACGGCACGCTCGGTGCTGATCTCGCCCGTGGAGCACGAGGGGCGGCTGGCCGGCGTGCTGGAAATCGGTCTGCTGCGCCCGCTAGCGCCGCGCGACGGCGAGATGCTGAAGTACGCCAGCGGCATCCTCGGCGCCTCGCTGGAAGCCGCGCGCTACCGCAAGCGGCTGCAGGACGTGCTGGAGGAAACGCAGCAGCTCAACGAGGAGCTGCAGGTGCAGCAGGAGGAACTGCGCACCGCGAACGAGGAACTCGAGGAGCAGTCGCGTGCGCTGAAGGAGTCGCAGGCGCACCTGGAAAGCCAGCAGGCGGAGCTGGAGCAGACGAACCTGCAGCTGTCGGAACAGGCCGACCGCCTGGAGCAGCAACGGGACCAGCTGCGCACGGCGCAGGCGCAGCTCGAGGAGCGCGCCACTGAACTGCAGCGCGCGAGCCGCTACAAGTCCGAGTTCCTCGCCAACATGTCGCATGAGTTGCGCACGCCCCTGAACAGCTCGCTGATCCTGGCCAAGCTGCTGGCGGACAACGCGGAGGGCAACCTGAGCGAGGAGCAGGTCCGGTTCGCCGAGTCGATCTACAACGCGGGCAACGACCTGCTGACCCTCATCAACGACATCCTCGACATCGCGAAGGTCGAGGCCGGCAAGCTGGAGATGCGCCCCGAGGTGATGCCGGTGCGGTCGCTGTGCGAGGGATTGCGATCGATGTTCGAGCCGCTCGCGCGCCGCAAAGGGCTGTCCTTGCAGGTCGTGCTCGCGCCCGATCTCCCCGACTCCCTGTACACGGACCGGCACCGGCTGGAGCAGATCCTGCGCAACCTGCTGGCGAACGCGATCAAGTTCACCGACCACGGCACGGTGGCGCTGCATGTCGCCCTGGAAGCGGACCGGCGCATCCGCTTCGAGGTGCGCGACAGCGGCATCGGCATCCCGCCATCGCAGCAGGAGCTGATCTTCGAAGCCTTCCGCCAGGCCGACGGCACCGCCAGCCGCAAGTACGCCGGCACGGGCCTGGGCCTGTCGATCTCTCGGGACCTCGCCCGCCTTCTGGGCGGCGACATCGCGGTGGAAAGCACGCCCGGCCAGGGCAGCACCTTCAGCGTGGCCCTGCCGCTGGAATACCGGGCCGCCCTCGCCCAGCAGCCGCTCGCCATGGTGCCACCCGGCACGGACAACCAGCAGGCAGCGCGTCCGGTGGCGACTCCTGCCCCGGCCGCTACCAAGCCCGCTGGGCCCGCGCCCACTCGTCCACCGGCGCCCAGCTTTCCCGATGACCGCGAGGCGGCTGCGGAGGGTCGCCGCACGGTGCTGGTCGTGGAAGACGACGCGCGCTTCGCCCGTATCCTGTTCGACCTCGCGCACGAGCTGGGCTACCGCTGCCTCGTCGCGCACGATGCGCGCGAAGGCATGGAGCTGGCGCAGGCGCAGGTGCCCGACGCCGTCCTGCTCGACATCCTGCTGCCCGACGAGACCGGGCTGGCGGTGCTGCAGCGGCTGAAAGCCGATCCGCGCACGCGCCACATCCCGGTGCACGCGCTGTCGGCGGAGGACCGCTCCGAGCCCGCGCTGCAACTGGGCGCCATCGGCTACGCCCGCAAGCCCGCGTCGCGCGAGGACCTGCAGGAAGTGTTCCGGCGCCTCGAAGAGAAGCTGAGCCAGAAACTCAAGCGCGTGCTGCTGGTGGAGGACGACCCGCGCCAGCAGGAGAGCGTGCGCGCGCTCATCGGCGACGGGGACATCGAGATCGTCGCCGCCGCCCAGGGAACCGAGGCGCTCGCCGCCCTGTCGGACTCGGTGTTCGACTGCATGATCATCGACCTCAAGCTCCCCGACATGAGCGGGCAGGAACTGCTGCGCCGCATGGCCGCGGGCGAGAGCCGGTCGTTCCCGCCGGTGATCGTCTACACCGGCCGCAACCTCACGCGCGACGAGGAAGCCGAGCTGCTGCGGTACTCGCGCTCCATCATCATCAAGGGCGCGCGCTCGCCGGAACGGCTGCTCGACGAGGTCACCCTCTTCCTGCACAAGGTCGAGACCCAGTTGTCCAGCGAACGGCAGAAGATGCTGCGCACCGCGCGCAGCCGCGACAAGGCCTTCGAGGCCCGCCGCATCCTGGTGGTGGACGACGACATGCGCAACATCTTCGCCCTCACCAGTGCGCTGGAGCAGAAGGGCGCCGAGGTGGAGGTGGCGCGCAACGGCGTCGAGGCGCTGCGCAAGCTCGAGGAGAACCCCGACGGCATCGACCTCGTGCTGATGGACATCATGATGCCGGAGATGGACGGCCTCACCGCCACGCGCGAGATCCGCAAGAACCCGCGCTGGCAGAAGCTGCCTGTGATCGCGGTCACGGCCAAGGCCATGAAGGAAGACCAGGAGAAGGCGCTCGCCGCCGGCGCCAACGACTACCTGGCCAAGCCGATCGAGCTGGAGCGCCTGTTCTCGCTGATGCGCGTGTGGATGCCCAAGCTGGAGCGCATGCTGTGAGCTGCGCACCGAGGGGCCGGGTATGACCCTGGCCGTCGCCGACATCGAGATCCGGCTGCTCGTGCAGGCGGTGCACCTGCGCTACGGCCACGACTTCCGCGACTACGCCTTCGCCTCGCTGAAACGGCGCGTGCTGCAGGCGCAGGAGCGCATGGGCGCGGACACCATCTCCGCGCTGCAGGAACAGGTGCTGCACGATCCCGCGCAATTCGCGCAGCTGCTGCAGTACCTCACGGTGCCGGTGAGCGAGATGTTCCGCGACCCGGCCTACTTCCTCGCGCTGCGGCGGCACGTGGTGCCGGTGCTGCGCACCTATCCTTCGCTGAAGGTCTGGGTGGCGGGCTGCAGCACGGGCGAGGAGGCGTACTCGCTGGCGATCCTGCTGCAGGAAGAAGGCCTGCTGGAGCGCACCATCCTCTACGCGACGGACATCAACCACGCCTCGCTGGACAAGGCGCGGCACGGGATCTTCCGGCTGGAGCCGATGCAGTCGTTCACGCGCAACTACCAGCGGGCCGGGGGCCTGCGCAGTTTCAGCGACTACTACACCGCCGCGTATGGCGGCGCCCTGTTCGACAAGGGGCTGCGCCGAAGCATCACCTTCGCCGACCACAGCCTTGCAACGGACGCGGTGTTCTCGGAGACGCAGCTCGTGTCCTGCCGCAACGTGCTGATCTATTTCAATCGCGCCTTGCAGGACCGCGCGATCGGCCTGTTCCACGAGTCGCTCACGCGGCGCGGCTTCCTCGGCCTGGGCTCCAAGGAGACGCTGGACTTTTCCGCCTATGCCGACCGGTTCGAGCCGGTGAGCCGGGCCGATCGCGTGTACCGCAAGAGTGGGAGCGACGCATGAAGCGGGAACTCGAGCCCTGTTTCCGTTTTTCCGCCGAGGCGGTGGCGATCGGCGCCTCCGCGGGCGGCATCGATGCGCTGTTCACGCTGTTCCACGGCCTGCAGCCGCCCGTGCAGGCGGCCATCATCGTCGTGCTGCACCTGCCCGAGGACCACGAGAGCCGGCTGGTGGAGGTGTTCGCGAGCCGCGTAACCGTGCCGGTGCGCGAGGCGCAGCCGAATGCGGCAATCGCCGCGGGCACGATCTGGTTCGCGCCGCCCGGCTACCACCTGCTGGTGGAGCGCGAGCGCAGCTTTTCGCTCAGCTGCGATCCACCCGTGCTGTTCTCGCGACCCTCGATCGACGTGCTGTTCGACACCTGCGCCGAAGCCTACGGCAACAGCCTCGCCGGGCTCGTGCTGACCGGCGCCAACGAGGACGGCGCCCGCGGGCTCGCCCGCATCAAGGCCTGCGGCGGGCTGGCCGCCGTGCAGGACCCGCACGAGGCGGCGCACACCGTCATGCCGCAGGCGGCCATCGCCGCGGCCGATCCCGACTACGTCATGCCGCTGGCAGGCCTGCGCCGGCTGCTGCACACTGTGGTACGCCGATGAGCCCCGATTCCCACGCCATCAACCTGCTGCTGGTGGACGACCTGCAGGAAAACCTCGTTGCGCTCGAGGCGCTGATCCGCGCACCGGACCGCCGCATCTTCACGGCGCGCTCGGGCGACGCGGCGCTGTCGCTCATGCTGGAGCATTCCTTCGCGCTGGCCATCATCGACGTGCAGATGCCGTCCATGAACGGCTTCGAACTCGCGGAGCTGATGCGCGGCACGGAGCGCACGCGCGCCATCCCCATCGTGTTCGTGAGCGCCGCCGGCCACGAACTGAACTACGCCTTCCGCGGCTACGAGTCCGGCGCGGTGGACTTCCTGCACAAGCCGCTGGATCCGCACACCGTGCGCAGCAAGGTCAGCGTGTTCGTCGAGCTGTTCCGCCAGCGCCAGGAACTGCAGGAAGCCAAGGCGCAGTTGCAGCGCGCGGTGAGCATGCGCGACGACTTCATGTCCATGATCGCGCACGAGCTGCGCAATCCGCTCAATTCGGTGTACCTGCAGGCGCAGTTGCGGCGCAAGATGGTCGGCGGCCCCAGGCAGCCGGATGCGCAGGCCATGCTGCGCATGGTCGAACGCGACGAGCGCCAGATCCGCAGCATGGTGCGCTTGCTCGACGACATGCTGGACGTGTCGCGCGTGCGCACGGGCAAGCTCACGATCGTGCCGGCGCCGTTCGACCTCGTCGCATCCGCGCAGGTGGTCGTCGAGGCCATCCAGGAACAGGGCAAGGCCACCGGCGTGCAGGTGACGCTGTCTGCACCGCCGACACTGGAGATCGTGGGCGACGAGTTCCGCATCGAGCAGGTGATCACCAACCTGCTGACCAATGCGCTGCGCTACGGCCAGGGCAAGCCCGTCGCGGTCGCGGTCGGCTTGCGCGAGGAAGTCCCCGAGGCCTTCGTGTCCGTCCGCGACCAGGGCATGGGCATCGCGGCGGCCGACCAGGAGCGCATCTTCGAGCAGTTCGAGCGCACGGAGGGCGCGGCCCAGGTCGCCGGCCTGGGCCTCGGGCTGTACATCGCGCGCCAGATCGCGCAGGCGCACCACGGACGCCTCGAGGTGCGCAGCGCGCCCGGCGAAGGCGCCGAATTCGTGCTCTCGCTGCCTCTGGCCGCACCGGACGCGTCCGCATGAGAAAATCACGGACAACTCAAGGACACGACACACCATGGACGCAGAACGCATCAACCTGATCGGCACCTCCCTGCAGGACCTGCAGGCCCGGACAGTCGATCTCCGGAGGTATCTTTGACTTCGATGCCAAGTCGGAGCGCCTGAGGACCGTCACCGCCGCGCTGGAAGATCCCACGGTCTGGAACGATCCCAAGAAGGCCCAGGAGCTGGGCAAGGAAAAGAAGCAGCTCGATGGCATCGTCCTCGTGCTGCAGGACCTCGAGCGCGAGCTCGCCGACAACCTCGAGCTCTACGAGATGAGCAAGGAGGAAGGCGACGAGGCCGGGCTGCAGACCATCGAGGCCGAGAGCCAGAAGGCAGAAAACATCGTCAAGGACCTGGAGTTCCGGCGCATGTTCAACCAGCCCGCGGACCCCAACAACTGCTTCCTCGACCTGCAGGCAGGCGCGGGCGGCACCGAGGCCTGCGACTGGGCCAGCATGCTGCTGCGCCAGTACATCAAGTACGCCGAGCGCAAGGGCTTCAAGTACACCATCGAGGACGAGACGCCCGGTGACGTCGCCGGCATCAAGAGCGCCACGATCAAGATCGAGGGCGACTACGCCTTCGGGCTGCTGCGCACGGAAACGGGCGTGCACCGGCTCGTGCGCAAGTCGCCGTTCGACTCCTCGGGCGGGCGGCACACCAGCTTCGCCAGCGTGTTCGTCTACCCCGAGATCGACGACTCGATCGAGATCGACATCAACCCGGCGGACGTGCGCGTGGACACCTTCCGCGCCTCGGGCGCGGGCGGCCAGCACATCAACAAGACCGACTCGGCGGTGCGCCTGACGCACATTCCGACGGGCATCGTCGTGCAGTGCCAGGACAGCCGCAGCCAGCACAGCAACCGCGACGTCGCCTGGCGGCGCCTGCGCTCGCGCCTGTACGACTTCGAGATGCGCAAGCGCATGGAGGCGCAGCAGGCGCTGGAGGCGACCAAGACCGACGTGGGCTGGGGTCACCAGATCCGCAGCTACGTGCTGGACCAGAGCCGCATCAAGGACCTGCGCACCAACGTCGAGATTTCCAATACCCAGAAGGTGCTGGACGGCGACCTCGATCCCTTCATCGAGGCCTCGCTGAAGCAGGGCGTGTGATGGCGCAGGCACTCGCCGGCCCGCGCGTGCCCGCATCGCGGGATTTCGAAGAGCTGATGAAGAACGATTTACCGGAGAGCCTCCATGCGTGAAGGGACTTCCAAGGTGATCCACCGGGCGGACTACCAGCCGCCCGCGTTCTGGATCGACACCGTCGAACTGTGCTTCGACCTCGACCCCGCGAAGACGCGCGTGCTCAATCGCATGCGCATCCGCCGCAACCCCGACGTGGTGCCGCAGCCGCTGCGCCTGGACGGCGAGGAACTGAACCTGGCCCGCGTGCTCGTCGGCGGCCAGGGCACCTCCTTCAAGATGGAGGACGGGCAACTGGTGCTGGAGAACCTGCCGGAGGGCAACGACCCGTTCGAGCTGGAGATCTTCACGACCTGTGCGCCCGCGAAGAACACCAAGCTGATGGGCCTCTATGTCAGCAACGACTCCTTCTTCACGCAGTGCGAGGCCGAGGGCTTTCGCCGCATCACCTATTTCCTGGACCGTCCCGACGTGATGGCCAGCTACACGGTCACGCTGCGCGCCGACAAGCAGAAGTACCCCGTGCTGCTGTCCAACGGCAACCTGGTGGACCACGGGGATCTGGCCGAAGGCCGCCACTTCGCCAAGTGGGTGGACCCCTTCCGCAAGCCGTCGTACCTGTTCGCGCTGGTGGCCGGGCAGCTGGTCTGCCGCGAGCAGCGCATCAGCGCACGCAGCGGCAAGGAGCACCTGCTGCAGGTGTACGTGCGTGCCGGCGACCTGGACAAGACCGAGCATGCGATGAACTCGCTGATGGCGTCCATCGCCTGGGACGAGGCGCGCTTCGGCCTGCCGCTGGACCTGGAGCGCTTCATGATCGTCGCGACCAGCGACTTCAACATGGGCGCGATGGAGAACAAGGGCCTGAACATCTTCAACACGAAGTACGTTCTCGCCAGCCAGGCCACCGCGACGGACACCGACTACGCCAACATCGAGTCGGTGGTGGGCCACGAATACTTCCACAACTGGACCGGCGACCGCGTCACGTGCCGCGACTGGTTCCAGCTCTCGCTGAAGGAAGGCCTCACCGTCTTCCGCGACCAGGAGTTCAGCCAGGACCTGGCGGGGCAGCCTTCGGCGCGCGCGGTCAAGCGCATCGAGGACGTGCGCGTGCTGCGCACGGCGCAGTTCCCCGAGGACGCCGGCCCGATGGCGCACCCGGTGCGCCCCGACCAGTACCTGGAGATCAACAACTTCTACACCGTCACGGTCTACGAGAAGGGCGCGGAGGTCGTGCGCATGATGCAGACCCTGGTGGGCCGGGAAGGCTTCGCCCGCGGCCTGACGCTGTACTTCCAGCGCCACGACGGCCAGGCCGTGACCTGCGACGATTTCGCGCAGGCCATTGCCGATGCCAACCCCGAGTCGCAGCTCGCGCAACGGCTGGAGCAGTTCAAGCGCTGGTACAGCCAGGCCGGCACGCCGCACGTGCGCGTGCAGACCCACTTCGACGCCGCCTCCGGCATCTACACGCTGACGCTGTCGCAAAGCTGCGCACCCACGCCGGGCCAGCCGGACAAGCAGCCGTTCGTGATCCCGGTGGCGCTGGGGCTGCTGGACGCGGAAGGCCGCGAACTCACCAGCGGCCTGCACGTGCTGACGCAGGCCAGCGAGACGCTCACCTTCCCCGGCTACGCCGCCGAGCCCGTGCCCTCGCTGCTGCGCGGCTTCAGCGCGCCGGTGATCCTGGACTACGAGTACAGCGACCAGCAGCTGCTGGCGCTGCTCGCGCACGACACCGATCCCTTCAACCGCTGGGAGGCCGCGCAGCGCCTGGCGACCGGGCGCGCCCTGACCTTCCTGCGCAGCGACAGCGCCGTGCAGCTCGACGCTCCCTACGTCGAGGCCATGCGCAGCGTGCTGCGCCACCCGGCGCTCGATGCGGCCTTCAAGGAACTGGTGCTCACGCTGCCCGGCGAGACCTACATCGCGGAGCAGCTGGACGTGGTCGATCCGCAGCGCGTGCACGCGGTGCGCGAGTCCATGCGCGCGCAGCTGGCGCAGGCGCTCGCGCCCGACTGGGAATGGGCGTACGAGGCGCACAAGGACACCGGCGCCTACAGCCCCGACCCGGCGTCGGCCGGCCGCCGCGCGCTCACCGGCCTGGCGCTCACGCAGCTGTGCCTGGCCGCGCGCGCCTCGGGCGACACGGTGTGGCCCGGCAAGGCCTACCAGCGCTTCAAGGACGCGTCCAACATGACGGACCGCTTCAACGCGCTCGCGGCCCTGGTGAGCGCCGGCAGCGATCTCGCGGCTGCGGCGCTGCAGCGCTTCCATGCGATGTTCAGGAACGAGCCGCTGGTGCTGGACAAGTGGTTCGCCCTGCAGGCCGGCGCGCCCGACCGCGGCGGCAACGTGCTGCCCATCGTGAAGCAGCTGATGGCGCACCCGGACTTCAACATCCGCAACCCGAACCGCGCGCGCAGCGTCATCTTCAGCTACTGCAGCGCCAACCCCGGCGGCTTCCATCGCAGCGATGCGGCGGGCTACGTGTTCTGGAGCGATCGCGTGATCGAGCTGGATGCGATCAACCCGCAGGTGGCGGCGCGGCTCGCGCGCGCCCTGGACCGCTGGAAGAAACTCGCCGAGCCCCTGCGCGGCGCCGCGCGCGAAGCGATCGCCCGCGTGGCGGCGAAGCCGGATTTGAGCAACGACGTGCGCGAGGTGGTCTCGCGTGCACTCGCCGATTAGAGTTCCGACATGAGCAATACCTCCCTCACCCGTTACCTGGTCGAGCAGCAGCGCACGCACGGGCACATTCCCGGGCAGCTTCGCCTGCTGATCGAAGTGGTGGCGCGCGCCTGCAAGCGCATCAGCCATGCCGTGAACAAGGGCGCGCTCGGCGACGTGCTCGGATCGGCCGGCACCGGCAACGTGCAGGGCGAGATCCAGAAGAAGCTGGACATCATCGCCAACGAAGTCCTGATCGAGGCCAACGAATGGGGCGGCCACCTCGCCGGCATGGCCAGCGAGGAAATGGAAGGCATCTACGTGGTGCCCAACCGCTTCCCCAAGGGCGAATACCTGCTGCTATTCGACCCGCTCGACGGCTCCTCCAACATCGACGTGAACGTGAGCATCGGCACCATCTTCAGCGTGCTGAAGATGCCCGAGGGCGACCGCGGGGTCGACGAGGGCGACTTCCTGCAGGCCGGGCACAAGCAGGTGGCGGCGGGCTACTGCGTGTACGGGCCGCAGACCACCCTGGTGCTGACCGTGGGCGACGGCGTGGCGATGTTCACGCTGGACCGCGAGCAAGGCTCCTTCGTGCTGACGCAGGAAGACGTGCGCATCCCGGAGGACACCAAGGAATTCGCGATCAACATGTCCAACATGCGGCACTGGGACGCGCCGGTGAAGCGCTACATCGACGAATGCCTGGCCGGCAAGGAAGGCCCGCGCGGCAAGGATTTCAACATGCGCTGGATCGCATCGATGGTCGCCGACGTGCATCGCATCCTCACGCGCGGCGGCATCTTCATGTATCCGTGGGACAAGCGGGAGCCGGACAAGCCGGGCAAGCTGCGCCTGATGTACGAAGCCAACCCGATGTCGTGGCTGGTGGAGCAGGCAGGCGGCGCCGCCACCAACGGCAAGCAGCGCATCCTGGACATCCAGCCGAAGAAGCTGCACGAGCGCGTGAGCGTGATCCTGGGCTCGAAGAATGAAGTGGAGCGGGTGACCGCGTACCACCGGCAGTAAGGCGGAAGGGCGCGCGGCTGGCGGCGGGAGCGGGGACACTGGCCGGACACGGCCAGCACCCACTGCCGCCGGAGGTGCCAGCGTCGGGCAAACCAGATCCCCTATAATCCGAGGCTTCGCCGGAGTAGCTCAGTCGGTAGAGCAGCTCATTCGTAATGAGAAGGTCGGGGGTTCGATTCCTCTCTCCGGCACCAGACGCCACGAAAAGGGTTTGCTACCAGATGGGTAGCGAACCCTTTTCCATTTCTGCCATGTAGCCAGCATGTAGCCGGTTGCCCGGTGGAGCCACAGACAGGACCCGGGTGCGCACGACCTTCTAGACAGGGTCGTCCGGCGCCGCCGGGACCTGCCGGCCGGTTCTGCGCTCGTACAGCCTCATGGCTTTGCGCGCAATCAGATTCGCAGCGATGCGCCGCGCCAGTTCTTCGCGCTCCGGCGGCTGCAGCGGTTCCGAAGCCCTCCTGCGCACCCCCTGCACGCAAGGACCAGAAGCGGCTGGAGCGTCGCAGCCTGCCCTGTCCGACTGCATTTCCGGCTGCGTGCCGTCCTCCGATTGCATATCCTTCTCCTTGCGCGCCGTTGTACTCGCGGTGTGCGCGTGATCGCCAACATTAGCACGCAGTACGCGCGCGCAGCACGAACACCGTTTCCACGCGGCGCGCGCTCCCGCACTGAGGAGCTGAGCGTCGTTCCCCTCGGCCCCGGCGTCAGCCTGCATCCGGCGGGGCGAATGAGCGTATCCTCAAATCGATGCAGATCGGCGACTTCATAGAGCAGCAAATCGGGCCCATCGTGGAGGAGTGGGTGGAGTTCGCGAACACCAGGCTGTCGCCTTCCCACCAGTTCACCCGAGAAGAGCTTGCCGATCATGCGAGAGTGCTCCTGCTGGCCATTGCCGCGGACATGAAGCACACCCAGGGCGCGCAGGCAACGCACGACAAGGCCCAGGGCAACAAGCCGGATAACGCGCCTGACATCACGCGCATTGCGCAGAACCACGCCGCACAGCGGTTCGATCAGGGGTTCTCGCTGGACGACCTGATCTCGGAGTTCCGCGCCCTTCGTGCGTCCGTCATCCGCGGGTGGACCAGGCAGCTCCAGCAGCCACAACCCGAAAACCTGGAGCAGCTCACGCGGTTCGGAGAGAGCATGGACCAGGCCCTCTCCGCGTCCGCCTCCCTGTACTCGAAGAAGGTGGACGATTCGCGCAACCTCCTGCTCGGGGTGCTTGGGCACGACTTGCGCACACCGCTGGGTGTCGTGCACATGAGCGCGCACTACCTGCTGCGCGCGGACACTCTCACGGGTGCGCAGACGAAGGCGGTGGCGCGCATCCTGACTGCTGCAGAACGAATGAAAGGGATGGTGAAGGACATTCTCGACTTCACGCAGACCGCCCTGGGTGTCGCACTGCCCATCACGCCGGCGCCCGGCGACTTCGGCGAAATCACGCAGGACATCGTCGCTGAAGTCGCAGCGCTGCATCCGGATAGCCGGATAGAGCTCACCCGGGAAGGCGTCCTCACAGGGCGCTGGGACGCCGCCCGGGTCGGGCAGATGCTCGCCAATCTGGTCGCAAACGCGGTCCAGCATGGCGCGTCAGGGGAGCCGGTGCTCGTGACGGTCGACGGAGACACGGATGCCGTGCGCGTTCAGGTGAGGAATGGCGGCAACCCGATCCCTGCGGAAGCACGAGAGAACCTGTTCTCCCCGCTGCGGCAGAAGCCCACGACCGAGCAGGAAAGGAGCCCTGGCTCCTCGGGCCTCGGCCTCGGCCTGTACATCACGAAGGAGATCGCGGTCGCGCACGGAGGCACAGTGGACGCGACGTCGAATCACGAGGGCACCACGTTCACCGTCCGGCTGCCCCGGATACCGCCCTTGGCTGCAGACCGCAGGGCGAAGACGGTCGGCGATCGCCAACCCCGAAGCTGACGAAGCGCGCCGGCGAATTGCTCCTCTCGCGTGGCGCGACCTGATCACGCGGGTTGAGCCAGGTGGCTGGTGAGAGGACCTGAGCGGGCCGGGCCGGCGGCCGCTGTCGTAGCATGGCAGGCGTGTCACCGAATCAAGGACCGGGTCCGTCCGAGGCCACCCGGGCGGGGTCGACGACATCGAGCGCTCGATCGGGCCGATCGATACGAACGCGCTCTCCCCTCAGCGACCCAGGACTTCGAGGTTGGCGGGAGGAAACGGCGCCGGGAGCGGGCCGCCCATCACGCAGACGGCGTACGCGAGCAGGTAGTGCCCGTCCTCTCCTCCGCCCACGGCCACGCCGGGTTGCGTCGGGCCGGAGCACCCGGTGCCCGAGACCACGTTGACCAAGGACAGGGTCCTGGTGGTCTCCGTGCTGTCGAGGAGCTCACCGGCCCCGCCAATCTCCAGGATCGTCGTGTAAGCCTCGGTCGTCCGGTAGTTGGTCAAGTTGGATTCGGCGACGATGCGGAAGCCCGTCGCGGCAGGAATCACTTGCACGGAGTCGAGGAAGCTGTCGTTCCGGAAGCTCGCGCTCGCAGGAGAACTGGAGGAAGTCGCGGGAGTTCCGAGCGCGTCGAACAGCTGCCAACGCACCTGGAGGCTCGGTCCACCATCGTAATAGGCCCAGGCGAACAAGGCCGCGCCCCGGGACAGGGACGCAGCTCCCAGCAGGCTGTAGCGGTGAAGCCCGCCGGACGGCTGCAGACCCGCGGGCTGCAGCAGCTGTTCCGGTCCAGCGGCATCCAGCGCTGCATCCAGCCGCCGCGCCAGCACGCTCTCCATGCCGTCGGGGTTGCGTTGCACCCACGCGGCGAGGAAATTGCCGTCTGGCATGGGCGTGACCTGCAACGCGGCCTGCGCGCCCGCGCTGTTGCTCAAACCGACTCGGGCGGTGACCGCAGTCCCTGCAGCGCTGAAGCGACGCAGGTGGGCGCGTGGCGGGCTGGCCCCTTCGGACGCAACCCATGCGACCACGAAGCCACCATCCGCCAGAGCCCTCGCCTGGATGCCCAGTGTCTTTGTGTATGCGGTCGCGTCGGCCGACGCGGCGGCTGCGACGGGCGCGCCCGATGCGGCATAGCGCCGGAACAGCACGCTGTGATCGGCCGCGATCCAGGCGAGCAGCCAGCCGCCGTCCGCGGTCGCCACGACGGAGAGACGAGTGCTCACATCGGGGTCGCCCATGAGGACCGTGCCCGCCGCTTGCGCGGCACCGACGGCATCGCCCTCTGCGTCAAGCGGCTGCACCAGCAGGGACGTTCCGGCCACCCATGCCACCACGGAGCCTCCACCGGTCAGGCGCGCCGTGGACGTCAGATTCTTGTTGGCTGAAGCCGCGATGTTCGACGCCAGGACTGTGGGACCGAACGGCGCAAATGCCCCCGGCTGGAGGATGTCGGTCGGTGCGGGTGCGGGTGCAGGGGCCGGCGCCGGTCCCGGAGCAGGAGCGGGAGGCGGCGCATTGCTGCTGCTGGCATCCGTCGTCGGCGAACCACTCCCCCCGCCGCCGCAAGCCGATAACAGCATCGCCAGGACCAACGGGATCGCCACTGTCGCGTTCTTGTTCATGCGCAGCCCTCCGGTCGGCTGTCCACGCCGCCGACGGTTGAATGGATGACGCGGGGAAGACCACACGAGGTTTCCGGAAAAGCTCCCGTGCTCCGGCGGGAGCGCATGCCGTGCGGTTGTAGGGTTCGCGCGGGTGCACACGCGCGGAACGACCTACATCGAGACCGGTGCGCCGCGCGCCTTGTGGAGCAGCCGTATCGGGCGCCTCTCACCTGTCGAAGAACACCTTTTCAGAGTCGTCGTCCGGCAGGTTCCTGTCGCTTGTCCGCCGCAAGAAGGCGGCCGCAACGTCCGGTGGCCACTGTCGTAGCATCGCTGGCGCGCCACCGAACCAAGGACCGGGTCCCATCATGAACATCCTGCAGAAATTCGATCTCCGCGGGCGCATTGCGCTCGTCACGGGCTCCAGCGCCGGCATCGGTCTCGCGCTGGCGCAGGCACTCGGCGAAGCCGGCGCCACCGTCGTGCTCAATGGCCGCAATGCGGACAAGCTGGAACGCGCGGCCGCTGCGCTGGGCGAGAGTGGGCTGAAGGTCCACACGCGCGCCTTCGACGTGACTTCCTCCGAGGCCACCCGGGCGGGCGTCGACGACATCGAGCGCACGATCGGGCCGATCGACATCCTCGTGAACAACGCCGGCATGCAGCGCCGGGGACCGCTCGACCAGTTCGACGAGGCGACCTGGCACGAGCTGATGCGCACCAACGTCGACAGCGTCTTCTACGCGAGCAAGGCGGTGGCCGCGCACATGATCCCGCGCAAGCGCGGCAAGGTCATCAACATCTGCTCGGTGCAAAGCGAGCTGGGGCGGCCCGGCATCGCGCCGTACACCGCCAGCAAGGGCGCCGTGAAGATGCTCACGAAAGGCATGGCGATCGACTGGGGCCCGCACGGCATCCAGGTCAATGGCCTGGGCCCGGGCTACTTCAAGACCGAGCTGACGCAAACGCTGGTCGACAACGCGGAGTTCACGCAGTGGCTGGTCAACCGCACGCCCAGCCGGCGCTGGGGCAACGTGGAGGACCTCGCCGGCGCGGCGGTCTTCCTCGCGAGCCCGGCCTCCGATTTCGTCAACGGCCACATCCTGTACGTGGATGGCGGCGTCACCGCAACGCTCTGAGGACGGAACCATGGACGCTCTCGTCATCCACGCCCCCGGCGACCTGCGCGTCGAGCCGGTGGACACCCCTGCGCTGGAGGCTGGCCAGTTGCGCGTGAAGGTCAGCGCCGGCGGCATCTGCGGCTCCGACCTGCACTACTTCCACCACGGTGGCTTCGGCACGGTGCGCATCAAGGAACCGATGGTGCTCGGGCACGAAGTGGCCGGCGTCATCGCCGAAGCCGGCGCCGAGGTGCGCGGCTTCGCTGCAGGCGAGCGCATCGCGATCAGTCCGAGCCGGCCCTGCGGCCGCTGCCGCTATTGCCAGGAAGGGCTGCAGAACCACTGCCTCGACATGCGCTACTACGGCAGCGCGATGCGCACGCCGCATGTGCAGGGCGCGTTCCGGCAGGAGATCGTGGTGGAGGACTGGCAGGCGCATGCGCTGGCCGACGGCGTGAGCGACCAGGAAGGCGCGATGGCCGAACCGCTGTCGGTCGCGCTGCATGCGGTGCGGCGCGCGGGCCCGCTCCTGGGCAAGCGCGTGCTGGTCACCGGCTGCGGGCCGATCGGCGCGCTGCTGGTCGTGGCGGCACGCAGGGCGGGCGCGGCGCAGATCGTGGTGACGGACATCGGCGAGTTCCCCTTGCGCAAGGCGCTGCAGGTGGGCGCCGACGAGGCCCTCAACACCGCCGAACAGCCGGACGCGCTGCAGCGCTTCACCGTCGACAAGGGCCACTTCGACGTGCTGCTCGAAGCGAGCGGGAACGAGCGCGCCCTCACCGGTGCACTCGACGCGCTGCGCCCGCGTGCGGTGATCGTGCAGGTGGGCCTGGGCGGCGAGATGAAGCTTCCGATGAACGCGCTGGTCGCGAAGGAGTTCGACCTGCGCGGCGCGTTCCGCTTCCATGAGGAGTTCGCGATCGCGGTGGAACTGCTCAACAAGGCGCTCGTCGACGTGAAGCCGCTGATCTCCGCGACCGTCCCTTACCGCGACGCGGCGCGCGCGTTCAAGCTCGCGTCGGACCGGTCGCAGGCGATGAAGGTACTGCTGAGCTTCGACTGAAAGGATTTGTGCGGAGCTTCGTGTGGCTCACCCCGGCGCAATGAGTACCAACGATTTAATTCAAACGCTCCTTTGCGCGCGTTGCCCTCTTTTTCGTCAGTATCGTGACAGTATGAGTAGGCAGAATCCTTAACCAGCGGTCTGCCTGGAGCGAGCACTCCCGAGACCGCAGGGCGAGACCCAGTCCCCGCCGCAACCAACAAGAAGAGCAGTAGACGGTGAACTCCTTTCCTGAGCCCCAGCTAGTCGCGGAAGGCCCGCCTCGCAGCGCGAGGGCGGAGGCCGTCGAGCGCGAGCGCGAGCGCGAGCAGATCATCATGCGGTGGTCCGTCGTCGGCCACGACCGGCTGCTCGGGACCATCTTCGGTCCCCTCGGACAAGGGGGCGCTCCCAGGACCGTCATGACCTCCCCCGTGGTGCAGGTGCGCCTCGTGGGCTCGTCGGGGCGCCCAGTGGCATTCACCGAGTCGGGCAGCGCCTACCGCCTGGGCGAACCGTCCGAGATGTTCGGCCAGGCACGCGCCGAGAAGTTCGTCGTCGCCAAGGCGCGGCCGCCCGGCGCGCCCGTGGTCCCCCATCCCGAGATGACGAGCTCGTCCGTCGCGCTCGACGACTGAGCTGCGCTGGCGCCTAGCCGGGCTGCCCGAGGACTTCGCGGAAGAGGCCCAGGACGGACGAAGGCTCGCCCTTCCACACCAGGTGCGTGCTGCTGCGGCGGATGCGTGCCGGCAATTCGTGTTGCGCCACGTCCCTCGCGGCGCGCAGGGCCAGCAGCAGCGAGCGCGGAACCGCCGCGAAGCCCGTGCCCGCCGCCACGCACGCGATCATCGCCTGGTACGACGCGAGCTCCAGCGTGCGCGCCGGCGCGATGCCGGCCGCGCCCAGCCATTCCTCCAGCTTGCGCCGATACGAGCAGCCGGCGGCGAACGCGACCATGGTGGCGCCTGCGAGGTCGCCTGGCTGCTTCACGCGCGCAACGGTGCGTGCGGTGATGAGCACAAGCTCTTCGTCGAACACCCTGATCGCCTCGAAACCACGGGCATTGAACGGCTCGGAGACGAAGGCCGCCTCGAGCTCGAAGTTCGCCACGCGATCCAGCAAGGCGCCCGTGGTCCCGGTGGCCAGCTCGACCTCCACGCCCGGGTATGCGCGGTGGAAGCGTGACAGCACGGGCGCCAGCCGGCTGCCCGCCGTGCTCTCCAGTGCGCCGATGCGGAACACGCCGGCGGGATGGCCCGAGCGCAGCTGGCTCTCCGCTTCGTCGGCGAGATGGAACAGGCGCTGAACGTACGACAGCAGCACCTGGCCTTCGGCGGAGAGCGCGAGCGAGCGGCCCTGCTTGCGGAACAGGGCGACGCCAAGCTCGCGCTCGAGCTGCTTCACGCGCGTGCTCACGTTGGAGGGCACGCGATGCAGTTTCGCGGCCGCCCGGACGATGCCGCCCTCGCGCACCACCGCGCTGAAGATCTCCAGGGACTCGAGGTCGAGCGTTCTCATTCCGAGAAGGATGCAGCAAGAAAATTCAATTGTCGATGCAGGGAGATTTGGGTCCAATGAAGCCCTATGCACCATCCATGGAACGCAACCGAGGCGTCACGGTGCCGGTGGCGATGGCTGGCGCCGCCGCGGGCCTGCTCGCGAGTGCATCATGGTTGTGGCTGGCCTCGCGCACAGGCGACGCGAGCGGGCCACAGGAGAACATGACATGAACCTCGAAGAACTTCTGGGCATCGAACTGCCCATCATCCAGGCGCCGATGGCCGGCGTGCAGGGCAGCGCACTCGCCGCCGCCGTTTCCGGCGCGGGGGGACTGGGATCCATCCCCTGCGCGATGCTGGGACCGGACGGCATCCGCAAGGAAGTCGAGATCGTGCGCGCGGCAACCTCGCGGCCGTTCAACGTCAACTTCTTCTGCCATGTGGAGGCACCACCCGATGAAGCTGCGGACGCGGCGTGGCGCGAGCTGCTGTCGCCCTACTGCCGCGAACTGGGAATGGCGGAGACGCAAGCACCGGCCGGCGCCGCCCGCGTGCCCTTCAACGCGGCAGCGGCCGACGTGCTGGAGGCCTTGCGCCCGCCGGTGGTCAGCTTCCACTTCGGCTTGCCCGCTCCCGACCTGCTGGCGCGTGTGCGCCGCTGCGGTGCGCGCATCCTCGCCTCGGCAACGACCGTCGCCGAAGCGCTGTGGCTGCAGGAGCGCGGGGTCGACGCCATCATCGCCCAGGGCTGGGAGGCGGGAGGCCATCGCGGCCACTTCCTCAGCACCGACCTCACCGAACAGCCGGGCACGTTCGCGCTGGTTCCGCAGGTGGTGCGCGCCGTGCGCGTGCCCGTGATCGCTGCCGGCGGCATTGCCGATGCCGCCGGTGTCGCGGCGGCACGCGCGCTCGGCGCCGCGGGCGTGCAGGTCGGAACGGCCTACCTGCTGTGCCCCGAAGCGACGACCAGCAGCGTGCACCGCGCCGCGCTCAAGGAGCCTCGGCGCGTGCACACGGCGGTCACCAACGTGTTCACCGGCCGGCCTGCGCGCGGCATCGTCAACCGCATCGTGCGCGAGCTGGGTCCGCTGAATCCGCAGGCGCCGGCGTTCCCACGCGCTGCGGGTCCGCTCGCGCCCTTGCGCGCCGCCGCGGAGAAACAGGGCAGCGGCGAATTCTCACCGCTGTGGTCGGGACAGAACGCGTCCGGGTGCAGGGAGGTTCCGGCGGCGCAGCTCACGCGCGAACTCGCGGGAGTGCCCGCGCGCTGAACCCGCGACACCGAACCGCTATTCCTTGATGTTGGCCTTGCGAACGATCTCGCGGTAGCGCGCGTGCTCCGCCTGCACGAAGCGGCCCAGGTCCTCCGCCGATCCCGAGCCGGGCAGCGCGCCCTGCTCGCCGAACCGCGCGCGCACCTCGGGCTCCTGGAGCACCGCATTCAATTCCTCGTTGAGGCGGTGCACGATGGCAGGCGGCGTTCCCGTGGGCGCGAAGATGCCCGTCCAGCTCACCATCACGTGCCCCTTGAGGCCCGGCATTTCCGAGAACGCCGGCACGTTGGGCAACGAGTCCAGCCGCGCGGGACCCGTGACGCCCAGCGCCCGCATGCGGCCACCCAGCACCTGCGGCACGGCCGTGGTGCTCACGAGCATGGCGACGTCGACCTGGCCGCCGATCACGTCGGTGGCGATCTGGCCGCCGCCGCGATAAGGCACGTGCGTCACGTAGATGGCGCTGCGCTCCTTGAGCAGTTCCATCGCCAGTTGCAGCACCGTGCCGACGCCGGACGTCGCGTAAGTGAGCTGGCCCGGTTTCGCCTTGGCGAGCTGCACGAAGTCCGCATAGGTCCGGGCCGGCATCTTCGGGCCGGCCACGAGCACCAGGGGCGCCGTGTTCAACATCGCCACAGGCGTGAGGGCCTGCAGGGGGTCGAAGCGATAGGCCGCGGGGTTCACCAGCTTGCCGATCGCGATCGCGCTGTCCGTGCCCGCCACCAGCGTGTAGCCATCGGGCGCCGCCGCTGCTGCCTTGGCGAGGCCGACGGCGCCACCCGCGCCGCCGATGTTGTCGATCAGCACGGTCTGCTTCAGCCGCTGGGACAGGCGCTGCGCCACCAGGCGCGCGTTGTAGTCGACGCTGCCGCCCGCGGTGTACGGCACCACCAGGGTGATGGGCTTCGCGGCAGGCCAGCCGGCTTGCGCCGACGCCAGCACGGGAGCGAGGAGAGCGGCGGCCAGGAGGAGGTTCCTGGGCATGGCGGTGCTCACTTTCCGGGACCGGCGGAGCCGGCGAAGAAACGCGCACGCAGCGCGTCGAACTCGGCGGCCCAGTCCGCCTGCCAGCGCTCGCGTGTTTCCTCCGGCAGCCAGGCGCCCGCAATGCCGTTCAGCATGAAGGAGCGCAAGTCGTCGAGGCCGAAGCCGAAGTCCCTCACCATTCTGGCCCAGGTCTCCGTCGGCGTGACATGGTGCAGCGTCGGGTCGTCGGTGTTGGGGTGGATGCGCAGCCCCAGGGCCGGCATGCGCCGGATCGGATGATCGAGTGCCCAGCGTTCGGGCGGCAAGGTGCGCAGGTAATAGGAGTTGGTCGGCACCACCGTGAAAAGCACATTGCGTGCCGCGCACTCGGCCGCGAACTGCGGGGCGTCGACGACGGTGTAGCCGTGGTCGATCCGGTCGACCTTCAACACGTCCAGCGCTGCCAGCACGTTGGTCCACGGCATCCCGAACTCGCCCGCATGCGCCGTGGTGCGCAGCCCGCCCGCACGCGCGAGCGCGTACGCCTGCTCGAACAATTCCGGCGGGTGGTCCACCTCGCGGTAGTCGATGCCTATCCCCGCCACTTCCTCGCAGCGGTTGTGCAGCACCCATTCCACCATGTCGACGGCGGCTTTCGGTCCCGCCTCGCGGTCGATCGCCGCGATCAGCCGCCCCGAGATGCCGAACTGCGCGCGCGCATCACGGATGGCGCGCACGATCGCATCCTGCGCCTCGCGATAGGGGATGCGCGACACGCGCACGGTCCCGGTCGGGTTCCAGGAAAACTCGGCGTGGCGGACGTTCTGCCCTGCCGCGTCCAGCAGGTACTCGATGGCCATGCGGTACAGGTCCTCGGGGCCGCGCACCAACATGGCGTCGAGTGCACGCAAGACGCGCAGCACCCCGACGGGCTTGTCGCCGCGCGTGTAGAAGCCGTCGATCTCCTGCGCAGCCAGCGGCGAGCCCGCGCGCCGGTTCAGGTCCTCGAAGGTGGCCTTGCGCACGCTGCCGAACAGGTGGCAGTGCAGCTCCACCTTCGGCATGGCATGGAGGAAGCTCTCGAGTGCTGGCGTGGCGACGCTCATGCAGGGAATGCTACTTATGGGGGGCGATAAACTGAAGTGATTACTGCTTATGTGCTGAAAAGAAACTCTGATGAGCCTGCCCGCCTCCCGCAACCCGTCCATCCGCCAGCTGCGCGCCTTCGACGCCGTCGCGCGGCACGGCAGCTTCCGCGGCGCCGCGGAGGCGCTGGCGCTCACCCAACCGGCCGTGTCCGCGGCCGTGCGCGAACTCGAAAGCCTGCTGGGCGCGACCCTGTTCGAGCGGGACACCCACCGCGTGGCGCTCACGCCCGCGGGCTCCGCGGTGCTCGAGGAGGCGCAGTGGGTGCTGCACGGCTTCGAGCAAGGCGTGGCCGGCATGCACCGCGCGCTCGCCAGCGAGGCACAGCGCGTGCGGCTGGCGGTCATCCCCTCCGCGATGCACCTGGTCGCACCGCGCGTGGCGCGCTGGCGCAAGTGGTCTCCGGCGGTGGAGGTCGAAGTGCGCGACGTGCTACACGACGAGCTGATCGCGGCGCTGGTCGCGGGCGAAGTGGACATCGGGCTCGGGACGGAACTGGACCTGCCGGCGAGCATCGATGCCGTGTTCCTGCGCCAGGATCCCATGGTCGCGGTCATGGCGAGCGCGCATCCGCTGACCACGCGCCGCACCGTGCGCTGGCGGGATCTGCGCAGCGAGCAGTTGGCGCTGTTTGCACGCGGCGCCTTGTACGAACTGGCGCTGCAGACGCTGCGCCAGGCCGGTATTTCCGCGGACCCCGCGTACCGCCTGCTGTACAGCGAACCGCTCTACAGCCTGGCGCGGGCGGGACTGGCCGTCGGCGTCATTTCGCGCCTGTACACGGAAACTGCATTGCAGCGCGGTCTCGCCGTGGTGCCCCTGCGCGAGCCCGTGGTGCACCGCCGGCTGATGCTGCTGCGGCGCTCGCACCGGCGCCCCGCCGACGCGCTGGTGAATCGCTGCTTCGACGACCTGGTGGAGTTCATCCGGACCTGAACGGAGCCGGCGCCGCCTGACACCGGCCTCAGGACAATGCCTCGCCCGACGCGACCCGGACCACGTCCGCCCCGAGCTGCAGCGGGCACATCGGCCCCTCCACGTCCTGCTGCTGGCGCGCGGGGATTGCGTCCGTCCAGGTCTGCACGTCCTCGGGCGTCATCGTGCTGGCCGGGGTGAGGCGGCCGTCCACGTAGCCCAGGCGTTCCACGTCGTGCAGGTACTGCTCGCGCGAGAGCAGCGTGCCTGCGCACACGTGCAGGTCCTCGCGCGGCGGCTGCCGCGTTTCCGCCACCAGCCGGGCGGCGAGTTCCTGCATCACCCACTCGGGGATGCGGTGGCGCTCGCCGGGATAGATGAAGCCGAACAGCGTGAGGTGCGCGAGCAGCACGCGCCAGTGCGCACCGAACCGCCGCACCAGCTTGTGCCAGTCGATGCGCTCCGCGTTCGCCTGGATGGTGTGCGCGACATCGGCGCCGTCGTAGCGTTCGCGCTCCATGATGAAGGCCTTGGACATCAGGCCGTCTTCCATGTTGGCCACGCGAACCGGCACGCCCAGGATCTCCGCCTGCGCGTTGTCGTCGAACCAGCGGTCGTCCACGGGCGTGACGCCATTGCCCGAGTTGAAGATCAGGTCGATGAAGTCTTCGCCCGCGTAGACCTTGCCCAGCCAGTGCGGAAAGGTCAGCTCGGTGCGCCAGCCTTGCGCATCCATCAGCTGCGTCACGCGTTCGTAGTCCTGGCGCCGGATGAAGAGGTCCAGGTCCTTGGTCGAGCGCCGGATGCCCGTGAAGCACGCATGCGCGAAGGCGCCGCCCACGAGGAAGGGAACTTCCGCGTCGGCGAGCACGCGCAGGGCGCGGCGGTAGAAGTCAGCCGTCTCTGGCTCGACTTCTTCCTCGAGCGACGGGGCGAGCGGAATGGTGGAACACATGGCCTGAAGCTTAGGAAGCCCTGCAGATCGGTCCTCTCGGAAGACATGCCTTCGCGCCGGGGCAAGCAACCTCACGCAACGTCAGCACCCACCTACAGGCGTCAGCGGTCAATCGCGGCAGTATGTCCGCGTCTCATCCGGAAAGCCTCCATGCCCCGCTCCGCCAGCACCGTCCGTTTCGCCGCCGTCGGCGACCTTCACGTCACCAAGGCTTCCGCCGGAACCTTGCGCGCGCTGTTCGCCGAAGCATCGGAAAAGGCGGACGTGCTGTTGCTGTGCGGCGACCTCACCGATTACGGCACCGCCGAAGAAGCCCACGTGCTGGCCGACGAACTCTCGGTGGTGAAGGTGCCGATCGTGGCCGTGCTGGGCAACCACGACTTCGAATCCGGCACGCCCGAGACGGTGATCGAAGTGCTGACGAAGGCCGGCGTGCGGGTGCTCGATGGCGAGGCGGTGGAGATCGAGGGCGTGGGCATCGCCGGCGTCAAGGGATTCGCGGGCGGCTTCGGCCGCGGTTCCCTGGGTGCGTGGGGCGAGCCCGCGATCAAGCTGTTCGTGCAGGAGGCGCTGCAGGAAGCTCTGAAGCTCGAATCCGCTCTTGCCAAGCTGCGCACGCCGCGGCGCGTGGCGCTGCTGCACTACGCGCCGATCTGCGCGACGGTGCAAGGCGAGCCGGTCGACATCTTCCCCTTCCTGGGCAGCAGCCGGCTGGAGGAGCCCCTGCTGCGCTACCCCGTGGACGCGGTCTTCCACGGCCACGCGCACCGCGGCACGTTGGAAGGCAAGACCATCAATGGCGTGCCGGTGTTCAACGTGGCCAGGCCGCTGCTGCTGCGCACGCGCCCGGACCAGGCGCCGTTCCGGCTGTTCGAGCTGCCGCGCGAGACCGGCGACGCCGCGGAACCGGACGCCGCGCGCGCGCAGGGGGTGCACGAGCCGTCGGTGCCTTGAGCTGCCAGGGCAGCGGCCGCAGCCGGCGAACTGTCAAGAGGACATTTCGGCGCGGCCGGGGTGCTGCCTGCGCAATGCTCACCGTGGTGCGAACCCAATGCTGGCGCGGCCCTGCGCGCTTGGTCACCTGCTTGTCCACAGCCTTCTCCACCGAACCTGTGGGAATCCTCCTACGATTGGTTGCAGCTTTCCCCAAGGACGCGCGACTGTGGACCTGCTCTATCTGGATGACCGCCTGGCCGCCGTGGCCAAGCCCGCGGGGCTGCTGGTCCACCCTACCGGACTCGACGCGCACGAAGCCGTGAGCGCGCTGAAGCTGTTGCGCGACCAGCTGGGGCGGCGCGTGTGGCCCCTGCATCGCCTGGACAAGGCCACCAGCGGCGTGCTGCTGTTCGCGCTGGATCCCGACGCTGCACGCGAGTGGGGACTCGCCTTCGAGCAAGGGCGCGTGCGCAAGCGCTATCTCGCGCTGGTGCGCGGCTGGCCCGAGGCCGACGGCGAGATCGCGCAGGCGCTCGCGCGGGACCCCGAGCGGCCGTCCGAAGGACAGGAGCGCGTGCCGGCGCTCACGCGCTATCGCCGGCTCGCGCGTTTCGAGTGGCCGTTCCGCGTGGACGAACGTCATGCGACAAGCCGCTATGCGTTGATGGAAGTCGAACCCTTGACCGGCCGGCGCCACCAGATCCGCCGCCACTTCAAGCACATCGCGCATCCGCTGGTGGGCGACACCACGCACGGCAAGGGCGCGCACAACCGGGCCGTCGCAGCGTGGCTTGGCACGCCGCGCCTGTGGCTGCACTGCGAGTGGATGGAGCTGCCGACCGCGCAAGGGCCGCTGCGGATCACGGCGCCTTGCGGCCCCGAATGGGAGCCGTTGCTGCGGTGAGGTCCGGTTTGAAGCCTGGGAGGTGATCGAAGCAGTAGAACGCAGAGTGCGCAGAGGTGACGCAGAGGACGCAGAGAAGACATTCAGGAGGATTTCTTTGCGTCCTCTGCGCAACCTCTGCGTCCTTTGCGTTCTCCTTCCCGATAGCGCACCCCCCGCACTACCGGGCACTAACGCTGTCAGGCCGCGGCGGCCTTCGCCGGCGCCTGCACCGCCTCGAGTCCGCCGAGGAACAGGTCGGCCACCACGGGCGCCATGTCCTCGTAGGCGAGCGCGCCCCGCGGCTTCATCCACGTGAACATCCAGTTCACCATGCCGAACAGCAGCATGGTGAGCGGCTTGCTCATGGCGGATTCGCGCAGGTCGGGGCGCAGCAGGGCGACGACACGCGCGAAAGCCGTGACCACCTCGCGTTCCTTCGCGAGGATGCGCTCGCGGTCCTTGGCCTCCAGGAACTTCACGTCCTCGGTCAGCACGCGATGCTCGTTCTGCGCGTTCGCGTATTCCTCCACCAGCCGCGCGATCAGGGCGCGCAACTGGCCGTGCGGATCATCGGCCTGGGCCAGCGCCACAGCGACGATGCCTTGCAGGCGCGAGACGTGCGTGTCCGCGATGCTCACCAGCAGCTCGTACTTGTCGCGGTAGTAGTGGTAGAGCGTGGCCTTCGACAATCCGCAGGCCTTCGCGACCTGGTTCATCGACGTGCCCGGGTACCCGCCGCGCGCGAACAGGGCGGCGGCCTGCGCGAGGATCAACTCGCGCTGGTCTTCGTAGCCGGCGTGGCGACCTCTGCCCATCAGCGTTCGTCGAAGGAGAGGACCACCCGCTCGGTGGTCGGGTGCGCCTGGCAGGTGAGCACGAAGCCGGCGGCGACTTCCTTCTTGTCCAGCGCGAAGTTGCGTTCCATGCGGACCTGGCCTTCGACCAGCTTGGCGCGACAGGTGCCGCACACGCCGGAAGTGCACGAGAACGGCACCTCCATGCCCGCGTCGGACGCGGCATCGAGGATGCTCGCCTGCTCGCGCGAGAAACGGATCTCGCGCTGCAGGCCGTCGCGGATGATCGTGATGCGCGCCTGGGCCGCGTCGCCGGGCTGCGCCTGGTGCACGACCGCACCCACCTGTCCCGCACCCGCTTGCGCGATGCCGAAGCGCTCGATGTGGATGCGGTCCTCGGGCACGCCGGCTTGCAGCAGGGCGGCTTCGGCCTCGTCGTTCATCTGGAAGGGGCCGCAGATGTACGCGTGGTCGATGCTGCCTGCAGGCACCAGGCCGGCCAGGAACTCTTCGATCTTGGCGCGGCTCATCACGCCCCTGTTGATGTCCGCTTCCGTGTGCTCGTCGGAGAACACGTGGTGGATCACCAGCCGCGAGAGGTATTTGTCCTTCAGGTCCTCGAGCTCCTCCTTGAACATCGTGGAGCGCAGCTTGCGGTTGCCGTAGATGAGCGTGAAGCGGCTGCCCGGCTCGCGCGCCAGCACCGTCTTCATGATCGAGAGGATCGGCGTGATGCCGCTGCCGCCGGCGATGCCGAGGTGGTGGCGATGCGCCTGCGGCTCGATCGGCACGAAGAAGCGGCCCTGCGGCGCCATCACGCTGATGGTGTCGCCGGGCTGGAGCTGCTCGTTGATCCAGTTGGAGAACACGCCGCCGGAGACCTTGCGCACGCCCACGCGCAGCTCGCCGTCGTCCACGCCCGCGCAGATGGAGTACGAACGCCGCAGGTCCTGCCCGGCGATCTCCTTGCGCAAGGTGAGGTACTGGCCCTGCGTGAAGCCGAAGACGGGCCGCAGCTCCGGCGGGACGTCGAAGGACACGATGACGGCCTCGGACGTGTCCGGCTGCACCGAGCGCACGCGCAGGGGATGGAAGATGACGCTCATGCTCAGATCGGCTTGAAGTATTCGAAGGGCTCGCGGCAGGCGAGGCAGCGGTACAGGGACTTGCAGGCGGTGGACCCGAACGCCGACGTGCGCTCGGTCTGCGCGCTGCCGCAGTGCGGACAGGCGACCGCGGGCGCGCGGCGCAGGATGCGGATGGGCACGCCGGCCTCCGGCACCACCGCGTGCGGCGGGGCGATGCCGTACTCGCGCAGCTTGCGCTTGCCGTCCTCGCTCATCCAGTCGGTGGTCCACGCAGGGGCGCGGCGCAGCGTCGCGCGCGCGGGGCCCAGGCCTTCGGCTTCGATCGCGGCGAGCACGCTCTGCTCGATCACCTCGGTGGCCGGGCAGCCGGAGTAGGTCGGCGTGAGCACGACTTCCAGTTCGGCGCCGTGGTCGATCACGTCGCGCACGATGCCCAGGTCGCATACCGACAGGGCCGGCACCTCGGGATCCGGCACGCCGCCCAGCACCGCCCAGGCCCGCTCGGCACGGGTCACCACACGCCTCCGGGATAGGCGCGCTGCAGCTGCTGCATCTCGGCCAGGATGAAGCCCATGTGCTCGCTGTGCACACCGTTCTTGCCGGTGGAGAGGAAAGCCACCGGCGCGGGCAGCACGAGCCCCGCTTCGTCGAACACCTGCGCCATCTCGGCGAGCCAGGCATCCTTCAGGTCGCCCCAGCGCGGGCCCAGGCCGGTGTCGTGCGCGGACTGGTCGACGGCGTCGGAGGTGAACAGCTCGGCGTGATAAGGCCACAGCTGCGCGACGGCCTTGTCGACGCGGCGGCGCGATTCCTCGGTGCCGCCGGCCAGGCGGACCAGCCAGTCGGCCGCATGCTGCTGGTGGTAGCGCGCCTCCTTGATCGCCTTGCCCGCGATCGCGGCGAGCTCCGCATCGCGCGAGTCCACGAGCTTGCCCCACAGCAGCTTGAAGAAGGTGGCCATCATCGTGTTGCGCACGATCGTCATGGCGAAGTCGCCGCGCGGCAGTTCGACCAGCGTCACGTTCCGGTAGTCCCGCTCCTCCCGCAGGAAGGCGAGCTGGTCCTCGTCGTGGCCCGCGCCTTCCAGCGCACCGGCGTGCGTGAGCACCGCTCGGCATTGCCCGATCAGGTCCAGCGCCATGTTGGCCAGAGCGATGTCCTCTTCCAGCACCGGCGCATGGCCGGTCCATTCGCCCAGCCGCTGCGCGAGTATGAGGGCCGTGTCACCGATGCGCAGCAGGTACTGCACCTGCGGTTGCGTGCTGACCTGGATCGACGCTTGCATGGCGGCGCTCACATGTGGTCCACGGACTCGGGCAGCTGGTAGAAGGTCGGGTGGCGGTACACCTTGTCTTCCATCGGGTCGAAGTACATGGCCTTCTCGCCGGGATCGCTGGCGACGATCTGGTCGGACCGCACGACCCACACGCTGGTGCCTTCCTGCCGCCGCGTATAGACATCGCGCGCCATCTGGATCGCCATCTTCGCATCCACCGCATGCAGGCTGCCGCAATGCTTGTGGTCCAGCCCCGTCTTGCTGCGCACGAACACTTCCCACAGGGGCCATTCGTTGTTCACGTTGCTCATCTTGTGACACCTTTCTGATCGAAGAAGGGAACGCAGAGGACGCAGAGGTTTCGCAGAGGACGCAAAAGGACAGCCATCCTCATGAATGTCTTCTCTGCGAACTCTGCGTCACCTTTGCGTCCTCTGCGTTCACCTGCCAGCGCTCACGCGGCCTTGGCTTCGCCCTGCTGCTTGCGCGCATACGCCATCGCGGCGTCGCGCACCCAGGCGCCGTCTTCCCATGCGTCCACGCGGGCGGCGAGGCGCTCGCGGTTGCAGGGGCCGTTGCCGGCGATGACGTTCCAGAATTCGGACCAGTCGATGGCGCCGAAGTCGTAGTGCTCGCGCTGCTCGTTCCACTTGAGCTCGGGGTCGGGCAGCGTCACGCCCAGCACCTCGGCTTGCTGCACCGTCGCGTCCACGAAGCGCTGGCGCAGGTCGTCGTTGGAGACGCGCTTGATGCCCCAGCGCATGGACTGCGCCGTGTTGGGCGACTGGTCGTCCGGCGGGCCGAACATCATGATCGACGGCCACCACCAGCGGTTCACCGCGTCCTGCACCATCGCTCGCTGCGCATCGGTGCCCTCGCGCATCATCGTGAGCAGGCTCTCGTAGCCCTGCCGCTGGTGGAAGCTCTCCTCGCGGCAGATGCGGATCATCGCCCGCGCATACGGCCCGTAGCTGCAGCGGCAGATCGGCACCTGGTTCATGATGGCCGCCCCATCCACCAGCCAGCCGACCACGCCGACATCGGCCCAGGTGAGCGTCGGGTAGTTGAAGATCGAGCTGTACTTCGCCTTGCCGCTGTGCAGCGCTTCCAGCATCTGGTCGCGCGAGGTGCCCAGAGTCTCGGCGGCGGAATAGAGATAGAGGCCATGGCCGCCTTCGTCCTGCACCTTCGCGAGCAGGATCGCCTTGCGTTTGAGCGTGGGGGCGCGCGTGATCCAGTTGCCCTCCGGCAGCATGCCGACGATCTCCGAATGCGCGTGCTGGCTGATCTGCCGCACCAGCGTCTTGCGATAGTGGTCCGGCATCCAGTCCTTGGGCTCGATGAATTCGCCCGAGGCGATGCGCTCCTCGAAGCGCTCCTCGCCCTGCATCTCCTCGGCGGACCGAACCGGCTTGCGCGCCTCGCCGTCCTTGCCCTGCGTGTCCATGGCCTGCGTGTACATGCGGTCTCCTGGGCCGGATCTTTTACCGACCGATCGGTCGATGATAGAGTCTGGCCGCGCTTCGCGCAAGCTGGGCGCAGGGACGTCGCCCGCATCCGCCGCGTCGCGGAGCTAAGGAACGTTGCTCTGCCTTGCGGCTTCGGCGCTCAGGCGCGGCGTATCCGCCGGCGCGCCACCGGTTGCGCGCCGCCACCCTCCAGCGGCAGCCGCGTCTCCGCCTTCACTTCCTTGAGCACGACGCTGGAGCGCACGTGCGTCACCCCCGGCAGCTTGAACGCGGTTTCGTGCAGGAAGGTCTCGTAGCTCTTGATGTCCGGCACCAGCACCTTGATCACGTAGTCGGCCTGGCCGGTGGTCGCGTAGCAGCTCACGATCTGCGGCGCCGTGGCGACGGCCTGCTCGAAGCGGCGCACGTCGTCCTCGTTGTGCCGGGTGAGGTTCACCTCCGCCAGCACGCACAGCGCCAGCCCGACCTTCTCGCGGTCCACCAGCGCCGTGTAGCCGCGGATGATGCCGGTGGCCTCCATCTCCTTCACGCGTTTCCAGCAGGGCGTGCTGGACAGGCCGACGGCCTCGGCGAGTTGCTGCACGGTCTGGCGCGCGTCGCGCTGCAGCTCGGACAGCAGCAGCACGTCATGGCGGTCGAGTTGTTCCATTCCCCGATTCTGCTGGATGCGAGAAGGAAATTCTCGCGGGCCAGCGTTCCTGGAGAAAAGAGGAAGCACTTTTTCCGCCGCTCACCCTAAGCTCTGCTCCGGGAGACAAACACCATGGCCGCCACCGCAGCAGACCTCGCCGCACCCATCGTCCGACCCGACTACCAGCTGAGCGACAGCTTGTGGGCGAACGGCGGGTCCATCTACCTCACGGGCACCCAGGCGCTGGTCCGCCTCATGCTGATGCAGCGGCAGCGCGATGCGGCCGCCGGCCTGGACACGCGCGGCTTCATCAGCGGCTACCGCGGCTCGCCGCTGGGCATGGTCGACCAGGCCGTGTGGAAAGCCGGCAAGAAGTTCGAGCAGGCAGGGCTGCGCTTCCTGCCTGCCATCAACGAGGAACTCGGCGCCACCGCGGTGCTGGGCACGCAGCGCGTGGAGGCGGATCCCGAGCGCACCTGTACCGGCGTGTTCGCGCTCTGGTACGGCAAGGGCCCGGGCGTGGATCGCGCGGGCGACGCCCTCAAGCACGGCAACGCGTATGGCGCCTCGCCGCATGGGGGCGTGCTGATGGTGGCGGGCGACGACCACGGCTGCGTGTCCTCGTCGATGCCGCACCAGAGCGACCAGGCCTTCCAGGCCATGCACGCGCCCATCGTGTCGCCGGCGAACGTCGCGGAGTACCTGGAGTTCGGCCTCTACGGCTGGGCGCTGTCCCGCTTCTCCGGCAACTGGGTCGGCTTCACCGCCCTGTCCGAAGTAGTCGAAAGCGCGGCGACCGTGGACCTCGACCTGGTCAACGCGCGAGTGGCCGCCTGGCAGGACGCGGACACGGTGCGCCAGGTCACCGGGTACGTGCCGCCCGCGGGCGGCCTGCACTACCGCTGGCCCGACCTGCCCTCGCTCACCATCGAGCAGCGACTGCACGCCAAGCTGGACGCCGTGCGCGCCTTCGCGCGCGTGAACAGCATCGACCGGCACGTCGTCGCGAGCGAGGGTGCGCGCGTGGGCATCGTCACCGCCGGCAAGGCGCACTACGACTTCATGGAAGTCCTGCGCCGCCTGGACATTCCGCTCGAGACGCTCGCCGCGCACGGCGTGCGCATCTACAAGCTGGGCCTGACCTATCCCATCGAACCGACGCGCATGCAGGCGTTCGCGCAAGGCCTGCAGGAAGTGCTGGTGATCGAGGAGAAGGGGCCGGTGGTCGAGGAGCAGCTGCGCTCGCTGTTCTACAACGCGGCGGAGCGGCCCGTGATCGTCGGCAAGCGCGACGCACACGAGCGCCCGCTGGTCTCCGCGCTCGGCGAACTGCGGCCGTCGCGCCTGATCGAGATCGTCGCGCAATGGCTGGTGGGTCATTTCCCCGACCTCGACCGGCGCCACCTCGTGCGCGACTTCACGCTGCCCGGGCTGCTCTCCAACGAGAGCGACAGCGTCAAGCGCCTGCCCTACTTCTGCGCCGGCTGCCCGCACAACACCTCGACCAAGGTGCCCGAGGGTTCGCACGCGCAGGCCGGCATCGGCTGCCACTTCATGGCGAGCTGGATGGACCGCGACACCGAAGGCCTGATCCAGATGGGCGGCGAAGGGGTCGACTGGGTCTCGCACGCGATGTTCACGAAGGTGCCGCACGTCTTCCAGAACCTGGGCGACGGCACCTACTACCACTCGGGCTATCTCGCGATCCGCCAGGCCGTCGCGGCGCGCGCCACGCTCACCTACAAGATCCTCTTCAACGATGCCGTCGCCATGACCGGCGGCCAGCCGGTGGACGGCATCATCAGCGTCGACGGCATCGCGCGGCAGGTGGAGGCCGAGGGCGTGAAGAAGGTCGTCGTGCTCTCGGACGCCATCGGCAAGTACGACGCCATCCGCAACCGCTTCCCGGCCGGGACCGAGTTCCACGACCGCGCCGAACTCGACGCCGTGCAGCGGCGCTTGCGCGAGATGCCCGGCGTGACGGTGCTGATCTACGAGCAGACCTGCGCGGCGGAAAAGCGGCGGCGGCGCAAGAAGGGGGAGCTGGTGGATCCGGCGCGGCGCCTGTTCATCAATGACCGCGTCTGCGAGGGCTGCGGCGACTGCTCGGTGCAGAGCAATTGCGTCGCGGTGCAGCCGCTGGAAACGCCCCTCGGCCGCAAGCGCAAGATCGACCAGAGCAGTTGCAACAAGGACTACTCCTGCGCCAAGGGCTTCTGTCCGAGCTTCGTGGGCGTGCTGGGTGGCCAGCCGCGCAAGCGCGCCGGCGCCCTCGCGGAGAGCGCCGACGACTTCCAGAGGCGGGTCGCGGCGCTGCCCCGTCCCGCTGCGCACACCTGGACCGGCCCGTACGACCTGCTGGTGACCGGCGTCGGCGGCACGGGGGTGGTCACCGTCGGCGCGCTGGTCGCGATGGCCGCGCACCTGGAAGGCAAGAGCGCCAGCGTGCTGGACTTCATGGGCTTCGCGCAGAAGGGCGGCTCGGTCCTGAGCTTCGTGCGCTTCGCCGATCGCGCGGAGCGGCTGAACCAGGTGCGCATCGACACGCAGCAGGCCGATGCCCTGCTCGCCTGCGACCTCGTGGTGGGCGCATCGCCCGATGCGCTCGCCACCGTGCGCCACGGCCGCACGCGCATCCTCGCCAACACGCACGAAGTGCCGGTGGCCGAAAGCCTACGCAATCCCGATGCGTCGCTGAAGGTGCCGCAACTGCTGGAGAAGCTGCGCTTCGCCGCGGGCGCGGAGCGCGTCGAGACGCTGGACGCGCAGGCGCTCGCCGAGGCCTTCCTGGGCGACTCGATCTTCTCCAACATCGTGGCACTGGGCGCTGCGTGGCAGCGGGCGCTGGTGCCCCTGAGCCTGGAAGCGCTGCTGCGCGCGATCGAACTCAATGGTGTGGCGGTGGACCAGAACAAGCTGGCGCTCTCGCTCGGCCGGCTGGCCGCCGCCGAGCCGGAGGCCATCGCGGCCTTGCTGCGCGGCGAGGCGGTGCAAGCTCCTGCGCCCGACACGCTGGACGCGATCGTCTCGCGAGGCATGGCGCACCTCACCGCGTACCAGGATGCGGCCTACGCACGCCGTTATGCGGACTTCGTCGCGAAGGTGCGTACGCGCGAGCAGGCGCTGGGCGCGGACGCCAGCCTGCCCTTCACGCGCACGGTGGCCCAGGCCTTGCTCAAGCTGATGGCGTACAAGGACGAATACGAGGTGGCGCGGCTCTACACCGACGGCGAGTTCGTCCGCTCGCTCAAGCAGCAGTTCCAGGGGCAGGTGCAGCTGGAGTTCTACATGGCGCCGCCGGTGATCAGCCGGGCCCGCGCGGGACAGGCGCCGAGGAAGGTGCGCCTGGGCGGCTGGATGCTGCCCTTCATGAAGCTGCTGGCGCAAGGCCGCCGCCTGCGCGGCACGGCGCTCGACCTCTTCGGCCGCACGGCGGAGCGGCGACTGGAACGCGAACTGGTCGCGGCCTACCGCGCGCGCATCGAGGCGCTTCTGCCCGCGCTGGATGCTTCACGCATCAAGACCGCGACCGACATCGCGGCCCTGCCGCTCTCGATGCGCGGCTACGGCCACGTGAAGCTCGCCAACGTCGTGCTGGCGCGCGTGCGCGAGGCGGAGCTGCTGCACCGGTTCGACCCGGCGACCTATCCGCGGCCGGAGGCCAGGCGCGAGGCGGGGCAGATCCGCGGCATTGCCGTCACGAGCGTTGCGTCGTCATAGGCTGGCAGGGAGCGACGCGAACCCTGGCGATCCGGCGGACCGCCGCGAGCTGGGGTTCGCCTGCGGCTCACCACCAGCCTACAGTTTTCGCTTCACTCCCCGTGTCCGGGTGTCGTAGGCTGGCGGTGAGCAACGCGAACCCCAGCGATCCAGCGTAGCGCAGCGAGCTGGGGTTCGCCTGCGGCTCACCACCAGCCTACGAGAACGCCTTCGCCTTGTCGTCCCACCAGGCCGATTCGGGAATGGCTCCCATGCCCGCGTTCGCGTTCTGCGCCATGTGCTCCGGCGATCCGCTGCCGGGAATGACGCAGGTCACGGCAGGATGCGACAGCACGAACTTCAGCAGCACTTGCGACCAGGTGGTGCAGCCGATCTCCGCCGCCCACGGCGGCAAGGGCTTGCTGCGCAGGCGCCGCATCAAGCCACCGCCGCCGAAGGGCCGGTTCACGAGCACCGCGACGCCGCGCTCGGCCGCGAGCGGCAGCAGGCGGTGCGCAGCCTCGCGCTCCTGCACCGAGTAGTTGATCTGCAGGAAGTCCAGCGGCTCGCTGCGCACCACGGCCTCGACCTCCGCGTAGGCGGACGACGTGTAGTGCGTGATGCCGGCGTAGCGCACCCTTCCCGCGCGCTGCCACTCGCGCACGCTCGCCAGCTGCGTGCGCCAGTCCACCAGGTTGTGCACCTGCATCAGGTCCAGCGTGTCGGTGCGCAGCAGGCGGAGCGAGTTCTCCATCTCGCGCAGGCCCGCCGCGCGCCCGCTGGTCCACACCTTGGTGGCAAGGAAGGCGCGCGGCCGCAGGCCGGTGTCGGCCAGCACCTGTCCGAGTGCCGCCTCGGCCTGGCCGTACATGGGCGAGCTGTCCAGGACGGTGCCGCCCGCATCGAGCAGCGCCGAGACCACGCCGCGCAAGGCGGCGAACGCCGGGTCGGACGGCGCGAGATCGAAGCCGACGTAGGTCCCGCAGCCGATCACGGGCAGCGGCTCGCCGGTGGAAGGGATGGTTCGCGTGTGCATGGATTGGATTCCGGTCAGGTTTGCGGCGAATGTCTGTAGGAGCCCGCCGACTCCTCGCTGCAAGCGGCGTTCCGCTCGCGTAGCATCGCCGGGTGAGCGAAGAAGAGCAAACCCAGGCGGCCGCCGACGCTGCGGACACGGAGGCGCCGGACCTGGTCTCGGAGGGCAGCCTGCCTTCCTCGACGACGGGCCACGAAGACTCGCACTTCGGCCCGCAGGCCGCCGAGCAGCCCACGGCCGCGCCCACCGAACTGACGACCTTCACCGCGCTGTTCAGCGCGGTGATGCTGCCCATGTTCATGGGCGCGGTGGACCAGACGCTGCTGGTCACCGCCACGCCGCGCATCGCGCAGGAACTGGGCGGGCTGAGCGAGACCTCCTGGATCGCCGCGGGCTACCTGCTCGCCGCGACCATCACGGCGCCGCTGTACGGACGGCTCGGTGACCGCTTCGGCCGCCGCAACGTGATGCTGCTGGCCCTCACGATCTTCGCACTCGGCTCGCTGGCCTGCACCGTGGCGCCCACCATGCGCCTGCTGATCGCGGCACGCGTGCTGCAGGGACTCGGAGGCGGCGGCCTGATGGTGCTGTCGCAGTCGCTGATCGGCGAACTCGTTCCGCCCTGGGAGCGGCCCCGCTACCAGGGCTACTTCGCGCTGATCTTCACGGTGTCCAGCGTCGGCGGACCCTTGATCGGCGGCTTCGTCGTGCACCACGGCGACTGGCGCTGGCTGTTCCTCGCCAACCTGCCGCTCGCCGTGCTCGCCGCGTGGCGGATCACCCGCCTGCCCAAGCCCCAGCCATCGCCTGCGCGGCACGCGCCGTACGATCCCGCGGGTTTCGCCCTGTTCGTGGTCTGCGCGGCCAGCGCGCTCCTGTGGTTCGGCGAGGTGGGCCATGGCTTCCCCTTCGTGTCGATCGCGAGCGCGGCCTTCGCCGCCGTGGCGCTGGTGTCCGGCGTCCTGCTCGCGGGCCAGCAGCGCCGCCATCCGAACGCCTTTTTGCCCCTGGCCATCCTGCGCTTGCCGAGCGTGCCCTGGATCTGCGCCTCCGTCGTTGCCTTCGCAGGCACCATGTTCGGCCTGCTGTTCCTGCTGCCGATCTACCTGCAGGTGGCGCATCACTCGAACGCGCTCGACGCCGGCCTGCAGCTGCTGCCGCTCACGGGCGGCCTGGTCGCGGGATCGACCCTCAACAGCCGCGTGAGCGCCCGCACCGGCATCAGCGGCAAGCTGCCGCCCTGGGGCATGGGCGCCGCTGCGCTCGCGGTGCTGGCGCTGGCCCTGCTGCCGCCGGTGCCGTGGATCATCACCGTGGCGGCGGCCGTCTGCGGCCTGGGCTTGGGCACCGTGATGCCGAGCGCGCAGCTCGCCACCCAGATCCTCGCCGGGCGGGAGCGCCTGGGCGCGGCATCGGCCCTGCTGTCGCTCACGCGGTCCACCGGTGCGACACTCGGCACCGCGGCGTTCGGCGGGCTGGCCTTCATCCTGCTGCGCCCGCAAGGCAGCGCGATCGGCGAAAGCCTGCATCTGCAGGGCCTGGACCCCGCACACGTGGCGCACGCGTTCCGGATCGTCTTCGGCGCCCTGGCAGT
This sequence comes from Ramlibacter ginsenosidimutans, assembly GCF_016654015.1. GTDB lineage: Bacteria > Pseudomonadota > Gammaproteobacteria > Burkholderiales > Burkholderiaceae_C > Ramlibacter > Ramlibacter ginsenosidimutans. The sequence continues at coordinate 24,455 of NZ_JAEPWM010000015.1, read as the reverse complement.
GTTCGCCGGGCTGGGGGCCCTGGCCGCCGCGCGCGCGCCTTGCATGGACCTGCGCAAGCACGCCGCCCAAGCGAATCGTTGACCCTGGAGAAAAAAGAGACCATGCCCTCTGTGCAAGCTTCCACGCCCTGGCGCTATTCCACTCCTGCGATCGTCCTGCACTGGGTGCTGGCCGCGCTGATCGTCTTCATGGCCGGCCTGGGCTGGTGGATGATGACGGTGGAACACGAGCCGGGCGGCCGCGCCTGGATCAACCTGCACCAGTCCGTCGGCCTGATCCTGGCGACGCTGGTGCTGCTGCGCGTGCTCTGGCGCATCTTCCACCGGCCCGAGCCGCTGCCCGCCGGCGTGCCGCCGTGGCAGGCCAGGCTCTCGCACATCGTGCAGTGGCTGCTCTACCTGGTCATGGTGCTGCTCCCGCTGACCGGCATCATCGGTTCGGTGTACAGCAAGGCGGGCCTGCATTTCTTCGGCCCGTCGACGAACGCCGGCCTCACGCCCGTGCGCGACACGGCCGAACAGTTCTTCGGCTTCCACGAGATCCTGGTCTGGACCCTGGTGGTGCTCGTGTCGCTGCACGTGCTGGGCGGCTTCAAGCACCTGCTGGTCGACCGCGACCGCGTGTTCGATCGCATGTGGCCGCGCCGCGGCTGACCAGGCGGCGCGCGCCGGACCGCGTCGGCTTCACGACGCCGAACGCGGACGCCCTCGCCTGACGCGCGGGGCTGCCCCGGGCCGGCGCGCGCTCCCATAATGTGCGCCCTGATGCCCCATCCTTTCACAGAGCGCCCGCAGCTGACGGGAAGCCCGCGATGACGTCGAAGCCCGCGGAACGCAAGCACGCCCGCCTCTGGCCGGCCCTGCGGGCGCGGCCACGCCTGCTGTCCTCGGTGGTCTTCGGCCTCGCCGTGTACGTGATCGTCGCCATGTCGGGACGGCTCTCCGGCGCGGCATCCACGCTGATCGCCTGGAACGCCGGCGCGCTGATGAACCTGGCGCTCACATGGCAGCTGGCGCACACCACGGACATCGACGCCATCAAGCGCCGCGCCCTGACGCAGGACCAGGGACGCGTGACCATCCTCGTGGTGGTCGTGCTCGCGGCCGTCGCAGTGATGCTGGCCGTCGGCACCCAGCTCACGCTGGTGAAGAGCCAGCACGGCAGCACGCGCGTGCTGCACATCGCGCTGTCGGCGCTGACCATCGTGAGCTCCTGGCTGTTCACGCAGACCGTCTTCGCGCTGCACTACGCGCACGACTTCTACCTGGCGCGGCTCAGCGGCGCACCCGACCCGCTGGACTTCCCCGGCACGCCCGATCCCCTGTACGCCGACTTCTTCCATTTTTCCTGCGTCATCGGCACCTCCGCGCAGACCGCCGACATCAGCTTCGAGGGGTCGACCCTGCGCCCGGTCGGCACCGTGCACTGCATCGTCTCGTTCTTCTTCAACGCGAGCCTGCTGGCGCTGTCGATCAACGTCGCCGCGGGCGCGATGGGCTGATCGCAGCGCCGGCGCCGCCGGCGTAGCCTGCGCGACAGCCTGCGGGAAAACACCAGCCGCCGGCTCCGGCTTTGCGTGGAAGCATGCAGGCCTCTCCCGCCGTCCCGAGGTCCGCACATGCAGGTACACGAGGAAGCGCGTTTGGTTGCCGCCGCCCCCGCGGAAGCGCCGCTGCTTTCCGTGCGAGACCTCTGCGTGCGCTTCGGCGGCATCACCGCGCTCGACGGCGTTTCCTTCGACGTGCAGCGCGGCCAGGTCGCGGGCCTGATCGGCCCGAACGGCGCCGGCAAGACGACCCTGTTCAACTGCCTGTCGCGGCTCTACGGCTACAGCGAGGGCCGCATCCGCTTCGACGGCCAGCCGCTGGAATCCGTGGCGCGCCACCAGGTCGCCGGCCTGGGCATCGGTCGCACCTTCCAGAACCTCGCTCTCTTCGGCAGCATGAGCGTGCTCGACAACATCAAGGTCGGCCGCCATGCGCGCACCCGCAAGGGCTTCCTCGCCAACGCGCTGCGGCTGCCCGGCGTCGCGGCGGAGGAAGAGGATTCGTCCCGCCGCGCTCGCGAGCTGGTGCGCTTCCTCGGGCTGGAGCCGGTCGCCGACACGCGCGTGGCGGAGCTGCCCTTCGGCTCGCGCAAGCGCGTGGAATTGGGCCGGGCGCTCGCGAGCGAACCCCGGCTGCTGCTGCTGGACGAACCCGCGGCCGGCCTGAACCACGAGGAAGTCGGCGCGCTGGGGACGCTCATCCGGCGCATCCGCGACCAGTTCCACCTGACCGTGCTGCTGGTCGAACACCACATGGGCCTCGTGATGAGCGTGTCCGACCACGTCGTCGCCCTGAACTTCGGACGCAAGATCGCCGAGGGCACACCGGCGCAGGTGCGTGCGCACCCCGAAGTGATCCAGGCCTACCTGGGGACCGAGAGCTGATGGCCGCCCCGCTGCTCGAAGTGCGCCAGCTGCGTGCAGGCTACGGTCCCACCGAGGTCCTGCATGGCCTGGACTTCGCCATTCCCGAGGGCAGCATCACCGCGCTGCTGGGCGCCAACGGCGCGGGCAAGACCACGACCTTGCGGGCGCTGTGCGGCATGGTGCGCACCAGCGGCGAAGTGCTGTTCGAAGGCCAGCGCATCACCGGCAAGTCCACCGAGGACATCGTGCGCCTGGGCGTCGCGCACGTGCCGGACGGGCGCGGCACCTTCACCGACCTCACGACCGAGGAGAACCTGCGCCTGGGCGCCTACGCCCGCCGCGACCGTGCCGGCATCGCGCAGGACTACGAGCGCATGTACCGGCTGTTCCCAATCCTGGCGGAGCGGCGGCGGCAGCAGGCCGGCACGCTGTCCGGCGGACAGCAGCAGATGCTGGCCGTCGCGCGTGCGCTGATGCTGCGCCCGCGCCTGCTGCTGCTGGACGAGCCGTCGTTCGGGCTCGCGCCGCTGGTAGTGAAGGAGATCTTCGAGGTCATGCGCGAGATCAACCGGTCGCAGCAGGTCACCATCCTGCTGGTGGAACAGAACGCCGCCATGGCCCTGCGGCTGGCGGACCACGCGCACCTGCTGGAGACCGGCACCATCGTGCGCTCGGGCGCCAGCCGCGAGCTGATGGACGACGACGCGGTGCGCCGCGCCTACCTCGGATACTGAAGGAGCCGCATGGAAGCCTTCCTGCACCAGGTCGTCGCGGGACTCGCCACCGGCGGCATCTATGCGAGCCTGGCGCTCGCGCTGGTGATGATCCACAACGCCACCCGGCTGGTGAACTTCGCGCAGGGCGAGCTCGCGATGTTCGCCACCTACCTGTGCTGGACGATGATCCAGGCGGGCTGGCCGTACTGGACGGCGTTCTTCGCGACGGTCGTCCTCTCCTTCGTGCTGGGCGTCGCGATCGAACGCATCCTGATCCGCCCGGTCGAACGCGCGCCCGTGCTCACGGTGGTGGTGGTGTTCATCGGGCTGATCCTGATCCTCAACAGCCTGGCCGGCTGGATCTTCACGTACACGATCAAGTCCTTCCCGAGCCCCTTCCCCAGCGCGGCGCCGTTCGGGCTGCACATCGTCTCCGCCCACGAGCTGGGCTCCATCTGCGTGACCATGGTGGTGCTCCTGCTGGTGTACGCCTTCTTCCGGTTCACGCCGCTCGGGCTCGCCATGCGCGCGGCGGCGCAGAACCCGGACTCGAGCCGGCTGGTGGGCATCCGCGTCGGCTGGATGCTGGCGCTGGGCTGGGGCCTCGCCTCCGCCATCGGTGCGACGGCCGGGATGATGGTCGCGCCCGTGGTCTTCCTCGACCCGAACATGATGACGGGCGTGATCCTGTACGCGTTCGCAGCGGCGCTCGTGGGCGGCATCGACAGCCCCGGCGGCGCCGTGGCGGGCGGCTTCATCGTCGGCGTGCTGGAGAACCTGGTGGGTGCCTACGTCATCGGCACCGAGCTGAAGCTCACGGTCGCCCTCGTGCTGATCGTGGGCGTGCTGGTGGTGCGGCCCGCGGGCCTCTTCGGCCGCGTGATCGTGCAGCGGGTCTGAGATGAGCACCGTCACGCCCTCCCCCGAGCTCGCGCCGCTGGCGCCGCCACAGGCCGCGGGCGCGGTCCGCGGCTGGTCGCCTGCATGGACCGTCGTCGCCGTGCTGGTCGTGCTCGCGGCCGCGGCCCTGCCCTTCCTGGTGAGCAACTACCGGGTGTTCCAGTTCTCGATGGTGCTGACCTACGCGATCGCCTTGCTGGGACTCAACATCCTCACCGGTTACAACGGCCAGATCTCGCTGGGGCACGGCGCGTTCTATGCCATCGGAGCCTACGTCACGGCCATCCTGATGGACCAGCACAACGTGCCTTACTGGCTGTGCGTCCCCGCGGCCGGCCTGGTGTGCCTGGTGGTGGGCTTCCTGTTCGGGCTGCCCGCTCTGCGGCTGGAAGGCGTGTACCTCGCGCTGGCCACCTTCGCGCTGGGCGTGGCGCTGCCGCAGGTGCTGAAATACAAGCACCTCGAGCAATGGACCGGCGGCGTGCAGGGCATCTCGCTGATCAAGCCCGACCCGCCGATCGCCTCGCTGTTCGGACTCAAGCTCAATCCCGATCGCTGGTTCTACCTGTTCGCGCTGTTCGTCACGGTGCTGATGTTCATCCTCGGCTGGAACCTGCTGCGCGGGCGCGTGGGCCGCGCGCTGATCGCGATCCGCGACCAGCCCATCGCGGCCGCGACCATGGGCATCGACACTGCGCTGTACAAGTCGCTCGCCTTCGGGGTCAGCGCGATGTTCACGGGTGTTGCGGGCGCGCTGGGCGCGATCGCGGTGGCCTTCGTCGCGCCGGACAGCTTCACGATCTTCCTGTCCATCTCGCTGCTGGTGGGCATGGTGGTGGGCGGCCTGGCCTCCATCACCGGTGCGATCTGGGGCGCGATGTTCATCCAGTTCGTGCCCAACGTCGCCGACCAGGTCTCGAAGGCGGCGCCGTGGGCCATCTACGGCGCGCTGATGATCCTCTTCATGTACGTGATGCCCACCGGCATCGCGGGCGCCTTGCGCCTGGCCTCGCAGCGCTGGCGGCGCCGCGCGCGCCGGCATCCTCCCGCGGCGTGATTGCCGTACCCGTGTCCCAGAAAGGAAGCTCCATGTCGATCAAGAACTGCATCGCACTGGCCGCCGTCGGGCTCGCGCTCGCGGCGGCGCCGGCCTTCGCCCAGAAGCAGTACGGGCCGGGTGCCAGCGACACCGAGATCAAGATAGGCAACACCATCCCGTACAGCGGTCCGGCGTCCGCCTACGGCTCGATCGGCAAGGTCGAGGCCGCGTACTTCAAGATGCTCAACGAGCAGGGCGGCATCAACGGCCGCAAGATCAACTACATCAGCCTGGACGACGGCTACAGCCCGCCCAAGACGGTGGAGATGATCCGCAGGCTGGTGGAGCAGGACGAGGTGCTGTTCACGGTCAGCACGCTGGGAACGCCGTCGAATTCGGCCATCCACAAGTACATGAACCAGAAGAAGGTGCCGCACCTCTTCCTCGCCACCGGCGCCTCCAAGTGGAACGACCCGAAGGACTTCCCCTGGACCATGGGCTTCAATCCCAACTACCAGAGCGAGGGCCGGCTGTACGCGCAGGACATCCTGCGCAACCACCCCAACGGGAAGATCGCGATCCTCTACCAGAACGACGACTACGGCAAGGACTACCTCAAGGGCTTCATGGACGGCCTGGGCGACAAGGGCAAGACGATGGTCGTGAAGACCGTGACCTATGAAGTCACGGACCCGACGGTCGACTCGCAGATCGTGACGCTGCAGGGTTCCGGGGCCGACATCTTCTTCAACATCACGACGCCGAAGTTCGCGGCGCAGGCGATCCGCAAGGTGGCCGACGTCGGCTGGAAGCCGGTGCACTACCTGAACCAGGTCTCGGCCAGCGTGGGCTCGGTGCTCAAGCCCGCCGGCCTCGACAAGTCCGTCGGCCTGATCTCGATGCAGTACATCAAGGATCCGACCGATCCCAAGTGGGCGAACGACCCCGCGATGAAGGACTACCTGGCGCTGCTGAAGAAATACGCCCCCGACGTCGATCCCCTGGACGGCAGCGCGGCGTACGGCCTGGCGGCGGCGCAGCTCACGGCGCAGGTGCTCAGGCAGTGCGGCAACAACCTCACGCGCGAGAACGTGATGAAGCAGGCCGCCAGCCTGAACTACCAGATTCCGATGGCGCTGCCGGGCGTGGTCGCGCAGACGGGGCCGAACGACTACGCCCCGTTCCAGACCATGCAGCTGGTGAAGTTCGACGGCAAGACCTGGGAGGGCTTCGGCGAGCCCATGGCGGTGAAGTAGCAGCCGCGCAGCACCGGCCGACGCCGACGCGCTCAGCCGACGCGCACCGTGCGGAAGCCGGCGAAGACGTCGCGCCGCTGCGGCTCGAAGAAGTTGCGGTAGCGCGCATGCGCCAGCGCCGCCGCTGTCGCCGGCGCGGCGCCGCGCAGCACCCGCCGCGATCCGAACCAGGGCTGCGAGTAGTCGCGGTACGGGTGCGGCGTGAAGCCCGGGTACGGCTCGAAGCGGCTGGCAGTCCACTCCCACACCTGCCCCCAGCGGAACCCCGGCGCCTGGAAGGCCGCGCACTCCCACTCCGCTTCGGTGGGCAGGCGCCGGCCCGCCCAGTGGCACCACGCCTGCGCTTCGTGCGCATTCAGGTGCACCGCCGCCTCGTCCTCGCGCAGCGGCTGCCAGGCGCCCCCGCGAATGCGCTCCCAGCCGGTGGCGCTGCGGCGCAGTGCCGCCGGCCGCCGGTGCGCCTGCTCCTCCAGCCAGGCGCGGCCTTCGCCCGACCACCACTGTAGCTCCTCGTAGCCGCCCGCTTCCACGAACGGCAGGAACGCGCCCCAGGTCAGCGGCTCGGCGTCGATGGCGAACGCGGCGAGCTCCACGTCGTGCGCACCCAGCTCGTTGTCGAACGCGAAGCCGCCCGGCCCGCTGCCGACGCGGAACACCTGGGCCGGCACTTGCAACTCGCCGCCGTGCGGCGCGAGCGGCGGCGCGCCGCTTTCGCCGACCGGGATGCCGAGGGCCTCGGCCATGTACACCGCGGCCTCCGCATGCATCTGCTCGTGCGCGGCCACCAGCCGGAAGAAGTAGAGCTCCGCATCGTCCGCTCGCTCCGGCAAGGTGTCCAGCAGCTCCAGCGTTCCGTGCAAGGTGCTTTCCAGGTAGGCCGCCGTGCCGGCGGCATCGGGCAAGGGCAGCTCCCAGCGGGTGCGATGCGCCACCCGGCTGGAGTCGTACCAGGCATCCGCCCGGGCGAGCAGCGATGCGGCGCGCGCGACCTCGGGATTCGCAGCCGCGCCGAGGTGCCGCTCGGGATTGCGCGCGATCCACCATTCCTGGAACCAGGCGATGTGGCCCAGCTCCCACAGCGGCGGATTCAGCCCGGGCGCATACGGCACGTGCGGCTCGGGCCCGAGCGCCGCGCGATAGTCCTGCGCCAGCTGCAAGGTGCGCTCGCGCGCCGCCAGCAGGGCCTCGCGCACGGCCGAACGCGGGCCCTGGCGCAAGGCCAGGGATTCGCGCGGCCCGGGCGCGCTATAAATCGGTGATGTCCCGTTCCCCATCGGTCGTCATCGTAAGCCCGGCGCAGGCGCAGGCCAACAATGGCAACTGGCGCACCGCGCAACGCTGGCAGGCGCTGCTCTCGGAGCGCGCGGCGGTGCGCATCACGGCGGCCTGGCCCGACGCGCAGGCCGGCGAGGACACCGTGATGCTGGCGCTGCATGCGCGCCGCTCCGCTGCGGCGATCGCCGCGTGGGCGCAGGCGCATCCCGGGCGCGGGCTCGCGGTGGTGCTCACGGGCACCGATCTCTACCAGGACATCGCCTCGGACGCATCGGCGCAGCGCTCGCTGGCGCTGGCCCAGCGGCTGGTCGTGCTGCAGGAGCAGGGCCCCTCCGGCTTGCCGGCGCAGCACCGGGCCAAGGCGCGCGTGATCTTCCAGTCGACGCCGGCGCGCGAACCGCTCGCCAAGCCGGGCGATCGCCTGCAGGCTGTCATGGTGGGCCACTTGCGTGCGGTCAAGGCACCCGAAGTCCTCTGGGACGCGGCTCAACTCGTGCGGGAACGCAGCGACATCGGCATCACGCAGATCGGCGACGGCGAAGCCGAGCCCGCACTGGCCCGGCAAGCCCGCGCAACCGCCGAGGCGTGCCCCGGCTTCACCTGGGCCGGCGCCCTGCCCCACGAACAGACGCTGGAGGCGATCCGCGCCGCCCACGTGCTGGTGCACACCAGCGCCATGGAAGGCGGGGCGCACGTGGTCATGGAGGCCGTGCGCTGCGGCACGCCGGTGCTGGCCAGCCGCGTGCCGGGCAACGTCGGCATGCTCGGGACGGGCTACACGGGGTATTTCCCGGCCGGCGACGGGCGTGCGCTGGCGGAATTGCTGCTCGCCTGCCGCGACACGCAGCAAGACCCCGCACAAGGCCTGCTGGCGCAGCTCGGCGCACAATGCGCCGAGCGCGCGCCGCTCTTCGATGCGGCCGCCGAGCGCACCGCGCTCCTGTCGCTGTTGGACGAACTGGAACCTGCTGCATGAACGCTGCCCTCCCCCGCACGGAACCCCGCCTCACCTCGCTGTCGCATGGCGGCGGGTGCGGCTGCAAGATCGCACCCGGCGTGCTGTCCGAGATCCTCAAGGGCACGGCGCGCCTGCCGGTGCCGCCGGAGCTGCTGGTCGGCATCGAGACTGCCGACGACGCCGCCGTCTACAAGCTGAACGACGAACAGGCCCTGATCGCCACGACGGACTTCTTCATGCCGATCGTGGACGATCCCTACGACTTCGGCCGCATCGCCGCGACCAATGCGATCTCCGACGTGTACGCCATGGGCGGCAAGCCCATCCTCGCGCTGGCCCTGGTGGGCATGCCGATCAGCGTGCTGAGCACCGCCACGATCGCCCGCATCCTCGAAGGCGGCGAATCGGTGTGCAAGGCGGCCGGCATCCCGATCGCCGGCGGCCACACGATCGACTCGGTCGAGCCGATCTACGGGCTGGTGGCGCTGGGCCTGGTGCACCCGCAACGCGTGAAGCGCAACGCCGATGCGCGTCCCGGTGACGTGCTCGTGCTGGGCAAACCGCTCGGCGTAGGCGTCCTGTCCGCCGCGCTGAAGAAGGAACAGCTGGACGCCGCCGGCTACGAACGCATGATCGCCACGACCACGCGCCTGAACACCCCCGGCCCCGAGCTGGCGGCGCTGGCAGGCGTGCATGCGCTCACGGACGTCACCGGCTTCGGCCTCGCCGGCCACGCGCTGGAGCTCGCGCGCGGCGCCGGCCTGTCCGCGGAGATCGACTGGTCGCAGGTGCCGCTGCTCGAGGGCGTGCGGGCGCTGGCGCAGGCCGGCTTCGTCACCGGCGCGTCGGGCCGCAACTGGGCCGGCTACGGCATGGACGTGCAGCTGCCCGCTGCGTTCGACGAGGCGGACCGGGCGCTGCTCAGCGATCCGCAGACCAGCGGCGGCCTGCTGGTGTCGTGCACACCCGACAGCGTGGACGAGGTGCTGGCCGTGTTCCGGCGCCATGGCTTCGGCCAGGCCGCCGTCATCGGACGCACCGTCGAGGGCGGCCCGCCCCGCCTGGTCATTCGCTGACGCCCAGGCGCCGCGCTCAGCCGAAGCGCGGCGCCCTGTTCTCCATCCCGGCCGCCACGGCCTCGCGCTGGTTCGGGCTGCCGAGCAGGCGTTGCTGTTCGTGCGCTTCGGCCAGCAGCACGCGTGGCGCATCGACCGGCGATGCCGTATTCAGCAGGCGCTTGGCCGCGCGGACCGCGTCCGGACTGCGCTCGGCGATCTGCCGCGCCATCGCCCGGGCTTCGGCCAGCGGGTCCTCGCTCTCCCGCGTGGCGAGCCCCAGCGTGACCGCCTCGCTGCCGCCCACGATGCGCCCGGTGAAAGTGAGCTCGCGCGCCACATCCGGGCGCACCAGCTCGGTGAGCAGCACGCAGCCCGCCATGTCGGGGACCAGCCCCCACTTGATCTCCATGACGGCCAGTTGCGCCTGCGGATGCACGATGCGCACGTCCGCGCCCAGTGCGATCTGCAGGCCGCCGCCGAAGGCCACGCCGTGCACGGCGGCGAGCACCGGGACCGGCAGCTCGCGCCAGCCCCACGCGACCTGCTGCCACGCGTTGGCCAGCCCGTGTGTGCGCGCGGCAAGCTCGCCGGTGCCGGCCGCCCCGCCGCCGGCGATGCCCTGCAGGCTGGACTTGTCCAGCCCGGCGCAGAACGCGCGGCCCTCGCCATGCAGGACCACCGCCCGCAAAACCTTGTCGCCACGCAGCCGCGCGATGGCATCGACCAGCGCCTGGAACATCGGCCCGTCCAGTGCATTCATCTTGTCGGCGCGGACGAGGGCGACCTCGGCCACCCCCTGGTCATCCATGCGCACGCGGACGCGGTCGTCGCTCATCGGCTTCCCCTGTCGTGGCCAGCCCGCATTCTGCGCGAGGTCAGGGTTCTGCAAGCCTGCCTCGGAGAGGGAAAACGGGGTCCGGGAACGCACCCACGTAGTACCACCTAGGGCTTTCCCCCCTTTCTGCGCTGCAGCATGCCCACCACCATTGCGCCTTCGACGGGACCCGGCAGGTCCCGCGTCGCGCCACGCATGCCGGAGAAACATTTGTCCGAAGAGATCATCCTGGAGACCCGGGGCCTGACCAAGGAATTCAAGGGATTCGTCGCCGTGAACGGCGTCGACCTGAAGGTCCGCCGCGGCGACATCCATGCACTGATCGGTCCGAACGGGGCGGGCAAGACGACCTTCTTCAACCTGCTGACGAAGTTCCTGCTGCCAACGCGGGGCACCATCCTGTACCGCGGGACCGACATCACGCACGAGAAGCCGGCGCAGACGGCGCGCCGCGGCCTCGTGCGCTCCTTCCAGATCTCGGCGGTGTTCCCGCACATGACGGTGCTGGAGAACGTGCGCGCCGCGCTGCAGCGCGGCCTGGGCACCACCTTCCACTTCTGGAAGCCCGAGAGCTCGCTGTATGGCCTGCACGACCGCGCCCGCCAGTTGCTGGCGCAAGTGGGCCTGCAGGACTTCGCCGACGAACTCACCGTGAACCTACCCTATGGCCGCAAGCGCGCCCTGGAGCTCGCGACCACGCTGGCCCTCGAGCCGGAGCTGATGCTGCTGGACGAGCCGACGCAGGGCATGGGCCACGAGGACGTGAGCCGCGTGACGCAGCTGATCAAGAAGGCCTCCGAGGGCCGCACCATCCTGATGGTCGAACACAACATGAACGTGGTCTCGTCGATCGCCGACCGCATCACGGTGCTGCAGCGGGGCACCATCATTGCCGATGGCCCGTATGCCGAAGTCTCGAAGAACCCGCAGGTGATCGAGGCCTACATGGGCAGCGCCGACACCGAACTGCAGGGAGCCCATTGATGCCGACAGAGATGCTGCGCATCGAGGACCTGCAGGCCTGGTACGGCGAGTCGCACATCCTGCACGGCGTGAACCTCACGGTGAACGAAGGCGAGGTGGTCTGCCTGCTCGGGCGCAACGGCGCCGGCCGCACGACGACACTGCGCGCCATCGTGGGCCTGACCGGCGCGCGCAAGGGCTCCATCCGCATCCGCGGCGAGGAAGCCATCCGGCTGGCCTCGCACAAGGTGGCGCGCCTGGGCGTGGGCTACTGCCCCGAGGAGCGCGGCATCTTTTCCTCGCTGTCCACGCAGGAGAACCTTCGCCTGCCGCCCGTCACCGCGCAGGGCGGCATGAGCGTGGACGAGATCTACGCCATGTTTCCCAACCTGAAGGAGCGCGCCGCCAGCCCGGGCACGCGCCTGTCCGGCGGCGAGCAGCAGATGCTGGCGGTGGCCCGCATCCTGCGCACCGGCGCGCGCCTGCTGCTGCTCGACGAGATCTCCGAAGGCCTGGCGCCCGTGATCGTGCAGAAGCTGGCGGAGACGATCCGCACCCTGAAGGCCCGCGGCTACACGATCATGCTGGTGGAGCAGAACTTCCGCTTCGCCGCCCCCCTCGCCGACCGCTTCTACGTGATGGAGCACGGCCGCATCGTCCAGCAGTTCGAGCAGCGCGAGCTCGCCGACAAGATGGACATGCTGCACGAGTTCCTCGGCGTCTGACCTGATTTCCGTTCGCATCCAACCAAGGAGACTTCCCATGAAAAAACGTCTTTCCCTGTCGGTCCTGTCCCTCGCGCTCGCGGGCGCCTTCGCCGCTTCCAGCGCGGCCGCCGCGCCCAATGAAGTCGTGATCGGCGACATCGACGACATGTCCGGCGTCTACGCCGACGTGATCGGCCAGGGCGGCGTCGAGGCGATCAAGATGGCCATCGCCGACTTCGGCGGTTCCGTGCTGGGCAAGAAGATCACCATCCTCACGGCCGACCACCAGAACAAGCCGGACGTGGGCGCCTCCAAGTTCCGCGAGTGGGCCGACCAGAACGGCGTCAACATGATCCTGGGCGGCTCCAACACCGGCGTGTCCATCGCGATGTCCAAGGTGGCCGGCCAGAAGAAGGTCCCCTTCATCGCCATCGGCGCCGCGGGTGCTTCGCTCACCAACGAGGACTGCACGCCCTACTCCGTGCACTACGCGTACGACACCACGTCGCTGGCCAACGGCACGGCGTCGGCGATCGTGCAGCAGGGCGGCAAGAGCTGGTACTTCCTGACCGCCGACTATGCGTTCGGCACGCAGCTGCGCACCGCCGCGACCGAAGTCGTCGAAAAGCACGGCGGCAAGTCGCTCGGTGAAGTGCGCGTGCCGCTGGGCACGACCGACTTCTCGTCCTTCCTGCTGCAGGCGCAAGGCTCCAAGGCGCAGGTGCTGGGCCTGGCCAACGCCGGCGCGGACTTCACCAACTCGCTGAAGGCGGCGCAGGAATTCGGCATCACCAAGCAGATGAAGCCGGCGGCGCTGCTCGCCTTCATCAGCGACATCCACTCCCTGGGCCTGAAGACGGCGCAGGGCCTGTACCTCACCACCGGCTGGTACTGGGACCTGAACGACGCCACCCGCGCGTGGTCCAAGCGCTACTTCTCCGTGATGAAGAAGGAAGCGACGATGAACCAGGCCGCGTACTACTCCGCCACGCTGCACTACCTGAACTCGGTGAAGGCCGCCGGCTCCACCGACCCGGACAAGGTCATGGCGGAGATGAAGAAGGAGAAGATCAACGACATGTTCGTCAAGGGCGGCTACATCCGCGCCGACGGCGTGATGATCCACCCGATGTACGTGATGCAGGTGAAGACGCCGGCCGAGTCCAAGTACCCCTGGGACTACTACAAGCTGGTGAAGACGATGTCCGGCGAGGAGGCCTTCGGCCCGATCACCGGCAAGTGCCAGTACGCCAAGAAGTAAGCCCCGGCCGGTGCGGCGGCCCTCGCCGCCGCACCGGCCTGCCACGCCCGCGACCTCATGACCGAAATCTTCGGCTATCCCATTCCCGTGATCCTGGGCCAGCTCATGCTGGGCCTGGTGAACGGTTCCTTCTACGCCATGCTCAGCCTGGGGCTGGCAGTGATCTTCGGTCTGCTGGGCGTCGTCAATTTCGCCCACGGCGCCTTCTACATGCTCGGGGCGTTCGCCGCCTACATCGGGCTGGAAGCGCTGGGCATCAATTACTGGGTCGCTCTGGTGCTGTCGCCGCTCGTGGTGGGCGGCGCCGGCATCGTGCTCGAGCGCCTCTTCCTCAAGCACCTGTACAAGCTCGATCCGCTGTACGGCCTGCTGCTGACCTTCGGACTCGCGCTGATCTTCGAAGGCGTCATGCGCTACTTCTACGGCTCCTCGGGCAACACCTATCCGGTGCCGGACGCGCTGCAGGGCGTATTCAACCTCGGCTTCATGATCCTGCCGATCTATCGCGCGTGGGTGATCGTCGCGTCGATGACCATCTGCTTCGCGACCTGGTTCATCATCGAACGCACCAGCCTTGGCGCGACGCTGCGCGCGGCCACCGAGAACCCGCGCCTGGTGCAGGCCTTCGGCATCAACGTGCCGCTGATCGTGATGCTCACGTACGGCGCCGGCGTCGGCCTGGCGGCGCTGGCGGGCGTGCTGTCCGCCCCGGTGATCCAGGTGTCGCCCCTGATGGGATCGTCGATCGTCGTCGTGGTGTTCGCCGTCGTCGTCATCGGCGGCATGGGCTCTATTCTCGGCTCCATCGTCAGCGGCCTCGCCCTGGGCATGATCGAGGGTTTCACCAAGGTCATCTACCCGGAAGCATCCAACGTGGTGGTGTTCGTCATCATGGCCATCGTGCTGGTCCTGCGGCCGGCCGGCCTGTTCGGACGGGAGTGAACATGCAGCGTTCCGTCGTCCTCCTCTATGCGGTGCTCGTGCTGGCCGGGCTCGTCGCGCCGTGGCTCGACATCTATCCCGTCTACCTGATGACGCTGTACTCGTTCGCGATCTTCGCGTGCGCGTTCAACCTGCTGCTGGGATTCGGCGGCATGCTGTCCTTCGGGCATGCGGCCTACTTCGGTCTCGGGGCCTACACCACCAGCTGGCTGGTGACGGCGCAGCACTGGGGCACGCTGCCCGCGATCCTGGCCGGCATGGCCGTTGCCGCGCTGGCCGGCGTGGTGATCGGCGGGCTCGCCATCCGGCGCTCGGGCATCTACCTGACCATGATCACGCTCGCGCTCGGGCAGCTGGTGTACTTCGTCTGCCTGCAGGCGCCCTTCACCGGCGGCGAGAACGGCATCCAGGGCGTGCCGCGCGGCACGCTGCTGGGCCTGCTGCCGCTGCGCCCGGACATGACGATGTACTACTTCGTCTTTGCGCTGCTCGTGCTGGTGTTCCTCGGCATCCGTCGCATCGTGTCGTCGCCCTTCGGCCAGGTGCTCAAGGCGATCCGCGAAAACGAGCCGCGCGCGATCTCGCTCGGCTACGACGTGAACCGCTACAAGCTGATGGTGTTCGTGCTGTCCGCCGCCATCGCCGGTCTGGGCGGCTCGCTGAAGGCACTCGTGCTGGGCTTCGCGACGCTCACCGACGTGATGCAGGGCAATTCCGGCGAGGTGATCCTCATGACGCTGCTGGGCGGCGCGGGTACCTTCCTGGGCCCGGTGGTCGGCGCCGGGGTGGTCGTCACGCTGCAGGACGTGCTCTCCGATCGCGTCGGCTCCTGGGTGACCGTGATCATCGGCTGCGTGTTCGTCGCCTGCGTGCTGGCGTTCCGCAAGGGCATCGTGGGCGAGTTCCTCGCATGGCGCGCCCGCCGCAGCGTCCGCGCGCAGGCCGGCGGCAGCGCCGATACGCCCGCGGGCGAAGCGGCGCCGGCGGCCGGCGAGGCGGCGGTGTCCTCCAGGTGATTGGAGAACGCCCGCAGCGGCGCTAACCTGCCTGCCTCGCACAGGAGAGGCTGATGAAAGATCTGTTTTCCCTCGAGGGCCGCGTGGCCCTGGTCACCGGCGGCTCGCGCGGCATCGGCCGCATGATCGCGACCGGGCTGCTGCACCAGGGCGCGAAGGTCTACATTTCCGCGCGCAAGGCGGCGGCCTGCGATGCGACCGCGAAGGAGCTGTCGTCCATCGGGCCGTGCATCTCGCTGCCCATCGACGTGTCCACCGTCGAAGGCGCGCGCCAGCTCGCGGGAGAGATCATGCGGCGCGAACCGGCGCTGCACATCCTGGTGAACAACGCCGGTGCCGCCTGGGGCGAGGACTTCGACACCTTCCCCGAGAACGGCTGGGACAAGGTGGTGGACCTGAACATGAAGACGCCGTTCTTCCTGACGCAGGCGCTGCACGGCGCGCTCAAGGAAGGCGCGAAGCAGCGTCCCGCGAAGGTGATCAACATCGCCTCGATCGACGGGATCTCGGTGAATCCGTGGGAAACCTACTCGTACAGCGCGAGCAAGGCGGGCCTGATCCACCTGACGAAGCGAATGGCGCTGCGGCTGGCCCGGGACAACATCGTGGTCAGCGGCATTGCGCCGGGCCCGTTCCCCTCCGACATGAACAAGGAAGCGCGCGACCACGGCGACCAGGTGGCCGGCCACGTGCCCGTCGGCCGCATCGGCAACACCGAGGACATGGCCGGCGCCGCGATCTACCTCGCCTCGCGCGCCGGCGACTACGTGGTCGGCGAAACCATCGTGGTCGACGGCGGCGTCACGATTGCCCGCGGCTGACCGATCTGCGCGCTTGCCGCGCTCCGCATTGCGCGGGATAGCATGCAGCGCGATGCCACCTGTGAAGAGGATCCGGCTTTGCCGGTCCTCTTCACACATGCTGGGGCCACTCTGAAAAATCGCCCTGGCGATTTTTCAGAGTGAAGGCAACGTGTAATTCTGCGGACCGCGGCTGGCGATCTTGATGGCGCCGACCTTGTTGCCCAGCTGCGCGCAGCGCGTGAGCGACCAGCCCTGCTCCAGCCCATGCAGCAGCGCGCCGCGCCAGGCGTCGCCGCACCCGGTCGGGTCGACGATCGCCGCGGGGCGTTCGGGCGGCACCAGCGTCACCTCGCCGTTCACCCACACCTCGCAGCCGTCGCCGCCCAGTGTGACCACCAGGCCGTCGACGCGCTTCGAGATTTCCGCGCTGCTCCAGCCCGTGCGCTCCGACAGCATCTTGCCCTCGTAGTCGTTGACGGTCACCCAGGTCGCCTGGTCGATGAACCTGGCGAGCTCGTCGCCGCCGAACATCGGCAGGCCCTGCCCCGGGTCGAACACGAAGGGGATGCCCGCCGCCTTGAACTGCGCCGCGTGCTGCAGCATCGCGTCGCGACCGTCGGGCGAGATCATGCCCAGCTTGATGTCCGGGCGCGGCTGCACCTTCACCTCGTGCGCCTGCATCATCGCGCCGGGGTGGAAGGCGGTGATCTGGTTGTTGTCGCGGTCGGTCATGATCATCGCCTGCGCCGTGTAGGTGTCGTCCACCCGCAGCACGAAGCGGCTGTCGATGCCGAGCGATTCGAGCCGCTGCAGGTAATCGCCGCCGTCGCTGCCCACCGCCCCCATGGGCAGCGGCGTGCCGCCCAGCAGCTTCAGGCTGTACGCGATGTTGCCCGCGCAGCCGCCGAAGTCCCGCCGCAGGCTGGGAACCAGGAAGGACACGTTCAGGATGTGCAGCTGGTCCGGCAGGATCTGCTCGGCGAAGCGGCCCTCGAAGCTCATGATGGTATCGAAGGCGAGGGATCCGCAGATGACGGCGGCCATGGTTCTCTTTCTCAGGGTCAGGGGTAGAAGGCAAGCAGGCGGTAGCCGGCCACGCGCGCGGCGCTGCCGGGGTCGACGCGCACGCCCACGGTGCGCGACCACTCGCCGGCCGCGGGGATCACGCCGTCGGCGGAGCCGAGTTCCGCCGGGCTCAGCACGCGGCGCACCACGGTCTGGTCCTGCGAGTCGGTGATGGTCAGCTCCATCGCCGGCGCGGCGACCTGCGTGGGCGCCGTGTTGCGCAACGTGAAACTCAGGCGATAGGTGTCGTTGCGCAGGCGATTGAAGGCGGAGCTGTCGATCAGGATGGCATCGATCTGCCGCGGCGGGCCTATCGTGCAATGCAGCGCATCGCACATGTGCTGCAGCGCCGGACGCAGCATCGGCTGCGCGAGCGCGAGCCGGTCGCGGTCCTGCCAGGCGACCTGCAGCGCGAGCAAGAGGCCGAGCACCAGCGCCAGCAACGCAAGCACCAGCCGCACGCCCGGCCGCGTCCACCACGCTTGGCGCCGGGCCTTGCGGACGAAGGAGACGTTCGGCACGTCCTCGTCGTCGTCCTCGTCCTCCTCGCGGTCGAAGTCGCCGGACAGCGCCTGCCCTTCCCGGCCAGTCTCCGGGCCGAGGTCCGACAGCGTGATCTCCGAGCGCCGGAACACGAAGGGGGCGTCGAGCGGGGAAGGCTCCAGCGCCGGGTCCGCCTCGTCGGCCAGGAAGAAGTCGGACGGATCGGTGGAGCGGCTGTCGGCCTGGTCTTCGGCGCCCGCGGTCGGTCGCGCATACAGGTCGGCGGGCCGCGGCTGCAGTGTGTCGGGCGTCGTGGCCTGGTCGTCCGGTGGGGACGGCGGCGGCAGCGGCGCGTGGGTCGTGGCCTTTGCTTCCGGCAAGTTGCCCAGCACGGATTCGTCGGTGAGGTGCGCCGTGGCGTCGAACACCTCGCTGCAATGGCCGCAGCGCACCCAGCCCTCGGAGATCTTCAGCTGGTCCGGCACGACACGGAACATCGTGCCGCAGGCGGGACAGCTGGTGATCAGGCTCATGGGCGTATTTTCACCCGGAACAACGGCGCGCCATCCGGAGCCCGTCTTCGCCTGCGGGGGCGGCCACGTCCCCGGGTCCGCGCCAGGAGGGACTCAGGGCGCCGCCGGCCCGGTCAGCACTGTGCCGTCATCAGGATCCAGCCGTCTTCCTCGTCGCTCACCTGCAGCGCCGCATAGGGAGCGTAGGCCTCCTGCAGCTCGCTCGCCTGGCGCGCGAGGATGCCGGCGAGCACCAGGTGTCCGCCCGGTGCCACGTGGCCGCACAGCAGCGGAGCGAGCACCTTCAGCGGCGTCGCCAGGATGTTGGCGAGCACGGTGTCGTAGCGGCCGCTGGCGCGGTCCGGCAGTCCCGCCGCGAGCTGCACGCCGTTGGCGCGCGCGTTGTCCTCGGTGGAGCGCACGGCCGCTTCGTCGATGTCGACGGCGTCCACAGCCGCGGCGCCGAACTTCGCCGCGCCGATGGCGAGGATGCCGGAGCCGCAACCGTAGTCCAGCACGCGCTGGCCCTGGGGCGGATGGTGGGCGATCCACCGCAGGCACATGCGCGTGGTGGGATGCGTGCCGGTGCCGAAGGCCAGGCCGGGATCGAGCCGGATCACCTGCTGCGCGGCGGCCGGCGGTTCATGCCAGGTCGGCACGATCCAGAAGCTGGGCGTCACCTGCACGGGCTCGAATTGCGATTGCGTGAGGCGCACCCAGTCCTGGTCGGGAACGGCTTGCACGCCGAGGATCCGGCAGTCGACGAAGAAGTCCTGCGGCGCGAGCAACTGCGCGGCTTCCCTGGCCTGGGCTTCGTCGGCGAACAGCGACACCACCAGCGAGCGCTGCCAGCCTTCCTTGGGCGGAGGCAGGCCCGGCTCGCCGAACAGCGCCTGTTCGGCCGGGGTCTGCGCGTCGGCGTCCTCGACCGAGACGCTCAGTGCGTCGAGCGCCTCGAGTGCGTCGGTGACGGGCTCGACACGCTCTTCAGGGCACAGCAGGCGCAGTTCGAACATGGAGATCTCCGGGGCTGTTCCCGCGCGGCGCGTGGCGGCGCCGCTGCCGGGTCGCGATCACCTCTTGTGATGCGAGAGCCACTCTTCCAGGTAGTGGATGTTGGTGCCGCCGGCCATGAACTTGGCGTCGACCATCAGCTCGCGGTGCAGCGGGATGTTGGTCTTGATGCCCTCGACCACCGTCTCGCCGAGCGCACCGCGCATGCGGGCCAGCGCCTGCTCGCGCGTGTCGCCGTGGACGATGATCTTGCCGATCATGCTATCGTAGTTGGGCGGCACGAAGTAGTTGTTGTACACGTGCGAGTCCACCCGCACGCCGGGGCCGCCGGGCTGGTGCCACATGGTGATGCGTCCCGGCGAGGGCACGAAGTTGTACGGGTCCTCGGCGTTCACGCGGCACTCGAGCGCGTGGCCGCGCAGCACGATGTCGCCCTGCTTGAACGGCAGCCGCTCGCCGGCAGCGACGCGGATCTGCATCTTCACGATGTCGATGCCGGTGATCAGCTCCGTCACCGGATGCTCCACCTGCACGCGCGTGTTCATCTCGATGAAGTAGAACTCGCCGTTCTCGTAGAGGAACTCGAAGGTGCCCGCGCCGCGGTAGCCGATCTTGCGGCAGGCCGCGGAGCAGCGCTCGCCGATCTTCTCGATCAGCTTGCGGGGGATGCCGGGCGCCGGCGCTTCCTCGATCACCTTCTGGTGCCGGCGCTGCATGGAGCAGTCGCGCTCCCCCAGGTACACCGCGTTCTTGTGCTTGTCGGCCAGCACCTGGATCTCGATGTGGCGCGGGTTCTGGAGGAATTTCTCCATGTACACGGCCGGATTGCCGAACGCGGCCTGCGCCTCGGCCTTGGTCATCTGCACCGAGTTGATCAGCGCCGCTTCGGTGTGCACCACGCGCATGCCGCGGCCGCCGCCGCCGCCCGCGGCCTTGATGATCACCGGGTAGCCCACGCTGCGGGCGATGCGGCGGATCTCCGCCGGGTTGTCGGGCAGTTCGCCCTCCGAGCCGGGCACGCAAGGCACGCCGGCCTTGATCATGGCCTGCTTGGCGGACACCTTGTCGCCCATGGTCCGGATGTTCTCGGGCGTCGGCCCGATGAACTGGAATCCGCTCTTCTCCACCCGCTCGGCGAAGTCGGCGTTCTCGGACAGGAAGCCGTAGCCCGGATGGATCGCCTCGGCGTCCGTGACTTCGGCCGCCGCGATGATCGCGGGCATGTTCAGGTAGCTGTGGGACGACGGAGGCGGGCCGATGCAGACCGCCTCGTCCGCCAGCTTCACGTACTTGGCTTCGCGGTCGGCCTCGGAGTAGACCATCACGGCCTTCACGCCCAGCTCGTTGCACGCGCGCTGAATCCTCAGGGCGATTTCGCCGCGATTGGCGACCAGGATCTTCTTAAACATTCGTGTTCTCGCGGCTCGTCGCCCTGTGTGCGCTGCGCGCCCACGCGCGCTTTGGTGCGTGCTCACATGCGCTGCGCGCAGATGTGAGCGCGCCCCCCGGCCTGCGGCCCGCGCCGCAATTGGCGACCAGGATCTTCTGGAGCATTTCTTATTCGATGACGAACAGCGGCTGGCCGTATTCGACGGCCTGCCCGTTCTCGCAAAGGATCTTCGCGATCGTGCCGGCCTTGTCGGCCTCGATCTCGTTGAGGATCTTCATCGCCTCGATGATGCAGATGGTCTCGCCTTCCTTGACCACGCTGCCGACCTCGACGAACGCCTTCGCGCCCGGCGCCGAAGCACGGTAGAACGTGCCCACCATGGGCGACTTGACCGTGTGGCCCTTCTCCGCTTCGGGCGCCGCAGGCACGGTCGCAGCCGGTGCCAGCATGGGTGCCGGTGCGGCGTTCCCGGCGGGCATGGGTGCCGGGGCGTAATACGCCTGCGCGGCCGCAGGGCCGCCCTTCACGATGCGGACCTTGCCCTCCGCTTCGGTGATCTCCAGTTCGGACACGTTCGATTCCGACACGAGGTCGATCAGCGTCTTGAGTTTGCGCAAGTCCATGGAGGTTCTCCTGCCTCGTCTTCAAAGAGGACGCGAATTTACAGCAAAAATCGCGTTCTTCCGGCTTTTTGCAGGAACGATGGCTCAATCAATCGGATCCGCTCCAGATTCCAGAACGGATGCAAGCGCCGGCGCAAGCGCCCCGCGCCGCTCAGGAGAAGCCGGACCAGGTCTTCAGGTCGGCGTCGCTGAGCCGGCCCATTCTACGCTGCAGCACGCGGCCATCGGCCGCAAAAAGCACCGAAAACGGCAGGCCGCCGGCATCGTTGCCCAGGTCGCGGGTCAGTTCCGTGCCCTGCAAACCGGCCAGTCCGATGGGATAGCCGATGGGGGTGCGTTCCAGGAACTTGCGCACCGCGGAGGGCTGGTCGATCGCAAGTCCGACCGTTTGCCATCCGTTCGCTGCATGTTGGCGGTAGAACGCATCGAGCATCGGCATCTCCTCGACGCAGGGCGCGCACCAGGTCGCCCAGAAGTTCAGCAGCAGCGGCTTGCCGCGGAATGCGGACATGGCCAGCGGCGTGCCTTGCGGCGTGTCGAAGGAAAGCGGCCACAGGCGTTCGGCCGCGCCGGTGTCGACCGCGCCGGGGCGCAGCTTCCACCACGCAACGCCGGCGCCCGCGGCCGCGGCGGCGGCACCCACCGCAGCGAGCAACCAGCCGCGCCGGCTCGGTCCGGCAGCGGGAGCATCCGGCTCCTGGATCGCTTCATGCATCATGGGTCTCCGCGATGAGGGCGCGCACGGCGGCCAGGTCGCCGCGGGGCGTGCGCCCCTTGTTGTCGGGCTTGAGCGCGCCGCGCAGGTCGTCGTGGTCGTACACCAGCAGGTGCACGCCCACGGGCTCCCCGAGCTCCTTGCTCATGCTGCTGATGCTCAGGGCCTCCACCGCTTCACCGTGGAAGCCCGTGACCGTGCGCGGCGTGTAGTCGACCGCGTGGTCGATCAGGGCGATCTCGGCGGACTTGGGGTCGTCGCAGAACAGTTGCAGGTAGATGTCGGACAGCCGGGTGGCCGTCCCATGCCATACCGCGCCGGCGAGGTAAGGGCGGAACTGCGCCAGCCGTTCCATCCAGGTCAGGGCCAGCCGGCGCAGGGCGGCCAGTTCCGCCGGCTGCGTCTCGGCGCAGAACAGGTCGATGTATTCGCGGACCGCATCTTCCAGCAACTCGTTGTCGGGCAGCGCCGTGCGCGCGCCCAGCCCGAGTTGCCTGGCGGCGCGCCGCTTGGCCGCGCCGTATTCCAGGCCCTCCTCCACCACCAGCCGCGCGGCGGTGGCGGCGATCTCCGACTGCAAGGTGTCCATCAGGTGCATTCTGCATGGACGGGCGCGCCCCGGGTCCCTACAGTGGCTTCTCCACTTCGGGGGTCCGGCATGCAAAGCACGATGATGACCACGCCGCTGTCGCTCAACCACCTGCTCGAGCGCGCCGGCCAGCTGTTCCATCGCAACGAGATCGTCTCGCGGCTGCCGGACAAGTCGCTGCGGCGGCACACCTATGGCGAGTTCTACGAGCGCACCCGGGCCCTCGCATCGGCGCTCGAGCGGCTCGGCCTGCGCAAGGGCGAACGAGTCGCGACGCTTTGCTGGAACCACCACGCCCACCTGGAGTGCTACTTCGGCATCCCCGCCGCCGGCGGCGTGATGCACACGCTCAACCTGCGGCTGTCGCCCGACGAGATCGGCTGGATCGCTGGCAACGCGCAAGACCGCTTCCTGGTCGTCGACGACGTGCTGCTGCCGCTGTACAAGCAGTTCGCGGGCCTGCATCGCTTCGAGAAGGTGATCGTGTTCCCGTTCTCCGGCGCGCCCGTGCCGGCGGAGTTCACAGACTACGAGGCCTTGCTGGCCGACGCGGATGCGCAAGGCTTCCGCTATGCGGAGCACGACGAGAACGACCCGGTCGCCATGTGCTACACGTCGGGCACGACCGGCCGGCCGAAGGGCGTCGCCTACTCGCACCGCTCGACGATCCTGCACACACTCGTCGCGAGCCTGGGTGATTCCTGGGGATTGCGCGGCACGGATGTCGTCCTGCCGGTCACCCCCATGTTCCACGCCAACAGCTGGGGCATCCCCTACGGCGCGGTGATGATGGGAGTGAAGCTGGTGTTCCCGGGGCCGCACCTGCATCCCGAAGACCTGCTCGACCTGATGCAGGTCGAGCCGCCGACGCTCTCGCTTGGCGTCCCGACCATCTGGCTGAGCCTGATCCAGACCTTCGATGCGGCGCAGGCCCCGGACTCGCCGCACCACGGCCGCTGGAAGCTGCCCCGCGGCATGCGCTCGCTGGTGGGCGGCGCGGCGGTGCCCGAGGCCCTCATCCGCGCGTTCGACCGCCAGGGCATCTGGATCGGCCAGGGCTGGGGCATGACCGAGACCTCGCCCGTCTGCACCGTCTCCTATCCGCGGGCCGAGCTCCAGGGCGCGAGCGACGACGAGAAGTACCGCCGGGCGGCCATGGCCGGCGTGCCCGTGCCGCTGGTGGAGCTGCGGGTGATCGGCGACACCGGCGAGCAGCCGTGGGACGGCAAGAGCGTGGGCGAGATCCAGGTGCGCGGCCCCTTCATCACGGGCAGCTACCACGAGGTTCCGCGCAGTCCCGACAAGTTCACCGACGACGGGTGGCTGCGTACGGGCGACGTTGCCAGCGTGGACGACCTCGGTTTCGTGCGCATCACCGACCGCACCAAGGACCTGATCAAGTCCGGGGGCGAATGGATCAGCTCGGTGGACCTCGAGAACGCGCTGATGGGACACCCCGCCGTGGCCGAAGCGGCGGTCATCGCCATTCCCGACGAGAAGTGGAGCGAACGGCCGCTCGCCTGCGTGGTGCTGAAGAAGGGCGCGGACGCGCATGCGGGCCAGCTGAACGAGCACCTGCTGAAGCACGGGTTCGCGAAATGGCAATTGCCCGAACGCTACGAGTTCATCGACGCGGTGCCGCGCACGTCCACGGGCAAGTTCTGGAAGCTGAAGCTGCGCGAGCGCTTTCCGCGCTGACGCGGAAAGCGGGCTACCGGACGCAGAGGTTGCAAAAGGGAACAGCCAAAGTACGCAAAAAAGACATTTCTAGATGGAAGCCCTTTTGCGTCCCCTGCGAAACCTTTGCGTGGCGGATTCAACCGGTCACCGCAACAGTGCCTTGGCTAGTGTATCGGCCGGGGTGCTATAGCCAAGGGTCTTGCGTGGACGGGTGTTGAGCCTGTCGGCCACAGCATCGAGC
>NZ_JAEPWM010000014.1 GCF_016654015.1 Ramlibacter ginsenosidimutans | reverse complement strand
CAATCGGAGTCAATGCTGCATTCTTGGGTCTGTTCATCCGTCCTCTCCCGAGATGGTTGGCTGGGCTTGGTAACCACAGCTTCCCAAATCAGGGACGGATGAACAACCTATTGAGACATCACACCTAGCGGCGCGGCGGCCCTTCCAGGCGCGCGAGCAGTCCGCGCGCGATGCCCTCCAGCTCGCGCGCGAGCGCAGCGGACGCGAACTGCGCATCGTCGGCGACACGCAGCTGCTGCCAGAGCTCGCCCAGCACCGGCCGCCGCGCTGCAACGGCAGCGACCACCTCGCTGCGCCAGGCATCTGGCACCCCCGCTTCGCCGGTGCCAATCGTCCGGTGCGCCGTGACGAGATACGCGAGCAGCAGTCCTTCCGCCACGGTCTCGAGCAACTCGTCGCCCAGTTGCACCTGCGGCGGCCCGCTGGCGCTGCCCCGGTTCTTCCAGGCGGCGGCCGCATAGGCGGCACCGCCGCCGATCATCGCGCCGAGGGCCGTGGCCGCGCCGAGCGTCAGCCCACCGGTGAGCAGGTCGATGCCCGCGCCCATGGCAGCGCCGGTCGCCGCGCCGGCCATGCCGGCTTGCGGCGAGTCCACTGCGCGCTGTTCGTGGAAGCCACCGGCCATGCGCCCGGCGGCCAGGGCGGCGACCGGAGCGCCCGCGCGATGCAGTTGCACCAGTTCCGAGAAAACGCGGGACTCGCCCTCGCGCACGCGCACCAGCAGCGCCGCGCGCGCCGCCTCGCGGGCGCGCTGCGTCGCATCGCGTTCGGCGGGGTTCACGAGCTGTCGCAGGCCCACCGGCGCTCCGCCGGTCTCCTCGCTGTCGCGGGCCGCGCGCGTGAGCTCGCCCGCGAGCAGGCGCATCGCGTGCGCAAACCGCGCCGCGTTGCGCTCCTTCCAGGCCGCTGCCACGCGGTCGAATCCCGCGCGCTTGCTGCTCGCCATGCTCTTCGCCATCGCCTGCAGCAGCGCGGGATCACGCAGCCAATGGCCCAGGCTGTGCGCGAGCGGCAGCACTTCGGCGGCAAGGCCGAGCCGCTGCACGGCGGTCCGGTAGGGAACGTCGTCGCCCGCGACCAGCACCAGCGCGGGCTGGGCCACCCAGTGCAGCAGCCGCTTCGCATCCTCCAGGTCCACGGGGCTGCCGGGCAGCAGCAGCACGAGGTCGGTCTCCGCGAGCAACGCGGACACCGGATCGCCTTGCTCGCGCGGCATCGTCTTGAAGCGTCCCAGCAGGTCCTGCAGCCACACCTGGGCCGCACCGGCGCCGCCGGCATGCGCAGCGACCGCCGGCGCGGGAGCCCGGTACCCCGAAGGCACCTCGAAGACCCGCAGCTCGTCTCCGCGGCCCGTGGTGAGCACGCTCCAGGCGCCCTCGCGCGGCGCGGGATGGTCCGCGACTTCGCGCAGCAGGCGCAGCAAGGCCTCGCGGCTCGCGCCCTCGCTCGCGAACACCCCCAGCGTCACGCAGGCCGGACTGACGCGCGCCAGCAGCTGGGCGAAGTACGGGTCGCGCAAGTCGATGCGAACGGCGCGCCCGAGGCGACGGCGCCGCCATGACGTCCAGGCGGCGAGCAGCAGCCGCGGCACGATCACGACGACGAACAGCAGCGCGACGTACATCCAGACCCAGCGCCGCGCCTCGTCGACGCCGATCGCGGCGCCGGAACGGAAGGCCATGCGCTGCAGGTCGGCGACGCTGAATGCATCGAAGGGCAGCAGCGCGACCACCGGGGCGAACAGCGCCGCCAGCAGCGCGTGCACCTGCTGCACGTCCAGCAGCGTGCTTTCCCAGCCGACGCGGTACTCGCGCACCACCCCGCCCAGCACGATCGACAGCGCGAGTCCCAGCGCCCACCCGGCCGCGCATACGTGCAGGAGCTGTTCGCCCCACAGCCATTGCTGCGGGCCCGTGACCTTCAGCCACTGCGCGTGGAAGCCCGCGAGCACCTCGGCGCGCAAGCGGCCCGCGCGTCCGGTGCGCAGGGGCAGGCCGGAGATCCAGCGCTGCATCCGCTCGATGCCGCGACCGCGGTGGGGCTTGCGGGGCCGCCAGACCGTCGCGGCGATGAGCAGGTACACCAGCAGGTTCCACGCCAGCACGCCCAGCAGCGGCGGGGACAGCATGTTGACCTGGTGCGGGTGGTCGATGTGATCGAGCAGCATGCCGAGCACGCACGCCAGCAAAGGCAATGCCACCAGCAGCATGGGGCGCCAGGCTTCCGGCTGCTGAAGGCTCGCGATGCGCGGATTGCGCAGTTCGACCTTGGCGAGCACGCGGCGGGCGCGCTGCTGCAGGTATTCAGCGGGATCGACGCGGCCGCCGGGTTCGCGGCTGGCATCCAGCGCTTCGCGTTCGGCCTGCTCGCGCTCGGCTTCGCCGACCAGCCGGCCTTGCGGGTCGGCGGCCTCGATCGCGCGCACCAGCACCAGGCGACGCGCACCGGGTTCGTCGAGATGCAGGATGCCGTCTTCCACCGTCCCCATGAGTCTAGGCGTCCGCCTGCCCGCCCGTCCCGCGGCGACACAAGCGGTAACCCTTATACGTGCTGCGTTCGGGCGAAGGGACGGCTCGCGTCAGCGGCCGCCCGGGCCGCTGATGCCCCTCAGCGCGCTTGCCGCAGGAAGCGCCGCACGTTGTCCGGGTCGTGCCCCACGTACGTCACCGCGTGCTCCAGTTCGTCTTCGCTGCAGCCCAGCCACTTGCACCAGTTGCGGCGCTCCCAATCCGGTTCCAGGTGGATCAGCAGCGCCTCCGCCGCCATCTTGTTTGCATCTTCCGACATGGTCAGTTCCTCCTTGCCGATGTCTCCAGACTAGGCGTTGGACCGCAAGGCCGCGGCAGGACGACCCTGCGCGATGGCGTGCGTGCGCGCTCGGCGCGGCTGTAGGAGCGAGGACGGCTGACCCGCCGCGCGTCCTGCCCCCGTCATGGCTCTGCGACTACAAGCCGGCGTGACGATCGCCTCGACCATCCCTGGATCGAGGAGACCCCATGTTGCTGCGCAAGCTGATCGTCTACGCTGTCACCGGTGGCCTGGCCCGGAAGGCCTGGAAGCAGGTCCGCAAGGCCCCGCCCTACCTCCCTGTCGACCTCACGGACGTGATCGCGCGTCCGGTCGCCAGCGCCGACCCGGCGCAGCGGCGCGGCACGCTCCGCGTCGGCGCTCGCCGGCGACGCCAGGGGGCGAACGGCTAGCGCAGGCGGCCTGGAGTTCCTCGCCGGCTGCGGGTGCGTGGCAGGCGGACGGTGAGTTGTAGGCTGACGGTGAGCGAGAGCGAACCCCAGCGCTTTCGCGCATCGCTGGGGTTCCTGCGTCACCCCAGCCTACGGGGCCGCAGCCCGCCCGACCGCGCACTGGCTCACGGTCAGGGAGCGGCAAGAGGCAGGGATTACACTGGGACGATGTTCCAGAAATCCCTGTTGATCCTCGCGATCACCGCCGCCTGCGCCGGCGCCCAGGCGCAAAGCGCCACGCCCCAGGCGCCTGCCTCCAATGCTTCTTCTCCCGCCAAGAAGGAACTGGTCGCGCGCATCCTCAAGATCCAGCAACCCGCCATCGACAACATGGCGCAGTCCCTCGTGCAGGAGCCGCTCGGGCCCTTGCTCGAACGCGCGGACGCCGCCCTGCAGCAGCGCGTTCCGCCGGAGAAGCGCGACGCCGTGGCCAAGGGCATCCAGGAGGACACGCGCAAGTTCGTGCAGGACACCGTGCCCATCGTGCGGGACCGCGCGACCAAGCTGGCGCCGACCGTGATCGGTCCGATGCTCGAAGAGAAGTTCACCGAGGACGAACTGAAGCAGGTGGTGGCGATGCTCGAATCGCCCGTGCTCGCCAAGTTCCAGGCCGCCGGCGTGGACATCCAGCGTGCCCTGGCCGAGAAGGTGATCGCCGAGACGCGCCCGCAAGTGGAGCAGCGCTTCCGCAGCCTGGAGGACAGCATGGCCAAGCGCCTCGGCGTGCCCCCGCCCAACGCCTCCGGTGGCGCTCCCGCTCCGTCCACCGGCAAGCCGGCGAAGAAATAGGCAGGGCCCTGCACCCATGAAAAAAGGCGGTCCATGACCGCCTTTTTTCTTGTCGGGCCTGGCCCGGACGCTCAGGACGCCGGATCGGGCGCGGGCAGCGCATTGCCGGCGCCGTTGAGGCCCACGCGGCTGTCGAAGCTCTGGCAGGCAGCCTCGAACGCGCGGATCTCGTGCAGCGCGTCGCGCAGGCTCATCTCGCCCTGCTCCATCAGCTTGCCGGCCAGGTGCTCGGTCAGCGGCTTCAGCCGGGAGAGCGTCGCCTTGGTCTCGCCGTAGAGGCGCTCGCTCTGCATCTCCATGATCGAGCGCGTTTCCTCGTCCACCGTGCGGCTGCCGGAATCGTTCAGCGCCCCGAAGTTCAGGCGGGTCTTGCGGTACATGCCCATCTCGGCGACGGCATGGTGCAGCAGCTTGGTGACGCGCGTGATGTCGTTGTGCGCGCCGTTGGTGGTGCCCTCTTCGCCGAAGAACAGTTCCTCGTTGGCCATGCCGCCCAGCAGCACGCGCACGTCGTGCTCGATGTCGGCCTTGGTCTTGAGCAGGTTGGATCCCTGCTTGTGGAACACGAAGCCCAGCGCGTTGTTGCGCGGGTTGGCCTTCAGCGAGATCTTGATGGTCTTCATCTCGGCCAGGATCTTTTCCCAGTCGCTGCCGGCGCGCTTGCGCTCCAGCTCGAAGTCGACCAGGAAGTGGCCCCACTCGTGCACGGCGATGATGCGGCGGTCGCGCTCGCGTTCCTTGGTCGTGTTCGCGTTGACGTTGCCCACCAGCACGCGCTCGGCCGCCTGCATCAGCGTGTCGGCGTCGATCAGGATGCCGGCCTGCACCGCGGTGATGCCCGCCTGCGTGACGATGGTCTCCAGGTCGGCGGGGCTGCGGCCCTCGGTGATCTCCACCATGTGGCGCAGGTCGAGGTCCGGCGCGACCTTCTCGGAGCGTTCCTGCAGGTAGTGCTCGATGATGGCGCAGCGCTCTTCCTTGTTGGGCAGCCGGAAGTCCACCTTCATCTGGAACCGGCGCAGCATGGCCTCGTCCATGGGCATGGACTCGCTGTTGAAGTTGGACGCGACGATCCAGATGATCTCCGCATCGCTCTTCGTGCGCACGCCGTCCAGGATCGCCAGCAGCATGTTCTGCGTGTCGTCATCGAACTTGCGGTGGCCGCCGCGCTTCATGAACAGGTCCTGCGCCTCGTCCAGGAACACGATGCAGCGGCGGCGGCGTTTGGCCATGGAGGCGATGCGCGCCAGCGTGTTGGAGCCCCCGGCCACGTA
The DNA here is from genome assembly GCF_016654015.1 of Ramlibacter ginsenosidimutans. Lineage (GTDB taxonomy): Bacteria > Pseudomonadota > Gammaproteobacteria > Burkholderiales > Burkholderiaceae_C > Ramlibacter > Ramlibacter ginsenosidimutans. The sequence continues at coordinate 88,303 of NZ_JAEPWM010000014.1, read as the reverse complement.
CCCGGTCTCGAGGTTGGCCGCGGAGTGGAACAGGATCGGCAGGCCCAGCTCCTTGGCCAGGTAGCTGGCCAGCTTGGTCTTGCCGGTGCCGGCCGGTCCGCTGAACATGACGTTGAACGGCTTGTTGATACCGTACTCGGCGTACTCGGCGCGCCGCTCATACTGGTCCTTGATCTGGCGCACCTCGGACTTGATGTCATCCATCCCGACCAGGTCTTCGATCGAACCGTGCACCTGGCTGGGCTCGATGAAGCGCAGCGACTTGAACTGGCCCTTCAGGTGGAACGCCAGGAAGCCGAGCAGGCCCAGCGTCAGCGCAGCGGAGAGCACGCCGCTGACGCCCGCCTTCCAGCCGTCCTTCTCGGACTGAGGACGCGCACCGGAGAAGCGCTCATCCAGCTTTTCCAGCATGTCCTGGTTGACCGCGGAGAGCTCCGAGCGCGGGATGAAGTCGATCTTGCTGCCCCAGGACGCGTTCACGGCCCTCTCGGTGAAGATCTTCGTCTCCATGTCACTGGGGTAGTACGCGTACTGCTTGCCCCCGGACTCGATCAGCACGATCCGCTCGGACACGTTCCACATCAGCGGCTTGTAGACGACCGTGATGCGGTCGACCGGGTGCTGTTCGATGAACCCCAGCACCGAGCCCGAGCCGAAGACGACCGGCAGCTTCTCGTTGAAGGACCACATGGCGTTCGCGCCGGTCTGGCCTGCCATGGCCTTGACCTGTTCGGCGACCGCGGCCTGGCGCTGCCAGATCGTGAAGGAGTAGATCCCCGTGACGGGGATGGCGATCAGCACGGCCAGCACCATGGCCTTGAGCGCGGGTGACTGGATGCTGAACCAGTCGGACAGCCGGGCGCCCAGCTTTTTCAGATTGAGCCACGGGGTGGGCGGAGATGCGCCGGTGGCGGCATCCACGGCGTCTTCCTTGGCGGCGAGTTCGGACATCGTGTTCCTGCTCGAAAGCGGCTGGCGCGACCGGCGCCAGCACGAAAAAGGGTTCAGAGGACCTCCACGAGGGAGGCTACTCTTGTCAGAGTCATCCTACAGAAAGGGTTCCTGAGACGCGAGTTCGAAAATGTTTCGCTGGCTCGGGCGCGAGGGGTCACGTGACAAATTCACGAACGCCCCGTCGCTGGCGCGCTGCACCGTTGCGCTCTTGGCACCCGCAAGGGAACCCAGGCACGGGTTGTGCAGTCTCACGAGGGAGCCGGGTTCTTTTTCAAGTTTCTTTCCCGGCTACTTATCCCCTCGGGGCCCCTGCGGTCCCGGGGGATTTTTTATTGTGCGCCGCGCACCGTGCCGGCGCACCGCGCGGGGGAGGCGCCCCTACACGGCGCCAAGGCTTGCAGGGCATGGCTTGCTACAGTGGCGCGCTATGGCACGCCTGCAGAAACTCCGCAGCCAGCGCTGGCTGGATCGCGACGACTTTCGTTCGTTCAACCATCGCTCGCGCATCATGCAGATGGGCTATGACGCGAAGGACTGGGAAGGCAAGCCCGTCATCGCCATCCTGAACAACTGGAACGACTACAACCCCTGCCACCAGCACTTCAAGCAGCGGGCCGACGAGGTCAAGCGCGGCGTGCTGCAGTCGGGCGGCTTCCCGCTGGAGCTGCCGACGGTCTCGCTCGGCGAAGCGATCATCAAGCCCTCCGCCCTGCTCTATCGCAACTTCCTGGCGATGGAAGTCGAGGAGATGATCCGCGCCTACCCCGTGGACGGCGTGGTCCTCATGGGCGGCTGCGACAAGACCACGCCCGCGATGCTTCTCGGCGCCACCAGCGCCGACGTGCCGGCGATCTTCCTGCCCGCGGGCCCGATGCTGCGCGGCATGGCCCGGGGGCAGACACTGGGTTCGGGGTCGGATGCCTTCAAGTACTGGGACGAGCGCCGCGCCGGCACGATAGCCGAGCCGCAATGGCAGGCGATCATGGGCGGCATCGCGCGCAGCGCCGGCACCTGCATGACGATGGGCACGGCCAGCACGATGACCTCCATCGCCGAGGCGATCGGCATGACGCTGCCCGGCGCCGCCTCCATTCCCGCGGTGGAAGCCGGCCACCAGCGCATGGCGGCGCAGTGCGGCCGGCGCATCGTGGAGATGGTCCACGAAGACCTGCGGCCGTCGATGATCCAGACGCGCGAGGCCTTCCTCAACGCGATCGCGGTCGCGATGGCCCTGGGCTGCTCCACCAACGCGATCATCCACGTCATCGCGCAGGCGCGCCGCGCCGGCCACGAAGTCGGCCTCGACGACTTCGATCGCATCAGCCGCGAGGTGCCGGTGCTGGCGAACATCCGCCCGAACGGCGCGAGTTCCTACCTGATGGAAGACTTCCATTACGCAGGCGGCCTGCCCGCGTTGATGGCGCGCATCAAGCCTTTCCTGCGCCTGGACCAGCGCACCGTGAACGGCCGCACGCTGGGCGAGAACATCGAAGGCGCGCAGTGCTTCAACGACGACGTGATCCGGCCGCTGCACGAGCCGGTGTACGCCGAAGGCGCGCTCGCGGTGCTGCGCGGCAACCTGGCGCCCGACGGCTGCGTGATCAAGCCTTCGGCCATGAGCAGCAAGTTCCTGCGGCACGCCGGCCCCGCGATCGTGTTCGACGACTATCCCAGCCTGAAGAAGATGCTGGACGACCCGGATGCGGACGTCACCGAGGACCACGTGATCGTCCTGCGCAACGCCGGCCCGAAGGGCGGCCCCGGCATGCCCGAGTGGGGAATGATCCCCATGCCCGTCAAGCTGCTCAAGGAAGGCAAGCGCGACATGCTGCGCATCAGCGACGCGCGCATGAGCGGCACGAGCTATGGCGCCTGCGTGCTGCACGTCGCGCCCGAGGCCTTCGTGGGCGGCAACCTGGCGCTGGTGCGCACGGGCGACCGGATCAGCGTGGACATTCCCCAGCGCAGCATCCACGTGGAGATCGACGACGCGGAACTCGCGCGCCGCCGCGCCGCCTGGAAGCCGCTTCCCCCGCGCTTCGCGCGAGGCTACGGCTGGATGTTCACGCAGCACATCCTGCAGGCGGACCAGGGTTGCGACATGGACTTCCTGCGCACCGAGTTCGGCGAGCCTGCGGGTGAGCCGGATATCTTCTGATCGCCTGCCGCGACCACGAACACCAACTACCAACAACCGGACGCAGAGGACGCAGAGGTTGCGCAGAAGACGCAAAAGAAATCCTTTTTCAACTGGCTGTTCTTCTGGGACCTCTGCGTAACTTTTGCGTCTTCTGCGTCCGGTTGTTTGGTTTTTTTACTCCGCGCGGCTTGAGGGCGCTGACGAGCGGCCGAGCGCTGTAGGACCGCGCCGCAAAACGCCGTCCCGTGCACCACGGCCCAGCTCCTGCTGAAGCAGACTCCTGAGCCTGGCAAGCAGGACAGGAGAACGCCATGGAAAGGATCTGGGGGCCGGTGAACGGCTTCTACGTCGCGGCCTACGCGGCGCCCATGGGCGACGGCGGGCGCTATTGCAGCTACGCGAAGGTGTGCTGGACGCAGCCCGAGTCGTACTGGGAAGCGGATTGCGCCTTCAAGATCTTCGGCGGCGAACACCATCAGTCGCTCGAAGGCGCGCTCGGCGCGGTGAGCGACGAAGCGCGCAACGAGATCTCCTACCTGCCGCGGCATGCGCGCAGCCTCGCCGAGCAGCGACAGCACGACTCCACGCCCGTGCCGCGCCTGTTCGTCACCTCCCTCCTGCGCCATCGCTGGACGTGACGCGGGCTCAAGCTGCTGTTTTTGTAGCAGCGAACCCACAGGGCGCACCACGACGCCAGCTTTTGCTGGACGGCGCGGCGGCGAAGCTATGAAAATCGTAGCGATGGCCGAGACCATGCCCACCTACTACGACGTGCTGCAGGTCGAGCGCGACGCCAGCGCGGAGCGGGTGCGCGCCGCCTATCGCAAGCTGGCCCAGAAATACCACCCGGACAAGATGCCGGGCAACCCGAATGCGGCGCGCGCGATGGCCGCCATCAACGCGGCGTACGACGTGCTCTCCGATCCGCACCGCCGCACCGAGCACGACCTATGGATCCGGCGCGCGGAACGGATGGCGCGGCCCCTGCCGGCCCGTCCCGCCGTCCCTGCGCACCTGTGGGCCTACCTGCACCCCGCGATCAGCTGGCCGTGGTACCTGCTGTTCGGCACGCTCGTGGTCGCGATCGGAACCGTCGCCACGGCGATGTACCTCACCGCGATGCCCGCACGTGCCGCGACCGCCGCGCCTGCACTGGTGCCGCCCTGCCAGCAGGTCGCCGAAGCCGCGGCCTGCCCCGTCCCTCGCAGCTGATCCGCACTGCGGCCAAGCGCCAAGCCAGACAACGCCGACGAGCAGAACCGTAGCGGTCCGATGCCGTTCGGGCGAGCGCGGCCGCACCTTGTCACCATACGACAAGGAGTACGACATGAACCGCAAGAAGATGCTCGCCCTGGCCGTGGCCGCCGGCTCGCTGGCCGGCCTCGCCTCGATCGCGCAGGCTACCCCCGCCGTCGTGGCGGGCACCGTTCCCTACACCCAAGGCGCAGCGCCTTACTACGGTGCGCCCGCCTACAGCAACGGACCCCAGGTGATCATGGGCAACTCCGGGTATGTCGTGCAGTCGCCGCCGCCGGCGCCTGTGGTCGAGACCGTGCCGGCTCCCCGCCCGGGCCAGGTCTGGGCGCCCGGCTACTACACCTTCGAGGATGGGCGCTACATCTGGCACGGCGGCGCCTTCGTCGAGGCGCGGCCCGGCTACGCGTGGCAGGCCGCACACTGGCAGCAGCACGCCGACGGCTCGTGGTACCTGCAGCCGGGGCACTGGGTGCGCGGCGACGGCTACGCGGAATACGACAACAGCCGCCGGCGTCGCTATGGCGATCGCGACGGCGACGGCGTGATCAATCGCGACGACCGCTATCCGCGCGACCCGAACCGCTATTGATCCACGCGTCCAGCTTCGCGATGGTGGCAGTCCAGCCGCGACGATGGTTGTCGCCGGCAGCCGCATCGTGGAAGCGGTCGTGCAGCAGCTCCAGCTCCGTGCCGCCCGGCACGGGGCGCAGCGTCACGCTCACGCGGGACACGCGCTCCGGCGTGCTGTGCCACGCCCAGCTGAAGACCAGCCGCGCGTTGACTTCGACGAATTCGTACGTGCCGCCCACTTCGTGTTCCCCGCCGTCCTGCGTGCGGAAGCGGATGCGGTAGTTTCCGCCCGGACGCACGTCCAGCTCCGCGACCAGCACCGAATGCGGTTCGCCGGGCCCGAACCACGCACTCAGCGCCTGCGGGTCGGTCCAGGCTTGCCAGACTTTTTCGGCGGGGACGCCGTAGCGTCGCGTGATGCGGAGCTGCGCTTGCGCGGCGGCCGGGCGGTCCATGGATGTACCTCCTGCTCGTGATACAGGTAGCGGCCCAGTGCGTCGAGCCGGGCGCTCCAGAATGCTTCGTACTGCGCCAGCCACATCGCCGCATCCTCCAGCGCGCGCGGCGCCAGTTCGCAGCGCACCGTGCGCCCTTCCTTCGTGCGCACCAGCAGGCCCGCGTCCTCGAGGACCCGCAGGTGCTTCATGAAACCCGGCAGGGACATGCCGTGCGGGTGCGCGAGCTCCGTGATGCTCGCGCGGCCCTGCGTGAGCCGCGCGATCACGCCGCGGCGCGTGGCATCGGCCAAGGCCCCGAACACCTGGTCGAGGTCAGCTGCGGGCGTCATCCGCCGCTCAGGAGCGCGGCAAGGGCTGCAGCATGCTCACCCGGTTGCGCTCCGTGTCGTGGAAAGCCACGTACTGGCCGACGCCGGGGATCTCCATGGGCGTGCCCAGCACCTCGCCGCCGGCCTGCTTCACCTTCGTCATGGCCGACTGGATGTCGCCGACGGCGATGACTATCGAAGGATGCTGGCCCGGCATCTCCGGACTGCGCGGGAAGAAGCCACCGTTGATGGCGCCCCGCTGGCCGTCCGGCCTCGCATCCGCTTCCGCGGTGGTCGCGAGAACGTAGTGCCCCATCTCGGCCCCGAGCCTCTGCAGCTTCCAGCCGAACGCCTGTTCGTAGAAACGCGCGATGCGCGCGGCGTCGTCATAAGGCATCTCGAAATGGACAACAGGATCCATGGCAATTCTCCTGGGTGCATGCGGCGCGCTGCCGCGAAACCGGAATGGCGCCCGAGGGGTCAGGTCGAACGACCGTCGTAGTGCTTCACCGGCACGCTGTCCAGGTCGAAATTTTCCAGCGTGCGCAGGTTGATGGCGGCCATCGCGCGGCCGTCCGGCCCCTGTGCTTCGCCGAAGGCGTGGATGCCGCACTTCGCGCAGAAGCGGTGCCGGATCACGTGCTTGTTGAACAGGTACGTGGACACCGCGTCCTCGCTCGTGAGCAGGCGCAGCTTGTCCCTGGGCACGAACCACAGCAGCGATGCGCGCCGCGCGCACATGGAGCAGTTGCAGGCAAGCCCGCTGTCGACCTCGCCATCCACCTCGAATCGGATGCCGCCGCAATGGCAGCTGCCGGTGTAGCTCATTCATTTCCCCTGTTACTTAACCATGCGGTTAAGTTTAGGAGCGGCGCCCGCCCCGGTCAAGCGCCGCCCGTCAACCTCAGGGCGCGCCGAGTCCCGCCGCCTGCTTGGCCCGCAGCTTGGCGGCTATGTACTCGCCGTGCGTGACGTGCAGCAAGCCGGCGACGCGCGAGATGACGTGGTTCTCGCCCTCGTCGATGCGGCCATCGGCATAGGCCACCTGCCACATGAATTCGATCACGCCGATCTTCTGCTCCTGGCTGAAGTGCTCGTTCAGCGTGGACGTGAAGGCGAAGAAATCGTTGGCCGTGCGCGAGGTCTGCTCGGCGAGTTGCAGCAGCCGCTGCAACGCATCGGATTCCAGCGGGAACTGCCGGTGCAGCGCGGCCAGGATGGCCGCGCGCTCGGCGGGCTGCACGGCGGCATCGGAGCGCATCACCTCCACCAGCAGGACGGCCGTGGCCAGTTGCAGCTGGTGCTCCTGCTCGGCCGGAGAGAGGGAGGGAGCGACAAACGAATCGAAGAGGTCTTGCAGGGCGCGCAGCATGCGCCCTATTTTCCTCCCAGCCCCATGGCCCGGGTGATCACCTCCTTCATGATCTCGTTGGTGCCGCCATAGATGCGCTGGACGCGGGCGTCGGCGTAGGCCCGCGTGATCGGGACCTCCCACATGTAGCCGTAGCCGCCATGCAGCTGCACGCATTCGTCCATCACCTTGCATTGCAGGTCGCTGGTCCAGTACTTGGCCATGCTCGCGGTCGCGGTGTCGAGCTGGTCCTGCAGCACGAGCTCGAGGCACTTGTCGACGAACACGCGCGCGACCTGCACCTCGGTCTGCAGCTCGGCCAGCTTGTAGCGCGTGTTCTGGAACGCGGCCACGGGCTGGCCGAACACGCGCCGGTCCTTCACGTACTGCACCGTCCAGTCGATCGCCGCCTGCGCCGACGCGACCGCCGTGATCGCGATCTGGATGCGCTCCCAGGGCAGCTGCTCCATCAGCGCGATGAAGCCGCGGTTGACCATGGACTCGCCACCCAGCAGGCTGGCCGCGGGCACGCGCACGTTGTCGAAGAACAGCTCCGAGGTGTCCTGCGCCTTCAGGCCCAGCTTCTTCAGGCGCTTGCCTTTCTCGAAGCCCGCCATGCCGCGTTCGACCAGCAGCAGGCTCGTGCCCTTCGCGCCGGCCGCGGGATCCGTCTTCGCCACCACGATCACCAGGTCGGCATGCCAGCCGTTGGTGATGAAGGTCTTGCTGCCGTTCAGGAGGTAGCTGCCGTCGGCCTGGCGCAGTGCGGTGCTGCGAATGCCCTGCAGGTCGCTGCCGGCCGCGGGCTCGCTCATGGCGATCGCACCGACCATGTCGCCGCTGGCGAGCCGGGGCAGGTAGCGCTGCTTCTGTTCCTCGGTGCCGTAGTGGAGGATGTACGGCGCGACGATCTCGCTGTGCAGCCCGAAGCCCACGCCCGTGAAGCCGCCGCGCGCGAGCTCCTCCATCTGGATCACCGAATACAGCTTGTCCACGCCGGCGCCGCCGTAGGTCTCCGGCATCGTCGGACAGAGATAGCCGTTCGCGCCCGCCTTGTTCCACAGCGCGCGGTCGACGTAGCCCTGCTCCTCCCAGTCCGCGTGGAAGGGCGCGACCTCCTTGTCCACGAAGCGCCGGAAGGCATCGCGGAAGGCTTCGTGGTCGGCGTTGAACAGCGTGCGTTCGATCATCTTGCGCATCCCCGGAAACGAAAAGAAAAGGCCGCCGTCCTCTCGGACAGCGGCCACCAGCTTAAGCGCTTACAGGCGCGAAGACGTCGGTGCGTCGCCCAGCGGTTGACCGCCCGGACCGGCCTTGAACGTCAGCGGGCTCTGTGCGGCCTGCTGGCCCACGCCGGGCTTGCTCCAGTCGCACACGCCGGTGCCGAACACCGCCTGCAGGCGCGAGAACTGCGCCGGGGTGAAGGTGTTGCTCGGGTAGTCGAACTGCGAGAGCGGCTTGAGCTGGCACTTCAGCACGTCCTCGGAGCGCGGGCCGCCGGCCACCTGGCGCGGCGAGGCCGCGGGCTTGAGGAACGGATCGGCGTCGCAGGTCGCCTGGTCGAAGATCTTCGTGCTCTGCGTGGTGTCGCTGGTCAGGTAGCAGAAGTCCTTCGAGCTCGCCGGACGCGCCGCGCGCACCTTCTGCTCGATGGAGCGGTTGCTCGGGTCCGTCACGAGCGTGGTCAGCCACTGGTCCATGTTGTTGAACGCGTCCAGGCTCATGGCCGGCGACGCCGGCATCGCGCCCCGCGCGAAGCGCCACAAGGCCTGGTTGTCGGCGTCGCCCGCATCGCGCGTGATCCGGTCGCGGATCGCCCAGCTGTACCACTGGTGGTGGATGCCGAACAGCGTGACGAAGAGGGTGCTTCCGGGCGGCGTGGTGATCAGCGAATCGTCCCAGCCACGCTCGTCGATGATGGCCGCCTTCGCCAGGTTCTTGCCCGAGGCGACGATGCCGGAGCGGTAGGCGATGGCGAGCGCGTCGGTGTCTGCGCTGGTGCGTGCCGCCGTCGGCGTCGTATCGTGGTCGGTCCCGCCGATCACCTCGTTGAGCGTGACGAACTCCTCCGCCGAGATCCTGCCGGCCAGCAGCGCGCCCAGGCCGTACTGCACGCCCACGTTGTCACGCGTGTCCTTCGCCGCGGGAGACCCGCTCACCGTGCCCCAGATCGACGCGCCCCAGGACCACGCATTGCAACGCGGCAGCGTGGCCGTCGCGACCGGATTCGCCGGGTCGTACACGGCGCTGTTCGGCAGCTCGCAGTTGTTGGTCGGCGTCGCGGCCTCGCTGATGGCTCCCGTGTTGTTGTCGGTCACCGTCCGCATCTTGTAGAGGCCGGCCTTGCCGTTGCTGCCGAACAGGTTGAACCATGCCTGGCAACCCGTCTGGTCCGGATGGCCGTTGATGGCGGCCTCCTTGGCGTTGATGTCCGACTGCAGCATGCCGCTCCAGAGAGCCTGCATCTGCGGCTTCTGGTAGGCCTCCACCAGCAGCGTGCAGTCCCCGACCTCGAGCGAGGTCGTTTCGGAATCGGGATAGGTGCAGTTCGTGACGACGCCGTCCAGGTTGCCCGGCATGATCGAGAGGTTCATGTTGGAGTTGATCGAGCCGCCGGAGCAGCCGGTGCCGAGCGTGTAGCGGATCGACCCGTAGGTGTCGCCTATGTGCTCCTTCATCATCATCACGGTCTCGGACATGACGACGCGATTGGAGTTGCGCAGCGAGTCGGTCATGCTGTTGGACACGACGATCCAGCCACGCTGCAGTTGCAGCTCCAGCTGGCTCCAGGCCGTAGCCGTGGAGCGGGCCTGCCGCCGCGGCTGGCCGGTGCTGGCGCCGAAGCTGTAGAACACCTTGCCGTTCCACTGCGCTTGCGGGGCCACGGGAGTCCAGGGCTTGGCAGGATCGAACAGCACCGCGAGGTCATAGATGCCGCGGTTCATCGTGCCGCGTTCGAGGCGCACGATGAAGGGAACGATCTGGCCGTTGTCGGTGGTCGCCGTCGCCATGTCCGCCGGCGTGGTGCCGGGCGTGTACGGCTTCCAGCACGAGTTCGCCGGCGCGGTCGGTGCCGCCGGAATCGCGCCGGTGAGGCCATTGCTGTTCCAGACCGGGTCGGGCAAGGCCGTGGAGCAGGCGCCCGTGCCGGTGCTGGCCGCGGTGGTGCGGTAGTAGAGCTTGGTTTCGGTCGCGATGTTGCAGTTCGCGTCGGGCTGCCCCGAGAGCCCGCTCGCGTTGGTCGCCGGGGTGGTGCCCGACTGCGGCTGCGGCGTCGGCGTGGCGCAGTAGTAGGGAGTGATCTGCGCACCCGACAGCACCGGCCCGCTGCGCGGCGCATTCGTGATGGTGAGCCTGGCGCCCGGCGGCGAGCCCCTGTTCGTTTCGGCTTCCACCACGTTGGCCCCCGTCTTCAGGCCGGTGACCACGCCCAGCATCTTGCCGTGGCCCTGGTCGGTGAAGGCGCTCGTGACGTCGCTGCCATTGAGCTTGATGGTGAGGTCCTGCTTGGCCAGGCCCGGGGGCGCAGTGACCTCCACGAGCGCATCGCCATCGCTGATCAGGTCCGCGCGGTTGGACACGGTGCGAATGCTCAGCGGCGTGCCGTGGTCGCCGTTGCCGCCGCCGCACGAGCTGAGCGCGACGGACACGATCACCAGGCCGAGCGCATGCCAGACCGCGGCCCGCGGTCTCCTTTTCTGCAATTGGGGTACCACAGATGTCTCCTTGAACGGCCCGCGTGACATCGCGGGCTCGGTGGCAATCTAGGCCTGCGCGTTCCCGCGTCGGTCTGAGGCAAACCCGCAGAGCGTCACGTGAGCGACATGCAGCAGCGCGACCGTTACCCGGCGCTCCTGTTCCTGCCGAGCAATCGCCGGATGCGACCCCTATACTGCGGCGCATTGCCAGGAGGACCCCATGAGCGAAGCTTATGTGTACGACGCGATCCGCACGCCGCGCGGCAAGGGCAAGAAGGACGGCAGCCTGCACGAGGTGAAGCCGGTCAACCTGCTGGCCGGCGTGCTGTCCGAACTGCAGAGGCGCAACGACTTCGACACGGGCCAGGTCGATGACGTGGTGATGGGCGTCGTCTCGCCCATCGGCGAACAGGGTTCGGTGATCGCCAAGGTCGCGGCGCTCAAGGCCGGCTGGGACTGGCGCTGCAGCGGTGTGCAGCTCAATCGCTTCTGCGCCTCGGGGCTGGAAGCGGTGAACATGGCGGCGCAGAAGGTGCGCTCCGGCTGGGAAGACCTGGTGGTCGCCGGAGGCGTCGAGAGCATGAGCCGCGTGCCCATCGGCTCCGACGGCGGCGCCTGGTCGCAGGACCCGGAAACGAATGCGGCGACGGCCTTCGTGCCGCAAGGCATAGGCGCGGACCTGATCGCGACCATCGAAGGATTCACTCGCGAGGACGTGGACGCATTCGCGCTGGAGTCGCAGCGGCGCGCGGCCCGCGCTCGCGAAGGCGGCTTCTTCGCCGGCAGCGTGGTGCCGGTCAGGGACTTCCTCGACCAGGTGATCCTCGACCAGGACGAGTTCATCAAGCCGCGCACCACGATGGAAGGCCTCGCGGCGCTCAAGCCCGCATTCGAGCAGCTCGGCGCCCTGGGCTTCGACCAGGTGGCGCTCAGCCGCTATCCGCAGGTGGAGCGCATCCACCACGTGCACCACGCCGGCAATTCGTCGGGCATCGTCGATGGCGCGGCGGCGGTGTTGGTCGGCAGCGAAGCGGCGGGCAAGGCCCATGGCTTCACGCCGCGCGCACGCATCGTGTCCGCCGCGCTCTCGGGCGCCGATCCGACCATCATGCTGACCGGCCCGATGCCCGCGGCGCGCAAGGCGCTGGCGAAGGCAGGCATGACGGTGGACCAGATCGACCTGTTCGAAGTGAACGAGGCATTCGCCGCCGTGCCCATGCGCTTCATGAAGGAGATGGGCGTGCCGCACGAGAAGGTGAACGTGAACGGCGGCGCGATCGCCATGGGCCATCCGCTGGGCGCCACCGGCGCCATGATCCTGAACACGCTGATCGACGAGTTGCACCGGCGCCAGCTGCGCTACGGCCTCGCCACGCTCTGCGTGGGCGGCGGCATGGGTATCGCCACGATCGTCGAGCGCATCTGAGAATGGCCATGAAGACGATCCGCTACGAACTCGCCGAGGGCATCGCCACCCTCACCTTCGACGAGCCCGGCTCGCCCGTCAACACGATGTGCGCGCAATGGCAGGAGGACCTCACGGCCGCCGTGCAGCAGGTGGTGCAGGACAAGGACGCGATCCGCGGCGTCGTGCTCGCCTCGGCCAAGAGCACCTTCTTCGCCGGCGCGGACCTGAAGGGCACGATGCGCCTCAAGCCCGAGGATGCGCCGCAGGTCTTCCGCGAGATCGAACAGACCAAGAAAAACTTCCGCACGCTGGAGACGCTGGGCAAGCCCGTGGTGGCGTGCCTCAATGGCGCGGCCCTGGGCGGCGGCTGGGAAGTGGCCCTGGCGGCGCACCACCGCGTCGCCGTCGACAACCCGAAGATCCAGCTCGGGCTGCCGGAGATCACGCTGGGACTGATCCCCGGCGCATCGGGCATCACCAAGATGACGCGCCTGCTGGGACTGCTGGGAGCGCAGCCCTACATCCTGGAGAGCAAGCTGTTCTCCCCGCGCGAAGCGCTGGAGCTGGGCCTGGTCCACGAGCTCGTGCCCGACGCGGCGGCTTTGCGGCAATCGGCGCTCGCCTGGATCGCGGCGAATCCGCAGGCGCAGCAACCCTGGGACGCCAAGGACTACCGGATGCCGGGCGGCACCCCGAGCAACCCCAAGATCGCCGGCATGCTGGCCGTCGCCCCGGCGGCGCTGAAGCAGAAGACGCGCGGCCTGTACCCCGCGCCGGAATACGCCCTCGCCTGCATGGTCGAGGGCGCGCAGGTGGACTTCGACACCGCGCTGCGCATCGAAAGCCGCTACCTCGCCAAGCTGATCGTGTCGCCGGTGGCGAAGAACATGATCAACACCTTCTTCTTTAACATGAACGCGATCAAGGCTGGCCAGTCGCGTCCGAAGTGGGACGGCAGGTACAAGCCGCAGAAGGTCGGCATCCTCGGCGCCGGCATGATGGGCGGCGGCATCGCCTATGCCCAGGCGAGCCGCGGCATCGCGACGGTGCTGAAGGACGTCTCGCAGGACAAGGCCGAGGCCGGCAAGGCCTACTCGGCGAAGATCACGCAGTCGCGCATCGAGAAGGGCCGCATGAGCCCGCTGGAGCAGCAGGCCCTGCTCGCACGCATCACGCCCACCGAGTCGGTGAAGGACTTGCAGGGCTGCGAGCTGATCATTGAAGCGGTGTTCGAGAACCGCGAACTGAAGGCGAAGGTCACGAAGGAAGCGGAGGCCATGCTCGCGCCGGGCGGCTTCTTCGCGAGCAACACCTCCACCCTGCCGATCACGGGCCTTGCGAAGGCCAGCGCCCGGCCGGAGAAATTCGTCGGCATCCACTTCTTCAGTCCCGTGGACAAGATGAAGCTGGTGGAAATCATCCGCGGCCAGGCCACGGACGACGAGACTGTCGCCCGCGCGTACGACTACGTGCAGGCCCTCGGCAAGATCCCCATCGTCGTGAACGATGCGCGCGGCTTCTTCACCAGCCGCGTGTTCGGCACCTTCGTCATGGAGGGCGCCGCCATGGTGGGCGAAGGCATCCCCGCGCCCGTGGTGGAGCAGGCAGGCCTGCAGGCGGGCATGCCGGTGGGACCGCTGGCCGTGCTGGACGAGACCGCCCTGTCGCTCTCGGTGCACGTGCTGGACCAGACGCGCGCCGACGCGCGTGCCGAGGGGCAGACCTACATCGCGACGCCGGGCGAGTTGCTCGTCGAACGCATGGTCAAGGAGTTCGACCGCAACGGCCGCGCCGCGGGCGGCGGCTTCTACGAGTACCCACAGGAGAAAGGCGCGAAGAAGTTCCTGTGGCCGAAGCTGAAGGAGTTGTTCGAGCAGCTGGGCGTCGAGTGGAACCTGCAGGATCTCAAGGATCGCCTGCTGTACCGGCAAGCGATCGAGACCGCGCGCTGTCTCGCCGAAGGCGTGCTCACCAGCGTGCACGACGCGAACATCGGGTCCATCTTCGGCATCGGCTTCCCGGGCTGGACGGGGGGCGCGATGCAGTTCATCTACGGAACCGGCATCGACGCGTTCCTGCACCGCGCGGAGGTTCTCGCGTCGAAGTACGGGCCGGGGTTCGTGGTGGCACCCCAGGTCAAGGACGCGATCCGGCGGTTCGAGCCGAAGTACTGAGCCGCACTCGCGCGTTTGCGTCCGCGCGAGTTTGCCGGACCGGGACGGAGCAACCCGTCCCTGCGAATGTCCCCCGGCTCGGGCTTTGACAAGCCCGAGCTTCCGCCTTTGTTTCGCCGAGCCGGGCTGCCCCCTCCCGATCCTGCGGTGTAGCCCAGGTGTGCTTCGACGCAGAGGGAGCCGACGCTCTCATGCACCATCCCGACGCCAAACACCCCCGACTCCCCAGACCCATTTCGTTGACTCCGGCAAGGATCCCGGCGAAACTGCGCCCATGGTTGCCGGAGTCAACAAATCGCAGGTGAAGGCAGTCCGCGCCTTCAACCGCTTCTACACGCAGCGCATCGGCGTGCTCAAGCGCTACCTCGACACCGACTTCACGCTCACGGAGGTGCGCGTGCTGTACGAGTTGGCGCACCGTCCCCCGCTCACTGCGCGCGAGCTCGTGCGGGACCTCGAGCTCGACGCGGGCTACCTCAGTCGCATCCTGCGGCGCTTCGAGGACCGCGGCTGGATCGCCCGCGAGGCGGCTGCGCACGACGGGCGCCAGCAGTTGCTGCGGCTGACCGAAGCCGGTTATGCGGTGTTCAGCCCGCTGCAGCAGAAATCGCGCGACGAGGCAGCCGCCCTGCTCGCGGCCGTCCCGCGCGAGGCTCGGCCGCGGCTGATCCAGTCGCTGGAGACGGTGCACCGCCTGCTGGACCCGCCGCCCGCCGGATCGCGCCGCATCGTCCTGCGCGACCCGCAACCCGGCGACCTCGGCTGGGTGGTGCAGGTGCATGGCGAGCTGTACGCGCGCGAGTACGGCTTCGACGCCACGTTCGAAGCGCTGGTGGCGGAGATCGTCGCCCGCTTCGTCCATAAGCTCGACCCGGCCTGCGAGAAGGCCTGGATCGCCGAAGTGGATGGGGAGCGCATGGGCTGCATCTTCGTGGTGCGCAAGTCCGCGACGGTGGCGCAATTGCGGCTGCTGATCGTGCGTCCGGAGGCGCGCGGGCTCGGGCTCGGCGGGCGCCTCACTGACGCATGCATCGCCTTCGCTCGGGCCGCGGGCTACAGGCGCATGATGCTGTGGACCCAGAGCAACCTCACGGCGGCGCGCGCCATCTATGCGTCGCGCGGCTTCGCGCTCAAGGAAAGCGAGCCGAACGAGGCGTTCGGGCAGTCGCTGGTCAGCGAAATCTGGGAGCGGCGGCTCTGAACCTCGCCCTCGCCGCGGCCGCCGCCACGGGCGTGCAGGTGGGCGCGGCGATCGTCGCGTCGCGCTTCGTGGTCGGCGAAGTGCCGCCGCTCACGCTGGCCATGCTGCGCTACGCGATCGGCTTCCTGTGCCTGCTGCCCTTCGCCTGGCCCGCGCTGCGCCGGCTGCCCGCGCGACCGCCGGCCCGCGATCTCTGGGCCATGGCAGCCCTGGGCACCGGGCAGTTCGGCATCCTCATCGCGCTGCTGAACTGGGGCCTGCAGACGGTGCCCGCCGCGCCGGCCGCCTTGATCTTCAGCCTGTTCCCGCTGCTCACGCTGCTGCTGGGCGCGGCGCTCGGCCGCGAGCAGGTCACGCCGCAACTGCTCGCGGGCGTCCTGCTGTCCATCGCGGGCGTTGCCGTCTCGCTGCTGTCCAAGCTGCAGGCGCTGCACGCGGGTGCCTGGTGGGGCGAGCTGGCCGTGCTGGCCTCCGCCTGCGTGGGCGCGGTGTGCAGCGTGTTGTACCGGCCGTACCTGCGGCGCTATCCGACCGTGCCCGTGTCGGCGTTTGCCATGCTCGCGTCGGTGCTGTTCCTCGCGGTCATCGCATTGCACGAGGACTGGCCTGCCCGCACGCGAAGCCTGTCGCCGACGGCCTGGGGCGTCGTGGCCTTCGTGGGCCTGTCCAGCGGCATCGGCTACTTCTGGTGGCTGTATGCACTGAAGCACGAGACGCCCACCCGCGTGACCGTGTTCCTCGCGCTCAATCCGGTCACCGCCACGCTGCTGGCGTGGCCGCTGCTGGGCGAGGTCCCGGCGCCACGAACACTGGCGGCGCTGGCCCTCATCGCCCTGGGACTCGCGCTGGCGACCCGCTCGCCGTCGGGCACGAGACAGGCTCGGTCGCGATAATCGCGGCAATGTCGTTTCCTGCCCAAGCCGTGGCCCCCGACGAGGTGCTGCGCCCCCGCAACCTCACGGACCTCTTCCTCTCGTTCACCTGGCTGGCCCTGCAGGGCTTCGGCGGCGTGCTGGCGGTGGCGCAGCGCGAGCTCGTGGAGAACAAGCGCTGGATGACGCGCGAGGACTTCGTCGAGGAATGGGCCGTCGCGCAGATCATGCCCGGGCCGAACGTCATCAACCTGGCGATCACGCTCGGCTCGCGCTACTTCGGCTGGCGCGGCGCGACCGTCGCGCTCGCGGGACTCATCATCGCGCCCCTGCTGCTGCTGCTCACGCTGGCGGTGGCCTACGCGCGGTTCGCCTCCAGTCCGCAGGTCGCGGGCGCCCTGCGCGGCATGGGCGCGATCGCCTCGGGACTGATCATCGCCACCGGGCTCAAGCTCGTGCCCGCTCTAGAGAAGAACGTGCTGGGCATCCCGCTCGCTGCCTTGCTCGGCGCCCTCGCCTTCGTGGCCATCGCCTTGCTGCGCCTGCCGCTCGCGTGGGTGCTGCTGGCGCTGGGCGGCACGGCCTTCACCGTCGCCTTCGTGAGGCTGCGCGGATGATGCCGGTCACGCTGGGCGCCGCCGACTGGCTGTCGCTGTTCGTGCACTATGCCTCGCTCTCGCTGCTGTGCGTCGGCGGCGCGATCACCACCGCGCCCGACATGCACCGGTTCCTGGTGGACGAAAGGGGCTGGCTCACCGATCCGCAATTCAGCGCCTCCATCGCTCTCGCCCAGGCGGCGCCCGGACCCAACGTGCTGTTCACCGCGCTCATGGGCTGGAACGTCGGCCTGAACGCCGGCGGCTTCTGGACCGCGCTGCTCGGCATGCTGCTGTGCCTCGGCGGCATCATGCTGCCCAGCTCCGTGCTGGTCTACTTCACTTCGCAATGGAGCCACCGCAACCGCGACCTGCGCGCGGTGCGCGCCTTCAAGCAAGGCATGGCGCCGCTGGTGATCGCGCTGCTGCTGTCGACGGGCTGGATCCTCACCACCGCCCAGGGTTACGCGCTGGCGCACTGGCGGATGTGGGCGGTGACCGCGGTCGCCGCGGTGCTCGTGTGGCGCACTCGGGTGCACCTGCTCTGGCTGCTGGCCGCGGGCGCGGTGCTGGGCTGGTTCGGCTGGGTCTAGGGCGCACCCAGCAGCAGTTGCGGCAGCAGCGCCGCGGCAGTGCCTCGCAGGACGGCGTGCGCCGCGTCGTCGAGTTCGGACGCGTGCGGATTCACCACCACCACGCGACCGGCCGTGGCACGCGCCAGTCCCGCGGCCGGATAGACCACGCCGGAGGTCCCGACCACCAGCATCAGGTCGCACGCAGCCGCCGCCTCTTCCGCCTGCCGCAGCACCTGCGCCGGCAGCATCTCGCCGAACCACACGACCGCGGGGCGCCGCAGGTTGCCGCAGATCGCGCAGCGCGGCGGCCGACCTGCCTCGATGTTCTCCGGCACGCAGCAGGATCGCGCGCGGTCCAGCCAGCGGTCCTCGGCGATGTTGCCGTGCAGCGCGAGCACGCCGGGCGAGCCGGCCCGCTGGTGCAGCCCGTCCACGTTCTGCGTGACGACGGTGAGCCGGCCGGGATGCCTCCGCTGGAACTCCGCGACGGCGACGTGACCCGCGTTCGGCGTCACCTGCGCAATCATCTCGCGCCGCGATGCATACCAGTCCCACACCCTCTGCGGATTCGCGCGGAAGGCGTCCTCCGTCGCGAGCTCCTCGGGCCGAAAGCGCGCCCACAGCCCGGTCTGGGCGTCGCGGAAGGTCGGCACGCCCGATTCGGCGCTCATGCCCGCGCCGCTCAGGAGCACGATGCGGCGGGCGTCTCGCACCCACTCGGAAACAGCCTGGTTCACAGCCGCTGGCGCACCGCCTCGTACAGGCAGATGCCGCTCGCCACCGAGACGTTCAGGCTCTCCACCGCGCCGCGCATGGGGATGGACACCAGCGCGTCGCAGGTCTTGCGCGTGAGCTGGCGCAGGCCCGTGCCCTCGGCGCCCATCACCAGCGCCGTGGGGGTCTTCAGGTCGGACTGGTAGATCGTTTCCGTGGCCTCGTCGCTCAGGCCCAGGCACCAGATGTTGCGCTCCTTCAGCTCGCCCAGCGTGCGGGCGAGATTGGTCACCATGAAGTACGGCACCGTCTCGGCGGCGCCGCTCGCGACCTTCGCCACCGTTGCATTGATGCCCACGGCATGGTCCTTCGGGGCGATCACCGCGTGCGCGCCGGCCCCGTCCGCCACGCGCAGGCAGGCGCCCAGGTTGTGGGGGTCGGTCACGCCATCGAGCACCAGCAGCAGGGGCGGCTCGGGGATGGCGTCGAGCAGGTCGTCCAGCGAGTGTGTCAGGGCCAGCGCCTCCACGCGCGCGACCACGCCCTGGTGGCCCGCGCTGCCGGCCAGGCGGGCCAGCCGCGAGCCGTCGGCTTCGACCGGCTTCAGCCCGGCCTCCTGCGCCTTCTGCACGAACTGGCGCATGCGCGCGTCCCTGCGCGTGGCGTCGACGTAGAGCTCGAGGATGGTCTTGGGGGCGGTGCGCAGGCGCACGCCCACCGCATGGAAGCCGAACAGGACTTTGGGCGTGGACATGCCCGGATTATCCCGGTGCCGCGACGCGCTCCTGCTGCGCGATGCGGCCGGCCTCGATCGTGATGCGCCGCTCGCAGCGTTCGGCGATGGCGCGGTCGTGCGTCACCAGCAGCAGCGTGGTCCCCTGCTCGCGGTTCAGGTCGAACATCAGGTTCATCACGCGTTCGCCCGTGGCGAAGTCCAGGCTGCCGGTCGGCTCGTCCGCGAGCAGCACGGCGGGGTGGACCACGAAGGCGCGCGCGAGCGCCACGCGCTGCTGCTCGCCGCCGGAAAGCACGCGGGGATAATGGCCCAGCCGCTCGGACAGGCCGACCCGCGCGAGCATCTCGCCGGCGGCCTTGCGGGCGTCGCTGCGCCCGGCCAGCTCCAGCGGCAGCATCACGTTCTCCAGCGCCGTGAGGTTGCCCATCAGCTGGAAGCTCTGGAACACGAAGCCCACCTGCCGCGCCCGCAGTTCCGCGCGGTCGTCCTCGCCGAAGGCGAAGAGGTCCTGGCCGGCCAGGCGCACGGTGCCGCGCGTGGGCGTGTCGAGGCCGGCGATGATGGACAGCAGCGTGCTCTTGCCCGAGCCGGAGGCGCCCACGATGGCGGCGGTTTCCCGCGGCGCCAGGGAGAAATCGATATCGCGGAGAATGTCCAGCGTTCCCGTGGAGTCGGTGACCGACTTGAAGACGTGTTCGACGGAGATGATGGATTCAGACATGCGTTGGGTTTCCTGGCGGCGGCGTGAGCTGCTGGCCTTCTTGCTGGCAGCCGTGTACGCGGCCGCAGCGCCGGCCGCGGCCCCGCCGGTCATCCTGGTGCTCGGGGATTCGCTCAGCGCGGAGTATGGCCTGAAGCGCGGCAGCGGCTGGGTCGCGCTGCTCGAAGACCGCCTGGCGCGCGAGCGCATTCCGGCCCGCGTGATCAATGCCAGCATCAGCGGCGACACGACCTCGGGCGGTCGCGCCCGCCTGCCCGCCCTGCTCTCGCAGCACAAGCCCACGCACGTGATCATCGAGCTGGGTGCCAACGACGCGTTGCGCGGCCTGCCGCTGGCCGGCACCGAAGACAACCTCGCGCAGATGACGCAGGCGGCCCAGAAGGCCGGCGCCCGCGTCCTGCTGGTGGGCATGCAGGTGCCGCCGAACTACGGCTCCGACTACACGAAGAAGTTCGCCGCCCTGTTCGCGCAGGTCGCGGCGCGCTTCCACGCGGGCCTCGTGCCCTTCCTGCTCGCCGGCGTGGCCGATGCGCCGGATGCGCGCACGCTGTTCCAGTCCGACGGCATCCATCCCCGGGCAGAGGCGCACCCGCGCATCCTGGACAACGTCTGGCCCGAGCTGAAGAAGCAGTTGCCCGACGCCGCCCGGCAGCGCCAGCCTGGGTCCGCGTCATGAGCGTGCGTCCTGTTCCGGCCACCGAGGCGATCGCGCGACTCGCCGAGTTCGACGCGATCATCGATGCGCGCAGCGAGAACGAGTACGCCGAGGACCACCTGCCCGACGCGGTGAACTGGCCGTCGCTGGACAACGCGCAGCGGCACGAGGTGGGCACGCTCTACAAGCAGGTCAGTCCCTTCGAGGCCCGCAAGCGCGGCGCCGCGCTGGTGTCGGCGAACATCGCCCGACACATCGAACAGCACGTGATCGACAAGCCCAAGGGCTGGAAGCCGCTCGTGTACTGCTGGCGCGGCGGCCAGCGCAGCGGCGCGCTGTCGCTGGTGCTGGGCCAGATCGGCTTCAACGTGACGCTGGTCGAAGGCGGCTACAAAGCCTTCCGCGCCGCCCTGCTGGCGGAGCTCCCGTCGCTCGCGCAGCGCCTGTCGTTCCGCGTCGTGTGCGGCCCGACCGGCTCGGGCAAGACGCGGCTGCTGCAGGCGCTGGAAGCCGCGGGCGCGCAGGTGCTGGACCTCGAAGCGCTGGCCAGCCATCGCAGCTCGGTGCTGGGCCTGATCCCGGGGCAGCCGCAACCGACGCAAAAGCGCTTCGATACCCTCGTGTGGGAGAAGCTGCGCGGCTTCGACGCGGCCCGTCCGGTGTACGTGGAAAGCGAAAGCCGCAAGGTGGGGAACGTCGCGGTGCCCGAATCGTTGATCGCGGCGATGCGCACCAGTGCCTGCCTGCGGCTGGACCTGCCCGACGACGAGCGCGTGCAACTGCTGCTGGAGGACTACGCCTTCTTCAGCCGCGACCGGGAGCTGTTCTGCCAGCGCCTAGCTGCCCTGGTGCAATTGCGCGGGCGCGAACAGGTGGAACGCTGGCAGGCGCAGGTGCGTGCGGGCGAGATCGAACCGGTCGTGCGCGAACTGCTGTTGAAGCACTACGACCCGGGCTATGCCAGTTCGACGGAGCGCAACTTCCGGCAGTTCGCGCAGGCGAGGAGCATCGCGCCGCACGACCGCTCGCCCGAGGCGATGGCAGCGCTGGCGCAGGAGCTGGCGGCCTCGTGAGAGCGTGGCTGCGCGAGGCCGCCCGCCTCACGCGTCCCAGCCCACGGCTTCGCGATACGCATGCCAGCTGGCATGCCCCAGCCACGGGCCGACGATCAGGATGCCCAGCGCCCACGGCCACAGCGCCAGCAGCGTGAGCCCGACCACCAGCGCGCCCCACAGCAGCATCGTCGCCGTGTTCTGCAGGACCACGCCGAAGCTGGTGATGGCGGCGGTCACCGCGTCGGTGTCGCGGTCCAGGATCATCGGGATCGACACCACCGTGCTGCAGAACACCAGCACGGCGAAGATGCTGCCCACCACCGTGTAGACGGCCAGGAACTCCCAGTTGCGCGGGTTGAACACGGCCTGCAGCACGCTCGCCGTCGAGGGCATGCCGGTGTTGAAGAACACCGCGAACACCACCAGCGAGGCGCGGCCCCACAGCAGTTCCAGCACCGTCAGCACGAGCACCAGCAGGCCCATGCTGCCCAGGTGGCGGTCCCAGCAGGTGAGCGAGTCGGGCAGGCTGGGCGGCTCGCCGCGTTCGCGCTTGCGGCTCACCTCGTACAGGCCCATCGCCAGGAAGGGGCCGACCAGCAGGCAACCCGACACGATCGTCATCGTGTACTCGGGACTGTGCTGGAACACGAGCGCCAGCGTGACGGCCATCATCCAGAAGGCGACGCCGTAGAACGCCGCGATCCAGGGGTGCGCGCGCAGGTCGCGCGCGCCCCGCGCCAGCCAGCGCAGCGGCGCGGCGAAAGCGAGATCACGCACCTGCGGCCGGGGCGGCGCGGCGACCGGCGCCCCGCCTTCGCTGTCGGGAACGGGATGCTCCATGCGGTGCTCCTCCGGGCCCAGCGTAGCTCCGGCGCGAGCCCGCGTCCTCGGGGTTCACCCGCGCTGCAACGCCTCCAGGGCCTGTGCCAGGTCGGCCTGCAGGTCCTCGGGATCCTCCAATCCGACGGAGAAGCGCACCAGCACGCCCTTGTGGGTCCAGGTGCCCAGGGTGCGGCTGCGCATGGAGGGAATGTCGTAGGGAACCACGAGCGACATGGGTCCGCCCCAGGAGTAGCCCAGCTTGAAGAGCTTCAGCGCGTCGCAGAAGGCGTCGACCTGCCGGGTCGCGAAGCGCTCGTCGAACACCACCGAGAACAGGCCGGCGGCCAGGCCATCCTCGCCGCACAGGGCCTGCCAGTGTTCGTGGCCAGGGGAGCCGGGCAAGGCCGGGTGCAGCACCTGCGAGATCTCCTCGCGTCCTTGCAGCCAGCGCGCGAGCTGGCGCGCGGCGGCGTCGTGCGCACGGTAGCGCACCGCCATGCTGGGCAGCGAACGCAGCACCGCCTCGGCATCGTTGCCGCCCACGCCGAAACCCGTGCGCATATGCGTGAGCTTCAGTGCCTGGTGCAGCTTCTCGTCGCGCGTCACGATGCTGCCCATGAGGACGTCGCCGCCGCCGCTGGGGTATTTCGTCAGCGCCTGCACCACGATGTCGGCGCCGCTGCCCGCCGCGAAGCGGGCGCCCCGGCCGAGATCGAAGCCGTTGAAGGCCAGGCCCGCGCCCCAGGTGTTGTCGAGGGCGCTGGTCACGCCGCGCTGGCGGCAGATGTGGGCCAGGTGCGCCAGCGGCGGGAACTCCATGGTCACCGAGCCCGGCGCTTCCAGCCACACCAGCTTCGTCTTGCCGCCGATGCGTGCCTCCAGGTCTTGCGGCTTCATCGGGTCGTAGAGCTGGTGCGTGATGCCCCAGCCCTGCAACTCGCCGTCGGCGAGCGCGCGGCTGGGGCCGTAGACGTTGTCCGGCAGCAGGACCTCGTCGCCCGACTTCAGCAGCGCCATGGCGACGTTGGCGATGGCCGCCAGCCCGCTGGGCACCAGCACGCACTGCGCGCCGCCTTCGAGCGCCGCGATGCGCTCCTCCAGCAGGAAGGTCGTGGGCGTGCCGTGCAGCCCGTAGGTGTAGCCGGTCTTGTGCTTCCAGTCGCGCGCCCGCATGGCGGCAACGTTGGCGAAGATGACCGTGGAAGCCTTGTAGACGCCCGGCTGGGGCGCCTGGAAGCCCGCGGGCGGCTGGTAGGGATGGTGGATGAGATCGGTGACCGGCTTGCTCATGCCGTCATCCTACCCGGGGCTGCGTCCGTAGACGCTGACGGAGAAACGACCAACATCCGGACGCAGAGGTTTCGCAGAGGACGCAAAAGGACTTCCATTTCAGGAAGGTCTTTTTTGCGACCTTTGGCTGTTCCCTTTTGCGACCTCTGCGTCCGGTAGTCCGCTCCCGCTTTCGCTCAGACCTTCCACTTCTCCAGCAGCTTCTCCGGGCGCATGTTGTCGTACGTCTCGAACGGCTGGTGGATCCAGGGATTCGTCGGCAGGAACTCCACCGAGTAGTCCGCCGAGAACTTCGACAAGCCCTTGGTCCAGAGAACGGCGGTGCGCAGTTCGGTCACCTTGGGGTACTTGCTGCGCAGCATCTCCACCACCTTGTGCAGCGTGTGGCCGGAGTCCGCGAGGTCGTCGACCAGCAGCACCTTGCCCGCGATCTCGCCGCGCGGCGTGGTGATGTAGTGCGCGATGTCCAGGTGCCCCTGCACCGTGCCCGCCTCGGCGCGGTACGAGCTCGTGGACATGATCGCCAGCGGCTTGTCGAAGATGCGCGACAGGATGTCGCCGGGACGCATGCCGCCGCGCGCCAGGCACAGGATGGTGTCGAACGCCCATCCCGACTGGTGGACCTTGATCGCGAGCTTCTCGCAGAGGTTGTGGTACTCGTCGTAGCTTACGTACAGGTGCTTGCCGTCTTCCGTCAACATGCTCTTGTTCCTCTGCTCAATCGGCCAGGTAGGGGTGCCGCATCATGATCGTGTGGTCGCGATCCGGGCTGGTCGAGATGATATCGACGGGCACGCCCGTGACCTGCTGGATGCGCTGCAGGTACAGGCGCGCATTCAGCGGCAGCTTGTCGTACTGGGTCACGCCCACGGTGGACTCGCTCCAGCCTTCCATGGTCTCGTACACCGGCTTGCAGCGCGCGATCTCGTCGGCGCCGAGCGGCAGGATGTCCGTGTACTCGCCATCGAGCTCGTAGCCGGTGCACAGCTGCAGTTCCTTCAGGCCATCGAGCACGTCCAGCTTGGTGATGCACAGGCCCGACAAGCCGTTGACCTGCGCGCTGCGCTTGAGCAGCGCCGCGTCGAACCAGCCGCAGCGACGCGAACGTCCCGTGGTCACGCCCTTCTCCGCGCCCACCGTGGACAGGTGATAGCCCACCGTGCCGGGCTTCTCCCAATCCAGCTCGGTCGGGAACGGCCCGCCGCCCACGCGCGTGCAGTAGGCCTTGGTGATGCCCAGGATGTAGTGCAGCATGCCCGGGCCGACGCCGGCGCCCGCCGAGGCATTGCCCGCCACGCAGTTGCTGGAGGTGACGTAGGGATAGGTGCCGTGGTCCACGTCCAGCAGCGTGCCCTGGGCGCCCTCGAACAGCAGGTTGTCGCCGTGCAGGTGCGCCTCGTTCAGCTCGCGCGAGACGTCGGCCATCATCGGACGCAGGATCTCGCCGTGGCGCAGCGCCTCGTCCAGGACTTGCTGGTAGTCGACGGGCTGGGCATGCAGGTACTGCGTGAGCATGAAGTTGTGCAGCTCCAGCAGTTCCTTCAGCTTCGCGGCGAAGCGTTCGGGGTGCTTGAGGTCCTGCACGCGCAGCGCGCGCCGTGCGATCTTGTCTTCGTAGGCCGGGCCGATGCCGCGGCCGGTGGTGCCGATCTTCTCGCTGCCGCCCTTCTCGCGGAACGCTTCGCGCGCGATGTCCAGCGCCGCGTGGAAGGGCAGGATCAGCGGGCAGGCATCGCTGATGCGCAGGCGCGAGCGCACCTCCACGCCGGCCTTCTCCAGGCCTTCCATCTCCTCGATCAGCTTGCCGGGGGACAGCACCACGCCGTTGCCGATGTAGCACTTCACGCCGGGCCGCATGATGCCGCTGGGAATGAGGTGCAGCGCCGTCTTCACGCCGTTGATCACCAGCGTGTGGCCGGCGTTGTGGCCGCCGTGGAAGCGCACCACGCCCTGCGCCATCTCGGTCAGCCAGTCGACCAGCTTGCCCTTGCCTTCGTCGCCCCACTGGGTGCCGACCACGACCACATTGCGGCCCTTCGTCTTCGTCATGACTTGCTCTTCGCGAAAAGAATGTTGGGAGGATCAGAGGGAGCGGACGGCCCAGCGGCCGGCCGCATCGCGCGCGAGTTCGCGGTCGCAGTGGAACTCTTCCACTTCGCTGTCGTGCCCGGGCAGCGCACACACCACGACTTCGCCGGCGTGGCGCAGCGCGGCGATGGCGGCGCGCAGTTCGGCGCCGCCGGCGCCCGTGTCCGGCCAGGGCGCGCGAATGGCCGCCTTCAGCGGCCGCTTGCCGGCCACGCCGACCAGCTCGCGCACGTCCAGGCTGAAGCCCACGGCCGGCCGGTTGCGGCCGAACACCGCCCCGACTTCGTCGTAGCGGCCGCCGCGCACGAGCGCATCGCTCGCGCCCGGCGTGTAGATGCCGAAGCGCACACCGCTGTAGTAGGCGTAGCCGCGCAGGTCGGCGAGGTCGAACGAGACGCGCGCGCCTTCCACGTGGCCGGCCAGCCATTGCAGGTGCTCCAGGCCCTGCCGGATGCCGGGCGTCGGCGGCAGCACCTTCGCGGCCTCGGCCAGCACCTTCGCGTCGCCGTAGAGGCCGATCAGGGCCAGCAGCGCCTCGCGCGTGGCCTGGGGCAAGTCGCGGGTCAGCGTGGCGAGCTCGGTGGCGTCCTTTGCCGCGAGCGCCGCATGCAGCGCAGCGAGGCGGTCGCTGCCCAGGGCCGTGCCGGAGAGCAGCGAACGGACGATGCGTGCGTCCGCCATGTCCAGCGTGAGCGGCTCCACCTTGGTCGCCCGCAGGCAGTCGAGCGCGAGTTGCAGGATTTCCAGGTCGGCCTCGAGGCCGGCATGGCCGTAGATCTCCGCGCCGAACTGCAAGGGCTCGCGCGTAGCGTGCGGGCGGTCCGGCCGCGTGTGCAGCACGGGCCCGCAGTAGCACAGGCGGGCGACGCCCTGGCGATTGAGGAGGTGCGCATCGATGCGCGCCACCTGCGGCGTGGTGTCGGCGCGCAGGCCCAGCATGCGGCCGGAGAGCTGGTCCACCAGCTTGAAGGTCTGCAGGTCCAGCGCCTCGCCGGTGCCGGTCAGGAGCGACTCGAGGTGCTCCAGCATCGGCGGCATCACCAGCTCGTAGCCATAAGCACGTGCGGTGTCGAGCAGCTCGCGGCGCAGTTCTTCGATGTGCCGGGCCTCGGAAGGCAACACATCGGCGATGTGATCCGGCAGGACCCAGGCGGACATGGAAAGCGGTGGGCTGTTAAAACCGTGATTCTACCGGGGTGCGCCGAATGGATGACCTGGCGGCGTCGGCGCTGGTGAGGAGCGTCCGGGAATGAGGGCTGGCGCGAGATCGGGCAGGTGAACGCAGAGGGCGCAGAGGTTACGCAGAGGACGCAGAGAATCTCAGATGCAAGGATATTCTTTGGACGCTACGCGCAGCATTCCTGCGGCAACGAGGTGCGCAGGTTGAGGTCCTCTTCCTGAAGGAATTCCTCTGCGTAACCTTTGCGTCCTCTGCGTTCTCTTGCCCGCGCCCACGCCGTGTTCAAGATCAGCGCAACGCGATGCTCAATTCAGCAGCCACAGCGTGAGCACGCCGATCAGGATGGCGGTGAGGCCGAAGAAGCGCAGCTGGCCGTCGCGCAGTTCCATCAGCTTGAGGAAGGTCTGGCGCCAGCCGCCGGGGGACAGGAAGGGGAAGAGCCCTTCCAGCACCAGGACGAGCGCCAGCGCCGTCCAGAAGGTGTTGCTGTCCAAGGCTCAGCGGCGTGTGCCGGTCGCGGGCGCAGTCGGCGTCGTGCCCCCCGAGCCGCCGTTGCGGAACGTGCGGAAGAAGTCGCTGCCCTGCGGATCGACCACCACCACGTCGCTCTTCTTGTTGAAGCTGGCCTTGTACGCCTCGAGGCTGCGATAGAACTGGGCGAACTGCGGGTCGCGCCCGAAGGCCTCGGCGTAGATGGCCGCGGCCTGCGCATCGCCCTCGCCCTTCACCTTCTGCGCGTCGCGGTAGGCGTTGGCCACGGTGACTTCGCGCTGGCGGTCGGCGTCGGCGCGGATCTTCTCGCCTTCCGCGGCGCCGGTGGAACGCAGCTCGTTGGCCACGCGCTTGCGCTCGGCCTCCATGCGGCGGTAGACGGACTCGGTGATCGCCTCGACGTAGTCGGCGCGCGTGATGCGCACGTCCACGATGTCGATGCCCCAGGGCTTGGCGCCCTTCACCGCGGCAGTCACCTCGCGCTTGACGTCGGACATCAGCTGCTCGCGCTTGTCGGACAGCAGTTCGCGCACGGTGAAGCGGTTGATCTCTTCCTGGAAGGAGTTGCGCACCACGCGATTGAGCTGGTTCGCGCCCGCCGCTTCGTCGAGGCCGACGTTGCGGATGTACGCGAGCGGGTCGGCGATGCGCCAGCGCACGTACCAGTCGATCACCACGCGCTGCTTTTCCGCGGTCAGCATGGGCTCGGTGTCGACGCTGTCCAGCGTCAGCAGGCGCTTGTCGATGTAGCTCACGTTCTGCAGCGGCGGCGGCAGCTTGAACTTCAGGCCGGGCTCGCTGATGACTTCCTTCACCTGTCCGAGCGCGTAGACCACGCCGAACTGGCGCTGGTCGACGACGAACAGCATGGAGCTGAGCAGCGCGAGCGCGACCAGCAGCAGGGTAACGATGAAACCGATGCGATTCATGACGGCCTCCGCCGAGCCGCCTCAAGGAGGCCGGGCGCCCCCTCGGGGGGCAGCGAGTGAACGAAGTTTCGAGCTTGGGGGCGCATTACCTGCCCTCCCTGTCGCGGCTGCGGCCGTTGTCGCGCGCACGCGCGTCGGATGCGCTCGTGGACGAGCTCGGCGTGGCGCCGGGCAGCGGCACCGACGCATCCGGCGCCGGCGCAGGCGCCGGTGCGGGCTGCTGCTGCTGCGCGGCTCCGGCGGACGAGACCTGCTGCAGGATCTTGTCGAGGGGCAGGAACAGCATGTTGCCGCCCGCGCGGGTCTCCACCATCACCTTGGTCACGTTGCTGTAGATCTGCTGCATGGTGTCGATGTACATGCGGTCGCGCGTCACCTGCGGCGCCCGCTGGTATTCGGCGAGCAGCGACTTGAAGCGCTGCGCGTCGCCCTGTGCCTGCGCGACGATGCGCGACTTGTAGCCGTCGGCCTCCTGCTGCAGGCGCGAGGCGGCGCCCACCGCGCGGGGGATCACGTCGTTGGCGTAGGCCTGCGCTTCGTTCTTGGCGCGCTCGCGTTCCTGGCCGGCGCGCAGCACGTCGTCGAACGCCGCCTGCACCTGCTCGGGCGGACGCGCGCCGCCTTGCTGCAGGTTGACTCCGACCACCTCGACGCCGATCTTGTAGCGGTCCAGGATCTGCTGCATCAGCGCGCGCACGCGCGGCGCGATCTGGTCGCGCTCTTCCGCAAGCGCCGAGTCCATGCGCATCTTGCCGACCACCTCGCGCACCGCCGTCTCTGCGGCCTGCACCACCGCTTCCTGCGGGTTCTTGCTTTCGAACAGCCAGGCGCGCGCGTCGTTCAGGCGGTACTGCACGGCGAACTTGATCTCGACGATGTTCTCGTCCTCGGTCAGCATGGCCGAGTCCTTCAGGCCGGTGGCGCGGATCACGCTGTCGCGGCCCACGTCCACGGCGCGGATCTGGGTGACGCTGACGATCTCGTGCCGCTCGATCGGGTACGGCAGCCGCCAGTTGAAGCCCGCGCCCACGGTGGCGCTGTAGCGGCCGAAGCGCGTGACGACGGCCTGCTGCCCTTCCTGCACGATGAAGATGCCGGTGCCCATCCAGATGACGACCACCACGATGGCGATCAGGCCGGCGCCGACGCCGGCGCTCTTCATGTCGGGCTGGAAGTTGCCGCCGTTGCCGCCGCCGTAGTTGCCGCCGCCGCGCCGGCCGAACAGGCCGCCGAGCTTGCGGTTGAAGTCACGCCAGAGCTCGTCGAGGTCCGGCGGCCCCTGGTTGGGACCCTTGCCCTCGGAGCGCTGGCCTTCGTTCTTGTCGTCGCCGCGCCCCCACCGGGGATCGTTCAGGTTGAACATCCCCCGCAGGCGGCCTTTCAGCCCGGGCAAGTGCAGGCTGCGGAACAAAAAGTTCATTCGTTGGTTTTCTTTCGGTGGTCGGCGGCCCCATTGTGCCCAATCGGCCTGACGTCAGGATGAGCCTGGCGCGCTGGCCTCGGCCGGCGGCGGCGGCGCGGCCGCGTGGACGATGCGCGCCAGTTCGCTGCGCAGCGCCCCCAGGCCCTCGCCCGTGCGGCTGCTCACGAACACGCGCGGCACCTGCACGCCCTCGACCTGGAAGGCGTCGACGGCGGTGCGCGGCTGCTGCTCGGGGGGCAGCGCATCGATCTTGTTGAACACCACCAGCTGCGGCACGTCAGCCGCGCCGATCTCGTGCAGCACGCGCTGCACTTCCTCGATCTGCTCGGGGTGGTGCGGGTTGGCGGCATCGACGACGTGCAGCAGCAGGTCCGCATCGGCAGCCTCCTGCAGCGTGGCCTGGAACGCGTCGATCAGGCCGTGCGGCAGGTCGCGGATGAAGCCGACGGTGTCGGACAGCGAGACCGAGCGGCCGCCGCCGCCGGCGTTCTCGTCCTGCAGGAACAGCTGGCGGGTCGTGGTGTCGAGGGTCGCGAACAGCTGGTTGGCCGCGTACGCCCGCGCCTTGACGAGCGCGTTGAACAGCGTCGACTTGCCGGCGTTGGTGTAGCCGACGATGGAGATGGCGAAGGTATCGCGCCGCTCGCGCTGCCGGCGCTGGGTGGCGCGCTGCTTCTTCACCTTCACCAGGCGCTCGCGCGTGCGCTTGATCGCGTCGTCGATCATGCGCCGGTCCAGTTCGATCTGCTTTTCGCCCGGGCCGCCGCGCACGCCGGCGCCGCCGGTCTGCCGCTCCAGGTGCGACCAGCGCCGGACCAGCCGCGTGCTCAGGTACTGCAGGCGCGCCAGTTCCACCTGCAGCTTGCCCTCGTGGCTGCGGGCGCGCTGGGCGAAGATCTCCAGGATCAGCAGGGTGCGGTCGTTGACCGGCAGGCCCATGTGACGCTCGAGGTTGCGCTGCTGCGCCGGGCTGAGCGACTGGTCGAACAGGATCTCGCTGGCACCCATGGCCTCGGCCAGCTGCTTGATCTCGTCGGCCTTGCCCTTGCCCACGAACAGCGCGGCATCGGGGGCCTTGCGCTTCGCGGTCACGCGCGCCACGGGCTCCATGCCCGCGGTCTGGGCGAGTTGGCCCAGCTCCTCGAGCTCGGAATCGAAATGGGGCAGGCCCAGGTCCACCCCCACCAGGATGGTGGCGGCGGCCGGGCGGTCGGTAGATGCGGTCAAGCCGTCAACCAGGAGGGGGCAACAGGAAAGCGCCCGCGGCTGCGGGCGGGTGGGGACAGCAGCGTCAGGTGGGGGCGCCCTCGCCCGTTTCCGCAGGCGAGAAGTTCACCGCGCGGCCGGGGACGATGGTGGAGATTGCGTGCTTGTAGACCATCTGCGTGACGGTGTTGCGCAGCAGGACGACGTACTGGTCGAAGGACTCGATCTGGCCCTGCAGCTTGATGCCGTTGACCAGGTAGATCGAGACCGGCACGTGCTCCCTGCGCAGCGTGTTGAGGAAGGGGTCTTGTAGTAGCTGCCCTTTATTGCTCACGATATTCTCCGTGTTCCGGCGTTGTTGGAAGTTGCACATTACCACAGCAAACCGCCGCGGCGGGCAACCTGTGACGGACCAGTTGACGCCGTTCGGGCGGAAAACAAGACCGGCAGGCGGCCGCCTGCCCCTGGTCGGTGCGGGCCGCGGGCCGGCGGCCCTCAGTCCTTGTCGGCGTACGGGTTTCGGGAGGTGCGCATCTCGATGCGCAGCGGCGTGCCCACGAGCTTGAATTCCTTGCGGAACCGGCCTTCCAGGAAGCGCTTGTAGGCGTCGGTGACGTGCTCCAGCGAGTTCCCGTGCACCACGATGACCGGCGGGTTCATGCCGCCCTGGTGGGCGTAGCGCAGCTTCGGGCGGAACATGCCGGCGCGCTTGGGCGCCTGGAACTGCACGGCCTCCTGCACCAGCCGGGTGAGCACCGGGGTGGACATCTTCACCGTCGCCGACTTGTACGCGTGGGTGATGGAGGCCCACACGGGCCCCAGGCCCTGGCGCTTCTGCGCCGAGATGAAATGCAGGTCGGCGAACTTCAGGAAGGCCAGGCGCTGCTCGATCTGCCGCCGCACCAGCTCGCGCTGGTAGTCGTCCACGGCATCCCACTTGTTGATCGCCAGCACCACGGCGCGGCCCGACTCGAGGATGTAGCCGGCGATGTGCGCGTCCTGGTCGGTGACGCCCTGGGTGGCGTCCAGCAGCAGCAGCACGACGTTGGCCGACTCGATGGCCTGCAGCGTCTTCACCACCGAGAACTTCTCGATCGCCTCGAACACCTTGCCCTTGCGGCGCAGGCCGGCGGTGTCGATCAGCTCGAACTTCTGGCCCTGGCGCTCGAACGGCACCGAGATCGCATCGCGCGTGGTGCCCGGCAGGTCGAAGGCGACCAGGCGTTCCTCGCCCAGCCACGCGTTGATCAGCGTGGACTTGCCGACGTTGGGGCGGCCGGCGACGGCGAGCTTGATGGTCCCGGCTTGCTGCTCTTCCCCGCCCTCCTCTTCCTCCGGGAGGTTCAGCGGCTCGAACGCGGCGTCCACCAGGCTGCGGATGCCCTCGCCGTGCGCGGCGGAGATGGCATGCATCTCGCCCAGGCCCAGTTCGTAGAACTCGGCGAGCTGCGGGCCTTCGTGCATGCCTTCGGCCTTGTTGGCCGCCAGCACGGTGGGCTTGCCCAGCTTGCGCAGGTACTTCGCGATGTCGTGGTCCTGCGCCGAAACGCCGGCGCGGGCATCGACCACGAACACCACCACGTCGGCTTCGGCGACGGCCTGCTTCGTCTGCTTGGCCATCTCCTTGTAGATGCCCGACTCCGCGGTCGGCTCGAAGCCGCCGGTGTCGATCACGATGAACTCGTACCGACCCTGCTTCGCGTTGCCGTAGTGGCGGTCGCGCGTGAGGCCGGCGAAGTCCGCCACGATGGCGTCGCGCGTCTTGGTGAGCCGGTTGAACAGCGTCGACTTGCCGACGTTGGGGCGGCCCACCAGGGCCATGACCGGCTTCATCCAGGCACCTTTTACTGCGGGACGAAGGCGAACACGCCCCCGTTGTGCGTGACCACCAGCAGGCTGTTGCCCGCCGCCGTCGGCGCGGCAGCGATCGCCGAGCCGTCGGTGGCAAGGCGCGTCAGCAGCGTGCCGTCCTCGCGCGAGAGCAGGTGCACGAAGCCGAATTCGTCGCCGACCACGACCGAGCGGCCGAGCGCGAGCGGCGTGCCCACCCCACGGTGCAGGAGCTTGTCGTTGACCCAGGCGCGCTGGCCGTTGTCGCGGCGCCAGGAGACGACGCGGCCGTCGCTCTCGGTGCCGAACACCGAGGCGGCATCGCCGGAGACGCCTTCGCCGCCGTTGGCCCTTTGCGTCCAGACGACCTGGCCGCGCGCGGTATCCACGCAGCCCACGGCGGCCTGGAAGGCCCGGGCGCACACCGAATCGCCGACGCGGCTCACGCGCCCGACGAGGTCCACGAGGCGCTCGATGTCGTTGATGCCGCGCGCGGTGGCGATCGGCGCCTCCCAGCGCACGCTGCCATTGAGGGGGTTCAGGCCGGCGAGGCGGCCGGCCTGGCCGACCACCAGCGTGTCGCCCACGGCCAGCATCACGCCGGCCTGGCGCAGCACCAGCGGCTCGCCCTGGCGCGTCTGCTGCCACAGGCGGCGGCCGGTGCCGCCGTCATAGGCGCTGACGGAACGGTCGCCGGCCAGCACGAACACGCGCGCGCCCGCCACCAGCGGCGGCGTGTACGACAGCGCGCCGAGCTTCTGCCGCCACGCCTCCTTGCCGCTCACGAAGGTGACGAGCTCGTTGTCGCGCGTGATCACGGCGGCGGTGCTGCCGTCGAAGCCGACGCCGGCGGCGATCGGCGCCTTGGCGCTGCCGCGCCATTCTTCGCGGCCGGTCGCCGCGTCGAAGCCGACGAGGCTGCCGTCGCCCGAGGCGACCACGGCCACGTTGCCGCTGACGGCGATCGCCAGCGGAAAGTCGACCTTGCCGACATGGGCCGACCAGGCCTGGCGCACGCCCAGCAGCTTGGGATCGGGTTGCAGTTCCGCCGGCTTGGGCTTCTCCGAGCCGCCCCAGCTGGCGGGCAGCAGCGAACAGGCGGACAGCGCCAGCAGGCTGCCGGCGGCAGCGACGCGCAACGTCAGGGCCAGGCCCGCCCTCATGACTTCGCGCCTTCCGGTGCCGCCTTCAGCGTGGACGTGTCCACGCCGAGCGCGGTCAGCTTGACGGCGACCAGGCCACGGTACTCCGCGTCGTTGCCCAGGCCCTGCCACGCCTTGATGTATTCGGCGCGCGCCTGGTCCTTCTTGCCCTGCAGGTTGTAGATGTCGCCGCGGCGGTCGGCCGCGAGCGCCTGGAACTGCGCGGGGATGCCGCTGGACAACTGCTTCAACGCGTCGTCGTAGCTCTTGGACTCGACCAGCAGGCCGGCCAGGCGCAGGCGCGCCAGCGCCTGGTACGCGTCGTCGGAACCGTGCTCCGCCACCCACTGTAGGGCGGCCTTCGCCGCGTCGGGCTTGCCTTTTTCCGCGAGCGCCTTGCCGGCGAGCAGGCCGGCCTGCGCCGCGTAGGCGGTGCGGCCGAACTTGTCCTGGATGTCGTGCACGGCCTGCTCCACGCGCGTGGTGTCGCCGGCGCCCGCGGCGCGCTCCACCTCGTCGTACAGCACCGAGGCTTGCGCCGCCTGCGAGCGTTGCCAATATTGCCAGCCGTTCCAGGCCGCGAAGGCGCCCAGCACGACGATCAGCAACCACGTGATGAGGTTGCCGTACTGCTTCCAGAAGTGCTTGAGGTCGTCAAGCTGCTCCTGTTCTTCGAGGTCGAGGTGTGCTGCCATATTGTTCAGATCGAGCGGGGGATTGTAGGGGACACCTCGCTCCGAGGCCGCCGCAGCCTCAGGCCAGCAAGGACGCGGCCCAGGACGCAGGATTGTCGATCGCTTGCGCGACCTGCGCTCCCGCCGGATCGCGCAGCGGCTTGACGGCCACCTTGCCCTGCGCGACTTCGTCGGGACCGAAGATCAGCGCGAAGCGCGCGCCGCTGGCGTCGGCCCGCTTGAACTGCGACTTCATGCTGCCCGGGCCGTCGGCGCCGCCGGCGGCTTGCACGACACGCACACCCGCGGCCCGCAAGGCCTCCAGCGTCGCCATCACGGGCGCGAGCGGCACGCCGGGCGGCACCACGGCGAAGGCGTCGCACGCCGTATCGGGCACCGGCACGGCCAGCTCCTGCAGCAGCAGCAACAGGCGTTCGATGCCCAGGCCGAAACCGACCGCAGGCGCGGGCTTGCCACCGAGCTGTTCGATCAGCCCGTCGTAGCGGCCGCCGCCGCAGACCGTGCCCTGGGAACCGAGCTGGTCCGTGACCCACTCGAACACGGTGAGGTTGTAGTAATCCATGCCGCGCACCAGGCGCGGGTTGACGCGGTAGGCGAGGCCGACGGCGTCGAGCGCGCCCTGCACCGCCTGGAAGTGCGCGCGCGAACCCTCGCCCAGGAAGTCGATCAGCCGCGGCGCGCCCTCGATCAGCGCATGCATCGCCGGATTCTTGCTGTCCAGGATGCGCAGCGGGTTGCTGTGCAGGCGCCGGCGTGCGTCCTCGTCCAGCACGTCGGCATGCTGCTCGAAGTAGCGGACCAGCGCATCGCGGTGCTGATGGCGCTCGGCAGGCTGTCCCAGGCTGTTGATCTCCAGGCGCACGTCGCGGCCCTCGACCAGTCCCAGCTCGCGCCAGAGCGCGCGCGCCATCAGGATCATCTCCGCGTCCACATCCGGCCCGGCGAAGCCCAGGGCCTCCACGTCGAGCTGGTGGAACTGCCGGTAGCGCCCCTTCTGCGGCCGCTCGTGGCGGAACATCGGGCCGATGGTCCACAGGCGCAGCGGGCCGTTGTACAGCGCGTTGTGCTCGTTCATCGCGCGCACGATGCCCGCCGTGGCCTCGGGTCGCAGCGTGAGCTTGTCGCCGTTCATGGAATCGGTGAAGGAGTACATCTCCTTCTCCACGATGTCGGTGACTTCGCCGAGACCGCGCACGAACAGCGCCGTCGGCTCGACGATCGGGGTCAGCAGGTACTGGTAGCCGTAGCGGCGCATCACGGTGCGCACGCTGGTCTCGAACCACTGCCACAGGGCCGAATCCGGCAGCTTCTCCTTGCGCGGCACGGACGCCGGCAGGATGTCGTTCATGCCTTTGACGGCACTGAGTTTCTCAGCCATGGTGATGACGGATGAATCGCTTCGCTTCAATGACAAATGACGAATCCGGTCACTCGTCATGCAGGGCAAGGCCCGCGTCGCTGGTCATCGTGCCGAAGCGCTTCTCGATGTAGGTCTCGACGATCCGGTGGAATTCGCGGGCGATATTGTCGCCGCGCAGGGTCATCGCCTTCTGCCCGTCGATGAAGACCGGCGCGGCAGGCGCCTCGCCCGTGCCGGGCAGGCTGATGCCGATGTCGGCGTGCTTGCTCTCGCCGGGGCCGTTGACGATGCAGCCCATCACGGCCACCTTCATCCTCTCGACGCCCGGGTACTTCGCGCGCCAGACCGGCATCTGCGCGCGCAGGTAGTCGTCGATCTGCTTGGCGAGTTCCTGGAAGGTGGTGCTCGTGGTGCGGCCGCAGCCGGGGCATGCGGTCACGCTGGGCACGAAGCTGCGCAGGCCCAGGGCCTGCAGGATTTCGGAGGCGATCACCACCTCCTGCGTGCGGGACTCGCCCGGCTGCGGCGTGAGCGACACGCGGATGGTGTCGCCGATGCCTTCCTGCAGCAGGATGCCCATGGCCACCGACGAAGCGACGGTGCCCTTGGTGCCCATGCCGGCCTCGGTGAGTCCCAGGTGCAGCGGGTAGTCGCAGCGGCGGGCCAGTTCCCGGTACACGGAGATGAGGTCCTGCACGCCGCTGACCTTGCACGACAGCAGCACCTGCTCGTGGCGCATGCCCAGTTCCTCGGCCAGCTTCGCAGACTCGATCGCGGAGGTGATCAGCGCCTCGTACATGACCTGCTTCGCGTCCCAGGGCTGCGCGCGGCGCGCGTTCTCGTCCATCAGCTGCGCGAGCAGTTCCTGGTCCAGGCTGCCCCAATTGACGCCGATGCGCACCGGCTTGTCCCACTTGAGCGCGGCCTCGATCATCTGCGCGAACTGGCGATCCTTCTTGTCGCCCTTGCCCACGTTGCCGGGGTTGATGCGGTACTTGGAGAGCGCTTCGGCGCAGGCCGGGAAGTCGGTGAGCAGGCGGTGGCCGTTGTAGTGGAAGTCGCCGATCAGGGGGACGGCGATGCCCATGCGATCGAGCTGCTCGCGGATGTAGGGCACCTGCGCCGCCGCCTCCGGCGTGTTGACCGTGATGCGCACCAGTTCGCTGCCGGCCAGCGCGAGTTCCTTCACCTGGATGGCCGTGCCGATCGCGTCCACCGTGTCGGTGTTGGTCATGGACTGCACGCGCACCGGCGCGTCGCCGCCCACCGTGACCACGTTCGCGCCCCAGGCCACGCGGGCCTGGGCGGAGCGGCGCGCCTTGGGCGCCGCGGGTTCGATGGGCAGGCAGCTTGCTTGGATCACTTCACTTCACTTCGAAACGGGCCACGTTGTCGCGCGCCACCGGGGCCAGGTTGTAGGGTTGCCCGCGCACCTGCACCTCGGTCGCCGCGACGCTGCCGATGGTGACCGACAGCGGCGGCGTGCCGGAGGCGCCGGCGCTCTCGCCCGCTTGCATCAGCTTGCGCAGGACGGTCGCGCCCGTGGCATCGGTCACCTGGACCCAGGAGGGACCGCTGGTGCGGAAGGTGACGATGCCGCGCGCGGCGACGGAACCGGAGGCGGCCTGCTGCGGCGACGCAGCGGCGGGCTCGCTCGCGGCCAGGCGAGCGGCGGCCACGGCGCTGCTGTCCGCGGATGCAGCGGGACGCGCCGCAGTAGCGATGGATGTCGCCGCGGGTGCGGCGGGTGCCACTCCCACCGGTGCAGCGGCAGAGAGCTGCGCGGCGGGTTCAGCCCCCGACGCAGGCTCCAGCGGCTGCGGCGCTTCGGCCACCGGGGTCTCGACGGCCGGTGGCGACGCCGGCTCGGGCCCGGCCGCCTGCCTGACAGCCTCGTAGCCGCGTTGCGCGAGCGGCAGGAAGACGATGACCAGCGCACCCAGCAGGAGCACCATCACCGTCAGCACGACGGGACGCGAGAGCTGGTCCAGCAGGCCCGGGGACGGACCGTCGCTCGGGGCGCGGAACGGCGCATTGATGCGCTCGCCTTCCGGCGCGAGCCGCGGCGATGCAGTCTGCGGCAGCCGCTGCAGCACCGGTTGCGGATCCACCTTCAGCGTCCGGCAGATGCTGGAAGCCAGGGCGCGCACGAAGACGGCGTCGCCCAGCTGGTCGTACTGGTCGTCCTCGAGCGCTTCCAGCTTGCGCACTGGCACCTTGAGGTTCGCGGCCAGCGTGGCCACGTGCAGGCCGGCCTGCTCGCGCGCCTGGCGCAGCAGCGTGCCCGCCGTGACTCCATCCACCGTAGCGGCCGCCTCACTCATCGAAGGCCTTCCGGTCCAGCGACGCGCGCTGCGGCGATTGCGGGAAGCGCTTGCGCAGCTGCTCCGCGAGCTGGCCCATCGCCTGGGTGTCGTTCAGGCGGTTCTCCACCTTGATGCCCAGCCACAGCGACTCGGCGTTCGCGAGCTCGCTGTTGTTAATGCGGCGGATGTAGAAGCGGGCGCGCTCGTACTGGCGCTGGTCGTACAGCACGCGCGAAAGGGTGTAGCCCGTGACCGGGTTGCCCGCATCCAGCTCGTAGGACTTGGCGAGGCTGCGCTGCGCCGCCGCCAGGTCGCCGGCGCGCGACTGGCAGATGCCCAGGGTGAGGTAGGTCTTGGGACGGCCGCCGTACAGCGGGTTCTGCAGGGCCTGGTTGAAGCTGCGCTCCGCGTCCTGGTAACGGCCTTGCTGGCACTGCAGCCAGCCGTAGTTCTGGAAGGTATCGGAGTTGCGCGGGTCCAGCGCCACCGCGTGGCGGAAGCTCTCCTCCGCCTGCGCCGGGTCGCCGAGCCGCATGTAGATCAGGCCGCGCAGGTTCCACGCGTCCGCGTAGCTCGGGTCGGTGACCAGCACCTGCCGCAGTTCGTCGAGCGCGATCTCGGTCTTGCCTTCCTCGAAGTAGCTGGAGGCCAGCTCGAGGCGGATGTGCGCCCGCTTGCGCACGTCGGACTCGACGTTCGGCGCGGTCACGTCGGTGCGCGCCCCGGACTGCGGCGCGCTGCTCGCGCAGCCCGCGAGCATGGTGGTGAGCAAGCCTGCCAGCGCAACGGCCGCCAATGCTCCCGCCGTGGAGCGGCATCGCGCCGCCATGGCTATCGTCATGATCCCCTAAGCCTCCTTCGTCGTGTCGGCGGGGACCTGTTTGAGCATCACCGTGCGCTGCTGCGCGATGCGCTGGTCGACCCGCGTGCGGTCCTTGACGTCGCCGGCCAGCTGGCCGCAGGCGGCGTCGATGTCGTCGCCGCGGGTCTTCCGCACCGTCGTCACGATACCAGCATCACTGAGGATTTTCGCGAAAGCCTGCACGCGCTGTTGCGGGGAACGCACCAGCCCGGAGGCGGGGAAAGGATTGAAGGGAATGAGATTGAGCTTGCAGGAGACGCCGCGCCCGCCGTGCGCCTGCACCAGGCGCGCCAGTTCCCGCGCGTGCTCGGGCGAGTCGTTCACGCCATCGAGCATGCAGTACTCGAAGGTGATGAAGTCGCGCGGCGCATGTTCCAGGTAGCGGTTGCACGCGTCCAGCAGTTCCGCGATCGGATACTTTCTATTGAGCGGCACCAGCTTGTCGCGCAGCGGATCGTTCGGCGCATGCAAGGACACGGCCAGGGCCACCGGGCAGTCCTGCGCCAGCCGGTCGATCATCGGCACCACGCCGGAGGTCGAGACCGTCACGCGGCGTCGCGACAGGCCGTAGCCGTGGTCGTCGAGCATGATGCGCAGCGCCGGCACGAGCGCCGCATAGTTCTGCAGCGGCTCGCCCATGCCCATCATCACCACGTTGGAGATGACGCGCTCGCCCTTCGTTTGCAGGTGCGCACGCAGGAAATGCTCGGCGAACCAGAGCTGGGCGACGATCTCGCCGGTGGAGAGGTTGCGCGAGAAGCCCTGGTGGCCGGTGGAGCAGAAACGGCAGCCGACGGCGCAGCCCGCCTGCGAGGACACGCAGAGCGTGCCGCGGTCGAGGACTGACGGCCCCCAGCCGCCTCCGGCGGCAGCCCCCCGAGGGGGCGGTACGGCGCCTTGGGGCGGCCCGGCGTCGCCGTACTCGGGAATGAACACCGCTTCGACGGCGTCGCCGCCACCGACGTCGAACAGCCACTTGATGGTGCCGTCGGAGGACTCGTGCTGCGAGAGCACGGACAGGCCCTCGATGCGGGCGCTGCCCTCCAGCTTGTCCCGCAGCGACTTGGCCAGGTCCGTCATCTGGCCGAAATCGCGGGCGCCCTTCTGGTGGATCCAGCGGAACAACTGGGTGGCGCGGAAGCGCTTCTCACCCAGCGAGGCGCAGAAGGCGGCCAGACCCTCGAGGTCGTAATCGAGCAGGTTGGCCGTCATCGCATGGGTCTTCTTCAGCGCGAGTAGATGTTCATCGCCGGGAAGAAGAAGGCCACTTCGTTCTTCGCCGTTTCGGCCGCGTCGGAGCCATGCACCGCGTTGGCGTCGATGCTGTCCGCGAAGTCGGCGCGGATCGTTCCGGGGGCGGCCTTCTTCGGGTCCGTGGCGCCCATCAGGTCGCGGTTCTTCAGGATCGCGCCCTCGCCTTCCAGCACCTGGATCATCACCGGGCCGGACACCATGAAGTCCACCAGGTCCTTGAAGAAGGGACGCTCCTTGTGCACGGCATAGAACTGCTCCGCTTCGCGGCGCGACAGGTGCGCCATGCGCGCGGCGATGACCTTCAGGCCGGCGGCTTCGAAGCGGGCGTAGATCTGGCCGATCACGTTCTTGGCGACGGCGTCGGGCTTGATGATGGAGAGGGTGCGTTCGATGGCCATGTGGGGTCCTGGACTTGTGTTTTAGGGTTTCGCCGGAAGCAGAAAGTTCGGCAAAGCCCGCAATTCTAGCTTGCGGGCATGACAAATGACTCGGCTGGGGCCGGGAGTACGAAGGAGCGAAGGGGCAAAGGCGCGCTGGCGCCCAGCCCCTGTCCAGTCATTCGGCGCCAGTCATTCGCTCACGGCCGCGCCGTGGCGACGCACGTCAGCGGCCGCGACCGCCGCCACCGCCACGGCGGCCGCCCCGGCCGCCACCACCACCACCACCACCGCCACCACCGGGCATCCCGCCACCGCCCGGGCCGCCGGGCCCGCCGCGGCGCTGGCGATTGAAGCTGTCCGCGCCGATGTAGCCGACCGAGGTCTTCATCGGATCGGGCTGGCTGTTGCCGGCGCCCCCGCCGCCGCCGCCACCGCCACCGCCCGGCTTGCGCCGGCCCGGGTTCTGCTGCGGATTGCCCTGGCGTGCCGGCGGGCCACCTTGCGGCCTGGGTCCGTCGCCGCGCGTGTTGCCACGCCGCTTGTTGCGGCCGCCGCCTCCCGCGCCATCACCACCGTGCTCGCGACCTTCCGGCCGTCCCGGCCCGGGCAGGCCGGCGGCACGGGTGAGCGCGAGGATGTCGCGCTCGTCCAGTTCCATCCAGGCGCCGCGCTTCAGGCCGCGCGGCAGCAGCATGGCGCCGTAGCGGATGCGGATGAGGCGGCTCACCGCATGGCCCACGGCCTCGAACAGGCGCCGCACCTCGCGGTTGCGGCCTTCGCTGATCGTGACCCGGTACCAGACGTTGGAGCCCTCGCCGCCGCCCTCCTCGATCGAGGAGAACGCGGCCCGGCCGTCGTCGAGGTCGACCCCGTCGGTGAGCCTCTGGCGTTCCTCGTTGCTGAGTGCGCCCAGCACGCGCACGGCGTACTCGCGCTCGAGCCCGAAGCGCGGGTGCATGAGCTTGTTGGCGAGTTCGCCCGAGCTCGTGAACAGCAGCAGGCCTTCGGTGTTGAGGTCGAGCCGGCCGACGGATTGCCACTTGCCCTGCTGCAGCTTGGGCAGCTTGCGGAACACCGTGGGGCGGTTCTGCGGGTCGTCGTGCGTGACGACCTCGCCCACCGGCTTGTGGTACGCGATCACGCGCGCCGGGGGCGGCGCGATGCGCACGCGGATCGGCTTGCCGTTGACCTTGATCTGGTCGCCGAACTGGATGCGCTGGCCGATGTGGGCGGGCTCGTTGTTCACCGAGATCCGCCCCTCCATGATCAGCTGCTCCATCTCCAGCCGCGAGCCCAGGCCGGCTTGCGCCAGCACCTTGTGCAGCTTCGGCTGTTCGGGCTGCGGCGCCAGCACACGCTTGAGCGGGGCGGCTGGCGCGGCCTCCTCCTCGGCGTCGAAGCGGCCAGTGACCACGTCCTCGAAGCGGATGCCCGGGACCTTGGCCTGCGCCGCACGCCCCCTGCCCTGCTCTGCGTCTTCGCGTGAGCGCTCGCCGGGCTGGGCGTCGTCGTCACCATCTTCGTCTTCGTCGTCCTCGTCGCGATCTTCATCGCGGTCCTGCCCGTTGCCGTCGGCGGCTTCCGCTTGCGAATGCACGGGATCGGGCGGCTCGACTGGCTCCTGCGCCGCGGGCGGCGCCGCGGTGGCGAGCGGCTTGTGCGCGTCGTCCTCGGGCGAACTGTCTTCGGAGGGCTGGCGCGCCATCGCGTCGCTCGGGTCGGTCATGGTCAGGTCTCGATGGCTTGCGCCGGGTCGTGGTCGCCGATGCCGGCGGCAGGAGGCGGGCCGGCGTGTTCGCCGGTGTCGGAGTCGGCCGCTGGCACGGCGGCTGTGGAGTCGCCCTCGGCGGCCGGCGATTCTTCGGCCATCGCCAGCTCGGGCTGCGGTGCGCCGGCGCGTGCGAACGCCTCGAACACCCCCTCGCGCGTCGGGCCCTGCAATTCGGGCAACTGGTCGAGCGAAGCGAGGCCGAGGTCGTCGAGGAACTGGCGCGTAGTGGCGTAGAGCGCGGGCCGGCCGACCGCCTCGCGGTGGCCGATCACCTCGACCCAGCCGCGGTCTTCCAGCTGCTTGAGGATCTGCGTGTTGATGGTGACGCCGCGGATGTCTTCCATGTCGCCGCGCGTGACCGGCTGGCGGTAGGCGATGATCGCCAGCGTCTCCAGCGCGGCGCGGCTGTAGCGCGGCGGCTTCTCGGGATGCAGCCGGTCGAGGTACTCGCGCATCTCCGGGCGGCTCTGGAAGCGCCAGCCGCTGGCCACGCACACGAGTTCGACCCCGCGTTGCGCCCACTCGGCCTGCAGCTCGCCGAGCAGCTCCTTCACTGTGTCGGCCCCGAGCTCGTCGTTGAAAAGCACCCGCAGCTCCCGCACGGTGAGCGGCTGCTGCGTGCAGATCAGCGCGGTTTCGAGGACGCGCCTGGCATCCGCCGTATTCATCGTTTCGTCGTGTGGAAGAGTGCCTCGCGAGGCAAAGCTATCTCGGCCCAGGGCTTGGTGGTTGTCGTCGCGGCGCGGACTCCTCCCGGGGTCACGCTACGCGCTGGCCGGGCCGGGTCCGCCATCGAGGGCGGCCGCCGCCGGCTGGCTCGTGAGCCATTCGGGTTCATTGTAACGCAGGCCCCAGGCGGCCCACGCGGCTCGAAGGTCAGCGGGCATCGGTGCGTGGAACGCAAGCGACTGGCCCGTGACGGGATGCGCAAACGCGAGCCGGAACGCGTGCAGACCCTGGCGCGCGAGGCCGGCCACCTGCGCTCCGCCGTACAGCGGATCGGACGCGATGGGATGGCCGATGTGCGCGAGGTGCACGCGGATCTGGTGGGTGCGCCCTGTCTCCAGCATGCACAGCACGCCGCAGCCCTCGGCGCCCTGCTCCAGCAGCCGGAAGACGGTGGCGGCGGGCTTGCCGGAATGACGATCGAGGTCGACCACCGCCATGCGCAGCCGGTTGCGCGGGTCGCGCCCGATCGGCGCATCGACACGTCGCTGCACCGGCCCCTGCCACGCCCGGTGTGCAAGCGCGAGGTACTGGCGCGACACTTCGCGCGCGGCGATCATCGCCACCAGCCGGTCCATCGCCATGCGCGTGCGGGCGACCACCATGAGCCCGCTCGTGTCCTTGTCCAGGCGGTGCACGATGCCGGCGCGCGGCAGCAGCCGGGCCTGCGCATCGCGTCCCAGCAGGCCATTGAGCAGCGTCCCGCTCCAGTTGCCGGGCGCGGGATGCACGACGAGGCCGGCCGGCTTGTCGATCACGAGCAGGTGCTCGTCCTCGTGCACCACGGCCAGCGGCATGGCCTCGGGCTGGAAGGCCTGGCTCTGCGGCGTGGGGCGCAGCACGATGTCGCCGGCTTCTCCCGCCTTCACGCGTTGCGCGGCCTTGGTCACCGTGGCGCCGCGCAGGCGCACCGCGCCGCTTTCGATCAGCTGCTGCAGGTAGCTGCGCGAGAACTCCGGCACCAGGCGCGCCAGCGCGCGGTCCAGCCGCTCGCCGTGATCGGCCGCCTCGATCGCGAAAGGACGCGTCTCCGCCTCGGCGCCGGGCTCGTCGAGCAGGTCCTCCGTGGGGGACTGCAGGGGGTCGGTCGATATAATGGCTCGCCCTTCGGTCAAGAGAGTTGCATGCTTGCTCGCGCCAAATTATCGGTGGTCCCCGTCGTCCTCGCCGCGTCCGTGCTGGCGGGCTGCTCCAGCCTGAAGGACGAGGACAAGACCGCCACGTGGAGTCCGAACCGCATCTACTCCGAGGCGAAGGACGAAATGAACTCGGGCGCCTACGACAAGGCGATCCCGCTGTACGAGAAGCTCGAAGGCCGTGCCGCCGGCACGCCGCTCGCGCAGCAGGCGCAACTGGAGCGCGCCTATGCCTACTACAAGTCCAACGAGCAGGCGCAGGCGCTCGCCACCCTGGACCGCTTCATCAAGCTGCATCCGGCCAGTCCCGCGATGGACTACGCGCTGTACCTGAAGGGCATCGTCAACTTCAACGACAACCTCGGCCTGTTCTCCTTCATGACGAAGCAGGACCTGTCGGAGCGAGACCAGAAGGCCGCCAAGGAGTCGTTCGAGGCGTTCAAGGACCTGGCCGCGCGCTTTCCGGACTCGAAGTACACGCCGGATGCGCGGGCGCGGATGACGTACATCGTCAACTCGCTGGCCCGCTACGAGGTGCACGTCGCGCGCTACTACTACAGCCGCGGCGCCTACGTGGCCGCGATCAACCGCGCGCAGACCGCGCTCGCGGAGTACCGCGACGTGCCCGC
This sequence comes from Ramlibacter ginsenosidimutans, assembly GCF_016654015.1. Classification (GTDB taxonomy): domain Bacteria; phylum Pseudomonadota; class Gammaproteobacteria; order Burkholderiales; family Burkholderiaceae_C; genus Ramlibacter; species Ramlibacter ginsenosidimutans. The sequence goes on along the minus strand of NZ_JAEPWM010000014.1, from coordinate 43,339 downwards.
GCTGGAAGAGGCATTGTTCATCCTGGTGCGCAGCTACGACGCACTGGGCCTCGTGCAGCTGCGCGACGACGCCAAGCGCGTGCTGGAGAAGACGTACCCGCAAAGCCCGTATCTCACGGGCGACGGCAAGGGCCCCGACTCCCCCTGGTACAAGTTCTGGTGAGTCGCCAGGACTCGTCATCACGCAAGGGCCGCATAGCGGCCCTTTTTCATTCTGGCGCCAGCTGGTCCAGCGCCTCCTCGAATTGCGCTTCGTCCTGCAGGCGCCGCATCGGCGGCAGCGCGGCGAGCAGCCTCCGGCCGTAGCCCATTTGCGCCAGGCGCGTGTCGCAGACCACCAGCAGTCCCCGGTCGCTCTCGCGGCGGATCAGGCGGCCGGCACCCTGCTTCAATGCGACCGCCGCCTCCGGCACGAAGTAGTCGTTGAAGGGGCTGCGGCCCTGCGACTCCAGCCGCTGGCCGCGGGCTTCCACCAGCGGGTCGCCCGGCGGCGGAAAGGGCAGCTTGTCGATGATCACGAGCTGCAATGCGTCCCCCGGGACGTCGACGCCTTCCCAGAAGGAAGCGGACGCGACCAGCAGGCAGCCCGGACGGCCCTCGCCCGCGCCCTCGCGGAAGCGTTCGATCAGCCGCCGCTTGGGCCACTGGCCCTGGACGAGCACTTCCACCTCGCCCGAACCGTCGAAGCGCGCCTGCAGCGGCTCGCCGATGGCGCGCAAGGCGCGCAATGTGGTCGTAAGCACCATGGTCCGGCCGCCGATGCGGCGGGCCGCGGCTTCCGCGACCCGCGCGACCGCGGCGCTGTGGCCGGGGTCGTTCGGGCGCGGCAGGTCGCGCGGAAGGTAGAGGGCCGCCTGGGTCGGGTAGTCGAACGGACTCGCCACCCGCAGCACCTCGGCCTCGCCCAGTCCGCAGGGCTCGGTGAACCAGGACAGGCGCGCATCGTCGCCCAGCGTGGCGGAGGTGAAGATCCAGGCGCGGCGCGCGCTCTCGTTCTCCGGGTCCTGCCCGGTCTTGAGCAATTTCTGCTGCACGGCCTCGGCGATGTCCAGCGGCGACTCCACCAGCCGCAGGTGCGTGCCAACGTCGAGCCAGCGCACCGCGCCCGCTTCGGCCGGCTGGTCGAAGGCGCGCACGCGCTGCGCGAGCAGCGTCGCGCGTTCGTGCAGCCGCACGAAGTCCGGGGCGATCTCGCTGACGGTCGCCAGGCCTTCGGCGGCCAGCTGCAAGGCCGTCTCCAGCGCCGCCAGTGCTTCGCCCCAGGCGACGTCGGACACGCCTTCGGGCGCCGCGCTCACCCAGCGCAGGCGCGCGCCCGGCACGGTGCGGCCCACCACCAGCCGCAGCTCGCGCGCGGCGCGCTCGGTGGCACCGGCGATTTGCTGCCAGTCCACCAGCCCGCGCGCGAACTGCAGGCCCGCGCCCAGCAGGTCGCGCGTGAAGTCCAGGACCTGCCCGGTGCCCAGCTGGCGGCCGAGGAACTGCACGCCGGTTTCATTGAGCTGGTGCGCCTCGTCGAAGACGACCACGCGCACGCTGGGCAGCAGTTCGGCCATGCCCGACTCGCGCACCGCCAGGTCGGCGAAGAAGAGATGGTGGTTGATCACCACGACGTCGGCGGCCATCGCCTCGCGGCGCGCCGCGTTGACGTGGCAGGTGCGGAACTTGGGGCATTGCGAGCCCAGGCAGTTCTCGCGCGTCGAGGTCACCAGCGGCAAGACCGGTGAGCGTTCGTCCAGGCCCGGCATCTCCGCCAGGTCGCCCGTGCGCGTCCCCTGGGCCCACTGCTCGATCTTCGCCAGCGTGCGCAGCGCACTGCGGTCCGGCAGGCTGGCATCCTGGCGCGCGAGTTCGAGGCGATGCGTGCACAGGTAGCTGCCGCGGCCCTTGAGCAGCGCCATGCGCACCGGCAGGCCCAGCGCCTGGGCCAGGCGCGGCAGGTCGCGCGCGAACAACTGGTCCTGCAAGGTCTTGGTCGCCGTCGAGAGCAGCACGCGCTCGCCGCTCAGGAGCGCGGGCACCAGGTAGGAGAAGGTCTTGCCGACGCCCGTGCCGGCCTCGACGACCAGAGCGCCGCCCGCGGTGATGGTGCGGGCCACGGCCGCCGCCATCTCGGTCTGGCCCGGCCGCGGCCGGAACGCATCGGCGGCGCGCGAAAGCACGCCGCCCGGCACGAAGGCTTCGCGCGCGAGTTGCTCGAGATCCTGCGCCGGCGCGGGTGCCCAGGCGCCGGCGGGCTCGTCGGGGTGCCCCGCAGGCGCGACTGCCGAATCCGTCATCACGCCGGTTCTTTGGGATCGAGCGCGAGTTCGAGCCGCGCGATCTGGTCGCGCAGCGCCAGGCGGCGCTTCTTCAGGCGGCGCATCATGAGCTCGTCGACCGGGGATTCCTCCGCGGTGCGGTCGATCAGCGCGTCCAGGTCGGCGTGCTCCATGCGCAGCTCGATCAGGCGCCTTTCGGGAGAGTGGAGATTGGAGTCCAAGGGATGAACGGCAGAGCGCCGCCACGGTTCGTTCAATAATACGTCCTCGACCGGCAATAATCGAGCGAACGCGCTCCAGCGCTTCACTTCTCGTCCATGAGCAGCACCAGCGACGGCTATCGACTCACCGCCTCCACGGGCATCCACAAGGGAGACCGGGAGTACCAGCAGGACCAGATCGCCCTGATCGCGCACCCGCGCGTGAACGGTTGCGTTCTCGGCGTGGTCGCCGACGGCATGGGCGGACGCAGCGGCGGGCGCAAGGCGTCCGACCAGGTCATGATGACCTGCAAGCAGCTCTTCGAGCGCTACTCCCCGGCGCGCGAAGACACGCCCAGCATCCTGCGGCAGATGGTGCAGGAGTCGCACGTGGTGATCAAGCTCACCGCGATCTCCTCCGAGCAGGAGCCGCACAGCACCATCGCGGTCTTCATCATCAACCCGAACGGCGAATGCCACTGGGCCCACGCCGGCGACTCGCGCATCTACCACTTCCACGGCAACGCGCTGGTGAAGCGCACGATGGACCACTCCTACGTGCAGACGCTGGTGGACCGGGGCGAGCTGACCGAGGAAGAGGCCAACGTCCATCCGCAGTCCAACATCCTCATGGGCTGTCTCGGCGCCGAAGACGACCCGCGGGTCGACCTGCATTTCATCCCCAAGCTGCGCCCGGGCGACTCGCTGCTCGCCTGCAGCGACGGCGTGTGGCACTACTTCAGCAACGAGGAACTGGGCTCGGTCCTGTCCTCGCTGTCGCCGCGCGAAGCCAGCGAGTTCCTGATCGAGAAGGCCCGCGCGCGGGCCCACGGCGGTGGCGACAACCTGTCGCTGGTCATCGTGAAGCTCGAGCCCCTGGCCGGCTGAGGCCGGCCTACTGCGGGGGCGGCAGGTCGGCCGCGGCCGGCTTCTTGCGTTGCGCATTGCGCGCAGCGACTTCCGCCTTGTGCTTCTCGGCTTCCTGCAGCCGCTCCTCGTAGGCCGCCCGATTCCTGACAGCCTCTTCGGGCGTGGGCCCGTGGGCCTCGGGCGCGTGCGGATCGCGCGGGCTGCCTTGCGGGCCCGGCTCGCCCCTGGGCGTCTTGACCTGGACGCCGCGCTTCGCATGCTCCGCCTCGTCGGCACTGCGCTTGGCTGCCTTTTCCGCCGCGCGGGCCTCGCGCTCCTGCTGGTCCGCCAGCGACTTCGCGCGCTTGGCAGCCTCCTGCTGCTGGTGCTCGGGCGAGTTGCGCTCGTCGATCTCCTTCTGGCGGGCAGCGGCGCGCTGCTTGCGCTGGACATCGTCGAGGATGCGCTCCTGCCGCTTGAGTTCGCCGACCGTCGCGTTGTACTCGCGCCGCGCCTTGTCGAGGCAGTCGTTGACGGCGAACTTCGCGCGACAGGCCTTCTGCGCCTCGGCCAGGCGCTTGTCGGCCGAGGCGTGCTCGCTGTGCAGCCGTTCCCGCTCCGCTGCTTCGTTGGGCACCTGTTGCGCATGCACCGCCGCCGACGCGAGCAGCGCCAGCGCGAGGAGGCCGCGGCGCGGCAGCCAGGCGTGGAACGTTCGGTGCAGCTGGGTCGTCATGTCAGGCGGGTGTCGACGGTGCGGTGTTCGAGGGCGAGGAAGTCGGCGGACTGCATCTCGGCCAGGCGGGACACGGTGCGCGGGAACTCGTGGGCCAGCGGCCCCTCGGTGTACAGCGCCTCCGGCGGCACCGCGGCCGACAGGATCAGTTTGACACGGCGATCGTAAAGGACGTCCACCAGCCAGGTAAATCTTCGTGCCTCGGAAGCGTTGCGGACCGACATGCGCGGCACGTCGCTGAGCAGCACGGTGTGGAACTGCGTGGCGATCTCGAGGTAGTCGTTCTGCGAGCGCGGGCCGCCGCACAGGGTGCGGAAGTCGAACCACACCACCCCGCCGGCCTTGCGGCGCGCTCGGATCTCGCGGTGCTCGATCTGCAGGACCGGATCCTCGTCGCGCGAGGCGGCGAGCTGCGTGAAGGCCTGGTCCATCTCGGCGTCGGCTTCGGGCCCGAGCGGCGTGTGGTACAGCTTCACCTGCTCCATGGTGCGGCGCCGGTAGTCGGTGCCGTTGTCCACGTTGACGACTTCCAGCTTCTCGTTCAGCAGCGCGATGGCGGGCAGGATGCGATCGCGGTGCAGGCCGTTCGGGTAGAGATCGTCCGGGCAGAAATTGGACGTGGTGACGAAGCCCACGCCGTTGTCGAACAGCGCGACCAGCAGCCGGTGCAGGATCATCGCGTCGGTGATGTCCGCGACGTGGAACTCGTCGAAGCAGATCAGGCGATAGCGCTTGGCGATGCGCGCACCGAGCGCGTCCAGCGGATTCACGGTGCCCTGCAGCTCCGCGAGCTCGCGGTGCACCTCGCGCATGAACTCGTGGAAGTGCAGGCGGGTCTTGCGCACCACCGGCACGGCCTGGAAGAAGCAGTCCATCAGGAAGCTCTTGCCGCGCCCCACCCCGCCGTACAGATAGACGCCGCGCGGAATCGGCGGCCGGTTGATCAGCTTCTTGATCGCATTGGAGCGCTGCCCCTTGTACTGCGACCACTCGGTCGCGCACCGGTCCAGCGCATTGACGCCACGCAATTGCGCGGGGTCGCTGTCGTAGCCGCGCGCCTTCAGCTCGTCGTAATAGACGTCGCGGACGCTCATTGGACAGGTGAACGCAGAGGACGCAGAGGTTTCGCAGAGGACGCAGAAAAATTCATGATGGTCTTCTCTGCGTCCTCTGCGTCACCTTTGCGCACTCTGCGTTCACTTTCTCAAAAGTTGAGCGTGCGTTTATCCACGGCCAGCGCGGCTTCCTTCGTCGCTTCGGAGAGCGACGGGTGCGCGTGGCAGATGCGGGCGATGTCTTCCGCGGAGGCCTTGAACTCCATCGCCACGACGGCTTCGGAGATCAGCTCGCTGGCCATGGGGCCCACGATGTGCACGCCCAGGATCTCGTCGGTCCTGGCGTCCGCGAGGAACTTGACCATGCCCGTCGTGTCGCCCAGCGCACGTGCGCGGCCGTTCGCCAGGAAGGGGAAGGTGCCGGCCTTGTACTGCACGCCGTCGGCCTTGAGCTGCTGCTCGGTGCGGCCCACCCATGCGATCTCGGGGCTGGTGTAGATCACCCACGGGATGGTGTTGAAGTTGACGTGCCCGTGCTGGCCCGCGATGCGCTCGGCCACCGCGACGCCCTCTTCTTCGGCCTTGTGCGCCAGCATCGGGCCGCGCACGACGTCGCCCACGGCCCAGACATTGGGCAGGTTGGTGCGGCACTCGGCATCGACCACGATGGCGCCGCGTTCGTCCAGCTTCAGGCCCACGGCCTCCGGCTTCAGGCCATTGGTGTTCGGCACCCGGCCGATGGAGACGATCACGCGGTCGGCCTGCAGCACCTGCTGCTCGCCCTTGGCCGTGGTGTACGCCACCGAGACGCCCTGGCCCGCCGTCTTGATCTCGCCGACCTTCACGCCCAGCTCGATCTTCAGGCCCTGCTTGGTGAACGCCTTCTGCGCCTCCTTGGCGATCTGCTCGTCGACCGCGCCCAGGAAGGTGGGCAGCGCTTCCAGCACCGTCACTTCCGAGCCGACGCGACGCCACACGGACCCCATCTCCAGCCCGATCACGCCCGAGCCGATCAGCACCAGCTTCTTGGGCGCCGAAGGAATGCGCAGGGCGCCGTCGTTCGAGAGGATCTTCTCCTCGTCGAAGGGCACGCCGGGCAGCGCGCGGGGGTTCGAGCCGGTGGCCACGATCACGTGCTTGCCGACCACGGTCTCGTCGCCCACCTGGATCTCGTAGCCGGCCTCCGTCGCCTTGGCGAACGAGCCGCGGCCATGGAAGAAGGTGACCTTGTTCTTCTTGAACAGGTACAGGATGCCGTCGTTGTTCTGCTTCACGACGGCGTCCTTGCGCGCGACCATCTTGCCGATGTCGATCGCGAGGTCCTTCATCGAGATGCCGTGGTCGCCGAAATGCTTCGCGGCTTCCTCGTAGTTCTCGGACGACTGCAGCAGCGCCTTGGACGGGATGCAGCCGACGTTGGTGCAGGTGCCGCCCGGCGCGGGCTTGCCGTCCTGGGTCTTCCACTCGTCGATGCAGGCGGTGTTGAAACCGAGCTGCGCCGCGCGGATGGCGGCGATGTAGCCGCCCGGGCCGGCGCCGATGACGACGACGTCGAATTGTTTGCTCATGGTGAGGGGCTAGGTTCTAGGGCCTAGGGTCTGGGGAGGAACCGGCTGTTGCCCTGGTCCCTAGCCTCTAGCCCCTAACCCCTGGTTTTCTCAGATATCGAACAGCAGCCGCGCCGGATCTTCCAGCGCTTCCTTCATCGCCACCAGGCCCAGCACGGCTTCGCGGCCGTCGATGATGCGGTGGTCGTAGGACATGGCGAGATAGTTCATCGGGCGGATGACGATCTGCCCGTTCTCCACCACCGCGCGGTCCTTGGTCGCGTGCACGCCGAGGATGGCGGACTGCGGCGGGTTGATGATGGGAGTGGACAGCATCGAGCCGAACACGCCGCCGTTCGAGATCGAGAACGTTCCGCCGGTGAGTTCTTCCAGGCCCAGCTTGCCGTCGCGCGCCTTGGCGCCGTACTCGGCGATCTTCTTCTCGATGTCGGCGAAGGACATCTGGTCCGCATTGCGCAGGATGGGCACCACCAGCCCGCGCGGCGAGCCCACGGCGATGCCGATGTCGAAGTAGCCGTGATAGACGATGTCGTTGCCGTCCACCGAGGCGTTGATCACCGGGTACTTCTTGAGCGCGTGCACGGCCGCCTTCACGAAGAAGGACATGAAGCCGATCTTGACGCCGTGTTCCTTCTCGAACTTGTCCTGGAAGCGCTTGCGCATCTCCATCACCGGGGCCATGTTGACCTCGTTGAAGGTGGTGAGGATGGCGTTCGTGCTCTGCGACTGCAGCAGGCGCTCGGCCACGCGCGCGCGCAGGCGCGACATCGGCACGCGCTGCTCGGGGCGATCGCCCAGGTCCGCGCCGCCCACGGGCGCGGCGACCTGCGCCAGCGGGGCACGCGCGGCAGCCGGGGCCGGGACGGGAGCAGCGACCTTGGCGGTGGCGCCGCCGGCCAGTGCGCCGATCACGTCGCCCTTGGTCACGCGGCCGTCGCGGCCGGTGCCGGCGACGGAACCCGTGGCCAGCTTGTTGTCCGCCATCATCTTGGCGGCGGCGGGCATGGCCACGTCGGACCTGGAGCCTCCGGTGGCCGGGGCAGCGGCGCTCGCGGCAGCGGGAGCCGGAGCAGCCGCCTTCGCAGTCGCTGCCGGCGCCGCGGCGCTGGCCTTGCCTTCGGTGTCGATCTTCGCGATCACCTGGTCGGCGGTGACAGTGGCTCCGTCGGCGACCACGATCTCGGCGAGCACGCCGGCGCTGGGGGCAGGCACTTCGAGCACCACCTTGTCGGTCTCGATCTCGATCAGGATCTCGTCCACCGCCACGGCCTCGCCGGCCTTCTTCTTCCACTGCAACAGGGTCGCTTCTGCAACCGACTCGGACAGTTGCGGGACCTTTACTTCAACGATAGCCATTGGAGTTCTTTCTAGATTCGATTGGGTGCACCCGCGCGCGGTGACCGGCCACCAGGTCCGTGTCGACCGCGCGCAGACATTTCCGCGCCGGAGGCGTCGGAAACATCGCTACTTGGAGAGGACGAATCCCTTCAGCTTCGCGAAGGCGGCATCCACCAGCGCCTTCTGCTGCTCCGTGTGCAGGTGCGAATAGCCCACGGCGGGCGATGCGGAGGCCGCCCGGCCGGCATAACCCAGCTTCTGGCCTTCCTGCATGTTCTCGTGGATGTTGTGCTGGATGAAGAACCACGCGCCCTGGTTCTGCGGCTCGTCCTGGCACCACACGATGTCGGTCACGTTGGGATACTTCTTCAGCTCCGCGGCGAACGCCTTGTGCGGGAACGGATACAGCTGCTCCACGCGGATGATGGCGACGTCGTCGGCGCCCTTCTCCTCGCGCTTCTTGGCCAGGTCGTAGTAGACCTTGCCCGAGCACACGACCAGGCGCTTGACCCTGTCGGCCTTCAGTTCCTTGTTCTCCGGGATCACCGTCTGGAACGTGCCCTTGGTGAACTCCGCGAGCGGCGAGGTGGCGTCCTTGTTCCGCAGCAGGGACTTGGGCGTCATGATCACCAGCGGCTTGCGCAGGTTGCGCACCATCTGCCGGCGCAGCAGGTGGAAGATCTGGCTGGCCGTCGTCGGCTGGCAGACCTGCATGTTGGCGTCGGCCGACAGCTGCATGAAACGCTCCAGGCGCGCCGAGCTGTGCTCGGGACCCTGGCCCTCGTAGCCGTGCGGCAGCATCAGCGTGATGCCGTTGACGCGGCCCCACTTCACTTCGCCCGAGGCGATGAACTGGTCGATCACCACCTGCGCGCCGTTGGCGAAGTCGCCGAACTGCGCTTCCCAGATGACCAGCGTGTTCGGGTCGTTGGAGGCGTAGCCGTACTCGAAGCCCAGCACCGCCTCTTCCGACAGGATGGAGTCGATGACGACGAAGGGCGCCTGGTTGTCGGCGACGTGTTCCAGCGGCACGTAGGTGCCGACGTCCCAGCGCTCGCGGTTCTGGTCGTGCAGCACGGCGTGGCGGTGCACGAAGGTGCCGCGGCCCACGTCCTCGCCGGACAGGCGCACCGGGTAGCCGGAGGCGACCAGCGAGGCGAAGGCCATGTGCTCGCCCATGCCCCAGTCGACGTTGACCTCGCCGCGGCCCATGGCCGCGCGGTCTTCCAGCACCTTGCGCACCAGCGGGTGCACGGTGAAGTTCTGGGGCACGGTCGTGATGCGCTCGGCCAGGCGCTTCCACTCGGCCAGCGGGATCGCGGTGTCGGCCGCGTCGGTCCACTTCTTGCCGAGGAAGGGCGCCCAGTCGACGGCGTACTTGCTCTTGAAGTTGGACAGCACCGGGTCGACCGTGTGCTTGCCGGCGTCCATGGCGGCGCGGTAGGCCTTGACCATGTCGTCGCCCAGCGTGTCGCCGAGGCCCTGCGCGGCCAGCTTGTCGGCGTACAGCCTGCGCGTGCCGGGGTGCGCCGCGATCTTCTTGTACATCAGCGGCTGCGTCAGCGCCGGCGTGTCCTGCTCGTTGTGGCCCAGCTTGCGGAAGCAGACGATGTCCACCACCACGTCCTTGGCGAATTCCTGGCGGTACTCCAGGGCGAGCTGCGTCGCCAGCACCACGGCTTCCGGGTCGTCGCCGTTCACGTGCAGCACCGGCGCCTCGATCATCTTGACCACGTCCGTGCAATACAGCGTGGAGCGCGAGTCGCGCGGGTCGGAGGTGGTGAAGCCGATCTGGTTGTTGATGACGATGTGCACCGTGCCGCCCGTGAAGTAGCCACGGGTCTCGGCCAGCGCGAGCGTCTCCTGCACCACGCCCTGGCCGGCGATGGCCGCGTCGCCGTGCACCAGCACCGGCAGCACCTGCTTGCCCTGGTCATCGCCACGGCGGTCCATGCGGGCGCGTGCCGAGCCCTCGACCACCGGGTTGACGATTTCCAGGTGCGAAGGGTTGAAGGCCAGCGACAGGTGCACCGGGCCGCCAGGGGTGCTGACGTCGGAGCTGAAGCCCTGGTGGTACTTGACGTCGCCGGCGGGGAGGTCTTCCGGCGCCGTGTGCTCGAACTCGGCGAACAGGTCAGCGGGCATCTTGCCGAGCGTGTTGACCAGCACGTTCAGGCGGCCGCGGTGGGCCATGCCGATCACCACTTCCTGCACGCCCTTGGCGCCGGCCTGCTGGACCAGCTCGTCCATCGAGGCGATGAAGCTCTCGCCGCCTTCCAGCGAGAAGCGCTTCTGGCCCACGTACTTGGTGTGCAGGAAGCGCTCAAGCCCTTCGGCCGCGGTAAGGCGGTCGAGGATGTGGCGCTTCTTCTCGGCGTCGAAGTTTGGCTTGGAGCGGATCGACTCCAGCTTCTGCTGCCACCAGCGCTTGCGGTTCTGGTCGCTGATGTACATGAACTCGGCGCCGATGGTGCCGCAGTACGTCTCGCGCAGCGCGTTGATCAGCTCGCGCAGCGACATCGACTCCTTGCCGAAGAAGGTGTTGCTGGTGTTGAACACCGCTTCCTGGTCGGCGTCGGTGAAACCGTAGAAGGACGGCTCGAGCTCCGGGATGTTCTCGCGAACGTCGCGCTTGAGCGGGTCGACGTCGGCCCAGCGCACGCCCACGTTGCGGTAGGCAGCGATCAGCTGCTGGACCGCGGTGCGCTTGCGGGCGAGTTCGAGGTCGGCGCCACCGGCGATGACGACCTTGGTGCCGCCCTGCTTGGCGCGTTGCGCGAAGGCGTTGACGACCGGAAGGTGGGGGACGTCCTTGGCGTTGCTGCCGTCGACGGCAGGAACGTGCTGGAGGGCGTCGAAGTACTCGCGCCAGTGGTCCGGCACGCTGCCGGGATTGGCGAGGTAGTTCTCGTACATCTCCTCGACATAGGGCGCGTTGCCCCCGAAGAGATACGAGTTGCCTTGATAGGCAGTGTAGACGGAGCTGTGGTCGCTCATCCTTCGCTACTTTCCGCTCCCCTGCAGGGAGCCTGAGCTGGTTGGAAAACCCTCCGCGGCACGGCTTTACCGGTTGGCGGATGCGACTGTGGCTGGAAGGGGCCTTGTTGCGGTCCGGATTGTGCCACCGAATACGGGTTATCACCAAGGTATGGTGATTCCCGCCCAATGCAAGCGGAGCGCAGCCGCGCTCAGGCCTGCACGAGGTCCTTGATCTGCTGCAGGGCCGTGGGGTCCTCGATGGTGGTGAGGTCGCCGGCGTCGCGGCCTTCGCACACCGCCTGGATCGCCCGGCGCAGGAGCTTGCCGCTGCGGGTCTTGGGCAGCACGGTCACGAAGCGCACGCGTGCGGGCCGCGCCACGGCGCCGAGCGTGTCGTCCACCAGCTTCATCACCTCGCCCTCGAGCTTGAGCGCCGCCTTCGCGTCGCCGAGCGCCGAGGCGTCCTTCACGACCGCGAAGGCCATGGCCACCTGGCCCTTGAGCGCATCGGCCACGCCGACCACCGCGACCTCGGCAATGTTGGGATGGCTGGAAATGCTCTCCTCGATCTCGCGCGTGCCCAGGCGGTGGCCCGCCACGTTGATCACGTCGTCGGTGCGTCCGAGGATATAGAAATAGCCGTCCTCGTCGCGGATGCCCCAGTCGAAGGTGCTGTACACCTGCCGGCCCGGGATGCTGGACCAGTAGGTCTTGACGAAGCGCTCGTCGTCCTTCCACACGGTCTGCATGAAGCCGGGCGGCGTCGGCCCCTCGATCACGACCACGCCCTTCTGGTCCGGGCCCGTGAGTTCCTCGCCGGTGGACTCGTGCACGATGCGCACGTCGTAGCCGTACACGGGCACGCCGGGGCTGCCGAACTTGCTGTGCTGCCTTTCGACACCGTTGGCGATCGTGAGGATGGGCCAGCCGCTCTCGGTCTGCCAGTAGTTGTCGATCACGGGCACACCCAGGCCGTCGTTGATCCAGCGCGCGGTGGGCTCGTCGAGCGGCTCGCCGGCCAGGAACAGCGCTTTCAGGCTGGAGAGGTCGTACTTCTTCAGGAAGGCCGGATCCTGCTTCTTCAGCACGCGCACCGCGGTCGGTGCGCTGAACATCGAGGCGACCTTGTACTTCTCCACCAGGCTCCACCAGATGCCGGCGTCGGGCCGGATCGGCAGGCCTTCGTACAGGATGGTCGCCATGCCCGCGATCAGCGGACCGTAGACGATGTAGCTGTGGCCCACGACCCAGCCGATGTCGCTGGTCGAGAAGTAGGTCTCGCCGGGCTCGCCCAGGAAGATGTGCTTCATGCTCGCGGCGAGCGCCACCGCGTAGCCGCCGACGTCGCGCTGCACGCCCTTGGGCTTGCCCGTGGTGCCGCTGGTATAGAGCGTGTAGCTGATGTCGGTCGCATCCAGCCACGCGCAGGGCACCTGGGTATCCCGGTGCAGGGCGGACAGCGTCGCCCAGTCATGGTCGCGACCGGCCACCGTCTCCATCGGCGCGAGCCCGCGATCGACCAGCAGCACCGCATCCGGCTTGTGGCTGGAAAGACGCAGGCCTTCGTCCAGCAGCGGCTTGTACGGCATCACCTTGCCGCCGCGCGAACCCGCGTCGGCGCTGACGACGACGCGCGGGGTCGCGTCCTCGATGCGGGAGGCGAGCGAATGGGAGGCGAAGCCGCCGAAGACCACGGCATGGATCGCCCCGATGCGCGCGCACGCGAGCATCGCGAACACCGCCTCCGGAATCATGGGCATGTAGATCAGCACGCGGTCCCCCTGGCGCGTGCCCAGGGCCTGCAGCACCGCCGCCATGCGCTGCACCTCGGCATGCAGTTCACGGAAGCTGTAGACGCGCTCCTTCCCCGTTTCGGTCGACACGTAGATCAATGCGGCCTGGTCGCCGCGCGCGGACAGGTGCCGGTCCACCGCGTTGTGGCACAGGTTGGTGCGCCCGCCGGCGAACCAGCGGTAGAACGGCGGCCGGCTGGCGTCGCAGATCTGCTGCGGCGCCACGTGCCAGGCTATCAGTTTCGCCTGATCGGCCCAGAAGGCGTCGCGATCCTCGATCGAGCGACGGTAGAAGTCCGCATATGCCATGCCTGTCCCCGGTGGAGCGTTGAACGTGGAGCGTCCGCCACGCAGCTTGCGGGCGCCTGACGCTTGCGGTCGGACGCCGGGCTTCTATTTGACGATGCCGAGGACTTCCTTGAACCGGGGATGTCCCGCATCCCGCAGCCATTCGAACGCGACCATCTCCGTGGTGACGAGCTCCGCGCCCGCGCCGGCGAGGCGGTCGAACGCCGCGTCCCGGTTGCGCTCGCTGCGCGAACTGCACGCATCCGTGACGACCCAGACTTCCACTTCCTCCTCCAGCAGGCCCAGCGCGGTCTGCATCAGGCACACATGCGCCTCGCAGCCGGCCAGCACGATGCTCTCGCGTCCTGCATCGGGCGGCGGCGCGGCCTTCTGCAGGTGCTTGGGCAGGCTGCGCGCGTTGCCCCCGCCCTGCTGGCGCGGCGCGGGCTTGAGCCGGGGCAGCAGCACGCTGGTGGCGTCGAACTCCATCTTGGACAGCACGCGCCCGGCCACCAGCGGCTGCAGGACTTCCACGGTGCCGCCCAGTCCGTCCGGGTTTTCCTCGGTGGCCCACACGGGCACCTGCAGCAGTTGCGCGATGCGCGCGAGCCGCACGGCGTTCTCCACCACGCGGTCGCCCTCGTGGATGGAGGGCATGAGGCGTTGCTGGTAGTCGACCAGCACCAGTTGCGATTCTTCGGCGTCCAGCAGCATAGGGAGTCCTTCGCCGGGGATTATCCGCGCGCCCGGACCGGCCGCAGGGCGGCCGCATGGTGGGCGCCGCGATCCGCTGCGATCCATCCGCCCGAACCACGCGCTTCTGTGAATCCCCTCGGACACATGTGGACGCACTCATAGGGAACTCGCCTAAGTGGAGTGCATCGAGCCCGACGGTAAACTTTCGCGCACCCCATGTCCAGCCGCGCAGTTCCCGACAATCCACCCATCCGGCTGCTGTGCGTCGAAGACAACCCGGATGACGTGGAGCTCATGGGCATCGCGCTGGAGCGGGCCGATCCCGCGCGGCGCTACGAGTTGCACCGCGTGGACAATGCCGCCAGTTTCGTGGCGGCCCTGGACGGCGGCTGGGACGTGATCCTGTGCGATTTCAACCTCCCCCGTTTCTCGCCCTACGCCGCGCTGCAGATCCTGATCACCCGGCGCAGCAACGTGCCCCTGATCGTGCTCACTCGGGCCATCGGCGAGGAGGCGGCGGTGCACGTCCTGCGTTGCGGCGCCAAGGACTACCTCACCAAGGACAAGCTGGGCACCCTGCCCCAGATCATCGGCCGGGTGCTGGAGGAGCGGCGGCGGGCGCAGGAAAAGGAAAAACTCGACGCGGAGCTGCAGGGCGCGTACGCCCGGCTGAAGGAACTCTCGGCGCGATTCGTCCTGGCACAGGAGAGGGAACGGTCCCACATCTCCCGCGAACTGCACGACCAGCTCGGACAGACCTTGACGGCGGTGGTGATCCACCTGCACGCTTCGGAACGCGCGGGAGATACCGACGCGCGGCGCAAGCACAGCTCCACCGCGGCCGAACTCGCGAACGGCGCGCTGCAACAGCTCAAGACCCTGTCGTTCTCGCTGCGCCCGGCGCAGCTGGACCTGCTGGGACTGGTGCCGGCGGTGCAGTCGGCGATGCAGCGCATCGCGGAGCCGGCCGGCGTGCAGTGCGTGCTCAGCACGCGCGGCGCGGAGCCGAAGAAGCTGGAGGAGAACGCTGCCGTCGCCGTGCGCCTGGTGCAGGAGGCCCTGACCAACACCGTGCGGCACGCGAACGCGTCGATGGTGTGGGTGCGCCTGCGTTTCCTGCCGGGCGGGCGCATCAGCCTGCTGATCGTCGATGATGGGGTGGGCTTCGACAAGCCGGCGGTCCTGAATGGCCGCCAGAGCGAGAGAAACATCGGCCTCTACGGCATGATCGAACGGACGGAGCTGGCCGGCGGCCGGCTCCACATCCGCACCCGCGAAGGCGGCGGGGTGGCGATCCGTGCGGTCCTGTGACAATGAGGCGGGCAACATGATCCAGAAAAACTTGAACGCTTCCCTTCCCATCCAGGTGGTCCTGGCGGACGACCACGACCTGGTCCGGTCCGGCATCCGGGCCCTGCTCTCCACCGTGGAAGGCGTGCAGGTGATCGCCGAGGCGCGCAACGGCAACGAACTGCTCCAGCTGCTGGAGTCCGTGAAGCCCGACGTCGTCATGACCGACATCTCCATGCCCGGCATGGACGGCATCACCGCGATCTCCGAGATCCACAACCGCTTTCCCGACGTGAAGGTCATCGTGCTGTCGATGTACGACACGGTGGACTTCGTCAAGCGCGCCGTGGCGAACGGCGCGTGCGGCTACCTGATGAAGGACGCGCCGCCCTTCGAGCTGGAGCAGGCGCTGCGCGGCGTGATGGCAACCGGCAGCTACTTCAGCGCCGCGGTGGCGCAACGCCTGCTGCAACCGTCGGAGCCGACCGTGGACGACGAGCTCACCACGCGGCAGGTGGAGATCCTGACGCTCATCGCGCAAGGAAAATCGGCCAAGGAGATCGCCTTCGAGCTCGGACTGAGCCCGAAGACCGTGGACGTGCACCGCGCGCGCATCATGGAGCGGCTGCGCCTGAACGACATCGCGAGCCTCACGCGCTATGCGGTGCGCAAGGGGCTGGTGAAGGCCTGACCGCCATCGCTGGGGTTCGCTTCGCTCACCGCCAGCCTACGAGGAACCCGCCAGCGTACGAGCAAGTCGTTGGCTTGGTAGGCTGGCGGTGAGCCGCAGGCGAACCCCAGCTCACTGCGGCAGCAGCCGCACCAGCTTCCCGTCGCTCTCGTCGGTGAGGAGGTACAGCAGCCCGTCGCGGCCTTGCCGCACGTCCCGCACCCGGCCGATGCCCTGCAGCAGTTTCTCCTCGCGCGCGACCTTGCCGCCCGCGAGCACGATCCGATCGAGGTAGGCGAATTTCAGCGAGCCCACGAACAGGTTGTCCTGCCACTCGGCGCCGTAGCGGTCGCTGGTGAGGAAGGCCATGCCGGAGGGTGCGATCGAGGGCACCCAGTAGTGCAGGGGCTGCTCCATTCCGTCCTTGTGCGTGATGCCCTCGCCGATCTTGCCGCCGCCGTAGTTCTCGCCATACGTGATCACCGGCCAGCCGTAGTTGCGGCCCGGCTGGATGACGTTGATCTCGTCGCCGCCTTGCGGGCCGTGTTCATGGGTCCACAGCGCCCCCTCGGGCCCGAGCGTCGCGCCTTGCGGATTGCGGTGCCCGTAACTCCAGATTTCCGGGCGGGCGCCGGACCGGCCCACGAAGGGGTTGTCCTGCGGCACGCTGCCGTCCTTGGCGATGCGCACGATCTTGCCCAGGTCGTTGTCCAGCGTCTGCGCCTGCTCCTTCGGATAGAAGCGGTCGCCGACGGTGAGGAAGAGCGTGCCGTCCTTCGCCTCCACGATGCGGCAGCCGAATTGCAGGCTGCTGGAAAGGCGCGGCACCGCGGTGAACAGCACGCGGACGTCCACCAGGCCCTTGCCGCCCTGCGGCAGGCGCGCGCGCGCCAGTGCGGTGCTGCTGCCCCCGGGCCCCGGCTGCGAGTAGCAGAAATACAGCTGGCGGTTGCTGGCGAACCTGGCATCGACAACGAGGTCCAGCAGGCCGCCCTGCCCGCCGCGGACCACCTCGGGGACGCCCGTGAGCGGCGGGCCCACACGACCCTCCGCGCTCACGATGCGCATGCGCCCGGGGCGCTCCGTCACGAGGTAGCCGCCCTCGGGCAGGAAGGCGACGGCCCAGGGATGCTCCAGGCCGGAGGCGACGGTCTCGGGCTTCACGCCGGCGGCCCAGGCCGGCTGAGCCAGCAAAGCTGCCAGAATGGCGGCCTTGCCGTTTGCGGCCAGACCTCCGGAGAGCAGGCGGCCGCACAGGGTTCGAATCTTGCTGCGCATGTGGCTGCATTGTTTCCCAACCGCCACAGTTCCGGGGCCGCCCCGCGCGCCGGCAGGAAATCGAAACAAATCAAGAACTTGGAATCAACTCATCACTTGACGCGCGGCGCAGCCGCCGGCTACCCTCCGCAACCATGAAGCCTTGGCTGAGCTTGCTGCTCCTTGCTGCCGCCGCCACCGCGCACGCCGCGCCGCCGGCCAGCGCCGAAGACGACGTCGGCCGGTTCATGGCGGAAAAGCGCCTGTTCGATCGCCTGGAGGAAGTCCGGGCGAACGTCGGCAACCGGGTCAGCGACAGTGCGAGCCACGTCGCCAACCGGGCCTCCGAACTGGTCGTGAACGCGATGGGTTACCTGGGCGTGCCCTATCGCCGCGGCGGCAATTCCGCCGCCACCGGGTTCGACTGCAGCGGCTTCGTCAAGGCGATGTACGAGCAGACGGTGGGCATGATCCTGCCCCGCCGCGCCAAGGAACAGGCCGCGGCCACGCAGAAGATCGAACGGCAGGACCTGCAACCGGGCGACCTGGTGTTCTTCAACACCTTGCGTCACGCCTTCAGCCACGTCGGCATCTACATCGGCGACAACAAGTTCATCCACTCTCCGAAGCCCGGCGCCCAGGTCCGGGTCGAGGACATGGCCGTGCCTTACTGGTCCTCGCGCTTCGACGGCGCCCGGCGCGTGCTGCAACCGGCCGAAGCGCCGGCGACCGCCGCGGCTCAGCAATAGGCACCGCTGCAGGCGCACTGCGCGTGCGCAATCCGGCACGGCTGCAGTCCACCCCCGTGAACGCGTCCGCTTCCCACCGCCGCGCGAGGCGGGCGGAGCCGGGCTTCACCCTGCTGGAGCTGATGATGGTGCTGGTCGTGGTCGGCATCCTGGCGACGATCGCGCTGCCCAGCTACATCGAACGCATGGAGCGCGACCAGGTCGCGCAGGCGCTGTCCCTGGCGGATGTGGCGAAGCCGGCCATCCAGGCCGCGTGGTTGCTGGGCGAGCCGCTGCCCGCCGACAACGCCGCGGCGCACCTGCCTGCCGCGGAGAAGATCGTGAACGAGCGGGTGCGGTCCGTCACGGTCAGCAACGGCGCGATCCACATCACCTTCGGCAACCAGGCCAGCAAGGCCTTGCAGGGCCAGGTGCTCACCGTGCGCCCCGCCGGCGTGCCGGACGCGCGCGTGGTTCCGCTCGTGTGGCTGTGCGGACGTGCAGGGCCGCCCGCCCCGATGCAGGCGCAGGGCGAGGACCGCACCAGCGTGCCCGCCGGCCTGCTGCCCCCGCGCTGCCGCTGAGCGCTACTTGCGCGGCGGCGGCACGTCCGTGCAGGTGCCGTGCGCGATCTCCGCGGCCATGCCGATGCTTTCGCCCAGCGTGGGGTGCGGGTGGATGGTCTTGCCGATGTCGATCTCGTCGGCCCCCATCTCGATGGCCAGCGCCACCTCCCCGATCATGTCGCCCGCGTGCGTGCCCACGATGCCGCCGCCCAGGATGCGGTGCGTTTCCGCATCGAACAGCAGCTTGGTGAAACCCTCGTCGCGCGTGTTGGCGATCGCACGGCCCGACGCGCTCCAGGGGAAGTGCCCCTTCTTGATCGCGATGCCCTGCTTCTTCGCCTCGTCCTCGGTGAGGCCCACCCACGCGACCTCGGGGTCGGTGTAGGCGACGCTCGGGATGACGCGCGCGTTGAACGCGCTCTTCTCACCCGCGGCGGCTTCGGCGGCGACGTGCGCCTCGTGCACGGCCTTGTGCGCGAGCATGGGCTGCCCCACGATGTCGCCGATCGCGAAGATGTGCGGCACGTTCGTGCGCATCTGGATGTCCACCGGGATGAAGCCGCGGTCGGTGACGTTCACGCCCGCCTTCTCGGCGCCGATCTTCTTGCCGTTCGGGCTGCGGCCCACGGCCTGCAGCACGAGGTCATAGACCTGCGGCTCCTTGGGCGCCTGCTCGCCCTCGAAGCGGACCAGGATCCCGTCCTTCGTCGCTTCGGCGCCGACGGTCTTGGTCTTGAGCATGATGTTGTCAAAGCGCGGCGTGTTCATCTTCTGCCACACGCGCACCAGGTCGCGGTCGGCGCCCTGCATGAGGCCGTCGAGCATTTCCACCACGTCCAGGCGCGCGCCCAGCGTGGAGTACACCGTGCCCATCTCGAGGCCGATGATGCCGCCGCCGAGGATCAGCATGCGCTTCGGGGCCGTCGCGAGTTCCAGGGCGCCGGTGGAATCCACCACGCGCGGATCCTTGGGCATGAAAGGCAGCTGCACGGCCTGCGAGCCGGCCGCGATGACCGCGGTCTTGAAGCGGATCACCTGTTTCTTGCCGGTGGTTTCGGCGCCGGTGCCCGTGGTCTCCTGCACCTCCACGTGATGGGCATCCAGGAAAGTGCCGATGCCGCGCACGGTGGTGACCTTGCGCATCTTGGCCATGGCGGCGAGGCCGCCGGTCAGCTTGCCGACCACCTTGTCCTTGTGCGCCTTGAGCTTCGCGCGATCGACCGTCGGTTTGCCGAAGGAAATGCCGAGCGCGTCGAAGTGGCTCACTTCGTCCATCACCGCGGCCACGTGCAGCAGCGCCTTGGACGGGATGCAACCGACGTTGAGGCACACGCCACCCAGGGTGGCGTAGCGCTCGACGAGCACGGTCTTCATGCCGAGGTCGGCCGCGCGGAACGCGGCGGAATAGCCGCCGGGGCCGGCGCCCAACACCAGCATCTCGCATTCGAGATCCACGCCGCCGGAGTAGGAGCCGGCGGCCTGGGGACTCTTGCTCCCTCCCCCGCTGGGGGAGGGTTGGGGTGGGGGCGCCGCGGCCGTACTGCCTGCAGGAGCGGCTTGCGCCGCCGCCCCGCCCTTCGCGGCAGGGGACGCAGCCGCAGCGGCAGCCGCCTCGACCAGCGCGATCACCGTGCCTTCGGCCACCTTGTCGCCGACCTTCACCTTCAATTCCTTCAGCACGCCCGCGTGCGAGGAAGGAATCTCCATCGAGGCCTTGTCGCTCTCCACCGTGATGAGCGACTGCTCCGCCTTGATCGTGTCGCCGGGCTTCACCAGCACCTCGATCACGGCCACTTCCTTGAAGTCCCCGATGTCGGGAACCTTCACTTCCGTCAGTGCCATTGCTGCTCCTGCAGGGCCGCCCCACAGGGACGGCAGGCCCCCTCCGGGGCCAGCGGCGCATCCCGCGCCGCGAGGGGCCACAAATTCATTTGGGCTCTTTTTGCTTCAGGGTGAAGATGTCGCACGGCAGTTCGGAGTTGCGGTCGAACTCGCAACCCGCGGCGATGCCGGCCTCCGCGACTTCCTTCGCGGTCTTCGCGCGGCCGTAGGCCGCGTGCATCGCACCCAGCGCGAAGCTGCGCCCGGAGCCGATGCCCCAGAACTCCTTGAACTCGAAGACTTCGCGGTAGCTGTAGAGCCCGAAGATGCCGCTCGCGTTGGCGATCACCACGCTGAACTGGCTGGACTCGTACGGATCGCTGTCCTCTTCCTTCGTCTGGAGGAAGAAGTTGTCCTTCAGGTAAGGATGCAGCTTCGTGAAGGTGTCGAAGACCTCGTCCTTGCCCGAGAGCTTCAGGATCTCCCGGGGCATGGAGCCCATGGCCTTGCGCAGCACCGGGAAGTGGGCCACCGTGCCGGCCATGCCGATGTAGCTCGGGCCCTCGTCGGTGTCGACCTTGAAGATCTTGGTGTTGTCCTCGTAACGGTGCGCGAGGCGGGTGTCACCGAAGGTCACCAGGGTGTCGGCCGCAATCGCGATCTGCCCGGCTTTCTTCACCACCACAACAGTTGTCATCGAACTTGTTTTTGTTAGAGAAGCACGCGGCGGAAGTCCGCCAGGATCTGCCCCAGGTAAGCGTTGAAGCGCGCGGCGGCTGCGCCGTCGATCACCCGGTGATCCCACGACAGCGACAGCGGCAGCATCAGCCTCGGCTGGAACTGCTTGCCGTCCCAGACCGGCTCGGTCTGGCTGCGGCAAACGCCAAGGATAGCGACTTCCGGCGCGTTGATGATCGGCGTGAAGTAACGGCCGCCGATACCGCCGAGTGACGAAATTGTGAAAGTGGCGCCCGACATGTCGGCAGGGCCGAGCTTGCCGTCGCGCGCCTTCTTGGCGAGCTCGGCCATTTCCTGGCTGATCTGCAGCACGCCTTTCTTGTCCGCGTCCTTGATCACCGGCACGACGAGGCCGTTGGGCGTGTCCGCCGCGAAGCCGATGTGCCAGTAGTTCTTGTAGACCAGGTCGTCGCCGTCGAGCGAGCTGTTGAACTCGGGGAATTTCTTCAGCGCCGCGACGCAGGCCTTGATGAGGAAGCCGAGCATGGTCACCTTGATGCCGGACTTCTCGTTTTCCTTGTTGGTCGCGACGCGGAAGGCCTCGAGTTCGGTGATGTCCGCGTCGTCGTGGTTCGTGACGTGCGGAATCATCACCCAGTTGCGATGCAGGTTGGCCGCGCTGATCTTGCGGATGCGCGCGCGCTCCTTGCGCTCGATGGGGCCGAACTTCGCGAAGTCGACCTTGGGCCAGGGCAGCAGGCCCAGGGCCTCGCCGCCGCCCGCCGCCGGCGCCTTCGCGGCCGCCGCCTTCGTGCGGGTGTCGCCAGCCATCACCTGCTTGGTGAACGCCTGGACGTCTTCCTGCGTGATGCGGCCCTTGGGCCCCGTGCCCTTCACTTCCTCCAGCGGAACGCCGAGCTCGCGCGCGAACTTGCGCACGGAGGGCGAGGCATGCGGCAGGCTGCCGGTGGGCGTGGTGGGTTCGTGCGGAGGCAGCGCCGCGGTCGGCGGCGCGCGGTCCGCGGACGGCGTAGCAGCCTGGGCGGGAGTGGCAGCCTGGGCCGGTGCTGCGGCTTGCTCTTCCTTCTGCGGCGAGGGGCTCGCAGCGGCCGCGGCACCCTGCCCTTCGACCACCGCAATCAGGTCACCGATGTTGACCTTGTCGCCCACCTTGACCTTGAGCTCCTTCAGCGTGCCGGCCGCGGACGAGGGAATCTCCATCGAGGCCTTGTCGGACTCGACGGTGATCAAGGACTGCTCCTGCTTGATCGCGTCACCGGGCTTCACCAGGACCTCGATCACGGCAACGTCCTTGAAGTCGCCGATGTCGGGAACGCGCACGTCGATCGACCGGCTCGCGCCCCCTCCCGTGGAGGGTTGGGGTGCGGGCGCCGAGGCGACAGCGGCCGCAGGAGCGGCTCTCGCCGCCGCCCCCTTGCCCTGCGCCGGAGCGGGAGCGGAAGCTGCGCCCGCCGCTTCCACCAGCGCGATCACCGAGCCTTCGGCCACCTTGTCGCCGAGCTTCACCTTGAGCTCCTTCACCACCCCTGCGGTGGAAGAAGGAATCTCCATCGATGCCTTGTCCGATTCGACGGTGACGAGCGACTGCTCCGCCTGGATGGTGTCGCCGGGCTTCACCAGCAGTTCGATGACGGCCACTTCCTTGAAGTCCCCGATGTCGGGAACCTTCACTTCGACCAGAGCCATGTTTCTTGTTCTCCGTGGCCCGAACGCGGGCCTTCTCGTTTTGGGGAGCCGTCAGGCGTACAGGGGATTGATCTTGTCGGCCTTGATGCCGTAGCGGTGGATGGCCTCGGCGACCTTTGCCACCGGCAGCGCGCCGTCCTCGGCCAGCGCCTTCAGCGCCGCGACGGTAATGTAGTGGCGGTTGACTTCGAAATGCTCGCGCAGCTTGCTGCGGAAGTCGCTGCGCCCGAACCCGTCGGTGCCGAGCACCTTGTACGCGCGGCCCTTCGGGATGAAGGCGCGGATCTGGTCGACGAACTGCTTGATGTAGTCGGTGGACGCCACCACCGGACCGGCATGCTTCTCCAGCTGCTGCGTGACGAAGGGCACGCGCGGCGCCGCCGTCGGGTGCAGCAGGTTGTGGCGCTCGCAGTCCAGGCCGTCGCGCGCCAGCTCGTTGAAGCTCGGGCAGCTCCAGACGTCCGCGTGCACGCCCCAGTCCTTCGCCAGCAGCTCCTGGGCGGCCAGCGACTCGCGCAGGATGGTGCCGCTGCCCAGCAGCTGCACGCGCAGCTTGCCGGCCGCGCCGGGCTTGCACAGGTACATGCCCTTGACGATCTGCTCCTCCGTCCCGGCGATGAGGCCCGGCATGGGGTAGTTCTCGTTCAGCAGGGTGATGTAGTAGAAGACGTTCTCCTGCCGCTCCACCATGCGCTTGAGGCCGTCCTGCATGATGACGGCCACCTCGTGCGCGAAGGTCGGGTCGTAGCTGCGGCAGTTCGGGATGGTCTGCGCCAGCACCTGGCTGTGCCCGTCCTCGTGCTGCAGGCCTTCGCCGTTGAGCGTGGTCCGCCCGGACGTGCCCCCCAGCAGGAAGCCGCGCGCCTGCATGTCACCCGCCGCCCACACCAGGTCGCCCACCCGCTGCAGCCCGAACATCGAGTAGTAGATGTAGAACGGGATCATGATGCGGTTGCTGGTGCTGTACGACGTCGCCGCCGCGATCCAGCTGGCCATGCCACCCGCCTCGTTGATGCCTTCCTGCAGGATCTGGCCCTGTTCGCTCTCCTTGTAGTAGGAGACCTGCTCGCGGTCCTGGGGCGTGTACTTCTGCCCTTCGTGGTTGTAGATGCCGATCTGCCGGAACAGGCCTTCCATGCCGAAGGTACGGGCCTCGTCGACCAGGATGGGCACCACGCGCGGGCCGACTTCCTTGTCGCGCAGCAGCGTCGTGATGAAGCGCACGTACGCCTGCGTCGTGGAGATCTCGCGGCCTTCGGCCGTCGGGTCGGTCACGGACTTGAAGGCATCCAGCGCCGGCACGTGCAGCTGCTCGTCGGCCTTGGCGCGGCGATGCGGCAGGTAGCCGCCCAGCGCCTGGCGGCGCGCGTGCAGGTATTCCATCTCCGGCGTGTTGTCGGCCGGCTTGTAGAACGGCAGATCCTTCAGCTGGTCGTCCGGGATCGGGATGTTGAAGCGGTCGCGGAAGGTGAGGATGTCGTCGTCGCCCAGCTTCTTCGCTTGGTGCGCGATGTTGCGGCCTTCCCCGGCCTTGCCCATGCCGAAGCCCTTGACGGTCTTCACCAGCAGCACGGTGGGCTGCCCCACGGTGTTCGCCGCGCGGTGGAACGCCGCATACACCTTCTGCGGATCGTGGCCGCCGCGGTTGAGGCGCCAGATGTCCTCGTCGCTCATCTTGGAGACCATCTCCAGCAGGCGCGGGTCGCGGCCGAAGAAGTTCTTGCGCACGAAGGCGCCGTCGTTCGCCTTCATGGCCTGGTAGTCGCCGTCGACCACGTCCATCATCACCTTGCGCAGGATGCCTTCCTTGTCGCGCGCGAGCAGCGGGTCCCAGTAGCTGCCCCAGATGAGCTTGATGACGTTCCAGCCGGCGCCGCGGAATTCGCCTTCGAGCTCCTGGATGATCTTGCCGTTGCCGCGCACCGGCCCGTCGAGGCGCTGCAGGTTGCAGTTCACGACGAAGATGAGGTTGTCGAGCTTCTCGCGCGCGGCGACGCCGATGGCGCCCAGCGATTCGACCTCGTCCATCTCGCCGTCGCCCAGGAAGGCCCAGACCTTGCGCTTCGACGTGTCCGCGATGCCGCGGGCGTGCAGGTACTTGAGGAAGCGCGCCTGGTAGATCGCCATCAGCGGGCCCAGGCCCATGGAGACCGTGGGGAACTGCCAGAACTCCGGCATCAGCTTGGGGTGCGGATAGCTGGAGAGGCCCTTGCCGTCCACTTCCTGGCGGAAGTTCAGCAGTTGCTCCTCGCTGATGCGGCCT
Organism: Ramlibacter ginsenosidimutans; assembly: GCF_016654015.1. Classification (GTDB taxonomy): domain Bacteria; phylum Pseudomonadota; class Gammaproteobacteria; order Burkholderiales; family Burkholderiaceae_C; genus Ramlibacter; species Ramlibacter ginsenosidimutans. Next base: position 18,596 of record NZ_JAEPWM010000014.1, on the reverse strand, counting down.
TCGAGGAAGGCGCGCGCATAGATGCCGGGCGCACTGTGACCCTGGATGTAGAGGCAATCGCCGCCGTGGTCGGCGCTCTCTGCGTGCCAGAAATGGTTGAAGCCCGCACCCAGCATGGTGGCGAGCGAGGCGAAGGAGCTGATGTGGCCGCCCAGGTCGCCGCCGTCCTCGGGGTGCAGGCGGTTGGCCTTCACCACCATGGCCATCGCGTTCCAGCGCATGTAGGCGCGCAGGCGCTCCTCCATCTCCAGGTTGCCCGGGCAGCGCTCCTCGTCCTCGGGCTCGATGGTGTTCACGTAACCCGTGGTGGCGGAGAACGGCATGTCGATGCCTTCCTGCCGCGCCTGCTCCAGCAACTGTTCGAGCAGGAAGTGCCCGCGATCGCGGCCCTCGCTCGCGATGACCGCCGATAGCGCGTCGAGCCACTCACGGGTCTCTTGCGCGTCGGGATCGTTGGCTGCCGAACCGAACAGTTGGTCGGGCTGTGCGGACATGATGTCTCCTTGGGGCGTTCGTGAATTTAGTACGGGCGGGCCGTGCCCGGGCGAGTGTCGCACAAACGGTAGCTCATTTCAAATGGTGCTTGACCATTTCATAATGCGGTTTCACTCAGGGGCACCTTGTGCTCGCGCCCTGGTCTCACCAGGGGCGCGCCCCTAAACTATGGCCACTCATGCATGACTCTCCCGCTTCGGAACTGCCTTCCGAAGGTCCCATCCCGAACTGGTGGCGCCACTGGTGGCGCCGCCAGACGCCCACCCGCCAGGACCGCTACGCGATGCTCGCACCGCTCGCGGCCGTCTTGCTGTTCCTGGCCGCGATCGTGTCCGCCTTCTCGTACCTGCGGCTGGAGGAAATGGACCGCGAACAGGAAGCGGTCAAGCGCGACGTGGAGTACGGACAGCAGCGCATGCGCCTGCGCCTGCTCGAGCGGCAGGAGCAGTTGATGCGCATGGCCCGGGACATCTCCAACAAGGAGGTGGACCCGCAGGAGTTCGTGGGACGCGCGGAGTCGATGATCGCGCAGTACCCGGAGCTGCTGATGCTCACGTGGATCGACGGGCATCGCCGCGTGCTGGCGTCGTACGCGGCCCCGAGCCTGAGCGCGTCGCAGGTGCGCACGCGCGGCGACACCTTGCGGCCCGGGGAGACCGAGGCGATGTACAGCCTCGCGCGCGACCTGCAGCAGCCGGTGTACTCGCAGCCCGTCGCGGGGCCGGACAGCTCGGGCCTGCTGCAGCTGCACGTGCCGCTCGCCGACCAGGGCAAGTTCGACGGCGTGATCCTCGGCGAATACTCCATCGACGGGCTCTTGCGCTACGGCATCCCGGCGGAGATTTCGGCCAAGTACGCGGTCGCCCTGCTCGATGGCAAGGGCCGGGTGCTCGCGGGCACCTCGGTGCCTCCGCGCAATCCCGCGACGCAGTTCGTGCCCTGGGCTGCGCAGCCCAACGAGTACGAGGTGCCGGTCTCGCCCGTGGGCAACGGTCTCGTCGTGCGTGCGCAGGCCTATCGCACCGGCCTCGGCGTGATCGGCAGCGGCCTGTTCTGGCTGGTCGGCGCGCTCTCGGCGATGACCGCGTGGATGCTGATCGCGAACTGGCGCCACACGCGCCGGCGCATGAAGGTGCAGCAGGCGCTCATGGCCGAAACCAATTTCCGCCGCGCGATGGAGAACTCGATGCTCACGGGCATGCGCGCGCTGGACATGCACGGGCGCATCACCTACGTGAACGCCGCCTTCTGCCAGATGACAGGCTGGAGCGAAGCGGAGCTCGTGGGCCGCACGCCGCCCTTCCCCTACTGGCCCGACGAGGACCGCGAACTGCTGGCGGCGCGCCTGGACGACGAACTCAATGGCCGCACGATCCAGGGCGGCTTCCAGGTGCGCGTCAAGCGCAAGGACGGCAGCCTGTTCGACGCGCGCCTGTACGTGTCGCCGCTGGTGGATGCGCGCGGACACCAGACCGGCTGGATGACGTCGATGACGGACATCACCGAGCCGACGCGCATCCGCGAGCAGCTGCAGGCCTCGCATGAACGCTTCACCACCGTGCTCGAGGCACTCGATGCGTCCGTCTCGGTCGCGCCCCTGGGCAGCGAGGAACTGCTGTTCGCCAACAAGCTGTACCGGCTGTGGTACGGCGGGCGTGCGGCGGGCCACCTGCAGATGGTCGCGCAAGCGGGCATGTCCGACACACCGAGCCCGTCCAACGAACCGCTCGACGATGTCGATGTCTTCGTGGGCCTGCCCACCAACTCGCTCACCTCGGCGACTTCGGAGAACGCGGAGATCTACGTCCCAGAGCTCGATAAATGGCTGGAGGTGCGCTCGCGCTACCTGAACTGGGTGGACGGGCGGCTGGCGCAGATGGTGATTGCCACGGACATCACGTCGCGGCGCGTGGCGGAGGAACAGGCGGCGGCCCAGGCGGAGCGCGCGCAGTCCGCGAGCCGGCTGATCACGATGGGCGAGATGGCCTCGAGCGTCGCGCACGAACTGAACCAGCCGCTCACGGCCATCAACAACTACTGCCATGGCCTGGTCTCGCGCATCAAGAGCAAGCAGATCACGGAGGAGGACATGCTGGCGGCGCTGGACAAGACCGCGCGGCAGGCGCAGCGCGCCGGCCAGATCATCCAGCGCATCCGCAGCTTCGTGAAGCGCAGCGAGCCGAACCGCGCCCCCTCGGACGTGAGCCTGATCGTGAGCGAGGCGCTGGAGCTCGGCGAGATCGAGCTGCGCCGGCGCAACGTGCGGCTCTCGCACTACGTCGCCGCGCGGCTGCCGCAGCTCATGGTGGACCCGATCCTGATCGAGCAGGTGCTGGTCAACCTGCTGCGCAACGCGGCGGAGGCGGTCGAACACGCGGGCCGCTCACCGGGCCGGCGCAGCGTGGAACTGCGCGTGGTGCCGAAGCAGGAGCACGGGCAGCCCGTGGTGGAGTTCGCCGTGACGGACTCGGGACAGGGTCTCGCGCCCGAAGTGATGGACCGGCTCTACGAAGCGTTCTTCTCCACCAAGCCCGAAGGCATGGGGATCGGCCTGAACCTGTGCCGCTCGATCGTGGAGTCGCACCAGGGAAGGATGCAGGCGGAGAACATCTACAATGGTGCGGAAGTCGCCGGCTGCCGGTTCTCCTTCTGGATCCCGGTCTCGGGCGCAAGCCATCCGATCGTCGGCAAGAACACGGGAGTGACCACGGCATGAGGCGCCAGGCCGCCCCCGGGCGAACAGAAGCGAAGCGCGCAGTGCGGAGGTTTTCCTGATGTCTCTGATCCCGAAAAAGGGCACGGTGTATGTGGTCGACGACGACGAGGCCGTGCGCGACTCGCTGCAGTGGCTGCTCGAAGGCAAGGACTATCGGGTCCGCTGCTTCGACTCCGCCGAGTCCTTCCTCTCCCGCTACGACCCGCGCGAAGTCGCCTGCCTGATCGTCGACATCCGCATGGCCGGCATGACCGGGCTGGAACTGCAGGACCGCCTGGTCGAACGCAAGTCGCCGCTGCCGGTCGTCTTCATCACCGGCCACGGCGACGTGCCCATGGCCGTGAACACGATGAAGAAGGGCGCGATGGATTTCATCCAGAAGCCCTTCAAGGAAGAGGAGCTGGTGAGCCTGGTCGAGCGCATGCTCGAACGCGCCAAGGACACCTTCGCCGAATACCAGAGCGCGGCCAGCCGCGACGCGCTGCTGTCGAAGCTCACCTCGCGCGAAGCGCAGGTGCTGGAACGCATCGTCGCCGGCCGCCTGAACAAGCAGATCGCCGACGACCTGGGCATCAGCATCAAGACGGTGGAAGCGCACCGCGCCAACATCATGGAAAAGCTCAACGCCAACACGGTCGCCGACCTGCTGAAGATCGCGCTGGGCCAGACGCCGCCGAAGGCCTGAAAAAACCCAACATCCGGACGCAGAGGACGCAAAGGATACGCAGAAGACGCAGAAGGAATCCCTGAAAGGATTTCGAGGGTTTTCGTTTTGCGTCCTTTGCATTTGTTCTGCGTCCTCTGCGTCCGGAAGTCCGTATTCCGTTCCCCATGACCGCCCAAATCATCGACGGCAATGCGCTCGCCAAGAAGGTGCGCGAAGAAGTCGCCGGCCGCACCGCTGCCCTGAAGGCCAGAGGAATCCAGCCGCACCTCGCGATCATCCTGGTCGGCGAGGATCCGGCCAGCCAGGTCTACGTGAAGCACAAGGTCGCGGACAGCGAGCAGACGGGGCTGAAGGCCACGCTCGAGCGCTACCCGGCGACGATGGCGGAAGCGGACCTGCTGGCGCGCGTACGCGCACTCAACGCCGATGCGTCGGTCCACGGCATCCTCGTGCAGTTGCCCCTGCCGAAGCACATGGACACCCACAAGGTGATCGAGGCGATCTCGCCCGCCAAGGACGTCGACGGCTTCCACGTGGCGAGCGCCGGCGCGCTGTTGGTTGGCCAGCCGGGCTTCTGGCCCTGCACGCCGTACGGCTGCCTGAAGATGCTGGACTCCATCGGCTACGACCTCAAGGGCAAGCACGCCGTAGTGATCGGGCGCAGCAACATCGTCGGCAAGCCGATGGCCATGATGCTGCTGGGCCGCGATGCGACGGTCACGATCTGCCACTCGCGCACCACGAATCTCGCTGAATTCACGCGCCAGGCCGATGTCGTCGTGGCGGCCGTCGGCCGGCGTGACGTGCTGACCGCCGGCATGGTGAAGCCCGGGGCGGTGGTGATCGACGTGGGCATGAACCGCAACGACGAGGGCAAGCTCTGCGGCGACGTCGACTTCGCGGGCGTGAAGGAAGTCGCGGGCTGGATCACGCCAGTCCCTGGCGGCGTCGGTCCCATGACGCGCGCCATGCTGCTCGTCAACACCATCGAGGCGGCCGAGCGCGCCGCGGGCTAGCGCCCGGACGCTCCTGCCGTCGCGCCACGCAGCGCGGCCGTCGCGCATCCCTTAGGGCTTGTGCGGATGAACCTCTCTATCGCGCGTCGATACACTTTGTTCAAAGCTAATGGTGCGACAGAAGCCCTCGCTCGACAACAAGGAGACCCGATGACCGATGTTCCGCGTTCCTCCCTCAACCGTCGCACCGTGTTGCGCGCAGGCCTCGGGGCCGCGGGCGGCCTCACGCTGCCTGGGCTGGTGCTGCCGGCCCACGCCGCCGACCAGCCACCCATCGGCACTTGGCCGGCCGGCGCCTCCGGCGACTCGGTGTTCATCGGCATCTCGGTGCCGCGCACGGGAACTTACGCAGTACAGGGCGAGGACGAGCTCAAGGGCTACCAGCTCGCGATCGAGCACATCAACGAAGGACACCCGCTCATCAAGGCCATCTCGCCCAAGACCACCAAGGGCGTGCTCGGCAAGCAGCTGAAATACGGCGTGGCCGATTCTGCGGCCAAGCCGAACGACGCGGTGCAGGCGCAGCAGCGCTTCATCACGGAGAACAAGGCGATCATGATCACGGGCGGCACCTCCAGTGCGGTGGCGGTCGCGCTGAACAAGCTGGCGCAGCGCGAGAAGGTGCTGTTCGTCTGCGGCATCTCCGGCTCCAACGACACGACGGGCAAGGACTGCGTGCGCTACGGCGTGCGCCAGAACTTCTACGGCGAGACTGCGGCCAACGCCATCGGCCCGGCCCTGATCAAGGCCTACGGCAAGAACCGCAAGGCGGCGTTCATGACGCCCGACTACACCTACGGCCACACGGTCACCAAGTCGGTCAACGACTACCTCACCGAGCACGGCGGCTGGAAGATGGTGACCAACCAGGTGTCACCGCTGGGTGCGCCCGATTTCAGCTCCTACCTCACCAACATCGCGAACTCGGGCGCCGAGATCCTGGTGAACGTGAACTGGGGCCACGACGCGGTGCTGTCGATCCAGCAGGCCAAGCAGTTCGGGCTGCTGCCCAAGATGAAGCTGGTCGTGCCCTACCAGGTGCCCTTCCTCGCCAAGGAAGTCGGGCCCGAGGTCACCGAGGGCGTCTACGCCGCGACGGACTTCTGGTGGACGATGGAAGACAAGTACCCGCTGGCCAAGCAGTTCGTCGACACCTTCGAGAAGAAGTTCGGCTACAAGCCCGAGTGGGGCGCGGAGAACGCGTACATGGAGTTCGCGCTGTGGGCCGAGGCGGTGGAGCACGCCGGCACCTTCTACCCGCCGGACGTGATCAAGTCGTACGAGTCGCCGCGCAAGCTGAACTCCTTCGTCGGCGAGGTGAGCTGGCGGGCGCAGGATCACCAGCTGATCCGCCCCGTCGTCATCGTGCGCGGCAAGAAGCCCAGCGAGATGCGCAACAAGGAAGACTACTGGGAAGTGGTGGAAGTCGTTCCCGGTGCGGGGCTGATGCAGAAGCCGGATGCGTTCGGCTGCAACCTGGGGTCCTACACCTGACCTCGGCCTGGGGCGACCCGGCGTTTGCTGCATGATCACCTGGTCGAACTTCCTCTCGCAGCTGTTCAACGGACTCGCGCTCGGCGCCCTGCTGGCGCTGATCGCGTCCGGGCTCACCATCATCTACGGCACGCTGGGCGTGCTGAACCTGGCGCACGGCGCGATGTTCATGGTGGGCGGCTACGCGGGCTACGCGGCGTGGCAGGCGAGCGGCTCGTTCGTCGTCGCGCTGCTCGCCGGGACGCTCTTCGTGGGCTTGCTGGGCGTGCTGATGGAGCGGGTGATCATCCGGCACTTCTACCAGCGGCCGGGCGAAGACCAGCTGCTCGTGACCTTCGGCCTGGCGATCTGCTTCGTGGAGCTGGTGCGCCTGGTCTTCTCCAGCCTGTCGAAGACGGTCACGCCGCCGACGCTGCTCTCGGGCATCACCAATCTCGGCGTGATGTTCTATCCGACCTACCGTCTCGGCGTGGTGGGCATCGTCGCGGTCGCCCTGCTCGCGCTCTACATCGTCCTGTACCGCACGCGACTGGGACTGATCGTCCGCGCGGGCATCGATGACGCCGTGATGGTCGATTCGCTGGGCATCAACGTCTACCGCGTCTTCATGGTCGTCTTCGGCATCGGCTCCATGGCGGCCGGTTTCGCCGGGATCGTGAACGCACCCGTGGTGTCGCTCACCCCCGAGGTAGGCGAGACCATCCTCGTGCAGACGTTCGTCGTCGTGGTGATCGGCGGGGTGGGCTCGTTTCCCGGCGCCATCCTCGGCGGCCTGATCGCCGGCGAGATCATCAGCCTCACCTCCATGGTGAACCCCGGCTATGCCTACGTGATGCTGTTTGCCGCCATGACCCTGGTGCTGCTGGTGCGCCCGCACGGGCTGCTGGGTACGCGGGGGCGCGAATGATCCGGCCGGTGCGCATGAGCCGGCGAGCTTCCTGGCTGCTCGAAGCCGTCGCCGCGGTCTGCCTGATCGCCGCGCCGTTCGTGCTGCCGCTGCTCGGGGCCGCACCCAACACCGTGAACCGCGTGCTGGTGTGGGGCCTGTTCGGGCTGGGCTTCGACATCCTGTTCGGCTACACGGGACTGCTCTCCTTCGGGCAGTCGGCCTTCTACGGCACCGGCGGCTTCGTGGCGGCCTACCTGCTGACACGCGCCGGCTTCCCCAGCGTGATCCTCGCGCTGGTCATCGGCATGGTGGCGGCCGCGGTGGTCGGCTACCTGATCGGCCTGATGTCGCTGCGGCGCACCGGCATCTACTTCGCGATGATCACGGTGGCCATCGCGGAGATCTTCTTCTTCGTCGAATTCAACCCGCTGTCGGATTGGACCGGCGGAGAGAACGGCCTGCCCGGCGTGCCCACGCCGGTGCTGAACCTGGGGTTCACGACGCTGCACTTCACGTCCGGCTGGTCGCTCTATCCCTTCCTCGCGTTCTGCTATTTCCTGGGGCTGGTGATCGCGCTGCGCATCGTCCGCTCGCCGGTGGGCGCGGTGCTGATGGCGATCCGGGAGAACCCGTTGCGCGCCGAAGCCGTCGGCCATGACGTGCTGGCGTACAAGCGCACGGCCTTCGTCATCGCCGCTGCCTACGCGGGCATCGCCGGTGGGCTACTGGGTGTCCTCCAGGCCTTCATGCCGCCCGACGCCTTCATGTTCGACACCTCGGGCCAGCTGATCATGCAGACCGTCATCGGCGGCCGCGGCACCCTCGTGGGGCCGCTGGTGGGCGCGGCCGTCTGGCTGTTCCTGCAGGACTTCCTGCAGGCGACGCTGGGACTGGGCGCCGCGTGGAAGCTGGTGCTCGGCATCGTGTTCGTGCTGCTCGTGTGCTTCCTGCGCCAGGGCATCATCGGCGGCCTGCGCGACCTGTGGGAGCGCATGTCGCGCGACCGGCACCCGTCCGAAGAGCCGGCGCCCGTCGCAGTGCCCTCGCCTGCTGCTACGCCGGCCCCGGCGCGACTCACCCCCCTGCGGGCGGCGCACCACGCTAACAAGGACTACACCGGCCCGATCCTGCAGGCGACCGGCCTGACCAAGCGCTTCGGCGGCGTGGTGGCCAACGAGGGGATCGACTTCACGGTGCGTGCCGGCGAGCTGCGCGGCATCATCGGGCCGAACGGCGCCGGCAAGTCGACGTTCTTCAAGATGCTCACCTGCGAGATCGCGCCCACGGCGGGCCGGATCGTCTTCGAGGGACGCGACATCACCGGGCTGCGGGTGACCGACGTGTGCCAGCTGGGCCTGACCAAGAGCTACCAGGTCAACCAGCTGTTCAACCGGCTCACGGTCCGCCAGAACATCACGGTTGCCGCCCTCGCGGAGCTGCGGGGCAAGTTCAAGCTGGACCTGCTGCGCGGCCTGGACCACGTCCGTGGACTGCGCGAGCAGGTGGAGCACACGCTGGAACTCGTCCACCTGACGCAGCGCGCCGACGCGCCGGTCTCGCAGCTCGCCTATGGCGAGAAGCGCCGGCTGGAGATCGGCCTGGCGCTTGCGTCCTCGCCGACGCTGCTGCTGCTGGACGAACCGCTGGCCGGGATGAGCCCGGCGGAACGCGTGGAGACCGTCGCCTTGCTGAAGTCGATCGCGCGCGGCCGCACGCTGGTGATCATCGACCACGACATGGACGCCTTGTTCGAGCTGGCCGAACGCATCACGGTGCTGCAGGAAGGCCGGCTGCTGGTGGAAGGCACGCCCGAGGAGATCAAGGGCAATGCGCAGGTCCAGGAGGCCTACCTGGGCGGCGTGCACGAGGCGCTGGCAGCATGAGCTCGCGCGCAGCCGTCGCACCAGGCGCACTTCGGAGGACGCTGCCGTGAGCCTGTTGGAAGTCAGCGGCCTCAACAGCTACTACGGGGACTCGCACATCCTGTTCGACATCGGCCTGCGCGTCGAGAAGAACGAGGTGGTCGCGCTGCTCGGGCGCAACGGCGCCGGCAAGAGCACGACGCTGAAGAGCCTGATGGGCGTCGTCACGCCTCGCTCGGGCTCGGTGCTGCTCGATGGCGTGCAGCTCGCGGGCCGCAAGAGCCATGCGATCGCGCGCGCCGGCATGCAGCTGGTGCACGAGGAAAGGCGCATCTTCGGCAGCCTCAGCGTGGAGGAAAACCTGGTGATCGCGGGCCTCACCGCGCCGGAGCGCTGGCCGCTCGCGCGCGTCTGGGAGATGTTCCCGCGCCTGAAGGAGCGGCGCAACAGCCGCGGCACCGACCTGTCCGGCGGCGAGCAGCAGATGCTTGCCATCGGCCGCGCGCTGATGCGCTCGCCCAAGATCGTGCTGCTGGACGAGCCTTTCGAAGGGCTCGCGCCCGTGATCGTCCAGGACCTGATGAAGGCCTGCCGCACGCTGGCGGACGCGGGCCAGACCATCGTGCTGGTGGAGCAGAACCTGGCCGCCACCCTGCAGCTGGCCCAGCGCGTGTACATCATCAACAACGGCCACCTGGCCCACGAGGGCACGGCGGGCGAGCTGCGCGCCAATCCGGACGTCCTGCACCGCTACCTGGGCGTCTGAGCGGATCGCGCTGATTGCCATTGCCAATGGCCCGCGGGATTGAAGAGCCCGTGCCTGCCGCAAAATGGGGACCATGAGCAATCCCCTTCTCGATTTCAACGACCTGCCCCTGTGGGACCAGGTGCGGCCGGAACACGTCGCGCCGGCGGTGGACGAACTGCTGGGCGAAGCCGACCGGGCGCTGGCCACCGTGACGGCGCCGGAATTCCCTGCGGACTGGAACGCGATCGCCAAGGTGCTGGACGTCGCCACCGAGCGCCTGGGCCGGGCCTGGGGCATGGTGGGCCACCTGAACGCGGTGGCGGACACCCCCGAGCTGCGCGCCGCCTACAACGAGGCCCTGCCCCGCGTGACCGAGTTCTGGACGCGCCTGGGCGCCGACGAGAAGCTCTACGCCAAGTACAAGGCCGTCGACCCGTCCAAGCTCACCCCGGAGCAGCGACAGGCGCTGAAGAACGCGCTGCGCAATTTCGTGCTCTCGGGCGCGGAGCTCACCGGCGCCGCGAAGGACCGCTTCGCCGCGATCCAGGAACGGCAGGCCGAACTGAGCCAGAAGTTCAGCGAGAACGCACTGGATGCCACCGACGCGTTCAGCTACTACGCTTCCGAGGAAGAACTCGATGGCGTCCCGCCGGACGTGGTGCAGGCCGCGCGTGCCGCCGCGGAAGCCGAGGGCAAGCCGGGCTACAAGCTCACGCTGAAGATGCCCAGCTACCTGCCGGTGATGCAGTTCGGCCGCAACCGCGGGCTGCGTGAGCGCCTCTACCGCGCGTATGTCACGCGGGCCAGCGACCAGGGCGATCCCCGGTTCGACAACACCCCGCTGGTGCGCGAAATCCTGGCGCTGCGCCAGGAGGAAGCGAAGCTCCTGGGCTACGAGAACTTCGCCGAAGTCTCCGTCGTGCCCAAGATGGCCGATTCGCCCGCGCAGGTGAAGCAGTTCCTGCGCGACCTCGCCAACCGGGCGCGCCCTTATGCGCTGAAGGACGTCGAGGACATGCGCCGCTTCGCCGCGGAGAAGCTGGGGCTCGAGGATCCGCAGGCCTGGGACTGGTCGTATGTCGCCGAGAAGCTGAAGGAGGAGCGCTACAGCTTCAGCGAGCAGGAGGTCAAGCAGTATTTCACCGCGCCCAAGGTGCTCGCCGGCCTCTTCAAGATCGTCGAGTCGCTGTTTGAGGTGGCGATCCGCAAGGACTACGCGCCGGTGTGGAATCCCGGCGTGGAGTTCTATCGCATCGAGCGCGGCGGCGAGCTGGTAGGCCAGTTCTACCTCGACCCGGCTGCGCGGACCGGCAAGCGCGGTGGCGCCTGGATGGACGACGTGCGGGCCCGCTGGCTGCGCCCCGACACGGGCCAGCTGCAGACGCCGATCGCGCACCTGGTGTGCAACTTCGCCGATGGCGTCGACGGCAAGCCCCCCCTGCTCACGCACGATGACGTGATCACGCTGTTCCACGAGTCGGGCCACGGGCTGCACCACATGCTCACGCGCGTGAACGAGCGCGACGTCTCCGGCATCAGCGGCGTCGAGTGGGACGCGGTGGAGCTTCCCAGCCAGTTCATGGAAAACTTCTGCTGGGAATGGGGCGTGCTGAAGCACATGACCGCGCACGTGGAAACGGGCGAGCCGCTGCCGCGAGAACTGTTCGACAAGATGGTGGCGGGCCGCAATTTCCAGAGCGGTCTGGCCACGCTGCGGCAGATCGAATTCGCCCTGTTCGACATGCTGTTGCATTCAGAACACGATCCGGCGGCGGATTTCATGCCTCTTTTGCAACAGGTCCGCTCCGAAGTGTCGGTGCTGCAGCCGCCTTCCTTCAACCGGATGGCGCACACCTTCAGCCACATCTTCGCGGGCGGCTATGCGGCCGGCTACTACAGCTACAAGTGGGCCGAAGTCCTCAGCGCCGACGCGTACGCCGCCTTCGAGGAGACGGCGGGCGACGACGGCATGCCCAGCGTCCAGACCGGCCGCAAATACCGGCAGGCAATCCTGGAAGCAGGCGGCAGCCGCCCCGCGATGGAGTCCTTCAAGGCCTTCCGCGGGCGCGAGCCGACGCTCGATGCCTTGTTGCGCCACCAGGGAATGGCCTGAGACAATCCCCCCAAACCAGATTGGGGGATGGAGATGTCAACTGTCCGTTGCGCGGCCCTGGCCGCGTTTCTCGCGAGCGCGGCGCTCTGGGGCGCCTGCGCGCATGCCCAGGTCTATCGCATCGTCGGCCCGGACGGCAAGGTAACCTTCTCGGACCGGCCGCCGCCGGACGCGAAGGCGGCGCCGGCCCAGGCGCTGGCGCTGCGCTCCGGTCCTTCGTCCGGCTCCGGCACGGGCACGCTGCCCCTCGAACTGCGCCGCGTCACCGGCCAGTACCCCGTCGCGCTGTACACGGCGAAGGACTGCGACCCCTGCGCTTCCGGGCGTGCCTACCTGCGCCAGCGCGGCATCCCGTACACCGAGTACACCGTGCTGACGCGCGAAGACTACGCCGCCCTGCAGCGGCTCTCCGGCGCGGGCAACGTGCCCTTCCTGACCATCGGCGGACAGCACGTGCCCGGCTACTCGGAGCAGGAGTGGTCGCAGTACCTGGATGCCGCCGGTTATCCCAAGACCTCGCAGCTGCCGGCCGGCTACCGCAATCCCGATCCGGCGCCGCTCGTGGCGGTGAAGGCCGCGCCCGTTCCGGCGCGCACGGCGACCGCACAGCAGCCTGGCGGCCAGCCCGCGGCCCCCGCTGCCGCGGCAGACGAACCCGGTCCCACCAACCCGGCGGGCATCCGCTTCTGAGGCCGCTGCGGCGGCTCGCAGGATCCGTAGGCTGGTGGTGAGCGAAAGCGAACCCCAGCGATCCGCCCAAGCCTAATACGCGATCGTCTGCACGCCGCTGGCGGTGCCGAGCAGGCACACGCTGGCCTTCTGGTGCGCGAACACACCCACGGTGACCACCCCCGGCCACTGGTTCACTTCGCTTTCGAAGGCGAGCGGTTCGCGGATGGCGAGGCCGGTCACGTCGAGGATGTGCTGGCCGTTGTCGGTCACCAGCGGCTTGCCATCCTTCAGGCGCACGGTGGCCGTGCCGCCCAGCGCGCGGAACTGGCGCACGATGCGCTGCGTCGCCATGGGGATCACTTCCACCGGCAGCGGAAAGCGCCCGAGCACGTCGACGCGCTTGGACTCGTCGGCGATGCACACGAAGCGCCGCGACTGGGCCGCCACGATCTTCTCGCGCGTCAAGGCGGCCCCGCCGCCCTTGACCATGTAGCCGCGGCCGTCGATCTCGTCGGCGCCGTCGATGTACACGGCCAGCTCGCCGACCTCGTTGGCGTCGAACACGCGGATGCCCAGGGCCTGCAGCCGTTCGGTGGAGGCCACCGAGCTCGAGACCGCACCCGGGATGCGGTCCTTCATCGCGGCGAGCGCCTCGATGAACTTGTTCACCGTCGAGCCCGTGCCCACGCCGACGATTTCGCCGGCCACCACATAGTCCAGGGCCGCGCGGCCCACCAGCGTCTTGAGTTCATCCTGCGTCACGCGACAATCCCCGGTTCGATCTGCAAAGCCGGAATTATCGGATGTCCCTCCTGCCCTACGCCCTCGCCCGTCCCTTCCTCTTCGGCCTGGACCCTGAAACCGCCCACGAACTGACGCTGGGCTCGCTCGCGCGCGTGCAGGGGACCCCTCTGCAGTGGGCCTACTGCAACGGCTTCGTGCCCGACCCCGTGGAGCTCGCCGGGCTGCGCTTCCCCAATCGCGTGGGGCTGGCCGCCGGCCTGGACAAGAACGCACGCTGCATCGACGCGCTGGGCGCAATGGGTTTCGGCTTCGTCGAGGTGGGCACCGTGACGCCGCGCGCGCAGCCGGGCAACCCGCGGCCGCGCATGTTCCGGCTGCCGCAGGCGCATGCCCTCATCAACCGGCTGGGCTTCAACAACGAGGGGCTGGACGCGTTCATCGCCAACGTGCAGCGCTCACGCTTTCGCCAGCAGGGGCGGCTGCTGGGCCTGAACATCGGCAAGAACGCGGCCACTCCCATCGAACACGCGACGGACGACTACCTGGCCTGCCTGGCCGGCGTGTACCCGCACGCGGACTACGTGACGGTGAACATCTCCAGCCCGAACACGAAGAACCTGCGCGCGCTGCAGTCGGACGAGGCGCTCGACGCCCTGCTCTCCGCCATCGCGGCGCGGCGCGCCGAGCTGGCCGCACAGCACGGGCGGCGCGTTCCCATCTTCGTGAAGATCGCGCCCGACCTCGACGAGGCCCAGGTGGAGGTGATCGCCGCCACCCTGCGCCGCCACGGCATGGACGGCGTCATCGCCACCAACACCACCATTTCGCGCGAGCTCGTGAAGGGACTGCCGCATGCCGAGGAAGCCGGCGGCCTGAGCGGCTCGCCGGTGCTCGCGGCGAGCAACCGGGTGATCGCGCAGCTGCGCGCGGCGCTGGGTGCGGGCTATCCCATCATCGGCGTGGGCGGCGTGCTGAGCGCGCAGGATGCGCTGTCCAAGCTGCACGCCGGCGCCGACGTCGTCCAGATCTACACGGGCCTCATCTACCGCGGGCCGGCGCTCGTCAACGAGATCGCCCGCGCCTTCAGGCAGGAAGCAGCAGCCCGCGCGCCAGCTCCGCGATCGCCAGCGCGCTCGTGAGTCCGGGCGACTCGATGCCGAACAGGTTCAGCAGTCCAGTCACGCCGTGCAGGCCCGGTCCGTCGATGCGGAAGTCCGGCGCCTTCTCGTGCGGGCCGTGGATCTTGGGCCGCACGCCGCTGTAGCTGGGGGCCAAGGCGCCGTCCGGCAGCCCGGGCCAGTAGCGCCGCACTTCGGCATAGAAGCCGTCGGCCCGCGCCGGATCGACGCGGTAGTCGATCTCCTCGGGCGTGCGAACGTCCAGCCATTCGATGTCGGGGCCGAACTTCGCCTGGCCGCCCAGGTCGAGCGTGAGGTGCGTTCCCAGGTGCGCATCGGCGGGCGCGGGATAGATCAGGTGCGTGAAGGGCACCCGCCCGCTCAGGGCGTAGTAGTTGCCCTTGGCAAACCACTCGCGCGGCACGTAGCGCGCATCGAGCCCGTCGAACTGCCGCGCGAGCGCGCATGCGTGCAGCGATGCGGAGTTCACGACCAGGTCGCAGGCCAGCTCGGTGCCGTCGGCGAAGTGCAGCACGTGCGGCTCGCCAGCGCGCCGCGCCAGGCGCGCGCCCGTCGCCTGCGTGCCGAACGCCACCATGCCGCCGGCGCGTTCCAGGTCCCCCTGCAGCGCCAGCATGAAGCCGTGGCTGTCCACGATGCCGGTGGAGGGGGAATGCAGGGCCGCGATGCAGCGCAGCGCCGGCTCGAGCGAGTGCGCCTGCGCGGCGTCCAGGAAATGCGCCTCCACGCCATTGGCGCCGGCGCGGTCCTGCAGCGCGCGCAAGGCGCGCACCTCCGCCTCGTCGTTGGCGACCGTGAGCTTGCCGCAGCGCCGGTGCTCCACGCCGTGCGAAGCGCACAGCGCATACAGCAGCTCCTTGCCGCGCACGCACAGGCGCGCCTTGAGCGAACCGGGCGCGTAGTACAGGCCGGCGTGGATCACCTCGCTGTTGCGCGAGCTCACGCCCTGGCCGATGCCGTCCTGCGCCTCCACGACCAGCGTCTCGCGCCCGGCTTGCGCCAGGGCCCGGCCCACGGCCAAGCCCACGGCGCCGGCGCCGACCACCACCGCATCGATCCGGTCCATCAGGCGAGCGTCCGCGGGTCCACGGCCAGCAGCCGCTGCACCATCTGCTGCAGGTGCCCCCGCAGCTGCTCGAAGCCTGCGTGGACGGCCAGGCTGTCCTCGTCCATGTAGAGCTTGCGGTTGACTTCCACCTGGATGCTGTGGCGGTCGTGCGCAGGGTCGCCGTAGCGGCGCACGAGCTCCACGCCCTTGTAGGGATGGTTGTACTCGACGCTGTAGCCGAAGCCGCGCAGCAGCTCGCACACCCAGCGTGACAGTGCCGGGGCCGCGGTGCTCCCGTCACGGTCGCCGATCACGAAGTCTGCATGCACCAGGCCCGGAAACTCGGTCGCGTTCTGCGCGGCCACGGCCGGCATCGAATGGCAATTCAGGTGGATGCTGTAGCCGTGACGCGCGTGCGCCTTGGCGATGGCGTCGGCCACGGCCGCGTGGTAGGGACGCCAGCAGCGCTCGATCCGGGCGCGGACTTCGGCGGCACTGAGCTTGCGGTCGTAGAGGGGCTCGCCGTCATCGGTGCAGCGCCAGACCAGGCCCTTGCCCAGCCGGATCTTGCTCAGCTGCGCGGGATCGGTTTCGACCGGCTCGTCCCAGGCGTCGGCGAGCAGTTGGACGTCGAGCTCCGTGGTGTTGCGGTTGGCGTCGAGATAGCTGCGTGGGAACAGCGCCTCGATCCAGGCCACGCCCAGGCCCGGCGCGAAGTCGTACAGCTTCTCCACGTGCGTGTCCTCCGCCTTGCGCAGGACGGCAGGATCGCAGCAGGAGCGGAAGTCTTCGGGATAGTCCACGCCGCTGTGCGGCGAATCGAGCACCAGGGGGGCGCTGCCCGGGAGGTATCGGATCAGCGATGACATGCAGCGATTGTCGCCGAGGCCGGGCGTGCGCCCCCGTCCCGCGCTGGTGCAAGGGGCGGCGGCGTTCGCAGGTGAGAACGAAAGCATTGCCGCGACAGCGTCCGTCCGGGGATTGTGAAAGCCTGCCCGCGTGCAGCATCGCCCGGCGCCTACACCAGCTTCGTCCGGATGGCCCGGTTGGTCCCGGCTGCGCTGGGTACATTTGCGGCGAAGGACCCGACCATGGCCGCCAACAAGAACAGAAATCCCCGCCTCGTGCTTCTCGTGGCTGCGCTCGTCGCCGCCGGCTCGCTGCTGCCGATGGCCTACTGGCACCGCGACGAGGACAGTGCCACGAGCCAGGCCGCGGTGGCGGCAGCCACTGCCGCGTCGGCGTCCACTGCGGAACCGCCCCTGCCGCCCGTGCCTCCGGGTGCCGAGCAGGTGCCCCCGGAGGAGAACGAGCCGGAGCACGCAACCGCGACGGGACCGACCGAGTCGTTCGCGCGCGCCCAGGGCCTCAACCGCACGCCCGACCCCCTGCGCCTGAGCGCGAGCGCCGCCCTGCTGCTGGATGCCGACAGTGGCGAGGTCCTGCTGCACAAGAACGATCAGGCCGTGCTGCCCATCGCCTCCCTGACGAAGCTCATGACCACGATGCTGGTGCTCGAAGCGAAGCAGCCGATGGACGAGGTGCTCACCATCACCTCGGACGACGTGGACACGCTGCGCCACAGCCGCTCGCGCCTGCGCCCCGGCACCACGCTCACGCGCGAGGAAGCCCTGCACCTGGCCCTGATGTCCAGCGAGAACCGCGCGGCGCACGCACTCGGCCGCAATTACCCGGGCGGGCTGGCCAAGATGGTCGAGGCCATGAACGCGAAGGCGAAGCAGCTCGGCATGAAGGACACGACGTACGTCGATCCCACGGGCCTGTCGAACAGGAACCAGTCCTCGGCGCGCGACCTCGCGCTGCTGGTGCGCGCGGCCAACCAGAACCCGCTGATGCGGACCTTCTCCACGACGCCCTCGCACGTCGCCAGCCTCGGCGGACGCACCCTGCAGTACATCAACTCGGACCGGCTCGTGCGCAACACGCGCGCCGGCTGGGACATCGACCTGCAGAAGACCGGCTACATCGTCGAGGCGGGACACTGCCTCACCCTCGCGACGCGGGTCGCGGGGCACAACCTCATCATGGTCCTGCTTGACTCCGGCAGCAACGGAACGCGGGTGAGCGACGCGGAGCGCCTGCGGCACTTTGCGCTCGTCCGATGGGGCGCGCCGGACGTCTATGCGCAGTCCCGGTCCGCGCAGCCCGCACACGGGCTTGCAGCGATGGGACATGCGATGGCGGCCCGCATGCACAAGGCGAAGCTGCGCGAGCACCGGAAGGATACCGAGCGCGACAGCGAAGAGTCCGCGCCCAAGCCCACCGTGGCGAAGAAGGAACCCGGGCACGCGGCAGCAGCGGCGAAGAAGGAGCGGGCCGAGCCAGGCGAGCCGCACACCAAGGTCGCGGACACGAACGAAGCCGGCCCGAAGCACAAGGAGGGCGGCAAGGCCGGCCGGGTGCATCAGTCGTTCGCCGCGGCCCACGCGGAACCGAAGAGCTGAAGCATTTCCCTTAAAGGGACAGCCCTGATTCACGGGACGCCGTCCCCGGCAGGAAACTGCCCTCGCGAGCGCACCCCAAGGAGGCAGGCGCCGCGGGAGAAACGCATGATTCCAGTGAAGACGCCGGCCGGCCAGCAGGTGCTCAAGGACCGCTCGGTGCCGCTGACGCTGCGCCAGCGCGCCGCGCTGATCGTCATCGACGGCAGGCGCACCCTCACCGAACTGCTGCAGGGCTCGGGCGTGACGGCGGAAGACCTCCAGCACCTGTTCCAGCTCGGACTCGTAGCCGAGACGGCAGGGGGCGCCGGCGGCGAATCGACCGTTCCGGCGCCGCTGCGGCGCAGCTGAGACATGTTCCCGCTGCAGGCTCAGGCGCCTACAGCGTTGCGGCGGTTGAGGCGGAAATCGTAGATACTGTGTTCTCCGTCAAGCGGAGTGGAGTGCCGGATTGAATGGAAGTCCGGATTTCAACACTCCGTAGGCGATCGCCACCAGCTTGCGCATCAGAGCTCCGAGAACGAGCTTCTT
>NZ_JAEPWM010000013.1 GCF_016654015.1 Ramlibacter ginsenosidimutans | reverse complement strand
ACATCACGCGCTGGAACACGTCCTGCTGCGGAATGCTGCCCAGCATCATCGTCACGCCCGCCGCGACGAAGAACGCCATGTCGGTGAGCGAGGGCGCGGGCAGGAAGTTCCAGAGGTCCTTGGACGACGCCAGGGCCAGCACCTTGTCGGCGCCGCCGGCCAGGTCGGCGGAGAAGATGGCGATGATGGTGAGGCCCACCACCAGCACGATCATCTGGATGAAGTCGGTCCACGCGACCGCCAGGAAGCCGCCGATCACGACGTACACCAGCACGGCGAGCGTGCCGACGATCATGCCCGTGGTCTCGGACATGGCGCCGTTCGTAAGCACCGAGAACACCAGGCCCAGCGCGGTGATCTGCGCCGCCACCCAGCCCAGGTAGCTGAGGATGATGGCCAGCGAGCAGAACACCTCGATGCCGCGGCCATAGCGCTGGCGATAGAAGTCGCCGATGGTCAGCAGGTTCTGCTTGTACAGCTTCGTCGCGAAGAACAGGCCGACCAGGATCAGGCAGGTGCCGGCGCCGAACGGGTCTTCCACGATGGCGTTCAGCCCGCCCTGCACGAAGCGGGCGGGGATGCCCATCACCGTCTCCGCACCGAACCAGGTCGCGAAGGTGGTGGTGACGACCATCACCAGCGGCAGGCTGCGGCCGGCGATGGCGAAGTCCGAGGTGTTGTGGATGCGGGTGCCCGCCCAGACCCCGATGCCCAGGGTGCCGAGCAGGTACAGCACGACGAAAACGACCAGCGTGTAGTTCATGAACGCCCCAAGCTCCTGGGCCCTGTTCCGGGCTGCGCGGCATTATGCCCAACCGTTGCGGGGCTCAGAACAGGTACGGTGCCACCAGCAGGAACAGCACGCCCAGGCCGAGGAACAGCCCGCCGTAGATCAGCGTCCGCAGCAGCCGGTTCGTCTTCTTCAGTTCGGCCATCAGTTCGTCCGCGTCTTCCTTCAGGATGCCGCGGTCCTGCACGAGCCGCCGGTGGATCAGGTGGGGCAGTTCGGGGAGGATCTTCGCGTAACGCGGCGCCTGGTCGCGCAGCTCCTGCAGCAGCTTGCGCGGACCGATCTGGTCCATCATCCAGCGCTCGAGGAAGGGCTTGGCCGTGTTCCACAGGTCCAGGTCCGGGTCGAGCTGCCGTCCCAGCCCTTCGATGTTCAGCAGCGTCTTCTGCAGCAGCACCAGTTGCGGCTGGATCTCCACGTTGAAGCGGCGCGAGGTCTGGAACAGGCGCATCAGCACCATGCCCAGCGAGATCTCGCGCAGGGGCCGGTCGAAGTAGGGCTCGCACACGGTGCGCACCGCCCCTTCGAGTTCGTCCACCCGGGTGCCCGGGGGCACCCAGCCCGACTCGATGTGCAGCTGCGCGACCCGCTTGTAGTCCCGCCGGAAGAAGGCCGTGAAGTTCTGCGCCAGGTAGTCCTTGTCGAACTCCGTGAGCGTGCCGATGATGCCGAAGTCGAGCGAGATGTAGCGCCCGAAGGTGCCCTGCTCCACGCTCACCTGGATGTTGCCCGGGTGCATGTCGGCGTGGAAGAAGCCGTCGCGGAACACCTGCGTGAAGAAGATGGTGACGCCGTCGCGGGCGAGCTGGCCCAGGTCGACGCCGTGCTCGCGCAGCCGCTCGACCTGGCTGATGGGGATGCCCACCATGCGCTCCATCACCATCACTTCCGGATGCACGAAGTCCCAGAACATCTCGGGAATCATCACCAGGTGCAGGTCGGCCATGTTGCGGCGCAGTTGCGCCGCGTTGGCGGCCTCGCGCACCAGGTCCAGTTCGTCGTGCAGGTACTTGTCGAACTCCGCGACCACCTCGCGCGGCTTGAGCCGGCGCGCGTCGTACGAGACGGACTCCACCCAGCCCGCCATCATGCGCATCAGGTCCAGGTCCTTCTCGATCACCGGCAGCATGCCCGGACGGAGCACCTTGACGGCCACGTCGCGCACTTCGCCATTGCGCAGGCGGATCGTGGCGAAGTGCACCTGCGCGATCGACGCGCTGGCCACCGGCTCGCGCTCGAAACTCTCGAAGATCGCGTTCAGCGGCCGGCGGAAGGCGCGTTCGATGCTCGCCACCGCGACCTCGGACGGAAACGGCGGCACGCGGTCCTGCAGCATCGCCAGTTCCTCGGCGATGTCGGGCGGCAGCAGGTCACGGCGCGTGGACAGCACCTGGCCGAACTTGACGAAGATGGGGCCGAGCGCCTCCAGCGCCTGGCGCAGGCGCTGGCCGCGCGGTGCATCCAGCCGGCGGCGGCGGCCGATCGTGATGATGCGAGCCAGCCCCCGCAGGCGGAAGCCGGAGAGCGCCAGCTCGTCGAGCCCGAAGCGGAAGATGACCCAGACGATGACGAAGGCGCGCAGGTAGCGCGTCATCCGCCTGCCTGCCCTGGCGCCGGTGGAGCGGTCGGCGCGGCCGGCACGCCGGATCCGGCGGGAGCGCCGGATCCGGCGGCGCCGCCGCGCGCGGTGAACTGGCGCACGGCATCGCCCATGCGGCGCAGCACGCTGCCCAAGGCATGGGCCGGCGCGTCGCCGAAGATGCGCGCGAGGTCCTCCTCGAGGTCCCAGCGCACGTGGTCGACCAGCCATTGCACTTCGGCGGCCAGCTGCACGTCGCCGGCGATGCGCACCGGCGGCTTCTCGCCGCGCAGCGCCGTCTGCGCCAGCGCCCACGGCGAGTCCTCGGCGACCGTGAGGCTCAGGTCCGGCGCCTGCGCACTCGAGCCGAGGTCGAGCAGGCCGGCGGGCGTCGCGACCAGCCGCACGTTGAAGTGGCGCCAGTGCGCCTCGACGAGCCGGCCGGCCTGGCGCTTCAGGCGCGCCTGCGCCTCGGGCTCCTGCTGCAGCACGTGATTGAGCAGCAGCACCAGCCGGCGCTGCATCTCCTCCACGACCCACGGGGGCGGCTGCAACATCTGTCCGACGCGATCGAACAGCTGGTCGAAGAAGGAAGCGGGGGGCGAACTGGCCATCCCCGGATTATGGTGGTTCGGCGTGGCCCCTTGGGCCGTCCACGCCAGCGTTGCGCGTCGAAGCGGTCCCGGCCGCTCGCGGCGCCGGGCCCCACCTCACTGGAGCGCCTGCACTCCCGCCACCAGCCAGCCGCTGGAGCCGTCGCGCGGCTTGGTCATGTTCCACACCTCGCGGAACGGCGCGGGGCCGGCCGAGGGATCCTCGCGGATCATGCCGGAGAACTCCACGCTGGCCATGTACTCCCCGGGCAGGTCCTGGATGCCGAGCAACTGCGCTTCCAGCAGGTCCACGCCCGTCTTCTGCACCGGGCCCGGCTGGCGGTCGCGCTCGGCGAGCTGGGCCTGGATCTCGCGCAGCATCTCGTCGGTCATCATGCCGCGCAGCGCCGCGATATCGGCGCGGTCCCAGGCGTCCTGCAGCGCCACGAAGTTGCGCTTGGCGGCCGCGAGGAAGGCGGCGGTGTCGAAGCCGGCGGGGATGCCCCAGGCCGGCTCACCCGGCGCGGGCTCCGGCGAGCCGCGCAGCGCGGAGCCGATGCGCACAGCCTCCGCGGCGTCCTGGGCGTGCGTGGCGTCATAGCCGCTCTCCCACGGACGTGCCGATGCGTCGTTGCCCACCTTCTGCGGGTTGTACTGGCGCGGCGAGAGCGGGTCGTCCGCGCTGAGGCCGCTGTGCTGGTAGGGCCCGGCGGCGGCGGCGGCCGGGGGCTGCGCGCGCCGCCGCAGCATGGCGATGGCAGTCATGGCCAGCAGGGCCAGCAACACAACCAGCATCACGCTGCCGAACGCCGCGCCGAAGCCGAGCGCGTGCGCCAGCGCGGCGAGGCCCAGGCCGGCGGCAAGCCCGCCCAGCATGCCGCCCCAACGGCTGCGGGGCGGCGGCGCGGCCGGCGCACCCGCCGGCTCGGGCGCGCGCTGCGCATTGGCAGGAGCGGTGGGGGTCGCGGGCGCGGGAGACGTCGACTGACGCTGGGTGACATTGGACGATTGCCGCCCGATCGAGCCTCCGCCGCCCAGGCGGCGCGCGGCGTCCGCATCGGCAGCGCCGACGGCGAGCGCGGCGGCCAGAAGGACGGTCCAGAGTTTCATGCGTGGCTCCTCGAACGGCACGGATGCGATCTCAGCATTTGATCGCAACATGCAAGGCGGCAACTCCGCCCGTCAGGTTGTGGTAATCGACGTGACCGAAACCGCACTTGCGCATCAGGGCCTTGAGCTCCTCCTGCCCCGGGTGCATGCGGATCGACTCGGCGAGGTAGCGGTAGCTCGCCTCGTCGCGCGCGACGTAACGCCCCAGCCGCGGCAGGATGTTGAAGGAGTACCAGTCGTAGGCCTTGCGCAACGGCGGCGCCACGCGCGAGAACTCCAGCACCAGCAGCTTGCCGCCCGGCTTGAGCACGCGCTGCATCTCGGCCAGCGCCTGCTCCTTGTGCGTCATGTTGCGCAGGCCGAAGCCGACGCTCACGCGGTCGAAGCTCTCGCTCTCGAAGGGCAGCTTCTCGGCATCGCAGACGACGGTGGGCAGCACCAGCCCGTCATCGAGCAGGCGGTCGCGCCCGACGCGCAGCATGGAGGCGTTGATGTCCGTGTGCACGACCAGCCCGGAGCTGCCGACCTTGCGCGCGAAAGCACGCGCCAGGTCGCCGGTGCCGCCGGCGATGTCCAGCACGCGCTGGCCGGGGCGCAGGTCCGCGGCGAGCACGGTGTAGGCCTTCCACGCGCGGTGCAGGCCCATGGACATCAGGTCGTTCATCAGGTCGTAGCGCGGCGCGACCGAGTCGAACACGCTGCGTACGCGGCGCGCCTTCTCCCGCTCGTCCACGCTCTGGAAACCGAAATGCGTCTGGCTCATGGAGTTCCCTGTTCAGTGGCCGCAGGCATGGCCGGACTTCGCGGGCATGGCGGCATCGCGCTCGACGCCCGCTTCGCGCAGGCGGCGCTCGTAGTCCTCCCACAGCTTCGCCTGCTGCGAGCCCAGGAAGTGCAGGTACTCCCAGGAGAAGATGCCGCTGTCGTGGCCGTCGGAGAAGGTCGGCTTGACGCCGTAGTTGCCCACGGGCTCCAGTTCGACGATGCCGACCTCGCGCTTGCCCGTCTGCAGCACCTCCTGGCCGGGCCCGTGGCCCTGCACTTCCGCCGAAGGCGAGTACACGCGCATCAGCTCGAACGGGATGCGGAAGCGGGAGCCGTCGGAAAAGCCCACCTCCAGCACGCGCGAGGCGCCATGCAGGGTGATGGATTCGGGGGAAGGAGTTTCGTTGCGCAGACCGGCCATGGCCTAGTGTACGCACTGCACCGCGCGCGCGCTTGCGTGCGGTCGCCTGCGGACAACCCGGTTAGAAACGGATACCGACGCTCACGTAAAGGCGCTCGTCGCCGGTCTGGGGAGAACCCGAATCCAGCGCCAGGGGCACGCGGCTGCCGCGGACCAGGTAGCCGTAGTCGATGGCGGCCGTGACCACGCCGCGCGTGTAGCGCAGGCCCACGCCCACGCTGGCGAGGCCGTCGGAGGCGGGGTTGGTCATGCCGTCGGGCTTGTTGTTGCGCACATAGCCGGCGTCGACGAAGCCGAGCAGGCGCATGCCGGCCAGGAGCTCGGGGGTCATCACTTCCACCGTGCCCTGCAGGCCCGAGTCGCCGGTGACCGGCCGGTCCAGGTCGGTGCCGCGCACCGAGCCGAGCCCGCCGATGCCGAACTGTTCGCCGGCAATGAGCACGGCGCCGCTGTACTGGAAGGAGCCGCGGGCGGTCCACAGCCAGCGGCCCGCGAAGGGCGCGGAATAGGTGGCCGCGCCCCGCAGCGCCGTCCAGTGGACCGTGTCGATGCGCGGATCCTCCGTGCGGTAGGAGGCGAGATCGTTGTGGGCGCCCGTGCCGGTGTTCGCGGCGAGTGCGGCGTTGTAGCCCCAGGATGCGGTGTCGGTCTCGGTGCGCGCCGTGTAGCCCAGCGTGAGCGGCCGGCTGCGCCGGTTTTCCTGGCCGAAGCTCTGGTCGTTCAGCAGGCCGGCGTCGAACACCTTGTCCTCCAGCCCCAGCGACACGTAGCTGCGCCGCCCGCCCTGCGGTTCGAGGTATTGCGTGTACGCCAGCGTCATCGCGTGACCGGCGCCCGTGCTGGTGAAGCTGCCGAAATTCCCGACCACGTCGGAATGCGTGTACGTGGCCCCGACGACGGCGCCGAGCGAATAGAGCGGGATCTTGTACGCCAGGCCGAGCTGCTTCACGTCCTCGCTGCGTTCGATCGAGGTCGTGTACGCGCCGATGAACTCGTGGTCGCGGTCGAACAGGTTGGTGTGGCCCGCGGTGAGGATCAACCGGTCGCGGCCCGAGGACGCATTGCCGGTGTTGGCGATCGCCACGCCGGCCGTCCAGGGCCGCTGCTCGTGCACGGTGATGGTCGCGTCGATCCGGTCGGCCTCCTGCGACTCGCGCAGGCCTACCTGGATCTGCTTGTTCGGGTTTTCGTTGGCGATGGCGGTCTGGATGGCGAGCTTGCGGAAGTTCGGGCTCTCGCCTTCGCGCAGCTCCGGCACGGAGCGGCGGATGTTCGCCTCGTCGTAGATCTGCCGGCCTTCGTAGCCGACCTGGCCGAGGGTGAAGCTCACGATGGCGAGCCGCACGCGGTCACCGATGTCCTGCGGCGGGAGGACGACCCGGTGCAGGCCGTAGCCGCGGGCGCGCAGTTCGGATTCGAGGGCGGCGGTCGCCTGCTGCAAGGTGGCGAGCGTCGCGTCGGGCCGCACGAAAGGCGCCAGCACGCGCTGCGCATCGGCCTCGCCGATCGGGTTCTCGCCTTCGATGCGGAAGCCGCGGATCGCGAACACCACCGGCGCGGCCGGCTTCGCCATCGGCGGCACCGCGGGCGTGACCGTCTGTGCCGAAGCGGTGGCCACCGCCAAGGCGGCCAGGGCAGCCGGAAAGCGGGAGCGGGCTGCCGAACGCAAAGGGCGCAAAAGGGAACAACCCAAGCCCGCAAAAGAAACTCCTGAATGGAATTCCTTTTGCGTCCTCTGCGCAATCTCTGCGTCCCCTGCGTCCGGATGTTGGTCGTTGATCCCCATTTTCAGAGATGCACTCGTGTTCAGCCGCGCACAGCCCTACCTGCAGACCGGGCCCGTGCGCACGCCCGACTCGTTCAGGATGCTCGTCAGCAGGGGATTGCGCGAGTTCGGCAGCGGAACGCGGTCGAACTCGATGAACTTCGGGATCACTTCGGGACGCGCCGTGCGGCCGTCGAGGCCGGCGAAGCCCGCTTCCCCGCGCCCAAGGTGCAGCACCTCGCCCGCCGTCGTGATCTCGATGTGCCCGTCGCGCACGAAGACGAACAGGCCTTCGGCGGCATCGGGCACGCTGCTCTCGGCGAACAGCTTGGGCGGCACGGTGACCGCATCGGGGCGCGGCTCGGGCCGGGCCGGCTCGGTGCTGATCTCCTGCACCGACCCGGTCGCCGGGATGAACAGGCCCTGCCCGGCCTGCAGCACCTGCAACGCGGCCTGGCCGCTGGGCGCCACTTCGATCGCGCCCAGCCAGGTCCAGAGCGTCAGGCCGGTGCCCGGATCGCCCGGCTCGCCGGCGCAGGCACCCGTGCAGGTCACGTCGAAACCCGTGCCACGGACGCCGATGGTCGCGTTCGCCGTGCCGAAGCCGACGTTGCGGTGGTTGGCCTGGCCGATCAGGCCGGTGAAGATGCGCAGGGAGCCGCGCAGGATCGAGGCGAGGAAGCGGCCGTCACCCGGATTGCGCTCGTCGTAGACGAAGTTGTCGAGCCGCAAGCGCGTGTGCGATCCGAGCGTGACCCGGGACCCGTCGCGGAACACGAGCACGCCTTGCGAGCCGGGCGTCGTCTCGACGACGTCGCCGGGGTACACGCTGCCGCCATCCACCAGCCGCCGCCGCCTGCCGTCGGCGTCGGTGGCGTAGCTCTCGCCCCGCACGTCGATGATCCTGGCGCTGGCCTGCACCGCATTCGGACGCGCCGCTTCCCGGACCTGCGTCGACTCCTGCGCGCATTCGGGCGTGGTGCACAGGCGCGCATCGAAGTCCGTGCCGCGGATCCCGATGACGGCGGTGCTGGTCTGCACGCGCGCGGCGTCGGGGGAGCCCTTCGAGATCAGGCCGGTGACGGCGCGGAAGCCGCCGCGCACGAGCTGCATGAGCATGCTGTTGTCCGGCGCGCTTTCGCGAAAGCGGTACTGCTGCAGCACGAGCTCGGAGTCGGGCCGCACCGTCATGCGCGTGCCGTCCTGCAGCCGGATGATCGCGGAGGCGCCCGCGGCGGTCGTCAGGCGGTCGCCCTCCCGCAGCGGCAGGCCGCGCCCCAGGGTGCGCGGCGGCTCGCCCGGGCTCTGCGCAAAGCCGACGCCGCGCGAGAACTCCACGTCGCCGACCGTCTGCGCGTGCAGCGGCACGGCCGCCAGCAAGAAGCAGGCGACCCCCAGGGCCGCCTGCCAGGAAACGCGTTGACGTGCGGCAAGCATGGACGGCCCCCCGATCCCCGAGTGACAAGCGGAATCCGCGACCTGCGCGTTATACACGCGCCATCCGCACACAGGTTTTGCAAGTGGAAAGAGATCGGGCCAGCCGTGTTTCGGCGGCGCCCCGGCGCAGCCGCTAAAAGCGCGCCAGCAGGTCCTGCTCCAGCGCGGGCAGGCGCGCTGAGACGGCTTCGAGCTTCTGCGGGTCCGCCGTGCGCTGCACGCCGGCCCAGACGGCGCCGGGAAAGTGACTGTCCCAGTCGAACCGGGCGATCACGTGCCAGTGCAGGTGCGGCACGGCATTCCCCAGCGCGGCGATGTTCACCTTGGTGGGCTGAAGGTGCCGCAGCAAGGCTTCCTCGACCGCGACCACGACGTCCATGCAGGACTGGCGATCCGCCGGCACGAGCTGCGAGAACTCGCGCACGTGCTGCTCCCAGACCACCCGATAGAAGCCCGGGAAGCCCGGCTCCTGCGCGTGGACCAGGCGCCAGCGCGGGGCCTGGACCACCACGCGTCCGCCGGGCGCATCGCACAAGGGACAACCGGGCTGCTTCACCGCGCCGTGCTCACACCAGCACCCGCTCGATGCCGCCTGCGTTGGCGGCAGCCACGTACTGCTTCATCCAGTCGGCACCGAGGATCTTGCTGGCCATCTCCACCACGATGTAGTCGGCCTCGAGCAGGCCGTTCTGCAGGTCATGGTTGTAGCGGCTCAGGCCTTGCAGGCAGCTCGGGCAGCTGGTGAGGATCTTGACGTTGCCCTCGGCCGGCACCGCGCCCGAGGCGCGCAGCGCCGCTTCGTCCTTGCGCAGTTCTTCTTCCTTGCGGAAGCGCACCTGGGTGGCGATGTCGGGGCGCGTGACGCCGAAGGTGCCGGACTCGCCGCAGCAGCGCTCGGACTTGCGCACGTTCTCGCCGACCAGCGCCTTCACCGTCTTCATCGGCTCCTGCAGCTTCATCGGCGAGTGGCAGGGATCATGGAACAGGTACCCGCCCGCGCCTTCGAGCTTGATGCCCTTTTCCAGCAGGTACTCGTGGATGTCGATGATCCGGCAGCCCGGGAAGATCTTGTCGAACTCGTAGCCTTGCAGCTGGTCGTAGCAGGTGCCGCACGAGACCACCACGGTCTTGATGTCCAGGTAGTTCAGCGTGTTGGCGACGCGGTGGAAGAGCACCCGGTTGTCGGTGATCATCTTCTCCGCCTTGTCGAACTGGCCGGAGCCGCGCTGCGGGTAACCGCAACACAGGTAGCCGGGCGGCAGCACGGTCTGCACGCCGGCATGCCACAGCATCGCCTGCGTCGCGAGCCCCACCTGCGAGAACAGGCGCTCGGAGCCGCAGCCGGGGAAATAGAACACCGCTTCCGATTCCGCGGTGGTCGCCTTCGGGTCGCGGATGATCGGGACGTAATCCTTGTCCTCGATGTCCAGCAGCGCGCGCGCAGTCTTCGTCGGCAGGCCCGCAGGCAGCTTCTTGTTGACGAAGTGGATGACCTGTTCCTTGAGCGGCGCGGGGAAGTGCGTCTCCGGCGGCCGCGTGACCTGCAGGTGCGCGAAGCCGCGGAAGACCGTGTTCGCCAGGCGCTGCGCCTTGAACCCGATGCCGACCATGCCGGCGCGCACCGCCTTGATGGTCTCCGGGTTGGTCGCGTTCAGCATGAACATGGCGGCCGCGTTGCCGGGGCGGAAACTCTTCTGCCCCATCTTGCGCAGCAGGTTGCGCATGTTCATCGACACGTCGCCGAAGTCGATCTTCACCGGGCACGGGTTCAGGCACTTGTGGCAGACCGTGCAGTGCTCCGAGACGTCCTCGAACTCTTCCCAGTGCTTGATCGACACGCCGCGGCGCGTCTGCTCTTCGTAGAGGAAGGCTTCCACCAGCAGCGAGGTGGCGAGGATCTTGTTGCGCGGGCTGTACAGCAGGTTCGCGCGCGGCACGTGGGTGGCGCACACCGGCTTGCACTTGCCGCACCGCAGGCAGTCCTTGATGGAGTCGGCGATCGCGCCGATGTCCGACTGCTGCATGATGATGGACTCGTGCCCCATCAGGCCGAAGGACGGCGTGTACGCGTTGGTGAGGTCCGCGTACACGGAAGTGTCGGCGTCGACCTCGCCCAAGGCGGACGGGCGCAGCAGCTTGCCCTTGTTGAAGCGGCCCTGCGGGTCGACCTTCTGCTTGTATTCGGCGAAGGGCGCGATCTCCTCGTCGGTGAGGAACTCCAGCTTGGTGATGCCGATGCCATGCTCGCCCGAGATCACGCCGTCGAGCGAGCGGGCCAGCACCATGATGCGCTTCACGGCCTCGTGCGCCGTCTGCAGCATCGCGTAGTCGTCGCTGTTGACGGGGATGTTGGTGTGCACGTTCCCGTCGCCGGCGTGCATGTGCAGCGCCACCCACACACGGCCCTTGAGCACGCGCTGATGGATCGCGTCCACCTCGAGCAGGATGGGGGCGAACGCATTGCCGGCGAAGATGGCCTGCAGCGGCGCTCGGATCTGCGTCTTCCAGCTCGCGCGCAGGCTGTGGTCCTGCAACTGCGCGAACAGGCTGTCGACGCCGTCGAGCCAGCCCTGCCACTGCGCCCGCACCTCGCGCACGAGGGCCAGCGCCTGCTGCACGCGGTCTTCCAGCAGTTCCGCCGACGGAATCTCGCCGGCGTCGTCCTGCCGCCCCAGCGGCAGGTTGCCGCGGGCGAAGAAGAGTTCCAGCTCGTTGGCCAGCGCGATCTTGTTGCGCAGCGACAGCTCGATGTTGATGCGCTCGATGCCGTCCGTGTACTCCGCCATCCGCGGCAGCGGGATCACCACGTCCTCGTTGATCTTGAAGGCGTTGGTGTGCTTGCTGATCGCGGCGGTGCGCTTGCGGTCCAGCCAGAACTTCTTGCGGGCTTCGGGACTGATCGCGATGAAGCCTTCGCCGCTGCGTGAATTGGCCAGCCGCACCACCTCCGAAGTGGCACGCGCCACGGCGTCCGGATCGTCGCCGGCGATGTCGCCGACCAGCACCATCTTGGGCAGCCCGCCGCGCTTGGACTTGGTGGAATAGCCCACGGCGCGCAGGTAGCGGTCGTCGAGGTGTTCCAGGCCCGCCAGCACCACGCCGCTGCGCTTCTGCTCGGCGAACATGAAGTCCTTGATCTCGACGATGCTGGGCACCGCGTCCCGGGCATTGCCGAAGAATTCCAGGCAGACCGTGCGCGTGTGCGCGGGCATGCGGTGAACGACCCAGCGCGCGCTGGTGATCAGGCCGTCGCAGCCTTCCTTCTGAATGCCGGGCAGGCCGGACAGGAACTTGTCGGTGACGTCCTTGCCCAGGCCTTCCTTGCGAAAGCGCGATCCCGGGATCTCGAGGCGCTCGACGCGCTGCGGCTTGCTCCAGTCGATCTTGCTCGGCGCGCCGAAGTAGCGCAGCTCGAAGGTCGCCATCGGGGCGTCGTGGATCTTGCCGAGGTTGTGGTCCAGGCGGATCACCTCCAGCCACTCGGCCTCGGGCGTGACCATGCGCCAGGACAGCAGGTTGTCCAGGGCCGTGCCCCACAGCACGGCCTTCTTGCCGCCCGCGTTCATCGCGATGTTGCCGCCGATGCACGAGGCCTCGGCCGACGTCGGGTCCACGGCGAACACGAAGCCGGCGCGCTCCGCGGCGTCCGACACGCGCTGCGTCACCACGCCCGCTTCCGTCCAGATCGTCGGCACCGGCTGGTCGTGGCCGGGGATGGCGACCCGCTCCATCTCGCTCATGGCCTCGAGCTTCTCGGTGTTGATCACCGCGCTCTTCCAGGTGAGCGGGATCGCGCCTCCGGTGTAGCCCGTGCCGCCGCCGCGCGGGATGATGGTCAGCCCGAGCTCGATGCAGCCCTTCACCAGGCCGGCCATCTCTTCCTCGGTGTCGGGCGTGAGTACCACGAACGGGTACTCGACGCGCCAGTCGGTGGCGTCCGTCACGTGCGACACGCGCGACATGCCGTCGAACTTGATGTTGTCCTTGCGCGTGTAGCGGCGCAGCAGGCGCTGGGCCCGCGCGCGCAGGGCAGCGGTCTCGGTGAAGGCCGCATCGAAGCGGCGCACGGCGCGGTTCGCGTCCTCCAGCAATTCCCCCACGAGGGCGTCGCGCTGCGGATCGGCGTCGGCGTCGCGCCGCTTGCCCACTTCGGCGAGCCGGTGGTGCAGGGCCTCGACCAGCAGGCGCCGCCGCCGCGGGTTGTCCAGCAGGTCGTCCTGCAGGTAGGGATTGCGCTGCACGACCCAGATGTCGCCCAGCACTTCGTAGAGCATGCGGGCGGAGCGGCCCGTGCGGCGTTCCTCGCGCAGGCGATTCAGGATCTCCCACGCACGGGAGCCGAGCACGCGGATGACGATCTCGCGATCGGAGAACGACGTGTAGTTGTAGGGAATCTCGCGCAGGCGCGGGACATCCCCGACCGCGGCCATGAGTTGTTCGAGTGTCGTTGGCGCGTTCATGTTGTCAGCACAGTGGCAGCCAAACAGAGCAACCCGGCTGAAGGAGGATGTTACCGCAGCGCAGCAAGCGCGCGGGCCCGTCATGGGAAACCCCCTTGCCGCCCGGGAGGCATGCTCTGTCTAATGCCGGTCACAATTCCACCGTAGAGTCACGGCTTTTTCGCAGCACCTCCCGAGGAAAAGGAACAATGAAAATCAGGTTTTCCGCGCTCGTCCTGAGCCTTGCATTCGCCGCCGCCGCCCCCGCCCATGCCGTCACCGAGGTCCCGTGGTGGCACTCGATGACCGCCGCCAACAACGACTGGGTCAACGACCTGGCGAACCAGTTCAACGCAAGCCAGAAGGACTACAAGATCGTTCCCGTCTTCAAGGGCGAGTACGACGTGTCCATGACCGCCGCCGTCGCGGCCTTCCGCGCCGGCCAGGCCCCTGCCCTGCTGCAGGTCTTCGAGGTGGGCACCGCGACCATGATGGCCAGCAAGGGCGCCATCGTGCCGGTGGCCAAGGTCATGAAGGACGCCGGCTACAAGTTCGACGCCAAGGCCTTCATCCCCGCGGTCGCCGGCTACTACACCGCACCCAACGGCGAGATGCTGAGCTATCCGTTCAACAGCTCCACCACGGTCTTCTACATCAACAAGGATGCGTTCAAGGCGGCCGGGCTGGACCCGAACAATCCGCCCAAGACCTGGCCCGAGGTGACGCTGGCGGCGGCCAAGCTGAAGGCGAGCGGCCACAAGTGCCCGCTCACCACTTCCTGGCAAGGCTGGACGCAGCTGGAGAGCTTCTCCACCTGGCACAACACGCTGCTCGCGACCAAGGACAACGGCATGAGCGGCATCGACGCGCGCCTGGTCGTGAATTCGCCGCTACACGTGCGGCACATCGAGAACCTGGGCAACATGGCCAAGCAGGGCCTGTTCGTCTACAAGGGCCGCAGCAGCGCGGGTGACGCTGCCTTCTATTCGGGCGAGTGCGCGATGACGACGGCGTCCTCCGGCATCTACGGCAGCATCGTCAAGAACGGCAAGTTCGCGTTCGCCGAAAGCACACTGCCGTACTACCCGGACGTGCCGGGCGCGCCGCAGAACACCGTGATCGGCGGCGGCAGCCTGTGGGTGATGGCCGGCCAGAAGCCCGAGGTCTACAAGGGCGTGGCCGCTTTCCTGAACTACATCTCCAGGCCGGAAGTGCAATCGGCCAGCCACAAGCGTACCGGCTACCTGCCCGTGACGCTCGCCTCGTACAAGCTCACCGAGGAGTCCGGCTTCTACAAGGAGCACCCGGGCGCCGACACCGCGGTCAACCAGATGGTGCGCAAGACAACGAACAAGTCCCGCGGCATCCGGCTGGGCAACTACGTGCAGATCCGCGCCATCGAGGACGAGGAACTCGAACAGGTGTGGGCCGGCAAGAAGACCGCCAAGGAAGCGCTGGACGCGGTGGTCGAACGCGGCAACGTCCTGCTGGAACGCTTCCAGAAGGCCAACAAGTAAGGTACTGCTCGCAGTCCGGCCGCCGCGTGCGGCCGCTCACACGGCGCCCGCGTGCCTCCGGCCGCGGGCGCTTCCTCGTGGACAATGCACGACATGGAAAAGCGGTCCGTCTTCCGATCCGCCTGGCTGCCGTGGGCCTTGCTCGCGCCGCAGGGCATCGTCATCGCGGTGTTCTTCTTCTGGCCCGCGGCGCAGGCCCTGGTGCAGTCGCTGCAGCAGCAGGACGCCTTCGGCCTGTCCGTGCAGTGGGTGGGCCTGGAGAACTTCCGCAACCTGTGGAACGACCCGAGCTACCTGGCCTCGTTCCAGACCACCGCGGAATTCTCGCTGCTGGTCGCCGGCCTGGGCATCGGCCTGTCTCTGCTCCTGGCCGTGTTCGCCGACCGCGTCGTGCGTGGCACGCTGGTGTACCGCACGCTGCTGATCTGGCCCTACGCCGTCGCACCTGCCGTGGCGGGCGTAGTCTGGCTGTTCCTGTTTTCGCCCAGCATCGGCGTGGTGGCCTACTGGCTGCACGAGGTCGGCTTCGAATGGAACTCGCTGCTGAACGCCAACCACGCGATGGCGCTGGTCGTCATGGCCGCCGTGTGGAAGCAGTTCTCGTACAACTTCCTGTTCTTCGTCGCCGGGCTGCAAAGCATCCCGCGCTCGCTGATCGAGGCGGCTGCGATCGACGGCGCGGGCCCGTGGCGGCGGTTCTGGACCATCCAGTTCCCGCTGCTGTCGCCCACCACGTTCTTCCTGCTGGTCATCAACGTCGTCTACGCCTTCTTCGACACTTTCGCGATCGTCGACACGGCGACCAAGGGCGGTCCCGGCAAGGACACCGCGATCCTCGTCTACAAGGTGTACTTCGACGGCTTCAAGGCGCTGGACCTGGGCTCGTCGGCGGCGCAGTCCGTCGTGCTGATGGTGGTCGTCATCGGCCTGACGGTGCTGCAGTTCCGCTTCGTCGAACGCAAGGTGAACTACTGAAGCCATGATCGAGAGAAACCGCTTCCTGTCGGTGCTGACGCATGTCGTGCTGCTGCTCGGCGTCGCCGTCGTCGTGTTCCCGGTCTACATCGCGCTGATCGCGTCCACCCACACCACCGAAGAAATCATCCAGGTGCCCATGCCGCTGACGCCCGGCACGCACTTCCTCGAGAACTTCACCGCGGCGCTCCTGAGCACGGATACGGGGACGGGACTGCACACGCCGATGGCGCGGATGCTGACCGTCAGCCTGGTCATGGCCTTGGCGATCGCCATCGGGAAGATCGCGATCTCGCTGCTCTCGGCCTTCGCCATCGTGTATTTCCGCTTCCCGTTCCGCATGCTGTGCTTCTGGGCGATCTTCGTCACGCTGATGCTGCCGGTGGAAGTGCGCATCGCGCCCACGTACAAGGTGGTGTCGGACCTGCACATGCTGAACAGCTATGCGGGGCTCGCGATCCCGCTGATCGCCTCTGCGACCGCCACCTTCCTCTACCGGCAGTTCTTCCTGACCGTACCGGACGAACTCGCCGAGGCCTCGCGCGTCGATGGCGCCGGTCCCATGCGCTTCTTCAAGGACGTGCTGCTGCCGCTGTCGGCGACCAGCACCGCGGCCCTGTTCGTCATCCAGTTCATCTACGGCTGGAACCAGTACCTCTGGCCGCTGCTGGTGACCACCGAGGAGCGGATGTACCCGGTGGTGGTCGGCATCAAGCAGATGATCTCCGCCGGCGACGCGGAAACGCAGTGGAGCATCGTCATGGCCACGGCGATCCTGGCGATGCTGCCTCCCGCCGTGGTGGTGCTCGCGATGCAGAAATGGTTCGTGCGCGGCCTGGTGGACGCGGAAAAATAAATGACCTTGCGTCACAGCCCAAGAGATGCGGAGCATCGTTGCTCTGTCACAACTGACTAAATGGCAGCCCTCACCTTCAACAACGTCATCAAGCGCTACGGCAAGGGCCGGACCGAACTGCAGGTGATCCACGGGGTCGACGCGGAAGTCGGCACCGGCGAATTCGTCGTGATCGTCGGCCCTTCCGGCTGCGGCAAGTCCACCCTGCTGCGCATGGTCGCCGGCCTGGAGGAGATCAGCGGCGGCGAGATCACCATCGGCGGGCGCGTCGTGAACGAGCTCGAGCCCGCCGACCGCGACATCGCCATGGTGTTCCAGAACTACGCGCTGTATCCGCACATGAGCGTGTTCGACAACATGGCTTATGGCCTGAAGATCCGCAAGATGCCGGTGGCGGAGATCAAGGAGCGTGTGGACAAGGCGGCGGCCATCCTCGAACTGGGCCACCTGCTCGATCGCAAGCCGCGCCAGCTCTCCGGCGGCCAGCGCCAGCGCGTCGCCATGGGCCGCGCGATCGTGCGGCAGCCGCTGGTCTTCCTGTTCGACGAGCCGCTGTCCAACCTGGACGCGAAGCTGCGCGCGCAGACCCGGCTGGAGATCCAGAAGCTGCACCGCGAACTGGGCATCACCTCGCTGTTCGTCACGCACGACCAGGTGGAGGCGATGACGCTGGCGCAGCGCATGATCGTGATGAACGCCGGGCGCGTGGAGCAGTTCGGCACGCCCGACGAGGTGTATCACCGGCCGGCCTCCACTTTCGTCGCGAGCTTCATCGGCTCGCCGCCGATGAACCTGCTGAAGAACGCGCAGGGCGGCCGCAACGGCGCCATCACGGGGATCCGGCCGGAACACCTGGACGTGGGGGATAGCGGCTGGGAAGTGCGCACGGAGACCGTCGAAATGCTCGGCGCCGAGCGCCTGATCTACGGCCGGCTGGGTGACGAGCCGATCATCGTGCGCATCGAGGAGAACCAGCCGTCGCCCCGGCCCGACCAGGTGATCCGGGTGAAGCCGCGCGAAGACCGGCTGCACTCGTTCGACGCGGAAACCGGCAAGCGGATAGCCCGATGAGAAGCACTCGCGCACCCGGGAACGCATCGTGAACCCATGGCTTTATCCCCGCTGGATCGCCCACCGCGGCGCCGGCAAGCTCGCACCGGAGAACACGCTCGCGGCGTTTCGCGTCGGCGCGGCGCACGGCTACCGCATGTTCGAATGCGACGTGAAGCTCTCGGCCGATGGCGTGCCCTTCCTGATGCACGACGCGGCACTGGAGCGCACCACCAACGGTGTCGGCCTCGGCGGTGACCAGCCGTGGGACCAGCTCGCGCGCCTCGACGCCGGCAGCTGGCATTCGCGCGGCTACGCGGGCGAGCCGCTGCCGACGCTCGAGAACGTGGCGCGCTTCTGTCTGGCGAACGGCTTGCTCCTGAACATCGAGATCAAGCCGACCCCGGGAGCCGACCAGGAGACCGGGCGAGTGGTGGCGAACTACGCGGCGCGGCTCTGGAAGTCGGCTGCGGTGCCTCCGCTGCTCACGTCCTTCCGTCCCGATGCGCTGCAGGCGGCGCAACAGGCCCAGCCGCAACTGCCACGCGGACTGCTGCTGGACGCGCTGACGCCGGACTGGTGGGAGCTGGCCCAGCGCCTGCAATGCGTCGCCATCGTGTGCAACCACGCGCTGTGGGACCCGGCGCTCGTCGCGCAGGTGCACGGCGGCGGCATGCGTTGCCTCTCGTACACCGTGAACGACGACTGGGCGGCCCAGCGGCTGGTCGCGCTCGGCACCGACGGGATCATCACCGATCGCGTGGACCTGTTCGCGCCGGCGCCCTGACGCCGGGCCGCGCTACTGCAGGTCGCTCGCCAGCGAGGCCAGCGTCTCCGGCCCGATCGTCACATGCGCCGGGTAGTTGGTGTGGTCGCATCCGAGCTTCACCGCGGCGCCCGCCTTCACCGCCGCGCGCATCGCCGGCGTGAGCTCGAAGCGCAGGAAGTGCACGGAGGAGGTCTTCTCGTCGTTCTCGCGATCCAGGTCCTCGTCGGCGATCGCATAGACGCGTCCGTGGCCTTCGACTTCCACGAACATGCGGTCCTCGACGCCGATCAGGCGCGCGAGTTCGCGCCGCCGCTCGTTCTCGTCGGGATACTCGATCATCATCGTCGCCTTCCAGTTGCCGCCGTCCGGCACCAGGGGCGCGTAGGCATCGATCTCCTGCTGGATGCCCTCTTCCTCGAAGACCTTCTCGATGCGCAGCATCTCCTGGATCTGGTATCGCATCGACAGTTCGCTCTCGAACTGCACCGTGATGTGCTCGCCCAGGGGCACGCTGCGCAGCTTGCGATGCGCGATGACCTCGCCGTGGTGCAGCTTGCGCCACTTCGCGTAGGCCTCCAGGGTCATCAGGCTGTCGGCCGTGATCTTGCCGGTCGTCTTCATGGTTTCAGAGGGGACAGGGCCAAAGGTCCGTCCCCAGGTATTCAGTCTAATCCGTAGGCAATGCGCAGCAGCGTCAGCGGGTGCTCGAGCCGCGGCGTGCCGAGCCCGTTCACGTCGAAGCCCTGGTCGATGTGGTGGCCGGCCAGCGCGCAGTCGGAACTGATGTAGTCGGGCGCGCCGCCGGCGGGGTGTTCGGCCATGCGGCGGAACAGCGGCTTGCCGATCTTCATCGCCACTTCGTGCGTCCCCGTCTTCACGCCGTAGGTGCCCGCATGGCCCGAGCAGCGCTCGTTGCGGTAGACCTCGGTGCCCGGGACCGCCTTGAGCATTTCCTCGGTCTTGGGCCCGATGTTCTGCACGCGCTGGTGGCACGGCACGTGGTAGCTCACCTTGCCGAGCGACTGCGGGAACTCGGTCTTGAGCAGGCCGTCGCGCTTGCGGGCCGCGAGGTACTCGAAGGGATCCCACATCGCCTGCTTCACCGCCTGCACGTCGGCGTCGTCCGGGTACATCAGCGGGATTTCCTGCTTGAACATCAAGGTGCAGCTCGGCACCGGGGCGACGATCGCCCAGCCTTCCTTCGCGTACTTGGCAAGCACCGGGATGTTCGCGCGCTTGCCCTTGTCCACGGACTCGAGGTCGCCGAGCTCCAGCTTGGGCATGCCGCAGCATTGCTCCTTGCTCACGACGACATAGGGGATGGCGTTGTGCTGCAGGATCTTCAGCAGGTCGAGGCCGATCCCGGGCTCGTTGTAGTTCACGTAGCAGGTGGAATACACGACCACCTTGCCGGGCGCGCGCTCGCCGTCCTGCAC
Source organism: Ramlibacter ginsenosidimutans (assembly GCF_016654015.1). Classification (GTDB taxonomy): domain Bacteria; phylum Pseudomonadota; class Gammaproteobacteria; order Burkholderiales; family Burkholderiaceae_C; genus Ramlibacter; species Ramlibacter ginsenosidimutans. The sequence goes on along the minus strand of NZ_JAEPWM010000013.1, from coordinate 128,342 downwards.
CGGCGTCTCGGGCGAGCGTGGCGCAGCGCTGCGGAAACGGCGCGTCGCCAGCGAGGGAAGCCAGGCATGGCGGTCCACGTGCAGGACCTTCTCCAGCGCAGCGCGGGCCGGTTGCGTCTCGTTGATGGCGTTGACCGCCTGCGTGACGATGGGAATGCCGGCGAGCTGCCCGTGCACGTCGGTGGACGCCAGCAGCCTGGAGCCGGCGTCCACGCCGCCCTTCTTGTACTTGATCGCTTTCGCCCGCAGCATGGTGTGCGGATAGTCCACGTTCCACTGGTGCGGCGGAACGTACGGGCACTTGGTCATGTAGCAGAGGTCGCACAGGTAGCACTGGTCGACGACCTTCCAGTAGTCCTGCTTCGCGACGCCGTCGACTTCACCCGACGGGCCCTCGTCGACCAGGTCGAACAAGGTGGGAAAGGAATTGCACAGGTTCACGCAGCGGCGGCAACCGTGGCAGATGTCGAAGATGCGCTCCAGCTCCGCGAGGCACTTCTCCTCGTCGTGGTAGTCGGGGCTCTTCCAGGCTATGGGATGGCGGGTGGGCGCCTCCAGACTGCCTTCGCGGACGGCCATTCGTGGTGTCTCCGTGGATGACAAATGACGCGACCGCTGCGCGGCCTGCATGGCGAATGAGCACCGGTCGCGTGTCCATTCGTCATGCACCGGGCGCGAGCCCGGTGCAGTCCAGCGTTGCGGCGCGAGCCGCACGCGTCGTCAGTCGGCCAGTTCGTTCAGGGCCCTGGTGTAGCGGTTGGCGTGCGAGCGCTCCGCCTTCGCCAGGGTTTCGAACCAGTCGGCGATCTCGTCGAAGCCTTCCTGGCGCGCCGTCTTGGCCATGCCCGGGTACATGTCGGTGTACTCGTGGGTCTCGCCGGCCACGGCGGCCTTCAGGTTGTTGCGCGTGCTGCCGATCGGCAGGCCGGTGGCGGGGTCGCCGACCTGCTCGAGCCATTCGAGGTGACCATGGGCATGGCCCGTCTCGCCTTCGGCGGTGGAGCGGAACAGGGCCGCCACATCGTTCTGGCCTTCGACGTCGGCCTTGTTCGCGAAGTACAGGTAGCGGCGGTTGGCCTGGGACTCGCCTGCAAAGGCGGCCTTCAGGTTCTCTTCCGTCTTGGAGCCTTTGAGTGCTGCCATGGAGATCTCCTTCTGGGTGGGTGACGAGGGAACCGTTGCGCTTCGGCGCGGCCGAAGACGCTGCAAGCGTAATGAGGGAGGACAGGCCCGTCTAATAGCGAGCCTCAATGCACCTGATGGACCGAGCCTATCCCATCTATGCAGCTGATAAAGGTTCTCAAAGCAAGTCCCCTCGGCGTGGAGCGAGCAAGGCCATTACGTTATAGTAAATGCATTACGCATTGTTGAATCGAGGAGCCTCCATGGCAGCCGTCCTGAAGGACGCGGGCGCCCTGCCCGCGCCCGCTCCGATCCACCAGCTCCACCACGTCGCCTATCGCGCGCGCGACGCGGAGGAGACGCGGCATTTCTACGAGGACATCCTCGGCCTGCCGCTGTACCACATCATCCAGAGCGACTATGTGCCGAGCACGGGCGAGTTCTGCCCGTACACGCACTTCTTCTTCCGGCTGCAGGACGGGTCGTTCATCGCCTTCTTCGACCTCGGCGACGACGCGGCGTCGGAGCCGTCGCCCAATACGCCGAAGTGGGTCAACCACATCGCGTTCCGCGTCGATGGCGTGGACGAGCTCAAGCGCATGAAGGAGCGCCTCGAAGCGCACGGCGTGCAGGTGCTGGGGGTGACGGATCACCACATCTTCCATAGCATCTACTTCTTCGACCCGAACGGAGTCCGGCTCGAACTGAGCGCCCAGCTCGCCGATGAGTTCCAGATGCTGCAGGAGAGCAAGACTGCGCACGCCCGGCTGCAGGAGTGGACCGCCCGCAAGGAGCAATGGCGCCAGGACCGCGCGGCGGGCAAGTCCGACGCCCCGCTCAAGCCGCAGCAGAACGACCGGCCCGAGTTCGCGAAGAAATAAGACCACGCGCGAGGAGACAGGATGGTGGAGAGCTACGCCGCCCCGGCATGGAGCAACGGCTATGAGTTCGCGCAGGGCAGCGGCTACCAGCTGCCCGAGTACCCGTTTCGGGAGCCGCCGGAGATCGCTGCCGGGCAAACCAGCCATCACCCCATCGTGATCGTCGGCGGCGGCATCACCGGCCTCACCGCCGCCTGCGCGCTGGCGCAATACGGCATAGCCGCCGTGCTGCTGGACGAGGACAACACGGTCGGCGTGAAGGGCGCGTCCTCGCGCGGCATCTGCTACACGCAGAAGTCGCTGGAGATCTTCGAGCGTCTCGGCATCTACCATCGCATCGCGGCGAAGGGCATCCAGTGGAGCGTGGGCCGCACCTTCGCGGGCAAGGACGAGGTGTACTCGTTCGACCTGCGGCAGCAAGGCGGCTATAACCTCTCCACGCAACCGCCCTTCATCAACATCCAGCAGTTCTACATCGAGGCCTTCCTGGTGGATCGCATAGTGCAGCTGGGGCATGTGGACCTGCGCTGGCGCAACCGGGTGACCGGCTTCCGGCAGGACGGCGAAGCCGCCACGCTCAGCGTGAGCACCCCTGCCGGCGACTACGAGATGCGGGCGGATTACGTGATCGACGCCACCGGCTCGCACAGCCCGTTCCGTCAGTGGGTCGGCGCCTCGGTGACCGCGAAGAAGGGCGACGACCGCTGGTGCATCGCCGACGTGCGCTTCACGAAGCATCCCCCGGTGGAGCGGCACACCTGGATCGAGGCGCCGTTCAACGAGAACCGCGCCGTGTGGCAGCACCTCATGGGCGACGACGTCTGGCGCATCGACTACCAGATGGCGCCCGACTCGGACCCGTCGGAGGTGAGCCGCGAAGACGTGGTGCGCGAGCGCCTGGTGCGGCAATTCGGCGCCGATGCGGGCATCGAGATCGTGTGGGTCGGCCCGTATGCCTACCGCAGCGAGTGCATCGACCAGATGCGGCACGGCCGCGTGTTCTTCATGGGCGACTCGGCCAAGGTCGTGAGTCCCTTCGGTGCGCGCGGCGGCAACACCGGCATCGCGGATGCAGACAACCTGGCGTGGAAGCTGGCCGCGGTACTGCAAGGCCGTGCCGCGCCCGCGCTCCTCGACAGCTACCACGAGGAAAGACACGAGGCGGCACGGCAGAACGTGCAGGTCACCAACCGCACGGCGCGCTTCCTGCGTCCCGCCACACCGGCGGAAAAGCTGTTCCGCGATGCCGCGCTCAGCCTCGCGCGCCAGCACGTGTTCGCGCGCCAGTTCGTCAACACCGGCCGCATGGCGATCGCGAATCCGTACTCCCGCTCCACGGCCTGCGACCGCACCGGCGGACAGTCCGTCCAGAACGTCGGCTTCCAGTGGCCGGACGGCAGCATGGGCACGGTCAACGACCTGCTGCGCTGGGCCGCGGGCCGCTTGCTGGTACTCGTGTTCGGCAGCCCATCCCCTGAGGCCCTGGCGCGCCTGCGCACCCTGGGCGACACCGCACCGGTGCGCTGCGTGCAGGTGCTCGACGCCGATGAACGCGCCGGCGCCCTCGAGCACGTGCGCGACCCCAAGGGCCACCTGCAAGGCGCCTGCCATGTGTTCGGCCACGCCTGGGCGCTGGTGCGGCCGGACAGCTATGTCGCCGCGACGGGAGAGTCGGTGGATGCTTCGCTGGTCCACGCCGTGGGCCAGGCCCTGGGCGCCGCCCTGGAGGAGGACGTCGCATGAAGACGCAACTGAACCTGCAGGACGCCGACGGCTTCTACGAACAGCTGCTCGACGCGCACCAGGGGCTCGACGAAGAGCAGTCGAAGCTGCTGAACGCGCGGCTCATCCTGCTGCTCGCCAACCAGGTGGGCGACGCGAAGGTGCTCAAGGACTGCGTCGAGGCGGCGAAGACCTTTCCGTCCTAGCGAGCCGCGCCCGGTCGGCCCCGCCCCGTAAAATCCCGGGGTGAGCACCATCGAGCAACCTGGGCTGAACAGCCTCTCCAAGTCCTTCGAACCCGCGGCCATCGAGGCGCGCTGGGGTCCGCTGTGGGAACAGCGCGGCTACGCCAGGGCCGGCTATCGCGGCACCGGCCAGGCGCAGGCCGGCGCGCCGTCGTTCGCCATCCAGCTGCCTCCGCCGAACGTGACGGGCACCCTGCACATGGGGCACGCGTTCAACCAGACCATCATGGACAGCCTGACGCGCTACCACCGGATGCGCGGCGACAACACGCTGTGGGTTCCGGGCACGGACCACGCCGGCATCGCCACGCAGATCGTCGTGGAGCGCCAGCTGCAGGAGCAAGGCACGAGCCGCCACGACCTCGGGCGCGCGAAATTCGTCGAGAAGGTGTGGGAGTGGAAGGAGAAGTCCGGCAACACCATCACCACGCAGATGCGCCGCATGGGCGATAGCGTGGACTGGTCGCACGAGTACTTCACGATGGACGAGAAGCTCTCGAAGATCGTCACCGAGACCTTCGTGCAGCTGTACCGTCAGGGCCTCATCTACCGCGGCAAGCGCCTGGTGAACTGGGACCCGGAGCTCAAGACCGCGGTGTCCGACCTGGAGGTCGAGAGCGAGGAGGAGGACGGCTTCCTCTGGCACATCCGCTATGAACTCTCGGACGGCTCCGGCCACCTGACCGTCGCCACCACGCGGCCGGAGACCATGCTGGGCGACGTCGCCGTGATGGTGCATCCGGAAGACGAGCGCTACCGCCACCTCGTTGGCAAGACCGTGCGGCTGCCGCTGTGCAACCGCGAGATTCCCGTCATTGCCGACGAGTACGTCGACCGGGAGTTCGGCACGGGCGTCGTGAAGGTGACGCCGGCGCACGATGCGAACGACTACGCCGTCGGCCAGCGCCACCAGCTGCCCATCATCGGCGTGCTCACGCTGGACGCGAAGATCAACGACAACGCACCGGCCGCGTACCGGGGGCTCGACCGCTTCGAGGCCCGCCGCAAGGTCGTGGCGGACCTCGAGGCGCAAGGCCTGCTCGCCGAGACGAAGAAGCACAAGCTGATGGTGCCGCGCTGCGCGCGCACCGGCCAGGTGGTGGAGCCGATGCTCACGGACCAGTGGTTCGTCGCGATGACCAAGGTGAGCCCGCAGGACCCCACCGGCAAGTCCATCGCGCAGAAGGCGATCGATGCGGTGCAAGGCGGCGCGGTGCGCTTCGTGCCGGAGAACTGGGTCAACACCTACAACCAGTGGATGAACAACATCCAGGACTGGTGCATCTCGCGCCAGCTCTGGTGGGGCCACCAGATCCCGGCCTGGTACGACGAACAGGGCGAGGTCTACGTGGCCGAGAACGAGGCGCAGGCCCAGGCGCTGGCGCCGGGCCGCAAGCTCACGCGCGACCCCGACGTGCTGGACACCTGGTACTCCTCGGCGCTGGTGCCCTTCTCCACCCTGGGCTGGCCGGCGCAGACGCAGGACATGGACCTGTACCTGCCGTCGACCGTGCTGGTCACCGGCTACGACATCATCTTCTTCTGGGTCGCCCGGATGATCATGATGACGACGCACTTCACCGGCCGGGTGCCGTTCCGCCACGTGTACATCCACGGGCTCGTGCGCGATTCGCACGGCCGCAAGATGAGCAAGTCCGAAGGCAACGTGCTGGACCCGGTGGACCTGATCGACGGCATCGCGCTCGCGCCCTTGCTGGAGAAGCGCACCACCGGCCTGCGCAAGCCCGAGACCGCGCCGCAGGTGCGCAGGAACACCGAGAAGGAGTTTCCGCAGGGCATCCCGCCCTACGGCGCCGACGCGCTGCGCTTCACGTTCGCGGCGCTCGCGACCCTGGGCCGGTCCATCAACTTCGACGCGAAGCGCTGCGAGGGGTATCGCAATTTCTGCAACAAGCTCTGGAACGCCACTCGCTTCGTGCTGATGAATTGCGAGGGCCACGACCTGACGGAGCAGGACGCATCGCTGACGCCGGCGGACCGCTGGATCGTCTCGCTGCTGCAGAAGGCGGAGGCCGACGTGGCCAAGGGCTTCGCCGAATACCGCCTCGACAATGTCGCCAGTGCGATCTACCAGTTCGTGTGGGACGAGTACTGCGACTGGTACCTGGAAATCGCGAAGGTGCAGATCCAGGTGGGCGACGCCGCGCAGCAGCGCGGCACGCGGCGCACGCTGATCCGCGTGCTCGAGGCCATCCTGCGACTGGCGCACCCGGTCATCCCGTTCATCACCGAGGAGCTCTGGCAGAAGGTCGCGCCCGTTGCGGGCAAGAGCGGGCCGTCGGTCAGCGTGGCGCCGTTTCCCGAGAGCAATTCGGCCAACGTGAGCCCCGAAGCCGAAGCCTGGATGGCGAAGCTCAAGGCGGTGGTCGACGCCTGCCGCAACCTGCGCGGCGAGATGAACGTCTCGCCCTCCACGCGCCTGCCGGCCTATGTCGTGGGCGATGCAGACTTCATCCGCGAGGCCGCCGCGGTGCTGCAGGCGCTGGCGAAGCTGAGCGAAGTGAAGGTGTTCGACGACGAAGCCGCATGGGCCGCGGCGGCCCAGGCCGCGCCGGTGGCAGTGGCAGGGGACGCGCGCCTGTGTCTTTACATGGAGATCGACGCGGCGGCGGAGAAGCAGCGCCTGGCCAAGGAGGAAAAGCGGCTCGATGGCGAACTCGCGAAGGCGAACGCGAAGCTGGCGAACGAGGCCTTCGTGGCCAAGGCGCCCCCCGCCGTGATCGAGCAGGAGCGCAAGCGCATCGCCGAATTCACCGCCGCCCTGGAGAAGATCCGCGGGCAGCTGAAGCGGCTGGGCTGATCGGGGCCGGGTTCGCCGCGCGCACCCGGAACGAACACCCTCGAGCGGGGGAAATTGGAGGACGATCGTTCCCCGTTTCCACCACGCACGCCCGTTCTTCAGCAAAATGCACGATCGTGCCTGTCCAGGCACTCCCGCATCAACACACAGGCGTCGATGAAAAAGTTCACACATGTCAACAAAGCGGTGTTCCCGGTGGCCGGACTCGGGACGCGATTCCTTCCTGCGACCAAGGCCCAGCCCAAGGAGATGCTGCCGATCGTCGACAAGCCCCTGATCCAGTACGCGGTCGAGGAAGCGTACGAAGCGGGCATCCGCCACATGATCTTCGTCACCGGCCGCAACAAGCGCGCGATCGAGGACCACTTCGACACCGCGTACGAGCTCGAGACGGAACTCGAGGCGAACGGCAAGGACGAGCTGCTCTCGCTGGTGCGCTCGCTGGCCCCTTCGGACATGGACTGCTCGTATGTGCGGCAGCCCCGCTCGCTCGGCCTGGGCCATGCCGTGCTCTGCGCGCGGCACATCGTCCGCAACGACCCCTTCGCGGTGCTGCTGGCCGACGACCTGATGGTGGGCGCCGACGGCGGTCCCGGCGTGCTGACGCAGATGGTCGAAGTCTTCAAGGAAGTGCAGACGTCGGTGCTCGCCGTGCAGGAAGTGCCGCTGGAGCACGTGAAGCGCTACGGCATCGTGGCCGGCGACACCGTGGGCGAGCGACTGGTCAAGGTGCGCACGATGGTGGAGAAGCCGTCGCCCGACAAGGCGCCTTCGCGGCTGGGCGTGGCCGGCCGCTACGTGCTCACGCCGACCGTGTTCGATTGCATCGCCAACCAGCCGCGCGGCAGCGGCGGCGAGATCCAGCTCACCGACGGCATCGCGCAATTGATCCCTACCGAGGGCGTGCACGCCTACCGCTACGAAGGCAGGCGCTACGACTGCGGCAGCAAGATCGGCTTCCTCGAAGCCTCGGTCGCGTTCGCGCTGAAGCACGACGAGGTGGGCGCCGATTTCCGCGAATACCTGCGCTCACTCGACCTGAAAGGCTGAACGCCGGTCAGCCAGGCTCTCCGAGATCGACGCGCTGGGTTCCGCGCCAGGTCTTGCCTGGCGCGAGCTCGATCGGCTGCGCAATCGCGCCCGCCTCGACGCAAAGCATGCGCGTCCAGTCCTGCGCGGGCAGGTCGCCGAGGGTTGCGGCCTTGGCCGGCCCCGGGTTCCACACCACCACGTCCACGAAGCCGGTTTGCGAGATGCGGCGCTCGGGCGTGCCGGGTGCACGCAGGACCAGGGTCCGGTCCGCCGCGCGGTAGACGCGGTCGATCTCGCTGCCGTCGAAGCCCAGTGCCGGCGCCGGCTCGCGGTGCACGCTGCCCGCCCGCACCATGTCTTCGTAGTCCAGCCCCTGGAGTCCCTCCAGGCTCGCCGAGCGCAGGTCGGGGAGCTGGAAGTACGTGTGGAGCGCCGCAGTGAAGCTCCAGCTGGTGCGGCCCGTATTGGCCACCTGCAGCTGCAGTTCCAGCCAGCGCGGGCCGAGGCGCACCACCAGCACGAGGCAGTAGGCGCGATCGCCGGCGACCATGCTGGAATCGAGCTGGAACCGCGCTTGCGCCACCTCGGCCTGCGGCGCCGGCGCGGTCACGAGCATCCACCGGCTGGTGCGGGCGAAGCCGTGCTTGGGCAAGGGCCCGCGGTTGGAGAACTGCGGAAAACAGATCGGCACGCCGCCCCGCACGGCCACCCCCTCGCCCGGATGCGACAGCGGGCTCAGGTAGATCAGCTCCCCCGTGCCGGCCGGCCGCCACGACAGCAGCTGGCCGCCGTGGACGCTGACGACGGCCTCGTCGCCCGAGGCATTGAGCAGCTTCAGCGGCGCGAGGGGATGGGTGCCGTCCACGGAACGAAGGTCGGCGCGCTCAACGCCGCCGCAGCACGTGCATGTACTCGGCGCCGACGGTCTGCTGCTCCACGAGCTCGTTGCCGGTCTGCCGCGAGAAGGCCTGGAAGTCGCGCACCGAGCCGCTGTCGGTCGAGACCACCTTGAGCAGCTGGCCGCTCTGCATGTCCGCCAGGGCCTTCTTGGCCTTCAGGATCGGCAGCGGGCAGTTCAGCCCGCGCGTGTCGATTTCCTTGTCGATGTCCATCAGGTCTCCTCGCGCGGGCGCGGGAACTCCATGTATTGGGGCTCGTAGCCCCGGCTGCGCAACCAGTCCGCCAGCGCGTGGCCCGTGCCCGCCGGCCAGCACCGCACCTGGTCGTACGCGAACAGGCGGTACTCCGCGAGTTCCGCAGACAAGCGCACCTCGCCCTCGCACTCCGCATGGTAGGCGATGATCACCTGGTTCATGCGCGGGAAGTCGTAGACGCCGATCAGGTCGAGCGCGGTCGCGCGCAGGTTGGTCTCCTCCGCGATCTCGCGCGCTATGCCTTCGTGCGGCGTCTCGCCGGCTTCCATGAAGCCGGTGATCAGCGCGAACATCTTGCCCTTCCAGGCCGCGTTGCGCGCAAGCAGGATGCGGTCCTGGTACTGCACGACCGCGGCGAGCACGGGCGTCGGGTTGTTCCAGTGCGTCCATTGGCAAGCGGGACAGCGCAGCCGCTCCTTGCTGCCGCCGTCCTCCTGCTGCGCGATCCACGCGAGCGGCGTGGCGCACTGCGGACAGAAACGATACTCGCTCATGGGCCGCCGTCTCAGGCCGGGAACACGCCGGTGGAAAGATAGCGGTCGCCGCGATCGCACACGACGAACACGATGGTCGCGTTCTCCACCTGCCGGGCGACCTGTTGCGCCACCCAGCAAGCGCCGGCGGCGGAAATGCCGGCGAAGATGCCCTCTTCGCGGGCGAGGCGGCGGCACATGTCCTCCGCGTCTTCCTGGCTGACCAGCACGGTTTCGTCGACGGCCGTCGGGTCGTAGATCGCCGGCATGTACGCCTGCGGCCACTTGCGGATGCCGGGGATGCGCGAGCCTTCGCTCGGCTGGGCGCCGATGATGCGCACCGCGGGATTCTTCTCCTTCAGGAAGCGAGACACGCCCGTGATCGTGCCCGTGGTGCCCATCGCGCTGACGAAATGCGTGATCCGGCCGCCCGTCTGCTCCCACAGTTCGGGCCCGGTCGTCTCGTAGTGGATGCGGGGATTGTCGGCATTCGCGAACTGGTCCAGCACGCGGCCCTTGCCCTCGCGCTGCATGTTCTCCGCGAGGTCGCGGGCGTATTCCATGCCGCCGCTCTTGGGCGTGAGCAGCAGCTCGGCGCCGAATGCCTTCATGGTCTGCGCCCGCTCGATCGAGAGGTCCTCGGGCATGATCAGCACCATGCGGTAGCCCAGGATGGCGGCTGCCATCGCGAGCGCGATGCCGGTGTTGCCCGAAGTCGCTTCGATGAGCGTGTCACCGGGCTTGATCTCGCCGCGCTCCTGCGCCCGGCGGATCATCGAGAGGGCAGGCCTATCCTTCACCGAGCCCGCGGGATTGTTGCCTTCCAGTTTGCCGAGGATCACGTTGCCGCGTTGCTTGTTCTCGCTCGCGCCGATCCGCTGCAATGCGACCAGTGGGGTGTGGCCGATCGCGTCTTCGATCGTGGGGTATTGCATGGTCTCACTGTGCCATAATTTCAGATTCCCCTTCTCGCTGCCGGAGTGGCGAAATCGGTAGACGCAGCAGACTCAAAATCTGCCGGTGGCAACACCGTCCCGGTTCGATTCCGGGCTCCGGCACCAGCGCTCTTCGCCCAGCAGAATGGCGAAGGCACTCACCCATTCATCCAGCATCCCTCGGGCCCGCAGCCGCGCGACACCGTGGTCGGTGCAGACTTTCGTCCGCATGAAGAATGCCCGCATGCAGCGGGCATTCCGGTGGGTTCGTGAGCCGCTCAGGCGCCGGTCACCGGCGTCAGGGCCGCGGTGCCCACGGACACGTTGTTGACCAGGATCCGGCCGTCCGCAGTGACGGCGACCGTCACCGTCACCGTTGCCGAGGCCGCGCCATCCAGCACGAGCTCCGCTTGCTGGCTCTGCTGGCTGCTGTCGGCGGGCTGACCCTTGGTCAGGACCAGGAGCTGGCAGTTGGTGACCGTCACCGTGTTGCCGTTGACGAGCGGACCGGAAGTGAAGGTCGAGCTGGTGACCTTGAAGTGACAGGACCCGAACGACATCGTGCCGCTCGCGGTGTTGCTGCCGGATGCGACCTGGAAGCTGTTGGACGCGCCTAGCGTCAACGCGGTGGCGCCGGACGTGCCGAAGTCGGCCACGCCGCTGGCGAAGTTGAAGGACTTGCCGGTGACCGAGCTCGTGACGGTCTGGCCGTTGCTGGCGTCCATCGCGATGGTGGTGTTGGACGCAGCGACCTGCGCCGTCGATCCCCCACCGCCACCGCCACCGCCACCGCAGGCGGTGAGCGTGGCAGCCATGGCGAGTGCGGCAAGGATCGGAATCAGTTTCTTCATGTCTTCAATCTGTGGTTCGGGTCACGGCAGGCGCCGTGGATGCGGGACTGAAGAGTACCTCATGTGTATCCACCGGTAAACAAAGCAAGCAACCGATTGACGACGACTCCGCCAAATGGCCGGGCAGGTGTGGTGCAGTCAGCTCATCCGCACGAGTAAGATGCGCGGCCCCATGAAGCACCTCGCCCTCTTCGCAGCCGCAGGCACGGCCGCGGCACTGGCCGCATTCCCCGCTGCCGCCGTGGAGGCGACGATGACTTCCGGGGGCTTCACGGGCATGGGGCTCACGCCCGACGCGCGGCTCGTCGGATGGGGCCGCCTCGATCTCGTCTACGACCACCAGTTGCCCGGCGCTGCCAATCCGGCGGGGCACAACGTGGTGACGGGCTTCGGCTTCTTTCCCAACCTGGAGTTCGGCGCACGCGTCGCCGCCAACTCGCCGCTGCAGGCGAACTGCTTCCTCGAGCCCTGCGGCGGCCTGCGCGACCTCTCCGCTTCCGCGAAGGCGGCGATCGGACTGGACGCACGCAACCGCTTCTTCATCGCGGCGGGGGCCACCGATGTCGGCGGCCAGGCGACCAACTTCCGCAGCTACTACGGCGTGCTCACGTACCTGGACGACGCCTTCGAGATCAGCGGCGGCCTCGCGAATCGGATCACCACCGGCACGCAGGCGACGCGCTCGCCGCTAGCCGGGCCCTTCGCATCGGCAGCGTGGCAGCCCCTGCCCTGGATGCGCGGGCACATCGAGTACACGGACCACAACGCCTGGGCCGGCGTGCGCATGTTCGCGCCTTCGTCGTGGCTGCCGCAAGGGTGGTCCGCGCACATTGGCGCCGATGTGCGCCTGACGGACACCACGCTCTCACAGCGCAGCTGGTTCAGCGCCGGGCTGTCGATCCCGCTGTACAAGGTCCCGAACGGGCCGACCGCTCGCCTCCCGGCGCCCTTGCCCGAACTGGCGGAGGGCCAGCGGCCGCTGCCCACCTACGAGGCGCGCATGCCGCCCGCAGGCGGCGTCGCCGTGAGCCCGGCACCGCAACCGCCCGCGCCTGCCAACGATCCGCTGCGACCGGGCGCCCCCCCGAGTCCGCCGGCTCCCGCGCGAGCCGTGGCTGGCCCCGACCTCTCGACGGCCACACTCGAAGCGTTGGCCGAGCGGCTGCGGCAGCAGGGGCTGGAAGACATCTGGGTGGGCCGCATGCCGGACCGCTCGGTGGCAGTGCGGGTGAACAACGCCACCTACAACTGGAACGCGGTCGACGCGCTGGGCGTCGCGCTCGGCGCCGTTTCCCACACGCTGGGGGAAACGCGCACGGCGTACCGCCTCGTTCTCACGCAGCGGCAGGTGCCGCTCGTGGCGGTCACCGGGGAAGCGGACTGCCTGCGGCAGTGGATCGCGCTGGCAACGCCGGCGTGCCCGGCGGGCGAACTCTCCACGCCCGGGACGACCTCCCCAGCGGCGCTGCAGGCCGGGGCCGAGTGGGTGGTGCAGCGACTGCAACCCAGCTGGAAGACGCTGCGCGTGGGCCTCACGCCGGTACTGCGCACGAACGTCGCCACCGAAGTCGGCACGCTCGACTACGCCGCAGGCATCGGCGCGAACGTCAGCCTGCCCTTGTGGGCGGGTGCGAGCGCCGACTGGCGCGTCACCGCTGAACTCGCGCGCAGCGACGACTACGCACCGGGTGGCGTGTTCTACAACCGGCACATTCCGAACGACACGGAGAGCCTGGCGCTGACGCAGACCCTGGCCCTGCCCCTCGCGAACTGGCTGGCGCGCGGCGACGAGGTGGCGGTGCGCAACGCCGGCCTCGCGGCGGCCTCCGCCCAGGTCGCCGCGGGTCGTTTCGGCTACCACTTCGACGGCGTGAACGCCTCCCTGCGCTGGGAGCCGGGAGAGGGTCGGCATCGCGTGACCGCCGCTGCCGGCTGGATGCGCAACGACGATTTCGGCCGGGTCGCGGGCGAACCGGAGAAGGCGACGCCGCTGCTGCTTTCCTATCGCTACGACGTCGCCGCGACGCGCACGTACATCGAGGCCACTGCAGGCCAGTTCATGTTCGGCGACCGCGGCGGCATGATCGGCCTGCGCCAGTGGTTCGGCGACGTGTCGGTACAGCTTTACTACCGTCGCACGAACTTCGGATCCACCGGCACCCGGAGCATGGCCGGACTGGAATTCACCGTGCCGATCGGCCCGCGCCGGGACATGAACCCGTCGCTGTTCCAGGTGACGGGCACGCCCCGCTTCTCGCATGCGGTGGAAACCACGGTCGGCAGCCGGCAGAACGTGGTGAGTTCCGGCTACGGAGTTCAGCCGCCGGTGCCCGGTCTCGACGCGGTCTTCAACTCCGACCGAGCGAGCCTCGTGTACTTCGAGGACAACATCCGTCGCATTCGCGATGCGGCGAGATGGTGATTTCCGATGAGGATTCCACAGATGCCGCTGGCGTTCCGCGAGCGACGATCCATGCGTGTTCATTCAGTTACAGTCTCCGGTTGACAAGAGAATAGAAGACATGGACCAGATGAAGCTTCGCCGGCTCGTCCCCTGGACGATGCTCGCGTGCGCGCTGCTGCTGCACGGATGCGCCGTCGTCACGGCGCCCGGTTTCGACTACGTGGACACGAAGGACCGCTCCAGCGTGACGCTGGGGCAGTACGTGCCCGCGGACCCGGATCATCCGCCCGCCGGCATGGTGACGCCGATCACGCCCGCGCTCGTGCAGGCGCAGTATCGGGCGCGGCCGACTGGCGTGCCGCCGCAGGTCCAGGCGCTGTTCGGAGAGCCGGCGCCCTACACGATCGGCCCGAGCGACGTGGTCAGCGTCGTCGTGTACGACCACCCGGAGCTGCTGCCCCTCGGTGGCCAGGTCATCGCCCAGTCCACCGACCCCACGGGCATTACCAGCGCGCCCGGCTTCATCGTGGACGCGAGCGGCTCCATTTCGTTCCCGTACGCGGGGCGGCTGAAGGTCGGCGGCCTGACCGAGATCGAGGCGGGCGAACTGGTGGCATCGCGCATCCAGCGCGTGATCAAGGATCCGCAGGTGACGGTGCGGATCAGCTCCTTTCGCAGCCGCCGCGCCTACGTCGAAGGCGAGGTGCGCGCCCCCGGCATGCAGATCTTCACCGACGTGCCGATGACGCTGCCGGAAGCGATCAATCGTGCCGGCGGCATCACGCCAGCCGGCGACCGCTCGTTCGTCACGCTCACGCGCGACAACCGCACCACGATCATCGACCTGATCGCGCTGCAGGACGCCAACGTGAACCCGGCGCGCATCCTGCTGCACAACGGCGACCAGGTGACGGTGCGCAATCGCGACGAGAGCAAGGTGTACGTCATGGGCGAGATCCTGCGCCCCTCCGCGTTGATCATGCACAACGGCCGCCTCACGCTGAACGAGGCTCTGGGCGAAGCCGGAGGGCCCAGCCTGGGCACCGCGAACACCGGGCAGATCTACGTGATCCGCAACCAGGGCGACGGCTCCCCGGCCGTGTTCCACCTGAACGCCGACAACCCCAGCGCCCTCGCGCTGGCGGAGAACTTCTCGCTGCGCCCGCGCGACGTGGTCTACATCGACCCGGTGCCGCTGGTGCAGTGGAACCGCATCATCAACCTCATCCTGCCCAGCGCGCAGGCCGCGAACCTGGGACGGAGCCTGGTCCAGTGAAGAACCTGCTGGTCCTGTGCGAAGGCAACATCTGCCGCAGCCCGATGGCCGCCGGCCTGTTGTCGGCACGCCTGCCGCAGTTCGCGACGCGGTCCGCGGGGCTCGGCGCGCTGGTCGGCGAGCCGGCGGACCCGCTGGCCGTCTCGCTGCTGCAGGCGCGTGGCATCGACATCAGCGGCCATCGTGCGGTGCAGGTCACGCGCAAGATGTGCCTGGACTCGGATGTCGTCCTGGTGATGGACCGCGCCCAGCGCAAGCGGCTCGAAGAGCTGTACCCGGAGTCCCGCGGCCGCGTGTTCCGCCTCGGCGAGTTCACCGACCAGGACATCCCCGACCCCTATCGCCTGCCGGAACGCGCATTCCGGCATGCGCTGGAACTGATCGACGCCGGCGTCGAGCGGTGGCTCCAGCGCATCGAACGACTGTGAGCAGCGACCCCTCATGAACGCCCCGCACCCGTTTCAGAACCAGCTCGTGCCCGCCGCGGCGGTGCCGCTGGAGGAAGACGAGGGCATCAACCTCGTCGAGTACTGGGACATCGTCGTCGACAACCGATGGTTGATCGGCGCCCTCGTCCTGCTGACGCTGGTGCTCGGAAGCACCTACGCGCTGCTCGCCCGGCCCGTCTACGAAGCCAACCTGCTGGTGCAGGTCGAGGACAACTCGGCGAACGCCAAGGACATCCTGGGCCAGGCGGCGGGCCTGTTCGACACGAAGACGGCCACGACCGCGGAGATCGAAATCATCCGCTCGCGGCTGGTGATCGGCAAGGCGGTCGACAACGCGCGCCTGTACATCAGCGCGCGCCCGCGCTACCTGCCGGTCTTCGGCGCGGCGCTTGCCCGCCACTCCCAGGGACTTTCCGACCCCGGCCTGTTCGGTTTCGGCGGCTACGTGACCGGCCGGGAGGCTATCGACGTGCCCGAGTTCACGGTGCCGGAGGCGCTGGAAGGCACCCCGTTCCGCCTGACTGCGGGAGCGAACGGCCAGTACACGCTGACCCACCCGGACCTGCCGGATGTCCACGGCGTGGTCGGCGTGAGACTCGAGGCGGTCACGCCCGCCGGGCCGGTGAAGCTGCTGGTCGCCACCCTGGCGGGCCGGCCGGGAGCGCAGTTCGTCCTCGTGCGCCGCTCGCGGCTGGCGGCCATCGAGGAGCTGCAGCAGTTGCTGAAGCTCGCCGAGAAGGGCCGGCAGTCGGGGATCATCGAGGCCACCCTGCGCGGCGCCGACCCCGAGCTGATCACGCAGGTGCTCAACGAGATCGGCAAGGAGTACGTTCACCAGAACGTGGAACGCAAGGCCGCGGAAGCGCAGAAGACGCTGGCCTTCCTCGACGTGCAGATGCCGCAGTTGAAGAAGCAGTTGAACCAGGCGGAAGAGAACTTCACGCGCTATCGCAACGAGAAGGGCACGGTGTCGCTCGACGACGAGGCCAAGCTGATCCTGACCGAGAGCGTCGACCTCCAGGGCAAGCTGGTGGATGCGCAACAGAAGCGGCGCGAGCTGATCGCCCGCTTCACGCCGGAACACCCCTCGGTGAAGACGCTGGACGCGCAGATCGCCGCCTGGAACGCGGAGCTGGAGCGCCTGAACTCGCGCATCCGCCGGCTCCCCAACGTGCAGCAGGACGCGCTGCGCCTGCAGCGCGACGTGCAGGTGAACAACGACCTGTACCTGCAACTGCGCAACTCGGCGCTGCAGCTCCAGCTGGTGCGCGAGGGCAAGATCGGCAACGTGCGCGTCATCGACGCGGCGGCGCGGCCCGAGGAACCGGTCGGCCCCAATCGCCTGGGCATCGTCGGTGTCGCGACGGTGCTGGGCCTCGTCGGCGGGATCATGCTGGCACTGGCCCGCAATGCCTTCTTCCGCGGCGTGCGCAACTCGCAGGAAATCGAGGCGGTCACGGGGATGAACGTCTACAGCACGATCCCCTTGTCCACGATCCAGGCGGAACTGGCGCGCAACATCGCGGAGCGGCGCCCGGGCGTGCACCTGCTGGCGCTCGTCGCTCCCGACGATCCCGCCGTCGAGAGCTTGCGCAGCCTGCGCACCGCGCTGCAGTTCGCGATGCTGGATTCCAAGTCCAATCGCATCATCATCACGGGCGCGACGCCCGGGGTCGGCAAGAGCTTCGCGTCGGCCAATTTCGCGGCGCTGCTGGCGAGCACGGGCAAGCGCGTGCTGCTGATCGACGCGGACCTGCGCAAGGGCTACCTCAACCAGTACTTCGGCGTTCCACGCGCGAAGGGATTTTCGGAGTTGATCATCGGCAGCCTGCAGCCCGAGCAGGTCATCCGCCGGGACCTGACTCCCTCCCTGGACCTGATCACCACCGGCACTTTGCCGCCCAACCCGGCAGAACTGATGATGAGCTCGTCGGTTGCCTCGGTGCTGGAGCGCCTTTCCGTCGATTACGACCTGGTCATCATCGACACGGCGCCGGTGCTGGTTGCCGCGGATACGGCAGCGCTCGCGGTGCATGCCGGGACCGTGCTGCTGGTGGCGCGCGCCGAGACGACGCAACTGGGCGAACTGCAGGAATGCGCAAAGCGGCTCACGCACGCGGGACGCAGCGTCACGGGCGTGCTGCTGAACGCCCTGGACTTCACCCGCCGCCACTACGGCAGCTATGCCTACCGGCACGGCGGCTACAGGTACACGCACTACAAGTACACGCCACAGCGCTAGGAACGCAGCAGGTCTGCGAGGGGACGCGTCGATCGACCCTTGCGGGCAATGCGCGGTCGCGTTGACCTCTGTGCACGGTCCATTGGTAGCAAAGTATCCGTTTTGAGGGGATCGCATTCGCCCGCCATCGGGCGGCTTGCCTCAGCGGCCAGCTTGCAATAAAGTGCGTCTTCCTGTCACATTTTGTGCCACAGGCAAGCAGTAAAGAGGACCCCCTTGCTTCCTGCCCACCCGTTCATCCCCGCCGTGGCGGCGCTTGCCGGCTCCTTCGTGCTGGCCCAGGGGCTGGTGCTGAGCGCTCACAAGCACGGCCACCTGACGATGGACCTGCCGCAGGGAGTGCAGAAATTTCACTGCAATCCGACGCCACGCATCGGCGGCATCGCGATCTATGTGGCGATGGTCGTCGCCTGGATGCTCATCCAGTCGCCGGATGAAAACAAGCTGATGTCCGTCCTGCTGCTGGCCGGCATGCCGGCACTGCTGGGCGGCTTGACCGAAGACGTCACCAAGCGCGTGAGCGTCCGCTCGCGCCTGCTGCTCACCATGGGCAGCGGTGCGCTCGCGGCCCTGTGGACCGGCACCGGCCTCACCCGTGTGGACATGGGGGTCGCGGACTACCTGCTGTCCTTCTGGCCCGTTGCCGTGCTCTTCACCGCCTTCGCGGTCGGCGGCGTGGCGAATGCGATCAACATCATCGACGGCTTCCACGGGCTCGCGAGCGGCACCTTGATCATCTCCTCGCTGGCGCTGTCCGCGATCGCACTGTCCCTCGGGGACGTGCCGCTCGCAACGGTGTCGCTGGTGCTGGCAGGCGCGATGGCCGGCTTCTGGCTCGTCAATTTCCCGTGGGGCAAGCTGTTCCTGGGCGACGGCGGGGCCTACTTCTCCGGATTCGCGCTGGCGTGGCTCTCCGTCGAACTGCTGTCACGGCACCCGAACGTGACGCCGTGGGCGAGCGTGCTCCTGTGCGGCTATCCGACGGTGGAAGTCCTGTACAGCGTGGTGCGGCGCAGCCGCGGCCGGCTCTCCCCTGGACAGCCGGATCGCCGCCATCTGCACAGCCTGGTCGCGACACACCTCGTGCAGCCCCGGCTGGGCGCCTTGCCGCCCAACCTCGCCAACGCGGCGGTCTCGGTGGTGATGTGGATCTGTGCGATCGTTCCCGTGCTGCCTGCGATCTTCTTCAGCAACCGGGGCGACATCCTGTTCCCGGCGCTGCTCCTGTGCGTCCTCGCGTACCACCTGTTCTACCGCTGGGTGGCCATCCCCGCTGCGCCGCAGGCCGTTGCCGACGCAGCCGAGGAAGTGGGCATCTGAGCCCCGCCGCAGCGGGCTGCGCAGGGTCCTGGCGCTAGCCCTTCACTGCGAATTCTTCCAGGTTGCGGCCTTGCTGCAGCGCCTGCGTGACCCACTGCGGCTTGCGCCCGCGGCCGCCTGACCAGGTCTCGCCGTTCGGGCCGCGGTACTTCACGACCGCCTTGTTCTTCGGCCGGTTCCTGCCCGGACCCGCGGATTTCGCGAGCCCCAGGTCTTCCGCCGTCAATCCGTACAAATCGATTTTCCGCTTGATGTCGGCCACCGCGTCGGTGATTTCCTGTTCGCGCATTCTTTCGGCTTCCGCCAAAAGCTTTTCGGCCTGCTCTTTCAATTCGAGATAAGTCGCCACGGAATATCCTTGTCGAAGTGGTGCGGCGCATTATGCAAAAACGGCGGCGCGCGCGGCCCGGCAAACCCGTGCAGGCAGGGTTCCCCTTGGGCCAATTGCGGGCGGAATTGCCGCGTCGCATCCTGATTTCCATTCACCTGGGAAGTCGTCATGCCACTCGCGTCCGCGGCCTGCCGCCTGGCCGGCATCCTCCTGCTCGCTGTCCTGCGCGCCGCGCACGCCGGCCGCCTGCCGCCCCAGGCGGCAGCCGACGCGATCACCCACGCCATGCAAGCGGTGGTGGGCCTGCAGGTCACCGTCGCCGAAGACGCGCGCTCCGCCGACACCCTCGGAGAGGAGCGCGAAGGTTCGGGTGTGGTGATCGGCCCCGACGGCCTCATCCTCACCATCGGCTACCTGATCATCGAGGCCGACACCATCCAGGTCACCACGAGCGACAACCGCGTGCTGCCGGCGCGCGCGGTCGGCTACGACCAGGCCACCGGCTTCGGGCTGGTGCGACCTGTGCTGCCGCTGCGCGGCATCGAGCCCGTGACGCTCGGCACGGCACGCGGACTGCCGGAACGGACATCGCTGCTGGCTGCCACTGGAGGCGAGGATGGCCGTGCGGAGCTCATCGAGCTGGTGTCCACGCGCCCGTTCTCCGGCTATTGGGAATACCACATCGATGGCGCGCTCTTCGCGACGCCGCCGCTGCGCAATCACAGTGGCGCGCCGCTGTTCAACGCGAGCGGCGAGCTCGTGGGCATCGGCAGCCTGTTCGTCGGGAACGCCCGCGGCGATCGCCGCCAGGTGCCCGGCAACATGTTCGTCCCCGTCGACCTGCTCAAGCCCATCCTGGGCGAAATGCAGCAAACGGGAACGACGAGCATGGGGCACCGGCCTTGGCTGGGGCTCACGTCGACCGAGCAAGAGGGTCGCATCCGCATTGTGCGCGTGCATCAGGACAGTCCCGCGGAGGAAGCGGGGCTCGTGCCCGGCGACATCGTGCTGGCCGTCGATGGCGAGAAGGTCGGCACGCTCGAATCCTTCTACAAGAAGCTGTGGGCGCGCCCGGAACCGGAGAGTGAGGTGCAACTCACGGTGCAGCACGGCGGAAAGATCGTGGAGCTGACGGTGCATGCCGTGGATCGGCTCAAGACCATGCGCAAGCCGGCCGGTATCTGATCCTGTCATCGCACACTTCCTGCGGATAAGCCCTGAGACGCAAGCGCCTCGCACGGCGTAGCCTGTGCACACCACATTCGCCAGGGGAGTGGAATGAGGGCCGAAGATCCGGCGCCGGCCGAAGCACGGGCCAGCCAGGGCTGGCGTGCATGGCTGCGCGTCCTTGCCGTGGCCTGCGTCCTGTTGGTGCTGTCGGAGGCGCTCTGGCTCTGGCAGTCGTGGCCCGTACGCGAGCTCTTGCAGCCCGCGCCTTCCACGGCGGCGCGCAGATGACGAACGAGCAGTCGCTTCCCACCCGGGGCCGATGGAGCGTCCAGGCCGTCCTGCTGAGGCTCGCGTACGCGCTCCTGGCCGCCTGGGCGGTGGGCATCGGCGTTGCGGCCTGGCAGCTCGATGGCTGGCGCGAAGACCTCAGCCGGATCCTGCTGCAGATGAAGGCGGATGCGAATTTCCGCGCCCGGGCCCCCACGCGTGAAGCGGTCGATCCCGAGTGGTACCGGCGCAAGGCGCTGGCGCTGCTCGCTGCGACCGATCGGCTGCAGCACGATTCGGCCTGGACGGCGTTCCTCCCGGGCTCGTGGCACGCGTTCGATCCGCTGGAACGTCAGGTGCAGGCCCGGCTGGGGCGCGAGTTCAACGAGATCGTCGTGGAGACCGTGCGGCGCGAGCTGTACGCGCATGCCAGCCACCTCACGGGCGTGCCGCTGGCGCGTGGCTCCGGTGAGCTGCGGGGCGGCGAGTGCCAGTCGCCGGTGCCGTCCAACCTGGAGCGGCGGCTCACGGCCGCGCCCGAGGACCTTCCCGAGTTCGTGGCGGTCACCGACTACGTGACGGACGTCGAACGGCTCGACGCGGCCGTGCAGTCCTTCTTCTCGCTGCAGGCGAGCGGCGGCGGGCCCGAGCAACTGCGCCGCCTCGTCGGCTACACACTCGGCAAGGAGCTCCCCGGTGCGCTGGAAGGCGCGGCCCGCATGTTCCGCTCCAGCGAGGAAGTGCGCATCGAACCGGTCCTGATGCAGGCACGCTTGCAGTCGGCGACCCGCTGCTCGCTGGCGAAGGCGATGGCGGCGCTGCACACGCGCCTGCTGAACACCAACGACCTGTTCGCGCTCGAGCAGGGCTACGTGGAACGCAGCAACGGCCTGTTCCGGCCCTCTGCGCGACTCGCGGGATTCGACCGCACGCTGGAGCGCTACCGCGCCGTGCACGCGCTGCTGGAAGACCAGCATGCGCTGCTCGCGAAGGGCCGCAACGACTGGATGGGCCAGGGTACCTTGCAACTGGGGAGTGCGTACCAGAAGGTGATCCAGCGTATTGCCGCCACCCGACTGCTCGGGCCGGAGTCGGTGGAACAGCTGCAGAGCCAGTCAGGCGCCGCGTTCGCGGAATTCCGCCGGCAGTTCGAGCAGGCGTTCGACAACGGAGGCGAGCCGGGGGTCGTGTGGCTGGCCGATGAAAAGCGCTTCGGCCTCTCGCCCGAGCGCGCGGCGTTGCGCCAGGGGCTGGGCGCACTGCTGAAAGCCTCGTTCATGACGGACGCCGCGCCTGCCGCGAGCTCGAAGAACGCGCCGGAATCCGCCAGTCTCGCGAAGGTGCTGCCTGCCGCGCGCGCGCTCGCGGCGGAGCGCGCCGAGGTCGTGGCGCGCGTGGTGCCGCTCTTCCCCAGCGATGCGCAGGCCGGCGTCTTGCGCGTCGTCGACGCGCGCGTGTCGGAGCTGATCTACCAGCAGGCGTTCCGCAGCCTGAAGGCGAGCTGGCCGGCCGAAGGCGCCGCCGCCGCAGACCTGGGCACCTTGAAGCAGCAGCGCGAAGAGGTGCTGGCCTTGCAGGCCGTGCTGAAGCAGACCGGTGGTGCCGGATTCGGTGAACGCCTCGTCGCCACCCTCGATGGCGAGCTGCTGCGGCGACTGGCCGTGCTGGATGACGAGCTCGAGCGCCAGCCGCTGGAAAGCGCCCGCTCGCGCGACTTCGCCTGGTGGCAGGGCGACACGCTCCCGCTGGCCGAAACCCTGGGCGCGGCAGACGCGGGGGCGAACACGGCGCCCTCCTTCGGCCGCAGCGCCGCGCGCCTGACCCGGCTGGCGCAGGAAGCGCAACCCCTACTCGCACTCGCCAGCCCCGCGCTGGCGCAGGACCCGGCCGCGCGGCGCTGGATCGACCTGAAAGCCGAACTCGACCGCTATGCGGCGCACGCGAGCGACAGCAGCCTGCTGCGGCTCGAAAGCTTCGTCGCAGCGCTGGGTCCCGATCTGCGACGCGAGAACTGCGCCGAGCGGCTCGCGGCGAACGCGCCGCCCCAGGGGGGCGACGACGAGATCGCGCAGCGCCAGCGCGAACTGCACCAGGCGCTCACCCAGCGCTGCCTGGAGCTGCGTATGCAGGCCACCGCAACCGCCGGAGTCACGGTGCCATAGCGGTCAGGCGTGCAGTCCGGACTGCACCGTCGGATAGCGCAATCGCAAGCGCAGTTCACGCTTCATCCGGGTGTTGTCCAGCCTGCGCGATTCGGACATGAAACTCAGGAGCATCGGCGGCAACTGCTCGCGGGCGGCGCTGCGCGTCACGCGCGGCGGGCGCGGCAAGCCATACAGGTCGGCGGCGAGGTCGAAGTAGTCGCCCATCTTCATCACGCTGTCGTCGCACGCGTGGTAGACGCGTTGCGGCCGGCCGCGCCACAGCGCCGCGATCACGCCGCGCGCCAGGTCGTCGGCGTGGATGTGGTTCGTGTAGACGTCGTCCGGCGCGCACAGCACCGGCGTGCCGCGCAGCAGGCGCTCGCGCGGGGTGCCCGCCGGCCGGTCCGGCGCATAGATGCCCGGAATACGCAGAACGCTCACCCGCACGCCGGCGCCGCGCCCGAAGAA
This sequence comes from Ramlibacter ginsenosidimutans, assembly GCF_016654015.1. GTDB lineage: Bacteria > Pseudomonadota > Gammaproteobacteria > Burkholderiales > Burkholderiaceae_C > Ramlibacter > Ramlibacter ginsenosidimutans. Next base: position 105,035 of record NZ_JAEPWM010000013.1, on the reverse strand, counting down.
GCGCAGCTGCCGCTCCGCATCGACCCGCCGGCGCGCGCGGGCCGTCTGCGGCAGGACGGGACGCGCTTCGCTGACCCATGCACCGCCGCAGTCGCCGTACACGCCGCTCGTGGATCCGTAGACGAGCGCCACCGGCGGGCTGCGCAGCCGCAGCGCTCGCATCAGGTTTTGCGTACGCAGATCCTGCGGCGCGGCTTTCGCGGCATCGGCTGCAGGCGGTGCGAGGTGGACGACACGCTGCGCCAGCCCCGCCAGCCTCGCCAGGCTGGCCGGGCGATCCAGGTCGCCCAGCAGCGGGGTGATTCCCGCAGCGCGCAACTGCGCGGTGCGAGCGGGGTTCGAGGTCAACGCCAGTACGCGCATGCGCGCGGGCAGCGCGCGCACCACGCGCATTCCGACGTCGCCGCAACCGACGATGAGGACCCGCTGGCGGCGGAAGCGACTGGGCCGGGCGCCGAGCGGAGTCTGGTTTGAAGGCAAAATCGCACCAGCAAGAGCAAAGAGCCCGAGGATACCCAAAGCATGACAGCCAGCACGGCGAACGCCGGCCCCTTCCAGATCACGGTGCAGCCCAGTGGTCGCAGCTTCTCCGTCGACAGCGGCGAAGCGATCCTGCCGGCGGCCATCCGGCAGGGCATCGGCATGCCCTATGGCTGCAAGGACGGGGCCTGCGGTTCCTGCAAGTGCAAGAAGCTGGAGGGCTCGGTGGTGCACGGCCCCCACCAGAGCAAGGCCTTGTCGGCGGAGGAGGAAGCCAACGGCCTGATCCTCACCTGCTGCGCGGTGCCGCAAACCGACGTGGTGCTCGAATCGCGGCAGGTCACGGACGAAAGCGCGTTCCCGGTGCGCAAGATGCCTTCGCGCGTGAGCTCGCTGGAGAAGGTCTCGCACGACGTGATGATCGTCAAGCTGCAGCTGCCCGCGAACGACACGCTGCGCTACCACGCCGGCCAGTACATCGAGTTCATCCTGCGCGACGGCGCCCGCCGCAGCTACTCCATGGCCAACGCGCCGCACAACGGACCCGGCGTCGAACTGCACATCCGGCACATGCCCGGCGGCAAGTTCACCGACCACGTGTTCACGGCGATGAAGGAGAAGGAGATCCTGCGCGTGGAGGGCCCGTTCGGCAGCTTCTACCTGCGGGAGGATTCGGACAAACCCATGATCCTGCTGGCCTCCGGCACGGGTTTCGCCCCGATCAAGGCGCTCCTCGAGCACATGCAGTTCAAGGGTATCCAGCGTCCCGCCACGCTCTACTGGGGCGGCCGGCGTCCCGGTGACCTCTACATGGATGCGTGGGTGCGCGAGCGCCTGGCGGACATGCCCAACCTGCAGTACGTGCCCGTCGTGTCCGACGCCCTGCCCGAGGACAACTGGACCGGCCGGACCGGCTTCGTGCACCGCGCGGTGATCGAGGACCACCCGGATCTTTCCGCATACCAGGTCTATGCCTGCGGCGCCCCGATCGTGGTCGATTCCGCCCGTGCCGAATACAGCGCGAAGTGCCAGTTGCCGGCGGAGGAATTCTTCGCGGACTCGTTCACCACCGAGGCCGACAAGCACTGAGCGCATCGGCTGCGGCGCCCTGCCCCGCAGCACAGGCTCTGCAGTGCGCCCGCGAGCTTGCGACAATGCGGGCATGAAACGCCGACACCTCCTCCTGGGATCGTTCTCCGCCGCCATGCTGTCCGCGCCTGCGGTGCGGGCGCAAGGCAAGCCCATCCGCATCATCGTGCCGTACGCGCCCGGCGGCCCGATCGACCTCACCGCGCGCGTGCTCGCCGAGCGGGTGAAGGACAGCCTGGGCACCGTGATCATCGAGAACCGCCCCGGCGGCGGCGGCAACATCGGCGCGGACGTGGTGGCCAAGGCCGCACCCGATGGCAGCACGATCGGCATCGCCGCAACCGCCACGCATGCGATCAACCCCTGGCTGTTCGGCAAGATGCCGTACGACGCGGCCCGGGACTTCGCGCCCATCACGCAGATGGTGCGCGTGCCCAACGTGCTCGTCATGAACACGCAGACGGCCACGCGCCTGAAGATCGCCAGCGTCGCCGACCTGATCGCGTACGCGAAAGCCAACCCCGGCCGGCTCAATTACGGCAGCGGCGGCAATGGCAGCGCGGGCCATCTCGCGGGCGAGATGTTCAAGCGCGACGCCGGCATCTACGCCGTGCACATTCCGTACAACGGCGGCAACCCGGCACAGCTGGCGCTCCTCTCGGGGCAGGTCGACTTCAACTTCGACAACCTCGCCACCGCAGCGCCGAACATCCGCGCCGGCAAGCTGAAGGCGCTGGCCGTCACCACCTTGCACCGCTCGCCCAGTCTCCCGGACGCGCCGCCGGTGGCCGACACCCTCAAAGGCTTCGCCATCGATACCTGGTGGGGGCTGGTCGCACCGGCCGGGACGCCGCCCGAGACGATCCACCGGCTGAACCAGGCCTTCGTCGCCGCGCTCAATGCCCCCGAGACCAAGGCGCGGTTCGCCAGCCTGATGGCGGAGCCAGTGCCCACCACCCCCGAGGAGTTCGGCCGTTTCATGCATGCCGAACTGGCCAAATACGAAAAAGTGGTGAAGGCGTCGGGCGCCAAGGTGGATTAAAGGCTGAGCCGGGCCTCCTACATCGCTTGTGAGATTTGTCCGACACGCGCTGCCTCAGCCGCGGGCCACATTGTTCCTTCAAACGAGCAAGAGGGAGCCGCCATGCGCATGCAGCAGTGTGTCCTGGGATTGGTCCTTGCAGTGGCCGCGAGCGCGGCGCTGCCCGACTCCGGCGGGATGCTGCGATGGCGCTCGGGCCTCAGCCCGCTCGGCCTGCAGCCAGCGGGCGAAGAGCGGCTGCCGTGCAGCAGCTACACGCTCGCGTGCAGCGACGCGAGCAGCGTGTCCCTGTACTCCAGCGAGACGGCGCCGCGCAGCCTCAGCCTGCAGATCAGTGAAGCCGACCGGCTCGCCGCCATCCGCGTCGGACGCAGCCCCGGCCTGAACCTCAGCCTGGTCGGCAAGGCCGGCATCGTGCAGGACCTCGGTGTCTACGGCCGCATCGGCACCACAGTGAACCGGTCCCCTTCTGCCGCGCAATTCATGGGCGCGCGCGACGGCGGCCTCACGTACGGCGTGGGGCTCAGCTGGGATTTCTCCCGCAGGGCTAATGCCGCCGTGGGGCTGGACGCATACGAGGTCCGCGGGATCGGCGACGTGCGCGACTGGCGCACGAGCCTCGGCCTGCAGTGGCGCTACTGAAGCGCGCGGCTCACTCGCCGAGGTAGGCGGCGCGCACCTTCGGGTCGTCGAGCATCTTCTTCGCGTCGCCGCTCATGGTGATGAGGCCGGACTCCATGACGTAGCCGCGGTCCGCGATTTCCAGGGCCCGGCTGGCGTTCTGCTCGACGAGCAGGATGGTGACGCCCCGACTGTGCACGTCGCGCACCACCTCGAAGATCTTGTCGACCATGATGGGCGACAGCCCCATCGACGGCTCGTCCATCAGCAGCACCTTGGGCCGGCTCATGAGCGCGCGCCCCATCGCCAGCATCTGCTGCTCGCCCCCGGACATCGTGCCGGCGAGCTGGTCCTTGCGCTCCTTCAGTCGCGGGAAGGTCGTGAACACGCGCTCCATGTCCTCCGCGATGCCCGCCTTGTCCGTGCGGATGTGCGCGCCCATCTGCAGGTTCTCCGTGATGGACATCCGCGTGAAGACCCCGCGGCCCTCGGGCACCATGGCGAGGCCCTGCTTCACCATGTCCCAGGCCCCGCGGCCGCGGACGCTCTGGCCCATGAACTGGATGTCCCCCGCAGAGAGCGGCAACAGGCCGGTGATGGCCTTCATGGTGGTGGTCTTGCCCGCGCCGTTGGAGCCGATCAGCGAAACCAGCTCGCCGGCCCGCACCTCGAAGTCCACGCCCTTCACCGCCTGGATGCCGCCATAGGCGACCTTCAGCCCACTGACCTTCAGCAGCGTCTCGCTCATTGCGCCTCTCCTGCGGCCTTGGCCTGCGTCGGCTTGTGGCTGTGGCCCAGGTAGGCCTCGATCACCTTCTCGTCGCGCTGCACGTCGTACGGCGAGCCTTCGGCAATCTGCTTGCCGTAGTCGAGCACCGTCACGCGGTCGCACAGCCCCATCACCAGCTTCACGTCGTGCTCGATCAGCAGGATGGTGCGGCCGTCCTTGCGGATGCGGTCGATCAGCTCCCGGAGCACCACCTTCTCGGTGGAGTTCATGCCGGCCGCCGGCTCGTCCAGGGCGATCAGCTGCGGGTCGGTCGCGAGCGCGCGGGCGATCTCCAGGCGGCGCTGGTCGCCGTACGAGAGCGTGCGGGCCTTGTACTCGGTGAAGCGGCCGATGCCGACGTAATCGAGCAGTTCCTGCGCGCGCTTCGCGATGGCCGCCTCCTCCTCCTTGAAGCCGCGCGTGCGGAACACCGCGCCGATCAGGCCGGAATGCGTGCGCACGTGCCGGCCCACCATCACGTTCTCCAGCGCCGTCATGTCCGCGAACAGGCGGATGTTCTGGAAGGTGCGCGCGATGCCGGCCTTGGCGACTTCGTGCACGGCGCTGGGCGTGTACGGCTTGCCGGCCAGCTCGAAGCTGCCGCTGTCCGGCGTGTACAGCCCGGTGATCACGTTGAAGAAGGTGGTCTTGCCCGCGCCGTTGGGGCCGATCAGGCCGTACACCTGGCCTCGCTCGATCGTGAGACCGACGTCCGACAGGGCCTGCAGCCCGCCGAAGCGCTTGGAAATGCCCGCCACGCGGAGGACGACGTCTGCCATGCGGTCCTCCTTATTTCACCGGGACTTGCGGCACCTTGCCGTGCTCGCTGGTGGGCCAGAGCCCGCGCGGACGCAGCAGCATGACGATGATCATCGCGAGCGCGATGAGCAACTGGCGCAGGATCGACGCGTCGAGCCGGCCGCCCGTGAGCGACTGCAGGTCGAAGACGCCGGACACCCAGCGCAGCACCTCCGGCAGGGCGGACAGGAGCACCGCCCCGAGGATCACCCCCGGCAGGTGGCCGATGCCGCCCAGCACCACCATGGCGACGATCATCACCGACTCCATCAGGCTGAAGGACTCCGGCGAGACGAAGCCCTGGAAGGCGGCGAACATCACGCCCGACACGCCGCCGAAGGTGGCGCCCATGCCGAAGGCCAGCAGCTTCATGTTGCGCGTGTTGATGCCCATGGCCTTGGCCGCGATCTCGTCTTCGCGGATCGCCATCCACGCACGACCGATGCGGGAGAGTTCGAGCCGGTGGCAGATGAGCACGCTGGCCAGGGCGAGCAGCAGGAACAGGTAGTAGTAGAGCGTCACCGAGTTGACCGAATAGGTCTCGGTGACGTCCAGCGGGCGCGCGAAATCCAGCGAGAACAGGTGCGCCGAGTCGATCTGCGAAATGCCCTTGGGCCCGTTCGTGACGTTCACCGGCTGGTCGAGGTTGTTCAGGAACACACGGATGATTTCGCCGAAGCCCAGCGTCACGATGGCCAGGTAGTCGCCGCGCAGCTTCAGCGTCGGCGCACCCAGCAGGATGCCGAACACGCCCGCCACCGCGGCCCCGAGCGGGATCGCCAGCCACACGGACAGGTGCAGCGCATCGCCGAGGTGCTGCGCGATCCAGGGGAAGTTCTCGGACAGGTGCGGCGAGGCCGTCAGGGCGAAGGTGTAGGCGCCGATCGCGAAGAAGGCGACGAAGCCCAGGTCCAGCAGGCCGGCATAGCCCACCACGATGTTCAGGCCCAGGGCGAGCAGCACGTACAGCAGCGCGCTGTCGGCGATGCGCACCCAGAAATTGCCCGCGGCCTGCAGCAGCAGGGGAAAGATCGCCAGGGCGATGGCGCCGACGATCCAGAGGACCTTCCGGTTCGGGGTCTTCATGCTGCGGTCTCCTTCAGGCGCGGTCCGCGACGCGTTCGCCCAGCAGGCCGGAGGGCCGCAGCGTGAGCACCACGATCAGCACGATGAACGCGAAGATGTCGGAGTAGTTGCTCCCCAGCAGCCCTCCGGTCACGACACTGAGGTAGCCGGAGCCGATCGACTCGATCAGCCCGAGCAGCACGCCCCCGACGACCGCGCCGGCAAGGTTGCCGATGCCGCCGAACACCGCCGCGGTGAAGGCCTTCAGTCCCGGCAGGAAGCCCATGGTGTGCTGCACCGTCCCGTAGTTGGACGCGTACATCACGCCCGCGATGGTGGCGAGCACCGCGCCGATGATGAAGGTCGCCGAGATCACCATGTCCGGTTTCACCCCCATCAGCGCGGCGACCCGCGGGTTTTCGGCGGTCGCCCGCATCGCGCGTCCGAGCCGCGTGTAGTTCACCAGGTACATGAGGATGGCCAGAGAGACCACCGTCATCCCCAGGATCATGATCTGCGTCGTCGTGATCACCGCACCCCCGAACTGGATCGGCTTGGGCGGCAGCAGCGTCGGATACGGCTTGTAATTCGGCTTGAAGATGATCATCGCCAGCGTCTGCAGCAGGATCGACATTCCGATCGCCGTGATCAGCGGAGCGAGCTTGGGGCTGTTGCGCAGCGGCCGGTACGCCACCTTCTCGATGGTGAAGTTCAGGGCGGCGGCCACGACGCAGGAGATCACGAGTGCGACCAGCAGCAGCAGCCAGCCGGGGATGCCCGGCATCGCATCCTGCGCCTTGGTGATGATCGCCCAGCTGGTGAGCGCGCCGACCATGAGCACGTCGCCATGCGCGAAGTTGATCAGGTTGATGATGCCGTACACCATCGTGTAGCCCAGGGCGACCAGGGCGTACATGCTCCCCAGGACCAGACCGTTGATGATCTGCTGCAGCAGGATGTCCATAGAGGTTTTCTCCGTTTCTGTTCCGCGCGTGGCGATTGCGCGCCTTTGTGAGGCACTTCGCCATCTAGCAAAAAACCCGCCATGCGGTGGTCCTGGGCGGGTTGTCGGGCGCGATTGTAAACGGGGCACCCCGCGGTACCTCTGCCGTGTTCTAGGGGTTTGTCCCTTGGCGATTCCGGTTCAAGGCGCGCAATTCCCGCAGCTTCTCCGCGATGCGGATCTCCAGCCCGCGCTCCACCGGCCGGTAGAACACGGGCGCCTTCATGCCCTCAGGGAAGTAGTCCTCGCCCGCCGCGAAGCCGCCCTCCTCGTTGTGCGCATAGCGGTACTCCTTGCCGTAGCCGAGGTCCTTCATCAGCCGCGTGGGCGCGTTGCGCAGGTGCAGCGGCACGGGGCGCGTGCCGTCCTTGCGCACGAGCGCCCGCGCCTCGTTGTACGCGACGTACACCGCATTGGATTTGGGCGCGATCGCCAGGTACACGAGGCACTCGGCCAGCGCGAGCTCGCCCTCGGGGCTGCCCAGGCGCTCGTACACCTCGGAGGCGTCGAGCGCCATGCGCAGCGCCCGCGGGTCGGCCAGGCCGATGTCCTCGACGGCCATGCGGATCATGCGCCGCGCGACATAGCGCGGGTCGACGCCGCCATCGAGCATGCGCACGAACCAGTACAGCGTCGCATCCGGGTCCGAGCCGCGCACGGACTTGTGCAGCGCGCTGATGGTGTCGTAGAACTGCTCGCCGCCCTTGTCGTAGCGGCGCATGCGCTCGCCCAGCACCTTGAGCAGCCAGGCGTCGGTGATCTCGTCGCGCTTTTCCTTCTTCGCGGCGACCGCGAGCGTCTCCAGCGTGTTCAGCAGCCGGCGCGCATCGCCGTCCGCATAGGCGATCAGCCGCTCCAGCGCCGCGGGCTCGATCGCCGGCACCGCGTCGATGGCCTGGGCGCGCTGCACGATCTGCTTCAGGTCGTCCTCGCCCAGCGGCTGCAGCACGTAGACCGCAGCGCGCGACAGCAGCGCGGAGTTCACCTCGAACGACGGGTTCTCCGTGGTCGCCCCGATGAAGGTGAAGAGCCCCGACTCCACGTGCGGCAGGAAGGCGTCCTGCTGGCTCTTGTTGAAGCGGTGCACCTCGTCGACGAAGACGATGGTGCGGCGCCCGTGCGCCTGCGCGATGAGCGCCTGCTCCACGGCATCGCGGATGTCCTTCACCCCGCCCAGGACCGCGCTGATGGTGATGAACTGCGCGTCGAAGGCATCGGCCATCAGCCGCGCGATGGTCGTCTTGCCGGTGCCGGGCGGGCCCCACAGGATGCAGCTGTGGGGCTGGCCCGACTCGAAGGCGATGCGCAGCGGCATGCCCTCGCCGAGGAGGTGCTGCTGGCCGATCACCTCGCCCAGGGACTTCGGCCGCAGGCGTTCGGCCAGGGGCGCGTGGGCGGACTTGCTGCTCATGTCGGGCAGTTTATATTGCGGCCATCATGCAAGCGTCCTTCTGGTCCGCGCTCGCCGCCCTGCTGGGGGTCCTCATCGGCGGAGGCATCAGCTACCTGCTGAACCGGCAGCAGTTCGGCAACCAGCTGCGCATCCTGCAGGAGCAGCACAAGGAAGAATTCATGGCGGAGACCACCGCCCGCCATTTCCTGGGCCACAAGAGCTTCACCGACCGCTCGTTCGAGACCTTGCGCAAGGCGCTCGGCGGCTTCACCGACGACGAACTGCGCAAGATCCTCGTGCGCGCCGGCGCCGTGCGCGTCTACCGCGAGGACGGCTCGGAGTGGTGGCGGCTACTCTCGCGCATGGACGAATACATCGAGCGCAAGCAGCTGGACCAGATCGCCCGCGAGATCTAGGAGCCTGCGCCCTACGCCCGGCCCGGCTCAGGGCGCCTGCAGCACGTCCGCGCCCTTCGGCGGCGTGAAGTGGAAGGTCTGCGGATTGACGGGCGCGTTCACCTGCATGTTGTTGAAGGTGAGCACCGAGCGCTGCCCGAAGCTGTCCTGGATCTCCAGCGCAGCGAGCTGGTCGCCGCGGAATCCGATCTTCATGCTGGTGAGCTGGCCTTCCTTCTGCCGCGGCGTGGCCTGCACCCATTGCAGGCCGTCCTGGTCCGGCAGCGGCTGCAGCTCGAAGTCGCGCTTGATCGACTCCAGGTCCGGCGACGCCGCGATCACGGCTGCGGGCGTGTTGGCGAGCACCTTCACCTGCTTGCGCTGGCTGACCTGGTTCAGGTCCTTGTCGAAGAGCCACACCGTCTGGCCGTCGGCCACGATGGTCTGTTCGAAGGGCTTGCGGTACTCGAAGCGGAAGCGGTTCGGGCGCTGGAAGTCGAACGAGCCGCTCGACGACTTGGTCCGTCCCGGCTGGCCGTCGCGCGGCGGCGCGGTGATCACCTGGGTGAAGTCCGCGTGACCGGTCTTCGCATTGCGCACGAAGTTCTCGAGGCTGTCGATGGCGCCCGCGTGGGCGGCGGCGGCCAGCGCACCCAGCGCCAGCGTGACGAACATTTTCTTCATGGGACTCTCCAACACGACATTGTCGGTTGGGTAGCGCCCCAGCGGCCAAGTTCGTTACGAGACGTTTATTCGCCGCGGCCCGGCACCAGGATCTCGCGCTGCCCGCGGGCATTCATGGGGCTGACGAGCCCGGCCTTCTCCATGGCTTCCAGCAGGTTGGCGGCCTTGTTGTAGCCGATCGCCAGGTGCCGCTGCACCAGCGAGATGCTGGCTTTCTGGTTCTTCAGGACCACTTCCACGGCGCGGTCGTACAGGGGATCGCCCTCGCCGCCGCCTTCGCCGGGCACGCCACCCAGTGCGCCGTCCTCGCCGTCGACCGTGCCGCCTTCCAGCACGCCCTCGATGTAGTTCGGTTCGCCGCCCTGCTCCTTCAGGTAGGCGACGACGCGGTGCACTTCCTCGTCGCTCACGAAGGCGCCGTGCACGCGCACCGGCAGGCCGGTGCCGCTGGCCATGTACAGCATGTCGCCCATGCCCAGCAGCGCCTCCGCGCCCATCTGGTCGAGGATGGTGCGGCTGTCGATCTTGCTGGAGACCTGGAACGAGATGCGGGTCGGGATGTTGGCCTTGATCAGGCCCGTGATCACGTCGACGCTCGGGCGCTGCGTGGCCAGGATCAGGTGGATGCCGGCGGCGCGCGCCTTCTGCGCGAGCCGGGCGATCAGCTCCTCGATCTTCTTGCCCACCACCATCATCAGGTCGGCGAGTTCGTCGATCACGACGACGATGTGCGGCAGGCGGTCCAGCGGCTCGGGGCTCTCGGGAGTCAGGCTGAACGGGTTGTAGATGAACTGCTCCTTCGCCTTGGCTTCGTCGATCTTGTGGTTGTAGCCGGCGAGGTTGCGCACGCCCATCTTCGACATCAGCTTGTAGCGGCGCTCCATCTCGGCGACGCACCAGGTGAGGCCGTTGGCCGCCTGCTTCATGTCCGTGACCACCGGCGCCAGCAGGTGCGGGATGCCCTCGTAGACCGACATCTCCAGCATCTTGGGGTCGATCATCAGCAGGCGCACGTCGCGCGCCTCGGCCTTGTAAAGCAGGCTCAGGATCATCGAGTTGATGCCGACCGACTTGCCCGAGCCGGTCGTGCCGGCCACCAGCACGTGCGGCATCTTGGCCAGATCGGCGACGACCGGGTTGCCGACGATGTCCTTGCCCAGCCCCAGGGTGAGCTGCGACCTGGCTTCGTTGTAGGCCTGCGAGCCCAGGATCTCCGACAGCTTGATCGACTGGCGCTTGGCGTTGGGCAGTTCCAGCGCCATGAAGTTCTTGCCCGGAATGGTCTCGACCACGCGGATCGACACCAGCGAGAGCGAGCGCGCCAGGTCCTTCGCGAGATTGACGATCTGCGAGCCCTTCACGCCGGTGGCCGGCTCGATTTCGTAGCGCGTGATGACGGGGCCGGGCTGCGCCAGCACCACCCGCACTTCCACGCCGAAGTCCTTCAGCTTCTTCTCGATCAGCCGCGAGGTCATCTCCAGCGTTTCGGGGGAGACGCTCTCCTGGCGGCCGGCCGCGGCATCGAGCAGGTCGACCTGCGGCAGCTTGCTGTCCGGCATATCCGAGAACAGCGGCTTCTGCCGCTCCTTGGCGACCCGTTCGCTCCTGGGCGCCTCCACGGGCACGGGCTCGATCAGCACCGGCGTGGGGTGGTGTTCCTCGATCTCGACGCGCTCGACGTGCACGATCTCCTCGCGCTCGCGGGCGGCGCGCTGGCCCACCGCGACGTCCTCGGCCCGCTCCCGCTGCTCGCGGCGCGATTCGATGAAGCCGTCGATGGCGGCGCCGATGCGCTCGGCCACGTGGCTCCAGGAGAAGCGGAACACGACGGCCGAGGCCAGCACCATGATCGCCACGAACAGCAGGCCCGAGCCGATGAATCCCAGCCAGTTCATCGCCAGCGGGCCCACCATGTAGCCGAGCGCACCGCCCGAGTGGTCCGGCAGGCGCGACTCCAGGTGGTACAGGCGCGTCCACTCCAGGCCGGTGCTGGCCACGAGCAGCACCGCCAGCGCTATCCAGAACGCGGACCGGCCCTGCAACCACGGATGCGCGGGCGTTGCGGGCGCGGCGTTTTCGGCGCGCATCCAGCGGGCGAGCGAAGCGAGCCACGCGCGGATGCCGGCGGCGACACACCACCACACGGAGTAGCCCAGGAGGAACAGGCAGGCGTCCGACAGCCACGCGCCCAGCCGGCCGCCCCAGTTATGCAGCGGTCCGCCGTCGCCGGACGTCGAGAAGGCCGCGTCGCCCGCGGAATGCGTGAGCAGCGCCAGCAGGCAGAAGACGAGCGCGCAGGCGCCCAGCACCAGCGCGGTTTCGTGGGCGAAGCGGGCGAGGCCCGCGCGCGGACCGGAGGGCGCGGGCGCGGCCTCCGTGAGGGTGTTCAGCGAGTACGTCATGACGCAAGCGCGAGCTTAGCGCAGGGGCGGCCCGCAATCGACCGCGGCGTTGTTTCGCGTCACTGCAGGCGAACGCGGGAGCGGACTGCCGGACGCAGAGGTCGCAAAAATGCAGAAGGACGCAAGAAAGACCTCAGGAAAACTTCTTTCCTGGATCCTTTTGCGTCCTCTGCGAAATCTTTGCGCCCTCTGCGTCCGGTTGTCCGCTCCCGTATTCCGCGGCTACCCCAGCGTGGTCAAGCGGTCCTTCACGACCATCGAGCCATCCTCGCGCGTTTCGATGAAGCCGCGGTCTTCCAGGTCCTTCATCACGCGGCTCACCATCTCGCGGGAGGCGCCGACCATCTTGGCGATGTCCTGGCGCGAGATGCGCTCGCGGATGGTCATGAGGCCGTCGCGATCCGGCTGCGCGAACTCCAGCAGCGCGCGGGCCACGCGCCCGTACACGTCCATCAGCGCCAGCGACTCGATCTTGCGGTCCGCCTGGCGCAGCCGCTGCACCAGCCCCTTCATGATCGCGTACGACATCGAGCTGTTTTCCGGCAGGCAGCGCGCGAACTCGGCGCGGCCGAGGGTCAGCATGTCGGTCTGCACTTCGGCCCGGCAGGTGGCCGAGTGCGGCTCGTTGTCGATGAGGCTCATCTCACCGATGTAGTCGCCGGGGTTGAGCGTGGCGAGGATCACTTCGCGCCCGCGCTTGTCCGAGGTGACGACACGCACGCGCCCGGTGAGGATGATGAACAGGGTGTTGGTCTTCTCGCCCTGCTCCACGATCGTTTCGCCGCGCTTGAAGCGGCGCTTCACCACCGCGTCGGCCACCGCTTCCGCCTGGTTGGAGGTCAGCAGGGCAAACAAGGGCACCCGCCGGATCAACTCCAGGTTGGACAGCATCGACATCGTTCAAATCCCTCCTGCTTGGGCGGCCGCCATCGGTTCTTACAATCCCCGTGATCGGGAAGTGGGAAGCAGGGGCCGTGCCCGCATGCTGGATACTTCTCGAATCGCCCGCAAATGTACACCGACCTGTGGTGTTTCCCACACAGGTTTTGCACCATGAACACCAAGCACGCGAAAGTTTTGATCCTCGGTTCCGGCCCCGCCGGCTACACCGCCGCCGTGTACGCCGCACGCGCCAACCTCCATCCGCTGCTGATCACGGGCATAGCGCAAGGCGGGCAACTCATGACCACCACCGAGGTGGACAACTGGCCCGCCGATGTCCACGGCGTGCAGGGACCGGAGCTGATGCAGCGTTTCCTGGAACACGCGGAACGCTTCAAGACCGAGATCGTTTTCGACCACATCAACAAGGTCGACTTCAGCAAGCGCCCCTTCACCCTCACCGGCGACAGCGGCACCTACACCTGCGATTCGCTCGTGATCGCCACCGGCGCCTCGGCGAAGTACCTGGGCCTGCCGTCCGAGACCGAGTTCATGGGCAAGGGCGTCAGCGCCTGCGCCACCTGCGACGGCTTCTTCTACCGCGACGAGGTGACCTGCGTCATCGGCGGCGGCAACACCGCGGTGGAGGAGGCGCTGTACCTGTCGAACATCGCGAAGAAGGTGTACCTGGTGCATCGGCGCGACAAGTTCCGCGCCGAGCCCATCCTCGTCGACAAGGTGATGCACAAGGTCGCCGAGGGCAAGATCGAGCTCAAGCTGTTCAAGACCCTGGACCAGGTGCTGGGCGACGCGACGGGCGTGACCGGCATCCGCCTGAAGGACACCACCACCGGCGCCACCGAGGACTTGCAGCTCAAGGGCTGCTTCATCGCGATCGGCCATCATCCCAACACCGACATCTTCCAGGGCCAGCTGGAGATGAAGGATGGCTACATCCTCACCAAGGGCGGCCTGAACGGCTTCGCCACGATGACCAGCGTGCCCGGCGTGTTCGCCGCCGGCGACGTGCAGGACCACGTGTACCGGCAGGCCATCACCAGCGCCGGCACCGGCTGCATGGCGGCGCTCGATGCGCAGCGGTTCCTGGAACAGGAAGAGTAGAAGGCGGGGCCCCACTACCAACAACCGGACGCAGAGGGCGCAGAGGGTACGCAGAGGACGCAGAAAAAACCTTGAAAGGTTTTCATGCCTTCTTTTGCGCCTTCTGCGTAACCTTTGCGTCCTCTGCGTCCGGATGTCCGCTTTCCGAGCGCCGGAAGCGGGCGATTCCGGGAGCCGCTATAATCGCGGGCTTCGCCGGAATCCGGCCGGTTACCGCCCCCGTCAGGGCGAGGTGAGCCCCTCACGGGAGTGACGGGCGGACATGGAGAGTCAGATGGCACGCGTCTGCGACGTGACGGGCAAGGGCCCGATGGTGGGGAACAACGTCTCCCACGCCAACAACAAGACCAAGCGCCGGTTCCTGCCGAACCTGCAATATCGCCGTTTCTGGATCGAAAGCGAGAACCGCTGGGTTCGCCTGCGCGTTACCAACGCCGCGGTGCGCCTGATCGACAAGAACGGTATCGACGCTGTGCTGGCGGACATGCGCGCCCGCGGCCAGGCCTAACCCAAGGAGCACGAACCATGGCAAGCAAAGGCGGCCGCGAGAAGATCAAGCTGGAGTCCACTGCGGGCACCGGCCACTTCTACACCACGAGCAAGAACAAGAAGACGATGCCCGAGAAGATGTCGATCATGAAGTTCGACCCGAAGGCGCGCAAGCACGTCGAGTACAAAGAGACCAAGCTGAAGTGACGACGGGCGCCCCTGGCGCCCCGCCATTTCGACCCCGCACCAGCGGGTTCGAAAAAGCCCCGCCGCGCGGGGCTTTTTCATTTCCGTTCCTCCTTCGGCACGACGGTGATGCTTCCGTCGCGCTCCAGCACCGCGCGGTGCACGCCCGCCCAGTCCTCGCGGCCGGTCTTCTGCCGCACCGCATCCGTGAGGTCGCAATCCGTGATCAGGCCCTTGCGCAGCGCCGAGCGGTCGGGACGGCCGTCGCGCAGCAGTTCGCGATTGCGGCCGCTGACGAGACGGTCGAAGGCCGGCCAGAGCACGCTCGCCAGTCCCACGAGCCGGTGCAGCACGGCCACTGCGGTACCTGCACACACCGTGGGCCAGAACGGCGACACGCCCACGACGGAGCGGCTGAGGATCGCTCCCAGCATCACCGTGAGCGCGGCATCGAAGGCGTTGCCCTGCCCGAAGGAGCGGCGGCCGGATACTCGGATCAGCACGAGCAGCACGAAGAACATCGCGACGCCGCGCGCGGCCATCTGCCATGAGCTGAGTTCGCGGCCTTCGCCGAACAACCACAGCATTGCGTCCATGGGCGCATGCTGCCGCGAGCGTGCAGCGCCCGGTATTCCGACCTGCGTCCCTTCGCGTCGGACAAGGCCTCAGCACCCGCCGCCGGCGTCCCACAAGTTCCGCCGCAGTCCTTCTCCCATCATGGCCGCAGGCGATGTCCGCCCTGCCACGGAGAACACGAATGAGCATCCTAGGAACCATCTTCAGCCGCCTCCTGCCGCACGCAAGCGCCAGCCAGGCGCCGGCCGCATCACCTGCCGCCGCAAGCCCTGCAGCGGCGCAGCCCGCCAGGCCCGCCGCGCCGACGCAAGCTGCAACGGCGCAACCCGCAAGCGCGCAGTCCGCACAGACGCAGCCTGCGGCCCCGCAGCCGCAAGCGCAGGGCATGCAGCCGCAGCAGGCCGCCGCCGGCGCGGGAACAGCCACGATGGAGCGCGTGGACATCGAGCAGGTGCTGGACGGCCTGGCCGCGCGCAACCCGAACAAGCTGAACTGGCGCACCTCGATCGTCGACCTCATGAAACTGGTCGGCATGGACAGCACCTTGCAGGAGCGCAAGGAGCTGGCGGACGAGCTCGGCTATCGCGGCGACAAGAACGACAGCGCCGCCATGAACATCTGGCTGCACAAGGAGGTGATGGTCAAGCTGGAGGAAAACGGCGGCAAGGTGCCGGAGAACCTCAAGCATTGAGCGGCGGCGAGGCCGGTCCTGCGCTTCCCCGCCGAGGGGCGGACGGGACCGATCAAGGATTCGTAGGCTGGTGGTGAGCCGCAGGCGAACCCCAGCTCGCTGCGCTACGCTGGATCGCTGGGGTTCGCTTCGCTCACCGCCAGCCTACGAGGCCCTGTCCCAAAAAAAACAAAAGGCCTCGTCAGGGGCCTTTTGTCTCTGAGCCGCAGCGCGCTCAGGTATGCACGGCGCGCAGCTTCAGCGAGAACTGGCGCAGCGCCTCGATCCCGCTTTCCTCGGCGCGGCGGCACCAGGCCTGCAGGTCGGCGGTGAGCTGCTCGCGCGACTGGTTCGTGTTGAGCCACATCTGGCGCAGTTCCTCGCGCATGCTCACCATCTTGTCCAGCACGGGGTGCTCGGCGCGCACTTGCGCGAGTTGCGTGCGGGCTGCAGCGGGCACCTTGTCCGCATCGCGGTGCAGCCAGCGCTTGGCGGCCTTGAGCATGCCCAGGTCCTCGCCCTTGGCCTTCAGCACGCCGATCTCCGCCTTGCACGCGCGCTTCAGTTCACGGGCATAACCGGCCATGACCTCGTAGCGGTTGGCGATGACGGCTTCGAGCGTCTTCTCGTCGGCCACCGGCCGGATCGTGCCGAGGCGCAGCTTGGGCGGCACCTTCTTCACGGTGGCCCAGCCGATCTTGCTCATGAGGCTGATGTAGAACCAGCCCAAGTCGAACTCGTACGGCTTGACCGAGAACTTCGCGGAGGTCGGATAGGTGTGGTGGTTGTTGTGCA
Source organism: Ramlibacter ginsenosidimutans (assembly GCF_016654015.1). Classification (GTDB taxonomy): domain Bacteria; phylum Pseudomonadota; class Gammaproteobacteria; order Burkholderiales; family Burkholderiaceae_C; genus Ramlibacter; species Ramlibacter ginsenosidimutans. The sequence goes on along the minus strand of NZ_JAEPWM010000013.1, from coordinate 88,574 downwards.
GTTCCTCGCCGCCGATGATCAGGCCCCAGGGCGAGATGTTCGTGCTGGCGTCCGGCGCCTCGAAGTTGCGGTAGCCCCAGTAGTGGCCGATGCCGTTGATGATGCCGGCGGCGGTGATGGGAATCCACAGCATCTGCACGGCCCACACGGCCGCGCCAGCCGCGCCGAACAGGGCGAGGTTCAGGATCAGCATCAGGCCCACGCCCTGCCAGCTGTAGCGGGTGTAGAGGTTGCGCTCGATCCAGTCGTTCGGCGTCCCATGGCCGAACTTGGCGATGGTTTCCTGGTTCTTCGCTTCCGCGCGATACAGCTCGGCGCCGCGCCACAGCACGGTGTCGATGCCGCGGGTCTGCGGGCTGTGCGGATCGTCGACGGTCTCGCACTTCGCATGGTGCTTGCGGTGGATGGCCACCCACTCCTTCGTGACCATGCCCGTGCCGAGCCAGAGCCAGAAGCGGAAGAAGTGCGACGGGATCGCGTGCAGGTCCATCGCCCGGTGCGCCTGGGCGCGGTGCAGGAAGATGGTGACGCCGGCGATGGTGAGGTGGGTCGTCACCAGCGTGTACAGCACGATCTGCCACCAGGACAGATCCCACAGGCCGTGGCCGAGCCAATCGATCGCCGCGTTCAGGACGGCCCAGTCGGGAAGCAACATGGGTGGGTGTTCTCTCTCTCAGTAAGTCAAAAGCGCGCAGAAAACCCCGCGCGCAGCAGTTGGAGGGATTTTAAGGGCCGGGGTTCAGTCGCGCTGCCCTTTTTTTCGCCTAGGTTCTTGTCACGACTGGACTTTTTCCCACGCCGCGGCATAAAAACCGTCGGTTCCATGCCTCTGGGGCCACAGGCGCAGGTCCTGGCCGTCCGCACTGCAGAGGCTGGCCGCGTCGGGGACCTTGGCCGCTTCCAGCAGTTCGCGCACCTGCAGGCGGCGGAAACCGGGATGGCCAGCGGTGAAAGCCGCTGCGATGTCCTCGTTTTCCGCGCGCAGCAGGCTGCAGGTGGCATAGACGATGCGCCCTCCCGCTTTCAGCAACCTTGCGGCGCTTTCCAGGATGGCGGCCTGCTTGGCCGTCAGTTCCGCCAAAGACTGGGGCGACTGGCGCCACTTCAGGTCCGGGTTGCGCCGCAAGGTGCCCAGCCCCGAGCAAGGCGCGTCCACGATCACGCGGTCGATCTTGCCGGCCAGGCGCTTGATGCGATCGTCGCGCTCGTGCGCGATGGCCGCAGGATGCACGTTGGAGAGCTTGCTGCGCGCGAGCCGCGGCTTCAGCTTCTCCAGCCGGTGCGCCGACACGTCGAAGGCATAGAGCCGGCCGGTGTTGCGCATCGCGGCCCCCAGCGCCAGGGTCTTGCCGCCGGCGCCTGCGCAGAAATCCACGACCATCTGCCCGCGCCGCGCATCGGTCAGCAGCGCGAGCAGTTGCGAGCCCTCGTCCTGCACCTCGATCGCGCCGCGCGCGAAGGCATCGACCCGGGTGAGCGCGGGCTTGTCCTGCACGCGCAGCCCCCAGGGCGAGTACGGCGTCGGTCGGGCGTCGATGCCGGCGAGCTTCAGTTCCTGGCGCACGTCCTCGCGCTTGTCCGTGAGCATGTTCACGCGCAGGTCCAGCGGCGCGGGCTCGTTCAATGCCTCCACCAGCGGCCAGAAGTCGTCCCCGAGCTGCGCCTTCAGCGGTTCGGCGAGCCACTCCGGCAGGTTGTGGCGGTGCCGCTCCGACAGGCTCGCGGGATCGATGCCATCGCAGTGATCGAGCCAGGCCTTCTCGGGCTCGCTCAAGGCGGACTTGAGGAAGTCGCGCGGCCCGGCGAAGCCCAGGATAGCCAGGCGCCGCTCGCGCGGGCCGCTGCCCGAGCCGGCCAGGTGCTCGAACAGCAGCTTGCGCCGCAGCACCGCGTACGCGGTCTCCGCCAGCGTCGCGCGCTCGCGCGGGCCGAGCGAGCGATGCTCGCGGAAATAGCGCGACACGACCGCGTCGGCGGGGTGTTCGAATCGGAGCACCTGCGCGACGAGGTCGGCGCAGGCGTCCAGCAAGGCCTTGGGATGCATGGTCAGAGATTAGCGAGCACTTGCGCGATGGCGCGCGGATACAGCCGATGCTCCTGCGTCAGCACGCGGGCGGCGAGCACCTGCGCCGTGTCGCCGGGCAGGATGGGCACGACCGCCTGGTCGACGATGGGGCCGTGGTCCAGTTCGGCAGTGACGTGGTGGACGGTCGCACCGGCGAAGCGGCAGCCTTCGGCGATCGCGCGTTCGTGCGTGTGCAGGCCGGGGAAGGCGGGCAGCAGCGAAGGATGGATGTTCAGCAGCCGGCCCGCATAGCGCGCGACGAAGCCCGGCGTGAGGATGCGCATGAAGCCGGCCAGCACCACCAGCGCGGGCGCGTGCCGGTCGATCGCGCCGGCCAGCGCCGCGTCGAAGTCTTCGCGCGCGGCAAAGGGCCGGTGGTCCACGACCTCGGTGGCGAGGCCCTGCTCGCGCGCGAACGCCAGGCCGCCCGCGTCGGCGCGATTGCTGATCACGGCGCGGACTTCGGCGCCGAGGCGCCGCCGCCAGTCCTCGCGCGCGGCGGCGCGCACGATGGCGGCCATGTTCGAGCCCCCGCCCGAGATCAGGATGACGATGTTCTTCATGCGAAGCGCGATTATCCCCGTGCCGCGCGCAGGGCCGCGCGGAGCGGCGGCGCGTACGATGGCGGCCATGTTGGAGCGACGACCGAAAATCCCGATCCCGATGGACCTCCTGCGCAGCGCGACGATCGCCGTGGAGGCCCCATGGAGCCACTGAGCCCCGCCGAAGCCCGCGTGCTGGGCACGCTGATGGAGAAGGCGCGAACCGTTCCCGACAGCTACCCGATGACGCTGAACGCGCTGGTTGCCGGCTGCAACCAGAAAAGCAGCCGCGACCCGATCACCAATCTCACCGAAGGGGAAGTGCAGGAAGCGCTCGATGGCCTCAAGCGCCGCTCGCTGGCCTTCACCGCCCGCGGCAGCCGCGTCGACCGCTGGGAACACAACTTCCAGCGCGCGCTGGTCGTGCCGGAACAGTCCGCCGTGCTGCTCGGCTTGCTCATGCTGCGGGGGCCGCAGACGCCCGGTGAACTGCGCATCCACAGCGAGCGCTGGTACCGGTTCGCGGACATCTCCTCGGTCGAGGCCTTCCTGGAGGAAATGCGCGACCGCCCGCAGGAGCGTGGCGGCCCGCTGGTGGTGCAACTGCCGCGGGCGCCGGGTGCGCGCGAGGCGCGCTGGGCGCACCTGCTGTGCGGTCCCGTGGACATACAGGCGTATGCGCAGCCCGCGCCGTCCGCGCCCCAGGGGAGCGGCACGGCCCCGCTGGAAGCGCGCGTCATGGCGCTGGAGAATGAAGTGGCGAGCCTGCGCGAACAGCTGCAGGACCTCTGCGGCCAACTGGGTTTGTCGCCACCTCGACACCCCGAACCGAACGACCGTGCTTAAATCTGCGACTGTTCCCGGAGACACCCATGGATCTTGCATTCACCCCTGAAGAACAGCAGTTCCGCGAGGAGGTCCGCGCCTGGGTGCGCGCCAACCTGCCGCAGGACATCGCGCACAAAGTCCACAACGCCCTGCACCTCACGCGCGACGACATGCAGCGCTGGGCCCGCATCCTCGGCAAGAAGGGCTGGCTCGGTTATGGCTGGCCCAAGCAGTTCGGCGGCCCGGGCTGGACCGCGGTGCAGAAGCACCTGTTCGAGGAAGAAGCCGCGCTCGCCGGCGCGCCGCGCATCGTGCCCTTCGGCCCGGTGATGGTCGCGCCGGTCATCATGGCCTTCGGCTCGCCCGAGCAGCAGAAGCGCTTTCTGCCCGGCATCGCCAGCGGCGAGGTGTGGTGGAGCCAGGGCTACAGCGAGCCCGGTTCCGGTTCGGACCTGGCCTCCCTGAAGACGCGCGCGGAACGCCGCGGCGACAAGTACATCGTCAACGGCCAGAAGACCTGGACCACGCTGGCGCAGTACGGCGAATGGATCTTCTGCCTGGTGCGCACGTCCACCGAGGGCAAGCCGCAGACCGGCATCTCGTTCCTGCTGATCGACATGAAGTCGCCCGGCGTGACGGTGCGCCCGATCATCATGCTCGACGGCGGCCACGAGGTGAACGAGGTGTTCTTCGACAACGTCGAAGTCCCCGCGGAGAACCTGATCGGCGAGGAGAACAAGGGCTGGACCTATGCCAAGCACCTGCTCTCGCACGAGCGCACCAATATCGCCGACGTCAACCGCGCCAAGCGCGAGCTGGAAAGATTGAAGCGGATCGCGCGCAGCGAAGGCGTGTACACCGACCAGCGCTTCCGCGACGAGATCGCCAAGCTCGAAGTGGACATCGTGGCGCTGGAGATGCTGGTCCTGCGCGTGCTGTCGGCCGAGAAGTCGGGCAAGAACCCGCTGGACATCGCCGGCCTGCTCAAGATCAAGGGCAGCGAGATCCAGCAGCGCTATTCGGAGCTGATGATGCTGGCCGCCGGCCCCTACGCCCTGCCCTTCATTCGCGAGGCGATGGAAGCGGGCTACCAGGGCGACTACGTGGGGGCCGCGACGCTCGCGCCGCTCGCCGCCACGTACTTCAACATGCGCAAGACCACGATCTACGGCGGCTCCAACGAAGTGCAGCGCAACATCGTGGCGCAGACCGTCCTGGGCTGAGGAGACACAACATGGATTTCAATTTTTCCGACGAGCAGGAACAGCTGCGCGACGCTGTCCGCAAGTGGGTGGACCGCAGCTACACCTTCGAACGGCGCCAGGGCATCGCGAAGGCCGGCGGCTTCGACCGCAGTGCCTACAACGAGCTGGCCGAGCTGGGCCTGACCGGCCTCTACGTCCCCGAGGACCACGGCGGCATGGGCATGGGCCCCGTCGAGGCGATGGTGGTGCTGGAGGAGCTGGGCCGCGGCATCGTGCTGGAGCCGCTGGGGGCGACGCTGGTCGCCAGCGGCGTGATTGCCGCGTATGCGCCCGAGGCGCTGAAGTCGCAGTGGCTGCCGAAGATCGCGTCCGGTGAAGCGCTCGTCGTGCTCGCGTACCAGGAGCGCAAGGCGCGCTACCGCCTCGACGTCTGCGAAGCGACGGCGACGCAGGCCGGCAGCGGCTGGAAGCTCTCCGGCGAGAAGAGCCTCGTGCCGGCCGGCGACCAGGCGGACGCCTTCCTGGTGCCCGCCAAGGCGAACGGCAAGATCGCGCTGTTCCTGGTCGAGCGCAACGCGCAGGGCGTCAGCACCCGTGGCTATCCCACGATGGACGAAGCGCGCGCGGCGGAGGTGAAATTCCAGGACGCGGCGGCGACGCTCGTCACGGCGGACGGCCTGGCGGCGCTGCAGCACGCGGTGGACGTCGGGATCGCGTGCACCTGCGCCGAAGGCGTGGGCGTGATCGACAGGACCATGGAACTCACCGCCGAATACATGAACACGCGCAAGCAGTTCGGCGTGACGCTGGCCACCTTCCAGGCGCTGCGCCACCGCATGGCGGACATGAAGATGCAGCAGGAGCTGGCACGCTCGATGAGCTACTACGCATCGCTGAAGCTGAACGCCCCCGTGGAGGAGCGCCTGCGCGCAATGGCGCGTGCCAAGTACCAGCTGGGCGTGGCCATGCGCTTCGTCGGCCAGAACTCGGTGCAACTGCACGGCGGCATCGGCGTCACCGACGAATACGTCGGCAGCCACTACTTCAAGAAGCTCACGGCCCTGGAGCTGGTGTACGGGGACACCCTGCACCACCTCGGCGAGGTGTCGCAGAGAATGCAGGACACCGCCGGCGTGTTCGCCTGACCCGGTTCCCACCGATGACGACGCCCGCGACCGCGGGCGTTTTTCATGACAGGAGACAAGACCCATGACGACGCGGCGCCAGGTCCTCGCGCTTCCCTTTTCGCTCGCCACGGCGGGCCTGCTGGGCGCCTGCGCCACGCATCCCTTGATGGACGATCCGCATCCGCCCATCGTGTTCGTGCCCGGCAACGGCGACACCGCCGCAGTCTGGCAGACGACGATCTGGCGCTTCGAGTCGAACGGCTGGCCGCGCGAGCGGCTGCACGCGATCGACCCGCCGTATCCGAACGCGCGCAGCGATGACTCCAAGCCGGAGCCGGGACGCAGCTCCACGGCCGAAGCCATGACCTACCTCCGGTCCGAAGTGGAGAAGGTGCTGCAGGCCACCGGCGCGAAGCAGGTCGTCCTGGTCGGCAACTCGCGCGGCGGCTATGCGATCCGCAACTACGTCCAGAACGGCGGTGGCGCGGCGAAGGTGAGCCACGCCATCCTGGGCGGCACGCCCAACCACGGCCTGTGGAACGTGCCGGGCCGGGCACCCGGCAGCGAGTTCGCCGGCAACGGCCCTTTCCTGCAGGCACTGAACGCACCGAAGGACGCACAGGGCGACGAGGTCACCGGCCCCGTGAAGTGGCTCACGCTGCGCTCCGACTCGAATGACAAATACGCGCAGCCCCTCGGCACGTGGCTGGGCGACCCGAAGCTCGCCACCGGCGTCACCTACGAAGGCCCGGCCCTCAAGGGCGCAACCAACGTGGTGCTGCCCCGTGTGGACCATCGCGAGACTTCCTTCTCGCCGGCCGCTTTCGAGGCGACCTGGCGCTACCTCACCGGCCGCGCGCCGACGACGCTGGAGATCGTGCCCGAGGAGCGCGTGGTGCTGAGCGGAAAGGTCACCGGACTCGGCGTGTCCTCCACCGACCCGGCGAGCGGGGATCTCGCCAACAACCTGCCACTGCCCGGAGCGCACCTGGAAATCTTCGCGATCGATTCGGCTACCGGCGCCCGGCACGGCGCCCCCGTGCTGGCGCAAGTCATAGCCGAGGACGGGCACTGGGGTCCGCTGGTGGCGCAGCGCGATACGCGCTACGAGTTCGCGATCGCCGCCCCCGGTTACGCCACGACGCACATCTACCGCAGTCCCTTCCCGCGCTCCAGCAGCATCGTGAACCTGCGGCCCGAGCGCATTGCGGCGGCGGACCGCTCGAGCCCCTCGCTCGTCCTGTTCACGCGCCCGCGCGGCTACCTGGACCCCGCGCGCGACCGGATGGTGTTCGACGGCCAGAGTCCGCCGCCCGGCGCGCTGCCGGGTGCGGGCGTCGCTACTTCGCGCGTCAAGCCCGCGGGCCCGCAACGCACGGTGGCCGGCGAGTTCAACGGCGAACGGATGGTCGGGCAGACCTGGCCGGGCGACAACCAGGTCTCGGTGCTCGAGCTGACGTACTAGAGGGCGCCCGGTCCGCCGACCCGGCGTTCCCTGGATCGCACGCGCTCGCCCGCTGCCCTAATGCAGCAGGTGGTCGCGCCACAGCCGCGACGAGCGCGGCAAGCCCCGGCTCAGGAACTCCATCTGGTCCGCCAGGATGCGGCGGTTGCGCAGGATGAAGTCTTCCCACAGGCTGGGCACATACGGCGCGTACAGCAGCGTCATGCCCGCCTGCTCCGGCGTGCGACTGCCCTTGCGGTGGTTGCACGCGCGGCAGGCGGTCACCACGTTCATCCAGTGGTCCTTGCCGTTCTGGGCGAACGGGATGATGTGCTCGCGCGTGAGTTCTTCCTCGTGGAAGTGGTCGCCGCAATAGGCGCAGACGTTGCGATCGCGCGAGAACAGCTTGCCGTTGGTGAGGCCCGGCTTGAGTTCGAAGGGGTTGATGTTCGGCACGCCCTTGGTGCCGATGATGCTGTTGACCGTGATGATCGACTGCTGGCCGCTCGCAGCGTTGACCCCGCCGCGGAACACGGCCACCTCCGCCCCTGCCTCCCACCGCACCTGGTCGGCGGCATAGTGCAGGACGGCTTGCTCCAGCGAAATCCAAGACTGGGGCAGTCCCTGGGCGGACAGCTTCAAGACCTTCAAGACGCGCCTCCATTCAACGACGAACAGACCGACAGCGCTTGCAGGAGCGTGGGCGCGACGACAACACGGGCCAAGCTCCCCAGCGTGAGAGACAATATACCGTGTTTTCATGATCCGCCCGTGTCAGGCCATCGGTGCGTTGGCCGTGCCCAACGGACGCGGCCTGCTATCAAAAAGATACCACTGCGATGCAGATCCTGCGCGGCTTCCACCATCCCCAGATCGCGCGGGCGTGCGCGCTCACCATCGGCAACTTCGATGGCGTGCACCGCGGCCACCAGGCGATGCTGGCGCTGCTGAACAGCGAGGCGCGCCACCGGGGCGTGCCCAGCTGCGTGCTCACCTTCGAGCCGCATCCGCGCGACTACTTCGCCGCCGTGCACCGCAAGCCGGAGCTCGCGCCCGCGCGCATCGCCACCCTGCGCGACAAGCTCACCGAGCTGGCCAAGTGCGGCGTCGACCAATGCATCATCCTCAAGTTCGATGCGCGCTTGTCCAGCCAGGTTCCCGAAGCCTTCATCTCCGACGTGCTGGTGCAGGGGCTCGGTGCGAAATACGTCCTGGTCGGCGACGACTTCCGCTTCGGCGCCAAGCGCGCCGGCGACTACACGATGCTGGATTCGGCGGGCAGCCGGCTGGGCTTCGACGTGGCCCGCATGAACAGTTACGAAGTGCACGGGCTGCGCGTGTCGAGCTCGGCGGTGCGCGAGGCGCTCGCGCGCGGGGACATGGCCGGCACGGCCGCCCTGCTGGGGCGTCCCTACAGCATCAGCGGCCACGTGGTGCACGGCCGCAAGCTGGGGCGCGACCTCGGCTTCAAGACGCTCAACCTGCGCTTCGCCCACTGGAAGCCGGCGGCCGGCGGGATCTTCGCCGTCACCGTGCACGGGCTGGACGCGCAGCCGCTGGAGGGCGTCGCCAACCTGGGCGTGCGCCCCTCGCTGGACCCGCGCGACGTCAATGGCGGACGCGTCCTGCTGGAGACGCACTGCCTGCAATGGCCGGCCCATCTCGGGGAAGAAGGGGGCTACGGTAAAATCATCCGCGTGGAACTCCTGCACAAACTGCACGACGAGCTGCGCTACGACAGCCTCGAGGCCCTGCAGTCGGGCATTGCGCGCGACTGCGAAGCCGCGCGTGCCTTCTTCGCGTCCACGCACGCCGAGACGCGGCGGCAGACCACGCGCGACCGAATTTAGCGCCCTTGTCAGCGGCGGCACCGCGCCGCCCTCACCCCCCACGCGCCGCGATCGGCCGTGGATGCCCGGGCCCGGCCCGGCCTGACAAGTTCGCAAAGGCTTCCCATGACCGACAAGACCGATTACCGCGCCACCCTGAACCTGTCCGACACGCCCTTCCCGATGCGCGGCGACCTGCCCAAGCGCGAGCCGGGCTGGGTGAAGCAATGGGAGGACGAGGGCCTGTACAAGCGCCTGCGCGAGGCGCGCTGCGGCCGGCAGAAGTTCATCCTGCACGACGGCCCGCCGTACGCCAACGGCCAGATCCACATGGGTCACGCCGTCAACAAGATCCTCAAGGACATGATCGTCAAGTCGCGCCAGCTCAAGGGGCTGGACGCGGTCTACATCCCGGGCTGGGACTGCCACGGGCTGCCGATCGAGAACGCGATCGAGAAGAAGTACGGCCGCAACCTGCCGCGCGACGAGATGCAGGCGAAGAGCCGCGCCTTCGCGACCGAGCAGATCGCCATCCAGATGGCGGACTTCAAGCGCCTGGGCGTGCTGGGCGACTGGGAGCATCCGTACCGCACGATGGACTTCAGCAACGAGGCCGACGAGATCCGCGCGTTCAAGCGCGTCATCGAGCGCGGCTTCGTCTACCGGGGACTCAAGCCCGTCTACTGGTGCTTCGACTGCGGCTCCTCGCTGGCGGAGTTCGAGATCGAGTACGCGGACAAGAAGTCGCAGACGCTCGACGTGGGGTTCAAGGCGAACGAGCCGGGGAAGGTGCTGGCGGCGTTCGGCCTCGGGGCGCCCCCACCCCAAGGGGGAGGGACTGAAGATGTCTTTGCCGTCATCTGGACCACCACCGCCTGGACCATCCCCGCCAACCAGGCGCTGAACCTCAATCCCGAGATCGTCTACGCACTGGTCGAGACGCCGCGCGGGCGCATCATCGTCGCCGAGTCGCTGGTCGAGAAGTGCCTGGCCCGCTACCAGCTCGAAGGCCAGGTGCTCGCCACGACGCCGGGCAAGAACCTGGGCGGCCTGGAGTTCCAGCATCCGCTGTACGACGTGGACGCCGGCTACCGGCGCCTGTCGCCCGTGTACCTGGCGGACTACGCCACGGCGGAAGACGGCACCGGCATCGTGCACTCCTCGCCCGCCTACGGCCTCGACGACTTCAACAGCTGCGTCGCGCACGGGATGAAGTACGACGACATCCTGAACCCGGTGCAGGGCAACGGCTCGTACGCGCCGGACTTCCCGCTGTTCGGCGGCGAGAACATCTGGAAGGCGGTGCCGCACATCATCGCGACGCTGGAACAGGCGGGCCGCCTGTTCGGCACCGAGGCGATCGTCCACAGCTACCCGCACTGCTGGCGCCACAAGACGCCGGTGATCTACCGCGCCGCGGCGCAGTGGTTCATCCGCATGGACCAGGGCGAAGGCGTCTTCACGAAGGACAAGGCACCCGACACGCTGCGCAACCTCGCGCTTCGCGCGATCGAGGAGACCAGCTTCTATCCCGAGAACGGCAAGGCGCGCCTGCGCGACATGATCGCCGGCCGGCCGGACTGGTGCATCAGCCGCCAGCGCAGCTGGGGCGTGCCCCTGCCCTTCTTCCTGCACAAGGACTCGGGCGAGCTGCACCCGAAGACCATGGAGATCCTCGACGTCGCCGCCGACATGGTGCAGGCGGGCGGCATCGAGGCGTGGAGCAAGGCCGGTTCCGAGGAGATCCTCGCGAAGGTTGGCGCCGCTGCCGACGCGCCGGAGTACACCAAGAGCCAGGACATCCTGGAGGTCTGGTTCGACTCGGGCACGACGCACACGACGGTGCTCAAGGGCTCGCACCCGGGCACAGCGCACGAGAACGGCCCCGAGGCCGACCTGTACCTGGAAGGCCACGACCAGCACCGCGGCTGGTTCCATTCCTCGCTGCTCACGGCTTGCGCGATGTACGGCCGCGCGCCCTACCGCGGCCTGCTCACGCACGGCTTCACGGTGGACAGCCAGGGCCGCAAGATGAGCAAGTCGCTCGGCAACGGCGTCGACCCGCAGGAGACCAGCAAGAAGCTGGGCGCCGAGATCATCCGGCTGTGGGTGGCCGCGTCCGACTATTCGGGCGACATCGCCGGCGACGACAAGATCCTCGCCCGGGTGGTGGACGCGTACCGGCGCATCCGCAATACGCTGCGCTTCCTGCTCGCCAACGTGAACGACTTCGATCCGGCCAAGGACGCAGTCCCGCTCGCCGAGATGCTGGAGATCGACCGCTACGCGCTGTCCCGCGCCGCCGAATTCCAGGCCGAAGTGCTCGCGCACTACGAGGTCTACGAGTTCCACCCGGTGGTGGCCAAGCTGCAGGTGTACTGCTCGGAAGACCTCGGCGCGTTCTACCTCGACGTGCTGAAGGACCGGCTGTACACGACCGCGCCGAAGTCGCTGGCCCGCCGCAGCGCGCAGACGGCCCTGTGGCACATCACGCACGCGATGCTGCGCTGGATGGCGCCCTTCCTCTCCTTCACGGCGGAAGAGGCCTGGAAGCTGTTCGGCGACTCCGAGTCCATCTTCCTGGAGGAGTACGCCGAGATCGGCAGCCCGGACACCGAGCTGCTGGCGAAGTGGAACCGCATCCGCGCGCTGCGCGAGCTGGCGAACAAGGAGATCGAGGCGCTGCGCGAAAAGGGACGCGTCGGCTCCTCGCTGCAGGCCAACCTGGCGATCACCGCACCGCCGGCGGACCACGCGCTGCTCGCGAGCCTGGGCGACGACCTGAAGTTCGTCTTCATCACCTCGCAGGTGCGCCTGCACGCGGGCGATGCGCTCGTCATCGAGGCGCATCCCAGCACGCACCTCAAGTGCGACCGCTGCTGGCACTGGCGGGCCGAAGTCGGCAGCGACCCGGCCCATCCGGCCCTGTGCGGCCGTTGCGTGAGCAACCTGTTCGGTACCGGCGAAGTCCGGGAGCACGCCTGATGGCCCGCGGCACCACGCTCATGGGTTCCGGCAGCGGCCAGCAGGGCGTGCTGCCCTGGCTGGGGCTGGCGCTGATCGTGCTGATCGCGGACCAGTTCACCAAAGTACTCATCGTCGGGTACTACCAGTTCGGCGCGTCGACGACGGTCACCTCCTTCTTCAACATCGTACGCGCGCACAACACCGGGGCCGCCTTCTCCTTCCTGGCGGCGGCCTCGGGCTGGCAGCGCTGGCTGTTCGCCGGCATCGCGGTGGCGGCGGTGCTGTTCATCCTGTACCTGCTGCGCACGCATGCCGGGCAGAGGCTGTTCTCGTTCTCGCTCGCCTGCATCCTGGGCGGCGCGGTCGGCAACCTGGTGGACCGGCTGCTGCGCGGCTACGTGGTGGACTTCCTGCAGTTCCACTGGCACGAGAGCTGGTACTTCCCGGCCTTCAACGTGGCGGACACCGCCATCACCATCGGCGCCGCCGGCCTGATCCTCGACGAACTGATGCGCGTGCGCCGCAGCCGCTAGCGCAAGAGCCCCAGGCCGGGAAAATGCCCGGTCCCGCTTGACAGCCGGGGCGTATCATTGCTTCAAACATGAAGCATTTGCTGAACCTGCTGGCGGCCGTGGCGCTGCTGGTGTGGGGTACGTACCTCGTACGCACCGGCATCCTGCGCGTCTTCGGCGCCAACCTGCGGCACGTCCTGGCCCGCAGCATCTCGACCCGCCCGGCGGCCGCGACGGCCGGCCTGGGCGTAACGGCCCTCGTGCAATCCAGCACCGCGACGGCCCTGATCGTCTCCTCCTTCGTCGGCCAGGGCCTGGTGAGCCTCGCGACGGCGCTCGCGGTGATGCTGGGGGCCGACGTGGGCACCAGCCTCATGACGGTGGTCTTCTCGTTCGACCTGTCCTGGCTATCGCCGCTGTTCATCCTGGTCGGCGTGGTGCTGTTCATCACGCGCCAGTCGACGCCCCTCGGCCGGTTCGGGCGGGTGCTGATCGGCATCGGGCTCATGCTGCTGGCACTGCGCCTGGTCGCCGAATCCACGGCCATCATCGTGCGTTCGCCGGCCGTGAAGGCGATGCTGGAATCGCTGTCCAGCGACATCCTGCTGGAGATCACGGTGGGCGCCGTGCTCTCGGTGGTCGCCTATTCCAGCCTGGCGATCGTGCTGCTCACGGCCACGCTCGCGGCTTCGGGTGCGATCCCGATCGACGTGGCGCTGGGCCTCACGCTCGGCGCCAACCTCGGCAGCGGCCTGCTGGCGGTGCTCGCGACCGCCAACGCCTCGGTGGAGGTGCGCCAGGTGCCCATGGGCAACCTGGTCTTCAAGGGGGTGGGCGTGGTGCTGGCCGCGCCCTTCGTGGGCCTGTGGGTGCGCTACCTGAGTCCCTACATCTCCGAGCACGACAAGCTGGTGGTGATCTACCACCTGGTGTTCAACGTCCTCATCGCGCTGATCTTCCTTGCGCTCACCGACAAGGTCGCGCGCGTGGTGGAGCACTGGCTGCCCAAGCCGGACAAGAGCCTGGTGGCCGGCCGGCCGCACCACCTCGATCCGTCGGCGCTATCGACACCCTCGCTCGCGATCTCCAACGCCGCGCGCGAGGCGCTGCACCAGGCCGACGTGGTCGAGACCATGCTGCTGGGCATGCTGCGCGTCATCAAGGACAACGACCTGCGGCTGGCGCAGGAGCTGCGCAAGATGGACGACACCGTCGACCAGCTCTATTCGGCGATCAAGTACTACCTCACCAAGATCTCGCGCGAGGCGCTCGGCGAGGAGGAGAGCCGGCGCTGGACCGACATCATCAGCTTCACAATCAACATGGAGCAGATCGGCGACATCGTCGAGCGCGTGCTGCAGGACATCGAGGACAAGAAGATCAAGAAGGGCCGCAACTTCTCCGATGCCGGCATGGCCGAGATCTGCGAGCTGCACGCGCGGCTGGTCGACAACCTGCGCCTGGGCATGAGCGTGTTCCTGAACGGCTCGGTGCGTGACGCGCAGCGGCTGCTGGAGGAGAAGGCGCGCTTTCGCGACCTGGAGCGCGCCTACGCGGGCACGCACCTCACGCGGCTGTCCGAGAACACGGTGCAAAGCATCGAGACCAGCTCTCTGCACCTGGACCTGATCAGCGACCTGAAGCGGATCAACTCCCACATCTGCTCGATCGCCTACCCGATCCTGGATTCGGCCGGCGCGCTCGCCCCGAGCCGCTTCCGGCAGGTCATGCCGGAGCAGCCGTCCCGGGCGTCGTAGGCGCCGCCTCGAGCTGCGGCTGCACCCCGTCGCGCAGCTTGCGGCAGTAGGCCACCAGCGCCTCCAGTTCCGTCGACTTGTCGAAACAGGCATCGGCGCCCAGCTGCTGGCAGCGCCAGCGCACGTCGCGCGAGGAATGGTTGGACAGCACCACGACCTTCTGCCCAGGCTCGCGCCCGCGGCAGGCTTCCAGCACGTTCATGCCGCTGCCTTCGCGCAGGAACAGGTCGATGATCGCGAGGTCCCACGCGTTCGCGGCCAGCCAGCGTTTGGCTTCGTGCTCGGATGCGGTGCTGCCGACCGGCTCGAACTGGGCCAGCTCCTTCAGGGTCTCGACCAGGTTGTCCCGGATCGTCGAGCTGTCCTCGACGATGTAGGCGCGAAATGCCATGTGCTTTCTCCAGCGGGGGACGCCCCTGCGTCGCCGTTCCTTGCCACTGTAGGGTCGCGGCGGCGCAGCGTCTGACAGCGCCGCCGCCATGCGGCTGTAGGAGACGGCAACTCAGGCGGGGGCGCCGTGCGCGGCGAGCAGGACCAGGGCCGCATCGATCGTGAACGAATCCCGCTCGAGGGCGGCGCAGAGTGCGTCCGGCTGCATGCATGCGAAGTCCGCGACCTCACCGTCCTGGTTGCACGGATGCACGCCGTCCGCCAGCTCGCCAAGCCACCAGTGCAGCTCCTCGACGACGTAGCCGTGCGCGAGCTCGGGCAGCGGCCGGCGCGTGACCATGCAGCCGCCGCGGCGGAGCCCGGCCAGTTGCGCGGGCCGCAATCCCGCTTCTTCCCAGGTCTCGCGCGCGAGGGCTTGCTCCAGCGACTCGTCCGCCGGCACGAGGCCACCGACCAGCGTGTCCCACAAGCCGGGATCGGTCGGCTTGTCCAGGGCGCGCTGCTGCACCCAGATGCTGCCGTCCGGCGCCACGGCGGTGAGGTGCACGGCCTGGGTCGCGATGCCCAGCGCGCGCACGGCGGCGCGCTCGATGGTGCCGAACTCGGTCCCCGCGTCGCCGCGCACGATCAACTGTTCGTCGCGCCAGGTGTGCGCAAGTCCGGTGTCGCGCAAGGCCTGTGCGAGCTGCGCGAAGACGCCAGTGGGATCCCCTTCGCCCAGCCGCCAGCCTTGCGCGTCGGGGCGCACGAGCGGCCCGCTCTCGAGACCGGCCCGCGCAAACAGGTCGGGCTCCACCGAGCCGATGCGCTCGCCGCCGCACCACAGCGGCACGCGCGGGCGCAGCGGCGGCGCCTGCGCGGCGGCTGCCAAGCGCGCGCGCCAGGCAGCCGCCGGCTGCGGCAGCTTCACAGGGTGAGGATGGTGGACCCGGTGGTCTTGCGCGCTTCCAGCGCCTGGTGCGCTTCACGCACCTGGGCGAGCGGGAAGCGCTGTTCGATGCGGATGTGCACCTTGCCGCTGGTGACCACGCCGAACAGGTCGTCGGCCATTTCCTGCGTCGCCTCGCGCGTGGCAATGTGCGTGAACAGCGTCTGCCGCGTCACGTAGAGCGAGCCCTTGACGCCCAGCATGCCGGGGGCGAAGGGTGCGGGCGCGCCGGAGGAGTTGCCGAAGCTGGCCATGAGGCCGAAAGGCCGCAGGCAGTCCAGCGACTTGTCCCAGGTGTCCTTGCCGACCGAGTCGTACACCACCTTCACGCCCTGCCCGCTGGTGATCTCCATGACGCGGGCCTTGAAGTCTTCCTTGCTGTAGTTGATGACGTGCGCGGCGCCCACCGACTTGGCGAGCTGACACTTCTCGTCGGTGCCGGCGGTGCCGATCAACTGCAGGCCCAGCGCGCGCGCCCACTGGCACGCGATGAGGCCGACGCCACCGGCCGCAGCATGGAAGAGCACGTAGTCGCCGGGATGCAGGCCGCCTTGCGGCAGCGTGCGCTTGAGCAGGTACTGCGCCGTGAGTCCCTTGAGCATCATGGCCGCGCCGGTCTCGAAGCTGATCGCCTCCGGCAGCCGGCAAACGTTCTTCGCGGGCATGACCCGCACCTCGGAATACGAGCCGGGCGGATTGCTGGCGTAGGCCGCGCGATCGCCGGCCTTCAGGTGCGTCACGCCCGGGCCCACCGCTTCCACGATGCCCGAGCCTTCCATGCCCAGCGTGAGCGGCATGGCCATCGGGTACAGGCCGGTGCGCTGGTAGACGTCGATGAAGTTCAGGCCGATGGCCTTGTGCCGGATGCGGATCTCGCCAGGGCCGGGATCGCCCACCTGCACGTCGACCAGTTCCATCTGCTCGGGGCCGCCATGCTGGCGGATCTGGACTGCTTTGCTCACGTGAGTCTCCTGCTTGCCGTCATTGGGGGGGATTCGCGCGCATCCTGCCACGAAACCGGCCACGGCGTCTCCGGGCGGATACGCAGTCCTCCGTTAAAGTGCGCGGCTGCCATCCCATGAACCAGCGCCTCACCCCCGCCACCGCCCTGCTCCTGACCTTGCCGCCACTGCTGTGGGCCGGCAACGCAGTGGTCGGCCGGATCGTCTCCCCCCTCGTCCCGCCGCTCACGCTCAACTTCCTGCGCTGGGTGCTGGCATTCGCCATCCTGCTGCCGATCACCTGGCGGGTGCTGCGCGCGGACAGCCCGCTGTGGGCCCACATGCGCCGTTTCGCCGTGCTCGGCCTGGTGGGCGTGGGATGCTACAACGCGCTGCAATACCTGGCGTTGCAGACCTCCACGCCGATCAACGTGACGCTGGTGGGCTCCAGCATCCCGGCGTTCATGCTGGGGCTGGGCGCGGCCTTCTTCGGACAGCGCATCACGCCGAGGCAGGTGACGGGCGCCGTGCTTTCCATTGCGGGCGTGCTGGTGGTGCTGGCGCGAGGCGAGTTCGCTTACCTGCGGCAGGTGCATTTCGTGGTGGGCGACCTGTACATGGTCATTGCGACGGCGTCCTGGGCGCTGTACAGCTGGCTGCTCATTCGCCCCGGGGACGCGCCGGAGTTGCGCGGCCACTGGGCGAACTTCCTCATGGCGCAGCTGGTGCCGGGACTGTGCTGGTCGGGCATGTTCGCGGCGGTCGAGACCGTCACGGTGCCGCAGGCCATCCAGTGGGGCGCGCCGCTGGCCGCGGCGCTTGCCTTCATCGCGATCGGGCCGGCCGTGATCGCCTACCGTTGCTGGGGCCTCGGCGTGCAGCGCGTCGGCCCGAACATCGCCGGCTTCTTCCAGAACCTCACCCCGCTGTTCGCGGCGATCTTCTCGGCGGCCTTCCTCGGCGAGCCGCCGCACCTGTACCACGTGCTCGCGTTCGTGCTGATCGCAGGCGGCATCGTGGTGTCCTCGCGCCGCTGACCGCGGGCGCGAGCCGGTCGCGACGGCGATGCGCTTAGCGCGAAGCGAGCACCGCGCGCACGCGTTCGGCCGTGGGAATCGGTTCCACGGCGCCGTAGCCCTCGGTGGACAACGCCGCCGCGACCGAGGCGTAGACGCCCGCATCCAGCAGTTCGTCGCCGGCCAGCAGGCGCGCGACGAAAGCACCGCCGAAGGTATCGCCGGCTCCGGTCGCATCGACGGGACTGCAGGCGTGCGCCGCGATGCGGTGCCGCTGCGTGCCGTCCGCGACGATTGCGCCTTGCGCGCCCAGCTTGAGGCCGACGATCCGCGCACCGTGCTCCAGGCACCAGTCCACCAGCGCATCGGGATCGGTACGGCCGCTGATGGCCGCCACGTCATCGAGGCTGGGCAGGCAGATGTCGCACTGGCGCAGCACGCGCGTCATCTCCGTTCGCGCGGTGTCCAGCGGCCACAGCTTCAGCCGCAGGTTGGTGTCGAAGCTCACCTGCACGCCCGCCGCGCGCGCGATGGCGATCGCCGCATGGCAGGTCTTTCGCGCGGACTCGGACAGCGCGAGGCTGATGCCCGACAGGTGCAGCACGCGCGCGGAGGCGATGCGCTGGGCATCGAGGTGCTCGGGTCGCATGCGGCTGGCCGCCGAACGCGTGCGCAGGAACGAGAAGTGGTGGCCCTGCGCATCGTGCGTCACGAAGTACAGCGCCGTGAACCCGTCCGCATCCGTGTGCACCCCGGAGTCGTCGACGCCTTCCCGCTGCCACAGTTCGCGCAGCATGCGCCCGTGGTCGTCGTCGCCCAGCGCCGACAGGTAGCCGACGGATGCGCCCTGGCGCGCCGCAGCGATGGCGAAGTTCGAGGTGTCGCCGCCGAAGCCCTGCAGGTACAGCCGCCCGCCGCCGGCGCCGGTCTGGTTGAACTCCACCATCGCCTCGCCGAGGGCGAGGATGTCGTGCGCCGCCATGCTCCGCGGCCGCGCTCAGTAGGTCCCGGGGTACGCGCCGCCGTCGATCAGCACGTTCTGGCCGGTGATGTAGCTCGCCTGCGCGCTGCACAGGAAGGCGCAGGTCGTGCCGAATTCGTCGGGCGTGCCGAAGCGCTTGGCCGGGATCGTGTTCATGCGCTGCTGGCGCAGTTCGTCGACCGACTTGCCGGTCTTCTTCGCGCTGCCTTCCAGGGTGGTCTTGATGCGGTCGGTGTCGAACACGCCCGGCAGCAGGTTGTTGATCGTCACGTTGGACGACGCGAGCTTGGTCGTGCGCGCGACGCCGGCGACGAAGCCCGTGAGGCCGCTGCGCGCGCCGTTGGACAGGCCCAGGATGTCGATCGGCGCCTTCACGGCGCTGGACGTGATGTTCACGATGCGCCCGAATCCGCGCTCGGCCATGCCGTCGACCGTCGCCTTGATCAGTTCGATCGGCGTGAGCATGTTGGCGTCCACGGCCTTGATCCACGCATCGCGGTCCCAGTCGCGGAAGTCACCGGGGGGCGGGCCGCCGGCATTGGTGACGACGATGTCGTAGTCCTTGCGGAAGGCGAACACCTTGGCGCGGCCCTCGGCCGTCGTGATGTCCACCGCGATCGGCTCGACCTGCGTGCCCTTGGGCACGCCGGGGTCCTGGCGCAGCCGGTCCGCGGCCGCCTGCAGCACATCGGCGCCGCGCGCCACGATGACGACGTGCACGCCTTCGCGCGCGAGTGCCTGCGCGCATCCGAAGCCAAGACCCTTGCTGGCGCCGCACACCAGCGCCCATTTGCCCGTGATGCCCAAGTTCATAGAAAGCCTGCAGAGAAAAGCGGAAGAAGCGCGAATGATACGCACCGCCGGCGCCCGCGCGGTGCTGCAGAGGC
Source organism: Ramlibacter ginsenosidimutans (assembly GCF_016654015.1). Classification (GTDB taxonomy): domain Bacteria; phylum Pseudomonadota; class Gammaproteobacteria; order Burkholderiales; family Burkholderiaceae_C; genus Ramlibacter; species Ramlibacter ginsenosidimutans. Next base: position 69,154 of record NZ_JAEPWM010000013.1, on the reverse strand, counting down.
CGCGCTCAGCGCCCGCTGCGGGTGAACACGAGGATGCCCGCGATTACCAGCGCCGAGCCGGCCGCGACCCAGGCGGTGAAAGGCTCGCCCAGCAGCCACACGCCCATCAGGATGGTCGACATCGGGCCGACCATGCCCGTCTGCGCGGTGACCGAGGCGCCCACGCGCTCGATGGCCATCATCACCAGCAGCACCGGCACCGCCGTGCAGAAGACGGCGTTCAACACCGACAGCCAGATCACCTGCGGGGCGACGACGGCGGCCGAGAGCGGATGCACCACCAGGAACTGCACGATGCACAGCACGCAGGCCACGCTCGTGGCCAGCCCGACCAGGCGCAGCGACCCGAGCCGCTGCACCATCTGCCCGCTGTACACGAGATAGATCGCGTAGCTCACCGCGCTCAGGAACACGAGCAGCGTGCCCAGCGCGACGTTGCTGCCTTCCAGCCGCACCTCCTGGCCGAACACCAGCAGCACGCCACCGTAGCTGATCGCCATGCCCAGCAACTGCTTGCGCTTCCAGGGCTTGCGATAGAGCAGCCAGCCGAGCAGCAGCACCAGCGTCGGAGTGAGGTACAGGACCAGGCGCTCCAGCGAGGCCGTCACGTACTGCAGGCCCAGGAAGTCGAGGAAGCTCGCGAGGTAGTAGCCCGTGACGCCGAGGCCCGCCACGCCGAGCCACTCGCGTCCGGAGAGTGGCGGCTTGCCGCGCCCGGCCCACCACGACATCGCGAGGAAGATCGGCAGCGCGAACAGCATGCGGTACATGATCACCGTCACCGCGTCGACGCCGTAGCGGTACGCGAGCTTCACGATGATGGCCTTGCCGCTGAAGGCGATGGCGCCGGCGAACGCGAGGACGACGCCGGAGGAACGGGAGGATGCGCGGAGCTCAGGAGTGGCCGAGGAGGCGGGCATGCAGTCTTCGCAGGGACAGCCAGACGGCGAACGCCACGACCGGGATGGCGCAGGCAGCGGTCGCTTCCGCGCTGAAGGGCCAGCCGATCGCGTGCGCGCCCTTGGCGAGGTAGCTCACGAGGCCGACGATGTAGTAGGTGATGGCGGCGACCGACAGGCCTTCCACGGTCGCCTGGAGTTTCAGCTGCAGGTCCTGCCGGCGGTTCATGGCGGCCAGCAGGGCCTGGCTGCTTTGCTGCTGCTCGATCTCTACGCGCGTGCGCAGCAGGTTGCTGATGCGCGAGACCCGCTGCGACAGCGCATCCTGCCGCCGCACGGCCCACGCACAGGTCGCGCGCGCGGGTGAGAGGCGGCGGTCGATGAACTCGCCGAGCGTCTGCAGGCCATCGAGCTTGGTTTCGGCGATGTCGGCCAGGCGCCGGTCCACCAGCTCGAAGTAAGCGGCGCTCGCGGAAAAGCGCGAGTGGGTTGCCGCGTAGTGGCTTTCCACCTGGCCCGCCAGGCGCGTGAGGCGGTCCAGCAGTTGCGGCTCCTGGTCGCGGCCGGCCAGGCGGATCGCTTCGGCCAGCCCGGCGAGTTCCGCCTCCGCCACACCGAGCAGGGCCGCAGACTCGCGCGCCGCCGGCAGGCCCAGCAGGGCTGCCATGCGATAGGTGTCGATCTCCAGCAGCCGCTGCACCAGCCGGCCCGTGCGGCGCGCCGACACGCCGTCGACCAGCAGCACCATGCGCGAGCAGCCGTCGGCGTGGATGGCGAAATCCGTGAAGACCTCGCCCTTGCCTTCGACGACGCGGGAGCCCACCAGCGTCTCCTCGTGCAGCAGCCCGCGCGTGAGCGCCTGCTGCACACCCTCGGGCGCGGGCAGCACCCACAAGTTCAGCGCGGCGAGGCACTGCCCCGGCAGGGCCGCGAGCCAGTCCTGCGGCACCGCCTGGGCCGCCGTGGGCGGGGCGTGCTCGCCGAAGGCCGCGGGATCGAAGGCGCGCGAGAAAGTCCAGGTCACGAACTCCGTGTGCAGCTCCCAGCGCACGCGGAAGCCGCCCAACTCCATGCGCACGTGCACGGCGCCGGGTGCGGGCTCGGGCAGGTGGTGGTCGCGCAGCAAGGCCGCCAGGTGCGCGCGGCTCGCTTCGCGCATGGCCGCGTCGCCGGCCATGACGAGATGCGACAGCGCCAGGGGCGCGCTCATCGCTTCGGGAGGCCGGGCGTGGATCTCGTTGTGCAGCACCACCCGTTGCGGGTGGGCGGGGGGCATCGCCATGCGCCGGATTGTGGCGCAAACACGGAGGGCGCCCCGCGGGACGCCCCCTCTGGGATGGCGAGGGCGGGCCTCGCGCGGTCGCCGCGCTCAACCCAGGTGGAACTGCAGCCGGTGCCGCGCCCCGATCTCCGGCACCTTGGCCAGGTCCCGCGGCAGCTCGCGGACTTCCGCGGCCGCTTCGCGGAAGAAACCCTCGGCGGCCGCAGGCGCATCGAAGACCAGCACGCGGGCAGGCTGCTCCGAGGCTCCCTGGAACGCATGCACGGTGCCCGCCGGCGCATAGAGGAAGTCGCCCCGCTGCACCGTCCGCTCGGTGTCGCCGATGCGGAATCGCAGCGCGCCTTCCAGGACGTAGTACGCCTCGTCCCAGGGGTGCTGGTGCGGCGGCGGGCCGGCATCCCGGGGCGCGGTCACCTCGATCAGCGACCAGGCCTTTTCCGTCGCCGCCGCGGGACACAGGAAGCTGACCTTCGCCCCCATGACGTCCAGCGTCTCGGCACGACCCTGTTCGACCACCATCGCATGCTTCGCCATCACAGTCTCCTTGGGATGAACATGTCATGCAGCATGACATCGTGGCACACCCCCTGTCAATCGGGGATAATCGCGCCGTGTCCAGACTGAGCGATTTGCAGAGCGAGGTGACGGAGCGGCTGATCCTGGAGGCCGCCCTGAAGGTGCTCGAGCGCACCGGCGAGATCACCGCGCGCGCGGCGGCAATCGAGGCCGGGATCGCGGAACGCACCCTGTTCCGCTACTTCGGATCGCGCGAGGACTTCCTGGCCGCCGCCGCCACCGCGCTCGCGCGCACGGTGCAGTTGCCGCCGGCGCCGACCGGCGTGGAGGAGCTGCGCGCCATGCCGCGCGGGCTGTTCACGGCGATGGATGCGCATCGCGAGCTGATCCGCGCGGCCTGGCACAGCGAACTGCGGCAGCACATGATCGCCAAGGAAGCGAAGGAGCGCTGGCTCGGCATCCGCAAGGTGCTGGACGCCGTGGCGCCCCGCGCGCCCGAACGCCGGCGCAAGCTCGCGGCTGCCACCTTGCGCTACCACCTCAGCGCGACGACCTGGCACTACTTCCGCTTCGTGCTCCTGCTCCCGCTGGAAGACACGATCGAAGCGGCGGAGCTGCTCGTGGACCAGCAGCTCGCCGGCCTCGCGGGCAAGGCGCCGCGCCCGTCGCGCTGAGCGCGCCCTCAGTCGGCGGCGAACGCTTCCCGGCGCTTGCTCTTCACGCCGGGCAAGGCGACCATCACGACCAGCAGCACGGCGGCAGCGAGCAGTCCCGCCGACAGCGGACGCGTGATCAGCACCGCCCAGTCGCCGCGCGCGAGCAGCAGCGCGCGCCGCAGGTTCTCCTCCATCATCGGCCCCAGGATGTACCCGAGCAGCAAGGGCGCAGGCTCGCAACCGAGCTTGATGAACACGTAGCCGATCACTCCGAACAGGCCCACCATCCAGATGTCGAACACGTCGTTGTTCGTGGAATAGACACCGATCGCGCAGAACAGGACGATCGCCGGGACCAGCCAGCGATAGGGCACGGCCAGCAGCCGCCTCCACACGCCCACCAGGGGCAGGTTCAGCACGACCAGCATCAGGTTGCCGATCCACATCGAGGCGATCAGGCCCCAGAACAACTGCGGGTTGCTGGTCATCACCTGCGGACCCGGCTGCACGTCGTGGAGAGTCATCGCGCCCACCATCAGCGCCATGACCGCATTGGGCGGGATGCCCAGCGTGAGCAGCGGAATGAACGATGTCTGCGCGCCGGCGTTGTTGGCGGACTCCGGCGCGGCGACCCCGCGGACGTTCCCCTTGCCGAAGGGCACCTCGCCCGGGTGCAGCCGGGTGTTGCGTTCCACCGTGTACGCCGCGAAGGAGGCGAGCAGCGCGCCGCCGCCGGGCAGCACGCCCAGCACCGAGCCGAGCGCCGTGCCGCGCAACACCGCGGGCAGCATGCGCTGGAAGTCCGCGAGCGTCGGGACCAGCCCGTGCACCGGTTCCGTCAAGACCTCGCGCGGACTGGAGGGCTGGCTCAGGTTGCTGATGATCTCGCCGTAGCCGAACACGCCCATGGCGATCACGATGACGCCGATGCCGTCGGTGAGTTCGGGGACGCCGAAGGAAAAGCGCGTCACCCCGGAGTTCATCTCGCCGCCGACGAGTCCCATCAGCAGGCCCAGGATGATCATCGCGATGGCCTTGATCAGCGAGCCCGAGGCCAGCACCACCGCACCGACCAGGCCCAGCACCATCAGCGAGAAGTATTCGGCCGGGCCGAAGTTGAACGCGACTTCCGCCAGCGGCGCGGCGCAGGCAGCGAGGACCAGCGTGCCGACGCAGCCCGCGACAAACGAGCCCAGGCCCGCGGCGGTGAGCGCCGGTCCCGCGCGGCCCTGGCGCGCCATCTGGTAGCCGTCGAACGCGGTCGCCGCCGAGGAGGACTCGCCCGGCAGGTTCACCAGGATGGCCGTCGTCGAGCCGCCGTACTGCGCGCCGTAGTAAATCCCGGCCAGCAGGATCAGGGCCGACACGGGCGGCAGCGCATAGGTGGCGGGCAGCAGCATCGCGATCGCCGCGACCGGGCCGATGCCGGGCAGCACGCCGACCAGCGTGCCGAGCAGGCAGCCGATGAAAACAACCAGCAGGTTCAGCGGCGTGGCCGCCACGGCGAAGCCGGTGGACAGGTTCGTCAGCAGGTCCATGGTGCGCGCCTCACGACGACAGGAAGGCCGGCCACACCGGCAAGTGCAGCTTCAGCAGCACCACGAAGGCGAGGTAGCTGCCGGCGGCGAGCACGGTGGCGAGGATCGCCACTTCCTTCAGCCGGAACGCGTCGCCCGCGAGGGCCGCGAAGAAGGTCAACGCGTAGATGGCCACGATCAGTCCCATGGCGGGGATGCCGAACTTCGGCACGCCGGCGAGCAGCACACCGAACACCAGGTTCGCACCGACGATGAAGGCCAGCGGCCTCCAGGCGATCGCGCCGACCGGCTCGCCGTCCTCGGTCTCCACAACGAGCGACTCGAAGGTGATGAACAGCCCGAGCAGCGTGAGCAGGATGCCCAGCACCAGCGGGAAGTAGCCGGGGCCCATGCGGGCGCCCTCGCCGATCGCGTAGCCGGTCGCGCCCCAGGCGAAGGCGACTCCGCAGGCCATGAACATCAACCCGGACCAGAAATCCCTCTGGCTCTTGATTCGCATCGTGTCTCCTGCACGGATTGGGACCGGCGCATTCTCCGGTCAAGCTGCCCTCGGCGATCGGACGATCACTCCAGCGGCGGCGTGGCGCTGAGGACTTCCTCGAGCGTGGTCAGTCCTTCGGCGACGCGCAGCGCGCCGGCCAGGCGCAGCGGCCGCATGCCGTCGGCGATGCCCTGGCGGCGCAAGGCCTGGTTGGCCGGGTCGCGCGTGACCAGCTCCTTGAAGCCGTCCCCCAGGGTCAGCAACTCGTACAGGCCCATGCGCCCGAGGAATCCCGTCATGCGGCACTCGACGCAGCCCACCGGCTTGTACGGCTGCCATGGACCCGAGAGCTTCCAGGGCTTCACCATCTCGTCGAGTTTCTCGCGCGGCGTGTCGGTGTCCGGCTGGCGGCACTGCTTGCACAGCGTGCGCACCAGGCGCTGCGCCAGCACCCCCAGAACCGTGGCGTTGATCAGGAACGGGGGCACGCCCAGTTCCATCATGCGTGTGACGGCCGACGGCGCGTCGTTGGTGTGAAGCGTCGAGAACACCAGGTGCCCGGTAAGCGCGGCTTGCACGGCCATGTCCGCCGTCTGCAGGTCGCGGATCTCGCCCACCATGATGATGTCGGGGTCCTGGCGCATCAGCGCGCGCAGTCCTTCGGCGAAGGTGAAATCCAGCTGCGGCTGCACCTGCGTCTGGTTGAAGGACGGCTCGATCATCTCGATCGGGTCCTCCACCGTGCTCACGTTCACTTCCTCGGTGGCCAGGCGCTTGAGGGTCGAGTACAGCGTGGTCGTCTTGCCCGAGCCCGTCGGGCCGGTGACCAGGACGATGCCGTGCGGCCGCTTCACCAGCTGCTCCCAGCGCTGCGCGTCGTGCGCGGAGAAGCCGAGCGCGTCCAGGTCCTTGACCGCCGTGTCCGGGTCGAAGATGCGCATCACCATCTTCTCGCCGAAGGCGGTCGGCAGCGTGGACAGCCGCATCTCCACCTCGTCGCCGCGGGGGTTGCGCGTCTTGATGCGGCCGTCCTGCGGCCGGCGCTTCTCGACGACGTCCATGCGCCCGAGCAGCTTCACGCGCGCGATCATCGCGTTCAACACCGTCATGGGCATCTGGTACACGGGATGCAGCACGCCGTCGATGCGGAAGCGGATCACACCCTGCTCGCGCCGCGGCTCCAGGTGGATGTCGCTCGCGCGCTGGTCGAACGCGTACTGCCAGAGCCAGTCCACCACCTGCACGACGCCCTGGTCGTTGGCATCGAGCTGCTTGCTCTTGCCCAGCTCCACCAGCTGCTCGAAGCTCGCCGCGCCACTGCTGCCGCCGCTCTTCTGGGCCGCGCGCACGGACTTGGCGAGCGCGAAGAACTCCGCCGTGAAGCGGTGGATGTCCTGCGGGTTCGCGAGCACGCGCCGCACCTTGCGCTTCGCCTGGCGCTCCACCTCGTCCACCCAGTCGAACAGGAAAGGCTCGGAGGTCGCGACCACCACTTCCGCACTTGTCACCTGCACGGGCAGCACGCGGTGGCGCTCCGCGTACCCGGCGCTCATCACGTCGCCCACCTTGGCGACGTCCACCTTGAGCGGGTCGATGCGCAGGTAGTCCAGCTGCGCGCGGCCGGCCAGGTATTGCGTGAGCGTCTCGATGTCCAGCGGCTTGCCGTCACGCGTGCGCTGCATGGAAACGGCGGCCAGGCGCACCAGCGGATGCTGCGCGCTTTCCGCCTGCGAGCAGCGCGAGATCGTGCGTTGCGCCTCGTCCATCGAGATCACGCCGTCTTCCGACAACCACTCCACCAGGTGCCGCCACTGCAGCGGACCGCGGTAGGACGCCGGCGACACCGGTGCGGGTGGGGAGGTTCGTGGCCTGGCTTGCGCGCTCATGGACGCATGGTACTCAGCCCACGGGCCGGAACACACGCAACCATTTGCGCGCGGGCAGGCCCCAGCGGGCCTCGATGGCCTCCGCCCGCTCGGAAAGCTGCGCCCGCGTGGGGTGCGCGGGCTCGCGCAAGGCGAGCACCACGGTGTTGCCTTCACGCGTCGGTCGGAAGGCCCAGACCGCTTCGTCGCCGAACGCCGCCTGGATGCGCTGCAGGCTGCGCTCGTAGCTGGAGGACCGCCCGAACAGGTTGACCGTCATGCAGCCGTCCTCCGTCAGCAGCGTGCGGCAATCGCGGTAGAAGTCCTCGCTGTCGAGGACCGGGGCCGCCGCCTCGTGGTCGTACAGGTCCACCTGCAACGCGTCGACCTGTCCGCGCCAGTGTTCGTGCGCGACGACCTCGCGCGCGTCGCCCAGGATCACCGAGAGGCGGCTGTCGTCGCGCGGCAGCTTGAACCACAGGCGGCAGGCAGCCACCACCTGCGGATTCAGTTCGATCGCCGTCGTCTTCATGCGCAGGCGCTTGTGGCAGAACTTGGTCAGCGCCGCGGCGCCGAGTCCGAGCTGCATGGCGTGCCGCTTCGCGACCGTCTGCGGCTCGACGAACAGCAGCCAGGCCATCATGCGCTGCACGTACTCGAGGTCGATCGCGAACGGGTCATCGATGCGCATCGAGCCCTGGATCCATTCGGTGCCAAGGTGCAGGTAGCGGATGTCCCCGTGGTCGGAGAAATTCACTTCGGGGAGGGCGGGGGCGGCGGCGGCAGTCACGGCGGCGGATTATCCCGGTCCGGCCCGCCGCGTGGCCGCTCGCCACGTCCCAGCGTCCGTCCGTCGCGAACGGACGGCACGCCAGCCATGCCCCTGCTGCTTTCGTGACGCACTTCACGCCGGCTGCAGGCACGCCCGGGCGACGGCTTACAGAATGTTGCCAACGCATCGCAATGGGACTGCATTGACCGATTTCCCTCCCGAGTCCTCCTGGGCCGACGCCACGACGGGCAGGGCGGCCGGGGCCTGGAACCCGGCACGGCCCCATTCCGCACGGGAGCAAGCCATGGCGACCTCGGTCCGGATGCAGCGGCGGCCAGCCGCGGCGCTCGCCGCCGACGTCCACGAACTGCTGGAGTCGATGGCACGCAAGCGCGTGCCCCGCCTGGATGCCGTGCGCCAGCGCCTGCAGGAGGCCCGCGCCGGCATGGAGCTCGCGGCGCTCGAAGACGCCCTGCATGCGACGCACGCGACGACCACCACGCTGGACTTCCTCGCCGGCCGCAGCGGCGGCGAGCGTTCGGGCGAGTTCCTGCGCCAGGGCCAGGCGCTCGCCGCGGCAGTGGCGCATCTCACCCGTCTCACCGGGGAGGTCGTGCAACGCGAAGGCGTGCGCAGCCCCGTCGCCCGCCTGCAATGGATCGACCTGGTGGTGGAGTCGCGCTCGCTGCGCAAGCGCATTCGCCAGGGCGCGCAGTGGCTCGCCGAAATGGGCCAGGACCTGGCCGAGCGACGCCGGCAGGCGCAGCCCGGCGTGGCGCAGCGCGCCATCGACGAACTGGCGCGCCGCGGCGCGTCCATGCACGAGCGCCTGCAGGCCGCGCACCGCCTCTGCTCGGAAGCGCGCAGCGTGCACATGGCGAGCGAACAGCTCGCGGGCGAACGCGCCGTGCTGTGCGCGACGCTGCTGGATCGCGTGCTGCCCGCCTGCGGCCGCCTGGACGGCGAATTGCAGCCGCTGCTGCACGCCGCGGGCTACCGCGCCCTCGTCCCCACCGAACTCATCGCGGCGATCGACGCCCGCCACGCGCTGCAGGTGGAGCTGACCCAGGCCGCGGCGCAGATCATCCGGCTGCAGGCGGCCGAACAGGAGCTCGCCACCCGGCTCGCGCAGATGACCGACAAGGCGCGCCGCCTCATGGACGCGTTCAAGGAGGCGTAAGGGGCGGCAGCAGCGCGGCCAGCCGCGGCAGCGCATCGCAGGCATTGCGCGACGTGGCCGCCGCCAGTTCCTCCACGCCGAGCCCACGCAACTGCGCCAGCACCGCCGCGATGCGTGGCAGTTCCGCCGGTTCGTTGCGCCCCTGGGCGCTGCCGGTAGCGCGCTCGCCCGCCGTGCGGTAAAGCCAGTGCGGTGGAATGTCCGGCGCATCCGTCTCCAGCACGATCGCGGCCAGCGGCAGCTCGCGCGCGAGCCGCCGCACCTGCAAGGCACGCTCGTAGGTGAGCGTGCCGCCGAAGCCCAGCCGGAAGCCCAGCCGGACGAATTCCGCCGCCTGCTGCGCACTGCCGTTGAACGCATGCGCGATGCCGGCCACCGGCGTGCGACGCAGTTGCTTGAGCAAGGCGTCGGCCGAGCGCCGCACGTGCAGCAGCACGGGCAGCGCGTACCGCTGGGCCAGTGCCAGCTGCGCCTCGTAGAAATGCTGCTGCCGGCCCGCGTCGAGACCGGGGACGAAGAAGTCCAGCCCGATCTCGCCGACGGCCACCAGCCGCGGGTCGTCGCGGTGGGCGGCGAGCGCGCGGTCGAGCAGCACGAGGTCGTCGTCCGTCGCCGCGCCGGTGTAAAGCGGGTGGATGCCCAGCGCATAGCTGTCCCCGTGCGCGTGCGCCAGCGCGCGCACCGTTTCGAAGTTCGCCGGGGCGACCGCGGGCAGCACGCAATGCGCGACGCCGGCCGCAGCCGCGCGGCTGCGCACGGCCTTCCGGTCAGGCTCGAATTCGGCGGCGTCCAGGTGGCAGTGCGTATCAATCCACATCGCTCCATGCATGATGCCGCAACCCGTGCAGACGCCGGAAAACCGTGCTACCGTGCGATTGCCTGGGGACGCATGGCCCTGGGCGCCGGTCGATCGGAACAGTCAAGGATTACGGATGCGCAGGCCCGCCCTCTACAGCTCCAGCCGCCCTGCCCGTGCCGCGGCCGCCCCCACGGAGGTGCCGCCCACGCCCGCCGCGCCCGCCGATGGCGCGGCTACCGAGCCCGCGCGCCGCCGCTGGCGCGCCGCCCTCTCCCCCTCCAACCCCGCCCTGCTCTGGCTCGCGGTGCTGCTGCTCTCGGCGGCACTGGCGTTCAGCCTCGCGCGCCCGGGGCAGCGCCGGCTCACGCAGGAAGACATCAACGCCGCCGTCCTCAAGACGATGGAGACGCAGGTGATGCCCTCCGAATACGCGCGGGCCTACGAAACGATCCGTCCGTCGGTGGTGCGTGTCGTGAGCTACGTGAAGAAGAGCCGGCTGCGCGATGAAGACCCCACCCCGCACGTGAAGGGCGCGCGGCCCAAGCCGCTGGGCCCGGCCACGCCGGAGCGCAGTGGCGAGGGCGACGAGATCGAGAGCGGCGTGGGCACCGGCGTGGTGATCGTCGACAAGGGCGTGATCCTCACCAACCTGCACGTGATCAACGGCGCCGACCGCGTCAAGGTCATCTTCTTCGACGGCCTGGAGTCGCCCGCCACCGTGACCGGCGTGCAGGCGGAGAACGACCTCGCGGTGCTGCAGGCGAGCAAGCTTCCCGACGACCTGATCCCCGCCACCATGCGCTCCACCGCCGACCTCGCGCCGGGCGACAAGGTGATGGCGGTGGGCTTCCCCTTCGGCATCGGGCCCTCGGCCTCGGGCGGCATCGTGTCCGGACTCGGGCGCGTGTTCCGCTCGCCCGAGGGCAAGCAGGAGATGAAGAACCTGATCCAGTTCGACGCGGCGGCCAACCCGGGCAATTCGGGCGGGCCGCTCGTGACCATGGACGGCGAGGTGGTGGGCATCGTCACCGCCATCCTCAACCCGACCCAGGCGCGCACCTTCCTCGGCATCGGCTTCGCCGTGCCGATCGAGAACGCCGCCGCCGCCGCCGGGCTGCCGCCGTTCTGACGGCCGCCCTTCCCCTTCCCCAGCAGGAAAGCATGGACACCACCAGCCGCACCGACAGCGCCACGGCGCAATTGATGGAGCAGATCCTTTACGAAGTGAAGCGCGTCGTCGTCGGGCAGGACCGCTTCCTCGAGCGCGTGATGGTCGCGATCCTCGCGCAGGGCCACCTGCTGGTCGAAGGCGTGCCGGGACTCGCCAAGACGCTGACGGTCAAGACCCTGGCGAACACCATGCGCGGCCAGTTCAAGCGCATCCAGTTCACGCCGGACCTGGTGCCGGCGGACCTGGTGGGCACGCGCATCTACAACCAGAAGACCGGCGAGTTCTCCACCTCGCTGGGCCCGGTGTTCGCCAACCTGCTGCTGGCCGACGAGATCAACCGCGCGCCCGCCAAGGTGCAGAGCGCGCTGCTGGAAGTGATGCAGGAGCGGCAGGTGACCATCGCGGGCGAGACGCACCGCGTGCCCAGCCCCTTCCTGGTGATGGCGACGCAGAACCCGATCGAGACCGAAGGCACCTACCCGCTGCCGGAGGCGCAGGTGGACCGCTTCATGATGAAGGTGCTGGTGGACTATCCCTCGGACGAGGAAGAGTTCGTCATCGTGCAGCGAGTGACCGGGCCGTCCGTGGACGTGACGCCGGTCGCCACCACCGAGCAGCTGGCCGCCCTGCAGAGGGAATGCCGCGAGGTCTACGTCGATCCCTCGCTCGTGCAGTACGCCGTCAAGCTCGTGTCGGCGACGCGCCAGCCCGAGCGGCATGGCCTGAAGGACCTCGCGCGCTTCATCACCTACGGCGCGAGCCCGCGCGCGACCATCAGCCTGGTTGAAGGGGGCCGCGCGGTGGCCATGCTGCGCGGCCGCGGCTACGCCCTGCCCGAGGACCTGGTGGACCTCGTGCCTGATGTACTGCGGCACCGCGTGGTGCTCTCCTACGAGGCGCTCTCGGAGGGGCTCGGCTCCGACGCCGTGATCCAGAAGATCATGGCCAAGATCCCGGCGCCCCCCAAGCCGCTGGAACATGAAAAGCTGGTGGCCTGAGCGCGGCTCGCGCGCATCCGCCGCTGCCGCGCAGCGCACCGCGGCGACGCCGCCCGCGCCGGCCGCGCACCATGCCGAGCAGGTACTGCGCCGGCTCGAGTGGAAGGTGATTCGCCGCCTCGACGGACTGCTGCAGGGCGACTACCGCACGCTGCTGCGCGGCGCCGGGCTCGACCTCGCCGACCTGCGCGAATACCAGTTGCACGACGACGTGCGCCACATCGACTGGAACGTCACCGCGCGCATGCAGGTGCCGCACGTACGCGTGTTCACCGAGGACCGCGAGATGTCCGCGTGGTTCCTGCTGGACCTGAGCCCGTCGGTCGACTTCGGTTCCGGCGTGCTGCGCAAGCGCAATGTCTCGGCCGAGTTCGTCGCGGTGCTCGCGCGCCTGCTGACCCGCCACGGCAACCGCGTGGGCGCGATGCTCTATGGCGCCGGCGTCGAAACGGTCATCCCGCCGCGCACGGGCCGCCGCCACGTGCTGCACCTGCTGCACAGCATGCTCGACCGCGTCGCGGTGGAGTCCGGGCCCACGCGCCTGCAGGAGCTGCTGTCTTCCGCGGCCGGCAACATCCAGCGGCGCTCCACGGTGTTCGTCGTGTCGGATTTCATCAGCGAGCCCGGTTGGGAAAAGGCGCTGGCGCAACTCGCGCAACGGCACGAGGTCGTCGCCGTGCGGGTGCTGGATCCGCTGGAGCTGGAACTGCCGGACCTCGGCCTGCTGACGCTGCGCGATGCCGAAACCGGCGAGCAGCTGGTGGTCGACACGCACGATGCGGGCTTCCGCAAGCGCTTCGCCCGGATCGCCGCGCAACGCGAGGCCGACCTGCGCCAGGCGCTCACCCGCTGCGCGGTGGACGCGCTGGAGCTGTCCACGGACGCCGAGCTCGTCGACGCCATCGTGCGTTTCGTGGACATGCGCAAGCGCCGCAGCCAACTCACTGCCGGCGGCCTGCCCGCGCACCTGCGGCGCGCCGCCTGATCCCGGAGACGAGCGATGGACTTCCTCTGGCCCCAGTTCCTCTGGCTGCTGCTGGCCTTGCCGGTGCTGGTGGCGCTGTACCTGTGGCTGCTGCGCCGCAAGAAGAAGATGGCGGTGCGCTACGCCTCGCTGTCCATCGTGAAGGAAGCGATGGGCACGGGCTCGCAGCTGCGCCGGCACATTCCGCCCGCGCTGTTCCTGCTGGCGATGACGGCACTGCTGCTCGCGGCCGCGCGACCGGTCGCGGTCGTGACGCTGCCCTCGAACCAGCAGACGATCATCCTGGCGATGGACGTGTCCGGCAGCATGCGGGCCACCGACGTGCAGCCGAACCGGCTGGTCGCCGCGCAGAACGCGGCCAAGGCCTTCATCGGCGAGCTGCCGCGCAACGTGAAGGTGGGCATCGTCGCCTTCGCCGGCTCGGCGCAGGTCGCGCAACTGCCCACCACCAACCGCGAGGACCTGGTCACCGCGATCGACCGCTTCCAGCTGCAACGGGCCACTGCGACCGGCAATGCGATCGTGATCTCGCTGGCCACGCTGTTCCCCGATGACGGCATCGACCTCGAGTCGCTGCAGTCCGGCCGCGAACGCACGCGCGGCTTCTCGCTCGACACCGAGAAGAAGCCGAAGAAGGAATTCACGCCGGTCGCGCCGGGCTCCTATCCCTCCGCCGCGATCATCATGCTGACCGACGGCCAGCGCACCACCGGCGTCGACCCGATGGATGCCGCGAAGCTGGCGGCCGACCGCGGCGTGCGCGTGTACACGGTGGGCATCGGCACGGTGGACGGCGAAACCATCGGCTTCGAAGGCTGGTCCATGCGCGTGCGCCTCGACGAGGAGACGCTCAAGGCGATCGCGCAGAAGACCTCGGCCGATTACTTCTACGCCGGCACCGCGCAGGACCTGAAGAAGGTCTACCAGGCGCTCAGCTCGAAGCTCACGGTGGAGAAGAAGGAAACCGAGATTTCGGCGCTGTTCGCGATGGCCGCGGCGGCGCTCGCCCTGCTGTCCGCCGGACTCTCGCTGCTCTGGTTCAATCGAATCCTGTAGAGCCCGCGCCGGGCCCGCAGCCGGAACTCCGACTAGCCGGAGAGATGGCCAGCCGTGAGGCGCAAGGTGCGGCCGCAGCGCGCGGCCAGTTGCTCGTCGTGCGTCACCATGACGAAGGCCGTGCCGCGCTCCCTGGCCAGCTGCAGCATCAGACTGAACACCACATCGGCCGTGCCGCGGTCCAGGTTGCCGGTGGGTTCGTCGGCGAGCACGCAGGCCGGGTGCGCGACCAGCGCGCGCGCGATGGCGACGCGCTGGCGTTCGCCGCCCGAGAGCTCCGAGGGCCGATGCAGGATGCGCTGGCGCAAGCCCACGGCCGCCAGCATCTCCTCGGCCTGGCGGTTCACCTCGGGAATCGGTTCGCGGCGGATGCGCAGCGGCATGCCGACGTTGTCCAGCGCACTGAACTCCGGCAGCAGGTGATGGAACTGGTACACGAAGCCCAGGTGCTGGTTGCGCAGGCGGCCCTGCGCGGCGGGGGTCAGCTGCGCGAGCGGCTGTCCCATCAGCTGCACGGCACCCGAAGTGGGCGCGTCCAGGCCACCCAGCACATGCAGCAGCGTGCTCTTGCCGGAACCCGAGGCGCCGACGATGGCGAGGGTCTCGCCGGCATGCACTTCGAGGTCCACCCCGCGCAGCACCTCGACGTCCAGGCCGCCTTCGCTGAAGCGCTTGGTCAGCCCCTGGCAGGCGAGCACGACGCCGCGATGCGGCTGCACCGGCGACAGGCCTCCGGCGGCGCGGGCGAGCGTGTCATTCATAGCGCAGCGCCTCCGCCGGGTTGACGCGGCTCGCGCGCCAGCTGGGATACAGCGTGGCGACGAAGGCCAGCACGAGCGAGATCACCGCGATGGGCACGATGTCGCCCGACTGCGGATCGCTGGGCATGCGGTTGATCAGGTAGATGTCCTTGGGCAGGAAGCTCGCATGCAGCGCATGCTCCATCGCGGGCACGATCACGTCGATGTTGAACGCGATCGCGAGTCCGAGCAGCAGGCCCGCGAGCGTGCCGATGACACCGACCGCCGCGCCCTGAACGACGAAGATGCCCATGATGCTGGACGGGCTCGCCCCCAGCGTGCGCAGGATCGCGATGTCCGCCTTCTTGTCGGTGACCGTCATCACGAGCGTGCTGACCAGGTTGAACGCGGCGACCGCGACGATCAGCGTGAGGATGATGAACATCATGCGCTTTTCCAGCTGCACGGCCGCGAACCAGCTGCGGTTCTGCTGTGTCCAGTCGCGTACGAGGAAGTCGCCCGACAGCGTGCGCGTGAGCTGCGCCGCCACCTCGGGCGCGCGATTGAGGTCGCGCAGTTTCAGCCGCACGCCGGTGGGCCCGTCCAGCCGGAACAGCTTCTGCGCGTCCTCGATGTTCACCAGTGCGAGGCCGCTGTCGAATTCGAAGTGGCCCGAGTCGAAGGTCCCGACCACCGTCATCTGCTTCAGGCGCGGCACGACGCCGGCCGGCGTGACCTCGCCACCCGGCGCGATCATCGTCACCGCATCGCCCGCGCGCACGCCCATCGCGCGCGCGAGTTCCACGCCCAGCACGATGTTGAACTGGCCGGGCACGAGCTTGTCCAGCGTGGACTGCGAAGCCGCCGCGAGGTCGGTGACCTGCGACTCGAGCTTCGGGTCGATGCCACGCACGATGGAGCCGCGCATGTCGTCGCCGCGCGCGAGCAGCGACTGCGCGGCCACGAACGGCGCCGCGCCGATCACCTCCGGGTTGCGCCGCACCTCGGACAGCGTGCGCTGTTCGTCCGGCAAGGCGCCGCCGCCGGGTCCGTAGACTTCCACGTGCGACACTACGCCCAGCATGCGGTCGCGGACTTCCTTCTGGAAGCCGTTCATGACCGACAGCACGATGATCAGCGCCGCCACGCCGAGGGCGATCCCCAGCATCGACACCCCGGAGATGAAGGAGATGAAGCCGTTGCGCCGGGTGGACCGGCCGGCGCGGGTGTAGCGCCAGCCCAGCACGAGCTCGTAAGGAAGGGCCATCGCGCCGGCTAGTGGTAGGAGTGCATCGGCCGCGATTGTGGCATCACCGACAATACGGATGTGTCAGACGGAGTCCACTTGCTCGTTCCCTTCGCCACCTGCTCGGCCGCCGAGTGCGGCCAGGCCCTGCAGGGGCTGGCCCTGCCCAACCTGCTGCGCCTGGTGCGCCGCCTCGGCGTGGAGGGCACGGACCTGGGCGAGCCGGCCAGCCTGTCGCCGCCGCACGAGCGGGAACTGGCGCGCGCGTACGGGCTGCAGCCGGTCGACGGGCTGATCCCGCTGGCGGCGCTGCAGGTGCTCGAGGACGGCGCCGGCGATGCCGCCGCGCCCTGGGCGTGGATCCACCCGGCTCACTGGCGCGTGGGTTCCGACCACATCGCGATGGCGCATCCGCAGGACCTGCAGCTCGATGCCGAGGACTCGCACGCGCTGCTGGAGGCGATGCGCCCCTGGTTCGCCGAAGACGGCATCGCGCTCAGCTACGACGCGCCGCTGCGCTGGCTGGCGCAGGGCGAACTCTTTCGCAGCCTGCCCACCGCTTCGCTGGATCGCGTCGTCGGCCGCAACATCCAGCGCTGGCTGCCGGCGGGCGCGCAAGGCGCGCCGGTGCGGCGGCTGCAGCAGGAGATGCAGATGCTGCTGTACACGCTGCCGCTGAACGACGAACGCCAGCGCGGCGGCCTGCTTCCCGTGAACTCCTTCTGGGCCAGCGGCACGGGCGCGCTGCCTCCCGCCACGCGCCGGGGTCCCATTCCCGGACTGCAGATCTCGCCCTACCTGCGCGACGCCGCCCTGGTGGGCGACTGGCGCGCCTGGGCGGCCGCGTGGCAGGAGCTCGATGCGCGCGACTGCGCGCGGCTGCTCACCGAACTCGACGCCGGCCGCAGCATCCGCCTCACGCTGTGCGGCGAAGCCGGCGCGCGCACCTGGTCGTCCGCCGCCGCGGCCGGCGGCTGGCGCCGCCTTGCCAACCTTTTCTCCGCCCCGACGGCGGCCGACCTGCTGGAGGGCTTGTGAAGATCGTTACCCGCGACGTCCCCCCGCGCGCCGCCTGGGCGCTCGAACAGGCGGGCATCCACCCGCTGCTTGCGCGCCTGTATGCCGCGCGCGGCGTGCTGGGCAAGGAAGAACTGGACAACGGCCTGGGCCGCCTGCTGCCACCCGGCACGCTGCGCGGCGTGAGCGAAGCTGCAGTGCTGCTGGCCGATGCCATCGCCGCGGACCGGCGCCTGTGCATCGTCGCCGACTACGACTGCGACGGCGCGACCGCCTGCGCCGTGGCCGTGCGCGGCCTGCGCCTGCTCGGGGCGAAGAACGTGCGCTACCTGGTGCCGGATCGCGTGGTCGACGGCTACGGCCTCACGCGGCCCATCGCGCAGCGCGTGCACGCGCAGGGCGCCGACGTCCTCGTCACCGTCGACAACGGCATCGCCAGCATCGACGGGGTCGCAGCGGCCCTGGAGCTGGGCCTGCAGGTGCTGGTGACCGACCACCACCTGCCCGGCGCCGAGCTGCCGCAGGGCGCGACGATCGTGAATCCCAACCAGCCGGGCTGCGCGTTCGAGAGCAAGTCCATCGCTGGTGTCGGCGTCATGTTCTACGTGCTGCTGGCGCTGCGCGCCGAGTTGCGCGCGCGCGGCGTCTTCGACGAGCGCACGCAGCCCAAGCTGGACGCACTGCTGCCACTGGTGGCGCTGGGCACGGTCGCCGACGTCGTGAAGCTGGACGCCAACAATCGCCGCCTGGTCGCGCAAGGGCTCAAGCGCATCCGCGCGGGCGCTCTTCCCTGCGGCATCGCCGCGCTGTTCCAGGCCGCCGGACGCCAGCCGCAGGTGGCGACCACCTTCGACTTCGGCTTCGCCCTGGGCCCGCGCATCAATGCGGCGGGCCGGCTCGCCGACATGACGCTGGGCATCGAGCTGCTGCTCACCGACGACGCCGCGCGGGCCGCGGAGCTGGCACGCACGCTCGATGGCATCAACCGCGAACGGCGCGAGATCGAGGGCGACATGCGCGAACAGGCGCTCGCGATGGCGGAGTCGCTGTTCGACGAGGGCGAGGAGCCGCCGCCGGCGATCTGCGTGTTCGATCCCGATTTCCACGAGGGCGTGGTCGGCATCGTGGCTTCGCGCATCAAGGACAAGCTGCATCGCCCCAGCTTCGTGTTCGCGGCCAGCCAGGCGCCGGGCAAGGAGCACGAGCTGAAGGGCTCGGGCCGCTCGATTCCCGGCTTCCACCTGCGCGATGCGCTGGACCTCGTCGCCAAGCGCCATCCGGGCGTGCTGCTGCGCTTCGGCGGGCACGCGATGGCGGCCGGCTGCACGATCGCCGAGGAACACCTGGACGTGTTCGAACAGGCGCTCGCGCAAGTGGCCCAGGAGTGGCTCGATGCGGCCACGCTGTTGCGCAGCCTGCACACCGACGGCCCGCTCGCGCCCGAGTACCGGCGCGCCGACCTGGTCGACACCTTGCACCAGGAAGTCTGGGGCCAGGGTTTCGCGCCGCCCGTGTTCAGCGAGGAGGTGGAGATCGTGTCGCAGAAACTGGTCGGCGAAAAGCACCTGGCGATCAAGCTGCGGCACCAGGGCCAGGCCGTGGACGGCATCTGGTTCGGCCACACGCAGCCGCTGCCGGCGCGGGTGAAGCTCGCGTTCCGGCTGGATGCGGACGAGTGGCAGGGCACGCGCCGCGTGCGCTTCCTGGTCGAAGGCGCGGAGCTCTAGCCGCCAGCCTGGGTTAAGAAATCCGCGCACTGCCTTAGGCGGTTCTCCATCTTCCTGCTCATGCGCAGTCGCGCAACAATTTGACACATCGGGTCGGAGAGGGGCCCGATGCCAGAGCAAGACGAGCGCATTACAGAGGAGAAGGACATGCACGGAGAGCCGGGTTCCATGGCCACGGGATTGGACCAGCCAGCAGACGCCTTGCGAGAGGCCTTGTCCGAGCGCCTGATCCGCAGCGGCGCCCTCGAAACCTGGAGCGACCTGTTCCTGAGTGGTGCGTTCGACACGATCCGCTTCGGGTCCACGACCTGCAGCCTCCTCGTGAGCGATGACCCGCTCGACGCGGACGTCGATCCCGGCTTGCTCGCGAAGCGCCTGCGCGCCACTGCGCAGCCCTCGGTCGTTGCCGGCCAGCTGCTCGCGTTTCGCGAAGCGCTGTCGGCTGTCCGTTCCGCGATCGTCATCCAGCGACTCGCGCCCAAGCGCCGGCTGCGCAGTGCCGTCAGCACCTTCCAGTGCAAGTTCGCACGCTTCGAACTCGCAGGCCGCACGCAGGAAGTGCTGTTCGGCCCGGCGATCGAGCAGGCGGAAGCCGCGCTGGCCCAGGTGGCAGCGGGAACGATCGCGATCTGTCCGGCCACTTATGCGCTGCTGGGCGACCGGATCGGCGACCATGCGCCGGAAGCGATGATCGCGACCGAGAGCGCGAACGACACCGTGACCCAGGCGTTCATCACGCTGCCGCCGCAACGCGCGGCGGCGATGAGCACCTTTGCGGGGATCGGGCTGGTCTGAGTTGGCAGTCGCCGCGGATCGGCGAAGAGCCTCATCCAGGCGATGCCGCCCCTGAAACCGTAGGCTGGTGGTGAGCCGCAGGCGAACCCCAGCTTGCTGCGCTACGCTGGATCGCTGGGGTTCGCGGTGCTCACCGCCAGCCTACGAGGGCCCGGAATATTGCCCGCAGGAGCCACACTGTTCATCGTCGCGGCGGGCGGCGTGCGGTGCCCTCCGAAGAGCGCACCTCCTCGCCCCCGAATTCCAGAAAACCATGAAAAAGCCCCGGCACGCGGGGCTTTCATCCGTGCGACAACAGGCGACTCAAGCCGTGCCCGTGACCGCCATCCCCGTGTGCTGCGGATCGTCGAAGTAGGCGAACAGGCGCGTGGCGATGGCCTGGAGCTCGTCGTCGTCCAGCGCGCGGCCGCAGGCCAGCTGCCACATCGCGTACTCGCGGTCGCCGAGCATCATGTCGGTGTTCACGCAGCGGCCGTGGCCTGCCATCAGCAGGGCGAAGCTGGCGAGGAGGCTGGTGGGGCAGTACCGCGGGCTCTCGGCCGGCTGGAAGTCGTCACTGGCCTCGAGGGAGTCGGCAAGGTCCGCCGCGCCCTCGATCGGTGCGTGGTGCGCGTGCGGGGTGCTCATGGCGGCTCCTAGCGGAAGCTGAAGTTGACCGGCATGGCGCTGGTCAGCGCGGCGGTGTCCGTCGACGCCTGGTCGGGGCTCACGCCCGCGTCGTGGCGGTTGCGCGCCGAGCAGCTTGCGATCGTGGAAGCCGGGATGTACTGGAGGCAGTCGGACAGCGCCATCTGCTGCACGACCGCTTCGTCGTGCCGGGCCTGGGCGTTGCGCACCTGCTGGCTGCACACCAGCCAGAACGCGAACAGCTGCCCCGCCGCCAGGGCGCCCAACGCGACCCACAGGAGACTGCTGCGTTGCTGCGGCGGCGTGCGCGTTTCGTTGAAGTGGGCAACGTACGACATGGCGGACTTCCTTGCGATGCGCTGATCCTAGGCCGCCCGCTGCCGCCGCGCCAGAGTGCCAACCGCGCCATTTTGTAGGACAAAATCCAGAAACGCCCTGCGGTTCGGCGAAGTCCGCGCGGACTGCGCGCACGTCGCGATGCTTGCATGCGAGCGGGCACTTCGCGCGCAGGCGCGCACCCGTCACGGATGGCGCGTTGCGATGCCGCGCCGCAGCGCAAAAGCAGCGCGCGGCGGACAGGCGCGCGCGCCGCGGGCTCCACCCGCGCAGCCGTGCGCCCGTGGGCGCTCAGGCCTTGGGCAGCGTGACCCCGTGCTGGCCCTGGTACTTGCCGCCGCGGTCCTTGTAGCTGACGTCGCACTCCTCGTCGCTCTCGAAGAAGAGAACCTGCGCGCAACCTTCGCCAGCGTAGATCTTGGCGGGCAGCGGCGTGGTGTTGGAGAACTCCAGGGTCACGTAGCCTTCCCACTCCGGCTCGAACGGCGTCACGTTCACGATGATCCCGCAGCGCGCATAGGTGCTCTTGCCCAGGCAGATGGTCAGCACGTTGCGCGGGATGCGGAAGTACTCCAGCGTGCGCGCCAGCGCGAAGCTGTTGGGCGGGATGATGCACACGTCGTCGTGGAAGTCGACGAAGCTCTTCTCGTCGAAGTTCTTCGGGTCCACCACCGTGCTGTGGATGTTGGTGAAGACCTTGAATTCCGGTGCGCAGCGGATGTCGTAGCCGTAGCTGGAGGTGCCGTAGCTGATGACGCGGCGCCCTTCCACCTCGCGCACCTGGTTCGGCTCGAACGGCTCGATCAGGCCATGCTGCTGCGCCATGCGGCGGATCCACTTGTCGCTCTTGATGCTCATGGGAAGGCTCCTCGGGCCTCATTCTAGGTGGCCAGAGCTTGCGGCCCGGCGCGCCTGGGCGTACAAGGTCCGCTGGTTCCAGGAGCTGCGCATGGCCGCTGCCGTCCCCTTCTGCCGCGAGGCGGGCGAAGGTCCCACCGTCGTCTGCCTGCATTCCAACGCCAGCCACTCCGGCCAGTGGCGGGGCTTCCAGGACCGGCTCGCCGACCGCTTCCACGTCGTCGCCGTGGACGGCTACGGGGCGGGCAAGTCCCCCGAATGGCCGGGCCCCGGCGGCCCGACGCTCGCCGACGAGGTCTCCCTCCTCGCGCCCGTGCTCGCGCGCGCCAGCACGCCCGCGTTCCTGGTCGGCCATTCCTACGGCGCGGCGGTCGCCCTGAAGGCGGCGCTGCTGCACCCCGGCCGCTTCGCGGGCGTGGCGGTGTACGAGCCGACGCTGTTCGAGCTGGTGGACCAACGCTCGCCGCCGCCAAACGACGCCGACGGCATCCGGGCCGCCGTGGCCGCTGCGATGGCATGCCTCGCACGGCAGGACGAGGACGGCGCGGCCCGCTGCTTCATCGATTTCTGGATGGGTGCGGGCGCCTGGGAGCGCATGCCCGCGGAACGCAAGCCCGCGATGGCGCACTCGGTGCGGCACGTCGAGCACTGGGCCCGCGCGCTGACGACGGAGCCCGCCACGCAGGCCGACCTGCGCGCCTTGACCATGCCGGTGCTGTGCATGGCCGGCGAGCGTTCGCCCCGGTCCTCCCTGGGCGTGATGGAAGTGCTGCTCACGGCCTTGCCGCAGCCGCGCGAGCTGCGCTTCGCCAAGCTCAGCCACATGGCGCCGGTGACGCACCCGGAGCCGGTGAACGCCGCGATCGACGAGTTCCTGGAGTCCCTGGTGCGCTAGGAGCCTGCGCCGCGCAGCGGCCTAGACCGCGACCCCGTCCACGTAGACGCGCTGCACGACGCGGTCGTCCCCGAGCACGATCAGCGAGAACAGCAGTTCGTCGAGGTTGCGCGCGTGCTGCGTCTTGCGCGCGAGCAGCGGCGTCGCCCGCGGGTCCAGCACCACGAAGTCCGCTTCGCAACCCGGGCGCAGGTTGCCCACGACGCCGTCGAGGCCCAGCGCTTCGGCAGCGCCCGCGGTGTGCTGCCACCACAGGTTCTGCGGGCTCAGGCTCAGTCCGGGCTTGGTCTGGCCTTCGCGCGCCACGAAATAAGCGGCGAGCATCGTGTGGAACGGGCAGAAGCTCGTGCCGCCGCCGACGTCGCTCGCCAGGCCGTGGCGGAAGCCCACGCGCATCGCACCCTCGTAGTCGAAGAAGCCGCTGCCCAGGAACAGGTTGCTGGTCGGGCTCACCGCGGCGGCCGCGCCCGTGTCGCGCATCAAGGCGCGGTCCTCGTCGTCGAAGTGGATGCAGTGCGCGTAGATGGCGCGATCGCGCATCAGCCCGAAGTCCTGGTAGATCGACAGGTAGCTGCGCGATGCCGGGAACAGCTCGCGCGCCCAGCGCACTTCGTCCTTGTTCTCGGCCACGTGCGACTGGATCCACACGTCGCGATGGCGCGCCGCCAGCTCGCCGGCGCCGCGCAGCTGCGCCTCGCTGCAACTGGGCGCGAAGCGCGGCGTGATGGCGTAGCCGAGCCGGCCGCGCCCGTGCCAGCGGCGGATCAGCTCCTCGGTGTCGCGCAGCGACTGCTCGGTCTCATCGCGCACGCCGTCCGGCGAGTGCCGGTCCTGCAGCACCTTGCCCGCGATCATGCGCAGGCCGCGCGCCTCGCTCGCCTCCATCAGCGCGTCGACCGAATGCAGGTGCGAGGTGCAGAAGGTCAGCGCCGTCGTCACCCCGTTGCGCAGCAGTTCGTCGAGGAAGACCTGCGCCATGCCGTCCGCGTGGTCGCGGTCTGCAAAGCGCGATTCGTGCGGGAAGGTGTAGTTCTCCAGCCAGGGCAGCAGCCCGTCGGCGGGCGAGCCGATCACGTCGGTCTGCGGGAAGTGCACGTGCAGGTCGATGAAGCCGGGCGCCAGGATGCGTCCGGGCAGCTCGGTGGTGTGCACGCCGGGATAGTTGGCCGCCAGCGCCGCATGGGCACCCGCCGCCCGGATCACCTGCGCGCCCGAGGCGTCGGGGCCGACCACCAGCAGGCCGTCCTCCTCGTAGCGGGCGGTCCCGTCGTCGGCGAAGGAAAGCAGGGCGGCGCGGAAGGCGTACATGGCCGCTATTTTGCGACCTTGCCCTGCACGCCCGATACGAGATAGTTCATAGCCAGTATCTGGGGATCCGTCAGGACCTGCCCCCGCGCAATGACGGCATGGCCCTCGTTGTCCACGATCGGCCCGGCGAAGGGGCGCAGCCGGCCGGCGGCGATGTCCTGCTGGCGCGCCAGCACCTCGTCCTGCACCGCCTTGGGCACCCTGGGACCGAACCAGCCGACGCGGATCATCCCTTCCCTGACGCCGCCCCAGGTGTTCGTGGGCTTCCACGTGCCATCGAGGACGGCCTGCGTGCGGCGCTTGTAGTAGTCGCCCCACTGGTGCGTGACCGCGAGCAGCTGCGCGTCGGGCGCCACCTTGCGCATGTCGGAGTGATAGGCGATCGCGAGCTTGCCGCGCTCCTGCGCGGCCGCCATCACCGCGGTGGAGGCCGTGTGGAACGCCAGCACGTCCGCGCCCTCGTCCATCAGCGCCATGGCGGCATCGCGCTCCTTGCCCGGATCGAACCACGTGTTCAGCCAGAGCACCTTCACCTGCGCCTTCGGATCGACCGACCGCATGCCCAGCGTGAACGCGTTGATGCCCTGCAGGACCTCGGGGATGGGCATGCCCGCCACGTAGCCCGCGAGGTGCGTCTTCGTCATGCGCCCGGCGGCAATGCCCGCGAGATAACGTCCCTCGTAGTAACGCGCGTTGGCGGCCGCGACATTGGGCGCGTTCTTGTAGCCGGTGATGGATTCGAACTTCACGTCCGGGAAGTCCTTCGCCACCTTCAAGGTGGGCTCCATGTAGCCGAAGCTGGGCGTGAAGATCAGCTTGTGCCCGGACGCCGCCAGGTCGCGTATCACGCGCTCGGAATCGGGACCTTCGGGCACGTTCTCGACATACGAAGTCTGCACGCGATCGCCGAACGCGGACTGGACCGCCAGCCGGCCCAGCTCGTGCTGGTGCACCCAGCCGGCATCGGTGAGAGGCGCGACGTAGACGAAGCCGACCTTGAGGGGCGCGGGCTTCTGCGCGTGCGTGGGAGAGCTGATGCAACAAGCCGCCATGAACAAGGCGGCGAGGTTTTTGTACATGGTGTTCCTCGACATGGCCCCGGGATGGTGAAAAGAAAAAGGCCGCCGGGGCGCGACCTCATGCGTGATTGTATTCGTGCGGACGAGCCGCGTCACCGACGGCCGAGCGCATCCCGCTCAGCTGCGTTTGCATCAATGCATTCTTTTTCTCCCAAGCGATGAGTTTCATCACCCCACGGAAACATGGAGTTTGCGTATAAAGAAACCCGAAGCACCGCAAGGAGTGCTTCGACAAAATTCATCGAACAGGGAACAACGAGCATGCGCAAGTACAACGGCAGCAGCACCGTCCTGGTCACGGGCGGTGCTGGATTCCTTGGGAGCCACCTCTGTGACCGCCTCGTAGCCCAAGGGCACCACGTCATCTGTGCCGACAACTTCTTCACCGGAACCAAGGACAACATCGAGCACCTGCTGAGCCATCCCCGCTTCGAACTGCTGCGCCACGACGTCACGGTTCCCCTGCATGTCGAGGTGGACGAGATCTACAACCTCGCGTGCCCCGCTTCCCCGGTGCACTACCAGCACGACCCCATCCAGACCACCAAGACCAGCGTCATCGGCGCGATGAACATGCTGGGCCTCGCGAAGCGCACGCGCGCCCGCATCTTCCAGGCTTCCACCAGCGAGGTGTACGGCGACCCCAGCTATCACCCGCAACCGGAAGGCTACTGGGGCAACGTCAATCCGATCGGTCCGCGCAGCTGTTACGACGAAGGCAAGCGTTGTGCGGAAACGCTGTTCTTCGATTACCACCGCCAGTTCGGTGTGGACATCCGCATCGGCCGCATCTTCAATACCTACGGTCCGCGCATGCATCCCAACGATGGGCGCGTCGTATCGAACTTCATCGTGCAGGCCTTGAAGGGGCAGCCGATCACTGTCTACGGCAAGGGCCAGCAGACGCGCAGCTTCTGCTACGTGGACGACCTGGTGGAGGGCTTCCTGCGCTTCATGGCGCTGGACAGCGACTGCCCCGGCCCCATCAATCTCGGGAATCCCGGCGAGTTCACCATCCTCGCGCTGGCGAAGCAGGTGATCGAGCTGACCGGATCGAAGTCGAAGATCGTGTTCGCGGAACTGCCGGTGGACGACCCGGTGCGGCGGCGCCCGGACATCACGCTGGCGCAGGAGAAGCTGAACTGGGAGCCGACCGTGCAGCTCACCGAGGGCCTGAAGAAGACCATCACCTATTTCGACAAGCTGCTCACGCGGGCCGCCGCCACGCATGTCGCCGCCAACGTGAAACCCTCCAGCCGGCGCGTCAATTCGCGCAACGGCAACGGCCGTCGCGCCGTGCTGGCCGCTTGAGCGACGACAGCCTGCCCGACGTCTCCGGCGACTGGTTCGCCGCCATGCGGCGCGGCGACTGGGAAGCCGCGTGGCGTGCCACCGACCGCATCGAACTGCCGCGGCGCGCGCGGCAGGGCACGCCCGGCTTTTGCCGCCGTCCCGAACAGCTGCGCTGGGACGGCACGCCGACCCAGGGGCGCAGCGTGATCGTGCGCTGCGAGCACGGGCTGGGCGACACTCTGCAGTTCATGCGCTTCCTGCCCGAGCTGGGGGCGGCACGCCTGCACTTCCTGGTGCAGCCGCCGCTGGTGGACCTGCTGCGCGGCGTTCCGGGCCTGGGCGAGGTCCGCAACTACTGGACCGACGACCCGCTGCCGCCGCACGAGGTCGACCTGGAGGTGATGGAGCTCGCCTATGCCTTGCGCATGACGCTCGAGCGCTTGCCGCCGCCGCCCTCCGCGCAGTTGCGCAGCCGGCTGCCCCAGCCGCGCGACAAGACCGTGCCCGACGACGACCGCTTGCGCGTGGGCCTGGTGTGGGCGTCGAGTCCGTGGGACACGACGCGCTCCATCGGCCTGCAGGCCCTGGCACCGCTGTTCGCGCTGCCGGAGATCCGTTTCTTCTCGCTGCAACAAGGCGAGCCCGCGCACGATCCGCTGCTGCAGGGCCTGGACATCGAGATCCTCTCGCCGCACACGACCGATGTGCGCGCGGCCGCCGCGGCGATGTGCGCGCTGGACCTGGTGATCGCCGTCGACGCGATGCCCGTGCACCTGGCCGGCACGCTGGGCGTGCCCACGTGGGTGCTGCTGAAGCACCAGGCGGACTGGCGCTGGATGCAGGGTCGCGACGACACACCGTGGTATCCGGCGCTGCGCCTGTTTCGCCAGCCGCAGCCGGGGGACTGGGATGCGGTCGCGCAGCGCGTTGCCGCTGCCTTGCACGAGCGCGCACTGGCGCACGCCGGGCGCGCCCGCCTCAGCGAAGCGGTCCCAGCACGTTGAGCTGCTTCAGCTTGCGCCAGTCCTCGGCCAGGTCCAGCTGCGTAAGGGAAGCCGGCGCAATGTCGAAGCGCTCCAGGTCGTCGAGCGACATGCCCAGGCAGGTGGCGACCACCGACTTGATGACGTCGCCATGCGAGACGACCAGCACCGTGCCCTGCGGGAAGCGCTCCCGGATGTCGTGCAGTGCCGCCATCGCACGGCGCGGCACATCGGCAAAGGGCTCGCCTCCCGGCGGGTGGGCGCTGCCCCGGCGCTCGCACCAGTGCCGCCACGGTGCGCCAAGCGCCTCCAGCTCGTCGAACATCATGCCGACCCAGTCGCCCATGTCGACCTCGTCGATGCCCGGATGCTCGTGAATGGTCATCCCGCGCGCCGCGGCCAGCGGCTCCAGCGTCTGCCGGGTGCGCGGCTGCGGACTGCACCAGAGCGCGTCGAGGTGCACGCCTTGGAGTCGCTCGGGCAACTCGCGCGCCTGCTGCCGGCCCAGCTCGTTCAGCGAGACGTCGGGCTGCCGCCCGGCGATGCCGCGCCCGACCCAGTCGTGCATCGCATGGCGGGCGACCAGGAAGGTGGTCACGCGAGCGCAGCGAGAGGCCGCACCGCCTCGACCGGCGTGGCCGTGCTGCCGACATAACGCCGCACCATGCGGGCGCAGAATTCCGCAAACTCGCCGGGCACCAGGGGCGCGCTGGTGTGGTGCGGCTGGATCCCGCGGTGCTCGGGCGTGAAGCAGAAGGTGACGGTCACGTCGAAGTCGTCCAGCGCCGCCATCTGCCGGTCGAACCACGCATCGGCGTCGGGACGGAAGCTGTCGGCCCAGCTCAGTCCGGTGCGCAGCTTCCTCACGCCCAGCTTCTTCAGCCAGCGCACCGCGTCCTCGAGCCGATGGTCCTCGTAGTGGAACCACTGGCAGATGCCGAACTCGGGCGTGTACTCGGCGAAGTGGCGCGCAGCGAGCTTGGGCGTGCCGTCCTCGCGCAGCAGGCCCATGTAGAAGTGGCGGTAGTAGCTCGAGCCTTCTGCCTCGCGATGCCGCGTCGTGGCAGGCCAGGCTTTAGGCAGGTCGTAGAGCGAATACCAGTGGACACGCGGCACGCGGCCGGACAGTAGTTCCGCGGTCCGCTTCAGGCCCCACTCCTGCACTTCCTCGGCGCCAAAGGTGGAGACACCGACTTCGGTCACCCACACCGGCAGCTTCGTCACGGCTTCGATCTCCGCGATGCGTTCGGGCCAGGCGTCGATCTGCCAGTTGTTCCAGTCCAGCGGAAAGCCATGCACCGCGACGGCGTCGACCTGATCCAGCACGCCTTGGCCGGCGAGGTTCTGGATGAAGCCGGCGTCGATCGGCGAGATGCCGCCCAGCACCCTGGTGAGTCCGGGCGCTTCGGCGCTCACCGCGGAAGAGGCGAGCTTCACCATCTCCGCGAACCGGATCCAGCCCGGATCGACTTCAGGGTCCCAGTGCGACTTGTTGTTCGGTTCGTTCCAGAACTTGACGGCTTCGATCATGGTGGCGGTGGGGTCCTTAATCGTTCTTCTGCTGCACGGTGAGCGTCTCGGCCTCGCCTTCGCCGGTAGCGCGCTTCTTCGGCTCGGGCACGACCGTTTCGTCGCCGCGGATGAAAGCTTCCACGAGCTCGCGAGCCTCGTCGTCGGTGAACTGCAGCGGCGGCGACTTCATGTAGTAGCTCGACGGCCCGTTGAGCGCGCCACCGATGCCGCGGTCGAGCGCGATCTTGGCGCAGCGGATCGCGTCGATCACCACGCCGGCGGAGTTGGGCGAGTCCCATACCTCCAGCTTCAGCTCGCAGCTGAGGGGCACGTTGCCGAAGGAGGTGCCTTCCATGCGGATGAACGCGAACTTGCGGTCGGTGAGCCAGGGCACGTAGTCGCTGGGCCCGACGTGCACGTCGCGCTCCTTCATCGGATGCCCGAGCTGGCTGGTGACAGCCTGCGTCTTGGAGATCTTCTTGGACGCGAGTCGCTCGCGCTCCAGCATGTTCAGGAAATCGGTGTTGCCGCCGACGTTGAGCTGGTAGGTGCGCTCGACCTTCACGCCGCGTTTGCGGAACAGGTCGGTGAGCATGCGGTGCACGATGGTCGCGCCCACCTGCGACTTGATGTCGTCGCCGATGATGGGCAGCCGCCGCTGCGCGAAGCGCTTGTTCCAGTACGGCTGCGATGCGATGAAGACCGGAATGCAGTTGACGAAGCCGCAGCCTGCTTCCAGCACCTGCTCGACATACCACTTGGTCGCCATTTCCGAGCCGACCGGCAGATACGAAACGACTACATCCGTTTTCGTCGACTTCAAGATACCGACGATGTCATCCGTGCTGCGATCGGACTTGGGCACCACATCCTTGAGATAAGTACCCAGCCCGTCGTGGGTCATGCCGCGGTAGACCGGCGCATTCAGGTGCGGCACTTCGGCGAAGCGGATCGTGTTGTTCGGCTCGGCAAGGATGGCCTCGCTCAGGTCGAGCCCCACCTTGTGGGCACTGACGTCGAACGCGGCCGTGAACTCGATGTCGCGCGGATGGTAGCCGCCGAGCTCCACATGCATGAGGCCGGGGACGAAATCGTCGGGGGCCGCGTCGGCGTAGAACTGCACGCCCTGCACCAACGACGAAGCGCAATTGCCGACGCCGATGATGGCGACGCGGATCTTGCTCATGTTGTTCTCCCTTTTTGTCTGCTGCCTTATCGAGCGCTGCGCTGGGCCCGGCTCAGCGACAACGAGCATGGGCATCGTACATACAAGCTGCTCTGCCATGCGCGATTTCCAACATTTTGTTCAAAACGGCCCCGTCGGTTGAGCCATGCACCTAACATGAAGCATCGACAACAAGACAGGGATGCCTTCGATGCAAAAGGTGTTGATCACGGGAGGCGCTGGTTTCATCGGCTCGCACCTGGCCGACGAGTTGCTGGCGCATGGCTATCGCGTTCGCGTGCTGGATTCGTTGGACCCGCAGGTCCACGGCGAGGGCCGACGACGGCCCGACTACCTGGCCAAGGACGTGGAGCTGGTCGTCGGTGACGTGAACGATCGCGAGAAGGTCGATGAAGCATTGAAGGGCGTCGACGCGGTCTACCACTTTGCTGCCGCGGTCGGCGTCGGCCAGAGCATGTACGAGGTCGCGCATTACACGCGCGTCAACAACCTCGGCACCGCGGTCGTGCTGGAGGCGCTGACCAAGAATCCGGTCGAGCGGCTGATCGTCGCATCGAGCATGAGCCTCTATGGCGAAGGTCTCTACCGCGGCC
This sequence comes from Ramlibacter ginsenosidimutans, assembly GCF_016654015.1. Classification (GTDB taxonomy): domain Bacteria; phylum Pseudomonadota; class Gammaproteobacteria; order Burkholderiales; family Burkholderiaceae_C; genus Ramlibacter; species Ramlibacter ginsenosidimutans. Next base: position 38,761 of record NZ_JAEPWM010000013.1, on the reverse strand, counting down.
ACTCGGGCGGACCGCGTATGGTCGGCGAGCGCACGCTGGAGCAGCTCAAGTCCGGGCAATGGGAGTTCCTTGCCGAAGACGGCAGCGTGTTGCAACCGATGCCCACGCCGGAGACCAAGCAGCCGGCGCTGGCTTCCGTGTACGCCTTGTCGAAGTACGACCAGGAGCGCTTGTGCCTGATGATCGGCCGTGCGTACAACATCCCGACCGTAGCCCTGCGCTTCTTCAACGCGTACGGCCCGCGGCAGGCGCTGTCGAACCCGTACACGGGCGTGCTGGCCATCTTCGCCTCGCGCCTGATGAACGACAACCCGCCGGCCATCTTCGAAGACGGCCTGCAGCAGCGCGACTTCGTGAGCGTGTACGACATCGCCCGCGCGTGCCGCCTTGCGCTGGAAACGCCGGACGCGGCCGGCGAAACCTTCAACATCGGCAGCGGCCAGCCGCGCACGGTGCGCGAGATCGCGGCCAAGCTGGCGAAGGTCGTCGGCAAGGAGAACGTGCAGCCGGAAATCCTGGGCAAGTACCGGGTCGGCGACATCCGCCATTGCTACGCCGACATCGGAAAGGCCCAGCGCATCCTCGGCTACGCGCCCCAGGTGCAGCTGGAGGACGGACTGGTCGAACTGGCCTCCTGGCTCGCCAGCCAGCCCGCGGTCGATCGCGTGGCGCAGGCGAGCGCGGAGCTCAACGCACGCGGACTGACGGTGAGCGCCGACCGCGCACCTGAAGCGCCCCCCGCCGGCGGCGCGCCCGCAGAGACGGAGCTGGCCGCGCAGCGGACCAGCCTCGGGGAGGACCTGCGGTGACGGAGCCGACGACCCTGATCACGGGCGGCGCCGGCTTCGTCGGCTGCAACCTCGCGCACCGGCTGCTCGCGCAAGGCCGCCGGGTGCGCGTGCTGGACAACCTCTCGCGTCCGGGCGTCGAGCAGAACCTGCAGTGGCTGCGACAGCAGCACGGCAAGCTGCTCGAATTCGTCCTTGCCGACGTGCGCGACGCCGCAGCTGTGAACCAGGCCGTCAACGGGGCGCAGCAGGTGTTCCACTTCGCGGCGCAGGTCGCGGTGACCACCAGCCTGGAGAACCCGCGCGAGGACTTCGAGGTCAACGCCCTGGGCACCTTCAACGTGCTCGAGGCGGCGCGCGCACGCCCGGTGGCCCCGGCCGTCTTCCTCACTTCCACCAACAAGGTCTACGGCGGCCTGGAGGACCTGGAACTGTCGGTGCAGGGCCAGCGCTACCTTCCGGTGGATGCGGGCGTCGCAGCCAGCGGCATCGGCGAGCAGCGTCCGCTGGACTTCCACAGCCCCTACGGCTGCTCCAAGGGCACGGCCGACCAGTACGTCGTCGACTACGCGCGCAGCTACGGCATGACCACGCTCGTGTTCCGCATGAGTTGCATCTACGGGCCGCGCCAGTTCGGCACCGAGGACCAGGGCTGGGTCGCGCACTTCATCCTGCGCGCCTTGCGCGGCGAGCGCATCACGCTCTACGGCGACGGCATGCAGGTGCGCGACGTGCTCTATGTCGACGACCTGGTGGACGCGTTCCTGCTGGCCGAACAGAACGCGCAGCGCCTCAAGGGCCGCGCGTTCAACATGGGCGGCGGGCCGCGCAACGCGATCAGCCTGCAGGACTTGCTGGACCGCATCGAGCAGCTGCATGGCCAGCGTCCTGCGATCGCCCATGACGCGTGGCGAACCGGCGACCAGCGCTACTACGTGTCCGACACCTCCAGCTTCCAGCGCGAGACCGGCTGGCAGCCGAAGGTGGGCGCGACCGAGGGCATCGGCCTGCTGTTCGACTGGCTGGCGGCCCGCCACGCCCAGCGCGGTGCGGTGGCTGCGGCCAACGCGACGGCGGCGGTCGCCGCGGGAGCGCACTGATGGCGGGGTCGCAGATGCAGGCCGCCGTGCTGGGCGGACCGGGCCAGGCGGCGGTGCAGAGCATCGCGCCGCCGGAACCCGGACCCGGCCAGGTCCTCGTGCGCATGGAGGGCTCGGGCGTGTGCGCGTCCAGCCTGCCGCTGTGGGAAGGCCGCGAATGGTTCACGTACCCGCAGCCGCCCGGTGCGCCCGGGCATGAAGGCTGGGGCCGGGTCGCCGCACTCGGGGAAGGCGTGCAGGGCCTGGAGGTCGGCGACCGCATCGCCGCCCTCAGCTACCGCGCGCACGCGGAGTACGACGTCGCCGATGCGGGCTCGGTCGTGAAGCTGCCCGATGCGCTCGCCGACACGGCGGTGCTGGGCGAGCCGCTGGGCTGCGCCACCAACATCTTCCAGCGCAGCGAGATCCGCGCGGGCCAGACCGTGGCGATCGTCGGCATCGGTTTCCTCGGTGCCCTGCTCACGCAACTGGCGAAGCATGCCGGCGCACGCGTGATCGCGCTGTCGCGCCGGCCGTTCTCGCTGGAATTCGCGAAGCAGGCCGGCGCCGACCACACGATCCTGATGGACGACCACTGGAAGATCCTGGAGAAGGTGAAGGCGCTCACCGACGGCAAGTGGTGCCAGCGCGTGATCGAGTGCACCGGCCTGCAATGGCCGCTGGACCTCGCGGGCGAACTGACGGCCGAACGCGGCCGCCTGGTCATCGCCGGCTACCACCAGGACGGGCTGCGGCAGGTGAACCTGCAGTTGTGGAACTGGCGCGGCATCGACGTCATCAATGCGCACGAACGCGACCCGCAGGCCTACGTCGATGGCATGAAGCGCGCCGTGCAGTGGATAGGCGAAGGCCGCATGGACCCCACGCCGCTCTACACGCACAAGCTGCCGCTGGACCGCCTCGGCGAGGCGCTCGAACTCACGCGCACCCGTCCCGACGGATTCATGAAAGCCCTGGTCACGACCGCATGAGCCCAAGCAACAACAACAACAAGAACGAACTCCCCCGCCTCGGCTTCCTGGGCCTTGGCTGGATCGGCCTGAACCGCATGCAGGCGATGCTCGCCGAAAACGCCTGCCAGGTGGCGGCCATCGCCGATCCTTCGGCGGAGATGCGGGAGCGCGCAGCGCAGGCTGCACCGGGCGCGGTGGCGCTCTCCAGCCTCGACGAGCTGCTGCTGCAGGACCTGGACGGGGTCGTGATCGCGACGCCCAGCGCGCTGCACGCGCAGCAGTCGCTCGCGGCGCTGTGGCGCGGGCTGGCGGTGTTCTGCCAGAAGCCGCTCGCGCGCACGGCCGGCGAGAACCAGGCGATCATCGATGCGGCGCGCCAGGCCGATCGCCTGCTCGGTTGCGACCTCTCCTATCGCCATACCGAGGCGATGCGGCGCATCCGCAATGCGGTGGTCGAAGGCGAACTCGGCTCCGTCTATGCGGTGGATCTCCTGTTCCACAACGCCTACGGGCCCGACAAGTCGTGGGCGCGCGACCCGGCGCTGGCCGGCGGCGGCTGCGCCATCGACCTGGGCATCCACCTCGTGGACCTGGCGCTGTGGACGCTGGGCTTCCCCGAGGTCACGAACGTCAGCAGCCGGCTGTACGCGCAAGGCCAGCAGCTGCCCGCGGGCAGCGCGCAGGTCGAGGACTATGCAGTGGCGCAGTTCGACCTCGCCAACGGCTGCGTGGTGCGCATGGCCTGCTCGTGGAACCTGCCCTTCGGCCGCGACGCGGCGATCGAGGCGCACTTCCACGGCACGCGCGGCGGCGCTGCGATGACCAACGTCAACGGCTCCTTCTACGACTTCGCCGCCGCACGCTTCCAGGGCACGCAGCACATTCCGCTCGCGGACCCGCCGGATGCCTGGGGCGGCCGCGCCGCGGTCGATTGGGCGCGACGCCTCGCCGGCGGCGCGCGCTACGACAAGTCCATCGAGACGCTGGTGCAGGTCGCCACCGTGCTGGACCGCGTGTATGGCCGCTAAGCGAGCGCCGCGCGTCCTGCTGACGGCGGACACCGTGGGCGGCGTCTGGACCTATGCGGTCGAACTGGCACGCGCGCTAGCCGCGCGCGGCGTGCGCGTGGCGATCGCCACGATGGGCGCGCCACTGGCGCCGCACCAGCGCGCCGCACTCGCGGACTGCCGCGCGGTGACGGTCTTCGAAAGCAGCTTCCGGCTGGAGTGGATGCAGGAGCCCTGGGACGACGTAGCCGCCGCCGGCGAATGGCTGCTGGCGCTGGAGCGCGACCTGCGCCCCGACCTCGTGCACCTGAACCAGTACGCCTTCGGCGCCCTGCCCTTGCGCGCACCCAAGCTGGTCGTGGCGCACTCGTGCGTCGCCTCGTGGTGGCGCGCGGTGCATGGCGAGCCGGCGCCCGCGAGCTGGAACGTCTATCGCGAGCGCGTGCGCCAGGGCCTGGCCGGCGCGGCCGCCGTCGCCGCGCCGACGCGCGCAATGCTCGACGCGCTGCGCCTGGAATACAGCTGGCAGGGCCCGGACCGCGTGCTGGCCAACGGTTGCGTGCCCGGCCAGTTCGCACCCGCGCCCAAGCAGGAGCGCATCCTCGCCGCGGGCCGCTTCTGGGACGCGGCCAAGAACCTGCAGGCGCTGGAGCAGGCCGCGCCGGGCCTGCCCTGGCCCGTCTGCGTGGCGGGCTCGGCTGCGCATCCCGACGGCGGCGTCGTGCAGCCGCAGGCAGTGCGCTTCCTCGGCGAGTTGCCGCGCATGGCGTTGGCACGCGAGCTCGCCGAAGCCGCGATCTACGCCCTGCCCGCGCGCTACGAACCCTTCGGGCTCTCGGTGCTCGAGGCAGCGCTGAGCGGCTGCGCCCTGGTGCTGGGCGACATCGCCAGCCTGCGAGAAGTTTGGGGCGCCGCGGCGCGCTACGTGTCGCCGGACGATCCCTGCGCCTTGCACGCGGCGCTGCGCGACCTGATCGCCGACCCGGCCGAACGCGCGCGCCTCGCCGCGGCAGCCCAGGCACGCGCGCAGCGCTACACGGCCCGTGCCATGTGCGACGCCTACCTCGCCTGCTATGCGGAAGTGGCGCCGCAATTCGCCACGACGGAGGAACCGGCATGCGCGTGACGGTGTTCTGCCATTCGCTGGTCTCGGACTGGAACCACGGCAACGCACACTTCCTGCGCGGCGTCTGCACCGACCTGATCGCGCGCGGCCACGAGGTGCGCGTGTACGAACCTGCCGATGCCTGGAGCGTGAGCAACCTGGTCGCTGAACACGGCACGGCGCCGCTGGACGGTTTCGCGCGCGCCTACCCGCTGCTGCACAGCACGCGCTACCAGCCCGACACGCTGGACCTCGACGCCGCCCTGGCCGACGCCGACCTGGTGCTGGTGCACGAATGGAGCGACCACGGGCTCGTGAAGCGCATCGGCGAGCACCGCCACGCCAACGGCCACTACCGCCTGCTGTTCCACGACACGCACCACCGCGCCGTCACCCAGCCGGACAGCATGGCCGCCTACGACCTGCGCCACTACGACGGCGTGCTGGCCTTCGGCAGCGCGATCCGCGACCTCTACCAGCGCCAGGGCTGGTGCGAGCGCGCCTGGACCTGGCACGAGGCCGCCGACCCGCGCGTGTTCCATCCGATCGCGGGCGCCGAGCGGGCCGGCGACCTGGTCTGGATCGGCAACTGGGGCGACGAGGAACGCACGGCCGAACTGCACGAGTTCCTGCTCGATCCCGTGAAGAGCCTGGGCCTGCAGGCGCGCATCCACGGCGTGCGCTATCCGCAGCACGCGCTGGATGCCTTGCGCGACGCGGGCATCGCCTACGCGGGCTGGCTGCCGAACTACGAGGCTCCCCAGGTGTTCGCGCGCTACTGCGTCACCGTGCACGTGCCGCGCCGTCCCTACGTGCAGGCGCTGCCGGGCATCCCCACCATCCGGGTGTTCGAGGCGCTGGCCTGCGGCATCCCGCTGGTGTCCGCGCCCTGGGACGACTGCGAAGGCCTGTTCGAGCCGGGCGCCGATTTCCTGGTGGCGCGCGACGGCCAGCAGATGCGCGCGCACCTGCGCGATGTGCTGCACGACGCGGCGCTCGCCCGGTCGCTCGCGGAGCACGGCTTGCGCACCATCCTCGCGCGCCACACGTGCGCGCACCGGGTGGACGAACTGCTGGCCATCCATGCCGAGCTCGGGCCGCCGCGGGCGCACTCGGCAGCGCTCTCCGGCCTGGCGTGACGAGGCGGAACAAAGACAAGGGAGTGAACAGCAAGATGAAGATCGCGTTCTTCGCGTCCAGCCTGGTGTCGGCGTACTGGAACGGCGCCGCCACCTATTACCGCGGCATCGTCCGGGCCCTGCACGAGCGCGGGCACCAGGTCACCTTCTACGAACCCGACGCCTACGACCGGCAGAAGCACCGGGACATGGCCGACCCGCCCTGGGCCAAGGTGGTCGTCTATTCCGCGGCGTCGGAAGCGGACGTGCTCGCGACCGTGGAACAGGCGCGCGGCGCCGACCTGGTCGTCAAGGCCAGCGGCGTCGGGGTGCACGACGAACTGCTGGAACGCGCGGTGCTGGACCTGCAGGCCCCCGGCACGCTGGTCGCCTTCTGGGACGTCGATGCGCCCGCGACGCTCGACCGCGTGCACGCCAACGCGGCCGATCCCTTCCTGCCGCTGGTGCCGCGCTACGACATCGTGCTCACCTACGGCGGCGGCGAGCCCGTGCGCCAGGCCTACCTCGGGCTCGGCGCGCGCGACTGCGTGCCGATCTACAACGCGCTGGACCCGAGCACGCACCACCCCGTGCCGCCGGAGCCCCGCTTCCAGTGCGACCTGGCCTTCCTGGGCAATCGCCTGCCGGACCGCGAAGCCCGCGTGGAGGAGTTCTTCCTGCGCGCCGCGGCGCAGTTGCCGCAGCAACGCATGCTGCTCGGTGGCAGCGGCTGGGGCGACAAGCCGCTGCCGGCGAACGTGCAGTACCTGGGCCACGTCTACACCGCCGACCACAACGCCTTCAACTGCACGCCGCGGGCGGTGCTCAATGTCAGCCGCGAGAGCATGGCGCGCTATGGCTTCTCGCCCGCCACGCGCGTGTTCGAAGCGGCGGGCGCCGCTGCCTGCCTGATCACCGATGCCTGGGAAGGCCTGGAGACCTTCTTCGCGCCCGGACAGGAAGTGCTGGTGGCGCACAGCGGCGACGAGGTGGCCGGGCACGTGCGCACGCTCGATGCCAGCCGCGCCCGCGAGATCGGCCAGGCCGCGTACCGGCGGGTGCTGGCCGAACACACTTATGCGCATCGCGCGGCCCAGGTGGACGCCGTGCTGCAAGGCTGCGCCACGCAGGCTCCCCTGGCGGAGGCCGCATGAAGATCGTCATCCTGGGCCTGTCCATCACCTCGTCCTGGGGCAATGGCCACGCCACCACCTACCGCGGCCTGGTGCGCGAACTGGAGAAGCGCGGACACGAGGTGACCTTCCTGGAGCGCGACCAGCCCTGGTACGCGAGCAGCCGCGACCTGCCCGATCCGCCCTACGGCACCACGGTGCTGTACGGCAGCTTCGACGAACTGCGCGACACGCACGTGCACGCCGTGCGCGAGGCCGACCTGGTGATCGTCGGCTCCTACGTGCCGGACGGCGTGCGCGTGGGCGAATGGGTGCAGGACGAAGCCGAGGGCCTGACCGCCTTCTACGACATCGACACGCCGGTCACGCTGGCGAAGATGACGCGCGGCGACTTCGAGTACCTGCACCCGCGGCAGATCCCCGGCTACGACCTGTACCTGTCCTTCACCGGCGGGCCGACGCTCAAGCGGCTGCAGCGCGAGTACGGCTCGCCGCGCGCGCGCGCCCTGTACTGCTCGGTGGACCCGGAGCTCTATTTCCCCGAGCACGCGCCGCTGCAATGGGACCTGGGCTACATGGGCACCTACAGCGACGACCGCCAGCCGAGCGTGGATGCGTTCCTGCTGGAGCCCGCGCGGCACGAACCCGGGCGCAAGTTCATCGTCGCTGGTCCGCAGTACCCCGACACCGGGCGCTGGCCCGCGAATGTCACGCACCAGCCGCACCTGCCGCCGGCGCAGCACCGCGCCTTCTACAACAGCCAGCGCTTCACGCTGAACGTGACGCGCAAGGACATGATCGCCGCGGGCTGGTCGCCCAGCGTGCGGCTGTTCGAGGCCGCGGCCTGCGGCACGCCCATCATCAGCGACCGCTGGCCCGGCCTGGAGTCGCTGCTGGTGCCGCACCAGGAAATCCTGCTGGTGGACCGCACCGAGGACGTGCTGGAGATCCTGCGCCGCACCGGCGAGGACGAGCGGCTGCGCATCGCCGAGCGGGCGCGCCAGCGGATCCTGGCGGAGCACACCGCCGCCCATCGCGCCGCCGAGGTGGAGCAGTACGCAGTCGAACTTCTGAGCGGCGTCGCCGCCTGATCGTTGGGGAAGGCAGCATGGCAAGCGAGCAAGAGCAATTGCAGCGCGAGATCGACGCGCTGGGACCCTGGTTCCACAACCTGCACCTGCCCGGCGGCGTGCAGACCGCGCCAGACCACTTCATCGGCGGCGACTTCCCGCGCTTCAAATGGGAGCAGATCCGCGGCTCCATCCCGCAGGACCTGACCGGCTGGCGCGTGCTGGACGTCGGCTGCAACGCGGGCTTCTACAGCTTCGAGCTGGCCCGCCGTGGCGCCAGCGTGCTGGCCATCGACATGGAGCCGCTCTATCTCACGCAGGCGAGGTGGGCGGCGAAGCAGTTCGGGCTGCAGGACCGCGTCGAGTTCCGCGAGATGCAGGTCTACGAGTTCGCGCGCACCGGCGAGCAGTTCGACCTGGTGTGGTTCATGGGCGTGTTCTACCACCTGCGCTATCCGCTGCTGGCGCTGGACATCCTGGCGCAGCGCACGAAGCGGATGATGGTGTTCCAGACGCTGGCCATGCCCGGCGAGGAGGTCTATCCCGACACGCAGGACCACCCGATCACCGAGCGCGAGCCGCTGCTGGACGCGGGCTGGCCCAAGATGGCTTTCATCGAGCACAAGTTCTCCGGCGACCGCACCAACTGGTGGGTGCCGAACCACGCCGGCATCGAAGCGATGCTGCGCTCCAGCGGCCTGCAGGTGGTCGGGCGTCCGGCGGGCGAGATCTACGTCTGCACGCCGAGCCCGGAGACGGCCGCCTGGAAGTGGGACACGCAGCTGCAGGCCGTGGTGGGAGCGGCGCCGGGCAGCACGCCGACCAGCGCGGCGCGCGAGACGGCGGACGCCTCGTCGTAGGAGTCTGCTGCTAGCTCGGAGCGGCGGCGCCCTTGTCCTCGGCGGTGAGATCGGGGTGCGCGCGCAGCCACGTGCGAACGTGCTCCGCATCGGTGAAGCGCGCGAGCGCACTCGCGGAGTCGAGGAACACCATGATCAGCTTGCGGCCGGCCAGCTTCGCCTGCAGGATCAGGCAGTCGCCGGCTTCGCGGATGTAGCCGGTCTTCTGCAGGCCGATGTCCCAGGTGCCGGCGCGCACGAGCCGGTTGGTGTTGACGTACTGCGTCGTGCCGTGGTCGGTCGCGAGGCGGTAGCCGGGCGAGGTCGTGTAGCGGCGCAGCAGCGGGTGCTCGTAGGCGGCGGCCGTGAGCAGGGCCAGGTCGTGCGCGCTGGACTGGTTCTCGCTGGAGAGGCCGGTCGGCTCCACGTAGGTGGTGTGCTCCATGCCCAATTGCCGCGCCTTCACGTTCATCGCGCTCACGAAGGCGCTCTCGCCGCCCGGATAGGTGCGTGCGAGGGCGTGCGCCGCCCGGTTCTCGCTGGACATGAGCGCCAGGTGCAGCGCCTCGCCGCGCGTGAGTTCGGTGCCGACCCGCAGGCGCGAGCTGCTGAACTTCAGGCGGTCGACGTCGCTGTCGTCGATGACGATCTTCTCGTCCATCGGCAACTGCGCTTCCGCGACGATCATGCCCGTCATCAGCTTGGTGAGCGACGCGATCGGGTGCACCACCTCTTCGTTGCGGCCCAGGAGCACTTCGCCGGTCTGCTGGTCGACGACGTAGGCGACGTTGGCGGTGATGCGCGGCGGCGCGTCGGGGTCGACGTGCGCCACGGCCCGGTGCACGTGCGCAGGCCGGTGCGCCCTGGCAAGGGCTTCGCCGCGGTGCGCAGCCTGGCGCCTCGAGACGGTCTTCCCGCGCACCGAAGACTTTCGCGCGACTTTCGCCGGATGGCTCGCGGGATGGGTCGTGGTGCGCTTCGCCGTCACGTGCCGGGTATGCGGCTGCGTGGCCTGGGCGGCGTCCAGGCCCAGCAGCATGCAAAGAGGAAGAAGGAGGGACAAGGCCCAGTGGGGGCCGCGGGTGGAGACTGCTCGCGTCATGTCCCAGTCAGTCACTTCCTACAGGAGGAAGTTCCCCGCGACCGGAACTTCCTGCGCGTTCTTAAACCACGTGCGTCGCGAACACTTCGTCCAGCCGCGCGATGGCGCGCTGCTTCTGCGACGCGTCGGCGAAGGAGCCCTCGAAGCTGTTGCGCGCGAGCCGGTACGCGTGCTGCGCATCCAGTCCGGTGGCCGCGAAGGTCTGCAGGAAGTTCGCGTTCATGTAGCCGCCGAAGTAGGCCGGATCGTCCGAGTTCACCGTGGCGCACAGGCCGGCGTCCAGCAGCTCGCGCAGGTTGTGCTGCGCGAGCGTGGGGAACACACACAGCTTCAGGTTGGACAGCGGGCACACGGTGAGCGGGATGCGGTCCTGCGCCAGGCGCTTCATCAGCGCCGGGTCCTTGGCGGACTGCACGCCGTGGTCGATGCGCTCCACGTGCAGCACGTCGAGCGCCGCCCACACGTACGCCGGCGGCCCCTCCTCGCCCGCGTGCGCGACGAGGTGCAGGCCTTGCTGGCGGCACTTCGCGAACACGCGCGCGAACTTCTCCGGCGGGTGCCCGAGCTCGCTGGAATCGAGGCCCACGCCGATGAAGTGCTCGCGAAAGGGAAGCGCCTGCTCCAGCGTCTCGAACGCATCCTCCTCGCTCAGGTGGCGCAGGAAGCACAGGATCAGTTCCGCCTCCACGCCGATCTTCTGCGCGTCGCGGCAGGCTCGGGACAGGCCGCGGATCACCGTCTCCATCGCCACGCCACGCGCGGTGTGCGTCTGCGGGTCGAAGAAGATCTCGGCCCGGATCACGTTCTCGGCGGCGGCCTTCTGCAGGTACGCCCAGGCCATGTCGTAGAAGTCCTGCTCGTGCAGCAGCACGCTGGCGCCCGCGTAGTAGATGTCCAGGAAGCTTTGCAGGTTGCTGAACGCGTAGGCGCGGCGCAGGTCCTCGACGCTGGCATACGGCAGGGCAACGCCATTGCGCTGCGCCAGCTGGAAGATCAGCTCGGGCTCGAGCGAGCCTTCGATGTGGATGTGCAGCTCCGCCTTGGGCATGGCGGCGAGCAGGGAGGGAAGGTTCATCGGCAAACTCCGAACGCGTTGCCCGCATTCTCGAAACACAAAGGGCCGCACGGAGGCGGCCCTTGCACATGGCGTGCGGGATTACTTCTTGTCGCTGCCGGGGACCTTGCCCTCGACGCCCTTGACGAAGAAGTTGATGCCGCCCAGGAACTTGTCGTCGGCGACCGCGTCCTTCGCCAGCACCTGCTTGCCGGTGTTGTCGGTGATCGGGCCCTTCCAGATCTCCAGGCTGCCGTCCTTCAGGCCCGCCTTGGCGGCCTCGAGCTTCTGCTTCACCGGATCGGGCACGTCGGAGGCGAGCGAGACGAAGTCGATCGCGCCTTCCTTCACGCCCCACCACGACTGGCCCGTCTGCCAGGTGTTGTTCAGGGCGTCGCTGATGGCCTTCTTGTAGTACGGCTCCCAGTTGATCACCGCGGAACCGAGGTGCGCCTTGGGACCGTAGGCGCTCATGTCGCTGTCCCAGCCGAAGGCGCGCTTGCCCATCTTCTCGGCGGTCTGCAGCACGGCCGACGAGTCGGTGTTCTGCATCAGCACGTCGGCGCCGCCGTTGATGAGGGCCGTCGCCGCTTCGGTTTCCTTTGGCGGATTGAACCAGTCACCGACCCACACGACCTTCGTCTTGATCTTGGGGTTCACGGACTGCGCGCCCAGGGTGAAGCTGTTGATGTTGCGCACCACCTCGGGGATAGGCACCGAGGCCACCACGCCCAGCGTGTTGGTCTTGGTCATGCCGCCCGCGACCACGCCGGCCATGTAGGCGCCCTGGTAGGTGCGGCTGTCGTAGGTGCGCAGGTTCTCGGCGGTCTTGTACCCGGTGGCGTGCTCGAACTTCACGTCCTTGTTGTCGGCCGCGACCTTGAGCATCGGCTCCATGTAGCCGAAGGTGGTGCCGAAGATCAGCTTGTTGCCCTGCGACACCATGTCGCGGAACACGCGCTCGGCGTCGGCGCCCTCGGGCACCTTCTCGACGAAGGAGGTCTCGATCTTGTCGCCGAACTCCTCGGCCACCTTCTTGCGCGCATTGTCGTGCGCGAAGGTCCAGCCGCCGTCGCCGACGGGGCCCACGTAGGCCCACGCCACCTTGAGCTTCTGCGGAGCGGGCGCCGGCGCGGGAGCCTGGGCCGCCGGTGCAGGCGCGGGTGCGGGGGCCGGCGCGGGAGTCTCCTGCTTGCTGCAGGCAGCCAAGCCCGCGACCGCAGCCACGAGGGCCGTTGCCTGGAGCAGCGCACGTTTCCTGGAGTCGATCATTGTTTTCCCCTCGTCGAGAGCGTTCTTGAAAAAGGCGATTATGAGCCGGGATAAAAGGGTTTTCCAAGCGAAGCCGGCATGTTCACCCGGATCCACGCCGGATTGCGCGAGATCAGCGCCAGCACCACGATGGTCGCCACGTACGGCAGCATGTTGAGGAATTCGCTGGGAATCTCCACCCCCCTGCTTTGCAAGTGGAACTGCAGCATGGTGACGCCGCCGAACAGGTAGGCACCAAGCAACACGCGTGCCGGACGCCAGGTCGCGAAGGTGGTGAGGGCCAGGGCGATCCAGCCCTTGCCCGCCACCATGCCTTCCACCCACAGCGGGGTGTAGACGATCGAGATGTAGGCACCCGCGAGCCCGCACAGCGCACCGCCGGCGACGACCGCGGCCAGGCGGATGCGCCGTACCGGGTAGCCGAGTGCGTGCGCGGACTCGGGCGACTCGCCCACGGAACGCAGCACCAGCCCCGTCCGCGAGCGGTAGAGGAACCACATCAGCCAGGCCACGAGCGCAATGGCCAGGTAGACCATCGGATGCTGGCGGAACAGAGCGGGGCCGATCACGGGAATGTCGCCCAGCAGCGGGATGGTGAAGTGCGGCCGCTCCGGCAGCTTTTCCTGCACGTAGCCGATGCCCGCGAAGGCGGAGAAGCCCGCCCCGAACAGGCTCAGGGCCAGCCCGGTCGCGTACTGGTTGGTGTTCATCCAGATCACCAGCAGCCCGAAGGCCGCGGCCATCAGCGCTCCGGCGCCCATGCCGGCCGCGAAGCCGACCCAGTCGTTGCCCGTGCGCACGACGGCCGCGAAGCCGGCGATGGCGGAGCACAGCATCATGCCCTCGGCCCCGAGGTTGACGATCCCGGCCTTCTCGTTGATCAACAGGCCCAGGGCCGCGATCGCCAGCACTGTGCCGGCGTTGAGCATGGAGGCGAAGAGGAGTGCGTACTGGTCCATCATGCCTCCGACAGGCCGCCCTTAGGAGGCATACGCCCCCTCGGGGGGCAGTGCAGCGGCGTAGCCGCAAACGTGGGGGTCAACATTTCAAGCCTTCGCAACGGCGGAGGGGAGGAAGCGGAAGCGGTAGGCGATCAGCGTGTCGCACGCCAGCAGCGTGAACAGCAACAGGCCCTGGAACACGCCGGTGAGCGACTTGGGCAGCCCGAGGCGGGACTGGGCGAGTTCGCCGCCGATGTAGAACATGCTCATGAGCAGCGCGGAGAACACCATGCCCACCGGGTGCAGCCGGCCCACGAAGGCCACGATGATCGCGGCGAAGCCGTAGCCCGCGGGCACGTAGGGCGTGAGCTGCCCGAGCGGCCCGGCGACTTCCAGGCCGCCGGCCAGGCCCGCGGCGCCGCCCGAAATCAGCAGCGCCGTCCACAAGGCCTTGCGCGAGGAGAAGCCCGCGTAGCGCGCCGCGGCCGGCGCCAGCCCGCCCACCTGCTGCGCGAAGCCGGCCCGCGTGCGGAACAGGAAGATCCACAGCGCGACGACGCCGGCCAGCGCGATCAGCACGCCGATGTTCACGCGCGAGCCAGGGAACAGGCGCGGGATCTGCGTCACCGCCTCGAAGGTCTTGGACTGCGGAAAGTTGTAGCCCGCCGGGTCCTTCCACGGCCCGAACACCAGGTAGTTCAGGGTGAGCGTGGCCACGTACACCAGCATCAGGCTCACCAGGATCTCGTTGGCGTTGAACTTGTCGCGCAGCACCCCGGTGATCGCGGCCCAGGCCATGCCACCGAGCACGCCGGCCAGCAGGATGGGCACGACGATCCAGTGCGTCGTGTCCTTGCCCGCCAGCAGCGCGATGCCGCCGGCGGCCACGGCGCCCATCACGAACTGGCCTTCCGCGCCGATGTTCCAGACATTGGAGCGGAAGCACACCGCGAGCCCCAGCGCGATCAGCAGCAGCGGCGTGGCCTTCACCAGCAGCTCGCCGAAGCGGTAGCCGGAGCTGATCGGCTCCCAGAAGAAGACCTGCAGGCTGCGCACCGGGTCCTTCCCGAGCGCGATGAACAGCAGGCTGCCCAGCACCACGGTGACGACCAGCGCCAGCAGCGGCGAGGCGATGCTCCAGAAGCGCGAAACTTCGGGTCGCTGTTCCAGCTTAAACATTCGAATTCTCCTGGCCTTGCTCCCTCTGGGGGACGGGGGTCGGGGCGGGCCCCTCCCGCAACGGATGCACCACCCACAAGCCGCTCATCCACTCGCCGATCAGCGTCACCGTGGCACGCGCGCGGTCGATGCTGGGCGACAGCCGGCCTTTGGCGATCACGTGCAGGCGATCGCTGATCTCGAACAGTTCGTCCAGCTCCTCGGACAGCACCAGCACCGCGCAGCCCGCGTCGCGCAGCGCCAGGATCTCGGCGCGGATCTGCTGCGATGCGCCCACGTCCACGCCCCAGGTCGGCTGCGACACGATCAGCAGCTTCGGCTTCGCGTCGATCTCGCGGCCGACGATGAATTTCTGCAGGTTGCCGCCCGAGAGCGACTTGGCCGTGGCATCCGGGCCGCCGGCCTTCACGTTGAAGCGCCGGATGATGTCCGCCGCCTGCGCGCGCAGTGCCGCCGTGCGGATCCAGCCGCTGCGGCCGACGGCATCGGTGCGCGTGAGCAGCAGGTTCTGCGCCAGGCCGAGGTTCGGAACGGCGCCGCGGCCCAGGCGTTCCTCCGGCACGAAGTGCAGGCCCAGGTGGCGGCGGTGCGCGGGTCCGTAGCGGCCGACCGGCTTGCCGGCCACTTCGATCATCTGCGGCGCCGCGCGCCGGTCCTCGCCCGACAGCGCGAACAGCAGCTCGCGCTGGCCGTTGCCCGACACGCCGGCGATGCCCACGACCTCGCCGGCGCGCACCTCGAACGAGATGTCGTCCAGGTCGTGGCCGAACTGGTCCTCGCGCGGCAGCGTGAGCCCCTGCACGCGCAGCACCACCTCGCCGGGCTCGCGTTCGCGATGCTCCAGCGCGGGCGGCTCGGCCCCGATCATCAGGCGCGACAGCGAGGCGTTGCTCTCGCGGCGCGGGTCGGTCACGCCGGTCACCTTGCCGGCGCGCATGACCGTGCACGCGGTGCACAGCTCGCGGATCTCGTGCAGCTTGTGGCTGATGTACAGGATGCTGCAGCCCTCGGAGGCGAGCTGCTTGAGCACCACGAACAGCTTCTCCACCGCCTGCGGCGTCAGCACCGAGGTCGGCTCGTCGAGGATCAGCAGCTTGGGGTTGGTGAGCAGCGCGCGGATGATCTCCACCCGCTGCATCTCGCCCACCGACAGCGTGTGCACGGGCCGCGACGGGTCGACGTCCAGCCCGTACTCGCGGGCCTTGGCGCTGATGCTGTGCGTCACCTGCTGCAGCGTCAGGCTCTTGTCCAGGCCCAGCCACACGTTCTCGGCCACCGTCAGCGTGTCGAACAGGCTGAAGTGCTGGAACACCATGCTGATGCCCAGCGCCCGCGCCTCCTGCGGGTTGCGGATGTGCACGGGCTGGCCGTTGAACAGGACGCTGCCCTCGTCCGGCTTGACCGCGCCGTAGATGATCTTCATCAGCGTGGATTTGCCGGCCCCGTTCTCGCCGAGCACGGCGTGGGTCTCGCCGGGCTGGACGGTCAGGGAGACGTCGTCGTTCGCCACCACCGCGGGATAGCGCTTGGTGATGTGCGCGAGCTGCAGGCGCGGGACGCTCAAGGGCTCTCCAGTGCTAGTGAGGGTGCCGCAGGCCGGCTGCTACCGCCTTCACCCGCTCGCGCAGCCAGCGGCCGGCGGCGGACGAGTGGCTGCGTTCATGCCACAGCTGGTAGTAGACGAGGTCGGGAAACGGCACGGGACAAGGAAGGATCTGCACCGGCAGGTGGCCGAGGTAGCGTTCGCAGAACTGGCGGCCGGTGGTGAGGATGAGCAGGCTCGATGCCACCATCCGCGGCAGCAGCCCGAAGTGCGGGCAGCGGGCCGTGATGTTACGCGCCAGCCCCTGCTCTTCCAGGTGTTCGTCGATCACGCCGCGCGCACCGGGGAAGACGGGCGTGGGCGCGACGTGTTCCGCCTCCAGCCACTGCTCCGCGGTCCAGCCGCGCTTGGTGGCGGGATGCTCGCGCGAGACCAGGCATACGATCTCGTCCGAGAACAGCTTGCCCAGGTGCAGGTCCTCCGGCGGCTTCAGCCAGTTGCCCACCACCAGGTCGATGGCGCCCTGCGCGAGTTGCGCGTGGTAGTCGGACGCCGCGCTGAGCGCATGGATCTCGATCTGGCTGTGGGGCGCCTGCTGTTTCACCTGCGCCACCAGCTGCGGCAGGAACTCGGGGTCGAGGTAGTCGGCGGCCGCCACGCGGAAGACGGGCGCGGACGTCTGCGGGTCGAAGCCGCGCGCGTCGGAGAACAGGACCTCGGCGGCACGCAGGATGCTGGCGCTGGGTTCGACCATGCGCAGGCCCGCGTCCGTCGGCACCATCCCGGCGCCCGAGCGCACCAGCAGCGGGTCTCCCGCCAGTTCCCGCAGCCGCTTCAGCGACGCCGACACCGCCGGCTGGTACATGCCCAGCTTCATGGCGGCTCGCGAAACACTGCGCTCGGTCAACACGGTATGCAAGACCCTGATCAAGTGGAGGTCGATCTTGTCGAAAAGAACTTGATCCTTCATACCTTTGCGTGCATCCCGCCCATAAGGGCGCCAATATGCGAGGTGCGAGGGTTCCCCCTAACCTCTGTGCATCCCGTAGAAGAGAATGAACCGCATGGAATCCAAGACGATCCGATTTGTCCGGCGCGGCGAACTCGTCAGCTTGACCAATGTACCACCCGACCGGACGCTGCTGGAACTGCTGCGCGAGGACCTCTCCTGCACCGGCACCAAGGAGGGTTGCGGCGAGGGCGACTGCGGTGCGTGCACCGTCGTGGTCGCCGAGCCCGAGGACGGCGCGCTCAAGTATCGCGCCATCAACAGCTGCATCCGCCTGGCGCATTCAATCGACGGCATGGCACTGTGGACCGTGGAGGACCTGGCCGGCGAGGACGGCAGCCTGCATCCCGCGCAGGAAGCGATGGTGCAGTGCCATGGCTCGCAATGCGGCTTCTGCACGCCCGGCTTCGCCATGAGCCTGTTCGGCATGTACCAGAACCACGTTTGCCAGGGCGAGACCGTCACGCGCGAACTGGCGCAGGAAGAACTCTCCGGCAACCTGTGCCGCTGCACCGGCTACCGCCCCATCCTGGACGCCGCCCAACAGATGGCGAACCTGCCGCGCGTGCAGGTGGATGAAGGGGAGATCCTGCGGCAGCTCGAAGCACTGCGCGTGCGCCGCGAACAGGTGGCGAGCCTGGGCACTTATCTCGATCCGCGCACCCTGCCCGAATTGCTGGCATTGCGCGCCGCCAATCCGCAGGCGCAGATCGTGGCGGGATGCACCGACGTCGGCCTGTGGGTCACGAAGATGCACATGCAGTTCCCGCAGGTGCTGGACGTCACGCGGGTCGCCGAGCTGAAGCGCGTGGAGCAGTACGAGCACCACATCGCGATCGGGGCGGCGGTCACGCTGACCGACGCCTTCGATGCGCTCGTGCGCGAACGGCCGCAGTTGAAGACCTTCGCCAACCGCTTCGCCGGCCTGCCGGTACGCAACTCGGGCACGCTGGGCGGCAACGTCGCGAACGGCTCGCCCATCGGCGACTCGATGCCGCTGCTGATCGCGCTCGGCGCGCACGTGGTCCTGCTGTCGCAGCGCGGGCACCGCGACCTGCCGCTGGAGCAGTTCTATACCGGCTACCGCAAGAACGTGCTGGCGGCGGACGAAGTCGTGGGCTGGATCAAGGTGCCGCGGCCGAAGAGCCCTCACCCCGGCCCTCTCCCACAAGCGGGAGAGGGAGCAAGCGGATCGACTCCCTCGCCCCGCTTGCGGGGAGAGGGTGGGGGTGAGGGGGAGTTCCTCCGCGCCTACAAGATCTCCAAGCGCTACGACGACGACATTTCCGCCGTGTGCCTGGTGGTCGCGATGCGCATCGAGGACGGCGCCGTGGCGCAGGTCGGCATCGGCGCCGGCGGCGTTGCGCCGACGCCCGCGCGCGCCGTGCAGACCGAGGCGCTCCTGCGCGGCCGGCCCTGGACCCTGGAGGCGGCGCAGGCAGCGGCCGCGAGCCTGCGCTCGGAGTTCCGCCCGATCAGCGACATGCGCGCCTCCTCCGCCTACCGCAGCGAGGTGCTGGGCAACCTGATGCAGCGCCTCTGGCTGGAAAGCCAGGGCTTCGAACAGATCAACCTGGAAAGCTTCCGCCTCGCGGAGGCGACCGCACCATGAACGCGCCCGAGAAGTTCCTCACCGGCACCGCGGCCCCGGCCACCGGCAGCTCCCACGCCCACGAGAGCGCGCGCGCGCAGGTCGCGGGCGCCGCCACCTACGTGGACGACATCCCCGAAGTGAAGGGCACGCTGCACGCGGCGCCCATCCTCTCGAAGGTAGCGCGCGGCCGCCTGCTTGGCGTGGACGCGTCCGCGGCGCTGCAGATGGAAGGCGTCAAGGGCGTCGTGCTGGCCGGCGACATTCCCGGCGACCGCATCCTCGCCACCTTCACGCACGACGAGCCGGTGTTCGCGCTGGACACCGTGGAGTTCGTCGGCCAGGTGGTGGGCGTCGTCGTCGCGGACACCGTGATGCAGGCCCGCCGCGCGGCGCGCAAGGTGAAGCTGCAGATCGAGCCCTTGCCCGCGATCCTCGACGTTCGCGAGGCGGTGCAGGCACAGAGCTTCGTGCTGCCGCCGGTAACCGCGCGCCGCGGCGAGCCGGAACAAGGCATCGCGCGGGCGCCGCATCGCCTGAGCGGGTCGCTGGACGTCGGCGGCCAGGAGCACTTCTACCTGGAAGGCCAGGTCGGCTACGCCCTGCCGCTGGAACAGGACAACTGGTGGATCTATTCCAGCACGCAGCATCCCGGCGAGGTGCAGCACTGGGTCGCGCATGCGCTGGGGCTGGAGAACCACGCGGTGAAGGTCGAGTGCCGGCGCATGGGCGGCGGCTTCGGCGGCAAGGAAACGCAGGCCGGCCACATCGCGGTCTGGGCTGCGCTGGCCGCGCGCAAGTTCAGGAAGCCCGTGAAGCTGCGCCTCGACCGCGACGACGACTTCCTGGTCACCGGCAAGCGCCATCCCTTCGCCTATGACTACGAGGTCGGCTTCGACGACGACGGCCTCGTCACCGGGCTGAAGCTGATGCTCGCGGCCAACTGCGGCTGGAGCGCCGACCTGAGCGGCCCGGTGGCGGACCGCGCCGTGTTCCACGCGGACAACGCGTACTTCCTCGGCGACGTGGAGATCGTCTCCTACCGTTGCAAGACCAACGTGCAGAGCCACACCGCGTTCCGCGGCTTCGGCGGGCCGCAGGGCATGATCGTGGTGGAGGCGATCCTCTCCGACATCGCCCGCGCGCTCGGCAAGGACCCGCTGGACGTGCGCAAGGCCAACCTGTACGGCATCGAGGACCGCAACGTCACGCACTACCAGATGCCGGTGGAGGACAACATCCTGCATCCGCTGATCGCGCGGCTGGAGCAGGACGCGCGCTACCGCGAGCGGCGCGACGAGATCGCGCGCTGGAACGCCGGCAACCCGGTCATCAAGCGCGGCATCGCGATCACGCCGGTGAAGTTCGGCATCTCCTTCACCGCCACCTTCTTCAACCAGGCGGGCGCGCTGGTGCACGTGTACACCGACGGCAGCGTGCAGGTGAACCATGGCGGCACCGAGATGGGACAAGGGCTGCACACGAAGGTGTGCCAGCTCGTGGCCGACGAACTCGGGGTGCCGTTCGAGAAGGTGCGCATCAGCGCAACCGACACCAGCAAGGTGCCCAACGCCAGCGCCACCGCCGCCTCCAGCGGCACCGACCTGAACGGGCGCGCGGCGCAATTCGCGGCGCGCCAGGTGCGCCAGCGGCTCGCGCAGTACGTCGCCGAGAAGCAGAACTGCCGGCCCGAGCAGGTGATCTTCGCGCACGGCCTGGTCAGCGGGCCCGACGCGGCCATTCCCTTCGCGCAGCTGGTGGACGACGCCTACCACTCGCGCGTGCAGCTGTGGAGCGACGGCTTCTACCGCACGCCCAAGATCCACTACGACAAGAACACGCTGACCGGGCGGCCGTTCTACTACTTCGCCTATGGCGCCGCCTGCAGCGAAGTGGCGATCGACACGCTGACGGGCGAGAGCCGCGTGCTGAAGGTGGACATCCTGCATGACGTGGGGACCTCCATCAATCCGGCCATCGACATCGGCCAGATCGAAGGCGGCTTCATCCAGGGCATGGGCTGGCTCACCACCGAGCAGCTGGTCTGGAACGACCGCGGCGAGCTGGCCACGCACGCACCCAGCACCTACAAGATCCCCGCGACCGGCGACGTGCCTGCGCATTTCAACGTGCAGCTGTGGCCCGAGGCCAATCGCGAAGACAACGTCGGCGGCAGCAAGGCAGTCGGCGAGCCGCCCTTCATGCTGGCGATCAGCGTGTGGGAGGCCTTGCGCGATGCGGCCGCCGCCGCACGCGCCGACGGCCGCGTGCAGATGGATGCGCCGGCGACGGCGGAGAACGTACTGAAGGCGATCCGGGGCTGAGCGGGGGCGGTTGGCGGGTGTGCGGATCTTCGCTCACCGCCGGCCTGCGAAGGGCCGGTGCGGTGGGCGGCGGTTGCAGCACTTCGCCGCGTTGCTGGGGTTCGCTTCGCTCACCGCCAGCCTACGAACGACCGGTGCAGTCCGAGCGGCCAGTGCAGAGCAAGGCCGACGGTGAGCCGCCCTTCATGCTGGCGAGCAGCGTGTCGGCGGCCCCTGGTGGATCTGGCGCAGCACCGCGTCCGCCTCCTCCAGCCAGTGCGCGGCGATGCGCGCCGGATCGGGCGCATCCTCGGGACCGGCCGCAACGGCCGGGAGCTCGCGCAGCGCAGGCACGAGCCCCGGCCGTGCGAGCGCATGGGCCACCCGGCCGATGTTCTCCGCCACCGCGTCGGCGCGCGCGCGGAGGTCCTCGCGCTCGCGCCACCCGCCCTCTTTCAGCGCCAGCAGGTTGCAGCAGTGACGCACGCAATGCACCAGCGCGGCCATCTGCTGCAGGCGCGTGCGGTGCCTGGAGGCGTACGCGGGCAGCTCCCGCCCCGTGACGGGCCCGAGGGCCTGTCGCAAGGCCTGCAGGCGCCGGTCGAGATCGCGCACCGCGTCGGTCGGCGAGCCGCGCAGGCTGCCCTCGAACGCACTGCGCAGCAGCCGCGCGGCTTCGCGCAGCAGTGCGACCGTTTCCTGGTCGGACTGCTCGCCGGTGCGGGAAGGCAGGATGAGGATCGCGCTCAGCACCGCGGCGGCCGCGCCCGTCAGCGTCTCCCCCAGCCGCAGCACCAGCAGGCCCGGGCTGTACTTGCCCAGCAGCTCGTACAGCATGGCCAGCATCGCCGTCAGCAGCGCGATGTAGATCGCCTGCAGTCCCTGGAAGGCATAGAAGCCGGCGAAGATGAACACGAACAGCAGCGCCAGTTGCAGCGGCCAGTCGCCCTGCGCCAGTTCCGCCAGCAGCAGGCCCAGCGCGAGCCCCGCGACGTTGCCCAGCACGCGCCGCCAGGCGCCGGCCGCGGCCTGCCCGCGCGTGCTGGCATTGGTGAAGATCACGAAAGCGCCGAACACGGCCCAGTACCAGTGCTCGGCGGAGATCGCGTGACCTGCGAGCACGGCGACGAGCGCCGCAGCGCCGGCTTGCAGCGCGTGGCGCGTGGGCTCGTCAGCGAGCCAGCGCCGGCGCCCTTGCTGCGGCGGCGGCCGGGGTTCCTGCGGCGGCGTGGCGGGCACCGTGGTGTCGCGCAGTCGGGGCAAGGCGGCGGACCAGGGCGGCTGGGCACCGAGCACTTCACCCGCGTGCTCCCAGCGCCAGCGCCAGTCGGCGTCCAGCGCGCCGGCCGTGGCCGCCACTTGCGCGCACCACGCCTGCGGAGCTAAGCGCGCGTCGCCGTGCACGACCTCGCACAACGCACGGCATGCCGATGCGAGCGCGCCGCGCGCGGTCGCCGATGCTCCGGAGCTCTCGCCGATGCCGGCCAGCAGCGTCTCGCAGGCGATCTCCGCGGCCAGCAGCCGGTCGCGCAGGGACTGCATCGCTGCGGGCGGATCCTGCGCGGTGAAACGGGCGAGCCGCGCATCGATCCGCAGCGCCAGGTCGTTGATGTCCGCCAGGGTGGCGCGTGCGCGGCGCTCCGCGCGCTCGTCGTCCGGGGCGGCCGCCCAGGCGGCGAGTTGGTGCAGCAGCACGGCCACCGCGGCGCGAAAGGAGCGCAACTCGGAGTGCAGGACGCCGGGCGCGCGCTCGGGCAGCACGACGAAGCGGACCAGCCACGCGATCGCGCAGCCCGCTGCGATGGACGCCAGCAGCCACGGCCAACCGGCCGCGTCGGGCTGGAGCAGGACCGCATAGAAATAGGACTGGCACGCCATCATGCCCAGGCTTGCGGCACGGGGCCCGAGGCGCCGCGCCTCGAAGGCCGCGACGACGACTGCCACGAACCCCGCGCCGCTGGTGAGCGTCGATCGCGCGAGAGCGGCGGCCAGCACCACCGTGACGCCCGACACGAGCGCCGACGCGGCGAGCGTGCGCTGCTGTTCCGCGTGGGTGGCGTCCTGCACGGTGATGGTCGTCATCAGTCCGACGACGGCGCCCATGAGCGCGATGTTGCTGGAGACACCCAGCAAGTGCGCGGCGAGCAGCAACACGGCGGAACCCGCGGCGACCGTCAGCACGGCCCACGCGCCCATCCTCAGCCGGGCCAGGCCCGGATCGGAGGCGACGAGGCGGTCCCGCCAGAAGCGCAGCGGGACCGGCACGGGGAAAGTCACCCGAGGGTGACGACGCGCGCGTTGGGAAAGCGCGCGAAGGGGTCGTAGCCGCGCATGCCCTCGCGCAGCGTCGGCTCATGGTTCTGCGCGATGCGCAGCCGCTGGCGGGTGTCGCTGCGGGCCATCGCGTCGATCAGCGCGTGCTCGAAGCGCAGCACCACGGGGGTCGCATAGGGATAGCTGGCGTGCGGCTCGTCGTGGATGGACCAGGAGATCACCAGGCTGCCGTTGGGCGATTGCGCGGCCAGCGCATGCGGCGGAAACAGGTGGCGGTACGACTGCCACAGCGCCGCGCGCACGTTGTCGAGAGTGCCGATGCCCAGGAGGGGCGGCAGCTTGCTGCCCGGGGCCGCGTTGGACATGCCGTGCGGGCCACTTTGGCTCGTGGCCCGAGGCGAGGTCCTGCCCGGGAGCTCGCGCGCCGTGCCGCCAGTCTTCGCTCGCATGGGCAAACTCCCGGTGAAGGGGCGAAGCTTAGGCGGCGGGCGCGTTCCGTGTTGTAGGACGAGACCCACGATCCTGTCGTCCACCCGCTGGGCGGTTGCGCCCCGCGGATGGGCGCGCGCTCACAGGGCGAGGATCCAGTCGGCCATCGCGTCGGCGACCTGCTCCACCAGTTGCGGCTGCCCCGCCAGGTAGTGGTTGCCGCCCGGCACGTCCACGTTGCGGATCCGCCCGCCGCCCGCGGCCAGCCACGCCGCCTGCGTGCTGGGGAAGGTGGACTGGTCGCCCGTATAGGTGCACAGCAGCACCGGCACCGAAGTGCGGGCGAGATTGCGGGGGCCATCGGCGCGGCTGCGCGGCGACCACTGCGACAGCCAGGCCGTGAGCGAGGTGATGCGCCCCATCTGGCTGGCAGCGTAGTTCACGGCCCGGGCGCCCGCAGCTCCTGCGCCCCATACGCTACCCACCGCCCGGTCGTTGGCGTCGATAGCCAAGTCCAGGAAGCGCGGGTCGGCGTGCGTGCGATAGACCACGAACACTTCGTCGCGCGGGCTGCCGGGCGCCGCCTGGCTGCGCAGCAGAGCGAGCCGCTGCTCCACCCACTGCTCGATGCGTTCGTAGCGTTGCTGCTGCGCGTTGCGAAAGTGCTCCAGGAACGCGCGGCCGTAGGGCGGCGCATTGCGCGCGTCGTAGATGTCCAGCGCCGGATCGCGCGACAGGCCGTCGTGTTCGTCCGTGAGCGACGGGTCGATCCAGTTGCGCATCAGGGTGGAACGTCCCTCGTGGGCCGCGCACAACGCGAGGCCCTGCACGGGCGGCAGGTCCTGCGGCGACAGGGCCGCGGGGTCGCCGTCCACCATGTGCTCGATGTCGAGGCGCTCCGCCTGCGCCTGGTAGAACGCCGCCAGCGACGCGCCGCCCGAATTGCCGATCAGCACGATGCGCTCGTAGCCCTGCGCCCGCAGGAAGTGCACGCCCGCGCCGAGATCCTGGATCACCCGTTCCATCAGCAGCAGCGTGTCGTTGCCCGCGTAGCGCGAATTCAGGCCCATGCAGGCGACGCCCCGGGCCGCCAGCGGCGCGATCAGGTAGTGGCCCATGAAGTTGCTGGTGGGGTGCATCACGATGGCCGCGGCGCGCCTGGGCCCGGCCGGCTGCATCCACGCGCCGTAGATGCGCGGGCGCATCAGCTGCAGGCCGGACTGGCTTTCCATGGCGGCGCCCGGCTTGACGTCGATGACCGCAAGTTGCAGTTCTGGCATCCGCCGATTGTGGCGCAGGCAAAGCATGGAATCGGGGCCAGCCCGACTATGATGCGGGCCAGGGAGCTATTACTGGCCGAGCAGCAGCGGTACCGCAGCCGAGCCGGCATCATCGCCACACATGCCGAACATCGCCGTTGTCCTGAAGGACGAGATTGCACGGATCGCGCGCAAGGAAGTGCGCACGCAGACGCAGGACTTCAAGAAAGCATCCGCGCAGTACCGCACGCACATTGCCGCGCTGCGCCGCCGCGTGGACGAACTGGAGCGCGAGCTCAAGCGCGTGCGCAAGGGTGGCACGCGCGCCGCGCCCGCTGCCGCCGACGACACGCCCGAGGGCAAGCAGCGCCGCTTCAGCCCCACGCGGCTGGCGGCGCAACGCCGCAAGCTGGGGCTCTCGGCCGCGGACTTCGCCACCCTGCTGGGCGTGTCCGGCCAGTCGGTCTACAAGTGGGAGCACGGCGAGGCGCGGCCGCGTGCGCAACAGCTCGAAGCGATCGCTGCGCTGCGCGGCATCGGCAAGCGCGAAGCCGCGGAACGGCTGGAGAAACTGCAGGGCTGAGGGGGCTAGGGGCCAGGGATGCGCCCCTACAGGACGGCACTCCTTTTCCCCGGGCGGGTGGCGGAACGCGCTGACAGGGCGGATGCGCGTCCCGGGCGAGGCTTGGGCCCATGGACCTGGCCCGCACCGAACTCGACTTCCTGCAACGGCTGCTGCTCGACCTCCAAGCGCGGCTGGAGGATGGCGAGCATCCGGACGATGCGGAGCGGGTCGCCGCGCTCGAACTCGCTCTGGCCGTGCTGCGCTGGGACGGCGCCACGCCTCCCCCGCTGGATGCGCAGGTCGGCCTGGGTGCAGCGGTCGAATGCAAGCTGGGTCCGGACGCACTGTGCGCGTGGAGCCAGTGGCGCACCGAACGACGCAAGCGCCTCGCGCTCACTGCTTGAACAGTTCCTCGATCACGCCCCGCAGCCAGCGGTTGCCCGGGTCGGCTTCGAAGCGCTTGCTCCAGTGCAGCGAGACGACGAAGTCGCGCTGCGGAAACGCGGGCTCGACGATCGCATAGCCGCCCTCGAAGCCGCGCGCGATGTTGCGCGGCATGATCGCCGCGAGGTCCGTCGCCTTGACGATGGAGGGCAGCACCAGGAAGTGTTCCGTCACCAGCCGCAGGCGGTCCTCCAGCTGGCACTGCTGCACGATGCGCAAGGTGTCCGCGTGCGAGCGCACCGCGACGAAGTCGAGCTCGCGCAGCGCGGAAAGCAGTGCGGCGCCGGAGCGGCGCTTGCGCGTGAACGGGTGGCCCGCACGCAGCAGCACCACGTAGCGGTCCTCGAGCAGCCGCACCTTCTGCGAGTCCTTCACCATGGGCAGGAAGCCGAAGGCCACGTCGATGCGGCCGGCATCCAGCGCTTCCATCACCTGCTCGCGCGGCAGCGGCAGCGTCTGCACGCGCACGCCCGGGGCGCGCTCGCGCAGCGCCACCATCAGCTCCGGCAGGAAGCGGCTTTCGCCGATGTCGCTCATGTGGATCTGGAAGGTGCGGCCGGACCGCGCCGGCTCGAAACCCGCGGTCTCGCCCAGCGCCTGCTCCAGCGTGGCGAGCGCGTGACGCACCGGGTCGGCCAGGCGCTGCGCGCGCGGCGTCGGCTGCACGCCCCCAGCGGTGCGCATGAAGAGGGGATCGTGCAGCAGCGTGCGCAGCCGGCTGAGCCCCTGGCTGGCGGCAGGCTGGGTCAGGTCCAGCAGGTCCGCCGCGCGGCTCACGTTGCGCATGCGGTAGACGGCGTCGAACAGGCGCAGCAGGTTGAGGTCGATGTCCTTGAGCTGCATCCCGCAGCGCCTACAGGTGCGCCAGCAAGTGCGCCAGAGCGCGCAGGTCGTCGTCGGCAAGCGGCGCGACCACTTCCATCATCGCCGCCATGGCACCGCCGTTGCGCGCGCCCGACTTGAAGTCGCGCAAGGCCTTGAGCAGGTAGTCCTCGCGCTGGCCCGCCAGCCGCGCGGTGGCCTGCGTGCCGGAGAAGTCGTCCTTGTGGCAGGCGGCGCAGCGGTTGCCCGCCACGACCTTGCGCGCTTGCGCCATCAGGGCGGGGTCGGCCGGCGAAACGTTGGCCGGCCGCGCGGGCTTCTGCGCCGCGAAGAAGGCCGCGACGTTGCGGATGTCGTCGTCCTTCAGCGCCTGCGCCATCGGCTGCATGACGGGACTCTTGCGCTGGCCCGTGCGGAAGAACACCAGCTGCCACTGGAGGAACGCGTCGGGCTGCCCCGCGAGCGACGGGATCTCGGGCGTCGCCGACACGCCGCCCGGTCCATGGCAGGCCATGCAGGCCTGAGCCGTCGCGGCGCCGGCGGCAAGGTCGACGGCCGCGCAGGCGGCACTGGACGTGAGGGCGGCTGCGAACAGGAGTGCGAGGGACTTCATGTGTGGTTATCGATTGTGCATGGAGCGTTGGATACGGGCCGCTCGGAGAAAAACCCGACTACCGGACGCAGAGGACGCAGAGGACGCAAAGGTCACGCAGAGGACGCAAAAGGGTCAAGAAAAACCTTGAAAGGATTTCTTTTGCGTCCTCTGCGTCCGGATGTCCGTATTCCCAAACAAAAGGCCCGCCACTCGCGCAGCGGGCCTTGCAGGGGCAGGCGGCTTACTTGCCGTAGCTGATGCGGTAGATCGCGCCGGCCCAGTCGTCGGCCACGAGCAGCGAGCCGTCCTTTGCGAGCACGATGTCCGCGGGCCGGCCGGTGTAGCTCTGGTCGCCGTTGATCCAGCCGGTAGCGAACACCTGCTGCGTCACCTTCTTGCCATCCGGATCGGCGATCACGCGCATGATCCGCCCGCCCTGGTATTTGTGGCGGTTCCAGGAGCCGTGCTCGGCAATGAAGATGTTGTTCCTGTACTCCGCGGGAAACTGGTTGCCGGTGTAGAACTTCATCCCCAGCGGCGCCACGTGCGCCCCCAGCTTCGCGGCCGGCGGCACGAACTCGGAGCACTTGTGGCCCATGCCGTACTTCGGATCCACCATGTCGCCCTGGTGGCAATACGGATAGCCATAGTGCGAGCCGATCCGGTTGATGACGTTCAGCTTGTCGCTGGGCAGGTCGTCGCTGATCCAGTCGCGGGCGTTCTCCGTGAACCAGTACTTGCCGGTGCGCGGATCGACGTCGCCGCCGACGGAGTTGCGCACGCCGATCGCCACGACCTCCGAGTTGCCGTTGGCCGGATTCACGCGCCGCACCTGCGACAGGCCGCTGGGCGGCAGGCACTCGTTGCACGGCGGCCCGAACGGCACGTACAACCAGCCCTCCTTGTCGAAGGTGAGGTACTTCCAGCCGTGCGGGATGTACTTGGGCATGTCGTCGTAGACGACCTTGGGCTCCGGCATCTTGTCGAGGCTGGCCTCGGCGTTCTCGTACTTCAGGATCTGGTGGATGTCGGCCACGTACAGCGCGCCGTCCCGGAACGCGATCCCCGTGGGCATGGTCATGCCCTTGAGGATGGTCTTGACTTCCTTCTTGCCGCCGTTGTCGACGACGGCGTAGACGCTGGCGGCGCTGAAGGACCCCACGAACAGCGTGCCCTTGTCACCCCAGGCCATCTGGCGCGCGCTCGGCACGCCCTGGGCATACACCTCGATCTTGAAGCCCTTGGGCAACTTGACGTTGGCGAGGTTCTTCTGCAGGTCTTCCATCGAGGTCGGCAACGCCGGACCGGCCGGCGGCGCCAGCCCCTTCTGCTGCTCGGTCTCGTCGCCCAGGAACCAGTCCGCCGGCGGTTTCTCCCAGAATTCCTTGCTGGTCGAGTCGTATTTCTTCAGCCCCTGTGCCTGCGCGGCGGAGACCGCCAGCGCGATGCAGGCGAGGCCCATGGTGAAGGCTCTCAAGCGCATCATTTTTCCTCTCCTTGTGCGAACGGTTCGCGCTGCGAAGTAGATCAGCCGTGGCGAGGCGCTTCCATAGCGCATTCCCTAGCGGCGCGGAGCCCGCCTGTCGCAATTTGCGACGACGTCCTCAGCGCGGCAATTGCAACAATTCGTCGGAAGCGCGCAGCACGTCCGCCACCGTCACAGCGTGCATGCAGCGCGGCTCGGCGCACTCGGCGGTGGAGCGCGTGCAACGGCGCATCCAGGTCACCTCGCGCCCGAACAGCAGGCGCTGGTCGCGGCAGGGGAAGTCTTCGGCGGTGAGCGCCCGGTACGGCATGTCGCGCCAGAACAGGCCGTTCTGGCACGCTACCGCCGAGCCGGGTCCGAAGATCGCGACGGTCGGCGCGCCCGTCGCGCGCGACAGGTGCGCGATGCCGGTGTCGGGCGCAACGACCAGCGTGGCATCGGCGAGCAGCTGCCACATCTGGGCGAGGTCCAGCCGGCCTGCATAGGAGCGGCGCCGGCCTTCCGGATCGCACTGCGCCACGATCTCTTCCTCGCCGCGGCCGGCGCTCCACGCGACTTCCAGGCCGCGCGCCTCCAGCTCCGCTGCGACCGCACGCCAGCGCTCCGGCGGCCACAGCTTCAGGGGCGTGGACGCGCCGACGTGCAGCACCGCGTAGTTTCCGGCGGGCCGCTCGAACGCGGCAGCCGGTGGCGCCGGCCAGTCGGCGGGCGAGTAAGGCGACGCGGGCGGGCCGTCCACCAGCTCGGCAACCATGTCGCCCCACGCCGCCGGTTGCGCGGCATAGGGGCGCTGCTCGTCGACCATCAGGTTGCGGCTCCACGATGGGTCGCCCGCATGCGCGACGACATGGCGCGCGCCGAGTGCCGCGGCCACCCAGGCATAGCGGTTGTCGCCCACGACCACGGCCAGGTCGAACGGCGCTTCGTCGAGCAAGGCACGGGTCGTTGCGGAGCGCTTGGGCTGGAAGGACACGGCCCGCACGCCGTAAGGCCGCGAGGCATACAGCGGCACCAGCGCGGGCGCGGCCAGCAGCACGATCTCGGCATCGTCATGAAGCGCGCGCAGCTTCGCCAGCAAGGGCGTCAGCATCACGACGTCGCCCAGCAGCAGGTTGTGCGCGACCAGGATGCGGCGGACCACGCCGGTCTTCGCACGGCCCGCGAAGCGGCGGGCGAGCGCGCGCCCGACCAGCATCGCCCGCGTGCGGGAGCGCTCACCCATGGCCACCCCCGGCTCGCAGCCAAGAGGTCCGGCGCTTCTCGTCCATCATGCGTTGAGGGTACCAAAGCGCGTGCCCGCCGCGAACGGTGGCTGATCGGAGAGGTGAACGCAGAGGACGCAGAGGTTACGCAGAGAACGCGGAGAAGACCTGTTCAAAGGTTTTCTTTGCGTCCTTTGTCCCGCCTCTCATGCGATGAACGCATATTCCTTAGTCGTTTCATTGGATTGATCGATGGCGCGCCTTGACGGACACTGCCCTGTTGCGCGCGCCAGGCGGCCGCCCGGTTCGGGCGACGCGGGCCGCCAGGGAGACCCACGCTTTGGAAGTTTCATTCAGCAAGGAAATCGAATCGCTGCGCCTCGGCGCGGGCGAGACCTTCCACGGCGAGGGCATCCTCGCCATCACCAAGGCGCTGCTGCAGTCCGGCGTCGCCTACGTCGGCGGCTACCAGGGCGCGCCCGTGTCGCACCTGCTGGACGTCATGGTGCAGGCCAAGGGCTACATGGATGAACTGGGCGTGCACGTGGAGGCCTGCTCCAACGAGGCCTCCGCCGCCGCGATGCTGGGCGCCTCCATCCACTACCCGCTGCGAGGGGCCGTGACCTGGAAGTCCATCGTCGGCACCAACGTCGCGGCCGACGCGCTGTCCAACCTCAGCTCACCCGGCGTCATCGGGGGCGCGCTGATCGTCGTGGGCGAGGACTACGGCGAAGGCGCCTCCGTGATCCAGGAGCGCACGCACGCGTTCGCACTCAAGTCCAGCATGTGCCTGCTCGACCCGCGCCCCGACCTCGGCGTGATGACGCGCATGGTGGAAGAAGGCTTCCGCCTCTCCGAGACCTCGAACATGCCCAGCATCCTGGAGCTGCGCATCCGCGCCTGCCACGTGCGCGGCAGTTTCCAGGCCAAGGACAACATCAAGCCTCGGGTGTCCACGCGCGCGCTCATGGAGAACCCCGCCGGCTTCGACTACATGAAGCTCGCGCATCCGCCCGTGACCTTCCGCCAGGAGAAGCTCAAGGGCGAGCAGCGCATTCCGGCCGCGCGCAAGTACATCCTGGAGCAGAAGCTCAACGAGCTGTTCGCGGGCAAGCACACGGATCTCGGCATCGTGGTGCAAGGCGGCATCTACAACGCCCTCATCCGCAGCCTGCAGCAGCTGGGCCTGGCCGATGCTTTCGGCGAGACCGACATTCCCATCCTGTGTCTCAACGTCACCTATCCGCTCGTGCCCGAAGAGGTGGCCGACTTCTGCGTCGGCAAGCGCGCGGTGCTGGTGGTGGAGGAAGGCCAGCCGGAATACATCGAGCAGGAGATCGCCACGCTGCTGCGCCGGCGGGACATCCAGACGCGGCTGCACGGCAAGGACCTGCTGCCCGCGGCGGGCGAGTACAGCGTGGAAGTGCTGGCGACCGGCCTCACGCAATTCGCCGCGAGCTACCTGCCCGGCCCCGCCACCGAGCAGGCGCGGCGCTGGCTGGCGGGCAACAACGAACGGCGCGCAGCGGCCGCGAAACTCACCGAGCCCCTGCCCGCGCGGCCGCCGGGCTTCTGCATCGGCTGTCCCGAGCGGCCGGTGTTCTCGGCGCTGAAGCTGGCGCAGGAGCAGATCGGCAAGGTGCACGTCGCCGCCGACATCGGCTGCCACGCGCTGGGCACCTTCGAGCCCTTCCACACGGGCCACTCGATCCTGGGCTATGGCATGTCGCTCGCGAGCCGTGCCGGCGTGTCGCCGATGATGAACCGGCGCACGCTGGCCATCATGGGCGATGGCGGCTTCTGGCACAACGGCCTGCTCACCGGCGTGCAGAGCGCGCTGTTCAACGGCGACGACGCCGTGCTGCTGATCTTCAAGAACGGCTACACCTCCGCGACCGGCACGCAGGACATCATCTCCACGCCGGAGGACGACGCGAAGGCCGACGCCGCGGACAAGGCGCGCAGCATCGTGCACACCAACCAGACCATCGAGTCCACGCTCAAGGGCCTGGGCGTGCAGTGGATGCGCACGGTGCACACCTACGAGGTGGAGCAGATGCGCGGCACGCTGACCGAGGCCTTCACCAGCGACTTCAACGGCCTGAAGGTGATCATCGCCGAGGGCGAATGCCAGCTGGAACGCCAGCGCCGCATCAAGCCGTGGATCCAGTCGCTGCTGAAAAAGGGCAAGCGCGTCGTGCGCGTGAAGTACGGCGTGGACGAGGACGTGTGCAATGGCGACCATGCCTGCATCCGCCTCTCCGGTTGCCCCACGCTCACCATCAAGGACAACCCCGATCCGCTGAAGGTGGACCCGGTGGCCACCGTGATCGACGGCTGCGTCGGCTGCGGCCTGTGCGGCGCCAACGCGCATGCCGCGACGCTGTGCCCGAGTTTCTACCGCGCCGAGGTCGTGCAGAACCCGAAGTGGCACGAGCGCCTGTTCCACTCCTTCCGCAGCGCCGTCGTCCGCGCGATGCAACCCGCATGAACACCCAATCCATTACCCTGCTGGTCGGCGCCCTGGGTGGCGAAGGCGGCGGCGTCCTGACCGAATGGCTGGTCGAGACGGCGCGCCACGCCGGCTACGCCGCGCAGGCCACGTCGATTCCCGGCGTCGCGCAGCGCACCGGCGCGACCACCTATTACTTCGAAGTGTTCCCCGTGCCGATGGCGCAGCTCGCCGGCAAGCGCCCGGTGTTCAGCCTCAACCCGGTGCCGGGCGCGCTCGACGCGCTGCTGTCTTCCGAGTTGCTGGAAACCGCACGCCAGATCACCAACGGCCTGCCCTCCCCCGACCGCACGCTCGTCATCACTTCGTCGGCGCGCGCTCTCACCACGATGGAACGCATGCAGATGGGCGACGGCCGCGTCGGGTCGGCCGACCTGCTCAAGCTCGTGCAGCAGTTCAGCCGCACGCACCACGTGTTCGACATGAACGCGGTCGCGAAGGAAGCCGGCACGGTGGTGAGCGCCGTGATGCTGGGCGCCATTGCGGGCAGCGGCCTGTTTCCGTTCGCACGCGAGGACTACGAAGCCGTGGTGAAGGCTGGCGGCAAGGGCGCCGAGGCCAGCCTGCGCGGCTTCGCCAAGGCCTTCGACATCGTCGCGCGCGGCCGCCAGCAGTCCGAGTTCCTGGCCCAGGTGATGACCCCGGAAGCCAAGGCCGCCACACGGCCGCAGCTCGAGCCCTCGCTGCTCGCCCTCTTCCCGCCACCGGTGCACGAGCTCTTTTCTCTGGGCTACCAGCGCCTGCTGGACTACCAGGGCAAGGCGTATGCCGACCTGTACGTGAAGCGCCTGCAATCCGTGCTCGCCGCCGAACGCGACGCCGATCCGCAAGGCGCGCACGGTTTTGCGATCACCACCGAGATGGCGCGCTGGCTGGCCTTGTGGATGGCCTTCGACGACATCGTGCGCGTCGCCGACCTCAAGAGCCGCGCCTCGCGCTGGACCCGTGTGCAAGGCGAGGTCAAGGCCGGCGACGACGACCTGCTCAAGGTGTACGACCACTTCAAGCCGGGCGTGCCCGAGTTCGCGGCGATGCTGCCCGCGGGGCTCGCCGGCAAGCTGGTCGCCTGGGACCGCAAGCGTGTCGCGAAGGGCAAGCAGCCCTGGGCACTGCCGCTGAAGATCGGCACGCACTCGGTGTTCGGCATGATCGCGCTGCGCACGCTGGCCTCCACCCGGTGGCTGCGCCCGCACGGCAGCCGCTTCGCGCTCGAACAGAAGATGATCGAGCAGTGGCTGCAGGGCGTGCTGCAGGGCACGCAGCGGCTGTGGGACCTCGGGCACGAGATCGCCCTGTGCGGCCGGCTGATCAAGGGCTACGGTTCCACCAACGAGCGCGGCAAGGACAACCTGCTGCACGTGCTGGAGCACCTGGCCAAGGGCGGCGTGCCCGCCGAAGCGGCCGCCGCCGTGAAGGCCGCGCGGGAAGCGGCGCTGGCCGACGATGCCGGCAAGGCGCTGGACGCGACGCTCGTGCAGCACGGCGCGCCGCCGCGACCGGTCAAGGCCGTGCCCATTCGCTGGGTGCGCAAGCCGCGCGGCCTGGGCGGCGCCGACGAAACGCAATTCAAGACCAACTAGGGAGCACCCGCATGGAAGACCTCGTCAACATCACCGACGTCCCGGTCGTGGAGCGCCAGCATGCGCGCGCCGGCCTGTTCCACTCGCAGTCCCTGCTGAACGGCGCCGAAGGAACGCCGGAGAACTTCTACCTGCAGCTCTCGCACCTGCACAACGACTTCTTCTCGCCGCGCCATCGCCACAACTTCGACCAGGTGCGCGTGCAGCTAGTGGGCGACGCCAGCTTCACGCGCGACGGCGTGATGCGTCCCGGCATGGTCGGCTACTTCCCGGAAGGTGTGTACTACGGCCCGCAGGAGAACTCCGGCGAATCGAAGACGCTGGTGCTGCAGTTCGGTGGCGCGAGCGGCAGCGGCTACATCTCGGAGGAGCGCTTCCAGCAGGGTGTCGAGGAGCTCAAGGCCTACGGCACTTTCGACAAGGGCGTCTTCCATCGCCCGAAGGACGACGGCGGGCGCAAGAACCAGGACGCGTACGAGGCGGTGTGGGAGCACATCCACGGCCGCCGCATGGAGTATCCGAAGAGCGAGCACGCGGAACCGGTCTTCATGGACCCGGCGCAGGTCGCGTGGGCCGACGAACCCGGCGCGCCCGGCGTGCGCCGCAAGCTGCTGGGCGTGTTCTCCGCCCGCAAGCTGCGCATCAGCGTGCTGGGACTCGATGCGGGCGCGTCCGCGCAGCTGGCGCCGAACTCCATCGCCTTCGTCCTCTCCGGCCGCGGGCAGGTGCAGGGCCGCGAGTGGCGGCAACATGCGACGCTGCGCACCGGCGAGAGCGCGGACACGCTCGTCGCGGCGGAGTCCAGCGAGGTGCTGGAGCTGCACATCCCGCACCTGGATCCCGCACCGAGGTGAGCCACCGCGGGACCCGGCCGCCGCTCGTGCCACAGGGGGAAAACCCGGACGCGCCGGGTTCGCGATTCGTTATATAAAGTAACTTTCTCTGGATCGACAGGAGACATCACTTGGCCACCCGACCCTCCACCGCCGCCCTCGCGCTCGCCGCCGTCGCGGCCCTTGCCCTGGGCACCGCGAACGCGCAGGACAAGCCCGTCGCCCTCAAGCTTTCCAGCTGGGTGCCGGCGCAGCACGCGCTGAACCCGGCCCTGCAGGCATGGGCCGACGACATCAAGAAGCAGTCGAACGGCACCATCACCTCCACGCTGTTCCCCTCCGAGCAGCTGGGCAAGGCCTTCGACCACTACGACATGGCGCGGGACGGCATCGCCGATTTCTCCTATGTGAACCCCGGCTACCAGCCGGGCCGCTTCCCGATCTTCGCGGCGACCTCGCTGCCCTTCATGATCTCCAACGCCAAGGCCGGCTCCGCCGCCGTGGACGCGTGGTACCGCCAGTACGCGCCCAAGGAGATGAAGGACGTGCACTTCTGCTTCGCCTTCGTCCACGACCCCGGCGCGCTGCACTCCACCAAGAAGGTGGTCATGCCTGCCGACCTGAAGGGCATGAAGGTGCGTCCGGCCACCAGCACCATCGGCCAGATGGTGACCACGCTGGGCGGCACCAACGTACAGTCCTCCGCGCCCGAGGCGCGCGACATGCTGGAGCGCGGCGTCGCGCAGGCCATCACCTTCCCCTGGGGTTCGCTGAACCTGTTCGGCATCGACAAGGTGGTCAAGTACCACATGGACGAGCCGCTGTACGTGACGCCCTTCGTGTGGGTGATGAACAAGGACAAGTACGAGTCCATGTCCGCCGCGCAGAAGAAGGTGATCGACAGCCACTGCACCAGCGAGTGGGCCGAGAAGGTCGGCTCCGCTTGGGCCGACTTCGAGATCGCCGGCCGCGCGAAGATCGCCGCCGAGCCGGGCCACGACGTCTACAAGCTCACGCCCGCACAACTGCAGGCCTGGCGCGCAGCCGTGGAGCCGGTGGAAGTGCAATGGGCCGACGGCGTGAAGAAAGCCGGCGGCGACCCGAAGCAGGCCCTGGACTCGCTCAAGGCCACGCTCGCGAAGTACAAGTCCGCGCTGTAAGCCCGGCGCGCCCCGAACGGACGGCCCGGCCCGCCAACAGGCGGCCGGGCCTTCTCACGAACGGCTTCCATGCAAAAGAACAACTTCGCCGACCGCTTCATCAACACGATCGAATGGCTCGCCGCCATCTTCGTGGGCGTCGTCGCACTGAACATCTTCGTCAACGTGCTGCTGCGCAAGCTGTTCAGCACCTCCATCCCGGACAACTACGACTTCGGGCGGATGCTGCTGGGCATCCTGATCTTCTGGGGCATCGCGGCGACCAGCTACCGCGGCGGCCACATCACCGTGGACCTGATCTGGTCCTCGGTCGGCAAGCAGGGCAAGCGCTGGATCGACGTGTTCGCCACCGTGGTGCTGCTGTTCGTGGTGACGGTGCAGACGGCGATGCTGTTCGACAAGGTCCGCCTCACCTACGTGGACCACGTGCTCACCTACGACATGGGCATCCCCACGTGGCCGTTCTACGCGGTGGCGTGGATCGGCGACGTCTGCGCGGTGATCCTGATCGCGATCCGGACCTGGCGACTGGTGTTCAAGCCCGAGGCCTTGCACGACGAGCACTTCGAACAGAAGGCGATGGAATAACAAGAATGGCCCAGACCGACCTCATCGCCCTCATCGGCTTCCTCTCCCTGTTCGCGCTCATGCTGCTGCGGGTGCCCGTCGGCATGGCCATGGGCCTGGTGGGCATCACCGGCTACAGCATGATCGCGGGCGTCGGCCCGGCGCTCAAGCTGGTGGGCCTGACCTCCATGCGGACGGTGACCGACTACACCTTCGGCGTGATCCCCATGTTCATGCTGATGGGCGCGCTGGTGTCCGTCTCGGGCGTGAGCCGCGAGTTGTTCAAGGCGGCGAACTCCATGATCGGCCATCTGCGCGGCGGCCTCGGCGTGGCGACCGTGCTGGCCTGCGGCGGCTTCGCAGCCATCTGCGGCTCGTCGGTCGCGACGGCCGCGACGTTCTCCGGCGTCGCCTATCCCGAGATGCGCCGCTTCGGCTATCCGCAGTCCTTCTCCACCGGCGTGATCGCCGCCGGCGGCACACTGGGCGCGATGCTGCCGCCCTCCACGGTGCTCGCCGTGTACGCCATCCTCACGCAGCAGGACATCGGCAAGCTGTTCATGGCCGGCGTCATCCCCGGCCTGTTCGCGATGCTGCTGTACGTGATCACCATCGGCATCATCGTGCGCGTGAAGCCCGACTGGCTGCCGCGCGGCGAAGCCAAGCCCTGGTCCGAGCGCCTGGCCGACCTTCGCCATGTGTGGGCGCCCATCCTGCTGTTCATCTTCGTGATCGGCGGCCTCTACGGCGGCTTCTTCACGCCGACCGAAGCGGGCGGCGTGGGCGCGAGCGGCGCCTTCATCCTGGGCGTCCTGCGCGGCAAGCTCGATCGCGCCAAGATCAAGGAAGCGCTGCTCTCCGCGACGCGGACTGCTGCCGCCGTGTTCACGGTGCTGATCGGCGCGTTGATGTTCGGCTACTTCCTCACGATCACGCAGACGCCGCAGAAGCTCACCGAGTTCCTCACCAGCCTGGGCGTCGGCCCCTACGGCGTGCTCGCGCTGATCATGATCATGTACATCGTGCTGGGCTGCCTGATGGACGCCATGGCCATGATCATCCTCACGGTGCCCATCATCTTCCCGGTGGTGACGCACCTGGGCTTCGATCCGATCTGGTTCGGCGTGATCATCGTGATGACGGTGGAACTGGGCCTGATCCACCCGCCCGTGGGCATGAACGTGTTCGTGATCAAGAGCGTCATCCCGGACGTCACGTTCACCACGATCTTCCGGGGCGTGCTGCCCTTCGTCGCGACCGATATCTTCCGCCTGGTCATCCTGATCGCGTTCCCCATCATCGCCCTGTGGCTGCCCGGGAAAATGGGTTAACCGGCCACGACAATCCATGAGCAAGGAAGTCATCTACACCGTCCAGGTCGAGTTCGGCCACTGCGACCCGGCGCGCATCGTCTGGTTCCCGAACTTCTTCCGCTGGATCGACCACGCTTCGCGTCACTTCTTCATCGAGTGCGGCGTGCCGCCCTGGCACGAGACGGAGAAGACCATGGGCATCATCGGCACGCCGGTGGTGGACTCGCATTCGAAGTTCATCAGGACGGCGACGTACGGGGACACGCTGCAGTTCCGCACCAGCATTCCGGAATGGCGCGGCAAGAGCTTCGTGCAACGCTACCGCTGCTTCCGCGGCGAGGAGCCGATCATGGAATGCGACGAGGTGCGCATCTTCGCGGCGCGCCGCGAGGACGACCCGTCGCAGATCCGTGCGGTGGTGGCGCCCGAGGAGATCAAGCGGCTCTGTGCGTAGGTAGCGGGGAAAAGCCAACAACCGGACGCAGAGGACGGTGAGTTCAACCGGTCAAGGCAACATCATTGTTCACCCAAGATGTTGGAGAGACCGGGATGGCGAGACGCAGGGCACGCCTGACATTTCAGGAAAGGCGAGAACTCTGGAACAGGTGGAAGC
>NZ_JAEPWM010000012.1 GCF_016654015.1 Ramlibacter ginsenosidimutans | reverse complement strand
GGAGTCAATGCTGCATTCTTGGGTCTGTTCATCCGTCCTCTCCCGAGATGGTTGGCTGGGCTTGGTAACCACAGCTTCCCAAATCAGGGACGGATGAACAACCTATTGAGACATCACAGCTAGCGCCGCGCTGCAACGCAGGACGGCGGCCGCGGTCTGCGGGGTATAGCGCACGCGCGCATCCTGGCGCAGGGATGTGCGGTACAACCTCGGGTTCGCCCTCGCCTGCCCTTTCATGAATCCCGAAGCCAGCCAGATCTGGACCGCCCCGCGCTGGGCCCTTGCCTTCCTGCTCGCCCTGCTGGGCATGCTCGGGCCGTTCTCGATCGACACCTTCATCCCGGCGTTCTCCGGCATCGAGCAGACGCTGGGCGCCACGCCGGTGCAGATGCAGCAGACGCTGTCGGCGTACCTGTTCGGCTTCGCGTTCATGAACCTGTTCCACGGCGCCCTCTCGGACAGCTTCGGGCGCCGGCCCGTGGTGCTGTGGGGCATCGCGGTGTTCACGCTGGCGTCGGCAGGCTGCGCGCTGTCGCAGAACATCGGGCACCTGGTGTTCTTCCGGGCCTTGCAAGGCCTGTCCACCGGCGCCGGCATCGTGGTGTCGCGCGCGGTGATCCGCGACATGTTCCCGCCCGACCAGGCGCAGAAGGTGATGAGCCAGGTCACCATCTACTTCGGCGTCGCGCCGGCAGTCGCGCCCATCGTGGGCGGCTGGCTGTTCGTGCACGCAGGCTGGCATTCGATCTTCTGGTTCCTCACGGCCGTGGGCATCGCCCTGTGGCTCGCCAACTGGAAGCTGCTGCCCGAGACCTTGCACGTCACGCAGCGCCAGCAGTTCAACGTGCGCAACCTGCTGCGCGGCTACTGGCAGCTGGGCGCGAGCCCGCGCTTCCTGCTGCTGGCGCTCGCGAGCGGCGTGCCATTCAACGGCATGTTCCTCTACGTGCTCTCGGCGCCCGTGTTCCTGGGCGAGCACCTGCATCTCGCGCCGACCGAGTTCTTCTGGTTCTTCCTGCTGACCATCAGCGGCATCATGCTGGGTTCGTTCGCCTCGGGTCGACTGGCCGGCCGCATCGCGCCGAAGCAGCAGATCCGCTATGGCTTCGTCGTGATGCTGCTGGTCTCGCTCGGCAACGTTGCGGCGAACTTCCTGTTCACGCCGACCGCGGGCTGGGCGCTGATCCCGATCGCGCTGTTCGCCTTCGGCTGGGCGCTGATGGTTCCGGTGGTGACGCTGCTGGTGCTGGACCTGCATCCGGAGCGGCGCGGCATGGCCTCCTCGCTGCAGGCCTTCATCGGTTCCACGGCCAACGGCATCGTCGCGGGCGCGATCGCGCCGCTGGTGATGGGGTCCACGCGCGATCTCGCGGTGGCCTCGCTGCTCATGATGAGCGTGGGGCTGGTCGCGTGGGTGTACCTGCGCTGGCAATGGCCGCAGACCGGGCGGCACGCAATCGCTTGAACGTGCGCTAGGAACTGCGGCGCGGCGCGTTCACCAGCGGCAGCAAGGCCGCGAGGTCCACGGGCTTGGTGCAGTGGTAGTCGAAGCCCGCGGCCAGCGCGCGTTCCTGGTCCTGCGCCTGGCCCCACCCCGTGAGCGCGATCAGCAAGGTGTCACGACCCCATTCGGAAGCACGGATCCGTTTCGCGACCTCATGGCCGCTCAGGCGCGGCATGCCGATGTCGAGGATGGCCACGTCGGGCCGCAGTTCCTCGGCGCGCGCGAGGGCCTGTTCGCCGTCGGCCGCGGCGTGGACCTCGTGCCCCTCCATCTCCAGCAGCAAGGTCATGGTGGACAGGGCGTCGGCGTTGTCGTCCGCGACCAGGATCCGGCGCCCGCGTGGCGCCTCGCGCTGGGGCGCCGCCGCGCCACCGCTCGTTCCGGCCGGCTCCGCGGCGCGCGGCTGCAGCGGCAGCGACACGCTGAACTCCGAGCCCAGGCCCGGGCCGTCGCTGCGTGCCTGCAGCGTGCCGCCGTGCAGCTGCACGAGCCCGCGGCTCAAGGCCAGTCCGATGCCGAGCCCGCCCTGCGCATGTTCGGATGCGGACGCGACCTGCGAGAACATCCCGAAGATCGCCTCCATGTGTTCGGCGGACAGGCCGATGCCGTTGTCGCGCACGTGCAGCAGCAGCCGGTCGCCATGCACCTCGGCGGACAAGCGGATGCTGCCGCCCGCATCCGTGTACTTGGCCGCGTTGGACAGCAGGTTGGCCAAGACCTGCGCGATGCGCACCGGGTCCACCGCGAGCTGCACCGGCTCGTCGGGCAGCTGCACCTGCAGCTGATGCCGCTTCGCCTCGATCAGGGGCCAGGCGGTTTCGACCGCCGAGTCCACCACGGACCGGAGTTCGACCTGCGCGATGCGCAGCTGCAGCTGGCCGCGCGAGATGCGCGACACGTCCAGCAGGTCGTCCAGCAGCAGCGCCATGTGGCCGACCTGGCGCTCGATCACGTCCATGGCCCAGGCCTGGCGCGCCGCGTCGCGCGTGGACTTGGCGACCATGGCGGCCTGGCGGATCGGCGCGAGCGGGTTGCGCAGCTCGTGGGCGAGCGTCGCGAGGAATTCGTCCTTGCGGCGGTTGGCCTCCTCCAGCGCATTGGTGGCCAGCACCTGCTCGGTCACGTCGTGGCCTTGCGCGAAGATGCCCACCACCGCGCCGTTTGCGGCGCGCACGGGCTGGTAGAGGAAGTCCACGAAGCGCTCCTGCGCCGCGGCGTCGGGAGTGCGTTGCAGGACCACGCGCATGCCCCGCCCGACAAAGGGTTGGCCGGTCTCGTACACCTCGCGCAGCAGCTCGAAGTAGCCCTGGCTGGCGATTTCGGGCAGCGCCTGGAACAGCGACTGCCCCTCGAGCCCGCGGTGTCCCACCAGCTGGTAGTAGGCCTC
The DNA here is from genome assembly GCF_016654015.1 of Ramlibacter ginsenosidimutans. GTDB lineage: Bacteria > Pseudomonadota > Gammaproteobacteria > Burkholderiales > Burkholderiaceae_C > Ramlibacter > Ramlibacter ginsenosidimutans. Next base: position 157,892 of record NZ_JAEPWM010000012.1, on the reverse strand, counting down.
GTTCACCAGCTCGAAGACGAAGTCGGGTCCACGCAGCAAGGCGACGAAGCCCGGCGCGTTGTCGAACCAGGTGCGCAGCGTGCGCGCGGCGTCCTGGGCTTCGCGCATCAGCCGGTCGCGCTCGCGCTCGGCGAGCACGCGGCCGGTTTCCTCGGTCACCGCGCAGAACAGGCCGCCGATGCTGCCGTCTTCCTCGTGGATCGGGCTGTACGACCAGGTGAACCAGGTGTCCTCGGGGAAGCCATTGCGCTCCATCACGAGCAGCACGCGCTCGTTCCAGGTCGGCTCGCCGCGCTCCATCACCAGCTTGCGCTGCGCGCCGACGATCTCCCAGATGTCGCTCCAGGTCTCCTGCGCGGGGCGGCCGAAGGCGGCGGGATGCCGCTGGCCGAGCATCGGGATGTAGGCGTCGTTGTAGATGTTGATCGCGTGCTCACCCCACCAGACGAACATCGGGAAGCGCGAGTTCAGGCAGATGCCGAGCGCGATGCGCAGGGCCTGCGGCCAGCAGTCCATCGGCCCGAGCGGCGTCGCCGCCCAGTCGGTGGCGAGCAGCATGCGGCCCGTCTCGCCCGCGGCGTATCCCGCCTGCGCAGGGCGCGCCGCGAGGAGCGGATGGGGATCAGGCTGGACGGTGCTGGCTTGGGTCACTGCGAGGTGTTTCGGGCGCGCGCGGCGCGTTCGCCCCTGTGGTGCTGTCGTGCTCTTCGCGTGCTACGACGTCTCCCGGCGAGATTATCGGAACCCGTCGCGCCGCGGCGACCGTGGGGGTATAAAAAAAAGCGGCCTTGCGGCCGCTTGCGGATGAGCTGGGGAGCGATCAGCGCGCGGGACGGGCCCGGCCGCCGAAGCCACGATCGCCACCGGCGCCGCGCGCATCGCGCTCGCCGCCGAAGCTGCGCTCGGCCGGCGCACTGCGGCCGTCGCGCGGCGTGAAGGTCTTGGCGCCGAAGCCGGTGTGCTTGCCGAAGCCGGTGGCGGCGCGGTCGCCGAAGCCGCTGCGACGCTCGCCCGGACGGGCGGGCTTGCCGCCGAAGCCGGTGCGCGCCGGCGGACGCTGCTCGAAGCGCGCCTTGGGCTCGAGGCCGGGGACGGTCTCGGCGTTGAAGCGCTGCTTGCTGTAGTGCTCGATGTCGCCGATCTTGCGGCGGTCGCGGAACTCGGCGAACGTGATCGCGAGACCATCGCGGCCGGCGCGGCCGGTGCGGCCGATGCGGTGCGTGTAGTCCTCGCTCTTCATCGGCAGGCCGTAGTTGAAGACGTGGGTGACGGTCGGCACGTCGATGCCGCGCGCCGCGACGTCGGTCGCCACCAGGAACTGGATCTGGCCATTGCGCAGCGCCGTCAGGCGGCGGTTGCGCAGGCCCTGCGACAGGTCACCGTGCAGCGACACGGCCGCGAAGCCGGCCTGCTGCAGGTCTTCGGCCAGGCTGTCGCATTCGACCTTGGTGCTCGCGAACACGATCGCCTGGTTGATGTTGGTGTCACGCAGCCAGTGATCGAGCAGCTGGCGCTTGTGGTGCATGTTGTCGGCCCAGAACAGCTTCTGCTCGATGTTGGCGTGCTTCTCGTGCTGCGAGTCGACCTGGATGCGCTGCGGCTCGCGCATCACGCGCACGGCCAGCTGCTGGATGCGCGGCGCGAAGGTGGCGCTGAACATCATGGTCTGGTGGCGGTTGGCGGTGAGCTGGTGCACTTCGGCCAGGTCCTCGGCGAAGCCCAGGTCCAGCATGCGGTCGGCCTCGTCGACGACCAGGAACTGCACCTGGTCCAGCTTGATCTGGCCCGAGCGCTGCAGGTCCAGCAGGCGGCCCGGCGTGGCGACCACGAGGTCGGCGTTCTGCAGGCGCGCGATCTGCATCTGGTAAGGCATGCCGCCCACCACGTTGGCGATGCGCAGGCCCTTGCAGTGCTTGACCAGGTCGATGGCGTCGTGCGCCACCTGCTGCGCCAGCTCGCGCGTGGGGCACAGGATCAGCGCACCGGGCACGGCGGCCTGGAAGTTGCGCGGCGACAGCGGGTTGCGGCGCGCGCGCTTGGGCGCGGTCTCGCCGCGGGCCACGGCCTCCTCGTGGGCCTTGCGTTCGGCCTCGATCTCGGCGGCCTTCTGCTGGATCAGCGTGTGCAGCACGGGCAGCAGGAAGGCAGCGGTCTTGCCACTGCCGGTCTGGCTGGAGACCAGCATGTCGTTGATCGCGCGGCCTTCGGCGTCCATCGCCATGGCGCGGCCGATGGCCTGCTGCTGCACGGAAGTGGGTTGCGTGAAGCCGAGGTCGGCGACCGCGGCGAGGAGTTCAGGGGCGAGGCCGAACGCGGCAAAGCCATTCGCCACGACGGTATCTTGGGTTTCGGTCATGAGATGTCCACGCGGCGCCCCGGGCGGGTGCGCCGTCATCGAAATGGTTGGAGTACATCAACCATTCCAACGACAAACAGGCCGGGGGCCTGCGGCCCAGATTGCTCGGAACGAGCGGGCCAGTGCGAGAAGGCAGATGCGCGAAAACGCCGCGATCAAGCGGCGAAGGACGAATTATGGCAGGTTTCGGGTTTTCCCGCACGCGGTGGCGGTTCGCGTCGTGCCCATCCCCCGTAGGCTGGGGTGAGCGCAGCGAACCCCAGCACTACCCAAGCTTGAGGAAGTGCTCGCGGTAATGCGCGAGTTCGTCGATCGACTCGTGCACGTCGGCGAGGGCCGTGTGCAACTGCTGCTTCTTGAACGAGGCGTACACATCCGGCCGCCAGCGGCGCGCGAGCTCCTTGAGCGTGCTCACATCCAGGTTGCGGTAGTGGAACCAGGCCTCGAGCTGGGGCATGTACTTCACCAGGAAGCGCCGGTCCTGCCCGATGCTGTTGCCGCACATGGGACTGCCGTTCCTGGGCACGTACTTGCCGATGAAGTCCAGCAACTGCCGCTCGGCATCGGCTTCGGTGATGGTGGAGGCGCGCACGCGCTCGGTGAGCCCGCTCTTGCCGTGCGTGCCCTTGTTCCACGCATCCATCAGGTCCAGTTGCGCTTCGCTCTGGTGGATCGCGAACACGGGGCCTTCGATGCGAGGCTGCAGGTCCGGCCCGGTGACGACCACCGCGATCTCGATGAGGCGGTCGCGCTCCGGATCGAGGCCGGTCATCTCACAGTCGAGCCATACGAGGTTCTGGTCACTTTTGGCGAGGCTGGCAGGGGCTGCGGCGGGCATTTCGGACATCGGTCGATTGTCGCCGATGGCCTAAGATCCATGGGATGGATCCCTCTTTCGTGCTCACGCTGGCCTTTGCGGCATTCCTGGTCGCCGGCCTGGCCGTGAAGTTCTGGCTCGCGACGCGCCAGGTGCGCCATGTCGCGCGCCATCGCGATGCGGTGCCGCCCCCATTCGCCGCCACCGTGTCGCTGTCGGCGCACCAGAAGGCCGCCGACTACACGATCGCGAAGTCGCGCGTCGGCCTGATCGAGACCGCTTTCGGCGCGGCCGTGCTGCTCGGGTGGACGCTTCTCGGCGGCCTCGATGCCTTGAACCGCGGCCTGGTCGCGTGGCTCGGCACGGGCATGTGGCAGCAGCTCGCGCTGCTCGCGTGCTTCGCCGCCATCAGCGGCCTGCTGGAACTGCCCTTCTCGCTGTACACCACCTTTGTCGTCGAGGAGCGCTTCGGCTTCAACAAGATCACCTGGAAGCTCTGGCTGGCCGACTCCGCCAAGGCGGTCGTGCTCGGCGTGGCCATCGGCCTGCCGATCGCGGCGCTGATCCTGTGGCTCATGGGCGCCGCCGGCCACGTGTGGTGGCTGTGGGCCTGGGGCGTGTGGATGGGGTTCAACCTGCTGCTGCTGGTGATCTACCCGACGTTCATCGCGCCGCTGTTCAACAAGTTCAAGCCACTGGAAGACGAGACGCTGAAGGCGCGCGTGACCGCGCTGATGCAGCGCTGCGGATTCGCGGCCAAGGGGCTGTTCGTCATGGACGGCAGCAAGCGCAGCGCCCATGCCAATGCCTACTTCACCGGCTTCGGGGCCGCCAAGCGCGTGGTCTTCTACGACACGCTGCTGGCCAAGCTCTCCCCCGGCGAGGTGGATGCGGTGCTCGCGCACGAGCTGGGCCACTACAAGCACAGGCACATCATCCAGCGCATCGTGCTGATGTTCGCGATCTCGCTTGCCGGCTTCGCCCTCCTCGGCTGGCTGGCCACGCGCGTCTGGTTCTACACCGGCCTGGGCGTGCGGCCCAACCTGCAGGGGCCCAACGACGCGCTGGCGCTGCTGCTGTTCATGATCGCGGTCCCGGTGTTCACGTATTTCGTGTCGCCGCTGATGGCGCAGTTCTCGCGCAAGCATGAGTTCCAGGCCGATGCCTTCGCGGCCACGCAGACCAGCGGCCAGGACCTGGGCAGCGCCCTGCTGAAGCTGTACGAGGACAACGCGTCCACGCTGACGCCCGATCCGGTGTACGTGAAGTTCTACTACTCGCATCCGCCGGCCACCGAGCGGCTCGCGCGGCTGGGAGCGGCGGCATGAGCCGCCGGGCCGCCCCAAGGCGAATCCCGCAGCGGGTAGCGCGGAGGGAATTCGAATGAGCGATCTCGCGAAGCGCGAGTGGGCGAAAGTGCCGCGCCGCGCGCTCACGCCGACGGAGATCGTGAAGCGGCTGGCGGACCGGCCCGGCTGGAAGCTCAGTGGCGACGGCGCGGACGTCGCGATCGAGCGGACCTTCCGCTTCGCCGACTACTTCGAGACGATCGCCTTCGTCAACGCATTGGCCTTCGTCGCGCACCGCATCGACCACCATCCGGACCTGTCGGTGCACTACGACCGCTGCGTGGTGCGCTGGAGCACGCACGCCGTGCAGGGCATTTCGGAGACCGACTTCGAATGCGCCGCGCTCGCCGACGCGTTGCTCGCATGAGGATGCGCACGCTTGGCTGAAGACGACACGGCCAGCACCGGCCTGGTGGTCGCGACCCACGGCCGGCATTGCCTCGTCGAGCGGCCCGACGGCACGCGCGTGCTGTGCCACGCCAAGGGCAAGAAGAACGAAACCGTGGTCGGCGACCGCGTGCTGTGGCGCGCCACCGGCGACGAAGGCGTGATCGTGCGCGTGCAGGAGCGGCGCAACCTGTTCTATCGGCAGGACGAGGTCCGCACCAAGTCCTTTGCCGCCAACCTGGACCTGGTGCTGGTGCTGATCGCGGCGGAGCCGGAGTTCTCCGAGATGCAGCTGGCACGCGCGCTGATCGCGGCGGAGGCCGAGCGCATCGCGCCGCTGATCGCGCTGAACAAGAGCGACCTCGTCGAGCCTTTCGAGCGTGCGTGGGCGCGGCTGCTGCCCTACCGGCACATGGGCTACGGCGTGCTGCCGCTGTCGCTGCGCCGGTCCAGCGACACCGACCGCGATCACCTGCTGCAGCACCTGCACGGCAAGACGACGCTGGTGCTCGGGCCCTCCGGCGCGGGCAAGAGCACCTTGATCAACCTGCTCGTGCCGCAGGCCCAGGCGTTGACCGGCGAGATCTCGCAGGCGCTCAACTCGGGCAAGCACACGACCACCGCGACCACCTGGTACTGGGTGGATGCGCAGCGCAGCACCGGGCTCATCGATTCGCCCGGCTTCCAGGAGTTCGGGCTGCACCACATCGAGCCCATGCAGCTGGCCGGGCTGATGCCGGACCTGCGGCCGCACGTTGCGGAGTGCAAGTTCTACAACTGCACGCACCTGCACGAGCCCGGCTGCGGCGTCATCGCCGCGGTCGCGCAGGCGCCGGGCGCGCCGGCCGGGCAGATCGAGCCCAGCCGTTACCGCATCTACCGAACGCTGTTCGAGGAACTTTCCGAGCCGCCTCGCTACTAGCAAGGAGGACGTCCGCGGCTCTTGCACGCTGCGGGGGCGCCCTCACCTAAGTAGAAGGAGGTAGCCCATGAGCGCGTTGCACGTCGTCTGTCCGCATTGCCACACCACAAACCGCGTCCAGTCCGAGGACCTGGGCAATGCGCCCGACTGCGGCCAGTGCCATGCGCCGCTGTTCACCGGGCACCCGGTGAACCTGGGCGCGACCGATTTCGAGCGCCACATCGCGCGCAGCCAACTGCCGGTGCTGGTCGATTTCTGGGCGCCATGGTGCGGTCCCTGCCGCATGATGGCCCCGGCGTTCGATGAAGCGGCCGCCCAGCTCGAGCCGCGCGTGCAGGTGGTGAAGCTCAACACGGATGAAGCGCAAGGCATAGGCGCGCGGCTGAACATCCGCAGCATCCCCACGCTGGCCCTGTTCGTGAACGGCCGCGAAGTCGCCCGCCAGGCCGGCGCCATGGGCGCGGCGGACATCGTTCGCTGGACGCAGGGGCAGCTGGCGCGGACGAGCAGCATGGCTTGAGGCGGTTGGCTGATCGGAGAGGAGAACGCAGAGGACGCAAAGGTTACGCAGAGGACGCAGAGAAGACCTGAATAATGATTTTCTTTGCGTCCTTTGCGTAACCTCTGCGCAGTCTGCGTTCTCCTGCCGTGATCAGACGGCACGGTCTGACGTGGGTGGCTGATCGGACAGGAGAACGCAGAGGACGCAAAGGTTACGCAGAGAACGCAGAGAAATCTATTCAAAGGTTTTCTTTGCGTCCTTTGCGTAACCTCTGCGCACTCTGCGTTCTCCTGCCGTGATCACCGGCCAAGCCTCGCACGGGGTCGACGCTTATCCCAGCAGCCGCGCGAGCGTCAGCAGCGCCAGCAGCACCATCCACAGCACGACCGAACGCCAGACCAGGCCGACGATGGTGCGCAGGTGGGCGACTTCGGCTTCGCGGCCCGGGGTGCTCTCGGTGCCGATCGGTGGATCGGCGGTGAGGCCCGAGGCCTGGAAGGAGGTGCCGGGCGCACTCGGCGCGAACACCGGCTGCAGCGCCTCGCCGCCCAGGCGCACGTTCACGGCGCCCGAGGTGGCGGCGAGGATCACGCCGTCGTTGTCGTTCGGGAAGCGCTGCGCGTAGTTGCGCCAGCAGTCGATCGCCTCCTCGAAGCTGCCCACCACCGCGAAGGCGATGGCCGTGAGCCGGGCCGGCAGCCAGTCCACCACGGTCCAAGCGCGCGCGGCGGCGGACTGCAGCGCCTCGCTGGCCGGCTGCGCCTGCGTGCGGTTGCGATAGCGCCAGTAGCGCGCCACGAATTCGGCCATGCGATAGAGCACCGCGCCGGCCGGCCCCAGTCCGAACGCGGCGAGGATCGAGAACCACGCGAGCACGCCGAACACGTGGCGGTGCGCCGCGAGCACCGAGTACTCGATCACGTGCCGCACGATTTCGCTGCGGGGCAACTCGCTCGCGTCGACCCGTTGCCACAGGGCGAGCAGCTCGCGCGCGCGCGCTTCGTCGCCGGCCTCCAGCGCGTCGCGGATCTCGGTGAAGTGGTGGCTGAACTGGCGGAAGCCGAGCGTGACGTACAGGACCAGCACGCTCCACACCATGGCCGCGGGCCAGCCGATGAAGGTCGCGAGCAACCAGTGCACCGCCAGCGCGGCCAGCGCAGGCGCGATCACCGCGAGCAGCCAGGCGATCCAGCCATGCTGGGGCTTGCCCGCGTCGAAATTCCGGCTCACCCACCGCGCCCACACCCGCAGCCCCGAGTGGATCGGGTTGTGCGCTCCCAGTGGACGCACCTGCTCGATCAGCAGGGCGAACAGGATCGCGAAGAAGCTCATGGCGCGATGATAGCCGCGCCGCCAGGATGGCCTATGCGGCGAGGAAGCGGTACAGGTTGCGCAGCATGCCCGCCGTCGCGCCCCAGATGAAGCGCTCCTTGCGCTCGTCGACGTAGGGCATCGAGTACCACTCGCGCCGCGTGCCGCCGAACTCCAGGGCGTGCTTGCGGTGGTTCGCCGGGTTCATCAGGAAATCCAGCGGCACCTCGAACGCATCGGCCACTTCGTACGCATTCAGCGCGATGCGGTAGTCCGGCCGCACCAGGGCGATCACGGGCGTGATGATGAACATCGTGCCGGTCGTGTACGTCGGCATCGTGCCGATCACCTGGGCCAGCGCGCGGTCCAGGCCGATCTCTTCCTCCGCCTCGCGCAAGGCCGTGTCGGCGGCGTCGACATCGGTGTCGTCCCGCTTGCCGCCGGGGAAGGCGACCTGTCCCTGGTGCGTGGTGAGATGCTCGGTGCGCTCGGTGAGCAGCACCATGGGCCGTTCGCGCTGCACGATGGGCACGAGCACCGCGGCCTGCGCCGGCTGCCGGTCGGTGAAGCGCCTTTCGGCCCACAGCTCCGGCTGCCAGGCGGGCGGGTGCGCGAAGCGGCGCCGCAGCGCCTCGGGCGTCAGTTGCGACGGCGGCACGGCCGGCAGCTGCGTGTCGACGGCGACCACGGGCACCTCGCGCGGATCGAAGTTGGGCAGCTTCGACAGCGGAGTGTCCGGGGGAATGACGGCGGAAGGATCGATCGGCATAACGGAAAGAAAAACCGCCGCGAGCTCGGGGCCGGCGGCGGTCGCTGTGGAGGCTTGCCCCCGCTTATTCGGCGGCAGCGGCCTTCTGCGTGTGGGCCAGCTTTTCCTTGATGCGGGCCGACTTGCCGGAACGCTCGCGCAGGTAGTACAGCTTGGCGCGGCGGACGTCGCCGCGGCGCTTGACTTCGATGCCGGCGATCAGCGGGCTGTAGGTCTGGAAGGTCCGCTCGACGCCTTCGCCGCTGGAGATCTTGCGCACGGTGAACGCGCTGTTCAGGCCGCGGTTGCGCTTGGCGATCACCACGCCTTCGTAGGCCTGCGCGCGCTTGCGGCTGCCTTCGACGACGTTCACGGAGACGATCACCGTGTCGCCGGGGGCGAAGTCGGGGATCTTCTTGCCCAGGCGGGCGATTTCCTCTTGCTCGAGGGTCTGGATCAGGTTCATGGCTACCTCTGCGATCGTGCCCGCGCTGCGCTGAAGGCTCTCGCTTCGCTGGGGCCAACCTGGGTTGGAGCGGCTGGAGCGGCCGGGTAGAGGATCTGGGAAGCCGGCGATTATAGCCCGGCGAGGAATTCCTCGTCGGCCGGGCCCAGCCGGCCGGCCTGGCGCGCGGCGGCGATCAGGTCCGGGCGCTGCCGTGCGGTGAGGGCCAGCCGCTGCCGGCGGCGCCACGCGGCGATGCGCGCATGGTGGCCGGACAGCAGTTCCTCGGGCACCTTGCGGCCCTCCCACTCCTCGGGCCGCGTGTAGTGCGGGCAATCGAGCAGGCCGTCGAGCGCCGGGTTGAAGCTGTCCTCCTGGTGGCTCCCGGCGTCGTTCAGCACGCCGGGCTGCAGCCGCGCGACCGCGTCGAGCAAGGCCATCGCCGCGATTTCGCCCCCGGAAAGCACGAAGTCCCCGAGGCTCAGTTGCACGTCCACGTGGGCGTCGATGAAACGCTGGTCGATGCCCTCGTAGCGGCCGCACAGCAGCACCGCGCCGGCGCTCGCCGACCATTGTTCCACCTGCGCGTGATCCAGGCGCGGGCCCACCGGCGAGAACAGCACCACGGGCGCCGCGTCGGTGCGGTCCGCGCGGATCGCCGCCAGGCAGCGGGCGAGCGGCTCGGCCAGCATCACCATGCCGGGGCCGCCGCCGAAGGGACGGTCGTCGACGCGCCGGTAATTGCCCTCCGCGAAATCGCGCAGGTTCCACAGGCGCACGTCGACTTGCTTCGTCTCGTAGGCACGGCGCGTCACGCCCGCGGCCAGGAAGGGCGCGAACAGTTCGGGGAACAGCGTGACGACGTCGAAGCGCATGGAGCGAGCTTAGCGCGCGCCGGCCGCGCCGCGCGTGCCGGCTAGTAGTCGGCCTGCCAGTCCACGGCGATGCGCCGCGCCTGCAGGTCCACCTTGTCGACGTAGGCGGCGACGAAGGGGATCATGCATTCCACCGTCTTGCCCTCTTCCTCGCGCACGACCACCAGCACGCTTTGCGGGCCGGTGGACATGAGGTCCTTCACCTGGCCGAGCGCCACGCCTTCGCGGTTGACGACGTCCAGCCCCAGCAGGTCGACCCAGTAGTACTCGTCGTCACCCGCGGTGGGGAACGACGTGCGGGGAATGAAGATGCGGCAGCCCTTGAGCGCTTCGGCGGCACTGCGGTCGTCGACGCCGTCGGCGCGGGCGACCACCGAGTCCGAATGCTCCTTCGTCTCGCGCACGCGCAGCAGCACCGTCCCCGAGAAGGCTTTCGCGCCTCGCTCGGACGGCTGCAGGTACCAGCGCGTGGAAGAAAACAGCGCCTGCGGGTCGGCGCTGTGGGGGAGGACCTTGAACCAGCCCTTGATCCCCCAGGCATCGGCGATGCGCCCGACCTCGATGGCGTCCGCGGGCAGGTCCGCGGGCTCGATCTCGGCTGGCAGCGGGGCTGCCGGACGGCCGGGCGCTGCCGTCATGAAAGATTAAGCTGCTGCTGCTGCGGGAGCGGTGGCGGACGCCTTGGCGCCGTCCTTCAGCAGGCGCTCGACGCTGGGGGACGCCTGGGCGCCGACGCCGCGCCAGTAGGTCAGGCGGTCCTGCGCGATGCGCAGCTTCTCTTCACCATCCTTGGCGACCGGGTTGTAGAAACCCAGGCGCTCGATGAAGCGGCCGTCACGACGCACGCGCTTGTCCGCGACGACGATGTTGTAGAACGGACGATGCTTGGCACCGCCGCGGGAGAGTCGAATGACGACCATGATTTATCCTTCGGGTGGCTGAGGCAGTTCCGAAGTGGAACCGCCCGATGTTCTTCCGGCGTTGAGACACGCGACTGGCCACCCGGCCAGCGACACGCCGAAAAGCCCGCGATTATAGCTTTTTCCGCCCATGCTCACCCTGCGCTCCAGTACCGACGCCGACGTACCCGCCATCACGGCGATCTACGGCCACCACGTAACCCATGGCACGGGCACCTTCGAGACCACGCCGCCGACGCAGGAGGACATGGCCGCGCGCCGCGCCGACGTGCTGGCCAAGGGCCTGCCCTACCTCGTCGCCGAACTTGACGGCCGAGTGGTGGGCTTCGCCTACTGCCAGTGGTTCAAGCCGCGTCCGGCCTACCGCTTTTCCGCCGAAGACTCGATCTACCTCGACCCCGATGCAGCGGGCCAGCGCCTGGGCAACAAGCTGCTCGGCGAACTCGCGCGGCAGGCCGAGGCGGCCGGCGTGCGCAAGCTGATTGCGGTGATCGGCGACTCCGGCAACGTGCGCTCGATCGGCGTGCACCGCGCGATGGGCTTTCGCCACGTCGGCACCATCGAAGCCTGCGGCTGGAAGTTCGGCCGCTGGCTGGACATCGTGCTGATGGAGAAGTCGCTGGGCCAGGGCAGCCGCACGCCGCCCGACGAAGAACGCGCATGAAGAACAAGACCGTCGCCGCCTGGCTGGCCTTCCTCGGCGGCCCGTTCGGCCTGCATCGCTTCTACCTGCATGGCAGCCGCGACTGGCTCGGGTGGCTGCTGCCCCTGCCGACGCTGCTGGGCGCCTACGGCGTCGTGCGCATGTGGAACCTGGGGCAGGACGACGTCGCCAGCTGGCTGCTCGTGCCGCTGCTCGGATTCACCGTGGCGGGCTGCTGCCTCACCGCGATCGTCTACGGGCTGAAGCGCCCGCAGGACTGGAACGCGCGCTTCAATCCCTCGGCCGACCCGGAAGCGCCCGCCGGTGCGACGCAGTGGGCGACGATCTGGGCGATCGTGCTGTCGCTGATGGTGGGCGCCGCCGTCCTCATGAGCAGCATCGCCATGAGCTTCCAGGCCTATTTCCAGAACCAGGTCGAGGAAGGCCGCAAGATCAGCGAGTGATCGGCGCATGGCCGGCGCGGCTCAGAACAGCTTCAGGCTGATCCAGTAGGCGATCGCGGCGACGAACGCGCTCGCCGGGATGGTGAAGATCCAGGCCCACACGATGTTGCCCGCCACGCCCCAGCGCACGGCGCTCAGGCGCTGCGTCGAGCCGACGCCGACGATGGCGCCGGTGATGGTGTGCGTGGTGGACACGGGCACGCCGAGCGCGCTCGCCAGGAACAGCGTGAGCGCGCCCCCGGTCTCGGCGCAAAAGCCGCCCACCGGCTTGAGCTTCGTGATCTTCTGGCCCATGGTCTTGACGATGCGCCAGCCGCCCAGCAGTGTGCCCAGGCCCATCGCGGTGTAGCAGCAGACGATCACCCAGATCGGCGGTTCGGCGTCGCCTGCGGCGACGTAGCCCGTCGCGATCAGCAGCATCCAGATGATGCCGATGGTCTTCTGCGAATCGTTGCCGCCGTGGCCCAGGCTGTAGGCACCGGCCGAGATGAGCTGCAGGCGCCGGAACCACTTGTCCACCCGCGAGGGACGGCTGGCGCGGAAGATGTTGGAGACGATCACCATCATCAGCGAGCCGAGGATGAAGCCCAGCACCGGCGACAGGAAGATGAACAGCACCGTCTTCCAGATGCCCTCGGCCACCAGCGCCTGCGCGCCGGCCTTGGCCAGCACGGCGCCGCAGATGCCGCCGATCAGCGCATGCGAGGAGCTGCTGGGGATGCCGTACAGCCACGTGATCACGTTCCACGCGATCGCGCCGATCAACGCGCCGAACACGACGTGCGTGGTGACCACGCCCGGCTCCACGATGCCCTTGCCCACGGTGGAGGCGACGCTCAGGTGGAAGATGAACAACGCCAGCACGTTGAAGAAGGCGGCGAAGGCCACGGCCTGCGTCGGCTTCAGCACGCCCGTGGACACCACGGTGGCGATGGAGTTGGCGGCGTCGTGGAAGCCGTTCATGAAATCGAACAGCAGGGCCACGACGACGAGCATGATCACGACCCCGAGGGCCGCCTGTTGGACGGACATGGCGACCTCAGGAGTTCTCGAGCACGATGCCTTCGACGACGTTGGCCACGTCCTCGCACTTGTCGGTGATGGTCTCCAGCAGCTCGTAGATCGCCTTGAGCTTGATCACTTCGCGCACGTCCGGCTCTTCGCGGAACAGCTTGGACAGGGCCGCGCGCATCACGCGGTCGGCGTCGGACTCCAGCTTGTCGATTTCCTCGCAGGTCTTGAGCGCGGCGGCCGCGGTGTCGTGGTCCGACAGCTTGGAGAGGAAGCCCACGGCCTCCTGCACCCGCTCGCAGCAGCGCACCGAGAGGTCGGTGAGGCGGGTGATCTCCTCGGTCATGTGGCGCACGTCGTACAGCGCCATGGTCTCGGCCGAGTCCTGGATCAGGTCCGCGACGTCGTCCATCGTGTTGATCAGCGTGTGGATCTGCTCGCGGTCGATCGGCGTGATGAAGGTCGAGTGGATCAGCCGGTTGACCTCCTGCGTCACCTTGTCGGCGGCACGCTCGGCGTTGTCCACCTCGCGGTTGTACTGCTCGCGCAGGTTGGCATCGGCGTAGTTCGCCACCAGCTTGGAGAATGCGTGCGCTCCTTCGATCATGCGCGCCGCATGCGCATTGAAAAGTTCGAAGAAGTTGCCTTCCTTCGGCAGCAGTTTGTTGAACAGCATGGTTCGGTGGCGGTTCGGTGCGTATGTTGGCGCGGAGTGTAACGGGCAGCGGCCCTCAGGCATTGCGGAAGATGAAATAGACGGCGCCCAGCATGCACAGCGCCGCCCAGAGGTAGTCCAGGCGCAGGGGCTGCTTCAGGAAGAAGACGCTGAACGGCACAAACACCGCCAGGGTGATGACTTCCTCCATGATCTTGAGCTCGCCCACCTCCAGCCGGGCCACCTGGAAGCCGATGCGGTTGGCGGGGACCTGCAGCAGGTATTCGAACAGGGCAATGCCCCAGCTCGCCACGGCGGCGACGTACCAGGGCGAGCCGGCCAGGTTCTTCAGGTGGCCGTACCAGGCGAAAGTCATGAACACGTTGGAGCCGACCAGCAGCAGCACGGTCCATCCAGACGGCGGGAGAAGGGGGAAGAAGGAGCTCATGCACGCATTATCCGAAGGCCTGGTGTTCGTCGACGACGAGCTCCTGGTGCTGGACAAGCCGGCCGGCCTGCTGGCGGTGCCGGGCCGCGGCGAGGACAAGCAGGACTGCCTGTCGGCGCGCGCGCAGGCGCTGTGGCCGGACGCGCTGGTCGTGCACCGGCTCGACATGGCGACCTCGGGCCTGTTCCTCATGGGGCGCGGGCTGCACGTGCAGCGGGTCCTCAGTCGGGCGTTCGCCGAGCGCCGCGTGCGCAAGGGCTACGAGGCGATCGTCGCCGGCGTGCCCGGGCCGGCGGGAGCGCAGGGCCTGATCGAGCTGCCGCTCGCAGCCGACTGGCCGAACCGCCCGCGCCAGCAAGTCGATCGCGAGCACGGGCGCCCCAGCGTGACGCGCTGGCAAGTGCAAGCCGTGCAGGGAGACACGGCGCGCCTCGCGCTCGAACCCCTGACCGGGCGAACCCACCAGTTGCGCGTGCACCTGCAGGCGATCGGCCATCCGATCCTGGGCGACGCACTCTATGCGCCGCCCGACATCGCGGCACGGGCCCCACGCCTGCTGCTGCATGCTTGCACCCTGGAGCTCGCGCATCCGGCCAGCGGCGAGCCCCTGCGCTTCGAGAGCGCAGCGCCGTTTTGAGCGGCGCGCCCTTTCGAGAGCCGCCGCGTTGAGGGGCGTTTACTTCCAACAACCGGACGCAGAGGGCGCAGAGATGACGCAGAGGACGCAGAAGAAAACCTTTGAAAATCTTCTTTGACTCTTTTGCGTCCTCTGCGAAACCTTTGCGTCCTCTGCGTCCGGTTGTTGGGTTTTCATCGGCTGCGGGGCCGCGGCGCGCCGGGATTACCATGGGGGCCATGAGCCAGCGACACCTCACCATCCTCACCGGCGCCTCGCGCGGCATGGGCCTCGCCATGGCGCAGCAACTGCTCGCGGCGGGTCACGACCTGCTGTGCATCGCGCGCCATACCAACGACGCGCTCGCTGCGGAAGCGAAGCAGGCAGGCCGGCAGTGCGAGCAATGGCCGCACGACCTCGCCCGCGCGGACGGCGCCGCCACGCGCCTGGACACCTGGCTGCAAGCCCGGGACCAGCGCGAGCTTGCGTCCGTCACGCTGATCAACAACGCCGGCCTGATCCCCCGCATCGCACCGCTGGACGACATCCCGGTCGACCAGTTGAAGGATGCGATGCGTGTGGACCTCGAAGCGCCGCTGCTGCTCACCAGTGCCTTCCTGCGCGCCACGGCCGCGTGGAAGGTGCCGCGCAAGGTGCTGAACATCTCCTCCGGACTGGGCCGCCGCGCGATGGCGGCGCAGGCCGCGTATTGCGCCGCCAAGGCCGGCATGGACCACTTCACGCGCTGCGTGGCGCTGGAACAGGCGGCGCTGCCGAACGGCGCGCGCATCGTGTCGCTGGCGCCCGGCGTGATCGACACCGACATGCAGGTGCAGTTGCGCGGCGCCGATGCCGCCCTGTTCCCGGACCGGGGCAACTTCGTCGGCCTGAAGGAAAAGGGCGCGCTGGCCTCACCAGAGGAAGCCGCCGCGCGTGCTCGCCTACCTGCAGCGCCCCGACTTCGGCAGCAATCCGGTGGCGGACGTGCGCGACTGAGGCGCGAGCGAAGCCGGTGGCTGATTGGACAGGAGAACGCAGAGGACGCAAAGGTTACGCAGAGGACGCAGAGAAGACATTCAAAATGGTTTTCTTTGCGTCCTCTGCGCCACCTCTGCGCACTCTGCGTTCTCCTGGCCTCGTCACCTGCCAGGCTTCATAGGCGCAAGCGCGCCGAACGAGCAGAGGAAACATTCAAGAGGGTTTTCTCTGCGTCCTCTGCGTAACCTCTGCGCACTCTGCGTTCTCCTGCCCTGATCCCCACGCAGCCTTCCCAAGGCCGCGCATGCAACGTGCAGCTGGACGTCACCCGCCCTGAAAGCCACCCGCCCGCAGCGTCAGCACCAGCGTGTCGCGGTGGCCCGGGCCGTCCACCGGCTGGATGGGCGTGGTCTCGTGGATCACGCGGGCGTCGTCCAGCAGCAGCACGCTCCAGGGCTCGGTCAGAGTGAAGCGCTCGCCCGCGGGGCCGTCGGCCTGGAACACGCGCGTCTCCCCGCCCTTGATGTTCTCGCGCGCCAGCAGGAACACGGCCACCAGGTCCACGCCGTCGCGGTGCGCGCCCTCGGGCGTCGGCCGGCCGATGCCGCCTTCGGTGTCGATGCGGAACTGGTGGGCCTCGATGTACCAGGGCTGCGGGCCCTTGACCGCCGTCGCCACATCGCCCATGGACTGCAGCAGGCGCGTCCATGCGGGCTGCGCCACCACCTGCGGCTCCATGGGTGCGAACCAGCGCTGCATGCCTCCGTGCAGCGCGTTGTATTCCAGCGGCTGCCAGTGCGCGCGATGCGGCGCCTGCGTGAGCGCCCCGGCCTCGGCCACGAAGCATGAATGGCGGCGTCGCCGGTAGCGGCCGCCATCCTTCAGGTACTCGTCGGGCGGCAGGTCGTCCCAGGACGGCAGCAGCTCCTGCAGCTGCGCGAGCGTGCAACCGGCCAGCGTGCACACGCCTTGCGCGTCGAGCACGGCGTAGCCGCGCTCGCGCAACGTCGCGGTGAGCTGGTCGGGATCGGTGGTGGTGGGGCGCAACAGCATGCGGCGAGCTTACCAATCGCGCGGCGCACCCGAAACCCTGACGTGCATCAAGGTCGCGCGCGCAGCGGGCTTCTATGCTGCAAGGCAAGGAGATCGCCATGGCCGCCCTGCCCTGGTCCGAGGCACTGGAACTCGGCCTGTCCTTCATGGACGACACGCACAAGGAATTCGTAGCCCTGCTCGCTCGCGCCGAAGAAGCGGACGACCGCAGCCTGCCCGCCTTGTGGGACACACTGGTCGCGCACACCGCCGAACACTTCGGCCGCGAGGACGCCTGGATGCGCTCCACCGGCTTCGCGCACGACAACTGCCACAGCATCCAGCACCGGATCGTGCTGCAGGTGCTGCGCGAAGGCCTGGTCGAAGCGCTGGCTGGCAACGTCGCGCCGGCGCGGCAGCTGGTGCGCGAGCTGGCGGTCTGGTTCCCGCAGCACGCGCAAAGCATGGACGCGGCGCTGGCGCTGCACCTGCGCGGCGTGGGCTACGACGCGGAGACCGGGCAAGTGCTGGAGCCGGCCGCGCTGCCGGCCGAACGCGTCCACGGTTGCGGCGGCGCTAGCTGCTCGTAGCCCTCAGGGTGCCGAAGTACGCACTGAGCGCGATCGGAGAGAGGAACGCAGAGGACGCAGAAAAAACCTGGCGTTGAATTCTCTGCGTCCTCTGCGAAACCTCTGCGCACTCTGCGTTCACCTGCCCGATCTGGCAGGCTATTCGGACATCGCCAGCGTGCGCCGGCGCAGCGCCGGCTTACGCGCCGACCTTCACGCCTTTCCAGAACGCGACGCGGTCGCGGACCATCTCCGCCTCGGGCTTCGGATCGGGGTAGTACCAGACCGCGTCCGGATTCAGCTCGCCGTTCACCAGCAGCGAGTAGTAGCTCGCCTGCCCCTTCCACGGACAGCTGGTCTTGTGGTTGCTGAAGGTCGTGTACTCGCGCTTGAGCGCGCTCGCCGGGAAGTAATGGTTGCCCTCCACCACCACGGTGTCGTCGCTCTCGGCCACCACCACGCCCTTCCACTCTGCCTTCATGCACTGACTCCTTGCGGCGCGTGCAGCCAGTGCACGCTGAACAGTCGATCGGGATCGGTCCACACCGGCCCCGGACGGAAGCCGGCGCGCTGCGCGAGCCCGCGCAGCCCGTCCAGGGTGAACTTGTACGAATTCTCGGTGTGCAGGGTCTCGCCTTCCTCGAAGGCGAAGCGCTCGCCGGCCAGGCTCACCGACTGGCGCACGCGACTGAGCAGGTGCATCTCGATGCGCTGCAGCGGTGCGTTGTAGAAGGCGTAGTGCGCGAACTGCGGCAGCGCGAAGTTCGCGCCCAGCTCGCGGTTGGCGCGCGCCAGCAGGTTCAGGTTGAACGCAGCGGTCACGCCCTGCGCGTCGTTGTAGGCGGCGTGCAGCACGTGCGGATCCTTCACCAGGTCCGCTCCCAGCAGCAGCGCACCGCCGCGCAACAGGTCCGCCGCGTGGCGCAGGAAACCCAGCGCCTCGTCGGGCGTGAAGTTGCCCAGCGTCGAGCCCGGGAAGAATCCGATGCGCCGGCCGCGGCCGGTTGCGGGCGGAAGCTGCAGCGACTGCGTGTAGTCGGCCACCACGGGCTGCACGTCCAGTCCCGCGAAGGCGCCGCGCAGGACGGCCGCCGAATCGCGCAGGTGCTCGCCCGAGATGTCGATCGGCACGTAGCGCGCCGGCGCGTCGAAGGCCTGCAGCAGCAGGCGCACCTTGTGCAGCGAGCCGGCGCCGAACTCGACGATCTCCGCCCCGGGACCGGCGAGCGCGGCCATCTCGCCGGCGCTGCGCCCCAGGATGCCGAGCTCGGTGCGCGTCGGGTAGTACTCGGGCAGCTCGCAGATGCGGTCGAACAGGCGCGAGCCTTCGGCGTCGTAGAAGTACTTGGGGGAGATGCTGCGCGGGCGGGTGGCCAGCGCAGCCTGCAGGTCGCGGCCGAACGCGCTCAGCATGCGCCGTCCCGCGCGAGCCGCAGGCCGCTGAACTGCCAGCGGGCCGCGGGTGGGAAGAAGTTGCGATAGCTGGAACGCGCGTGTCCCGGCGGCGTGGCCAGGCTGCTGCCGCGCAGGACCATCTGGCCGACCATGAACTTGCCGTTGTACTCGGCGACGGTGCCCGCCCAGGGACGGAAGCCCGGATAGGGATCGTAGGCCGAGCGCGTCCACTGCCACGCGTGGCCCGTCATCTGCCGCAGGCCGGGCAGTGCATACGCCGCTTCCCACTCGGCTTCGGTGGGCAGGCGCGCGCCGGCCCATTCCGCGAAGGCGGCGGCTTCATAGAAACTCAGTTGAGTGACCGGCGCGTGCGGGTCCAGCGGTTTCACCCCGTGCAGGCCGTACACCTGCCACTGCGGCAAGGCAGCGCGCGGGTCGTCCGGCGCGATCCAGTAGAGCGGCGCGTGCCACTGCTGCGACTGCACGGCGGCCCAGCCGTCGGACAGCCACAGCGATGCCCGCCGATAGCCGCCATCCGCGATGAACTCGGCGTATTCGCCGCAGGTCACCAGCCGGTCGGCGATGCGGTAGGGCTGCAGCCACACCGTGTGGCGCGGCGACTCGTTGTCGAAGGCGAAGCCCTCGCCCGTATGGCCCACGCGCACGGGACCCGCCGGCCCGGTGATCCAGTGGAGCGGCGGCGTGCCGGCGGCGCCCGATGCGGCCGGCGGCTCGCTAGCCTCGTACGCGGGCAGCAGCGGATTGCACGACAGCGCATGCAGGATGTCGGTGAGGATCAGCTCCTGGTGCTGCTCCTCGTGCTGCACGCCCAGTTCCACCAGCGGCTGCACGGCGGCCCAGGTCGCGTCGTCGCAGCGGGCGACGAGGTGGTCGACCGCGGCCTCCACGTGCGCGCGATAACGATGCACGGACGCCAGCAGCGGCCGCGTGAGCAGGCCGCGCTGCGGCCGCGGGTGGCGCGGTCCGAGCGATTCGTAATAGGAATTGAACAGCGTCTGCCAGCGCGGCTCGAACGCTTCATAGCCCGGCTGGTGCGGCATCAGCACGACCGTCTCGAAGAACCAGCTGGTGTGCGCGAGATGCCACTTGGTGGGACTCGCGTCGGGCATGGATTGCACGCACTGGTCCTCGGGCGACAGGGGTTCGGCGAGCGCAAGCGTGCGGGCACGCACGCGCGCGAAGCCCTCGGCGAGTCGCGCGCGATCGGCATCGATACCGGCGTCGGCGGTGGCCAGCAACGAGTCGACCGTGGGATTCAAGGACATGGGTCCGGGCTCCTGTCGTGCAACGCGCCTCCCGTGACCGCGCCGCGAATGCGAATGTCCCCTGCCGTTTCATTACAGCACAGGCCGGCGAGCCTTGCTGCCGCGAGCGAGCGCAGGCACGTGCATTGGCAAGAGAACGCAGAGGACGCAAAGGTTGCGCAGAGGACGCAGAGGGATTCATTCAAGATGACTTCTCTGCGTCCTCTGCGTAACCTCTGCGCACTCTGCGTTCACCTTTCCATCCAGCGCACTCCTTTGAATTTGGCCGATCACTCATCCTGGTGCAGCGCGAGTTCGGCCTCGCGCAACTCGTGCCAGCGGCCCCAGCGGCTCGGGCTATCGTCGATGCGCACGAACAGCACCGGCTCGTCGCACGCGGACCAGCGCGCGCAGCTCTGCTTCCACTTGCGCACCTGCCCGGGCGGGACATAGAGATACACGGGACGCACGCCGCGCGGCACGATCGCGTCGTCGGCGATCACGGGCTGCTGATAGATCACGGGTGGCGGCGTCTTGCCCTTGATGTCGATGCGCCCGTACACGCCGGGACGCAGGGTGCCGCCGGCGGTGAGGTTGCGCCAGCCGCGCGCGCCCTCCGCGTGCGCCGCGAAGCTGGCCAGCAGGGCGACGACGCAGACGAGCGCGACGGCGAGCGCCGGGACCCAACGGGTCAACCGGGTGCTGGGGGACATGGTGGTCTCCTGGGTCACGGCCGTGTTTCTCCCAGTCAGCCGCGAACGCCCGTGTAGGCCAACCGCAAGCGCGAGGGGAGGATTTGTCCCACGTCGAGCTGGCGCCAACGCGGCGGGGCGTCGCGCCTGGTCGAACTGCCGCCGTCCGTGTCGAAGCACACGCAGGCCCCGGCAGACCGTACTGTATGCTCGTACAGTATGCGAGTCGTGGTTCATCTCAGGCGGCACGACGGTGCCTACCGGCCGTCGTACGGCCAGCATCCCAAGCCCACGGGAGATCTCCACCTGACGCACCTCACGGTGGACGGGCGTCGCGTCGCCGCCCTGCAGCTGCTTGGCGCCGACCAGCCGATCTCCAGGCTGTTCGACCCCAAGCTGGTGGAGCTGGCATCCGACAAGCTCCGGTTCATCGGATTCGAACGGGTCGAGAGGTCGTGGGTGATGCAGGAGTGGGACTGCCAGCTCGTGCCTCCGTCCTTTGCGCGCTGACGTGCGCTGTCTTGGCGCGCTGGTGCTTCGTCTTTCCGATCGCCCGGCGCCGCAAGCTAAAGTCGCCTCCGCGCCAACGGAGAACCAGCATGCATTACACCCGCCGAGATTTCGGCCGCCTGGCCGCGGCCCTCGTTCCCCTGGCCCACACCGGCCTCGCAGCCGCGGCCGACACCTGGCCCGCGCGCCCGATCCGCCTGCTTGTGGGCTACAGCCCCGGCGGCGCCGTGGACGTGATCGCGCGCGTGCTCGCGCAGCACCTGTCCGCCGCGCTGGGCCAGTCGGTGGTCGTCGACAACCGGCCCGGCGCCGGCACCAACATCGCGATGCGCACGGTGATCGACAGCGCGCCGGACGGCTACACGCTGATGCTGGTGGCCAACGCCGCGGCGGCGAACCCGTCCTTGTTCCACCCGCAGCCCTTCGACCCGGTGCGCGACCTGACCGCCATCGCCCTGGTGGGCCGGGTGCCGGTCGTGATCGCGGCCAATGCGCAAAGCGAGGTGTCGTCGCTCACGCGCCTGCTGGCGCTCTCGAAGGTGAAGCCCGGCTCCGTCCAGTTCGCCTCGCCCGGCAACGGCTCGACGCCGCACCTCGCGGTGGAACTGTTCGAGCGCGCCGCCGGCATCCAGCTCACGCACGTGCCGTACAAGGGCGGCCAGCAAGCCCTCAACGACGTGATCGGCGGGCAGCTGCCGCTGGTGGCCGTCAACGCGCTGGAGGCGCTGCCGCACATCCAGTCCGGCAAGCTGCGCGCGCTGGCGGTGCTCTCGCCCAGGCGCACGCCCATCCTGCCGGACACGCCCACGATCGCCGAAAGCGGCTTTCCCGGGTTCGAGGCGTCCGTGTGGTACGGCCTGGTCGGCCCCGCGAAGCTGCCCGCGCCCATCGTCACGCGCCTGTACGGCGAGGTGGAGAAGGCGCTGGCCGCGCCCGACGTGAAGGAGCGCCTCGCACAGGGCGGCGGCGAAACGACGCCGGGCCCGCGCGATGCGTTCCCCAAGTTCCTCGCCGCCGAGACGGCGCGCTATGCCAGGCTGATCCAGGATGCGCACATCCGCCTCGACTGACCGCACCCGTCGCGCGCTACTGGCCGGTGCACTCGCACTGGCCGCGGCCGCAGCGCGCGGGATGGCCCGCGCCTGATGCCGCACGATCAACGACGGAGACCTGCCTTGCCATCCACCATCCACCGCCGCCACGTGCTCGCGCTGTTCGCCGCGGCAGGCGCGAGCCCCTGGGCCGCAGCCGCCGACGCGCGGGCGCTTCGCCTGATCGTTCCCTTCCCGCCCGGCGGCAGCAGCGACATCCTCGCGCGCACCGTCGCGCCCGGGCTCGGCGCCGCCATCGGCCAGGCCGTCGTCGTGGAGAACCACGCTGGCGCGGGCGGATCGATCGGCTGCGCCGAAGCTGCCAAGGCCGAGCCCGATGGCAACACCATCCTCATGGGGCACCTCGGCACGCTGGCCGTGAACCCGTGGGTCTATCCCAGGCTGGCCTACGATCCGCTCAAGAGCTTTGCCGCGATCGGCGGCGTCGCGCGCGTGCCGAACGTGCTGGTGGTGAATGCCAACGCCCCGTTCCGCACGCTGAAGGACCTCGTCGACTTCGCGCACCGCAACCCCGGCAAGCTGACCTATTCCTCCGGCGGCAACGGCAGCGCCGCGCACATCGCGATGGAGGCGCTGAAGCTGCAGGCGAAGATGTCGCTCGTGCACATCCCGTACCGCGGCACCAGCCCGTCGATCACCGACCTGATGGCGGGCAACGTGGACGCGACCTTCACCGGCGTGACGGTGGTGGGCCCGCACGTGCGCGGCGGCCGCCTGCGCGCGCTCGCCGTGTCGGGTCCGCAACGCATCCCCAGCCTGCCGGAGGTGCCCACCGTGGCCGAGAGCGGCTATCCCGGTTTCGAAGCGGACCAGTGGTACGGCCTGGTCGCGCCGGCCGCCACGCCCGCCGCGCGGGTGCAGCAACTGAATGCAGCATTGAACGGCGTGCTCACGCAGCCCGTCATCGCGAAGCAGCTTGCCAACGAAGGCGCGTTGCCGCTCGTGACCTCGCCGCAGGCGTTCCGCGCGCTGATCGAGAAGGAGCTGCCGCGCTGGGGCGCGGTGGTGAAGGCCGCCAACGTGACGGCCGGCTGAAGCCGGCGCGAGAGTGGCAACTTCACGGCGACGGCGCTGGGCTCCGCTCCAGTGGTCATGTCGCGGAGCTCTTCGCAGGCTGGGGTGAGCAAGGCGAACCCCAGCGATCCAGCGTGGCGGAGCGAGCCGGGGTTCGCCTGCGGCTCACCGCCAGCCTGCGGGGTCGGGCGGATCGCCGCAACCCCGCTGTCTCAGCCGCCGTACTGCTTGCGCGCCAGCGCGGCGCCCTGCGCGAGGGCTTCGAGCTTGCGCAGCGCGATCTCGCGGTCCATGGGCGCCATGCCGCAGTTCGTGCAGGGGAAGAGGCGATCGCGCGGCACGAACTGCAACGCGCGGGCTATCGTCTCGGCCACCTGCTGCGGCGTCTCGACCTCGTCGCTCGCGACGTCGATCACGCCGACCAGCACGTCCTTGCCCTTCAGCAGCGCCATCAGGTCGGGCGGCACATGCGAGTGGAAGCACTCGAGGCTCACCTGCTTGATGCTGCTGGCGGCGAGCGCGGGAAACACCTGCGCGTACTGGCGCCATTCCTCGCCCAGCGTCTTCTTCCAGTCGTTGTTGGCCTGGATGCCGTAGCCATAGCAGATGTGGACGGCGGTCGTGCAGGTCAGGCCCTGCGCCGCGCGCTCCAGCGCCTGCACGCCCCAGTCCGCCGCGTCCTTCATGTACACGTTGAACGCCGGCTCGTCGAACTGGATCACGTCGACGCCGTCGGCCTGCAGCGCGAGCGCCTCCTGGTTGAGGAGCTCCGCGAAGGCGAACGCCATCTTCACGCGGTCGCCGTAGAAGCGGTCGGCCACGGTGTCGACGATCGTCATCGGCCCGGGCAAGGTGAACTTCAGCTTGCGCGTGGTGTGCGCGCGTGCGAGCCGCGCTTCGGCCGCATGCACGCGGCCCTTCAGGCGCAGCGGGCCGACCACCTGCGGCACCATGGCCTTGTAGCGGTCGTTGCGGATGCCCATCTCCACCTTGTGCGCGAAGTCGATGCCCTCGACCTGCTCGAGGAAGCCGTGCACGAAGTGCTGCCGGGACTGCTCGCCGTCGGTCACGATGTCGAGTCCGGCGTCCTCCTGCGCCTTGATCCACAGCAGGGTGGCGTCGGCCTTGGCTTCCTGCAGCGCCTCGCCCTCCTCCTTCCAGCGCGGCCACAGCTTGTGGGTTTCGGCGAGCCAGCCGGGCTTGGGCAGGCTGCCGGCAATCGTCGTGGGGAACATGCGTTCGTCTCCTCGCGGGTTGTCGAATGGCCCGCGCAGCCTATCATGGAGATTCCGACCGTCCTACCGTCCCAGCCGATGCGCAACCTCCCCGATCCGGAACGAGCCAAGCCCTGCGTGCTGGTCATCGACGACGACGAAGCCGTGGCCTGGGCCATCGCCGGCCGCCTGGGCAAGGACTTCCACGTGGTCGGGCTGAGCGACCCGGCGCAGGCCGTGCAGCGCGCGTGCGCCGAGAAGCCGGGGCTGATCCTGTGCGACATCAACATGCCGGGCATGCAGGGCGACGACGTCGCCTTCGCCCTGTCGCAGGACCCGCGCACGGCCGACGTGCCCCTCATCTATCTCACCGCGCTGGTCGGGCCCGAGGACGATCCGGAGCTCGAAGGCGTGTTCGGCGACTACGCGACCATCTCCAAGAGCGCGACCACGGAGCAACTGCGCGAGGCGGTCGCCGCCGCGCTCGGCCTGTCCAGCAACGAAGAGGACTGATCAGGAACCTGCGCGGGCAGGTTCCTGGGCCGGCCGCAAGGCGAAGGCCTGCGCCAGCAGCTCGTAGGAGCGGCGCTGCGCCTGCGGATCCCAGGTCCATGTGATCACGACGAGCTCGTCCACCTGCAGCTCGGCGGCCAGCGCACGCAGCTTCGCCGCGACCTGTTCGCCCGTGCCCACCATCGCCTTGCGGCGCAGCGCCTGGCGGTACGCCTCCTCGGCGGGGCTGTAGGCGCGCAAGGCCTGCTCGGGCGGCAGCAGCGGGCCGAAGCGGCCGGTCTGGCGGTCCACGCGGGCGCGTTCGCGGCTTGAGAACAGGCGCCAGGCTTCTTCCTCCGTGTCGGCGGCCAGCGCCCACACGCAGATGTTCGCCTGCGGCTTCGCGATCACGCCCGGCTTGAACAGGTGGCGATAGAGCTCCAGCGCCTCGGCGCAGCCTTCGCCGTCGGTGATGAAGTGCGCGAACGAATACGGCAGGCCGTAGTGGGCGGCCAGCTGCGCACCGTAGCCCGAGCTGCCCAGCATCCACAGCTGCGGCGCCGTCGCCGAGCGCGGCAGCGCCTGGATGCCGCGCCCGGGATGGCCTTCTGGCATCTCCTGGCCGGTGATCCACGCCTGCAGCTCGCGCACCTGCTGCGGGAAGGCCTCGGCCGAACGCGGGTCGGGATTCAGCAGCATGGCCGTGCGATGGTCGCTGCCCGGCGCGCGACCTACGCCCAGGTCGATGCGGCCGGGCGCCAGCGCATCGAGCACGCGGAATTGCTCGGCCACCTTGAAGGGCGAGTAGTGCGGCAGCATGATGCCCGCGCTGCCGATGCGGATGCGCGAGGTGCGCGCGGCCACGGCCGCCATCAGCACCTCCGGCGCGGTGCCGACGATGGCGGGCAGGCTGTGGTGCTCGCTGAGCCAGAAGCGCTGGTAGCCGAGGCGCTCGCAGTGCTCCGCGAGCGTGACGGTGTGGCGGATGGATTCGTCCTGCGGCCGGCCGACGCAGGCGACCGACTGGTCCAGGACCGAGAGGCGCAATTCAGGGGACATGGCCGCATTCTCCGCCGCGCCGGCGGGCGCCGGGTTGGCGTCCGGCCAAGCCCCCACGCGCCTGGGGCGCGCCCTCTTCCGCAGCGCGACCACGGGCTGCTACGCTGCGCGCATGACCATCCGCATCATCCGCCTCGGCTCCCCACGCGCAGCGGGCGAAGGGCTGCGCCTGGGCACTGTGCGCCGGCCGCCGCGGGGCGTGCCCAAGGAGGAGTTCGCGCAACGCGACTTCTACGACGTCTGGCTGCCCAACCTCGCGCCCAGCGCGGAGCTCATGGCGCAGGGCCGCGCCGCGCAGAGCGACAGCGAGTGGGCGGCGTTCAAGCGCCGGTACGAAGCCGAGATGAAGCAGCCGCAGGCAGCGCACGTGCTCGACACACTGGCCGCGCTGTCGCACCAGACCTCGTTCGCGGTGGGTTGCTACTGCGAGGACGAGGAGCGCTGCCATCGCTCCGTGCTGCGCGCCTTGCTGGCCGCGCGCGGCGCGGAGATCGCCTGAGCGTCGGGCACTCGCGGCTTCAGGACGAGGCTGGCGGCGGCGGCAGCACGGCGCCGCAGACGTGGCAATAGCGCGATCGGTCCGTGGCCGCGGGCTCGCCGCACTGGCCGCAGGTCCGCACCAGCAAGGACGGTTGCTGGCGGCGCACCGTCATCTCCGCGGTGACGATGCCCGTGGGCACGGCCAGCGTGCCCCAGCCGATCAGCATGATCACCGAGGCGATGAAGCGCCCGAGGTCGGTCTTCGGCGTGATGTCGCCGAAGCCGACGGTCGTGATGGTCGTGATCGCCCAGTAGACGGAGGTGGGGATGTCGGTGAAGCCGTGCTCCGGGCCTTCCACCACGTACAGCAGCGTGCCCAGGATCAGCACCACCATCATCACGGCGGAGAGGAAGACGAGGATCTTGCGGCGGCTCGCCGCCAGCGCCTCCGCCAGCATCTGGTACTCCACCAGGTAGTCGGTAAGCTTGAAGATCCGGAAGATGCGCAGCAGCCGCAGCACGCGCACGTCGATCAGGGCCTGCGCTTCGGGCAGCACGAAGGCGAGGTAGGTCGGCAGGATCGACAACAGGTCCACCAGTCCGAAGAAGCTGGTGGCATAGCGCAGCGGCCGCTGCACGCTCGTGAGCCGCGCGAGGTATTCCAGCGAGAAGAGCAGCGTGAAGAGCCACTCCATCACGTCGAGCGCGCGCTCGTGGGGCTGCCGGATGGAGGGAACGCTGTCGGCGATGACCACCGCGACGCTCAGGAGGATGGCGAGCACCAGCACCTTGTCGAAGGCGCGCCCGGCCGGCGTCTCCGATTCGAAGACGACCTGGTACAGGCGCAGGCGCGGGCCCGGGGCGGGCCGGCCGAATCGCGCTTCGGTGCCGGGCAACATGGCCGGATGGTAGCCCGGCGGCGCGCTGGACGACCCGCCGCGCTGCACGCTGCGGGATTCGCCTTGGGAGCGGCCCGGCGGCTCAGAGCCGGTTGTGGATCGCGGTGGCGGCGATCGCCGCATGGCCGGCGGCGACTGCGATCTGGTTCAGGTCCACGGCCACGTCGCCGGCGACATAGAGGCCGTCCACGCTGGTCTGCTGGTGCGCGTCCACCCGCAGCTGGCCGTTGTCCGCCGCCTGCGCGCCCAGGGCCGTCGCCAGTTCGCAGGCGTGGTGCAGCCCCAGCGCGGGATACAGCGTGTCGAACGCGAGCACCTGCCCGTTCTGCAGTTCCACCCGCACGCCCACGCCGTCGACGCCGCACTCGATCCGGTGCGGCGGGCTCTCGGCGATGCGCACGCCCGCGTCACGCAGCTGCGCCAGCTCCGTGAGTGGCACTTCGTGCTGCGTGGCCATGGCCAGCCAGGTGACCTGGTTGCCGAAGTTCGCGACGAACAGCGATTCGCGCACGCCATGGCCGGCGCGCCCCAGCACGGCGACACGCTGGCCTTGCGTCTCGTAGCCGTCGCACACGGGGCAGTAGCGCACCTGCCCGGCCCGGGTCGCCGCCTGGATGCCTTCGATCTCCGGCTCCACATCGCACGCCCCGGTGGCGAGGATGACGAAGCGCGCGCGCCAGCTGCGCGCCTCCGCCTCGGCGCGGAACGTCCCGTCCGGCAGCCGCTCGATGCGCTGAACCGTGACGCGCTCGGTGGCGACGCCATAGCGCGCTGCGTGTTCGCGCATCCGCGCGAGCAGCTCGGGGCCTTCGACGCCTTCGGGAAAGCCGGGCACGTTGCGCGTGCGCGGGATCCTCTGCAGCCGGCTGCCGCCCGCATCCAGGATCAAGGCCTTGCGCTTGTAGCGCCCCAGGTAGACCGCGCTCGTGAGGCCGGCGGCGCCGCCGCCGACGATCAGGCAGTCGAGGAGTTCCGCTTCATGCTGCATGTCGATCTCAGGCGCTCCAGGGCAGGTTCTTCGCCACCATCAGCCAGAAGATGAGGACGAAGGCGAGGAAGGCCGCGATGCCGAGCGCGGTCCAGCGATGGAACAGCCGGTCGTACGCCGCAGGCAACGAGGCGCCGCGAAGCTCCGCGGCCTCGGCCAGCTTCTGCATGCGGATCTGCATCACGACGACGGGCAGCCAGCAGGCGATGGCGACGGCGTAGAGACCCATCGACCAGGCCACCCACGGCGTGGCGAAGGACAGGCCCAGCTTGTGCACGAGCGCGACGCCCGTGACGGGCTGCAGGATCGCGCTCGGTGTGGTGAGCATCCAGTCGGCGAGCACCACGTTGCGCGCGCTGCTCGCAACGCCGCCGACGCGCCGGCGCAGGCTGGCTGCGAACAGGTGGAACGCCGAGCCCACCCCGGCGCCGAACAGGATGGTCGCCGAGAGGATGTGGACCCACTTGAGGAGCACGTACTCCATCAGCGCTTTCCTCCGCGGGCGGCGGGTGGCTCCAGCGTCCACAGCAGGCCGATCAGGGCCAGCAGCGGCAGGTTCTTGCTGATCGGACCATAGGGGTGCAGCCAGTACCCGGGCAGGAACAGCGTGATGAGCACCGTGTAGCCGGCGATCAAGGCCGCCTGCGCGAGCCACACGGCGCGGCGCCAGCCCGCGGGCGCGGCGAGCGTGAGCACGCCCAGCATGAGATCCAGCGCCGCCGCGCCATACAGCGCGATGCTTGCGAGCGCGCCGTGCAGGCCCACGCGCGCGAGCAGCGCGCGGCTGTCCGCTACCGGATACAGGCCGAAGGAGACGAGCGCGGTCCAGATCCAGAGCAAGGCGAGCGCTGCCCGCAGCACCGGCTGCCACAGGTCCAGCACGGCGGCGCGCCGTTGCAGCTCACGCTGCTCGGGCGGGATGAACTCGCGCGGCGGCCTCGGCGGTCGGCCCAACAGGTCCGGCAAGGCGTTCGCCTGGGTGGCATTGCCGGCGAGCAGCATGTCCGCCGTCTCGGCATCGAGCATGCTGCCCGGCACGTGCGCCGCGAGCGCCGCGGCCGTGCGGAACCAGGACTCCGGCAGCGCGATCACCCATTGCCGGTGCGGCTCGCCGAGCGCCTCGCGCAATTCGCCCAGGTAGTCGCGCAGCGCGATCGGCTGCGCACCGGCGAAGGCCAGCGTCGCCACGGAGAGCGGCGGCTCCTCGACCAGCCGCACGATGCCCTGCACGACGTCGGCGATGTGCACCGGCTGCACCAGCATGCGGCCGCCTTGCGGGAAGGGCAGCACCGGCGCGACCGCCAGCTGGTTGAACAGCGCTGCGCTGCTGCCGCCGGGCCCGTACACGAGCGACGGCTGGACGACCGCGCCCGCGAGCGGCAAGGAGCGCAGCACGTCGTCGGCGGCCTTCTTGCTGCGGTGATAGGCGGAGCGCGCCTGCGCGTCCGCGCCTAGGGCCGAGACCTGCACGACGGTGTGCACGCCCGCGGCGGCACACGCCTGGAAGAGCTCGATCGGCGCGTCGCTGTGCAGGGCGCGAAAGGTCTGGCCGCCCTGCTCGCGCAGGATGCCCACCGCATTCACCACGGCGTCGATGCCCGCGAGCTGCTCCAGCCACCAGCCGCGGCGCGGCACGCCCGCGAAGTCCGCCTGCACGGCGTCCTGCGCAGCGGCGCCCGGATGGCGCAGCACGGGCACGACCGCGTGCCCGCGCTCGCGCAGCGCTTGCGCGACAGCACGGCCGATGAAACCGCTGGCGCCGGTGAGCAGGATCCGCATGGCCTGCCAGTCTAGCCAGCGCCCTTGTCCCGCGAGCGCAGGCGGTTACCTCTTGCAAGCGTGGGCCCACGGCGGGCTGCCGCTTGCCTACACTGCCAAGCATGAGCACCTGGAAACAAGCGTTCCGCGAAGGGCTGGTCTCCGGCAGCCTGGCTTCGCTCTTCTCCGCCGCCTATCTCGCCGCCGCGGGCTGGCGTCGAGGCCATGCGGCCGCGCCGATCAATGCGGTGAGCCACTGGGTCATGGGCGATCGTTCCTTCGGGCAGGACCGGCCCAGCGTCGTGTACACGGCCACCGGCTACCTCACGCACCACCTTGCCTCGCTGTTCTGGGCCGTGCTGCACGCGAAGGCGTGGGGCACGCGGCCGGAAGCGAAGAAGCCCGTCGGCGCGGCGCTCGGCGCCGTCGCGGCCAGCTCGATCGCCTGTTTCGTCGACTACGAGCTGACCCCGAAGCGGCTCACGCCGGGATTCGAGCACCGCCTGGCCAAGCCGGAAATGACGGCGGTATACGCCTTCTTCGCGCTGGGCCTGATGGCCGGCAGCCTGCTGATGAAGCCGAAGCGCTGAGCGGCGTGCTCAGACGCTGCGCGCTTCCGCCTCTTCGCGCGCCGCATCGAGCACGCTGCTGACCGCGTCGCCCAGTTGCGCGATGTCGAAGGGCTTGCGCAGGATGCGCGGGCGGCCGGCCAGGCGCTCCACCGCCGCCATGTCGGCATAGCCGGTCGCCATGATCACGGGGATGT
This sequence comes from Ramlibacter ginsenosidimutans, assembly GCF_016654015.1. Classification (GTDB taxonomy): domain Bacteria; phylum Pseudomonadota; class Gammaproteobacteria; order Burkholderiales; family Burkholderiaceae_C; genus Ramlibacter; species Ramlibacter ginsenosidimutans. The sequence goes on along the minus strand of NZ_JAEPWM010000012.1, from coordinate 127,200 downwards.
CGCCGACCCGCTTGCGCGCCTCGGAGATCACTTCGGCTCCGGTCATGTCCGGCATCGCATAGTCGACCACCAGCAGGTCCGGCTTGCCGGCTTCGAGCTGCGTCAGGGCCTCGCTGCCGTTGGCGGCCTCGGTGACCTTGTAGCCGATCAGGCTCAGGCACTCCACGATCACGCGGCGCACGTCGGGGTCGTCCTCGACGACGAGGATGTGGCAGGCGCCCGCCAGCGCCGGAATCGCGGGCTGCTGGCGCACGGCGATTTCCTCGTCGGCTTCCGCGTCGGCCTCCGGAAAGAACATTTCCACCGTCGTGCCCTGCCCCTCCGCGCTGCGGATGCGGGCGATGCCGCTGGACTGGCGCGCGAAACCATAGACCTGGCTCAGGCCCAGGCCCGTGCCGCGGCCGACCGGCTTGGTCGTGAAGAAGGGATCGAACACCTTGGGCAGCACGTTCGCCGGGATGCCGGTGCCGGAGTCGGTGACGCTCACCAGCACGTAGTCGCCCTCCGGCAAATCGCGGTCGGCGTCGAGGAAACGCGTGCCGGTCGTGATCTTCAGCTTGCCGCCCTCGGGCATGGCATCGCGCGAGTTCACCGCGAGGTTCAGGATCGCCATCTCCAGCTGGCTGGGGTCCAGCACCACCGAGGCGTCTTCCTCGCACAGGTCGAACTCCACCTCGATGCCGGAGCCGACCGAGATCTCCAGCAGGTCCTTCATGCCGTTGATCAACTGGTTGACGCGCGTGAGCTTGGGCAGCAGCGACTGGCTGCGCGCGAACGAGAGCAACTGGTTGGTGAGCCGGGCGCCGCGGCGCGCGGCGCTCTTCGCGCGGTCGACCACGGGCCGGACCTTCTCCTCCTTCGCGTAGAGGGAGACCAGCTCGAGGTTCATGTTCACCACGTGCAGGAGGTTGTTGAAGTCGTGCGCGATGCCGCCGGTGAGCCGGCCGATCGCCTCCATCTTCTGCACCTGCGTGAGCGCGGCCTGGGCGCGCTCGCGTTCGGCGATCTCCTTCATCAGGCGGTCGTTGGCGCTCGAGAGCTCCCGGGTCCGCGTGAGGATCCGGTCTTCCAGCTCGCGATTGAGCCGTTCCAGCTCGATGCGCGTGCGCTTCAGCTCCTCGAGGTGCTCGCGCGCGGCGTATTGCCGGCGGCGGGCGCGCACCGCGGAATCGGCCGCACTCGCGAGCGTCTCCGCATTGAGCGGCCGCTCCAGCAGCACCAGGTTGCCCAGGCTGTGCAGCGAGCGGAAATCGTTCTCGGCGCGCCGGCCCTCGCGCTTGGTCGCGAGCACCACGAAGGGAAAGTCGGACCAGGGCGGCTGGCTGGTCAGCCAGGTCGCGAGGCGCTGGTCGGCCAGCAGTTGCGGCAACGCCTCCTCGGTGAGGATCACGGCCGCCGCGCCTTCGGCCAGCGACGCGATGAGATCGTCCTCGCTGGCGCAGACCTTGGTCACGATGCCCTGGCGTGCCAGCACGGTCTCCACGACGGATGCGTCGCGGCCGCGGGGTGCGTGCACCAGCACCCGCTGTTCGTTCATGTCCGGCCCGCCTGGCGGTCGCCCAGCAAGGGCAGGTCCCCGCGGTACGCAGTCACGCCGGCGATCACGCCTTCGAAGTCGGTCAGCTCCTGCCCGACTTCCAGCCCGCCGGGGCCCATCCGGAACTCGCGGATGGTCTGTTCGTGCCGGTTGGTGCGGCTCTTCACCATCGACACGGCCTTCAGCAGGCGGCCGCGCGCTTCGAAGTAGCGGAACAGCAGGATGGCGTCGGCCAGGTAGCTCATGTCCACGTCGGACTCGATCTCGCCCAGCACCCCGTGCTGGCCGAGGATCAGGATCGTCACGATGTTGCGATGATTGAGGTAGGTGAGCAGCTCGTGCATCTGCAGCATCAGGTACTTGCTGCCAGGCATCGCCTGCAGGTAGGCATTGAGGCTGTCGATCACCACCAGGCCCGCACCGTCGTCCTCCACCGCATGGCGCACCATGTGCGCGAACTCGCCCGCCGAGACTTCGGCCGGGTCGAGCGGCACGACGCGCAGCTGGCCGCTCACCAGGTAGGGCTCGAGGTCCATGCCGAGCGCCTTGCCGCGGATCAACAAGGTGGCCAGCCCCTCGTCGAACAGGTAGTAGACCGCGCGGGAGCCGCGCTTCAATGCGGCGAGCGCGCAGGCCATCGCGGTCGTGGTCTTGCCGACGCCCGAAGGTCCGCTGAACAGGGTGTTGCTGCCGCAAGGCAGGCCGCCGCCCATGAGCGCATCCAGCATGGTCACGCCGCTGCTCACGATCTTGTGATCGGCCGTGATGCGGTGTTCCGCCGCCACCAGGCGGGGGAAGACGGAGAGTCCGCCCGTGTCCAGCACGAAGTCGTGCTCGCCACCGCGAAACTTGATGCCGCGCATCTTGAACACCCGCAGGCGCCGGCGCTCCGGGCCGTACTGGTCCACCGCCTGCTCGAGGCTGATCACCCCGTGCGCGATGCTGTGCAACTGCTGGTCGGTGTCGCGGCTGGAGCGGTCGTCCAGCAGCAGGACGGTGCAGCCCTGGTCGGCGAAGAACTTCTTCAGCGCCAGCACCTGGCGGCGATAGCGCAGCGGATCCTGCGCGAGCAGGCGCATTTCCGAGAGGCTGTCGAAGACGACGCGCTGCGGGCGCAGCCGTTCCACTGCGGAAATCACGCCGCGCACGGTTTCGCCGAGTTCGACCTGCGACGGATGCAGGATCGACTGTTCGAGCTCGGGACTCAGGCCCTCGCTGCTCACCAGCTCGAACAGCTCGATGCCATCCAGCGTCCAGCCGTGCGACGACGCCACCGTGCGCAATTCCGCCGCCGTTTCCGACAAGGTGACGTAGAGGCCGCGCTCGTTCTCCTTCACGCCCTGGCGCAGGAACTGCAGGCCGAGCGTGGTCTTGCCCGAACCCGGATCGCCTTCGATCAGGTAGACGTGCTGGGCGGGCAGGCCACCGCCCAGGATGACGTCGAGGCCGGCGATGCCCGTGGAAGCGCGCGCCTGTTCAGGAATCTTTGCTGTGGAGGTAGTACGTTGCATGCAGGTGCGACCACGCCGCGAGGCAGCGAAGCCGCGCAATACTACGCGCTACGCGACAGCATCCGTGTAGGCGTCGTCCGACATCCTGGTCCGACGCACGCTGGTTTCACGCGCGGGGTTCGGCCTCCTGCAGGGTCCGCCACATCACCTTGCCGCTGCCGCTCTTGGGGAGCGCCTCGGCGAACTGCACGATGCGCGGGACCTTGTACACCGCCATGTTCTCGCGGCACCAGGCGATGATGTCCTCCTCGCGCACCTGGCCCCTGAACTGCGGGCGCAGCACCACCACTGCCTTCACCGTCTCGCCCCGGTACGCGTCGTGCGCCGCGATCACGCAGGCCTCCTGGATGGCGGGATGCCGGAACATCAGCGCCTCCACCTCCGCCGGCCACACCTTGAAGCCCGACGCGTTGATCATCCGCTTCAGGCGATCGGTAATGAAGAAGTACCCGTCCTCGTCCGTGCGGCCCAGGTCGCCGGTGCGGAAGAAGCGCCGGCCCTCGAACTCGATGAAGGCCGCCGCCGTCGCCTCGGGTCGCTTCCAGTAGCCGTTGAACACCATCGGCCCGTGCACGATGATCTCGCCCTGCTGGCCGGAGGGCACTTCCAGCAGCGTGTCGGGGTCGATCACGCGCGCATCGCAACTCATGAAGGGAATGCCCAGGCACTGCTGCTTGGGTGCGTCCGGCGGGTTGCTGTGCGAAGGCGCGGCCGTCTCGGTGAGGCCGTAGCCCTCGATGTAGTTCAGGCCGTAGTGCTCGTACAGGCGCTGCGCGACCGCCTGCGGCATGGCGGCCCCGCCGCCGCCGATGTGCACGAGACTGGAGAGGTCGAAGCTCGCGAAGCTGGGACTCGCCAGCAGGTCGATCACCATCGTGGGAATGTTGGTCCACGAAGTCACCTTCCAGTTCGAGATCAGCCAGCCGGCCACGTCGCGGTCCCAGCGGGGCATCATGACCAGCGTAGCGGCGGTGTAGATGCTGGAATGCATCATGCTCACCATGCCGGTGATGTGGAACATGGGCACGACCGCGAGCGTCACGGTCTCCGGCGTGCCGTTGCCCCACACGTTGCCGGCCACGGCGTTGTGCATCAGCGAACGGTGCGGGTGCATGCAGCCCTTGGGCAGCCCCGTGGTGCCGCTCGTGTAAGGCAGCGCCGCCAGGTCCTCGGGCCCGACTTCCAGCGGCGGCAGCGGCAAGGCGTTGTCGATCGCCACGGCCCACGCCATCGTTTCGCCGGAGGCTAGCGGCGGCAGCGCATGCCGCGGCAGCAGCCAGTCGCGCCACGCGGCAGGGATGGGCCCGGTGTCGGGTGCGTCGGGGTCGAAGGCGTCGGTGAACTGGGTGACGATCAGGTGCGCGAGGCGATCGGCCGGCGCGAGCTGCGCATCGGCTTTCGCGATCTCGCCGGCGAGGTCACCGGTCGTGATCGCGACCTTCGCGTCGGGGTCGGTGATGTAGTGCTTCAGCTCCTCGGCCCGGTTCATCGGGTTCACCGGCACGACCACCGCGTTGGCGCGCAGGATCGCGAAGTGCGCGATCACGAGCTGCGGACAGTTCTGCATGTCCAGCAGCACGCGATCGCCCTTGCGCACGCCCAGCGCGAACAGGCGCGCCGCCAGCCGCTCGGCCTGCTCCTGCAGTTCGGCATACGAGGTGGTACGCCCGAAGAAGACGATCGCCGGCTTGTGCGGATAGCGGCGCGCGCTGATCTCCAGGTTGTCCCACAGCGACGTGGCAGGCGGGGTCAGGGCATGGGGCAGGCGCTTGGGCCAGAACTTGTAGTGCGGACGGTCCATGGGATGAGCGATCGGGCAACGCCGCAACATACGCGATGCCGTCGCTGTATCCCATGCGGGGAAGCCCCCACGGGCGTCACCCAGGCGACGCGGCCGTCACCCGCGTTGGCCCCCTGGAAGGCGGAAGCGGAAAGCGGACAAGGGAACGCAGAGGACGCAAAGGTTACGCAGAGGACGCAAAAAGACTTCCCTCGAAAAGGAATTCCTTTTGCGTCCTTGGCTGTTCTTTTGCGTCCTCTGCGTCCGGTTGTCCGCCTTGGAAGTCCGGACTTCGCGCGCCACGGAAAGCGGCCGCCCAAAGGCGGCCGCTCGATCGGGCCGCGGCTGCGGCCCACGCCTCGGATCAGCGCAGGATGCGCGCGATGATGAAGCCCGCGGCGAAGGCGACGCCCAGCGCGGCGAGCGGATTGGCGCGCACCTGGTCGCGCGCCATGTTGCCGTATTCCTCCTGCATGCCCATCACGCGCTCGCTGCTGGAGCCGATCTTCTGCTCGAGCGTATCGACCGCCTCGTGCAGCGTCTGGGCGATCTTGCGCACGCGCGTGGCATCGCCATTGAGGGCGGCGCTGCCATTGGTCCCGGAGCTCTCGGCGCTGGTGGGGAAGGGGTTCTGGGTCGACGTCTCGGCGTTCATGCTGTTCCTCTCTCGCGATCGTGGGAAGCCGGACCGGGCCGGCGGAAGCTTGCACTGTAGGAAGCCCAGCGATGGGCTGCTGTCGGAAGAACGGGAGCCGCCGCGTAGGACGGGTCCTTCGGGCGCCCGGCGCCGGACTGCTGGTGCCTGGTCGGGGGGCATCGTACGCCGACCGGAGCACGGTGCACGCCATGCCCCCGCTACCCCGGGCCTGTAAGGGTTTGCACGGCCGCGCTCGGCCGGGAGCGCCCCTGCCTAGACTGGGCCACACCCATGGAGGAATGCATGTCACGCGAGAAATACGAGGACTTCAAGGAGTGCATCGCGGCCTGCCACGCGTGCGTGGTGGCGTGCAACCACTGCGCGGCCTCGTGCCTGCAGGAGCCGCACGTGCAGGACATGGTCCGCTGCATCGCGCTCGACACCGACTGCGCGCAGGTCTGCCAGCTGGCCATCTCCTTCATGGCCGGCGGCAGCGACTTCGTGCCTTCCGTGTGCCGCACCTGCGCGGAGATCTGCCAGGCTTGCGCCGAGGAGTGCGGCAAGCACGACATGGACCACTGCCAGCAGTGCGCGGAGGCGTGCAGGCGCTGCGCCGAGGCCTGCCGCCCCCTGGCGCAGTGACCGGCGCTCAGTTCCAGTAAGCCTCGGAGACGTAGCGCCGCAGCATGCGGTGGCTGTTGAAGTACGAGCCGTTGCGCGCGATGGCGGACTTCATGATGGCGGCCCAGGCGCCGTGGTCCTGCCTGAACTTGGGCAGCACCACCCGTTCCAGCTTGTCGTAGAGCGCCTCCGCGTGGTGCGGCGCCTCGCGCTCGCCGTCCTCGCCGATGGCCCAGCCCGTCACGCCCTCGTCGCAGCCTTCGATCCACCAGCCATCCAGCACGCTCAGGCTGGGAACGCCGTTGAGGGCGGCCTTCATGCCGCTGGTGCCGGAGGCCTCCATCGGCGGCAGCGGCGTGTTGAGCCAGAGGTCGACCCCGGCGACCATGCGGCGCGCCGCGGCCATGGCGTAGTCCGGCACGAACACCACGGTGACCTGCCCCGCCAGTTCGCGGGCCCACGCGTGGAGGCTCGCGATGTGGCGCTTGCCGTCCTCGTCGCGCGGATGCGCCTTGCCGCCGACGATGACCTGGAAGGGAAAGCGGTCCGCGATCGCGCGCAGCCTCGCGAGATCGGTGAACAGCAGGCCGGGCCGCTTGTAGTCGGTCATCCGGCGCGCGAAGCCGATCGTGAAGCGCTGGGGGTCGAGGCGCTGCGCGCCCTCGACGCCCGCGAGCGACAGCATCAGGTCCTGCTTGGCGCGCGCATGCGCTGCGGTCACTTCCGCGTCCGGGATGCGCAGGGCGCGCACCAGCAACTCGGGCTCGTGGCACCACTGGGGAATGTGGCGGTCGAACACCGCCTGCATCGCCGGCGCGGTCCACGTCAGCGCATGCACGCCGTTGGTGATGGCATGCACCTCGTAGCCGGGAAAGAGCGAGCGCGAAGTCTGCGCGTGCCGGTCGGCGACGCCGTTGACCCAGCCCGAGAGCGACAGCGCCAGCCGCGTCATGTTGAAGCGCGCATCCGGGCACACCGTGCGCAACACCTCCTGGTCGACCATCCCGGAGGTCATCTCCTCGACCACCGCATGCGGGAACTGGTCGTGGCCGGCCTCCACCGGCGTGTGCGTGGTGAACACGCAGCGCCGGCGCACCGCCGCGATCGCTTCGTGCAGGCCGGACACGCCGGCCGCGGCGGCCTGCTCGCGCAGCAGGTCCAGCGTGAGGAAGGCGGAGTGGCCTTCGTTGAGGTGGAACTTCACGATGTGCATCCCGAGCGCATCGAGCATGCGCAAGCCGCCGATGCCCAGCACGATCTCCTGCTCCAGCCGATAGCTGTCGTCGCCGCCGTACAGCCAGTCGGTGAGCCGGCGGTCCGCCGGACCGTTCTCCGGCAGGTCGGTATCCAGCAGGATCACCGGCACGGGCTGGAACTGCCGGCACAGCGTCTGCACGTCGTACTGCCACGCGCCGACCCACACCTCGCGGCCCGCGATGCGGATGGAGACCTTGCAGGGAAGCCGACGGGCCTTCGCGGCCGGGTCCCAGGGCTGCGGCCGTTCGACCTGCTCGCCGCCGTCGATCTCCTGCCGGAAGTAGCCTTGCCGGCTCGCCAGCGTCACGCCCACCATGGGAACGCCCAGGTCGGAGGCGCTGCGCAGCAGGTCGCCGGCCAGCACGCCGAGGCCACCGCTGTACGTCGGGATGCCGTCTTCCAGCGCGATCTCCATCGAGAAGTAGGCGATGCGCGGACGTGACAGGTTGGGCGTCTCCATGGCCCAAAGCATAGTGTGCATGAGGCAGCGGCGCACATAATCCCCGCATGACCTCATCCATCTGCGACGTGGCCGGCATCGAGGTGGGCCACTGCACCGATGGCCGCCGGCCGACCGGCTGCACCGTGGTGCTGGCGCGCGCCGGCGCGGTGGGCGCCGTGGACGTGCGCGGCGCCGCGCCGGGCACGCGCGAGACGGACCTGCTGGCGCCGCACAACGTGGTGGACTGCGTGCACGCCGTGCTGCTGTCCGGGGGCAGCGCCTTCGGGCTGGACGCGGCCGGCGGCGTGATGCGCTGGCTCGATGAGCGCGGCATCGGCCTGGCCGTCGGCCCGGCGACCGTCCCCATCGTGCCGGCCGCCGTGCTGTTCGACCTGCCCCTGGGCGACGCGCGCATCCGGCCCGACGCGCAGGCGGGCTATGCCGCGTGCGAGGCAGCAACGGCCCACGCGCCCGCCGAGGGCAACGTGGGCGCGGGCGCGGGGGCTGCGGTCGGCAAGATCTTCGGATATGCGCGAGGAATGAAGGGCGGCATCGGGTCGGCGTCCGTGACGGTCGACGGGGTGACCGTCGGTGCGATCGTCGCATGCAATGCGCTCGGCGATGTGTTCGACCCGGCCACCGGGCGCGTGCTGGCGGGCGCGCGCAGCGCCGACGGGCTGGCGCTGCTCGATGCGCAGGAGGCCTTGCTGCGCGGCGACGAACCGCGGCCCATCCTCGCGGGCAGCAACACCACCATCGGCGTGATCGCTACCGACGCGCAGCTGTCGAAAGTGCAGGCGGGCCGGCTCGCGACGCAGGGGCACGACGGGCTCGCGCGCTGCATCCGGCCGCTGCACACGCTCTCCGACGGGGACGCCTTGTTCGCGCTGGCCACCGGCGCGAGCCGCCGCAGCCTCGGCATGATGACGCTCGGCGCGATGGCGGCCGAGGCGTGCACGCAAGCCGTGCTGCGCGCCGTGCGTGCCGCGCGAACCGTGCGCGTGGGCGAGCAGTTCCTGCCCGCAGCGGCCGACATTCCATGAAGAAGCCCGTGAAGGTCCTGCACCACACCTTGCTGTCGCTGCGCGACCTGCTCATCTCCGCCGGCCCCATCGCCCTGCTCGCCCTCGTGCTGCTCGCGGCGGCGTACTGGTGGCTGGACCCGAACCCGCCGAAGAAGGTCACGCTGGCCACGGGTCCGGCGCAGAGCGCCTACGACGAATTCGGCAAGCGCTACCAGCAGGCATTGAAGCGCTACGGCATCCAGGTGGTGCTGGTGCCCAGCGAGGGCTCGCGCGCCAACCTGCGCCTGCTGAAGGAAGGCAAGGCGGACGTCGCCTTCGTGCAGGGCGGCAGCGGCGACCCTGCCGCGAACGAAAGCAGCGGCATCGTGTCGCTGGGCAGCCTGTTCGTGGAGCCGGTGTGGATCTTCTACCGCGAGGCTGCGGCCAGGGACTTGCCGAACGGCACGCTCACCTCCCTCACGCAACTGCAGGACCTGCGCGTGGACATCGGCGCGCGGGGCAGCGGTTCGCCGGGCATCATGCGCCGCCTGCTGGAGGCGAACAGCCTGGACCTCGCGAAGCTGAAGATCTCGCGGCAGGACCAGACCGCCGCGACGGTGGCCTTCCTCAATGGCGACCTCGACGTGCTGGTGTTCGCGTCGGCGCCCGAATCGCTGATGGTGCAGATGCTGCTGCAGACGCCCGGCGTGCGGCTGATGGACTTCAGCCAGAGCGAGGCGTACTCGCGGCGCCTGCCCTTCCTCACGCCCGTGCTGCTGCCGCGCGGCATCGTGGACCTCGCGCGCGACCTGCCGCCGCAGGATGTGCACCTCGTCGCCACCACCACCGGCCTGCTCGCGCGCGAGGGCACGCATCCCGCGCTGCTGCAGCTGTTCACGCAGGCTGCGCACGACCTGCACAGCCCCGCCGGCTGGTTCAACCGCGCCGGCAGCTTTCCGAACATCGAACACAGCGAGTACCCGGTCTCGCGGGAAGCGGAGCGGACCATCCGCGCGGGCCAGCCCTTCCTGCAACGCTGGCTGCCGTTCTGGCTCGCCAACCTCGTGGAACGCATGTGGCTCGTGCTGGGCATCATCCTGGCCGTGCTGCTGCCGCTGTCGCGCATCGTGCCGCCGCTGTACCAGTTCCGCATCCGCTCGCGCGTGTTCCGCTGGTACGGGCAGTTGCGCGACCTCGAGAACCGGCTGGGCGCCCGGCCGGAGGAAGGCAGGGAAATCGCGCGCGAGCTCGAGGTGCTCGACGAGCGCGTGGGCCGCATCAGCGTGCCGCTCTCGTACGCCGACGAGCTCTACGCGCTGCGCAACAACATCGATGCGGTGCGACGCAAGGCCGCGGGCGCAACCGCTGCGGTCTTTCCGTCGCCATGAAAAGCGCCGGCGGGCGCAGGCCGGCCGGCGTCATCGGTGAACGGCGCGCGCTTTAACCGCCGTTGTTCTTCTGGAAGGACGCGGTCAGCATGCCGGGGGCGCCGACGCGCGCACGCACGGCCTGCAGTTGCTCCTCGAGCTCCGCAGCCTCCCGCGCACCGATGCGCGCGTTCGCGATGTGCCGTTGCGTCTCGATCGGCAGCTTGGCGGTGTTGAGGCCGTTCCAGACGCTGCGGCCCTTGCTGGAGAGGTTGTAGTAGATGGACACGCCCTCGCGCAGCTTGCGCGCACGCTCTTCCGGCGTGAGCTTGAGGTTCTCGATGCGCTTGGCGCTCCAGATCGCCGCGTCCTTCAGGTGCAGCGCGAGCGCGTGCACGGCCTGCACGGGATCGGTCGGGTCGGTGAGGCCCACGGCGCGCGCGGTCGCGGGCTCGAACTGCGCGATGCCGAGGTTGGGCGTGCCATCCTTGCTCGCGCCCATGCGCGGAATCCACGAGGTCTCGGCATTGATGATGCCGTACACGTCGCGATAGCTCAGGCCGACCTGCGCCAGCCCCGCACGCTGCGCGGCCGACTCGACCAGCAGCAGCCGCGACTTGGGATCGGGCGTCTCGAGGATGCTGTCGCCCAGGCGCACGGGCATCCAGTGCAGCTTGCTGCGCAGCTGGTCGTAATAGCCGTTCGTGGCCATCTTGAAGGGGGACACGGCGGCCGCCGCGGGCGCCGGCGCCAGCGCGATGACAGCGGGCTGGGGCGCGGGCGCAACCACCGGCGACGGCGCGGGCGCACGCTGAGCCAGCGTGTCCGACACGGGCGCGGGGGCGGTGCCCATGGAACCAGTCAGGCCCACGGCCACGAGGCCGGCCAGCATCACGACGTAGTGAACGGAGGTGTGTTGCGAGGCCACGCGCTCTTTCATTCCTGAAGTCCCTGCCAGAGTTGCGAACAAGTGGTGACTGACGGCCTGTGTCGGTGAAAGTTCGGGCTGTTACAGCGTTCTGTCCTACGAGCTTGTCAGACGTGAAAAACTCATGCGCTTCACCGCCGAAAGTAGCTCTGCGCGTGAATTTGCACAGGGGCTCCCGCAGCCACCTCCGCAGCACGCCATTGCCTTGTACCTCGACTTGTATCCACGTATAAATTCGGCATGACTGCCTCTTCCATTGCGCGTACCGCGAAGTCCCCGCACACCTATGGCTGTACCGTGGAATGGACCCGCGGCGACGCGCCGTTCACCGACAACCAGTACGCGCGCGCGCACCAGTGGCTCTTCGATGGCGGCGCGGTCGTGCCCGGCTCGAGCTCGCCGCTGTCGGTGCGCGTGCCCCTGTCCGATCCCACCGCAGTGGACCCCGAGGAAGCGCTGGTGGCCGCCACTTCGAGCTGCCACATGCTGTGGTTCCTCTCGCTCGCGGCGCAGCGCGGCATCGTGGTCGACAGCTACCGCGATGCGGCGCAGGCGCGCATGGGCCGCTTCCCCGACGGGCTCGAGGGCATCACGGAAGTGATCCTGCGGCCCGACGTGCGCGTGTCAGGCACGGCGGCCGTGGACGATGCGACGATCGCCTCGCTGCACCACGAAGCGCACGCGCACTGCGCGATCGCCCATTCGCTGCGCGGCGAGGTGCGCATCGAAGGCGCCTGGCGCCGCGCCTGAGAATGCCGCGCGCACCGCGCCACCACTACCACGTGTATGTCGTCGAACTCGACGACCGCGTGTGGAACAACGCGCGCTTTCGCCGCTGCAATCCCGACTACCGCCTCGGCATGCCCTTCGTGTACGTCGGCATGACGGGCCTCGACCCGGACGTGCGCTTCGACCGCCACAAGGCCGGCATCCAGTCCAACAACTACGTGCACGATTACGGCGTGCGCCTGCGGCCCGACCTGTACGCCGTCTACAACCCGATGCCGTACCGCGCCGCCTGCGACATGGAAGTGGAACTGGGCATCGCCCTGCGCGAGCGGGGCTACGGCGTGTGGCAGGCCTAGGCGGTGTTGCGCCAGGCCGCGCGCGCCACCGCATCGAGTGCGCCGTCGACCACGGGATGCGCCGACACCAGGCGCAGCGTGCCCTGCGCGAGCATGCTGTTCAACTTGCGCCGCGTCATCGAGCGCGCCGCACCGCTGGCATGCGTGAACATGAACAGCAGGCCGTGCGGGCTGGCCCACGTGAGCTGCCAGCGTTCCCAGCCATCCGCCATCAGGTCCACGAACGCGCCGACCTCCAGCTCCTGCGAGCCCAGCGCATCGGCCTCCGGCGCACTCGTTTCCGGCGTCATCGCGGAATCCGGGATGAAGCCCGACTCGTGCATCTCGAGCGGAGCCAGCCAGGTGTTGGTCGTCTCCGGCGCAGTCTCCGCCTCGCGGCTGCGCGCCGGCGTGCCGGCGCCCGAGGCGAGGGCCAGGTCGCGCAAGGCCGACAGCAGGTTCTGCCAGCGGTCGGTATCCGCCGGCAGGTGGTCGATGCTCTGCAAGCCCGCGTCGATGCGTGCCACGAGGGTGCGATGCTGGCCCGCGACGCGCGCGGCCAGCGCAGGCTGCACACTCCACAGCACGCTCTGCACCACCCACCAGCCGCCCCCCGGGTCCTCTTCGCCCGCCATGTCGGCCAGGCGCGCCTGCGCCATCACCTGCGTCCACGGCCCGGTGAGGAAGGCCAGCGCCTCGCGCGGAGCCTGCGCCGCGTCGGGACGCTCCAGGATCTGCTGCGCGATGCGGCCGGCGAGCAGGTTGCGCTGCTCTGCGCGCATCAACGCGCGCACGGCGCGCTCGCGGTTGCGGCGGCCGCGCGGCTGGGCCTCGTCCCAGGCCTCCTGTAGCGCCGACAACGCGATCTCGAAGGTCTCGGGCCCGGTGCCGCCTGCGTCGAGCAGGGCTTCGGTCGCCTGCTGCAGGCCGTCCATGAAGGTGGAGAAGCCCGGCTCCTGCGGCGAGGACCACGCGAGGCTGCGCTGCGTGATTTGCTCCAGCAGCCGGCGCGCCGGATGCGAGCGGTCGCTGAAGAAGCGGGGATCGACCAGCGCCAGGCGCAGCAGCGGCGGCTCCAGGTCGCGCACGACGTTGCGCACCGCCGGCAGCAGCCGCGGCTCCTCGGCGAGGTTGTCGATCATCAGGTGCACGACTTCGAGCCCCAGCGCCTGCGCCGGCCGCCGCGCCTCGTGGCGCAGCGCCCGGCGGAATGCGGCGAGGCTGTCGCGTTCGCGGCCCGGCATCGCGGCCTGGCGCTGGCGCAGCTGCAGCAGCAGCTGGTCGACCTTGCGCATGTCCTGCACCATCTCCAGCGCAGCCGGCACCGTGTGCGAGAAGTCGCTGTCGCCGGTGTCCGAGAAGACGATCACGCCTTCGTCCGCGGCATCGCCGGGCGCGCCGGAGAGCAGCTTGCGCAGCGCGCGGATGGTGAGCTGGGTGGCCTCGTCCATCTCGTCCTGCGGGTGCACCGCAGGCAGCTCGATGTGGTCGGCCAGTTCGGCCTGCAGCCGCTGCGCCGTGCCATGCAGCGCCTGCGCCAGTTCGGGCGCCATCAGGGGCGGCAGGTAGCGCAGCCAGCGGCGTCGCACGGCCGGCGAGACCGGGCTCACGCGCGCGAGGCGATGCATGGCGCGCGCATACACCTCCGGCCGCAAGGGATGGCGCTGCTGGCCGCCCTCGGGCGTGAGCTGCGCCGCCAGCAGCACGCGTTCGAGTTCGGCCAGTTGCGGACGCACCGCCTGTTCGAGCTCCTGCCCGGCGTGCACCAGGTCCGCGTTCTCCTGCACCTGCTCGTCGCCGAGCAGCGGCAGCGTGTCGAAGCTGAGGGAGGCGACGCGATCGCCCGCGATCGCCTGCGCGAACTCGGTGAGCAGGGCCTGCGGAAAACCGGCGCCTAGGGCAGCCTGTTGTTCGCGCAACACATTCACCGCCTCGAGCAGCAGGTTGCGGTCCACGACGTCCGGCATGGCCGCCGCCCGGTCCGGCAGCTCCTGAAGCGCCCGCGCAAGCGCGGCCCGCATCAACTCGCCCCCAGCGAGGGCGGCGTCCTTGATGCAGGCGCGATAGAGCGCGTGGTACCGGGGTTGTTGCGTGGCACCAGCCATCGCGGCAGGCCCCTCCTCTGTGAGCTCGCTTACTTCAGGGCTTTATAGCGCACCCGGTGCGGTCTTGCACCTTCTTCGCCGAGGCGCTTGCGCTTGTCGGCCTCGTATTCCTGGTAGTTGCCGTCGAAGAACACCCACTTGCCTTCGTCCTCCGCGGCCAGGATGTGGGTCGCGATCCGGTCCAGGAACCAGCGGTCGTGGCTGATCACCATCACGCTGCCGGCGAACTCCAGCAACGCGTCTTCCAGCGCGCGCAACGTTTCCACGTCGAGGTCGTTGGACGGTTCGTCCAGCAGCAGCACGTTGCCTCCCTGCAGCAGCGTCTTGGCCAGGTGCAGGCGCCCGCGCTCGCCGCCGGAGAGCATGCCGACCTTCTTCTGCTGGTCGCCGCCGTTGAAGTTGAAGCGGCCGCAATACGCGCGACTGGCCATCTGGAACTTGCCGATGGTGATGATGTCGAGGCCGCCGGAGACGTCCTCCCACACGGTCTTGTCGTTGGCCAGTTCGTCGCGGTGCTGGTCGACGAAGGCCATGTGCACCGTCTTGCCGATCTTCACCTCGCCCGAGTCCGGCTTCTCCTTGCCGGCGATCATCTTGAACAGAGTCGACTTGCCGGCGCCGTTGGGGCCGATGATGCCGACGATGGCGCCCGCGGGCACCTTGAAGCTCAGGTTGTCGATCAGCACGCGGTCGCCGAAGGACTTGGAGACGTTGACGAACTCGATGACTTCATGGCCCAGGCGCTCGCCCACGGGGATGAAGATCTCGTTGGTCTCGTTGCGCTTCTGGTACTCGTAGTCGGACAGTTCCTCGAAGCGCGCCAGGCGCGCCTTGCTCTTGGCCTGCCGGCCCTTGGGGTTGGAGCGCGCCCACTCCAGTTCCTTCTTCATCGCCTTGGTGCGGGCGTCCTCGGTGCGCTGCTCGGTCTCCAGGCGCGCTTCCTTCTGCTCCAGCCAGGTGGAGTAGTTGCCCTTGTAGGGGATGCCGCGGCCGCGATCCAGCTCCAGGATCCATTCGGCGGCGTTGTCCAGGAAGTAGCGATCGTGGGTGATGCCGACCACCGTGCCGGGGAAGCGCGCGAGGAACTGCTCCAGCCATTCCACCGATTCGGCGTCCAGGTGGTTGGTGGGTTCGTCCAGCAGCAGCATGTCCGGCTTGGACAGCAGCAGGCGGCACAAGGCCACGCGGCGCTTCTCGCCGCCGGAGAGGTTCTTGATCACCGCGTCCCAGGGCGGCAGGCGCAGCGCGTCGGCCGCGATCTCGAGCTGGTGCTCGGTGTCGCCGCCCGCGCCGGACGCCGCGATGACCGCTTCCAGCTTCTGCTGTTCCTCGGAGAGCTTGTCGAAATCGGCGTCGGGCTCCGCGTAGGCGGCGTAGATCTCCTCCAGCCGCGCCTTCGCCTGCATCACCTCGCCCATGCCGCCTTCCACCGCTTCGCGCACGGTCTGCTCGGGGTCGAGCTGCGGCTCCTGCGGCAGGTAGCCTATCCTGAGGCCGGGCATCGCCATGGCCTCGCCCTCGATCTCCTTGTCGATGCCCGCCATGATCTTCAGGAGGGTGGACTTGCCGGAGCCGTTCAGGCCGAGGACGCCGATCTTGGCGCCGGGAAAGAAGCTGAGGGAGATGTCCTTCAAGATCTGCCGCTTGGGCGGCACGATCTTGCTGACACGATTCATCGTGTAGACGTACTGGGCCATGGTGTCCTGCCGGGGAAACCGAGCATTATCCCAGTTAGGGGCCAGGAGCCAGGGTCTAGGGGTTAGGGAGCGTCGAAGACAGCGAACCTGGCCCCTGGCCCCCAGCCCCTGGCCCCTCTACTTCAAACTGTTCTTCAGCGCCGCCTGCGCGACCTGGTCCAGGGCCTCTTCGACCACCGGGCGGTCGGCGACCACGCGCAGGTGGTCCGTGCTGCGCAGGCGGTCCAGCGTGCGGCGCGACATCGAGTGCGCCGTGCCGCCGGCGGAGGTGAACATGAACAGCGTCGCATGCGGGCTGCACCAGGTGAGCTGCGCGCGCACCCATTCCGCCTTGATGCGGATCTCCACCCAGGTGCCCACGCGCAGGTCTTCGGGCCGGCCCGCGCCCAGCGTGATCTCGCCCGGCGCATCCTCTTCGCTGCTGCGCTGGGCTTCCTCCTGCTGCCGTGCCTGCGCCTCCTGCTGCGCGGCCTCGACGGAGGCGACGTGCTCGGTGTCGGTCTCCAGGCCCTGGAAGTCCACGTAGCCGGACTCCTGCACCTCGACGCCGTCCAGCCACATCTCCACGGCGCTGTCGCTGAAACCGGACTCTTCGTTCCAGGCCGCGTCGGCCGCCTTCTGGACCTCGGGGTCGCGCCCTTCCTGCACCGCCGCCTTGTGCAGGGTGATCAGGTGGTCGAAGAAGCGCTGCGTCAGTTCGGACGGATAGCCGATGCGCTGCAGGCCTTCGCGCATGCGCTGCAGCAGGCCCGGGATCATCTGCACCAGGCGCCGCGCGCGTCCGCGCTGGGCCGAGGTCTTCTGCACGCTCCAGATCAGGTCGTCCACCAGCGCGCGATAGCCGAACGGGTCCGAGGAGCCGTCTTCGCAACTGAGTTGGGCGTCGGCCACCACCTGCGCCCACGCATTGCGCAGGAAATCGCGCACGAAGTCGGCGACGTCGATGTCCTCCACGAGTTGCACGAACTCGGCGGCCAGCTTCTGCGCCAGCAGGTTGCGCTGTTCCGCGTGCAGCAGCGCCTTGGCGGCCTCCTCGCGCTTGTGCTTGCCGCCCTGGTCCTGCTCCTTCCACTGCTCCTGCAGGCTGTGCTGCAGTTCCGCGAACGTGTCCGCATCGATGACCTTGCTTTCCAGCCACCGGCTCGCTTCCTGCACGGTCGCGATGAAGCGGGGCCAGCCCGGATCCTCTTCGGACGTGAACGCCAGGCTGCGTTGGGTGATGCGATCGAGCACCTGGCGCCCGGGGTGCGTACGGTCGCTGAAGAAGCGCGAATCCGCCTTGGCCAGCCGGTGCACCGCCGGCTCCATGGTCTTGAGCTCGCGCTTGAGCGCCGGCAGCAGCCGCCGGTCTTCGAGCAGGTGCTCGAACATCATCTGCACCACTTCCTGGCCGAGCTGCTCGCCGATGCGCGCCGGCGCCGGGGCGGGCTGGCCCACGTCGGCCAGCATGTCCACCGGCTGCGCGGGCGCGGCCACGGTCTCCACCCTGGGCCGCTGCTCCAGGCGCTTGACCAGTTCGTCGGTCTTCTTCAGGTACTGCAGCATCGCCATCGAGGCCGGCACGGTGTGCAGGAATTCGGCCTTGCGCGGCGTGTCGAAGTCGCCGGTGAGCAGCTTGCGCAGCCGGTCCAGCGTCAGCAAGGTCTTGGCTGCCGCGTCGCTCACGGGTTTGCCGCTGGCGCCTGTGGTCTTGTCCACGCGGCCGCCCAGGGGCACCGCGGGTTCGATGCCGGTGGAGCGCAGCCAATCCGTCACTTCGCGATAGAGCCGGCGCAGGTTCACGCCCAGCAGCCCGGCCGCCGGCGTGATGAGGGCTTCGCGCACGTGCGCGTCGCGCACGTGCTCCTGCAGTGCGAACTGCAGTGCGCGCACGAACACGTCCGGACGGATCGGGTTGAGGCCCGGCTGGATGGTGCGCCAACCCAGCATCGTGCTGATCAGAGCATCCACTGCCGGCAGCGAGTCGTCCACGGCCAGCGCCACTTCCTGTTGCGCGCGCGCGAGCTCGATGCTCTGGTCCAGCTGTTCGTCGGCGAACAGCTGCAGGTCGTCGAAGCGCAGCACTTCGGCCGCCGTCTGGTCCTTGCCGCCGCCTTCGTACACCAGGCGGGTGAGTTCCTGCACGAACGTGGCCTGGATGGCAGCCGGACCGGCGCGCAGCGCGAGGATGGTGCCGCGCACGGCAGGCTGCTGGAACGCGGCAATGCGCCGCGAGCCGGTGCCCGCTGCGCCCGTGTCCAGGCCGTGCAGCACCTCGGCCATGAGTCCGTTCGCCTGCTGCAGGATGGCAGCAAGGCAGTCGCTGAGGGAGGGTTGCAGCTGCGTGGGGTCGTCGGCAACGCCCAGGCGCAGCTTCATCGTCTTGGCCATGGATATGGATGAACTACTGCGGCCCATTATGGGTGCCGGGCCCGGGCCGGTCATTTTTGACAGGACAGGTGACACTTTGCGCACGACAGCCGGTGCGCCCGTGCAACACAGGCGGTTTGCCCGGCAGCATCCGGACAAACATGCGACAATGGCTTCTCTCGCGGCCTCCAGTTGCCTGCGAGCTCAGCGTTTCGCTGGGGACGAAGCGGGCCTCGCTGCCTGCCGGCTCCCAACCTCCTGAAACTCATCTGCCCTTGACTGGATCCGGCCTGCGTGGCCCGGAACGGCCGATGCCCCAGCGCCCGGTAGGCGCCAATAGCAATCCATGACTTTTGACGAACTGAAACTCGCCCCCGCCATCCTCAAGGCGGTCCACGAGCAAGGCTACGAGACTCCCACCCCCATCCAGGCCCAGGCCATCCCGGCCGTTCTCGAGGGCCATGACCTCCTCGCCGGCGCCCAGACCGGCACCGGCAAGACGGCGGCGTTCACGCTGCCCATGCTGCATAAGCTGACCCACGGCCAGAGCAAGACCAACAAGTTCGGCAAGGACGGCATCGCCGCCCTGGTGCTCACGCCCACGCGTGAACTCGCCGCGCAGGTGGAAGAGTCCATCCGCACCTACGGCAAGTACCTGCCGCTCACCTCCGCCGTGATCTTCGGCGGCGTGGGCATGAACCCGCAGATCGACCGCATGAAGCGCGGTGTCGACATCCTCGTCGCCACGCCCGGTCGCCTGCTGGACCTGCAGCAGCAGGGCCACGTCGACCTGTCCACCGTCGAGATCCTCGTGCTGGACGAAGCGGATCGCATGCTGGACATGGGCTTCCTGCCCGACGTGAAGAAGATCCTGGCGCTGGTGCCGCGCGAGAAGCAGAGCCTGCTGTTCTCGGCCACCTTCAGCGACGAGATCCGCGACCTGGCCCATACCCTGCTGAAGAATCCGCAGAGCATCCAGGTCACCCCGCGCAACACCACCGTGCAGCGCATCACGCAAGTCGTGCATCCCGCCGGCCGCGGCCGCAAGAAGGAACTGCTGGCCCACGTGATCCAGGAACACGAGTGGTCGCAGGTCCTGGTGTTCACGCGGACCAAGTTCGGCGCCAACAGCGTCGCCGAGTACCTTCAGAAGAAGGGCATCACCGCGATGGCCCTGCACGGCAACAAGAGCCAGACCGCCCGCACGCAGGCGCTGGCCGGCTTCAAGAGCGGCGACATCCGCGCGCTGGTCGCCACCGACATCGCCGCCCGCGGCATCGACATCGACGACCTGCCGCACGTGGTGAACTACGAGATTCCCAACGTGCCGGAAGACTACGTCCACCGCATCGGCCGCACCGGCCGCGCGGGCAAGGAAGGCCAGGCCGTGTCGCTGGTCTGCCTGGACGAGGAAGGCTTCATGCAGGAGATCGAGCGCTTCACGAAGCAGGACATCCCGACCGTCGTGGTCGAGGGCTTCGGTCCCGAACCCGGCGAAGAGGCCCAGCCCATCGCCATGGGCCGCCAGGTCCTGTGGGGCGGCAAGGGCCGCCCGCCGTCGCGCGAGGTGATGAACGCCGCGGCCAAGGCGGCGCGCAGCGAGATGATGCAGCGCATCCGCGAGAACAAGGACAAGTCCGGCGGCTCCGGCAAGCGCAAGCCCGAAGGCGAAGCCCGCAGCGGCAACGGCCAGCAGGCGCGCAACGGCAATGGCGGTGGCCAGCAGGTCCGCAACGGCAACGGGCAGCAGCCGCGCAACGGCAACGGCAACGGCCAGCAGCCCCGCAACGGCAATGGCGGCGGCCGGCCGCCGCGCAGCAACCGGCCGGCCCAGCCGGCGCAGGTGGCGCGCGCGCCGCAGCAGCCGCGCGACGACGGACGCGAACGTGCCTTCGACGACGACGGCGACGACCGGATGCCGCGCAACGTGGATCCGCTGCGCACCAACATGCCGGGGCGGCGTGACATGACCGGCGTGAAGCGGGTCAATGCCAACGGCCAGCCGGATCCGACGCGCACCAGCATCGACAGCATGGGCGCCACCGGCCGTCGCCATGGCGGCGGTGGCGGTGGTGGCGGCGGCGGTAACCGTCGCGGCGGCAACCCGACGCGCAACTACGGCCGCTGAGCTAGGAGCCTGGGCGGCAGAGAGACGGGCCTGCGCCGGGGCTTGGAAGCGTGTCAGGCTAGGCGCAGCCGACGCCGTGTAGTTCATCTACACAAGGAGGCTGCAACGACGCATGGCGCGCTTCCAAGCCCCGGCCCGCAGGGTTGGACCGAGAAGGGGGCGTATGCGTCGTTGCGGAAACGGGTCCAGCCGGCCAGGCTGGACCCGTTTCCGCGCCTAGCCTCCACCCCCTTCTCGGTCCAACGCAGGCCCGTCTCTCTGCCGCCCAGGCTCCTAGGCGGTCCGGCCGG
Source organism: Ramlibacter ginsenosidimutans (assembly GCF_016654015.1). Classification (GTDB taxonomy): domain Bacteria; phylum Pseudomonadota; class Gammaproteobacteria; order Burkholderiales; family Burkholderiaceae_C; genus Ramlibacter; species Ramlibacter ginsenosidimutans. Next base: position 106,483 of record NZ_JAEPWM010000012.1, on the reverse strand, counting down.
CGTACCATGCCGGCATGGACCGACCTGCTCCTGCCCCGGACCGTAGCGCCCTGCTGGCGGGAGCCACGGGGCTCGTCGGCCGGGCCATTCTCGAGGGACTGCTCGCCGATGCGTCGGTCGCGGCAGTCCACGTCCTCGCGCGTCGCGCGCCAGGCGTTTCCCACCCCAAGCTGCACCTGCATCTCGTCGACTTCGCGGCGCTTCCGGCGCTGCCCCCGGTCGACGAGGTGTACCTCGCGCTGGGCACCACCATCAAGGTCGCCGGCAGCCAGGCCGCATTCCGCGCGGTCGACCACGACGCCAACCTGGCCGTCGCGCGAGCCGCGCTGGCAGCGGGCGCGAAGCGGCTGGGACTGGTGAGCGCGATGGGAGCGGATACGCGCTCGTCGCTCTTCTACAGCCGGGTGAAGGGCGAGCTCGAACAGGACCTGGACGCGCTCGGCTACGAAGGCCTGGTCATCGCGCGGCCGTCGATGCTCGCGGGCGACCGCGGCGCGCTCGGCCAGCCCGAGCGCGGTGGCGAGCAGCTCGCACTGCGCGTGACGCGCCTGCTGCGGCCGCTGATCCCGGCGAACTACCGCTCGGTGCAGGCCAGCGACGTGGCGCGCGCGCTGCTGCGCCGGGTGCCGGTGGCACGCGGCAAGGAAATCGTGCTGTCCGGGGCGATGCAGGCGTAGCGCCTCGCGTCGGCGCCCGCCCGCAGGTTCAGTTGAAGCGGCTCGTGTGCACGATCGGGCGCACCGCCTCGCTGCGCAGGTTGCGCAATCCCCAATCCACCAGCGGCGCGACCAGCGTCCAGCGCAGGGTCTCCAGCAGCGAGAACTGGCGCCGGTAGGCGCGCGATGCGTGCAGGTGGCCGGCGTCGTTGAAGACGCCGAGCTCGCCCGTCACCATCAGGTCGCATTCCGTGGGCACGCCGCCGAGGAAGGCATCCTCATGGCCGTCCCACAGCATGTGGCCGTTCACGTGGATTCCGTAGCCCCATTCCCAGCCGAGGTCGCGCAGCCGCTGGCGCGCGGCGGCCATGCAGGCCGCATCGAAGATGTAGGTGTCGGTGCCGATCCAGCGTTCCTGCAACCAGACCTCCACGATGGGCCGGTACGCACCGCGCGAGCCTGGCGCCATGCCGCGCAGGATCTCGCCGGAGAGCGTGACGGCACGGATGCGCGAAGGCAGCTTGGCGATGCGCAGCATGGCGACGAGCAGCGTCGCCTTGTCGCTCGCATCGCCGCGGCCGGCGTCGTACACCTCGCGCGCGGTGCGCGGGCGCAGCTTCATGCGCCGCGCCAGCGGCAGGCGCTTCACGTAGCCATAGAGGGCCAGGGCTTTCTGCCGGTCGGTCGTGCACAACTGGACCAGCGACTGCACGCGCAGGCGCAGCTTCGGGTCCTGGAGGTCCAGCAGGGGCGACGCAGCCAGCCACCGCTGCGGCTCGTCCAGCGCCTCGTCCGTCGACCATGGGGTGGGCGATGCCACTTTGCGTCCCTCTTTGTGCGTTGTCCGGCCCGCGACTGCGGCCCCGAATGTTTCAAAGTGTAGAACGAACCGGGCCGCGGCCTTTAAGGGAGTCGCGTAAGCGTTGCTGGGAGGATGCACCGGCGCCGGCCGGCACCCGCGCGCCGGCCCGGGACAGCACCTCCGGCATGCTGCGGCGCAGGGACCGCGAACCGTGCGCGTATGCGGTGCGCGCAGCGCGAGGAAGGGGTTCGATGCTGATGACGCCCCATTTTTTCCATGTTACAAGGTCCGTCGCCTCGTACTTTCACATGGGGGACCATGGCCAGGGTCGACATCCGACGCGTTGAGAAGTACTTCGGGACCGCCCAGATCATCCGTGGCGTCGACATCGCCATCGAGGACGGGCAGTTCGCCGTGCTGGTGGGCCCCTCGGGCTGCGGCAAGTCCACGCTGCTGCGCATGATCGCCGGACTGGAGGAGATCAGCAGCGGCGAGATCGCCATCGACGGCCGCGTCGTCAATGCGCTCACGCCCAAGGAGCGGGACATCGCGATGGTGTTCCAGAACTACGCGCTGTACCCGCACATGACGGTGCGCGACAACATGGCGTTCAGCCTGACGCTGGCGAAGCAGTCCAAGGCGCAAGTCGAGGAACGCGTGCGCCGGGCGGCCGACATCCTGGGGCTCGAGACCCTGCTCGATCGCTTTCCGCGCCAGCTCTCCGGCGGCCAGCGGCAGCGCGTCGCCATGGGGCGCTGCATCGTGCGCGACCCGCAGGTCTTCCTGTTCGACGAGCCGCTGTCCAACCTGGACGCGAAGCTGCGGGTGCAGATGCGTACGGAGATCAAGGAACTGCACCAGCGCCTGCAGACCACCTCCATCTACGTGACCCACGACCAGATCGAGGCCATGACCATGGCCGACCGCATCGTGGTGATGCGCGATGGCCTGGTGGAGCAGACCGGGTCGCCGCTGGAGCTCTATGACCGGCCGGTGAACCAGTTCGTCGCCGGCTTCATCGGCTCGCCCGCGATGAACTTCCTGCCCGGCGTCCTGCGCCGCTCCAGCGGCGACGCGCGCGTGGAACTGGGGGAAGGGCTCTGGCTGCCCGCGCCGCCGCAGGCAGCCGCGGGACAGGACGGGCAATCCGTCCTGTACGGCATGCGCCCGGAGCACATCCAGCTGGCCAGCGGCGAGGACGGTGTCGCCACCGCCGTCGTGGTGGTCGAGCCCACCGGCGCCGACACGCAGGTCTTCACCAAGATCGCCGGCGTCGAGGTCACCAGCGTCTTTCGCGAGCGCCATGAGTTCCGGCCCGGCGAGATCATCCGCCTGCGCCCCGACCCCGCGCGCGCCCACCTGTTCGATGCCGGCACCGGCATGCGGCTGGCGTCCTGAGACGCCGCTGCGCAGCCTTCGTTCACCACCAAAGACCAGGAGACAACATGACCGATCGTCGCAAGTTCCTGAAGAAGGCCTCGGCCGGCGCGGCCGCGGTGTCGCTGCCGCTGCTGTGGCCGGCGAGTGCGCAGGCGCAGTGGAGCAACCAGCCGGAAAAGGGCGCGAAGCTGCGCGTGCTGCGCTGGAAGCGCTTCGTCGCCGGCGACGAGGAGCAGTACATGGCCAACGTCCGCAAGTTCACGCAGGCGACCGGCATCGAGGTGCGCGTGGACAACGAGAGCTGGGAGGACGTGCGGCCCAAGGCGGCGGTCGCGGCCAACGCGGGCGCCGGCCCGGACATCATCCTGTCCACCAACGACGACGCGAACCTCTATCCGGAAAAGCTCGTCGACGTCACCGACGTGTGCACGTATCTCGGCAAGAAGTACGGCGGCTGGTACCCGGTCTGCGAGCAGTACCTGCGGCCCAACGGGAAGAACTGGATCGGCGTGCCGCTAGGCTGCGCCGGCAATGCGATCGTCTACCGCGAGAGCCAGGTCAAGGCCGCGGGCTTCGACAGCTTTCCGAAGGACATGGACGGCTTCCTCCGCCTCATGAAGGCGCTGAAGGACAAGGGCACGCCGGGCGGCTTCGCGCTCGGCCACGCGACCGGCGACCAGGCCTGGGCGCACTGGCTGTTCTGGGCCTTCGGCGGCAAGCTGGTGGACGAGAAGAACAACGTGATGATCGACCGGCCCGAGACGGTGAAGGCGCTGGAGTTCGCGAAGGAGCTGTATCCCACCTTCGTGCCCGGCACCCTCTCGTGGCTGGACCCGAACAACAACAAGGCGTTCCTCGACAACCAGATCAGCGTGACCGCCAACGGGATCTCGATCTACTACGCGGCGAAGACCTCGCAGGATCCGAAACTGCAGGAGATGGCGAAGGACATCCAGCATGCGAACTTCCCCATTGGCCCGGTGGGCGTGCCGACGGAATTCAACCTGTTCTTCAACCAGATGATCTTCAAGTACACCAAGTACCCGAAGGCCGCCAAGGAGTTCCTGCGCTTCATGATGGAACAGGAGCAGTACGGACCGTGGATGCAGGCGAGCATCGGCTACACGTGCCACCCGCTCAAGGCGTACGAGAGCAATCCGATCTGGACGAGCGACCCCAAGCACACCCCGTACCGTGACGCGATGAAGGTCATGCGCCCGATCGGCTACGCCGGCAAGCTGGGCTACGCGTCGGCGGCCTCCATCTCGGACTTCATCATCCTCGACATGGTGGCCGAAGCCGCCAGCGGCGCCCGTCCCCCCAAGGAAGCGGCCGAGCGCGCACAGAAGCGCGCCGAGCGCTACTACAAGGTGTGACCCAGCCCGGCGCCCGCGCCACCCCGCTGCCAGCCGGCGAACCCGCCCGCGAGGGCCGGCTCGCCGGGCTGCTGCATCGCCTGCAGAACAGCCGCAATGCACTCGGCATGCTGTTCATGCTGCCGGCGGGGGCGCTGCTGCTCGTGTTCCTCACGTACCCGCTGGTGCTGGGCGTGTGGCTCGGGTTCACCGACGCGAAGATCGGGCGCAAGGGCGTGTGGATCGGGCTGGACAACTACCGGTTCCTGCTGCAGGACGACGTCACGCGCACGGTGCTGTTCAACACGCTGTTCTACACCTTCGTGGCCAGCGTGCTCAAGTTCGCACTGGGACTCTGGCTGGCACTGCTGCTGAACGAGAAGCTGCCGTTCAAGACCTTCTTCCGCACGGTGATCCTGCTGCCGTACATCGTGCCGACCGCGCTGTCCGCCATCGCCTTCTGGTGGATCTACGACGCGCAGTTCTCGGTGATCAGCTGGGTGCTGATGCGCCTGGGCTGGATCCATACGTACATCGATTTCCTGGGCAACCCCTGGAACGCGCGGCTGTCCACCATCGCGGCGAACGTCTGGCGCGGCGTGCCCTTCGTGGCGATCACCCTGCTGGCCGGGCTGCAGACGATCTCGCCTTCGCTGTACGAAGCGGCCGCCATCGACGGCGCCACCGGCTGGCAGCGGTTTCGCCGCATCACGCTGCCGCTGCTCACGCCGATCATCGCGGTGGTGATGACCTTCTCGGTGCTCTTCACGTTCACCGACTTCCAGCTGATCTACGTGCTCACGCGCGGCGGCCCGCTGAACGCCACGCACCTGATGGCGACGCTGTCGTTCCAGCGCGCGATCCCCGGCGGCTCGCTCGGCGAGGGTGCGGCGATCGCCATCGCCATGATCCCGTTCCTGCTGGCGTCCATCCTCTTCAGCTACTTCGGCCTGCAGCGCCGCGCCTGGCAGCAGGGCGGCGAGGACAAGTGACCACGATGCGCAGCAAGCAAGGCAGCGACCGCGAAGGCATGGATTTCCTGCAGTCCGTGCCGCGCCGCGTGGTGACGGTCTGGCTGCCGCTCGGCATCTTCGTGTTCGTGCTGCTGTTCCCGTTCTACTGGATGGCGATCACCTCCATCAAGCCGGACGCCGAGCTGATCTCGCGCGAGGGCAACCCCTTCCTGGTGGTCGGCCCGACGCTGGCGCACTTCAAGAAGCTGCTGTTCGAGACGGACTATCCGGCCTGGCTGTGGAACACGGTGCTGGTCTCGGTCGTGTCGACCTTCGTGTCGCTCGCCGCGGCGGTGCTGGCGGCGTACGCGATCGAGCGGCTGCGCTTCCGCGGAGCGCGCCAGGTCGGCCTCGCGATCTTCCTCGCCTACCTGGTGCCGCCCTCGATCCTCTTCATCCCGCTGGCGGCGCTCGTGTTCGAGCTGGGCCTGTTCGACTCGCGCATGGCCCTGATCCTCACCTATCCGACCTTCCTGATCCCGTTCTGCACCTGGCTGCTCATGGGCTATTTCCGCACGATCCCGTACGAGCTGGAGGAATGCGCGCTGATCGACGGCGCCACGCGCCTGCAGATCCTGCGCAAGATCATCCTGCCGCTGGCCGTCCCGGGGCTGATCTCGGCGGGCATCTTCGCCTTCACGCTGTCCTGGAACGAATTCATCTATGCGCTGACCTTCGTGTCCTCGTCGGAAGTGAAGACCGTGTCGGTGGCCGTGGTAACCGAACTCGTGGAGGGCGACATCTACCACTGGGGGCCGCTCATGGCCGGCGCCCTGCTCGGCTCGCTGCCGGTGGCGGTCGTGTACTCGTTCTTCGTCGAGTACTACGTCTCGGGCCTGACCGGCGCGGTAAAGGAATGATGGATCCGGCCTAGGCGGCGCGCAGGCGCCGGGCCGGGCTGTCCAGCCGCGGCAGCGGCCTGCGGCTGGCCAGCACCGCATCGATGTCTTCGCGGGCGCCGTCGATCAGGACCAGGACGGCACGCTCGGCGCGCTCGGGCTCGCGCGCGATCACCGCATCCAGCACCTCGCGATGCAACGGCAGCGAATTGCGGGGGCCGTCCTTGCGCGTGGTGGAGATTTCGAAGCTGGTGCGCAGCAGCGCCGAGAGGGCATTGCTCATCTGCACCAGCATCCGGTTGTGGCAGGCGCGGATCAGGCGCTGGTGGAAGTGCAGGTCGTGCGACACGTAGTCGCCGCCGTGCTCCACGGCGCGCTTCATGCCGGCATAGGCGTCCTCGACCCCGGCGATGTCCTCCAAGGTGGCGCGCTGCGCCGCGATCCGCACCGCAGCCGGTTCGACCACACGCCGCAGCTCCTGCAGGTCCCGCAGGAACTCGCGCGTGAGTCCGGCCTGCGACTGCCACACGATCACGTCGGGGTCGAACCAGTTCCACTGCTGCGGCGGGAGCACGCGCGTGCCGACCTTCGGGCCGGTGGACACGAGCCCCTTCGCCACGAGCGACTTCACGGCTTCGCGCACGACCGTCCGGCTCACCCCGAGCTCCTCGCCCAGCAGGGGCTCGGGAGGCATGGCCGTCCCGGGCGGATAGCGCCCGGACACGATGGCCACACCCAGGTAGTCCAGGGCCTGGCCGTGGACGTTCTTGGTCATTGCAGCCGGGGCGGCAAGGTGTCGAGGCGTTGGCCTCCCGCGGCGTCGAAGACGTGCGTCTTCTCCGGCGCGACCTCCAGCATGACCGTGTCGTCGGCGCGTGCGTTGGTGCGGCCGTGCAGCACGCACACCAGGTCCGCGTCGCCGACCTTCAGCAGCAACTCGGTTTCGGCGCCCGTGGGTTCCACCACGACCACCTTGGCGGGAATGCCCTGCCCCGTGGTCGAGAGGCGCAGGTCGCCGGGGCGCACGCCGTACTGCACGGACTGCCCGTCCTGGCCCTGGGCCTGCACCACCGTCGGCCAGCGCTGGCCTTGCGCTTCGACCCAGCTGCCGGATTCACCCTGGCGCAGCGTGCCCGCCATCACGTTCATGGAGGGCGAGCCGATGAACTGCGCGACGAACAGGTTGCCGGGACGGTCGAACAGCTCCAGCGGCGTGCCGATCTGCTCCACCAGCCCGTCGTGCATCACGACGATGCGATCGGCCATCGTCATGGCCTCGATCTGGTCGTGCGTGACGTACACCGTGGTGGTCTTCAGGCGCTGGTGCAGGGCCTTGATCTCGGCGCGCATCGCGACGCGCAGCTTGGCGTCCAGGTTGGACAGCGGTTCGTCGAACAGGAACACCTTGGGGTCGCGCACGATCGCCCGGCCCATGGCCACGCGCTGGCGCTGGCCGCCCGACAGCTCGCGCGGATAGCGATCGAGCAGCTGCGTGAGGTTCAGGATGCGCGCGGCGTTGTCGACGCGCTGCGCGGTGAGCTTCGTGTCGGCCTTGCGCAGCTTCAGGCTGAAGGCCATGTTGTCGCGCACGGTCATGTGCGGATACAGCGCGTAGCTCTGGAACACCATCGCGATGTCGCGGTCCTTGGAGTCGAGCTCGTTGACCACGCGGCGGTCGATATCGATCTCGCCGCCGGTGATCGGCTCCAGGCCGGCCAGCATGCGCAGCAGCGTGGACTTGCCGCAGCCGGACGGGCCGACCAGCACGACGAACTCGCCGTCCTGGATGTCGAAGCTGATGCCGTGGATGACCTTGAAGCGGCCGAATTGCTTTTCGACGCCGCGGAAGGAAACAGATGCCATTGCGTCAGACCTTGTTCTGGGAGGAAGCCGTGCACGCAGTGGCCGCGTGCCGCGAAAGGGAGTCGAGGGGCGCCGCGGAACCGGTCCGGCCGGGCCGCTGGGGGCGAGCCCTCGAGGGGAAAACGCCGAAGGCGTTGCGCAGCTGCGTCATGACTTCACTGCACCGGCCGTGAGGCCGCCCACCATGTAGCGCTTGAACGCGTAGTAGATCGCCGCGGGCGGCAACGCATACAGCACGCCCGTCGCCATCAGCAGTTCCCACGGCGAATCGTCGGCCGACAGGAAGCTGCCCAGCGCCACGCCGAGCGTCGTGCTCTTGTCGTCGGACAGCAGCAGGAAGGCATACAGGTACTCGTTCCAGGCCAGCAGCAGCGCGTAGGTGCCGACGGCCACCAGCGAGGGCACCATCAGCGGCAGGTACACCAGCCGGAACAGTTGCAGCGGTGTCGCGCCATCCATGCGCGCCGCTTCGTCGAGCTCCCAGGGCAGCTTGTCCGAGGCCTGCTTCAGCACCCAGATGCAGTAGGGCGAGGCGATCGTCACCATCGCGAGGATCAGCGCCCACTGGTTGTTCAACAAGCCGTAGACGCCCATGGCCTTGTACATCGGCACCGCGAGGAAGGCCGCGGGAATGAAGTACGTAAACAGCGCCAGGTTCATCACCGTGCGGCCGCCCGGCACCTTCAGTCGCGAGATCGCGAAGGCGGCGCAGGTGGCCACGAACAGCGTCAAGGCCCCCACCGAGACCGCGATCAGCACCGAGTTCCACATCTGCAGCCAGAAGTGGTTCAGGTAGAAGTGCTCCTCGTGCAGGACGATGCTGAAGTTGCGCAGCGTCGGGTGGTCCGGCCACAGCCGGCCGGAGGTCGCAGAGTCCCTGGGCGAGATCGCGAACAGGAACAGGTGGTAGATCGGGATCATGGTCCACAGGAACACCGGGATCCCGATCAGCAGCAGCTTCGCCTCGGTGGAGACGGTTCGCCATTTGATCTTCACTTGCTCAACCTCTTCATCATGAAGTAGACCAGCGGCAGCACGAGCGGCATGGCGACGACGATGGATGCCATCGCGAGGTCGACCTGGTCGAGGCGCAGGTAGCGGATGCCCAGCGTCGCGAGCACGTGCGTGAGGTCGGCCGGACCGCCCCCGGTCAGCAGGTACACGCTGTTGAAGTCGCCCAGCGTCCAGATCATCGACAGGATGGTCGACGTGAGGTACAGGGTGCGCATGGAGGGCCAGGTGATGAAGCGGAACTTCTGCCAGGTGCTGGCTCCGTCCACCGCTGCCGCCTCGTATTGCTCCGACGGGATCGACAGCCGTCCGGCCACCAGGATCAGCGTCCAGAACGGCAGCGACTTCCAGATGTGCATCAGCATGGAGAACGACAGCGCGAGCGTCGGGTCGTTCAGCCAGTTCGGGCCGTCCATGCCGGTCAGCCGGAAGATCAGCGTATTGACGACGCCCCACTCGGGGTTCAGCATGAACCGGACCGAGAGGATCGTCGGAATGGAGGGCACCGCCCACGGCAGGATGAACAACGCCGACAGCACCTTGATCCACCAGCGGGTCTGCACGAAGAAACCCGAGAGCAGCAGTGCGACCATCATCTTGATGTTGATGGCGACGACGAGGAACACCAGCGTGTTGATGACGGTGCGGAAGAAGATGGGGTCGGCGAACAGCCGCACGTAGCTTTGCGGGTGCCGCGCAAGCCACAGGCCGTAGCCGACCGGGTAGAGCACGAACACCGCGAACACCAGCAGGTAGGGCACCACCATGACCCGTCCCCAGTTGTCCCAGGAGGCGGATCGGCGGGCTGCCGGCGCGGGGGCCGGCAGCTCGTGCGTCGTGGTCGGAGTCGCGATGATCGAGCTCATGTCGCCAGGCCTCCCAGGGTCAGTCGGTGCTGCCCGCGACCGTCTTGATGCGGGCGATCATCTCGTCGACCGCCTTGTCCACCGGCACGTGCTCGTTCACCACGCGGTTCATCGCCTTGGCCCAGACGTTCTCGTTGTTCAGGATCGTGAACTTGTAGTTCTTCGTGAACTCGAAGGTGGTCACGCCGCTCATGTACTGGTTGTACACGTCGAGACGGTGCGGGTCGTTCTTCCAGAACGGGCTGGCCTGGCCGTGCTTGGTGACCGGGAACCAGCGGCCCAGGGAACCTTCCACGTAGGGCGTCAGGTTCTCGTCCTGCAGCAGGAAGGCCACGAACTTCTTGGCCAGGTCCTTGTGCTTGGCTTCCTTGAAGATCACGCCCGTCTTCACGGCGGTGCGGTACTTCATCTTGCTGCCGTCCGGCTTGTTGGGGAAGCCGGCCGTGGCGATCTCCTGGGTGTAGTTCTTCTTCGCCTCGTCACGCTGCGCCTGCGTCAGCGCCGGGTTGTTCATGTCGTCCAGCCACTTGGCGGCGATCGAAATGGTCGCGTTGTGCGTCATCACGGTCGTCTTGTTGTGGAAGGCGACGTTGTTGTCCGGATCCTTCCAGCTGGTGGACGAAGGCGGGGTGCAGCCTTCCGTATAGGGCTTGGTGTAGTCGGTCAGCGCGCCGATCAGGCCCTGGCGCACCGCCGGGTCGTCGACCAGCAGCTTGCCCGAGTCGTTCACCATGTGCACGTTGTACGCGTCGGCGAAGGTCAGGAACGAGTAGAACGAGTCGCTCGAATCCACGCCCATGGGCATGCCGATGCCGAAGATGCGCTTGCCAGTCTTCTTGCGCTCGGCCGGCTGCACCTTCTCGCACCAGAAGTTCCAGTAACCCTTCCAGTCCTTCGGGATGTCGCTTTCCTTGAAGCCCGCTTCGGCCAGCATGTCCTTCCAGTACTGGATGTGCATGGTCTGCTGCTTGAGCGGGAAGGCGTAGTACGCGCGCTTCTGGGCCTTCGCGTCGTACAGGAAGGTCGTGGACAGCGCGGTCGGCTCGAAGCGCGCGCTGATCGGGCTGATGACGCTGCTGATGTCCTCCAGCTTGTCGTCATTGGCCCACTTGCCGGTGACCTGGAAGTCATAGACGTCGGCGTACGCCACGTCGGGCGGATTGCCCGAGTCGAGCGCGGCCACCGTCTTCGGGATCATGTCCTGGATCGGGTACTGCGAGAGCTCGACCTTCACGCCCTTGTGCTTGGCCTCGAACTTCTTGATGACGTTGAACAGGGCGGCGTCTTCCGCGGGATAGAAGCCCTTGACCCACCAGACGGTGAGCGTCTCCTGCGCCATCGCCGGCGCACCGGCGAGCATGCCAAAGGCAATGCCTGCCGCGGCCACAACCATTCTCGTTTTCATGCCTGTCGTCTCCTGTCTTCGTGGTGGATGGAATCGGAAAGCCGGCGCCTTCAGCGGCACTCGGGAACGGGACTCAAGAGCGGCTGCCCGGCGAAATGCGCCTGCAGGTTCGCCAGCGCGAGGTCCGCCATCGCCTGGCGCGTCTCGTGCGTCGCGCTGGCCATGTGGGGCGTGAGGACGACGTTGTCGAGCGCGCGCAGCGCCTCGGGCACGCGCGGCTCGTCCTCGAACACGTCGAGGCCGGCACCGGCGATCACGCCCTGCTGCAAGGCTTCGATCAGCGCGCGCTCGTCGACGACGCTGCCGCGCGCGACGTTGACGAGGAAGCCTTTCGGGCCGAGCGCCCGCAGCACGTCCGCGTCGATCATCCGCCGCGTGCCTTCGCCGCCCGGCGTGATCACGACCAGGAAATCCACGTTCGCCGCCAGCGCTTTCGCGGAGGGGTAGTACGGATAGGAAACGCCGGGCTGCTGCGTGCGGCCCGTGTACGCGATCGACATGCCGAAGCCTTCGGCGCGCCGTGCGATCGCCTTGCCGATGCGGCCCAGGCCCACGATGCCCAGGCGCTTGCCCGACATCCGGGTCGCGAGCGGCATGTTGCCCTGCTCGGCCCAGCGGTTCTCGCGCACGTGCCGGTCCGCGTGCGGCACGCGCCGCGCGACCGACAGCATCAGCGCCAGCGCCAGGTCGGCCACCTCGTCGTTGAGCACCTCGGGCGTGTGCGTCACCGGGATGCCGCGCTCGATGGCGGCGCGCACGTCCACCTTGTCGTAGCCGACTCCCATGATCGAAATCATTTCCAGCGCGGGCAGTTGCTGCATGAGCTCGCGCGACACGACGGATTCGCCGCCGCCCGTGATGGCGCGGATGCGGGGGGCGATCTTCGCGAACGCCTGCGGATCGGTTTCGTGCAGGCGGTCGTGCACCGTGAATGCCGCCTGCAGGGGCTGCAAATAGAAGGGCGGCAGCTTCGCCACTGTCAGCACATCGGGACGCGAGGGGTCGCTCATGGTTTATCCGTAAGGGGAGCGCAATCGTATGACCATAAGATCCGGACTCGATCAGGACCAACCCTATGACACCCCCAAAAAAGAAGCCCGAAGACCTCCGCTCCCAGCAGTGGTTCGGGCGGCAGGACCGTGATGGATTCGCCTACCGCAGCTGGCTGAAGGGCAAGGGCATTCCCCACGACCAGTTCGACGGCAGGCCCGTCATCGGCATCTGCAATACCTTCAGCGAGCTGACGCCGTGCAACTCGCATTTCCGCACGCTCGCCGAACAGGTGAAGATCGGCGTGTACGAGGCCGGCGGCTTTCCGCTCGAGTTCCCGGTGATGTCGCTGGGCGAGACGATGCTGCGGCCCACGGCCATGCTGTACCGCAACCTCGCGAGCATGGACGTCGAGGAATCCATTCGTGGCAATCCAATCGACGGCGTCGTGCTCCTGATGGGCTGCGACAAGACGACGCCGTCGCTGATGATGGGCGCGTCCAGCGTGGACCTGCCGACGATCGGCGTGTCCGGCGGCCCGATGCTCTCCGGCAAGTGGCGCGGCCAGGAGCTGGGCTCCGGCACGGGCGTCTGGAGCATGAGCGAACAGGTGCGCGCCGGCACGCTCAAGCTGCAGGACTTCTTCGAGGCCGAGAGCTGCATGCACCGCAGCCACGGCCACTGCATGACCATGGGCACCGCCTCGACGATGGCGAGCATGGTCGAAGCGCTGGGTGTCGGGCTGCCGGGCAATGCCGCGTATCCCGCGGTCGACGGGCGCCGCAACGTGCTGGCGCGCTTCGCTGGGCGCCGCATCGTGGAGATGGTGCACAGCGACACCAAGCTGTCGCAGATCCTCACGCGCGAGGCGTTCGAGAACGCGATCAAGACGCTGGCCGCGATCGGTGGTTCGACCAACGCGGTGATCCACCTGATCGCGATCGCCCGCCGCATCGGCGTGGAGCTGGCGATGGAGGACTTCGACCGTCTCGGCAGCGAGCTGCCCTGCCTCGTGAACCTGCAGCCTTCGGGGCAGCACCTGATGGAAGACTTCTGCTACGCCGGCGGCCTGCCGGTGGTGATGAAGGAGATCCGCGAGCACCTGCACCTCGGCGCACTCACTGCCAGCGGCAAGACCGTCGGCGACAACATCGCCGACGCGCAGAACTGGAACAAGGAAGTCATCCTGCCGCTGGAAGCGCCCTTCAAGGAGAAGGCCGGCATTGCGGTGCTGCGCGGCAACCTGGCGCCCCGTGGCGCCGTCATCAAGCCCAGCGCCGCCACGCCCAAGCTGATGGTGCATCGCGGCCGCGCCGTGGTGTTCGAGGACATCGAGGACTTCCACGCGCGCATCGACGACGAGAACCTGGACGTCGACGAGAGCTGCGTGCTGGTGCTGAAGAACTGCGGGCCCAAGGGCTACCCTGGCATGGCCGAAGTCGGCAACATGCCGCTGCCGCCCAAGATCCTGCGCAAGGGCATCACCGACATGGTGCGCATCAGCGATGCGCGCATGAGCGGCACGGCGTACGGCACCGTGGTGCTGCACACCGCGCCCGAGGCCGCCGCCGGTGGCCCGCTCGCGCTCGTGCGCAATGGCGACATGATCGAGCTGGACGTGCCCAGGCGGCGCCTCCACCTCGAAGTGAGCGACGAGGAGCTGGCAAGCCGCCGCGCCGCATGGAAGGCGCCCGAGCCGAGGCTCAGCTCCGGCTACTGGAAGCTCTACGTGGACCACGTGCTGCAGGCCGACGAGGGCGTCGACCTCGACTTCCTGGTCGGCAAGCGCGGCGCCTTCGTTCCGCGCGACAACCACTAGCAACCCACGCTCCCCGCGCGCGGGGAGCCCTCTTTTCATGAGATCACTCGTCGCAGTCGACTGGGGCACGACTTCGCTGCGGGCCGCCCGCATCGCGCCCGACGGCGCGGTGCTGGAGGAGCGCGCGGCCCCGCGGGGCATCCTGAGCGTGCCGCCCGGCGGCTTTCCCTCCGTGCTGCAGGAGACCTGCGGCGACTGGCTCGCCGATCCTGCGGCGCTGTGCCTCGTGAGCGGCATGGCCGGCAGCCGGCAAGGCTGGCGCGAAGCGCCCTACTGCGCGTGTCCGGCGGGCTTCGGCGAAATTGCCCGCTCGTTGTGCTGGATCGAACCGGACCGCATCGCCGTGGTGCCGGGCCTGAGCTGCGAGGCGCGCGGCGTGCCCGACGTCATGCGCGGAGAGGAAGTGCAGGTCTTCGGCGCGCTGGAATTGCTGCCGGCGCGCGCCGCCCGCATCGTGCTGCCCGGGACGCACAGCAAGTGGGTCGAGGTGGCCGACGCACGCGTGCAGTCCTTCGCCACCTTCATGTCGGGCGAGTTCTACGCGCTGCTGCGCCAGCACTCCATCCTCGCGCGCACGCTGCCGGCCGAGGACGGCGAACTGCACGAGGACGCCTTCACCCGCGGCGTGCGGCACGCACAGGAGAGCGGCAGCCTGCTGCACGCAGCGTTCAGCGCCCGCACGCTGGCGCTGTTCGAGCGCGTGCCGGCGCAGGAGATGCCCAGTTATCTTTCGGGCCTGGTGATCGGCGAGGAGCTGCGGGCGGCGGCGCCTGGCGCGAGCGAGCTGGTGCTGGTGGGGAGCGCCGCGCTGACGCGCCGCTATGCTCTCGCGCTGCAGGAGCTGGGATGCAGCAGCCGCAGCTTTGGCGCAGAAGCGACCTGGCGCGGCCTGCACGCACTGGCCCGCACCCTGGAGAACGCATGAACCCTGAAACAACGAGAACCTGGCAGCACGCGATGTCCACGCTGCCCCTGGTCGCCATCCTGCGCGGCATCGCGCCGCACGAAGCCGACGCCGTCGGCGATGTCCTGGTGCGCAGCGGCTACGCGCTGCTCGAGGTGCCGCTCAACTCGCCGGACCCGCTTGCCAGCATCGCCAGCATGGCGCGCCGGCATCCCAACGCACTGGTCGGCGCGGGCACCGTGCGCTCGGCCGAGGAGGTGAAGGCGGTGCACGCGGCGGGCGGTCGCCTCATCGTGTCGCCGAACTTCGATGCGCGCGTGGTGCAAGCCGCCGCAGCCCTCGGCCTCGTGTGCCTGCCGGGCGTCGCGACGCCGAGCGAAGCGTTCGCGGCACTCGAAGCGGGCGCGACCGGGCTGAAGCTCTTTCCCGCGGAAATGATTCCGCCGGCCGCCGTGAAAGCCATTCGGGCCGTGCTCCCGCCGCAGGTCCTCCTGCTGCCCGTGGGCGGCATCACGCCCAGCAGCATGGCGGCCTACCGCGCTGCCGGCGCGAACGGCTTCGGCATCGGTTCGGCGCTCTACCAGCCCGGCCGCGACCCGCACGCCATCGCTGCTTCCGCCCAGGCGTTCGCCGACGCCTGGACGGGTACCATCCGCGCATGAACAGCGCGCCCTCCTCTCCCGCTCCTGCCACCGGCGTCAACTTCGGCCTGCAGGGCCGCGTATGCATCGTGACCGGCGCCGCGCAAGGCATCGGCGAAGCCTGCGCGCGGCGGTTCGCGCGGGAGGGCGCGAAGGTGGTCATCGCCGACATCGACGACGCGCGCGGACAGGCGCTCGCGCAGGAATTGCAGGGGCTGTTCGTGCACTGCGACGTCGGCGACAAGGCGCAGGTGGACACGCTGGTGGCCAAGACCATCCTGAGCCACGGACGCATCGACGTGCTGGTCAACAACGCGGGCATCTTCAAGGCCGCGGAGTTCCTCGACATCACGGAGGCCGACTACGACGCCGTGCTGCGGGTGAACCTCAAGGGTTCCTTCCTGGCCGGCCAGGCCGTGGCGCGCGAGATGGTGAAGGCGGGACGGGGTGCGATCGTCAACATGAGCTCGGTGAACGCGGTGCTCACCATCCCCACCATCGCGACCTACAACATGAGCAAGGGCGGCATCAACCAGCTCACGCGCGTCATGGCGCTGTCGCTGGCCGACAAGGGCGTGCGCGTGAATGCAGTGGCGCCGGGCACCATCGCCACCGAACTCGCGGCCAAGGCGGTGCTCACCAGCGAGGAAGCGAAGGCGCGCATCATGATGCGCACGCCGATGAAGCGGCTGGGCGAGCCCTGGGAAGTGGCCGACGTGGTGGCGTACCTCGCGAGCGACGCAGCCAGCTATGTCACGGGCGAGATCGTCGTGGTCGACGGCGGCCGCATGACGCTGAACTACACGGTGCCGGTGTAGCGCACGGCGCGGCAGCGCAACGCGCCTGCCGCGGCGCTGGTGCTAGCGCGTCTTGCGCGCGGGCGTCGCCTTGCGCGGCGTGGCCTTCGCAGCCTTGGCGGCGGCACGGCGAGCCGGCACCTGTGGTGCCTCCTGGTCCATGAATTCCCGGATGAGGCGCCGGACCACCTGGGAGGGCGTCATGTCCTGCGTGCGGCAGAGCGTCTCGAACGCCTCTTTCTTCCCCGGGTCGATCAGGATCGTGAGCCTTGCAGTCTTGAGCTCCATGCGAACGGTTCCGATGTTAATCGGATTGTAATTGCTTTCCGGTCGCAAGCGGCCCGGATCAGTCCGTATCGCGCTGCAACGCCCGGACCCATTGCACGCCGTGCTTCTGCAGGTACTCTCGTATTAATTGCCGGACCACCTGCGAGGCCGTGATGTCCTGCGCGGCGCAGAGCTCGTCGAAAGCCTTCTTCTTGTCGGCGTCGATGAGAACGGTGAGGCGTGCGGGTTTGTCTTCCATGCGATCGTTCTGCTTTACGGACATGATAATAAGGTGCATCTATCATGTGAGTCCGATGGTAGTACTCCCGCTGGCCGGACGTTGCGGGAATGCAAGCCCGGGCCCCGCCGGTCTGTGGCTCTACGTTTTGTAGTCCTGCATTCGCGATGAGTCAGCGCGGGCCGCACCGCGGGCGGCCGGCCGCCCCTCGGTGGCGAGGCGAAACGTCCCGTCCGGGAACCGGACGGCTCAGCTCAGGCTGCGGCGGAGGCGGCGGATTCGCGCGGCGCGACCGGTGCTTCGCGGATCGGCAGGTTGATGAGCGCCGCACCCGCCGCCAGCACGATGTCGGCGTACCAGAACCAGTCGTACGCGCCGGTCCATTCGAACACCTTGCCGCCGAGCCAGGAGCCGAAGAAGGCGCCGACCTGGTGCGTGAGCATGACCAGCCCGAACAGCGTGGCCATGTGGGTCGGACCGAAGAACTTCGCCACCAGGTTCGCGGTCGGCGGCACTGTCGAGAGATAGCTGAGCCCCATGACGGCGGAGAACAGCAGGACCACGGTGCCGGTCTTCGGCGCGAACAGGAAGGCCAGCACGGCGAGCCCGCGCACCGCGTAGACCAGCGCCAGCAGCGACTTCGAGCGCCACCGGCCGGTCGCCCAGCCGATGGCGAGGCTGCCGGCGATGTTGAAGAGGCCGATGATCGCGAGCGCCCAGCCGCCCCACTGGGTCGGCAGACCGCAGGCCTGGATCACGCCGGGCAGGTGCACGGCGAGGAAGGCGACGTGGAAGCCGCAGACGAAGAAGCCTGCACCGAGCAGCAAGTAGCCAGGATGATGCAGCGCCTCGCGCACCGCCTGGCCGGTGCCCACCGGCTTCTGCCCCGATGCCTCGCTGCGTCCGCCCGTACCCCGGAGCACCCAGGCGGCGGGCAGGCACACGAGCACCATCAGCCCCAGCACCTGCATGGCGCTGGCCCAACCGAGACCGACGATCAGCGCCGCCGCGATGGGCGCCGTCGCGAACTGGCCGAAGGATCCGCCGGCATTCACGATGCCGGTGGCGAAGCCGCGGCGAGCCGGCGCGATCATGCGCATGCTCGCCGACATCAGGACCGCCGGGCCGGCCATGCCCGAGCCGCCGGCAGACAGCACGCCGATCGCGAAGATCAGGCCGAGGGTGGTGCTCATGAGCGGGGTGATGAAGGTGCCCAGCGCCATCAGCACTAGGCCGACGACCAGCACGCGGCCCGCTCCGTAGCGGTCGGCCATGGCACCCGCGAACGGCTGCGTCAGTCCCCACCACAACTGACCGAACGCGAAGGCCAGGCTGATGCTGCCCAGCCCCAGGCCGGTGGACGTGTTCAGGGCGGGCAGGAACAGGCCCATGCTCTGGCGGCTGCCCATCGTCACGGCGAAAGTGCCCGCAGCGGCCAGCAGCACCAGCCCGTAGGCGGTCCGGCGCGTCGCATCAGTCATCGTGTCCTCCTTCGGGAAGTGGCGCCGGAACGCCCGGCACACGTGCAGCACCTTGTAACGCTACCACGCGTCAGCAACCCTGCCGAGGTGCCAGTCTTTCCCGCGCGACAGGCAAAGCGGGATTCGCCGGTGCGGCGTTGGATAGGTGCTGCATCTGTCGTGCAGGCGAGACGCCGCGACGGCGGCCAGCGCTGCCTACTTCTTCTTCGGCTCGCCGAAGTAGAAGGTCAGGATCAGGTCCAGGCCGGTGCGCTCGCCCGCCTCGGCGCGGACCGTGACCCGGCGCGAGACGTCGTAGAAGAGGAACAGCGTGCCCATCGCGCCGGAGAGGCTGCGCTCGTACGAGGCATAGAAGTCCTTGGCGAAACGCTTGCCCACGCGCACCACCGCGCCACTGGTGCCATCGGGTGAGACGCTGAGGTCGTCCAGCCCCAGGCTGCCGGCGAGGCCCTTGCCGGAGCCGCTCTTGCCGGCGAGCAGCGCCGTGGCCGCGCGCTGCAGCAGCGCGGTCTCGGCGCCGCCGCCGGAGGAGGAACGCCCGAGCACCACGTAGGAGAGCGTCTCCGCATCGGACAGGCCCGCGTCTGAGTAGAGCTCCACATGCGGCGACTGCGCGCGCCCCGTGACCTGCACGCCCACCTTCACCGTGAGGTTGGGCCGGATCGCCAGGACGTCCAGCGCCGGATTGTCCGGCGCTCCGGTGAACCGCAGTTCGCCGCGCTCGATCTTCATGCGCTGCCCGTACGCGAAGAAGGTGCCATCCACCGCGTGGATCACGCCGACGATCTGCGGCGTGCCGTCCGGGTTGTTGGTGATCTCCACGCTGCCCGCCAGGCGCGCGTCGAGGCCGCGGCCGCTCAGGCGGAAGTCCGGGCCGAGATCGAAGTGCATCCGCAGCGTGAGGTGCATGGGCTGCGCTGTCCTGGAGCCGGACTGCCGGCGCTCCGCATAGCTCTCGGGCAGCCCCGGCGCGTTGTGGACGACCACATCTTCAGCCAGCTTGGGCGGGGACTCTTCGGGGATGGTGATGCGCGCGCGATCCACCTTCAGCGCGCCGGTGACGCTGCTCGCGCCCTGCTCGACGCGCGCCTGCACGGTTCCCGACACGGTGAGCTGCCGGTCGCTGCGGATGCTGGCCCGCAGTTGCGACAACACCGCTTCGGCGGAGAACACCGGCCCTTGCGGCGTCCACTGCCCTTCCCCGTGCGCGACCAGCGTGCCGCCGTCGCCGCCGGCTTCGCCGATGCCGTGCAGCAGGAACTCGTCGACGATGACGCGCTGGCCCGCCAGCCGTGCGCGCAAGCGGCCATTGCGCAGACCGACACCGTCCACGACCGACCGCACGGCGAGATCGTCGGCGTTCACGGGCCCGGAGAGCTCGGGCTGCGCGCGCGTGCCGGCGATGCGCACGTCGGCCGACACCGAACCGCGCAAGCGCCAGCCGGGCGGGGCCAGCACCGACCACACGCCGATGCGGGGCAGTTCGGCCTGCACGCGCCCGGCCAGCGGCGCCTGCGCAGGCCAGCTCCACGACCCGTCGCTCGCGCGCACCAGGCGGCTGCGCAACTGCCCGTCGGCATGGCCGGCATGCTCGCTGTCCCACAGCAGGTGCGCCTCCACCTGCTCGCCGCGCGCGCTGACGCTGAGGCGCGCCTCGCGCACGCCTGCGGGCACGCGCGCGGAGCTGCCATCGGCCGTTTCGGCGAGCACGTTGACGTCGCCCCGCACGCGTGCCAGCGATGCGTCGATGCGCACGGTGGATCCGAGCTGCGCGTTCCACTGGCCGTCGAACACCAGGTCGCCGGAGAGCGCCAGGGCCTGCAGTTGCGACCCGCCCGCGAATTGCAGCCATGCGAGCGGCAGGCCCGACACCGTTCCGGCGGTCGACAGGACGCCGTGGTCGCGGCGCAGCGGCGACCATGCGACGCGCGCGTCCGTTGCGGCACCTCCGCTCGGCAGCGACGGCGCGTGCAGGGCTGCCGAGCCGGCGCCGACTTCCAGATCGGAGCCGGCCACGCGCCAGTCGACCGCCTGCTGCAAACGCAGCTGCCACGGTCCCGGCGCGATCCCGGGGTCCTGCAGCTGCAGCGCGAGCGACGCGACCTGCCCGTGCCAGTGCGCGAGGTCCGCCGCGCCGACGCGACCGGCCGCCAGCAGGTCGATCCTGCGTTGCCCCTGGTCGCCCTGCAGGTGCACATCCAGCGCCGCATCGTGCAGGCGTCCGTTGACTTGCAGGCTGGCCTCTCGCACGACCCAGGGCAGCGGCGCGTCAGCCTGCGCGTTGCCGGCCGGCTGCCAGGCGAGCGCCTGCCCATGGGCGAGCGCCTGCACGGTGGGGTCGCGCCAGCCGCCCTGCCAGGACAGTTGCACGCGGGCCTGGCCGCGCAGCGCCGGCGGCGGCAGCCACGCCGCGCTGCCCGGCCAGCGTGCGAGCCAGTGGCGCACCTGCGCCAGGTCGCGCGCCGACAGCTCCAGCGAGCCGCGCCCGCTCGTTGCCGCCAGCTGGCCCTGCGCCTTGGCGTCGACACCGGGCGCGTGCAACTGCAGGTGCCCGCTGCCCGCCCGGCCCGCAGACTCCCATTCGCCCGCACCTTCCAGAGAAGCATCGTCGGTGTGCAGTTGCAGTTGCGACAGCGACAGCACCGTGCCGCTCCAGCGTCCCTGCGCCAGCAGGTCGCGCAGCTGCAGCGCCGCGGCCTCGGCCGCGAGCCCGTGCGCACCTGCGGCGTGCGCGGCCCGCGCCCGCAGGTCCACGTCGAAGTCCACCCGCTGGCCCTCCCCCGCGAGCTGGATGGGGCCGCTCAGGGGCAGCGCCGCGAGGCGGGTGTGCAGCTTCGCCGGATCGACGTCGGCCACGCGTCCCTCGAAGGTCCAGCCGTGGTCGCGCCACTTCCCGCTGCCGCTGACGTGGCCTCCAGCGGCATCCGCGGCGAGCGATTGCAGCAGCGCCTGGCCGTCGCGCCATTCCCCGGTGAGTTGCACGGCGCTGACCGGCAGGCGTTGCGCGTCCCAGGGGCCCGCGGCGGCGTTGCGCACGTCCGCCTGCAACGCGAACCTGGCCTTCGTCTCGGGCTGCAATTGCACGTGCCCGGAGAGCAGCGTGTGCGGCGCATCGGGCCGGAACAGGTGCGCATCGAGCTGCCGGAAATCCGCCAGCGCCTGTTGCACCGGCATGCGCTCGAACGGGTGGATCTCCGCTTTCACCGTGGCCTCCGGCAAGTCGCCACGGGCGCGGGCGCCGCGCCGCACCTGCAGCAGCGCCCGCACGCCGATGGCACGCGCGGGCCCCTGCGCCTGCAGGTCGAAGGACAGCGGCACGGGCTCGGCCACGCCCGGCACCGGCGCGGCGAAGCGGCCCGCCACGCTCGCACCGAGCGTGAGCGGCGCGCGGGCCTGCACCACCATGCGCCCACGGTAATCGCCGCCCGCCAGATGCAGGCCGGCGAGCTCGACGTGGTGCCGGCGCCCGTCGTACGCGTACTGCGCATCCAGGCCCGACCCGGCGAATTGCACGCGTCCCTGGTACGACAGCGAGCCGACTTGCAGCCGCTGGACGTCGACCTGCCAGGGCAGCAGCAGGTTGGCGGGCTCCGGCAGCGGCGTGTCCTTGACCGGGCGCGTGTCGGTCACCTGCACGCGAGCGACGGCAAGCTGCTCGAGCCGCAGTGTTTGCTCCAGCAGCGCCAGGGGCTGCCATTCGAGGCGGATGTCCTCGGCTTCCACGCGGATGCCATCGCGCTCCCACGTGATCCGGGCAATGTGCCAGGGACCGCGGAACGAGCCTTGCACGCCTTCGCTGTGCAGCGGCACGCGGCCGCCGATGCGCTCCAGCACGGTTTGCAGCGAGCCTTCCTGGCCGGCCCACCACCACACCACAGCCGCGGCGAGCGCGAGCAGCAGCCCGCATCCGACCAGCAGGCGGACGGTCCAGCGGAAAGCGCGGGTCGCGTGGGCGCGCATCAGAACACGAAGCCCGCGGTGAAGTGGATGCGGAACTGGTGCGTCTCGACGCCATAGGCGACTGCGGCTTCCACCGGGCCGACCGGGCTGCGCCAACGCACCCCGGTGCCCACGCCGACGCGCGCCCGCAGTTCGCTCGGCTCGTTGGCGACTGCGCCCGCATCGACGAACAGCGTGTGCTCGAAGGTGGTCGGCTGGCCGTTGTGCGTGATGGGCCGCTGCCATTCCACGCTGCCCACCGTGAGATAACGGCCGAAGCCGATCACGCCGCCGGGCAGCGGCACGCCGATGTCGAGATAGGG
Organism: Ramlibacter ginsenosidimutans; assembly: GCF_016654015.1. Lineage (GTDB taxonomy): Bacteria > Pseudomonadota > Gammaproteobacteria > Burkholderiales > Burkholderiaceae_C > Ramlibacter > Ramlibacter ginsenosidimutans. Next base: position 83,894 of record NZ_JAEPWM010000012.1, on the reverse strand, counting down.
ATAGCCGCGCACCGTGGTGTCGCCGCCGGTGCGGAACAGCTGGGTGGCCGGAATGTTCGCTCCGGAAGGCGCGAACAGCGCACCGGCTTCCGCGCGCAGCTGCAGCCGGCTCTTGCCGGTGGGCCGGTAGCCCAGGTAGCGCAGCACCGTGCGCTGGAAGGGGTCGTGCCTGTCATCCAGCGTCACGCCGGCGCCCAGCTCGAATCCGTAGCCGTGGCCCTGCGTAGGCGACTGGATGTTGTCGAAGTAGCGGCCGGTCCAGATGTAGTTCACGCTGAGCGCCTTGCCGTCGCCCGTGTCGGCTGCGGTCAGTTCCACGCCGCGCGGGTTGCTCACGTGCGCGCTCTCGTATTGCACGTAGTAGTTGCGGTCGATCCGGTCCTCGTTGCGGAAGCGGCCGACGCGCAGCCGCTGGCTGTAGGTGACGAGGCGGTCGTCGTCCAGGCGTTCGAGGCGCCCGAGCACCGACCAGCGCCAGCCGGCCGGATCGGGGATGTCGGTCCACTCGCTCTGCGCGTACGGATTCTTCTTCTCGGCCTGCAGCTTGGTCACGGCGCGCCAGCCGATGCCGGGCACCTTGTTGTACGTGTGTTCCACGGTCGCACGCGGGCCGCCGTCGGTGGTGAAGCCGACGCCCAGCACCAGCTTCTGCAGCGGCGCCTCGCGCACGGTGACCTGCACGGTGGCGTTCTCCGGGTCCGAGGCCGGATCCACGAAGATGAAGGCCGAATCGTAGTAGCCGCTGCCCGAGAGGCGCAGCTGCGCCTGCACGATGCGTTCCTGGTCGTACACCGAGCCCTTCGGCAAGCGCGCGAGCCGGGGCACCAGCACGGGGTCGTAGCGCTCGACGCCCGTGACCTCCATCGCGCCCAGGTGGTACACCGGTCCGGAGTCCAGGCGCAGCCCCAGGCGCGCCGAGGCCGTCGCCGCGTCGACGTCGGCCAGGCTGTAGCTGATGCGGCCCGCGGGATAGCGCTTGGCCAGCAGCTCGCGCGTGGCCACCGACTTGGCGCGGTCCCAGCCCGTGCCCGTGAAAGGCTGGCCGGGCGGCAGGCTCCAGCCCGAGCGGATCGCCTCGCGCTGCGCGATCGCGTCGGGGTCGGTGCTGGTCGCGATGTCGCCTTCGAACTCCACCCCGGCCTGCTTCACCAGCGTGCGAACGCCGGGTTCCACGGTCACGACAAGCGTGGTGCGGGGACCGGGCTCGCGCGCGATCCGCACCTGCGGCGCGAAGTAGCCCTGGGTGGCCAGCAGTTCGCGCGCGTCCTTCTCGCCCAGCACGATGAGGCGCGCGATCTCCGCGTCGTCGAGGTCGCTCACCTCGCGGTAGCGGCGCAGTTCGAGGTTCTGCTCCAGCAGCGCGCGCAGCGGGTCGGGCGCACGGATCACCAGGTCGAAGGCGGGCGGGGCGGCCGCGGTGCGGGCGGCAGGGGTGGATTGGGCAAGCGCGGGCGCGGCGAACAGCGTCGCAGCGCCGACGGCCGCGGCGGCGACAAGCTGGCGGATCATCGAGCCCCGAATGATCATGGCGCGGCGCAGCGGCGGGCGTAGGCGCATTCCGACACCTTCGGCGAACGGGCGGGCGGGCGGGCTTCCATGGCTATGATGATCCCATGCGGATCCTCCACACCATGCTGCGCGTCGGCGACCTCCAGCGGTCGATCGATTTCTATACCCAGGTCCTGGGCATGAAGCTGCTGCGGACCACCGACCGGCCGGAGCAGAAATACTCGCTGGCCTTCGTCGGCTACGGCAGCAACCCCGAGCACGCCGAGATCGAGCTGACCTACAACTACGGCGTGTCCTCGTACGAGCTGGGCAGCGCCTACGGTCACATCGCGCTGGGCGTGCCCGACGCCTACGCCGCCTGCGACCGCATCCGTGCGGCGGGCGGCAACATCACGCGCGAACCCGGCCCCGTCAAGGGCGGCAACACCGTGATCGCCTTCGTGACCGACCCGGACGGCTACAAGATCGAACTGATCCAGCGCACCGGCGACTCCGAATAGGCGGCAGTGGACCTGCCGGAGCGGGGTGAAGGCGGACAGCCGACAACCAACAACCGGACGCAGAGGACGCAAAGGTTTCGCAGAGGACGCAAAAGAACATCCATTCAAGAATGGAAGTCCTTCCGCGTCCTTTCGCTCCTTTGCGCCCTCTGCGTCCGGTAGTCCGCTCCCGCTCCCGGCCCCGCCTTCCTCAACCCCGCGGCAAGCCCGCGGCTTCGCTGGCGAGGCGCGTGATGCGCGCCCAGTCCTGCGACGCGAGCGCGTCGGTCGGGACGAGCCAGGAGCCGCCGACGCATGCGACATTGGGCAGCGCCAGGAATTCGCGCGCATTGCCGGCCGTGATGCCGCCGGTGGGGCAGAACCTCACGTCGTTGAACGGGCCGTGCCAGGCCTTGAGCATCGCCGTGCCGCCGGCGGGTAGCGCAGGGAAGAACTTCAGCGCGGTGTAGCCGCCTTCCTGCGCCTGCATGATCTCGCTGCCCGTGGCCACCCCGGGCAGCAGCGGCAGCCCGAGGTCGTGGCAGGCCTTGCCCACCTCCTGCGTGTAGCCGGGGCTCACCGCGAACCGGGCGCCGGCCAGCGCCGCGGCCTGCGCGTCGGCCGCGCTGCGCACGGTGCCCGCGCCGACCACGGCCTCGGGCACCTCCTTGGCGATCGCCTCGATGCACGCCAGCGCCACGGGCGTGCGCAGCGTGACCTCCAGCATGCGGATGCCGCCGGCTACCAGCGCGCGCGCCATCGCCACCGCCTGAGTTCGGTCCTGCAGCACGATCACCGGGATCACCGGCGCATCCTGCATGATTTCCAGCGGCGTCAGCCGCGTCGTGATGTCTTTCAAAGCCATGTGCAGGCGCCCCTTTCCGCCTCGAGCGCATTGCGGCGCATGCCGCCGAACAGCTCGCGTCCGACGCCATGCGCGTTGTGCTCGCGCTGCGCGTCGGTCATCCGCGCCGGCTCGCGCCGGCTCCATTCCTCTCCATCCACCAGTGCCTCCAGCCGCCCCGCCGGCGCATCGAGCCGCACGATGTCGCCATCGCGCAGGAGCGCGAGCGCCCCGCCCGCCTCCGCTTCGGGCGAGACGTGGATCGCCGCGGGAACCTTGCCCGAGGCGCCGCTCATGCGCCCGTCGGTCACCAGCGCCACGCGAAACCCCTTGCCCTGCAGCACCGCCAGCGGCGGCGTGAGCTTGTGCAGCTCCGGCATGCCGTTGGCGCGCGGTCCTTGCCAGCGCACGACGCACACCACGTCGCGTTCCAGTTCGCCCGCCTTGAAGGCAGCCAGCAAGTCGTCCTGGCTGTCGAAGATGCGTGCCGGTGCCTCGATCACGTGCCGGTCCTCGGGCACGGCGGAGACCTTGATCACGCTGCGTCCGAGATTGCCGGTGAGCAGCTTGAGTCCGCCCGTGCGGCTGAAGGGCTGCCCGGCCGGCCGCAGGATGCTGTCGTCCCCCGACGCGCCGGCGTCGGCCCAGGCAAGCCCCTTGCGCCCTTCGCCCCAGTGCGGGATGCGCGTGTACTCGCGCAGTCCGCCCTCGCGCACCGTGAGGGCGTCGTCGTGCATCAGGCCCGCATCGAGCAGTTCCCGGATCACGTAGCCAGGGCCGCCCGCGTCCTGGAACGCATTCACGTCCGCCACGCCGTTCGGGTACACGCGGGCCAGCAGCGGCACGACCGAGGAGAGCCGGTCGAAATCGTCCCAGTCGATCACCATGCCGGCGGCACGCGCCACCGCCACCCAGTGGATCAGGTGGTTGGTGGATCCGCCCGTGGCCAGCAGGGCGGCCATCGCGTTCACGATGCTGCGTTCGTCGACGAGCCGTCCGATCGGCGTGTAGCGGCGCGACTTCAGGTTCGCGAGCACGGTGCGCACCGCTTCGCGCGTGAGCTCCCCGCGCAGGTCGTCCTGCGGCTGCACGAAGGCCGCGCCCGGCACGTGCAGGCCCATCGCCTCCATCAGCATCTGGTTGCTGTTGGCGGTGCCGTAGAAGGTGCAGGTGCCCTGCGTGTGGTACGCCTTCTCTTCCGCATCGAGCAACTCCTTGCGGCCCACGAGGCCCTGCGCCGCCAGTTCGCGCACCTTGGACTTCTCGGTGTTGGACAGGCCGCTGGGCATCGGGCCACCGGGGACGAACACCATCGGCAGGTGGCCGAACTGCAGCGCCCCGATCAGCAGGCCGGGGACGATCTTGTCGCAGATGCCCAGCAGGAGCGCGCCGTCGAACACGTCATGGCTCAGGCCCACCGCTGTCGCCATCGCGATGACGTCGCGCGAGAACAGGCTCAGCTCCATGCCGGCCGTGCCCTGCGTGACGCCGTCGCACATGGCCGGCACGCCGGCAGCGACCTGCGCGTTGGCGCCGAGGCGATGCGCCTCCTCCTTGATCAGCGGCGGATAGCTGCCATAAGGCGCGTGCGCCGACAGCATGTCGTTGTAGGAGTTGACGATCGCGATGTTGGGCGCGCGCTCGGCGACGACGCGGAACTTGTCGTTCGGCGGAATGCCGGCGAAGGCATGGGCGACGTTGGCGCAGCCCATGCGGTCGGCGCCACGCTCGCGGGCGGCGGCCTGGGCAATCCGGTCGAGGTAGGCGGAGCGCGTGGGCGCGCTGCGTTCGCGGATGCGCTGCGTCACCGCCGCGAGGACGGGGTGCAGTTTCATGGTGGGAGGATCACGTGTTGTGAGCATCCTACTCCCCGGACCCGCTGCTGTGGCGCGGATGCCGGTACGAACCGGTTACCAACTTCCAGCCGGCGCCGTGCTCGGCTAGAGTGCAGAGCGTGAGCGAAGTGATTCGTCCCGCGCGGGATCCCGAGGCCTTGCTGCAGCAGGCGCTCGCCGAATGGGGCGGGCAGGAGGACCTCTGGGTGTTCGGCTACGGCTCCCTCATCTGGCGGCCCGAGTTCGACTTCCTGGAGCGGCGCCCGGCGCGCGTGCACGGCTGGCACCGAGCGCTGAAGATGTGGAGCCGCATCAACCGCGGCACGCCGGAGCGGCCGGGGCTGGTCTTCGGCCTCCTCACGGGCGGTGCCTGCCGCGGCGTGGTGTTCCGCATCGCGCGCGAGGAAGGCGGCGCCGCGCTGGCGCGGCTGTGGCAGCGCGAGATGAAGCTGGCCGTCTACGACCCGCGCTGGCTGCCGGCCGACACTCCGCAAGGGCGCGTGCGCGCGCTGGCCTTCACGCTCTCGCGCAAGAGTCCCAGCCACACCGGCGAGCTCAGCGAGGAAGAGTACCGGACGATCTTTGCCTGCGCCTCGGGCATCTACGGCACCACGCTCGACTACGCGCACCGCACGCACGAGGAATTGAAGCGGCACGACATCCACGACCGCAACCTCGAGAAGCTGCTGCGCCTGATCCGCGAGCGCGAGGAAGACGCGACGCGGAGCTAGGAGCGGCCGCGCCGGGCCAGCAGCGACTCGGCACGCGCGAGGTCGGCCAGCGTGTCGATGTCGGCGACGATGCCTTCGTCCTCGAGTTCCAGCTTCAGCGGCTGCGCAGCGCGAACGATGGCGGCCGCCCCCTCCGCTCCCTGCAGCCTCTGCAGAGCCGGCCCGTGCTCGCGCGCGAAGCCGACCGGATGACCGCGCGTGCCGCGGTACGTCGGCAGCACCACGGAGGCATGGGCGAGCGCGGCGGCCACGGCACGCAGCGACTCCGGCGACACCAGGGGCAAGTCCGCGGGCAGCACCAGCCAGCCGCCGGCGTTCGGCGTCGCACGCACCGCCGCGGCGATGGAATCGCCCATGCCCGGGTGGCCGCTGCCTTCGACGTGGAACGGCAGGCCGCTCGCACGCACGGCAGCGAGCGTGTGCTCGATCACCGGCCTTCCCGCGAGCAGGGCCTTCAGCTTGGAGCCGCTGCCGCCGGACGCGACGAAGCGCTCGCCCCGCCCGGAGGCGAGGACGAGGACCACGGGGCTGTTGGAGGCTGGTTCATCCATGGAGATTTGGCGAGCGCCGAAGCGTTGTCGACACGGGATCCATTCTGCATGGGGTGAACCCCGGCCCGCGCATCATGTTCCCGGAACGGGAGGCGCCCGCCGATGCGAAAATCGCCGCATGAGCAGCACCGCCGACCGAATCGCCGACTTGCGCAAGAGCTATGAACGCGCCGAGCTGAGCGAAGACGCTTCGCACGCCGATCCGCTGAAGCAGTTCGATCAATGGCTGACGGAGGCGATCTCCTGCGCAGTGCCCGAACCGAATGCGATGACGGTCGCCACCGTCGCCAGCAACCTGCGACCGAGCACGCGCATCGTGCTGTTGAAGGGCTACGACGCACGCGGCATCGTCTGGTACACGAACTACGAGAGTCGCAAGGGCGAGGAGCTGGCGGGCAATCCGTGGGCCGCGCTGCAGTTCCACTGGGTCGAGCTCGAACGCGTGGTGCGCATCGAAGGACGCGTGGAGAAGACGAGCGCGCAGGAGAGCGATGCGTACTTTGCCAGCCGGCCGCTCGACTCGCGCATCGGCGCCTGGGCCAGTCCGCAAAGCCAGGTCATCCCGGGGCGCAGCGTGCTCGTGGCGAACGCGGCGAAATTCAGCGCGCAGTTCCTGCTCAACCCGCCGCGCCCGCCGCACTGGGGTGGTTACCGGCTGGTCCCGGACGAGTGGCAGTTCTGGCAAGGGCGCAAGAGCCGCCTGCATGACCGGCTGCGCTATCGCCGCGCCGGCAACGACTGGCTGCGCGAGCGGCTCGCGCCCTGAGGCGCCGCTCGCGCCGGCGCGCCTCGCCTAGCTGCGCGTCAGCTCGGTGAAGGTCTTGCGGAACTTCGCCACCTTGGGCGCGGCCACCGCGAGGCAATAGCCCTGAGTCGGGTTCTTCTCGAAGAAGTCCTGGTGGTAGCTCTCGGCCGGCCAGTAATTGCGCAGCGGCAGCACCTCCGTGACGATGGGACGGCCGAACGCCTTGTCCTTGCCCAGCTCGGAGATGATGTCGTCGGCGACCTGCTTCTGCTCGGGCGTCGTGTAGTAGATGCCGCTGCGGTACTGCGTGCCCATATCGTTGCCCTGCCGGTTCATCTGCGTGGGGTCGTGCACGACGAAGAAGATCTCGAGCAGCTGGCGCGTGCTGACCTGCGCCGGGTCGTAGGTGAGCTTGACCACCTCCGAATGCCCGGTGCGGCCCGTGCACACTTCGTCGTAGCTGGGGCGCTCGGTGTCGCCGTTGCTGTAGCCGGATTCCACGTCGGTGACGCCGCGCACTTCCTTGTACACCGCCTCGGTGCACCAGAAGCAGCCGCCGCCCAGCACGATCGTTTGCAGGTCGCTCATCTCGCTCTCCGTGTTCGCCCCACTGTAGCGCGTGCCCGAATTCCCCGGCGCCTGCGGGCCTGGAAGGGCGCCTTGACGCGGCCGGCGCAGCCCAGCTATATTACTAACCAGTCAGTCATTAACAGCGGGCCGTGCCCTCGCATGCCCGGCCGCTGTCCCTCCCATGCCTTCTAGCAAGCTCGCCGAACGTGGCGAAGACCCCCAGGCCAAGCGCGAGCGGCGCAAGGAAGCGCGACCCGGCGAACTGCTGGACGCCGCGCTCGACCTCTTCGTCGAGAAGGGCTACGCCGCCACGCGCTCCGAGGAAGTGGCCGCGCGCGCCGGCGTGTCCAAGGGCACCCTGTTCCTGTATTTCCCGAGCAAGGAAGAACTGTTCAAGGCGGTCGTGCGCGAGAACATGTCCGGCCGCTTCGCGGAGTGGGAAGAGGAGTTCGCGGCGTTCGAAGGCTCCACCGCCGAGATGATCCGCTACTGCCTGCGCGTCTGGTGGGAGCGCATCGGCGCAACACGCGCCTCGGGCATCACCAAACTGATGATCAGCGAAGCGCGCAACTTCCCCGAACTCGCGACCTTCTACCAGCAGGAAGTGATCCGTCCGGGAACGGACCTGATGCGACGCATCCTGCAGCGCGGCGTCGACCGCGGCGAGTTCGCGCCCATCGACGTCGAGTACGGCGTCTATGCCCTGGTCGCACCCATGATCTTCCTCATCATGATGAAGCATTCGCTCGGCGCGTGTGCGCCGCAGGACTATCCGCTCGATGCGCAGCGCTACGTCGAGACCATGGCCGACCTGCTGGTCAACGGGCTGTGCGCACGCGCCGAGGCGCCGCGGGGCCGGGCATGAAGCGCTGGCACTGGGGCGTGGTGGCGGCGGTCGTCGCCCTCGTCGCTGTGGGCGGCATCCGCGCGATCGGCGCGCGTCGCGCCCAGCAGGAAGCGCAGGCCGCACTCGCCGCGCAGCGGGCGCAGCCGATCATCGAGCTCGCCCGGACCGACGTCGTGCGAGCCGATACGCACGAATTGCGGCGCGTGCTGCCGATCTCCGGCTCCATCAAGGCGGTGAACTCCGCCTTCGTGAAGGCGCGCGTGCCCGGCGAGTTGCAGGACCTCAAGGTGCGCGAAGGCGACAGCGTGCAGGCCGGCCAGGTGCTTGCGCGCATCGAGCGCGTCGAGGGCCAGGCCCGACTGAACCAGGCGCAGGAACAGGCCGACGCCGCCAAGGCGCAGATCGACATCGCCGAACGCCAGTTCAACAACAACAAGGCGCTGGTGGATCAGGGCTTCATTTCCAGGAGCGCGCTGGACACCTCGCTGAACAACCTCACCGCCGCGCAGGCCACGCACAAGGCGGCGCTGGCCGCCGTGGACCTGGCCCGCAAGACCCTCGAGGACACGGTGCTGCGCGCACCCATCTCCGGCGTGATCTCGCAGCGGCTCGCGCAGCCCGGCGAGAGGGTCGCGGTGGACAGCAAGATCCTGGAGATCGTGGACCTGTCCCACCTGGAGCTGGAAGCGATGCTCACCGCGGCGGACTCCGTCGACCTGCGCGTGGGCCAGGAAGCGGCGCTGCAGGTAGAAGGCAGCGCCCGGCCGGTTGCAGCTCGCGTGGCGCGCATCAATCCGAGCGCGCAGCCCGGCAGCCGCAGCGTGCTGGCCTATCTCGAGATCGCCGACACCACCGGGCTGCGCCAGGGCCTGTTCGCGCAGGGCAGCGTCACCATGGGGAGCAGCTCCGCGCTGGCCGTGCCGCTGTCCGCGGTGCGCACCGATCGCCCGGCGCCTTACGTGCAGCTGGTGGAAGGCGGCAAGGTGGTGCACCGCACGGTGCAGATGGCGCAGCGCGGGGAAACGGACAAGGAGACCTGGGTCGCCGTCAGCGGCGTGCCGGCCGGCAGCCAGGTGATCCTGGGCCATGTCGGCCCGCTGCGCGAAGGCACGCTGGTGAAGTTCACCGGAGGGCCGCCGCCCCAGCCCTCGCCCGGCGCGCCGGCCAGCAAATCCCCCGGCGCCTAGCCCCATGTGGTTCACCCGCGTCAGCCTGAGGAACCCCGTGTTCGCCACGATGGTGATGCTCGCCATCGTGGTGCTGGGGCTGTTCTCCTACCAGCGACTCAACATCGACCAGTTCCCCAACATCGAGTTCCCGGTGGTGGTGGTGCAAACGGAGTACCCGGGCGCCTCGCCGGAAATCGTCGAGAGCGAGGTCAGCAAGCCCATCGAGGAAGCGGTCAACTCGATCGCCGCCATCAACGCCCTCACCTCGCGCAGCTACCAGGGGCAGTCGGTCGTCATCATCGAGTTCCAGTTGCAGGTCGATGGCCGCAAGGCCGCCGACGACGTGCGCGAGAAGGTCGCGTCGGTGCGCTCCACCTTCCGCGAGGAAGTGAAGGAGCCGCGCGTGCTGCGCTTCGATCCGTCCAGCCGCCCGATCTGGTCGCTCGCGGTGCTGCCCGACAACCGCGGCGGCGCGCACCCGCTGTCGGCGGTGGAGCTCACCAACTGGGCCGACCAGGTGCTCAAGAAGCGGCTGGAGAACGTGCGCGGCGTCGGCTCGGTCACCCTGGTGGGCGGCACCAAGCGCGAGATCGACATCTACCTCAATCCGCCGGCGATGGAAGCGCTGGGCATCACCGCCGACCAGGTGGTGAGCGCTGTCCGCAGCGAGAACCAGGACCTGCCCGTGGGCGCGATCCGTTCGCTGGCGCAGGAGCGCGTGGTGAAGATCGACGCGCGCATGCAGCGGCCCGAAGACTTCGGCGACATCATCGTGGCCCGGAAGAACGGCGCACCGGTGCGCGTGAACCAGGTCGCCCGCGTGTCCGACGGCGGCCAGGAAGTGGAAAGCCTGGCCCTCTACAACGGCCAGCGCACGCTGCTGCTGCAGGTGCTCAAGGCTCAGGACGAGAACACCATCGAGGTGATCGACGGCCTGCAGTCCACCCTCGCCGAGATGACCAGCCAACTGCCGCCGGGCGTGCGCCTCGAACCGGTCGCGGACGCGTCCCGGCCGATCCGCGTGGCGGTGGAAAACGTGCGCCGCACGCTGCTGGAAGGCGCTGCGCTCACCGTGCTGATCGTCTTCCTGTTCCTGAACTCCTGGCGCTCCACGGTCATCACCGGACTCACGCTGCCGATCGCGCTGATCGGCACCTTCCTGTTCATGTACGCGTTCGGCTTCTCGATCAACATGGTGACGCTGATGGCGTTGTCGCTGTGCGTGGGCCTGCTGATCGACGACGCGATCGTCGTGCGCGAGAACATCGTGCGGCACGTGCAGATGGGCAAGCCGCCCTTCCAGGCCGCCATGGACGGCACGCAGGAAATCGGCCTGGCCGTGCTGGCCACCACCTTCTCGATCGTCGCCGTGTTCCTGCCGATCGGCTTCATGGGCGGCATCATCGGCAAGTTCTTCCACGAGTTCGGCGTGACCATCGTGGCGGCGGTGCTGATCTCGATGTTCGTGAGCTTCACGCTCGACCCGATGCTGTCCTCGGTCTGGCACGACCCGGAAGCGGAAGGCCACGGCAAGCCCAAGGCGAAGCTCACGACCTACGACCGCACGATCGGGCGGGTGACGGGCTGGTTCGAACGCAGCACCGAGCGGCTGGCCGAGGCCTACCAGTCCATCCTGCGCTGGTCGCTGGCGCACAAGCTCGCGACGGTGCTCGGCTCGGTCGCCATCTTCCTCACGTCCATCTTCATGGTGCCGCTGCTGGGGACGGAGTTCGTGCCCAAGGCGGACTTCTCCGAGACCAACCTGAACTTCTACACGCCGGTGGGCTCCTCGCTGGAACTGACCGAGGCGAAGGCGCGGCAGGTGGAGTCCATCATCCGTGAGTTCCCGGAGGTGCGCTACACGCTGTCGACGATCAACACCGCGCAGGCCGGCAAGATGTACGCGTCGGTGTACGTGCGCATGGTCGATCGCAAGGCGCGCAAGCGCAGCGTCGACGAGATGGCGGCGGTGCTGCGCGAGCGCCTGAAGCAGGTGCCCGGCATCACGGTCACGCATGCCGGGCTGCTGGACGCCGTGGGCGGCAACAAGCAGATCGAGTTGTCGCTGCAAGGCCCCGACCTGAAGGAGCTCGAGCGCCTGGCCAAGCTGGCGATGGACCGCATCCGCGACATCCCCGGCCTGGTGGACCTGGACTCCAGCACCAAGCCGGACAGCCCCACGGTGGCTATCCACGTGCGGCGCGACGTCGCCTCCGACCTGGGGCTCTCGGTCGCGCAGATCGCCGGTTCCCTGCGCACGCTGGTAGCGGGCCAGACCGTTGGCAACTGGCGCGCCCCCGACGACGAGACCTACGACGTGAACGTCCGGCTGGCGCCCGAAGCGCGCAATGCGCCGCAGGACCTGGAGCACCTGCCGTTCGCGCTGGGCAGCAACGCCGACGGCACGCCGCGCATCGTGCACCTGAACCAGGTGGCGACGGTACGCGAGTCCACCGGTCCCAACCAGATCAACCGCCGCGACCTGACGCGCGAGGTCGCGATCAGCACCAACGCGTACGGCCGCGCGGCCGGCGACGTGTCGAACGAGATCCGCGCGCGGCTGGACACCATCCAGTTTCCCCCGGGTTACCGCTACCAGTTCAGCGGCTCGACGAAGAACATGAAGGAGTCCTTCGGCTACGCGGTCTCCGCGCTGGCGATGGCGGTGATCTTCATCTACATGATCCTGGCCAGCCAGTTCAAGAGCTTCCTGCAGCCGCTGGCGCTCATGACGTCGCTGCCGCTCACGCTGATCGGCGTCGTGCTGGCGCTGATGATGTTCCACTCGACCCTGTCGATCTTCTCGGTGATCGGGGTGGTGATGCTCATGGGCCTGGTCACCAAGAACGCCATCCTGCTGGTGGACTTCGCCATCCGCATGCGCGAGCAGGGCATGGACCGCTCGCAGGCGTTGCTGCACGCGGCCCGCGTGCGCCTGCGGCCCATCCTCATGACCACCCTGGCGATGGTCTTCGGCATGGTGCCGCTGGCCTTCGCCATCACCGAGGGCTCGGAGCAGCGCGCGCCGATGGGGCAGGCCGTGATCGGCGGGGTCATCACGTCCTCGCTGCTCACGCTGGTGGTGGTGCCGGTCGTCTACTGCTACCTGGACGACCTGGCCCGCTGGTTGAAGCGCGGGCGCCACGCCGACTCCGGCGGGTCCGGGGCCGAAGCCGTCCCGGCTTCTAGAATGGGCGGTTTGTCCTGAACGCCACGAGAAATCCATGACCCCCGCCACCGACATCGAACGCGCCCGCTTCAACATGATCGAGCAGCAGATCCGCACCTGGGACGTGCTCGACCTGGACGTGCTCGGCCTGCTGTCGCAGGTGAAGCGGGAAGACTTCGTCCCCGCCGCGCACAAGGCGCTCGCCTTCATGGACCTGATGATCCCGCTGGTGGGCCACCCCGAGGAGGCCCTGCGCAACGGCTGGTGCATGCTGGAGCCCAAGCAGGAAGCCCGCCTGCTGCAGGACCTGGCGCCGCGCGCGCACGAGAAGGTGCTGGAGATCGGCGCCGGCTCGGGCTACATGGCCGCCCTGCTCGCCAGCCGGGCGCAGCGCGTCATCAGCCTGGAGATCCACCCCGAGCTGGCCCGCATGGCCCGCGAGAACCTGCAGCGCGCCGGCATCCGCAATGCGGAGGTCCGCGAGGCCGACGGCGCCAAGGGCCTGTCCGCGGAAGGCCCGTTCGACGCCATCCTGCTGTCCGGGTCCGTGGTCGAAGTGCCGCACGCCCTGCTGGCGCAGCTGAAGGTGGGCGGCCGGCTGGCGGCCATCGCCGGCGAGCCGGTGATGCGCGCGACCTTCATCACGCGCACCGGCGAGGCCTCGTACACGACGACCCAGCCCTGGGACAGCGCGGCGCCGCGCCTGATGCACTTCCCCGAACCGTCCCGGTTCCGCTTCTGAGGTCCTTGCCATGATCCACCAGGTCCGCCCCGCCGACTGGAACGACTGGCTGCAGGCCCAGTCCGCGCGCCCCGTGCTGCTGGACGTGCGCGAGCCCTGGGAAGTGCAGACCGCGCACGTGCAGGCCGGCGACTTCGACCTGGTCACGATCCCGATGAACGAGATTCCTGCGCGCACCTCGGAGCTGCCGCAGGACCGGCCCATCGCCTGCCTGTGCCACCACGGCGGGCGCAGCCAGCGGGTGGCGATGTTCCTGGCGCAGCAGGGCTACACCGATGTGGCGAATATCGCGGGCGGCATCGATGCGTGGTCGCGGGAGCACGACCCGGGAGTGCCCCGGTACTGACGCGGCGTACAAAGCCGTAAGCAGAACGATCAGAAAAGCAAGACGGAAGGACGGACCATGAAGAAGTTGCGGCTTGCGCCCCTCGCGGCGGCAATCGGGCTCGCCCTGGCCGGAGCGGCGCACGCGGAAGGCCTTCTCGAGATGTACGAGGACGCCCGCGCGTATGACGCCACCTGGCAATCCGCGAAGGCGCAGTACGACGCCAACCTGTACCGCGCGGAGCAGGCGAAGGCCGGCATCCTTCCGCAGGCCGGGCTGACGGCGAACGCCGGCCGCAGCAAGATCGAGGTGAACGCGCCGCCCCTGCCTTCGTCCCACTCCTACGGCACCGAGAGCGCCACGCTCAGCGCCTCGCAGCCGCTCTACCGGCCCGCCAACCTGGCGACCTGGCGGCAGGCGGAGCGGCAGAAGCAGCAGGCCGAGTACCAGCTCACCGCCGCGAGCCAGGACCTGATCATCCGGGTGAGCCAGGCCTACTTCGACGTGCTGGCGGCGCAGGACACGCTGACTTTCGTGCGCGCGCAGAAGGAAGCGACGGCGGAGCAGCTCGCCTCGGCCAAGCGCAATTTCGAGGTGGGCACCACCACCATCACCGACACGCGCGAGGCGCAGGCACGCTACGACCTCGTGCTGGCCCAGGAGATCCAGGCCGAGAACGACCTGCGCATCAAGCGCCTCGCGCTCGACACGCTGGTGGGCAAGCCGGGCGCGATGCCCGATCCGGTCGGCACCCTGGACCGCGTGCCGCCGCCGCAGCCCGCCGACCCGGAAGCGTGGGTGGCTGCGTCCGAGAGCGCGAGCCCGCCGATCCTGCAGGCGAAATCCAACGTGGAGATCGCCGAACTCGAAACCGAGAAGGCCCGCGCCGGCCACAAGCCCACGGTGGACCTCACGGCCAGCTACGGCTGGGCGCACAACATCAACGGCACCGCGACTTCGTTCCTCGATAACGCGCCGCGCCAGGGCACCGCCGGCATCGCGATCAACGTCCCGCTGTTCTCCGGCTTCGCGGTGCAGAACAGGATCCGCGAGACCCTCGCGCTGGAAGAAAAGGCCCGCACCGACCTCGAGGCCACCCGGCGCCAGGTCGCGCAGGCCGTGCGCACTGCCTACTTCGGCGTGGTCTCGGGCCAAGGCCAGGTGCGTGCGCTGGAAGCGGCCGAAGCCTCCAGCCAGAGCTCGCTGGATGCCAACCGCCTCGGTTACCAGGTGGGCGTGCGCATCAACATCGACGTGCTGAACGCGCAGACGCAGCTGTTCCAGACCAAGCGCGATCTCTCTCAGGCGCGCTACAACGTGCTGCTGGGCCACCTCAAGCTGCGCCAGGCGAACGGCACGCTGCAGGCGGAAGACCTCACCCGGCTGAACACGCTGCTGCAACGCTGAGCGTTCGCATCTCCGACCCAGGAGCGCGTCGCCCCTTCCTTATCGTCAGCGCTCGATGAGCGCGAGCACCGCTTGCGCGGTCTTCGCCGCTGCACCGCGATGCGCGGCGGCAAAACGCTCACCGGCCCGGGCCGCGGCTGTCCTTGCAGGCGGGTCGCGCACCAGTTCCACGGCCGTGCGCACGCCCTCCCCCATCGTGCCCGCGCGGCGCGCGGCGCCCGCCTGCAACGCCAGTTCGGCAGCCTCGCTGAAGTTGAAGGTGTGCGGCCCCATGACCACGGGACAGCCGCAGGCCGCCGCTTCGATCAGGTTCTGCCCACCGAGCGGAGCGAAGCTGCCTCCCAGCAGCGCCGCGTCCGCCAGCGCGTAGTACAGCGGCATCTCGCCGAGCGAGTCGCCCAGCCACACGTCGGCGGGTTCGGGCACGCCGTCCCAGGCGCCGCGCCGAGACACGGAGCGGCCGGCCTGCGCCACCAGCCCGGCCACTTCGTCGAAGCGTTGCGGATGGCGCGGCACCAGCAGCCACTGGATCCCCTGCACCCCCGCGATGGCGCGCAGGAATTCGACCTCCTCGCCTTCGCGCGAGCTGGCAAACATCACGACCGGGCGCGTGCTGGTGGAGCGCCAGTCGCGCCCCATCTGCAGCAGCAGCGGGTCCGGCGCCGCGTCGAACTTGAGGTTGCCGAACACGCCCTGCACCGAGGCGCCGACGGACGCCAGCCGGCGGGCGTCGTCCTCCGTCTGCGCCCACACGGCGCGCAGCGCGCCGTACGCGGGACGCGCCAGGCGCGAGAACCGGCGTGCCTGCGCCATCGACTTGGGCGACAGCCGCGCATTGGCGAGCACCAGCGGCACGCCGCGGGCCAGGCAGGCCGCGGCGAGGTTGGGCCACACCTCGGTTTCCATCAACACGCCGCAGCTGGGGCGGAAATGCGCGAGGAAGCGCTGCACGGCTTGCGGCGTGTCCCAGGGCAGCCACGCTTGCGCATCGCCTTCCCGCAGCAGCCGCCGGCCCTCGGCCCGGCCGGTCGCCGTGCCGTGCGTGAGCAGCACGCGCAGGTCCGGCTGGGCGCGGCGCAGCGCTTCCAGCAGGATCGCCGCGGCGCGCGTCTCCCCCAGCGAGACCGCGTGGATCCACAGGCGCCCCGACTGCGCGGCGTGCTGGTAGCGGCCAAAGCGCTCCTCGACGTGCTCCAGGTAGCCCGGCTCGGCGACCCCGCGCCGGCGCAGCTTGCGCCGCAGCAACGGCTGGGCCCCGATCACCAGCAGGGAATAGAGCGGCCGGATCATTCCGGCATTGTGACGGCCTGCCAGGCCTCCCACACCGCGTCCGCCGAAGGGGCGGGAGAGGCGTACACGGCGCGCTGGCGCGGGCTGTCCAGCGGGCCCGTGCGCCACGCGGTGTCGTGGTTGTAGATCTGCACGTGCGGCAGGTCCAGCGCGACGGCGATGTGGCTCAGGCCGCTGTCGACGCCGATCGCGCCGGCGCAGCGCGCCATGCGGTCCGTCAGTGCGTCGAGGGAAAGCCGCGGCCACACCTGCGCGCGTGGCCCGAGCGCCTGCGCGATCCGCGCGCTGCGCGCCTCCTCCTCGTCGCTGCCGTGCGGGAGGGCGAGCGCATGGCCCTGGGCGAGCAGCCGCTGGCCCAGATCGATCCACTGCGCTTCGGGCCAGTGCTTGTCCGCGCGCGAACTGCCGTGGATCAGGACCACCGTGTCGTCACGCGACCCCGTCGCCCGCGCCAGCCCGTAGCGGGGCGCACCCTGCACCGCATAGCCGAGCGCCCGCGCGCAGACTTCGCGCGCGCGCTGCACCGCATCGAGCTGCGGCTCCAGCGGGATCGCCACATCGGCGATCCAGCGCGTCGGCGCCTCGTAGCTGGATCCCGCCGTGCGGTTGGCCATCGCATAGCGCTTGCCGCCGGGCGCGAGCGTGGCCATGTGGGCGATCAGCGCCGACTTGGTGAGGCCTTGCAGGTCCAGCACCGCGTCGTAGGCCTCGGCATGCAGCTGGGCGCGGAATGCGCGCCACTCCTGGCGCGTGTCGTGCGCGAACGGCGCCTTGCGCCAGCGGCGCAGGTCGCTGGCGATCACGCGCTCCACGCCTTCGCAGCGCCGCACCAGCGAGGCGAAGCCGGTTTCCGCGACCCAGTGGACGCGCACGCCGGGAAGCGCGGCATGCAGGTCCTGCACGGCCGGCAGGGTGTGCACGACGTCACCGAGCGAGGACAGTTTGACGATCAGGATGTTCAAGGGACTCCGTCATCCCCGCGCAGGCGGGGATCCGGCGCTTCGAGGCGCCCGCACGGGCACTCTAATCGATGGCGCCTGACTTCCCGCCGGCGCCGCAAGCCGCGCTCAGTGCGCCGCTTCGGCGATCTTCGCGTCCGGCTTCACGGTGCGCAGCAGCGACAACATCTCGCCTTCGATGCGGTGCATGGCCTCCTGCGAATGGCCTTCGAAGCGCAGCACGAGCACGGGCGTGGTGTTGGATGCGCGCACCAGGCCGAAGCCGTCGCTCCAGTCCACGCGCAGGCCGTCGATCGTCGACACCTGGGCGGCGGGGAAGTTCGCCTTCTTCACCAGCTGGTCCACGATGCGATGGGCCTCGCCCTCCTCGCACTTGACGTTCAGCTCCGGCGTCGAGAAGCTGGTGGGCAGCGCATCCAGCACCTTGCTCGGGTCCGCCGAGCGCGACAGGATCTCCAGCAGGCGGCAGCCGGCATACGTGCCGTCGTCGAAGCCGTACCAGCGCTCCTTGAAGAAGATGTGGCCGCTCATCTCGCCGCCCAGCGGCGCGTTGATCTCCTTCATCTTCGCCTTGATCAGCGAGTGCCCGGTCTTGTACATCAGCGGCTTGCCGCCGGCCTCGGCGATGGTGGGGCCGAGGCGTTGCGTGCACTTGACGTCGAACAGGATGGTCGCGCCCGGCACGCGCGTGAGCACGTCGCGGGCGAACAGCATCATCTGGCGGTCCGGGTAGATGTTGTTGCCCTGCTTGGTGATGATGCCCAGCCGGTCGCCGTCGCCGTCGAAGGCGAGGCCCAGTTCGGCGTCGGTCTCCTTCAGCTTGGCGATCAGGTCGCGCAGGTTCTCGGGCTTGCTGGGGTCCGGGTGATGGTTGGGGAAATTGCCGTCCACCTCCGTGAACATCTCGATCACCTCGCAGCCGATCGCCCGGAACACCTCGGGGGCATACGCGCCGGCGACGCCGTTGCCGCAGTCGACGACCACCTTCATGGGTCGCGCGAGCTTGATGTCGCCCTTGATGCGGTCGCGGTAGGGCGCGAAGATGTTGACGTTGCGCACCTTTCCGGGCGCAGGCGGCTGGTCCCAGCCGGCGGACTCCATCATCCGCCGCAGCGACTGGATTTCCTCGCCGTAGATGGCGCGGCCGGCCAGCACCATCTTGAAGCCGTTGTAGTCCTTGGGGTTGTGGCTGCCGGTGACCTGGATCCCGCTGTGGGCGAGCGTACTCGCCGCGAAGTACAGCATGGGCGTGGTCACCATGCCCACGTCGATCACGTCGACGCCGCTGGCGACGAGGCCGCGCACGAGCGCCGCGGCGAGCGAGGGGCCGCTGAGGCGGCCGTCGCGGCCGACGGCCACCGCCTGTTCGCCTTCGCGGCGGGCCAGGGTGCCGAAGGCCCGCCCGAGCGCCTCGGCGACCTCCTCCGAGAGCGTGGAAGGAACGATGCCGCGAACGTCGTAGGCCTTGAAGATGCTGGGGCTGAGCTGCATTGGAGGGTTGGGGCTGGATTCGGGGAAGGGTCGGACCCATTCTAGGGGGCGCGCTGCCAGGGACATGTCCGTAAACGGCTAGTCCTGCGGCGGCCCGCGCGTAACATGGCCGCATGAGTTCCACCGAGCCGCCCCTGCACCCCGACGCCTGCTACCTGGCGCTGAAGGCGCGCGACGCGCGCTTCGACGGCAGCTTCTTCACGGGCGTGACGAGCACCGGCATCTACTGCCGGCCCGTCTGCCGCGTGCGCACGCCGCGCCGGGAGAACTGCCGCTTCTTCGCGCATGCCGCGCAGGCCGAGGGAGCGGGCTTCCGGCCGTGCCTGCGCTGCCGACCCGAACTGGCGCCGCAGGGCTTGCGCTGGTCGCTGCAGGACGCGAGCGCCGTGCTGGCCCAGCAGGCGGCGCGCCTGCTCGACGAGCCCGAAGCCTGGGCGGAGGAAGCGCCTTCCGCCGAGGGCCTCGCGCGCCGGATCGGCGTGAGCGACCGGCACCTGCGCCGCATCTTCGAGGAACACGTGGGCGTCTCGCCGGTGCAGTACCTGCAGACCCGCCGTCTGCTCAATGCCAAGCAACTGCTGGCCGACACCCCGTTGCCGATCACGCAGGTCGCGCTGGCCAGCGGCTTCGGCAGCGTGCGCCGGTTCAATGCCGCCTTCCTCGCGCACTACGGCCTGAGCCCGAGCGCGCTGCGGCGCCAGGGCCTGGACCGCTCCAGCGCGTGCGAGGTGCGGCTCGGCTACCGGCCGCCCTACGACGTGGACGCGATGCTCGGCTTCTTCCGCACGCGGGCCATTGCCGGCGTCGAGACCGTCGGCGAGCGGCAGCTCGCGCGCACCTTGTCCGTCGGGTCTGGCGATCAACGCGCGGACGGCTGGCTCACGGTGGAGTTCGACGAGGCGGAGTGCCAGCTGCGCCTGAAGGTCAGCGAGTCGCTGCTGGGCGTGTTGCCGCTCGTGATCCGGCGCGTGCGCGCCGCCTTCGACCTCGACGCGGACCCGCATGCGATCAATGCGCGGCTGCATGGCAGCTTTCCGCTCGGCGACGGGCTGCGCGTACCGGGTGCGCTCAGCGGCTATGAGCTCGCGGTGCGCGCCGTGCTGGGACAGCAGATCACGGTTGCGGCGGCGCGCACCCTGGCGCAGCGGCTCGTGCAGCGCTTCGGCGTGCCGCTCGCGACGCCGGTGCCGGGACTCACCCAGCTGTTTCCCGCGCCCGAGGTGCTGGCGGCTGCCGAAGGCGATGCGCTGGGCCAGCTGGGCATCGTGCGGCAAAGGCAGGCGGCGATCGTCGCCATCGCCCGCGCGACCGCCGAAGGCCGGCTGCACCTGCACCCGGGTTCGGACGTGACCGCGACGACGGAGGCGCTGAAGGAATTGCCCGGCATCGGGGACTGGACGGCGCAATACATCGCGATGCGGGCCCTGCGCTGGCCCGACGCCTTCCCGGCCGGCGACGTCGCATTGCACAAGGCGCTGGGCGTGCAGCAGATGCGGCAGCCGGCGCGCGAGGCCGAGGCGGCTTCGAAGGCCTGGAAACCCTGGCGCAGTTACGCCGTGGTGCGCGCATGGAGCGCGCTTTCGCAAGGAGCTTGAGATGGACCAGACGATTGCGCGCGTGCGCGCGCGGTACCCGATTGCGCGCGTGTGCACGCGCTATGAGAGCCCGCTGGGCCCTATGCTGCTGGCCGCCAGCGACCGCGGCCTGTGCGGGGTGTGGTTCGAAGGACAGCGCCACGGGCCCGACGCGACGACCTGGCGCGAGGATCCCGGGCATCCGGTGCTGGTGGAGACCGTGGCGCAGTTGCGCGCGTACTTCGCGGGCGAGCGCACGTCCTTCGACCTGCCCCTGGACCTCCAGGGCGGCACGCCCTTCCAGCAAAGCGTGTGGAGTGCATTGCTCGGCATCCCGCGCGGCGGCACGACCAGCTATGCGGCCCTCGCGCGCGAGGTCGGCAAGCCGCAGGCAGCCCGGGCCATAGGCGCGGCGGTCGGACGCAATCCCGTGAGCATCGTGGTGCCCTGCCACCGCGTGCTGGGCACGGGCGGCAGCCTCACCGGCTATGCGGGCGGGCTGGAGCGCAAGACGGCGCTGCTGCAGCTCGAAGGCGCATTGATGTGAGCAGCGCATCGATGCGCGCCTGAAAATTCATCAGCGCCCGGCGGCGGCCGGGCGGAATTGCCCTGAAACTCGGTTCGCCATGCCTCTCGCCTCCATCATCGACTTCGTCGCGCTCGCCGCCATCTGGGGCGCGTCCTTCCTGTTCATGCGCCTGGCCGTGGGCGACTTCGGCGTCGTCTGCACGGCGGCGGTGCGTGTGACCATCGCCAGCCTGTTCCTGCTGCCGCTGATGCTGTTCAAGGGCCACGCCGCCGCCTTCCGCCAGCACTGGTGGAAGGTGTGCCTCGTCGGGCTGCTGAACTCGGGGCTGCCCTTCCTGCTGTTCGCGTTCGCGCTGCTGTCGATCACCACCGGGCTCTCGGCCATCCTCAATGCGACGGTGCCGCTGTTCGGCGCGCTGGTGGCGTGGTCCTGGTTGAACGACCGGCCCGCGGGCTCGCGCGTGCTGGGGCTCGTGGTGGGATTCGCCGGCGTCGCGGCGCTGGCGTGGGACAAGGCCAGCTTCAAGCCCGATGCGGTCTCCGGCATCGCACCGGCGTGGGCCGTGCTGGCCTGCCTGGCCGCTACGGTCTGCTACGCGTTCGCCGCCAGTGCGACCAAGCGCTTCCTCACCGGCCTGCCGCCTTTGATGACGGCCACCGGCAGCCAGATCGGTGCCGCGCTGGCCCTGGTCATCCCGGCGCTTTGGCTGCGGCCGGTGCACATGCCCGGCGCGCAGGCATGGCTGGCCCTGCTGGTGCTCGGCGTGCTGTGCACGGGCGTGGCGTACATCCTGTATTTCCGGCTGATCGAACAGGCCGGCCCGTCGCGTGCCTTGGCCGTGACCTTCGCGATCCCGGTGTTCGCAATCCTGTACGGCGCCCTGTTCCTCGGCGAGCGGGTCACGCCCTGGATGCTGGCGTGCGGCGCTGTGGTGGTGCTCGGAACGGCGCTGTCCACGGGCCTGCTCAAGATGCCGCGCCTGCGCCCTGCCGCATGAATTCCGCGCGCCGGATGAAGCTGCGCCTCACGGCGCTCAAGCCCCGCAACCCGCTGGTGGTGCCGGCGGCGCAGCGCAAGGCGGGCGAGCATCGCAAGTCGCGCTCGGCCGAACGCCAGCAGCAAAAGGCCGCGCTCAGTAAGTCGCTGCGGGAGAGCTGAGGCGCGGTTAGAAGCGCGGCAGGTCGGTGAGGCGCTGGCCGGGGTCGTCGGCGGCGGCCGCGAGCGTCTCGACGCCTTCGGGCAGCACGTCCACTTTCACCTCGGGCCCCATGCGCAGCGTGCCGCGCTCGGTCGGGAACAGCGTGACGATGGTGTCGCCCTCGACCAGGCGGTCCACCACCTCGACCAGCCGCGTGGGCGAGGGACGCAGGTCCCAGTGCTCCAGGCTGGGGTCGATCATTCCCATCATCACCTCGGCCACCTGGCTTCCTTCCAGGCGCACGGCGGTGATGCCGTAAAGCACCGGGGGGACAGGCCCGCCGATATAGGCGGGCCACATCGCGGCCGCGGGCGAGGACTGCAAGGATTTCTCAACCATGCGGCTCATTGTGGACAGGACCCTGCCCTGCGCGATAAGCCTGTTCCGCGTGCAGGCGTGGGAGCGTGCCTACCGTCGGGCCGTAAACTGCGGCCTTCGCCATGTCCGTCCTGTCCTCCACGGCCGCTCCCGAACTGACGCGGGCGCACGCGCGCCGCTTGCGCGAGCTGTATCGCTCCGCCGGCTGGCCCAGCCAGGACAGCATCGAGATCGACCTGCTCGCCGCCGGCCTGCTCGAGCGCGTGCGGTCCTCCGCCGGCCACGAGACGCTGCGCGTCACCGATGCAGGGGTGGGCTGGATGGCTGCCGTGCTCGCCCGCAATCGCGCGGCGCTGTCGGCGCACGAAGCGCTGGTGCAGCGCGTGGCGCGCGAGATGGCACGCGCGGGTCGGCTCGCGTGGACCGGGCTGAGCTTGCGCGCGCAGGTGGAAACCGGCGACGCAGCCAAGCCCTTGCGCTGGTGCGTGGCACGGCCGGACGTGTTCTCGATCCGGCACACCTCGGTGGAGAGCTACGTCGAGCCGATCGTGCACGAGATCAAGGTGCGCCGCTCCGACCTGCTGGCGGACCTGCGGCAGCAGGCGAAGCGGGCCGCCTATCGCGATCTCGGCGAGTGCTGGTACGTGCTCGGCACCGACGCGCATGGTCGGACTATCGGCGAGCCGGAGGAGATTCCGGCAGAGTGCGGCGTGCTGCTGGCGCACGGCGAGGGCAAGCTCAGCGTCGCGCGCGCGGCCTTGCGCCCGGCGCGTGCGGGACTGCCCTTCGGTGTCTGGATGGCGCTCGCGAAGGCGACGCCGATGGCGCCGCTGGACGACGACGCGCAAGGCCTGCTCGCCGCGAGCAACTGAGCCGCTCGCGCGCAGCGCGGCCTACTGCTTGGGATGCTCCGAATGCCCCTGCTCCGGATCGGTCTTGACGCGGCCCTTCTCCGGATCGATGGGCGGGGCCGTCGGCTCCGGGTTGGCGGGCTTGGGCGCGTCGGCCGGCGGGGTCGACGGCGCAGGCGCGGTGGCGCTCATTCCGCGTCGGGACTGCGGGCGGGACGCTCGTCGCGCGTGGCGGCCGCTTCCTCGACAGGGATGTCTTCCTCCGGAACGAAAGCCGGCTCCTCGTGCTCGAGGCCGGGTGCAGGCGGTGTGATCCCGCGCGGGGTGCGGACGTTGGGCATGGCGGACTCCTTGAATTCAGATCGCGGGCTTGTTCACGCCCGGGTCCTCCGGCTCCGCCGGCGGCAAGGCCTGGCCGAACTCGGGCTCCACGGGCAGTTGCGTCGGGTTGGAGGGCGGAGCGTCCGTCTCGGTGGGGTACGGATCGGGCTCGACCGGATGGGTGGGCGGATGGGTGTGCATGGTCAGAACGGGCTCTTGTTGCCCAGCGCGGGTTGCAGCGGCGCCTTGTCCGCGGCTTCCGCCGAGGCCTCGCGCTCCGCCTCCGCGGGAGGAGAGAAGCCATCGTCGAGGCGGTCGGGCGCAGGCTCAGCCGCGCAGAGCGTAGGGTCGACAGGGGTGCGCTGGCTCATCTCGGCCTCCAGGGCACCCATGCTGCCGCTGCGCAGCGGCCTGGGGTCTCGGAAGGGGAGATCATCGCGTGTAGTCGCAGTGCGCGACACGCGTCAGTGGTGCTCGTCGGGGACCCTGTGGGCCTCGCGGCGCATCACGGTGCTGGGCTCGTGCGTGAAGGGAAGCCGTGGCAGCCCGATCAGCGCCTGCAGCCGGGCATGCGCACGATCCATGTCGGCGCCGATCATGGCGAGGGCAACCTCGTGCGTGGGCTCGTTCTGCGCGATATCGACGTATGCGTTGCGCAGCCGCTGGTAGTCGGCATCTGCGCGCGCGACTTCTTCCTGCAAGGCAAGGACCTTGGCGTATTCGGCGCGGCTGTAGCGCGCAGTCTTGGCACCCGGGCTGCCACCCGGTCGGTCATCGGCCGAAGCGCTCGCCCGTGCGTGGGGACCGTTCCTGTCACTCATGCAGGCACTTTAGGAAGGACTGCACGGAAAGGGTGTAGGACAACGCGCAACACGTTCGCAGTCCATGCCCCCGGGCGTGAGGGAATGCACGAGGCGGGAATGCACCCGCCTGTTCCATGGCGCGTGCCGCGGCGTGCGTGGGCGGTCCCGCGTCCGGTACGATCGCGCCGATGAGCAGCCCGCGCATCGCCCTCATCCACGCGACGGCATTGGCCGTCGAACCGATCCGCGCCGCGTTCGAGCGCCACTGGCCGCAGGCGCGCCGCATGAACCTGCTGGACGACAGCCTGTCGGTGGACCGCGCCGAAGCGGGCGCGCTCACGCCAGCCATGGTGCAGCGCTTCGTCGACCTGGCGCAGTACGCACAGCGCACGGGTTGCGACGGCATCCTCTTCACCTGTTCGGCATTCGGCCCGGCCATCGAGGCTGCAGCGCGCGCGACCGGCGTGCCGACGCTGAAGCCGAACGAAGCGATGTTCGAGCAGGCGCTGGCGCAGGACAGCGGCGGTGGCGTGCTGAAGCTCGGGCTGCTGGCCACCTTCCGCGCCTCGATCGCGTCCATGGCCGAGGAACTCGAGGCGCTCGCCAGCGGGCGCGGGCGGGCCATTGCATTGCGCAGCGTGTTCGTCCCCGAAGCGATGGACGATCTCGCGCAAGGCCGCGCCGCGGACCATCATCGCAAGGTCGCGGCGGCCGCTCGCGAACTCGGCGACTGTCACGCGGTGATGCTGGCGCAGTTCTCCATGGCTGCCGCAGCGGGCGCAGTGCAGGCCACCCTGGCCTGCCCGGTCCTCAGCAGCCCCGATTGCGCGGTGCTCGCGCTGCGACAAGGAATCCTGCATGCCTGATCGACGCATTCCCACCGCGCAAGTGCGGCGCTTCCTCACGACCGCGTTCGAACGCCTGGGCCTGCCGACCGGCGACGCGGCCACCGTCGCCGACCTCATGACCGAAGCGGAGATGCAAGGCTCCGACGGCCATGGGGTGATCCGGCTCGTGCCTTATGCGCGGCGCATCCGCGCCGGCGGCGTGAACGTGCGTCCCGACATCCGCGTCGTGAAGGAGAAGGCCGCGATGGCGCTCCTGGATGGCGACAACGGCATGGGCCACCTGGTGATGAAGAAGGCCGCGGAGATCGCGATCGCCAAGGCCAGGCAGTGCGGCATTGCGTGGGTGGGCGCGCGCCTGTCCAATCACGCGGGCCCGGCATCGCTCTATCCCCGCATGTGCCTCGCGCACGACATGGTCGGCATGTACTTCGCGGTGGGCAATGCCAACCACCTGCCGCCCTGGGGCGGCCTGGACATGCTGCTGTCGACGAATCCCATCGCCGTGGCGGTTCCGGCGGGCGAAGAGCCGCCCGTGGTGCTGGACATGGCGACCACGGTCGCTGCCTATGGCAAGGTCAAGGCGAAGGCGCAGCGCGGCGAGTCCATGCCGGTCGGCTGGATGATCGACCGCCAGGGCCAGCCGCTCACCGACCCCAAGCGCGCGGAGCAAGGCTTCCTGATGCCCATCGGCGGGTACAAGGGCTACGGCCTCGCGATGATCGTGGGCTTGCTGGCCGGCACGCTCAATGGCGCGGCGATGGGCAGCGAGGTGATCGACTTCAACAAGGACGACACCAGCGTGACGAACACCGGCCAGGCGATCGTCGCCATCGACCCGGACGCCTTCGGCGAGGTCGACGAATTCAAGGCGCGGGTGGACAAGCTGGTGCGCGAGCTGCGCGCGAGCGAGCGCATGCCGGGCGTGGACCGGATCTGGATGCCGGGCGAACAAAGCCACGCCAAGCGTCTCGTCAACGAGCGCGACGGCCTGGCCTTGCCGCCGGCGCTGCGCCAGCAACTGGACCAGTTCGCAAGCGAGATGGGCATCCCGCCCCTGCAGGACCACTAGACCAGGACAGGAGACAAGCATGACCCTCACCCGCCGCCTCGCGCTGGCCTTTGCCGCGACCGCCTTGTGCAGCCTCGCGCAGGCGCAAGCCAACTGGCCCACGCGCACCATCCGCATGGTGGTTCCGCTCGCCGCGGGCAGCGCGGTGGACGCTGCCGCCCGCATCGTTGCCGAGAAGATGAGCCGCGACCTCGGCCAGGCGATCGTCGTCGAGAACCAGCCCGGCGCCGCCGGGCTGATCGGCGCGGGCACCGTGGCCAAGGCAGCGCCCGACGGCTACACCATCGGGGGCTTCAACGACAGCATCATGACGATGGTGCCCAACCTCACCGCCAGGATGCCTTGGGACATCCTCAGGGATTTCACTCCAGTGTCGCTGGTCGCGACGGTGGAATGGGGGCTGGTCGTGCCGGCCGATGCGCCCGCGAAGTCGGCTGCCGATCTCATCGCGCTGGCCAAGCGCAAGCCGGGCGAACTGAACTACGGCTCCGGCGGCAATGGCAGCCCGCAGCACATCGCGATGGCCTTGTTCGCTTCGCAGGCGGGGGTGCAGATGAGGCACGTGCCCTACAAGGGCGCGACCCAGGCGGCGATGGGCGTGGCCGGCAAGGAAGTCGATGCGGCCTTCCAGGGCATCGCCACCGTCAGTTCGCTGGTGAAGGCGGGCAAGCTGCGGCTGATCGGCGTGACCACGCCCAAGCGCATGCCGCAGTTCCCCGACGTGCCGACCGTGTCGGAGTCCGGCCTGCCCGGCTTCGAATTCAATTCCTGGTTCGCGATGATGGCGCCGGCGGGCACGCCGACGGAGATCACGCACCGCCTGGCCGCCGAAGTGCAGCACGCGCTGGCCGATCCCGAGGTGCGCGAGAAGCTCGCCGCCGTGGGCCTCACACCGCGTGGCAGCACGCCGGAGGAGCTCGGCGCCGCGACGCGCGCTCAGCTCGCGAAGTACGGCGCGCTGATGAAGGCCGCCAACATCACGGCCGAATAGCGGCCGCGCGGCGCAAGGCCGCGCGCGCCAGCAGGCGCGTGGAGTCCAGCGTGGGCAGCGGCGAATTGCCGTCGTTGAGGATCAACGGCAGTTCGGTGCAGCCCAGCACCACCGCGTCGCAGCCTTGCGCCTTCAATCCTTCGATCACGGCCGCGAGGACTTCGACCTGGCGCGGTGACTGCACGCCGCACACCAGTTCGTCCATGATGATGCGGCCCATCTGCAGGCGCTCGCCTTCGCTCGGCCGCGCGAAGTCCAGGCCGTGCGCGCGCAGGCGTTCGGGGTAGACCTCGCTTTGCACCAGCCAGTGCGTGCCGGTGATGCCGATCTTGCGGAAGCCGCGGCGCTGCGCCTCCTCGGCGACCACGTCGGCGATGTGCAGCCAGGGCAAGGGGGAGCGCGGCTGCACCAGCGGGAACGCCTGGTGGATCGTGTTGTCCGGACAGATCAGGAAATCGGCGCCGCTGCGCGCCAGCCGGTCCGCCGACGCGAGCATCAGGTCGGCCACGCCTTGCACGTCGCCGGCGTCGAGCCGCTCGACGTAGAGATGCAGCGAAGGCGTGTGCAGGCTCACCTCAGGATGACGATGCGCGCCGCCCAGCACCTGCGCACCTTCGGTGCAGATGGCGCGATAGCAAAGGGCCGAGCCCTCGGCGGAACACCCGACGATGCCGATGTGGCCGCTCATGGCGTCAGGACGGCAGGTCCCGTCACGAAATCCGTGCAGCGCCGGCAGCGATAGCGGGAGAGGCCCATGGCGGCATGGTAGCCGCCCCGGACCGCCCGCACTCAGGCGGCAGAAGCCGCGCGAGTCAGCGGCGACAGCAAGTTCGAGGCCGGCTGCTCGAGGCGCGCGGCGAGCTCGTCCGCCGATCCCGGAATTCCCGCGGCGGTCACGCGGGATGCGCGCGCTTGCTACATTGCCCCATGGTTCCCCTCTCGGTCCTCGACCTCTCGCCCATCGTCGAAGGCGGCGATGCCGCGCAGTCCTTCCGCAACAGCCTCTCGCTCGCGCAGCATGCCGAGGGCCTCGGCTACCGACGCTACTGGCTGGCCGAACACCACGGCATGCCCGGCATCGCGAGCGCGGCCACGGCCATCCTGATCGGGCACATCGCCGGCGGCACGCAGCGCATCCGCGTGGGCGCCGGCGGCATCATGCTGCCCAACCACTCGCCCCTGGTGATCGCGGAACAGTTCGGCACGCTGGAGGCGCTCTACCCCGGGCGCATCGATCTTGGCCTCGGCCGCGCGCCCGGCTCCGACCAGGCGACCTCTCGCGCACTGCGCCGCAACCTCGAGAGCGACCCCGACCAGTTCCCCCGCGACGTCGTGGAGCTGATGGACCTGCTCTCGGACGAGCCGCGCCAGAGCGTGCGCGCCGTCCCCGGCCAGGGCGCCAAGGTGCCGGTCTGGATCCTGGGCTCCAGCCTGTTCGGCGCGCAGCTCGCCGCGATGCTGGGGCTGCCCTATGCGTTCGCGTCGCACTTCGCACCGGGACTGATGATGCAGGCCATCGAGGTGTACCGCGCCGGGTTCAAGCCCTCGGCGCAGCTGGACCGGCCCTACGTCATGCTGGGCTACAACGTGATCGCCGCGGACAGCGACGAACAGGCGGCGCTGCTCGCGACCTCGCTGCAGCAGGCCTTCGTCAACCTGCGCACCGGCCGACCCGGCAAGCTGCCGCCGCCGCGCGCGGGCTATTACGAGAGCCTGCCCGCGCAGGCGCGCGACATGCTTGAAAGCGTGCTGTCCTGTACCGCCATCGGCGGGCCGGACACCGTGCGGCGCGAACTGCAGGCGTTCGCGCAACGCACGAAGGCGGACGAGTTGATGATCACCGCGCAGGTGTTCGACCACGCGGCGCGCCTGCGCTCGTACGAGATCGCCGCCGCATCGGCGTGAGCGCCGTTTCTGCTGCGGCTGCATCGGTGACCTGCACCGGTGCCGGCGTGGCCGCTCATGGCCTCAGGCCGGCAGGTCCTTCACCTCGCCCAGCACGACCTGTTCGTACGCATGCAGCGACGGCAGGCCACCCGTGTGCAGGAACAGCACGTTCTCGTCCGGCTGGAATGCGCCCTGCCGCGCCATGCCGATCAGGCCGGCCATGATCTTGCCGGTGTAGACGGGGTCCAGCGGAATGCCTTCGGTGCGGGCGAGCATCTGCACGGCTTCCACCATGCGGGCGTTCGGCACCGAATATTTCGGCTGCCAGAAGCCGCCCACGCATTGCACGTCGTCGGGCTTCACGCGCACGTCCACGCCCAGCAGGTCGAGCACGGCCTGCGCTTCCTTCAGCACCAGCGGCGCCTGGTCGGCGGGGTCGCGGCTCACGCCGATGCCGGTGATGGGAATGCGGATGTTGTTGCCCAGGAAGCCGGCGACCAGGCCGCCATGCGTGCCGGAGCTGCCGGAGCCCACCACGAGGCGATCGATGCGCAAGCCCTGGTCGAAGAGTTGCTGCTGCAGTTCCTGCGCGCACGCCACGTAGCCCAGGCCACCGATGGCGTTGGAGCCGCCGCCGGGGATGATGTAGGCCTTGCGGCCCTCGCGCGCCAGCGCGTCCGCCACCTTCTGCATCTCGGCGCCCATGTTGCTGCCGCCGGGCACGACGGTGATCGCCTCCACGCCCAGCAGCCGGAACATGAAGTTGTTGCCGCTGGCTTGCGGGTCGTAGCTGCCGGGCACGCGCTCCTCGATCACGAACCGGCACTTGAGCCCTTCCTTGACCGCGGCCGCGAGCGTGATCCGGCAGTGGTTGGACTGGGGCGCGCCGCAGGTGACGAGCGTGTCGGCGCCCTGGGCCAGCGCGTCGGCGACCAGGAACTCCAGCTTGCGGGTCTTGTTGCCGCCGGGGAAGAGTCCCAGCATGTCGTCGCGCTTGATCCAGATGCGCGGGCCGCGGCCCCCGGGGCACGTCGCGGCCAGCGCCTTGCTGAAGTTCGGGAGGAATTCGATCGGCGTGACGAAGTCGGTATAGCGCCGGCGGGGAAAGCGGGAGAGGTCCATGGGCGGGGATGGTAGTGCAAGACTCCAGCGGCGCGCGCCGCCGGGATCGTGCGCTTGGCCGCGGCGGCGCGCAGTGGCAGCATGAGAGCAGGAGCGACCACCATGCACACCTTGGGCAAGAACCGGCTGGAAGCCTTCAGCGACGGCGTCGTGGCGATCATCATCACGATCATGGTGCTGGAGCTGAAACCGCCGCACGCCACCACGCCCGAGGCACTGTTCCAGCTGGCGCCCGTTTTCCTGAGCTACGTGCTGTCGTTCGTCGTTGTCGCGATCGTTTGGGTGAATCACCATCACCTGCTGCACACGGTGGACCACGTGAGCGGCCGCATCCTCTGGTTGAACAATCACCTGCTGTTCTGGCTCTCGCTGGTGCCCTTCATCACCGCGTGGATCGGCGAAAGCCATCTGGCGCCCTTGCCGGTCGCGCTGTATGGGCTGGTGCTGTTCTGCAGCGGCGCGGCCTTCGACCTGCTGCGCCGCGCGATCGCGAGCGACCCTGCAACCGACCCCGCGCTGGCCGAGGTGCACCGGCGTTCGAACCGCACCAACGCGGTGACGATGGCGCTCTACGTCGCCTCGGTCCCGCTGGCCTGGGTCTCCGTGTGGTTGTCGGTGGCGATCTACGTCGCCGTGCCTCTCCTCTACTTCATGCCGGGCCGCACGATCGAGAAGTTGTCGAGCGCCGTGCCGGCTGGCGCGCCCGCGGACTGAACATCGCTCCGGAACGCGACTGCATCGCGGTGGAGTCGTTCGCGCTTGCGGCATGCGGTCGCGGCATCGCGTTGCGGATGATGTGGTGGGATGTGTGGTGGTGGATGGTGCGGTGGGATGGTGTGGTGGGATGGCGGTGCGGGTCGCGGCGCGGAGTGGGCCGCGCGGAGTGGGCCGTGCGACGCGGCAGCGCTTGCGGAGCTCAGCCTGGATTCGGATAGAATGCAAATCGTTCTCATTTGCATGCCTCTCCGCCATGCGGAGCCACCGCCCCACCATGGCCCTTGCCAGCCCGTCCGCTGCCGCGTCCCTGCTTGCGCCGTTCTTGCGCGTCGTGCTCGGC
Source organism: Ramlibacter ginsenosidimutans (assembly GCF_016654015.1). Classification (GTDB taxonomy): domain Bacteria; phylum Pseudomonadota; class Gammaproteobacteria; order Burkholderiales; family Burkholderiaceae_C; genus Ramlibacter; species Ramlibacter ginsenosidimutans. The sequence goes on along the minus strand of NZ_JAEPWM010000012.1, from coordinate 52,663 downwards.
GCACTCGCGGTCTCTTGCGTGCTGGGCGCGTGCGGCGGCGGAGGCACTGCCGCGTCTTCCACGTCGGCAGGCAGCGCCGCCGCGGATGACTCGGGCCTGAGTGCCGCTGCCCGACTGGGCCAGCGCATCTTCCGCGACGCCTCGCTCTCCGCATCGGGGAAGCTGGCCTGCATCACTTGCCACGACCCGGCGACGGGTCACGCCTCCCCATTCGCTGCGCCGGTGGCATACGGCGGCGCGAACCTCGACCAGCAGGGCATCCGCAACGCACCGTCGCTGCGTTACCTGCGCTTCAACACAAGCTTCCATTTCGCGCCCGACGGCACGCCCACCGGCGGCTTCTTCTGGGATGGACGCGCGAACAGCCTGCACGAACAGGCGCTCGGTCCCCTGCTCAATCCGCGCGAGATGGCGAACCCCGACGCGGCCGCCGTCGCCACGAAGCTCGCTGCGGCTGCGTACGCGGACGACTTCCGCAAGCTGTTCGGTGACGCGATCTTCTCAATCCCCGAAGACGCCCTCGATCGCGTCGGCTACGCGCTGGAGCGCTACCAGCTCGAAGACCCGGAGTTCGCTGCCTTCAGCAGCAAGTACGACGCCTTCGTCGCGGGCAATGCCAAGCTCAGCCCGCAGGAGTTGAATGGCTTCGCGCTGTTCAACCGGAGCGACAAGGGCAACTGCGCCGCGTGCCACAGCAGCACGAAGCCCGGCAACGCGCCCGGCGCGCTGTTCACGGACTTCAGCTACGACAACCTCGGCGTCCCGCGCAACGCCGAGATCGCGGCGAACGCCGATCCCGGCTTCCACGACCTCGGCCTGTGCGGAGGCACGCGCACGGATCTCCAGTCGCGAACGGATCTCTGCGGCGCGTTCAAGGTGCCGAGCCTGCGCAACGTCGCACTGCGCAAGCACTTCTTCCACAACGGCGCGTTCGACTCGCTCGAACAGGTGATCCGCTTCTACGTGCAGCGTGACACCGCCCCCCAGCTCTGGTACCCGGCGGACGCGTTGGGCAACGTGACGCCTTACGACGACCTGCCCGCCAGTCTGCGCGGCAACGTCAACACCACCGAAGCTCCCTACAAACGGCGCGCTGGCCAGGCGCCGGCGCTCACCGAAGCCGAGGTGCAGGACCTCGCGAGCTTCCTGCGCACGTTCACCGACGGCTACACGCCCTGAGGCCGCCCACGGCCCGCACACCCGATGAAGAAACCCACCTCCACCCTCCTCGCCGGATCCGCCGTGGCCTTGGCCGCCTTCGCCTGCAACGGCATGGCGCACGCCCAATCCGATCCCGAACTCCAGCAGCAGGTGCGCGAGTTGCGGGAGCAACTGCTGCAGGTGCGCAAGGAACTCGACGCCATGAAGGCGCAGCAAGCCGCGGCGCCGGTGCCTTCGGGGCCGTCCGCCTGGCAAACGCCTGCGGCTGCCCCCGGTGCATCCGCGCCCCTGACCGCGAGCGCGGCGAGCGCCGCCACGCCCGCACCTGCATCCGCAGGGACCGGGCTCAATTTCTTCGGCTACGCGGAACTGAGCTACATGCGCCCGCGCAACGAGATCGCAGCGACGACCGCGACCGCCGGCCGCGGCGTGCTGGGTTTCGGCTACCGCTTCAACGAGACCACCCGCATGGCGGCCGAACTGGAGGTCGAGAACGCGGTCGCTTCCGCGTCCGACCAAGGCGAAGTCGCCTTCGAGCAGCTCTATGCCGAACACGACTTCAGCCCGTCGCTCAGTGCGAAAGCGGGCCTGTTCCTGCTGCCGGTCGGACTGCTGAACGAATCGCACGAGCCCACGCGCTACTTCGGCGTGTTCCGCAACCAGGTGGAGACCGCTATCGTCCCGACCACCTGGCGTGAGCTGGGCGTCGGCGTCCAGGGCACGACCGCCGCGGGGCTGCGCTGGAACGCAGGGCTCACCACCAGCTTCGACCTGGCGAAGTGGGACCCCACCAGCAGCGAGGGGCACGAATCGCCGCTGGGCTCGATCCACCAGGAAGGGCAGCTGGCGCACGCGAGCAGCCTGGGCGGCTACGGCGCACTCAACTACAACGGCATTCCGGGCCTGAACGTCGGCGGCAGCGTCTTTCACGGCGGGGTCGGACAACACCAGCCCGGTTCCGCGGCCAGCGACGCATCGGTGACGCTCGCCGAAGCGCACGCGCGGTGGCAGCCCGGACGCTGGGACCTGTCCGCACTCATCGCGCAGGGCCAGTTCCGCGGCGTCGCCGACCTGAACACGAGCTTCGCGGGGCAGCCGACCCCGGTGCCCGACCGCTTCGGCGGCTGGTACACGCAGGCGGCGTACCGCCTGTGGCAGCAGGGCGAGCAATCGCTGTGGCCGTTCGCACGCTACGAGCGCCTGAACACCGCCCGCTCCTACTCCGGCCTGCCCGAAGGACTCGCACCGGCGACGCAGCCCGACACGCGCACGGTCACGGTCGGGGCCAGCTACTACCTGCATCCGCAAGTGGTGTTGAAGGCCGACTACCAGCGCTTCCTCAACGACAGCAACCTGGACCGGGTGAACCTGGGCCTGGGCTTCGACTTCTGAACATGCACAACCGCCGGCAAACCCTGGGCCGCGGCGTGGCCATCGGCCTCGCGGCGGGACTGTGGAACACCTCGGTATTCGCGACCGTGTACCTGGACATCGAGCAAGGGCGCAAGCTGCTGCTGCCGCAAGCCGCGAGCTTCCAGCCCTGGCCGATCGCGCTCGACGCACAGACGGTCGCCGCCATCGCGCAGGCGACGCAAACCCGCGTGCCGGCGGGCTACGCACCCGCGGGCTGGGTCGGCCTGGATGCGCAAGGCGCGCGCGTGGGCTTCGTGCTGGCCGACCACGTGATCGGCCGCTACGAATGGATCGACTACGCTGCAGGCTTCACCGCCGACGGCACGCTCACCCAGGTCGAGGTGCTCGCGTACCGCGAGTCGCACGGCGCCGAGATCCGCAACCCCGCCTGGCGCCGGCAGTTCAGCGGACGCAAAGGGCCGGCGCAGGTCCAATTCAACGAGGAGATCCGCAACATCTCCGGTGCGACCCTCTCGTGCCAGCACGTCACCGAAGGCGTGCAGCGCTTGAGCGCGCTGGTGCAGCAACAGCTGCACAGGACCTCCTGATCATGGCTGCCAACGGCCTGCTGCTGCGGCGCGCGCGACCGCTGCTGGGCACGCTGGTGTCGATCCAGCTGCAGGCAGAGGAGATCGGCGAGCACGACGCCGAGCGAGCTGCGTATCAGGCCTTCGCGGTGATCACGGCGATCCACCGCGCGATGAGCGCGCACGAGCCCGGGTCCGACCTTGCGCGCCTCGCCCAGGCGCGTCCGCGCGAGCCGCTGGCCGTGAGCGTGCACACGGTCGCCGTGTTGCGGCTGGCGCAGCACTGGTCGCGCGCAAGCAACCACGCCTTCGATGCGCAGTCCGCCGGGGAGACGCTCGCGCGCAGCCGCTTGCGGCCTGCGCTCGCCCACTGCACGGCGCGCGGGGCGCGTCTCGCCGGCTTGCGCTTCCTGGATGCATGCACCGTCCTGCCGGAAGGGCCGATGGCCATCGATCTCGGCGGCATCGCCAAAGGCTACGCGGTGGACCAGGCGGTGGCGGAACTGTGCGCATCCGGCGTGGCGAGCGGGCTGGTGAATGCCGGAGGCGACCTGCGCGCGTTCGGGCCCCGCTGCTGGCCGATCGAGCTGCAGCACCCCATCGTCAGCGCCCGGACCCGCCCGCTCCTGCGGCTGCGGGACGCTGCGATCGCGAGCTCGGTCGCTTCGACCGACACCGGCTTCGTGCCCACGCGCCGCCGAGGCGCTCGCTGGACCGGCAGCACGGTGCTCGCGCCCGACTGCGCGACGGCCGACGCGCTGACCAAGTGGGCGCTGCAGGATGCCGAACCCTCGCTGCAGCTGCGACGCACACTGCGGGCACATGGAGCACGCTTGTGGCGCACGTGAATCGCTTCGCCGGCCATCACGGCGGCTGGAACACGCGCGCCGTCACCTGGACCGCCGCCGGCGTGACGCTGTTGTGGATCACGGGCGTCGTGCTGTACCTCTGGCCTGCCGAGGGCACCTTCCAGCTCGCCGCCTGGCAGGTGGCGCTGCGCCGCGCTTCACTGCTCGTGCATGGCGGCAGCGTGTGGGTGCTGTGCCTGCTCGCGGGCCGATGGGTGTGGCCGCACGTCGCGCTGGTCTGGTCCTACCGCCGGGGGTCGACCTGGGTGCTGGGCATCGCCAGCGCCAGCCTGCTGCTCGCCGTCGCGCTCACCGGTTTCCTGCTGCTCTACGGACCCGAGCTGGCGCACGCAGCGGCCGGCGCGGTGCACTGGTGGACGGCGCTCGTGCTGCCCGCGCTGTTCGCGCTGCACGGCCGCAGGTGGCTGCGACGCAGCTGAAGGCCGCGGGAGGCAAGCTCTCTTTTCTTTGTGGCGTCGGACGGCTCAATTTGCGGGACTCGCCTCATCGCGCTGTTGGGCACGAGGGAGTTCGAAACACATGCGCACGCACATTCCCGGTTCCGCCTCTGCCCAGATGCGGCCGCCGTGGGTTTCGACGATCGAGCGGCAGATCGACAAGCCGAGGCCGGCGCCACGCCGGTCCTCGCCCGCTTGCCAAAACGGTTCGAACATGTGGACCAGCGCCTCGGCGGGGAGCGCGGCGCCGGTGTTGGAAACGCTGAATACCACCGACTCGGGTTGCTCCCGCGCAGTCAGGACGACTCGCCCGGCGCGCTGCGTGAATTTCAGCGCGTTGTCGAGCAAGTTGATGAAGACGCGCAGCACCCGGTCCTCGTCGGCCCGGACCTCGGGCAGCGACGGAGCGCTTTCGACCACCAGGTCGATGCCGGCACGCTCGAACAGCGGCCGGACCGTGCCGGCCGCCCGCTCCAGCAGGGCTGCCGCATTCACGGGCGTCATCCTCAGCATCGACGCCTTGCCGCGCGCGGACACGGCAACGGCGAGCAGGTCATCGACCAGGCCCGCCATGCGGCGGCCGATGTCGCTCAGCGTGGCGAGCATCTTGCGCACAGGTTCGCCGCCCGGAAGCTTCGCTGCCAGCCGATCGGCGGTCTTGGCGGTGAGCAGCATCGCAGACAAGGGATTGCGCAGGTCGTGGCTGACGATCGCAAGGATTTCTTCGCGCTCGCGCAACATCCGGGCGGCGTTCTCGATCGCGCGCCCGAGCTCTTGCGCCTCGACGAGCTGCAGGGGCGGAATTTCAACGACCTGGCCACGGCCCAGTGCTGCCGCCGGTTCGATCAGGCTTCGGATCGAGTGGCTGATCCTCGACCCGATCCGCTGGGCGAGCAAGCTGCCCAACATCAGCAGGCTCATGGTGCCGGCGATCAGCCAGGCAATCGAGACCCACAGCTGCCTCGCCAGCTGGGTTCGTGGAATCCCGATCGCGACCGACCAGTTCGAGACGGAAGAGCGGCTGAACACCGTGACCACGGGAATTCCTTCCAGGGTATCGGTTTCGAGCTGGCCCTCCCTGTCTCGCAGCAGGCGCTGCAGCAAGGCGGGCGCAGCTTGCTGCCCCACGAATCGGTTGGCCTCATGCGAGCGCGCGACGATCGTTCCCCGGCTGTCGATGATGGCGGCAATCCATCCAGCCGGAAGCGCCTGGCGCCCGAGGATCTCGCCAAGACGAACGGGAAGCATCCCCATCGATACGTCATAGACCACCTGGCCGTCCCGGCGCACGGGAACGTCGATGCTGATGACCAGCTGCTGCCGCACTGCACTGGCGAAGAGATCGGAAACCAGCGGACGCCCTGTCTCGAAGACGCGGCGAATCTGCGCCAGGTTGCCATGGCGCGGAAGCTGCGTGCCGAACGGGCGCAACGTGTTGACCAGCTGCTGCCCCGAGCCATCGGTGAGCACCAGGGAATCTCCGGGAAGTTCGACCAGCGCCGCGCGGGCCTGGCGGTCGAACGCCGCCAGGTCGCCGGTGACCAGATAAGGGGAGGTGGCGAGCGCCTGGAGCGCCGAGCGGCCGCTGGCAAGATCCTGGTCCACCGCCTGGACCAGTGCGCGAGTGGTGTTGAGCGTGCCCTGGGCAATGCTCTCCCGGTGGCGCTCGTACGAATAGGTGATCAACAGCACGGCGGCCAGGGCAGTGGGCAACACGGAGGCGATCACCAGCCGGGTCAGTTGTTTTCGAATCGTCAAATCGGACTCCAGCCCTCCGCCTGACGGGACATTTTGAGGAGCATGGCCCGGATGACCTTGAGCATTGTCAAACGCGGATGGGACCGCCGCGAACACGGCCGCACGCACTTGCCTTCAGGGTTGCTACGCGGAGAGCGTGCAGCGCCTGGATCGTGAGTTGGTGCGACGAACACGTCTGCGCGTGCGTGGCTCGGACAGCTGTTCGATCGCGCAGGACTGGAGGCCGCGTGATCGACCGCCCCAGGAAGGGAGTATTCCGTTCCGGAAAAAGAAACGCCCACTTGTGAGTGGGCGTTTCTGCGGCGAACCGCTTGGGTGTTGGCGGAGTGGACGACCCCCATTCTTGGGGATCGCAACGTCTCGCATAGACTCAGTGTCGGCCGTTTTCCCTCTGGGAAAGGCCAAATTGTGCTCCCGCGTCATCTCCCGTGCTATCGTTGCGTCTTGCCGATATTGATGGACGGCATGATGGATACAGGAGGTCTGCCATGCGAGTTGCGAAGGAGCTGGGTGCGCTGCAAGTGCAGCGGCTGCGTGATCCTGGTTTTCATGCCATAGGCGGAGTGCCCGGCCTGATGCTGCGCATCACTGCAAGCGGTTCGCGGAGCTGGGTTCTACGCGCGACGGTCGGCTCGCGCCGGCGTGATATGGGCTTGGGCGGCTATCCGGGCGTGACGCTGGCCGCTGCCCGCGAAAAGGCACGGGAAGCGCGCGCGCTGATCGACAAGAGCGTAGACCCGATCCTCGCGCGCAAGCAGGCACGTTCGGCGCTGATCGCGGAGCAAGCGAAGGCGAAGACATTCGACCAAGCCGTCACGGCGTTCATGGACGCGAAGGGCGACGAGTGGCGCAACGCGAAGCATCGACAGCAATGGCAGAACACGCTCGCGCAGTACGCGTCCCCGATCATGGGCAAGGTGCTGGTGTCGGATGTGACACAGGCACACGTGGAGGCGGTCCTGCGGCCGATCTGGCGCGAGAAGACCGAAACGGCAACCCGTGTGCGGCAGCGGATTGAGAAGGTGCTCGACTTCGCTCGCGTGAGTGGCTGGCGTGAAGGCGAAAACCCCGCGCGCTGGCGCGGCCACCTGGCCGAGTTGTTCCCCACGCCAAGCAAGATCAAGACGGTCGTTTCTCAGCGCTATCGCAATCCGCGCGAGATGCACGACCTCATGGTCACATTGCGCGCCGCTAAGGGCACGGCGGCACGCGCGCTGGAATTGCTGATCCTCACAGCGGCGCGCAGTGGTGAGGTACGCGGCGCGGTCTGGAGCGAAGTCGACATGCAGTCCGGTGTCTGGGCGATCCCGGCGGCGCGGATGAAGGCTCATAAGGAACACCGGGTTCCGTTGAGTCGTGACGCGCTGGAGTTGCTGAAATCCCTACCGCGCATCGAAGGCAACTCGCTGCTGTTCCCCGCACCACGCGGCGGCGTAATGAGCGACATGACCATGACCGCTGTACTGCGCCGGTTGCAGGTTGATGATGCAACCGTGCACGGCATGCGGTCGTCGTTTCGGGTGTGGACTCAGGACCATACGTCTTACCCGCGCGAGATGGCGGAGGTCGCACTTGCACACGCGGTCGGCAGCGCCGTGGAGCAAGCCTACGCACGCAGCGACCTCCTGGAGCGCCGTCGCAAGCTGATGCAGGACTGGGCGGACTTCCTCGCGAAGCCGGCAGGCACCGGAGCCCGTGTCACTCCGATCCGCGCGGCTTGACGCATTGCATTGCGCAACGTGCGCAACGTGCGCAACGTGCGCAACGTGCGCAACGTGCGCAACGCGTTTGCCCGTTGACGCCACTGAAGTTCTCATGATATTCTGATACCCGATACCAAGAAGGAACTAACTCGAGCTAATCGCTCGCGCTGGCTTTCTTGGCTTTTTTTTGCTTGGGCCCGCGCGAGTCTTTGACGATCAAGGACTCTTAATGCCCAATCTCTCACTGCGGGCCGCCCAGGCAGCTCCATTTCTCGGCATTTCACTCCCGACGTTTTGGCGCTGGGTACGCGAGAAGCCCGACTTTCCCAAGCCGATCCGGTTGTCGCCCCGCTGCACGGTCTTCGATGCGGATGCGCTGCTCGCATGGCGTGACGCTCGCGCCCAGCCGCATGCAACGCCGCAGACGAAGCGGAAATCGGCGCGATGACAGCGGCGCAGTTCAAAGCACGCGATGAGGTCGATGATGAAGTCGACCGGATGTTGGGGACGGAGGCGGAGCGGCGACGTATTCCCGACGCCGAGGAGGTCGCGGAAGCACACCGACTCGTCGGCAACTCGATTGCCGCAGCAGTGGCCGAGTGGCAGACCGTCACCCCCGAAGAAAATGCTAGGCGCAAGCTGCCATTCGAGGTCGTGCGCATCGCGGGCCTGAGACACATTGAGCTCCCGCCGCCGCTGTACGCATGGGAGGGACTCATCCCTATCGGATACGTGACGAACCTGTCAGGCCACGGCGGCACGGGCAAGACCATCGTGTCCTTGCAGCTCGCAGTTTCGGTGGTCTTGGGCTTGCCGCTGTTCGGCAAACCAACACGCCAAGGCAACGTCGGTTTTTTCAGCGGGGAAGATGGTAAGGCGCTGCTGCTTTTTCGGCTGCAGTTCATTTGCGGCGCGATGGGCGTGAACGCGGACGACCTCGACGGAAAGTTATTCATTCTCGACGCGACCGAACGCGACCCGACGCTGTTTGTGGAACAGAACGCCGCCGGCCAGCGGATCGGCAGGACGACGATTGCGTACGAGGCTCTGCGCGCCTTTTGCAAGCAACAGAACCTGTCACTACTGGTGGTGGACAACGCGAGCGACGTGTACTCCGCATCCGAAATCGACCGCGCGAAGGTGCGAGCGTTCATGCGTGCGCTGGCCCAGATCGCCCGCGAATGCGATGCAGCAGTGTTGCTGCTGGCGCACGTAGACAAAGGCACCAGCCGGGGCGAGCGTTCAGGGAATGAAAGCTACAGCGGCAGCACGGCGTGGCACAACAGCGCTCGCAGTCGCCTGTTCCTTCGATCCGACGCTGAGGGCACCTTGACCCTTGAGCAACAGAAGCACAACCTGGGGACGCGGCAACTGCCGCTCCGGTTGGTATGGCCCGTGGGCGGCGTCCCCTCACTGGATGAACCCCTAGGCCATCCGATGCCGCACGGTCGCTCGGAGTGCGATGCCGAGCGCGCGTTGCTGCGGTTGATCGCGGAGTACACGGATCGGGGCGAATTCGTAAGCACCGCGCACACGTCGAGAACGCACGCGGCGAAGGTGCTGCGCCAGGAGCCGAGCTATCCGAAGTGGCTGAAGGACGCCGAGGTGTTCGACCTCCTGCGCAAAGCCGAGCGCGCCGGACGATTGGAGCGCGTCACCTACAAGGGCACCGACCGCCACGAGCGCGAGCGGTGGCATGTGACCCACGCCGGGCGGAGCGATGCGGCCACTGCGGGGACTGCGGGGAGCACGCGGAGCACCGCACATGCCGCAGAGGCCGCATCGCCTTGCGGCGACTGCGGCGACTTGCCGCCGGGGGGTATGGGGGATACCGCCGCCGCACAGGTCGCCGCGCCGGGGTCGCCGCGATGACCCCCGGCGTCGTCCACGGCCCACGGGCCCGCATTTGCCAGTCGCTTAAAAAAGGGGCAGTTGGCAGCCATCCGGTCCGCCTCATGTCAAGCAGCGGCGCGGTGGAAAGTCGCAAGCCCGGCGGCTATCCGTCAATCCGTCCATCAAAGAGCGGCGCTGCCAACGGCCCGAATCGCCGATGGGGTCGCCGCTGCCACCAGACGGCCCTAGGACGCGATTTCAGCCTGCGGAGAGGGTCAGGCACCAGCAGCCCCGCAAAACGCGCCTGTAGGGGCCGCCAAGCGCGCCTGTTGCCGAGTGGAGATGCCCTGTGAAGGAGAACGGCATGCAAGGCGAACCCGACAGCAGCGCCGTGCCTGTCGCCCTGGTGCAGGCGCGGCAGTGCGCGAAGGGGTATTGGGTCTGGCGTGTCTCGGTCTGCCCCTACTGCGGCCGCCAGCACACCCACGGCGCCGGCGACGGCCCGCGTCCCACAGGCCTCGGCCATCGCAGCGCCCATTGCTCAACGCGCAGCGACGACGCCGCACGCGGCTATGAGCTGCGCCAACTCGGAGGCACGTCGTGACCGCACCCGACTCCACCGGTCAACCCTATAGCGAACTCACCATCGCAAGCACACGCGATCCATTTGTGGGCGGCATTCTCCGCCGCCCGAAGCGCCCCTCGCCGCCTCGTCGCCCCACAAGGCCGACACGGCCCGGCCGAATTGTGAGGACCTGACGAATGAGACTCTTGAATCGCTTCTTAACGGTGTGGCGCACGCTCTCCCCGCACGCTCGCCGCATCGCCGCCAAGCGCCGCTTGGAAGCAACCCTCCGCGCCCACGGCATCTCCGCACGCCGCGCGACGCAGATCACGAACCACTACTTCCAGTCTTGAAAGGACTCTGAAATGACCAGCACATCTCTTGCAATGGCGAAGATTGTGGAACGCATGGGCGACCGCCCGAACCCGACGCGCCACATGAGCGCATTACTCGGCATCTCGCGAGGGCTGGTCGCTGCGGCAGACGCAGTCGCGGGCCTGCACGCCGTCGCGCCGACAGGTCCCGGCGCTGCCGATGCAACACGCCGACTAGTGAACAAGGTGGATGCCGCAGTTCGAGAACTGAACGATCACGCACGCGCAGGTGTGATGGAGCTTGAGGGCGCGATCCTCCAAAAGTCGCAACTGACGCAAACTCCGTATGCGTCAGAGATTCGCGCAGTGTACAGAAACCTTGCGCCAGAGGCCGCGCAAGACTACCTGCGGCGTGCCGTCGAAGGAGGCGATGCCGAGACCATTGCCGCCCTGTGCTGCGTGCCGTACGCACTGACCTTGATTGATCCGGCGCAGGCCTCGCGTTACCGCCTGCACCACGAAGAACGCTGCGCGCCAGAAGAAGTCCGGCAACGCAGCGAGCTGACCCAAGACCTGAGCTCGGCACTGCTGGTTGCCAGCCTCGCTCGCCAGCAATGCACCGAGCTCTTGAGCCCCGAGGCGCAACGCACCGAACAGGCAGCGGAACGCGCCGAACAGGCTCTGGCGAAGGTGGCTGTGACGGTTGGGGCCCCATGATGACGACGCGACCGAAAACGCCGGGGCGCGTGCTCGGTCCGTCAGACGCGCGGCTGTCAAACGCAGGACGACCGCGGAAGGACCCGCCCGCAGGCGCTGCCGAACTCATACGCCATGCCGCCGCTCACGGCGCGAGCCAGCGCGGCGTCGCAATGGCATTGCATAGCAATGTCGATTGTTTGAGACGTTGGCTCGATGAGCATCCCGAGTTAAAACAGGCATTCGATGAGGGGCGCGAACAAGAGCGCGCCGTCCTGCACAACGCGCTCTATCGCACGGCCACCGAAGGGACTGGAAAGGATGCATTGATAGCCGCGATGTTTCTCTTAAAGAGTAGGCACGGGTACGTCGAAGGCGATCAAGAGGTGCAAACCAACCGCGTTGCAGTGACGTTCAACATCCCGGCGGCACTGCCGTTGGACAAGTTCATGGTGGTCGATGATGGTGGAACAAGTACAACTGAACGCCTTCCAGCAAAGATTGCTCGCGGTTCCTGAAGAACTCGACGCCTTCGTCGGCGGCGGGCGTGGCGGAGGCAAGTCATACGGTCTTGCTCTCCTGGCACTTCGTCACTGCGAACAGTACGGTCCGAAAGCGCGCGTGCTCTACATCCGACGAACTTACGGGGGCCTCCGCGACTTCGAGCTGCTGACGCGCGACTTGTTCGGCACGATTTATGGGCCGGCGGCACGATACAACGCAACCGAGCACATTTGGAGGTTGCCGAACGACGGCTACATCGAGCTCGGGCAGCTTGAGACGCACGGGGATTACGCAAAGTACCAAGGCCGTTCGTTCACGCTGCTGCTAGTGGACGAGGCCGGGCAGTATGCGACGCCGGACCTATTGGACTTGATGCGATCGAACCTTCGCGGCCCACAGGATGTGCCCATTCGCGTGGTGATCGCTGCGAACCCTGGTGGTCCTGGCCATGCGTGGCTGGCGAAGCGCTTTGTGTTCCAGGCCGGGCCGTGGAAGCCATTTCGCGACGAGCGCAGCAAACGCAGGTGGGTCTATGCGCCGTCCACGTTCGCAGCAAACCAGTTTATCGACCGAGAACAATACCGGGAGCAACTGGAAAGCGCCTGTCCGCACGACCCCGAGTTGCTGCGCGCCTGGCTTGAGGGTGATTGGTCGGTAGCGCGTGGGGCGTACTTCGCGTCAGTGTTGGACGAACAGAGGAACGCTGTCGATCCCTGGCCCGGCATCCCGAACACACACGGCGAGCCGTGGAAAGCGTACCTCGCGCACGACTTCGGATCGTCGGCCCCAAGCGTGACTTACGTGGTCTGCAAATCGCCGGGCGGCAGCGCCTTCGGCAAGTTCTACCCGCGCGACTCCCTGATCCTGATTGACGAATTGAGCACCGCAAAGCCTGATCGTCCCAACGAAGGTTTGGGGTGGACGGTGCCGATCCTCGCCGAGGAAATCCTGTCAATGTGCAAGCGCTGGAAGATAAAGGCCGCAGGCGCGGCGGATGACGCCATCTTTGCGCGTACGGGTTCGGGTGCGGGCAGCATCAGCGACGAATTCACCCGCGCCGGCGTGCGGTTCTTCCCGGCGAAGAAGGCCGACCGCGTGAGCGGCTGGCAGTTGATGCGGCGGCTGCTGGCCGACGCCGGCAAGCCCGATGTGCCGGGCCTGTACGTGTCGCGGGCATGCGGGTACTTCTGGGAGACGGTGCCGTACCTCGCGCGTGACATGAGGCGAGTTGAGGACGTGGACAGTTCAGGGCCAGATCATGCCGCCGATGCCGCGCGTTACGCATGCCTGCGGGAAGAACGGATTGCGGTGGTCCGTCCGCTGTGGCATTGACCGGCTACTTCTTGGGGCATCGAGAGCCCGAATCGCCCGCCCAGCCCACATGTTGGCCTCCATGACCCCCGCGTGTAGACTCTGGCCAAATCGAAGACTCCCATGCCCAAAAAGCTGCCCACGAGGCTTTCGTCTGAACCGCTAATCGATGCGATTTTTGAAATCCATTGTCAGGCGTCGGCGCCACTGCCAGTTCTTCTCCCTGGACTTCTCGTCGGGAAACTGAATAGCAGCCAACCTATTCAGGCCGAGACGCTCGGACCTTCCGTTCTTCCCGCAGAATTGCGAGCCGCAGATCCAAGGCTGCAGTTCGCACCCGCAGTGCGTCTGTCGTGGGGCGATTTCTTCGTCACGATCGGGGATTCAGTGGTAGGGGTCGGGTGCAAGTACCCATATCCCGGTTGGTCGGCACTGAAGAACGCCATCCTAGAAGTGATGAACGCCGCCGCTCAAAGCCCTGTTATCCAGTCGCTCTCTAGGTGTTCTCTCAAGTACATAGACCTAATCCCCGGCACAGATAGGGCTGCGCAAGTGCGGCGGTTCAATTGGAATATTCGGCTGGGCGATCACACGCTGAAATCAGAACTGTTCACCCTTCGTCTTGAACTCCCAGAAGATGATCTGATCAACGTCGTTCAGATTTGCACGGCAGTTTCCGCCACCGTTGCACCATCGTCTTACCGCCCCGACCATCAAGGAACGAAAGTTCTAGAGAAGCAGGGCGCGCTGGTCGACATCGACACGATAATGAAGTTGAACGACCTCCACATGGCGGATTTCCGTGCAACGCTTTCCGATAGACTCGACAGGTTGCACAACGCGAACAAGCAGATGTTCTTCAGTTGTCTAACTGAAGAGGCAATTGTCGAACTCGGAGCGGAGTATGGCGACGCAAATTAGGCACATCAGCGACTCTGAGACTGTGGCGATGACGTATGGAAACGCCGCGTTCGCACATCCAGAAGAGGAGACGGCCACCGTTCCGCAGCGTCCATCTGGGCCCACGGCCTTTTGGCTTCCTGAATGGACCGGCATCACCTCCACAACTTGGACCATTGAGGTGATGACGGGCCCCAAGAACACGCTTGCTGAAGAGTTGTCTCAGGCATACGTCCAATTCGCTCGCGCGCAGCGGCCCCTAGACCCCAGGATCGCCCAACTCGTGTCAGACAACCTTTGGGACCTGTACTCTCGCTAGCATGTACTCATCGTTCGACCCGGCGAACGCTGAGCTGTTCCTCGCTCCTTACCTGACTTCAGAGCGGAAAGAGGGATTCCTAAAGGAACTCAAGCAGTTCCCGCCCAAGCGTATCTACACGACGATCAATGACCCTGATCCTTTGCAGGGTGACGGGTGGGTAGGTTGTACCGTCGTACGGTTTGAAGACGGAAAGCGGGATCAGATCAAGGGCGTCGTAGTCACGAACTCCTGCGACGTCGCGGGCGACAACAAACGGGCCACGCCCGTTAACCTCAGCTTCGCACCCATACTGTTGCTTCACAAGTACCACGACCTGATCGAAAAGGGACTTGGCAAACAAGCGGCGGATGACCACGTTCGGGAAGTCCGAGAGCAGAAAATCTCCTCGATTTTCTACCTGCCGGATACGGGCGACCTAGGTGGCGAAAGCATCGTCCTGCTTGACGTAGTCCACACAATACCTCTGTCCGCCTTTCAGAAGGAAGAAAGGAAAGCGAGGCTTTTCTCGCTGAGCGACGTAGGTTTCTGGTTATTCCTTTTCAAGCTCTCGTTTCATTTCTGCCGATTCCACGAGAATGTGGATCGCTCCCCTAGCCAGCAACAGGGCGCAGTCGGTTGACATGACCGCCGGTGCGTTTTTGGACTGCATCAGGTGAACGCCGATGAGCGCCTTTGGCAAGGAATTGATTCGACGGCTGGGCAAACCCCGCAGGCACAAGTCTCTTTCGCATTCGCGCTTTCGTGCGGTGGACCGCACAAGGTCACACACCACTTCTGGAGAGCGATCATGTTTTTTGTGCGCTTCGCAGTACTCGCGTTCATGGTCGCATACAGCTACGGAATGGGGCAGCAGCCTGCGCTAAATGCGTTTGGCACATTTGTGGCGCTGTTGATTTTCATTGACGCACCTGCCCTGTACCTTTTGCCGACTTACGAGGCGTGGAAGAACAAGCACCCGAACCTTGCCTCCATAGCCCTCGTGAACATCTTTCTCGGCTGGTCGCTAGTCGGGTGGGTTGTCGCTGTTGTATGGGCATATAAGAAGCCCGAACCAGTGGCAATCGCTTCACCTTCGTCAGTCGCACCTTCTGCGCCACCCGTGTCTCCGTCCACACCGCCGGCCGTTCCGGTGCGGGAAACGAAGAAGTGCCCGTTTTGTGCTGAGGAAATTATGGCCGAGGCCATCAAGTGCAAACATTGCGGAAGTGATCTGCGAGTCGCTGCTTGATCCGCAACAGAGACAGAGGACGTCACGAGATGCGCCACCCCAAATCTTCCATGGCTATTTCACTCCTGCTGTTCTGGGCGAGTGGAATGGCCGCGTTTGCGCAGACTTCGCCGCAACTGTTCGGGATCCCATTCGGAGGCAAACTGTCGTTGTCTCAGTGCCCCTCCAACACCGACAAAGCCACCCGCCCGTGTTGGATCGCTCGGCCGTATGTGTACAAACCCACTGGCGCGAGACTTGGCCCCGTCCACCTACCCGCACCTGAGAGCAGGCCGAAGTGGGCTGCGTATGCCATGTTTGAACTGACGTTGGATAAGGCAAGCGTGGTACAGGCGGTGAAAGTTCATACCTTCGACTCCAAGGCGCGCGTAGAGATTGCCGAGTCCATCAGCCGTCGGTTTGGTCCGCCTTTTGAAAGTCAGCTTTCTAGCGCGGACCTGGCATGGGCGTCTTGGCGTTCGGCCGAGGGTTCCGTCGGCATGCATTGTTCAGATGAGTGTTGGATTGACTTCCGCACGCCTTCCGAGCAGGCGGAGGTTGATGCAGAGCAGGCGGATCGCGCAAGGCGGGACGCGGCGCGACCTAAGGCGCCATAAGTGCCGAACTTGAATGACTGCTTGCGCGCGTCCTTCATCGCCTAGGCGACACCGCGAGCACCCATCGCGGCGGAACGATGGACGCATTGATGGACAAAAAGAAAAACGGGGCGCTAGGCCCCGTATTTCGTCGACTTTTGGCGGAGTGGACGGGACTCGAACCCGCGACCCCCGGCGTGACAGGCCGGTATTCTAACCAACTGAACTACCACTCCGCGGCAGTGCGGCGTTCGCCTGCTTGCGCAGGCCAAGTGCCACAAAACTTGGCGACCCTACGGGGATTCGAACCCCGGTACTCACCGTGAAAGGGTGATGTCCTAGGCCTCTAGACGATAGGGTCGAAACCTTGGAACGCACGCCCTGCGACGTGCTACCTCTAACCATACGACATCTGCATTGGTGGAGGTAAGCGGGATCGAACCGCTGACCTCTTGCATGCCATGCAAGCGCTCTCCCAGCTGAGCTATACCCCCTGCAGGTGTCGAGCCTCGCATTATATGTCGATTTTCAGGCCGACCGTAGACGGTCCAGCACTTTCTCCCGGAGTGAAAGGCTCAAGACAGCATCCACGGATGGCGTCTGCGCCGTTCCCATCACCAGCACGCGGACGGGCATCGCCAGTTGCGGCATCTTCATGCCGGTGGCGCGCAGCGTTTCCTTGATGGCCTCGGCGATGTCTTCCTTCGTCCAGGGGCAGCCTTCCAGCATCCTGGCCAGCATCGAGATCGCGGGGCGGACGCCGTCGTGGATGTGCTTCGCCACTTCGTCGGCGTTCGGCGTGACATCGACGTAGAAGCGCTGCGCCCAGTCGGCGAGCACGAGGGTCGTGTCGCAGCGGTCCTTGAACAGGCCGCAAATGGCGGGCAGCCGCGCATCGGCGGAAATGCCGCGCTGCTTCAGCAAATCTCCGACGATCAGGGCCAGGCTCTCGTCAGCCATCGCCTTCAGGTGCTGCGCGTTCACCCAGCGCAGCTTGGCCTCGTCGAACTGGGCGGCGCTGCGGCCCAGGTGGTCCAGGTCGAACCACTGCAGGAACTGCTCGCGGCTGAAGATCTCGGCGTCGCCGTGGGACCAGCCCAGGCGCGCCAGGTAGTTCACCATCGCGTCCGGCAGATAGCCCTGGTCGCGATACCAGGTCACCGGTTTGGCCCCGCGGCGCTTGGACATCTTCTCGCCGTCCGCATTGAGCACGGTGGGCAGGTGCGCGAACACGGGCGGCTCGTAGCCGAGCGCACGGAAGATGTTGATCTGGCGCGGCGTGTTGTTCACATGGTCGTCGCCGCGGATCACGTGCGTGATCTGCATGTCGACGTCGTCGACGACGACGCAGAAGTTGTACGTGGGCGTGCCGTCGGGACGCGCGATCACCAGGTCGTCGAGCTCGTCGTTGCTGATCTCGATGCGGCCCTTGACCTTGTCGTCCCACACCACCGAGCCACCGACCGGGTTGCGGAAACGCCAGACCGGCTGCACGCCTTCGGGAACGGGCGGCAGCGTCTTGCCCGGCTCCGGCCGCCAGGTGCCGTCGTAGCGCGGCTTCTCCTTGGCCGCCATCTGCCGCTCGCGCAGCGCGTCCAGTTCCTGCACGCTCATGTAGCACGGATAGACCTGGCCCTTGGCCTTCATCTCCTCCAGCACCTCGCGGTACCGGTCCATGCGCTGCATCTGGTAGAACGGCCCCTCGTCGTGGTCGAGGCCCAGCCACTCCATGCCTTCGAGGATGACGTCCACCGCCTCCTGCGAGGAGCGCTCGGTGTCCGTGTCCTCGATGCGCAGGATGAAGGTGCCGCCCTGCGAGCGCGCGAACGCCCACGGGTACAAGGCCGAGCGGATGTTGCCGAGATGGATGAAACCCGTCGGCGACGGGGCGAAGCGGGTTCGGACCTTCACAGCTTGCCCAATCCTCGCGACAGGTCCGCCTTGATGTCGTCGACGTGCTCGAGGCCGACGGCCAGCCGGATCAGCCCCTGGCCGATTCCCGCCGCCTGCCGCTGTTCTTCGCTCAGCCGCCCGTGCGACGTCGTCGCCGGATGCGTGATGATGGTCTTGGTGTCGCCCAGGTTGGTGGCGATGCTCATGACTTCGGAGCTGTCGATCACCGTGAAGGCATTGCGGCGCAGCGACGCGGGGTCGCTGCCTTTCACGTCGAACGAGAGCACGGCGCCGCCCAGGCCGGATTGCTGGCGCATGGCCAGCGCGTGCTGCCCGTGCGACTCCAGGCCCGGGTAGTACACGCGCGACACCGACGGATGCGCCTCCAGGAAGCGCGCGACCGCCAGTGCGTTGGCGCACTGCGCCTGCATGCGGATGCCCAGGGTCTCCAGGCCCTTGAGCACCACCCATGCGTTGAACGGCGCGAGCGTCATGCCGGCGGTGCGCACGATGGGCGCGAAGACTTCGTTCACCCACTTGCGGGTGCCGCACAGCGCCCCGGCCATCACGCGACCCTGGCCGTCGAGGTACTTGGTGCCCGAGTGGATGATGAAGTCGGCCCCCATCTCCACCGGACGCTGCAGCGCCGGCGAGCAGAAGCAGTTGTCCACCGCCAGCAGCGCGCCGGCGCCGTGGGCGATGTCGGCCAGCGCAGCGATGTCGCACACATCGGTCAGCGGGTTGGTGGGCGTCTCGGCGAACAGCAGCTTCGTGTTGGGCTTGACCGCCGCCTGCCACTCCTTCAGGTCGGTCTGCGACACGAAGCTGGACTCGACGCCGAACTTGCCGAACTCCTTGGCGAACAGGTTCAGCGTGGAGCCGAACACCGAGCGCGAACAGATCACGTGGTCGCCGGCGCGCAGCACGCCCATGCCGAGCAGCAGGATCGCGGCCATGCCGGTGGACGTGCCGATCGCGGCCTCGGTCCCTTCCATCGCCGCCAGCCGCAGCTCGAAGCTGGTGACCGTGGGATTGGAGGTGCGGCCGTACGTATAGCCTTCCTGCGGGTTCGCGAAGCGGTGCGCCATCGTCTCCGAGTCGGGCTGCACGAAGCCGCTGGTGAGGTACAGCGCCTCGGAGTTCTCGCCCCACTGGCTGGGCGGCAGGCCCGTGCGCACGGCGAGCGTCTCGCGGTGCAAGCCTTCGGGCAGTTTCTTCTCTTTCACTTCAAGCTTCCTGGGGGTTCGGGATGGCGAGGCGCGTGGTGTTCTCTTCCAGCGGATCTTCCTGGCCGATGCGCGCCTCGTTGATGCGGGCGATGTCTTCCGGGTTGATGTCGCCGGTGACGTACACGCCGTCGAAGCAGGATGCGTCGAAGCCTGCGATCTGCGGGTTGAGCTTGCCGATGGCGTTCTTCATGCCCTCGACGTCCTGGTAGATCAAGGCGTCGGCACCGATGATCGCGCGGACTTCCTCGACCGTGCGGCCATGCGCCACCAGCTCCGACGAGGTCGGCATGTCGATGCCGTAGACGTTCGGGAAGCGCACGGGCGGCGCGGCGCTGGCCATGTAGACCTTGCGCGCACCGGCGTCGCGCGCCATCTGCACGATCTCGCGGCTGGTGGTGCCGCGGACGATGGAGTCGTCGACCAGCAGGACATTGCGGCCTTCGAACTCGCTCTGGATCACGTTGAGCTTCTGCCGCACCGATTTCTTGCGCACGGCCTGCCCCGGCATGATGAAGGTGCGGCCGACATAGCGGTTCTTCACGAAGCCTTCGCGGTACGGCAGGCCCAGCAGCTGCGCGAGCTGCATCGCGCTCGGCCGGCTCGACTCCGGGATCGGGATCACGACGTCGATCTCGTTCGGCGGCACCGTGGAGATCACGCGCTTGGCGAGCGTCTCGCCGAGGTTCAGCCGCGCCTGGTACACCGAGATGCCATCCAGCACGGAGTCGGGCCGCGCCAGGTACACGTACTCGAAGATGCACGGCGACAGGCGCGGGTTCTCCGCGCATTGCCGCGTGTGCACGTTGCCCTTCAGGTCGACGAACACGGCCTCGCCTGGGGCGACGTTGCGTTCCAGGTGGTGGCCCGTGCCCTCCAGCGTCACGGACTCGCTGGCGATCATGATGGTGCCGTCGGCGCCCCGGCCGATGCACAGCGGCCGGATGCCGTACGGGTCACGGAACGCGAGCAGCCCGTGCCCCGCGATCAGCGCGACGACGGCGTACGAGCCGCGGATGCGGCGATGCACGTTGCCGACCGCCGAGAACACGTCCTGCGGCGTCAGCGGCAGCCCGCGCGTGGTGCGTTCCAGCTCGTGCGCGAGCACGTTCACCAGCACCTCGGTGTCGCTCTCCGTGTTGATGTGGCGGTGGTCGGCGGAGAACAGTTCGGCCTTGAGCGCCTGGGCGTTCGTGAGGTTGCCGTTGTGCGCGAGCGTGATGCCGAAGGGCGCGTTCACGTAGAAGGGCTGCGCCTCTTCCTCGCTGTGCGCATTGCCCGCGGTGGGATAGCGCACCTGGCCCAGGCCGGCGTTCCCCGGCAGCGCGCGCATGTTGCGCGTGCGGAAAACGTCGCGCACCATGCCCTTCGCCTTGTGCATGTAGACCTTGCGGCCCTGCAGGGTGACGATGCCGGCAGCGTCCTGCCCGCGATGCTGCAGCAGCAGCAGCGCGTCGTAGATCAGCTGGTTGACCGGGCCCTGGCTGACGACCCCGACGATTCCGCACATAAGTGTTCGCTTCCGTTCACAGCAACATCTGCCGCTCTGGAAAATCGCCCCAGGGCAATTTTCCGCAGCAGCCTAGGCCGGCAGGTAGGTGCCCAGGCGCTCCGGCACCACCGGCTTCAGTCCGCGCAGGGCCGCCGCGGCGACCCCGGCCGTGGTCGACTCCGACCACCACGCCCCCCGCGCGAGCCCGACGAGGTTCACCACCACCGCGAGCACCAGCACCGCGACCAGGCCGCGCACCACGCCGAACAAGCCGCCCAGCACGCGGTCAACCGGCCGCAGGCCCACCGCCGCCACCAGCTTGCTGACCAGCCAGGCGACGAATCCTCCCGCAAACAGCGACGCGATGAAGACGACCACGAACCCCGCAGCGTACTGGACGGAGTCCCCCGCCCGGCTCAGCGGCAGCATCAGCGCAACCCGAGGCGCCAGCCATTGTGCGAGCACGAAAGCCGCCAACCAGTTCAACACCGACAACACTTCGTAGACCAGCCCGCGCCACAGGCCCAGCAGCACGGAAGCTGCGAGCAGGGACACGACGACCCAGTCGAGGACGGCCACTACAGTGTGAGGATGGCGGCCGGCAAATCCAGCCCCTTGATCTTCTGGGCGGCCTGGTCGGCCTCGGCCTTGGACGCGAACGGGCCCGCACGCACGCGGATGCGGGTGCCGTTCTTCGTCTCGGCGACATTGGTGTAGTTCTTCAGGCCGGCCTTCTCCAGCTTTTGCTGGGCCTGCCGCGCCTTGTCCTTCTCCGCGAAGGCGCCGACCTGGACGACGTAACGAACGCCGGCCGCGGCGGTGTCGACGGACTTGCCTTCCAGCAATGCCTTCGCCTTGGCCGCATCCGTGCCCTTGGTCTCTGCCTTGGCTTCGGCCCTGGTTTCGGCCCTGGCCTGCGCCTCGGGCTTCTTCTCTGCCGGCGCCTCGGCCTTCGCGACCTTTTCAGCAGGCGCGGGCTTGGCCTCGACCGGCGCAGGCGCGGGCGCGGGCTCCGCCTTCGCCACCGGCGGCGGGGCAGCCGGGGCGGGCTCCACCGGCGGCGGTGCTTGCGTCACCTTGCCGGCCGCAGCGGGCTCGGGCGGCAAGGGAGGCAGCGGCTTGACCTTGTTGCGGTCGGGAATTTCGATGGGGATGTCCACGGCCACCGGCCGCGGCTGGGTGTCGAACAGGAGCGGGAAGCCGACGACGCCGACCAGCACCAGCACCACGGCACCGATCAGGCGGTGCCGCGCGCGGCGGCGCATCACCTCGATGCTTTCGGCGGGAGAGGCAGCGGCGACCGGTTCGTCGACCTTTTTCTTGCGCGACTTGAACAAGGCCATGGGTGGGGGTCAACCGAGATGCTTGGCGGCCAGGCGCGGAACTCCGTGCTGCAGGATGCCACCGACGGTGTAGAAGGATCCGAACACGAGGATTCTATCAGCGGGCTCTGCAGCAGCCGCCGCCGCGCGCAAGGCGTCCTGCGGGCTGGCGTGGGTGCTGGCCGGCACGTCGCGGCGCGCCGGGAGGGCCTGCCACCGTTGCAGCAGGTCCTGTGCGCTAGCCGCCCGCGGCGTCGGCAGGTCGGTGAAGTACCACCGGTCCACCAGAGGCGCGATCTTCGCGAACATGGGCGCCAGGTCCTTGTCCGCCATCGCCCCGAACACCGCGTGCGTCGTCGGATAGAAGCCCATCGCATCGAGGTTGGCCGTGAGCGCCGCCACCGAATGCGGGTTGTGCGCGACGTCCAGCACCAGCGTGGGCTCGCCCGGCACGATCTGGAAGCGGCCCGGCAATTCCACCATCGCCAGCCCGTTGCGGATCGCCTGGGCCGTGACCGGCAGGCGCTGGCGCAGGGCTTCGAAGGCGGCGAGCACGCCCGAGGCATTGAGCAACTGGTTGGCGCCGCGCAGCGCCGGATAGGCCAAGCCCGCATGACGGCGGCCGCGGCCGGCCCAGGCCCACTGCTGCTTGTCGCCCGAGAAGTTGAAGTCGCGCCCGAGCAGCCACAGGTCGGCGCCGATCGCCTCGGCGTACTGGATCACGCTGTGCGGCGGCACCGGATCGCTCACGATCGCGGGCTTGCCCGGGCGCAGGATGCCCGCCTTCTCCCGGCCGATGCTTTCGCGGTCCGGCCCCAGGTACTCCATGTGGTCCAGGTCGATGCTCGTGATGATGGCGCAGTCGGTGTCGACCGCGTTCACCGCATCGAGCCGTCCGCCGAGGCCGACTTCGAGGATCGCCACGTCGAGCGCGCTGGCCGCCATCAGGCTCAGGATCGCCAGCGTCGTGAACTCGAAGTACGTGAGCGTCGCACCCTGCCGCGCCGTTTCCACGCGCTCGAAATGCGGCACCAGGTCCTCGCCCTTCACGATGTCGCCGGCGATGCGGCAGCGCTCCTCGAAATGCACGAGGTGCGGAGAGGTGTAGACGCCCGTGCGCCAGCCCGCCTGCAGCGCGATCGCTTCCAGCATGGCGCAGGTCGATCCCTTGCCGTTGGTGCCGGCGACCGTGATCACCGGACAGTCGAAGCGCAGCTGCATCCGCTGCATGACCTCCTGCACCCGCTGCAAGCCCAGGTCGATGCTCTTCGGGTGCAGGCGCTCGCAGTGCGCGAGCCAATCGCCAAGTTCCTTCATGCCTGCATTGTCCCGCCTCGGGGCCGTGCGCCCAAAAGAGCATGCGAATCCCCCCGCATGCAAGTGACGTCGCGACACGCCGTGGTGGCTCGCAAGGGCCAGACCGCCCCGAAGCCCTGGCTATCATGGGGCGATGACGATCACCCTCTACGGCATCGCCAACTGCGACACGGTCCGCAAGGCGCGCGCCTGGCTGGCCGACCAGGGCGTCGCCTACACCTTCCACGACTTTGCCAGGCAGGGCGTGCCGCCGGAGCGCCTGGATCGCTGGCTTGCCTCCCCGGTGCGCGACAAGCTCCTGAACCGGCAAGGCACCACCTGGCGCAAGCTGGGCGCCGATGCGCAGTCGCAGGCCGAGGACCCGCACGCAGCGCGTGCGCTGATGCTGTCGCAGCCCAGCGTCATCAAGCGACCGGTGGTCGAGTGGAGCGACGGCGAGGTGACCGTGGGCTTCGATCCGGCGCGCTGGACGGTGCGAAAGAATGCCTGAGCCGGCTGGATTTACAGCGGCTTTACGGTAAATCAATGCAAGGTCATCCTCGGCTGCATACCATTTCAGCACTGAAGTCGTTCAACGAGACCTTTGCCATGAAACAGACCGTCCTCCTCGCCGCGATGGGCCTCGCCGCGTTCGGCGCTTCCGCCCAGGAATTCGGCAACGTCGTCTCCAGCGTGCCGGTGATCCAGCAGGTCTCGGTGCCGCGCACGGTGTGCCAACCGGTCACGCAGGGGCCGGTGTCGACCACCGGCGGCGGCGCGGTCGTCGGCGGCCTCACCGGCGCGGGCGTCGGCAGCATGATCGGCCAGGGCAGCGGCAACGCAGCCGCGATCGCCGCGGGCACCATCATCGGCGCCATCGTCGGCAACAACGTCGAGGCGCAGAACCAGCGCTACGCGCAGACGGTGCCCCAGTGCTACACGCAGAACACGCTGGAGAACCGCACCGTCGCCTACGACGTGACCTACGAGTACCGCGGCCAGCAGTTCTCCGCGCGCATGCCCTACGACCCGGGCCGCACCGTGCAGTTGCAGGCTCCGGCGGTCGCGCAAGCCGCGACTGGCGGCAGCGCCGGCGGCGTGGTCGTCGCCCCGCCCGTGCAGCAGGCGCAGGTGCAGCAGCCGCAGACTTTCCAGCAGCAGCCCCAGGTCGTCCAGCAGCAACCGCAGTACCTGGAAGGGCAGCCGCAGGTGATCGTGCAGCAGCAACCGACGCCCGTCGTCGTGCAGCAGGTCCCGGTCTATCCTGCGTACCCGTACTACGCTCCCTACCCGTACTACCGTCCCTACCCCTACGTGCCCTTCGGCCTGTCCCTGGGCTTCGTGTACGGCGGCGGGCACCACCACCACTGAGCCTCAGGCTCGCAAGCAGAGGGCGCCCGAGGGCGCCCTTCTTGCTGTCCGGGCGGCATTCGGGGCCTCGCCTAAAATTGCCGGTTTCCCCGAAAGCATTCCATGACGACCGAGAGATTCGACGCCGTGTCCGTGGCCACCCAGGCCAACGTGTACTTCGACGGCAAGTGCGTGAGCCACGGCATCACCTTCCCCGACGGCACGAAGAAGTCCGTCGGCGTGATCCTGCCCGCCAGCCTCACCTTCAAGACCGGCGCGCCCGAGGTCATGGAATGCGTCGCGGGCTCGTGCGAGTACAAGCTCGCCGGCGCGAGCGAATGGAAGAAATCCTCGGCGGGCGAGAAGTTCTCGGTGCCCGGCCAGTCCAGCTTCGAGATCCGCGTGACCGAGCCCTATCACTACATCTGCCATTTCGGCTGATCCCCAGCCGCCAGCCCGAGTCACTCCATGAGCACCATCCTCGAAAGCCTGCCTCTCGGCCAGAAGGTCGGCATCGCCTTTTCCGGCGGGCTGGACACCAGCGCCGCCCTGCACTGGATGCGCAAGAAGGGCGCCGTGCCCTACGCGTACACCGCGAACCTGGGCCAGCCCGACGAGCCCGACTACGACGCGATCCCGCGCAAGGCCATGGAGTACGGCGCGGAGATGGCCCGCCTGGTCGACTGCCGCCAGCAGCTGGCGCACGAAGGCATCGCCGCCCTGCAGTGCGGCGCCTTCCACGTCACCACGGCCGGCGCCACCTACTTCAACACCACGCCGCTGGGCCGCGCCGTGACCGGCACCATGCTGGTCGCCGCCATGAAGGAGGACGACGTCCACATCTGGGGCGACGGCAGCACCTTCAAGGGCAACGACATCGAGCGCTTCTACCGCTACGGCCTGCTCACCAACCCGTCGCTGCGCATCTACAAGCCGTGGCTGGACCAGGCCTTCATCGACGAACTCGGTGGCCGCGCGGAAATGTCGGCGTTCATGACCGCCGCCGGCTTCGGCTACAAGATGTCCGCCGAGAAGGCCTACTCCACCGACAGCAACATGCTCGGTGCGACGCACGAGGCGAAGGACCTGGAGCACCTGAACTCCGGCATCAAGATCGTGAACCCGATCATGGGGGTCGCGTTCTGGAAGGACGAAGTCGCGGTGAAGGCCGAAGAGGTGCGCGTGCGCTTCGAGGAAGGCCGCCCCGTCGCCCTGAACGGCAAGACCTTCGACGACCCCGTCGAACTGATCCTGGAAGCGAACCGCATCGGCGGCCGGCACGGCCTGGGCATGAGCGACCAGATCGAGAACCGCATCATCGAGGCCAAGAGCCGCGGCATTTACGAAGCGCCCGGCATGGCGCTGCTGTTCATCGCGTACGAGCGGCTCGTCACGGGCATCCACAACGAGGACACCATCGAGCAGTATCGCGACAACGGCCGCAAGCTGGGCCGCCTGCTGTACCAGGGCCGCTGGTTCGACCCGCAGGCGATCATGCTGCGCGAGTCGGCGCAGCGCTGGGTGGCGCGTGCGGTGACGGGCGAGGTGACGCTGGAACTGCGGCGCGGCAACGACTACTCGCTTCTCAACACCGAGTCCCCCAATCTCACCTACCACCCGGAGCGCCTGACGATGGAGAAGGGCCACTCCGCCTTCTCGCCGCGCGACCGCATCGGCCAGCTGACCATGCGCAACCTGGACATCGCGGACACGCGCGACAAGCTGGGGATCTATTCCCGCGCCGGCCTGCTCAGCTCGGACGGAGACGCGCCGCTGCCTTCGCTGGGCAGCGACTGAGGTCAGGCGCCCGACAATTCGCCTTTCGGCCTCTCAGGGCGAAGGACCGGCGCTCTGCTGAAAAGCCGGCAGGAATGCGCGCCAGGCGTGCGCATCCCTGGCCCCGGTGACTAGGAACAAGCCGAACGCGGGCCAGCGGCTCGTACGGAAGGCTTCTGCGACCGATTCCTGCTGGCCTTGCGCGCGCAGCTCGGGGAGCAGTCGGTACGTGGCGCGCGCCACGTAGGCGCAGGCGGCAGGGCCGGCGGCGTCCTGTTCACACCGGCGCAGTTCTGCCGCGATGCGCACGGCGCTCGGCTGCGCCTGCAGTGCATCGATGAAGGCGCGTTCGGGACCGGCCGCGCCTCGCAGCACGTCTTTGCGGATCCAGAAGCCGGTCGGCACGTGTCGGCCATCGCACATCTGCGTCGCTGCGGTCGCCCCATCCAGCGGCATGTAGCGCTCGGCGAAACGGCGGTCGCCCAGGAAAGCAGCGTGGCGGCAGCTCCAGTACCCATGCGTTTCCACGATGTCCGGTGCAGCGTAGGCAAGCAGGTACTCGGCGGACGCCGGGCCATCGAGACGCGGCGTCACGGTGGAGCCGAGGAAGCCGAGGTCCACGACATTCACCTGCTTGTGCCAGCTCACCACCCCGAGGTCGGGATTGGCGACCGTCGGCCGCACCAGGCCCTCGTTTTGCCCGAAGCGGACGAACACCTGCCGCGTGGCATCAAAGCCCTTCGCACTGCAACACACCGCGTGCGGCGGAGCGGCCATGTACTCGTGCAACAGGAACACCACGACGCCAACCAGCACCAGTGCATAGGATTCGGCCCTGCGCGCACGCCATTCGAAGGCGGCGGCCGCCACCATGGCCACCACCAGGACAGCGAGTTGCGTCGTCGTCCTCGCCGGGTCCAGCCGGGCCGGACCGAAGACGAATGGAGCCGCTAGCGCCGTGACGGCAAGGGAGCCCAGGACGAGCAGGCGCAGCGCCGTGCCCGTGGACACCTGCCGCAGGACGATGAAGGGCAGCACCAGCAGCAACAGGTAGCCGCCGTGCCGGCTGAAGTTGGAGCGCGCCAGCGCGAAGGACTGATCCAGGTACAGGGGGCTGAGCGTCACCAGTTCGATCAGGCGATCGCCGACCGAGATGCCTTGCGCGACCGCCGTGTTCGGCATCAGGCTGCCGAAATAGGCAACGCGCGCAGCATTGAAGGCAAGCCAGAGCACCCCGAACCACGCCGCGAACCGGCGCGCCTGCCCGTCACCGACCTTCGCATGCCAGTACAGGCAGAACACCAGCAGCAGCGGCGCTACGTGGTAGATGGACTCCACCCGCGTGATGCTGGCCAGGAACGGAACCACGGCCCAGCGCGGGTCCAGGCGGCCGGCGAGTCCGCCACGCACGAGCACTACCGCGGTCGCCAGCAGCAGCGCGTGCGTCAATGCGTTCTCCATGCCGGAGCCATGCCATATCAGGAACACGGAAAGTTGCGTGAGGGTTAGCGCTGCAGCGAGGACAGCGGGCAAGGCGAACGCCGAAGCTTCGGCGAACAGCAGCGCGAACATCGCTCCCAGCGCGAACGTGCAGGCGAGCGTCTGCGCATCCATGAACGCCTGGTAGCCCACGCCGGCCAGCGCGTACGCACCGGCATACAGCAGAAATTGCAGCGGGGTGGAGAAAGCTTCGATCCGCTCGCCGGACGGGTTCACGCCGATGAAGCCGAAGTCCACCCAGTTGCGCGCATGGCTGAGGGTGATGATGCCGTCGTCACGGTAGCGGTACATCCCGGGATCGATCCCCGCATACCGCCACTGGAACACGAGCAGGAACACGAGACCGCCCGCCATGGCGAGCCAGAAGGGAGGGAGGGCCAGCCGGTGCCGCCACCCTGGATACGGCATCACGCGCGCCTGTGCTTCCATCACGCCGCGACCTTCACGCGCGCCACGAACACGAAACGGCGATCCAGCTGGTACCGCAGCACGAAGCCGAGTGCCAGGCCGACGGCTGCGCCCACGTAGCGCATGCCGGCGGTGTGGAACACAAGCTGGAACAGCCATTCGACGCCCCAGAACAGCAAGGTGGTGAAGACGCCGAAGAAGGCATAGAGAACCAGAAGCTCCCCGTCGTGTCGCAGGTTTTGTGCACGGAACCCGAAGACGTGGCGTTTCTCCAGCACGTACTTCAGCGGCACGCATGCCGCGGTGCCAGCCAGCACCGAGATCGGGATGGCGTGCGCGCCGCTGTCCAGGGCCATCCAGGCAGCCTGCACGGCTATGTTCAGAGCGGTCGAGACGAAGGCGATCGCGGAATAGGAGAGCGCAATCCGCGTGAGAGCCCTCATCTGCCCTCCTTCGCTGGCGCTCTCGGCGAGCTGGTCAGCCTGGACCGGGGTGTTGTCGAGATCAACGCCCAGCGGACGTTCGGCTTCTTGTAAAGCGTGGGACATGGGTCCAGCGGCCCCTCCCAGGCCCTGCCGCCGGGCACTGTCGCATGCCGGCCATGTTCGGGTCAACGCCGGTGTTGTGTCCGCGCCGCGCGATGGCCGAGCTCCTTTTGTGCACCCGCAGTAGACAGCCGCCGCCGGCAGGAGTTGAATAAGGGACCCGCGCGCCGCGGGGCTAGGAGGTGCGACATGAAACGCGTCGGTCACTGGCAGGACTTCGTCAGCGTCGCGCTGGGCGTGTGGCTCATCGTGTCGCCCTGGGTCCTCGGCATCCACGCTCCCCTGCAGGCCATCGGCGATTTCGTCGCCATCGGCGTCGTGCTCGCGGCCTTTGCCCTCACGGAAGTGTTCGTCCCGGAAGCCTGGGAGGAATGGTCCGAGCTGGTGATGGGGCTCTGGCTGATCGCTTCGCCCTGGGTGCTCGAGTTCAGCAACGTGCCCCTCGCCATGCAGAACGCCGTCGCTTGCGGCCTGGTGATAAGCGTGCTGGCGCTCTGGGTCATCTTCACCGACAGCGCCTTCAGCGGCTGGATCCGGCGCCGCTCGCCCTGAGCGCGTCCCGGGCCTGCGGGCGCTCGCCCGCCGGTTGCAGCCGCACGGCCGGCCTCGTCCCGGTCAGGACGTGCCACTTGCCGGCGGTGGCACGGAAGACGGTGCAGGCGTACGATGGCCTCCAGCGCGTCCCCCGGACGGCGCGACGTCGGCGAAAGGAGTTCCGCATGACACGCGTGAAGCACTGGCAGGACCCCGTCAACGCTCTGGTGGGCGTGTGGCTCGTCCTTTCTCCCTGGGCGCTCGGTTTCCAGAACGTGGTGATCGCGACCACCACGACCATGGGGATCGGCGCGCTATTGTTCGCCTCCAGCGTCGGCGCCATGCAGTTTCCCCAGGACTGGGAGGAGTGGCTCGACGTCGTGCTGGGCGTCGTGCTGATGCTGCTGCCGGTGGTGTTCGGCTTCGACGACGTGCAGCCGGCGCTGGTGAACGCCATGGTGAGCGGCGCGATCGTGACTTTGCTCGCGCTGTGGGTGCTCGCCAGCGACGACGTGCTCGCCGGCTGGTGGGAGCGCAACGTAGGCTAGGAGCAGACTGCTAGACGACCACCGGTTCCGGCTCCAGCCGGATGCCGAAGCGCTCGTACACGCTGGTCTGGATCGCCCGCGCCAGCGTGACCACTTCGCCCCCCGTGGCGCCGCCGCGGTTCACCAGCACCAGCGCCTGCTTGTCGTACACGCCTGCCTGCCCGACCGACTTGCCCTTCCAGCCGCAGGCGTCGATGAGCCAGCCTGCCGCGAGTTTCACCGTGCCGTCGGGCATCGGGTAGTGCACGATGCCGGGGTCGCGCGCGATGATGTCCTGGCACTGCTCGGGGGTGACCGTCGGGTTCTTGAAGAAGCTGCCGGCATTGCCGATCACGCGCGGGTCCGGCAGCTTGGCGCTGCGGATCGCGCACACCCAGTCGTAGACCTGGCGCGCGGTCGGCTGCGTGATGCCGCTTTCCTGGACCTTCCGGTGCAGGTCCAGGTAGCCCAGCACCGGTTTCCAGGGCTTGGGCAGGCGCATGCGCACCCGCAGGATGAGCGCCCGGCCGGCCAGGCCGAAGTCGCTGTCGCGCGCCGGCGAATGCTTGAACACCGAGTCGCGGTAGCCGAAGGCGCACTGGGTCGCATCCAGCGTGAATTCCCGGCCCGTCATCAAGTCGATCGCGTCCAGCGACTCGAAGCGGTCCTGCAGTTCGATGCCGTAGGCGCCGATGTTCTGCACCGGCGAGGCGCCCACGGTGCCCGGGATGAGGGCCAGGTTCTCCAGGCCGCCGAGGCCCTGGTCCATCGTCCAGGTGACGGCCTCGTGCCAGTTCTCGCCGGCGCCGAATTCCACGATCGTCGCCTTGGGCCCGTCCTCCAGGATGGTGCGGCCGGCAACCTCCACCTTGAGCACCACGGCCTTGACATCGCCGGTCAGCACGATGTTGCTGCCGCCCCCCAGGACGAACAGGGGTTCCCGGGACAGCTCGGGGTGGGCCAGCACCGCGTGGACGTCGGCGGCGCCCTTCACCCGCACCATGGTCTTCGCCTTGGCGACGATGCCAAAGGTGTTGTGCGGCTGCAGCGACGCGTTGGACTCGACGATCATGGGAGAATTGTGGCGCAAGCAGCCGTTTCACAGGTGCAGGAGGGAATCCCGTATGCCGTCGTTCGATACCGTGTGCGAGCCCAACATGGTGGAAGTCAAAAACGCCGTGGAAAACGCCGCCAAGGAGATCGGGACCCGTTTCGATTTCAAGGGCACGGCCGCGGCCATCGAGATCAAGGACAAGGAGATCACCGTCATCGGCGATGCCGATTTCCAGCTCCAGCAGATCATGGACATCCTGGTTGGCAAGCTGGCCAAGCGCAGCGTCGACGTGCGCTTCCTGGACAAGGGCGAGGTCCAGAAGATGGGCGGCGACAAGGTGAAACAGGTCGTCAAGGTCCGCAGCGGCATCGAGTCCGAGCAGGCCAAGAAGATCCAGAAGCTCATCAAGGAGAGCAAGGTCAAGGTGCAGGCCGCCATCCAGGGCGACGTGGTGCGGGTGAGCGGCGCCAAGCGTGACGACCTGCAGGCGACCATGGCCCTGGTGCGCAAGGAAATGGCCGAGCTCCCCCTGTCGTTCACCAACTTCCGCGACTGAGCATGCGCCGGCTGATCGCCCTGGCCCTCGCCTGCGCGGCCCTGGGCGCTGCCGCCCAGTCCGTCACCCTGCAAGGCATGCTGGGCGCCAAGGCGCTGCTGGTGGTCGACGGCGGCCAGCCGAAGGCGCTCGCCCCGGGCGAAACTTTCCAGGGCGTCAAGGTGCTGTCGACCTCCGGCGACCAGGCGGTGCTCGAAGTCGGCGGCCAGCGCCGCACCGTGCGCATCGGCGAAGGTCCGATGCACTGGGGCGAGACCCTAGGGGCCAAGGGCAACCGGATCGTGCTGACCGCCGGCAGCGGCGGCCACTTCATCACGCCGGGCGCGATCAACGGCCGTGCCGTGCAGTTCCTCGTGGACACCGGCGCCACATCCGTTTCCATCGGCGCCGCCGATGCCGAGCGCCTGGGAATCGACTACCGCAAGGGGCAGCTCGCGCGCGGAAGCACCGCCAACGGCATCGTCACGGTGTACCGGATCAAGCTCGATTCCGTGCGCGTGGGCGACGTCGAAGTGAGCAACGTCGACGCGGCCGTCGTTCCCACGGACACGGGCCAGGTGCTGCTCGGGAACAGCTTCCTCGACCGCTTCCAGATGACCCGCTTCAACAACCAGCTCGTGCTGGAGCGGCGTTACTGAAGTGCCCGCCCGCGCAGCCGCTCAGTCGCCGGATCCATCGGCCGGGAGCCGGGGGTCTCGCGGCACGGCCGCATCGTCGTGGGCCCGCTCGTAGTCCTCCACCAGCCTGCCCCAGATCGCTTCCAGCTCGTAGCTGACCGAGCGCGCCAGTCCGTCCAGGTCGGGAAACAGCGTCGCATAGGTCACGTTCATGCGGTACAGCGCCCGCATGGCCTCCTCGCGCATCGACAGCGGCAGGATGAACTTGGTGAGCAGGCTTTCGCTGCCGCCGTAGCCGTCGAGGATGACGTCCAGGGGCTGGTCCAGCACGCCCGGCAGCACGAACAGACCCGACTGCGCCACCAGCCGGCTGTCCATCTCGGAGGGCTCCCCGAACCAGATCAGCGGCAAGGTGTTGCTCGCGAAATAGCGCTCGAAGTTGCCCGGCACGCGCGGATCGATGCGCGAGCGCGTCAGCGATGGATCGAAGGAAGGCGTCGCGTGCCACAGCGCGGGCGTGTTGAGGGCGAACACCGCAACGTCGCGCGAGGCGCTCTCGAGCGCGAAGAAGGCCGCCACGAAGGGCGACTTGGTGAAATCGAGCAGGCGCGTGGAGGCGCCGTGATGCTGCATCAGGGCCAGGCAGCGCAGCTCGTCGTCCAGCGCGGTGCGGTCCGACAGGTAGATGTGCGCCTTGCGCCGGAAGATGCGCATCGCGCGCGACTCGCGCAAGGGCCACAGCCGCGGGTCGGGGCTGAACTGCTGCAGCCTGCGCGTGAGCGACGGCACCAGCGGCCACTGCGCCCGCACGTGGCCGCGGAACGCCCAGCCCTGGAGCGCGTCGGTGCGGGCGACGAAGTCGGCCCAGTGCTCGAGGCGGATGGTTTGCAATGCGGGGTCCCTCTGCAGCGGCCGCGCCGGCGCGGCCTGACTGCCGATGTTAGCCGCGCGCGTCAGAATGCGTGGCGGATCCCCATCTCGTACCCGTTCGAGCTGCCGCCCAGCGAGGTGCCGGTCGCCGGCAGGCCCTGCACGCCGATCGAACGCTGGGCGCCGTCGCTGTTGTGGAGATGGGCCACCGTCGCATAGAGCTGGGTGCGCTTGGACAGGTTGTAGCCATAGCCGATGGCGAACTTGGTCCAGTCGGCGTTGCTGTCCGCCCGGTCGTAGCGGCTCGCCTGGGCCCGCAACTCGCCGGGGCCGATGGGGGCGGTCGCGCCGAGCTCGATCGCCGTCATGCGCGCCGCTGCACGTTCCTCGCGCGCCCACAGCAAGGACGGCCGCACGAAACCGAAGTCCCAGGACACGCCGGCGTTCGCGATCTTCAGTTCGGTGTCGGACGTTGCGCCGTGCAGCCGGCCCCAGGCTGCGGCCACGTGCAGCGCGCCGGAGCGATAGCCCGCGCGCAGCCCCGCGTAGTCTCCTTCGTGCCGGTTGGGCGCGGTGGAGGGCTGCTCGCCGGGCGCGACCTGCAGTTGCCCATAGAAGCCGCCGAGCGACGGCGGGGTCAGGTAGCTGATCGCATTGCTCTGCTGGATCGGCGCGCCCAGCATGATGAAGGCGTTGTTGCCGCCCACCCCGTTGGTGAGGAAGGGGTCGAAGATCAGCGTGTTGAGGAAGGTGGCGGCGTCGTCGCGGCCCAGGCGCAGCTCGCCGAACCCGCCGGACAGGCTGGCGGTCGAACGGCGATTGAAGGCCAGGGCGCCGCTCGCCGACTTGCCGAGGCCGGTGTCGACGTCGAGCCCGGCCTCGAGCCAGAAGCCGGCGCTCAAGCCGCCGCCCAGGTCTTCGACCCCGCGAAAGCCCAGGCGGCTGATGTTCGCGCCGCCGGTGGACAGCCCCGTGCGACGGACGCCGGAGCCGTCGACGCGGGCGATGCCGACGTCGAGGACGCCGAACAGGGTGAGGGAGGATTGCGCGCAGGCGCTGCCGGCCAGCCCGGCGACCGCGAGGACCGTGAGAAGTTTCTTCATCGTTTCTTGTGGGAATGCCTGGAAAAAGGCAGCACGCATCCCGTGCCGCGCAGGGCGGCACCGGTTTGCGGCTGCGGGAGAGGACTACAGGTCGAGTGCGAGCGTCGGGCTCTTGCAGCCCGAGACGCACAGCATCATCGACTGGTTCGCCGCGCGCTCGGCGGGGCTCAGGATCGAGTCACGGTGGTCCGGCTCGCCGGCCAGCACGCGCGTCTCGCACGAGCCGCAGATGCCTTCGCAGCAGCTGTGGTCGACGGCCACGCCCCCGTCCAGCAGCGTGTCGAGGATCGACTTGCCGGGCGTGACCGTGAAGCTGCGGCCGCTGCGCACCAGCTGCACGGTGAAGGTCACCTGCGCGTCGGACGCCGGCTTGTGTTCCACCGCGGCGAAGCGTTCGACGTGCCCGTTCTCGCCGTGCCCGAGCTCGGCGCAGATCCGCTCGAATGCGTCCAGCATCGGCGTCGGGCCGCAGGCATACAGGTGCAGGCCGGCGGCGAGCGGGTGCGCGGCGAGCAGCGCGCGCAGGTCGGGCGGACCGCCCTGCTGGTCGTCGAAGTGGGTGAACAGCTTCGCTTCCAGCTGCTGCAAGGTGTCCAGGAAGGCGGCGGCGCGGCGCGAGCGGGCGAAGTACAGCACTTCGTACGAGCGCCCCAGCTCGCGCAGCCGCCGCGCCATGCACAGCAGCGGCGTGATGCCGATGCCGCCGGCCACCAGCACGGTGTGCTGCGCCTCCTCGTGCAGGGCGAAGTTGTTGCGCGGCGCCGAGATGGTGATCGGCATGCCGATGCGCAGCTGCTCGTGCACGCAGCGCGAGCCGCCGCGGCTCGCGCGGTCCTTCAGCACGCCGACGACGTAGCGGTGCCGCTCGGCGCTGGAGTTGCACAGCGAGTAGCTGCGCTCGAGCCTGTTGGGCAGGTGCAGGTCCACGTGCGAACCGGCGGAGAAGGCGGGGAACTCCCCGCC
Organism: Ramlibacter ginsenosidimutans; assembly: GCF_016654015.1. Lineage (GTDB taxonomy): Bacteria > Pseudomonadota > Gammaproteobacteria > Burkholderiales > Burkholderiaceae_C > Ramlibacter > Ramlibacter ginsenosidimutans. Next base: position 17,515 of record NZ_JAEPWM010000012.1, on the reverse strand, counting down.
GCCCACCGGCCGCAGTTCGACGCTGATGGTGTCCTCGGCTTCGTAGCGAAGCGTGTGGACGAAGGCCTGGAGCGTGTTCACGCCGCCACCTTCGCCGCCGCCTGCGCCTCCAGCTGCTCTTTCGCGAGCTGCTTCATCTGCCGGCGCAGCCGCACGATGCCCACGTCGTGCGCATACAGGTGCTCGCGCTGGTTGGCATCGGGCTCCATCGCCTCGAGCATCACGCGGTCCTGCTCCAGCACGTGCCAGTGGCGCGCCTCGAGGCGGTTGCGGTACAGGAAGCGCCAGGTGTCGCGCAGCCAGCCGCTCACCTTGCGGCAGCGCCAGAAGAACACCGCCGTCATGTTGGGGCCGATCGGCGTGTAGCAGCCGACGATGCTGAAACTGCCGCCGGGGCCGCCGGTCTTCGGGTACGGGATCGCCAGCCGCATCCAGTGGATGTTGGTGCTGCCCCATTCCGTCCAGTCGAAGTTGACGCCCTTCTGCCCGGTCTTCTCGAAGACGAATCCGGTGTCGGTGGCACGGATCTGGAACTGCGCCTCGCTCTCGCCTTCCGCCATGGAGTGCGACTGCTTGTGCAGGAAGGTGCCGTGCATCGGGTCCATGACGTTGTCGGCCACGTAGCGGTGGTCGCCCTTCCACTCCACGTAGCAGAGGAAGTTCGACCACTCCGCGCCCTCCAGTTCTTCCGGCAGCAGCAGCGGCGGCGGCGTATCGACATGCGTGTCGCTGTTGAACAGGAACACGGCGCCGTGGCGCTCCTGCACGTGGAAGGACAGCGCGGCGCGCGAGCCCTCGAGCTTGCAGCCCGGGCTGCCCGGCACCTTGGTCACCACTCCGTCGCAGCGCACCTGCACGCCATGGTACGGGCAGGCGAGCCGGTCGCCGAGAATCACGCCTTGCGACAGCGGCGCGCCGCGATGCGGGCAGTGGTCCTCCAGCGCGTGCAAGGTGCCGCGCGCGTCGCGCCACAGGGCGATCTTGCGGCCCAGGCGGCGCAGCGACACCGGCTGTTCCTGCACGAACGAGGAGGGGCAGATGGGGTACCAGAGGTTCCGCAGGCCCGCTTCGAGCAGGGCCTCGACCGGGTCGGCCGCCTTCGCGATCTGGATGGGGATCATCGTGTGCTCCTTACTGGCCCAGGCGCGCCATCAGCGCGGCGAAGGACGATTCGGTCCAGGGCTCTCCGTTCTCCGCGCTCGGCCCGGTGCGGTTGAGGTAGGCCACCAGCGCATGCAGTTCGTGCACGCCGTCCGCGAAGGCGCGTTCGATGGCGTCGCCCAGCAGGTCCTCGAAAGGCGTGGGCGGGCGCAGGCGCGCCTGGTGGGGCTGGAGGTAACGTTCGGTGGTCGTCATGTCGGTCTCCTGGGCTCCTCCTGCGCATCGGCTGCCAAGAGGAAGTTCCTGTTTGCGGACCGCGCGGAACAGCAGCAGCGCGGTCCTCCTCTCACTGCTCGGTGCCTAGTCGGCTTGAATGCCGAATTCCTTGATGATCCGCGCGAAACGGTTGTGGTCGTCCGCGTTCGTGCGGGCCAGGCGCGCGGGATCGCCGCCCGCGGGCAGCGCGCCGAAGACCTTCATCTTGGCGGCGACGTCGGGCATCTTCAGGATCTCGTTCATGTTCGTGTTGAGCGTCTTCACGATCTCCGGCGGCAGCCCCTTGGGCCCCATCAGGCCTTGCCAGGCGCTGACCTGGACGTCGCGGATGCCGAGCTCGCGCGCGGTGGGCACCTCGGGTGCCAGCGGCGAACGCTCGTTGTCGAACACGGCCAGCGGCACCATCTTCCCGGTCGCGATGTAGGGAGCGACGGGGCCCCAGGTGATGAAGGTCAGCGGCACGTGGCCGCCCATCACGTCGGTCACGGCCGGCGCGACGCCGCGGTACGGTACGTGCGACAACTTCAGGCCCGCCGACTTGTTGAACATCTCGCCCAGGATGTGCATCGGCGAGCCGCTGCCCGGGCTGGCATAGGACATCGGCTTGGTCTTCGCGGTCGAGAGCAGGCCGGGCATGTCCTTCACCGCCCCGCTGGCGGCGACCAGGAACAGCGGCTGCGTGGCCGTCTGGATGATCGGCGTGAAGTCGTTGAGCACGTCGTAGCTGCTGCCGGGCGACTGGTGCATCACGAGCGTGGCGATCGAGATCGTGCTGGGCGTCATCAGCAGCGTGTAGCCGTCCGCCGGCGCGCGCGCCACGAAGTTGTTGCCGATGATGCCGCTGGCGCCCGGCTTGTTCTCGACGATCACCGGCTGCCCCAGGCGCGCCTGGAGCTTCTCGGCGTAGAGGCGCGCCATCGCGTCGGTGTCGCCTCCGGCCGGATACGACACGACGAGCGTGATGGGCTTGCTCGGCCAGTTGCCCTGGGCCAGGGCCGGTGCGGCGCACAGGCTGGCGCCGGCAGCGAGGGCGGCGGCGAGGACGGAACGGCGGGAGAGCTTCATGGGCTGGTCCTTTGCGCTTACTGCGCTTCGATCTTGCGGGAGCGGATGATGGGCGCCCAGGTGGCGGTTTCCTTGCGGATCAGGTCACCGAAGGCGGCGGTGGGCACGAGCCAGGCGTGCAGGCCGAGCTTCTGCAGGCTCGCCTGGTTGGCCGGAGTGCCGAGGATGCGCGCGACGTCGCGGGCCAGCTGCTCGACCACCGCGGGCGGAGTGCCCTTGGGCGCCAGCACGCCATACCAGGAGCTGACGGCGATGCCCTTCACGCCGGCCTCGGCGAGCGTGGGCACGTCCGGGATCGCGGGGTCGCGCTGGGCGTCAGTGACGGCCAGCGCGCGCAGGCGTCCCGACTGCAGGTGCGGCAGCAGCGTGGGCAGGTTGCCGACGATCATGGGCACCGTGCCACCGAGCACGTCGTTCAGGCCGGGGCCGGAACCCTTGTAGGCGATGTGCAGGATGTCGGCACCGGTCTGCTCGCGCAGCAGCTCGCCGGCCAGGTGCAGGCCGCTGCCCACGCCGGGCGAGGCGTAGCTGATGGTGTTCGGCTTCGCCTTCGACAACGCCACCAGCTCGCCGATGGTGTGGGCGGGCACGGCGGGATTCACCGCGATCACGTTGGAGGCGCGCGCCATCATGCTCACGGGCGCGAAGTCGGCCTCCACGTTGTAGCCCAGGTTGTGCATCAGCGTGGGATTGATGGTGAGGTTGCCGGCGGGGACCACCAGCAGGGTGTGGCCGTCCGGGGCCGCACGCTTGACCTGCTCGATGCCGATGTTGCCGTTGGCGCCCGGCTTGTTGTCCACGACGGCCGCCTGCTTGTACTGCTCGCCCAGGCCGGTGGCCAGCATGCGCGAGAGGATGTCGATCGGTCCGCCCGGCGGAAACGGCGCGACGATCGTGAAGGGCTTCGCGGCGAGCTGCGCCGTGGCGGATTCCTGCGCATGCAGGGCCGGCAGGGTGAGGGCGAGGGCCGCGGCCAGCGCGGTTCGGCGGGTGATGGAGGTCATGCTATTTGCGGTCGGTGAGGAATTTGCCGTCGGGGGCCTGCGCAGATTTCTGCCGGCGCGTGTTGCCGTCGATGCCGCCGTCGATCGCCCATTCGGCGAACACCGTGGGCCCGGGTTCGAACTCGCGCGGCTGCCAGTCGGCGGTAAGCTGGTCTTCGTCGGCGTAGTACTCGATCAGGCCGCCCGCCGGATTGCGGAAGTACCAGAAGTACGCCGAGGAAATCGGATGGCGGCCGGGGCCCAGCTGGGTCTGCCAGCCGCAGCGCGAGATGTGCATGCCGCCGCCGAACACCTCGTGGATGTCGCGCACGGTGAAGGCCACGTGGTTGAGGCCCGGTTGGCCGTCCGGCCGCTGCAGCAGGAACAGGTCGTGGTGGCCGCCCTCGGGCGCGCAGCGCAGGAAGGAGCCGCGTCCCGGGTAGCGGTCCGAGGCCGCGAAGCCGAAGTTGTCCACGTAGAAGCGTTCGCACGCCTGCACGTCCTTCACGAAGAAGACGACGTGGCCGACCTCGATGGGCTGCGCGCGCTCGTACGCGGGACTCGCCTGGTTGATGCGGTTCTTGCGGTTCCAGGTGTTGTACTCGGCGCCCTCGACCTCCACGGTGCGCTTCTGCGTGAGCTGGAAGCGCACCGCCAGCCCGTTCGGGTCGGTGCAGCCGATCCGGCCACCGGCCTGCACGAACCCGTCGGAGTTGCGGATGCGCGCGGCATAGCGGGCGAGGTCGACCTCGTTCTCCACGCCCCACACCACCTCGCGCAGGGTCGGACCGCTCTCGATCGCAGGCGGCAGTCCCGGCAGGGTGGAACGCGCCACGATGACGCGGCAGCCGTTCAGGGTCTCGAAGCCGAGCCGGTCGGGCTCCTCGCTTGCGAGCTGCAGGCCCCAGTCCTCGAAGAAGCGGCGGCAGGCCGGCAGGTCGTCCGCGCCGTAGGTGATTTCGTCGATGCCCAATACGCTCATGGCGGTGTCCTCAGTTGGCCCAGGGGAGCGGCTGCTCGTTCAGCCCCCAGTACAGGCTCTTCTGCTCCATGTACTGCTGGATGCCCAGGCGCCCCTTCTCGCGGCCGAGGCCGCTGTCGCGCCAGCCGCCGAAGGGCGTGGAAGCGGAAAACTGCTTGTAGGTGTTGATCCAGACGGTGCCCGCCTGCACGGCGCGTGCCAGCCTCCAGGCCTTCTTGTAGTCGCGCGTCCAGATGCCTGCGGCGAGCGCATAGACGCTGTCGTTCGCCTGCGCGACCAGGTCGTCCTCGTCGTCGAAGGGCATCGCCACCAGCACGGGGCCGAAGATCTCCTGCTGGCACACCTGCGCGCTGTTCTTCACGCCTTCGAGGATGGTGGGCAGGTAGTAGTTGCCGCGCTCGTACACGCGCCCCTCGGGACGGCGGCCGCCCGTGCGCAAGCGGGCGCCCTCGGACAGGCCCAGGTGGACGTAGCCCTCCACCGTGTCGCGGTGCTTGGGCGTGATGAGCGGCCCCATCTGCGTACGCTCGTCGGCGGGATCGCCCACGCGCAGGGCGGCGGCGCGTTGCGCCAGCCGGTCCAGGAACGCGTCGTAGAGCTTGCGCGCGACGAACAGGCGCGAGCCTGCGATGCACGACTCGCCCGAGGAACTGAAGATGCCGAACAGCACGCCGTTCACGGCGTGGTCGAGGTCCGCGTCCTCGAGCACCATGGTCGCCGACTTGCCGCCCAGCTCCAGGGAGACCGGCATCATCTTGTCGGCCGCGATGCGCGCGATGTGCTTGCCCGTGCCCGTGCCGCCGGTGAACGACACGCGCTTGACGAGCGGGTGACGCGTGATGGCGTCACCGATCACCGAGCCGCGGCCGCACAGCACGCTGACCACGCCTTTCGGCACGCCGGCCTCCTCGCAGATCGCGGCGAGTTCCAGGGCCATCAGCGGCGTCACTTCGGCGGGCTTGACGACCACCGCGTTGCCGGCGGCGAGCGCGGGGGCGAGCTTCTGCGCCTCGCTGGCGATCGGCGAGTTCCAGGGCGTGATGGCGGCGACCACGCCCATGGGCTCATGCACGCTCATCGTGAGGTAGTCGCCGCGCGCGGGCGTGATCGCCTCCTCCATCGTCTCGCAGGCGGCGGCGAAGAACTGGAAGGTGCCGGCCGCGCTCGCGACCAGGTTGCGCGTCTCGTTGATCGGCTTGCCGTTGTCCTGGCGCTGGCGCTGCGCCAGCGGCTCCGCGCGCTCGCGGATCAACGCCGCAACGCGGTGCAGCACGGCAGCCCGCTCGTGCGGCTTGCGCTGCGCCCAGCCGCTGGTGCGGAAGGCGTGGTCGGCGGCCACGATGGCTCCTTCCACGTCCTCGGCGCTCGGTGCGCGCAGGCGCGCCACCACTTCCCCGGTGGCGGGGTAAAGCGACGCGGTTTCGTCGCCGCGGCCCAGGCGGCGTTCCCCGGCGATGAACAGGGGCAGCAACTGGTCGGTGTCGGTCAGCAGCACGGCGTGCTCCTCAGATGGCCAGCGCGCGGCCGCGGTTGGCGAGTGCGCGCACGATGCTGTAGACCGTGAGCGCGGAAGTCTTGGGGTTGGCCGGCAGCGGCCTGCCGCGCAACGTGAGCTCGAGGCTGCCGAAGGTGCCGCGCGCTTCCACGTGGTGCACGTTCTCGGTGACGCCCGGGTCGGCGAACAGCTGCACGCGCGTGCGTTGCAGGCCGATGCCGGCGAACGACAGCGTCGCCGCCACGTTCGCGTTCTTGGGATAGAGCTGCGCGGCCTGTTCGGCGCTGCCTTCGAAGATGCAGCGCGCTTCGGTGAGTGCGTCGAGGTCGCAGTCGCGCTCGGCCGGCGTGCCCTTCCATGCATGCGGCGGCTTGCGGCCGGTGTACACGACGGAGTCGAGGCCACCGATACGCGCGGCGGCCAGCGCGTCGATGCCTCCGATGGCGCCCGAAAGCAACTGCACCTGCGTGCGGCCCCGCTGCGCGGCCTGCTCCAGGCGCTGCGCCATGCCGGGCGCACTGAGCGCACCCACCGACGCGACGAGGCAGGGGATGCCGCGCTCCAGCGCCGGGATGACGTGCTGCTCGATGGCATGGTGGCCCGCGCATTCCACGAGCAGGTCGACGCCCTGCTCGCCCGCGATGCTGTTGACGACCAGCGCCTGCGGCGCATCCCGCGTCGCGGCGTCGCACGCGTTCGCGTGTTCGCCCGGCGGCAGCACCACCCAGTGCACCGCCAGGTCGCGGTCGCCCTTCAGCAGCTCCAGCACGCCGGCGCCGATGGCGCCGCAGCCGATCATCGCAATGCGGATCATCGCGCGTGCGTCCTCAGGCGGGTTGGGCCAGCTTGGTCGGCGGGCCGGCGAACGCGGTCTTGAAGCCGCCGATCTTCAACATGTCGATCTCGAGGATGAAGGGACCTTCCGACGATTGCGCGCGGTCGAGTGCGGCGCGCAGTTCGCGCAGGTCCGCCACGCGCGTGTGGCCCGCGCCCAGCGACTTGCTGAGCACCGCATAGTCGGGCGTGTGCAGCTCGGTGTAGCAGCGGCGGCCGCCATAGTGCGCGTCCTGGATGTTGCGGATCACGCCATAGCGCTGGTCGTTCATCAGCACGAACAGCACGTTGGCGCGCTCCTGCACGGCGGTCGCCAGCTCGCCCAGGTTCAGGATGAAGCCGCCGTCGCCGCTCAGGCACAGCGTCTTGCGGCCCGAGCCGGTCTGCGCGGCGCCGATCGCGGCGCCAATGGACATGGCGAGTCCCTGGCCGATGCCGCCGCCCATGGCGTGCACGCCGGAGCGCGGATCGAACAGGTGCAGGTGGCGATTGCCCCAGGTGCTGTTCGACACCGTCACGTCGCGCACCCAGTTGAAGTTGCGACCGGCCGCGCCCTGCAGTTCACGCACCAGCTCCGCATACGGACCGAGGCCGTCGACCAGCGACGACTCGGCCTGCAGCCGCGCCGCGCGCAGGTCCGTCGCGAACGCCGGATCGACGTGCATGCGACATTGCAGCCGGTCGGCCAGCGCATCCAGCGCGAGCGCGGCATCGCCTTGCACGAACCAGTCGGTCGCGTAGCAGCGGCCCTCCATCGCGGCGTCGGCGTCGATGCGGTACAGGGGCCGGGGCAGCTTGAGCTGGTACTTGAGCGTCTCGTTGCCGCGCAGCCGCGAGCCGACCACCAGCATCGCATCGCAGGTCTGGTAGAACTTCTCGACCGGCGCGTGCAGGTTGTACGCGCCGAGCGAACGCGGGTCGTCCTCGGGCACGATGCCGCGCCCCTGGGTGCTCGTGACCACGCCGACGCCCAGGTCCAGCAGGCGCGCGACCGCGGCACTCGCGTGGCGGGCGCCGCCGCCCAGCCACAGCAGCGGACGCCGAGCGGCGGCGAGACGGTCGGCCAGCACGTCGAGCGCGGTGGCATCCGGCTGCACGCGCGCGACCGGCAGCGGCCGCAGGTCGGCCGGCACGGGGATCAGCGCTTCCTGGATGTCGATCGGGATCTCGACGCTCACCGGGCCGGTCGGCGCCGTCAGCGCGAGTTGCACGGCGGCCTTGAGCGTGGAGAGCGCCGTCGCGGCGCTGCGCACGCGGAAGGCCGCCTTCGACACGGCCTGCAGCATCGCGAGCTGGTCGCGCGCCTCGTGGATGTAGGAGAGTTCCTGGTCGAGGTAAGGCGTTTCGATCTGCCCGGTGAGGTGCAGCAAGGGCGTGCCGGCGGTGAGCGCCTCCACCATGGCCCCGCCGGTGTTTCCGGCGGCGGTGCCCGTGCTCGTGATCGTCACGCCCAGGCCGCCCGTGGTGCGCGCATAGGCGTCGGCCATGTTGGTGGCGCCCGCCTCGCCGCGTGCCATCACGAAGCGCACCTGCCCGCGCTGGTGCAGCGCATCCAGGATGGGCATGTTGTGGATGGAGATGACGCCGAAGGCGGCCTGGACGCCGCACGCTTCGAGGAAGGCGGCGACGGCGGCGCCGACGGTCATGGTGTTCTGGGTGTCAGGCATGGTGGCTGAGGCCTCCGGATACGTCGATGTGGCTGCCGGTGGTGTACGAGGACATAGTCGTGGCAAGGAAGAAGATCGCCTGCGCCGCCTCCTGCGGCAGGCCCAGGCGGCCGAGGGGAATGTGCTTGCGCTGGGCGAGCGCGCCGGTCCAGGCGGCCCAGTCCTGGCTGCGGTCCTCGCGCGCGTCGAAGCGGCGGCGCCACTGGCCCGACTCGATCAGGCCGACCAGGATGCCGTTGACGCGCACGCCGTCGGGCGCGAACTCGGTGGCCAGCGAGCGCACCAGGTTCCTGATGCCGGCGCGCGCGGCCGACGTCGCCACCATGTGCGGCTCGGGCTGCGCGGCGAGCAGCGAATTGACGCAGACGATGGCCGGCTGCGGCCGCTTGCGCAGCTGCGGCAGGAAGGCGCGCGTCGGATGGATGACGGAGAAGAACTTGAGGTGCAACTCCTCGGTCCACGCCGCGTCCGTGGTGTCGGCGAAGGTCGAGACGCGGCCCTGTCCGGCGTTGTTGACGAGGATGGCCGCGGCGCCGAGCTCGCGCTCGCTGGCGGCGGCGAAGGCCTGCACCTGCGCTGCGTCGAGCACGTTGCAAGGCTGTGCGAACACGCGGCCGTGCGGGAACTTGCCGGTCAGGTGTTGCCGGGCTCCCTGCAGCCGATCGGCGTCGCGGCCGCAGATGGCCACGGCGGCGCCGGCGGCCAGGAACAGTTCGGCGGTGGCGAGGCCGATGCCGGACGAGCCGCCGGTGACGACCGCCGTCACGCCCTGGAGCGAGGTCTGGAACATGGGATCCTTCAGCGCGCCGTGCGCAGCGGCACGACTTTCGCGCCGCCGCTGCGCGGCTGGTGATTGAGCAGGCCGGAGAGTTCGTCGGCGGACGCGCGCACGCGCTGCACCAGTCCGTCGATGCGGTCCCCGTCGATGTGGCCGGACGGAATCGTGGCGCCCAGCGCGGCGACGATGTGGCCGGTCTCATCGCGCACCGGTGCCGCGATGGTGGAGATGCTGGCTTCGTAGAAGCCCTCGCCCAGCACGTAGCCGCGTTCGCGGTCGACTTCGACCATGTTGAACAGCTCCAGCACCGTCTTGGGCGTGCTGCTGGAGAAGACCTCGAGGTGCTCCTCGGGATAGAGCGCGCGCAGGTCGGCGAGCGTCAGGTCTTCCAGCAGGATGCGGCCGAGCACGGTAGCGTGCGCCGGCAGCCGCGTGCCGACGCGCACGGCGCTGGAGAACGGCGTCGGCGGCGTGACCTTGGCGACATAGACGATGGAGCGGCCGTCGCGCACGACCAGGTTGCACGGGTAGCGGATCGCGTCGCACAGGCGCTGCAGCACCGGCTGCCCGAGCTCCGTGAGTTCCAGCGAGGAGAGGTATTCGAAGCCCAGGCGCAGCACGGCGACGCCCAGGCGATAGTCGTTGCCGGCGCGCTCGAGATAGCCCAGGTTCTCCAGCGTGGCGAGCAGGCGGAACACGGTCGACCGCGGCAGGCCGAGGCGACGCGCGAACTCCGGCGCACTGATCACGCGGGTGTCGCGGCTGAATTCGCCCAGCATGCGCAGGCCCCGCTCCAGCGCGGGCACCAGGTACTTGTCGCCATCCTCGGGCAGCGCGTTGTCGCTCATCGCGGTTCTCCTTGCAGCAGCGCGGCGACGGCGGCCGGCTGCTCCACCGGGCTCGCATGGCCCGCGGCTTCGATCGTGTGGAAGGTCGCACCCAGCAAGCGCGCCGCCTCTGCGCATGCGGCCGGCGGCGTCACCACGTCACCGGCGCCAACGTGCACTTCCACCGGGATGCCCGCAGGCACCGCGCCGAGCTCGCTGTTGCACAGCATCTCGACGGCCTGCAGGTAGCCGCGCGGCTGCAGACGCGCGGTGTTCCAGCGCACCCATTCGCGCGCGTCGTCGCCGGCCTGCGCGGACAGCAGGCGCGGCGGGATGCGCGCGGCGAGACCTCCGACGCCTTGCGCCTTCAATGCATCGGTGCGGTCGCGACGCACCCGCGCCGCGTCATCCGGCGAGCCGCCGTATCCGCGCGCGGGGCTGATCAGCACGAGCCTGTCGATCGCCACCGCTTGCGGCAGCCGTGCGTACGCGCACGCCATCAGCGCGCCGAGCGAATGGCCCACCAGCACGCAACGACGCAATTCGAGCGCCTGCAGCACCTCGTGCAAGCGCATTGCGTAGTCCGCGGCGTGCGGAGCGTCCTGCGGCAGCGGCGTGGAGCTGCCGTAGCCGGGCGCATCCCACGCGAGGACGTACTGCGAGGCCGGCAGCGGCAGCACGGCCTGCAGCCACGACGCCGCTCCCGAACTGATGCCGTGCAGCAGCACGAGCGCCGGTGCAGCACCGCGCTCGCCGCGTTCGCGCACGGCGACCTGCGCGCCAGCCGGCAGCCGGAGCAGGCGCTCGGGAAGGCGCGACTCCAGCAGCGCGAGCTGCTGCGGCAGGTTGGCGGACGAAGCGGTGCCCACGGCGTTCTCCGTTTCAGCGCTTGACCTTGGCGAGCGGATGCTCGGGCGGGTAGGTCGGCGTCACGGGCTTCGGCGAGCCGAGCATCACGCACATGAGAGCGTCCTCGTCACCGATGTTGATTTCTTCGCGGTACACGCCCGGCGGGACCGACACGACGTCGCGGTCGGTGAGGATGGTCTCGAAGCGCTCGCCATCCTTCTCCAGGACGAGCTTGACCTTGCCGCGCATGATGAAGAAGACCTCCTCCACGTCGACGTGCAGGTGCGACGGGCCTTCGTGGCCGGCCGGAATCACCATCGTCGAGAAGGTGAAGTGCTCCGCCGGGATGGTGTTCATGTCCGAGGCGACGCCCGTGCCGCCGGTGCCGATGTAGCGCATCTGGCCACGGCGGTACTTGGGGTCGAAGTCGGCCTGGAACTTCAGCGCGTCGAAGTCGTACTTGCGGGTGGAGAAGCGCGCGATGCGCGTTTCCATCCACTCCTTGAAGTTGGCCCCTTCGGGGCGGTCCCAGCTGCGACGGGTGTCGGTCATGTCCTTGCTCCTTGGTTCCAGTTCAATGCATCACGAAGCCGCCGTTGACGGCGAGCAGCTGGCCCGTGACGAAGCGGGCCAGGTCGGAAAGCGCGTACAGCACCGCGCCGGTCACGTCGTCGGGCAGCTGGTCGCGCGACAGTGCGCGTTGCTCGACGTAGTGGCGATGCCGGGCTTCCGGCACGTACCTGGTCGCCTCGACCTGCACGAGGCCGGGCGCGATGGCGTTCACGGTGATCGCGTCGGGGCCGAGCTCGCGTGCCAGCGAGCGGGTCATGGCGATCACTGCCCCCTTGCTCGCGACATAGGCCAGCAGGCGGGGCGCGCCCCACAAGGCGGTGTCGGAGGCGAGGTTGACGATGGCGCCGCGGCCGCTGTCGCGCAGCGCGGGCCGGCAGGCGCGCGTCATCAGCCAGGTGCCGCGCACGTTGACGTCCATCACGCGGTCCCAGGTGGCGATGTCGAGTTCGTCGGCGGTCTTGCCGCCGGAATCGGTGATCGCCGCGTTGTTGACGAGCCCGTCGAGTCCGCCCAGGCGCTCCACGGCCTGTTTGGCGCAGGCAGTGACGCTCGCGGGATCGGCGGCGTCCACTACCACCCCGTGGGCTTCGTGGCCTTGCGCGACGAGTTGCGACACGCTCGCGTCGAGCAGGTCGGCGCGCAGGTCGGCGAGGACCACGCGCGCGCCGTTCGCGCCCAACGCCTGCGCGAACGCGAAGCCGAGGCCCCGGGCAGCGCCCGTCACGAGGACGCGGCGGTCTTGTAGCAGGGCGGAATGGGGGGCGGTGGTCATGGCCTCGATCCAGGTTTTGTTCCGTCTGTGGAACACCGATCTATATGTGGAACGCCACGAACTCTAAACGGGCAAGAAAAAAGCGCTACCTAGGACAAACCCTAGGTAGCGCTTTGGGGGTCGGCGCCGTGGCGGGAGCGGCCCGGAGGCCGGCTGCTCAGGTCTTCTTGGCGCCGAGCCGCGACTCCTTGCCCGCGAGCAGGCGCTGGATGTTGGCGCGATGCCGCCAGGCGAGCAGCAAGGCCATCGCGAACAACGCCGCGGCGATCGGCGTCTCGGCGTACCACTGCAGGCGATCGCCGAACAGGTAGTACGCGGGCGCGAAGATGGCGGACACGAGCGACGCGAGCGAGGAATAGCGGAAGAAGAACGCGATGACCAGCCACGTGAGTCCGGTCGCGACACCCAGCAGCCAGTGCACGCCGAACACGACGCCGATGAAGGTCGCGACCCCCTTGCCGCCCTGGAAGCGGAAGAACACGGGATAGAGGTGGCCGAGGAAGGCGGCGAGCGCGACGAGTGCCACGGTGCCCTCCCCCAGCCCGTAGCGCGGGCCCCAGGCCTTCACGAGCACCACGGGAACGAAGCCCTTCATCGCATCGAGCAGCAGCGTGATCGCCGCGGCCGCCTTGCTGCCGGAGCGCAGCACGTTCGTGGCCCCGGGGTTGCCGCTGCCGAAGCTGCGCGGGTCCTTCAGGCCCATCGCCTTGCTCACCAGCACGGCGAACGCGAGCGAGCCCAGCAGATAGGCCGCGATCACCGCGGCCCAGGGATACACAGCTTCCACGCGGGCTCCTCCTTGTTGTTCGAAGGAGCCGTATTCTGCCAAACGGTCAGGGCACGACCATCCCGGTGAACGGCGGCACGTACGCCTGCAGCGTGACCAGGATGCCCACCAGCGCAGCGAGCGCCAGCGAATGGAAGAACACGTAGCGCAGGATCTCGCCTTCCTTGTTCAACCAACCCGTTGCCGTCGATGCGACGACGATGGACTGGGCATCGATCATCTTGCCCATCACGCCGCCGGAGCTGTTGGCCGCGCCCATCAGGTTCACGGGCAGTCCGAGCTGGCCTGCCGCCACTTTCTGCATGCCGCCGAACAGCACGTTGGAGGCGGTGTCGGACCCGGTGAGCGCGACGCCCAGCCATCCCATGAGCGTGCCGAAGAAGGGATACAGCGGGCCGGTCGCAGCGAACGCGAGGCCCAGCGTCGTGTCGAGGCCCGAGTAGCGCGTGACAGTGCCGAGCGCGAGCATCAGCGCGATCGTCATCAGCGAGAAGCGCACTTTCCAGATCGTCGCGCCGTACACGCGCACCAGCTGCACCGGGTTGTACTTCGCCAGCAGGCCGCCCACGATCGCCGCCAGCAGGATGGCGGTGCCGGTCGCGGACAGCAGCGTGAACGCGTACACCGCGCCTTCCTTGGTGTTCTTCGGCACCACCGGCGGCACGCGCTCGATCAGGTTGTGCAGGCCGCCGATGGGGTAGTTGGGCGCGAACAGGCTGTTCAGCCAGGTCTTCACCGGCACCAGGCCCCAGATGAACACGAACACCGCCAGCAGCACCCAGGGCATCCACGCGCGCAGCACGGCGTCCCGCGGATGCGCGGTGCGCGCGCTCGGCGGAGGCGCGGCGCCCGCGTCGGCCTCGTGGCCGCGCGGCACGACGGAGGTCCAGATCTCCGCCGGCTTCCACACGCGCAGGAACAGCGCGAGCGCCACCATCGACACGGCCGCGGCGATCACGTCCACCAGCTCCGGCCCGATGTAGTTCGAGACCAGGAACTGCGGCACCGCGAAGAAGATGCCGGTGACCAGGATCGCGGGCCAGATCTGGATCATTCCGCGGAAGCCGGCGAACGCCCAGATCAACCAGAACGGCACCAGCAGCGAGAAGAAGGGCAGCTGCCGGCCGACCATCGCGGAGATCGCGAGGACGTCGTAGCCGTGCACCTTGGCCAGCGTGATGATCGGCGTACCCAGCGCGCCGTACGCGACCGGCGCCGTGTTCGCGATCAGCGACAGGCCCGAGGCCGCAAGCGGCGAGAAGCCCAGGCCGATCAGCATCGCGGCGGTCACCGCCACCGGCGTGCCGAAGCCCGCCGCGCCCTCGAAGAAGGCACCGAAGGAGAACGCGATCAGCAGCAGCTGCAGGCGCCGGTCCTCGGTGACGCCCGCGATCGAATCCTGCAGCACCTTGAACGAGCCGTTGCGCTCGGTGAGCTGGTGCAGGAAGATGATGTTCAGCACGATCCAGCCGATCGGCAGCAGGCCCGTGAGGGCGCCGAGCCACGCGGCCTTGCCGGCCATCTCCGCCGGCATGTGGAACGCGAACACCGCGATCACCAGCGCCGCCACCAGTCCGGCGAGCGCCGCGAAGTGCGCCTTCATGTGCAGGAAGCCGAGTCCCACCAGCATCACGACCACGGGGATCGCTGCCAGCAGGGTGGACAGCACCATGCTGCCCATCGGGTCGTAGACCTGTTGCCACACCATGCTTTGTCTCCTGTTGCTGTCCGGTTCAGGGGCCGCGGCTGTGTAGCATGCTAAAGCTGACTGATTCCTGTCAACTGTCGTCCAGGGCACAGCGCACGGGCTTGGCTCCCAGCACGCGCACGAGCACCTGGGGGTCTATTCCCACCAGGTAGCCCCGCCGGCCGCCATTGAGCACGATCCGCGGCAAGGCAAGGATCGTCTCCTCCACATACACCGGCATCTGCTTGCGGGTGCCGAAGGGCGAGGTCCCTCCGACCAGGTAGCCGCTGTGGCGGTTCGCAACTTCCGGCTTGCAGGGTTCGACCGACTTCGCGCCGATCTGGCGCGCCAGGTTCTTGGTGGACACCTTGCGGTTGCCGTGCATCAGCACGATCAGCGGCCGCGCCTTCTCGTCTTCCATCACGAGCGTCTTGACGACGGTGAAGGGGTCGAAGCCCAGCACGGCGGCGCTGTGCTGGGCGCCTCCGTGCTCCATGTACTCGTAGGGATGCTCGCTGAAGGCGACACCGTGCGCCTTCAGGAACGCGGTGGCGGGCGTCTCGCTGACATGGTCCTTCTTCGCCATGGCCGGCTCGCGCGCTCAGGCAGCGGGGTCGCGCAGCTCCCAGCGCACCTGGTCGATTGCCGCCAGCAGCTCCGGCGGCAGCAGCGTGCCCCAGGCTTGCAGGTCTTCCTCGAGCTGCGCCAGGCTGGTCACGCCGATGATGGTGCTGGCCACGCGCCAGTTGGTGTAGCACCAGGCCAGCGCCATGCGCGTGGGCGTGAGCCCGTGCTCGCGCGCGAGTGCGTTGTACCGGCGTGCCGCGTCCAGCGCTTCGCGCCGCGCCCAGCGTTGCCCCCGCATGCGCTCGAACTTCGCCAGGCGGCCCTCACGCACCTCCGCGGCATCCAGCCCGCCCGCGTCGTACTTGCCGGTGAGCGCGCCGAAGGCCAGCGGCGAATACGCCAGCAGCGACACGCCGAGGCGATGCATGGTCTCGTCGAGCCCGTTGTCCAGCGCCCGGCTGGTCAGCGCATACGGGTTCTGCACCGTCGCGATGCGCGGCAACTCGAACTGTTCCGCCACCCGCACGAACTCGTGCACCCCGTAAGGCGTCTCGTTGGACAGGCCGATGAAGCGGACCTTGCCATCGCGCACCAGCTTCTGCATCGCCTGGAGCTGGTCGTGGATGGAGGTCTTGCTCGTCTCGCGCTCGGGACGGAAATAGATCTCGCCGAAGCTGGGCACGTGCCGCTCCGGCCAGTGGATCTGGTACAGGTCGATGACGTCGGTCTTCAGCCGGCGCAACGATGCCTCGCACGACGCGATGATGTCGGCGCCCGTGAGGCCCTCCCCCGCGCGCACCCAGGGCATGCCGCGCGAGGGCCCGGCGACCTTGCTGGCGAGCACGATCCGCTCGCGCATGCCGGGACGGGCTGCCAGCCAGCGGCCGATGATCGACTCGGTGCTGCCGTAGGTCTCGGCCCGCGGCGGCACGGAATACATCTCCGCGGTGTCGATGAAGTTGATGCCGCACTCCAGCGCGCGGTCGAGGATCGCATGCGCATCCTGTTCGTTCACCTGTTCGCCGAAGGTCATGGTGCCCAGGCAGATGGGCGTGACGCGCAGGTCGCTCTGGCCGAGCTGGACGGTTTGCATGGCGTTACAGCAGTCTCATGAAGGGGAGTGGGTCGAGCATATTAGCGGGGATATGCCCGAAGGTCCGTCGATCGTCATTCTCAAGGAGCAGGTCACGCCCTTCCTGGGGCACACGATCCGCAGCGTGGCCGGCAACACCACGATCGAGAAGGAGCGCCTGCTCGGGCAGCGCGTCGACGCCTTCCGCAGCTGGGGCAAGAACTTCCTGATGGAGATGCCTGACTTCACGCTGCGCGTGCACTTCATGCTCTTCGGCAGCTACCGCATCAACGAATCCAAGTCCTGGGCGGTGCCGCGCCTGGCGCTGGGCTTCGACGTCGGCGAGATCAACCTCTACGCGTGTTCGGTGCGCTTCATCGAGGAGCCGCTCGACCTCGTGTACGACTGGTGGGCCGACGTGATGTCGCAGCACTGGGACCCGCAGCTGGCGCTGCAGCGCCTGCGCCGGGCGCCCGGCATGCTGGTGTGCGATGCGCTGCTGGACCAGGACATCTTCGCGGGCGTGGGCAACATCATCAAGAACGAGGTGCTGTTCCGCATCCGCGTGCATCCGCTGTCCACCGTGGGCGCCCTGCCCGCGGCGAAGCTGCGCGAGCTGGTGCGCGAAGCGCGCAACTACAGCTTCGAGTTCTACGAATGGAAGAAGCAGTTCGTGCTGAAGAAGCACTGGCTGGTGCACACCAAGCGCACCTGTCCGCGCTGCCAGATCCCTCTGAAGAAGGAGTGGCTGGGCCGCACCGACCGGCGCAGCTTCTTCTGCGAGAACTGCCAGCGGCTGTACACGTGAGCGCGGCGAATCGGGCGAGATCGACGCCATTCCGTCAGAGTGCCGTAGGCTGGAGGTGATCCGCAGGCAAACCCCAGCTTGCTGGGCCACGCTGGATCGCTGGGGTTCGCTCCGCTCACCACCAGCCTTGTATGTTTCTTTCCTAGACTCTAAGAGTTCGGGGCAACCCGGGCGGAGCGGGTGCACGCCGTCGCCAGCCTTTGGGCTTGGAACCTGTGCCGTAGATCTAGCGGCACCCGCTCCTTTTTCTCCTGTCCATCCGCAAAGGCCGGACAGTATCTTCCCGCCCGGCCTGGCCGGAGCACGCATGTACAAGGTTGACTAGGAATGGAGCAGGAGAGGAACCCCCGTGCTGCGAGCGAACAAGCTCGTGAGGCGATCGTCGGAATCGA
>NZ_JAEPWM010000011.1 GCF_016654015.1 Ramlibacter ginsenosidimutans | reverse complement strand
AACGCGAAGCCGCTTTGCAGCCCTTCATTGACCGCTACAACTGGCTGCGACCACACTCCGCTCTTAATCACAGGCCGCCCATGTCTCGGATCCGCGCTGTGAACAACCTCCTGAGATTCGACAACTAGCGCACATCCAATGACGCGCCAAGCAACCTTCCCCTGCAGAAGACCACGCGATGCGGGCTCACTTCGCATAATCCGGGATTTACTCGGGTGAGGAAAAGCACTGCCGAATCAAGGCACTGGCCGGTAGATGACCATGGTACGTGCACGTACGCGGTGGGTGCCGGTCGTCCACTGCAGCCGTTCCTCAATGCCGGTGTCGTGCCGTTATTTCGACATCAGGAGTTCTCGATACGGTAGCGAATTCTGAGCCAACGCCAGGGTTTAGCGATCTCACAGGTGGTGTTGGAATAAGCCCCGGCATGCGCCGCCTTCAATCTGCACCAGGGTTGGCTCGACGTTCCGTGCAAGGACTAGCAGATTCCCGACAGCGCCACCCGGGCATTAGCGGCCGGCCGGCTACTGCGGCGAATACTGTATAACCGAGCAGTTCGTGACCGGCGAAGGATTTTCGCCTTCTCGGCTGGGGGCAGCGGTGGGATGTTGATGCGGGGCTGACCAAGGACGGTCAGCACCTCCATGGCGAACGTGAGGGAGAAGTTCGCTTTGCGGATCTTGTTGATCAACGCTTGGTGCTCGATGTCCATGCCGTGCGCCCGCAAGAGCTCGGCGAGGTCCTCGTAGGCGAAGTGCTCCTGGAGCTTCTCTTGGTGCTTGGCCTTGGCGTCTTGAATCAGCTTTCGCGCTTCCCGCTCATAGAAGTCGGTGAGCAGCGATCGCTTCGGTGCGTGCATTGGTACAACAAGAACGATTTCGCCCGATCCTATCGGTGATGGCAACGCAAACCCTGGCAGCAGCAGACGCACTGATCACAGAATGGCGCCGCTCACCGTTGTCGCACCTTCCGCCGCCCCCGCCAACTGAACCGAGCCGACCAGGAAGTCCGCGAACGCGCGCACCCGTGCCGACAGATGCCTGTTCTGCGGATAGAGGATGTAGAAGGGGCGTGCGCGCGCGCCGACCTGCTTCAGGACTTCGACGAGCTGACCCGATCGCACAGCCTCCTGCGCCACGAAGTGGTAGATCTGGAAGAGGCCACCGCCTGCCCGAGCCCATGCGACGCAGCCAAGCACGTCGTCCGTGACGCGCTGCCGGCTCTCGAATCCAAAGTCGACGTCTCGGCCCTCGCTGTCCTTGAAGATCCACGCCATCGGGCGGCCGGTGCTGGGCAGCACGAACTGGATCAACTCATGGTCCCCGAGATCCGCCACAGACTTCGGCGTGCCCTTGCGCTTCAGGTAGTCCGGCGAAGCGAAGACCCCCAGCCAAGCGTCTTCGAGCTTGCGCGTCACGAGCCGGGAGTCCCTGGGTTCGCCCATGCGGATGGCGAGGTCATAGCCGTCCTCGACAAAATCGATGTTGCGGTTCGAAAGATTCAGCTCGATTTCGATCCCGGGATAAGCAGCCGTGAAGCGCGGCAGCAGGGGCACCAGCCGATGGCGCCCGTAGACCGTGCCGACACTGATACGCAGTAGTCCCTTGGCCTCCCTCTGCTGGCCGGTAATGGCACGTTCGGCTTCGGCGATCTGGTCCAGTGCCTGCTGGCACTCGGCCCGGTAGACCTCGCCGTCGCTGGTCAGCCGGATGCTGCGCGTGGTGCGCACGAACAGCCGCACACCCAGTCGCGCCTCGATCCGGCTGATGGACCGGCTCACGGCGGCGGGCGTGATCCCCATGGCCTCGGCGGCGGCGGTGAAACTGCCAAGCTCGGCAGCCCTGCAGAACAGCTCAATGCTGCCTACCTGGACGGGATCGAACGTGCGCGTCATCTGTTCCCTGGGGCAATGATAGAAGTTCCCGAAACCCAGTTTATCTCCGGCGGTGAAGACTCGCCGGCGGGTGGAGCGGCGCCCATCGACCCCCGCAGCGTGAAGCCAGCGGGCCAGAACGACGCCGTGGTCGAGCGCTTCCTCGCCGATGCGGCCTTGCAGACGCGCATCGGCGCCCTGGCCACGCAGGGCGGACTTCGATGGAGCGCAGTTCGACGCTGTGTTCTTCGCCTTGCAACAACCCTGATCTTGAGGCCCAGACAAAGGAATTTCGAGTGTCTGCTGTGTTCGAGCCCTTGACGATCATCACCGGAGCAAACGGCGGCTTCGGCAAGCGCACCGTCCTCGCACTGCTGCAGCGCGGCCACACAGCGGCAGCCTCGCTGCGCGACATTGCCGGGAAGAACGCAGCAGCCTCCGCGGAGCGGGCAACGCGCCGCGGTCGTCGAGATGGACGTCACCGGGGACGCCAGCGTCAATGCCGGCGTCGAGGCTGCGATCCAAGCCATGGCCGGCATCGACATCGTCGTGAACAACGTGGGCCTCGGCGTGCTCGGCGTGCAGGAGACCTTCGCGCAGGACGACTTCAAGCGCCTGTTCGACGTCAACGTGTTCGGCGTGCAGCGCGTCATCGCGCCGTCCTGCCGCCCATGCGACCGCAAGGCTCGGGCCTCCTGCTGCAGATCTCCAGCGTGCTGGGACGCATCGCGATTCCCTTTTATGGGCCCTACAACACTTCCGAGTGGGCGGTGGAAGCGATGGCGGTGATGTTTGCGCTGCACTACGCGCACGACTACTACCTCGCCGAAACACGAGGTCAGCGCGGTGCTCTCGACTTTCCTGGCGGCCACGCGCCTGACTACGGTGATTTCCTCTACTTTTCCAGTGTCATCGGGACTTCCGGCCAGACCGCAGACGTGAGCTTCACTAGCCGGCCCATGCGCCGGACAGGCACGGTGCATTGCACCCTAGCGTTCTTCTTCAACACGACGCTCATTGCATTGACCATCAACGTGGCGTCGGGCTTATTTTCAGGTGACGCTTCCCCGGCTGGCGGCCCCTCACAATCTTTGCAGTCAGGCCAAGCTACAACCCAAGCGCGCCCGAAGCAACCTGCCGCTTAAGGGCGGCTGCTCCCCCGCATCATGGCGCGGGCCAAGGTGAACCCAACAGCTGGCCAGTTCGCCAACGGCGCCTTCAAGGCGGTCTTGGCGGAGGCGTTGATTAAGGCCCTTCAGAGCCATCACTCCATGTCGGACCAGATGCTCCAGAATCCGAAGGTCTTCGAAGACGAGGAGGAGGCGCTGCTTCCCCAGGTGGCCGCGAGATTGTCCTTGAACATGTTCGGGTTGAAGAGGCCCAGGGGCACATTGCCGCCGCCGGCGCGCTGGTTCTAGGTGCGCGCCGTGTCGGGGCACGTCACTACACGGCCTGGCCGGTGCGGTTATGCGCGTTGCGTTGCCAAAGGGGCTTCGACGCTCCCGACTCTTCAGCTGCGTCAGACTCCGAAGTGACGCTGTTCAGTTCCCCGTCTAGCCCGGTAACTCGATGTCCGGTGCCGGAGCAACGAGCTGCGCTAGCGTCCCTCGGACCTGGCGCATGGCCATGACGTTTTCGCTAAGAACGGCCAAGGCGGCCCTAAGCACGGCTTCGCCGAACGTGTCGAAGTTCGTGCTCGGTGACAACACAGCCCGGGCCTTGGTGGCGAGTTCCCGGGCCTGCAAGACAAGCGTCTGTGCGCTGTCTCCCGGCGCCTGTGCCTCCTCCTGAACAAGCACCTCCAGAGTGACCAGCTCGCACGCGACGCTCACCACCTGTAGGCGCAGGTCCTCACGCAGGTCGACTTCCCGGCACACCAAAGTCTCGGAATACATGCCGACTATCTACCTAGGCGTGAACGCCGGCGGTACGGATCGCGCCGGGGTTTGCTGTGGTCAGTTCAACGTCTCCAAGATTGCCGCAAGATCGGGTGCTTCACCGGAGACCGCGGCCGAATATGCATTCAGCATGTGCGCGGCAGTAGGGCGCAGCGGCTGCAACAGTTCGGCATACCCGCCCAGCCGTGCCGAAAGCGCCTTGACGTCTATGGAGTCCTCTTTCCTCAACGCGTTAACCAGTGCCGCATAGGCGGCGATCTGAGCTTGAAGGACGTGATGGAACGATTCGAGGGACATGTCTGTGCTCCGGAATAGCTGAAGCATTCTTGGTCGTCGGGGTGACAAGTACGTCCGCAAACGCTTGTGCTGGATCCGCGTACCAGCCACCGTTCACGTGAGGCTAGAACACGCTGCTCGCGCTTCCTACAAGACCCTCGGGCCCCGCTTTGCGAACGGATCTTCTCAGCGCGCAGAACCAAAGTGTCGCGCGCGCAGCTCGCCTAGGTGATGAGCAAACTGCGAGTCTCGATTCATCAGTGCCCAGTTAGCAGGCCGTTGATGAACAGCGCCAGTGGCGTGGCGAGCGCCACTTCTTTCAGCACTTTGAATAAGCCTGCCAGGGGAGTAACGCCGGCCCGGATCTCCGGCTTTGCCACCGTCATGCTTCCGACTGCACTTTGAGAGAAATTCGACATTTCAAACCTCCTCGTTGATGAGAACGTTAGGTCACTCCCTAACGCGTGAGTACTATAGAGACGTCTTGATACATATTGCAACATCCGCTTGGCGGCCCTAGAACACCGCTCAGTGTGAACGGACTTCCGCATCCCTAGGGCGGTGCACCACATGTGAACGATTGGGCACATCGGTCTCGACGGAGCAGTCACTTTCTACACAGTGATTGCTCCTGCCTGCAGTTGCGTGATCACATCGGCGCGAACCTCGGCTCGTTGGTGCCCTGGAGGTCGATGAGGCGCCGCCAGTATGGAAAATGCACTCTGAGACTCGCGGGAGGTTGTCGAAGGCCCTGGAGATCAAGCCCGCTCTGGGGTGCGATCTGCGCGCCAGAGCCTTGCCCAACGTATCACGCACCGCTAAGGCGACGCGCGACAGTCGTGTCCCAGCCTCGGGTTTTGTCCGCCATGGTTCAGAGTGCTCGTTCTTTGTCACGGTCGCAGTCAGCTCCAGCAATAGCGTAGATCGCTCAGCGTGGCGGCCCCTCCGGCGACCAGCACGAGATATGACCCGTGATGCACCGTCAGCGAGATGGTGTCGGGATTGGGTAGCTCGTTCTGAAGCTGATATCAGGTTGCTCAGCCTGTCGCGCCGGGACCGCGCTCCAACGCGTCGCATCCACATCCAAGCGCCTGCAGCCCAGGGCGCGGACATGCGGCGCGCCCGTGTGTCTCGCGCGACACCCGGGACGGTTCACCCAAGGCCGTGGGCTTCACTCACGCCGCGCAGAGCGAGCCTCAAGCGGATCGGTGGTGCCGGAGTTCCTGTGCGTACAGGAAGGGCCCTGTTGCAGCCGAACAATAGTGGCCGGCATGAACGGTCGACATGCGCTTCCAAGCGGATCCATTTGCGGCCCTTTCCAGGATTCGCGTACTTTTTCGCTATCGCGCCTGTTAAACAACGTACCGAAACGATAGAGTTTGTAAGCACACCAGGAGGCTGATATGCCAAGTGTCGTTTCCGCAAGCGTTGCCGCAAGCGAGCAAATCGCAGGCCAGCGACGTATTCAGCCACCAAGACGCCAACTAGCTCGGCAACGACTATCCGCCTGCTCTCGGTCGTCGGCTTTCGGTTTCAGGAGCAGCGTGCGCGCCAAGAGGATCTGAGCGATATGACGATCATGAACTTGTGCATGTCTGAGCTTCGTAAGGTGGAGTTTTTGCGGTGCAGATGCCGCGGCTTTACCCTGATTGAAGTGATGGTGGCCATGGCCGTCATTGCCATCCTTGCCGCGCTCGCGCTTCCGGCATACAGCTCCTACATCTTTCGGTCGAAGATTCCCGCGGGCCTGGACGCTCTGTCGGCATACCAGACGCGCATGGAGCAGCGTTTTCAGGACGTTGGCTACTACGGCGACCTGGCGACGAATCCGACCGCGTGCGCGCTGGCCGGCACATCAGGCTCCAACTTTACGGTGACCTGCGTGCTGAAAAATGCCGCCGGAACCGGGTACACCGCCACAGCCACCGGCAGCGGTCCGGTCGCGGGGGTGGTCTACACGGTGGACGAGCAGGGCGTGCGCACCACCGTGCACCATCCCAAGGGCGTTCCGTCGCCCAACACTTGCTGGACCATCCGGGGTGCGTCGTGCGACTCGTGAACAAGCCGCATTCTTCATCGGGCTTCACCCTCATCGAGCTGATGGTTGTCGTATCGGTCATCGCCATCCTCGCGATGAAGGGCCTCCCTGCGCTGAGCGCCTACATGACCAACAGCCGGATACGCGAATCGGCCAATGTGGTCGTGACGACCGCGGCTTTGGCACGCACCGAAGCCATCAAGCGCAATCTGGTAGTCACCATCGCGTCTGACGGCGCGGGCACGCTGAACGTCACGTATTTGGTCGGAACGACTCAGACCAGCATCCGGTCCGTTCCAGTTGCGCACTCACGGGTGGGCGCCTTCACGGCTTCGTTCGACAGCACTGGTCGCCTGACGCCGTTCGGCACCGACGTCCAAGCCACGGTGGACGGTGGTCCCACCGTATTGTGCAGCGGCGAAGTCCTCTGCCCCACCGTCCACATCGAGCCGGGCGGGATGGTGTCCCTATGCACTTCGGGAGCGTGTTCATGAAATCGCTTCGTTCGCAACAAAGCGGAGTCGGGCTGCTCGAGCCGCTCATCGCCATTGTCATTCTGTCCTTTGGACTGCTCGGACTAGCCAAATTTCAGCTGGGCATGACGGCGCAGACCACCGATGCGCAAGCCCGCCTGAGCGCCTCTTCGGCGGCTGAAGACCTTCTTACCCAGGTCCGCGTAGACCTGGCCAACCTCCCGTGCTACCAGTTGCCTGCCGCAGGTGCCTGTACCAACCCCTTTGCGCAGAGTCAGGCCGCCGCGTGGTCCGCGCGCGTGCAACATTCTCTGCCCGGGTTCGTGTCTGCCACTGCCGCAACGAGTGGCAACCAGTTCACCGTCACGATGACGTGGATTGGAAAAACCGCCAACGACGTTCGGACTCACACGGTGACCACCGATGTCCGTCCGTAAGTCTGTCCTCAAGCACATGCAAGCAGGCTTCACGCTCGTGGAGCTGATGGTAGGCATGCTGATTTCGCTGCTGGTGGTGTTGGCGGCCATGTCCATGGCGCAGTTCTTCATGCAAACGCAGCGTCAAGCAACCGGCGTGGGCTCTGCAACGGCGAACGGCCTCTCGGCGCTACAGGCGGTCAAATACGAGGCGTCGCAGGCGGGGCTTGGTTTCAGCATCGGCGGCTACATCCCGTGCACGCAGCTGAATTTCTCCATCGGCAACAAAGTCATCTACGACAACACGCCCCTTTTGCCTATTGCCGTGAGCACGGCCAGTGCCAAGAGCACCGTGACGTTCACTTATGGCACGGCGCTCGAAGCCGCAACTGCCAACTTCACGCGCTCCGACCAGACCAGTGCCGACACGTCGATGGAGCTGACCGCCTACACCGACGCACAAGCAGGCCAGGCAGTCATGATTGCGCCTCCAGTGGGCGTGGCGGCCCCTTGCACGGTTCGAACAGTCACGGGCGTGGTGGCGCCTAGCGGCCCGATCGGATACCAATTGCAATTCGACGCCACCGGCACGAGCAACCAGAAGTCGTTCAGCACCACCGCCAGCTACGCCGACAACAGTCAGGTGTTCCTGCTTGGACAGCTGCGCCAGACCGTTTTTACCGTGAACGGGACAGACCTGGTGATGCAACGGCCGTTCGACTCAGGAAGCCCCAGCGCGGTGCTGGCCCACGACGTGGTGGCGTTCCTCGTGCAGTACGGCAACACGGATGGCCTCACGCAGAGCCTGCAAGGCTGGCAAACCCCAACTGGATCGTGGGCGGCGCCCAGCTCACTGCAGATTTCGCGCGTGCACGCACTGCAGATCGGTGTACTTGTGCGCAGCTCGCAAAAGCAAAAACCCAAGGCGGATGGCAGTTGTGACGCAACCGTCGACACGCCGGTGCTCATGGGGCAGAACATCGCACTGACCGCCGCAGACTGGCAGTGCTACAGGTACCGCGCCATCACTTCCATCGTGCCGTTGCGGAACATGGTCCTGGGGAGCTCCACATGAAGAAGATCCAAGCCGGCGCATCGCTCTTCATTGTCCTCATCTTGCTGGCGGTGATGGCAGTGGCAGCGCTGTCGCTGGCCCGCGTGACGATGACGTCAACTGCGGTGGCCGGAAACATGTCTTTTAAGGCCGCCGCCATGCAGGCGTCCGAGGCGGGTCTGTCCGAGGCCTTCGCGCAGTTGCAGGCGCTGGCTGCTACGGACGTGGACGCGACGAAGGGCACCTGGTACTACCCGACGGCGCAGGCCACGGATGCTGCTGGACTCCCAAGCGGAGTGACGTGGAGCTCCGTGCCCAGCGTGCCGGTGCCGGGGGGGTACACGGTCAGTTACGTGGTGGAACGTCTGTGTGCTGGAACTCTTCCCGTTGCCGACATCACGGCTCAGTGCGTCGTCAAGCGACTGGCGGCGTCCGGTTCGGCCAAAGCCGGCACGGAACAAATGGACTCGCCCGCGGCCGTTCAGTATCGGATGACCGCTTACGTGCAGGGGCCCAAGGGGACGAACACTTTCGTGCAGGCCATCGCCACGAAGGCGTCGTAAAGGAACAAGAACGAGCGGGAGAACAGAGGATGAAAACGAGTCTAAAGGTCGTTGGAACCATGCTGCTGGCCGCCACTAGCGTGCTTGCGGTCGGCGCGACCGCGGTCAACATCACGCAAGGGCCGATCGTCACGGTGGGACAGGCCAAGCCGAACGTCATCTTCGGCATGGACGATTCCGCGTCGATGGATTCCGAAGTCCTGATGAACACGGATGACGGCCTCATCTGGTACAACGCGGCGACGCCGAATGGCTGGTCATCGGGTGCCTGGTCGTTCACCGGCTCGCAAGAGATGTCCTACCTATTCCCGAATGGGTGCGCCCCCAACGGAGGCGGTACCTCGACTGGCGCCCGGACGTTGTGCGACAACTCGGCCTGGTACGCCGTGCCGCCGACGACTCAGTTCGCCGCAGCGCGCTCTTCGGACTACAACCCCCTGTACTACAACCCGTTGATCACTTACAGGCCGTGGTCGCCAGCGGTGGTCGGCGGCTCCGCTGTGACTTACGCGAACGCGAACCCGACGGCCGCCCTGTCACACCCTGCCCTGAGCGGGTCGGTGACAATGAATCTGCAGGCAACCGTCAACAGCCAGGCGACCAACTGGACCTTCAACATGCAACCGGGGATGACCATCCCCGTGGGAGGTCAGTATTTCTCAAGCAACAAGTGGAACACGGTCAACGGTTCTGCCAAAACGGTGTCCACCGGCCAGACGTACACGGCCGCCATTCCGTATTGGCCCGCAAGCTATTGGGTCAAGCAGGCCTGCAGCACCAACGGCACGACATGTGTGGCCGCCCCGGATGGCGCCACGTTGCAGCTGTACCAAATCGGTTGTACGGCAAGTGCCGTGAGCAGCTCATCGACCACGGGCTGTTTCACAGCGGGCACGACCTATCCGGGTGGCCGCACGCAGGCCGCCGAGCTTCAGAACTTCGCCAACTGGTTTCAGTATTACCGCAAGCGTCGCTTGATGCTCGGCGCGTCCATGGGCTCGGTCCTGGAGTCCTTGCACGGGATGAACCTCGGGGTGATGGCCTTTAGCAACCGGGTTGTACCCACTATGTACGACACGGATTCCACCACGCCGGCCCAAAACGGGCAGCAGGTCGCCGGTCTGTTCTATACCAATGCGGCGACGCTTTACAGCACGCCCACGCGCGAGACCTTGGACGCCATCGGCCAAGCGTACATGAACAAGACGGCCAACATCATCAAGTATGCCTGTCAGCGAAATGCAGCGTTCATCGTGACGGACGGCTTTTCGGACACAACCGCGGTCTACCCGAAAGGGGATAGCACCTGGGACATGACGAAGTACGGCACCGGCACGCCGTACGCCACCACTCCGCGGGGCCTCTTGGCTGACAACGCGCTCTACTACTACACAAACAATGTGCGCACCGACATCACCCCCACGGGGCGCGTGCCGGCGGCCACTGAGAGCCTGGACCCGGCTGCAGACAAGAACAACAACCTGCACATGAACACCTACGCGATCACGCTGGGTGCGCGCGGATCCTTGTGGCCGGCCAATACCAACGCGTACACGATGGCGCCGGCCCCTACGTGGAAGTCCAATATCGTGAGCCACTCGCCAGACGCCATCGACGACCTCTGGCATGCGACCATCAACGGCCGCGGTTCCATGTTTCTTGCCACCACGCCAACCGAGACCGCCACCAACATCCAGCAGGGCCTGACCCAGATCCTGCGCCTGTCTGGCTCGCAGTCGGGGGTGACGTACAGCACGGTGAACCTGCGCACCGGGGACTCCTATGCATTTGCGGGCTCCTACAAGGCTATTGGCTGGTCGGGCGACGTCGAGAAATTCACCGTCGACCCCACAACCGGCTCCCTCGCCAACACTTCCTCCTGGTCTGCGAACACCGTTTTACAGGCAATGGACTACACCACCCGCAAGCTTGTGACGTTCAGCGGTGGCGCGGGTGCACCGTTCAACACGACCAGTACGGGTCAGACCGCGAGTGTCGTGAACTACCTGCGCGGTGACCGGACCAATGAAGGCTCGACGTATCGGATGCGCACCGGCCTAATGGGTGCGGTCATCAACGCCGAAGCCGCTGTGAGCGCAAAAGACGGCGTGGTGTTCGCAACGAGCAACGAGGGTTTTGTCCACACATTGGACGTCGCCACCGGCCAGGAGCTCTGGGGCTACGCCCCGAGCTTCGGCCTGAGCACCATGGGAGCTTCCAGTGCTCCGGCGTGGGTCTTCACGACCGTCCTCGACGGCACGCCGGTACTCGGCTCGGCCGGAGGTAAGAAGATACTCGTCGGAGGCCGCGGAACCGCCGGCGTTGGATACTACGCACTGGACGTCACCAACCCCAAGACCAACGCGACGGAAGCGGACGTGGCCAAGCGCGTTCTCTGGGAATTTCCGAATTCGTCAACCTCTACGACGGTCACCAACACGCTGGGCGTGTCCATCGGTCGGCCCGTGGTCGTGCATACGAAGAACTGGGGTGACGTGGTTCTGGTGACCTCGGGCTACAACACCAACGGCGACGGCAAGGGTCGGCTGTTCGTGCTGGACGCGCTGACCGGAGCGGTTCAAGCGACTATAGCCACCACGGCGGGGTCCAGCGGAACTGGAGACTCCGGCCTGGGCCAGGTTTCGGCATGGCAGGAGGCGGACAACTCGGTCCAATATGTCTATGGGGGCGACATTCTTGGAAACCTGTGGCGCTTCGATTTGGTGAACAGCACCGTGCTGAAGCTCGCCATCCTCACCAACAAGACCGGCGTCACGCTTCCAATTACCGATGCACCAGAACTCTCCAGCGTCGGTGCTCGCCGCATGCTCTTCGTCGGCACCGGTATGCTGCTGGGCTCCACGGACCTCGATGACACGAAGACGTATTCGTTCTTCGGCATTTGGGACAACAACAGCACGACCGCGGTAGCGCGCTCTCAATTGGCTACGCGCAGCGTCACGGTGAACCCGGACGGCACGCGATCCGTCTCGGGCACGTCCGTGAATTGGACGAACCAGGTCGGATGGGTCGTGGACCTCCCCGCTGGCGAGAAGGTGAATACCGACCCCGCGGTCGCCTATGGCGCCATAGCGTTCACAGCCAATAGCGCGTCGGCTACGGGTTGCACGACTAGTTCCGCGCTTTACCTCGCGTCGACTTCCGACGGGCTGCAGCTGCCGGATTCCGCTTTCATGACAACTCCGTATTTCGGGATGGCCTACTCGTCGACCCTCTCCTCACAGCCTGCGGTCGCCCGCACGTCCAACGGGAAGATTGTGCTCACCGTTCGCCAGTCAGATGGAACCACCAATTCCCGCTTGCTAAATCTGCAAGGCTCCGTGCCCGCGCAGAAAACTGCGTGGCGCGAGATCTTGCGATAGCCTGCGCCGTACTGACTCAAAGCTAAGTGCGGCCCTTCTACACATCGCGATGAACCACGGCCCCACTGCTCACCGCGCTGCAGGCAACATGCTTGCTCCGTGTGACTACGAGGGTGAAGATGATTGGGAATCACCATGTTGGAGAGAACCGGCGAAGAGTTGACTACGCCACCCGCACGGTTTCGCGGAGTTGTGGTTGCCGTAATCGTCGGGTTCTTGGCGCTGCTGACAACAAAAGGTCTCCTACGTCAACGCTAGGCCGCCTCGTAGCTATTCAAACTCCTTCAGGAGGGCCAGTGCCGTTTACGATGTTCAGCAAGCTCAAGTCGCACTTTCGTCGCCGCAGTGAACACGAGACCGATTACGACCAACTTGGTCACAATGCTGGCGGCCTGCCGGTCGAATACTTCAAGGTCATCGAAACTGAGCTGCGTCGGCTGGGTATTCCAGAATCCTCCGCGTCATTGGAGGTTGTGCAAGTAGCGATGACCCCCCAGGGGCGCGGGGTGTACGCCGGCCAAGTTCGACTTGTTCGCTGGGACGATGGAAAGGCGATACGACTGCTTCTCGGGTTACCAATCTTGGAACGTAGAGTGAGACGGGCGCTGCAGGCCCACTGGGTGCTGGAACTCAGCAACTTTTCCGGCCTCTGGCTCCACGCCGCCGAGGGAGTTCAGAGTGCGACTGCGGCGCACGAGATCCGCGCGTTCTTCGCCCAAGTGAATGGGCCTGGTATCACATTGGGATCGGACTCCGGTGAGTAACACCCTCGCTTAGCCTAAGGCGCGTTCAGGCAGGGGCGTCCTGCAACGACGGCTGTGCATCGGCCACTCGCACGCGAGTTGGTGACTGGCGTGGCACACGCCGGTAAGTGTCCGGCGACTCCTAGGTACGATCGTCGAGGCGTTTCGTCACTCGATTTGCTCGAGCTCCACCAGCAGCGGGTCGAGCGGTTCAATCTGCAGCTGAACGCCGTCGCCTTGCATTTCGATGCAGCCCGCGTGGCGGCACGGGCTTGCGATGAGCGCAGGGCCGCATCCTGGCCACCGGTCAGCCACCCTGCCCTCAGCAACTGCCGTCTTGAGGCTGTGCTAGACATCTCGTTCGAGCTGTTTTAACAGGTCGGCGTACATCAAGAGTCGGGTTCTCCCGCACCAACCTGCCGTCCGGGGCAAGGTGGTCAAGTGATGCGGCCTAGCTGGCAACCAAACCGGCAACCGCCGGATAGGCGGTTTTTTTCGCCTGCGAGAGCCGCTGCTCGATGTACGGTCAGGATCGCCTCCTGTTCGGAATGGGCCGGTGACGACGCCCCTAATTCAACATGCGACGGTAGGAGCAGTCATGGAAACCAAACATCAAAATTCGCGAAGCAAAGGAGCGTGCTCAGCTGTGCGTACGCGACGTCTCACACGCCGTCCTAGTGAGCAATTAGTCGGTACGCATCTGGTTGGGCGGCAGGCGTGCACCGCGTAGAAAACATCTTCCCGCCCTCGAGCCCGTGCTCGAAACTCGGATTGACATGTCGGCCGACTTTCAGTGCAGCTTCCGCATTCCCAGGACCTCATAGCACTCGCGTATCCGGAGATCAGAGCCTTAGTTAGTCTCCTGCCCTGCGCGCGGGACGGGCTCCTCCAGACGGTCAGGATCGCGGCCGAAAGCGAGCCAGAGATGCGCGAGCGCATTGCAGCTGCGGTGATTGCTGCGGCATTAGCCGTCTGCGGTAGATAGAGCGTCGCAGCCCACCAGACTGCGACCGGTGGCGAGCCGATTCCGGCGCCCTCCTCCGCCGCATGATCACTTCACTATCTAAGAAGCACTCCACCATGATCGCGAGATCATCATGAAGAGTGAAGCAGAGCCCAACTATTGGCCTAAGAGGGGCGCGATGCAGAAGTGAACGAACTTCTGCGCTCCGAAGGCCTGTCGGCCAAGAGTCGTGATGCTCTCGAGTCGTTCCATCCCATGTATACGGGTGGAAACTACCTCCCGCGCACGGAGCAGGCGGAGGTGGAAATTGGCCGCATCCGCATCGCCTCGACCACCTCTGATGTCACCTGCGTGTACGCCCGAGCGCATGAAAGCCTCATCCACTACCGAGTCGTGGACGAGTACGGCGGGAAGACCCGGCAAAGGGCATCCGAGACTCGTACCAACCAACCCATGACCCTCGGCGTGTTCGCGGAGTTCTTTCTGCGTGCATGGTCGCTGGTTGACGTACTGGAGATGAACTTCGAGGGAGACTGTGCCAGCGCCTTGGATTTCTTCTCCGCGGAGAACTTTTACCCCGACTTCGATCTACTGTGTCGTCAACGAGTGCGAGATCACTTTCCAGAGCCCGAGCCAGACTAAGAGGGGGGGAGCTGCGATGGACACAGACGATCGCTGGCCCCGTCACAGCAACGCCGGCTTGTCGCCGCACAATAGCGCACGTACTTGGTCGCTAGACACTGCCCTATTCAGGCATTGCGCCGCTTGTAGAGCGTCTGGGATGAACGCCTCGATCCGAAGAGCGTAAATCTCTCCGCCCATGGTTGGGATGATTGGCACGGTGACGCGTCCATGCGCAGCGCTCGTGCTTCATGGGCCTCAGTAGGTGTGCACGGACGGTATGGTGCGCGGAAACCCGCTCGCGAGGTCATGCGAATGTGCCCGTTACCATGGAGCCATGGATGCGAGTGCTTTCGAATACTTCTATACGGTGGCGTACAGCGGCAGCATTGCGCGCGCGGCTGGCGAGATGGGCATGGAGCCGTCAACGTTGACACGCCACATCGGCCGTCTGGAGGAAGAAGTCGGCGTCAAGCTGTTCCACCGCAGCGGCCGCGGCATGGTCCTCACCGACTCCGGCGCCATGCTGCTGCAGGAGGCCACCAAGGTCGTGGAGACGCTGCGGCATTCCCGCCGCGTTGCCGCCGACCTCGCCGCCGAAGGGCCGTCGCAGATCGTCATCGCTGCTCAGCCAACCATCGCTCAGGTGTGCTTCGGCTCGGTGGCACTCGCCCTCCGCGAGCGCTTTCCGCGCGCGCGTATTCGTATGACCGAAGGCTTCGGCCACGAGATGGTGGGCTGGCTACAAGAGGGCAAGATCGACGTCGCGATCCTCTACGTGCCGAGTCAGACGCAGATCGTCGACTACGACCTGCTGCTGCAGGAACAGCTGCATTGCATCCTGCCGGCCGAGTCGGTGCCGCGGAGCCGCACCTTGAGTACCGCCGAAGTGCTGGACCTGCCGCTGCTGCTGCCCAGCACTTCGCACGGGCTGCGGACGCTCGTCGAGAATTGGGGCCGCCGCCATGGCAAGCGGCCTCGCATCGAGCTGGAATGCGACGTCTCCACTTTCATGACGCGGCGCCTGGTGCAGGCCGGCGTTGGCTGCACGCTGCTGCCGCTCGCCTCCGCCTACGACGAGGTGTCGCGCGGGCTTCTGCAGGCCGTGCGCATCGACGGCAAGGATGCCTTGCGGACCGTTGCGCTCGCAACCGCCCAGAACCGCCCGCCCGTGAAAGGCCTCCCCGAGATCACTCGGTTGCTGCGCAGCGTGATCGCTGGCCTGGTCGACGCCGGCCAGTGGCCGGGTGTCGAGCGCATGGCCGGCTGAGCCTCAGTCGATGCGCTTGCCCGGCGTGATCTGCCGCGGATCGGTGACGAGTTCCAGCAAGGCAAATCCGCGCTGAACGCGCGCCCGCTCGAAGGCGGCGGCGAAACCTCCCGTGGATTCCACCCGCTCGCCCCAGCCGCCGAAGGCCCGCGCCAGCGCGACATAGTCCGGCCCCTGCAGACGTGTGCCGCTCACGCGGCCGGGATAGTGGTTCTCCTGGTGCATGCGGATGGTGCCGTACATGCCGTTGTTCACCACCAGCACGATGAAGCGCGCGCCGTACTCGGCCGCCGTGGCGAGTTCCTGCGGGTACATGAGAAAGCAGCCGTCGCCGGCAATGCAGACGACATCGCGGTCCGGATGGCGCAACGAAGCCGCGACTGCGGCCGGCAGGCCATAGCCCATGGAACCGGAGGTCGGTGCCAGCTCGGTGCGCGGGCGCTGGTATTGATGGAAGCGGTGCACCCACACGGTGTAGTTGCCCGCACCGTTGGAGATGATCGCGTCCGCCGGCAGGGTCTCGGACACGTGCCGCATCGCGGCGCCGAAGTCCACGCCGGTGGCGGCTGCGGAGCGGGCTGGCGGCCGCACGAACGCTTCGTGCGCCTGCCGGCCGGACCGCGTCCACGCGCTCCATGGCCTGCTTGGCGGCGCTCGCAATCCGGCGAACGCCGTCGCGGCAATGCCGACGCTCGCCGTGACGCCGATCTCCGGCCGGTAGACGCGGCCGATCTCAGCGGCGTCGGGATGCAGGTGGATCAGCCGCTGCCGCGGCAGCGGAACCTGCAGCAGCGTGTAGCTATCGGTGGTGATGTCCGCGAGCCGCGTGCCCACCGCGAGGATCACGTCGGCCGCCGTGACCATCTCCTTCAGCGCCGGATTCATCCCGAGACTGAGGTGACCGACGTACTGCGCGCGTGAGTTGTCGAAGATGTCCTGGCGGCGGAAGCTGCTGGCCACTGGCAAGTCCCACGCGGCAGCGAACTGCGCCAGCGCCGCGGCTGCTTCATCGCTCCAGCCGCTGCCGCCGACGATCACGAGCGGCCGCTGCGCACCCGCGAGCATGCTGGCAATCGCGTTCATCGTCGTGCCGTCGGGGACCGCGGGCGCCAGCGGCGTGTTGCGCACGGCCGGCACGGCGCACGCTTCGGTCAGCACGTCTTCCGGCAGCGACACCACCACCGGCCCGGGGCGGCCCGAGACCGCGACATGGAAGGCGCGCGCGACGATCTCCGCCATCCGCGACGCATCGTTGACTTCGACGACCCACTTGGCGAGCTTGCCGAACATGGCGTGGTAGTCGACCTCCTGGAAGGCATCACGGCCCACTTGGTTACGGGCGATCTGCCCCACGAACAGGATCATGGGCGTCGAGTCCTGCTGCGCCGTGTGCACGCCCGCGCTCGCATGCGTCGCGCCCGGTCCGCGCGTGACCATGCAGATGCCAGGGCGGCCGGTGAGCTTGCCGTCGGCGTCGGCCATGTTGGCCGCACCGCCTTCGTGCTTCGCCACCACCAGCTGGATCTCGCTGCGTGCGTCGTACAGCGCGTCCAGCACTTCGAGGTAGCTCTCGCCGGGGACGCAGAAGACGCGGTCCACGCCATGCAGGCGAAGGGCGTCGACGAGCACTCGCCCTGCGGTGGGCGTCTTGGGGGTGGTTCCGTTGGCCATGGGCGCGGAGTCTAGGAGTCGCCGCGCCGGCGCGCACCGGAAGCGGCGCATGGCAGGCATGCGGAAATTGCGTTGCCCGCGTGCGGCGCGCTGCTTAGCATGAATGCACACAAGTTGATGAAGACACCCAGTCGCCATGTGCACTTTGGTGTGCGGCGCGTAACGAGGAGCAGCCTTGTCGGCGATATCCAGCATCAAGTTCATTCCGCTGTCCGTGGCGCTGCCCCCAGGCAGGGCGTATGGAATGGCCAAATCCCTGGCGACGGCGCGCCAGACGACCATCGTGGTGGTCGAGACCCGCTCCGGCGTGACGGGCATCGGCGAAGCGTGGGGCATGCCCGCAGTGAATCAGGCCTACTTGCCCCTGCTGGCGAGCTATCTGGAAGGCAGCGACCTCGCCGACGTGGAGCTGGTGTTCAGCCGCATCCTCGCGCGCCATTACCACTTCGGTGTTCAGAACCAGATGATGGCCTGCATCAGTGGTATCGACATCGCCGCAAAAGACGCTCTCGGCAAGGAGATCGGCCTGCCCGTGTGCCGCCTGATTGGCGGCCGCGGTTCCGAGCACGTCCCGGTGTATGCCTCGGGTGGCTACATCACGGAGGACAACGCGCGCGACTTCACGCCGCAACTGGAGGCGATTGCGGCCGGTAAGCACCGCGCGGTCAAGATCAAGATCGGCCTGGGCCCCGCCTCCGACTTGGCGCGCGTGCGCGAGGCGCGGCACGTGCTGGGCGAAGACATCGACCTGATGGTAGACATCAACTCCAACTACTCGCTCGACCTCGCGAAGCACACGCTCGCCGCGCTGGCGCCGCATCGCATCGGCTGGGTGGAGGAGCCGCTCGCGCCGCAGGACATCGCCGGCTATGAAGTGCTGCAACGCTGCAGCCCCGTGCCGGTGGCCACGGGCGAGGCCCTCTACACGGTGCACGACTTCCAGCGGCTGCTGGAGCGCCGCGCGGTGGATGTCGTGCAACCCGACCTGTCGCTGTGCGGCGGCTTCTGGCAGGGCCGACGCATCGCAGATCTCGCCGAGCTGCACCACGTGCGCCTGTCGCCCCACGTGTGGGGTTCCGGCATCGGCCTGGCGGCAGCGGCGCACTACGTCGCATCGCGCTCGCCCAGCCCACAGGCGCAGGACGCGCCGTGGCCGACGCTGGTCGAATACGACGTCGGCGCAAATCCGTTGCGGGAGCAACTGTTTAAACAGCCCCTCGTGGCAAAGGACGGGCTGTTGCCGGTGCCCCCGGGTCCCGGCCTCGGCATCGAGCTGGATTGGAGCGCGGTCGAGAAATATGCCCTCAGGTGAGATGGCCGGCCGCAGCGCGCCGGTGCTCGACGTCCGCGACCTGCAGGTCTTCTTCCCCACGGACGACGGCGTCGTGCGGGCCGTCGACGGCGTAACCTTCACGGTGGCGGCGGGCGAGACCCTCGCCATCGTCGGCGAATCGGGTTCCGGCAAGTCGGTCACCGGCATGACCATCATGCGGCTCGTCGAACGCGGCGGCGCCCGCATCGCCGGCGGGCACGTGCGCCTGGCCCGCGCCGGCGCGGAGCCGATCGACCTCACCGCCCTGCCCGAACGCGCCATGAACCGCGTGCGCGGCGGCGACGTCGCCATGGTGTTCCAGGACCCGATGTCCAGCCTGAACCCGGTGTTCCCGATCGGCGACCAGATCGGCGAGTCGCTGCGCATCCATCGCGGGTTGTCGCGCGGCGCGGCGCGCCAGGCGGCCATCGAACTGCTCGCGCAGATGGGCATCGCCGATCCGGCCAAGCGGGTCGACGCCTATCCGCACCAGCTGTCCGGCGGCATGCGGCAACGCGTGATGATGGCCATCGCGCTGGCCTGCGACCCCGTGCTGCTGATCGCCGACGAACCGACCACAGCCCTCGACGTGACCGTGCAGGCGCAGATCGTGCAGTTGCTGCGCGATCTGCAGCGGGCCCGGGACATGGCGATGATCTTCATCACGCACGACCTGCACCTGGTCGGCGACATCGCCGATCGCGTGGCCGTCATGTACGCGGGCCAGGTCGTCGAGGAAGGCCCGGTTGCCGAAGTGCTGCAGCGGCCTGCGCATCCCTACACGCGCGCGCTGCTGTCCTGCATTCCGCGCGGCGGCAGCGGCCGCGCCACGCGCATGCAGCCCATTCCCGGCAGCATGCCGAGCGCATTGCATCCGCCGGTGGGCTGCCGCTTCCAGAGCCGGTGTCCCTATGCGCAGGAGCGCTGTAGCGAGGCACCGATCGCGCTCGATCCGGTCGACGTCGGGCGCGCGGCCCGTTGCGTCCGCTGGCGGGAGATCCTGCAATGAGCGCACGTCCCCTGCCGGTGGAGGCAGTGACGCCCGACATCACGCGACCGCTCGTGCGTGCCACCGGCATGCGCAAGCACTTCGAGGGCGGCGGCCACGTCGTGCGCGCGGTGCAGGACGTATCCTTCGAACTCGCGCCGGGCGAAGTGCTGGGCTTGGTCGGCGAGTCGGGCTCGGGCAAGTCGACGCTGGGCCGCCTTGTGCTGCGCCTGCTCGAAGCGACCGCGGGTCGCACCGAGGTCGACGGCACCGACATCCACGCGCTGCGCGCGGCGGAACTGCGGCGCTTTCGCCGCAAGATGCAGATGGTGTTCCAGGATCCGTTCGCGAGCCTGAACCCGCGCATGACGGTGGGCGCCGCGCTGGCGGAGTCGCTGCTGCTGCACGGCGTGTGCGCGCGTGGCGAGGTGCGCGAGCGCTCCGCCGCGCTGCTCGCCAGGGTGGGCTTGCCGCGCGACATGCTGGATCGCTATCCTAAGGCCTTCTCCGGCGGCCAGCGGCAGCGCATCGCGATCGCGCGCGCGCTGGCGCCCGAGCCCCGCTTCATCGTCGCCGACGAGCCCGTCTCGGCGCTGGACGTCTCCGTGCAGGCGGAGATCGTCAACCTGCTGCAGGACCTGCAGCGCGACCTCGGCTTGGCCATGCTGTTCATCAGCCACGACCTGTCGGTGGTGGAGTCGGTGGCCGACCGCGTCATGGTGCTCTACCTAGGGCGCACGATGGAAATGGCGCCCACCGAGTCGCTCTATCGCCGCCCCGCGCACCCGTACACGGCGGCCTTGCTGCAGGCCGCACCGGGCGGGCGGCGCCAGCGCACGCTGGTGCTGCGCGGCGAGATCCCGAGTCCGGCAGCCCCGCCCTCCGGTTGCGTGTTCCGCACCCGCTGTCCCTTCGCCGTCGATGCGTGCGCGCGCGAAGTCCCCGAACTGCGGCCCGTGGGCCCCGGTCATTTCAAGGCGTGCATCCGCGATGACCTGCCCCTCTGAGAACGCGGGCGGCAAGCCGGTGCTGCAGCCGGGCGACCGCGTGGTGGTGGCGGGCGGCCGCGGCTTCGTCGGCTCGCACATCGTGCGTGCGCTGGTGGCTTTCGGCTGCGAGGTCGACGTGCTCGGCCCAAAGATGGACTCGGACCTGCTGGCCGATGTGGCCGGCCAGGTGGGCAGCATCGACGTCGGCATCGACGATGCCGCTGCCGTGCGCGCAGCGCTGGCGCGTGTCGCGCCGCATGCGGTGGTCTCGTGCGCGGCGTACGCCGGCAGCGGCGAAGGCTTGATGCGCGCCGGCGAAAGCGATGCAGATCGCGCCTTCGGCATCAACGTCGATGGCCTGCGTCACCTGCTGGCGGCATCCCGTGAAGCCGGCGTGCGCCAGGTCGTGTGGACCAGTTCGACGGTCGTCTACGGCGATGCCGGCTCCTATGCGCAAGAGCGGGTCGACGAGAGCGCGGCCAAGTGCCCCCTGACCGTCTATGGCCTCACCAAGCACCTGGCGGAGGAAGTCGCGGAGTTCGCGGTGCGCCGCGACGGGGTGGCGGTCACCGCGCTGCGGCTGCCGCTGATCCTCGGCCCGGGCCTCTGGTACCGCGGCGCCGCGGCGCAATTGATGGACCTGATCCGCGCGGCGCGTCCCGGCGCGCGCCACGGCTTCGGCTTCCACAACGAAGCTGTGGACCTGATGCACGTGCGGGACGTGGCTGCCGCCGTCCTGTGCACGCTGCGCCACCCGCGCCGGCTGGCCGCCACCTACAACATCAACGGCTTCACCGCCCACCCGCAGGAGATCGCCGAGCGCCTGCAGCAAATGGTGCCGGGCTTCGCGGTGGACTTCCGCGCTCAGCCGCCCGCGCTGCTCTTCCCGCTGGTGGACGACCGCCGATTCCGCCGGGACACCGGTTTCTCTCCCTCCCTGGACCTGTCGCGCCTCCTCGCTGAAATGCTGGAAGGCGGCGGTCCCCACACCCCATGATCCAACAACGACTCGCCCAGCTCGGGCTCACGCTGCCCGAGCCCGCCAAGCCTTCCTTCAACTACGTGCCGGTCACCACGCATGACGGCGTGGCCTACGTCAGCGGCCAGCTGCCCAAGGTCGACAGGGAGGTGCGCGTATTCGGCAAGGTCGGGGCGCAGGTGTCGCTCGAACAGGCCCGTGGAGAAGCGCGCATCTGCGTGCTGCAGGCCCTGGCCTGCCTCGGGGCCGAACTGGGCGACCTGGGTCGCATCACGCGCGTGCTCAAGGTCAACGGCTTCGTGGCTTCGGCGCCCGGCTTCAACGAGCAGCCGAAGGTGATCGATGCCGCCTCCGATTTGCTGGTGGAGATCCTCGGCCCCGCGGGCCGACATGCGCGGTCCGCAGTCGGGGTGGCCGAACTGCCCCGCGATGCGGCGGTGGAGATCGAATTCGTGGTGGCTTTTGCCGCATGAACCAGGGCGGCTCGGACCGCCCGCTAACAAGGAGACTGAAATGAAGTTGGAACTGCGTCGCCCCACTGCGTGGCGGCAGATCACCGGCGCGCTGTGCGCCAGCGTGGCCGTGACTTGCGCTTCCCTCGCCCATGCGGCGCCCGCCCTGTACGGGCCGACGGCAGCTGGCGCGGTCAAGGGCGGCATCCTTTCCTTCGGTTCGCTGGTCGAGCCGCCGGGACTCGACCCATTCCACCAGGCCGCCGATGCCCGCATCAAATTTACCGTGCTGGTGTACCAAGGCCTGTTCTATGAAGGCCCGGACGGCACGGCGGAGCCCCTGCTGGCGGACAGCTACCAGGTGTCCAATGGCGGCCTCGTGTACACGATCAAGCTGAAGCGCGGCATCAAGTTCCACAACGGCGCGACGATGACCGCCAAGGACGTCGCCTACAGCTATAACTACCTGCGCGATCCGAAGAACGGCTCCCCGGGCGCCGGCGACCTCTCGCCAGTCACCAATGTAGAAGCGGTCGACGACAACACTGTGCGCTTCACGCTCTCGCGCGTGAGCGCCGCGCTGCCGATGACGCTGGGCAACAAGTACGGCGGCGTCGTCCCGGCTGGCTACTTTGACAGGCCTGGCGCGGCGCAGGCCCTGAACAGCACGAGTGTCGGCACCGGCCCCTTCAAGGTGGCCGACTTCCGCCCGAACAGCAATCTGGTGCTGGTGCGCAACCCGGACTACTGGGAAAAGGACACTCCTTACCTGGATCGCATCAACGTACTGTTCGTGCCGAACGCGGCCAGCCTGATCGTGGCGCTGAAAAACAAGCGCATCGACATGGCGACGCTGAACCGCCCGACCGACATCGAGCAGGTCGAGAAGACGCCGGGGCTGACCGTGGAGCGCTGGCCTTCGTTGGCCAAGACGATGCTGGACCTCGGCAACGAAACCAAGCCTCTGGACGACCCGCGCGTGCGGCAGGCCATCGCGCTGGCCGTGGACCGCCAGGAGATCATGCAGGCGGCCATCGGCAAGTACGGCCGGGTGATCTACACGATGGTCGGCGCAATGCAGCAGCGCTGGGGAGCCGATCCCGCGACGCTGCCGAACACGAAGCCCGACATCGAGAAGGCCAAGAAGCTGCTGCAAGAAGCCGGCTACGGTAACGGCTTCAGCCTCACGCTCAAGACCATCAACAAGTACGACTGGATGGATCCGGCGGCCGTCACGCTGAAACAGCAGCTCGCCCGCATCGGCGTGAACCTCACGATCCAGCGGCAGGACCTCGGCGTGTGGATCAACGAGTTCCGCTCGAAGACCATGGGCTTCACTTTCAATGACGACGCGACGCAGCCCGATCCGGACCTGATGTTCTACCGTCACTACCACAAGGCCCCTGAGGGCGCCGACTTCCGCAACTGGAAGGACGACGAGGCCAGCGCGGCCCTAGACAAGGCGCGCGCGGAGCTCGACCCCGCCAAGCGCAAGGCGGACTACATGGAGTTCCAGAAGCGTTTCGCGCAGAGCGTGCCGACGATCTTCTTGTTCAGCCCCGACATCGTGACGGTGCGCAACGCGTCGGTGCAGAACTACCAGCAGCATCCGACCGGCTGGTACTTCGGCCTCGCGCGCACCTACCTGAAGAAGTAAGGACGCCATGAGCCGGTACCTGCTGCGACGGGCGGGCGCATCGCTGCTGACGGCGGTGCTCGCCTCGATGCTGGTCTTCCTGATCGTGCGCGCCGTGCCGGGCGACGTCGTGGCCCAGATGCTGGGCCAGAGCGGCGATCCGGCCGCGGCCCAGTCGCTGCGCGCCTTCTTCGGGCTGGACCAGCCCCTGTGGCAGCAGTACCTGGCCTGGATCGGCCATGCCGTGACCGGCGACCTGGGCGCGAGCTGGGTGCGCGGGCAACCAGTCGCTGGCATGGTGGGTAGCGCATTCCTGGTGACTGCGGAGATCGGGGTGCTGACGCTGTTGCTGGCCACGGCGATCGGCATTCCGCTGGGCATCGTGGCCGGCATCCACGAAGGCGGGGTCGTCGACGTGATCGTGCAAGGCCTCAACCTCCTCGGTCTCGCGGCGCCGGTGTTCTGGGTCGGGCTGATGCTGCTCGTGGCCGTGTCCTCGGCGACCGGCTGGTCGCCGCCCATGATTTATGCGACGCCGGGCGAGTCGCTCGGCGACAACCTGCAGATGCTGGCGCTGCCGGTAGTGGCGCTCGTCGTGTTGCAGGCGGCGGCCTGCAGCCAGTTCGTGCGGCAGAACGTGGTGTCCGCCTTCCGCCAAGACTATGTGCGCACGGCGCTGGCCAAGGGCCTGCCGGTGCGGCTGGTCTTCTTCAAGCACATCCTGCGCAACATCCTGATTCCGCTAGTCACCTTCATGGGACTGATCTTCATCCAGATCCTGGGCGGCGTGGTGATCGTGGAATCGCTGTTCGCGATCCCCGGCATCGGCCGCCTGCTGCTGACGGCCATCGAGACGCGCGACTATCCCGTGCTGCAGGGCGCGCTGCTGGTCGTAATGATGTGCGCGCTGCTGGTGAACCTGGCCATCGACCTGCTGTACCGCGTGATTGACCCTCGCGTGCGGTTGTCCTGAGGAAATGGAATTGAACACGCAAGCCTCCCTGCCCCGCGTCGCAGCCTCGCGCGGATGGGCCCACTCGGCGCTGCGGCTGGTGCACCGCGAGCCAGGACTCGCGTGCGGCGCCCTCGTGATGTTCGTGCTGCTGGCCATCGCGCTGCTGCCGACGCTGTTCACGAGCCAGTCGCCCTTCGCGATCGACATGAACCACGCGCTGCAGGCGCCCTCCGCCGCCCACCTGTTCGGCACCGACGACACCGGCCGCGACGTGTATGCGCGCGTGATCCACGGCACCCGGATCACACTTTCGATCTGCGCGGGCTCGCTGCTGCTGGCGGGCATCGTCGGCGGCCTCGCGGGCGCGCTCTCGGGCTTTGCGGGCGGCTGGCTGGATCAAGTGCTTGGCCGGCTGGTGGACGTGATCCTTAGCTTCCCACCCATTATCCTGGGCATGATCGTGGCCGGCGTGCTCGGCCCCGCCACGCGCAACCTGGTGCTGGCGCTCAGCGTCGTGTACCTGCCGGTATTCTTCCGCATCGCGCGCTCCGGCGTGCTCGGTGAGAACAGCAAGACATACGTGGAGGCGGCGCGTTCCGTCGGCCTCACCGAGGCCGCGATCCTGTGGCGCCACGTGCTGCGCAACATCCTGCCGCTGCTCTTCGTGCAGTACGTGATCCTGTTCCCGCTGGTGCTGCAGATCCAGGCCGCGCTCGGCTTCCTCGGGCTCGGCGTGCAGCCGCCTTCCCCGGACTGGGGCGCGATCTTGCAGCAGGGGAAGGACAGCATCATGCTGGCGCCCTGGCTCTCGCTTTATCCCGGGCTGGCGATTCTGCTGGCCGCATTTTCCCTGCTGCTGGTCGGCCGCGGCCTGCAGCGATTGATGGACCGCCGCTAGGGCGAGTGAACGACCCACTCGCCTCGTGGTAAGCAGGCAAGGAATGAAGTAAATGATTCGAGAAACGGGCTCCCCGGCCCGCACCACCGCTCCCTGGGCAACGCTCACGCCCGACCAGCACGAGTACCAGTACAACCCGCAGAAGGCCTTTCCCGGCTTTGCCCGCTACGGCAAGGAGCGGGCAGGCCAGAACGAGCAGGTGCGGCGCGACCTGAAGCCAGTCGAAGTGCGGTATGGGGAGCATGCCCTGCGCACGCTGGACGTGTATCGGGCGCCCGGCACAGCCAACCCCGTGCACATCTTCCTGCATGGCGGCTACTGGCGCACGCAAGACAAGCAGAACTTCGCATTCATTGCTGGCGCGCTGGTGCCCGTGGGCATCACCACGGTCATCGTCAACTACGAACTCTGCCCGCAATCCACACTCGACGGCGTGGTGGACTCGGCGCTGTCCGCTTTCGAATGGACCTGCCGAAACATCGCCAACCATGGCGGCGATCCGCGCCGCATCAGCTTGTCCGGCCACTCGGCCGGCGCGCACTTGGCGGCCGAGATCCTGGCGACCGACTGGTCGGCGCGCGGCGTGGACGCCTCGGCCATCACGGGTACCACGCTCATCAGCGGCATCTTCGATCCCACACCGGCCATGAAGACCACGGTGAACGAGCAGTTGCGCCTGACGCCGGAGCTGGCCAGCCGGCACGACGTCGAGCGGCGGCCGCTGAAGGTGCAGTGCCCCGTTGCCATCATCGCGGGCAGCCTCGAACCCGAACAGTGGGTGGACCAGTCGCTGCGGTACTACCACCACCTGCGCCGCCACGGGATGTGCCCGGAGCTGCACGTGCTGGAAGGCCACGACCATTTCGGTATCCTCACCGACTACCTGGAAGCGCACAGCCCGACGCTGCGCGCGATCACCAGCCACACGCTGCAGCCGCAAGACTGAACGCAAGGAGTCGCGCCATGGAATGGCTCATCCCCTACAAGCTCGACGAGGAGACACCGTCCGCCGCGGCAAAGGTAGCGCCCTCAACTTTCGCCGGCTGCACGAGGTTCGCGCGCGAGGTGTTCCAGCACTCGCGGATCTTCTCGTCGCCAATTGGATGGCGGGTGGGCAACGCGCTGCGAGAATCGATGGTCGTCAACCACATAATGGACTGGGTGGCGCAGAGATTGGGCGGGGCGGTCACCGGGGTGTAAGGAACCGCCGTTCGGGACGGGCCCGCCGCCGCGGTCACCACACGGCGAGATGAAGTGCGTCTGCAGCAGGCCGTTGGTGCTCAGGCCGCAGATGAAGAAGGTGCCCGACAGCACCCAGAAGGTGCGGTTGCGCACCGCCTCGGCGAGCACCTTGAACGGGTCCATGAAGCCGAGGGCCGGCGCAGCGGCCAGCGAAAGCTCGTCGGCCACGAACGGGTCGTCGGTGGCGATTGTCGCTGGAAAGAAGCGCTGGCCCACGAAGCCGTGGGCGTCGCTCGTGAGCGGCACAAGCGACGCTGAAAGAAGGGCGCAGCCGGACGCAATGCCCGCGAGACGGCGCGTGCCGACTGGTTCTGCCATTGGGGGAACCTTGTTGTTGGGGTGTCCGGTTGCGGGCTCACCGCATTTTCGCAGACCATGGGGGAACGTTCGAATGATGCAGGGCGCCGTCACTCCCCGATGCTCGAGGCGCCACGAGAACGGCCGACGACGACCTGTAATCTCGCGCCCCGCTCGCTGCCTCATCCAGCCGCGCTCTGGGGCTCATCAGGACGTACAGCGCACGTCACGGGCGGCTCCGCAAGCAGGGAAGTAAACCGGCTGTGTGACCTCTCGCGAAGCACGCATCAGTGGGTCCGCTGCGCGCATGACAAGGGCGGGTCACCGGGGCGGGGTCGCGA
Organism: Ramlibacter ginsenosidimutans; assembly: GCF_016654015.1. GTDB lineage: Bacteria > Pseudomonadota > Gammaproteobacteria > Burkholderiales > Burkholderiaceae_C > Ramlibacter > Ramlibacter ginsenosidimutans. Next base: position 157,622 of record NZ_JAEPWM010000011.1, on the reverse strand, counting down.
GCACCTGCCGGTACTCGAAACGCATACCCAGCCCGTTGTCACGAGGCCGCAGTGCTGCCCGGCCACCCAGCCGTTTGGCAATCGCCGCCACGATCGCGAGCCCCAGACCGCTACCGGCCTCGCTCGTTCCGGGAATGCGGTAGAAGGCCTCGAACACATGAGCGGCGAGTGATGCGGGGATCCCCGGGCCGCCATCATCGACCGTCACAACGGCCTGGTTTCCCTCGCGGTACACGGAGACGGTGACCATGCACTCGGGTGGGCTGTACTTCACGGCATTCTCGACGGCGTTGCGAATCAAGGTGTGCAACAGCAGATGCGTGCCGGACACCCACGCTTGCCCGTCGTCGCGGTCCATTCCCAGGTCGATGCCCTTGGCCCCGGCTGACAGCACGAGCTCGGCGATGACCTCGTGCGCCACCTGCCCCAGGGACACCGACGAGAGCCCTTCGTTGTCTGCTTCCGATCGCGCCATCGCCAACAGCTGCTCCAGCAAGCGACGCATGCGATCGATCCCGCTTCGCAACTGCTCCAGGCGTTCCCGCCCCTCTTCCGATACCACCGGATCGAGATTGATGGCCTGCAAGTGAAGCGCCGCCATGGGTGAGCGCAGCTCGTGGGCGGCATTGGCAACGAAGCGCCGCTGCTGCTCCAGACTCTCCGTCAGCTCGTTCAGCAGCCGCTGGATGGAGTCGAGGAACGGCGCGATTTCGACCGGCACGTCGGCTTGCGGCAACCTGGCAGCGGCCACCATGGGGTTGCTGTCTACATGGCGAGCCAGGGCAGCCACAGGATGGAGGGTCCTGCGCACGACCTCGCGCACCAGCAGCACCAGCACGGGGATCAGCAGGAGCAGCGGGGTGAGGGTTCGGATGGCACTGTGCTGGGCGATTTCATCGCGCTCCTGGGTCCGCTGGGCGATGGCGATGCGCTGGGATCCTGCCGAAGTGACCAGCACTCGCCAACCTTGCCCTTGCCACGATAGTGTGTGCAGGCCCGGCGGCAAACCGGCGGCGGCCGTCGCCATGCCCGTGGGCGGTGCGACACCGGGGGCGCCCAGGGGCAGCACCAGGACATCGTTCTCCGGTTCGGACCCGGCCAATTGCGCCGGCTCGCGGGGAATGGCCATCTGGCCCGTGGCGATCATGTCCGCCGTGTCCTGCAGGCTGCCGTCGAGGATTTCGTTGGCGTCGTGCAGTGCCCAGACAAAGGACAAAGCAGCAGCCACGGCGCCCGTCAGCAAGATGGCCGTGACGAGGCCCACGATCAGGCGCCATTGAAGCGAGCGTTGGGCGCGAGCGTGCGTCACGCGCGCGTGTCCACCATGTAGCCCACGCCTCGCACGGTGCGGATCACGCCGGAGCCAAGCTTGCGCCTGAGGCCATACACGAGGACCTCCACCGTGTTGCTGTCAGCCTCCTGGCCCCAGCCATAGATCTTCTGCTCCAGATCGCCCTTCGGCACGATGGCTCCTGGCCGCCGGACCAGGGCCTCCAGCAAGGCAAACTCGCGGCCCGACAAGCGGACGCACGTGCCCTGGTAGTCCGCCTCGTGCGTCGCCGGATCCAGGGAGAGCGCCCCGCATACCAGCAGCGGCGCACCCGATCCGCTCTTTCGCCTCACGACTGCACGCATGCGGGCGAGCAGCTCCTTGGGATCAAAGGGCTTGACGAGGTAGTCGTCCGCGCCCAGATCCAGCAGGTCCACGCGCGAGTCGATCGTGTCCTGGGCGGTCAGCACGACCACAGGAAGGGCCGCGTCCTTGCGCCGCAACTGGCGCAGGACCTCGTCTCCGTCCAGGCCGCCGAGTCCCAGATCCAGCAGCAGCACGTCGTAGGAGTTGTCGCGAAGGGCGGACAAGCCCTCTTCGCCGGTCGTCACCCAATCGACCGCATGCGCAGCGTCGACCAGGGCCTGGGTAGTCGCCCGGCCGATCATCGGATCGTCTTCGACGAGGAGGACACGCATTGCAACTCTCGCTATGAAGCGGTCTACGGTACCGCAGTCGGCTGAGGCGAACATGAGGAAGGTCCGGGCCAGGAGATCTCCTTCGCATCGGCCGACATTTTCCGTCGCCGGCCGCCCCGGTCCAGCCCTGGCCAAGCCTGCATCCGCGGTCCGCGACAGGGCCGTGATGTCCGCCCCCCACAGCCGCGGCACGTCCTCAGTTTCATCTCAGGATGCCCGCGCAAGATGCGGACAACACGACGCCACCGGGCGCCGCGCCATCACAGGAGTATCTGATGAACAAAGCCGTCCTGGCCCTTGCGGCCCTGTCTTCCCTCGCCCTCACCCAGGCATTCGCCGGCGAGCCGTCCGAGGCCGCGCTGATAAGCCACGCAAAGGTCAGCAAGGCTGCCGCTACCCAGACGGCGCTCTCCAGGGTGCCAGGTGCCCAGGTCAAGAGCGCTGAAATCGAGCGTGAGCACGGCCGTCTCGTCTGGTCCTTCGACCTCGCGCACACCGGCAAGGCCGGGATCACGGAGATCCAGGTCAGCGCGATCACCGGCAAGATCGTCTCGGAGCAGCACGAGAGCGGCGCGCACGAAGCCGCCGAGGCCGCTGCCGAAGCACGGGGCAAGTGAGCTGCTGCCCAAGGCCTGATCGACCGTGTTCGCGTGGAACATCGAGCTCTTCGAGCGCATCAACGCCAGTGCCACCACGCCGCACTGGATGGTCCTCGTTGCGATCGCGATCGCCCAATGGGTGATCTGGCTCGCGCCCGCTTGGCTCGCGCTGTCCTGGTTTCGCTCGGATGCGCTGGGGCGGCGCGACCTGCTGGAGGTGCTTGCGGTCATCCTGCTGGCACTGGCATTCGGCCAGCTGATCGTGATGGCGTGGCCGCAGCCGCGGCCGTTCATGGTGCACCTCGGGTCCCAGTTCCTGGCCCACGTGGCCGACCCGGGATTCCCGAGCGACCACGTCACTGTATTTTGGTCCGCCGCTTGCGCAGCCCTGGCCACGCGCCGGTTCGCGCGCATGGCAGCACTTTGGTTCGCGCTCGGACTGTTGGTGGGATGGAGCCGGGTCTTTCTCGGTGTCCATTTTCCGCTCGATGTACTGGGCGCGCTCCCGGTAGCAGCTCTGGCAGCGCTGTGCGTGCGCGGTCTGCGCCGGCCCATGCAGCCGATCTACACAGGTCTGGTGAGCCTGTGGGCCCGAATTGCCGGAGCCTGGCAGAAGACATGACGCAGCCGGAGCTGCATCAAACCCCTGCGATTGCCTTGCCCCGCACTGTTCCCCCGGTGCATTCGCAGACCACTGATGCCCGGGCACCTGCCGTATCACACCGTCGTGACCCGACCCGTACCGTCTTTGAGGGAGTAATACACCGATGAATTACCAAACAGCGCACCCGTCGCACAGCCGCTCGGATCTACAGGACGCCGTGAGCAAGGTGCCCGCGGTCACCCTGGGCTTCTGGATCGTCAAGATCGCGGCGACCACCTTGGGCGAGACCGGCGGGGACTGGGTCACCATGTCGCTGAAACTCGGCTACCTGATCGGATGCGCGATCTTCGCGGTGATCTTCCTCGTGCTCGTGGCTGCCCAGGTCAGAGCCAAGCACTTTCATCCCGTACTGTACTGGGCGACCATTGTCGGAACCACCACGCTGGGCACCACCATCGCCGACTTTGCGGACCGCACGATGGGCCTCGGGTATCCAGGAGGGGTCGCGCTGATTGCGACGCTGCTCGCCGTGAGCCTCGGTACCTGGTATTGGTCAGAGCGCACCGTTTCGGTCGAGAGCATCACGACGCCCAAGGTCGAATGGTTCTACTGGGTCACGATCCTGTTTTCACAGACGCTCGGAACGGCGCTGGGCGACTGGTCGGCCGACAAGGACCTCGGCGGACTTGGGCTCGGGTTCGAGTACGCGGCCCTGATCTTCGGCGCGGGGCTGGCGATCGTGGCCGCGCTCTACTTCTGGACCCGGATTTCGCGCACGGCGCTGTTCTGGGCAGCGTTCGTGCTGACCCGACCGCTGGGTGCGACGCTGGGAGACCTGCTGGACAAGCCCGCTTCTCAAGGCGGCCTGCACCTCAGCCGCCTTTATGCGTCGGCCGTGCTGCTGATCTTCATGGCCATATGCGTGCGGATGATCCCGCAGCGGCCCGCCGCCAAGGGCGCGCCGGCGTGAGTTCGCCCAACTCGGTCCGCAACGCCTGGCGGCCTCGCACTGGCATTCGGAAGGGAAGGGATTGACCCCACACGGGCGCAGCCGCGCGCCCCCTGGCGACCGCGCTTGCGCGCAAGCTCGCCGCCGATCAAGCCGACATATGCCCGTACAGAATCCGCGATCCACGTGCCGCGCTGCACTGAGCTCTGGCAAGAGCATCCTCCTGACTCTTCTGACGTGCTGTTGCGCGATCGCCCATGCGGGGCCGCCGTTCGTGACCGATGACCCGGTACCGGTGGATCGCCACCACACCGAGGTGAACCTGGCATTGCAGGGCACGCGGGCCGATGCCGGCCGCACAGGAACACTGTCGGCCGATGTGAACTACGGCTGTGCCCGGGAACTGCAATGCCACATCGCCCTCCCGCTTGCCTTCGCCAGCTCGCCTGGGGCGGGTTGGCAGGCAGGTGTTGGCGACATCGAGCTCGGTGCGAAGTACCGGTTCTTCAACCGGCAGGAAGATGGTTGGATGGCGGCCATCTACCCCACGGTGTTCTTGCCCAGCGGGGCTGCCTCCCGCGGTCTGGGGAATGGACATGCGCAAGTCCTGCTGCCGCTGTGGGTGCAAAAGGCATCCGGGCCGTGGACCTGGGATGCCGGTGCCGGCTACCTCGTCAATCGCGCCGCCGACGCCCGCAACAGCTGGTACCTGGGCGTGCTCGCGCAGCGCTCCTTCGGCGAAGGTCTCAGCCTGGGTGCGGAACTCTTTCATCGCACGCCGCTGGCACAGGACGCGCCATCCACCAGCGGGTTCAATCTCGGCGCCACCGTCAAACTGTCCGACACCCGAAACCTGCTCGTGTCGGTCGGCCGTGGGTTTCAGGACGTCGCGGCCAACCGGTTCTCTTTCTACGCTGCCTACCAACTGGAGCTGTAGCCGAATCGGCATGCACTCCTCTCGCACGAATGTACTTCCTGATCAAACGCGTTCTCCCGGTCGTCCTCCTTGCCAACTCCGTGCTGGCGCACGCGGCGGCACCATCCCTCGACTCCGTCGCGCTGCCTGGCCCGGTGCGATGGGACTATGTTTCCGTCGACCCGCAAGGCCAGCGTGTGTACGTCGCACACAGTGACCGAGTCGAGGTCATCGATGCGCGCACCAGGAAGCCAGTGCTCCAGCTCGCGCCCACCCCGGGAGTGCACGGATCAGTCCCTGCGCCCGAAGTCGGTCGCATTTTCACGAGCAACGGTGCCACCGACGAGGTGGGGGTGTTCGACATGCAGACGGGCCGGCTCATTCGCACCGTCAAGGTCGGCCAGCATCCGGATGCCATCGTCTACGACGCGGCGACCCGGCGGGTGTTCGCGTTCAATGGCCGCTCCAACGACGTCACCGCCATTGACGCAAACACCCTGCAAGTTCTCGCCGCGTCCATTCCTGCGGGCGGCAGCCCCGAATATGCAGTGAGCAACGGCAAGGGGGTCGTCTACTTCAACATCGAGGACAAGAGCGAACTGGCCGTCCTGGACGCACGCTCGCTGACGGTCCGGCGCCGTTTCAGCCTGGCGCCTTGCGAGGAGCCCAGCGGGCTGGCGATGGACCCGAGCGAGCGCCTGTACTCCGTCTGCAGAAACAAGCTGATGGTCGTCAGCGATCCCTCGACTGGGCGGGTGCTCGGGCAAGCGCCCATCGGAGCTGGTGCCGACGGGGTGGCCTGGATGGACGGCAAGGCGTTCAGTGCCAACGGACGCGACGGCACCATCAGCGTGGTGGCCGAGTCCAGCCCAGGTGAGTTCAGAACCGTGCAGACCCTGCAGACCGAGCGAGGTGCTCGGACCGTGGCCGCCGATCCGCTCTTGCACGAACTCTTTTCGGCAACGGCGGATTACCGGCCCGAGAACCCCCAGTCCGGCCAGGCGCCGCATCGGCCGGAGGCGATTCCCGGGACGTTCCGAGTGCTGGTCGTGCGGCCAGCGAACACACGCTGAAACCGGCCGCGCCGCGCCGCTCAGCCCCTCAGCGCGTGGCCACTAGCGCCAGCCAGACGCGACGCTGCACTCGCCGCCGGACGCCCCCTCAACGAGGGGCTAGGTCGCTGCGCTAGGGGGTACGGCCCCGATCGAAATTCATGCTCCCGGTACTGGCAGGCACTCCATGACCTGCACGGCTTCACCGGGGAGGATGGAGAAATGGGGGTGGTTTTCGAACAGCTTGGCAGCGGCCTCATGCGATTCGGCGGTCACCACGACATAGCCACAAATGTCGTTTTGTGCACTCGTTGTCCCGTCACCTGAAACGCGCTTTGTTTTGCCGATCGGACCGCCCGCAACCACGATCTGCTTTTTGTGGGACTCCATCCAGGCATGCCACGCCTTCACGCCGGCTTGCGATCGCTCGTTTCGAGCGGATTCGCTCAGCGCATTCCAGCCCGATTTCTCGGTCGCTTGCGCGTTGCCTGTGAAAACAGCAAGAAAGTTCTTCATGAGGTGTTCCTGATCTTGGATGCAGGCCTTGCACTCGACATCGAGATGCCCGCCCACCTTCAGACGAACGAAGCTGTTCGAATTCGACGGCGTTATTTCATGAGGCGTAACGTGGTGTATCGGTCGAGTCTGCCGAACACGCTTGGCATCGGCGGAGCGCTCGCCGCGCTGCTTGCGTCGGTTCAGGCAGCTGGCCGGTTCTCCGCCTTCAGGTAGGGACGTCCGAACAGGCGCGCCATGCCCAGCGAGTGCCAGGTCTGGATCGCGGCGGCCTCCGGCTCCCTCGCCGCCCAGGTGTTGGCCAGCGCCAGGTACAGCGTCGGCGCATCGAAGGCTTCGTTCAGGAGGTACAGCAGCGGCACGTACTCCTCATAGCAGAAGATCACCGCGGCCCGCTCACCGGCGCCGAGGTCCAGCACGTTGGCCGCGCGCCAGTCGGCCACGAAGGTGTCGCTATCACGCCAGGGTTTCCACAGCGACAGCGGTGCGGGCTGGCGGGCAACGGCAATGGCCCGGCGGCCATCCGGGTAGAAGGCGACGGCGGCATTGAGCAGGCGGTTGCCCGCCATCGGCAGGTCCATGCCGATCACCAGCGTGCGGCCGGCATCTCGCGCCGGCCGCAGCAGCTCGATCTCCAGCACGGGCGCCAGGGCCGGCTCGTAGCGTCCGAGGATGCTCTCGGGCCAGACCAGCACGCGGGCCGGCGATGCGCTGCTGATGCGGCCGATGCGCTGCAGGCGTTGCAGGACGTCATCGGTGCCGGCCAGCGCTCCCCACGCCGTGCCTTGGGTTGCTATCGATCCGAAGCGGAATGGATGCCCTTGTGCATGCAGCAGCAGGCCGGTCCCCACCAGGGTGACAAGGACCATGGCGAGCAAGACCCGGCGCAGCGCCTGCGGCGCAGCAGCGACCGATGCGAGAGCCAGCGCGGGCACCAGGGACGCCAAGGCGACGCCGGGCCAGCCGGATCCGGGCACTGCGAAGCCGGCGGCGATGATGGGATGGCCCGGGACCACCGGACCGGCCAGCAGCGCCAGCCACCAGGCCAGCGTGATCGCCGCCATCCGGTCGCGCAGCCGCGCCGCGCCGCTCCAGCCGCAGGCCCAGACGGCGCCGGTGGCCAGCACGCAGACGCCGACGGCGGCGATGCCGACGCGATCCAGCGGTGCTCGAACCAGGCGGCGATGAAGCCGCCGGCGTGGCGCAGCAAGGCCGCTGCATAGCCGGCGGCGCCGCAGAAGGCCTGCGCCCGGGACGAGGCACAGCTGACCAGCAGGGGCAGCAGCAGTGCCGGCAGCGGCGCCCTCCCCTCGCCCCAGGCCGCCAGCCCGAGCGCCGCGCCCAGCGCAAACCAGTGCGCGGTCCGCCAGCGCGCCAGCCGCAGGGCGGCCCGGCGCGCTGTCGGGAGACGGGAAGGCCACCGCGCTGGTCCGCTGAACATGCTGGCCTCCTGCGCGCCGCGCTGCTGCCGTGGAGGCTCCCAAGGCTTGGCGTGTTGCAGGCGGCCGCCGTTCCCGGTAGAACAGGGAACGAGGAAAAAAGATGTACCCCCGTTTTTCGCCTGCCCTCTTGCTGAAGATCCTGTTGGCGGCGCTGGCCGCGCTGCTGCTATGGCTGTGGCTGACCTCGCTGTGGCCCCAGCTGCGCTCGCGCTGGCTGCTGGCCGCCGGCGTGGCCCTCGGCGCGACCCTGCTCGCTGGGGCCGGCATCGTGCGTCGCTCGCACGGGCGCGATCAGGAGCTGGACCTGTCGGCGTCCGAACTCACGACCCTCACCTTTCCGCCGGAGGGGCGCCTGCAGCGTTCGCAGCGGCGCTGAATGCTGCGTTGGCAGCGCCTGAGCGCGGCCGGCGCCGAGGCCTCTGGCACCCTGATGCCGAAGCGAAATGAAGGGACGCGCTGCGCGGGCACCGGCCTGATCGCCATACGCTCGCGCATGTGGAGCAGCATCCATTCCTTCCTGCAAGAGGCTGGCATTGCCGTATTTGATCCTGGCGAAGCAGGACTGAGTCGGGAACGGCGCCTAAGCGTCTGATCTGAACGGTCTGGCCTCGGCGTTTGTCCTTGTGTGCTGCTGGCAGCCACGACCTTTTGGACGACTCCTGGACAGCGCTGCGGAACGCACCGGAAGCGCAGCTGGGGCGCCTGGACCAGTGCGGGCCAGGGCAGCCGCGTCGCACACGGATGTGCAGGCGACCAGTGCCGCAGCGGCGCGTTGGTTGCCCAAGACGCGGCCCAGACGGCCGACCGCGGAGGAAGGAAACCCGGCCGATTCCAGATCCTGGCGATCGCGGTCCCTCGGACACGATCCCACTGCACGGACTGGACTTCCATGCGGACAGCTCAGCGCGCAGCAGCTGTCTCGCATTTGCAGCCTCAGCCTGATCGACTTGCACGGCGAGCAGAAGCGAACCGTGCGCGGGCGCAGGAGGCCACAAGCCGATATATGCGAACGAATGTTTGAAGCAAATGGAACGGCTTGAAAGTGTTACTTCACTGTCGCGCGTGGATCTGACGAGGGGCTGACCGGATAAGGGGTCTCCCGAATGAAGGTACCCATCGACGCGCGTACGTTCGGAACGGCCTGCGCAACGACAGGCTTTGTTTCATCCCCAGGAGAAATGCATGCTAAAGAAAACAGGGTGGATATCTATCTTGGCCGCGGCGCTGCTGGCCGGCTGCGGCGGCGGCGGCGACGGCAACGGCAACGGCAATGGCGGCGCGCTGGCGCCCCAACTTCTCCCCGTGAAAAACGCAAGCGCCACTACGAACCTGAATTTCGACATTTCGGCGGTGCTGGGCAACCGCTACTACTTCACCGATCGCACCAACGCCTCGGTCGACGTGTTCGACACCAAGACCGGTGCGCAAGTTGCGCAGATCAAGGGAACCGGTGCGTTGGCGTTTGCAGGCCAGGGCTCGAGCAATGCCACGTCCGGCCCGGACGGGCTCAACGCGGTCGGTAACCTGCTCTATGCGGGTGACGTCAACTCTGTAAAGGTCATTGATCCATCAACGAACACGATCATCAAGAACATCGTGGTGGGAACCGAGAACGTGCGCGCCGATGAAGCGTGCGTCGATGCTCCCCACAGCCTCTACTTCATCGCCACGCCCGAGGCAGCCACGCCTTACATCACCGTTATCAACACTGTCACACAGGCGGTTGTAGGGACGATCACGTTCACGGACCCGGCGGGAGCGCCCTCAGCAGGCCTGGAGCAGTGCCAGTACGACACCGCGTCCGACACGTTCTACGTGAACAATGACGGCACCACGGCGAACCCGCATGGAGAGTTGATCAAGATTCCCGGCGCTTCGATTCGTGGCATCGCTGCCGGCGGCACTGCCAACTACACGGCGTTGGCGGGCGCTGTCGGGTATCCGCTGGGCAACTGTGATCCGACCGGGCTCGCGCTCGGCCCGGGCACCGACATCGCCGTCAACTGTCGCGAGTCCACTCCCGATGCGCTGCTGGAGCTGCTGATCCTCAACCGCACCAACGGCACTGTGCTGGCGAACCTCAACGCGGGCGGCGGCGACCAGCTCTGGTACGCACCGGAGCGCAATCGCTACTACAACGCGGCGTCGCGCTGGACGGCCAGCGGCAAGTCTTCCGGCCCCAGCTGCACGAGCGCGTCGCCGTGTCTGCCGCGCCTGATCTCGATCGATGCGGGGACGCGCAGGTTCGCCGGCATGGCCGACACCGGCAACAACGCGCACTCGGTCGCGTCCGACCCGGTCACGTCGAACATCTTCCTTCCGATCTCGTCGGACAAGGCTCCAGGGGGTTGCCCCACCTGCTCGCGGGGCTCGGCTGGACTGCTGATGTTCACGCCGCCGCTGGACGCGCTGTGACCATGACCCAGGGTTGATGCATTTGGTGGGCGGCCCGCCGAGGACCGCCTGCCGCATCCTGCGCCGCGCTCGAACGCATTCAAGGCCTTGATGCCGTGATTCGCGCAGTCAAGCTGCTGCCGAAGATCTTTGCATCGAGCTCATTCGGCGATAGCTGCCGCATGCAACACTCAACGCAACGAGAAGCTCTCAGGAATGGGGCGCTGGCCGGATCGAGATCACCGATTTTGTCGCCATTCAGCGCCGGCCAGCGCCGAGGGTGTCCCTTCCATCCGCAGTCGAGCAGCTCCGATGCAGCGGGCGCTCCACGGCGTAGTCGCTGCCATTTTGCGCTCCCCCTGGCTGCTCGCCGCCGGCGCGGCGCTCGGCGCGACCCTGCTTGCTGCGTCGGCGCGCTGCTTCGCTCCCTCGGGCGCGATCGGGACGTGGACCTGTGGGCGTCCGAACTCACGACCCTCACCTCTCCGCCGCAGGGGCGCCTGCAGCGTTCACAGCGGCGCTGAGGGGCGGCGTCGCAAGGCCGTAAGCGGGCTGCGCCTCAGGCCCCACAGGCCGGTTGCAAGACATCGGACGCAGCTTGCGCATGGCGTCGACGATTTCCGAAGAGCTGCGCAGCACCGTCCAGGAATCGTCGAGCGCGTCGTGCAGCCAGCGGGTCTGGGAAAAGTACTGCGCACGGCTTAGCAGGATCGAGTCGAGGGGCGTGTCGTCCGGGCGGATCCGCACGACCAGGATCCAGTCGAAGTGCTCCTTGTAGACCCTCCTGATCTCCCATTGCTGCAGGTCGTCGCGCGATCGCTGCCAGATCACCTGCAGGCGCAGCACCGTGTCTCCGTTGATCAGGAGGGTCTGCCCCCGGCGGTCGGGGCGCGTGTGCTGCTGGCAGTCCACGCCAGCCTGTCGCAGGAAGGCATGGGCTGCGTTGCAGATGCGCGCTCCCACCGAGGCACTGCGCTGGGCAGCGGCCTGGTCGATGCCTTCCGCGCCGCAGGGGTAGACAGCACCGGCCGCGGCCCAGGCGGCACGTATCGAGCCGAAGTTCTTGAGGTAGGTGGAGCGGCATGGGCAGCCATGCACCTCGAGCTGAAGCGCCCGTAGCTTCGGGGCCTCGACGAGGGCGGCACGCAGCCGGTCCACGAGCGCCTCGCGCGAGAAGATCACGTGCCGTCGACGGTTCAACTTCGCCTGCACGGCGTCAAAGAGCTCGCGCGGCACCAGCGGCTCCATGATCCCGGGCATCCGCGTGAACCGCGGATCGCCCTCGGCGCGGCGCTTCTTGTTCTTCGCGCGGCCCCAGAGAAAGTTGCCGAGCACGGATTCCGATCGCAGGAACGAATAGAGCATCCACTCGGTGATGCAGCGCCCATCCGCCGTGCGGATGCCCTCGCGTTCGATGCGCCGGGCCAGTGCCACGACGGACGGCTCGGTGGTGGCGTACAGCTGGAAGATGCGCCGGACCGCGGCGCGCTCCGGCTGCGGTCCCAGCACCCACTTCACGTGCTCGCGCGGGCCGGACTTGTGCTCGTCGCTGCGCAGCCGACGCTGCGACCCGTCCATCTTCGAGACGGCGACCCGCGCGAACCCGACGCAAGGCATGGTCCCGAGCTGGAAGCCGCGCTGCATCGCGGCGGCGTGCCCGGCCGTGGTCTTGACGGCCAGTTCCCGGCTGAACTCCGCAGCCATGGCCCGTTTCATGCCCTTGAAGAGGGTCGCCAGCGGCGAGTCGGGGCTGCCGAAGGGCTCCTGCACGTAGTGGACCTGGCAGCCATGCAACCTGCAGTGGTACTCGTAATACGCGCTGGCGTCGGTGTCCTGGAACCGGCCCCACCGCGAGACGTCGTAGACCAGGACCATGGAGAAGGTCCGATCGGGCTTGGTCACGTCCAGCAGCAAGCGCCTCATGGCGGGGCGCTTCTCCAGGGTCAGGCCACTCTTGCCGGCATCGAGATAGGTCTGGACGACGGCGATTCCGTGTTGGCCCGCGTATGCGGCGATGGCGCCCTGCTGCATCTCCGGGGAAAGGTCCTGGCTGTCGGTGGACATGCGGATGTACTGGACGGCGCGTGGGGGGCCGGAGGTGTTCATGAAGGCTCCAGGCGGTGCGCCCCATCGTGGACCTGCGCAGAGCGCGGAGCAACCGGTGCCCTTGGACGCGTCGGCCGCATTCTCCCGCTGAGGTTGCACGTCTGCGCACGGCAGCTCAAAGCTGCGGAATACTCGCGCGCTGGGGGCGGAGCTGAAACCGCAAGCTGCACAAGCTTTCGCGGACGGCGGAAGCAACGCGGCTTCCCGATCAACGTGCGCATGGACGAGACCTGTTCCTGAGCCACGGCTGGCTGATGCAATAGCGACTTCTCAGCGGGCAGCTACGAGATCGGCCGAGAGCACAGCAGGCCCGGGTTCCGAAGCGGCCGCCGGCACGATCGGGCTGCGTCCGCGTGACCCGGCGCGGCGACTGACTCGCCTCGACTTCGGCTGAGGCCGACAGCGACTAAGCGCGGGCCAGCGCCGCTCGCAGCTTCAGCAGAGTTCCGTGCAGCACGGCGTGCTCCTGGGGCTCGAGGAGGTCCAGCACACGGGCTTGAGCTCTACGCGGCTTGTGCCAGAGTGAGCTCCGCCGCAGTTCGGCGCAGTGTTGCCACCTTGACAAGCACCCCCCGCCGTCACCGTGAGCCTTCTTGTGAGAGGGCTGCACTGCAGCTCCATGCGCTGCCGAGCTCAGTGCTGTGGCGGCAGCGTATACGGTCTCCACCGCGTGCGCCAAGGTGGTCGCGAGCTCCTCCCGGCGCTCTAGGCGGACACAAACCGCCGTGCCTGTGGCTTCGGCGATCTTCTGGAACCAGCCGATGACCTGCCGCTTGCGCAGCAACCTGAGCTGCTTGTCTGGCGGCGCCCGCAACGACTGCAGACGTAACCGCATAGACGTTCGCGGAGATGATCAGACGTTGACCATTGCTGAACGCACTCAGCCGACGTGCCAGACCACCGCAGCGGCGACTAGGCAATAGATGCCGAACAGGTACCAGCGCCCTTGGTCCAGCCAGCGCGAAAGCCAGCGAAGAGCCAGCAGGCCGGCCAGGAAACTCAGGACCATCCCGGCAAGGCCGGGAGCCAGCAATTCTGCGACGCCGTGCTGCGCGATCACGGCATGGCTCTTGAAAAGACGCCAGCCCTCACGCAGCACCACCGCGGGCGTGAGAGCCACGGCCAGCGCGAAACTGAATTCCTCGGCGCGTAGGCGGGCCACGCCAAGCATCATGCCCGCGGAGATCGTGGCGCCCGAGCGCGAAAAGCCCCGGAACGGCAGGCACAAGCCCTGCACGGCACCGATCCAGCCGGCTGCCCCCAGCCCGATGTCGCGCACGGGCCGGTCGGGCGCGCGCGAGGACAGCAGGATCAACAGCCCCGCGGCCACCAGGCCTGCGGTCATCACACGCGCATCGCCGAACAGCTGCTCGATCTCGTAGTCGGGCCGGCCCCCGGCCACCATGTGCTTGATCAACTGCAGCAGGACCAGCCCCACCACGCCAGTCACACCCGTGGCGAAGACGACCCGGACGAGGCTCTCGCGCAGCTGCCGGGCCGAGGTGAAGAACGCGCGCCGCCACGCATTCCAGAAATAGACGATGACCGCGAACATGGTCCCGGTGTGGAGCATCACCAGCAGGAAGGTCATCTCGGGCGACGTGGCGTCCAGGCCCATCAGCTTTTCGGCGACGATCACATGCGCGGAGCTGGAGACGGGCAGAAGTTCGGCCGCGCCCTGCACCACTGCGAGGACGAGGATCTGGAGGATATGCATGGCGCGATGGGGAAGGAAGGCTTGGAAGCCTCGGATTATCGGCGTCGCACTCTGCACCGGCCGCGGGCTTGCGGTCAGGATGGACCGAGCACTCCCGCCCTGCCCCGCGCGCACCGGGTGCCCGTTGAAAGCTGGATGAAACCGAAGGAACGGATGATGTGGAGAATGTGTATAGGTCAATGCGGCCTCCAAGGGCCCGCGCCATGTTGTTCACTATTCGTACCTGCGTGTTGGCAATGAGCGCTTGTGTGGCCTTCGTCATGTGGGCCTCTGACTTCGTGACCATGCAGGGTGAAAGAACGGTCTACACGGTGCAGTGCCAGGACGGGACCTGGATCGGGCAGTCGTGCTCGGGCCGGCTGGCAGCTGGCGCGCGATACCGTTTCCGCGCCCTGCGTGCACATGGGGAAGTCCTGTTCTGGACCGTCGGCGAGCGGGAGCGTTCCGGTCGGTTCACCGGCTGCGAGATCGCGGACGGACGCAACTGGCACTGCGCTGCATCCACCGATGCCTCGGGAACCATCGCCAGCGAAATGCGACACGGCACGGCAGTGCCCGGCGGAAACCGCGCAACGAAGCCGTTCCACGCGGTCGCGAAATGGCGCTGGTTTCTGCTGCGCTGGGGAGTGCCGGCCGGGCACTCTGCGAATAACTGAACGCTGCTTGCGACCCCGCAAATCGGATGGTGCAAATCCACGCGGAACGGCTGGCCACTGGGTGATTCCGGAAAATTCGGGGCGACCTCCGACTCGAGCAACGTTCGGTGCACATTCAGCCAGTCATGGATGGTCGTGACCCAGGGGGTTGCCGGCGATAGGAGCCGACCCTGCGAGTGAGTTCGGCACGCGGCGTACTCAAGGAGCCTCCCCGGGAAGTTCCCGAAGGACGCCGCGATTTACGTAACTCGCGCCGCCGAAGCGCGAGTGAATGTCATGTCGATCGTCTCCTACAGCATTCGGGGGCGGCCGTTGTAAGGTGCGAGCGTCCATGAACACAGAACGGGCGAGAGTGAGTCAACACGATAGATTCGCAACCGACCGGAACACAAGGCCGGGTGGCGAAGAGTTCCGCGTCGAGAGCAGCAAACCGGCCTGGGGCCCGACTTGGCCACAGCCCGGGACCAAACAAGCCACGTTCGCCGATCGTTCTCTGGCTGTCGCTGTCGCGGCCAAGGCAAGAACAAAGGGGGCCATCCAGGTGGTTCACGTCAAGTCTGGCGAAGTCGTGTTCCGCAAGGACAATTGCGGTGAGCGGCCGGGTTCTTGATCGTGAGGACGCCGCGAACAGACAGCACCGCTCGCGTCCCGTTTCATAAACACAATCCGCCGGTGACCTGCGCGAGCGCGCGATGGCGCCAGGGGGAAACTCCTGCGCGGACTGCCCCGAAGGCACCTGCCTCCTTCGGGTTTCACGCATTGCCGCGCCAAAGGGGACTCGGCACCATCCGCGTACCTGGAAAGGGGCTCGCATGCTGGGATTTGATCGTCGCGCCGCGCGCTATGCGTGGACAGTTGCCTTGGTGGCGGCCGCCGTGCTCGTGGTCTACGAGATTCGCAAGACGCTCTTCGTCTTCCTGTTGGCGGTCTTTTTCGCGTACATGGTGTATCCGGCCGTGCAACGCTTGGCGCGCCTAACGCCCAGGCGGTTCTCTTACAGCGCATCCACAGGAGCCATCTTTGCGCTCATCCTGGCGCTGGTCGTGATCGGAATCGCACTGATCGGCCCACCGATCGCGGAGCAAGCCGCGACCCTTGCCAACAAGCTTCCAGCCTTGCTGGGAGATCCGCACCTGCTCAATCGAGTTCCGCTGCCCGAGTGGTTGGTGCCGTTTCGCGAGCGCCTGTCCGCCCTGATCCAGGAGCAGTTCAAATCGGGCGCCTCGGCTGCCTTGCCGATTGCCAAGAAGGTCGGTGAGGTCGCCCTCGGAGTCGCCGGAAACTCGATCTTCCTCGTCTTGATTCCTATCCTCGCATTCCTCTTCGTCAAGGATGCGAGGGCGATGCGCACCGCGTTCCTGGCCTGGGTCCAACAGTACGGTCATGGGCGCATGTGGAGCGGAATCGTCGACGGACTGGACGTCGTGCTGGGCGGCTATATCCGATCTCTCCTGATCCTGTCGGCGGCGACGCTTGTGGCCTACTCCGTGGCCTTCTCGATTGCCGGTGTGCCGTACGCGATGTTGCTCGCGGCCCTGGCAGCCGGTCTCGAATTCATACCGGCGATCGGCCCGCTGACGGCCGCGGCGGTTTGCCTGATCGTCGCGGGCCTGTCGGGCTACGAGCACCTGCTGCTCCTGCTCGCCCTCATTGCCGGCTACCGCGTTTTCCAGGACTACGTGCTCAATCCATATTTGATGAGTGGTGGGGTCGAACTCGCGCCGTTGCTGGTGCTGTTTGGATTGCTGGCGGGCGAGGAAATCGGCGGGGTCGCCGGCATCTTTCTGTCGGCGCCGACGCTGGCGGCAGCCAAGATCATCGCGACTCAGATTGCGATAGAGGCGGGTCGCCCGGATCGGGACCCGGCTAGCGGTTGACTGCGCATCGGGCAGCGCCGCGCCGGCTGCCGGCGAGCTTTGGGCGGCCCCTTGAGGGAGCCGGCGCGATCCGCGCCCTCATCCGCGCGTTCAACTGATCGCCTACGCCCGTGCGTGCGCAGGCGAGTTGGCGGCAGTCGCTCAAGACCACCTGAGCCTGCTGTTTGCGCAGCAGCCCACGTTCGTCGGCCGGGGCACGGAGTTCGTCTTCCTTTACAACGACGGCTACATCGCGATGCCTGCAGAGCAAGCACCTGCGCGCGGGCCGTGCTACCCCAGGTCAGAACTACTTCAGCGCCCTTTACGGTCCGGATGGGGAGAGAAACCGAAGCTGCAGGAACGCTGGGAACGCAGTATCTCCCGCCTCACGGAGCCAGGAGCCAGGAGCCAGGAGCCAGGAGCCAGGAGCCAGGAGCCAGGAGCCAGGAGCCAGGAGCCAGGAGACAGGAGCCCACTACCTTTTCAGCCCGAACCCGAAGTAACACGTCCGTCGACTTGGATTCCGGGTGACGGCGCAACTGGAACTGGATGAAAGGGGTGGCTGGCCCCTTTCTAAGGGGCTCACCCCTTGTGGAACCAGTGGTGGTGAGATTGCGTCCGAGTCTGCGCGACTTGGTCGGTGTTTGCCTGTTCCGCGCGCGCCTCCTGGTGCTTGGAGCGGTAGTGACCGATCGCACAACCGGCAGCAGCACCGGCCACTCCGTGCCGGTGCATAAAGTGACCTGCTACGCCGCCCGCAGCCGCGCCCCCGAGGCAGCCCGCGTTGGCGCCTCCCGAGATGGCGCCGATCGCGATGGCGACACATGCCCCAAGCAATTGAGATTTCTTCATCGGATGCTCCCCGTTGGTAATGGAAGCAGTCACTGTGTGTCATCGCAAATGTGAAACAGGTAAGACCGAGCATGGAGTCTGCGTAGGCCGGCCCCCAGGCGAAGCGCCCGCCAAGAGTCAGCGTGCCCCGAACCAGCAATGCCTCTGCACCCCTGCCGGCACGGCGTCGAAGTCGCCTCGGCGGAGGGCGTGTACCGCCTGCGCGGTCCCGACAGGTTGATGCGCATACGACCGCATAGGTCACCGCGGGGCCGCGAATACCCATATGAGTCCCCGCCGATTCTCAGCTGCGCGAAGCACGTCGGGCGCAGGCGCGCACCAGTGCGGCAACGGGGATCCGCAAGCGGGACCTCACCGGCGCAGTGCGATATGGACACAACGGCCTCACCGTCCTGGCAGTCGTTTCGTCCTGGGCATTCCCACAGATGGCATTCATTACGGGAGCAACTTCGCGTTCCCGTGTCTCGGCTTTCGAACTCTCTGAAGAACCTGTTGACACTTCACACCTAGACGGGGCTGCTTTGCCGGTCTGGATCACTTCCACAGGGCCTCGGCGGTGAATGCGCGGCTGCGCGCTGCTGATTCGCGAGATCCCTGCGGCCTCAGCACCATTGTTGGTGTTTGCCGGCCACCGATCCACGAAAGGTCAAGCGCTTCATCCTGGCGACCGTGCACGCGACTCTGGGCCTTGCACCGGTGCCGATGCGCGGCTCGACACCGCCGCGCGACCGGGCGCGCGAAGGTCAATGGCGCCGCCAACCAGGCCGCAGGTGAAGCCAAGAAGCAGGTGGGCAAGCTGACCGGCGACACCAGCCGCGAAATCGGTGGCGCCGCCCAGCAGATCAAGGGCAAGGTGCAGGAAAAGATGGGCGATGCGAAAGAGTCCGCGCGCGAGGCGGACAAGCAGGCGCAACGCGAAGAAGGCAAGCGCTGACCCTGGCGCGATGCAGTGCGCGCGGCCGGCCCATTGGCAGCCGACGCAGGAACATGCGCCAAGCGCGTGCGGGGGCCCGCACACGGCGGGCTTCTGAAGTTCAGTGTTGCCAGGGCAGGAGACGCTCTGCTGCCTCGGCGCTGTTGATTGAACGAGCGACGAGCCAGCCTCAGGGACGGCTCAGCACATCCTGGGGGGAAGACTCCCGGCGCGATGCATTCTGGGGTCCTTTCCGCCGCGGTGAGCTTGCCGAATCGGCGCCATGCGCACCCTGGAATGCTGGCCTTCAGGTGTTCCAGTCGTCGCTGCCATTTTCCACGCCGAAGTCCCCTCCCCCCGCATCTTCCCAGCCGCCGTGGTCCGCAATGCCGAAGTCCCGCCCGCCCATGTCGGGGTTCGGATCCGCGCCACCTCGTAGGGCATCGATCCCCGCGTCTCGTGCCAGCGGGGAGTTTTCGCCCCAAGCGCCCGGGGCTGCCGCCGGTGCATGAAGGGCGCCCCCTTGGTGATCGAAGATGCGGTGGCCGATCTCCTCCGCCGCCACTACACCGGCACCGACGGCCAGGCCCGTCGCCAGCCCGTGGCCCAGCGTCGACCCAAGAGATGGCGCTGGCGTTGCCGAATACGCGCCAGGCGGATAAGCACCTGGCTGGTAAGCCCCTGAGGGGTAGCCTGCGTGCGGTGCGTCGTAACGGCCGAATGCTTCGTCCGGGCGCTGGGGCGGATAGACAGAGGCGGTGGGCGCGGCAGCCGCGCTCAAGCGGGAGCGAACGAACGTCATTGCCACGATGAAGATCAGGACCAGCGCGACAAAGCCGCCGACAGGAAAGCCGCTTCGTCCCGCGTGTGCGGGCTGCCGGAGCGCATCGTCAGGCACCGGCGTGACGGCATGCCGTGACGGACGACCGAGCTGCGCGCGCAGTGCGCTGACCGCATCGGGCCTGGCGAACGGCAAGCCGGGAGCGAGCGTTTCCGCGGCTTGCAGCTCGCCGCGCGCGAGCGCGGCTTCATGCTGCCGCGCGGCGACCTCCGCCTTGACGTAGTGCGCCTTCGCGCTGTTTGGATGCTTTGCCAGGACCTGGTCGACCATGCTGCGCGCTCCGACCAGGTCGCCGTGTTCGGCAGCTTGGTAAATCTCGTCGACGGTGGGTTCGTGGGCCGGCTGCGCATGCACGGCGAAAGCGACAAGGGCCAGCAGCAGGCTGAGGAACAATTCAAGGACTCGGGGGGTTCGCATCTGAAACGGCTCCGGGTTCGCTGTGCGGTGCATGTGACGTCGAAAAGTCGGAGTTCAAGGCCGGCTCAGGCGAGGTGGAGCGCCTTGGGCGCGACACCCGGGAACACTTTCTCCAGCGTGGCCGGGCCCATCCCGAATTGCGTGGCGAAGATGCCCGAGAGCACCGCCCGGTAGTCGTTGAGGACGCGCCAATCGCGATTCTGGAACAGCGTGGACGAGGACAGCTCCACCTGGTCTCCGGCGATCACGGGCTTGGTGGCACCGCCCAGCACCCACATCACGCCCCCGTGCCCGTGGTCCGTGCCCCGGTTCCCGTTCTCCCGGAACGTGCGGCCGAACTCACTCACCACGACGACCGTCGTCTGCGCCCATGCGGTGCCCATCTCCTGTGCGAAGGCCGCGAGTCCGCGCCCGAGTTCCTCGAAGCGGCTCGCCAGGTAGCCTGTCGCGGCCCCCTGGCCGACGTGCGTGTCCCAGCCGCCTACATCCACGAAGCCGAGCGTATACCTCTCGCGCATGAGATGCGCGATGCGGCGCGCTTCCAGCTCGAAGCCCTTCGCGCTGATGGCGTTGCGGCTGGCCGCCTCCATTTCCGCAACAAGCTCCCGCGCCACGTCGTCGCGCACTGCAAACCCTTCGGCGACCTGGTGGGCCCAGGGAGTGCCGCGATACATGGACTCGATGACGGCGCTCTGGCGCGCATCGAGGCCGGGCTTGCCGACGGAGCGCAGGGAAACGTTCGGAACCGGGGTCGATCCTTGGAACGCGAGCGGGAGCTGGTCGGTGAATGCGATCGGTGCGCTGCCGGCCAGCGCCTGCGCGAGCCGTCCCATGAAGCCGGACCGATAGTCGCGGCGCGCGGAGAGGGGTTGCCCCAGCTCGATGGAGTCTTGCGTCTGGAAATGACTGCGCGAGAGGTCCTCGGTACCCGCGAACGGCACGAATGCGAGCTCGCGCCTGGCGAGCATCGGTCCCAGGCTGTCGCGCAGCGCGGGGTGGAGGCCCCAGGCTCCATCGAGGCCGATCGCACTCGCGGCTTCCGCCGAGGGTCTGCCGATGGCGATGTTCGGGCGCACCTCGTAGTAGAAGCTGCTTGCGTGCGGCACGAGCAGGCTCGCCGCGTCGTAGCCACCCCGCAGGAAGACCAGGAGAAAGCGCGACTGCGCCGCCGGTGCGGCGAACAAGCGGCCGGACAGCGACGCCAGGGGGGCAGCGGCCGCGATGACGGCGAAGGCGCGTCTTTTCATTGCATCAACCCTGCATGAATTCCGGTGAGGCGAGCAGGAAGGTGTTCCACTCCTGCGGCGATGCGGCCTGCCCCAGGGCCGTGCGCGTGGCCGCACCGAGGGTCTTCTCGCGCCATTCGTAGTACAGCGGCGTGGCGAGCTGCGGAAACGCGGGCACGTCCCGCGCTCCGGGTTCGTCTGGACGGAACAGCCCCGCGCTGGCCGAACCGATCGCGCGCGAGATCTCGAAGCGCGTCGCCATCTGGCCCGCGCTGCTCCAGGCCCGCGAGTCGAGCGGGTAGCCATCCGGAGTCTGGCGCCCATACAGAGGCTCGCCCAGGCGAGCGAGCCAGCCGAGGACAGGTTGCGTGTTCAGGATCGCGCGCCGGTCGTACGCCGCGCGGATCGCCGAAGTGACGTAGCGCATCGGGTCCTTGAACTTGTGCGCGCGCCAGAAGCCTTCGGCGTTGAACAGCACTTCCAGCACCCGTGCGATCTGCCCGTCGCTCTCACGGAAGGTTCGCACCATCGCCGCGACCACCGCGGGCGGCGGGTCATCGGACATCCAGTAGCCCGCGAGCTTGCGGCAGATGAACGTGGCAGCGACCGGATGACGGCAGAGGCGGTCGAGCGCTTCGTCCAGTTCGGCGAGCCCTTGCGCAGCGATCGGCTGGCCAAGCAGGCGCTTGGGCCCGAAGTCATGCCGGTTCGGGTTGAACTCGAAGAGTCCGTCACGGACGTAAAACGCTTGCAGCTCGCGCCGGACCTTGGGCGCCGAGCCGGACAGGTTCACGCCCACACCGGTCAGCACACGCGCGAGTTCCTGCACATCCGCCTGCGTGTAGCCCGCATCGACACCCAGGGTGTGAAGCTCCATCAATTCGCGCGCATGGTTCTCGTTGATGTGGCCGACTGCGTTCTGCTCGTTGTCCAGGTAGCGCAGCATCGCCGGATGATGGACGACCGCGCCCACCAGGTCCCTGAACCGGCCGAGCGCGCGGCTGCGGATCGTGTCGTCGTAATCGGCGACCATCGCGCGCAGGTTGCTCTTGTACTGGTGCACGCTGAAGTGATTCAGCCAGAACCATGTCATGCGCTCGAGCACCTGGTGCGGAGAGTAGAGTGCCCGCAGCAGGTGGCGTGACGCCGCCTCGTGCGCCAACTGGTTCATCTGCTGCTGGTAAGCCTGCTGCGCTGCCTTCTTCGCGTCGTCGCCGACCACCGCATCGGCTGCCTTGCGCTGCTCCTCCATCCGCAGCACGAGCGCTTGCAAGGTGGTGCCGCTGATTGTCATGCGCTCAATGCGATCCTGAAGATCACCCGCCAGCGGAGGACCGATCGACGCATTCAGCTGGCCGTCAAGGTAAGGGACGAAGCCGACACGGCGTGCTGCGCTCACCTCCGCCTCGTTCACGCCCCAGGTGATGCGATCGAGTCGCGTCGCGATTGCGCTCGCTTCGTCCGGCGCCTGCGCGCTATCCGTCGAGCCACGGCGAACGCCTGTCGCGCACCCGGCGAGCAGGGCTGCCCCAGCGCCAGCGGTCAGGAGTTGTCGCCGGCTGAACCCGATTGCATCCATGCGAAGATCCATGCGAAGGAAACGCCGTGCATCCGCATTGCGATGACAGCTGATGACTTAGGGCAACGACCCTGTTCTGAGACTGACCGCCAATCGGCGAGCAGCCCGGCAACCTCCCGCGAACCTGCAACTTTTCACGCCCTCGCCTGCTGTCATGCATCTGCGCCCGGCGGCCTCTTGAATGGGAACAGATGCGCAACAGCTACCGGCCTTGTCTTTCCTGCACCGGAGGTTTCGCGTGAGTCGTCTGCTCGTTCTGTTCTGGCGCATCAGCCGCGAGGATTTGCGCATCCTGTGGTGGGCGCTTCGCGCACAGCAACGCCCGGCCTGGCTGTTGCCTGCGTCCTTGCTGCTGCTCGTCTTCGCCTTGTCGCCGCTGAATTTCGCGATCCCGATGCTCGGACTCGTGGACGACCTCATGTTGGTGCCGCTTGCAGTCCACTGGCTGGTGCGCATGCTGCCGCCGCACCTGCGCGACGGGCATGCGCGGAACACGACCCAAATCCAGACGAGCACGCCAGCGACCATGCAGCATGGTTGCCTGGACTCCGCCGCGCAACAAAGAGGGGCCGCCGCCGGCCCTCGGTGTCCCACTTGAGCACATGCAGCTCGCGTGGTGGCGATCGCGGTCGATGTGCCACTCCGACGGCGTCCCATCCGCCGCTTTCATCGATGCCGAAGTGGCCGTGCCGCGCCGACGCCGCTTTATGTCTTGCTGCTGAAAGGGGCACGCCACGGGGCGGATGAACCACGAGCTGTGGTGTCCACCGCACCGAGCCGGCGGCGCGCGTGCCGGCTTTCTCTACCTAGGGCCAGGTGATGGTGGCGCAGTTGCCGCCGGTGACACCGAACGCAGCGGCGGCGATCACAAGCCCGGCGTGACGACGCGCTCATGGCTGGCCGCGTCCATCAGTCCCGAGCGGCTGTGCGCGGGATCCGCGGATCCCTGCGTCATTCCGGATCCTTTACGAACGGCGATCGGTCCGACGGTGCAGCGGGGGGACAGACGATCCCCCGATGGCCGGTAGCGTTACCGGCGGCGTACGCGGGAACGCAAAACCTTCGCCTTACTGCAACACGTCTCCACGCAAACAGTGACGCAGCGCATTTCGCGCGCATCAACTTTGCAGGGTCTCGGCGGCTTCCTGATCGCGCACTGACTCGCCGCTGACGCGAAGCCTGCGGCGCTGCCCGGGCTTTCCCTCGAACGCGGTGTGTTTGTGCAAATCTTGACCGCGATCAAGCGGGGCGACTCGTTCGCAAAAGTACACCCGCTGCGGGTCGCGCCCTCGGCGCGCCCGAAGTTTCTCAACACCAACCTCGCAATGGAGACAAACGTGAAACTCACGGCAGTCAGCATGGCATGCGCCCTCCTGCTCGGAACGGGCATGGCGGCACGACCCGCACACGCGCAAACGACGGAGGACATGCGCCGGCAGATCGACGCGATGCAGCAGCAGATCGAGGCGCTCAAGGCGCAGATGGACCAGATGTCCAAGCAGCAGGCAAGCGCCGCTCCCGCACCGGCGGCTCCGGCAGCCGCCGGCGGCGGCGAGTTCCTGCAGCGAAAGGCAGGCAAAGGCATGACCTTCCTTACGCGTGGAGGCGAGATCACTGCGTACGGAAATCTCGATCTGTCCCTCGATTCGGCGACCAAGGGCATCAACGGGAAGGTTGCGTCGGACGGCAGCACGCCCGCCGGCAATGGCGGCTGGATGTGGGACATCTCCAGCAACATCTCGTACGTGGGACTGCGGGGCTTCCAGTCGCTGGGTGACTACCCGGCCCATTTCGTGTGGCAGCTGGAGACGCAGATCGACGTGTCCGCCACGTCGGGCACCGGCGCCAGCAACAGCAACACGAGCAGCGCAGTCAAGGGCGGCCTGACCTCGCGCAACAGCTTCATCGGCCTCGCGTCGGCGCCGTGGGGCGCCGTCAAGATCGGCAAGACCGATGCGCCGTACAAGACGTCGACCAACATCATGAACCCGTTCTCCGGGATGTGGGGCGACTACTCGGTCATCATGGGCAACACGGGCGGCGACAACCGCGTGGAATTCGGAACCCGCTTCGACCATGCGCTCTGGTACGAGTCGCCGTCCTGGGGCGGCTTCAGCTTCAACGCGCTCGTCTCGCCCGGGCAGAACCGTGCCTACGACAACAGCAACCTGGCGGCGGGTGAAGGCGACTGCGCGGGCGGCAACGTTCCCGGCAGCGGCGGAGGGCCCGTGGCCTGCAACGACGGCGCCTTCGGCACGGCCTACAGCCTGAGCGCGGGGTATCACTTCGGACCGCTGTACCTCACTGCCGCGTACGAGCACCACAGCAAGGTGAATCGCACGGGTGACCTCGCCGCCTTTGACCCGAACGACGTGGCTGACGAACGCGCGGCCAAGGTGGGCGCCCAGTACCACTTCGGCAGCACCACGATCAGCGGCATCTACGAGAACATGAAGCGCAACGTGCCGGACTACCTCGCCTTCCAGAACGAGCGCTCGCGCAGTGGCACGTGGCTGGCCGTGAGCCAGGCCCTGAATGCGAAGGACAGCCTGCACTTCGGCTGGGCGCACGCGAACAAGACGCCCGGCGATCCGGGGACGCACAACACCGACGGCGGCGCCAATCCGGACAACTCCGCCAACATGTTCACGCTCGCCTGGAAGCACAAGGTGGACGAGAACTTCAGCTGGTACGTGGACTACGCCACCACCATCAACCATCCCGACGCGCACTACGACCTGGGTGCAGGCGGCCGGTCCGTGACCACGGATTGCCATGATGCGAGCAACCCCGACAGCTCCGGGTTCGATCCGAACGGCGGCGCGCCCAAGTGCTGGGCGGGCGGCCACCTGCAGGGGGTGAGCGTGGGGATGAAGTACCAGTTCTGATGGCAGCTGCGGCCCGGCGGCTGCGCCGGGCTGCAGGCGCGCGCGGGCAAGCGAGGACGGGTCATCGCCCTTGTGGGGACGTGCGGCAGCTTGATGGCGGCGCTGGGCGAAATCATCCCGATGGTCAGGTGCGACGCACCGTGTCCACCGGAGAAGCGATAGGCCATGGCACCTACTCGATCGGCCCGGGTGATCGATCACTGCCCGATCCAGGCTTTGACCTGCCGGCCACTCGCCTGCTCGATGCACCACCCGGAACTTGCCGATGCTTCGAGGTAACATTCCTCGTCTTTCTCCCGGAACCTCTGGTGATCCAGCCAGCCTTCGCGCCCGCTCCCGAAGGGCAAGTTACACGCTCCTCGGACCCCGCTCACCTCGTGCTGTTGCACGGTCTCGCCAGCTCCCCGAAGGAATTTGGTTTGCTGGCGCGCCCCCTTCAGCGCGAGGGCATTGTGCTGCACACACCGACGATCAACGGGTACAGCCACGCCTCGCCGCCGCACGCGGCGCGCTGGCAGGATTGGCTGGACGCGTCGTGCGACGTGGTGGACCGGATCGCCCAAAGACATGGGCCCGTGGTGCTCGGCGGCCTGTGCACGGGTGCGGTGCTCGCGTTGGGCGTCGCCGCGCGTGAAGCGGCGGGCCCCATCTGCGGCCTGGCGTTGCTGTCGCCGCTGCTTGCCTATGACGGGTGGGCCCTGCCCTGGTGGTACGGCTTGCGCAGGCTTGCGTATCTGCTGCGTTTGGAGGACCATTTCTTCATGAGGGAGCGGCCCCCGTATGGCCTGAAGAACGAGCGGCTTCGCCAGTGGGTGCGTCAGCAGATGGATGGGGGCGAAGCCACGCTTGCCGGTCCGGCGCAGATATCGCTGCACGCGGTACGGGAAAGCGAGCGTATCTCGCGCGAGGCGAACACCTGGTTCAAGGACCTGAGTGTTCCCACGCTCGTTCTTCATGCCCGCGAGGACGAGATTTGCAGCCTTGCGAGCGTCCAGAAGGTCGTTTCGCGGTTTCCCACCAGACTTCTGGAATTGGTCGTGCTGGAAGACAGCTATCACATGATCACGGCCGACAATGACCGGCAGCAGGTCGCCGACCGCCTGGCGCGCCACGCCCGCGCGTGCCTCGCGGCGGGCGTTCGCACCCAATCGGCGGTCGGCTAATGCCCAGCCTGCCGCACACGCAAGCACCCATGGACACCATCGAAGCTCTCAAGCAACTCATTCATTCGCAGTTCGACATAGAGCCCGCGGGCATCGATCCCGACGCTCCGTTCGCGCAGTACAACCTCGACTCCCTCACCGTGGCGGAGCTCATGTTCGCGGTCGAGGACCAGTTCCACGTGCAGGTTCCGGACACGGCCATGTCCACGATCACGAGCCTGCGCGGGCTTGCATCCATGCTGGACGAGCTCCGCGCCGCGAAGGCCGCCTGAGCGATGCGGCAGGAAAGCGATCGTGTGGGTGTCGTCGGCATGGGGTTGGTGAGCCCCCTGGGAAACGACGTCGAGGCGGCGTGGCGGGTGCTCCTGGAGGGGGGCGGCGCGGTCCGCCGCATCGACAACGCAGGCCTGCCTCCACTGCCTGTGGCGTCGGCCAGCTTCGACGTATCTACCGTCCTGAACAAGCTGCAGCAGGTCGGGACGGAACGAGTGAGCCACATGGCGCTCATGGCAGCGAGAGCCGCGCTTGCCGATGCGGGGGGCGGCAGCTGGAATGACCCGGACCGGGTAGGCGTCTATGTGGGCACGGGAATGGGTGGCGCAAGCACGATGGATCACGGCTATGCCGCGCTTCACTCCGGCGGAAGAATTCCGCCACTCACCGTCCCTGCGGGGATGGCCAACGGCGCTGCGGCTGTGATCGCAATGCACATGGACATCCGCGGCCCGGTGCTCACGTATGCGGTGGCCTGCGCCTCGAGTGCGGTGGCCATCGCGGAAGCCGCACACGCGTTGCGACGCGGCGAGGTGGACATGGCGATCGCGGGCGGTGCCGAGGCGCTCCTGGTACCCGGAGCCCTGGCGGCATGGCATGCACTCAGGGCGTTGGCGCCGCCACAGGAAGACGACGTCAAGCACAGCTGCCGACCCTTTTCGCGTGACCGCAGCGGCTTGGTGCTCGGTGAAGGTTCCGCATTCCTCGTGCTCGAACGCGAAAGAGACATGGAGCGGAGCGCGCGCGCGCCGTACGCGTGGCTCGCGGGAAGCGCGGTTCGCTGCGATGCCGTCCACCTCACCAACCCGGCAGTTCGCGGGCAGGTGGCGGCCCTGCGCGCTGCACTGGCTGCGAGCGAGCTCACGCCAGCGGACGTGGGGTATTGCAATGCCCACGGGACAGCCACGGTGGCGGGCGATCCGGTGGAATGCGAGGCGCTGCGCGCGGTCTGGAAGGAAGCCGCGCCCAAGCTCGCGCTGAGCTCCACCAAGGCGGCGCACGGACACCTGCTCGGTGCCGCCGGCGCCCTGGAGGCCGTGTGGACGATCCAGGCCCTGCGCACGGGCGACCTGCCTCCGACCCAGGGCGTCGTAGACATCGACGCGGCCTGCGCTGGCCTGGACCACGTCCTGCATTCAGGGGTCCACAGGCCGGGCCTGCGCCACGCCATCAGCAACTCCTTTGCCTTCGGCGGCACGAACGCAACGCTGGTCTTCAGCAAGGCATGATGGCGCCGTGCCATGCCGACCACCGGCTGGTCTTCGAGGCCGGGCCCGCGCGCAGCGGCCGCAGCGGTGCGCTTGGGCTACGGAAGGCTGCAACTATCAAGATGCGGATGACTTGAGGATGAAAGCGCGACGATGCGCTCTCAACTGCCAGGTGCGCATCCTCGGTCGGCGTCGATGCTGGTGTCCGCGAGCGTGAAACGAAAGACCGCGCCTTCTCCTTCGCGCGCCTCCGCCCAGATGCGACCGCCGTGGCGGTTCACGATGCGTTGCGCGTTGGACAGGCCGATGCCCGTCCCGGGAAATTCGTCCGCTGCATGGAGCCTCTGGAAGTCGCCGAACAACCGGCCCGCGAACTCCATGTTGAAGCCGGCCCCGTTATCCTGCACGGAAAACACCCTGATGCCTGCCGGGTCGACCCAGGAGGAGATCCGGATCCAGGCAGCTTCGCGTCGCCGCGTGAACTTCCAGGCGTTGCCGATCAGGTTCTCCAGAAGGACGCGCAGCAGCCTGCGGTCGCCACGCACCTCCATGCCCTCTTCGATCGTTACGCTCATGTTGCGGTCGTGCTCCGCCGCTCGCAGTTCGTCCACTACGTCGGCACAGATCGCAGTGAGGTCCACGTTCGCCACCACCAAGGGGGCCTGGGCCATTTCGGCGAGGGACAGCAGCGCTTCGACATAGTCGTTCATGCGCTGGCCGCCTGCCCGGATGCGGCTGGCAAAGTGTGCTGCGCGCGCAGAGTCTTCGCGCGCCAAAGCCTCTTCCATCGCTGCGCTGAACCCCTGGATGGCAGCGAGGGGAGCCTTCAGGTCGTGCGCGAGAACGTGCGCAAATCCCCGGAGATCCGCGTTCACCAGTTCGAGTTCGCGCGTACGTTCCTGCACGCGGGTGCCGAGTTCGCGATTGAGCAGGGAGAGTTGTTCTGTGAGCGCAGACAGCCGCTCCTGCGAAGCCTTGCTATCGGAGATGTCCTGCAACGCTCCATCGATGCGATCCACCGTCCCTCCTGCGCTGCAGACGGGTTCGCCGACCAGGCGCATCCAGACTTGCTTTCCGTCGTCAGCCATCGGATGAAGTTCGACATCGAAGGGCTGCCTGTCTAGCGAACTCTTCCAAAACGCGGACACGACCATCCTCCTGGCGCCTTTCGAGAGAAGCTTGAGCAAGCGACTTCTGCCCGGCTCGTAGTTTCTTCCCTTGGAGAGCAAGTCTCCAAGGCCCCGCGACCATTCCATGCGTCGCGATGCAAGGTCGAAGCTCCAGCCGACCACCTTCCCCAACCGCGCGCCAAGCACTGCCAGAACTTGCGCCCGCTCGTAGGCCTGCTGCGCACGCTTCAGGGCGGTAATGTTCATCGCCGTGCCGCGATAGCCGACAAACCGGCCCTGCTCGAACACTGGCACGCCCGTCGTCGAGATGTAGCGCACGTTCACCCCGCGTCCGACCTGAAATTCGAACTCCCGGAAGGGCAAGTGGGCCTCGAGGCAGCGGCGGTGATCTTCCCAGGTGCCGTGCAAGGGAAAGCAATCCGGTGCCTCCCACCGACGGATACCGATGATTGATGGCTCCTGCGGCACGTGGCCCGCGCCTCGAATGTCGACGGTAAATCGGAATTCGCTGTCCTGCTCCCAGTACCAGACGGTCGCCGTGTCCTTGATCGCTCTCAGATGCGCAAGCTCCTGAGCATCCAGCTCGTCGTGCGCGTCGCCCTTGAGCTGGATGCGACTGCGCCGGCTCGACTGCGCGGCACTTGCTGACGTGATGCCGGAGGGCTTCTGCGGGTTCCTTGCCATGTTCCTTCCGAAGCTGCTTCAGTTGGGTCAGATGCCTGCGTGCGTGGCGGCGCAAACCTAGGCGCCAACTGGTGCACGACGAACATGCTCGACCGATCATATCGACTGCTGCCCTCAGCCCAGAGGTCTATGTGCCGATGCTCAAAGCGGCACGCCACGGTGGGGGTGAACCGGCGAGCTGTGGTGTCCCCCGCAGTGAGCCGGCGGCGCGCGTGCCGACTTTCTCTACCTGGGGCCAGGTGATGGTGACGCCGTCGCCGCCGGTGTCACCCAATGCGGCAAACTGCTGCAGGGACTCACGATGCGCTTCACGCAACGGCCGCTCACGACCCCAGGCGGAGTGACTGCCCGTGTTCGGCCGGACGCGGCGCGACGGCCGGGATGAGAAGAACCCGGGCACCCACGAACTCAGGCCAGCGTCCCTCCATCAAGCACCAGCGTATGCCCGGTGATGTTGCGGGCGGCGTCACTGCACAGGTAGAGCACCGCTGCGGCGACCTCCTCGGGTGTCACGATTGCCCCTGTGGGGACGCCCGCGCGTGCCTCGGACGCCTCGATGCCCAGTTCGCTGAAGCGCTGCCGCGCCATGGCTGTGTCCACCCATCCCGGGCAGATTGCGTTGGAGGTGATCCGACGCGACGCAAGCGCCAGTGCGAACGCCTTGGCGAGCCCCACGACCCCGTGCTTGGACGCGGTGTAGGCGATTTGGTCCGGCACCGCGCGCAGCCCCAGCACACTCGCAAGAAACACGAGGCGGCCCCCTTCCGCGGGAAACAGTGCCTGGGCGGCCTGGGCGCACCGGTAGGCGCCCGTCAGGTTGGTACCTATCACGGCGTCCCAGGCCGGATCGCGCGGGTCCCCGAGTCTGTCGGCGCCAGCGATGCCGGCGTTGTTGACCAGCACGTCGAGTCGTCCGTGCAATTCGCGCAACCGTGCGAACACCCCCAGCACGTCATCCGGCTGCGACACGTCGCACCGTAGATAAGCGACGCCGGCGGGCAATTCGCCTGCGGGTGCGCGGCGGGCCGTCGCGATCACGTCGTGGCCGTTGGCGGCCAGCATGCTGCAAATGGCAAGCCCGACACCACGGGTCCCGCCGGTCACCAGGGCCACCTTCTTCATGCGGCGGTCACTCCGCCGTCCACCGGAATCACGGCGCCGGTGATGAACGAAGCCGCTGCGGACGCGAGGAACACCGCGGCGACCGCGATTTCGGCCGGCCGTGCCAGCCGACCCCGGACGGCGGTGGAAACAGGCTCTCGAAGCTCCGGCTGCTCTCCATGACTTCGCGCAGCATCGCCGTGTCCGTGCTGCCCGGGGCGATGCAGTTCACGCGCACGTTGTGCCGGCCGAAATCGATGGCTGCGCTGCGCGTGAGCTGGGCCAGCGCGCCCTTGCTCGCCCCGTAGGCGGCGCTCAGCGGCTTCCCGATCAGCGCCTGGTCCGAGGCCACGTTCACGATGGCGCCGCCTCCTGCCCTCACCATGTCGGGCAGGACGGACTTCATCAGCAGGAAGGGCGCCGTGAAGTTCACCGCCATGACGCGCTGCAAGTCGGCGAGCGAGGTGTCCGGGATGCTTCCCAGCAGGGTGGTACCCGCGCAATTCACCAGCACCTGCGGAGCGCCGTGCTCCCGTGCCAGCTGCGCGGCGCGCGACTCGAGCGCGCCGAGATCGGCCAGGTCGACGTCGGGCAGGTCGAGCCCCGCGACCTGGCAGCCGCTCGCTTCGAGTAGGCGCGCGACTTCGGAGCCGATGCCGCCGCGGTGGCCGGTGACCCAGGCAAGCCGCCCGGAAAGCCCCGGGAAGCTGGGAGGCGGGAAGTGGCATGCGGAGCAATCCGCCGAAGGAGAGGTGGACATGCGATTTCCTGGGGGTCGGTTCTGCGTGGCGACGATTCGGCCGGGCTGGAGCTTACCAATCCGGCTGCGTTGGGCCGCACGCAGGGGCGATTCTGCGGATGTCCGATTCCAACCCGTAGCAGCAGCCGCCCAACGCACGCCACGCGGACTGCCGGCAGCTTGAACGGCTCGACATCTTCGTTCGTTCCGAAAGTGCCGTCGGCGCCGTTACACGCGTAGCGGGCCGCCCGTGGGAAAACGACCGGGTGGGAGTTCGACGATGGATAGGCTGGTTTGGCGCGCCTCGAACGGCGCGTACAGCAAGTCATGAGCACAGCCACCAGGGCGATAGCACCCCGCTTGCCGAAGCGCTCAGGCCACTCTTGCATCCGCGCCAGTCTTTAGAACGATTCCGGCGGGTCCGACGGTAGATCCTTTCGGCCTACCGGCGGTCGCGTCTGCCGACTCCCTGCTTTCCATGTCGGCTTTCCCGCAACAGGCAGTCGAACGACAACCAGGTTCGACGGTGTCTGTCCTTGTAGCAGCCACCTGCCCCATGGTGGAATTGCCTGCGGCCTTGGTGCCTCACCTCGCTACACGGATGCCTCAGATGAAAAGAAGATCTTTGCTGATTTCGGCAGGCGCGGCAGCCATGCCCATTGCCGCGCGCGCGTTCGGCGACGATTGGGGTGCGGAGGCGGGATACCCGACTGGCTGGGGCGAGCCACGTCGCATCTTCTCGCACACCCAAACGCGCGTGGGCAACTACTCGGGCGGCTTCGAATCGATGTTCCCGGTTCACACCATTAGCGCCGGCACCAAAGTGTCGCCCCTCACCCCTCGGCCGCGAGATGACATCTCGTACGGCTTCACGCAGCGGACCCCTCAGGACTACCTGAAGGCTTGGCCCATCACGGGGCTGCTGATCGCGCGCAAAGGCGAGGTCTGGTTCGAAGGTTACGGATTCCGGCGATCCGCCCAAATGCGAATGAGCGGCTGGTCGATGTCCAAGAGCGTCACATCGCTGTTGCTGGGAATTTGCGTCGACCGCGGCCTCATCAAGTCGATCGACGATCGTAGTGACACCTACGCGAAGTCGCTGGCCGGGACCTTGCACGGCGAGACGACGATTCGCAACCTGATGAACATGTCCACAGGACTGGCCCTGACGGGCGATCAACTGCAGGACAACGCTCAGTTTTACGAGCGGGCGCTGCTCGGCTCCGACCCGGACGTCGTCGCCGCGCTGCGGGATCTCAACACGCGGCGCGAACCGCAGGGAATCCATTTCATCTACAACGACATGGCTGCCTCCGCGATCGGGGTGGTCATTCGCGAGGTGACGCGCAAGAGTCTTTCCGAATTCGCGCAGGACGCCCTGTGGGGACCGCTAGGTGCAGAGGGCAATGCCACGTGGTGGACCGACTCGAAGGCGGCCGAGTTCAACTGCATTGGCTTCGCGGCGACCCTTCGCGACTGGGCGCGTCTCGGCCAGCTTGTGGCGCAGCGCGGGCGCATGAACGGCGCCCAGGTCGTGAGCGAAGCCTGGATCCAGGAATGCTGCTCCTGGGGCGACAAGGACTCGCAGGTGCGAGTCAACTATGCCCGTCCGAGCACGAACGGCCAGATTGGCGGCTATAAGGGAATGTTCTGGCACCTGAAGTCCGACGGCAGCCGCCCCATCTTCAGTGGATTCCACGGTCAACGCATCTACGTCGACATGCCGACAGAGACAGTCGTGGTGCAGACTTGTGTCGACCACAACGTGCAGTGGCGCTTCGACAGCTTTGCGCTTTTCGATGCCGCAGTGGCGCTGAAGTCCTGACGCGCGGTACGCGGGCCCAAGGGTCAGTTGCCTTGGCGGGTTCGAAGCCCGGCCGCAGGGCTGCTCGATCGCGAGATCGCGCCAGCTACCGCGGACGCCGCACCGGTGATCAGGCGCACCTGGTGGCTTACCGTCGCTCCTGCGTCTCCAACGGCCATCCGCGCGGTGGACACGATCCCGTCGTTGGCGCCCATGACTCCGGCCCGGACTGCGGCTCGGTGCCCAGGGCCACCTGGACGATATGGCCACCAGCCTCTGCTCGTGTTGCGTGAGGCCCTTGCGCGAGTGGTCGTCCCCAAAGGCAAAGGAGACGACGTAGTCGGTGGCTACCGGCCCCACCTGCGCCACGCGGGGTATTGGCACTGTGCAGGAGAGCGGGCGATCGTGCACCTGAACGCGCTACGGAAGGAGAAACCGGCACGGCAGCCCGGTCCGCTTGATCAGGCGCTCTGGCCGCACACGGACTTACTTCGACCCGCAACGCACTGCGCGCCGCCGGGGTCCAGTTCCAAGAAGCGCCGTTCAAGGGCACACACCTGCGCCAGGTGTTCGTGGAGGATCCGATGGGGCTGAAGTTCGAACTGAACTTCGACCTAGAGGCGGAGGGGATGACGGATGAAGGCTGAATCGGAGGCGCCGCAGTCTTGCTGTGTCAGAACGGCCGCACTTGGGCGGGAGCTGCGGGTTAATCCGTAAGTGCCCCGCTAAACCGAACGACCTTGCCCTCGCCCACCGCTGTCTTGAGGCGGCG
This sequence comes from Ramlibacter ginsenosidimutans, assembly GCF_016654015.1. GTDB lineage: Bacteria > Pseudomonadota > Gammaproteobacteria > Burkholderiales > Burkholderiaceae_C > Ramlibacter > Ramlibacter ginsenosidimutans. Next base: position 123,257 of record NZ_JAEPWM010000011.1, on the reverse strand, counting down.
GCCAAGAACACGAGAGGAGTCCCCTTTCGACCGGTAGCAGGCGTGAAGCTTGTGAGCCCTGTGGGGGCAGCCCTGCAATCGTTCGTCAGGCCGGCCGCGCTCTGCTCCCTCGGAGCGCGAGCGCCCTCAACGCGCCCAGCAGAGAGGTAGTTGTGGCAGTTGAAGTCTATCGCCCAGAGCGTGTACGCGATGATGCCAGCCAAGAAGAGCGCTCCGAGCATCTTGTGCGGAGGACGATCGAATCGCATTGCTACGATTTCGAAAGCAGAGTACGCTGCAACCCCAGGGCTTATGACGTTCTTGACGAACCCGATACCGAATCCGTCATTTCGCAGCCATGTGCCAAGCAAATGCATTGATGGCGAACTGGAGAGCCAGGGTTATGGGGAACAGCCACTGTTCGGCGGACTACATACCAGCGTTCATGCCGCGTTAGAACAGTTGCTGTTCGCGCTTCTTAGAAGAACCTCGGACCGACCTCGCGATTTGATCTTGTCGGCGCTCACGGCCCATTATTCGGCGTACAGCTCGCTCAACTCTGAACGAGCTGCGAGTCTTGACGCATCAGCCCCGACTCCGCAAGCCGTTGATGAAGAGCCCCAGTGGCGTGGCGAGCGCCACTTCCTTCAACACGGTGAATAATCTTGCAAGGGCGATAAGGCCGACGGGGATTTCCGGCTTTGCCTCAGGCAGGGCCCCGCTCACAGTTTGTGGGAAATTCGACATTCCAAACTCTCCTGTTGATGAGCACGTTAGGGAATCGCCGTAACGTCAGGCAACTATAGAGATGTTTTGATACACCGTGCAACGACCGGTCGGCAGCCGTGGAGCACCGCTCGTTATGAACGGACGAAACCGCTTCGCGTGATTCCGAGGAAGTCGCGCTACACGTGAAGAATTGCTCGACATCCGTCGCGGACCGACAGACCCTCCTTCGGGCCCGGCTGCAATACAGTCCCGCCTGAGCAGTCGTTCCCATTCAAATCCTTGCGGCCGAATGTCCGCTCCGCTCCGCTGCGTACGCGTGCGCGATTACGTGCGCGCGAGCCTTGGCTCCTCATGCCAGGAAAGTCATGGTGGTTGCGAGCACAAACCCCTGCGGATGTCGAAGTTGTACTTGTAACCCTGACGATTAAGACTGCGTCCGGAGCACACACATGACCCTCGAATCGTTCCAGCACATCCTGCAAGCCCAGCTCGCGGCCTATGCGGCACTGGTCAACGCTTTGAGGGAAACGGACTCCATCGACGTCGAAGCGCTTTCGGAGCGGCTGGGCGGGTATGCCGACCTGTTGCAGCCTCTTCGCCCGTCAGCCGCACACATGCTGAGCGCTTACTCGGCCGCGGTCTCCGGCGAAGCGCCCGACCTTGCAGCACTCCTGGAAACCTTGAACTGATCGCGAAATGTGCGCGCTATGGGCCTCCGACGTATGTGATGTCACGCCAGACAAGGCTCCTCTCCTCGGGCTGGCCTAGGTCGTTCACGTGTCCCGAAGCGCCTCAATCATCTGCTCCGTGATGGCTTGGACGCGCGAGTGCTGAGCAACGACGAGCTCTCGCAATGCAGGCAGGTCGTCGCAGTTTTCGACAGTGGCCCGCAGCAAATCTTCGTTCATCGCATGCAAAGTCTTCTGCGCTGACGAGAGTTCGTCGAGCAGCTTTAGGGCTGCGGCAACGGGGGGTGTTTTCGAGGCGATGTTGTGTTCCCGATGCACTTGCGCAGGCATGACCGCGGCCGAGCAGTGGGATTGGCTGCTTTGTTCGCACCCTGCCACCATCGCGAGCTCGCACCTAAGCACGCCAAAGGTCACTCCCGCTCAGCTCAGCCATCGCGCGCCGCGGTCCCGCCGCCGTTGATCAGCGCGCCGACGTGAACGCGCACCGGCGCACGCCTATCGGCCAAGTGACATCGTGCATTCGATCCGGCGACCGCGACATGGTCGTCCACGACACGGATGAGCCTCCGTCACCCGCATTTGGTTCGAGGCGGGAAGGATGGGACTCAGGATGCAATTCCCCGTCCAGGAGCTGACGCACCTCCAGCACGGAAAGGGCGGGTTCGCGCGCAGCCGCGTCATGCCTTCGTCAGTTGAGATGCCGCAGGAAGATCTCGGCCCCCAGCACCGGGATCGCTTCGCCGCCCAGCATGAAGCAGGCGAGCGCCTGCTCTCTCCACCGCTGGGGCGCATCGCAAGCCTGGGTGTCGCTGACGGTCACGAACTGCGGCAGTTGGTCCAGCGCCAGCGCGCCATGCTCCACCTGCACATCGGGGGCCTGCTCGAAGGCGATCACCAGCGCATAACGCGCAGGTGTGCTCTTGCAGGGGACACCGAGCGAGCCGTCGGGATCGATCAGGGGAATGCGGCGCTCGCGCCAGGCCAGCAGACCCAGCACATGCGGGGCACTCCCTGGGACGCGGATTGCCTCAGGGCGCTCGATGACCTCAAGCGTGACGCCCGCCGAAAGCGCGAACTTCGCTCCTCCTCGCGTCGTCAAGATCCGCGCAGGCAACGCCGCCGCGCCGTCACGCGCGTCGAGTTCGACGTCGAGCATCCGGGCCATCGTCAGGCTCCTTCGGCCAGGCTGTAGCGGCACACGTCGGCAGCCGACGTCACGAAGGCCGGTTCACCATCGAGCTCGACGTAGCCGCGCACGGGCATCGAAGGCCCTGCCAGCACGGCGGGCAATGGCACGAGGTCGAGCCGGACCCCGATAAGCACGCGCAGGTGATCCCAGCACCATGCGATGTCGGGCCGCGCTTGGGAGAGCGGGGCAAGAATGAAGCGCTCCGGCGGACACTCTGGCAGCAGTTCCATGGCATCGGACAGCGCTGCGCAAACACCGCCGGCGTCCTGCAGCAGGCCGGCCGTCTGGGTAGGCAACGGGGGGCTGTCCAGGTAGCGCGCGGCGCCAACCTCGTGCAGTGGCAGCAGGAGCCGCAGCGCGCCGGCCCGCAGCAGCACGAAATCGCCGTCCATGGTGGCGTGCGTCATCCGGCTATCACCTCGCGCATGGCTTGCAGCAGCTCGGCGTCGTTGTATGGCTTGGTGAGGTACAGGTCGACGCCGGCTTCGCGCGCCATGCGGCGGTGCTTGTCCTGCGAGCGCGAGGTGATCATGATGATGGGCACCTCCTTCATGTCGCCGCGGCCGCGCAGATGCGCAGTGAGTTCCACGCCGTTCATGTTCGGCATCTCCAGGTCCGTGAGGACAAGCCGTGGCTTGAAGACCTGCAGGCACTTGATGGCTTCGATACCGTCGCGGGCCGCCTCGACGTGGTAGCCGGCGTCCTGCACCAGTTGGCGAAGCGCGGTGCGCACTGTCAACGCATCGTCGACGATCAGCACTCCCGGCAGTTCCTGCCGGGCAACGGCCTGAGCCGTCGCAGCCCGTGGGACCTCGCGTGCCGTGCCCGTGCCCAGCAGCTGCGGCAGGTCCAAGTCGACCGCGACGCTGCCATCGCCCAGAATGGACAGGCCCGCGACTCCGCGTGCGTGCCGCGCGTAGCGCCCAGGGCTCTTCACCAGCAGTTCGCGTGCATCCAGCAGGGCCTCGACGGCCAGCGCATGCGTCTTGTCGTCGAGGCGCACCAGGACCGCGTCGTGCACGTCGAGTCCGCGGTCCCGCGCACGCGGCAGGCCGGTGGCATCGGCCAGGTGGTGCGCGGGATAGACGCGCCCCCCGTGGTGGTACACGAGCCGCCCGCCCACCAGGTCGAAGCGGCCGACGCCCCGCGGTACGGCCTGCTCCACGTGCACCGAGGGCAGGGCAAAGCGCTGACCGTCGATCTCGACCACCAGCGATTGCACGGTGGACAGCGACGCCGCGAACTGCAGCTCGAAGGTCGATCCGCGGCCCGGCTGCGTCGTGATGCGGATCGCGCCATTCATGCCGCGTACCCACTCGTGCACCACGTCCATGCCAACCCCGCGGCCCGACACTTCGCTCACGCTGTCGCGGGTCGAGAAGCCAGGCAGCAGCACCAGACGTGCCACCTCCTCGTCGGGCATCATGCGGTCTTCCGGCACCAGGCCGCGCTCGATCGCGCGACGCCGGATCGCGGGAAGGTCCAGCCCGCGTCCGTCATCGCGGCACCGCAGCACGACCTGCTGGCCCTGCCGCGAGAACTGCAGCAGGATGCGGCCCTGCGCGGGCTTGCCCAATGCCGTGCGCAGTTCGGGCGTTTCAAGGCCATGGTCGACCGCGTTGCGCAGCAGGTGCAGCAGCGGCTCCGCCAGGCGGCCCAGCACGTCGCCGTCGATGAGCGTCTCGCCGCCTTCAAGCACCAAGGCCGCGTCCTTGCCCGTCGCTTGGCAGGTCGAGCGCACGTTACGCTGCAGCCGGGACTCGAGCACGCTGACCTCGGTCATGCGGGTGCCAATCACTAGGTGCTGCAGGTCCTTGGTCAGCCGCTGCTGCTGCGCCTGCACCGCGCCCATCTGGGCGATCTCTTCCTCCAGGCGCATCGAGAGGGCCCGCGCATCCGCGGCTTCCTCCACCAGCGCATGCGAGGTGCTGTGCAGCTCGCTGTACTGCTCGAGCTCCAGCGCATCGAAGCCGGGGCCCGTCCTGCGCGAACCGCGCGAGCGCAGGGTGGACAGCGTGCGCACGTCCACCAGCGTCTCGAGTTCGAACAGGCGCTTTTGCACGCGCAGGTTCTGCGCGAGCAGCTGGCGCGAGGCGTCCACCACGGTTTTCAGGCGCGCTTCCATCGCGGCGCTCTGCACCGAGACTTCGCCCGAGATCCGGAACAGCTCGTCGATGCGCTGCACGCTCACGCGCATGCCGGCCGCCGGGGTAGCGACCGCTCCGGCGGCGCGGGCTGCAGGCTCCTCGGCCGCCACAGGCCCAGCGACGCGCTGCAGCGGCTCCTCCAGCGATTCGCCGCGGTCGATGCGGTTGGCAATGTCCAGCACGGTCTGCAGCACGGACCGGGCCTGCTGCGGATACTCGTCCGCCCCGAGCGCGTGGCCCACCATCTGCTCGAGGCAGAACGCGGCGTCCAGCAGTGCTTCCGCCGCCGGACGCGCAACTTGCGACCCGGCGCTTTCAAAGTGGTCGAGGATGTCCTCGAGGTGATGGCCCAGCGAGGCGATGCCGCGCAAGCCGATGATGGCGCCCGAGCCCTTGAGCGTGTGCGCGGTGCGCTTGGCGGCGACCACGTCCGAGCTGTCGGCCTGGCCGCTTGCCATGTTCCGAGCCAGTTGCACCAGGTACCGGGCCTGCTCCGGCGCTTCGTGCTGGAAGCCTTCGACCAGCCGCGCGTCGATGTCGTCGGGCCAGACGACGGCGACGTCCTCCGCGGTCGCGAGCACCTGGCGGGGCGCCGCGTCGTTGTCACCCCCGAGCCCATCCACCTGCAGCGGCATCGCGCCCAGCATGTGCATGATCTTGAGCGATTCATCCTCGGCCAGCGGGTCCGGCGCGGTGACCAGGTGGTCGATCAAGCCCACCGCCGCGGAGGGGTCACTCAGGTTGTGCAGGTAGTGAACGATCAGTGGTGGCCAGCCGCGCAGGAACTGCAGTAGAGGTTCGCGTTCGTCGAGCGGCGTGGCCGTGAGCAGCAGACAATTCTGCGCGACATGCGTGCACACCGCCTGCAGGCCGGGAAAGCCCACCAGCTCGGCGGCCTCGCCCAAGCGCTGCGCGTGGCCGCTGTACTGGTCCCACGCGTCCAGGAAGAGCGGGTCGTCCGCGTCCAGCGTCGCCAGCGGCACGAGGCTGTCCTCGAGCTGCCCACGGGCGCGCTCGATTTCGCCGGCCAGCGCCTCGATCAGATCCTTGAGTTTCACGAGTCGCTTCCGGCGCGGCTCAGGCCTGGGCCAGCTTGAACACGTTCACAGAAGCCACCAGCCGGCGTGCCGAATCCATTAGCGACTCGGTTTCCTGGTTCTGCGTCTCGATCTGCTGCGCCGTGCGCTCGGTGCTGTGGCCGATGGCCTCGACCGACTTGAGCAGTTCCTCGGCCGCCGACTTCTGCGCCTGCGAAGAGGACGCGATGCGCTGCACCTGGGCCACCAGCTCGCCGGTGATCTGCTGCGTGACACGCATCTGCTCGCCCGCCTTCTGGGCCTGCTCGGAGCCGGCGACCACCTGGCCGATGGTCTTGTTCACCGTCGTGATGGTCTCGTTGGTCTCCAGCTGAATGTTGCCCACCAGCGCGCCGATCTGCTGCGTCGCGCTGCGCGAGCTCTCCGCCAAGCGCTGCACTTCTTCGGCCACGACCGCGAAACCACGACCCGCCTCGCCGGCCACCGCCGCCTGCATCGATGCGTTCAGCGCCAGCACGTGTGTGCGCTCGGAGATGGTGTTGATCAGGTTCACGATGCCCGTGATCTCCTGCGAGCGCTCGCCCAGGCGCTTGATGCGCTTCTCGGTCTCGGAGATCGTCTCGCGGATGGATTCCATGCCCTGCACCGTGCCGTTCACCGTCTGCAGCGCGTTTTGTGTCGCCTCGGTGGCGCGTTCGGCGGAGCGGTTGCTCTGCTCGGCCAACGACGCCACATGTGTCATGGCTTCGGTCGCCTGAGCGAGCGTTGCGATCACGTCGCCCACGCTGCGGCGCTCGTCTTCGGCGGTGCGCGACACCAGGTCGGCCTGGCCCTTCACCTTGCCGGAAGCATGCGCCACGTTGGACGCGATGCGCGACACCTCGCCGAGCACCTTGGCGGTTTCATCGGCCAGCGCGTTCACCGAGTCCGACACGGTACCGATAATGTCCTGGGTCACGGGGGCGCGTGCCGTCAGGTCACGCTGCGACAGCTGGTTCACGGCCTGGAGGATCGAGATCACCGAGTTGTTCAGCATCTCGTTTGCGGCCTCGGCCTTGCGCGCCTGCGCTTCCGACTCGTTCTGCGCAGCGATGCGCTCCTGCAGGAGCTGGTTCACAGTGCGGCCGAGGTCGCCGACCTCGTCGCGCGATTCGATGGACTGCAGGGCAGAGAAGTCGCCGCCGCGCACCCGCTCCACCGAGTGCTGCAGGCCTGACACCGTGGAAGTGATGTTGCGCACGATCAGGACTGCGACCAGTGTGCCGATGGTCAGCATCGCGAGCACGACCGCCAGGGTCTTCAGGCGTCCGGAGCTGGCCTCGGCCACGCGGCGTCGCATTTCGTCAGACAACACCTGCTGCTGCGTCGCAGCCTTCTGCACCAGTTCCCGCGGGGCCGACACCTCCTTCAGGTACGTGCCGGGGTCCATCTGGGGCATCTCCCTGTCCAGGATCTCGTGTTGGACCAGCTCGATCGCTCGGCTGGTTGCGCGCTGGATCTCGGCGATTTGTGCGCCCGAACCCGACGACTCCAGCGAGGGCAAAGCCTGCAGTGCCAGTCGCTGGTCGGCAACGTAGTGGTCCAGGGCGTTCTGCACATCACGAAGTGACTCGCGGATGCGGGCGCGGTCGGACGGCCGGAAAGCGTTGCGCAACGCAGCCTCGAGCTTCTGCGCGTCGGCCGCGTCGGGTCCGTTGCGCGCCGCCGCGATTTCCTGCAGGCGCGAGACGACTGGACTACGGAGCTGGCCCAGCGCTTCAGACAGGGCAGGCAGTCGGATCAGCGTCGAACGCGCGATGTAGAAAGTGGCCGGGTCCGAATCCAGATCGATCTGGTAGGCGGCCGAGAGATCCTCGACCAGCCGCAGTACGGTGGCGATGGCCTGGATGTGTTGCTCGGTGACCTGGCGCTGGTCGATCTTGCGGCCTGCGACGTCTTCCTTGGTCGCGGTCCACATCTTCTCGAAGGCTGCGACGCGCGCGGTCAAGTTGTGCTGGCCCAGCGGCGCGGTGATCGCCTGGAGCTTGGTCAGCGCGCTGTCCACCGCCGCGGCATCCTTGGGCTGCGCGGCGCCGCGCTTCTCGTCGCCGAGCACGAAGTAGCTCGCGGACGCACGGTGGTCCTGCATCGTGCGCACCAGTTCCAGGGCTGCCGTGATCGCGCCCAGTCCGGACTGTTCCGTGCGCACCTGGGCGATCGAGCGTTCGATGCCCTGGAACAACCGGTACATCGGGAATGCGGCCAAGGCGACGGCGATCATGCCAAGGAGGGCGAACTTCTGCCAGAGACGCAGCTGCAGCAGGAAGTTGAGCGTCAGGCCAGCTGTGCGGCGGGTCAGTATGGTTTTCATGTCAGTGTCCAGTCGTAGTGAGCCCGGCGAGGGAGGCTTCGAAGGCGTCGAGCAGGGCGGTGCGATCGATGTCGAACCACAGCACGCCCTCGATGAGGGCGGCGCCACGCACATGGGGAGCGAGGCGCGCCGGTGCCGTGGACGCGTCCGCTTGCTGGTCCGGCGTCCAGCGCAGGCGCTGGGGCAGTCCATCGATGGCGACGCCTGCAGCGTCCGCGCCGTGCGAGAGCACGAGGAGCATGCGGCTGCCCTCGAGGGCAGTGTTCAGGCCGACCCAGCCGCCCAGGTCAAACACCGGCACTAGCAGGCCGTGCAGGTTGGCCATGCCCAGGCACCATGCCGGCGTGTTGGGCAGGTGCACGAGACGGGGCATGGCGGTGAGCTCGCTGCCGTCCTCGTAGCGAACCATCAGTGCGAGGTCGCCCACGCGAAAGCCCTGCCGCGCCTGGTAGCCGCCGTCTGCCCGCGGCTCAGAGTGACGCGCCGCCCCCTGCGTGACGGGGGGCAGCGCAAGCGCGACGCTTGGCAGCAGCAGCGGAGCGGCGGTGGGTCCGGCGTTGTTCATGACCGTCCGCTCAGGCGGCCAGCGCCGCGAGGATGTCGCCGGCCGCGTACGGTTTGCCGATGTAGCCGCGGGCGCCGAGCATGCGGCCCCAGGCGAGGTCGGCCTTCTGGTTCTTGCCGGTGACAAATACCACGGGGATGTCGCGGGTGTCCGGGTCCGCCTTCAACCGGCGGGTGGCGGCGAAGCCGTCCAGGTCGGGCATGTTGACGTCCATTAGGATCAGGTCCGGGCGGTCTTTGCGTGCCCGCGCCACGCCCTGCTCGCCCGATTCGGCGATGAGGACGCGGTGGCCGGCGCCGGTGAGGATGCCCTCGAGGTGCTGGCGGTCCACCAGCGCGTCGTCGACGACCAGAACGGTGAGCGGCATGGCGCGGCCGGTCATCAGAGCGCGCGGACCTGCGACAGGATCTGCTCGTCCGTGTAGGGCTTGGTGATGTACCCCTTGGCGCCGAGCATCTGGCCCCAAGCCTTGTCGGCCTTCTGGTCCTTGGCGGTAACCAGCACCACCGGGATGTCCTTGGTCTCGGCATCGCCGCGCAGAGCGCGCGTGGCCGCGAAGCCGTCCATGCCGGGCATGTTCACGTCCATCAGGATCGCGTCGGGACGCGCGCGCTTGACGGCGGCGAGCGCTTGTTCGCCGTTCTCGGCCAAACTGACCTGGAAGCCGCTGGCGGCCAGCACCTTCTCTAGCCGGCTGCGGTCGATCTGGCTGTCTTCAACGATGAGGATGTGACGTGTCATGGTGAGTTAGCTCCAGACGTTTGCGTTGTGGAAAGCGGGTGAAAAGGCGGGCGTGGCCGCTGCAGGGTGCACGGCCCGTGCTGGGTGCACGGCCGGTGCGGGCGCGAGATAACGGCCGACCACGTCGCGCAGCTGCGCGGCGTCGACCGGCTTGGTGATGTAGTTGTCGCAGCCGGCGATCTTTCCGCGCACGCGGTCGAACGGCGAGGACTTGCTGGTGAGCATCACGACCGGCATCTGCGGGCTGTGCGCCTTTATGCGGCGGCAAGCTTCGATGCCGTCGACGCCGGGCATCAGCACGTCGAGGAAGGCGCAGGCGAACCCGCCCCGGGCGGCTGCAGCGATGCCGTCCTCGGCATTCGCAGTCTCGGTGATCACAAGACCCATCGGCTCCAGCAGCGAACGCAGTGCGGTGCGGGCGGCCAGGCTGTCGTCCACCACCAGCACGCGGCGGCCGGCGGTGGGCGCGTGTCCGACCTGCGGCGGCGCGCCGGCGGTGCCGTTCGCCAGCTCGATTGCGCGATACAGCAGCACCGGGAGGATCGGCCACTTCACGTGCCGATCCACGGCTAGGTGGTTCGGTTGCGCGGCGTTCCCACCGGCCCAGATCGTCGGCTTGAACGGCAGCCAGGGCTGCACGCCGGCCCACGCGGCCGCCAACGGGTCGAGCGCATCGATCAGGACCACGTCCGCCTCCGGGGCGTGGGCGTCCGCCACCAGCTCGATGCGCGGCGCGCGGCGCTGGGACAGCATCACGGCGCTCTCAAGGAGGCGCCGCTCCCTCTCACTGAAACCCTTGACCAGCAGCTTGAGCGTGGTCTGTGGCGCGGCGGCCGCGGCGGGCGAAACGGGCGACATCGGTAAGGGCTGCATAGTGCTGTTGAAGCTAGGAGCGCGCAGGGGCTCGAATGCGCTGGGACGGGTGGACGTGTTCATGTGGGCGAATCGTTCGGCGGGCTCATCCTTACGTACTACGTTGTGAATCCAAGTCTGGGCGGCCCGCTCATCTGTTGCAAGTATTTACACCTTACGCGCGGATACACGGTGTAATCGCGCCGATGAGAGGCGGGTTGTCGCGTTTCAAAACGTTGCACGTCACCGACGCCGGTGTTTATCGGCGAGCGGCACACGTCCGAGGTCGTGCCGAGCCTGGTTGCCGCGATGCCAGACGCTCAGGTGTTCGGGTGCTAAGGCCAAGCCAGACGAATTACCGCGCCGCGCGGTTGCAAGCGACCGTTCATGGACCTTCGCCCGCGTCCCGGCTGTCTTTATGCGCAAGTCCCACCGCGTGTCCGCCGTAGGTGCCCGGCTCTCCAGCTCCACGCCAGCTTCCGGTTGCGTTGCAATCAGTTACCGCTCAACACTATCGCATTACTACTGGCAACTTCATGAGCCATACCCTCCCGCAATCCCTGCCGCAGGAATCCGCTCGCATCGGCATCTCGGCTTGGCTGTTCTATGGCGCAGCCGTGGTGGGGTTCCTGGCCGCGATGCTGTATTTCTCCGGCACGGCCTTCGTCGTGGAGCAGGGCCGCATCCTGTCCAGCGAAGCAACCCTGTTCACCACGGGCGCCGACAACGCCCACTGACACACAGCGGGTTCCTTTTTGTACTGCGCAATCGTCCTTCTCGCTCCGAGTCACGATCAACGTCAGCATGCACCGCGATTGCGGCGCAAGAACATGGCGCCTCGGGATCAAGTCACTCGCGCGGCCGGACGCGGATCCCCTCGTCGCGAAGGTAAATAGGCGACGGACGAATGCGGCCTCTGTGCAACGCTGCCTGGCCCCTGCTGAATCTCGTCCGCGGACCTACCCACACCCCGCCGACGTGCGCCGCGCGGCAAAGCCAGCAAGACGGTGGGCCGCGCAGCGGCTGCGAAGGGCCGCTTGCGTCGGCCACATAGGCGCTCCGGATCAACACGTTAAGTGAACGCCAAGCGAAAACGCGAGGTCTGCTCTTGGCGGCGGATTCAGCCGGTCGATGCAACACACTAGCGGCCTCAGAGGCAGCAGGAGTGTTGCTCATGACCCGCAGCTCCCCGATCTACTAGTCGGGTACTCAAAAGGCGCTGTTGTGGGAGCGGTGGAAGGCAGGAGACACGCTCCATCAGATCGCCCGCCTGTTCGATCTCACTCGTCGGTCAACAGGATCTTGGCAGAGAGAGGGGGCGTTCGCCCGCCGGCGCGACGACGATCCAGATTGGCACTGACCTTGGCCGAGCGAGAGGAGATCTCGCGGCACCTCGTGGAAGGTATGTCGATTCGATCCATCGCTGATCGACTCCGGAGAGCGCCGTCGACCGTGAGCCGAGAGATCAGTCGCAATGGTGGCTTGGCCTGCTATCGCGCAACCCAGGCGGATACAGAGGCAGTGGCGGCGAGCGCACCGACCAAAGCCTGCAAGCTCGTTGAGCGCCCAGCCTCGGCTCGGATCGTGACGGCCAAGCTCGAGATGCAGTGGTCACGAGAGCAGATCGCGACGTGGCTAAAGCATACTTACCCGACCAGAGCCTTTACGTGTCACACGAGACGATCTACCGCAGCCTGTACATCCAAGCACGCGGTGCCCTGAAACGCGAGCTGCTGCAGCACTTACGGCGGACCCGAGGCATGCGGCGCTCTACGCATCACACGCAGAAGACAGCGGAGCACGGCAAGATCAGCGACACGGTCTCGATCAGCGTAAGCGTCCGGCCATCCCATCTTGAGCGGTACCCCTGGAGTGGGGAGCATCGTGTCCACGAGAGAAGTTTCATGGACACAATCGAAACGAAGAAGCGCACGCGCGTGCGCGCGTATCCCGCGGAGTTCAAGGCGCAGCTGGTTGCCGAGTGCGAGCAGCCCGGCGCGTCGGTCGCCAAGGTGGCGCTCGCGCATGGCCTGAACGCCAACATGCTGCACACTTGGCGGCGTGATGCGCGCGGAGCTCCCGCCGTCAGCAGATCAGGCGCGCAGCCCGAGTTCGTCTCGCTTCCGCTGCCGGCGCCGACACCCACCACGACGTCGCCAATTCGCATCGAGCTGCGCCACGGCGCCACCAGCGTGGCGGTGTCTTGGCCCACGGACGCGGCCGACGCCTGCGCGGCCTGGTTGCGCGAGCTGTTTCGGTGATTCGCATCGAGGCGATCTGGCTCGCCGTGGAGCCGCTGGACATGCGCGCCGGCACCGAAGCGGCGCTTGCGCGAGTCGTGCGCGTATTCGGTGCCGCGCGCCCGCACCACGCGTACCTGTTCGCCAACCGGCGAGCCAACCGCCTGAAGGTCCTGGTGCAGGACGGCATCGGCGTCTGGCTGGCGGCCCGGCGCCTGAACCAGGGGCGCTTCGTGTGGACGAGTGACGGTGCTCCGAGTGTCGGCCTCACGCGCGAGCAGTTCGACGCGCTGGTGCTGGGCCTGCCGTGGCAGCGCATCGGCGAAGCCGGCGTGATCTCGCTGCTGTAGCGCAATACAGGCATCTGCCGATGCCGTGGTGCAGCGCGCATGGCAGCATGTCCCTCCGTGATCACCGCGGACAACATCGAAGGCCTCGACGCGCATCAGCTGCGCGAACTGGTGGCGCGTCTGCGGGCCGACGTGCTGCACAAGCAGACGCTGATCGACAAGCTCACGCACGAGAACGCGGTCCTGAAGCGCCTGAAGTTCGCCGCGCAGTCCGAGCGCTTCAACGCGGAGCAGCGCAGCCTGCTGGACGACACGATCAATTCCGACCTGCAGGCGGTTGGCGATGAAATCGAGCGCCTCGCTCCGCAGGACAAGCCGGCAGGCGAGGCGAACAAGCCCAGGCGGCAGCCGCTTCCGGTGCAATTCCCCCGACGCGAGATCCACCACGAGCCAGAGAGCACGACCTGCCGCTGCGGTTGCGAGATGAAGCGCATCGGGGAAGACGTCTCCGAGAAGCTGCACTATGAGCCCGGCTTCTTTACCGTGGAGAGGCACGTGCGCGGCAAGTGGTCTTGCGCTAAGTGCGAGAAGCTCGTGCAGGCTCCCGTTGCGCCGCACGTGATCGACAAGGGGGTGCCCACCGCCGGCCTGCTCACGCACGTGCTGGTGGCCAAGTTCGCCGACCACCTGCCGCTGTATCGCCAGGAAGGCATTTTTGAGCGCGCCGGCTTCGCGATCCCGAGATCGACGCTGGCGCAGTGGGTTGGAAGCTGCGGCGTGCAGTTGCAGCCGCTGGTCGATGCCATGAGAGCCGAGTTGCTGCAGCAGCGAGTGCTGCACGCGGACGAAACGCCCGTGGCGATGCTCGACCCCGGTGCGGGCAAGACGCACCGAGCATATCTCTGGACCTACTGCAGCACGGCGCTGCAGCCAACGAAGCTGGTCGTGTTTGATTTCGCCGAAAGCCGCGCGAGCCGCCACCCGGCGGAATTCCTCGGCCACCCTGGCGAGCGTGGCTGGCGCGGCACGCTGGTCTGCGACGACTACTCGGGCTACAAGGCGCTGTTTGCCAGCGGCATCACCGAAGCCGGCTGCTTGGCGCACGCGCGGAGGAAATTCCACGAGCTCTGGGCCAATCACCAAAGCCCGGTCGGTGAGCAGGCGCTCGCGCGATTCGGACAGCTGTACGCGGTCGAACGCGAAGTCGCAGGCCTCGATCCGAACCGCGAAGTGTCCGTCAGGAGAAGGCAAAGGCGGTGGCCGACGCACTGCACGCATTGCTGACAGCACAGCGCCAGAAGGTGCCGCCGGGATCCGCGACGGCCAAGGCGATCGACTACTGCTTGGGGCGATGGCGCGCGCTCACGCGCTACATTGATGACGGCGACTTGCCAGCCGACAACAACTGGGTGGAGAACCAAATCCGCCCGATTGCCATCGGTCGCTCGAATTGGCTTTTCGCCGGCAGTCTGCGCGCTGGGAAGCGAGCAGCCGCGGTCATGAGCCTGATCCACTCAGCCCGGATGAACGGGCATGATCCCTACGCGTATCTGCGCAGCGTGCTGGAACGCCTGCCTACGCAGCGCGCCAGCCAGATCGGTGATCTGCTGCCGCATCGCTGGACGCCCAGCCCGACGACGCGAGACGACCGCCTGGAAGACCACACCTGACGACCAAGCGCTTGGCTCGGGTAGACTGAATCGAGAACGCAGGGATGCTGCGCACCGGCCCAAAGATATACCAATAACGCGGTACTGCGGGCCCATCGCGAACATCTCACGGCCGCGGAGTGCGGCCGCTTCGTTCAGGACTGGTCGAAATTCAGAGTGAGTGACACGGTGCTTTATGTTGCTCGGCATCACGCGCTTCGTGCAACTGATGCGGGTCAGTCCCACGCCTCGAGTCGGGCCCACCCGATCCCTATAGGCTGCGATACTCGCTCGTAAGCTCATCGGATGCCCATGCACGAACTCCGTCGCCACCGCAGGCTCGGCCGCTTCCTCGCGGCTTGGCTGTTGCTGTGGGTGGTGGCGATGGCTTGGTCTCCGAGCCCGCCGCCGGCGCAGGCGCACGCCCAAGCGCACGTTCATGTTCACGCGGCCGATGCTGGCGCGAGCGCGGCAGACGAGGATGCCCCGTGCCCGCACGAGCACGCCGCCGTCGACGTGCATGCCGGCCATGCATCCGGCTCGCCATCGCACTGCCCCTTGTGCACCTTCGGCGCCGCGCCGCCGCCGGTGCTTCTCGCAAACGCAACGGGCGGCCAAGCGCCTTCCGAGCCCCCGCGCGTGCGCGCGCGCCCGCTTTCTTTCGGCTGCATCGAGCTCGCGCCGCCCGCGCGGGGCCCGCCCGTCCTCTCCTGACCTGCGCCTTTGCCGCAACGCGGCAACCGATTCATTCGCACCAGGAGATTCACCGTGCATCCAATTCACGGGGTTCCGGTCTGCAAGGCCGTGCCCGCTTCTTTCCTTTCCCGCAAACTCGCGGGCCTCGCCACGATCGCGGGCCTGCTCGCTGCCAGCGCCCTTCCGGCGCACGCCCACGGCTTTGTCGGCCAGCGCTTCTTTCCGGCCACCCTCGCGACCGACGACCCGTTTGTTGCCGACGAGCTGTCGCTGCCTACCATCACCTCCACGCGCAGCAATGCAGATGGCGATACGCCGGCGACCCGCCAGACCTCGGCCTCGTTCGACTTCGCGCGGCGCATCACACCGAATTTCGGCCTCGCATTCGGGGCAAACCGGCTTCGAATCGCGCCGAACGGGCAACCTGCCGCGCATGGGTGGGACAACATCTCGATCGGCGCCAAGTACCAGCTGTACACGAACGAGGTGCACGAGACGATCCTCTCCGTCGGTGCGGACTGGGACGTTGGGGGGACGGGCAGCAGCTCCGTCGGCGCCGAGCGATTCAGCACCATCACGCCGACCGTGTACTTCGGCAAAGGCTTTGGCGATGCGGCAAAGGAAACGCTGAGGCCATTTGCGGTCACCGGCACCCTCGGCGTTGCGATTCCGTCGCGCGCGAGCACGACGACAGTTAGCGTCGATCCGGACACGGGACTCGCGACAACTGACGTCGAACGCCATCCGCACGTGCTGAACGTCGGCTTTGCGCTCCAATACAGCATTCCCTACCTCCAGTCCCACGTGAAGGACGTCGGGCTGGGGGCGCCGTTCAATCGCATGATCCCAGTGGTGGAGTTCTCGATGTCCAAGCCACTGGACCGTGTCGACGACCGCCCCTTCACCGGCACGATCAATCCAGGGGTGCTGTGGGCCGGCCAGAAGATCCAGCTTGGGCTTGAGGCGGTGATCCCGATGAACAGCCGCAGTGGACACGGGGTGGGCTTCATGGCGCAGCTGCATTTCTTCCTGGATGACCTCTTCCCGGGGACCTTCGGTCATCCGATGTTCGGGGCAACGAGATGAACCTGAGATCTCTCTTCGTGGCGGGCTACATTGCACTGGCCGCAGCCGGTGCACATGCGCACGCGCTCCTGGATCACGCGGAGCCGCGCGTCGGCTCCCAGGTTCCATCCGCGCCGGCGGAGGTGAGGCTCTGGTTCAGCGAACCACTGGAAGGAGCGTTCAGCACGCTCACGGTCACGGATGCAAGTGGTCGCCGTGTCGATCGCGGCGACGCACAGCTGGATCCTTCCAACAAGGCTCTGCTGCGCGTTTCGCTGCAAGCGGTCGCACCGGGCGCCTATTCAGTGCACTGGCGCGTCGTGTCGGTCGACACCCATGTCACGCAAGGTGACTTCGTTTTCCGCGTTGGGGGCTGAGCGCGTGCCAGGCGTGCCGCAGAGGAGAGCAGGATGCAGCTGATGCCCGCGATTCGCGCGCTGCACCTCCTGGCACTCGCCGTGCTGGCCGGCGGCTTCTTCTTCCCGCTGTTCGTGCTACCCGCATCGGCCGCCGCCGAACCGGAGCGATCCGTCCTCTGCACCTGGCTGGCGAGGCTTCGCCTCTGGGGTACGGCCGTCGCGCTGGTGACCTGGGTTGCGTGGCTGCTTGCGGTCGCGGCGAGCATGAGCGGAGAGCCGCTTGCGCAGGCATGGCGACCCACCGTCACCGGCGTTGTGCTGGAACAGACACGCTTCGGGCATGTCTGGCTGATTCGTTGCGTCCTTCTGGTTGCGATGCTGTTCTATCTCGGCCAGGTTCGGAAGCGCCGCGTGGCAGGAGCTGCAAGCCCGGGGCCGGCCGGAGCACTGATCGCCGCGGGGGCCCTCCTTTCGCAGGTATGGGCTGGACACGCAGCCGCTGCGCCCCTGTCGCATGCCGCCGCGGATGCGGTCCATCTCGTGGCGGCAGCGCTCTGGGTCGGCTGCTTGCTCCCACTGCTCGCCCTGCTCGTACGTGCTCGCGCAAACGCTACACCCTGGAGAGCTCTCGCGGCGCGAGCAGCGAACGGCTTTTCTGGAATGGGTACTGCTGCGGTCGCGGCGCTGGTCGTCACTGGCTTCCTGAACGGGCAAATGATGGTGGGGAGCATGCTAGCCCTCGCAACGTCGGCCTACGGCCGGCTCGTCCTTGTCAAGATCGTGCTGTTCGGGGCGATGCTCTCGCTGGCGGCCATGAACCGGTGGTGGCTTGGTCCGCGCCTTCATTCGGGTGGCGCGCAGGGGGATGCTGCTCGCAAGCTTCTGAGGAATGTGGGCATCGAGCTTGCGCTCGGGGCTGGCGTGTTTGCGGTTGTTGGCCTGTTGGGAGGAACCGAGCCGCCGGCACATGAACCCGGCGGCATGCTCCACATGGAGCACGCGATCGGCGGCACGCGCCGTTCGGCCGGCTAGGGCGACCGATCCAGCTACGAACCTTCGTGCCACGATGCAGCAACAGCTCGTCGACCAAAGAGGCCCGCTGCATGGGCAGTCGCTCGAGTCAGCGAGCTCCTGCCGCACTGCTGGACATCGCTCTTGTGACGCAGCCCGCCGCTCGCCTGCGCGCGGGAAAGCGCCGCCATTGCGGGGCGCTGCCGGAATCCAGTGTCAACACGGGATCGCCAGACGCTTACCGATCAGCGAGCGCCCTGCTTCAGTGGACGACCGTGCGGTGCCTGGCCACTGGGAAGGAAACATCTGCCATTCGGCGACCGCGCGTGGAGCCAGATCGCAACCCTGGTGGAACTGCAAACGCGCTACGTGATGCTCGTGAAGGTGGCAGCCACAGACACCGAGACGGTGGTCAATGCGCTGATCGAGACATCTGTGTACAGAGCAACAGTATCCGCATCTGCATCCGCGATTCTCCTCGCCGTACATCCCGCGGTTCGCTTGAGGGACTCCCATCCAGGTGCGTGGTACCCGAGGTGCCCCCCCGGACTTCCGAGAACTCAGAAATCGTTGCGCCCTGCCTTCGCTCTGCGCGCCGCGTATTCAGCACGGAGAGCTTGCACCCGCTCACCTTGCTTCTCTGCCAGCTTGTTCCACCGCACGCTGCCCAGACTCATACTCACCTGCGTTGTTCCGTCGATGAGCTGGCGTTCGAGGACTTCCACGACGGAATCCGTGTTCTCGTACTTATAGAGGGTCTCCGGGGTCTCCATTCTCTGAAACAGGCCGGTGGTTGGATTGGCGCACTCGCGACGAAGAGCCAGATCATCGGTTGTGAGATCGGCGACGCGCTTGGAGCTCACGGCAGCGCATGCCGCGCGGGACGGCGTCGCGCCGTTCTCGTTCTTTGAGGCTGCCACCTTTGGCGCCGCGTGGAAGACGCCACCGGCATATTCTTTCGCGCTTCTCGCGAGCTGCTTGCCATCTCCCAAAATCTGGATCATCGCAATCCGCGGGTGCATGTCTCGCTGCCACGCGTAATTCAGGGGCTGATAGTCGTACTCGGGTTTGGTCACGAACACCTCGACCATCTTCAAGTTCTCTCCGAAGGCAGTCGTGAGCTCCGGTGACTCTGTGAGCAAGCACTGGACTCCCATGCTCCAGCGCCGAGTCCAGCAGCGCCAAGTCTCTGTTGGGCCCCGCTTAAGTTCAGGCCTGCTGGTTCCTTCAGGGGCGGCGCCTTCTTCCCAACTCTCCACGCGTCTGCCCGCTGCGGCAGGCATCCCCTGGCCGTTGATGTTCAGCGGAAATTCCGCGCCTATGCGCAGGTTCTTGAACGCCAACTGGTTCGTGCCCGATGCTGCAGCCGCGTGCAGCTGCTTGGCGTAGCCCGCCAATTGCCCGTAGATCCAGGCATCCTCGTCGCTGCTGCCTTCAGATCTGGCCTTTTCGTAGATCGCAGCCGTCTCGTTTGCGGGCGGTGTGGCGCGTTGAACGGGGGACTTCCTGCCCGAAGCGGCCTGTTCGGCGTCAGCTGCTGGCGCCGCTGCCTGCATTCCCGAAGTTGCGGGATCCCCAGCGTCTGGGCCGGCCTGTGACGGCCCGGCCACCGCGGCGTCTGCCTCTTGTGCGGGTGCTGTGCCCGCACTCTGCCCGGTCGAATTCTGCTTCTGGATCTTGGAGTCGATCATGCGGCCCAACGCCCGCATCACACTGGCCGTAGGGTCCTGCGCTCGGGCAGTTGCTGCACTCAGGCCAATAAGAAGCAAGACTGCAGAACCTGCCAAAAACGGTTTGTTGAACATATTGTCTTCTCCGGCAGCGATGGCCGCCAACACTCTGATGCTACAACCTGTCAGTTGTTAGGTAAACCAGCAGGTTTACGAATAGACAGCCGCGTGTTTCAGACTGCTTGGCATGGCCACGCAGACCAAGGCGGAGAGAGAGGCGTTCTCGGAGAGGCTCAAGGCCGCTCTGGCGCGCGGGCGCAAGCGCATCTCCACGCCCACTGCGCTCGCAGAGGCATTCAATTTGCGTTGGCACGGCCGATCGGTGACGCCGCAGGCCGCGCAAAAGTGGCTTACGGGCACGGCGATGCCGGCGCCGGAGAAGATTGAGGTGCTGGCGCAGATGACGGGGGTGCCCGTGACTTGGCTGCGGTACGGACTGCCGGAGCGGCGGGACACTGGCGGGCCGCCGGCGAGCGAGGCGCGGGCGACGCGCTATGAGAAAGTGGACAACGGCACGGTTACAGCGGACGAACTCCGCCTGCTCTCCCACCTGCGCCTCATGCCCGCTGCGCGCCGCGAGCTCGTGCGACAGCTGGTGCAGGAGCTGGCGCTGGAATCCGAAATGTGGACCAAGTAGGCAGGGGCTCCGCGGCTCCCCGGCTCCGCAGAGAGACGCGTTCGCCCTCCCCTGCTCGGCGTCTCGCAGCGAGCATCTGCCTATTTTCTAAGCAGATCCTAGCCTACGTAAATTCCGGCTTATGCGAAGTCAAGGCGATCTGCGCGACGCGGAACGCGCGCGGCCGCCGAGTTGCGCTTTCTTTGACCCTCGCTGCGCGTCTCCTGGATGATTGCCTCTTCAGACTGCGCTGAGCTCTGGTCCCGCAATGCACGGTCATGCGCATATAGGCAGAGCCGCGGCCTGCGCAGGACTGAGTGAGCGGTTCGCGCTCAAGTAATCTAGTGCGCTGCGCGCAGCACTTCCAGCCGCTGCATCGCATCCCGCTTTCCTATGTGGCGAACCGATGCGATCGCTTCCAATTGCTTCGCCCGAGGCCGCGATTCACCAGCTTCCCATTTATAGATGCTTTGACCGCTGACGCCAATGAGGGTAGCGAAATCTGC
The DNA here is from genome assembly GCF_016654015.1 of Ramlibacter ginsenosidimutans. GTDB lineage: Bacteria > Pseudomonadota > Gammaproteobacteria > Burkholderiales > Burkholderiaceae_C > Ramlibacter > Ramlibacter ginsenosidimutans. The sequence goes on along the minus strand of NZ_JAEPWM010000011.1, from coordinate 102,817 downwards.
TGCTGAAAGCCCGAGCTTCGCACGGGTCGCTGCCAGGCGCTTGGGACTAAAGCGGCGCTGCACGCCTTCGCCCTCCTCCTCGGTCCCCTGCGGGCGCGACGAGACCCTTGTCGATTTCGTCACGCGCCTCAGCTCTCGCTCGAGATCATCGATCCTGCGCCGTAGTGCGGCAATATGAGCGCGGTGCTGCGCAGACGCTCTCTTTATGTCCTGCGTTTCGCTTCGGATTTGCTTTTGCGCAACACGAGCGATTTCAGATTTGAGAATGGATGCAATGTTTGGCATGACTCATCATACCTACTAGCATTACTAATAGGATTGGCTCTCCGTTGCCAGACGTGGAGCGTGCAAGTGACTTCAATCTCACATCGCCTCGCATAATCTCCGGTCCGCGCACGGCCCCTAACGCAAGAGGCCGCCGCGCACGAAGCGGTATACCCGGTCGTACGACATTCGGCAACGTGCTGCCAAGAGCCCTCGGCCGCAGCATCTGCGGATGATGCGGCCTGGCGTCCTTTCGTCGCCGCCCGAGAGCTCGGGCAAGCACAATCTGGTAAGAGTGATCGCGACAGGGGATTCTTCGGTTCAGGTGAGTGACGGAGCGCCCTTCCGAGTCGTAAGGCGACTAAAGATCGGCGCAACCCGGAGTATCAACATGAAGCGACTGGCTGCCCTTGCACTTGTATGCTTAATCTCCACCGGGGTGTTCGCGCGAGCGCCAACGCATTACCTACGGCCACCAGCACCGCAGCCCGAAGAGAGCCAACTGATCGAGCACGGGCAGTACATAAATAGGTCAGGCCGAAGCGTCCACTCGCCCGCACATACCAAGGACGATAAGAAGCCCCAGGGTGCTACAGCCAAATGCAGAGATGGGACCTGGAGCTTCAGCCAGAGCCATCGGGGCACCTGCTCCCACCACGGTGGAGTCGCTAACTGGGAGCAGTAGCTTGCGCCGAAGGCCCTACTGGACTGCCACTGCTCTGACGCAACGTGGCCGCCCCTTCTTTCGGGCATCACTAGCCACACGGAGATCCGCATCACGCCCGCTGCGAGTTGCCGGTCCAGCGCCAGCCCGGCGTGCACCTGTCGTTCCATTCCCCCGAGTTGCCTCGCGTCCGTGCGCAGCCGGATTGATCGCTCCTGCTGCGGTGAACCCGGCTCCGAGCACCCGCTGAAGATCGTTGGTGAGAGACATCCGGTGCTCGAACAACTCCTCCCTTACTTACGGGGCCGCGAAACATTCCGCCGATTCGCGCAACGGACTCCCGAGCGCGACCACCCGCGGCTGCACGGCGCGGTCTTTTAACGCAGCGGGCCCGCCGTCTGCACTGCCATAACCGTTAGCCCTTATCGAATTCGATGTGCTGACACCGACTCGTTGTCGTCTGTGTTTATCAGCTTGTTGTCACAAGCGACGATCTCCGAAACGGGAAGCCAAAGCGCGGAGTCCACGCTGTCTGCTCCATCTACCTCCCACACCGAGCCGTCCTCCAGCTTTACGATACTGCCATCGCTCAACACTGACTCAATCCAGTGTCCATCTTCGCACCCGCCGTACCCGCTTCGGCCTGCGAGCCCGCTAGAAGACCGACGACTTTGCTGCGGCCTCGCCGCGGCGGCACTCCTTTCTGCCTCCTGTGCCTGCGCGAGCTGCTGGGGGGAAAGCAAAGCACGGTCGCACAGCGATGGATACCTTCCGCTTAGGCAGGTCTTCAGATTCTCTGCCGCCTCAGCCGCGAGCACCTGCGTCAGCTCCGCTTGCGTGAGAAGACTCTTCTTGCACAGAGACTTGAAGCGCCCGGACATGCAGGTCTTCAAGTTCTCGCGACGTTCGGCGAGAAGAACCTCCCTCGACTCGTTTGGTGAGAGCCATTCCCTCTTGCACAGCGACGCATATCTGCCGCTCATGCAGGTCTTTAGATTTTCGCGGCGCTCGGCCGCCTCCACCTTCGGCAGTTCCTGGGAGGTGAGCCAGCTCCGCTTGCACAACGAGGGATACCTCCCCTCCAAACACATTGCCAGGTTCTTGGCCCGGTCCAACTCCGATTGGGCAAAGCTAGACGCGGCCAGAGAACCCAGAACAGCCACAAGTGAAACCAAGAGTGCTCTCATGTGCCGCTCCTCGAGCAGAAAGCTAAGAAAGCGAGTAGCGGACGGACCGAAGGCAGGCGACCACCTATCGCCTGCGTACAGCCCCACCCACACCCAGAACAAGCGCGCATCCGCTGCCCCGGCGCAGCACGCCCGCCGCACCGCCGCACCGCCGCACCGGCGCACCGGCGCATCTGCCCCGTAGCATCGCACACTCTCCTCAATCTGAATGAGATCGGCTCGCGAGCCGCGGCTCCGGTGCAGACATAATGAGGCATGGGGCGAGAACAGCGTGCATGGTGTGCTCTACGCTTGTGTATATCGACTGCGCGAGCGACGGTTGCGCTGGCGGCGTCGACCCGCAGTGGTTGAGCGCGCCGGATGGCCATTGTCGCGATGGCTGAAGTCCAAGCGCTCAGTGCGTTGGGTGCTGATGCAAAAACAGCCACGCGGAGATCCGCATCACACCTGCACTAAGTTGCCGATCCAGCGTCACTCCCGCGTGCGCTTGTCGTTCCGCTCTGCGAGCCGCGTCGCGTCCGTGCGCGACTTCAGAGATCGCCACCAACGCTTCATCCACAGTGAAACCGCCTCCGAGCGTTCCTTGCAACTCCTTGTTCAAGGACATCCGCCGTTCGTACAGCTCCTCGCCCACGCAGAGCGCGGCGAAACACGCCACCGCCTCTGATATCGGGCACCCCAGCTCCAAAGCCCGTGGCTCGAGATGGCGCTTTATGAGGGCTGTGGCACCGTCGGCCGAGCCACTGGACACCGACAGGTACTGCAGCCTAAACGGCGCCTCCGGCACCGCAGCGGTGATGAGATCCCAGTTTGAGTTGAGGAACATCGTTCCGGGCGGCGCCGGTTCGAATATCACCCGCACCATATCGAGCCAGCATTGCAGAAACTCGGACGGCCGCTGCTGCTGCCCAACGACGCGGAAGCCGAACAAGTCGTCGTCTTCGAGCGGGGCAGAGCCGATCGGAGCAGCTGGCTCACATTGCGCAAAGAGCCGGGTCATGGCACACATGGAGAGCTCTAGCTGCTCACGGAAGCTGACCGAACGGCGGATGCGGGAAGACATGTAGTGACGATAGCGTCAGCCGAAGTCCGTTCCTAGAGCAAGTTGGCCTCCGTCTCTCGCTTTTCCGTCACCCCGCGCGCTAAGGCACTACGGACACTCAGGTAGGCTGAGGAGATTGTCCGGCTGCTCGCCGTCCGCCCCCGTCTTTAGGTACTTGTTTCCGAAGCGGCTCACGGCGAGTATGACCTTGACCTGCGATCCGTTCTTCGTGACGTAGAAGGACCACTGTCCAGATTCAATGCCTTGAATCGCACTCTCCTGCGGGATATTCCAGGGGCCGTCTCCATTCTCGGATCCACCGCGCCCACCCACGTGAGTGATGCGGTCATGTTGGTTCTGGCGATCGCTCTTCTTGATGCAAGTGATCTCGTGGGCCATTACCGTCTCCTTCTGTGGAAACCGCGGAGAGTGCACTTTGAGCAGATGATCCGCATCCCCCGGACGGGCGGAACAGAAAGTAGTACGGTCCAGCGAACGCGCCGTGGGGACAAACGACCGGACGTCGCGGAGCACCGCCAGGCTCTGAGTTGCGAGAAGTAGGCATTTACGCGAGTTAAGGTGCAGGTATCTCGCCCAATCAAGAACCATCGCCGAACGCGGGGCGGAGGCAAGTATGCAGTTGCGTGGTGCGCTACGATGAGTGTTTACAGCGCAGGGATGAAAGGGCGGAGCATGAGCGTCAGCAAACCCGGAGGGCCACCCCCGCCACCTCCCGTCCCCCCAAGGGGGCCCGCTAGCGTTGCTCCGCAGCGAGTTCCCCGCCAGAAACCCGAAAGAGGAGCCATCGGAGCAGGTGGCAGCGCGCCTGTTTCGCCCGAAGGTAAGCAACCACCTCCCTCACAGAGTCACCACGTGCGGGGCGACATCGGAGGCGGTGGCGCAACGTCGTCGACGGAGAAGATCGGGGAGCGTGCCGCGGACCAACAACAGCCTCCCTCGCAAAGCCGCCGAATCCGGGTCGACTTAGGAGGCGTTGGCCCTATGTCCACGGCGAAAAAGATTGGCAAGCATGCCGCGGACCAACCGACCGCTTTTGACGATGACTACGCGGAGCGCCTATATACCGACAGCATCGCCCGAACTGAAGCCGAGGAGCTCGGTCCCCCAGCACCACCATTGACAAGTCGCACCGAGGGGCCGCCTGGACTGGACCCTGCACAGGCGTATCCATTTCCGACGCAAGGAGACTCCGAAGAGGACTACGACCACGCTGCCGACGGACAGATCAATATTGCAGTTGCGCACAATGACGATCCGTGGACCTCTGACTTAGACGACAAGCTTGGCGTAACCCAAGAGGCGCACGCACTTGCACGCCTCGCGGTCTCTCGCTCGTTCAAGCCGCCCATCGCCGTCGGCGTGTTCGGAGACTGGGGCAGTGGAAAGTCGTACTTCATGCGACTCGTACACGAGCATGCCGATCAGCTCACATCTCCAGGGCGAGATCGACGTGACTCCGCGCAGTATCTCGAGCACATTGTGCAAGTTCGGTTCAACGCGTGGCACTACGCGGAGACGAATCTCTGGGCAAGCCTGATCGACCACCTGTTCTCGGAGCTCAACGCATGGCTGCAGAGGCGAAACAGTACGAGCGCAGCGGAAGGGGTCATGGACGCGCTTTCTACCGCGCGCACGCTTACCCTTCAATCGCTAAACGCCCTGGTACGACAAAGGCAGCAGCAGCAGTCCGCAGCCGAGCGGCTCGCAGCCGCTCAATCAGAGCTCGAAAGCGCTAAAGCTGCAGCCGCGGCTTCGTCTAAAACTCATTTGCAGGTTCTACGCGCGGTGCTTGCAGGAGAGCAGCGCGAAGACCTGAGCTGGCTGAACGACGCCGTGCCTTCGAGCGCGCCGCTAAGGAGGCCGGCGTCACGGACATCGCGGCGGACGCAGCCCATCTGGTCAATGTTTCACGCGCGCTTGGAACGACGGCAGGTCAGCTCCAATTGACCATCACCTCGCTCACCTCCCGTTTCAAGTCGAAGTCGAGCGCGGTGCTGTTTGTAGTTCTGGTGCTCGTCGCGCCCGCACTTGCAGTGGCCTCGCTGTCGGTCCTAACTGAGTGGGCTCCTCTGCTCTCGGTATTTAAGACCGGTGTCGGTCAACTGTTGGCCGTGATGACTGGCGTGATCGGCTGGATCGGTGCCGTTGGACACTTCGCCCGGCGTGCCCTGAAGCGCCTTCAAGTCGCGACATTTGAGCTCGATCGCGCCATTGAGCAGCACACCGCAGCGGCCTCTGCTGATGCGAAGAGGGAGGCTCAGAGACTCGCCGCGCTCAACGTGGCTGTGGAGACGGCACAGGCAGACCTTGCCGCTGCATCGGACCGACTGAGGACCGCGCACGCGGAATTCACGGCGTCCACGGGGGCCGATCGACTCATAAAGTTCATCCGCTCCCGTGCGAGCGATGGGCATTACGCCAAGCATCTTGGGCTTATCGCAAATATCCGGAAGGACATTGAGGAGCTTTCAGGAGCCGTCACGGGTCCAGACACGACTGGCGGGGAAGCACTGAGACTCGGTCGCGAACGGTTTCTCAAAGAGCTACGTGATTCTCTGGAGCAGCATCGGCGATTGCTATCCTCAGATGAGATTGCTCAGCTCGAGAAGCTGCAGCAATCAGTACAGGAGGCGGAGACAAGCAGCGTCGGTTTTGATCGCGTAATCCTCTACATCGATGACCTCGACCGCTGCCCTCCGGAGAAGGTCGTAGACGTGCTGCAAGCAGTGAATTTGCTTCTCACGTTCCCGATATTCGTTGTTCTCGTGGCTGTTGACGTCCGGTGGGTGCGACGATCACTCGCGCGCCACTACGATGCTTTGGTTAGTGAAGATGGCGCGCGCGACGGCATCACGCCTGATGATTACCTCGAGAAGATCTTCCAAATACCTTACTGGGTACGCCCCATGGACGCAGCATCCAGCTCGGAGTTCGTACGAGCCCGTCTGGGCGCCCTCTTGCGGCAGGAATTCGAGAGTCGAGATGATGAGGCGCCCACCGCGCCACCTGCCATCCCAGCTCGCGACAGTGAAGCGCCTGAGCCTGTCCTCCTCCGCCTGACGGTGCCCGAGGTCGACTTCATGGGAAGACTGGCGCCGCATGCGGCCACTTCGCCACGCCGCGCCCTTCGGTTCATGAACACGTATCGCCTCATTCGCGCCAGCCTCGACGACGTCGATCGGCAAGAACTGCTCGCCGGCGGCTACGTAGCCCTCTTGGTTCAACTTGCAGTTGCGACCGGCGCCCCCGACTTGATGTCTTCATGGGTCACCCATTTGGAAACAAGCGAATCGCAGTCGCCCTTCCCCGATCTCAGCTATAGGCATCGATCGCGCATGGCACTACGAGCCTGTCTTTCGATCTACGAGGACGAACGCACCGATCGTGCCTGGTCAGAGTCCGTCGCATCAGCATTGCTCGCACGATACGCCCGAACAGCAGCGCGGTACTCATTCGCAGGCGTGACGGCCTAGTACGCCTGCGCACGTCGATTTAGATCTGGCGAAAACGTGTCTGTAAGCATCAGAACACGCCACTTGCTTGGAGCGCGGCGGTTAGGGTGGCCAAAAGGCGATCGCACCTTCTCTCGCCATCCGTGTGGCGGTTCGAGGCATCGTTTCGCCCGTATGGAAGACGACACTGTCTACCCTTGCAGGTCCTCCCTTCCCTAGCCTACATGCCATCACCAGCCAGGTAAACGGTTCAAAGCGACGGACGATCGTTAGCGGGCGATCGCGGTGGCTGCCCTTTTTGTCCAAAAGGCCCAAACGTCGACGCGGCGATCGCGAGGGTAGCCGTTCGCAGACACCTCCGACGCGCTCAGCGCTGCTGTCTCCCTTGGGCCGGATACAAGAACTATGACCTGCTCTTCTGTAAGGTCACATCGCCGCTCGCGTGCCCGGCATCTCTGAAGGATTGCGCCCTTTACTACCTCCGCCCTCGCGCGAGCCAGCCCCACGTTCGCCTCGTATTGCTGTGTGAGCGCCTTGCCTAGTCGAACGCGGTCGGTCGCACCGATCACAAGCAGCATGCCATCGTGCCCCTCTGACCGGCGCTTCAGCCAACTTGACACTGCGTTGTCGACTTCCACGGACTGTGCGACATCAATGACTTCACTTGACGCGAGCTGCAAGCGACGCGACTCTCCCAAAAGAAATTGATCGAAAAACGCAATTCGCTCAGGGCCAGGTGACGAGACACTCTGCACTTGTTCATTCACGATCTTAAGCAGTGCGTCTGGCTTCAAGTTAAACGTCGCCTGAAGCTGCAGACGCTGCGTCACCCCTCCCCATACGAGCAATGAGCCACCGAGCATGGTCGCGAAGATGGCGGTGCGCCGCGGTTCAAACTTGTACAGTGCTACGAGGCCAATCGCCACGAACGCAGCACCAAGGCCCATGATGAAGAATGTTGGTTCTGCCCCAACCGCAGGATCGTGAGGGCCAAGTACAACAGGAGAGGACGGCGACGGCAGCACCGTCCCGAGGGAACCGGACGGCGATGCAGAACGCGCTGCTGGCACAAAAAGACTCAGTACAAATAGGGCTCCGGAAGCAAGTGGAAGATAGATCCCGAGCCTGCTGTACCAGCGACCCACCCTTTCGATCGCATCCGTGTACGGCCACGCCGTATCGTGCTCGCTCTCAAATTCACGCTTCCACCGCTCTTTATCCTCGTCCGCGTACTTATATCGGACCTCGTACTCGCGAATCAGGGCCCACGCGACCAGGAGCACAGATGCCAGGTATGCGACCGCTCCAATTACCGACAATGTAGCGGCCCAGTTCGCGATAATCCCGGCGTGGCCGTGAACGGCCCAATTCGCCGCTATGCAGCCGAATGCGGCCTGAACAGCGAGTTTCGAGACTCCGGCGGTCCACGCGTTGTACGCCTCGTGGAGCTCCTTTGTCGCCTCAGTCGCGCTCTTGAAGCGCCGCCCAGTTTCACCGGTCGCGCTGTCCGGCACCCTGGAGCGACGTGCCGACGACCTCCGAACAATCACCGCGAGTCCTCTACTTGGATCTACCTGGCGGGCGGCCGCCACCTAGTCCGTCTATGCGGCCCGCGCGGGACGCCTTCTTGGCGGCCCTTGCGCTCTTCGTGGCCGCCTTCTTCGCAGGCGGCCTTTTTGCGGAGGTCTTCTTTCCGTCTGTCTTCGTTTTCGTGGATCGCGGCTTTTCAGCGGCCAGGTCCACGCCAATGCCTAGCGCTCTCAGTGCCGCCAGAAGTTGCTGCGCATGGTAGGTAACCTTCGACTTCTCTGCCGCGTCTGCCGCCGCACTACGCTTGCTTCTCAGGGTTCCCGCGGGCTGAACTTTCGAAGCCCGTCTTGCGGCAGCCGTCTTTGCCGGCTTCGGCGCGAGAGCCTTCGCAGTGACTTGTTTTGAAGAACTTTGTCGCTTCCCGCCTGTGCCCTTTGGCACCGGTTTCGCTTTCGCCACTGAACTCCTCCACTTTTTTCGTTATACGAGTGTGAATCAGAAGTCGCTGACTGAGCAAGCCGACGGGGTCCGCCTGTCTCGGATGCACTACTGTCACCGCCGAGGCCACGTGTGTCGGCGGACAGGGGAGAGATCGACCTGTCGCGACTGCCAACGTCCACTACACAGGAACTGGAATTGCACTCTTGTACACGCAGAGCGCATTTTCCATCTCGTACGGCGCAAGGGCGTGATAGGGCTCCGGGAAAGCCGACAGCGGAACGGAGCGACCTCTGATCCCGGGCACTACGCGCCTCGCGCCGTCCCATGCGCCTGTCTGCAGGAACACTCGGTTTGGCAAGATCCCCAACCTAAGCGCCGTGTCATAAAAATACAGATCTCCCGCGCGCTCAACGTTTCCGAGTAGTTGCTCGATCAGCGCGATCAGGTCGTCAAACTCTGAGCATCGCTGCAGCGCAGGAGCATGCGCACTCCAGATTGCGTGGGACTCGGGAATCACGTGTTTGAGGAGTCGGCGCTGGTGACTCAATCGCTTCCCGTCCCTTCCCCGTGCATACGCCGCCTCTGAGAGCGCCGCTCTAAACGTCTGCTGCCCTGCAAACCATTCCAATTCCTCGAGTAGCTTTTTCTTCTTGTACCGCACGAAATGGCGGACGATGTCCGCATGCGTCGGCGCAGCGGGGAGCGGCGGCAGGATTCGCGAAGCCATTTTGTGTGTGTGTCCTCAGCATCCGCCCCCTCCTTCTGTCCTGGTGGGCCGGTTTGGCTTCGCATAATATGGCGTTTTCCTAAGCTAGCCCTCGCATGCGGAAAACACAAAAACAGGAAGCGGACCAGGAGTTGCCCCAAGCTCCGTCGCCGCAAGAGCCATCGCCCGAGATCCCGGCGCCGAACTGGACCCAATACCAACACCGGCCTGCAGCGCGCATCTCCGACTGCTGTCTGCTGCTCATGGGCCTTCAGCCGGGCGCCGCACGCAAAGCAGGGGCAACCAAGTGGCCGACCCGCTCACTCGTCGCCAAGCAGTACAACCGACTGCTCGCTGAGGCGTACCACGCGATGGCAGGCAAGAATCCGCTGCTGGAACCTCTTTTGGGCGAGCCGACCGTGGACCGCGTCGAGTTCCAGAAGGTGATGGTGCCCCTCGCTGCCTTCGTTGCGCTTGCCAACAGCGACATGTCGCCATTCGCCGCAGTACTTAAGCAAACGATCCCTGATGCGTTCAAAGCCTTGTCGCCGCCCATTCCCGCAGGGTCCAGACCCGTGAAGGATCTGCTCGCGGAGCTCCGGAGCACCTACTCCGACCGCGAGCCCCCTTCACCGGGTGCTGATTCTCCGGACGAGGCGTTCGATGCCGACAAAGAACTGGCCAAAATCAAGAGCCGCGGCGACCAACAAGTTCTCGTGTACGCAGGCGCGCTCCTGCACTGGGTGCACGAAGAGGCAATGAACGGCGAGTGGCACACATCATCGCGATTCAGCCTCAACGCGATCGAGTCGAAACTCAGGACGTGGCTTGCCGAGCGTGCCTACGACCCCACGGCTGTGCCACGCCCGGGGACCATACGAAAGCAGTTCGCCATTGCCCTCGAAGCCTTCCGCCAGCGGGCTGATCTGCAGCTGAAGCCGCTGTCCACTGCCACAAAGCAGGCGCCTTGACCGCATCTTGCCAACTGGGGTGAGTTGGCAAGATCGTCCGCAGCGTGAGCGCCCCGGGTGAAATCCGGCCATGTTCAATGACACACAACGTGGTCCAAACATGGCTAAACAAGCTCCCGATGCGCTGCTGAAGAAGGAGGAGGTGCTGCGTCGCACCGGCATCTCCAACTCTGGGCTCTACCTGATCATGGCCGAGGGGCGCTTCCCGCGTCCGGTTCGCGTCGGTCCGCGCACGGTGCGCTGGGTCGAGAGCGAGGTGCAAGGCTTCATTGACGCCTGCGTCGCTGACCGTAACAAGGTGGAGGGCGGCAATGAGTAAAGTGAGCCGCACCGCCCTCGCTCTGCGCCAAGTGCCGCTGAGGCCCGGCATGACGCTGGTGACGATGGACAGCGAGGAGCACGAGTTCCACGCCAGGTACCTCATTGAGCGGCACGCGGCAGAAGGAAGCGATAAGCTGGGCATCCCCTTTCCTGAGCCCCGTCGAGTGGTGTCCTTGCATGCCGGCACGCCGCGGTCCTTTGAGCAGATCCGGCTGTTGGCCGAGCTTTGCGCGGCAGGGCGAAAGGAGCCTCGAGGGCTTGAGCGCCGCCATATCGGACGACAAGGCTTTGATCCGTGCCGTGACGAGGGAATCGGCGCGGTGCTGGGAGAGTTGACGGGATCGACGAAGGCGTTGGTCTGCTTTGAGCAGCCCGTATCGGATCCGCTTCCGAACCACGTCATCGAAGGGCTCACCCGGTTCAAGCAACTCGCCGTCTCCGCGGCAAGTCACATCGTGGTGTTCACCAAGCGCGTTTCAGCGCCCTCGAGACTGCAGCTTGAACGACTCGCGGACGAGGTCATCGACGTCGAAGCGTGCGAGCCGGAGGCGGGCGCTCGTCACAGCTTCCATATTCGATGGCACGGAGCGCTGCACCTTGACGGACTGAACCACGGAACGGTGATGTGCTCGGTGCGGGTGGCGCAAGATCGCTATGTCTACAAGGCGGACCCTTTCGTGGCAAAAGACCTCTCGGGGCGCGTCATGTGGATGCTGCGTTGCGAAGGATGGCAGCTGGAGGCAATCGCCAAGTTGGTTGGCGTGAACCGCAGCACGGTCAAGCGACGGCTTGACCAGATGCCACCCACACGTGAGCTGGATCTCGCGGAGGGATGGTTGGAGCGGTACCGCGACGCCCTCGACCTACCTGGAGCGGAGGCGATCTAAGGCGCCGTAGGTCGCGTGGCAGCGATCGCGACGGCATCCGATGTGGATGCGCGCTCGCGTGGCGCGTGTTGCACGTGTTGCACGTGTTGCGCGTGTTGCGCGTGTTGCACGTGTTGCGTGGATCAGGCGGCCGACCCCGCGGCCCGCAACACCATGCGACGCAACGTGAGCTACAGGCAATTAGCCGGCAGGCGGGTCTCACGTGGCATCCCTGCAGGCGACTAATAAGCGCGTAACTGAAAACGTCCCCAAGGCTGAGCCATGCCAGCCCAGCTCACTTCGACCAACACAGAGATCAAGATCACATGTCCACAGCGCTATCAGCTTCACCGATCCAGCAATCAGCTGGATTCTTGGACAAGCTCGCGTACTCGCTGCCCACGGCGAAGGTGCTAGGCGCAGAGCTCGGCTGGCTCCCCGGCTTCCACGAGTACGTACGCAGTGCACTCGGAGGCGGCAGCTGCATGCCGTTCTTCGGCGCCCCGGGGAGATTCCGCTATGGGGTTCACCTTCTCATCCCAAGTGGGAGCAAGGTGCTCGTCACCTACGGCGTGCGAGACAGGAAGCGGCAACGCTACGGCGTGCGCGTCGAATGCAACCCGGCGCGAATGACGGCATCCGATATCGCCCTCATCCACAACTTCTTCCGCGATGCGTTCGGTGAGGCATACCCTGAACTATTGCGCGCATGCCGGATCCGTCGGCTAGATGTCGCTGTGGACCTTGTGGGGGCGCGGCTTGACGACCTGCACGTCATCTACTCCCATGCGCAGCAGCTCACCGTGTTCGGTAAGCGCATGTCACGAACTCGAGGGACGATCGAGACGCTTATGTTCGGAAGCGTCTCGAGCAGCAGCGCGGCGGCCGTGTATGCGAAGGACGTCGAGTCGCTCTATCGGCACGTCAGCAAGTTCAGTTCCTCGCGCGAACAAGACGACCGGCTGTCCGACAACCGCCTTCAGCAGCTAGCCAGTCGTAAGTCGCAGCCGGTTGTGCGTGTGGAAGTGCGGCTGCGGAAGCTTGATCTCCTTCCAAGCGAACTTTGTGCGCTCGAGAACCGGCTCCTCCGATTCGCCTTTCTGGAGCGTTCGAGCATGTCCTCCGTTCCCCCGCTCACCGCGCGAGCGTTCTGGAGCATGTGCAGAGACATTGGCCTGAAAGCCACGATGCGTTCGTTCGACGGCCACCCGTTCCAGGATAGATTGAAGGAGTCTCTATCAGTACGACCGAGTTGGTGGGCGCCGGAGACAGCGTGGGAAGAGGCCCTTCTCAGCTCGGTCCTTCGGGATCTATTGACCCTGTCGGGCGTCAGTGGGAAAGCGCTGGTCGACAGACGTACACGTGAACGACAGGCCTAGCGGCGTGGGGGTTACGGACGTTGGCGCGTGAAGCGGGGCAACCTAGGCGGACTTCACTGTCACACGGTGGCGTGGGTTCCGACGTCGGTCCTTGGGCGTGCTCTCTCAGGGCAGCGTCGTGCCCGCGATCACTGAGCTGCCAGCTGCATTCCCGCTACTTTCGTGCGCCGGCTGCAGGCGAAGGAGCACTTTCCGTCGTTAGTATCACTTCGGTCTTGCGCGGAATGGCGACCACCTGATCAACGCTGGGTAGGTACAGAACGATCTTTGTCCCGGTCGCGGCGACGAGTCTGCCGACGTACTTCTGCTTAGAGACCGGGTCAACGATCTCCACGCAGTTTGCACCGGGCGCGCCCATGCTGCGGGCACGCAGGCGCTTACCCGGGCTGCTCACGCATGCTTGCGGGGCCATGACCGTTGCGTTCGCGTATGCAGCGCCACCGACGTACCCGATGTAGGGCAGCAAGGAGATCATGACAAGTGCGAGGAACATCATGAAGGTGCCGACAATCGTGCTCACTGCGGTGACCGTGCCTCCAACCAAGGCGGCGACCAGCCCTCGCAGCAGATGCCCAGGCCAGCCGACCCTGCGTTGACCCAACCACTGCAGCGCCCGAAGCCACACCCCCGGGGCGCGCCTATCACTGAGATTGGGGTCCTTCTGTCTGCTCTCGATCGGCTTGAGGAGGGACCACCAGATGAACACTACCGCGGCACCTACAAGGCCATATAAAAGTGCGGCTCTTGGGACCGATCGCCATGTTCCACCGTCAGTGAACGCGGAAAGAAGGCCTAACAGTGCGTCTCCCGCCAGGCCAATTAGCTCAAAGCCGTTGTCGTACCAGACTCCTGGTGCCAGGCCGTACACCGAGGTGTACCCCCAAGTTACGCCAAAGCCCACTAGGGCGCAGGCTGTAGAGCCAAGCGCCACCAATACCGTGAGATTTCGGATCCAGTCGCCAGTCGCCCGTGTCGTCTCGGACCCGGCTGTTCGGCCAGCTGGTCGAACCTTCGCCCACGGCTGTCTTACTACCTTCAAGTGTCCCCCTCACACATTTCCGACTGTCACTCAGGACTCGACGCCGTTGTACTGTGGGCAGGGCTTGTGAGCGTGGAGCACTCGGTGGCAGTTGCGCACAGCCCGACTCTCAAAGCGCCTTATCCTCACTCGCACTCGGCGGCCGATCACGTGCCGGCGCGCCGGCGGTTCACAACGCCTTCGCGCGTACCGTGCATGGGCCAGCAGCTACTGCGGCCGAACCTTCAAAAACTTTTGAAACTGCTTGCGTACGCCGAAGTCGAGGGTCGCAAACTCATTCGAGCAGCGACCCGCCCTCTCTTGGGGAAGGCTCACATACTGTGCGCTCACGTATCCACGGCTTGAGTTCGCGCCGAGCGCCCAGCACGCCAGGTTGTAAATACGCTGCTGGTCGAGGCTGTGCTCATTCGACATCAGGCGCTTGATCGTGTCCTGATCCGCTGATGCGATGTCGACCCGCTTTGACATCTGCGTGAAAAGCCAAATCGTCGGCTGCACCACAGGCGTTCCTTGGGGCTCAACAAAGTGAGCGGCGAAGTAGATCGCGAACTGGTCAGCCACGTCCTCCTCGCGCCCGGTGATCGGGACCCCGTTCACCCCGATGATCGCGTGCCCGAGCTCATGAAAGAAGATGCCCCATACAGCGCCGTCGATGACCCGCGAAAACGACGTGCGGTCGGCCGTCGCCAGATCTGTGTCAGATCGTGCTAGGTTCACCATCAAATTCAGCATCTCGGTGCAGAAGACAACTGCGCCTCTCTGCCTGTCGTAGAAGGCGTTAGGCTGGCCGCACGAGGCGAATCCAACACCCAGATTTGTCTTCAGGTGGACCGCACTGTTCACCAGACGCGCCATGCGCTCAGCGAACTGGGTCTTCTTAGCGATGTCGAGGAGTTCCTGCTGCCGCTCGCTCCGCGCCGTCCCATAGAACGGAACCGCCTGCCCTTTGTAGAAAAGTTGCTCCAACGGTAGCGCGGCGCGTGCCCAGCTCACAGTGCCAAACGATAGCACCAAGGCACAAACAACCTTCAGCATCTCCATCCTCCGCCCGTCTTTAATAGGCGTTTAGTGTAGATTGGCTGTGATCGACCCAATAGCCTCCTGTTCGAGGTGTGGCGCCGCTGCCGCAAATCCGACTTAGGACATCGCGAAGCTCGCACTGGAATGAAGAACCGACGTGCTCCTCGGGGCGCTCGTTGCCTGCCTTCAGCCGGGCTTCTATCGCGGACCCCTACGCTGCGAAAACAGCTGGGAGCTACCGCCGTGCTGGACTTTGTCCTTCTCGCGGCGCGCCAGGCAGGGATTCGGAAGCAACTGGCGCCCCTAATCTTCACTTCTGTGGGTCTTTTCCATCGCCACCGAGCTTGCTCGGGTCGGGCAGGCGGCCGATGGCGCGAATAGCCTGCATGGCATCTGCTGTGGCATCGCTACTCTTTCGAACGAAATCCGCGAGGAGCCGCAACTGGTCCAGGCTGTAGGTGGACCAGAGCTTGGTCATGGCCTCCTGGATGGGCGCGTACAGCTGCGCGAGTTGCTCAACGCGGTCCATCCGCGGCACGAGCACCGTTTTGCGGCGATCTGACGCGTCGCTTTCCCGCCGCACGTAGCCGCCTGCTTCGAGCCGGTCGATGACCCCGGTGATCGCGCCCGAGGTCATGCCGGAGCCTCCCTGAAGGACCCCGCATCGCTTTTCAATTCCAGTTTGGACGGCAACGCGCGTCGCGCGATCGACTTCCACGAGTGTGACGCCATCAACGAGTCGGCCTTCAAGAAGCTCGTTCGAGACGCCGTGGCTGCCAATAAGCGCAAATGAAGGGTGGTGATTCGTGTGTCAGCTACGCCTGAATCCCTTCCGCCAGAGTTGGGGTGATCCGGGAGCGTGCGCCGCGGATCAGACTCAGGGAGTCCCGATAAGAAGCAATGCGAAGGAAACCATCGGAATGAGAGATTCACACGGATCGGCCGAAGTGAGCCAAGCCCAAAACGTGCATGGCATGCGAGGGCGGGCCTTGGTTATAGGCGGCGGGGGAGCGACGGGCAACGCCTGGGCGCTTGGTGTCGTTGCCGGATTGTTCGATGCGCACTTGGACGTGACAAAGGCGAATCTGATAATCGGCACTAGCGCTGGCGCGACAGCGGCGGTGCAGCTACGCAGCGAACTGAAGCCCATCGATCTGCTGGCTAACATCCTTGCGGAGTCGGCGCGGCCACGTCCTGACGCTGGTGCGCTTGGCGGTCTTTCTCGAGCCAGTGCGTCTGTGGATGCCATGGAACTATCAGGCCGCATCATCCGCGCTTCGGAGAGCCTGCAGGACATGCGCGTCCGCTTGGGCGCCGCTGCCTCTGAGATGCACGCCGAGTCCGGTGGGGCGGCGCAGGCGCAGTGGCGCGCCACCGTGTCGGCTCGGCTGCCGATTCACCATTGGCCAGACCGAGCGCTATCCATCGTGGCAGTCGACGCTGATACCGGCGAGCCGGTGGTGTTCGATCGTCACAGTGGCGTGGAGCTCGTGGACGCCGTCGCGGCCAGCTGTGCAAACGGGTTCGGGCTTCCTCCATATGAGCTTGCAGGCAAGCGCTACATCGACGGCGGTTATCGCGCCAACGAGAACGCGGACCTTGCGGCGGCATACTCGCGGGTCCTCGTCCTTTCGCCACTGGGCGGAAGGTCACGGCACGCGCTCGAATGGGGAACGCACCTGTCGTCACAGATGGAAATTCTGCGCGCGGGTGGGAGCAGAGTGGAAGCAATCTTTCCAGACAGCGGTGATAACGGCGCAGTCGGATTCGGCATGAACATGACAAACCTGAGCAAGCGGCCGGCCGCAGCACAAGAAGGTTACAACCAGGGGATAGCGCTCGCTGCGCAGCTCGCGGATTTCTGGCGCTGAGCTGCTCGCGTGGAACGCGTGCGCATGGGTGAGGCCGCATCCGTTCGGACTTGGAGCGTTGCGCGCGCGCAGCTTCCGCCGCGCCTCGTCTAACTCAGGTTCGTTGTCGACATTCTTCGACCGCGCTCTTTCAGGAGCGGGTAAGAGTCACCGTTCCAGATGCTCGCCTCGCGCGGTTATGTCGACCGCGCCCGGCGCGTCCTTGGCGTCGCTTATGCCTGAGGCAGCGGAGGCGTTCTTGCGCGATGTGAAGCCAAGTCCGCGGCGAACGAGCCGCGACCTTTTCATGCGCCTCGACTGAATTGCGGCCACGGCAGCGTCGGCGCGGACGGCCATCATGAGCTAAAAGCACGCCTGGGCACCGAGAACACTTATGGAGAACATCTGGAATGTGAGTGCGCTCGCATCCAGACGCTTCACTACATGATCTTCTCTGGCGCAGGCAAGCCCATTCAACAAGGATCTCCGGGCCGAGACTCTAAGCTAACGGAAGCATCACCGATCATTCTGTATCGCGCCTGTTCCTCAGCGAATGTCTGCTGCCCGCAACCGCAAGTTGATCTCCCGCGTTCCGATATTCACTTTGGGCCCAGAAATCAGCTCACCAGCGGTCGCCATTTCCGGCTCACCGAGTTCGATCTGCAGCAAAGCTGGCGTAGGTTCCATGGCGCCTAGACGCAGGAGCTGAGTGACGGCGAGTGCGCCCATTACCAGGCCGACAAATGGGACCGCGACGCTGGCCTGCGCGAGCTCGTATGCGCCGCATTGGTCCTTCGCCTTTTGGTCGGCATATGCTTTTGAATCTCTAAGCGCCTCAACGTTCTTCGGTTTGTCAGCTTCCGTCCAACTGCTAACAGCGCCAGCCGGGAGGACACGAAGTTGGCCAATCTCAAAGTCTACTGCTCCGTGCCCAACTCCGATATCCAGCATGTACTGATACCCGGCCTCACGGATCCACTGGCGTGGCAGAACGGAGTCGAGGCCAGACACGACGACAGACACCGTTTCCCGGAGGTGGTGCATGCCCTCGTCGAACGGCATATCTAACATGGCCACCTGCCATCCGAGCAGCTCAGGTAGCTGCAGTGCCACGCGCGTCTTCCGGCGGCCCAGATCCGAGCCGCGAGTCAGGACCCCTGTGCCCAAATTTTCCATGCCCGCGCGTTGGTAGTCCTGCAGGGCCAACGTATCGCCGGTGCCGGGCAGCTGCATAAGGTTCCAGAGAAAGCCCTGTCCCAAGTGGCCCAGGCCGACCAGAAGCAGGTTCTTCGGCAAATAGACAATCTCCGGCCCAGCGCCGCCGGCCTGACCCGAGTGGATGTTCCACATGTCAACGGAGAACGAGCGACCCGCTGTACGAAAACCGCCCAGCACATGCTCGAACGTCTGGCGAACCGCTAGAGCGCCGGCGAACGCACCCGCGAGCGGGTTCCACGATTCACCTGGGGGCTCGTGGTCCCACGGTGCACGCAGTCCAGCAGTCCACCGATTCCAATAGCAGCTGACCCAGAACTGTCCGTCGTCAGGCGGCGCAACACCTACGGAGATGCCATGGGTGCAATCGTGGTCGCCCTTCTTAGCGATGGTCGCTCCTGCGCTTCGGATTGCACCTGCGATGCTGCAGTCGCTGCCGGCCGGCCGCAGCAACAGGGCATCCTGCTCCAAGCTGACCGCCACACGCGTGTACGTTCGGACCGCGGCTGTTACGGCACCTAGAAGGCAAGCCTGACCTGCTGCCGTCCGCAGGGTATCTGGACCCACGAGAATGAGAAGGCGCACATTGCCCAGCCGATTCTGCGCGCCCTCGAATGTGTCTGCGCCCCGATCGGTGAAGGTTTTCAAGATCCGCGATTGCGGCAGTATGTCCATGGCTACTCCAATCGGAAGAAATGCACTCCGGCTCTAGTGCGGTCAGCCCAGCACCCGTTTCCGAGGTACTCGTATTGCCCGATGCCGCCAGGCGAGGTCTTCTTCCGGGCGAAGTCAGGCAGGATCAGCGCGATGTGACCGGCGCGCGGTATCGCAGGCTCGCTCTTGTCGGACGGGCTCTGGCCGTACGAGCGCGGGTGCACATGCACATCCGCCACGACGACGAGTCCCTTGCTCTTGCAGATCTCCCACAGCTTAGGGAAGTTGACTCCGTGGAAAGTCACAATCCCAGTAGCAAGTGCCAGAGGGTCCAGGTCGTCATAGAACACGAATTCCTCAATGGAGGCGCATTCACCCGCGCGCTGTCCGATGAGAAAGGCCCCTGATTCTCGACGAGCACCCAGCGTACGTCTCTCGAGTTCGGCTACACCTTTCCGCCAAACGCGTTCGCTGCAGGTCAGCTTAGGACTCGGTTTTTCGAGCCAGGTACGAAGCTTGTTCATCAACCACATCGAAGAGGTGCTCCATGATGAAAGTGATGTTCCGCTGGGCGTTCCATGCCCAGTCCGGCCGGACTTCTGTCCACGGCCTGCCACCATGGTCTGCCGCGACCCGCTGCCAGCCGCGATAGATTCCGCCGTGCTGCCCCGGGTACTGCTCCCAGTCTTTTAGAGCGTCGATGAACGCAGGCGAAAAGCAGTGGCCGGACGGGGCTGCAGGACGGCGGCCTTGGACGAAGTCCCACCGCTCAACGAAAGGGCCAGGCAGCGGGTACCCATCGCATAACAGGTGGAACTCGTGGCCGAACGAACTGCCACCTTGCACTGCGTGGATCCGTACGTATAGGTGGGGAAACTCAAACTTCTGCACGAACCAGCGCCCCTGCTCCACTCCTATCAGGAATGCGGGCGATTCAAGTTGCGCGCTGAGCGTTCGTTCGGCAGGGCTGCGGTCATCAGCCATTGCTGAAGTCCTTCAGCGACAGCTGGAACGCCGCGGAGCAAGTCTGAGCGTCCACATACTGGCCGATCAGCGCGCTCTTGGGCAACGGCTCGTCCGGCTTGCTCGCGAGGACTAAATTGGCTTTCGCTGCCTGGTTGTCATCGAGGTTGAAGCCTTTCTTTCCCACCGCCCAGTCCAGAACCTTCCGCACCGTCTGAGATACAGGGAACGTGTCGCTCTTCTCGGAGTCCGCGGCAACGGTGAGGACGGCTTTTCGGCAGGGGTGCGCCACAACCTGGATAGCTGTACGCCCATCCAGGCTTGTGAGCTCCTCCTCGGTGCCGACAAGCAGAAGGGTGAAATTAGACCCGCCCAGATCTTGAGCGGCGACAGCCGACAACTCATCCAGGTTGTGCACGCTGAGCATGCGGGGAGAACGGTGGGGGGTGGTCAATTCGACGTGGGTAGCCATAGAGTTTCCTTTCATGTGCGTCGAACCAAATCCAGCCCGACAGTCGAAACTCTAGCACAACAGATCCGTTTTAAAACACTGTCGTTGTGCTTTGTAGTTGTATCACAACAACACTGATACACTCCAGCTGCCAAAGGAACACTGATGCGCGACGTCTTAAGTCTTTCCGTCTACAACCCGACATCTCTGAGCGATGAAGATTTTCTTGGCGGGTTCGTCGCCAGACGGGAAATGGCCGGCCGGCTCATTGATGAATTGGCCTCAACCCCGCCACGCGGAACCGCCAAGAACCACCTCGTTCTTGGTCAGCGCGGAATGGGCAAGACAAGCATGCTGCGTCGTTTAGCCGTAGCGGCGACATCTGATCCACGGCTCTCCTCCGTTCTCATCCCGCTGAGCTTTCGTGAGGAGCAGTACAACGTGCATAGCCTGTACGTGTTCTGGGTGAACTGCCTTGACGCGCTGGGCGACTACTTCGAACGAACGGGGCAAGGACGAAAGGCCGAGCAACTCGATCGTGAAGTTGAAGCTCTCAACGGCGCGTCTGGCGCGAGCCTGGAGCTATTCAACAAGTGGATCGAACGAGAGAACCGACGGCCCCTATTGCTGCTGGACAACATTGACCTTCTCTTCGCCGGCCTGAAAAAGGACATCCACGCGCTAAGGGAGCACGTCACCAAGCCGGGAGGAATAGTGATCGTGGGTGGTGCTGCAGCCGCGGTCGAGGAAATCACTGATCCAGCAGGGTCCTTCTTCGGGCGTTTCGAGGTTTGGCAATTAGATCGCCTGAGTAAGGAGGAGTTGATAGCTTGCTTACGTCGACTCGCGCTCGCCCGCGGTCGCGAAGGCGAGAAGGTGCTCCAGCTACTGGACAAAGATCCGGCACGCATTCGCACCCTGCACGACCTCACCGGCGGAAATCCACGGACGCTGACTCTCATGTACATACTGCTGGAGCTTGACTCCGGCGGGGACGTATTCACTGACCTAGAACGACTCTTGGATCAAGTAACGGTGCTATACAAGGCACGAGTCGAGGATCTGCCTGGTCAGGCGAGAGTCGTCCTCGACGCCGTCGCACTCGCCTGGAATCCAGTGTTAGCGTCACAGGTTGCTGCGACCACAATGTTGGAAGTCACAGCGGTGTCTTCGCAACTTGATCGACTTCAAAAAGAAGGAGTGATCGAGAAGGTTTCAATATCGTCCACCACGAAGGCAGCGTACCAAATATCCGAGCGGTTCTTCAACATTTGGTACTTGATGCGTCACGGACCCCGCCGCCAGCGCAGCAAGCTGCGATGGCTGACGTTCTTTCTTCGGAGCTTCTACACAAACGAGCAACTTGTAGAACAAGCTAAGGAGGTTGTCAGTAGCGGCACGGAGCTCGGTGCCGACGGAGGCCAGTACTTGCTGGCGCTAAGCGACGCGATCGACGATGAGGGATGGCGATCCGTGCTAAAGAGCCACGCACGTGACGAGTTCGAGAAATACGCAGTTTCCTTGGGTCGAACGCTTGACGAAATTGTTGATCCTAGTGACGTGCCGCGACCGCAAACAGTTTTCGAGTGGATTCGGTATGGCAATCTGCTGCGCCAACACCTGAAGCGATCGAAAGAAGCTGAGGCCGCATTCGTGGCCGCGCTCTCGAAGGATCCAACGAACTACGCAGCTTTGTTCAACTTAGGGAACACAAGGCTTGTTGACCTTGGTGATCCGTTGGGCGCTGTCGATGCGCTTACAAGGGCTGTTGACTGCAAGCCGAGAGATCTTCCGTCTCACTATTTCCTCGCAGACGCGCTCGCAAAGATCGGACGCACCGACGAGGCCAAGAACGAATATGCGACCTGCCTGCAGCTGAACTCCAGGTTCCACTTGGCACATATGGCGCTTGGCGATCTCCTCACCGGTGAAGGGAAATTTGCGGAAGCTGAGGAGCAATATCGGCTGGCAGGTACGCTAGCGCCGAAGACTGATACTCAGAACCTGCACTCAAGCGCCTTCTTCCTCGGCTACATCGTCGAGCAGTTCGACCGAGCGGTGCGTCTATATAAGCGGTTGCTCGACATCGATCCAAATGACTTCGTGGCGCAAAGCAACATGTTAGTGCTTCCTTTCTTCTGCGCGCAATCAGCGCTTGAGTTTGGACCCGAAGAGGCAATCCTGAGTCAACACCCGCCGTACGGCCAGGCGCTGATTCGAGTACTGCAAGCAATGGGACGTGGGGAACGGGCGGCGGCCATGTCCCTCGTCGCATCCGTCTTTGACAGATCAGACGAACAGATATTCGAAACCTATCGCGGTTTCATGCTGCTGCTGTTGCGGGAAGCGGCAAGGCAAAACTGGGGAGATATTCTGCTCAGATTGATGGACGAAACCGGAGCAGCAGACCGTCAGTGGCCGCTTCGAGCTGCGTATCACGCGTACTTGGCCGGCGAGCAGATCCTACTGGACGTAAATCCCGAAGTCCGTTCCGCCGCGACGAAGATACTCAGTTGGCTTCACGGCCCGCTCAAGTATCACGAGTCTGTGATGAGCGTCCCCGCACCGCGCTGAAGCCGTAGTGCGCGACTCACTCACATCGCGTTACGCGCGTCGTCCGCGCCGAGAATGCGAGCTCCGAAGCTCCTGGGTAACGCGCGCTAACTAGGCATTTACGCGAGTGAAGATGCGCTTGTGCGAGCCCGGCCTGCGTCCGATGCTGCGGAATATTCAGCAGCGCCATCGCCCGCCCAACCCCTGGGCTAGCTTTTTACTGCAGCACGCGGACGGCGCCTCGTACCTGAGTCGTGCCCCGATAAGGCTGCTTCTGGGCGAGAGCTGACTTCCGTAGGGCCAACATGCGACAGCCCTTTGCCACCGCTTGAGGCGTCCGAACGAGCGACCGCTATGCAGCGTAAGGAGCCAGTCGCTGTCGGCCGGCGTGCTCACGGTAACCGGCATCAAGCTGACCTTCAACGAGACGGCCCACGATGGCCCGAGCGGCAGCTATGCGAGGTTCAGCCGACACCGATGTTCCGGCGTGGCGGGCGACGTGCCTGAACGACTGCACCCTTGCCGTCGAACTGGCAGTGCCGACCCAAAGCAGCCATCCCTTTTCGCTCTCTCGCCCTGCTCCGGTAGGACTCGGAACCAGGCTCGACGACGTACCGGATCAGGCGCCAGTCCCACAGGTTCAGTTACGCACCGGCACGATGCTGAAGCGGACGACCTCCTGCGAGCGTGCCAGGTCCAGCGCCAATAGGGCGGGCGAGGTGGAGCGGGAGCGATCGAGCGCCACCACGCTGAAGCGCCACAGCGGCTGCGAATCGGCGAAGGTGATGCTAAAGCTGTCGCGGGCCACGCGGTACCCATGTGCGAGCGCCACACCGACGAACTCCTCGAACTGCGGCGCGGCCTCCGGCCGGAACGCCAGCGAGACGTCGAATGCCGCACGCCCGGGCAACCAGCGTTCGATCTCGCGCACGAGCGTCATTGACAACATGCACAACAACGCAAGCAGCAGTGCCGCGCCGTACAGCTCCACACCGAGCAGCACGCCGATGGCCGCTGCCGCCCAGATCGACGCCGCCGTCGTGAGTCCGCTGATGCTCAGGCCGTCCTTGACGATCACGCCGGCGCACAGAAAGCCGATGCCGGTGACCACGCCCTGCACCACCTTCGTGGGATCGGCATCGATGTGGGCGAGCCGACCACCGAACCATGCCGCCGAATAGCCGACGAAGATCGTCAGCGCGGTGGCAGCCATGCACACGAGGCCGTACGTGCGCATCCCGGCTGCCCGCCCGTTGTACGAGCGCTCGTAGCCCACCACCATCCCGAGCAGGAGCGCCCCGAGCAGGTTAAGGCCGATCCATCCGTTGACGGCGAGGAAATCGCCGCGCCAATACAGCGAGAACGCAGTGGGTAGGATCATGGCTGCGGCTCGCGCGCGTCGTCGGCGTCGGCGGTGGTCATCCCGCCATCGAGCCCCAGGCTGCGGCGCAAGCGCTGGAACTCGGGGTTGGCGCGCAGCAGCGCCCGTCCCGCGGCCTGCAACTGCTTCGAATGCTCTGGCAGGATCTCGAAGGCTGTCGGCGCGTGCAGCAGCGTCTCGCGCAGCCGCGGATCCTGCAGGTCGCGCAGGCGGATGTTGATCACGAACACGTCGGCGTCAACAGCGAACGGGCTACCGTCGCGGCCTCGTGCGGCCCGCACTTCGTCGGCGGCGCGCCGTGCCGCGTCCTTCACGACCTCCGTCGTCTCGGTGGTCCAGCGCGAGCCCGCGCCGAAGACCATAGCATCGAGCACCTCGCGCGTGCCCGGCACGCGGTCGCTTTCGTCGATGCGGTCGGCGAAGGCGCGCTCCGAATCCACCACGACCAGCACGATTCTGTGCACCGAACCCGGCGGCAACTGCTGGAAGCTTTCCTGCAGCGAACCGCTGGCGATGGTGTGGTCCACCAGCGCGCGCACGCCGAGGTTGTCCGCAAGGCCACCATCCACCAGGTGGATGTACGGCCGCTGCTGCGAGGTGCGGTAGCTGTCGGCGATCATGCGCAGCAGGCGCGCCGAGAGATTGCGGTGCGGCATCGCGTGTTGCTGGCGCTGCGGCGGCTCGCAGGTGCCCGCGTAGTTGCGCAGCGTCATCGGACTGAGCAGCAGCGGCACCGACGATGACGCGGCCACCGCGAACGAGAGCGGGACCGAGTCGAGGTCGGAGCAGATCAGCGCGAACTGCTCCGGCGTGAACTCGAAGGGCACCCCCGTCGTGAGGTCGGTCGCGGTGACGAGCAGGTGCGGCCACGGCCGCCGGCGCCGCAGGCTGCCGAAGGTCTCGCCGCGGAACACCGGCTCGAGGTGCTGCTCCAGCACGTTGCTGCGGCCATACCAGGGCGAGCTCAGGCGATAGAGCGTGGCCGGCTCCGTCGCCTGGCGGATCAATCCCGTCTGGAAATTCACCAGCAGGAAGTCGCGCTCGAAGCGCTCGAAGGTCTCGTCGCCGAAGGCCGCGTAATAGCTCGCGAGCAAGCTGCCGCCGGAGACGCCGCTGATCAGGCCGACTTCATCCAGCAGCGTCGTCGGGCGGCCCTCGACCTCGAAGGCGGTGGCCTTGAGTTCCTCCAGCACGCCAAGGCCGAAGGCCGCTGCGCGCGCGCCGCCGCCGGAGAGCGTGACGGCGGCCACCATCGGTCGCGGGGCGGGCGCCAGCGTCGGCGCCTCGTGCGCTGCGGCGCCGCCGGCGATCGGCGCGTTCAACCACGGGTGGGTCGACGCGCAACCAGCCAGCAGCGACAGCGCGACGGCCGCAGCCAGGGTGCGAACGAATCGGCTAACCACGTCCCTGCCCTCTCAATGGGCCGCCGCAGGTTGCAGCGTGGCCGAGGGAAGCTCGTGCGGCGCGTCGCGCCGCACCTTGAACCACGCCGCATACAGCGCCGGCACGAAGAAGATCGTGAGCACCGTGGCGATGGTCAGGCCGCCCATGATCGCGATCGCCATTGGACCCCAGAACACGCTGCGCGTGAGCGGGATCATGGCCAGCACGGTCGCAGCGGCGGTGAGCACCACAGGGCGCGTGCGGTGCAGCGCCGCATCGACGATCGCGTTCCACGGATCGCGACCCTCTTCGCGTTCGGTGCGCACCTGGTCGATCAGGATGACCGAGTTGCGCATGATCATGCCGCCCAACGCGATGATGCCGAGGATCGCGACGAAGCCCAGCGGCGCATGGAACACCAGCAGCGCGCCGACCACGCCGATCAGGCCTAAGGGCGCGGTGAGGAACACCATGGCCATCGTCGAGAGGCTTTGCAGCTGCAGCATCAGGATCGTGAGGATGGTGAGCACCATGACCGGCGCCACCGCGGCCAGCGCGGCATTCGCCGTCTCGCTTTCCTCCACGGCGCCGCCGACGTCCACGCGATAGCCGGCGGGCAGCGATGCGCGGATCGCCTGGAGCTGCGGGTCGATCTCCTTGGTCACCGACACGGGCTGCTCGCCATCCACGACGTCACCGCGGACGGTGATCGCCATGTCGCGGTTGCGGCGCCACAGCACCGGCTCTTCCAGCTCGTAGCGGATCTTCGCCACCTGGCCGAGCGGCACGGGCGCGCCGCTGCGCGTGTAGACGTTGATGTCCTTGATGGTGTCGATGTCCAGGCGCTCCTTCGGCACGGCGCGCGCGACGATGTCAACGAGGTTCTCGTGCTCGCGCAGCTGCGACAGCGTGGCCCCGTTCATCACGGTCTGCGTCACGATGTTCACGTCGGCGGGCGTGAGGCCCAGGGCCCGCGCCTTGTCCTGGTCGAGGTCGATCTTGAGCGTCCGCACGGGATCGTTCCAGTCCAGCTGGACGTCGCGCAGCTTGGGGCTGGCGTCCATCACCTTCTCCACCTGCCGCGCGATGTCGCGCACCTTCTGCGTGTCGGGGCCGACGACGCGGAACTGCACGGGATAGCCGACGGCCGGGCCCATCTCCAGGCGCGTGACGCGCAGCCACGCTTGCGGGAACTGCTGCGGGGTCAGCGCCATGAACCGGGCACGCACGCGCTCGCGGGCCTCCATGTCCTTGGTCATCACGATGAACTGCGCGTAGCCGGGGTTGGGCAGTTCGGGCGACAGCGCCAGGTAGAAGCGCGGCGCACCGGCACCGGTGTAGGCCGTGAAGAAGCGCACGTCCTCGTCCTTCTTCAGGAGCGCTTCCACGCGCTTGACCTGTTCGCTGGTGGCCTGGAAGGACGAACCTTCCTTCATGCGCAGGTCGAGGATCAGCTCGGGGCGCTCGCTGTTCGGGAAGAACTGCTGCGGCACGAGCTTCAGCCCCGCCAGCGCGAGCACGAGGGCGCCGGCCGTTACGCCGATGATCGCCCAGCGCTTCTCCAGCGCGAAGTCGATCCAGCCGCGCAGCTTGCGGTAGAACGGCGTGCCGTACGGATCGCTGCCGTGGTGGTGCTGGCCGAAGTCCTTCGGTAGCATCTTCACCGCCAGGTAGGGCGTGATGATGCCCGAGCACACCCACGAGAACACGACGGCGATGCCGACGATCCAGAAGATGCCGCCCGCGTATTCGGCCGTGGTCGAATGCGCGAAGCCGATGGGCATGAAGCCGGCCACGGTGATCAGCGCGCCGGACAGGCGCGGCATCGCGGTCGCCGCATACGAGAACGCGGCGGCCTTCACGCGGTCCCAGCCGCCTTCCATCTTCACCACCATCATCTCGATGGCGATGATCGCGTCGTCCACCAGCAGGCCCAGCGCGATGATCAGCGAGCCGAGCGAGATCCGTTCGAGGTTCCAGCCCATGCCGAGCATCACCATCGCCACCACGCCCAGCACGAGTGGCACGGAGATCGCCACGATCAGGCCGGTGCGCAGGCCGAGGCTGACCAGGCTCACCGCCAGCACGATCGCCAGCGCCTCCATCAGCGAGCGCTCGAACTCCCACACCGAGTCCTTCACGGTGGTCGGCTGGTCCGCGACCCGCTCGAGCTCGACGCCGTAGGGCAGCTCCGACTGCACCTTCGCGATCGTCGCGTCGATCGCCTTGCCCAGTTCCACGACATTGCCGTCGTCGGTCATCACGATGCCCAGCATCAGCACGTCCTGGCCGTTGTGGCGGATCGTGTAGACCGGCGGGTCCTGGTAGCCGCGCTTGACGATGGCGATGTCGCCCAGCTTGATCGTGCGGCCGCCGGCGGCGATGGGCACGTTGCGGATGTCGTCCAGGCTGGCGAACTGGCCGCTCACGCGCACGAAGACGCGGTCGTCCTTGGTGTCGATGGAGCCGGCCGGCATCATCGCGTTCTGGCTCTTCAGGCTCTCCGCGATCGCGAGCGGGGTGATGCCCAGGGCCGCGAGCCGCTGGTGGGAGAACTCGACGTACACCTTCTCGTCCTGCTTGCCGAGGACGTCCACTTTCTTCACGTACGGCGCCTTGAGCAGGCGGCGCTTGATGTCCTCGGAGATGTCGCCGAGCTTCGCCTGGTCGAAGCCGTCGCCCTTGACCGCATAGAGCAGCGAATACACGTCGCCGTATTCGTCGTTGAAGATCGGGCCGATCACGCCATCGGGCAGTTCGAGCTTCAGGTCGGAGAACTTCTTGCGTGCCTGGTACCAGGCTTCCTGCTGGTCCTTGTGCGACGTGCCGCCCTTGACGGTGATGGTCATGCCGCCGTAGCCCTGGCGCGAGAAGCTCACCACCTTCTCGAAGTGATCGAGCTGCTCGAACTTCTTCTCCATGCGGTTGAGGACCTCGTCCTGGATCTGCTGCGCGCTCGCGCCCGGCCAGATCACGGTGGCCGTCATGGACGGCACGGAGAACTTCGGATCTTCCAGCTGCCCGAGCTTCGAGAAGCTGAAGACGCCGGCGATCGAGATGACGATGATGAGGAACAGCACCACCGCGCGGTGGTTCAGCGCCCATTCGGTGAGGTTGAAGTCCTTCATCGCGCGGCCACCTTCGGTTCCGTCGCAGCCGCAGCGGATTCGAGCGCCACGTGCAGGCCCGGCGCCATCTTCTGCACGCCGGCGGTCACCACCAGCGTGCCAGCCGGCAGGCCGGACACGAGCACCTGGTCGCTGCGGTACGACTGCACCGTCACGCTGGCCAGTTGCACGCTCGCGGAGGCGCCGCCTGTGCCGGGACGCGCCACCCACACGGCCGGCTTGCCGTGGTCCTGCGTGATGGCCGAGGCCGGGATCGCCGCGACGTCGCTGCGACCGGACTCCTGCTGCACGATCACCGACGCCGTCGCACCCAGCGGCAGGTTGCGCGGCGACACCGGCTTCAGCCGCGCCTGGAAGGTGCGCGTCTGCGCCGCGGCTTGCGGCGCCAGTTCGCGCAGCGTGACGGCGAACGCCTGGTCGGGCGCGCTCGCCAGCGTCGCCTGGTACTCCGCCTTGCGGAAGTCCGCGAGCTGGTCTTCCGGCACGTCAACCACGATCTCGGGCTCGCCTTCGGCCGCGATGGTCACCACCGGCTGGCCTTCGGCGACCACCTGGCCGGCTTCGAAGCGAACCGAGGTCACCACGCCCGTGCGCGACGCGCGCAGCACGGTGTAGCCCAGGCGGTTGCGGGCGAGCTCCAGCTGGCGCGCTTGCGCCTGCGCGTTGGCGGCCGAGGTCTGCGCCGCGGTGCGGGCGCGCTCGTCGTCGGAGTCGCTCACCGAGCCGTCCGCCTTCAGCGCATTGAGGCGATTGCGGTCCGCTTCGGCCTGGCGCGCCTGCGAGGCGGCGGCGATGGCCTGCTGCTGCGCGGCGTCGAGCGCGAGGCGGTAGTCGGCGTCTTCGATGACGCCGATCACGTCGCCCTGGTGCACGAGCTGGCCGACTTCGACGCGCCGCTGCGCCACCCGGCCGGCAACGCGGAAGGCCTCGTCGACTTCGTGGCGGGCGCGCACCGTGCCGACATAGCGGTGCGTTTCGCCGGCGGCGTCGTAATGCAGTTCAACGGTGCGGACGGGCCGCAGCGCTTCGGGCGTCGGCGTCTTCGGTGCGCAGGCGGCCAGCAGGACAGCCGCCGCCAGCAGCGACAGGGAATGGATGGTTTTCAAGGGAGCTCCTCGTGCTCTCGGGCAATCAGGATTGGGACGAAGGGGCGGAAGCAGCGGCGGCGGGCGGTGCAGGCTCGAAGGCCTCCCACCCACCGCCCAGCGCCTTGTACAGGCGCACGCTGTCCAGCAGCAGTTGCGTGTGGCTGTCGTTGGCCGCGAGCCGCACGTTCAGGCGCGTGCGCTGCGCATCGAGCAGCGGCAGCAGGTCGATCTGGCCGCGGTGGTACAGCGATTCGGCGCGCTGCAGCGCGGAATCCGCGGAGCTCGCGGCCTGGCGCATGGAGGCTTCGCGCTCGCGCTCGTCGTGCAGCACCACCAGCGCGTTCTCCACGTCCTCCAGCGCGCGCACGATGCCGTCCTCGTAGCGCAGCGCTGCTTCGTCCTGTGCGCTCTGGGCGGCGTCGTTGAGCGCGCGCGTGCGGCCCGCGTTGAAGATCGGCATCGCGAGCAGGCCCGTGACGTTGGTGAAGCGCGCGGCGCCGAGGTCCACGCCATTGAGCTCCAGGCCCTCGCGCCCGAACATCGCGCCCAGGAACAGGCGCGGGAACCATTCGGCCGCCGCCTGCTGCCGGCGTGCGTTGGCGGCATCCAGTTGCGCATTGAGCGCGAGCAGGTCGGGTCGGCGTTGCAGCAGCGTCGCGGGCTGTCCGGCGTGCGTGGGCGGCACCGCGGCTTCCCCGGTCCACGGCACGATGGCGCCGGCGCGGCTCGCCTGGTCGCCGATCAGCACGGCGATGCGGTGGCGCGCGATCGCGGCCGCCGATTCCAGCGGCGGGATCGCCGCGCGCGCCGTGCCCGCCTCGGTCTGGGCGCGTTCCACGTCGAAGGGGGTGGCGAGTCCGGCGCGCTGGCGTGCGCTCACGAGGCGCAGCGTCTCGTCCTGCGCCGCGGAGATGGCGCGCATGGTCTCGAGCTGGCGCTGCGCACCGACGAGGGTGAAGTAGTTCGTCGCCACGTCGCTCACCACCAGCAGCCGCACGCCTCGCACGCCGTCTTCGGCGGCCAGCGCATCTGCGCGTGCGGCTGAGGCGCCCGCACGCAGGCGGCCGGAGAGGTCCAGCTCCCACGAAACACCGAGACCCGCATTGCCCGTCTTCGCATCCGGCACGAGCTGCTTCACGGCATCGGGATGGCGGGTGTCGCGGTGCACGCCGGACGCGGAGAGATCGACGCTGGGGAACAGCGCGGAGCGGCTGATCGTCTCGCCGGCGCGCGCGGCACGCAGCCGCTGCGCCGCCATGCGGATGTCGCGGTTCTCGCGCGCGGCACGCCGCACGAGGTCGGACAGCGCGGGATCGTGGAAGCTGTCCCACCAGGCGACGGCGGCTTCTTCGGCCGCGGCAGGAGCGGAGGTGAACTGCGCAGGTACGTCCACCGAAGGGTGCGCGTTGGGTGTCGCGCAGCCGGCGAGCGCCAGGGCCGCGGCGATGGCGAGCGCCGCCGGGGCGCGTTGCGAAGGATTCAGGAGCGGCATGGGTGTGGTGAGCGGAGAGACAGGCAGTCAGCGTAGGGACGCGGCGCCTCGAAGTCGTCAGGGAAGCGTCGTCTTTGCGTCGCCATCGGGCGCGGACTCGAGGTCGCGGGCGATCGATGCGAGCAACTCGCCGCCGGACGCGAATTCGCGCTGCTGTCCGGTGACCAGGTTCTCGATCCGGCCCGCGAGCTCGCCCGGGGTCGCATCGCTGCGCATCTTCAGCACGTACGAGCGGCGGTTCGGATACTTCGATTCGGGTTTGAGGGTCATGGCAGGGTTCTCCGGGATCGTGGGGCGTGCACAGGCATGCAGCGATGGTGATCGCCGCCGGCGCGCCTGTCGTCAGCGCGGCGTCGCGTTTCGGTCGGGAAGGGGTCAGGCCGCGGCGAGCAGCGCGCGGGCCTTGCGGGCCTGAGGCGTGTCGGCGGCTTCGGGAAGCTGCGCGAGCAGCGTGGCGAGTTCCTGCCGCTCGCCGGCTGCGGCATGGTGTTCGCAAAGGGCCAGCAGCGCCAGCAGTTCGTGCCAGGGCGCCTGCTGCTCGCGCGCTTCGGCGAGCGCGCGGTACACGGCCTCTTCCGATGCGGCCGCATCGCCGCGCTGGCGCGCGATCGCGGCCTGCAGCAAGCACAGTTGCGGCAGGTACACGCGTTCGCCGCGCGCCTCGACGATGGCCAGCGCCTGCGCGAGCTGTTCGCCGGCGCCTGCGCAGTCGCCGGCGAGCAGCAGGGCCTCGGCCGCGTAGCCCAGGATCTCGCTGCCCCCGGACAGCATGCCGAGCGCGGTGTTGGCCTCGTAGGCCGCACGGATGCGCGCGAAGCCCTCGCGCGCCTGTCCCTGGCGCGCCTGCGCCCAGCCGCGATACCACTCGACGGGATTGCGTGCCTGCGTGAACGCGGCCTCCTCCGAGAGCTGCGCCATCTCCTGCGCGAGCGCCGCGACGCGTTCATGGCGGCCCAGGCGGATCTCCAGCATCGCTTCCATCCAGATCGCGAGCACCAGCGCCGCGGGCGACGACAGCTGCTGCGCGCGCGCGCGCGCATCCTGGATGTGCGCGTGGGCTTGCCGCGTGAGGCCGAGATGGAAGCACTGGAGCGCAAGCAGCCCCAGCAGCATCACCTGCGGCTGCGCGCCGAAGCCGGCGTCCGCCTTCGCGTCCGCGGCCGCCAGGGCCGGCAAGGCGCGCTCGATCCACTGGCGCGCGATGCGCGGCCGCCCCTTGAGCATGTGCACGTCGCCTTGCACGTAGCAGGCCGTCAGCAGCAGCACGGGATCCTCGGTGAGCGACCACAACGCGGCTGCGCGTTCGGCCAGGGCGAGCGCCTCGTCGTATTCGGCCCGCTGGCCGAGGACGAAGCCCAGGCCGTCCAGCAGCAGGCCGCGCAGGCGGTGATCCGGCGCCTCTCCGAGCAGCGCGTACGCGCGCTGGTAGGCCTTCTTGGCGTCGCTGCCGAAGCCGTGCACGTGCACCGACGCCAGCCCGCGCAGCGTCCACAGGGTGATCGCCAGGCCGTTGCGCTCGTCGCCCGCGCGCATGCTTTCGAGCAAGGGCAGCGCGCGATCGACCAGCGCGAGGCACTCCCCGGGACTCAGGAGCTGCAGCGATGCTTCGGCGGCTTGCGCGTAGTAGCGCAGCGCGGTGACCGGCTCGCGGCCGCGCTCGAAGTGCATCGCCAGTTCGGCCGCGGCGACTGCATGCCCCGCGGCGCGCTGCGTCTCGAGCACCGCACCCGCCCGGGCATGCAGCTGCACGCGCACGGCGGGTGCGGTGCGTTCGTAGAGGACCTGCCGGAAGAGCGCGTGGCGGAACGCGTAGGGACGCTCGGCCGAGACATCGGTCGTCGATCGCGTGAGCCAGAACTGCGCGCGCGCGAGCCGCTCGCAGCGCTCCGCGGCCGAGGCCAGCTCGCGGCCCGTCATCTCGGCGACCGCTTCGGCCTGGAACTCCATGCCGCAGACCGCCGCCGCGGCGAGCAGGTCGCGATCGTCCTTGTCCAGGCGCGCGAGGTACTGGTCGATGATGGCCGCGAGATTTTCCGGCACGCCGACCCCCTCGAGCTGCTCGTGCGGCGCCGCGGGTCCGACCTCCTCGCCCCGCGCGAGGACGTCGCCCAGGAGTGCCGCCACGAACAGCGGCACGCCGTCCGTGCGTTCGTGCAGACCATGCACGAACGCCTCGTCCCCCGCGAGGGCGCCGGACGCCTGCGCGACGTAGTCGGCGACCTCGCGCTCGGAAAAGGGGTCGAGCACGACCTCCTCGCACAGGCGATGCACGCGCAGTTCGTGGCGCAGTGCGTTGACGGGATGGTTGCTCGCCACCACTTCCGCCAGCCGGAAGGTGGCCACCCACAGCAGGCGGGCGCGGTTGCGCCGGCGCGCCAGGTAGTCGATCAGCTGCAGCGTGGAACGATCGCTCCAGTGCAGGTCCTCGGTCACCAAGAGCAGCGGCCGGTCCTGCGCATAGCGATCGAGCAGCTCGCCCATCTCGCGCAGCATGCGTTCCGGCCCGACGCCGGAGAGCTCCCGCCGCAGCGCATCGCGCTCCTCCGGCGGGCTCAGCCACGGCAGTTGCAGCAGCCACGTCGGCGCCACCATGCGCAGCAACGCGGGTAGCTGCGGATCGTTGCGGGACAGGTCGGCGAGCGCCTCCAGCACGGGGAGATAAGGCTCGCCGGTGCCGTAGTGCTCGACGCAATGCCCGCGCGCGCAGGCGGCGCCCGCGATGCCGCTCACGAAGCGGTCGACGAGCGTGGTCTTGCCGATGCCCGGCTCGCCGGCGACCCACACCAGCGAACGCTTGCCGGCGGCGGCGGCGGCCCATGCGCGATCCAGGCGGCCGAGCGCTTCGGCGCGGCCGACGAAGGAAGGAGCGGCAGGCCGCTGCGTCGGCGTGAAGGGTTCAGGAACGACGGCCGCTTGCAGCGCGGTTGCGGCCGTCGGTGCGATGAAGCGGTAGCCGCGCCTGGGCACGGTCTCGATTACGCGTGGCGCGCGCGGGTCGTCGCTCAGAACCGTGCGCAAGTCGCTGATCGCCGTCTTCAGGACGGATTCGCTGACGAACTGGTGGCCCCAGACCGCATCGAGCAACGCGTCCTTGGTGAGCAGGGAACCCGGGCGGCGCGCGAGGGCGCACAGGAGGTTGAACGGCGTCGGCGCGAGGGTCAGGGGCTTGCCGCCTTGCAGCAGCCGCGCGTTGGCTTCGTCGAGCTCGAAGTCGCCGAAGCGCACGCGCAGAGGGTCGGCGCCGGAAGCAGGAGAGCGTGCCATGTCCGGTCCTCCCGACATGCGTTGCCTTGCCGGCATGGTACTGCGTCAGGTGCGGGTGCGCACAGGCGACGGCCTGCCGCACCCGCGGAAGGGACGCGTCACCGCGCCGCCGTGGCGACGCCGTGGTCCACCGGCGTGCTGCGGTGCTGCGCCCGCCAGGTCGCGCCGCCGTCCTCGCCGCCGAGCGCGTGCACTGCCTCGCGCGCGCTCGTGTACTCCTGCTGCACGTCCGCGCGCGGGCGCGTGGACTGGAAGGTGCGCAGCGGGTTGTAGGCGATCGACCAGGGGTTCACGCCCGAGCGCTGGTACTCCGCCAGTTCCTTCTGCACGTCGGCCCTGCTGCGCGTGGAGACGATGGGATGCGGATCGATGCTGATGTCGCCGGCCAGCCCGGTGTCGGCGAACGCGGCATGGCCGAAGAGAGTGGTGGCCACGAGGGCACCGAAGACAAGAGAGCGGTTCATGGAATCTTCCTTTCAATGCGTCCAACTCGGACCCATGAAGGTTAGGGTTGGCAGCCTCGCGCGTCGTCAGCGATCCGTCGCCCTTCGGTCGGTGTTCCGTGAAGCCGCTTGCTGCCATCACGCGCTCGCCACCGCCTCGCTTTCGTCGCGCGCCGCGTGCACGGAATCGGCTGCAGCGAGCTGCAGCACGGCGCGTCCCGGCCGGCCGGCGCGCACGTGCTCGAAGCCGGTGGCGGCGGCGTCCAGGCCGCCCGTCCAGCCGATCGGCAGGCGCAGGCCCGCCGCATAAGCCGCACGCATCGCGTCGAGCGCCGACTCGTCCGGCCGGAACACCGCCAATGGGCGATGGAACGGCGCGTCTGCTCCGCCGACCACTTCGATTCGTACTTCCGCTTCGCGACCGGCGACGAGGTGCTCACCAGCACCGAACTGGACGCATTCCTGGCCCGCGCGGACGACATCGAACAGGTAAAGGCCACGCTACGCGGCGCCGTAGCCGTAACTCGCCGGTCAGGCGGCACGAAGGCTGCCGTGTGGCTCGACGAGTTAAACACGCATTCAGCGCGCGTGGAACGCGACAAGGCCGGAGAGCTAGTGAGTCTCTGATTCAAGTCCACCGCCGGTGCAGGTGCTGCGGTGCTGACTCAGCACAGGAGGCGTTGGGTGCAAGCAGATGACGCTGGCGCGCGGCGGTTTCGAGCAGTTCGGCAGGACCACCAAGAGGGCAGCGTTCCTGGCCGCGATGGACCAGGTCCTGCCCTGGGGCGAGTTGTGCGCCTGCTCGAGCCGTACTATCCGAAAGGCGGCGGCCGCGGCCGCCCGCCGGTGGGCCTGGAGCGCATCTGCGCATCCCCTTCCTGCAGCACTGGTTCAACTTGAGCGACCCGGCCCTCGAAGAAGCGTTGTACTAATCGCTGTCGATCCGGGAATTCGTCGGCATCGATCCGGGGCACGAGCCGGCGCCTGACGAGTCGACGATCTGAAAGTTCCGCCACTTGCTGGAGCCCCATGAACTGGGCCGCAAGATCTTCGAGCAAGTCGGCGTGCACCTGCAGGTCAAGGGCTTCCGGCTGAGCACCGGGACAATCGTAGATGCCACGTTGATCGCTGCGCCGAGTTCGACCAAGAACTCCAAGGGCGAGCGTGATCCGGAGATGAAGCAAGCCAGGAAGGGCAATCAGTGGTACTTCCGGATGAAGGCCCACGTCGCGGTGGATGCGAAGACCAAGCTGATTCACCATGTCGTGGCCAGCTCGGGCGCAGTGCACGACGGCAAGGTTGCAAGAAGCAACAAGGTTGGACAACGCGGGCGCCGGCTCCTAGGCTGAGTGCCCCTTGCACGCGGGAGATCTTCCATGGCGGATGCGGATGCGGCTGCGGACGCCGGGGGCGGCGCGAGCGATCGCGACCGGCGTCCGGCCCTGATCACGTCGATCAGCGCCGTGACGCTGGCGACCCACCACATGGCCCGCTCGGTGCGGTTCTACGCCGCGCTGGGCTTTCCCCTGCGCTATGGCGGCGAGGCCGCGTCCTTCAGCAGCTTCAGTGCCGGCAGCGGTTGCCTGAACGTCACCACCGAAGGCGAGGAGCGCGACTGGTCCTGGTGGGGCCGCATCGTCTTCCATGTCCGGGATGTCGACATGCTCTACGACCAAGCCCTGGCCGCCGGCCTGGGGCCGGAAGCACCGCCGCTCGACGCCACCTGGGGCGAGCGCTACTTCCACATCGCCGACCCCGACGGGCACGAACTGAGTTTCGCGACGCCGCTGCGCTCGCGTCCGGCGGCAAGGCGCCCGCGCCGCGCGGCGGCGGCGGGCTGATACACGCGCGATACGCGCGCATCCCCCCCTGACACAGGGTGATTACATGGCTTCGGCAGATTCACTTTCCGGCCAGGCTCGCCGACGCCAGGCGCCAGCGCGCCACGCGGCTTGCGCCTGACGCGTCGCGGCGCGCCCACCGGTTCGTCTTGCGGCTCCATCGATGAAGGAGAACACCATGTCAGACCAGATCGTCTCCACCTTGCGGCAGGCCCTGCGCGGAAGCGTCCTCGGGCCCGACGACGCCGACTACGACGCCGTGCGCGCCCTCTACAACGGCATGATCGACAAGAAGCCGCGCGTGATCGCCCGCTGCGTGGATGCGGCGGACGTCATCACCGCGGTCAACCACGGCCGCGACCAGGGCCTGCTGATCGCGATCCGCGGCGGCGGCCACAACGGCCCCGGCCTTTCAAGCTGCGACGACGGGCTCATGATCGATCTGTCGCTGATGAAGAGCGTGCGGGTCGATCCCGCGGCCGCGACGGTGCGGGTGGAGCCGGGTTGCACGGGAGGCGACGTGGACCACGCCACCCATCCGTTTGGACTCGCCGTGCCGTTGGGCATCGTCTCCAGCACGGGCGTCGCAGGCCTGACGCTGGGCGGCGGCACCGGCTACCTCACGCGCAAGAACGGTCTGACGATCGACAACCTGCTCGAGGTGGACATGGTGCTGGCCGACGGCAGCTTCGTGACGGCCAGCGAGCGCGAGCATCCCGACCTGTTCTGGGCAGTGCGCGGCGGCGGCGGCAACTTCGGCGTCGTCACCAGCTTCCTGTTCAAGGCGCACCCCGTGCGCATGGTCTACGCGGGGCCGATCTTCTGGGAGGCCACGCATGCGAAGGAAGTGATGAGCGCTTACCGCGAGTTCCTGCCCACCGCGCCGGAAGACCTGGGCATCTTCGTCGGGCTGAAGACGGTGCCGCCGATGGACCCGTTCCCGAAGGACTACTGGGGACGCCGCGCCTGCGCCATCATCGGCGCCTACAACGGCAGCGCAGCCGACGGCGAGGGCGCCATGGCCCGGCTGCTGCAAATCCTGCCGCCGCCCATCTTCAACTGGATGAGCGAGGTGCCGTTCCCGGCGATCAATGCGATGTTCGACCCGTTCTTCCCCAAGGGCCTGCAGTGGTACTGGAAGGGCGACTTCGTGAGCACCCTGTCGGACGCCGCCATCGAGACGCACATCGCGCAGGCCGCCAAGGCGCCGAGCGACCTGTGCCTGATGCACCTGTACCCGATCGACGGTGCCGTGCGGCGCGTCGCGAAGGACGCGACGGCGTGGAGCACGCGCGACGCGACCTGGTCCATGGTGATTGCCGGCATCGATCCTGACCCGGGCAAGGCCGAGGCGCTCAAGGCCTGGGGACGCGCGTACTGGAAGGCGGTGCACCCCTTCAACCAGGAAGGCGCCTACGTCAACTTCATGATGGACGACGAAGCCGACGGCCGCGTGCAGGCCACCTACGGCGACAACTACCCGCGCCTAACGACCGTCAAGAGGCGGTACGACCCGCAGAACCTCTTCCGTGTGAACCAGAACATCCGGCCTGGGGTCTGACGGCCGGCCTGCGGCCGGGCAGGGGAACCCGCCTTTGCGGGCGGGCGCAAGAGGAGTAATTCGAACGCGCCGGCTCCGCATGGTGCGCGGCCGACGCGCAAGATGAGGAGTCCCCATGGCCGATACCTCCGTCCTGGTACACGGCGCCTGGCACGGCGGCCTTCGTCGAGACCAGCAGGCCGACGTCGTCGCCACCAGTTCTTCCGGCGCCGGATAGGGGCCGTTGAGAGCGGCCGACCCGGTACGCTGGTGCGGCCCCATTCAACTACTTAGATTTCCGTTTGCTCGGAGATCTCCAGAGCGTCATCTACTTCGACGCCGAGGCACCTAACGTCGTTGCACGCGGGTCGTGCCGCCGGCGTATGGCTGGTCCCGGGGTACAGCGGTCGTCCGGCCGAGCGGAACGCGAACGGCAGGTTTCAGTTGCCACAGCCGTTCAACGCGCCAAGCCTATGCGGCAGCACCCAGTCTGAAGCGGTCATTTCATTCGGCGCACACATCTTGGTGCGGCGGCGCGCCCGAGGGTTAACGCATGCTAATGAGGCATTTACGCGCGTGAAGAATCCGTCATGTGCAACTAGCTTGGACGCGAGTTGCGCAGAACGTTGACAGCGCGGCACCGAAAGACGCGCCTACGGGCGTCAGGCCTCGCGCCGCGCTTGCCTTGGTTGCCCCAGCCGCTCCGATGCTGTCTTGGCTTCGTGCAAAGGTGCCCGACGTGCGCAATTCGCTGTCTCGATCGAGGAGGCCGAATGGCGGCACTTCACTGCACCCCCACACAGTAGTACTCAATTGGAGGACGCTATTGCGGTGACTTGCTGGCGGTCATTTGCACAGAATCAGTACACGACGCCTTGTATCAAGCATTCCTCAATGGACCCGGCAACTTGGAGCATTCACGGACCTAGCAGTTGCACTCCTTGAGAGCTGTTCCGATGGAAAAGGTGACTGCCCGATGGAAGGTCAAGTCTCGCACGCAAAGATCATGCGAGTTATTTGCTCTTTACTTCCGTGTGACCTGTGCCGAAGTCACGGGCGCATCAGAACGACGCCTGAGCGCGTTTCGGCTTGTCGTCAGGTAGATGCAACTAGGGGTACCCTTTGCTGTCAGGCGTCGACGATGCTGCGACCTATAGTTAGTGCCACCCGTGGATGGTGACTTCCGCACTAACCGTTTCGGGACTAAATGCGAATCCGCACCGCATAAAGTGCAGCAGCGGCGGTGAAGAACGAGCTGATCTGGCAGCTTGCGCGGCTCACCGGCCGTGCGCCTCACGGGACTTAACAGCTTGCCGCAACGACATGCCAACGTGAAGCTAGCCGCGCAGCGACCCTGACCCACAGCAGTTCGGCGTCCGTGACTAGCTCCAGTTGATGGTGGGAGAAGGTACCTCGGCGAGCACGGCCGCCTGGATCGGTCCAGACGCACAGGAGCAACACCCCGATCGCGAACTTTACGGACATCAAAGGTCCACCATCCTTTAAGCGGACCAAATTTCCCTCTGAAAAGCCGTGCTGCGGATTGACCACGCCGGATTCTAATCAAATGTGCGTCGGTCTAGAGCTCAGGAGTGTCGAAAACTACCGCTTACGGCTGTCGTGCGAACGTCTGGAGCAAATCCAATAGTCCTTTTGGGCTCATTTTGTCGAAAACGGAATCTGCGCCAAACTGCAAGCAACGTTGCTTCACTCCGTCGGTGGCGAAGCCGCTGAACACCACCACCGTGCGTTCGGCCGCAGTTGCTTGGCGTGCTGGATCACGCCATACCCACTGCCGTTAGACAAGATCAAGTCGACGATGAGCAGGTCCCATCCCCCACGTAATCCGCCATCCAGAGCTTGGCCTCAGCTTCTCCTTTGGTGGTGCCGCCCGCGCCAACCCGACATTGGCAACTCGGTCCTCCAGAACAGTGGGCATTCCTCAACGAAGGGCGCCGGGCGTCCGCTCAGTGCACTTTTGACTTACTTAATTCCCGGCGCCGACTCACATTCATGTTAATTGATCACGAACTTGTCGAAGCTGATCACGCGCTGACGTGGCGTGTGGAGTGTGGTGCTTCGAGCGGCCCCTAGACTCTACAGATGGAGAACCGGACAACAGTTGCGATCGCTGACGACGACGCATTCATTCGGACGACGGTGGGATATGTACTGCGTCGCGCACAAGACTTACATGTTGTCGCTACCGTGAACGATGGCTCCGAGGCTGTTGCGCTTGCCGTGACGGGAGAGATCCAAGTCTTGGTATTGGATCTCGACATGCCGAACATGGACGGGCGGGAAGCGCTACGAAGGATCCGAAAACTTGCGCCCGAGGTGCGCGTCATCATCCATTCCGGTCGCCCCGCCGAAAAAACTGCTCGCGCGATGCTTAACGCCGGCGCTTGCGCGTATTTGGAGAAGCCGTGCGCCTTTGAACTCCTCGTTGAAACGGTCCGTAGGGTCGCAGGGAGCAGCCTAGCAACGTAGAAGCGGTCAGAGCGCTGCTTCCGCCATCAGGCGCATCGCTTCGTTGAGCAGTGAGTTCGCTAACGACCTGGCGTTGCTAACCTCGTCCATCAGCTCCTTTGAGGGTGGAGGTCTACGGTTGGCAGCGAAGGCCGCCCAGGCATCTTTCAGCCTTCTCTCAGCACTGCTGGCGATTTCATCAGCAGCCTGCCAGTCTCTGATCGTTTGCTGTGCAAGATGCAGCATCGACCAATGCTATTCAAACCCGCCGACATCATGTGATCTGAAGGTGTAATACGTATCCATCTTTAGGCGAACTTCGGCAAGTCAGACGCGATTGCAGTGGGTCTCTAAACGTCTTTCCTTTGTTGCACGAATTCCTTTGGAGCTGTGTGGCGCGGCCTATCGCAAGGCACTCCCGTCCATGCCCGACAAAGAGCTGATCGTCCGCTAGTGCCCCTAGCCGACGGTGAGTTCAGCCGTGCCCGATTCTCTGCCCGCCAATTGTCCCAACCTCTGTGGGCCACATTCGGGCTACCCTTTCACCTCGGCGCGAAGTGCCCTTCTTTCTCAAGCAGCAGCTCGTGGAGTTTCATTTGCAGAGTGCGGAGCACTGAACGGGCAGCGACGTAGAAGGTGTCGGCGTCCTTGCGGTCTGGTTCTTCTTCACTTGCGACCGCCTTGTCCCTCAGGTCTCGCAGCTTGTCGATCAACATTCGAGTGGGGTTGTCAATAACGCCTGCCATGCGAAGCGTGTATGCGTAAAATCCCGGCCCCTCTGGACCCTTGTGCTTTGGAAGTTTCCCAATGTGGATGATCTTCTGCATCGCGTCTTCCACAGAGCGGTATGCATCCATGATGCGCCAGCGCGGAGAGTCATAGTGAGTCTCAATGGGCGGGTCCACTTGAGCGGGCTCGGAAAGAGCCGGAGTACCAAACTTGGCTACGTTGCCCATGCCCTCAACTCGAACGGCTACGAGCTTTGCCTCCTTTGCGGCCTCAATGACTTCCTCGGAGAAGTCGGCCTTTATTCCGGCCGGCCCTTCCAGCTTGCGCAGCTTGCCAAGAAGGGCAGCGATCTTGCTCCGAAAGAGCAATGCGATAGCAACGGCCGCGACCGGCCAAGCTAGCGAACCCGCCAAGCTGCTCCAAAACTGCAACCAGTCCATTTTGCTTCCGCTGAGTTGCAGCATCGTACCTAAGAATCAGCCATACTTCGCGGCACCGTGCCCCAAGGGGAGGCCGTGCATGCGGTGGGAAAACGAGTACAACGCGTAGCGGGGCGCGAGCAGCTTTACCCTGGCGCGAATGAAGCCGGCGAAGGGGGTTGGGAAGCCTTTCACATCCCAGAGCGACGGGGAATACCTGATCGCAATTCTCAAGCGGCCCAAGCCGCAACTGCGGAATTCCACCACCGGCCAGCCGTAGGGTCGATGTGCCCGCTGCTAAGCAGCTTGGCCCAGCTGGCGGTCAGATCAGTCCGCTCTCCGCCATTGAGCAAGCAGTCCCTGGTGCCACAATCACATGATCGAGGACGCGTACCTCGATGACCGACAGTGCTTGCTTAAGCGTTGCGGTGAGCGCCTCGTCCGCTCTCGACGGTTGCACGGTTCCGCTCGGATGATTGTGCGCGAGGACTACGGCTGCTGACTCATGATGCAACGCTCGCTTCACAATCTCCCTCGGATACACGGATGTTTGCGTCAGCGTGCCGCGGAACATCACCTCCAATTCGATCAGCCGGTTCTGTGCATCTAAGAACATCACCGCGAACAC
The DNA here is from genome assembly GCF_016654015.1 of Ramlibacter ginsenosidimutans. Taxonomy (GTDB): domain Bacteria; phylum Pseudomonadota; class Gammaproteobacteria; order Burkholderiales; family Burkholderiaceae_C; genus Ramlibacter; species Ramlibacter ginsenosidimutans. The sequence continues at coordinate 60,423 of NZ_JAEPWM010000011.1, read as the reverse complement.
CTCGTGCGGTACTCGCGCCAAGTGCAGTTGCAGAAACTGCTTCACAGCGTCTGGCGAACTGAAAACCTCCCTTGCGGATAACTGTTCGCCGACGGCGCGTCGAGCGAGTTCCAGTACTGCCAGCAGCTCCGTCCTCCGCGTTTCGCCCCCGAGAGCTCTTACATCAGCGACTTCGTCCACTGAGGCATACAGCAAGCCGGCAATCCCGCCGAACGAGTCCAGTAGATCTCTGGCCAGCGAGAGCACGGACCTTCCTGGCAAGCCCGTCCGGAGCAGCACTGCCACGAGTTCTGCATCTGTCAACGCCTTCGGGCCGGCGGAGAGAAGCCTGTAACGTGGTCGGACCTCGGATGCGAGCAGAGTCATTTGCAATTCGCCATCAGGGTTGAGGGACGCGCATACCCTCTGAAGACCCGCATACCGCAGCGAGTCGCACCATGAGAGCAGTCGTTGCTCCGAGTTCGGCGAGCAGCCATCCGAGCGCCTCCACCGCATCTGAGCTGATCGCCCTGTCTTCGCACTGCGGCGCCGCGTACGCCATCAGCGAGCCGACAGCCGACATTCCCAAATTGATTGCGGCTGCCGAAGCTTGTGCGTGCTCCGCGATTCTGCCCAGTACGGCCTGATCGGTGGCACGCACGTCGGGGGCTCCGCTGGCATCCACTTTCAGTTGCGGGAGCAGCTCAAACAGCTCCTGCATGTGACGCAGTGACTCGGGGAGGAGGTGCCGGGTGCCGCGACCAACGGGCACCATGCCTTGCTGTCGTTGCCTTCGAACCTTGCGCTCGCGTCGCGTTTTCTCAGGCTGCGGGGGCTGTGTTTCGGTGGTGTTTTCTTGGGGCATCCCCAGACATTAAAGCCAGCCCCTCACAATTCCTACCGCGCCGTATCCCGCTCCGAACTCTAACTTTCGTTTTACCGCCCGATCCAAAGCCGTCCACCACAGTCCAAATCAAAAAGGGGGTAGGAAAGGGAGTAAAAAAGCGCCATAGGGCTGAAACCCGCATGGCGCTTAGTATTTGTGGCGGAGCAGGAGGGATTCGAACCCTCGATACGGTGAAACCGTATACCGGATTTCGAGTCCGGCGCATTCGACCACTCTGCCACCGCTCCTGATTCGGTTCGCGTGGTGCGAAGCCCGGTAGTTTAACCCAAGCTCAGGGCGCGAGCTTCTCGGCACCGCCGAGATAAGGCCGCAGGGCCTGGGGCACCGTCACGCTGCCGTCCGCGTTCTGGTAGTTCTCGAGCACCGCCACCAGCGTGCGGCCCACGGCCAGGCCCGAGCCGTTGAGCGTGTGGACGAACTCGTTCTTGCCTTGCGCGTTCTTGAAGCGCGCCTGCAGCCGCCGCGCCTGGTAGGCCTCGCAGTTGGAGACCGAGCTGATCTCGCGGTACGTGTCCTGCGCCGGCAGCCACACCTCCAGGTCGTAGGTCTTGGCCGCACCCGCGCCCATGTCGCCCGTGCACAGCAGCATCACGCGGTACGGCAGCCCCAGCTTCTGCAGGATGGCCTCGGCATGGCCCGTCATCTGCTCCAGCGCCTCGTAGCTCTTCTCCGGATGCACGATCTGCACCATCTCGACCTTGTCGAACTGGTGCTGGCGGATCATGCCTCGCGTGTCGCGCCCGGCGCTGCCCGCCTCGCTGCGGAAACACGGCGTGTGCGCAGTGAGCTTCAGGGGCAGCTGCGCCTCGGGCACGATCTCGCCGCGCACGAAGTTGGTCAGCGTCACTTCGCTGGTCGGGATGAGATACAGGGCCTGCTGATCCTCCGATGCCAGGCCTTCCTGCCCGCCCTTGCGCACGGCGAACAGGTCCCCCTCGAACTTCGGCAGCTGGCCCGTGCCGCGCAGAGTCGCCTCGTTGACGATGTAGGGCGTGTAGCACTCGGTGTAGCCATGCTCCTGCGTCTGCACGTCCACCATGAACTGCGCGAGCGCGCGGTGCAGTCGTGCGACCTGGCCCTTCATCACGGTGAAGCGCGCGCCGCTGAGCTTCACGCCGGTCCCGAAGTCCAGACCGAGCGGCGTGCCGACATCCACGTGGTCCTTGACGGGGAAGTCGAACGCGCGCGGCGTTCCCCACTTCCGCACCTGCTGGTTGCCGTGTTCGTCCGCGCCCACCGGCACGCTCTCGTGCGGCAGGTTGGGGATGCCCAGCAGCAGCGCTTCCAGCTCCGGCTGGATCTGCTCCAGCCGCGCGGCGGATTCATCGAGCTGCGTCTTGCACTGCGCGACTTCCGCCATCACTGCATCGGCCGACTCGCCCTTGGACTTGAGCTGGCCGATCTGCTTGGAGAGCTGGTTGCGCCGGGCCTGCAGCTCCTCGGTACGGGTCTGGATGGTCTTGCGTTCCGCCTCCAGGCGCTGGAATGCCGCGACGTCCAGGTAGGGCTGCGGCGACTTGCGGGCCTCCAGGCGCGCGATCACCGAGTTCAGGTCTTTGCGAAGCAGGTTGACGTCGAGCATGTGGAAGATTTTATGCGGGGCGACACGATGCTCGCTCCAGTCCTGGAGAGCGCAGTGCTGGGGTTCGCCTGCGGCTCACCACCAGCCTACGGGTTTCGATTCAGCCGCCAGCGGATGATGGATTGCAAGTGATCAGGCCAGCGTGGCCGGATCGAGGTTCGCGCCGCACAGCACGAGCGCGACGATCTCGTCGCTCTGCGGCACGTACGCGCCCGTGCGCAGTGCCGCCAGGCCCAGCGCCGCGGCGGGTTCCACGGCCAGCTTGAAGTCCTTCCACAACGCGAGCTGCGCGTCGCGGATGGCCGCGTCGGACAACAGCAGCGCCTGCGGCACATGCCGCTGCGTGATCTCCCAAGGGATCGCGCCGATGCGCTTGGCGCCGAGCGAGTCGGCCGCGATGCCGCTCACCGCGACATCGACCGGTGCGCCCGCCTCGCGCGCGCGGAACAGCGTGGGCGCCAGTTCCGGCTCGAGCGCGACCACGCGGCTGCGGTCCTCGCACCACGCGGCCACGCCGGCGATGAGACCACCGCCGCCCACGCTCACGAGCACGCTGTCCGGCGGCTCGCCACCCTGCGCCTCGATCTCCATCGCCAGCGTCCCGGCGCCGGCGACCACCTCGGGCTGGTCGTACGCATGCGTGAGCAGCGCGCCGGTCGTGCGCTGCCTCTGCAGGCACGCTTCCAGCGCCTCGGCGTACACGGCGCCGGTCACGACGACCTCCGCACCCAGTTCGCGCAGCCTGGCCTGCTTCGCCGCGCTGCTCACGGTGGGCACGAACACCTCGCATTTCACGCCCAGTGCGCGCGCAGCCGCCGCCGTCGCGATGCCGGCGTTGCCGCCGGAGGCGACGATCACGCCGCTGGCAGGAATCCGGTTGGCGAGCAGGCGGTTGTACATGCCGCGCGCCTTGAAGCTGCCGCCCACCTGCAGCTGCTCCAGCTTGAGCCAGACTTCGGCGCACGCCACGCCCAGCGTGCTGCCCGCCACCTTCCACAGCGGCGTGCGCCGCACGAAGCCGCGGCCGTCGGTGGCGAAGCGTTCCGCGGCCGCCTCGATGTCGCTGCGCATCAAAGCTTCAGCCCCTTCGGCAGCGGGAACTTCACGGTCTCCACGATACCGTCCATTTTGCGCACGGACACCGCACCGAGCGCTTTCACGCGCGCGATGACCTCCTGCACCAGCAGCTCGGGCGCCGATGCGCCCGCCGTGAGGCCGACGCGCGCCTTGCCTTCCAGCCATTCGGCGCGCAGCTCCTGCGCGGTGTCGACCATGTAGCTTTCGACGCCCAGCTTGCGCGCGAGCTCGGCGAGCCGGTTGCTGTTGGAGCTGGTGGGGCTGCCCACCACGATCACCACGTCCACTTCGCGCGCCAGCATCTTCACCGCGTCCTGCCGGTTCTGCGTCGCATAGCAGATGTCCTGCTGCTTGGGCTGGCGGATGCTCGGGAAGCGCGCGCGCACGGCCGCCATGATCTCGGCGGCGTCGTCCACCGAAAGCGTGGTCTGCGTGACGACCGCCAGGCGCTCGCTCTGCGCCGGCTGCACGGTCGCGACATCGGCGACATCCTCGACGAGGTGGATCCCGTGGTCCACCTGGCCCATCGTGCCTTCCACTTCGGGATGGCCCTTGTGGCCGATCATGATGAACTCGTAGCCTTCGCGCGCGAGCTTGGCCACTTCGATGTGCACCTTGCTCACCAGCGGGCAGGTGGCGTCGAACACGTGGAAGCCGCGCTGCGCCGCCTCCTCCTGCACCGCCTTGCTCACGCCGTGCGCGGAGAACACCAGCGTCGAGCCGGGCGGCACTTCCGCGAGGTCTTCGATGAAGATCGCGCCCTTGGACTTGAGGTCGTTCACCACGAAGGTGTTGTGCACGATCTCGTGGCGCACGTAGATGGGCGCGCCGAATTTTTCCAGTGCGCGCTCGACGATGTCGATGGCGCGGTCGACGCCGGCGCAGAAGCCGCGCGGCTCGGCGAGCAGGATGCTGTCGGGGCCGCCCGGGCGCGAAGGTTCCTGCATCACAGCACCCCGATCAACTGGACCTCGAAGGTCACCGGCTGGCCCGCGAGCGGGTGGTTGAAGTCGAACAGCACGGCGTCCGGCTGCCCGTCGCCGTCCTTGTCCTCCCCCAGCTGCTGCACGGCGCCCGCGTACTGGCCCTGGCCGTCGGGCGTGGGGAACTGCACGACGTCGCCCACGTGGTAGCGCTCCAGCGGATCGCCCATCTGCGCGAGCAGCTTGCGCCCGACCCACTGCACCAGCTCCGGGTTGCGGTCCCCGAAGGCCTCACCCCGCGCGATCTCGAAGACGGCGCGCGTGCCCTCTTCCAGCCCCAGCAGGCGCTGCTCCACGGCGGGCGAGAGTTCACCCGTGCCCAGCGTCAGCGTCGCGGGCTTGTCGTCGAAGGTATTGATGATGTCCCCCGCCGGACCGGCCAGCCGGTAGTGCAGGGTCAGGAAGGAGCCCGGCTGGACGCGGGCGGGCGAGGTGCTCATGGAGGGGGCGTTCAATAGACCTCCATTGTAGGAAGCCGGGGCGGACGGCCGCCGGCAGGCGGGCGATGACCCCAGGGACCTGCCGCTCGCCGCGACGCCAGGGCCTGGCTCAGGGCCTGCAGGAGCGCTGAGGCCTCAGATGAGGCGGTTGCCGTACAGCAGCGTGATGTTGATGCGCCGGTTGAGGTAACCCTCGCGGAAGCGGGGACGGTCCGTCGCATGGAACAGGTCCGAGTCGAAGATGAGGGCGCGGTTGGCCCGGTAGGGATAGCGGGTGGGCGCGCTGCCGACGGAGGCCAGGTACTGCTGGATCACCGCCGGGTCGTGGTTGAAGCGCCGGAAGTCCCAGTCGCGCGGCGCCACGTGCTCGTACACCTGCAGTCCGCCGCCTTCGGGCTCGAGGTTGGCTTCGTCCTCGGTGATCCAGAAGTTCACGTTCACCGCCGCCTCATCGGCGTGCACGGCCAGCCCCGGCAGGCTGGCGTCGCATTTGAAGCCCCACATCATCTTCAGCGGATGGTCGCGGATCACACGCGGCAGGTGCGCACGCAGGTCCCAGGCCAGGCGCAGCAGCAGTTCGGAGCAGAAGCCGTCGTAGGCATAGGCGCCGAGGTAGCCGGGCTTGATGTTATTCCAGATGGTGCTCTCGCGGCAGAAGCGGCGCATCGCGGCGAGCGCATCGGCCGTGAGCAGGTTGTCCAGCGCCAGCACGTTCGGCTGCGCGGCGAGGTAGCGGTCCTGGATCGCCTCGAAATCGAGCTCAAGATTGATGATCCCCGCCGGCGGCACCCCGGCGGCCGAGATGTAGACGGGCCGCTTGTAGGTGCGCGCAACGAGCGGGTGCCGCTGCGCGTCGAAGCCCGCGAGCGAGTTCTCGTCCACCTGGCCGCGCAGTTCGGCCAGCAGCGCGCGGTAGTCCTGCAGCACGCGCTCGTACGCGGGAGGCAGCAGCCGGTTTTGCAGCAGGTACTCGAACTGCTCGCAGTCGTGCCGCAGCTTCACTTCGTTCACGCCCATGTCCATGGGCTCCAGCACGGGCTGCGGGTCCTTCTGCAGCGGCAGCGCGAGGTCACCCGTCCACGGCGCGCCGCGGCGCAGTTCCACGCAGCGCAGGAAGCTGCGGCTCGCCTCGGCGAGCTGCCCCAGTTCGAACTGCGTGAGCCCCAGGTTGAAGAAGGCTTCGGCGAAGGCGGGCTGCAGTTGCAGCGCCTTGTCGAAATGCGCCATGGCTTCGGCGTAGCGGCCCTGGTCCTTGCCGACCACGCCCAGCATGCACCACGCGTCCGCGTTGGCGGGCTCCAGCGCCACCAGCCGCGAGAAGGCCTGCTGCGCGGCGGGGAAGTCTTCCAGTTCATGGCGGATGGCGCCGAGCTGCAGCAGCACGGGCCCGGGCGGGGCCCCGCAGTCCAGCGCCTGCTCGTACGCGCTCGCCGCGGGCGCCAGCTGCCCGTCGCGGCGCAGGCGTTCGGCCAGTGCGACCCAGGTGGCCGCGTCGCGCGGGGCGAGTTCCAGCAAGGCGCGGCGCGCAGCGATGGCGTCGGCCAGGTCGCCCGCGGCATCCGCGGCGGCGATGCGCTGCTCCAGCGCGGACCTGGCGGCGCGGCCGCCTGCGAACAAGTTCTTGAGCAACACGATCCTGTGTCCTATTCCCACGCGGGGCCAGCCCCTCCTCACAGGGACCGCAGCGCGTGCAGTATAGGCTGCGGGATCGGCGCCGCCGTGCTGCGTCCACCGCTAGACTCGAACCGATGCCGTTGCTCGACTTGCCTGCCGATGCGCGTCCGCGCGAAAAGCTGCTCTCCCGCGGCGCCGGTGCGCTCAGCGACACCGAACTGCTCGCGCTGCTGCTGCGCACCGGGACTGCGGGTCGTGGCGTGTTCCAGATGGCGCAGGAGGTGCTCGATCGCTTCAGCGGCCTGGCCGGCCTGCTGCACGCGAGCGGCGAGGACCTGCGCGCCATCAAGGGCCTCGGCGGCACGGCCAAGCGCTCCGAACTGCTCGCGGTGCTGGAGCTGGCCCGCCGCGCGATGGCGGAGCAGTTGAAGGCCCGCGAAGTGTTCGGCTCCCCCGACGCCGTGAAGAATTACCTGCAGCTGCATCTCGCCCGCCGGCCGCACGAGGTATTCGCCGCCCTCTTCCTCGACGCGCAGAACCGGCTGATCGCCCTCGAAGAACTCTTCCGCGGCACCCTGACTCAGACCAGCGTGTACCCGCGCGAAGTCGTCCTCAAGGCCTTGCACCATCACGCCGCCGCCGTGGTGCTGGCCCACAACCATCCCAGTGGGACCGTGCAGCCTTCGCGCGCCGACGAGGCGCTCACGCAGACGCTGAAGGCCGCGCTCGCGCTGGTGGACGTGCGCGTGCTCGATCACGTGGTCGTCGCGCCAGGCCAGGCCTTGTCGATGGCCGAAAAGGGGCTGCTGTGAAGGCCCGGTCCTTGCAGGACCTGCAGGCGATCCGGCAGCGGCTGGCGGAGCAGGAACGCACCGCGCGCGAGCAGGCCGCGAAGAAAGCCGAGGCCGAGCGCCGCGCCGAAGTGGAGCGCAACCTGTTCCAGCGCGCCGCCGGCAAGGTGGCGCCGCTGCGCGAACACGGGCGCGTGCACCATCCACCGGAGCCGGTGGCGCCGGTCGCGGCCCAGCGCCAGCTCGATGACCAGCGCGTGCTCAAGGAGGCGATCAGCGACGAGTTCGATGCGTCCACGCTGCTGGAAGTGGACGAGGCCCTGAGCTTCCGCCGTCCCGGCGTGGGCATCGACGTCGCGCGCAAGCTGCGGCGCGGCTACTGGAGCATCCAGGCGGAGATCGACCTGCACGGCTTGCGCACCGACGATGCGCGCGAGGCGCTCGCAAGCTTCGTGCGCGAAGCCGTGCGCCAGGGCCTGCGCTGCGTGCGCGTGGTCCACGGCAAGGGCCTGGGCTCGCCAGGCAAGACGCCGGTGCTCAAGGGCAAGGTGCACGGCTGGCTGGTGCAGAAGGACGAGGTCCTCGCCTTCGTGCAGGCGCGCGGCGACGAAGGCGGCGCCGGCGCGGTGGTGGTGCTGCTGAAGCCCTCGGCCTAGGCCGGGGTGTTCCTCATCCAGTCGGCAGTCTGGAAGAACGACTCGCGCAGCCGCGCGCGCAGGTCCTCGGGCACGCCGGTCTCGCCCATCGCCTGGTCCATGCAGGCGAGCCACTGGTCGCGCTCGGCGATGCCGATCTTGAAGGGCATGTGGCGCATGCGCAGGCGCGGATGGCCGAAGCGGTCGGTGTAGTGCTGCGGGCCACCGAGCCAGCCGCACAGGAACCAGAACAGGTTCTGCCGCGCGCGCGCCAGCTCCGTGCCGTGCGCGGCCCGCAGTTCCTGGTACCCGGGCTCCAGGTCCATCAGGTCGTAGAAGCGCTCCACCAGCGCATGGACCTTCTCCTCGCCGCCGATCCACTCGTAGGGTGTCGCGTACGGCGGCTTCTGTTCGCTCTCCATCCGCCGATTGTCGCAGCGACGCCTATTCGGCCGCTTTGCGCAGGGTATCGACGACGGGCCGGCTCAGCACGCCGCGCAGTCCCCACCAGCCCGCCGCGAGGGCCAGCACCGCACCGGCCGCGGCGCCGGCGAGCGGAACCAACGGTGAAGCCGTCCAGGTGAAGTCGAACGCGTACTTCGCGAGCGCCCAGCCCACGACGGACGCCACGATGCCGGCGAGGAAGCCCGCGAGCAGGCCGACGCCGACCAGTTCCGCGCGCTGCACCTGCCGCAGCAGGCTGCCGCGCGCGCCGACGGCACGCATGATCGCGAACTCGCGGGCGCGCTCCTCGCGCGTGGCCGTCACGGCGGCGAACAGCACCACGACCCCGGCGGCCAGCGTGAAGCCGAAGAGGAACTCCACCGCGCGGATCACCTTGTCCAGCACGCCTTGGACCTGGTTGAGGGTCGCCGTCATGTCCACGTTGGTGATGTTCGGGAAGGCGCGCACCAGCGCGTTGTCGAAGCCGTGCTGCCCGGGCGCGCGATAGGCGGCCATGAAGGTCACGGGCATGTCGGGCAGCGCGCTCACGGGGTACATCACGAAGAAGTTCGCGTGCATCGAGCTCCAGTCCACCTTGCGCAGCGACGTGATCTTCGCCTCGCTGGTCGTGCCCGCGATGTCGAAGCGCAGCGTGTCGCCCAGCCTCAGGCCCAGCGTCTCCGCCAGGCCCGCCTCCACGCTCACGGCGCCCTGCTCCTGCGGCTGCCAGCGGCCGGCGACGACTTCGTTGTACGCGGGCTTCTGCGCGGCATAGGAGAGATTGAACTCGCGGTCGACCAGGCGACGGGCGCGCTCGTCGGGGAAATCCTCCGGGCCTATGGTGCGTCCGTTCACCGCGACCAGGCGGCCACGGAACATCGGATACCAGTCCAGCCGCTGCACGCCGGCGCGGTGCAACTGCTGCAGGAAGGCCTGGCTCTGGTCCGGCAGCACGTTGATCACGAAGCGGTTCGGCGCATCGGGCGGCGTCGACTGGCGCCAGCTCGCGATCAGGTCCGTGCGCAGCAGCACCAGCAGCACCAGGGCCAGCAGGCCGACGGCGAGCGCACTCGTCTGCACGACCGCGTAGACGGGCCGGGCGCTGATCTGGCGCGTGGCCAGCACCAGCCAGCGCGGCGCGGTCGCCTCGTTGACCACGCGGCGCAGCAGCTTGACCGCCACCCAGCTGAGGCCCGCGAACACGAGCACGGCGCCGGCGAAGCCGCCGACCGCGATCGCGCCGAGCTTCAGGTCGCTGCTGGCCGCGAGCAGCAGGGCCGCGAAGCCCGCGACGCCGATGCCCAGCACCAGCAGCGACGCCGGCCGCAGGTTGCCGACGTCGCGCCGGATCACGCGCAGCGGCGGCACCTGCGCGAGCTGCAGCACCGGCGGCAGGCCGAACGCGAACAGCAGCGTGAGGCCCACGCCGACGCCGAACAGCACCGGCCAGGGTCCGGGCGCGGGCAGCGCCGTGTCGACGAAGCCGCCGAGCAAGGCGATGAACACGAAGTGCACCGCGTACCCGAGCACCACGCCCAGCAGGCTGGCCGCCATGCCGACCGCGCCGAATTCGAAGGTGTAGCTCCAGGCGATCGTGCGCTGGCTCTGACCCAGCACGCGCAGCATGGCGCAGTCGTCCAGGTGCCGGCTGGCGAAGCCGCGCGCCGCCAGCGCCACGGCCACCGCGCTGAGGAGCGCCGACAGCAGCGCGACGAGATTCAGGAATTTCTCCGCGCGGTCCAGCGTCTGCTTCATCTCCGGCCGGCCGCTCTCGAACGACTCGAGGCGCACGCCGTGCAGTTCGGGCCGCTTCACTTCCGCCGCGGCCCAGGTCGAGAAGCGCGCCACCGCGCGCTCGTCGCCCGCCACGGCGAAGCGCCAGCCGACGCGGCTCGCGGGCTGCACCAGGTGCGTGGCCGGCAGGTCGCCTTGGTGGATCATCACCCGTGGCGCGAAATTCACGAAGCCGGTGCCGCGATCGGGCTCGGTGGTGATCACGCGCGTGATGCGCAGTTGCGCGTCGCCCAGCAGCAAGGGGTCGCCGACGTGCAGGCCGAGCGCCTCCAGCACCGCCGCATCCACCCACGCTTCGCCCGGATGCGGCACGTCGCTCGTGGGCGCGCCCGGAGCGTCGGCACGCTGCGCCGTTTCGAGCTTGCCGCGCAGCGGATAGCCTTCACGGACGGCCTTGAGCGCGACGAGCCGGCTGGCACCGCCTTGCGGATCGGGCGCGCGCGCCATCGAGGGGAACAGCAGCGAGTCCACCGAGCGCAGCCCGAGCGCGCGCGCCTGCGCGATGAAGGCCTCGGGCGTCGGTGCATCGCTCACGATCACGGCGTCGCCCCCGAGCAGCGCGCGCGCATCGCGCGCGAGCCCGGATTTCAGCCGGTCCGCGAAGAAGCCCACCGCCGTGAGCGCCGCCACCGCGAGCGTCACGGCTACGAGCAGCAGGCGGAGCTCGCCCGCGCGCAGGTCACGCCGCAGCGTGCGCCAGCCCAGGGCCGCGGCGTGAAAGCGCGTCACTGGGCGACGCTCCGCGCTGCGCGACCAGCGATTCGCCTCCAGGCGCAGCGGCGGCTCATGCGCCGGCCGAACGCAGGCGCTGGCCCGCGAGCTCGGGCTGCAGCACCAGGCGCTCGGGCGCCGTGTAGCAGAGGAAGTGGCGGCCCGTCGCACGCCCCACGGTGCACAAGCCCACGCGCTCGGCGATCTCGTAGCCCATCTGCGTGGTGCCGCTGCGCGACAGCACGATGGACACGCCCATCTGCGCCGACTTGATGACCATCTCGCTGGTCAGGCGCCCGGTCGTATAGAACACCAGCGGCTCCTGCTCGGTCGCCGCGTCGTGCCCATGCAGCCACATCCAGCCCGCGATGGTGTCGATCGCGTTGTGCCGCCCCACGTCCTCCACGAACAGCAGCATGCTCTCCCCACGGAACAGCGCGCACCCGTGCACCGAACCGGCGGACTTGTACGTGCTCTCCTGCAGGCGAATGGTGTTGACGATGCCGTACAACTGCGCCTGGGTGAGGCGCGCCGGCGGCAACACGAGGCTGTCGACCTCTTCCATCAGGTGGCCGAAGACGCTGCCCTGCCCGCAGCCCGTGGTCACGACGCGGTGGGCCGTGCGTTCCTCGATGCGTTCGATGCCGCTGCGGGTCTTCACGGCGGCGGCGCCGACCTCCCAGTCCACCGTCACCGAGTCCACGCTGTCCAGGGCGTCGACCAGCCGCTGGTTGCGCAGATAGCCCAGCACCAGCCATTCCGGATGCGCGCCCAGCGTCATCAGCGTGACCAGCTCGCGCTTGTCGACGTAGACGGTCAGGGCCCGCTCCGCCGGAATGGAAACAGTCTCCCTCTCGCCATGCTCGTTGACGATGGACACGCTGCGGGTCAGCGGCGCGCGGGCGTCGGTGAGGACGGGGCGGGTCATGGTCCAAGGCTACCGCAAATGGAAGGGACTGCGCGGCGGTGCGGGAATGCCGGTCGCGCCGGGACCTGTCCCGGCGCGCGCCGGGTTGCACCCAGGTGCCCGCTTCAGGCTCAAGGGCACGGCTTTGCGGCGGTTGAAGCGGCAATCGTAGGCTGGTGGTGAGCCGCAGGCGAACCCCAGCTTGCTGCGCCACGCTGGATCGCTGGGGTTCGCGTTGCTCACCGCCAGCCTACGAACGCCCGTCGCGACGGCCCGTCTTCTTCCCGCAGGGGCCCGACTGCTCATCGTCGCGGCAGGCGGCGTGCGGTGCAGGCCCGCATGAAGGGCATCGCCTGGAAGCCGGTCCGGGCGGCGGAGCGCGGTTACGAGAGCGCAGCGTATCGAACCGCGCGTACGTTTCATGCTACCGCGGCACTTGTCCGAGCAGAGAGTTTGGCCGCGAACAGCGGCCAAACTCTCTGCGAGTTGTGCCGCGCGACGCCGCCCGGACCGGCTTCCAGGGCAGTCGGCGCGCGCAGCCGCGGACCGATGCCCAGCGGGCCTGCACCGCACGCCGCCTGCCGCGACGCCCACCGGCCTCCGCAGAGCGCACGTCTCAAGCTCCGCGGAACCACAAAACAAAAGGCCAGCCGCGCGGCTGGCCTCCCGGAAACGAAAAGCGCTTGCCGAAATGCGCTTACTTGCTCGCGGGGGCGCCCGTCTTCCCCGAAGTCATGCTGCCCGACTCGGCGCGGACGCTCGGCGGACTGGTCGCATTGCCCGCGGGCGAGTGCGCCTCGGAGCTCTCCAACGGCTTCTGTGCGGCCGGCGTGTACGCGAACGGACCCGGGTCCGCGCAGGGCGGAATGGCGGGTGCGGGGTTCGTCACCGCGGCCACTGGAGTGGAGCCGCCCTGCGATGCGGTGGCGGGAGTCGCCACCGGCATCTTGCTCGCCTCAGCCGCTCCCGACGCCGCCTGGGCCGCGGCCTGGGCAGCCTGGGCGGGATGGCTTCCCTTGTACTTCGCCGCGATGCGGTCCTGCACCTTGCACTGCAAGTAGGCATCCACCTTGGCTTGCCAGGCGGTCTTCGCGGCGGCCTCGGCGGCCTTGGCCTGGGCGGCTTCGTCGGGCGGCGGGAGCTTGGCCAGCGCCAGGCTGCAGGCAACCAGGGCGGCCGCGGTGATCATGCTGCGTTTCATCGTCTCGTTCTCCTCAGGCGGGCCGCACGTTGTCGGCGGGGCCGTCCGCCGCGATCAGCGGCTTGCTCCGTTGCGCAGGGACGCGCCCGGCCTGGATGTCCTCGTACCAGTACGCGTGGTGCTCGCGCGCCCAGGCGTCGTCCACGGTGCCGCGCCGCATGGCGGTGTAGGCGCCGCGCATGCCGATGGTCCCGATGTAGATGTGGCCGAAGAACATCACCAGCATCAGCACGGTCGAGACGTTGTGCACCATGTGCGCCAGCTGCATCGTGCGGCGCTCGTAGACCAGTCCAGGAATCAGCTTGTCCATCACCAGCCCGGAGGCCACGACGATGGCGCCCAGCAGCAGCACGCCACCCCAGAACACCACCTTCTCGCCCGCATTGAAGCGGTGCGAAGGCAGCTCCTTGCCACTGAGCATGCCGCCGAAGTGCAGCAGCCAGCGCAGGTCGCCCTTTTGCGGCAGGTTGTCGCGCACGAAGGTGAGGAAGATGATCACCAGCGACACGGCGAACAGCGGGCCGGCGAAGTTGTGCAGGTTCTTCAGCAGGTACGTGAGGTAGCCGAACAGGGTCTGGCCGATCACGGGCAGCAGGAAGAACTTGCCGAACGCCATCACGATGCCCGAGATGCCCAGGCACACGAACGCGATCGCGTTCGCCCAGTGCGCGGCCCGCTCGAACGGCGTGAAGCGTTCGATGCGGCGCGGCCCGTCACCGATCTCGTGGCCCAGCGGCCCCTTGACGAAGTAGAAGATGGCCAGGGCCAGCAGCGCGATCACGAGCAGCGCGCCGCCGTAAGGAATCAGCCAGCGGTTGCGCACCTCGCGCCAGGCTTCCCCCGCGGTGACGTAGCGCGTGCCCGGATACGCGACCGGCGCCTGGATGAGGACGCCGGCCTCCGGCGCTTCCGACTTGGGCAGGCTGCTGTAGCCTTCCATGCCGCGCTGCACGCCGCGCCACATCGGCGCGTTGTTGCCCGGCTGGACGCGGTTGCGCTGGCCGTTGGTCTGGTCGAGGTAGCCCGGCTCGCTGGAAGCGTCGCGCTTCACCTCGGGCTTCACCTCGAAGATGTTCTGGCCCTGGATGCCGCCGGGGCCGGCGCCGGGAGTTGCGCCGGGAGGCAGGTCCTCGGGTGCCACCTTCGCCGGCGGCGTGGTGGTCGACGCTCCGCCGGCCGGCACCGAGTTGACCGACTGCGCGAGCGCACCGCCGGCGAGCGCGGCGCTCAAGGACGCCGCGGCCAGGAGCTCAAGGAACCTTCGCATACTCGTTCTGCCCCTGCATGGTCCGCACCTTCATCTCCTGTTCCCAGCTGTTGCGGTCACCCGCTTTCCAGCCGGCCGCCGTGAAAGGCGGTGGTCGGTTGGTGCCGTTGTAGGGGGCGGCGTCGCTCTTGATGCCGCTGGCGGTCTGCTCGCGCTCGGCGCAGGCGGACAGGGCCAGCGTCGCGAGGGCGAGGCACAGGACGATCACGCTCTTGTTCATGACTTGGCTCCATTCGGCTGGCCAGCCTGCTTGGAGCCGTAGGCCGTGCCCCAGCCCCACACTTCCGCGCCGCGGCCGCGCTTGACCACGCGGTTGCGGAAGATGTCGGCCACCACGTCGCCGTCGCCGGCGAGCAGCGCCTTGGTCGAACACATCTCCGCACACGCGGGCAGCTTGCCTTCGGCCAGGCGGTTGCGCCCGTACTTGTCGAACTCCGCTTGCGAGCCGTTGGCCTCGGGCCCGCCGGCGCAGAAGGTGCACTTGTCCATCTTGCCGCGCACGCCGAAGGCGCCCTGCGCGGGGAACTGCGGGGCGCCGAACGGGCAGGCGTAGCTGCAGTAGCCGCAGCCGATGCAGGTGTCCTTGTCGTGCAGCACCACGCCTTCTTCCGTGCGGTAGAAGGTGTTGGTGGGACAGACCGCCATGCAGGGCGCGTCCGAGCAGTGCATGCAGGCCACCGAGACCGACTTCTCGCCCGGCACGCCGTCGTTGAGCGTCACCACGCGGCGGCGGTTGACGCCCCAGGGCACTTCGTTTTCGTTCTTGCAGGCGGTGACGCAGCCGTTGCATTCGATGCAGCGCTCGGAGTCACAGATGAATTTCATTCGGGCCATCGTGTTCTCCTGGGATTAAGCGCGCTGCACGTCGCAGATGGTCGTCTTGGTCTCTTGCATCATGGTGACGCTGTCGTAGCCGTACGTGGTGCCGGTGTTGACCGCCTCCCCGCGCACGATCGGCGCAGCGCCGTTCGGGTAGTACGCGAGCAGGTCCTGGCCCTGCCAGCGTCCCGAGAAGTGGAACGGCATCCAGACCGTGTCGGGCCCCACGCGGTCGGTGACCAGCGCCTGCACGTTCAGGTTGCCGCCCGTGGGCGTCTTCACCAGCACGCGGTCGCCGTTCTTGATGCCGCGGTTCGAGGCCGTCTGCGGATTGATCTCGACAAAGGACTCCTGCTGCAGTTCGGCCAGCCAGGGATTCGAGCGCGTCTCCTCGCCGCCGCCCTCGTATTCGGTCAGGCGGCCCGAGCTGAGGATGAGCGGGAATTTCTGCGCCAGCTTGTCGTCGACGTTCTTCTGCTGCAGCGACTTGTACAGCGTGGGCAGCCGCCAGAAGGCCTTCTTGTCGTCGTGCGTCGGGTACTTGGCGACGAGGTCGGGCCGCGTGCTGTAGATCGCCTCGCGGTGCTGCGGGATCGGGTCGGGGAAGTTCCACACCACCGCCCGCGCCTTCGCGTTGCCGAAGGGGTGCACGCCGTGGTTCTTCATCGCGACGCGGATCAGGCCGCCGGACAGGTCGGTCTTCCAGTTCTTGCCTTCGGCCGCGGCCTTTTCCGTGTCCGTCAGTTCGTCCCACCAGCCCAGCTTCTTCATGAAGACGTGGTCGATCTCGGGATAACCGGTCTGGATCTCGCACCCGACCGGGGCGGAGCCGTCCTCGGCCAGCAGGTTCACGCCGTCCTTCTCCACGCCGAAGTTGGCGCGGAAGCAGCCGCCGCCCTGCATCACGTGCTTGGACGTGTCGTACAGGTTGGGCGAGCCGGGATGCTTGAGTTCGGGTGTGCCGTAGCAGGGCCACGGCAGGCCGAAGTAGTCGCCGGCAATGTCGTAGCCGGTTTCCTTGTCGATCACGCTGCCCTTGGCCTTGAGCGTCTTCACGTCGAAGGCCGCCATGTTGCGCATGTGCGCCTTCAGCCGTTCCGGGCTCTGTCCGGTGTAGCCGATCGACCAGTTCGACTTGTTGATCTCGCGCAGGATGTCCTCGGGCAGCGGCTCGTCCATGCCCTTGACCTGCTGCATCTTGTAGTTCTTGACCAGCTCCTTGCCGAAGCCCAGCTTGTCGGCGAGCTGGTACATGATCATGTGGTCGCTGCGGCTTTCCCACAGCGGCTCGATCACCTTCTGGCGCCACTGGAGCGAGCGGTTCGACGCCGTCACCGACCCGCTGGTCTCGAACTGCGTGGTCGCCGGCAGCAGGTAGACCGCCCGGTTCTGATTCAGGTCCTTGGGGTCGCCGGGCATGGCGGCCATCGCCGCGGTGGCCGAGGGATACGGATCCACCACCACCAGCAGGTCCAGCTTGTCCATGGCCCGCTTCATCTCCAGGCCGCGCGTCTGCGAGTTCGGCGCGTGGCCCCAGTAGATGACGCCGCGCAGGTTGGAGTCCTGGTCGATCAGCTCGTTGCGTTCCAGCACGCCGTCGATCCAGCGCGACACGGTCATGCCGGGCTTTTCCATCAGGGCCTTGGAGGCGTAGCGGCCCTTGAGCCAGTCGTAGTCCAATCCCCAGACCTTGGCGTAGTGCTTCCACGAGCCTTCGGCCAGGCCGTAGTAGCCAGGCAGCGAGTCGGGATTGGGGCCGACGTCGGTCGCGCCCTGCACGTTGTCGTGGCCGCGGAAGATATTCGCGCCGCCGCCGGACACGCCGATGTTGCCCAGCGCCAGCTGCAGGATGCAGGTGGCGCGCACCATCGCGTTGCCGATCGAGTGCTGCGTCTGGCCCATGCACCACACGATGGTCGAGGGCCGGTTCATCGCCAGCGTCTGCGCCACCTGCAGGACCTGCGCTTCCGGCACGCCGCAGGCCTCCTCGACCTTGTCGGGCGTCCACTTGGCCATCACGTCCTCGCGCACCTTGTCCATGCCGTAGACGCGGTCGTTGATGTACTTCTTGTCTTCCCAGCCGTTGTTGAACACGTGGTACAGCACGCCGAACAGGAAAGGGATGTCCGAGCCGGAGCGGATGCGGATGTACTGGTCCGCCTTGGCCGCCGTGCGCGTGAAGCGCGGGTCGCACACCATCAGCTTCAGGCCGTTTTCGCGCGCGTGCAGGATGTGCAGCATGGAGACCGGGTGCGCCTCGGCCGCATTCGAGCCGATGTACAGCGCCGCCTTGCTGTTCTGCATGTCGTTGTACGAGTTCGTCATCGCCCCGTAGCCCCACGTGTTCGCCACGCCGGCGACCGTGGTGGAGTGGCAGATGCGCGCCTGGTGGTCGCAGTTGTTGCTGCCCCAGAGGCTCACGAACTTGCGCATCAGGTAGGACTGCTCGTTCGAATGCTTGGACGAGCCGATCCAGAAGACCGAGTCCGGGCCGCTCGCCTTGCGCAGGTCCTGCAGCCGGGTCGAGATCTCGCTCAGGGCCTGGTCCCAGGAGATGCGCTGGTACTTGCCGTCCACCAGCTTCATCGGGTAGCGCAGGCGGAACTCGCCGTGCCCGTGCTCCCGCAGCGCCGCACCCTTGGCGCAGTGCGCGCCCAGGTTGATCGGCGAGTCGAACACCGGCTCCTGGCGCACCCAGACGCCGTTCTCCACCACCGCGTCGACGGCGCAGCCGACCGAGCAGTGCGAGCAGACGGTGCGCTTGACCTCGACGCGGCCTGCACCGACGGCGGCATCGTTGTCCTTGGCCCTCGCCTTCTTCACCAGCGCCAGTTGCGAGGCGGCGATGCCGACCCCGACACCCAGTCCCGAGCGCCGCAGGAAGCCGCGCCGGTCCATGGTGGGCAGGGCCGCCGACAGGCCGCGCTGCAGGCTGTGGACCAGGGGCGAGCGTGCTTGCGCCTGGGTCGAACCCGTTTTCTTCGTGAGCAACATGATCCCTCCGATCAGAGGAGCGTGGTCTTGTAGTACCGCTTCACGTGCTCCGAGACGCGGTAGCCGCCGCCGTTCTCGGGCGGGGGCACGGGCCGGTCGGCCTCGGCGGTCTCGGGCGTGGAAGTCTTGGGAAGCGTGACGACGGCAGCGGTCGCGGCAGTGGCGACGGCGGCTCCCAGCATGAAGCCCCGGCGAGAGGGCTTGCTGCGGCTTTCGGACATGGTGGTCTCCTGAAGCTCTTATGAAGGTCTCTTCATACTGTAGTGGAGCACCCCGAGCGCGGCAACGTGCGCGTGGCGAAACAGCTCAGGGTAAACGCGCAGCCGACAGCACGCCGACAGCTTCCATCGCGACGCGAGGCATGGCCTAGGGGAATCACTCATCTCCTCGCGCCACGGCGAGGGAATAAAACGCGCGCGGCGCGTTCAGCCCAACAGGTCGAAGCCCTGGGTCTCCACGCCGGCGAAGGCGCGGGTGAAGTGGGCGACCTGCGCATAGAAGCGCGCCCTGGGATGCGCCGCGATGGCATCGCACAAGGGATCGACCCAGGGCTGCAGGTGCGTGGTGAAGAACTCGCGCTGGCGCGCGAGATTGGCGACGGCGGCGTCGTCCCCCGCAATCAGGTAGCGCATCACCTCGCACTCGTAGGCAATGTGGTCCTCGGTCTCGGGCATGGCCTCGTCGCGGCCCAGGCCGAGCTGCGCGAGCGTGTCGCGCAGGCGCGCCAGCGGCTTCTCGTTGAGGAAACCACCCAGGTAGTGCGAGCCGAACAGGAAGATGTCGGGCTTGCCGACGCCGCCGAACAGCGCGTCGTATTCGCCGGCGATCGCGCGGTCGTCCAGCTCGCGCGCTACGCCCACCAGCTGGCGCCAGGGCTCTTCGAGGAAGGCGCCCTGCGCCGGCGCATCGGTCACGGCGACGCGCAGCGACGCGAGCAACTCGGGCGGGGGCGGCGCGTAGTAGAGCTGCGCGAGGAGCCCGTAGATCTCGGCGCGCGCGATCTCCTCGTCCAGCGCGCTGGTGGTCGGGATGGGTTCTTGCATCAGGAGGCTCCGCCTTTCGCTGCGGCGTTCGCCTGGGGAACGGCCGCGCGACTCATGAATCGGTGATGCGCGACTCGTTCTGGGACGAGAAGATGTCGATCACGCGGCAGTCGCCGCACATCTTCAGTCGCTCCAGGGCCGCGCCCTGGAACATCGCGTGGCCGGCGAGCTTGCCGATCATGAGCTCGATGCCCTTGAGCGTGCCGAACGGCTTGCCGCAGCGGATGCAGCCGAAGGGCTGCGCTTCGTTCAGCACGCGCGGCTGCTTGCGCTCCGGCGTGAGCAGCAGCCGTGGCTGGAGGCTGATGGCGCTCTCGGGGCAGGTCTTCTCGCACAACCCGCACTGCACGCAGTTCTTCTCCACGAACCGCAGCTGCGGCGCGGTCTGGTTGTCCTGCAGCGCGCTGGCGGGGCAGGCGCCCACGCAGCTCATGCACAGCGTGCACTTGTCCTTGTCCACACTCACGGAACCGAACAAGGCGCCTGTGGGCAGCGCGATGCTCTCGGCGCGCACTGGTGCCTGCTCGGCCAGGTGGTCGAGCGCGAGATCGAGGGTCGTGCGCTTTTCGGCGGACACGGCATAGCGGGCGCGCACGCGCGGCACGGTGCCACCGCGGCGCGCGAGCAGGCGCAAGTCCTGGTCCAGATCGGCGGCGGCGCGCGCACGCAGCAGGCTGAAGTGGCTGCCCTCGTAACCCAGGCCGGCCAGGATCGCCTCGGCCACCTGCATCTGCTGCTCCAGCGCGTCGAGGTACTGGGGCGCTTCCTCACCCGTCGTGAGCAGCGCGACGTGCGACGCACCTTGCGCGACGGCGGTCAGCCACAGGTCGATGCCGGTGCTGGCGACGTGCCAGACCGGCACCGGAATGACGTTTGCGGGCACGCCCTCGGCGGCGCCCACGCGCGCGGCGCGCCCGACCGCCTCCACCATCGCCTGTCCGCTTTCCTGGCTGTGGAGCAGCAGCACGGGCGCCTTGCCGCCCGCGGCCTCGTAGGTGGAGAGCAGCGTGCGCAGCTTCGTGCCCTGCTCGCCGGCGCGCGGATACGCGTAGGTCATGGCCCCGGTGGGGCAAACGGTCGTGCAGGCGCCACAACCGACGCACAGGTTGGGCTCGACCACGACCTGCTGGCGCGACTTGTCGCTGCGGATCGCCTCGGCCGAACAGATGTCGATGCAGGCCGTGCAACCCGTCTGCTCGTTGCGGCTGTGGGCGCACAGCTTCTGCTTGTACGCGAAGAAGCGCGGCTTCTCGAATTCGCCGACCAGCTCGCGCAGTTTCAGCACCACGTCGAGTGCTCGCGGCCCTTGCGCCTCGGCGGACGGCAGGTGGAAGTAACCCTGCGGCAGTGCATGCCGCAGGAAGGCCGGCTGTTCCCGCAGGTCCAGCACGAGGTCGAAGCGCTCGGTGTGCGGCACCGGCGTGCGCGTGAAGTCGATCGCTCCGGCGACGCCGCAAGCTTTCACGCAGGCGCGGTGGCTGCGGCACGCCTGCAGGTCCACCTGGTAGTCCAGGCCGATCGCCTGCTCGGGACAGGCCTCGACACAGGCATTGCAGCGCGTGCACAGGTCGAGGTCGATCGGGTTGTCCTGCGACCAGGCGAAATCGAACGCACCCAGCCAGCCGGCGAGGCTCTCGATGCGGCCGCCCACGACGGGGAACTTGCGTTCCTGCGCGCCGCTGCCGCCGCGCGCGAACACGGTGACGTCCAGCGCGTCGCCGACGAGGCCGGCGAAGCGCTCGGCATCTTGCATGGGACCGATCACCAGCAGCCGGCCCGCGCTCTTGTACGTGACGGTGGCGACCGGCTCGGGCTCGGGCAGCCTGGCGGCCGCGAGCAGCGCGGCGAGCTTGGGCATGGCGCTGCGCGCGTCCTTGCTCCAGCCGCCGGTCTCGCGGATGTTGACGAAGCGGATCGGCGAGACGGCGCCTTCGGTTTGTCCGGCCAGCTCGCCGAACAGCCGTTTCTCCTGCGTGCAGGCGACCACGACCTCGTCGCCACTGCGGATCGCCTGCTGGAACGCGCCCGCCTCGCGGCGGCACAGCGTCGAGTGCAGGGTCAGGGATTCATCCAGAGCCCGCCCCAGGGCCTTCGGGTCCAGGGGCATCGTCTTGTTGCAGTCGCAGATCAGGGTCGGCATGGTCTTGGGCCGGCGGTAATGCTTGCGCGGTCCGGGTGCCGGACTGTGCCACGGATTCGGCAGCCGGCGCATCCGGACTTGCGCTGGCGGCGGGGACATTCTCCCCCTCCGGCGCTTCTTCGTTGGCGAAGAAGCCGAGGAACTTCGCGCTGGCGAGTTGCCTGAGCATCTCCGGCGGCAGCGGGTCCGGCTTGTTGTAGTCGTCGATGTAGACGTCCAGCCGGTCCATCACATTGAAGTGCGGGTCGCTGAACAGCTTCTTGAAAGCGGCGTTCTTCACCTCCGGCGCGACGTCGGGGCGGACGAAGCGGGTGAAGTCGGAGGCGGGGGTGAGGGCTTGGGCGTCTTCGAGCGTGGGAGGCGGCGGGGGCTCCCCCTCACCCCCACCCTCTCCCCGGGGGGGAGAGGGAGACTGCAGTTCGCCCTCGACGGTGAGGAGCTCTTCACTCCCTCTCCCGCTTGCGGGAGAGGGCTGGGGTGAGGGCATCGGCGGGTCCAGCTCCTTCGCCGATTCCGCCTCCGGCTCCGCCCCCTTGCCCTTGCGCACCGCCACTTTCCGCTGCGACCACCGGCTGAAGAACCCCTCACTCATGGCCTTCACCCCCTCCGCGCTTCTTTTCCGTGGTCACCGACGCGGGCTGCCCGAAGCGGTCTTCCAGCCGGCGGAAACTCTCCGGGCGCTTGCGCTTCTTCGGCTCGGGCACGTAGTGCTCCTCGGCGAACAGGCGCATCCACTCCACCACTTGCGGCGGCGCCGGCACCTGCTCGACGGTCTCCTGCGCATCGAGCCAGCGGCCGGCCTCGTTGTAGCTGAGGGTCACGATCAGCGGACGCGGGATCGGCTCCTGCGCCACGGTCGCCGTGTCCTCCATGCGCCACAGGACGAACCACGCGGGCGCCGGCGTCGTGACGTTCAGGTAATAGCCTTCGGCCTCGTCGCGGAACAGCTCG
This sequence comes from Ramlibacter ginsenosidimutans, assembly GCF_016654015.1. Taxonomy (GTDB): domain Bacteria; phylum Pseudomonadota; class Gammaproteobacteria; order Burkholderiales; family Burkholderiaceae_C; genus Ramlibacter; species Ramlibacter ginsenosidimutans. The sequence continues at coordinate 38,144 of NZ_JAEPWM010000011.1, read as the reverse complement.
ACGCGCAAACCCGGGTGCAGCCAGCGCTCGCCCTGCGCGTCGCGGTGCAGCAGGCGCGGAGCGTCGCCCGCGATGCCCTCGCCGGGCACCACGTCCTCGAGCTCCCAGCGCCAGGGCTGCCAGCGGCTGGAGGTGGGCAGCTTGCGCAGGATCACCGCGACGTCGATGCCGGGGCGGTCTGGCATGCGGCCCTCGCCTTCAGGTGTTCTTGGAGACCGTGATGGTGGGGAACTTCGCGGAGAAGTCCTTCGCCCGCGCGGCGATCCGGATCGCCACCTGGCGCGCCACGCTCCGGTAGATCTTCGCCGGCTCGCTGTCCGGGTCCGCCACCACGGTGGGCTTGCCGCTGTCGGCCTGCTCGCGGATATGGATGTCCAGCGGCAGCGCACCGAGGTAGGGGATGCCCTTCTCCTCGGCGTAGCGCTGCCCGCCGCCCGCGCCGAAGATGTGCTCGGCGTGGCCGCAATTGCTGCAGACATGCACCGCCATGTTCTCGACCACGCCGAGGATGGGAACGCCCACCTTCTCGAACATCGTCACGGCCTTGCGGGCGTCGATCAGCGCGATGTCCTGCGGCGTGGTGACGATCACCGCGCCCGTCATCGGCACGCGCTGGGACAGCGTGAGCTGGATGTCGCCGGTGCCGGGCGGCATGTCGACGATCAGGTAATCCAGCGCGTCCCAGTTGGTCTGGCGCAGCAGCTGTTCCAGCGCCTGCGTCGCCATCGGACCGCGCCAGATCATCGCCTCGTCCTGGTTCACCAGGAAGCCGATCGACATGACCTGCACGCCGTGGTTCTCCAGCGGCTCCATGGTCTGGCCGTCCTCGCTCTCGGGACGCTTGTCGATGCCCAGCATCATGGGCTGGCTGGGACCGTAGATGTCCGCGTCCAGCACGCCCACGCGCGCGCCTTCGGCAGCGAGCGCGAGCGCCAGGTTGGCGGCCGTCGTGCTCTTGCCGACGCCGCCCTTGCCCGACGCCACCGCGATGATGTTCTTCACGTTGGGCATCAGCTGCACGCCGCGCTGCACCGCGTGGGCGGTCACGTTGGTCGTGATGTTCACCGACACGTTGGACACGCCCGGCACCGACTTGGCGGCGGCGATCAGTGCGCGGCGCAGCTCGGGCCACTGGCTTTTCGCGGGATAGCCCAGCTCCACGTCGAAGGAGACGTCGCCGCCTTCGACGTGCACGTTGCGGACCGCCTTGGTGCTGACGAAATCCTTGCCCGTGTTCGGGTCGGCGACGCCTGCGAGGGCGGCGAGCACTTGTTCCTGGGTGGCCATCTGGCTGTCTCTCTCGAATGCTTCGAATACTTCTCTTGCCGCCCAGTGTACCCACCGCCGATAAAATACCCGGTTCCCCCTGGAAATCCCCCCAATGCCCCAGCGCAAGCTCTTCGTCACCACGGCCCTGCCCTACGCCAACGGCAAGTTCCACATCGGCCACATCATGGAATACATCCAGGCCGACATCTGGGTGCGCCACCAGCGCATGGCCGGCAACATGGTGCAGTTCGTCGGCGCCGACGACGCGCACGGCGCGCCCATCATGATCGCGGCCGAGAAGGCCGGCAAGACGCCGCAGGCTTTCGTGGGCGAGATCGCCGCCGGCCGCAAGCCGTACCTCGACGGCTTCCACATCCGCTTTGACAACTGGCATTCCACGGACAGCCCGGAGAACACCGAGCTCGCGCAAGGCATCTACCAGCGCCTCAAGGCCAACGGCCTCATCACGACGCGCACCATCGAGCAGTTCTACGACCCGGTGAAGGGCATGTTCCTGCCGGACCGCTACATCAAGGGCGAGTGCCCGGTGTGCCACGCCAAGGACCAGTACGGCGACTCCTGCGAGGTGTGCAGCAGCGTCTACACGCCCACGCAGCTGATCGAGCCCTACTCCACGCTCACCGGTGCGCGGCCGGAGCTGCGCAGCTCGGACCATTTCTTCTTCCAGCTCTCCAAGCCCGAGGTGGTCGACTTCCTCAAGGCGTGGACGCAGGACGGCAAGCTGCAGCCCGAGATGGCGAAGAAGGCCGGCGAATGGTTCGAGGCTGGCATGGCCGACTGGGACATCAGCCGCGACGCGCCCTACTTCGGCATCGAGATCCCGGACGCGCCCGGCAAGTACTTCTATGTGTGGCTGGACGCGCCGGTCGGCTACCTCGCCAGCCTGAAGAACCACTTCGACAAGGGCCAGGCGAAGAACCACTGGGACCCGCGGTCGCGCACGGATGCGACCTTCGACCAGTTCATCGCCGATCCGTCGGTGGAGCAGGTCCACTTCATCGGCAAGGACATCGTGTACTTCCACACCCTGTTCTGGCCGGCGATGCTGAAGTTCAGCGGCCGCAAGACGCCCAACCAGGTGAACGTGCACGGCTTCATCACCGTCAGCGGCGAGAAGATGTCCAAGAGCCGCGGCACCGGCATCGACCCGCTGAAGTACCTGTCGCTCGGCATGAACCCCGAGTGGCTGCGCTATTACATCGCCGCGAAGCTCAATGGACGGGTGGAGGACGTCGACTTCAACCCCGACGACTTCGTCGCGCGCGTCAACTCGGACCTGATCGGCAAGTACGTGAACATCGCCAGCCGCGCGGTGAAGTTCATCCCGGGTGGCAAGCTCCTGGGCTCCGGCGGCTTCGCCGCGCTGAATGCGCCGGCCCTGGTGCAGAAGGTGCGCGAACTGTACGAGGAGCGCGAATACGGCAAGGCGCTGCGCGAGATCATGGCCGCCGCCGACGAGGTGAACGCCATCTTCGACGCGGCGGCGCCGTGGAAGCTGGTGAAGGAAGGCAAGAGCAACGAGGCGGCACAGGTGTGCAGCCACTGCATCGAGTCGTTCAAGGTGCTGACGGCGTGCCTCAAGCCCGTGCTGCCGGAACTGGCAGCCCAGGCCGAGGCCTTCCTCAACTGCGAACCGCTGGATTGGAGCAATGCCGCGAAGCCGCTGGGCGCCGGCCACCAGGTCAACGCGTACAAGCACCTGATGCAGCGCGTGGAGATGAAGCAGGTGGATGCGCTGTTCGATCTGCCGGCCGAGGCTGGCGCCGGGGCGCCCCCACCCCAGCCCTCCCCCAAGGGGGGAGGGAGTGGAACCCAGCCCTCACCGGAGGCCGCAGGGGGTGAGACGCCGGGCGGCGAGGCTGTTGCGCCCGTGATCGGCATTGACGACTTCACGAAGATCGACCTGCGCATCGCGAAGATCGTCGACTGCAAGGCAGTGGAGGGGTCGACCAAGCTGCTGCAGCTCACGCTGGACGTGGGCGAGGGCCGCACGCGCAACGTGTTCTCCGGCATCGCTTCGGCTTACAAGCCCGAGGAGCTCGTGGGAAAGCTCACCGTCATGGTGGCGAACCTGGCGCCGCGCAAGATGAAGTTCGGCGTGAGCGAGGGCATGGTGCTGGCCGCGAGCCACGCCGACGAGAAGTCGAAGGGCGGGATCTACGTCCTTAACCCGTGGCCCGGCGCCGAGCCGGGGATGCGGGTTCGCTGAGCGCCGACTGCGCGAGCAGCCAGTCCGAGAAGCGCTCGGCCGCCGGATGCGCGCCCAGAGCCCGCCGGCGGCACAGGTAGTAGCCGCGGCCGGTCGAAGCCGTGGCCGCCACCGGCTCCACCAGCCGGCCCGAGGCCAGGTCCGCTTCCACCATGCACTTCTGCACCACCGCCACGCCCATGCCGGCGCGCGCAGCGTCGATCAGGTTGATCACCAGGTCGAAGCCGGTACCGCGCCAGCGAGCCGGCAGCGCGCCGCCGGCAGCCGCGGCCCACAGTTCCCAGTTCTCGGCGTAGCTGGAGTGGTACAGCAGCGGACGCGCGAGCACGTCGCTGGCCGACCCCGCCCCGCGTGCCAGCGCCGGCGTGGACACCGCGACGATCTCGCGCCCCACCAGGTATTGCGCCGCCACCTGCCGCGGCCACTGCTGCCGCGGCTTGCGCTTCAGAGCGATCCACAGGTCCACGTCGTCACGCAGGAAGTCCTCGTCGCGCTGGTACTGGCGGAATTCGATCTCCACCTCAGGATGCCGCGCGCGGAAGTCCTCCAGCCGCGGCATCAACCACAGGTTGCCGAGGCTCGTCACCACGGAAAGCCGCAGGCGCTGGCGGTCCGAACGCCGCCGCACGTGCAGCGCCGCCTCCTCGAGCGCGGCGACCGGCTTCTCGATGCGGGCGCGCAGCTCCTCGCCCGCCGGCGTGAGCCGCACGCCGGCCCCCGAGCGCGCCAGTACGTCCACCCCGAGTTCCTCCTCGAGCCGGGCGACGGCGCGGCTCACGGCCGCCTGGGTGACGTGAAGCTGGTCGGCCGCCTTGCGGAAACTGCCGCTGCGCGCGACGGCCAGGAACGCATGCAGCTCCACCAGCGAGGGGCTGCGGATTGCCATCCCGCGATTACAGCATGTCATCACCGGCGACCGAAAAGTCGCTGGACCCGCCGCCCCGCCTGCCCCTACAAACAGCCCCATGAACCAACGTCGTCAATTCCTGCAAGCGGTCGCCTGTGCGGCCGCCTTCGCCGTGGCCGGCACCGCCGCCGCCGGGGCCGCCTACCCCACCCAATCCATCAAGCTGGTCGTGCCCTTCGCCCCGGGCGGCTCCACCGACCTGGCAGCCCGCATGCTGGCCGAGTACGGCGGTCGCGAGCTGGGCCAGGCCATCGTCGTGGAGAACCGCGCCGGGGCGGGCGGATCGGTCGGCATGGAGTTCGTGGCGCGCGCGAAGCCGGACGGCTACACCCTGGGCATGGCCACCGTCAGCACGCACGGCGCCAACCCCGCCGTGTACGGCAGCAAGCTGAAATACGACCCGGTGAAGGACTTCACCCCGGTGACCAACGTGGCCACCACGCCCAGCGTGTTCGCGGTCAACCCGGACAAGGTGCCGGCGAAGACGATGAAGGAGTTCCTCGCGCTGGCGAAAGCCCACCCCAACAAGTACAGCTTCGGCACGCCTGGTGCCGGCTCGCTCGGCCACGCCAACATCGAGCACTTCATGGCGCTCGCGCACATCCAGCTGCTGCACGTCCCGTACAAGGGCGCGGGCCCGGCGATGAACGACGCGCTGGCCGGCCAGGTGGACGCGATCACCGACAACCTGCCCTCGGCGCTGCCTCACATCCAGGCCGGCAAGCTGCGCGCGCTGGCGGTGCTGTCGGAGAAGCGCTCGCCGGCGCTGCCGGACGTGCCCACCTACGCCGAACTGGGCTTCCCTGAAATGGGCGGCGGTGGGTGGTTCGGCGTGGTCGCGCCCGCGGGCACGCCGCCGGAGATCGTCGCCAGGCTCAACGCAGCCTTCCACAAGGCCATGCAGAACCCGGAATTCGTCCGCAGGATGGCCGACAGCGGGGCGACGCTCATCCCGACGACGCCGGCCGAATTCGGCAAGCAGATCCGCGAGGCCATGGACCGCTACCACCGCGTCGCGCAAATGGCCAACATCCGCGCGGACTGATGGCGCAGGCTCCCTTCACCCTGCGGGAGCCCGCGGCCGACCCGGTGCCGCTGGTGTGCGACTCGCCGCACAGCGGCACCTGGTATCCCGAGGACTTCCGCGCCGCCGTGCCGCACGCGCTGCTGCGCCGCGGCGAGGACACGCACGTCGAGGCGCTGTGGGAAGCCGTGCCCGCCGTCGGCGGCACGCTGCTGCACGCGCACTTCCCGCGCACCTACATCGACCCGAACCGCAACCTCGACGACCTCGACCCCGAACTGCTGGACGCGCCCTGGCCCGAGCCGCTGGCCCCCGGCGAGAAGACGCGCCTGGGCTTCGGGCTCGTCTGGAGCAAGCTCCGCGCGGACGTACCGATGTACGACCGCAAGTTGTCCGTGGCGGAGGTGCGCCACCGCATCGACGCGTACTACCGGCCCTACCACGCGGCGCTGTCGCAGGCCATCGAAGGCACCGCGCAGCGCTTCGGCCGCGTGTACCACCTGAACCTGCACTCGATGCCCAACGACGCCTACGAGCGGCTGCAGATCCGCAGCCCGCATCCGCTGGCGGACTTCGTGCTGGGCGACCGCGATGGCACGACCTGCGAGCCCGGGCTGGTGGACTTGGTCGAACGCGAGCTGCGCGCGCGTGGCTACACCGTGGCCCGCAACGATCCGTACAAGGGCGTGCAGCTGATCGCGCGCATCGGCCAGCCGGCGCGCAACCGCCACAGCCTGCAGATCGAGATCCGCCGGCCGCTGTACATGGACGAGGCAACGCGCGAGCGCAACGCCGGGTTCCCGCGGGTGCAGCGCGACCTGGCGGACCTGCTGCAAGTCCTCGCGGCGTACGTCAGGGACCGCGTGGCGTAGGAGCCTGGCCGCTTCACATTTGCGGCCTAGAATCGGCCGGGCCTTCGCATTACCGGACCGACCATGCGCCAGTTCTCCGCCTTCACCCGCCTCTGCTGCGCCCTCCTCGCGTGCGCGCTGTGCGGCTGCACGGTCGTCACGGTCGCCGGCACGGCCGCCTCGCTGGCCGTCACGGGGGCGGGCCTCGCGGTCGATGCCGCGGTCGGCGCCGCGAAGGTCACGGGTGCCGTGGCGGGCGCTGCGGTCGGCGCCGTGTTGCCGTCCGGCGACTCGCAGAAGTAGCGTCCGGGCCCATCCGGGGCCCGCTTGATCCATCGCAACTGGAGCGCGGCTGGCGGCCGGGGATCGCCACCCCGTCGCCGTAGACTGCCGCCATGGCTTCCGCGCTCGCCGTCCTGCCGCTTTCGCGCCGGCGGCGCTTCATCACCCGGCTGCACCACTGCGGCCCTCCGGCAGCGAACTGGACTCCCCGTTCCGTTCGACTTCCGGAGTAGACATTGCGCATTTCCTTTTCTTTCCGTCCGCGCCTGCTGGATGCGATGCAGGGCTACGACCGTGCCCGCTTCGCGCGCGACGTGGGCGCCGGCCTCACGGTCGGTGTCGTCGCCCTGCCCCTGGCGATGGCCTTCGCCATCGCGTCCGGCCTGACGCCGCAGGCGGGTTTGTGGACCGCGATCCTCGCCGGCCTGGCCATCTCGCTGCTGGGCGGCTCCAGCGTGCAGATCGGCGGGCCGGCCGGCGCGTTCATCGTCATCGTGTACGGCATCATCGAGCGCTACGGCGTCGCGAACCTGCTGATCGCCACCGCCTGCGCCGGCGTGGTGCTCTTCACGATGGGCCTGTTGCGCCTCGGCCGGCTGGTGCGCTACGTGCCGGTCAGCATCGTGATCGGCTTCACCAACGGCATCGCGGTGCTGATCGCCGCCTCGCAGATCAAGGACTGGCTGGGCCTGTCCATTGCGAAGATGCCGGCCGACTTCTTCACGCAGCTCGCGACCATGGCGGCGCACCTCGCCAGCTTCAACCCGTATGCGTTCGGGCTGGGCCTGGCCTGCCTGGGCGGGCTGTTCCTGTGGCCGCGCCTGTGGCACGCCCGCCTGCAGGCCCGTCTGCCCGTGTCGGTGCCGGGCCTGAAGGAAGCGAGCGAGGTCGGCGCGCGCGTGCCCGGCCCGGTGGTGGCGCTGGTGACGCTGACGCTGCTGTCCTGGTACTTCTCCTTCCCGGTCGAGACCATCGGCAGCCGCTTCGGAGCCATCCCGCAGGCGCTCCCGTCCTTCGTGCTGCCGGCGTTCAGCTGGGCGACGGTGAAGCTGCTGGTCACGCCCACGGTGACGATCGCCTTGCTGGGCGCCATCGAGTCGCTGCTGTGCGCGCGCGTGGCCGACCAGCTTTCCAGCCTGCCGCGGCACGATCCGGACCAGGAGCTCATGGCGCAAGGCGTCGCCAACTTCATCGTGCCCTTCTTCGGCGGCATGCCGGCCACGGGCACCATCGCCCGCACCGTGACCAACATCCGCTCCGGCGGCACCTCGCCCGTCGCGGGCGTGGTGCATGCGCTGACCATTGCGGCCGTCGTGCTGATCGCCGGCCCGCTGGCCGGGCTGGTGCCGCTGTCGGTGCTCGCCGGCATCCTGCTGTTCGTGGCCTGGAACATGGGCGACTGGCGCGAGTTCGGACACCTGGGCAAGTACAGCGCGGACTACCGCGTGAAGCTGCTGGGCACCTTTGCGCTGACGGTGATCTTCGACCTCACGGTGGCGGTGCAGGTGGGCCTCGCCGCCGCGTGCATCCTGTTCGTCCGGAAGATGAGTTCGCTGTTCCGCGTGGAGCAGGTGCGCAAGGACGGTGCGCTGATCGAGTTCCGCCTCTACGGCTCCCTCTTCTTCGGCGCGGCGGACAAGATCGACCACGTGGTGCTGGCCGTGGAAAACGGCCCGCCCGAACCGGTCGTGGTGCTGGACGCGCTGCACCTGGTGCACCTGGACACCTCGGGCCTGGACGCGCTGCGGCAGCTGCACAAGGTGGTCCTGCTGCGCGGCGGGACGCTGCACCTGGAGAACCTGCAGCCGCAGCCGTGCGAGGTGGTGCAACGCGCGGGTTTCGCGGCGGAACTGGCGCAGAACCTCGCCTCCGAGGAAGTGGCGGCCTGAGCCCGCGGGGGCGGTTTCGGGGCCTGTCAGGCCAAAGCCCTAAAATCGCCTGATGTCCTTCCTGCAACGCATCTTCCGCCGTCCCGACTACCGCTCCGACGTCACGCAGTTCATCGACCAGCTGAAGGCGCAGAAGCCGGATATGGAAGCGAAGCAGCGGGCCGGCCGCGCGATCTGGTGGGACAAGCACCTGGACCGCGAGGCGATCGCCGAGTGGAAGGACGCGCGCGTGCCGCAGAAGCCCTACGTGTACGGCGACGACCCGCGCCAGCGCCGCTGAAGCCGGGCGCCTGCGCTTGCCCATGGACAGCAGCGACACCGTCCTGCCGGAGCTGCCGGAGCCCCCGGCCGCCGAGGAGACCGGCCTGCCCCAGGTGGTGGACCAGGTCGCGCTCGCGCGCCTCTACGGCGAGCCGCTGTTCGCCATGCCGCAGGACCTCTACATCCCCCCGGATGCCCTGGAGGTCTTCCTCGAGGCTTTCGAAGGCCCCCTGGACCTGCTGCTGTACCTGATCCGCAAGCAGAACTTCAACATCCTCGACATCCCGATGGCGGCGGTCACCCGCCAGTACCTGACGTACGTCGACGAGATCCGCGAACGCAACCTCGAACTCGCCGCCGAATACCTGCTGATGGCGGCGATGCTGATCGAGATCAAGTCGCGCATGCTGCTGCCGCCCAAGAAGACCGCCGAGGGCGAGGAAGCCGAGGACCCGCGGGCCGAACTGGTGCGCCGCCTGCTCGAATACGAGCAGATGAAGGCCGCGGCCTTCCGCATCAACGAGATGCCGCAGGTGGGCCGCGACGTGCTGCGCGCGCAGGTCTACATCGAGCAGTCGCTGCAACCGCGCTTCCCCGATGTCGACATGAACGACCTGCAGGAGGCCTGGCGCGACATCCTGCGCCGGGCCAAGCTGGTGCAGCACCACAAGATCACGCGCGAGGAACTGTCCGTGCGCGAGCACATGAGCATGCTGCTGAAGAAGCTGCAGGGGCAGCGCTTCGTGGAGTTCGAGCGCCTGTTCGACCCCGCCAAGGGCGTGCCGGTGCTGATCGTCACCTTCATCGCCATGCTGGAACTGGCCAAGGAAACGCTGATCGAGGTGACGCAGGCGGAAGCCTACGCGCCCATCTACGTGCGCCTGGCCTACCAGGCCGCCTGAACCCCGCCCTTCACCGGTGCCGCCCTTGAGCCAAGCCCAGACCCACGACTTCGACGTCCTCATCGTCGGCAGCGGCCTTGCCGGCCTGTCCGCCGCCTTGCACCTGGCGCCCACGCATCGCGTCGCGATCCTGACCAAGCGCTCCGCGAGCGACGGCTCCAGTGGCTGGGCGCAGGGCGGCATCGCTGCGGTGACCGATCCGAGCGACAGCTTCGAATCGCACGTCAACGACACCTTCATCGCCGGCGCCGGGCTGTCCGATCCGGCGGCGACGCGCTTCGTCGTGGAGCACGCGCCGGAAAGCGTGGAGTGGCTGCGGCAACTGGGCGTGCCGTTCTCGCAGGAAGACGGCCACCTGCACCTCACCCGCGAGGGCGGCCACAGCGCGCGCCGCATCGTGCACGTGACCGACGCCACCGGCGCGGCCGTGCAGCGCACCCTGATCGAGCGGGTGCGGCGCACGCCCAACATCACCCTGCTGGAACACCACGTGCTGGTGGACCTGATCACGGCCGGCAAGCTGGGACGCGAGCCGAACCGCTGCCTGGGCCTGTATGCGCTGGACGAGGCCACCGACGAGGTCCTCACCTTCCGCGCGCCCCACACCATCCTGGCCACCGGCGGCGCCGGCAAGGTGTACCTGTACACGACCAATCCGGACACCGCGACCGGCGACGGCATCGCGGTGGCCTGGCGTGCAGGCTGCCGCGTCACGAACATGGAGTTCATCCAGTTCCACCCGACCTGCCTGTACCACCCGCACGTGAAGAACTTCCTGATCTCGGAAGCGGTGCGTGGCGAAGGCGGCCGGCTGCTGCTGCCCGACGGCACGCGCTTCATGCCCGCGCACGACCCGCGCGCGGAGCTTGCGCCGCGTGACGTGGTCGCGCGCGCGATCGACTTCGAGATGAAGAAGCACGGCCTGGACTGTGTGCACCTGGACATCTCGCACCAGCCCGCCGCGTTCATCAAGGAACATTTCCCCAACATCTACGCCCGCTGCCTGGAGCTGGGCATCGACATCACGCGCGAGCCGATTCCCGTGGTGCCGGCCGCGCACTACACCTGCGGCGGCATCCACACCGACCTGTCCGGCCGCACCGACCTGCCCGGCCTGCACGCCATCGGCGAGACCGCCTACACGGGCCTGCACGGCGCCAACCGGCTGGCCAGCAACTCGCTGGTGGAGTGCATGGTGTTCGCGCGCTCCGCCGCGACCGACATCCTCGCCCACCCGCAGCCCGGGCCCGCCCCCGTGCCCGCATGGGACGACAGCCGCGTGACCGACGCCGACGAACTGGTGGTGGTCTCGCACAACTGGGACGAGCTGCGCCGCTTCATGTGGGACTACGTGGGCATCGTGCGCACGAACAAGCGGCTCGATCGCGCCGGGCACCGCATCAAGCTGCTGCAGGAGGAGATCCAGGAGTTCTACGGGGCCTTCCACGTCACGCGCGACCTGCTGGAACTGCGCAACCTGGTCACGGTGGCGGACCTGATCGTGCGCTCGGCGCAGGCGCGGCACGAAAGCCGCGGCATTCACTACAGCCTCGACTACCCGCACATGCTGGACGTCGCGTTGCCGACCATCCTGCGGCCCTGAGAAGCAGCGCCAGCAGCGCCGGTTTTTCCCAACACCCGACTGGCTGCCGTCAGGCCGCGTTGCTATAACAGTCACGTGGCGGCACGCAGTTCGTGCCGCGGAGGACTGTGTGATGCGTCGCCTCCTGTCCCTGGCCATGCTGCTGGCCGCCATCGCCGGCACGCCGGTCGCGCGTGCGATGGAGTTCCACCGCGTCGATGACGTGCTCGTGATGTCCGGGCCCGTCGACGACGGCGACCTGGTCCGCTTGCGCGACGCACTGGCCAGGGGCCCGAGGCCGGCGCTGGTGCTCCTCGACGACAGCCCGGGCGGCGACCTCTGGGTCGGTTACCAGCTGGCCAACGTCATTCGCCAGCAAGGCCTGCCGACCGCCGTCTCCGGCAAGTGCGAGTCCGCCTGCGGCCTGGTGTTCCTGGGCGGCAGCCCGCGTGCCTTCAGCGACGGCCGCGACATCGCGCGGACGATGGTCGGCCTGCACGGCGCGCACGCGATCGGCAGCTTCCGGCCGCTGCCGGAGCTCGGCCCGCGCATGGCGTGGGTGATCAAGACCTCCACCGACCGCAAGTACCCCGCGGACCTGCTGGAGCGCACGGTCTATCCGCGCCACGCCGAGGACATGGTGTACGCGTTCTTCCCGGGCCGCTATCCGGCCAGTGCGAAGGCGCGCGGCGTGGTGGAGTGCAAGAAGCAGCCGGACGCGAAGTTCCAGTGCGACATGCTGGACGGCCTCGACGCGCTGGGCATCGGCATCGTCACGACCGCGGAGCTGCTGCGGCTGCCCGAGGACGTCAAGGACCTGCTGGAAGAACTCGAACCCGCCCCCGCCGCCTCGCAATGAGGACGGCCGCGGGGCTCAGGCGGCGCCGATGTTTGGCACGAGTGCGCCCGCCGGCTGGCCGGAGCGCAGTGCGGCGGTGAAGGCCAGCATGCGGTCGATCGGCAGCTTGGCCCGCGCGCCGATCGCCGGGTCCACGAAGACCTCGTTCGCCCCGGTCTCCAGCACGTGGGCCAGGCCGGCGAGTCCGTTCATGGCCATCCACGGGCAATGCGCGCAGCTCTTGCAGGTCGCGCTGTTGCCGGCGGTGGGCGCCTCGATGAACACCTTGTCCGGGTTCAGCGTGCGCAGCTTGTGCATCATGCCGTTGTCGGTGGCCACGATGAACTCGCGCGCATCCAGCTCGCGCGCGGCCTTCAGGATCGCGGAGGTGGAACCCACCGCATCCGCGAGCGCGACCACGTCGGCCGGCGACTCGGGATGCACCAGCACCTTGGCCTTCGGATACTGCTTCTTCAGCTCCTCCAGCTCGAAGCCCTTGAACTCGTCGTGCACGATGCACGAGCCGTTCCAGAACACCATGTCCGCGCCGGTCTCGCGCTGGATGTAGCCGCCCAGGTGCTTGTCGGGCGCCCACAGGATCTTGTGGCCCTTGTCCTTCAGTGCGCGCACGATGTCCAGCGCGCAGCTGGAAGTGACCAGCCAGTCCGAGCGCGCTTTCACGGCGGCGCTGGTGTTCGCGTACACGACCACGGTGCGGTCCGGATGGGCGTTGCAGAACGCGTCGAATTCGTCGACCGGGCAGCCCAGGTCGAGCGAGCAGGTCGCGTCGAGGTCGGGCATCAGCACTCGCTTTTCGGCCGACAGGATCTTCGCCGTCTCGCCCATGAACTTCACGCCCGAGACCACCAGCGTCTGCGCCGGATGGTCGCGGCCGAAGCGCGCCATCTCCAGCGAGTCGCTGACGATGCCACCGGTCTCCTCGGCCAGGTCCTGCAGGTCGGGGTGCACGTAGAAGTGCGACACCATCACCGCATTGCGCTCCTTCAGCAGGCGGCGGATGCGGTCCTTCAGCGCGGCGCGCTCGGCGGCCGTGGGCTCCACCGGCACGCGCGCCCAGGCGTGGCGGGTGTCGCAGGCGTTGCCCGGCAGCGGGTGCTCGTAGTCGACTTCCTTCAGCGGGATCACGGCGCTCATCACAGTTCCTTCAGGCGCATCGAGAAGTCCGTCGCCTGCACGTCCTTGGTCAGAGTGCCGATCGAGATGCGGTCCACGCCCGTTTCGGCCAGCGGCCGCAGCGTTTCCGTGGTGACGCCGCCGGAGATTTCAAGGCTCGCGCGGCCGGCGTTGATGCGCACGGCTTCGCGCAGCGTCGGCAGCTGCATGTTGTCCAGCAGGATCATGGTGGCGCCGGCGGCCAGCGCTTCCTGCAACTGCTCCAGCGTCTCCACCTCGATCTGGATGAAGCTCGCCTGCGCGGCCACGCGTTGCGCGGCACGCAGCACCGGCGTCACGCCGCCGGCCGCGGCGATGTGGTTTTCCTTGATCAGGACGGCGTCGTACAGGCCGATGCGGTGGTTGGTGCCGCCGCCTGTCCTCACCGCGTATTTCTGCGCGAGGCGCAGGCCGGGCAGGGTCTTGCGCGTATCGACGATCTGGGCGCGCGTGCCGCGCACGACGTCCACGTAGCGGGCCGTCTTGGTGGCGACGGCGCTGAGCAACTGCAGGAAATTCAGCGCCGTGCGTTCGGCGGTGAGCAGGCCGCGCGCACTGCCCTCGGCTTGCAGCACCACCTGGTCGGCCTGGCAACGCTCGCCTTCGCCCACGAGCCAGCGCACCTGCACGCCGGGATCCACCTGGCGCAGCGTCGCCTCGACCCAGGGCGCGCCGCAGATCACCGCGGATTCGCGCGCCAGCACGCGGGCTTGCGCGCGGCGGGCGGGGTCGACCAGGGCGGCTGTCAGGTCGCCGCCACCCACGTCCTCGGCGAGGGCGCGCGCGGCGTCTTCGTGCGCGAGCTGCGCGATCGCCGCAGGAGAGAAATCGAACAGGGAAGGCATTCGCCGAGCATACCGGCATCGCAGCCCCCCTGCTGGCGCCGCGGGCGCGGGGGCGCTAGAGTCGCCGGCGGAGGCAAAGCATGGACCTGGACCGACTGCAGCAGCTGTTGCAACCCCTCTTCCCCGGCCTGATGGGCGTGCAGATCACCGAGGCCACGCCCGAACGCGTGGTCGCCACGATGCGCGTGCGGCCGGAACTGTGCACCGCCGGCGGCATCCTGCACGGCGGCGCCCACATGGCGTTCGCGGACACGCTGGGCGCGGTAGGCACGATCCTCAACCTGCCACAGGGCAAGCGCACGACGACCACCGACTCCAGCACCAAGTTCATCGGCGGCGCGAAGGTGGACACGACGGTCACGGGCGAGAGCATCGCCCTGCACCGCGGCCGCACGACGATGGTGTGGCAGACCTCCGTGCGCAATGCCGAGGGGAAGCTCTGCTCGGTGGTGACGCAGACGCAGCTGGTGCTGGACTAGGAGCCTGCGCGGCAGGGGGACGGGCCGACAGGCGCTTGCTGGCGCCTCCGACGCACCTCCGCCGCGGCGCGGCCACAATCCGGGCATGGAAACGAGTTACGCCGCCAGCGCCCCGACGCGAGAGGAAGTGGACGCGTTCGCCGGCGCCACCGTGCTGGAGTTCGGCACCAACTGGTGCGGCTGGTGCCGCGGCGCGCAGCCGCTGATCGCGCAGGCGCTCGCGAACCAGCCGGGCCTGCGCCACCTGAAGATCGAGGATGGGCCGGGCCGGCCGCTCGGGCGCAGCTTCCGCGTGAAGCTCTGGCCCACGCTGGTGTTCCTGAAGGACGGCCAGGAAGTCGCTCGCGTCACCCGCCCCGGCAGCGCCGACGAGATCCGGGACGCACTCGCCCGCCTCGCCTGAGCGCCCTCCTCGCCTCAGTTCACCGCGAAGCAGTACAGGAGCCCGCCGCCCCCGGTCGTCTTCAGCGCAGCCAGGCTGCAGCCGCGGGTGGGATGCGAGGAATTCCAGGACTGCGAAGGCGCGTCGTCGCGCAGTCCCCGGCGGTCGAGGTGGCCAACGATGGCGGAGCCGTCGTCACCCTTCGTCCAGTTGCCGCAGGTGGTGTCCGCGCTGCCGCCCGCCGTCGCGCGACCGTCGGGCGTGGAACCGGTCAGCACGTCGTGCATGATCCCCGGATCGCCGACCCCGGCGATGGTGCCGCCGCGTTCGGTGAGCGCCGTTTCCTTGGCGATCTGGTTGGTGCCGTGCAGTTCGTCCACGCTGGCGGCGATCTGCACGCCCTTCACGTTGAACCAGGGGCCCTTGCCGATGCGGTCGCGCGCGTTCACGGCGTCCGCGCCGGTGGTGCTCAGGTACGCATGCCAGGTGCGGCTGCCCAGGCCGGCGGCGCTGGCAAGCGCCTGGCAGTGCGCGTCGGCGCCCGCGAGGCCGCCGAAGTTGGCGCCGCCGCCGGGGTTGCTGCTGGTGACGAAGAAGCTCGGGCCGCGGCTCATCGCGGTCCAGCTGGCGCATCCGGCGATGGCGGCGCAGGCCGCGAGAACGGCAAGAACACGGGAACGGCGCATGGGAACCCCCTGTGGTGAAGGCCACAGGCTAGCCCGGCCGCGGTTCAGCGGCAGCCGGGAAGCTCCCTACCCGACCGATGGAATATTCTCGGCGGCGGGGTCGCGGCCCATGAGTGCGGCCACCGCGTCCGCGGGCGTGACCCGGCCATCGAGCAGGTCGACCACGCCTTGCGTGATCGGCATCTCCACGCCCAGGTGCTGTGCGCGTGCCAGCACCGTGCGGGCGCTGTATACGCCTTCGGCCACGTGGCCCAGCGACTCGAGGGCGCTCTGCAGGGTCCGTCCCTCGGCCAGCAGGAGGCCGACGCGCCTGTTGCGGCTGAGGTCGCCGGTGGCCGTGAGCACCAGGTCGCCCAGGCCCGACAGCCCCATGAAGGTGTCGGCGCGCGCCCCCAGGGCGAGGCCCAGGCGGCTCATTTCGGCGAGCCCGCGCGTCACCAGCGCCGCCCTGGCGTTCAGCCCCAGCGCAAGGCCGTCGCACAGGCCGGTGGCGATGGCGAGCACGTTCTTCACCGCCCCTCCCACTTCCACGCCCGCGACGTCGTCGTTGGCATAGACACGCATTGCCGGTCCGTGGAAGGCGGCGACCAGGGCATCGCGCACGGCCGCCACTTCGCTCGCCGCGACCAGCGCCGTCGGCTGGCCGCGCGCCACCTCCTGCGCGAAGCTGGGGCCGCTGAGCACGCCTCCCGCGAGCTGCGGCGCGACTTCGGCACGCACCTCGTGTCCGAGCAGGCCGGGGCCGCCCGCCCGCGGCGCCTCGAAGCCCTTGCACAACCAGGCGACCGGGCGCCCGCACTCTCGCAGCGCGACCAGCATGTCGCGCAGCCCCGCCATCGGGGTGGCGACGATCACGAGTTCATGTTGCTTGGCAAGGGCAGCAGGTGTGCCGGCCTGCGGGCCGGCCACCTGGACGCCCTTGGCGAGGTGGGCGCCCCGGAGGTAACGGACGTTCTCGCGGGCCTGCGCGATGGCGGCGGCTTGCGCCGCATCGCGCGCCCACAGCGTCACGCGGTGCCGCGTACCCGCGCTGATGGCCAGTGCGGTGCCCCAGGCACCGGCCCCGAGCACCAGGATGTCCATGCGGCGGAACCGCCCCGGCTCAGGCGGAGGTGATGATGCGCGAGCCGCCGTTGCCGCCGGCCGGGGCCTGCTGCTGGTCGGCCTGCTGCTGCTCGAACATGGCCTGGAAGTTGATTTCGGCCAGGTGCACGGGCGGGAAGCCGGCGCGCGTGATCAGGTCGGAGACGTTGGCGCGCAGGTAGGGATAGATGATCTGCGGGCAGGCAATGCCCATGATGGGCTGCATCTGGTCGGCCGGGATGTTGCGGATCTCGAAGATGCCGGCCTGCTTCACTTCGGCCAGGAAGACCGTGCGGTCCTTGATCTTCGTCGTGACCGTGGCGACCACCGCCACCTCGAACATGCCTTCGGCGGCCTGCTGCGCTTCCACGCCCAGCTGGATGTCCACGCTGGGCTGCTCCTGTTCCAGCAGGATGGCCGGGGAATTCGGCTGCTCCAGCGAAGCCTCCTTCATGTAGACGCGCTGGATCTGGAAAACGGGAGTGTCGTTGTCGGCCATGGCCAATGCCTTTCGATGCGAATGAAAAAGCCCGCCGGAAGCGCTCCGGCGGGCGCAGTGCGAGTTGGGCCGGATTATCGCAGGCAGCGGCGGCACGGCCGCAGCGACGCGCACGCGCGCCGGCCGGCCGATCTCAGCCGGCGGCGCCGTTCAGCAGCGGCACGAGGCCGCCGCGGCCATCCAGCGCCACCAGGTCGTCGCAGCCGCCCACGTGCGTGTCGCCGATGAAGATCTGCGGCACCGTGCGGCGGCCGGTGATCTCCATCATCCGGAGGCGTTCGTCGGGCTGCATGTCGATGCGGATCTCCTCGATCTGCTCGACGCCCTTGGCTTTCAGGATCTGCTTGGCACGGATGCAGTAGGGGCAGACGCCCGTGGTGTACATCTTGACGGATTGCATGGGTCGATTGTCTGGCGAGGTTCAGCTTCGTTCGACCGGGAGATTAGCGTCTTTCCACGCACGCAATCCGCCACCGAGGACGACAGCCTTTTCGTACCCCAGGGATTTCGCCTGGCCCAGGCAACGCTGCGCCCGCGTGCCGCTGGCGCACACCAGGATCAGCGGCACGCCCTTGTTCTTCACCACCTCGGGCAGGCGCTGCTGCAACTGGCCCACCGGCACGTTGCGCGAGCCCACGATGTGGCCGGCGGCGAACTCGTCGGACTCGCTCACGTCCACCACCACCGCCCGTTCGCGGTTGATCAACTGCACCGCGACATCGGGCGGGACGCCGGAGCGCGCCCCCGCGGCGATGCCGGGCCACAGCAGGAGTCCTCCGGAGACCACGGCAATCAACACCAGCGCCCAGTTCTGCGCCAGGAAGGGCAACAAATTCATTCCGACCTTTCTCGTCTTGAGTCCGGCCGTTGCCGGACAACCCGCGATTCTAGAATGGCGGGTTTCCCCTCACCTTCCGCCTGACCATGCACAAGCTCGTCCTGATCCGCCACGGCGAATCGACCTGGAACCTGGAGAACCGCTTCACCGGCTGGACCGACGTGGACCTCACCCCGCTCGGGCTCGAGCAGGCGGTCTCTGCCGGCAGGCTGCTGAAGGCCGAGGGCTACGACTTCGACCTCTGCTACACGAGCGTGCTCAAGCGCGCCACCCGCACGCTGTGGCACGTGCTCGACGAGATGGACCGCACGTGGCTGCCGGTGGTGCATTCCTGGCGCCTCAACGAGCGCCACTACGGCGCGCTGCAGGGCCTGAACAAGGCGGACATGGCCCGGCAGTACGGCGAGCAGCAGGTGCTGGTCTGGCGGCGCAGCTACGACACGCCGCCGCCGGCGCTGGAGGCCGACGACCCGCGCTGGGAGCGCAGCGACCGCCGCTACGACACGGTCAAGGACGGGGAATTCCCGCGCACCGAGTGCCTGAAGGACACCGTCGCCCGGGTGCTGCCCTTCTGGAACGAGTCGATGGCGCCCGCCATCCGCTCGGGCCAGCGGGTGGTCGTGGCCGCCCACGGCAACTCCATCCGCGCGCTGGTGAAGTACCTGGACGGGATTTCGGACCAGGACATCGTCGGCCTCAACATCCCGAACGGCATCCCCCTGATCTACGAACTCGACGACCAGCTGCGGCCGTTGCGCCATTACTACCTCGGCGACGCCGACGCGATCGCCCGCGCGGCAGCCGCCGTGGCGGCCCAGGGCAAGGCCTGAAGCGGCCCGCGGGCGCGGCGCGCACCCACTTGAAGCCGGGTTGTAGGACGGTTCCTGCCCCAAAGCACGATTTTTTTACATGCCGCCCGGGAAGGCGCGGGAACCCCCGATCCCGCATGCGCGTCTGAGAGGTTTCTCAGGTGTATATTGAAGTCGAGAGGACCTGGACAGACCCCATGAGCCACAAATTGAAGATTGCCGGCTGGATTTCCGTTGGCGCCCTTGCCGGAGCGCTGACCACGGTCTCGTTGCAGACCGTCGCCCGTGGCTCTCTGGCGCCCTTGCCGCTGGAAGAATTGCAGCAGCTCGCGGCCGTGTTCAGCATGATCAAGACGGACTACGTCGAGCCCGTCGACGAGAAGAAGCTGATCACGGACGCCATCTCCGGCATGGTGTCCAGCCTCGACCCGCATTCCCAGTACTTCGACAAGAAGAGCTTCAAGGAATTCCGCGAAGGCACCTCCGGCCGCTTCGTCGGCGTCGGCATCGAGATCTCGCAGGAAGACGGCCTGGTGAAGGTGGTCTCGCCCATCGAGGGCTCGCCCGCGTTCCGCGCCGGCCTGAAGACCAACGACCTGATCACCAAGATCGACGACACCGCGGTGAAGGGCCTGGCCCTGTCCGAGGCGGTCAAGCGCATGCGCGGCGAGCCGAACACCAAGGTGACGCTGACGATCTACCGCAAGGACGAGAACCGTTCCTTCCCGGTCACGATCACCCGCGAAGAGATCAAGACGCAGTCCGTGAAGGGCAAGGAAGTGGATCCGGGCTACGCCTGGATCCGCCTGTCGCAGTTCCAGGAGCGCACGGTCGATGACTTCGTGCACAAGGTCAACGAGATCTACAAGCAGGACCCGAACGTCAAGGGCCTGGTGCTCGACCTGCGCAACGACCCGGGCGGCCTGCTCGATTCCGCGGTGGCGATCTCCAGCGCCTTCCTGCCGGAGAACGTGACGGTGGTCTCCACCAAGGGCCAGCTGCCGGAGAGCAACTTCGTCTACAAGGCGGCGCCGGAGTTCTACCAGCGCCGCGCCGGCGCCGACCCGCTGCGCAGCCTGCCGCCGCAGTTGAAGACCGTGCCGCTCGTTGTGCTGGTGAACGAAGGCTCCGCCTCCGCCTCGGAAATCGTGGCCGGCGCCCTGCAGGACCACCACCGCGGCATCATCCTGGGCAGCCAGACCTTCGGCAAGGGCTCCGTGCAGACGGTGCGCCCGCTGGGTCCGGACACCGGGCTGAAGATCACCACGGCGCGCTACTACACGCCCAGCGGCAAGTCGATCCAGGCGCGCGGCATCGTGCCGGACGTGCTGGTGGACGAGACGGCGCAAGGCAACCTGTTCGCGGCGCTGCGCACGCGTGAAGCGGACCTGGACAAGCACCTGTCCAGCGGCCAGAACACCACCGAGATCACCAAGGATCCGGCGTTCGAGAAGGCCCGCGAGGAGGCCCGCAAGAAGGCCGAGGAAGAGGCGAAGAAGGCTCCGGCCGATCGCAAGGCTCCCGAGTTCGGCACCAACCAGGACTTCCAGCTCGCGCAAGCGCTCAATCAGTTGAAGGGCCGCCCGGTGGCCGTCTCCAAGACGCAGGTCGTGGAGAACAAGGAAGAGAAGAAGGAGAACTGAGTTCTCTTCACAATGAAAAAAAGCGGCCCTCGGGCCGCTTTTTCATTGTGGGTCTGATCAGTGTGGCGAGGACCGGCGAAGCCGGATCCTCGCCACAAGGGGGACCGCGCTGCATGTTATTCCGCGCGGTCCGGGTGCCGCTGCGCGGAAGAGGGAAAATCCGGCCATGACCGACGACCAGTTGCTGCGTTACTCGCGCCATATCCTGCTCGATGAAATCGGCGTCGAAGGGCAGCAGCGCTTCCTCGACTCGCATGCCCTCGTGATCGGGGCCGGCGGACTCGGCTCGCCGGTGGCGCTGTACCTCGGGACCGCGGGTGTCGGCCGCATCACGATCGTGGACAACGATGCGGTGGACCTCACCAACCTGCAGCGGCAGATCGCGCACAACCTGGCGCGCGTGGGCACGCCCAAGGCGCAGTCCGCGCGGGAGTCCATCGCCGCGATCAACCCCGACGTGTTCGTGCGGCCGCTGGTGCTGCGCGCCGACGCGCAGGTGCTGGACGAACTGGTGCCGCAGGCCGACGTGGTGATCGACTGCTGCGACAACTTCGCCACGCGCCATGCGATCAACAGGGCGTGCTTCGCGCACGGCAAGCCGCTGGTCTCGGGCGCGGCGATCCGCTTCGACGGGCAGTTGAGCGTGTTCGACCCGCGCCGCGCGGACAGCCCCTGCTATGCCTGCGTGTTTCCGCCGGACCAGGAGCCGGAGGAGACGCACTGCGCCACGATGGGCGTGTTCGCCCCGCTGGTCGGGATCATCGGGGCGATGCAGGCGGCCGAGGCCTTGCGCCTGCTGGCGGGCGTGGGTGCATCGCTCGCGGGCCGGTTGCAGATGCTCGATGCGCGCAGCATGGAGTGGCAGGAGATGCGCGTGCGGCGCGACCTCGCGTGCCCGGTGTGCGGCTCCCGCAGGGCGGCCGGCGCCGCTAGGGATTGACGCCGAAGAGGCCGGCCACGAGTTGCGGCGGCGGCGACTGCACGGCGATCTGCACGGCCGCATCGCCAGGCGCGCCCAGCGCCACGAGCGCCGCGGCCAGCATGGTGCCGAGGAAGACGACGACGGTTTGCAGGATCAGCTTCATGTGGAGGCGACGGCGGCAGGGCTCGCCCGTCTTGCACGACAGCATGGCGGCTGCAAGGCGCGGCGCGCGTCGGCGGCCCGCGCCGCATGCTGTCCATGCGCGCAGGGGCCGCGGTAGGACGCTTCTTACCGTGCGCACGTGGGAGGGCTGGCACAATCCGCGCGCGCACCGCGCCGGGGCGAGCGGCGCGCGCAAACGGATCCCGCAGCAGTGAACCTGCCCACCTACATCGTCGAAGACAACGCGACCATCCGCGAAAATCTCGTGGCGGCGCTGGAGGAACTGGCGTCGGTGCGCACCCTGGGATGGGCGGAGACGGAGAGTGCGGCCGTCGCATGGCTCGCCGCCCATCCGCATGCGTGGGAACTGCTGGTCGTCGACCTGTTCCTCAAGCAAGGCAGCGGCCTCGGCGTGCTCGCGGCCGCGCAGGCGCGCGGCAAGGGCCAGCGGGTGGTGGTGCTGAGCAACTATGCCACCGCCGACATGCGCAGCCGCTGCGCCCAGCTCGGAGCCGACGCGGTGTTCGACAAGTCCAACGAGATCGACGCGCTGGTCGACTACTGCCTGTCGCTCACCGCCCGGTCCTGAAGACCGGGGATGCCGGATCAGTCGATCAGCTTGTTCTTCAGCGCGTAGTACGTGAGGTCGCTGTTGGAGGAGAGGTTCATCTTCTCCATCAGGCGCGTGCGGTACGTGCTCACGGTCTTCACCGACAGCGACAGCGCCTTCGCGATGTCGCCGGCCGTCTCGCCCTTCGCGAGCTTGAGGAACACCTGGAACTCGCGCTCGGAGAGCTGCTCGTGCGGGGCGCCGCCTTCCTTGCGATTGAGTTGCTGCGCGAGCAGCTCGGCGACCGCCGGGGAGATGTAGCGCCGGCCCAGCGCGATGGTGCGGATCGCGTTGACGATCTCCATCGGCTCGCATTCCTTGTTCAAGTACCCGCTCGCGCCCTGGCGAATCAGGTTCATCGCGTAGTGCTCCTCCGGGTATCCCGAGAGGATCAGGATGCCGACGTCGGGCGCTTTCGCGCGAATCATGCCCAGGGCATCGATGCCGCTCTGGCCCGGCATGGACAAGTCCATGACGAGCACGTCCATTTCCGTGGTGCGCACGAGATCGATCGCCTCGCGTCCGCTCGCGGCTTCACCGACGACGCGCAGGTCGACCTGTTCGGAGAAGAACTGTTTGAGTCCCGACCGCACGATGGCGTGGTCGTCCACAATGCCCACTTTGATCATGCTTCACCTTCTACGCCAAGCTGTTTCATTGTGCCCCACTTCAGGAACGAAATGGCCTACCCTTGAGTCATTGACGTGGGCGAATTCTATTCACACCGTTGAGCCTTGAGGGTCACGCCGCTGTCATCATTTGTCCCGTCCCGGGGTGCGATCAGTCTTATCCTCGCACTTCTGGCAGCGCTCGTGCTCATCGTTATCAACGAAACGGGCTACCGCCAGTCGACCGCGTCGCTCGACCGCATCGAGGCCAGCACGCGCACGCGCAACGAGGTGAACCGGCTGCTGCAGCAGGTGCTCGACGCGGAAACCGGCTCCCGCGGCTTCCTGCTCACCGGCGACCCGCGTTACCTGGAGCCGTACAACTCCGCGGTCGCCGGGATCGGCAAGACCCTCGACGCGCTGCAAAGAAGCTACGGCCCGGACTCGCCGGAGGCGGCGACGGTCACCCAGCTCACGCGCAGCGTGCAGCGCAAGCTCGCCGAGATGGATCTTTCCGTGCGGATGCGCAAGCAGGGCAACGAACAGGCGTGGCAGACGGTCCTCCTCACCGACGTCGGCAAGGAGCAGATGGATGCCATCCGGGAGCAGGCGGGACGCCTCGTGCAAAGCGCCACCCAGGCCATGGGCGCGGCCCAGGACCAGGTGCAGCACTCGCTGCGCCTGGCACGGGCCGGCATCGCGCTGGTCGCCCTCGCCGCGCTCACCGCCTTCTACCTGTACCTGCGGCAGACCACGCGACTGCGGGAGGCGGACGAACAGCAGCAGGCGGTGCTGCAGCGGGAGCGCGACCTGCTGGAATCGCAGGTGCGCGAACGCACGGCATCGCTGGCGCAGCTCGCCACCCACCTGCAGCAGGTGCGCGAAGACGAACGGGGCCACCTCGCGCGCGAACTCCACGACGAGCTCGGCGCCCTGCTCACCGCGGCCAAGCTCGATGTCGCGCGGCTGAAGTCGCGCCTGGGCCCGCAGTCGCCCGAGGCAGCCGAGCGGCTGCAGCACCTGACCGAGACCCTCAACAGCGGCATTGCGCTCAAGCGCCGTATCATCGAGGACCTGCGGCCCTCGTCGCTGGCCAACCTGGGCCTCAACGCGGCGTTGGAGATCCTCGCGCGCGAGTTCTCCGAGCGCTCCGGCCTGGAGGTGAACTGCCTGCTCGACACGACCGCGCTGGACGAATCGGCGCAGCTGACCGTGTACCGCACCGTGCAGGAGTCGCTCACCAACGTGGGCAAGTACGCCGAAGCCACGCGCGTGGACATCGCGCTGCACGACTTCCCCAACCACGTGGAGCTGGAAGTGCGCGACGACGGCCAGGGCTTCGACCCCGGCACCGTACGCCCGAGCACGCATGGACTGGCCGGCATGCGCCACCGCGTCGAGGCCGCCGGCGGACGGCTGAACGTCCAGTCGCGCCCCGGCCAGGGCACGCGCATCTTCGCCACCCTGCCCAAGCGCCAGCGGCCGCCCGGCCCCGCGCCGGCCAGCCCGGCGCCGGAAAGTCCGGCCGAGCGGCTGGAGCCGGCCACGGCCGAGCGGGCGTAGTCCGCCTCCTACCGGCGCACCCGCCGGAGCGACTACAGTCGGTTCCGTGCCGCCCTGATCATGGCGTCGGGGCCCATGCTTAAGCTAGGGCGGGCTGCGGGCCGTTGCCTGCCCGCGGTTCGCGCAACCTGTTCCCAAGGAGTCTCGTGCTGCATTACGCCGTCGCTTTCCTGGTCATCGCGCTCATTGCCGCGTTGCTGGGGTTCGGCGGCGTGGCAGCGGACGCCGCCGGCATCGCGAAGCTGTTGTTCTTCGTGTTCGCGGGCCTCTCGGCGGCCACCTTCGCGCTGGGACTCGTGCGACGATTCGAACCAGGCACGCACAACCCCGATAAAAGAGGACCGACATGATGAACGAATCTCTCGACAGCACCCGCAGGATGGCTTCCGAGGCGCTGGAACGCGCCAGCAACACCATGAGGGACCTGCGCTCCGGCATGTCGGACCGCGCGTCCGCAGCGCAGCGCACCGTGGGCCAGTACGCCAATGTGGGCACGCGCTATGTGTCCGACAACCCGCTGAAGGCCGCGCTCATCGCCGCCGCCATCGGGGCCGCCGTCGCGGGCCTGTACCTGGCCATGCGCCACCGCCGCGACCTGCAGGACCGCTACTTCTGAGGCGGGGAGCATGGTGCACCCGATCTTCTCGGTGCTGATCGCCAAGCCGGAGCTGGTGATGGAGCATGTGGCGGGGTACGCCTCGCTGATGCGCGACGAGGCGTCGTCGCTCGGACGCGAGGTCGCCGTGCGCGCCGTCGCGTGGGGCATCACGCTGTTCGCGCTGCTGGTGTTCCTGATCCTCACCGGCGTGGCCGTGATGCTGGGCGCGGGGCAGCAGGAGTTCCACTGGGCCTTCGTCATCGTGCCCCTCGTGGCGCTCGTGCTCGCCGTGATCGGGTTCATGGTGGCGCGCAAGCCGCTGCCCGAGAAGGCGTTCGCGGAGCTCAAGGCGCAACTCGACGCTGACGCGAGGGCGCTGCGCGCCATCGGCGCGCGTTCATGAAGATCCCCGGCACTGTACGGCGCGGCGGCGCTCTGCGACCGCGCCATGGACGACCGTGGCCCGCGCATGGCGGCGCCCAGGAGCAGATGCATGTCTGACGCCAGTGACAAGCTTGACCGCAACCGGCAGGCCATCCTCGACTACGTCGCGCGGCGCGAGCGTCGGCACGACCCGCACGAGGAGCCGCCCCGTGCGCGGGCAGCGGGCAGCTTCGCCGACCCGGCGGCGTACGCCGACTCGGACGAGGAGGAGCCGCCGGATCCGGGCAGCGGCTGGATGGGCCACCTGCTGCACGCGCTGCGCACCTGGTGGCGCTATCACCCGGCGCACATGGCGGTGGACCTCGCCGAGCCGCTGCTGCAGAAGTACGCGCAACGCAAGCCGATGCAGATGCTGGGGGTTTCGTTCGCTGCCGGTGCGCTGCTGATGCTGGCGCGCCCCTGGAAGCTGATCTCGGTGACGACGGTCATCGTGGCGCTGCTCAAGTCCTCGCAGCTGTCCAACCTGTTCACGGCCGCCATGTCGGCGGCGGACTACCGAAAGGATCAGCAGCGTCCTGACTGAAAGCCCTTCCCCCGCAGGTAAGGTGCGATCGCGGTGGCCGTCGTGGCGCACCTGCACCGAATCACAAGCAACCTGCAAAGGAAGGGAGTTCCCATGAAGCAAACCCGCACCATCGCCCTGGCGATCCTCACCGGGCTGACGCTCGCCACCAGCGGCTGCGCCGTGTGGCGTGGCCAGACGAACGCCGGCCAGTACGTCCAGGACCGCGAGATCAGCACCGCCGTGAAGGCCAAGCTGCTCGAAGACAAGGACACCGGCGGCATGTCCATCAACGTGGACGCGCTCAATGGCACGGTGGCCCTGTCCGGGTTTGCCAAGTCCCAGCACGAGAAGGACGAGGCCAGCCGCGTCGCGGCCAGCACCAAGGGCGTGCGCGAAGTGCGCAACAACCTGATCGTGCGTCCGTAAGCTTCATCGCACGGGGCGGCGCGCCGCCCTCGCGGGCAGGCAGCCCCCCGGCGGCCTGCCCGTTTTCTTTCCGGTCTCCCGTCGATGAAAACCTTCCATTGCCAGTACTGCGGGCATCCGCTGTTCTTCGAGAACACCAAGTGCCTGCAATGCGAGAGCGCCCTCGGCTTCCTGGCCGATCGCCTGAACCTCGCCGCGATCGAGCCGGTCACGCCCGCCGACGACACGCTGTGGCGCCCGCGCGTGCGCGGCCGCACGCCCTCGCCCGCCCACTACCGGCTGTGCCAGAACCATGCGACCGCGAGCCTGTGCAACTTCATGGTGCCCCAGGCGGACCCGAATCCGCTGTGCGCGTCGTGCCGCCTCACTCGCGTGCTGCCCGATCTCTCGCAACCCGAGAACCCCGGTCGCTGGTATCGCCTGGAGGCCGCGAAGCGCCGCCTCTTCTACTCGCTCGGACGATTGGGGCTGCTGAACTCGGCCCCTGCGAACGGCGAGGCGGACGGCCCGATCTTCGAATTCCTCGCCGACATGCCGGGGCAGCCGGTCATGACCGGGCACGCCGACGGCCTGATCACGATCAACGTGAGCGAAGCGGACGACGCCGAGCGCATGAAGCGCCGCGTGGAGATGCACGAGCCTTACCGCACGCTGCTCGGGCACTTCCGCCATGAGTCGGGCCACTACTACTGGGATCGGCTGATCGCCGAGGGGGGACGGCAGGACAGCTTCCGCGAGCGCTTCGGCGACGAGCGCACCGACTACCAGCAGTCGCTGCAGGAACACTATGCACGCGGCGGCACGCGCGAAGGCTGGCAGCAGGAGTACGTGAGCGAATACGCGAGCTCGCACCCGTGGGAGGACTGGGCCGAGACCTGGGCGCACTACCTCCACATGGTGGATCTGCTGGAGACCGCCGCCTCGTACAACACGCACCTCGCGCTCCCGGGCCAGGGGCAGGACGTCGAGGAAGTGCTGAATCCGCTGGAGACCGCGAGTCCCGACTTCGATGCGCTGGTGGATCAATGGGTGCCGCTCACCTTGCTGGTGAACAGCCTGAACCGCAGCCTCGGCCAGGAAGACGCGTATCCCTTCGCCCTCTCCGGTGCGGCACTGGAGAAACTGCGCTACGTCCACGACGTGATCCGGGAGGCGCGCTCGCCTGCGCCGCAGCACGCGGCGGACGAGAAGGACCCTGAGGCAGGCGAGCCGCCGGACGCGGACCGCCACGCACCGCACGACGCCGACGCCGCCACCTCGCAAGCCTAGCGTTGCAGGCCCAGGCCGCTGCCGCCGGCGGCCCTGCGTCTTCCTGCCTTCCGCTGCGAATCAGCCCACGGTGAGCTGGTTGTCGACGTCCCTCACGTTGCGGATGCGGCGGGCGATCTCCGTGGCGCGCTCGCGTGCCTGCGGGTCCGGCACCCGGCCCCGCAGCGTCACGGCGCCGTCGCGGCTCGACACGACCACCTCCGCCGGGGTACCGACCTCGGGGCGCGTCACTAGCGCCGCCTTCACCTCTTCGGCAATCAGCGCGTCGGGATCGAACACGCTCGTTCCGCGGGAGGCGCCGAGCCGGTGGACGTTGCCGTCGATCGCGGCCTGACGATCCGAGGCGCCGGCAGCGGCCGCTGCGGCAGGCGCGGGTGTCGCCGGCAGGGCAGCCGCTGCGTGCGGCGCGCTCCCGGCGCCCCCTGCCCGGGCCAGCCGGGGCGGCGGCGTCTCACCACGGCCACAGCCCGCGAGCGTTGCGAGCAGCGCCGCCGAAGCTGCGAGCGCGGCGCATGCGCGAGTGCGTTGCATCTCTTCTTCTCCCTGAGCCTCGCCTTGGGGCTCGAGTGCCGACGGTCCCAATGTAGCCAGCGGGACAGACGCACGACGTCGGGGCGCGCTGCAAGCTTTCGTAGGAGCAGCCGGCAGCGCAGGAGCGTCACCAGCCCGCCGTCACGTGGCCGCCTTCCGCTGCTGCGGCTCAAGGCTCGGTCTCGATGTCCTTGAGGATGCGCTCGAGCCGCGCCGCCAGCGTCTCCGTCGTGAGCTGCTCGCGGAAGCGCTCCACCATCAGCGGCAGGCTCATGGGGCTCGGGTGGCGCAGCGGCGCGAACACCAGCCGGCGCGAGCGCATGCGCTGCAAGGTTTCGCCCAGGCGCGAGAGCTCCAGCTCCTGGCTGAGCACTTCGTTCTCCGCCTGGCTCAGCAGAAGATTGCCGGCGTCGTACTTGCGGAATACTTCGTAGAACAGCGCGCTGGACGCCTGCAGCTGGCGCGCGCTCTTCGGCTGCCCGGGGTAGCCGGTGGAGATGAGCCCCGCCACGCGCGCGATCTCGCGGAAGCGCCGCTGTGCGAGTTCGCTCGAATTGAGCGACGCGAGCACGTCGTGCATCAACTCGGTGGCGGAGAAAAGCGACTGGTCGAGCACGGGCGCGATGTCGAAGGGCGCGGCGCTCACCAGCTCGAAGCCGTAGTCGTTGATCGAGATGCTGAAGGTGTTGGCTTGGACCCGCGCGAGGCGCCAGGCGAGCAGGCTCGCGAGCCCGAGGTGCACGTTGCGGCCCGCGAACGGATAGATGTAGAGGTGCTGGCCTTCGCGCGACTGGTAGGCCTCCACCAGCAGCGTGTCCGGCGTCGGGATCTGCGACAGGCGCTGCTGCGTCAGCAGCATGGGGCGTGCGGCCTGCAGCTCGGGCTCGAAGAAGTCGCCCTGCGCGGCGCGCTGCATCATCTCGAGCACCGCATCCGAGAGTTCGGTGGACAGCGCCATCTTGCTGCCTTGCCAGGTCGGCACCGTGCCCTTCTTGCGCGTGGCCTTGCGCACGTAGGCAGCCATGTCGCGCACGCGCACGAACTCCAGCAGCCGGCCGGCGAAGAAGAAGTGGTCGCCCGGCTTCAGCCGCGCGATGAAGCCCTCTTCCATCGTGCCGATGTTCGCGCCCGTGAGGTACTTCACCTGGATCGCCGCATCGCTCACGATGGTGCCCACGCCCAGCCGGTGGCGCCGGGCCACGCCACTGTCCTTCACGCGGTACACGCCGTCGGCGCCGCGCACGATGCGGTGGTACTCGGGATAGGCGCCCAGGCTCTCCCCGCCGCGCTCGCAGAAGGCCAGCGCCCACTCGAACTCGGCGCGCGTGAGCTTGCGGTAGGACCACGCGCTGGTGACTTCCTCGCGCAGGTCCTCGGGGCGGAAGCCGCCGCCGAGGGCGACGGTGACGATGTGCTGCACCAGCACGTCGAGCGGCTTGTCAGGCGGCGTGCGCTGCTCCACGCGGCCGGCCTGGGCCGCCCGCCGGGCCGCGGCGGCCTCGATGATCTCCATGGTGTTGGTCGGCACCAGCGTCACGCGGCTCGGGCGACCCGGAGCGTGACCGCTGCGGCCGGCGCGCTGCATCATGCGCGCCACGCCCTTGGCGGAGCCGATCTGCAGCACGCGTTCCACCGGCAGGAAATCGACGCCAAGATCGAGTGAAGAGGTCGCCACGACCGCGCGCAGCGTGCCTTCCTTCAGGCCCTGCTCCACCCACTCCCGCGTGGCCCTGTCCAGCGAGCCGTGGTGCAGCGCGATGTGCCCCGCCCACTGCGGCCGCGCCTCCAGCAGCAGCTGGTACCAGACCTCCGCCTGCGAGCGCACGTTGGTGAACACCAGCGTGGTGCCCGAGCGCTCGATCTCCTCGACCACGGGCTGCTGCATGCGCGCGCCCAGGTGGCCGGCCCACGAGTACTTGCCGGGGTCGGGCGGGATCAGCGTGTCGATGATGAGCGTCTTGTCGATCTTTCCCTGCACCAGCCGCGGCGCGGGCTCCGGGTGCGGCCCGCACAACACGTGCATCGCGCTTTCCAGGTTGCCCAGCGTGGCGCTCAGTCCCCAGGTGACCAGGCCGGGATGGAAGCCGCGCAGGCGCGCCAGCGCCAGCTGCGCCTGCACCCCGCGCTTGCTGCCCACCAGCTCGTGCCACTCGTCGATCACGACGTACTCGACGCCCGAGAGCTCCTCGCGCGCGTGTTCGCGCGTGAGCATCAGCGTGAGCGACTCCGGCGTGGTCACCAGCACCGTGGGCATGCGCCGGTCCTGGCGCGCGCGCTCGGCGCTGGGCGTGTCGCCCGTGCGCAGCCCGATGGTCCAGTTCGGCGCGAGCTCGGCGAGCGGGGCGGTGAGCGCCTTGGTCGTGTCGGACGCCAGTGCCCGCATGGGCGTGAGCCAGATCACGCGCAGCGGCTCGGCCCCGCGTCCCGGCGGATGCCGCCGCAGCAACGCGTCGAGCATGCCCAGCCACACCGCGTAGGTCTTGCCCGAGCCGGTGGTGGCGTGCAGCATGCCGCTGCGTCCCTGCGCGACCGCGTCCCAGACCTCGCGCTGGAACGCGAAGGCCTGCCAGCCGCGCGTGGCCAGCCACGCCAGCGCGTGCGATCCCGGCGTGTCGCCGGCGTCGCCCGCATCCATGGCTCAGCCCATCGCCAGGCGCGCGCGACCGCCGCGCCGGCGGTCGGCCTTGGGCAGTTCGGCCACGCCGACCAGCTCCGCCGCCTGCGCCTGCAACTGCACCAGCATTTCGTCGAGCCGACGCACGTCCCCGGCCGAGAGCGGCGCGAGCAGGCTCCGGTTGATCTCGCACACCAGCGGGAACAGGGCGCGGTGCAAGGCACGGCCTTTCTCCGTCAGCGCCAGGTGCGCGTGGCGCCGGTCGGCCGCGCCCACCTGGCGGCGCACGAGCTTCTTGGCGACCAGCGAGGACACCGCACGCGAGGTGCGGGCCCGATCGAGCTGGATGCGCTCGGCCAGTTCGGAGGAGAGCAGTTCCTGCTCCTGCGCGAGCCGCGCGATCACCCGCCACTCGCGGCGCGTGATGCCGAAGCGCCCCTCGCAGAGGCGGATGACCATGCTGCCGGCGACCGCGAGCAGGCGGCTGAGCTTGTAGAGGAGCAGGTCGTCGAGACCGGAAGGTTGGCGCGGGGCGGCCATGCGGGTTTGTGCGGGGGATGATTGATTTGAACAATTGATTGTGCGGCAACTACAGTGGCCCCGGCGGGCGCAGTTCGTCCGCGGAGAGCACCATGAAAAGACGTACCGCCGCCGCCGCGCTGCTGGCCCTGCCCGCCGCCTGGAGCCGCGCCCAGGGTTCCGGGGGCACCTTGCGCATCGTGACCGGCTATGCGCCGGGCGGCGCGACCGACCGCGTCGCGCGCATCGTGGGCGACCAGCTGCAGGCGAAGCTGGGCATGACCGTGGTCGTGGAGAACAAGACCGGCGCGGGCGGGCGGCTCGCGGCGCAGCAGGTCAAGGGCATGGCGGGCCAGCAAGTGCTGATGGTCGCCAATCCCGCCGTCATGGTGGTCGCCCCGCTGGTCTTCAAGGACAACGGCTACGACCCGGAGCGCGACTTCATTCCCCTGTCGATCGTCAACGACTACGACTTCGCAGTTTCGGTCGGCCCGGCCGTGCCGGTGCGCGAACTCTCGCACCTGATCGCCTGGCTGCGCGCGAATCCGGAGAAGGCGAATTTCGGCGTCCCCGCGACCGGCAGCCTGCCGCACTTCGTCGCGCTGATGATCGCGGAGAAGGCCGGCGTGAAGGCGCAGGTGATCGGCTACCGCGGCTCGGCGCCGCTGGTAACGGACCTCGTGGGTGGCCAGGTGCCCGTCTCGATCGACACGCTGGAAGCCGTGCTGCCCCACCACGAGGCCGGCAAGGTGCGCATCCTCGCGACCTCGGGCGCCAGGCGGGCCCCGATTTCGCCGAACATTCCCACCTTCCGCGAAGCGGGCCTGCCGCTGGCGGCCAACGGGTGGAACGCCTTCTTCGCGCCCGCGGGCATGCCGGCCGCCACCGTGCAGCGTTACGCGAATGCGATCGTCGAAGTCATGAAGGACCCGGACACGCAGCGCAAGTTTCTCGCCGCGCAGATGACGCCCGTCGTTGCGACGCGCGCCCAGACCGAATCCACGCTGAAGGCGTACCGCGCGCAGTGGGCGCCGGTGGTGCAGAAATCCGGCTACCAGCCCTGAAGGACACACGCATGCGCCGCCTCCTCTGCGCCCTCCTCCTCGCCACCGTCGCGCCGCTCGCGGCGCACGCGCAAGCCTGGCCCACGAAGCCCGTGCGCTTCATCAACAACTTCCCCCCG
The DNA here is from genome assembly GCF_016654015.1 of Ramlibacter ginsenosidimutans. Classification (GTDB taxonomy): domain Bacteria; phylum Pseudomonadota; class Gammaproteobacteria; order Burkholderiales; family Burkholderiaceae_C; genus Ramlibacter; species Ramlibacter ginsenosidimutans. The sequence continues at coordinate 5,718 of NZ_JAEPWM010000011.1, read as the reverse complement.
GGCGGACCGTCCGACCTGATCGCGCGCTCGATCGCCGACGTGCTGTCCAGGCAGTTCAACCGGGCCTTCGTGGTGGAGAACAAGGCCGGGGCCAGCGGCAACATCGGCGCCGACGCGGCGGCCAAGGCGCCGGCCGACGGCCACACGGTCCTGTTCGGGATCGACAGCACCTTCACGGTCAATCCGCACATCTACAAGTCCATGCCGTTCCAGGCGGCGGACCTGCGGCCCGTGATGATCATGGCCTCCTCGGGCCTGCTGGTGGGCGTCAACCCCTCCACCGGCTTCAAGAGCCTCGCGGACCTGGTCGCCGCGGCCAAGGCGAAGCCGGTCACCTTCAGCTCCGCCGGCAACGGCAGCCCCGGGCATCTCGCGGCCGCGGTGCTCACCGAGGCGACCGGTGCGAAGATCACGCACGTGCCTTACAAGGGCAACACGCCGGCCGTGCTGGCGGTGCTGTCGGGCGAAGTGAACGGCGGCGAGCTTGCCACGCCCGGCATGCTGCCGCACGTTAAGGCGGGCAAGATCACGGCGCTCGCGGTCACCAGCCACCAGCGCTCGCGCCTGGCGCCCGAGATCCCCACGGTGGCCGAAGCGGGCCTGCCGCAACTCGAACAGGAAGTGCTGTACCTGGCGATGGTTCCCGCCGCCACGCCGGAGCCGGTGGTGCAGGCCATCCAGCAGGCGGTGACCGATGCGCTCGCGCGTGCCGACGTCCGCGGCCGGCTGCAGGCGCTGGACCTGCACTACGAGGGGATCACGGGCACGGCGGCGACGCAGCGCCTGGCCGCGCTCAGCGAGCGCTATGGCAAAGTGATTCGCGCAACCGGACTGAAAGTGGAATGAGCATGCAAGCCCCCAACATCGTCTTCATCGTCGCCGATGACCTCGGCTTCGCGGACCTGGGCTGCTACGGCGGCCGCGACGCGCGCTTCGGCCGCGTGTCGCCGCAGCTCGATGCCATGGCCGCGAACGGCATCCGCTTCACCCAGGGCTATTCGAATTCCCCGGTGTGCTCGCCCACGCGCTTCGCGCTGATGACCGCGCGCTACCAGTACCGGCTGCGCGGCGCGGCGGAGGAGCCGATCAACAGCAGGAGCCGCGGCAACCCGCTGCTGGGCCTGCCGCCCGAACACCCCACCCTGCCCTCGCTGCTGAAGCAGGCGGGCTACCGCACCGCGCTCGTGGGCAAGTGGCACCTGGGCTACCCGCCGCACTTCGGCCCGCTGCGCTCCGGCTACGACGAATACTTCGGCCCGATGTCGGGCGGGGTGGACTACTTCACGCACTGCAGTTCCACCGGCCAGCACGACCTGTGGTTCGGCGAGGAGGAGAAGGCGGAGGAAGGCTACCTGACCGACCTGCTCTCGCACCGTGCCGTCGACTACATCGACCGCATGGCCGCGCGCAACCGCAGCGAAGGCCCCGCGCCCTTCCTCCTGAGCCTGCACTACACGGCGCCGCACTGGCCCTGGGAGACGCGGGACGACGAGGCGCTGGCGCAGGAGGTGAAGAACAACCTGTTCCACCTGCACGGCGGCAACATCCACACCTACCACCGCATGATCCACCACATGGACGAGGGCATCGGCTGGGTGATGCAGGCGCTGCGCCGCCATGGCCTGGAGCGCGACTCGCTGGTGGTCTTCACCAGCGACAACGGCGGCGAGCGCTTCTCGGACAACTGGCCGCTGGTGGGCGGCAAGATGGACCTCACCGAAGGCGGCATCCGCGTGCCGTGGATCGCGCACTGGCCCGCCGTGATCGCGCCGGGACAGGTGACGGCGCAGCAGTGCATGACGATGGACTGGTCCACCACGATGATCGAAGCGGGCGGTGCGCAGCCCGATCCCGCGTATCCGCTGGATGGCGTGTCGCTGCTGCCGGTGCTGCGCGAGCCGCGCCACACCTTCGCGCGGCCGCTGCACTGGCGCATGAATCACCGCGGCCAGCGCGCGCTGCGCGACGGCGACTGGAAGTACCTGCGCGTGGACGGCCACGACTACCTGTTCAACATCCCCGCGGACGAGCGCGAACGCGCCAACCTGGCCGGCCGCGAGCCGGGGCGGCTGGCCGACCTGCGTGACGCCTGGGAGCAGTGGAACGAGACCATGCCGCCGATTCCCGAGGACGCGAGCATCAGCCTGGGCTACTCCACCAAGGACATGCCGCAGCGCTAGGACCCGCTTCGGGCGAGCCCGCCTCACTTCGGCCGGGGGCGCTCGAGGTCCCGGCCGGGCGCGCTGAGTCGGCCTGCGCGCAGCTCGCGCACCGCCTGCGTCAGCGCCCGCGCCGCGTTGCGCACTTCCTCCTGCACGGCCTCGTCGTGATCGAGCGTGTCGTGGCTGGTCGCATAAGGCTCGTAGTAGCCGATGTAGCGGTCGATGCGGCTCGCGGCACCGGCATCGATCAGCCCCATCCAGTCCAGCCAGTCGCACAACGCGCGCCGCGTGCCTTCGATGCCGGCGACGTCGCCATGCACGACGACGCCATAGGTGCGTCCGGCGAGGTGCTTCGGATAGTCCCAGCCTTGCAGTTCCAGCGCCTTCGCCTTTTCGGGGTTCTTGCCGCCGGTGGCCGTCGGGTCGGGGTTGCCGCCGTCGGCGCAGACCAGGCGGTCCATCATCAGCTTCAGCGGGCTGGCCATCGTGTACCAGTGCGTCGGCGTCACGAGCAGGATGCCGTGCGCCGAAACCCAGCGCTCGTAGATCTCCGCCATCCAGTCGTTGACCTGGTTGGTGGAGTGGTTCGGATAGCAGCTGCAGGGCCAGTGGCACAAGGGCATGGCCGTGGACACGCAGCCCTTGCACGGGTGGATGTGCCGGTCATAGTCCGAGGTGAGCAGGCTCAGGTCGAGGAAGTCGACCTCCAGCCCCGCTTCCACCAGCGTGTGCTGCGCGATACCCGCCAGCCGGAACGTCTTGGAGATTTCGCCGGGACAGGTGCCGTCGTTGCGCGGCGAAGCGCAGATGACCAGCACACGCGAAGGTGTGGCGGCCTCGCCCCAGCGGGACTGCGCGGCGAGCAGGCGATTGCGCGTCTCGTACCACTCCACCGACAGCTCGTAGTCCGGGTCCTGGAACTCCGGCCCCGCCTTGCGCGTGACGGGCGCCTTGCGGCCTTGCGTGTAGCCCTGCCACGCGATCTCCTCCAGCCGCGCGATGGCTGCGTCCTCGCCGCGGAACGCCGGGTCGAAGAAGCGGGCCCGGAAGCGCTCGCCGAACCGGTCGCGCGGCTCCATGGGCGGGGCCTGGCCCTTGCGGACGTCGGGCTTCATCGCAGCTCCTGGTGCTGGGGAGCCAGCCAGACTACTGCAATCCGGCGGCGGCAGGTGCGCCGCCAGCAGCCGAGCTACGAGCTTGCACGCCCAGGGAAACGGGCCCCGGCAGCCCGTCAGGCGCTGACGATCCAGCCTTCCAGCGGATCGAGGTCCTCTGGCAATCCGTAGCGCGGTGCGCCCTGCTGCTGCGCCCACGCAGCCTGCACCAGGCACAGCACGGCGTCGAGGCTGTCGCCGCTCGCGTCCTGCACCAGTGCATCATGCTGCGCGTGTGTCAGCTTCAGGCGCAGCCCGAGTCGCGTGCGTCCCTGTTCCAGCGCGGTGAGCAGGTCCTTGCGCGCGATCAGGCGCTCGGGCGTCTGCTTCGCCTTCTCATCGCTCTTGTAGCTGCGCCGCTCCAGGATCTCGCGCGCGAGCAGGCCCGGGTAGGCCTCCAGTGCGACGCGCTGCGGATCGCCCGCGTGCAGGCCCGGAATGTCGACGCCGGCGTCCAGCAGCAAGGGCACGGCCGCGTGCAGCATGTACGCGACCGGCGGATTGACCCACTTCATCGAGGGACTGGAGCCCGCGCGCCGGTCGAAGCGCCGGTGCGCGAACTTCGCGCCGGCCGGCCGCGCGTCGCAATAGGCGGCGAAGGTGTCGCGGATCTGCGGCCGGGTGAGGCTCGCGTAATGCTGCAGGCACTCGCGCCACTGCGTGGGCCAGCCCAGGTGCTCCACCAGTTCGCGCGGCAGGCCGAAGGGAAAGTCGAAGCCGGCGATCCACGACTGCGGCGCGCGCAGCCACTCGGCGAAGGCGGCGAGGGATTCGAGTTTCTCCAGCCGCGTGAGCTGCACGCGGCCGCCCGAGGCTGCGCCCCAGGCGAGCACGATGGGCTTGCGCCGCGTGGGCGTGCTGGAGAAGTCGCAGCCGACCAGTTGCGTCATGCCGCGGACGGCGCGGGCGTCAGCTGCGGCCGCAGATCGCGGCCGTGGCCGCGAGGTCTTCCAGCAGCGACAGCGAGACCTTGCCGGACACCGCGTACGGGTCGAGCTCGGGTTTCTCGGAGTACTTCAGCAGGATGGACTGGTTCAGCTTGGACACGTTGACCTGGCCCATGCTCCAGCCGCTGAAGCGCCGCTCGAAGATCTCCTCGAAGTGCAGCAGGGCGACGTCCTTGTGGCGCGCATCGTGCTGGATGCTGCCGTACAGCGCGCTCACCTGCATGCGGCCGCCTTCGATGCACTGCAGGAAGATCCCGTCGCCGTAGCACAGGATGCCGGTGATGCCGATCTCCGCGTTGTGATGGCGGGACTGCGTCAGGATGGATTCGATGGCCGGCGGACTGGTGTCGACCGCGCGGCTGCAATAGAGAAGGCGGACCAGCATGGCGGTTTCAATCCTTCTGCGGGATCAGCGCCAGGAATTCGCGGCGCAGGGCGGGGTCCTTGAGGAAGGCGCCGCGCATCACCGAGTTGATCATCTTGGAGTCCAGGTCCTTCACGCCACGCCAGGCCATGCAGTAGTGGCGGGCCTCCATCACGATGGCGAGGCCATCGGGCTGCGTGCGTTCCATGATCAGGTCGGCGAGCTGCACCACGGCTTCTTCCTGGATCTGCGGGCGGCCCATGATCCATTCGGCGAGGCGGGCGTACTTCGACAGGCCGATCACGTTGGTGTGCTCGTTGGGCATCACGCCGACCCAGAGCTTGCCGATGACCGGGCACAGGTGGTGGCTGCAGGCGGAGCGCACCGTGATCGGGCCGACGATCATCAGCTCGTTGAGGTGCTCCGCGTTGGGGAACTGCGTGATCGAGGGCTGCTTGACGTAGCGGCCGCGGAAGACCTCGTTGAGGTACATCTTGGCGACGCGGCGCGCGGTGTCGGCCGTGTTGTGGTCGCTCGTCGTGTCGATGACCATGCTGTCCAGCACGGTCTGCATCTTCTGCTCCACCTCGGACAGCAGCGCGTCCATCTCGCCCGGCTCGATGAAGTCGGCGATGTTGTCATTGGAATGGAAACGCTTGCGCGCCGCCACGAGGCGTTCGCGGATCTTCACGGAGACGGGCACGCCCTCGTCCGGCATGGGCGGCGTCAGCTGGCTGGAGGGATCGGCTTTCATCAGCATGGCGAATGCTAACACCGCCCCGGCCGCCCCGGCCTCCGCAAGGGATTGCCGCCGAATGGCCCTGGCAGGCCGGCGGCGCGCTGTTTTTTTTCTAGCAGGGAGAAACACCCAACAACCGGACGCAGAGGACGCAGAAGTCACGCAGAGGACGCAGAAGGGAAAACCAATCTGCAAAGGCAAACCTTGAAAGGTATTCTTTTGCGTCCTCTGCGAAACCTTTGCGTGGTGAGTTCAACCGGTCAAGGCAACATCATTGTTCACCCAAGATGTTGGAGAGACCGGGATGGCGAGACGCAGGGCACGCCTGACATTTCAGGAAAGGCGAGAACTC
>NZ_JAEPWM010000010.1 GCF_016654015.1 Ramlibacter ginsenosidimutans | reverse complement strand
AGAAGCTCGTTCTCGGAGCTCTGATGCGCAAGCTGGTGGCGATCGCCTACGGAGTGTTGAAATCCGGACTTCCATTCAATCCGGCACTCCACTCCGCTTGACGGAGAACACAGTATCTACAGGTGCATTCAGCTCCTGCCGTAGCTGTCGTCCAGCCGGACGATGTCGTCCTCGCCCAGATAAGCCCCCGACTGCACCTCGATCATCTCCAGCTCCATCTTCCCGGGGTTGTGCAGCCGGTGCACTTCGCCGATGGGGATGTAAGTGGACTGGTTTTCGCTCAGGAGGAAGGTCTCGGCGCCGCGCGTGACTTCGGCGGTGCCGCGCACGACCACCCAGTGCTCAGCGCGGTGATGGTGCTTCTGCAGGCTGAGCGAGGCGCCGGGCTTCACGCCGATGCGCTTCACCTGGAAGCGCTCGCCGGCGTCGACGCTGTCGTACCAGCCCCAGGGCCGCACCACCTTGCGGTGCAAGGCGGCCTGCGTCGCGTTGCCTTGCTCCAGCATCGCGACCACGTCCTTCACCTGTTCGGCGGCGTCGCGCTGCGCGACCAGCACGGCGTCGGGCGTGTCGATGATCAGCAGGTCGTGCGTGCCCAGCGCCACCACCGGCCGGTGCGGCGCGTGGATGAAGGTGTTGCGCGCGTTGCGCGTCCAGCCCTGGCCCTGCACGCGGTTGTCCTGCGCGTCGGCGGGGGCGAGGTCGGCGACTGCGTTCCAGCTGCCCACGTCGCTCCACTGGCCGCGGAAGGGGATCACGGCCACGAACGCATGCCGCTCCATCACGGCGTAGTCGATGCTCTGCGAGCGGCACGCTTCGAAGGCCGCCCGGTCGGGACGCACGAAGGTCACGCCCGGCGCGGCCTTGCCGGGCTGCTCGGACTTCGCCGCAGCCATCGCTGCACGGCACGAGGCGAGGATGTCGGGGGCGTGCTCGCCCAGCGCTTCGAGGAGGAAGCGCGCCTGCGCCAGGAAGATGCCGGCGTTCCAGAGCGCGTCGCCTTGCAGCAGCAGTTGCTGCGCCCGCGCAGCCTCCGGCTTCTCGATGAATTGCGCAACCTGCAGGCTGCCGTCGGGGCGCAGCTCGCCTTGGCGGATGTAGCCGTAGGCGGTGCTCGGGAAACTGGGCACCACGCCGAAGGTGACGATCATGCCGTTGGCTGCGGCAGTGAGGCCTTCGCGCATCGTGCGCTGGAAGGCGGCCGCGTCCGGAATGTGGTGGTCGGCAGGGCAGAAGAGGAGGAAATCCTCGGGCTTGGCCTGCAGGGCGGCCAAGGCCATGGCGGCCGCGGTGTTACGCGCGACCGGCTCCAGCACGATGGTGCCTTCGCGCTTCGCTCGCTGGAGCATGTCCGCCACCAGGAAGCGATGGTCGTCGGCCGCAACGCAGACGACACGCTCGCCCAGGGCGCCGACCCGCTCCAGGGTCAACTGCAACAGGCTCTTGTCCCCGATCAGGGGGACGAACTGCTTCGGGAAGCTCTTCCGGCTGAGGGGCCAGAGGCGCGTGCCCGAGCCGCCACACAGGATGACGGGGGTGATCGAGTTCATCTGCCCATGGTAACTGGGTGCAAGCGCATCACAGAGGAGGATTGCGCGGCCGGCCCCCGGGCGTGGAAAAATGCGGAGGGACCGCTTTTTGCATTCGCGGCAACCATACACACCACATGACCACCACCCGCCCTGACTTCGGCCTCATCATCGTCGGCGACGAGATCCTCTCCGGCAAGCGCGCCGACAAGCACCTGCCCAAGCTGATCGAGCTGCTCTCCGCCCGCGGGCTGCAACTCGGATGGTCCGAGTACGTCGGCGACAAGCCTGAGCGGATCACCGAGACGCTCAAGCGCGCCTTCGCCTCGGGGGACATCGTGTTCTCCTGCGGCGGCATCGGCGCCACGCCGGACGACCACACGCGCCAGTGCGCGGCCAGGGCGCTGGGCGTGCCCCTTGAGCTGCATCCGGAGGCGGAGGCGCTGATCCGCGAGCGCATGCAGGACACGGCGCGTGAGCAGGGGATCCCCTACGAGCCGGACCGCTCCGACAACATCCATCGCCTGAACATGGGCGTGTTCCCGCAGGGCGCGACCATCATCCGCAATCCGTACAACAAGATCCCGGGCTTCACCGTGGGCACGGTGCACTTCGTGCCCGGCTTTCCCGTGATGGCGTGGCCCATGATGGAGAACGTGCTGGACGAGCGCTACGCGCACCTGTTCTCCAAGGGCGCCTATGTCGAGAAGTCGGTGATCGTGTTCGGGTCCATGGAGGCCACGCTCACGCCGCTGATGGAGCAGGTGGAGCGCGAGCATCCCACCGTGAAGGTGTTCAGCCTGCCCAGCGTGGACCACCCCACCTATGGCCGCCACATCGACCTGGGGGTGAAGGGCGCGCCCGAACACGTGGACCCGGCCTACCGGACCTTACTGGATGGCCTTGCTGTCCTGAAGGCCCGGCTTGGCCCCGAATTGGTGCGAAACTGAGCCGCACCGGAGCAGTGCGCGGCCCTTTTTGCACCGCGGCGGTGCGCTGCTGAGCTTTTTTCGCAGGGCTGTAGCGGGGAACCGGCCTCAGATCGGGGAGAATCGCGCCGCTGCGCGCCGTGCTGCATGCACCAGCTTTGGCACAGAACCTGCATCCCCGCCAGCCACCCATTCATTCACAACCAACCATCCCCAGGAGAAACCTGATGGCAGCAGCCAAGAGCGTCGCGGACGTCATGAAGATGGTGAAGGACAACGAAGTCAAGTTCGTCGACTTCCGCTTCACCGACACCCGCGGCAAGGAGCAGCACGTGACGGTGCCGGTGTCCCACTTCGACGAGGACAAGTTCAGCGGCGGTCACGCCTTCGACGGCTCCTCGATCGCCGGCTGGAAGGGCATCGAAGCATCCGACATGCTGCTGATGCCCGACCCGGCGACGGCCAACATCGACCCGTTCTTCGAAGAGACCACGCTGATCCTCAGCTGCGACGTGCTCGAACCGGGTGACGGCAAGGCGTACGACCGCGACCCGCGCTCGATCGCCAAGCGCGCCGAGGCCTACCTCAAGGCGTCGGGCCTGGGCGACACCGCCTTCTTCGGCCCCGAGCCCGAGTTCTTCATCTTCGACGACGTGCGCTGGAGCGCCGGCCCCGAAGGCTCCTTCGTCGAGATCGACGAGTACGAGGCGCCCTGGAACACCAACAAGAAGATCGAAGGCGGCAACAAGGGCCACCGTCCCACCACCAAGGGCGGCTACTTCCCCGTGCCCCCGGTCGACAGCACGCAGGACATGCGCGCCGAGATGTCCCTGATCCTCGAGTCGCTGGGCATCCCGGTCGAAGTGTTCCACCACGAAGTGGCGGGCGCCGGCCAGAACGAGATCGGCACCCGCTTCAGCACCCTGGTGCAGCGCGCCGACTGGACCATCCTGCTGAAGTACGTCGTGCACAACGTGGCCAACGCCTACGGCAAGACGGCGACCTTCATGCCCAAGCCCATCGTGGGCGACAACGGCTCGGGCATGCACGTGCACCAGTCCGTGTGGAAGGACGGCAAGAACCTGTTCGCCGGCGAAGGCTATGCCGGCCTGAGCGAGTTCGCGCTGTACTACATCGGCGGCATCATCAAGCACGCCCGCGCGCTGAACGCCATCACCAACCCCGGCACCAACAGCTACAAGCGCCTGGTGCCCGGCTTTGAGGCCCCGGTGAAGCTGGCGTACTCCGCCCGCAACCGCTCGGCGTCCATCCGCATCCCGTACGTGGCGAACCCGAAGGGCCGCCGCATCGAGGTGCGCTTCCCGGATCCCACCTGCAACCCGTACCTGGGCTTCGCCGCCATGCTGATGGCGGGCCTGGACGGCGTGGAGAACAAGATCCACCCGGGCGAGGCAGCGACCAAGGACCTGTACCACCTCCCGCCGGAAGAGGACGCGAAGATCCCGACCGTGTGCCACAGCCTGGACCAGGCGCTGGAGTACCTGGACAACGACCGGGCCTTCCTGACCAAGGGCGGCGTGTTCACGGACACCATGATCGACGCGTACATCGAGCTGAAGATGCAGGAAGTCCAGCGCTTCCGCATGACGACGCACCCGATCGAGTTCGACATGTACTACTCGCTGTAAGGCGGGGCGCGGCTGTAATTCATCACGGCCGGGCGATAAAAAGGGGCGACAGATGTCGCCCCTTTTCTTTTTTGAATCAATACCTTAATTGGCAATCTGAAGAGATTGGGTCATACTCGAACTCGACCTGAGCACCCCGGTGCCGGAGATTGCATCCATGAAGATTCGCCACGTCCTGATTCCTTTTGCATTACTCGCCGCCTGCGGGCTCGCGTCGGCCCAGACGCAGATCTGGCGCTGCGGCAACACCTATACCAACGACAAGGCCGAGGCCGCCGCAAAGGGCTGCAAGCTGGTCGAGGGCGGTAACGTGACGGTGGTGCAGGGGACCAAGGCCTATGGCAGCAAGGGCGTCAACGTCGTGACGGCCCCGCAGGCGTCGGCTCCGCGCGTGGACGGCAACGAGCAGCGCGCGCGCGACGCGGAAGCCCGTTCCATCCTGGAAGCCGAGCTCAAGAAGGCGCAGGCGCGCCGAGAGGAACTGGCCAGGGAATACAACAACGGCCAGCCCGAGAAGCAGGGCGCCGAGGGCAAGAACTACCAGAAGTACCTCGACCGCGTGGCTGAAATGAAGGCCGCGCTCGAGCGCACGGACCAGGACATCGCCGGGCTGCAGCGCGAACTGGCGCGCACGTCAGGCAACGGCACGGCCAACTCGGCTGGAAAATGAGGGCTTGAACAAGCCTTCCTCGCCGTCCCAGCGCTTCCATTCCTTCGACCTGCTGGCCACGCTCGTGGCCGTCGTGCGGGGCGATGGCACCGTCCTGTTCGCCAACTCCGCGCTCGAGGACGCCGTGGGCTCCTCGCGCCGCACCATCGAGGGCGCGAGCTTCCTCAACTTCTTCACCGAGCCGCTGGTGCTGCGCACCGCACTGGATGGCGCGCGCATCAATGAGTACGCGGCGCTGCGCTACGACGCGCGCCTGGTGCGGCAACAGGCCGACCCCATGCCCGTGCACGTGGTGCTCGCGCAGACCGACGCGCCCGACGAGTTCGTCATCGAGCTGCTGCCGCTGGAAGCGCAGGCCCGGCAGGACCGCGAGGAGCGCCTGATCGACCAGGCGCAGGCCAACAAGGAGTTGATCCGCAACCTCGCGCACGAGATCAAGAACCCGCTGGGCGGCATCCGCGGGGCGGCGCAGCTGCTGGAGATGGAGATCGATCCGGCGCTGAAGGAATACACGCGCGTGGTGATCCACGAGGCCGACCGCCTGCAGACGCTGGTCGATCGCCTGCTGGCGCCGCACCGCCGGCCGCACGTGGTGGGCGACGTGAACATCCACGAGGTGTGCGAGCGCGTGCGCTCGCTGATCCTCGCGGAGTTTCCCAAGGGGCTGAAGGTCGTGCGCGATTACGACACCTCGATCCCCGAGTTCCGGGGCGATCGCGAGCAGCTGATCCAGGCGGTGCTGAACATCGCGCACAACGCCTGCCAGGCGCTCGCGGATCGCATCGCGGCGGGCGATGCGCAGCTCACCTTCAGGACGCGCATCGGCCGGCAGGTCACTTTCGGCAAGCAGCGCTATCGACTGGCACTGGAATTGCATGTCATCGACAACGGGCCCGGCGTGCCGGACTCGATCAAGGACCGCATCTTCTTCCCGCTGGTGTCGGGGCGGGAAGGCGGGTCCGGCCTGGGGCTGACGCTGGCGCAAACCTTCGTGCAGCAGCACCATGGCCTGATCGAGTGCGACAGCGTGCCGGGGCGGACGGATTTCAAGATCCTGATCCCGCTGCCCTGAGGGATACGAGAACATTGCATTGAGGTGACAGGAAGCACATGAAGCCGATCTGGATCGTTGACGATGACCAATCCATCCGCTTCGTGCTCGAGAAAGCACTGATGCGCGAGGACCTGCCGACGCGCAGCTTCACCAACGGGCGCGACATGCTCACCGCGCTCGACGCGGCGAACGACGAGGACGGCCCGCAGATCCTGGTGAGCGACATCCGCATGCCCGGCGGCTCGGGGCTGGACCTGCTCACCAAGGTGAAGGAAAAGCATCCGGGGCTGCCCGTCATCATCATGACGGCCTTCTCGGACCTCGATTCCGCGGTGTCGGCCTTCCAGGGCGGCGCCTTCGAATACCTGCCCAAGCCCTTCGACCTGCCCAAGGCGGTGGAACTCATTCGCCGCGCGGTGGAAGAGAGCCAGCGCGAGGAGGTGGCGGAAGAGCGCATGGCCGCCGCGCCCGAGATGCTGGGGCAGGCGCCGGCGATGCAGGACGTGTTCCGCGCGATCGGGCGGCTGTCGCAATCGAACGTGACGGTGATGATCACGGGCGAGTCGGGCTCGGGCAAGGAGCTGGTCGCGCGCGCGCTGCACAAGCACTCGCCGCGCGCGAACGGTCCCTTCGTCGCGATCAACACGGCGGCGATCCCGAAGGACCTGCTGGAGTCCGAGCTGTTCGGCCACGAGCGCGGCGCCTTCACCGGCGCGCAGACCATGCGGCGCGGGCGCTTCGAGCAGGCCGAAGGCGGCACGCTGTTCCTCGACGAGATCGGCGACATGCCCTTCGACCTGCAGACGCGCCTGCTGCGCGTGCTGTCGGACGGCCACTTCTATCGCGTGGGCGGGCACAACGCGATCAAGGCCAACGTGCGCGTGATCGCGGCGACGCACCAGGACCTGGAGCAGCGGGTGAAGGAGGGCAACTTCCGCGAAGACCTGTTCCATCGACTGAACGTGATCCGCCTGCGGCTGCCGGCGCTGCGCGAGCGGCGCGAGGACATCCCGATGCTCGCCCGCCACTTCCTGCAGCAAAGCGCGAAGCAGCTGGGCGTAGAGCCCAAGCGCATCTCCGACGCGGCGATCGAGCGGCTCATGACGTTCCCCTTCCCGGGCAACGTGCGGCAGCTGGAGAACATCTGCCACTGGCTCACGGTGATGGCGCCGGCGCAGCTGATCGAGCCCAAGGACCTGCCGCCGGAGATCGGGGCATCGAATGCTGCCAGTGGTGCGAGCGACGCGGCTGCGGGCGTGGGCGCGAGCGCGGCTGCGGGTAGTGCACCGGGTGCCGGAACGGGGCTTGCGGCGGGTGCGGACAGTGCGCAGCTTGCGGCTGCGGGCAGTGCACCCGGCGCGAGTGCGATCGGTGCGCACGCTGCAGGTGGCAACGGCGCGCAGCCTGCGGGTGCAGCCGGTGTGCCGGCGTTTGGCGACAGCGCGCGGGCTGCAGCGCCTGCGGTGTCCGCGTCGGGCGGAGGCTGGGAGTCGGCGCTGGAAGCGGAGGCGCTGCAGTTGCTGGCCACCGGTCATCACGACGTGTGGGAACAGCTCACGAAGCGCTTCGAATCCAGGCTGATCCTCACCGCCCTGCAAAACACCCGCGGTCGCCGCATCGAAGCCGCGCAGAAACTGGGCATCGGCCGCAACACCATCACCCGCAAGATCCAGGAACTGGGCCTGGAGTAGGTCTGGTTTTCTCCCTCCCCCTCTGGGGGAGGGCAGGGGGTGGGGGCAGCGCGACGCTGGCGTGCGACGGCCGCCTCTCGCCTGACGCGCAGCGCCCCCATCCCAACCTTCCCCCAGAGGGGGAAGGAGCAATACCTGGCGCGCGCCTCAATCCCGCGGCGACGCCACCTCGAAATCCGCCAGCCGCTCCAGCGCCTTCAGCATCCCAGAGTGGTCCCAGCCCTTGCCGCCTTGCGCGGCGCAGGCGTTGAACAGCTCCTGCGCCATCGCGGTGTTCGGCAACGACACGCCGAGGGCGCGCGCGCTCGCCAGCGCCAGGTTCAGGTCCTTCTGGTGCAGCTCGATCCGGAAGCCCGGCTCGAAGGTTCTCTTCACCATGCGCTCTCCGTGCACCTCCAGCACACGACTCGACGCGAAGCCGCCCATCAGCGCCTGCCGCACGCGTGCCGGGTCCGCGCCCGCTTTCGCGGCGAACACCAGCGCCTCGGCCACCGCTTCGATGTTCAGCGCCACGATGATCTGGTTCGCCACTTTCGCGGTCTGGCCGTCGCCATTGCCGCCGACGAGCGTGATGTTCTTGCCCAGGCGCTCGAACACCGGCTTCACCCGCTCGAACACCGCGGGCTCGCCGCCCACCATGATGCTCAGCGTCGCGTTCTTCGCGCCCACTTCACCGCCCGACACGGGCGCGTCCAGGTAGTCGCAACGCAGATCGCGGATCTTCTGCGCGAAGGTCTTGGTCGCGATCGGCGAAATGGAGCTCATGTCCACCACCACCTTGCCCGCACCCAGCCCGTGCGCCACGCCGCTTTCGCCGAACAGCACCGCCTCGACGTCCGGCGTGTCCGGCAGCATGAGGATGACCATGTCGGAGCGGCGCGCCACGTCGGCCGCGCTGGAGCAGCGCACCGCGGACGACTCGGCGATCGCGCCCGGCACGCGGCTGCGCGTGTGGAAGTTCAGCGGATAGCCCGCCTTGACCAGGTTGGCGGCCATCGGGCCGCCCATGATGCCCAGGCCGATGAAGCCGATCGCAGGAAGTTGGTCGGCCATCGTGCTCACTCCAGCAAGGCTGCGACGGAGGTCGGCGCATCGGCGATGGACGCCGCCGTTTCCTCGAACTCGACGATCTTGTCGATCTCGGTCCCCATCGCGATGTTGGTCACCCGCTCGAGGATCACCTCGACCACCACGGGCACCTGCAGCTCCTTCATCCACACCTCGGCCTGCGCCAGGGCCGGTGCGAGTTCGCTCGGCTGGTGCACGCGGATCGCCTTGCAGCCCAGGCCTTCCACCACCTTCACGTGGTCGACGCCGTAGCCGCGCTCGGGCCCGGCGGCCTCGGGCATGTTGATGTTCTCGAACGCCAGCTGCACGCAGTAGTCCATGTCGAAGCCGCGCTGCGCCTGGCGGATCAGGCCCAGGTACGCGTTGTTCACCACGACGTGCAGGTAGGGCAGCTTGAACTGCGCACCGACCGCCAGCTCCTCGATCATGAACTGGAAGTCGTAGTCGCCCGACAGCGCCACGATGCGGCGCGTCGGGTCCGCCGCGCGCACGCCCAGCGCCGCAGGCACGGTCCACCCGAGCGGGCCCGCCTGCCCGCAGTTGATCCAGTCGCGCGGCCGGAACACGTGCAGGAACTGCGCGCCCGCGATCTGCGACAGCCCGATCGTGCTGACGTAGGTGGTGTCGCGGCCGAACACCTCGTTCATGCCCTGGTACACGCGCTGTGGCTTCATCGGCACGGCGTCGAAGTTGGTCTTGCGCAGCAGCGTGCCCTTGCGTTCGGTGCACTCGGCCACCCACTCGCTGCGGTCCTGCAGCCGGCCCGATGCCTTCAGCTCGCGCGCCACCTCGACGAACAGCTGCAGCGCCGCCTTCGCGTCCGACACGATGCCGTAGTCGGGCGCGAACACGCGGCCGATCTGCGTGGGCTCGATGTCCACGTGCACGAACTTGCGGCCCTTGGTGTAGACCTCGACCGAGCCCGTGTGCCGGTTGGCCCAGCGGTTGCCGATGCCCAGGACGAAGTCGCTGGCCAGCATCGTGGCGTTGCCATAGCGGTGGCTGGTCTGCAGGCCGCACATGCCTGCCATCAGCGGGTGGTCGTCGGGGATGCAGCCCCAGGCCATCAACGTCGGGATCACCGGCACGCCGGTGAGCTCCGCAAATTCGACCAGCAGGTCGGTGGCATCCGCGTTGATGATGCCGCCGCCGGCAACGATCACCGGGCGCTCGGCTGCCTGCAGCATCGCGATCGCCTTCTCGGCCTGCGCACGCGTGGCGGCCGGCTTGTACAGGGGCAGCGGCGAATAGGTGTCGGGGTCGAACTCGATCTCCGCCATCTGCACGTCGATGGGCAGGTCGATCAGCACGGGGCCGGGGCGCCCGGAGCGCATCAGGTGGAAGGCCTGCTGGAACGCGCGCGGCACCTGCGCCGGCTCGCGCACGGTCACCGCCCACTTGGTCACCGGCTTCACGATGGACTCGATGTCCACAGCCTGGAAGTCTTCCTTGTACATGCGCGCCCGCGGCGCCTGCCCGGTGATGCACAGGATGGGGATGGAGTCGGCCTGCGCGGAGTAGAGGCCCGTCACCATGTCCGTGCCCGCAGGACCCGACGTGCCGATGCACACGCCGATGTTGCCGGGGGCCGCGCGCGTGTAGCCCTCCGCCATGTGCGAAGCGCCTTCGACGTGGCGCGCCAGAATGTGCGCGATCGAGCCTTGCTTGCGCATCGCCGCGTAGAACGGGTTGATCGCAGCGCCCGGAACGCCGAAAGCCTGCGTGACGCCTTCCTTCTCCAGCACCCAGACTGCGGCCTGTGCGGCTGTCATTTTCGCCATGGTGGACTCCTGTCGTTGATGTCACGACTGTAGGAATCGCGGCCGGGTTGTAGAAGCCGGCGCCGCTCCATAACATTCATTCCATCCAGGAATAGGGGACGCGATGGACCGGCTGCAGGCCATGGAGATGTTCGTGCGGGTGGTGGAGACGGGCAGCTTCTCGCGCGCGGCGCAGGAGTTCGCCACCACGCAACCCACGGTGACCAAGCAGGTCGCGGCGATGGAAGCGCGGCTGAAGGTGCGCCTGCTGAACCGCAACACGCGCGGAGTGAGCCCCACCGAAGCGGGCGCGCTGTACTACGAGCGCTGCAAGGCCATCGTGCGCGACACGCAGGAGGCCGACAGCGCGGTCCGCACGCGCCAGACGCTGGCGCAGGGACTGCTGCGCGTGGGCAGCTCGGTCGCCTTCGGCCGGCGCGTGCTGGTGCCGCTGGCCCTGGACTTCATGCGCCAGCACCCGCAACTGCGCGTGGACCTGAGCTTCGAGGACCGCTACACGGACCTGGTGGCGCAGGGCATCGACGTCGCGGTGCGCATGGGCAAGCTGGCGGACTCGTCGCTGGGGGCGCGCTTCCTCGGCGCCAACCCGTGGCTGATGGTCGCTTCGCCGGCCTACCTGCGCAAGCACGGCACGCCGCGCAAGCCGGCGGAGCTCAGCTCGCACGAGACCCTGATCTACACCAGCGTGCAGGGCAGCGACGTGTGGCGGGTGGTGTCGCCGCGCGGCGAGGCGAGCACGGTGCCCATCACCGCGCGCCTGCGCTCGAACAATCTCTCGGCGGTGCTCGCCGCCGCCCGCTCGCACCTGGGCATCGCCGCGCTGCCCTGGTACGTGGCGAGCGACTCCCTCGCGTCGGGCGCGGTGGTGGAAGTGCTCAAGGGCTACAGCCTGCCGGAGCAGGAGATCCACGCCGTGTATCCCTCGCCCAAGCTGGTGCCGCAGAAGGTGCAGGCCTTCATCGCCTACCTGCAGGGGCGCTTCGAGGGGAAGTGGTGGGAGGCGCTACCGAAGGTGTGAGGAACGCGGACATCCGAAGGCGGGCATCCGAAGGCGGGCATCCGGACGCGGAGGACGCAAAGGTTTCGCAGAAGACGCAAAAGGAAAACCATTCAAAGAAGGAAGGGAGGAGAAGGACTTCCACCTTCGATGGCTGTTCTTTTGCGTTCTTGCGAAACCTTTGCGACCTCTGCGTCCGGCTGACCGCTCCCGCTCCCGCTCCCGCTCCCGCTCCCGCTCCCGCTCCCGGCTCAGTGCAGTTCGACGGTCACAGGCGCGTGGTCGCTCGGCTTGTCCCACTTGCGCGGGACGCGGTCGATGCTGCAGGCCTTGACCTGTGCTTTCAGAAGTTCGCTCACCAGGATGTGGTCAATGCGCAGGCCGCGGTTCTTCTGGTAGCCGAGCATGCGGTAGTCCCACCAGCTGAAGCTCTTCTCCGGCTGCTCGAACAGGCGGAAGCTGTCCGCCAGCCCGAGCGCGGTGAGGCCGCGGAAGTGCTCGCGTTCCTCGCTCGTGTGGTGGATGGTCTCGCGCAGGCCTTCGGGGTCGAAGGAGTCGCGGTCCTCCGGCGCGATGTTGAAGTCGCCGAGCAGCACGGTCTTGTCGTTTACGGCCAGCTCCGCGCGCACGTGCTCGCGCAGGCCCGTGAGCCACTTCATCTTGTAGGCGAACTTGTCGGTGCCCGGCGCCTGCCCGTTCACGAAATAGCCGTTCACCACGCGCACCGCGCCCTGCGGCGCATCGATCGTGACGGAGAGAAGCCGCGCATGTTCGTCCGCGAAGCCGTTGATGTTCTTCACCACGTCGCGCACGGGAAAGCGGCTCAGGACCGCGACGCCGTTGTACGTCTTCTGGCCGAATACCGCGCAGTGCTGGTAGCCCGCGTCACGCAGCGCGTCCAGCGGGAACTTGTCGTCGGTGAGTTTCAGCTCCTGCAGGCACAGCACGTCGACCGGGTTGGCCTGCGTCCAGTCCAGCACATGCTGCAGGCGCGCGGTGAGGGAGTTGACGTTCCAGGTGGTGATCTTCATGGGTCAGATATGGAGCATCGCCAGCACGCCAATCGCCGTGCCCAGCGCGGCGACGCCGAACATGCCCAGTTCGAGCCACCTCTTCTTCGTCAGCAGCGCGATGGCGGCCAGGGCGATGGAAACCTGCAGCACGGTGGTGGCCTGCGCCCAGCGGTGGTGCTGGTGCATCTGCTCCTCGCTCTTGCGGTCCCAGTCCAGCGCCTCGGCTTCCAGCTTGTCGGCGGCGAGCTTGATCTCCGCCTTCTCCGCCTTGTAGCGCTCGATCTCCTTCTGGTAGAGCGGCTTGCGGTCGTCGCTCACCAGCGCCACGGCCAGTTCGGACAAATTCTGCTTGCTGCTCTTGGCCTGGTAGAAGTTCCACTGGTTGGACGCTTCGGTCTTCTTGATCGCGGCGTTGTTCTTGTACAGGCCCGCATTGGCCTGCGTGGCCCCGCCCATGTACGAGAAGATGGCGCCCACGGTGGCGATCACCGCGGTGAACATGGCCACCTGGTTGGTCAGGCTGCCGCCGGCGACGCCATGGTGGCCTTCGGCGGCATGCTCTACCGCATGTTCGAGCTCGTGTTCGTGCGGGCCGTGCACGTGGAATCCGCCCTCTGACATGTCAGTCCTCCGGTCGTGTGTTCTGGTAGGTCACGAAACTGTAGGGCAAGCCGCTGGCGGCGACGTGACGCTCGCGCGCCACTTCGCGCCAGTTGTCGCCAAGCTCGGGTGCGTGGACGTCGCCTTCCATGTCCGCTTCGATCTCGGTCACCACGGCCACATGCGCGCGGGGGAGCGCCAGCCGGAAGATCTCCGCGCCGCCCGTGATCCAGGCCTGGGGCTCCCCGGCGACGCAGGCGATGGCCTCGTCCAGCGAGGCTACGCGCTCGGCGCCGGCCGCCTGCCACTGCGCGTCGCGCGTCACCACGATGTTGCGCCGGCCGGGCAGGGGCCGGAAGCGCGGCGGCAGGGAATCCCAGGTCTTGCGACCCATGATCACCGGCGCGCCCAGCGTCGTGCGCTTGAAGTGCGCCAGGTCCTCCGGCAAATGCCAGGGCATGGCGTTGTCCTTGCCGATCACGCCATTGCGCGAACGCGCATAGATCAGTCCGAGTCGGGTCGTCGCTTGCATCAGGCGCGATTCTGACAGGCCGCGCGGCGGCCGCCTGCACCACGGATCGGCCTTGTCCTACGCGCACAGTAGCAGCGGACGACAGAACCTGCGCGATGCACTGCAGCGCATCGGTTTTCTAGTCTGAAAGAGCCATGTGGGGCACCCCATGGAACAACGCATCAGCCGCAGAATTTCCCTTCCGCTTCAGTTGCTGGAGGAGAGACAGATGCGAACCGTCTTCATGGCCATGCGGCCAGCAGCTCTGTGGTCATGATGATGCGTGAAGCGACGTCGACGATGGGGCCGACGGCTGGCCGAAGCCCCGGAAAGTCGGGGTTCATCGCAGCCACGCTCTACTTCCTGGCCGGTGCGTTGATCCTGTGCGCGGCGGCGTTCTGGAACGGGCAGCCCTTCCTGTATCCGGACACGCCCACTTACGTGCGCGGCGCGGAGATGGGCGCCGCCAAGCTCGTCGGGCAGGGGCGCCTGCCCACGTGGCTGCCAGGCGAGGGTCAGCAGGACGCCGGGGCGCCGGCTACGCTTCCCCCGCGCCAGCTCGCGCCCGTGACTTCGCTGGATCAGAAGGTCGTGCTCGCGGGGCGTTCCGTCTACTACGGGGCGCTGGTGTATCTCGGTTTTCTCACGGGCGGCTTGTGGCTGACCGTGCTCGTCCAGGCGGCGATGGTGGTCGGCCTGCTGTACCTGCTCCTGCGCCGCGTGTGGGGACTGGGCCGGGGCGCCTGCCTCGCCATCGTCGCTGCGCTCGCCGTCGTCTCGCCGCTGGGGCTCTACACCGGCCTGCTGATGCCGGACCTGTTCGCGGGACTGGCGATTCTTTGCTTCGGGCTGCTGTGCGTCTACTGGGACCGGCTGACGCGGGGCGAGCGCTGGGCCGTCGGCGGGCTTCTGCTGTTCGGCCTGGTGGCGCATACGAGCCACGTGGCCGTCGCGGCCGGCTTGCTCGTGCTGGCCTTGGCCGCGCGGCTGATGCGCCGCTGGCGCGCCTTGCCGCTCGCAGGCCTCGTGGCCGTGGCCGTGTGCCTGCTCGGTGCGGTGGCGGCCGAGAAGGCCTTCGACTTCGCCGTCCAGAAAGTGGTCGGCGCGCCGCCGCTGCGGCTGCCGCACCCGATGGCGCGCCTCATCGACGAAGGCCCCGGAACGACGTTCCTGCGCAGCCATTGCCCGGACGCCGGCTACGCCGCCTGCCAGTTCGTCGGCAACTACCCGACCTATTGGGAGGACTTCCTGTTCTCGGCCGACCCGGCCAAGGGAGCGTTTGCACTGGCAGACCCCGCGACCAAGCGGCGGATCTCCGACGAGCAGATGCGCTTCCTGTTCGACGTCCTGCGTGACCAGCCGGTGGCGGTGTTGAAGGGTTTCGCGACGGACACCTTGCGGCAGCTCACGCATTTCCGCGTGGACGTGGCCGGCGTGAGCACCCCGCAGCTGCGCATGTACCAGGGCCGGGTGCCGCCTTCCGTGTACGCCGGCCTGCTGGCGAGCCGCACGCTCGATGCTCCCGGCACCGACGACGTGATCACCGTCACCACCTACGCCAGCGTGATCGCCGCGCTCCTGCTGGCCGTCGCGCTCGCAGGGCGGCGGCTGCAAGGCAGCGCCCGCGCCGCCGGCCCCGCATTGCCGCAGCGCTTCGGCGAGTTCGCGAGCGTGGTGGTGGCCGGGATTCTGGTCAACGCAGTCGTCTGCGCCACGCTGGCCTCGCCGTTGGACCGCTTCCAGTCCCGCGTGATGTGGCTGCTGCCCCTCCTGGCGCTCGCGGGCGTGGCCTTCGCACTCCAGGCACGGCGATCCGGCGCGGCAGCCCCGGTCGCACCTTCCTTCCTGTCTCCCACTCTCCAAGGAGCTCCCCATGACGCCTGACCTGTCCCACTCGGCCAGGGTTGCGGCCCCCACCGCCCGGTGGACCGATTACCTCCAGATGGCGCGCCTGGACCACATGACCAAGCACGTCTTCATCGTGCCGGGCATCGTGCTGGCGTGGATGTTGCGCGATGCGCCGGTGCTGCAGTCCTGGATGAACATCGTCCTGGGCTTCGCCAGCGCCGTCCTCATCGCGTCGGCCAACTACATCATCAACGAGTGGCTGGACCGCGAGTTCGACGCGTACCACCCTGACAAGTCTAAGCGTCCAGCGGTCAACGTCGCTATGCGCGCGCTGCCGGTGTACGCGGCCTATGCCGGTTGCGCCATCCTGGGCCTGGTCCTCGCACGCCAGGTCAACATGCTGTTCCTCGCCACAGCGGTGCTGTTCTGGCTGTCGGGCGTGATGTACAACGTGAAGCCGATCCGCACCAAGGACACGGCCTACCTGGACGTCCTGTCGGAATCGATCAACAACCCGATCCGCCTGATGCTGGGCTGGGCCATGATCGACGGCGGCACGATCGCGCCCGCTTCCTTCCTGGTCGCGTACTGGATGGGTGGCGCGTTCCTGATGGGCGCCAAGCGCCTGTCCGAGTACCGCGAGATCTCCGCCGGTCCCGGCGTGGGCGTGCTGCACCTGTATCGTCGCTCGTTCCAGCAGTACACCGAAGAGCGCCTGACGATCTCCTGCTTCGTCTATGCGCTGCTCGCAACCATGCTGGTCGGTGTGTTCATGGTCAAGTACCGCATCGAGTACCTGCTGGCCTGCCCGCTGATCATCGCGCTGTTCGCGCAGTACCTGTCGCTGTCGATGCGCAGCGGCTCGGTGGCCCAGAAGCCCGAGAAGCTGTTCCGCGAGCCCCGCCTGATGGTGCTCAGCGCGCTCACGGCCCTGGCCTTCGTCGCCCTGAGCTTCGTGCACATCGGCTGGCTGCAGAACCTCGCGCAACCCCAGTTCATCACCGTCACGATTCCGCAGTGATGCAAGCCATCGATTGGGACCGCATCGACCTGGCGGTGTTCGACGTCGACGGCACGCTCTACGATGCGAGTCGCCTTCGCCGCGCCATGCTGGGCCGCCTGCTGCTGGACGCGGCGGCGCGGCGCAGCACCCGCACGCTGCGCATCCTGCGCGCCTTCCGCAACGTCCGGGAGGACCTGGGGGACGAGCAGCCGCCCGAGTTCGATGAGCTGCAGTACACCCGTACTGCGGGCCACGCGGGCTGCACGGCGGACGAGGTTCGGGCGCTGGTGGGCGAATGGATGGAGCAGCGGCCGCTGCCCTTGCTGGCCGCCTGCCGCTATCCCCACGTCGACCGGCTGTTCGACGCGCTGCGGGCGGCGGGCAAGCAGGTGGCCGTGCTTTCCGACTACCCGGCGGCGGCAAAGTTGGCGGCGCTCGGACTGCAGGCGCACCCGGTGGTGAGCGCCACCGATGCGGAGATCGGCGCCCTGAAGCCGAACCCCACCGGCCTGCGCGCCATCCTGGAACGCACAGGCGTGCCGGCTTCCCGCGCGCTGATGATCGGCGACCGGATCGACCGCGACGCCGCGGTGGCCTGGCAGGCCGGCGTGCAGGCGCTGATCCGCACACGCAAGCCGGATGCGAGAGTGGCGACCTTCCGCCGCTTCGACGATCCGGTGTTCCAGCCGCTGCTGGCGCCGCAGGCGGCGCCCGGCATGCAGGTCCTTGCGGGATGATGCGGCCGCACCTCACGACCCAAGCGGCCCGCTACTTCGTCACCGGCGGCATCGCGGCCGTGGTGGACGTGACGGGCTTCCACCTGCTCGCGCAACACATGGGAAGCGTGCTGGCGCCGGCCGTGGCGAGCTTCCTGCTCGCGGCGGTGGTCAACTACACGCTGACGTCCGCGTGGGTGTTCGGCAGCGACTGGCGTTCGCTGCGCCGGGCGGCGATGTTCCTGGCGTTCGCCACGGTGGGGCTGGCCATCAACGCGGGCGTGACCTGGGCGGTCGCGACCCTGCTGCCGGTTGCGCCCGTGCTCGCCAAGATCGTGGGCATCGGCGTCGCCTTTTCCGCGAACTTCCTGATGAATGCGCTCATCGTGTTCCGCGACAAGGGCCGGCAGGCTGATGCGCCGCGGGCGCGGAAGATGCCCGCGGGCACGGCGCCTGCGAACTCACCGCGCTGATCGCAACGGGGCGGCCAGGCCGGTTCGCGCCCTGCAGTTGCGACGCGGTCGCAGATCACCCCTACCTTCGTTCGCTCAGACGGCCACCGGCGCCTTGATCGCGCCGTGACACTGGTAATCCAGCACCTCGAAGTCCTCGTACTGGTAGTCGAAGATGGACGGGGGCTTGCGCTTGATGTGCAGCGTCGGATATGGGTAGGGCTGGCGGCTCAGTTGCAGCTCCACCTGCTCGTGGTGGTTGCTGTAGATGTGGCAGTCGCCGCCGGTCCAGATGAAGTCGCCTGCGGCCAGGTCGCACTGCTGCGCCATCATGTGCGTGAGCAGTGCATAGCTGGCGATGTTGAAAGGCACGCCCAGGAAGATGTCCGCACTGCGCTGGTACAGCTGGCACGAGAGCTTGCCGTCGGCCACGTAGAACTGGAAGAACGCGTGGCACGGCGCGAGGGCCATCTTCGGGATGTCGGCGACGTTCCAGGCGCTCACGATGATGCGGCGCGAGTCCGGATTGGTCTTGATGGTCTTCACGGCCTCGGCGATCTGGTCGATGGTGCCGCCGTCGGGCGTCGGCCAGCTGCGCCACTGGACGCCATACACGGGACCGAGGTCGCCGTCGGGACGCGCCCATTCGTCCCAGATCGTCACGCCGCGCTCACGCAGCTTGTTGTTGTCGCTGGAGCCTTCCAGGAACCACAGCAGCTCGTGGATGATGGACTTCAGGTGCACCTTCTTCGTCGTGACGAGGGGAAAGCCCTCGCTCAGGTCGAAGCGCATCTGGTAGCCGAAGACGCTGCGCGTCCCGGTGCCGGTGCGGTCGGTCTTGGGCGTGCCATGCGTGTACACATGGCGCATGAAATCCTCGTACTGCGAACGGACGGGGCGGGACGTCGTCATGGCCAGATTATCTCAGGGGCTGGGCTGCTGCCTTCTCACACCGAAAGCACCCGTCCCGGATTCAGGACGTTCCCCGGATCCAGCGCCTGCTTCAGCGCCCGCATCAAGCCGATCGCCACCTTCGACTTGTACTCCGGCAGCTTGGCCGCCTTCAGCGCGCCGATGCCGTGCTCCGCCGAGATCGAACCCTCGAAGCGCTTGACCTGGTCGTACACCAGCGTGTTCACCTGCTCCTCGTGGTCGCGCAGGAAGGCCTTCATGTCGCCGCCCGCGGGCGCCTGCACGTTGTAGTGCAGGTTGCCGTCGCCCAGGTGGCCGAAGTTCACCAGGCGCACGCCCGGGATCTGCCGCTGCAGCAGCGCGTCGGTCTCGGCGCAGAAGACCGGGATGCGCGACACCGGCAGCGAGATGTCGTGCTTGATGTTCAGGCCTTCGTCGGCCTGCGCCAGCGGAATCGATTCGCGGATGTGCCACAGCCCGCGCGCCTGCGCGATGTTCTCGGCCACCACCGCGTCGGCCACGCAGCCGTCGGCGAGCGCGGCTTCGAGCAGGTGTTCGAAGCGGCCGCGTGCGTGCTCCTCCGACTCCTGGTCCGAGTTCTCCAGCAGCACGCAATACGGATGGTCGCGGAACAGCGGCACGCGCAGCTGCGGGTAGTGCTTGTCCGCCAGGCTGAGGGCGAACTGGCCCATGACCTCGAAGCCGGTGAGCCCGGCGCCGAGCTGCTGCAGCGCGAGCCCCAGCAGGCGCACGGCTGATTCCATCGACGGCACCGCCGCCCAAGCGGTGACGCGCGCGGCGGGTCGCGGATAGAGCTTCATCGTCGCGCCGGTGATCACGCCCAGCGTGCCCTCGCTGCCGATGAACAGGTCGCGCAGGTCGTAGCCCGTGTTGTCCTTGCGCAGGCCCGTGAGGCCGTTCCACACCTCGCCTTGTGCGGTGACCACCTCGAGTCCCAGGCACAGCTCGCGCGTGTTGCCGTAGCGCAGCACCTGCGTGCCGCCGGCGTTGGTGGCGAGATTGCCGCCGATGGTGCAACTGCCCTCGGCGGCGAGGCTGAGCGGAAAGAGCAGGCCGGCGTCGTCCGCGGCCTGCTGCAGGTTCTGCAGCACGCAGCCCGCGTCGACGGTCATCGTGAGGTTGTCCCGGTCGATCGCGCGCACCTTGTTCATGCGCGTGAGGCTCAGGACGACTTCGCGGCCCGAGGCGTCCGGCACGCCGCCCACCACCAGTCCGGTGTTGCCGCCCTGCGGCACGATCGGCGTGCCGGCGGCGGCGCTGGCGCGCACGACCGCCGCGACTTCCTCGGTGGAGCCGGGGCGCACCACGGCCAGCGCCTTGCCCCGCGTGCGCTTGCGCCAGTCCTGCTCCCAGGGCGTGAGGTCGCCCTCGGTGAGGACGTTGGGCGCGCCGACGGCGGCGCGCAGTTGCGTGAGGACTTGTTCGTTCATGACTTGACGCTCCGCAGCCGCAGGCGCACGTGCATGCCGCAGGCAGCAAAGAGGATGAGGGACAACGCGATTTCCAGCGCGGCGGGCCAGCCCTCGTTCGCGCGGACCACGCCTTCCAGGAAATAGGGCCACACCAGCAGGCTCACCCAGCGGTAGGTGTACATGCGGCGCTTCAGCAGGCCGGTGACCGGGATGCACAAGGGCAGCACCTTCACGACCCACAGGCTGGGACGGGCGGGCAGCCACAGCTCCCAGGCGAGGCTGAGGACGATCAGGCCCAGCAGGCTCGCGAAGGCGATCCAGCGGGTGGCTTCGACGGCGGGAGGAACGGCGACTTCGGGACTCTGCATGGGCAATGGCATCATAGCGAGCGATGAATCTCCGCCAGCTCGCCGCCGACCTCGCCCGCTTTCCCTGGGTGCCCACGGCGCAGATGCTGCGCGAGCGCTTCCGCGAGGACCGGCTGGGCCTCTCGGCGAGCAGCCTCACCTTCACGACCACCATCGCGCTGGTCCCCTTCTTCACCGTGGCGCTGGCGATCTTCACGGCCTTTCCTATGTTCGGGAAGCTGCAGGCCAATTTGCAGTCCTGGCTGGTGCAGAGCCTGGTGCCCGATGCGATCTCCCGCCAGGTGCTGGGGTACCTCACGCAGTTCGCCGGCAAGGCCAGCCGTCTCGGCGGCCTCGGGTTCGCCGCGCTGATCGTGAGCGCCATCGCGCTGGTGCTGACGATCGACCGCACCCTGAACAACATCTGGCGGGTGCGCCGCCCGCGGCCCTTCGGCCAGCGCGTGCTGATCTACTGGGCGGTGATCACGCTGGGCCCGGTGCTGCTGGCCGTGAGCCTGGCCAGCACCTCCTATCTCGCCTCGGCGGGCCGCGGCATCTTCTCGGCGCTGCCGCACGTGGTCGCCCTGCTGCTGAACCTGCTGCAGTTCGCGGCGCTGGCCGCAGCCTACGCCGCGCTCTATCGCTACGTGCCGAACACGCCGGTGCGGCGGGCGCATGCCATCGCCGGTGGCACGTTCGCGGCCATCGGCATCGAGATCGCCAAGCGCGTGCTGGCCTGGTACATCGGCACGGTGCCGACCTACTCGATGGTGTACGGCGCCTTTGCCACCTTTCCCATCCTGCTGGTCTGGATCTACATCACCTGGGTGATCGTGCTGCTGGGGGCCGTCATCACGGCCTACCTGCCCAGCCTGCTCGCCGGCCCGCGCCGCCGGCCGGCGGGGCACGGCTGGCAGTTCCAGCTGGCGCTGGAGATCCTGGGCCACCTGCAGACTGCGCGCCCGACGGCGCGCAAGGGACTCAGTGCGAGCGAGCTCGCGGCGGCCATGGAGGTGGACGCGCTGCAGCTCGAGCCGGTGCTGGAGACGCTGGTGCAACTGGACTGGATCGGCCGCGTGAACGAAGTCCAGGACGACGACGGCACGCGCTACGTGCTGCTTGCCGACCCGCGGTCCACCGCGCTGGAGCCGCTGATGCAGCAGCTGCTGGTGCCCAGGGAGGGCGCAACGGCGCGGCTGTGGCAAAGCGGGCATCTCACGGCGCTGTCGCTGGCGGACGTGCTGTAGACGCTGGGGTTCGCTGGCGCTCACCGCAAGCCTACGAAAGCCCGGAACCCGGCTTCCATGGTGCTGTAAACGCTGGGGTTCGCTGGCGCTCACCGCCAGCCTACGAAAGCCCGGGGTCCCGGTTCCGTAGGCTGGCGGTGAACGAAGTGAACCCCAGCGATGGACGGGCGCGTGGCGGGCGCCAAGCGATGGACCGACGCGTGGCGGGCGCCGCTACGCGATGGCGAAGGGCGCCCGCAGGAAGCCGCGAAACCGCGCCCGGCCGCCGCGCGTGGGCGTCCCGGTGAGGCGATAGCCCGGGAAGCGCGCGAGGAATCGCCCGATCGCGATGCGGCCCTCCAGCCGCGCCAGGCTCAGGCCCGCGCACTGGTGCACGCCGAAGCCGAAGGCGAGATGCCGGTTGTTCTCGCGCCGCAGGTCCAGCATCTCCGGATTCGCGAACACCGCCGGGTCGCGGTTCGCCGCGCCTATGCACAGCGTCACCAGCGCGCCCTCGGGCAGCGTCACGCCGCCCACTTGGCAGGAGCGCAGCGCGCGCCGGTTGCCGAGCTGGTTGGACGACTCGAAGCGCAGGAACTCGTCGACCGCAAGCGTCATCAAGGGTTCCAGGGCGTTCCAGTCCGGATGCGGTCCGATCGACTCCAGCAGGCGCTCCTTCTCGGCCGGCCACTCCTGCAGCGCGACCAGGGCATTGCCAATGAGGTTCGTGGTGGTCTCGTGGCCGGCGTTGAGGATGAAGATGCAGTTGTGCAGCAGCTCCGTCTCGGACAGTTGCTCGCCCGCGCCGTCGCCCCGGATCAGGCGCGTGAGTACGTCGTGCTCGGGGTCGCCGGGATGCCGGCGGCGCTCGGCCACCAGCACGCGCAGGTAGTCCAGGAACTCGCGCACGCTGCGCTGGCCCAGTTCCTCCTGCTCCGGTGTGAGTTTCGGCTCCAGCGCACCCAGTATGGCGAGCGACCAGCCGCGCAAGGGGGCGCGATCGGCATGCGGCACGTCCAGCAGGTTGCCGATGATCTCCACCGGAATCGCCGAGGCGAAGTCCTCGACCAGGTCGCCGCCGCCGCGCACTGCGATGCCATCCAGCAGGTGATCGACCAGCGTGACCAGTCCGGGCTCCATGTCGGCGATCGCGCGGCGCGTGAGGGCTCCCATGATCAGCTTGCGCACGCGCGTGTGCAGCGGCGGGTCGTTGAACACGAGGCTGGTCGTGTGATGCTCCAGCAAGGGCGAACCGGCGCCGTACTTGGGCGTGAATTCGACCTTCTTGTCCGAGCTGAAGACCTGCGCGTCGCGGTACACCGCCACCAGGTCGGCATGGCGCGTGAGGAACCACGAGCCGTCGGGCATCGCGCGCACCGGCTCGCTGGCGCGCAGCGCCGCGTACACGGGGTAGGGGTTGGCGTGGAAGTCCGGCGGCAGCGCGCGCAGGTCGAAGCCGGCGGCGATCTCCCGCACGCGCTGCGGCGTCAGCGGCTGCGTGACCTGCATGCCGCTACTCCCGCAGGAAGTCGCGCAGCACGACGAGAACGGCGTCGGGCGCCTCCGTCATCATCTGGTGGCCGCCGTCCACCAGCACGGTGCGGCCGGTGCGCGCCTTCTGCTGCAAGGCATGCGCCGCCCTGGGCGGTGTCATCGCGTCGTAGCGCCCCAGCAGGAACAGCACGGGGCAGGTCACCTTCGCCATGGCGGCTTCGCCACCCGCATAGCTGTCGCAGGCGACGAAGCCGCGGTGGAACACGTTCACCTTGGTGTTGCTGGCCAGCACGCGCTTCATCAACGCCCGCGAGCCACCGTACAACCAGGTGCCCGGACCGAGCGCCGAGGGCGGCGGCGCCAGCGTCGAGTGCGAGTAGGCGTTGACCAGGTCGATCGCCTTCATCGGCGCGTTCAGCGAGTTGTCCAGCAGCGCAGGCGAGACCTTCATCGGGAACGCCGTGCCGACCAGCGCCAGGTGCGTGACGCGCTCCGGCGCGCGCGCGGCTGCCTCCAGCACGGCCAGCGAGCCGAAGCTGTGGCCGACCAGCGAGGCCTTCTGCACGCCGGCGGCATCGAGCAGCGCCAGCACGAAGTCCGCCGCTTCTTCCACCGTCTTCGGCGGCTCGCCTTCGCTCTTGCAGTGGCCGGGCAGGTCGGGCGCGAGCACGTTCCAGCCGTGGTGCGCGAAGTACCGCGTCTGCAGGATCCACACGCTGTGGTCGTTGAGCACCCCGTGCACGAAGACCACCGTGGGCTTGGCGGGATCGAAGGGCTTGCCGCCCGTGTAGCAGAAGGTCTTGGCGCCGTGGACGTTCAGGAGCATCGCCATGGCCGCCTCACGCCTTCTCGGCCGCCTTGAGCGCGCGCTTCAGGTCGTCGATGAGGTCGTCCGGATCCTCCAGCCCGATGGACAGGCGGATGGTGCCGGGCCCGATGCCCGCGTTGCGCAGCGCCTCGTCCGTCATGCGGAAATGTGTGGTGCTGGCCGGATGGATCACGAGGGAGCGGCAGTCGCCGACGTTCGCGAGGTGGCTGAACAGCTTCAGCGCTTCGATGAAGCGCTTGCCCTGTTCGCGGCTGCCCTTCATGTCGAAGCTGAACACGGAGCCGGCGCCCCTGGGCAGCAGCTTCTGCGCGAGCGCGTGGCTGGGGTGCGACTCCAGCATGGGATGGCCCACGCGCTCCACGAAGGGCTGCGCGGCCAGGAACTCCACCACCTTGCGCGTGTTCGCCATGTGCCGGTCCATGCGCAGGGACAGCGTCTCGACCCCTTGCAGGATCAGCCACGCCGTGTGCGGGCTCATGCTGGCGCCGAAGTCGCGCAGGCCTTCGCGGCGCGCGCGCAGCAGGAAGGCGCCGACCGTGGACTCCTCGCTGAACACCATGCCGTGGAAGCCGTCGTAGGCCGCGGTGAGCTCGGCGAAGCGGCCCGAGCGTTCCCAGTCGAAGCTGCCGCCGTCCACCACGATGCCGCCGATCACCGTCCCGTGGCCGGAGAGGAACTTGGTGGCCGAGTGGTAGACGAGGTCCGCGCCCAGGTCCAGCGGCTTCTGCAGGTAAGGGGTGGTGAAAGTCGAATCGACCAGCAAGGGCAGGCCAGCCTCGTGCGCGATCTGCGACACGGTGGGGATGTCCAGCACGTCGAGGCCGGGGTTGCCGACCGTCTCCCCGAACAGCAGCCGGGTCTCGGGCCGGATCGCCGCGCGCCAGCCGTCGATGTCGTCGGGCTTCACGAACGTCGTCTCGATGCCGAAGCGGCGCAGCGTGTAGTGCAACAGGTTCTGCGACCCGCCATACAGCGCCGTGCTGGCGACGATGTGCGCGCCGGCGCCCATGAGCGTGGCGATGGACAGGTGCAGCGCCGCCTGGCCGCTGGCGGTGGTGATGGCGCCGATGCCCCCTTCGAGTGCCGCCACGCGCTGCTCGAGCACCGCGTTGGTCGGGTTGCTGATCCGCGAATAGACGTGCCCGGAGCGCTCCAGGTTGAACAGCGCCGCCGCATGGTCGCTGGACTCGAAGACGAAGGAGGTGCTGAGGTGGATGGGGACGGCGCGGGCGCCGGTCGTCGGGTCGGGCGCGGCGCCGGCGTGCAGGGCCAGCGTGTCGAATCCGGGGTCGGAATATCCGGGCATGGGCGGCTTGCCTCTCCTGTGGTACTCGGCGGGATTGTGGGCTATATTGTTCCGGACCGACCCGGGGAAAATCCGGCCGGATCAAGGAGACAGGCATGAAGGTCAGCGACATCCTGCGCGTGAAGGGCAATACCCTGTACACGGCCACCCCCGAAGAGCCCCTGGCGCGCGCCATCGAGCTCATGGCGGAGAAGGACATCGGCTCGCTGGTCGTCATGGACCACGGCGACCTGGTGGGCATGCTCACCTTCCGCGAGGTGATCCAGTGCATCGTCGCCAACAAGCATGTGGTGGGCGACACGGTCGTGCGCACGGCGATGGACGACCACCCGCTCACGTGCACGCTCGAAACGGAACTGGACGAGGTGCGCCGGATGATGCTGGAGCGCCATGCGCGCTACATGCCGGTGATGGACAAGCGAATGCTGATGGGCGTCATCAGCTTCTACGACGTTGCGCGGGCGGTGGTGGACAGCCAGAACTTCGAGAACCGCATGCTCAAGGCCTACATCCGCGACTGGCCGGCGTCGGAAGATTCGCAGCCGACCGCGCAGCTTTAAAGGCGGGAGCGGGGGCGGGGTCGGACGGCCGGACGCAGAGGCCGCAAAAGAGCGAAAGAACGCAGAAGGACTTCCATTTTCAATTGGATGTTCTTTTGCGTCTTCTGCGAAACCTCTGCGCCCTCTGCGTCCGGTTGCCCGCCTTTGACCCTCTTCGCTCGAGCCTGAGGCTCGAAATGGAAAGCACGGATAATCCGGGCCCATGAGCGGCAATACCTTCGGCAAGCTGTTTGCCGTCACCAATTTCGGCGAATCGCACGGGCCGGCCATCGGGTGCGTGATCGATGGGTGTCCGCCGGGGATGGAGCTGTCCGAGGGCGACATCCAGCCGGATCTCGATCGGCGCCGTCCCGGGACCAGCCGCTACGTGACGCAGCGGCAGGAAGAGGACAAGGTGGAGATCCTCTCCGGCGTGTTCGAAGGGCGCACCACCGGCACGCCGATCTGCCTGTTGATCCGCAACACGGACCAGCGCAGCAAGGACTACTCCGAGATCGCCCGCAAGTTCCGGCCCGGCCACGCCGACTACACCTACTTCGAGAAGTACGGCCTGCGCGATCCCCGCGGCGGCGGCCGCTCCTCCGCGCGCCTGACCGCGCCCATGGTGGCCGCGGGCGCCGTCGCGAAGAAGTGGCTGGCGCTCAAGCACGGCACCACCTTCCGCGGCTGCATGCAGGAGATCGGCGAGATCCGCATTCCCTTCGAGAGCTGGGAGCACGTGCCGAACAATCCCTTCTTCGCGCCGGTCGCCGACGTGTCGGCGCTGGAGAGCTACCTCGATGGCTTGCGCAAGTCGGGTGACTCCTGCGGCGCGCGCCTGCGCGTGACGGCCAGCGGCATGCCGGTGGGACTGGGGCAGCCGCTGTTCGACAAGCTCGATGCCGAGATCGCCTACGCGATGATGGGCATCAACGCCGTCAAGGGCGTGGAGATCGGCGCCGGCTTTGCCAGCGTGGCGCAGCACGGCTCCACGCACGGCGATTCGCTCACGCCCCAGGGCTTCGCGACGAACAACGCCGGCGGCGTGCTGGGCGGCATCAGCACCGGCCAGGACCTGGAGGTGTCGATCGCGATCAAGCCCACCAGCTCCATCCTCACCCCGCGCGACACGATCGACGTGGACGGCGAGGCGACCCAGGTGATCACCAAGGGGCGCCACGACCCGTGCGTAGGCATCCGGGCCACGCCCATCGCCGAAGCCATGCTGGCCCTGGTCGTCATGGACCTCGCCCTGCGCCACCGCGCGCAGTGCGGCGACGTGGCCAGCCCGCTTGCACCCATCCCCGGTTCGGCCGCCTGAGCGCGCGAGCGGGTGGCTGCGTCCCGTCCGACGCGCCTTCGCGCAGCAGCCTCATGCAGGAATGGCGCGGGCCACGCACAATCGCACCATGGGCAAGTCTGGCCGGCTGTTGCGCTACCTCTGGGCGGGACCCTACACGGTCCTGGGCCTGCTGCTGGGCGGCTGCGCCGTGCTGTTCGGCGCGCGCATGCAGCGGCATGACGGCGTCGTCGAGGTCAGCGGCGGTCTCATCGGCCGCACGCTCGCGAAGCTGCCGCCCACCCTGGGCTTCGCGGCCATGACCCTGGGCCACGTGATCCTTGCGATCGACCGCTCGGCGCTGGCGCAGTTGCGCCTGCACGAGCACGTGCACGTGCGGCAGTACGAGCGCTGGGGTCCCTTCTTCCTGCCCGCCTACCTGCTGTCCAGCCTGCTGCAACTGCTACGTGGACGGCATCCCTACCGCGAGAACCATTTCGAGCGGCAGGCGTACGCCGTCGTGGCGGAGCATCGGCGGCTCGTGCGCGACAGCATCCGCGGCTGACCCGCAGGCGGATTCGGCAGCGAGCTGCTCACCCGGTCGGGGCACCTGTAGGCCCGCTCCGACGGCCCGCACCGCGCTTGTCCGCGGGCCGAGCGCACGCACGCGCCGCAGCATGGAGGTTTGCCACAGGAGGCCTCGATGGACCGGAAACCCCAAGCCAAGGACAACGCGCAGCGCAACGCGCAGGGCGATGCCACGGCCGAGAAGCAGCGCGAGATCCAGCGCGAGCAGGACCGCAAGGAGCCCAGGGAAGGGGGCGGGCAGGCCAAGGGGCCGCCGCAGACCTCGAAGCGGCCGTATCCCAGCGATTTCCCCTCGCAACACCTGCAAAAGCCCGGGCAGGAAGCGGACATGGAGCTCAAGCCGCAGTTCATGGCGCCCGACTACAAGGGCAGCGGCAAGCTCGAAGGCATGACGGCGCTGATCACGGGCGGCGACTCCGGCATCGGCCGCGCCGTCGCGGTGCTGTATGCCCGCGAAGGCGCCGACGTCGCGATCGTCTATCTCACCTCGCACGAGGACGCGCAGGAGACGAAACGCTGCGTCGAGCAGGAAGGGCGCAAGTGCCTGCTGATCGCCGGCGACGTGAAGGACCCCGCCTTCTGCAACCAGGCGGTGGAGCAGACGGTGAAGGAGTTCCAGAAGCTCGACATCCTGGTGAACAACGCCGCGTTCCAGGAGCACGCGCATTCGCTGGAGGACATCACCGAGGAACGGATGATGGAGACCTTCAGCACCAACATCATGGGCTACATCCGCATGGCACGCGCCGCGCTGCCGCACCTGAAGCCGGGCTCCAGCATCGTGAACACCGGCTCGGTCACGGGCCTGCAGGGCAGCGCGAAGCTGCTGGATTACTCCGCCACGAAGGGCGCGATCCATGCGTTCACGATGTCGCTGGCCGCGGCCGTGCTGGAAAAGGGCATCCGCGTGAACGCGGTGGCGCCCGGCCCGGTGTGGACGCCGCTCAACCCGGCGGACCAGAGCAGCAAGGAAATCGTCGAATTCGGCAAGCGGACCGACTTCAAGCGCCCCGCGCAACCGGAAGAACTGTCCCCCGCCTACGTCTTCCTGGCCTCGCCCGTGTGCTCCAGCTACATCACGGGCATCGTGCTGCCGGTGACGGGGTCGGTGGGGAGCTGACGTCCGAGGGCGTTAGCGGCCCCGCGGCAGAACCAGCCAGAGGTACGCAGAGGACGCAAAGGCTACGCAGAGGACGCAGAAGGACCTCCAATTCAAGGATGTCTTCTCTGCGTTCTCTGCGTTCTCTGCGAAACCTCTGCGTCCTCTGCGTTCAATCGCCAGTGTTCCACGGCGGCTTCAAAGAATGAGCACAATGGCACCATGACCCAGCCCCTCCACATCGACTTCGTTTCCGACGTCGCGTGCCCCTGGTGCGCCGTCGGACTGGCCTCGCTCGAGCAGGCGTTGCGCAAGCTGGACGGCGAGGTGGCCGTCGACCTGCACTTCCAGCCGTTCGAGCTCAATCCGCAGATGGGCCCCGAAGGCCAGGACGTGACCGAGCACATCGCGCAGAAGTACGGCGCGACGCCCGAGCAGCAGGCCAAGAACCGCGAGAACATCGCGCAGCGCGGCGCTGCCGTCGGCTTCCAGTTCCGCAAGGAAGGCCGCGGACGCGTGTGGAACACCTTCGATGCGCACCGGCTGCTGTACTGGGCCGGCGAGCAGGGTGCGCAGCAGCAGCGCGACCTGAAGATGGCGCTGCTGAAGGCGTATCACGGCGAGGCGCGCAACGTGGCCGACCCGGCGGTGCTGGCCGAGGTGGCCGCATCGGTGGGCCTGGACCGCCAGGAGGCCGCAGACGTGCTGGCCAGCGGCCGCTACGCCGACGAGGTGCGCGCCCAGGAGGAGCACTTCCAGGGCCTGGGCATCCACGCCGTGCCCTCGGTGATCATCAACAACCGCCACCTGATCCAGGGCGGCCAGCCGCCGGAGATGTTCGAGCAGGCCTTGCGCCAGCTGGCGGAGCAGGCCACCGCCTGAGCGCGCGCGGCGCTCAGTGGCCGCCGGCGGCTCGCGCGAGCTTGCTGCAGTAGTCCAGCATCGCGTCGGTCTCCATCGCCTTGTCGAACACGCCGTCGGCGCCCAGGCTCTCGCACTGGCGGCGCACGGCCGGCTCCGCCGTGGCGGTGAGCACGACCACCTTGCGGGTGGGTCCGCGCTGGTCCAGCGCCTTCAGCACGCCATAGCCGCTGCCGCCGCCCGGCTCCAGCACGAGATCCACAATCGCGATGTCCCAGGCGTTCGCCGGCTCGCGCAGCCAGGCGAGCGCGTCGCGCTCGTTGGCCGCCCAGCCCACGGTCGTGACGCCGCTGATCTCGGAGAGCGCGTCGATCAGGCCCGCACGGATCCCGGGCTGGTCTTCGACGACGAATGCCTTGAACGACAACGAGCCTCCTCGCGCGGCCGCGGCTGCCGCTGCGGCCATTGTGCCCACAACGCATGCGGGCTGCGAGGAGCGCTCAACCCGCCTGCACCTGGATGCGGCGCGGCCGGGCCTCCTCGGCTTTCGGGATCGTCAGGCGCAGCACGCCGTCGCGCAGCTGGGCCTCGATGCGCGCGGCGTCCAGCTCGCGGCTCAGCGTGAACTGGCGCCGGAAGGCCGGGCACTGCAGCTCGCCGTACACCAGCTCCATCTGCTCCGGGCCGGCGGTGTCCGCCACCGCTTCCAGCACCAGGTTGTCCCCATCGACGCGGACTTGCAACTGGTCCCGGCGCACGCCGGGCAGGTCGGCCAGCAGGGTGATCGCGGCCTCGGTCTCGAACACGTCCACGGGCGGCACGACATAGCGTTGCTGCTGCTGTTGTTGCCCTTGCGCCCCGCTGTCGGGCCGGGCGGTGGCGGACGTCGAAGTGGTCTGCATCGCGTTCTGGTCCATGGCACGGTCTCCTTCAGTTCACTTCGATGCGGCGGGGCAGCGACGACTCGCGCCGGGCCACGCTGATGCGCAGCACTCCGTCGCGATAGCTCGCATTCACGCGGCCGGCGTCGGCGTCCTCGGGCAGGCTGACGACGCGGCGGAACGGCCCGCTGAAGCGCTCGTTGGCATAGACGCTGGTGCGTTCACCGGCCGGCGGCAGCTGCGACTTGCGCTCGCCGGCGATGACCAGCAGGCCGCGGTCGACGGTGATCTCCAGCTTGTCGCTGTCCAGGCCGGGGGCGAGGGCCTGCACCTCGATGGCGGTGGGCGTCGCGCCGACGTTGAGGACCGGGAAGCCGGCACCTGCGGCCGCCCGGATGCTGGAGGTCGCGGTGGGGAACACCTGGTCCAGCAGGGACTGCATGCGGTTGAGCTCCGCGAACAGGTCCGCGGAGGATCGGAACATGGGACTCATGTGCTTTCTCCTGTGAGGCCTATCGGCGATCCCGAGGTAGGGCCGGGCGGCCGCGCTTTCAAGGGGGGCGCGGCTGGCAGCTGGAAGTCGCGCCGGCGCCGCGCGGGCTCCTAGGGGGAACCCGCATTTGTGCGCATGTATCGGCCGCCCGCAAGCTGGCCCTCGCGTTAACCCGCACCGTGCGGCAGCGCGCACTCGTGAGAATGCGCATACCCGCCGCGCGTCGGCCCGGCCGGGCGTTCCCGTGTCTTGCCAGTCCACAACAAGGAGATCACGATGAAACGTCGCACCGCCCTGACCGCCCTGGGCACCGCCGCCATCGCGGGCACCCGCTTCAGCTTCGCACAGCAACCCGTCGTCATCAAGTTCAGCCACGTGGTGGCCAACGACACGCCCAAGGGCAAGGGGGCGCTGAAGTTCAAGGAGCTCGCCGAGAAGTACACCGGCGGCAAGGTGAAGGTGGAGGTGTATCCCAACTCCACGCTCTACAAGGACAAGGAGGAGCTCGATGCCCTGAACAGCGGCTCGGTGCAGATGCTCGCGCCGTCCACCGCGAAGTTCCGGCCGATCGGCGTGCCGGAATTCGAGGCGCTCGACCTGCCCTTCATCTTCAACGGCGAGGAGGGCTACAACAAGGTCGCGAAGGGCCCGATCGGCAAGGACCTGCTCAAGCGCCTGGAGGCCAAGGGCATCACCGGCCTGGCCTACTGGGACAACGGCTTCCACATGGTGTCGGCCAACAAGCCGCTGCTGCTGCCCGCCGACTTCCAGGGCCTGAAGATCCGCATCTCCGGCTCCAAGATCGCCGACCTGTACTTCCGCCGCTTCGGCGCCATCCCGCAGATCATGGCCTTCTCGGAGGTGTACCAGGCGCTGCAGACGGGCGTGGTGGACGGCTGCGAGAACACGCCCTCCAACTACTGGACGCAGAAGTTCTACGAAGTGCAGAAGCACATCACCAACTCGCAGCACGCGCACCTGCAGTACGCGCTGATCACCAACAGCAAGTTCTGGAACGGCCTCCCGGCCGACATCCGCGGCCAGCTGGACAAGGCCGTGGACGAATCCACCGACTACACCAACTCCATCGCCAAGTCGGAGAACGTCGATGCGCTGGAGAAGATCAAGGCGAGCGGCAAGACCACGCTGCATGTGCTGACGCCGCAGCAGCGCCAGGCCTGGATCGAGGCCTTGAAGCCCGTGTACAAGGAGGCCGAAACGCGCGTGGGCAACAAGAAGGTGGTGGATGATCTCCTCAAATCCGCCGGCATCGCTGCCTGAGGCGGCCGTCCGCGGCCGCGTGGGCCGCTTCTTCTCCAGTGCCCTGGACCACCTCGAGGAGTGGCTGATCGCCAGCCTCATCGCGGTGGCGACCGCCATCGTGTTCGTGGCGGTCGTGCACCGCTACGGCACGGGGCTGTCGATCGACTTCGCGAAGTGGCTGGAGGCGCACGGCGCCGCAGCGGCGGCGCCGCCGTTCCGCGCCATCTTCGGCTGGCTCTCGGCCCGGGACCTGTCCTGGGCGCAGGAGCTGTGCATCTACCTGTTCATCTGGATGGCGAAGTTCGGCGCCGCCTATGGCGTGCGCACCGGCATCCACGTGGGCGTCGACGTGCTCGTGATGCGGATGGAGCCGGCGAAGGCGAAGAAGGTGATCCTCTTCGGCCTGCTCGCCGGGGCCTTCTTCACCGCCACCATCGTCAACTTCGGCCTCCACTTCGTCGCGGGCGTGTGGAATTCCGGCAGCCGCTCCAACGACCTGGAAGCGCCGATGTGGTTCGTGTACCTCGCGATCCCGCTCGGCTCGGGGCTCATGTGCTTCCGCTTCCTGCAGGTGGCCTGGCACTTCTGGCGCACCGGCGGACTGCCCCGGCACGACAGCGCGCATGTCGAAGG
Source organism: Ramlibacter ginsenosidimutans (assembly GCF_016654015.1). Lineage (GTDB taxonomy): Bacteria > Pseudomonadota > Gammaproteobacteria > Burkholderiales > Burkholderiaceae_C > Ramlibacter > Ramlibacter ginsenosidimutans. The sequence goes on along the minus strand of NZ_JAEPWM010000010.1, from coordinate 177,078 downwards.
CGTGGACGAGTCGCAGGCGCAGGCCGAGGCCGTGCCGCCGCCGGTGCAGGCGGACGCGCCGGCGCGCGGAGCGCCGGGCAAGGGCCGGATCTCGTCGTGGGCGCTGATCGCGCTGCCGTTCGCGCTGCTCGCCTTCGGGCTCATGGGCAAGTACGGCATCGTGCACCTCGGGGGCGGCTTGCGCTCCTTCATCGTGTTCGCGCTGCTGATCTCGCTGATGCTCACCGGCATGCCGATCTCGATCGCGCTGGGCCTGACCGTCCTCAGCTTCATGTTCATGCTGTCGGACGTGTCGCTCGACTCGGTGGCGATGAAGCTGTTCACCGGGATCGAGAACTTCGAGATCATGGCGATCCCGTTCTTCATCCTGGCGGGCAACTTCCTCACGCACGGCGGCGTCGCGCGGCGGATGATCAACTTCGCCACGTCGATGGTGGGCCACTGGCACGGCGGCCTCGGCTTGTCGGCCGTGCTCGCGTGCGCGCTGTTCGCAGCAGTGTCCGGCTCGTCCCCGGCCACCGTGGTCGCGATCGGCTCGGTGCTGATGCCCGCCATGGTCGCGCAGGGCTATCCGCCGCGCTTCGGGGCCGGCGTGGTGACGACCTCGGGCGCCCTGGGCATCCTGATCCCGCCGTCCATTGCCATGGTGCTGTTCTCGGTGTCCACGAACACCTCGGTGGGCAAGCTGTTCATCGCGGGCATCGTGCCCGGCGTGGTGCTCGCCACGATGCTGGGCATCACCACCTGGTACCGCGCCTGGCGTTTCGGCTATCCGCGCATGGAACGCTCGTCGTGGTCCGCGCGCGTGCGGGCGGGGCGCGAGTCGATGTGGGGACTGCTGCTGATCGTGATCGTGATCGGCGGCATCTACACCGGCATCTTCACGCCGACCGAAGCGGCGGCCGTGAGCGCGGTGTACGCGTTCCTGATCGCCGTGTTCGTCTACAAGGACCTGCGGCTCGCCGATGTCCCGCGGGTGCTGCTCACCTCCGCGAACATGAGCGCGATGCTGCTGTACATCATCACCAACGCGGTGCTGTTCTCGTTCCTCATGACGAGCGAGCAGATCCCGCAGGCGATGGCCGCCTGGATGGTGGACCGCGGCCTCGGCGCGGTGGGCTTCCTGCTGGTCGTCAACGTCATGCTGCTGCTGGCCGGCAACGTCATGGAGCCGTCGTCGATCATCCTGATCATGGCGCCCATCCTGTTCCCCGTGGCGGTCCAGCTGGGCATCGACCCGATCCACTTCGGCATCCTGATGACGGTGAACATGGAAGTCGGCATGTGCCACCCGCCGGTGGGCCTGAACCTCTACGTCGCCTCGGGCATCGCGAAGATGGGGATCACCGAGCTCACCGTCGCCGTCTGGCCGTGGCTGCTGACAATGCTGGTGTTCCTCGGGCTGATCACCTACGTGCCCGAGATCTCGCTGTTCCTGCCGCGGCTTCTCGGAATGTGACGCAGTGCCCTCGGCTGGCTGCCCGGGTAGGCTGGCGGTGAACCGCAGGCGAACCCCAGCTTGCTCCGCGTCGCTGGAACGCTGGGGTTCGCTTCGCTCACCACCAGCCTACAGGCGCCGGGAATCTGAGGCATGCGGCCCGCGTGCCGGCCCGCCGCCTCACTCGTAAGCGGACATCGGCACGCAGCTGCAGAACAGGTTGCGGTCGCCGTACACGTTGTCGACGCGGCCCACGGGCGGCCAGTACTTGGCGTGTCGGCGTTCGTCCAGCACCGCCGCGCCGGTCTCGCGCGAATAACCGTGCTTCCACTCGCCGTGCATCAGAGCGGAAGCCGTGTGCGGTGCGTGCTTCAGCGGGTTGTCATCCTGCGGCCATTCGCCGCGTTCCACGCGCCGGATCTCCTCGCGGATCGCGATCATCGCCGCGATGAAGCGGTCGATCTCGTCCAGCGTCTCGCTCTCGGTCGGCTCCACCATCAGCGTGCCGGGCACCGGGAAGGACAGCGTCGGCGCGTGGAAGCCGTAGTCGATCAGCCGCTTTGCGACGTCTTCCGCGGTCACGCCGCTGGTTTCCTTCAGCGGCCGCAGGTCCAGGATGCATTCGTGCGCCACGTGGCCGTTGGCGCTGGCGTAGAGGGTGGGGTAGTGATCGCGCAGCCGGGCGCTGATGTAGTTGGCGGAGAGGATCGCGACCTCGGTCGCCTGCGTGAGTCCCTCTGCGCCCATCATGCGGATGTACATCCAGCTGATGGGAAGCACGGCCGCATTGCCCAGGGGCGCGGCGGACACCGCACCGACCGGATGCTGCGGCAGTCCGGCGGCCATGTGCCCGGGCAGGAAGGGCACGAGGTCCTCCACCACGCAGACCGGCCCGACGCCCGGGCCGCCGCCGCCATGCGGGATGCAGAAGGTCTTGTGCAGGTTCAGGTGGCTCACGTCGCCGCCGAACTCGCCCGGCGCCGCGACGCCCACGAGCGCGTTCATGTTGGCGCCGTCCACGTACACGCGGCCGCCGTGACTGTGCACCAGCGCGCACAGCTCCTTCACCTGCATCTCGAACACGCCGTGCGTGCTGGGGTAGGTGATCATCACGCAGGCGAGCTTCTCGCTGTGCTGCTCGCACTTGGCTTGCAGGTCGGCCAGGTCGACGTTCCCGTTCTCGTCGCACGCCGTGACCACCACCTGCATGCCGGCCATGTGGGCGCTGGCGGGGTTGGTGCCGTGCGCCGAAGAGGGGATCAGGCAGACGTCGCGATGCGCCTGCCCGCGGCTCGCGTGCCAGGCGCGGATGGCCAGCAGCCCCGCGTATTCGCCTTGCGAGCCGGCGTTCGGCTGCAGGCTGATGCCGGCGTAGCCCGTCGCCTCGCACAGCCACGCGCGCAGCTGCGCGTCGAGCTCCGCATAGCCTTGCAGCTGGTCGCGCGGCGCGAACGGGTGCACGTGCGCGAACTCGGGCCAGGTGATGGGGATCATCTCGCTGGTGGCGTTGAGCTTCATCGTGCAGCTGCCCAGGGGGATCATGCTGCGGTCCAGCGCGAGGTCCTTGTCCGAGAGCGCGCGGATGTAGCGCAGCATGCCGGTCTCGCTGTGGTGCGTGTTGAACACCGGGTGCGCGAGGAAGGCGCTGGTGCGGCGCAGCTCCTGCGGGATGGCGGGGGCTATGCCTTTCTCGAAGGGGGCGATCTCCGGCAGCGCCTGGCCCGGCTGCGCAAAGATGGACCACAGCAGCTGGAGGTCCGCGCGCGTGGTGGTCTCGTCCAGGGAGATGCAGATGTACTCGCCCCAGTGCTTGCGCAGGTTGGCACGCAGGGCGTGGCCCTTGGCGACGAGTGCGTCGGTCGCTTCACCCGTGTGCAGCGAAATCGTGTCGAAGAAGGCGCTGGCGCGCGGCTTCCATCCGAGCTGCTCGAGGCCCCGGGCGAGGATGGCCGTGTAGCTGGCGACGCGCTGCGCGATGCGCTTGAGCCCTTGCGGCCCGTGGTAGACGGCGTACATGCTCGCGACCACCGCCGGCAGCACCTGCGCCGTGCAGATGTTGGAGGTCGCCTTCTCGCGGCGGATGTGCTGCTCTCGCGTCTGCAATGCCAGCCGGTAGGCCGGGTTGCCGTGCACGTCCACGCTCACGCCGACCAGGCGGCCCGGCATCGAGCGCTTGTACTCGTCGCGGCAGGCGAGGTAGGCCGCGTGCGGGCCGCCTGCGCCCATGGGCATGCCGAAGCGCTGGGTGGTGCCGACCACGATGTCGGCGCCGAACTCGCCCGGCGGCACCAGCAGGGTGAGCGCGAGCAGGTCGGCCGCGACGATGAAGGCCGCCTGCTTCGCATGCGCCTTCTCGACGTCGGCGCGCAGGTCGGCTATGCGTCCGCTGGTGGAGGGATATTGCGCGAGCACGGCGAAGTAGTCGCCGGCGAGCTTCTGCTCCCATTCCTCGTGTGAGTTGGCGAGCACCACCTCGATGTCCAGCGGCGCCGCGCGCGTCTGCACGACCTCGATCACCTGCGGATGGCAGTCGCCCGCGACCACGATCACGTTGCTCTTGCTCTTCACGCTGCGTTTGGCGAGCGTCATGGCCTCCGCCGCCGCGGTCGCCTCGTCCAGCATCGACGCGTTCGCGATGGGCATGGCCGTGAGGTCGCACACCATGGTCTGGAAGTTCACCAGCGCTTCCATGCGGCCCTGGCTGATCTCCGCCTGGTAAGGCGTGTAGGCCGTGTACCAGGCCGGGTTCTCCAGCACGTTGCGCAGGATCACGCCGGGGGTGAAGGTGCCGTAGTAGCCCTGGCCGATGAAGCTGCGGAAGACCTGGTTGCGGTGCGCGATCGCGCGCAGCTCCGCCAGCGCGGCCGCCTCGGTGGTTGCGGGCGGCAGGCGCATGCCGTGCGTGCGGGCGATGGAGCGGGGCACGATGCCCTCGACCAGCGCGCGCCGCGAAGCCTCGCCGATGACGGAGAGCATGTGGCGCTCGTCGTCCGCGGAAATGCCGATGTGGCGGGGAATGAACTCGGAGGTGTCTTCCAGCTCGCCGAGCGGCCGGGCGGATTGCATCAGCATGTCAGTCCTGGGAGGGATGCGGGAACGGGAACGGACAGCCGGACGCAGAGGGCGCAAAGGATACGCAGAGGACGCAGAAGAGACAGAAAAGAAGTTTTCAGGAAATTCTTTTGCGTCTTCTGCGAAACCTCTGCGTCCTCTGCGTCCGGATGTTGGACTGGCAAGATTCAGGCGTTCGCCTTGACGAACTTCTGGTAGTCGGGTTCGTCCATCAGCACGTCGAATTCGGCCATGTCCTTGATCAGGATCTTGAAGAACCAGCCGGCGCCCATCGGGTCCTTGTTGGCGAGCGAAGGGTCGCCGCGCAAGTCCTCGTTCACCTCGGTGACCTCGCCGGCGATCGGCATGAACACGTCCGCCGCCGCCTTCACGGATTCGACGACACCGGCCACCTCGCCCTTGGCGTAGGTCTTGCCGACTTCGGGCAGGTCCACGAAGACCACGTCGCCCAGCGCATCCTGCGCGTGCAGCGTGATGCCGACGACGGCGGCCTCGTGGTCTTCGAGCTGGATCCACTCGTGCTCGGGCGTGTACTTGACGGTCATCGGTCTTCTCCTGTCGGCGGCCTCAGCCGCGGTAGTAACGGTTGGGAACGAAAGGCATGGCTGCCACTTCCATGGGGACGGGCTTGCCGCGCACGAGGGCCTGCACGCGCGTGCCCACCGCGGCGAGCGCGGGCGGCACGTAGCCCATCGCGATCGGCCGGTCGAGCGTGGGCGCCAGCAGGCCGCTGGTGACCTCACCGATGCGCTGGCCTGCGGTGTCCTGCAGTTCCACGTGTTCGCGCACCGGCACGCGCTCCTGCGCGACGAGGCCCACGCGCTTGCGTGCCACGGGCACCGTGCCATCGAGCTGGCCCAGCACCCGGGCCGCACCGGGAAAGCCGCCGGCGCGCGCGCCGCCCGTGCGCCGCACCTTCTGGATGGCCCAGGTGAGCGCGGCTTCGACGGGCGTGGTCGTCGTGTCGATGTCGTTGCCGTACAGGCACAGTCCCGCTTCCAGGCGCAGCGAATTGCGTGCGCCCAGGCCGACCGGTTTCACCTCGGGCTGCGAGAGCAGGGTGCGTGCGAGCGCTTCGGCTTGCGCGGCGGGCACGGAGATTTCGAAGCCGTCCTCGCCGGTGTAGCCACTGCGCGTGATGAAGAGGTCGGCGCCGTTCCAGACCAAGCCGGCGCCGGTCATGAAGACGAGCTTGTCGACGCCAGGCACGACGCGTTGCAATGCATCGACGGCCTTCGGCCCCTGCAGGGCCAGCAGGCCGCGGTCGAACATGGTGACGATCTCGCAGCGCTTGCCGATGCGCTCCTGCAGGTGGGCGAGATCGACGTGCTTGCAGGCGCCGTTGACCACCACGAACAGGTGGTCGCCGCGGTTGGCGAACATCAGGTCGTCGATGATGGTGCCCTCGTCGGTGAGCAGCAGGCCGTAGCGCTGCTTGCCGGGCGCGAGGTCCACGACATCGACCGGCATGAGTGTCTCGAAGGCCCGCGCAGCCTCGGGCCCCGAGAGGCGCAACTGGCCCATGTGCGAAACATCGAACAGGCCGGCGCTCTCGCGGGTCTGGCGGTGTTCGGCCATCAGGCCGGCGGGGTATTGCACCGGCATGGCATAGCCGGCGAAGGGAACCATGCGCGCACCGAGCTCCAGGTGCAGGGCATGCAAGGGGGTCTTGTGCAGCTCTTGATCAGTCACGGACAGGTGTGCTCCACAGGCGAAGAACCATCGTACACACGATGGGCGGGCCCGTGCTGTCCGCTTTACCTGAGAGATTCACCCCGGCTGGGGGCTTGCTCCTTCGGTGGACCGCAACTCGGCGCTGCGGCCTCTCTCCAGCATGGAGGCACCCCGCGAACGGGGTGCTTGTCAGTCCTGGGTGCCTGAGCGTTCGACGCCTTCGGCGGTTCCGCGCGGGAACTCTCTCCTGACCGCGCGGATTGTAGCCTCACTCCTTGGGCGCCCCCGAATCGCGCACGATGGCTTCGTAGCGCCTCAGTTCGCTCGCGTTGAACTTCGCGAACTCCTCCGGCGTGCTGCCCCAGACCTCCGCGCCCATGTCCACCAGGCGCTGGTGGATCTCGGGCGACTTCAGGATCCTGTTCACCTCGGCGTTCAGGCGCAATACCACCTCGCGCGGCGCGTGTGCCGGCAGCATCAGCCCGTACCAGGCGGAGGCGACCATCGGCACGCCCGCTTCCCTGAAGGTCGGCACGTTGGGCAGGGCGGGCAGGCGCTTCTCGGAAGCGACGGCAATCGGCTTGAGCAGCCCGCCGCGGATGCTGCCCAGCGACCCGGTGTCGATCATCATGTCGATGTTGCCGGCGATCAGGTCCTGCGCCGCCGGGCCGCTGCCCTTGTACGGAACGTGGCGGATCTCGATGCCGGCCACCTTCTTGAACTCCGCGCCGGCCAGGTGCTGCGAGCCGCCGATGCCGGCGGAGCCGTAGGTGTACTTGTCCGGGTTCTTCTTCGCCGCGGCCACGATGTCGCCGAGCGAATTCCACGGCGACTTCGCGGGCACGACCATCACGTTCGGAATGGCGCACAGGGTGGTGACCGGCGTGAAGTCGGCGAGCGGGTCGAAGCCGAGCTTCTTGTACAGGTAGGGCGCCGCGGCGTTGGTGGAACTGGTCGCGAGCAGCAGGCTGTAGCCGTCCGGCTTGTCCTTCACGAACATCTGCGTGCCGATCACGCCGCCGGCGCCGCCCTTGTTGTCCACGACCACCGTCACGCCGAGCGCCTGCCCGAGCGGCTGCGCGATCAGGCGCGCGATCTGGTCGGTCGCGCCGCCGGGCGCCCAGGGCACCATGATGCGGATGGTCTGGTCCGGCCAGGCGGCGAACGAGCTGGAGGCCGCGAGCGCGAGCAGCGAGCCGAGAAAGGCGCGGCGCGCGCGCCTGGAAGTGAGGAACGTCATGGTGTACCGATGCTCAGGCCGTGGCCATGTCCGCCGCGTGCTCCGCGCGCTTGTCGTGGCCGACCGCGAGCACCAGGACCAGTCCCATCACCGCCAGCAGCGCGAGGAACAGCACGGCGTAGAAGTCATTGCCTGTCTTGTCCTTCAGGGCGCCGAAGATCGTCGGGCCGATGTAGCCGCCCAGGTTGCCGATGGAGTTGATCCAGGCAATGCCGGCTGCCGCGGCCGTGCCGCTCAGGATGGCGGTGGGCAGGGTCCAGAACACGGGCAGGGCGGTGAAGATGCCGAAGGCAGCGAGCGTGACGAAGGCCATCTTAGGCACGGGCGCCGCGGTCATGGCGGCGCCGATCAGGCCGGCGGCGATGCAGGCCATCGACAGCAGCATGAAGGTCTTGCGCTCCTTCTTCGCATCCGAGAGGCGCGTCCAGAAGATCATCGCGATGGCGCCGATCAGGTAGGGGAAGGCGTTGATGAAGCCGATCTCCACGTTGCCGAGGCCGCCGAAGCCGCGGATGATCTGCGGCAGGAAGAAGCCCAGGCCGTACAGGGGCACCGTCACGCCCATGTACACGAAGCCCAGCGCGATCACGCGCCAGTTGGTCAGGGACTGCTTCCACGAGATCCGATGGAAGCTCTCGCGGTTGCGGCGCTCGGCGTCCAGCGTGGACTGCAGCCAGTTGCGCTCTTCGTCCGTGAGCCACTTCGCGTCCTTCGGACCGTCAGGCAGGTACAGCAGGACGAACAGGGTGAGGATCACCGCGGGCACGGCCTCGAGGATGAACAGCCACTGCCAGCCGTGCATGCCGCCCATGCCTTCCATGTTCAGGATGAAGCCGGAGATGGGAGAGCCGATGACCGTGGAGATCGGGATCGCGAACATGAACCAGCCGACGATGCGCGCGCGGTAGGCGGCGGGGAACCACAGCGTGATGTAGAAGATCACGCCGGGGAAGAAGCCCGCTTCCGCAATCCCGAGCAGGAAGCGCACGGTGTTGAAGCTGGTGCTGCCGCCGACCCACGCCTGCGCGGCGGAGATGATCCCCCACGAGAACATGATGCGCGCGATCCACTTGCGCGCGCCGAAACGTTCCAGCGCCAGGTTGCTGGGCACCTCGAACAGGAAGTAGGCGAGGAAGAAGATGCCCGCGGCGCTGCCGAAGACGGTGCTGGTGAAGTGCAGGTCCTTCGACATCGCGGCGCCCGCGAAACCGAGGTTGACCCGGTCGAGGTAGGCGATGAAGTAGCTGACCATCAGCAGCGGCAGCAGCCGCCAGCTGATCTTCGAAATGGTTCTTTGTGCGAGCGTTTGCATGCGGACTCCTATGTCCGGGGCAGGCTACCCGCGCACGCACTTCGCACGCACAGGGAAAGCTCGGGGAAGACTGAAGGTCCGCTGACGGTTGCGCGTCGTCTTGCCGCGAGGCAGACGACGTAAGCACTACATGTTGGTGTAGTTCGGGCCGCCGCCGCCTTCGGGCGTGACCCACACGATGTTCTGCGTGGGGTCCTTGATGTCGCAGGTCTTGCAGTGCACGCAGTTCTGCGCGTTGATCTGCAGGCGCGCGTTGCCGTTGTCCTCGACGAACTCGTAGACGCCGGCCGGGCAATAGCGCTGCTCGGGGCCCGCGTACTCCGGCAGGTTGACGCGCGTGGGCACCGTCGGGTCCTTCAGCGTCAGGTGCGCCGGCTGGTTCTCCTCGTGGTTCGTGTTCGAGATGAACACCGAGGAGAGCCGGTCGAAGGTGAGCTTGCCGTCCGGCTTCGGATACAGGATCGGCTTGCACTGCGCGGCCGGCTTCAGGTACGTGTAGTCCGGCCGCTCGCGGTGCAGCGTCCACGGGATCGTCCCGCGCAGCACGAACTGCTCGATGCCCGTCATGAAGGTCGCGACCGTGCGGCCCTTCTTGAACCACTGCTTGAAGTTGCGCGCCTTGTTCAGCTCGGTGTACAGCCACGACTTCTCGAAGGCTGCGGGATACGCAGTGAGCTCGTCGTGCTGGCGGCCCGCCTGGACCGCATCGAAGGCCGCGCGCGCCACCAGCATGCCGGTCTTGATGGCCGCGTGGCTGCCCTTGATGCGCGAGGCGTTGAGGAAGCCGGCGTCGTCGCCCACCAGCGCGCCGCCGGGGAACACGAGCTTGGGCAGCGAGAGGATGCCGCCGACCGTCAGGGCGCGGGCGCCGTAGCCCAGCCGCTTGGCCGTGCCGCCCTCGAAATACCAGCGGATGTTCGGGTGCGTCTTGAAGCGCTGGAATTCCTCGAAGGGCGAGAGATACGGGTTGGCGTAGTCCAGGCCGACCACGAAGCCGATGGCGATCTGGTTGTTCTCCATGTGATAGAGGAACGAGCCGCCATAGGTCATCTCGTCGAGCGGCCAGCCCGCGCTGTGCAGCGCCAGGCCCGGCGTGTGCCGCGACGCATCGATCTCCCACACTTCCTTGATGCCGATGCTGTAGCTTTGCGGATCCCGGCCGTCGTCGAGCTTGAAGCGCGGGATCAGCTGCTTGCCCAGGTGGCCGCGCGAACCCTCGGCGAAGATCGTGTACTTCGCGTGCAGCTCCATCCCGAGCTGGAAGTGGTCGGTAGGCTGGCCGTCCTTGCCGATGCCCATGTTGCCGGTGGCCACGCCCTTGACCGAGCCGTCGTCGTTGTAGAGGACTTCGGCGGCGGGGAAGCCGGGGAAGATCTCCACGCCCAGCGCCTCGGCCTGCTGCGCCATCCAGCGCACGACGTTGGCCAGGCTCACGATGTAGTTGCCGTGGTTGCCGAAGTTGGGCGGCAGCAGGAAGTTGGGCACGCGCCTGCCCTTCTTCTCGCCGAGGAACAGGAAGACGTCTTCCGTGACCGGGACGTTGAGCGGCGCGCCTTGTTCCTTCCAGTCGGGGATCAGCTCCGACAGGGCGATCGGGTCCATGATGGCGCCCGACAGGATGTGCGCGCCGGGCTCGGAGCCTTTCTCCAGCACGACGACGGAGAGCTCCTTGCCCGACTCGGCGGCGAGCTGCTTCAGGTGGATCGCGGTCGCGAGTCCGGCCGGACCGCCGCCCACCACCACGACGTCGTACTCCATCGCTTCACGCGGTCCGTACTGGGCCAGGATTTCTTCTTCGGTCATGGAGTCTCGTCGGATAATGGATTGAACGCGCACGCACCGTCGCGCGCCGTGGGGCAGCTTCGCATTCTATTGCGCCACGGCCGCGCTGCGAACCATCGTGCTATCCCCATCCGCATTCTAGAGAGGAGTCCCAGTGGCTTACAGCATCGACTTGTCCGGCCGTGTCGCCTTCGTCACCGGCGCTTCCAGCGGCCTGGGCGCGCAGTTCGCGCGCGTGCTGGCGCGCTCGGGCGCCGCGGTGGTGCTGGCCGCGCGCCGCATGGAGAAGCTGAAGGACCTGCGCGCGCAGATCGAAGGCGAAGGCGGCGATGCGCACGTGGTCACGCTGGACGTGACGGACACCGACAGCATCAAGGCCGCGGTGGCGCACGCCGAAACGGAGATGGGCTCCATCGACATCCTGGTGAACAACTCGGGCGTGAGCACCACGCAGCGCATCCAGGACGTGACGGAGGAAGACTTCGACTACGTGTTCGACACCAACGTGAAGGGCGCCTTCTTCGTCGCGCAGGAAGTGGGCAAGCGCATGCTGGCCCGTGCGCGCGGCGCCGCCCCGGGCAGCTTCACGGGCGGGCACATCATCAACATCGCGTCCGCGGCGGGCCTGCGCGTGCTGCCGCAGATCGGTGTGTATGCCATGAGCAAGGCGACGGTCGTGCACATGACCAAGGCGATGGCGCTGGAGTGGGGCCGCTTCGGCATCAACGTGAACGCGCTGTGCCCCGGCTACATCGACACCGAGATCAACCACCAGCACTGGCAGACCGAGCAGGGTCAGAAGCTGGTGCAGATGCTTCCGCGCAAACGCGTGGGCAAGCCCGAGGACCTGGACGCGGTGCTGCTGATGCTCGCCTCCGACCGCAGCAGCTTCATCAACGGGGCCGTCATCTCGGCGGATGATGGCTTCAGTCTCTAATTAGCGGATGAAGCGACGCGCGTGCCGCAGTGGCTGCGATACGTGCTCGGCCGAATCGGGACAGGTGAACGCAGAGGACGCAGAGGTTACGCAGAGGACGCAAAGAAAATCCTCAGGAGGTCTTCCCTCTCTTTTCCTGTCTTCTCTGCGTCCTCTGCGTAACCTCTGCGCACTCTGCGTTCTCTTCTTCGCGCTCCCACGGCGCTTCGATTCGCCCTACGCCTTCTTCTCCCTCGGCACCCGCCCCATCAGGTAGAACTCGGGGTTGGGCATCATGTTCGAGAAGCTCGCCATGCGGTTCGACAGGCCGAAGAAGGCCGTGATCGCCGCGATGTCCCAGATGTCCTCGTCGTCGAAGCCGTGCGGATGCAGCGCCTCGAAGTCGGCGTCGGCGATTTCGTGCGAGCGCAGGCAGACCTTCATCGCGAAATCCAGCATCGCGCGCTGCCGCGGCGTGATGTCGGCCTTGCGGTAGTTCACGGCCACCTGGTCCGCCACCAGCGGCTTCTTCTCGTAGATGCGCAGGATCGCGCCATGCGCCACCACGCAATACAGGCACTGGTTCGCCGCGCTCGTGGCGGTGACGATCATTTCGCGCTCGCCCTTGGTGAGCGAGCCCGTCTCCTTGAGCATCAACGCGTCGTGATACGCAAAGAAGGCGCGCCATTCGGCCGGGCGCCGCGCGAGCGCAAGGAAGACGTTCGGCACGAAGCCGCTCTTCTCCTGCACTTCCAGGATGCGCTGGCGCATGTCTTCCGGGAGGTCGTTCAGCTCGGGCATCGGGTAGCGGTTCATCGTGGTCTCCTACGTCAGGTGCAAGCGTAGCACCGCGCTCGATGCGTTCCGCACGGGGGCCGAGGTGATCGAAGCGACGTGAAGCGCGCGGCCCGCGCTCACGCGTCGGGCAAGGGGCGCAGCACCGCCGTGTAGAGCCGCCCGTCCTCGCCTTGCGTCACCGAGATCGACGCTTCCGCGCGGAAGCTGCGGCCGTCCGTGCGCAAGCCCTCGACCACCCGGTTCGGCGCCATCTTGCGCGCCTCCTCCAGTCCGATGTGTTCGCGCAGCTCGCGGTGCCGGGCGCGCTCGCCGGGCGCGAGCAACTGCTCCACTTCCATGCCGATCGCCTCCTCTTCGGGCAGCCGGAACATGGCCTCGGCTGCGCGGTTGAACAGGACGATGCGCCCGTTGTGGTCGGCGACGACGATCCCGTCGATGGACGTGTCGAGTACGCTGCGCATCCGCTGCTCGATGCGCCGGTGGGCGCTGGCCGCGTCCTCCGCCACGGTGTTGGCATGCAGCAGCGCCTGGCCGAGCTGGTGCGCCTCCTGGAACGCGGGCCGCGACAGGTCGAGGGGCGCGTGGTGGACGGCGGCGCGAACCGCCCCACCCAGCGCCTCCATGGAGGCGCCGAGCCTGCGTGCCAGCCGCCACGCCATCCACAGCGTGAGCAGGAGCACTGCGGCCGTCCCGGACAGCAGCACGGCGGTGGAGCGCAGCAGAGGCGCCCGGAGCTCCTCGCGCGGCATGCCGATCACCACAGACCAGCCTGACCGATCCGAGCGGCTGAAGGCGGAAACCACCGGCACGCCATCGACGGTCACGCTGCGCACCGCATCTTCCGGCCTCTCCGCGATGCGTTCGAGCAGCTCAGTCCGCGCGGTCGTGCCGAGGTAGCGTTCGTGCTCGCGGGTCCGCGCCACGATGTGGCCCGAGCGGTCCAGCACCGCCGCGACCCACGAGGGCGGCAGCTTCTGGCGCAACAACACCTCCCGCAGCCACCGCGGGTCCAGGTCCACCTGGAGCGTGCGGCCTTGCGGCAGCGGCAGCAGGATGCCCGTGGCGTACTGGCCGGTGATCGGCGAGCGGAACAGGTCCAGCACCGTCGCTCGCTGCGGGGCAGGCGGCAGCAGCGCGCGCGGCTGCGTGGACAGCGGCTGGCCCGACGGCGTGCGAGTGTTCACGAGCTCCGTCCCGTTCGCGTCGACCAGCAGCACGCCCTGGACGCGCTGCGTGCGCGAGAACACCTGCGCCTCCTCGAACAGCTTGCCGAGGTCGCCGACCGCCAGCGCCGGCGAACTCGCCAGCCCCTGCAGCGAGTTCTGCATGCCCTCGAAGCGGTCGTCCACGTCCGTCATGAGCGCACGCGCGGTGCCGACCGCGGTCTGTTCGACCTGGTCGCGCTCGCGCTGGTATTCATAGGCGACCAGGGCCAGCGCCAGCCCGGTGATGGGCAGCACGCATCCGAGGATGATCACGGCCAGCAACTGGCGGAAGGTCGGCAGGGGGCGCATCGGATCCGTTGCTTGGGTCGCGAACGTGTCGCGACATTCGTCACTCGAGATCAGACTGCAACGCGGCGGCGCGCAGTTCATTGCGCTGGATCAATTCGCGCGCGACGGCGACGGGCCCTCGTAGGCTGGCGGTGAGCACCGCGAACCCCAGCGATGCAGAGTAGCGCAGCGAGCTGGGGTTCGCCTAAGGCTCACCACCAGCCTACGGTTCCTGTTCAACCGCAGTCCCCGGGATGGCGTCGTCGGGCTGCCGGGCCGCCGCTCAGCCGCCGGCCATCAGCTTGTGCACGAGGTCGCCGGTGGTGTTCGCGCGGTACTTGCGCATCAGCCGCGCCCGGTAGATCTCCACCGTGCGATGGCTGATCTCCAGCGCCTTGCCGATCTCCTTGGAGGTCAGGCCTTCGAGCAGGCGCGCCGCCACCTCGCGTTCGCGCGGCGTGAGTTCCGCCTTCACGGGTCGCTGCGCGCTCAGGTCCTCGAACGCCCAGATGCCGGCCTCGTGCGGCGCCTGCCGGTTGACGGCGCGGCCGCTCACATGGCACCAGAACAGGTCGCCGTTGGCGCGTTTCATGATCCGGTCATCCGCGTAGCGGCCCTTGGCGTTCAGGATCGGGATCATCCGCTGCCCCAGCCGCTCGTATTCCTCCGCACTGGGATAGAGCACCCGGAAGGACTGGCCCCGCAGCAGCTCGCGCGACCAGCCGAACATCTCGCAAAGCTGGCCGTTGCAGTCCACAATCACCCGGTTGCGCGACAGGCAGAGCCCCACGGGGGCCTGTTCGAAGGCAAGCCGGTAATCGAGGTCCATGGGGGCTATTCTCTAGGGAGAACTACGTAACGTCCTAGGTAGTATCGTAGCCTCGTCCGGGCCGCCCCTGCGGCCCCGCTCTTCCTGCAGGAGAACCGTGTGAAGAAGATCTTTCCCAGTGCGGCGGCGGCGCTCGACGGCGTCGTGCGCAGCGGCCAGCTGCTCGCCGTCGGCGGGTTCGGCCTGTGCGGCATTCCCGAGGCGCTGATCGAGGCGCTCAAGCAGACCGGGGTCAAGGACCTGACGGTCATCTCCAACAACGCCGGCGTCGACGGCTTCGGCCTCGGCAAGCTGCTGGAGACGCGCCAGATCAGCAAGATGATCTCCTCCTACGTGGGCGAGAACAAGGAGTTCGAGCGCCAGTACCTGGCGGGCGAGCTGCAGCTGGAATTCACGCCGCAGGGCACGCTGGCCGAGAAGCTGCGCGCGGGCGGCGCCGGCATCCCGGCCTTCTTCACCAAGACCGGCGTCGGCACGATGGTCGCGGAAGGCAAGGAGCTGCGCGAGTTCGACGGCGAGACCTACGTCATGGAGCGCTCGCTGGTGCCCGACGTCGCGCTGGTGAAGGCCGACGTGGCCGACATGAGCGGCAACCTGCGCTTCAACCTTACGGCGCGCAACTTCAACCCGGCCTGTGCGATGGCCGGCAAGGTCTGCATCGTCGAGGTCGAGCGCATCGTCGCGACCGGCGAGCTGGCGCCCGACGACATCCACCTGCCCGGCATCTACGTGCACCGCATCGTGCTCAATGCGTCGCCGGAAAAGCGGATCGAGAAGCTGACGACCCGCCCGCGAAAATAATTGACTGGGGACAGATCTTCAGCTCTGTCCCCTCTGATTGAGCTGGGGACAGATCTTCAGCTCTGTCCCCTCTGAATAGGAGAGACGAACATGCCCTGGACCCAAGACCAGATGGCCGCGCGTGCGGCCCAGGAACTGCAGGACGGCTTCTACGTGAACCTCGGCATCGGCATCCCGACGCTGGTGGCCAACCACGTCCCCGACCACGTCGAGGTGTGGCTGCAAAGCGAGAACGGCATGCTGGGCATCGGCCCCTTTCCGTACGAGGACGAGGTCGACGCCGACCTGATCAACGCCGGCAAGCAGACCGTCACCACGATGAAGGGCTCGTCGATCTTCGGCAGCCACGACAGCTTCGCGATGATCCGCGGCGGCAAGATCAACCTGTCCATCCTGGGCGCCATGCAGGTGAGCGAGCATGGCGACCTCGCCAACTGGATGATCCCCGGCAAGATGGTCAAGGGCATGGGCGGCGCGATGGACCTCGTGGCCGGCGTGCCGCGCGTGATCGTGCTGATGGAGCACGTGGCGAAGAAGAAGGACGGCACCGAGGACCTCAAGATCCTGCCCAAGTGCACGCTGCCGCTCACCGGCGTGGGCGTGGTGGACCGCATCATCACCGACCTCGGCGTGTTCGACGTGACGCCGCAAGGGCTGAAGGTGGTCGAGCTGGCCGAAGGCGTCACCTTCGACTTCGTGCAGTCGAAGACCGGCGTCACGCTCAAGCGCTGATCCGGTCGCGCCGTGGACGCGCAGGCGGTCCTCGCCTCACTGTGGCAGCTCGCCGGGCTGCCGCGGGACGCCCTGGAGTGCGCGGCGCTCACCGGCGGCGATCCCGTTTATCCCTCGTCCTTCCGCATTGCGACGGCCGCCCAGGCCAGCATCGCGGCGGCGGCCCTCGCGGCCTGCGAGCTGGGGCACGCGCGCGGCACGCCACGCCAGTCGGTCGGCGTGGATGCGACCCACGCGGCCGTGGAATGCCAGGGCTGGTTCAGCATCGACGGCCGCGTGCCGCCGCAGTGGGACCCGTTCTCCGGCCTCTATCGCGCGCGGGACGGCTGGGTGCGCGTGCACGCGAACTTCAAGCACCACCGCGACGGCGCCTTGCGCCTGCTCGGGCTGGATCCGGCGACGGCGGAGCGCCCTGACGCCGAGCGCGCCATGCTTTCCTGGGACGCGATCGCCTTCGAGACCGCTGCAGCGGAGCAGGGCCTGGTGGCGGCAGCGCTGCGCAGCTTCGAGCAGTGGGACGCGAGCGAAGCCGGCCGCGCGATCGCGGCGCAGCCGCTCTTCACGATCACACGCGTCGGGGACGCAGAGCCCCGGGCGCTGCCGCCGCTAGCCGAGACGCAGCGCCCGCTGGAAGGCGTGCGCGTCCTCGACCTCACGCGCATCCTCGCCGGTCCGGTGGGCGGCCGCACGCTCGCTGCCTACGGCGCCGACGTCATGCTGGTGAATGCGCCGCACCTGCCCAACATCGATTCCATCGCCGACACCAGCCGCGGCAAGCGCTCCGTCCTCCTCGACCTGCGCAGCCCCGACGACCGCGCGGCGATGGACACGCTGCTGCAGGACGCGCATGTGTTCGTGCAGGGCTACCGGCCGGGCGCCTTGCAGCAACTGGGCTACGGGCCCGAGGCGCTGGCGCAGCGGCGGCCCGGCATCGTCGCCGTCTCGCTCTGCGCGTACGGGCCGCAAGGGCCGTGGAGCGGGCGGCGCGGCTTCGATTCCCTGGTGCAGACCGCCACCGGCTTCAACCTGGCGGAGGCGCAAGCCGCAGGGGATCCCGGCAAACCTCGGGCCTTGCCCATGCAGATGCTCGACCAGGCAACCGGCTGCCTGATCGCCTTCGCGGCCGCCGCCGCCTTGTGGCGCCAGCAGCGCGAAGGCGGCAGCTGGCACGTGCAGGTGTCGCTGGCGCAGACGGGGCACTGGCTGCGCGGCCTTGGCCGCGTGGCCGACGGCTTCTCGGTGCAGCCGCCCGCGCGGGAACCTTTCCTGGAGACGCAGCCCTCCGCCTGGGGTGCGCTGCGCTCGGTGCGCCACAGCGCCCAACTCGGCCGCACACCTGCGCACTGGAGCCGGCCGTCGGAGCGACCGGGCGATTCGCCCGCCCGCTGGTCGGATTCCCGCCCGTAGCGGAACGCCGCTGACACGCGTGACCGGCTTCGCCTACAACGGACGGGGCTTGGCAGGCTCATCATCACGCCATCAGAATGCGTCGTCGTGCACGGCGGAAGGAAACTTCATGAATGCGAAACTGCTCGTTCTCTGCGGACTGATGCTGGCCGGGTCCCAGGCCATGGCCTGCTACACCGTCTATGACGGCAACAACCGCGTGATCTACCGCGGGCTGAACGCGCCCGTGGACATGAGCCTGTCGCTGCACGAGGCGCTCGCGGCCCGGTTCCCGGCCGGGGCCAGCCTGGTGTTCGACCAGGCGCCGACCTGCACGCCGGTGAGCATCGCGCAGGTGGCGCGCCCGAGCGGCCCGATGGTCCCGGTCAACACCATCCGCATGGAACGCACCGGCCGCCAGATCTCGCCGACGAGCGAGGCGCCCCTGTTCACGGACCGCAAGACGGCCGAGAGCCAGAACCTGCCGCACACCACCGTCGCGGGCGACATCGTGATGGTCCCGCCCGGCGCCGCGGCGCGCGTGCAGATGTCCTCCTACACCCTGATTCCCGCGCAGGCGACGGTGGCCCGCGCTGCCGGCGTGAACACGGCGGCGATGGGCGCAGGGCCGACGCCGCCCGCCAACCAGACGGTGATCACCGAGATGCGCAACCCGCCGGTCACGATCATCCAGCGCGGCGGCGACGTCTCGCTGCAGCGCTGAATCAGAACGGGCGGCTCACGAAGCGTGAGCCCGCCATCCCGAAGCGCCAGGGCACGTCCGCGGCCTTGCTGATGCCGATGCGCGGGCCGACCACCACCTCGTAGTCACGATCGGCCGCCCGCACCTCGAACGGCGCCTGGTCCAGGCGATGGCCGTTGAAGTCGTGCACGATCGCCAGCGCCTGGCCCACCCGGCCCGGCCCCGAGCACAGCAGGCGCGGCTCATGCAGTCCGCGTCGCTCGCACATCACGTCCATGCCTTCCAGTGGCTCCAGCGCGCGGATCAGCACGCCGGCGCCGTGGCCTTCTTCCCGGCACACGAAGTTCAGGCACCAGTGGATGCCGTACGAGCGATAGACATAGGCGCGGCCGGGCGGCCCGAACATCACGCGGTTGCGCGGCGTCGGCCCCGAGTAGCTGTGCGAGGCCGGGTCCTCGCGGTCATAGGCTTCGGTCTCGACGATGCGCCCGCCCACGCCGTCGACCAGCAGCACGGCGCCGATCAGCGCGCGCGCCACATCGGGTGCATCGCCGGCGAAATCCGCCGGCCGCAGTTTTCTAGGCAAGCGCTTCCTCCTCCGCGCTGCTCTCGCCGAGGAAGCCGCCGCTCTGGTGCTGCCACAGGCTCGCGTACAGGCCGCCTTGCGCCAGCAGTTCGCGGTGCGTGCCCTGCTCGACGATGCGGCCTTCATCCATCACCACCAGCCGGTCGAGCGCGGCGATGGTGGAGAGGCGGTGCGCGATGGCGATCACGGTCTTGCCCTGCATCAGTTCTTCCAGGCTGGCCTGGATCGCCGCTTCCACTTCGGAGTCGAGCGCGCTGGTCGCTTCGTCCAGCAGCAGGATGGGCGCGTCCTTGAGCATCACGCGCGCGATCGCGACACGCTGGCGTTGTCCGCCCGAGAGCTTCACGCCCCGCTCGCCCACGTGCGCTTCGTAGCCGCTGCGGCCCTGCGGGTCGGTGAGCTTGCGGATGAATTCGTCGGCCTGCGCGCGCCGGGCGGCCAGCACCATCTCCTCTTCGCTGGCGGTGGGCCGGCCGTAGAGGATGTTGTCGTGCACGGAACGGTGCAGCAGCGAGGTGTCCTGCGTGACCATGCCGATGTTGGCGCGCAGGCTGTCCTGCGTCACGTGCGCGATGTCCTGGCCGTCGATCAGGATGCGGCCGCCCTCGATGTCATAGAAGCGCAGCAGCAGGTTCACCAGCGTGGACTTGCCCGCGCCGGAGCGGCCGATCAGCCCCACCTTCTCGCCCGGACGCACCACCAGCGTGAAGTCGTCGATGATCGGCTGCGGCTTGCCGTAGCCGAAGCGCACGTGCTCGAAGCGCACCTCGCCGCGCTGCACCTGCAGCGGCTGCGCGTCGGGCGCATCCAGCACCTGGCGCGGCCGGGTCAGCGTGACGATGCCGTCCTGGATGGTGCCGATGTTCTCGAACAGGGACGCCATCTCCCACATGATCCAGTGCGACATGCCGCTCACGCGCAGCGTCATCGCGGTGACGGCGGCGACCGCGCCGGCCGTGACCTGTCCCTGCGTCCACAGCCAGACGGAAAAGCCGCAGGCGCCGACGATGAGCGACACCACCAGCGTGTGGTTGACGATCTCGAAGCTGCTCACCAGCCGCATCTGCTGGTAGCCCGAGTTCATGAACTCGGTCATGGCCTGGCGCGCGAAGCCGGCTTCGCGCTGCGTGTGCGAGAACAGCTTGACGGTGGAGATGTTGGTGTAGGCGTCGGTGATGCGGCCGGTCATCATCGCGCGCGCGTCCGCCTGCTTCTTGCCGATGCGCGCGAGCCGCGGCACGAAATACACGCACGAGGTGCCATAGGCCGCCAGCCAGATGAGGAAGGGCAGCATCAGCTGGGTGTCGAAGCTGCCGGCCAGCGCGATGATGGTGATGAAGTAGACGCCGATGGCGATCACCACCTCGATCACGGTGAACAGCGTCTCGCGCACCGCCAGCGCCGTCTGCATCACCTTGGTCGTGATGCGGCCGGCGAACTCGTCCGAATAGAAGCTCAGGCTCTGGCCCAGCATCATGCGGTGGAAGATCCAGCGCAGCCGCAGCGTGAAGTTGATGGCCAGCGTCTGGTGCTTGAAGAAGGTGTGGAAGCCGACCAGCGCGATGCTGGAGAACAGGAACAGCGCGAAGGCGAGCATGGTCCCGCGTTCCTGCTGCCACAGCAGTTCGGGTTTCGCATGCGTGAGCCAGTCCACCACATGCCCGAGCACGGCGAACAGCCACGCCTCCCAGCCGGAAATGGCCGCGCTCAGCACGGCCAGCAGCAGCAGATAGACCCGCGAGCCTTCCGTGCACGCCCACACGAAGGGGAAGAAGGACTTGGGCAGCTCCCCGGGCTCGGCCTCGGGGTAGGGATGCAACAGTTTTTCGAAGAGCCGGTACAACGAAGGACTCCATGGAGGTCGCGCCGACGCGGCCGACCGGGAGGTTTTAACGGAATCGGCGGGCGTCCGGGGCAGGCCGGAAGGGCTTGCCACCGGGACCCCGGCGAGTTACTGTATAAATCACCAGGACCCGCCATGAAGCCTCTCGCCACGCCGCTTTCCCAACTGCCCCACGTCTGGCGGGGCAGGGAACTGGCGTCGGCGCAGGAGCAGGTGCTGCCCACGGGACACGGCGTGCTCGATGGCCATCTTCCCGGCGGCGGCTGGCCCCTGGGCAACCTGGTGGAGGTGCTGCAGCAGGATGCCTCGCGGCACGTCTGGCAACTCCTCGGCCCGGCCCTGGCAAGCGCGGTGAAGCAGGGCGATCCCGCCTTGCTGGTGCATCCACCATACCAGCCTTTCGGTCCCAGCCTGCGGGCGCAGGGCATTGCCCCCGAGCGCATGTTGTGCGTGCACGCGGACAGCATGCGGGCGCGCCTGTGGGCCGCGGAGCAGGCCTTGCGCTGCGCCGACGTGAGCGCGGTGCTGGCCTGGATCCCGCAGGCACGCAGCGAGGACCTGCGCCGCCTGCACCTCACGGCCCAGGGCGGCCAGAAGCTGCTGGTGGTGTTCCGTCCGGCCAGCGCGCGCGAGCAGTCGTCGCCCGCGCGGCTGCGCTTGCTGGTGCAGGGCACCGACCAGCTGGAGGTCGTGCTGCTGAAGCGGCGTGGTCCTCCCTTGCTGCAGCCGCTGGTGCTGCGCTCGCAGACGCCGCTGCTCTCCTCGTTGCTGGCCGCCCGTTCCGCGCGCCGCGCCGGCACGCCCCTTCCCACCCCCGGATCGCATGTACTGGATCGCACTCCAAGCCTCGCCGGATGACGATGCGACGGCCTGGGGATGGCGCTGCCTGCAGTTCACCCCCCGGGTCGCCTTCGTCGACGAAGCCCTGTTGCTGGAGGTGGGCGCTTCCGAGCGCCTGTTCGGCGGCCGCAAGCGCTTGCTGCGCCGGCTGCTGAAGGAAAGCGGCCTGCGCTCCATTCCCTGGGCCACGGGGCCGACCGGCCTGGTCGCTCTGTCCCTGCTGCGCCTGCAACGCGAAGGGCGGATGCTGCCCGAGTGCATCCCCGAAGGCTTGCCGCTGGCGACGTTCACTGCCGCACGACCCCACGTGGCGACGTTGGAACGCATCGGCGTGACCACGCTGGGCCAGTTGAGCGCACTGCCCCGTGCCGGTGTCGCGCGCCGTTTCGGCAAGGACCTGCTCGATGCGATCGACCAGGCCGTGGGCCAGCGGGCCGAGCGCTACGACTGGATGGCGCTGCCCGCCGCGTTCGACCAGGACCAGGAGCTGCCCATGCTGGCGACCTCCGCGCCGGAACTGCTGATGTGCGCCGGGCATCTCCTCGGCCGCCTGCAGGCCTGGCTGCAGGCCCGCAACCGCGGCGTGCTGGCGCTGGAGCTGGAGTGGACGCTGGACCTGAAGCGCCTGGACGGCAAGCTGCTGCCGCCCACCGAGAAGCTCACGCTGCGCACGGCGCAGGCCACGCAGGACTTGCGGCACCTGCGCCGCCTCGCGTCCGAGCAACTGTCCCGCGCGACGATCTCCGCGCCGGCCAATCACTTGCGGCTGCGCACGATCGAGACCGTGCCCTGGGGCGGCGCCACCACCAGCCTCCTGCCGGAAGACCAGAAGCCCGGCGAGAAGCTGCACGAGCTGCTGGAGCGCCTGAGCGTGCGCCTGGGCGAGCAGAACGTGACCTGCCTGCGCGAGCGGCAGGACCACCGGCCCGAGTCCATGCAGGAATGGGTGCCGGCGCTCTCGGCGAGTGCGTCACCCGTCGACGCGAAGGAAAACGAGGATGCGCTGTCGCCGCCCTGGTTGCTGAACGCGCCGCTGAAGCTGCAGGTGAAAGGCGAGCAGGCCTGGTACCAGGGCAAGCTGCAGTTGCTCACGCGCGCGCGCCGCGTCGAAGCCGCCTGGTGGGATCCGCAAGCGCAGGCGCCCGTGCTGCGCGACTACTTCGTCGCCCGCAGCGAAAAGGCCGGCCTGCTGTGGATCTACCGTGAGCGCCTGAGCGCCGAGCAGGACCAGCCGCAATGGTTCCTGCACGGCCTCTACGCCTGAAGGAGCCCGCATGTCCTGGTTGCCCGAATATGCGGAGCTGCATTGCCTCTCCAGCTTCAGTTTCCAGCGGGGTGCCTCGCATCCGCAGGAACTGGTGCGGCGCGCCAGCGAGCTCGGTTATGCGGCGCTCGCCATCACCGACGAATGCTCGGTCGCGGGCGTGGTGCGCGCGCATGCCGAGGCGCGCAAGCTGAAACTCAAGTTGCTGCTCGGATCGGAGTTCGCGCTCGACGGCTTCCGGCTGGTGGCCCTGGCGCGCAACGTCACGGGCTGGGGCAACCTGTGCGAGTTCATCAGCAACGCGCGGCGCGAAGCCGGCAAGGGCGAGTACGCCTGCTCGCGCGCGGCGAGCGACTTCGGCTTGCTGCAGGACTGCGAAATCCTGATCGCGCCGGCGCCCGGCTTGCCGCTGGAGGACTTGTGCGAGCGCCTGCGATGGGCCAACGGCTGGTTCTCCGGCCGGCTCTGGCTGGCCGTCGAACTGCTGCTGCAAGGCGCGGACGATCTCTGGCTGCAGACCCTGCAGCGCGCGGAGGAGCTCACCGGCGTGCCGCTGGTGGCGGCCGGCGACGTGCACATGCACGCGCGCTCGCGCAAGCCGCTGCAGGACGTGATGACCGCAGTGCGACTGGGCAAGCCCGTCTCCGACTGCGGCTTCGCGCTGCAAGGCAATGCCGAACGCCACCTGCGCCATCGCATGCGCCTGGCCTCGCTCTATCCGCCCGAGCTGCTGGAGCGCACGATAGCCGTCGCGGACCGCTGCACCTTCTCGCTGGAGGAGGTGAAGTACCAGTACCCGCTGGAAACCGTGCCCGCCGGGCTCACGCCGCGCCAGGCGCTGCGCCGCTTCACCATCGAAGGCGCGCGCCAGCGCTATCCCGGCGGCGCGCCGTGGGCCGTGCGCAAGCAGCTGCTGCGCGAGCTGGACCTGATCTCCGACTGCGCCTACGAGATGTACTTCCTGACGGTGCACGACATCGTGAGGTTCGCGCGCGGCGTGGGCATCCTGTGCCAGGGCCGGGGCTCAGCGGCCAATTCGGCCGTGTGCTACTGCCTGGGCATCACGGCGGTCGACCCGATGCGCTCGGACCTGCTGTTCGAGCGCTTCATCAGCCGCGAGCGCAGGGAGCCGCCGGACATCGACGTCGACTTCGAGCACGAACGGCGCGAGGAGGTGATCCAGTACATCTACCGCAAGTACGGGCGCGAGCGCTCCGCCATCGCGGCGGTGGTCGCCACGTACCGCACGCGCAGCGCCATCCGCGACGTCGGCAAGGCGCTCGGCATCGCCGACCGGCTGGTCGATGCCTTCGCCAAGGACCACTTCTGGTTCGACGAACGTGGCCTGCGCGCGCAGAAGGTCGGCGAGCTCGCGGCGCAGCTGCAGGTGGACGCCTGCGAAAAATCGCTCGCGCTGTGGATGGAGCTCTCCGAGGAGCTGATGGGGTTCCCGCGCCACCTGTCGCAGCACGTCGGCGGCTTCGTGCTCACGCAAGGCAAGCTCACGCGCCTCGTGCCCGTGGAGAACGCGGCGATGAAGGACCGCTCGGTGATCCAGTGGGACAAGGACGACCTCGACGAGATGGGGCTGCTGAAGGTGGACGTGCTGGCGCTGGGCATCCTCACGGCCATCCGCCGCTGCCTGGACTTCGTCGCGCAGCGGCGCGGCCGGCCTTTCGCGCTCACCGACATTCCCGACAAGGACAGTGCCACCTACGACATGATCTGCCGCGCCGACACCGTGGGCGTGTTCCAGATCGAGAGCCGCGCGCAGATGTCCATGCTGCCGCGCCTGCTGCCGCGCGTGTTCTACGACCTGGTGATCGAGGTCGCCATCGTGCGGCCCGGGCCCATCCAGGGCGGCATGATCCACCCGTACCTGAAGGCGCGCGATCGCCTGCGCCGCGGCGAGAGCATCGCGTACGAGAGCGAAGCGCTGCGCCCGGCGCTGGAGCGCACGCTGGGCATCCCCATCTTCCAGGAGCAGGTGATGCAGATCTCGATGATCGCCGCCGGCTTCTCCGCCGACGAGGCCGACCAGCTGCGCCGCTCGATGGCCGCGTGGAAGCGCCATGGCGGCGTCCACAAGTTCCAGGACCGCCTGATCGACGGCATGCTCGCCAACGGCTACCGGCGCGAATTCGCCGAAGGCATCTTCCGGCAGATCCTGGGCTTCGGCGAATACGGCTTCCCCGAAAGCCACGCCTACAGCTTCGGGCTGCTCGCCTACGACTCCAGCTGGCTCAAGTGCCACGAGCCCGAAGCCTTCCTCGCCGCCATGCTCAACTCGCAACCCATGGGCTTCTACGCTCCTGCGCAGTTGATCCAGGACGCGCAGCGCCACGACGTGAAGGTGCTGCCCGCGGACGTGTGCTTCTCCGACTGGGACTGCACTCTCGATTTCCAATTGGGGTCAGATTCCAATTCTTCCCCCGTTGAACCTCACTCCGATCGCCCACCCGTGCGCCTCGGCCTGCGCATGGTGGGATCGCTCGGCGAAGCTTCGGGCCAGCGCATCGTGCAAGCCCGCGCCGACCAGCCCTTCACCAGCGTGGAGGACCTCGCCTTGCGCGCACAGCTCGCCCGCGACGACCTCGATGCGCTCGCCGCCGCCGATGCCTTGCGCTCGCTCGCCGGCCACCGCCGCCAGCAGGTGTGGGAGGCCACTGCGCAGCAGAAGTCTGCCGGCCTGCTGCAGCAGGCGCCGATCAACGAGCTTCCGCTCGAACTGCCGCAGGCCCACGAAGGCGAGGAGATCTTCTTCGACTACGCCTCGCTCGGCTTCACCCTGCGCCGCCATCCCGTGGCCTTGATCCGCCAGAAGCTCGCGCGCATGAAGCTGATGAGCGCGCAGCAACTCGACGAGCTGCCGCACAACCGGCGCGCGGGCGCCTGCGGCATCGTCACCGTGCGCCAGCAGCCGCAGACGGCCAACGGCACGATCTTCGTGACGCTCGAGGACGAGACCGGCCCCGTGAACGTGATCGTGTGGAAGCACGTGCGCGAACGCCAGCGCGACGCGCTGCTGCATTCGCGCCTCATGGCCGTGCGCGGCGTGTGGCAGCGCGACGTGGACAGCGGCGGCAACGTGCGCCACCTCATCGCCGAACAGCTGCAGGACCTCACGCCCTTGCTCGGACGCCTCGGCCGCATCGGTTCCAGCCGCGATTTCCACTGAGTCCCCGAGCGCGGCGGCGGAAGTCTTTCGTTCGCGCGCGGCCCGCACGCACCACGGTCCCTACAATGACGGCGTGACTTCCCCCGGCCACGGCGACTCGAACGGCCGCGCCGCTCCGCCCCTCTGGCTGCTGGTGCTCATCACCCTGAGCGGCACCATGGCCATGCACATGTTCGTGCCCGCGCTGCCCGCCGCGGCACGCGGCCTCGGCACCACCGCGGGCGAGATGCAGATGGCCATCAGCATCTACATCACCGGCCTGGCGCTCGGGCAACTGTTCTACGGACCGCTGTCCGACGCGCTCGGCCGCCGCCCCATGCTGATCGTGGGGCTCTCGCTGTATGCGGTGGGCAGCGTCGCCGCCGGTGTGGCGCCGGGCCTGCGCACCTTGCTCGCGGCGCGGCTGGTGCAGGCCCTCGGTGGCTGCGCCGGGCTCGCGCTCGGCCGCGCCATCGTGCGCGACACCACGCACGCCGACTCCGCCGTGCGCCAGTTGGCCCTGTTGAACCTGATGATCCTGATCGGCCCCGGCCTCGCCCCCATGGTCGGCGGCGCGCTGTCCGCGAGCTTCGGCTGGCGCTCGATCTTCCTGCTGCTGGCCGTCGGCGGCGCGATCACGCTCTGGTTCACCTGGCGCCTGCTGCCCGAAACCTGGGCGCCCAGCGGCCGCCTGGGCGTGAAGCCGCTGCTGCGCGACTACCGCGAGCTGCTGTCGTCGCCGCGCTTCACCGGCTTCGCGCTGGGCGGCGGATCGGCGACCACGTGCGTGTATGCCTTCCTCGCCGCGGTGCCCTTCATCTTCGTGAACGAGCTGCACCAGCCCGTGCAGCTGGTCGGCCTCTATGCGGGACTGATGGTGCTGGGCATGGCGGTCGGCAACGCCCTCACGAGCCGGCTGTCACGCACGATCCCGGCGGGGCGCCTGGTGCGGATCGGGAACACCTTGAGCCTGGCCGCCGCGATCGTGCTGCTGGCCATCGTGCTGCTCGGGCGCCTGGACGTGATGAACACGATCGGCGTCATGCTGTTCTTCACCTGCGGCTCCGGCATGACCAGCCCCGCGGCGCTGGCGAAGGCCATCAGCGTGGAGCCGCGCCTGGTGGGCGCCGCCGCGGGCCTCTATGGGTGCGCGCAGATGGGCATCGGCGCCATTTGCACCGCGCTCGCCGCACTGGGGCACGACCCGGCGCTGTCCGCACTGACGGTGATGGTGACGGCGACGGCGCTGTCGCAGGTCGCGTTCACGGTGGCGCTGCGCAGCGAGCGCCTGGCGCCGGCCGCCGCCTGAGACGCGCGCCCGGCGCGCCGACCCCGAATCTCAAACGGGCGGGACGCTCCGTTGCACGTCGTTCTGCGCGCCCAGCCCGCCCGTCATATCCACCTGTCCACGCGACTCGAAGCGCATCGCACCCCAGCCCGTGCCCAGCTTGCCGCGCATTGCGTACTCGATGCTGGGCGACCCTTTGCCCAGGATGAAGTCGAGAACGGTGCGCGCCACGCTCACGGCCGACAGGCTCACCGGCAAGTCCAGCACTGCCTCGCCGTACGCGGGCAGCGTGCCGCTGGCGTTGCTCACGCCGGAAGCAACGGCATTGCCTTGCAGAGTGAGTTCGACGGACACGCCGTTGAAGGGGACGTCTTGCGCGTTCGGGTTCTGCACGCGCAGCTTCGCCAGGAAGCGCAGCTCGAGTCCTTCGCTCGGCAGCGGCTCCAGGCCGGCGAGCTGCACCCGCAGGGGATCAAGCGCCGAGAGCGAAGCGCAGCCGGCCAGCAACAGCAAGGGCAGGGCGGACAAGGCGCGTCGGCGCATCGTGGTGATCCTCGCGACCGGCGCCAGCCGGCGGGTGTCGATGCAGTGTACGCACGCAGGCGCATCGCGCAATCGCGCGGCTGCCGCCGGCGAACCGGGCCAAGCCGGCGGCGGACCCCAATGAACGCCGCGCGGGACGCGTTTATTCCTTGCCCCTCGCCGCCTGGTGGGGATGGATGCGCGGCGGCGGAGGCAGGACTAAGCTCCCCTGCCCATCCCGCACGAGGAGCTTTCCATGAAGCATCACCTGGTCGCGATTGCCTGCGGCTTCGTCCTGGCCTGGCCCGTCGCCGCGCTGGCGGCCGGCGGCGGCGGGGACGAAGCGCCTCCGTCGGCCCGCAGCAAGGACCCTGACTACGCAGCCGGCATGGCCGCGGTGAAGAGCAAGGACTGGAATCAGGTGGTCGCGCGCATGGGCACGTATACGCAGCGCGAGCCCAACGACGCCGACGCCTGGAACGAACTCGGTCATGCGCAGCGCCGCCTGGGCCACATGCAGCCAGCGTTCGATGCGTACGGCAAGGCCCTGAAGATCGATCCGAAGCACCGCGGCGCGCACGAGTACCTGGGCGAGGCCTACCTGCAGGTCGGCGACCTGTCCAAGGCGGAGCAGGAACTCAAGACGCTGGACAAGCTGTGCTTTCTGCCTTGCGAGGAATACACGGACCTCAAGCGCAGCGTCGAGGAGTACCGGAAGGGCAAGCAGGCGAAGGCCTCCTGAGCTAGGCCGCGCCGCGCCATAAAAAAAGCCCCGCAAGCGGGGCTTCTCTTCAGCGACGCACGGGTGGCCGTGAGCCGGGCGTGAACGGCCTGCGCTCAGGCAGGTGGCGGAACATGATCCGCCCCTTCGTGAGGTCGTAGGGCGACAGTTCCAGCGTCACGTCATCACCCGCGATGATGCGGATGCGGTGTTTCTTCATCTTGCCGCCGGTATAGGCCACGAGCTCGTGGCCGTTGGACAGCTTCACACGGCATCGGGAGTCGGGGAGGATTTCCTCCACGCGCCCGCGCATCTCGATGAGTTCTTCCTTGGCCATCAGTAGCGGCGTTGTCCGCCGCCGTTGCCGCCACCGAAGCCACCGCCGTTGCCGCCGTTGCCGCCACCACCGTAGCCGCCGCCGCCACCGCCGCCAGTGCGGGGCTCCATCGGACGGGCTTCATTGACCACGAGGCCGCGGCCACCGTGTTCCTGGCCGTTCATGCCGGCGATCGCGGCTTGCGCCTCGGCCGGGTTGCTCATTTCGACGAAGCCGAAGCCCTTGGAGCGGCCGGTGTCGCGCTCCATCATGACCTTGGCGGATTGAACGGTGCCGAACTGGCCGAAGGCCTGTTCCATGTCGCTGTCGCGGAAAGAATAGGGCAGATTGCCCACGTAAAGTTTGTTGCCCAAGAGGACTCCATGGTGTGGTTGTAGCGATGGAGTCCGGACGCAATCACAAACGCATGGGAGTGGATTCGAAAAGGCAAACTGACCGATCATCGCAAAAAATGTCAGAGCCGCTATCGGCCCTGACGCACCAGCATTATGTTCCTAATCGGCCAAGAGCGTATGACGGACGGCCGAATGGCCTTCGTGGGGCGGCAGCCGGCTCTGCGGCCAGGGGCTCACGCGCGCCGCGATGCCTCGGTCCGCGAGGCCTGGAGCAAGCTCTTCTCGCGTCCGCTGCCGAGCCACCCCTCGGCGGTGTTCGTGGCGAACAGGTCCATGATGCGCGCCACCACCCCCGTCCAGCCGGTCTGGTGGCTGGCCCCCAGGCCCGCGCCGTTGTCGCCGTGGAAATATTCGTAGAAAAGCACCAAGTCGCGCCAGTGCGGGTCCTCCTGGAACTTGCGCGCGCCGCCGTAGACAGGCCGGCGGCCGTCCGCATCGCGCAGGAAGATGCTGCACAGGCGCCGCCCCAGCTCCTCGGCCACCTGGTACAGCGTCATGCGGTGCCCCGAGCCGGTCGGGCATTCGACGGTGAACTCGTCGCCGTAGTAGCGGTAGTACTGCAGCAGCGCGCGGATGATCAGCGCGTTCACCGGCATCCACACCGGCCCGCGCCAGTTGGAATTGCCGCCGAACATGCCGCTGTCCGATTCGGCGGGCAGGTAGCCCACGCGGTATTCCTGGCCGCCGGCGTGCAGCACGAACGGATGCGCCTCGTGGTGGCGTGACAGCGAGCGGATGCCGCACGGCCCGAAGAACTCGTTCTCGTCCAGCATGCGCGCCAGCATGCGCCGCAGCTTGCCTTCGTCCAGCAGCGACGCCATGCGGCGGCCGGCGTACCCCTGCTTTTTCGGATCATGGATGAAGGCCGCCAGCGCCGGGCGCACGCGCAGTCCTTGCGCGACGCGTTCGGCCAGTTCGGGATGCGCCGCCATCAGCTTGCCGTCGTACACCGTCACGGCGCACAGCGGCAGCAGGCCCACCATCGAGCGCACCTTCAGGCGCTCGGCCCGGCCGTCCGGCAGCCGCAGCACGTCGTAGAAGAACCCGTCCTCCTCGTCCCACATGCCCGCGCCTTCGCCGGCATGCATCATGGACGCGCCGATCAACAGGAAGTGCTGCAGGTACTTCACGGCCATGTCGGCATGCGCGGGGCGGGCGAGCGCGAGCTCGACGGCCATTTCCAGCATGCCCTGGCAGAACAGCGCCATCCACGCGGTCCCGTCCGCCTGTTCCAGGTAGCCCCCGGTCGGCAGCGGCGAGCTGCGGTCGAACACGCCGATGTTGTCCAGGCCCAGGAAGCCGCCCTCGAACACGTTGCTGCCGGTGCGGTCCTTGCGGTTCACCCACCACGTGAAGTTCAGCGACAGCTTGCTGAACATGCGTTCCAGCCAGTCCAGGTCGGCCTCGCCGCGGCGGGCCTGCAGGCCGTAGGTGAACATCGTCGCCCACGCGTGCACGGGCGGGTTCACGTCGCCGAAGTTCCATTCGTACGCGGGGATCTGGCCGCTCGGGTGCAGGTACTGCGCACGCAGCATCAGGTCCAGCTGCTGCTTGCCGAAGTCCTCGTCGACCAGCGTCAGGGCCAGCACGTGGAACGCGAGGTCCCACGCGGCGTACCACGGGTACTCCCACTTGTCCGGCATCGAGATCACGTCCGCATTGACCATGTGCCCCCACTGCTCGTTGCGCTGCAGCTTGCCGCGGTGCTCGAACGGGCGCGCGCCGCGTTCCTCGAGCCAGCGCTCCACGTCGTAGTGGTAGAACTGCTTGCCCCACAGCATGCCCGCGAGCGCCTGGCGCATCACGTTGCGCTGGTCGTCGTTGAGCGACTTCGGCAGCGTCTCTGCGTAGAAGGCGTCGGCCTCGCGCTGGCGAGCCCGCATCGTCGCGGTGAAATCCTTGAACGCATTGGCGGCCGGGCCCTCGTGCAGCCGCAGGCGCAGCGTCGCCGTCTGCCCGGGGCCGACGCTCAGGCGATAGTGCGCCGCCGCCTTGGTGCCGACCTGCTGCGGATTGACCGCGTCCGCGCGCCCCTGCACCACGTACGCGTGGATGCCGTCCTTCACGTAGGGCGTCGTGTTGGGCGTACCGAACAGGCGCTCGCTGTTGGTCTCGTTCTCCGTGAACAGCAAGTCCGGCGCACCTTCGCATTCGAGCGTGAACGTGCCGAGCGCAGGATGGCTCGCGAACACGGCGCCCGGTCCGGTGGCGCGCAGCAGGGGCCGATGCGTGTCGGCGTCGGTGGACCAGGTGTTGCGGAACCACAGCGTGGGCAGCACGTGCAGGTCGGCGGCGTCCGGGCCGCGGTTGCACACCGTCACCTGCATCAGGAGGTCCTGCGGCGCCGCCTTCGCGTACTCGACGAACACGTCGAAGTAGCGGTCCTGGTCGAACACGCCCGTGTCGAGCAGCTCGTATTCGAAGCCGCCTCGGCCGCGCGCACGGTTGGTCTGCACCAGGTCCTCGTACGGATAGGCAGCGTGCGGGTACTTGTACAGGTACTTCATGTACGAGTGCGTCGGCGTCGAGTCGAGGTAGAAGTAGTACTCCTTCACGTCCTCGCCGTGGTTGCCCTCGCTGTTGGTCAACCCGAACATCCGCTCCTTGAGGATGGGGTCGCGGCCGTTCCAGAGCGCGAGCGCGAGGCACAGGCGCTGCTGGTCGTCGGACACGCCCGCCAGCCCGTCCTCGCCCCAGCGATAGGCGCGTGAGCGCGCCTGGTCGTGGCTGAAGTAGTCCCAGGCGTTGCCGCTCGCGCTGTAGTCCTCGCGCACGGTGCCCCACTGCCGCTCGCTGAGATAAGGGCCCCACTTGCGCCACGGCATCACGGCTTCCCGTGCCTGGCGCAGTCGTTCCTGTTCGGCGTTCATCGCATGCTCCTCGAGCCGGAAGACTCCGATGTACCCGAGGGCCGCAGGAGGAACCATCGGACCATGGTCCCACGTGCCCGGAGCCTGCTCTTCGGTGCCCGCGGGTCAGCCAGTACGCAAGACTGCGATCAGGGAGGCGGGGCGGACGAGGCGAGAGAGTCAGCTACGCTGTGCGCCAGGGCAGCAAGAGCGTCGTACAGGCGCAGTCCTGCACGCCCGCACTCAGGCGGCGGAGGGCTGCTTCCTGCCGCGGCGGCGTGCGACGAACCCGGCACCGCCCAGGGCGGAAGCGAACAGCAATGCAGCACCTGGCAGCGGGGTGGCGAGGACCTGCGGCCCGACGAATGCGCGGTAGTTGCTGATGCTGGCCGTGGGCATTCCAGCCAGCGTGAAGGTGCTGGTGGCCAGGCTCCAGTGGAAGATCAGCTCGCCGTTACCGAGGTGGATGGCCAGGTAGTCGAACGGCGTGGTCGCGGTGAAGGTGCTCGTCGGAACGCCGTTGAGCGTCGCGTTCTTCGCGGTCGCTTTCACGCAGGAACCCGTCGAGACGTTGTCGCAATAGGCCACGGTGCTCAAGCTGCCCGCAAGCAGCCCATAGCGGTTTTCCACCACCGTCTCGAGGGCGGAGGGGCTTTGCGGCGTGAGATTTGCGTTGTAGTACCAGACCTGGTCGTCCAGGTACAAGGCGGGGGTGGCGCTGAGGTTGTAGGTCTTCGACTTGTACGTGAGGGTGAAAGCACCATCCACGTCGTCGACGTCATACCAGGTGCCGACGGTCCCGGCGTGTGCCAGCCCAGCGAACGCCGCAGCGGCAAGCAGGAGGCATCTTGTGCGGGTCAGCATGCGGGGCACTTTATCGATGAGGTTCAGGGGTGCCAATGACCCGATGGGACTAACGAGAGCTGGATGCCGAGGCGCCTCCGAGACGCGGCGGCCAACATCCAACGCTTCTTGAGGAGGGCGCACAGTCAGTCCTCCGTTCGTCCATCCGGTTAGAATCCGCCGCTGAACCGCGGGCGTCGTTCAATGGCAGGACCTGAGCTTCCCAAGCTCAAGACGTGGGTTCGATTCCCATCGCCCGCTCCACGGTGACCGCGCCGCCCCGGCGCTTCCTCGTCACCCATCCCCCATACGCTACCCAGACCGCGCGCGAGCCACTGCCGCTCCCGCCGTCACTGCGGCTTGAAGTCGATCGACTGCAGGATCCGCGCCTGCAGCGCCGACGCTTCCCGCACGTCGCGTGCAAGTTCGGCCGCGGTCAGCGGCAACCCGGGGTCCAGGCCGAACTCCTTGAGCCGGGCTTGTGTCGTCGGCTGCTCCAGGAACTGGAGCACCGCACTGCGCACGGTGTCTTGCACCGCATCGGGAACGCCGGGCCGCGCCCAGAGCGCGAACCAGCTGGTGTCCGCCAGCTGGGGATAGCCCGATTCGGTGAACGTGGGCACGTCCGGCAGGACGTCCGAGCGCGTGGGAGCATTGATTGCGAACGCGCGGACCTGGCCGGAGGCGATCGCGGGCAGGAGGACGGGAGGCGCTTCGATCATGAGCGGAACGTGGCCGCCCAGGAGGTCCTTCAGCGCGGGAGCAGCACCCTGGTACGCCACGAAGGGCAGATCGACGCCGGCCAGCTTCGCGAACTGCAGGCCCAGGGTGTGCGAACGCAGCCCGAAACCCACGGCCGCAAAGTGCAGTTCTCCCGGATGCGCCTTCGCATCGGCAACGAGCTCGGCGAGCGTGCGCGCGGGCAGCCGCGAGCTGCCCACCAGCAGCAATCCCGCGCGCGCCAGTTGCACGAACGGGCGCAGGTCCGTCGCCGGGTCGAAGCGCACCTTCATGGCCAACGGAACTTCGGTCGCGATGCCGCGCTGTATCATCAGGAAGGTGTGGCCGTCGGCGGGCGCCGTCAGCAGGTCCTGCACGGCAATCACTCCGCTGGCGCCGGGCTTGTAGTCGACGATGACGGGAGCGGCCAGCCTCCTTGCGAGGTCGTCGACCAGCAGGCGGGCGATGATGTCCGCAACGCCCCCTGGAGGCGCCGCGATGACGATACGCACGGGCTTGGCCGGCCATCCCGCAGCGCGCGCAGGGGAAATGGACGGCAGCGCCGAAGCAAGTGCCAGGAGCAAGGCCGAGCGCCTGCTCGTCGCGTGCAGGTCGAGGGAGAGATGCCTCACTTGCCTGCCTCGCTTCGCCACTGCCGCGGGGACGCGCCGAACCGGGCGCCGAACCAGCGGGTGAATGCGCTGGCGTCGGAGAACCCGAGCAACGTCGCCACCTGTCCCACGGGATAGCGAGCATCGGCGAGGTAGCGGCGCGCGAGCGCGCTGCGGCAGTCGTTGAGCAGGGCGGAGAAGTCCGTGCCTTCCTCCGACAGGCGACGCTGCAGCGTGCGGGCGGTCGTCCCCATTTGCAGCGCGACCTGCTCGACCGCGCACCGACCTTGCGGCAGCAGCAGCTCCAGGCTTCGCCGGACGGCGAGCGTCGTCGGTGCGCGGGTGCCGGCCGGCTGCAGGTCCAGGAACTCCCTCGCGTAGCGTGCCAGGTTGACGTCGCCAAAAGGATTGGGATGGTCCAGGTCCGCCGTGTGCACGACCACCCCGTCGAAGTCGCATCCGAATTCCACGTTGCACCCGAACACGCGCCGGTGCAGCGTGAGGTCCGACGGCGCGCTGTGGGCGAAGCGAACCTCGCGCGGATGCCACCCCTGGCCCAGGAACCAGTGCAGCAGCGCCATCAGCGAAGCCACCGTGAGCTCCACCGCCGTCCCCGGCGCCTTGCCGCGGTCCGAACGCACGTCCATCTGGATGACTGCCAGCACGCCGGCTTCCTGGATGCGGATCGTGATCGTCTGGCTGCGCAGGTGGCGATAGCGCTCGAACTCGCCGAAGGCATGGCGCAAGGTCGGCAGGTGCTCCAGGAGCAGGGCCAGGGGGCCGAAGTCCGACATGCGCCAGGACGCGCCCACCAGCAGGCCCACGCCGGCAAAGCCCGTGCGCCGCTGCGTGGCATCCAGCACGTTGGTCAGGCAGTCCTGGGGGACGAACAGGTCCGCGGCGACCATGCACTGCGGGTCGACCCCGACGTGTCGGAAGATTTGCGCGGCATCGACTTGCACCACCGGCGCTGCGGCCGCGAACTTGACCAATGGTGCACTTCGAATGAGGTTGGCCACGAGCCATGGTACCCAAAAGGATGGCATTTGACATACGACGCCAGCAAATTGGCCGATCGCGCCATGCATGCGTGCCTTGCCGCGGCACTCCGTCCTACGCTGTGGTGCCCAATGGAGCAGAAGTCATGAAGAACAGCGCGCAATGCGCGACGGAGAGGACATCGCGCACGGTTCACTTCGTCGATGACGATCCCATGGTGCTGACCGCGGTCGCGCGCCTGCTGCGTATGCATGACTTCGTCGTCGTGCCGCACGACAACGCGGAGGCATTCCTGGCGTCGTACGATGACGATGCGGGATGCGCCGTCGTCGATATCTCGATGCCGGGGATGGACGGGCTCGCGCTCCAGTCGGAACTGCTCCGGCGGCACGCGGGCCCACCTCTCGTCTTTCTCAGCGGCCTGGCGGACGTGCCGGCCTGCGCCGCGGCGATGCGGCGGGGCGCCGTGGACTTCCTGCGCAAGCCGGTGGACGAAACGGAGCTGCTCGCCGCGGTCGAAGCCGCATTGGCGCGGGATGCCCGGGATCGCGCGAACCGTCGGACCGTGCAGGAGGTGCGGGAGAGGTTCGACACCTTGTCTCCCCGTGAGCGGGAGGTCGTGGAACTCGTCATGGAGGGGCGCCTGAACAAGCAGATCGCCGGCGACCTGGATATCACGGAAAAGACCGTGAAGGTGCACCGGGCGCGGGGCATGGCAAAGATCGGCGTACGCTCCGTGGCCGCGCTCGTGAGAGTGGCGGAGCGTGGAGCGCGGGCGGCAGCCGCCTTGCTGTAGGGAGCGGGCCTGGCACCCGCGTTCATCATCCGCAGTCCCGATCCGACCAAGGTCCCATTCGCCTCCCGCCGCGCGCGCCCTAGAGTGCTTCCGGTTCCAGGAGCACTCCCATCCCCATCATCGACGCCCTGCGCCTGCCGGTGCGCGCTGCGATCGGCGCGGGCCTGGCCGTGGGTGTGGCGATGCTGCTCGGGCTGGCCAGTCCGCTGTATGCCCTGGTGAGCGCGGTCATCGTCACGGACATCGACGCCGCGAAGACCCGCAAGCTGGCGATCCCGCGGCTGATCGGCACGGCCATCGGTGCCACAACGGGCTGCGTGGCGACCCTGTTCGTGCAGCCCGGCGCGCTGGCCGTGGTCGGCGCCGTACTCGTGCCCATGTTCCTGTGCCAGCTCATGAACCGGCCCCCGGCCGCCAAGGTGGCCGGCTACGTGAGCGGCATCGTGCTCGTGAGCTTCTCGGCGAACCCGTGGGAGCACGCGCGCGACCGGCTCGTGGAGACAGTGCTGGGAATCCTGGCGGCAGCGCTGGTGAGTGCGGTACCGGTGCTGGCGCGTGCTGCGCAGTCGGATCGATGAAACGGATGCGGACCTCTGCGCCCAGGCATCACGGCTCGAACCCGCCGCCCAGCGCCAGGTGCAGGTTCACCCGCTGGATCAGGCGCTCCGCCTGCACGTGCGCGAGCGTCGCGCGCGCCGCGTGCAGGGCGAGCTGCTGCTGCTGCACGCCGCGCAGGTCCGAGCTCCCGACTTCGAAGCGGGTGCGCGCATAGCCCACGGCCGATTCGTTCGCGCGCACGGCGCGCACCAGCACGTCCGCGCGCGTGTCGAGGTTGAACGATTGCGACAGCGCGCTTTCGACTTCGCCGAAGGCGCGCGAACCGATGCGGCCGTAGTCGGCAATCGCCGCTTTCTGTTCGGCGGTGCGCACGTCCACCTGCGCCTGCAGCGCACCGGCGTTGAAGATGGGCGCCAGGAGGGTGCCGCCCACGCTCCACACCGGGTTGTCGCGTTCCTTCATCACGAACAGCTCGCTCGTGATGCTGCTCACGCCTGCCGTCAGCGAGATGGTGGGCAGGCGCGCGGCCTGGGCCTGCTGCGTGCGGTAGAAGGCGGCGGCCACGCGGCGCTCGGCGGCGCGCACGTCGGGGCGGCGCTCCAGCAGCTCCGAAGGCAGGCCGGCGGGTACGGGCCCCGGCAGCGCCGGCAAGGTCAGTCCGGGCTCGACGGTGGCGGACGGGTAGCGGCCGGCCAGGATCTCGATGGCGCGCAGCGCGTTCTGGCGCGCGATCTCGGCCTGCAGCTGCAGGTCGCTGTACGAGAGGGCGCTGGCCTCCGCCTGGCTCACTTCGAGTTCGTCGGTCTTGCCGACGCGGACGCGGTCGCGCGAGAGGTCGACCAGCGCCTGCGACGAGCTGATCATCTCGCCGGCGAGCGCGCGCTGCACCGCGGCCTCGCGCGCGAGGAACCAGCTCTTGGCCACCAGTGCGGCGATCGACTGGCGCGCGTAGGCGGTGTCGAGCACCTGCGATTCGTACTGCGCCGTCGCGGCGGCGCGCTGCGCGCGCACGCGGCCCCACAGGTCCAGCTCCCAGCTGGCGAACAGGCCGATGCCTTGCACGCCGCTGCCATCGCCGCCCAGCTTGCCGCCGCCATGGCCGGCGAGGTTCACCTGCGGATACAGGGCTGCGCCGGCCGCGCGCGCGCTCGCCTCGGCGGCCTCGACGCGCGCGGCCGCGATCTGCAGGTCGGGGTTGTAGGTCATCGCTTCCGCGACCAGCTTCTCCAGCTGGGGGTCGTGGAACTCGGTGAGCCAGCCGTTCACCACGGGTCCGGGCGGTGTCGGAGCCGCCGTCCACTGGCTCGGCAGCTGTGTGTTGGGCAGCGACAGCTCCTTCAGCTGCGGTGCGTCGGGCGTCTTCACCAGCGCGCAGCCGGCGAGCGCCGCGGCCGCCGCCAGTGCGAGGGGGCGCAGTGCAGAGCGGTCCATCAGTGCAGCTTCAGGATCAGGTAGTTGATCTTGGTGTTGATGCGCAGGATCACCTTGCGCAGGATCTGGATCTCCTCGACGTGCTCGGTGTAGATCGCCGCGTTGCCGCGCGCGCCGGCGGCGAAGAAGACATCCCGGAACTTCGGGTCCACCGACAGCTTGACGGGGAAGCGCCCGGGCGGCGGGCCGGCGGCGCCGGTCTGCGGCAGGCCCACGGTGTTGACCACCTGGCCCTGGCCCTGGGCCCACACGATCGAGTCCACCTTCGCCTTGATGATCTCGCCCGGCAGTGTCTCGAGCACGATCTCCGCTTCGTCGCCGGGCCTGACCTTGGTGAGCTCGTTCTGCTCGTAGAGCGCGATGACGCTGAACTCGTCTTCCACGAACGTGAGCGCCGGCGCGTTGGCGGCCGTCGCGATCAGCGCACCGGGACGCAGCTGCACGTTGATCGGCGTGCCGTTGGCCGGCGCCACGACGGTGGTCTGCGACAGGTCGAACTTGGCCTGTTCCAGCTGCGCGCGGGTCTGCGCGATCTGCGCCCACTCGCCGCCGGACTTCGCGCCCATGCGCTGGCGGATCTGGCGCTCACCCGCGAGCGCCTGAGCCAGGGCACCGCGCGCCTGCGCCTCCGCGCTGCGTGCGCTGTCCATCGCGCTCTGCGCGCTGCGCAGGTTGGTCTCGGCCTGTTCCAGGTCGAACCGGTTGCCGGCACCCTTGGCCACCAGTTCGCGGTTCTGGGCGACGCGCTTGGTGGCGAGTTCCAGGTCGGCGGCGGCCGACGCGACGCGCGAGCTCGCCTGGTCGATGGCGGACTTCGATTGCGCCACCTGCGCCACGGAGCCGGAGAGCTGTTCCTCCAGCTCCTTGCTGCTGCCCACGGAGTTGGCGAGCTGCGCTTCCAGCGCATTCACCTGCAGCTGGTAAGGCGTCGGATCGATCCTGTACAGGACGTCGCCCTTCCTCAGCGGCTTGTTGCCTTCGGCAACGTACACGACGCGGCCGCGCACGTACGAGGACATGTTGGCGTAGTACTTGACGACGCGCACGTCATGCGAGGACGGCGCCACTGCGTTCAGCGCGAGGATCAGGGCGGTGAGGCCCACGATGGGCAGCGTGATCACGATCACCTGCGAAGTGGTGTTCCACGGCAGCCACTTGAACTTGAAAAAGATGAGCCAGACGAAGAACGAATAGATGCCGAGCAGCAGGACTTCCATTACCTGGTCCCTCCGGTGGCGGTTTCGGCGGGCGCGGCGGTGCGGATCGGAATGATCGGCGGCAAGGGCTTGACGCGCTCGACGCCCAGCTTCTCGGCCAGCACCCGCAGCTTCGGCGGCAGCGGGCCCTTGCCGTCCATGGCGGCCAGCTCGTCACGCAGGTGCTCGACTTCTTCGGAGGGCAGCTTGCCTTCCAGCGCGAGTTCGCCCTGTTCGAGGTAGTAGTCCTCGTGCTTGTCGGTGCCGTAGATCGCGCGGTAGCCGACCGGCCGCGTGTACGCCCACAGCCAGGCGAAGGGCCACAGCATGCCGCCGAAGAACAGCGACAGGATGCACAGCACCTTGATCGAGTCCTTGTGCGGGTGGTGCCGCTTCTCCGCGATCTTCTCCGGCAGCACGTGGATGAACAGGAACACCGCGATGCCCACGACCGGCACGAGGACGATGATGAACCAGGAGAGCCAGTTGGCGGCCGTGTCCAACGCCTCGCCGGAAAGGAAGGAGGCGTGGGCCGCGAGCGGCGCCAGAAGCGTCGCCCAGGCGAGGGTGCGTCGCGATGTCATGAGGTGCTCCGCTCTTGGGGGTAATACCCCTGCGACGGTGCCGCACTCGCCGCCTCGGGCCAATTGCCCTTTGGGCCTACCGGGAACCGGACGGAGGCGATTGCCCCTTTCCCCCATGTCTGCTCCGAGGGGGCGGGCCTACGCTGGACGCTCCCTGCTGCCCGCAGTAACTGTCCCGTTTCCCTGGAGGATTTCATGGCCAAGGACAAAGCCGCCGCCAAGCCCAGCGAACTCTCGCTCGCCGATTTCTTTTCCGCCACCGACGCACGGCGCGATCGCTGGAGCCAACTCGCCGCCTGCGCCGACGCGTGGGGCGCGGGCCGCGGCAGCAGCGACAAGCTGGCCACGGAGATAGTCACGCTGCTGGACGAGCTGGAGCCGCTCGAACAGTACTGGGCCTTTCCCGGTCCTGCCCTGATGCGCACGGTGCGCGAGCTGGTCTCCGGCGGCGACGCTCAGGGACTGGCGACCGCCCTGAACCGCATCAAGAGCTCGATCTTCTCCGGCTCCTACCGCCGCGACCCGAGCGCCTGGAACATCGACGAGGAGGCCGAGTCGAATTTCGCCGATCGGCTGCCGCCCGGCCTGGCCAGTGAGGCCGCGCAACGCCCCTATTTCGAACTGCTGGTCGTCGCGCCCGAAAGCGTACGCGCCGGCAGCGGTGCCTCGCCGCGCGAACTGCACAAGCTGCGCCGCCCGGAAGACCCGTTCATCTACGAGTCCGTGCCCGTGGGCAGCTTCGAGGACGCGGTGGTCGCAGCGATCATCAACACCAACCTGCAAGCCGTCGTGGTGTACGACGGCTTCCCCTACAAGTCACGCCATGCGCTCACCGCACTGGGCCGGCTGCTGCAGCGCTTCGGCATCGAGGACGACGGCATGCCGACCAGCTACGGCCTGTCGCTGGCCCGCGCGATCAAGAAGATCCGCCCCGAGCTGGACATCTACCTCGTGAGCGAGCGCAGCGTCGAAGCCGCCGCCACGAGCGAGCAGAGCCGGCTGGTGCGCCGCGTGTTCTACGAGATGGAGGAACTGCTGGAGGTGCACCTGAGCATCCTCGCCGGCATCACCGAGCGTTACACGACGCCCTTCTTCGACAACCTGAAGAAGTACGCGGCCCGGCCGATCGGCACCTTCCACGCGCTGCCGGTGGCGCGCGGCAAGTCGATCTTCAAGTCGAACTGGATCAAGGACATGGGCCAGTTCTACGGCGCCAACCTGTTCCTGGCCGAGTCCTCGGCCACCACGGGCGGCCTCGACAGCCTGCTGGATCCGGCAGGCAACATCAAGGACGCGCAGGACAAGGCGGCCCGCGCGTTCGGCGCCGACAAGGTCTTCTTCGGCACCAACGGCACGTCGACGTCCAACAAGATCGTCGTACAGGCGCTGTGCCAGCCGGGCGACATCATCCTGATCGACCGCAACTGCCACAAGTCGCATCACTACGGGCTGGTGCTCGCGGGTTCGCAGCCGCTGTACCTGGAGGCCTACCCGATGGTGGAGTACTCCATGTACGGCGCCGTGCCGCTGCGCACGATCAAGCAGGCGCTGCTGACCCTCAAGGCCGAGGGCAAGCTGGACAAGGCGCGCGTGCTGGACCTCACGAACTGCACATTCGACGGCCACATGTACAACTGCCGCCGCGTGATGGAGGAATGCCTGGCGATCAAGCCGGACCTGGTCTTCCTGTGGGACGAGGCCTGGTTCGGCTTCGCGCGCTTCTCGCCGTTCCACCGCCGGCGCACCGCCATGGGCGCGGCCCAGCGGCTCGAGGAAATGCTCGGCTCGCCCGAGTACCGCAAGCGCTACGACGAGTGGAAGGCGAAGATGAAGGGCAAGGTCGGCAAGGACCTGGACCCGAACGACGCGTCGCTGCTGGACACGCACCTGCTGCCCGACCCGGACACCGCGCGCATCCGCGTGTACCAGACGAACTCCACGCACAAGTCGATGTCGGCGCTGCGCCAGGGGTCGATGATCGCCGTGCGCGACCAGGACTTCCACAAGGTGGAGGAACAGTTCCACGAGGCGTTCTACACGCACACCTCGACCTCGCCCAACCAGCAGATCATCGCGTCGCTCGACCTGGCGCGCCGGCAGATGGAACTGGAAGGCTACGAGCTGGTGATGAACGCCATCGACCTGGCGCTGGACCTGCGCCGGCAGGTGAACAGCCACCCGATGATCTCCAAGTACTTCCACATCCTCACGCCCGGCGAGATGGTGCCCGCGGAGTTCCGCGCCTCCGGCGTGGAGGACTACGGGCGCGCCAACGGCGGCGCCACCTGGGAGAAGGTGATCGACGCGTGGGAGGAGGACGAGTTCGCGCTCGACCCCACGCGGCTGACCGTCGTCACCGGCCGCGCCGGCTACGACGGCACGCAGTTCAAGGGCCTGCTGGCGTCGAAGTACGACGTGCAGATCAACAAGACCTCGCGCAACTCCATCCTGGTGCAGACCAACATCAACAACACGCGCAGCGACGTTGCCCACCTGCTGAAGGTGCTGGCCGACTGCGCGCGTGAAGTCGAGCAGCGGCTGCAGGAAGCCGACGCGGTGGAGAAGGAAGCGTTCGCGGCACGCGTGAAGTCGCTGATGGAGGACGTGCCCGACCTGCCGAACTTCAGCCGCTTCCACGACGCGTTCCGCGACAGCGTCGAAAGCGGAACGTCCCAGGGCCACATGCGCGCCGCGTTCTTCACTGCCTACCGCGAGCACGACTGCGAGCACATCAAGCTCCAGGACCCGCAGATCGACGAGCGCGTCCGCTCGGGCCCGCCGCTGGTCTCGGCCAACTTCGTCATCCCCTATCCGCCGGGCTTCCCGATCATGGTGCCGGGCCAGGTGATCGAGGCGGACACGATCACGTTCATGCGCAAGCTCGACGTGAAGGAGATCCATGGCTACAACGCTTCGCTGGGACTGAAGCTGCTGAAGCCGGATTCGCTGGGCAAGCGCGCGAAAAAGGGCGCGGCCACCGACCTGTAGAAACGCAGCCGTCTAGGAGTTTCGAATGAAAGAGTTCTTCCAATGGATGGCGAACAACCCGTTCGCCCTGTTGTTCATCGCGGTCGGCCTGGCCGTGTGGGTCGGCAAGTTCAGCTTCAAGGGCTACGGGCTGGGGATGGTGGCCGCCGCGATCATCATCGGCTGCGGCCTCTCGACGTGGGCTTCGGTGTACGGCGTGAAGCTGGAGCTGAACACGTTCGCCAAGAGCCTCTTCTACTACCTGTTCATGTACGGTGTCGGCCTGCGCGTGGGCCCGTCGTTCGTCAACAGCCTCAAGGGTGACGGGCTGACGTTCACGCTGCTCGCGGTGATCTCCTCGGTCCT
The DNA here is from genome assembly GCF_016654015.1 of Ramlibacter ginsenosidimutans. GTDB lineage: Bacteria > Pseudomonadota > Gammaproteobacteria > Burkholderiales > Burkholderiaceae_C > Ramlibacter > Ramlibacter ginsenosidimutans. The sequence goes on along the minus strand of NZ_JAEPWM010000010.1, from coordinate 134,029 downwards.
CGGGCTGGGCCTGGTGGTCATCGGCGCGAAGTGGACCGGCCTGCCGACCGGCGCCGCCGGCGGCCTGCTCGCGGGCTCGCAGACCATGTCGGCGGCCATCGGCTCGGCCGAACAGGCGGTGACGCAGGGCGCGGTGAAGCTTGCGCCGGGCACCACGCCTGAGCAGGTCTCCGCGATGATCGCGCTGTCGTACGGCATCAGCTACATCTGGGGCACGGTCGGCATCATCCTGATCTGCAAGTACCTGCCCAAGTGGTGGGGCGTGGACGCCAAGGCCGCTGCGCTCGAATACGAGCGCGAGCACGGCGTGCGCAACGTCGACGACGTCGCGCTCACGGGCTACCGCCCCTTCGCCACGCGCGCCTACAAGCTGGAGAACGCCGCACTGGGCGGCAGGACCATCTCCGAGTTCCGCCAGCAGAACCCGGAGTACCGCGTGCTGAACGTGCGCCGGGGCGACGAACTCCTGGGCGCCGATCCGTCCCTGAAGCTCGCGCTGGGCGATGTGGTCGCGCTCGCGGGAACGCGCGCCGACATGACGACCAAGCTCGGCCTGGTCGGGACCGAGATCGACGATGCGCGCGTGCTGAACGTACCGCTCGCGCAGGCGGAAATCCTGCTGACGAACAAGGATGCCGTCGACCGCGAGCTCGGGTCCTTCAAAGGCGACCTGGCCGGCCAGCTGGTGGTCACGCGCATCGAGCGTGCCGGCCAGCCGATCCCGGCGGGCAGCGGCACCACGCTGCAGCGCATGGACGTGGTGTACGTCGCCGGCCTGCCGGACGCGGTGACGAAGGCGGCCACCCTGCTGGGCCGCTTCGCCACGCCCAGCACCGCCACCGACCTGCTGACGCTGTCCGTGGGCATGATCCTGGGCCTGCTGATCGGCGCGATCTCGTTCCCGGCCTTCGGCGCCAGCGTGGGCCTGGGCAATGCCGGCGGCCTGCTGGTCTCGGGCGTGATCGTGTCCTCGCTGCAGTCGCGGCTGCGCTTCTTCGGCAACACGCCGAACGCGGCGCGCAACATCCTGGAGGACCTGGGACTGGTGGTGTTCGTGGCGATCGTCGGCATCAACGCCGGCAACTCGCTGCTGGCGCAGCTGACCGGCGCGGTGGCGCTGAAGATCTTCCTGGTCGGCTTCGTCGCCTGCACGATCCCGCCCTTCGTCGTCTGGGCGCTCGGCTACCACGTGTTCAAGATCAACCCCGCGGTGCTGATGGGGGGCGTCGCCGGTGCGCGTTCGCACTCGGGTCCTTGCCGCGAAGCGGCCAAGGAGATCAACAGCACGGTGCCGTGGATCGGCTTCCCGGTCGCGTATGCGGTCTCGGGGATCCTGCTGACGATCTTCGGCTACTTCGCGATGGTGCTCGCGCAGTAAGGGCGAGCGCGGACCGGCGCCGGGCGACCGCTTGCGGCCCCCCGGCGCTTTTTCTTTGGAGGGGGCGGAACATGGAGTGGCTTGCACCGTACTTCGAGAAGAACGCCGAGCTGGCTGTCTTCCTCGCCATCGGCCTGGGGTACTGGGTCGGCAACTGGAAGATCCGCGGCGTGGGCATCGGCCCCGTGACGGGCTCGCTGCTGGCGGGCGTGCTGATCGGGTACTTCTGGCACGTGCCGGTCTCCGACACGGCCAAGTCGCTGCTGTTCCTGCTGTTCATGTACGGCATCGGCTATTCGGCGGGCCCGGGCTTCGTGCGCGGCGTGCGCGAGGGCGGCTGGCGCTGGGTGGCGCTGGGGGTGGTGATCCCGGCGGCGGGGCTGCTCACGGCCTACGCGATGGCGCGCCTGCTCAAGCTGGAGCTGGGCTACGCAGCGGGCATGATGTCCGGCGGGCTCACCGAGTCACCCGTGATCGGGACGGCGAGCGAGGCGATCCGCAGCCTGCCGATCCCCGACGAGGAGAGGCAGCGTCTCATCACGCAGATCCCGGTGGCCGATGCGCTGTGCTACCTGTTCGGAACCGTGGGCCTCATCCTCTTCTGCTCGCACGTCGGCCCGTGGATGCTGCGCATCGACCTGAAGGCCGAAGCGCGCAAGCTGGAGCAGGAGATGGGCCTGGAGCGCGAGGCCAAGGGCGTGAGCTCCGCCTGGCACATGTTCGAATTGCGCGCCTACGAGCTCGCGGCGGACGGCCCTGCGGCGGGCCGCACGGTCTCGGAGGTCGAGCGCGCCGTGGCGGGGGACCGCATCTTCATCGAGCGGCTGCGCCGTGGCGGCGAGATCGTGCCGGTGCGCAGCGACCTCGTGCTGCGCGCGGGCGACGTGGTCGGCGCCATCGGGCACCAGGAGGCGCTGCTGCGCGTGGCGGGCGACGGCCGCCGCGAAGTGTTCGACCGCGAGCTGCTCGACGTGCCCTCGGCCACCTTCGACGTGGTGCTCACCAATGGCGCCCTGTCGGGTCGGACCCTGGAGGACTTCGCGGGTGGGCAGGAGGAGTTCCGCGGCGTGTTCCTGAAGTCCATCCTGCGCAATGGCGTGCAGATCCCGGTCGCGCGCGGCACGCGCATCTTCCGCGGCGACCTGCTCACACTGCATGGCCTGGAGCCGTCGGTGCGCCGCGTCGCGGCGGCACTGGGCGACGTGCTGCAGCAGCGTGGCACCGACTATGTCGCGCTCGGGCTGGCGATCTTCGTCGGTGCCCTGCTCGGACTCGTCATCGCTTTCCACGTGGGCAACGTGCGCATCGCGCTCGGCTCCAGCGTGGCCACGCTGCTGCTGGGACTGGCCGTGGGCTGGCGCAATTCGGTGCGGCCGAACTTCGCGCTGCTGGGCGCGGATGCGATGGACCTGATGAAGTCCGTAGGGCTCGCCGGCTTCGTCGCCATGATCGGCCTGAAGGCCGGGCCCGTGTTCGTGCAGGCACTGCGCGACGTCGGCATCCCGGTGTTCCTCGGCGGTATCGTGGTCACGCTGGTGCCGCTGGTGACGGGCCTGCTGGTCGGGCGCTACGTGCTGGGACTCAATCCGCTGCTGCTGCTCGGCGCGCTGGCGGGCGCCCAGACGATGACGGCCGGGCTCGCCGCCGTGCAGGAGCGCTCGGAGAGCCCGGTGGCGGTGATCGGTTACTCCAGCACCGTCGCCTTCGGGCACGTGCTCATCTCGATCGGCGGCACGGCGTTGGTGTGGATGCTGCACGGGTGAATTCCAAAACTGGAAACCCAACAACCGGACGCAGAGGGCGCAGAGGTTTCGCAGAGGACGCAAGAGAAATTCAAATGAAGAGATTTCTGGATTCCTTGCGTCCATTGCGTGATCTTTGCGTTCGGGTGTCCGCTTCCGCAGAAGCCGTAGGCTGGTGGTGAGCCGCAGGCGAACCCCAGCTTGCTGCGCTACCCTCGATCGCTGGGGTTCGCGATGCTCACCGCCAGCCTACGAGCTACGCCGGACCCGTCGGGTGCAATCAGGCGCGGCCTGAGTCCTGCAGTTGCCGGCGCCGCGCTTCGCCCTGGCGTTCGAACATCCAGCCGGGATACTCCGGGCGCAGCTTGCTCACCGCGTGGATGCGGCCGAGGTCTTCGGGGGACAGTTGCACCTCGGTCGCCGCGATGTTGTCGGCCAGCTGCTCGGGGCGCTTCGCACCGACGATCACGCTGGTGACCTGCGGCTGGTGCAGCAGCCAGGCCAGCGCGATCTGCGCGACGGAGACGCCGCGCGCATTGCCGATCTCGCGCATCACGTCGATGACGTCGTAGGCGCGTTCCTTGTCCACCGGGGGGAAATCGAACTCGGTGCGCCGGCTGCCCGCCTCGGCCTGTTGCTGGCGGCTGTACTTCCCGCTCAGGAAGCCGCCCGCGAGCGGGCTCCACACCATGAGGCCCAGGCCTTCGCTGCGCAGCATGGGCACCAGCTCGCGCTCGAGGTCGCGCCCGGCGACCGTGTAGTAGGCCTGCAGCGATTCGAAGCGGGCGAGCCCCCAGCGCTCCGCAATGCCCAGCGCCTTCACGATCTGCCAGGCCGCCCAGTTCGACACGCCCACGTAGCGCACATGGCCGTCGCGCACCAGCTGGTCGAGCGCGCGCACCGTCTCCTCGATCGGCGTGGCCGGATCGAAGCCGTGGATCTGGTACAGGTCGATGTGGTCCAGCTGCAGCCGGCGCAGGCTTTGCTTCACGCCGTCGAGGATGTGGCTGCGGGTCGCGCCCCGCATGTTGGGGCCGGAGCCAGTCTCGCCGAATACTTTCGTCGCTACCACCACCTGGTCGCGCGGCACCTTGAGGTTGCGCAGCGCCTGCCCGGTGATCTGCTCGGACACGCCGCCCGCGTACACGTCGGCCGTGTCGATGAAATTGATGCCGGCGTCGAGGGCCTGCCCGACCAGGCGTTCGGCGTCGGACTGCTGCAGCGTGCCGATCTTGCCCCACATGCCGTCGCTGCCGCCGAAGGTCATGGTGCCGAGGCAGAGTTGCGAGACGAACAGGCCGGTGCGGCCGAGGGGAGCGAGGCGCATGCTGGATCTCCAGGAACGAGAGGGATGGGCGCATTGTGTTCCCCCTGGCGCATGGCTGATGAACGCATGGCCACCGTCCTACATTGCGCGGCCGGGCTCTTGCATAGCATGTCCCTTTTCCCGGAGTACCGCACCGATGGCCGTTTCGCCGAACCGCAAGCGTTCCGACCGCAAGGAACGCATCGACGTGAGCTATGACTACGCCGTATGCGCCTGGGCGCGCCACTTCAACGTGAGCGAGAAGCGCGTCAAGGAAGCCGTTGCCGCCGTGGGCGACGACGCCGAGCGTGTGCGCGACCACCTGCGGCGCGCGCCGGCCTCGGATCGCCCGTCCGCGAACTAGGACGCCACGCCGAACACCTGGCGCAGGTAGGCCAGGAAGGTCGCGTCGGTCGCCAGCGTCTTTCCCGGCGCGTCGGACAGCTTGGCCACCGGCTGGCCGTTGACTTCCACCAGCTTCATCACGATGTTCAGCGGCGCGAGGCCGACGTCGTTCGTGAGGTTGGTGCCGATGCCGAAGCCCATGGCCACGCGGTCGCCGAAGTGGCCATAGAGCGCCAGGGCTTTCGGGATGTCCAGGCTGTCGGAGAACACCAGGCGCTTGTCGTGCGCGTTGATGCGCAGCTTGTCGTAGTGGGCCAGCGCCTTTTCGCCCCACGCGACCGGATCGCCGGAGTCCTGGCGCAGGCCTTCGAACAGTTTCGCGAAGTACAGGTCGAAGTCCGCGAGGAACGCGTCCATGCCCACCGTGTCGGTGAGCGCGATGCCGAGGTCGCCCCGGTACTCCTGCACCCACTCCTCGAGCGCGGCACGCTGGAAGTCGCGCAGGCGCACGCCGGTCGCCTGGAAGGTCTGCAGGTACTCGTGGCCCATGGTGCCGATGGGTACGAGCCCGAGGTCGCGCGCGAGCAGCACGTTGGAGGTGCCCTTGAAGTACGCGGGCAGCTCGCGTGCGAGGGTGGCGACGACCTCGCGCTGCCACTCGCGGCCGAAGCGCCGTCGCACGCCGAAGTCGAAGAACTCGAAGGGGTGCGCCCGCGGGGGCTCCAGCGCGAAGGCGCGCAGCTGTGCGATCTTGTCCGCCAGGCGCTTGCGTCCCTCGGCCAACGCGCGCTCGCGGTCGAAGCGGCGGAAGTGCAGCTCGTTGACGATCGCCAGCACGAAGATCTCGAATCCCATCACGTGCACCTGCGGACCGCGCGCCTCGACATGCAATGCATCGCCCTCGGCCCAGGCGCGCACGAACGCGCGCTGGAAGTGGAAGATGCGCAGGAAGTCGACGAAGTCCGGCTTGATGAAGCGCAGGCTCGCCAGGAACGCGAGTTCGTCCTCGCGGAAGTGCAGCGCGCAGAGGTGGTCGAGTTGCGCGTTGACTTCGTCGGCGAGATCGCCCAGCGGATATTGCGGCGTGTTGCGCAGCACGAAGCGGTACAGCGCGCGCGCCTCCGGGTGCCGGTGCAGCATGGGCTGCCACATGGTGAACTTGTAGAGGTCCGTGTCCAGCAGGCTGGTGATGATCGGGGCAAAGGCCATGGCCGAGTGTGGCAAAAGAATGTTCGTTGCGGTGCGTCGTATCGGCACAGTGTTGGGGGCTTGAAGCGGAAAGCGTAGGCTGGTGGTGAGCCGCAGGCGAACCCCAGCTCGCTGCGCTACGCTGGATCGCTGGGGTTCGCGATGCTCACCGCCAGCCTACGAGGGCCGTCGCGGCGGCTGAAGCGGGAACAACGTCAGGGCCCGTGATCTTCCCCGCACGCCGCCTGCCGCGACGCCCACCGGCCTCCGCAGAGGCCACGAGTGAACGCTCCACGAAATAACGACGACGCAAAAAAAAGGGCCCCGCCTGGGGCCCATCGACTCGTCCGTGCTACAGCTCAGCCGCCTTCGGAATCGTGGCGCTTGTCCGCAGGCACCGGCCCGCCGGGCATGCCGCCGCCTTGCGGGTAGCCGCCGGTGGGCCACTGGCCGGCTTCGGTGGTGCCGGGGCTGCGCTGCTGCGCCTGCTCGCCGACGTTCTGCGCGACCTGCTTCATCTTGCCGGAGTTCTCCTGGGCCTTGGAGTACCACTTGCGCGTGATCTCAGCCGCCGTCTCGCGGCCGCCGAGGCCGAAGGCCAGGCCGATGCCCAGCGCCACGGCGCCGACCACCGCCATGAACAGCGTGTTCACCAGCTCGGTCGCGATGCCCAGCTGGTTGACGGCGACGACGATCGCGAAAGCCCACACCACCGTGGCCGAGGCCTTGGCGAGGAAGTTGGTGTTGGACAGGCCGGCTTCACTCGCGGCGCCGCGGACCACGTTGCTGAGCGCGCGCGCAGCCAGGCCGCCGATCACCAGCACCACCAGCGCAACCACCACGTTCGGCAGCCACAGCAGCAGCTGGCGCAGCACGTCCGACACCGCGGGCAGGCCCAGCGCGTCGAAGGCGACCACCAGTGCGATCAGCCGGATGAACCACTTCACCACCAGTCCGACCAGGCCGGCGGGATCCGTGTTCATGCCCATGCGCTCGACGAAGTCGGTGAGGCCGGCGCGCCGCGAGAGATCGTTGAAGTGAATCGAGCGCAGGATCGCGGCCAGTCCCCGGTCGATCAGCGAAGCGACGAACCAGCCGACGATGATGATCAGGCCGAAGCCGATGATCTTCGGGATGGCGGAAAACAGCAGTGCGAGCGCCGCTGCGAGCGACGTCAGCAGTGCTTCGCTCCAATGGGTGATCTGGGGCATGTGAATCTCCGGCGAAAGTTGTATCAACTGACGCACACTGTCCCGCGCACCCTCCCGAGCCAGGGTCGGCGGTGCCCTTCGCTTGTTGTAGGACGCGCCGCATGCCCCAGGCGCACCCGCCGCTGAGTCAGCCCAGCACGTCGCCGATGCAGAGGTACTTCATCTCGACGTACTCGTCGATGCCGTCGGTCGAGCCTTCGCGGCCCAAGCCGGACTGCTTGACGCCGCCGAAGGGCACATGCTCGGTGGAGATCAGCCCGGTGTTGATGCCGACCATGCCGTACTCCAGCGATGCGGCCGATGTCGCGGCTGTAGAAGTACCTCGCGAGGCCGAACTCCGTGTGGTTCGCGGCGTCGACGGCTTCCTGCTCGGTGCGGAAGCGGAACACCGGGGCGACCGGTCCGAAGGTTTCCTCGCGCGCGCACAGCATGTCGCCCGTGGCGTTAGCGATCACCGTGGGCTCGAAGAACTGGCCTTGCAGTTTCTTGCCGCCCACGACGATCTTGCCGCCCTTGGCGAGCGCGTCCTGCACGTGGCGCTGCACCTTCTCGATGGCGGCGAGCTCGATCAGCGGACCTTGCACCACGCCGTCCTCGAAGCCGTTGCCGACCTTCATCGGCTTCACCTTGGCCGCGAGCTTCTCGACGAAGGCGTCGCACACGCCCTCCTGTACGTACAGGCGATCGGCGCACACGCAGGTCTGGCCGGCGTTGCGGTACTTGCTGGCCATCGCGCCCTCGACGGCCAGGACGGGGCAGCCGGCACCGGTTCACCCGCCTCGGCCGGCGGGGCTCTGGCGGCCGAGGCGCCGACTGTGGCGTCCGCGCACGACGCTCGTCGGCCCGCCACGACCACGCAGCGCGCCGGCGCGGCCGCCTGGCCGCAGCTCCCTTAAAAATCGGCAAGGGGTTGCTGCGGGGAGGGCGCGCCATGCTGCGAAAAGGATCCGTGCTGCTGGGACTGACCGTCCTGCTGTCCCTGCTGTTCCCGCTGCAGTTCCTGCTGCAGCAAGGCGGTGTCGATCCGCAGGCGGTGCAGGTTCCTGGCGCCGACCTCGCGGCGCTGTCGGCCGTCGTTGCGCTCGTGCCCGCGCGCGTGCTGTTCCGCCATGGCCAGCTCGCCGAGCGCGTGCCGCCCTGGAGCGTTTGGGCCGCGGTGCTGGCATGCTGCTCGCTGCTGTACCTCGCGCTGCACGTGCAGTGGTCGCTTGCGCAGCTCGCCGAAGCCGTGGCCGATGGGATCGCGGCCAGCGGGGTGTCGGCGTCGCCGTCGCTGCCGCACATGGCGGTGCAGGCGCTGGAACTGCTCGCGCGCATCGGTGTGCTGGTCGCCGGCGTCGCGGTGCTCGTTCGCCTGGACAGCCCACCCGACGAAGACCGGCGGCTCACCAGCCGGTGGAGCAGGGCGAAATGAAGCGCCTGTTCGTGGGCCTCGTGCTCCTGCTCGCGTCCTTCCTCTCCACCCTGGCGCCGCTGGAGGGCGTGCGCGGCCTGGCCGCGCGCATCGGGCCCGTGCGCTGGCTGCCCGACCTGCTCCTCGCCCTGATCGTGGTGGCGCTGTTCGCGCGGATGAGCCAGCTGCATCGCCGCATGCTGTTTCCGCGGCGGGGCTTGCGCCTGCTCGCCGTGGGCATCGGCCTGTACGCAGTGGCCGTGGCGGCTGCATCGGGCAGCCTGGGCTACGCGCTCGGTGTGCTGCCCGCGGAAGCCGCCCCGGTGCTGGCCAGGGCGCCGGAGTTCGCCGCGCGCATCGCGCCGCTGCCGATCTTCGTCGCCGCGCAGGTGCTGCTGGCGCTCGGCGCCTTCCGCGCGCTGACCCACCTCGTGCCCCCGGGCGAGTTCGAAGCCGACTTCTAGGCTGGCGCGCTGCGCCGCGCGCAGCGGCGGCAGAGCCGCGGTGCGGCGGGGGTTTGTGGCGCGCAGGCCGGGCGTGCAGGGTCCGAAACCTATAATCGAAGGTTCATCGGACTCCCCATGACCACTGCCCAATTCACCGTCGCCGACATCCGCCAGACCTTCCTTGATTTCTTCAAGGAGCGGGGCCACACGGTGGTGCCCTCCAGCTCCCTGGTGCCGGCGAACGACCCCACGCTGATGTTCACGAACTCCGGCATGGTGCAGTTCAAGGACGTCTTCCTCGGCACCGACAAGCGCCCCTACGTGCGCGCCGCGTCCGTGCAGGCCTGCCTGCGCGCCGGCGGCAAGCACAACGACCTGGAGAACGTGGGCTACACCGCGCGGCACCACACCTTCTTCGAGATGCTCGGCAACTGGTCGTTCGGCGACTACTTCAAGCGCGAGTCGCTCAAGTGGGCCTGGGAGCTGCTCACCGAGGTCTACAAGCTGCCGGCGGACAAGCTCTGGGCCACGGTGTACATGGAGGACGACGAGGCCTACGACATCTGGACCAAGGAGATCGGCCTGCCGCCCGAGCGCGTGGTGCGCATCGGCGACAACAAGGGCGCGCGCTACGCCTCCGACAACTTCTGGATGATGGCCGATACCGGCCCGTGCGGCCCGTGCTCCGAGATCTTCTACGACCACGGCCCGCACATCCCCGGCGGGCCGCCCGGCAGTCCCGATGCCGACGGCGATCGCTACATCGAGATCTGGAACAACGTGTTCATGCAGTTCGACATGCAGCCCGACGGCTCGGTCAGGCCGCTGCCCGCACCTTGCGTGGACACCGGCATGGGCCTGGAGCGGCTGGCCGCGATCCTGCAGCACGTGCACAGCAACTACGAGATCGACCTGTTCCAGGCGCTCATTGCCGCGGCTGCGCGCGAGACGCACACCCAGGACCTGGCGAACCCGTCGCTGCGCGTGATCGCCGACCACATCCGCGCCACCTCCTTCCTGGTGGCCGATGGCGTGATCCCGTCCAACGAAGGCCGCGGCTACGTGCAGCGGCGCATCATCCGCCGCGCCATCCGCCACGGCTACAAGCTGGGCCAGAAGACGCCGTTCTTCCACAAGCTGGTGCCCGACCTCGTCAAGCAGATGGGCACGGCCTACCCGCACCTGGCCAAGGCGCAACAGCGCGTGATGGAGGTGTTGAAGGCGGAAGAGGAGCGCTTCTACGAGACGCTGGCCAACGGCATGGACATCCTCGATGCCGCCCTGGCCGGCGGCCAGAAGGTGCTTCCAGGCGAAGTCGCGTTCAAGCTGCACGACACCTACGGCTTCCCGCTGGACCTGACCCAGGACGTCTGCCGCGAGCGCGGCGTGACGGTCGACGTCGCCGGCTTCGACGCCGCGATGGACAAGCAGAAGGCCGCGGGCCGCGCCGCAGGCAAGTTCAAGATGGACCGCGTGCTGGAGTACGCGGGCGAAGTGAACAAGTTCGTCGGCTACGAGAAGCTGGAAGCCAGCGCGAAGATCACCGCGATCTACGTCGAGGGCACCTCCGTGGCGGCGCTGAAGTCCGGCCAGGAAGGCATCGTGGTGCTGGACACCACGCCCTTCTACGCCGAGAGCGGCGGCCAGGTGGGCGACGCCGGCCTGATCGAGAGCGGCTCGGCGCGCTTCCAGGTGGACGACACGCAGAAGATCCGCGCCGACGTGTTCGGCCAGCACGGACAGCTCACGCAGGGCACGCTCAACGTCGGCGACCACGTGCTGGCGAAGGTGGACATGAAGCGCCGCGCGGCGACGATGCGCAACCACTCGGTCACGCACCTGATGCACAAGGCGCTGCGCGAGGTGCTGGGCGAGCACGTGCAGCAGAAGGGCTCGCTGGTCGATCCGGACAAGACGCGCTTCGACTTCACGCAGAACACGCCGGTGACGAGCGCGCAGATCCGCGAGATCGAGGCGCGCGTGAACGCCGAGATCCTGGAGAACCACCCGACGCAGGCGCGCGTGATGGACATCGAGTCGGCCAAGGCGACCGGCGCGATGATGCTGTTCGGCGAGAAGTACGGCGAGACCGTGCGCGTGCTGGACATCGGCAGCAGCCGCGAACTGTGCGGCGGCACGCACGTGCAGCGCACGGGCGACATCGGCCTGTTCAAGATCGTCGGCGAGTCGGGCGTCGCCGCCGGCATCCGCCGCATCGAGGCGGTGACCGGCGCCAACGCACTCGCCTACCTCCAGCAGCTGGAGTCCACGGTGCAGACGGTCGCCGGTTCGCTCAAGGCCGCCCCGACGGAACTGAACGGCCGCGTGGCGCAGGTGCTGGAGCAGGTGCGCACGCTGGAGAAGGAAGTGGCGCAGCTGAAGGGCAAGCTGGCGTCCTCGCAAGGCGACGAGCTCGTGTCCCAGGCCGTGGACGTCAAGGGCTTCAAGGTGCTGGCGGCGCGCCTGGAAGGCGCGGATGCGAAGACGCTGCGCGACACCATGGACAAGCTCAAGGACAAGCTCAAGTCGGCGGCCATCGTGCTGGCCACCGTGGACGGCGCGAAGGTGCAGCTGGCCGCGGGCGTGACGGCCGATCGCATGGGCCAGGTGAAGGCGGGCGAGCTGGTGAACTTCGTCGCGCAGCAGGTCGGTGGCAAGGGCGGTGGCAAGCCCGACATGGCGATGGCGGGTGGCACCGACGCCAGCAAGCTGCCAGGCGCGCTGCAATCGGTGCAGCAATGGGTGGCGGACCGCGTATGAGCGAAGTGCACCCCGAGGGAGTTTCTCCCTCCCCCCTCTGGGAAGAGGGCCGGGGTGAGGGGCACGCACGCGAGACACTCTCCCGCCGCATCTTCATCGCGGGGACGCTTGCGGCCGTGGTCACGGGCATCCATGCCCAAGGCAGGATCGAGCGCTTCACCGGTGACTCCGGACTCGCCGGCTTCCAGGCGCTCGACCTGGACGGCAAGTCGATCGCGGTGCCCGCGCCCGGCAAGCCCACCGTCGTGAATTTCTGGGCGACCTGGTGCGAGCCGTGCCGCGCGGAGATGCCGATGCTGCAGCAGATGGCCGACTTCTACAGCGACCGGCTCGTGTTCCAGGCCGTGAACTTCAAGGAACGCGCCGTCGCCGTGCAGCGCCACGTGCGCAGCGCGAACTGGGCCGTACCTGTGGTGCTGGACCCTATGGGCGCCGGCGCCGAATCCTGGGGCGTCAAGGTGTTCCCGACCACGGTCGGCTTCGACGCGCACGGTCGTGCGCGCTGGCGCGTCACCGGCCAGTACGACTGGAGTTCCACCGAGGCGGGCAAGCTGGTCGAGTCGCTCTGGACGTGAGGCTGCGGGCGCCGCGCGCGCCTTGACCTTTCCGGCTGATCGGGAATAGGCGCCCCGCATAATCCGCCGTCATGAACACCCGCCGCCACTTCCTCCAGCTCGCCGCCGCCGGCGGTGTCCTCGCCTCGCCGCTCGCCGCGTTCGCCGAGGCGCGGCAGTTCGCACCGCGCCCCGGCGACTGGCGCACCTTCGAGCTCACCACCCGCGTGGACGTGAACCTGTCGCAGGGCGCGACGCGCGTGTGGCTGCCGATTCCCACGGTCGACACCGACTGGCAGCGCCCGCTGGAGAGCAGCTTCGCCACCAACGGGAAGGCAACGCGCACGACCGATGGACGCGAGGGCACGGGCATCCTGCAGGCGGACTTCGACGCCTCGATCACGCAGCCCTACGTCGAGCTCACGACGCGCGTGCAGACGCGCAACCGCGCCGTGGACTGGAGCCGCAGGACGCCGGTGGCGATGGACTCCGAGTCGCGTGCCTACTGGCTCGCCCCGACCTCGCTGATCCCCACCGACGGCATCGTGCGCGAGACCGCGCTGAAGGCGGTGGGCGATGCGCGCGGCGACGAGGAGAAGGTGCGCCGCATCTACGACTGGGTCGTGGGCAACGCGTGGCGCGAGCCCACGGTGCGCGGCTGCGGCGCGGGCGACGTGAAGACGATGCTGGAAACCGGCAACCTGGGCGGCAAGTGCGCGGACATCAACGCGCTGTTCGTCGGGCTGTGCCGCGCCGCGGGCGTGCCGGCACGCGATGTGTACGGCGTGCGGCTCGCGCCTTCGGCCTTCGGCTACAAGGCGCTCAGTGGCAACTCCGCCAGCCTGAAGGGCGCGCAGCATTGCCGCGCCGAAGTGTTCCTGCAGGCCCACGGCTGGGTGGCGATGGATCCGGCCGACGTCGCGAAGGTGATGCGCGAAGAGACGCCCACCTGGATCAAGACCGTGTCCGACCCGCTGGTCGCGCCCGTGTACAAGGCCTTGTACGGCGGCTGGGAAGGCAACTGGGTCGGCTTCAACACGGCGCACGACGTGGAACTGCCCGGCGCGCGCATGGGCAAGCTGGGCTTCCTGATGTACCCGATCGCCGAGGACCAGCAGGGCCGCTTCGACTCCTACGCGCCCGACGACTTCAAGTACCAGATCACGGCCAAAGAGATCCAGGCCTGATCCTCTTTCTCCCTCCCCTCCGGGGGAGGGCCGGGATGGGTGCACGCGCGACGCACTGCCCCCATCCCAGCCTTCCCCGGGAGGAGGAAGGAGCAATGCAAGTCGGTCAGCGCTTGGTGAACACCACGTCCCAGACCCCGTGGCCCAGCTTGAGGCCGCGGTTCTCGAACTTCGTCAGCGGCCGGTAGTCCGGCCGCGCCGCATAGCCGTCGGCGGTGTTCTGCAGCGCAGGCTCGGCCGAAAGCACCTCCAGCATCTGCTGCGCATACGGCTCCCAGTCCGTGGCGCAGTGGATGTAGCCGCCGCTGCGCAGGCGTGGCAACAGCTTCGCGAGGAAGTGCGGCTGCACGAGCCGCCGCTTGTTGTGCCGCGCCTTGTGCCAGGGATCGGGAAAGAAGATGTGCACGCCCGCGAGCGACGCTGGCGGCAGCATGTGTTCCAGCACCTCCACCGCGTCGTGCTGCACGATGCGGATGTTGCTGAGGCCCAGGTCGCCGATCCGCTTGAGCAGCGCGCCCACGCCGGGCGTGTGCACTTCGCAGCACAGGAAGTTCTTCTCCGGCATGAGGCCCGCGATGTGCGCGGTGGCCTCGCCCATGCCGAAGCCGATCTCCAGGATCGTGGGCGCCTGGCGGCCGAACAGCGTCGCCAGGTCGACGGCCTGCGGCTGGTACGGCACCAGGTACTGCGGACCCAGCGTCTCTATCGCCTTGGCCTGGCCGACCGTGGTGCGGCCCGTGCGCAGCACGTAGCTGCGGATGCCGCGCGGATGGGACACGCTCTCGGGCGTGTTCGGGTCGTCGCTCATGCCCCGATTGTCCCCTACGGCCAGCGCAGGCCCCAGGCACGCACGGCGTGGGCCAGGACATCGGCGAGCGTCGCGCCTTCGGGTTGCAAGCCCAGCACGGCCGCGGCCTGCACCACGGCCGCACGCGGGTCGGCGAGGTCTAGCGGCTGCGCGCCGTTCTGCTTCGAAAGCTTCTCCCCGTTCGGCCCCAGCACCAGCGGCGCGTGCAGGTAGGAGGGCTGCGGCACCTGCAGCGCGCGCTGCAGCAGCAGCTGGCGCGGCGTGTTGTCGACGAGGTCCTCGCCCCGCACCACGTGCGTGATGCCTTGCGCCGCATCGTCCACGACCACCGCGAGCTGGTACGCGTAGAGACCGTCGGCGCGCTTGAGCACGAAGTCGCCGACCTCGTGCGCCACGTCCTGCAGGTGCACGCCGGTACGTCGGTCCGTCCACGCGACCGTGCCTTCCGGCACGCGGAAGCGCCAGGCGCGCGGTGCCTTGCCGCCCAGGCCGTCGCGGCAGGTGCCCGGATAGACCAGCTCGCCGTGCCGCGAACGCGTGCGACCCAGTGCGCGCAGCGCCACTTCGATGTCCTTGCGCGAGCAGGCGCAGGGGTACGCCTTCCCCTCAGCGACCAGGCGGTCGAGGGCGGCCTGGTACGCGTCCGTGCGCTGCGATTGCCACTGGGGCGGCTCGTCCGGCACGAAGCCGCAGGCGGCGAGCTGGCGCAGGATCTCGCGGTCGGCGTCGGGGATGCAGCGTGGCGTGTCCACGTCCTCGATGCGCACCAGCCAGGCGCCCCCGTGCGCGCGCGCATCGAGCCAGCTCGCGAGGGCGGCGACCAGCGAGCCGGCGTGCAGCGGCCCGGTGGGCGAGGGCGCGAAGCGGCCGCGGTACCCGGTCACGATGCGTGACGCAGCTCCAGCAAGGCGGAGCGCGTGGTGGGGCTTTCGAGCTGCGCGAGCCACCACTGCAGCGCGCGGCCCGGGCCCAGGTTGCCGACGCTGCGCCACGCATAGCTCATGCGCACGCGCCGCGTGGGCCGCTGCAGTTCGCGCACGAGCAGCCGGCCGCTCGCGATATGGGGACGCGCCACCGGCTCGGGCAGGAAGCCGCCACCGAGTCCGCGCAGTTGTGCATCGAGCTTCGCCGCGATCGTGGAGACCGTGAGCACGTCCTGGCCCGCGAGCAGGCCCATCGTGATCGCGCCGCCACGCTGCTGGGCCGAGTCGGCCACGGCGACGGCGCGGTGCTTCAGCAGCACGTCGTCGGCGATGGGTTCCGGCACCGAGGCGAGCGGGTGGTGCGGCGCCACGCAGTACACGAACGCGAGGTCGCCGAGCTCGTGGCTCTGGATGCCGGCCGTGGTGCCCGGCTCCAGCACGACGCCCAGGGCCAGGTCGGCGCGTCCGGTGACGACGGATTCCAGCGTGCCGGCCAGCACTTCTTCGCGGATGCGCAGGCGCGTCGTGGGTTGCAGGCCGTAGAAGGACTCGGCCAGCTCCATGACCGTGGAGCAGGAGAGCGCGCTGTCCACGGCGACGGTGAACTCCACTTCCCAGCCGGTGGCCACGCGGCGCACGCGATTGGCCATCGCGTCGATGTCCAGCAGCAGTTGCTGGCCCGCGCACAGCAGCTCGTTGCCCGCCGCGGTGAGCTTCGCCTGGCGCGAGCTGCGATCGAACAGCAGCACGTCCAGCGCGTCCTCGAGCTGCCGCACGCGGTAGGTCACGGCGCTGGGCACCAGGCCGAGGTCGCGCGCGGCCGCGGCGAAGCTGCCATGCCGGGCGACGGCCTGCACGACGCCGAGCGTGTCGGGCGTCAGCACGTCACGGGGCGTGGGGGCGGGGCGTCCGGTATCGTTCAAGGGATTTGAATGATGCCATCAAAGCAGAACCCGCGATGCCGTGCGTCCGGCGCCTACAGTTGCGGACATTCAAAGGAGCCGAACATGCTGACCCTTCGCAAGTCCCAGGACCGCGGCTACGCCGACCACGGCTGGCTGAAGTCCCACCACAGCTTTTCCTTTGCCGGCTACCACGACCCCGAGCACATGGGCTTCGGCAACCTGCGCGTGATCAACGAGGACCGCATCGCCCCCGGCACCGGCTTCGGCACGCACGGCCACCGCGACATGGAGATCATCAGCTACGTGCTGTCCGGCGAGCTGGCGCACAAGGACACGATCGGCAACGTGAAGGGCATCCCGCCTGGCGACGTGCAGCGCATGAGCGCGGGCCGCGGCGTGATGCACAGCGAGTTCAACCATGCGCCGGACCGCACCACGCACTTCCTGCAGATCTGGATCGAGCCCAACGTGCGCGGCATCGAGCCGGGCTACGAGCAAAAGCGCTTCCCTGAAAGCGAGAAACGCGGCAAGCTCCGCCTGGTCGCATCGCCCGACGGTGCGGACGGCTCGGTGTTGATCCACGCCGATGCGCGCCTGTACGCGGGGCTGTTCGACGGCGGCGAGAAGGCGACACTCGCGGTCGATGCGAAGCGGCCGGTCTACGTGCACCTGATCCGCGGCGAGCTCTCCGTCAACGGCACGCGGCTGTCCGCGGGCGACGCCGCCAAGCTGGAGCGAGAATCGCAACTGGTCCTGTCGGAAGGCAAGGACGCCGAAGTGCTGGTCTTCGAGCTGGCGCAACACTGATCACGAGTTTTTTCACCGAGGAGCAACCATGGCCACCCTGTCTTCCACCGCCAACCCGTACGCAAGCGATCCCGCCACCGGGCTGGCGCTGTCCCCCGCGCAGAACGCGCTCACCCTCGCGGGGCGCGTGCTGATCGCGCTGCTGTTTGTGCCTTCGGGCTGGGGCAAGCTGATGGGATTCGCGGGCACGGTGGCCTACATCGCCAAGGGCGGCGTGCCGCTGCCCGAGGTGTGCGCGGCCATCGCCGTCTTCTGCGAACTGGGCCTCGGCCTCGCGCTGCTGCTTGGGTTCCGGGCGCGCTGGGCCGCGCTGGGCCTGGCGGTCTTCACGATCGTGATCTCGCCGATCTTCCACAACTACTGGGCGGCGCCGGAAGCGGCCGTGTACATGCAGCGGCTGAACTTCTACAAGAACCTCGCGATCGCGGGGGGCCTGCTGGCCTTCGCCGCGTTCGGCGCGGGCGCGTTCAGCATCGACGGCCGCAAGCGCGCGTGACCGTGACCTGGAGGAGGCGCCCGCGCTTCCTCCAGCTTCGGTAGAGTGTCGGCATGCCCGACATCGTCGTCGTCTTCCATTCCGGCTACGGCCACACGCAGCGCATGGCGCAGGCGGTGGCCCAGGGCGCGGGCGCCCGGCTGCTCGCCATCGACGCGGAGGGCAACCTGCCCGCCGGCGGATGGGAGCAGCTGGAGGCCGCCGACGCCATCATCTTCGGCTCGCCCACCTACATGGGCAGCGTGAGCTGGCAGTTCAAGAAGTTCGCGGATGCGTCGTCGCGGCCCTGGTATGCCCAGGCCTGGAAGGACAAGATCGCCGCGGGCTTCACGAATAGCGCCGGCATGAGCGGAGACAAGCAGGGGACGCTGCTGACGCTCTTCACGCTGGCCATGCAGCACGGGATGATCTGGGTGAGCCAGGGCCTGATGCCCAGCAACACCCGCGCCGCCAAGCGCGACGACTCGAACTACCTGGTCTCGTACAGCGGCGCGATGGCGCAATCGCCGAGCGACGCGGGGGCGGACGCGATGTCCGCCGGCGACCTGGAAACGGCCCGCCTGTTCGGCGAGCGGGTCGCGCAGATTGCGGCGCGGTTCAAGGGCTAGTGGGTGATCGGACAGGAGAACGCAGAGGACGCAGAGGTTACGCAGAGGACGCAGAGAAGAAAGCGCCAAGGATTCCTTTTGATGAATTCCTTTGCGTCCTCTGCGTAACCTCTGCGCACTCTGCGTTCCTACTCTCAACCAAACAACTTCGTCGCAATCGTCGCCACGTGCTTGCCCTGGAACGCGGCCATGCCGAGTTCCTGTTCGCTCGGCTGGCGTTCGCCCTGGCCGCCGGCGATCGTGGAGGCGCCGTAGGGGCTGCCGCCCTTGATTTCGTCCAGGCCCATCTGGCGCTGCTCCGAATACGGCAGGCCCACCACCACCATGCCCTGGTGCAGCAGCGTGGGGATGAACGTGAGGATGGTGCTTTCCTGGCCGCCGTGCTGCGTCGCGCTCGACGTGAACACCGAGCCGACCTTGCCGACCAAGGCACCCTGCATCCACAGGCTGCCGGTCTGGTCGAGGAAGGTGCGCATCTGGCCCGTCATGTTGCCGAAGCGCGTGGGCGTGCCGAAGATGATGCCGTCGTAGTTGGCCAGCTCCGCCGGCTGCGCGACGGGTGCGGCCTGGTTCGCCTTGCCGCCGGCGGCGCGGAAGGCCTCGTCCGGCATCGTTTCGGGAACGCGCTTGACGTCCACCTGCATTGCGACTTCGCGCGCGCCTTTCGCGACGGCTTGCGCCATGGTCTCGATGTGACCGTAGAAGCTGTGGTACAGGACCAGGATCTTTGCCATGTGCTCTTTCGTTGGGGAGAGCGCACTCTAGGTGGCACGCCCGCCTGCATCCTGCGCCTGCATTCACGACAGCGTTCAGTTCCGTTCAACGACCCTGCCGCCGTGTGGGTCGCGCGCGCCGTTGCTACGATGGCGCATGGCCTGGCAGCAGCTCGACGGACAAGAGAAGGACCTGGGTGGCGGTTTCGTCGTGCGGCGGCTGCTGCCGCAGGCGCGCCAGCGCAGCGTCGGACCCTTCATCTTCTTCGACCACTTCGGTCCGAGCGAGGAGCTGCCCGGCGAGCACCACGACGTACGCCCGCATCCGCACATCGGCCTCGCCACGGTCACCTACCTGTTCGACGGCGCGATGATGCACCGGGACAGCCTGGGCTCGCAGCAGCTGATCGAGCCCGGCGCGATCAACTGGATGACGGCGGGCCGCGGCATCGTGCATTCCGAGCGCCGGCCCGGGCACCTGCGCGACGCGCGCTACGTGAACCACGGCCTGCAGCTGTGGACCGCGCTGCCGCTTGCGCACGAGGAAGCGCAGCCTTCGTTCTCGCACACGCCGGCCGACGCGATCCCCGAATGCAGCGTCGGCGCCGGCCGCGTGCGCGTGCTGGTGGGCGAGGCCTTCGGCGCGCGCTCGCCGGTGCCGTCGCTGTCGCCCGCGCTGTACCTCGATATCTGGCTGCCCGCCGGCGGCCGCATCGAACTGCCGCCGCTCGCGCAGGAGCAAGCGCTCTATCCGGTGCAAGGCGGCGTCGAGGTCGACGGCCAGCCGCTGCCGGAGAAAACGATGGCCGTGCTGCAACCCGGCCGCCCCACGACCGTCTTCGCCGCGGCCGGCGCGCGCATGGTGCTGGTCGGCGGCGAACCGCTCGACGCGCCGCGCCACCTCTGGTGGAACTTCGTCTCCAGCCGCAAGGACCGCATCCTGCAAGCCAGCGCGGACTGGGAAGCGATGCGCATGGGCACGGTCCCCGGCGACCCGGAGTTCATCCCGCTGCCCCCGACCCGCTTCACGCCGCCGGAGCCGCGGTCGTAGGCGTCGCGCTAATGAGCAGGAAGAACGCAGAGTGCGCAGAGGTTACGCAGAGGACGCAGAGGAAAACAGGGAAGGAAAATCCTTCGGATGAATTCTCTGCGTCCTCTGCGTAGCCTTTGCGTCCTCTGCGTTCCTCTGTCCCGATCGACCGCTACGCCCCCTCCAGCGGCGCCGGCCGCAGCCCCGGATCCAGCGCCTCGCGGTCGTCGAACACGAAGCACGTGCCCGCGAAATGGGCGCCGCCGGTTTCCTCGAAGTACTTGAGGACGCCGCCTTCGAGCTGCCACACGTTCTCCAGGCCTTCTTCCCGCATCACCAGCGCTGCCTTCTCGCAGCGGATGCCGCCGGTGCAGAAGCTCACCACGGTCTTGCCGCGCAGGTCGTCCGCGTGGCGTCGCAGGGCGGCCGGGAAGTCGCTGAACTTGTCCAGGCGCCAGTCGATCGCGCCCGCGAACGTCCCGTAGTCCACCTCGAACGCATTGCGCGTGTCCAGCGTGACGACCGGACGGCCGGCGTCGTCGTGGCCCTGGTCCAGCCAGCGTTGCAGCGTGCGGGCGTCCAGCACCGGGGCGCGGCCCTCGGCCGGCTGGATCGCGGGATGGTTCATCCGGATGATCTCCCGCTTGTGCTTCACGCGCATGCGGGCGAACGGCACGGTCTCCGACCAGCTTTCCTTGGCCTGGAGCCGCGCCAGGCGCGGGTCGGCGCGCAGGTGATCGAGCAGCGCGCGCACCGCCTGCGGCGCGCCGGCCAGGAACAAATTGATGCCTTCCCCGGCCAGCAGGATGGTTCCCTTCAGGTCCAGCGCCTGGGCGCGCGCGAGCAGCGGCTCGCGCAGCGCAGCCGCGTCCGGCAGCGGGACGAACAGGTAGGCGGAGACGTTGAGGACTTTGTTCACGGGAGGGGATTCCGGCAGGATGTCAAGGGGCGCCGGCTTCCTACAATTGGACCATGTTCGTGCACCTGCGCCTCCACACCGAATTCTCCGTCGTCGACGGCACCAACCGCATCGAGGAGATCGTGAAGGCGGCGGCGGCCGACGGCCAGCCGGCGCTGGGCATCTCCGACCTCAACAACCTGTTCGGCGCGATCAAGTTCTACAAGGAAGCGCGCGGCGCGGGGCTCAAGCCCGTGATCGGCTGCGAGCTGATGCTGCAGGGCCTGGGCGGCGACCCCAACGCGATCTCGCGCGTGATCCTGCTGGTGCAGAGCCACCGCGGCTACCTGAACCTGTGCGAGATCCTGGCGCGCGCGTGGACCGGCAACGTCGTGCGTGCCCAGGCCGTGGCGAAGCTCGAATGGCTGCAGGAGCTGGGCGAGGGCCTCATCCTGCTGGCCGGCGCGCAGGCCGGCGCGGTCGGCCAGGCGCTGCTGCAAGGCGACGGGAGCCGCGCCTCCGAGCTCGCGCTGCAGCTCGCGGGCCTGTTCCCGCACCGCTTCTACATCGAGGTGCAGCGCGCCGGCCGGCCCGACGACGAGGCACACGTGAGCGCCGCCGTGCAGCTCGCCGCGCGGCTGAACCTGCCGGTGGTCGCGACGCATCCCGTGCAATTCACCAAGGAGGAGGACTACGAGGCGCACGAGGCGCGCGTGTGCATCTCCGAAGGCGAGATCCTGGGCAATCCGCGGCGCGTGCGCAAGTTCACCCGCGAGCAGTACTTCAAGTCTTCGGCGCAGATGCTGGAGCTGTTCGCCGACCTGCCGTCCGCCATCGCGAACACGCTGGAAATCGCGCGCCGCTGCAACCTGGTGCTGGAGCTGGGCAAGCCGCGGCTGCCGAACTTCCCCACACCCAACGGCATGCCGATCGACGAGTACTTCCGTTACGCGTCGCACGAAGGCCTGAGGGAGCGCCTGGTCCACCTGTTCCCCAACGAAGCCGAGCGCGAGCGGCAGCGCCCGCGCTACGAGGAGCGGCTGGAGTTCGAGCTCGGGACCATCCTGAAGATGGGGTTCCCCGGCTACTTCCTGATCGTGGGCGACTTCATCAACTGGGCCAAGAACAACGGTTGCCCGGTGGGCCCGGGCCGCGGCTCGGGCGCCGGCTCGCTGGTCGCGTACGCGCTGAAGATCACCGACCTGGACCCGCTGCAATACAACCTGCTGTTCGAGCGCTTCCTGAACCCGGAGCGGGTGTCCATGCCCGACTTCGACATCGACTTCTGCCAGGGCAACCGCGACCGCGTCATCGAGTACGTGAAGGAGAAGTACGGGCGCGACGCCGTCTCGCAGATCGCCACCTTCGGCACGATGGCCGCGCGCGCCGCGGTGCGCGACGTCGGTCGCGTGCTGGACATGAGCTACACGTTCTGCGACGGCATCAGCAAGCTGATCCCGAACAAGCCGGGCACGCACATCACGATCGCCGACGCGCTGGAGCAGGAGCCGATCCTCAAGGAGCGCTACCAGCGCGAGGACGAGGTCAAGACCCTGCTGGAGCTGGCGCAGAAGCTCGAGGGCATGACGCGCAACATCGGCATGCACGCCGGCGGCGTGCTGATCGCGCCGGGCAAGCTCACCGACTTCACGCCGCTGTACCAGCAGCCGGGCAGCGACTCCGCGGTGAGCCAGTACGACAAGGACGACGTGGAAGCCGCGGGCCTGGTGAAGTTCGACTTCCTGGGGCTGGCCACGCTCACGATCCTGGAGCTCGCGCGCGAGTTCATCGTCGGTCGCCATCCGGGCCAGGAAGGGTTCACGTTCGAGAACATTCCGCTGGACGACCCGCACACGTACAAGCTGTTCTCCGACGGCAAGACCGAAGCGGTGTTCCAGTTCGAATCCCGCGGCATGCAGGGCATGCTGCGCGACGCGCGGCCCACGCGCCTGGAAGACCTGATCGCGCTGAACGCGCTGTACCGCCCCGGCCCGATGGACCTGATCCCCAGCTTCGTGGCACGCAAGCACGGGCGCGAGACGGTGGAGTACCCGCATCCCGCGGTGGCGGACATGCTCAGCGAGACCTACGGCATCATGGTCTACCAGGAGCAGGTGATGCAGACCGCGCAGATCCTGGGCGGCTACTCGCTCGGCGGCGCCGACCTGCTGCGCCGGGCCATGGGCAAGAAGAAGGCCGAGGAGATGGCCGTGCACCGGGAGCGGTTCCGCGAAGGGGCGCACAAGACGCACGGCATCCCGCAGGAAAAGGCCGACGAGATCTTCGACCTGATGGAGAAGTTCGCGGGCTACGGCTTCAACAAGTCGCACGCTGCCGCCTACTCCCTGCTGGCCTACCACACGGGCTGGCTGAAGGTGCACTACACGGCGGAGTTCTACTGCGCCAACATGACCATCGAAATGGACAACACCGACAAGCTCAAGGTGTTGTTCGAGGACGCGGTCAAGAACTTCGGCATGAGCTTCGAGGCGCCGGACATCAACCGCGGCACCTGGCGCTTCGAGCCGATCTCGGACAAGGCGATCCGCTACGGGCTGGGCGCGGTGAAGGGCACGGGCCAGTCCGCCGTCGAGGCGATCGTCGCCGCGCGCGAGGGCAAGGGAGACGGCCCCTCCGGGTCCGTGTGCGGCCCCTTCAAGAGCCTGTACGACTTCTGCTGCCGCGTGGACCGCTCCCGCATCAACAAGCGCACGGTGGAAGCGCTGATCAAGGCCGGCGCCTTCGACTCGCTGCACCTGAACCGCGCCACGCTGGTGGCGTCGATCGATCGCGCGTTCGAGTTCGCCGCCACGACCGAGGCCAACGCGAACCAGGGCGGGCTGTTCGACATGGGCGACTCGCATGCGGCCAGCACGCAGGAGCCGGACCTCGTGGAAGCGACGCCCTGGGGCGTGAAGGAGCGGCTGTCGCAGGAGAAGACCGCGGTCGGCTTCTACCTCTCGGGCCACCTGTTCGACGAAGTCGAGCGCGAGGTGCGCCGCTTCTGCAAGCGCCGCATCGATGAACTGGTGGACACGCGCGAGCCGCTCATGCTGGCGGGCATCGTCAACGACATGCGCATCATCAACGGGCAGCGCGGCAAGCTGGCGCTGTTCAAGCTGGACGACAAGACGGACGTGATCGACGCCGCGGCCGACGAGTCGGTGTTCAACCCGCACCGCGGCTGGTTCAAGGACGACGAGCTGGTCATCGTGCAGGCCAAGCTGCAGCCGGACCGCTTCTCGGGCGGCTTCCGCCTCAACGTGCAGCAGATCTGGGACCTCGCGACCGCGCGCTGCCGCTTCGGCAAGTACCTGAAGGTGGCCGTGAACGGCGTGGTGCCGGACATCGAGCGCCTGCTGCGCGATTTCCCGCCGAAGAAGGAACAGACGGAGCAGGGCGAACTGCTGCGCGGCCTCGGCGTGCGCCTGCAGGTGCAGCGCGAGAGCGCGGTGGCGGAGCTGCAGCTGGGCGAGCAGGCCCGCTTCTTCCCCACCGACGCGGCGCTGGCGAGCTGGATGGCGCAGGCCCACGGCGGGCAGGCGCAGATCGTCTACGAAGCTTGACGGTGGGATGACACGCCGGGCCCGAGGCGGGCGACCGCGTGAGTTCGTAGTTCGTAGGCTGGGGTGAGCAACCGCGAACCCCAGCGATCCAGCGTCGCGCAGCAAGCTGGGGTTCGCCTGCGGCTCACCCCAGCCTACGAAGAACCGCGAAGAACCCGCAGGCGCTCAGGACTTGGGCTTGAACGCGATCTCCACCGGGGACGGATAGCGCCCGTCGGTGTCCGGCGGCAGGCTCTCGGTGCGTTCGAGGGCGCGGACCACCGCATCGTCCCAAGCCTTGGAGCCGCTGGACTTCACCAGCAGCGGCTTGCCCAGGATCATCCCGCCCGGGCCGAGCCGCACGCGCACCAGCGCCTCCGGGTTGCCGGACACGTCGTCGGTGAACACGATGTTCGGCCGCACCCGCGCCTGCACCTTGCCGGCCCAGCTGCCCGAGGGGCCGGCGGATCGCGTGGCGTTGCCCGTGGCGTTCGGCGCGCCGGTGCCGGCCGCCGCGGTCAGGCGTGCCATCGTTTCCTTGCGCAGGTCTTCGCGCAACTTCGCCTCGCGCTGCTCGCGCTCCTGCTGCTTGCGCTTCTTCTCTTCGGCTTCCTTGCGCTTCGCGTCGGCGAGCTTCTGCTCCTGCAGCTTCTTCTGCGCGAGTTCCTCCGCGCGCTGCTGCGCGAGCTCCTGCTCGTGCTTCTTCTGCGCCTCCAGCTTCGCGCGTAGTGCGCGCTCGCGCGCGAGTTGCTGCTGCCGCTCCTTCGCCTCGAGCGCCTTCTGCTGGCGCTCGCGCTCCAGGGCGATCTCCGCGTCGCGGTTCACCGGCGGCGCCGGCGGCGGCGGCTTGACCACGGGCTGCGGCGGCGGCGGGGGCGGCGCGGGAGGCGTGGGCTCCGGCTTGGGGGCGGCCTGCTGCGGCACCGAGGACCAGAGCTCCGCTTCCACGGCATCCTGCGGCGCTTCGCGCTGCCAGTGGAAGCCGTAGATCAGTGCGAGCAGCAGCAGGAGGTGGGCGACGACCGCGAGCCCGAACGAGCGCAGCAGCCCCGGTGGCGGGGGCGGCGCGAACTGCAGTCGGTCGGCGGCGGCGTGCATGGCCTCAGGAAGCCAGCTTCACGGACAGGCCCACCCGCTGCACGCCGGCGCGCTGCAGGGAGTCCATCACCTTCACGACGGTCTCGTACTTCACGTTGCGGTCGGCGCTGATCACCACCGGGACGCTGCCGGGCGGCTGGCCGGATTGCAGCTGCTTCACGCTGTCGGCGATGTCGCTCAGGCTCATCGCCTGCGTCTTGTCGCCGCTCTTGAGCTCCAGGTGCTCGTCCTTGCCGATCAGCACCTGCAGGATCTTGTCCGGCTGCCGCGCGGCCTTGCCCACCGTGGGCAGGTCGATGACGCTCGGCGTGATCAGCGGCGCCGTCACCATGAAGATGATCAGCAGCACCAGCATGACGTCGATGAACGGGACCATGTTGATCTCATTCATCGTGCGGCGCCCGCGGCCGCGATGCGCGACGCTCGGCATCTCAGAACCCCGAGGGCGTGGCGCTCAGCGCGCCGAGGTTGCGCTGCAGGATGTTGGAGAACTCCTCGATGAAGGTCTCCATGTGGATCGCCACCCGGTCGATGTCGCGCGCATAACGGTTGTAGGCGACGACGGCAGGGATGGCCGCGAACAGGCCGAGCGCCGTGGCCACCAGCGCTTCGGCGATGCCGGGCGCCACCGTGGCGAGCGTCACCTGCTGCAGCGCGCCCAGGCCGGTGAACGCATGCATGATGCCCCACACCGTGCCGAACAGGCCGACATAGGGCGAAACCGAGCCGACGGAGGCCAGGAAGGACAGGTGCGTCTCGATGTTGTCCATCTCGCGCTGGAAGCTCGCGCGCATGGCGCGGCGCGCGCCGTCGAGCAGCGTGCCGGCGTCGCCGATGCGGCGCTCGCGCAGCTTCTGGTACTCGCGCATGCCGGAGGCGAAGATGCGCTCCATCGGGCCCGCCGTCTTGGCGTTCTGGGCAGCGGCGGAGAACAGGTCGTTCAGGCTGGTGCCCGACCAGAACTCGCGCTCGAAGTCGTCGTTGAGCGACTTCACGCGGCGCAGGGAGAAGAGCTTGCGGAAGATGGCGGCCCAGCTGGTGATGGACACCACGAGGAGCAGGAGCATCACTAGCTGCACCACCCAGCTGGCGCCTAGCACCAGCGGCAGGATCGAAAGGTCTTGGTTCATGCCTTCTTCTGTTGGAGGACTGCGAGGATCGCGTCCGGAATGCGGGCCGGCCGCAGCGTCGCGGCGTCGACCCACCCGATGCGGATCGTCCCAAGCGCCAGCAACTTACCGTCCCGACGGGCTTCCTGGGCGATTATGAGAGACGCCCGGCCACTCTCTTGGAGCTGGGCCGTAACAAGAAGTTCATCGTCCAGGCGTGCGGGCGCGAGATAGCGCACCGATGTCTCGCTGACCACGAACATGCCGCCCGCGTCTTCCTTGAGCGTGCGCTGCGCCACGCCGAGCGAGCGCAGCCACTCGGTGCGGGCCCGCTCGAAGAACTTCAGGTAGTTGGCGTAGAAGACGATGCCGCCGGCATCGGTGTCTTCCCAATAGACGCGCACTGGCCACTGGAAGGCGCCCTGGCTCACCCGAGCATGCCCTTCAGCCGCGCCGCGGCCTCCTGCAACTGCGCCATGGAATTCGCCGTGGAGAAGCGGATGAAGCGCGAGGTCTCCGCGCTGCCGAAGTCGCGCCCGGGCGTGACCGCCACGTGCGCGCGCTTCATGGCCTCGAAGGCGAAGTCCCAGCTGCCCTCGACGCCGAGGTGGCGTGCGGCCTCCCTGCAGTCGGCCCACGCGTAGAACGCGCCGTCGGGCAGCACCGGCACGGGCAGGCCCATGGCCTGCAGTTGCGGGATGAACCAGTCGCGCCGCGCCTTGAATTCCGAGCGGCGCCGCTCGTACTCCGCGATGCTCTCGGGTGCGAAGCAGGCGAGGGCGGCGTACTGCGCGACCGCGCTCGGGCAGATGAACAGGTTCTGGGCCAGCCGTTCGAGGGCCGGCACCAGGGCGTCGGGCACGACCATCCAGCCCAGGCGCCAGCCCGTCATGTTGAAGTACTTGGAGAAACTGTTGATGCTCACCACCTGGTCGTCGATCGCGAGCGCCGTGTGGCCGAAGGTGTCCTCGTACGACAGGCCCAGGTAGATCTCGTCCAGCAGCGTGATGCCGCCCCGGCCCTGCACGAAGGCGTGGATGCGCCGCAGTTCGTCCGGATGGATCGAGGTGCCGGTCGGGTTGGAGGGCGAGGCCAGCAGCACGCCGCGCGTGCGCGGACCCCAGTGCGCCTCGACCTTGGCGGCACTGAGCTGGTAGCGCTCCTGCGCCGTCGTGGGGATCAGGACCGCCTCGCCCTCGGCCGCGCTCACGAAGTGGCGGTTGCAGGGATAGCTGGGGTCCGGCATCAGGATCTCGTCGCCCGCGTCGATCAGCGCCAGGCAGGCCAGCTGCAGCGCCGCCGACGCGCCGGCCGTCACCACGATGCGCCGGGCCGGCACGTCGACGCCGAAGCGCTGCGCGTACCAGCCGCTGATGCGCTCGCGCAGGCTGTCGAGCCCCAGCGCGTGGGTGTACTGCGTGCGGCCGTCGCGGATGGCGCGCTCGGCCGCTTCCTGCACGAGCGGCGGCGCGGTGAAGTCCGGCTCGCCGATGTTCAGGAAGATCATGGGGCTGGCGCTGCCGGCCACCTCGCGCGCGATCTGCGAGGCCGCCTTCGCCACCTCCATCACGTAGAACGGCTCGATGCGTTCGGCACGCCTGGAAAGCTTCATCCGGCGGTCTCCGAAGGGCGCGGCGCCATCACCGGGCTTTTCCGGTCGCGCGGTCCGCCTCGACCTCGGGGCCGCGCAGCTGCGGCGCCAGCCCGTTCAGCACGCCGTTGACGTACTTGTGGCCGTCGGTGCCGCCGAACTCCTTGGCCAGTTCGATGCATTCGTTGAGGACGACGCGCCAGGGCACTTCCGGCGCGTGCTGGAACTCGTAGGCGCCGATCCACATCACCGCGTGCTCGATCGGCGACAGCTCCTCGAGCTTGCGATCGAGCAGGGGAGCGATCAGCGCATCGAGCTGCGCGGCTTCGCGGATGCAGCCGTGCAGCAGCGCGTCGTAGTGCACCGAATCGGCCTTGTGGAAGCCGGACAGGCCGCGGGTGAACTGGTCGATGGACTCGGCGTCCTGGCGGCCCACCAGGTGCTGGTACAGGCCCTGCACCGCGAATTCGCGCGCGCGGCTGCGCGGCGGCTTGGTCGAGGACTTCTTCGCTGCGCTGGTCGTCATCCGATGTCTTCCAGCAGGTTGGCCATCTCGATGGCGACCAGAGCGGCATCGCGGCCCTTGTCGGCCTGCCGTGCCAGGGCCTGCTCGATGTTCTCGGTGGTCAGGATCGCATTCGCGATGGGCAACTGGTAGTCCAGCGCCACGCGCGTGACGCCCGCGGCCGACTCGTTGGCGACCAGCTCGAAGTGATAGGTCTCGCCGCGGATGATGCAGCCGAGCGCGACCAGCGCGTCGTAGCCGCCTTTCTCCGCCATGGCCTGCAGCGCCACGGGCACTTCCAGCGCCCCGGGCACCTGCACGTGCTCGATGTCCTTTTCGTTGACGCCGCGCGCCAGCAGCTCGTCCCAGCAGGCCTTGGCCAGCGCGTTGGTCACGCCCTGGTTGAAGCGCGCCTGCACGATGCCGATGACGAGGTCCTTGCCGTCCAGGCGATCGGCCGTGCCCTTGTCTGCTCCGAACATGGGAATCCTTCTTCTATGTGTTCTGCGGGCGGGGCGTATAGCCCGCCACTTCGAGGCCATATCCGGCCATGCTGGGCATGCGCCGCGGCGTGCCCATCAGGTTCATGCGGCGCACGCCGCATTCGCGCAGGATCTGCGCGCCCACGCCGTAGGTGCGCAGGTCCATGCGGCCGCGCTCCGGCGCCTGCGCCGAGCGCGCGGTGCCTTCGAATTGCGCCCACAGCTGGTCGGCCGTCTCGCCGCAATTGAGCAGCACCGCCACGCCGTGGCCCGCCTGCGCGATGTGCTGCAGGCTGGCGTCGAGGTTCCAGGAGTGCATCGAGCGGTTCACTTCCAGCGCGTCGAGCACGGACAGCGGCTCGTGCACGCGCACCGGCACTTCCTGGGTCGGCTGCCACTCGCCCTTGACCAGCGCGATGTGCAGTCCCTGGCTCGGCTTGTCGCGCCAGGCGTGCGCCATGAATTCCCCATAGGCCGTCACCAGCGGGCGCTGGCCGACCTTCTCGACCAGGCTTTCGGTGCGGCTGCGGTAGTGGATCAGGTCGGCGATGGTGCCGATCTTCAGGCCGTGCTCGGCGGCGAAGAGCTGCAGGTCCGGCAGCCGCGCCATCGTGCCGTCGTCCTTCATGATCTCGCAGATCACCGCAGCCGGCGTGAGCCCCGCCATGGCCGCGAGGTCGCAGCCGGCCTCGGTATGGCCCGCGCGCATCAGCACGCCACCGTCGACGGCCTGCAGCGGGAAGATGTGGCCGGGCTGCACGAGGTCTTGCGGCCGCGCGTCGCGTGCGACCGCCGCCTGCACCGTGCGTGCACGGTCGGCGGCGGAGATGCCGGTGGTGACGCCTTCGGCCGCTTCGATGGAGACCGTGAACGCCGTGCCCATCTTGGTGCCGTTGCGCGCCACCATGGGCGGCAGGTGCAGGCGCTCGCAGCGCTCGCGCGTGAGCGTCAGGCAGATCAGGCCCCGGCCGAAGCGGGCCATGAAGTTGACCGCCTCCGGCGTCACGTGGTCCGCCGCCAGCACGAGGTCGCCCTCGTTCTCGCGGTCTTCCTCGTCCACGAGGATCACCATGCGGCCCGCGCGCATGTCGGCCACGATGTCTTCGACCGGCGAGACGGCCACGGGTTGGAGGGGGGCTCGTGCGTTCATGCGTCCACCTTTCCGGCGCCCAGCATGCGCTCCACGTAGCGGGCAATGAGGTCGATTTCGAGGTTCACGGCGCTACCGGCCTGCAGCGCGTGCAGCGCCGTGTTCTGCACCGTGTGCGGAATGAGGTTGATGCTCAGCTCCGCGCCGTCCGCCGTGTCGCTCACCGAATTGACGGTGAGGCTCACGCCGTTGACGGTGATCGAGCCCTTGTACGCGAGGTACTTCCCGAGCTCGCGCGGCGCCAGGATGCGCAGCTCCCAGCTTTCGCCCACCGGCTCCATCTTCAGCACGCGGCCGACGCCGTCGACGTGGCCGGAGACGAGGTGGCCGCCCAGGCGGTCCTGCGGGCGCAAGGCCTTTTCGAGATTCACCGGGCCGGGCCGGTCCAGCCCCGCGGTGCGCGCAAGCGATTCGGCGGAGATGTCGATGCTGAAGCGGCCGGCGTTGGCGTCGAGCGAGGTGACCGTCATGCAGGCGCCGTTGAGGGCGATGCTGTCCCCCAGGCCGACATCGTCCAGGTAGCCGGCGGGCGCGCTGAGGGTCAGCCGCTTGCCGTGCTGGCGGGAAGAGCCGAGGTCGTCGATGGCGGCGATGCGCCCGACGCCGGTGATGATGCCGGTGAACATCCGGGCATTTTCGCAGGTTCGGCCGGGGCCGCCCCGCGCCGGCGCAAATGGCCTAGAAGCCGGCCGGTCGGGACACGCGCGCGAGCACGCGCAGGTCGGCGCCGATGCGCTCGACCTCGCCGAATTCCAGGGCGACCGCATCGCTCAACGCAGCCAGTGGCCCGATGTTCACCATGCCCTGGCCCGCCCCGACCAGTTTGGGCGCAAGGTACACGAGGAACTCGTCGACCAGCGCTTCTCGCAGCAGCGAGCCGTTGAGCTTGAATCCGGCTTCCACGTGCAGCTCGTTGACGCCCCGGCCACCCAGGTCCTTCAGCAGCGCCGCGAGGTCCACCTTGCCACCGGGGCCGGGCAGGTGGGTGACGCTGGCACCGCGTGCCTCCAGCGCGCGCTGCGCCTGCGGATGCGCTTCGGCCGCATAGATCCAGACCGGTCGCGCGGGCACCTCGAACAGCGCGGCATGGGGCGGGGTCTGCAGGCGGCTGTCGACGATCACCAGCGGCGGCTGCTGGCCGACGGGGGCCAGGCGCACGTCGAGGCGCGGTTGGTCCTCGAGCACGGTGCCGATGCCGGTCAGGATCGCGCCGGCCCGCGCACGCCAGGCATGGCCGTCGGCGCGCGCGGCCTCGCCCGTGATCCACTGGCTCGCGCCATTCGCCAGCGCCGTCTGGCCGTCGAGGGTCGCGGCGATCTTCATCCGCACCCAGGGCGTGCCGCGCACCATGCGGCTGAAGAAGCCGATGTTCAGGGCCCGTGACTCCTCGGCCCCGGGCCCGACCTCGACGGCGATCCCGGCCGCTCGCAGCCGCGCGAAGCCCTGGCCGGCCACGAGCGGATTGGGGTCCTGCACCGAAGCGACCACACGCGCGATGCCGGCGGCCGCGAGTGCGTCGCAACAGGGGCCCGTGCGGCCGTGGTGGGAGCAGGGCTCCAGCGTCACGTACGCGGTGGCCCCGGCGACGTCGTGCCCGCGCGCTGCGGCGTCGCGCATGGCCATGATCTCCGCATGCGGCTGGCCCGCCGGCTGCGTGCGGCCAACGCCCAGCACCACGCCGTCGGCGCTGGCAATGACGCAGCCGACGCGCGGATTCGGCTCGGTGAAGCCGATCGCTTCACGGGCGAGGGCAAGGGCGCGGGCGATGTGCAATGGGGTCTCCAGAACGGGCGCGGACCCCGCAGGGTCCACGCGCCGGGCCACGATACGGCGATTATTGGCCGTTCAGCTCGCGCCAGGAGAGCCGGCGGGGACTGGAGCCGCTGTTGTTGTACGGCAGGTCCTGGCGCTGCGTGTAGCCCAGGTCCGTGGAGCCGCCGACGACACCGCCGCTGTCAAGGGCCGTGCTGCCGCCGCCCGAGGTGCGGATGATGCCCTCGACGTTGCCGCTCTGCGTCTTCACCACCGACGGGCGCGTCGCGATGCAGGTGCACAGCTCTTCGCCCATGACGTTCTTCGTGCCGGCGACCGCGCCGCCGCTCAGGTAGTCCAGGTAGTAAAGGTAGGACTTGGCGTTGATGGCGGTGTCGGCCCCGTTGCAGCCCTGGATCTGGTCTGCGGTCGCGGACTGCGGCTTGACCGTGGTGAACACGAGCGTGCCCAGGGCCAGCGTGGAGTCGGTGACGGAGCGCTCGCCCGCGATCGGGAAGTCCAGGTACCAGCCGTTCCTGACGCCCCAGTCCACCGGCAGCGACGACGAGGTTCGCACGACCTGTCCCTGGGTGCAGATCGTGGACGGTGCGTCGCTCGGGCAGGTCGTGCTGGTCAGGGTCTGGTGCACGAAGTTGCTGTTGTTCGCGCGCGGCGTGACCAGGAGCGCCCCCGTGCTGCCGGTCAGCGGGTCCTTGATCCCGTACATGCTGTACGTGCTGGTGTCCGCCAGGTCGGACACGCCCAGGTAGCGGCCCGTGCCGATCATCACCAGCGGGAAGTTGTTGGGTGTCGTGGCCACCGTGGGCTTGGCGGTGATCGGCTGGGGATTGCCGCTGGGGTCCTGCAGGTTCACCAGCAGCTGCGCGTCGTAGCCCGGCGTGCCTATCCTGTCGTTGATGTCGAAGCGCCAGACGTTGCCCAGCAGGTCGCCGCCGTACACCTGTTCGATGACGTTGTTGGTGGAAGCCGTGGTGGCGCGCGCCGCGATGCGCGCGAGGCCGCTCGGGCTGCCCGGCGAGCCGGCCGTGTCGGCGATGTCGCGGATCAGCGCCCCCGTGTTGGCGTTCAGCACGTACACGTGACCCAGGCCGTCGGCATTGTTGTAGCCCGAGCTCACGACCACCACCCAGGTCCCGTCCGCCAGCTTGCCGATGCGCGGGTTGCCGTACGTGTAGCCCAGGTTGGTGTTCGTGAACTCCCACAGGTACTTCGGGGCGGCCGGGTCGGTGACGTCCAGCGCGTAGAAGGATTTGCCGCCCTGGTTCAGGCCGCCGACCAGGATGGTCTTCCACTGGCCGGCGGTACAGGTCGTCGACGGCGCGTTCGGGCAGATGTCGCCGACCTCCGGAGTGCCGTCCACGAAGTACAGGTGCTGGTTGCCGTAGTTCATGTCCGCCAGGTGGTAGAGGTTCGGCAGCACCGCGCTCGGCACGAAGGCCCAGCGCTCCATGCCGGTAAGGGCGTCGAACGCGTGCAGCATGCCGTCGTTGGCGCCGACGTACACCGTGGCCGCGCGGTTCGCCATCGCGGCCTGGAAGGCGGAGTAGTTGGCATCCAGGTAGTTCTGCTGCGGCACCTTCACGTAGCGTGCTTCCGAGGAAACGATGTCGCCGAGGATGTGCGCGCGGGTGCGGAAGTAGCCCGTCTCGTTCGTCCGGTCGCCGCGCAGGTAGTTCACCAGCGCCTGCCCCGACGCCGCGGCCTGGGCGGTGCTGCTCAGGCAGGTGGTGCCCGACGAGCAGAACTGGCTCAGGCCGCCGGTCGCGGCACCGGCATTGATGTACGGCGTGCTGAAGTAGGCCTGCTGCGCCGCGGTGAGGGTGGGCCAGGTGAAGTTGACCAGCCCGGACGCGCCGACGGTGTAGATGGTGCGCGTGACCGGCGTGCCCGTCAGGGCCGCGGAGTTGCCGGCATCGATCGTGGTGGAGAAGGCCGAGCCGGAGGTGTAGGCGTTGGTGACCAGGTAGCAGGTGCCGCCCTGGTTGAACACGTCACCCACGGCATAGCTGTGCGTGCCCGCCCACGGCGTCGTCGCGCAATCGAGCAGCCGCATCGCCGACCACTGCTGCGGCGTGAGCGTTCCGTCGGCGTTGAACTGCTGCATGATCAGTTCGCCGAACCAGTCGACCGACTTGTACGAGGAGCTGAACACGTAGTTGTCGCTGCTCGTGACGTTGGGGTTCGAGCTCGCCGCGGCCGCCGCGGTGCCGGGGTTGGGCGTGTTGGCGATCTGGGAGAGCACGTTCGCGAGGGCGTTGGACACGGCCGCCGGGTCCGCGGCGCTGAAGTAGGTGCCGTGTCCGTTGACGGCTGCGTGCCACAGGTCGTCGATGTTCGCCGGCGAGTCGCTGGCCGGCGTCGGCCACGTGCAGGTCGTGCCCGAAGCCTGCCACGGGCAGATGCCCGAGGCCGGGTTGGCCGTGCTGCCGTTCGCCACGTCGTAGAAGTCGCCCGAGGGCTGCTGCCAGTAGTCGGGGACGTAGATGCGGTTGCCGGCCAGGTCGTTCTGGTAGGGCGAGAACACCATCATCCCGGTCGCGCCCAGGCCCAGCGTGTGGGTGGTCATGTGCTGCTTCGGGTTGACGTCGCGGCCGAAGGCCGGCACGTTGTTCGTGCACAGGTCGGTGCTGCCATTGGCCGCGGTGCAGGAGCCGGTCGCGTCCGGGGCGGCCTGGGTCGCGTCGCGCAGGTCGGTGTTGTAGTAGTAGGCGGCGACGTCCGCGAGCGTGTCCGACGTGCCGCCCGAAGCGACGGTGTTGCACTCTCGCGCGGTGGCGATCGTGTAGTTCGGGCCCGTGCTGCGCGGGGCCGGCGAGCACGACGAAGCGTTGGCCCAGTTCGTCCATGCGCTGTACTGGCATGCGGTGTAGGTGCCGTTCGACGCCGGGCTGGTCGCCGTGCAGGAACTCACGTTGGTCCAGCTCTGGTTCGAGCCCTGCGTGCAGTTCGCATACACGGTGGCGTTGCTGTAGTCGCCGCTGGTATACGCGGGCGCGCAGGTGGCGGTGGGCGCGGCGCTTGCGAACGCGTACTGGCATTCCGTGATGTTGCCCCTGGAGTCCGGTCCGGCCGGCGTGCAGGACGACGCGTTGGCCCACGCCGCGATCTCCATCTGCTGGCAGTCCACGCCGGGGCCGGTCCACACCGTGCCGTCGGCGCTGCTCGTGTTGTGGTTCGGGCTGCAGGAGGGCGTCCCGGTCCAGGCCGTCCAGCTCACGTACTGGCAGCGGGTGCGGGTCCTGCTGGAGGTGTCCCAGGTGCAGGAGGTGGTGTTCTGCCACGCCGTCCAGGTGCTGCCCTTGTCGTTGCTGGTGGCGACCTGCAACTGCCCGGTCCGCATCTGCAACTGGCTCCTGCGCTGCTGCAACGTGCCCTTCTGCGCGGACTGCGTCTGCTTGCGCTGCTGCAGCGTGCTGGTGCGCGTCTGCGGCTGCGTGACCGCGCCGTCGTTGTACGGGCGGGCCAGCATGCCGTCCTGGTTGCCCACCATGGTCTTGCCATCGAGCTTGCTGCCCACGCCCTTGTTCGGCGCGTCGGTGTTGGTGTTCCAGTAGCCGTCGGTGGACAGGATCGTGTAGTTCTTCTGGCAGGAGTACTGCAGCGGGTCGACGGCGGTCGTGCCGCGGAATGCGCCCGTGAGCACGCCGCCGTAGTACTGGCCGGCCTGCGCGAGCGCGGAGCGCAGCGGGGTGTTGCTGCCGGGGTTGGCCTTGAACAGCTGCGTGAACCAGGTGAACTTCTGCGGCCCGGTGAAATCCGTGACGTTCACGAAGTCGGCGCCGGTGTTGTTGTTGATCGTGAGGTAGCCCACGCGGTAACGCGTGGTGCCCGCGGCGATATCGGCGTCGGTGTCCAGCGCACCGAAGGCCCGCGAGGTCGCCGACTTCATCATCTGCATGCGCGTGCGGTAGTAGGCCCACCAGTTCGCATAGTTGGTGAGTTCCTCGTCGCGCGTGCAGGTGGTGCCGGCGCAATCCGTGCGGCTGGACGCCTTCGCGGTGGTTCCCGGATAAGGGTAGCTGGAGACCGAGGAGCTGATCGCGGTGCGCAGGTTCTCGCCCGGGACCACGCTGGCGCTGCGCGCCGCGCCGGTGGCCAAGTAGTCCGGCAGCGGGATGGCCGCGCGGGCGAAGCCGCCGCTGGAAAAGCTGGCCGACACGGTGCCGCCCGTGGTGAACGTCGGCGCCGCGGTGGGTACGCCGGGGGCGTAGATCGTGACCGTGCTGCCGGTCGCGACGGCGGAATAGCCGACCGCGGTGCACGCGGTGTTGGCGGGCAGCACGTAGCGGCAGTTGTTGATTTGCGTGGCGATGTTGGCCGCCAGCGTGGGCGTGGAACTGGAGTTGCCCGAGGTTGCCGGGGCGGACAGGATCTGCTTGCCGTCGACGGTGATCGAGCTGATCGCACCGGAGTTGTTCGTGCTGGCAATGGCCAATGTCACGATGCGCGGCGCCGGCATGCGGGGATACTTGTACGTGGTGCTCTGCAGGCCGCGGCAGTTCGTCAACTGCTGGTCGCTGCACCAGCGCAGTGGGGCCGGGTAGGCGAACTTGCCGGCCGGCGCCGTTGCGGCCTGGCAGTTGGTGAGCGCGGGAGAGTCGCAGTACTCGCCTGCCTGCGTCGTGTAGAAGAAAGCGTTGCGGTTGTCCACCAGGTTGGCGGTGCTGGTGCTCTGGACCTTGTAACCGTCGTTCGGCACGGCGGTCCAGCCGGACGTCCTCGCCGAGGTCATGCTCGGATAGCTCGTCGTGTCCTTCGCGCCGCTGCTGGTGAACATCGTCGGCGGCAGGTAGGTGAGGGCCGGGTTGTAGGCGAGCCCGTTGAACGATGCATTGAAGTACAGGAAGGCGGGCAGGGGCGTGCCGCTCCACGTCACGTCGGCGCCGGCGTCGCCGGTGCTCGGGGCCTTGTAGTTGTCCGGGACGTCGTTCGCCCAGTCCGGCAGGTAGTCCCACGCCATGGACCCGGAGTCGTCCAGCACCATCAGGAAGTTCGGGCGGATGTAGACCGTCGACCCCACGGTGTAGGTGGGCAGGGGCACCGGAGAAAGCTGGGTCGTGGCGGACCGCCCCGTCCCGGGCGCGGCCGCCGCGAGCAGGGCGAGCGCTGCGACCGCGCCGGCGCCGTGACGGCTCGCTCGCCGGCGCAGGGCGCGGCCGCGATCACAGGGCGACATGGGCTTGGACATAGCTTTCCGTCCTTCTCGGACCCGACACCCGAACGGTGATCCGGTAGTAGATCTGCGAGGCAGCCTGCAGTTCGACCTCGCCCGCTTCCTGCGCATTGCCCGAACTCTTGGTGACCTTGGGCGACGCCACGCAGAAGCCGCCGGAGCCCGGCGGCTTCGCGTTGGCGCACTCGCGGTGCACCACGTACGAGACCGTGTTGGCGAACTGGTCGGTCGGCAGGACGACCGAGTTGTTGGCGTTGTAGTTGGCGTCCCAGAAGGCCTGCCAGGTCTGCGAGCCGCTCGGGTTGTCCGTGGAGCGCAGGGAGGCGTAGTACCCGTTGCTCGGGTCGTTCGTGTCCAGCGCACCGGCGCTTTGCTTGTCGATGAGCATGCTCAGTGCCTGTTCGATGCCCTTGTCCGCGGCATACGTGGCGGCCTGCTCGAAAGCGATGTTGCCCGAGACCAGCGTGGCCGTATCGACCGAGCGGATCATCGCCACGCCGGCAATCATCAAGGCCACGAGCACGATGAGGGCGACCAGCAGGACCATGCCTCGCTGCGTTGCAGCGCGCACGAGGCGCGCAGGGGAGAAGTGGCGCTTCAGCATCCTGCTTGCGTTCCCATCCAGACGAGGTTGCGCGAGGGCGCAATGTTCTCGAAGGTCCGGTAGCGGTAGCACTGCCAGTCGGTGTTGCTGGAGTTGTCCGGGTTGCGGCTGACGTCGATCGCCAGCGCCTGGTCCGGAGCGGTGGCAGTGGATCCCGACCAGGCCGGCGCCGCGGCCGTGACCTGGTCGCACACGCGCTGCCCGGAGGCGTTGAGCGCGCTCTCGTACTGCGTGTTGCGCGCCACCAGCGCGAAGCGGACGGCGGTCGTGCGCGCCCAGTGGCAGGCGTCGGCAGGCGTCGCCTGATCCCACTGGTCGACGACGCCGTCCATGCCGGGCGCCGTGGTGTCGCGTCCGTACTGCGCCCGCAGGCTGACGATGTTGCCGCTGATGGCCGTCCAGTTCGCCGCGCTGGTGTTGGTGCAGTCCGAGGCCATGTAGTCGCACGACGCGAGGGCGCCATTGCGCACTGCATAAGCGACGATGCGCGGCGCCTGTCCCATGTTGTAGAGCGCGGTGGCGCCCGCGGTCGCGGCGCTCACGGTCACGTCCAGCGCGGAGACCGCCGTGATCCTGGCCAGGACCAGGTTGGCCGCGCAGGAGCCGGGCCAGGCCACCACGTAGTCCTTCAGGTTGAAGGCGGTGGGCGCCTGCACCGTGTAGACGGAGCCCGCCACCGAATAGACCGTGTTGCCTTCGGGCTGGCCGCTGTCGTTGCCGTAGAAGACCAGCAGGCGGTCGGTGTTGGGATCGCCGGGCGGCACGACGGTGCTCGGGTCGGCCGCCGGGTAGATCACGACCGGCGCCATGGGCACGACCTTGCCGTTCGGCAGCGTCAGCCTGCATCCGAGCAGGCCGAGCGAGTTGATCCCGTAGCCGGCCTGCAGCAGGTCGCGCTGCAGCAGGTGCAGCATGACCGCGCCGCTGCTCGTCGCGTCGTTGCCGCCGCTGGTGGTGCGCGAGCGCTGCTCCGAGGTGATGAGCACCTCCATCATGATCACGACGCCGGTCATCGCGATCAGCAGCCCGATCAGCACCTCGATCAGCGAGAAGCCGTGCTCGGCACGCGGCGAGGGCAGGGCGGGCGTGCTCATTGGGCGATCTGCGCCTGGATGTCGTAGCGGTGCGGTGGCGTGGTCGCGCTATCGCTGGTAGCGCGCCAGAACAGCGAGATGGTCACGATGCCCGCGCCGTCGACGGAAACCTGGGGCTGGGTGTCCGCGACGTTGTCCGCGACGCCGGGCAGGGTCGCCTTCACGGTCCCGTACCACGCCCAGTAACCGATGCAGGAACTGCCGCAGCTCTGGTACTTGGCCTGCAGGTTGGCAACATTGCGGTTGTCGACCCACATCCGTCCCATCAGCTGGTCGGCCAGGTACGCCGCCTCGGCCCGGTTCCTCGCGTCGGTGGACTGCTGCACTGCCGATGCCTGCAGGCCGATGATGCCGAGGATGCCGATCGAGAAGATCAGCAGCGCGATGAGCGCTTCGATGAGCATCATGCCGCGCTGCCGGCGCGGCGCCGCGGCACTCGGGTGGAAGCTTCCGGCGGCGGCCATGGCGATGCTCCTAGCAGGCGCGGGGATCGCTGGCGTGCGTGACGGCGGGATCGCACGTGCGGATCTGTCCGGCGGCGGTGACGTGGATCTCCAGGCAGCGGATCTCGCCGCCGGCGCTGGCGCAGGTGCCGCCAGGCCGGCTCACCGCGTACACCGCGGTGTTGCCGTTGCCCAGGGTGGGCGCGATCCCGGAGGTGCTCACGCGGCCCATGGGCGTGAAGGTCAGGTTGCCGCTGGCGCTGAATGCAGTGCTGCCTGCCGACGCGCCGGTGGAGACGACTTCGACCAGGTCGATGCGCGCCAGGCCGGAGCCGTCGCCGGAGTTGCGGGTGCGGATCACGTCCGGGCAACTCACCTCGCCGTTGACGACGGTCGCATCCGGCGTCTCGCACCCGACCGACCAACTGCCCTGCGGCGACACGAGGCTGAACTTCACGTTGCGGTTGCGGCGCAATGCTTCGGTGCGCGCCATGGTCAGGCCGTTCTGCAGCGCACCGGCGGCGTTGCGGACCTGGCGATTCTGGTTCCCCGTGACCAGCGAGGGCGCAGCGACCGCCATCAGCACCGCCGCCAGCGAGATGGCGATCGTCACTTCGACGATGCTCATGCCGTGCTGGCGCGGCCGCCCGCTCAACACTCGCCTCCGGTGCGAGTCACCCAGCAGCTGCCGTTGCCCGTCCAGCCGGACACGCCGGTGACGGTCGACGACTTGGCATTGGTCTGGTCCACCGAGTAGCTGAACCCCGCCATCGAAGCCTTGCCGATCGCGAACAGCGTGTACCCGGTGGCGGTGCGCGTTTCCGCTCCGCCGCTGCAGGTCGTGAAGTCGAAGTACTTGCTGGTCGTCGAGTCCGTGACGCAACCGGCGGTGGCCGGCGCGTAGGTCCGGTTGTCCTGGTAGAACTGCTCCAGCTTCACCCGCATGGCCGCCAGGTTGCCCGTCGCCTCCGGGATCTTTCCGCGCAGGGTGTAGTTGCGGTACGAGGGCAGTCCCACCGCGGCAAGGATCGCCACGACCGCGATGGCGATCATGATTTCGATGAGGGTGAACCCCGCCGACCTGGTCTTCATGCTCCTCCCGGTACCGCGACGCATGTTGCTGTTCGATGCCGATTTGCGCGGAGCATATGTTGTAATCCAAAACGTTTCCAAACGCATTCGATCAGAGGGTCGGGGTGCCTGACGGACGGACGGAGCGCGCGCAGGGGATTCAGGGGTGGCACACACAGCTCGTCTCGGTAGTTGCGGCGGTTCGAGCGACACGCCGGCGCAGTGGCCGCCCGGCCCCGTGCGATCGCTGCTGCCCGCCTTCGCGATCTCGCTGCTCGCCCATGTCCTCCTCCTCTGCGCGGGCTCGGCGAAGCACGAAGGCGGTGCGCACGCGCCGGTGCTCACCGTCACTCTCACGGCGGCCGTCTTTGCGCCGCCATCGCCCGCACCAGACGCGCAGCGGGCACGCCCGGCGGCGGCGCCGACGATGCAACGCCAACCGACGGTGACGCCCAGCGCCAGGCAACTGGCCGGGCGCGCTGCGACCGAAGCACCGGCGGCAGTCAGCGGCGCCACCCGGCTGGCGGCGGCTGCAGCACCGCCCACGGCGCAAGTCGCCCGTGTGTGGGAGCGCACAGCGGCGGCGCTGAAGCTGTCACAGCGGGAGCGTGCCTTCTCCGCCGTCCAAACGATGGACGCGCCCCCGACGCCGCTGTCCCGTCCCGAACTCGGGGACGTGGGGCGCAAGGTCGCGGGTCGACGCCTCCAGTCCAGCGTGTGGATCGCGGCAGACGGAAGCGTCGAGAAGGCCTTCGTGAAGCGCAACGAGATCAGCGACGAAGTCGCCGGCCTGCTCGAACAGGCACTGGCCAGTGTGCGGTTCACGCCGGCACTCCAGGACGGCAAGCCCGTGCCCTCGCTGTTGCAGGCGCGCCTGTGTTTCGACGATGCCGGGGCGCTCGACACCGCGCCGACCGAGTGCCTGCGGCCCGGCGCCGGCGCGGCAGCCGAAGGGGCGTCCGCGGCGCCGCACTGACTCGCACAGGCGCGTTGGTGCTGGATCACTCCGGCGACACGCATTGCTTGCTGTGAACCCGCGCCGCACCCGCCTACCGTGCGGAGCATGAAACAGCACGGTGTCTCGCTCGTCGAATCGGTGGTCACGCTGGCCATCCTGGCCGGAAGCCTGCAGTTCGCGCTCCCCGCCGCGCAGGACTGGATGCAGGCGGTCGACCTGGCGGCCGCGTCGCAGGAGTTCTATTCGGACCTGCAATTCGCACGCGTCGAAGCGATCAAGCGCAACGGCCGGGTGGCCCTGTGCAAGTCAGGCGACGGCGCGACCTGCAACGACCAGGGCGGCTGGGAGCAGGGTTGGGTGGTCTTTCACGACATCAACAACAACGGCAAGGCGGACCCGGGCGAGGAGGTCGTCCGCCGCCGCGAGGCGCTCCGCCCCGGACTCCGCGTGCGCGGCAACCAGAGCGTGGCCGACTACATCTCGTACACGCCTATGGGCGGCACCAAGTCGCGCACCGGCGCTTTCCAGGCGGGCACGGTGGTCGTGTGTCGCTTCTCCGGCGCGCCGACGCCGTCGCGAGAGGTGGTGATCAATGCGATGGGGCGGCCGCGCATGCAGCGGGCGACCGCCGCCACCTGCGCCTAGGAGGCTGCGCCGCGCAGGCTCCTAGCGCCGGATCTCGTCGACCACCGTCTTGAATTCGTCGACGTCCTCGAAGCTGCGGTACACGCTGGCGAAGCGGACGTAGGCGACCTTGTCCAGCTTCTTGAGCTCGCGCATCACGAGCTCGCCGATGCGCGAACTCGGGATCTCGCGCACGCCCAGGTTCAGCAGCTTTTCCTCGATGCGCTCGACGGCACTGTCGATCTGCTCCGTGCTGACCGGGCGCTTGCGCAGCGCCAGGTTCAGCGAGCCGAGCAGCTTCGCGCGCTCGTACTCGATGCGCCGGCCGTCCTTCTTGACGACGGCCGGAAACGTGACGTCGGGGCGCTCGTACGTCGTGAACCGCTTCTCGCAATGGGCGCACTGGCGCCGGCGACGGATGAAATCGCCGTCCTCGGCCATCCGCGTCTCCACCACCTGGGTGTCGGCATGGCCGCAGAACGGGCATTTCATCGCGGCGGGCCTATTTGTAGACCGGGAAGCGGCGCGTCAGGGCGTTGACCTGCTCGCGCACCTTCGCGATGTTGGCCGGGTCGCGCGGGTTGTCCAGCACGTCCGCCACGAGGTTGGCGGTCAGGCGCGCCTCTTCTTCCCTGAAGCCGCGCGTGGTCATGGCCGGCGTGCCGACGCGCACGCCGCTGGTGACCATCGGCTTCTCGGGGTCGTTGGGAATCGCGTTCTTGTTGATGGTCATGTGCGCGTCGCCCAGCACGGCTTCGGCTTCCTTGCCGGTGATGCCCTTGGGACGCAGGTCCACCAGCATCACGTGGCTCTGGGTGCCGCCGCTGACGATGCGCAGGCCGCGCTGCGTGAGCGTCTCGGCCACCATCTGCGCGTTCTTCACCACCTGCTGCTGGTAGGCCTTGAACTCGGGCGCCAGCGCTTCCTTGAAGGCGACGGCCTTCGCCGCGATCACGTGCATCAGCGGGCCGCCTTGCAGGCCGGGGAAGATGGCGCTGTTGATCGCCTTCTCGTGCTCGGGCTTCATCAGGATGAAGCCGCCGCGCGGGCCGCGCAGGCTCTTGTGCGTGGTGGAGGTCACGACGTCGGCGTGCGGCACGGGGTTGGGATAGACGCCGGCCGCGATCAGGCCGGCGTAGTGCGCCATGTCGACCATGAGGATCGCGCCGACTTCCTTGGCGACCCGCGCGAAGCGGGCGAAGTCGATGTGCAGCGAATAGGCGGAGGCGCCCGCGATGATCAGCTTCGGCTTGTGCTCGCGCGCCTTGCGTTCCATTGCCTCGTAGTCGATCGCTTCGTCCTTGTTCAGGCCGTAGCTCACGACGTTGAACCACTTGCCCGACATGTTCAGCGCCATGCCGTGCGTGAGGTGGCCGCCCTCGGCCAGGCTCATGCCCATGATGGTGTCGCCCGGCTTCAGGAAGGCGAGGAACACCGCCTCGTTGGCCTGCGCGCCCGAATGCGGCTGCACGTTGGCCGCCGCGGCTCCGAACAGCTGCTTGATGCGGTCGATCGCGAGCTGCTCGACGATGTCCACGTACTCGCAACCGCCGTAGTAGCGCTTGCCGGGGTAACCCTCGGCGTACTTGTTCGTGAGTTGCGTACCCTGCGCCGCCATCACCGCGGGCGAGGCGTAGTTCTCGCTTGCGATCAGTTCGATGTGCTCTTCCTGGCGGCGGTTCTCGGCCTGGATGGCGGACCAGATTTCGGGGTCGGTCTGTTGGATGAGGATGTTGCGGTCGTACATGGCAGTCCTAAGGTTCCCTGTCGGCTGACGAGGGCTGCCCAGGCGAACGGCGGGACGCGAGTACGGCCGCCGTCGCGATCCGGCGCGAGCGTCGCATCGCAGCGGCCGCTGGCCGCCGGTGGGTATATCCGCGGTACGCTCCCCAGTGGTTGTGATCTCCACGTCAGCGCCGGCCGCCCGGGCCGCACGCCTATCGCCAGTCGCGTACGGTAGGAAGTTTAACGCAGGGCCGGCTCAGACCGCGGGAGTCGTCTCGTCCGGCTTGCCGGGACGCATGGCATCCACCGGGGTCGCGGTGCGCAGCGGTTGCGGCGGCGCCAGCGGCACCGCCTTGCCGGCGGCGACGGCCTGCAGGCGCGCGTGCTCGGCCATCACCTTCTCGGCGTATCCGCCGTCTTCGGACAGCAGGGCGGCACCGACGTAGAACTTCAGTCCGGCCTGCGTGGAGCCGGCGCGCTGTATGCATTCCTGCAGCACCTTGGCCCCGACCCGCAGGTTCGTGACCGGGTCGAAGGCGGCGAGCTTGCCGCCGAAGTTCTCGTACTTGTCGCTGTGCACGCCGGTCATGACCTGCATGAGGCCCTGCGCGCCCACCGGGCTCTGCGCAAAGGGATTGAAGCTGGACTCCACCGCCATCACTGCCAGCAGCAGCAAGGGGTCGATCTTGACGCGACTGCCGGTCTCATAGGCTTCCGCTACCAGGGCGCTCAGGGGCTCCGGCGCTACGCGGTACTTCTTGCTGAGCCAGTACGCGACGGCAGCCTGCTGCTTGGGCAGGTCCTTGGGGTTCAGCGCGGTGGCCCGGTCGATCGCATCGAGCTCGGGCACCACGCCCAGTTGCTGCGCCTGCCGCTGGTGCAGCCACGCGACCAGCTGGGACTCGCCGGCCTGGCGCAGGTCGGGCCGGGCGACGAGGGTGAGGCAGGAGAACACCACGGCCAGTCCCACCACGGCGAAGCCGTTGTGGGTGATCTCGAAGAAGCCTTGGGCGATGTCGCAGAAGAACGTCTGCACGCCTCGGGCCAGTTTTCCTAGCGCTGTCATAGCACTTCCTTTCTACGCGGGGTGCCGCGTGGTTTCGTTCGCCAGGGGCGAACTCACCGTCGGCTCCTCGTTTGGATTGGTACGCTGTCGGCTCGGAGGCTCTCGCATGGAGAGCCTGTCACGGTCCGACTCGCCGGGTTCGGCAGCGGGTTTCTGGTCGTTCCGGCCGCTTAGGGGTCCAGGAACCGGCGGATTCTAGGAAGCCGCCTAATGCCAGGTCAAGGATGTTTAGCTCATTCCTTATG
Source organism: Ramlibacter ginsenosidimutans (assembly GCF_016654015.1). GTDB lineage: Bacteria > Pseudomonadota > Gammaproteobacteria > Burkholderiales > Burkholderiaceae_C > Ramlibacter > Ramlibacter ginsenosidimutans. Next base: position 89,075 of record NZ_JAEPWM010000010.1, on the reverse strand, counting down.
CGAATGGGTTGGAACAAGGGCCTCACTTTACCGCTGAGGCACCTCCGGGGTCCGTAGGCTGCGGCCGACGTGCCGTGTCGGGGACCGACCGACAAGGGTCCCGGCACTATGACTTTGCTAGCGGGCCGGTCGGCCGTTCAGCCCGGCAACCGCTTGTCGGTGCATGGCGCCGGTGCCTGCCTTCTGTCATGTTCTTCGTCATGCCCAGGAGCCGCCCCAATGGAGCTCGGGAACGCCATTGAAAAACCGTATTGGAAAACGCGGCGGTGCTGGCCTAACTTGGCAAGGCCTGAGCGATCAGGTGTCAGCCGGTAGGGCCACGCTCTGTGGCAGCCCCGGCCCCACTTGGAAGCAATCTTTGCTTCCGGCGCGATGCGGCCATCCGGTCCGTGTCGCGAACCCAGCGGCAGCGACATCGGGCGCGCCGCCAAGCCCGGCAGGCAGCTTCAGGCTCCTGGCCGGGCTTTCTCTTTGTGCGCGGCGCCGCACTGCTTGCACCATGCCTTCGTTTCGCGGCGAGAATAGGCGCCTCGCCCCCCGCCCCGGGGGCTTTCCTTTCCCCACCGAAGACTTGCAGTGAGCACCTTGAAGACCCACGACACCCAGGCGCTGGACGCGCTGACCGGGGGTGCCTTTTCCGCGCCGACCTCGGGCGAGCGCGCCGCGCGAGTGCGCGACTGGCTGGCCGCCGAACCGAGCGCCGAGCAGATGCAGGAGGTGTTCCGCGAGCTGAGCGCCCGCGACAAGGGCGCTGCCCGCCCGCTGCGCGAGAAGCTCGACGAGATCAAGCGCGCCAAGGGCCAGGAAGCGATCGCCGCGGAATGGGCCGAGAAGGGACGCACGCTGCTGTCGCAGCCGCGCCTGAACATCGCCGACGCGATGGCCTGGCAGCGCGACGCGGCCAAGGCCGGCGCCCCCCTCAGTCGCGAACCGCTCGCCGGCGTGAAGACGCAACTGGCCGACCGGGTGAAGGGCATCGAGGACCTGCAGAACCGCGTCCAGGTCCAGCGCGAAGCCGCCGTGCTGCTCGCACAGCGGATCGAGGTGCTCTCCACCAAGTCCTGGAAGGACGCCGAGGCTGCCGCCGAGAGCTTGCGCGCCGACGTCCCGCAGTGGCAGGCGCAGGCGCAGGCGCTGCTCGAGGATTCCAACTGGCCGAGCGTCGAGCCCCGCTTCCCGCCGCTGCTGGAAGCTTCGCGCAACCAGTTGCAGGTGGTGTGGGACGCCTTCCAGAGCGCGCTCGCCCAGGCGAGCGCCGCCGCTACCAATACAGAGGCGCCCCTGCCGCCGGTGCCGGTGTGGGCCGACGAGCTGCGCCAGGCGCGCGGCCTGCCGGCCGAGGCCGCCCCTACCAAGCCTGCGCGGCCCAAGGTGGATCCGGAAGTGCGGGCCAGGGCCAACCAGGTCGTGGCGGAAGCGCTGGCCAAGGTCGAACAGGAAGTCGCGCAAGGCCATGGCAAGGCCAGCGCCGGCGCAGCGAACGCCTTGCGCAACGCGCTGAAGGAACACGGCAAGCTGCTGGACGACAAGCTGGAAGCGCAGGCGCATGCGGCGCTCGGCACGGCCACCGAGCTGGAAGGCTGGCAGCGCTGGCGCGCCGACCAGCTGCGGCAGGAACTCGTCGCGAAGGCCGAGGCCTTGTTCGAGCCCGTCGCGCCGGCGACGCCGCCCGCAGCCGCCACCGAGAACACCGCAGAGGCCGCGCAGGCCGAAGCGCAGGCCGTGTCCCCCGCCGCGGCGCCGGCCGCACCGGTCGCGCGCAAGCCGCGCTATGGCGGCCGCAAGATGCAGGAGACGCTGCGCGCCTTGCGCGAGCAGTGGAAGCAGGTGGACCAGGGCGGCCCGCCCAACCACGCGCTCTGGAAGCGCTTCGACGAAGCTTGCAACGAAGCCTACAAGGTGGTGCAGGAATGGCTGGACAAGGTCAAGACCGAAGCCGCCGAACACCGCGCCGCGCGCCTGGCGCTGATCGAGGAAGTGAAGGCCTGGGCTGCCGCCCACGCCGATGCGCCCCAGGGCGACTGGAAGTCCTTCAACCGCGCGCTGCACCAGTTCTCCGACCGCTGGCGCGAGGCGGGGCACCTCAGCGAGAAGGCTTTCGCGGAACTGCAGCCGCAGTGGAAGGAGGCGATCGGCCACGCCGCGGCGCCCCTGGAAGCGGCGCAGAAGTCCAGTATCGAACGGCGCAACGCGATGATCGAGGAGGCGAAGGTCCTCGGCGATGCTCCCATGCTGCGCATCGACGCCGTGAAGTCGCTGCAGCAGCGCTGGCAGGCCGAGGCGCAGACCGTGCCGCTCGATCGCAAGCAGGAGCAGAAGCTCTGGGACGCGTTCCGCAAGCCGATCGATGACGCGTTCAACCGCAAGACCCAGGAACGCGAGAAGGCCGCGGCGGCCATGAGCGGACGCGATCGCGCCGTGCTGGACGCATCGCGCGCCGTCGAGGAAGCGACCGCCAGCGGCGACGCGCAGAAGATCCGTGCCGCGATGGCGGCGCTCGAACAGGCGCTCAAGGCGCGCGATGACGCCGATGCGGCCGCCGCTGCGGCGCCGGCGCCCGCGCCTTCAGGCGATGCCGTGGCCGCCGAGGCAACCGCCGAGCCCGCCGAAGGCGAGGCGGCCGCCGCACCCGCTGCGCCGGCCAAGCCTGCGAAGCCGGTGATCGCGATGCGTGGCGACGACCGTCCCGGTGCGCGCCGGCCCGAGACGGCTGCGGCCGGCCGCGGCAAGTTCGATGCGCGCCGTCCGGGGCCCGGCGGCCGGGACGACCGTCGCGGCGCTGGCTTCCGGAGCGACCGCGACGACCGTGGCGGCGGCTTCCGCGGCGGCGAGCGGGAAGACCGCGGTCCCCGCCTGGGCGACACCGCATTCCGCGCCCAGCGCGATGCGCTGGAACACGCGCAGGCCGCGCTGCGCAAGCTCGCGGCCCAGGCGCACGGGGAAGCGTTGACCCAGCTGATGACCGCGTGGGAGCAGCGTTCGGGCGAGCAGGTGCCGAGCCACCAGGAGCTCGGACGCGTGGTGACGCCGCAGGTGCGCCAGGCGTGGGTGCAGGCGCTGGCCAAGCCCGGCGCGGGCGACGCCTCCGACCTGCTGCTGCGGCTGGAGATCGCCGCCGACGTACCCACGCCGGCGGAGCAGATCGCGGCGCGCCGCCAGATGCAACTGCTGCTGCTGACGAAGCGGCACGAGCCGGGCCCGCAGGAAACCTGGGGGACCGACGTCGCGAAGGTGCTGGCGACGGCGTACGACGCCGCAGCGGCGCGCCGGCTGCAGAACGCGCTGAAGAACCTGTTGCGGCGCTGAGTCGCGAATGCGTTCGCCGGGGGCGCGCATCACCGCGCGCCCGGTGTCAACGCCGTGGGCGGAAGAAGCCGTCGAACAGGGTCGTGAGCTCCGGGAAGTCCTTGGTGAATCGCGACCGGTTCACGAAGTAGGCTTCGCACGCTACGGCGAAGAACTCGTCGAGCGCCGTGGCGCCATAGTCGTCCAGCCAGGGAGTCGCGCCGCCGAAGCGCTCGGCGACCTTCACCTGTTCGCAGAACCTGGCGTAGCTGGCTTCGAGCACCGCCAGCCAGTGCAGGCGCGCGGCGCGCGACGGCAGGGGCGGGCAGCCGTTGGCAGCGCCGTCGCGCAGGTCGATCTTGTGCACGAACTCGTGGATGACGACGTTGAACCCGGTTTCGGCGGTGCTGCCCGCGTGCGCCACGTCGTGCCAGTTCAGCATCACCGGCCCGCCCTCCATGGTCTCGCCGGCGAGGACTTCGTCCCAGTCGTGCACGATGCCGGTGTCGTCGACCGTCGTGCGGCGCGCCACCACTTCATCGGGATGCACCACGATGCCGACGAAGTCGTCGTACCAGGAAAGTCCGAGGTGCAGCACGGGAAGCACGGCCTGGGCGGCGATCGCCAGCGCCATCTCGTCGGTGATCACCAGTCCACCGGCGCCATGAAACTCCTTGCGCGCGAGGAATTGCGCCGACATGTCGCGCAGCCGCACTAGCTCCTGCGGCTCGCGCTCGGCGAGGAAGGGATAACGGGCCAGCGTGGCCTGCCACAGCGCGTCGGGCAGGTCCGGCGCGCGCGGGCGCCGGCGCAGCCAGCCCCACATCACGCCAGGGGGACGCGCTCGCTGTGGCCGTCCGCGTGCAGGCGCAACGCCTGCAGCCGGGGCGGCACGCCCGCGGCGTCCCAGTCGCTCAGCACGATGCGCCGGCGGGTCGCATCCAGCGCGTGTTCGGCGGGCCGGTGCGTGTGGCCGTGCACCAGCACGTCGGCGTTGGCGGCGGAGAGCCACTGCAGTGCGGCGGCGGTGTCCACGTCGGGATACTCTCGCCCCGAGCGCTTCAGCTGCTCGCTTTCGGCGCGCATGCCGCGCGCGACCTGCTGGCGCGCCGCGAGCGGCTGCGCGAGGAAGGCGTGCTGCCACGCCGGATTGCGGACCTGCTCGCGGAACGCGAGGTACTCGGTGTCGGCAATGCACAGCGCGTCGCCGTGCGACAGGAGCCAGCGGCGCGGCCCGAACACGAGCACCGTGGGGTCCTGCAGCAACTGCACCCCGGTGGCTTGCGCGAACTGCGCTCCCACCAGGAAGTCGCGGTTGCCGGCGAGGAAGAACACCGGCATCCTGCGCGCGGTCGCGCGCAGGATGTTCGCGCATTGCTGCTCGAAGCCTTCGACCTCGGCGGCGTCATCGCCGACCCAGGCTTCGAACAGGTCGCCGAGGATGAACAGCGCATCCGCGCGCAGAGCCGCCATGTAGCGCTGCCAGGCCGCGAACGTGGCCGGGTCGGAAGCCTGCAGGTGCAGGTCGGAGATGCACTCGACGCTGCGCCAGCCGGCCGGGGCGCGCCATTCCTGCGCCGCCGGCGCGCTGGCAGCGGCAGCCCCCGTGTTCAGACCACGACCGCCTTTTCGATGACGACGTCCGTCTTGGGCACGTCGCCGTGGCCGCCGCGGTTGCCCGTCTCCACGGCCTTGATGCGGTCGACGACGTCCTTGCCGCCGACCACCTTGCCGAACACGGCGTAGCCCCAGCCCTGCGGCGTGGGCGACTTGTGGTTCAGGAATTCGTTGTCGGCGACGTTGATGAAGAACTGCGCCGAGGCGGAGTGGGGCGCCGAGGTGCGCGCCATCGCGACGCTGTACTTCTCGTTCTTCAGGCCGTTGTTGGCCTCGTTCTCGATCGGAGCGTCGGTGGGCTTCTGGCTCATGCCGGGCGCGAAGCCGCCGCCCTGGACCATGAAGCCATCGATGACGCGGTGGAAGATGGTGCCGTCGTAGTGGCCCTTCTTCACGTAGGCGAGGAAGTTGGCGACCGTCTTCGGTGCCTTCTGCTCGTCGAGTTCCAGCGTGATGACGCCACCGCCCGCAATGTGCAGTTCGACCTTGGGATTCATGAAAAACCTTTCTATTTGACGATCGTCGCCGACTCGATCACCACGGGGGTGAGCGGCACGTCGCTGTACATGCCGGAGCTTCCGGTCTGCACGCCCTTGATCTTGTTGACCACGTCCATTCCGCTCACCACGCGGCCGAAGACCGTGTAGCCGGGCGCGTTGGGTCCGGGGGGATCGAGCGTGCGCGTGTTGTCGGCGACATTGATGAAGAACTGCGAGGTCGCCGAGTTCGGGTCGCTGGTGCGGGCCATGGCGATCGTCCCGACCTCGTTTCGCAGTCCCTTGGCATAGGCATCGCGGCCTTCGTGGACCACCGGCGGGCGGGTCTTCTTCTCGACCATGTGGCGGTCGAAGCCGCCGCCCTGGATCATGAAGCCGTTGATGACGCGGTGGAAGATGGTGCCGTCGTAGTGCCTGTCGCGCACGTACTCCAGGAAATTCGCCACCGTCTTCGGTGCCTTGTCCGGATAGACCTCGACGACGAAATCGCCGGCGGTGGTCGCGAACTTCACCTTGGTCGCATCGGCCGCCCAGACGTGGACGGCGAAGCAGCCGGCGGCCAGGACAGCGGCCGCCATGCGGCGCGTGAACACGGGCATCAACCAATCACTCCTTCGAAGAAGATCTTCCACTGCGGTCCCTGGCGGACCCAGTACTGCCTCTTGACCGGCCCCGTGCGGGAGCCCGCGGGCACCTCGCCGAAGGTTACCACCATGGTGTCCGCGTTGTCGGTCCAGCGCAGCAGAGACAGGTCCTTCATTTCGATCTCGCGCCCGCGCATCTTGCCGAGCTCGACCTTCATCACGCCGGTCCAGTCGGAGAGCGACTTGCCGTTGACGTTGAAGTCGGGCGTGTAGAACGCGAGCAGGCGGTTGACGTCGCCGCTGGCCTTGGCATTGCGCCAGGCCTGCAGCACGTCGTTGAAGTGGCGGTTCTCGGCCTGCACGCTCGCGGGCGGCACCCAGCGCAGGGCGGGCGCGATGACCACGGGCGTCGTGCGAATCTCGACGGTCCGGATGATGCGCTCGAGGTCGGGGTTGGCGAGCACCACGCAGCCGTCGGTGGCCTTCGGGGCGCGCGAGAACTGGGCGGGCGGCGTGCCGTGCAGCCAGATGCCCCGGCCGGTCTTGCCGCGGCGGGCGTCGTACGGATTCGGGTAGTTGATCGGCAGCGCGCCCGCGCCGTAGAAGTCCTTCAGCGACTTCGGGTCCAGATTGCTGGTGACGAAGTAGACGCCGAGCGGCGTGCGCATGTCGCCTTCGGCGGACTTCTCGATACCGGACTTGCCCACGGAGATGTAGTAGTCGGCAACCAGCTTCAGGCCCTCGGGCCCGTTCTCGAACAGGTACAGGCGCGCGCGCGACGTGTCGATCGCGATGGCGTGCTTGTTCTGCGCGGACAGCTGCAGGAACTGCGCCGGGATCGCCCCGGCAGGGGGCCGCTCGCGCAAGGCGCGCATGCGCAGCTGCGACTCCTCGCGCAGTTCAGCCAGCGCCTGCGCTGCGCTCTTCGCCTCGCCTTCGGGCACGTCGCCGAAGGCGCGCACCGGACGCGCCTGCGACGTCAGCAGGTCGCCGTAGACGAGCTGCGCGAGCCCGAAGTTGGGATGGTCCTTCACCAGGGCCTCGGCCTTGAGCAGCGCCGCGCGCGTGTCGGCCTTGCCAATGAGCTTGTAGATCTCGATGAGGCGGGCTTCGGCCTGCCCGTCGCGGGGGAGCGCCACCTTGGGTGCGGGCCGATGAGCCACCGCAGCGGCGTGCCGCGCGGGTGGAGAGGCGAAAGCGAAGGCGGAGGGCAGCAGCGAGGCTGCGATCCAGAGCGCGGCAAGCGCGCGGCGCTGCCGGAGAGACCCAGGGGGGAGGTTCAACTGCACAACCTGCGCCGCCATCGTCGCCGCCTCGGCGCCTCAGGCGCCGGAGCTCTCCCGGACGATGGTCCAGTGCTCGCCGTTCCTCACGAGGTCCAGCGTCTTGTGGCTGGAGATCTTCAGCCCGTCCGCGCTGTAGTTCTGGTGGAAATGCGCGACCGCCTTGTTGCCGGTCACGGCCACCTTCAGGTCGCTGAGCTGCACCGAAATCTGCTTCTTGCCCAGGATGCGGGAGCGGCGCTCGGCCTCCCACGCCGCACGGGACTGTTTGCCGGGCGGGTCGAACTCCTTGCCGTACGAGGCGAGGTAGGCGTTCATGTCCTTGGAGGACCACGCGTTCGCCCAGGCATGGACCGCGGCCTCGACCTCGCGCGTGCCGGCCGCAGGCGCTGCCGCCGTGGCGGCGGGTGCCGAAGTGGGACCGGACGCAGCGGCTGCGGCGACGGCGGGAGTGGGCGCAGGTGCCGGATGCGCTGCAGCGACCGGCGCAGCGGCAGGAGCAGCGCGCGGCGCCGGGGCCGCAGCGGGCGCTGGCGCCGGCTTGCCGGCGGGGGCAGCGGCGGGTGCCGCAGCGACGGTGGTCGCACGCGCCGCCGGCGCGGCCGCGGAGGTGCGGGTGCCGACGGAGAACAGCTCGCGGATCAAGGCCAGCTTCGGCTGCACCTGCGTGTTGTTCGCATCGAGCTGCAGGGCGCGTGTGTACGCCTGGCTCGCGAGCTTCGCGTAGACATCGCCGAGGTTCTCGTGCGCGGTGGCGTAGCTCGGGTTCGTGCGGATCGCCATTTCGAGGGCGGCGCGCGCCTTGTCGAACTGCCCCTGGCCGGCGTACAGCACGGCGAGGTTGTTGTACGGCTCCGGCAGCTCCGGGTAGTCCTCGGTCAGCTTCTGGAAGGTGGCGATGGCCTCGGCGGTGCGCCCCGCCTCGGTGAGCACCACGCCCTTGATGAAGCGCATCTGCGGGTCCTTGGGCTTGCCGGCGAGGTACTGGTCCGCCTTGTTCAGCGCCTCGGGCAGCTTGCCGGAGCGCATCAGCTGGTTGACGTCGCCGTACTCGTCGGCGTGGGCCGCTCCGGCGGCCAGCAGGGCGAGGCTGAGGACGGCGAGTCCCAGGGATTTGGGAATCCGGATGCGCGAAAGCTCCATGGACCTCTTCTTCCTACGCGGGCAACAATGTGACTACAGGGGGCTATATACTGCGGGCCGATTGTAGCCGTGGGGCCGCGCCGCGGCTCGGCATCTCCCCTCAGAACAACACCCTGCGCGCGGCACCCGGCATCCTCGGTGCCACGAGATTCCAATGAGCCTGCGCATCTACAACACGCTCACGCGTGCTCTGGAGGAGTTTTCCCCGATCGAGGCGGGCCACGTCCGCATGTACGTCTGCGGCATCACCGTCTACGACCTGTGCCACGTCGGCCATGCGCGCGCCTATGTCGCCTTCGACGTCGTGCGGCGCTGGCTGGAGGCGAGCGGGTGCCGCGTGACGTTCGTGCGAAACATCACGGACATCGACGACAAGATCATTCGCAGGGCGGTGGAAAACGGGGAGACTGTCCGGTCCCTCACCGACCGCATGATCGCCGAGATGTACCGGGACTTCGACGCGCTGGACATCGGGCGCCCCACGCATGAACCGCGTGCCACCGAGTACGTGCCGCAGATGCTGGACATCGTGCGCAAGCTCGAGTCCAAAGGGCTTGCCTACCAGGCGAACGGCGACGTGAACTACGCCGTGCGCCGCTTCCCGGGCTACGGCAAGCTGTCCGGCAAGACGCTGGACGAACTGCACGCGGGCGAACGCGTCGCCGTCGCCGAAGGCAAGGAAGACCCGCTCGACTTCGCGCTGTGGAAGGCCGCCAAGCCGGACGAGCCCGCCGATGCGCAGTGGGACAGCGGCTATGGCCGCGGCCGGCCCGGCTGGCACATCGAGTGCTCCGCGATGTCCTGCGCCCTCCTGGGCAACACCTTCGACATCCACGGCGGCGGCGCCGACCTGCAGTTCCCGCACCACGAGAACGAGATCGCGCAGAGCGAGGGCGCCAACGGCGTGCCGCTGGCGAACGTCTGGATGCACAACGGCTTCGTCAACATCGACAACGAGAAGATGTCGAAGTCGCTGGGCAACTTCTTCACCGTGCGCGACGTGCTGCGCAAGTTCGATCCGCAGACGCTGCGCTTCTTCATCGTGCGCTCGCACTACCGCAGCCCGATCAACTACAGCGACGTCCACCTCGAGGATGCGCGCGCCGCGCTCAAGCGCCTGTACACCGCGCTCGACGCCGTGCCGCCGGCCGGCGTGACGGTCGACTGGGACGAGCCGTACGCGGCGCGCTTCAAGGCGGCGATGGACAACGACTTCGGCACGCCGGACGCGGTCGCGGTGCTGTTCGAGCTGGCGGCGGAGGCTAACCGCACGCGCTCGCCCGAGCGCGCCGGCCTGCTGAAGGCGCTGGGCGCCACCCTGGGCATCCTGCAGGGGGAGCCTAAGGCGTTCCTGCGCGCGGGCGCCAGCCTGGACGAGGCCACGATCCAGGAGCGCATCGCCGCCCGCGCGGCCGCCAAGAAGGCGAAGGACTTCGCCGAGGCCGACCGCATCCGGCAGGAACTGCTGGCGCAGGGCATCGTGCTGAAGGACTCGGCGGCCGGCACCACGTGGGAAGCGGCGCAGTGAGCGCCGCCCGGCCGCCCGAAGGCGCTCGCCCCCTCCGCTTGCGGAGGGGGGAGGCGAAGGCCGCGCAGCGGACAAGCCTGGGGGAGGTTCGTTCGTGAGCGACCTGGTGGAAGAGGTCACCCCGGAGTACTGGGACGAGGCCCGCAAGTACCTCACGCGGCGCGACCGTGTGATGAAGCGCCTGATCCCGCAGTTCGGCAACGCCTCGCTACAGTCGCGCGGCGATGCGTTCACCACGCTCGCGCGCAGCATCGTCGGCCAGCAGATCTCGGTGAAGGCCGCGCAGAGCGTGTGGGAGCGCTTCGCGGCGCTGCCCAAGCGCATGACGCCGGCGAACGTGCTGAAGCTGAAGGTCGACGACATGCGCCAGGCGGGGCTGTCGGCGCGCAAGATCGAATACCTGGTGGACCTCGCGCTGCACTTCGATTCCGGCGCCATCCGCGTGGACTCCTGGCGCGCCATGGAGGACGAGGACATCATCGGCGAGCTCGTGGGCATCCGCGGCATCGGCCGCTGGACCGCGGAGATGTTCCTCATCTTCCACCTGATGCGCCCGAACGTGCTGCCCCTGGACGACGTCGGCCTGATCACCGGGATCAGCAAGAACTATTTCTCGGGCGATCCCGTCTCGCGCAGCGACGCCCGGGAAGTGGCCGCCGCCTGGCAACCGTTCTGCTCGGTGGCGACTTGGTATATTTGGAGATCGCTCGACCCGCTGCCCGTCACCTACTGACGGGCCACGAAAGCGGGCGGCAAACAAAGGAGTGAGGCTTGGCGAAACGAACTTTCCTGGACTTCGAGCAGCCCATCGCGGAGCTGGAGACCAAGATCGAGGAACTGCGCTACGTGCAGACCGAGTCGGCTGTCGACATCTCGGAGGAGATCGAGCAGCTGGGAAAGAAGAGCCAGCAGCTCACCAAGGACATCTACAGCCAGCTCACGCCGTGGCAGATCACCAAGATCGCACGGCACCCGGAGCGGCCGTACACCATGGACTACATCAACGAAATCTTCACGGATTTCGTCGAAATGCACGGCGACCGCCACTTCGCCGATGACCTGTCCATCGTCGGCGGGATGGCGCGCTTCAACGGCAACGCCTGCATGGTGCTGGGCCACCAGAAGGGCCGCGACACCAAGGAGCGCGGCCTGCGCAACTTCGGCATGAGCCGGCCCGAGGGCTACCGCAAGGCCTTGCGACTGATGAAGACCGCGGAGAAGTTCAAGCTGCCGGTGTTCACCTTCGTCGACACGCCCGGCGCCTATCCCGGCATCGACGCCGAGGAACGCGGCCAGTCCGAGGCGATCGGCCGCAACATCTACGAGATGGCGCAGCTCGAGGTGCCCATCATCACCACGATCATCGGCGAGGGCGGTTCGGGCGGTGCCCTCGCCATCTCGGTGGGCGACCAGGTGCTGATGCTGCAGTACTCGATCTACTCGGTGATCTCGCCCGAGGGCTGCGCCTCCATCCTCTGGAAGACCTCCGAGAAGGCACAGGACGCCGCGGACGCCATGGGCATCACGGCGCACCGCCTGAAGGCCCTGGGCCTGGTCGACAAGATCGTGAACGAGCCCGTGGGCGGCGCGCACCGGGACCACAAGCAGATGGCGGCCTTCCTGAAGCGCGCCCTCAACGACGCGTGGCGCCAGGTCGGCGACCTCAAGACGCGCGAGTTGCTGGAGCGGCGCTACGAGCGGCTGCAAGGCTATGGCCGCTTCTCCGACACCAAGGCCGAGACTGCCTGACGCGTCCGGCAATCCGGCGGCCGCTGCGCTGGCCGGCTTGCAGTTGCCCCTGCCGCTCGCCGTCGCGTACAGCGGCGGCGCCGACTCCACCGTGCTGCTGCTGGCGGCCGCGCAACGCTGGCCCGGGCAGGTGCAGGCGATCCACGTCCACCACGGATTGCAGGATGCGGCCGATGCGTTCGAGCAGCACTGCGAGCAGGTGTGCGCGCAGTTCCACGTGCCCTTGCAGGTGCGCCGCGTGGCCGCGCGCAACGCGCCCGGCGAAAGCCCGGAGGACGCCGCGCGCAACGCACGCTACCAGGCGCTCGCGCGCGCGGGGCGCGACGCCGGCCTGCAGGCGGTCCTGCTCGGACAACATGCCGACGATCAGGTCGAGACCTTGCTGCTGGCCTTGAGCCGCGGCGCCGGCCTGCCGGGACTCGCCGCGATGCCGCCCGTGTTCCAGCGCGAAGGCATGGTGTTCGTGCGGCCCCTGCTGGCGCTCGGAGCGCAGGCCATCCGCGACTGGGTCGCGGAGCAGGGCATCCCGGTGGTGGAAGACCCGAGCAACGCCGACACCTCGTTCACGCGCAACCGCATCCGGCACCTGCTCGTGCCGGCGTTGCAGGAAGCCTTTCCGTCCTACCGCGAGACCTTCGCGCGTTCCGCGCGCCATGCCGCGCAGGCGCAGGAGCTGCTCGAGTCGGTCGCGGTGGAAGACCTTGCGCGCATGGGCGGCGCCCCGGCGATCACCGCCTTGCAGCAGTTGCCGCGCGCGCGGCAGGCGAACGTCTTGCGGCACTGGCTGCGCAGTGCGCACGCGGCGAGCGCCAGCGCCGCGCAGCTCGAGGAACTGCTCGACCAGGTGGCCGACTGCAGGACGCGCGGACACAAGATCCGCATCAAGGTGGGCGAGGGCTTCGTGGAGCGGCAGGGCGAGCGGCTGCAGTACTTGCCCGAGGCTTCGCTCTAGGGGAGTCACTCCCTCCGCCTCTGGGGGAGGGCTGGGGTGGGGGCGGTCCCGCACCGCCAACCCCGTGACAGTGCAAGGCGCGGGCAGCCATACCGGCCTTCCCGCAGAGGGGGAAGGAGAAAAAGCGAGCCCGGTATAATTCGGGGCTCTGTGCGCAGGTCCGCCTCTGGCGCGGACCTTTTCGCCTCCGGCCGTCACCAGCGGCCTCTTTCACTCCCCGTCCCGATGGCATTGATCGTTCACAAGTACGGCGGCACGTCGATGGGCTCGACCGAGCGCATCCGCAACGTCGCCAAGCGCGTCGCCAAGTGGCACCGCGCCGGCCACCAGATGGTCGTGGTGCCCAGCGCCATGAGCGGCGAAACCAACCGCCTGCTGGGCCTCGCCAAGGAGCTGCAGCCCGCCAAGGCCGACGACGCCGTGCTGCGCGAGCTGGACATGCTGGCCTCCACCGGCGAGCAGGTCTCCGTGGGCTTGCTCGCGCTCGCGCTGCAGGCCGAAGGCGTCCCCGCAGTGAGCTACGCGGGCTGGCAGGTTCCGGTGCACACCAACAGCGCGTACACCAAGGCGCGCATCGACTCGATCGAGGACCAGCGCGTGCGCAAGGACCTCGCGGCCGGCAAGGTGGTGGTGATCACGGGCTTCCAGGGCGTGGACGAGACCGGCAACATCACGACGCTGGGCCGCGGCGGCAGCGACACCTCCGCCGTGGCCGTCGCTGCGGCGATGAAAGCGGCCGAGTGCCTGATCTACACCGACGTGGACGGCGTCTACACGACCGATCCGCGCGTGGTGCCCGAGGCCCGGCGCCTCAGCACGGTGAGCTTCGAGGAAATGCTGGAAATGGCCTCGATGGGCTCCAAGGTCCTGCAGATCCGTTCGGTCGAATTCGCGGGCAAGTACCAGGTGCCGCTGCGCGTGCTCTCCAGCTTCACGCCGTGGGACATTCCCATCGCGGAGGAAGCGGCCTCCGGCACGCTGATCACTTTTGAGGAAGACGAGAAAATGGAACAAGCCGTTGTCTCCGGCATTGCGTTCAACCGCGACGAGGCCAAGATCTCGATCCTGGGCGTGCCCGACCGCCCCGGCATCGCGTACCAGATCCTCGGCGCCGTGGCCGATGCGAACATCGAAGTGGACGTGATCATCCAGAACGTCTCGCACGAGGGCAAGACCGACTTCAGCTTCACCGTGCACCGCAACGACTACGCGCGGACGGTCGACGTGCTGAAGACCAAGGTCGCGGCCTCGCTGGGCACCGACCGCATCGAGGGCGACACGAAGATCTGCAAGGTGTCCATCGTGGGCATCGGCATGCGCAGCCACGTCGGCATCGCCTCGAAGATGTTCCGCGCGCTCTCGGAAGAGGGCATCAACATCCAGATGATCTCCACCAGCGAGATCAAGACCTCCGTCGTGATCGACGAGAAGTACATGGAGCTGGCGGTGCGCGCGCTGCACCGCGCTTTCGACCTGGACCAGCCGGCGGCCTGAAGCCAGGCCGAAGCGGCGCCTGCGCGCCGCGCTACCAGGACTGGCTGCCCCAGAGGCGCACGCCGGTGGACGACAGCGAGATCGTGCCGTCGCTGGCCTGGCGCTTGCCCGCGACCGGCGTGGCGGTCAGCGTGTAGGTCTGGCCCGGAGTCGTCGGGGTGATGCTGAGCGTGTACATCCCGTCCTGCGTCTTGCCCGAGGTGACGCCGAGGCCGCCGTCCGACCTGCCGTTGTAGGCCGTCGTCACGCTGGCCGTGTACGTGCTCGAGTTGAGGTAGATCTTCTCCTGCAGCGCGGCGAGCTCCGACAACTGGGCCTGCGCGTCCTGCCGGCTCGCCCGCACGACGTGCCGCGTGTACGAGGGCATCGCGATGGCCGCGACGATGGCCAGGATGGCCAGCGTGACCATCGCCTCGATGAGGGTGAAGCCGCGGGCTGCGGATCGGCGGCGGTGCGTGGGATTCATGCTTTGCTGCTCCATCGTGCCGGCATCAGTTGCGGCGGCGCTCGGTCCAGGAAATCCGGCCGGTGATCGCCTGGGTACGTTTTTCGTCGGCGCCCTTGTTGACGGTGCCCTCGGTGTCGGCTTCCGTGTCGGTGGTGGTGGTGCCGTCCGGGTTGACCGTGTAGATGGTGAGCGTGCCGTCGGCGTTCTTGGTGCGCGTGATCGTCTGCGTCGTGTGGTCCGCGAACGTGGTCACAACGGTGGTGACGTTGCCGTTGACGGTGGTGGTCACCGAAACCACGCTGCTGGTCGCCTTGAAGCTGCCGACTTTCGGGTCGGTCGAACCGGCCGCAGCCGCGGGCATGGACTTCGGCTTGGTGTTGGAATTGTCCGGTGCCGGGGTCTTGGTCCAGCCGGCAGCACCGAAGCAGATGTTGCTGGGGTTGTGCCAGAAGGTCGTGTACTCGGCCAGCACGCGGGTCGCGTAGTTGGCTGCGGTGACGCGCCAGCCGTACTCGGGGCGGCCCGGCACCGCCATCTCGATTTCGCTGGCGGCGGTGCTGGCGGAGATCAGCTGGATGACCAGGGCGCCGTTGTGTCGCACGCCGCTGGTCGTGCTGTTCGTACCCGGGCCGTCGACCCCGTTGGCCGGGGGGATCACCGAGTTGTACATGCTGGCCGCGGTGCCGCTGCCGCTGATCGTGTTCACGCACTTGGTTTCGGTCGGGATCAGGCCGGCGCGGACGTCGCCCACCGCATAGCCCGTGCCGCCGGCGGCATCCCACCAGTTCTTGTTGGTGAAAGCATCCACCGGCAGGTTGAACGCGAGCGTGAAGCCCGGGGAGGACCGCGTGTACACCGGCGCGTTGGCAATCACGTTGGCCGCGCTGGTTTCCTTCGCCTGGCCGTTGTACAGCTTGACGTTGGTGTAGGGCTGGCCGCCGATGGAAAGCGTCGCGGCGGGATTCAGGTACTGGTTCTGCACCAGCACCTTGAACTGCGTCGACGTGTTGGTGATCGCCTTCGACAGGTTGAACGCCGAATCGCTGGCGTTCAGCATGTTGACGCCGGTCACGTCGTAGATGTCGTCGTACTGGTGGACGTGGTGCTTGCTCGAAGCGGCGCCGCCGCCGTAGTAGATGTCGAAGTCGAAGTGGCCGCCGGCGACGCCGGGGTCTCCCGGCAGCGCAGGGAGCGTCACGTCCGGGTTCTCATTCAGCAGCGTCGTGTTGAGCGTGGCCAGCTGCACCAGCAGCGGCTGCGAGCCGACGCCGTCGTCGATGAACTTGCCCACAGGCACGCCGGTGGCGGTAGTGTTGATGTCCCCCACGTGCGCCCCGGTGGGCAGGGTGTCGCCGGACACGTAGCTGACGCGGTCGGCGTTGGTCAGCTGCAGGTCGCCGCTCAGGTCGAAGAAGGGGCTGTTGGCGGTGCTTCCGCTCAGGAAGTCGAGCTCCATCAGCCAGAGCGCGCCGTCCGGCGTCGGGGACGCGTTGAGGACCGTCGGATTGGTGGTGGCGAAGTAGAACCGGTTGTTCTCGATGAACAGCGTGTCTCCGGTGACGCGTTCGCCCGCAAGCGGCAGGGGCACTTGCCAACCCCGGTTGCCGCCGCTGGACCAGTTGGGCGCATTGGCGGTGACGACACGCACGCGATTGGACGTCGAGCCGTTCACGTAGCTGCGCTCCGTCAGCGTCTGTTGCAGCAGCGTGGTGTTGGCTGCCGGCGCGCCGTCCCAGATGCCGTAGGCGTAGAACACGCTGGTGTCGGTCTGGTCGGCCGTCGTGAGCAGGCGACCCGTGGCGAAATTCACCATGTAGCCCCCGTTCGGGTGCATGCCGACCGCCGGCACCGAGGTGATGGCCTGGGCCGGCGAGGTCGTGTACAGGAGCGACGCAGTCCAGTTGTTGGCGCTGGTGTTGCTGAGATCGAATTTCCAGAGTTTCCCGTCGATGTCGCCCGCGTAGCAAGTGTCGACGCGCTGGTCGTTGTTGGTGTCGATGCAAACGGGCGTCGACAGTCCGCCGCCGACGGCACCGGACGTCTTGACCTCCTTGATCACCGAGCCGTCCTTCAAGTCCAGGACGAACAGCGACGAAACCCCTGCGCTGTTGTAGCCGTTGCCGAGGATGACGGCGGAGGCACCCGTGTTGACGGTCGCCAGCACGGGCGTGCTGTACGTGTAGCCCAGGTTGGAGTACGAAGCGCTGGTCGCGCTGTTGACCTCCCACAGCACGTTCGCCGCCGCCGCCGTCTCGGTGGCAGGGTGCGGGTTGGTGACGTCGATGCCGAACACGCCCCGACCGCCGGCACCCAGGGTGCCGACCAGCACGTTCTTCTGCGATCCGGAGATGGTGACGGTGCCGACGTTCAGTCCGCCGTCGACGAAGTACGTGTGGACGTAGGGGTCCACGGTGAGGCTGGGCAGCTTGGACAGCAGCGTGCTCGGAACGAAGGCCCACAGTTCGCCGCCGCCGGCGGCCGTGCGGGCATCGATCGCATGCAGCATGCCGTCGTTGGCCCCGACGAACAGCACGTCCCCATTGGGATCCTGCAGGTAGTAGGGCCGGGTGTGCAGGATGTCCCCCAGCACCGAGCTGCGGTCCCGGAAGGTGCCGCCGTTGGCCTTCTCCAGGCTCTGGTCGCCCCGCACGAAATTGAGTACCTGGGGGCCCGTGGTGCTGGTGCCGAGCAGCCCCTGCTGGGCGCCTGACAGGCTGTTCCAGCGGAACGTCTTCCCCGAGGCGTTGGCCTTCCCGTCGTCGGTGACGATGATGCGGCCGGTGTTGAAGTCCTGCGCGTCGATGTGCGATGCAGCCCCGTCGTTCCACCAGTCGGCCTGCAAGGCGACCACGCCGCTGGCATCCACCGGATAGGCATGCACGTTGCCGGTCCAGGTGTTGCGGTCGTAGTCGGTCTTGAAGACCACCTCGGTGCCGCTCGTGAGGACGTAGTTCGTGACCTCCAGCTGGCCGACGTAGCCGATCGGCTGCGAGTCCGGTGTGAACGACGTCGCCGCCCGGAGGAGCGTCGCGCAGGCGAGCGCCGCGAGGGCGGCACCGATACGCAAGGACCATTGCCTGTTCATGCCGTTCTCCCTTGTCAGCAGCTGAGGACGGTGTAGACCGTCTGCACCAGGACGCTCGCGCCCCGTCCGCTCTGTCCGCGTCCGACGACGCGGTACGTGTTCACCAGGTTGCAGCCGCTCGACCTGCGCCCGCCCAAGGCCACGCCACTGGACGGCAGCGTGCGGTTGGCTGCCAGCAGCTCGATCAGGTACCTCTGGTTGGCGTCGCTGCCAGCAACCGAATTGGTGGATCCCCAGGTCATGGTCACCGGATCGATGCCGTGCGCCGCCATGTAGCCCTGCGGGTAGAGCCCGGTGCCGCTCGCGTAGGTCGTGAAACCGGCGTTGCGGAAGTTCGTGCCCTGGGACAGCCAGTTCTCCGCCAGTTCGGCGGCGGCCTCCGCCTCGCTGAAGGCGGCGCCTCGGAACTGCACGTTCCCGGCGAGGGTCTGGCTTGTCCGGGACAGCTTGTACGCCGACAGGCCCAGGACCATCACCAGCGCCATCAGGATCAGCGTCACGACGAGCGAGAAGCCGCGCTGCTGCTTCATTTGTTCCTCACTTGCACGAGCGTGCTGAAGACTTCGCGCCGGTAGCTGTCGTTGACGGTGATCGTCCGGTCGCCGAGGACGTAGCTGGAGTTGTTGACGTAGCCGGCCTCGGGCGTGCTGGCGCGCACGAGGATCCAGACGCGGACCGCCGACACATCGTTCCACTCGCTGGGAGTGACGGCGGCGTTGATCTGGTTGGCGTTGTAGAAGCGCGTCTTCAGGTCGGTCGTGGTCCGTCCGTACTGCACCTGCAGCGCTTCGACGTTGCTGGCCACGAGGGCGGAGGTCATGGTGGGTCCGGAGCCGAGGGAGAGCCGCCACAGGCCGGGCACCTTGGGGGACTCGGTCGTCGATACCGAATAGGGACTGATGTAGAAGACCGAGGTCTGGAGTGCGTGATCCTCGCGCGGCGTCGCCGTGAACAGGGGCGGCGGCGTGGAGCCCTGGAACACCTCGGCACGGTCGTAGGAGGAGCGGAGGTACAGGGTGTTGCCATCCAGCGCGGTGGCTGGCTCGCCGGCTGCCAACCGCGTCACCAGGATGTCGCCGCCAGCGTAATTGGCAGCGGGCACGCAGGTGGCCTGGAACGGGTTGCTGTCGTTGCTGCCCCAGACCGGCTGCGCGATGTTGATGGCGAACCCGGCCGAGCAGTCGTTCGTCACGACGGGGGCGGTGGTGGTCATCGCGCTGGTCGGCGCCCAGCTCAATGCGCGGTAGCCAGCGTGCATCAGGCTGCGCCTGAGGACTTCCAGGGCATAGCGGCCGTTGCTGGCGATCTCCGCGGCGCCAGAGTTGGTCCTCTCGCTGCTGGAGCCCGAGGCAAGCGTGCGGCTCAGGATCACCAGAACCATCAGCGAGATCAGGCAGGCGACCATCAGCTCCACCAGCGTGAAGCCGCGGCTGGCGCGCCTGCCGCCCCTGACCAGCCCGGCGCTCATTGGGCGAGCTCCTTGATCGTGGTCAGGGAGAGCGTCTCGGTGGTGCCGGATGTCGCGTAGGTGATGCGGTCGGCCTGGGTGACGCGCTCCTGCCACGTCAGGATGATCGTGTAGCGCGAGGTGTCGGTCGCGTCCTGGTCCAGTTCCCACGTGGCGCCCGGCAGCACGGCAGCCGCCCGGGCTTCCCACACCGCGAGGTCGAAGCTCGCGAGTTCGGTCGCGGTGCAGGGAAAGCTGTTGCAGTCCACCTGCATCGTGGCGGGTGTGGAGCCGGCGGCCTGCACATACGCACCCGAGCGGGCGGCGTCCCGGTTGTTCTCCATGCGCTCGCCGAGTTCGGCGGAGAGCAGCACGGCCTGCATCCGGTTGTCCGCTCCCTTCGCGAGCCGGACGCTGCCAGCCAGCAGGCGGGCCTGTCCGAGCAGTGCCATCGCCACGAGCAGCAGGGCGACCATCACCTCCAGCATCGAGAAGCCGGCTTGCCTGCGGGCAGCCCGCAGGCGATGGCGCGGTTGCGGGCGTTTCACAGCCTGCTTCCCTTCACGACCCCGGAGGGCGCCACGGTGGTTGTCAGCGTCGGTGCGCCCGACCAGGTCCCCATGGCCTGGATGGTCGCCGTGGCCGCCCCGACCGACTGTTCGCCGCTCGGTGTGAAGCGCACGCCAGCCGCCGGCCCGGTCACCTGCGTGGAGCGATCGACGCTGCCATAGAACTGCACGGGGTTGATCAACTGCGCGGTGGACGCATCGCAGGAGCCGTCCGCATTGGCGTCGTAGCAGATCAGCCAGCCGTTCACGCCCCAGTTGGTGCTGGTGGTGCAGTTCGTGCCAGCGGCATTGCTGGCGCACACGATGACGTCGACGTTGGCCTTGATCGCCTCGGACCGCGCCCACTGGAGACTGGCGCCCAGGGACGAGGAAACGGAATTGAGACGGAAGCGCTGCCCCAGGCTCACGAAGCTCGGGATCGCAACCGACGCCAGGACCCCCGCGACCGCCAGGGTGACCATGGCTTCGATCAGCGTGAAGCCGCGCACCGGCGGGCGCGGGTGCGGCCTGGGGTCTGTGGCATGGGTCCTTAACATCATGTAACAAATGATGTCTTTGGTTCCCACGCGCGTCGAGCCCAGATGAGACGAGCGGCTGACCGACTCCGATTGCCGGGACGGTCCGAGGCATTTGCATGCGACCGTGGTGGACCAAGCGTCGCTGCCACGCATCGGAGTCGCTGCGGGCCGGGGCTCGGGCGCCGCATCGACGCGAGTTCGGCCGTCGATGCAGGCGGTGAGAACGAGGCGCGAGGTTCGCAACTGCGAGGCCCGACGCCGGACGCGTCACGGTCGCTCGCATCGGGTGGAGCGCAGCCGGGCCGAAGGGGAGTTGGGTTATGATCCCCGGCTCCGGAGCGGTGACCGAGTGGCCGAAGGTGCTCCCCTGCTAAGGGAGTATGCGGGCAAAAACCTGCATCCAGGGTTCGAATCCCTGCCGCTCCGCCAACATCGAGGCCCGCTGCGAAGCGGGCCTTTTCATTGGAGGCCTCGTCACCTCCGTGGACTCACGAGCCGCTCCTCCCGCCATGCCGGACAACCTCGCCGCAGTCCTGATCGTCGTGGTGTTCGCCGCACTCGCGTTCGGCCTTTCGCGCCTGTTGGCGCGCCGACGGGACGGCAAGCGCCGCAGCCGCGACGAGGCCGTGCAACGCGCGACGGAAAGCCGGCAGGTCCGGCGCGCGCGCGAGCGCCGCGGCCGCGATTAGCTGCCAGTTTCATCGAGCCAAAAAGAAAAGCCGCCCGAAGGCGGCTTTTCACTCCCTGACACGTCCTTTTATCTCTGCGCAGAGGGCTTGTCGCCCGTCTTGCTGCGATCGTTGCGGCGGCGTTCGCCCGCGGCCCCGGGCCTGCGCGATCCGCCGGCCCGCAACTCCAGGCCATAGGAATTCGCCGTGACCGCCAGGATGGCGGGCACCCGGTCAAGCATCGCCGTCGTCTTCGTCTCGTTCATCTTTTCTTCTTCC
Source organism: Ramlibacter ginsenosidimutans (assembly GCF_016654015.1). Taxonomy (GTDB): domain Bacteria; phylum Pseudomonadota; class Gammaproteobacteria; order Burkholderiales; family Burkholderiaceae_C; genus Ramlibacter; species Ramlibacter ginsenosidimutans. Next base: position 67,929 of record NZ_JAEPWM010000010.1, on the reverse strand, counting down.
CTGTACTGCTCTGGTGCGACTGTGTCGCTTGTCTGTGTGACTGCAACGGAAAGAAGTATGGGGCGCAGCTCGTGCCTGCCGTGCAGGTGTGCTGCGTCAGCGGAGGTCAGCGGTATCTGACATCCAGCTCGGCCGCGACCACGCGCGCGGGTTGCCTGTGCATCGCTACCTGGCGCACCAGCACCGGCATGATGATCAGCGCACCGGCGATCGTGACCCACAGGCCCGGCGCGATCAGCAGGACGGCCGCCGCCAGGCACAGGAGCTGTTCCCAGCGTTTCAGTTCGACCAGCAGGAAGCGGCTCAGTGCGGCCGCGAGCACCACGATGCCGAGCACGCAGCCCACGAAGGTGATGGCGAAGCTCGACCAGGTGAAGCCCTTGGCCACGATGAGCAACGAGGGCGAGAACACGAACACGAAGGGCACCAGTGCCTTGGCCAGACCGAGGCGGAACGCCATGTTGCCGGTCTTGAAGGGATCGCTGCCGGCCATTCCCGCGGCTGCGTAGGCGGCGAGGGCAACGGGTGGCGTGATGTCCGCGAGCACGCCGTAGTAGAAGACGAAGAAGTGCGCGACCAGGGGCTGCACGCCCATCTGCACGAGCGTGGGCGCCGCCACCGTCACCATGATGATGTAGTTGGCGGTCGTCGGGATCCCGCAGCCCATGAGGATGCACACCACCCCGGTCATCGCGAGCGCCGAGAACAGCGTGAGCGACTGCAGGTTCACCAGGAACGACGGGAGCACGGAGGCGACGCCGGTGGCGATGGTCTGCGCCCAGGCCGTGATGATGTAGCTGATCTTGAAGCCGACGCCCGTGAGCGTGACGACACCGATGACGATGCCGACCGTGGCAGCAGCGGCGCCCACTGCAAGAGCGTACTTGGCGCCGGTCTCGAACGCCTCGACCAGCACGCCGTGCCCGATCCGGCCCGTGATGCCGGCGAGCTTCCAGCCTGCGAGCGCCACGACGACGCCCGTCGCGAACAGCGCCAGCTTCACCTGGTCCGTCGCGCCGCCGAAGTCGCCGAAGGCGATCAGCGCCAGGAGCGCGTGCAACACGGCGAACAGCGCCCAGTTCGCGGGCCGGTTGCCGCTGGTGCGGGTGGTCAAGCCGACGATCGCGCAGGAACTGATGCCGGTGAAGGCGGACAGGTAGGGCGTGCGCCCGGACACCAGGATGCCGATCAGCAGGAACAGCGGGATGAGCGTGGGCCACCGCTCCTTGAGCGATGCGCGCAGCTTCGGCATCTCCTCCTCGGTGAGCCCGCGCAGGCCGAAGCGCTTCGCCTCGAAGTGCACCTGCATGAACACCCCGAAGAAGTGCATGAACGCGGGCACCACGGCCGCGGCGATGATGGTCTGGTAAGGGACGTTCAGGAATTCGACCATCAGGAACGCCGCGGCCCCCAGCACGGGCGGCGTGATCTGCCCGCCGGTGGAGGATGCGGCTTCGACGGCGGCGGCGAACTCGCGGCGGTAGCCGACGCGGATCATCGCGGGAATGGTCAGCGATCCGACCGTGACCGCATTGGCGACCGACGATCCGGACAGCATGCCGAACATCGCCGAGCCGAACACGCTCACCTTGGCCGGGCCGCCGGCATAGCGGCCCGCGATGCTCGACGCGATGTCCAGGAACAGCTGCCCCAGGCCGATGCGCGTCGCCATGACGCCGAACAGCACGAAGTGGAAGACGTAGGTCGCCACCACGCCTACCGCCACGCCGTAGATGCCCTGGCTGGTGAGGTACTGGTGGTTGATCATCTGGCCCCAGCTCGCGCCCGCATGTTTCAGCAGGCCCGGGAACCAGGGACCGAAGAGCGCGTAAATGGTGAAGCCGATCGCGATCAGGGGCAAGGGCCAGCCCATGGCGCGGCGTGTCGCCTCGAGCAGCGTGATGAACAGGATGGAGCCCATCACGACGTCGGTCGTGCTCGGATTGCCGACCCGGAACGCGAGGTCGTCGAAGACGTAGGGGATGTACAGCACGCTCACGGCGCAGCCGATGGCCAGAAGCCAGTCCGCCAGCGGCACGCCGCCCGGCCGGTGCCACGTGGACACCATGTGCGCGTCATACGCACGCTTGCTGTGCGGAAACACGAGGAAGATCAGTCCCAGCACGAAGGCCAGGTGCACGCCGCGGTGCGTGGTCTCGCGCAGCAGGCCGAAGCCTGCGGTGTAGTAGTGGAACAGCGAAAGCGCGATCAGCAGCCCGATGACGATCCAGGTGGCCGGCGCCACCGTCTGCCGGAAGCGCATCTCGGGGTCGAACTTCTGCTCCAGCTCCTGCAGCTTGCGCTCGTCGAGCGTGGTCTCGATGGTCATGGACTCTCCAAACAAAAACAGGGAGGCCGCGCCTCCCTGCCTGCGTGCGCGGGCGGCTTACTTCAGCAGGCCCGCTTCCTTGTAGAACTTCTCCGCACCCGGGTGGAACGGGATGCCGGCGCCTTGCACCGCATTCTGCTTGGTGATGAACTTGCCCTTCGCATGCCCGGCCTGCAGCGCCTTCTGCGCCGGCTCGCTGTACATCGCCTTGGTGATCTCGTAGACCGTCTCGGTGGGGATCTTGGCGCTGGTCACCAGCTGCGCGCTCACCGCCAGCGTGTCGACCGCGGCCACGTCCTTGTACGTGCCCGCGTCGATGTGGTGGACGGAGAACCAGGGGCTGGACTTCAACAGCGCCTGCGCCTGCGGGCCGCCCAGCGGGACCAGTTCGATGCCGGTGCCGCTGGAGGCGAGCTCGGCGATCGCGCCGGCCGGCGCGCCACCGACGAAGAAGAACGCATCCAGCGAGCCGTCCTTCAGCTTGTCGCCGGCCTGGTTCGGCTTGATGTACTCCGGCTTGATGTCGGACTCCTTCAGGCCCCAGGCGGCCAGCACCATGCGCGCGTCGACCAGCGTGCCGGAGCCGGGCTCGTCGAGCGCGACGCGCTTGCCGCGCAGGTCCGCCACGCTCTTGATGCCGGAGCCCTTCTTCACCACCAGGTGGATGTCTTCCGGATAGAGCGTCGCGATCAGGCGCAGGTCCGTGACCTTGGGCTTGCCTTCGAAGGCGCCCGTGCCGGTGTAGGCCCAGGTGGCCACGTCGGACTGCGAGAAGCCGGCTTCCATCGACCCGCTGGACACCGCGTTGACGTTCGCCAGCGAGCCGTTGCTGGCCTGCGCGGTCGCGATGATCTTGCCCGGCTGCGACACCGCATTGGCGATCATGCCGCCGACGGGGTAATAGGTGCCGGCGGTGCCGCCGGTGCCGATGCGGAAGAACTGCTGCGCGTGGGCCGCGCCGGCCAAAGCGAGGACGGCGCTCAGGGCCACGGCCCATTTCTTGACGTTCATGTGTCTCTCCTCGTGACGATCAGGACAAGGCAAGAAGTAGACCACCCTTGCCGAACCGGCCTGCCTAGTGGATTCACCGAGAAGAGCATGCGGCCCCGCGACCGCTGCGTGGGGCGCGCTCAGCGCTTGTGCGGACCTTCGTCGTCGATCGAAGCGCTCCAGCGGTCGCCCCAGCCCTGGCGCTGCGCGTCGTCCAGTTCGCGGCGTCCGCGCTTGGTGGGCCTGCCGTGTTCGATGGACAGCGACGGCTCCGGCGCGATGCGTCGCTGCTCCGCGGCGCGTTCGCGCGCCTGCAGGCTTTCGGGCGTCTCTTCGTACAGGCGCTGCGCCACGGGGGCCGGGCCCCGGACGTCCGACAAGCCCTTGACCACGACGGTGCGCGTCTGCCCTTCGCGCCGCAGCGAGACCGTGTCGCCGAGCTTCACCTCGCGCGCAGGTTTCACCTCCTGGCCGTTGATGGCGACGCGGCCCTTGTCGATCTCCTCCGTTGCCAGGCTGCGGGTCTTGTAGAACCGCGCGGCCCACAGCCATTTGTCGATACGCAATCTTTCCATTCAGGATCCATTGTGGGCCAGCGGAAGCCGCGCGGTGGCGTCGAGCCCCGCGACGCGCCGGTCCTTTTCACGGTTTTCGAGCTGGATGCTGCCGCCCAGGGCGTGGACGATCTCCTGGCAGATCGCCAGGCCCAGCCCGGAGCCGCTGCGCACGTCGCCGGCGGAGAAGGGCTGGAACAGCCGCGCCTCAAGCTCTGCCGAAATGCCCGGGCCGCTGTCGCTCACCACCAGGGCGGCGCTGCGCGCATCGGCCAGCACGCGCACCGACAGCGCGCCGCCTGCGGGCGTGTGCCCGATGGCGTTGTGCAGCAGGTTGCGCGCGAGTTCGCGCAGCATCCATTCGTGCGCGGCCACCGGCGCCGGCTGGGTCTCGATGTCGAAGTCGATGTCCTTGTCGGCGACCAGGGGGGCGAGCTCGAGCGCCATCGCCCGCACGGCCTGGCCCAGGTCGTTCACCTGCGTGTCCGCCTGCTGGCGCAGCTGTTCGACCTTGGCCAGGGAGAGCATCTGGTTGGCGAGCACGGTGGCGCGATCGACGGTCTCGCTGATCTCGGCCAGCGCTTGCCGCGGCTCCACGTCACCGCGCAGCGCCGACTGCACTTGCGTCTTCAGCACCGCCAGCGGCGTGCGCAGCTGGTGCGAGGTGTCGCGCACGAAGCGCTTCTGGTTTTCCAGCAGGTGCGCCAGCCGGCGCATCACTTCGTTGGTTGCGTCCAGCAGCGGGACCAGTTCCCTGGGTGCCTCGCGCGCCACCAGCGGCGTGAGATCGCCTTCCGGGCGCGCCTGCAGTTCGCGGCTCAGCCGGCGCACCGGACGGGTCGCGGCCTGCACCACCAGCACGACCACCAGGCCGATGAGCGCCACGAGCGCTGCCTGCTGCCACAGGAAATCGAAGAGGATGCGGCGCGTCAGCTTGCGGCGCAGCTCCAGCGTTTCCGCCACCTGCACCACCGCCATGCCGCGGCCGGTGGCGCTGGCCACCGGCTGCAGCAGCACCGCCACGCGCACCTGCATGTCGCGATAGCGCGTGTCGTAGAAATCGACCAGCGCCGCATAGGGCGGCTGGGCCGGGATGCTGCCGTGCCACACGGGCAGGTCGTCGAAGCCGGAGACGAGCCGGCCGCGCAGGTCGGAGACCCGGTAGTACATGCGCGTCTGCAGGTCCGCTTCGAAGGCCTCGAGCGCCGAATAGGGCACGGCCGAACGCAGCACTGCGTTCTCGTCGTAGCCTCGCACGTCCAGCTCCTCGCCGATGGACTTGGCCGATGCGAGCAGCGTGCGGTCGTACGCCGTGTTCACGGCGTCCAGCGTCTTGCGGTACAGCGTCCAGGCGTTGACCGCGACGACCAGTCCGATCGGCAGCAGGATGCCCGCGAGCAGGACCGCCCGCAGCGAACGCGGTCGCAGGTTCATGCGCCGGCCTTGAGCAGGTAGCCGAGCCCGCGCAGGGTCACCAGCTTCACCCCGGTGGCAGCGAGCTTCTTGCGCAGCCGGTACACGACCACCTCGATCGCCTCGTACTGCACGTCCGCCTCGCCGGGAAACACGAGTTCGAACAGCCGCTCCTTCGGCACCGCATGGCCCGGCCGCGCGAGCAGGGCCTGCAGCAAGGCGGCTTCGCGCGGAGCGAGTTCCAGGATCTGGTCGCGCCAGTGGATGGCGCCGCTCGCGCGATCCCAGTGCAGGCCGCCGACGCCCGGCTCGCCGCCCGCGCGCGCGACCGGCGCGCGCCGGTGCAGGGCGCGCAGGCGCGCCTCCAGTTCGTCGAGATCGAAGGGTTTCGCCAGGTAGTCGTCCGCGCCCGTGTTGAGTCCGATGACGCGGTCACCCACGGTGCCCCTGGCGGTGAGGATCAGCACCGGCGTGCGCAGGCCGCTGCGCCGCGCTTCCTCGAGCACGAGCAGGCCGTCCATGCCGGGCAGCGTGAGGTCGAGCATGACCACGTCGGGCGGGTCGCTCTTCCAGCGCGCGAGCGCCTCGCGGCCGTCGCTGCACAATGCGACTTCCATGCCGCGGTTCTGCAGCGTGCGCTTCAGCGCCGTCTGCATAGACGGGTCGTCCTCCACCAGCAGCAGCTTCATGTCCGCGACCATAACCGGGCCGGGAGCCTAGCACTTTCCCGGAGGCGCCCGACAGCGCAATGACAGGCAGCGGCCGCAACATGGCCGCTGCACACCGGAGCCGGAAGAATGCGTCGAGACGGATTCCTCAAGGGCGTCGCCGCGCTCGCCGTGGCCGGCGCCTTGCCGTTGCCGGCGCGCGCGGCGCCGCGCCTCAGGATCACCATTCCCGCCAACTACGGCGGCGGCTGGGACGCGACCGGACGTGCGCTCGGGCAGGCGCTCGTCGAGGCCGGGCGGGCCGACAGCGTGAGCTACGACAACCGCGGCGGCGCCGCCGGCGCGCTGGGTCTGGCGCACTTCGTGAACAGCAGCCAGGGCGATGCGAACGCCCTGATGGTGATGGGCGCAGTGATGCTGGGCGGCATCCTCAGCGGCAAACCGCCGGTGAGCCTGTCGCAGGCGACGCCGATCGCCCGGCTCACGAGCGAATACAACGTCTACGTGCTGCCGGCGAACTCGCCGTTCCGGAGCCTGGCGGACGTGATCGCGCAGTTGCGCAAGGACCCCGGCAGCGTGAAGTGGGGCGGCGGCTCGCGCGGCTCGACCGAGCACGTCGCCGCGGCCATGATCGCCCGCGCGGTCGGCGTCGATCCGTCCCGGATCAACTACGTGGCGTTCCGCGGCGGCGGCGAGGCGGCCGCGGCGGTGCTGGGCGGCTACGTCACCGTTGGCGGCAGCGGCTACAGCGAGTTCGCCGAATTCATCCGCTCCGGCCGGATGAAGCCGATCGCGGTGACGTCGCCGCAGCGCCTGCCCGGAGTGGACGTCCCCACGCTGAAGGAGCAGGGCATAGGCGTCGAACTCGGCAACTGGCGTGGCGTGTACGGCGCGCCCGGCATCACGGCGGCACAGCGCAAGGCCGTCACCGACATGGTCCTCGCCGCGCTCGCGACGCGCACCTGGCGCGAGGCGCTGGCGCGCTACGACTGGACACCCGCGGTGCTGGCCGGGCCGGCCTTCGATGCCTTCGTCGTGGAGGAGTTCGAGGTGCTGCGTGCCACCATGCTCAAGGCGGGCATGGCCTGAAGCCGGCGCCGGGCCGTCCGGTGCACCCCACGGCTTCCCGCATGGGCAGCGCCTCCAGCGGGCGCTACCATCCCTCCCATGAGTTCAGACGCAACGCTGCCGCTGGACGGGCAGCGCATCCTGGAGCTCGCCGCACGCTCCATGTTCGACCTGTTTGCCAACGCCAGCGAAGGCATGCTGCTGGTGGACCGCGACGCCCGGGTCGTGTGGGTGAACGAGCAGTACAAGCGCTTCCTGCCCGCCCTCGGCTATGCGCGGGTGGAGGATTTCGTCGGCCATCCGGTCTCCGAAGTCGTGCAGAACACGCAGATGCACCGTGTGCTGGAGAGCGGCAAGCCGATCTTGCTCGACCTGCTGTCGAACAAGGCCGGCACCTTCGGCGTGAGCCGCATCCCGCTGCGCGACGAGCAGGGCCAGGTGATCGGTGCGCTGGGCATCGTGCTGTTCGACCATCCCGAGACCAACCTGCAGCCGCTGATCCACAAGTTCGCCAAGCTGCAGCGCGACCTGGACGATGCACGGCGCGAACTCGCCACGCAACGCCGCAGCAAGTACACCTTGGCGAGCTTCGTGGGCAGCAGCCCGGCGGCCGTGGAGGTGAAGCGGCAGGCGCGCAAGGCGGCGCAATCGTCGAGCCCGGTGCTCCTGCTGGGCGAGACCGGCACCGGCAAGGAACTGCTGGCGCACGCCATCCACGCCGCCTCGGCGCGATCGCGCGGCAGCTTCGTGAGCGTCAACATCGCTGCGATTCCCGACACGCTGCTGGAAGCGGAGTTCTTCGGAGTCGCGCCGGGCGCCTTCACCGGCGCAGACAAGCGCGGGCGCGACGGCAAGTTCAAGCTGGCCGACGGCGGCACGCTGTTCCTCGATGAGATCGGCGACATGCCGCTGGCGCTGCAGCCCAAGCTGCTGCGCGCGTTGCAGGAGCGCGAGATCGAACCGCTGGGCTCGAACAAGGTGGTGCCGTTCGATGCGCGCGTGATCGCCGCCACGTCGCGCGACCTGGCGGCGCTGGTGCGCGAAGGCAAGTTCCGCGAGGACCTCTACTACCGGCTCAACGTCCTGCCGATCAAGGTGCCGCCGCTGCGCGAGCGCGGTCCCGACATCGGCGCGCTCGCCGAGGTGCTGATCGAGGACATCGCGATGCGCAACGGCACGGCTCCGTTCGAGCTGGACCCCGCGGCGATCGCCTTGCTCTCCTCGCAACGATGGCGCGGCAACACGCGCGAACTGCGCAACGTGCTGGAGCAGGCCGCGATGCGCAGCGACTCGCAGCAGATCGACGAGCGCGTGCTGGTGGACGTGCTGCGCGATGCCGGGATCGAACGCCTGCCGCCCGCGCCACCGCCGCAGCGCGCGGCCGCGGCGCCCAACCCGAACGCCTTGCGGCCCCTCGCCGAGCAGGTGGCGGAGGTCGAACGCCAGGCGATCCAGGCGGCGCTGGCGGCCACGGGCGGCAACAAGCTGGCGGCGGCCAGGCTCCTGGGCATCTCGCGCGCGAAGCTGTACGAACGGCTGGAGCTGGTTGCCTGAAATCCGGACAAATGTCCGAAAAGCAGGCAAATTCCTGTCTGGTCTGCGTACACTGCGGTCGCGCCAGCGCGGCGAAGTCCTTTCGCGACAAGCACTTGCGCACTGGCACGGCCGCTGCATAAGAGGACCGGTTCGCCATCTGATCCAACAGGAGACATCCATGCAAAGAAGACACTGGGTCGCGGTCGCCGCGCTCGCCGCTTCCGCCCTGGCCACGCCGCTGGCCTGGTCGCAGTCCAAGGAAATCCGCGTCGCGCACATCTACAGCCGCACGGGCCCGCTGGAGGCCTACGGCAAGCAGACGCAGACCGGGCTGCAGATGGGCCTCGAGTACGCCACGGGCGGGACCATGATGGTCGCGGGCAAGAAGATCGTGCTGATCGAGAAGGACGACCAGGGCAAGCCGGACCTCGGCAAGTCACTGCTGGCCGCCGCGTACTCGGACGACAAGGCCGATATCGCGGTCGGCCCGACGTCCTCCGGCGTCGCGCTCGCGATGCTGCCGGTCGCCGAGGAGTACAAGAAGATCCTGCTGGTGGAGCCTGCCGTCGCCGACTCGATCACGGGCGACAAGTGGAACAAGTACATCTTCCGCACGGGCCGCAACAGCTCGCAGGACGCGATCTCCAACGCCGTGGCCGTGGACAAGGACAACGTGTCCGTCGGCATGCTGGCGCAGGACTACGCGTTCGGCCGCGACGGCGTGAAGGCGTTCAAGGACGCGCTGCACCACGCCAAGATCGTGCACGAGGAATACCTGCCAATGACCACGACGGACTTCACGGCGGGCATCCAGCGGCTGATCGCCGCGCTGAAGGACAAGCCGGGCCGCAAGATCATCGAGGTGGTCTGGGCCGGCGGCACGCCGCCCTTCAACGCGCTGGCCGACGCCGACCTGCAGAAGCGCTATGGCATCGAAGTGGCCACGGGCGGCAACATCCTGCCGGCCATGACCGCGTACAAGCGCTTCCCGGGAATGGAAGGCGCGACCTACTACTACTTCGGCATCCCGAAGAATCCGGCCAACGAGGCACTCGTCTCCATGCACTACAAGGAGTTCAAGACCCCGCCGGACTTCTTCACCGCAGGCGGCTTCTCCGCCGCCATGGCGCTGGTGACGGCGCTCAAGAAGACCAATGGCGACGCGAGCGCGGCGAAGCTGATCCCGGCGATGGAGGGCATGTCCTTCGACACGCCCAAGGGCAAGATGACCTTCCGCAAGGAAGACCACCAGGCCATGCAGAGCATGTACCACTTCAAGATCAAGGTGGACCCGGCCTTCGCGTGGGGCGTGCCGGAGCTCGTGCACGAGATCAAGCCGGAAGAGATGCAGGTCCCGATCCGCAACAAACGCTGAGTTGCGCGGCCAAAGGCCCGACATCCAACGCCCAACACCGGACGCAGAGGTCGCAAAGGATACGCAGAAGACGCAAAAGGGATCCTCCAGGATTTCTTCGGCTTCTTTTGCGTGTTTTCGCTCTTTTGCGACTTCTGCGTCCGGTAGTCCGCTCCCGCATTTCCCGGCTGTCCTCGTCCGAGCAGCGCCATGACCCAACTCGCCACCCACGACCTGACGGTCCGCTTCGGCGGCCACGTCGCCGTCAATGGCGTCACCTGCTCGTTCGAGCCGGGGACGCTGACCGCCATCGTCGGTCCCAACGGGGCCGGCAAGACGACCTACTTCAACCTGATCTCGGGGCAGCTGAAGGCGACGGCGGGACGCGTGACGCTGGGCGGCCGCGATCTCACCGGCACGTCCGCATCCGCGCGCACGCGCGCCGGGCTGGGCCGCGCCTTCCAGCTCACCAACCTCTTTCCGCGGCTCACGGTGCTGGAGAACGTGCGGCTTGCCGTGCAGGCCACCCGCGAGGGCACGCACCGGCACGGCATGAACCTGTGGAGCGTGTGGAGCGACCACGCCGACCTGGTCGAGCGCGCCGACGAACTGCTGCGCTCCATCGCGCTGAAGGACCGGGAGGACGAACTGGTGGCGAGCCTGCCGCACGGCGACCAGCGCAAGCTGGAGGTCGCGCTGCTGATGGCGCTGGAGCCGCAGGTCTACATGTTCGACGAGCCCACGGCGGGCATGAACCACGCGGAAGCCCCCGTCATCCTGGACCTAATCCGGCGCCTGAAGGCGGACAAGAGCAAGACCATCCTGCTGGTGGAGCACAAGATGGACGTGGTGCGCGAACTCGCGGACCGCATCATCGTGCTGCACAACGGGACGCTGGTGGCCGATGGCAAGCCGGCGGAAGTGATCGCGTCGCCGATCGTTCAAGAGGCTTACCTGGGCGTGACCAAGGAGGCGGCATGAGCAACTCGAATCACTCCCTCCCCCTCTGGGGGAGGGCAGGGGTGGGGGCGTTCCCCGCTGCAAGCGCCCCCATTCCGACCTTCCCCCGGAGGGGGAAGGAGGAACAGCCATGAGCGAGAACCTGCTCGAGCTGTCCGGCGTGCACACGCACATTGCCGCGTACCACATCCTGCATGGCGTGGACCTGGTCGTGCCGCGCGGGCAGCTCACCATGCTGCTCGGACGCAATGGCGCCGGCAAGACCACGACGCTGCGGACCATCATGGGCCTGTGGCGTGCATCGCAAGGGCGGGTGACGTTCGGTGGCCAGGACATCACGCAACTGGCGACGCCGCAGATCGCCGGCCTGGGCGTGGCCTACGTGCCGGAGAACATGGGCATCTTCGCCGACCTCACGGTCAAGGAGAACATGGTGCTCGCCGCCCGCGGCGCGAGGAACGTGGCGCAGATCGACAGCGCGCGGCTGCAGTGGATCTTCTCGCTCTTCCCCGCCGTGGAGAAGTTCTGGAACCACCCGGCCGGCAAGCTCTCGGGCGGCCAGAAGCAGATGCTCGCCGTGTCGCGTGCCATCGTGGAGCCGCGCGAACTGCTGATCATCGACGAGCCGAGCAAGGGGCTGGCGCCCGCCATCATCAACAACATGATCGATGCCTTCGCCCAGCTGAAGTCCCAGGGGGTCACCATCCTGCTGGTCGAACAGAACATCAACTTCGCCAAGCGCCTGGGCGATACGGTGGCCGTGATGGACAACGGGGTGGTCGTGCACGCCGGGTCCATGAAGGCCCTGGCGGACGACGAGGAACTGCAGCAGTCGCTGCTCGGGTTGGCGCTATGAGCGGCGCCGTTCGCGCAGCGATCACAAGCGAGGGGGTCGTATGAACCTCAAGGATCTGGACTGGAAGCCGCTGGCCCTCGTGCCGGTGCTGGCACTGCTCGTGCTGCCCTTCGTGGGCTCGCCCTCGACCTGGGTCACGCTCACGGTCGCGGGACTCGCGATGGGCATGATCATCTTCATCATCGCCTCGGGCCTGACGCTGGTGTTCGGGCTGATGGACGTCCTCAATTTCGGCCACGGCGTGTTCATCGCGCTGGGCGCCTTCGTCGCCACCAGCGTGCTCGGCGCGATGGGCGACTACACCGGGTCCGCCAGCCTGTGGCGCAACCTGCTGGCGGTGCTGCCCGCCATGGTGGTTGCGATGCTGGTCGCCGCCGCCGTCGGGCTCGCCTTCGAGCGCTTCATCGTGCGGCCGGTGTACGGCAACCACCTCAAGCAGATCCTGATCACCATGGGCGGGATGATCATCGGCGAGGAGCTGATCAAGGTGATCTGGGGCCCGCAGCAGATCCCGCTGCCGCTGCCCGAGGGCATGCGCGGCAGCCTCTATTTCGGCGATGCCGCGGTGGAGAAGTACCGGCTCATCGCCGTGGTGGTGGGCGCGATCGTGTTCGGCGTGCTGCTGTGGACGCTCGCGCGCACCAAGATCGGCTTGCTGATCCGCGCCGGCGTGCAGGACCGCGAGATGGTGGAGTCGCTCGGCTACCGCATCCGCGTGCTGTTCGTCGGCGTGTTCGTGGTGGGCAGCGCGCTCGCGGGCCTGGGCGGCGTGATGTGGGGGTTGTACCAGCAGAACGTCGTGCCGCAGATGGGGGCGCAGGTGAACGTGCTGATCTTCATGGTGCTGATCATCGGCGGCCTGGGCTCCACGACCGGCGCGCTGGTCGGTGCGCTGCTGGTCGGCCTGATGGCCAACTACACCGGCTTTCTCGTGCCGAAGGCGGCGCTGTTCTCGAACATCCTGCTGATGATGGCCATCCTGCTGTGGCGGCCGCAAGGCGTCTACGCGCTCGCGAAGTGAAGGTGGCGCCATGCTGAGCCGGCTCCTTTCCAACGACTATCCGCGCAGCCGCGTGCTCGCGGTCATCCTCGTCCTGCTGTTCGTGGCGCTCGCCCTGACGCCGTTCCTCATCCCGGGCGTGAAGGCGCTCAACGTCGCGGCCAAGATCCTCGTGTTCTTCGTGCTGGTGGCCAGCTTCGACCTGCTGCTGGGCTACACCGGCATCGTGAGCTTCGCGCACACGATGTTCTTCGGCATCGGCGCGTACGGCGTCGCCATCGCTTCGACGCGCATGGGCCCCGGCTGGTCTGCGCTGGCTCTCGGCACTGTCGCGGCGCTGGCACTGTCCTTCGTGCTGGCGCTCGCCATCGGGCTGTTCTCGCTGCGCGTGCGCGCCATCTTCTTCTCGATGATCACGCTGGCCTTCGCGGCGGCGTTCCAGACGCTCGCCTCGCAGCTGTCCGACATCACGGGCGGCGAGGACGGCCTCACCTTCAAGATGCCGGAGCTGCTGTCTCCCAGCTACCAGTTCTCGGAGACGCCGCTGTTCGGCGTCTCGCTGGACGGCCGGCTGCTCTGCTACTACCTGCTGTTCGTGCTGTGCATCGTGCTGTTCCTGGCGATGCTGCGCGTGGTGAACTCGCCGTTCGGGCGGGTGCTGCAGGCGATCCGCGAGAACGAGTTCCGCGCCGAGGCGATCGGCTACCGCGTCGTGGTGTACCGCACCGTGTCCAGCGTGCTCTCGGCGCTGTTCGCCACGCTCGCGGGCGCGATGCTCGCGATCTGGCTTCGCTACAACGGGCCGGACACCACCTTGTCCTTCGAAGTCATGCTCGACGTGCTGCTGATCGTCGTGATCGGCGGGATGGGCACCATCTACGGAGCGGCAATCGGCTCGGCCCTTTTCGTCGTCGCGCAAAGCTACCTGCAGGACCTGCTGCGGCTGGCGAGCGACGCCGTCGCGGGACTGCCCTGGCTGGCGGCCCTGCTGTCTCCCGACCGCTGGCTGTTGTGGCTGGGGGTGCTGTTCGTGCTGTCGGTGTACTACTTCCCGAGCGGCGTGGTGGGCCGGCTGCGCGAGCTGCAGCTGCCGCGCTCGGCGCGTCCGCGCGCCGCCAGGCCAGCGCAAACGACCTGAGGGGACGGCGATGGGATGCACTTCCAATTACGTGAGCTGTGCCGGCCGCGAGATCCACTACACGGAGTGGGGCGGTGACAACGAGCCGACGGTGATCGCCTGGCATGGCCTCGCGCGCACCGGCCGCGACATGGACGAACTCGCGGAGTCCTTGTCCGATCGCTATCGCGTCATTTGTCCCGACACGATCGGCCGCGGCTACAGCCAGTGGAGTCCCGACCCGGGGCACGAATACCAGCTGGCGTTCTACGCGAAGATCGCCGCCGAACTGTTCGACCGGTTGGGCGTGGCACGCGCGCACTGGGTGGGCACGTCCATGGGCGGCGCGATCGGGACCGTCTGTGCATCGGGCCTCGTCGAGCCGGCGATGCAGCAGCGCATCGTGAGCCTGGTGCTGAACGACAACGCCCCGCGCCTCGCGCCCGCGGCCATAGCCCGGATCCGCAACTACGCAGGCAACCCGCCGACGTTTGCCACCGTGTCCGAGCTCGAAGCGTTCTTCCGCCAGGTGTACAAGCCCTACGGCTGGCTGTCGGACGCGCAATGGCGCCGCCTCGCGGAAACCTCGACGCGCCGGCTGCCGGATGGCCGCGTGACGCCGCACTACGACCCGGCGATGGTGCGGCAGTTCATCGACCACCCGGACGACTACGAGCTGTGGGCGCACTACGATCGCCTGCGCATTCCCGTGCTGCTGCTGCGGGGCGCCGACTCGGACCTGGTGCTGCCCGACGCCGCGGCGGAGATGATGAGGCGCGGTCCGGGGCGGCTGGGCCTCACGCGCGTGGTGGAGGTGCCGGGCTGCGGGCACGCGCCGGCGCTGAATGTCCCGGAGCAGTTGGACATCGTGCGCGCCTTCATCGACCAGCAGGACCGGCGCGCACCGGCGCCTGGCGCAGCCTGAAGCGGGACTAGCGAGCAGCGCCGAGAGCGACGGCGCGTTCCTTCTGAGTCGCGAGCTCGCGCGCGTCCGGCCCGGACTGTGTCGGCCAGCCCGCGAGGTGGTTCAGCGCGATCGCGCCCAGCGCGTGGATCCACTCGGTCTGGTCGTTGAGGCAGGGGATGTAGTGGAATTCCTGCCCGCCGGCGGCGAGGAAGGCCTGCCGCCCCTCGATCGCGATCTCCTCCAGCGTCTCGAGGCAGTCGCTCGTGAAGCCGGGGCAGAGCACGTCCACGCGTCGCTTGCCGTCGCGTGCCAGCGCCTTCAGCGTCGGCTCGGTCGCCGGCTCCAGCCACTTCGCCTTGCCGAACCGGGACTGGAAGCTGACCGTGTAGCCGCCAGGCTCGAGGCCGACCGTCTCCGCGAGCAGGCGCGCCGTCTTGCGGCACTCGCAGTGATAGGGATCGCCGAGATGCAGCGTGCGCTCGGGCACGCCATGGAAGCTCATGACCAGATGGTCGGGCCGGCCGTGTTCGCGCCAGTGACGCTGGACGCCGTGGGCCAGCGCCTGGATGTAGCCGCGGTCGTCGTGGTAGCGGTTCACGAAGCGAAGCTCCGGCACGTGCCGGCGCGTCCGCGTCCACTGGGAGACGGCGTCGATCACGCTCGCTACCGTCGTGCCGGAATACTGCGGGTAAGCCGTGAGCACGAGGATGCGGTTGGCGCCCGCGTCGGCCAGCGCGTCCAGCTGGGTGGCAATCGACGGCTGGCCATAACGCATGGCATACGCAACGCGCACGCGATGGCCCTGTTCGCCCAGCCAGCCTTGCAGGCGCTTGGCCTGGCGTTCGGTCCACACCTTCAACGGCGAGCCTTCGGGCATCCAGATCGTGGCGTACTTGGCCGCGGACTTCGCCGAGCGCAAGGGCAGGATCAGGCCGTACAGGATCGGCAGCCACAGCACGCGTGGAATCTCCACCACGCGCGGGTCGGCCAGGAACTCCGCGAGATACGGACGCACGGCGGCGGCCGTCGGCGCTTCGGGCGTGCCCAGGTTGCACAGGAGGACGGCGGTGAACGGCGCCTGGCCGTGGGTGTGGGCCGGAGCAACAGTTGGGCGGGAAGCGGTCGGCATTGAGCTATTCTCGCCGCCATGCTTGACCTGGAGAAAATCAAGGCCATCACCCTGGACCTGGACGACACGCTGTGGCCGATCTGGCCCACCATCGAGCGCGCGGAGAAGGCGCTGCTCGACTGGCTGGCGGAGCATGCGCCGATGACGTCGGCCTTGTTTGCCAATCCGGCGGCGCTGCGGGAGATCCGCGCCGAGATGAGCAGTTCGCGCCCGGACCTGAAGCACGACATGAGCGCGTTGCGGCGCGAATCCATTCGCCTCGCGCTGCATCGCGCAGGCGACGATCCGCTGCTCGCGGAGCCGGCCTTCGAGGTGTTCTTCGCCGAACGCCAGCGGGTCACGCTGTTCGAGGACGCCTTGCCGGCCCTCGAGATCCTGGCGGCGCGTTTTCCCCTGGTGGCGCTGTCGAACGGCAATGCGGACGTGCAGCGCGTGGGCCTCGGGCGTTTCTTCCGGGCCGCCGTGTGCGCCCGCGACTTCGGCGTGGGCAAGCCCGATCCGCGCATCTTCCATGCGGCGGCCGGTGCCGTCGACACGTTGCCGGAGTTCATCCTGCACGTCGGCGACGACGTAACGCTCGACGCGCTCGGTGCACTGAATGCCGGCATGCAGGCGGCCTGGTTGAACCGCTCGGACGCGCCGTGGCCGCACGAGCAGGAGCCGCACGTGACGCTCACGCACCTGGGCGAACTGGCCGACCTGTTCCGCCAGTCCTGACGTTCACTGGAGTACCTTCGTGCTGCGCACTGCGGTATTCGCCCTTGGGGCGACCCGGCGGGCTCAGTCGCTGGCGGGCAGCCCGCGCGCGACGGCGAATCCGGAGCGCACCGCGCCCTCCAGCGTCGCCGGATACGGGCCCTCGATGTAGTCACCGCAGGCCCAGAGTCCCGCAGCAATGCGCGCCTGCGGACGGCGCAGCCCAGGAACACAGGCGAAGGTGGCGCGCTTCTCCACCACCGTCTGCAGCGGCTGCACCCGCCAGCCCAGGGCGGCCGCCTGCTGCAGCACCTCGGCTTCCAGCACCGACTTCTCGCGCGCACTGGCACTGGCGACGAACGCGAGCAGCCCGGGCGGTCCGCCAAGCTGGCCGCGGTCGAAGACGAACTGCGCGGGCGCGCCGGGGCCGCTGCGCAGCGCGAGCATCGGCAGCGGCAGGCGCGGGCCGCCCAGGGTGTACACGGTGGTGATCGCCTCGAAGGCGAGGGCGCGCGCAGTCGAAGCCCAGTCGCTCGCCGCCGGGACGGCCTCTTCGACCAGGCGCGCCGCTTCGGGCGCCGGTGTCGCGAGCACGACCTGCGCGAACGGCTCTCCGTCGACCGACCAGCCTGCGTCCGCGCGCTGCAACTGGCCCACGCGCTGGCCGATGCGCAGTTCCGTCCCGTGTTCCGCGAGCCAGGCTACGGCGGCTTCGGGCAAGACGCGTCCGAGGTCCTGCCGCGGCAGGAGCAGGTTGGACGCGCCCCAGCCGCGGTAGCCGGCTCCGAACAAGGCGTCGCGCAGCACGCGCAGGAACACGGCGGCGCTCGCGCGATCGGCCGGCGTGTTCAGCGCGGCCACGCAAAGCGGCTCGACCAGTTCTGCGCGCACGCGCGGCGCGAGACCGCGCGTGAGCTGTGCGACCGTCCACGCGGGATCGCAGCGAAAGCCGGCGAGTCGCCAGCCGAGCGCCGCTCGCAGCAGCGACAGGCGCTCGCTCCAGCCCCAGCCCGGCACGCGCACGATGCCCAGCAGCGCGTCCCACGGGGCCGCGCACGCGGGCAGCTGCAGGCCGTCTCCGGCCGCATCCTGCAGCACGAGCGGCAGGCGCAGCAAGGCCTCGGCGGGATCGATGCCCACGGTTTCCATCAGTGCGAGCGTCTCGACGTAAGCGCCGATCAGGATGTGCTGTCCGTTGTCGAGGAGCGCCGTGCCGCCTTCGGGCAGGGACACCACCAGGCTGCGCGCGCGGCCGCCGAGGCTTCGTGCCGCCTCGAACACAGTCACGTTCCAGCCGGCGCGCGTGGCGGCGACGGCTGCGGCGAGCCCGCCCCAGCCGGCACCGATGACGGCAAGGCGGCGGCTCACATGCGGCCCAAGGCTTGCACCTTCCAGGCCAGCCACAGCTTGCGCACCGGAGTAAGGCTGATGCGTTGGTGCAGCACCTGGAAGTCCTCGGCCTCGATCTCGCGCAGCAGGGTGCGGTAGATGCTGGCCATCATCAGGCCGGGCTTCTGCGCGCGCCGGTCCGCATCCGGCAGCAGCGCCAGCGCTTCGTCGTAGATCGCCTGCGCGCGCTGCGCCTGGAAGCGCATGAGGGCGACGAACCGGTCCGAGTGCTTGCGCTGCAGGATCTCGTGCGCCTTCACGTCGAAGCGCTGCAACTCGTCGACCGGCAGGTAGATGCGTCCGCGCATCGCATCCTCGCCGACGTCGCGGATGATGTTGGTGAGCTGGAACGCAAGCCCCAGCTTGTTCGCATAGTCGGCGGTCACCGGCTGCGTCTGGCCGAAGATGCGCGCCGACACCTGGCCGACCACGCCGGCGACGAGATGGCAGTAGCGCTGCAGTCCGGTGAAGTCCAGGTACCGGGTCTGGTCCAGGTCCATCTGGCAGCCGCGGATCACGTCCTGCAACTGCTCCTGCTGGATCCCGTACGCCGGGACGCTGGGC
The DNA here is from genome assembly GCF_016654015.1 of Ramlibacter ginsenosidimutans. GTDB lineage: Bacteria > Pseudomonadota > Gammaproteobacteria > Burkholderiales > Burkholderiaceae_C > Ramlibacter > Ramlibacter ginsenosidimutans. The sequence goes on along the minus strand of NZ_JAEPWM010000010.1, from coordinate 49,399 downwards.
ATGAGCGCCTGCATCACCGGGTGCGAGGGCTGCCCCGCGAAGGACTGCGCCACTTCCGATTGCCACCACGCCAGCTTGGTGCGGGCGATCCCCGGGTCGCTCACCTCGTCGACGACGTCGTCGACTTCGCGGCAGAACGCATAGAAAGCGGTGATCGCTGCGCGCCGTGCCGGCGGCAGGAAGAGGAAGGCGTAATAGAAGCTGCTGCCGGAGGCGGCGGCCTTTTGCTGGACGTACTGTTCCGGGGTCATGTTCTCGTTCAGGGCGATTCTCACATCCGTGCCGCGCGCCACAGCATGGCCGGTGCGTCGATGAGGCCGACGGCGGGCCGGTGTTGCAGCGTCCGCCATTGCAGCCGCTCGATGCGATGCAGGATGCGCAGCCCGCCCTGCACGACGAAGCGCAGCTCCCAACCAGCGCGCCCAGGGACGCGGTGCACCAGGGGCGCCCCCGCGAGCATCAGCGCGCGCGCCCAGTCCGAGAGATCGCGCAGCAGCGCCGGCGCGTTCGGGTGCGCGGGCCAGCTGGCGGGATCTGCGGGATCGAGTCCGTGCCGCCGGCAATCCTCCGCGGGCAGGTAGTAGCGGCCGCGGCGCAGGTCCAGGCCTGCGTCCTGCCAGAAGTTGATCAACTGCAGCGCCGAACAGATCGCATCGCTCTCGGCCAGCGCGACCGGGCTCGTGACTCCGTAGAGATGCAGCAGCAGCCGGCCGACTGGATTCGCGGAGCGGCGGCAGTACTCCAGCAGTTCGGCGCGATCCGCGTAGCCCGCGCGATCGCGCGTTTTCTCCACGTCCTGCCGGAACGCATCGAGCAGGTCGTACAGCGGCTGGGCGGGTAAATCGAAAGTTGTCGCGGCGCGGCCCAGCGGCCCGAACACGTGCGGCCATCGGCCGGACCCGGTGTTGTCCTGGAGGCACGCATGCAGGTCGTTTCTGTATGTAAGCAGGTCGGCGAGCCGGTCACCCGCTGTTGCGCTTCCCTCATCCGCGATATCGTCAGCCGTACGCGCAAACCAGTAGATCGCCGCGACCGGCGCCCGCAGGCGAGGCGGGCAGAGCCAGGAGGCAACGGGGAAATTTTCGTAGTGGTCGACCGGGCGGTGCCGATCGTCGGGGCAGGAGCTCACGTCCGGATTGTCGCTTGACAGCTCTGCGGCCATTTCCTAGATTACTAACCAGTCAGTCATTAGCCTTGTGCGGCGCAGCAGTACGCGAACGCTGGCTCCGACCCCACCTCCATCGCCATGGCCATCTTCGCCCCCACCCGTTTCGCGCCGAGCGCCGCCCTGTTGCTCGCGCTCGCCCTGGCCGGCTGCTCGCGCACTGACGCGCCGCCGGAACCGATCCGCGCCGTCAAGGTGATGACCATCAGTGCTTCCACGATGGAGTCCCGCTACGAGTTCTCGGGCGAGGTGCGCCCGCGGGTCGAGTCGCGCCTGGGTTTTCGCGTGGGCGGCAAGATCACGCAGCGGGAGGTCGAGGTCGGACAGCACGTTGCCGCTGGCACGGTACTGGCGCAACTCGATCCCCAGGACTTCCGGCTCGCCGCGGATGCTGCACGCGCGCAGGTCGCCGCTGCCCGCACGAACCGTGACCTGGCGGCCGCGGATTACCAGCGCTACCGCCAACTGCGCGAACAGAACTTCATCAGCGGCGCGGACCTGGAGCGCCGCGAATCGACGTTGAAGGCTGCGCAGGCGCAGCTTGAACAGGCGCAGGCCCAGCTCGCGTCGCAAGGCAACCAGGCGGGCTACACGAGGCTCGTCGCCGATGTCTCCGGCGTGGTCACGGCGGTGGAAGCGGAAGTGGGCCAGGTCGTGGCCGCGGGAACCCCGGTCGTGCGCATTGCCGCCGACGGGCCGCGGGACGTGGTGTTCTCGGTGCCCGAGGACAAGGTCGTCAACGTGCGCACCGGCACCGAGGTGACGGTGCGGCAATGGGCGAGCGACGAGACGCTCGCCGGCCGCATCCGCGAGGTGGCGGCGAGCGCCGACCCGGTGACGCGGACCTATCCGGTGAAGGTGTCGCTCGAGACCGCGGGGCCGCCCCTGGGCGCGACGGTCACGGTGCTGCCGCTGGTGCTGGAGCACGCGGGCATGCCGGTGATCAAGATCCCCACCAGCGCACTGCGCCAGGAAGGCCAGGGATCGGCGGTGTGGGTGCTTGACCGGGCGAGCATGACGGTGAGGTCGCAGCCGGTGCAGATCGCGACGGCGGACGGCAACGATGCGGTGATCGCCGCGGGCCTGCAACCGGGGATGGTCATCGTCTCCGCCGGGGTCCATGTGCTTTCGCAGGGCCAGAAGGTCACGCTGTGGCACGAGAAGACCTCCGAGCTGCCCGCCGTCGCGGCGCAGGATCCGGGCCAGCCCGTGGCCGGCGCTGCGCAGGCCGCGACCTTGCCCGCTACGCGCTGAGCTGCCGATGAGCGAGAGTTCCGGGCGCGAGCGCTTCAACCTGTCCCGCTGGGCGCTCGAGCACCCGGCGCTGACGCGTTACCTGATGGTGGTGCTGATGGTGCTGGGCGTCGTCAGCTACTTCCAGCTGGGGCAGGACGAGGATCCGCCCTTCACCTTCCGCGCGATGGTGATCCAGGCCTTCTGGCCGGGAGCCACCGCGCAGCAGATGGCCGAACAGGTCACCGACAAGATCGAGCGCACGCTGCAGGAAGTGCCGTACTCGGACATCATCCGCAGCTACGCCAAGCCCGGCGAGACGCTGATCGTGCTGCAGATCAAGGACTCGTCGCGCGCTTCGGAGGTGCCGCAGATCTGGTACACGGTGCGCAAGAAGATCGGCGACATGCGCGGCACGCTGCCGACCGGCGTCATCGGACCTTCCTTCAACGACGAATACGGCGAGGTCTACGGCGTGATCTACACGCTGGAGGCGGACACCGGCTACAGCTACGCGGAGCTCAAGGATTTCGCCGACGACGTGCGCCAGCAGCTGCTGCGCGTGCCCGACGTCGCGAAGGTGCAGTTGTTCGGCGTGCAGGACGAGAAGATCTTCGTCGAGATCTCGCAGAAGCGGCTGGCGCAGCTCGGACTCGACCTGAACCAGGTGCTGGCGCAGATCGGCCAGCAGAACGCGGTGGAATCCGCAGGCGCGATCCAGACGCCGCTGGATGTCGTGCAAGTGCGGGTCGCGGGGCAGTTCCAGGCGGTGGAGCAACTGCGCGCGATGCCGATCCGCGGAGCGTCGGGCAACCAGTTGCGCTTGGGCGATCTCGCCGACGTGAAGCGCGGCTACGTCGATCCACCGCAGGTCAAGGTGCGGCATGACGGCAAGGAAGTCATCGCACTGGGCGTGTCGATGGCGAAGGGCGGTGACATCATCCGGCTCGGCAAGTCGCTGAAGACCGCCACGGACCGGATCGACGACAACCTGCCGGCGGGCGTGCGCCTGGTGCAGGTGCAGGACCAGCCGCGGGCGGTGAGCAGCTCGGTCGGCGAGTTCGTGCACACGCTGGTCGAGGCCATCGTGATCGTGCTGGCCGTGAGCTTCATCAGCCTGGGGCTGCACAAGCGTCCCGCGGCCGCCGGCCTGCCGCTCTGGCGCCGGTACTACGTGGACACGCGCCCCGGCCTGGTGGTGGCGATCACCATCCCGCTCGTGCTGACCGTCACCTTCCTGGCGATGTACTACTGGGGCATCGGCCTGCACAAGATCTCGCTGGGTTCGCTGATCATCGCGCTCGGGCTGCTGGTCGACGATGCCATCATCGCCGTGGAGATGATGGTGCGGAAGATGGAGGAGGGCTACGACAAGGTGCGGGCCGCCACCTTCGCGTACGAAGTGACGGCGATGCCCATGCTGACCGGCACGCTGATCACCGCGACCGGCTTCCTGCCGATCGGGATGGCGCGCTCCACGGTCGGCGAGTACACGTTCGCCATCTTCGCGGTGACGGTGCTCGCCCTCGTGATCAGCTGGCTGGTGTCCGTGTACTTCGTGCCCTATCTCGGCACGCTGCTGCTGAAAGCCAAGCCGGTCTCGTCCGACCACCACGAGCACTTCGACACGCCCTTCTACCGGATCTTCCGCAAGGCGGTGGACTGGTGCGTGGAACACCGCTGGACGACGATCGCGGCGACCCTGGTGATCTTCGGGCTGGGTGTCGTCGGCATGGGACAGGTGCAGCAGCAGTTCTTCCCCGATTCCAGCCGCCCCGAGATCCTGGTCGACATCTGGTCGCCGGAGGGCACTTCCTTCGCGTCGACCGAGGACGTGACGAAGCGGCTCGAGCAGCGCCTGCTGCGCTCCGAAGGCGTCGTGGACGTGACCAGCTGGGTCGGCTCGGGCGTTCCGCGCTTCTACCTGCCGATGGACCAGATCTTCCCGCAGCCGAACGTGGCGCAGCTGATCATCCTGCCGCGCGACCTTCACGTGCGCGAAGAGCTGCGCAAGCAGTTGCCGGCGCTGCTGGCGCAGGAGTTCCCGGAAGTGCGCGGCCGCGTGAAGCTGCTGCCGAACGGGCCGCCGGTGGCGTATCCGGTGCAGTTCCGTGTGACCGGCCCGGATCCGCTCGTGCTGCGCCAGCGCGCCGACGAGGTGAAGGCCATCATGCACGCGAGCCCCGACACGCGCGGCGTCAACGACAACTGGAACGAGGCAGTGAAGGTCGTGCGCCTGGAGGTGGACCAGGCGAAGGCGCGCGCGCTGGGCGTGACGAGCCAGTCGATCGCTCAGGCGAGCCGCACCATCCTCTCCGGCACGCCGATCGGCCAGTACCGCGAGGGCGACAAGCTGATCGACATCGTGCTGCGCCAGCCGCTCGAGGAGCGCAGCGCCATCACGGACATTGCCAACGCCTACCTGCCCACGGCCTCCGGCAAGTCGATTCCGCTCACGCAGATCGCCAGGCCGGTGTTCAGCTGGGAGCCCGGCGTGATGTGGCGCGAGGGACGCAGCTACGCAATCACCGTGCAGTCCGACATCGTCGAAGGCCTGCAGGGCGCGACGGTCACCAACGAACTGCTGCCGAAGCTGCAGGCGCTGGAAGCGAAGTGGCCGCTGGGCTACCGCATCCAGGTGGCCGGTGCGGTGGAGGAAAGCGGCAAGGGGTCCTCGTCCATCGCGGTGGGCGTGCCGGTGATGCTCTTCATCACCTTCACGCTTCTGATGCTGCAGTTGCACAGCTTCAGCCGCTCGATGCTGGTGTTCCTGACGGGCCCGCTGGGCATCGCAGGCGTCGCCGGTTCGCTGCTGGTGCTGGACCGGCCTTTCGGCTTCGTCGCGCTGCTCGGCGTCATTGCGCTGATGGGCATGATCCAGCGCAATTCGGTGATCCTGATCGACCAGATCGAGCAGGACCGCGCCCGTGGCGTGCCCGCCTGGAACGCCATCGTGGAAGCCGCGGTGCGGCGGCTGCGTCCCATCGTGCTCACCGCGGCGGCGGCGGTCCTGGCGATGATCCCGCTCTCGCGCTCGGTGTTCTGGGGGCCGATGGCCGTCGCGATCATGGGCGGGCTCGTCGTCGCCACGGTGCTGACGCTGCTGGCGCTGCCGGCCATGTATGCGGCCTGGTTCCGGGTGAAGCGCGAGGCTCCCTGAAGCACCAGCAGCAAAGGCGAACAACCGGACGCAGAGGTCGCAGAAGATCCGCAGAGGACGCAAAAAAATTCCAGGAAAGATTTCTGTGGCTCCTTTTGCGACTTCTGCGAAATCTTTGCGTCCTCTGCGTCCGGTTGTTGGAATTAGCTGTCGAGGCAGGGCGCAACCCCCGCCCGGCGCCCCTTGCGCGCTGCGGTTAAAATCGCCTGTTGACCGGATTCGAGCGGGCTGCCGGGTATTCCTGGCGGCCCGCTTTCCCTTTCAGTACCTGCGCGGGTGGCGAAATTGGTAGACGCACCAGGTTTAGGTCCTGACGCCAGCAATGGCGTGTCGGTTCGAGTCCGACCCCGCGCACCACGCGTTTTCCCCAAACCGAGATAGATCATGGCCGTGACCGTAGAAACCCTGGACAAGCTGGAACGCAAGATGACGCTGACGCTGCCCGTCAACGCCATCCAGTCCGAAGTCGATTCCCGCCTGAAGCGCCTGGCGCGCACCGTGAAGATGGATGGCTTCCGTCCGGGCAAGGTGCCGCTGTCGGTGGTGGCCCAGCGTTACGGCTACTCGGTCCAGTACGAAGTCATGAACGACAAGGTGGGCGAGGCCTTCGCCGCGGCCGCCAACGAGGCCAAGCTGCGCGTGGCCGGCCAGCCGAAGATCACCGAGAAGGAAGGCGCGCCCGAGGGCGAGCTGACCTTCGACGCCGTGTTCGAGGTCTATCCCGACGTGAAGGTCGGCGACCTCACGCAGGCCGAAGTGGAGAAGATCCGCACCGAGGTGACCGACGAGGCGATCGACCGCACGCTGGACATCCTGCGCAAGCAGCGCCGCACCTTCGCGCAGCGTCCGCACGACGCGCCGGTGGAAGCGGGTGACCGCGTGACGGTGGACTTCGAAGGCAAGATCGACGGCGAGACCTTCCAGGGCGGCAAGGCGGAAGACTTCCAGTTCATGGTCGGCGAAGGGCAGATGCTCAAGGAGTTCGACGACTCCGTGCGCGGCATGAAGGTGGGCGAGAGCAAGACCTTCCCGCTGGCGTTCCCCGAGGACTATCACGGCAAGGACGTGGCCGGCAAGACCGCCGACTTCATGGTCACCGTGAAGAAGATCGAGGCGGCCCACCTGCCGGAAGTGAACGAGGCGTTCGCCAAGTCGCTCGGCATCGCCGAAGGCACGGTCGAAGCGCTGCGCGCCGACGTGCGCAAGAACCTGGAGCGCGAGGTCAAGTTCCGGCTGCTCGCGCGCAACAAGCAGGCCGCGATGGACGCGCTGATCGCCCATTCCGAGCTGGACCTGCCGCAGTCCATCGTGAAGAACGAGATCGACCGCCTGGTGGAAGGTGCGCGCGCCGACCTGAAGCAGCGCGGCATCAAGGACGCCGACAAGGCGCCGATCCCCGAGGACGTGTTCCGTCCGCAAGCCGAGCGCCGCGTGCGCCTCGGCCTGGTGGTCGCCGAGCTGGTGCGTGCCAACGGTCTGGAAGCCAAGCCCGAGCAGATCAAGCAGCACATCGAGGACCTGGCGGCCAGCTACGAGCGCCCGGCCGACGTCGTGCGCTGGTACTACGGCGACAACCGCCGCCTGGCCGAGGTCGAGGCAATCGTGATCGAGAACAACGTCACCGACTTCATCCTCTCCAAGGCGAAGACCGTCGAGAAGGACCTGCCGTTCGACGAGCTGATGGGCCAGCAGAGCGCCTGAGCATCCGAGCGTAGAGCGCAGATACCGCATCGACGCAGCGGCAGGGGTCCGGCAGGTCCTCGCAGGGGCCGCGATGCGGTTTCGGCAGAAACCGCATTCCTGTGAAGGCCAAGGGCCTGGTTGGTCTTGTGAAAGACCGACCAGGCCCCAATTCCATTCAGGCTAAAGTACAGCCACGTCTTTGGAGCACATTCCCCCCATGAGCGCACTTGATACCCAAGGCCTGGGCCTGATCCCCATGGTCATCGAGCAGTCCGGCCGCGGCGAGCGGTCCTACGACATCTACTCGCGCCTGCTCCGCGAAAGGGTGGTGTTCCTCGTCGGCCCCGTGAACGACCAGACCGCGAACCTGGTGGTCGCGCAGCTGCTGTTCCTCGAGTCCGAGAACCCCGACAAGGACATCTCCCTCTACATCAACTCGCCCGGCGGCAGCGTGAGCGCCGGCATGGCCATCTACGACACGATGAATTTCATCAAGCCGTCGGTGTCCACCCTGTGCATCGGCATGGCGGCCTCGATGGGCGCCTTCCTGCTGGCCGCAGGCGAAAAGGGCAAGCGTTTCGCGCTGCCCAATTCCAAGATCATGATCCACCAGCCCCTCGGCGGCATGCAGGGCCAGGCGACGGACATCGAGATCCACGCCAAGGACATCCTGAAGACCAAGGCGACGTTGAACAAGATCCTCGCCGAGCGCACCGGACAGCCTCTCGAGAAGATCGAGCGCGACACCGACCGCGACTACTTCCTCGAAGCCGACGAGGCCAAGAGCTACGGCCTGGTCGACCAGGTGATCGCGAAGCGTCCGTGATCTGCGGCGGCTTGCGCCGCCTCGCACGGACCGGAGGCTGGAGGCCAGAGGCTGGGGCAGGACACCCGGAAGCGGGAGTCTTACAACACCCCCAGCACTCGGCTTCCAGCCTCTCGCCGCTTTCTGGTTATCATTTACCCAACATCTGAACCGGACACCCATGGCCGATCGAAAAGGCTCTTCCAGCGAGAAAACGCTTTACTGCTCGTTCTGCGGTAAGAGCCAGCACGAGGTCAAGAAGCTCATCGCCGGACCGTCGGTATTCATCTGCGACGAGTGCATCGACCTGTGCAACGAGATCATCCGCGACGAACTGCCGGCGGGTGACGAACAGCGCGAGGCCCGCGGCGACCTGCCCACGCCGGCGGAGATCAAGGCCAACCTGGACAACTACGTGATCGGGCAGGAGGCCGCCAAGCGCGCCCTGTCCGTCGCCGTCTACAACCACTACAAGCGCCTGCGCCACAAGGACAAGGCCAAGAAGGACGACGTCGAGCTCACCAAGAGCAACATCCTCCTGATCGGTCCGACCGGCTCGGGCAAGACGCTGCTGGCCCAGACGCTCGCGCGCATGCTGGACGTGCCCTTCGTGATGGCCGACGCCACCACGCTGACGGAAGCCGGCTACGTCGGCGAGGACGTCGAGAACATCATCCAGAAGCTGCTGCAGAACTGCAACTACGAGGTGGAGCGGGCGCAGCGCGGCATCGTCTACATCGACGAGATCGACAAGATCTCGCGCAAGTCCGACAACCCGTCGATCACGCGCGACGTGTCGGGCGAGGGCGTGCAGCAGGCGCTGCTCAAGCTCGTCGAGGGCACCATGGCCAGCGTGCCGCCGCAGGGCGGGCGCAAGCACCCGAACCAGGACTTCCTGCAGATCGACACGACCAACATCCTGTTCATCTGCGGCGGCGCGTTCGCGGGCCTGGAGAAGGTGATCGAGCAGCGCACCGAGGCGTCCGGCATCGGCTTCTCGGCGCGCGTGCGCAGCAAGGCCGAACGCAGCCTCTCCGACATGTTCCGCGAAGTGGAGCCGGAGGACCTGATCAAGTTCGGCCTCATCCCCGAGCTGGTGGGCCGCCTGCCGGTGGTCGCGACGCTGGCGGAGCTCTCCGAGGACGCGCTGGTGCAGATCCTCACCGAGCCGAAGAACGCGATGGTCAAGCAGTACGCCAAGCTGCTGTCCATGGAAGGCGTCGACCTGGAAGTGCGGCCGAACGCGCTGAAGGCCATCGCCCGCAAGGCGCTGAACCGCAAGACCGGCGCGCGCGGGCTGCGCTCGATCCTGGAACAGTCGCTGATCGACACGATGTTCGAACTCCCGAACATCAGCAACGTCGAGAAGGTGGTGGTCGAAGAGAGCACCATCGAGGAAAACAAGCCGCCCCTGCTCGTCTACCGGGAAGCGGCCAAGAAGGCCTGACATGACGCACGACACCGGCCCCGCCGGGCTTGACGAATGACCCTGGACAGCCGGTCGTTCGCCATTGGTCATCCGTCATCTCCCGTCCGCCCTTCTTTTTGCAGTGCTTTTCACCCCGGTTGCGCCCCGAAAGGGAGCGGCCGGGTTGAAAATGCTCGTTTGCCGGCCACCTATGGCTGGCCACTCTGAGGATTTCCATGTCCGGACATACCAACCTGCCTTCTGACCCGATGGACCTGCCGCTCCTGCCCCTGCGGGACGTGGTGGTGTTCCCTCACATGGTCATCCCCCTCTTCGTGGGCCGGCCCAAGAGCATCAAGGCCCTGGAGGCCGCGATGGAGGCCGAGCGCCGCATCATGCTGGTCGCGCAGAAAGCCGCGGCCAAGGACGAACCCTCCGTCTCGGACATGTTCGAGGTCGGCTGCATCTCCACGATCCTGCAGATGCTGAAGCTGCCTGACGGCACCGTGAAGGTGCTGGTGGAGGGCCAGCAACGTGCGCGCGTGGCGAAGATCACCGACGGCAACGCGCACTTCACGGCCACCGTCATTCCGGTGGACTCCGGCGACACGGACGGCAAGTCCGCCGAGATCGAGGCGCTGCGCCGTGCGGTGCTCCAGCAGTTCGACCAGTACGTCAAGCTGAACAAGAAGATCCCGCCGGAGATCCTGACCTCCATCGCGTCCATCGACGACCCGGGCCGCCTGGCCGACACGATCGCCGCGCACCTGCCGCTCAAGCTCGATAACAAGCAGGTCGTGCTGGACCTGGCCGCCGTCAAGGAACGCCTCGAGAACCTGTTCGAGCAGATCGAGCGCGAGGTCGAGATCCTCAACGTCGACAAGCGCATCCGCGGCCGCGTGAAGCGGCAGATGGAGAAGAACCAGCGCGACTTCTACCTGAACGAGCAGGTCAAGGCCATCCAGAAGGAACTCGGTGAAGGCGAAGAGGGCGCCGACATCGAGGAGATCGAGAAGAAGATCAAGGCCGCCAAGATGCCCAAGGACGCCCGCAAGAAGGCGGACGCCGAGCTGAAGAAGCTGAAGCTGATGTCGCCGATGTCCGCGGAGGCGACCGTCGTGCGCAACTACATCGACGTGCTCACTGCGCTGCCCTGGGCGAAGAAGACCAAGATCAAGCACGACCTGCAGTACGCCGAAGACGTGCTGAACGAGGACCACTGGGGCCTCGAGAAGGTCAAGGACCGCATCCTCGAATATCTCGCGGTGCAGCAGCGCGTGGACAAGGTGAAGGCGCCCATCCTGTGCCTGGTCGGCCCTCCGGGCGTCGGCAAGACGTCTCTCGGTCAGTCGATCGCCAAGGCGACCGGCCGCAAGTACGTGCGGCAGGCCCTGGGCGGCATGCGTGACGAGGCCGAGATCCGCGGCCACCGTCGCACGTACATCGGCGCCTTGCCCGGCAAGGTGCTGCAGTCGCTGTCCAAGGTGGGCACGCGCAACCCGCTGTTCCTGCTCGACGAGATCGACAAACTGGGCCAGGACTTCCGCGGCGACCCGGCGAGTGCGCTGCTCGAGGTGCTGGACCCCGAGCAGAACCACACGTTCAGCGACCACTACGTGGAGGTCGACTTCGACCTGAGCGACGTGATGTTCGTTGCGACCTCGAACTCGATGAACATCCCGCCGGCACTGCTGGACCGGATGGAGGTGATCCGCCTCTCGGGCTACACCGAGGACGAGAAGACCAACATCGCCATGCGCTACCTGCTGCCCAAGCAGATGAAGAACAACGGAGTGAAGGAAGAAGAGCTCGAGGTCCGCGAGGACGCCGTGCGCGACATCGTCCGCTACTACACGCGGGAAGCCGGCGTGCGTTCGCTGGAACGCGAGCTGTCCAAGATCTGCCGCAAGGTGGTGAAGGGCCTGCAGCTGAAGAAGATGACGCCCAAGGTCATCGTCAGCGAGGCGAACCTCAACGACTTCCTGGGCGTGCGCAAGTTCTCCTACGGGCGGGCCGAGCAGCAGAACCAGGTCGGCCAGGTGGTCGGCCTCGCGTGGACGGAGGTCGGCGGCGACCTGCTGACGATCGAGGCTGCGCTCATGCCCGGCAAGGGCCAGGTGCTGCGCACCGGTTCGCTGGGCGACGTGATGAAGGAATCGGTCGAGGCCGCACGCACGGTGGTGCGCAGCCGCGCCCGCAGCCTTGGCATCAAGGACGACGTGTTCGAGAAGAAGGACGTCCACGTGCACGTGCCCGATGGCGCGACGCCGAAGGATGGTCCGAGCGCGGGTGCCGCGATGACGACCGCCATCGTGTCGGCGCTCACCGGGATCCCGGTGCGCGCGGACGTCGCCATGACGGGCGAGATCACGCTGCGTGGCGAGGTCACGGCGATCGGCGGCCTGAAGGAGAAACTGCTCGCGGCGCTGCGTGGCGGCATCAAGACGGTGCTGATCCCCGAGGAGAACACGAAGGACCTGCAGGATATTCCCGAGAACGTGAAGAACGATCTCGAGATCGTGCCGGTGAAGTGGATCGACAAGGTGCTCGAGGTCGCGCTCGAGCGCCTGCCGACGCCGTTGCCGGACGAAGAACCGCAGGCCGTGCCCGCGGTGGTCGCCGGCACGACGCCGGTCGCCGTGCAGCATTGAGCGAGGTCGGGGCCTGCCTGCACGCGGGCTCCGAATTTTCAGCCCGGTGTCAGGGGGCGGAAAATTCTTCGGTATACTTGCGGCTTCGACGCGGGAGTAGCTCAGTTGGTAGAGCGCAACCTTGCCAAGGTTGAGGTCGCGAGTTCGAGACTCGTCTCCCGCTCCAGGTCTGCGAAGTGGCTGGAAAGTGATGTTGCCGGCATGTGCCGGCGACAACGCCTCCAGCCCTTTTTCATCTGACCCGGCGCGTTAGCAAATCGGTTATGCAGCGGATTGCAAATCCGCGTAGGGCGGTTCGACTCCGCCACGCGCCTCCAGAGTCGATGCGGGAGTAGCTCAGTTGGTAGAGCGCAACCTTGCCAAGGTTGAGGTCGAGAGTTCGAGACTCTTCTCCCGCTCCACACACCCAAGGGAAGCCGATGCGGCTTCCCTTTTTTCATTCCGGCAGGGCCGTGAGCCCCGCGCAGCGTGAACCGGTACCATCGTCATCTGTGGCGGGGATGGCGTAACCGGTAGCCGCAGCGGGCTTAAAACCCGCCGCCTGGAAACAGGCGTACGGGTTCGAGTCCCGTTCCCCGCACCAGCCTGCGCTGCACGAGCAGCCGAACTCCGGCGCAGCTCACGCAAGCCGTTGCGGCGGCTCACGCACACGTGCAGTTGGCGCACTCGCAGCTGCCGCACTCACAGCCGGCGCTCTGGCAGCTTGCGCATCCGCAGCTCGCGCCCGTGGCGGTCGTGCACTCGCAGGGCGCGCACTGGCAGGTGCCGCAGCCGCAAGGCGACTGCTGGGCGGCGGTGGTCGACGAACCGGCGGCTTGGATGGTGGTGGTAGAGGAAGTCATTTCAGGTCTCCAGTGAAGGGGTTGGTGAGGTCTTGATTCTTGTCGTCGAGAGCCATTTCGACTTGAACGCAGAGGCTGGATTGGCAGCCGTTTCGTTCAACCGGCCCCGAGCCATGAGGCCACCTGTGAAGTCCTGGAACCCGGCGGAGCACCTTGAGTGCGGCCGGCCGGCAGGCGTAGACTGGCGCGAGTCTCGCCAGAGCCGCCCATGGACAAGCCTTTAGCCAACCCGTACCGAGGTGACTTCCTCGCTTGGTCGGGCGTTTGCGGGTTCATCGGGTCGGGCGGCGGCGGAGGCGCGATCTCGCCGCACTCCCATTGCGCCATCCAGCTGGTGCTTGGCGCCCCGGGCGGCCTGCGCGTGCAGTTCGGCCGGCGCGGAGAGTGGGTCGCGTGCGCCGCTGCGCTCGTTCCGTCGCGAGCGACTCACACGATCGACGTGACCGGCTGCGACATGAGCGTCGTGCTCTTCATCGAGCCGGAAACACCCGAGGGCAAGGCCTTGACCGCCCGCCTGCAGGGCAGGCTCGAGGTCCTCGGGGCCGAGGTCGTGGGAGAAGCTGCCAGGCGCGTGGAGCACGCGTGGCGCGTGGAGAAGAGCCGGGCAGAAGTCAACGCGATTTGCGCCCGGCTCATCGAGGACATTTCGAAGACCGCGCCAAGGCAGCCGTCAGACCCGCGCGTGCTGGCCGCGGTGGAGTACCTGCGCGAGAGGGTCGACCAGTCCGTGTCGCTGCCCGAGGTGGCCAAGGTGGCCAACCTCTCCGCGGACCGGTTCCGGCACCTGTTCGTCGAGGAGACGGGCATGCCGCTGCGAACCTACGTTCTGTGGCGCCGGCTGCTGCATGTCTGGACGCTGCTCAGCGCCGGAGAAACTCTTTCGAGTGCGGCGCACGCGGCGGGCTTTGCGGACTCTGCGCATCTGTCCCGAACGGCCCGGACCATGTTCGGCCTGCCGCCGTCGGTGTTGCAGATGAAGGGGCCGCTGAGCGAACGCGAACTGGCACGAGAGCCTCACTTCGCCTGAACCACGGGCCCGGTGAGCGCTCCCAGGAAGGCAGCGACGTCCTGGACTTCGGCGGGTGACAGCCGGATGGTCTGCCGGTCGGAGCGCTTCTCACCGGGTTGCGCCAGCTCGCTGTGACCCAGCACTGCCTTCGGCGATGCTGCGTAGTGCTGGACCACCTGTTCGAGCGTGGTGAACTGGCCAGCGTGCATGTACGGCGCTCGTTCGGCGACGTTGCGCAGGCTCGGCGTCCTGAAAGCGGCCAGCTGGCCCGGGTCGTTGGCGGCCAGGAACTGAAGCTCCCCGCATTGCTCCGCCTTCGCGTCGCTGTAGCGGCCCAGGCAGTTGAATTCATCCTGCAGCAACTTCTTCAAGCCCTCGGCGCGCCCGGGGTCGGGATGCGCGCGGTCCGCCGGCGGCACGCCCGTGTTGTGGAATGCGTGGTCCGTCAGCATCGGGCCGTTGTGACAGGTGACGCACTGCCCCTTGGTGAGGAACAGTCGCAGTCCGCGCACTTCCTGTGGCGAGAGCACCTCCTGCCCGCGGCCATCCCCGCTGACGGTGGCCTCCGCGTACTTGTCGAAGCGGGATTCTCCGTACGAGATGTTGCGTTCGAACGCGGCGATCGCCTTGCCCATGTTCGCGAACACCCGGTTGGCAGCGTCGCGGCTGCTCGCGGACATCGCCGCCCAGGCGGCTCGCTCGGCCTCCGTGCCGCCGGGCGAGGCGTCGTCCGGCAGCTTGCCGAGCGCCGGCATGGGGCCGAAGACGGCCTGGTACTGCTCCTTGTAGTGAGCCTGAACCAGCTTGACGAAACGGACCCGGTTTCCGCCGTGCTCCGCGGCGTCTTCCAACGGACCGAGGGCCTGCGACCAGGTGCTGTCCTTGCGACCGTCCCAGAACAGGAAGGGCGAGTGTGCAGCGCCCATGACAGGCATGGTGCGTCGCTTGCCGATGCCCAGGCCCTGGCCGAACTGGCGGCCGTCCTGGAACTGCTTGTCTGCCGAATGGCAACTGGCGCAGGCCACCTGGCCGTTCCTGCTCAGGCGCGTGTCGTTGAAGAGGGCGCGACCGAGCGCCGCTGCGTCCGCGCGTTGCTCGTAGGCATTGGAAGCATCGACGGGCCGGGGGCCGGCCTCCTTCAGCCTCATGGTGCCCAGGGTGGCCGTCTCTTGCGCACTCCACCTGTCACGCAACGGAGTCTTGTCCAGGGCTTGCGCAGTGGCGACCGTCAACAGGCACCCGGCGACCAGCGCCGCGGCGCCCGCCAACCACGAGGTCTTCGCACTGGAGACATCGTCATTCACTGCCGCACCTTCGGCGCTTCAACCACGGTGTTGAAGGTCACCTTGTCGGCGCCCCGGGGACCGTCGATGGCGAGCTTCACTTCCCACCAGCCCGTCATGCTGAATTTCATCCCATCGAGTTGGTAGATGCCGTCGGCCAGCTCGCGGGTGACGCGCGGCTGCGTGGGCAGGCCATGTCCGTGCTGCGGCATGCCACCGTCGACGGCGAACCTGGCCCCATGAACGGGAACGCCGTCCGGTGTGGCCAGCTTCACCTTCCAGCTGTGCATCTGGTTGATGGCCGGCGCCTGTGCGGGCGGCACCAGGGCAACGCGATAGACGCCGGCTGCAGAGGGCTTCTCGAGCGAGACGTCCAGGTCCTTCGGCATCGTGCCGCAGGCGGTCATCCCCAAGGTGGTGAGCGCGGCGATCGCTGCGAAGGCGACCGTTGCGGACAGCCGGCGCCGGCTGGCGGGGCGCCCGGGCTTCGCGTCCTGGCGTGCGGCCTGGATGAGAGGCCGCAGGTCCTGAGGCACGGGCATGCGGCGAAAGCCGCTGACGTCGGCGCCGCCGGTATTGCCTTCCGGCACGAGTCCGAATGCGGTGAAGACGGCTGCGGCCACCAGGCGCCAGGCCTGCCCGAAGGCTTCGCCCGCCCTGCGATTGCGCACGGCAAACCGGAACATGCGCCAGTGCACGCGCACATGTTCAGCGGTCGCGGGCTGGCCCAGCACGTGTGCGCGCTCCAGGTGCTCGAACGCCGTGGTGAAGTGCCCGCGCGATTCGGCCGACGCTGCGGCGTCGAGCTCTGCTTGCACGCTGGGCTGGATGAGAAGGGCGAAGGTCGCCATAGGGTGCTCCGAGTAGGTTGCGAAGCACCTGATTTTTCCGGCCGGAGCGCGTGCGGGCTTGAACAGATCGGCTGAAGCCGCAGCCGTTTCGTTCAACAGTGCTCAGGCCCGGGGTTCCTGGCGAACTGCGTGACCTGCAATTTGCGGCCCTCGAACCAGGGCGTCCCGGTTCATTCCGGGTCGATGCACTAGTGGCGAAGGCTCGCGGGCGAAGCGGCTCGGAATGCGCTGCGTTGCCACCATCGTCATTGCGCAGTAGCGGCACTGCCCGCGGCGGCCGGATTCTCGCGATACGCCCGCGCGGGCTTGCCGCGCGCGGATGCCGCCGCAGTGCGCACGCCGGTGCCGGCCGGCGGATGCGCGCCCGGTTGCGTGACGTCCCAGGACCCGAAGACCTGCCGCGTCGTCTTGATCTCCGGCAGGATGTAGACGATCGCTCCCGTCTTCTTCACGGCGGGACTGAGCACGTGATCGTAGAAGGCGGGCGGCAGGTTGATGCAACCGAACGAGATGCGGCGCTGGTTCGGATCCGGCGACGCGAGCCGCCGCGCGCGCTGCTCCGCTGGCGTGCCCTTGATGACCCGATGCATCGCCAGCGCGAGGTCGTAGTCGATCCACACGATGTCCTCGCCCTGCGTGTTCTCGCCCGGCTCGGCGACGAAGCGGCCGGCCGGCGTGGTCTTCTCGTCGTCGCGGATCTGGGACAGGGGCTTGTCGCCGATACCGGGCTCCGCGTCGTCACCGACCGCGAGTCCCAGGAGCACGGGCGCGCTGGACACGAGCCGTCCCGACGGATCGAGGGCGTAGACCATGGCCGCCTTCTTGTCGAGGATCACGACCGAGTGGCCATGGTTGTCGCCTGTGTAGAACGACCAGTTCGCCACCTCGCGCACAGCGGCCGACACGTGCACGCCGCGGAAGTCGGCGAGCCGGTGGGGCGCCGCGGGATGCGTCGGCGGGACCGGCACAGCGGGCCGAACCGGTGCGGACACCTCCGGTGCAGCGGCCGGTGCGGAGACCTCGGGTGTCTGGTGCAGCGGATGCGCGCGCATCCAGGGGATCGCGATCGCCAGCGCGATCGCACCTATGACGACGCCTTGCGCGAGGGAGCGCAGGAACTCGGACTTCGGCGGGCGAGCTTGGAGGTCGGGCGGCATGGTCGAGGACATCGGACACCACAGCTTAGGAAGCGGTGCACAGCCTGTGCGTGCAGCGTGGTAGCACGTCCAGGTAGGACGCGAGCGCGAACCGCATCGGTTCGCAGCGGACGGCGCGCAGGAAGGAAAGCCCACGGACTCCGGATCGTCGAGGGCACCTCCGGTAAGCCTGTTCCCTAAGTGCGGCTGAAGTAACTCGACAGGGAGGGAAACCACCAGTTGTGGTTGAGGGCCCGGAGGCCAGAGCATTAATGCTTGGTCAGGTTGCAGCAAGGTGCGATGGCGCCGCGCCAGCCGACCCGCAGGAACGATGTTCGTGCCCGATGGCGGGCGCGGCCTGCGCAACCACAAGGAGGCACGATGGCAACCCCCGAAATGGCAGCCGGATCCTATCCGGTCGGTTCGACGACGCAGGCGGCGCACCGCCCGGCATATCGCTGGGGCCAGCTGCTGATCGGCATCGTCTGCATGGCGATGATTGCCAACCTGCAGTACGGCTGGACCCTGTTCGTGAACCCGATCGGCGACCGGCACGGCTGGAGCCGCGCGGCCATCCAGGTGGCGTTCACGATCTTCGTGCTCACCGAAACCTGGCTGGTGCCCGTCGAGGGTTACCTCGTCGACCGCTTCGGCCCGCGCATCGTCGTCATGATCGGCGGCGTGCTGTGCGGCCTGGGTTGGGTGGTCAACTCCTACGCGCAGACGCTGACCATGCTGTACGTCGGTGCGGCGATCGGCGGCATCGGCGCGGGTGCCGTCTACGGCACCTGCGTCGGCAACTCGCTCAAGTGGTTCCCGGACCGCCGCGGGCTGGCCGCAGGCCTCACGGCAGCGGGTTTTGGCGCAGGCTCGGCCTTGACGGTGATCCCGATCTCGGCCTTCATCAAGTCCAGCGGCTACGAAGCCGCGTTCCTGTACTTCGGCATCGGCCAGGGCCTGGTGGTGTTCGCCCTGTCGTGGCTGCTGACGCGCGCGCCGGAGGCACGCAGGATCGGCGGCGAGGCCAAGGTGCAGCAGACGCGCCGCGACTATTCGCCCGGGGAGATCGTGCGCAAGCCGGTGTTCTGGGTCATGTACGCAATGTTCGTGATGGTTGGCGCCGGCGGGCTGATGGCGGTCGCGCAACTCGCGCCCATCGCGAAGGACTTCAAGATCGCGGACGTGCCCGTCGACATCATGGGGCTCGTGCTGCCCGCGCTCACCTTCGCGCTGGCCATCGACCGCGTCCTGAACGGTGTCACCCGCCCGTTCTTCGGCTGGGTGTCGGACCAGATCGGCCGCGAGCTCACCATGCTGATCGCCTTCGGGCTCGAGGCGATCGGTATCATGGCGCTGTACACGTTCGGGCAGGACCCGGTGGCGTTCGTGATCCTGACCGGCCTGGTGTTCTTCGCCTGGGGCGAGATCTACAGCCTGTTCCCGTCGACCTGCGCGGACACCTTCGGCTCCAAGTTCGCGGCGGCCAACGCGGGCCTGCTGTACACCGCCAAGGGCACCGCCTCCTTGCTCGTGCCGCTGTCGAGCGTGCTGGTTGCGGCGACCGGCAGCTGGCACTCAGTCTTCCTCGTGGCAGCGACCTTGAACGCAGTCGCCGCCTTGATGGCGTGGTTCGTGCTGCGACCGATGCGCCGTGCGCAGATGGACGCGTCCGCACGGGAAGCCTGACCTGACGGGCGCGGCCGCACCGGCCGCGCCCGCCCTTCCAGCGGGAGAACGCCCATGAGCGACGACTCCGACCTGCTCATCGCCGCCGCCGCCACCGCGGCCGTGTTCACCTGGGTGGGCACGCGCGCAAGCAGGAGCCGGGCGGTGCGGCGACGCGAATGGCGGGCTCTGGCGAAGGACATCCGCGCGGGGCTGCTGCGCAGCTGGCGGGAGTCGCCGGGTTATCTCTTCGTCAGCGGGATCCGCGAGCTGTTCAAGCGGAAGAGAAAGTAGGCAAGGAGGGCGCCAGCGGCGCCTTCCTGCGTTTTTGGCGCTGTGGCCGCCTGTGGCTGCCGGCCGCCTGCCGCGGCGGCGGCTCAGCCGCGCGCCCGCAGGGTGCGCGTAAAATCACAGGCTGCGTCTCATTGGCGTCCCGGTAATCCTGGTCCTGGCACCAGGCAAACAAAGCGCGGCCTTGAACGGCCGCGAGCAACTAAGATATCCAAGGACGGAACGGCCACCAGAGGGCCGGAGAGCACCATGTCCCATTACGACGCCCCCTTCGAGATCCATGTGCACGGCGACGTGCCGCTGCGCAACGGGGTGAACTACGCCCAGCTGCAGGAGGCGCTCAAGCCCCTGTGGACCTACGCGGGCGCGAAGTCGCTGGCCGACGGCGCCGAAAGCGCGTACGAGGAAGAGCCGGGCATCAAGTTCGATGCGCAGGAACGCCTGCTCACGATGTGCTGGACGGTCGCGGGCGACCTCGACTTCCGCCAGCAGCTGGACGACATGTGCATGGCGCTGAACGACCTTGCGGAAGAGGGCGCGGCCATCGAGGTCACCTTCTACGACGCCGAGTTCGACGAGGAAGAAGCCGACCCCGAGGAGGAGTCCCGCGACGACTTCCTGATGCTGTTCGTGGGCCCGACGCCCGCGGCCATCATGCAGGTGCAGCGTGACCTGCTGGTGCAGGACGTGGTCAACCTGATGGAGCGCCACTTCGACGCGAGCGAGCTCGATGGCGTGGTCGCGGAGATCGACAAGCTGTTCTCCGAGCGCTTCGACAAGCTGGTGAGTTCGCTGGAGCTGGGCAAGCCGCCCCGCGGCAGCGGCGGCCCCGGCGGCCACGGCGGCGGTCGCCGTCCACGGCACCTGCACTGACGCACGGCGACCCGGCCTCAGAGTCCCAGCCAGCGGGCGGCGGCGCCCCGCAGCGCCTGCGGCGAGCCGTTGGTCTGCCACCGCACCTTGCCTTCGCCTCGCGGATTGAGCAGCGCCTGCCGTTCGAGCAGCCGCCGCGTCTGCCGCGCCACCGGCTGCCCCGTCTCGACCAACTGCACCTGCTCGCCCAACAGCTCGCGGAACACGTCGGTCGCGAACGGGTAGTGCGTGCATCCGAGCACCACCGTGTCGATCTCGCCGGCCGCCGTGCCGAAGCCGGACAGCTCACGCGTATAGCGTTCGCACAGGGCGGCGATGCGCTCACTGTCGTGCGCCTCGATCGCAGCGGCCAGTCCGTCGCAGGGCACGAGCTCGAACTCGGCCTGCCCGTGCAGCGAGTCCAGCAGGCTGCGGAACTTCGCGCTGGCCAGGGTGCTGCGCGTGGCGAGCACGGCGACATGGCCCGTGCGGGTCCAGGCCGCGGCGGGCTTCAGCGCCGGCTCGACGCCCACCACCGGCAGCTGCGTGTGCTTCGCCCGCAGCAGGTGCACGGCGGCCGCGGTCGCCGTGTTGCAGGCGACCACCAGCCCCTTGATGCGATGCCGCTCCAGCAGGTCCACGGCGATGGCGAGGGAGCGCTCCGAGACGAAGCCCTCGTCCTTCTCGCCATAGGGCGCGTGCGCGGCGTCGGAAAAGTAGACGAAGTCTTCCTGCGGCAGCTCGGCGCGCAGGGCCCGCAGGATGCTGAGCCCGCCCACGCCGCTGTCGAACACACCGATGGGCCGATCGCAGTCCATGGGGCTGACTCTACCTGCGCGTCGCGCTGCCGCCGTGCCGGACGGATTCAGGCCGCCGCGACAGGAATCTTCTTGAACTCGCCCGTGGCGATGCGCTTGCTCCACTCGGCCGGACCGGTGGTGTGCACGCTGGTCCCGCTGGAGTCCACCGCCACGGTCACCGGCATGTCGACCACGTCGAACTCGTAGATCGCTTCCATGCCGAGATCCGCGAAGCCGAGCACCTTCGACTTCCTGATCGCCTTGGAAACCAGGTACGCGGCGCCGCCCACGGCCATCAGGTAAGCCGCCTTGTGCTTCTTGATGGACTCGATCGCCTCCGGTCCGCGCTCGGACTTGCCGATCATGCCGATCAGGCCGGTCTGCGCGAGCATCATCTCGGTGAACTTGTCCATGCGCGTGGAGGTCGTCGGGCCGGCAGGTCCCACGACTTCGTCACGCACCGGATCGACCGGGCCGACGTAGTAGATGACGCGGTTGGCGAAGTCCACGGGCAGCTTCTCGCCACGCGCGAGCATGTCCTGGATGCGCTTGTGCGCGGCGTCGCGCCCGGTCAACATCCTGCCGTTCAACAGCAGCGTGTCGCCAGCCTTCCAGGTCGCGATCTCTTCCTTCGAGAGCGTGTTCAGGTCGACGCGCTTGCTCTTCTTCGTGTCGGCCTGCCAGGCCACCTGCGGCCACAGGTCGAGGCTGGGCGGGTCGATGTACGCGGGCCCCGAGCCATCGAGCGTGAAGTGCGCATGGCGCGTCGCGGCGCAGTTCGGGATCATGGCCACCGGCTTGCCGGCCGCGTGGCACGGGAACATCTTGATCTTGATGTCCAGCACGGTGGTGAGGCCGCCCAGCCCCTGCGCACCGATGCCCAGGGCGTTCACCTTGTCGAACAGCTCCAGGCGCATCTCGTCCACCGGCGACAGCTTCTCGCCGCGTGCGGACTTCCCCTGCAGCTCGTACATGTCGATGTCGTCCATCAGCGCTTCCTTGGCCAGCAGCACGGACTTTTCCGCGGTGCCGCCGATGCCGATGCCCAGCATGCCGGGAGGGCACCAGCCGGCGCCCATCGTGGGCACGGTCTTCAGCACCCAGTCGACGATGGAGTCGCTCGGGTTGAGCATGGCCATCTTGCTCTTGTTCTCGCTGCCGCCGCCCTTGGCCGCGACGGTGACTTCCACCTTGTCGCCGGGCACCAGTTCCACGTTGACCACCGCGGGCGTGTTGTCCTTGGTGTTCTTGCGCTCGAACTGCGGGTCCGCGACGACCGAAGCGCGCAGCGTGTTGTCCGGATGCAGGTAGCCGCGGCGCACGCCTTCGTTCACCGCGTCTTCCAGGCTGCCGCTGAAGCCCTCCAGCCGGCAGTCCATGCCGATCTTGAGGAACACGTTGACGATGCCCGTGTCCTGGCAGATGGGCCGGTGCCCCATCGCGCTCATCTTGCTGTTGGTGAGGATCTGCGCGATGGCGTCCTTCGCCGCGGGGCTCTGCTCGCGCTCGTATGCGCGGGCGAGGTGGGCGATGTAGTCGGCCGGGTGGTAGTACGAGATGTACTGCAGCGCGGCGGAAACGGACTCGATCAGGTCGGCTGCTTGGATGGTCGTCGGCATTTATTTTGAGGCGACAAAGAGGGGCTTTGCGGATTATCCCAGACGCTGCCGAGGGCCTTCGTATGCGCTTCCGGCGGCACTCGAAACGCTTTCCGGCAGGTTTTCGCGACGTTGCACGCCTGCACAGAATCAACACAGACGCTGCTTGCGCCATTTGCCCCGCGTGTACGCGGAAAGACCCGGCTTCCTCATGCGTCGCGCCCGACGGGCGAGTTGAATTCCTCCCCTGCAGCGACTAGATTGGTTTGGTCCGCATGAGTTGCGGTGAGAGGAGGTCCGGGTGCTGCAACGATCGCTGCTCAACTCGGTGTCCACCGGCGTGGTACTTTCCGCCGGCCTTGCCTTCGCGCCGGCTCCTGCAGATTCAAGGGACTTCTCGTGCCCCCCGGACAGCGTGGAGGTCGGTTCGTGGTGCGTCGACAAGTATGAAGCCAGCGCCTGGCAGACGGACGACTCTCGCACGATCAGGCGGATCAAGGAGGGCGACATCCGCAGCGAGCGGGATCTCGTCGGCAGGAGCCAGCAGCGCGGGGCGCGCGTGAACGACTACGACGCCGCGGGGTGCCCGGCCACCGGTAATGGCTGCACGAAGGTGTTCGCGGCGTCCATCCCTGGCGTCTTGCCGGCGGGGGATACCACGTGGTTCCAGGCAGCGGCCATGTGCCGCAATGCCGGCAAGGAGCTTCTTCCGAATGCGGTGTGGCAGGCCGCGGCGCTCGGCACGCCCGATCCGGGCTTCAACGGAGACGGGATCACCACCTGCAATACGAACACGGGTGCCGCCGTCCCGACCGGCACCACGGGAAACTGTGTCTCGGACGTGGGCGCCTTCGATATGGTCGGGAACCTCTCCGAGCGGGTTGCAGATTGGCTGCCTGCCTCGGCGGGCTGTGTCGCGCCGCTGTTCAACACGAACGACGTCGATTGCATCGCAGGCGGGGGCATCCCTTCGCCGGGCCATCCCGCAGCACTGATCCGTGGCTTGAATTTCACGGATACCACCTCCGCCGGGGTGTTTGCGATCGATGCCTTGCAAGGCGTCGATACGCATTTCCCCAGGGTCGGATTCCGCTGTGGCAGGCCCGGAGCCAGCCAGGGCCGCTAGAGCTGCAACCGGGCTTGTCGTGCTGACTTGGCTGATTGGGTCCAAAGACCCATCGGCCTTGAACCCCTCGGGTGCCAGTTGTTGATCTCGCAGGATCCGCCTTTCAGGCCGGGGCGTCTGATGCACCTGTGGTGCGGATCTTTCGCACCGTCTTCAAGCGCGCCGATGGCGGCTTTTTGCATCGCGCCGCTCTGGCCAACGGGCTGAAAGCCGCTTGGTCGCCCTCATTGGTGGGGCTTGTGCGCTGCGCTCGACGCTGCCAGGCGCTGTCGAGGTGCCTTCCGCCACGCTTCAGCGTTTACGGGTGGCTGGGCTTCAGGCACCATAGCGAAAAGCAGACAGGAGGCCAGATGGTCGACCGCTTCGAGTTGGCGTGGTGCGCGCTGATGCCTGGCATGTCGATCGACCGCGACGTCCCATCGCTGCGCTCCATCCGCCCCTTGTCCGCCGGCCCTGTGCAAGGGCAGCCATCATGAGACGACCCTACCGTTGGCGCTGCTTTGTTTGTGACAAGCCGAACGAGCCGTTGGCGACCTTCTGCGCGTCTTGTGGGTTTCCTGCCAGGGCCACTGGCGCCGAGATTGCCAGGGCTCGATCTGCCTGGCGTGCCGGCGATTCTGGTGTTCGCGTTCCATACAGCGCGCCCTCCGTGTCGATCGCACGGTCGCAGGCGAAATGGAGCAGCCGGCGAACAGGCCTGGCGATCGCCGGCGCCGCATTGCTGGCAATCAGCGCCTACGGCTGGACGGGGTCGCTCTCCTGGAGTCGCCTCGCACTTTCCCTTTTCGCCTGCATGTTCGGTGCGCTCCTGCTTCTGGTGGCATGCGTCGCGAACGACAGGCGTGCCGGCTGACGGGGCGTTTCAACACGCCCTCGCCGCGCCGTGCATGCAGCAAGGACCGCCCTCAGCGGCCTTGTTTCATCAACAGACCAGGTCCTCGATGACGAGGAAGCGGTAGCGCTGGCCGTACGAGATGTGCGAGTCGTGCAGCAGGTCCAGCACGTGGCTGGACGTCAGCTTCGCGCTGGCGTGCACGATGAGCGCGTGGTGCCCCGCATGCGCCAACTCGCGGAAGTGAATCGCCGTGTCCGACTCGGTCCCGATCGACGGCAGCAGCATGTCGTCGTCATCGTCGATGGTCCCGATGATCTGGCGCTCGAACTCCTCCGGCTTGGCCAGGCACAGATCGTCCTCCGACACCCCGTCCTGTCGCATCAGCTCGCATGCATGCAGCGCGTCCGTTTCGGTGGGGAACATCAGGACGATGTGGCCGGTGGGATAGAAGACCCCGCGCATGTTGGTCATGCCGCGCCCGATGCTGAAGGGCTTCATACGGAACTCCTGTGCGAATCCTGAGAACTTAAGCATAGGTTTACCGCTGGGGCGTGTAAAGGAGCAACCCTGAAGAGCGCATGCCCGGTCGCGTTCGACCGCGAGACTGCGGCCGCCTTGCCTTGCCTTGCCTTGCTGCGTCAGCGGGTGTACAACTCGCCGCAGTGCGCTGCCGAGCGCAAGGGGGGCCATATGGACACTCTCTTGAAGTTGCAGTCCCGTCAGTGCCGGGCCTTGCCCCGGCACGCTGCTCCGGCGGAACCCTAGCCATGGCGATCGCCGTCGTCCTGGTCGTGCTGGCCCTGGGCTCGGTCCTGTTCCATTTCCTGAGCCCCTGGTACTTCACGCCGATCGCCTCCAACTGGCACGCGATCGACCAAACGATCTCCATCACCTTCTGGGTGACCGGCTTCGTGTTCGTCGCGGTAGGCCTTTTCACGGCCTGGTGCGTGGTCCGCTACCGCCACCGCGAAGGCGGACGCGCGCGCTACGAGCCCGAGAGCAAGAAGCTGGAGTGGTGGCTCCTGATCCTCACGGCCGCCGGGGTGGCCGCCATGCTGGCCCCGGGCCTGCTGGTCTGGGCCAAGGTCATCCACGTGCCGGAAGAAGCGCAGGTGGTCGAGGCGGTGGCGCAGCAGTGGCACTGGAGTTACCGGTTGCCGGGGAAAGACGGAAAGCTGGGCACGGTCCACCCGCGCTTCGTCACCGACGCGAACCCGTTCGGACTCAACCCTGGCGACCCCAACGGCCGCGACGACGTGCTGGTGGCCAGCCCCGAACTGCACCTGCCGCTCGGCAAACCGGTCAAGCTGCTGCTGCGCTCCAAGGACGTGCTGCACGACTTCACGATCGCGCAGCTGCGCGTCAAGATGGACCTGGTGCCGGGCCTCGTCACCTATACCTGGTTCATACCAACTCGCACCGGATCCTTCGACCTGCTTTGCGAGGAACTCTGCGGCATCGGCCACTACGCCATGCGCGGCCGGCTCGTGGTGGAGGAGCCGGCCGTCTACCAGGCCTGGCTGGACCGGCAGACCACCGTCGCCCAGGCGAGTGCCCGGGTCCCCGGCAACCCGGCCGCGGGAAAGGTCGCGTATGCAGTCTGCGCCGCCTGCCACGGCGCGAATGGCGAAGGCAACGTGGCGATGAACGCGCCCAAGCTGAGCGGGCAGGGGGCGTGGTACCTCGACCGGCAACTGCATCTGTTCAAGCAGGGGGTGCGCGGAACGCAGGACAAGGATGTGTACGGCAAGACCATGGCCCCCATGGCGGCCACGCTCGCGGACGACGCAGCCGTCGCCAACGTGGTGGCCTACATCGCCAGCTTGCCCGACGCGCCGGCGGCGACCACGATCCGGGGCGACGTCGACAGCGGCCGGCGCCGGTTCGCGACCTGCGCGGCTTGCCATGGCGCCGATGGCGGCGGCATCGCGGCGACCAACGCCCCGCGACTGAAAGGCATGAGCGACTGGTACATGGCCAGGCAACTGAAGAATTTCAGGGACGGCGTCCGCGGCCACCATCCGCAGGACATCTACGGCGGCCAGATGGCGCTGATTGCCGGAATGCTCAATGACGACGCGGCAGTCGGTGACGTGCTGGCCCACATCAACACGCTTGCACCGGGCAATGGGGAGCCGCGATGACCAGCCACGCTGCGCATGACGAATCCGACTTCGCCCCGCCTGCGGAGGTGGGCGAGGTCGAGCTGTACCACCCCCGGACCTTCATCGGCCAGTACATCTGGAGCCAGGACGCCAAGGTGATCGCGCTGCAGTACGCGGTGACCGCCATAGCCATCGGCCTGGTCGCCCTGGTGTTCTCCTGGCTCATGCGATTGCAGCTCGGGTTTCCGGGCCGCTTCTCGTTCATCGACCCGACCACCTACCTGCAGCTGGTCAGCATGCACGGGATGATCATGGTGATCTACCTGCTGACGGCGCTGTTCCTCGGCGGGTTCGGCAACTACCTCATCCCGCTGATGGTGGGGGCGCGCGACATGGTGTTCCCGTACGTGAACATGGTGAGCTACTGGCTGTACCTGATCGCCGTGCTCCTGCTGGTGGCGAGCTTCTTCGTGCCCGGCGGCCCCACGGGCGCCGGCTGGACGCTGTACCCGCCGCAGGCCATCCTGGACGGCACGCCAGGCGCGCACGTGGGCATCATCCTGCTGCTCGTCTCCCTGATCGTCTTCGTCATCGGATTCACCATGGGCGGCCTGAACTACGTGGTGACCGTGCTGCAGGCACGCACGCGGGGCATGACCATGATGCGGCTGCCGCTGACGGTGTGGGGCATCTTCATGGCCACCATCCTCGCCCTGCTGGCCTTTCCCGCCCTGTTCGTCAGTGCCCTGATGATGCTGCTGGACCTGACGCTGGGCACCAGCTTCTTCATGCCGGCGCTGGTCTCCAAGGGCCAGCAACTGAGCTACCAGGGCGGCAATCCGCTGCTGTTCCAGCACCTGTTCTGGTTCTTCGGCCACCCGGAGGTGTACATCGTGGCGCTGCCGGCCTTCGGCATCGTGTCCGACCTGATCAGCACGCATGCGCGCAAGAACATCTTCGGCTACCGCATGATGGTCTGGGCCATCCTGATCATCGGCGGCCTGAGCTTCGTCGTGTGGGCGCACCACATGTACGTCAGCGGGATGAACCCGTACTTCGGCTTCTTCTTCGCCACCACCACGCTGATCATCGCTGTGCCGACGGCCATCAAGGTCTACAACTGGGTGCTGACGCTGTGGCGCGGCAACATACACCTGAACCTGCCGATGCTGTTCGCCATCGCGTTCATCTTCACCTTCGTCAATGGCGGCCTGACCGGCCTGTTCCTGGGCAACGTGGTGGTCGACCTGCCGCTGTCGGACACGATGTTCGTCGTCGCGCACTTCCACATGGTCATGGGGATCGCGCCCATCCTGGTGGTGTTCGGGGCCATCTACCACTGGTACCCGAAGATCACCGGGCGCATGCTGGACGACACCCTGGGCAAGCTGCACTTCTGGGTCACCTTCATCGGCACCTACGCGATCTTCTATCCGATGCACTACCTGGGATTCATGGGGATCCCGCGGCGCTACTACGCCATAGGCGGCACCAACTTCATTCCCGATTCGGCGCACCTGCTGAACGCCTGGATCTCGCTCGCGGCCTTCGTGGTCGGCGCCGCGCAGATGGTGTTCCTCTACAACCTGGTCGCCAGCTATTTCAGGGGCCGGCCGGCCGGCCCGAACCCGTGGCACGCAACCACGCTGGAGTGGCAGACGGCCGAGACGCCGCCGAAGCACGGCAACTTCGGCAAGGAACTCCCATCCGTCTACCGCTGGGCTTACGACTACGGAGTGCCCGGCATGCACGCCGACTACATCCCGCAGAACGTGGCGCCCGCGGAGGTTGCGGCCGAAGCGTGGACCAAGGGCACGGGACCGATGGGAGGGGCAGCGGCATGACCATCGGACTGGTGTTCCTCACCGCGATGATGGCGGTCATCGTGTGGTGGCTGTTCCGCCAGACGATCTACGTGCAGCCGTGGCAGGCGCAGGTCGTGGAACTGCCGGCGCAGGAAGCCGTTGCCCGCCCGGCGGCCAGGACGGCATTGTGGGTCTTCCTGGGCGTGGCGACTTCGCTGTTCGTGCTGTTCGTCAGCGCCTATGCCATGCGCCTGGGCCTGGCCGACTGGAGCCCGCTGCCCCGGCCCAGGCTGCTGGCGCTGAACACCGCGCTGCTGGTCGGCGCCAGCCTGGCGATGCAGTGGACGGTGCATGCCGCACGCCGGGAGCAAGGCGACGACGTGCGGCTCGGCCTGGTGGCAAGCGGCCTGCTGACGGTGAGTTTTCTGGTCGGGCAACTGACCGTCTGGAAGCAACTGAACGACGCCGGCTTCTTCGTTGCCAGCAGTGCCGCCGCTGCGTTCTTCTACGTGCTCACCGCGGTGCACGGCCTGCACGTGCTGGGCGGGCTGGTGGCCTGGCTGCGCGCGCTGTTGCGGGCGTGGCGGGCTTCGGACGCGGCCGCGATCCGGCTTGGCATCGAACTGTGCGCGACCTACTGGCACTACCTGCTCGCCGTCTGGCTCGTGCTGTACGTGCTGCTGGTTTTCGACGCATTCGGGATGGCGATCTGTTCGGCCGCGCCCTTGTGAGCGCGCCAGCGAGGACACGCAAATGATGGTGCACCAGGAAAGCGAAGCGGCCGGTGTGTTGCCCGCACCGGGCGGGTGGCGAAGCGCCGTGGCGGACGTGTCCTCGGACCAGCGGGCGTTCAAGAACGTCCCGTGGGGCAAGCCGATGATGTGGATCTTCCTGCTCAGCGACACCTTCATTTTCGGCAGTTTCCTCATCTCGTACATGACCGTGCGCATGTCCACCACGGTTCGCTGGCCCAATCCGAGCGAGGTCTTCTCGCTGACGCTGTTCGGCAGGAGCGTCCCGCTGCTGCTGATCGCGATCATGACCTTCGTCCTGATCACCAGCAGCGGCACGATGGCCCTGGCGGTCAACTTCGGCTACCGGCGCGACCGCAGGACGACAGCCATCCTGCTGCTGGCCACGGCGGCGCTGGGCGCCACCTTCGTCGGCATGCAGGCGTTCGAATGGTCCAAGCTGATCCATGAAGGCGTCAGGCCCTGGGGCAACCCCTGGGGCGCGGCGCAGTTCGGATCCGCGTTCTTCATGATCACCGGCTTCCACGGCACGCACGTGACCATCGGCGTGATCTTCCTGGTCATCGTCGCGGTCAAGGTGCTGCGCGGCGACCTCGAACAGCAGCGAGCGGGCTTCCTGACCGGGCGCAGGGGCAACTACGAGATCGTCGAGATCCTGGGCCTGTACTGGCACTTCGTGGACCTGGTCTGGGTGTTCATCTTCGCGTTCTTCTATCTCTGGTAGCAGGGGCAGCCATGGACCACGCAGAGCATCATCCGGTCGCCGCGGGGGAGCAGCCCGCCGCGCAGGCACACGGCCAGCAGCATCCGCTGGGCATCTACTTCAAGATCTGGGCGCTGCTGTTCGTACTGAGCGCGATGTCGTACTCGGTCGACTACTTCCACGCGCAAGGGCTGCTGCGATGGTCGCTGATCATCATCTTCATGCTGCTCAAGGCGGGCCTGATCGTCGCGGTCTTCATGCACATGCTGTGGGAGCGGCTGGCGCTGGTGTATGCCATCGTGATCCCGCCCTTGCTGCTGGTCACGCTGGTGGCGATAGGCGCACTCGAGGCCAACTACACCTGGCTCACGCGCGGCGCCTTCTTCACCCCCGAGGCACAGCAGCCGGCGGCGCCTTCGCACTAGGAGCCGGCCGTGCGCAGGCGCGTCTACTGGCTGCTGCCCAACCTCGCCAGCGCGCTGGCCACGATGCACGACCTGCTGCTGGCCGGTGTCGACGTGCACCGGATGCATTTCATGGCCCGCGAGGATTGCGACCTGTCCGGCCTGCATGCCGCCAACGTGCTGCAAACCTCCGACGTGATCCGCTCGGCCGAAGCCGGTTCGGTCATCGGGGCCGCCGTGGGCGGCCTGCTGGGCGCGCTGGTCGCGGGCATCTTTCCAGCCCCCGACGGCGCGCCGCAATGGAGCCTCGTGCCCGCGCTGGTCATCGCCGGTGCGCTGGTCGACGCATGGACTTCGAGCATGATCGGAATCTCCGTGCCGAACAAGTGCCTGGAACGCTTCGCGGCCCACATCGCGCAAGGGCGCATCTTGCTGATGCTGGATGTGCCGCTGCAGCGTGTGGCGGACATCGAGGCGCGGATGCGGGAGTTGCACCCGGAGGCGCTGCTGGACCGCGGCGAGGTGGAGCTTGTGTTTCGGTGAGCACGGCGGCCAGGGCCTTGCGCGATGAACCAACCGCGTCATGGATGCGGGCCGCTCTTGCCGGTCAGCTTTCCGATGTGGAGAGCCGATCCAGACTAGGTGGGACTTTCTCGCCGCTCTGCACGCTTTCAGTACACGGTCACGCACGCTGGCCCACGCCGCGACGCTGTTGGGGTGCCTTCCGCACCTGCGCCTGATACGATACTGCCGAGGTGTTTATCGGACCGTGCCCGCGGCGGGTTTCTGATGGTTTTCACGTACGAGCAGAGCGACAACTTCCACGTCTTCAACGCCATCTCCCTGGCCAAGGGGCATCGGATCGACCCGGACGAGATCCGGCAGATGGTTGGCTACTGCCAGCGCAACATGGGGGGCGCCAGCCCGAAAACCTGGACGTACCGGGTCGATCGCAAGCAGCAACTGGAACTGCAGGACGGCCAGTTCGTCCTGGCGCAGGACTGCCAGGAGCTTTACCGCTTCCAGGTGACCATCTTCGACGACCGGTTCGCCTGCGAGTTCAAGGGCGAATGGATGCCGGGCGAGGTCCCCGCCGCGGATTGACCGGCGGCCACGGGTTCGCCGGCCGCAAGCCAGCCCCGCCCCGGCGCGTATCTGCGCATGAAACTGCAACACGGTCCACCGGCCGTCTCCTATAACTGCCTGAACGCTTTTCAGGAGAGCGGGCATGTTCAAGTTCGTCATTGCGGTGGACGGCTCGGAGTTCTCGGATCGCGCCATCCAGGCGGCCGCGCGGCTCACCAAGGCCGGTCCCGAGGTGGAGGCGGTGATCGTCAACGTACGCGACGATCCGCGCGCCCTGGGCTCCGATGACCGTGAAAGCCTCGAGCGCTTCGACCAGGACCAGCGTCGCCGTCAGGACGAGGTGCTGCTGGCCGCCGACAAGCTGGCCCGGTCCGCCGGCCTGAAGGTCGTGCTGCGTGCGGCGATGGGCTTGCCGGCTTCCGAGATCGTGCGCGCGGCCGAGGACACCAAGGCCGATGCCATCGCCATGGGCGTGCGCGGCATGGGCCCGTCCGGCGGGCCCTTGATCGGCCCGGTGACGCACCGGGTGCTGCACCAGGCCAACGTGCCGGTGCTCCTGAGCAAGTAGCGGGGGCCGGCGATGGTCACGCACGGACTGCTTGTCCGC
The DNA here is from genome assembly GCF_016654015.1 of Ramlibacter ginsenosidimutans. Classification (GTDB taxonomy): domain Bacteria; phylum Pseudomonadota; class Gammaproteobacteria; order Burkholderiales; family Burkholderiaceae_C; genus Ramlibacter; species Ramlibacter ginsenosidimutans. The sequence goes on along the minus strand of NZ_JAEPWM010000010.1, from coordinate 17,544 downwards.
CTGGAAGCCCCTGGACAGCAGCTCAGGCCGACACCTGCCCGACCCGCACCAGATGCCGGTAGCGGAGGTTGAGCAGTACATAGCAGATCATGGTCGCCGTCATGCCCACCAGCATGCCCCCGAGCCCGAGCGGCAACATCAGCACGAGGGCCGTCAGGGCGAACACGGCCGCGGTGTTGGACAGCAGGTAGGGGCGCAGCTCGGGCACCTCCATGTAGTAGCCGTACTGCTTGCCCAGGAAGAACAGCACCGTGCCGGCGGCGGCCAGCCGGCGGAAGTCGTCCGGGTCGAGGTCGTCCAGGATCGCATGCCGGATCAGGGAGGCCAGGATCGCCAAGCCGACGAACAGGAAGAAGTGCGAATAAAGGAGCGAGTGCCCGGTCGCCAACTTGCGGTGTTCCAGCAGGTGGAAGCTGTCGTAGTAGATCCACCAGATCGCCGACACCATGACGAAGCCGCTGACGGCGGCCATCACGTTGGACGGGTTCCATGAGATGTTTGCCAGTGCCGCGGAGATGCTGATCACCGATTCGCCCAGCAGGATGATGGTCAGCAGGCCGACGCGTTCGACCAGGTGCGCCGTGTGCGCCGGCACCACGTGCAGCCTCCGGTCCAGCAGCACCAGGGCAGCCATGTCGAACACGATCCCGGCATAGAAGACCAGGTAGCTCCAGGGCGGGTCCAGCAGGACCGAGGAAAGGCTGATCCCGGCCCCAACGGCGAACACGGTGCCCACCGTCGTCGCGAAGCCGCCCCGGTCGTGGTGCTTGCGCCTGGAGACGAAGTACATCCCGGCGATGATCAGCCGCGCCCCGCAGTAACAGGCCACGGCCAGCGCGTAGTGTTCCTGGGCGCCGGCCGAGATCTGCGCCGAGATGACGATCAGCAGGAACATGATCAGCAGGGTCGACAGCCGGTGCTGGCGGCTGTCCGTGTCGAAGCGATTGGCGTAGATCGTGTGGCCCGCCCAGATCCACCACAGCGGCAGGAACAGCAGCACGAAGCGCAGGAACTGCTGCGCCCCCAGGTGGCCCGCGTGCGCTTCGCTCAGGACCTGGCTCGCGTCGCGCAGGGCGACGACGAAGATCAGGTCGAAGAACAGCTCCAGCCAGGTCGCGCGCCGGTGCGGGTCGAAATATCGCAGGTCTTTCACCGGACCATCGTAGGCCGTCGAGCCCGGCCATGCGCGCAAGGCGCCAGATGCCGGCCCCATCTGGCCGTCGGCAAGGCGAGAAATTGGCACGCTGGAGCACGCCGGCTTGGCCGATGGCGACGTGGACCTCAGCTCCTCGACATCCCGTTCCTACTGCTCCAGCAGTGCGGCAAGTCGCAGGGCCGTGGCATCGATCGCGGTACGTTGCTGCGCCGACATGACGTGACGTTTGTGCAGGGCGGACGCTGCCGTCGGTACGCTCCGGAACACAGCGCCTCACGGTCGAGCCACGCGGGCTTGGTCTAAACTTGCGGGCGATGGCGCACGAACCCTCCCGCACCAAAGGATCCGTGAAGGCGGGACCTCCTCCAGACCCACGGCAGAACCATCTGCTCGCCGCGTTGTCGCCCGACGTCCAGGGGCGACTCTTCCCGCACCTCGAGCTGGCTGAGCTGCCGCTGCGCGCGCTGATGTACGAGGCAGGGCGCTCCATGCGCCACGTCTATTTCCCGACGGACTCGATCATCTCCATGCAGTACCTGATGGAGAACGGTGCTTCCACGGCAATCTCCGTCGTGGGTAACGAAGGATTGCTGGGCATCACGCTGTACATGGGTGGGGAGAGCACTCCCAGCCGCTCGATCGTGCAAAGCGCGGGGTACGCCTACCGGTTGCCGCGTCCGCGGGTGAAGGAAGAGTTCAATCGGCACGGGGAGTTGCTGCTGCTGATGCTGCGCTATACGCAGGCGTTGATCACCCAGGTGGCGCAGACTGCCGTCTGCAACCGGCACCACACGATCCACCAGCAGCTGTGCCGCTGGCTGCTGCTTTCGATGGATCGCCTGTCCCACAACAAGTTGACGATGACCCAGGAATTCATCAGCAACATGCTCGGGGTTCGCCGTGCCGGCGTCACCGTCGCGGCGTCGAAGCTGGAGCAACTGGGGGTGATCTCGTATGAGCGGGGACTCATCACCGTGCTGGACCGGCCGCGCCTGGAATCCCTGAGTTGCGAGTGCTATCGCGTGGTGAAGAAAGAGACGGACCTGCTGCTGCACTACCTGCCGCAGCGGCAGGTGATCAGGGATGTCGCAAACATCCCGACGGTGGCAGTTCCGCTAGGGTAGCGACGAACGTCAGCCTCTCGCTTTGCGACTGCTGCTGTTTGAAGCGCATACTGGGGCGCAACATTGAAGCAGCCCTGCTGCCGTCGACTTCGCAAGGCGGTTCTGCGGATGCTGCGCAGGAGAAGTGCATGCACCAGTTTCTCGTCAACAATCGAGAGGAACTCATCGCTCGCTGCAAGCAGAAGGTGGCCCAGCGTCCAAAACGCGCTGCGACCGACCAGCAGCTTGTCCACGGGATCCCCATCTTCCTGGAACAACTGACGCGCACTCTGGCGGCTGAGGAAAAAGGCGAATCCGCCGAAGGGACGCGGATCTCCGGCGCATCGGGGGGCGACGCGGTCGCGCTGTCCGAAATCGGGCTGAGCGCAGCTGCGCATGGCCGTGAGCTTCTCGAAATGGGCTTCACGGTCGACCAGGTTGTCCACGACTACGGCGACCTCTGCCAGGCCATCACCGAACTGGCCGTGGAGCGCGATGCACCGTTCAGCGTCGACCAGTTTCGTACCTTGAACCGGTGCCTCGACAATGCAATTGCCGACGCGGTCACGGAGTTCAGTTACCAGAGGGACCTGTCCAGGAGCATGGATCAGGCGGCCGAAGTCAACCAGCGGATCGGATTCCTGGTCCATGAGCTTCGCAACGCGCTCGGAACGGCGATGCTCTCGGTCAGCGCGCTGGAGCTGACGAACATGCCGATCAGCGGGGCGACCGGTGCCGTCCTGAAGCGCAGCCTGGGTGCATTGAAGAAGCTGATCGACAAGACGATCGACGAGGTTCGCTCCGCGCCGCAAGCCACGGTTCTTCGCGAGCAGTTCCTGGTGGCGGACTTGCTGGTCGATGCGGCCGCAACGGCCAAGCTCGATCCAAACGCCCACCTGTGCAGGTTCGAGGTCACTCCTGCCGATCCTGCGCTGAGCGTGGTGGCCAATCGGGACATCCTGTCTGCTGCGCTCGGCAACCTCCTGCAGAATGCGTTCAAGTTCACCCGGCCCAACGGGACGGTGCAATTGCGCGCGGTCCAGGACGGCGATCGGGTCTCGATCGAGGTTCAAGACAGCTGCGGCGGACTTCCGGCCGGAAGCGCGAGCCGGATGTTCACCCCGTTCTCGCAAGCTAATGGCGACCGGTCGGGACTCGGACTCGGGTTGTCCATCGCACGCAAGAGCGTGGAGGCAGACGGGGGCACCCTGAGCGTCCAGGATATTCCCGGCCACGGATGCGTGTTCACGATGAATCTGGAGCTTGCATCTGCGAGCCCTGTGGCACTGGCAGAACCATGAATGAGTTCCTGCGCACTGTCCACGTTCACCAGCAGCTTGCCTGCCCGCCACGCCACGCATGCCGTGGTTGGTGCTAGGGTGCGTGCATGTCCATGCGCATCGAACACGACACCTTCGGGCCCATCGAGGTCCCTTCCGAGCACCTGTGGGGCGCGCAGACGCAGCGCTCGCTGCAGAACTTCGACATCTCCGGCGAGCGGCAGCCGCGCGAGATCATCCGCGCGCTGGCGCAGATCAAGCGCTCGTCCGCGGTGGTGAACCACCTGCTGGGCCTGCTGGACCAGCAGAAGGCGGCGGCGATCATCGCGGCGGCCGACGAGGTGCTCGCGGGCCAGCACGACCAGGAATTCCCTCTGGTGGTGTGGCAGACCGGCTCGGGCACGCAGACGAACATGAACGTCAACGAAGTGCTGGCCAATCGCGCAAGCGAGTTGCTCGGTGGCACGCGCGGCGAGGGCCGCAAGGTCCATCCGAACGACGACGTCAACAAGAGCCAGTCGTCCAACGACGTGTATCCCACCGCCATGCACTTGGCGGCGGTGGAGGGCATCAGGAACAAGCTGCTGCCTGCGCTCGCGCAACTGAAGGACACCCTCGCTGCGAAGTCCCGCGAGTTCATGGACATCGTGAAGATCGGCCGCACGCACCTGCAGGACGCGACGCCGCTCACGCTGGGGCAGGAGTTCTCGGGCTACGTCGCGCAACTGGAGCAGGCCGACCGCCACTTGCACGCCGCGCTGCCGCACCTGTGCGAACTGGCGCTAGGCGGCACCGCCGTCGGCACCGGGCTCAACGCGCCGAAAGGCTATGCGGAAAAGGTGGCCGAGGAGCTCGCGCGCCTCACGGGCCTGCCGCTGGTCACGGCCGCCAACAAGTTCGAGGTCATGGCCGCGGCCGACGCGCTGGTGCACGCGCACGGCGCGCTCAAGACGCTTGCGGCCAGCCTGATGAAGATAGCGAACGACATCCGCTGGCTCGCCAGCGGCCCGCGCAGCGGCATCGGTGAGATCAGCATCCCCGAGAACGAGCCGGGCTCGTCCATCATGCCGGGCAAGGTGAACCCGACGCAGAGCGAAGCGATGACGATGCTGTGCTGCCAGGTGTTCGGCAACGACGTCGCGATCAACTTCGGCGGCGCCTCGGGCAACTTCGAGCTGAACGTGTTCCGGCCCATGATCGCCCACAACTTCATGCAAAGCGTGCGCCTGCTGGCCGACGGCATGCGCAGTTTCAACGACCACTGCGCCGCGGGCATCACGCCCAACCGCGAACGCATCGCGGAACTCGTCGCCCGCTCGCTGATGCTGGTGACTGCGCTCAACCCCCACATCGGCTACGACAAGGCGGCGTTCATCGCGAAGAAGGCACACAAGGAAGGCACCAGCCTGCGCGAAGCGGCGATCGCCTCGGGCCATCTCACGGGCGAGCAGTTCGACCAGTGGGTGCGGCCCGAGAAGATGGTGTGAGCTTTCGTCCGGCGCTCCGTGCAGAGGACTGAGGAGCAGGGAGCTCCGGGCTGACACACTGAATGCTTTTTTCCATCAGTGTCGACGTTAAGGTCTGAACTGTTGACACTTTGAGGCGTGGCTCGCATCATGCGCGGCACCGGCCCGACGAGGCCGCGCAAGGAGACACGCATGTCAGCGAAGCCCGCCGCCGTCGTGGCGCTGGTCGCCGCACTCGCCTCGGGTGCGGCGTTCTCCCAGGCTCCCGCACCTTACGACGTGACGCCCCAGCTGGTGGCGGCCGCGCAGAAGGAAGGCAAGGTCGTGTGGTACTCGGCGACGGATGTCCAGGTCGCGGAGAAGCTCGCACGCGCCTTCGAGGCGAAGTACCCGGGCATCAAGGTGCAGGTGGAGCGCTCGGGCGCCGAGCGCATATTCCAGCGGATCAACCAGGAATACGGCAGCAGGATCTACAACGCCGACGTGGTCGAGACCTCCGACGCCGTGCACTTCGTCCACTTCAAGAAGCAGGGATGGCTGCAGCCGGCGGTGCCCTCGGACGTGGCGAAGTTCTGGCCCAGGGAATACCGCGACCCGGACGGGCAGTTCGCGGCGTACCGCGCGCATCTCTCCGTGATCGCCTACAACACGAAGCTGGTGCCCAAGGACCAGGCGCCGAAGTCGCTGGCGGATCTCCTCGATCCCAGGTGGAGCGGCAAGATCGTCAAGGCGCACCCGGGCTACAGCGGCACGATCATGACGGGCACGCAGGCCATCAGCCAGGCCGTGGGCTGGAAATTCTTCGAGCAGCTGGGCAAGCAGAAGGTGATGCAGGTGCAGTCCTCCACCGAGCCGCCCAAGAAGCTCGCCGCGGGCGAGCGCCCGGTGATGGCCGACGGCAACGAGTACAACGTGTTCCTGCTGCGCGAGAGCGGCGTTCCCATCGAGCCCGTGTACGCGCCGGAAGGCACGCCGCTGGTGGTGGGCAACGCGGCGATCCTCAAGAATGCGCCGGACCCCAACGCCGCCAGGCTGTTCTACCACTTCATGTTCTCGCGGGAAGCGCAGCAGCTCAATAGCGATGTGGGTGGACTACGCTCCTTTCACCCCGAGGTGAAGGAGAAGGCCGGCCGGGTGCCGCTGTCGCAGATCAAGCTGCTGAACTCCGACCCGGCAAAGCTGGACGCCGAGGACATCAAGAAGCGCTACGAAGAGTACTTCGGCACCTGAGCGATGCCTGTCGTCGTCCGCGAGGCGGCGGTCCCGCTCGCTCCCAGGCTCCCCTTGCGCATCGACCTGGCCAAGCCGGTGTTCTGGGCGCTGGTGGCGGTGCTGGCCGTGCTGGTGCTGCTGCCGCTGGCCTGGCTGGCGTACTACGCGCTGGTGGACCAGGACGGGCGGCTCACGCTCGCCAACTTCACTGCGCTGGTGGGCGATGTGCGCATGCGCAAGCCCTTCGTGGTGGCGGTGGGCATGGCGCTCGGCGTCGGTGCGCTCTCCTGCGCCATCGCGACACCGCTCGCGTGGCTGGTCGCGCGCACCGACCTGCCGGGACGGCGCTTCATCCGCATGCTGGTCACCGCTTCCTTCGTGACGCCGCCCTTCCTGGGCGCGATCGCCTGGGAGATCCTCGCCGCTCCCAACAGCGGGCTCATCAACGTCGCCTGGCGCGCGCTCACCGGCGCGCAGCCCTACGACGCGCTCGTTGACATCTACACCTTCACCGGCCTGGTGTTCGCCATCGCCTGCTACACCTTTCCCTACGTGTTCACGCTGGTGGCCAATGGCCTGGACCGCGTGCCGGCCGACCTGGAAGACGCGTCGGCCATCCTCGGCGGCCGCGGCTGGACCACGCTGCGGCGCGTGACCTTGCCCCTGGTGCTGCCCGCCATCCTCGCCGGTGCGCTCATCGCGATCCTGCAAGCGCTCACCATGTTCGGCTCACCGGCCATCCTGGCGCTGCCGGCCGGCTTCCACGTGATCACCACCAAGATCTGGAGCCTCTTCCAATATCCGCCGAAGCCGGGGCTGGCGGCGGCGGCTTCGCTGCCGCTGCTGGCCGTGACGGTGCTGCTGCTGCAAGGCAAGGCGTGGATCCTCGGGCGCAAGGGCTACACCGTGCTGGGCGGCAAGAGCGGCGAGCCGCGCATCACTGCTCTGGGCCCGTGGAAGCCGCTGGCGTGGGCCTTCGTGCTGCTCGTGCTGGCGCTCACCGTGCTGCTGCCCTATGCGGCGCTGCTGAAATCGGCGCTGACGCGCAATGGCGTGCCGGGTCTCACGCTGCACCACTTCCGCTTCGTGTTCTTCGAGTTCTCGGCCACGCGGCTGGCGATGTGGAACACGCTCGTGCTCGGCTTCTCCACCGCCACCCTGGGCACGGCGCTCGCGCTGCTGGTCGCTTACATGGTCGCGCGCAAGCCGGTTCGCGGCGCGCCCGTGCTCGGGATGCTGGCCATGGCGCCCGTGGCCATCCCGGGCATCGTGCTGGGCGTCGGCCTGTTCCTCGCCTACTCGCATCCGCACCTCATGCTGTACGGCACGCTGTGGATCCTGCTGGTCGCCTTCCTCACCATCGAGATGCCCGCCGGCTACCAGCAGATGTCCGCCGCCTTCCACGGCATTCATCCCGAGCTGGAGGAAGCAAGCCGGGTGCTGGGGGCGAGCCGGCTGCAGACGCTGCGGCTCATCACCGCGCCGCTGCTGCGCACCAGCGTCATCGCCACGTGGTGCTTCGTGTTCATCGGGACGATCCGGGAGCTGTCCGCGACCATCCTGCTCACCACGGCGAACACGAAGCTCGTCTCCGTGATCATCTACGACCTCAACGAGAGCGGCGACATGGGCGCGATCTCCGTGCTGGGCCTGCTGCTGCTCGTCGTGTCCTTCGCCGTCGTCGCCATCGCCAACCGCCTGCCCTTGCTGGGCGGACCGCGCCTGCCGGCGCTTCGCTGAAGACGAACGCATGGGATTCCTGGAGCTCGAGGGACTCACCAAACGCTACGGCGGTGCGCCCGTGGTGAACGACGTTTCGCTATCGGTCGACAAGGGCCAGCTGGTCTGCCTGCTCGGGCCTTCGGGCTGCGGCAAGACGACGACGCTGCGCCTGATCGCCGGCTTCGTGGAGCCGGACGGCGGCGAGATCCGCGTCGGCGGCCGTCGCGTCTCGGCGCCCGGCTCGAGCGAAGCGCCCGAGCGGCGCAACATGTCGATGATCTTCCAGAGCTACGCGCTCTGGCCGCACATGACGGTGTTCGACAACGTCGCCTACGGCCTCAAGCTGCGCGGGCTGCCGCGCGGCGAGCTGCAGCAGCGGGCGGACACCATCCTCGCCGCGACGAAGCTTTCGCAGCTGGCGCAGCGCTATCCGGGCGAGCTGTCGGGCGGCCAGCAGCAGCGCGTGTCGCTGGCCCGTGCGCTGGTCGTCGAACCCGAGACCCTGCTGCTGGACGAGCCGCTCTCCAACCTCGATGCGAACCTGCGCGAGGAGATGCGCTTCGAGATCCGCCGCCTGCACGACAAGTACCGCTACACCACCGTGTACGTCACGCACGACCAGGCGGAAGCGATGACGACGGCGGACCTCATCGTGGTCATGAACCAGGGTGTGATCGAACAGTCCGGCTCACCCGAGGACATCTACCAGCGGCCAAGCACCGAGTTCGTGGCGCGCTTCATAGGCGGCACCAACATCCTGCGCGGGCGCTGGGACGGCGCCGATGGCGTGGCGGCGGGCAATGGACTGTTCCTGCGCTGCGGCTGCGGCGAGTTCTCCCGGGCCGGCGAGACCGCCGTCTCGGTACGCCACCACGACGTGCGTTTGAGCAGCACGCGCCTGGCGGAAACGAACTCCGTGCACGGCATCGTGGCCCGCCAGATCTACCTGGGCTCTCACCGCGACTACCTGGTCACGCTCGCCGACGGCGAGACCGTGCGCGCGCTCGCACCCGCGGCGCTGGCGCTGGCGGCCGGCGACAGCGTCTGGCTGCACTTTCCACCCGAACACTGCCGCGCCCTCGCGCACTGAGGCGCGGGCCGGCCATCACCATCCAGACGAGGAGACCCCAGTGAGCATCACCGAGAAGCAGGCGGCCGAACACCTCACCCACTACGTGGCCGATTTCATCTGCAGCACGCGCATGGTCGACCTGCCGCAGGACGTGGTCGGCCTGGGCAAGAAGTCCATCCTCGACGGGCTCGGCCTCGCGCTGTCCGGCGGCGCCAGCCATTGCGGCGAGCTGGTGCGCAGGCATCTCTCCGAGCTGAACCTCGGCACCGGACCCTCGACTGTCTTCGGCACGCGGATGAAGGTCGCGCCGCGCTTCGCGGCCTTCGCCAACGGCGTCGGCATCCACGCGGACGACTACGACGACACCCAGCTGGCCGTGGCGGCCGACCGCGTGTACGGCCTCCTCACGCATCCGACGGCGCCCGCGCTGCCGGCCGCGCTCGCCGTCGCCGAAGCGGTCGGCGCGAGCGGAGCGCAGGCGATGCTGGCGTACCACCTGGGCGTGGAAGTGGAGTGCAAGATTTCCGAAGCCATCCACCCGCGGCACTACCAGACGGGCTTCCACTCCACCGCGACCTGCGGCACCTTTGCGGCAGCGGCCGCTGCGGCGAAGCTGATGGGCCTGGACGAGGAAGCAACCTGCCGCGCACTCTCCATTGCCGGCAGCCAGTCAGCCGGCCTGCGCGAGAACTTCGGCACCATGACCAAGCCCTTCCACGCTGGCCGCTCTTCCGAAAGCGGCGTCGCGGCCGCGCAGTTCGCCTCCTACGGCTGGACCGCCACCGACAAGATCCTGGAGGCGCCGCGCGGCTTCTTCAGCGCCGCCGGCGGTGGCTACGACGCGGGCGCCATCGCGGGCCGCCTGGGCAAGCCGTGGACCTTCGCGGAACCGGGCGTGTCCATCAAGCCGCATCCGTCCGGCTCGCTGACGCACCCCGGCATGACGGAAATGCTGCGCCTGATCCGCGCGAACGGCGTCCAGGCGAAGGACGTGGTGCGCGTGCGCGTCGGGACCAACCACAACATGCCCAATGCGCTGATCCACCACCGCCCCACCGACGAACTGCAGGCCAAGTTCTCGATGGAGTTCTGCATGGCCATCCTGCTGCTGGAAGGCCGCGCGGGGCTGAACGAATTCACCGACCAGGTGGTGGGGCGCCCCGACGTGAAGAAGATGATCGAGAAGATCGACTTCGTTGTGGACCAGGAGGCGGAGGCCGCCGGCTACCACAAGATGACGACGCTCATCGATATCTCGCTGGCCAACGGCCGCACCGTGAGCGGACGCGCCGACTTCGGCAAGGGCAGCCCCGCGATGCCGATGACGTACGACGAGGTCGCCGACAAGTTCCGCGAGAACGCGGAGTTCGCCCGCTTCCCGAAGCAGCGCGCCGACGACATCGTGGCCATGGTGCGCGAACTGGAGTCGCTGCCCTCCATCGCTGCCCTGACGAATGCCCTGGCCCATGAGCGCGCGTGATGCCGCTCGACCTGCGCAACACCATGGCGCTCGCGCGCCGCAAGGAAACGACTGCATGAAGAACGTCCACCTGGTCCTCGGCGTGCTGGAGGGCGACGACATCGGCCACGAAGTGGTGCCCGCGGCGGTGCAGGTCGCGTCCGCCGCGGCCGAGAAGCACGGCCTGCGCATCGATTGGCGGCCGATGCCCGCCGGCCGGCGCGCGCTCGACACGCACGGCTCCACCTTGCCCGCCGGCACCCTGGAGACGCTGGCGAAGATGGACGGTTTCGTGCTCGGTCCCATCGGCCACCGCGAGTATCCGAAGGGTCCGGGCGCGATCAATCCGCACCCGATCATGCGCAAGCACTTCAACCTGTTCGCGAACGTGCGGCCCACGCGTTCGTATCCGGACATCGGCTGCCTGCGCGACGACGTGGACCTCGTGATCGTGCGCGAGAACAACGAGGGCTTCCAGCCCGATCGCAACGTGGTCGCGGGCTCGGGCGAGTTCCGGCCCAGCGAGGACATGACCATCTCCGTGCGCGTGATCACGCGCCAGGGCAGCGAGCGCGTGGCACGCGTGGCGCTCGCGCTCGCGCGCAACCGCCGCAAGAGGCTGACGGTCGTGCACAAGAACACGGTGTTCAAGCTGGGCTGCGGCATGTTCGTCGAGGAGTGCCTCAAGGCGGCCAGGGACTTCCCCGATGTGCAGGTGAACGAGGTCATCGTCGACACGATGGCGATGCGCCTGGTGCGCGACCCGCAGAACTTCGACGTGGTGGTCACCACCAACATGTTCGGCGACATCCTCACCGACGAAGCCGCCGGCCTGGTCGGCGGCCTGGGCATGGCGCCGGGCCTGTGCATCGGCGACGGCGACTTCGCGATGGCCCAGGCGACGCACGGGTCGGCGCCCGACATCGCGGGGCAGGGCAAGGCGAACCCCTACGCGATGATCGATTCGACCCGCATGCTGCTGGACTGGCTCGGGCGCCGCAAGGGCATTCCGGAAGCTGTGGCCGCCGCGGCCAGCATGGAACGCGGCCTGAAGGCGGCGCTGGGGAACGCGCAGGCGCGCACGGGCGACATCCGCGGCCAAGGCAACACGGAGTCCTTCACCCGCGCAGTCATCGGCAGCCTGTAGGCTGGGGTGACGCAGGAACCCCAGTGCTGCGCGCTACGCTGGGGTTCGCTTCGCTCACCGCCAGCCTACGAATCGGCCTCCCTGTAGGCTGGGGTGACGCAGGAACCCCAGCGATGCGCGACGCTGGGGTTCGCTGCGCTCACCACCAGCCTACGAATCCGCGAGCGCCAGCAGCCGCGCGCGCCCCGCCTGGATGTGTTCCTCGGCGAACTGCTTCGCCTTGGCGGCATTGCCCTTGGCGATCGCTTCGTAGAGCCTGCGGTGCTCGACGTTCGAGCGGCGCATGTTGCCGGGTGCGTTGAAGTTCTGCCGCCGGTACAGGTGCAGCTCCTTCACGTAGCCTTCGTACAGTTGCCGCACGCGCTCGTGGTGCGCCAGCAGCAGCACCTCCTCGTGGAAGCGCACGTTCAGCTCGTAGTAGCCGCCGCTGTCGCCGGACTGCGCGGCGCGGTCCATGGCTTCGAGCAGTGCCTCCAGGCGGCGGCGGTCCTCGTCGGTGACGTGCTCGCACGCGCGCGCCGCCGCGAAACCGAAGGCCAGCGCCCGCAGGTCGTAGATCTCCAGCATCTCCTGCACGGAGATCTTCCGCACGAAGACGCCGCGGTTCACCACGGGCGTCACGAGGCCGGTGCCGGTGAGGATGCGGATCGCCTCGCGGATCGGGCCGCGGCTCGTTCCCATGCGCACCGCCAGCGCCGCCTCGTTCAGGCGGTCGCCCGGCTTGAACTCTCCCGCGTAGATCAGTTCCCTGAGCTGATCCGCGATCTGGCGGGACAAGCCCTCGCTGGTCTGGATGGGGGGAATGGCGCTGATGGGACGACCCTCCGCTCTACGCGCTGCGGGATGCGCCGTGCGGTGGCGCGGCGGCTCGTGGAGGAACCGCAGGCGCGGCGATGCGTCCGATTATAGGAACGCACGCGACCGTGTCACGCGCAGTGTCGACCGTCGCCACTCTTGGCACGCCGGCTCGCCACGCGGTAGATTCGAGGCAGGGCGCCCGTCAGTGGCCTGTAAGTGCCGGGTCCGACAGTAGCGACTAGCCCCAATCCCTCCGGAGACAAAGCATGAGTGCCATCGAGTCCGTCCTGGTCGAAAACCGTGTGTTCCCGCCGAGCGAAGCCACCATCAAGGCGGCTCGCATTTCCGGCATGCCGGCCTACGAGGCCCTGTGCAAGGAAGCGGAGCGGGACTTTGAAGGCTTCTGGGCGCGGCTGGCGCGCGAGAACCTGCAGTGGACGCGGCCGTTCACGAAGACGCTGGACGAGTCCAACGCACCTTTCTACAAATGGTTCGAGGATGGTGAGCTGAATGCCAGCGCGAACTGCCTCGACCGGCACATCGGCACGCCGGTCGAGAACAAGACCGCGATCGTCTTCGAGTCCGACGACGGGCAGGTGAGCAGGGTCACGTACAAGGAACTGCTCGCGCGCGTCGGCCAGTTCGCCAACGCGCTGAAGGCCCAGGGCATCCGCAAGGGCGACCGCGTCATCATCTACATGCCCATGGGCGTGGAGGGCGTCGTGGCCATGCAGGCCTGCGCGCGGATCGGCGCGACCCACAGCGTCGTGTTCGGCGGCTTCTCGGCCAAGTCCATCCACGAGCGCGTGATCGACGCCGGCGCGGTGGCGGTCGTCACGGCCAACTACCAGCTGCGCGGCGGCAAGGAGATGGGGCTGAAGGCCATCGTCGACGAAGCGCTGGCCATGGGCGGCTGCGACAGCGTGAAGACGGTGTTCGTCTACATGCGCACGCCGACCGCCTGCAACATGGTCGCCGGCCGCGACAAGACCTTCGACGAAGTGCTCAAGGGCCAGCCGACCGAGTGCAAGCCGGAGCCCGTGGGCGCGGAGCATCCGCTGTTCATCCTCTACACCTCCGGTTCGACCGGCAAGCCCAAGGGCGTGCAGCATTCCACCGGCGGCTACCTGCTGTGGTCCAAGCTCACGATGGACTGGACCTTCGACCTGAAGCCGCAGGACCTGTTCTGGTGTACCGCGGACATCGGCTGGATCACGGGCCACAGCTATGTCGCCTACGGCCCGCTCGCGGCCGGCGCGACGCAGCTGATCTTCGAAGGCATCCCGACCTACCCGCATTCCGGGCGCTTCTGGCAGATGATCGAGAAGCACAAGGTCTCGATCTTCTACACGGCGCCCACGGCGATCCGCTCGCTGATCAAGGCGGCCGAGACGGACGCGAAGGTGCACCCGAAGAACTGGGATCTCACCTCGCTGCGCATCCTGGGCACGGTGGGCGAGCCGATCAATCCCGAAGCATGGATGTGGTATTACCGGAACGTGGGTGGCGAGCGTTGCCCGATCGTGGACACGTTCTGGCAGACCGAGACCGGCGGCCACGTGATCACGCCGCTGCCCGGCGCCACGCCGCTCGTGCCCGGGTCGTGCACGCTGCCGCTGCCCGGCATCATGGCCGCCATCGTCGACGAGGCGGGCCACGACATTCCCAATGGCTCCGGCGGCATGCTGGTGATCAAGCGGCCGTGGCCTTCCATGATCCGCACGATCTGGGGCGACCCGGAGCGCTTCAGGAAAAGCTATTTCCCCGAGGAGATGGGCGGGCGCATCTACCTCGCCGGCGACGGCGCGGTGCGCGACGCGAAGACCGGCTACTTCCGCATCACGGGCCGCATCGACGACGTGCTGAACGTGTCCGGGCACCGCCTGGGCACGATGGAGATCGAGTCGGCACTCGTTTCGAAGACCGACCTCGTGGCGGAAGCCGCGGTGGTCGGCCGCCCCGACGACCTCACGGGCGAGGCCGTGTGCGCATTCGTCGTGCTGAAGCGTCCGCGTCCCACGGGCGAGGAGGCGAAGAAGATCGCCAACGAGTTGCGCAACTGGGTGGCCAAGGAGATCGGCCCGATCGCCAAGCCCAAGGACATCCGCTTCGGCGAGAACCTGCCCAAGACGCGCAGCGGGAAGATCATGCGCCGCCTGCTGCGCAGCATCGCCAAGGGCGAGAAGATCACGCAGGACGTCACGACCCTGGAGAACCCCGCGATCCTCGATCAGTTGTCGGAGACGAACTGAGTTAGGAAGTTCGCAGCCAGCAAAAAGCCCGCTCGAGAGCGGGCTTTTCTTGGGCTGGAGTGTCTTACTTCAGCGACAGCACCCAGGCCGCGAGTTTCTTCGCTTCGGCATCGTTCACCTGCACGTTCGCGGGCATGGGCACGGGGCCCCACACGCCGGAGCCACCCTTCATGATCTTGGCGGCAAGGCGGTCCACGGCGTCCTTCTGGCCTGCGTACTTGGCGGCGACGTCCTTGTAGGCGGGACCGACCAGCTTCTTGTCGATCGCATGGCAGGCCATGCAGTTCTTGGCGGTGGCCAAGGCCTGGTCCGCCAGCGCCGGGGCGGATGCGGCGGCCAGGACCGCCAGAGCCAGCAGGGCTCGCTTCATAAGGAGTTCCTCGTCGTTGGGTTACAGTGCTTCAACGTTATTGTACGGACGCCCGTTGACCCGGCCCGCTCACCGGGTTGCGCGGGCGAATGCAGGAGGGGGAACATGTATTTGTTGTTGGCGGGGATCTTGCTGCTGGCCCTGAAATACCTGGAGATCGGGCCCGTGGCGGTCTGGTCGTGGTGGGCCGTCCTCTCGCCGTTCGCGCTGGCCGTGGCCTGGTGGACGTGGGCGGACTGGTCCGGCTACACCAAGCGCAAGGCGGTGGAACGCGACAACGCGCGCAGGCAGGCGCGCATCGACCGCACCCGCGAGCAATTGGGCCTGGGCACCAAGAAAGCCAAGAGCTGAGGGCGCGTGCGGGACTGCGCCCGCACCGGATTCAGGACCCGAGCGGCGGCGCGTGCCGCCGCTTCAGCGCGTGGATCGCAGGACCTTCGATCACGGTGCCGTCCGGACGGAAGCGGCTGCCATGGCACGGGCAGTCCCAGCTTGTTTCCACGCTGTTCCAGTGCACCTTGCAGCCCATGTGCGTGCAGACGTTGGAGACTGCGAACAGTTCGCCATCGGGAGCCCGGTACGCTGCGAAGGTTTCGCCTTCCGCGTTCACGATGGCGCTGTCGCCCGGCTGCAGGCTGGCGAGCTCCTCGTTCTGGCGGTGCGTGAGGTAGTCCTTCACCAGCTGCTTCACCACCGTCACGCTCTCTTCGACGATGCGCCTGGCGCCCTTGACGGGCGAGAGCCGGTTGGGCCGCACGAGCTCGGCGAACGCCGACTTGTGCCCCAGCAGTTCGGCGGCGATCAGCCGCGCGGCCACGGTCCCCCAGGTGAGGCCGTCGGTCGCGAAGCCGGTGGCGATGAAGCAGTCCTCCGCATCGCGCCCGATGTAGGGCAGGCCATCGGCGCCGCGGTAGTTCTGCGCGGACCAGCGCCAGGCGACGGGGCGCTCGCCCACGTATTTCTTCGCGAGCATCTCCAGGGCCAGCAAGCTCGCCTTCGCGTTGTGGATCCCCACCTTGTGCTCCTGGCCCACGCACACGAGGTAGTCGCGGCCATTGGCCTGCATCGTGCGCACCGACAGATGCTCGCTGCCCTGCCACCAGAAGGCGCCGGGGCCGGGTCCTGCGTCGGCCGGCCACTCGAATGCGATTGCGTACTCGCGGTGCACGGGCATTTCGGTCTGCACGAGGTGCATGCCCAGCGGCGTGTGGGTCGCGATCACGATTTCCTTCGCCGTGACGGAGCCCGTGGCCGTCACCGCGCGCCTGGCCTTCAGGTCCAGCGCGATGACGCGCGAGTGCTCGTGGATCGCGGCGCCGGCCTCGGCAGCGCGCCGGGCGAGCGCCGCCACGTACGCCTGCGGCTGGAACTGCGCCTGTCCCGGCAAGACCAGGACCTCGCCCTGCGCCGGCGGCAGCGGCGAGGGCACCGAGGTGGCCCGCTCGACCGCGCAGCCGGCCGCGGCTAGCGCTTCGAACTCCTTGCGCATGGCGTCCGCAAGGGCCTGGTCGGCCCACTGCACCAGGGGGCAGCGGCGGAAGCCCACGTCCCCCAGCAGGCGCGCGCGTTCCTCGATGAAGGCGACAGCGCCACGCCGCTCGTTGGCGACCTGCCGCGCGACGTCCGTGTTCCAGCGCGACACGAGTTCGCGCATGCCGGTGGAGAGCGTCTCGTAGAGATTGCCGGTGGAGTTGCCCGTGCTGCCGCAGCCGATCTCGCCGGCTTCGAGCAGCACCACCTTCGGCTTGTTCGCCGTATGCTGTTCGGCCAGCAGGTCGGCGAGCGTCACGCCGGTGATGCCGCCGCCGATGACCAGCACGTCGGCAGTCACGTCTCCGTTGACCATCGCATAGCCGGTGGGCGCGGCCGTGCCGCGCCAGACGGAAAGCGTGTCCATGAGGTTCTCCGGGCGAAGACACCATGCTAGGCAGCGGCGCGTTGGCGGCCCGTAGGACGTGGACGACATTGAAGGCCGCGCCCTCTTCGGAGCGCGCGGGCGTCGCGGCAGGCGGCGTGCGGTGGCAGGCCCGCTGGGCCTCGGTCGGCGGCTGCGCGCGCCGACTCCCCTGGAAGCCGGTCCGGGCGGCGTCGCGCGGCACAACTCGCAGAGAGTTTGCCCGCTGCGCGGCCAAACTCTCTGCTCGGACAAGTGCCGCGGTAGCATGAAACGTACGCGCGGCTCGACGCTGACGCTCTCGAGCCGCGCTCCGCCGCCCGGACCGGCTTCCAGGCGATGCCCTTCATGCGGGCCTGCACCGCACGCCGCCTGCCGCGACGATGGGCAGTCGGGCCCCTGCGCGGAAGACTCACGGGCGCCCGTACTCGACTCACGGGCTCCGTACTCGACTCACGGGCCCCCGTACTCGACTCACGGGCCCCCGTACTCGTAGATACTGTGTTCTCCGTCAAGCGGAGTGGAGTGCCGGATTGAATGGAAGTCCGGATTTCAACACTCCGTAGGCGATCGCCACCAGCTTGCGCATCAGAGCTCCGAGAACGAGCTTCTT
>NZ_JAEPWM010000001.1 GCF_016654015.1 Ramlibacter ginsenosidimutans | reverse complement strand
CCAGTAGACACCGGTGGCTTCCATGCAAACGTGAGCGCAACTGACGCCGTGCTTGGCCAGCCAGGCACGCAGCTGCTCGAAGCCCGAGGGCGTGTTGTCCACGACCTTGGTTTTCCACTTGCCTTTGGGCTGCTTCAGCGCGACATCGAGTTTTGCCTTGGCTACGTCGATTCCGACGATCGCCTCACGAGCTTGTTCGCTCGCAGCACGGGGGTTCCTCTCCTGCTCCATTCCTAGTCAACCTTGTACATGCGTGCTCCGGCCAGGCCGGGCGGGAAGATACTGTCCGACCTTTGCGGATGGACAGGAGAAAAAGGAGCGGGTGCCGCTAGATCTACGACACAGGTTCCAAGCCCAAAGGCTGGCGACGGCGTGCACCCGCTCCGCCCGGGTTGCCCCGAACTCTTAGAGTCTAGGAAAGAAACATACAAGGCTGGCGGTGAGCCGCAGGCGAACCCCAGCTTGCTGCGCGACGCTGCTCGCTGGGGTTCGCTTCGCTCACCGCCAGCCTACGCACCTGCAGGCCACCACTACAGGTTTTCGCCGTCGCCGATTCCCATCCGCCGGGCCATGTCACGTCGCCATTCGCTGCGCGGCTGGAACCCCGGCAGCGAGCGCGCATGCGCCTCGGCCCACGCGAGCAGTTCCTCAGCGGGCAGGTCGAAGGGCGCCGCCACGCGGCACGGCTGCGCCACGTACCAGGGCAGGTCCCAGTACAGCTCAACGCGGTTCCCTTCGGGATCGCGGAAGTAGACCGACAGCGCGTTGCCGTGCGTCACGGGGGCCAGCTCCGCGACGCCGGCGTCGCGCACGCGCCGGTGGAAGGCCTGCAGCGTCTGCAGCGAGTCGGCTTTCAGCGAGAGCTGGTTGATCACGTTGAAGTCCACGCGCTCGGGCCGGCCCGACACCAGCACGATCTGGTGGTGCTCGTCGGGGTCGCGGCTCAGGAAGATGAGGCGCGCGGGTCCGTTCGGCGTGGGCAGGGTGCCGCGGTCGGTCTCGGTGAAGTCGAGCACCGTCTTGTAGAAGTCCGCCTGCCGGTCGACGTCGGTCGCGTAGAGGCCGACGTGACTGAAGGTGAGCCCGGGTCGTTGCGTCGCCATCGTCGTCTTTCGCGCGCTCAGGCGGGCAGCGGCACCCGGTCGACCTTGTAGTCGAACAGCCAGTGGTAGCGCTCGCGCACGCGCGCCTCGTTCCACTCGCGGTCGACGTACTCCACCGCGCCTTGCGCCGACGCGAGCGCCGGATTGTGGAAGCGCTTGGTGTTGGCGGCCGATCCCTGCACGATGCGCGTGGTGCGCTCCACGCGCGCGTCCTGGAATCGGCGCAGCGCCTGCTGCGCATCCGGCGTCTCGCGCAGGCAGCGCGCCAGCATGGCGCCGTCCTCGATGGCCATGCACGCGCCCTGCGCCAGGAAAGGCAGCGTGGGGTGCGCGGCGTCGCCCAGCAGCGTGACGCGGCCCACGGTCCACTGCCGCATCGGCTCGCGCACCATCAGCGCCCACTTGAAGGGCTGCTGGATGCTGCGGATCAGCGTGTGCACGTCTTCGTGCCAGCCGGGGAAGTCGCCCGCGCATTCCTCGGTGCTTCCGGCGCTGGTCCACGACTCGACCTTCCAGTCGCTGCGCTCCACCACGCCGACGAAGTTCACCAGCTCGCCGCGCCGCAGCGGGTAGTGGATGACGTGGCCACCGGGGCCGACCCAGTTGGTGCCCACCGGCGCGCGCAGGTGCTCGGGCAGCTTCGCCGCGGGGATCACGCCGCGCCACGCCATGCAGCCGGAGAAGGTGGGTGCGTCGGGGCCGAACAGGCCCTGGCGCACGCGCGAGTGCACGCCGTCGGCGCCCACCAGCAGGTCGCCGCTGAAGCGGCGGCCGTCTTCCAGCTCCAGCGTCACGCCTTCGCCTGTCTGGTCGAAGCCCGCCACTTTCGCGCCGAGCACGAGCGCCTCGGGCGCGAGCCTGCGCACGGCATCCGCCAGTACCGCATGCAGGTCGGGCCGGTACAGCGTGTAGTAGGGATGGCCGTATTCCGCGATCGACTCCTGGCCGAGGTCGAACAGCTTCCACACCTGGCCGGTGCTCCACAGGCGCACCTGCTTGCCGGCCGGCACGCTGGCGACAGCGCGCACGGCTTCGTCCACCCCCACCAGCGACAGCACGCGCGTGGCGTTGGCGCTGAGCTGGAGGCCCGCGCCGACTTCGCCCAGCTGCTTCGCCTGCTCGAACACCTGCACCTCGTGGCCGTCGCGCAGCAGCGCCAGCGCCGCCACCAGCCCGCCGAGGCCGGCGCCCGCGATCAGGATCTTCTGCTTGGCCATGTCACTCCACCTGCACGTGGGCGCGGCTGATGATGCCGGACCACTTCCTGTAGTCGCTGGTGATCACGCTTTCGAACTCGCGCGCCGGCACGCCGGGCTCCAGCCCCTGGGCTTCCAGCTCCTTGCGCACTTCGGGCGAAGCCGCGGCCTTGGCCATCACCTCGCGCAGCTTGTCGATCACCGGCTGTGGCGTGCCCTGCGGCGCAACCAAGCCGAACCACGAGTAGGCCTCGAAGTCCTTGCCCAGCACCGACTTCACCGTCGGCACTTCGGGACCGGGGGCGTAGGGCTGCGCGCCGGTCACCGCCAGTGCGCGCAGCTTGCCGGCCTTCACGTACGGGTACAGCTGCGAGGCGTTGTCGAAGATCAGCTGGATCTGGCCACCGAGCACGTCGGTCAGGGCAGGGCCGCCGCCGCGGTAGGGCACGTGCGTGAGCTTCACGCCGGAGGTCTCCATGAACAGCTCGGTGGCCAGGTGGCCCACGGAGCCGTTGCCCGCGGTGCCGATGCTCAGGCTGCGATCCTTGGCCTTCAGCAGGTCCTGCAGCGAGTTGAGACCGGCGCCGCGGTTGGCCGCGATCATCATCGGGCCGCGCAGCGCCATGCCGATCGGCACGAAGGACTGCGCGTCGTACTTGAGGTTCTTGTACAGCCCGGGCGCAACGGCCAGCGTGCTGGTACCGCCCCACAGCAGCGTGTAGCCGTCGGCCGGCGCCCGCGCGACGTAGGCGCTGCCCACGGTGCCGGCGGCGCCGGCGCGGTTGTCGATGACGATGGGCTTGCCCAGCAGCTCGCCCATGACCTTCGCATACAGGCGAGCGCTGGCGTCGGTGGGGCCGCCCGCGGGGAAGGGCACCACGATCGTGACGGGCCGCGCGGGGTAGTCGCCCTGCGCGAAGCCGGCGAGCGGGGCGCAGGCAGCGAGGGCGGCGGCAGCCAGCAACAGGCGGCGGCGCACTGCGTGCAGCGTATGGGTCATGCGAGTCTCCTTGGATTTGGGAATGGCGACAACGGCCTGAGCGGCCGTGTGGCCCCTATTGAAGCGAAATCGCGGCCATCGGTAAAACTGCAAAATGCGATGAACCCATGGCGTGCAGTTATCAATGAGCCGACCCCCTTCGAGCATGAGCCTGACGATGCGCCAGCTGCGTGCCTTCGTCACCATCGCCCGCGAGCACAGCTTCACCCGCGCGGCGGAGCAACTGCACATCACGCAGCCGGGCCTGAGCGGCATGGTGCGCGAGGTCGAGCAGCAGCTGGACTGCCGCCTGTTCGAGCGGACCACGCGCACGGTGCGGCTCACCGAGCACGGCCGCGCCTTCCTGCCGGTCGCCACACGGGTGCTGGCGGAACTGGATGCGGCCGCATCGTCGCTGGGACAACTGTCGGCGCAGGGGCGCGCGCGGCTTGCGGTGGGCGCCACGCCCGTGATCGCATCGTCCATCCTGCCCCAGGCCTGCAGCGCCTTCGCGCTCACACACCCCGCCGTGCAGGTGCAGGTGCACGACCTCGATCGCGCGCAGGTACAGGCCGGCGTGCAGGACGGCACGCTGGACGCCGGCTTCGGCGTGTTCCTCGATGCGGCCAGTGGTATCCGGCGCACGCCCTTGCTGCAGACCGGGCTGGTGCTGGTGCGCGGTGCGCAGCAGGCCGGCGCCGCGACGGTACGCTGGAGCGACGTGCAGGCCGGCCCGCCGCTGCTCGCGCTGCCGGCGAAGAACCCGATCCAGAAGCTGGTGGACTCGCATGTGGGGAACGCCGCGCTTGGCGAGCCCCGCCAGGTGTTCAACCACCTGCACACGCTGCTGGCGATGGTGGAGGCGGGCGCGGGCAGCACCGTGCTGCCCTCGTTCGTGGCGGCGGCCGCGCAGCGCTATCGCGTGGTGCTGTGCCCGGTCACGCGGCCACGCGTGCCGCTGGAGTTCTACGAAATCACGCGCGCGGGCGCGCCGCGCAGTGCGGTGCTGGTGGAGTTCGGGCGGTGCCTGGTGGGGGTGATGAAGCAGTATTGACGCTGGACGCGCTTGCGCCCCTCACCCCGGCCCTCCCCCCGAGGGGGAGAGGGAGGAAGAGGGCTCACTGCGAGAAATAGGCGGCGATCGCTTTCGGCAGCGCCTTGCGCTGCGTGCGCTGCAGCTTCACCAGCAGCTCGTGCGGTGCGGCGTGCAGTGCGTACTCGCTCTGCAGGTCCGTGCGGCTGCGCGCCAGCAGCGCGGCGGCGACCTCCGCGTCGGCCAGCGCGCGGTGGGCACGGCCCGCGGGGGCCAGGGCGTGGAACGACGCCAGCGACTGCAGCCGATAGCTGCCCGCATGCGGATAGAGCCGGCGCGCGAGCAGCATCGTGCAGGCGAACGCGTGGTCCTTGGCCGCGTCCGGACCCAGCCGGCCCAGCTCCGCCGACCAGAAGCGCTGGTCGAAGGAGGCGTTGTGCGCCACCAGCGGCGCGCCCTGCACGAAGCGCGCAGCTTCCGCCATCACGTCCGCGGCGGGCGGCGCCGCGCGCACCATCTCGTTGGTGATGCCGGTGTATTGCTCGATGAAGGCGGGGATGCGCACGCCCGCGTTCATCAGCGACTGGAAGCGCCCGACGACCCGGGTGCCGTCCATCATCACGATGGCGATCTCGGTCGCGCGGTCTCCCATGGCCGGCGAGAGGCCGGTCGTTTCGAAGTCGATGACGCCGACGAGGCTCATGGCGCGCCGGCCGCGCCGGGCTGTTGCAGATTGACGGTCACCCCGTACTGCGCGAGCAGTCCCAGCACGTGGCCGACCGCCACGCCGGGCTCGCCGGATTCGATGCGCGCGATCGTCTGCACGTGCACGCCCAGCCGCGCGGCCGCGGCGGCCTGGCCCTCGCCCACGCGCGTGCGCGCCGCCTTCGCCGCCGCGCCCATCGCGCGGATCGCATCGTGGACGGAGGGCGGGATGTCTGCGGAGATGCGCTTGCCTTGGGCCATGGCGCGATTGTCGCTGGGCGCGAGGGCGAAGGGTTCTTGCCCGTTGCCTATTGCGCAACGCTCGTTGTACAATCGACCACAATGAACGCCGCTCTCATGTCCGAACTCTTCGGCGGTGCCGGGCGCTACAAGGCGCTTCGCTGCCTTTACGAGGAGCCAGCCCGCGCCTTCGGAACGCGCGAGCTCGCCGCGGCGGCAGGCATCGATCCGGCGAACGCCTCGCGCTGGCTGCGCCGATGGAGCGAAGTGGGACTGGTCGAGCGTCGACTCGAGCGCGGCGCGCCGGTGTTCCAGGCTTCGCGCGATCCGGGCCTGGCTGCCTTGGCGCAGCTGCTGCAACAGGACACGCGCACGCGCGAACTGCTCGCCGGCGAAGTGGACAAGCTGGGCGACAAGGTCGAGGCTGCGGCGATCTTCGGCTCCGCGGCCAAGGGCACCTCCGACGCCGGCAGCGATGTCGATCTGCTGCTCCTGACGGACCTGCCGCAACTGAAGGCGCAAGCACTTTTCAAGGCACCCGGTCGCGCGCTCGGGCGGCCGGTGAACGTCCTGGCCTATTCACCCTCTGCCTGGCGCGAAGCCGTCAGGAAGGGGGATGCCTTCGTCCGCGAAATCCTGGACAGTCCCATGGTGCCGGTGAAGGGGGATGTCCGTGCTGCGCAAGCCTGAACAGTTCGTGAGCGAGGGAAGCAAGGTCTTTCGCCAGGCCCCGGTGAACAGGGCCTCCATCGAGGGCTGGATCAGGATCGCCGGCGGCAAGGCGGCCGATGCCCAACGCAAGGCAAACTCCGCCAGCACCCGGCTTGGCGCCGCCTACGACGCGGTATTCAATCTGAGCCTGGCTGTCCTGTGCAGGAACGGTTGGCGCTGCACAGCGGCCGACGGCCATCACGCGCAGGCGCTGGAGGCGGCGTGCGCATACGCCGGCATCGGCTCCTCTGTGCATGACGAGGTGGATGCCATGCGCGACATGCGGAACAACCAGTACCAGGGCATCGAACCCTCGCCGCAGGACGTGGAGTACGCACTGGAGGTGGTGACCAGGGTCGTGCCGCGGCTGCTGGCTTACCTGAATTCGTGAGTGACCGAACGGAGAGGACAGGCGCTCCCGCCGTGCCCGATCCAACCGCTGCGAGTGGCGCTCGTAGGCTGGCGGTGAGCACCGCGAACCCCAGCGATCCGGCGTAACGCAGCAAGCTGGGGTTCGCCTGCGGCTCACCACCAGCCTACGATTTCTGCTTCGGCACGTCGCGGCGCGACGCTTCGGGTCACATGTCCGCATCCGGCGAGTCCTGCGCGCGGCAGCGTCGTAAGCTGCGCGGATGTTCGATGCAGTGGATTGGCAGGAGGTCGAGGCGGCGCTCGATCGCGATGGCGTCGCCGTGCTTCCCGGGCTGCTGGACGCGCAGGCGTGCCGCGCGCTCGCCGCGCTCTACGAGGGCGCACCCGAGGGCACGTTCCGCAGCCGGGTGGTGATGGCGCGGCACGGCTTCGGGCGCGGCGAGTACCAGTACTTCGACTACCCGTTGCCGCCGCCCTTGCCCGCGCTGCGGGCCGGCCTCTACGCGCAGCTTGCGCCGATCGCCAACCGCTGGAACACGACGCTGGGCCTCCCGCAGCGCTATCCCGCCACCCACGCCGAGTATCTGGCGCGCTGCCATGCGGCGGGGCAGGTGCGCGCGACGCCGCTGCTGCTGCGCTATGGCGAGGGCGACTACAACTGCCTGCACCAGGACCTGTACGGCGAGCACGTGTTCCCGTTGCAGGTCGTGGTGCTGCTGTCGCAGCCGCAGCGCGACTTCGACGGCGGCGAGTTCGTGCTGGTCGAGCAGCGGCCGCGCATGCAGTCGCGACCCCTCGTCGTGCCGCTGCGCCAGGGCGATGCAGCCGTGTTCGCCGTGAATCACCGGCCGGTGCAGGGCACGCGCGGACCTTATCGCGTGACGATGCGGCACGGCGTGAGCCGCGTGCGCCGCGGCGCGCGCAGCACCCTGGGCATCATCTTCCACGACGCGGCGTGAGCAGCGTGCTGCACTCACCCGCGCACGTGCGGCGATCGCGCGAGCGACTTAGTCCGGCAAGCTCCCCAGCCCATACATCACGAGCAGGGCCGGACTGGGATCCCCCAGTCCGGCGAACCAGCGCTTGTAGATCTCGCGCACGGCGCCGCCGGAGTAGACCTGCGCCAGCGCCGCATTCACGGCCTGCTGCAGCGCCCAGTCGCCGCGCGGCAGCGTGATGGCGTAGGGCTCGTAGGAGAGCGCATCGGCAAGCAGCACGGTGCCGGTCGGGTCCTTCGCCTGCGAGGCGAGCCCGAGCAGCAGCACGCGGTCGCTGGCGATGGCGTCGATGGCATGCGCCTCCAGCTGCGCCAGTCCTTCCTCGCGCGACTGCAGCGGCAGCACGGTCGCCGACACCAGCATGGTTCGCAGCGCGTCGTTCAGCGCGCGCTCGTTGCTGGTGCCGCGGATCACGCCGATCTTCTTGCCGGCCAGCGCGGACAGCGAATAGCCGGGCGTGGACTTCAGCACCAGCAGGCCGGTGCCCTCCAGGAAGATCAGCGATGAGAAGCCCACCTCCTTCATGCGCCCCAGCGTGACCGTGGTCGCACCGCATTCCATGTCGGCCTGCCCGCTGGCCAGCGCGGTGAAGCGCGTCTGCACGGTCACCGGCACCCACTTCACCTGCAGGGGCCCGACACCCAGCTGGCGTTCGATGCCCGCGACGACCGCGCGGCACAGGTCGACGGTGTAGCCGGCCGGCTTCCTGTCCGTGTCCTCGAAGGAGAACGGCAGGGCATCGGGGCGGTAGGCCAGCGTAATGGTGCGGGTGGCCTGCACCTTCTGCAGACGGCTGTCGGTCGGCGCGGGCGCCTGCGCGAAGACCAGGGAAGGAGCCAGGCAGAGCGCCGCGAGCAGGAGGATGAGGCGTGACATGGCGCCACTGTCGAGGCTCCGCCGCCGGCGTCGTAGTGGACGAAGGTCTCATGGTCCCCGTGCAGGGTTTGCGTTGCGGTCGCTGGCGCGCCTGAGTTCGCGTTCGCCCCTGTCGTCGACTTCCTACAAACCGTAGAGGCGCCGGCGTGCAACAGTGGCAGGCATCCCCATTCATCCAGCAGAGAGGACTCGCCATGCTCGGCAGACTCGTGACCCTTGCCGCCGTGATCTACGGTGGCGTGATGTTGGCGCGCAAGATGAAGACGAACAGCGGCTCCGGCTACCGCGGCCGCGGCCATCTCTCGGAGGTGGAAGTGTCGTGCGAAGTCGACGTGCCCGTGCGCACTGCCTATGACCAGTGGACCCAGTTCGAGGACTTCCCGCGCTTCATGTCCAGCGTGCAGCAGGTGCAGCAGGTCGACGACACGCACCTGCACTGGAACGCCAAGGTGGCCGGCAAGCCCAAGCAGTGGGACGCCGAGATCACCGAGCAGATTCCCGACCAGCGCATCGCCTGGCGCAGCACCAGCGGCCCGCTGAACATGGGCGTGGTCACCTTCGACAAGGTGCGCGAGGACCGCTCGCGCGTGACGCTGCGCATGGTGTACGGCCCCGAGAGCATGAACGAGAAGATCGCCGATGCGCTGGGCGCCGTGAAGATGGAGGCGCAGCGCAACCTCGCCAACTTCAAGAAGATGATCGAGTCGCAAGGCAGCGAGACCGGCGGCTGGCGCGGCTCGATCGAAGGCGGCGTGGTCCAGCACTGAGGCGGAATGGCACACCGCACCGACTCCTCGGGCTGGATGTGGTCGCAGGCCTGCGACCTGATCGAGCAGGCCGAGCGCATGCACCGCCAGTTCTTCCGCGCGGTCGCGACGCAGCCCGCGGAGGTGGTGTGGGAACCGCCGGCCGACGTGTTCGAGGACGAGCGCGAGGTGGTGGTGGTGCTCGCCATGCCCGGCGTGCGCCCCGAGCGCATGGAAGTGCGCAGCGAGGGCGGCACGCTGCTCGTGCGCGGCGTGCGGCCGCTGCCGCTGGCCGGCTCCGGCCTGCGCGTGCGCCATCTCGAGATTCCCTATGGCCGCTTCGAGCGGCGCATCGCGCTGCCTTCGCGCGGCCTGCAGTTGCAGGAGCCCGAGGTCGCCGACGGCTGCGTGATCCTGCGGCTGCGCAAGAACGACGGAGGCGCTCGATGAGCGACGACGCCGCGCGCCCGCTGCCTGCCGACGCGCTGCCCATCATGGCCGTGCGGCAGGTGGTCCTGTTCCCCGGCACCGTGCAGCCGCTGGCCGTCGGCCGGCCCCGCTCGCAGCAGGCCGTGCAGGAAGCGATGCGGCTGGAGCGGCCGATCGGGCTGCTGCTGCAGAACGATCCGCAGCAGGACGATCCCGCGCCGCAGGACCTGCACTGGGTCGGCACCAGCGCCGCGGTGCTGCGCTACGTCACGACGCCGGAGGGCGGCCACCACGCCATCGTGCGCGGCGTGCAGCGCTTTCGCGTGCTGCGCTTCCTGGAAGGCTGGCCCTTCCTCGTGGCGCAGGTGGAAGTCATCCCGGAGAGCACGGGCACGGACCCCGAGTTGCAGGGCCGCGCGCTGGCGCTGAAGCAGCGCGCTCTGGAGACGCTGCAGCTGCTGCCGCAGGTGCCCACCGAGATGGTTGCGGCAGTGCAGGCGATCTCCGACCCGGCGCACATCGCCGACGTGGTGGCGAGCGCGCTGGACATCGACGAGAAGGACAAGCAGTCGCTGCTGGAGACCTTCGACCTGAAGCAGCGCCTGGACCGGCTGCTGCAGCTGCTGGCCCACCGCATCGAGGTGCTGAAGGTGCAGCGCGACGTGGCCGAGCGCACGCGCGAATCCATAGGCGACGTCAACCGCAAGCACCTGCTGCGCGAGCAGCTGCGGACCATCCAGCGCGAGCTGGGCGAAGAGGACGAGGCCGGCGCGGAAGTCGAGGAGCTCGAACGCGCGGTGGACGAGGCGCACATGCCGCCGGAGGTGGACCAGGCCGCGCGCAAGGAGCTCAAGCGGCTGGCGCGCATGCCCGATGCCGCCGGCGAGGCGGGCATCGTCCGCAGCTACCTCGAGTGGCTCACGGCGCTGCCCTGGGTCGCCGAGCCCGAGGCGCCGGTGGACCTCACCGCTGCGCGCACGGTGCTGGATGAAGACCACTTCGGACTGGAGAAGATCAAGAAGCGCATCCTCGAATACCTCGCGGTGCGCAAGCTCAACCCCACCGGCCGCAGCCCGATCCTGTGCTTCGTGGGGCCGCCCGGCGTCGGCAAGACCTCGCTGGGCCAGAGCATCGCGAAGGCGACCGGGCGCAAGTTCGTGCGCGTGAGCCTGGGCGGCGTGCACGACGAGGCCGAGATCCGCGGGCACCGGCGCACCTACATCGGCGCGCTGCCCGGCAACATCATCCAGGCCATCCGCCGAGCCGGCAGCCGCCGCTGCGTGATGATGCTCGACGAGATCGACAAGCTCGGTGCGGGCGGCTTCCACGGCGACCCGGCGGCGGCGCTGCTCGAGGTGCTGGATCCCGAGCAGAACTCGACGTTCCGCGACGCCTACCTTGGCGTGCCCTTCGACCTGTCGTCCGTGCTGTTCGTGTGCACGGCCAACATGCTGGACACCATGCCCGGGCCGCTGCGCGACCGCATGGAGATCATCGCGCTGCCCGGCTACACCACGCGCGAGAAGCTGCAGATCGCGCGCCGGTACCTGCTGCCGCGCCAACTGCAGGCCACCGGCCTGTCGCCCGAGCAGATCTCCCTCACCGATGACGCGCTGCTCGCGATCATCGAGGGCTACACGCGCGAGGCGGGCGTGCGCAACCTGGAGCGCGAGATCGGCAACGTGTTGCGCCACGCCGCCTTGCGCATCGCCGAGGGGCAGGCCACCGGGATGGCGATCGATGCGCCGGACCTGGAGGCGATCCTCGGCCCGAAGCACTTCGAGGCCGAGGTCGCGATGCGCACCGGCGAGCCCGGCGTCGCGACGGGCCTGGCGTGGACCCCGGCGGGCGGCGACATCCTGTTCATCGAGGCCGCGCGCACGCCGGGCACCGGGCGCCTGATCCTGACGGGCCAGCTCGGTGACGTGATGAAGGAAAGCGCGCAGGCGGCGCTGTCGCTGGTGAAGGCGCGCGCGGCGGACTTCGGCATCCCGCCCGAGGCGCTCGACCGCTCCGACATCCACCTGCACGTGCCCGCGGGCGCCACGCCCAAGGACGGGCCGAGCGCCGGCGTGGCGATGTGCGTCGCGCTGACCTCACTGCTCACGGGCCGGCCGGCGCGCAGCGACGTCGCGATGACGGGCGAGATCAGCCTGCGCGGACTGGTGCTGCCCATCGGCGGGGTGAAGGAAAAAGTATTGGCGGCGCAACGCGCCGGCATCACCACCGTCATGCTGCCGGCACGCAACCGGCGCGACCTGGAAGACATTCCCGCGGACGCACGGGCGCAGCTGCAGTTCGTCTGGCTGGAGAAGGTGGACGACGCGCTGCGGGTGGCGCTGTCGGAGCAGGCGCAGCCGCAACCGCAAGCGGCGTGAACGGATTGTTCACGCGCAGCCCTTGTCTGCTGCGCTTCCAGCCGCGAAGATGCGGCGCTGGACCCAGCGACAACCAGGAGACCGCATGCCCACCGACCATTCCTCCGGCCTGCCCGGGTTCGACGTCCGCTGGAGCGGCGGCCAGGAACACTGGACGACCCGGCTGAACGGAGAGGTCGACCTGTTCCTGTGGCACAAGCCTGCCGCAGCGGACGTGCCCTTCCGCGGGACCATCCTGTTCGTGCACGGATCGTCCATGGCTTCGCAGCCCACCTTCGACCTGTCGGTGCCCGGCCGGCCGGACTCGTCGGCGATGGACTGGTTCCGCGCGCGCGGCTTCGACACGTGGACGATGGACAACGAAGGCTACGGCCGCTCCAGCAAGCACCGCAACATCAACTTCGACATCGCCAACGGCGCCGACGACCTGGCCGCGGCCACCGAGTACATCCTGCCGCGCGCGCGCTCGCAGCAACTGATGCTGTACGGCATCTCCTCCGGCGCCCTGAAGGCGGCGCTGTTCGCGCAGCGCCATCCCGGGCGGGTGGCGCGGCTCGCGCTCGACGCGTTCGTGTGGACGGGCGAGGGCAGCCCCACGCTCGCCAAGCGGCGCGAGCGCATGGCCGAATGGACCGGCAGCAACCGCCGCAACATCGACCGCGACTTCGTCTACAGCATCTTCAACCGCGACCACCCGGGCACGGCGGAGGACCGCGTCATCGACGCCTTCGCACAGGCCATCCTGACGCTGGACAACTCGATGCCGACCGGCACCTACGTGGACATGTGCGCCAAGCTGCCGGTGGTAGACCCGGCGAAGATCCAGGCCGCGACCATCGTGATGCGCGGCGAGCACGACGGCATCGCGAGCATCGAAGACCTGATCGCGTTCTTCCTGAAGCTGCCCAACCAGGACAAGCAGTTCAGCGTGATGCGCGGCATCTCGCACGCGAGCTTCCAGCAGAAGAACTACTACAACGTCTATCACATCCTGCACGCGTTCTTCACGGAGCCGGCGCAGGTGTACGGCTAGGCGCGGCGCTGTCGCCGCAGAAGGGCGCGGGCCGCGCCGCGTCCCGTGGGCTTCGTAGGCTGGCGGTGAGCGCGAGCGAACCCCAGCGATCCGGCGTCGCGCAGCAAGCTGGGGTTGGGCTGCGCCTCCGCACCCGACCCGCTCACTCGATCCGGATGCCCGCGTCCTTGACCACCTTGCCCCAGCGCGCGAGCTCCTCCACGAGATAGGCTTGCATGGCCTCGGGCGTCGAGGGAGCGGCCTCGACGCCTGCCGCGAACAGCGCCTTCTGCGTGTCGGGCTGCGCCAGGACCTTGGCGATCTCGGTGTTCAGCCGCGTGACCACCTCGGGCGGGGTGCCGGCCGGGGCCAGCAGGGCCAGCCAGACGGAGGCGTCGTAGCCCGCCACGCCGGCCTCCTGCAGCGAGGGCACGTCGGGCAACTGCGGTGCGCGTTTCGCCGTGGTCACCGCCAGCGCGCGCAGCCGGCCCTGCTGCACTTGCGGCAGCGCGTTGGTGAGGCCGGCGAAGCTGCTCTCGACGACGCCGGCGACCAGGTCCTGCGCCGCGGCGTTGCTGCCCCGGTAAGGCACGTGCTTCAGGGGCGCGCCCGTCATCGTGGCGAACATGCCGCCCATGAGGTGCTGCGCGCTGCCGTTGCCCGAGGAGGCGTAGTGGACGTCCTGCGGATGCGCCTTGGCGTACGCGACGAACTCCTGCACGTTCTGCACCGGCAGCTTCGGATTGACCAGCAGCACGTAGGCGGAGTCGACCAGCTTGCCCACGGCCGTGAAGCTCTTGATCGGATCGTAGGGCAGGCTCTTGTAGATCCACGGGCTGATGACGTGCGTGCTGGAGACCATCAGCAGCGTGTAGCCATCGGGCGGCGCCTTCGCCACTGCGTCGCTGCCGATGGTGGAGCCCGCGCCCGGCCGGTTTTCGATCACGAAGGGCTGGCCGAGCGAAGCCCCGAGCTTGTCGCCCAGGATGCGCGCCACCACGTCCGTGAAGCCGCCGGGCGCGAACGGCACGACGAGCTTGATCGGGCGGACGGGATACGCGTCCGCACGCGCCGACACGCATCCGAACGCGACCGCCAGGGCGAACAGGACAAGGGCGAGGCGACTGCGCATGGACCGGTCCTTGGGGTGGAGTCGGCCCATTCTGGGCACGGCCGCGCGCGCGCCGCATCGGGGTTCGCCCTGCGAATCCCTTCGCGCGCGACCGGCGCGCCTCAGCTCGCCGCGGGCGGTTCCTCGACGACGGGCAAGGCCAGGTCGGGCTCCGCAGCCTCGTGCACCCAGCCCATGAAGACCTTGTAGCCCAGCGCCAGCAAGGTCGCGCCGACGAACAGGCCGAGGATGCCGGCGGTGGCCATGCCGCCCAGCGCGCCGATCAGGATCACCGGCATCGGCACGTCGACACCGCGCCCCAGCAACAGCGGCTTGAGCACGTTGTCCACCATGCCCACCAGCACGAGCAGCACCGTATAGCCCGTCGCGGCGCCCGTGCTGTAGTCGCCGCTCCACCAGATGTAGCCGATGGCGGGCAGCGTCACGATGAGCGCCGGGACCTGGGCAATGCCCAGCACCAGCACGACGCCCGCGAGCACGCCCGCCAGCGGCACCCTCGCGACGAGCAGGGCGAGGCCGACGGCGAGGGCCTGCACGAAGGCGATGCCGATCACGCCCTGGGCGACGGCGCGGATGGTCGCCACGGACAGGCGCGCGAGTTCCATCCCGCGCTCCGGCCCGAACACCCGCGCGAAGATCGCCCGGGACGCGGTGGCGCCGCCGCTGCCGAACGCCATGACGATGCCCGCAATGATGTAGGCGGCGACGAATTTCAGGATATCGCCGCCGATGGCCGCGACCATCGCGATGGTCGCCCTGGCCAGGTTGCCGATCTTGGGCTGCAGGCTCTGCACGAACGAGGGCAGGTCGTCGTACGCGGCCTGCCACGCCGCGTGGATGCGGGGGCCGATGATGGGCACCTCGGCGATGCGGGCGCGCGGGGGCGGGATCTCCAGCTTGTTCTGCTGCACGTCGCTGATGATGCGGTGCACCGAGTCGCCCATCGAATTCACCAGCACCGCTGCCGGCACCACGATCACCAGGATGCCGAGCAGCGCGATCAGCGTCGCCGCCCAGCCCTGCCGTCCGCCCATGTGCCGGGCCAGCCGCTGGTGCAGCGGGTAGAGGGTGACCGACAGGATCAGCGCCCATTCCATCAACACGAGGAAGGGCGCGAACACCTGGTAGCACAGCACCGCCATGACCAGGATCAGCGCGGCACGGATCAGGACCTCGAGCAGGCTGCGGGGCGCCTGCGGTTCGCGCTCGGGGACAAGCCGGGTCAAATCATCCATGGGAAGCTCCTGGCGCAGCGGCTGCGCCCCAAGCCGAGCATGGCACCGGACGACCGGCCCGCACAGTGGGCCGAGAGTCCTACTTGACGGGTGTCAACCGGTGCCCGGGGACGCCGGCCTGCCCCCGCGCGCGGCCGCCCGGAAGTAGCATGAAGCACCACGGCTGCACGCCCGCGCATGCACCTCCGCGACCACCCCGGCACCGCGGCAGCGATCCTGCTGGCGTGCATCGCTGCGCATTACGCTGCCCTCGACCACGCGCGGACCTGGTGGCGCGCGGCGGCGCTGCCCGCGCCCGTGCGCCACGTGCTGCCGGCGCCGGGCACCAGCGCGCGCCGCGCGTTCGACTGGTGCCGCGAGAACGCCGCGAACATCCACGACGAGTACTGGGCCAGCGCCTGCGCGGTGGTCGCCGCGGAGCAGCGCCAGCGCCGGCTCGCATGCACCGCGCCCCCGGCCGGCAGCAGCAGGCCGGCCGATCCGGTGTGCGCTGCGGACGCGCCGGCGCCGGACGACTCGCCGGACTGCACCCTGCCGGACGAGCGCGCCAAGCCGCTGAACCTGGCACGCGACGAGGCGGAAGACAACTGCCTGTCCGAAGCGCTGGCCAGCGCAGGGCACTCGCGCTGACGGTAACAGGACGCGCCTTGCAAGCGTGTCGACGGCCTGCGTAGTGGACAATCGCGTCCGCAGGGGGAGACAGTGGACGCAAGGAACCGCTTCGCGCGGATGCACGTGAGGATGCGGGCGGCTGCGCGCCGGCCGATGTTCCGGCAAGGCGCGCGCGACTGCCGGCCCCTGGCCGTCGGCATCGCGGCCTGGGGACTGGTCGCGGGCGTGGCGATGTCCAAGAGCGGCATGGGCATCCCGCTGGCGATCCTGATGTCCGTGCTGGTGTCGGCCGGTTCGTCGCAGGTCGCAGCGCTGCCCCTGATCGCGGGCGATGCGCCGATGTGGGTGGTGTGGGCGACCGTCGCCTGCGTGAACCTGCGCTTCCTGGTTTTCAGCTACCAGTACCGGCCGTACTTCTCGCACCTGCCGCGCGGCAAGCGCGTGCGCCTGAGCTACTTCATGGGCGACACGCTGTTCGCGCTGTTCCTGCGCCGCTATCCCGAGCCCCGCCGCCAGCCGGGACAGGTGGACTACTTCTGGGGTGCGGCCATCGTGACCTACGTCGCATGGCAGGCATCGGTGATCGCCGGCATCGTCGCCGGCCACGCGATCCCGCCCGAGTGGGGCATCGGCTTCGCGGGGACGATGGCCTTGCTGGCGCTCGCGTGCAGCCTGCTGCGCACCCGCTCGACCTGGATCGCGGGGATCGTGGCAGCGGCTGCCGCAGTCGCCGCATACGGGCTGCCGCTGCGCCTGAACATCGTGGTGGCGATCTGCGCCGCGGTGGCGATCGGCGTGCTGGCACAGCACGCGCGGCCCAAGGCTGCGAGCTGAACGCGCCGCACCCGCATGAGTCATCTCCACATCTTCTTCACCATCCTGGGCATGGGCGCCGTGACGCTGTTGTTCCGCGCCTTCTTCCTGCTGCCGCAGCAGGACCTGCCGATGCCCGAGTGGTTGCGCGAAGGACTGCGCTACGCGCCCATCGCGGCGCTGGCCGCCGTCGTCGCGCCGGAGATCGTGATGACGCAAGGCCACCTGATCCACACCTGGCGTGACGCGCGCATCTTCGGCGCGGCGGCCGGCCTGTTGTTCTACATGCGCCGGCGCGACCTGTTCGGCACCATCGTCTGCGGCACGGGCGTGATGCTGGCGCTGCGCTTCGGCCTGGGCTGGTAGGGCGGGCGGGCGCGGCGCACTGTAGGCTGGCGGTGAGCGGAGCGAACCCCAGCAATCCACGACCGCTCGCTGGCAAGCTGGGGTTCGCTGCCGCTCACCGTCCGCCGGCCTGTGGCCGGCGCCAGCCTACGAAGGCAGCGCGCAATGCATCGGTGTCCGTGGCCGGGCGTGTGCCCCAGCGAACACTAGCGCTTCGCCTCAACGTTCCTTCCGCCGCTTTCCGCCACCGCCATCGCGCAGCAACTCCACGAAGCGCTGCGCCAGCGGCGGCAGCACGACGCCCTTGCGCGTGAGCACGCCCACGCTGCGCTGAAAGCGCGCCTCGTTCATCGGCAGGGGCACCAGTCCCTCGCCCGTGGGGCCTTCGAGCTGCGATTCGCTCAGAGCGCGACCAGGTCGCTTTGCAGCAGCAGCCGCGAGAGCTGGGCGACCGTGTTGCTCACCTCCACGGCCACGCGCGGCGGCGGCAGGCCCGCTTCGGCCAACCGGCCTTCAACGCTGCGGCGGGCGGCGACACCGGGGCCGGGCAGCAGCCACTCCGCATCCACCAGGTCCTGCAGCTTGAGGCGGCGGCGCGCGAGCAGGGGATGGCCTTCGCGCACGACCAGCCGCAGCGCGTCGTCCATCAGCGGCAGCGCGTGCAGGTCCTCCGGCAGCGTGCCCGGCAGCGCGTTGATCGTGAGGTCCAGGTCGCCCAGGCGCAGGGCGGCGAGCAAGGCGTCGTTCAGGTTGATCATCACGCGCATGCGCGCGGCGGGCCGGTCGCGGTGCAGCTGCAAGCAGGCGGGCACGAACAGGCGCTGCGCATACAGCGGCGACACGCCCACGCGCAAGGTGCCCATGGCGCCCAGGTGCAGGTCCGCCGCTTCCTTGATCGCATCGCCCAGGCTCGCGCGCAGCGCCTGCGTGCGCTCGCGGAACTGCTCGGCCACCGGCGTGAGCCGCATGCCGCGCACGCTGCGCTCGAACAGCGGGAACCCCAGTTCCTTCTCCAGCCGCTGCAGCCCCTTGGTCACCGCGGGCTGCGACACGCCCAGTTCGGAGGCGGCGCGGCGTGCCTGCCCATGCCGCGCGACGGCCAGGAAGTAGTCGATGTCGTCGAGCCGAACGGCCATGGGCGGGAGCTCCCGGGTGTTGCGAAATGCACGAGCTTGCGCCGGTATCGATAACCGAGCGTTATCGCGTGGCGCGCTTGCATTATCGGTTTCGGAGGCTTCGCTTCCTAGACTGGTCTCACTGAAGGAGACCTCCGTGAACCTGGGCATGTACCTCGCGCGCAGCGCGCGTTTCTGGGGCGAGCGCCCCGCGATCCTGTTCCGCGATGGCGTGGTGACCTACGCCGAACTGGAGCGCCGCTCCAACCGGCTGGCGCACGCGCTGGCGGCGCTGGGGCTGCAGCGCGGCGACCGCGTCGCCGTGGTGTCGCCCAACCGGCCCGAGATCGTGGAGCTCGAATGCGCGCTCTACAAGCTGGGCCTGGTGAAGGTGGCGCTGAATTCGCGCCTCGCTCCCGGCGAACTCGCCGACGCGCTGGCGAACGCGGAGCCGGTCGCCTGCCTCTCGGGCCCCGAGCACCAGTCCATGGTGGACGAGGCCGCGGCGCAGCTGCCGACGCTGCGCCATCGCATCGCGTTCACGCCGGTCGTGGCGCAGGCGCCCTGGCTCGCCTACGAGGATCTGCTCGACGCGCAGCCCGACAGGCACATCCATGTGGACATGCGTCCCGAGGAACTGGCGGTGCTGCACTACACGTCCGGCTCCACCGGCAAGCTGAAGGCGGCGATGCAGACGGTGGGCAACCGCATGGCGTCGCTGCGCAAGGTGATCATGGGCCGCATGCACGCAAGCCCCGGCGACGTGCTGATGCTGAGCGGACCGATCACGCACGCGAGCGGCATGTTCATCCAGCCGATGCTGTACCAGGGCGCGACGCTGCTGCTGATGGAGCGCTTCCAGCCGGCCGAGATCCTGGCCGCCATCGAGAAGCACCGCGTCACCATGTGCTTCTTCGTGCCCGCGATGATCTACGCGCTGCTGGCCGAGCCGACCATCAGGACGCGCGATCTCTCCAGCCTGCGCCTGGTGAGCTACGGCGCCGCGCCGATGTCGCCGGCGCGCATCCGCGAGGCCTGGGCCGCCTTCGGCCCGGTGCTGTCGCAAGGCTACGGCGCCGGCGAGACCACGGGTGGCGTCGTCGGCCTCACGATCGCCGACCATGCGCGGGCCATCGAGGGCGACCGGCCCGAGCTGCTCTCCGCCTGCGGCCGGCCCTTCTGCGAGTCCGAGGTGCAGGTGCTGGACGAGCAGGGCAAGCCGGTGCAGGGCGATGCGATCGGCGAGATCTGCGTGCGCGGGCCGGACGTGTTCTCCGGCTACTGGCGCGCGCCCGAGCAGTCGCGCGACGCCATCGACGCGCAGGGCTGGCTGCGCACCGGCGACCTCGCCCGCGTGGACCGCGAGGGCTACATCTTCATCGTCGACCGCAAGAAGGAAATGCTGGTCTCCGGCGGCTTCAACGTGTACCCGAGCGAGGTGGAGTCGGTGCTGGCGCAGCACCCCGCCGTCTACGAGGTGTGCGTGGTGGGTGTCCCCGACGATCACTGGGGCGAGACGGTGAAGGCCGTCGTGGTGCTGCGCGAAGGCACGCGCGCCGGAGGCGACGAGATCATGGACTTCTGCCGCGGGCGGCTGGCCGACTTCAAGCGGCCGCGCTCCGTGGACTTCGTGTCGCAACTGCCCAAGAACGGCAACGGCAAGCTCTCGCGCAAGGACGTGCGCGAACACTACTGGCGCGGCCGCGAGCGGCGCGTCAACTGAAGAAAGGCATGGCCATGGACGCATCCGTAACCCCCGCCGCCAAGGCCGCGCCCTTCGAGGGCTCGGACGCCGCGCGCGACTTCATCGCCCGCATCGACGCCTTCGTGCGCGAGGAGCTGCACCCGCTGGCCGCACGGCACGGCGTGACCCACGAGGAAGGCGCCGACCGCGCGCTGCTGCAGCAGGTGTGGCAGCGCTCGCGCGAGCTGGGCTTCTACGGCATGACGCTGCCCAAGGCGCTGGGCGGCGCCGGCTTCGACCTGGTGGACCACGTCCTGATCAAGGAAGCCATCTACGCCAGCGGCACGCCCTTCGCGCCGCACATCCTGGGCGAACTCACCGGGCCGCCGCGCGTGGGCGCGCTCGCCAAGGTGGTGACGCCGGACCAGATGGAGCGCTTCATCCTGCCGGTCGCGCGCGCGGAGAAGGCGATCTGCTTCGCGATCACCGAGCCCGAGGCGGGCTCGGACGCGGGCGCGCTGCAGACGAAAGCCGTACGCGACGGCGACGAGTACGTGCTGAACGGCACCAAGCGCTTCATCTCGGGCTCGCCCTTCTGCGACCTGGCCGTGATCATCTGCTCCACCAGCGAGGATCCCGCGGTGCGCGAGACCACCGCTTTCTTCGTGGAGCGCGACCGTGCTGGCTTTCGCATCGAGGCCGGCTACAAGACCATGGCCGGCCAGTCGCACACGGGCAACATCGTGCTCACCGACTGCCGCATCCCCGCGGCCAACCAGATCGGCGAACGCGGCCGCGGCCTCGCGCTCGCGCTGGGCCGCATCACCGTGAACCGCCTGCTGCACTGCCCGGCGATGCTCGGGCTGGCGAAACTGGCGCTGCAGGACACCATCGCGCACGCGACCCGGCGCCGCCAGTTCGGCCAGCCGATCGGCGCCTTCCAGGCCGTGCAGCACCACATCGCCGACATGGCGACGGAGCTCGCGGCCGCGCGGGCGCTGATGCTGTCGGTGGCGCGCACGCTAGCCGCCGGCAGCGAAGCGCGCGCCGAAGCTTCGATGGCCAAGCTGTTCTGCTCCGAGACCGCCTTCCGCGTCGCGGACCGCGCTGTGCAGGTGCATGGCGGCGAAGGCATCGTGCAGGGCAGCCGCGTGGAGTTCCTGTTCCGCCTGCTGCGCATGTACCGCGTGCTCACCGGCACGAGCGAGATCCAGCGCAACACCATCGCGCGCGAGCTGCTGGGCCACGCGGTCCGCTGAACGCATGACACGAAACCAAGGAGACAAGGCATGAAGACGATCCGCATTCCGGCGCTGCTCGCCGCAGTCGCATTGGCCCTGCCGGTGGCGCACGCGCAGCAGGACTATCCCAGCCGGCCCATCAAGTGGATCGTGCCCTATCTCGCGGGCACGGCGCCGGACATCACGGTGCGCATCACGGCGCAAGCCATGTCCGACATCCTCAAGCAACCGGTCGTGGTGGAGAACCGCGCCGGCGCCGCCGGCAACCTGGGCGCCCAGATTGCCGCCCGGGCGCCCGCCGATGGCTATACGTGGGTGTACTCCGCGACCACCATGTCGGCCAGCATGCGCATGTACCGCAAGCCCGGCTACGACGTGATGAAGGACTTCACGCACGTGGGCCGCATCACCCAGTCGGACGTGGTGATGGTCGTGTCGCCCGAGTCCGGCATCCACTCCGCGCAGGAACTGCTGCAGCGCGCGAGGAAGAATCCCGGCAAGCTCAGTTTCGCCTCCGGCGGCGTCGGCACGCCGGCCCACATGGGCGCCGAGCTGATCCTCTCGTCGGCCGGCGCGAAGGCGCTGCACGTGCCGTTCAAGGGCGCGACGGAGTCGGCCAATGCGGTGATGTCCAAGCAGGTGGACTTCGCGCTGACGCTTTCCTCGGTGTCGCTGCCCTTCATCCAGGCCGGCAAGCTGGTGCCGCTGGCCGTAACGGCGCCCAGGCGCAATCCGCGCCTGCCCGACGTGCCGACGCTGGCCGAGGCCGGCATTCCCAACGTGACGCTGGTGTCCTTCGGCGGCTTGTCGGTGCCCGCGGGCACGCCCGCACCCATCGTGAAGAAGATCGGCAATGCGCTGGAGCAGGCGCTGGCGAAGCCGGACGTGCGCGCGCGCCTCGAAGCCAACGGCGCCAGCGTCGTGCCCGCGATGGGCGCCGAGTACGCCAAGGACCTGCAGGCCGAGATCGGCCTCACCGAGAAGATGATGCGCGTGGCGGGCATCGCCGCGCAGTGAGCGCGCGGCGATGCGCCGCCGGCCTACTTCCAGGCGGCGATCGCCAGCACCACCAGGCCGACGGCGGCGACGGCTGCGTGCACCAGCACCAGCCACACTGGCAGCGCGACGAGGTTCAGGGTCAGGCCGCCGAGCGTGGGTCGTCTCCTCTAGCCTTGCAGCCTGGCGAGCACGCGCGCGACCACGCGATCGCAATGGAGGCCGCCGAACTCGAACACGTCGCGCTCCGCGAGGTCCAGGTCCTGCGCGATGGATTCGCGCAGCAGGCTGCGGGCGCGGAAGTGGCGCGTGCGCACCGTCGCTGCCGGGATGCCCAGGCACTCGGCGGTCTCCTCCACGCTGAGCTCCTCCACCGCGCGCAGCACGAACACGGTGCGGAAGTCCTCGGGCAGCGCGTCGATGCGGCGCTCCAGCAGCGAGCGCAGTTCGGCGCGCACGAGGGCGCGGTCCGGCGTGTCGTCGCTGCCGGGGCCCGGGAGTTCTGCCACGCTGTCCTCCTCCTGCGAGGCGAGCACCTGCGCTGACACGATGGGAACGATGTTGTGCCGTCGCAGTTGCCGGCGCAGCCGCGTCATGCACTCGTTGACGACCAGGCGCGTGAGCCAGGTGGCCAGCGACGCTTCGGCCCGGAAACGCGGCATCGCCTGGTAAGCCGAGAGGTAGGACTCCTGCAGCGCGTCCTCGGCTTCCGCAGCGTCGCGCAGCAGCGAGCGCGCGACGCGGAACAGGCGCCGGTTGTTCCGCCGCATCACGAGTTCGAAGGCGGCGATGTCGCCGGCCTGCACGCGGCGGACCAGTTCGGCGTCGTCGATCGCTGCGACGCCGGCTTGCTCGGGCTGCGCTTTCATTGGACCACCACCCTGGCCTTCATGGTCGGATGGTACGTGCAGACGTAGTCATGCGCACCCGGTGCACCGGCAAGCCACGACCAGCTCTTCCCGGGCGCGATGGCGCCGGAATTGAAAGCGCCGGCGGCGGTCACGGTGTGCGGCACGAGGTCCTTGTTGGTCCAGGTGATCCTGTCGCCGCGGTGCACCGTGAGCTCTCCCGGCTCGAACTTCATGCCTTCGATGGTGACGACGTGCGTCGCGGCGGCTGCGCTGCCGCAGGC
The DNA here is from genome assembly GCF_016654015.1 of Ramlibacter ginsenosidimutans. Taxonomy (GTDB): domain Bacteria; phylum Pseudomonadota; class Gammaproteobacteria; order Burkholderiales; family Burkholderiaceae_C; genus Ramlibacter; species Ramlibacter ginsenosidimutans. The sequence continues at coordinate 1,164,307 of NZ_JAEPWM010000001.1, read as the reverse complement.
CACGACCAGTGCGAAGGCGCAGAGAGCCGCGCGCATGTCACTGGCCCAGTTCCATCTGCAGGTGCTTGGCATGCTCGAGGTGCGCCTCGAACGCCGGCCGCACCTTCACCAGCAAGGCCTTCAGCTCCTCGTTCTTCGCGGAAGGGATCAAGGTCTTGTCGACGGCGTCGATCACGGCCTGGTGGTACTCGACTTCGTGGTCCACGTAGGCCTTGTCGAAGTCCTTGCCCTTGAGCTTGCGCAGCTTGGCGAGGTTCTCGTCGCCGCCCTTCTTCAGGCTGGCGCTTGTGTCGCTGGGCTCGGGCTTCACGTGCAGCTTGGTGACCAGCGCCACCGCCGACTTGTTGACGGCCGAGTGGTCGGTGACCATCTGCTTGCCGAACTGGCGCACATCCTTCCCGTGGGCCTTCTTCTCGGCGAGCTTGCCGGCATCGATGTCCACCTGGTTGGCGGTCACCACGATCTGCGCGATCTGCGGGTCGGTCGGGCCCTGCTGGGCATGGGCGGCAAAGGCCAGGGCGCTGGCGAGCAGGGCGGCAAGGGCGGGGGTGCGGGTCATGGCAGCTGTCTCCTTCAGGTGTGACGAAGCCATCGACGCAACGAGCTGCGCCGGCGTTCCCGTTGGCCGGGTTATTTTTCCAAACGCCGAAGTCCTGCAGCCCGCGTCTCCCCGGAAAGCGGGCAGAACCGGAGGCGCGCTGCGCGACCGTCTATGCTTGCTGCCGCATGACCTCCGACGCTCGCACCGCCGTTGCCGCGACCGGCAACTCCTTGTGGTCCGCCTTCCTGCCGCTGCTGCCCTTCATGCTGGCGGTGTTCGTCGGCTTCGTCGCGGTGGGCATGGCCTTGCCGATCATCCCGCGCCACGTGCACGACACTCTGGGGCAGGGGACGGTGGTGGTCGGCTTCGTGATGGGGATCCAGTACCTGTCCTCGCTGTTCGGCCGGATGTGGGCGGGCGGCACGACCGATGAACGCGGGCCCAAGCGCGCCGCGCTGATCGGGCTGTTCGCCGTGTGCGGTGTGGCCGCGCTGTACCTGCTCTCCGTTCCCTTCATCGCAAGCTCGCCGCGGGTCGCGCTCGCGCTGGTGCTGTGCGCACGCCTGCTCACCGGCATCGTCGAGAGCTTCGTCATCACGTCCACCATGGCCTGGGGCCTCATGCGCGTGGGCCCCCTGCATGCGGGCAAGGTGTTCGGGTGGATGGGTGTCGCGCTCTTCGGCGGCCTCGCGGCCGGCGCCCCGCTGGGCACGGCGATCTACGCGCAGCACGGCTTTGCCGGCGTCGCCCTCGCGGTGCTGGCCGCGGGCGCGCTCGGGCTCGCGTTCACCAGCTGCATCGCGGGCCTGCGTCCGAGCGGCCTGCCGCGGCTGCCGTTCACGCACGTGCTGGGCGCCGTGAAGCTGCCGGGCCTGGGCCTGACGCTCTGCTCCACCGGCTACGCCATGATCACGGCCTTCGCCGTGCTGCTGTTCGCCGAGCGCGGCTGGGGCGGCGGCGCGCTGGCGCTCACCTTCATGGGCCTGGGCTTCATCCTGGGCCGGCTGCTGTTCGGCCACCTGCCCGATGCGATCGGTGGCGCGCGCGTCGCGCTGTACTGCGTGCTGGCGGAGGCCATCGGCCTGGCGCTGATCTGGCTTGCGCCAGCACCAGCGCTCGCGTGGCTGGGTGCCGCGCTCGGCGGCGGCGGCTATGGCCTGGGCTTCCAGGGCTTCGGGCTGGAAGCCGTCCGGCGTGCGCCGGAACAAAGTCGCGGTTCCGCCATGGGCGCTTACGTGATCTTCCAGGACCTGGCCATGGGCCTCGGCCCGCCGCTCGGCGGCGCGCTCGCGAAAGTCGCGGGCCTCGACGCGGTGTACCTCGCCGCTGCCCTGGCGGCCCTCGGATCCGCCTCGATCGCCGGGCACATGCTCCGGCGCGCGTGAGCGCGCATCAGCAGTGCAGGCGGAACTGCTCGTCGCGCGCCTTCTGGCGCTCCTGCCGGTTCCAGTCTTGCATGCTCCCCGACTGCGGCTGGCGCGCCATCGCATCGAGCTGGTTCACGCGCGCATCGAGCGACGTGCAAAGCGCCGGGTCGGGCAGGCCGGCCGGTGCGGACACGACGGTCGTCGTGACCCCCGTGGCTGGCGCCGCCATGGCCTGGTGCTGCTGCTCCGCAAGCGCAACCTGCTGCTCGAAAGGCAGTCCTGCCGGCACGCTCGCGATCCGCTCGATCAAGGGCTTGTGCTGGTTGCAGTGGTCGGAAGCCCAGAAGCTCCCGCCGCTGTAGCCGCGGCACAGGTAGATCGTGCCGCCGGTTAGCGGGCGCGCTGCCTCCGCCGGCCGTGGCGCGTCGTATGAACTGAAGTTCTCGCGCGGTGCAACTGCAGGCGCTTTGTGGACCTCCCGGTGCTGGGCGAGTTCAGGCGGCGGCTCCCCGTTTTGCGTGGCGTGGGAGCGCGTCGATGTCCGCTGCCCCTTTTGCTGCTCCCACCAGCCGTACGCCTTGAACAGGACGAAGGCGACGCAGATCCAGGTCAAGGCCATGGACAGGAAGGACGGACTGCTCGGAGGCGGCGTGAAAGGCCGGTCGCGAATTTTGACGAGCCGGTCGAACGTCCGGCGGTTTCTTTCGCGCATGTAGTCGCGATCGTCCAGCCCCACTGCCAGCCCCTTTTTTGTCGGTCTTGCCGCCGCGCGCGATGCTGCGAGCTGCGCGCAGTCGTGGCAAGAGATTTCTGCATTGCGTCGCCGCCGTGCGACAGCACGGCGCGTCCGAGAATTTTTTTTCGGCGCACAAGCCTGTGGAGCGATCCGGCACAACTGCTGGCTTATCCACATGCTCGACCGTTTCGCTGGGGTTATCCCAGTTTGTAGGACACCACCGACGCACGCCTACACACAGTGCTTGGGCATGCGCAACTCGTTGATGCGCAAGGGACAAAGAGCGCTTGTCCACAGCGGGGTGCGGTCCTTATCTACTACGACTATCTTTAACAAGGAACTTCCATAAGACAGCCGCGGACAACATCCGGCCGCCTGCCCATGGCGACCCTTGCCGTGCCGGCGCGTTGGCGTACAGTCCGCCGCTCGGAGTGAGGAAGGGGTTCGCGATGCTGCTGCTCTTGCTGGGGCTGGTGCTGTTTCTGGGTGCGCACTCGGTGCGCATCGTCGCGGACGGCTGGCGTGCATCGACCATTGCCGCCATTGGCGAGAAACCGTGGAAAGGCGCGTACTCGCTGGTGTCGATTGCAGGCTTCGTGCTGATCGTGGTGGGCTTCAGCCTGGCGCGGCAACAAGGTCCGCACCTGCTGTGGCCGGCGCCTTCGGTATGGACGCGGCACCTGGCCGCGCTGCTGACGCTGTTCGCGTTCATCCTGGTCGCGGCCGCCTACGTGCCGGGCAACGCGATCAAGCTGGCGGTGCGCGACCCGATGGTGCTGGGCGTGGCGGTGTGGGCCTTTGCGCACCTGCTGGCCAACAACACCGAGGTCGATGTGCTGCTGTTCGGGGCCTTCCTGGCGTGGGCCGTGACGGACTACGTCGCGGCGCAGAAGCGGCGGCGCACGGAGGGCAGCACCTCGGCGCAGCCCACTGCGGCAGTGCCGAAGTCGGTGAGCGGAACGAAAACCGTGGCCACGATCGTCGTCGGCGCCGTGGCCTGGGCCGTGTTCGCGTTCTGGCTGCACGGCTGGTGGATCGGCGTGCGGCCCTTCGGCTGATCCGGCGCGCTCAGGTGCCGCGCCCGGTCTTTTCCTGCAGCTCGTCGATCTTTTTCGAAGCTTCCGCCTTGCTGAGGTCGTCTTCGACCTCCTCGTGGGCTTCTTCCGCGAGGGTGTGCAGATAGGAGCGCTGGGCCCCCGTCATGGGCTGTTCGCCGGTGACCCAGTGGTCCGGGTCCTTCTGCATGTTGCTGTGCTCGGCCTTCGCTTGCGTTTCCTTGTCGGTCATGGTGGCTCCTGACTGGTGATATCCACAGTATCAGCAGCCGCTGCGCTGTCCGGTGTAGGAAGAGGGCGGCGAATGCGTCACGCCGGGAGGAACGCGTCCGACATCCATCTCCATGCCTCGTTCCCAGAATGGCACCCATCCAATGGAGAACGTGAAATGAGCCACCGTTATCACCCGTCCGAGCAGGACAAGCAGGTCGCCCACACGGGCAAGGCGGAGAACGATCGCAACAAGCAGGGCGAGCAGGCCCCTACGCAGAGCAACGAAGGCCGCCGCACGCCCGAAAGCCGGCACGATCGCGAGGACCACATCGGCAACAACCAGGTGAAGATGCGCCGCGGAACGACGCAGGGGACGACCTCGCAGCAGCCGCCGATGAAGGCGGTGCGCGGCAAGGGCCAGCGCGGGATGTGAGGGCAGGGACGCGGCGGCCAGCCGCGTCTTCGTCAGTGCTGCTGCCGCTCCACCGGGTCTTTCAGCTCGCTGAACTCGAAGCAGCAGCAGCCACCCAGCTGGCAGCCCTGGGGCTTCCAGCGGCCGTCCGGCAGCTTCACGAAGAACTGCTGTCCCAGCAGGAGGCGGCGCAGTACCGGATCGAAGCTGTCCGCGGCGTGCGGCGCGAGCGATGCCGCGACGATGCTGCCGGTGACGTACGGGTCGGTCGCTGGGGTCATTGCGGGGATTCTCCTGCTTGCCAGAACGGCAGGCCAGCCTTTCAGTTGACACTGGTGCAAGTGAGCAACGGATAAAGACAGGTAAAGGCAAGCCTGGCTCGACGGTGCAAGAGAAAAGGGGCGCATTGCGCCCCTGGGTCCGGATGCCCGCGCGAGCGGGCCTGGCAAGGCCCTAGAGGTGCACGCCGACGCGCCGCGGGAACAGCTCGCGCTCCATCAGCGCCAGCATGTTGGTCCAGCCCTTGCGGCTCGCCTCCTGCAGGGCGCGCGCATGCTCGGTCGTGCCCATGTCGTGCGTGAGCGTGAGCTCGCACGCCTGCTGGTTTACGGGCGTGATCTCCACGGTCACGCGCGTCGGGTCTTCCGAGCCGAAGGTCAGCACGCTGAAGTCGAACACCAGGCGCTTGGGGCGCTCGATCTCGATGTACTTGCCCAGGTGCACCACGTCGAAGACGCTCTCGTCGCCATCGGCGGCGGGACGCCGGTCGATCACCGTGAAGCCGGCGCCGACCTCGGGCTGGATTTCGCATTGCATCACGTTCCCGGTACGCGTGCGAAAGAGGAATCGCGACGCCTGGGCGGGGGTGAGCCATGCATCGAACACGCGTTCGGCAGAAGCGCTGTAACGCTGCGCCACGCGGACGATGACCGGACTACTGCTCATCCGTGCTTTATCCCTTGACGGCGGGCCGGTGTCAATCCTGTCAATCCTGACAGTCAGCCCTTGGCGGCCAGCTCGGGCAGCTCGATCTTGACCTCCAGCACCTCCAGGTTGTCCTGGCGTTCGACGTTCACCTTCAGGTGCGCCGGGTCGATCTTCACGTACTTGCTGATCACGGCGACCAGGTCGCGCTGCAGGGCGGGCAGGTAGTCGGGCGAGCCGCCCGGGTTGCGGCCGCTGCGCTCGTGCGCCAGGATGATCTGCAGCCGCTCCTTGGCGACGCTGGCGGTCTTCTTCTTCTCGCCGATCAGGAAGGACAGGAGGGACATATCAGTAAACCTTGGTGCGATGCGCTGCGCTTGCATGCTCCTGCGGAGCGGCGGGCCGGAGCATGTCACTTCCTCCCGAACAGGCGCTTGAGGAGGCCGGCCTTCTGCGGATCGACGAAGCGCAGGGGCTTGTCCTCGCCCAGGAAACGGGCGACGACGTCCAGGTAGGCCTCGCTGACCTCGGTGCCCTTCAGGTGCACGGCGGGCGTGCCCTGGTTGGACGCCTGCAACACCGAATCGGACTCCGGGATCACGCCGATCAGCGGGATGCGCAGGATGTCCTGGATGTCCTCCAGCGACAACATGTGCCCGGCGTCCACGCGATTGGGGTTGTAGCGCGTGATCAGCAGGTGTTCCTTGACTGGCTCCTTGCCGTCGATGGCGCGCCGGGTCTTGCTCGAAAGCATGCCCAGGATGCGGTCGGAGTCGCGCACCGAGCTGACCTCGGGATTGGTCACCACCAGCGCCTCGTCGGCGAAGTGCATCGCCATCAGCGCGCCGGTCTCGATGCCCGCGGGCGAGTCGCACACGATGTACTCGAAGCCCATCTCGGCCAGGTCCTTGAGCACGCGCTCGACGCCGTCCTTGGTCAGCGCTTCCTTGTCGCGCGTCTGGCTGGCCGCGAGCACCGACAGGTTGTCGCTGTGCTTGTCCTTGATCAGCGCCTGGTTCAGCGTGGCCTCGCCGTGGATCACGTTGACGAAGTCGTAGACCACGCGGCGCTCGCAGCCCATGATCAGGTCCAGGTTGCGCAGGCCGACGTCGAAGTCGATGACGGCGGTCTTGTGCCCGCGCAGGGCGAGGCCGCTCGCGAAGCTGGCGCTGGTGGTGGTCTTGCCGACCCCGCCCTTGCCGGAAGTGACGACGATGATCTTGCTCATGGGGATTCCTTCAAGGGTTCAGCGGCTCCATCACCAGCTTGTCGTCGACCAGCCGGACCTGGGCAGCCTTGCCGCGCAGCGCCTCGGGCAGCGGGATCTCGCTGGTGCGGTAGGTGCCCGCGATGGAGACCAGCTCGGGCTCCAGGCAGAGCGTGAGGATGCGTGCCTGCGCGTCGCCGCGGGCGCCGGCGATCGCCTTGCCGCGCAACGGTGCGTAGACGTGGATGTGGCCGTCGGCGATGACTTCGGCGCCGGCGTTCACCATGGACAGCACGACCAGGTCGCGGCCACGGGCGTAGACCTGCTGGCCGGAGCGCAGCGGCTTGTCGATGACGAGGGCGGAAGCGGGTGGCGTGGCTGCTGCCGCTGCCTGGACCGGCTCGGCCCGCGGCGCTTGCTGCGCCACCGCCGGCGCGGGTTCCGGCTGTTCCTCGCGCTCCCGGCGGGAGGGCGCCGGCGTCAGTGCAGCCTCCGGCGCCGCCGCCAGCCCCAGCTGGAGGGCCGAGCGCATCTGCTCCTCGTTGCCGCCCTTCACGGCGACCGGCAGCACCCGGTAGGCCTTCAGCAGCTTCAGCAGCGCCTTGAAGTCGACCGCGGCGCCGCCCAGCGGGGCGAGATCGATCACCAAAGGATCGTGATCGAAGAAATCGGGGCTGTCGCCGAAGCGGTCCTGCAATTCGCGGCTGAGCGCGTCGAGGTCGCACGACTTCAGCAGCAAGGCAACCAGCGGCAGGTTGGCGCTCTTGATCTCGAACGTGGCAGGCGCGCGGCCTGCAATGGCGACGGTCATCGGAACTGCGTTGCGGAGGGCGCGCGAAGTTTAGCAGTGAGGTGTAACGCTTCAGGTTGCAATCGCGAGCAGGTGTCCCCGCCGAGGGTCTGGCCGGCTCTTGCCAGCACGCTCCTACCGCACGAGGCGCATCGCACGCTCTTGCCTGCGCTCGCGGGCGAAGCACACTGCCTGGATCGCAAGGAGTCGCAGATGAACCGCCATCCTCACCATCGCACCCACTGGCTGGGCGTCGCCCTCGTGCTGGGGCTCGGCTTGCTGGCGTTCGAGTCCGCCGCGCAGCAGATTCCCAGGCACCTGAACCCGGGTGCGTCGGCGACCTTCCAGGGCCGTCCCGCGATGGCGGGCGCCCAGGCCGGCATCGGCGCTCTCGCCGGCCCGCCACAAGGCGGCATCGGCTTGCAGGGCAGCGAAGGTGCGGGCCTCAACCTGCGCCGCCCGCGCATCATCGAGGAGCAGATGGCGGCCAAGCCGCCGCAGGTGCCGTGTCCGCTGGTGCCGCGGGTCTCAGCGGCGGAAGACCCGCTGTGCCTGGCGCAGGTCTACGACGAAGGCCTCGAACGCCGCTACGCGCGACTCGGGATCGACCCGCAGCAGCGCAGACGGATGTAGGGTCACCAGCACCTCCAGGCCGTCCGGCCGCGGTAGCCACTGGCCGCGGTTCGCCGTCACCGGCACGGCCCGCCCGAGCAGCGAGCGTGCTGCCGTCGCGCCGAGCGCCACCAGCGCGGCGGGCCGCACCAGCGCGATCTCGTCTTCCAGCCAGTGATGGCAGGCGGCGATCTCTCGTTGGGTCGGGCTCTTGTGGATGCGGCGCTTGCCGCGCAGCTCGAACTTGAAGTGCTTCACCGCGTTGGAGACGAAGGTCTGCTCGCGCGGGATGCCTGCCTCCTCCAGCGCGCGGGCCAGCAGCTTGCCGGCGGGGCCGATGAAGGGATGGCCTTGCAGGTCCTCCTGGTCGCCGGGCTGTTCGCCCACCAGCATGAGCCTGGCCTTCAGGTGGCCTTCTCCGATCACGGACTGCGTGGCGAACTCGCCGATGGGGCACTCGCGGCAGGCCATGGTGGCCGCCTTCAGTGCGGCCAGGGAGCGGATGTCCGGATCGGGACGCTCAGCCACCGCCGGCAGGCCGGCGGCCGGCCGCGAACACGCGCTGGTCACAGGCCAGCCAGTCGGCGTCGGAGGCCCCCGGGCCGGGCACCTCCTGGGCGGGGACGCCCGGACCGAACAGCAGCCGCCCGCCGTCGCCCCGCACGCTGCGCTGTGGCGTGAAGATCGCCCAGCGAGGCGCCACCATGCGCTTGGCCAACCAGGGCGCCACCGCTTCGACCACGTGGTGCGCCGGCTCGTACCAGCCGACCTCCAGCTCCTCGCCCTGCGGGTCGCGCACCTTGCGCAGGCGCAGGTTCGCCTTCATCTTGTGGATGTCGCGCCGCACGGCATGGGCCATGTGCTGGGCCTGCTGGATGTCGTCGTCGAGCGGATCGTTGCGCAGTCCGGGCTCGTGCACCAGCCGCCACAGCAGCCGGTACAGGAGCGCGAAACGCGCCGGGTCCCGGTGCAGCACGACGAATTCGCACAGTCGCGTGAAGGACGCGGGCACGATGGCCGTTGCCGCGCGTGCGACGTTGCGCGGCCGGCTGGCCTGCGGCGGTTGCGCGTCGGAGTAGAGATCCGGCGTGGGCTGCAACTGCCAGTGCACATCCTCGGGTGGCACCTGGTGCGCGAGCAGGGCGGTCGCCTCGGAACGGAAACCCGCCAGGTCGGTGTCTCCTGCCAATTTCGCTTCCGTGGCGGTACTTGTCATCGCATCAACCTCGTGCGCGCGCTTTCTCGTGGCCGGGCGAGGCGTTCACGCGCTGCATGTTCGTTTCCATGCATCCATTGTCGGCACGCATGGCTCTTGCAGGCGGTCGACGTATGCAATTGCATCAAGCGGGCACCTGCTTGCGCATCCGGATCTCCACCTTCGCGTAGAGCAATCCGCCCACTAGCAGGGGGACCAGGTAGAAGATCGCGCGGAATGCCAGCAGTGCGCCCAGCACCTGGTGCTGCGGCACGCGGGTCGCCAGCAGCGTGATGAAGACGGCCTCCGTCACCCCCAGGCCCGCGGGCACGTGCAGCATGACGCCAGCCATCGCTGCGATGAGCATGACCGACAAGGCGGTCGGATAGTCGATCGCGCCCTGCAGCAAGGTCCAGGGCACGGCCGCCATCGTCATCCAGTGGGTGCACGAGATGGCGAACTGCGCCAGCGCCATCCGGGTGGTCGGCAGCTCGACCTCGTGGCCGCGGACCGTCCAGCTGCGCTGGCGCGAGAAGGTGCACAGGCCCAGGTACACGACCGCGGTGGCGAGCAGCAGCACGCCGACGAGGCGCAGCTCCTCCTGGTCGAGACGGAAACTGGCCGGCAGCTGCAGCGGCGCGATCGTGAACACCAGGCCCGCCAGCAGGATGTAGCCGATCCAGTTGGTGACCAGGGCAAGGGTGACGACGCGCGTGATGTTGCTGTAGCGGACGTCGTGGTTGCCGTAGAGCCGGTAGCGCAGGCCGATGCCGCCCACCAGCGAACCGAGGTTGAGGTTGAAGGCGTAGCTGATGAAGCTCACCAGCATCACCTGCCGCTTGCTCATGTGGTGGCCGGTGTAGTTCCGCCCCACCAGGTCCATGAGGCTGTAGACGAGGTGGCTGATCGCCGCGACGCCGAGCGCCTGCAGCAGCACGGGCCGCGGCAGTTCCAGCACGCTCTGCTTCACCTTGGGCCAGTCGACCTTGTGCGCGTAGCGCACCAGCAGGGCCGCGACGACGACCAGGAACAGCACGCCGCCCACGCGCTTGATCATCGGCCATCGCGGATGCTCCAGGATCTTGCGGATCATGCCTTCTCCTTGGTGAGGATCGGCAGGATCGGCTTGTCCTGCGTCGGTTTCGCCGGCAGCAGGCGGGGGACATGGCGCGGCAGCCACTGCGCCCAGCGCGGATAGTGGCGGGTGAAGTGGTAGGCGAGGAAGCTGCGCACCAGGGGCAGGCCTTCGAGCTCGCCCACCGACTCCACCGTCACCTCGCTGCAGGCGTCGCGCATCAACCGGTCCAGCTGCGCCGACAGCGTCGCGTTGAACGCGGGGTCGCGGATGATCACGTTGGCTTCCAGGTTGAACGAGAGGCTCATGGGATCGAGGTTGCTCGAGCCGACGGTGGCCCACTCGTCGTCCATGACCGCCACCTTGCCGTGCAGGGGCCGCTCGCAGTACTCGTAGATCTTGACGCCAGAGCGCAGCAGGTAGTGGTACAGCATGCTGGCCGCCGTCTTCACGAACGCCATGTCCGGCTCGCCCTGCAGGATCAGGCGCACGTCGACGCCGCGCCGGGCCGCGCGCTTGAGCTCCTTGATGAAGCGGTAGCCGGGAAAGAAATACGCATTCGCGATGACGATGCGCTTGCGTGCGGCGCGGATCGCGATCCGGTAGCTGCGCTCGATGTCGTCCATGTGCCTGCGGTTGTCGCGCACGACGAACATGGCCTCGGAGCTGCCGACCTCGGGCAAGTCCTCGGCATTGGCGCGGAACTGCTTGCGCCACCGCCACCACTGCCGGCGCTGGCGCGCATGGCGCAGGCCCTCAGCGAGGGCGGCATGGCAGAACCGCTCGATCTCCGCCACCAGCGGACCTCGGATCTCGACGGCATAGTCCTGCTTCGCTTCCGGGCCGAAGTCCTTCAAGTGGTCGGCCGAGTAGTTGATGCCGCCGACGAAAGCGACCTCGCGGTCGACCACCACGATCTTGCGGTGCATGCGGCGCAGCAGGTGCGGCCGCAGCCCGAACGGGCGCCGCCCCGGGTTGAACGAGTGGATGCGCACGCCGGCCGCACGCAGCGAGTCCAGGAAGTGCCGCGAGAGGTCGGGCGAGCCCCAGTCGTCGATGGTGATGTCGACCTGCGCACCGCGCTGCGCTGCCGCGATCAAGGCCTCGTGCAGTTGCAGGCCCACCTTGTCCTCGAACAGGATGAAGGTCTCGACGATCACCTCGCGCTTGGCGTTGGCGATGCAGGCGAACACGCGCGGGAAGAACTCCTCGCCGTTCTCCAGCAGGCGGATGTCGTTGCCGCGGGTCCAGTGCTTCTGTTCCATGACGGCCTCAGAGACGGATCTCGGCCACGAGCGGAGCGTGGTCGGACAGGTGCGACCAGGGCCGGCGCGGCAGCACGACCGGCAGGTGCACCGAGCAGTTGCGCACGTAGATGCGGTCCAGGGACAGCACGGGAAAGATCGCCGGGAAGGTCTTGGCGGGCTCGCCGTACGCGGTGACGAAGATCTCGCGCAGGCCGGCTTCGCGCCACAGCACGTCGTTGGCGCGCCGGCGCCAGTCGTTGAAATCACCGGCGATGATGAGCGGTGCGTCGGCCGGCACTTCGGTGTGCGTGATCTGGCACAGCAGGTCCAGCTGCTGCTGCCGATGCGCCTCGGCAAGGCCCAGGTGCACGCAGATGGCGTGGACCTCCTGGGCGAAGTTGGGCACCTTCAGCACGCAGTGCAGCAGGCCGCGCTTCTCCGGACCGGGCAGGGAAACATCATGGTTTTCGTAGCGCACGATAGGGAACTTGGACATCACCGCGTTGCCGTGATGGCCCTTGGGATAGACCATGTTGCGGCCATAGGCGAACTGCGGCCAGATGCTGTCGGCCAGGAACTCGTACTGGCCCGCATCGGGCCAGTCCTCCAGCCGCTTGCCGTGATCGTCGTGCATGCCCAGCACCTCCTGCATGAACACGACGTCGGCGCCCACCTTGCGCACGGCGTCGCGCAGCTCGGGCAGGATGAACTTGCGATTGAACGTGGTGAAGCCCTTGTGGATGTTCACGGTCATCACGGTGAGTTGCGGTGCCGGATTCAGGGGCTCGCTCATGTCGCTCATGGGGGCGTTTGCTGGCTCGTTGTCGGTGGATCCCAGTTGTAGGGTCCGCGTCGGGCTCGACGGGTAGGACGCGAGGCCAAGTTCGTGTTGCTGCCCGGCGGCGCGCTCTGTGGCCGCGAGCCGATTCGGGAGCACTCCAGGCGCGCGCGCTGTGCAGCCCGGCGTAGGAACCCGTCCGACCGGCGTGCCGGCTAGTGGCGCACCGGCGTGTCGTCGGCGATCCAATTTCGCGCAACGCGCGGGGCCGTGTTCCTCACGTTGTGCGCAGTGCGCGTGAAACTCAGCGCCATGCAGCCCCGGTCACTCGCACGCGCTTGCGTGGCCAGCGCGTTGGTCGCGGTGCTCCCGCTGGCCCGGGCATTCGACCTGCGGCCGGACGCGTTCACGCTGCAGTCGGGCGCAGGCGAGCACAGCGTGCGGATGGTGGGTGCCGGACTGCGCTGGGCCTGGGATTTCGAGAGCATGCGCAGATCCGCGGAACTGACCGCCCACACCGAGCTGCTGGCAAACCAGTGGCGCGCCGAGCTGGCGGACCGCAGCGCCGTCGTGCAGTACACGCAGCTGGTTCTGCTGCCGACGCTGCGCATGCGGCTGGCCCGAGGCGCTTCTCCCTGGTTCCTGGAGGTCGGCCTCGGTTTGAGCTGGACCGACCATCCTTTCCAGACGCCGGGCCACACCTTCAGCACGCAGTGGAATTTCCAGGACGTGCTGGGAGCGGGCTACACCATCGGCGGGCCGAAGGGCCGCGACGAGATCCAGCTGCGGCTGGCCCACTTCTCGAACGCCGGACTGGAGAGCCCGAATCCGGGCGAGACCTGCGTGCAGCTGCGCTTCGCCCGGCGGTTCTGAGACAAGGCGGCCTTGCCGTGTCCTACGACCGGCGGACCCCGTGTCCGATACGACCGGGGCGCCAGCGGTCCAAACTGCTTCCAAAGCGGCCCGGTGCATTGCCGGGTCTTCCACAACACTGAACCGTACGGAGCTCTTGCATGAAGAAGACCACCCTTTCCCTGATCGTCGCCGGCGCTCTTGGCCTGGCGGGCATCGCCCAGGCCGAAACCTTCAATACCCCGACGCAGGCCGGCGAGGCCAGCACGATGACCACCGGCCAGCCGAACCAGCTGACCACGAACTCTCCCTATGGGGACAGCACGGTTGTGATGCCGTCTGCCCAGGTCGACAGCACCACCACGATGGGCGCCGGCCCGAACATGATGGACCACTCGGTCTACGTCCAGCCGGGTTGGTCCGGCAGCGAGCACCAGCGCAAGGAGGCCGCAGCGACGTTCAACACTCCTGCGCGTGCCGGTGAAGCCAGCACCATGACCGGGGGCGCGCCCAACATGCTGACCGACAACACGCGCCTCTCCGGCGACCGCGCCGTGGATGTGTGGAGCGTGCCGTCCAACCCGTACAGCTCGCCGCAGTCGATGTACTACGGCTCCTGAGGCAGCTCACCAGCCACGAAGAAGCCAGGCAGCGCCTGGCTTTTTTCATGGCCCGCGCAGTCCGGTGCTCGCCCGGCCGCTCCTACGGCGGCTGCAAAGGCCGTCCGATACGGTCGGGATGCGGGCCCTCCACACTGGGTGAACGCACCCGGCCAGGCGCCGGGCCTCACCAACGCACAGTACGGAGGTTTCGATGAAGAAGATGTCCCTGTCCCTGCTGGCCGCCGGTGTGATGGCGGTTGCAGGAGCCGCCCATGCCGACGCGATCTTCTATCCCAACGGCACCATGATCGATCTCGGCCCGAACGGCGCCCACAGCCTGGCGCTGGGCTCGAGCGACAGCATGACGAGCACTCCCCCGGTGGACACCACGACCCTCGGGGCCGGCCCGGCGACCACCACCACGACGGTCGTGGAGCACGTCTACGTCCAGCCCAACATCAACTGGGATCGTGATACGGCCTTGATGCAGATGCACCGCAATTCGCACCTGCACGGCGTGCGACACCAGGCGGCCGCGACCTTCAACGTGCCGGACCGCTCGGGCGAGGCGAGCACCATGACCGGCGGCGCGCCGAATGCGGTCACGGACAACGGCGCGCTCGTGGTCGGCAGCTACACCATCCCTTACAGCGTCATGAGCGTGGACGGCCCGTACTACGTGTTCTCGTACTGAGCTTCCCCGCGCCATGAAGAAAGCCAGGCGATCGCCTGGCTTTCTGGGTCCGCGCTGAAGGCTCAGCCGCGCTGCTGCTCGCCGCCGTGATGGCCACGGTGCCCATGGTGCTCGCCGCCGCGCCCCAGGAAGCGCAGGCTTTCCGCGTCGAACACCTTCTTCTGTTCGGCGCTGAGCGAGGCGTAGAAGGCCTTGGTGGCGTCCATGCGGCGGTCCATCTGGGCCTCGCGCTGCGCCCGCAGGGCGCGCATCTGGTCGATCCGCTCGGGCGTCGTCATCGACGCGAACTGCGCGCGATCGGGACGCTGGTGCGGCGTGGGCTGCAGGGCGGCCGTCCAGGTTGCCCAGGAGCCTTCCTGCGCGGGCGTGATGGCCAGCTTCTGCTTCAGTTCGCCGAGGCGCTCCGCCATGCGCTGCTGCATCTTTGCGCGGAACTGCTCCATGCGCGCGGCGTCGGGGCGACCGTTGGAGCCGGGAGCGGCGGGGCTCTGCGCCTGGGCCAGGGCGCCGAAGCCTGCCGCAGCGATCACGGCGGCGGCCAGGAGGTTGCGACGATGCGGTGTCATGCTCGATCCTTTCAGGGTGGCGGTCCACGTTGCGGGCCCGATGCTGCGCAGTCTGGGCCGCCGCTGTGTCTCATCCATCTCGCCAGCGTTGCGGGCGCGTAAAGATCACGCGCCTCGCACGGGCTACACGTGCGGTCGGGGGCGTCCTACGGCAAGCGTCCACCGGCAATGACGCGGCCAACGGAAGGGCAGGGCCACAGTGAGCGCAGCCCAAGCCATCACAGGAGTTCATCATGAGGGTGCAGGAATCATTGCGTGCCGCGGCCGGGGTGCTGGCCACCGCGCTGTTCGCCGCCGCGGGCGCCCACGCCCAGACGCCCAAGCTGCCCGAGCCCGCCACCATGACCGACACGGCGCCTAGCCCCGCAAACGATCGCGGGAGCATGGGCGCCGTGATCCTGATCGACGAGCCGGTGCTTGCCCAGCGTGCAGCCATGCAGGCCGTGCGGGAGCGCGGGGACCTGGACACGCGGTCCATGGGCGCGGGCCCAGCGCGCATCCAGCGACGCACGATCACCATCGACGAGATCCGCCAGCAGCGCGCAATGGAGGCTGGACAGGGCGCGCGCGGCACGCCGAAGTGACAGGCGTCGGGGGAGCGCCTGGTCAGCGGGCGAGCTCCTCCAGGATCGGGCAGTCGGGTCGCTCGTCGCCCTGGCAGCAGTGGATCAGGTGCAGCAGCGCGTCCTGCATCTGCTGCAAGTCCGCGATGCGCTGCGCCAAGTGCTCGGCATGCTTCTGCGCGATGCGGCGCACGCTGGCGCTGGCACGCCGCCGGTTCTGCCACAGGCTCACCAGCGCGCCGATTTCCTCCATCGAGAATCCCAGGTCGCGCGCGCGCTTGATGAAGCGCAGCGTGTGCACCTCCGGCTCGCTGTACTGGCGGTAGCCGCCCTCCGTGCGCAGCACGCGTGGCAGCAGTCCCAGCCCTTCATAGTGCCGGACCATCTTGGCCGAGACACCCGACAGGCGCGCGGCCTCGCCGATGTTCACCGGCCAGCGGGTCGTCGGTCCGGCGGAGCTCACGCGCTGACCCGGTAGCCTTCCTCTTCGATCGCCCGCGCGATGGCCGCGCGGTCCTGCGCCGATTGCACGTCCACCTTGCCCGTGGGCAGGTCGACCTTCACCTCGGCTTGCGGGTCCACCGATCGCACGGCCTGGGTGACCGCGTTGACGCAGTGGCCGCAGCTCATGCCTTGCACCTGGAATGTCTGGTTCATGGGAAATCCTTTCATGGACAAGCGTAGACCTTGCCACCATGGTAAGGTCAAACCCACTGCCGGGTGGCCCTGCTGGCCGCCGGGTTGACCCAGCGCAAGGCTTGACCTTGCCATCGTGGCAAGGTCCACCCTCGATCCATGGACAGCTCCACCACCGCACCTGCGACCATCGACCTCGGCGTCGGCGGGATGACTTGCGCCTCGTGCGTCAGCCGCGTCGAGCGCGCACTGAAGAAGGTGCCCGGCGTCAGCGACGCGGTCGTGAATCTCGCCACCGAATCGGCGCGTGTCACCTACGCGCCCTCCAGCCAGCTCGAGGCGCAGCTGCGGCGCGCGATCCGCAACGCGGGCTACGAGCCCCGTGCGATGGCGGCCGGCGCGGTGGAGGACCTGTCGCCCTGGGCCGGCTTCGCGCCGGTCGCCATCGGCCTGCTGCTCTCGCTGCCGCTCGTGCTGCCCATGGTGGGCGAGCTGGCGGGCCGCGACTGGATGCTGCCGCCGTGGCTGCAGTTCCTGCTGGCCACGCCCGTGCAGTTCGTGCTCGGCGCCCGCTTCTACAAGGCGGGCTGGCATGCGCTGAAGGCCGGTACCGGCAACATGGACCTGCTGGTGGCGATCGGCACCAGCGCCGGCTGGGGCCTGTCGATGTGGCTGTGGCTGGCCCAGGGCCATGCCCACCTGTACTTCGAAGCCTCCGCCGTCGTCGTGAGCCTGGTGCTGCTGGGCAAGTGGCTGGAGGCCCGCGCCAAGCGGCAGACCACGACGGCCATCCGCGCCCTGCAGGCGCTGCGGCCGGAGATTGCGCACGTCATGCTGCGCGCGGGCGGCGAGGCCGACCTGCCGCTGGCCGAAGTCATGGCCGGCGACCGGCTGGTGGTGCGACCGGGCGAGCGCGTCCCGGCCGATGGCGTCGTGGAGCAGGGCGACACCCACGTCGACGAGTCCATGCTCACGGGCGAGCCGCTGCCGGTGGCTAAGGCCGCGGGCGCGCGCGTCACCGGCGGCAGCATCAACGGCGAGGGGCGCTTCGTGATGCGGGCGACGGCAGTGGGCCAGGAGAGCGTGCTCGCGCAGATCATCCGCCTGGTGGAGGACGCGCAGGCCGCCAAGGCGCCGATCCAGCGCCTGGTGGACCAGGTGGCGGCGGTGTTCGTGCCGGTGGTGCTCGTGGTCGCGGCGATCACGCTAGCGGCCTGGCTGATCTTCGGCGCCGGCATCGAGGTTGCGCTGGTGCACGCGGTGGCGGTGCTGGTGATCGCGTGTCCGTGCGCGCTGGGCCTGGCGACGCCGGCGGCGATCATGGCGGGCACCGGCGTCGCCGCGCGGAACGGGATCCTGATCAAGGATGCGCAGGCGCTGGAGCTCGCACATCGGGTGGACACCGTCGCCTTCGACAAGACCGGCACGCTCACCGTGGGACAGCCGCGCCTGGTGGCTTTCCTTGCGCCCGCGCGTGTCGATGGCGACGCGCAGCTGGCCGCTGCCGCGAGCCTGCAAAGCGGCAGCGAGCACCCGCTGGCGCGCGCCGTGGTGGCCGCGGCGGGCGAGCGCGGGATCGCAGTCACGCCGCCGGACAGCGTGCGTGCGGTCGCCGGGCGCGGCACCGAAGGCGAGGTCGGCGTGCGCAGCTACCTGATCGCAAGCCTCTCCTGGCTGCAGGAGTTGCAGGTGCCGCTGGGCGAGCTGCAGGCCGACGTGCAGCGCCTGCAGGCCGAAGGCGCCACGCTCTCCGTGCTGGTGGAGCGCGTGACCGGCGGGCTGGCCGTGCGCGCCCTGATGGCCTTCGCCGACGAGCCCAAGCCGCAAGCGGCGGAAGCGCTCGCGCGCTTGCGTGCGCGGGGGCTGCGGCTGGCGATGATCTCGGGCGACAACCGCGCCGCCGCGCTGGCCATGGGCGCGCGCCTCGGGCTGCAGCCGCAGGAGGTGCAGGCCGAGGTCCTGCCCGGCGACAAGGCAGCGCGCGTGGCGGCGCTGCGCGAGGGCGGCCATGTCGTGGCGATGGTGGGCGACGGCGTCAACGATGCGCCCGCGCTCGCCGCGGCCGACGTCGGCATCGCGATGGGCACTGGCACGGACGTGGCGATGCACGCGGCGGGCGTCACCCTGATGCGCGGCGACGTGGCGCTGGTGGCCGGTGCGCTCGACATCTCGCGGCGCACCGTGCGCAAGATCCGGCAGAACCTGTTCTGGGCCTTTGCGTACAACGTGGCGGGCATTCCGCTTGCGGCGCTGGGCTACCTGAGCCCGGTGGTCGCCGGCGCGGCGATGGCGCTTTCCAGCGTGAGCGTGCTCACGAACGCGCTGCTGCTCAAGCGCTGGCGCCTGCACGCGCGTTGACGCAGGTCAAGGGGGGTGGCGCGGCTGCGTGCCAATCTGGATGCAGGAGACTTGCCATGCATACCACCTCGGCCCTGCAAACCATCCGCGACGAGCATGCCGCAGTCGCTGCCGTCCTGCGCTCCATGCTGCAGATGCTGGACCGCGATCCCGACCAGGAGCCCGAGCGCTATTTCGACGTGCTGCGCGCGATGCTGTTCTACATCGACGAATTTCCCGAGCGGCGCCACCACCCCAAGGAATCGGACCTGCTGTTCCCCAAGCTCGCGCGCGTCGCGCCGCAGCTGATGCCGGTGATCAAGAAGCTGGAAGACGACCACATGTCCGGCGAGCACCGCGTGCGCGAACTGCAGCACCTGCTGCTCGCGTGGGAGCTGCTGGGCGACAGCCGCCGGCCGGCCTTCGACCAGGCGGCGCGCGCGTACGCCGACTTCTACCTGCACCACATGCGGACCGAGGAAACCGAGCTGCTGCCGGTCGCGCAGAAACTCCTCAGCGCCTCGGACTGGGAGCAGCTGAACGCCGCCTTCAGCGCGCAAGGCGACCCACTGGTGTCCGGCGTGCGGGACCCGATGTACGACCGCCTGTTCACGCGCATCGTCATGCGGGCGCCCGCGCCGATCGGCGTCGGACCGGAATAGCCCGGCCCGCGGTCCTCAGGCCGGTTGCGCCTGCAGCGCCGGATAGTCCGTGTAACCCTCCGCGCCGCCGCCGTACAGCGTCTCCTTCACGAGCGGGTTGAACCCTGCGTTCGTGCGCAGGCGCTGCACCAAGTCCGGGTTGGCGATGAACAGCCGCCCGAAGGCGACCAGGTCGGCGCCTTGCTCGAGCGCCTTGCCGGCGAGCGCGCGGTCGTAGCCGTTGTTGACCATCCAGGCGCCCTTCGCGCCGGTGGCGCGCCAGGCGTGCAGCATCTTGTCGTAGTCGAAGGGCCGGCCTTCCACCTCGCGCGGGCCGCCGGTCGCACCTTCGATCAGGTGCAGGTAGGCGATGCCCAGGGGCGCGACCTGGCGCACCACGTAGTCGAACAGCTTCTGCGGATCCTCATCGGCGACGTCGTTGGCGGGCGTGACGGGAGACAGGCGCAGGCCCACGCGTTCGCGGCCCACTTCCTCGCAGACTTCGCGCATCACCTCGAGCAGGAAGCGCGCGCGGTTCTCGATGGAGCCGCCGTAGTCGTCGGTGCGGTGGTTGGAGCTGCTCTTGAGGAACTGGTCCAGCAGGTAGCCGTTGGCGCCGTGCACCTCCACGCCGTCAAAGCCTGCGGCGATCGCATTGCGCGCCGCGTGCCGGAAATCGCGCACGATGCCCGGGATCTCTTTCGCGTCCAGCGCGCGCGGCTCGGAGGTCGGGACGAAACTGCCCTTGCCCTGGTGGATCACGTACGTCTTTGTCTTCGCGGCGATCGCGGAGGGCGCGACCGGCTTCTGGCCCTGCGGCTGCAGGTCCAAGTGCGAGACCCGCCCCACGTGCCACAGCTGGCAGTAGATGCGGCCGCCGCGCTCGTGCACGGCGCGGGTGACGCGCTTCCAGCCATCGAGCTGCTCGGTCCCGTAGAGGCCCGGGACGTCCGCGTAGCCCTGGCCCTGGTGCGTGATCGCGGTGGCCTCGCTGATGATGAGGCCGGCGCTCGCGCGCTGCGCGTAGTACTCGGCCATGAGGGGCGTGGGAATGGCGTCGGGCGCGCGGTTGCGCGTGAGCGGCGCCATCACGATGCGGTTGGGAAGGTGCAGGCTACCCACCTGCACAGGTTCGAAGAGGGATTTCATGGACTGTTGGTGAGGTGAGGGAGGCCGGGGTTCCGCGCGCAACCCCGGTGCGCGGCATGCGCCTACGCCGCCGCGCGCTGGACGCGAGAGCTGGCTCAGGCCAGCTTTTCGACCTGGAGTGCTTCCTGCACCGCGGGACGGGCACCCACACGCTGCTGGTGCGCCTGCAGGTTGGGGAAGGCGCTGAGGTCCAGCGCCATGGGCTTGGCCCAGCGCGTGACGGTGTAGAGGTAGGCGTCGGCCACGGTGAAGTGGTCGCCCATCAGGTAGTCCTTGCCCGCGAGCTCGTTGTTCACGAAGCCGAAGCGGTTGGCCAGGCGCTCGCGGTAGATCTTCTTGCCTTCCTCCGGCATGTTGGGATTGAACAGCGGCGAGAAGCTCTTGTGGATCTCCGTGCCGATGAAG
Organism: Ramlibacter ginsenosidimutans; assembly: GCF_016654015.1. Lineage (GTDB taxonomy): Bacteria > Pseudomonadota > Gammaproteobacteria > Burkholderiales > Burkholderiaceae_C > Ramlibacter > Ramlibacter ginsenosidimutans. Next base: position 1,143,710 of record NZ_JAEPWM010000001.1, on the reverse strand, counting down.
GTCAGCCACTCCTGCAGCCGGTAGCGGGGCAGGGTGCCATTGGCGGGAGCGAGGTTCTTGTTCGGGACCTGGTCGGCGATGTACTGGACGATCGCCGGGCCTTCGCGGAGGCGCGTGCCGTCGTCCAGCTCCAGCAGCGGCACATAGCCCAGGGGGTTGATGGTGTAGTAGTCGGTGCCGTCGGGGAGCTGGTGCGTCTTGGTCGGTGCCATCACGGCTTCGAAGGCCAGGCCGGCCTCGCGCAGCACGATGTGGGGCGACAGGGAGCAGGCGCCGGGGGAGTAATACAGCTTCATCGTTGTTTCCTTGGTTTGCGCTGTGGCGGATGTGAACAAATCGATGCTAGCCGTTGCACGCGAATCGTGCACGCTTGGGGCTGCTGCTCCGCATGGGGACAATGGGGCATGGCAAAGGTCTTGAAGTGGGTGGCAGTGCTGATGGTCGCGCTGCTGTTGCTGGTGGTTGGCGCCGCCGTCGCGCTGCAGCAGTGGCTGCGCACCGATGATTTCCGCGGACGCGTGGAGCGGCAGGCGAGCGAAGCGCTCGGCGTCCCGTTGAAGCTCGGGAGCCTGTCGATCGATTTGTGGCCGCTTCCCGCCGTGGCGGCCGACGACGTGCAGGTGCAGACGCGGCCGGCGCCGCTCACGATCGCCCGCGTGGAGGCGCGGCCCGTCTATGCGGCGCTCCTGTCCGGACGGCTCGAGATCGCGACGCTAACCGTGCGCAAGGCGGTGTTGCCGCAGACGGGCATCGCCGCGATCGGTGCAGCGATGCAGCGGCGCGAGAAGGCGGCTCCCAGGGGCGCTGCTGCCCCCGCGCGGGCGCAGGGCCACGGCGCCGTCGACCTGGTGCCGCACCGTGCGGTGTTCGACGACATCACGTGGATCGACGAGAAGGGCATGCGCATGACCGCCGACGTGCAGGCGGAACTGGGCAGCGACGGCCTGCTGGACGAGGCCGCGTTCAAGATCGTGCAGGGTCGCCTGGCGGGCACGCAGGGGCACATCGAGCGGGCTGGCGCGCAGTGGCCGCTGCACGTGGACATCGGCGGCGGACGCATCACGGGCAAGCTGCAGTTGCAGGCCGGGAAGGCCGGCGGCCAGCTGCTCACGGGCCAGCTTGCGACCGAGAACGTCGAAGTGGCCGCGCTCACCGCGCCGAGCAAGCCGCTCACCGGCAAGCTGCAGGCGCAGACCACCCTGCGCGCCGAATACCACGAGCCGGGCCAGATCGCGGACGTGCTCGCCACGCAGACGCGGTTCACCGTGCACAACGCCGTGGTTCAGGGCATCGACCTGCAGAAGGCCGTGCAGACGGTGGGCCTGAGCCGCGGTGGCACGACCCGCCTCGATGAGCTGGCGGGGCAGGTGAACACGCAGGGCAAGGCGGTGCATCTGACCAACCTGGTCGCGACGTCCGGCGCGCTGTCGGCGACCGGCAGCGTGTCCATTTCGCCGGCGAAGGCGCTCAGCGGCCGCGTCAACGTGGACGTGGCGAGCAGCCGGGGTGCGCTGGGCGTTCCGCTGGAGGTCAGGGGAACGGTGGACGAGCCGAGCGTCATGCTCACCCGGGGCGCCATGGTCGGCGCAGCGATCGGCACGCTGGTGATGCCCGGGGCCGGGACGGCCGCGGGGGCGGGTGCGGGCGACCGGATCGGCGAAAGCCTGCGCGGCCTGTTCGGCAAGTAACGCGGCTGCGCGCCGTCCTACACGCGGCGCTGGTCCCAGACGCTTCGCGGCGGAGGGGCCGCTGCCTATGATGAGGTATCTCCCTTGCCAAGGCGCCGGATGCACCTCTCCACTGTCGACATCCTCCTGGAGTACGAGGTCGAGTCGCCCACGCACTTCTGCTTCAACATCGAAGCGGCGCACTGGCCCACGCAGGACATCGTGAGCGAGTCGCTCGCGATCTCCTCGGGCGTGACGCCGCACCGCTACGTGGACCCGCGCAGCGGCAATCGCCTCCTGCGCTTCGACGCGCAACCCGGACCCCTGTGCGTCGAGTACAAGGCCGAGGTCGAGGTGCACACGCCGGCGCCGGACACGAGCCTGCGCGAGCGCCCGGTGGCCGAGGTGCCGGACGAGATCTTCCCCTACCTGCTCGCCACCCGCTATTGCGAGTCGGACCTCCTGTCCAACGAAGCGGTGCGCCTGTTCGGGGAGCTCGCCCCGGGTTATGCGCGCGTGCACGCGATCGAGGAGTGGATCCGCGCGAACGTCGCGTACAAGCCGGGCAGCACCGACTCGAACAGCACCGCGCAACAGGTGTTCCAGCACCGCACGGGCGTGTGCCGCGACTTCGCGCACCTGGGCATCACCTTCTGCCGTGCGCTCAACATCCCGGCGCGCCTCGTGGTGGGCTATGTCTGGTTCGACGAGCCGCCGCAGGACTTCCATGCGGTCTTCGAAGCCTGGCTGGATGGTCAATGGATGCTGTTCGATCCGACCGGCATGGCGCCGGTGGATCGGGTGGTGCGCATCGGCACCGGACGCGACGCGAAGGACGTGGCGTTCGCGACCATGTTCGGCCAGCTGCGGATGACGCGCAAGGAAGTCATGGTGCTGGAGCACGATCCCAGGCCGGGGCACGTCATCCCGCCGGTGGCCGCGCCCGCGCTGGCGCGGCAGGCCGCCGCGAGGGCGGCTGCTTAGCCGCTCAGGTCCGGTACGAGGGGTCGAGCTTGTCCAGCTTGCGCAGCAGCGCCGGCCAGGCGATGTTCGCGCCCTGTCCCGCGGTCACCGTCTTCATCACCTTTTCCATCCCGGTGAGGATGCGCGGGTCGACGTAGACCAGTTCGCCGCCCGCTTGCGCGTCGATCTGGATGCGGCAGGTGTTCTCGAAGGTGTACATCGAGAGGAAGGCGTCGGGAATGGTGCGGCCCACGGTGAGCAGGCCGTGGTTGCGAAGCACCAGGAAATTCTTGTCGCCGAGGTCCCGCTGCAGCCTGGGCTTCTCGTCGTCGCGCAGGGCCACGCCTTCGTAGTCGTGGTACGCGAGCGAAGCCAGCACGAAGGTGCTTTGCTGCGAGATCGGCAGCACGCCCGCCTTCTGCGCGCTCACGGCCACGCCTGCGCGGCTGTGCGTGTGCAGCACGCAGCCCGCGTCGTCGCGCCCCTGGTGGATGCAGCTGTGGATCACGAAGCCCGCCGGGTTCACGGGGAAGGGCGCGTCGATCAGCTTGTTGCAGTCCTGGTCGACCTTCACCAGCGAGGACGCGGTGATCTCGTCGAACATCAGCCCGTAGGGGTTGATCAGGAACGCATGCTCCGGGCCGGGGATGCGCGCGCTGATGTGCGTGAAGACGAGGTCGCTCCAGCCGTAGTGCGCGACGAGGCGGTAGGCGGCGGCGAGGTCGACGCGCAGCTGCCACTCCTCGGCGCTGACGACTTCGCGCAGGGATGCGATGTTCATGGGTTCTCCTTCTTCAGGTAGATCGAGTTGCGCGGCTGCGCCATGACCCGCCGCAGCATGGGCAGGAACTCCTCGATGGGGAGGGTCTCCGCTTCAGGGTCGAATGCGGGGTTGTCGTAGAGCGCACAGAACTCCTCGGTGCGCGCGTAGTGCGGATGGTCCCTGAACTGGTCGCGCATGTTGCGGTCCAGGCCCAGGTGATGGAAGAAGTAGTGGCCCTGGAAGATGCCGTGGTTCTGCACCATCCAGTGATTCGCTTCGCTCACGAAGGGCTTGAGGACGGCGGCCGCGATGTCGGGATGATTGAAGGCGCCCAGCGTGTCGCCGATGTCGTGCAGCAGGGCGCACACCACGTACTCCTCGTCGCGGCCGTCGCGCAGCGCCCGCGTGGCGGTCTGCAGCGAGTGGGTGTAGCGGTCGACCGGAAAGCCGCCGTAGTCGCCCTGCAGGATCTGCAGGTGCTTCACCACGCGATCGGGCAGGGCCTGCGCGAACGGCATGAACTCGCCGGCGATCACCTGCCAGTCGGCGGCAGTGCTGTCCTGCATGCGAAGAAAGCGGGCGCGTGCGTTCATGAAGCAGTCTCCTGGCGGCCATTCTTCGCCGGGGCTTGACCCCTCACTGTCAAGATTTGGACAATGCAGGGAAGTCCCACCTCCTGACTGTCCCTCTCGTGACCCTCCCCACGCCGGCCGAGTTGCTGCGCCGCATGTCCGTGAACCCGTGGTTCTCGGCCTTGCCGGTCGCGGACCGCAAGGCCCTGGTTGGGGCGTGCGAGCGGCAGCACTACGCGGCGGGCGAGATGCTGTTCCGCCAGGGCGATGTGGTGCCGCCGGGGCAGGGCGCGTTCTATGGCGTGCTCTCGGGCGGCATCAAGGCGTCCAGCCTGCGCGAAGACGGCAAGGAAGCGATCCTGGCGGTGCTGGAAGCGGGCAACTGGTTCGGCGAGATCTCGCTGATCGACGGGCAGGCGCGCACCCACGATGCGACCGCGGCCGGCGACACGCAAGTGCTGGCGCTTGCGCGTGCGGACTTCGATCGCATGATGAAGCGGCCGGCGTTCGCGCTCGGCGTGTGCCGCCTGCTGGCGGGCCGCGTGCGCTCGCTGTACGGAATGGTGGAGGATGCGACGCTGCGATCCACGCGCGCGCGTGTGGCGCGCCGGCTGCTGCTGCTCGCGCGCGGCGATGCGAGCCAGGCGCGCGATCCGCGGCGGGTCGTTCCGGTGTCGCAGGAGGCGCTCGCGATGATGCTGGGCGTCTCCCGCCAGACGCTCAGCAAGGAGCTGCACGGGCTGATGCGCGAAGGGGCGATCGAACTGGGCTACGGCCGTATCGCGATCGCGTCGGTGCCGCGCCTGGAGCAGTTCGGCGTCGGGGTCTAGGCCGGCGAAGTCGCGCGTTCGAGTGCCGCCAGCCACGTGAGCGCATGCGCGCTGGAGCTTCCGCACATCTCGCTCGAGGGCTGCAGGCCGCCGCAGAAATCGGGCCGCTCGGGCCGGCCGAACAGGCGGCAGCGGTTCGCGTCATCAAGTTGCACGCAGCGCACGCCCGCGGGCTTACCGTGGGGCATGCCCGGGATCGGGGAAGTGATCGAGGGCGCGATGCAGCAGGCACCGCATCCCGGACGACAGTCCATGCTCTTTATTTCGTAGCGGTTTGCTCTGACTGCAAGCGACTCGCAGCCCAGAGGGTTTGTTCGATTACGGCGGCGACGCGGCGCCGGCTGGCGTCGTCCGCCAGCCGCTCCTGCGCGTCGAAGGCCGTGCCCGCATGGCCCAGCGCAAACGTGCGCGGCACCACCCAGCACTGCAGGTTCAGCAGCAAGGGGATGAGGTGGCTCTGCGAGCGCAGGCCGCCGAGCGCACCGGGCGAGGCGCTCAGCACGCCCACGACCTTGCCGCGGCTGAAGCGGAAGTCGTCGTTCCAGACCGGGTCGCTCTTCACCGGGCTGGAAAGCCAGTCCAGCGTGTTCTTCACCAGGGCCGGGTAGCTCGCGTTGTATTCGGGCGTGCAGACGATCCAGGCGGGGTGCTCATGGAACACGTACTTCAGCTTCATCACGTCGTCCGGCGTGCCGCTGGCTTCCAGGTCCGCGTTGTACATGGGGATGTTGTAGTCGCCCAGTTCGAGGTGCGTGACTTCGGCGCCGCGCTCGCGCGTCATGGCGGCGACTTCGCGCGCCAGCTTGCGATTGAAGGAGCCGCTGCGCGTGCTGCCCGCGAACACGAGGACTTTCATGGGCGCATTGCATCACGGCCGGCAGCTTTCGTCGCAGCCCCGTAAAATCGGCCCCTCCCTGCCACAGGCCAAGAGTGGCCCCCTGCGCCCGGTTCGGCGCTCCTCCCATGTTGTATCCCGAAGAATTCGACGTCATCGTGGTCGGTGGCGGCCATGCCGGCACCGAAGCGGCCCTCGCCTCTGCGCGCATGGGCTGCAAGACCCTGCTCCTCACCCATAACATCGAGACGCTGGGACAGATGTCCTGCAACCCCTCGATCGGCGGGATCGGCAAAGGCCATCTCGTGAAGGAGGTGGACGCCCTCGGCGGCGTGATGGCGATTGCCACCGACGAAGCCGGCATCCAGTTCCGCATCCTCAACTCCAGCAAGGGACCGGCGGTGCGCGCCACCCGGGCGCAGGCGGACCGCATCCTCTACAAGGCCGCGATCCGGCGCCGGCTTGAGAACCAGGCCAACCTCACCTTGTTCCAGCAGGCCGTGGACGACCTGATGGTCGAGGGCGACCGCGTGGTCGGCGCCGTGACGCAGGTCGGCATCCGGTTCCGGGGCAGGGCGGTGGTCCTGACCGCGGGGACCTTTCTCGACGGCAAGATCCACGTCGGCCTGCAGAACTACGCGGCTGGGCGGGCCGGCGACCCGCCGGCGGTGTCCCTGTCGGCCCGGCTGAAGGAGCTGAAGCTGCCGCAGGGCCGGCTCAAGACCGGGACGCCGCCGCGCATCGACGGTCGCACGATCGATTTCTCGCGATGCGAGGAGCAGCCCGGCGATCTGGACCCGGTGCCTGTGTTCAGCTTCATGGGCCGCGCCGACATGCACCCGCGGCAGGTGCCGTGCTGGATCACGCACACCAACGAGCGAACGCACGAGATCATCCGCTCCGGCTTCGACCGCAGCCCGATGTTCACCGGCCGCATCGAGGGGGTGGGGCCCCGCTACTGTCCCAGCGTCGAAGACAAGATCAACCGCTTCAAGGACAAGGACAGCCACCAGGTCTTCCTGGAGCCGGAAGGACTCACGACCAACGAGTTCTACCCGAACGGCATTTCGACGAGCCTGCCTTTCGACGTGCAACTGGGCCTCGTGCGCACGTTGCCCGGGCTGGAGCGGGCCCACATCCTGCGGCCCGGATATGCGATCGAGTACGACTACTTCGATCCGCGCGGGCTGAAGGCGAGCTTCGAGACCAAGGCGATCGCAGGCCTGTTCTTCGCCGGCCAGATCAACGGGACCACCGGCTACGAGGAGGCCGCGGCCCAGGGCCTGTTCGCCGGACTCAATGCGGCTCTGCAGGCCAGGGGCGAAGCAGCCTGGCTGCCGAGCCGCGACCAGGCCTACCTTGGCGTGCTCGTCGACGACCTGATCAGCAAGGGCGTGACCGAGCCTTACCGCATGTTCACCAGCCGGGCCGAATACCGGTTGCAGCTGCGGGAGGACAACGCCGACCTTCGGCTGACAGAGGCAGGGCGCGCGATGGGACTGGTCGGCGACGCGCAGTGGGACGCTTTCTGCCGCAAGCGCGACGCTGTTTCACGTGAAACCGAGCGGCTCAAGGCGACCTGGGTGAATCCGCGCATCCTCTCCGACGCGGAAGCGAAGAGGGTGCTCGGCGTCTCAATCGACCATGAGTACAACCTCGGCGACCTGCTGCGCCGGCCCGACGTGGGCTACGAAGCGCTGGTTTCGATGGAGGGTGGCCGCTGGAGGAGCGACGCTGTTTCACGTGAAACGCTGGACGTGCTGTACGCGCCGGTGGTGGAGCAGATCGAAATCGGCGCCAAGTACTCCGGCTACATCGAGCGCCAGAAGGACGAAGTGGAGCGCGCCGCGTACTACGAGGGCCTGAAGCTCCCGCCCGAACTCGACTACATGCAGGTGCCGGCGCTGAGCATCGAGGTGCGGCAGAAGCTGAACAAGCATCGACCGGAAACGCTGGGCCTGGCCTCCCGCATTTCCGGCGTGACGCCTGCGGCCATCTCCCTGCTGCTGGTCCACCTGAAGAAGAACAAGTTCAAGGGCTTCGCCGAAGCTGCGAACCAGAACGGGCAGAAGGCGGCATGAACCGCCGGCCCATCTTTCGACGCGCGGTGCGGAGTCTCCCGGAATGAGTGCGGCATCGGATCCGAGCGCCCGACTGGTTGCCGCGGCGGCCGCCCTTGGTATCGAGCTCGGCGTGCGCCAGCAGGAGCAGTTGCTCGCCTATCTCGAGCTCATCGCCAAGTGGAACAAGGTCTACAACCTCACGGCTGTCCGTGACCCGGACGAGATGCTCGTGCAGCACCTGTTCGACAGCCTGGCGGCCGTGCCTGCCTTGCGGCGACAGACCGGGGGCAGGGCGGTCCGCTTGCTGGACGTGGGCTCGGGGGCCGGGTTGCCGGGCGTGGTGATCGCCGTCTGTTGCCCGGAGATCCACGTCGACTGCGTCGATACGGTGGGCAAGAAGGCCGCCTTTATCCAGCAAGTGGCCGTGCAGCTGAGGCTGCCTAACCTCCGCGGCCTGCACGACCGGGTGGAGCAGCTGGCCGGCCCCTATGAGGTCGTGAGTTCCCGCGCCTTCGCTTCGCTGGCGGACTTCGTCACCTGGTCGGAAGGCGCCCTCGCCGCAGGCGGCGTTTGGCTGGCCATGAAGGGCAAGCGGCCCGACGCGGAGCTCGCCGCGCTGCCGCCGGCAGCCGAAGCGTTCCACGTGGAACAATTGATCGTGCCTGAACTGTCGGCCGAACGCTGCATCGTCTGGATGCGTCGCCGCATCGAGCCGGGATCGCCGGCTGCCGGCAGTTAAACTCGGCCTTCACCTGGAGGCGGTCCATGTTCGGCGTTAAAGACTACGGCGCATTCGTCGTCGCGATCCTGATCTTTCTCGCCATCCCCGGCCCAGGCAACCTGGCGCTGATCACCTCGACAGGGAAGGGCGGTATCAAGGGCGGACTGGGGGCGACCTTCGGTGTGATCGCCGGTGACCAGGTGCTGATGTGGGCTGCGGTGGCAGGCGTGGCCACCTTGCTGGTCGCGTATCCGGCCGCCTTCCATGCGGTGCAGTGGGCGGGTGCCGTCTACCTCGCCTGGCTCGGCGCCAGGATGCTGCTGGCCAAGCCCGGCTCCGCGCCCATTCTTCACATCGAGCCGCATCACTACTTCAAGCAGGCGGCGGTGATCACCTTGCTGAATCCCAAGGCCATCGTGTTCTACATGGCCTTCTTCCCGCTGTTCGTCGACCCGGCGCGGCACGCGGGCCTGCTGACCTTCGCCGCCATGGCTGTGACGGTGGCCGTCCTCACCTTTCTCTACGGCCTCACGGCCGTCCTGCTGACGCACTTCCTCGCCGAGCGCATGCGCGCCAACCCGCTGATCGGGCGCACGCTCACCAAACTTGCCGGGGTGTGCCTCATCGGTTTCGGCGTGAAGCTGGCGGTCAGCAAATGAATATGTCCTGCCCTCGTCGTCCTTCCTGCCCAGTCTTTGCTCGCCCGGCGGGTGCACGCTGATGGCCAAGATCTTCTGCGTCGCCAACCAGAAGGGCGGAGTGGGCAAGACCACCACGGCGGTGAACCTGGCCGCCGGCCTCGCCAAGATCGGGCAGCGCGTGCTCATGGTGGACCTCGACCCGCAGGGCAATGCGACCATGGGTTCGGGCGTGGACAAGCGCAAGCTGCAGCACACCGTCTATGACGTGCTGCTCGAATCCGCGAGCATCGCCGAAGCGCGGGTGGTGAGCGAGCGGCTGAAGGAGGCCGGCTGCAGCTACGACATCCTGGGCGCCAACCGCGACCTCGCCGGCGCGGAAGTGGAACTCGTGGCCGTGGACCGGCGCGAGACGCGGTTGAAGGAGGCGCTGGCCAAGGTCGATGGCGAGTACGACTTCATCCTGATCGACTGCCCGCCCGCGCTGTCGCTGCTGACGCTCAACGGCCTGTGCGCCGCGCACGGCGTGATCGTGCCGATGCAGTGCGAGTACTTCGCGCTCGAGGGTCTGTCGGACCTGGTGAACACGATCAAGCAGGTGCACGCCAACCTGAATCGCGACCTCGAGATCATCGGCCTGCTGCGCGTGATGTTCGACCCGCGCATCACGCTGCAGCAGCAGGTGAGCGAGCAGCTGAAATCGCACTTCGGCGACAAGGTGTTCAACACGGTCATCCCGCGGAACGTGCGGCTCGCCGAGGCACCCAGCTACGGACTCCCGGGCCTTGCCTTCGACCCCGGTGCGCGCGGCAGCCAATCCTTCGTGGAGTTCGCCAACGAGATGGTCGAGCGCCTCGGGGGCGCGCGCCCCGGCACCGGAGCGCGTCCCGCCGCCAAGACGGAACAGACGGTCAGCCTCGGTGGCCTGCTACATAAAAAAGAGCAGTGAAACCGGCCAACGTCCTGCTCCTGCCCGGCTGGGAAAACAGCGGGACTAAGCACTGGCAGACGATCTGGGAGCAGCGCCACGGCTACCGGCGCGTGGAGCAGCACGACTGGAAGCATCCCCTGCGCGGCGACTGGATCGCCCGCCTGGAAGACATGGTGCTCTCCTGCGACGAGCCCGCGGTGCTGGTGGCGCACAGCCTGGGGTGCATCCTCGCCGCAGCGTGGGCCGCGCACTCGCGCAACACGCATCGCGTGAAGGCAGCGCTGCTCGTCGCGGCCCCCGACGTGGAGCGTCCCGAGCTCCGCGAGCAGCTTCCCTCGTGGACGCCGATCGAGCTGAGCGCACTGCCCTTCGCGAGCGTGCTGCTCGCCAGCCGTGACGACCCGTACTGCGCGTTGGAACGCGCAAAGCTGTTCGCGCACGCATGGCGCGCGCAGTTCATGGACTACGGCCCTTGCGGCCACATCAACGCCGATTCCGGCCTGGCGAGCTGGCCCGAGGGCCACGTGCTGCTCCAGGACCTCATGAAAGACTGAAGAAGGTTTTCCGATGGTGACGAAGAAACCCAAGGGCCTGGGCCGCGGCCTCGAAGCGCTGCTCGGTCCCAAGGTGGACGAGAACGCGGGCGCTGGCGGCGATGGCACGGGGCCCGGTCCCGGCCAGCCCGCGTCGCTGATGCTGGGCGACATGGTGCCCGGCATGTACCAGCCGCGCACGCGCATGGACGAGGGTGCGCTCTACGAGCTCGCGGAGTCCATCAAGGCGCAGGGCATCATGCAGCCCATCCTCGTGCGCAGGCTGGCCGAAGGCGAGAACGCCGGCAAATACGAAATCATCGCGGGCGAACGCCGCTTCCGCGCAGCGCGGCTCGCGGGTCTCGACAGCGTGCCGGTGCTGGTGCGCGACGTGCCCGACGAGGCCGCCGCCGCGATGGCGCTGATCGAGAACATCCAGCGCGAGGACCTCAATCCGCTGGAAGAAGCGCAAGGCCTGCAACGCCTGATCAAGGACTTCGGCCTGACGCACGAACAGGCGGCGCAGGCGGTGGGTCGCTCGCGCAGCGCGGCGTCGAACCTGCTGCGCCTGCTGAATCTTGCGGACGCCGTGCAGACGATGCTCATGGCGGGCGACATCGACATGGGCCACGCCCGCGCGCTGCTGGCGCTGGAGCGCGCGGCACAGATCACGGCGGCGAACCAGATCGCGCAGAAGAAGCTCTCGGTGCGCGAGGCGGAAAGCCTGGTGAAGAGGATCGGCGCGGAGTTCTCGCTGGTCTCGCCCAAGCCCAAGAAGGAGAAGTCGCGCGACATGCGCCGCATCGAGGAGGAACTCTCGGACCTGCTCACCGCGGAAGTGGAAGTGCGCGTGAAGAAGCGCGTGAAGCGGCACGGGCGCGTCGAGGAGATGGGCGAGCTGTCCATCCAGTTCGGCTCGCTGGACGAACTCAACGGCCTGATCGACCGCCTGCGCGGGCAGGCCTGACGCACGCGCGCGCATGCTGGACAAGCTCGTCTCGTACTGGCGCAGTCGTTCCATCACGGCCGAAGAGCCGCTGGCGCTGTACCACGCGGGCGAGATCGAGCAGGCGGAACGGGTCGCGAGCGACCGGCTGGCCCGTGCGGCGAGCGACCGTGGCGCCTTGTTGACGCGCGCCTTCCTGCTCACCGACCGGGGCCGGGGCAAGGATGCGATCGCGATCGCGCAGCAGTTGCTCGCGGGCAATGCGCGCGATGCGCAAGCCTGGCTGGCGATCGGCCGCGCGCATGTGGTCGCAGGGCGGCGCAAGCCGGCAGGCGAAGCGCTGGAGGCAGCGTTGCAGCGCGACGCGGGCGACCCGGCGATCCTGGCGGAAGCGGCCTTGCTGGCGCTCGCCGAGGGGCGGCAGGATATGGCGGCCCAGCACCTTTCTCGCGCCCGCGGCAAGGCCAGGCGGCTCGCGCTCGCGCACCGTGAGCTGGCGGGCTTCCTGCTGCAACGCGGCCAGGTCGCCGCCAGCGAGCGGCAGCTCCAGCAGGCGCTCGCAGCGCACCCCGGCGACGCCATTGCGCACGCGAATCTCGGCGCCGTGCGCAAGGACCTGGGTCGCAGCGACGAAGCGGTGCAGTCGTTCGAGCGTGCCCTGGTGCTGCAGCCGCAGCTCTCCGAGGCCGCGTTCAACCTGGCAATGTTGCGAATCGACCGTCGGGAGTGGGGCGCAGCGGCAGCCTTGCTGCGCGACTATCTTGCGCAGCATCCGCGCGACGCCGAGGCGCACTACTGGCTCGGCCAGGCGCTCATGGGCGACGCCGATGCAGCTGGTGCGCGCGCGGCGTATGAAGCGGCAGTGCGCATCGACAGCCAGCACGTGCGCGCGCGCTGGGGCGCGGTCGTGGCGCAGCTGCCTGCGGTTGCGGCGAGCGAGCACGAGCAGGCCCAGGGGCTGCAAGCGTTCGAGCGCGACCTCGACCGCCTGTGCAACTGGTGCCGCACGCAAACGAGGGCGGATGCGTGGCAGGCGGTGGGCGCGCAGCAGCCGTTGCAGCTCGCGGCTATCGAAGAGAACCACGCCGCAGTGTTGCGGCGTTACGGTGCGCTCTGCGCGGAACTCATGGCGACCTGGGCGAAGCGCGCGAAGGTGCCGCCGCCGGCCGCAGCGCGCACGGGCGAGCGGCTGCGTGTGGGCATCGTCTCGGCGCACGGATCGGGTCCCTCCCTCGCGCACGCGCTGCTGCGCGGTTGGGTCCGGCACCTGGACCGCGAGCGCTTCGAGCTGCACCTGTTCCACGTCGGCAGCATCGCCAATGACGCCATGCGCTGGGCCCAGGGCCACGTAGCGAGCTTGCAGCAAGGGCTGCGCGACTGGAGCGCGTGCGCGAAGGCGGTGAGCGACGCGCGCCTGGACGTGGTCATCTATCCCGAGGTCGGCAGGGATGCGAGCACGCTGCGGCTCGCGTCGCTGCGGCTCGCCCGCGTGCAACTGGCGGGCTGGGGCCATCCGCTCACGACCGGCCTGCCCACCATCGACGGCTACCTGAGCGCGCAGGCCTTCGAGCCGGTCGCTGCGGCGGAGCACTACAGCGAAACACTGCACGCGCTGCCCGGGCTGGGCTGTGCGTATCGTCCGCATGGCACGCGGGCCGAGGCGCCGCCGTTGGCGACTTGGGGCATCGCGCCCGGCGACCGGCTGCTGGTCGCGCCCGGCCTCGCATTCCAGTACGGCCCGAGCGAGGATGCGCTGTGGGTGGAGATCGCGCGCCGCTGCGCGCCTTGCAAGCTGCTCTTCCTCCGCCGCGAGGACGGGCTCGCCGCGCGACTGGAGCAAAGGCTGCGCGCCGCCTTCGCCGCGGCGCAGGTGGAGTTCGACGCCCACGTGCGCTTCGTGCCCCGGCTATCGCAAGCGGCCTTCTCCGGCCTGCTGCAGCGAACCGACGTCATTCTGGACACCGTGGGTTGTTCGGGGTTCGACATCGCGATGCAGGCCGTCGAATGCGGCACGCCCGTGGTGGCGTGGGAAGGGCGGTTCCTGCGCGGCCGCTTCGCCAGCGGCATCCTGCGCAGCTTGCAGCTGGACGAGTGGATCGCCGACAGCCACGCCGCCTATGCCGACCGGGTCGTGCGGCTGTGCGAGGACGCGGCCTTGCGTGAGCGCGTGCGCCAGCAGATCGTCGCTCGCCGTGGCGCGCTCTACGACGACGTGGCTTCGGTGCAGGCGCTGGGAGCGCTGCTGCTGCAGCTCGCGGGTTGAGTGCTGGGCGGCAGCGACCGCCCCCCGGCCCTCCTGCGGCGACGTCTGCTCAGGGACGCGCCAGTGCCGCGAGCGCGCGCACGTCCTGGGCCTGCCCGAGACCCCAGCACGCGGCGATCAGTTGCTTCACCCGCCCCGCACCCAGCACGGGATCGGCCAGCTGCGTGAACTTCGCTTCCAGCATCGCGTCGGTCATCGGCCGCTGCAGCGAACCGATCGCATGTTCGACGAACACGTGCACCTTGCGGCCGTCCTTCATGAACGCCGTGACGTCGGCGCTGGCCTCGTCGATGCTGTTGTCCACCGTCGCGACCACCTTGCGGCGCAGCTCCACCATGTCGGGGCGATTCACGATGTCGTCGTGGTACTCGTCCTCGCCGGCACGACCGAAGATCAGGCCGGCGGCGCAGCCGTGGTACACGCTGAACTTGCCTTGCAGCCCGTCGGCCGGCTCCTTCTTGCCCGTGAGTTCCAGCACCAGCGAGTGCACCCGCAGCTCGATGCGCTCCACGTCCTCGGCGCGGACGCCTTGGTCGCGCAACTGCACGCAGGCATCGATGCTGGGGTGGATCACGATCCCGCAGGCGAACGGCTTGTAGCTGTTGAACGAGATCTCGAAGCGCTGGCCGAGTTCGTCGGTGGCCTCGTTCCAGGCGGTCTTGGTCGACACGACCTGCGCCCAGCCGCGCGGCGCTTCCAGCGCGCGCGGACTGGCGGTGAAGCCCTTGGCAGCCAGCAACGCCGACATCAGGCCGGCACGCGCGGCAGCGCCCGGGTGGAAGGGCTTGGTCATCGTGCCGAACTGTTCGCGCAGGCCGATCGGCTGCGACGCGGCAATGCCCAGCGCCATCTGCGTCCGGTGCGCATCGAGCTTCAGCAGGCGCGCGCAGCCGGCGGCGGCGCCCAGCATGCCGGTCGTGCCCGTGATGTGCCAGCCGCGGTCGTAGTGTTCGGGATAGACGAGGTTGCCCAGTCGGCACGCCACGTCGATGCCCAACACCAGCGCGTCGACGACTGCGCGGCCATTCATGCCCTGGTGCTCGGCCAGTGCGAGCAGCGCGCTCGCCACCGGTCCGGCCGGATGGATGATGGTCTTGAGGTGCGTGTCGTCGAAGTCGAAGGTGTGCGAGGTGATGCCATTGACGAGCGCCGCGCTCGCCATGTCGACCCGCTCGCTGCGGCCGGCAACCGTGGCTTGCGGGGCCGGCTGCAGTTCGGCAACGGCGGCCAGCGCAGCGTCGGCGGCCTCGTGCCTTGCCGCGCCGACGGCGCAGCCCAGCCAGTTCAGGAAGGTACGGTGCGCCTCGTGGTCGACGGCGTCGCTCCAGCCGCGCGAGGGATGCTGGGCGACGTACTCGGCCAGGATGCGCGTGATCGGCGGGGCGTTGTGGTCCGCCGGGACCTGGGTGTTGCGGGCCATGGATTCAGTCTCCTTGCTTGGAATGGGTGTGCGATGCGAGGCGCTCGTGGGCGCGCTCGACGTGGTCGGCCAGCAGTCGCTCGCAGCGGCCCGCATCGCCGGCACGCAGCGCGGCGGCAATCTCACGGTGGTCCGCCACCGACGCCTGCATGCCGAGGCCGTGGGAAAGGTTGGTCAGCCGCGACAGGTGCAGCTTCTGGATGATGTTGCGGTAGGTCTCGGTGAGTGCCGGATTGCCGGCCGCCTCCACGAGCATCCAGTGGAATCGCAGGTTCTCGCTGTAGTAGGTGCTCACCTGCTCCGCTTGGGCGGCGTCCTGCATCCGACTGACGGAAGCATCCAGCGCCTGGGCGAGCCGCTGGCGCTGGCCTGCGGGAAGCGATGCCGCGCGCCGCCCGGCGAAGCCGTCCAGGAGCGCCCGCATCTCATAGAGGCTGCGGATCTCGTCCGCGCCCAGCCTGCGCACGAAAACGCCGGAGTGCTTGCGAGCCTCCACCAGCCCGGAGCTTTCCAGCTCCCGCAGCGCTTCCCGCACCGGCACGCGCGAGACGCCCAAGCGAGCGGCCACGTCAGGCTCGTTGATTCGCTGCCCGGGCTGGATCTCGCCGCGCAGGATCATGCCCAGCACGTCGTCGCGCACCAGCTTGCCCAGCGACGTGGCGCGCACGGTCGCCGCAAGGGCATGGTCGGGCTCGGCGCTCGTCTCCCAAGGCAGCATATCCGAAATATTGTATACGTTAGCCTTTGGAAGTGGACGCCCTCCGCCGCACCTGCCTAGCATGCCATGCATGTGCTTGGCCGGAGAGATCCGATGAAGACGCGTCAGAGGGCATGGCTGTTGGCCCTGGTGTTGGCGGGAGTGACGGGCACGGTCGCGGCCCAGGGGACCGAGCCTTATCGCTGCCAGATGGCCGACGGCAGCATCAGCTTCCAGCGGAACCCCTGCGCGTTGTCGGAGCTCGTTGGCGATGCCCCGGCCCGGCCGGCGGTGAAACCCGTTCCCGCTGCGGCAGACGCGGCATCAGCGGACCACCCCGCGGCAGCGCCGGCGCCGGCCCTAGCGCCACCAGCCGTCAGATCCGCCCTGGCCGCATCACCGGCCAGCGAGCGATCGGTGAGCACGCCGGCCCTGGTCTCCATCCCCGCCAGGTTCGCCGCCGCCGCGCAAATGGCGTCCCCGGACGAGCCGTTCGTGAAGCCGACGAAACGCAAGCGCGAGATCCTCGACCTCACGGCGCAATTCCAGCGTTGCCGGGCGGACGTGCCAGGGTTTGCCGAGAAGAGCGCCGTGGTCTATGACGCGTGGATCCACCGGCACGGCCCGACCCTGGCGGAGTACGACCGGCTGCTCGCGGCCAAGGTGCGCGCTGGCCGCCGCGGCGAAATGACGCTGCCGCTGCGCCTGTGCACGGACGACTGGCTGCATGCGATCGAGCCGCTCGCCCGGACGCCCGACACGCGCTTCCAGACCGTGGAAAAGACGTGGCAGGTGTTTCTGGGCGCGTTGATGACGGGTGACCGCGCGACCGTGCTGAACTGCCTGTCGGGCCCGGCGCTGCTGCGTTGGCAGGCGCGCTCGCAGCAGCTGAACGACGACGAGATGCGGCGCATCGCCGCCTCCATCCGCGCGCTCAAGGTGCAATGGGGCGACGACTACGAGAAGGAAGGACTGGTCGCGGACGTCGAGAACCGCGCGGTCGGCATCGCCTTCCGCAACATCAACGAGGAATGGAAGATCACCGAGTTGGGCGGCGCCCCGACGGTGGCGCTGCCGCCCAACTAGAGCGGCGCCAGCTTGCCGGACCCAGCCCCAGCGGGATCGGGCTCAGCCGATCGAGAAGATCTTCCCCGGGTTCATGATGTTCTTCGGATCGAGCGCCCGCTTGATGGTGCGCATCATGTCGACGGCGCCGGCGCCGGCCTCGTCCACCAGGAAGCCCATCTTGTGCAGGCCGACGCCGTGCTCGCCGGTGCAGGTGCCGCCGAGCGCGAGCGCGCGGTGCACCAGCTTGTCGTTCAGCTCCTCCGCGATCTCGCGCTCCTTCGGGGCCTCGGGATCCAGGAGGTAGCCGAAGTGGAAGTTGCCGTCGCCGACGTGGCCGACCAGGAAATAGGGGATACCGCTGGCATCCGCCTCGGCCACCGAGTCGAGCAGGCAATCCGCGAGGCGCGAGATCGGCACGCAGGTGTCGGTGGAAATGGCGCGGCAGCCCGGACGCGACTGCACCGCCGCGAAGTAGGCGTTGTGGCGCGCGGTCCAGAGCCGCGTGCGCTCCTCCGGCGTCTCGGCCCATTCGAAGGACTTGCCGCCGAACTCCGACGCGATCTCCTGCACCGTCTCGGCCTGCTCCTTCACGCCCGAAGGCGAGCCGTGGAATTCCATCAGGAGCATGGGCTCCTCGCGCAGCCCGAGCTTGCTGTGCACGTTCACCATGCGCACGGTGTTCACGTCGATCAGCTCCACGCGCGCGATCGGCACGCCGAGCTGGATCATCTGGATCGTGGTGCGCACCGCCGCCTCGATGCTCGGGAAGGAGCAGATCGCGGCGGAGATCGCCTCGGGGATCGGGTACAGGCGCACCGTGACTTCGGTGATCACGCCAAGCGTGCCTTCGCTGCCCACGAACAAGCGCGTGAGGTCGTAGCCGGCCGAGGACTTCTTGGCCCGCGTGCCCGTGCGGATCACTTCGCCGCTGGCGGTGACCACTTCCAGCGCCAGCACGTTCTCGCGCATCGTCCCGTAGCGAACGGCGTTCGTGCCGGACGCGCGCGTGGCGCTCATCCCGCCGATGGAGGCGTCGGCGCCCGGATCGATCGGGAAGAACAGGCCCGTGCTCTTGATTTCCTCGTTCAACTGCTTGCGCGTCACCCCGGGCTGCACGGTCACCGTCAGGTCCTCGGGGTTGACCGACAGCACCTTGTTCATGCGCTGGACGTCCACGCTGATGCCGCCTTGCACGGCCAGCAGGTGCCCTTCCAGGGACGAGCCCACGCCGAAGGGAATGACGGGCGTGTCGTATTCGCTGGCCAGCCGCACGGCATCGGCGACGTCCTGCGTGCTCTCGGCGAACACCACCGCGGCCGGGGGCGGGCACTGGAACGAGGACTCGTCGCGCCCATGCTGTTCGCGCACGGCCAGCGCCGTCGAGCACCGGTCGGCGAAACGGGCCTTCAGCGCCGCGATCAGTGCGGCAGGCACCTCACGCTGGTGGACGTCGGGAACGAGGTGGGCGAGGGTGGTGGGTGCGTTCATGGGGGGCTCCGGCAGCAGCCGCCAGTGTAGTGCGCCGGCCCGGAGCGCGACCGCGGGAGTTCACCGCACCGAATCTTCGTACTCGAAGCGCGAGATCACCCCGTCGAAGTTGCGGTCCATCTGCTCGAACGGCATGGTCACGATGCTGAGCCGGCGGAACTCGGCGCGCGTCAGCTCCCCGTCGTGGTTCGCGTCGGCGAAGAAGAAGGAGCGCGCGACGTCCGTGGCGTTGTAGCCGCCGGCGCCCGAGTCGCTCGCGTACTGGCTCGGCCCCATCGTCGAAGCGCCTGCCCCGAGCACCGCCGTGTTCACCCCGACCGGTGCCACTTCCCCGGGAACGACGAAGCCGCCGCCCGGGTTCGAGCTGGTCGCCGGGACGGCCGCGGTCGTCGACGGAGACGAGCCGGAGTCGCCGCTGATCGAAGGCAGCGTTCCCGTGAAGCCGACGCTGCCGTCAACGTGGATGGGGATCCGGCCGGCCTGTCCGGGCGTGCGCGTCGCGCTGTACGTCGAGGCGGCGGGCGTCATGGTGCGGTTCACGGTCCTGCCGCTCTGCGCCTGCGCGGCAGAGGCAGCGAGGAGGGCGCAGAGGCCGGCGGCGAACAAGGGTGCGAAGCGTTGCATGGCGGAACTCCTGGAGGGGCCGCCGCCGAGGCGCCAGCGTGGCCTCCAATCATCGTGGCCCGGCAGCGGCCAAAGGCCGAGCCGACCGCGGCTCCAGTTGCTGTAGGACCGGTCAGGCGCATGGCGGACAATGGGGCAACAGGAGAAAGCAGATGGGCAAGCGCCTGACCCAGATCGCCACCCGCACCGGAGACGACGGCACCACCGGCCTCGGCGACAACACCCGCGTGCCCAAGGACCATTTGCGCGTCCGCGCGATGGGCGACGTGGACGAACTGAATTCGCACCTCGGGTTGTTGCTGTGCGAGGAGCTGCCGGCCGATGCGCGCGAGTTGCTCGTGGAGATCCAGCACCAGCTGTTCAACCTGGGCGGGGAGCTGTCGATTCCGGGCTTCGAGCTGCTCAAGGGCGACGCCGTGCTGGCGCTGGACCAGGCGCTGGAGCACTACAACGCGCAGCTGCCCAGGCTCGAGGAGTTCATCCTTCCCGCCGGCAACCGTGCCGCGGCGCAGGCGCACGTGTGCCGCACCGTGGCGCGCCGCGCAGAGCGGGCGGTGGTCGCGCTCGGGGCGCAGGACAGCCTGCGCGCCGCGCCGCGCCAGTACCTCAATCGCCTCTCCGACCTGATGTTCGTGCTGGCGCGCGTGTGCAACCGCATGCATGGCGGCGACGACGTGTACTGGAAAAGCGAACGGCTCTCCCGCTCGCAGGCGAGCTGAGCGGCCGGCGCTAGCGCGGCGCCAGCACCGCCATCGTGATGCGCGAGACGCAGGTCAGTTCGCCGGCGTCGTTGTGCAGTTCGATCGCCCACACCTGCGTGCTGCGCCCGACATGCACCGGCGTCGTCTTGCCGGTGACCCAGCCCGAGGTGGCCGCGCGGATGTGGTTGGCATTGATGTCCAGCCCCACCACGCGGTGCCCGGGCGGCGCGCAGTAGACCGCTCCGCAAGACCCCAGCGTTTCCGCCAGCACCACGCTGACCCCGCCATGCAGCAGCCCGAAGGGCTGGCGCGTGCGGTGGTCCACCGGCACGCGGGCCCGGATGAAGTCATCGCCCACCTCGAGGAACTCGAGACCCAGGTGCTCGGGGGCGGTGTTCCTGTGACTCTCGGTGAGCGCTTCAATCGTGATGGGACGGGTCCAGATCGGCATGCGCAGGATGTTAGCGGGTCGGCGCCTCGACGTTCGGAGCGTCGGCCACCGAAACCCCCGGCGAGGCATTGCGATTGAGCAGCGCGTAGATCAGGACCGCGCCGAAGGTCGCGGTGCCGATGCCGCCCAGCTTGAAGTCGCCGAAGCCCAGCGTGAAATCGCCCGTCCCCAGCACCAGCGTGATCGCCGCGACGATCAGGTTGCGGTTCTGGGAGAAGTCGACCCGGTTGTCGACCCAGATCTTCGCGCCGGCAATGGCGATGAGCCCGAACACCACGATGCTCACGCCGCCCATCACGGGCAGCGGGATCGCCTGGATCACCGCACCGAACTTCGGCGAGAAGCCGAGGACTACTGCGATGAGCGCTGCGAACAGGAACACGGCCGTGGAGTAGATCTTGGTCGCCGCCATGACGCCGATGTTCTCGGCATAGGTCGTCACGCCGGTGCCGCCCGCAAAGCCGCTCACCACGGTCGCCACGCCGTCGCCGATGAAGGCACGGCCCATGTACTGGTCCAGGTTGCGGCCGGTCATCGCGGTCACCGCCTTGATGTGTCCCAGGTTCTCGGCGACCAGGATGATCGCGACGGGCGCGACCAGCAGCATGGCCGGGCCGGAGAAGGTCGGCGCGTTGAAGGCGGGCGCGCCTACCCAGGCGGCGTTCGCGATGCCGGAGAAGTCGATCGGCTTGCCCCAACCCATGCCGTTGGTGAAGATGGCGTAGACGATGCTCGCCAGCACCAGGCCTACCAGGATCAGCAGGCGCTGCACCATGCCACGCGTGAACACGGCCACGATTCCCACGCACACGAAGGTGACGGCCTGCATCCAGCTCTCGAAGTTGTTGGACGCCATGTTCTTGATCGGCACGCCGGCGAGGTTCAGCCCGATCACCGCGACGACCGCGCCGGTCACCACCGGCGGCATCAGGCGCTCGACCCAGCCCGTGCCGAGCGCGTGCACCACCGCGCCGATCAGCGCATACACGACCCCGCAGGCGATGATGCCGCCCAGCGCCACCGGGATGTTCGCGTTGGCGCCGCTCTTGTAGCCGGTCACCGTGATCACGACGCCGATGAAGGCGAAGCTGGAGCCGAGATAGCTCGGGACCCGGCCGCCGGTGATCAGGAAGAAGATCATCGTGCCGATCCCGCTCATCAGGATCGCGATGTTGGGGTTGAATCCCATCAGGATCGGAGCCAGCACCGTGGCCCCGAACATCGCGATGACGTGCTGCACGCCCATCGCCGCGGTCTGCGGCCAGGGCAGGCGCTCGTCGGGCGCGATCACGCCTCCTTGCTGCAGGACTGCAGCGGGTCTTTCCGTCCACTGGAACAAGGCCATCCTCTTCTCCTCTCGTTGGTTCGAGCGGATGCTAGGGACAATGGCCCGGCGCCGCAAGGCACCGCGCCGGCCGGCCCTACGCGAACAGCCGGTCGTCGAAGATCGCGACCGCACGGGTCCAGCCGGCGGAGGCGCCGCGGATCTTGTGCGGGAAGCAGCTGATGTAGAAGCCGTCCGCCGGGAGCGCCTCCAGGTTGTGCAGCTTCTCGAGATGGCAGTAGCCGATGTCGCGGCCCGCCTTGTGGCCTTCCCAGATCAGCGACGCGTCATGCGTCTGGCCGTACTTCTGCGCGGTGTGCACGAAGGGCGCGTCCCAGCTCCAGGCGTCCGTGCCCGTCAATCGCACCCCGCGCTCCAGCAGGAACATCGTGGCCTCGTAGCCCATGCCGCAGCCGGCGGCCACGTAATCGGGCTGGCCGTAGCGCGAGCCCGCGCGCGTGTTCACCACCACGATCTCCAGCGGCTGCAGCGCATGGCCGATGCGGGCCAGCTCCGCCTGCACGTCCGCAGCCGTGACGACGTAGCCATCGGCGAAGTGCCGGAAGTCCAGCTTCACCGCGGGCTGGAAGCACCACTCCAGCGGCACTTCGTCGATGGCGATCGCGCGCTCCTTCTCGCCGAGCTTGCGGTTCATCGTCGAGTGGAAGTGGTAGGGCGCGTCCAGGTGCGTGCCGTTGTGCGTCGACAGGCTGACCTTCTCGACCGCCCAGCCTTCGCCATCGGGCAGGTCGCCTTGCTGCAGGCCGGGGAAGAACGGCGCGATCTGCGGGAACGTGTTGTCGTGCGTGAAGTACTCGATCCTCGGCGCGAACGCCGGTGGGTCCGACACCACGTCGTTCTCGAGATAGATGGACAGGTCGACGAACTGGCGTGCCATGGGAAAACCTCCGTTGGGGCCGGCGTGGCCCCGATGCTAATCTGACGCGCATGAGCGCAGCACCGTACGTTCCCCGGATCCGGCTTTACCAGGACTGGCTCCGCGCGCACCGCGGCCTGCAGTTCGACAGCTACCAGCAGCTGTGGGAGTGGTCGGTGCGCGATCTCTCCGGCTTCTGGCAAAGCCTGTGGGACTGGTTCGGGATGGAATCGCCCACGCCGCACCGCCAGGTGCTCGCGGAGGAAAAGATGCCCGGCGCGCGCTGGTTCGAAGGCGCGCAGTTCAACTATGCGCGCCAGGTGTTCCGGCACGTGCAGCCGGCGCATGCCGCCGGCTTCCCTGCCATCATCGCGCGCGACGAGAAGGGGCGGCAGCGCGAGCTGTCCTGGCCCGAGCTGCGGCGCCAGGCCGCATCGCTGGCCCTGCACCTGCGCGCGCAAGGCCTGCAGCCAGGCGACCGCGTGGCCGCCTACCTGCCCAACATCCCGGAGGCGATGGTCGCCTTCCTGGCGGTGGTGAGCCTGGGCGGCGTGTGGAGCATCTGCGCGCCGGACATGGGCACCAACGCGGTCCTGGACCGCTTCAAGCAGATCGCGCCGAAGATGCTGATCGCCTGCGATGGCGTGAGCTACGGCGGCCGCGACCACGACCGCACGGACGTGGTCGGGCAGCTGGTCGCGGCCTTGCCCAGCGTCACGCACCTGCTGGTCCACCGCAATCTCGGCCTGGATGCGGCGCTGCCGGCCTTCACGGACCTGGCGCAGGCCACCGCGGCCGCCGGCGCGGAAGTCGACGCCTTCGAGCCGATGTGGCTGCCGTTCGATCATCCGCTGTGGATCGTGTACTCCAGCGGCACCACAGGGCTGCCCAAGCCGATCGTGCACGGGCATGGCGGCATCACGCTGGTGATGATGGGCGCCGGCGCGCTGCACAACGACGTCGGCTGCAGCTACGACCCGAACAGCTGGGGCGAGCGCTACCACTGGTACAGCTCCACGGGCTGGGTGATGTGGAACGCGCAGATGGCCGGCCTGCTCTCGGGCACCACCTGCTGCATCTACGACGGCAACCCGGGCGGCAGCAAGGAGAACCCGGACTGGACCGTGCTGTGGCGCTTCGCCGCGGACCTGGGCGTCACCTTCTTCGGCGCCGGCGCGGCCTTCTTCGCCAATTGCATGAAGGCCGGCGTGGACCTGCGCCAGCATCCCGGGCTGAAGACCGTGCGGGCGCTGGGCACCACCGGCTCGCCGCTGTCGGAGGACGTGCAGCGCTGGGGCACGCGGCAGTTCGAGCAGCTCGGAACGCCCGACATCTGGTGGTGCAACATCTCCGGCGGCACGGACTTCGCGGGCGCTTTCATCGGCGGCAACCGCGAACTGCCGCAGGTGCCGGGCCAGATGCAATGCCGCGAGCTGGGCTGCGCGGTCGAGGCGTGGAACGAACAGGGCGAGCCCGTGATCGGCGAAGTCGGCGAGCTGGTGTGCACGAAGCCGATCCCATCGATGCCGATCTACTTCTGGAACGACCAGGACAACGCTCGCTATCTCTCCAGCTACTTCGACATGTACCCCGGCGTCTGGCGGCACGGTGACTGGTTGCGGATCACGCCCGAGGGCGGCTGCATCATCTACGGCCGCAGCGACGCGACGATCAACCGCCACGGCCTGCGCATGGGCACGAGCGAGCTGTACAGCGCGGTCGAGGCCTTGCCGGAGGTGCTGGACTCGCTGGTGGTGGATCTGGAATTCCTGGGCCGCGAGAGCTACATGCCCTTGTTCGTGGTGCTGCGTCCCGGCCTCACGCTCGACGCGGGGCTGCAGGCAAAGATCGCCGGGGCGATCCGCACGGCGCTGAGCCCGCGCTTCGTGCCGGACGAGATGGTGCAGGTCGCGGAGGTGCCGCGCACGCTCTCCGGCAAGAAGCAGGAACTGCCGATCAAGAAACTGCTGCTGGGCCAGCCGCTGGAGAAGGTGGTGAACCGGGATGCGATGGCGAACCCGCAATGCCTCGAGTGGTACGTGGCGTTTGCCGGAAGACGGACCGCTGCATCGGCCTCGCGGACCGCTCCATCGGGCTCGTAGGCTGGTGGTGAGGCGCAGCCGAACCCCAGCTCGCTGCGCTTCACTGGGTCGCTGGGGTTCGCTTGCGCTCACCGCCAGCCTACGAGAGCCAGAGCGAGAGAGGCACGCTGGCCGGCGCGCTCACAAACTCCCCGCCGCCTCCTGTTCCAGCAGCTCCAGGAAAACGCGCACCTTCGCCGGCACCAGCTTGCGCCCGGGCAGCAGCGCATAGATCTTCAGCGGCTCCGGCGTCCACGCCTGCAGCACGGGCTGGAGCAAGCCCTGCGCCACGGCCTGCGCACAGAAGGTGGAGGTGATGCGCAGGACACCGATGCCGGCGATTGCCGCCTTCAGCCGCAGTTCCGCGTTGCCGCTGCGCATGCGCGGATTGCGCAGCTCGATGTCCGCCTCCGCGCCGCCGGCGCCGCGAAAACCCCAGCGCTGGTCCTCGCCACCCGCCAGCAGCGGCAGGGCCTCGAGATCGTCCGGGTGCGCAGGTGCAGCGCGCCCGGCCAGCAGCGACGGCGCGGCGAACAGTCCCCGCTCCAGCGAATACACCCGCTTCGTCACGACGGTAGCGGGCGCCACCGTGTGTTCGAGCGAAGAAAAGACGATGTCGTACTGCCGCTCGAACAGCGCCACCCTCGCGTGTTCGACATCGATGTGCACCTTGAGCTGGGGATGGTCCCGCAGCAGCCGGCACGCCACCGCGGCCAGATGATGCGCACCGAATTCGTAGGGCGCGGCGACGCGCAGGGTGCCTTGCACGGTGGCGCCCTGCGCGAGCGCCTCCACCGCGCGCTCGCGCAGTTGCGCCAGCGGCCGCGCGATGTCGCGGTACAGCGAATCGCCCGCGTCGGTCAGCCGCAGCTGGCGCGTCGTGCGCTCCAGCAGGCGCGTGCCGAGCTCGCTTTCCAGCCGCGACACGGACGCGCTCAGGCTCGACTTCGGCCGATCCAGCGCACGCGCTGCTGCCGTGAAGCCGCCATGGTCCACCACCTGGCAGAAGGCGTCGAAGTCGTCCCAGTTCATTGTTCAGGATCCGGAACACAGCGGCCACGCCGCTTCCTTGCCCCGGACCGAGGCTGTGCCTAGCATTGTCCACGCCCTCGCACGGGGGCACACCTGCTGGAGAACCCGATGTTCCTGAAGAACTGCTGGTACGTTGCCGCCTGGGACCATGAACTGATCGACGGCCGCATGCTCGCGCGCACCATCCTCGAAGAGGCGGTGCTTCTCTACAAGTCCGAATCGGGCAAGGTCGTCGCGCTGCGCGATCGCTGCTGCCATCGCGGGGTGCCGCTGCATCTGGGGCGGCGCGAGGGCGATTGCGTGCGCTGCATGTACCACGGGCTCAAGTTCGATCCCACGGGCAAGTGCATCCAGATTCCCGGCCAGGAAGTCGTGCCCGCGAAGCTCGGTGTCAAGAGCTATCCCGTGATCGAGAAGGACCACCTGGTGTGGATCTGGATGGGCGACCCCGCGCAGGCCAACCCGGACGACATCATCGACTTCCCCTACCTGCGCGATCCGCAGTGGAAGGGCGTGCCCGACTACATGCACTACGCCGCGAACTGGCTGCTGATCGTCGACAACCTCTCCGACTTCGCTCACCTCGCGTTCGTGCACACGAAAACGCTGGGCGGCTCCGAGGAGTACGCGTACAAGACCAAGCCCGTGGCGATCGAGCGCCTGCCGCGCGGCTTCCGCGTCGAGCGCTGGCACATGGATGCGCCGCCGCCGCCGTTCCACCGCAAGGTGCTGCCGGCCGCGGAGAAGGACCGGCACGTCGACCGCCGCAACATCGGCCACATGCACATCCCGGGCACCTTCTTCCTGGAAACCCTGTTCTCGCCCGCGGGCACCGGCGCCGAGAAAGGCAACCGCGAGGGCAGCCGCGAGTACCGCAACTGCCAGTTCATGACGCCGGAGACGCGCCGCACCACGCACTTCTTCTGGACCTACCTGAACAACTACGAGGGCGAGGACCACAACATCTCGCGCTCGCTGCACCAGAGCCTCATCGAAGGCTTCCTGGAAGACAAGCACCTCATCGAAGCGCAGCAGGTGGTGATCGATTCCGACCCGGCCTTCGAGCTGCAGGCGATCGCATCGGACGCCGCGCTGTCGCACTTCCGGCGCATCTTCGCGGAGCTGGTCGCGCAGGAGCAGGCGCTGGCGGCCACGCAGCAGGCTGCGGTGCCCGTCGCCGTGCGCAAGCCGCACCAGGTCGGCATGGCCTGAGCGGCCATGCCTGCACGCGGCAGGTTCAGGCCGCGCGCACCGGCTTCTTGCGGTTCACCAGCACGATGCCGGTCGCGACGGCCGTCAGCGCGAGCAGCAGCTGCACGGTGAGATGCTCGCCGAGCAGCAGCACGCCGAACAGCAGTGCGAACAGCGGCGCCAGGAAGGTGAAGGAGGACAGCTGCGTCGCAGGGTAGTGCCGCAGCATCCACATCCAGGCCAGGTAGGACGCAAACGCGCCGATCACGGTCTGCAGCGCAATCGAAACCCACGCGTGGGCTGAGTAGTGCAGCGACCACGACTCGCCCCAGGCCAGCGAGAGGAACGGGGCCACCACTGCGGTGACGGCCACCTGGTAGAACAGCGTCTTCTCCGCGCTGGCGGTGGCCATGCGCGTGCCGCGGATCACCAGCGTGGTGAGGCCCCACAGCAGACCCGCGGAGAGCGCCAGTGCATCGCCGCGCAGTTGCCGCGCCGTGCTGTGGCCGGTGAAGCCTTCGCTGAAGGCGACGGCCACGGCGGCGAACGCGATGACCAGCCCTACCCATTGCGCCGGCCGCAGCTTCTCCGAAGGCACCACGCGCGGCATCAGCACCGCCACCACGAAGGGCGAGGTGTACAGGAACACCGTGAGGCGCGAGGCCGCCGTGTCGCGCAGGCCCAGGTAGATGCAGGTGAACTCGCCGGCGAACAGCGCGCCGGCCAGCAGGCCGGCCGGCAGCGTTCCGTCCCGTTCGAACAGCTTCACGCCGCGCGCCGCGCACCAGGCTCCCAGGATGACGGTCGCGCCGACGAAGCGGATCGCCGCCTGCCACAACGGCGGCACCTCGCCGACCGTGGCCTTGATCAGGATCTGCTGGAAGCCCCAGAACATGCAGCAGGCGACCAGCAGGGCAACGGCCAGGGCGTCGAGGTGTTCTTTGCGTTCGCGCATCGCGCGATGGTAGCGGCCGTGCAGGGATGCAGAAGAAGGTGCTAACGGGTGGCCTGGGCGATCTTGGCAAGCAGCTTCTTGAGCGCGACCTGTTCGGCGCTGCCCAGGTGGCGCAGCACGTCCGACTCGTGCGCGCGCGCCTTCTGCAGCAAGGGGCGCACCAGCCTGCGGCCGGCCGCGGTCGCCGCCACCAGCGTGCGCCGCTGGTCCTCGGGATCCGCGCGCAGTTGCACCCAGCCCTGGTCCGCCATGCGCTGCACCAGCTTCGTGACGGTGGGCTGCTTGGAGAACACCTGGTGCGCGAGCTGGCTGACCGTCAGCGCAGGCCCGTCCTGCAGCGTGGCCAGCACGCGCCACTCGATCGCGCTCAGGCCCGCGGCGCGCACCTGCGTGTCGAAGTTCTTGTACAGCGCATGGTTCGCCTGCACCAGCAGGTAGCCGAGATGGCCATGGACGAAACGCGCGCCGCTCTCGGGATTCATAGCGGGTGCTCGGTGTAGTAGCGGCCGCCGTGGAACAGCAGGGGCGAAGCGCCGTGCCGATGCGTGCAGCGTTCCACTTCGCCTACGAAGATCACGTGGTCGCCTTCCTGGTAGCGGCTGCGGTTGAAGCACTCGAAGGTCGCGGCCGCGCCATGCAGCAGCGGGGCCCCGCCGGCGCCCTCGTCGAAGGCGACGCCGGTCCAGCGGTCCGCCCCCTTGCTCGCGAAGCGCTCCGCCAGCGCCTTCTGGTCGGAGGCGAGCACGTTGATCGCATAGTGCGAGCCCGCGCTGAATACGGACAGCGAGGCCGCGGCCTGCGAGAGGCTCCACAACACGAGCGGCGGCGAGAGCGAGACCGAGTTGAAGGAATTGGCGGTGAGGCCGATCACCTGGCCCTCGGCGCTGCGCGCCGTCACGATGGTGACGCCGGTGGCGAACATGCCGAGCGCCACCCGGAATTCGTGGGCGGAGAAGCTCGGCGGGCGGGCCTGCTGCGGCGGGTTCATGGAGGGCAGGATTGCATGAAATTTCATGTAGTATGGCCCACAAGGGAAAGGCTCGTCACGGACATGCTGCAGGACCCCAACGT
The DNA here is from genome assembly GCF_016654015.1 of Ramlibacter ginsenosidimutans. Classification (GTDB taxonomy): domain Bacteria; phylum Pseudomonadota; class Gammaproteobacteria; order Burkholderiales; family Burkholderiaceae_C; genus Ramlibacter; species Ramlibacter ginsenosidimutans. The sequence goes on along the minus strand of NZ_JAEPWM010000001.1, from coordinate 1,115,005 downwards.
TCCCGCGTGGCTGCACGCGTTGCCGGGCCGCTTCGACTTCCCCTTGTCCTTCTCCTTCTCCATTCACCGCCGGCCCGTGGGCAACGCCTTCGTGCCGCCGGGACTTTCTCCATGACCTCCGTTCCCGCCTTCACCACCCTGGGCGGCGGCCCCACCGTGCTGATGCTGCATGGCATCGGCGGGGGCCACCTCGCTTTCGCGCCGCAGGTGGAAACCTTCGCCACTGCCGGCTACCGCGCCGTCGCCTGGGACATGCCCGGCTACGGCCGCAGCGCACCGATCGAGCCCTACACCTTCAAGGGCCTGGCGCAAAGCTGCGTGCAGCTGATCGAGGCACTCAAGTGCCCACGAGTGATCCTGCTCGGGCACAGCATGGGTGGCATGGTGGCGCAGGAGGTGGTGGCCCGCCGGCCCGACCTGGTGAGCCGCCTGATCCTGTGCGGCACCTCGCCGGCGTTCGACGATCCCCAGGGCGCATCGCAGCAGGACTTCATTGCGCAGCGCACGGCGCCGCTGGACGCGGGCCGGAGCATGGCCGAACTCGCCGAGACCCTGGTCCCGCGGATGATCGGCCCCGGTTCCCTGCCCGAGGGCGTGCGGCTCGCCACCCACTGCATGGCACAGGTGCCGGCAGCGACTTACCGGCGCGCGGTGGAGTGCGTCGCCACCTTCGACCGGCGCAGCAGCCTCGCCGACATCCACGTGCCCACGCTGGTGATCGCCGGCGAGCACGACCGCGAGGCGCCGCCCGCCGTGATGAAGCAGATGGCCGACGGCATCGCGCGCGGCACGTACGTGGAGATGAAGGGCATCGGGCACCTGCAGAACCTCGAGGCGCCCGACGACTTCGACGGCCTGGTGCTGAACTTCCTGGCGCTGCCGCAGCAACTGCTGCACTGAGGCGCGGCGGCTCCGGGCGCCATCGAGCAAGAGGAGGGACGCGTGAGACGAATGAGCTGGGCGGCGCTGCTCGCGCTCGCAGGGGCTGCGCATGCGGCGGCGCCGGAGCCTTGCCAGCAGCTGGTCGGTCGGCTGCCGAACCTCACGCGCATGCAGTGCGAGCTCGCGCGGCTGTCCGAGAGTGGCGCCAGGTCCGTGCAGGGCACGCCGCTGTACGTGCGTGACGTCGGCGAGGGGAAGCTGCGCGTGCTGGTGATCGGCGCCATGCACGGGGACGAACTCTCGGCGGCGTCGGTGGCGCTGCACTGGATCGGGCTGGCGAGCAACGAGCCCATGGCGATGCCGCAGCCGGTGCACTGGCGCTTCATTCCCGTGATGAACCCGGACGGCCTGCTCGCGCGGCCGCCCCGGCGCACCAATGCCAACGGCGTCGACCTCAATCGCAACTTCCCGACGCCGCAGTGGGAGCACGATGCGCCCAGCTACTGGCAGCGGCGCACCGGCCGCGATCCGCGCCGCTGGCCCGGGCCGCGGCCGCTGTCGGAGCCGGAGAGCCGCTTCCTGTTCGAGCAGATGGACCGCTTCAGGCCGCACCTGATCGTGTCCATCCATGCGCCTTACGGCGTGCTCGACTTCGATGGGCCGTCGGTGCCGCCGTCCCGGCTCGGGCGCCTCTACCTGGACCAGGTCGGCATCTTCCCGGGCTCGCTCGGCAACTACGGCGGCGTCCACAAGGGCGTGCCGGTGGTGACGATCGAACTGCCCAATGCGCTGCGCACGCCGCTCGACGCGGAGATGCGGCAGATGTGGGTCGACCTGCTGCGCTGGACGGCCGCGAAGGTCGCGGGCGACGGACCGGCGCTGCGTTGAAGCACCGCTGCAGGTTCGCCGGAAATCGGCGAGACTGCGGCCACCATGACGACCGACACCCTGGACAATCCCGCGCGCTTCGGCAGTGGCCGGGCCGTGAAGCGTATCGAAGACGAAGGCCTGCTCAAGGGCAAGGGCCAGTACACGGATGACCTCGCGCCTGCCGGACAGTTGCGCGCCGTCTTCGTGCGCTCGCCCTATCCGCACGCACGCATTGCCAGCATCGACAAGGCGAACGCACAGGCGCTGCCCGGCGTCGTGAAGATCGTCACCGGCGCCGACCTCGTGCAGGCAGGCGTCCAGCCTATCCCCAGCAACCCGGCCTTTCGGCGCGGCGACGGCTCCCCGATGGCGACGGCGCCGCGCCGCGCGCTGGCGCACGAGCGCGTGCGCTACGTCGGCGAGCCGGTTGCGCTGGTGGTCGCGCAATCGCTGCAGCAGGCGCGCGATGCAGCCGAGGCTCTCGGAGTGGAATACGAGGAACTGCCGCACGTGGTCGACCTCGAGGCGGCCACCTCGCCGGGCGCGCCCGTGATCTGCGAGCAGGCGCCGGACAACGTGGCGGCGGAGATGCGCATCGGCGACGCTCAGAAGGCGGCCGCGGCGTTTGCACAGGCTGCGCACGTCGTGCAGCTCACCGTGGTGAACCAGCGTGTCGCGGCGCTCACCGTCGAGCCGCGCTCGGTGCTCGCCTGGGTGGCCGAGGACGGCCGGCTCACGGTGCGCCTGAGCAGCCAGATGCCTTCGGGCGTGAAGGGTTCGCTCGCCAACGACGTGCTGGGCATCGGCCCGGACAAGGTGCGCGTCACGGTCGGCGATGTCGGCGGCGGCTTCGGCATGAAGACGGGCATCTATCCGGAAGACGCCGCGGTCTCCTGGGCGGCCTGGACGCTGAAGCAGCCCGTGAAGTGGATTGCGGACCGCAGCGAGGAATTCCTCTCCTCGTTCCACGGGCGCGACCAGCGCGCGCAGGCCGAACTGGCGCTGGCGGCGGACGGACGCATTCTCGCGCTGCGCCTGCGCACCCTGGCCAACGTCGGCGCGTATGCGACCGCCACCGGCATGGTGATCCCGATGGTGGTCGGCCCGTGGGTGCAGACCAGCGTGTACGACGTGCCGCTGGTGGACTTCCAGATCCGCTGCGTCATGACCAACACGGCGTCGACCGCTGCCTATCGCGGCGCCGGCCGGCCCGAGGCCATCTTCATCATGGAGCGCCTGATGGACGAAGCGGCGCGCCAGACCGGCATCGACCGCATCACGCTGCGCCGGCGCAACTTCATCCGGCCCGAGCAGATGCCCTACACCAATCCGCTGGGACAGGTGTACGACGTCGGCGCCTTCGAGAAGATCATGGACGAAGGGCTGGATCTCGCGGACTGGAGCGGCTTCGAAGCGCGCTACGCGCAGAGCAAGGCGCAAGGCAAGCTGCGCGGCCTGGGCATTTCGACCTTCCTGGAGTGGACCAGCGGCAACGTGTTCGAGGAGCGCGTCACCGTCGAAGTGCGGGCCGACGGAATGATCGAGGTGTTCTCCGCGGTCAACCAGATGGGGCAGGGCATCGCGACCACGCTCGCGCAGCTGGTGGTCGACGTGTTCGGCGTGCCGATCGAGAAGGTGCGCGTGGTGTTGGGCGACACCGACCGCGGCGAAGGGTTCGGCAGCGCCGGCTCGCGCTCGCTGTTCACCGGCGGCTCGGCGCTGCACCTGGGCGCGGAGAAGACGCTGGACACCGCGCGCCAGCTCGCGGCGAAGTCGCTGGAGGCCGCGGCGGCCGACCTGGAGTACGCGGCGGGCCGCTTCACGGTGAAGGGGACGGACCTGGGCATCGACCTGTTCGAGCTCGCTGGCAAGCAGCCGGACGGCCACATCTTCACCGACCATACCAGCGCGGTCGCGGGGCCGAGCTGGCCCAATGGCTGCCATGTCAGCGAGGTCGAGATCGATCCGCAGACGGGCGCGGTGCAGGTGGTGCGTTATTCGAGCGTGAACGACGTCGGGCGCGTGGTGAACCCGATGATCGTGCGCGGCCAGCTCGATGGCGGCGCCGTGCAGGGCATCGGCCAGGCCTTGATGGAACACATGGTGTACGACGTGGACAGCGGCCAGCCGGTCACGGGCACGCTGATGGACTATGCCGCGCCGCGCGCCGATGCGATCGCCTGCGAGTTCGTCACCGAGATGAACGAGACGGTGCCGTGCAAGAACAATCCGCTGGGGGTGAAGGGCGTCGGCGAGCTGGGCACGATCGGCGCCGCCCCGAGCATCGTCAACGCCGTGGCGGATGCAGTGGCACGGGCAGGCAAGCCGGAAGCGGCGCCGCTGCTGCAGATGCCGCTGACCGCGCCGAAGCTGTGGGAGATCCTGCAGGACTGATACACGGGCGCTGCGGTGCTGGCGCGGGCAAGCCGCGCAGCCCGCGGCGCGCCGCCTCCGTTCAGCGCGGAGCCATGCCGCCCTGCGGGTAGTCGCTGTCCATCCCGAAACCGAGGCTGTCCGGACTGGCCCACGCCAGCAGGACCGCAGCCACGATGGCGGCGATCCAGACGAGCGTCTGCATCCAAAGCGGTTTCATGAGGGCCTCCCGAGGCGTGGCGATCACGCCTCGATGAAGTGTGCGCCGCGCAGCGCACGCGCAAGCGTCGCTCTTGTAAAGTCCCTGCGCGAAGTGTGCCGGTTTGCTGTGCCCCTGCGCGGTGCACGCGGCGGGCTTCACGCTCGCGCGTGCTCGCTGGCGAGGTCGAGGACGAACTGCTCGCGAAATCCTTCCTGCTCACCTTTGCTTGCATACCCGAGCGTGTTCGCAACAACGCGGCAGCCGGATTCCACGTAGTCGTGCTGGCAATGCAGGTGCCCGTGCAACCAGAAGCGCGCCTGCGCGAGCAGGTCCTCGAGCGAATTGCAGAAGCCCGCGGTGGCGGGCGTGACGCCGTAGCGCGGGTCGGCGCTGCGCAGGCTGGGCGCGAAGTGCGTCACCACGACGGTGGTGCCCGCGAAAGGACGCGCGAGCGCCTCGCGCAGCCAGGCTTCGCACACGAGCGCCTGTTCGCGCCACTCCTCGGCGAGCATGGGCCGGCCGTGGCGCAGCGCCGCCGCCTTGCTCAGGTAGTAATTGGCGGCACGGTACGCCTTGTGCCTTTGCTTCAACTGCTCCTGCACGGTCGGCTCCGGGCTGCCGGGTTGCAGCACCAGCGCATCGAAATCCGCCCACAGCGTCGTGCCGACGAAGCGCACGTCGCCGACGATGTGTTCCTCGCGCTCGAGCCAGGTGATGCCGAGGCGCTCGCAGGTCTCGCGCAAGCGGGCGTGCGTCTCGTCGAAGTCGAGCGCGTCGTATTCGTGGTTGCCCGGCACGTACAGCACGGGCACCGGCCAGCCCTGGCGGGGCGAGAAACGCTCCAGCCCGAAGTCGCTGTCCTGCAGGCGCGAACCCCGCTGGTAGGAGCCGATGTCGCCGGCGAGCACGAGCATCTCGGCCTCGGGCGCAGGCTGCGGGGCATAGGAAGGGTGCCCTTCCAGGTGCAGGTCGGACATCAGCTGGATCTTCACGGCCCCGATGGTACGGGGCCGCGCCGCGTCCGGGCCGCGCCGTCCCTGACGCGCACTGTCGGACTAGAGCTTGACGCCGGCGCCACGCACGGTGGGCGCGAGCTGCGCTACCTGGTCCTTCACGAATTTCGCGAACGACGCCTGCGTGCCGGGCATGGCGGCGATGCCCAGCTCCGTCATCCTGCGGCGGATCTCGGCGCCCGCAACGATCTCGTTGACGGCCGTGTTGATCCGGGCGACGACGTCGGGCTGCATACGTGCCGGGCCGGAGACGCCGAAGAAGTTGTCCAGCAGCAGGTTCTTGTGCCCGGTCTCGATGACGCTGGGCACGTCGGGCGCGAGCGGCGAGCGCGCCGCCGACGTGACAGCGAGCGGCACGATCTGCCCACTCTTGAAGTACTGCACGAACGCGGTGATCACGTCGATGCCCACCGGCACGATGCCGGCGACCAGGTCCGTGGTCATCGGCGCGCCGCCGCGGTAGGGCACGTGGACCATGTTGATGCCCAGCTCCTTCTTCATCAGCTCGCCGTAGATGTGGCCGATGGAGGCGGGGCCGCCCGAGCCGAAGTCGAGCCGCCCCGACTTCTTCGCTTCCGCGACGAGGTCGTTCATGGACTTCAATCCGGACTTCGGATTCGCCATCACCACGCACGGCGCACTGCCGATCATTGCGATGTGGGTGAAGGCCTCGACGGGGTCATACGGCTGCTTCTCGAGTGCAAACGGCCCGATCGAGATCGGCGTGGAGTTCGACAGCATGAGCGTGTAGCCGTCCGGCGCCGCCTGCGCGACCAGCTGGCCGCCGATGCTGCCGCCTGCGCCCGGACGGTTGTCGATCACCACCGCCTGCCCCAGCTTGGTGGCGAGCTGGTCGCCGATGAGGCGCGCGACGATGTCGCTTGCGCCTCCTGGCGGAAAGGTCACGATGATGCGGATCGGCCTCTCCGGCCACGCCGCGAAGGCAGGGAGGCTCAACGTCGCGGCGCCGGCGCTTGCGACTTGCAGGAAACGACGGCGGCTGGTGGTGCGGTTCATGGGGCGCTCCTTGCTGCCCAGGCAGCACGCAAGCAAGATGCCACGAACGGCAGCTCAATGCTAGAGCGCGCTTTGCCCAAAACCCTTGCGGGCGGCGGTCGCAACGGCCATGCGCAACCACGCGTGATCGGGACGCTGTGACTGGCGGCGGTGCCACAAGGAGTCCACGTGGACCGGCGGCACGTCGAATGGAAGGTCGCGGAAGGCGAGCTGGTCGGCGCGCCCGGTGACGCTGATGAAGTGCCGCGGCAGCACCGTGAGCAGGTCGGAGGTCTCGACGACGCGGCCCGCGGTGAAGAACTGGTTCACCGTCAGCACCACCCGCCGCTTGCGACCGCGCGAAGCCAGCGCCTCGTCGATGAAGCCGAAGGGCCGGCCGGAGAAGCTCACCAGCATGTGGCGCGCGTCGCAGAAGCGGTCGAGCGTGAGCGCGCCCTTGGCCAGCCGGTGGCCCTTGCGCATGACGCAGACGTAGACGCCGTCGTACAGGCGTTCATGTTCGAAGGCGGCGATGGCGCCGCCCTGCGCTTGCGCGGTCAGGTCCGCCAGCACGGCGGGGAAGAAGCCGACGGCCAGGTCCACGGTGCCTTCGTCGAGCAGCCGGCGCGGGTCGCGCGTGGTCAGCGGCAGCACACGCACGGACACGCCCGGCGCCTCGCGCTCGAGGATCTCCACCAGCCCGGGCGCCATGACGGCCGCCGTCGCATCGGCCATGGCCAGCGTGAAGCTGTTCGTGGCCTGGGCGGGTGTGAAGTCCCCCGGGACGATGGAGCTTTCGAGCTGCCGCAAGGCATCGGCCACGGCCGGCCACAGGGCCAGCGCGCGGGGCGTCGGCTCGACGCCGTAGCCGCTGCGGGTGACCAGCCGGTCGCCCAGCGCATCGCGCAGGCGGTTGAGTGCATTGCTCACCGCCGGCTGCGTCATGGACAGGTTGCGCGCCGCCCGGGTGAGGTTGCGCTCGGCCATGACCTGGTCGAACACCCGCAGCAGGTTCAGGTCCAGCGTCCGGAAGTTCGGTCCTTTCATCGCCATGGTGAATGATATCCATCACTATTCAAAAGTTGCTAAATATCAGGGACAACCCTAGTATTCACTCATCGTTTCGGGCAGTTCCGCCCGGAGTCACTGGGAGAAAAAAAGTCATGGCACGCACCATCCACATCGAATTTCCGGCGTCCGGCTACGGCCGCTCCTCCAAAGGCGCCCAGGCTGCCGGCAACCTCTTCGCCGACGTCCTCGTCGGCCTGCTCGCCTTCATCGGCAAGCCTTTCACCCGCGCCGGCAGCGCGCTGGCCCGCGGCTACACGTCCTGGACGGCGGCGCGCCGCCAGCGCCGCGACGACGAAAAGCTCTGGGCCGTGGCCCTCAGCGACGCCCGCGTCATGGCCGACCTGAGCCGCGCGATGAGCCAGGACGCCCTGCGCGATTCCCGCGGCTACCTCTGAGCGGACTGCCGCAATGGCTTCGCTCGTGCAGCCATCCATGATCGCGCAGGTGCTGCGCCTGCTGCCGGGGCCGCTGCTGCGCGCCCTGGACGGCTGGTCGCAGCGGGTGGCCCGCCGCCGGCGGGAACAGCGGCTGCAGCGTTGGGAACAGCGCCGCGCGGCCACCGCCACCCACCCAAAGTAAAGGGCAGCAGCAAGCAAAAAGCCACCGCGAGGTGGCTTTTTGTTTTGGCGGGTCCGCCGAAGCGGACCCTGCGCCGGCGCGTGCTTACGCAGCGAGGCGCTTCTCGATCTGCGCCTTGGTCGCCTTCAGCTCCGCCGGCAGCCCCTGCTCGAGCTGCTGGAACAGCTCATGGTGCAGTTGCAGCTCCTTTTCCCAGGCCGGCAGGTCGATGTCGGTGACCTGGCGGAACTGCTCCAGCGTGAAGGGCAGGCCTTCCCAGTTCAGTTCCTGGTAGCTGGGGCTGATGCCGAAGGGATGGCGCTCGCCGGTCACGCGGCCTTCGATGCGGTCGATCATCCAGGCCAGCACGCGCATGTTCTCGCCGTAGCCGGGCCACACGAACTTGCCGCTGGCGTCCTTGCGGAACCAGTTGGTCGTGAAGATCTTGGGCAGCTTGGCGCCGGAGGCCTCCAGCTTCTTGCCGAGGTTCAGCCAGTGCTGGAAATAGTCGCTCATGTTGTAGCCCGTGAAGGGCAGCATGGCGAAGGGATCGCGCCGCACCACGCCTTGCTGGCCGATGATGGCCGCCGTGGTCTCGGAGCCCATGGTCGCGGCCATGTACACGCCCTCGACCCAGTCGTTCGCCTCGGTCACCAGCGGCACGGTCGTCGAGCGGCGGCCACCGAAGATGAAGGCGTCGATCGGCACGCCGGCCGGGTCGTCCCAGGCCGGGTCCAGAGCGGGGTTGTTCGCGGCGGCCACGGTGAAGCGCGCGTTCGGGTGCGCGGCCTTGGCGCCGGTCTCCTTGGCCAGCTTTGGCGTCCAGTCCTTGCCCTGCCAGTCGATGGCGTGCGCAGGCGGCTCGCCGTCCATGCCTTCCCACCAGACGTCGCCGTCATCGGTCAGGGCGACGTTCGTGTAGATCACGTCCTTCTTGAGCGAATCCATGCAGTTCGGATTCGTCTTGTAGTTCGTGCCGGGGGCGACGCCGAAGTAGCCTGCCTCCGGGTTGATCGCGTACAGGCGGCCTTGCGGTCCCGGCTTGATCCAGGCGATGTCGTCGCCGATGGTGGTGACCTTCCAGCCTTCGAAGCCCTTGGGCGGGATCAGCATGGCGAAATTGGTCTTGCCGCAGGCGGACGGGAACGCCGCCGCGACGTGGTACTTCTTGCCCTGCGGGTTGGTGACACCCAGGATCAGCATGTGCTCGGCCAGCCAGCCCTGCTCGCGGCCCATGGTGGAGGCGATGCGCAACGCGAAGCACTTCTTGCCCAGCAGCGCATTGCCGCCGTAGCCGGAGCCGTACGACCAGATCTCGCGCGTCTCGGGGTAGTGCACGATGTACTTGGTCTTGTTGCAGGGCCAGGAGGTCTGGTCCTTCTCGCCGGGCTGCAGGGGCGCACCCACGGTGTGCAGGCAGGGCACGAACTCGCCGTTGACGCCGAGCACGTCGTACACCGCCTTGCCCATGCGGGTCATGAGGCGCATGTTCACGGCGACGTAGGCGCTGTCGGAGAGCTCCACGCCGATGTGGGCGATGTTGGAGCCGAGCGGGCCCATCGAGAACGGCACGACGTACATCGTGCGGCCGCGCATGCAGCCGTCGAACAGCGGCTGCAGGGTGGCGCGCATTTCCTTCGGATCGACCCAGTTGTTGGTCGGGCCGGCGTCTTCCTTCTTCTTCGAGCAGATGAAGGTGCGGTCTTCCACGCGGGCCACGTCGCTCGGGTCGGAGTTGGCCAGGAAGGAGCCGGGGCGCTTGGCCGGGTTGAGCTTCTTGAACGTGCCGGCGTCCACCAGTTGCTGGCAGAGGCGGTCGTACTCTTCCTTGCTGCCGTCGCACCAGTAGACCTGGTCCGGCTTGCACAGGGCCACCATGTCGGAAACCCAGGCGATCAGCCGGGCGTTCTTGACGTAAGAGGGGACCTGCAGGTTCAGGCCGCGCATCACGGGTGAGTTCATCCTCGAAGCTCCTAGTTTGAAAAGCGTGTTTTCAAAGGAGCGTAGGGGTGGCAGCCCGATGCGCGCCCTTTCAAAACAGGCCTCGGTCAGTCGGCTGCGGGTCGCCACCGCTGGGTCGGCTGGGGAGATCATTGTAGGGAGGCCGACTCCGGCGGAGGGTGCGTCCGCGCGTGATTCCATGCAAAACCTGCATAGGTTTATGCGGGTTGGCTCGACCGTGCGGTGCTGCGTGGCGGTCGTCCGAGGCGCGGATTCGGCGACGCCAAAGAAAAAGCCCCGCGGCATCACTGCCCGGGGCTTTCGCGCGAAGTGGGAAGGCTCAGGCCATGTAGATGGCGATGAAGGCCAGCAGGAACATCAGCGCCGCGCCGACCATGGGCAGCACGATCGGGATCACCGGCACCACGGCCTCGACCGCGTCGTGCGGCTCGAAGTCCTGACCATGCTGGGCGGGCTCGTTGGGGCTGACCATAAGTTCCTCTACGTCTTCGGGATGCCGCGATTCTAGCGTCCCGTCCGGACGGGCCTCAGAGCAGGGCGTAGGTCGTGGTGCAACGGCAGGCGCTCTTGCCGTCGTCTGCACCGCGGATGTCGATCTCGCCGAAGGCCAGGCTCTTGCCGGCGCGGATCACCCTGGCCTGCACCAGCGCGTCCTGGCCGGACAGCGGCTTGAGGAAACTGGTGTTCATCTGCACGGTGGTGCAAGGCCGGAACGCGCCGAAGTGCCGGATCAGCGCCAGCACCATGGCGGTGTCGGCTGCCGCCATCATGGCCTGCCCGCACAGCATGCCGCCCGCCCGCGAGAGCCGCGCGTCCTGCGGCAGGCGCAGCGTGACACCGTCCTCCGTCGACCCGTCCACGCGCAAGCCGAGTTCCTGCACCCACGGCGCGAAGTACTCGGGCAGGGCGGCCTGCAAGGCCTGCGTGTCCATCATTGCTCCTCCGCTTCGAAGCCGGCGGCGCGCAGCGCCTCGAGCACGGACTGCACGTGCGCGCGGCCGCGCGTCTGCACGACCAGTTCGATTTCCACGTTCTGCGCGGCCAGCACCGTGAAGGCGCGCTGGTGGTGCACTTCGTCGATGTTCGCCCCGGCCTCGCTGACGACCGCCGTGATCCTGGCAAGCGATCCGGGCACGTCGCGGGCACAGACCATCAGGCGGGCGAGCCGGCCGGCGCGCACCATCCCGCGCTGGATGATCGCGGCGAGCAGCATGGGATCGATGTTCCCTCCGCCCAGCACCAGCCCGACCTTGCGACCGGCAAAGCGCTCCGGCTCCTTCATGACGGCCGCGAGGGGCGCCGCGCCCGCGCCTTCGACCAGCGTCTTCTCGATGTCCAGCAGCATGACGATGGCCTGCTCGACGTCACCCTCGTCGACGAGCACGATGTCGTCCACGAAGCGTTCGACCAGCTGCTGCGTGATCTTGCCCGGCCTGCCGACCGCGATGCCTTCCGCAATGGTCGAGCCTCCCTGCGGCAGCGCCTGGTGCTTGATCGCGTTGTACATGTTGGGAAAGCGGACCGTCTGCACCCCCACCACGCGGATGCCCGGCTTCAGGGCCTTCGCCGCCACCGCGATGCCGGCTATCAGTCCGCCGCCGCCGATGGCCACGACCAGCGTGTCGAGTTGCGGCACCGCTTCCAGCATCTCGAGCGCGACGGTCCCCTGGCCGGCGACGATCGCCTCGTCGTCGTAGGGATGCACGAACGTCAGGTGCCGCTCCTGCGCCAGGGCCTCGGCATGGGCGCGGGATTCCTCGAGCGTGTCACCGTGCAGGACCACCTCCGCCCCGAAACTTCGCGTGCGCTCCACCTTCACCATCGGCGTGAAGCGGGGCATCACGATGACGGCCCGGACACCAAGCCGCTGCGCGTGGTAGGCCACGCCCTGCGCGTGATTGCCGGCGCTCATGGCGATCACGCCCCGGTCCTTCTCTTCCTGGCTGAGTTGCACCAGCTTGTTGCAGGCGCCTCGTTCCTTGAACGAGGCCGTGAACTGCAGGTTCTCGAACTTCAGGTAAATCTCGCAGCCGGCCAGCTGCGAGAGCATGTGGGACGCCAGGCAGGGCGTCTGCAGCACCTGGCCGGACAGGCGGGCGGCGGCTTGGCGGATCTCGGGCAGGCCGATCATCGCCCGATTGTGCCGGGATGGGGAGGGTCACGGCGCGGCGGCTTCCCATGTAGCATGATGTGGCGCTATCGTAAGGCGCCACTGTCCCCTGGAGCCCGATTGGCCAAGCGTTCGCTCGACTCGCAAGTACTTCCCTCGCCGGGCCTCAAGGATGCGCCGGTGCTGGACCTGATGTGCTCGCACTTCGTGTTGACGCTCGCGGCGAAGCAGGGCGCCAAGTTCAACGTGCGCCGCGACTTGAACGGCCTGCTCTCGCTGGCGGGCCGCCACCTGGCCTGGCCCGCGCCGTCGCTGGATCGCCTGCGCGAGTTCCTGGGCCGCCGCTGCAAGGACAACGAGTTCTGGCGCGGCCACGAACAGCTCACCGCACGCGAGTTCCTCGACCGGCATGGAGTGTGGCGCGGGCCCTACGAAGAAGGGACGTTGTTCTTCTATTTGGACGAATATGCGAAGGACCAGCCCAAGGACCTGCTGTCGGTGCTGGCCGTCACGGGCGAGTGGCTGACGCACGCGCTGAAGAAGCACTCGACGCTGGTCGAAAAGAACATCGACGCGCTCGCCAGCCTGCTGCAGTTGAACAAGGCAGAGCGGGCGCTGCTGCTGTACGGAACGCTCGCGCGCTACCAGCGGGACCTGCGCAGCCTGCTGGTCGAATTCAAGGTGAGCAATGCGCCGGAGGCCTATGCGGCGATCGCCGAAGTCGCCGGCGTCAGTGCCGCGGAGGTGGGCGAAGCCTTGCGCGCCGGCTCGCGCCTGGAACGCATCGGGCTGGTCGAGAACCTGATCTCCGAGCACAACATCACGGACCTCGCCGACCTGATGAAGGTGAGCGAGAAGCTGCCGCCCGTGCTGATGCGCGAATACCGCGACCAGAACGAGCTGATGGCGGTGTTCACGCGCCCGTCCGCCAAGAGCACCCTGGTGCCGGAGGACTTCGCCTTCGTCGCCGAGGACACGGGCGTGCTGCAGGCCTTGTTGCGAAACGCCGTGGATCGCAAGGAGCCGGGCGTGAACGTGCTCCTGTACGGGCCGCCCGGCACCGGCAAGACGGAGCTGGCGAAGGTGGTCGCGCAAGCCGCGGGCCTGGAACTGTTCGAGGTCGAATATGCGGACCGCGACGGCAACTCGCTGTCCGGGCGCGACCGGTACCGCTCGCTGCAGATCGCGCAGGTCTTTCTCAAGGGCAGCGCGCAGGCGGCGCTGCTGTTCGACGAAGTCGAGGACGTGTTCCCGCCCATCTCCAGCGAAGCCGCGCAGATGATGGCGCGCGCCGAGCAGGTCGTGGCACCGGGCTCGGGCAGCGTGAGCGGCAAGGCCTGGGTCAACCAGATCCTCGAGTCGAACCCGGTGCCGACGATCTGGGTGACCAACCGCATCGAGCAGATCGATCCCGCATTCCGGCGCCGCTTCGCCTATCACCTGGAGCTGAAGTCGCCACCGCCCGGCGCGCGCGAAGGGCTGGTGCGCAAGACGCTGGAAGGCGTCGACGTCTCGCCCGGGTTCGTCGCCAAGCTCACCGAGCGCAAGGGCCTGACGCCCGCGCAGATCCGCACGGCCGCGCGCTTCGCCAGCCTGGCCGCTGCGGAGGGCGCCCGGGCCGAGGACCTGATCGAGCGGCAGCTGCGCAACGCGGACCGCGCGCTGGGCACCCGCAGCAGCGATGGCGCCGTGCGTCCCAGCGTGACCACCTACGACCTCGAGATGCTGAACGTGGAGTCGCGCTTCGAGGTGCCGCGCATCGTGGAGGCGCTGAAGGCGCGCGGCCACGGCACGCTGTGCTTCTACGGTCCGCCGGGCACGGGCAAGACGGCGCTCGCCGAACACATCGCCCGCAACCTGGACCAGCCGCTGCTGGTGAAGCAGGCGAGCGACCTCATGAGCAAGTTCGTCGGCGAGACCGAGCAGAACATGGCGGCCATGTTCCGCGAGGCCGAGGCGGAAAAGGCGGTGCTGCTCCTCGACGAGGCGGACAGCTTCCTGCAGGACCGCCGCGGCGCGCAACGCACCTACGAAGTCACCGAGGTGAACGAGATGCTGCAGGGGATGGAACGCTTTGCCGGCATCTTCATCTGCACGACCAACCTGATGGACCGCATCGACCAGGCGGCCTTGCGCCGCTTCGCCTTCAAGATCCGGTTCCGCCCGCTGACGCTGCCGCAGCGCGAGCGCATGTTCGTGACCGAGGCGCTCGCGGGCGAGGCGGCGCAACTGGGCGCGGAGGCGCGTGCGCGACTGGCGAAGCTGGAACACCTGTGCCCCGGCGACTTCGCCGCGGTCAAGCGCCAGGTGGAGATCCTGGCGGCGCAGCTCTCGCCCGAGGAGTTCCTCGAGCAGCTGGAAGCGGAGCACCGCATCAAGCCGGAAGTGCGCGAGGCGCGCAGCATCGGCTTCACCTGATGTGCGTCAGCCAGGCGGAGACGCATTGTTGGCGCTTGCCCCTTGAGCGTCGGACCGGGCCTGCATGGCACAGTCGTTGACGGAACTGTTGAGCCAGGTGTTCCGCCGCGCTGATGGCCTGACCGGCAAAGGTCTGTCGCCCCACAGGCCGCTGCCGGCCCAGCTTTCGTGGGTTTGTTTCAATCTCGTACAGTCGTACACCCGGATCTCGCCTAGAACTTGTCTCGCCACTACGCGGAAATCGAGTGCCGTTCGGTAGTGGGGCTTTGATGTGGTCCGCCGGTCGCCAGGCAGGTGCACTCCAAGTCGTGAAGCTGGAGCTTGACGATGGCGCATCATGCGGATCACGGATTCCCTGCGGTGGCTGCCCGGCCGCCGAAAGTCTGGCGCCCCAGTGTTGAAGTGAACTTGACGGAGCACTGCAACCTGTCGTGCTATGGCTGCAACCACGCCTCCCCGCTCCTCGCGGAAGAATTCCTGTCAGTGGACGCGTTCATTGCGGACTTCGAGGCCCTTGGCCAGGCTTTTCACTCGGGCGAATTGCGCCTCGTGGGTGGTGAGCCGCTTCTTCACCCCGAGCTGGCCCGAATCATTGCGGAAGCAAAGCGCATTGGCGTTGCAGACCGGATCGTCATGTTCACCAATGGGGTCCTGCTGCATCGGATGCAGCCGGGCGTGTGGGAGCTCCTCGACGAGATTCGGGTTTCTGCATATCCCGGCGTCACGAGAAGGCTCAGCGACGAGGACTGCGCCGCCTCGGCGAAGCGATACGGAGTCCAGCTGGAAATCACGTACATCGGACAGTTTCGCCAGACGCTGCTCAATGAGCGCATCAAGGATGACCAGCTCGTCGCTTCCATTTATCGCGACTGCAAGGAAAAGGGTGAATGGTCCTGTCACATCCTGCGTTACGGCAAGTTCTACAAATGCCCCATCGCCGCGGTGACCGGGGAGCGACTGCGGATGCTTGGGATCGAGTTCCACGAGAATCCAGGCGATGCCGTCCAGGTCGCAGGTAATCCGAACCTGCGGGAAGACCTGCGAAGGTACCTCGCCGACGAACGTCCCTTGGCAGCCTGCGCATACTGCCTCGGGACCTCCGGTCCATCCGTTCCTCACCGCCAGATGAATCGGGCAGCGAAGATCTACTGGCTGCAGGAAAGTCATTCGCCGGATATCGAGGCGACGCGCGTGAACGTGCACGACCGGGTAGCGCGCGTCCTGTCCTGGCTGCGATCCCATCGTTGTCGGCGCGGTCGATCCAACCCGAAGGCGCATTCCGCTGGTGCGAAGCGATCAGGGTAGGCCTGCCATCGAGCCCGACGCGGAGGCGGTGCATGTGCTGCCGTCACGCAGGCTGGGCCGGTTTCGAACGGGATCGGGAATTGTTCGACTCCTCTCTCAGGCCAGCGCCTGCAGCACGTCCAGTACCTGCGGCCCGTAGCTCTCCAGCTTCTTCTCGCCGATGCCGCTGATGCCGCGCAGGTCGGCCAGCGAGGCGGGTGCCAGCGCGGCGATCGCCGCCAGTGTCGCGTCCGGAAAGATGATGTACGCGGGCAGGTTGTGCGCCTTGGCGACGTCGGAGCGCCAGGCCTTCAGCGCCGCAAAGCGCTCCTGCGCCTGGCCGTCCAGCGCAGCGGCCACGGCGGGCGTGGCCTTGCTGCCGCGCTCGCGCCGGGTGCGTCCGGCGGGCTGGCTCACCGATTCGCGCAGCAGCACCTGGCGCTCGCCCTTGAGCACGGCGCGCGAGCCGGCCGTGAGGTGCAGCGTGTTGAACGATGAGGCGTCCACGGCCAGCGCCCCGGTCGCGATCAGCTGCCGCAGCACGCCGCGCAACTGCTGCTCGGAATACTGCGCACCGATGCCGAAGGTGGACAGCTGCTGGTGGCCGAACTGGCGCACCTTCTCGGTGTCCTTGCCGCGCAGGATGTCCATCAGGTGCCCGGCACCGAAGTGCAGGCCATTGGCCTGCTGCACGCGGTAGATGGTGGACAGCAGCATGCGCGCGGCTTCCGTGCCGTCCCAGACTGCAGGCGGGCTGATGCAGTTGTCGCAGTTGCCGCAAGGCTCGGACGCTTCGCCGAAATACGCGAGCAGGCGCACGCGCCGGCAGTCGGTCGCTTCCGCCAGCGCCAGCAGCGCATCGAGCTTGCCGCGCAGCGCCTGCTTGAATTCCTCCGGCGCGGGGCTCTCGTCGATCATGCGGCGCTGGTTCACCACGTCGCCCAGGCCGTAGGCCATCCAGGCATCGGCCGGCAGGCCGTCGCGGCCGCCGCGGCCGGTCTCCTGGTAATAGCCTTCGATGTTCTTGGGCAGGTCGATGTGCGCGACGAAGCGCACGTCGGGCTTGTCGATGCCCATGCCGAAGGCGATGGTCGCCGTCATCACCACGCCGTCGTCGCGCAGGAAGCGGTCCTGGTGGCGCTGCCGCACCTGCGCATCGAGGCCGGCGTGGTAGGGCAGGGCGTCGACACCCTGCTTGCACAGCAGCTCCGCGATTTCCTCCACGCGCTTGCGCGACTGGCAGTAGACGATGCCGGCCTCGCCCGCGTGTTCGCGCTCGATGAAGCGCAGCAGCTGCAGCGTGGGATCCTTCTTCTCGACGATCGCATAACGGATGTTGGGCCGGTCGAAGCTGCTGACGAACTGGCGCGCGCGCTCCAGTTGCAGGTGCTGCACGATGTCCTCGCGCGTGAGCGCGTCCGCCGTCGCCGTGAGTGCGACGCGCGGCACGCCGGCAAAGCGCGCATGCAGCAGCGCCAGCGCGCGGTACTCGGGCCGGAAGTCGTGGCCCCACTGGCTGACGCAATGCGCCTCGTCGATCGCGAACAGGCTGAGCTTGCCCTCGCGGTGCAGCGTATCGAGCAGGCCCAGGAAGCGCGGCGTCGTCACGCGCTCCGGCGCCGCGTACAGCAGCGTGAGCTCGCCGCGCAACAGACGCCGCTCGACGTCCGCGGCCTGTTCGGCGTCCAGCGTCGAATTGAGGAAGGCGGCCTTCACGCCCGCTTCTTCCAGCGCGCCGACCTGGTCGTGCATCAGCGCGATCAGCGGGGACACGACGATGGCCGTGCCGTGCCCGTCCTGCTGGCGGGCCAGCGCGGGGATCTGGTAGCACAGCGACTTGCCGCCACCGGTGGGCATGAGGACCAGCGCGTCTCCGCCGGCGATGACGTGCGCGATGATCTCGGCCTGGGCGCCACGGAAGGCGTCGTAGCCGAAGACGTCTTTGAGGAGGGAGAGGGCGTTGCTCAAGGGGCCGATTGTCCCGTACGGCACCTGTCCAACGCTTTGTTCCTAAAATCAGCCGACCATGAAACCTGTGATCTATACCCGGGGCCAGGCCCTGCCCGGCCTGCTCGCGCAGCGCATCCTCGTCCTGGACGGCGCGATGGGCACCATGATCCAGCGCTTCAAGCTGTCCGAGGTCGACTTCCGCGGCGAACGGCTGAAGGACCACCCCAAGGACCTGAAGAACAACAGCGACCTGCTGGTGCTGACCCGGCCGGACGTGGTGCGTGACATCCACGAGGGCTACCTCGCCGCCGGCGCGGACCTGATCGAGACCAACACCTTCGGCGCCAGCGCGATCGCGCAGGAGGACTACGGCCTGGCCCATCTCGCGCGCGAGATGAACCTCGCCGCCGCGCAACTGGCGCGCGCAGCCGCCGACAAATTCTCCACGCCCGACAAGCCGCGCTTCGTCGCCGGCGCGCTCGGCCCCACGCCGCGCACGGCCAGCATCAGCCCCGACGTGAACGATCCCGGCGCGCGCAACGTCGACTTCGAGCAGCTGCGCGCGGCCTACCACGAGCAGGTCGTCGCGTTGATCGAGGGCGGCGTGGACCTGCTCTTGGTCGAGACCATCTTCGACACGCTCAACGCCAAGGCGGCGCTGTTCGCGATCGACGAAGTCTTCGCCGAGACGGGCGAGCGGCTGCCGGTGATCATCAGCGGCACCGTGACGGACGCCTCCGGCCGCATCCTGAGCGGCCAGACCGTCACGGCCTTCTGGTACAGCGTGCGCCACGCGCGCCCGCTCGCCGTGGGCCTGAACTGCGCGCTCGGCGCGGCATTGATGCGCCCCTACATCCAGGAGCTCAGCCGGGTCGCGGCCGACACTTTCATCAGCTGCTACCCCAACGCCGGCCTGCCGAACCCGATGAGCGAGACCGGCTTCGACGAGACGCCGGAAGACACCTCGCGCCTGCTGCACGAATTCGCTGCCGAAGGGCTGGTGAACATCGTCGGTGGCTGCTGCGGCACGACGCCGGAGCACATCGCGGCCATCCGCCAGCAGGTCGAGCCGCTGCCCACGCGCAGCCTGCAGCGCGCGCCGTTCTATCCCGAAGCGGCCTGACGAGCCGACGGGCCCACGCGGCGAGGGTGCTTTCCACCGCGCCGCGTGCGAACGATTAAAATCCGTCCTGCTCAAGGAGCGCTGCAGCGGCCTTGGGAGCGTGTTGGCCCCGCAACCCGCTTCCCGCCGTCAGGCTTGAGATGATCCAACCGCGCTCACCCTGGAACCAACCAAGAGGTGAGTGAATGCAGGAGCAGCCCTCCGTTTCCCCCATGAAGCTGGCCGGCCTGGAGCCCGTCTCCATCGGCCCCGGCAGCCTGTTCGTCAACATCGGCGAACGCACCAATGTCACCGGCTCCAAGGCCTTCGCGCGCCTCATCCTGGCCGGCCAGTTCGAGCAGGCGCTCGCGGTGGCGCGGCAGCAGGTCGAGAACGGCGCCCAGGTCATCGACATCAACATGGACGAGGCCATGCTGGACAGCAAGGCCGCCATGGTGCGCTTCCTCAACCTGATCGCCAGCGAGCCCGACATCGCGCGCGTGCCGGTGATGATCGACTCGTCCAAGTGGGAGGTGATCGAGGCGGGCCTGCGCTGCATCCAGGGCAAGGGCATCGTCAACTCGATCTCGATGAAGGAAGGCGAGGCCGAGTTCAAGCGGCAGGCGACTCTCGTGCGCCGCTATGGAGCGGCCGCCGTGGTGATGGCCTTCGACGAGCAGGGCCAGGCCGACACCTACCAGCGCAAGATCGACATCTGCCAGCGCGCCTACCGCATCCTCGTCGACGAACTCGACTTCCCGCCCGAGGACATCATCTTCGACCCGAACATCTTCGCGATCGCGACGGGCATCGAGGAGCACAACAATTACGCCGTCGATTTCATCGAGGCGACGCAGTGGATCAAGGCGAACCTGCCGGGCGCGAAGGTCTCCGGCGGTGTCTCCAACGTGAGCTTCTCCTTCCGCGGCAACGACCCGGTGCGCGAGGCGATCCACACGGTGTTCCTGTACCACGCGATCCGCGCCGGCATGGACATGGGCATCGTCAACGCCGGGATGGTGGGCGTGTACGACGAGCTCGAGCCGGAGCTGCGCGAACGGGTGGAGGACGTGGTGCTGAACCGCCGGCCCGACGCCGGCGAGCGCCTGGTGGAGATCGCCGAACAGGCCAAGGGCGCGGCCAAGGACGAAGGCAAGAAGAACGAATGGCGCCAGCTGCCGCTGGAGCAGCGCCTGGCGCATGCGCTGGTGCACGGCCTCACCGACCACATCGTGGCCGACACCGAGGAGATGTACCAGAAGGTGCTCGCCAGGGGCGGGCGCCCGCTGCACGTCATCGAGGGCCCGCTCATGGACGGCATGAACATCGTGGGCGACCTGTTCGGCGCCGGCAAGATGTTCCTGCCGCAGGTGGTGAAGTCCGCACGCGTGATGAAGCAGGCCGTGGCCCACCTCATTCCCTACATCGAGGAAGAGAAGAAGCAGCAGGAAGCGGCCGGCGAGGACGTGCGGGCCAAGGGCAAGATCGTCATCGCCACGGTGAAGGGCGACGTGCACGACATCGGCAAGAACATCGTGACGGTGGTCCTGCAATGCAACAACTTCGAAGTCGTGAACATGGGTGTGATGGTGCCCTGCCACGAGATCCTCGCGCGGGCGAAGGTCGAAGGCGCGGACATCGTCGGCCTGTCCGGCCTCATCACGCCCTCGCTGGAGGAGATGCAGTACGTCGCCAGCGAGATGCAGAAGGACGACTACTTCCGCGTGAAGAAGATCCCCTTGCTGATCGGCGGCGCGACCACCAGCCGCGTGCACACGGCCGTGAAGATCGCGCCCCATTACGAAGGGCCGGTGGTCTACGTGCCCGACGCGTCGCGCAGCGTGAGCGTGGCGTCGGGCCTGCTGTCGGAGCAGGCAGCGCGCTACATCGCGGAAGTCAATGCGGACTACGAGAAGGTGCGCCACCAGCACGCCAACCGCAAGCAGGTGCCGCTGTGGCCGCTGGCCAAGGCGCGCGCCAACAAGACGCCGGAGGACTGGGCGCACTACACGCCGCCCAAGCCGAAGTTCATCGGCCGCCGCGTGTTCAAGAACTACGATCTTGCCGAGCTGGCGCGCTACATCGACTGGGGGCCGTTCTTTCAGACCTGGGACCTGGCCGGCCGCTTCCCGGACATCCTGAAGGATGAAGTGGTGGGGGCGGAGGCGGTGCGCGTGTTCTCCGACGGCCAGCGCATGCTCAAGCGCCTGATCGAGGGACGCTGGATCACCGCCAACGCGGTGATGGGCTTCTGGCCCGCGAACACGGTCCGCGACGACGACATCGAGCTCTATGCGGACGAAAGCCGCACGCAGACTGTGCTGACCTGGTACGGACTGCGCCAGCAGGCGGAGAAGGAGATCATCGAGGGTGTGCAGCGTCCCAGCCGCTGCCTGTCGGACTTCGTGGCGCCCAAGGGCGTGGCGGCCGACTACGTGGGCGCCTTCGCCGTCACGGCGGGTATCGGCGTGGACAAGAAGGAGCAGTACTTCCTGGCCGACCACGACGACTATTCGGCCATCATGCTCAAGGCCCTGGCGGACCGGCTCGCGGAGGCGCTCGCCGAAGCGCTGCACCAGCGCGTGCGCAAGGACCTGTGGGGCTACGCGCCGGACGAGGCGTGGACCAACGAGGAACTCATCGCCGAGAAGTACCGCGGCATCCGCCCCGCGCCCGGTTATCCGGCGTGTCCCGACCACAGCGTCAAGCGCGACCTGTTCGCGCTGCTGCAGCCCGAGGACATCGGCATGGGCATCACCGAGAGCATGGCCATGACGCCGGCGGCGAGCGTGAGTGGCTTCTATCTGAGCCATCCGGACAGCCGCTACTTCAGCGTCGGTCGCATCGGCGAGGACCAGCTCGTGGATCTCGCGCAACGCCGGGGTGCCGAGGTGCGCGAGCTGCAACGTTTGCTTGCACCCAATTTGTGAAGCTTTCCACGAATGGCTGGGCTTGCCGTGAACCGGTCGTGCCGGTTGGCCGTTGAATGCGGGCAAGGAGAAAAGCCATGAAGAAACTCGCCATCGCCACCCTGTTCGCCATCGCCGCCAGCGGCGCGCTCGCCCAGCACCCGCACGGCCTGCCGCCGGGCATCGCCAAGAAGCTCGCCGCCTGCGAAGACTGCGGGCACGTCACCAGCGTGCACCAGGAAAAGCGCAAGGGTGAAGGCGGCGCGGTCGGCATCGTCGGCGGCGCGGTCGTCGGCGGCCTGCTCGGCCACCAGGTCGGCGGCGGCAACGGCAAGACGCTCGCCACCGTCGCCGGTGCGGCCGCCGGCGGCTACGCCGGCAACGAGGTGCAGAAGCACGTGACTTCCAAGACCGTGTGGGTGACCAAGGTCGAAATGAAGGACGGCAGCACGCGCATCTTCGAGCAGGAAGCCGCGCCCGGCTGGAAGACCGGCTCCGTCGTGAAGCTCCACGGCAAGGGCCTCGCCGCCATCTGAGGCGGCCCGCGGCTGCTGCGGCTTCATGAAGCCGCCAGCAGCCGGTTTCAGTGCGGCAGCAGCGAGCGCTTCTGTGCCAGCGCCAGGCACAGCGCACTCGCCACACCCACGACCAGCAGCACCAGCAATCCCCAGCGGTACCCCGCTTGCTGGGACCACAGCACACCCAGCAGCAGCGGCGCGAGCGCGCGCGACACCGCTTGCGGCACACCCAGCGCGCCATTGAGCGACGCGACGTGTTCGCGGTTCACGTACTGCGCGATGGCCGTGCCCTTCACGATGGTCAGCATGCCGTTGCCTACGCCATAGAGCAGCACGAACAGCAGGCCAGCAGCCGGATGCGCGGCGCCGGCGATCAGCGCGGCGAGCGCCAGCGGGATCAGCACCGGGATGATCCGGTTCGCCACGTGCAGGTCGAAGCGGTGCTCGAAGAAGTACAGCAGCAAGCGTCCCAGCACCTGCATCACGCCGATGGAGGCCGGGATCGCGATCACCCAGGCTTCGGACAGGCCGCTCTCGCGCAGCAGGCTGATCAGGTGCGGCGGAATGGCCGCGGTGATCGCCATCATCCCGACGACGAACACGCCGATCAGGAGGAAGGGCGCACTGCGCAGGAGCAGGCGCGGGGAGTGCCCGCCGTGCGAATGTGGCGCCGCCGCGGCCGGTGCATCGCGCAGGCAGATGGCATGCAGCGGTGCGCACACCAGCAGGTGCACGGCGGCCAGGATCCACAAGGCCTCGCGCCAGCCGAAGCGCGCGATCAGCCAGGCCGACAGCGGGATGAACACGCTGCTCGCGAGGCCGCCGAGGAAGGTCATGGTGATGATGGCGCGCCGGAAGTCCTGCGGGAAGCGCCGCGTGACGACCGCGAACACCGGCGTGTAGAGCGTCGCGGCCAGCCCCGCTCCGAGCAGCGCCCAGGCGGCGAGGAAGCCGGCGGCCGAATGGATTCGCGCATGCCACGCGAGTCCGGCGGCGATCACCAATGAGCCGCCCGTCATCACCACGCGCTCGTGCCCGCGGTCGATCCAGCGGCCGACCGGGTAGGCGCACAGTCCCTCGGCGAGCAGCGCCAGGCTGAAGGCGAGCGACGACTGCGCGCGCGTGAGGCCCAGCTCCTGTTCGACCGGCGCGAGCAGCAGCGCGAAGGTGTAGAAGACGCTGCCCCAGGTGATCAGCTGGGCCAGCGAGAGCCAGAGCACGAGCCGGCGGTCATGGCCCGCGGGCGCGCTCATGCCAGGCCAGGCGTGGTTCGCATGGCCGGCATTCTCGCAGGGGTGGGCGTCGCGCCGGCCCCCAGGGCGCCGCCGGATTCAATGCAGTCCCGGCAGTGCCCGCCGGTACTGCACCGCCTCGGCGACGTGCACCACCGCGACCGACGCTGATGCCGCGAGGTCCGCGATGGTGCGCGCCACCTTGAGCGTGCGATGGGTGGCGCGCGCGCTCCAGTCCAGGCGCTGCGCGGCCAGCCGCAGGAACTCGCCGGCCGCCGGCGCCAGCGCGACGTGGCTGGCGATTTCCTCGCCGTGCAGGGCCTGGTTGGCCTTGCCCTGGCGTTGCAGCGCGCGCTCGCGGGCGGCCGCACAGCGCGCCTGCACGGCGGCGCTCGTTTCGCCCGCCGGTGCGTCGAGCAGTTCGGCCGCCGCCATGGCGGGCACTTCCACTGTCATGTCGATGCGATCGAGCAGGGGTCCGCTCAGGCGTCCCTGGTAGCGCGCCACCACGTCGGGCGAGCACCGGCACGCGCGCGCGGAGCCGAGCCAGCCGCACGGGCACGGGTTCATCGCGGCGACCAGCTGGAAACGCGCGGGGAATTCGCTGCGGCGCGCCGCCCGCGCGATGGTGATGCGTCCGCTTTCCAGCGGCTCGCGCAAGGCTTCGAGCGCACTTCGCGGGAATTCGGGCAGCTCGTCGAGGAACAGCACGCCGTGGTGCGCCAGCGAGATCTCGCCCGGACGCGGCGGCGAGCCGCCACCGACCAGCGCCACGGCGCTGGCGGAGTGGTGCGGCGCGCAGGTCGGCCGGCGCGACCAGTGTTCCAGGGCGAAGCGGCCCGCGAGGCTCGCCACCGCGGCGCTCTCCAGCGCTTCGCTCACGCTCATGGGCGGCAGCAGGCCCGCGAGCCGCTGCGCCAGCATCGACTTGCCGGCACCCGGCGGCCCGATGAGCAGCAGGCTGTGGCCGCCGGCCGCGGCAATTTCGAGCGCGCGCCGCGCCGCGGCCTGTCCCTTGACGTCGGCGAGGTCCGGATGCTGGCTGGTGGCAGCGGGCGGCGTGGCGGCGACCACGGGCTCGCAGCCCTCGCCATCCGCTGCGTCGTCGCTGGGCGGCTGGAAGTGCCGCACGACGGCGAGCAGGTGCCGCGCCCGCAGCACGCGCGCACCGGGCACCAGCGCCGCTTCTTCCGCGCTGCCAGGCGGCAGCACGAGCTGCGCTTGCGCATCGCTCGCATGCAGCGCCAGGGCGACGGCCAGTGCGCCGCGCACCGGCCGCAGTTCGCCGGACAGCGACAGTTCGCCCGCGAACTCGTGGCCGGCCAGCCGCGCCGCGTCGATCTGGCCGCTGGCCGCCAGGATGCCCAGCGCGATTGGCAGGTCGAAGCGGCCGCCGTCCTTGGGCAGGTCCGCCGGCGCCAGGTTCACGGTGATCCTCTTGTTATGGGGGAAGTCCAGGCCCGCGTTCAGCAAGGCCGAGCGCACGCGCTCCCGCGCCTCCTTCACTTCCGTGTCCGCGAGCCCGACCAGCATGAAGTTGGGCAAGCCGTTCGCCAGGTGCACCTCGACGGTCACCGCCGGCGCATCGAGACCGAGCAAGGCGCGGCTTTGCACCAAACAAAGGCTCATGGATCGCGTCCTCCCGGTTCCAGTGCATGAATGACCCTGGTGCGGAACGAATGAGGAAGTTCGCACCCGGCTGGTGCAGATCGCGGCCGCTGCACCAGGCGCTGGCCTCCACAACGCACGCCGGCGAGGGTGGAGGACGGCCGCTCCCCTCCGGATGAGGGATGGCACGGCTCCTGCTAATCAAGCCGGCAGCCTCCTTTTCCAACAAACGCACGGAGCATCTCGTGAAGAAACTGAAACTCGTCGTTCTGCTGTCCAGCCTTGCGGCATCGGGCGTCGCGATGGCGCAGGCCGAAGCCCCGAAGGCGCCCGAGCCGGACTACACGCTGGCCTACAACATCGGCGCGGTCACGGACTATCGCTACCGCGGGATCTCCCAGAGCCGCGGGCGGCCGGCCCTGCAGGGCGGCATCGACTTCGCGCACAAGACCGGCTTCTATGTCGGCACCTGGGCCTCCACCATCCAGTGGGTCAAGGACGCCGGCGGCAGTTCGGACGCCGAGGTCGACATCTACGGCGGCTACAAGTTCACCGGCGGCCCGATCGGCTTCGACGTCGGCGTGCTGCGCTACCTCTATCCCAACGCGGACATCTCCCCCAGCCCGTTCACCACCGAGATCTACGTGGCCGGCACCTGGGGTCCCGCAACGCTCAAGTACTCGCATGCGGTGACCAACCTGTTCGGTTTCGCCGACAGCAAGAACAGCTACTACGTGGACCTGAGCGCAGCGTTCGAGCTGCCGTGGTGGGGCCTGACCTTCAACCCGCACATCGGCCGCCAGAACGTGGAGAACAACTCCTCGTCCTCCTACACCGACTGGTCGCTGGGCCTGGGCAAGGACTTCGGCAACGGCTTCAGCGCCTCGCTCGCCTACGTCGACACCAACACCAGCAACTACGTCGGGGCCGGCAAGAACCTGGGCAAGGCCACCGCGGTGCTGGGCGTGAAGTACTCGTTCTGAGCCGCCCCAAGGAGCAAGCATGAAACTCGTCACCGCCATCATCAAACCCTTCAAGCTCGACGAAGTGCGCGAGGCCCTCTCGGGCATCGGCGTGCAGGGCATCACCGTGACCGAGGTGAAAGGCTTCGGCCGGCAGAAGGGCCATACCGAGCTGTACCGCGGCGCCGAATACGTCGTGGACTTCCTGCCGAAGGTGAAGATCGAGGCGGCGGTGTCCGACGACCTGGTAGAGCGCGTGATCGAGGCCGTCGAGGCCGCGGCGCGCACCGGCAAGATCGGCGACGGGAAGATCTTCGTGTACGACCTGGAGCAAGTCGTCCGCATCCGCACCGGCGAGACCGGCAAGGAAGCGCTCTAAGCATTTCACTTCAATCAAGAGAGCCAAGACATGAGGACATTTCTCGCTTCCCTCGCCGTCGGCCTGGGACTCCTGATCGGCAGCGCCGCCGCTGTCGCCCAGGCGCCCGCCGCGCCGGCAGCCACGACCACCACAACCCAAGCGGCGCCCGCGGCGCCTGCAACTGCTGCCCCCGCTGCCCCCGCTGCCGCTGCGACCGCGGCGCCGGTGGCCGCCACTGCGGCGGCGGCTCCTGCTTCCGCCGCGCCTGCGCCGGTCCCCAACAAGGGCGACACCGCCTGGATGACCGTCTCGACGCTGCTGGTGCTGATGATGACGGTGCCCGGCCTGGCGCTGTTCTACGGCGGCCTGGTCCGCAGCAAGAACATGCTGTCGGTGCTGATGCAGGTGTTCGTCGTCACCTGCATGATCTACATCCTGTGGGCCATCTACGGCTACAGCGTCGCGTTCACGGGAGGCAATCCGTTCTTCGGCGGCTTCAGCAAGATCTTCCTCTCGGGGATCACGGCTGACTCCACGGCGGCGACCTTCAGCAAGGGCGTGGTGATCCCCGAACTGACGTACATGGCGTTCCAGGCGACCTTCGCCGCGATCACCTGCACGCTGATCGTGGGCGCCTTCGCGGAGCGCATCAAGTTCTCCGCCGTGCTGCTGTTCTGCGCGATCTGGTTCACGTTCTCCTACCTGCCGATCGCGCACATGGTGTGGTACTGGGACGGCCCGGATGCGATCACCGATGCCAAGTCGCTCGAGACCGTCACCGCCGCCGGCGGCTGGCTGTGGGCCAAGGGCGCGCTCGACTTCGCGGGCGGCACCGTGGTGCACATCAACGCCGGTGTCGCCGGCCTGGTGGGCGCGTACCTGGTGGGCAAGCGCATCGGCTTCGGCAAGGAATCGCTCGCGCCGCACAGCCTGACGCTCACGATGGTCGGCGCTGCCCTGCTGTGGGTGGGCTGGTTCGGCTTCAACGCCGGCTCCAACCTGGAAGCCAACGGCGGCGCCGCACTCGCGTTCGCCAACACGATGATGGCCACCGCTGCCGCCACGCTCGCCTGGATCAGCGGCGAGGCGCTGTCCAAAGGCAAGGCCTCCATGCTGGGCGCCGCTTCGGGCGCCGTCGCCGGCCTGGTCGCGATCACTCCGGCGTGCGGCTTCGTCGGCGTGATGGGTTCGATCGTCATCGGCCTGCTGGCCGGGCTGGTCTGCCTGTGGGGCGTCAACGGCCTCAAGCGCCTGCTGGGCGCGGACGACGCGCTGGACGTGTTCGGCGTGCACGGCGTGGGCGGCATCCTGGGCGCGCTGCTGACCGGCGTCTTCGCATCGCCCTCGCTCGGCGGCGTCGGCATCTACGACTACGTGGCCAACAAGACGAGCCCCGACTACTCGATCGCCAGCCAGGTCTGGATCCAGTTCCAGGGCGTGCTGACCACGGTGGTGTGGTCCGGCGTGGTCGCCTTCATCGCCTACAAGATCGTCGACCTGCTGATCGGCCTGCGCGTGACGGAAGAAGAAGAGCGCGAAGGCCTGGACATCAGCAGCCACGGCGAGACCGCGTACAACCGCTGAGCCTCGGCGAGCGGCGCGCGCGCCAGGCACGCCGCGCGCCGCCGGACAAGCAAGATCTCCTTTGGATGTTGGCCCGCCTCGGCGGGCCTTTTTTTTCCTCGCCGCGACGTGCCGGTAGCGCAACCGGTCATGCAGGGGGCCCGGACGAGCACCGGGCAGCGCGTCCACCGCCGGTACCCGGCCCGTGCCCGACCCATGCACAATGGGCGCACAGGCCGAGGAGACCCGTCCATGATCGAACTGCGCGCGGGAGCGCTGCGCTGCGAACTCGTTCCCGAACGGGGTGGAGCGCTCGCGGGCTTGTGGTGGCGCGACGTGCCCGTGCTGGCCTCGACGCCCGGCGCCCGGCTGGGCTCGGCGCGCGAGGCCGCGTGCCATCCCCTGGTGCCGTTCTCCAATCGCGTGGGACAGGCGGCCGTCGTCTGGGAGGGCACCTTGCAGCCGCAAGTGCATCACCCGGGCGATGCGCCAGCGGCGATCCACGGGCTCGGCTGGCAGCGACCGTGGGAGGTCCTGGAGTCGGATGCCTCGACCGCGATGCTCGCCTTCGAACACCGCGCCGACGCCAGCTGGCCGTTCGCCTTCGACTGCTCGCAGACGCTGCGGCTCGCGCCCGACGCGCTGGAGATGACGCTGGCGGTCACCAACCAGTCCGGTCGACCCGCTCCCCTGGGACTGGGGTGGCGGCTGCTGTTCGACCAGCGCCCCGGCGCCCGCCTCGCCTTGCGCGCCAGCGGGCGCTGGGACATGGATGCCGACCGGCTGCCTGTGCGGCGCACCGGCGTCTCCGGACTGCAGACCGCGGTCGCCGCCGTCGGAGCGGACCGCAGCTACGACGGTTGGGACGGCGGCGTGACCGTGGACGACGCGCTGCTGCGTGTGCGCCTGCACACGGGGCTCACGCACCTGGTGGTCGCGAGCGAGCCGCAGCACCTCGTGCTCATTCCTGCGAGCCACGTGCCGAACGCCGTCCATTGCTATGCGAGTGGCGCGCCCGCGCAGGACCTGGGCCTGGCCTTGCTGCCACCCGGTGCGTCGCTGGTCGCGCAGGTGCGGATCGCCCCGGAGCCCGCCGCATGAAGTGGGAGCTCGCCGTCGCCGAACCGGATGCGCTGGGCGAATCCCCGTTCTGGCATCCGGGCGAGCAGACGCTGTACTGGGTCGACATCCCAGGCCAGCGCGTGCGCCGGTGGCATCCGGCGAGCGGCGCCCAGGACACGTGGCCCCTGCCGCAGTCGCCCGGCTGCATCGCGCCGGCGGCGAGGGGAGGCCTGGTGCTCGCCCTGCGCGACGGCATCTACCGCGCTCGCAGCTGGCGCGGCCCGCTCGCGCCCATCGTGCGCTTCCAGCACGGCGCGACCACACGCTTCAACGATGGCAAGGCCGATCCGCTGGGCCGCTTCTGGGCCGGCACCTACTACGAGCCCAAGGACGCGAGGAAGGCCGATCTGTATTCGCTCGACTGCCGACCCGACAACCCGGAGCGGGGCAAGCCGCTGGTGCAACTCAAGGCGACCAACGCCACCAACGCCAACGGCCTGGCCTGGTCGCCGGACCGGCACACCGTGTACTGGACCGACACCGCACGCGCCTTGATCCAGGCATGGGACTGGGAGCCGCAGGGCAACGCCATGCGCAGGCACCGCATCTTCCGCCAGTTCCCCGGCAAGCCTCCGGGCTGGAGCCCGGGCCAGCCAGGCTATGGCGGCCGGCCCGACGGCGCCGCCGTGGATGTCGAAGGCCACTACTGGGTGGCGATGTACGAAGGCGGGCGGCTGCTGCGCCTCGCGCCCGATGGCGCCATCGCCGCGGAATTCGAGCTGCCGGCACGCTGTCCCACCATGCCCTGCTTCGGCGGCCCGGACGGGCGCACCTTGTACCTCACCACGGCGCGCGAGGGGCGGCCGGCCGAAGAACTCGCCGCGTATCCGCACTCCGGCTGCGTGCTGTCCGCGCGCGTGGACGTCGCCGGCCTTCCCACCAATTTCTTCATCGACTGAGAGCGTGATTTCCAGTGGCCCGGGCGGGTGGGGGCCCGCGTGGCCGTAACATGCGCGACCATGGACGCCCTCTCATCGCTCGCGGACCGCATCCGCGCCGCCTCGGCAGCAGGCACGCCCCTGCGCATCCGGGGCGGCGGCACCAAGGACTTCTACGGCGAGCGGCTGGAAGGCGAACTGCTTTCGACGCAGGACCTCGACGGCATCGTGAGCTACGAGCCGAGCGAGCTGGTGGTCACGGTCCGCGCGGGAACCTCGCTCGCCGCACTCGAAGCCGCGCTGGCCGAACGCGGGCAGTGCCTGCCGTTCGAGCCGCCGCACTTCGGCGCCGGCGCCACCGTGGGCGGCATGGTCGCCAGCGGCCTCTCCGGCCCCGCGCGTGCGAGCGTGGGCAGCGTGCGCGACTACGTGCTGGGCCTGCAGCTGGTGAACGGCCGCGGCGAAGCGCTCGTCTTCGGTGGCCAGGTGATGAAGAACGTGGCGGGCTACGACGTGTCGCGCCTCATGGTCGGCGCGATGGGCACGCTGGGGCTCATCACGGAGGTGAGCCTGAAGGTGCTGCCGGTCGCGCCCGCCGAGGCCACGCTGCGCCTGCGCCTGCCGCAGGAGGAAGCACTCGCGCGCCTCAACACCTGGGGCGGCCAGCCCTTGCCCCTGAACGCCAGCTGCTGGCTGGAGGAAGAGGGCCAGGGCACGCTGTACCTGCGCCTGCGCGGCGCGCGCGCGGCCGTCGATGCCGCGTGCCGCAGCCTCGGTGGCGAGCGCCTGGACAACGCCGGTGCGGCGCCCGAATGGGACCGGCTGCGCGAACAGCGCCTGCCCTGGTTCACCGCCGCGGCCGGCCAGGATCTCTGGCGCCTGTCCGTTCCGCAGACCGCCCCGGTGCTGGAACTGCCGGCCGTGCCGCTGGTCGAATGGCATGGCGCCCAGCGCTGGGTGCACGCGGCTGCCGCCGACGCGGGCCGCATTCGCGAGACCGCGCTGCGTGCGGGCGGACACGCCACCTTGTTCCGCACGGCGCGCACCGATGCGAGCGGCCGCATGACGCCGCTGGCGCCGGCGCTCGCCGCCATCCACGAACGACTGAAGCAGCAATTCGATCCCGCGGCCGTCTTCAACCGCGGCCGCCTCTACCCGCACTTCTGATGCAGACCCATCTCTCCCCCGAATTCCAGGGCACGCCCGAAGGCGAGGAGGCGGAAGCCATCCTGCGCAAGTGCGTGCATTGCGGGTTCTGCACCGCGACCTGCCCCACCTACCAGGTGCTGGGCGACGAGCTCGATGGTCCGCGCGGCCGCATCTACCTGATGAAGCAGGTGCTCGAAGGCGAGCAGCCCACGCGCAAGACGCAGCTGCACCTGGACCGCTGCCTCACCTGCCGCAATTGCGAGAGCACCTGCCCGAGCGGCGTGGACTACGGCCGGCTGGTGGACATCGGCCGCGCCATCGTGGATCGCAAGGTGCCGCGCGGCGTGCCCTCACGCGCGCTGCGCATGGCGCTGGGCGACGGCCTCAGCTCGCCGCTGTTCAAGCCGGCGATGCGGCTCGGCCAGGCCGTGCGCGGCCTGCTGCCCGCGCGGCTGCGCGAGAAGGTGCCACCCAGGCAGGAGGCGGGCCGCCGGCCGAGCGCGACGCACGCGCGCAAGGTGCTGATGCTGGCCGGCTGCGTGCAGCCGGCCATGATGCCCAACATCAACACCGCTACGGCGCGCGTGCTCGATGCCGCCGGCATCCAGACGGTGGTCGCTGCCGAAGCGGGCTGCTGCGGCGCGCTCAAGTTCCACCTGAACGACCAGGACGGCGGGCGCGCGCAGATGCGCCGCAACATCGACGCCTGGTGGCCCTTCGTGGAGCGCGGCGAGGTCGAGGCGATCGTGATGAACGCCTCCGGCTGCGGCGTCACCGTGCGCGAGTACGGGCACCACCTGCAGCACGATCCCGCGTATGCCGCCAAGGCCGCGCGCATCTCCGCGCTCACGCGCGACCTGAGCGAGCTGCTGCCGGACCTCGTGCCGGTGCTGAAGGACAAGGTGCGGCCGCAGGCGGGCGTGTTCGCCTACCACGCGCCTTGCACGCTGCAGCACGGGCAGAAGCTGCGCGGCGGCGTGGAGCAGGGCCTGGCGGCGCTCGGTTTCACCGTGCGCGTGGCGATCAACGAATCGCACCTGTGCTGCGGCTCCGCGGGCACCTACTCCGTGCTGCATCCGGACATCGCGCACACGCTGCGCGATCGCAAGCTGGGGCACCTGGACGTGCTGGAGCCGCAGGCGATCCTCTCGGCCAACATCGGCTGCATCCAGCACCTGCAAGGCGGCACCCAACTGCCCGTGCGCCACTGGATCGAAGTGCTGGACGCGGCGCTGGCGCCGGCCTGATTCCCGCTGGTGCGCTCAGGCGGCGAGCGCGGCCTCGATGTCCCTGGCCAGCTTCTGCGGCGCGTCCTGCGGTGCGTAGCGCTTGAGGACGCGGCCGTCCTTGCCGACCAGGAACTTGGTGAAGTTCCACTTGATCGCCTTCGACCCGAGCAGGCCAGGTGCTTCGGCCGTGAGCCAGCGATACAGCGGATGCGCCTCGCCGCCGTTGACGTCGACCTTCTGCATCATGGGGAAGCTCACGCCGTAGTTCACCTGGCAGAAGCTCGCGATCTCCTCGTTGCTGCCGGGATCCTGGTGGCCGAACTGGTTGCAGGGAAAGCCGAGGACCACCAGTCCCTGCGCGGCGTAGCGCCGGTGCAGCTCCTCGAGCCCCGCGAACTGGGGCGTGAAGCCGCAGGCGCTCGCGGTGTTGACGATCAGCAGGGGCTTGCCGCGGAACTGCGCCAGCGGCACCAGGGCGCCGCCGATCTGCTGTGCCTCGAAGTCGTAGACAGTGGCCATGCGGCCTATTGTGCGCCGCCGCGCTCGCGGGCGCGAGGCCATGCCGACCAGGCGGCGGCCGCGAGGATCAGCGCGCCGCCGGCCAGCGTGCGGGGCGTGAGGTCCGCGGCGCCCAGCGCCACGGACGACAGGCTGGCGAACACCACCTCGGACAGCATCACCAGCGCCGTGGTGTGCGAAGGCAGGCGCGACGCGCCGAACTGCAAGGCCAGATTGGCTGCAAGAAAGCCCGCGGCCAGCAGCAGCGCCAGCAACCAGCCGGTTCCGCTCAGCATCGGCATCATGGCGATCGTGCCCCGCAGTACGCCCGCGTAGGCCACGCTGCCGGCCAGCACCATGCCGCCTCCGAACATCGCCAGCACGCGCGAACCCGCCGTCACGAAGTTCAGGCGGCGCAGCAGCACGTTCGTGAGCGCGAAGCTGAAGCCGCCGCCCAGCGCCAGCCACTCGGGCAGCGCGCGCGGCCAGGGCAGGCCGGTGCCGGAGGTGTCGAGCACGGTGGCCACGCCCGCCAGCGCGAGCAGCAGCCGGCCCATGCCGGCGGCGGACGGGCGTTCGCCCAGGATCGCCCAGGCGAGCAGCACGGCCCATGCCGGCATCAGGTAGAACAACAGGACCACCCGCACGACGTCGCCGATGCTGACCGCCCAGTTGAAGCCGACGTTGGTCATGCCCGCGGCCAGCGCGAGCAGCCACAAGCCGGGCGTGCGCAGCAACTCGGGCAAGGCGGCCGGCTGCAGCACCACGAAGCCGGTGAAGGCCACCAGGTAGATCAGCGCGGTGGACCAGAGCGCGTGCAGGCCCTGGTCCTGCAGCGCGCGGAACGGCCACCAGGAACAGCCCCAGACGAAGGCGTTGAGCACCAGCGCCGCCACCGGCGCCAGCCTGCCGCTGCCGCGGACATCAGCCATGCACGTTATCGTGCCGCGCGATCTCCAGCAGGTGGTCCACTTCGTCCTTGTGGAGCACGCAGTTGCGGCTGTGCCACCGCTTGATCAGCCACATCACGCCGGCGACCACCAAGCCGAAGGCGGTGATGGCGCCAAAGGCGGTGAGGCCCATGCCGGCCGACAGGCTGTAGAAGGCGCCGAGGCCGAGGATGCAGGCCTGCTCGTTGAAGTTCTGCACGGCGATGGAGCGGCCTGCGCCCATCAGGTTGTGCCCGCGGTGCTGCAGCAGGGCGTTCATGGGCACCACCAGGTAACCGCCGAGGCCGCCGAGCAGGATCAGGAACGGTGCTGCGATCCAGGCGTTGTGGATGAAGTTCATCGCGACCACGAGAACGCCCATGGCGATGCCCAGGGGCATCACGCTGGTCGCCCGGTCCAGCCGCACGCGCATCGACGCCGCGATCGCGCCGGCCGCCGTGCCGATGGCCACCACGCCGCTGAGCGAGGACGCCTGCGTGGTGCTGTAGCCCAGCGCCGCCGCGCTCCAGGCGAGGATGATGTAGCGCAGGTTGCCGCTCACGCCCCAGAACAGCGTGGTGGTCGCCAGCGAGATCTGGCCCAGCCGGTCATGCCACAGGCGGCCGTTGCAGCTCCAGAAGTCCGGCACCAGCTCCAGCGCGTTGCGCGGGATCGGCCGCATCTCCACGCCCGTGTGCGGGATGCGCGTGTTGAACCAGGCGGCGATGCAGTACACGGCGATCAGCACCGCGATCGCCGCCTCCGTCGGCGTCTCGATGCCGGTGTCGATGACCGGCAGGTCGAACGACAGCAGGCGGGAGGACAGCGCGCGCCCGACCAGCTGGCCGCCCATCAGGATGCCGAGGATGATGGAGGCGATGGTGAGGCCCTCGATCCAGCCGTTGGCCTTCACCAGCTGCGACGGCGGCAGCAACTCGGTCAGGATGCCGTACTTCGCCGGCGAATACGCGGCGGCGCCCAAGCCCACGATCGCGAACGCGAACAGCGGGTGCATGCCGAACAGCATCAGCAGGCAGCCGACCACCTTGATCGCGTTGCTGAAGAACATGACCTGCCCCTTCGGGCGCGCGTCGGCAAAGGCGCCCACGAAGGGCGCGAGCACGACATAGAACAGGGCGAACATCGGCACCAATGCCGCAGCCTGCCAGGTGGGGGCATGGGAGGTCTTGAGCAGTTCGACCGCGGCGATGAACAGCGCGTTGTCCGCGAGCGACGAGAAGAACTGCGCCGCCATGATGGTGTAGAAACCGCGCTTCATCCGTGCGAATTGGGGCGGGGCCCGGCATGCGGGCCCTTCATTGCTCTGCTGTCTCCAAGCGACACGGGGTTATATCACGGTGGGTAATGACAGAATGACGGCCCGGAGCCCGTCATGCCGCGTCCCATCCTTGCCACCATCCATGCCGAAGCGCTGCGCCACAACCTGGCGCGCATGCGGTCCGCCGCGCCCGATGCGAAAGTCTGGGCGGTGGTCAAGGCCAACGCCTACGGCCACGGCATCGAGCGCGTCTACGACGCCCTGCGCGCGGCGGACGGCTTCGCCCTGCTGGACCTGCAGGAAGCCGAGCGCGTGCGCGCACTCGGCTGGCGCGGCCCCATCCTGCTGCTGGAAGGCGCCTTCGAGGCGCGCGACCTGGAGCTGTGCTCGCGCCTGGGCCTGTGGCACGTCGTGCACTGCGACGAGCAGATCGAGTGGCTGGCCGCCCACAAGACGCAGGTGCCGCACCGCGTGTTCCTCAAGATGAACTCCGGCATGAACCGGCTCGGCTTCGCGCCCCAGCGCTATCGCGCGGCCTGGGCGCGGCTGGATGCGCTCCCGCAGGTGGAGGAGATCTCGCTGATGACGCACTTCAGCGATGCGGACGGCCCGCGCGGGATCCTCCACCAGCTGCGCGTCTTCGTGGAGACGACGCGCGACCTGAGCGGCGAACGCTCGCTGGCCAACAGCGCCGCGGCGTTGCGCCATTCCGACGAGCCGGCCGTGCGCAGCGACTGGATCCGCCCCGGCATCGCGGTTTACGGCAGCGCGCCCGATTACCCCGGGCACGACATCGCGCACTGGGGGCTGCAGCCCACCATGACGCTGGCCACGCGCGTGCTGGCGGTGCAGCAGCTCCTGCCCGGCGACACGGTCGGCTACGGCTCCAGCTTCACGGCCGATGCGCCGCTGCGCATCGGCGTCGTGGCGTGCGGTTATGCGGATGGCTATCCGCGCCACTGCTCCACCGGCACCCCGGTGCTGGTGGACGGCGTGCGCACCCGGCTGGTCGGCCGCGTCAGCATGGACATGATCGCGGTCGACCTCACGCCCGTGCCGCACGCGGGCTTCGGCAGCGAGGTCACGATGTGGGGCCGGGCCGCCAACGGCGCGGTGCTGTCCATCGACGAAGTGGCGGCCAGCGCGGGCACGCTCGGCTACGAGCTGATGTGCGCGCTCGCGCAGCGGGTGCCGGTGGTCGTCGACTAGGTACGGGCTGCATGCGTAGGCTGGTGGTGAGCGACAGCGAACCCCAGCGTCGCGCGCACCGCTGGGGTTCCTGCGTCACCCCCAGCCTGCGAAGACTGCGTCACCCCACCCTACGAGGACGCGAAGGCCGCGACCCTCACTTCTTCCGCAGCCCCAGCGCCATCACGGTTCCGACCACCAGCAGCGCGCCGGCGAC
The DNA here is from genome assembly GCF_016654015.1 of Ramlibacter ginsenosidimutans. Taxonomy (GTDB): domain Bacteria; phylum Pseudomonadota; class Gammaproteobacteria; order Burkholderiales; family Burkholderiaceae_C; genus Ramlibacter; species Ramlibacter ginsenosidimutans. Next base: position 1,078,572 of record NZ_JAEPWM010000001.1, on the reverse strand, counting down.
CTGGATGGGAGCGATGGACTGGCCGAGGATCAGCCAGGCCAGCACCAGCGCGAACACCGGCTCCACGTTCATGATGGCGGAGTTGCCCACGACGCCCAGCCGCGGCAGCACGGTGAACATGATGGTGAACGCGGTGCCGTACAGGAAGGTGAGCGCCGCGAGGCCCCCCCAACCCGCGGGCGCGGTGGGCAGGTGGAAGCCGCCTTGCAGCGTGACCGTGGTCAGGGCGACCAGCGCGGCGATGGCCATGGTGCTGGCGGTGCGCACGCGGCCGTCCACGTCGCCAGCCTCGTGCTGCGTGAGCACCAAGGCCAGTCCGAAGGTGGCAGCAGCGGCGAGGGCGAAGGCCACGCCCGCTCCGATCTGCGCCCACTGGCCCGAGGCGCCGAGGCCGGACGCGGCGCCGAAGACGTCGAGTGCCAGCGCCAGGCCGACCAGGATCACGGGCATCGCGACCAGGGTGGCCTTCTCGGCGTGCTTGCGGTACACGACGGCGGACCAGAAAGCCGTCCAGATCGGGTAGGTGTTGAAGGCGAGCAGGGCCAGCGCCACCGGCAGGCGCGCCACGGCGGAGTAGAGGCACAGGCTTTGCACGCCGACCAGCAGGCCGATGGCCGGCAGCATCTTCCTGTGTCGCGCGCTGAAGCGCACGCGCACACCCTGCGAGGCGAGCAGCGCGACCACCACGAAGGTCGTGATCGTGCTGCGGAACACGACGGCCGTTGCCACGTCCACGCCGTTGTTGAAGGCGATGCGGGCGGCGACGTGGTTCGCGCCCATCATGAGCGCGATCAGCAGCAGCGTGCCGAAGGCGGCGCCGCTGAGGGCGCGCGCCGGGGCGGGGATCGCCGCCATCTCAGTACAGGCCGTGCACGCGGGCGTGCAGGCGCGACAGTCCGAGCAAGGCGTCGGTGAAGGGCGTGGGCACGCCGGTCATTTCGCCCATCTCCCGCACCACCGTGACCAGCGCGTCGATCTCGACCGGCTTGCCCGCTTCCACGTCCTGCAGCATGGAGGTCTTGAAGGCGCCCAGCTTGCGCGTGATCTGGTGGCGGTCCTCCGGCTTCTGCTCGATCGGAATGCCGACGCGCGCACCGATCTCGCGGGCTTCCAGCATCACCGAGGAGATGAAGGCGCGCACCAGGTCGTCGTTGAGGATCAGGTCCGTCGTGGCGCCCGTCATCGCGCTCACGGGGTTGACGGTCATGTTGCCCCACAACTTGTACCAGGCGTCCTTCTGGACCTGCTCGGAGACGACCGCCTCGAAGCCCGCCCGCTCCAGCAGCGAGGCGAGTTGCAGCACGCGCTGCGACTTCGCCCCGGAGGGTTCGCCGATGATCAGCTTGTTGCCGAAGTGGTGCTGCACGAAGCCCGGCTCCTTCAGCGCGCAGCTCGCGTGCACGACGCAGCCGATGATGTGCTTCGCCGGCACGGCCTCGGCGATCGCACCGTCCGGGTCCACCGCTTTCAGGCGCGTGCCCTGGTAGTTGCCGCCAAAGCCCTGGAAGAACCACCACGGCACGCCGTTCATGGCCGTCAGCACCATCGTGTCCGGACCGAGCAGCGGCCGGATCGCCTTGGCCACCTCCGCCATCGCCGGCGCCTTCACCGCGACGACCACGAGATCCTGGACGCCGAGCTCCGCCGGAGCCGCGCTCGCCTTGACGCTCGCGGCGAGCGTCTCGCTGCCTTCCTGCAGGCGCAGTCCGTGCTGCTGCAAAGACGCGAGCGTCGCGCCGCGGGCGACCACGCTCACCTCGCAATCAGCTCGCGCGAGCTTCACGCCGATCCAGCCCCCGATGGCGCCGGCGCCGTAGATGCAGACCCTCATGACTTGTAGTGCGTCCCGCTGCGCTGCTCCATGAGCCGCGTCATCGCATCGAACACGTCCTGGCCGGCGCCGAAGCGCTGATCGTACTGGAACGAGTCCTCGGTGGTCCGCTTCGCGACGGCTTCGGTCAGCTTGATGGCCGGACCGAGGGCGGCCTGCGCGATCTGGATGTCGCAGGCGCGCTGCAGGGTCCACAGGCGCACGAAGGTCAGCGGCACCGTCGGACCGGCCGCCAGCAGGCCGTGGTTGCGCAGGATCATCAGCGGCTTGTTGCCCAGGCTCGCGAGCAGGCGCGGCGCCTCGTCGGCGTGGATGGTGATGCCCTCGAAGTCATGGTAGGCCACCATGTCGTGCAGCTGCGCCGAATAGAAGTTGTTCTGGGCCAGGCCGCCCTGCGTACAGGCGACGGCGACGCCGTTGGTGGTGTGCGTGTGCATCACGCAGTGCGCGCCGGGAATCCTGTCGTGGATCGCCGCGTGAATGGTGAAGCCGGCGGGGTTCACAGGCCAGGGGTTGTGCGCATCCAGCTTGTTGCCCTGCACGTCGATCTTCAGCAGGTTGCTGGCCGTGACCTCCGAGTAGTGCAGCCCGAAGGGATTGATCAGGAACTGCTTCTCGCCGTGCGTGACGCTGTCGGGCAGCCGCACGGTGATGTGGTTGTAGATCATCTCGGTCCAGCCGAGCATGTCGAAGATGCGGTAGGCGGCGGCGAGCTGGACGCGAGCGGCCCACTCGTCGGGGTGCATGTCCGGCGCACGGGGTTGCAGTACGGCGTTCATGGAGTGCTCCTAGTAGTTCTGGGGCTTGGCGGCCACGGCCGGCGCGCCCTTGAAGGCCGCAGCCAGGCCGCTGGTGGCCTTGACCATCAGGCTGCTGTCGGTGCCGACGGCGATGAAGTTCGCGCCCATCTCCACGTGCTGGCGCGCCAGCTTTTCGTCCAGCGTGAGGATGCCCACCGCCTTGCCCGCCGCATGGATGCGGCGGAACGCGTCGGCGATGATCTCCTGCATCTCCGGATGCCACGGATCGCCCACATGCCCGTAGGCGGCCGACAGGTCCGAGGGGCCGATGAACACGCCGTCCACCCCGTCGACGGCGGCGATCGCATCGAGGTTGCGGATGCCTTCGCGCGTTTCGGCCTGCACCAGCAGGCAGATCTCGCGGTTCGCTTCCTTCGCGTAGTTGGCGTTGCGGCCCCAGCCGGAGGCGCGCGTCGCGGCCATGCCGCGGATGCCTGCGGGCGGATAGCGCATGCAGCGCACCAGTTCGCGCGCCTGCTCCGGCGTGTCCACCATGGGCACCAGCACGGTCTGGATGCCGAGGTCGAGGTATTGCTTGAGCAGCGCCTGGCCGACGAAGCCGTGGCCCATGGGCACGCGGGCGATCGCGTGCACGCCGGGGTAGCCCGCGATGATCTGCGACTGCTGCAGCAGGTTCATCAGGTCGTTGGGCGTGTGCTCCGCGTCCAGCAGCAGCCAGTCGAAGCCGGCGGCGGCGCAGATTTCGGTGTTGAGCGGGCCCAGCAGGCTGACCCACAGGCCGTACTGCGTGCGCTTCTCGGCCATGGCCTTCTTGAAGGGGTTGATCGGTGTCTGCATGGAGTCTCCTCAGGCGAAGCGGAAGGTGAAGCGGCCGAGCGGCCCGTAATCGGCATCGAAGACGTCGCCGCGCTTGGCGGCCACGGGCCGGGTGAAGGAACCGGCGAGCACGACCTCGCCGGCTTCCAGGGATTCGCCCCAGGGAGCGAGTTTCTGCGCGAGCCAGGCGATGCCGATGGCGGGGTGTCCCTGCACGCCCGCAGCGAGCCCGGTCTCCTCGACCACGCCGTTCTGGCGCAGCACGGCGCCCACCCAGGGCAGGTCCACCTCGTTCGGGCGCACCTTGCGGCCGCCGAGCACGATGCCGGCGTTCGCCGCGTTGTCGCTGATCGTGTCGTACACCTTGCGCATGGCCTTGGTGTGGCGGTCGAACTGTTCGATGCGCGCGTCGATGATCTCGATGGCCGGCTGCACGTAGTCGGTGGCTTCCAGCACGTCCTCGACGCTCACCTGCGGGCCCTGCAGCCTGCGCTTGAGGATGAAGGCCAGTTCCACCTCCACCCGCGGCGCGATGAAGCGCTCGGTCGGCAAGTCGCCCGGCGCGAAGAACATGTCGTCCAGCAGCGTGCCGTAGTCCGGCTCGTCGATCTGGCTGGACTGCTGCATCGCGCGCGAAGTCAGGCCGATCTTGTGCCCGCGCACCTGCCGGCCCTCGGCGATCTTCATCGCGACCCACGCGCGCGAGATCGCGTACCCGTCGGCGATGGTCATGCCGGGATGGCGCTTCGAGAAATGCTCCACCTGCCGTCGGCTGCGCTCGCTCTCGTGCAGCTCGCGCGCGAGCTGCTGGATGGTGTCGGGGGAGAAAGTCATTTGTTGAACAGCGGATGCAGCGTGCTGTGCTTGGCGTCGTACACCTGGCCGGGGCTTTCGTCGATCTGCACGGTGATGCCGATGAGTTCCTGTTCGAAGATCGGCGCGAAGTGCTGCTTCACGACCTCGGTCAACTGGTCGCCCGCTTTCTTCTGCACCGCCGCGCTGCGTCCCGCACCCATGCGCACGTTCACGTACATGAACGCGTAATCGCCCTTGCCGTCGGCCACGGCGTAGTGCGCGGCCGGATACGCGAGCACGCGCGTCCCGCCGGTGGGGAACACCTGCTTGCCGGCCTCGTCGAGCACCGTGAGCATGCTGTCCGCGAGCTTGCGGCAGAGCGCCGACACGTCGGTCCTGCTCTCGATGTTGGGTGTGTAGAGGATGACGCAGTGAGGCATTGGGGGTCCGATTCCAATTGCTACAGCCGCTGGCCGATGTTGGTATAGCCCTCGGCCGAGGACGCCTGCGCCTTCGGGATCTCGTCGCCGCGCACCGGCGTGACCGGGAACACCGCATTGATCTGTCCGGTGCCGGACGCGCCGAAGTAAGGCGTGATCACTTCCGCCCGGCCCGTGTATTCGGACCAGCCCAGTGCGCCGAGCAGCATCGCGGTGTCGTGCATGAAGCCTTCACCGTGCCCCTTGGCCGCGTATTCGGGCAGCATGCCGCAGAAGGTCTTCCAGTCGCCTTGTTGCCAGATCCGGATCACTTCGCGATCGAGCTGCTCCAGGAAGGGGCTCCAGATCCTGAAACCGAACTCCGGCGCCAGGCCGTTCTGCGCGAACCGGTGCGACAGCGAGCCGCTGGCGAAGAAAGCCACGGTGCCGTCGTAGTGGTCTTCCACCGCCCGCCGCATCGCCCAGCCCAGTCGTGCGCTGTCGTTCAGGTAATGCGCCTGGCACAGGGCCGACACCGAGATGACCTTGAAGTGCTGGTCGGCGTTCATGTAGCGCATGGGCACCAGCGTCCCGTACTCGGGCGCGAGGGTCGTGCGGTCGTGCGCGAGCGTCTCCACGCCCCAGTCGTTGCAGACCTCCGCCAGCAGCTTGCCCAGTTCCGGGTTGCCCGGGAACTCGTAGGCCATGTTGCTGATGAAGTGCGGCAGCTCGTTGCTGGTGTACAGGCCCTTGAAGTGCGCTCCGCAGTTGACGTGGTAGTTCGCATTGACCAACCAGTGCGTGTCGAACACCACGATGGTGTCCACGCCCAGCTCGCGGCAGCGGCGGCCGATCTCCACGTGCCCGTCGATTGCGTCCTGGCGCGTGCCATGGCGCGGACCCGGCAGCTCGCTCAGGTACATCGACGGCACGTGCGTGATCTTGGCGGCCAACGCGAGCTTACCCATGCCGGAGCTCCTGTGTGTTTGGCCCTCCCCTCGAGGGGAGGGTCGGGGTGGGGGGAGCCCAGTAGCCCCCTTGGGGGGTGGCGTTCACGCCACCCCCCAGTGCGGAATGTGGTGCCCGCCCAGCGACACCGCCACGTTCTTCGGCTCCAGGAACACTTCGTAGCTCCAGGTCCCGCCCTCGCGGCCGGTGCCCGAGGCCTTGGTGCCCCCGAAGGGCTGGCGCAGGTCGCGCACGTTCTGCGAATTGACGAAGCACATGCCGGCCTCGATCGCCGCCGCGACGCGGTGCGCCTTGCCGATGTTCTCGGTCCAGACATAGGACGACAGGCCGTACTGGATGTCGTTGGCGAGCCGGATGGCCTCGGCCTCGTCGGCGAACGGGATGATGCAGGCGACCGGGCCGAAGATCTCGTCCTGCGCGATCTTCATGCGGTTGTCGACGTCGGCGAACACGGTCGGCGCCACGTAGTTGCCCTTCTTCACGCGATCGGACACCAGCGGCGCGTCGACTCCGCCGCACAGCAGGCTCGCGCCCTCCTTGCGGCCCAGCTCGATGTAGCTGCGCACCTTGGCCAGGTGCCCCTGCGAGATCATCGGGCCGATGATGGTCTTCTCGTCGAGCGGATCGCCGACCGCGATCTTCTTCGCCCGCGCGACGAAGCGGTCGACGAACTTCGCGTAGATCGCCTTGTGCACCAGGATGCGTGAACCTGCGGTGCAGCGCTCGCCGTTATTGGAGAAGATCATGAACACGGCGGCGTCGAGCGCCCGCTCGAAGTCCGCGTCCTCGAAGACCACGAAGGGCGACTTGCCGCCCAGTTCCATCGAGAACTTCTTCAGCCCCGCTTCCTTCACGATGCGGTTGCCCGTCGCCGTGGACCCGGTGAAGGAGATCGCGCGCACGTCGGGGTGGCGCACCAGCGGCTCGCCGGCTTCCTTGCCGTAACCGTGCACGATGTTCAGAACGCCAGCCGGAATACCCGCTTCCAGCGCCAGTTCGCCCAGGCGCGCGGCGGTCAGCGGCGACAGCTCGCTCATCTTCAGCACCGCGGTGTTGCCGAAGGCGAGGCAGGGCGCCGTCTTCCAGGTCGCCGTCATGAACGGGACGTTCCACGGCGAGATCAGCGCGCAGACGCCGACCGGATGAAACAGCGTGTAGTTCAGGTGCGTCGGCGTCGGATAGGTGTGGCCGTCCACGCGCACGCACATTTCGGCGAAGTACGAGAAGTTGTCGGCCGCGCGCGGCACCAGCTGCTTGCCGGTCTGCGCGATCACCTGGCCGGTGTCGTTGGTCTCGGCCTGCGCGAGCTCGGGCACGTTCTTCGCAATCAGCTCGCCGAGCCTGCGAACGAGCTTCGCCCGGTCGGGCGCGGGCAGGCCGGCCCATTTCGGGAAGGCTTCCTTCGCTGCGGCGACGGCGGCATGCACTTCCGCTTCGCCGCCGGAGGCGACTTCCGCCAGCACTTCCTGCGTGGCGGGATTCACGGTCGTGAAGTAGTCGCGGCCGGCTACGGACCGGCCAGCGATGAGATGGTCGATGCGCATGTCAGGCAATCGTGTTCATGAGGGCGCCGATGCCCTCGATCTCGGTCACGACCACGTCGCCCGGGCGGCAGTCCACCACGCCGTCCGGCGTGCCGGTCAGGATCACGTCGCCGGGGCTGAGCGTCATGAAGCTGGAGAAGTACTCGATGAGGAAAGGCACGTCGAAGATCATGTCCTTCGTGCTGCCTTCCTGCGTGAGCTTGCCGTTGACCGTGGTCTTCAGCGCCAGGGCCATCGGGTCCGGGATGTCCGCGGTGTCCACCAGCCACGGACCGAGCGGTGTGGCGCCGTCGCGGTTCTTCACGCGCAGGTTCGGCCGGTACCAGTTCTCGAGGTAGTCGCGGATCGCATAGTCGTTGGCCACCGTGTAGCCCGCGATGAAGCCGTACGCGTCCTCGCGGCGGACCTTCTTCGCCTTCCGGCCGATCACGACCGCGAGTTCGCATTCGTAGTGCATGAACTGCACGTCCGCGGGCCGCCGGGTGGTCTGCCGGTGGCCGTTGAGGGCGCGCTCGCCCTTGAGGAACGCGAGCGGCTCCTTGGGCGGCTCCTTGAAAGCCAGCTCCTTCGCGTGGTCTGCGTAATTGAGGCCCAGCGCAAGGATGGTGCGCGGCCGCTCCACCGGAGCGAGCGGAGGCAGCCAGGTGACCTGGTCCTGCCAGAGGCGCCGGCCATCTTCCAGCACGACCTGCCCGTCCCGTTCGGTGGCGTTCACCACCATGCCGTCGACCTGGACGCGAGCGTGCTTCATGCGGCCTCCGCGACGAAGGTGTTGGTCAGCGTGCCGAGCGCGGGCATCTTGATCTCCACGCGATCGCCGGCCCGCACGCGCGGCCGCTCCACGTCGCAGCCCAGCATGAGCATGTCGCCTTCGCCCAGCGTCATGAACTCGCTCACGTCGGCCAGCAACTGCTCCGCTGTACGCACGAGCTGCGAGAAGCGCACCGTCTGCTTCAACTCGCCGTTGATGCGCACTTCCAGCTTGAACACGGCGGGATCGCCGGCCTCGTTGCGCGCGCGTATGCGGTCGCCGATGCCGAGGAAGCCGTCGCGGCAATTGAATTTCACCGGCGGCCGGTAGAAGCTGTCGTGCGGCAGCGTGACGTCGTTCATCAGCACGAAGCCGGCGATCTCGCGCGCGGACTTCATCACCATGGCGACGCTCGCGCCGATCGCCACCTCCTGCGCCCCGGCGGGAATGGCGATGCTGCCGCCGTTCTCGGTCCAGGTGTTCGCGGGTTTCACGTACAGCACCGGCGCCTTCGGTGGCGCGTTGTACGGCGCCTCGTTCATCTTGCCGGCCAGCGCGTCGAGCTCGCCGCGGAAATTCATCAGCGTGCCGTACACCGTGCCTCGCTTCACCAGGCTCATGGCTGCTCCAGTGCGATCAGTTCGTCCAGCAGCCGGTACAGCTGCGCCAGTTTCTGCTTGCCCAGCGACTGCTCCAGCCACTGGTAGTGCGCCTCCGCGCTGTGCGAGAGGCGTTCGACCATCCGCCGGCCCTTGGCGGTGGCTTCCACCACCGTGCGCCTCTGGTCGGCGGGGTCGCGTTCACGCCGGACCAGGCCGTCGCGCTCCATGCGTGCGAGCACCCCCGTCAGGCTGGGACCCAGGATGTAGGCCTCGCGCGCGACGCGTCCCGTCTCCATCGTGCCGTGCTCGCCCAGCACGCGCAGCACGCGCCACTGCTGGTCCGACAGGCCGTGCTCGCGCAGGCCGGGGCGGGTGCGGGCCATCAGCGACTCGCGTGCCTGCAGCAGCAGCCGCGGCAGGTTCCGGTGCGTGAAGGCGGTGGGCGCCACGGCGAGGGCGGGTCGGGCGGGGGAGGGGGACATGGCGGATATTTAACATGTTAAACAATCCGCGCGCTTCGTCAACCGGGTTCCCCCGGGCCGGCCACGGCCGAGTCAGGAGGGGTTGGTGCGCGCGACCCAGTAGGTCGCGCCTTGCGGGCCGTAGCGTTCGGAGTGCGGTGTGCCCGGGGCGAGATCGAAGCGGTCGCCGACGCGCAGGTGCTCGGTGCCGCTCGCGCGCGTGAGCCACATCTCGCCCTCGACGATGAGCGCGCGGGCGTGGAAGGGATGCGTGTGTTCGCCCACCACCTGGTTCGGCTCCCAGGACCGCGCGATGACTTCGCTGCAGCCGCGGGCGCGCTCGGCGGCCTCGAACTCGGGGAAGCTGGGAGGAGGGCTCATCGGGTCCATCCTACACTCGGGCCATGGCGAAGGACAAGACGGTCTATACCTGTACCGAGTGCGGCGGCAGCACGCCCAAGTGGCAGGGCAAGTGCCCGAACTGCGGGGCGTGGAACACCTTGATCGAGGGCGTGGCCGAGCCGGCGGCGGCGACGCGCAATCGCTTCGCCTCGCTGGCGCCCGCGTCCGAGGTGGCCGTGCTGGCCGACATCGAGGCCGCCGAGGTGCCGCGCACGCCGACCGGTATCGACGAGCTCGACCGCGTGCTCGGCGGCGGCATCGTCGAAGGCGGCGTCGTGCTGATCGGCGGCGACCCGGGCATCGGCAAGTCCACGCTGCTGCTGCAGGCGCTCGACGGCCTGCAGCGCGGTGGCGTGCCGACGCTCTATGTGACGGGCGAGGAGAGCGGGGCGCAGGTGGCGCTGCGCTCGCGCCGGCTCGGGCTGGAGCGCTCGCAGGTGAAGGTGCTCGCCGAGATCCAGCTGGAGAAGATCCAGGCCACCATCGCGGCGCAGCAGCCCGCGGTCGCGGTGATCGATTCCATCCAGACCGTCTACTCCGACCAGCTCACGTCCGCACCGGGCTCGGTCGCGCAGGTGCGCGAATGTGCGGCGCACCTCACGCGCGCCGCCAAGTCGGGCGGCACGACGATCGTGCTGGTGGGCCACGTCACCAAGGAAGGCGCGCTCGCCGGGCCGCGCGTGCTGGAGCACATGGTGGACACGGTGCTCTATTTCGAGGGCGACACGCACTCCAGCTTCCGGCTGGTGCGCGCCATCAAGAACCGCTTCGGCGCGGTCAACGAGATCGGCGTGTTCGCGATGACCGAGAAGGGCCTGAAGGGCGTGACGAATCCCAGCGCGATCTTCCTGTCGCAACACAGCGAGCCGGTGCCGGGCAGCTGCGTGCTGGTGACACTGGAAGGCACCCGGCCCATGCTGGTGGAGATCCAGGCGCTGGTGGACAGCGGCGGTCCCAGCCCGCGGCGCCTGTCCGTGGGCCTCGATCGCGACCGGCTGGCCATGCTGCTCGCGGTATTGCATCGCCATGCCGGTGTCGCCTGCATGGACCAGGACGTGTTCGTCAATGCCGTGGGCGGGGTGCGCATCAGCGAGCCGGCGGCGGACCTGGCGGTGATGCTCGCCATCGCCTCGTCGCTGCGCGGGCGGGCGCTGCCCAAGGGCTTCATCGCCTTCGGCGAGGTCGGCCTCGCCGGCGAGGTGCGGCCCGCCCCGCGCGGCCAGGAGCGCCTGCGCGAGGCGGCCAAGCTGGGCTTCTCCATCGCGATCGTGCCCAAGGCCAACGCGCCCAAGGGCGGCCGGCTCCCGCGCGAGCTGGAAGGCCTGGCGATCCATCCGGTCGAACGGATCGAGGAAGCGCTGGAAGTGGTGCGCGGGCTGCTGTGAGGCCGCGCGACAATGCGCGCCCATGAAATTGCAGAAGATCCTGTGGCCCGTGCTGGGCGTGCTGCTCGTCGCCGCGGGTTGGCGCGGCTGGGGCTGGGCTGGCGTGGCGCTGGCGGTCGGCGGCATCGTGATGTGGATGTTGCTGTACTTCACCCGCGTGATGCGGGTGCTGCAGCGCGCGGCCGATCGTCCGGTGGGCTACTGCGACAGCGCGGTCATGCTGAACGCGAAGCTGAAGCCGGGCGTGAACCTGCTGCATGTCATCGCCATGACCCGCGCCCTGGGCGAGTCGCTGGGCGAGCCGCAGCGGCAGCCGGAGGTCTTTCGCTGGACGGACAGCACCGGCTCGTCGGTGCGCTGCGAGTTCCTGGAGGGCAAGCTGGTGCAGTGGGAGCTGGCCCGTCCGGCCGAGGCCGGGACCGGGGATAGCCCCGCACCGTAAAATGGCCGGTTCAGCGATCCCATCACCAAGGACAACACCATGAGCCCGGTAGCACCCTCCATGGCCGACCGAGACGGCAAGATCTGGATGGACGGCGAGCTGGTCGACTGGCGCGACGCCAAGATCCACGTCCTCACACACACCCTGCACTACGGCTGCGGCGTGTTCGAGGGCGTCCGCGCCTACAACACCGTCAACGGCACGGCCATCTTCCGCCTGCAGGAACACACCGACCGCCTGTTCAACAGCGCCAAGATCCTGCGCATGCAGATTCCCTTCTCCAAGGAGCAGGTGAACGAGGCGCAGAAGCAGGTCGTGCGCGCCAACAAGCTGGAGAGCTGCTACATCCGCCCGCTGGCGTGGATCGGCTCGCAGAAGCTGGGCGTCAGCCCCAAGGGCAACCAGATCCACCTGATGGTCGCCGCCTGGCCGTGGGGCGCCTACCTCGGCGAGGAAGGCATGCAGCGCGGCATCCGCGTGAAGACCTCCAGCTACACGCGGCACCACGTCAACATCACGATGACGCAGGCCAAGGCGGTCAGCAACTACAGCAACTCCATCCTCGCGAACATGGAAGCGCTGGACGACGGCTACGACGAGGCGCTGCTGCTCGATAGCTCCGGCTTCGTCTCCGAAGGCGCCGGCGAGAACGTGTTCGTGGTGAAGGACGGCGTGGTCTACACGCCCGACCTGTCCGCGGGCGCGCTGAACGGCATCACCCGCAACACCACCATGCGCATCTGCAAGGACCTCGGCATCGAGGTCGTGCAGAAGCGCATCACGCGCGACGAGATCTACATCGCCGACGAGTGCTTCTTCACCGGCACCGCCGCCGAAGTCACGCCGATCCGCGAACTCGATCGCGTCCAGATCGGCATCGGCCGCCGCGGTCCCGTGACCGAGAAGATCCAGAACGCCTTCTTCGACATCGTCAATGGCCGCAATCCCAAGTACGCCGAGTGGCTCACCCGTGTCTGACATGAGCACGACGACCCGCAAGGAAGTGGTGGTGGAGCTGGGCGCGAAGGACCTGAACGCCAACGGCGGCATCTTCTGCCCTAGCCCCAAGGCGGACATGAAGCTGTGGAACAGCCATCCGCGCGTGTACCTGGACATCGCGAGCAGCGGCTCGGCGAAGTGCCCGTACTGCGGCACCGTGTACAAGCTGCGTGAAGGCGAACACGTCGGCTCCGGCCACTGAGTCGCGCAGCCTCGTCATCGCTCCGCAATGGATCGGTGACGCGGTCATGACCGAGCCGCTGCTGCGCCGCCTGCGCGCGCGCGGCGAGCGGCTCACGGTCGCGGCGCTGCCCTGGGTGGCCCCGGTGTACCGCGCGATGCCGCAGGTGGATGCGGTCATCGAGCTGCCCTTTCGCCATGGCGGCCTGCAGCTGCGCGAGCGCCGCACGCTGGGCCGGCAATTGCGCGGGCAGTTCGAGAACGCCTATGTGCTGCCCAACTCGCTCAAGAGCGCGCTGCTGCCCCTGCTCGCGGCGATCCCGCGCCGCGTCGGGTATCTCGGCGAAGCGCGCGTGGGCCTGCTCACGCACCGGCTGAAGAATCCCAAGGACAAGCCGCCCATGGTGGCTTTCTATTCCGCGCTGAGCGGCGAGCCCGGCGTGGAATCGGACCGCCCGGCGCTGGCCCTGCCGGATGCGCAGGTCGGCGAGGTGCTGCAGCGGCACGGGCTCGCACGCGGCGCCTACGTCGTGATGGCGCCCGGCGCGGAGTACGGGCCCGCGAAGCGCTGGCCGCACTTTGGCGCGCTGGCCGCGCAGCTCGATCGCGCCGTGGTGCTGCTGGGGTCGGCCAAGGAGGCGGCGGAGTGCGAAGTCATCCGGGCCCAGGCCCCGGGCCAGGTGCGCAACCTGGCGGGCCAGACGAGCCTGGCCGAAGCGTTCGGCCTCATCGCGGGCGCCGGCCACGTCGTGAGCAACGACTCGGGGCTGATGCACGTGGCAGCCGCCTTCGGCGTGCCGCAGATCGCGCTGTTCGGCTCGTCCAGTCCGCTGCACACGCCGCCCTTGAATGCACGTGCGCAGGTGCTCTGGCTCAAGCAGGATCCGGACTACCAGCCGCCGCTGGACTGCTCGCCGTGCTTCCAGCGCGAATGTCCGCTCGGGCATTTCCGCTGCCTGCAGGACCTGGACGCCGCTCGCGTGCGAGCGCTGCTCTAGGAGCCTGCTCTGGCCGCGCGACCAAAAAAACAGCCACCTTGCGGTGGCTGTATCAAGTCCTTGGAAGGACGTCGTTGGGAGACTTGAATCCCGTATGTCCGGCGATGCGTGACAGTGATCTGGACTCTAGACCACCGCGCTTCGGTGCTCCATCCGCCATTCGGCTGAGGGAGAGGACCGTTGGGCGGGTCGGCCTGATGAATCACATCTTCGTGATTTTTCCCTCACTTGGCGAGAGCCATTCGGCCATTTTTACGGTGGGTTACATCTCCCCGCAGGGGAGGGTCAGGACGAAGCAGGCGCCGCCGCCGGGGTTCGCCTCGCAGCGCGCAGAGCCGCGATGCCGCTGGGCGATCGAGCGCACCAGCGCCAGCCCCAGGCCGACGCCGCCCTCGCGCTCGTACGCGCCGCGCAACCGGTAGAACGGCTCGAAGATCCGCTCGCGCTCCGGCTCGGGCACGCCCGGGCCGCGGTCGCAGACGCGCACGATCGCCTGGTCGCCATCGCGGCGCAGGTTCACGGTCACGGGCCCGTTGCTGTAGCGGCGCCCGTTCTCCAGCAGGTTGCGCACCGCGCGCCGCAGCAGCTTGGGCACGCCCGGAACGACCACGGCGCGGGCTGTCTCGGCTTCGTCCAGTTCGGCGCCGGTGCGGGCGCTTTCCTCGGCGACCAGCCCCGTGAGGTCCACCGCTTCGATCGTGCCGATGTCCGCCTCGCGCGCATCGAGCCGGCTCGCCAGCAGGATCTCGTCGATCAGCTGGTCCAGCTCGCCGATGTTGCGCGTGATCTCGTCGCGCGAGCGCGGCGATGGCTCCGGGTCCATCAGCTCCAGCCCCATGCGGATGCGGGCCAGCGGCGAGCGCAGCTCGTGCGAGGCATTGGCCAGCAGGGACTTGTTGGCCTTGAGCAGGTTCTCGACGCGCTCGGCCGCATGGTTGAAGCGCAGGGCGAGGAAGGCGACCTCGTCGTGCCCTTGCACCGGCAGGCGCGTGCTGAGGTCGCCTTCGCCCCAGCGCTCGACCCCGCGGCGCAGGCCTTCCAGCCGCATCGTGAGCCGGCGCACCACCGGGTAGCTGCCGACGGCGACGGCGACGGCCACGATGGCCAGCAGCCAGAAGAAGCCCATCTGGCCGCGCGGAGGCCAGATGCGGGCTTCGCCGCCGGGTGGACGCGGACGCGGCGGCAGCTGCACGGTCAGCGTGCGGCCATCGTTCATCCGCACATCGAACTCGACGCCCTGGCCGGGGACGCGGTTGGGCCGGACCATGCTCTGGCCGACGATCTCGTCGCGGTCGTTGCGGATGACGACTTCGCGCGCGGGAGGCTGCTGCTGCTCCCAGCTCTTGCGCATGAGCCAGCCGAAGGCGACCGTGAGCAGGCCGACCGCCACCACGACGGCGAGCCAGATGCGCAGGTACAGGGGGAAGCGCCAGCGCGCGTTCCAGGAGGTCATCGGCGAAAGGCTTTTCCTGCTGGTCAGTCCTGCTGCTTGGCGAACACGTAGCCCACGCCGCGGACGGTGAGGATGCGCTTCGGGACCTTGGGGTCGGCTTCGATGGCGGCGCGGATGCGCCCCATGTGCACGTCGATGGAACGGTCGAACGCCTCCAGCTCGCGGCCGCGCACCGCTTCCATGATCTGGTCGCGGGTGAGCACGCGGCCGGCGCGTTCGGCCAGCACGACCAGCAGGTCGAACTGGTAGGACGTCAGCTCCGCCGGCTTGCCGGCCACCGAGACGGTGCGGGCGTCGCGGTCGATCTCCAGCGAGCCGAAGCGCATGGACTTGGCCGGCGGCGGGGTGCCGTCGCTGCGGCGACGCAGGATCGCCCGGATGCGGGCGAGCAGTTCGCGCGGCTCGAAGGGCTTGGGCAGGTAGTCGTCGGCGCCGAGCTCCAGGCCGACGATGCGGTCCATGGGATCGCCCTTGGCGGTGAGCATCAGCACCGGCACCTTGCCGCTGTCTCCCGGCAGGGCGCGCACGCGGCGGCACACCTCCAGGCCGTCGAGGTCCGGCAGCATCAGGTCGAGGACGACCAGGTCCGGCGTGGTGCCGGCGGGCGGGTCTTCCAGCAGGTGCAGGCCGGCCTTGGCATCGGCGGCATGGGTGACGCCGAAGCCGGATCGCTCCAGGTACTCGCCCACCATGTTGGCGAGGCGGGTGTCGTCTTCGATCATCAGGAGTTGCTGCATGGAGGGAAATGGTAGTGGGACCGGTCACGGGGACCGCACAACTGCATGGTCGGGCGGCCCCATCGCATGCGCTTGAAGGTGCCGTAAAGTTAGGTAAACAGCAATCTCCATTCCCCGCCCCGCCAGCGACGGCGGACTGCGCGTCATGCGAGCGCTCGCTGCGCCGCTACGCCTTACCTGGCCTGCCTGCTCCCGCGCCGCTGCAAGCGCCACAGCAGCAGGAACAGCAGGAAGGGCGGGATGGCGGTGAGGCCCGTTCCGACGAACGCGGTCGCATAGGCCCCCAGCAGGCCGTAGCCCGGCGTCAGTGCATCCACCGTCACGCCCGAAAAGCCCTTGAGCAGCTTGCCCAGCACCGCGTAGGTGGACGAAAGCATCGCGTACTGCGTCGCGGTGTAGCCCAGCGTCGTCAGGCTGGACATGTACGTGACGAGCGCGACGCCGGCAAAAGCCTGCGC
Source organism: Ramlibacter ginsenosidimutans (assembly GCF_016654015.1). Taxonomy (GTDB): domain Bacteria; phylum Pseudomonadota; class Gammaproteobacteria; order Burkholderiales; family Burkholderiaceae_C; genus Ramlibacter; species Ramlibacter ginsenosidimutans. The sequence continues at coordinate 1,062,569 of NZ_JAEPWM010000001.1, read as the reverse complement.
GAAAGAGTCGAGCGACATCACCGCGGCGAACGTCGTCGCGTCCGCGTGGAACGCGAGCAGGGCGAATGCCGACGTGCCGAAGGCCTCGAGCACCAGGCCGACCAGCAGGGTGGGCAGCATGCCGATGCGCACGGAGCACAGGCCGGCCGCCGCCAGTCCCAGGAAGGTGGTGACCAGGCCGAAGGATCCCCGCACCAGGGCCACGGTGTCCTTGCTGATGCCGAGGTCGTGGTAGTAGGGGTTGTACATCGGCCCCATCACGAAGTCGGGCAGCCGGTAGAGCGCGACGGCCAGCAGGATCAGCAGGCCGGTGGCCCGGTGCTTGCGGAAGAAGTCGATGAACGGCCCGAGCAGCGCATCGACCAGCCCGCGCCGGGTCCACAGCGGCGGCTTCGCGTGGAGCACCGCGTCCGCGCGTGCCGGCTCGGTGGCGAAGAAGCTCGCGGCGATGCCGATCGCCATCAGCACCGCCATCGCCACGTACGACAGGGACCAGCCCACGCGCGCCGCCGCGGCGATGATGGCCGCATCGGTGACCAGCAGCGCGATGCGATAGCCCAGTTGCGCCGCCGAGGTCATCAGCCCGACCTCCTCCGCGTCCGACGCCGCCTCGATGCGCCACGCATCGATGGCGATGTCCTGGGTCGCGGAGGCGAAGGCGGTAAGCAGGGCGAAGGCGCCGATCGCCGCCAGTCCCCCGGAGACACCGACCAGCGCCATGCCGAGCAGGCCCAGCGCGACCAGGATCTGGCACAAGAGCATCCAGCCGCGGCGGCGTCCCAGCCGCCCGAGCAGGGGCACGTCCACGCGGTCCACCAGCGGCGACCAGTAGACCTTGAAGGCGTAGGCGAAACCCACCCAGGAGATGAAGCCGATGGCCTTGAGGCTGGTGCCTTCGTCGCGCAGCCAGTAGCCGAACGTGTTGGCGGTGAGCAGGAACGGAAGGCCGGAGGAAAAACCCAGCGCCAGCATCACGGCGACCTTGGGCTGGCGCAGCTCCTTCAGGACCTCCAGCGCGGAGCGCTTGCGCCGCGGCGGCGCGGCGGGTGATGCAGGCGGACTCTCGGTGGTCGTTGCGGCTGGGTCTGACATCTTGGCCTTGATTCGTCCGTATTATTCGCCCATGCGCAGGATTCGTGCTGTCCCTCCACCCCGATGCGGCTCGCGGCGTGCGTTCCTGCTCACGGCCAGCAGCCTCGTCGCCGCGCCAGTATTCGCCCAGGTGAATGTCGGTCCGCCTTCGAGCATGCGCAGCCTGGTGCCCGCGGAGGAGCTGGAGCAGGCCGCGACGCAGCAATACGGCGAGCTGCTGGAGCAGGCGCGGTCCAAGAATGCGCTGGCGCCGGACAACAATCCGCAACTGCAGCGGCTGCGCGCCATCGCCGGCCGCCTGATCGTCGATGCGCCGCGCTGGAACGAACGGGCGCGCCAGTGGCACTGGGAAGTGAACCTGATCGGCAGCAAGCAGGTGAACGCGTTCTGCATGCCGGGCGGCAAGATCGCCGTCTTCACCGGCTTGCTGCAGCAGCTGCAGGTCACGGACGACGAGCTTGCGATGGTGCTGGGACACGAGATGGCCCACGCCTTGCGCGAGCACGCGCGCGAGCGCATCGCCAAGACACAGGGCACGGGCGCGCTGCTGTCGCTCGGGGCGCAGCTGTTCGGCCTCGGGCAGCTCGGCAACGTGGCCGCCGACATCGGCACCCAGCTGCTCTCGCTGAAGTACAGCCGCGACGACGAGACGGAAGCGGACCTGGTCGGCCTGGAGCTGGGCGCCCGCGCCGGCTTCAACCCCGAGGCGGCGGTGTCGCTGTGGGAGAAGATGGACCGCGCTGCGGGCGCGGGCGGCGGCATGGCCTTCCTGTCCACCCACCCGTCGGGCCCGGACCGCATGCGCCGCCTGAAGGAAAACATTCCGCGCGTGGAAGGCCTGTACCGGCAGGCGCTCGCCCGCCGCTGAACGCAAGCCGCAGGCTGGACTGCCCGACGCCCCGAGGTGCCTCCCCAGCCGAGCCCCTAAGATGGCGGGATGGGGACTGGAACAACTAACACCAAACCACGAACAACCAGGGCGGCCAGCGCGGAGGCGACCGAGCCGGCCGTGCGCGTGCTGCGGCGCTTCCGCATGGTCTTCAACGCGGTGAAGAGCCACTTCCGCGCGGTGGAGACCAAGGCCGGGGTGTCCGGGGCCCAGCTCTGGGCCCTCAGCGTCATCCAGGAGCATCCCGACATCGGCGTCGGCGAGCTGGCGCGCGCGATGGACATTCACCAGTCGACCGCCAGCAACCTGCTGCGGCCCCTGCTGGAAAAGGGCCTGGCCGTCGCCCAGCGTGGTGGCGAGGACCGCCGCGCCGTCCAGCTGCGCGTGACCGCCAAGGGCGTCAAGGTGCTGGCGAAGGCGCCCGGGCCGTTCTCGGGCGTGCTGCCCGAGGCGCTGGCCCGGCTGGACGCACGCACGCTCGGCCGCCTCGACCGCGACCTCGCCATCCTGATCCAGGAGCTGGGTGTGGACGACCGGGCCGCGCGGATCCTGATGGGCAGCGACGACTGAAGGGCGCAGCCGGTCCGTCCTGCACGGGCCGGGCGGACTGCGCCGGCCGGATCAACGCCTCGAAAGCGGTTCGGGCGGAACATGCATGCGCGCGGGCTCCCTCTCGCGCCGGGGAACTCTGCCGTAAAGTATTTGTCAAAATGCATCACGCCTCCTGAGCTTGCCCGACATTGAAAACATTCCGACTGCAGCTGCGCTTCCTCGTCCCGCTGGTGATCATCCTGGTGGGGACCGCGTACCTGGCCGTTCCGATCATGGACAAGCTGACGCTGCGCTGGTTCGCGCGGGACCTCGACATGCGCGGCAACCTGGTCGCGACGGCCCTGTCGGACTCGCTCACGGACTCGGAGACGCGCGGCCGCAAGCTGCAGGCCATCTTCGACCGCGCCGTGCAGGACGAGCGCCTGGTCGCCATCGGCTGGTGCTCCACCAGCGGGCAGGTCGTGCGGCGCACGGCGCGCTATCCCAAGGACCTCGGCTGCGAGGAGGCCAGGGAGATCGCATCGCGCCAGGAGGCGGCCATGGAGATCGAGGGCGGTCCCGTGCACGTGAGCTACCACCCGATCGTGAGCGAGGCCGGCCCGGTGGGCGACCTGGTGCTGATGCACGACCTGAGCTTCATCGAGCGGCGCAGCCAGGACACGCGCAAGTACCTCATCATCCTCATCGCCGCCCTCGGCGGGGCGATCGCACTGGTCACCGTGGTCGTTGCGCAGTTGAGCTGGCGCGGCTGGGTCTCGGGCGCGCAGGCACTGCTGCGCGGGGAAGGGCTGTTGCGCCCGATGCTGCCGCCGGTGCCGGAGCTCGCGCCACTCGCCGCGGACCTGCGTGAACGCCTGCGCGACCTCGAAGACGAATACCGCCGCATGCCGCGCTCCGACGAGGGCTGGAGCGCCGAGCGCCTGCAGTCGCTGCTGCGCACGCAGTTGCGCGGCGACCAGGTCATCGTGGTGTCGAACCGCGAGCCCTACATGCACGAGAAGCAGCCGGACGGCAGCCTCGTCGTGCGCCGCCCCGCCAGTGGACTGGTGACCGCCGTGGAGCCGGTCATGCGTGCGTGCTCGGGCACCTGGATCGCGCATGGCAGCGGCAGCGGCGACCGCGACGCGGTGGACCGCCACGACCACGTGGCCCTGCCGCCAGGCGAGAACGAGTACCAGCTGCGCCGCCTGTGGCTCACCGAGGAGCAGGAGCAGGGCTACTACTACGGCTTCGCCAACGAGGGGCTCTGGCCGCTGTGCCACGTGGCGCACGTGCGCCCGGTGTTCCGCGAGCAGGACTGGGAGCACTACCGGCGCGTCAACCAGCTGTTCGCCGATGCGGTCGTGGCCGAGGCGCGCAGCGACGATCCCGTGGTGCTGGTGCAGGACTACCACTTCGCCTTGCTGCCGGCCATGGTGCGGCGCAAGCTGCCGCGCGCGACCATCCTGACCTTCTGGCACATCCCCTGGCCCAACCCGGAGTCGTTCGGCATCTGCCCGTGGCGCAGCGAGATCCTGGAGGGGATGCTGGGCAGCACGATCCTGGGCTTCCACACGCGCTTCCACTGCAAGAACTTCATCGAGACCGTGGACCGCTACCTGGAAGCGCGCATCGAGCACGAGCACTCGACCATCAGCTTCGGCGGCGCGCAGACGCTGGTGGAGAGCTACCCGATCTCGATCGAGTGGCCGTCGCCGGAGGAAGCGCGCGAATGGCCGTCGCCGGGCGAATGCCGGGCGCAGGTGTTCGAGCGGCTCGGCATTCCCAACAGCCACCGCGTGGCGGTCGGCATCGACCGCTTCGACTACACCAAGGGCATCCTGGAGCGCCTGAACGCGGTGGAGCGCCTGCTGGAGAAGCATCCGGAGTGGCGCGAGCGCTTCACCTTCGTGCAGGTGGCCGCCCCTTCGCGCGGCGCGCTCGAGGAGTACCGGTCCTTCCGCGAGCGCATCGAGCGCGCCGCCGAACGCATCAACCTGCGCTTCGCACGGCCGGGCCAGCCGGTGATCCACCTGCTCGCCCAGCACCACGACCACGACCAGGTGACGCGCCTGTACCGCGCCGCCGACGTCTGCATGGTCACCAGCCTGCACGACGGCATGAACCTCGTGTGCAAGGAGTTCGTGGCGGCGCGCGACGACGAGCGTGGCGTGCTGATCCTCAGCCGCTTCGCCGGCGCCGCGCGCGAAATGCCCGAGGCGCTGGTGGTGAATCCCTACCACGTGGAAGAAACGGCCGACGCCCTGCACCAGGCCCTCACCATGCCGGCCGCGGAACAACGCGAGCGCATGGCGGCGCTGCGCAGCACGGTGCACGAATTCAACGTGTTCCGGTGGGCAGGACGCATGCTCACGGACGCGGCGCGCCTGCGCTTGCGCCAGCGCGTGTCGGACCGCGTGCAGCGGCACAGCACCGTCACCTGAACGCGCGTTGCAGCGCGCGCGCTGCCGCTACACGCCGGAGCGCGTCGGCGGCTTGCCGGCGCGTTCACGCGCCTCGTTGAGCAGCCTGACCAGTGCGTCCAGTTCCACCGGCTTGGTCAGGTGGGCATCGAAGCCCGCGTCCTGCGTGCGGCGCTTGTCGTCCTCGTTGCCGAAGCCGGTCATCGCCACCAGGTAGGTCGATTCGCAACCGTCGGCGCACAGCCGGCGCCGCACCTCGAATCCGTCCATGCCGGGCATCGCGAGGTCCAGCAGCACCATCTGCGGCTTCAGCCGTGCGGCCACGGCGATGCCGGCCTCGCCCTGGTACGCCGCTTCCACCTGGTTGCCGAGCAGGCGCAGCACGTCCCGCGCGCTGTCGGCGGAATCGCGGTTGTCGTCGATCACCAGCACGCGCAGTCCGCCCGACACGTCGTCCCCGCGCTGCTCGCCCGGCCCTTCGGCCCCGTCGTGGATCGCGATCGGCAGGCGCACGGTGAAGGTGCTGCCCTGGCCCAGGCCGGGACTGCGGGCCTCGATGGATCCGCCATGCATCTCGGTGAGCGAGCGCGCCAGGGTGAGGCCGATGCCCAGGCCGCTCTCCGCGGCCGCGGAGGTGCCGCCCTCGGTCTGCACGAACAGGTCGAAGATGCTCTGGATGTGTTCGGGCGCGAGACCGCGGCCGTTGTCGCTCACCTCCACGTAGGCGAAGCCGTCCGGGGCCGAGACGCGCAGGCGGATGCGGCCGCCGTCGGGCGTGTACTTCGCGGCGTTGAGCAGCAGGTTCTGCAGCACCTGCGAGAGCCGGGTGGCGTCGCCGTTCACGTACACCGGCTGGTCCGGCTGTTCGATCGTGAGCGTGTGGTGGCGGGCCGCGATCACGGGCCGTGCCGTTTCCACGCTGCGCGCAACGACGTCGGACACGCGCACCAGCTCCTTGCGCAGCCTGATCTTGCCGGTGGTGAGGCGACCCACGTCCAGCAGGTCGTCGACCAGGCGCGTCACGTGCGTGAGCTGCCGGTCGATCACGTCGCGGGCGTTGCGCAGCACCGGGCTGGCGACCGTCTCCAGCTGCATGACGGTCACGGCGTTGCGGATCGGCGCCAGCGGGTTGCGCAGCTCGTGGGCCAGCATCGCCAGGAACTCGTTCATGCGGCGGCTGGAACTCTCCAGTTCACCCAGGCGCCGCCGCTCGCTCATGTCGCGCGTGACCTTCGCGTAGCCGCGCAGTTCGCCGTCCGGGCCGTGGATCGCGCTCACCACCACGTTCGCCCAGAACAGCGAACCGTCCTTGCGCACGCGCCAGCCTTCGTCCTCGACGCGACCCTGCGTGCGCGCGGCTTCCAGTTCCCGCTCCGCTTTCTGCGAGGCCTGGTCCTCCGGCGTATAGAAGATGCTGAAGTGGCGGCCGATGACCTCCGCGGCCTCGTAGCCCTTGATGGCCTGGGCACCCGCGTTCCAGCTCTGGACGATGCCCTGCGGGTCGAGCATGAAGATGGCGTAGTCGCGCACGCTGTCCACCAGCAGCCGGAAGCGCTCCTCGCTCTCGCGCAGCTGCTCCTCGTGCATGCGGCGCTCGGTCAGGTCGCGCGTGATCTTCGCGAAGCCCGTGAGCTCGCCCATCGGGCCGTACAGCGCGGTGATCACCACGTTGGCCCAGAAGCGCGTGCCGTCCTTGCGCAGGCGCCAGCCCTCGTCCTCGAAGCGGCCGCGCGCCTTCGCGAGCCTCAGCTCCTCGTCGGGCCAGCCGCGGTCCACCGCCTCGCGCGGATAGAACACGGAGAAATGCTGGCCGAGGATTTCCTCGCGCCGCCAGCCCTTCAGCTTCTGGGCGCCCGTGTTCCAGGACATGATGTGTCCTTCGGGGTCCAGCATGAAGATGCCGTAGTCGGTGACGGCCTCGATCAGCAGCTGCAGCCGCTGTTCGACGGCGTCGCCGCGTTCGCTTGCGAGTGTCGGAGTCATGCGTTATCCGATTATGGAAAAGCGCAGGCAGGAAGGTTCGGCCCGCAGCTGCGAATCCGGTCGCGTCCTACAGTCTGCCTGCGTGAAACAAGGCAGTCGCGCGACGGCGTCCGATTTTGTCCATGTACAGACTGGATCGGCCGGAACCTAGAATCGTGCCATGACCTTCCTCGAGATGCTGCAGGGCGCCCAGGGCCGCAACCGGTCCATGCTCTGCGTGGGCCTGGACCCCGAGCCTACGCGCTTCCCCGCGCAGCTGAAGGGGGATGCGCAGCGGATCTTCGATTTCTGCGCCCGCATCGTCGATGCGACCGGTGACCTGGCGATCGCCTTCAAGCCGCAGATCGCCTACTTCGCGGCCCATCGCGCGGAGCTGCAGCTCGAACAGCTCGTGCGGCACATCCGCTCCAGTTTTCCGCACGTTCCCGTGATCCTGGATGCGAAGCGCGGCGACATCGGCTCCACCGCGGAGCAGTACGCGAAGGAGGCCTTCGAGCGCTACGATGCGGACGCAGTGACGCTGTCGCCCTTCATGGGCTTCGACTCGGTGCAGCCTTACCTGAAGTACTCCGGAAAGGGCGCATTCCTGTTGTGTCGCACGTCGAATCCGGGCGGCGACGACTTGCAGAGCCAGCGGCTCGCGTCCGTGCCCGGACAGCCGCTCCTGTACGAGCACATCGCGCAGCTCGCGCAGGGCCCGTGGAACCTCAACGGGCAGCTGGGACTGGTCGTCGGAGCGACCTATCCGGCGGAGATCGAGCGCGTGCGGACGCTCGCGCCGACGCTGCCCCTGCTGATCCCCGGCGTCGGCGCGCAAGGCGGCGATGCGGCGGCGACGGTGAAGGCGGGCTGGCGCCCGGATGCGCCGATCGTCGTCAACTCGTCGCGCGCGATCCTGTATGCGTCGTCGGGGGCGGATTTCGCAGACGCGGCGCGAAGGGAAGCGCTGCGCACGCGCGACCTTCTCGAGGCCGCGAAGGGCTGAACGCTGGGGTTCACTTCGTTCACCACCAGCCTACGAACGCCCCCGTTCGCCGCGACTTCGTAGGCTGGCGGTGAGCGCCAGCGAACCCCGGCAATGCGGGACGCTTACCGGTAATACCGCGGACGGCGGACCATCGCGACGATCACCAGCAGCACGATCGCGCCGAGGATCGAGGCGATCCAGCCGGCGGGCTGGCCCGGCCGGTACCAGCCCATCGCCTGTCCGACCCAGCCGGCGAGCAGGGAGCCGACGATGCCGACGATGGTAGTCATGATGATGCCCATGCGATCGTTGCCCGGCTTCAGCGCGCGGGCGAGCAGGCCCACGATGAAGCCGACGATGATCATGGTGATGATGGACATGGCAGTGCTCCCGGTTTCTGTTGTGTTCGGAGCATCCTAGGGCGCGCGCGCCGCCGGGCTTGTAGGCGAGGGCAGGTCCGGCCGGTGCGAATCAGGCGAGGAAGCGCTTCAGGTAATGCCCCGTGTGGCTCTGCGGGTGCGCCGCGACCTCCTCGGGCGTGCCGGCCACCACCACGGTACCGCCGCCGTCGCCGCCTTCGGGCCCCATGTCGATGACCCAGTCCGCTGTCTTGATTACGTCGAGGTTGTGCTCGATGACGACGATGGTGTTGCCGGCGTCGCGCAACTGGTGCAGCACCTTCAGCAGCAGGTCGATGTCCGCGAAGTGCAGCCCCGTGGTGGGCTCGTCCAGGATGTAGAGCGTGCGGCCGGTGTCGCGCTTGGAGAGTTCGAGCGCGAGCTTCACCCGCTGGGCTTCGCCGCCCGACAGCGTGGTCGCCGACTGGCCGAGCTTGATGTACGAGAGGCCGACCTCGATCAGCGTGTGCAGCTTGCGCGCGATCGCGGGCACCGGCTTCAGGAACTCGTAGGCGTCCTCCACCGTCATGTCGAGGATCTGCGCGATGTTGCGGCCCTTCCACTGCACTTCCAGGGTCTCGCGGTTGTAGCGCTGGCCGCGGCAGACGTCGCAGGGCACGTACACGTCGGGCAGGAAGTGCATCTCCACCTTCACCACCCCGTCGCCCTGGCACGCCTCGCAGCGGCCACCCGCCACGTTGAAGGAGAAGCGGCCCGGGCCGTAGCCGCGTTCCTTGGCCGTCGCCGTTTCCGCCATCAGGTCGCGGATGGGCGTGAACAGGCCCGTGTAGGTGGCGGGGTTGCTGCGCGGCGTCCGGCCGATGGGCGACTGGTCGACGTTGATCACCTTGTCGAAGTGCTCGATGCCCTCGATCGACTCGTGCGGCGCGGGCTCCTCGTGCGCGCGATAGAGCTCGCGCGCCACCGCCGCATAGAGCGTGTCGTTCACGAGGGTGGACTTGCCGGATCCGGATACGCCGGTGACGCAGGTGAGCAGGCCCACGGGGATGTCCACGCTGACGTTCTTGAGGTTGTTGCCCGAGGCGCCGACGATCCGGATCACCTGCGGGTCGACCTGCTCGCCCAGCCGGTTGCGCTTGCCCGGCACCGGGATCTTCAGCGCGCCCGACAGGTACTGGCCGGTCAGGGAGCGCGGATCGGCCAGCACTTCGGCCGGCGTGCCCTGCGCCACCACCTCGCCGCCGTGGATGCCGGCGCCCGGGCCCATGTCCACCACGTAGTCGGCGGCGCGGATCATGTCCTCGTCGTGTTCCACCACCAGCACGCTGTTGCCCAGGTCGCGCAGGTGCTGCAAGGTGCCGATCAGGCGGTCGTTGTCGCGCTGGTGCAGTCCGATGCTCGGCTCGTCCAGCACGTACATCACGCCGGTAAGCCCGGAGCCGATCTGCGACGCGAGCCGGATGCGCTGCGCCTCGCCGCCGGAGAGCGTCTCGGCGCTGCGGTCGAGGCTCAGGTAGGTCAGGCCCACGTCGTTCAGGAAGCGCAGGCGGTTGCCGATCTCGCGCACCACCTTGTCCGCGATCTCCGCCTTGGCGCCGTGCAGTTCGAGGTCCTCGAACCACTGCTGGCACTCGCGCAGCGTCATGTGCCCGATCTCGAAGATCGCGCGGTAGTGGGGCGCTTCGCCCAGGCGCACGTGGCGCGCCTCGCTGCGCAGGCGCGTGCCGTCGCATTCGGGGCAGGGCTGCAGGCTGCGGTAACGGGCGAGCTCCTCGCGCACCGCCGCCGAATCGGTCTCGCGGTAGCGTCGCTCCATGCTGGGGATGATGCCTTCCCAGGGATGCTTCTTGCTCACGCGCCGGCCGGCCGACGGCCCCGACTCCAGCGCGTAGTTGAAGCGGATCTCCTCCTCGCCGGAGCCGTACAGCACCGCCTTGCGGATGTGCGGCGCCAGCTCCTGGAAGGGCGCGTCCACGCTGAACTTGTAGTGCCGCGCCAGGCTCTCGACCAGCGAGAAGTAGTAGGGGTTGCGCCGGTCCCAGCCCTTGATCGCGCCGCCCGCGATGGAGAGCTCGGGAAAGGCGACCACGCGCTGCGGGTCGAAGAACTCCATCGTCCCGATGCCGTCGCAGCGCGGGCACGCGCCCACCGGCGAGTTGAACGAGAACAGCCGCGGCTCCAGTTCGGCGATGGAGTAGTGGCAGATGGGGCAGGCGAACTTGGCGTTGAACACGTGCTCGCGGCCGCTCTCCATCTCCACCGCAACCGCGCGCCCGTCGGCCAGGCGCAGCGCGGCCTCGAAACTTTCGGCCAGCCGCTGCTGCACGTCGGGGCGCACCTTCAGCCGATCGACCACCACGTCGATGTCGTGCTTCTCGGCCTTCTTCAGCTTGGGCAGGTTCTCGTATTCGTACAGCTCGCCGGCAACGCGGAAGCGCACGTAGCCCTGGCCCTGCATCTCCGCGAACAGCTCGGTGAACTCGCCCTTGCGCTCGCGTGCCACCGGCGCCAGCACCATCAGCCGCGTGTCCTCGGGCAGCGCGAGTACGGCGTCCACCATCTGCGAGACGGTCTGGGCCTGCAGCGGGATGTCGTGGATGGGGCAGTAGGGCGTGCCGGCGCGCGCGAACAGCAGGCGCAGGTAGTCGTGGATCTCGGTCACCGTGCCGACGGTGGAGCGCGGATTGTGGCTGGTGGCCTTCTGCTCGATGGCGATCGCGGGCGAGAGGCCCTCGATCACGTCCACGTCGGGCTTGTCCATCAGCTGCAGGAACTGGCGCGCGTATGCCGACAGGCTCTCGACGTAGCGCCGCTGGCCTTCCGCATACAGCGTGTCGAAGGCGAGCGAGGACTTGCCCGAGCCGGACAGGCCCGTGATCACCACCAGCCGGTAGCGCGGCAGGTCGAGATCGATGTTCTTGAGGTTGTGCGTCCGCGCCCCGCGGATGCTGATCCGCTGGCCCAGGGCCTCGTGCAGGTACTTGCCGTCGGTGCTGTCGTTCAAGGTGGGCGCGTGTCCAGGGGAACTCTCGATGATACGGGGAAGGCCGGCCACGTGCAGCGTGCCCGCACAGCTACGCGCGCCGGGCCGCTGGGATGCGGTCCAGATCGGCTTCGTGGACGATCCGCGCGCGGCAGTGCGATCACCGGTTCCGGGCAGCGGGTCCCGGCATGCCTGAAAATGCGGGGTTTTGCGCCCGGTGGCGCGGACGACCCGTACGTGACTGCCCCCTCCAAATCCTCCGCCGCCCGCATGACCCCGCTCGAGCGGCGCGCCAGCGTGTCGCTGGCGATGATCTACGCGGCCCGCATGCTGGGCTTCTTCCTGGTACTGCCCGTGTTCGCGCTGGAGGCGGCGCACTATCCCGGCGGGACCGACCCGACCCTGGTCGGGCTCGGCATGGGCATCTACGGCCTCACGCAAGGCCTGCTGCAGATCGCCTACGGCATTGCCTCCGACCACTGGGGCCGCAAGCCGGTCATCGTCGGCGGGCTGCTGGTGTTCGCCGCCGGCAGCTTCCTGGCCGCCTGGGCGCCAAGCCTGTCCTGGCTGATCGCCGGCCGCGCCGTGCAGGGGGCGGGCGCCGTTTCCGCCGCCGTCACCGCCTTGCTGGCCGACCTCACCCGCGACACGGTGCGCACCAAGTCGATGGCGCTGGTGGGCGCCAGCATCGGCCTGACCTTCGCCATCTCGCTGGTCGCCGCGCCCCTGCTCGATGCGCGCATCGGACTGCACGGGCTGTTCGTCGTGACCGGGCTGCTGGCGCTGCTGTGCATCGCGATGGTGCTGTGGTGGACGCCGAAGGCCCCCGAGCACCCGGCGCACGTCGCGCGCGGGCGGCTCTCGGATGTCCTGAAGGACGGGCCGCTGCTGCGGCTGGACATCGGCGTCTTCGCGCTGCACGCGACGCAGACCGCGATATGGTTCGCGATCCCCGCCCTGCTGGTGGACGCCGGCCTGGCCAAGGCGCACCACTGGTGGATCTACCTGCCGGCGGTGCTGGCGTCCTTCGTCGTCATGGGCGGTGCGCTGTTCCCGCTGGAGCGGCGCGGCTACCTGCGCGCGGTGTTCCTGTCGGCCGTCGGCCTGCTGCTGCTGGTGCAGCTCGGGTTTGCCGAAGCGGCGCTGCGTCCGGGCCTGCCGCTGCTGGCGGTGCTGCTGTTCCTCTTTTTCTGCGGCTTCAACACGCTGGAAGCCACGCAACCCAGCCTGGCCTCCCGGCTGGCACCGGTGCATGCGCGCGGTGCTGCGCTCGGTGTGTACAACACACTGCAATCGCTGGGATCATTCACCGGCGGGGCGGTCGGCGGCTGGCTGGCCAAGAGCGTTGGATTGTCGGGGCTGTTCGGAGCCTGCGCCGGGCTGATGCTGGTCTGGCTGGTGGCTGCCTGGCCCATGCGCGCGCCGCAGGCACGGCATTCGGCCGAGGAGGTTCTCGCCGACGAAGCCGAGGCGACATAATCGACCCAAACCCAGAGGAACAGCACCATGGCATCCGTCAACAAGGTCATCATCGTCGGCAACCTCGGCAAGGACCCGGAAGTGCGCACCTTCCCCAGTGGCGGGCGCGTGTGCAACGTCACCATCGCCACCACCGACCGCTGGAAGGACAAGCAGTCCGGCGAGATGAAGGAAGCCACCGAGTGGCACCGTGTCGTCTTCAACGACCGTCTGGCCGAAATCGCCGGCGAGTACCTGCGCAAGGGCTCGCAGGTGTACATCGAAGGCAGCATCCGCACGCGCAAGTACACGGACAAGGACGGCGTCGAGAAGTACGCCACCGAGATCCGCGCCGACACCATGCAGATGCTCGGCAAGCGCGAAGGCATGGGCTCGCCCGGTGGTGACGACGGCGGCTACGACAGTGCGCCGCGGCGCGCCGCCGCACCCAGCCGGGCGCCCGCTCCGGCGGCCGCGCAGCGCTCGGGTGGCGGTGGCGGTGCTGCGAAGCCGGCGTCGGGCTTCGACGACATGGACGACGACATCCCGTTCTGAGGCGGAAGTTCTTGCTGCCAAGGTGCCGGGTGCATCACGCCCCCAGCGGCGTGCGACTGCTGAAGAAGCCGGCGCAGCACGAAGGACGACGGCAAGGCGTGCTGCTGAAGGAACGGGGATGGCCGCGAAGCCGCTGAACGTCCTGTTCCTCTGCACGCACAACTCCGCGCGCAGCATCCTGGCGGAGGCGCTGCTCAATCACCTCGGCGCGGGGCGCTTCCGGGCGTTCTCCGCAGGCAGCAGCCCGCGCGAGAGCCAGCAGCCGAATCCGCTCGCGCTGCAGGTGCTGCGGGAGGCCGGCGTGCCGGCCGACGGCCTGCGCAGCAAGAGCTGGGACGTCTTCGCAGGTCTGGATGCGCCGCAGATGGACCTCGTCATCACCGTCTGCGACAACGCTGCCGGGGAGGTCTGCCCGTATTGGCCCGGGCACCCTGCCACGGCGCACTGGGCTTACCCGGACCCTTCCGAAGTGCAGGGCACGACCGAGGAGAAGCTGGCAGCGTTCCGGCGCACGCTCCAGGCGATGCGCCAGCGACTCGATCTCTTCCTGATGTTGCCGCAGGAGGCGCTGACGCCGCTCTCCATCGAGAAGACTGCCCGCGAGCTCGCTGCGCGATGAAGCATCGGCTGCGCGCCGCCGTGCTCGCGGAGTTCGTGGGGACCGCCATGCTGCTCTGCGCCGTGATCGGCTCCGGCATCATGGCGGAGCGCCTGAGCGGCGGAAATTCGGGCCTTGCGCTGCTTGCCAACACCTTGGCGACGGTGTTCGCGCTGCTGGTGCTGATCGAGACGCTGTGGAGCGTCAGCGGCGCGCATTTCAATCCGGCTGTCACACTGGTGCTGGCCGCCCGCGGGCTCTTCCGGCCCGAGGGCGGGCGGCGCGGCATCCTGCTGTACATCGTCGCGCAGGTGCTGGGAGGTGTCGCCGGGGCGTGGCTGGCGAATGCCATGTTCGACCTGAGCGTGATCGAGTTCAGCAGCAAGGTGCGTTCCGGCTGGGGCCCCTGGCTGGGGGAAGTGGTCGCTACGGCGGGCTTGCTGTTCGTGGTCCTGCAGGCGCCGGCCGGCCGCGGGAGCTTCCTGGTCGCGGCCTACATCGGTGCGGCCTACTGGTTCACCTCCAGCACTTCGTTCGCCAATCCTGCGGCCGTCATCGGACGCATGTTCAGCGACAGCTTCGCGGGCATCGCGCCCGCCAGTGCGGCAGCGTTCATCGCAGCGGAACTCGTGGGCGCCGGCCTCGGCACCGCCCTGGCCATGCTGCTTCGCTCGCCAGAGTAGCGGTCGGCTCGCAGTTCGACTGCCCGTCGTCATCGTGACGAGCGCCTGAGCCGACGCGACCTGCGATGTCGGTCGCCATGCACGCGAGACTGCTAGAACGCAGCCTCCAACTTCCGGAGAGTTTCAGTGGATGCCATCAACGCTGCAGAGGCCTTCATCGCCAGCAACCCGACAGCGACCGAATCGGCCGTCTTGCGCAAGCTGCTGCAGGCGTTGCAGGAAGACTCGGCCTTCGACCTGCACAGCCTGTACGAACTGAACCTCGCCAGCTTCGATCTCGCGATCGATGTGATGAACGCGTGGCGCTTGCAGCGCTACGTGCGCGGCAGGGTCGTCGTCGCTGCCGTGCGTCTCGACCAGCATTGATTGCCGCCGCCCACGAGTTCCTGCTCGTGGCAATCGAGCTGCACGAGCCGCAGGCAGAGACAGGTTGACGGGCGCGTCGCGAACACGAGCGCCCGCCGCGTGCTGGCGGCATGTATCGTTCGGAGGAGTGAGTCCGTGGCGGGCGGAACCCGTTAGATTGCGCCCATGGACATCGACGCAGCGCGCTGGCACTGGCTGCCCGGTCGGCGCATCGCCGGCTACGGCGTGGCGAGCGGCCGCGCGAAGGACAGCCCGTACCCCGCGGGCACGATCGCGCTGCAAGCGCCTTTCTTCCGCGCGCAAGGCGTGGACCTGTCGCCGTATTTTGCGGGCACCCTGAACGTGGATCTGGCGCCGCACACGCCGCCTCCGCCCAGCCCCGCCTTCGACGTCCGCCTGCGCTGGTTCGGCGAACTGGAGGAACGCTTCCTGCTCACGCTCATCGCGCTGCGCCACGCGGGCACTGTGCACGAGGGGCTCTGGTACTACCCGCACCCGGAGACCAAGCCGGCGCATTTCCAGCGTCCCACGGTGGTGGAACTGCTGCTGCCCTGGATCGCGGGCTTGCCCGCGGATGCGATGGTGGAAGTGGGGCTCCGCGACGCGGTCCCGCCTGCCAGCCGCGCGGATTGCTAGCGCCGCAACTGCGGATACACCTGCAGCAGCCGGGTCGCCACGCAGTCCACGTAGTCCTCCGGGATGCTCCACACGCGCGTGCCGACCTTGTTCTTCAGGCAGCGCTGCTGCGGCGGGATGGGGTAGCGCAGCGACAGCATCACGTCGGTGGAGATCACTTCGTTGGCGTACCAGTAGCCGTGCCCTTTCATGCCGCCCATCTCGTGCGCGCCGCGCACGTCCGTGACGTCGACGGCCTGGAAGTGCGGGTTCTCGGCCATCACCGCCAGCTCCTCGGGGCTCAGTTCCTCCAGGTCCTTCAGGTCCGGGTCGCCCAGGCGCGAGGCGCCGGCGATCAGGGATGAGAACCCGAGCGCCCGGTCGGCGCGCGAGAAATACACGATGACCTGCTGCGACAGGTCCAGCGCGGGCTTGACGTGCTCGCGTGCGAAGGTCTTCAGGTCCACGTCCGACGCGGCGAAGATGACGTTGCCGATGCGGAAGCGCTGCTGCAACGCGGCGGCGTCCATGTCGGCATGCTGCTCGCGCAGCTGTGCCAGCGCGGAGGCGAGCAGGGGCGAGCCGCAGCTGTAGGCGAGCAGGTTCACCTGCCGCGCCTGGGTGCGGGACAGCAGGGCGACCATGCGCGCGATCTGCGGGATGGACCGGCGGGCCTGCGGACAATCGCTGACGTAGTTCCAGAACTTGGTATCCGTCGGCCACTGGAAGGTCACCGTGGCGCCCTGGCCCAGGTAGTGCGCGAACGATCCCATCTGCACCGCGACCTCGTCGAAGGTGACGCGGTAGCCGTGCACGTACAGCACCACGGAGCGGTTCGGCGAGCGTGCGATCTGCGCGTCGATGCTGGCGATGAATTCGCGATCGGCCTCGGTGAGCGCGTCGTCGCGCCCCGCCTGCCCCAGCGACTGCACCAGTTCGACGGCGCCGGGACGGGGCTCGTCGACGGTGCTCGCGAGGTCCGAGGCGACCAGCTCCGGCCAGGTCCAGCCCGGCTCGCCCAGGCGCACGGTGGCGATGCCGAGGGTCACGCCGTCGGCCTGATCGTTGCCGAAGTGCTCCGGGCCATCGGTCGCTTGCCGGGTGGTGGCGAAGAAGACCGGCAGCTGCGTCGTCTTCAGCGCCGGCTGCAGGTGGCGCTCGAAGTCGATGCGCGGGTCCTTGATGACGGCGGGCGAGGGCGTCAGGTGCGGCACGACGGGCGCGCAGCCGGCCAGCAGAACGGCCGCCAGCGCGGCGAGGAGTCGACGGGGAGGGGACATGAGGCGCAGTGTCGGCGGCCCGCGCGCCGGTGCTGATTGGACGAAGGTCCGATGGCAGGCGGGCCGGTCCGCCTGCCGGCAGCTCAGGCCGGAGCCTTCGCCGGCGCAGGCACCGCCTCTGCCGCAGCGATCACCCCGCCTCCCAGGCAGACGTCGCCGTCGTAGAGCACTGCGGACTGCCCCGGCGTAACGGCCCACTGCGGGTCGCTGAAGGCGAGGCGGAAGCCCGCGTTGCGGTGCGAGAGCGTGCAGGGCGCGTCCGCCTGGCGGTAGCGCGTCTTGGCCGCATAGTCGCCGGCAACCGGAGCCTCGCCGGCGATCCAGCTCACGTCGTCGGCCTGCAAGGCGTCGGACAGCAGCCACGGATGTTCGTGGCCTTGCACCACCCACAAGGTGTTCTTCGCCACGTCCTTGCGCGCCACGAACCAGGGCGCGTGCTCGCCGCCGCCGCGTTGTGCGCCCTTCTCCTTCACGCCGCCGATGCCCAGCCCCTGCCGCTGCCCCAGCGTATAGAAGGACAGCCCCTGGTGCTGGCCGATGACGCGGCCGCGTTCGTCCTTGATCGGGCCGGGCTCCTTGCTGATGTAGCGGTTCAGGAACTCGCGGAAGGGCCGTTCGCCGATGAAGCAGATGCCCGTCGAATCCTTCTTCTTCGCGTTCGGCAGCCCGATCTGCTCGGCGAGCTGGCGCACCACCGTCTTGCGCAGCTCGCCGACGGGGAACAGCGTCTTCGCGAGCTGCGCCTGGTTCAGGCGATGCAGGAAGTAGCTCTGGTCCTTGCTGTCGTCGAGTCCCTTCAGCAGCTCGTAGCGCACGAGATTGCCGCCGAGGTCACGCTCGCGCACGCGCGCGTAGTGGCCGGTGGCGATCTTCTCGGCGCCCAGGCGCATCGCGTGGTCCAGGAAGGCCTTGAACTTGATCTCCGCGTTGCACAGCACGTCCGGGTTCGGCGTGCGGCCGGCCTGGTATTCGCGCAGGAACTCCGCGAAGACGCGGTCCTTGTATTCGGCCGCGAAGTTGACGTGCTCGATCTCGATGCCGATCACGTCGGCCACGGCCGCGGCGTCGACGAAATCCACGTTGGAGGAGCAGTACTCGCTGTCGTCGTCGTCTTCCCAGTTCTTCATGAACAGGCCGACGACCTCGTAGCCGTGCTTCTTGAGCAGCCACGCGCTGACCGCGGAGTCCACGCCTCCGCTCAGACCGACGACGACGCGTGGTTTGCGACCCATGTATGCGATTATCCCAGCGGACCCTTGCCCTCATGCTGTCCAAGCCCAACTCCGTGCGCCTGCCGCGGGACCGCATCTCGCCCGGCGGCATCGCAGCCAGCGGCTTGCTGCACATCGCGCTGCTGTGGCTGCTGCTGCAGTACGCGCCGGTGCAGCAGGCCGTGCGCTACGTCGTGGTCCAGGCGCTGCGGCCCGCCAGCCCGCCGGCTCCGGTCGCGCCTGCGCCCAGCCGTGCGATCACCTTGCCCGCCAACCCGCGCAGCGCGGGAGACCCGCTCTCCGTCTTCACCATGCGGCCGGAGTCCAGCGTTCCCCTGCAGGCGACGGACACGCTTCCGGACAGCTTGCAGTTGCACCAGCCGAAGCGGCAGCCCCAGCGCCGCGAGACGCCGCGTTCCACCCCGGAGGCCGCGCCGGCGCCGCGCGTGCGCACCGAAACCGCTGTGAAGCCGCCGAAGGTCGAGCCGGAGCCTGCGCCCGTTCCCGAGGTGACTGCGCCGGCGCCAGCGCCGGAGGTCGCCGCGCCCGCGCCGCCCGAGCCCGTGCCCGAGTCCGTTCCGGCGCCAGCTCCCGTGCCTGTGCCCATCCCTGTGCCTGCACCCGCACCCGCGCCGGTCCCGGTGCCTGCGCCGGCGCCCCTTCCGGCGCCCGAGCCTGCGCCCGTACCCGAGCCCGCACCCGCACCTGTGCCCGCCCCCGCACCTGTGCCCGCACCTGCCCCGGTGCCCGCGCCCGCTCCAGTTCCCGCACCGGCGCCGGAGCCCGCACCCGCCCCTGCGCCGCCCGCACCGGCTCCCGTGCCGGCACCTCCTGCTCCTGCGCCGGTGCCCGCCCCGCCTGCACCCGTTCCCGCGCCACCGGCCGCAGCGACTGCGCCGGTCGCACCGGCGCCGCCTGCGACCGTGAGCAGCCCGGGACCGGCAGTGCCCGGACCCGCGTCCGCTGCGCCGGCCGGACCCGCCGCGGCGCAGCCGGGGAACGGAACGCCCGGACCGGCCGCTGCGCCCGGCTGGGGTCCGCCTGGCGTGGCGCCGCCCGCACCGCGTCCGGCCTTGCCGCCCGCACCCGTGATCCTGCCGCCGTCGCCGCGCGCGATCGTGCCCGGCCCCTGGAACACGCAGCGCCGCAGCCTCGCCGACATGGCGAACGAGCAGTTGCGGCGCGAACGCAAGGATCCGTTCGAACAAGGCGTCGAGGGGGCGGGACGCGACGACTGCCTGCACGCCCCCGCGCAAGAGCCCCGGGCCGGCGGCCTGCTGCAGGCGCCGGTCGTGATCGGCCGGGCGCTCTCGGGCAACTGCGCCAAATAGTCCCGCGATCGCGCCTATCACTTACCCGGATGACCGGGCGCTGCCGTCCCCCTACAGTGCGCCGGTCACCGGACCGGCGGCGCCCACCAGTCACCACGGAGAAGTGCATGAGACAGACCCCCGTCGCGGCCGCGGCCGCCCTCGCCTTGTTCCTGGCCTGCAGTACCGCCAGCGCGCAGCAACCGGCCAATCCGCTCGACGCGATTCCCGAGAAGATTCCGTTCGACGTTCCCTACGGCGCTCCCATCGGCCTCGAGCGCGCGGACGCCCTGATCAACGCGGCGCTGGCCGAGGCGCACCGCCACGACTGGAAGCTGGTCTGCACCGTGGTCGATTCGGGGGCGAACCTGGTCGCCCTCAAGCGGATGGACGGCGCGCAGCTCGCCTCCATCGCGATCGCGGAACACAAGGCGCGCGTGGCGGCCACGTACCGCCGCGAGACCAAGGCCTTGGAAGCCGGCGTGCAGGGCGGGTTCAACTATCTCCTCACGCTCGACGACGTCATCGCCGCGCGCGGCGGCATCCCGCTGGTGGAGGGCGGGCGCCTGGTCGGTGCGATCGGCTGTTCCGGTGGCACCGGTTCGCAGGACGAGGTCGGCGCGAAGGCGGGCGCAGCGGCGCTGCGCTGAGACCCCGGCGGCGGGGCGCGGTTACCCTAGTCGCATGGAACTGAGGCAGTTGCGCTACTTCGCGCGCGTCGTGGAGCTCGGCTCGATGAGCCGTGCCGCCCTCGACCTGGGCGTCGTGCAGTCGGGCCTCAGCCAGCAGATCAGCCGCCTGGAGAGCGAGTTGTCCACCCGGCTCCTGCAACGCAGCGCCAAGGGCGTGGCCCCTACCGAGGCCGGCCTCGCCTTCTTCCGCGAGGCGCAGCTCGCCCTGCGCCACGCCGACGAGGCGAGCCGCGCGGCGCAGCAGGCGCGCCTGTCCGGCAGCGTCAGCGTGGGCCTGGCGCCGACCACCGCCTCCGTGCTCGGCCTGCCGCTGATGCGCGCGGTGGGAGAGCGCTACCCCGACGTGCGGCTGCACATGGTGGAGAGCCTCTCCGGCCATCTCTCCACGATGCTGAACGCGCGCCAACTCGATCTCGCCGTGCTGTTCGACACGCACCCGGCGCGCCGCTGGAGCGTGACGCCGCTGCTGCGCGAGAAGCTGTTCGTGATCCAGTCGCGCCGGCATGGGCAGGCGCTGCCGCCGCGCGTGCGGCTGCGGGAGCTGAAGGGCATGCGGCTGATCCTGCCCAGCGCGGGCCACGGCTTGCGCAGCACGCTCGACGCGGCGTTCGGGCGCGCGCGGCTCAAGCCCGCCGTGACGACCGAGATCGATTCGCTCACCATGCTGATGGACGCGGTGGCCGCGGGCCTAGGCGCGACCATCCAGCCCTGGGCGGCGCTGGGGCGCTTCGCCGATGCGCAGGAGCGCTTCCAGCTCGCCGAGATCGCCGACGCCCAGGCCGTGCGCCTGAACTCGCTGTGCAGCCTCTCGGACGACGAGCTCTCGCCCGCGGCGCTGGCGGTGCGGGTGGCGCTGGCCGCCTGCGTGCGCGAGCTTGTGGAGGCGGGGCAGTGGGGCGGGGCGCGGCTGGCCCATCACGATTCGTGATACCCCCGTGAGCGCGGCAGGCTTCCCGTACCCGCGCGCAGGCCCTAGAGTCGCGGCCCATGATCGATGTGCTCGTGATCGGCGGCGGCAACGCCGCCCTGTGCGCTGCGCTGATGGCCCGCGAGGCCGGCGCGAGCGTGCTCCTGCTGGAGTCCGCCCCGCGCGAATGGCGCGGCGGCAATTCGCAGCACACCCGCAACCTGCGCTGCATGCATGACGCGCCGCAGGACGTCCTGCTGGACGCGTACCCGGAGGAGGAGTTCTGGCAGGACCTGCTCAAGGTCACCGGCGGCGCGACCGACGAGAAGCTCGCCCGGCTCACGATCCGCGCCTCCTCCACCTGCCGGCCGTGGATGCGCCGGCACGGCGTGCGCTTCCAGCCCTCGCTGGCCGGCACGTTGCACCTGTCGCGCACCAATGCCTTCTTCATGGGCGGCGGCAAGGCGCTGGTCAACGCGTACTACCGCAGCGCGGAGACCCTCGGCGTGCAGGTGCGCTACGACGCGCCGGTGGATCGCCTCGAGCTGCGCGACGGCCGCTTCCTCGCGGCGTACGTCGGCAATGAACGGATCGAGGCGAAGGCCTGCGTGCTCGCCTGCGGCGGCTTCGAGTCGAATCGCGAGTGGATGCGCGAGGCCTGGGGGCAGAACGAGCGCGGCGAGTGGCCGGCCGACAACTTCCTGATCCGCGGCACCCGCTTCAACCAGGGCACGCTGCTGAAGTTCATGATGGGGCAGGGCGCCGACATCATCGGCGACCCGTCGCAGTCGCACTGCGTCGCCATCGACGCCCGTGCGCCGCTGTACGACGGCGGCATCGTCACGCGCGTGGACGCGGTCTCGCTCGGCGTGATGGTCAATCGCGACGGCGTGCGCTTCTACGACGAGGGCGAGGACTTCTGGCCCAAGCGCTACGCGATCTGGGGCCGGCTCGTCGCCCTGCAGCCCGGGCAGATCGGCTACTGCATTATCGACAGCAAGGCGGTCGGCCGCTTCATGCCGCCCGTGTTCCCCGGCGTGCGCGCCGACAGCCTGCCGGAACTCGCCCGTGCCATGGGACTGCCCGAGGCCGCGTTCCTGAAGACGCTGGCCGACTTCAACGCGGCCTGCCGCGTCGGCCACTTCGACCACACGGTGCTGGACGACTGCCACACCGAGGGGCTTGCGCCGATGAAGTCGCACTGGGCGCGGCCCATAGCCACGCCGCCCTTCCTCGGCTATGCGCTGCGTCCCGGCATCACCTTCACCTATCTCGGATTGAAAACGAACGAACATGCCGCCGTGCACTTCGGCGGCCAGCCCAGCGACAACCTGTTCGTCGCGGGCGAGATGATGGCCGGCAACGTGCTGGGCAAGGGCTACACGGCCGGCGTCGGCATGAGCATCGGCACGGCCTTCGGGCGGATCGCCGGCACCAGCGCCGCCGCCGCGGCCGGACTGCGGGAGGTGCGGCATGCAGCAGCTTGAAGCGCTCACCCGCGACGCGGTCGCACTCGCCAACGGTGCGCTGCCGCTCAGCGCCAACGAGGCTGAAGCTGCCCGTCAACTGCAGATCTGCAACGCCTGCCGCTACTGCGAGGGCTTCTGCGCGGTGTTCCCCGCGATGACGCGCCGCCTGGAGTTCGGCCGGGCCGACGTGCACTACCTGGCCAACCTCTGCCACAACTGCGGCGCCTGCCTGCACGCCTGCCAGTACGCGCCGCCACATGAATTCGCGGTTGCCTTTCCGCAGGCAATGGCGAAGGTGCGCGGGGAAACCTACCAGCACTACGCGTGGCCGGCGGCCTTCGGCGCGCTGTACCGGCGCAACGGCCTGGCCGTGGCGCTCGCGCTCGCCGCTGCGCTGGCGCTCTTCCTCGTGCTGGCGATGCGCATGGCCGGCCCGGCCTGGACGCAGCCGCTCGCAGGCAACTTCTACGCGATCTTCCCGCACGCGTTCCTGGCCACGCTGTTCGGCGTGGTGTTCCTGTTCGCCGTGCTGGCGCTCGCGCTGGGCGCGCGTCGCTTCTGGCGCGAGGTGTCGCCGGCGCGGGACCTGCCGCCCGGGCAGGAACCGCTGCTGGCTGCGGCGCGTGCGCCTGCGGCAGCGCAGGCCGCCCACGACGTCGCTGCGCTCACCTACCTCGAAGGCGGTCACGGCGACGGCTGCACCAACGAGGACGACCGCTACTCGCTGGCGCGCCGGCGCCTGCACCATCTCACCTTCTACGGCTTCCTCCTGTGCTTCGCCGCCACCTGCGTGGCCACGCTCTACCACTACGTCTTCGGATGGGAAGCGCCGTACGCCCTCACCAGCCTGCCCGTGGTGCTCGGCACGGTGGGCGGGCTCGGCCTGCTGGTGGGGCCCGCCGGCCTGTTCTGGCTCGGGATGCGGCGCCATCCGCTGCAGGGCGATGCGGGACAGCGGCCCATGGACCGCGCCTTCATCGCGCTGCTGCTGCTCACCAGCGCGACCGGGCTGGCGCTGCTCGTGCTGCGCGACACCGCGGCGATGGGCGCGCTGCTCGCCGTGCACCTCGGCGTGGTGATGGCCTTGTTCCTCACCCTGCCTTACGGCAAGTTCGCGCACGGCGTGTTCCGCAGCGCCGCGCTCTGGAAGTACGCGATCGAGAAGCGCCTGCCCGGCCGCTTGCAGCTGGGCGCCGACTGAACGAACATGGACGCAAGGCAAGGAGGAGCCATGAAACGACCCGGCGTGCTGGAGATCCCGTCGATGAAGGGCCGCTGTTCCGACGCCGAGTGGCAGGCGCGGGTGGATCTCGCGGCGTGCTACCGGCTGGTGGATCTCTACGGCATGTCCGACATGATGGCGAACCACATTTCGATGCGGGTGCCGGACGAGGAGGGCGCCTTCCTGATCAACCCCTACGGGATGATGTACGAGGAGATCACGGCCTCCTGCCTGATCAAGGTGGATATCGAGGGCAACATCCTGTCCCGGCCGGACTTCGGCGCGCTGAACTACGGCGTCAACCGCGCCGGCTACGTGATCCACAGCGCGATCCACCAGGCGCGGCCCGAAGTGGGCTGCATCATCCACACGCACAGCTGGGCGTCGATGGCGGTGTCGGCGCTGGACTGCGGACTGCTGCCGATCACGCAGACCGCGATGCGCTTCCTGAAGATCGGCTACCACGAGTACCAGGGCGTGGTGCTCGACGACTCCGAGAAGGCGTCGCTGATCGCGGACCTCGGGCAGGGGGAGGCGGTCATCCTGCGCAACCACGGGGCGCTGGTCGTCGGCCGGACCGCAGGCGAATGCTTCAACTGGACGCACCGGCTCGAGCTGGCCTGCCGCTCGCAGATCGGCGCCATGTCCTGCAACACGAAGCTGCGGCCGGTGCCGCCGGACGTGCTGGAAGAAACCTGGAACAACTACCAACCCGGAACGCGCAGGCCGTATGGCCTGATGGAGTGGCCGGCGCTGCTGCGCAAGCTGGACCGGCTCGATCCGGGCTACCGCGACTAGCCCGCTGGCGCGGCAACACGAACCGAGGGGGAACGCATGAAGTATCCCGTGGTACCGACCCGCCGCGACGTGCTCGTCGCCCTGGCAGCCGCCGCCAGCGCGCCGTTCGCCGCCGCGCAGGCCGGCGACTGGCCGAACCGGCCCGTGCGCGTGCTGGTCGCGTTCACGGCCGGCGGCACGACGGACATCCTCGCCCGGGCGGTGAGCCAGAAGCTCTCCGAGCGCTACCAGCAGGCATTCGTCGTGGACAACAAGCCCGGCGCCGGCGGCAACCTCGGCACCGAGCTCGCAGCCCACGCGGCGCCGGACGGCTACACCTTCATCGTCGATTCGGTCGGGCCGATCGCCGTCAATCCTTCGCTGTACAAGAAACTCAACATCGATCCGCTGGCGGACCTCGTGCCGGTCGTGCAGATCGCGGACGTGCCCAACGTGCTGGTGGTCCATCCCTCGGTGCCCGCCAACACCCTGGAGGAACTGGTCGCGTACGCAAGGGCGAACCCCGGCAAGCTCAATTACAGCTCCACGGGCATAGGCACCTCCTCGCACCTGTCGGGCTTCATGCTCAGCCAGCGCAGCGGCGCCGAGACGACGCACGTGCCGTACAAGGGCGCCGATGCGCTCAAGGACTTGCTGGCCGGCCGCGTCCAGTTCATGTTTGCCACCATCCCCTGGGTGATCCAGCAGATCCGCGCGGGCACCCTGCGCGCGCTGGCCGTGAGCAGCGCGAAGCGTTCGCGTTCGCTGCCCGACGTGCCGACGGTGGCGGAGCGGGGCTTCCCCGGCTTCGAGGCGGGCTCGTGGTTCGGCTTCTTCGCGCCGCGCGGTACACCCGAGGCGGTGATCGCGGAACTGAACAAGGCGGTGAACGAGGCCCTGCCGGCGCTCGAGGCGCAGATGGTGCGCGAGGGCGCCGACCCGGTGGGCGGGTCGCCGAAACAGTTCGCCGCGTTCGTGCAGAAGGAGCACGACAAGTGGAAGGCGATCGTGCGCGAATCGAAGGCGACCGCCGAGTGAGCCCCGGCCGCGCGGGACCGCTGCGCATCCTGCTGTCCGTGCAGGCCGCCCGCGAGCTGCGCGAGGACATCGCGCGCGTTCTCACCGGCATCCCGCACACGCTCTGCATGCCGGACGAGGGCGACGCGGACCTCGCCTTCGTGTCGCGCGACGTCACGGGACTCTCGACCAAGCACACCATCCTGCCGGAGACGGCGCGCTTCTATGCCGCGCTCGCCGGTTCGCCCGCGCTGCAGTGGACGCACGTGCACTCGGCAGGAGCGGATCGCGCGATCTACCAGCAGCTGCTCGCGCGCGGCGTGCAGGTGACCACGTCCTCGGGTGCGAACGCGCTGGTGGTCGCGCACACCGCGCTTGCCGGACTGCTGGCGCTCGCGCGGCGGCTGCCGCAGCTCCTGCAGGCGCAGCAGCAGCGCCGCTGGGCCTCGCTGATGGGCGACACGCTGCCGCGCGACCTGGAGGGGCAGCACGTCGTCATCGTGGGCTGGGGGCCGATCGGCCAGCACCTCGGGCGCATGCTGCTGGCGCTCGGCCTGCGCGTGACGGTGGTGCGTCAGCAGGCGCAGTCCGCCGGGGCGGACGTCCTCACCGTGCCGGCCAGCCGCTGGCGCGCGACGCTGCCCGGCGCCGACTGGCTGGTGCTGGCCTGTCCGCTGACCGCGCAGACCGAGGGCATGGTCGACGCGCAGGCGCTGGCGCTGCTGCCTGCGCATGCGCAGCTCGTGAACGTGTCGCGCGGCGAGATCGTGGACCAGCCTGCGCTGGTCGAAGCGCTGCGCTCGGGCCGGCTGGCCGGCGCCTTCCTCGACGTGTTCGCGCAGGAGCCGCTGCCGGCCGACTCGCCGCTGTGGACGCTGGCCAACGTGATCGTCACCCCGCACAGCGCCGGGATTTCCGACGGCAATGCGGCCCGCGTGCGGCGCATGTTCGTGGACAACCTGCGCCGCTGGCGCGCGGGTGAGCCGCTGCACAACCTCGCCCGGCCATGAGCGCCGGATTCAGCGCCCTTCGCCGTCGCCGCCCTCGCTGTCCCGCTCCCAGCCCGGCCCGCGGATGCTCGGGTCCGAGTGGATCGCCTCCAGCGGGTAGCGCACGCCGGCCAGGTAATCCTCCAGGCAGCGCAGCACCAGCGGGCTGCGGTGGCGCGCGGCGGTCGCGCGCAGTTCCTCGGGCGTCATCCAGAGCGTGCGGACGATGCCGTGGTCCAGCGGCCGTCCCTTCTCCTCGGCGCCGAGTTCGCCAGTGAAGGCGAAGCGCAGGTAGGTGATGTCCTCGCCCGTGGTGGCGCGCTGGAAGCGGGAGATGTAGACGCCGAGCAGCTGCGTCGGCCGGAAGTGCCAGGCGGTTTCCTCCAGCGCCTCGCGCGCGCAGCCCTCGGCCGGCGTCTCGCCCGGATCCAGGTGGCCCGCGGGATTGTTGATGCGCAAGCCCTCGGAAGTTTCTTCCTCGATCATCAGGAAGCGCCCGTCCCGCTCGATCACGGCGGCGACGGTGACGCTCGGTCGCCATCGTTGGTCCATGGCGCATTATCTTGTTCTTCAGCAGAATGAGGGCCTCGCAGGCCCCGCCCCATCCATGCACCGACCCGCTGCCGCGTCGTTCCCCGTCCTCGCCCTCCTCGCCGCGGGAAGCGCCGCGGCGCAGTCCGCACTGCCGGTGATCCAGGCGCCGCCCGCGCCGGCGAATCCCTACGGGTTCGCCGCGCTCTGGGCCCAGGGCGACATCGTGTCGCGCGCGACCATCGTGCTGCTGGTGCTGATGTCGCTGGCCAGCTGGTACGTGCTGTTCTCCAAGCTACTCGCGCAGTCGCGCATGGGAGGCCACGGCCGCGCCGCCAACGCCAGCTTCTGGAAGGCCGACACCGTGCAGCAAGGGGCCAAGGCCTTGCAGCCGGGCAGCCCGTACCGCTTCATCGCGGAGTCGGCGATAGCCGCCACGCGCAAGCACGATGGCCTGCTCGGGAAAGTGGATCTCAACACCTGGGTGGCGCAAAGCATCGAACGCGCCGTCGGCACGGTGCACAGCCGCACGCAGGAAGGGCTGGCCGTGCTCGCCACGGTGGGCTCCACGGCGCCCTTCGTCGGCCTGTTCGGCACGGTCTGGGGCATCTACAACGCGCTGGTGCGCATCGGTGCTTCGGGCCAGGCTTCCATCGACAAGGTCGCCGGGCCGGTGGGCGAGGCGCTGATCATGACGGCCATCGGGCTGGCGGTCGCGGTGCCGGCGGTGCTCGGCTACAACTGGCTGGTCCGCCGCAACAAGGTGGCGATGGACACGGTGCGCGCCTTCGGCTCGGACCTGCATACCGTGCTGCTGGCCACCGGCAGCCAGGGCGCCTGATGGCGATCCGCTTTGCCGACCCGCAGGACGGCGAGGATGCGCTGATCGCCAGCATCAACACCACGCCGCTGGTGGACGTGATGCTGGTGCTGCTGATCATCTTCCTCATCACCATCCCGGTCGTGAACAGCTCCATCGCGGTGAACCTGCCGCGCGAGGAAAACCCGCGTCGCGACCCGCAGCAGGAGGACGTGATCGTCACCGTCGATGCGCAGGGCGCGATCTACTGGTTCGACACCCGCCTGCCGGATGCGGAGAGCCTGCGCACGCTGCTGGTGAAGATCGCGGCGATGCAGCCGCAGCCCGAGCTGCACATCCGTGGCGACGCGCGCGCGGAGTACGACGCCGTCGGACGCGTCGTGCTGGCGGCGCAGCAGGCCGGCATCGCCCGCGTGGGCTTCCTCACCGAACCGCCGGCGCGCTGAAGCCATGCACATCCGCGCCGGCACCGAGGCCGATCCCGAACCGATCGCCGACATCAACACCACGCCGCTGGTGGACGTGCTGCTGGTGTTGCTGGTGATGTTGATCATCACCATTCCCATCCAGCTGCAGGCCGTCGGCCTGGAGATGCCGGGCCGCCACTCGCCGCCGCCGCCCGTACCGCCCGTGGTGGCGCAGCTGGACATCGATGCGGCCGGCCGCTTCCTGTGGAACGGCGAGCCGCTGGCCGACCGCGCCGCGCTGGAAGCCAAGCTGCGCGAAGCCGCGCACGAGGCGAACCCGCCCGAGATCCATGTTCGGCCGGATCGCCGCGCGAAGTACGAGGCCGTGGCCGCGGCGCTCACCAGCGCGCAACGCGAAGGGCTGGTGAAGATCGGGATCGTGGGCATGGAGCAGTTCGCGCCATGAGCCAACCGGAGGATTGATGCCTGTCGAGGATGCCGCCCGCTGGTTGCTGATGGTTGTGGTGATTCCGCTGTGGGTCCTCGCCGGCGTCGCCGACTGGTGGTGCCATCGCCGCACGGACATCGCGCACACCAGCGGCTGGCCGGAGAACGTCTTCCACTGGGTGCTGCTCGCCGAAGGCGGCGCAGCCTTGCTGGCGGTCGCGCTGCTCGAGATCGACGCGGCGGTGCTGCTGCTGGTGTTCGCGTGCTTCCTGGCGCACGAGGTCACGACGTGGATCGAGCTGCGCTACACGACGCCCTTGCGCGAGGTGCAGCCCGGCGAGCAGATGGTGCACAGCTTCATGGAGATCCTGCCGCTGCTGCTGCTGGCACTCGTTGCCGTCATCGGCTGGGACCGGGTGGCCGGCTTGTTCGAGGCGGGTGCGCCCGACTTCGCGCTGGCGCTCAAGGCCGAGCCCTGGCCTGCGAGCTACCTTGTGGGCCTCGGCTGCGCGGTGCTGCTGCTGAACGTGCTGCCGCTGGCCGAAGAAGGCTGGCGCTGCGCGCGTGCGGCGGCCGGAGCCGGTCGCGCGCGCTGAGCGTCGCCGCTCAGGCCTCGTACTCCGGCGCGCCCTGCACCCAGATGAACGACTGCAGGTCGATCATGTCGCGCGCCTGGAAGCCGGGCTTGCGGTCCAGGTCGCGCCGCACCACCGCCGCGAAGGTCAGCAAGTCCTGGTAGCGGGCCCAGGACGGCGTGGGGTGATAGGACAGTGCATAGCCATACAGCTGCGCCGCCTTGCGCGTGGAGCGCGGCTTGCAGAACAGGTGCCGGTCCGGCCGCGCGATGAAGCCGAACACGGTCGCCACCGGCCAGGTCAGCACCTTGCTTTTGCGCTGCGGCAAGTCGGCCAGCGCCTCGAGCCAGTCGCTGAAGCGCCGCTGCGGCGAGCCGTGGCCATAGAGGAAGGCGTAGAGCTCGGTGGCGAACAGGCGCGCGCCCGCCGGCGACTTCACCGCATCGCGCAGGGCCATGCGGTCGAACGAGAACAGCAGGTTGGAGCGCGCCTCGATGCGAACCGCCGCATCGGCGATCGCGCGGAACTCGCCGCGCGCCAGCAGCTTGCGAAAGGCTGCGGGCGCCAGTTCGGCTTCCCATTCGAGATGGGCGCGCTCCTTGTGAGAGCGCTCGGCGACGAGGTAGGTCTCGTCCTCGAAGCCATCGGGGTAGAACAGTTCGAATTTACGGCGGCACTGCGCCGCGCCGAGGTAGATGACGTTGGAAGCGCCGGCGCCGGCGAGGGGGAAGGGGAGGAAAGCTGCGCGTGCCATGAGGTCAGTGTTGGGTAGCCACGAAGCTCAGCCACGTCGGACAACGCGCCGCCGGCCTGTAGGAGTCAGGCTGACGCCGCCAGAAGCAACTCGGCAATTTCAGATGGTGCACCAATCCGCTTCGGCGGACCCCAGTAACCGGTGCCACGGCTGACATAGATGCTCAAACGGCCGAGCTGGTGCAGCCCGGCCGTGTAAGGCTGTTGCAGCGGAACGAAGAAGGTCCAGGGCAGGAACTGCCCGCCGTGCGTGTGCCCCGAGAGCTGCAGGTCGAAGCCCGCCGCCTGCGCCGCAGGTGCGCTACGTGGCTGGTGCGCGAGCAGCACGCGCGGCGCACCGTCGGGAGCGCCCGCGAGTGCGGCGGCCGGATCGCTGCGATGCGCCTCGTCGAAGTGGTGTCCGGTGTAATCGGTCACGCCGGCCAGCACCAGGTGCGCGCCCTCGTGGCGCAGCACGACGTGCTCGTTGTGCAGCACGCGGATGCCCAGGCGCTGGAGTTCATCGACCCAGCCATGCACGCCGGAGTAGTACTCGTGATTGCCCGTTACGAAGTACACGCCATGTCGCGCCCGCAGCAGGGCCAGCGGCGCGACGTGCGCGCGCAGCTCGGCGACCGAGCCGTCGACCAGGTCGCCGGTGATTGCGACCACGTCCGCATCCAGCGCGTTCACGCGGTCCACGATGGCTTGCAGGTACTCGTGCTTGATCGTCGGTCCCACGTGGATGTCGCTGATCTGGACGATTCGAAAGCCCGCGAGCGCGTCCGGCAGGTCCGCCAGCGGCACCGTCACGCGTCGCACGCGGGCCGGGCGGCGCGCATTGACGAAGCCGACGGCGCTGAGCGCGAGCGCGAGCAAGGGCGCGGCCGCCGCCGTGTCCTCGGCCAGGGCGGGACTCGCCACGCCGGCGAGGTGGGCTGCAAGCAGCACGAGGTCGCGCAGCACCGTGAGCACCAGCAGGGAAGAGAAGAGACCCATGAACAGCATGCCCACCCAGGTGAGCCGGTCCGCCGCGGGCGGGCGCAGCAGCCGGCGCGCAAGCAGCCCCGAGGGGACCAGCGCCGCCGAGGCGAGCAGGACCAGCGCCAGCGCGATGCCCCCCGCGACGGGGAGTGCGGTCACCAGGCGCAGGGCGATATAAAGGTGCAGCGCCGCGGAGAGCGCGAAGACGGTGGGCAGGGACATGGGTGAGGCGTGGGCGGCGGCTGGACGGAGTCCGGCGTCGCCTGGGAAGAACACATGGTAGGCGGCATCGGCCAGGCTTGCCCGCGGTCAAGCGCTTCCCGCGCGAACAGGCCTTAGAGTGGTCGCGGAGCTCGACAAGCCTTCATGTAAGCTTGGGTTCAGCTCCAGAAAATCAACAGCTCCCCCAATCGAGGAGAAGAGTTCATGCAAACCGCTGCTACTGCCGCGCCGTCGGTGGGTGAATCCCCCGTTGCGCTCGCAACGCAACCCGCCGCGGCGCCCCTGCTGATCGGCGTTCCCAAGGAAACGGCGCCGGGCGAGAAGCGCGTTGCCACCGTCCCCGAAGCGGTCGTCAAGCTCGTCAAGCTCGGATTCGCGGTCGCGGTTGAAAGTGGCGCCGGCGCTGCGGCCAACTTCGCCGACGACACGTATCGCGAAGCCGGCGCCCAGGTGGTGACCGACGCGGCGCAGCTCTGGTCGCGCGCCGACATCGTGTTCAAGGTGCGCCCGCCGACGCCGCAGGAAGTGGGCATGCTGCGCCGGGGCGCGACGCTGATCGGCTTCATCTGGCCGGCGCAGAACCCCGAGCTGATGCAGCAGCTGGCCGGACGCGGCGTCACCGTGCTGGCGATCGACTCGCTGCCGCGCCAGCTCTCTCGGGCGCAGAAGATGGACGCGCTGACCTCCATGGCGGGTGTCAGCGGCTATCGCGCGGTGATCGAGGCGGCCAACGCCTTCGGCCGCTTCTTCAATGGCCAGGTGACTGCCGCGGGCAAGATCCCGCCGGCACGCGTCTTCATCGCCGGTGCCGGCGTCGCCGGCCTGGCTGCGATCGGCACTGCCGCGAATCTCGGCGCGATCGTGCGCGCCAACGACACGCGCGCCGAAGTGGCCGACCAGGTCGTGTCCCTGGGCGGCGAATTCGTCAAGGTCGACTACGAGGAAGAAGGCTCGGGCGGCGGCGGCTACGCCAAGGTGATGAGCGAAGGCTTCCAGCAGGCACAGCGCGAGATGTATGCGCGCGAGGCCAAGGACGCGGACATCATCATCACGACCGCACTGATTCCGGGCAAGCCGGCGCCGAAGCTGATCACCGCGGAGATGGTGCGCAGCATGAAGCCCGGCAGCGTGATCGTCGACATGGCCGCCGAGCAGGGCGGCAACTGCGAACTGACCGAGCCCGGCCAGGCCGTGGTGAAGCACGGCGTCACCATCGTCGGCTACACCGACCTGGTCAGCCGCCTGGCCAAGCAGTCGTCGACCCTCTATTCGAACAACCTGCTGCGCCTGGCCGAAGAGCTGTGCAAGGCCAAGAACGGCCGCATCGACGTCAACATGGACGACGACGCCATCCGCGGGCTCACCGTGATCAAGGACGGCAACATCACCTGGCCGCCCCCGCCGCCCAAGATTCCGGCAGCGGCGGCCAAGCCCAAGTCCGCCGCGCCGGTGGCCGCGCCCAAGGGCCACGGCCACGGCGCCAGCGAACCGATGGCGGCCAAGTCGCTGGCCATCGTGTTCGGCGTCGGCGCGCTGCTGTTCCTGCTGGTCGGGCTGTACGCGCCCGCGACCTTCCTGTCGCACTTCGTGGTGTTCGTGCTGGCGTGCTTCATCGGCTACATGGTGATCTGGAACGTGACGCCTTCTCTGCACACGCCCCTCATGAGCGTGACCAATGCGATCTCGTCGATCATCGCCATCGGCGCGCTGATCCAGGTCGCGCCGCCGCTCAGTGGCGCCGGGGCCGACCGGCCCAGCCAGCTGATCCTGGGCCTCGCCGTGTTCGCGCTCGCGCTCACGGCCGTCAACATGTTCGGCGGCTTCGCGGTCACGCGTCGCATGCTGGCGATGTTCCGCAAATAAGAAGGAGGCATCGCCATGAACGCAAGCCTCGCCACCGTTTCCTACATCGGTTCCACCATCCTCTTCATCCTGAGCCTCGGCGGCCTCTCCAATCCGGAGACCGCCCGCCGCGGCAACCTCTTCGGCATCATCGGCATGGCGCTGGCCGTGCTGGCCACTGTGTTCGGGCCGCGCGTGACGCCGGCCGGCTACCCGTGGATCATCGCGGCCCTGGTCGTCGGCGCCACCATCGGCCTGCTCGCTGCCAGGAAGGTGCAGATGACGCAGATGCCGGAGCTGGTCGCGCTGATGCACAGCCTGGTGGGCCTCGCCGCCTGCCTGGTCGGCTTCGCCAGCTACGTCGACAGCTCCGTCGCGTTCGAGGGCGCCGAGAAATCCATCCACGAGATGGAGATCTACATCGGCATCCTGATCGGCGCCATCACCTTCTCCGGATCGGTGATCGCGTTCGGCAAGCTCTCCGGCAAGATCGGCGGCAAGCCCCTGCTGCTGCCGGCGCGCCACTGGCTGAACCTGGCCGGCCTGCTGATCGTGATCTGGTTCGGCCGCGCCTTCCTGCATGCCGAGACCATCCAGGCGGGCATGGGGCCGCTGCTCGTGATGACCGTCGTCGCGCTGCTGTTCGGGGTGCACATGGTGATGGCCATCGGCGGCGCCGACATGCCGGTGGTGGTCTCCATGCTCAATAGCTACTCGGGCTGGGCCGCGGCCGCGACCGGCTTCATGCTGAGCAACGACCTGCTGATCGTGGTGGGCGCGCTGGTGGGTTCTTCCGGCGCCATCCTCTCGTACATCATGTGCCGCGCGATGAACCGCAACTTCGTCAGCGTGATCGCCGGCGGTTTCGGCGGTGGCGGCGGCACGCCCGCGGCCAAGGGCGACGCGGCGGACCCGGTGGGCGAGGTGACTCCCATCAGCGCGGTCGAGACGGCGGAGCTGCTGCGCGAATCGAAGAACGTCATCATCGTCCCCGGCTACGGCATGGCGGTGGCGCAAGCGCAGCACACCGTGTTCGAGATCACCAAGCTGCTGCGCGAGAAGGGTGTCAATGTGCGCTTCGGCATCCACCCGGTCGCCGGCCGCATGCCGGGCCACATGAACGTGCTGCTCGCCGAGGCCAAGGTGCCCTACGACATCGTGATGGAGATGGACGAGATCAACCAGGACTTCCCGGACACGGACGTCGCCATGGTGATCGGCGCCAATGACATCGTGAATCCGGCCGCGCAGGAAGACCCGACCAGCCCGATCGCCGGCATGCCGGTGCTGGAAGTGTGGAAGGCCAAGACCTCCATCGTGATGAAGCGCAGCATGGCCTCCGGCTATGCCGGCGTGGACAATCCGCTGTTCTACAAGGACAACAACCGCATGCTGTTCGGTGACGCCAAGAAGATGCTGGACGAGGTACTGGCGGCGCTGAGGGCATGACGCAGGAGACCGGCATGGACAGCCGCCCCTGGCTCGGCGCCTACCCGCAAGGGGTGCCGGCCGACATCGACGCATCGCAGTACCTGTCGCTGGTGCAGCTCATGGAAGAGAGCTTCACCCGCTACGCCGCGCGGCCCGCGTACGCGTTCATGGGCAAGGAGTTCAGCTTCGGCGAGATCGACTCGCTCAGCCGGGCCCTGGCGGCGTACTTCCAGGGCCTGGGGCTGGTGAAGGGCGATCGCGTGGCGATCATGATGCCCAACGTGCCGCAGTACCCGGTGGCCGTCGCGGCGATCCTGCGCGCCGGCTTCGTGGTGGTGAACGTCAACCCGCTGTACACGCCGCGCGAGCTGGAGCACCAGCTCAAGGACTCGGGGGCCAAGGCGATCGTCATCATCGAGAACTTCGCCAACACCTTGCAGCAGTGCATCGCGCACACGCCGGTGCAGCACGTGGTGCTCGCGAGCATGGGCGACCTGCTGGGCGGCCTCAAGGGCGCGCTGGTGAACTACGTGGTGCGCCGGGTGAAGAAGATGGTGCCGGCGTACAACCTGCCCGGCGCCGTGCGCTTCAACGAGGCGGTGGACCGCGGCACGCGTGGCACGCTGCGCAAGCCGGACCTCAAGCCCGACGACGTCGCGGTGCTGCAGTACACCGGCGGCACCACGGGCGTGTCCAAGGGCGCGGTGCTCCTGCACCGCAACGTGATCGCCAACGTGCTGCAGTCCGAAGCCTGGAACAAGCCGGTGATGGACAAGGTGCCCGCCGGCGAGCAGTCCACCACGGTCTGCGCGCTGCCGCTGTATCACATCTTCGCCTTCACGGTCGGCATGATGCTGAGCCTGCGCACCGGCGGCAAGATCCTGCTGATCCCCAATCCGCGCGACCTGCCGGCGGTGCTGAAGGAGCTCTCGAAGTACAAGTTCCACAGCTTCCCGGCGGTGAACACGCTGTTCAACGGCCTCGCGCACCACCCCGACTTCGACAAGGTGGACTGGTCGCACCTGAAGGTCTCGGTCGGCGGCGGGATGGCAGTGCAGGGTGCGGTTGCCAAGCTGTGGCTGGAGAAGACCGGCTGCCCGATCTGCGAAGGCTACGGCCTGTCGGAGACCTCGCCTTCGGTGAGCTGCAACCCGGTGACCAGCACCGAGTTCACCGGCACCATCGGCGTGCCGCTGCCCTCGACCTTCATGAAGTGCCTGGACGACAACGGCATCGAGGTGCCGCAAGGCCAGCCCGGCGAGATCGCCATCAAGGGCCCGCAGGTCATGGCGGGCTACTGGCAGCGGCCCGACGAGACCGCGAAGGTCATGACGCCCGACGGCTTCTTCAAGAGCGGCGACATCGGCGTGGTGGACGCGCGCGGCTACTTCCGGATCGTCGACCGCAAGAAGGACATGGTGCTGGTCTCCGGCTTCAACGTGTACCCCAACGAGGTCGAGGACGTGGTGATGCAACTGCCGGGCGTGGCCGAGTGCGCGGTGGTCGGCATCCCCGACGAAAAGACCGGCGAGGCCGTGAAGCTGGTGATCGTCAAGCGCGACCCGGCGCTCACCGAGGAAAAGGTCAAGGAGTTCTGCCGCGCCAACCTCACGGGCTACAAGCAGCCGCGCAGCATCGAGTTCCGCACCGACCTGCCGAAAACGCCGGTCGGCAAGATCTTGCGGCGGGAGTTGCGGGACCGGAAGTAGGAAGGGGCTTTTACACCCAACATCCGGACGCAGAGGGCGCAGAAGTGACGCAGAGGACGCAGAAGAAAACCTTTTAAAGGGGATTCCTTTTGCGTCCTCTGCGAAACCTTTGCGCCCTCTGCGTCCGGTTGTTGGGTTTTTGACTCCGTGCATCGGCGCACCGGGTGCATCCCCGGTAGTCACATCCTGCCGGGCCCGCGCACAATCGGCTCGCCATGCTGCGTTTCCTCCTGACCCGCCTGTCGCTGGTCATCCCGACCTTCTTCGGGATGACGCTGCTGGCGTTCTTCCTGATCCGGCTGGTGCCCGGCGATCCGATCGAGACCCTGGCCGGCGAGCGCGGGATCGATCCGGTGCGGCATGCGCAACTGCTCCACGAATACGGCTTCGACCGGCCCGTGCTGGTGCAGTACGGCATCTACATCACGCGCGTGCTGCACGGCGACCTGGGCAAGTCCCTCATCACGCAGGAGCCGGTGATCCGCGAGTTCGCGACGCTCTTCCCTGCGACCATCGAGCTGGCCGTGTGCGCCATCCTCTTTGCGCTGGTGCTGGGCATTCCGGCCGGCATCATTGCCGCGGTGAAGCGCAACTCGGTGTTCGATCACGGCGTGATGGCGACCTCGCTCACCGGCTACTCCATGCCGATCTTCTGGTGGGGCCTGCTGCTGATCCTGCTGTTCTCGGTGCAGCTGGGCCTCACGCCCGTGTCGGGCCGGCTCGCGGTGGAGTATTTCATCGAGCCGAGGACGGGCTTCCTGCTGATCGACTCGCTGCTCTCCGACGACAAGGGCGCGTTCGTCTCGGCCATGGAGCACCTGATCCTGCCCACCATCGTGCTGGGCACCAACCCGCTCGCGGTGGTGGCGCGCATGACGCGCTCGGCGATGCTGGAAGTCCTGGGCGAGGACTACATCCGCACGGCCCGCGCCAAGGGCCTGCCGCCGCTGCGCGTGATCGGCGTGCATGCGCTGCGCAATGCGCTCATCCCCGTCGTCACGGTGATCGGCTTGCAGGTGGGCGTGCTGTTCACCGGCGCCATCCTCACCGAGACCATCTTCTCCTGGCCCGGTGTCGGCAAGTGGCTGATCGAAGCGATCAATCGCCGCGACTACCCCGTGCTGCAGGGCGGGATGCTGCTGCTGGGCGTCGTGGTGATGGCGGTCAACCTGCTGGTCGACCTCACCTACGGCCTGATCAATCCGCGCATCCGGCTGCAGGGGCATTGAGATGAGCACGGTGCCGTCCGCCCTCGCGCCTGCCGCCGTGCCGCCGGGCCCCTGGCGCGAATTCTGGATCGCGTTCTCCGCCAATCGCGGCGCGGTGATGGGCCTGGGCGTCGTCGTGGTGCTGCTGCTGCTGGCGCTGTTCGCGCCGTGGGTGGCGCCGCACGCACCGGACCTCACCAATCCCGCGGCCTTCCTCAAGCCGCCGGCGTGGCAGGCGGGCGGCGCGTGGCGGCACCCGCTGGGCACCGATGCGATCGGCCGGGACATCCTCTCGCGCCTGATCTGGGGCGCGCGGCTGTCGCTGTCCATCGGCGTCGCGGTGGTGCTGATCTCGGTGGTCGTCGGGATTGCGCTGGGGCTCGTGGCCGGCTTCGCGCGCGGCATCGCGGAGATCACCATCATGCGGCTGATGGACATCATCCTCACGCTGCCCAGCCTGCTGCTGGCCATCGTGATCGTCGCCATCCTGGGCCCCGGCCTGGTGAACGCGATGCTGGCGGTCGCGATCGTGGTGCTGCCGCATTACGTGCGGATCACGCGGGCGGCGGTGATTTCCGAAGTGTCGAAAGACTATGTCACCGCGGCGCGCGTGAGCGGCGCCGGCACGTTGCGGCTGATGTTCAGCGAAGTGCTGCCGAACTGCGCCGCGCCGCTGATCGTGCAGGCATCGCTGGGCGTCTCGACCGCCATCCTCGATGCAGCCGCGCTCGGCTTCCTGGGCCTGGGCGCGCAGCCGCCCGCGCCCGAATGGGGAACGATGCTCGCCGACGCGCGCGAATTCGTCCTGCGCGCCTGGTGGGTCGTGACCTTCCCCGGCCTGATGATCCTCGTCGCCGTCCTCGCGTTCAACTTGCTGGGGGATGGATTGCGGGATGCGCTGGATCCGAAGTTGAAGCGGTGAGAAGGTAAACCCAACACCCGGACGCAGAGGGCGCAAAGGTTTCGCAGAGGACGCAAAAGGAATACCAATGAGAATGAATTCCAAGACTGTGTTCGGGTTTCCTTTTGCGCCTTCTGCGCAACTTCTGCGTCCTCTGCGTCCGGTTGTTGATTTTTAGAAGCCCCCATGCCCCTCCTCGAAATCGAAGACCTCCGCGTCGACTTTCCCACGCAGGGCAGCGTGATGCATGCGGTCGATGGGGTGAGCCTCGCGTTGGAGCAGGGGGAGGTGCTGGGCATCGTGGGCGAGTCGGGGTCGGGGAAGAGCGTGGCGATGATGGCCTTGATGGGGCTGGTCGCCTATCCCGGCCGCGTGCGTGCGAAGACGCTGCGCTTCGCCGGGCACGACCTGCTGGGCATCAGCGACCGCGAGCGGCGGCGGCTGGTCGGGAAGGACCTGGCCATGATCTTCCAGGAGCCCACGACCAGCCTGAACCCCTGCTTCACCATTGGGTACCAGCTGGTCGAGACGCTGCGCCAGCATTCGCCCCTGGACCACAAGAGCGCGCGCCGGCATGCGATCGAGTTGCTGGAACAGGTCGGCATCCCCGCGGCCGCGTCGCGCATGGACGACTACCCCCACCAGCTCTCCGGCGGCATGAACCAGCGCGTGATGATCGCGATGGCGATCTCCTGCAATCCGCGGCTGCTGATCGCCGACGAGCCCACCACGGCGCTGGACGTCACCATCCAGGCGCAGATCCTCGACCTCCTGCGGACCTTGCAGCAGGAGCGCGGCATGGCGCTCGTCCTCATCACGCACAACATGGGCGTGGTGAGCGAGATGGCGCAGCGGGTCGCGGTGATGTACGCCGGGCAGGTGATGGAGCAGCAGCAGGTGGATCGTTTGTTCGCCGCTCCGCAGCACCCCTACACCGAGGCGCTGCTGGCGGCGCTGCCGGAGCAGGGCGAGGCCGGCCACCGGCTCGCCAC
This sequence comes from Ramlibacter ginsenosidimutans, assembly GCF_016654015.1. Taxonomy (GTDB): domain Bacteria; phylum Pseudomonadota; class Gammaproteobacteria; order Burkholderiales; family Burkholderiaceae_C; genus Ramlibacter; species Ramlibacter ginsenosidimutans. The sequence continues at coordinate 1,023,392 of NZ_JAEPWM010000001.1, read as the reverse complement.
CATTCCCGGCGTGGTGCCGGGTGTGTTCGACCGGCCCGCGGGCTGCCTGTTCGCGCCGCGCTGCGCCTATGCCACTGCGCATTCGCAGGCCGTGCGGCCGCCGCTGCGCGACTGGCAAGGAGGCCAGGTGCGCTGCCATTACCCGCTGGGCGATCCGACGCGAGAGCAACGCATCGCGCACGACCTGCCGCTGCGTACGGAGGCCGTGGAATGAGCGCCGTCGTGGTCGAGGCGAAGGACTTGCGCAAGACCTATCCGGTGCGCCGCAGCATGTTCCGCGCGCCGGCGCAGCTGCAGGCGGTCGGCGGCGTGTCGTTCACGCTGGAGGAGGGACGCACCCTGGCCGTGGTCGGTGAATCGGGCTGCGGCAAGTCCACCCTCGCGCGCATGGTGGCGCTGATCGAGCCGCCGACGCAGGGCTCGCTCGTGCTCGATGGAACGGACGCCGTGCAGACGCCGGCTTCGGAGCGCAAGCGCCTGCGGCGGGCGGTGCAGATGGTCTTCCAGAATCCCTATGGTTCGCTGAACCCGCGCAAGAAGATCGGCGCGGTGCTGGAAGCGCCGCTTGCGATCAACACGGACATGAAGCCGGCCGAACGGGCGGAGCGCGCCCGCGCCATGCTGGCCCAAGTCGGATTGCGGCCGGAGTTCGCCAACCGCTATCCGCACATGTTCTCCGGCGGCCAGCGCCAGCGCATCGCGATCGCCCGTGCGCTCATGGCCGGGCCCAAGCTGGTGGTGGCGGACGAGCCCGTGTCGGCGCTGGACGTCTCCATCCAGGCCCAGGTGCTCAACCTGCTGGCGGACCTGCAGCAGGAGTTCCGGCTGGCCTACCTGTTCATCTCGCACGACCTCGCCGTGGTGCGCCACATCGCGCACGACGTGCTGGTGATGTACCTGGGGCACGTGATGGAGCAGGGGCCCAAGGCGAAGATCTACGCGCAGCCCCTGCATCCGTACACGCACGCGCTGCTCGCGTCCACGCCGGGGTTGGCAGCACGCGGGCGGCCCCGCATCGTGCTGCAAGGCGAGCTGCCCTCGCCGCTGCATCCGCCCGCCGGCTGCGTGTTCTCCACGCGCTGCCCGTACGCGCAGGACCTCTGCCGGCGCGAGCGGCCGCTGCCGCGTGCCCTCGACGAGCGCCTGGTCGCCTGCCATTTCGCCGACGACTTCCTGCGCAAGGGTTTCCCCGAGGAGTCGCTTGCCGATAATGCCCAACTTGCCGGCCGCGCCGGTTCCCTTGAAGGAGTGTCGCCATGAAGCGCATCACGATCCGCACGCATCTCGCCGTCACGGCGCTGGCCCTCGCGGCCGCCACCGGCGTCCACGCCAAGACGCTGGTGTTCTGCTCGGAAGGCAGTCCCGAGAACTTCTATCCGGGCATCAACACGACCGGCACCTCGTTCGACGGCAACGAGCCGATCTACAACCGCATCGTGGAGTTCGAGCGCGGCGGCACGAAAATCGTCCCAGGGCTCGCCGAGAAGTGGGAGATCTCCCCCGACGGCCTGATCTACACCTTCCACCTGCGGCACGGCGTGAAGTGGCACAACCAGCGTGCATTCAAGCCTTCGCGCGACTTCAACGCCGACGACGTGCTCTTCATGTTCGACCGGCAGTGGAAGGAGAGCGATCCCTACTTCAAGGTCACGAGCAGCAACCACTCGTACTTCAACGACATGGGCATGCCCAAGCTGCTCAAGAGCGTGGACAAGCTCGATGACTACACGGTGCGCATCACCCTCAACAAGCCCGAGGCGCCTTTCCTCGCCGATCTCGCCATGCCTTATGCGGCGGTGCAGTCCAAGGAGTACGCCATCGCCATGCTCAAGGCCGGCACGCCCGAGAAGGTGGACCAGGAGCCGATCGGCACCGGCCCGTGGTACCTGCTGCAGTACCAGAAGGACGCGGTGATCCGCTACAAGGCGTTCGCGCAATACTGGGGCGGCAAGGCCAAGATCGACGATCTCGTGTACGCGATCACGCCGGACGCGTCCGTGCGCTGGGCCAAGCTGCAGAAGGGCGAGTGCCACGTCATGCCGTACCCGAACCCGGCGGACCTGGAGACGATGCGCAAGGACCCGAACGTCGTCGTGCTGGAGCAGCCCGGCCTGAACATCGGGTATCTCGCGTACAACGTGACGAAGAAGCCCTTCGATGACGTGCGCGTGCGCAAGGCCGTCAACATGGCGATCAACAAGAAGGCCATCATCGACGGCGTGTACCTGGGCTCCGGCGTCGCCGCCAAGAACCCGCTGCCGCCCTCGATGTCCGCGTACAACGATGCGATCAAGGACGATCCCTACGATCCCGAAGCGGCGAAGAAGCTGCTGGCGCAGGCCGGCTATCCGAGCGGCTTCAGCACCGACCTGTGGGCGATGCCCGTGCAGCGTCCCTACAACCCGAACGCCAAGCGCATCGCCGAACTGATGCAGGCCGACCTGGCCAAGGTGGGCGTGAAGGCGGAGATCAAGAGCTTCGAGTGGGGCGAGTACCGCAAGCGCATGCAGAACGGCGAGCACCAGATGGGCATGCTGGGCTGGACCGGCGACAACGGCGACCCGGACAACTTCCTCGCCGTGCTGCTCGGTTGCGAGTCCGCGAAGACCAATGGCTCGAACGTCGCCAAGTTCTGCAACCCGCAGTTCGAGGACCTGATCCAGAAAGCCAAGCAGGTCACCAAGCCGGCCGAACGCGACGCGCTGTACAAGAAGGCGCAGGTGATCTTCAAGGAGCAGGCGCCGTGGTTCACCATCGCGCATGCGGTGCAGCTCAAGCCCGTGCGCAAGGAAGTGGTGGACTTCAAGCTGTCGCCGTTCGGGCGGCACAACTTCTACGGGGTCGACATCAAGCAGTAGCGGAGGGATTGGCAGCAAACCCAGCATCCGGACGCAGAGGGCGCAAAGGTTTCGCAGAGGTCGCAAAAGGACATCCAAGTAAAAAAAGGATTCCTTGCGCGGGTTCTGCGGACTGTTGCGATTTCCGGGTCCAAGACACAATGCGGCCATCATGCGCACTGCCATCGTTTCCGCCATGCACGAGGAGCTCGCCGCGGTGCTGGCGTTGCTGCCGGACGAGCACAAGCAGGTGGCGGGTGGGCGAGAGTTCTGGGTCGGGCACCTGCACGGGCAGGAGGTCGTGGCCGTGCTCTCGCGCATCGGCAAGGTGGCCGCAGCGACCACCGCCACTGCACTGATCGAACGCTTCCACGTCGACCGCATCGTGTTTACCGGCGTGGCCGGCGGCCTCGCGCCGGGCGTGAACCGCGGGGATGTCGTGGTCGCCGATGCGTTCCTGCAGCATGACCTCGACGCCTCGCCGATCTTTCCGCGCTACGAGGTGCCGTTGTACGAGACCGATCGCTTCCGCACCGATGCTGCGCTCACGGAGCAACTCGTCGCAGCCGTGCGCACCGCCTTGCACGGCACGCACGTGCACCGCGGTCTCGTGGTCAGCGGCGATCGCTTCGTCTCGAGCGCGGCGGAGAGCCAGGTCCTGACCCTGGCGCTGCCCGAGGCCCTGGCGGTGGAGATGGAGGGCGCCGCCTTTGCGCAGGTGTGCCACGACTATCGCGTGCCGTTCGCCGCCGTGCGCACCGTGTCCGACCGCGCCGACGACGCGGCGCACGGCGACTTCCTCACCTTCATCGACGAGGTGGCGAGCCGCCACTCCGCCGCGATCGTCGCGGCGTTCCTGCGCGCGAACTGCTAATCGCCCGCGAGGGGCAGCGTGATGCCGAGCGTCCAGTAGGAGGCGTTGGGCCCCGCGAGGCGCTGGGCGCGGCTCAGGTCCACGCTCCAGCGCCCGTTCGGGCTCCAGTGGGCGCCGGCGCGCACGAAGTGCGTTTCGTTTTCCAGGTAGCGCTCCACGATGAGCGTCCAGGGCTCGCTGGCCTGCCACTCCAGCGACACGCCGCCGCGCGGCAGGTCCCGCGTGCCGTTCCCGAAGTCCCGGCCCAGGTTGGCATTCACCGCGAGGCTCTTCAGGGGATGCCAGGTGGCGATCGCATAGAAGCGCGTGCCCGCATAGTTCGGATGCTGCTGCGTGATCCAGATCGGCTGCAGGTCGGCGCCGACGCTCCACTGCTCGTCCAGCTCGTGGGCCCATTTGACCTCGAGGTTCCAGGCCGTCGCGGAGCGGCCGTCGCCGCGTGCGTGCTCGCCGGCGCCGTCGATTTCAATGGGGCCCACGCGGCAGTTGACGCCGGCGTGGAGCAGCTGGGCGCCGCCGTCGTAGTGGCTCGCCCAGGTCTCCTCCTCGCAGTGGCCCGGTTCCAGCAGGCTCGCATCGTCGACGGAAAAATGGCCCCCGGCTGCGCGCGCGCCGGCACAGGCACACCAGGCGGCCACCGCAAGCAGGCCTCGCGAACGGTTCCTCATCGCACTCCCCTGCCGGCGGAGTGCGGCAGTCCTTTCCGGCCGGATGATGCCTCAGCTTGCCCGGCGCTGCAGCAGGGGCGCCAGGGCTGCGACGGCGGCGAGCGTGCAGACCACGGTCGGACCGGAGGGCAGGTCCAGCACGGCGGACAGCGCGAGGCCGATGGCGTAGCCCACGGCACCGATCACATAGCCCAGCACGAGCCGCGTCCGGCCGGAGCTGCGCAGCGTCGCGAGCGCCGGCACGATCAGGCTGGTGAACACCAGGTACACGCCCACCAACTGCACCGACGCCGTCACCGCGAGCGCGAACGCAGCGTAGAAGCCGAAGCGCAGGCGCCGCACCCAGCCGAGCGCCAGCGCGAGCAGCAGGAACGCCGTCACCGCCGCCAGCGCCAGGAGTTGCGGGGTGCCGACCCACAGGATCTGCCCCACGAGCAGGTCCTTCAGGTGCTCGCCGCCGTGCGGATTGCTGGCCAGCAGGAGCAGGCCGACCGAGGCCGCGAGCACGAACAGCACGCCGATCAGTGCTTCCTGCTGTTCGGGCAGGCGGCGTTCGGTCCAGGTGAGGAGGCCCGCGCCCAGCAACGCTGCGACCAGCGCGGCGCCCTGCACGGCGAGCCCGTGCTCGGGCAGTCTCAGCGAGTCCGCGGCGATCACGCCCAGGCCGGCGATCTGCGCGATCGCCAGGTCGATGAACACGATGCCGCGGTCGAGCACCTGCATGCCCAGCGGCACGTGGCTGGCGAGCACGAGCAGGCCGGCGACGAGCCCAGGCCCGAGGATGCCGAGGTCGATGGCGCCCCAGTTCATTTGGCGTGCGCCGCGGCGAGCAGGCGGGCGACCGTGTCGTCGTAGAGTCCGAACAGGTCCTTGGCCGCGTCGGTGCCACCCACGGTGAAGGCGAGCTTCACTGCGGGGATGCCGGCATTGCTGGAGAGCCACTCGGAAGGCTTGGGATCGAGATAGGCCGAGTACACGACCATGCGCGCCGGCGTGGCCTTGAGCGTCGCGAGCACGGACTGCAGGTGGGCCGCGCTGGGCTCCACGCCCGGCTTCGGCTCGAGCACCGCGACCTCCTTGAGCCCCAGCCAGTCATAGAGGTACGCGAACGCCTTGTGCTGCGAGACGACGGGCACGCCGCGCAGCGGCGCCGCCTGCGTGGTCCAGCGCGCGAGCGCCTGCTGCCATTTCTGCTCGAACGCCGCGGACTGCTGGGCGTACTGCGCGGCATGCGAGGGATCGAGCTGCTCCAGTCGCGCTGCGAGCTTGGGCGCGATGGCGGCCATGTTGCGCGGATCGGTCTGGATGTGCGGGTTGCCGGCCGCGTGCACGTCGCCTTGCGAGCGGTCGACGCTGGTGGGCACTTCCAGCTTGCGCACGAAATCGGCCGCCGCGAAGTTGCCGGGCTGGCCTGGCTGCACCTTGTCGTTGCCGGACTGCTGCAGCAGCACGGGCAGCCAGCCGACCTCCAGCTCGGCGCCGGTGCACACGACGAGGTCGGCGGCGCGCATGCGCGCGATCAGGCTGGGGCGCGCCTGGATCTGGTGCGGGTCCTGCAAGGCGGTGGTCGCCGAACTCACGTCCACGAGCTTGCCCCCCAGCTCCTGGGTGAGGGCGGCCCACTCGGGTTCGCAGGCGAAGACTTTCAGCGCCGCGTGGGCGGGTGCCGTGAGCGCGGCCAGCGCGAGCGCCGCGGCAGCGAGGATGGGGGGACGGGTGATCTTCATTGCGTTTCCTTGCTCAATAGCTGTGCGCGCCATGGGCGCCCAGGCTCATCTGGTATTGAATGAGCCACTGCGTGTCCGCTGCTCCCGCGCGCGCGCGGTCCTGCGCCAGTTGGAAACGCCAGCGCGAGAACTCGCTGGGACTCCAGTCCAGCATCAACGTGTTCTTGCTGGGCGAGCCGCTGTCCTGCGCGACCAGCCCGCTGTTGCTGCCGTAGTCCGGTGTGCCTGGCGACAGCCGCTCGGTGCGCAGCCCGAATCGCCAGTGCGGCATGAACTGGTAGACACCTTGCAGGTACCAGCCCGACTGCGTTGCCCGGTAGTCGCCCGGCGAGGCCGCGCCGGCCGTGTCGACCACCATGCTGCCGTCGCGCCGGCTTTGCAGGTATTCGCCTTGCAGCTTGAAGTTGGTCCGGGTCGCATTGCCGTTGGGCGCCCATTTCCAGACAGCGTCGGCGATCCAGACGCCCGTGCTGCCGGCGAAGCGGTTGCGGATCTCCTTGCCGGCGGGGTCGAACGCGAGGAGTTCCTGGTCGCCCGCATGCGCATGCAGGTACGAGAGGCCTGCGCGCCAACTGCTGCTGTCGCCGATGTCGCCGCCGGTGTGCGCGGCGAGCGTGTACATGCCCGGAGCATTGTGCGCGGCGAGCGTGTACATGCCCGGAGCATTGTGCGACGTGTCGCTGCCCGGATAGCTGCGGCCGCGTCCGGCCTCGGCGCTCAGCTCGATGAACTGCTCGGTCGGCGCGAGCCATGTGAGCCGCACGCCGTCATCGTCGAATTGGGTGCCCAGCATCGCCTGGTAGGCGAGCGGCGCATCGGCGAAGTCCCAGGCATGGGCATGTTGCGGATTGAGGTAGCCGATGTTCGAGAAGAAGCGGCCGGCCCGCAGGTTGAGCCCGTGGCCGAGCGATGTCGTCTCGACATACGCCTCCTCCACCGACACCGTGTTGTCCGGTGCGAACGAGAGGTTGGCCGCGCCGCGGAACCAGGGGTCGATGTTGGCGGCGAGCCCCAGCTCGGACTCGGCGAGGCTGAAGCCGCGCACGCCCGGACCGATCGCGGCGTCGGGCGGCAGCGAGAAGCCGCGGATGCGATAGGTGGCGGGGTCCTGCGAGCTGTTGTAGTAAGCGCCGGACAGGATGAGCGAGAGGGCCGGCTGGAAGCCGCCGCCCGCCGCGCTGCCGCCGCCCGTGGGTGCAGCAGTCGCTGTCGTGGCGGCGGGCGCCGTCGCTGCGGGTGCCGCTGCGGTGGCATTCGGAGGCGAAGCTGCTGCCGCCGCCTCGGCGGCCTGCACGCGCTTCTCCAGCGCCTGGATGCGCGCCTCGTACTCGGCGCGCATGGCGGCGATCTCGCGGCGCAGGGCCTGCGTGTCGGGATTGGGATGGGTTGGGGGTGAAGCGGTTTGCGCCACGGCGCTGCCCGCAGCCAGGCACAGGATCCATCCTGCCCGGCGGACTACGTGATCCATCGTGGGTCTCCTTGCACGAAACGACGAAGGCCGCACGACCCGTGCGGCACCGGCATGTCACGCGTGCAGGAGAGGCGGGGCGCGGCTGGCGTAGTGGCGGGGAGGAGGCGCGACACGCGTCGCGAACGCCGGGCAGCCGGGGTTCGCGTGCGGCAGCGAGACGAGCGCCTGCACGTGCGGCGTCGCCGCGGGAGGGCCGCTGCCGATCGCTGCGGCCACCAGGCACAGGTCGCAGGCTGCGTTCGCGAGCGTCGGCTTCTCGTCCTGTGCCGCCGCGATCGACTGCAGGTGCTGCAGCACGTGGACCGTGCTTGCCCACTGCGCGACCGGCAGGCACAGCGCGCAGGCCAGCACCCACGCGCAGCGGCGGGAGGCCAGCAGTCGGCGGACGGAGGCAAGCAGCACGGCGCGGATCTTACGCCGGGTGCGAGTTCAGCTCAGCCAGCCCCGGCGGCCGAAGTACCACATGGGCGCTGCCGCGCTCAGGATCATCAGCACCACCACGTAGGGATAACTGAAGACCGGGCCCAGCCACTCCAGCTCGGGGAAGTGCAGGTTCATGCCGTAGATGCTGGCGACCAGCGTCGGCGGCAGCAGCGCCACGCTTGCGACCGAGAAGATCTTGATGATCTTGTTCTGGTTGATGTTGATGAAGCCGACCGTGGCATCCATCAGGAAGTTGATCTTGTCGAACAGGAAGGCCGTGTGGTTGTCCAGCGATTCGATGTCGCGCAGGATCTGCCGCGCCTCCTCGAACTGCTCCGCGGTGAGCATGCGGCTGCGCATCATGAAGCTCACGGCCCGCCGGGTGTCCATCACGTTGCGGCGGATGCGGCCGTTCAGGTCTTCCTGCCGCGCGATGGCTTCCAGTGCCTCGCGCGCCAGCGTGTCGGTCACCTTGCCGGCGAGCACCTTCTTGCTGACCTCCTCGAGCGCGTCGTAGATGCCTTCGAGGGTGTCGGCGGAGTATTCCGCATCGGCGTCGAACAGCTTGAGCAGCACTTCCTTGGCATCGGCGATCAGGCCGGGCGCGCGCCGCGCGCGCAGGCGCAGCAGCCGGAACACGGGCACGTCCTCGTCGTGGATCGAAAACAGCACGCCGTGGCTCTTGAGCGTGCTGTTCATCAGGTTGAGGATGAAGGCCACGCGCACCGTGCGCGGCTCCTCCTCGTTGGCGATCAGGAAGTCGCTGCGGATGTGCAGTTCACCGTTGTCCTCTTCGTAGAAACGCGCGGACTCCTCGATGTCCTCGTCCATCACGTCTTCCGGGATGGACAGCCCGTAGTACTGCTTGACCCAGCGCTTCTCCTCCAGCGTGGGCGCCTCCAGGTCGACCCACACCGGCTGGAAGCGCGAGAGTTCTTCCAGCGACTCGATCTCCTCCTGGAACAATCGGCCGTTGGCGAGCGTGAAGATGTTGAGCATGGCTCCGTCCCGTGCGTGGTGTTCTGTGGTGCGGCGGGTGGTGCTTCCAACGCACCGCGGCACGGGCATCGGGAGCTGCCGGCTGGCGGGGCCTCCGGAGTATCGTGCGGCGATCGCCCGGTTCGCCTGGAGCGAGTTTCCGGGAGCGTCCTTGGCCGTTTGGAGGCGCCGATTATGCCGCGCCCAGGAAGTGCGCCCGGGCAGCGCTGGACAGGCAGCCAGTACGACGCCCATGGTCGAGCCTCATCCGCAGGACAAATCCTACACAGCTGGGCCAGAACGTCCGACAGCAGGGCTCAACCGCCCACCCTACATTGGCTCCATCGCCCCGGACTCCGGTCCGGCAGACAGCAAGGAGCCCAGATGATCCAGCTAGCGACCGACCCGAACGCCCGCCGCCCCAACTGGCAGCCCGCCTCGGCAGAAGGCAAGGACAGCCCCCTGGCCGTGCGTCCGGCACGCAGCGGGCACGCCTGGCCGTTCATCAGTCGCCACGGCGAGCGCAGCACCAGCTCGCAGGATCCCAAGCGGCCCCAAAGCAGCGCCACCGGCAGCTAACCGTAGGCGCAGGAGACAGTCATGTTCAAGGAACCCAAGTCCAATCACCGCTACGCCGACACGCCCCGCGACAAGCCGCAGGCCGATCGCGTGGAGCACGCCAACCTCGAGCGCCCCGGCGCGCAGGCGCACCCCAAGGCAGCGGGCACGTGGAACCATCTCGACGCGGCGGCGCTCTGGCGCCTGCGTTGATCGCATCCTGACCCTCTGAGCGAGGCGGCCGCACGGCCGCTGTTCGTGCTTGCCAACGGCCCTTGCGAGGGCCGTTCGCTTTGGTGCGGCCGCTCGTCGTGTGGCTTGCGCGCCGGTGTCCGCGCGAGCGCTTGCCAGCGCTCGATCTCACCCTGGAATCGCGCCTGAGCCTGAGGGAAATCAATGGACTTTTGAGGGGGCGGGGGGCATAGTGGGTCGCAGAGAGTTAGCGCAGTTCCTTCCCCCCGCGCCGCAACGGCGCCGTGTCCAACCCAAGTCACAGGAGGCTCCATGAACCTGACGATCAGCGGTCACCATCTCGAAGTTACCCCCGCTCTCAGAACGTACGTGACCACCAAGCTCGATCGCATCACCCGTCATTTCGATCAGGTCGTGGACATCAAGGTCTTGCTCACCGTGGAGAAGCAGAAGGAGAAGGAACGAAGGCAGCGCGCCGAATGCCGCATCCATGTGAAGGGCGGCGACATGTTTGCCGAAAGCGCGCACCAGGATCTCTACGCCGCGCTCGACGAACTCGTCGACAAGCTCGACCGCCAGGTCGGCCGGCACAAGACGCGCATGCAGGACCATCACTGCGACGCACCCAAACGCGTGATGTAAAGCCGGACGCCGGGCCCGTCGCCGGGCCCGCTTCCGCTTCCGGCATGTCGTCGGGAAGCGCGGGTCGGCCGTTTGGGAGCAGTGCACCATCGCGCGTGCATAATCCGCCCACCCATCATGAACCGCCTCGCGTCCATCCTGCCGCCCGCCCAAGTCCTGGTCGGCGTCGACGCCACGAGCAAGAAGCGGGCTTTCGAGGAAGCCGGGCTGCTGTTCGAAAACCTCCATGGCCTGTCGCGCGCCCTGGTCACGGACAGCCTGTTCGCGCGCGAGCGCCTCGGCTCCACCGGGCTCGGGCACGGGGTTGCCATTCCCCACGGACGCATCAAGGGCCTGAAGGCGCCGATGGCGGCGCTGTTCCAGCTCGCGACGCCCATCGGCTTCGACGCCCCGGACGAGCAACCGGTCAACCTGCTGATCTTCCTGCTGGTCCCGGAGGCCGCGACGCAGAAGCACCTGGAAATCCTGTCCGAGATCGCCGAGCTCCTGAGCGACGCGCCGCTGCGCGACAAGATGCGTTCCAGCACCGACGCCAGGCAGCTGCACCAGGTGATCGCCGGCTGGCAATCCGCCCAGCCCCAGTGAGGGCCCAAAGCGCTTGAAACCCACCGTCGTCAGCGCCGACGTCCTGTTCGAAGACCACCGCGGGCAGCTCAAGTGGGAATGGGTCGCGGGCCTCGGCGCCTCCGAGCGGCGGTTCGACGAAGTCGCCGTGCGCAAGGCCCGTTCGGGCGCCGACCTCGTCGGGTACCTCAACTACATCCACCCGTATCGCGTGCAGATCCTGGGCGAGCGTGAGGTGGCCTACCTCACCAACGCCACGCAGGAGGACTGCGCCCGGCGCATCTCGCGCATCGTGACGCTGGAGCCGCCCGTGCTCGTGCTCACCGACGGCCAGGCCGCGCCCGAGGCCTTGCTGTCCATGTGCGAGCGGGCGCAGATCCCGATGTTCTCCACGCCCGAGCCGTCGGCGTTCGTCATCGACGTGCTGCGTGCGTATCTCTCGAAGCACTTCGCCGAGCGCACGTCCATGCACGGCGTGTTCATGGACATCCTGGGGCTCGGCGTGCTGATCACCGGCGAGTCGGGGCTGGGCAAGAGCGAGCTGGGCCTGGAGCTGATCACGCGCGGCAACGGCCTCGTTGCGGACGACGCGGTCGATCTTTACCGTGTGAACCAGACGACCATCGAGGGCCGCTGCCCGGAGCTGCTGCAGAACCTGCTGGAAGTGCGCGGCATCGGCCTGCTCGATATCCGCGCCATCTTCGGCGAGACCGCGGTGCGGCGGAAGATGCGGCTGCGCCTGATCGTGCACCTGGTGCGGCGCGAGACCATGGAGCGCGAGTACGAGCGGCTGCCCTACGAGCCGCTCACGCAGGACGTGCTGGGCGTGCCGGTGCGCAAGGCCGTGATCCCCGTCGTCGCCGGCCGCAACATGGCCGTGCTGGTCGAAGCCGCCGTGCGCAACACCATCCTCCAACTGCGCGGAGTCGACACCTACCAGGAATTCGTCGAGCGGCACCGCCGCGCGATGGAAAAGGGCAGCTGAGGGCGAGAGGCCTTCCAAACCCAACAACCGGACGCAGAAGGCGCAGAAGTTACGCAGAGGACGCAGAAGAAAACCTTTTTGAAAAGGGAATTCCTTTTGCGTCCTCTGCGAAACCTTTGCGTCCTCTGCGTCCGGTTGTTGGGTTTGAATGCCCGCTACCGCACCGGCTTGTTCGGGCAGTTGACCTTGGTGCAGTGCGCGTAGAGCGACAGCGCGTGATCGGCGATTTCGAAGCCCTTCAGTTTGGCCACTTCGTGCTGCTTGCGTTCGATCTCGGGGTCGTAGAACTCCTCCACGCGCCCGCAGTCGAGGCATACCAGGTGGTCGTGGTGCGTGCCTTCGTTGAGTTCGTAGACGGCCTTGCCGCTTTCGAAGTGGCTGCGGCTCAGGATGCCGGCCTGCTCGAATTGCGTGAGCACGCGGTACACGGTGGCCAGGCCGATGTCCGAGCGTTCCTCGAGCAGCACGCGGAACACGTCTTCCGCCGTCATGTGGCGCTGCGTTCCGCGATGGAACACGTCCAGGATCTTCAGGCGCGGCAGCGTCGCCTTCAGGCCCGTGCTCTTGAGTTCGTCGATATTGGCCATGGTGCTGCCGCTACAATGCCGCGATCATATCGCCTGCCCCCTCCGACAGCCTTTCCATGCCCGCCATGCCCCTGCGCCCCATGCGCTCCGCCCTGGTGGCCGCCGCGGCCATCGTCGTCCTCTCGGGCTGCAGCACGGCGGGTGGCAACGGCCTGCTCAACGCGATCACCCCATACAAGGTTTCCGTCGTGCAGGGCAACTTCGTGTCGAAGGAGCAGGTCGACGCGCTGCAGAAGGGCATGAGCCGCGACCAGGTGCGCAACGTGCTGGGCACGCCGCTCGTGACCAGCCTGTTCCACTCCGATCGCTGGGACTACGTGTTCACGCTGAAGCGCCAGGGCGTCGAGCCGCAGAAGCGTCACCTCACGGTGTACTTCCGCAATGACATGATGGATCGCGTCGAAGGCGATCCCATGCCGAGCGAATCGGAGTTCGTCTCCACGCTCGACACGCACAAGCGTCTGGGCAAGGTGCCGCGCCTCGAAGCGACGGACGAAGAGCTGCGCAGCTTCCAGGCCAAGAACCACAACGAGCCGGCGGCAACTCCGGCGGCACCGGCGCCGGCGCCCGCCGCGCCGGTGAACTATCCCCCGCTGGAATCTCCCAGCCGCTGAGGTCGCATGAAGGGTACGCAGGCGCTGAAGAACGTCGCGGTGACCGGGGCGGTGCAGCCGCCGCCCGCCGGCAGCACGCAACACCAGGTCGCCGTCGCCGGCGCCTCGGGCCGCATGGGCCACATGCTGATCGAGGCGATCCGGGCCTCGGACGATTGCCGGCTCGCGGGCGCGCTCGACGTCGCGTCCAGCCTCGCCATCGGCAACGACGCGGCGGCCTTCCTCGGCCACGCGAGCGGCGTCCCGGTGACGGCCGACATCGCCACCGGCCTGGCGCACGCGCAGGTGCTGATCGACTTCACCCGCCCCGAGGGCACGCTTGCGCATGTGCAGGCGTGCCGCGAACGCGGCGTGAAGATGGTCATCGGCACCACCGGATTCACCGACGCGCAGAAGGACCAGATCGCCGACGCGGCCCGCGACATCGCGATCGTCATGGCGCCCAACATGAGCGTGGGCGTGAACGTGACGATGAAGCTGGTGGAGATGGCCGCCAGGGCGCTGGCCGAGGGCTACGACATCGAGATCATCGAGGCGCACCACCGCCACAAGGTGGATGCGCCCTCGGGGACGGCGCTGAAGATGGGCGAGGTGATCGCCCAGGCGCTGGGCCAGTCGCTGAAGGACACCGCCGTGTACGAGCGCCATGGCCACACGGGGGAGCGCAAGCCGTCCACCATCGGCTTCTCCGCGATCCGCGGCGGCGACATCGTCGGCGACCACACCGTGCTGTTCGCCGGCACCGGCGAACGCATCGAGATCACGCACAAGGCGGCCAGCCGCTCCACCTACGCCCAGGGCAGCCTGCGTGCCGTGCGTTTCCTGGGCGGGCAGGAGCGCGGCCTGTTCGACATGTTCGACGTCCTCGGCCTTCGCTGATGGCCGCGTCCCGCCGCCGCGTCGCAGCTGCCCGGCTGGCGCAGCGGCGCGGGGCCGCGGCGGGCGGCGCCGCATGAACTTACTCGACCTGTTCCGCCATGGCGACGCGCTGACGCAGGGCGTGGCCATCCTGCTGCTGGTGATGTCGGTGTCCAGCTGGGTGGTGATCCTGTGGAAGGCCTGGATGTTGCGGCGTGCGCGCCATGACGTGGCCCGCAGCACGGCGGCGTTCTGGCAGGCGCGCTCGGTCGCCGATGCGCGCCAGAAGGTCTCGGCCTTCGATCGCGATGCGCTGGTGCTGCCCCTGGTGCTGGCAACGGCGGAACAGTCCCCCGGCTCGCTCGCGGCCGCTGGCGACAAGGCGCAGCAGCTCACGCGCGTGCTGCGCAATGCACTGCACGCGGTGCTGGGGAAGCTGCAGTTCGGCCAGGTGCTGCTGGCGACCGTGGGCTCGACCGCCCCCTTCGTCGGACTGCTCGGGACGGTCTGGGGCATCTACCACGCGCTGACCGGCATCGCGAACGCCGGCCAGATCAGCATCGACAAGGTGTCCGGCCCGGTGGGCGAGGCGCTGATCATGACCGCCGCGGGCCTGGCGGTCGCGATCCCCGCCGTCCTCGGCTACAACATCTTCGGCCGCGTCATCGGCCGGATCGAGGCGGACCTGGAAGGCTTCGCCTTCGACCTGCGCGAACTGCTCACCCAGGGGGCGCCGATGCCCCGCGAAGAGTAGCCATGGCCTTCGGCCGCCTGGAGCGCGCGCAGGGCGATCCGCCGATGAGCGAGATCAACGTGACGCCGCTGGTGGACGTGATGCTCGTGCTGGTGGTGATCTTCATCATCACCGCGCCGCTGCTCGCCAGCTCGATCCGGCTCGACCTGCCGAGGGCGGTTGGCACGCAGGGCGGCGACGCGCCGCGCTTCCTGAGCGTGGTCGTGGACAAGGCCGGCCAGGTCTTCCTGGACGACCGGCCGGTCCAGCCCGCCCAATTCGCGGCCCGGCTCGCCGCGGCGGCGAAGCAGAACCCGGACACCGAGATCCAGCTGCGCGCCGACCAGGGCGTTCCCTACGGCAAGGTCGTGGAAGTCATGGGCCTCGTGCACCAGGCGGGGCTCTCGCGCATCGGGTTCGTGGCGGAGCCGGCGAGGTAGTCCCTCCTCGCCACTCCCTACAATCAGCCAAATCATGGAAGACAAGTACGACCACCTGGCGGTGGAAAAGGCCGCCCAGGCCGAGTGGACGGCGCGCGATGTCTATCGCGTGACGGAGGATGCGCGCAAGAAGAAGTTCTATGCGTGCTCCATGCTCCCCTATCCCTCGGGCAAGCTGCACATGGGGCACGTGCGCAACTACACGATCAACGACATGTTGACGCGGCACTTGCGCATGAAGGGCTACAACGTGCTGATGCCCATGGGCTGGGACGCCTTCGGCCTGCCGGCAGAGAACGCGGCGTTGAAGAACAAGGTGCCGCCGGCGAAGTGGACGTACGAGAACATCGCGTACATGAAGGGCCAGATGCAGGCCATGGGCCTGGCGATCGACTGGTCGCGCGAGATCGCCACCTGCGATCCCAGCTACTACAAGTGGAACCAGTGGCTGTTCCTGAAGATGCTGGAGAAGGGCATCGCCTACCGCAAGACCCAGGTGGTGAACTGGGACCCGGTGGACCAGACGGTGCTCGCCAACGAGCAGGTGATCGACGGCAAGGGCTGGCGCACCGGCGCGGTGGTGGAGAAGCGCGAGATCCCGGGCTACTACCTGAAGATCACCGACTACGCGCAGGAGCTGCTGCAGTACGTGCAGGAGGACCTGGCGGGCTGGCCCGAGCGCGTGAAGCTGATGCAGGAGAACTGGATCGGCCGCAGCGAAGGCGTGCGCTTCGCGTTCCCGCACCAGATCCGCGGCGACGACGGTCGCTTGATCGGCGACGGCCGCCTGTACGTGTTCACGACGCGCGCCGACACCATCATGGGCGTGACCTTCTGCGCGGTGGCGCCCGAGCATCCGCTCGCGCAGCACGCGGCGAAGACCAACCCGAAGCTCGCGCAATTCATCGAGGACTGCAAGAAGGGCGGCACCACCGAGGCCGAACTCGCGCTGCGCGACAAGGAGGGCATGCCCACCGGCCTGAAGGTGACGCATCCCCTCTCGGGCGAGAGCGTGGACGTCTGGGTGGGCAACTACGTGCTCATGGGCTACGGCGACGGCGCGGTGATGGGCGTCCCCGGCCACGACGAGCGCGACTTCGCGTTCGCGCTGAAGTACGGCCTGCCGATCGTGCAGGTGGTGCACGTGGACGGCAAGGAATACGACTACAAGCACTGGCACGACTGGTATGCCGACAAGGAAAACGGCATCACCATCAACTCCGACATCTTCAGCGGCTTCCGCTACCAGGAGGCGGTGAACGCGGTCGCGCACCACCTGCAGGTGAAGGGCCTCGGCGAGAAGAAGACGACGTGGCGGCTGCGTGACTGGGGCGTGAGCCGCCAGCGCTACTGGGGCACGCCCATCCCCATCATCCACTGCGACGTGCACGGCGCCGTTCCGGTGCCCGAGAAGGACCTGCCTGTCGTGCTGCCGCAGGACTGCGTGCCCGACGGCAGCGGCAACCCGCTGAACAAGCGCGAGGACTTCCTCGCCTGCAAGTGCCCGGTGTGCGGCAAGGACGCGCGCCGCGAGACCGACACGATGGACACCTTCGTGGACTCGTCCTGGTATTTCATGCGCTACTGCGACCCGAAGAACGAGCAGGCGATGGTCGGCGAGGGCACGGAGTACTGGATGCCGATGGACCAGTACATCGGCGGCATCGAGCACGCCATCCTGCACCTGCTGTACGCACGCTTCTGGACCAAGGTCATGCGCGACCTGGGGCTGGTGAAGATCGCCGAGCCCTTCACCAGGCTGCTGACGCAGGGCATGGTGCTCAACGAAGCCTTCTCGCGCACCAACACGGGCAAACAGTACTTCTGGGCGCACGAGCTGGACATCGCGCGCGACGAGCACGCGAAGGTGATCTCCGCGACGGCGAAGTCCGACGGCCAGCCGGTGACGTACGAGGGCTGGACCACCATGTCCAAGTCCAAGAACAACGGCGTGGACCCGCAGGAGCTGATCGAGCGCTACGGCGCCGATACGGCGCGGCTGTACACGATGTTCACCGCGCCGCCGGAAGCGACGCTGGAATGGAACGACGCGGCGCTCGAGGGCAGCTACCGGTTCCTGCGGCGCGTGTGGAACTTCGGCGTGAAGCTCGGCGCCGGCGGGCAGTCCAAGGCCGCGAGCTACGGCAAGCAGCCGCAGGCGCTGCGCCGCGAGCTGCACACGGTGCTCAAGCAGGTGGACTACGACTACCAGCGCATGCAGTACAACACCGTCGTCTCCGGTGCGATGAAGATGCTCAACGCGCTGGAGGACTTCAAGGGCGCAGGCGAGCCGGGCGGCGAGGCCGCGCAGCGCGAAGGCTTCGGCATCCTGCTGCGCGCGCTCTATCCCGCGACGCCGCACATCACGCAGGCGCTGTGGAACGCGCTCGGCTATCGCGAAGCGTTCGGCGAACTGCTGGATGCGCCCTGGCCGCAGGTCGACGAGAGCGCCCTGAAGCAGGATGAGATCGAGCTGATGCTGCAGGTCAACGGCAAGCTGCGCGGCTCGATCCTCGTGCCGGCCGCGGCGGGCAAGGCGGAGATCGAGAAGATCGCGCTCGCCAGCGAGGGCTTCACCAAGTTCGCCGGCGGCGCCGCGCCGAAGAAGGTGATCGTCGTGCCGGGCCGGCTCGTCAACGTGGTGGTCTGAGCATGCGGCGACGCGACCTCCTGCCGCTGGGTGCGGCCCTCCTGCTCGCCGGCTGCGGCTTCGAGCTGCGCAAGGCGCCCGATTTCGCCTTCTCGTCCATCGTCATCAACGCGCCGGACAGCTCGCCGCTCGCCGCGGAGCTGCGGCGCCAGCTGCAGGCCGACGGGAAGGTCCAGGTGGTAGCACCGGGCAGCCCGGCCGCGGCCGCCGCAGTCGGCGCCGCGTCCGCGCCGGCCGCCCCGCCGGGCGAGGTCGTGTTCGAGCTGCTGCAGGAACAGCGCGAGAAGGTGGTGGTGGGCCTCAATTCGACCGGCCAGGTGACCGAGTTCCAGCTGCGCAGCCGGGTGCACTTCCGCGTGCGCAACGCGCGCGGCACGGAGCTGATTCCGGACACCGAGCTGGAACAGCACCGCGACATCACCTTCAACGAGAGCGCCGTGCTCGCCAAGGAGGCCGAGGAAGGCCTGCTGTACCGCGACATGCAGCGCGACATGGTGCAGCAGCTCATGCGGCGGCTCGCCGCCCTGCGCATCGTCTGAGAGCCGCCCCGGGGGCGCTGTCGGAAACTGCGCAGCCAGCCCGCGTCGCCGCGCCTGCACACGCCGTGCGACGGCTCCTACAGCTCCGTCGGTCCGGTGGTGGGAGCCTTTCTTCCATTGTTGCGCCGCCGCCCTTGCGGGAAGGCCGTCCAACGCCCATCTTGGGAACACTGGGAGTCGTGCCATGGATGCCACCGGAACCCCTGCCGCGCAGAGCTTCATCGCGAAGGAGGCCCGCTACGGCGCGCGCAACTACGCGCCGGTTCCCGTCGTGGTGGACCATGCGAAGGACTGCCTCGTCTGGGACGTCGAAGGGCGCGAGTACATCGACATGATGAGCGCGTACTCGTCGGTCAGCCACGGCCACCTGCATCCCCGCATCGTGGCCGCCGCCGAGCGGCAGATGCGCAAGGTCGCCGTCATGTCCCGCGCCTACTACGGCACCACGCTGGGTCCGCTGCTCGAGAAGCTGAGCGAGGTGACCGGTTTCGAGCGCGCGCTGCCCATGAACACCGGCGCGGAAGCGGTGGAGACGGCGATCAAGTGCGCGCGTCGCTGGGGCCATCGCGTCAAGGGCATCCCCGACGGCCAGCAGCGCATCCTGGTGGCGCGCGGCAACTTCCACGGCCGCACCACCACCATCATCGGCTTCTCCAGCGAGCCGGACTACCGGATGGGCTTCGCGCCTTTCGATGGCGGCTTCCAGCACTTCGACTACGGGGACATGGACAGCCTGAAGGCGGCGGCGACCGCGAACACCTGCGCCGTGCTGATCGAACCGATCCAGGGCGAGGCCGGCATCATCGTGCCGCCGCCCGGCTTCTTCCAGGAACTGCGCGCCTGGTGCACGGCGAACAACGTGCTCCTGATCGACGACGAGGTGCAGGCGGGGCTGGGGCGCACCGGCCGCTGGTTCGCCTTCCAGCACGAAGGCATCCGCCCCGACGGGCTGATCCTCGGCAAGGCGCTGGGCGCCGGCCTGTTGCCGGTGAGCGCCTTCTGCGCCGACGACAGGGTGATGCAGGTCTTCGTTCCCAACAGCCATGGCTCGACCTTCGGAGGCAACGCGCTCGCGGCCGCGGTGGCGCTGGAGGGGCTGAAGGTGCTGGAGGAAGAAGGACTGGTGGACCAGTGCGCGGCCAAGGGCGAGTACCTGTTCGGCCGCCTGCGCGAAGTGCAGGAGCAGGTGAAACCGCTGATCCGCGAGGTGCGCGGCCGCGGCCTGTGGATCGGCGTGGACATCGAGCCGTCCTGCACCAGCGCGCGCGACCTCGTCGAGCGGCTTGCGGCGCATGGCGTGCTGTCCAAGGAGACGCACGATACGGTGATCCGCTTCGCCCCGCCGCTGACGATCACGCGGGAGTTGATGGACCGCGCGGTCGAAATCTTCCGGCAGGTGGCGCTGGAGAAGCGTGGGGAACTGGGCCTCGCCTGAGGGGCGGAGTCATCCCCGTAGGCTGGCCGCGGCAGCAGGCCGCGGGGCGGTGAGCGAAGCGAACCCCAGCAATCGGTCGCGTCGCATCGCTGGGGTTCGCTTCGCTCACCGCCAGCCTACAAGACGCGGGCAGCGAGGTTCCGTGGGCAGCCACCCGCCCCGCTAAACTCTGGCCATGCAGCTCGCCCCGGCCCAGCTCGCCACCCACCTGCAGCGCGGGCTGCGCCCGCTCTATACGCTGCACGGCGACGAGCCGCTGCTGGTGCAGGAAGCCGCCGACGCGATCCGCGCGGCGGCCCGGTCCCAGGGCTATACCGAGCGCACGGTGCACACCGTGGCCGGCGCGCACTTCGACTGGAGCGCGGTGCTGGCGGCCGGGGGCTCGCTCAGCCTGTTTGCCGACAAGCAGATCGTCGAGATCCGTGTTCCCTCGGGCAAGCCGGGCAAGGACGGCAGCGCCGCCTTGCAGCAGGTGGCCGACGGCGCGGCGGGCAACGACAGCACGCTGACCCTGGTCCTGTTGCCGCGGCTGGATTTCCAGACGAAGAAGTCCGCCTGGTTTGCCGCGCTCGAAAACGCCGGCGTCGCCATCGAGGTGCAGCCGGTCGAACGCAACGCGCTGCCGCAATGGATCGCGCAGCGCCTCGCCCGCAACGACCAGCGCGTGCTGGCCGGGGAAGAAGGCCAGCGCACGCTGCAGTTCTTCGCGGACCGCGTGGAAGGCAACCTGCTCGCGGCGCACCAGGAGATCCAGAAACTCGCGCTGCTGTACCCGGCCGGCGAGTTGCGTTTCGAGCAGGTGGAGAGCGCGGTGCTGAACGTGGCCCGCTACGACGTGTTCAAGCTGTCCGAGGCGGTCCTCGGCGGCCAGGTCGCTCGCGTGCAGCGCATGCTGGACGGCCTGCAGGCAGAAGGCGAGGCCGAGGTGCTGGTGCACTACACGCTGGCCGAGGACATCCGCGCGCTCAAGCGCGTGAAGGATGCGATGGCCGCGGGCCGGCCGCTGCCGATGGCCTTGCGCGAGCAGCGCGTGTGGGGCGTGAAGGAAAAGCTCTTTGAGCGGGTGCTGCCACGCCTGTCGACGACGGCACTGGAAAACCTGCTGCATGGTGCCCATGTAGTGGACGGGATCGTGAAGGGGCTGAAGGCGCCGGGCTGGCCCACCGAGGGTTGGCAGGCGCTGCACCGGCTGGCCATGGGCCTGTGCCTGGAGTGCGCTGCCCAGCCCGCACAGCGCTGAATCCCGGTTTTTTTCACAGTCGAGTGCCCCCGGGGATAATCCACGCATGAACGCCGTCAACATTGCCGAGCATCTCTCCAGCCTGGGCCTGCAGGCCCGGGCGGCGTCCGCTCGCATGGCCGCGGCCACCGCGGCGCAGAAGAGCCGAGCGCTGCGCGCCCTGGCCACGCTGCTGCGCGAGAACGGGGACGCGCTGCAGGCGGAAAACGCGAAGGACACAGCGCGCGCCACGGCGGCCGGCCTGGCCGCACCCATGGTCGATCGCCTGAAGCTCACGCCGAAAATCCTGGAGGTGCTGGCCGTCGGCTGCGAGCAGCTCGCGGCGATGCCGGACATCATCGGCGAGGTCATCGGCATGAAGCAGCAGCCCAGCGGCATCCGCGTGGGCCAGATGCGCGTGCCGCTCGGCGTGTTCGGCATGATCTTCGAGAGCCGGCCGAACGTCACGATCGAGGCGGCGAGCCTGTCGATCAAGAGCGGCAACGCCTGCATCCTGCGCGGTGGCTCGGAGGCCATCGAGTCCAACAAGGCGCTTGCCCGGCTGGTGCAGCAGGCGCTGGTGGCAGCGGAGCTGCCGCCCGAAGCTGTCCAACTGGTGCAGACGACCGACCGCGAGGCCGTCGGCCGGCTGATCGCCATGCCCGAATACGTCGACGTGATCATTCCGCGCGGCGGCAAGGGCCTGATCGAGCGGATCTCGCGCGAAGCCAAGGTGCCGGTGATCAAGCACCTCGACGGCAATTGCCACACCTACGTCGACGATCCCTGCGATGTCGAGATGGCGGTGAAGATCACCGACAACGCCAAGACCCAGAAATACAGCCCCTGCAACGCGAGCGAAGGCCTGCTGGTCGCACGCGGCGTGGCCAAGGCGTTCCTGCCGGAGATCGGCGCGATCTTCACGGCCAAGGGCGTGGAGATGCGCTGCGACGCGGAGGCCAAGGCGATCCTGCAGCAGGTGCGCGGCGCCGACCTGAAGGACGCCACCGAACAGGACTGGTCCGAGGAATATCTCGCGCCGATCATCAGCGTGAAGGTGGTCGAGGGCGTCGACGAGGCCATCGCGCACATCAACCGCTATTCCTCGCACCATACTGACGCCATCGTCACGCGCGACCACATGCATGCGCAGCGCTTCCTGCGCGAGGTGGACTCGGCCAGCGTGATGGTCAATGCCAGCACCCGCTTCGCCGACGGCTTCGAGTACGGCCTCGGGGCGGAAATCGGCATCAGCACCGACAAGTTCCATGCGCGCGGCCCCGTGGGGCTCGAAGGACTCACGTCCCTCAAGTGGATCGTGCTGGGCAACGGCGAAGTGCGGGAATGACCCAGCCTCGAAGCGTCTGCGGCGCCTGCCGCCAGCACGCCCAACCGACAAAGTAGAACAACAGATGGTTCCGCACCTCATCACGGCCCTCACGGGCCCGATCAACGAGCTCGAGCAGCGCATCCTGGAGTCGATGCCGGCGGTGGAGCGCTGGTTCCGCCTCGAGTGGATGGAGCACACGCCGCCGTTCTACTGCTCGGTGGACATCCGCAACGCCGGCTTCAAGCTGGCGCCGGTCGACACCAACCTGTATCCCGGCGGCTGGAACAACCTGACGCAGGAGATGCTGCCGCTCGCGGTGCAGGCGGCGATGGCGGCGATCGAGAAGATCTGCCCCGAGGCGAAGAACCTGCTGGTGATCCCGGAGAACACGAGGAACACCTTCTACCTGAGCAACATCGCGCAGCTGCAGCGGATCTTCCGCATGGCCGGCCTGAACGTGAAGGTCGGCTCCATCGATCCGGAGATCAAGCGTCCGACCACCGTCGAACTGCCCGGCGGCGACACGGTGACGCTGGAGCCGGTGGTGCGCAGCAAGCGCCGGCTGGGACTGAAGAACTTCGACCCCTGCACCATCCTGCTGAACAACGACCTCACGGCCGGTCCTCCCGGCATCCTGGAGGACCTGCACGAGCAGTACCTGCTGCCCCCGCTGCACGCGGGCTGGTCGGTGCGGCGCAAGAGCCGCCACTTCCAGAGCTATGAAGAGGTGGCGAAGCGCTTCGGCAAGATGCTGGGCATCGACCCGTGGCTGGTGAACCCGCTGTTCAACCGCTGTGGCGAGCTCGATTTCTTCAAGCAGGAAGGCATGGAGTGCCTGCGCAGCAACGTCGACGCGTTGCTCTCGAAGATCCGCAAGAAGTACAAGGAATACGGGATCAACGAGAAGCCCTTCGTAGTCGTGAAGGCCGACAACGGGACCTCCGGCATGGGCATCATGACCGTGCGCGAGGTCAAGGACCTCGACGTGATCCGCGACCGACCGAAGAACAAGCCGCCGGTGGTGAAGACCGGGCAGGCGATCACCGACGTGATCATCCAGGAGGGCGTGCTGACGGCGGAGCGCATCAACGAGGCTGTCGCCGAGCCGGTGGTGTACCTCATGGACCGCTACGTGGTCGGCGGCTTCTACCGCGTGCATGCCGAGCGCGGCACCGATGAGAACCTCAACGCGCCGGGTGCGAGCTTCGTGCCACTGGCTTTCGCCGAGAGTACGCGCTTACCCCAGCCCGGACAGAAGCCGGGCGCGAGCGCCCCGAACCGGTTCTACATGTACGGGGTGATCGGCCGGCTGGCCATGGTGGCCGCGAGCTACGAGCTGGAAGCCACGGACCCCGAGGCGGTGAGCTACGACTGAAGCCCGCGTCGCGGTTGTTGCGGTGCAACATCTGCGCCGCACGCCGGGCGAGGCGGGCGCACAATAGCGGTCCCCAAGTTCAAGACCCCGCCGGCCAGCCCTGTGCCGGGATGGGGCTGGTCGTGCAGAACTCGAAATCCCCGCTCGCGGCGCTGACCCTCGGCGCCATCGGTGTCGTCTATGGTGACATCGGCACCAGCGTCCTCTACGCCGTCAAGGAAGTGTTCGCCGGCGGACACGTGCCGTTCACGCCGGACAACGTGTACGGCGTGCTGTCGATCTTCTTCTGGACGCTGACGGTGATCGTCTCGATCAAGTACGTCGTGCTCGTCCTGCGGGCGGACAACAATGGCGAAGGCGGCCTCATCGCGATGCTCGCGCTCGCGTCGCAGGCAGTGAAGGACAAGCCCAGGCTGCGCCAGGCCTTGCTGGGCATCGGCATCTTCGGCACCTCGATGTTCTACGGCGACGGGGTGATCACGCCGGCGATCTCCGTGCTCTCCGCCGTCGAAGGCCTGGACGTGGTGTCGCCCACTTTCGGCCAGGCCGTCATACCGCTGACGCTCGCCGTCCTCCTGGGGCTGTTCATCGTGCAGAAGCGCGGCACCGGCGGCATCGGGCGCTTCTTCGGACCGGTGACGCTGGTCTGGTTCTTCTCGATCGCCGTGCTGGGCATCTCGCACATCGTGCGGCACCCCGAGATCCTGAAGGCGCTCTCGCCGTACTACGCGCTGCGCTTCATGTGGCTGCAGCCGGGCACCACGTTCATCATCCTGGGCGCGGTGGTGCTGTGCGTGACCGGCGCGGAGGCGCTCTACGCCGACCTCGGCCACTTCGGCAAGAAGCCGATCCGGCTGGCCTGGTTCGGCGCCGTCATGCCGGCGCTGACGCTCAACTACTTCGGGCAGGGCGCGCTGCTGATCGCGCGGCCGGAGGCGGTCAAGAACCCTTTCTACATGATGGCCCCGGACTGGGCGCTGCTGCCGCTCGTGATCCTCGCGACCATGGCGACCGTCATCGCCTCGCAGGCGCTGATCACGGGCGCCTTCAGCGTGACCAAGCAGGTGGTGCAGCTCGGCTACCTGCCGCGCCTGAACGTGCAGCACACCAGCGTGCGCGACACCGGGCAGATCTACGTGCCGGCCGTGAACTGGGGGCTGTTCGTGGCCATCGTCGTCGCCGTCGTGATGTTCCGCTCCTCCAGCAACCTCGCCGCGGCGTATGGCATCGCGGTGACGCTGGACATGCTGATCACCACGACCCTGACCTTCTTCGTGATCCGCTACGGCTGGGGCTATCCGCTGGCGCTGTGCATCGCGGCCACCGGCTGCTTCTTCGTCGTGGACCTCGCCTTCTTCGCTTCCAACCTGCTCAAGCTGCTGGAAGGCGGCTGGTTCCCGCTGATGATCGGCTGTTGCATCTTCACCCTGATGATCACGTGGAAGCGGGGCCGCGCGATCCTCAACGAGAAGCTGCAGCACGATTCGCTGGACCTGCGCAGCTTCCTGGAGTCGGTGTTCCAGCAGCCGCCGGTGCGCGTGCCCGGCACCGCGGTGTTCCTCACCGCCCAGCCCGGCACCGTGCCCAACGCGATGCTGCACAACCTGAAGCACAACAAGGTGCTGCACGAACACAACCTGTTCGTCACGGTGCGCAGCCACGAGGTGCCGTGGATCGGCCTGGACAAGCGGGCCGAGATCGAGTCGCTCGGGCACGACTGCTGGCAGGTCGTGCTGCACTACGGCTTCAAGAACGACCAGGACCTGCCGCGCGCGCTGGAGCTGATCCGCGCCCGCGGCTGCGAGCTCGAGCCCATGACGACCAGCTACTTCCTGTCGCGCGATGTCGTGGTGCCGACCATCGGCGGCGGCATGGCGGGGTGGCGCGAAAAGCTGTTCGCGCAGATGCACCACAACGCGGGCGCCGCCGCGGAGTTCCTGAACCTGCCGAGCAACTCGGTGGTGGAACTGGGCAGCAAGGTGGAAATCTAGTACCCTGCGCCGCCACACCAGGAGGCGCGCATGAGGGACTTCCAGGGCAAGGTCGCGGCCATCACGGGCGCCGGCTCCGGCATCGGGCGCGCGCTCGCCCTCGCGCTGGCGCGCGCCGGCGCCCGGCTCGCGCTGAGCGACATCGATGCAGCGGGACTCGCCCTCACCGCGCAGCAGGTCGTGGCCGTCCATGCGCCGTGCACCACGGCCAGCCTGGACGTCAGCCAGCGCGAGGCCGTCTTTGCCTGGGCTGACGAGTGCCGCAACGCGCATGGCCAGGTGAACCTGATCGTGAACAACGCCGGTGTCGCGTTGGCGGCAGGAGCGGCGACCGTGCGCATCGAAGATTTCCAGTGGATCATGGGGATCAACTTCTGGGGCGTGGTGCACGGCACCCAGGCTTTCCTGCCGCACCTGCAAGCCAGCGGCGACGGACACATCGTGAACATCTCGAGCATTGCCGGCATGGTCGCCCTGCCCACGCAGGCGGCCTACAACGCAACGAAGTTCGCCGTCCGCGGCTACACCGAAGCGCTGCGCATGGAGCTGGAACTGGCGGGCGCGCCGGTGAGCGCCACGTGCGTGCATCCGGGCGGCATCGCGACGCGCATCGCGCGCTCCATGCGTATCGACCCGGCCTGGCTGCGCAGCACGGGCCTGGGCGCCGAGGCCCTGCGCGAGCGCTCGGACCAGATGCTGCAGGTCACGACGCCAGACCAGGCGGCGCAGCGCATCCTGCAAGGCGTGCGGCGCAATGAGAGGCGCGTGCTGGTCGGGCCGGATGCGCGCGCGCTCGACGTGATGCAGCGCGTGCTCGGCGCCGGCTACCAGCCGCTGCTGGTGCGCCGCTGGCGCCGCATGGCCGCGGGCCGCTGAAGCACCGCCATGGACGCTGAATCCTTGGACGTGGTGATCGTGGGCGCGGGGCTCTCGGGCATCTCCGCGGCCCATTACCTGCGCTCGCTCTGTCCCGGGCGCAGCTTCGTCCTGCTGGAGGGGCGCGATGCGCTCGGCGGCACCTGGGACCTGTTCCGCTATCCCGGCGTCCGCTCGGACTCCGACATGTTCACGCTCGGCTACACCTTCCGGCCGTGGACCAGCGACGCCGCCATCGCCGACGGCGCGTCCATCCGCGAGTACATCCGCGACACGGCGCGCGCGGAAGGCGTGCTCGGGCAGATCCGCTTCCGCCACCGGGTGACCGGCGCCGACTGGAACGCCGCCAGCGCGCGCTGGACGGTGCACGTCGATGCCGCAGGGACGCCGCGCACCTTGCACTGCCGCTTCCTGTTCTTCTGCAGCGGCTACTACGACTACGCACGCGGCCACGAGCCGGAGTTCCCGGGGCGAGAGGCGTTCGCGGGCCGCATCGTCCATCCGCAGCAATGGCCCGAGGACCTCGACGTCACGGGCAAGCGGGTGGTGGTGATCGGCAGTGGCGCGACCGCCATCACCTTGATCCCTTCGCTCGCCAGGCAGGCCGCGCACGTGACGATGCTGCAGCGCTCGCCCAGCTACATCCTGGCGCTGCCCGGGCGCGACAAGCTGGGGCGCGGGCTGCAACGCTGGCTGCCGCGCAAGCTCGCGTACCGGCTGATCCGCTGGAAGAACATCCTGCTGTCCACGGCGCTGTTCCAGTTCGCCCGCCGCCGGCCCGAGAAGCTGGGACGCTGGCTGGTGGAGCAGGCCCACCGCAGCAGCGGCGTGGACCGCAAGCACCTGCAGCCGAATTACGACCCCTGGGACCAGCGCCTGTGCATCGCGCCGGACGCCGACTTCTTCGCCGCCCTGCGCGAGGGCCGCGCGTCCGTCGCCACCGACCGGATCGAGCGCTTCACGGCCACGGGCGTCCGGCTCGCTTCCGGCGAGGAACTGCCGGCGGACATCGTCGTCACCGCGACCGGTCTCAAGCTGCAGCTGTTCGGCGGCGCCCGGCTGACCGTCGACGGCCGGCCCGTGCAGGTAGCCGATGCGCTCTCGTACAAGGGCATGATGCTCGCGGGCGTTCCCAACTTCGCGCTCGCCATGGGCTACACCAACGCCTCGTGGACCTTGAAGGCGGAGCTGATCGCGCGCCAGGTGTGCCGCGTGCTGAACTACATGCGCGACCACGACCTCGACGTGTGCATGCCCGTGCAGGAGGGCGACGCCGGGGCGACCCGTCCCGCACTGGACCTGCAGTCCGGCTATATCGCGCGGGCGGCCGGCGAGTTGCCGCGCCAGGGCAGCCGCAAGCCGTGGCGAATCCACCAGAACTACGTGCGCGACCTGATCGCCCTGAAGTTCTCGCCCTTGCGCGACGGCGCACTGCGCTTCGGGCGCGCCGGCGAGGCGGTCCGCTGACCATGCGCTGGCTCCTCGCTTTGCTCCTGGTGCTCGTCGTGCTCACGGGCCTGCTCGCGTTGTTCAGCGCCTGGGTCGCGCGGCGGGTGCAACAAGCCTTTCCGCCGGCGCAGTGGCTGGAAGTGGATGGCGAACGCATCCACTACCGCTCGCTCGGCGAAGGGCCGGCCATCGTGCTGGTCCACGGACTCGGCGGGCAGATGAAGAACTTCGAGTACCTGCCGCTCGCGCAACTCGCGCAGCGCTACCGGCTGCTGCTGCTCGACCGGCCGGGCTCCGGCCTGTCGCCGCGCAAGGACGAGGGCAACGCGGCCCTCGCCGCGCAGGCGCGGCTGGTCGCGGGCTTCATCCGCGCCCTGCGCCTGCCGCGGCCGCCCTTGCTGGTGGGACATTCGCTCGGGGGTGCCATCGCGCTCGGCGTGGCCCTGCAGGATCCGGACTGCATCGCGGGCCTGGCGCTCATCGCACCGCTGACTCATCACATCGATACGGTGCCGCCGCCGTTTCGCGCGCTCGCGATCCGCTCGCCGGGCTGGCGGCGCTTCTTCGCGCATGTGTTTGCGGTGCCGCTGGGGATGCTCGCGAGCCGCCGGACGCTCGCCTTCATCTTCGCGCCGGAAGCCGCGCCGGCGGACTTTCCGCTGCGCGGCGGCGCCCTGCTGGGTCTGCGCCCTGCCGCCTATCTCGGCGCTGCGGCGGACCTGCTCGCCGTGGAGGACGACCTGCCCGCGCAGCAGGCGCGCTACGGCGAGCTTCGCCTGCCGGTGGCCATGCTGTACGGCGAGGGCGACCAGGTTCTCGACTGGCGCGCGCAGGGCGAGGCGCTGAAGGCGCGCCTGCCCCAACTGCAGCTCACGGTCGTGGCCGGCGGCCACATGCTGCCCGTGACGCAAGGCGAGGCGACGGCCGCCTGGCTGGACGGCGTGGCGCAGCAAGTACTGGCCTGAACGCCGGCGACGGCTGCAGCGCGGGGCGACCACCGCCGCTGCGGGGCGAGCCCGCCGGCCCGGGGCGGTCCGCCGCGTTTTGTGCAACAGTTGCGGTCAATGAACATCCTCTTCGTCGCCGACCCGCTCGAGGTCTTCAAGGTCTACAAGGACACGACCTTTTCCATGATGCGGGAGGCGCAGCGCCGCGGCCACCGCATCGCCGCCTGCGAACCCAGCGACCTGAGCTGGCGCTCCGGTGACCTCGTGCACGCGCAGGTCCGGGAGATCGTGCTCACGGGGGCCGACGAGGAGTGGTTCCAGGTCCAGCGCACCGAGCTGAAGCCGCTGCGTGGCTTCGACGCCGTCCTGATGCGCAAGGACCCGCCCTTCGATTCCGAGTACTTCTACGCCACCCACCTGCTGGAGCAGGCGCAACGCGAAGGCGCGAAGGTGTTCAACCGGCCCGCCTCGCTGCGCGACCATCCCGAGAAGCTGGCCATCATGGAGTTTCCGCAGTTCGTCAGCCCCACGCTGGTGACGCGCTCGCCGGACGAGGTGCGCCGCTTCCATGAGGAGCACGGCGACATCATCCTCAAGCCGCTGGACGGGATGGGCGGCATGGGCATCTTCCGCGTCGGCCCCGAGGGGCTGAACCTCGGCTCCATCGTCGAGACGCTGAATCAGCACGGCACGACCACGATCATGGTGCAGCGCTTCGTGCCCGAGATCACCGACGGCGACAAGCGCGTGCTCGTGATCGGCGGCAAGGTGGTGCCCTTCTGCCTGGCGCGCATTCCGCAGGGCAGCGAAATCCGCGGCAACCTGGCCGCGGGCGGCAAGGGCGTCGCGCAGCCGATCTCCGAGCGCGACCGCGAGATCGCCGAAACCATCGGCCCGCTCCTGTCGGAGCGCGGCTTGCTGCTGATCGGGCTGGACGTCATCGGCGACTGCCTCACCGAGATCAACGTCACCAGTCCGACCTGCTTCCAGGAGATCACGCAGCAGACCGGCTTCGACGTGCCGGCGATGTTCATCGACGCGCTGGAAGAACAGCTCGATCGCGACCGCTCGGTCTTCTAGCCCGGCGCGGCGTCCGCTACCGCCTGCCCGTCCACGAAGACCTTCAGCTCGCCGGGCTGGAACGCCGTCCACTGCTCGTTGACGGTCAGGGGCGCCGTGACGACCACGGCCACGCGGTCCTGCGGGGTCGTGTGCTGCGCGAAGTCGACGCTCAGGTCCTCGTCCGCGAGTTGCGCATGCGCGAACGGGTGGCGCCGCTCCACGTACCAGAGGTGGGTGGAGCAGTGCGCCCACAGCGCGTCGCCGTTGGACAGCAGGAAATTGAAGCGGCCGTGCTGTGCGATGCGAGGCGTGAGCTCGCGCAGCGTCAGCGTCAGCTCCGCCACGCTGGGCGTGCCCGCGTGCGACTTCCACAGCTCCTGCAGCAGCCAGCAGAAGGCGCGCTCGCTATCCGTGTTGCCGACCGGGCGGAAGTTCGCGTGCAGGCGCGGCTCGAAGCCCTGCAGGTCGCCGTTGTGCGCGAACACCCAGTAGCGGCCCCACAGCTCGCGCACGAAGGGATGGCAGTTCTGCAGCGCGACCTCGCCCTGCGTCGCCTTGCGGATGTGCGCGATCACGTTGCGGCTCTTGATCGGGTAGCGGCGGATCAGCTCGGCGACGGGCGATTCGGACGCGGGCTGGTGATCGACGAAGTGCCGCAGCCCCTTGCCCTCGAAGAATGCGATGCCCCAGCCATCGGCGTGATGGTCGGTGCGGCCGCCGCGCTGCGCGAAGCCCGCGAAGCTGAACGTCACGTCCGTCGGCGTGTTGCAGTTCATTCCCAGCAGCTGGCACATAAAATCATTGTGACCTGAAAAGTTCGGGTGCATGCGTGGGCGCCAGGTCCCTGTAGGCTGGCGGTGAGCGCAAGCGAACCCCAGCAAAGTGCGCAGGGGCCCCGCTGGGGTTCGCTACGCTCACCTTCCGCGGCCGCTGGCCGCGCCAGCCTACGAGGCTCGCCGCCGGCCGCGCCAGCCTGCGAACTGCCTAGGCTTTCGACGCAGGCAAGTCGCCTAGCGGCGGACCCTTGAGCTGCCAGGCGCACACGGTGGCCACGCAGCAGACGCCGGCGAGCATGAGGAAGGATTCCTCGAAGGCCGCGAGCCGTGCGGCGCTGGTGGGGCCCGAGAGGGTGACGGCGTGGACCGCCAGCCGCCACTCCAGCACGATGGCGCAGAGGCTCACCCCGGCGGCGCCGCCGAGCATGCGCAGGAAATTGATGAGGCTCGCGCCTTGCGGGATCTCGCCCTTGTCCAGCGGCCGCATCGCGCCCACGTTGAGCGAAGGCAGCACGAAGCCGAGGCCGACGCGGCCGAGGATGGCCCAGGCCACGAGCAGCGTGAGCGGCGCACTCAGCCCCACGGTCGGCATCAGCGCAAAGGAGGCGGCCAGCAGCGCCAGGCCGCCGCTCACCATCAGGTGCGTGGGGATGCGGCGCGTCAGTCGGCCCGCGATGCCGATCGTGATCGCCAGCACGATGCCGGAAGGAAGCAGGATGGTCCCGACGTGCGAGGCCGGCAGTTCCAGCGCGACCTGCATGAACACCGGCAGCAGGTACGTCGACCCGTAGAGCGCGATGCCGTAGATGAACGCGACCACCGTGCCGATGGTGTAGAGCCGGTGTCGGAACACCGCCGGGTCCAGCAATGCCTCCTGCCCGCGCGCCTTGGCGCGCCGCAGCCACACCGCCAGCGCCGCGAAGGCCAGCGCCGACGCGAGCAGCAGCCCCAGCGCACTGGCCGCTCCGGCGCCGCGGATCTGCAGCAGGCCGTTCAGCAAGGCCAGCGTGCCGACGCTGCCGAGCACCAGCCCGCGCCAGTCCAGCGGCGGCGCGTGCCGGCCCGCGGCAGCACCGCCGGGCGCGCTCGTCGGGATGTAGCGGTGCGCCAGCCAGATGGACGCGAGGCAGAACGGGATCACCATGAAGAAGATGGAGCGCCAGCCGAACAGGTCCACCAGCACGCCGCCGATGCTGGGCCCCAGCGCCGGTGCGAGCACCACGCCCATGCCGAACATGCCGCTCGCGCGCCCCTGTTCCGATGGAGGGAAGGCCCGCATCATGATGATGGCCGGAATGGGCTGCACGACGCCCGCCGCCAGCCCTTCGGCCACGCGCGAAGCGAGCACGAGCGGGAACGAAGGCGAGATCCCGCCCACCAGGCCGCCGGCGAGCAGCAGGAGCATGGTGCCGTCGTAGGTGCGGCGGTAGCCGAAGCGCGCCAGCAGCCACGGAGTGGTGAGCATCGACACCGTCATGGCGACCATGAAGCCGGAAGAGACCCATTGCGCGCGCTCCTGGTTCAGCGCGAAGTCGCGGCTCATGCCGGGGATCGCCACGTTCACCACGGTGGCCGACATCAGCGACGCCATGGTGCCGACCATGACGGACATCATGAGGAGCCAGCGGTAGCGCTCGCCGTGGCGCGCGCTCAGGTCGGCGATGCTGCTGCCGCCGCTCACGCGGCGGGCTCGCCGCGCGCGCAGGTCGCGCAGACGCAGGAGCGGTCGCGCGCAGGCTCGGGAATGCGCGCGAGCAGGTCGGCGTCGAAGTCGACCTGCATGCACCAGCAGGGGCCTTGCCGCACGCCGGTCTCGCGCTCGATCTCCATCGCGCAGCGGTTCGCCTGCCCGCACAGCGGGCAGCGGGTCGCGTCGAGGTTGGCGGAGACTGGCGTCACGTCCGCAGTGTAGCGCCCGGGTCGGCCGCCCGGTGGCGTGAATCACGCCTGGCCCGAGCTCCGCGCGACCCCCGGCGAGGACTGCGCCGGCCGGCGCAGTCCGCTTTACTTCGCGGCGGCCTTCACCTTGAGCCGCCAGGCATGCAGCAGCGGCTCGGTGTAGCCGCTGGGTTGCTCCTTGCCCTTGAACACCAGGTCCAGCGCCGCGCGATACGCATACGACGTGTCCCAGTTGCCCGCCATCGGCTTGTAGAACGGATCGTTGGCGTTCTGCTTGTCGACCACCGCCGCCATGCGCTGGAAGGTGTCGCGCACCTGCTGCTCGGTGACCACGCCGTGCAGCAGCCAGTTGCAGATGTGCTGGCTGGAGATGCGCAAGGTCGCGCGGTCTTCCATCAGGCCGACGTTGTGGATGTCGGGCACCTTGGAGCAGCCGACGCCCTGGTCGACCCACCGCACCACGTAGCCCAGGATGCCTTGCGCGTTGTTCTCGATCTCCTGCTGGCGCTCCTGCGCGCTCCACTTCGCCTCGGGCGCAACCGGCACGGTGAGCAGGCCGGTCAGGAGCTGCTCGCGCTCCGCATCCGCGTCAATCTTCTCCAGCTCCTGCTGCACCGCGAACACGTCCACCTGGTGGTAGTGCAGCGCGTGCAGCGTGGCCGCCGTGGGCGAGGGCACCCACGCGGTATTGGCGCCGGCGCGCGGGTGCGCGATCTTCTGGTCGAGCATCGCGGCCATCAGGTCCGGCATCGCCCACATGCCCTTGCCGATCTGCGCGCGCCCGCGCAGCCCGCACGCCAGGCCCACCAGCACGTTGTTCTTCTCGTAGGCCTGGATCCAGGCGGTGGACTTCATGTCGCTCTTGCGGATCATCGGTCCCGCGTACATCGCGGTGTGCATCTCGTCGCCGGTGCGGTCCAGAAAGCCGGTGTTGATGAAGGCCACGCGCGCCGGCGCCGCGGCGATGCAGGCCTGCAGGTTGACGCTGGTGCGGCGCTCCTCGTCCATGATGCCCAGCTTGACCGTGTTCTCCGGCAGGCCCAGCAGCTTCTCCACGCGACCGAACAGCTCCGAGGCGAACACCACTTCGGCCGGCCCGTGCATCTTGGGCTTGACGATGTAGATGGAGCCGGTGCGCGAGTTGCGGATGCCCGCGACGCCCGTGTCGCCTCCTGCTTTCTCGCCCTTGCCCTTCTGGAGATCGACCATCGCGATCGCGGTGGTGATCACCGCGTCCATGATGCCTTCGTAGATTTCCTTGCCGCCGTCCCACAGGATCGCCGGGTTGGTCATCAGGTGGCCCACGTTGCGCAGGAACAGCAGCGAGCGGCCGTGCAGGCGCACCTCGCCGTCGCCGCGCGTGTTCTTGTAGATGCGGTCCTTGTTCAGGCCGCGCGTGAAGCTCTTGCCGCCCTTGTGCACCTGCTCGGTGAGGGTGCCCTGCAGGATGCCCAGCCAGTTGCGATAGGCGAGCAGCTTGTCCTCGGCATCCACCGCGGCGATCGAGTCTTCCAGGTCCAGGATGGTGGACAGCGCAGCTTCCACGACGACGTCGGCCACGCCCGCCGCATCGGTCTGGCCGATCGCGCTCTTGCGGTCGATCACGATGTCGAGGTGCAGGCCGTTGTTCTTCAGGAGCACGGAGGACGGCGCGTTCGCGTCGCCCTGGTAGCCGACGAACTTGGCCGGGTCCTTCAGTCCCGACGACTTGCCGCCCTTCAGTTCAACCTTCAGCTGGCCGCCTTCCACCTTGTACGCGGTGGCATCGGCATGCGAGCCGCTGGCGAGCGGCACGGCCTGGTCCAGCACCTGGCGCGCGCGAGCGATCACCTTGGCACCGCGCACTTCGTTGTAGCCCGGGCCCTTGTCGGCGCCGCCGTCTTCCGGGATCACGTCGGTCCCGTACAGCGCGTCGTACAGCGAGCCCCAGCGGGCGTTGGCGGCATTGAGCGCATAGCGCGCGTTCAGGATCGGGACCACGAGCTGGGGGCCGGCCTGCAGGGCGAGCTCGGCGTCCACGTTGGTGGTCGTCGCCTTCGCGCCCCTGGGATGCGGCACGAGGTAGCCGATCTTCTCCAGGAAGCCGCGGTACGCCGCCATGTCGCGGATCGGGCCGGGGTTCTTCTTGTGCCAGGCATCCAGCTCGGACTGCAGGCGATCGCGCTCGGCGAGCAGCGCCTGGTTCTTGGGCGAGAGGTCCTTCACGATCTGGTCGAAGCCTTGCCAGAACCGGTCCTGCGCGACGCCCACGGTGGGCAGCACCTGTTCGTCGATGAAGCGCTTCAGCGCGCTGTCCACCTGCAGTCCGTGGATCGTGGTCTTGTCGGTCATTGTGTTCTCCGGGAATCAGGATTCGAAAAAGGCGAGCACGTCGCGCAAGGTGCTGCCGGTGCGGGTGGGCTGCGTGTCCAGTTCCTCGAAGGGAAGCTGGTAGCGGTTGACCCACAGCGTGCGGTAGCCGTACCAGGTCGCGGCGAGCGCGTCCCAGGCGTTGCAGCTGACGAACAGGATGTGGCGCGCGTCGCGCCCCACGGCCTGCGTGCCGAGGCGGTAGGCCTCGGGATGCGTCTTGTACTTGCGCACGCTGTCCACGCTGATCACGTGATCGAGCAGCCCGTCCAGGCCGGCGCTGCGCACCGCGATGCCCAGCATCTCGGGGTCGCCGTTGGACAGGATGCCCGTCGTGATGCGCCGAGCTTTCAGCGCCTGCAGCACCTCGCGGTTCTCCGGGAACGCGGAGAGGTGCCGGTACTGGTTCATCAGCTGCTGCTCGCGTTCGGCCGTGAGGTCGAGCCCAAGCCGCTTGCAGGCGTAGCGCAGGCCGGCGCGGGTCAGCTCCCAGAAGGGCCGGTAGTGCGCGCCGTCGTTGCTGGTGGTGACGAGCCGCGTGTACTCGATCTGCTTGTCGCGCCAGAGCACGGACAGCGCCTGGCCGTGCCCCGGGAACAGTTGTTCCGCGAGCAGGCCGACGCTGTACACGTCGAACAGCGTGCCATACGCATCGAACAGCACCGCCTTGGGATGGTCCATGGCGGTACTCTATTCCGAACCTTGCCCGACATTAATGCCGGGGAAGGTGAGGAATCCGTGACTTGATGTTCGCTAATCCGGCTCAGAACGCGAAAATGCGTTCCGCATTGCGAGAGCGGATCGCGTGCATCTGCGCTTCCGGCAGTGCCGCCGTGTTCGCGAACGCGCCCTTGGTGTCGTGCACCCAGTGCGGCCAGTCGGTGCCGAACATCACGTGCTCGTGGCCGACGATGGAGATCAGGTACTGCAGCGGCCGCAGGTCGTAGGTGATGCTGTCGTAATAGATATGGCGCAGGTAGTCGGTGGGCTTGCGCTTCATCTGGCGGCGCTGCGGCAGTTCGACCTCGTCGCCCTTCTCGAAGCGGCCGACCAGGTAGGGCAGGGTGCCGCCGCCGTGGGAGGCGATGATCTTCAGGTTCGGGTACTGGTCGAAGAAGCCCTCGAAGATCATGCGCGTGATCGCCAGCGTGGTGTCGAACATGAAGCCGACCGACCAGCTGAGGTCGAACTTGGTCATGTCCATGGAGTCGACGCCGGGCGGGTCGGTGGGATGCACCAGCACCGGCAGCTTGCGGTCGTCGATCGCCTTCCAGACCGGCGCGAACATCGGGTCGGTGAGGCTCTTGCCGGCCACGTTGGCCAGCACCATCACGCCCACCGCGCCCTTGGTGCAGCTGCGTTCGAGTTCCTCCAGCGCGCGTTGCGGGTACTCCCAGGGCAGCGAGGCGAACCAGCGGATGCGGTCGGGATAGCGCGACTGCGCGTCGGCGACGTTGTCGTTCGCCTCGCGCGCGGCCTGCACGCTGATGTCCTCGCCGCCCCAGTACACGTTGGGACAGGTCAGCGACACGACGGACACGTCGATCTTCGCCTGGTCCATGTGCGCGATGCGCAGCTCCCAGTCGAAGTGGCCCTTCTGCGGCAGCACCACCGGCGTGTTGCCGCGGAAGATCTCGCGCTGCCCGTCGGGTCGGGTCTGCACGTTGTAGATGCCGCTCTTTTCCTGCAGCAGCTCCAGCCACTTGCGGGTGAACATGTGCGTGTGGATGTCGATGACGGTCAAGCCTGGTCTCCTTGTGTGTGGCCTCAGGGTGCGACCGGATGGCCGCCGCGCGCCCGCTCGGCTACTGTTTAACATGTTAAATGATGACGATCGCAGGAGACATCCGATGAAACGCCGCCAGTTCGCCGCCCTTGCCGGCGCCACCCTCGCCGCCCCCGCGGTGTTCGCGCAGAACCGCACGACGCGCATCCTGGTCGGGTTCGCGCCAGGCGGCTCCGCCGACGTCATCGCGCGGCTCATGACCGAGAAGATGAGTGCTTCCCTCGGACAGAACGTCATCGTCGACAACAAGCCGGGCGCCGCCGGCCGGCTGGTGCTCGGCGAACTGAAGCGCGCCGCGCCCGATGGCCAGACGCTGGTGCTGTCGCCGAGCGGGGCGCTCGTGATCGCGCCCTGGCTGTACAACAACCTGCCTTACGACCCGATCAAGGACTTCACGCCGGTTGCGCGCGTCGTGACCTTCGACTTCGCCGTCACCGTCGGTCCGGGCGCGCCCAAGGGCGACCTGAAGACCGTGCTCGCCTGGATGAAGGAGAACCCGAGCAA
Source organism: Ramlibacter ginsenosidimutans (assembly GCF_016654015.1). Classification (GTDB taxonomy): domain Bacteria; phylum Pseudomonadota; class Gammaproteobacteria; order Burkholderiales; family Burkholderiaceae_C; genus Ramlibacter; species Ramlibacter ginsenosidimutans. Next base: position 986,054 of record NZ_JAEPWM010000001.1, on the reverse strand, counting down.
GGCCAACTACGCGACCTCCGGCGCCGGCACCGTGCCGCACTTCGCGGGCCTGATGCTGTCGCAGGCGGCGGGCGTGCCGCTTACGCACGTCGCCTACAAGGGCGGCGCGCCGGCGGCGCAGGACCTGATCGGCGGCCAGATCCCGCTGATGGTGGACACGGCGTCCGAGACCATCGAGCACCACCGGGCCGGCAAGGTGCGCATCCTGGCCGTCACGGGCGCGCACCGTTCGAAGTCGCTGCCCGACGTGCCCACGCTGAAGGAGCAGGGGATCGACATGGAGGCGGAAGCGTTCTTCGGCCTGTACGGCCCGGCGGGCATGCAGCCCGACGTGGTCGCGCGCATCGACCGCGCGGTGGCCGAGGCGCTGAAGGATCCCGCGATCCAGGAAAAGATCTACGGCTACGGCCTGGTGCCCGCGTACGCGCCGTCCTCGGAGCTGGCGGTCACGCAGGCTGCACACCTCAAGCGCTGGGAAGCGCCGATCAAGGCCTCCGGCTTCAGGCCGGAGTGAGTCATTCACCGCGAAGAGTCGCAAGCGACTTTTCACGGTGGCCTGATCGGTGTGGAGAGGACCGGCAAAGCCGGAGTCTTCTTCACCAGCGAGACGGCGCTGCATGTTGTTCCGTGCGGTCCACGTGCCCCTGCGCGGAGGCCCTGCAGCACAATCCGGCCATGCGCGAGCCTGCTGACAACAAACCCCCGGAGTCCCTCCCTTACGCCGGCATCCGCGTCGTCGAGTTCACCCACATGGTCATGGGCCCCACCTGCGGGCTCGTGCTGGGTGACCTCGGCGCGGAAGTCATCAAGGTGGAGCCGCCCGGTGGCGACAACACGCGTCGGCTGCTCGGCTCGGGCGCCGGTTTCTTCCCGCTGTTCAACCGCAACAAGAAGAGCATCGTGCTCGACCTGCAGACGCCGGCCGGACGCGAAGCGGCGCTGCGCCTGGTCGGTACGGCGGATGTGGTCAGCGAGAACTTCCGGCCCGGCACGATGAAGAAGCTGGGCCTGGACCACGCAACCATCTCCCGCCTCAACCCGCGCGTGATTTCGGTGAGCCACAAAGGCTTCCTCCCGGGGCCCTACGACCACCGCACCGCACTCGACGAAGTCGTGCAGATGATGGGCGGCCTCGCCTACATGACGGGCCGCCCCGGTGACCCGCTGCGCGCGGGCAGCAGCGTGAACGACATCATGGGCGGCATGTTCGGCGCCATCGGCGCGATGGCGGCGCTGGCGCAACGGGAGAAGACCGGGCGGGGCCAGGAAGTGCAGAGCGCCCTGTTCGAGAACAACGTGTTCCTGGTCGCACAGCACATGATGCAGTTCGCCGTCACCGGCCAGCCGGCCGCGCCCATGCCGGGACGCATCTCGGCCTGGGGCGTCTACGACGTGTTCACGGTCAAGGACGGCGAACAGATCTTCCTGGCGGCGGTAAGCGACAGCCAGTGGAAGGTGTTCTGCGACGCCTTCGGTTTCGCGGACCTGCTGGCCGATGCGCGCCTGCAGAGCAACAACGATCGCGTGCAGGTGCGCGACTGGCTCATTCCGCTGCTGCGCGAGCGGCTGGCACGCCACAGCGCGGCGGAGCTCGCGGCGGTGTTCGAGCGGAACGGCTTGCCGTTCGCGCCGATCACGCAACCGGAGCAGTTGTTCGACGACCCGCACCTGAACGCCACGGGCGGGCTCGCGCCGCTGCAGCTGCAGGACGGCCGCGAGACGAAGGTGCCCTTGCTGCCGCTGACACTCGACGGCCACCGTCCGGCCGTACGCCTGCAGCCGCCCGCCTTGAACGAGCACGGGCCCGCGCTGCTGCGCGAGCTGGGCTACTCGCAAGAGCAGATCGCGCAGCTGGCCGCCCCCGGCTGAACGCGCGCGGCGCAATCGCCGCCCGAATGTGTTGGATTGCTGACCCCGGCGCGCATAATCGGCGCCGCATGGACAAGCTCAAGCAGCTGGAATCCTTCGTCTCGGTCGCCACCAAGGGCAGCCTCACCGCCGCGGCGCGGGCAGAGGGCGTCGCTCCCGCGATCATGGGCCGGCGCATCGATGCACTCGAGGAGCGGCTGGGCGTGAAGCTGCTGGTGCGCACCACGCGGCGCATCAGCCTCACGCACGAAGGCAGCGCCTTCCTGGAGGATTGCCAGCGCCTGCTGGCCGACTTCGCTAACGCGGAGGCCAGCGTCAGCGCCGGCGGCGTCAAGGCCAGCGGCCACCTGCGCATCACCGCGCCGGCCGGCTTCGGCCGCCGCCACGTCGCACCGCTGGTGCCGCGCTTTCGCGAACTGCACCAGGACGTGACCATCTCCCTCAATCTCAGCGACCGCGTGGTCGACGTCCCCGGGGAAGGCTTCGACTGCGCGGTGCGCGTCGGCGACTTTCCGGATTCGTCGCTGGTCGCGGTGCGCCTGGCCGACAACCGCCGCCTGTGCGTGGCCACGCCCGGCTACCTGAAGCGCCACGGCACGCCGCAGCATCCCGACGACCTGGCGAAGTTCGACTGCCTCACGCTGTCCAGCGATGCCTCGCAGACGCGGGGCTGGGCCTTCCTGTTGCCGGAGGCGGGCGGCGAAGGCGGGCTCACGCACTTCCGGCCGGCGGGACCCCTGGACTGCTCGGACGGGCAGGTGCTGCACGACTGGTGCCTGCAGGGCTGGGGCATCGCCTGGCGCAGCACCTGGGAGGTGGAGCACGAGATCAGCGAAGGCCGGCTGGTGGAAGTGCTGGCCGAGTTCGCGGCGCCACCGAACGGCATCTACGCCGTCTTTCCGCAGCGCAAGCACCTGCCCCTGCGGGTGCGGCTGTGGATCGACTTCCTCAAGCACCATTACGCCCAGCCGCAGTTCTGGCGCGGTTCACCCTCCTGACCATGGTCCTCGAATCCATCCTCGCGTATCTCCACATCTCCGCCATCCTCGCGCTGGTGGTGTTCATCAGCAGCGAGGCCGCGCTGTGCCGGCCCGAGTGGATGAACGCCACGGTGGTCGAGCGCCTGGTGAAGGTGGATCGCATCTACGGCATCTCGGCCGCCGCCGTGCTGGTGACCGGGCTGCTGCGCATCTTCCTGGGCGTGAAGGGCAGTGGCTGGTACGTGCACAACTGGCTGCTGCACCTGAAGATCGCCGCCTTCGTGGTCGTGGCCCTGATCTCCATCGCGCCCACCCTGCGCTTCCTGCGCTGGCGCAAGGCCTTGCGCGCGGACGGCTCGCTGCCGACCGCGGACGAAGTGCGGCGCGCGCGCAAGCTGGTGATGCTCCAGGCGCACATCATTCCCTTGATCCCGCTCGCCGCCGTGTTCCTGGCGCGGGGCTTCGGCGCGAAGGGCTGAGAAGCTGTGAACGAATGGCTCGCACCCGCGCGAGCCGTCCTGACGCCCGTCGGGACACAGGCACCCCGTCGCGGGCGCGATCCATTCATTCACAGCTTCTGGCGGACATTCCGCGTCTCGCGGGTGCCTCGCCACCCCAGCTTCTAGAATCGGCCCAATGCTCCAAGCCAAACAAGACTTGCTCGCCGCGCTGGCGGCCGGGCTGGACCAGCTGTCCCCGGGCGCGGGCGCGAAGGCGACGTTCGAGCTGCCCAAGGTCGCGGCGCACGGCGACCTCGCCTGCACCGCGGCGATGCAGCTCGCCAAGCCGCTGAAGCGCAACCCCCGCCAGCTGGCCGAAACGCTGCGTGACGGCCTGCTGGCCACCCCCGCGTTCCAGCGCTGGGTCGACGCGGTGGACATCGCGGGCCCCGGCTTCCTCAACATCCGCCTGAAGCAGGCAGCCAAGCAGGAGGTCGTGCGCGAGGTGCTCGCCTTAGGCGCCGGCTTCGGCCAGCAGCCGCTGCACGGACGCCGCGTGCTGGTCGAATTCGTGTCCGCCAATCCCACGGGGCCCCTGCACGTGGGCCACGGGCGCCAGGCGGCGCTGGGTGACGCGATCTGCAACCTGTACGCCACGCAGGGCTGGAACGTCCATCGCGAGTTCTATTACAACGACGCCGGCGTGCAGATCCAGACGCTGGCCACCTCGGTGCAGTTGCGCGCCAAGGGCTTCAAGCCCGGCGACCCGCAGTGGCCCGAGGCGGCCTACAACGGCGACTACATCCAGGAGATCGCCAACGACTTCCTCGCGCGCAAGACGGTGAAGTCGGACGACCGCGAGTTCACGGCCAGCGGCGATCCCGACGACCTCGACGGCATCCGCCTGTTCGCAGTCGCATACCTGCGCCACGAGCAGGACCTGGACCTGCAGGCGTTCGCGGTCCGATTCGACCAGTACTACCTCGAGTCGAGCCTCTACACCAGCGGCAAGGTCGACGCGGTGGTGCAGCGGCTGCGCGACGCGGGCAAGACCTACGAGCACGAAGGCGCCTTGTGGCTGAAGTCCACCGAGTACGGGGACGACAAGGACCGCGTGATGCGCAAGGGCGACGGCAGCTACACCTACTTCGTGCCGGACGTCGCGTACCACATCACCAAGTGGGAGCGCGGCTTCACCAAGGTCGTGAATATCCAGGGCACGGACCACCACGGCACGATCGCGCGGGTGCGCGCGGGACTGCAGGCGGCGGGCGTCGGCATTCCCGAGGGCTATCCCGACTACGTGCTGCACACGATGGTCCGCGTGATGCGCGGTGGCCAGGAGGTGAAGATCTCCAAGCGCGCCGGCAGCTACGTGACGCTGCGCGACCTGATCGAATGGACCAGCAAGGACGCGGTGCGCTTCTTCCTGCTGTCGCGAAAGCCCGACACGGAATACGTGTTCGACGTCGACCTCGCCCTGGCGCAGAACAACGACAACCCCGTGTACTACGTCCAGTATGCGCACGCGCGCATCTGCTCGGTGCTCGCGGCCTGGGGCGGCGACCCGCGCAGCCTGGCCGGCGCGGACCTGTCGTCGCTGGAGCATCCGGCTGCGTTGAATCTCATGCTGCAGCTGGCGCGCTACCCGGAGATGCTCACTGCGGCGGCGACGGATTTCGCCCCGCACGACGTCTCGTTCTACCTGCGCGAGCTGGCGGCGGCGTATCACAGTTACTACGACGCGGAGCGCATCCTGGTGGACGACGACAAGCTGAAACAAGCGCGGCTCGCGCTCGTGGCTGCGGTCGCGCAGGTGTTGCACAATGGACTGGCTGTGCTGGGCGTGAGTGCCCCGGCCAAGATGTGAGCATGAAACCAAAGCAACGCGGCAACACCCTCGTCGGGATCATCATCGGCATCGTTCTGGGCCTGGCGGCGGCCCTCGCGGTGGCCGTCTACGTCACGAAGGTGCCCGTGCCCTTCCTGAACAAGGGCGCGAGCCGGTCGGCGGAACAGGACGCCGCCGAATCGCGCAAGAACCAGAACTGGGATCCGAACGCACCGCTGTACGGGAAGAATCCCGCCAAGCCGCTGCCGCCTGCGCCCGGCATCCCGGCCAGCGCCGCGGCGGCGCCCACGGCACCGTTCGCGAAGGCGCCCGAGTCGGCGCAGCCGGCCCAGGGCGCGAGCGCCGGCAAGGACAAGCAGCCCGAGGCGCCTGCAGTGGCGGGCCGGCCTGCGCCGGCCGATCCGCTGGGCGAACTGGCCGCCGCCAAGAGCGGTGGCGGCACCGACCCCTTCATCTATTTCGTGCAGGCCGGCGCCTTCCGCACGCCGGAGGACGCCGAAGCGCAGCGCGCCAAGCTGTCCCTCATGGGCATCGAGGCCAAGGTCTCCGAGCGCGAGCAATCGGGCCGGCAGGTGTACCGCGTGCGCGTGGGTCCGTTCAACAGCAAGGACGACGCGGACCGGCAGAAGGACAAGCTGGACTCCGGCGGTTTCGACACCGCGCTGGTGCGCGTCCAGCGGTAGCGGCGCAGCGCCCGGCGGCGGAACCATCGCCGGGGCCGCCGCTCAGAGCCTCTTCAAGGAGAAAACAGCAATGAATCGTCGCGAGTTCGCGGGCAGCGCGGCCGCCCTGGTGGGTGCCTCCGCGCTGGCCTGGCCGCAGCTGGGGCTGGCCCAGGGCAAGCCGGAGGACGGCAAGGACTTCCACACCCTGGACGGCAGGGCGCCGGTGGAAGCGCCCGCGGGCAAGATCGAGGTGGTCGAGTTCTTCTGGTACAGCTGCCCCCACTGCAATGCCTTCGAGCCCCTGCTCAATACCTGGCTCAAGAAGCTGCCGCCGGACGTGTCCTTCCGCCGCGTGCCCGTCGCGTTCCGCGACGACTTCGTGCCGCAGCAGCGCCTCTACTACACGCTGGAAGCGATGGGCAAGGTCGACGAACTGCACGACAAGGTGTTCGCCGCGATCCACCAGCAGCACCTGCCCACCGACCGCGAGGACCGCATCCTCGATTTCGCCGAGCGCAATGGCCTCGACCGCGCGAAGTTCCAGGCGATGTACAACTCGTTCGGCGTGGCCACCAAGGCGCGCAAGGCGAAGCAGTTGCAGGACGACTACCAGGTCGACGGCGTGCCCGCCATCGGCGTGGCGGGCCGCTACTACACGGACGGCACCATGGCCGGCAGCATGGAGCGCGCGCTGATGGTGGTGGACTACCTGGTCGCACAGGCGCGCACCCGCAAGTGAGTCGCAGGCGTCGCCCCGGCGGGGGGCGACGTTCGTTCCCGAGGCCATAGGCCGGGGGCAGGGCGCAGCCGAGGGCGCCGGCTTGAGCTGCGTCGCATTCGCTCGATCGCATGCAAAGAGACCCGTGCATCGCCGCGTGCAATGCGATCCCCGGTACAATCGCAGCAAGATTCGTGCCGATATGAAGAACATCCCCTCGCTCCTCGCGCTGGCACTGGCCCTGGCGGCCGCCCCTGTCTTCGCCGAGAAGGCCGATCGCGACAAGCCGATGAACGTCGAGGCCGACTCGCTGCGCTACGACGACCTGCAGCAGACCAGCGTGTTCACCGGCAAGGTCGTGGTGACCAAGGGAACCATCGTGATCCGCGGCGGCAAGATGACCGTGCACCAGGACCCCGAGGGCTACCAGTACGGCGTGGTGACGGCGGAGCCCGGCAAGCGCGCCTTCTTTCGCCAGAAGCGCGAAGGCGTCGACGAATTCATCGAGGGCGAGGGCGACTCCATCGATTACGACGGCAAGGCCGACCGCGTGAAGTTCATCGGGCGCGCGGAGATGCGGCGCCTGCGCGGTGCGACCGTCAATGACGAGACCAGCGGCTCGGTCATCACCTACGACAACTCCAACGACCAGTTCACGGTGGACGGCGGCGTCGCCGCGGCCACGCCGTCGAATCCCGGCGGGCGGGTGAAGGCGACGCTGGCACCCCGCCAGGCGGCTTCCGGCGCCGCCGCCGCTTCCGGCACCGCCGCCTCCGGCGCCGCGGCGGCCGCATCGGCACCGCGCCCGGCCGCTTCGGCGACGCCGCCGGCGCGCTTGCGTCCGTCGACCACGCTGGGGCAGCAGGAGGTTCGTTGATGGGGGATGCCGAGACAGTGCACGCCGCGCCCGCGGCAGCGGTCGCCAGCCGCCTGGAGGCGCGGCACCTGCGGAAGTCCTATGGCGGGCGCAAGGTGGTGCAGGACGTCTCGGTCAGCGTCGGCAAGGGCGAGGTCGTGGGCCTGCTCGGGCCCAACGGCGCCGGCAAGACGACGTCCTTCTACATGATCGTCGGCCTGGTGCGCGCCGACGGCGGCGAGATCTCCATCGCCGGCCAGGCCGTGGAGCACATGCCGATCCATCGCCGCTCGCGCCTCGGCCTGTCCTACCTGCCGCAGGAAGCGTCGATCTTCCGCAAGCTGAACGTGCAGGACAACGTGCGCGCCGTGCTGGAGCTGCAGCGGGACGAGAGCGGCCGGCAGCTCCCGGGCGCGGAGATCGAGCGGCGCCTGACGCGCCTGCTGCAGGACCTGCGGGTGGACCACCTGCGCGACTCCCCGGCGCTGGCACTGTCCGGCGGCGAGCGGCGCCGGGTGGAGATCGCGCGCGCGCTGGCGACCCAGCCGCAATTCATCCTGCTGGACGAGCCCTTCGCCGGCATCGACCCCATCGCCGTGATCGAGATCCAGCGCATCATCGGCTTCCTCAAGTCGCGCGGCATCGGTGTGCTGATCACCGACCACAACGTGCGCGAGACGCTGGGCATCTGCGACCACGCCTACATCATCAGCGAGGGCAGCGTGCTGGCGCAGGGCACGCCCGCCGAAATCGTGAACAACGCCGACGTGCGCCGGGTCTACCTCGGCGAGCACTTCAGGATGTGATGCGGACCCCCGGGCAGGACGTATGAAACAGGGGCTCTCGCTCCGGGTCTCCCAGCACCTGGCGCTCACGCCGCAGCTGCAGCAGTCGATCCGCCTGCTGCAGTTGTCCACGCTCGAACTGGGCCAGGAGATCCAGCAGATGCTGGACGAAAACCCGTTCCTGGAGGTGCAGGGCGACGATGCGCCAGAGGAGTTCGGCATCGCGACCTCCGATGCGCGCGCGCAGGACGACGGCGAATCCGAATCCGCGTACGAGCCTGCGCCTGCCGCCGAGGCGACGAGCAGCACGCCCGCGAGCGAGCCCGAAGGCGAGCCGGAAGAGGCGCCGAGCTGGGAGGGCGATGGCACCACCGAGACCGTGGCCGACGACGGCGAGTGGGGCGGCGATGCGCCGGCCGCGCGCCGCGACACCGGCGACGAGGAAGTCGACGCCACCGACCTCGCGCGCGGCAGCGAGTCGCTCCCCTCCTGGCTGCACCGGCAGGCGCTGTCGCTGCGCCTGTCCGAAACGGACCGGATGGCGCTGCGCTTCCTGATCGAATCGCTCAACGACGACGGCTACCTTGAGGACTCGCTGGAGGAGCTCGCCCGCGGTCTCGCGCCCGACGACCTGGAACAGCAGGAAGAGTTGCAGCACCGCTTCACGGTCGCCCTGCGCCTGCTGCAGAGCCTCGACCCGCCCGGCGTCGGTGCGCGCAACCTGGCCGAGTGCCTGATGCTGCAGCTGCGGGCGATGCAGGACACGAGCCCGGGCAACGCGGTGTGCCCCATCGCCATCAAGGTGTGCCAGCAACCGATCGACCTGCTCGCCAAGCGCGACGTGCGCCGGCTCGCGCAGTTATGCGGCGGCAGCGACGCGGAGGTCAAGTCCGCGATCGCGCTGATCACCCGCCTGGAACCGAAGCCGGGTCGGCGCTTCATCGACGTGGAGCGCAACATCGTCGTGCCGGACGTGATCGTCACGCAGGTGGGCCGCGGGCCGCGCATGAACTTCCGCGTGCAACTCAATCCCGACGTGATGCCACGCCTGCGCGTGCACGACGTCTATGCGGGCGCGCTGAAGGCGCACCGTGGCGAAGGGCACCAGGCGCTGCAGCAGCGCCTGCAGGAGGCGCGCTGGTTCATCAAGAACATCCAGCAGCGCTTCGACACCATCCTGCGCGTGTCGTCCGCCATCGTGGAGCGGCAGCGCAACTTCTTCATCCACGGCGAGCTGGCGATGCGCCCGCTGGTGTTGCGCGAGATCGCCGACGAGCTGGGGCTGCACGAGTCCACCATCTCGCGCGTGACGACGGCCAAGTACATGGCCACGCCCTTCGGCACCTTCGAGCTGAAGTACTTCTTCGGCTCCGCGCTCGGCACGGAGACCGGCGGCAACGCCTCCAGCACCGCGGTGCGCGCACTGATCCGCCAGTTCGTCGCCGCCGAGAATGCGAACAAGCCGCTGTCGGACAGCCAGATCTCCGAGCTGCTCAAGGAGCAGGGGATCGAATGCGCGCGCCGCACGGTGGCGAAGTACCGCGAGGCGCTGCGGATCGCGCCCGCCAACCTGCGCAAGGCGCTATGAGCGCCGCACGGCCGCCCGAAGGCGCTCGCCCCCTCCGCTTGCGGAGGGGGGAGGCGAAGGTCGCGCAGCGGACAAGCCTGGGGGAGGTTTGCTGATGATGCAATTCCATTTGTTCCTGCCTTGTGCCGGCGGCGTCGAAGCCTGGCTGGCCGAGGAAGTGACGCGCGTGTGCGGCGATGCGGCGCGTGACGTGCGCACCGCGCGTGGCGGCGTGCAACTGCTCGCCGGCTGGCCCGAGGTGATGAAGCTCAACCTGCAAAGCCGGCTCGCCGTGCGCGTGCTGGTGCAGCTTGCGCACCAGCCCTACCGCGCCGAGCAGGATCTCTACGACGCCGCATCGGCGATCGCGTGGGAGCAGTGGTTCTCCACGCGCGACAGCTTCAAGATCGAGATCACCGCGCACGCCAGCCCGCTCAAGAGCCTGAACTTCGCTGCGTTGCGGATCAAGGACGCGGTGGCCGACCGCTTCCGCGATCGGGGCGGCGCCCGGCCGGACGTCGACACCCAGCGCCCGGTGGTTCGCATCTTTGCGCACCTCGGCGCGGACACCGTGACGATCTACATGGACACCTCGGGCGAGCCGCTGTTCAAGCGCGGCTGGCGCGAAGACAAGGGCGAGGCGCCGCTGAAGGAGACGCTGGCCGCCGCGATGATCGCGGCCAGCGGCTGGGACGCGCGCACGCCGCTGTACGACCCGTGCTGCGGCAGCGGCACCATCGCGATCGAGGCCGCGCAGGTCGCCTGCAACATCGCGCCCGGGCTGCTGCGCCGCTTCGGCTTCGAGCGGCTGAAGCTGCACGCGCCCGCCGAATGGCAGGCGCTGAAGGCCGAGGCGCAGGCGGCGCGCCACGCACCCACGGCAGCGATCTTCGGCAGCGACGTGGCCTTCCGCATGGTCGACTTCGCGCAGCGCAACGCGGAACGCGCGGGCGTCGCCGATGCCGTGCAGTTCCGTGGCGGCGACGCGCTGCAGCGCATGCCGCCCGGCGATGCGCCCGGCGTGATGCTGCTGAACCCGCCTTACGGCGAGCGCATCGAGGCCGCGGGCATCGCGGGCCGCGGCCGGGGCGGCCGCGAGCAGGCGCAGATGGAGCAGGCCGGCGACTTCTTCGCGCAGCTCGCCACGCACTGGAAGCGCCACTACGCGGGCTGGACCGCGTGGGTGCTGTCGCCGGATGCCAAGCTGCCCGGCCGCATGCGGCTGAAGGAAACCCGCAGGGTGCCGATGTGGAACGGCGCGATCGAGTGCCGCCTGTTCCGCTTCGACATGGTTGCTGGCTCGGCCCGCGAGCCGCGGGGCGCGCGCAGCGATGCAGCTGGTTCTTGACACCAACATCGTGCTGGACCTGCTGGTCTTCCGCGACCCGCGGGTGCAGCCGATCGACCGCGGGCTCGCAGCGGGCGCCCTGCGCTGGGTGGCCACCGCCGCGATGCGCGAAGAGCTCGCGCGCGTGCTCGACTATCCCAAGATCGCGGCGCGGGTCCGCTTCCACCGCGGCGCCGCCGACCCCGTGCTCGCCGACTTCGACCGTCACGCGGTGCTGGTCGACGCACCCGCCAAGGCGCCCGTCACCTGCGGCGATCCGGACGACCAGAAGTTCATCGACCTCGCCGTCGCGCACCGCTGCACGCTGCTCAGCAAGGACCGCGAGGTGCTGCGCATGAAGAAGCGCCTGGCCGGCCTGCAGGTGCTGGCGATGACCTGCCTGCCGGCCTGAGCCGACGCCAGCGCCAGGTCAGCGCATCTTCCTACGCGCGGCGACCGCGGGTACCGACGTCCTGCTCGGCCGGTGCCGCTAACTTCTGCGCTCCAACGAACACCACAGCCACGCCATGTCCGACCTTCGCCTGCCCGATGCGCCAGCCCCTGCCACTGGGGACGGCGCCCCTGTGAGCACCGCGGCGCTTGCGCCCTGCAACGAGTGCCTGGGCTCCGGCGGCTGGTTCCGATACGAACCTGCGCTCGAGCCTTCGCCCGGCCTGCTCTACCTGTCCTGCCTCCACTGCCGGGGAAGCGGTCGGATGGCCCAGCCATGGGGCTGAGTACTACATGCTGTGTCAGCCGGTATCTGTGCGTCAGCAGCACGGGTCCGACAGGCCACGCTCCAGGCACGTGGAATGCTACGTACCAACAAGAGAGCGACGCCGTGAACGAACCCACCAGCCCAGAAGACCGCGATGCCCGCCTGGTGCGCAACCTGCTGGCGCTGCGCATGGTGCTGGCGATGGACCAGATGCAGACCGGCCGCTGGAGCGACCGGATCGAGGAGCTCGACCAGGAACTGGCCAGCCTGGGTCACGACATGAAGTCGACGGCGGCGTCCGCCACGGAGAGCCTGCGCCGGACCTTCCTGCTGCCGCGCCTGGTCAACCGAAGAAAGCGCGCAACGCATCGGCCACCGCCGCGGGCTGTTCCTCGGGAATGAAGTGCCCCGCGGGCAGGGCCTGCCCGCTCACGCGACCAGTGCCAGCAGGCGTGTGAGCGCGTGCCGCACCGTGGCGTCGCGCACGGCCGTGCGATCGCCGTCGAAGCGGCGCGTCTCGCTGGTGAGCTGGCCATCGACCTGGAAGCCGAACCAGACCGTGCCCACCGGCTTCTCCGCGGAGCCGCCCGTGGGTCCTGCGACGCCGGTGACGGCGACGCTCACCTGCGCGTGCGAATGGCGGATGGCGCCGAACGCCATGGCGCGGGCGACCACTTCGCTCACCGCACCGTGCTGCTCGATGAGTGCCGGGTCCACGCCCAGCAACTCGCTCTTCGCCGCATTGGAATACGTGACGAAGCCGCGTTCGAACCAGTTGCTCGAGCCGCTGAGATCGGTGCAGGCCGCCGCAATGAGGCCGCCCGTGCAGCTTTCGGCCGTGGCGAGCATGCGGCCCGTCGCCACCAGCCGGGTGGCAAGTTCGGTGCACAGGCGCAGCGTGTCTTCGTTCATGTCCAGGTCCTCCAGGCGGCCAGCACCAGCAGCGTACAGAAGGCCGCGACCAGGTCGTCGACGAGGATGCCGAAACCCCCACGCCAGCCGCCGCCCTTGAACGCCGTGTCGGCCCAGCCCACCGGCCCGGGCTTGACGGCGTCGAAGAACCGGAACAGGGCGAAGGCGGCGAACTGCGCGATCCAGCCCGCCGGCAGCAGAAGCCACAGCACGATCCAGAAGGCGGCGATCTCGTCCCACACCACCGCCGACGGATCGGCGATGCGCAGGTTGCGCGCCGTGACCGTGCAAGCCCACCAGCCCACCGCGAGCGACAGCGCGATGACGGCCGCCAGCTGCGCCGGCGCCAGCCAGTGGTACAGCACCAGGAACATCAGCCACGCCCACAGCGTGCCCCAGGTCCCGGGCGCCCAAGGCGCGAGCCCGCTGCCGAAGCCGAGGGCCAGCACGTGCGCGGGATGCGCCAGCATGAAGCGCACGGTCGGTTGGCGCGGCGACTCGGCGGATACGGGCAGGGGCACTTCCATGGAGCCGATGTTAGCGAGCGGCCGGGCAGGAGCCGAAGCGCTGGCGGAAGAGGCGCGGCTCCAGCGCGCCGGGACTCGCCCACAAGCCCTTGCGCTCCCGCCGCGCCTGCTCTTCGAGCGCGCCATGCTTGCCCGGGCGGCCATGGAAGCGCATGGCCCAGGCGTAGCCATTGGCGACCAGCCAGCGGCCCACGTCCTCGCGGCGGTGCTCGACGTGCGCGAGCTGCCGGCCGTAGCTGTCGCTGCCGCGGGTGCGCACCCGCACGGCCGCATGGAGCACGCGCGCCCGCAAGGCCTGCGTCGCCTGCGCACCGAACGGCTGGCAGCTCTCCGGCGCATCGACATCCAGCAGGCGCAGCTCGATGGTGCGGCCACCGCCATCGGGGCGGACCCAGAGCGTGTCGCCGTCCGTGACGTAGGTGACCGTCGCGTGGAAGCTGGCGGCGTGCAGCGCCGGGGCGATCGCCAGCAGCAGGAGCACGAGCCGGCGCTTCATGCGAAGGCGCGCGCCCGCGGGCTCATGCGCGGAAATGATCGAAGCCGGCGAACTCCTGCGCCAGCGTGCGCCCCTGGGCGTCGCGCACGCGCAGTCCGGGCTCGGCGGTGATCGTGCCGATGCGCGTCACCGGCCCCCGGGCCTGCTGCGCGGCGGCGAGCACTTCGGCGGTGCGCCCGGGCGCCGCGGTGAAGGCCAGCTCGTAATCGTCACCGCCGGCGAACACGCATTCCTGCACGCGCTCGATCGGCAATTGCAGGCCGGTGCGCAGTGCAGCCAGCAACTGCGGCGCGCATTCGGCATCGACGATCGCACCGACGCCGGAACGCTCCAGCACGTGAGCGACGTCGCCCAGCAGGCCATCGCTGATGTCGATCGCGGACGAGGCGATGCCGCGCAAGGCGAGCCCCAGTTCGACCCGCGGCGTGGGCCGGTCCAGGCGGTCGCGCGCCACCGCCAGCACGTCCGGCGGCAGCGCGATGGTCCCGCGCAGGGCTTCCAGCGCGAGCCGCGCATCGCCCAGCGTGCCGCTCACCCACAACGCGTCGCCCGCGCGCGCGCCCGAGCGCAGCAGCGCCTGCCCGGCGGGCACTTCGCCGAACACGGTGATGCCGATGGTGAGTGGTCCGGCAGTCGTGTCGCCGCCGACCAGTTCGCAGTCGTGCGCATCGGCGAGCGCGAACAGGCCTTCGGAAAAAGCCGCGAGCCAGGCTTCGTCCACGCGCGGCAGCGCCAGCGCCAGCGTGAAGGCGAGCGGCTGGGCCGCGCAGGCAGCGAGGTCGCTCAGGTTCACGGCGAGCGACTTGTGGCCGAGCGAGCGTGGATCCACCGTCGGCAGGAAGTGGCGCCCTTCGACCAGGAGGTCCGTGGACACGGCTAGCTGCATGCCGGGCGCGGGCTGCAGCAGCGCGCAGTCGTCGCCCACGCCCAGCGGGTTGCGCCGCGCCGGCCGGGTGAAGTAGCGCGCGATGAGGTCGAATTCGCCCATGGTCGGGGCGAGCTTACCCGCGCGCGCGCGGACCGCGGAACCGGTCGGCCGCCTGGCGCACGGTTTCGGCCAGCAGGCGTTCGCGCGACTGCGTCTCGCGCAGCCAGCGCGCATCGTTCACGCCCATGTCGGCGCTCTGGCGCAGCAGGTCGAGGGCCGCGCTCGCGCCGACGTCGCGTGCGTGCGGTTCCACCCGCTCCAGGGTCTGCAGGATGTGTTCGCGCAGCGGCAGGTGCGTGCCGGTTTCGGGCTCGACGTACACCGCTTCCAGGCCGAAGCGGCAGGCCTGGAAGCGGTTGTAGGTGTAGACCATGTAGTCGTCTTCCTGGGGCGCGAAAGGCTGCTCGTGCAGGAACCACGCGCCCAGCGACTGCACGAAACCGGCCAGCGCCGCCGCGCGCTCGATGGTGAGCGGCGTGTCGAACACGCGGATCTCGATGGTCCCGTATTCGGGCTTCGGCCGGATGTCCCAGTAGAAGTCCTTCATGCTCTTCACGACGCCGGTGCGCGTGGTCTTGGCAAAGAAGCGGGCGAACTCCTCCCAGCGCAGCGTGAACGGCGCCCGGCCCGACATCGGAAAGGCGAACACGGAATTGAGCCGGGCCGAATCGAACTGCGTGTCCTGCCCCTGCACGAACGGCGAGCTCGCAGACAGCGCGATGAAGTGCGGGATGTAGCGGGACATCCGGTGCAGCATGAGCAGGGCCTCGTCGGGGCCCGGACAACCCACGTGCACGTGCTGGCCGAAGATGGTGAACTGCTTGGAGAGGTAGCCGTAGAGCTCCGAGAGCTGGCGAAAGCGCGGCCGGTCGTAGATGCGCTGCTCGTGCCACATCTGGAACGGGTGGGTGCCGCCGCCGACACAGGCGATATTGAGCCGGTCGGCGCAGCGCACCAGCGCGTCGCGCATCTGGGCGAGCTCGCCGAGGACCTCGCTGCAGGAATGGCAGACGCCGGTCGAGACCTCGATCATGCTGGAGGTCATCTCCGGGACGACGGAGCCCGGCAGCGGGATCTTCGCCATCAGGCGCAGCATTTCGTCCGAGTAGGGCGCGAGGTCGTAGTCGTGGGTGTTGACCAGCTGCAGCTCCAGTTCCACGCCGAGCGAGAGCGCGGCCGATTCGCGGAACCGCTCCAGCGTCGGCGCCTCGACCGGCGGGATGGTGGAATGCAGCTGCGGCTCGATGCGGCTATCCACGCGCGTCTCCGCTCGCGAGGCTGTCGCGCCGCTCCAGCGGCCGGGCGCTCTCGCCGGCGCGGTAGATCGCGAACGTGGTGATCATCGCGCCCAGGATTTCCATCATCAGGATCGCCGGCAGGGCGATGCTGGCGATGCGCGGCCCCAGCGAGCTGGCCGAACTCACGAACTCCGAGACCAGCAGCAGCGCGATGGCCGACATCGGCGACATCGCGCAGGCCACCCAGAACGCCTGCCGCCAGCTGGTGCCGCTGCCGGGATTGGCCAGCTCCACGCCCACGGTCTTGCTCACGGCGCGCGTGAGCACCAGCGCGCCGACCAGTCCCACCACCGAGGGATTCCATTCGGCCTTGGCTGCCACGACGGACACGAGCACGAACATGAGCATCGTGAGCAGGGTCGCCGCCGCCCCGAGCTGCCGCGTCCAGGCCCAGGGGCGCGCATAAAGCTGCTTGAGCATGAGCCCGCCGATCAGCGCGGCCAGCGGCGCCGAGCCGCCGAAGTGCGCGGCCAGCGCGGTTGCCGCCGCGATCAGCGTCACCAGCACGATGGACGTGTTCTCGCTGGTCGGGCTCATGAAGCGCAACGCCGAACGCAGGGACAGCGCGAGCAGCGCACCGACGACGAAGGAGACGCCCAGCACGACCATCACCGGATAAAGGCTGCCGAACACGGTCGTCTGTTCGCTGTGCAGCGTCCCGGCGCGCGCGCTCACCAGGGTGAGGGCGTAGAACGTGCTGAGGGTGGAGAGCACGAGCGCCCGCTCGGTCACGGGTCCCGCCGCGCGCGTGTCCATGACCACGCGGCTGAGCACCGCCGGCGAACCGGCCATCGCGATCAGGCCCAGCCCCTCGGCGACGTTGGCGCGCACGTCCAGCCAGCGCAGCACGTAGTACACGGCCAGCGCCGTCAGCACCGACTCGAGCAGGCTTTGCAGCAGCACCATGGGGTTGTGCCGGAACCAGCGCAGCGCGATCCGGCCGCCCGACTCGAACAGCACGACCGACACGCCGAGCTGCAACAGGAACAAGGCCACGCCCTGCAGGGGCCAGGCCGCACCCGAGAAGCCCGCCAGTCCCGCGAGCGTGCCGACGAGGGAATAGCCGACGACCTTGGGCAGGCCGCTGTAGCGTTGCAGCAGATGCCCCGCCGCGGCCGCGAGCGCGAGCAGCAGCGACCACTGGACGGTGGGCAGGCCGGCGGACGGCTTCACCCACTCGGCCCAGATGGCCATGACCTCGTCCATGCGCAGGCGCGGACGCTCAGTGCAGGACGCGGCGGTTGCCGTCGTCCAGCACGAACTCGGGGATCTCGACCTCGAAGCGCTCGCCGTCCTCGGCGACGCAGAAATAGCTGCCGCGCATGGTGCCGCTCGCGGTGCGCAGCCGGCAGCCGCTGGTGTACTCGAAGGATTCGCCGGGACGCAGCAGCGGCTGCTGGCCGACCACCCCCAGCCCCTTCACCTCCTCGATCTCGCCGAGTTCGTTGGTGATGATCCAGTGCCGCGAGATGAGCTGCGCGGGCACCTCGCCGGTGTTGCGGATGGTGATGGTGTAGGCGAAGCTCCAGAGCCCCTGGGCCGGCGAGGACTGCTCGGGCAGGAACTGCGGGAGCACCTGGACCTGGAAGGCGTGGCGCATGCGCAATGCTACCCCGGCGCGCCCGTCCCCGGACTGTTTGCGACAATTGCGCCATGAGCCAGCGCACCTTCCGCATCGCCCCGTCCATCCTCTCCGCCGATTTCGCCCGGCTGGGCGAGGAGGTCCGCAACGTGATCGCCGCCGGGGCCGACTGGATCCACTTCGACGTGATGGACAACCATTACGTGCCGAACCTCACCTTCGGGCCGATGGTGTGCGCGGCGCTCAAGCCCCACGCGAAGCGGGCGGACGGCACGCCGGTGCCGATCGACGTGCACCTGATGGTGCAGCCGGTCGATGCACTCGCGCAGGCGTTCGCCGACGCCGGCGCCGACTACATCAGCTTCCACCCCGATGCGTCCGCCCACGTGCACCGCAGCGTGCAGGCGATCAAGGCGGCGGGCTGCAAGGCGGGGCTCACCTTCAACCCCGCCGCGCCGCTCGATGTGCTGGACTGGGTGCTGGACGACATCGACCTGGTGCTGGTCATGAGCGTGAACCCGGGCTTCGGCGGCCAGAGCTTCATCGATTCGGCGCTGCGCAAGATCGAACTGGCGCGCAAGCGCATCGATGCGAGCGGGCGCGACATCCGCCTGGAAGTCGACGGCGGCATCAAGGCCGACAACATCGCCCGCGTGGCTTCGGCCGGCGCCGACACGTTCGTGGCGGGCAGCGCGATCTTCGGCAAGCCCGATTACCGCGCCGTCATCGACGGGATGCGCAAGCAGCTGCGGGGCTAGCGACGAGGCGCGGTTCCGCGCCCGCGCCCGGCCACATCGCCGCCCTGGTTCTGGTTGACCTTGTCCTGCGGCGCGGGTGCGCTCTCCTGCTGCAGGCGGTGGTAGGTCGCATCGCTTTCCTGGGCGCGGCTGGTGTCCTGTTCGCCCGAGACCTGCGCGTCGTGCGCGATCTTTCCCATCTCGCGGTTGCTGGCGCTGTCCGCCGCCTGCGAGTCCGCTGACTCATCGTGCTCGAAGGGCTCGCGCGCCTTCGGCGACTGGGTCTCGCCCTGCGCGCTGACGGTGCTGCCGCGCGAAGGCGGGAGTGCTTCGTCGTGGCGTTCTTCTTTCCTCGGGGTCTGGCTCACGCTGTTCTCCTGGTCGAAAGGCATCGTGCGCCTGCCACTGCGGCGCGACGGTAGGACGGCACCGCAGCAGCCAGCCGATCGCTCATGCGGTCGTCGGAGTCGTCCTACCCCAGCAGGCGGCTTCCCCGCACAAACTCGCCCGCTGAAGGGCTACGGGCCGCGCAGATGAGGCTTGGTCCAATGCGGAACCGCACAAACAAGACCCAAGGGAGCAGCGGATGGAGATCGCAACTGATGTACCCGCATGGCTGACGTGGCTCGTGGCCACCGGCGTCGGCGTGCTTGCCGTCGCGCTGCTGACCCGCTCGCTGGAGGCGGTCCTCGACCTGGACCGGGGCTGACCTGCGCGAGGGCGCGATCGCGCCGCAGTCTCCCGTCTCGCAACGGGTCCAACAACAACAGGAGTGATCGATGGCCTCTTCCCGCTCGGACGGCTCGCGCAAGTCCAAGGCCGGCGATGCGGTTGCGCAGCGCCAGAAGCAGCTCGAGTCTTTCACGCAGGGACCGGAAGCGCAGCTCACCACCGACGACGGGGTGCTGCTGCCCGACAACCACAACTCGCTGAAGGCGGGCCTGCGCGGCCCCACGCTGCTGCAGGACTTCCTGCTGCGCGAAAAGCTCTCCCACTTCGACCATGAGCGCATCCCCGAACGCGTGATCTTCGCGCGCGGCGCAGGCGCCCACGGTTACTTCGAGCTGACGCGGCCCCTCGTCGAATACACGCGTGCCGATTTCCTGCAAGAGGTCGGCGGCCGCACGCCGGTGTTCGTGCGCTTCTCCAACATGATGGGTGCGCAGGGGTCCGCCGACACGGTGCGCGACGTGCGCGGCTTCGCCGTCAAGTTCTATACGCGCGAAGGCACGTACGACCTGGTCGGGAGCAACCTGCCCGTGTTCTTCGTGCAGGACGCGATGAAGCTGCCCGACCTGGTGCACGCCATGAAGCCGGAGCCGCACAACGGCATGCCGCAGGCGTCCAGCGCGCACGACAGCTTCTGGGATTTCGTCTCGCTGATGCCCGAGAGCTCGCACGCGCTGATGTGGCTGATGTCCGACCGCGCCCTGCCGCGCAGCTACCGGATGATGGAAGGCTTCGGCGTGCACACCTTCCGCTTCGTGAATGCGCGCGGCGTGTCGCACTTCGTGAAGTTCCACTGGCGTCCCAAGCTGGGCAAGCACGCCCTGTGTCCCGACGAGGCGGCGCGCATCGCGGGCCGCGACCCGGACTTCCTGCGGCGCGACCTCTGGGATGCCATCGAGCGCGGCGACTTCCCCGAGTGGGAACTGGGGCTGCAGCTGGTCGAGGAGGCGCGCGCGGAGAAGCTCGGGATCGACCTGCTGGACGCGACCAAGCTGCTGCCCGAGGAGCAGGTGCCGGTGCTCGTGGTCGGCCGGCTGGTGCTCAATCGCAATCCGGAAAACTTCTTCGCGGAGACGGAGCAGGTCGCGTTCCACCCGGGGCACGTGGTGCCGGGCATCGATTTCAGCAACGACCCGCTGCTGCAAGGGCGACTCTTCTCGTACAGCGACGCGCAGCTCGGACGCCTCGGCGGCCCCAATCACGGCGAGTTGCCGATCAACCGCGGCGTCTGCCCGGTCCACAACTTCCAGCGCGACGGCCGCAGCCGCATCGGCATCCCGCGAGGGCGCGTCGCGTACGAGCCCAACACCCTGGCCAATGGCTCGGAGTTTCGCGTGGACGGCGGCGAGCAGGGCTTCCAGAGCGCCGAGGTGCCGCTGGAAGGCGTGCACATCCGCCGGCGCAGCCCCAGTTTCGACGACCATTTCGGGCAGGCCACCCTGTTCTGGAACAGCCAGGGCAGCTGGGAGAAGGAGCACATCGTCTCCGCGTTCCAGTACGAGCTGTCGCGGGTGGACACGCCCGCGGTGCGCCAGCGCGTGGTCGACAACCTCGCGCACGTGGACATGCGGCTCGCCCGCAAGGTCGCGGAGCCGCTGGGCATCGGCCCGCCGGATCCGCGCGCGGCCGCGGGCCAGGCCGGTTATCGCGAACCGCAGGGCAAGCCGGCGCTGGAGTCGGCGCCATCGCTCGGCATGGAAGGCAATGGCGGCGGCATCCAGACCCGCAAGATCGCCGTGGTGCTCGCGGCCGGCGCGGAGCTCGGCGCCTACAAGGTGATCCAGCAGGCGCTGCAGGACGCGGGTGCCATCACCAAGGTGGTGGCACCCGCGCTGGGCACGGTGGCGTCTTCCTCCGGCCAGCAAGTGCCGGTGGATCACACCTTCCAGTCCATGCCCTCGGTGATGTTCGATGCGGTGCTGGTGCCCGGCGGGGCGGCGAGCGCGCAGGCGCTGGCCAGCAACCGCGAGGCGATGCAGTTCGTGCTGGAGGCCTACCGGCATTGCAAGCCGCTGTGCCTGATCGGCGAGTCGGTGGAGCTGCTGCGGCAGTCCGGCATCGCCAGCGCGGACGCCCCGGCGCCCGCCGGTGTGATCATCGGCACCAACGAGCCGACCACCCGGCTTCAGATGGCGCAGGACTTCATCGGCGCGATCGGGAAGCACAGGCACTGGTCGCGCGGTTTCGTCGAGCAGGCCGCTGGCTGAACGCGGGAGGGGACGACGCCTGCGCGTAGGACGGTCCCTACACGGGGATGTCGGATGGTCTGACTGCGCACTCCGATGGGGCGAGGCCCAATGCGTTGCTTGGCCACCCCGGCCATGCCCGCAGGAGTCAGCAGCATGCCCCTGAAGATCAGCAAGCCGGAACCGTGGAGCTTCGGCCGCGGCTTCGCTTCCAAGGACCCGGAGCGCCAGCGCGAGGTGGTCGGCTTCGTGCGCCCTGCCACGATCGAGACCACGCCCTCCGCGCGCCCGACCGTGCGCAGCCCGTGCCTGGACTGGATGCGTGTGCAGCCCGAGCGCGACAACGGCAACTTCGAAGGCAGCAGCAGCCGGCGCGGCCGCTGAGCTGTCCTTCTCGCGACAAAGCCAGGGCATGCCCTGGCTTTTTTCATGGCGGTGCGCCGGCCGCTATCCTCGACCCATGCCTCTTGCTTTCCGCGCCCCCTTGCACGCCGCCATCATCGACCTGGACGGAACCCTGGTCGACACGCTGGGCGACTTTACGGCCGCCCTGAACGCGATGCTGGACGTCCTGGACCTGCCCGCGGTCGACGCGCAGACGGTCGGGCGCTTCATCGGCAAGGGCTCGGAACACCTGATTCAGGCCACCCTCGCGCACCTGGGCGCGCCCGCGTCGCTCTATCCGCAGGGATGGGACGCGTACCAGTCCGCCTACCGCGAGTTGAACGGCCGCTGGGCGCGCGTTTATCCCGGGGTCGAAGAAGGCCTGCGGGCGCTGCAGGCCGCCGGCCTGCGCCTGGCCTGCCTCACGAACAAACCCGGCGAGTTCGCCCGCGCCTTGCTGCGCCAGAAGGGGCTGGCCCACGCCTTCGACTGCGTGTTCGGTGGCGACGCCTTCGAACGCAAGAAACCGGACCCGCTGCCGCTGCTCAAGACCTGCGAGGCCCTGTCCACCGCGCCTGCTGCGACGCTGGTGGTCGGCGATTCGCGCAACGACGCCGCGGCTGCCCGTGCGGCGCACTGTCCGGTGGTGCTGGTCACCTACGGGTACAACCATGGCGAGCCGGTGCGCGCGGTCGACGCCGACGCGTTCGTGGACTCGCTGGCCGAGCTCGGCGCCTTGCTGCCGCGGCGCTGATCAGGCCGGCTTGCCGAGCAGGCTGTCCTTCAGCTTCCAGTCGGCGGGCACGGGGCCCAGCCAGATGCGCATCAGCGCACTGAAGAACTCGGGCTCCTTGAAGGGCTCGCCCTGCTGCACGCCGCGCACGCTGACCACCGTGCCCGCGCCCGGGACCCAGTCCAGCGTGAACTGGTCGCCGGCCTTCAGGTTCTTGTGGTCGGTGAAGATCTGGCTCATGCGCATGAGTCCGGGAATCAGCTTGGCCATGGCGCCGCGGTCCATGTTGTCCTCCACGCCGCGGATGAACAGCCTGCCGAGTTCCGAGGCGTCGATGTCGCGCAGCATCACCACGGACATGCGCTTGGCGCCCGGCAAGGCCAGGACGTCTTCGGGCGTGCCCGCCTTCTTCTGCAGGTACAGGGCTGCGGTGTACACCTTGAACGGGCCCTTGTAGCGGATCCCCGCGCCGTTGAGCGTGAGCCTGGCGCCGCGCAGGTCGGTGGTGTCCTCGTACTTCACCCCCGCCAGGGTGACATCGGCCCGCGCCAGCAGGGGCAGCAACAGGCAGGTGGCGACGAGCAGGCCGGCCAATCGGGAAATGCGCATGGGTGCCTCTACGTTTTGTTACGAGGGCCCGCATTGTTGTGGCAGGTGGCGGCGGGCCGTCAGTCGCACGGGCGACATCCAGCCTGGGGGGAAACGGTGCGCGGGACATTGCCCTTTGGGCCAGTGGGCAGCGCGTACAGGAGGCCTATAACACGAGGTCCTCCATTGGGAAGCCGACGATGCAAGACCTCCTCCAGAGCCTGGGCAACGAGCTCGAGGCGCAGCGCGCCGACACCCGCGCCCGGGCGAAACGCCTGTCGCGTTCGTACAAGTGTCGTTGCGGGGCGCAGCTGTTCTTCCGTAATACCAAGTGCCTCACTTGCGATGCGCAGCTGGGTTACCTGCCGGACGACGGTCGGCTCGTCGCGCTGCAACCGGGCCCGCGCCCCGGCACCTGGCTGGCCCCCGGACGCAGCGATGTCCTGAAGTTCTGCGCCAACCGCAATTCGCCGGCGGCCTGCAACTGGATGATGTACGCCGCCAACCCGGCCGAGCACTGCATCGCCTGCCGGCTGAACCGGACGATTCCGAGTCTCGACGACGCGGACAACGCACGCTACTGGTCGGCCATCGAAATTGCCAAGCGCCGGCTGGTGTCGCAGCTGCTGGCGCTCGGGCTGCCGGTGCGCTCGAAGGTGCAGGAGGATCCGGAGCAAGGCCTCATGTTCGACTTCCTGCGCTCGCCGCCCGGGGGGCCGCAGGTGATGACGGGCCACGCGAACGGGCTCATCACGCTGAACGTGGAGGAGGCGGACGACGCCAAGCGCGAAAAGATGCGCCACGCCATGCGCGAGCCGTATCGCACGCTGCTGGGTCACTTCCGGCACGAGGTCGGCCACTACTACTGGGACCGCCTGATCTGGAACACCAAGTGGCTGGAGCCCTTCCGGCAGCTGTTCGGCGATGAGCGCGCCAGCTACGCCGAGGCGCTGAAGCGCAATTACGAGCAAGGGCCGCCGGCGGACTGGGCCAGGTCGTACATCAGCTCCTACGCCACGATGCATCCCTGGGAGGATTGGGCCGAGAGCTGGGCGCATTACATGCACGTGGTCGACAGCCTGGCGACGGCGATGGGCTTCGGGCTGGACGCCGAGGACATCGAGGCGGACATCGTTCCGTTCGGCCGCGACGCGCTGTACGCGCCGGACGATCCCAATGCCTCGCGCTTCCTGGAGCTCCTCAACGGCTGGACCGAAATCATGGTGGTCTGCAACGAGCTGGCACGCAGCATGGGGCAGCCCGATTTCTATCCCTTCGTGATGTCCAAGCCCGCGGTGGCCAAGCTGCAGTTCGTGCAGATGGTGGTCTTCCAGTCCCGCGCCGAAGCGCGGCTCTGATCTTCTTCCCGACTCCCAGGAACGTTCCATGAATGCCGCCGCCACCACGGTCCGTCTCGCGGACTACCGGCGTCCCGCCTTCCTGATCCCGGAGGTGGTGCTCGACATCGACCTGCAGTCGGAAGACGAGGCGCGCGTCGCCGCCACCCTGTCCGTGCAGCGCAATCCGGACGGCGCGTCGTCCTCCTCGCTGGTGCTGGACCTCGACGAGGTCAGTGTCGAATCCGTCGCCATCGACGGCAAGCTGCTGCCGCCGGAGCGCTGGCAGGCCGATGGGCGCTACCTGACCGTGCAGGACGTGCCCGCGAGCTTCCGTCTCGACACGGTCAGCCGCATCCACCCGCGGCAGAACACCAAGCTGATGGGGATCTACACCTCCAGCACCGGCTTCTTCAGCCTGTGCGAGGCGGAGGGCTTCCGGCGCATCACGCCCTTCCTCGACCGCCCCGATGTGATGGCGCGGTACACCGTCACCCTGCATGCCGACCGCGAGCGCTACCCGGTGCTGCTGGCCAACGGCAACTGCGTCGCGCAGGGGGAGGAGGGCGGTGCCCGCCACTGGGCGCGCTGGGTCGACCCGTTTCCGAAGCCGTCGTACCTGTTCGCCGTCGTCGCCGCGCGCCTCGACCGCAGCCAGGACAGCTTCCGCACGCGCTCGGGCCGCAACGTGCTGCTGCAGTTCTTCGTCGAGCCCGGCAAGCTGGACCAGGGCGTGTTCGCGCTGGAGTCCCTCAAGCACGCCATGAAGTGGGACGAGGACACCTACGGGCTGGAAGTGGACCTGGACGAATACAACATCGTGGCCGTCGGCGACTTCAACGCGGGGGCGATGGAGAACAAGGGCCTGAACATCTTCAACACGAAGCTTGTGCTCGCGCGGTCGGACATCTCCACGGACTGGGACTTCAACTTCATCGACCGCACCGTCGCGCACGAGTACTTCCACAACTGGACCGGCAACCGCGTGACCTGCCGCGACTGGTTCCAGCTGGCGCTGAAGGAAGGCCTGACGGTGTTCCGCGAGCAGCAGTACGCGGGCGACCGCTATTCGCGGGCCGTGGCGCGGATCCAGGCCGTGCGCAACCTGCGCACGGGCCAGTTCCCCGAGGACGCCGGGCCGATGGCGCACCCGGTGCGCCCCAGCGCGTACCAGCAGGTGAGCAACTTCTACACCTCCACGGTCTACCAGAAGGGCGCGGAGCTGGTGCGCATGATGCACACGCTGGTCGGCCCTGCGAAGTTCCGCCAGGCGATGGACCTGTACTTCCGCGAGCACGATGGGCAGGCGGTGACGACCGACGCGCTGGTGGCGGCCGTGGAGGAAGCAAGCGGCGAGGATCTGTCGCAGTTCCGGCTCTGGTACGAGCAGTCCGGCACCGCGCGCCTGAGCGTGCGGGACCAGTACGACGAAACGAGCCAGACCTACGTGCTGACGGTCACGCAAAGCTGTCCTCCCACCCCAGGACAGCCCACCAAGAAGCCCATGCACATGCCCTTGACGGTGGGCCTGCTCACGCCGGACGGACGCGAGCTGCCCCTGCGTCTCGAGGGCGAGAAGACCGGACGCGGCGGCAGCGCCGTGCTGTCTCTGCGCCAGGAAACGGAGGTGTTCCGCTTCATCGATGTGCCGGTGCCCCCGGTGCCTTCGCTGGGACGCAACTTCTCCGCGCCGGTCATCATCGGGTATCCGTACGACGACCAGGCGCTGCAGCTGCTCCTCGGCTACGACAGCGATGCGTTCAACCGCTGGGAAGCGGGCCAGCGCCTGGCGATGGACTTGCTGTTGCGCGGCGTCGCCGACCGGCGGGCGGGCCGGCCCGTGCAGTTCCCGGACTACCTGGCCGAGGCCTTCGGCCGCGTGCTGGCCGACGCGCAGAAGGATCCGGCGTTCGCGGCCGAAGCCTTGACGCTGCCGGCCGAGATCATCATCGCCGAGCGGCTGGAGGAAATCGATCCGCAAGCCGTGCACGAGGTGCGCTTCGCAATGCGCCGCTTCCTCGCCGAGCGATTGCACGGCGCGTTCCGCAGCGCGTACGACCTCTTCGCCACGCCGGGCCCGTACAGCCCCGATGCGGAGTCCAGCGGCCGGCGGGCGCTGCGCAACCTGTGCCTCGCCTTCCTGATGGACCTGGGCGAAGCGGAGACCCGCAGCCTGTGCGTCGCGCAACTCGCGGGCGCGACCAACATGACCGACGCGATGGCGGCACTCGCCGCGCTGGCGAGCTGCGACTGCCCCGAGCGCCGCCCGGCGCTCGACGGCTTCTACGCCAAGTGGAAGGACGAGCCGCTGGTGGTGGACAAGTGGCTGTCGACCGAAGCGCTGTCGCGGCTGCCCGGCACCGTCGCCCGCGTGCGCGAGCTGAGCCGGCATCCGGCCTTCACGCTGAAGAACCCCAACAAGGTGTATGCGCTGGTGGGCAGCTTCGGCGTCAACCAGGTGAACTTCCATGCGGCGGACGGCTCCGGCTACGCGCTGATGGTGGAGCTCGCCCTCGCCCTCGACCCGATCAACCCGCAGGTCGCTTCGCGCATGGTGCGCAACCTGGAGCGCTACAAGCGGTACGAGCCGGCACGCCGGGAGCTGATGCGCGCGGCGCTGCAAACCATCGCCGCGCATCCCGGCCTGTCGCGCGAAACCGGCGAGGTCGTGGGCAAGGCGCTCGCCTGAGCGAGGAAGGACCCCATGAGCAAGCCCGCCCCGCCCGGCGCCCCCGGCTTCGTCTCCACCGGCTCGCTGCCCTCGCGTGACGATGTCCGCGCGATCATCGAGACCGCCTACGCACGCTTCCGCGAGGAGCGCAGCGGCACCGTCGCCGACTACATCCCCGTGCTCGCCGAAGCGGACCCCGCGGCCTTCGGCATCTGCGTGGCGAACACGCAGGGCGATGCGTTCGCGCTGGGCGACGCGGACGGGACGTTCTCGATCCAGAGCGTGTCCAAGCCCTTCGTCTTCGCGCTGGTGTGCGATGCACTCGGCGCCGAGGAGGCAGCGCGCCGCCTGGGCGTGGATGCGACCGGGCTGCCCTTCAACTCCATCATGGCGGTGGAACTGCGGGCCGACCGCACCACCAACCCGATGGTGAACTCCGGCGCCATCGCGACCACCAGCCTGGTCGGCGGCGCGAACGCCGAGGAGCGCTGGCAGCGCGTGCGCGACGGCCTTTCCCGCTTCGCGGGACGCACGCTCACGATGGACGAGCGCGTGTACCGCTCCGAAGCGGACCACAACCAGCGCAACGCGGGGCTCGCCCACCTGCTGCGCGGCTACGGCCGCGTCTACTGCGACCCCGACGAGGCGATCGACGTCTACACGCGCCAGTGTTCGCTGCTGGTGACCGCGCGCGACCTGGCGGTCATGGGCGCCACGCTCGCCGGCGGCGGCGTCAACCCGGCGACCGGCGAGCAGGTGATCGCGCCGGACACCTGCCGGCGCGTGCTGGCCGTGATGGCTACCGCGGGGCTGTACGAGCGCTCGGGGTCCTGGTTGTTCGACGTGGGCCTGCCGGGCAAGAGCGGCGTGAGCGGCGGCATCGTCACGGTCTCGCCCGGCAAGGGCGCGGTCGCGACGTGGTCGCCGCCCCTGGACGCGGCGGGCAACAGCGTGCGCGGGCAACTGGTCACGCGCTTCCTATCCGAAGCCCTGGGCCTGAACCTCTTCGTCTCCGCTCCCGCGCGCCGTTCGTAGCGGCGACCGGACGGTGCCGCGCCGCGCAGCCCCCGGTGGGCCTGCGCAGCGCCGGCCTTTGCTACACTGGCCCCATGTTCATCCACCGCACCATGATTGCAGGTTGCAGCGACCGGGGAGCCTGGCCCTGGCGCAAGCCTGTTCAAGTGCGACACTGACCGCACGGGGCAGCCCGTGCCCCGCGCCTCCGGCTCCCGGAGGCATGTCCCGGATCCCGCGGCGCGCGACGCCGCCGAGCTTGTGGAGGCTCACCCTTGATCACCGAACTCGAATTCAAGAGCCTTGCGTTGCAGGGCCACAACCGCATTCCCCTCATCGCCGAGGCGTTCGCGGACCTCGAGACCCCGTTGTCCCTGTACCTGAAGCTGGCGCACGCCAAGGGCGGCGGCAAGCTCAGCTTCCTGCTCGAATCCGTGGTGGGCGGCGAGCGCTTCGGGCGCTACAGCTTCATCGGCCTGCCTGCGCGCACCTTCCTGCGCGCGAGCGGCTTCGGCGCCGACGCGCGCACGGAAGTGGTCACCGATGGCCAGGTCGTGGAGACGGCCAGGGGCAACCCGCTGGACTTCGTGGCCGACTACCAGAAGCGCTTCAAGGTGGCGCTGCGCCCGGGGCTGCCGCGCTTCTGCGGCGGACTGGCCGGCTACTTCGGCTACGACACGGTGCGCTACATCGAGAAGAAGCTGGAGCACAGCTGCCCGCCCGACACGCTCGGCACGCCCGACATCCTGCTGCTGCAATGCGAGGACCTGGCCGTCATCGACAACCTCTCGGGCAAGCTGTACCTGATCGTGTACGTGGATCCGGGCAAGTCCGAGGCCTACGCGAACGGCAAGCGGCGCCTGCGCGAGCTGAAGGAGCAGTTGAAGTACTCGGTGAGCGCGCCGGTGGTCAAGCAGACCGAGACCTTCCCGGCGGAACGCGAGTTCGCGAAGGCCGATTACCTGAAGGCGGTGGAGCGCGCCAAGGAGCTGATCGAGGCGGGTGACTTCATGCAGGTGCAGGTGGGCCAGCGCATCAAGAAGCGCTACACCGAGTCGCCGCTGTCGCTGTACCGCGCGCTGCGTTCGCTGAACCCCAGCCCGTACATGTATTTCTACAACTTCACCGGCGCGACCGAGGACGGCCGCGACTTCCACGTGGTCGGCGCCTCGCCGGAGATCCTGGTGCGCCAGGAGCAGACGCCGGAAGGCCAGAAGGTGACCATCCGCCCGCTCGCCGGCACCCGCCCGCGCGGCGCGACGCCCGAGGTGGACAAGGCGGTGGAGCACGAACTGGTGAACGACGCCAAGGAGCGGGCCGAGCACGTGATGCTGATCGACCTGGCGCGCAACGACATCGGGCGCATTGCGAAGACCGGCTCCGTGAAGGTCACCGAAGCGTTCGCGGTGGAGCGCTACAGCCACGTGATGCACATCGTGAGCAACGTGGAAGGCCTGCTCAAGGACGGCATGACCAGCATGGACGTGCTGAAGGCGACCTTCCCCGCGGGCACGCTCACCGGCGCGCCGAAGGTGCATGCAATGGAGCTGATCGACCAACTCGAGCCCGTCAAGCGCGGCATCTATGGCGGCGCCTGCGGCTACCTGAGTTACGCCGGCGACATGGACGTGGCGATCGCCATCCGCACGGGCATCATCAAGGACCAGACGCTCTACGTGCAGGCAGCCGCCGGCGTGGTCGCCGACTCGGTGCCGGAACTGGAATGGAAGGAAACCGAAGCGAAGGCGCGTGCGCTGATGCGGGCGAGCGAGCTCGTCGAGGAGGGGCTGGAATGAACGGCGTGACTGTATCCGGCAAGAAGAAGGCAGAGGACGCAAAGGCTACGCAGAGGACGCAGAGGAACAGCCGTGGAAGAGAATGATTTTTCTCGCGAAATCATCGGCGCGGCCGTCGAGGTACAGCGCGTGCTCGGCACGGGTTTGCTCGAAAGCGCTTACTGCGCCGCTCTGGCGATCGAGTTCTCCGAGCGCAACTTGCACTTTGCGCAGGAGGTGCCGATCAGCGGGCAGTACAAGGGCAAAACCCTGGGCGTCGCCTACCGGGCTGATTTCATCGTGGAGGGTTCCGTGATCGTTGAAATCAAGGCGATCGAGACCACCACGGAGGTTCACCGCGCCCAGATGCTCTCTTATCTGCGACTGACAGGCCTGAAGCTCGGTCTGTTGATCAACTTCCATGAGTTCCCTGTCTCGAAGAACGTCAGCCGGCTGGTGAACAGGCTATGAACACCATCTTCTTCCTCTGCGTCCTCTGCGTAACCTTTGCGCACTCTGCGTTCTTGTTGCTGGTGATGCAGCGAACTTCCGGGAGCGAACGAGCATGAAACTCCTCATGGTCGACAACTACGACAGCTTCACCTTCAACCTGGTGCAGTACTTCGGCGAGTTGGGTGCGGACGTCGAGGTTTACCGCAATGACGAGATCACCATCGGCGACATCGAGGCGAAGAAGCCCGATCGCCTCGTCATCTCCCCGGGGCCGTGCTCGCCCGCCGAAGCCGGCATCTCGGTCGAAGCCATCCGCCATTTCGCCGGCAAGCTGCCCATTCTCGGCGTGTGCCTCGGACACCAGTCCATCGGCGCGGCGTTCGGCGGGAAGATCATTCGCGCACAACAGCTGATGCACGGCAAGACCAGCGAGATCACGACGACGCGTGAGGGCGTGTTCGCGGGGCTCCCCGAACACTTCACGGTGAACCGCTACCACTCGCTCGCGATCGAGCGCGAGACCTGTCCGGCCGACCTGAAGGTCACCGCGTGGACGGACGACGGCGAGATCATGGGCGTGCGCCACAAGACCTTGCCCGTGCAAGGCGTCCAGTTCCATCCGGAATCGATCCTTACCGAGCACGGCCACGCGATGCTGAAGAACTTCCTGGAGCAGCGCGCATGAACACTGTCGATCTCCGCAGCGATACCGTCACGCAACCGACCGCGGCCATGAAGGCTGCCATGATGGAGGCGCCGCTCGGCGACGACGTGTTCGCGGACGATCCGAGCGTCAATGCGCTGCAGGAGAAGATCGCAGGCATGCTGGGCTTCGACGCGGCGCTGTTCGTGCCGACCGGCACGCAGAGCAACCTGTGCGGCGTGCTCGCGCACTGCCAGCGCGGCGACGAGTACATCGTGGGCCAGATGCAGCACTGCTATCGCTGGGAAGGCGGCGGCGCCGCCGTGTTCGGCAGCGTGCAGCCGCAGCCGCTCGAGCACCAGCCCGATGGTTCGCTCGCGCTCGCCGACATCGAGGCCGCGATCAAGCCGGACGATGCGCACTTCGCGCGCACGCGGCTGCTCGCGCTGGAGAACACCCTGGGCGGCAAGGTGCTGCCGCTGGCCTACCTGCAGCAGGCCACGGCGCTCGCGCGCGCGAAGGGGCTGGCCACGCATCTCGACGGCGCCCGTCTCTTCAACGCCGCGGTGGCGCAGGCCAAGGCGAACGGCAGTGACGCGCGCACGGAAGCGCGCCGCATCGCGGGCCTGTTCGACAGCGTTTCCGTTTGCTTCAGCAAGGGGCTCGGCGCCCCGGTCGGCTCCGCCTTGTGCGGCTCGAAGGAACTGATCGCCCGCGCCCGCCGCATTCGCAAGATGGCGGGCGGCGGCATGCGGCAGTCGGGCCTGCTCGCCGCGGCGTGCAGCTATGCGCTGGACCACCACGTGGACCGCCTGGCCGAAGACCACGCGCTGGCGCGCCGCCTGGCCGAGGGCCTGTGCGACATTCCGGGCGTGCAGTGCGAAGCCCCCGACACCAACATCCTGTTCGTGGACCTGGCGGGGCCCGCGCGCGAACGCTCCGCCGGCTTCATCCAGCATCTGGCGCAGCAGGGCATCCTGGCCACGGGGCTCTACCGCCTGCGCTTCGTCACGCACCTGGACGTGGACGCGGCCGGCGTCGACCGGGCGGTTCGCGTCATTCGCGAGTGGTTCCGCGCCTGAAGGAGCGGCGATGCCGGACACGCAACACCTGCTCCTGTTCATCGCGGCGGGCCTGCTGCTCAATCTCACGCCCGGCCCCGACGTCCTCTATATCGTGAGCAATGCGCTGCGCCACGGCGCGCGCACGGGCGTCGTCGCCGCGCTGGGGATCAACGCGGGTTGCTTCGTGCACATCGCCGCTGCGGCCGCGGGCGTGAGCGCGCTGCTGGCGGCGTCGGCGACCGCGTTCGCGGTGCTGAAATGGGCGGGGGCGGCGTACCTGTTGTGGGTGGGGGTGAAGTTGCTGGGCACGCGGGCGGGGGCGGCAAGCTGGGGTTCGCCTGAAGGCTCACCACCAGCCTACGGTTCTCGTGACGACTCAGGCTCCGAAGCAACGGATGGACGTTCGAGCCTGTGGGCGGTCTTCCGCGGCGGCTTCCTGACCAATGCGCTCAACCCCAAGGTCGCCATCTTCTTCCTGGCCTTCGTGCCGCAGTTCATCGCGCCGGACACCGAGCACAAGGCTTTCGCCTTCGTGCTGCTGGGCACCTTGTTCAATATCGACAGCGTCGCCGTCAACGCCGGCTGGGCACTGGCCGCAGCCTGGATGGCCCGCCACCGCGCCGTGCAGGGCGGCATGCACTGGCTGGACCGCGCCGCCGGCGCGATGTTCGTCGCGTTCGGACTGCGCCTCGCCTTGTCCGACAATCCTTCCCGCTAGAACCGCCGAGGAGCCATCCATGATCACCCCCCAGGAAGCGCTGCAGCGCACGATCGAGCACCGCGAGATCTTCCACGACGAGATGCTCAAGATCATGCGGCTGATCATGAGCGGCGAGCTCTCGCCGGTGATGACGGCCGCCATCGTGACCGGCCTGCGCGTGAAGAAGGAAACCATCGGCGAGATCACGGCCGCCGCGCAGGTGATGCGCGAGTTCTCCACCAAGGTGAACGTCGCCGACAAGACGCACCTGGTGGACATCGTGGGCACGGGCGGCGACGGCTCGCACACCTTCAACATCTCGACCTGCTCGATGTTCGTGGCGGCGGCTGCCGGCGCGAAGGTGAGCAAGCACGGCGGCCGCAGCGTCTCCAGCAAGAGCGGCAGCGCCGACGTGATGGAGACGCTGGGCGTCAGCCTGAATCTCTCGCCCGACGCCATCGCGAAGTGCATCGCGGAGACAGGCATCGGCTTCATGTTCGCGCCGAACCACCATCCGGCGATGAAGAACGTCGCGCCGGTGCGCAAGGAGATGGGCGTGCGCACCATCTTCAACATCCTCGGGCCGCTGACCAATCCGGCGAGCGCACCCAACATCCTGATGGGCGTGTTCCACCCGGACCTGGTGGGCATCCAGGTGCGCGCGCTGCAGCGCCTGGGCGCCGAGCACGCGCTGGTCGTGTACGGGCGCGACGGCATGGACGAAGTGAGCCTGGGCGCCGCGACGCTCGTGGGCGAGCTCAAGAACGGCGAGATCCGCGAGTACGAGATCCACCCCGAGGACTTCGGCATGCCGATGGCGAGCAATCGCTCGTTCAAGGTCGACACGCCGCAGGAGTCGCTCGCGCTGATGCGCCAGGTGCTGGACAACCAGCCGGGCGCCGCCCGCGACATCGTGGTCTTCAACGCTGGCGCCGCGCTCTATGCGGCCAATGTGGTCGCCGACATCCGCGAGGGCATCGCGCGCTCGCGGCAGGTGCTCGAGTCCGGTGCCGCCCGGGCGAAGCTGGACGAACTGGTGCGCGTGTCCAAGCGCCTGGCGGGCTGACATGAGCAACATCCTGGACCAGATCGTCGCCGTCAAGCGCGAGGAAGTCGCGGCGGCAAAGAAGAAGCGCTCGCTGGAGGCGATGCGCGAAGACGCGTTCAGCCGCGTGCTCACGCGCGACTTCGAAGGCGCCCTGCGCGCCAAGATCGCCGCAGGCCAGGCGGCGGTGATCGCGGAGGTGAAGAAGGCGAGCCCCAGCAAGGGTGTGCTGCGCGCCGACTTCATCCCGGCGGACATCGCGCAGAGTTACGCGGAGCACGGAGCGGCCTGCCTGTCGGTGCTGACGGACCGTCACTTCTTCCAGGGCGAGCCGGACTTCCTGAAGCAGGCGCGCGCGTCCTGCGACCTGCCGGTGCTGCGCAAGGATTTCATCGTCGACCCGTACCAGGTGTACGAGTCGCGCGTGCTGGGCGCCGACTGCATCCTGCTGATCGCCGCGTGCCTGGACGACGCGCAGATGGCGCAGCTGGAAGCGATCGCGCACAGCCTCGACATGGCGGTGCTGGTTGAGGTGCACGACGCGCAGGAGCTGCAGCGCGCGCTGAAGCTCAAGACGCGGCTCGTGGGCATCAACAACCGCGACCTGCGCACCTTCGAGGTGAGCCTGGACAACACGCTGGGCATGTTGAAGGACGTGCCGGCGGACCGGCTGCTGGTCACCGAGTCGGGCATCCTCACCCGCGAGGACGTGCAGCGCATGCGCGCAGCGGGCGTGCATGCCTTCCTGGTGGGCGAAGCCTTCATGCGCGCGGACGACCCGGGCGCCGCGCTCGCCGCGCTGTTCCACTGAGATGGCCGGGCGATCCCAAGCGGACCTGCCCTGGGCCGATTTGGAGCCCGGCGCCAGGCGGCGCCAGCTGCTGGAGTGGGTGCCCGAGGGCTGGCCGCTGGCCGAAGGCTGGCGCCCCGTCGTCGAGGACTTCCTGGCGAGCGAGGACGGACGCAGGCTCAGCGCCTTCCTGCGCGCCCGGCTCGACGCCGGCGCGGTGATCTATCCGCCGCATCCGCTGCGCGCGCTGGAACTCACGCCGCTGGCGTCCGTGCACGCCGTGGTCCTGGGGCAGGACCCGTATCACGGGCCAGGCCAGGCGGAAGGCCTCGCCTTCTCGGTAGCCGACGGCGTGAAGCATCCGCCGTCGCTGCGCAACATCTTCAAGGAGCTGGGCACACGGCCCGAATCGGGCTCGCTGATGCCTTGGGCGCGGTCCGGCGTGCTGCTGCTCAACGCAGTGCTGACGGTGGAGCAGGGCGAGCCCACCAGCCACGCGAAGAAGGGCTGGGAGGTGCTCACTGATCGCCTGCTGGCGCTGGTCGCTGCCACCGCCTCGCCCTGCGTCTACCTGCTGTGGGGTGCGCACGCGCAGGCCAAGGCGGACCTGATCCGCGCGCACGCCGCGCAGTACGGGCGCGAGATCCTGTTGCTGCAGACGAATCACCCGTCGCCCTTGTCCGCGGGGCGGCCGCCGGTGCCCTTCCTCGGCAGCGGATGCTTCCGGCAGGCGCGCGACTGGCTGGCCGAGCGGGGCATCCCGGGCGTGTTCTAGTCTTCGTGTGCAGAGACAGCTTGGATGATCGCGCGATGGGCCACCAGCGCCTGTGTGGGTGGGGTCCAGCTCTTCCAGTCGCTAGAATCGAGGCGCTCTCAAGGCGATGCGGCGCATCGACCCAGGCACCCGGCGGCCAGCATCGCTCCATCCCGTGGTCGGCTCTTGCCCGCCGCGCTCGACGGGCTGCCGGTGCTCGAGGCAGCGCCGCTTCTCGTCCGTCAGGCTTGCGTCCCTGCCCTGGCGGAGGAATCCTCAACTGCAAGGAAACGTTTACATGGCTCGAGCCCTCATTGTTGGAGGCGGCGCAATCGGCCGGGGCTTCGTCCCCTGGCTTCTCGATGGGTTTGAACTGGACATCCTGGACGCGTCGCCCGACCTGGTGAACGGCATCGCCGCGCGCGGCGGCTTCCATTCGTTCATGAGCGATGGTGAGAAGCTGCTGGAGAAATGGGTCCGGCCCCGGCGCATCGCCACGAATTTCGAACAGCTGCAGCCGCTGCAATACGACATCGCATTCGTTTCGGTCGGGCCCCGCAACGCAACGCGCTTGCCATCGGGCATCGAGAAGCTGCGCTGCCCGATCTTCAGCCTCGAGAACGATCCGATCACGGTGGACTGGATCAAGCAGGCGTATGGACTCGAGGCGGTCTACTTTGGCGTGCCCGACGTTATCACCTCCTCGACGGCGTCGCCGGACAACCTTGCGCGCGACCCGCACGCCCTCCACACCGAAAACGGCGTGATGTATCTCCAGCGTCCGCCCAAGCTGGATCCCGCGCTGGAGCAGCTGCTGCCGGCTGTCCACTGGCTGCCGGTGGAGCGCCTGAACCAGGAGTGGGATGCCAAGCTCTACATCCACAACACGCCGCATTGCATAGCGGCTTACCTGGGGCACATGGCTGGCTGCACCTACCTGCACGAAGCCCTGGCCAAGCCGGCGATCCGGCGCGCCATCGACGGCGTGATCGATGAATTGCTGTGCGCGCTCAAGATGGTAACGCCGTACGACCACCACTTCATCGAGTCCTATGCCATCAAGGAAGTGCGCCGGTTCTCCAACCGTCTGCTGTTCGACCCCGTGTCGCGCGTGGCCCGCGAGCCGCTGCGCAAACTCCATCCGTCCGGGCGGCTGATGGGGGCCTTGAGGCTGTTGCTGTCCACGGGCGTCAACGCGACCTACCTGATGGCCGGCATCGCCGCGGCGCTGTGCTACGCCGACACCAAGGACAGGGACTACGTCCAGCTCTCCGAACTCGAGGCATTCGGCGTCCCGGCCTTCCTCAAGTACCACCTTGGGCTGGACGGGCAGAGCATCGAGTCCGAATTCGTTGCCAGCCACTATTCCGAAGCGGTCGGCTTTCTCCGCAGGGAAATCGTATGAAGCTACTCAATCTCGCCGCCCGCGTCTGCCGTGCGTTCAGCACGAGCGGATCCCAGGAGACGCGCATGGTCCAGAAGGTCAAGGACAACCAGCTTCGCGATGTGGTCACGGAACTGGACATGAAGCTGCATGCTATCTCGCAACAGTTCGTCGCCGAGCGGCTCCCCGGATGCAGGCTGCTGTCCGAAGAGGGCAGGCATGAAGGCCTGGAGAGGGGCGCGCTCTCGGATGGCGAATGGCTGATCGTCGATCCCCTGGACGGCTCGAACAACCACGCGCTGGGAATGCCGAACTACGGCTACATGGCGGCACACCTGCGCAATGGCCGCCTCGACGGGGCTGTCGTCGTGCTTCCCGAACACGACCAGTACATCGTCCTGGAAGAGGCGCAAAGCCTCTACGCCAAGCCTTTGCCTCTGGTTGCCGCGAGCGAGCATGGGACCGTCTACTACGCCTACCCGCCCAAGCAGGATGCATCCGCGCGCAAGGCTCGCGGGGAATTGCTGGACCTGATCGACGCCAGCTCGGCCGGGATGTACCGGTATGGCTCCGCCTGCGCCGGGCTCTATCAACTGCTGTGCGGCCGGCACATGGCGTTCATCGGCCATGGCATCCGTCTCTGGGATGCCGTCGCATTCCTGCCGGTTCTGGCGTCCAGGCAGATCCCGGTCAAATACAGCATCCATGGGGGTTCCATCACCCTCGTGGCCGGCTCGCAAGCGAGCTTTCTCGAACGTGCGGCGCAAGTCCTGCAGGTGCAACAGGGCATGGTCTTGCGCAATTTCGACAATGGCAGCCTGAAGGCCGACGCAGCATGAACATCCCGCTTTTCCTCTTCTGCGGCGGACCCGCCTATGACGGCGAGGGACGACCCAAGCCGTTGATGAAGATTCGCGAAGGCCGCAGCCTGCTCGTGCATTTCCTGCTGTACCTGAAGCAGCATCGCGCGTCGTCGATGCCCGCCAGCGTGATCCTGCTGTGCGACGATGGCCAGGAGGCAGCGATCCAGGCCGCGCTGAACGGACTGTCCTACCCCGTGCCGATCCACATCCGCGCTTGCGGTCCGCGCGCGAATACGTTCGAGAAGTTCTCACGGGCGCTGGACGAAGCCGCCGACCGCAGGGCGCTGGTCCAGTTCGGTTACCCGGACATCTTCTCCTTCGATGAATTCTCCGAGCCTGCGCTGGGGGCGCTGGAGTCGGGTTCGTCGGTGCACATCAGCGCCGCCGCGCTGACCAGCCGGTTCCCCCGCCTCATCGTCGACATCTACAACAACAGGATCAAGGGCATCTCGAACTACACGAGCCCCGTTCCCGCGAATCCGCTTCATGTGTTCGGCGGGGACCTGTGGGGCCGTGTGGATCAACTGCGGGCGCTCGTCCAGGAGTTCCGGTCGCAGGCGGCAGCACCGTCGCCCAGCCTCGAATACGACTTCTTCTTCTGGCTGATCAACCACGACAAGATGAGCTGCGTCATGCTGCATGGCGAGCGCATGTGGATCGATTCCATTCGCGACGTCAACCAGTTGCTGGCAAGGATGGGCGACGCGCTGTGAAATACTCGAATCTGCTCGGGGAATGGCTGGTCGAGCTCGGCTATACGCACTGCTTCTTCGTGGCGGGCGGCGGCATCATGCACCTGCTGGATGGCTTCCGGAACCGGTTCGAATGCATTCCCGTTGTCCATGAGGTCACGGCCGGTATCTGCGCCGAGCACTTCAACCAGTGCGCCAGCGGGGGCCGGCGCGCCTTTGCGCTGGTGACGACGGGGCCGGGGCTGACCAACATCGTCACCGCCGTGGCTGGTTGCCATGTCGAACATCGGGAACTGCTGGTGGTGGCCGGCCAAGTGAAGTCGACCGACCTGCTGACGTATCCGCAGCGGCAGCGCGGCGTCCAGGAAGTGGATGGAAGTGCCATCTGCGCGCCGATTTCCGTGCGCAGCGAGTGCTTGCAGGCGCCGGTCCCGCGCGCGCATTTCCAGTCGCTGGTTCGCCTGGCCGAAGGTCCGCACCCCGGGCCGGTCGTCATCGAGGTCTGTCTTGACGTCCAGGGCGCCGCGGTCGACCCCGATGCGCTGCGCGAAGCACCAGGCCCGGCGGCTTCCAGCACGACGATTTCGCCCCGCGAAGAGGACATCGCCGGCATCAGAGAGCTGCTCAGTGGAGCGAGGCGCCCCTTGGTGCTGCTCGGCGGGTTGGTGAGCAGGGAGGCGGCCTGGAATGCCTTGCCGGTGTTCGAGCGCCTGGGCCTGCCCGTCGCCACCACCACGAGCGCCATCGACCGCGTGCCCACGGCTTCGCCGGTTTTCGCCGGACGACCCGGGACATGGGGCGGCCAGCGGGCCGCGAATCTGGTGCTGGCGCAGGCAGATGTCATCCTTGCTTTCGGTGCGCAGCTCGATCTTCAGCAGACGGGCTTCAACTACGGCGCGTATGCACCCAAGGCGCGACTGGTGCAGATCTTCCCCTCCCAGGCCGAGCTGGACCGCATCGGCCCGCCTGCACACGGCAAGGTCCTCGCGTCTCCCGACGCCGCGCTCGCTGCATTGCTTCCCGGGATGCAGTGGAAGGATGAAGAGGGCTGGGGCAAGTACGTGCGGGAGGTCAGGTCCCTGGTGCCTACCCTGGAGCCGGCCAATACGAGCGGACCGGGCTACATCAATTCATTCCGGTTCCTGAAGAACCTGTCGCGAGCGACGCGGGCAGCGGACGTGCTGGCCCTCTGTTCGAGCGGAGGCACCTTCACCGGCTCGCTGCAGAACTATGAAGTGGCCCCTGGGCAGCTGGCTACCACCAGTGCCGCCCACGCCAGCATGGGATACGGTCTGGCGACCGCCATCGGTGCGGCGTTTGCCGACCCTTCCCGGCGGGTCGTGATGACCGAGGGGGAAGGCGGGTTCTCCCAGAACCTGCAGGAACTGGCGATCATCAACCGCTTTTCGCTGCCCATCAAGATTTTCCTGCTCGAGAACCAGGGCTATGCGTCGATCCGTGCCACGCAGAAGAAGTTCTTCAACGGGGCCTACCTGGGCTGCGACCCGGAGACCGGGCTGGGCTTCCCCCATTGGGAGAAGCTGTTCGCTGCGTATGACATCCCGTGCCGGTTTCTGAGCGAAGAAGAAGCAGAGGAAGAGGCGCTGCGCAAGTTGCTGGACCAGCGCACGGGGCCGGAGGCATGGATGGTTCGCGTCGATCCGAACCAGCCGAATTGGCCTGCGGTGTCCACCGTGCTGTCGGCCGACGGCTCGCTGCAATCAAGTCCGCTGTACGACATGCTCCCCAAATTGCCGGATGAAGTGCTGGCCCGCGTCGGGCGTTACCTTCCGCGCGGCTGAAGGAGGAGCGCTTGAGCACGCTTCGCCCCCCGCAAATCGCCATTCTCGACGCCAGCATCGCAGCCGTTCTGCACCGCCTCGACCTGCAAGGCCTCGCTGGACAACGCCTTTTCATCACCGGCGGCACAGGGTTCTTCGGCCTCTGGCTGCTGAGTGCGCTGCGAGCGTTGAACGATGAAGGGGTTCCGGTGCAGGCCTGCGTGTTGTCGCGCGACCCGGACAAGTTTCTTTCGCGGCATCCGCAGTTTCGCGCCCAGCCCTGGCTGGACTTCGTGACTGGCAACGTCAGGGACTTCGCTCTTCCCGAGCGAAAGTTCGATCTGCTCCTGCACGCTGCCACCGAGACGTCGATGGCGGCCCATGCCGACCCCGTGAACATGTTCGACGACATCGTTCTCGGCACCCGTCGCGTGCTGCAGCTGGCCCGCTCATGTGGCGTGCGTCGCGCGTTGCTGGTCAGCTCGGGTGCGGTCTACGGGGCGCAGCCACCCCACCTGACCCATCAGCCCGACGACTCCCAGGCGGCATGCAACCCGTTGCTGCCAAGCAGCGCCTATGGGGAGGGCAAGCGCGTCATGGAATTGATGGGAGCCATGCTGCAACGGGAGACGGGCATCGAGTTCCTGGTTGCCCGGTGCTTCGCCTTCTGCGGACCCGGACTGCCTCTTGACGCGCACTTCGCCATCGGCAACTTCATTCGCGATGCGTTGTACGGCGAGCAGATCAACGTGCAGGGAGACGGATCACCGATGAGGTCTTACTTGTACGGCGCAGACCTGGCAGTCTGGTTGCTGTACATGCTCGTCAACGGCCGCGCGGGTGAGTCCTACAACGTCGGCAGTGATGAAGGCCTGAGCATCAAGGAGCTTGCGCTTCGGGTGCGCGACGTCCTGGCGCCTGGCAAGCGGGTGGCAGTGCTGCAGAACGCCGAGGCGGAACCATCGGTTCGCAACCGCTACGTGCCGGGCATCACGCGCGCGCGGGCCCTGGGCTGCGCGCCATGGACATCGCTGGATGAGTCCCTTGTGCTGTCTGCCCGGTACTGGCAAGACGGAGCAAGAACCTAGCTGCGCGACAGCCGCAGCAGGCGGGCCAGCCACGGACGCAAGGCGCGCCCCAGCGAGCGCGGCGCAGGCAGCGGCGGATAGGGCGGCGCCGCGCGCGTGTCATCCAGGTAGTCGCGGCGGATGTCCACCGTGCTGCGCACGCCGATCGCCTCGAAGTGCCGGCCCAGCCACTGCCTCCCGGCGCTGCGTCCGGCGTCGAACAGCTGGTTGATCATCACGCCGTCGGCCGAGCCGCGGCTGGAGGCCGGGAGGTCGTCCAGCGCCGCTCCTCCTTCGACCCGGTGCATGCGGACCCTCTTGCAGTGCGGATGGGACACGGCGCCTTCCGCCAGCAGCTGGTTGACGAAGTCGATCGCACGCATTTGCGTGAGCAGGCTCGCATTGAAGGTGAGCTCGTTGATGCGGTCCAGGATGTCCGCCGAGGTCTTCGGCGTCTGTTCGCGCGCGAGCGGGTTGATCTGCACCAGCAGCAGGTCGGCGGCGCTGCACTGCTGGATCAGGGGCGAGAGCGCCGGGTTCACCGAGTAGCCGCCGTCCCAGTAAGCCTCGCCGCCGATCTCCACCGCATGGAACAGCATCGGCAGGCAGGCCGATGCGAGGACCGCGCTGGCGTCGAGCTGGGGGCCGGTGAAGATCACGGCCTTGCCGGTGTTCACGTGCGTGGCGGAGACAAAGACCTTGATCTCGCGCTGCGCGGCGATGGCGGGGAAATCGATTTCCTCCCCCAGCATCGTGCGCAGCGGGTTGATGTCCAGCGGATTGCTCTGGTAGGGCGACAGCAGTCCCCGCCAGGCGTTGCCGATGATGTTGCCGGGCGACAGTTCCGGCGGCAGCCCGCCCCAGAGCATGCGCATGAACTGCTGCTGCAGGGTTCCGAGGCTGCCCATCGCGCTCACGCGGTACCAGATGCCGGCCAGCTTCTCTCGCGCCGC
The DNA here is from genome assembly GCF_016654015.1 of Ramlibacter ginsenosidimutans. Taxonomy (GTDB): domain Bacteria; phylum Pseudomonadota; class Gammaproteobacteria; order Burkholderiales; family Burkholderiaceae_C; genus Ramlibacter; species Ramlibacter ginsenosidimutans. The sequence continues at coordinate 944,191 of NZ_JAEPWM010000001.1, read as the reverse complement.
CTCCCGCGGGTCGCGGCCGGTGGCCAAGCCCCGGATCCAGCCGCTCGCCAGGGCGACGGCGTTCACCGCCCCCGCGCTGGTGCCGCTGAGTCCTTCGAATCCCACGCGGCCGTCTTCGAGCAGGGCGTCGAGCACGCCCCAGGTGAAGGCGCCGTGGGAGCCGCCGCCCTGCAGGGCCAAGTTCAACATGCGCATGCAGGCACGGTAGCAACATTCGTGCGGGAGCGCGTGACAGTCGTGCGGCGGCGTCAGAAGTGGGTCAGCCGTTGCGCAGGGCGCCGGGGCCTGCCGCTTCATGCGTTTCGGGTGGGACGGCGCGCCGGCCGCCTGTCCGGATCGTGCTATAGTCTGCGGTTCCTCGCCGGAGGGGTGCCCGAGTGGCTAAAGGGGGCAGACTGTAAATCTGTTGGCTTACGCCTACGTTGGTTCGAATCCAACCTCCTCCACCAGGCTGATCGAAAATTTCGAGAGGCTCGGCGAATGTGTCGGAAAGATGAGTTAGTGGCAGCAAAGGGCGCCTGCGTCAGACGTGCTGAGATGCCGTTGGAATGATTCCCGACGCGGGAGTAGTTCAATGGTAGAACCTTAGCCTTCCAAGCTAATGACGCGGGTTCGATTCCCGTCTCCCGCTCCACCAACCCATCGATTTCGGTACTGGCGACAAGATTTCGCCCTTGTGGCTCAGTGGTAGAGCACTCCCTTGGTAAGGGAGAGGTCGCGGGTCCGATTCCCGCCAAGGGCACCAGACACGCGCGGCGCGTTGCTGTTAGCGCCGCGTCCAGCGCAGTGATCGTTACTTTTTTCGGAGTCGAAAAAAATGGCAAAAGGTAAGTTCGAGCGGACCAAGCCGCACGTCAACGTGGGCACCATCGGCCACGTGGACCATGGCAAGACGACCCTGACGGCGGCGATCACCACCGTGCTGTCCAAGAAGTTCGGCGGCGAGGCGAAGGCCTACGACCAGATCGACGCAGCGCCCGAAGAGAAGGCCCGCGGCATCACGATCAACACCGCGCACGTCGAGTACGAGACGGCCAACCGCCACTACGCACACGTCGACTGCCCCGGCCACGCCGACTACGTGAAGAACATGATCACCGGCGCCGCCCAGATGGACGGCGCGGTGCTGGTGGTGTCCGCCGCCGACGGCCCGATGCCCCAGACGCGCGAGCACATCCTGCTGGCCCGCCAGGTGGGCGTGCCCTACATCATCGTGTTCCTGAACAAGTGCGACATGGTCGATGACGCCGAGCTGCTGGAACTGGTCGAGATGGAAGTGCGCGAGCTGCTGAGCAAGTACGACTTCCCCGGCGACGACACCCCGATCATCAAGGGGTCGGCCAAGCTGGCGCTCGAAGGCGACAAGGGCGAGCTGGGCGAGCAGGCCATCATGAAGCTGGCCGATGCGCTGGACACCTACATCCCGACGCCCGAGCGCGCGGTGGACGGTGCGTTCCTGATGCCGGTGGAAGACGTGTTCTCCATCTCCGGCCGTGGCACCGTGGTGACCGGCCGCGTGGAGCGTGGCGTGGTCAAGGTCGGCGAGGAAATCGAGATCGTGGGCCTGAAGCCGACGCTCAAGACCACCTGCACGGGCGTGGAGATGTTCCGCAAGCTGCTGGACCAGGGCCAGGCGGGCGACAACGTCGGTATCCTGCTGCGCGGCACCAAGCGCGAAGAAGTCGAGCGCGGCCAGGTGCTGTGCAAGCCCGGCTCCATCAAGCCGCACACGCACTTCACCGCCGAGGTGTACGTGCTGAGCAAGGACGAAGGCGGCCGCCACACGCCGTTCTTCAACAACTATCGCCCGCAGTTCTACTTCCGCACGACGGACGTGACCGGCGCGATCGAGTTGCCGAAGGACAAGGAAATGGTCATGCCTGGCGACAACGTGACGATCACGGTCAAGCTGATCGCCCCGATCGCCATGGAAGAAGGCCTGCGCTTCGCCATCCGTGAAGGCGGCAAGACCGTCGGCGCCGGCGTCGTTGCCAAGATCATGGAGTGAGTCCCGTGCCTCGGGGGCGGGCCAGCAGCGCAAGCGATGGCTCTGTCCTCGACATGGGTTAAGGGATTTGGCATAATGCCGGGTTCCCCGCCAATTCTGGATTCCGGAGGGGTATAGCTCAATTGGCAGAGCGTCGGTCTCCAAAACCGAAGGTTGTAGGTTCGATTCCTACTGCCCCTGCCACCTGAGTGGCACTCCGAACCAAGCCCGTCCCCAGTGACGGGCTTCAGTGTCTTGAAGGACACCTCGTTTTTTAGCAGGAAGCAGCCCGTTCCCATGGCCACGACCCAAGTTGAAACCGTCTCCACCGGCGCCGACAAGGCAAAGGTGGGCGCCGCCATTGCGCTGGTGATCGCCGCGCTTGCGGGCTTCTACCTCCTGGGCAGGCAGGGGCAGGTGGCCCAATGGGGCGTCCTGGTGGTGGGCCTCGTGGCCGCCGTCGCCGTGTTCTTCACATCGGATGCCGGCAAGCAGTTCGTGGCCTTCGGCCGCGACTCGGTCAAGGAAGTCAAGAAGGTCGTGTGGCCCTCGCGCAAGGAGGCCATCCAGATGACCGCCTACGTGTTCGGCTTCGTGATCGTGATGGCGCTCTTCCTGTGGGTGACCGACAAGACCCTCGAATGGGTGTTTTACGACCTGATCCTGGGGTGGAAGAAGTAATGAGCGAAATCGAGAACGCCGCCGCAGAAGGCCAGAAGCCGGAGATCCCCGGCGTTGCCGCCAAGGCCGCCAACCCCGACCTGAGGTGGTACGTGGTCCACGCCTACTCCGGCATGGAGAAGGCAGTGGAGCGCAACATCAAGGAGCGCATCAACCGCGCGGGCATGCAGCACATGTTCGGCGACATCCTGGTGCCCACCGAGGAAGTGGTCGAGATCAAGAACGGCCAGAAGCGCACCTCCGAGCGCCGCTTCTACCCCGGCTACGTGCTGGTGCAGATGGTCATGAACGACGACACCTGGCACCTGGTGAAGCACACCAACAAGGTGACCGGTTTCGTGGGCGGCGCGAAGAACCGTCCGGCCCCGATCAGCGACGAGGAAGTCGCCAAGATCATGGGCCAGATGGAAGAGGGCGTGGAAAAGCCGCGCCACAAGGTCGAATTCATCGTGGGCGAGTACGTGCGCGTCAAGGACGGCCCGTTCACCGACTTCAACGGCACCGTCGAGGAAGTCAACTACGAGAAGAGCAAGGTGCGCGTGTCGGTGACCATCTTCGGTCGTGCCACGCCGGTGGAACTGGAATTCAGCCAGGTCGAGAAGACCTGACGTTTTCGACGGACGGATCGATCGCCGGGCGGTGGTCTGTCCTCCCTGATCGGATCGCGCAGTCCGGCTCGGCGCGATTCGTAGGCTGGCGGTGAGCGAAGCGAACCCCAGCAAAGAGCCTCAACCCCGGGGAGCCGCAAGGCGCTAGCACCCGCAAGGAAAGCAAGTCATGGCAAAGAAGATTGTCGGCTTCATCAAGCTGCAAGTCCCGGCCGGCAAGGCGAACCCGTCGCCTCCGATCGGCCCCGCGCTCGGCCAGCGCGGCCTGAACATCATGGAGTTCTGCAAGGCGTTCAACGCCCAGACCCAGGGCGTCGAGCCCGGCCTGCCGCTGCCGGTGGTGATCACCGCGTTCGCGGACAAGAGCTTCACCTTCATCATCAAGACGCCGCCCGCGACCGTCCTGATCAAGAAGGCCGTGAAGATCGACAAGGGCTCCAAGGTCCCGAACAAGGACAAGGTCGGCAAGATCACCCGCGCGCAGCTGGAAGAGATCGCCAAGACCAAGCTGAAGGACATGAACGCTGCCAACGTGGATGCCGCCATCCGCACGCTGGCCGGTTCCGCCCGCTCCATGGGCATCACGGTGGAGGGCCTCTGATCATGGCAAAGCTCACGAAGAAGCAGAAGGCCCTCGAGGGCAAGGTCGACAGCACGAAGCTGTACCCGCTGGCCGATGCCCTGGGCATGGTCAAGGAAGCCGCCACCGCCAAGTTCGATGAATCCATCGACGTGGCCGTGCAGCTGGGCATCGACCCGAAGAAGTCCGACCAGGTCGTTCGCGGCGCGGTCGTGATGCCCAACGGCACCGGCAAGACCAAGCGCGTCGCCGTGTTCGCCCAGGGCGCCAAGGCCGAAGAAGCCAAGGCCGCCGGCGCCGACGTGGTCGGCATGGACGACCTGGCTGCCCGCGTGAAGGCCGGCGACATGCCCTTCGACGTGGTGATCGCCGCGCCGGACGCGATGCGCGTGGTCGGTACGCTGGGCCAGATCCTCGGCCCGCGCGGCCTGATGCCGAACCCGAAGGTCGGCACCGTGACGCCCGACGTGGCCACCGCGGTGAAGAACGCCAAGGCGGGCCAGGTGCAGTTCCGTGCCGACAAGGCCGGCATCATCCACGCCACCATCGGCCGCCGTTCGTTCGAGGCCGACAAGTTGCATGGCAACCTGGTGGCGCTGATCGATGCGCTGAACAAGGCCAAGCCGGCGTCGAGCAAGGGCGTGTACCTGCGCAAGGTGGCGGTGTCCTCCACGATGGGCCTCGGCGTTCGCGTCGATACCCAGACGGTGACCGCGCAAGGCGCGCAGCAGTAAGGAACACGAGGCGCCGCACCAGGAGTGCGGCACCTCCGAAGGATTGGCGGGCTGCCGGAAACGGGAGCTTGCCGATGTGGTGGGCCATCGGGGAACCGATGGGCCATCCAAGACCGCTGGCGGGCAGCGATGCCCTTAATCCGGCAAGCGGAGGCCTCCTCCGCTTGCAGCCAGCGCAGATGGCGGCCCGACTACAGATGGAATTGAGAGATTTCTGAAGACGGTTGGTCGCTGAACAAGGGCGCGCAACGGGGCAACCCCAAGCGCAATTGAAGGAGTAGACCTTGAGTCTGAATCGCAGTGAGAAGCAAGCGGTCGTCGAAGAGGTGACCGCGCTCGCCGCTAAAGCTCAAACGCTGGTGATGGCGGAATACCGCGGCATCACGGTCGCCGACATGACGAAGCTGCGCGTCGCCGCGCGCGGCGCTGGCGTGGACCTGAGTGTTCTGAAGAACACCCTGGCCCGCCGCGCCGTGCAGGGCAGCCAGTTCGAAGTGATCGGTGACCAGATGACCGGTCCGCTGATCTACGGCTTCTCCGTGGACGCTGTGGCCGCCGCCAAGGTGGTGGCCGACTTCGCGAAGACCAACGACAAGCTGGTCATTCGCGGCGGCGCGTTCGCGGGCAAGGCCCTGGACGTCAACGGCGTGAAGCAGCTGGCCAGCATTCCCCCGAAGGAAGTGCTGCTGGCGCAGCTTTGCGGCCTGCTGATGTCGCCCATCTCCCGCACCGCGGTGGTGCTGGGCGCTCTGGCGAAGAAGAAGGAAGAAGGGGCCGCTGCCGCCACCGCGTAAGCGGTGGCAAGAAGCACCCAAGGTGCTGTTGCCGCCTAAGGCAGAGCGACCCTACGGATCACCAACTTATTCAGGAACATTCAAAATGGCATTCAACAAAGACGACTTTCTGACGGCGCTGGACAGCATGTCCGTCATGGAACTCAACGACCTGGTCAAGGCCATCGAAGAGAAGTTCGGCGTCTCCGCCGCCGCGATGGCCGCCCCCGCCGCTGGTGGCGCGGGCCCCGCCGCCGCTGCGGTGGAAGAGAAGACCGAGTTCACCGTGCAGCTGATGGAAGCCGGCGCGCAGAAGGTCGGCGTCATCAAGGCCGTCCGTGAAATCACGGGCCTGGGCCTGAAGGAAGCCAAGGACCTCGTCGACGGCGCCCCGAAGCCCGTCAAGGAAGGCATGAACAAGGCCGACGCCGAAGCCGCGAAGAAGAAGCTGGAAGACGCCGGCGCCAAGGTCGAACTCAAGTAATTCGCCCCTGGTCGCCGAGGCTGGAGTGCCCGAAAGGGCCTCCAGCCTTTGCCGTTCCAGAGACCACCAGGAAAGCTGGCCCAGCGAGGGGAGTTTTCCTAGTGTTTTCTGATCCGACTGCAGAAGACTGCTTGGTTCGGGCGCCGTGCAATGCGGTGCCGTCCGCCAAGGTTGGTAGTGGCCAACCCGCCAAGAACTGCCCTCCCGCCCGGGGGCGCGACAGTTGCCGAATCGTACCGATTCTCTAGCCCGGAGATTTCATGGCCTACTCATATACCGAACGCAAGCGCATCCGCAAGAGCTTCGGCAAACGCGACAGCGTGCTCGAAGTGCCCTACCTGCTGCAGATGCAGAAGGATGCGTACACCGCCTTCCTCCAAGCCGACATGGCGCCACAGAAGCGCACCATCGAGGGCCTGCAGGCTGCGTTCGACGCCGCGTTCCCGATCGTGTCGCACAACGGGTTCGTGGAGATGAAGTTCATCGAATACAACCTGGCCAAGCCCGCGTTCGACGTGCGGGAGTGCCAGACGCGCGGCCTCACCTACGCCTCGGCGGTGCGCGCCAAGGTGCAGCTGATCATCTATGACCGCGAATCCTCCACGCCGCAATCCAAGGTCGTGAAGGAAGTGAAGGAGCAGGAGGTCTACATGGGCGAGGTGCCCCTGATGACCGACAAGGGCTCGTTCATCATCAACGGCACCGAGCGCGTGATCGTGTCCCAGCTGCATCGCTCCCCCGGCGTGTTCTTCGAACACGACAAGGGCAAGACGCACAGCTCGGGCAAGCTGCTGTTCTCCGCGCGCATCATTCCCTACCGCGGTTCGTGGCTCGACTTCGAGTTCGACCCGAAGGACGTGCTGTATTTCCGCGTCGACCGCCGCCGCAAGATGCCGGTCACCATCCTGCTGAAGGCCATCGGCCTGACGCCGGAAACCATCCTGGCGAACTTCTTCGTCAACGACAACTTCCGCCTGATGGACACCGGCGCGCAGCTCGAGTTCGTGCCCGAGCGCCTGCGCGGTGAAGTCGCCCGCTTCGACATCACCGACAAGTCCGGCAAGGTCGTCGTGGCCAAGGACAAGCGCGTCACGGCCCGCCACACGCGCGAGCTGGAGCAGTCCGGCACGACGCACATCTCGGTGCCCGAGGACTTCCTCGTGGGCCGCGTGGTCGCGCGCAACACCATCGACCCCGACACGGGCGAGATCATCGCGAAGGCGAACGACGAGCTGACCGAAGCGCTGCTGAAGAAGCTGCGCGCCGCCGGCATCCAGGAAATCCAGGCGATCTACACGAACGAACTGGACCAGGGCCCCTACATCAGCCAGACGCTGCGCGTCGACGAGACGGTGGACGAGTTCGCCGCCCGCGTCGCCATCTACCGCATGATGCGCCCCGGCGAGCCGCCGACCGAGGACGCGGTGCAGGCCCTGTTCCAGCGCCTGTTCTACAACCCGGACACGTACGACCTGTCGCGCGTGGGCCGCATGAAGTTCAACGCCAAGGTCGGCCGCGACGAGAGCACGGGCCCGATGGTCCTGACCAACGACGACATCCTGTCCGTGGTCAAGATCCTGGTGGACCTGCGCAACGGCCGCGGTGAAGTCGACGATATCGACCACCTGGGCAACCGCCGCGTGCGCTGCGTCGGCGAACTCGCCGAGAACCAGTACCGCACCGGCCTCGCCCGCATCGAGAAGGCCGTGAAGGAACGCCTCGGCCAGGCGGAGCAAGAGCCGCTGATGCCGCACGACCTGATCAACTCCAAGCCGATTTCCGCGGCCCTGAAGGAGTTCTTCGGTGCGTCGCAGCTGTCGCAGTTCATGGACCAGACCAACCCGCTGTCCGAGATCACGCACAAGCGCCGCGTCTCGGCCCTCGGCCCGGGCGGCCTGACGCGCGAGCGCGCCGGCTTCGAAGTGCGCGACGTGCACGTCACGCACTACGGCCGCGTGTGCCCGATCGAGACGCCGGAAGGCCCGAACATCGGCCTGATCAACTCGCTGGCGCTGTACGCGCGCCTGAACGAGTACGGCTTCATCGAGACGCCGTACCGCCGCGTGCGCGACGGCAAGGTGACGATGGAGATCGATTACCTGTCCGCCATCGAGGAAGGCAAGTACGTCATCGCCCAGGCCAACGCCACGCTGGACGCCGAAGGCCGCCTTACCGGCGACCTGGTGTCCGCGCGCGAGAAGGGCGAATCGATCCTGGTCGGCGCCGACCGCATCCAGTACATGGACGTGTCCCCGGCGCAGATCGTGTCGGTGGCCGCCTCGCTGGTGCCGTTCCTGGAGCACGACGACGCGAACCGCGCGCTGATGGGCGCCAACATGCAGCGCCAGGCGGTGCCGGTGCTGCGTCCGGAGAAGGCCTTCGTGGGCACCGGCATCGAGCGCGTGTCCGCGGTCGACTCCGGCACGGTGGTGACCGCCACCCGCGGCGGTGTCGTCGACTACGTCGATGCCACCCGCATCGTGGTGCGCGTGAACGACGCGGAAGCCCAGGCCGGTGAAGTCGGCGTGGACATCTACAACCTGATCAAGTACCAGCGTTCCAACCAGAACACGAACATCCACCAGCGTCCGATCGTGGCGCGCGGCGACAAGATCGCCAAGGGTGACGTGATCGCCGACGGCGCCTCGACCGACCTGGGCGAGCTCGCGCTCGGCCAGAACATGCTGGTCGCGTTCATGCCCTGGAACGGCTACAACTTCGAGGACTCGATCCTGATCAGCGAACGCGTCGTTGCCGACGACCGCTACACCTCGATCCACATCGAGGAACTGGTGGTGATGGCGCGCGACACCAAGCTGGGCCCCGAGGAAATCACCCGCGACATCCCGAACCTGTCCGAGCAGCAGCTCAATCGCCTGGACGAGTCCGGCATCATCTACGTCGGCGCCGAAGTGCAACCCGGCGACGTGCTGGTGGGCAAGGTCACGCCCAAGGGCGAGACCACGCTGACGCCGGAAGAGAAGCTGCTGCGCGCGATCTTCGGCGAGAAGGCTTCCGACGTGAAGGACACCTCGCTGCGCGTGGACCAGGGCTCGCAAGGCACGGTCATCGACGTGCAGGTGTTCACCCGCGAAGGCATCCAGCGCGACAAGCGCGCCCAGCAGATCATCGACGACGAGCTCAAGCGCTTCCGCCTGGACCTGAACGACCAGCTGCGCATCGTGGAAGCCGACGCCTTCGACCGGATCGCCAAGCTGCTGACCGGCCGCGAAGCCAACGGCGGCCCGCAGAAGCTGCAGAAGGGCGCGAAGATCGACAAGGGCTATCTCGACTCCGTCGAGAAGTTCCACTGGTTCGACATCCGCCCGGCCGAAGACGACGTCGCCTCGCAGCTCGAGTCGATCAAGAACTCGCTGGAGCAGACGCGCCACAGCTTCGACCTCGCGTTCGAAGAGAAGCGCAAGAAGCTCACGCAGGGCGACGAGCTGCCGGCGGGCGTGCTGAAGATGGTCAAGGTCTACCTGGCCGTCAAGCGCCGCCTGCAACCGGGCGACAAGATGGCCGGCCGCCACGGCAACAAGGGTGTCGTGTCCAAGATCGTTCCGGTCGAAGACATGCCCTACATGGCCGACGGCACGCCGTGCGACATCGTGCTCAACCCCCTGGGCGTGCCTTCGCGCATGAACGTGGGCCAGGTGCTGGAAGTGCACCTGGGCTGGGCCGGCAAGGGCATCGGCCAGCGCATCGGCGACCTGCTGCAGCACGAGTCCGCGGTGGCGGAAGTGCGCCAGTTCCTGGACCAGCTGTACAACAAGTCCGGCAAGAAGGAAGCGCTGAACGAACTGCCGGACGAGGACATCCTCGAGATGGCGGGCCAGCTGGCCAAGGGCGTGCCCTTCGCGACGCCGGTGTTCGACGGCGCCTCGGAAGAGGAAATCCGCACCATGCTGCAGATGGCCTTCCCCGAGGACGTGGCCAAGCGCAAGGGCCTCACGGCCACGCGCACGCAGGCCTGGCTGTGCGACGGCCGGTCGGGCGACCGCTTCGAGCGGCCGGTGACCGTGGGCTACATGCACGTGCTCAAGCTGCACCACCTGGTGGACGACAAGATGCACGCGCGCTCGACCGGCCCCTACAGCCTGGTCACGCAGCAGCCGCTGGGCGGCAAGGCGCAGTTCGGCGGCCAGCGTTTCGGCGAGATGGAAGTCTGGGCGCTCGAAGCCTACGGCGCTGCCTACACGCTGCAGGAAATGCTCACCGTCAAGTCCGACGACGTGCAGGGCCGCACCAAGGTGTACGAGTCCATCGTCAAGGGCGAGCACGCGATCGATGCCGGCATGCCGGAGTCGTTCAACGTGCTGGTGAAGGAAATCAGATCGCTGGGCATCGACATCGAGCTCGAGCGGTCTTAATCAGGAAGGACAGAGTTAATGAAATCGCTACTCGACCTGTTCAAGCAGTTCACGCCGGACGAGCATTTCGATGCCATCCGCATCGGCATCGCGTCGCCCGAAAAGATCCGTTCCTGGTCCTTCGGCGAAGTGAAGAAGCCGGAGACGATCAACTACCGCACCTTCAAGCCGGAGCGTGACGGCCTGTTCTGCGCCAAGATCTTCGGGCCGATCAAGGACTACGAGTGCCTGTGCGGCAAGTACAAGCGCCTGAAGCACCGCGGCGTGATCTGCGAGAAGTGCGGCGTCGAAGTGACCCAGACCAAGGTGCGCCGCGAGCGCATGGGCCACATCGACCTGGCCGCGCCCTGCGCGCACATCTGGTTCCTGAAGTCGCTGCCCTCGCGTCTCGGCCTCGTGCTGGACATGACGCTGCGCGACATCGAGCGCGTGCTGTACTTCGAAGCCTACGTGATCACCGACCCCGGCATGACCCCGCTGAAGAAGTTCGGCATCATGTCCGAGGACGACTACGACGCGAAGCGCAAGGAATACGGTGACGAGTTCATCGCCAAGATGGGCGCCGAAGGCATCAAGGACCTGCTGGAAGGCATCGACCTCGACATCGAGATCGAGAAGCTGCGCGGCGACCTGACCGGCTCCGAAGTCAAGGTCAAGAAGAACGCCAAGCGCCTGAAGGTGCTCGAGGCCTTCAAGAAGTCCGGCATGAAGCCGGGCTGGATGGTCATGGAAGTGCTGCCCGTGCTGCCGCCGGACCTGCGTCCGCTGGTGCCGCTGGATGGCGGCCGCTTCGCGACCTCCGACCTGAACGACCTCTATCGCCGCGTTATCAACCGCAACTCGCGCTTGAAGCGCCTGCTGGAGCTGAAGGCGCCGGAAATCATCGCGCGCAACGAGAAGCGCATGCTGCAGGAAGCGGTGGACTCGCTCCTGGACAACGGCCGCCGTGGCAAGGCCATGACGGGCGCGAACAAGCGCGCGCTGAAGTCGCTGGCCGACATGATCAAGGGCAAGAGCGGCCGCTTCCGCCAGAACCTGCTGGGCAAGCGCGTCGACTACTCGGGCCGTTCCGTGATCACCGTCGGCCCGACGCTCAAGCTGCACCAGTGCGGCCTGCCGAAGCTGATGGCGCTGGAACTGTTCAAGCCCTTCATCTTCTCGCGCCTGGAAGCCATGGGCATCGCCACCACCATCAAGGCGGCGAAGAAGGAAGTCGAAGCCGGCACGCCTGTCGTGTGGGACATCCTCGAAGAGGTCATCAAGGAGCACCCGGTCATGCTGAACCGGGCTCCCACGCTGCACCGCCTGGGCATCCAGGCCTTCGAGCCGATCCTGATCGAGGGCAAGGCGATCCAGCTGCACCCGCTCGTCTGCGCGGCGTTCAACGCCGACTTCGACGGCGACCAGATGGCCGTGCACGTGCCGCTGTCGGTGGAAGCGCAGATGGAAGCCCGCACGCTGATGCTGGCCTCCAACAACGTGCTGTTCCCCGCCAACGGCGAACCTTCCATCGTCCCGTCGCAAGACGTGGTGCTGGGCCTGTACTACACGACGCGTGAGCGCACCAACGGCAAGGGCGAAGGCATGGTCTTCGCCGACGTCGCGGAAGTGCTGCGCGGCCTGGAGGCGGGCGTGGTCGAACTGACCGCGAAGATCTCCGTGCGCCTGGTGGAGTGGGAGAAGGACAAGGACAGCGGCGAGTTCGTGCCGCACACGCGCCTGTTCGACACCACGGCCGGCCGCGCGCTGCTGTCGGAGATCCTGCCCAAGGGCCTGCCCTTCAGCGTGCTGAACAAGGCGCTGAAGAAGAAGGAGATCAGCAAGCTGATCAACATCTCCTTCCGCAAGTGCGGCCTGAAGGAGACCGTGGTCTTCGCCGACAAGCTGCTGCAGAACGGCTTCCGCCTGGCGACCAAGGCCGGCATCTCCATCGCGGTGGACGACATGCTGGTGCCGCCGGAGAAGAAGGCGATCATCGAGCGCTCCGAGAAGGAAGTGAAGGAGATCGAGCAGCAGTACGTCTCGGGTCTCGTCACCGCCGGCGAGCGCTACAACAAGGTGGTCGACATCTGGGGCAAGGCCGGCGACGAAGTGTCGAAGGTCATGATGGCCCAGCTCGCCAAGGAGAAGGTCACCGACCGCCACGGCAACCAGGTGGACCAGGAGTCGTTCAACTCCATCTACATGATGGCCGACTCGGGCGCCCGCGGTTCCGCCGCGCAGATCCGCCAGCTGGCGGGCATGCGGGGCCTGATGGCCAAGCCGGACGGCTCGATCATCGAGACGCCCATCACGGCCAACTTCCGCGAAGGCCTGAACGTGCTGCAGTACTTCATCTCCACCCACGGCGCCCGCAAGGGCCTCGCGGACACGGCGCTGAAGACCGCGAACTCCGGCTACCTGACGCGCCGCCTGGTCGACGTGACGCAGGACCTGGTGGTGACCGAGGACGATTGCGGCACCTCCGAAGGCTCGCTGATGCGCGCCATCGTCGAGGGCGGTGAAGTCATCGAGTCGCTGCGCGACCGGATCCTGGGCCGCGTGGCCGCCGAGGACGTGCAGCACCCCGAGACGCGCGCGACCATCGTGGCGGCCGGTGTCATGCTGGACGAAGACGCGATCGACGAGCTCGAAGCGGCGGGCGTGGACGAAGTCAAGGTCCGCACCGCGTTGAACTGCGCCACGCGCTTCGGCCTGTGCGCACGCTGCTACGGCCGCGATCTGGGCCGCGGTGGCATGGTGAACGTGGGCGAAGCGGTCGGCGTGATCGCCGCGCAGTCCATCGGCGAGCCGGGCACGCAGCTGACGATGCGCACGTTCCACATCGGTGGCGCGGCGTCGCGTGCGGCCGTGGCCTCCAGCGTGGAAGCCAAGTCGGCCGGTTCGGTGGGCTTCAACACCACGATGCGCTACGTGACCAACAGCAAGGGCGAACTGGTCGTCATCTCGCGTTCGGGCGAAATCGTGATCCACGACGAGCACGGCCGCGAGCGCGAGCGCCACAAGGTGCCGTACGGCGCCACGCTGACGGTCAAGGCCGACCAGCAGGTCAAGGCCGGCTCGATCCTGGCGAACTGGGACCCGCTGACCCGACCCATCATCACGGAATTCGCCGGCAAGGTGAAGTTCGAGAACGTGGAAGAGGGCTTGACGGTCGCCAAGCAGGTGGACGAGGTCACCGGCCTGTCCACGCTGGTGGTGATCGACCCGAAGCGCCGCGGCTCCGCCAAGGTGGTGCGCCCGCAGGTGAAGCTGGTCGACGGCTCCGGCAACGAGGTGAAGATCCCCGGCACCGACCACTCGGTGACGATCGCCTTCCAGGTCGGTTCGCTGGTGCAGGTACGCGACGGCCAGGACGTGGGTCCCGGCGAAGTGCTGGCCCGCATCCCGGTCGAAGGGCAGAAGACCCGCGACATCACGGGCGGCCTGCCGCGCGTGGCCGAACTGTTCGAAGCGCGTTCGCCCAAGGACAAGGGCGTGCTCGCCGAGATGACCGGCACGGTGTCGTTCGGCAAGGAGACCAAGGGCAAGATCCGCCTGCAGATCACCGATCCGGAAGGCGGCGTGCACGAGGAGCTGGTGCCCAAGGAGAAGAACATCCTGGTGCACGAAGGCCAAGTGGTCAACAAGGGCGAATCCGTGGTGGACGGCCCGGCCGATCCGCAGGACATCCTGCGCCTGCTGGGCATGGAAGAACTCGCGCGCTACATCGTCGATGAAGTGCAGGACGTCTATCGCCTCCAGGGCGTGAAGATCAACGACAAGCACATCGAGGTGATCGTTCGCCAGATGCTGCGTCGCGTGGTCGTCGAGAACCCGGGCGAGTCCGACTACATCGGCGGCGAGCAGGTCGAGCGTTCCGAGATCCTGGACACCAACGACCGCCTGCGCAGCGAAGGCAAGGTCCCGGCGACCTACAGCAACCTGCTGCTCGGTATCACGAAGGCGTCCCTGTCGACCGACTCGTTCATCTCCGCCGCTTCCTTCCAGGAAACGACGCGCGTGCTGACCGAAGCGGCCATCATGGGCAAGCGCGACGAGCTGCGTGGCCTGAAGGAAAACGTCATCGTCGGCCGCCTGATCCCGGCGGGCACCGGCATGGCGTACCACAAGGCGCGCAAGGCGAAGGACGAGATGGACGACGCCGAGCGCCGCGCCATCGCCGACGCCGAGGCGGCCGAACTGGCCGCAGTGACGGAAGGCGCGCCTTCCGAGACGAGCGAAGGCACCGCCGCCGCCGAATAACCCGGCCGGCGATACACTGCGGGCGCCATCCCTTCGCGGGGGTGGCGCCCTTTTTCATGGGCGCGCCGGCTCGCTGGCCGCGCCCTCCGTGTTGCGGCAAGGAGGCCCGTGCAGACGTCGACCTGGGTTCCGTGGATCACCGCCGCCGTCGCCGTGTTCTGGGGCGTGGGCGGCTACAACCGGCTGGTGCGGCTGCGCTCCGACGCCAACGCGGCGTTCGCAGCGCTGGAGTCCGAGCTCACCAAGCAGGTGCGGCTCGTGCACGCGGTGGTCCCGCCGGAAGAAGAGCAGACGCAGTCGCAGTTCACCGGCGGCAGCGCGTTCTGGGGCGGCTTGCAGGGCGCGGCCGCGCAGATGGCGGCGACGCTCGCATCGGCCAAGGCCAAGCCGCTCGACCCCGAGCGCATCGCGGCGCTCGGCGCCGCGCAGGAAGTCCTCAGCATGGCCTGGGACCGCGCCGAGCGCGACGATGCCCACGACCTCGCCGGTCCCCGCCTGCCGGACGATTTCAGCAGCGAGCGGCAGCAACTGATGCGCATGGCGCTGGCCGCCGCCGAGCAGTTCAACCAGGCGGTGGCCCGCTACAACGAGGCCATCGCGCAGTTCCCGGCGACGGTGCTGGCATGGCTGTTCGGATTCCAGCCCGCGCGCGGGCTGCGCGCGCGCTCCTGAGCCGGCCCGTGAAGACGGCCTGCTGCCTGGCCCTGCTGGCGATCGTGCGCCTGGCCGCGGCGCAGGACGCGCCGCAGGCGCTGTATGCACGGGCGCTCGCGGCCAACTGCGCGGCCTGCCACGGCACCGACGGGCATCCCATGCCCGGCACGCACTTGCCTGCGCTCGCCGGCAAGTCCCGGCAGCTGCTGCTGCAGCGGCTGCACGCCTTTCGCGATGGCAGCCGGCCGGCGACGGTGATGCAGCAGATCGCCAAGGGCTACAGCCACGCGCAGCTCGCGGAGCTGGCCAGCTACTTCGCCGCGCAAGCGAAGTGAGGGCGCGATGAAGCGCCGCGACCTGCTCCAGTCTTCCGCGGCACTGGGCGTGCTCGCATGCACCGGCGCCGCCAGCGCCCGCATTCCGGCGAAGGCGCAGGTGGTGGTCATCGGCGGCGGCTTCGGCGGCGCCACGGCGGCCCGCTACCTGCGGCTCTTTTCGCAGCACCGCATCGGTGTCGTGCTGATCGAGCCCGATGCGGCCTTCGTCTCCTGCCCCGTGTCCAACCTCGTCATCGGCGGCAGCCGCAAGCTCGCGGAGATCACCCGCAGCTACACGGGCCTGGAGCGGCTGGGCGTGCGCGTGTTGCGCGATGTGGCGCAAGCGGTGGACACGCAGCGCAAGACCGTGACGCTGGGCGGCGGCGCGACCATCGCCTACGACATGCTGGTGGTGTCACCCGGCGTGGAACTGCAGTTCGACGAGGTCGAAGGGCTGCGCGCGGCGCACGCGGCCGGGCAGGTGCTGCAGGCGTGGAAGGCCGGCCCCGAGACGCTCGCGCTGCGCCGCCAGCTCGAAGCCATGCGCGACGGCGGCGTCTTCGCGATCACGATTCCCGAGCAGCCGTACCGCTGCCCGCCCGCGCCATACGAACGCGCGTGCCAGGTCGCGTGGTACTTCCGGCAGGCCAAGCCGCGCAGCAAGGTGCTGGTGCTCGACGCCAACCCCGACATCACCTCCAAGGGGCCGATCTTCCGCAAAGCCTGGGCCGAGCAGTACCCCGGCATGGTCGACTACCGGCCGCAGAACAAGGTCGTGGGCGTGGACGGCCGCGCGGGCGTCCTGCACCTGGAAGTGCAGGACGATGTGCAGGCCGACGTGCTCAACGTGCTGCCGCCCATGCGCGCAGGAGCGATCGCGGCGCAGGCCGGCTTGCGCAACGTCGCCGACCGGCGCTGGTGCGGCGTGGACTTCCTCACCTTCGAATCGACGGCGGCGCGCGACGTGTACGTGCTGGGCGACGCGCTCCAGATCGCGCCGCTGATGCCCAAGAGCGGCCACATGGCCAACAGCCAGGCCAAGGTCGCCGCCGCGGCGATCGTCGCGCGGCTGTCCGGATGGGAGCCGAACCCCGCGCCCATGCTCACCAACACCTGCTACAGCTACATCGACGACCGGACCGTGGCGCACGTGGCGAGCGTGCACGCCTACGACGCGGGGCAGAAGACCTTCCTGCCCGTGCCGGGTGCAGGCGGCGTCAGCGCCGAGGCCAATCACGACGAGGCGCGCCCTGCCTGGGACTGGGCCCGCAACATCTGGTCGGACACCCTGGGGTGACACAATCGACGGCATGAATGCCCCGGCTCTTCCGCTCTGGCGGCAGCTCCAGGCTGCCGCTGGGGTCCTGGCAGCGGTGCGGCGAGGGGAGTCCGCCACGCCCGCACTCGCGCAAGTGCCGACGGAGCTGCGTCCCGCGGCGCAGGCGCTGTCCTTCCACGTGCTGCGCCAGCTCGGTCGCGCCGAAGCCTTGCGGCGCCGGCTGGCCACGCGCGGTCCGCCGCCGGCGGCCGATGCGCTGCTATGCACGGCGCTCGCGCTCGCGTGGCGCGAGGAAGATGCGCCATACCCGCCGTTCACGCTGGTGGACCAGGCGGTCGAGGCCGCCAAGCGCTCGCCGCAGACACGCGCCCAGCAGGGCTTCATCAACGCCTGCCTGCGCCGCTTCCTGCGCGAGCGCGACGAACTGGTCGCCGCCACCGACACCGAGCCGGTGGCGCACTGGAACCACCCGCGCTGGTGGATCGCGCGCACGCAGCAGGACTGGCCGCGTGACTGGGAGCAGATCCTGGAGGCCAACAACACGCCGGCGCCGATGACGCTGCGCGTGAACACGCACCGCATCTCGCGCCAGCCGCTGCGCGACCTGCTGGCTGCCGCCCACATCGCCTCCGAGCCGGTCGGCGCGCACGGACTGATCCTCGACCGCCCGCACCCGGTGCAGGCGATCCCGGGCTTCAGCGAGGGGCTCTGGTCGGTCCAGGATGCCGGCGCGCAGCTGGCCGCGGAGCTGGTGGTGCCCGGGCTGCCGCCGCACGCGCGCATCCTGGACGCCTGCGCCGCGCCCGGCGGCAAGACGGCGCACCTGTGCGAACTTGCGCCCGGCGCTTCGGTGCTCGCGCTGGACGTCGACCCGGTGCGCTGCGAGCGCATCCACCAGAACCTGCAGCGCCTGGGCCTCCATGCCGAGGTCCGCACCGCCGACGCGGGCGAGCCCGGATACTGGTGGGATGAACAGCCCTTCGACGCCATCCTGCTCGACGCGCCCTGCACCGCCTCGGGCATCGTCCGCCGGCACCCGGACGTGCGCTGGCTGCGCCGCGAAAGCGACATCGCCCAGCTCGCCGCCGAGCAGAAGCGCCTGCTCACTGCGCTCTGGCCCCTGTTGAAACCGGGCGGCCGCCTCGTGTACTGCACCTGCTCCGTCTTCCGTGCCGAAGGCGAAACGCAGGTCGCAGCGTTTCTTGCGCACAACAACACGGCCCTTTTGCGGGCCGCCCCTGGCCATTTGTGGCCCCGCAATGGCGGGCAGGAGGGGCCCCTCCCGGACAATTCACTGAGTGACCACGACGGCTTCTTCTATGCGGTGCTGCAAAAGAGTGCACTGGATGCACCGGCCCGCCAGGATGATTGAGCGGACCGGTTGGTCCTGCCTGTTCGCCTGCCTGCTGTTCCTGTTCGGCGCCGTCACGCCGGCGTGGTCGCAGGTCAACCCGGCGGAAGTGACGCAGCTGTACGTCGAACGCACCGACGAAGGCATCCTGCTGAGCGCGACGGTGCACTTCGACCTGCCCGAGGTGGTCCAGGACGCGCTGGCCAAGGGCATCCCGATGTACTTCGTCGCCGAGGCGGCGATCTACCGCGACCGCTGGTACTGGTACGACAAGCGCGTGGCCTTCGCCACCCGCCACATGCGCCTGGCCTACCAGCCGCTGACGCGGCGCTGGCGCCTGCAGGTCTCGCCGACGCCGATCGGCAACTCCGGCATCGTCCTCGGGCAGATGTTCGACACCCAGGAGGAGGCGCTCGCAGCGGTGCAGCGCATCTCGCGCTGGCGCATCGCCGATTCTTCCGAGGTGGACCCCGACGCAACGCATAACATCGACTTCCGCTTCCGCCTGGACGTGTCGCAACTGCCCCGTCCGTTCCAGATCGGCGCCGTCGGCGAAGCGGAGTGGATCATCCTCGCAGTACGCAACCAGAGACTCGTCTTCGACCACCCCCGGTGAACCCGTCCCGCCCGCTCGCAGCGCCGCAGCGCAAGCTGATCGAAAGCTCGAAGGCCTGGCGCTGGGCGATCGCCGTCGGCATCACGGTGGCGGCCGGCATCGGCATCGTGCTGATGTTCCTGCTCACGCAGGCCACCAACAACCGCCAGTTCTACGAACGCAACTACGGCCGCCTGTTCGTGCTGAACATGGTCGTGGCCGCGGTGCTGCTGGCGGTGATCCTGTGGGTGTTCGTGCGGCTCGCCTCGCGCTTGCGGCGCGGCAAGTTCGGCAGCCGCCTGCTGGTGAAGCTGGCCGCGATCTTCACGCTGGTGGGCCTGGTGCCCGGCGTGCTGATCTACGTCGTGTCCTACCAGTTCGTCTCGCGCTCCATCGAGAGCTGGTTCGACGTCAAGGTCGAGGGCGCGCTGGACGCCGGCCTGAACCTCGGACGCAGCACGCTGGACACGCTGGCGGCCGACCTCGCCGGCAAGTCGCGCAGCGCGGCGGAGCGGCTGGCCGAGACGCCGGATGCGTCGGCCGGCCTCACTCTGGAGCGCATCCGCGAGCAACTCGGGGCGAGCGACGTCGTGTTGTGGAGCGGTTCCGGCCAGATGATCGCCAGCGCCGGCCAGTCGCGCTTCCAGCTGAACCCGGACCGGCCGACGCCGCAGCAGTTGCGCACCGTGCGAGCACAGCGGATGTTCACGGTGGTGGAGGGCCTCGACGACCCCGCCACCAGCAACAGCGCCCGCATCAAGGCCATCGTGCCGGTGCCGCAACCGAGCCTGGGCCTGCTTGCCGAATCGCGCTACCTGCAGGCCACCGTCGGCATCCCGCCCGCGCTGGTGGCCAACGCCCTGGCGGTGCAGGAGGCCTACCGCGAGTACCAGGAGCGTGCGCTGGCGCGGGAGGGCCTGCGGCGGATGTACATCGGCACGCTGACGCTGAGCCTGTTCCTGGCCGTGTTCGGTGCCGTGTTGCTGGCCATCATCCTGGGCAACCAGCTCGCGCGCCCGCTGCTGCTGCTGGCCGCCGGCGTGAGCGAGGTCGCCGCCGGCGACCTCTCGCCGAAGGCGGCGCTGCAGGGCAAGGACGAACTCGGTGGCCTCACGCGCTCGTTCGCCGACATGACGCAGCAGCTCGCCGATGCCCGCGCCGCGGTGGAACTGAGCATGGAGCAGGTGAGCGCGGCGCGCGCCAACCTGCAGACCATCCTGGACAACCTCACCGCGGGCGTGATCGTGCTCGACCCGGACGGCCACATCCAGGCCTCCAACCCGGGAGCCTCGCGCATCCTGCGCATTCCGCTGGAGACGCTGCAGGGCAAGCGCCTCGCGCTGTTGCCGGGCCTGGAAACCTTCGGCACGGCGGTGCAGCAGCGCTTCGACGAGTTCGAAACCGAGACGCAGATCGTCGACCACTGGCAGCAGTCCTTCGAACTGAACACCACGCGCGCCCCGGATACCCATGCCAACCTGGTGACGCTGGTGGTCCGCGGCGCCCAGATGCCCGGCGGCGCCCGCCTGCTGGTGCTGGACGACATCTCCGAGATCGTGTCGGCGCAGCGGGCGCAGGCCTGGGGCGAAGTCGCGCGCCGGCTCGCCCACGAGATCAAGAACCCGTTGACGCCGATCCAGCTGTCGGCCGAACGCCTGGAGATGAAGCTGGCCGACAAGCTGCCCGACGCCGAGCGCGCGCTGCTGGCCAAGTCCGTGCACACCATCGTGGACCAGGTCGACTCGATGAAGCGGCTGGTCAACGAGTTCCGCGACTACGCGCGCCTGCCCGCGGCGGAGCTCAAGCCGGTGGACCTGAACGAGCTGGTCCACGACGTGCTGCACCTCTACGTCCGGGAAGGCGACGCCACGCGCGGAGCTGCGCAGGTGCCGGTGCGAGTGGAGCTCGACCCGGCCTGCCCGCGCATCCTGGGCGACCCTCAGCAGCTGCGCCAGGTGATCCACAACCTGCTGCAGAACGCGCAGGACGCCACGGAAGGGCGGCCCCATCCCGAGGTGGTGATCCGCACGCAATGGAGCGAAGCATCCAAGCGCGTGCGCCTGCTGGTCTTAGACAACGGGACGGGCTTCCCCGACCACATCCTCAAGCGCGCGTTCGAGCCCTACGTGACCACCAAGGCGAAAGGGACGGGGCTCGGACTGGCCGTCGTGAAAAAAATCGCAGACGAGCATGCGGCGCGTATCGACTTGAAGAATCGAATGGCTGAGGGAGTGATCCAGGGGGCCCAAGTGTCGTTATCATTTGGAGTTGCGAGTTAACAACAGGACCTTTCACTGAGGCGGGTCCGAAGCAGAGAGGGCGATGGCAAACATACTGGTGGTGGACGACGAACTCGGCATCCGGGATCTGTTGTCCGAAATCCTGAACGACGAAGGGCACACCGTCGAACTCGCGGAAAACGCAGCGCAGGCACGCGCGGCGCGGCAGCGAATGCGGCCGGACCTGGTGTTGCTCGACATCTGGATGCCCGACACGGACGGCGTGACGCTGCTGAAGGAGTGGTCCACGACGGGACTGCTCACGATGCCCGTGATCATGATGAGCGGGCACGCGACGATCGAGACGGCCGTCGAGGCCACGAAGATCGGCGCGCAGTCCTTCCTGGAGAAGCCGATCACCATGCAGAAACTGCTGAAGGCAGTGGAAGCGGGTCTCGCACGCAACTCCGGACAACCCGCTGCGGCCGTGCCCCTGCGCAAGCCCGGCATGGCGGGCGTGGTGCCGATGCCCCAGCCGGAGCTGACGGTGGAATCGGCCATGACCGGTGGCCAGACCATCCCGCCGGTGGTGGAGATGGGGCCGCAGGCCCGGCAGGTCTTCGAACTGGACAAGCCGCTGCGCGACGCGCGCGACGAGTTCGAGAAGTGCTACTTCGAGTTCCACCTGGCCAAGGAAGGCGGCTCGATGACGCGCGTCGCGGAGAAGACCGGCCTGGAACGCACGCACCTCTATCGCAAGCTCAAGCAACTGGGCGTGGACCTCTCGCGCGGCAAGCGCGAGCGCAACGCGGCCTGACCTTGTCTTGCTCCCTCCCCCTCCGGGGGAGGGCTGGGGTGGGGGCACGCGCGCGCACTGATGCCCGTCATGCAGCAGTGCGCACTCGGGAAGAGGGCCTCTTCCTCGCTGCTATAATCTGCCCTCTCACGGCCCGGTAGCTCAGTTGGTAGAGCAGCGGATTGAAAATCCGCGTGTCGGTGGTTCGATTCCGCCCCAGGCCACCAGCATCCATGCGCCCCAGCGCCCGATCAGGGTTCTGGGGCGTTTCTACAAAGCTGCGACGATTTCTACAATTCAGATGCAATGCGTTTGAATGACGGTGTCCAACGCAGACGAGGGCACGTCGGCAGCTGACGAGCGGCTTTCTGCTTATGACCGTGGGCACTGGGGGCGCGTCGGAGCCGGCCGGGCACCGTTATCGCGAATCCTGCGGCTCCGTATGCCCATACGGGAAGTGAGTATGAGCTGACCAAACTGCGAATCTGCCTCTGTAAGATCTGGACTGCATCAAGAACGTCTAGGGTCTTCGTTGACAGGCCTGCAGCATGTCGCGGACACTTAAATGGCACAGACTGCTTTCTTGTCAGTTGATTCTGTGCGCGCGAGAAAGCCCCATGAAAAGTAGATCGCAGAAAGCGTTGAAGCACGCACAGGACCGAGTGCCTGCGCCTAGCCGTCACGCAGCCTTCAAATCTGCTGTTCGCCGAGTGTCGGCGTCTGGCCGCGCCGAATGCGTAGCTGACGCTCGTGTCGAGTTCGGCATCTTGCCGGTGGGAATGGAAGCCAAATCTATCGTCTGGCCGAAGCTCTGATGGCATGAGCGGGTAGGATGAACGGCTCCATGGGCCGACTCATCGAGATAGTCAAAGAGCGAGGCATTTCCGCCTTCACTTACGACGACGTCAAGTTCGTCAGCAAGCCTCTATTCGCAAATCCTGAGCGCCTGATCCTAGTGGGAGGACAGGCTCTTGAGGTTTGGGGCGTCCTTCTGAAGGTTCCCCCACCCACCGGTGTCGCTCTCACCGAGGACACCGATTGGCTCGGCTCGAAGGACGATGCGAAGTGGCTCATTGAATCGTTGGGTCCAATCGCAAGCGACTTGCAGATTCCCGACGTCACAGACCCAACGCCCAGTTCCGCTCTTGCATTCATTCAGAGGCAAGAGGAGCGGATATTGATGATGGACTTCATGAAGACCATTGTCGGCCCGGACGAGCACGCGATTCGGAAGCTCGCAGTGCAGGTTACTCTCATGGACGACGTGAAGCTTGCCATTCTTCATCCTCTTCACTGCCTGGAGAGTCGATTGGGCAATCTGACCAGCATCCCCAGCAAGCGGGGTGGTAACGGTCCAATGCAAGCGAAGTGGGCGATGGACATCGCAAGAGAATTCATCCTTGGCATGGTCAGGTCGGGTCAACCCGCGGACGAAGTGCAGAAGGCTTGCAAGATGGTGAGCGGGCTCGTGGAGTCGAAGCAGAAAAGACACTACGCAAGGTACTGCCACATACACTACGGGATCAATCCACTCGACGCGGTTCCCGCCGAGGCCGTTCAGTATGTCGGCGGAGGTTTTGAGAACGACGAATGGCCGCGCGTGATCGAACGGGTTACACACAAATTGGCCAGTTGGCGCGAGATTGCGGCCCGTACACAGCCGCAATTGAAGAGCTCAGGTAGCAAGGTAACTTGAGTGGCCTCTTCGGGTCGTGCCATGAAAAGCGACCGAATACCCGCGCCTTCCTGAGCGCGATCGTCTCCGTTTCGCGCTACCCGAGATTCAGCAGTCCCTGCTCGTCCAGGATGACGCTCTCGGGCTCCTTCCCGCCCGCCGCCATCGCCACCGAGCCTGCGGCGGTGTTCTCCAGCGAGAGCACGCCGTCCCGCACGCCGACGTCCAGGCATTGGAATCCGAAGACGAGAGGCACCTTGCCCTCGTAGGTCACGGCGCTCGATCCAGCCACGTCGGCCTTGACTTCGACCTTCCCGCCAATCGTCTTCTGGATCTCGGGCACCTGCACAGCCACCGACCCACCCTTGGCGTCCTTCGCCTCGACCCGGAACTTCGTTGCCTTCAGGGTGCGCGTGATCAGGTACAGCCGTCCGTTCCCGAGCACGTACTGCTGGATGATCTTGTTGTCGACATCGATGACTGCGTCGCGAAGGTACTGCCCGATTTCGAGAGGCGCCACCGCATCCCCGGTCACGTCGGCATACTCGAAGGCGATCGTCTTGGCGAACTTGTACTGGCTCTGGACGCCCAGGTTGCCACCCATGCTGCCGATGATGGCTCCGAGGATGTTGAGCCCCAAGGCGGCCGACAAGTCGCTCGATCGCTGGCTGTTCACCGCTCCAGCTTTCTCGTTCGGCCGGATGGCCGGCAACTCACGGCGGGTTGCATCCGGCGCGACCAGCTGATCGAGGCTACCAAGTTGTTGCGCATCGCCGTTCTGCACGCCGATCAACTGCAGCGGTGCGATGCCTTCCCGCGGCAGGCGAACGACGTTGTAGCCGAGCTTCTTCAGGAACTTGGTGGACGAGTCGATGCAGATTCCCATGATGACCTCACGAAGTTGCAGGCGGTGTGGATGCCGGAAGGCCTTCCAGCTTCAGCGTCGCCAGGGCGAAGGGGATGTAGACCAGCCCGAGCGGATTGGGCCGGTCGCCGCGCAGCAACGCGCGCCGCGCATCGCGCAGGGCCGTGCCGACGTCGGCGCCCGCGACCAGCCGTGCGATGAACGCCTCGGCCATCTTCGTCGCAAGGGGCTCGAAGACGGTGACCTCGGTGCCGATGACGCCCGACGCGTGCGCGGTCTCGACGAACCCGTTCACCAGGTCGATCGCCTGCTCGGGTTCGAGTGCGGTGGTCCGGCAGCCATTGATGAAGACGAGCGTGCGCGGGGCCGCCCATTCGATGCCGCTGGATCGCAGGGTCGCGCGGACGATCTGGTTGGGGTCTTCGTCGTCCCTGCCTATCAGCACATAGGGGATGGCTCCGTCCATGCCGCCGTGGCAGTAGAGATAAAGGAGCTGGAAGCCGCCCTGTTGCATGCGCGTGACCGTTTCCTGGTACGTCAGCGACTTCTCGAAGAAGTCCGCGCCGACCAGCGTCTCGAGCTCCAGCAGGTGGCTGTCCCGCAGCGGGAATGTGCCCGCATAGGCGGATGCGAACAGCCGCACCTTGGCGGCACCAACGCCCCCTGCCGCCTCGACGTTGGCCGGGCCCACCGGCACGCCGATGGAATGACGGAAACCCCAGAATCCGGACGGACAGACGACGCGCAAGTTGCCGTGATTCGGGCAGCGGCCTTCGAGGCAATCGGGACGCTCCCAGAACGCACCGCACAGCTCGAAGGCATCGGGATTCTTCAAGGCCGGCTCGATGGGCCGGTCGTAGAGGATCGCGAGCGGCAGCACTTGCGCAGACGATTCCTTCATGCCCAGCTGCACGACGCCCGGGCATCGCATTGCCTGTTGCAGGGCACGCACGTCACCGTCGCGGGCGAAGCTCTTGGCGAGCGCGTCCCAAAGGTTGAAGCCGCACTTCGCGAGCCTCACCAGGTCCTCTTTCAGGTCTGGCCTGGGTGCGGCGGGCTCGTAGCGATAGATGTCGCGCGCCTCCTGGTAAGCCTCCGTGCTGCCCCAGGACGCGAGGCGCAACTCCTGGCGCGCGGTTTCCAGCAGCGTCGTGATCCTGGAAGCTTCGACAGTCGCGCTCCCAACGATCTCCCCGTCCGCGCCGAAGAACCGGAATCCCGCCATGGCGCCGGGCGATTCGTTCGCGAAGATGCTCAGCGTGTGCTCGCCGAGCGCGAGCAACTGCCGCTCCTCGAGTGCGTTGCTCAACGCGTAGTCGACCTGCGCAGTGATTGCGGGACGATCCGGAGCGCCGCTCCGTTCCCCGATGCAAGCCAGCACGTTGATGGCCTGCACGAGCAGGCCGCGATGGTACAAGTGGACGCGAAGCTGGGCGACGCCCGGCCGGTTCGGCGTGATGGTCCGGAAGAACAGGCGGCTGTCGAGGACGGGCGTCTCCGCGTTCGCCGGAACGTCGGCATGGCGCAGCACGACGCACGTTGGCCCCGCCAGCCGCAACGTGCCCGTACGCGACTCCACCTGGAAGCCATCGGGGTTCGTGAACACCGCGATCTCGAGTTCGGCGTGGTCCACGATGCCGGGCGCGAGCGCCTGGCCGCCACCGATCGCACCAGGGATCAGTTCGCCGGCGGAGACCGTGCACCACAGCCACACGTCGGAGTCGCACGCCAGCGGCTCGACTTCGGAGAGTGCTGTTTCCGGCGTGAAGAATGCGGAGAAGCCCATGGCCACCTTTCGCTGCAGCGGTCCGGGCGTGGCATCCTGGTCCGACCACTGCAGCAACAAGTCACGAGCGGGGACGCCGGCGTGGGGGAGTTCCACTTCGACGTTGGGCTCGACGAGTTGCACGCCATGCAGTCGGCCGAGCGCGGCGACGACGAAGGCACGCTTGGCCTCCATCTGCTCGCGCCCGCGCGCTTGCCCGATCTGCAAGCGCACCGGCTTCTCGCTCGCCGCGGCACTGCGGGTGAAATCCAGGGCGCGGGTGCGACTGGCACGGTCCAGGTCCAGCGAACTTCCGTCCGGCAGTCGCAGCGACATGTCCTGCCCGCCCGATTTCTTGTAGTACAGGTCCACGAGATCGGGCGCGCGCGCAGGATCGACCGCCAGGTCGGCGTTGAACTCGAAAGGCGCCTGGTCGAAGTAGCGCGCGTCGGACTCGCCCGATTCGCCGCCGCTGATCCGCTGCCCGATTGCGGCGCTCGCATCTTCGCGGAGCGCCGCGTACCGCGCGATGGCCTCGCGCTCGTCTTCTGCGATGGGATTGCCGGAGGTGTCGAGGCGCTTCAGCCGCGGCAGCCCGCGCAAGGTCGGCGCCACGGAGACCAGCGCGTTGTTCGAGACGTCGAGTTCCTCGAGCAGCAACAGGCCTTCCAGCCCTTCAATCGACGCGAGCCTGTTGCCGCCGAGGCTCAGCACGCGCAGCGAGCGCAGGCTATGCATCCCCTCCGGAATCCGGCTCAGTTGATTGTTGCTCGCATCCAGCGCTCTCAGGCGGCTCCGGCGGACACGCGCCAGGGAGGGCAAGGCGGAGAGCCGGTTTCGCGCGAGGTCCAGCCGTTCCAGGTGCTGCAGCGCGAAGACCCCGGCCGGCAATTCCGACAGCCGGTTCGCGTACAGGGAAACTTCGACGAGCCGCGCGAGCGATGCGATGGAATCGGGCAAGCCCTCCAGCCGGTTCTCGGAAAGATCCAGGGACAGCAGTTCCTGCAGTTGCGCGACGCTCGCGGGCAGCGTCGCGATCCGGTTGTTGCCCAGGCCGATCCGCCGCAGCGCGCGCAACATGAACAGCTCGTCCGGCAGGGACGTGAGCCGGTTGCTCCCGAGCTCGATGGACCGCAGCCCGCCAAGGCCCTCTGGAAGCGGCGGCAGCGCTTTCAGGCCGAGCCCGCGGAGATCCAGGACCGCGGCCTTCGCCTCGATCGCTCTTGCAATGCGGGCTTCGGCTTCCTGGGTGCTCATGGGCGTGCCCCTCGCGCTTTCAGTCGCTTGATCGCCTCTGCTGCACGATCCGGCGACGGCGCGTAGCCGACTGCGAAATGCAAAGGAGTGTTCCCCCGGCCATCCCTGGCGTTGACGTCGGCCCCGGCTTCGACGAGCGCCGCCACCATGTCGTGGTGGCCCTGGGCCGCTGCGTCCATGAGAGGTGTTTGTCCGTCGCGCGATCTCGGATCGGGTGAGGCTCCCAGCTTCAGCAGCGTGCGTGCCAGGCTGGAAGTGAAAGCGCGCGCAGCGAGATGCAGCGGAGCTTGCCCGTCGTGGTTCTGGCCATTGACGTCGGCACCGGCTTCGACCAGGGCGCGAACCACTTCTTCGCTTCGTGCGCTGCGCGACGGGTCGCGCGACAGCTGCACCGAAGGATCCAGCGCAAAGAGCAGGGGCGTGTTGCCGTCGGCGTCGCGGGCGTCGACATTTGCGCCTCGGGACAGCAACACCCGGACGCCGTCGACGTTTCCGGCATGCGCGGCAACCATGACAGCCGTCGCTCCATTCCCGCTTTCCTCATCGGCGTCGCAGCCGGCGTCCAGCAGGGCAACGAGGCAGTCGCTTGCAGGTTCGCCGGAGCGCCACGCAGCGTGATGCAGGGCCGTCGAACCCAGGTCGTCGGAGCGCTCCGGATCCGCGCCCACCTGGATCAACGTGCGGACGACTTCCGCGCACGCGGCTTCGGCTGCAGCGATCAAGGGCGTTCGGCCGGCGTGGTCGGTGGCATCCGGGTCGGCTCCGGAAGCGACGAGCCGTCGCACCACATTGCCGCTCCTGGCCGACATCAGCGGCGTGGCCCCCGCCGCGTCGCGTGCATCGGCATTCGCACCAGCTTGCAGCAATGCGTCTACTGCGTCTGCGTCGTCCAGCGCGGCAGCCAGCGCCAGCGCCGTCTGCCCCTGCGCGTTGCGCCTATCGTGATCGGCGCCCGCCTCAAGGACGAGCCCGGCCAGACCGTGCCAGCTGCTGCCGGCGCAAGCGTGCAACGCAGTATTGCCGTCGGAGTCGGCACGGTTCCCGTCTGCCCCCAGGGAGAGCAGCACCGGAACTGCGGCGCTCTCTTGCCGCACGGCATCGAGGAGGAGGGTGGTTCCCGTTTCGTCCAGTGCAGCGTCGAGATCGACCCCTTGGTCATGCAGCCAGCGCAATGTCGTCAAGGTGTTCGCGGCCGTGGGCCCCAGATACCTCTTGTCCGCAGGCCCGGGCGGGCCGGCCACTGCCATGCTCGAGCCCAAGCCGCCCAGGGAATCTTCCGGCCGGACGCCGCGATCGAGC
Organism: Ramlibacter ginsenosidimutans; assembly: GCF_016654015.1. Taxonomy (GTDB): domain Bacteria; phylum Pseudomonadota; class Gammaproteobacteria; order Burkholderiales; family Burkholderiaceae_C; genus Ramlibacter; species Ramlibacter ginsenosidimutans. Next base: position 915,654 of record NZ_JAEPWM010000001.1, on the reverse strand, counting down.
AGCGGCTTGATGAGGGGCGGATAGGCGCAGCGCACGGCGACGCCCATCAGCGCGTGGGCTTGTTCTTCCAGGAGGGTTGCCGGAGGCGCTTGGGACCGGAGGGCCTCGCAGGCTTGCAGGTCGTGCAGTGCCTCTGGTGCCGCGGCATAGACGCGCATGCCTGGCTCCTGCAACCCCAGGGCGACTGGAATCCACGCTCCGTCCGGTCCGATCTTCGCCGCGCCAGTGAGCTCCTCGAGCCAAGCGCTGGCGACGGTTGAGACGCCGGCAAGCCGGCGCTCGATGTCGTGCGGCTGGTGCGGCCACACGATGGAGTCCGCCTTGATCTTTCGCACGAAGCCGAAATGGAACACACCGCGCGGCGAGAAGGCGACCGCGGTCTCGGCAGTACCGACACCGAGAAGCTCCAGGAGCAGCGCCGCCCACAGCACCGCCGTGCGTAATTCGATCGGCGCGCCCGTCCTCGTGAGCGACCAGTGCATGTAGCTCCCGTGCCGGGCTTGCACGACGGTGACGAACAGGCTGATGTTCCGGCTCAGCCGCACGTCGCGCTGCTTCGTTCCCGAGAGCGCGTTTCGGATGGCATCCGGGACGACATTCGCCAGTGAAGCCAGGTCGTTCGCGCAGAGGGCGGCACCCTGGTCTTCGGACTCCGCGACACCCCGGGCGGCGAGCGTGATCTCGACGAGGTGGTGCCCCATTTCATGGAGCACGGCATGGCCGAATCCGCCGGCCGTGATCCCCAGGATCAGGTCGCGGCCGATCTCGAACTTCGTATTGGCGTTCGTCCCCGCAACCACCTTGCATTCCGAGTGGATGCCATCCAGGGCCCGCATCCAGCCTCCTTGCACGTGGGCAGGGGAGAGAACAGTCGACATCTTCATCGATGCAGCGAGGGCGTTCACGCAGTACGCCTTCAACGCTTCGTGTTCCAGCACGTCGCCGCGCCGTACGAGCCGCTGGAAGTGCGCGTATTCGACCTCGTCGGGAAGAGGGGTCGCGATGTCCGCAGCCTTGTTCGCCTGGAACATCAACTCGCGCGGCAGCAGCGCAAGAAGATAGACGCGCAGGAGCGCCGGGATGCCTTGTTGCTGGAGAACGCCGTCCAGGGACACGAGGCCCTCGATCGCCGGCACCGCACCAGGATGACCGAGTTTCCGTGCCAGCAGCGCAGCGAGCGTACGTGCGGCAGGGACATCGCCGTCGTGCGTCAGCTGCCGCAGGATGGCCAGCGCCGCACGTGCGGACGACACGGTTGGTGCCTGGCCGAGCATGTCGCCGAGGGCGGACGCATGGTTCATCGCCGCGCACTCGAGGCAGGGTCAGGCGACGGGCTTGTCGTGCCGCGATTGCTGCGAGTGGGCATCGATCCCCCTGCACTGACCGAACGGGGGGCCATTCTCGGGGGTGCATCCGTGCTTTGCAATAAGTCAGTGCCTTCATGGCTGACAACCGACGCTGTCCTCCCCTGTTCGTGGGAGGGCCTGTCACTCCTGCCGGGCCCTCCCTGCCCGCGATGCACAGCACACTGCTGCCTTCGCGTTCAGCCGAGCAAGGGAGGGATGCCGGCCCAGGTCAGCCGCACGCATTCCCCCACCGGCCGCAGGCACCTGACCCACGTCAACTGCGCGCCTCCATCTCCACGCGCATCATGCGTGTCGCCGACCAGCCTCGGCGACATCATGTCCATCGACACCCTTCTTCAGCTGTTCCCCGCCCATGGCGTGCTGGCGATCTTCCTGATCGTCTTCGCCAAGCGCATGGGCGTGCCGATCCCCGTGATCCCTTTTCTCCTGCTCGCCGGCGCGCGCGGTGCGCAGGACGCGCCCTATGTGTTCGCGGTGCTCGCGGCGGCGACGCTCGCGACCACGCTGGCCGACGGCGTCTGGTTCGCCGCGGGCCGCCGCTTCGGCATCGACGTCCTGGCGCTGCTGTGCCGCATCTCGCTGTCGGCGGACACGTGCATCCGCAAGAGCCGCCTCACGTTCCTTCGGTACGGCACGGTGGCGGTGCTGTTCGCCCGCTTCGTGCCGGGCGTGGGCGGACTGGCGCCGCCGCTCGCGGGGGCGCTCGGCATGCGGGTCGGCAGCTTCGCGGGCCTCAATCTCGTCGGCTCGCTCCTGTGGGTGGGCGCGAGCCTCGCTGCCGGCTTGCTGCTGCAAGACCAGGTTGCGGCGATCACCGGCGCGCTGCGCGATCTCGGGAGCCAGGCCGTTCCCCTGCTGCTCATCCTCGCCGCTACCTACGTCGGCTGGCTCGGAATGCGCCGCTTCCTCGTCACCTTCGCCGCGCTGCGCGCGCCGCGCATGAAGGTGGAGGAGCTCGCCGAGCGGATGGCGCGCGGGGAACCCGTGGTCGTGGTCGACGTGCGAGGGTCGGCGCTCGCGAAGGCGCGCATCCCGGGCGCGCGCCACAGCGAATCCGACCGCGAGTTGCTCGAGGCGCTGGACGACCTGCCGGACAACGCCCACCTGGTCGCGTATTGCGACTGCCCGAACGACGTGTCGGCCGCGCGCATGGCAGCCCGGCTGCGCAAGCGCGGCCTGGCGGCGCAGGTGCTCACGGGCGGCTTCTCCGCGTGGGTCGCGGCGGGCTTGCCGGTGCAGTCGCAAGAGCCGGCGGCATCGCCGGCGGCGGCACCCGGCGCGCAGTCTCCTTCCGCTGCGCCGGCGTAAGCGCACCTGTTCGGCGCGCGATGCCGGCGCCTGCGAAGATCGAACCGGATCCTCGCCGTCGCACGCTAAGGCTTGGCGTACCCGCTCACCTTCTGCGCGAGCTGCGCGGCAAACCTCTGCAGGTCGATCAGCGCGCGTTCGTGCGTGCCCGCGCCGATCTCCTCGTCGCCATCGGTCGCGCGGACCGTGAACGTGATCCGCCGGCCCTCGACGCCCGTCACCTCCGCGTGCGCCGTGATCCGTCGGCCGACCGGCGTGGCCGCGAGGTGGCGCACGTCCACGTGGCTGCCCACGGCGGTTTCTCCGGGCGCGAGGTAGGGCTTGAGCGCGGCGAGTGCTGCGTTTTCCATGGCCATGATCATCACGGGCGTGGAGAGCACCGGCGGCAGCATCGGGTCCTTGAACTGGCTGGCGAGGTGTTCGGGCGCGACGAGCAACGAGTAGGAGCCCTGGGCTCCGATGGGGACGGGACGCATGCTGCCCTCCTGCAGTGGTGCGGCCATTCTGGTCCAGATCGGCTGCGGCGTGCGGGTGGCGCCGCGCCGCACGGCGCGACGGTCAGGTCGCCGACAACTTGGAGGCCGCCTCATCCGGCGCAGGCGCGGCCTCCTGCCGCAGCACCAGCCGCATGCGCATCGTGCCTTCGTCGCCGGCCGTCACTTCGAATCCTCGGCTGCGGGCCAGCCTCACCATGCCGGCGTTCTCCTGCAGGCAGATCCCGAACACTTCGCGCGTGCCCCGCGCGCGCAGGTAGGCCAGCAGCTTGTCCATCAGCTGCCTGCCGAGTCCGCGCCGCTGCCAGTCGGACGCGACCTGGATCGCGAATTCCGCCTGCAGGTTGTCCGGATCGCAGATCGCGCGCGCCTCGCCGGCGATGCGGTCGCCCGCCATCGCGACGAACGCCATCTCGCGCTCGTAGTCGATCTGGCAGAAGCGCGCCAGTTCGCTGCGCGGCACTTCGCGGCGCGCGAGGAAGAAGCGCAGGCGCAGGTCGCCCGCCGGCGCCTGGGCGTAGAAGGTCGCCAGTGCCGCGCCGTCTTCGGGCCGGATCGGGCGCACGCGCAAGGGCGTGCCGTCCACCGCGATTTCCGCTTCCAGCGAGGATGGATACGGCCGCAGTGCAAGGCGGCTGCCGGGCGTCGTGCCGGGCGCGCGCAGGCGGATGCGCGCATCGAGCGCCAGCACGCCGTGCGCATCGGCCAGCAGCGGGTTGATGTCCAGTTCGGCCAACTCGCACAGGTCGCACGCCAGCTGCGACACGCGCAGTAACGCGTCCACCAGCGCCGGTTCGTCCACGCCCGCTTGCCCGCGGTAGCCTCCGAGCAGCCTGCCGATGCGCGTGCGCGCGACCATGCCGCGTGCAAGCGCCGCGTTGAGTGGTGGCAGTTCGAGGCTGCGGTCCTGCAGGAGCTCCACCGCCGTGCCGCCCTGGCCGAACATCAGCACCGGCCCGAAGACGTTGTCGTCGGCGATGCCCACGATCAGTTCGCGCGCGCCCGGACGCTGGATCATCTTCTGCACCGTGAAGCCCGCGATGTGCGCATTCGGCACGGCGCGGTCCAGCCGCTGGCGCATGCGCACCATGGCCCGGCGCAGGTCCTCGCCGGAGGCGAGGTCCAGCACCACGCCACCGACGTCGGACTTGTGCTGGATCTGCGCCGACACGACCTTCAGTGCGACGGGATAGCCGATCTCCTGCGCCGCATCGAGCGCTTCCTCGACGTCGCGCACCCGGCGCGTAGCCACGGTCGCGATGCCGTACGCCTCCAGCACGGCCTTCGCCTCCGCCTCGTCGAGCCAGTCGCGCCCGGAGCGCGCCGCGTCCCGCAGGATGGCGGCGGCCGCGTCGGCATCGACCTTCACTTCCGGCGGATGCGCGTCGGGCAACTGCAGCAGCGCTTCCTGGTTGCGGTGGTAGTGCACCAGTTGCATCCATCCGGCGACGGCCTGTTCCGGCGTTTCGTAGCAGGCCAGCTGCGCGTCGCGGAACAGGGCGCGCGCGGGTTCCACGGTGCGGCCGCCCAGCCAGCCGCTGAGCACGGTCTTGGGCGCGCCGCGCAGCAGGGGCACGCAGGCCTCGGCAATGTCGCGCGCCGGCACGATGGCCGTGGGCGCATGCAGGAACAGCACGCCGTCCACTTCGGCTGCGTCGAGCAGGATGCGCAGCGCCTGTGTGTAGCGCTGCACGGGCGCGTCGCCGATCAGGTCCACGGGGTTGCCGTGCGACCAGCCGGCGGGCAGCACCTGGTCGAGCGCGGCAAGCGTCGCAGGCGAGAGCTGCGCGAGCGTTCCACCCGCAAGCGAGAGTGCATCCGCTGCCAGCACGCCGGCGCCGCCGCCGTTGGTGACCACGGCCAGCCGTTCGCCGCGCCAGGCGACCGGTCGTGCCAGCGTCGCCGCCGCGTCGAACAGGGCTTCCAGCGTATCGACGCGCAGCATGCCCGCGCGGCGCACCGCGGCGTCGAACACGAGGTCGGAGCCGGCGAGCGCGCCCGTGTGCGAAGCCGCGGCGCGGGCGCCTTCCGGTGCGCGCCCGGCCTTCACGACGATCACCGGCTTGTTGCGGGCCGCGGCGCGCGCGGCCGACATGAACTTGCGCGCGTGCTGCACGGATTCGAGGTACAGCAGGATCGCGCGCGTGTGCCCGTCACTCGCGAGGTAGTCCAGCACGTCCCCGGCATCGACGTCCGCGCTGTCGCCCAGGGAGATGAAGTGCGAGAAGCCGATGCCATGCGCGTTGGCCCAGTCCAGCATCGCGGTCGCGAGTGCGCCCGACTGCGTCGCGAACGCGATGCCGCCGGGCGTGGCGTTGCCGGGCGCGAAGCTGGCGTTCAGCCCGTGCTCGGGCACCAGGGCGCCGAGGCAGTTCGGTCCCAGGACGCGCAGCAGGTGCGGGCGGGCCGCCTGCAACATCGCGTCCTGCAGCGTGCCGCCTTCCGGCGCCGCATCGTGCAGGCGCGCCGAGAGCACGATGGCAGCCTTGGTGCCCTTGGCCGCGAGTGCCGCGATCAGCTCGGGCACCGACTCCGCCGGCGTGCAGAGCACGGCGAGGTCCGGCGCCGCGGGCAGCTCCGCCACGCCCGCCAGCAGCGGAATGCCGTCGACTTCGCCGGAATGGCGGTTCACAGCCCAGATCGACCCGCGGAAGCCGGCGTCGCGCACATTGCGCAGCACCATCGCGCCCAGGCTGCCTGCGTGGCTGGACACGCCGATGACGGCGATGGAACGGGGTGCGAACAGGTGATCGAGATTGCGGACGCTCATGCAGCTCTCCCGGCCGGCGCGGCCGATGCAGTCATCAGGTTAGGCGCGCTGCGCGACGCGCCGCTTGCGGCAGGTCAACGCAGGCGGTTCACCGCTGCAGGACGTAGCTTCCCGGCGCGGGGATGAGCTGGCCTTCGATGCGCACCTTGGGCACCGGCCTGGCCGTCGCCATGCCCTGCGAGTGCTGCACCAGCCAGCCGTGCCAGCAGGTCCACCACGAACCGTGTTGTGCAGCCGGGGCGCGCGCCAGCCATTCCTGCGGATCGGGCGGCGCGGCATCGGCGGCGTGGTGTGTGTGGCGATAGCTCGCCTCCGCATACGCGAGCGGCCCTGCGGGCGGGCTGACGATGCCGACGTTGTGGCCGCCCGAGACGAGGACGAAGTCGGTGTGCGCATGCACGAGGCGCAGCACCTTGTACACGGACTGCCACGGCGACACGTGGTCGCGCTCGGTGGCGACGACGAAGACCGGCACGCGGATGTCGCGCAGGCTCACCCGCTCGCCCAGTGCCGTGTACGCGTCCTCGGCCAGTTCGTTCTCCAGGTACAGGCGGCGCAGGTACTGGCTGTGCATGCGGGCCGGCAGGCGGGTGGCGTCCGCGTTCCACGCGCGCATCGGCGTGACGGGCGTGCGGGCGCCCATCAGGTACTCGTGCACGAGCTTGGACCAGACCAGGTCCTTGGAGTCGATCATCTGGAACGCACCGGCCATCTGCCGGCCGTCGAGGTAGCCGCGCTCGGCCATCGCGTCTTCCAGCAGTGCGATCTGGCTCTCGTCGATGAACAGGCCCAGCTCGCCCGGCTGCTCGAAGTCGACTTCGGCGGCCAGCAGGGTCACGCTCTTGAGGACGTTGTCGTGGCGCCGGCCCAGCAGCGCCGCCGCCATCGCGAGCAGGGTCCCGCCGAGGCAGTAGCCGGCCGCGTGCACGCGCGTGCGTGGATGCAATGCCTGGATGGCGCGCAACGCGTCCAGCACGCCGAGCTCCAGGTAGTCGTCCAGGCCGAGGTCGCGATCTTCGCTGCCCGGGTTGCGCCACGACACCATGTACACCGTGTGCCCCTGGCCCACGAGGTAGCGCACGAGCGAGTCGTCCGGCGTGAGGTCCAGGATGTAGAACTTCATGATCCACGAGGGCACGATCAGCAGCGGCTCCTTGTGCACGCGTGGCGTGGCCGGCTCGTAGCGGATCAACTCGGCCAGGTGGTTGCTGTGCACGACCCGCCCCGGCGTGAGCGCCACCCCTTCGCCCGGCCGGAACGCCTCCACACCACGCGGCCGCTCGTCCGCCGCGACCGCCACCGCATCGCGCCACAGGTTGGCCAGCCCGGTGGCGAGGTTCGCGCCACTCTGGGTGACGGTCGCGCGGATCACTTCCGGATTGAGCATGGGGAGGTTCGAGGGCGACAGCATGTCCAGCAATTGCCGCACGCCGAACGCCGCGACCTCCTCGTGGTGACGCGAGACGCCGCGCACGCCGTGGGTCGCTTCGGACCACCATTGTTCGGTCAGCAGGAAGGCCTGCGCGAGCGTCGCGAACGGCGGCAGCTGCCACTCGCGCTTGCTGAAGCGCTTGTCGCCCGGCAGCGGCTCGGCGCACGGCGCGCAGCGGCCGCTCCAGACCTGCGAGGCGAACTGGCTCCATTGCAGCGACTTCTGCAGCGCGCTCGAGGCGAGTTCGGCCTGCTTGGACGGCGACACGAGCAAGTGCGTCAGCCAGTCGGCCTGCGCCATGGCGATGGAGGCCGGCGAGACGCCATGCGACCAGCGCGCGATCGTGCCTTTCAGCGGCAGGTCGAGCGCGGCGGGCTGCGGCTCGGGGGCTTGGGCGGACGGAACGGGCACGGGCATGGCTCATCCTTGCGCATGGGGCCGGCCTGGGCGTTGCGCCACGTCAAGCGCGTGCCAGAGTGGGTCCTTACCATGCACGCATGCTGCCGTCCGACATGCTCGCGATGGAGGTCGATGCGGCCTCGCACACGCTGCGCGCCGTGCGCAAGCCCGTGCCGGTGCCCGGCGCCGGCGAGGTGCTGCTGAAGGTGCGCAGTTGCGGCGTCTGCCGCACCGACCTGCACATCCTCGATGGCGAGCTGCCGGTACACCGCGAGAACGTGGTCCCCGGGCACGAGGTGGTGGGCGAAGTGGTGGGGCTCGGTGCGGGCAGCGGCCGGTTCGGCATCGGCCAACGCGTCGGCGTCCCCTGGCTCGGCCGGGCCTGCGGCCACTGCGGGTTCTGCCGCACCGCGCACGAGAACCTGTGCGACGAGCCGCAGTTCACGGGCTACGACCGCGACGGCGGGTATGCCGAGTACGCGGTCGCGGACGAACGCTTCTGCTTCGCGCTGCCCGCCGCTTACGACGACCTGCATGCGGCGCCGCTGCTGTGCGCCGGCCTGATCGGTTATCGCACCTGGCGCCTGGCCGGAGGGGCGGACGCACAGCGCGTGGGTCTCTGGGGCTTCGGCGCCGCGGCCCACATCGTCTGCCAGCTCGCCGTGGCGCAGGGCCAGCAGGTCTTCGCCTTCACGCGTCCGGGCGACGTGGAGGCGCAGGCCTTCGCCCGCAGCCTGGGCGCTACGTGGGCCGGCGGCAGCGACGAGTCGCCGCCGGAGCGGCTCGACGCGTCGCTCCTCTTCGCGCCGGCCGGACCGCTGGTGCCGGCGGCGCTGGCGCTCACGCGCAAGGGCGGCGTGGTGGTGTGCGGCGGCATCCACATGAGCGACATTCCCGCGTTCGCCTACGAGCTGCTGTGGGGTGAGCGGCAAGTGCGTTCGGTCGCGAACCTCACGCGGGCCGACGGCGAGGGCTTCTTCACGCTGATCGCACGCGTCCCGGTCCGCACCGAGGTCCAGGCCTTCCCACTGGCCCAGGCGAACGACGCCGTGCGGGCGCTGCGCGCGGGCAGCATCCGCGGCGCGGCCGTCATGGTGCCCTGAGGCTCCGCGCACCGGACCCACTGCACAGCCGCGCGCTCGCCGGGGCTGGCCCCGCTGCCAGACAATCTACTTCTTGCGATACCATGGGCCATGACCCAGGTCCAGATGGATCCCCAGCGCCTGCGCGCCGCCGCTGCCGAGGCCGTGGGCGCGCTCAAGCTCCTGGCCAATCCGGAGCGCCTGCTGCTGCTGTGCGAACTCTCGCGCGGCGAGATGTGCGTGGGCGAGCTCGAGGCGGAGCTCGACATCCACCAGCCGACCCTGTCCCAGCAACTCGGGGTCTTGCGCGCCCAGGGCGTGGTGGAGACGCGGCGCGAAGGCAAGAACATCTACTACCGGGTGAGCGACCCGAACCTGAAGGAAATCCTGAAGGTCCTCTTCCGGCTCTATTGCAAGGACTGAGGCGCGGCCGCCAGCGGGCCAGGCAGGCTGTTACCCGGCGCGCGCGTAGTCCGGCGACAGCGCGGCGGCTTCACCGTCCGGCAGCGGAAAGCGCGCGCAGATGCTGGTGCCTTGCCCCGGTGCCGTTTCGATGCTGAGCTCGCCTCCCACCAGCGCGGCGCGTTCCGTCATCGAGACCAGGCCGAAGTGCCGCGTCCGCTCCTCGGGCGAGCGGTAACGGGCCAGGTCGAAGCCGCGGCCGTTGTCTCGCACTTCCAGCAGCAACTGCCCGGGTTCCAGCCGCACCTTCACGCGGACTTCGGTCGCGCCGCTGTAGCGCGTCGCGTTGGTCAGCGCCTCCTGCGCAATCCGGAAGCAGGCGGTCTCGATGTCCTGCGGCAGCCGCTCCTCGAACTCCGGGGCTTCCAGCGCGGTGGTCCAGCCGGCGGCGCGCGCCTGCTGCTCGAGCATCCACTCCAGCGCCTCGGACAGGCCGAGGTCGTCCAGCATCGGCGGGCGCAGCCGCAGCGACAGGCTGCGGATGTGCGCCATGGCGGCCTCCACCAGCCGGATCGAGTCGGTCACGATCCTGTCTCCGCCACCCGGCTGGCGCGCAAGCTCGCTCAGGTTCATGCGGATGAGCGTGAGCGATTGGCCGGTCTCGTCGTGCAGTTCGCGCGCGATGTGGCGGCGCTCTTCCTCCTGCGCGGCGATCAGTCGCATCGAAAGCTCGCGCGCGTGCTGCGCCCGTTCGGCCTCCATGCGTTCGGTGAGGTCGCGCGTGATCTTCGCGTATCCCGTGATGCGGCCCTGTGCGTCCTTCAGGGGCGTCATCGTCACGCTCGCCCAGAAGCGGCTGCCGTCCTTGCGCAAGCGCCAGGCCTCTTCGGTGAAGCGGCCCTCGGCCGTGGCGATCTCGAGTGCGTGCGCGGGCTTGCCGGCGCTGCGGTCCTCCGGGGGATAGAAGCAGGCGAAGTGCTGGCCCACGATCTCGTCCGGCGTGTAGCCCTTGATCCTCTGCGCGCCAGGGTTCCAGCTCTGCACGCGCCCTGCGGCGTCCAGCATGTAGATCGCGTAGTCGGTGACGCTGTCCGCCATGAGGTGGAAGCGCCGCTCGCTCTCCAGCAGTCCGCGTTCGGCAAGTTCGCGCCGACGCTGCTGCCGGTAGAAGATGGACAGCGTCGCCAGCAAGGCGGCCAGCAGCGCGGCGATGGTGCCCCAGAAGGCAACGATGCGGTTGTCGTGTTGCGCGAGGCGCGCGGACAGCAGCCGCGACTCTTCGACGGCCATGGCATGAAGCACGTCGCGCAGGCCTGCGGTCTGGCGGGTGGGCTCGCCCGCGTCCACCAGCGCCAGGGCGGCCTCGGGGCCGCGGGTGCGTCGGGCCGTCACGATCGCCGCGGCGGAAGCCAGCCGCGGCTCCAGCGCGGACTGGAGTTCGGCGACATGGGCCTGCTGCACGGCATTGTCGGCGGTCAGATCCTGCAGGCGGCGCAGGTCGCTCCGGATGGCGGTGCGCGCTTCTTCGTAAGGCTGCAGGTCTTCGGCGCGGCCGGTGATCGCGAATCCCCGCACGCCGTTCTGGATCTCCAGCAGGTCGGCCCGCGTCGTGGCGATGGCGCCCAGCACTTCGTGCGTATGGCCGATCCACTCCTGCGCCCGGGTCTGCTGCGCCGAGACCCAGTAGATGCCGGCGACGAACACGGCAGCGCCCACTGCGGCCACCACAAACCCCGACAAGGTCGGGTCGCGGCGTGCGGCACGAGGGCTTTCCTGGGCAAGGGACATCGCCATGCGTGCGGGAAGGATAGCAGCACGACCCTCGCGCGGCTAAGGCGTCGAAAAACCATCCTGGGCGCAGGCATGCTTGACTGCGGTCAAGCCCGCCGCGCGCAGCCGCCGCGAAGAATGCGCCATGTCCGAACGCTCGCCACCGCTGGTCCTGAGCCTCGCGCGCTCGCTGGGCGCCGAGATCGTCGAGACCCACATCTCGTGGATCCTGCTGGCCGGCGGGCTGGCGTACAAGCTGAAGAAGCCGGTGCGCCTGCCCTTCGTGGACTACTCGATACTGGCGCGCCGCCAGCATTTTTGCGAAGAGGAAGTGCGCCTGAACCGGCGGCTCGCGCCGGGCCTGTACCTGGGCGTGTCGTGCGTGACAGGCACGAGCGACGCGCCGACGCTGGACGGCGCGGGTCCCGTGCTGGATTACGCGGTCCGCATGAAACGCTTTCCTGCCGGCGCGCTGTTCAGCGAGCAGCTGCAGGCCGGGACCCTCCCGGCCGCCGCCGTGGACCGGTTCGCACGCATCCTGGCCGATTTCCATGCCCAGGCGGAACCCGTGGCCGCCAGCCTCGACCCGGACGGCAGCCTGCCGCTGCGCCGGGCGCAGGCGGCACTCGCGGGCGCGCAGCCCCTGTTCGACGCAGGGCAGGTCGACGCGCTGGCGCGCTGGCTAGCAACGCAGTGGCAGGCTCTGCGTGGCACCTGGCTTGCGCGGCTCGCGCAGGGGCGCGTCCGGGACGGGCATGGGGACCTGCATCTCGCGAACGTCGTGCTCGTCGACGGCGAGGTTGCCGCCTTCGACTGCATCGAATTCGACCCCGCGCTGCGCGCCGTGGACCCGGTCGACGATGCGGCGTTCGCGCTGATGGACTTTGCGGCCCGCGGGCGTGCCGACCTGGGTTGGCGCTTCTTCAACGCCTGGCTCGAACGCGCCGGCGAGTACGAGGGCGTCGCGCTGCTGCGCTTCCAGCTGGTGGGTCGCGCGCTGGTGCGGGCGCAGGTCGAACACCTGCGCGCCGCTGGCAGCGACGACGCACAGCGCTACGCGCGGGCTGCGCTCGATTGGGTCCGCGCGGCGAATCCGCGCCTGTTCGTCACGACCGGACTGCCCGGCTCGGGCAAGACCTTTGCCTCGCAGGCATTGCTGGAGCGCTGCGGCGCCGTGCGCGTCCGCTCGGACGTGGAGCGCAAGCGCACCTTCGGGCTCGACGCGCTGGCGGACACGCGCGCCCATGGCGTCGATGCGTACACGCAGGATGCCACGCGCCGCACCTACGAGCGCCTGCTGGCGCTGGCGCGCCCGGCGCTGCAGGCCGGCTTTCCGGTCGTGCTCGACGCGGCCTTCCTGCGGCGCGACGAGCGCGCGGCGGCGCGGATGCTGGCGCGTGAACTGGGCGTGCCCTTCACCATCCTCGCCTGCGAGGCGCCGCTGGAGGTGTTGCGTGCGCGCCTGCGCGCGCGCAAGCATGATGCTTCCGAGGCGGACGAACAGGTGCTCGACCGCCTGGCCGCTGCGGCGCAGCCCCTGGAGGCCGAGGAGCGCCGCGAAATAGGCGGTGCCTGCGACGGATCTTGAGCGAAGTCAACTGGGCTGGCCGCCGCTGCACCAGACTGCTCGCATCGACGAGCGATGGAGATGCCATGAACGATTTCACCCAGCACCTGAAGGAAGGCGAGGATCGCCTGATGCAGGACATCCGTGCACTGGCCGCCGACGTGGAGGCGCTGCTCAAGCATGCCGCGCGGGACGCCGGCGACGGCTGGGACGACACGCGACGGAACCTGGAGCAGCGGCTGAAGATTGCGCGCCGGGAACTGGCCTCACTGGAAGAGGCGGTGCGCGCCCGCTCCGGTCGCGCCGCCGAAACGGCAATTGCCTGGGGGCGCGAGCATCGCTGGGAACTGGTGGGCGCCGGTGTCGGGCTGGGACTGCTGCTGGCGCTCCTGTTGCGCAGCGACCGCGACTGACGCGCGCTCACGCGCGCCGCCCTCGCGCGCGCCGCCGTCGCGCGCGCGTTGCGCGGAGCCGATTGAGGTGGATCAAGCGCCGCAACCGCACCTTGCTGCATCGTAGGCGCAGCAACGAGTGGAGAGCGACATGCCCAACCAACCCGTGGAATTCGAGTTCCGTGGACTGCCCGTGACGCGGGCAGCGGAAGCCGCCGCCCGCCGGCGACTGCGGGCGCTGGAGTCCGCCTGCCCCGCCGCGCAGGCGTGGCGGGTGAGGGTCGAGGCGCTGCCGGGCGCAGCCCAGCCCGACCACTTCTGCGCCGATGTGCGCGCGAGCGTCTCCGGCGGCGACCAGCTGGAAACGCATGCGCGCGCCGAGGACCCGCTGGCGGCGCTGCGCCTGGCCTTCAACGCGCTGGAGACGGCGCTCGCGCGCGAACGGGAGTCCGAGCGCCACCTGGCCGGCCGCTTGCTGCGTGCCGTGCGCAGCCGCCTCGGCCGCCGCCAGGGCGGCGCCGGCCACGCGTTGCCGCACTAGCCGCGGTCCTGCCCGCTCACGCGGACTGCAGCAGGGGCCACAAGGACGGCTCCAGCGCCGCAGCCGCGAGCATTCCGCCCATGAATGCGCCTTCCACGCCCGGACTGGTGACGTCCTGGCCGGCCAGCAGCAATCCTGCCAACGGCGTGCGCACGCGCAACGCCGGCGTCGTGAACCGTTCCGCACTCATCTCGATGCCGTACATCGCGCCTTGCGGCGAGCGCACGTAGCGCTGCTGCGTGACCGGCGTGGCGAGTTCGTGATAACGCAGCAGCGGCTGCAGCGCGGGGAAGTGCCGCCCGAACTGTGCCAGCAGCCGTCGCTCGATGGCTGCCTTGAACTCGCCGTAGCCTCCGGGCCGCGGCGCAGCGGACGGGCCGAACCAGGGCGCGAACGGCGCGGCGTCCGCGGCGACCACCAGTTCGGCCGTGGGCTTGCCGGCGCCGACGGGGTCCTTCAGGGACGGGAAGGACACGAAGAGCCCGGGGGCGTCCTCGCGCTGCGGGTGCTTCCAGACGCAGCCGATGTCGTCGCTTTCGTAGATCCACTGGTTGGCGCTGCTGGCGCCGGCCGCGGCGATGTCGCCGTCGAAGCCGAGGTACAACGCGATGCAGGAAAGGCCCGGCGCCAGGCCGCGCACCGTCTCCTGCCAATCCGCGGCTTCGGTGGGCGGCAGGCAGGCCACGGTGTTCGCCACGCCCATCGCGGAAACGACGTGCTCCGCATCTTCGCGCAGCCGGCGCTGCCCGTGGGTGAACTCGACGCCGCGGACGTGGCCCTGCGCCGCGTGGATCTGCCGGACATCGCAGTCGAGCCGCACCTCGCCTCCGGCGGCCTCGATCACAGGCACCAGGGCCGCGGCGAAACGGCCCGGGCCGCCCACCGGATACCACGCGCCGGCGTCATACGCGCCAGTCACCAGCGCGTGCTCGAGGAACGGCGCCTGCGCGGGTGGCGCGCCGTAGTCGGCCCAGCGCGCACCGAGGACGGCGCGCAGCTGCGGATCCTGCACGCGCGCGAGTTCCTGCGCGAGCGTCCGGCGTGCCCAGTCCCCGGCTTCGCCACCATGCCACTGGCGCATCAGCCAAGCCACCCACGCAGGGGCCGCATGCTGCGCGAACACGCCGAAGGCTGCGCTGCGCGCTGCCTTGCACGCTGCGAACCAGCCGTCGATCGCGGCAGCCTGCTGCGGAAAGCGCGCCAGCAGCGCGGCGCGGTACGCGCTCTCGGGATGGGGGATACCGAACTCGAAGCCGGGCAGGCGCACGATGTCGTACGGATTCGCGCACAGCGTGAAGCGCAGCGCGTCGTGCGTGAGCCAGGCCAGCAGGCGGCCGAAGCGGCCCGCCGGGCCGGGCTGCGGCGAGACTCCGCCGATGTAGTGCACGCCGGGCGCGAAGTGCCAGTCGCCGCGCCGGAAGGTCTGCGTCAAGCCGCCCGCGACGGTGTGCTGCTCCAGCACCAGCACGCGCCTGCCCTTGCGCGCGAGTGCGGCGGCGGCGCCCAGCCCTCCAATGCCCGATCCGATCACGATGGCATCCCACATGTGTATCTCCCCCGACGCGGCGGCCGTGGAGAACCTTAGGCGGCGGCGCCCGCACTGTGCTTGACCTCGCGCAAGGGTCGATCTTCGAATCGGCTATGCGAACGCAAGGCCGGGGTGCGCGTGGATGGCGCTGCCTCGACGGGACCCTTGCGCAATCCGGCGCCGTTGATGAACGTCAACTGACGCGAGCAGCCGCCACGTAGATTTGGTGCATGGAGATGTCTGCGTGATGCGAGGCGAATCGATCCGGTCCGCCCTGCGGCAGCTGCGCTCGCATGCGGGTGCGATCACGGCGATCGCGGCGCTGGCGGTGCTGGCCGCCGCGGCCGGGCCACGCCTGCTGTTCGGGCCGCGCGTCGCGGTGCAAACCGCGGCGCAGCGTGACTTCGTGCAAACCGTGGTCGCGAGTGGACACGTGGAGGCACCGCATCGCGTCGACATCGGCGTGCAGGTCACCGGCACCGTGGAATCCGTGCCGGTCGACGAAGGGCAGACGGTCGCTGCGGCCACCGTCCTGATCCGGCTGGAAGCGGCCGAACTGCGCGCGGCCGCGGATCAGGCGGAGCTTGCCGTGCGCCAGGCCGAAGCCCACCTGCGGCAGGTGCGCGAAGTGGACGAGCCCGGTGCCGAGCAGGCCGTGCGGCAGGCGCAGGCGAACTACGACGTGGCGCATGCAACCGTGCGCCGCAACGAGGACCTGTTCGCGAAGGAGTTCATCGGCCAGGCCGCGCTGGACGACTCGCGGCGCGCGGAGCAGGTCGCGCTGGCGCAGTTGCGCACGGCGCAGCAGCAACTCGCCAGCGCGCGGCGAGGCGGCAGCAACGCCGCAGGCGCGGAAGCCGCGCTCGCCATGGCACGTGCCGCAGCCGACGCGGCGCATGCCCGGCTGCGCTACGCCGTCGTGCAGGCGCCGGTTGCGGGCACGCTGATCGCGCGCGACGTGGAACCGGGGCACGTGGTGCAGCCGGGCAAGGTGCTGATGGTGCTGTCGCCCACGGGCGCGAGCCAGCTGGTGGTGCAGATCGACGAGAAGAACCTGAAGCTGCTGCACGAGGGCCAGCCGGCGCTCGCCTCGGCGGATGCGTATCCCGAGCAGCGCTTCGCCGCGCAACTCGTCTACATCAATCCCGGCATCGACGCCCAGCGCGGCTCCGTCGAGGTGAAGCTCGCCGTCCCGCAATCGCCGCGTTACCTGAAGCAGGACATGACGGTATCGGTGGACATCGAGGTGGCACGCAAGCCCGCCGCCATCCTGTTGCCGACCGAAGCCGTGCGCGACGCCGACACGGCCGCTCCGTGGGTGCTGAAGGTGGAGGACGGCCGGGTCCACCGCCGCCCGGTGCAGCTCGGCCTGCGCAGCAAAGGCTGGTGCGAGGTCCTGCAAGGCGTGCGTCCGGGCGACCAGGTGGTGCCCGCGACGGCGGCCAACGTGACGACGCTGGCGGACGGCGCGCGCGTGCGTCCCGTCACCGCAGCGGGTGGCTAAAGCCATGGCCATCGCCGTGCCCGCGCCGGGTGCCGCGCCGGTGCGCAGCTTTCCCCGCTGGCTGCCCTTCGAGTGGATCGTTGCCGTGCGCTTCCTGCGCGAGGGACGCATGCAAACCCTGTTCATCCTGACCGGCGTGGCCGTGGGGGTGGGCGTCATCATCTTCATGTCGGCCCTGCTCTCCGGGCTGCAGGCCAATTTCGTGCGGCGCGTGCTCACCGGGCAGCCGCACATCCAGCTGGTTCCGCCGAAGGAGGTCGCGCGCCCGCTGCGGCAGGGGAGCGGCCCGCACGCCGGAAGTGGCGGCGCGATCGTCGGCAGCATCGTGCAGGCGCCGATGCAGCGGCTCAAGGGCATCGACCAGTGGCAGAGCGTGGCGGAGGTGGTGCGCTCCCTGCCGGAAGTGGTCGACGTGTCGGCGGGCCTGACGGGGTCGGCACTGGCCGTGCGCGGAGACGCGAGCCGGGCGATCAGCCTGGTCGGCATGGAGCCGCAGCAGTACTACCGCATCGTGACGCTCCCGGAGAAGATCGTGGCGGGCACCGCACAGATCGCGTCGACGGACATCCTCATCGGCACCGAGCTGGCCAGCGACCTCGGCGTGGTGGTCGGCGACAAGCTGCGCATCACGTCCGCGACCGGGGGCGACATCGTGCTCACCATCGCCGGCATCTTCGATCTCGGCAACAAGGGCGCGAACCTGCGCAATGCCTACGTCGCCTTGCGCACCGCGCAAAGCCTGCTGGGGCTGCCGGGCGGCGTCACGATCCTGGACGTCACCGTGCGCGACGTGTACACCGCCGAGGACGTGGCTCAGCGCATCAGCGCGCGCACGGGCGTCGAGGCGGACAGCTGGATCCACACCAACGAGCAGTTCTTCACCGCCGTGAAGGCGCAGACGACGGCCAACACGGCGATCCGGTTCTTCGTGGCCTTGTCGGTTGCGCTGGGCATCGCCAGCGTGCTGGTGGTCTCCGTCGTGCAGAAGTCGCGCGAGATCGGCATCCTGCGCGCGATGGGTATCTCGCGCGGGCAGATCCTGCGCGTGTTCCTGTTGCAGGGCGGCCTGCTGGCCATCGGCGGGGCGGTCGTCGGCTGCCTTGTCGGCGCGGCCTCCCTGGTGATCTGGCAGCAGGTCGCACGCAATCCGGACGGCACGCCCTTGTTCCCGCTGGTGCTCGACCCGAAGATGTTCGCCGCGGCGCTGGTCCTCGCCGGACTGACCGGGTTGGCGGCCGCCTACGCACCCGCGTTGCGCGCGGCGCGGCTGGATCCTGGCGTCGCGATCCGCGGCTGAACCGACATGCCCGAGCGCACGCCCTTACCCATCGACGCCGGCACGCCCGTCGTCCAGCTCACCGGGATCCGGAAGTCCTTCAACGTGGGCGAGCCGAACGAAACCGAGGTGCTGCATGGCATCGACCTGACCTTGCTGCGCGGCGAGTTCTGCGCGGTGATGGGCCCCTCGGGCTCGGGCAAGAGCACGCTGCTGAACATCGTGGGCCTGCTGGATCGGCCCACCTCGGGCACGCTGGCGATCGGCGGCCAGGAGACCACCGTGCTGGCCGATCACGAGCTCACGCGCCTGCGCGGGCACGCCGTCGGATTCGTCTTCCAGTACCACCACCTGATCGGCGCCTTCAGCGCGGTCGAGAACGTGATGATGCCGATGCTCGGCGCGCAGGAATTCGGCAGCGAGGAGATCGCGCAACGCGCCGCAGCGCTGATCGACAGCGTGGGCCTGACGCCCTGGCGGGACTCGCTGGCAACGCGCCTGTCCGGCGGCCAGCAGCAGCGCGTGGCGGTCGCGCGCGCGCTGGCGATGGATCCCATCCTGCTGCTGGCCGACGAACCCACCGGCAATCTCGACACGCACAGCGCCGACCTCGTGTTCGACCTGCTGCGCCGCGTGAACCGCGAGCACGGCACGGCGATCCTGTTCGTCACGCACAACCCGCAACTGGCCAGCCGCTGCGATCGCATCATCCAGGTGGTGGACGGGCGGATCGTGCAGGCGGACGACGAAGCGGGCAGGAAAGCGGGCAGGGAAGCGGACAACCAGAACGCAGAGGGCGCAAAGGTTTCGCAAAGGACGCAAAAGGACAGCCGATGAAGGTATTCGCGTCGTGCGAGCAGTGCGTCCTGGTAAACGCACAACGCGCGAACCCGCGGAATGCATTCAACCTTGAATGAATCCCCTTTGCGAGACCTTTGCGCCCTTTGCGTTCGGTTGTCCGCTCCCGTTCCCGTTCCCGCTCAGTGCGCCATCAGCACCGGCAGCGTCATCGAGGAGAGCAGGGTGCGGCTCACGCCGCCGAGGACCCACTCGCGCGCGCGCCCGTGTCCGTAGCAGCCCATGACCAGCAGGTCGCAGCCGAGGTCGAACACGCGCGACAGCAGGATCTCGCCCAGTTCCTCGCGCGCCTTGCCGCCGTGGTGGAACACGGCCTCCACACCGTGCACGCGCAGGTAGCCTTGCAGGTCCAGCCCCTTGCCGCCGAGGCGCGGCGCTTCTTCCTCGCTCCAGGACAGCACGTGCACGCGGCCGGCGCGCTGCAGGAAGGGCATCGCCGCCTGCAGGGCGCGCGCCGATTCCGGCGTCTCCTTCCACGCGATCGCGATGTTTTCACCGATAGGGCGGGTCCAGCCGATGGAGGGCAGCACCACGGCCGGACGGCCGCTCGCGATGACGACGCTCTCGACGAAGTCCGGCGGCACGCAGTGCGCGGCCGCGTCGGCGGGATCGTGCTGCCCGAGCACCAGCAGGTCGGCGTAGAAGGCCTGCTGCGCGACGGCGCCCACGGTGGGCAGGTCGTCGGTCTGGGTCCACGTGGCCATCGGGCCGGGCAAGGTCATCTCCGCGTCGAAGGCCTTCAGCACGCGGGTGCGGCGCTCCTCCTCGATCGCGAGCAGCGCCGCCGCGACCGTGGGCCCCGCCTCGGGGGCGTACGGCAGCTGGACCAGCATCGGCGTCACCGCGTACAGCGCGGCGAGGCTGGCGCCTTGCTGCTGCGCGATGCGGCGCGCGGCGGTCAGGCGCGGCACGGCAGGGGCTGTGGCATCGAGATGCACGAGGATCTGGCGCAGGGACGTTTTCATGGCGGGGCCTCCAAATGGCGATACCTCCAGCGTAGGCGCGGGCACGCGCCGGGGCTTGACGCGCGTCAAGCGCGCCGCAGGACCGCCGTCGTGGCGCGGCGGCGCTGCGCGTGCGCGTGGAAGCGGCGCTTGACGGCCTCCAGCAGCACGAGATAGGCGACCGTCATGCCGGCCATGGCCGCATAGAAGCCCCAGGGCAGGACGAGCAGGCCGAACCAGGCGCCCAGCGGCGTGAGCGGCAGCACGGCGGCGAAGGCGAGCACGGCCAGCGCCGTCCATGCCAGCGCGGGATGCGGCCGCGAGCCCAGTGCCGGTCCGTGGGTGCGGATCACGAACACCGCCAGCACCTGCGTCGCCAGCGACTCGATGAACCAGCCGGACTGGAACTGCGCCGGCGTCGCGGCAAGCCCTTGCAGCAGCACCCAGAACGTGAGCAGGTCGAACAGCGAGCTGACGGGGCCGATCACGAGCATGAAGCGTCGCACCAGCTCCATGTCCCAGTGCTGCGGCCGCGCGACCTCGCGCGCTTCGACGCGATCGAGCGGCAGCGTGGTCGACACCAGGTCGTACAGCAGGTTGTTCAGCAGGATCTGCACCGGCAGCATCGGCAGGAAGGGCAGCAGGACGGCCGCCGCCGCCATGCTCGCCATGTTGCCGAAGCTGGAACTGGTGCCCAGCAGGATGTACTTGCGCGTGTTGGCGAAGGTGCGCCGGCCTTCCGACACCGCCGCGCTCAGGACCGCAAGGCTGGGCCGCAGCAGGATGAGGTCGGCGGCCGCACGGGCCGCATCGGCCGCGGTGTCCACGGAGATGCCGACGTCCGCGCTGTGCAAGGCGGGCGCATCGTTGATGCCGTCACCCAGGTAGCCGACCACATGGCCGCGCGCCCGCAACGCCCGGATGATGCGGTTCTTCTGCACCGGGTCCACGCGGCAGAACAGGTTGGCCCGCTGCACGCGCCAGGCAAGCGCGCGGTCGTCCATGGTCGCGATCTCGGATCCCAGCAGGATGCCCTTGACCGGCATCCCCAGGGCCTCCCAGACGTGGCGGGCCACCAGTTCGCTGTCGCCGGTGACGACCTTCACCTGCACGCCCTTCGCGTGCAGGTCGCGCAGGGCGGCAGCGGCATCCGCCTTGGGCGGATCGACGAAGGCAGCGAAGCCGGAGAACACGAGTCCCGCCTCGTCGGCGATGCCTGCGTTCACCACCGAGTCGGGCACCGGCTTCCACGCGACCCCCAGCACCCGCAGGCCGCCGGACTCCAGTTGCTGCAGCGTGGCCTGCGCCTGCGCGCGCACCTGTGGGGTCCACGGCTGCGCGCGTCCCTCCTGCTCGAACTGCTCGCACAGCGCGAGCACGTCCCTCGCTGCGCCCTTGACGCTCAGTCGCCGGCCGGCGGGCCCCTCGACCAGGACGGACACGCGACGCCGTTCGAAGTCGAACGGCACTTCGTCGAGCTTGCGCCAAGCGCTAACGTCCACGCCGCCGTGCGCGAGCACGGCATCCTCCAGCGGCGTGCGCAGACCGCTTTCGAAATGGCTGTTCAGGAACACGTTCTCCAGCACGCCAGCGCTGTCCTGGCCGGACACGTCCACCTGGCGCGTCAGCGCGATCCGCGCCTCGGTCAGCGTGCCCGTCTTGTCCGTGCACAGCACGTCCATCGAGCCGAGGTTGTGGATCGCGGCCATGCGCTTGACGATGACCTGTTCGCGCGCGAGCCGCTGCGCCCCGCGCGCGAGGCTCACCGTGACCACCATGGGCAACAGCTCCGGCGTGATGCCCACGGCGAGCGCGAGCGCGAACAGCAGCGTCTCCAGCCAGGGCCGGTGCAGGAAGCCGCCGACCACCACGACGAACAGCACGAGGAACACGGCCACGCGCAGGATGAAGTTGCCGAAGCGCCGCAGGTCGTGCTCCATGGCGAGCTCGCCCCGGTCCGCTGCGACGAGATGCGCGATCTGTCCGATCTCGGCCGACGGGCCGGTGCGGCACGCGAGCATCACGGCGTTGCCGGAGATGACGCTGCTGCCCATGAACACCACCCACGGCGCGTCTTCGATGCTGGCCGCCGCGCCGGCGGCGGGCTTCTTCTCGACCGGGAACGACTCGCCCGTGAGCGCCGCCTGCTGCACGAACAGGTCCGACGCGCGCAGCAGCACGCCATCCGCCGGCACCTGCGCCCCGGCGGCGAGCCGCACGATGTCGCCGGGAACGATCCGTTCGACCGGCACCGACCGCTCCTGCCCGTCGCGCAGCACGCGCGCCGTCAACGCCACCTGCGATGCGAGCCGCGCCGCCGCCGATTCCGCCCGTTGCTCCTGGATGCGGTCGATCACGATGCTGAGGACCACGATGCTGCCGATGATCCAGGCGCTCATGCCTTCGCCCGTGGCGAGCGAGGCCGCGCCGGCCACGATCAGCACCAGCACCAGCGGGCTGCCCAGGCGGCGTGCGATCTCGACCAGCAGCCGGCGTGGCGCGGCGCCTTGCAGGCGGTTGGGCCCATGCGCTTCGAGGCGAGCGTGGGCGTCGTCCTCGCCCAGGCCTTGCGGCGACGTCCGCAACGCGGAGCACAGTGCCTCCGCGGGCAGGCGCCACCACTCGGGTGGCAGCTCGGAGGGAGCCGGCAGCGCGTTCAACCCTGCTCGCGCAGGCGTCTATCGAGGTTCGGGGTCTCGACGTGCGTCAGGTCGACATCGTGCGTGGACTCGAGCAGGCGCTGCGTCTCGGCGCCGAACTCCTGCTTCAGCTCGCCGAGGAAGGGGCTGGCGGCGAACACCGAGATCGACGCGCACTCGCCGCGCACCGCCCCGTCCTCCAGCGCCGCAGCCAGTTCGCGGGCGAAGTGCAGGTGCTCCTTGCGATGGGGATCGAGGCGCGGCTCGAACACCGTCGCCCGGGGTCCGCGGTCGCTGCGTTCGCGCCCGGCCTCGTCGTCGCCCAGCTCGCTGCTGCGCAACCGGCTTGCCGGGTGCTCGAAGGTCTTCAGCAGGGACGGCGCCTGCGCCGGGTGCTCCTGCTGGAGCAGGCGAGCGCGGGCGGAGTTGGCGATCAGGATCCAGTGCGGCTTCATGGCGGGCCTCTCGTGAAGGGAGTTGATTGACGATAGCCGCTGGGGTCGGCAGGGCGTTGACGTGCATCAAGCGCCCCGGGGCGCCGGGGGCGCGCGCTAATCCTCGAAGTCGCGTCCGGAGCGCTTGCGCGAACCCATGGAGAACATGAGCCAGACGCTGCCGGCCACCGCGCCCACGAAGCCCAGGAGGCCGAACACCGGCAGGCCCAGCAGGCTCGGTCCGCCGGGCACGGTCATGACGATCGACGAGCCGACGATCAGCGCCGCCACCACGATGCCGATCACCAGCCGGCTGGCGGCGCGATCGAGCTGGTTGCCGAACTCCTTGAGGTGCAGCACCTCGATGTGGACCTCCAGCCGGCCGCGCCGCGCCGCGCGCAGCAGCCGCGACAGGTCCTGCGGGAGGCCCGAGAGCAGCGAGGTCATTGCCGCCAGCGAGCGCCAGCTGCGTTCCAGCACGCGCCGCGGCGCGTAGCGCTCGCGCATGGCGCGCTCCAGGATGGGCAGCGCCTGTGCGGCCATCTCGAAGGCGGGATCGAGCTCGCGGCCCATGCCTTCCAGCGTGATGAAGGCCTTGACCAGCAGGCTCAGGTCCGCGGGCAGGCGCAGGTGATGCTGGCGCAGGATGCCGATGCCTTCGTCCAGCATCGCGCCGAGCCGCAGCTGGCCGAGTGGAATGCCGCGGTACTGGTCCGCGAACACCTCCACCTCGCCAAGCAGGTGGTCCATGTCGACGACGCCGTCGCCGGCCCATTCGGTGAGCACGTCGGCGACGGCCGTCGGCTGCTGCTTCACCAGTCCCAGCAGCAGGGACAGCAACTGCTCGCGGCGCTGCTCGGTGAGGCGCCCCACCATGCCGAAGTCGATGAAGGCGATGCGGTTGCCGGGCAGGTAGAACACGTTGCCCGGGTGCGGGTCCGCGTGGAAGAAGCCGTCATGCAGGATCATCTTCAGGACGGCGCGCGCGCCGCGCCGCGCCAGCAGCGCGCGATCGAGTCCGGCCGCATCCACTTGCGCGAGCTTGCTGCCGGGGATGCCCTCGATCTGCTCCTGCACGCACGCGCGCTCGCATTCCCAGACCATCTCCGGGATGACGATCACGGGCAGGCTGGCAGCCCCGGCCGGCGGAAGGTCTGCAGGCCGGGGCGCATCGTCATCGGTGTAGCCGGCGAAATTGCGCGCCATGCGCTTCGCGTTGCGCGCCTCGGTCGCGAAGTCGAGCTCCCGCTGCAGCGACTGCGTGAACTCGCGCACGATCTGCCTCGGCTGCAGCGCCCGCAGCGCGGGGCTTTCGTTTTCCAGCAGGTCGGCCAGCCGCAGCAGCAGGCGGAGGTCCGCCTCGATCACCGGGCGGATGCCCGGCCGGCGCACCTTCACCACCACCGCACGGCCGTCCGGCAGCCGCGCCCGGTACACCTGGGCGAGCGAGGCCGCAGCGACCGGCTCGTGATCGAACTCGGCGAACACCTCCTCGGGCGCGCCGCCGAGATCCTCTTCCAGTTGCGCGCGCATCGCGTCCCAGGGCACGGGCCGCGCTTCGTCCTGCAGCCGGCTGAATTCGGCGATCCACTCCGGCTCGAACAGGTCGACGCGCGTGGCGAGCACCTGGCCGAGCTTCACGAAGGTGGGACCCAGCTCCTCCAGCGCGCGGCGCACGCGCGCGGGCGGCGACAGGTGCGCGTACTCGTCGGCATCGTCCCAGTGCAGCGCGCGGCCGGCCCGCTCCAGCAAGTCCGCGAGGCCCAGGCGCCGCACCATGTCGCCGAAGCCATAGCGCACCAGGACCGACGCGATCTCGTAGAGGCGCGCGAAGTCCCGCACCGACGCGAGGGCTTGCCACAACATGCATGAATCCTTCGAAGGGGTGGGAAGGATTCTGTGGAGCGTGCGCCGCCCGCGTTTGACCTGAGTCAAGCGCGGCGGAAGCCCGCGCCTCAGCGGCCGCTGCCGAACGGCGGCTGTCCGCGCCAGTAGCGAATGACCAGCCAGCCGCCCAGCAGCCCGCCCAGGTGCGCGAAGTGGGCCACGCCCGCCTGGGTGCCGGTGACGCCCAGCGTGAGCTCGATCGCGCCGTACAGCGTGACGAAGACCCAGGCCGGCATCGGGATCGGCGGGATCAGCAGCACGATGCGCCGTTGCGGGAACAGCATCGCGAAGCCGACCAGCAGGCCGAACAGGCCGCCGGAAGCGCCGAGCGTCGGCGCGTCGCTGCCCAGGAGCGCGGAGACAGCGAGCTGCGCGATGGCGGCAGTGAGCACGCTCGCGAAATAGAACACCGCGAGCCGGCGCGGGCCCCACACGCGCTCGAGCTCGGAGCCGAACATCCAGAGCCCGTACATGTTGAACCCGATGTGCGTGAGGCTGGCGTGCGCGAAGGCATAGGTCACCAGCTGCCAGGGCATGAACTCGCCGCTGCCCAGCGGCCAGAGGGCCAGCAACGCAGTGAACGAGTCGCCGAGTGCCTGCTGCAGCAGGAACACCACCACGTTGGCGATGAGGAGGCTTTTCGTCAGCGGCGGCATCATGTGGGTGGAGGCGGTGGACCCGGCACTGTAGCCGGTTGCGGCAAGGGTCGCGAGCGCCTTGCGCGCGCGGCGCCTACACTGTGCCGAACGCATGCCGGCCATGAAGCCCTGGTCCAATTCCGAACAGCGCTACGGGATGGTCGCCATCGTCCTGCATTGGGCGATGGGGGCACTGATCGTGGGCCTGCTCGCCCTGGGCTTCTACATGGTGAGCTTGCCGGATGCCGGCTTCGACACCGAGAAGATCACGCTGATCCTGGTGCACAAGGCCCTGGGCATGCTCGCGCTGCTGTTGCTGCTGTTGCGGTTCGCGTGGCGGCTGCGCAGTGCGCTGCCGCGGCTGGTGGACGGCTTGCCGGACTGGCAGCAGGTGGCCGCCCGCTTCGTGCACCTGATGTTCTACGCGCTGATGTTCGCGCTGCCGGTGACGGGCTGGCTGATGTCCTCCGCGGGCGGCTACCCGGTGCCCTTCTTCTCGTTCTTCAACATGCCGGACCTGATCGGCCTGAACGAGTGGCTGTTCCAGGTGCTCATCGAAGTGCACCGCTGGCTGGCGTGGCTGCTGCTGTTGTTCCTGGTGCTCCACGCGGCGGCGGCCTTGCGCCACCACTTCGGCCTGCGCGACGACACGCTGCAGCGCATGCTGCCCTGAGTGCCCTGAGTGCCCTGAGTGCCCTGAGTGCCCTGAGTGCCGTGAGTACCCTCAGGGCAGCTGCGCGAGCACGAACGCTGCGAGCTCGCGCAAGGCTTGCGCCATCGCCGTGTTCGCCGCCTGCACGCCGGCTGCGGGCGTGGCCTCGCGCATCGCTTCCTGCACGGCGATCTCACGCGTGCCGAGCACGCGCCCCGTCGCCTCGTCCTCGACGCGCACGCGCAGGGCCAGGCGCAGCACGGGCGGTTGCGGAGCGAAGTCCTGCACCAGGTCGAGGATCTCCGTGCGCACCCCGATCGCCGCCTCGGTGGCGTGCGGCGGCGCGACGACGGCCGTGAAGGCGCCGGTCGCTTCCATGGTGCGCACCAGCAGCGGCGCCAGCATCTGCGGCGGCGTCTCGGCCCACTGGTTGCGCGCGAAGTAGGCGAGCTCGTGCGGCGCCCGCGTGTACGCCATCTGCTGGGTGTCGAGCGCAGCGCGCGCCTCCGCGGGGAAGACGATCAGGGTGCGGCCCGAGCGCGTGCGATGCGGCACGTCGGCGGGCACCTGGTCCAGCAGCGCATTGGTGCGCAGGGGCTCCGCCGGCGGGATGGCGCAGCCGGCCAGCAGCAGGCAGAGGAGGGCGAGTGCATGCGGCCAGCGCGCCGTCACTGGATACCTTCGTGCTGCGCACTACGGTATTCGCCCTTGGGGCGGCCCGGCGGGCTCATGGGCTTTCGCCCGGCCCCGGCGCTTCGGGCGCGCCGCCGCGCACCAGCAGCGCGGGATTGCGGCGCACGCGACCGGCGGTCTCTCCCAGCGACGTCGAGAGCTGGTCCAGGCGCGTGAGCGTGTGCTGCGCCTGCGGCAGGATCTGCGTCTGCAGCACCCGGACGGTGTCCTGGCTGGCGAGCAGCAGCGGCTCGATGCGCATGCTCGCCTGCTCGCTGCTGGCGGCGAGCCGGTCGATGCGCACCACGCTGTCCTGCAGCCGCGGCAGCAGCTCGCCCTGGAGCGTGCGCGCTGCCTCGTTGCTCGACTGCAGCAGCGGCTGCACCTGCTGGCTCGCGCGCTCGGTGTTGGCGATGATGGCTTGCAGCCGGTCGTTGTTGGCCGACAGCGTCCGGGTCACCTTCTCCAGGCTGGCCAGCGATTCCTTCATGGCCGCGACGGTGGGCGGGTCCAGGGTGGACTGCAGCAGCCCGGTGACCGACTGCACCGTCTCGTTCAGGGCGTGCATCGTGGTGTCCAGGTTCACGTTGCTGGCAGGCGCCGACGCGAGCAGGGGATAGTCGCTGTCCGGTGCGCGCGCGAGCGGCTGCCCCGCGCTGCCGCTGTCTTCGAGGCTCACGACCACGTAGCCGGTGAAGCCGCGCGTCGCCAGTCCGCGGCCGGTGATGGTCGCAACCGTCGCCGAGGACACCGGCACGTTGCGGCCCACCTGCACCAGCACGCGCACGAGCCGCGGTTGCAGCAGCTCCACCGAACGGACCTTCCCCACTTCGACGCCGTGGAATTCCACCGGTGCACCCGGAATGAGCCCGGACACCGCGTCCGTCGTGCGCAGCTCGTAGGTGCGATAGCGAACCCTGTCGGCCACGAGCCAGCCGGCCAGCCCCAGGGCGACCAGCAGCAGGACGCCGGCAAAGAGCCAGCGTGCCCTGGTTTCCGCGCTTGCGTTCATCCGACCCCCTGCGCGCCGGGCGCGCGTGCCCAGCCTACACTCAATGCATGAACGACGCGCAGGCCCCAATTGTTCCCGCGGTGGAGGTGCTGGCCTTCGATATCTTCGGCACCGTGGTCGACTGGCACGGCAGCATCGTGCGGGAGCTGGGACGCCGCTACCCGCAGGTGGACGGCGACGCCTTCGCGCTCGCCTGGCGCGCGGGCTACAAGCCGGCGATGGTGCGCGTGATGTCCGGCGAACTGGGCTGGACCCTCATCGACGACCTGCACCGCATGATCCTCGACGCGATCCTGCCGCAGTTCGGCCTGGAGCGGCTGGGCGAGGAGGAGCGGCGCGAGCTCAATCGCGTCTGGCACCGGCTCGATCCGTGGCCCGACGCCGTCGCCGGCCTGCAGCGGCTGAAACGCAAGTACCTCCTGTGCACGCTCTCGAACGGCAACCTGGGCCTGCTCACGCGCATGGCGAAGCGGGCCGGACTGCCCTGGGATTGCGTGCTGTCGGCGGAAGTGTTCCGGGCCTACAAGCCCGATCCCGCGACCTACCTGGGTGTCGCGCGCGTGTTCGACGTGCCGCCCGATCGCGTGATGCTGGTCGCCGCCCACCACGATGACCTCGCCGCCGCGCGTGCCTGCGGGCTGCGCACCGCGTACGTGGTACGTCCGCTGGAGTTCGGCCCCGCGCATCCGAAGGACGTTGCGCCGCAAGCTGGCAACGACCTGCACAGCCGCGACTTGCTGCACCTGGCCGATCTTCTCGACTGCTGAGCGGCTGTAGTCAGGAGCTGACAGCGGCCCGCGAGGCCGGACTAGGCCCGGCGGGGCTGCGCGCCTAGCGCTCGCGCCAGGGCCCCGGCGCACCATTCAGGCAAGGAAGGATCGCTGCCATGCCTGAAGACCGCACCCCCATCGACCACGGGCTCGCACATCCCCAGCCGGAGCGCGGGACCATTCCCCAACCCAAGCCGAAGGCGGACGACGACCCGCGCGAACTGGTGCCGAACCAGTCCGGCACGAACGAGCATCCGCAGCCGGGCGTGGGCGGCCACACCGACTTCGTCCAGCAACCGGATTGAAGGAGCGCGCCATGGTGATGTTCAAGGCGAAGTTCCGGCCGCTGGCGGCGAGCGCCCGGCTGCAGGCGCAGCAACAGCAGCAAGCCCAGGCGCGCGCCCCGCGCATGCAGCAACAGCAGCAACAGCCACAGTCGCCGCAAGCGCCCCAGGTGCCGCCGATCGAGGAGGAGCGCGGACCGCAGGCGCCGGTGCGGGAGCCCGAGCCGCGGCACGAGCCGGAGCGGGCGCTGGAGCGCGTTTAGGCGCGACCCGTTAGCAGCTTCTGCGCGGAAGATCGCCCGCGCGCCGCTGGAATTCTTCCGGACCGACGTCGCGATGCGGCGCCGGAACGGCGTGCGCGTCGCGCGCCTCGCCACACGAGAACTCCTGGCGCACTTCAGCCGACTTGATGACGACGAGCGTGCACGCGCCCACGAGGAGGAGCAACCAGGCGGTCGGCCTTCCGTAGTGCGACCACAGCAGGCGCCGGCTCACCACGCGGGACGCCTCGCTGTGTCTTCCTTCGTCGATGCACTTCATGTTCGCTAACGCTGGCCGCCCCGTTTGAGACGGCATCCCGATGATTGTTCTCCTGCTCGACCGTCGTATTGGGCCACTACAGTCGAGTAGGCAATTAGGTGAATGGGAAGCAGGGCCTAGGTCCCCCACTGTCAGTCCCAAGTTCCAGTCCGCGCAATAGCTCAGTCAGCTCATGGAGCCGGCAGTCCCGCGCACGCGGAAACCGCGCTACTGACTGGATGGCTGATGCGAACGCGGCGCCAGAGTTCCGGGGCGGCGGCCCGAGAGCGTTTCCATTCGTTCTGGATGCCGCTGGGGTTCGCCTGCGGCTCACCGCCAGCCTGCGCGCCCGGCCTCCACCCCGCTGACCGGATTTCGTAGGCTGGCGGTGAGCAAAGCGAACCCCAGCGATCGGGCGGCCTGTCCGGCAAGCGACCGAAGACGCCCCGCGCCTAGTCGCGCGTGACGCGCAGCACTTCCTCGCGGGAGGTGATGCCTTCGCGCACCAGCCGGTCGCCGTCGTCGCGCATCAGGCGCATGCCGTGCGCGAGAGCCGCTTCGCGGATCTCGGCCTCGGAGGCGCGGTTGTGGATCAGGCCGCGGATGCGTTCGTCGGCCAGCATCAGCTCGAAGATGCCGGTGCGGCCCTGGTAGCCCGTGTAGCCGCAGTGTTCGCAGCCGCGCGCCACACCCTGGCCTTCTTCCTTGCAGTACGCGCACAGCTTGCGCACGAGGCGCTGGGCCAGCACGCCGAGCACCGAGGAGCTGAGCAGGAAAGGCTCGACGCCCATGTCGGTGAGGCGCGTGACCGCGCTCGCGGCGTCGTTGGTGTGCAGCGTCGCGAGCACGAGGTGGCCGGTGAGCGAGGCCTGGATGGCGATCTGCGCGGTCTCGTAGTCGCGGATCTCGCCGATCATGATCACGTCGGGGTCCTGGCGCAGGATCGCCCGCAGGGCCTTGGCGAAGTCGAGGTCGATCTTGGGGTTGACCTGCGTCTGCCCGATGCCGGGCAGCTCGTACTCGATCGGGTCCTCCACCGTCATGATGTTGCTGGTCCCGGCATCGAGCCGGCTGAGCGCCGCATACAAGGTGGTGGTCTTGCCCGAGCCGGTCGGGCCCGTCACCAGGATGATCCCGTGCGGCTGGCCGATCAGCGTGAGGAAGCGCTCCAGCGTCGTGCCGGTCATGCCCACGGACTCCAGGCTGATGCGGCTCTCGCTCTTGTCCAGCAGGCGCAGCACGGCCCGCTCGCCGTGCGCGCTGGGCAGGGTGGACACGCGCACGTCCACCGCGCGCGTGCCGATGCGCAACGAGATGCGGCCGTCCTGCGGCAGGCGCTTCTCGGAGATGTCCAGCTCCGCCATGATCTTCAGGCGCGAGATGAGCGCGGCATGCAGCGCGCGGTTGGGTTGCACCACCTCGCGCAGCGCGCCGTCCACGCGGAAGCGCACGCTGGAGTGCCGCTCGTAGGGCTCGATGTGGATGTCGCTGGCTCCGTCGCGCGCCGCCTGCGTGAGCAGCGCATTGAGCATGCGGATGATGGGGGCGTCGTCGCTCGCCTCCAGCAGGTCTTCCACCGCGGGCAGTTCCTGCATCATGCGCGTGAGGTCGGCGTCGTTCTGCACTTCGCTGACCACCGTGGCTGCGCTCGACTCGCCCTGTGCGTAGGCGGCGGAGATGCGCTGCGCCAGCGCCGGGGCGTCCAGTTGCTGCAGGCTGCGCACCGGGTACTTGCGCAGCACTTCGCTCCAGGCCGCGGCGGGTGCGCCGGCATGCCAGAGCACCAGCTGCTCGCCATCGTCCTCCAGCAGCAGTTGCTGCGTCCGCGCGAACGCGTAAGGCAATGGGTAGCGCATCGCGGCTAGCGCACGCTCGGCGCCGTGGTCGCGGGCGCCGGGATGAAGGGCGAGTTGAACTTGGGATTGCCGGGCGGCGGTGCGGCGATCTCCGGAGCGATCGGCGCGGTATCGACGTAGTTCAGCAAGGCGCTGGGCGCCGGCTGCGTGTTCTGCTGCTTGGCCCGCATCAGGTTGTAGCGGTCGATCGAAAGGGCG
The DNA here is from genome assembly GCF_016654015.1 of Ramlibacter ginsenosidimutans. GTDB lineage: Bacteria > Pseudomonadota > Gammaproteobacteria > Burkholderiales > Burkholderiaceae_C > Ramlibacter > Ramlibacter ginsenosidimutans. The sequence continues at coordinate 884,459 of NZ_JAEPWM010000001.1, read as the reverse complement.
TCGCTGTCGGTCGTGTCGCGCACGATCACCGGCCGCAGGAACACCATCAGGTTGGTCTTGTTGCGCGAGCGGGTCTCGGTCTTGAACAGCGCGCCGAGTCCCGGCAGGTCGCCGAGGCCGGGCACCTTCTGCTGGTTGCCCGAGTACTGGTCCTGCAGCAGGCCGCCCAGCACCACCACGGCGCCGTCGTTCACCAGCACGTTGGACTCGATCACGCGCGTGTTCGTCGTCGGGCCGTTCAGGTTGTTCTCGGTGCCGGCCTGGACGGAGGACGCTTCCTGGTAGATGGTCAGGCGCACCGTGCCGTTGTCGTTGATCTGCGGCTTCACCCGCAGCGTGATGCCCACGTCCTTGCGCTCGATGGTCTGGAACGGGTTCACCGAGCTGTTGGAGGTGCCCGTGTTGGTGAACTGGCCCGTGATGAAGGGCACGTTCTGGCCGATGACGATCTTGGCTTCCTCGTTGTCCAGCGTGAGCAGCGTCGGCGTCGACAGCACGTTGCCGTCGCCGGTGCTGTCGAAGAAGCGCGCCAGCGCGCTCAGCACGTGCTTGCCGTTGATGTTGCGCACCAGGCCGAAGTTCAGGCCCGGGGACGGCGTCACGGGATTGGTGGTGTTGGTCGCGCCGGTGGCCAGGCCGATGATGTTGGTCCCGCCTATGGTGAAGTTCGAGCCCAGCACGCCGACCAGCGGGTCGGTGACGCTGTTCAGGAGCGTCTGCCACTGCACGCCGAATTCGGCGGCCTTGTCCTGGTTCACTTCCACGATCAGGCTTTCCACCAGCACCTGGGCGCGGCGGCCGTCGAGCTGGTCGATCACGGCGCGCAGCTGCCGGTACTGCGGTTCGGCCGCGGTGATGATCAGGGAGTTGGTGGCGGGATCGGCCTGGATCTGGCCGCCGGTGGTGGGCTGGGCCGAAGGCGCGACGGGCACGTTGGCGGCACTGCTCATCCCCGTGCTGCCGGCGCTGCTGATGTTGCTGGTCACCTGCGGCGTGCCCGCGGCCGGACTGCCGCCCGCCACGGTGGCCCCGGCATTGGCGGGATTCGAGCTCAGGCTGGTGAGCGCCGCGCGCAGCACGATGGCGAGCTTGGTCGCGTCGGCATTGCGCAGGTACACCACGTGCACGTTGCCCGCAGCCTCGCCCATCTCGGCGATGTCCAGGCGTTCGACGATGGAGCGCACCAGGTTCAGGCGCGCCGGATTGGCGGCGCGCACCAGCAGCGAATTGCTGCGGGGCTCCGCGATCACGGTCGTGCGGAACGCGGTGTCCGTCTGGCCGGCGCCGGCCTGCCCCGGCGCGCCGGGCGTCCCGCCGGGGCCGGACGCGTCGACCAGCCGCTGCACGATAGGCGCGAGGTCCATGGCTACCGCGTGCTGCAGGTTGATCACCTGGACGTCGGTGGCGTTCGCCACGTCGAGCGCGGCGATGATGCGGGCGATGCGCCGCAGGTTGTCGGCGTAGTCGGTGATCACCAGGGAGTTGTTGCCCGGGTTCACGTTGATGGTGTTGTTCGGGCTGATCAGCGGCCGCAGGATAGGCACGAGGTTGGCCGCGTGCTCGAAGTTCAGGCGGAAGATCTGCGTGACGATCTGGTTGCCGCCGGCCATGGTGCTGTCGACGGAGACAGCGCCGCTTTGCAGCTTGGCTTCGGCCTCGGGCACGACCTTCAGCAGGCCGCCGGCATCGACGACGGCGAACCCGGACAGGCGCAACGTGGCCACGAACTGGTTGAACGCGGTGGCCGGCGGCACGGGCCGGTCGGTCGACAGCGTGATGGTGCCCTTGACGCGCGGGTCGACGACGATGTTGCGGCCGGTGATCGCGGCCATGGTGCGGGCCACGGCATCGATGTCGGCGTTCACGAAATTGAGCGTGATCGGCTCGCTGGCGCGCTGCGCCTGCGTGAGCACCGGCACCGTGCCCAGGAGCACGGCGAGGGCGAGCGAGGCGGCGGCGAAACGGTAATTCATGCGCTAGGGGTCCCGGTCTCAGCCGATGGAGATGAGCGAGCGGTCGCCGCTGCGGCGACCGATGATGTTCAGGAGATTGGCCAGGGCGGCTTCGCTGCCCGGCACGGCCGTCGCTTCCCCCTGGAAGCGCAGGCGTCCGCCGACCCACTCGCCGGAGCCCGCCAGCCGGAGGCTGCCCTCCAGCGTTTCCAGCCGCAGGCTTGCCTGCGTGCCGCCTTGCAAGGTGATGCGATAACTGCCCATGGGTCTCAGGGTAGACAGGCGGGACGCGACGCGTTGCGCCACCAACTCGGCGCGCCCTTCGATGCGGGGCCGGCCTTCGACCCATTCTACTGAAAGGCCTCGCGTGGAGAGGGCGACTTCACCGTCCAGTTGCAATGTGTTCCAGGGCGTGCCGAGGCCCGAAAGGACAGCGGCGGGCCAGTGCGATGCGCCGTCGCCGACCTGCACGCGCAAGCCGGCCAGCCGCCACTGCGCGCGCACCGACAGGGGCTGGGTCGTGCAGCAGTCCGCCTGCACGCGCGCCGCGACGCCGTCCCACCGGGGCCGCATGGACCAGGAGATGGGTCCGGGCAGTGCGGCCGCATCCGTGCTGCCGCGGCCACCGCTGAGCACGAGGCGGCCCGAGCCGCCCCAGACCGTGCCGCGCGGGTCGGCCAGCAGCACTTCGCCGTGCGTGAGCTGCGCGATGCCACCGGCAAGCCAGCGCGCCGGCGCGAACACGATCAGCGCGAACAGGATGCCCAGCGCGGCGCCGGCCGCGGACCAGGCCCAGGGGCCTGCACGGGCGGTGCGGCGGGAGAGGCGCGGGACGCGGGCCACCACCGCGCGGATCAGCGTGCGGGCAGCGCGAGCACGACGCTGCCGTCCCAGCCGCCTCCCGCGTTGCGCGTGAGGTGGGCTTCGCCGGGAATCGCGCGCGCGTTGGTGCGCACCTGTGCGAGCCACTGCGCCAGCGCACCGGCCGGCACGTTGGCCAGCGTGACGGTCACGCGGTCGCCGACGTTGCTGTAGCGCGCATTCGCGCCGAGCTGCTGGCGAACCGCCGCTTCCAGTTGCCGCATGGCCTCGTCCGGGTTCTGGCGAGGCAGCGACTGCATGGCCTTGGCCTGCGCCTGCAGGCGCTGCATGTGCGCGACCTGTGCGTCCAGCGCCCGGTGCTGCGCGTCTGCGGCACGCAGGGTGGAGATCGCCGGGCCCAGCGCAACCCACCAGAGCAGCGCGAGCAGCACGAGCCCGGTGGCGCCCGCCACGAGCGCCCGCTCGCGCGGCGCGAGGCCGTTCCACCACGCGAAGGCGGCCTGCCGGTTCATCGCGCGTCCTCCGCGGCCACCAGCAGCACGGGCCCGTCGGCGCTCGCGCTGTAGCCAAGTGCGTGCAACTGCGTGGAGACGTTGCGCAGTTCGTCGGCCGTCAAGGACAGGCCGGAGGCGCGTAATTGCCCGCTGCTGTATTCCAGCCCGGTGGGTGCGCGGCCCGGCGGCACGGCGACGGCGAGCGCGCCCAGCAACGCATCGAGGTCGCGCGGGGAGGCCGCCCCCGTCTGCTGGCGCAGCGTCGCGACTTCGCGTTCCATCTGCACCGGCGCATCGACGACCACGCGCACCTGCGGGAAGGTGTCACGCAGCGTCCGGCTCACCGTCTCGCGCTGGCTGTCGAGGCTCGCGCGCTCCTTCCACGCGAGTGCGTTCACGCCCACGACATTGACCAGCACCAGCAGCACGGCGCCCCAGCGCGCCGGCCGCCAGGCCGGGCTGCGCAGCACTTCGGTCCAGCCGGTGGCGAGCTTCTTCATCGCCCGGGCGCGCGACGAGCTGGCGAAATCGAATTGCGCCAGGTCCCAGCGGGTGCGCGCGGACAGCACCCAGCGCTGCGCTGCCTGCTGCAGGGTCCACGGACGCGGGATCACTTGTTCCGCAAGCGCCGCCACGGCCGGCTCCGTGAAGCGCGGCGTGTCTTCGGGCGCGGCGGGCAGCAAGGACAGGGCGCTCGCGGCCAGGGGCAGGGCGAGCACGCCTTCGTCGCTGCTGGCCACGAGCGTGGCGTGCTCCGGTTCGCCGATGGCGGAGAAGGCCAGCGGACCTTCCGGTGCGAACTCGGGCACGATGCGCGTCACCGTGCGGCCCGCGCCTTCCAGTGCTTGCAGGGCCTGGCGCAACCACGCACGGTCGCAAGCCGCGACCCAGGCCGGCGCGCCGCCGCGCGCGCCGGGCTCCAGCGCGAGATGCACGGCATCAGGGTCGTCCAGCAACTGCTCTTCCAGCAGGCCTTCGAGGGCGGCGCGCAGTCGCGGCGTGCCGGGCGCCAGGCCCTTGGGCAGCTCGACGCGATGCCAGGACACGGCCTCCACCGGCAGCAAGGCCACGATCTCCGCGCCCGCGCCGCGCGGGACGGGCAGCAGGGCGGCGGGAGCGCGACCGTGGTCGGCCGGCGTGCGGCCGTCCTCGGTCAGGGCGAAACCCCATTCGGTCGCACCGGTGACCGGGCCAGCAGGCAGTGAAACGACAAGCGTACTCATGGACTGCGGCGGATTGTAGGTGCGGGTGGGCGTTGCGGTGGGCGGGCGGCGATCAAGGGGGATTCGTGTTCGCAGCGGCAGGCAGGCCCTGGAAGGCCGTGCGCTCGCGCTGCAGGGTGAGCACGGAGCGGCCGTTGCGCTGGACCAGCGAGCGCTCCTCGACCACGACGTCGCCATCCATGCGCAGCCGGCCGCGCACCTCGAAGTAGTTCGTGTCGACCGACGCCCCGGTGGCGTCGAACCTGGCGGCCTGCACGATCTTCGCCGGGTCGGTGATCGCGCGGAAGTGTTGCTGCTCGCGCGCGGTCACCAGCGTCTTCGCATCGGCCAGGCTGAGGTCGCGGCCCACCGCGTAGATCACTTCGGCCGGCGCGGTGTTCAGGTTCACCCGCGTGGAGGCCGAAGGCAGGATGGTCACGTAGGGCGCAAGCGCCACGATCACGTCCTTGGGCACGCCCAGCCAGGCGAGCTGCTCGATGCGCTGCGGCATCAAGGGCGCGAGCGAGGCGTTGCGGTTGTCGACGCTGATGTCGGCGGCAAAGCGCAGGTTCTCGGCCAGCTTCGCGAGCTCCGTCTGCGGCAGCCCGAGCACGTCGAACAGCCGGCCGAAGGTCAGCATCCAGGCCTGGTTGATCGAGCCGGCCTGGACCAGGCACGCGAGGTTGAGCTTGGCCTGCTGGTCGGTGATTTCGCCCGACAGGAACACGTCATCCGCGTCGCTGGCCGCCGCGTCCATCGTGTTGTTCTGGTCGGCGGCGAGGAAGGTGGACAGGCGTGCTTCCTTCAGCGGCACCGCCCAGGGCTCCGACAGGTAGTCGGTGCGGTCCGAGTTGAAGTCCTCGCGCAGGATCAGCCGGGCCCAGTCGAGCGCGCCGGTGAGGATCCAGCCCGCCTGCACGCGGCTGCGGTCCGCGGTCTCGATTTCCACGCTGCGCCACTGGCGCCACAGCGCGGCTGCGGCGAAGCTCGCCACCAGCGTGACCGTGAGCATGGCCACGAGCAGCGCGGCCCCGGCTTGGCGTCGATGCAGCTTCATGGCGTGAGCGTCGGGCGCATCCAGTCGCGCAGCAGTTGTCCCGACAAGGCCTGTCCCGGCGGGATCTGCAGGATCAGGCGAACGCCGTCGGGCAGGGTGCCGGCCGATGGCGTGGCGGCAGTCGTCTTCGACACGACCGCCGCCGTGGTGCTGCTGTCCATGCCGGTGCCGGCGAGTGCACCGGAGCTGCCCGCATCGGTCGACTGCGGATTGGTCCAGGCGTTCTCGCGGAAGTAGAAGACCTGCCAGTCCGCCAGCGGCGTGATCGCCACTTCGTGCTGGCGCATCGCGTCGCTCGGGGCCTGCGCCCATCGGTCGGCCTCGGCCCACGCGCCATCCAGCTCGCCGCGGGTGGTGATCGGGTTGGATTCCCAGCGGCGCCACTGCCCGTCGCGCAGCGCCCAGCCGACGACGCGAATGCCGTCGCCCGCAGCCATGCTGCTGTGGCGGGTCAGGCGCAGCACGCGGCCGTTCCACTGCAGCCCGGGTGTGGGCGGAAACGTGGTGATCGCATCGAGGTCGGCGGTCCATTGAGCCAGCCCCGTCTGCAAGGCCAGCACCTGGTCGGAGTGGGCTTCGGTCTGCTGGCGCGCCTTCATCATGCCGTCCAGCCCGCGCCAGCTGAGAGCCGCGAGCAAGGCCAGGACGAACAGGGCGACCAGCAGTTCGACCAGCGTGAAGCCGCGTGCGCGCCGCATCATCAGTAGCGCCCCATCACCGTGGACAGACGCAGGACGGAATAAGGGCCTGCGAAGACCTGCGCGTCGACGCGGCGGAAGTTGGGGTTCGGCGTCGGCGAGACCTTCAGGCGCACGAGGAACGCCTGTCCGGCCTCCTCGCAGGCCTGGTCGCTGTCGCCCACGGAAGGCAGCTGCCGCGAGAGCTTGATGCGCACCAGTTCGTTTTCCGCGCACATGTGGGCGAGCAGCACGTCCGACTGCCGCTGCGCGTTGCTGGTGAGCGCGGCACTCGCCTTGAGGCCGGCAACGAGCGCGATCGCGACGATGCCCAGGGCGACCAGCACCTCCACGAGGGTGAAGCCGCGGCTGCGCCGGCGGGGAGTGCGCACCGGTCTCATTGCAGTACCTTCGTGCTGCGCACTGCGGTATTCGCCCTTGGGACGGCCCGGCGGGCTCATGGCTGCTCCGTGCTGACGGCGAAGGGACGCAGGCCGTCGGTGGCGACGCGCACGGCGTGGTCGGGGTGGTCTGCGCTGGCCAGCACCACGGACTGCGGCCCGATCACGGGATCGGGGCCCAGCACCAGCACGCGCCCGCCGACCACCTGCGTGTCGTCCTGCAGCCATTCGTGCGGCAGCGCTTCGCGGGGCAGGCCTTCGAAATGGAAGCCGTGTTCGTCGGCGACCCAGCGCACCGGTTGCCCGCTCAGGCGCGAGCGGGCCCGCGCCGATTCGAGCAGCGCGCTCAGGCGTTGCGCCTCGCGGTCCAGCGAAGCGCTGCTGCCGTCGCGCAGGGCGAAGGCCACGCCGGCCGAGGCGATCGCGATGATCGCGACCACGACCAGCAGCTCGATCAGCGTGAAGCCGGCGGCGCGCAGGCCGCGGCGGCGCTTATTGCCAGGAGCCGATGTCCGCATTCTTGCCCTCGCCACCCGACTGGCCGTCGGCGCCGAAGGACATCACATCGACCTCGCCCTTCACGCCGGGGTTGAGGTACTGATAGGGGTGGCCCCAGGGATCCGTGGGCAGCTTGTCCAGGTAAGGTTTCCAGTTGGGCGGGGTGGGCGGGGCGGTCGGCTTGGTCACCAGCGACTGCAGGCCCTGTTCGCTCGTGGGGTAGCGCTGGTTGTCGAGCTTGTACAGCTTGAGCGCCTGCATCAGGTTGTTGACGTCGGTGCGGGCGGCGGTGACCCGCGCGTCTTCCGCGCGTTCCAGCACGTTGGGGACGATGAGGGCCGCGAGCACACCGATGATGACCAGCACCACCATCAGTTCGATGAGCGTGAAGCCGCGCGCTCGGCGGCGGGAGGAGGGGATCGATCGCATCGGTTCCATGATAATCGCCCCATGTTGACTTCCATTCCGGCTGCCTGGACCGTGCGTGGCGCGAGCTTCGCGCTCTGGGCGCTCGCCGGGGCCAGCGCCGTGGCGTGGGGTCTCAAGCTCAGCGGCAACCCTTACGCCGTCACGGTGCCGCCGTCGCCCGCGCGCCAGGTCGCGGCGGTGGACCCGGCCGCGCTCGCGCGCTTGCTCGGCGGCACACCGGCCGCCACCGGCGCGCCGATGACGGCGCCCAGCCTCGCCAGCCGCTTCCAGCTGCTAGGCGTCGCGGCCGGCGCGCACTCGGGCCGCGGTGCGGCCGTGATCTCCGTCGACGGCAAGCCGGCGCGGTCCTATCGCGTCGGCGCCACGCTGGAAGAAGGCATCGTGCTGCAGGCCGTCCACGGCCGCGAGGCCGAGCTGGGCGCGCCGGGGCGCAACGAACCGCTGGTGGTGCTGCAAGTGCCGGCGCTGAAGATGGAGTCCGTGCAGGCCGGCACGACCGCGACCGGGTCCGCGCCCGCGGCCCCGGCGTTCTCCGCGCCGGCCGCTCCAGTCTTCGCCCCGCCGGCTGAAGCACCGGCCGCTCCGTCCCTCGCCGCGCCAGCCAGCGAGCCCACGCCTGCGGCCTCCAACGCGCCCACCGTCCCGCCCGGCACGGCGCCCGTGCTCTCGCCGCGCGCTCGGGGCGGTTAGCCGGCGGACGCGCCAGGGGCGCGCAGGAACAGCCGGTACACGGGGTTCCCGGTCTCTTCCACGCAGGGATAGCCGAGCGCGTCGAGGAAGGCCTGGAAGGCCTTGTCTTCGCTCTTGGGCACCTGCAGGCCGACCAGGATGCGACCGTAGTCCGCGCCCTGGTTGCGGTAGTGGAACAGCGAGATGTTCCAGTTGGGCCGCATGTTCGAGAGGAATTTCATCAGCGCGCCGGGCCGCTCCGGAAAGATGAAGCGCAGCAGGCGCTCGTCGCCGGCCAGCGGCGACGGCCCGCCGACCATGTGGCGGATGTGCTCCTTGGCGAGCTCGTCGTGCGTGAGGTCCAGCGCCTCGAAGCCGTGCCGCGTGAAGTTGGCCGCGATGCGCGCCGACTCGCCCTTGCCGTGCGTGGTGAGGCCGACGAACACGTGGGCCTGCTGCGCGTCGCTGATGCGGTAGTTGAACTCGGTGACGTTGCGCGGGCCGCCGGGCAGCGTGCCTATCAACTCGCAGAAGCGCCGGAAGCTGCCGCGTTCCTCGGGGATCGTCACGGCGAACAGGGCCTCCCGTTCCTCGCCGACCTCGGCGCGCTCGGCGACGAAGCGCAGGCGGTCGAAATTCATGTTCGCGCCGCACAGGATGGCCGCATAGGTCTCGCCGCGCGTGCGGTGTTCGGCCACGTACTGCTTGATCGCGGCGACCGCCAGCGCACCCGCCGGCTCCACGATGCTGCGCGTGTCGACGAAGACGTCCTTGATCGCGGCGCAGACGGCGTCGGTGTCGACCAGCATGAACTCGTCGACCAGCTGGCTGGCGATGCGGAAGGTCTCCTCGCCGACCAGCTTCACCGCCGTTCCGTCCGAAAACAGGCCCACGTCGCCCAGCGTCACGCGCTTCCTGGCGGCGACCGAGCGCGCCATGGCGTCCGAATCGCTCATCTGCACCCCGATCACCTTCACCTCGGGTCGCACCGACTTGATGTAGCTGGCCACGCCGGAGATCAGGCCGCCGCCGCCGATGGCGACGAAAACGGCGTCGAGCGGGCCCTGGTGCTGGCGCAGGATCTCCATGGCGATCGTGCCCTGGCCGGCGATCACGTCCGGATCATCGAAGGGATGCACGAAGGTGAGCTGGTCGCGCTCGCACAAGGCGTTGGCGTGTTCCGCGGCATCGGAATAGCTGTCGCCGTGCAGCACGACCTCGCCGCCGAGCGCCTTCACCGCTTCGACCTTCACCTGCGGCGTGGTGATCGGCATCACGATCACCGCCCGCGCGCCCATCTTGTGCGCGGCCAGCGCCACGCCCTGCGCGTGGTTGCCGGCCGAGGCGCAGATCACGCCGCGCTGCAGCTGCTCGGGCGTGAGGTGCGCCATCTTGTTGTAGGCGCCGCGCAGCTTGAAGCTGAAGACCGGCTGCTGGTCCTCGCGCTTGAGGAGCACCTTGTTGTGCAGGCGACGGCTGAGGTTGCGGGCAGGCTCGAGCGCGGACTCGACCGCCACGTCGTAGACGCGCGCCGTGAGGATCTTCTTGAGGTAGTCCTCCGGCTGCAGGTGTTTTTTCATGACCCGGCAATCATAAGGAGCGCCGCCGTGGCGGCTCCGAAGTAAGAAAAAAGCCTCCGGTTCTTGCGAGCCGGAGGCTAAATCCACCAAAGGAGGGTGGAGGAGACAACTGGTGCGGCCGGCCCGCGCGAGGTGCGGCTACCGGTGGGTGCGTAGCGGAATCGCTATGCTGTGAGGGCAGTATAGCGGGCTCTTTGCTGCATTGCACAAGCCCTGCCCGCGGTGGTGTCGCATTCGTGGCACGCGACGTCAGGGTGGTGACAGAACGAGGACGAAAGATGGAATGCACAGTGACGTGGACCGGTGCTGCCGGCACGCGATCGGGGATGGGATTCGTGGCGGAGACCGGCAGTGGCCACGTGCTTGCCATGGACGGTGCGCCCGATGAAGCGCGCCCGGAAAACGGCGGCCGCAACCTGGCGCCCCGGCCGATGGAGACGGTGCTCGCGGGCACCGGCGGGTGCACCGCCTACGACGTGGTGCTGATCCTGAAGCGGGGCCGCCACGACGTCCGGGGCTGCTCCGTGCAGCTTACGGCGGAACGCGCGACGAGCGACCCGAAGGTGTTCACGAAGATCCACATGCACTTCACCGTCCGCGGCCGCAAGCTGCAGGCGCCCGCCGTGGAGCGCGCCATCGCCATGAGCCACGAGAAGTACTGCTCGGCGAGTGCGATGCTCGCCAAGACGGCGGAGATGACGACCAGCTTCGATCTGATCGAAGACGACCGGGCGGGCCAGGACGCAGCCTGAGAGGCCCGGTTCAGATGTAGTGCGCCGTGGTGGTCATCACCTTGGCCGCGGCACGCATGGCGGCCTTGACGGGTGCCGGCAGGTTCACCGCGCCGGCCGCCTGCGCCTGGTCCGCGTGCGCGGCTTCATCGGCCTTCATCTGCGCGACGATGGCGCGCGACGCGTGGTCCCCCGCGGGCAGGCGATCGAGATGCCCCTGCAGGTGCGCTTCCACCTGCCGCTCGGTCTCGACGATGAAACCCAGGCTCACGCGATCGCCCAGGCGTCCGGCGACCAGTCCGATCGCGAAAGCGCCCGCATACCAGAGCGGGTTCAACACGGAAGGCCGCGCGCCGAGTTCGTCCAGCCGCGCCTGCGTCCACGCGAGGTGGTCCGTCTCTTCGCGCGCGGCGCGTTCCATGGAAGCGCGCAGTGCATCGTCGCGCGTCGCCAGCGCCTGCGCCGTGTAGAGCGCCTGCGCGCAGATTTCACCCACGTGGTTCACGCGCATGAGGGCGGCCGCGTGGCTGCGCTCCTGCGCCCCGAGGTGCGTCGCCTCCGCTGGAACCACCGGACACGCACGCGTGCCGCGCGGCTTGGCAAAGAGGGTGCGAAGCGCCTGGTCGCAGGCGCCGAGGAAGCGGTCCATCGCCTGAGTTTACGAGCCCCTATCGCGCTCGGGGCGCGCGCGCATCGCCGTGGGATGTGCACGTTGCGCTTTTTGGTATGCGAAATGAAACGAATCTCTGTTGCGCCGGTTCCACTCAGCTTTGGCAGTCATGTTGGCCCGTCGCAACGAAACGCGTCTTTACGGGCTAAATACTTTGCCCACGCCGAGGCGCTCTGGTGGAATAGCAACAACTTCCCAAAAGGAGGTTGGCCCGGGGATCCGGTGGGAACGCGAGCGTGCCTGCAATCGAAGACCCATACGCACCGGAGCCCTATGTTTAACCTTGGAGAAACTTGCATGAAAAAGTCCCTGATTGCGCTGGCCGCGCTGGCTGCCGCTGGTGTGGCTTCCGCCCAGTCGTCGGTCACCCTGTTCGGTATCGTCGACGTCAACTACGCGCACTACAGCGTGAATGGCGGCAGCCACCTGAACGTGCTGACCAACTCCGGCTACAACAGCGCGCGCCTTGGCTTCCGTGGCACGGAAGACCTGGGTGGCGGCCTGGCTGCTTCCTTCTGGCTGGAAGGTTCGCTGGCTCCTGACAACGGCAACGCCGCCGGTCAGACCTGGCAGCGTCGTTCCACCGTCAGCCTGTCGGGCAACTTCGGTGAACTGCGCCTGGGCCGTGACTATGTCCCGACCTTCTGGAACCTGACCGTGTTCGATCCGTTCGGCACGAACGGCGTGGGCACCAACATCACCCTGAAGGCCAAGACCGGCGCCGCCGTCGCCGCCGCTGGTGGCACGCCTGGCGCGTCCGTCGCCGTGGACGCTGTCCGTTCGGACAACATGGTGCAGTACTTCCTGCCCGCGAACCTGGGCGGCTTCTACGGCCAGGCCAGCTACGCGTTCGACGAGCGCACCCAGGACAACTTCGGTGAGTACTGGGGCGGCCGCCTCGGCTACGCCGCTGGCCCGTTCAACGTCGCTGTCGCTGTCGGCAAGGTCAAGGCCGGCAACCCGGCTGCTGTCGGCACGCCCGGCGTCAAGACCTGGAACATCGGTGGCCAGTGGGACTTCGGCATGGCCAAGCTCCTCGCCATGTATGACAACACCAAGGTGGACGTCGGCGGTGGTACCGAACCCGACCTGAAGTCCTGGCTGATCGGCGGCCTGATCCCCGTCGGCGCCGGCGAAGTGCGCATCTCCTACGGCGCCTCCAAGCTGGACAACACCGGCGCGAACGAGCCCAAGGCTGACCAGTGGGCCCTCGGCTACGTGCACAACCTGTCCAAGCGCACGGCCCTGTACGCCACGTACGCTCACCTGAAGAACAAGGACGGCGCCGCGCTGCCGATCTCCCAGTCGCTGCCGCAGGGCATCAATGGCGTGGCCAACGCCTCGAGCACCGGCTTCGACCTGGGCATTCGCCACAGCTTCTGATTTTCGAAGCGGCCGCAAGGCCGCTGCAGGAAACAAGAAACTTGAAAAGCCGCCTTCGGGCGGCTTTTTTTCGGCCCGTGTGCGGCTGGCGACTCTTCGCATGCATGCAGCGCGACCTCGGCGCTCGCAGCATTGCGCTCGTCCGCATGCTTCGCGTCGCGCGCGCCGGTGCCGCAGTGGCTGCGTCAAGGAAACCCCCCGTGCGGGCACACGGATTGCTCTGCTAGCATCCACAGCCCCTCAAGCGCGTTTGAACGAATGTTTGCCTTCATCGTGCGCCGCCTGCTCCAGGCCATCGTGGTCATGGTGGTGGTCGCATACATCGCCTTCCTGTTGTTCCAGTACGTGGGTGACCCCGTCGTGTTCCTTCTCGGGCAGGACGCGAAGCCCGCGCAGATCCGCGAGCTGCGCTCCTCGCTGGGGCTGGACCAGCCTTTCTTCGTGCAGTTCTGGCATTTCCTGGTGAATGCGGTGCAGGGCGAGTTCGGCCTCAGCCTGCGCCAGGGTGCCAAGGTGTCGCGCCTGATCGGCGAACGCTTCCCCGCGACCTTCGAGCTGTCGCTCGTCGCGGCCGTGCTCGCGCTCGTGCTCGGCGTGCCGATGGGCGTCTACGCCGCGCTGCGCCGCGGAACGTTCACGAGCCAGGTGTTCATGACGCTCTCGCTGCTCGGCGTGTCGCTGCCCACGTTCCTGATCGGGATCCTGCTGATCCTGGTGTTCTCGGTGACGCTCGGCTGGTTCCCCAGTTTCGGACGCGGCGAGACCGTGCAGATCGGCTGGTGGAGCACCGGCCTGCTCACGCGCGACGGCTGGCACCACCTGGTGTTGCCGGCGCTCACGCTCGCGATCTTCCAGCTCACGCTGGTCATGCGGCTCGTGCGCGCGGAGATGCTGGAGGTGCTGCGCACCGACTACATCAAGTTCGCCCGCGCGCGTGGCCTGTCGAACCGGGCGATCCATTTCGGCCATGCCCTGAAGAACACGCTGGTGCCCGTGATGACCATCACCGGCCTGCAGCTCGGCGGGCTCATCGCGTTCGCGATCATCACCGAGACCGTGTTCCAGTGGCCCGGCATGGGGCTGCTGTTCATCCAGGCCGTGACCTTCGCGGACATCCCGGTGATGGCGGCCTACCTGTGCCTGATCGCGCTGATCTTCGTCGTGATCAACCTGGTGGTGGACCTGCTTTACTTCGTGGTGGACCCGCGCCTGCGCGTCTCTTCCGCGGGAGGACACTGATGCTTGCACCCGCCGCCAACCCGCGGCTCGCGCACGCGCGCGCGTTCGCGCAGATCGCGCAATTCCACCCCGAGCTCACTGCCTTCCGGCGCGACCTGCACGCCCACCCGGAGCTGGGATTCGAGGAGGTCTACACCGCGGGGCGCGTGCAGGAGGCGCTGCGGCTGTGCGGCGTCGACGAAGTGCACGCCGGCATCGGCCGCACCGGAGTGGTCGGCGTGATCCGCGGCCGCGCGAATACCTCGCGCCGCATGATCGGCCTGCGCGCGGACATGGACGCGCTCACCATGACCGAGCACAACGAGTTCCCCTGGAAGTCCACCCGCAACGGCATGATGCACGGCTGCGGCCATGACGGGCACGTGGCGATGCTGGTGGGCGCCGCACGCTATCTCGCCGAGACGCGCAATTTCGATGGCACCGCCGTCCTGATCTTCCAGCCCGGCGAAGAAGGCTTCGCCGGTGCCAAGGCCATGATCGAGGACGGCCTGTTCCAGCGCTTTCCTGTCGAGTCGGTCTACGCGATGCACAACTGGCCGGGGCTCAAGCCCGGCTGCTTCGGCATCCGCCAGCACGCCATGATGGCCGCGGCCGATCGCGTCACCATCGAGATCACCGGCAAGGGCGGCCATGGTGCGCATCCGTATCTCGCAGTCGATCCCGTCGTGGTCGCGGCGCACATCATCACCGCGGTGCAGAGCATCGTCTCGCGCAACGTGCGGGCGGTCGACGGGGCCGTGATCAGCCTCTGTGCGATGGAGGCCGGCGACCTGCACGCGATGAGCGTCATCCCCGGCAAGGCGACCCTGGTCGGCACCGTGCGCACCTTCAGCGCCGACGTCCAGGACCTGGTCGAGAAGCGGCTGCACGAGCTGTGCGCTGCCGTGGCCCTCGGCTTCGGCGCCAGCGCCACCGTGCATTACGAGCGCATCTACCCGGCGACCATCAACACGCCGCGCGAAACAGAATTTGCCGCGAACGTCGCGGAGTCCCTGGTCGGGCCGGACAACGTCGTGCGCAACATGGACCCCAGCATGGGCGCCGAGGACTTCTCGTTCATGCTGCAGGTCAAGCCGGGCGCCTACCTGCGGATCGGCCAGGGCGGCGAAGGCAGCTGCATGCTGCACATGACCCGCTACGACTTCAACGACGACATCCTCCCGCTCGGCTCGGCGCTGCATGCCAGCCTGGTGGAGCAGGGACTGCCGCTGGCCGCCGGCTGATCCCGCCTCGCTTTCTCACCCTGGGCAACAACCACAAGGAGTTTCCGACATGCAACTGAAGACCCGACTCA
The DNA here is from genome assembly GCF_016654015.1 of Ramlibacter ginsenosidimutans. Lineage (GTDB taxonomy): Bacteria > Pseudomonadota > Gammaproteobacteria > Burkholderiales > Burkholderiaceae_C > Ramlibacter > Ramlibacter ginsenosidimutans. The sequence goes on along the minus strand of NZ_JAEPWM010000001.1, from coordinate 869,361 downwards.
TCGCGGTCGCGACCTTCGCTGTCGCGGCAGCCGCCGCGCAAGCGCAGACGGTCCGCATCGCCAACCAGGGCGACGCGCTGTCCATGGACCCGCACTCGCTGAACGAGTCGCTGCAGCTGTCCGTCGACGGAAACGTGTACGAACCCCTGGTCGGCCGCAACAAGGACCTGAGCCTGGCGCCCGCGCTGGCCACCTCGTGGAAGCAGACCTCGCCCACGGTGTGGCGCTTCGAGCTGCGCAAGGGCGTGCAGTTCCACGACGGCAAGCCGTTCACCGCCGACGACGTGGTGTTCTCGTTCCAGCGCGCCGGCGGCGAAGGCTCGGACATGAAGGCCAACGTCAACGACATCAAGGAAGTGCGCAAGATCAACGACCACGTGGTCGAGATCGAGACCAAGTCGCCCTTCCCCATCCTGCCGAGCCAGCTCACCACTACCTACATCCTGAGCAAGAAGTGGTGCGAGGAGAACCAGGCGACCCGCCCGGTCGACCGCCGCAAGGGCATCGAGAACGCCGCGTCCTTCCGCGCCAACGGCACGGGCCCGTTCCGCCTGCGCGAGCGCCAGCCCAACGTGCGCACGACCTTCGTGCGCAACGGCAACTACTGGGGCACCATCGACGGCAACGTGCAGGAGGTGATCTTCACCCCGATCGGCAACGACGCCACCCGCGTCGCGGCGCTGCTCTCCGGCGAGGTCGACGTGATGGAGCCGGTGCCCGTGCAGGACATCGAACGCATCAACGCCTCGTCCAACGCCAGGGTGCTGGTCGGCCCCGAGCTGCGCACCATCTTCCTGGGCATGGACCAGAAGCGCGACGAGCTGCTGTACTCCAACGTGAAGGGCAGGAACCCCTTCAAGGACAAGCGCGTGCGCCAGGCCTTCTACCAGGCCATCGACATCGACGGCATCCAGAAGAACGTGATGCGCGGCGCCTCCAAGCCGACCGCGCTGATGATCGGCCCCGGCGTGCACGGCTTCGACCCGGCGATGAACAAGCGCCTGCCGTACGACCCCGAGGCGTCCAAGAAGCTGCTGGCCGAAGCGGGCTACCCGAACGGCTTCGAGGTGACCATGAACTGCCCGAACGATCGCTACGTGAACGACGCGCGGATCTGCCAGGCCGTGGCCGCCAACCTGGCGCGCGTGGGCGTGAAGATCAACCTGGCCGCCGAGACCAAGGGCACCTACTTCCCCAAGGTGCTGCGCCGGGACACGAGCTTCTACATGCTGGGCTGGACGCCTTCCACCTACGACGCGCATGACGCGCTGAACTCGCTGATGGCTTGCCCCGACGATTCCGGCGCCGGCCAGTTCAACCTGGGCGCGTATTGCAACCCGGCGCAGACCAAGCTGACCAAGCAGATCCAGTCCGAGACCGACCAGGCCAAGCGCGACGCGATGATCAAGGAAGCCATGAAGATCCACCAGGACGACATCGGCCACCTGCCGCTGCACCAGCAGGCGCTGGCCTGGGGTATCAGCAAGAAGGTCGACATCACGCAGCGGGCGGACAACTACATGCCCTTCAAGTGGATCAGCATCAAGAAGTGATCCGCTCCACCGCCGCGGGCGGCACCGCCAGCCGGCGCTTCCCGCGGCCCGCGTCGCCTGCCTGAGTTCCCGCCATGAAAGCAGCCTTGAAGCGCTGGGCCGACAGCGATGTCGGCTACAGCTTCCGCACCTCGCCCGTCGCTATCGCGGCGGCGGTGATCGCGTTCGTGTGCATCTTCTGCGCGGTGTTCGCGCAGTGGCTGGCGCCGCACAACCCGTTCGACATCGCCACGCTGGAGCTCGGTGACGCGCAACTGCCGCCGGCGTGGCTCCCGCGCGGCAGCAGCAAGTACCTGCTGGGCACCGACGACCAGGGCCGCGACATCCTCTCCGTGCTGATGTACGGCGCGCGTGTGTCGCTGGTGGTGGGCGTCGTGTCGGTGCTGCTGTCCGTGGTGATCGGCGTGGCGCTCGGACTGCTGGCCGGTTATGTCGGCGGCTGGGTCGACGCCTTCCTCATGCGCCTGTGCGACGTGATGCTCAGCTTCCCCGCCATCCTGATCGCGCTGCTGATCTCCGGTGTCGGGCGCGCGCTGTTCCCCAACGCGCCGAACACAGTCGCCTTCGGCGTGCTGATCCTGGCGATCACGCTCACGTTCTGGGTGCAGTACGCGCGCACGGTGCGCGGCTCCACGATGGTGGAGCGCAACCGGGAATACGTGCAGGCGGCGCGCGTGACCGGCGTGCCCATGCTGCGCATCATGCGCAAGCACGTGCTGCCCAACGTGATGGGCCCGGTGCTCGTGCTCGCGACCATCCAGGTCGCCACCGCCATCATCACCGAGGCCACGCTGTCCTACCTCGGCGTGGGCGTGCCGCCCACCCAACCTTCGCTCGGCACCCTGATCCGCAACGGCAACGACTTCCTGATGTCGGGCGAGTGGTGGATCGCGGTGTTCCCCGGGGTCATGCTGATCCTGATCGCGCTGTCCGTGAACCTGCTGGGCGACTGGCTTCGCGACGCGCTCAATCCGAGACTGCGGTGAGCCTGCTCCAGGTCCAGAACCTCGTCGTCGAATTCCCTTCGCGCCGCGGCACGCTGCGCGCGCTCGACGACATCTCCTTCGAGATCGCGCCCGGCGAAGTGCTGGGCGTGGTCGGCGAGTCCGGCGCGGGCAAGTCGCTCACCGGCGCGTCCATCATCGGCCTGCTGGAGCCGCCCGGGCGCATCGCTTCGGGCCAGGTGCTGCTGGAGGGCCGCCGCATCGACAACCTCGCGTACGAGCAGATGCGGCACATCCGCGGTCGCAAGATCGGCGCGATCTTCCAGGACCCGCTCACGTCGCTCAACCCGCTGTACACCATCGGCCGCCAGCTCGTCGAGACGATCCAGGCGCACCTGCCCGTGGATGCGGCCGAAGCGCGCCGCCGCGCCATCGGCCTGCTGGAGGACACCGGCATTCCGGGGGCCGCGCAGCGGATCGACCACTATCCGCACCAGTTCTCCGGCGGCATGCGGCAGCGCGTGGTGATCGCGCTGGCGCTGGCGGCCGAGCCCAAGCTGATCGTCGCGGACGAGCCGACCACGGCGCTCGACGTGTCCATCCAGGCGCAGATCATCCAGCTGCTCAAGCGCATCTGCCGCGACCGCGGCGCGGCCGTCATGCTCATCACGCACGACATGGGCGTGATCGCCGAGACCTGCGACCGCGTGGCGGTGATGTACGCGGGCCGCATCGCGGAGATCGGCCCGGTGCACGAGGTGATCAACACCCCGGCGCATCCCTACACCTCGGGCCTGATGGCCTCGATTCCCGACATGCAGATCGACCGAGAGCGCCTGAACCAGATCGACGGGGCCATGCCGCGCCTGAACGCGATCCCGCCCGGGTGCGCCTACAACCCGCGCTGCCCGCGTGCCTTCGCGCGCTGCACGCGCGAACGGCCGGACCTGCTGAATGCGGGCGCCACGCGCGCAGCCTGCTGGCTGCACGACGCCAACGGGGAGCTGCCGGGATGAACACGATCGCGGGCAGCCCTCACCCCAACCCTCTCCCGCAGGCGGGAGACGGAGCGAACTCCCCCTTCTCTTCACGCCCGGGCGAGGGCTCCTCTTCACTCCCTCTTCCCGCCGGGGAGAGGGCAGGGGTGAGGGGCGATCCCAGCGCGCAGCCTCTCGTCCAGGCCATCGATCTGGCCAAGACCTTCGACGTCTCCCCGCCCTGGCTCAACCGCGTCCTGGAGCGCAAGCCGCGCGTGCTGCTGCATGCGGTCGACGGCGTGAGCTTCGAGATCCGCAAGGGCGAGACGCTGGCGCTGGTCGGCGAATCGGGCTGCGGCAAGAGCACGGTCGCGCGGCTGCTGGTGGGCTTGTACGAGCCCACGCGCGGCAGCTTCGTGTTCGACGGGCAGGACGCCCACGCGGCCTACCAGTCGCGCGAGCGGCAGCAGCTGCGCCGGCGCATCCAGATGATCTTCCAGGACCCGTACGCGAGCCTGAACCCGCGCTGGATCGTGGAGGACATCGTTGCCGAGCCGCTGCAGGAGCACGGGCTCATCGCCGCGGCCTCGGATCGCAAGCAGCGCGTGGCCGAATTGCTGCAGTCCGTCGGCCTGAGCGCGCAGGACATGGCGAAGTACCCGCACCAGTTCTCGGGCGGCCAGCGCCAGCGCATCTCCATCGCGCGCGCGCTCGCCACGCATCCGGAATTCCTGGTGTGCGACGAGCCGACCTCGGCCCTGGACGTCAGCGTGCAGGCCCAGGTCCTGAACATCATGAAAGACCTGCAGCGCCAGCGCGGTCTCACCTACCTGTTCATCTCGCACAACCTCGCCGTCGTGCGGCACGTGAGCGACCAGGTCGGCGTGATGTACCTCGGGCGCATCGTGGAGCTCGCGGGCAAGCACCAGCTGTTCGGGCAGCCGCAGCACCCATACACGCGCATGCTGCTGGATGCGATCCCGAAGATGCACGACACGGGCCGCGCGCGCACGCCGGTGCAGGGCGAGGTGCCCAACCCGCTGAATCCGCCGAGCGGCTGCACGTTCAATCCGCGCTGCCCCCACGCCAACGAGCGGTGCCGCGCCGAGCGGCCGGCCCTGCTGGAAATCCGGGGCGTGCGCGTCGCCTGCCACGCGGTGGAAGAGGGACGCATCTAGCACGCCGGCCCGGCGCAGCGCCGTTCAGGCGTAACGCTTGGTCCGCAGGTTGTTCTTCATCTCGCGCAACAGCGGCTGCAGCCGGCCGCCGCCGATGCGCAGCGCCACGGTGGTGGCGAGCACGTCGATGATCATGAGGTGCAACAGCCGCGAGACCATCGGGCTGTAGCGGTCGTAGCCTTCCGGGTGGTCGGCCGCGAGGTGGATGTGCCCGGCCGTTGCGAGCGGCGAGCCCGTGGCCGTGATGACGATCGTCGTCGCGCCATTGCGCTTCGCGATGTCGCAGGCGTCCATGAGGTCGCGCGTGCGGCCCGAATTCGATACCACGACGACGCAGTCGCCTGGACCGAGCAGCGTTGCGCTCATCACCTGCATGTGACCGTCGCTGTACGAGATGGTGTTCACGCCCAGGCGGAAGAACTTGTGCTGGGCATCGAGTGCGACGACGCCGGAGTTGCCGGCGCCGTAGAACTCGATGCGCCGCCCGGTCTTGTAGGTCGACGCGAGCGCTTCGGCGGCGCGCTCGATCGCGAAGGTGGATGCGTCGTTGCGGTACTTCAGGAAGGCTGCGACGGCGTTGTCGATCACCTTCACCAGCACGTCGGCGGTCTTGTCGTCCGGATCCACGCTGCGATGGATGAAGGGCACGCCTTCGCTCACCGTGCCGGCGAGCTTGAGCTTGAAGTCGGACAGCCCGTCGTAGCCCATGCTGCGGCAGAAGCGGACCACCGTGGGCTTGCTGACGTGCGCGCGGTCGGCCAGCTCGGTGACCGGCAGGTTGGCGAAGGCGCGCGGATCGCCCAGCACCAGCCGGGCGACGCGCTGCTCCGCCGGCGCCAGCGACGGCATCGAGGCCTTGATGCGGTCTAGCATGCGTGCCCCGCGGAAAGGAAGGCAAGGCGGGCCATCAGCACTCCTCGGGCCAGCAGAAGCCGTCGCGCGCGATCATGGCGCTGGAAGCGCTGGGCCCCCAGGTGCCCGCCGCGTAGGGGCGCGGTCCGCGCTCGTCGTTCGCCCAGTGCTCCATGATGGGCTCGACCCAGCGCCAGGCAGCCTCCTGTTCGTCGCTGCGCACGAACAGGTTCAGGCGGCCGGCGATCACGTCCAGCAACAGGCGCTCGTAGGCACCCACGCGCTCGGAGCCGAAGCGCTTGTCGAAGTCCAGGTCCAGGTGCACGGGCGTGAGCACCTGGCCATTGCGCCGGTTCTCCTGGCCAAGCGCCAGCAGGTGCAGCTGCAGGCCATCGCGCGGCTGCAGGTTGATCACCAGCCGGTTGCAGCTGCCCGGCGGCGCGTGGAAGATGGCGTGCGGCGTCTCGCGGAAGTTGACGACGATCTGCGCTTCGCGCGAAGCCAGGCGCTTGCCCGTGCGGATGTAGAAGGGCACGCCGGCCCAGCGCCAGTTCTGGATATCGGTGCGCAGCGCGACGAAGGTCTCGGTGTTGCTCTCGGGCGAGACGCCGGGCTCCTCGCGATAGGCCCTGGCCGGGTGGCCGTGCACCATGCCGGCCGTGTACTGTCCGCGCACGACATGCTGGTCCAGCGAGACCGGCGTCCAGGGCGACAGCGAGCGCAGCACCTTCAGCTTCTCGTCGCGGATCGCATCGGCGTGCGCGTTGATCGGCGGCTCCATCGCCAGCGCGCACAGCAGCTGCAGCGCATGGTTCTGCACCATGTCCCGCAGGGCGCCGGTCTTGTCGTAGAAGGCGCCGCGCTTCTCCGCGCCCAGGTCCTCCGCGATGGTGATCTGGATGTTGGAGATGTGCTCGCGCCGCCACACCGGCTCGAACAAGGCATTGCCGAAGCGCATGGCGAACAGGTTCTGCACCGCCGGCTTGCCCAGGTAATGGTCGATGCGGAAGATCTGGCGCTCGCTCAGCACCGCGCGCACCGCATCGTTGATCTGGCGGTTGGACGCGAGGTCATGCCCCAGCGGCTTTTCCAGGACGATGCGCGTGTTGGGCGTGTTGAGCCCGGCGCCGGCGAGCTGTTCCACCACGCGCAGGAACAGGTCGGGCGCAGTGGCAAGGTACATCACCACGGTGTCCGCATGGCGCTCGCGCAGCGTGTCGGCGAGACGCCGGAAATCCTCGGGATGGGAGAGGTCGAGCCGCAGGAAGTGCAGCAGTTCGGCGAAGCGGTCGAACTCCTCGGGCGAGGGCCGCTTGGCGAGCTCCACGTCGTGGAAGCGCGACCGGATCAGTTCCCGGTATTGCGCGTCGCTCAGGTCATCGCGGGCGATGCCGATGATGCGGCCGTCCGGCGGCAGCGTGCCGTGGCGAAAGGCCTGGAACAGCGCAGGCATCAGCTTGCGCCATGCGAGGTCACCGGTGCCGCCGAAGAGGACGAGGTCGAAGCTCATGGTTCCTGGGGTCGAAAGGGAAAGGGCAATGTAACTTAGTTTCAGCGCCGCTGGCCCGCGTTTGCCGACCGCGCGTCAGCCATGCTGAGTAACTAGGTTACGGCGAGAAAGGCGCGAAGCGGCGTGCACCGCGAGTGCCCCTGCGCGCGGCATGGAGCCGATAATCGGGGCATGAATCAACTGGATGCCCTCAAGCAATACACGACGGTGGTGGCGGACACCGGCGATTTCAACCAGCTGGCGCACTACCACCCGCAGGACGCGACCACCAATCCCTCGCTCATCCTGAAGGCAGTGCAGAAGCCCGACTACGCGCACCTGCTGCAGCAGACCGTGCAGCGCTTCCGCGGCCGTCCGATCGACGAGGTGATGGATCGGTTGATCGTGCGCTTCGGCACCGAGATCCTCCAGCTGATCCCCGGTCGCGTGTCGACGGAAGTCGATGCGCGCCTGAGCTTCGACACGGAAGCGAGCTTCAGCCGCGGCGTTCGCCTGATCGAGCTCTACGAAGCCGAGGGCGTGCCGGTGGACCGCGTGCTGATCAAGGTGGCCTCCACCTGGGAGGGCATCCAGGCCGCGCGCAAGTTGCAGCAGCGTGGCATCCGCACCAACCTGACGCTGCTGTTCTCGTTCTGCCAGGCCGTGGCCTGCGCGGAAGCGGGCGTGCAACTGATCTCGCCGTTCGTGGGGCGCATCTACGACTGGTACAAGAAGAGCGCAGGCGCGTCCTGGAACGAGCAGGCCAGCTCCGGGGCGAACGATCCCGGCGTGCAGTCCGTGCGCCAGATCTACCAGTACTACAAGCACTTCGGCATCCCGACCGAGGTGATGGGTGCGAGCTTCCGCAACACGGGCCAGATCCTCGCGCTGGCCGGCTGCGACCTGCTGACGATCAGCCCCGAGCTGATGGCCGAACTGCGCAAGTCCGAAGCGCCCGTGCAGCGGGCGCTCGACCCGGCGCAGGCGAAGTCCGCGGACATCCAGCGCATCCAGTACGACGAGCGCCAGTTCCGCTGGGCGCTGAACGAGGATGCGATGGCGACGGAGAAGCTCTCCGAGGGGATCCGCGCGTTCGGCGCGGATGCGGTGAAGCTCGAAAAGCTGATGCAGGCATGAAGCGCCCGCGCTGTGACGAGACGGCAGCCTGGCGGGAACTGCAGGAGCGCTTCCGCTCGAGCGGTGTGTCGTTCGACTTGCGCCAGGCCTTCGCGCACGATGCGCAGCGCTTTGCGCACTTCAGCCAGACGGCGCCACAGGTCTTCGCCGACCTGTCGAAGAATCTGATCGACGCGCCCACCGAGCGGGACCTGCTGGCGCTGGCGCGCGAGACGCAGCTCGAGGGGTATCGGGACGCGATGTTTGCCGGCGAGCGCATCAACAACACCGAGGACCGCGCGGTCAAGCACTGGCTGCTGCGGGCGCCGCGCGACGCCGCCGATGCGGACTCGGTCGCCGTGCACGAGACACTCGATGCGATGCTCGCCTTCGCCGAGCGCGTGCGCGCCGATGCGGCGATCACCGATGTCGTGAACATCGGGATCGGCGGCTCCGACCTCGGGCCGCAGATGGTCGTCGCGGCGCTGGAAGCCTTCTGCAGCGAAGGCAAGCGCTTCCACTTCGTCTCCAACGTGGACGCCCACGAGCTCGACGCCGTGCTGCGCCGCGTCCGCCCCGCGTCCACGCTGTTCCTCGTCGCCTCCAAGACCTTCACCACGCTGGAGACCATGACCAACGCGCGTTCGGCGCGCGCCTGGTTCGAGCAGCATGGCGGCCAGGACGTCGCGCGCCACTTCGCCGCGCTCACCACGAACGTGCAAGCGGCACGCCAGTTCGGCATCGCCACCACCTTCGGCTTCTGGGACTGGGTGGGCGGACGCTACTCGCTGTGGTCCGCCATCGGCCTGCCCGTCGCCATCGCCATCGGCGCGCAGGGCTTCCGCGAGCTGCTGGCCGGTGCGCACGCCATGGACCGGCACTTCCGCACCGAGCCGCTGGAGCGCAACCTGCCCGTGCGCCTTGGGCTGCTCGATATCTGGTATCGCGACTTCCACCGGTTCGGCAGCCGCAGCGTCGCGCCGTACCACAGTGCCTTGCGCCGGCTGCCGGCCTACCTGCAGCAGCTCGAGATGGAGAGCAACGGCAAGAGCGTGGATGCGCAGGGGCGGCCGGTGAGCTTCGGCACCTCGCCGGTGGTCTGGGGCGAGCCGGGAACCAACGGCCAGCACGCGTATTTCCAGATGCTGCACCAGGGCACGGACCGGATCCCGGTGGAGTTCATCGCGGTGCGCGAACCGGCGCACGAACTGCCCGGCCACCACGAACTGCTGCTGGCCAATGCGCTCGCGCAGGCGCAGGCGCTGATGCAAGGCAAGGACGATCCGGGCGGCCACCGCCACTTCCAGGGCAACCGGCCCAGCACCTTCTTCGTGCTGGATGCACTCACGCCCGCCTCTTTGGGGGCCTTGATCGCGCTGTACGAGCACCGCGTGTTCACGAGCGGCGCGGTGTGGGGCATCGACAGCTTCGACCAGTGGGGCGTCGAACTGGGCAAGGTGCTGGCCGGAGACATCGCGAAGCGCTTCGCATCGGGCGACACGCAGGGCCTCGACGCGTCCACTGCGGGACTGCTGCGCCGCCTGGGCGGGGGCGGGCAGCCGGAGTGATCCTCTTGCGCGGCGACATGGCGGGGTTCGGGATGCAGGCCTGACCGATGCTCGATCCCGCACTGCGCACGCAAATCCGCGATCGCCTCGCTTCCTTCCCGGTGCACCGGCTGGCCGTCGGCACCCACCGGCATGCCGCCGTGGCCGTGGTGATCGCGGAGGAGGGCACGGGTGCGGCGCTCGCCGGCATCCCCGCACCCGACGCGTGGAGCGATGCACCGGCGCTGATCCTCACGCGCCGCGCCGCCGGCCTGAACAAGCACGCCGGCCAGTGGGCGCTGCCGGGCGGCGGCATCGATGAGGGGGAGACGCCCGAAATGGCCGCCTTGCGCGAGCTGCGCGAAGAGATCGGGCTGGCGCTCGCGCCGGATGCACTGCTCGGCACCCTCGACGACTACGCGACGCGGTCCGGGTTCGTCATCACGCCGGTGGTGCTCTGGGCGGGCGAAGCGGCGCACCTGCGGCCGCACCCGGCCGAAGTGGCGAGCATCCATCGCATTCCGCTGCGCGAGTTCATGCGAGCGGACGCACCGCTGCTGGATGCGCCCGAGGTACCAGGCCGTCCGATCCTGCGCATGCCGGTCGGACACAGCTGGATCGCCTCCCCGACCGCGGCCGTCCTGTACCAGTTCCGCGAGGTCTGCCTGGCCGGCCGCGCGACGCGCGTTGCGCACTTCGACCAGCCTCCGTTCGCGCGCCGTTGAGCACCGCCGCCGCGGCCAGCGTGTATAGTCCGCGCTTGTATTTGTACCCATCGATTTGCGAGCCGCGCCTGTGCGCGTAGTCCGACCGATCGCATGAGCCACTCCCCGGTCCCCGACGAGGTCCGCCGCTTCATCCTGACCAGCATTCCTTCGGTGCCGTACCTGGAGGCGCTGCTGCTGCTGCGCGCCGAGTCCGGGCGCGCCTGGGATTCGCACCATCTCGCGGGGCGCCTCTACATCGGCGAAGGGCAGGCGCAGGAGCTTCTGCAATCCATGCACCAGGCGGGCGTCACCAGCCGCCGGGACGACGGCACCTGCACCTATGCGCCCTCGGCCGAAGGGCTTGCCGCCAGGATCGACGCCCTGGCGGAAACCTACGCGCACAACCTGGTCGGCGTCACCGACCTGATCCACTCGCGGCTGGACAAGCGCGCCCACCAGTTCGCCGATGCCTTCCGCTGGAAGAAGGGTGGGAACTGATGGCCCAGGCGATCTACACGCTGTGCGCGCTGACCAGCCTGACGTGCCTGGTCCTGCTCTGGCGCAGCTACCGCGCCACCGGCTCGCGGCTGCTGTTCTGGAGCGCGCTGTGCTTCCTGCTGCTGACAGTCAACAACGTGCTGCTGGTGCTCGACAAGATCGTGTTCCTCCAGCGCGACCTGACGCTGGGGCGGCTCACGGCCGCACTGCTGGCCGTCATCCTGTTGCTGTTCGGGCTGATCTGGGAGGACAACTAGCGTGGCGCAGATGCTCATGGGCGCGATCGCCGCCGGCTTCGTGGTGGCCGGCCTGTTCTTCTTCCGCTTCTGGCGCCAGACGCACGACCGCTTCTTCCTGCTGTTCGCGGCCTCCTTCTGGCTGGAGGCGATGAACCGCGTGGCGCTCGCGCTGCTGGAGCATGCCGACGAGCAGGAGCCGCTGTTCTACCTCGTGCGGCTCATCGCCTACGGCCTGATCCTTGCGGCCATCTGGCAGAAGAACAGGACGCGCCGCTGAACGCGCTTGACACTGCGCCCGCGAGGGATTTCGGTAGCAGCATTTGCACAAATGCGTAGACTGGAGCCGCCCTTCGGTTCTGGGGGGCTGGACTTCAGATCTCCTTCCAGCCCCGCACCCGCGGGGCTTTTTTCCGGCCGTGCCGGGCCGGCCTTTCGTGGTCACGCCTGCGGGCCGGCGGACGCCATGAGCGACGCGTACGCGTCGGCGGTGAGCGAACCCGCCTGCGCGAAGCCGGCCACGAAGCGCACGGACCGCACCGCGATGACGAAGAGGGAGAAATCCGAGAAGCCGAACATCATCTCGCTTTCGGGAAAGCGTGCGAGGTAGGCGGCCCGTGCAGCGGCGTGGTCGGGTGCTTCGGGGGCGCAGGGGCGCGCTTCGCCTTGCAAGGTGGCTCTCGGTTGCGCCTGTGCCGGCGCGTCCGGCGCGCGCGCACCCAGCACCATCAGGCTGACGCCGGGATGCTGCTCCATGTCGCGCGTGTGCGTGGCGAGCCGGCTCACGTGCACCACGCAGCGGCCATCGGGCAGCAGGGCATAGGGCACCATCGACACGAAGGGCTCGCCGCCGTGCAGCGTGCCGAGGGCGGCGACGTCCTGTTGCAGCAGCAGGTGGCGCAAGGCCTGGGTCTGGGCGGGTTCCATGGAGGAACCTTAGCCGGTTTTGCAGCGGCTGCGCGTTGCGCGGAGTGCCAGGAACCGGGCGAGAGTCGGCGGCCGCAGCCGAAGACTCAGAGGTCGCGCTTGCGGCCGACGCTGGAGAAGGGATCGAGCTCGGTGAGCTGGCTGGGCCGCGTGTCGCGCACGTAGACGCGGTCGGTCGGCACCAGCCCCTGCAACTGGCTGTCCAGGGCGGTCATGGAGTCTTCCCACACGCTCCAGTCGTCCTGCGAATTCCCTTCGGCGACGACTTCGGGCAGTGGTGCGGGCGCGACAGGCTCGGCGCTGCCGCCCGCGCGTTTGGCCGACGCTGAACGCGCCGGCGACCGCCCGGACTGGGAAGAGGACGCGCCCTGCGCCCCCTTGGCAGGTGGCGCGCTGCGCTTCAACCACTTGAACATCACACGCTCCGACAGCAAAGCGGGCGCCCGCTCTGCAAAGGCGGGCTGCGCGCTGGTTCCCTGTCCGCCATTCTCGACGGCCGGGCTGGCCCGTCAAGAGGGCGAACGATCCTCGAGGCCGGCGCCGGCGTCGCCCCGGACCCTGAGCCAGCGGCCGATGGCAGCCACCACATGGGCCTGTTCCGCCGGCTCCAGCGGGCGCCCCGACGGGATGCCATGCCACTTGGCCAGGCAGCCGCGGCAACAGGTCGCGGTGGCGTGCTGCGCGATGAACACCGGGTGACCCCGCATGGGCGTCTGGCGGCCGTCGTTGGGCGGCTGCGCGGGAGCGAGCCGCGCGGCCACGAAGTCCGCTGCGTGCGAGAGCACCGTTTCGATGCCGCGCGACGCCAGGTACGCCTGCTCACGCGGGCCGAGCCGGAAGCGCATGCGGAAGCGCGAGCGCTCCAGGGCGGCGAACAGGTCGTCCAGGTCCCGCATGCGCACGCTCATGGGGCCGGCAGCACGATGTCCACCAGGGCGCCGCCCCAGGCGCCCCGACCGAGCTTCAGCTCGCCATGGTGGCTGGCCACCAGGTCGTTCACGACCGCGAGCCCGACGCCGTGCCCGGGCACGCGCTCGTCCCCGCGCACGTGGATCTGCAGCACCGAGGCGGTGTCGCTGAAGCCGGGGCCGTCGTCCTCGACGCGCAGCCGCAGCCGCCCCTCCTCGCGCCACGCCCGCACCACCACGCGCTGCTTCGCCCACTTGGACGCGTTGTCCATCAGGTTGCCGATGATCTCGAACAGGTCGCCCTCGTCGATGCGCCAGCTCAGGTCCGGGGTGCATTCGGTGTCGATGGCGAGTCCCTTGTCCGCGTACACCTTGACCAGCGCGTTGCGCACGCGATCGAGCACGGGGGCCAGCAGCACGGGCGCGGCGAACCGGGTGGCGCCGCCGGCGCGGGCGCGACCCAGCTGGTGCTGCACGATGTCGTCCATCCGCGCCACCTGCTCGCGCACCGCGTCCGGCAGCTGCGCGGGCTCGTTGAGTGCGTTGCGCAGCACCGCGAGCGGCGTCTTCAGGCTGTGCGCGAGGAAGCTCAAGGCCTCCTTGTAGCGGCCCTGCCGCACCCGCTCCTGCTGGATCAGCGTGTTCAGGTTGTCCGTGAGAGGCGCGATCTCCTTCGGATAGCGGCCCTCGATGCGCTCCTGCGCGCCGGATTCGATGCGCCCGATCTCCGCGGCCACGCCCGCGAGCGGTGCCAGTCCCCAGCGCAGCAGGAGCAGTTGGGCGGCCAGCAGGAGGAGCGCCGCGCCACCCAGCCACTCCCACAGCGTGCGCGTGAACACGGCCACTTCGTGGTCGAACTCCGTGCGGTCCTCCAGCACCGACAGCACCAGCGGACTGGAGCCCTTGCCGGCCGCCCAGTTCACGCGGTAACTCACCGCCAGCCAGCCGTGGCCGCCGCCGTCCAGCGTCTCATCGAGCCACTCGCCGGTGTTCACGCCCTCGCGCCGGAACGGCGGGTTCACGCCCACCGTGGAAGGCGAGCGCCATTGCTCGTTGCGCCCGACGTTGTAGATGCTGGCGTACAGGCCCGATTGCGGCAGCGACAGCCGCGGCTCGGCAAAGGCCGCCGGCATGACCAGTTGGCCGTTGTCGTCGAGTTCGGCGCGTGCCAGCAGCAGGTAGACCGTGCCTTGCAGGCGGCTGAAGTAATTGTCGCGCACGCTCTCCCTGTGCGCGCGCTGCACGGCGACGCCGGCGCCGGCGAGGAAGGCCAGCAGCACCAGCGCGGCGCCCAGCATCAGCCTGGCCCGGATCGAGTAGCCGGGCCTCATTCCAGCGCGAAACGGTAGCCGCGTCCGCGCACCGTTTCGATGGGTGCCAGCGTTCCTTCGGGATCCAGCTTGCGGCGCAGGCGTCCGATCAGGACTTCCACGACGTTGCTGTCGCGGTCCTCGCCATGGGGATAGAGATAGTCGGCGAGCTCGGACTTGGTCACCACGCGCGCGCGTTCGCGCACCAGGTATTCGAGCAGGCGGTATTCGTAGGCGGTGAGCTCCAGCGGCTCGCCTTGGAGGCGCACGGCCTGCGCGCCGAAGTCGATGGCCACGGGACCGACCGTGAGCGTGTCGCTCGCGGCCTTGAGCGAGCGCCGCAGCAGAGCCTTCACGCGGGCCGCCAGTTCGGGATATTCGAACGGCTTGGTGAGGTAGTCGTCGGCACCGGCTTCCAGCCCGCTGACCTTGTCCTGCCAGCTGTTGCGCGCCGTGAGGATCAGCAGCGGCATGGTGCTGCCCGAGGCGCGCAGGCGCTGCACGATGGTGAGGCCATTGAGCTTGGGCAGGCCCAGGTCGACGATGGCGAGATCCACCGGATATTCCTGCGCGAGGAAGAGGCCTTCCTCGCCGTCGCGCGCCTGGTCGACGCGGTAGCCGTCGGCCTCGAGCTGGCGCGCCAGCGGCAGGCGCAGTGCGGCGTCGTCCTCGATCAGCAGCAGGCGCATGGCCGTTGGGCCCGCCTCAGCGCGTCTGGCCGGTCGTGGCGTCCACCAGCACCACCCGCACCTCGCCGCTCGGCGTGACCACCTTCACGCGCCACACCGCTCGCCCGCCGGCATCCGACCGTTCGACCGCGAGCACGCGGCCGCCGGTCTCGCGCTGGGCCACGGCCGCGGCCTCGTCGCGCCCCACCGCTGCCCAGGCAGGCAGGCCGCAGGCGGCGAGCAGCGTGGCGCAGAGCAGGGTGCGGAGGAGGTTCACGGCGGGCTTCCGGACAGGCAGGTGGGACGAATCAGCGGCGATGGTACTCGCGCTCTTCCAGCGGCGTGACGGACACGCGCACCGGCAGGCTGTTGCCCGGTTGTTCGTGCATCACGGTGGTGTACTGGTTGCCGCGGTACTCGTAGGTGACGCGGTAGCCGACCAGGTGCTGCTGCTGGTCCATCACCGTACGGCAGTTCTGCACCTCCCGCGGGGGCGCCTGCACGTATTGCTGCTGCTGGTTGCTGTTCTGGATGCTGTTGCCAGCGATGGCGCCGACGATGGCACCGGCAGCCGTGGCAGCCGTGTTGCCGTTGCCGCGGCCCACCTGGTGGCCCAGGATGCCGCCGGCCACGCCGCCGATCACGGCACCGGCCACCCCGTTGTTGCTTGCCACCGGCTGCGGCGCGTCCTGCACCAGCTGGCTGGTGCACTCCTGGCGCGGCGCCTGGACCACTTCGTACTGCGGCTGCACGCTCTCGACACGGGCGCGGTCCACGAAGGTGGGCGACTCGACGGCGACGGGCTGCGCGGGCGCGGCCACGGCATAGCCCGGGCGGCCATAGGGCTGGGCCTGGGCAGTGATGGCCGCCGCGGCGGCCAGCGCGAGAAGGGCGAAACGTTTCATTGCGAGAACCTCCTGGGTCGTTGTGGTGGGAAGCTTAAAGGCTGCTGTGTGAACGCAAGCTGAACGAATGTGAGTCTTCGTTCAGCTTGGCGCAGGAGCAACGGCGCTTGCCAGTGGTACTCCCAATCCTGCCGCTCATACCCCGGCGCGGCCCCCTCGAAGCTCGGGGAGCGGCCAGCGACGTTGCCGGCGCGGCGATGCGATGAATCGCGCGCACCGCGCAAGCCGTGCCGCCTGCATTCGAAGGAGGTCCGAAGTCGGCCGGCGTCTGTGACTTGCCGCACTAAACAGCGTGGGCCATGGCGCGCAAAGTCGGCCACTCCAAGGAGGACCCCGTGCACAGCGACCTGGCCCTGAAACTCACCGCCGACCTGTTCTGGACCGGATTGCTGGTGTGCCTGCCCATCCTCGGCATCACCGTCCTGGTGGGGCTCGTGGTCAGCGTGCTGCAGGTGGTGACCTCGATCCAGGAGGCGTCGATCAGCTTCGTGCCGAAACTGGTCGCGGCCGGGGTCGCAATGGTCGCTTTCGGTCCCTGGATGCTGCGCACGCTCTGCGGGTTCACGATCGCGCTGTGGACGCGCATTCCCGCGATGTTCTGAGGCGGGAGCTATGCAGCAGATCGTCTCGCTCCTGGGCATGTCGTGGATCACGGCGGTGCTGCTGCTGGCGGCGCGCATCGCGGCGGTCCTGCTGCTCACGCCCGTGCTGTACGCCGTGAACGTCCCGGTGCTGGTGCGGGTGCTGCTGGTCGTCGCGCTGTCCTGCGCGCTGGCACTCCCCTTCGCAGCCCGCACGAGCGTGCTGCTGCAGGACACCGGCAGCCTGTTCGGCGCGCTGCTGCGCGAGGCGGCGATCGGCGCCACGCTGGGTCTGGGCGTGCTGCTCGCGT
The DNA here is from genome assembly GCF_016654015.1 of Ramlibacter ginsenosidimutans. Lineage (GTDB taxonomy): Bacteria > Pseudomonadota > Gammaproteobacteria > Burkholderiales > Burkholderiaceae_C > Ramlibacter > Ramlibacter ginsenosidimutans. The sequence continues at coordinate 852,654 of NZ_JAEPWM010000001.1, read as the reverse complement.
TCGCGGGCTTCTCGCTTGCAGGCCGGCTGGTCGACGTGCAGGTCGGCTTCGGCCTCGCGCAGGTGTTCGATCCGCTCACGCGCGCGCGCATCCCGATCGTCTCGGCGCTGTTCGGCCTGCTCGCCGTCCTGTTCTTCTTCCTGGTGGACGGTCACCACGCGCTGCTGCGCGGCATCGCGTTCAGCGTCGAGCGCTTCCCGGTGGGTGGCGACTGGGTTCTGGGCGGTGCGGCGGAGCCCATGGTCCGGCAGGGTGCGGGCCTGTTTACGCTCGGTTTCGCACTGGCGTCGCCCGTCGTGCTGGGATTGTTGCTGCTGGACTTCGTGCTGGCCGTCGTGTCGCGCAACCTGCCGCAGATGAACATCTTCATGGTGGGGCTGCCGCTCAAGATCACGCTGGGGCTGCTGGCTTTGTCCGTGTGGGCAGCGGGCTTCGGAGCGCCGGCGCGTCGGCTGTATCAGGCCATCTACCAGGCCTGGAGCGCGTGGTTTGCGCAAGGGCTGCGCTGATGGCCGAAGCCGACATCGACCGCAGCGAAGCCGCGACGCCCTTCAAGCTGCAGAAGGCGCGCGAACAGGCGCAGACACCGCGCAGCCTCGATGCGGTGGCCGCGACCGTGTTCGCGAGCGGGGTGGCGTGGCTGGCGTGGCAGGGCGAAGCGTCCGCCGCCGCGCTGCTGCGGCTGTTCCATGCGGCACTGGTGCAGGTGGCGGCGGTCGATGCGAGCGGCCATGGCATCGGAACGCTGGCAGGCCAACTGGCGCGCGGCGCAGCCGGCATCCTCGCGCCCCTTTTCATCGGGCTCCCCCTGGCTGCGCTGGTCGCCTCGGTCGCGCAGACCGGCATGGTGTTCTCGCCGAGTGCCCTGCACGTGGACTTCCAGCGGCTCAACCCGGCCACCGGCTTGCGTCGGGTGTTCTCGCTGCGCACCTTGTTCGACGGATTCCGGGCCTGCGCGAAGCTGCTCGTCCTGGGGCTCGCCGGGGGGCTGGCGCTCGCCGCGTTGCGCACGCAGTTTGCCGTGCTCACGGCGCTGCCGCCCGCGAGCTTCCTGCAGACTGCCCTGTCCGACCTCGTGAGCCTGGGCTGGAAGATGGCCGCGGCGCTGGCCCTGGTCGCGATCGTCGACATGCTGTTCACGCGGCGCGAGTTCAGCCGCAAGATGCGCATGAGCCGCCGCGAGCTGAAGGACGAATTCCGCCAGCGTGAAGGCGACCCGCGCATCCGCAGCCGGATGCGCGAGCTGCGCCGGGACCTGATGCAGCGCAGCCGGTCGCTGCGCAACACGCGCAACGCCGACGTGGTGCTGACCAACCCGACGCACTTCGCCGTCGCACTGCAGTACGTCCACGGCAAGATGGAAGCCCCGCGGGTCGTGGCCAAAGGCGCGGGCCAGCTCGCCGCCGCCATGCGCGCGATCGCGGCGCGCCACGGCATCGTGGTCGTGCAGAACCCGCCGCTCACCCGCCGGCTCTTCCGCGAAGCGGGCCTGGACGACTTGCTGCCGGAGAGCTTCCATGCGGAAGTGGCGCGGATCATCGTCTGGGTCCTCGCGATGCGGCAGCAGCGCGCGACCGTAAATGGAGCGCGTCGATGAAGGCGCTGCGTTCGCTCCTGGGCCGCAACACCGACGTGGCGATGGTGCTCGCCGTCCTCAGCGTGCTGATGGTGCTGTTCGTGCCGATCCCGCGCGGCCTGCTGGACTTCCTGATCCTGGCGAACTTCAGCTTCGCCCTGCTCGTCCTGCTGCTCACCTTCTACATGGCGCGCCCGGTGGAGTTCTCCACCTTCCCGTCGCTCCTGCTGGTGGCCACCCTGTTCCGCCTGGCGCTCAACGTGGCGGCGACGCGCCTGATCCTGGCCGAGGGCGACGCCGGGCGCGTCATCGCCGCGATCGGTTCCTACGTCGTCGGCGGCAACGTCGTCGTCGGGCTGATCGTGTTCCTCATCCTGATCATCGTGCAGTTCGTGGTCGTCACGAGCGGCGCGCAACGCGTCTCCGAGGTCGCCGCGCGCTTCACCCTGGACAGCATGCCGGGCCAGCAAATGAGCATCGATGCCGACCTGAACATGGGCTTCATCGACCAGGCGGAGGCGCAGCGGCGGCGCAAGACGCTAGAGAAGGAAGCAGGCTTCTACGGGGCCATGGACGGTGCGTCGAAGTTCGTGAAGGGCGATGCCGTGGCCGGCATTCTCGTGTTGCCGCCCACCACCATCGCCTTGCCGCTGAAGATCCTCGTGTTCGTGCTCGTGGACGGCTGGGCGCTGGTGCTGAAGGCGCTCGTGGGCTCCTTCCATTGAACCCATGGAGCCCCGGCGCGACCCCGCCGAAGCGGAAGCTGGCTTGTGGCAGCGCTTGCGGGCCGCAGGGGATGCGGACGCGCGGGCCCGCTTGCTCGAGATGCACCTGCCGTACGCGAAGATTTTGGCCGGCGTCTACTTCGGCCGGAGGTACCACGACGAGGTCGAGTTCGGCGACTACCTGCAGCTGGCCTCGATCGGTCTCGTAGAGGCGCTGGACCGGTTCGATCCGGCGCGCGGGGTCCAGTTCAGGACCTTCGCCGCCCGCCGGATGCATGGCGCCATCCTCGACGGGCTCGAGCGAATGACGGAAAAGCAGCAACAGATCGCGGCGCGCCAGCGGCTGCGCAGCGAGCGGCTGCAGGAAGTCAAGGCGATGGCCGCGCAGGGCAGGGTGCCCGGTGCAGCGCAGGACCCGGAGCACCTGCTGCGCTTCGTCTCCGAGGTCGGCATCGGCCTGGCGTTGTGCTGGTTGCTCGAAGGCACCGGGATGGTCGAGAGCGCCGACGGCTGCGTCGAACCGTTCTACCGCAGCGTGGCGATGCGGCAGCTGCGCGACCGCCTGCTGCATGCTGTGGACGGCCTGCCGGCGCACGAACGGACGGTGATTCGCAGCCATTACCTGCAGGACGTGCCGTTCGACCACATCGCCGAGACGCTGAGCCTGAGCAAGGGCCGCATCTCGCAGATCCACAAGCAGGCCTTGCTCCACCTGCGCGCCCTGGTGCGGGAGGACGCCGACTGGAACGCCAGCCTCTGAGCGCCGCTCGCTCTCTTGCGTTCCACGCCGCGCTTCGTATCATGGGCACGCTCTACTCGAGGGAGGTCCCATGGAGTTCAAGCAAGCCGTCCAGCAAGCCGTGATGCGGTGCGTGCGCGACAAGTATGCGGACTTCAGCGGGCGCGCCGGCCGCGCGGAGTTCTGGTACTTCATGCTGGCGTGGTTCGTGGTGTCGGCGATCCTCGGCATCCTGCACCTGCACCTGCTCAACATGCTGCTCAACCTCGGCCTGCTCATCCCCGGGCTGGCCGCCGGCACCCGCCGCCTGCACGACGTGAACAAGAGCGGCTGGTGGCAGTTGGTCGGGCTGATCCCGGTGGTCGGCTTTCTCCTGATCGTCTACTGGATGGCGCAGCCAGGGACGGGGCCGAACGCGTTCGGCGAGGTGCCGGTGGATATCGACGACGCGGCGGCGATGCCGCCGGGAGCGGTCTGAGGCGGCGCTGATCTGCGCGGCGGGGCCACCCGGCGCTCTCCGCGCGTCCGCTCGGCGGGTGGTCCCCGTGGGCCTCATCTGAAGAGGGGAACACCTGCCCTTCGGGCATTGCCTCGTCATTCTCACAAGCGCATGCTCCGCGTTCCGTTCCCGCCCGGGACTCCGACGAGGAGAGGATCATGGCGCACTGGGCTGTTCCGCGGATCGTTCCCGCACTGGTCTTGCTGACCAGCCTTGCCCCGTTTCGCGCTCTTCCCGCTGGTGCGAGGACGATCTGCGCTCCCGCCGCTGAGGCGGGCGTGGTCCGCTGCGTGACTGGGCTGCGCACGGCGGAGATGGCCGTGATGTTCCAGGCGCAACACGCCAGCAGCTGGTGCTGGGCTGCCAGCATCGCGATGATCCTGAGGCGCTACGGTCTGGACGTGCCGCAGGACGAGGTGGTACGCACCGCGTTCGGGCTTGCTGCGAACGAGCGGGCAAGCATGCAGGCCGTGGCTGCTCTCCTGAACCGTGGCTGGAACGACGCGCAGGGGCGCGCGGTGGTGATCTCTTCCCGGCCACTTCCGCCATGGCGCCGGTCCTTCGGCCTCGCCGCGCCCGAAGTCCTCGATGAGCTCGCGCAGGGCAGGCCCTTGCTGCTGGCCGCCCAGCAGCACGCGATGGTCCTCATTCAGGTGATCTACGAGCGCCGTGTCGATGGCGAGCCACTTACGGTGGCCGGCGTGCGCATGGTGCAGGCGCTGGTGCTCGATCCGGGTTCGCGCGAGTGGCCGCGCAGCCTCGAGCCGGCGGAACGTCGGCCCGAGTTCGTGGCACGCATCGAGGTGGAAGCGCGTCCCGCGCGCAGCCCGGCCGTGCAAGCGCCGGGCGCGCAGCTGGCGGTGAGCAGGTGACGGTTGGAACGACCGACGGATCCCTTCCGCTGCATGACTGCGCGTGCTTCGCCGCGCAGCTCAGTACGAAACGGTCAAGGTCCGCGTGTCGGTGCCGCTGCAAGTGGACACGTTGCAGGAGCCTGGCTGCTTCGCATCGACGCTGATATTCACGCTGTACGGCTGCGCGAGTGCGGTGCCGGTGTTGATGCCGCTGGCGGTGAGCGAGAGCCCGTACGCGAGGCCCACGGTCGGCACGACGCTGCGCGCCTGGTCCAGCGCGATCGTGTAGGTGGTGCCTTGCGTGCACGTGATGGCGAAGGAACTGCTGCCCGTGACCGCAGTCGGCGAGAACGCCGTGTAATTCACGTTGATACCGCTGGGAGGTGTGCTGAAGCGGCAGCTGCGCGGAATGCTGATGTACACGTTGAACGACGCGGTGGAGAGGATCGCGCCGGCACCGTCCGTGTCGCGCACCGTGATCGGTACAGTGTCGAGGTAGACGCCGGCGGGCTTGGGTGCCTGTCCTGCGGGGATGTTCAGCGTGAAGGTGTACGACAGGCTCAGCGTGCTGCCGGCGTGGAAGTTCTGCTTGTCGACGATTGCCCCATTCGCGGTGCTGCCGGCAGCGGCGCTGCCGGCCTCCGTCCACACTCCGCGCGTCGTGGTGGAGTGGTAAACGACATAGTTGATCGTCTTGGTTGCATCCACATCGAGTGGCGCATTCCGTCCCGCGGGGGTCTGGGTCATTCCGATCCAGAAGGTTTGATGGCTCGGGTCGACGCTGGGATCGCGCATGCAGGTGATGTCCACCGTGCCCTGAGCCGAGACCGAGGTGTTGTTGTAGATCAGGTTGACGCTCGATGGATTGACTGCGGTGGAGCAGGTGATGGCGCTCCAGCCGGGCATGCTACAGAGCAGCGCGGCCGCGCCGAGCAGGAGGCGGTGCAGGATCTTGCTCATCGCGGTACTCCCGTGCAGCGCAGCGGACCGACCCGGGAAATATCGGGCGCGTCGGCCGGCAACTGCAGGGTGAGCGCGCATTCGTGCCCTTGCCAGTGCAGCCGCAGCCGGTTCGTGTCCTTGAGTCCGCTGACGTAGGCCTCGCCATGCCGTGCGACCATGGCTTCCTGGCTTTCCCCCTCGAGGGTCACGGTGGCACCAGGTGGCGCCGGCTGGCCGTCGTCGAAAGTGATGGTCATGAGAGCCGCCTTGCCGCCGCGAACGGCGAATTCCACCTTGGCCACCGACCGGTACGGCGGCACGATCTCTTGCTCCAGCGAATCGACTTCGGCGGACAGTGGCAGGTCGTTCGCGTTCAGTCGGACGTGGTTCGCCTCGTACGCTGTCAGCCCGCCCAGAAGGCTCATGCCGTTCCCGTCGGTGCGCTGCGTTGCCTGGGCGCCAAGGCCCACGCCCACCCGCGGCTGGCCCGGGACGGACACCAGCGCGGCGCTGTTGTCGAACCGCGGCACCGCGAACACCTGTCCTTCGGTCCACACGGCGCCACCGACCGCGCCGAGCCGCACGTCGGTTTCGTGCGGGCGGACCGAACCTTCGGCAGTGAACAGGCCGTACGGCGTCAGCCAGTTCACTCCGGCCTCAGCCCGCTCCTGTCCTTGCTTGGCAACGAGCGTGCGCCAGCCCACCCCGAAGGGTCCGTCCGGCGTGTGCGTCGCGCTCGTATAGAACTCGTTGCGTCCGCCCTGGCGCTGCACGGAAGTGGCGGTGTTGGTCGTGCGGTCCAGTGGCACGGTCAGGAGCGCGCCCATGGTGTACGCATCGTTGCGTGTCATCGCGCGCGTGTAGTACACGCTCAATTGCGACTGGGCTGGCAGAGGGATGCTGTAGTTGAGGGAAGCCGTCGTCACGGGGTCGGCGATGAACGGCTTCTGGTAGGCGAGCGCCACGCCCACGCGACCCCACGGGAACGACCAACTCCCCTGGGCCGCCACCTGCAGGTTCACAGGCGGGTCGGTGTCTTCTTCGCCGAGGCTGCGGAAAGCGCGGCTGTTCCCCTCCACCATGAGCGACATGTTGCCGCTGTACGCCAATCGCTCGAGCCCGAGCAGCCAGCGCGAGCCGTTTCCCAGCCGGTCGTTCTGGCTCGCCATCGCGCCTGCGCGCACGAGCACGTCAGAACCGACGGCCTGCACGCCGGCGAGTCCCAGGCCGCTTCGTCCCTTCGCGACTTCAATGCGTCCCTCCGCGGTGGTGGTGTTGGTGAGGCCGCGACGCAGCAAACCGGACACGAACGGATCACCGTAATCCCAGCTCGCGCTCCCGAGGTTACGGCGCAGCTTGCCCGCCTCGACGCTCCAGTCGTTGACGCCCGGAGCAAGTAGGTCCGAGGTCACGACGAACGGCTGGGTGATGACGGTCTCGCGGCCGAGGATGTCGCGCACTCGCACGGTCACTTCGCCATTGCCGGTGAGGGTGGGCATGTTGTCGACCGCGAACGGGCCGGCCGGAACGTTGTTCGTCTGCCGCAGAACGTCGTTGACGTACAACTGCACGGTCGACGGGGTACTGGTCTGCCCGGCAATCAACGGCACGGGTTGGCGGTTGATATACGGCGCCAGGCTGAAGTTCGTTCCGAACTGGACGCCGCCGAAGTAAGCGTTGCGTCCGAGCAGCCCGGTGCGCAGCATGCTGTCGCCGCCGATCAACGTGTAGCCCTGGTCGGGAAAGTCTCGACGGAACGTGGTCTCGAGACGCGTGAGTCCTTGCGAACTCTGTCCCACGAGATTGGGCGCGACGAAGGTCTGGGTGAGCACGCCCCATCTGCCGCTCGTGCCGGCTTCACCGATCAGGCCGACGCCGTCGGTGGGCACCGGCCCGCCAGTCCGGCTGTAATTCAGGTCGTAGTTGACGAACACTGCCGGCACCACGGGTGTTCGCGGAAGCACTGGACTCAATTCGCGCGACAGGCGTGTCGAGATGAATGCTTCGCCAGGAACGGTGAGCTGGAGCGTCGCCTTGTCCACATCAAGCTTGCTCTCGACCCCGGTGACAGCGCCGATGGGGACGTAGGCAAAACCCCGGTAGTCGATGCTGGGTGTCTCCGGCCTTACGAGCAGGCGCCAGTTCGTGAACGCTTCCGCTGGCGCGTACAGCACGCCGTCGCGCACGACGATCGGCCAGATGCCGCCGGCACCGCCGTTCACGGTGACTTCCACCGGCAGCACGCGCTCGCCCGTTTCCGGCTGGCGGTTCTGGGCGGCCAATGGCGCGGCGTGGAGGACACTGCACGCCAGCATGGCCGACCACAGGATTGTGCGGACCTGGAACCGGCGCTTACTCCGGCAGCCGGACATCGAAGACCTGCTTCGAGCCGTCATCCTGCGTTACCTGGAGCTTGAGAGGTCCGCCCGGGATGCGCGAGCCATCGCTCGACAGATCGAAGTTGCGCGACACGCCGGGCAGGATGTAGCCGCCCCTGATCTCGGAAGTCAGCAGCGTGTTGCCGGAGGGGGTGGAGAGCGTGATGCTCGCCGGCTGTGCGTATGCGTGCCCCTTGTTTTCGCAGCTTGCCCGCAGGGCGGTGGGGCTGGTGCGGGTGGCGGTGCAGGCCATTTCGCGTTTGGCCCCGGGCGGCGTGATGAAGATCGGGAGCGAGAAGGCCAGCGCCACCTGGATCTTCACTCCGTCCTTGGGTGCCAGCGCTTCCGGCACCTCGCGCACGATGAGCCGATAGGTCAGTTGCTCGCCCGGCACCGGCGGCCGCAGGTTGGCCAACCGCACCGTCTGGCGTGCGCCCCTGCCCAGCTTCAGGATGGGTGGTGCGAGCACCAGGTCCTGGGTGGGCAAGAGATCGTCGGTTCCGTCGGGCTTCTGTTTCCACTCGAAGAGCTCGGCCTGCATCACCAGGTCCGTGTCGCCCTCGTTGATGATCGTGACGCCCGTGGCCCGCTCGCGCGCCTCCATGAAGATGCGCACCGGACTCACGGAGAAGGACCCGGCCAGCGCCGGGTGGGCGGTTGCCGCCGCGACGCAGGCGGCGAGAAGAAAGAGAACGCGCCTGCTTGTCGATGTTCGGGTCATGTCACCACGCGATGGTCAGCTCCAGGTACCTGTCATTATCGAGCTGAACAATGCGCCAGCTGCTGATGTTCGTCCCGAAGCTGTAGACGGGGAGACGTTCCTTCGCAACACCGAGGCTGCCTAAGCTGTCCGAGCTCACGCGCTGGTACGGCACGGCGCCAGCAGCGGGAACGAGCGGACCTCCGCGCAGCTGGCACGTGACCTGCACGGCCGGATCGCCGGCGGTCGCCCCGCACGCACCCGAGGAGGTCACCAGGTTGACCTTCACCTGCACATCCGCCGAGAGCGAATTCGCGGCGGCGGCACCAGCCACTGCAAGCGTCGCGGCGCAGGCCAGAATCAGTCCCTGTGCAATCGATCTCACTGCCATCCTCATGCCTTGGTACAGCCAGCCGAGGCGGGGCGATCAGAACGCGAGCGTGACCGTGCGCGTAGCGGTCTGGGCGCCTGCCCCAGCATTGTCACCGGCTTGGCCGGACGCCATGGTGCCGCTCAATTTGAACGTGAGCGTGGCCGGGGTCGCGCCAACCGTCGCCGTGGCGGCGGTGCCTGGCACAGTAGCGCTGTTTGCCAGGCTCAGCGAGTACGCCAGGCCGGAAATTACGCCTGCGCCCGCGTTGGCATCCCAGGTGATGGTGGGGGACGCGCCGAACCCGCGCGTGCACAACACGTCGAAGGTCATCGACGGGTTGGGTGTCGTCGCGGCCCCGAACGCGGTATAGGTGCCGAAGTCCACCGCCAAGGTCGGAGCGGCGGCTGACAGCTTGCACTGGCTCGTCAGGTTCACGCTGACGGAGACGTTGGCGCTATTCAACAGCGTCTGGGCGGAAGCGCCAGAGGCCAACGCCAGGGCGGTGGCGGCGATGCCGGCGATACGGATCAGCTTGAATACTTTCATCTCAACGACTCCTTTACGGGATCTCCTCAATAGAGGGTTACGTGATTTACCTAACAACGGCTCAACTGTAAGCGGCTCGCGAACGATCGCAACCTCCCGCGTCAGGGAAATCAAAGACTTGCGAAGGGGTGAGGGGCGAGAAGTGGCGTGTTTGTCACACTTGCCGGCGCCTTGCTGTCCATCCGGGGACGGGCGGCCGTCGGGCTGCGACGGGCGGGAAGGGCGCTGGCGTAGCGCTTTCGCAGCACCTCCGGGGCGTGGTCGCTAATGGCCTGCTAACAAAATAGACCTACGCTTGAGTCCCGATCCGGAGAGATGCCATGTCTTGCGTGCTACGTTCCGCCCCCCGGCAAGGAGGGCCCCAATGAGAGTCCTGCTGGTCGAAGACGACGAGATGATCGGCCACAGCCTGCGCGAGGCGCTGCAAGGCCAGGGCTGGTCCGTCGATTGGGTGAAGGACGGCCTGCTCGCGCAAAGCGCCTGGGACGACGGCGACTACGCCTGCGTGCTGCTGGACCTGGGCCTGCCCAAGCGCGATGGAGTCGAGGTCCTGCGCCACGCGCGCAGCCGCGGCGACACGACGCCGGTGCTCGTGCTCACCGCGCGCGACGGCGTGGACGACCGCGTGCATGGCCTGGACCTGGGCGCCGACGATTACCTGCTGAAGCCCTACGAGATGCGCGAACTGCTCGCCCGCATGCGCGCGGTGATCCGGCGCCGCGACGGCAGCGCGCATTCGGTGATCGGCAATACGGCCATGCAGCTGGATCTCACCACCCGCGAGGTGCTGGTGCAGGGCGAGCGTTCGCAGCTCTCCGCGCGCGAGTTCGCGCTGCTGCACGCGCTGCTGGAGCGGCCCGGCGCCATCCTGTCGCGCGAGCAACTGGAAAACCGCATCTACGGCTGGGGCGAGGAAGTGACCAGCAACGCCGTCGACGTCCTGATCCACGGCATGCGCCGCAAGCTCGGACCCGATGCGATCCGCAACGTACGCGGCCTGGGCTGGCGGGTCACCGGCGGCATGGAGGGCGCAGCATGAAGTGGCATGTCTTTCCCAGCGGGCCGATGTGCTCGATGCGCAGGGCGCTGATGCTCTGGCTGGTCCCGATGTTCCTGCTGGTGGGCGTGGGCTCGGCGGCGGTCTCCTGGTGGTCCTACCGCAACATGGTGGGGATGTTCCTCGACGACCAGATGGTGCAGCTCGCGGACGCCCTGGTGAACAACGAGATGCCGCAGCCGCCGCAGCTGAACGCCGAGCGCGTGTTCCAGTGGGGCTCGTACGTGGTCCAGACCTTCGGGGCCGACGGCTCGCTGCAGGTCACTTCGTTTCCCGAGACGACGCTGCCGCTGCAGGAAGGCACCGGCTTCCATGACGTCGAGCGGCAGGACCATCCCTGGCGCGTGTACACGCTGCCTTCCAGCAAGCCGGGCGGGCACACGGTGCAGGTGCTGCAAAGCGAGGACTTCCGCGTCAAGCTGAGCGCCGAGCGCGCCGGCGCGGCCATCGCGCCTTTCCTGCTGATGGTGCCGCTGGCCATGTTCGCGCTGTGGGGCGTGGCCCGGTCGATGTCGCGCGCGCTGCAGGACATCGGCCAGCAGGCCGCGCAGCAGGACGAACACAACATCGCCGAGCTCTCGCTGGCCAACGTGCCGCAGGAGATCGTGCCGCTGGTGACCTCGTTCAACAGCCTGCTGCGCCGGCTGCGCGACGCCTTCGCGACGCAGCGGCGCTTCGTGCAGGACGCCGCGCATGAACTGCGCACGCCGATCGCCGCGATCGGCCTGCAGGTGGAGAACATGCGCAGCGACATGACCTGCAAGGCGGCCGAGGCGCGCTTCGCGCATCTCGAGTCCGGCGTGCGCCGGGCGCAGCGCCTGGTCGACCAGTTGCTGCGCCTGTCGCGCCAGGAAAGCGCCGGCGCCGACGGTCCGGCGATCGTGGACCTGCGCACGCAGCTGCGCGAGAGCGTGAACACGCTGATCGGGCTGGCGGACCAGCGCAACATCGACCTGGGGCTCGTGAGTCCCGAAGCGGGCAATGCGCCGATCCCGCTGACCTGCAATGCCGGCGACCTGCGCAGCCTGCTGGACAACCTGATCGAGAACGCGTTGCGCTACACGCCCGAAGGCGGCGTGGTGGACGTGCGGCTGGTGCGCGAGCCGAACTGCGTCGCGGTCGAAGTGGTGGACACGGGCCCCGGCATCCCTCAGGAGCTGCTGCCGCGCGTGTTCGACCGCTTCTTCCGCGTGCCGGGCAACGGCAGCAACGGCAGCGGCCTGGGCCTGTCCATCGCGCGGGCGGCCGCGGAGCGCTCCGGCCTGCGGCTCACGCTGCGCAATCGCGAGGACCGCAGCGGGCTCATCGCTCGGGTGGAAGCGCTCTCTGCCGCGGCGCTCACGCCCACCTAAGAAACCGCTAAGCCAGCGCTAAAGGGCGACACCTACAGTGGAGACACGGTGAGAGCGGGAAGGGATGGAGAGTCCCGCACCCACCGATCCATCGTCTCCATCGACTCATGAAGAGGTCTCGCCATGAATGCCAAGTTCCTGTTTGCCGCTACCACCCTCGCCGCGCTCGCTTCCGCCTTTTCCAGCATCGCCCGCGCCGACGATGCGCCGCTGTCGTCCCAGTTCGCGATCCAGGCCGCCGGCAGCCGCACGCGCGCCGAAGTGATGGCCGAAGCGGCGACCGTGCCCACCACGCGCAGCCAGGAGCCGAACGGCTCGCGCGTGATCGCTGCGCCGAAGTCGTCCGTGACGGTGCAGGCCGTGCGCGCCGAGGCCGTGCAGGCGCTGCGCCTGGGGAAGATCCCCTCGGGCGAAATGAGCTTCTGATCGCCCGCCTCCGCTGGTCCTGAAGAAGCAAGCAGACGCCAGCAGGCACCCGCTCCGGTGGCAACACCGGGCCGGGTGCCTTCTTCGTCTGGGGAGCTCAGTCCTGCGGCAGCAAGCGCCCCAGCAGCCCCATTCCCTGCTCCCAGTCGCCGGCCATGCCTTGCAGCAGTTCGTCGGCCTGGAGCGGCTTGCCGGTGGCGACCGCACGCGCGCCCTTGAGGATCAGCGTCTTGTTGGCCTGCGCGATCGACTCGAACGAGGCGGCCGCCTGCGCCAGCTGCGGGTCCCCGTCCGCGGCGAGCCAGCGCAGGTGGGCGCCCAGCAATTCGAAGGCCGCGCCCGCCTGCCGCACGGAAGCAAAAGCCCACCGGTGGTAGTGCTCCACCCCATGCGCACGCATCGCGGGCAGGTCCTGTGCGAGCCGCGCCGCGAACCGGGAGAACGGATTGCTCCTGGGACGCCAGGCGTGGTGACGGCGCAGCAAGGCGAATGACAGCTCGCGCAGTTCCTCGCTGTCGCGACGCACGACGCGATCGATGTGCACCAGCTCCGCGAACAGCGGCAGCATCGCGGTAGCCGGGTCCGGTGCATCCAGCCGGAAGGTCTGGCGGAAGTCCTCGCCCGAGAGCTCGTGGTAGCCCGCGTTGTGGAAGTAGCCCAGGCGCTCGCGTTGCACGTCGAGCTGCGCCATCAGGATGGTCGTCTTGGCATGCGCGCGGCGGTAATCGGTGCCCGCCGTGTCGGGCAGCCAGAACGCATCGGACTCGGTGCAGATCAGCTTGCCGGCGGCGAGGTGCTCCTGGGCGTGCTCCAGCAGCGGCCGCCACACGGTGAGTTCCTGCACGTCGACGCCGTACAGCGCGCGCAGGTCTTCCAGCGGCGGCTTGAAGAAGGTCCACTGGTCGCCCTCGAAGTCCACCGCCACCGTGAACGGCAGCATCGCGAGCGGCTCGAGTCCCAGCGTGTGCAGGAAGCCGATCCACAGGTCGGCGTAGCAGTTCTTCTCGGGCCACGCCGCGTCCTCGCCATGCAGGGCATGCCGGCGATAGCTTTCGGGCGTGAGTCCCGCCAGCATGGAGAGGCTCATGGCGCTGGGCTCTCCCTCACTGCCAGAGCTGCGAACGCACCGCCTGCGGCCAGTCGGCGGGGTCGTAGCCGTGCTGCTTGATCAGCGCCAGGGTGACGCGCTCGAGCCCGAAGCCGAGGCAGGCCGTGTGGGCCGTGCCGCCGTCGGCGCTGCGGATGCGGAAGACCGAGCTGAAGTGGTCCTGGTGCCAGTTGAACGAACAGATCGCCGTGGGCTTCTCGCGCGAGATCACGGGGCACAGGATCTCGAACTTCAGTTTCTGTTCGACCTGGCCGGCGGCCATCATCCTGCCGGCGCGGCCGAAGAACGGATCGGAAGCCACGTCGCTCTGCACCGGCAGCCCCAGCCCTTCGAGCAGCGCCAGCCCCCGTTGCAGCCAGGCATCGCGCCACTGCACGACCTCGTCGGGCCGGCCCACCCGGATGTACTCGCGCATGCGGAAGTGCTGCAGGCGCGTCGGCTCGTCGGACGGCTCGTGGCGGAACACCCAGTTCATCACGGTGACGAGCTTGCCGCCCTCGGGCAGCAGCCCCTGGAAGGTGGGATACACGGGATAGCACGCCGCCGGCGTGAGCATCACGTCGGTGGGCGCGAGCATGTCCTCCCAGCGCTCGCCGGCATGGACCTTCGCCGACAGCTCCAGCGCCTGCTTGTCGGTTCCCATGAAGCTGTGCACGGAGCCCGCCAGCTGCGGGAAGTTGTCCATGTAGCCGAGCTTCTCGATCATGGCGCGCGCCAGGATCGGCGGGAACATCAGCTCCTGCGCACGGTCCGGTGCGGCCGTGCGCGTGACGAGGTCGTCGAAGCGGCGCAGGATGTCCTCGAACACCGGGCCCCGTCCCCACGCCCCGCGGATCCCCGTGGGCACCATCAGCCCGTGTTCCACCAGCGCCTCGGTGAAGCCGTCGACGTCGTAAGTGCGTGCGTCCATCAAGCGATCTCCTTGTGCACCAGCAGCATCGAGGCGTTCTTCGCCGCGATGCGGTCGTTGGAAATCATCAGCGCCCCCGACAGCGCGTCGCGCAAGGGGCGGCCGAGCGCGAAGGGGCTGTCGTTCTTGTAGCCCAGGATGCCGACGATCTTGAGCGCGCGCTGCACGATCTCCGGCGACGCTTCGGAGCAGGCGATCTTCAGCTCGTTCAGGCGCAGCGCCCAGCCCATGCCCAGCAGCTCCTCGCGCGCGGCGGGGCTGTCGCCCAGCGCATCGAAGTCGCGCGCGGCCGCAAGCCAGTTCTGCTTGATGCCGTGCAATTGCACCGAGGCCTCGGCCAGCCGCGTGGCCGCAGGTGGCGTCGTGCCCGGGTTCTGGCGCGCCTGTCCGCGCACGAAGTTGGCGGCCTTGTTCAGCGCGCCAGCGGCGATGCCCCACCACAGCGACGACCACAGCACGTGCGAGTAGGGCACCATGGTCTGCGCCGAGATGTCGGCGAAGGGTGCCGGCAGGATCTGCGCCTCGTCGCCGGCGGACTCGAGCTTGAATCCCGGGCTGCAGGTGCCCCGCATGCCCATGGTGTCCCAGGTGGAGGTCTGGGTGAGTTTCGCGTCCTCGCGCTTCACCAGCACGAGCAATTGGTCGCTGCGTGCGGCGTCCTCGTCGCGCCGGCAGGTGACGAGAATGGCGTCCGCATGGGCGCAGTACGAGCCCGTGGTGGCGTCCTTGTCGAGCCGGAAGCGGCCGTCGCTGCGCCGTACAGCACAGACGCTGGACCGTGTGTCACCGAACGTACCAACTTCCGAGGTCATGGACGCCAGCAGGTCCTGTCGTCGCACCAGGTCGCGCAGGTAGGTGCGCCACCATTCGCTGTCCATCCCGTGGCGCGCGATGCAGGCCAGCTGGATGTAGTGCATGGCCAGCACCATGGCGCTGGACCCGCACGATTGCGCGAGCGTGGCGCACAACTGCGAGAGCTCCTGCAGGTTGCAGCCCGCACCGCCGAGCTCGCGTGGCACAGCAGCGGACAGCACGCCGTACTCGCGCAGGCCGGCCAGCGTTTCGATGGGAAAGCGCGCCTTCGCGTCGACGTCGTCGGCGTGCGCGGCGGCGACGTCCTGGGTGACCTTTCGCACGGCAGCGAGGAGCTGCGCAAAGCCTGTTGCAGGCGAGGAATTCATGTCTTGCATGTGCCTCCAGGACCGTAAACTTGTCGCGGAACCATAGCACTGCGGTAAGTTGCCGTGGGGTGAACCGAGGGTAAATTGCACACAGACAAGCTCATCAGCGCGGTTTCGGCCGGACTGGCCGGATCGGGTGGAAACGTTCTTGCGTTGGGGCTCGACGTCGTGCACATCCCTCGCATGGAAGAGTCGCTGAGCAACTTCGGCGAACGCTTCGAGGATCGCCTGTTCACGCCGGCAGAAGCCGCGTACGCGCGCAGTGCGCCGGGCCTGCGCGCGGAGCGGCTGGCCGCACGCTTCGCGGCCAAGGAGGCCACCATCAAGGCGCTTTCGCTCGGCAATACCGGGGTGGACTGGCGCGAGATCGAAGTTGCCCGGCAGGAAGACGGCAGCTGTTCCATGGCACTGCACGGCAAGGCTGCGACCGCGCTGGCGTCACGAGGAGGCACCCGCCTGCTCGTCTGCTTGAGCCATGACGGCGATTACGCTGCTGCTGTGGTTGCGGTCCTGTCTGACACGTAGCACAGCGGTCGTGACGAAGAATTCACGTCATGACAACACTGCAACATGCCGAAACCTCCATCCGCCGCGTCCTCCGCGACCACGGCCGGCTTGGTGTCGATGCCGACCAGCTGTCGCCTGATGCGGACCTGTACCAATCGGGGATGACTTCCCACGCGAGCGTCAACGTGATGCTCGCGCTCGAGGGCGAGTTCGATGTGGAGTTCCCGGACCACATGCTCAATCGCAATGTGTTCCGGACCATCCACTCCATCGAACACGCGCTCGGCGAGCTCGGCGCCGCCTGAGGACTCGCGTGGCACCCGGCGCCGAGCGCATGCAAGTGACGGCCTGGCGCGTCGCGCGCACGGAGCCGGGTGCACCCGCGCCGGGGGAGGGCTCCTCCGAGTGGATCGCCAGCGCTCGCGCGCAAACCGCTGCCGCCGCCTTGCGCGATGCCGGGCGTTGGTCGCTGGACGGGCCGGCGCTGGACTTCGATGCATCGGACTGGTGGTTCTCGGCACGCATCGCCCGCCCGGAGCACCTGCAGGCGCCCCTGCTGGTGTTCGATGGACTGGCCACCCTCGCGACCGTCACGCTGGATGGCGAGCCCCTGTTCGCGAGTCGGAACATGTACCGCTCGCATCGCGTGCCGCTCGCAGGCCGCTGGCACGACGGGCCCGCTGAATTGCGGATCCACTGCGCCGCGCTCGCCCCCGAGCTCGCGCTGCGCCGGCCACGTCCGCGCTGGCGCACCCCCATGCTGCCCAACCAGCAACTGCGATGGCTGCGCACGACCTTGCTCGGTCGCACACCCGGCTGGTCGCCGCCGGCGCCGCCGGTGGGTCCGTGGCGTGACGTGTGGCTGGCCGAGGAGCGCGATGCGCCCACGTCGCGCCTGCAAGCCACGCTGCACGATCGCCAGGGCCGCGTGCGCCTCGACGTCGAGGCGCCCCGCGCATCCTGCGGGGACATCGAATCGGCCGAGCTGGTGGTGGCGCGCGAGGGCCGCGAATGGCGCACGGCGGTCGCCATCGCGCGCGACGGTTCCTGGACCGCGGAGCTCGTGATCGACGCGCCAGCGCTGTGGTGGCCGCACACGCATGGCGAGCCGGCGCTCTACGACGTCGCGCTCGCATGGCAGGAACGCAGCGGCCGCTTGCGCCGTGTCGCCCTGGGGCGCACGGGCTTTCGCCGCATCGAGATCGATACAGGGAACGACGGCTTCGCCGTGCGCGTGAACGGGGAACTCGTGTTCTGCCGCGGTGCCGGATGGACGCCGCTCGATCCCGTGAGCCTGCGCGCCACGCCCGAGGCCCTGCACGCGGCGCTCACGCAGACCCGCGACGGCGGCCTCAACATGCTGCGGCTGGCCGGCACCACGGTGTACGAAGAGGATGCGTTCTACGCGGCCTGCGACGAGATCGGCCTGCTGGTGTGGCAGGACTTCATGTTCGCGAGCATGGACTACCCGCTGCAGGACGAGGCGTTCGCAGCGGATGCGCTGGCGGAGGCGCGCGAGCAGCTGCGGCGGCTTGGCAGCCATCCCTGCCTGGCCGTCCTGTGCGGCAACAGCGAGGTGGAGCAGCAGGCCGCGATGTGGGGCGCTCCGCGCGAGCTCTGGCAGCCGCGCTTCTTCCACGTCGACCTGCGCGAACTGTGCGCGGCGCAGGCGCCGCAGGTGCCTTACTGGCCGTCCAGCGCACACGGCGGCGCCTTTCCGCATATCGCCAGTTGCGGCACCACTTCCTATTACGGCGTGGGCGCCTACGAGCGGCCGCTGGAGGACGCGCGGCACAGCGGGCTGCGCTTCGCCACCGAATGCCTGGCGTTCGCGGGCGTGCCCTCGCCGGACACCTTGTCGCGCCTGCCCGGCGGACTGGCGACGCGCGCGCACCACCCGGCGTGGAAGCAGCGCTCGCCGCGCGACCTGGGCGCGGGCTGGGACTTCGACGACGTGCGCGACCACTATGTGCAGCGTCTCTTCGCAGTCGATCCCGCGCGGCTGCGCCACTCCGACCACGAGCGCTACCTGGCTCTGGGGCGGCTCGCCGTCGCGCAGGCCATGGAGGCCGCGTTCGGCGAGTGGCGCCGGCCGGGTTCTGCCTGTGGCGGCGCGCTGCTCCTGTTCCTGCGTGACCTGTGGGCCGGCGCGGGCTGGGGCGTGCTGGACGACCAGGGATTGCCCAAGTCCGGCTGGCATGCGCTGCGGCGCGCCTGGCAACCGCTGGCCCTCTCGTTCACCGACGAAGGCGGCAACGGCGTTGCCGTGCACGTCGTCAACGATGGCGCGTCCCCCGTGCGCGCGCGGCTGCAGATCCAGGCGTGGCGCGACCCCGCCGTTCGCATCGCGCAGGGCGAGCAGGAGGTCGAAGTGCCGGCACGCGGCGGGCTCACGCTCTCCTGTGTCGACGTGCTGGGCCAGTTCATCGACCTCAATCATGCGTACCGCTTCGGTCCGGCGCCGTGCGATGCGCTCTTTGGCACGTTGTGCACGCCGGACGGACGATCGCTCGCGGAAGCGGTGAGCTTCCCCGCCGGGCTGGCCGCATTGCTGGCCCGGCCGCGACCGGAGATCGGATTGACGGGACAAGTGCTGCGCGTCGGGGGCGATGTCGCCCGGGTCGTGGTCAGCGCGCGCGATATCGCCGTGGACGTGCAGGTGGAAGTGCCTGGCTGGACTGCACAGGACTCGCATTTCCACCTGCCTCCCGGCGGCCAGCGCGAGCTGGACCTGCACCGGCACCGGCCCGGCGCGCCGCTGGCAGGACGGGTTCTCGCGACGAATGCACTGGGCGATGCCATGCTGGAGGGCGCACGATGACCGCAACCGCAACCGCAACCGCAACCGCAACCGCAACCGCAACCAAGGCCGCCATCGCGCCCGCACCCGCACCCGCGCCCGCACCCGCACCCGCGCCCGCGCCCGCGCCCGCTGCGCAGCCGATCGTGTTCGACGCCGCGGGCGGCTGGTGCGTCGGCTGGTACCACCCGCCCGCCGCGCCGGCCCGAGGGCTCGCCGTCGTGCTGTGTCCCCCGGCAGGCTACGAGGCGATCTGCAGCTATCCGACCTACGTGCAGCTCGCCCGCTCGCTGGCCGGCGCGGGCTTCCCCGTCCTGCGCTTCGACTACCGCGGGACGGGCGATTCCGCAGGGGACGAGCGCGACCCGGGGCAGCTTGCGGGCTGGCTCGCGAGCATCGAAGCCGCCGTGCAGCAGGCCCGCCAGCGCAGCGGCGCTGCCGGGGTCGCGCTGT
Source organism: Ramlibacter ginsenosidimutans (assembly GCF_016654015.1). Taxonomy (GTDB): domain Bacteria; phylum Pseudomonadota; class Gammaproteobacteria; order Burkholderiales; family Burkholderiaceae_C; genus Ramlibacter; species Ramlibacter ginsenosidimutans. The sequence continues at coordinate 833,528 of NZ_JAEPWM010000001.1, read as the reverse complement.
TCGGGCTGCGCCTGGGTGGCACGCTTGCCGTCACGGCTGCCGCGCGCCTGGGTGGCGTGGACGGACTGGTGCTGTGGGCGCCCTGCGCGACCGGCAAGGCCTGGACGCGCGAACTGCGCGCCAGCGGCAGCGAAGTGGGCAACGGCGAGCTGCTGGCGTTCGGCCATGCGTACACGGCCGAGACGCTGCAGGACCTGGAGTCACTCGATGCGACGCGGCCCGCGGCACGGCCCGCGCCCGTCGCGCTGGTCGTCACCCGCGACGACCTTCCCGCCGAAGGGCCGTTGCCGCGCGCACTGCGGCAGGTGGGTTGCAACGTGCGCATCGAGCACTGGCCGGGTTACGCCGCCATGGTGGGGGAGCCGCGAACCGGCGCGCTCGATTCCGCCACGCTCGCGAGCCTGCAGGCCTGGTTGCGTGAGCTGCCGGCGGCGGCGCGGCGATTGCCGCGCGATGCGGCAGTGCCCGATGCGGTGCGCCCTGCGAGGCTGATGGGCGCGGTGCGCGAGGAAACCTGGCTGCTCGGGCCCGATCGCAGCCTGTGCGGGATGTTCGCGGAGCCGGCGGCGGCGCCGGCCGATGCGCGCCGGTCCGACATCGGCATCGTCTTGCTCAACGTCGGCGGCAACCACCGCGTGGGACCGCACCGGTTCTACGTGACGGCGGCGCGCGCGATGGTCGCCGCGGGCTACCGCGTGCTGCGGCTGGACGTCGGCGGCATCGGAGACAGCGCGCCGCAGCCCGGCAAGCCCTGGGCCAATCTCTATGACGCGGACTCGGTGGCCGACGTGCGCGCTGCGATCGACGCCTTGGCCGCGCGGGGCTGCCGCGAGTTCATCCTCATGGGCATCTGCTCGGGTTCCTACCTGTCCTTCCAGTCGGCGCTGGCCGACCCGCGCGTACACGGCGTGGTGCTGATGAACTCGCGCCTGCTGGAGTGGACCCCGGGCCACGCGGACGACGCCTGGCAGGACTCGATGCAGCAATACGCCAAGTCCACCGACTGGTACCGGCGCGCGCTGCTGCGGCCCGAAACCTGGCTGCGCCTCCTGCGCGGGCAGCTCGACGTGCGGCTGGTCGGGGGCCGCTTTCTCGCACTGGCGAAGGCGCGGCTGCGGCGCCTTGTGCCGGGCGCCAGCGCGCGCGCGGAAAGCCTGCACGGCAAGATGAAGCGGCTGTGCCGCCGCGGCACCGACGTGCTGATGGTCGTCTCGGATGCCGACGACGCTCGCGACTACATGGAGTTCCACTTCGGCCCCAGCGGCAGCCGCATGCGCGCGCACCCGAACTTCCGCATGGTGTACGTGCCCCAGGCCGACCACACGTTCTCGCGGCCGGGCAACCAGGACTTCGTGGTGCCGCTGCTGCTGGAGCACCTGGCGACGCGGCCGCCGCGGGCGCGGCCGGGGTTGGCCAATGAGCTGCCGCCGCCGCCGAGCGCCGACACGGCGCCGGTCGGTGCCCGACCCACGCACTGAGGGGCGCGCGCAGGACAGGGCGCCCTACGGGCCACGGAAAGCAAGAAGGGCTGCGCAAGCAGCCCTTTTCCTTCTGGAGCGCCGGAACCCTCAGAGGGTCAGCGTGAGCACCCGCTGTTCTTCCGTGCCGATCTCGGCGTGCCACGGGCCGTTGCCTGCAGGGTCCTCGCTGGCGAGCGGCATCCACCCGCTGGTGGAAGGGACCGGGATGGTCAGCGTATGCGCGTCTTCTTCGGCGCGCTGCACGGTGTCGGCCCAGGACGGGATTGGAAGCTCGATCCTCATGGAGTGCCACTGTAACCAGCGGTTGCGCCCTTCGAAGCGGGGCGGCCGCTGCAACTCTGCGGGAAACGTCAAAAACTTCACGAGGAGCGTGCAGTAGCATCGCCTTCCTTGAAAAGTTCACGGGCGGCCCTAGCTCGAGAACGCTGCATCCGGACAACACGCCATGAGCCAGAAACAAACCCTCTCTTTCCAGGCCGAGGTGGCACAGCTGCTGCACCTCGTCACCCACTCGCTGTATTCCAACAAGGAGATCTTCCTGCGGGAGCTGATCTCCAACGCCTCGGACGCCTGCGACAAGCTGCGCTTCGAGGCCCTGCATCATCCCGAGCTCTACGAGGACGCGCCCAACCTGGAGGTGCGCGTGAGCTTCGACAAGGAGGCACGCACGCTGACCATCGCCGACAACGGCATCGGCCTGTCGGCGCAGGAGGCCATCGACAACCTGGGCACCATTGCCAAGAGCGGCACGCGCGAATTCATGTCGCGCCTGTCCGGTGACCAGAAGGCCGACGCGCAGCTGATCGGCCAGTTCGGGGTGGGCTTCTATTCCGGTTTCATCGTCGCGGACCGCATCACGGTCGAATCCCGCCGTGCCGGCCTGCCGCCCGAAGAGGGCGTGCGCTGGGTGAGCGGCGGCGCCGGCGACTTCGAGGTGGAGACGATCACGCGGCCGCAGCGCGGCACGTCCGTGACGCTGCACCTGCGCGACGACGCCCTCGATTACCTCTCCACCTGGAAGTTGAAGTCCATCATCTCGAAGTACTCCGACCACATCCAGCTCCCGATCCTGATGCGCAAGGAGGAGTGGAAGGAGGGCGAGGACGGCAAGCCCGGCGAGCACGTGCTGTCGGACGAATGGGAGACCGTCAACCAGGCCACCGCGCTGTGGTCGCGGCCCAAGAAGGACATCACGCCGGAGCAGTACAAGGAGTTCTACAAGTCGATCAGCCACGACTACGAGGACCCGCTCGCCTGGACGCACAACCGCGTCGAGGGCAGCACCGAGTACACGCAGTTGCTGTTCATCCCCGCGCACGCGCCCTTCGACCTGTGGAACCGCGAGAAGGCCGCAGGCGTGAAGCTGTACGTCAAGCGCGTGTTCATCATGGACGAGGCCGAGGCGCTGCTGCCGTCCTACCTGCGCTTCGTGAAGGGCGTGATCGATTCGGCCGACCTGCCGCTGAACGTCAGCCGCGAGCTGCTGCAGGAAAGCCGCGACGTGAAGGCGATCCGCGAAGGCAACACGCGCCGCGTGCTGTCCATGATCGAGGACCTCGCGAAGTCCGAGCAGGAAGAGGGCGCGAGCGCGGAGGACAAGGTCAAGTTCGCGAAGTTCTGGGCCGAGTTCGGCGCGGTGCTGAAGGAAGGCCTGGGCGAGGACGCGGGCAACCGCGAGCGCATCGCCAAGCTGCTGCGCTTCGCCTCCACGCAGAGCGATGCCGCCAGCGTGTCGCTGGCCGACTACAAGGCGCGCATGAAGGAGGGGCAGGACGCCATCTACTACATCACCGGCGACACGCAGGCCGCTGCCGCCCACAGCCCGCAGCTGGAGATCTTCCGCAAGAAGGGCATCGAAGTGCTGTACATGACGGACCGCGTGGACGAATGGGCGCTGTCCTTCCTGCAGGAGTTCGAAGGCACGCCGCTGCAGTCGGTGGCCAAGGGCCAGGTGGACCTGGGCAAGCTGCAGGACGAGTCCGAGAAGAAGGCCGCGGAGGAAGCTGCCGAGTCCTTCAAGCCGGTGCTCGCCAAGCTGAAGGAGGCGCTCAAGGACAAGGCGCAGGACGTGCGCGTCACGACGCGGCTGGTCGATTCACCGGCCTGTCTCGTGGTCACCGAAGGCGGCATGAGCCTGCAGCTGGCGCGGCTGTTGAAGCAGGCCGGCCAGAAGGCGCCCGACGTGAAGCCAGTGCTCGAAGTGAACGCCTCCCACCCGCTGGTGCGCAAGCTCGATGGCTCGCCGCACTTCCACGACCTGGCGCAGATCCTGTTCGACCAGGCGCTGCTCGCCGAGGGCGGCATGCCGGAGGACCCGGCGGCCTACGTGAAGCGCGTGAACGCGCTGCTGGCCTGAGCGCGTGCCGGGGCCGCGCGCCTGCGCGGCCCTGGCTTCAGTCGAAGCCGCAGCGCGCGCGCAGGTCGGCCGCGTCGGCGGAGGTCAGCGTCGCGATCAGCGCGGCGGCGAGCTCGGGCTCCTGCGCACCGGAGGCCACGACGGCCGTGTAGGTCGTGACGAGCTCGTGCGGCGCCGGCAGCACGCCGGTGACCTGCACACCCGGGGTATTGAGGATCTCCGTGACCTGCGTGCAGCCGACGGCCTCGGCCTGCGTCGACTGCGCGAGTGCGGCCATCGCCGCGGCGCCATTCGGATAGGTGCGGTGGCGCGAGGTGTCCTGCGCCAGGCCGAGGGCCTGCAGCACCTTCATGAAATGGATGCCCGCCGTGGCCTTCGCCGGATCGGGGAAATAGATTTCCGGCGCGGCGGCGAGCAGCGCCTGCAACTGCTGCGGCGTCTGCACGGACACCGGGGCGTGCTGCTGTTTGAGCGCGACGCCGGTCTTGACCCGTCCCAGCGGTCGCGCGCTGGCTGCATCGGCACGGCCTTGTCGCCCGAGCTCGTCGACGAGGGCCTGGGTGAGGATCAGCAGGTCGCAGGGCGCGCCGCCCAGCAGCTTGTCGCGCATGGCGCCGACGGCGCCGAAGCTGCCTTGCAGCCTGCAGTCGTGCTGCTGCTCGAAGGCGGCCTGCAGGCGACTCACCAGGCCCTGCGCGGCACCGCCGCTGAGGATGTTCAGTGTCTTGGGCATCAGTCGGCCTTGATGTGGGCGGTGTGGATCACCTTGGCCCACTTCTGCACGTCCTCGCGCACGTACTTGTCGAACGCCTGCGGGTTCATCACCATCGCGACGGCGCCCTGCTTGGCCCACGCCTGCTGCACGTCGGGCTGGCTCACGATCTTGCTGATCGCCTCGTTCAGCCGGTTCACGATGGCGGGCGGCGTGCCCTTGGGCGCCAGCAGTCCCAGCCAGATCGTCGCTTCGTAGCCGGGCACGCCGGACTCGTCGACGGTGGGCACGTCGGGCAGCACCGTGGAGCGCTTCTTGCCGGTGGTGGCGATGGCCTTCACCTTGCCGGCCTTCACGCTCTCCGCCATGGTGGTGACCGCGTCGAACATCAGGTCGACCTGGCCGCCCAGCACGTCGGTGCGGGCGCCGGAGCTGCCCTTGTACGGGATGTGGACGATCTTGGTGTCCGACATGCTCTTGAACAGCTCGCCTGCCATGTGGTACGGCGTGCCCGTCCCCGAGGAGGCGTAGTTCAGCTGGCCCGGATGCTGCTTCGCCAGCTGGATCAGCTCGCGCACGTTGTTCGCCGGCAGTGCGGGCTTGGCCACCAGCACCAGGTCCGAGTAGTTGATCGGCGCGATCGCCACGAAGTCACGCTCGAGGTCGTAGGGCTTGTTGGACAGCAGCGTCTCGTTGACCGTGTGCGTGTTCGACATCAGCAGCAGCGTGTACCCGTCGGCCGGCGACTTGGCGACCAGGTCGGTGCCGATGACGGCGCCGGCGCCCGGCCGGTCCTCCACCACGAAGGGCTGGCCGAGCGGCTCCTGCAGGCGCTGCGCGATGTAGCGGGCGAACACGTCCGCCGGACCGCCGGCCGCGAAGGGCACGATGATCCGCACCGGCCGCGTGGGCCAGCTCTGGGCCGCCGCGGGCAGGGCCTGCAACAGGCCGGCGGCACAGGCGCAGGCAGCGAGGCAGCGCAGGACGTGTGAACGCTTCATGGAGAGTCTCCCGGTTACTGGACCTTGCCGATCTTCTGCACGACGCCGTGCATGCGCTGGACGTCGTTCTTCACGTAGGTCTCGAACTCCGGCGCGTCCATGTAGAGCACCGGGCTGCCGGCCGCCAGGATGGCCTCCTTCACCTTCGGGTCGTTGGCGGCCGCGCGTGCGGCGGTGCGCAGGCGCTGCACGACGGCGTCGGGCGTGCCGGCCGGCACGAACAGGCCCGACCATTGGGCGTACTCGGCGTCATAGCCGGACTGCTTGAGCGACGGCACGTCCGGCAGCGTCTCCAGCCGCGTCGTGCCCCAGTGGGCGAGCACGCGCACCTTGCCGGCCTTGACCAGTTGCAGCACGGTCGCGGGTCCGGTGGCGACCGCATCGACCTGGCCGCCCAGCAGTGCCACCACCGCCGGGCCGGCGCCGGTGTAGGGGATGTGGGTCATGCGCACGTCGGCGACCTGCTTGAGGATTTCCATCGGAACGTGCATGGTCCCGTAGTTGCCCGAAGAGCCGAAGTTGATGGCGCCGGGACGCTTGCGCGCGTCTTCGACGAAGTCCTTCACGGTCTTCCACGGCGCGTCGGCGCGCACGGCCAGCACGGTGGGGTCGGCGGTGAAGCGCGCGACGGGGCGCAAGGATGCGTACGAATACATCGGCTGGCGGCCCAGCAGTGCGTCGGCGTCGGGCAGGACGCTGTACGAGGAGAGCGCCATCAGGATGGTGTAGCCGTCGGGCGGGGCCTTGGCGACGTAGGCCATGCCGATGCCGCCGCCGGCGCCGCCCTTGTTCTCCGCCACCACCGGCTGGCCGAGGTTGCGGCTCATCGCGTCGGCGACGGGACGGCCCACCGTGTCGGCGAGGCCGCCGGGCGGGAACGGCACGACCATGGTGATGGTCTTGCTGGGGTAGGCCGCCTGCGCAACGGCAAGGCCGGCCGCGGCAAGAAGGCCCGCGGCCACGAAAAGTCGGCGCATCATCGGGAAAACTCCTGGAGGTGTTTTGTTAGCATGCTATCTGCGGCAGGAAGTCCGCGAGAGAGAGTTTGTACTATGAAGATTGCCGCGTATCTTTACCAGGGCCACCCCGGTGTCGGCCGGGTGTCCGCCGACGGCCGCCAGGTCGAACCCTTCCAGGTCTCCGCCGAGCAGGCCGCCCTGGGCGCGCTGCCCCTCGTGGAGGCGCAGGCCGCCGGCCGCGCGCTGCCGCCCACGGGCCAGCCCGTGTCGCTGCAGCAGGTGCAACTGCTGGCGCCCATCCCGCGTCCCCGCCGCAACATCTTCTGCGTGGGCAAGAACTACCACGCGCACGCGAAGGAGTTCGCCGGCAGCGGCTTCGACTCCAGCGCGAAGTCCGGCGGCGACATCCCGGCCGCGCCGATCATCTTCTCGAAGGTGCCGGAGTCGGTGACGGGGCCGAGCGATCCCATCCTGTTCTCGCCCGAGGTGTCCACCGCGATCGACTACGAAGCGGAACTCACCATCGTGATCGGCCAGGGCGGCAAGGGCATCCGCAAGGCCGACGCCATGAAGCACGTGTGGGGCTACACGATCATCAACGACGTGACCGCGCGCGACTGGCAGGGCCGGCACTCGCAGTGGCTGCTGGGCAAGTCCTTCGACACCTTCTGCCCGATGGGACCGTGGCTCGTCTCGGCCGACGAAATGGACGGCCAGAACACGGACGTGAAGTGCTGGGTGAACGGCGAGCTGCGGCAGGACGCCAACACCAAGGATTTCATCTTCGACATCCCGACGCTGATCGAGTGCATCTCCGCCGGCATCACGCTGTACCCCGGCGACCTGATCGCCACGGGCACGCCCGCCGGCGTGGGCATCGGCTACAAGCCGCCGAAGTACCTGAAGTCCGGCGACGTGGTGAAGATCGAGATCGGCGGCATCGGGGTCATCGAGAACCCGCTGCGCGGCTGATCGCCGCCAGCCGCCCCGTCGTGACTGGAGTACCTTCGTGCTGCGCACTGCGGTATTCGCCCCTGGGGCGGCCCGGCGGGCTCATGCGACCAGGGGCGGCTCCTCCATCGCTTCCATCTGCTCTTCCAGCATCTGCACCTGGCCGCGCCAGTAGTCGGAGCTGCCGAACCACGGGAAGGCGATGGGAAAGGCCGGGTCGTCCCAGCGCCGCGCCAGCCAGGCGCTGTAATGGATCAGCCGCAGCGTGCGCAGCGGCTCGATGAGCGCCAGTTCCTCGCGATCGAACTCGCGCATCTGTTCATAGCCGTCGAGCAGGCCGCCCAGCTGGCGCTGCCGCTGCGTGCGATCGCCCGAGAGCAGCATCCACAAGTCCTGCACGGCGGGGCCGGTGCGCGCGTCGTCGAGGTCCACGAAGTGCGGACCGGCGTCCGGCGTCCACAGGATGTTGCCGGGATGGCAGTCGCCGTGCAGGCGCAGGTGGCGCACGCCCGCGGCCTGCGCGTCGGCAAAGGCGGAACGGATCTGGCGCAAGGCCTGTTCGCAGGCGCGCTGCCAGTCGCCCTGCACGTCCAGCGGGATGCCGTCGTGCGCGAGCAGCCAGTCGCGCGGCTCTTCGCCAAAGCTCGCCACATCCAGCGCGGGACGCACGGCAAAGGGCTTGGCTGCGCCGACGATGTGCAGGCGCGCGAGATAGCGGCCGATCCACTCCAGCACTTCGCCGTTGTCGAGCTCCGGCGCGCGGCCGCCCCGGCGCGGCGAGACGCTGAACGCGAACCCGGCGTGATGGTGCAAGCTGCGGCCGTCCAGCAGCAGCGGGCCCACTGCCGGCACTTCGGCTGCTTCCAGCTCCCGCGAGAAGGCGTGCTCCTCCAGGATCTGTGCGTCGCTCCAGCGGTCCGGCCGGTAGAACTTCGCCACCACGACCGCCGTGCCCTCGACCGGGTCGTCCAGGTGCACCTGGTACACGCGGTTCTCGTAGGAGCTCAGGCCAAGCAAACGCCCGTCGCCGTAGAGGCCAACCGACGCCAGCGCGTCGAGGACGACGTCCGGCGTGAGGGTCTCGTAGGGATGACGGGCGTCGGTCTGCATGCGGCATTGTCGCCGCATGTGCTTACTGGACCGTGATGTCCACCGCGATGTTGTTGCGGGTGGCGTTGGAGTAGGGGCAGACCTTGTGCGCTTCGGCCACCAGTTGTTCCGCCTTGGCGCGTTCGAGGCCAGGCACGGTGATCTTCAGGCGCACGGCGATGCCGTAGCCGAGCGAGGTCGGGCCGAGGTCCACTTCCGCATCGACCGCCGTGTCGGCCGGCACGCTGACGCCGACCTTGGGCGCGACTGCCTTCATCGCACCGAGGAAGCAGGCGGAGTAGCCGATGCCGAACAGCTGCTCGGGGTTGGTGCCCTGGCCGGGACCGCCGGGGGACGACAGCTTGACTTCGACGCGGCCGTCGTCGGAGCGGGCCGTGCCTTCGCGGCCGCCCACGGCGTGAGTCTTGGCGGTGTAGAGGACTTTGTCGAGGGAGGTGGGCATGGAGCTTCCTTGGTTGCTAGGGGTGAACGAGGGGATCAGGCCGCCAGCCGCTCGCGCAGCTTGCGGATCTGGGTGGTGAGCTGCAGCAGCTCGGAAAGGGAACACTGGCTGGCCGCGAGCACGCAGCCCGGCACCTTGGCCGCGCGCGCCTTCAGCTTGCGACCGGCAGCGGTGAGGTGGATGTGGACGCGGCGCTCGTCCTGCACCGCGCGCAGGCGGTTCACCAGGCCGGCGGCCTCTAGGCGCTTGAGCAGGGGCGTGAGGGTGCCCGAATCGAGGGAGAGGCGCTGCCCCAGCTCGGACACCGTGAGGCCGTCGCTTTCCCAGAGCACCAGCATGACGAGGTACTGCGGATAAGTCAGCCCCAGTTCGTCGAGCAGCGGCTTGTACAGCTTGGTCATCGCGAGCGACGCCGAATACAGGGCGAAGCAGACCTGGTTGTCCAGCAGCAGGGCCTGGTCGGCAGGGATCTTCGTCGCTCGCATGGGAAGAAATGTAGCCTCCAATTCAATTGTGCGCAATTGAATGCCGCCGGCCCTGCCGCGGACCGGGGTATCAGCGCCCGCTGAAATGGGCTGCGCGCTTCTCGACGAAGGAGCGCACGCCTTCGGCGGCGTCCTCGCTGCGCGCGAGCCGCTGCTGCACGGCGACGAACTCCGCCGTCGCCTCCAATGGGCCGCGCTCCACCGCCTTCAGCGCATTCAGGCGCGTGGCGACCACCGCCAGCGGCGCCTGCGCCGCGATGGTCTCGGCGATGCGGATCGCTTCCTCCAGCTGCTGGCCGCGCGGCACGACCTTCTGCACGAAGTTCAGGCGCAGGGCCTCGGCGGCGCCGAACTCGTCGCCCGTCAGCAGATGCAGCAACGCGTTGCCCAGTCCCGCGCGTTCGGCCATGCGCAGCGTCGCACCGCCTGTGGCCATGATCCCGCGCTTGACCTCCAGTTGCGAGAAGCGGCAGTCGTCCGCCGCGACCACGATGTCGGCGGCCAGCATCAGCTCGATGCCGAGCGTGAAGGTGATTCCCTGCACGGCGACAACCATGGGTTTCGTGCGGCGCCGGTAGCCGGGCGAGCCCAGGTTCAGGGGCTCCACCGCATCCTGCGGCCACAGCTTCTCGCCCTTCTGCATCGCCGGCGCGATCGTCGGCAGGTCGAGGCCGGCCGTGAAATGGTCGCCATGGGCGAACAGCACGCCGACGCGCAGCTGCGGATCGTCGTCCAGCAAGGTGTACGCTTCGGCCAGTTCGCGGAACATGCGCGGCGTGAAGCCGTTGCGCTTGGCGGGCCGGTCGATGCCCACCAGCAGCAGGGCGCCGCGGCGTTCGGTGGTGATGGTTCCTTCGGCGGGCGGTGCGGTGTGGTCCATGGGCCGCATTAAAGCAGTCCATCGGGGCGCCTGGCCAGCCGGCCGCGCCGCAGCGCGGACACGAGGAGAAAACATGAGCGGAACCCGGACGGTGGACTATGTGGTGGTCGGCGGCGGTTCCGCCGGTTGCGTGCTGGCGGCGCGCCTGAGCGAGGACCCGGGCGTGCAGGTCGCGCTGCTCGAGGCGGGCCCGCCCGACACCAGCGTGCTGATCCATTGCCCTGCCGGGCTCGCGCTCCTTGCCAAGACGGGTAACGCGAACTGGAAGTTCGCGACCGAGCCGCAGCCCGGCCTGAACGGGCGGCGCGGCTACCAGCCCCGCGGCAAGGTGCTGGGCGGATCGAGTTCGGTCAACGCGATGATCTACGCACGCGGCCACGCCAGCGACTACGACGGCTGGGCGGCCGAAGGCAACCCGGGCTGGTCCTTTGCCGAGGTGCTGCCCTACTTCCGCAAGTCCGAGCACAACGAGCGAGGCGCGGACGCGTTCCACGGCGCCGATGGTCCGTTGAACGTGATGGACTTGCGCAGTCCCAACCGCTTTGCCTCCGTCTTCGTGGAGGCAGCGCGCCAGGCCGGCTATCCGGAGAATCGCGACTTCAACGGGCCCACGCAGGAAGGCGTGGGTCTCTACCAGGTCACGCATCGCAACGGCGAGCGCTTCAGCGCGGCGAAGGCCTATCTCGCGCCGAACCGGCACCGGCCCAACCTGCAGGTGATCACCGGGGCGCAGGCCACCCGCATCCTGCTGGAGGGCCGGCGCGCGGTGGGCGTCGCCTACCTGCAGGATGGGGTTGCGCGCGAGATCCGGGCGCAGCGGGAGGTGCTGGTCTGCGGCGGCGCGCTGCTGTCGCCGCAATTGCTGATGCTCTCCGGCATCGGTCCGGCGGCGCACCTGCGCGAGCTCGGCATCCCCGTCGTGCACGACCTGCCCGGCGTCGGCGCCCACCTGCACGACCACCCCGACGTGATCCAGGTGGTGGACGCGCCGCACCTGAAGGACCTGTTCGGCCTCTCGCTCACCGCGCTGGCCAGGGTCGTGCGAGGCATCGTCGAGTGGCGCAGGCATCGCAGCGGCATGCTCACCACCAACTTCGCGGAAGCGGGCGGGTTCATCCGCAGCACGCCGGACGAAGCCATCCCCGACCTGCAGCTGCACTTCGTGGTGGGCAAGCTGGTCGACCACGGCCGCAAGACCGTGCTCGGACACGGCTACTCCTGCCACGTGTGCCTGCTGCGCCCGCGCAGCCGCGGCAGCGTGCGCCTGCGCAGCGCCGACCCGCTGGCGGCGCCGCGCATCGATCCCAACTTCCTCGCCGACCCGGACGACGTGCGCCGCCTTGTGCGCGGCTTCCAGGTGATGCGCACGATCCTGGAGCAACCGGCGCTGGCCGGCCTGCGCGGGCGCGAACTGCCGAACTCGGCCGCCGCGCGCGACGAGGCGTCCATCGAGGCCTTCATCCGCAACAACGCCGACACCATCTACCACCCGGTGGGCACCTGCCGCATGGGCAGCGGCGCGCTGGACGTGGTGGATGCGCGATTGCGCGTGCACGGCATCGCCGGGCTGCGCGTGGTGGACGCATCCATCATGCCGCGCATCGTCGGCGGCAACACCAACGCGCCGGTGATCATGATCGCCGAGAAGGCGGCGGACCTGGTCAAGGAAGACGCCGGCCGGGCGCAGGAGGCACTCGAGGTGCAGCGCGAGGGAATGGCCGCTTAAGGTTTGCTGAGGGTTTTCTTAAGCGATTCTTCAGAACGCGCCGCGCGACGCGTTCCTAAGCTTCTTTCCGCGGCGAATCCCCGCCGTTTTTCCCAGCGAAAGAAGACGATGAAGATCACATCCAAGGAACTGGAACAGGTGGCGGCGGCCGAGGCGCTGCGCTTCGACCTGTATTCGGGCATCCACAAGGCCCTGCGCGCGATGATGGCCGACACCTTGCTGGCGCTCGGCCGCATGGATCCGGGCGACGAGGCCGAAGTCACGCAGGTGACGGAGCGTGTGCTGCAGCTGCTCGGCTTCTGCGGCTCGCACCTGAGCCACGAGAACGCCTACGTCCATCCGGCCATCGAGGCGCGCGCCCCCGGCGGCAGCGAACGCATCGCCCACGAGCACGAGGAGCACGAGGAGCACATCGCCGAGCTCTCGCGCCATGTGGCGCAATTGCAGCTGGCGCCCGCAGCGGGTCGCTCGGCCGCGGCGCAGACCCTGTACTGCGAGCTCGCGCTGTTCATTGCCGGCAACTTCCAGCACATGCACGTGGAAGAGACGGCGCACAACGCCGTGCTGTGGGCGCGCTACACCGACGCGGAGCTCGCCGCGGTGCACGACGCGCTGGTCGGCTCGATGCCGCCCGACGAGATGATGCAGGCGGCGCGCTGGATGGTGCCCTTCATGAACGCGCCGGAGCGCGCCCTGATGCTGGCCGACTTGCGCGCGAAGGCGCCGCCGCCCGCTTTCGCGGCCGTGCTGGACCTGGTGCGGCCGCACCTCTCGGCGCGTGAATGGGACAAGCTCGCGCAGGCGCTGGAACTGCCCGCCGAGCCCGCGTGGTGACGCGCAGGCGTCAGCACTCGACGAGCTCGACCGCGCGCCGCACCACCAGCCGGAAGCGGCCACGTCCGGTCTTCTCCATGCGCACGGCGTCGCCCTGTTCGGCCAGGCGCCGTTGCAGCAGGAGCAGGCGGGCCTCGAGGTTGTCGGTGATGTCGGGCAGCTTCAGCGAGGCGTCCAGCCGCAGCTCGCGGTTCGTGAAGTCCGTGCGACCGAGCTGCTGGTGGTCGCGCAGCAGCTTCCAGAGGATCGCGCCGGCCACGCCCTTGATCACGTAGGTCTCGCCGAAGAAGATGCTGTCGTTCGCGCGGTAGTGACGCACGGGCAGGGGCGCCAGGCGGGCGGCGGCCTCAACGGGCACGGGAGCGGGCGCGCCGTCCGTGGCTTCGCCCGTCTCCGTCGCGGCTTGCAGCAGCTCGATGGTGGCGCCGAGCTGGCCGGCGATGGCGACCAACGCGTCTTCGTCTTCGTAGCTGAACTGCAGGTCCTGCGTGCCCTCGACGAACAGCACGCCCAGCAGGCGGCCGCCGCTCTGCACGGGCACGGCCAGCTGGCTGTGCGGCTGCGCGAGGCCGGGGTAGGGGATCTCGGCGACGGGCTGGAAGTCCGGCACGTTCTCGTCGAGGCTGCTGCGCATCGCCTGCGTGTACAGCGCTGCGCTCGTGACGTGGCCGATGCGCACCGGCGTGCGCTCGCGCGCCGCCATGCCGATCACGCCCTGGCCCATGCCGATTTCCGAGCCGACACCCGAGGTGGGATAGCCGCAGCTCGCGACGGTGTAGAGCCGCTGGGTCGCCGCATCGAGCATCAGCACCATGCCATGCCGCACGCCGAGATGGTCGCTCAAGCCGGAGAGCACGGCGTTCAGCGCCTCGTCCAGGCTGGTGCAGCGGGCGAGCCGTTCGCTGGCGCGCCGCACCGCGCCCAGGGGGCTGGCGCGCGGCGGCCCCGCGGGCAGGTGCTCGCCCTCCAGCGCCTCAACCTGCTCCACCGCATAGACGTCGGAGCCGAGCAGGCGGAACACGTCCTGCATGCCGGTATGCGAGGCGATGCCGGCCAGCTGCGCGCGCATGCCTTCGAACAGCGGCCCCTCGGTCTCGGTGCGCAGGTAGCGGATGTGCAGGCGGAAGAACTGCACCGTGCCCGGATGCAGCACCAGCGCGGTCGCGCGCGGATTGGCCAGGATGTTCTTGCGCGTCTTGTTGAAGAACTGGAAGGACAGCGCGACGTGTCCCTCGTCGGCGTAGAAGACCTGGGAGATGTAGGCGACGTTGGGCACGCCGTCGGCGCCGCAGGTGGCGACCATGGCCGGGATCGCGCCCTCGAAGCAGGCGCGGATCTCCTGCAGCGAGGGCCCGTTCACTCCTGGCCTCCCAGTGCGGCTCCGGCGCGCGGGCCCGGCGTCTGCTCGAAGGCCTGTTCGGGCGTGAAGCGCACGGCCACCACGTCCTCCAGCTGGTGCGCGAGCATCGTGCGCGCCACGTGCGCAGGGAAGCCGACGCTGGCGATCTCGGCTTCCATCGGGCGCAGATAGGCCGCGAGCACGGGCTCGTCTTCGGCCGTCGCCGGCCGCATCTCCACGCGCGAGGCCTTGAGCTGCACGCTGCGGTGCGTCGATGGCTCGCTGAACACGGCGGCGATCTGCCCGCTCGCGGCGAGGTCCTCCAGCAGCTGGCGCGACTGGCGCCGTGCGAGGTACACGGTGACCTGCTGCCCGTCCGACTCGATGCGGCTGCCGACCGCGCGCATGATGCTCGGGCGCAGCTGGGCATCGCGCGAGCCCACGATCACTGATACGCCGCGGGCCATCATCGCCAGCAGCTCCTTGGGGATGTGCGCGCCCGCTGCCATGGTCTTAGCCGGCGAAGCGCCGCCGCGTCAGGGCCAGCGCCGCCCAGAACGCCGCGATGGCATAGGCCGCGAGCGCAAACAAGTGCGGCAGCGGGTCCGCCGGCCAGCGGTCCATGAACATTGGCCGCACCAGTTCCACCGCGTTGGTCAGCGGCAGCCAGCCGGAGATGGTGCGCACCACGCCCGGCAACTGCTCGCGCGGAAAGAACACGCCGGAGAGGAACATCATCGGGGTGAGGAACAGGGTGAAGTAGTAGGTGAAGAAATCGTAGCCCTTTGCCAGCGCGTTGAAGATCAGGGCAATGCAGGAGAAGGTGATGCCGGCGCCCGCCAGCACGAACCAGGCCACGACCAGCTTGGGGCTGTGCGAGATGCCCAGCCCCAGCATCACGAACAGGATGGCCGTGACCGTGAAGATCGCCTTGTAGGCGGCCCACAGCATCTCCGCCATGACGATGTCGTCCAGGCTCACCGGTGCGTTCAGGATGCCGTCCCAGGTCTTCTGCACGTGCATGCGCGAGAAGGCGGAGTAGAGCGCCTCGAAGCTGGCGGCGTTCATCGCGCTCATGCAGATCGAGCCGCTTGCGAGGAACAGGATGTAGGGCACCTCGCCGCCTTCCATGCGCACGCGCCCGACCAGCGCGCCCATGCCGTAGCCGAACGCCACCAGCCAGATCAGGGGCTCGGCGATGTTGCCGATCAGGCTGGGCAGCGCGAGCTTGCGCCACACCAGCAGGTTGCGCCGGAACACGGGCCACCAGCGCAGCGAGAGCGTCGGCGCGCGCCAGGGGGAACGTTCAAGATGCATGGAGATTCCTACCAGTCGCTTTCGCGCGCCGCCGCGGAACCGGCTTTGCCGGGCCGCTGGGGGCGCCCCCTTGAGGGGGAGGCGGCCGCAGGCCGCTTCGGGGGTGGGTCATCCTTCTTCCCGGATCTGCCGGCCCGTGAGTTTCAGGAACAGGTCTTCGAGATTCGAAGGCCTGTGCAGGGTGCGCAGCTTGCCGTGCTCGCTGTTCAGCCGCTCCAGCAGCGGCCGCGCGTCCTGCGTGTAGAAGAAGACGGTTTCCCCGCTGACCTCGGTGCGCGCCGCCAGGGCCTTCAGCGGCGAGTCCGCGAGCGCCAGCGCGCCGTTGCCGTAGGCCTCCACCACGTCGGGCTCCAGGTACTGCGCGATCAGGTCGCGCGGCCGGCCTTCGGCGATCTTGCGTCCGTGGTCCAGCACCAGCAGCCGGTCGCACAGGCGCTCGGCCTCGTCCATGAAGTGCGTGGTCAGCAGGATGGACTTGCCCTGCTGCATCAGCACCTGCAGCCGCTCCCACATGAGGTGGCGCGCCTGCGGATCGAGTCCCGTGGTCGGCTCGTCCAGCATCAGCAGGCGGGGGTCGTTGACCAGCGCCCGGGCCAGCGAGAGCCGGCGGCGCATGCCGCCCGAGAGTTCGGCGGGCGTGGCGTCGGCCTTGTGCGACAGTGCGGCGAACTCCAGCAGCTGCGGGATGCGTTCGCGGATGCGCTGCGCCGGCAGGCCGAAGTAGCGGCCGTACACCATCAGGTTCTCGGCGCAGCTGAAGTCGGGGTCGAGCGAGTCGAACTGGCTCACCACGCCCAGCTGCGCCTTGATGGCCAGCGCATCGCGCGGCATCTCGAGGCCCAGGGCGTGGATGGTGCCCGCATCCGGCTCGGTGAGGCCGAGGCACATGCGCAGCGTCGTGGTCTTGCCCGCCCCGTTCGGGCCGATCACGCCGAGGCATTCCCCGGCGGCGATCTGGAACGAGAGCCCGTCCACCACGGCCGTGCCGCCGTAGCGCTTGGTGAGCTCGCGAACGTCGAGGAGCAGCTCGGTCATGGCGCGGCTATTGTGTCGCAGCCCGGCGCTGCCCGCGCGTGCCGCAAGGCGGCCGTAGAATTTTCGCTTTGCCCCAAGGACCTCGCTTGTTTCCACCGCTCGCCATCACGCAGCAATACCTGCTGCCCAAGAAGTTGCTGACGGCGTTCGCGGGCTGGGTCGCCGGCACCCGGATGGGCAGCTTGACGCACGCCATCATCCGCAGGTTCGTGGCGCACTATCAGGTGGACATGACCGAGGCCGCGGACCCGCGCATCGAGAGCTACGCGACCTTCAACGATTTCTTCACGCGCGCCTTGCGCGACGGCGCGCGGGCGATCGCGCCGGCGCCGTTCGTGTGCCCGGTGGATGCGGCGATCAGCCAGTTCGGCCCCATCCGGAACGACCAGATCTTCCAGGCCAAGGGCCACAGTTATTCGACGCGCGCGCTCGTCGGTGGCGATGCCGCGCTGGCCCAGAGCTTCGACGACGGCCACTTCGCGACGCTGTACCTCGCCCCGCGCGACTACCACCGCATCCACATGCCTTGCGAGGGGCGGCTCAAGCGCATGGTCTACATCCCGGGCGACCTGTTCTCGGTGAACCCGCTGACGGCGCGCCACGTGCCCGGCCTGTTCGCGCGCAACGAGCGCGTGGTGTGCGAGTTCGAGTGCGCGCATGGACCGATGGTGATGGTCCTGGTGGGCGCCACCATCGTCGGCAGCATGGCGACGGTCTGGCACGGCGTCGTCAACCCACCGCGCACGCGCGAGCCGCGCAGCTGGGAGTACGAGGGCAGCGACATCGTGCTGGCCAAGGGCGCGGAGATGGGACGCTTCCTGCTCGGCTCGACGGTCGTCCTGCTGTTTCCGAAGAACGTGCTGACCTTCACGCCCGACTGGGCGCCCACGCGCGCCGTGCGGTTGGGCGAAGCCATGGCGACGCTGATCGAGTCCGAAGCCGCGCTGTAGAGCGCTGCAGTTCACATCCGCGCAGCGGCACCCGGACCGCGCGGAATAACATGCAGCGCGGTCTCACCTGTGGCGAGAATCCGGCTTCGCCGGTCCTCGCCACACTGATCAGGCCACTCTGAAAAGTCGCTCGCGACTTTTCAGAGTGAATTACTGGAATGCCACCTCGTCGAAGCTGCGCAGCTTGCGGCTGTGCAGCCGCTGCGGTCCCTGCGAGCGCAGGATCTCGATGGCGCGCATGCCGATGCGCAGGTGCTGGTCGACGCGCTCGCGGTAGAACTGGTTGGCCATGCCGGGCAGCTTGATCTCGCCGTGCAGCGGCTTGTCGCTCACGCACAGCAGGGTGCCGTAAGGCACGCGGAAGCGGAAGCCGTTGGCGGCGATCGCCGCGCTTTCCATGTCGAGGGCGACCGCGCGGCTCTGCGAGAAGCGCCGCTGCGGCTCGTTGCCCGGCAGCAGCTCCCAGTTGCGGTTGTCGGTGCTCGCCACTGTCCCCGTGCGCATGATGCGCTTGAGGTCCGCGCCCTGGCAGCGCGTGACGTCCGCCACCGCCTGCTCCAGCGCCACCTGGATCTCGGCGAGTGCGGGAATCGGCACCCACAGGGGCAGTTCCTCGTCCAGCACGTGGTCCTCGCGCACGTAGCCGTGGGCCAGCACGTAGTCGCCCAGCTGCTGGCTGTTGCGCAAGCCCGCGCAGTGTCCGAGCATCAGCCAGGCATGCGGGCGCAGGACGGCGACGTGGTCGGTGATGTTCTTCGCGTTGGAAGGACCCACGCCGATGTTCACCATCGTGATGCCGCCGTGGCCCTGGCGGATCAGGTGGTACGCGGGCATCTGCGGCAGCCGCGGCGGCGGCGCGCCATAGCTGTCCAGCGGGTCGCGCGGCAGGCCGACCCGGCGCGTCACCACGTTGCCCGGTTCGACGAAGGCGATGTACTCGCTGTCCGGGCGGTTCATCTCCTCGTGCCCGAGCTTCACGAACTCGTCGATGTAGAACTGGTAGTTCGTGAACAGCACGAAGTTCTGGAACCAGTCGGGCGCGCTGCCGGTGTAGTGGCGCATGCGGTGCAGCGAGTAGTCGACGCGCGACGCGGTGAACAGCGCGAGCGGCAGCGGCTGGCCCGGCTCGAAGCGGATCGTGCCGTTCGCGATGCCGTCGTCCATCGTGGAGAGGTCCGGCAGGTCGAACAGGTCGCGCATCAGCATGCGGCGCGTAGCGGGCAGGTTGCCCTCGATGTGGTCGTGCTCCGCGAAGGAGAAGTGGATCGGCATCGGCTCGTTGCTCACGCCGACTTCCAGCGGCACGCCGTGGTTTTGCAACAGCAGGCGGAACTGCTGGAGGTAGTAGCTCGCGTACAGGTCGGGGCGCGTCAGCGTGGTCTCGTAGCGGCCGGCGCTCGCCACGAAGCCGTAAGACAGCCCCGAGTTCTCCAGTGCCGCCTGCGGCACCACGCTGTCGGTGTGGATGCGAACGTACGGATAGCAGCCCCGCACGCGGCCCGGCATCGCTTCGCCGGCGACGAAGCGCTGCATGGCTTCGCGCAGGTGATGGATTTGCTGTCCATAGATCGCGCGCACCTGCTCCAGGGCGCTTTCCGGATCCGTGTGGAAGGTGGGGGCGATGAAGGGCGGCATGAACGGCATGCGCCTATTGTGCAACTGCGGCTCGGCCGTCCCGCACACCGGCCGGCGGTGCGCCACAGTCCTACAGGGTGTAACGCACTCCTCCGACCCGTGTTCTTGAGCCCGTAGCCCACAGTCTGCGTCATCCAGAACGACGCCGCAGAAGGCGCAAATCAATCCAGGAGTTCAAGAAAATGACGCAAGCGTTGGCCGCAAATCCTTTTGCCCTGATGGTGGATCCCGCCGAGGTCCGGGCCTACATCGACAGCTCCGAGGAACTCACCAAACTGAGCCAACGCACCTGCCATCCGCTGGACCGCGCGGTGATCCGCTGCGCCAGCGCCGAGATCGCCGCCTTCGACGCCAAGATCGATCGCACCACGATCTACCTGCCGCCGGAAGAAGACAAGCCGGCGGCCGTGACCCGCACCTACACGCGTCGCGTCAACTGACCCTGCGGGCCGGCACGCCCATCGGCGCCGGCCGCACCGGCAGTGGCACCGGCTGCTGCTGCCGCACCCAGACTTCATCGTCGCGGCGATCCTGGTCACGCCGCATCTGATCCGCCAACGCCCGCTGCCTGCGCAGATCGTCGTCCCGACGGGCCTGCTCCTCGCGGCGGGCTTGTTCTTCCCGGCGGGCCTGGTCTTCCCTGTGCAGATCGTCCGCGCGCTTCGCCTGCTCGTGCCGCGCCAGCGCGGTCTGCTCGTCGCGCCGGGCCTGCTCCTGCAGCCGTGCGAGCTGCAGCTTGCGGGCCTCGGCGATGTGCTGCGCCTCGGCCTTGCGGGCGGCGAGTTCCCGCTTCTCTTCCGCCGCGCGCCTGGCCTGGGCCACGCGGCGCTCTTCCTCTGCCTTGCGGGCGGCCTCGCGCCGCGCTTCCAGTTCGCGCTTCGCCTGGGCGGCCTCGCGGGCTTCTTCCGCCTGCCGGGCCTGGGCGGCACGGCGGCGCTCTTCGGCGCGTTTGGCATCGGCGGCGGCGACCCGGCGGTCCTCCGCACGCTTCGCCTCCGCGGCCGCACGGCGCTCCGCGTCGCGGCGTGCATCGGACGCCGCGCGGCGTTCGGCTTGCACGCGCTTCGCTTCGGCCGCCGCATGGCGCTCCGCTTCGCGGCGTGCATCCACCGCCGCCCGCCGGTCGCTCTCGGCGCGCGCGGCTTCCGCGGCGGCCCGGCGTTCGGTTTCGGCGCGGGCCGCGGCGGCCCGGCGCTCGTTTTCGGTGTGCTGCTGCTGCGCGATGCGCTGCCGCTCCTGCGCGTCGGCCTGGGCCCGCGCTTGCGCCTTCGCTTTCGCATCCGCATCGGCGCGCGCGCGGGCCTCGGCTTCGAGCTTGGCGCGCGCATCGGCCTGCGCCTGCGCACGCAGGTCGGCTTCGGCCTTGGCACGTGCTTCGGCTTGCAGCTTCGCGCGTGCATCCGCTTCTGCCTTGGCGCGAATGTCGGCTTCCGCCTTCGTACGCGCTTCGGCTTCGATCCTGGCGCGCAGTTCCGCTTCGACCTTCGCGCGCGCCTCCGCTTCCATCCGGGTGCGCGCTTCCAGTTCCTTCGCCGTGGGCGCCGGCGCCATGGCGGGAGCCGTCACCCGCAAGGCCGCAGCTGCGGCCACGCCGGGCCCGACCTGCGCGTTGGCGAGGGGCTGGGCCTTGGCCACCTGCGGCGGCGCTGCGGTCACGGCGGCGGCGGCCACGGGTGCGGCCTGCTTCGCGCCGGGCAGGCTCGATGCCGGTCCCGTGATCACGATGTCCTTGCCGCGATTCACGAAAGCCGGGGCCGGGGTGGCCGGCGCCGTGTTCTGCGCGAGGTTGGGCATGCTGACGGTGGGCTCGCCGCGGCGGCGGGCGCCGGCCCAGCGATCGAAATCGTCGGTCGCGGCGAACGCCGGTTGGGAGAGGCGCGAGAGATTGCGGTTGCGGAAGGCGACCCGCTGGCCGCTCTTCACTTCCAGGGCCTCGCCCTTCTCGCCATACACGACGGCCGACCCGGAATGCACGGTGATGCGCGTGATGGCCTGCTTCAGGTCGACGTCGATGCGGTAGTCGCCCGGCTGGCGGGCGCGGAATGCGAGGTTGGGCGTGCCGATCTCGAAGCTGTCGCCGGGATTGACGTGTGTCACGGTCGCGATCACGGCGCCCTGGGTGAGACTCAGCTGGGTGGCCGCATCGCCGACGTTCTCGAGGATCAGCTGCGTTTCGCCGTCGAGTCGCAGCGCATGCCCCCCCGCCTGCACCTCGGCGCGCGAGCCGCGGTCGGTCCAGAGCCGGTCGCCGCGCTTGAGCAGCCGGCGCGGCTGCACGTCATGCCATTCCTTGTCGCCCTGCGGGGCGTACGCGACCGAGCCTTCCGCGTGCTGCAGGTGCGCCGCAGGCACCTGCACGACGTCCTGGGCCAGCACGCCGCCGGACCAGGCGAGGGCCAAGGCTGCCAGTCCTTTGCCGAGCCGGCGGCAGCCCAGCGTGCCGGCATGTCTCTGCGGTGCGATCATGCGGTATTGAACCGCTAACCCGTGCCAAATGCACTTGCCCGGCGTGTAAAGCTGTAGGCCCGTTCTGACGTCCCGCGCCCCCTGCGTGAAGTTGTCACGCGGCTCGGGACGCCCTGTAGCGCCGTCTTCAGGCCACCGGTTCGCGCATGGTCACGAACTCTTCCGCGGCCGTCGGATGGATGCCGATCGTGCTGTCGAAGAGCGCCTTGGTGGCGCCGGCCCGCATGGCAACAGCGAAGCCCTGGACCGTTTCGCCCGCATCCGGGCCGACCATGTGCAGGCCGACCACGCGATCGCTCGCCGCATCCACGACCAGCTTCATCAGCGTCCGCTCGGCGTTGCCGCTGAGAGTGTGCTTGAGCGCGCGGAACTCGCTGCGGAAGATGCGCACGGCCCCGAATCGCTCGCGCGCCTGCGCTTCCGTGAGGCCCACGGTGCCGATCGAGGGATGCGTGAACACCGCCGTCGGCACGAACTCGTAGTCCATGCGGCGCCGGCCTTCGCCGAACAACTGGTCCACGACCACCATCGCTTCGGCCAGCGCCACCGGCGTGAGCTGCAGGCGCGCGGTGACGTCGCCGATCGCGAGGATGTGCGGAGCGGCGGTGCGATAGTCGTCGTCGACCGGGATGGCACCGTGCGGCGAGAGCGCCAGTCCCGCGGACTCCAGGCCCAGTCCGGCGACGTTCGGGACGCGGCCGGTCGCGTACAGCACGGCGTCCGCCTCCAGCACCTCCGCGTTCGTCAGCGTCACGGCCAGCCCGTCCGGCCGGCGCTCGATCGCCTCCACATCGGTGCGCAGGCGCAAGTCGACGCCGTGCTTGACCAGTTCCTGCGCCAGGAAGGCACGCACATCGTCATCGAAGCCGCGCAGCACCTGCTCGCCCCGGTACAGCAGCCGCACCTGCGCGCCCAGGCCCTGGAAGATCGAGGCGAACTCGCAGGCGATGTAGCCGCCACCCACCACGACCAGCCGCTTCGGGAACGGTTCGATGTCGAACATCTGATCGGAGGTGAGCACATGCTCCCGTCCGGGGAAGTGCGGGACCGAGGGAGTGCCCCCGGTGGCGATCAGGATGTGCCGCGCACGGAAGCGCTGCGCACCTTCGTTTGTCGCGACCTGCACCGTGTGCGCGTCGCACAGCGTCCCCCAGCCTCGAAGCACCTGCACGCCGGCGCCGACCAGCAGCTGTTCGTAGATGCCGTTCAGGCGCGAGATCTCCTTCGCCCGGTTGCGGCGCAGGCGGGCCCAGTCCAGCGTCGCGGCGCCGACGTCCCAGCCGAAGCCGGCGGCATCGCGGAAGTCGTCGGCGAATTGCGCCGCCTCCGAGTACAGCTTCTTGGGAACGCAGCCCACGTTGACGCAGGTGCCTCCCAGAGCCGCAGCCTCCGCCACCACCACGCGCGCGCCGCGTTGCGCCGCCATGCGGGCGGCTCGCACGCCGCCGCTGCCCGCGCCGATGACGAACAGGTCGCAATCGAATCCGCTCATGCCACTTCCTTTCTTCGAGGGGCCGCGAGCCCCGGGGCCCGACTGTAGGCCGCGGCTGACGACCCTGGCCCAGCCGTGCCTTTACCATCGCCCCATGACGCATTGGTCGACCTGGTACCGGACCGTCAGCCACACCAGCCTCGCGCCGGTGCGCTGGGCGGCAGCCTGGGCGCGGATCACCTTCTTCGGTGCCGTCATGGTCGTGCGCGCTTTTTCGCCGCGCAGCTACGGCCCGCAGACCCGCCACAACCTGGCGCGCCACATGTACGTGGACACGGCGCCCATCCTGGGCTGGTTCACCGTGCTCATCTCGCTGTTCACCGTGATCATCACACGGATCGTGATCGTGACGGCGGCCAGCTACGGGCTGTCCCAGTACGCGCTGGAGATGGTGGTGCGCGTGCTCGTGGTGGAACTCATCCCGCTCACCGCGGCGCTGTTCGTCGCCTTGCGCACGACCATCCCCAGCGGCGCGGCGCTGGTGGAGATGCGGCGCATCGGCCACTTCCGCACGCTGCGCCGACAGCGCCTGGACCCGATCGCGGTGGAAGTGCTGCCGCGGATGCTGGCCGGCATCTTCGGCTGCATCACGCTGGCGGCGCTCAGTTGCGTGGTCGCCGGCGTGCTGGCCTACTTCGCCGTCTACGGCTTCACGTCCGCGGGGACGGCCGCCTACGAACACATGGCGGGCCGCGTGTTCGATCCGCTGTTCACGTTCATCTTCGCGCTGAAGACCCTGTTCTTCGCGATCGCGGTGTCCGTGATCCCCATGGCCTCCGGCCTCAACAACATCGAGGATGATGGCTCGCGCGAAAGCGCCGCGCTGCAGGGGCTGGTGCGCATGTTCGGCGTGCTGCTGATCCTCGAGGCGCTTTCCCTGGTGGGCAACTACATCTGACCATGGCCGACGACCCCAAGAGCTCGCCAGCACCTTCCCCGACTGCGCCGCCGCAGCCCGAAACGCCCGTACAGAAGTCGGAGCCCGCGGCCAAGCACGTGCCGGTGCGCAACCTCGAGCTGAAGGCCATCATGCTGCTGGCCTTCACCGTCGCCCTGATCGTGGGGGCGGCGCTGTTCCTGCTGCGCGCGCGCGGCGTCTTCGATCCCAAGCAGCAACTGGTGCTGGTCACCGACAACGCCGAAGGCGTGGTCGCGGGCATGGACCTGACCTTCTCCGGTTTCCCCATCGGCACCGTCAAGGGCGTGTCGCTGGGCGAGACGGGAAACGTGAAGATCCGGATCGACGTGCTGCAGAAGGAAGCCAAGTGGCTGCGCACGTCGAGCGTCTTCACGCTCATCAAGCCCATCATCGGCGCCACCCAGCTGCGCGCCTACAGCGGCATCCTCACCGACCCGCCGCTGCCCGACGGCGCCGAGCGCCCCGTGTTGCGCGGTGACTTCAACGAGGAAGTCGGCCGCGTGATCGGGGCCACCAAGGACGTGCTGGACAACCTGAACCAGCTCACGGCCCAGAACTCGGACCTGAACCACTCCATGGCCAACCTGCAGGTGTTCACGCAGAAGCTGCAAAGCCGCTCGGGCGCGCTGCACGCCATCTTCGGCAACGAGGAGGACGCCCGCAAGCTGGTCGCCGCGGTGGACCGTGCGAATGCGGCGATGGCGGAGATCCAGCGCCTGGCCGGCAACGGCGACCGCCTGGTGAGCCATGCGGACACCCGCGTGTTCGGTCCCGACGGGATTGCCAACGATGCGCAGGCCAGCGTGCGCCAGTTGCAGGGCCTGCTCACGGACGCGCGCGGCAGCCTGCAGCGCGTCGATTCGGTGCTGACGGAGGCGCAGGGCGCCGTGGGCAACGTGAACAAGGCGACCCAGGACCTCGGCAGCCTGCGCGGCGAGGTGGAGGACAACCTGCGCAAGATCGAGGACCTGATCAACGACCTCAATCGCAAGTGGCCGTTCGCCAAGGAACGGAAGATCGAGCTGCCATGAATGCCTCAACCCCGAAGCGGTCGTTGGCCGCTGGACTGGTGCTCGCGGTGATGCTGCTCGGCGGCTGCGGCAGCAAGCCGCGCCAGCCCGACTGGCTGGTGAACGCGGACGGCGCGCAGGACCGCTTCGAGCGCGCGTATCTCCAGGGCGACGACCGGGTCGCCGCCACCGAGTTCGCGCGTTTCCGCAGGCAGGTCGCGAGCACCGCGCAGCCGGGCCTGGTGGCGCGCGCGGAACTCACGCGCTGCGCCGTGCAGGTGGCGAGCCTGGACTTCTCGCCCTGCACCGGCTTCGAGCCGCTGCGCGTCGACGCGCCGGATACGGATCGCGCCTACGCCGATTTCCTGGCGGGCACGACCGCGCCGGAGCAGGCAAAGCTGCTGCCCGAAGCGTACCGCGGCATCGCAAGCGGGCAGGGTGGTGCGGCCGCATTGAAAGGGATCAAGGATCCGCTGCAGCGCGTCATCGCAGCCGGCGTGTTGCTGCGCACGGAGAAGGCCGATCCCGAGGTCCTGCAGGTCGCAGTGGACACGGCCTCCGCGCAAGGCTGGCGGCGCAGCGTGATGGCCTGGCTCGGGGCGCAGGCGATGCGCGCGGAGAAGGCCGGCGCCACCGAAGAAGCGGCACGCCTGCGGCGGCGCATGCAGCTGGCCGCCGACCAGAAGTAGGCCGCGCGCACCTTGCCCTGCGCTACTGCATGGCGTTGTGCGGCAGGTGCAGCAGCAGCCGGATCAGCTCCGGCTGCCGGTTGGTCGAGGTCTTCTGGTAGATGGACCGCAGTTGCTTGCGCACCGTGTCGTGCTGCGTTCCCTGCGCCTGGGCGATCTGCTTGAGCGAGAGGCCTTCGGCCAACAAGGTGGCGATGCGGCATTCCGCCGGCGTCAGCCCGAACACCGCATAGAGCAGGCTGGCGTCGATCGAGGGGGCCGAGGCCGGGTGGTAGAAGATCAGCATCGCCACCGGCCGCAGTCCGAAGCTGCCCATTTCCCGCTGGGGAGACAGCAGGGTGTGGAAGGCGTAGAGCGACTCGCCGCCGTCCGGCTCGGTGATCAGCAGGGAGCGGAACTGGCCCTGGCCCGCGGTCGCGTGCTGCTCCTCGGACGGCGTGGCTTTCAGCACCTGCTCCATCTCTTCGCACTGGCGCAGCAACTCACGCAGCTGCGGCTGCGGCAGCTCCAGCCGGCCGGCGTTCACCTGCACCAGGCGCGTGGACCGCAGCAGCTCCTGCGCCGCCTGGTTGGTGTGCATTACCTCGCCGCCGGGTGACATCAGGATCACCGGCTGGCGCAGCTTGTCCACCAGCATGTGGCCCACGAGCGCCTGCGTCGAATAGACGAAATTGCGCACGCCCATGCGGCACGCGCGCTGCAGGTGGGGCAGCAGCCGATCGACGAAGGCCAGCGCCTGCGGCTGGAGCGGCCCTTCGGCCTCGCCGCTCAGGAGCGAGAAGATCACGGTGGCCTCGGGCAGGTCCACCAGCTTGCACATGGAGTTGTAGCGGCGGTCGTAGGGGAGCAGGAACTCCTGGTAAAGGGGGTGCGTGGCCACGACCTCGTCGCCCAGCCGCTGCGGGCAATGCAGCCACTCACCCTCCTGCAGGCTGTCCATCATCGGCAGCCTCGGGTCGATCAGCCGGTAGTGGTGCATGTAGGCCAGCTCGCCTTCGACGGGGAGGTTCGCGCCCTCGCTGTAGGCGAGTGTGCCCAGCCGCTTGTCCACGCCCAGCATGTGGATGGAGCGCACCCCCGCCGCCACCGTCAGTTCCTCGTAGAACCGGCGCCATCGCTGCGGGTGTTCGGCGGCGCTGTAGATCAGGTCGATGAAGTGGAGAAACGACTGCTCGGACAGGTCCATTCGCTGCAATGCTTTTTGTTTACCGCGGGCGGAGTCTATACGCGCGCGTGCGCGTCACTCGCAGTCCTCACCCAAATGGAGTAGGGAACAACACTTTCCCCAATCGAGGAATGGCCCACGGCACGTCTCTCCGGAATGCTCGCGCCGCGGCGTTGCAGTTCCTTACGCCGAACAACGACGGCCTCGCGGTCCGCACAAGTTCCAGATCGGAGAGACAAATGACATTGAAAGTGGCAAGAACGGTCGTCGCCATCGGCGCGAGCGTCCTGTTGGCGAGTTGCGGAGGCGGTGGCGGCAGCAGTTCGCCCGACCCGAGCCTGCAGGTGGCGGGGACCGCGGCGATCGGCACGGCGCTTGCCAGCGCCTCCGTGGAGGTGAAGTGCGCGACCGGCAGCGGAACGGCCACCACCTCGGGCACCGGTGCCTACACCGTGAACATCGCGCACGGCAGCTTGCCTTGCGTGGTGCAGGTGACGGGCAGTGGCGACACGGCATCCATCGTGCTGCACTCCGCGGTGCAGGCCGGAAGCACGGACTCGGCCACCGCGGTCACCACCGCGAAAGCGAACGTGACGCCCCTGACGGAGCTCGTGATCGCGCAGTTCGCCGCAACGCTGCCGGCGAACTACTTTGCGAACTTCAGCGGCTCCTCGGCGGGAACGCTCACCCAGGACAAGCTCTCCGCGGCGGCCACTGCCATCGTTGCCGCGCTGAAGAGCGCCGGTGTCGACCTCGGAGCCATCGATCCCCTGCGGGGTGACCTCGTTGCCGCCTCGGGCGGCACTGCGGGGAACGCCTACGACAAAGCCCTGGACGCGCTGGCACAGAAGGTGACGGTCGACGCGCTGCCGCTGCTGGTCACGCAGGTGGCGAGCGCCGCCGCGAGCAACTCCTCCACGGGCCTGAGCGACGCAATGGCCGCGGTGGACGGTGGCGGATTGCCTGGCTGCCCTTACGTGCTGAGCGGCAACTATCGCGCGATCGACTACCACGGCCGCATGACGCTGCGCCCGATCAACTTCGCAGCCAAGACCTTCGGCGCGGGTGATGGGGTGAACCAGATGGCCCTGGTGCAGGACGGCACCAACCCCTGCGCGTTCACGGCCACCCTGGCGCTGAACGGGCAGACCGGCGAATGGGTGGTCGCCTTCGGCCCCGGTGGCGTCGGCATCTACCGCTCGCGGTACGTCGCGCCCACGGTGACCCCGGGGGCCACCGGCATCATCTTCCCGGTGCAGGCGCACTCGTATTCCGAGGTCGCAGGCACCTGGGATTCGCTGCAGTCGGGCTACTACCCCGGCGACGGCGTGCAGACCTATCGCGGCCAGTTGACGTTCGCGTCGGACCGGACGGCGTCCAGCTGCGACTACGACCCGGCCGCCGGCTGGGCGTGCAAGCCGGAGAGCTCCGGGATGACCGTGGCCGAGCGCACGGACGGTGGCTTCGACGTGCTCAGTGGCAACGGCCCGGCACCCGTGGCCAACGTCTATGCCTACCAGGCCCCCACCGGGGCGCTGGCCATGTTCGGAACCACGAACTCATCCGGCTCCACGGATGCGACGGTGGAGCAATCCAGCTTCGTGCTCACCAAGCTCAAGCCATGGACGCTGCCGCAAGTGGGCTCGGCCAGCAAGTACTCCGAGACGCTCATCATGTACACCTCGCCGACCGGCACGCGTTCGACCGACCCGGTCACCTCCAACGAGATCACCAACATCGCGGTGGATGCGACGGCCAACACGGTGCAGCGGCAACGCCAGAGCGACGGTCGCATCGACACGCAGGACCTCAACAAGCCCATCCCGGGCTTGCGCACGCGGGAGCCCGGCACGAACTTCTCGGCGGCTTACCAGATGAACGTCACCGGCACCGGCCTGACGCTCACCACCAACGTGGAGACGAGTGTCGGCCGCTGGCTGGCGTACTCCGTCGGCCGGCCGTAGGGCCATCGAATTTCCCGGGGCCGCTGCCCCGGGGATCCCAGCTCCTCGGAAGCGAAGGAACCTTGGAAGCGCCCCGCGAGGGCGCTTTATTCTTTTGGCGCGCCTCCGTCAGCCCCGGCGCGCGGCCTTCCCGATGCGCGCCGACGCGGTGCGCAAGGTGATGGAGTAGCGCAGCTGCTTCGTCGGCGAGACGCTGTGCTGCCACTCCCAGCGGGACGGACCGTGCAGCAGGTAGATCGAACGGGGCGCGGCGACGAGTTTCAGCACGTCGGCGCGCGTGCCCCGCTCCGGCGGATACGGCCGGAAGCGCAGCACGGCCTCGTTGAGGAGGGAGACGCCGATCACGTCCTCGAAGTCCGGCACGTCGCGATGCCACCCCAGCGGCGTGCCGGGCGCGTATTCGGCTACGAGCGCCTGCGTGAAGTGCTCCGGCGCGATGCCCGCCCACGCCCCGGCGCGTTCGCGCAGCGCATCGAGCCATGCGGGCAGCGGCTCGGCCTCGTCCAGCCGCTGCGCGCTGAAGTCGTACTGCCCGCCATAGCTCACGACCCGCCGCCGGGCGGTGTACTGCTGGTATTTCATGTGGGCGAGCGGCAGCCGGTCGATGATCGCGACGAGCGATCCCTCTTCTTTCCGCGAGAGGAACTCCGCCTGGTAGCGCATGCCCGCCGGCAGTTCGGGCTGCGCATCTGCGCCGAACAACGACCCCTGTGCGTCACTCATGACGACAGCTTACCGAGTCCCCCTCCCCCGCAGGGGCCCGCAGACCGCGCGGAATAACATGCAGCGCGGTCTCCCCTGCGACGAGGATCCGGCTCCGCCGGTCCTCGTCGCACTGATCAGGCCACTTGGAAAAGTCGCGTGCGACTTTTCCAAGTGAAAAGAAAAAACCCGCGGCAAGCCGCGGGTACCCTGGAGCGGACGAGGCATCCACGGGCGAAACGCGAGGCGTTTCGCCCGTGCGCTGCCTCAAGGCTTCGCAGCGGTCGGAAAAGGCCAGGCGGCCTGCGGGTTCAGAGTGGTCTGAGCCGCGGGAGCCGCAGCAGCCGGGGCGGACGTTCCGCCGTTCGACTTCGCAGCAGGCTTGGAAGCCTTCTTGGCAGCAGGCGCTTTCGCAGCAGGCGCTTTCGCAGCCTTCTTCGCGCCGGAGGACTTCTTCGCCGCCTTCTTCGCGGTCGACTTCTTCGCAGTCGCGCGCTTGGCGGTGGTCTTCTTCGCGGCCGACTTCTTGGCCGTGGTCTTCTTCGCCGCCTTCTTCGCAGCCGGACGCTTCGCAGCGGCCTTCTTCGCCGCCGGGCGCTTCGCAGCCGCCTTCTTCGCAGCCGGACGCTTCGCGGCAGCCTTCTTGGCGGCCGGGCGCTTGGCGGCAGCCTTCTTGGCGGCCGGGCGCTTCGCGGTCGTCTTGCGCGCGGTGGTCTTCTTCGCAGCCTTCTTGGCCGGGGCCTTCTTGGCGGCCGATTTCTTCGCAGTTGCCATTTCTATCTCCTGTTCAAGTTGACACAACATCAACCAAAGAGCACTCCGCGCATTGTTGGTGGCGCGAAGCGATCCGTGTGGTTGGGCCATTGCCCAGCCGCACGAACACCTGCGCCCGCCACGCCCCCGCCTCTTCGTGCGGTGGTGCGTGCGGGCGGTTAACCCAAACTACCTTGCAGTTGCCGACTCAGTCCCAGGAAAGAGCTCCACCCGTCTGGTATTCGATCACGCGGGTCTCAAAGAAATTACGCTCTTTCTTCAGGTCAATCATTTCGCTCATCCACGGGAAGGGATTTTCCTCGTTCGGGAAAAGCGCTTCCAGGCCGATCTGCGTGGCGCGGCGATTCGCGATGTAGCGCAGGTAGCCCTTGAACATGGAGGCATTGAGTCCCAGCACGCCGCGAGGCATCGTGTCCTCGGCGTAGCGGTACTCGAGTTCGACAGCTTTCTGGAACAGGCCCTTGATCTCCGACTTGAAGTCGGCGGTCCACAGGTGCGGGTTCTCGAGCTTGATGGTGTTGATGAGGTCGATGCCGAAGTTGCAGTGCATCGACTCGTCGCGGAGGATGTACTGGTACTGCTCGGCGGCGCCGGTCATCTTGTTCTGCCGGCCCAGCGCCAGGATCTGGGTGAAGCCGACATAGAAGAACAGGCCTTCCATCAGGCAGGCGAAGACGATCAGGCTCTTGAGCAGGCGCTGGTCGGCTTCCGGTGTGCCGGTGTGGAAGTTGGGATCCATGATCGCGTCGATGAAGGGGATCAGGAACTCGTCCTTGTCCCGGATCGACTGCACCTCATGGTAGGCGTTGAAGATCTCGCTCTCGTCCAGGCCCAGCGACTCCACGATGTACTGGTAGGCGTGGGTGTGGATCGCTTCCTCGAAAGCCTGGCGCAGCAGGAACTGGCGGCACTCGGGCGCCGTGATGTGACGGTAGGTGCCCAGGGTGATGTTGTTCGCGGCCAGCGAGTCGGCCGTCACGAAGAAGCCGAGGTTGCGCTTGATGACGCGGCGCTCGTCCTCGGTCAGACCGTTCGGGTCCTTCCACAGGGCGATGTCGCGGTTCATGTTGATTTCCTGCGGCATCCAGTGGTTGGCGCAGGTCGCCAGGTACTTCTCCCAGGCCCACTTGTACTTGAAGGGGACGAGCTGGTTGACGTCGGTCTGGCCGTTGATGATGCGCTTGTCGGCGGCCTGCACGCGGCGCGTGCTGGTGGCCTGCGCGTCGGCGCGCGGCTGCGTCGCGATGGGCGCGATCGCGGCGGGCGCGATCGTCGCGCCGTCATCGAGCGTGCGCAAGGCGGGCTGAGGAGTCGGAACGGCGTGCGCGAGCGGTGAATGCATCGCCTCGCGGTTGGTGGCTAAACCGCTGCTCACGGGCTTTGACGGTGTGGGCGTGACTTCGTCGTCCCAGGTCAACATAGGTGTTCCAGTGCTCGGATTATGCGAGCCCGGATGCGTGAATCAAAGTGTCCGTTCACATCCGGGTCGCATTTTGTTGCTTGATTGCATCGGCGTTCTGTCGGAGAACGCCGATACCTCTTTCATTTCGATGTGATCGCGCGCGCTGCGCGGATCACTGACAGGCCTCGCAGGTCGGATCGTCGACGCCGCAGAACTTGATGTCGGTCGCGGGCGTCGCCGTCGGCGCGGTGGCCGCTTCGATCTGCGCGCGCGCTGCGGCCGCTGCCGCTTCCATCGCGCTCATCGCGCCTTCGCCGGTGTGCGTCGCGCCGGCGTGCATGCCGCTTCCCGCATTCCCGTTGCTCACCGCATTCAGGCGGCCGCTCTGCACGGTCGACTTCTCCGCCTGCGTCGCGCTGGTGGTGCGCAGGTAATAGGTGGTCTTCAGTCCGCGCAGCCAGGCGAGCTTGTAGGTCTCGTCCAGCTTCTTGCCGGATGCGCCGGCCATGTAGATGTTCAGCGACTGCGCCTGGTCGATCCACTTCTGGCGGCGGGCGGCGGCTTCCACCAGCCACACCGGCTCGACTTCGAAGGCGGTCGCGTACAGGGCCTTGATCTCCTGCGGCACGCGGTCGATCGGACGCAGCGAGCCGTCGAAGTGCTTCAGGTCCATGACCATCACGTCGTCCCACAGGCCCAGGCGCTTCAGGTCACGCACCAGGTAGTGGTTGATGACGGTGAACTCGCCGGACAGGTTCGACTTGACCGACAGGTTGCCGAAGCAGGGCTCGATCGAGGCGTCCACGCCGATGATGTTGGAGATGGTCGCGGTCGGCGCGATGGCCACGCAGTTGCTGTTGCGCATGCCGTCCGCGGCGATCTTCTTGCGCAGCGTATCCCAGTCCAGGGTGGCCGAGCGGTCGACGTCCACGTACTGCTCGCCGCGCGCGTCGGCCAGCAGCTTGAGCGTGTCCAGCGGCAGCACGCCCTGGTCCCACAGCGAACCCTTGTAGCTGGAATAGCGGCCGCGCTCGCGGGCCAGCTCGGTCGAGGCCCAGTAGGCGTAGTAGCAGACCGCCTCCATGGACTCGTCGGCGAACTCGATCGCCTCCTTGGACGCGTAGGGGATGCGCAGCTCGTACAGCGCGTCCTGGAAGCCCATCACGCCCAGGCCGACGGGCCGGTGGCGCATGTTGGAGTCGCGCGCCTTCTTCACCGCGTAGTAGTTGATGTCGATCACGTTGTCGAGCATGCGCATCGCGGTGGCGATGGTCTTCCTGAGCTTCTCCTGGTCGACCTTGCCGTCCTTCAGGTGCTGCAGCAGGTTCACCGAACCCAGGTTGCAGACGGCCGTCTCGGAGTCGCTGGTGTTCAGCGTGATCTCGGTGCACAGGTTGGACGAGTGCACGACGCCGGCGTGCTGCTGCGGCGAGCGCACGTTGCAGGCGTCCTTGAAGGTGATCCAGGGATGGCCGGTCTCGAACAGCATCGAGAGCATCTTGCGCCACAGGTCGTTGGCGGGGATGGTCTTGCTCGGCTTGATCTCGCCGCGCTTGGCCTTCTCTTCATAGGCGACGTAGGCGCGCTCGAACTCGGCGCCGAACTTGTCGTGCAGGTCGGGCACGGAAGAGGGCGAGAACAGCGTCCAGTCGCCCTTTTCCATCACGCGGCGCATGAACAGGTCGGGAATCCAGTTCGCCGTGTTCATGTCGTGCGTGCGGCGGCGGTCGTCGCCGGTGTTCTTGCGTAGCTCCAGGAATTCCTCGACGTCCAGGTGCCAGGATTCCAGGTAGGCGCAGACGGCGCCCTTGCGCTTGCCGCCCTGGTTCACGGCCACGGCCGTGTCGTTGACGACCTTCAGGAACGGGACCACGCCCTGCGACTCGCCGTTGGTGCCCTTGATGTGCGAGCCGAGCGCGCGCACGCGGGTCCAGTCGTTGCCCAGGCCGCCGGCGAACTTGGACAGCAGCGCGTTTTCCTTGATCGACTCGTAGATGCCGTCCAGGTCGTCCGGCACCGTCGTGAGGTAGCAGGAGGACAACTGCGAACGCAGCGAGCCGCTGTTGAACAGCGTCGGCGTCGAGGACATGAAGTCGAAGCTGGAGAGGACCTCGTAGAACTCGATGGCGCGCGCTTCGCGGTCGATCTCGTTGAGCGCGAGGCCCATGGCCACGCGCATGAAGAAGGACTGCGGCAGCTCGATGCGCGTCTTGCGCACGTGCAGGAAGTAGCGGTCGTACAGGGTCTGCAGGCCCAGGTAGTCGAATTTGAGGTCGCGGTCGGCCTTGAGCGCGGCGCCCAGCTTCTTCAGGTCGTACTGCAGCAGGCGCTCGTCCAGCAGGTCGTTGTCCACGCCCTTCTTGATGAAGGCGGGGAAGCTGTCGGCGTAGGCCTCGGCGCGCTCGGCCGGCGCCACTTCGCGGCCGAGCGCTTCCTTGAAGATCGTGTGCAGCAGCAGGCGGGCCGTGACAAAGGTGTAGTCCGGCTCCTTCTCGATCAGCGTGCGGGCGGCCAGGATCGACGCCTTGTAGACCTCGTCGAGCGGCACGCCGTCGTACAGGTTGCGCTGCGTCTCGGCGTAGATCGGCTCCGGCTTGACGTCGGCGCCCAGCCCGGCGCAGGAAGCGACGATCAGCGCGCGCAGGCCTTCGGTGTCCAGCGGCACGCGCTGGCCGTGGTCCAGCACGTGGAACTGCGGCGCGACGGGCGCCTGCTCCTGGGCCTGCTTGGCGCGCTCCTGTGCGCGGCGCTCGCGGTAGAGCACATAGGCGCGCGCGACCTCGTGGTGGCCGCCGCGCATGAGGCCCAGTTCGGCCGCGTCCTGGATGTCCTCGATGTGGAAGGTGCCGCCGCCCGGACGCGAACGCACCAGCGCGCGCACGACCTGCTGCGTGAGCACGTCCACCGTCTCGCGCACGCTCGCCGAGGCCGCGCCCTGCGTGCCGTGCACGGCCAGGAAGGCCTTCATCATCGCCACGCCGATCTTGCTCGGTTCGAACGGGACCACCGCGCCGTTGCGGCGGATGATCTGGTAATGCGCCAATGCGGAGGCGGCAGGCTGGCCGGCGGCGGCCAGGGGAGCGGTACCGGCGGCGCCGGCGTGCGGGATGGTGGAGGGGCCCAGGGCAGGTTGCATGCGTGTTCCTCTTGCTGCAGTTGTTCTTTGAGGGGTGCGAAGTGTAGCGTCACCCACTCGTGCGAGGCACTATATCTAGTGTCTCCCGGGCTTTCAAGCACTAGATGTAGTGGTTGACGCTAGGAAACCGGTGCATCACCTGTGGACAAGGCTGTGGAACGCCTGTGGTGCGGGATTGCACGCGCAACGCGGCGCGCAAGGCGTGAACTGGTTCGCGACGGATGCGTTGCCAGGAGCCTACGCGGTGGGAAAGCACGCGCGCGACCACCCGAGTTCGCGCTGCAGCGATGCCCAGTCGAAGCCGGGGCCCGGGTCCTTCTTGCGCGCCGGCGCGATGTGCTCGTGGCCCGCGACGTGCTGGATCGGGTAGCGCTGCGCGAGCGCCGCGCACACGACGGCCAGCTGCTCGTACTGCGCGTCCTCGAAGGTCTCGCCCTCCAGGCCTTCGAGCTCGATGCCCACGGAATCGTCGTTGCAGTTGTCGCGCCCCCGGTAGCTGGAACGGCCTGCATGCCACGCGCGCTGGTCGCAGCTGACGAACTGCAGCAGCGCGCCGTCGCGCCGGATGAAGAAGTGCGCCGAGACCTGCATCCCGCGGATCTGCTGGAAGTACGGGTGCGCGTCCCAATCCAGCGTGTTCGTGAAAAGTTGCCGCACCTCGTCGCCGCCGTACACGCCGGGCGGCAGGCTGATGGAGTGCACGACGACCAGGTCGACCAGCGCGCCGGCGGGCCGCGGGCCGAAGTTGGGCGAGGCGATGCGATGCGCGAAGCGGTACCAGCCGTCCTGCCAGAGCGGATCGCCAGCCGGTTCAGGCGGTGGCGCTGCGGTCATCCGGTTCTTCGTCGCCGGGCGTCGCGATCGCGAGCCGCGCGATGCGGTAGCGGATCTGCCGCAGGCTCAAGCCCAGGCGCTGCGCCGCGGCCGTGCGGTTGAAGTTGGTTTCGCGCAGCGCCTTCACGAGGATCTCGCGCTCCTGCTGGTCCAGGTAGGCCTGCAGGTCGCGCGGGACCGTGGGCGCAGCCGCCATGGGCGCAGCCGGCGTGGTGGCGTTGGCAGCAGCAGGCGCCACCACTGGCGCAGGGCGCGGCTCGGAGGTCGGGGCGGTCGTCGCGGACGGCGCGAAGTCCACCTGCAACTGCGTCCCGTCGGACAGCGCCAGTGCGCGATGCAGCAGGTTCTCGAGTTCGCGCACGTTGCCCGGCAGCGGATGCGCCTGCAACTGCTCCAGCACGTGCGGCGACAGCTGCGGCGCGGTCATGCCGGTCTCGTGCGCGATGCGCGCCAGCAGCGCTTCGCACAGCGCGGGCAGGTCCTCGCGCCGCTCGCGCAGCGGCGGCACCAGGATCTCGATCACGTTGAGGCGGTAGAACAGGTCCTGGCGAAAGCGGTTAGTCTGCACTTCGCTGGCCAGGTCCTTGTGCGTGGCGCTGACGATGCGCACGTCCACGGCGTCTTCCTGCGTGGAACCCAGCGCGCGGACCTGGCGCTCCTGGATCGCGCGCAGCAGCTTGGACTGCATGGGCAGCGGCAGGTCGCCGATCTCGTCGAGGAACAGCGTGCCGCCGCGCGCCGCCTGGAAATAGCCTTCTCGGTCTGCGGTGGCGCCGGTGTACGAGCCCTTCTTCGCGCCGAAGAACTCCGCTTCCAGCAGCGTCTCGGGAATCGCACTGCAGTTCACCGCCACGAACGGGCCGTCCGCGCGATGGCTGCATGCATGGATCGCGCGCGCCGCCAGTTCCTTGCCGGTGCCGGACTCGCCGCGCACCAGTACGGGCGCCATGCTGCGGGCCACCTTCGCGATGCGTTCCTTCACCAGGCGCATGGGCGCGGACTCGCCCACCAGCCGCGCCAGCGCCGCCTGGCTGCCGGTGCGTTCGCCGGCGGCGGCAGCGGGCCGCGCCACGCGCTGCTCGGGTGCGCCGCCTTCGCGGATGGCGGAGGCGACGACGGTGCGGAACTGCTTCAGGTCCACGGGCTTGGTGAGGTAGTCGAAGGCGCCGGCCTTGAGCGCCTCCACCGCGTTCTCGGCGGAGCCGTAGGCCGTCATCACCACGCAGCGCTCGGGGCGCTGCTGCGCGATCATCCGCTGCAGCAGGTCCATCCCCAGGCCGTCCGGCAGGCGCATGTCCGTGATCACCGCGTCGAAGCGTTGCTGGTCCAGCAGCCCGCAGGCCTCGGCGAGCGTGCCGGCGGCGTCGACGCGATAACCCTCGCGCAGCAGCGTGAGTTCATACAGCGTGCGCAGGTCCGGTTCGTCGTCGACGACCAGGACGTGGGCAGGGGAAACGACGGCAGCCATCAGGCGCGTATTGTGCCCAAGGGCACGGGTCCTGGCACCTGACTTGTGCGCGTGCGGAATGTCACGCTGAAGCAATTTCCCTCGCGCCCGCTGCCATCCGGCGCGGTGGTGCGCGCATAAGTCATGAGCGCACCGTGGCGGTCGCACAACTCGCGGCAGATGTACAGGCCCAGTCCGCTGGACCGGCTCTCGGAGGAGAAGAACGGCTCGAACAGGTGGCGCTGCACGCCGGGGTCGAGCGGTGCGCCGTCGCTCCAGACCTGCATGCGTGCCTGGCCCAGTTGCAGGTCCGTTGCCGCCACGATCGCGCCGCGGGCGCGCGACGCATAGCGCAGCGCGTTGTCCAGGAGGTTCACGAGGATGCGGCGCAGGTGCTCGCCATCGAAGGCCGCCCATGCGCCGCTCGACCCGGGGAGCAACTGCACGCGCTCGCTTGCGCCGGTGTGGCGCATCCACTCGCCGGCGAGCAACTGCACCACCTGGTCCAGCTCCAGCCAGTCCGTGGTGGGCGTCTCCAGCCGTGCGAGGTTCAGGATTTCTTCCACGATCTGCGTCAGGCGGTGCACGTTCTTGCCCACCAGCGCTGCCAGTTGCTGCTGTCCCGGCTCGCCGAGCTCCTCGGCCAGCAGGCCGTTGGCCTGCGCGATGGCGGCGAGCGGATTGCGGATCTCGTGCGCGACCGCGGCCGACATGCGTCCCATCGCGGCCAGCTTCTCGGTGCGCAACTGCGCCTCCGCTTCCCGCAGGTCCTGCAGGAACATCACGCAGAGCGTCTGGCTGTACGGGTCGTGCGGCGGGGTCAGCCGCGTGCGCACCCGCAGGTGCAGGCGTTCGGCCGGCCCGAGGTCCAGCGCGATCTCCGCGCTGAGCGTGTCGCCGCTGTCGAAGGTGCGCTGCGCCAGCGCCGCCAGCGGCTTCCAGCCGGGGCGCGACACCAGCGCGAGCGAGGCCGGGGCTTCCCGCGCCTGCCATCCGAGCAGGGCGCGCGCGGCGGGGTTCGCCGCGTGGATGCGCCAGTCCATGCCCACCACCAGCAGGCCGTCGGAGAGCGTGTCGATCACCAGTTCGTTGACGTACGCCTGCGTGCGCGCGGCCGACAGGCCCTGGCGGGCCGCCTGCTCCTCGCGCGCGAGCCGGATGGCCAGCTGGTTGGCCAGCAAGGCCACGACGAAGTAGCCGCCGCCGGCCAGCCCCGCCTGCAAAAGGCGTGCGGTGTGGTCGGCGAATTCCAGGGACTGCAGCCAGCCGTCGGCCAGCAGCAGCAACGTTACGCCGGCGGCCGTGCCGAGCGCGAGCAGGGTCGAGCCGAGCACGGAGGCCGTGAGCACCGGCAGCGCGAACAGCGGCGAGAAGTTGAGGCCTGCCGCCTGCAGGAAGTGCAGCGTGGAAAACGCGATCAGGTCGATCCCGATCGTCGACACCCACTGCGGGTCGAAGCTGCGACCCGGCGCGGCGGGGCGCGTGAACACGCGCACGGCCACGGAGGCGGCGAGGTAGGCCGCGCACAGCGCGAGCTGCCACCAGTCCAGCGGCGCGATGCCGATGGCCATCAGGCCCCCGAGCAGCACCAGCAGAATCACCGCAACGCCGATGCGGGCCACCATGAACCCCAGCCACAGCCGGTGGAAGGGCGAGGTGCCCGGCGCCGGGGGCAGCAGCACCGGAGTGTCCCAGGTCCAGGTCGAATGGCTCCAGGAGGAGTTCGGGCGGCTGGGTGTCGCCATGGACAGGCTTTCAGCCGCCGGCGAGGCGGCGGTGCTCCTGGCCGCAGAAGAAGCGGCCATCGGCGCCGCGCACCGCATCGGGCTGGGGCAGGTGCAGGCCGCACACGGCGCAACTCACCATCTGCTGCGGCGCCGGTGGTGCGGGCGGCGTGCGGCGCGAGGCGGAGCCGTCCGCGATGCGGTTGTTGCGCCAGACCAGGTAGGCGATGTAGAGGACGGCGAAGAGGACCAGGTAC
Organism: Ramlibacter ginsenosidimutans; assembly: GCF_016654015.1. GTDB lineage: Bacteria > Pseudomonadota > Gammaproteobacteria > Burkholderiales > Burkholderiaceae_C > Ramlibacter > Ramlibacter ginsenosidimutans. The sequence continues at coordinate 794,334 of NZ_JAEPWM010000001.1, read as the reverse complement.
TTCATGGCGTGCGCCCGAGCACGACTTCCAGCACGAAGCGCGAGCCGACGTAGGCGAGCAGCAGCAGCACGGAGCCGATGTAGATGACGTTGACCGCGCGGCGCCCGCGCAGTCCGAAGCGCTGCCGGCCCAGCAGCAACGTCGCGAAGACGATCCAGGACAGCACCGAGAACACGGTCTTGTGGTCCCAGCGCCAGGCGCGGCCGTACAAGGCCTCGGAGAAGAAGATGCCCGCCACCAGCGTCGCCGTGAGCAGCACGAAACCGGCGGTGGCGAAGCGGAAGGTGAGGCGCTCCAGGGTCAGCAGCGGCACGCCGGCCTGGGGCTCGGCGCCCTGTCGGATGCTGCGCTCGACGCGCTGGAGGATCCACGCGTGCACGGCGGCCGCGGCGAAGAGGCCGTAGCTGGCCACCCCGAGCGCGAGGTGCAGCGGCAGCCACGGCGACTCCCTCACGTTCAGCGGCACACCGGGAAAGGCCAGCGCCAGCAGCACGGCGGCGCTGCCGAAGCCGCACAGCGCCCACCGTGCGCGCAGCTGCGGGAACAGCTGGCGCTCCACCGCATAGACCGTGAGCACCAGCCAGGCAGTGATCGACACCGCCTGCGCAAAGCCGAAGAGGGGCTGGCCGAGGAAGCCGAGGACCAGCACCACCGCGTGCAGCAGCCACGCGGCCTGCAGCGCCCTGCGTGCCGCCGCCTCGCTCAGCCGCGACGCGCCGGCGGCCGGGACTGCATAGGCGGCCGCGGCGGCCAGGGAGAGCGCCACACCCGCAGGGGACGCACTGGATAAAATCATGGTTCGAGTTTAGCCCCTGGCCCTCGCGCACCCCCTCGCGCGGTTCCGGGCCTGTCGCGCCACCCCCACTTCCCACCTCCCATGGCCACCTCCGCCCTCAGCGACAAACTTTCCCGCCTCGTGAAGCAGATGCGCGGCCAGGCCCGCATCACCGAAGACAACGTGCAGGAGATGCTGCGCGAAGTGCGCATGGCCCTGCTGGAGGCGGACGTCGCGCTGCCCGTGGTGCGCGACTTCATCGCCCGCGTCAAGGAAAAGGCCCTGGGCCAGGAGGTCGTGGGATCCCTCAACCCCGGCCAGGCGCTGGTGGGGATCGTGCACCGCGAGCTGGTCGCGACCATGGGCGAGGGCGTCAGCGACATCAACCTCGCGGCGCAACCGCCGGCGGTGATCCTCATGGCTGGCCTGCAGGGCGCGGGCAAGACCACCACCACCGCCAAGCTGGCCAAGCACCTGATCGAGAAGCGCAAGAAGAAGGTACTGACGGTCTCGGGGGACGTGTATCGTCCTGCCGCCATCGAGCAGCTCAAGACGGTGACGAAGCAGGCGGGCGCCGAGTGGTTCCCCAGCACGCCGGACCAGCAGCCCGTGGACATCGCGCGTGCCGCGCTGGACTACGCGCGCAAGCAGTACTTCGACGTGCTGCTGGTGGACACCGCGGGCCGGCTGGCGATCGACGAGGCCATGATGCGGGAGATCCGCGAACTGCACGCCGCGATCAAACCGGTGGAGACGCTGTTCGTCGTCGACGCCATGCAGGGCCAGGACGCGGTCAACACCGCGAAGGCCTTCAAGGAGGCGCTGCCGCTCACGGGCATCATCCTCACCAAGCTCGATGGCGACTCGCGCGGCGGCGCGGCGCTGTCCGTGCGCCAGATCACCGGCGCGCCGATCAAGTTCGCGGGCACCAGCGAGAAGATCGACGGGCTGGAGGTGTTCGACGCCGAGCGCCACGCCGGCCGCATCCTGGGCATGGGCGACATCGTCGCCTTGGTGGAGCAGGTGCAGGCCGGCGTCGACATCGATGCCGCGCAGAAGCTGGCCGCCAAGGTGAAGAGCGGCGCAGGCTTCGACCTGGAGGACTTCCTGATGCAGCTGCGGCAGATGAAGCAGATGGGCGGCCTCTCCACGCTGATGGACAAGATGCCCGCGCAGGTGCAGGCCAAGGCGGGTCAGGTCGACATGGACAAGGCCGAGCGCGACGTGCGCCGCAAGGAAGGCATCATCTGCTCGATGACGCCGCAGGAGCGCCGCAAGCCGGAGATCATCAAGGCGACCCGCAAGCGCCGCATCGCCGCCGGGGCCGGGGTGCACGTGCAGGAAGTCAACCGCCTGCTCAACGAGTTCGAGCAGATGCAGACGATGATGAAGAAGATGAAGGGCGGCGCCATGATGAAGCTGATGCGCCGCATGGGCGGCAAGGGCGGCATGCCGAAGATGCCTTTCTGAGCGCCCTGCGCTCAGAAAGGCAGGCCCGTTTCAGGAACCCCCTCACCCCATCCCTCTCCCCCGAGGGGGAGAGGGGGCGGAACCTTGCCGCGCATCCTGTGCGGCCCATCAGCTCGCTCGCGTCCTGGCATCACACCTGTTCGCACACGTGCGCGGCGGTGTCCCGCGCCTCGTTGGCGAGCCTGCGTCCGGCGACGGACAGGGCGATGCTGCGCGAATGCTCCCCGTCCGACCGGCAGGTGACGAGCCCGAGTTTCTGCAGGGGCCGCACGCGCATCAGCAGGTGCGAGCGCAGCAGGCCCAGGCGCGCGGCGAGTTCCGTGTCGGGCATGGCTGCGTCGGCAGACTGCAGTGCGTCGAGCAGGACGAAATCGAGCCATGCGATGCCGTGATGCGTGCCGAGCTCGTCGTCGAGGCGGAACGCCGCCGCGGCACGGGCGTGTTCGCGGTCGAGGCACACCTGCAATGCGGCGAGGCTCATGGCGCAGCTCCTGCGCACAACTCATGTCGGTGCAATTGCTCCAGCACCCGCAGTTCCTCGGCGTAGTCGAACGCCGGGTCGCTGCGCTGCCGCACCAGATCCAGCACTTCGAACGAGAGGCGCGCGGGGTCCTGCCGCCATGCGGCCTGCAGCTCCTTGTCGGGGCATCCGCCCAGCCGCAGCTCGAACTGCAGTCGCCTCAGGCGTGCGTGCACATCCCGGCTGGCGCCCACGCGGACCAGCCCGGTGCCGTGGTCACGCACGGCATAGACGCCCATGGGCGGAAACGCATCGCGTGCCTCGCGAGCGAGCCTGCGCCGCTCGGCGGCCCCGGATGGGGGTGCTGTGTTCATTCGGGGCTCCTGGTGCTTGCAGCGTCATCGGGGTCCGCGAGTCGCAGGAGGTGCTCGCGGATGTCGGCTGGCCATCGCTCGGCCAGCTGGCGAAATGTCTCCATGTCGGCGCGGAAGAGGGAGCGCGCCGCTTCCTCGAAACCGGGACGGTCACCCGCCAGCGCGACCATCACCTTGTAGCAGCGCTCCTGCGCGCGACGCATGCGGTCCCGCCCCGAGCCGGCCCGGCGCGCTTCCTGCACCAGCTTGCGGAGCACGACGGAAGCGCCCCCGGGCTGCGCAGCGAGCCATTCCCACTGATCGGGCAGCAGCGTGACCTCGCGCGCGACCACGCCAAGCCGCGGCCTGCCGCGCCCGCGGGCTTCGGGTGGCTGCGGCGCGGCGCGATAGCGCGCACGCACCTGCTCCTCGCTGCCGCGCAGGTCCAGCTCCACCTGGCTTCCCGTGACATCGTCGAACACCAGCAGGGACTGGTCGCCGCCGCGCACGCGCGCCGCTGCCGCGACCTCCTCCGGCGGCCCCGATGCAAGGCGGCGTGCGCCCGCGAAGACGGTGTAGGTGTGGGTTGGATCCAGTGCCATCGGCGAAATATACCCGGGTAAAAATAATCAGTCAATAAGACCCGGATAAAAAGACTGGCGCTTGGGTCGTGCAGGACTACTTCCGCGGCGAGGCCCGTCCGCTGGTGGACGGCTGGTTCCCCACCGGGGATGTGGCGACCATCGATGCCGGCGGCTTCATCCAGATCATGGACCGCAGCAAGGACGTGATCAAGTCCGGAGGCGAGTGGATCTGGTCGATCGACCTGGAGAAGATCGCGGTGGCACATCCCGGGGTGGCGATGGCGGCCTGCATCGCGGCGCGCCATCCGCGCTGGGACGAGCGCCCGCTGCTGGTGGTGGTCCGCAAGCCCGGCGCGCAGCTCACGGGCGACGAACTGCTGCGCTTCTACGAAGGCAAGGTCGCGAAGTGGTGGATCCCCGACGACGTGGTGTTCGTAGACGCCATCCCGCTCGGCGCCACCGGGAAAATGCTCAAGCACCGGCTGCGCGAGCAGTACGGTGAGCTGCTGGCCGTGACGGCGTGAACACAGGCGCCCGGCAGCCGCTAGGCCGCCAGGCGATCGTCCCGCGTCACCACCTCCGCGCGCACGCGAGTGCGGCAGCGCCTGCGTGATCGTCACATCCCGAATGCGCCAGCGTTTCCACTCGCCGCGCCGGGCGATGCAGCGCGCACCATTGGTTCTCTCGGGCCATTGCGGCCTGTGTGGGAACCGCGAATGATGGACCGATGAGGCTACTGTCGGGATTGGGATGGCGGATGCGAGTGGCGCGCGCGCTCGATCCTAGCTGGAAGTTGAGGGCCAGGTTCGCCGCTCGCGCCTGCCTGGACGGTGACGTGCTGCGGCCTTTTGTCAGCGCGCGGCTCGGCTCTGCGCTGCACGAGCACCTCGAACAGCGACCCGAAACCGCAGGCGTCCTGCTGTGGCCTTACCAGTGTTCCGCATGGAACGCCAGGGAGCGGGTCCGGCGCATCGTTTCACACTTCGACCTCGTCGAGTCGATTGGACCCCCGATTCGCGCCTGTGTCGAAGACAAGCTGGAAGTGCTGAACTTGCGTGGCTATAGCGCAGACGTACGTTTGATCCTGGACCAGCCCAAGTGGCTCGCGAGGGAAGGGCATCTGGCGCTGAACCTGTTCGTGGGCGATCACAGAAGCTACTCGCTGGCGTTCTCCCTGTTCAGCGACGGCCAGGATCGCTGCGCGTTCATCGGCGGACTCCAGGGCCGCAGCACGGAAGGAGCGCTGGATCAATACAAGGTCCTGACGAAGGATTTCCATGGCATGCGTCCCCGCGACCTGCTTCTCGACGTCGCGCGCATGTTCTTCCAGCGGATCGGGGTCAGCCGCATCTACGCAGTCGCCGAAAGCCACCGTTTCTTCCGGCACGCCTATTTCGGGGCTCACGCTGGCGAGGAGATGCACGTGAACTACGACGAAATCTGGTGCGACCGCGGCGGCATCCGGATCGCGCCCTCCCATTTCGAGTTGCCGCCGACCCTCTCGCTTCGCGCGCTCGAGGAAGTCCAAAGCAAGAAGCGTGGCATGTACCGCAAGCGCAACGAGATGCTGGAGCAGCTGGCGGCGGAGATCGCCGCTCCGGGCGCCCAACCCACGATCGTCCGGTTCCAGGCGACCTGACCATGTTTGCCCGGGCACTTCTCAAAAGCATCCGCGATTACCAGCGCCATGCGGGCCGCCCCGGGCTGGTGCACGTGCTGCTTCGCAAGTACGCGCGTGCCCGGCATCTGTTCTGGAGCGTGATGACCGCTTCGGACATCGATCCACGGGCGCGACTCGGCGCAAACGTGCGGCTGCCTCATCCCAACGGGCTGGTCTTCCACGAAAACGCGCGAGTAGGAGACGATTGCATGATCATGCAGCAGGTCACCCTGGGCATGATCGGCGCCGGGGAGTATCCGGTGATCGGGAACCGCGTATATATCGGTGCCGGCGCCAAGGTCCTCGGCAAGGTGCACGTGGGCGACGGCGCACGGATTGGGGCCATGGCCGTGGTTCTCGAAGATGTTCCAGCTGACTGCACGGCCGTCGGCATTCCCGCGCGCATCATCAGGCGGCAGGAACGGGAGATGCATGAGCGTGGATCCAGCGTGCCACCCACCGGAATGGCACTCGAGCCCCATCAGTCGACGACTCCTTGCCTGATCAGCCCTGAGTGCCCGGCCTTCAGTGACGGCTAAACCGCCACCCGCTCGTTCACTATGGCCTCCGCGCGCAGCGAGTGCGGCAGCGCCTGCGTGATCGTCACGTCGACCATCTGGCCCACGAGGCGCTGCGGCCCCGCGAAATTGACGATGCGGTTGCACTCCGTGCGCCCCATCAGCTCGTTGGGGTCCTTGCGCGAAGGGCCTTCCACGAGGATGCGCTGCACGGTGCCGACGCGGCTCGCGCTGATGCGCTGCACGTTCTCTTCCAGCACGGCCTGCAGATGCTGCAGGCGCTTGAGCTTGACCGCGTGCGGCGTGTCGTCGTGCAGTTGCGCGGCGGGCGTGCCGGGACGCGGGCTGAAGATGAACGAGAAGCTCGCGTCGTAGCCTACGTCTTCCACCAGCTTCATCATCTTGCCGAAGTCTTCCTCCGTCTCGCCGGGGAAGCCGACGATGAAGTCGGTCGACAGCGAGATCTGAGGACGCACCGCACGTAGCTTGCGGATCGTGCTCTTGTACTCCATGGCGGTGTAGCCGCGTTTCATCGCCATCAGGATGCGGTCGCTGCCATGCTGCACCGGCAGGTGCAGGTGGCTCACGAGCTGCGGCACCTTGGCGTACACGTCGACCAGCCGCTGCGTGAATTCGTTGGGGTGGCTCGTCGTGTAGCGGATGCGGGCTATCCCGGGGATCTCCGCCACGTACTCGATCAGCAGCGCGAAGTCGGCGATCTCCCCGGTGTCGCCCATCTTCCCGCGATAGGCGTTCACGTTCTGACCGAGCAGCGTCACTTCCTTCACGCCCTGGTCGGCGAGGCCGGCGACTTCGGTGAGCACGTCGTCGAAGGGTCGCGACACTTCCTCGCCGCGCGTGTACGGCACCACGCAGTAGCTGCAGTACTTCGAGCAACCTTCCATGATCGACACGAAGGCCGAGGCGCCTTCCACGCGCGCGGGCGGCAGGTGGTCGAACTTCTCGATCTCGGGGAAGCTGATGTCCACCTGCGGGCGCTGCTGCTTCTCGCGCTGCGCCAGCAGTTCCGGCAGGCGGTGCAGGGTCTGCGGGCCGAACACCACGTCCACGTAGGGCGCGCGCTCGATGATGGCCGCGCCTTCCTGGCTTGCGACGCAACCGCCCACGCCGATCAGCACGCCCTTTTGCTTCAGGTGCTTCACGCGGCCGAGGTCGGAGAACACCTTTTCCTGCGCCTTCTCGCGGACCGAGCAGGTGTTGAAGAGGATCAGGTCCGCCTGTTCGGGATCCTGCGTGGGCTCGTAGCCTTCGGCCGCGTTCATCACGTCCGCCATCTTGTCCGAGTCGTACTCGTTCATCTGGCAGCCGAAGGTCTTGATGTACACCTTCTTCATGGCCGGCCTCACTTCAGCAGCAGCCAGCGCGACGCCCAGATCGCATCCAGCAGGTCGTTGAGCCGCTTGTAGCCGTCCGGGTCGCCGGTGCGCACGCCGCCGATCTTGGCGTACTCCTCCTCGTTGAGGACCCAGACGTCGTGCACGAGGCCCGAGCTGTCGCGCCGGTACACCGTGTAGAGGCTCTGGCCCGCGACCGCGCCGGTCAGCACCAGCATGTTGTTGCGGTCGTGGATGCGCGCGCCGGGCGCGAAGCGGTCGGGCTTGCCGTCCACGGTGATCACGGGCGGCGTCGCGCTCACGGCGAGGAGGCCCGGTTTGACGTCGCGCGGCGCATCGCGCATGACGGCCTGCGCGGCAGCCGAAACGGCAACGGCAGCGAGCAGGGCGGAAAGGAGGAATCGCATCCAGCGGTTCATGGTGTAGATCCAGAGGCTGTGGAAAGACGAAGGCACTGTGCGGGACAGTGCCTTGGGTGTCAACGAAAGCGTTGCATCCCGGAAGCAATGCAGCCGGGAGCGTGCATTTTAGCCGGGGCGTTCTGCCGTCCTGGGGCGGACCTCGAACTGCGGCGCCAGCCCCTGGAACTCGCCGATCTCCACGCCCATCACTTCGGACTGCATCTTGCGCACGCAGTCCGGCTGGCCGGCCTGCAAGGGGAAGCTGGTGAGGTGCGCGCGGCGGCGCGGGCTCTCCATGATCTGCGCAATGGTCATGAACGCACGCAGACCCCCGCTCGCTCGAAGTTCCCGGCGTCACCCACGGCAAGGTGCCCATCCCCATGGGTGCGCGCGTGGGGAACATGATCTTCTCCTCCGGCATCGCCGGCAAGGATCCGGCTACGGGCGAGCTGCCGGCGGATGGGGCGGAGCAGGGGCGCGTCGCCTTCCAGAACCTGCGCACCTTGCTTGCCAACGGCGGCGCGACGCTGGAGGACGTGGGCCGCGTCACCGTGTTCGTCAAGGACGAATCCGTGCGCGAGGCCATCAACGTGGAATGGCTGAAGTGCATCCCCGATCCGCACGACCGGCCCGCGCGCCACACGCTCGTGCACGACCTGCGCGGCGGCATGCTGCTGCAGCTCGAGGTGATCGCGGTCGTGCCGGACAAGCCGGTCGCAGGCTGAGCCGGGCCGGCATGAAGAAACCCCCGGGAATAGTCGATCCACGGGGGTTTCGGAGTCTGGTGGCGCTTCAGGGATTCGAACCCCGGACCTGCGGATTATGATTCCGTCGCTCTAACCGGCTGAGCTAAAGCGCCTGAGCTCTCCATTATAAGGAGAAAATCCGGCGGTCCGGTTTCAGCGATGCTTGAACTGCGCCTTGCGCTTGTTCACGAACGCATCCATGCCTTCCTTCTGGTCCTCGGTCGCGAAGAGGGCGTGGAACATGCGCCGCTCGAACATGACGCCGTCGGCCAGCCCGCTCTCGAAGGAGCGGTTCACCGATTCCTTGGCGGCGAGTACGGCGACTTGCGAGTACTCGCAGATCTGCAGGGCAGCGCCGAGCGTCTCTTCCATCAGCTTGGCGAAAGGCACGACCCGGCTCACGAGTCCCGCGCGTTCCGCTTCGGTCGCATCCATCATCCGGCCCGTGAGCGCCATGTCCATGGCCTTGGCCTTGCCCACCGCGCGCGGCAGGCGCTGCGTGCCGCCGGCGCCGGGAATGATGCCCAGCTTGATCTCGGGCTGGCCGAACTTCGCGTTGTCGGCGGCGATGATGAAGTCGCACATCATCGCCAGCTCGCAGCCGCCGCCCAGCGCGAAGCCGCTCACGGCCGCGATCACGGGCTTGCGGATCGAGCGGATCGTTTCCCAGTTGCGCGTGATGTAGTCGCCCTTGTAGACGTCCGCGAAGGTATAGCTCGCCATGGCGCCGATGTCGGCGCCCGCGGCGAAGGCCTTCTCGCTGCCGGTGAGGATCATGCAGCCGATCGCCTCGTCGGCGTCGAAGGCCTTGAGGGCCTGTCCGAGCTCGTCCATCAGGCCGTTGCTGAGGGCGTTGAGTTGCTTGGGCCGGTTGAGCGTGATCACGCCAACCTTGCCCGCTTCCGTGCGCACTTCGATGAATTCGTAGGCCATGCCGTTCTCCTGCGGAGCGCCCACTATACCCAAGGGAAACCATGCTCCGGTCGCGTGCGCCGCGGGTGCTAGATTCGGCGCCAAGGAGAACCACCATGAGCGAAGCCACCGTGCTGTACGAGGCGCGGGGCAGCGTGGCCGTCGTCACGCTGAACCGGCCGCAGGCCCTCAACAGCTTCACGCGCCAGATGCACCGCGACCTGTGGGCCGCACTCGACCGCATCAACGCGGACAAGGCCGTCCGCGCCGCCGTGCTGACGGGTGCGGGGCGCGGTTTCTGCGCCGGCGCCGATCTCGCCGAATTCGACTTCGAGCCCGGTCCCGACCTGGTGAAGCGCGCGGACCCGGGCCCGGTGATCGACCAGGCCTTCAATCCCTCCATCCGCAAGCTGATGGACGTGCGCGTTCCCACCATCGCTGCAGTGAACGGCGTGGCCGCGGGCGCCGGCGCATCGTTCGCGATGGCCTGCGACCTTGCCATCGCGGCACCGGGGGCAAGTTTCATCCAGGCCTTCAGCAAGATCGGGCTCATCCCCGACGCGGGCGGTTCCTGGTTCCTGGTCAAGAAGCTGGGCCTGGCCCGCGCCATGGGCTGCGCGATGCTGGGCGACAAGGTGAGCGCCAGCGATGCGAAGGAGTGGGGAATGATCTGGGACGTCGCCGCCGAAGGCCAGGATTGCGTGCAGGCCGCGCTGCAGCTCGCCGACCGGCTCGCGACGATGCCGACCACCGCGCTCGTGCAGACGCGCAAGCTGCTGCGTGCGGCAGCGACGAACGAGCTGGAGCAGCAGTTGAACCTCGAACGCGACACCCAGTCTGGCCTGGGCAAGACCCACGACTACATCGAAGGCGTGATGGCGTTCCGCGAAAAGCGCCCAGCGCAATTCACCGGCGAATGAGCAAGCGATCTCCCCAAGCGCTCGCCACTGCGGTGGGCGAGGCCATGTACGCCGACGACCCGGCGGTGCGCGACTTCATGCAGATCGAGCTGCTCTCCTGCGAGCCCGGTCGTGCCGTCATGCGCATGACGGTGCGCGCGCCGATGCTCAACGGCCACAAGATCTGCCATGGCGGCCTGATCTTCACGCTGGCGGACTCCACGTTCGCCTACGCCTGCAACAGCCACAACAAGGTGACGGTGGCGGCGGGCGCCAGCATCGAGTTCCTGAAGCCCGGGCACCTGGGCGACGTGCTCACCTGCGAGGGGGTCGAGCAGGTCCTGCAGGGCCGCCACGGGATCTACGACATGAAGGTGACCAACCAGCGTGGCGAGGTGGTGGCGGTCTTCCGCGGCAAGAGCGCGAGCATCCAGGGCACGGTGATTCCGGAGGAGCCATGAACCGCTTTCCGTTGGAGGCTATCGAGAACGCGAGCGTCGACGAACTGCGGGCGCTGCAGTTCAAGCGCCTGCAGCAGACGCTGAACCACGCTTATGCGAATTCGCCGGTCTACCGGCGCAAGTTCGACGCTGCCGGCGTGCATCCCGACGACTGCAGCAGCCTCGCCGACCTGGCGAAGTTTCCCTTCACCACCAAACACGACCTGCGCGAGGCCTACCCGTTCGGCATGCTGGCGGTGCCGCGCGAGCAGTGCGTGCGCATCCATGCGTCCAGCGGCACCACGGGCAAGCCCACCGTAGTGGGCTACACCCGCAACGACATCGAGACCTGGTCCGCGGTGATGGCGCGCAGCATCCGGGCGGCGGGGGCGCGTCCCGGCGACATGGTGCACGTGAGCTACGGCTACGGCCTTTTCACCGGCGGCCTCGGCGCCCACTACGGCGCCGAGAAGCTGGGCCTGACGGTGGTCCCCTTCGGCGGCGGCCAGACCGAACGCCAGGTGCAGCTGATCACCGACTTCCGGCCCGACATCATCATGGTCACCCCCAGCTACATGCTGGCCATCGCCGATGAGATGGAACGGCAGGGCATGGACCCGCGCGAGTGCAGCCTGCGCCTGGGCATCTTCGGCGCCGAGCCGTGGACCAACGACATGCGCCAGAAGATCGAGCAGCGCCTGGGCCTGGACGCCGTGGACATCTACGGGCTCTCGGAGGTGATGGGCCCCGGCGTTGCCAACGAGTGCATCGAGACCAAGGACGGCCCGACGATCTGGGAGGACCACTTCTATCCCGAGATCGTCGACCCGGAGACCGGCGCGCCCGTCGCCGACGGCGAGCTGGGCGAGCTGGTCTTCACCAGCCTGACGAAGGAGGCGCTGCCCGTCATCCGCTACCGCACGCGCGACCTGACGCGCCTGCTGCCGGGCACCGCACGCACGATGCGCCGCATGGAGAAGATCACCGGCCGCAGCGACGACATGATGATCGTGCGCGGCGTGAACGTGTTCCCCACGCAGATCGAGGAGCTGATCCTCAGGCAGCCCGTGCTGGCCCCGCACTACCAGTGCATCCTCACGCGCGAGGGCCCGCTGGACGAGCTCACCGTCGCCGTCGAAGCGGGCGCGGGCCTGGACCACGAGCACGCGGACGTGCGTTCGGCGGCCGAGCGGCTCGCCTACGAGATCAAGGTCTACATCGGCACGAGCGCGCGCATTGAGTTGCGGCCCGTCGGCGGCATCGAGCGCAGCATGGGGAAGGCCAGGCGGGTGGTGGACCAACGCAAGCTGTAGCGGCCCGGTGCGGGAGTGCCCGCGGCTAGCGCTGCGCGATGTGGTCGATCACCAAGTCCACACCGGGCAGAGGCTGGCCCTTTCGGCTTGTTCGTCTCGCCCGCAGGCTTGTCCTGTGCAGCGACGCGCTCGATCTCCTCCGATACAGCTTGCAGGTCGCCCTCGAGCACTTCTTTGAGCAGGCTGCGCTGCTCCGCGTTGTGAAGCGCTCGGGATGGGCCGCGAACTTCAGGCGCTTGAGGACCGCGTTCCCGTGCGTGAGCGTGTCAATCAGCGTCTGTTTGTGCAGCACGTGGGCGCGCGGACGCGCCACCAGTTCGCGCAGCTGATGCGCGTCGAGGCCGTCGATGTTGTATGCGGTGCTCACGGAGGGACATGCTGCCATCCGCGCTGCACCAGGGCATCGGCAGATACAATTGCGCTACTGCAGCGAGATCACGCCGGCTTCGCCAATGCGCTGCCGCGGCAGTCCGAGCACCAGCGTGTCGAACTGCTGGCGCGTGAGGCCGACACTCGGAGCACCGTCACTCGTCCATACGAAGCGTGCCTGGTTCAGGCGCCGGGCCGGCAGCCACAGGCCAATGTCGTCATGCAATTCTCCCGGGTGACGGACCTCGCTAACCATCAACTGGTAGGAAGGAAGGGTGCAGGTCAGCCCCGGCGGGGCCTCGGCGGCGCCGATCGGACGCGACCTGGATCGCGAACTCCCCCTGCAGGCGTTGTCTGGCTCCCAGATCGCGCGCGCCTCGCCGAGGATGCGGTTTCCCGCCGTCGCGACGGACGCCGCTCTCGATTGTCGAATAGCAGCGATCAGCTACTCGCCAGCGCCTGGAACAGGTTGTCCATTGCCGGCACCGTCAATGTTCGGCCAATTTGCCAAAAGGCCTTCAGCGCCTTCACCTTAGACCCGGCCTCGCCGGCAATGACGATTCGGTGCCCAGTCCCCACCTCGCGCAAAGCTGCTTTCAGCCAGGAGGCGGGGTGCCCGTCCAGCCGGTTGAGATCCACGGCCGGATTCGCGACTTCTTCGAATTCGGCAAAGACGCGTGGTCCGGCGTAGACGACGAACTTCGCGCGGGGGAACAGGTCCGTGACCAAGACAAGGTCGTCAGCCCAGCGACCGGATGCATTGATGGCAAAAATCGCCACGCGCGTTTCTGAGCTGGCGCCTGTGCGAAAAGTCTGCAGCGAAGTAGCCGCCTTCTGGACGTCGGGGGCGCCTATCCAGAGCTGGTCTTCCGGGAGCTCGCTGGGGAGAGCGTCGAGTGTCCATAGGCGCTCCACCTTCCTGCCGCCGTCCGCGGCGGACGCTCTCTCAACCCCTGGCTGGATCGCACCAAGCTTGAACTGGGACGCGAAGATCTTGAGCAGGGAGAGCTTGGTCGGAAATTCGTCAGTCACGTCCTCCGGACACGGCGAGAGGCTAGCTCCGTGCGTGTCCAGGAGCTTCAGGATGCGCGTGGTGTGCTCCTGATAATGGACGCCGTAGGGCACGTCTTCGTACAACCGTACAGTTGCAGCTGGCTGATCCATGACAACACGGAGTCCGGCAGCGCGCGCAAGGTCATGATCGGAATGCGTGCCCGCTCCCAGCGGGAGCCAGATTTCGGCAAACGAGCGATCCTGCAAGAACTCGCGCAGCGTAGCAGTCCATTCCTGCAGGACTCGTGAGGGCGCACGTCGGTTGTTCGAGATGGCTGCGGCGACTTCATGAGCGTTGAAGAAGTCGAGGTCCCAATCGCTGTCCTTGTATCGCAGTGTCGCCTCGGCGAGGCCGGCGCAATGATAGGTTCCACCAAGGTGGGCCATGAATAGCTCGCCCTCGGCGGTGCGCATCTCCGTGATTCGGGAGCGGTTGAAATAATCGCGATGCATTTGGAAAGCCGTGCTGTAGTTGCTGCGGCTCGCCATCGTCAGGAGGTGGAACTCGACCTGCTCCCGCAATTTCCACATGGTCGCGCCGATCGATAGGGCTGCATCGTCGCAATGCGGCTCGACGACCAGGATTCGCCGCCGGTCGTTGGCGGCGACGGGGGCGACAATTTCAACGAGCCCGTCCTCGGCGATCTCCTTGACCGCCGCCCGATCGTGCAATTCACCGATCGTCGCCGGCCCGGCGCCAAGCGCGTCCCAAATGGCAGCCTCCGCCTCGTTCAATCGACGGTAGATGCGGCTGGACAGGAAGAAATGGAGATTGGCACCCTCTCGCCTAAAGTGAGGGCGCGCATACACCAGGCAATCCTCGTCACTTCCGCAGGGGCGGCTATCGGCGGCGGGGTTGGAAGGCATGCTTGAGGTGGTCTCTCAAAAAATGCGGGTGTTCGGCCGGCCGGCCGCGCACCAGGTCCTTCGCCCGCCTGGCCAATATGCAAGCCGAGGTCACGAGATTGAGCAAGAGCAGGGGGCCGCCGCTCCGGGTCTTGCGGAAATAGAGATTGCGAGATCGATGCCAGTATGACGGGATCCGGCGCTCGGGTCGGTGCATGCCGGTCGAAACTCCGCCGACGTGAGCGACCTTGGCACTCGGCAAGGCGTGCACGGCAAATCCGGCCTTCTTCACCCGATGGCACAGTTCCACCTCTTCCCAGTACAAGAAGAACTCCTCGTCGAAACCGCCGACCGCCCGGAATACTTCGGCCCGCACCATGAAAGAGGTTCCCGCTACCCAGTCGACCGGTCCCGGTCGATCGAGTGCGCCGAGCGACTGACGATGGCGACTGAGCAGCCTCGAGACGGGGCCCAGCACAAGCGAAGATTCCACTTCGCTCCAGAACGAGGGGAAGCGGAACATCGAGTCCGTGTGGTTTCCCTTGTCATCGAGGAGTCCCGAACCGACGATTCCCACCTCCGGGTGTTCGTCGAGATAAGCAGTCATCTGTTCGATCGAGCCGGGCAGCGGACTCGCATCGGGGTTCAGGAAGTAAAGGTAGTCCGCGTTGATCTGCCCCAGGACAACGCGATGGATGACCTGGTTGTTGCCGAAACCAAAGCCCCCGTTCTCCTCCGCACGCATCAGGTGGACGTTGTCATACCGGGCGAGCGCGCGGCTGATGCGCTCGGCGGAGTTGTCGGGTGAGTGGTTATCGACGATCCACCATTCGCCGTCACATGCGGCAATCTGGCGCGCAGATTCTTCCAGGCGCTCGAGAATGGCGTCAGCGCAGCAGTAGTTCACCGTGACGACGACCAGGCGCATGGACGATGCTTTTCTCCGGTCCGCAGGTCCGCTTTGACCCATGAGTCGCGGTCCGACGATCACGCGTGCAATTTCGCCGCCCCGCGCTCGAGCAGCGAAGGATCCGGGAAGTCGTCCATCACTATGTGCGGGAAGGGCTCCGCCGATGCGTATTGATCGACGAGGCGTTCTCCAGCCGAAGCCGCACCCTTGATCGAGCATTCAAGATCGCGCGTCATCGGGAAAAGGGGTTGGCGACTCATTCGAACTGCTTTTATGGACTGTCACGATGATCCGTCGGCACTCGATGTGGCGACGGCGACCCGCGGCCCACTGACCGGAGGTCTCCAGGGAGCCCATTCTTCTGTCCCTCCTGACCTCGGCCAATAGCCCGTAGTGACTAACGCTGCTCGATATGGTCGATCACCAGATCGAGCCAGGTGTCCGGCCCCATGGTGAGCTTGATGCGCACCGGCAGGTACTGCAGGCTGGGCGCGAACCACATCTCCACGTTGATGTTGCCGCGCGGACTGGTGATCGGCCGCGGCTTCAGGTGGTAGGTCTCCAGCGTGCCGAACTTCGGGGTGCTGAGCAGCTCGCGTCCCACGATCTCGTACTCCCACAGGTCCACGCCGCCGGGGCGCGCAAGCCATAGCGAGACCGCGTGGCCGACGACGAGTGGCTCGCGGCCGGTGGCGAAGCGCTGCGTCAGCTCCACGAACTGGCTGGCCGTGTCCTGCACGCCCGGCGGCTTCGCGACGGTCTTGCCGTTGCCCAGTTCGACCGCGTGCTCGCCGATGCGCGCGAATCGGCGCTTGCCGGGGCGCGTTTCCTCGTAGGCGTGCGGCTCGAGGCCGTCGGCCGTCACCTGCCCCTGGCTGGTGAGGACCTGGGTGCCGAACATGTCGATGCGCGCCTCGAGCCGCACCTGGTAGCGGTCGCCTTCGCGCTGCCACTGCACGCGCGCATCGCCGTACAAGGGCCCGCGGTACTGGCCGGTGAGCGCATAGTTCAGCCGCGTGTCCACCGGCCAGCGATCGAGCGCCGCCGTGTCGGTGGCGGCAGCGCTCGCGGCGGACGCGGGGGTTTGAGCGACTTCCGCCGCGGGGGCCGACGCGGAGGAGGATGCGGCGGAGGCCGCCGATGCAGCCGGCTGCGCCTGCTGGGCGAGTCGCTCCTTTTCCTCCTGCTTCCTGAGCGCCTCGGCCAGCGCTTCGGCTTGCGCCAATGCGCGGGCGTGGGCCTCGGCCACGGCGCGCGCTTCCGCCTGCTCGCGGGCCTCGCGGCGCGCGCGCGCCTCGGCTGCCCGCTCCTCGGGCGACGAGGCCGGTGGTCGCGGTCGCAGCGCCGTGACGCGCTTCGAGGGAGCGGCATGCGGAGGCGCCGCGACCACTGGTGGCGGCGCTGCGGGCTGCAGCATGCGCGTGTACATGGGCGGCACCATCAGGCGCAATGCCGAGGCCTGGTCGGCCTGCAGCGAGAACCAGGCCAGGCCCGCGAGGTGGCCGGCGATCACCGCCAGCGCGAGCAGCGCGAGCTTCAGCCTTGGGGACCGAACCACGTCTGCGCCCTCGTCGGGTCGCGCAGGACCAGGCGCCAGGTGGTGACGGCGCTGGGGATCGTGAGCTCGAGCCGCAGCAGGCGCCGGTCGCGCGAGACGATCGCGGTGACCTTGCGATGGGTGCCGGCGTAGAGCATCAGGTCATCGAGCTTGCCCAGGCGCCAGCCCTGGCCGGCGACTTCCACGCCGACCCATTCATCGTTGGCGGCGAACCCCGCCTGCTCGGCGCTGCCGCCGCGCAGCACGTTCTTCAGCATGACGCCCTGCGCCGTCTCGCTCACGCGCACGCCCAGGCGCTGCTGCAGTTGCGCGGGCTCCTCCATCACGCTGATGCCGTGCTGCTCCAGCAGTTCCTTCAGCGGCAGCTCGCGGGTGCCGTGCACCCAGTGCGCCAGCTCGCGCGTGAACGCGCGGCCGCCGAGTTCCTTCAGCACGCCGGTGAAGTCCGCTTCGGCCATCGGCCCGGCCTTGCACCGTTGCCACAGCGCGCGCATCACGTCGTCGAGACTCGCGTGTCCTTCCTGGCGCAGCGTCAGGTCGAAGCACAGGGCCACCAGCGCGCCCTTGGTGTAGTAGCTGACGGTGGCGTTGGCGGTGTTCTCGTCCTGGCGGTAGTACTTCACCCAGGCGTCGAAGCTGGCCTGCGCGACGGACTGCAGTTCGCGCCCCGGCGTCTGCAGGACCTGGTTGCAGGTCTTCGTCAGCAGCTTCAGGTAGGTGGCATCGTCGATCAGGCCCGCGCGCCGCAGCAGCAGGTCGTCGTAGTAGCTGGTGAAGCCCTCGAAGAACCAGAGCAGGTTGCTGTAGTTCTCCTGCCGGTAGTCGTAGTGCGCGAACTCCGCCGGCCGCAGGCGCTTCACGTTCCAGGTGTGGAAGTACTCGTGGCTGATCAGGCCCAGCAGCGTCACGTAGCCTTCGCCCATGCGCCCGTCGCCCTTGCGCGGCAGGTCGCGGCGCGAGCAGATCAGGGCGGTGGAGTTGCGGTGCTCGAGCCCGCCGTAGCCGTCGTCCACCGCATTGAGCATGAACAGGAAGCTCTTGAACGGCGGCCGGCGGCGTTCGTGCCAGAACCGGATTTCCGTCTCGCAGATCTTCTGCATGTCGGCGACCAGCCGGTCCGTGTCCAGCGCCTCGGTGGCGCCGGAGATCACCAGCCGGTGCGGCACGCCGCCGGCGCGGAACTCCGCGCTGAAGAAGGCGCCCAGTTCCACCGGGCAGTCCACCAGCTCGTCGTAGTCGTGCGCGAGGTAGGTGCCGAAGCCGCGCTTGCCGGTCTTCAGCGGCTCCAGCCCGGTGGCCGCTTCCCAATGCGGATACGCCCGCGGCGGCACCAGCTCCAGTTCGTGCGGCTCCTGCGCTTGCCCATGCACGCGCAGGCACAGGCTCGTGCCGTTGAAGAAGCCGCGCTCGGAATCCAGCCACGCGGTGCGCACCGAGTTGTCGAAGGCGTAGACCTCGTAGGTCAGCACCAGCGGACTGGAGGGCACGCAATCGACCTGCCAGGTCGCCTTGTCGAGCTGCTGCACCGTCACTGGCCGCCCGTCCTGGCGCGCGGCGAGGCGCTGCAGGTGGCGCGCGAACTCGCGCACCAGGTAGCTGCCGGGAATCCACGCGGGCAAGGACAGGCGTTGCCCCGCCTGGGGCTGGGGCACCGTCAGGGTGACATGGAACAGATGGGCGGCCGGATCGGCTGCCTCGACCCGGTAGTGCGGGCCGCCTGGACGCGCTGCGGTCACTTCCCGCCGTTCACGAGCAGCTTCTCGACGGCGGCCGCACCGATGGCGCCGGGAACGCGTGAGCCATCGGCGAAGATCAGCGTCGGCGTGCCCGTGATCTTGTGGGTCTTGCCGAACTCGGTGTTGCGCGCCAGCGCGCTCACGTCGCAGTCGGCGTCGTGGCGCGGGATCGGCACGCCGCGCACCATCCAGTCCTGCCAGATGCGGCCCTTGTCCTTGCCGCACCAGATGGCCTTGGACTTCTCGATCGAGTCCGGCCCGAGGATCGGATAGAGGTACAGGTAGACGGTGACGTTGTCGATCTTCTGCAGGTCGGCTTCGAAGCGGCGGCAGTAGCCGCAGTTCGGGTCCTCGAACACCGCGAGCTTGCGCTTGCCGTTGCCGCGCACGATGGTGAAGGCATCCTTCACGGGCATCTGGCTGAAGTCGATCGCCAGGATCTTGTCCATCCGCTCCTCGGTGAGGTTGCGGCGGCCGCGCGTGTCCATCATCTCGCCGTTGATGATGAAGTTGCCCTCGGCATCCGAGTAGAACAGGTCGGTGCCAACGCGGACTTCGTACAGGCCGGGCACGGGCGTACGGCTGACCTCGTCGATGCGCGGCAGGTTCGGCATGCGCTCGGGCAGGTTCTTGCGCAGCGCGTTTTCCACGGCCGGGGGCACCGCGCGGGCGGCGTTCGCCACCGTCGGGGCCAGGTCCTTCTCGGCGGCGGCGGCCCCGAGGGCGACTGCCAGCAGGGCTGCCGCCAGCCCGGTGCGGATCGCGTTCGCGTTCATCTTCATTCCGTTCTCAAGAGCTGTCGCGCCCGGCCCATGGCCTGCCGCACCACCCAGCGTTTCACGGGCCCGCTGCGGTCGAAGCCGCGCATGCCCCAGTTGCGCATCCAGGCCCAGGGCTCCGCGGGCTGCGCGAACAACTGCTGCAGCCCGTCGGTCGTCCAGGCCATGGCCAGCACGTCCATCTTGCGCGCACGCTCGTAGCGGCGCAGCAGCTTCTCATCGCCCAGCCCGCGCCAGTATTCGCGCTCGTGCAGCACGCGCGCCAGCACTTCGGCGTCCGCCAGGCCCAGGTTCAGGCCTTGGCCGGCCAACGGGTGCACGCTGTGCGCGGCATCGCCGGCCAGCGCCCAGCCGGGCCCGCACCAGCGCTCGGCCTGCGCGCGCTGCAGCGGCCACGCCATGCGCTCGCTCGCCAGGCTCATGCGTCCCAGCTCGGCGCCGCAGGCGGCCAGCAGCCGCGTTTCGAATTCCTGGGGCGTTGCCGCGAGCAGCTCGTCCGCGCGCGGCTCCTGGAGGGACCACACCAGCGCCATCGAGTTCCCGTCCGGGCCGCCCA
Organism: Ramlibacter ginsenosidimutans; assembly: GCF_016654015.1. Classification (GTDB taxonomy): domain Bacteria; phylum Pseudomonadota; class Gammaproteobacteria; order Burkholderiales; family Burkholderiaceae_C; genus Ramlibacter; species Ramlibacter ginsenosidimutans. Next base: position 774,641 of record NZ_JAEPWM010000001.1, on the reverse strand, counting down.
GGGGCAGCAAGCCCAGCACGTTGCCGTCGGAGAACCACTGGCGCGCGACACCGCCATGCGCTTTTTCACAACTGACGCGTGCGGCCAGGGCGCGCTGCGGATAGGTCGTGACCTGGTAAGCCACGCCGAACTCCGCCCGGGTGGTGCTGGCGCGGCCTTCACAGACCACGGTCAAGGCCGCCGGTGCAGGCGCCTGCACGACGTCGACTTGCGGCTGGAAGCGCACCGCTTCGGCCAGCCGCGCGAGCAGGGGCTCCACGTCGACGATCCAGGCCAGCGCCGCCGCGCCTTCGTCGGCAGCGGAGAAGCGCACGCGGCCGCCGTCATCCCCGCGCACGTCCATGCCGGTGACGGGCGTCGCGTGGGCTTCGTCGGGCCAGGCACGCAAGCGCAGCAGCAGTTCGCGTGAGGCCGCGTTCAGGGCATAGGCGCGGACGTCGCCCTGACCCGCGGAAGGCGGCGGCGGAACTTCCACCAGCGCCACGCGCAGGCGATCGCGGGCGAGCAGCAGGGCGAGGGTGCGGCCGACGATGCCCGCACCGCGGATACATACGTCGTACGGAGCGGCCATCGGGTGATTGTAGGAGCCGGGCACAATCCCCGCCCATGAGTGCCCCTGCCGATGTCACCGCCCGTCTCGCCCGCCTGTTCGTCTATCCGGTGAAGTCCTGCGCCGGCGTGGAAGTTCGCGAGGCCCCGCTGCTCGAGACCGGCCTCGACCTGGACCGCGCCTGGATGCTGGTGGACGAGCAGGGCGCATTCGTCACGCAGCGCCAACTGCCGCGCATGGCGCTGGTGAAGCCCCAGCTCAAGCTGCACGAGGTGGTGCTGCGCGCGCCCGGGATGCTGGCGCTGCACCTCGCGATCGACACTGTCGAGGCGCCGGTGCGCGTGCGCCTCTGGGACGACGAGGTCCCGGCGTTCGACATGGGCGACATCGCGGCCCAGTGGTTCACCGATTTCCTCGGGCGCAAGCTGCGGCTGGTGCGCTTCGACCCGGACCATCGAAGGCTGTCGAATGCGAAGTGGACGCAGGGCGCCGAGGCGCTCAACCAGTTCAGCGACGGCTTTCCCCTGCTGGTGGTGGGCACGGCTTCGCTGGACCAGCTGAACGCGAAGCTCGCCGCCGCCGGGCACGCGCCGGTGGGGATCGAACGCTTCCGGCCCAACCTCGTGCTGGACGGCCTGGAAGCGCATGACGAGGACAGTCTGGACCTGATCCGCATCGGGACGGACGAAGGCGAGGTGCAACTGCGCCCCGTGAAACCGTGCCCGCGCTGCCCGATCCCCAACATCGACCCGGCCACGGCCGCGATCGATCCCGTCGTGACCGACACCTTGCAGGGCTACCGCCGCAACGATGTGGTGGGCGGCCGGGTGAGTTTCGGCATGAACGCGATCATGGTGGCCGGCATCGAAGCGACGCTGCGCGTCGGGCAAGCCGTGCGCGCGAACTACCGCTTCGACTGACGCACCTGCGGCAGGCTCGCATCCACCCGGGTCGCCGCGAACCACAGCAGCGCGCAGCAGCCCGCGAACGGCCGGGACAAGCCCCATCGCATACACTTTCGGGCTTCGTTCACGGGGACTGACATGAGTTTGAAGTGCGGGATCGTGGGTCTGCCGAACGTCGGCAAGTCCACCTTGTTCAACGCCTTGACCAAGGCGGGCATCGCCGCCGAGAACTATCCTTTCTGCACCATCGAACCGAACGTCGGCGTGGTCGAACTGCCCGACCCGCGGCTGGCGCAGCTCGCCGCCATCGTCGAGCCCGAGAGGATCGTGCCTGCCATCGTCGAGTTCGTCGACATCGCCGGCCTGGTGGCGGGCGCGAGCAAGGGCGAGGGCCTGGGCAACCAGTTCCTCGCGCACATCCGCGAAACCGACGCGGTCGTGAACGTGGTGCGCTGCTTCGAGGACGCCAACGTGATCCACGTGGCCGGCCGCGTGGACCCGGTCTCCGACATCGAGGTGATCCAGACCGAGCTGTGCCTCGCGGACCTGGGTACCGTGGACAAGACGCTCGCCCGGTACAGCAAGGCGGCGAAGTCGGGCAACGACAAGGAAGCGGCGAAGATGGTGCAGCTGCTGCCCAAGGTGCAGGCTGCACTGAACGAAGGGCGGCCGGTGCGCACGCTCACGCTCAGCGACGACGAGAAGGCCTTGCTCAAGCCGCTGTTCCTGATCACCGCCAAGCCGGCAATGTTCGTCGGCAACGTGGACGAGACCGGCTTCGAGAACAACCCGCACCTGGACCGGCTGCGCGCGTATGCGGCCACGCAGAATGCGCCCGTGGTGGCGATCTGCGCCAAGATCGAGTCCGAGATCGCCGACATGCCCGAGGAAGACAAGAAGATGTTCCTGGCGGAGATCGGGCAGGACGAGCCGGGGCTGAACCGGCTGATCCGCGCGGCGTTCAAGCTGCTGGGCCTGCAGACCTACTTCACCGCGGGCGTGAAGGAAGTGCGTGCCTGGACCGTGCCCATCGGCGCGACGGCGCCGCAGGCGGCCGGTGTGATCCACACGGACTTCGAGCGCGGCTTCATCCGCGCACAGACCATCGCCTTCGACGACTTCATCGCCTGCAAGGGCGAGCAGGGCGCCAAGGATGCCGGCAAGATGCGCAGCGAAGGCAAGGAGTACGTCGTCAAGGATGGCGACGTCATGAACTTCCTGTTCAACGTCTGAGTCCCGCCGCGGCCCTGGCGCGCGGCGTTCCCCCCGCTCACCGTTCCATCGTCACGCGTCCGCATAGGGCGGCGCCAGCGTGCGCGTGCGTCCGTGACGCCGGAAGGCGATGCGATTTGGACCCTATCGGAAACTATACTATATTGAATCCGTAATTGAGGATATAAAGCCGGCTCATCCCGGGAGTTCTCCATGCCGGTGCCATCCGCTTCCGTTCACCACGCCATCAAGCCGTTCTGGTCGCCCTGGATCGCGGGCGTGCTCCTCGGCCTCGTGCTGCTCCTCACCTTCCTGCTCACGGGCCACGGCCTCGGCGCCACGGGATTCACCACCCGGCTCACCGCCGTCCTCGGCGGCGGCGCTGCCCGCTCCAATGCCTATCTCGGCCCGCTGTTCGAAGACGGGTCGCCCCTGGCATCCTGGATCACGTGGCAGGTGATCGGCGTTGCCGCCGGCGGGCTGTTCGCGGCCTGGCGCGCCGGCCGCTTCCGCGTCCAGCTCGATGGCGCGCGCAGCGTCGGCACGACCAAGCGCCTGATGTGGGCGCTGGTCGGCGGTGCGGCATCCGGCTTCGGCGCGCGGGTGTCCGCCGGCTGCACCAGCGGCCTCGGCCTGTCCGGCGCGGCCACGCTGGGACTCGCCGCTTTCGTGTTTCTCGGCGCCTTCTTCGCAGTCGGCCTGCTGACCAGCCGCATCGTCAAGGGAGTCCAGTGATGTTCGCGCTTCCCGACATCGCCAGCGGCCTGCTGTGCGGCGCGCTCTTCGGCTACGTGCTGGAGAACGCCGGCTTCGGCAGTCCCTGCAAGCTGACGGCGCAATTCCGCCTGACCGACTGGTCGGTCTTCAAGGTGATGTTCACCGCCATCGTGGTCGCGGCCGTGGGCCTGACGGCGCTGACCGCCACCGGCGTCGTCGCAGCCGCCCAGTTGTACGTGCCGGCAGCGTTCCTGGGTGCAGCCGCCATCGGAGGAGCGCTCGTGGGCGCCGGCTTCGCCATCGGCGGCTACTGCCCCGGCACCTCCGTGGTCGGCCTCGTGTCCGGCCGTATCGACGCCGTCGTGTTCTTCATCGGCCTGCTGCTCGGCACCGGTGTGTTCGCGGGCGGTTTCGGCGCCCTCGAAGCGTGGACGACCTCCGGCGAGCTCGCGTCGGCAGACACGCTGCCGGCCCTGCTGCACGTGTCGCCCTGGGTAGTCGATGCAGCGATGGTGGCCGCCGCGGTGTTCGTGTTCTGGCTGGCCGCGCGCTTCGAGCGCCGCGGCGCCGGCCCGGTTACCGCCGAACAGGCCGTGGCCGGCGCCCAAGCGACCTCCGCAGCCGGCGCTTCCTCTTCTTCCCTTTCGATGACCTCCCCATGACCCGTTCACGCCGCTCCTCCACCGTCTGCCTGTCCGCCCTGCTCGTCGCCATCGCCGGCGTGGGCGCCGCTCCCGTGGCGGTCGCCGCCGAGGCCGCCAAGACACCGGCGAGCGCGCCGTCCAATCCCTGCGCTGCCGGGAAGGCGGAGAAAGCCGCGTACCCCTGCGGCGCCGCGACGAAGAAGCGGGCGGCCAATCCCTGCGGACCCGCGAATCCCTGCGGGGCCAAGCGCAAGCCGAAGTCGGGCGAGGCAAGCTGATGGATGCTCGGGCCCAGGCGGCGGACGAGGTGATCGCGGTGCAGTGGCACTACGCGAGCCGCGGCCGCAGTCTGGCCGCGGCAGCGCTCGCTGGCGCCCAGCGCTTCGTCGAGTGGTCGCACCATCCGCGCGAGGACCATGTCGATGCCGCCAGCGGCGCCCGCTTCTACTACCACGCGCATCCCGCCGGCGAACGCGCCGAGGGCGAGCACGGGCACTTCCACCTGTTCGTCCCGACGCCGGGGCAGCCGGACGCCATCTCGCACCTCGTCGGCATTTCGCTCGACGCGCGGGGGCTGCCGCTGCGCCTCTTCACCACCAACCAGTGGGTCACCGGCGAGGCGTGGCGCGATGCTCCGCGCATGGAGGCGCTGATCGCCGGCTTCTCGCTGCGCGCGCACGGACGGCTGGCGCCGGTGGCGCGCTGGTTGACGGCGATGGTGCGCCTGTACGATGCCGAGATCATTCAACTGCTGCACGAGCGCGACCGCCGCGTCGGCGGCCGCGGCGCCGCCCTCCAGGACCGCTCGCTGCACATCACCAGCCAGCGCGCCGTGTCCCTGCCCGATCGCCTGGGGCGCATGCAGGCGCTTCGCATTTCACCCGAGGAAAACGACCATGTCCCGTCTCACTGATTTCATCCGCAAACCGCTGGCGTGGCTCGCCCTGGCCGCCGGCCTGTCGCCCGCCTTCGCGGTCGAACTACCCGGCCCGGTGGTCAACGCCGCCTGGCTCGTCGACCACCGCGCTGAGGTGCAAGTCGTCGAGGTGCGATCCGACTTCGCCTCTTTCGGCAAGGAGCCCGTGTACGAAACGGACGCGAAGACCGGCAAGAAGAGCCTCGTGGACGTCGGCGGCCACCTGCCCGGCGCGCGGCTGGTCGATTTCAAGGAGGTGCGCACCGAGCGCGTGCTGGACGGGCGCAAGGTGAAGTTCCTGTCGCCCGAAGGCGCGGACTTCCAGGCGCGCATGCAGGCCGCCGGCATCGCGGCCGACAAGCCGATCGTGCTGGTGCCCATGGGCCAGCAGATCGCGGACATCGACGAGGCGCTGCGCCTGTACTGGACCTTCAAGCTGCGCGGAGAGGACCGCGTGGCCATGCTCGACGGCGGCGTCGCCGGCTGGCTGGCGGAGGGCCACGAGGTGACCACCGCCGCGCCCGGGAAGGTGACCGGCACGTGGAAGGCCGGCCCGGATCGTCCGGAGTACCTCGCAAACTCGGACCAGGTGGCCGAAGCGTCCGAGAAGCAGTCCATGCAGCTTGTCGATGCACGCGGGCTGCCGCAGTACTTCGGGACCTCCAAGGCGCCGACGGTGGCCGCCTTCGGCCACGTGGCCGGCGCGAAGAACCTCGCGCCCGAGCTGCTCACGCGGGCGGCCAACGGCGCGCTGTATTTCCATCCGCCCAAGGTCTATGACGCGCTAATGCGCGCCAACGGCATCGACCCCGACGCGCCTTCGATCAGCTACTGCAACACCGGCCACCTCGCTTCGGGCGCGTGGTTCGTGATGTCCGAAATCATGGGCAACCACAAGACGCGCCTGTACGACGGCTCGATGTCGCTCTGGACGCAGGAGAAGCGCCCGCTGGTCAGCGTCCAGTGATCCACGCGCGGCGCGGCCCGGCAGCGGGTCGTCGCCGTGCGCACCTTGTGGCGAGCGCCGCAAGGTGCACATGTCACTGCACGCGGGCGGCCGGTGGGGCGATGATGCGCGCTCTCCGGAGGGGCCGATGACCGACATCCAAAGCCTGTGGCTGCGCCTGCGCGCACGCGCCGTGCGCTGCTACGAACTGCTGCTCTACGCACTCCTGCTGTCGCTGACCTTCGCGGTGGTGTTCGCCGCGACCGAGGCCGCGGAGGATGCGGTTCAGTGCGGCAGCAGCCCCAGCAGCACCGGCGTCATGATCAGGTAACGCAGGAACTTGCCGAGCAGCATGTAGCCGGTGCAGGGCCAGAACGGCATGCGCAGCCAGCCGGCGACGGCGCACAGCGGGTCGCCGACGATGGGCAACCAGCCCAGCGCGCAGGCCTTGGGCCCGAGCCGCTCCAGGAACGCCAGCGCCCGCAGGTGCACGCGCGAGTGCGCGTACTTGTCGGCAACCTGGTGGGCGCCGTAGCCCATCCACCAATCGAGCATCCCGCCGAGCGTGTTGCCCAGCGTCGCGACCAGGATGGCGGGCCAATACAGCTGCGGGTTCAGCACCAGCAGCCCCACGAGCGCGGGCTCCGAGCCGACGGGCAGCAGCGTCGCCGACACGAACGCCGCGACGAACAAGGTGCTGAGCCCGTACTCCGGCAGCGCGAGCAGCGCGAACAGTGATTCCATCCAGATGGGCATGTCGGGCGGATCTTATCGGAGCCCTCCCGGTCGTCGGCTTGACGAATCGCAAGCGTTTCATTTCAGTGCCTGAAACGCGCCGGGCCTACAATCGTGCCTCTTTTTTCGGCACTTCCCACCCATGCAGATCGGCCCCTACACCCTCGCGAACAACGTGTTCGCAGCGCCGATGGCGGGTGTGACGGACCGGCCGTTCCGCCAGCTGTGTCGCGCATTCGGTGCCGGCTACGCGGTCAGCGAGATGGTGACCTCGCGCAAGGACCTGTGGAACAGCCTGAAGACCTCGCGCCGCGCCAACCACGAGGGCGAGCCCGGGCCGGTCGCCGTGCAGATCGCGGGCACCGACGCGGAGATGATGGCCGAGGCCGCCGCCTACAACGTTGCGCGCGGCGCGCAGATCATCGACATCAACATGGGCTGCCCGGCCAAGAAGGTCTGCAACAAGTGGGCAGGCTCGGCGCTGATGCAGGACGAGCCGCTGGCGCTCGCCATCGCACAGGCCGTCGTCGCTGCGTGCACGCCGCACGGCGTGCCGGTCACGCTCAAGATGAGGACGGGCTGGTCGGCGGAACACCGCAATGCGGTCGCGCTCGCCCGCGCCTTCGAGTCCGCCGGCGTGCAGATGCTGACCGTGCATGGCCGCACGCGCGAGCAGGGCTACCGGGGCGAGGCGGAATACGAGACCATCGCCGCGGTCAAGGCGAGCGTGCGCATTCCCGTCGTCGCCAATGGCGACGTCACCTCGCCGCGCAAGGCGCGCGAGGTCCTCGAGCGCACGGGTGCCGACGCCGTCATGGTGGGCCGGGCGGCGCAGGGACGGCCGTGGATCTTCCGCGAGATCGTGCACTTCCTGCAGGCCGGCACCGAACTGGCGCCGCCGCTGGTGGTGGAAGTGCAGCGGGCGCTGCTTTCGCACCTGGAGGATCACTACGCGCTGTACGGGGAATTCACCGGCGTTCGCAGCGCGCGCAAGCACATCGGCTGGTACGTCCGCACGCTTCCGGGCGGCGAGGCGTTCCGCGCCGAAATGAATACGGTCGAGGACAGCAGGACGCAGCTGGCCGCCGTGGACCGTTTCTTCGAGGGGCTCGCGTCCCGCATGGACCGCCTGCCGGCGGCGGCGGACGCGAGGACGGAGGAACTCGCCGAGAACGTCAATGAGTAAGAAACAGATCGAGGAGTGCGTCCGTGCGAGCCTGGAGAGCTACTTCCGCGACCTGCGCGGAACCGAGCCCGACGGGATGTACGAGATGCTGGTGAAGGTCGTGGAAAAGCCGCTGCTGGAAGTGGTGATGTCCAAGGCCGACAACAACCAGTCCCGCGCCGCCGAGTGGCTGGGCTTGAACCGCAATACGCTGCGCAAGAAACTGATCGAGCACAAGCTCCTGAAATGAACCGGCGCCGGCACGCGCAGCGGCAGGGCCGCAGCGCGCAGCGCCCCACACCATGAACGCACTCCTCTCCGTCTCCGACAAGACCGGCATCGCCGAACTCGCTCGCGCGCTGCACGACCTGGGCGTTCGCCTGATCTCCACCGGCGGCACGGCGAAACTGCTGGCCGAACAGGGGCTGCCCGTCACGGAAGTCGCCGAGCTCACCGGCTTCCCGGAGATGCTGGACGGGCGCGTGAAGACGCTGCATCCGAAGGTGCATGGCGGCCTGCTGGGCCGGCGTGACCACCCGGACCACGTGGCGGCACTGCACCGGCATGCGATCACGCCGATCGACATCCTGGTGGTGAACCTCTATCCCTTCGAGCAGACCGTCGCGAAGCCGGGCTGCACGCTGGAAGACGCCATCGAGAACATCGACATCGGCGGCCCGGCCATGGTGCGCAGCGGCGCCAAGAACTGGCAGGACGTCGCGGTGCTCACCGACGCGTCGCAATACGCGCAGGTGATCGCGGAGCTGAAGGCCTCCGGCGGAGTCTCGCGCTCGACCCGGTTCATGCTGGCGGTCGCTGCCTTCAACCGCATCAGCAACTACGACGCGGCGATCAGCGACTACCTTTCCTCGCTGCAGCCGGACGGCACGCGCTCGCCGTTCCCGGCGCAGGCGAACGGCCGCTTCGTGAAGCTGCAGGACCTGCGCTACGGCGAGAACCCGCACCAGCAGGCCGCGTTCTACCGGGACCTGCATCCGGCGCCGGGCTCGCTGGTGGCCGCGCAGCAGCTGCAGGGCAAGGAACTCTCGTACAACAACATCGCCGATGCGGATGCGGCCTGGGAGTGCGTCAAGGGCTTCGACACACCGGCCTGCGTGATCGTGAAGCACGCCAATCCTTGCGGCGTCGCCGTCGGCAAGGACCCGCTGGAGGCCTATGCCAAGGCCTTCCAGACCGACCCGACGTCGGCCTTCGGCGGCATCATCGCCTTCAACCGCACCGTCGATGGCGCGGCGGCCCAGAAGGTGCGCGGCCAGTTCGTCGAGGTGCTGATGGCGCCCGACTTCACGCCCGAGGCGCTCGCCCTCTTCAAGGAACGCCCCAATGTGCGCCTGCTCCGGATCGCGCTGCCTCCCGGCGGCACTACGGCCTGGGAGCAGGGCCGCAACCTCATGGACATCAAGCGCGTGGGCTCGGGCCTGCTGATGCAGACCGCCGACAACCGCGAAGTGACGCTAGCAGAGCTGAAGGTGGTCACGACCCGCCAGCCCAGCCCGCAGGAACTGCAGGACCTGCTGTTCGCGTGGAAGGTGGCCAAGTACGTCAAGTCCAACGCGATCGTGTTTTGCCGCGATGGCATGACCATCGGCGTGGGCGCGGGCCAGATGAGCCGCGTCGACTCCGCGCGCATCGCCGCGATCAAGGCGCAGAACGCGAAGCTGGAGATGAAGGGGACGGTGGTGGCGAGCGACGCCTTCTTCCCCTTCCGCGACGGCCTCGACGTGGTGGTGGATGCCGGGGCGACCTGCGTGATCCAGCCTGGCGGCTCCATGCGCGACCAGGAAGTCATAGACGCTGCCAACGAACGCGGCGTGGCGATGGTGTTCACCGGCGTTCGGCACTTCCGCCACTGATTCGCCCGTCCCCTTTGCGGGGCGCGGCGGCTTGCCCTATAAACGGCGCCGAGGCTGCGGCGGGATGGTCCTGCCTGGCGCTCACGCCGGAGACCGTGCCGACATGGCCGATTCGCTGAACGCAAACTCGCTGGGGATCGTGGAGTCGGTGATCATGGGCATCGCGGGCACCGCGCCCGCCTACAGCATCGAGATCACCACCTCCACCATCATCGGCACGGCCGGCACGCTCTCGCCCGCCAGCATCCTGGCGTGCGGGCTGATCATGTTCGGCATCGCGTTCGCGTTCATCCACCTGAATCGGGCGATGGCCAACGCGGGCACCTCCTTCGCCTGGGTGACGCACGTGTTCGGACCGGCGCTCGGCTTCCTTGCCGGCTGGGCCCTGCTGGTGCTGTGCTGCGTGTTCATGGTGTCCGCGATGATCCCGGCCGCCAACGCCACGCTGCTGATCGTGCGCCCCGACCTGATGAACGACGTGCACTACGTCACCTTGATCGCCGCGGCCTGGCTGACCTTCGTCAGTGCGGTGGTGGTCAAGGGCATCAAGCTCACCAGCTACGTGCAGGTGGCGATGACCCTCGTCGAGGGCGTGATCCTGCTGGTGATCATCGTCATGGCCTTCGTCACCTTCCCGCACGCGCCCGTGCACCCGTTCTCGTGGCACTGGTTCTCGCCGTTCGCCTTCACGCCGGCGGGCTTCGCCTCCGGCGCGCTGGTGGCGATCTTCTTCTATTACGGCTGGGACGTGACCATGAACCTGAGCGAGGAGACGCGCGACCCGAGCCGCACGCCGGGGCGGGCGGCCTTCTGGTCCATGGTGTTCCTGATGGTGTTCTTCCTGGTGTTCATCGTGATCACCTTGCTGGGGCTCACCGAGGCCGAGATCCAGCACTACAACACCAACATCATCTTCGCGATCGCCGAGAAGGTTCTCGGCAAGACCTGGGGCTACATCGCGATCGTGGCGGTGCTGCTCAGCACGGTAGGCACGGTGGAGACGCAGATGCTGCAGTTCACGCGCACGCTGTTCGCCAAGGGCCGAGCAGGCGCGCTGCACCACCGCTACTCGCGCCTGCACCCGCGCTGGCAGACGCCGCACATCGCGATCTTCTTCATCTGGGTCGCGGGGCTGGTGCTGCTGTTCGTGTCCTCGTACCTGCCCACCATCAACGTCATCCTGCAGGACTCGATCACGGCGATCGGCTTCCAGATCTGCTTCTACCTCGGGCTCACCGGCCTGGCCTGCGCCTGGTTTTTCCGGCGCAGCCTGGGCGACGGCGTGCTGCCGGCGCTGACGCGCGTGCTGTGGCCCGCCGCGAGCGGCCTGTTCATGTTCTTCATCGCGCTCTACAGCATTCCCACGTTCGACTGGGTGACGAACCTGGTGGGCATGGGCGGCATCGCGATCGGCGCGATCCCGCTGTTCCTGAACCGCAAGAAGATCTGGAAGGTCGCGGCCGCCGGCTGAAGCGTCCCGCGCCTCAGGCGAGCGTGCGGAACACCTCGCGCGCGGCCTGCACCGTCCGGGCGATGTCGTCGTCGCTGTGCGCCGAGCTCACGAAGCCGGCTTCGTACAGGGCCGGAGCGATGTACACGCCGCGATCGAGCAGGCCGTGGAACAGCTTGCCGAAGCGGGCGGCGTCGCTGCGCATCACCTGCGCGTAGTTGTGCGGAAGCTGCGGCAGCAGGAAGAAGCCGAACATGCCGCCTTCGCAATCGCCCGAGAAGGCCACGCCCGATTCCGCCGCCGCAGCCTGCAAGCCGTCCACCAGCGCGCGGGTCTTCTGCCCCAAGGCCTCGTAGAAGCCCGGCTGCGCGATCTCCCGCAAGGTGGCCAGGCCGCAGGCGGTGGCGACCGGGTTGCCCGAGAGCGTACCGGCCTGGTACACGGGGCCGAGCGGGGCGAGCTTTTCCATCAGCGTGCGCGGACCGCCGAAGGCCGCCAGCGGCATGCCGCCGCCGATCACCTTGCCCAGCACGGTCATGTCCGGCGCGAAGCCGGGGAGGGCCCGCGCGTACACGCCTTGCGCGCCGGTGAGCCCGACGCGGAAGCCCGTCATCACCTCGTCGAACACGAGCAGCGCACCGTGCTGCGTGCACAACTCGCGGCAGCGCTGCATGAAGGGCACGCTGGCGCGCACGAAGTTCATGTTGCCGGCGATCGCCTCGATGATCACGCACGCGAGGTCGGCGCCGTGCGTCGCGAAGGCTTCCTCCAGCTGCGCGATGTTGTTGTATTCGAGGACCAGGGTGTGCTGCACGACTTCGGCCGGCACGCCTGCGCTTGTGGGATGGCCGAAGGTGGCCAGGCCGGAGCCGGCCTTCACCAGCAGCGCGTCGGCGTGGCCGTGGTAGCAGCCCTCGAACTTGATGATGCGGTTGCGCCCGGTGGCGCCGCGCGCGAGCCGGATCGCGCTCATGGCCGCTTCGGTGCCCGAGCTCACGAGGCGCACCATTTCCACGGACGGCAGGTGCCGCGCGATTTCCTCGGCCAGTTCGATCTCGCGTTCGGTCGGCGCGCCGAAGGAGAAGCCGTCCCGCACCGCCTGCTGCACGGCCTCGACCACGCGCGGATGCCCGTGGCCCAGGATCATCGGACCCCAGGACCCGATGTAGTCGATGTAGCGCTGGCCGTCGGCGTCCCAGAAGTACGCGCCCTGCGCGCGTTCGATGAAGCGCGGCGTGCCGCCCACCGCGCGGAAGGCGCGCACGGGCGAGTTGACGCCGCCGGGGATCAGCGCGCGGGCGCGCTCGAAGAGTTCTGCGTTCTTGTCAGTGGCCATGGGACGGGTCCGGTCGCGCGCGCGCCGCGCCGCGCTCAATGCTTGGTGTCGTGAGCGGGCAGGTCGAAGCCTTGGCCGCCGCCCGGTTCGTCGTCTTCGCCCTCGCCGGCGCCGGGCTGCGCCCAGAACATCCGGTCCGGCACCACGTTGCCCATGCCGGGCCGGAAGCCGCCGTCGAGGCAGCGATCCAGGTAGGCGAGGGCTTCGACCGCGGCCGCCGCGAGGTCGGCGCCGCCGGCGACGAGCGCGGCCAGCGCCGCCGAGAGCGTGTCGCCCGCGCCGGAGAAGACCGCGTCGAAGCGCTCGAACTTCTCGCTCGCGAGCACGGCCTGCGGGGTGGCGAGCACGTTCTCGACGAACTGGTCGGGCAGCGGCACGCCGGTGACCAGCGTGTACGGCACGCCCATGTCGGCGGCCGCCTTGGCGAGGTCGCGCGCGGATGGACTGCGGTCGTTGTTCCACTCAGGCAACAGCCAGCGCCACAGCGTGCTGTGGTTTCCTACCAACACGGTGGTCTGCGGCAACATGAGCTCGCGGAAGGCATCTTCGTAGAGATCCGTCGGGCCTTCGTCCCACCAGGAAAGTGCCGGCATGTACGACACGACGGGCACGTCCGGATAGTCCGCCGCGATCTCCGCGATGGTGCTCAAGGCCTCGGGGCTGCCCGCGAATCCGACCTTGATCACCTGCACCGGCACGTCCTCGAGAATCGTGCGCGCCTGCTCTGCGACGGCCTCTTCGTCGAAGGCGAAATGATCGAAGATCTCGCCGGTGTCGCGCACGTACGCACCGGTCACCACGGGCAGCGGATGCGCGCCCACGGATGCGATCGCGGTGATGTCGGCGGCGAGTCCGCCGGCACCGCTCGGATCGCTTGCGTTGAACACCATCACGCAGGCAGGACCGTCGTCCTCGCTCTCCGGTTCGGAGGGCTTCGTCTGGATGGGTGTGGAATTCGTCATGGGCCCGTGATCTTCAACGCGAGGCCTCTGCGTGAGAGGTAGGCAAAGGGCCTAGATACAATCGTTGCATTCTAGACGAAGGCCCTTTAAGCTGTGACCGAGACGACGACCAAGACCTGGATGTGCCTGATTTGCGGGTGGATCTACGATGAAGCCGCAGGTTCGCCAGAACATGGCATCGCCCCCGGAACTCCGTGGGAGCAGGTGCCGATGAACTGGACCTGTCCCGAGTGCGGGGCGCGCAAGGAAGACTTCGAGATGGTCCAGATCTAAAAAACCACGAGAAGCGGCGCTGGGACGCCCCACAGGGGATGCCGCACCTCGAGCAGTAACAAGTGAGGAGAGGCTTCACGTGAGCACCACTGGATTGAAGGTGTTGGTGATCGATGACAGCAACACCATCCGGCGCAGTGCGGAGATCTTCCTGAAGCAGGGCGGCCACGAGGTGATGCTGGCCGAAGACGGCTTCGACGCCCTGTCGAAGGTCAACGACTACGAGCCCCACCTGATCTTCTGCGACATCCTCATGCCGCGGCTCGACGGCTACCAGACCTGCGCGATCATCAAGCGCAACGCCAAGTTCTCCTCCGTTCCCGTCGTGATGCTGTCCTCCAAGGACGGCGTGTTCGACAAGGCCCGCGGCCGCATGGTCGGCTCGCAGGACTACCTCACCAAACCTTTCACGAAAGACCAGCTGCTGCAGACCGTGCAGCAGTTCGGCGCCGCCAAATAAGAAGGAGAGATGCGATGGCCATCCGCAAAGTGCTCGTTGTGGACGATTCCAAGACCGAGCTGATGTTCATGACCGACCTGCTGCAGAAGAACGGGTTCGCCGTGAAGACGGCCGAGAGCGCCGAAGACGCCTTCCGCCGCCTCGGCGAAGAGAAGCCCGACCTGATCCTCATGGACGTGGTGATGCCCGGCCAGAACGGCTTCCAGCTCACGCGCGCCATCACGCGCGATCCGCAGTTCGCCGACGTGCCCATCATCATGTGCACGAGCAAGAACCAGGAAACCGACCGGGTGTGGGGCATGCGCCAGGGCGCGCGCGACTACATCACCAAACCGGTGGACGCCGCCGAGCTCATGGCCAAGATCAAGGCCCTGGGCTGACAGCGGCACCCCGCAGCAAGCCTCCATGGCCAACCGCGAAGCCCTCCGCGAGCTGCAAAGCCGGCTGGCCAGCCGCCTGCAAGCCGCCCGCACCGAGGGCGTGCAGGCGGGCTGGCTCGCGGTCGAAGCCGCGGGCAGCAAGTACCTCTTCCCGCTGAGCCAGTCGGGCGAGATCTTCCCGTTCACCTCCGCGCAGCAGGTGCCCTACACGCAGGCCTGGTTCCTGGGTGTCGCGAACCTGCGGGGCGGCCTCTTCGGCGTGGTCGACCTCGCCAGCTACGTTACCGGCCAGGCGCCGCAGCTGCGTTCGGACGCGCTGCGCGCCGAGTCCCGGCTCGTCGCGCTCAATGCGCTGCTCGACGTGAACTGCGCCTTGCTGGTCGACCGGCTCGCCGGCCTGCGCAACACCGACGCCTTCGTCTCGTCCAACGACGCACCCGAGGGCTCGCCGGCGTTCTTCGGCAGCGGCTACACCGATGCCAACGGTGCGTACTGGCAGGAGATCAACCTGCAGGCGCTCTCGCAAGAACCCCAATTCCTGAGCATCAGCGCTTAGACCTTCCCGAAGGCACACCATGTCTGTCGTTTTTTCCCTGAAGCACCTGTTCGGCAAGAGAGCGCAAGATTCGGCCGACCCGTCCGTCACGCAGGAACTGAGCCTCGGCGCGCCCGACGCGACCACCGCCACCATCGAGGCCGGCAGCTCGCAGGACGACTCGACCACGCTGGGCGAGGAGGAGTCGATCTCCGAGCAGGTCGATCCGGCGGAACTGATTTCGGTCCCGGTACTGGGCCGCCGCACCACGGCCACCCACCAGCGCATCCTGTTCACGCTGCTGTCCCTCTCGCTCGTGGTGCTGGGCTCCGTCGCGATCTACGCGGTGAACCAGGCCGACAAGGTCGCCCAGCAGGTGGCCGGCACCGGCAGCTCGCTGATGCAGTCGCAGCGCCTTGCCAAGTCGGTGTCGCAGGCGCTGATCGGCAGTCCGCAGGCCTTCCCCGACGTGAAGGAGTCGGCGCAGGTGCTGGCGCAGACGGTGCGCGGCCTGAAGAACGGCGACCCCAACCTGCGCCTGGCGCCGGTCTCGCAGGACCTGCAGCCGCAAATCGACAAGATCGTGCCGCTGATGCAGCGCGCCGAGAAGAACGCGAACACGGTGCTGGCGCAGCAGAAGATCCTGACGCAGGTGGGCACTGCGCTGCGCACGATCAACCGGCAGTCCTCCGACCTGCTGGAGATCGCGGAGACGGTGTCCTCGCTGAAGCTGCAGCAGAACGCGAGCGCGGCGGAGATCTCCGCGGCGGGCCAGCTGGTGATGCTGACGCAGCGGATCGGCAAGTCGGCGAACGAATTCCTGACCATGGAAGGCGTGTCGCCCGAGGCCGTGTTCCTGCTGGGCAAGGACCTGAACTCGTTCCGGGAAATCGCCCAGGGCCTGCGCGATGGCAGCCCCGAACTGCGGCTGGCCGGCTCCAAGGACGAACAGGTCCGTGAACGCCTGGACGCGCTGCTGAAGCTGTACGAGCAGACCCGCACGCAGGCCGGCGCCATCCTGGGCAACCTGCAGGGCCTGGTGTCCGCGCGGGAAGCGCAGGCTTCGATCATCGCGGACTCCGAGCCGCTGCGCCGCGCGCTCGAAGACGTGCAGGGCAGCCTGTCTGCGCAGACCGGCCTCGGCGCCGGCGCGTTGCTGGCCCTGGCGATCTCCTCGCTGTTCGCCATCGGCTGCGCGATCGGCCTCGCCTACGTGCAGCTGCAGGACTCGCGCAACCGGCAGGAACGCGCGGAAACGATGCGCCACGAAGCCGAGCGCCAGGAGCAGGAAGCCAAGCGCGTGAACGACGCCAACCAGGCGGCCATTCTTCGCCTGATGAACGAACTGCAGTCGGTGGCCGAAGGCGACCTGACGCAGGAAGCGACGGTGACCGAGGACATCACGGGCGCGATCGCCGACTCCGTGAACTACACGGTGGAAGAACTGCGCCAGCTGGTGGGCGCGGTGCAGAACACGGCCACGAAGGTGGCGCAGACGACGGCGCAGGTGGAGTCGACCTCCACCGAACTGCTGGCGGCTTCGACCGAGCAGCTGCGCGAGATCCGCGAAACCGGCCAGTCGGTGCTGGACATGGCCGGGCGCATCAACACGGTGGCCGGTCAGGCGCAGGAATCCGCCCAGGTCGCGCGCCAGTCGCTGAAGGCCGCCGAGTCGGGACTCAGCGCGGTGCAGAACGCCATCGGCGGCATGAACGCCATCCGCGACCAGATCCAGGAAACGTCCAAGCGGATCAAGCGACTCGGCGAGTCGTCTCAGGAGATCGGCGAAATCACCGAACTGATTTCCGACATTACCGAACAGACCAACGTGCTGGCCCTGAACGCCGCCATCCAGGCCGCGTCGGCCGGTGAAGCGGGACGCGGCTTCTCGGTGGTGGCCGAGGAAGTGCAGCGGCTGGCCGAACGCTCGGCCGACGCGACGCGCCAGATCTCGGCGCTCGTGAAGGCCATTCAGACCGACACGCAGGACGCGGTGGCCGCCATGGAGCGCTCCACGCAGGGCGTGGTGGAAGGGGCGAAGCTGTCCGACAACGCCGGTACCGCGCTGACGGAAATCGACCAGGTGTCGCGCCATCTCGCCGAGCTGATCGAGCAGATCTCGACCTCCGCGTCGCGCGAAGCCGAATCGGCCAACGTCGTGGCCGGCAACATCCAGCACATCTTCGCCGTGACGGAGCAGACCGGAGAAGGCACTCGCTCGACGGCCCAGCAGGTGCGGGAACTGACGCGGATGGCGGAAGAACTGCGTCAGTCGGTGTCTCGATTCAAGATTGCGTGAGTTGCAAGGGACTAGGTGCTAGGGGCTAGGGGCTAGGGAAAAGCCAGCCAGACCCCCGCCCCCTAGACCCTAGCCCCTAGACCCTAGCCCCTAGACACATGCAAGCAGCCCAAGAAATCGATCTGGCGAACAACGACCTGGGCCCCCTGGCCTGGGTGCTGGACGAACTGCGCAAGTCGCTCGAGTCCGCCTCGTCGGCGCTGCGCCGCTTCGTGCGCGATGCCGCGCAGGCGCGCGGCGAGGACCTCACCAACGTCGACAACGGCCACCTGCGCATCGCGCGGCAGCACATGCACCAGGCCGTCGGTGCCCTGGAGATGGTGGGGCTGGGCGCGCCGGCGCGGATCCTGCGCGTCATGGAAGGCGCGGCGCAGAAGTTCATCGAGCGCCCCGAGCTGTGCACCGAAGCTGCGGCCGCCAAGGTGGAGCGCGCGGGCTTCGCGCTGACCGAGTACCTCGAGGCGCTGCTGGGCGGCAAGAAGGTGTCGCCGCTGTCGCTGTTCCTGCAGTACAAGGACGTGCAGGACCTGTGTGGCGCCGCCGCGCACCCCACCGACCTGTGGACCTACGACTGGCGCTGGAACGACTTCCCGGTGCCGGCGCCCGCCGAGTCCCTGCAGTACGACCCGTCCGTGCGCGCGCGCATGGACCAGGCGGTGCTGCGCATCGTCAAGGCCGCCGACCCCGCCGCCGGCCGCGAACTCGCCGACATCAGCCTGGCGCTCGCGGCTTCCCAGGAAGCGAAGCAGGCCAAGGTCTTCTGGAAGGTGGCCGCCGGCTACTTCGAGGCGATCGCACTGGGACTGCTGCCGCCCGACGTGTACGTCAAGCGCGGCGCCTCCCGCGTGCTGCTGCAGTACGCATCGCTCGCCAAGGGCGACACCAGCGTGTCGGACCGGCTGGCGCAGGACCTCGCGTTCTTCTGCGCGCAGGCGGTGCCGCCGCAAGGCCCCGCAAGCGCGACGCTCGCGGCGGTGCGCCACGGCCTCGGGCTCGAGCAGTCCACGCCGGCGGACTACGCGAGCAGCCCGTTCGGCCGCTTCGATCCCATGCTGCTGACGCAGCTGCGCAAGCGCATCGGCGTCTCCAAGGAAAACTGGTCCGCGCTGTCCGGCGGCGAGGCGCACAAGGTCAAGGGCGTCGGCGAACAGTTCCACTCCTTGTGCGACACGCTCGTGAAGCTCTATCCGGCCGCGCAACCGCTGGCGCACGCCATGTCCGGCGCGGTGGATGGCGTGATGAAGAGCGGCAAGCCGCCGAGCGCGGAACTCGCGATGGAAGTCGCCACCGCGGTGCTTTACCTGGAGGCGGCCTTCCAGGACATCGACCCCAGCGACCAGAGACTGTCCGAGCGCACCGCGCGCCTGGCCGAGCGGCTGGACAAGGTCGCACGGGGCGGCGCGCCCGAGCCGCTGGAGTCCTGGGTCGAGGACCTGTACCGGCGCGTGAGCGACAGGCAGACCATGGGCAGCGTGGTCGGCGAATTGCGCGGCACCATGGGCGAACTGGAAAAGCTGCTGGACCAGTTCTTCCGCAATCCCGCCGACAAGGGGCCGCTGCGCGACGCACCCGCCTTCCTCTCGCAGATGCGGGGCGTGCTCTCGGTGCTGGGCCTGGACCAGGCCGCGCAAGCCGTGCTGCGCATGCGCGAAGCGGTCGAGAACATCATCGTCACGGAAGTGGACGAGGAGCAGGCGCGCAGCGCCGGCACCTTCGACCGCCTTGGCAACAACCTGGGTGCGCTGGGCTTCCTGATCGACATGCTGAATTACCAGCCTTCGCTGGTGAAGAAGCTGTTCGTGTGGGACGACCGCACGGGCGAGCTGCGCCCTCTGATGGGACGCGCCGAAGTGCCGGCGATGCCGGCGCGGGCTGCGCCGCGGGCCGAGCCGTCCGCGCCCGCTGCAACCGCCGCACCCGCCGCACCCGCCACGGCGCTGGAGTTGCCGCCCCTCGACTTCGCGCCCGCCTCGGCCGGCGTTGCAGCTGCGGCGCCTGCGAGCGCGCCGGCGGCCGCCCAGCTCTCGTCCGCGCCTGCCGCAGCCCCGACGACGGGCGACGATGAGGGTGACGAGGAACTGCGCCAGATCTTCCTGGAAGAAGCACGCGAGGTCGTCGTCAACGGACTGGCCGCGCTGCGGGTGCTGGCCGAAGAGCCGAAGAACGTGGGTGAGCTCACGACGCTGCGCCGCGCGTTCCATACGCTCAAGGGCAGCTCGCGCATGGTGGGCCTCAACGAGCTCGGCGAAGCCGCGTGGGCGCTGGAGCAGGTGCTCAACACGTGGCTGGCCGACCAGAAGCCCGCGACCGACGCGCTGCGCGTCCTCTCCACCGAGGCGCTGACGGCCTTCGGGCGCTGGGTCGAGGACATCGCCGCGAACAGCGACTCCGGCTGGAAGGCGTCCGACTTCCGCGTTGCAGCCGATGCGATGCGCACCGAGGGCAAGCTGCTGCCCATCGAGACGCCGGACGCGGGCGCTGCGGTCACGGGGCAGGAGCCGGCGCTCGAGTTGCCGCCGTTCGAAGAGCAGGCGAGCGAGCCCGCGGCGAACGACTCCGGGCCGGCTGCGGCCGACCTGCCGGATCTCGGCTTCACGATGGAGCTGGCACCCGCAGCCGAAGCGCCTGCGCCGGTTGATGACGGGATGTTCAGCATCGAACTGCCGGACCTGGAGCCTGCGGCCGGATCGCCGCGCGCCACCGAGGTCGCCGAACTGTCGGCCGACGAACTGCCGCCGGAGTTCGCGGCGGACTTCGCCGCGACGGCGATCCTGGGCAAGGAAGAGCCTGTGGCGCATGCCCCGCGTGCCGCTGCCTCGGAACCGCAGGCGAGCCAGGAGCTGATCGCCACGGCCGTCCTGCCGCCCATGGGCCTGGATGAAGCGCCGCCCGCGGCGCTGCCGGAACAAGCGCCGGACGAGATCGCCGGGATCGATTTCGCCAGCCTGTCCGCCGTTGCCGGTCCGTCCACGCCTGCCGCCAACGCGATACCGTCGGCGGACGTGCCGATGTCGCCGCTGGACGACTTCCGCTTCACCACGCCCGCGGGGCTGGAGACGGAGTTTCCTGCGATCGACTCGGTCCGCGTCGCTCCCGGGCTGGAGCCCGAACCCGAACCCGAAGCGACACGCGAAGAACAGGTGAAGGTGATCGGGACGCTGCGCATCGGCATCCCGCTGTACAACGTCTATCTCAATGAGGCGGACGAGTGGTCGCGCCGGCTCGCCACCGAAATCAGCGAGTGGGCGCTGCAGATGGACGAGCGCGTCGCCGACTCCACGGTGGGGTGGGCACACGCGCTCGCAGGCAGTTCCGCCACCGTCGGCTTCCAGGCGCTCTCGGAGATCGCCCGCGCCATGGAAGGCGCACTGCAGCACACCCAGACCCTGGCGAACGGCACGCCGGCGCATGCGCGGACCTTCACCGAGGCGGCGGAAGAAGTGCGCCGCCTGCTGCACCAGTTCGCCGCCGGCTTCCTGAAGCAGCCCGAGCCGCGCCTGCTGGCGGAGCTGCAGGCGCTCAAGCACGCCGAAGGCGAGCCGCGCTCGGAGCTGGCGAGCGAATTTCCCCCGGCGGACGATTTCGAGTACCAGCCGGCCGCCGAGCCCGCGAAGGTCGCTGCACCGGCCGCGCCCGTGCGGCCGCCCGTGGCGCACGGGCCGATTGCGCAGCCCGCGGCACTCACGGCCAGCGTGGCGCAGCGCGCACCGCTGGTGGCGGTCGACACCGAGGAAGAACTCGACGTCGTCGATGCAATCGATCCCGACCTGTTCCCGATCTTCGAGGAGGAGGCCGCGGAACTGATGCCGCAGTTGGGCGGCGCCTTGCGCGCCTGGGCCGCGCGCCCCGAGCAGCGCGAGCCGCGCGACCTGGTGCTGCGCGTGCTGCACACGCTCAAGGGCAGCGCCCGCCTCGCCGGCGCCTTGCAGCTGGGCGAGCTCGCGCACCGCATGGAGTCCGAGGTCGAATACCTCGGCCACGAAAACATCGCGCCGGCGGACATCGAAGCGCTGCTGCAGCGGTTCGATGCCATGCAGGGCCGCTTCGACACCCTGAAGGCCACTGGCGGCTTCGCGCCGGCCGAGCCGCCGGCGGCCGCGCCCGCTGCGGTGCCGGCGCCGGCGCCGGTCGCTGGCGTGAAGTCGGCGGAAGTGCCGCGCCCGGCACCGCCAGAGCAAGCCGCGCCGGCTGCGGCTGCAGCCAATGGGCCCGCACCCGCACCCGCGCCCGCAGCCGCGATGCCGCCGTCGCGCACCGCGATTGCGATCGCGATGCCGGTGACGACCGCACTCGCGCCCGCGCGGCAGGCTGCGAACCAGGCCGTGCGCGTGCGCTCGCAGCTGCTCGATCGCCTGGTCACGCAGGCCGGCGAGGTGATGATCACCCGCTCGCGCCTGGAGTCGGAGCTCAAGCAGCTGCGCGGATCGCTGGGCGACCTCACGGGCAACCTCGACCGCCTGCGCGCCCAGCTGCGCGAGATCGAAGTGCAGGCCGAGTCGCAGATGCAGTCGCGCATGGCGCAGGCCAAGGACACCGCCGCCGGCTTCGACCCGCTGGAGTTCGACCGGTTCACCCGCGTCCAGGAGCTCACGCGGCTGATGGCCGAATCGGTGAACGACGTGGCCACGGTGCAGCGGAGCATCCACCGCGTCGTGGAAGCGACCGAAGACGACCTGATCGCCCAGGCGCGCCAGACCCGTGAACTGCAGCGCGACCTGCTGCGCACCCGCATGGTGGAGTTCGAGGGCATCTCGGACCGCCTGTACCGCGTGGTACGCCTGGCCGCCAAGGAAAGCGGCAAGCAGGTGAAGCTGGACATCCTGGGCGGCACGATCGAGATGGACCGTGGCGTCCTCGATCGGATGACGCCTGCGTTCGAACACCTGCTGCGCAACTGCGTGGCCCACGGCGTCGAGACGCCGCAGGCGCGCGCCGCGGCCGGCAAGGACGCCACCGGCAACATCGTCATCCAGGTGCGCCAGGAGGGCAACGACGTCTCGGTCGAATTCCAGGACGACGGCGCCGGCCTCGACGTCGCGCGCATCCGGCAGAAGGCGATCGAGAACGGCCTGATCCAGCCGAACCAGCAGCTCTCCGACGCCGACGCGGCCAACCTGATCTTCCTGCCCGGCTTTTCCACGGCGCAGCAGGTGACGGAGCTCGCCGGTCGCGGCATCGGCATGGACGTGGTGCGCGCCGAAGTGAACGCGCTCGGCGGCCGCATCGAGACGGCCACGCAGAGGGGGCGCGGCACGAGCTTCAAGCTGGTGCTGCCGCTGACCACCGCGGTGACGCAGGTGGTGATGATCCGCACCGGCAAGCTGTCGATCGGCGTGCCGGCCAACCTGGTGGAGCTGGTGCGCCGCGGCAGCCTGAAGGAAGTCCAGCAGGCCTACAACAGCGCCAGCTTCGAGTTCGCCGGCGAGCAGCTGCCCTTCTTCTGGTCGGGCGCGCTGCTGCAGTCGTCGGCGCGCAGCACAGAGCCGCAGGGCAAGACCTTGCCGGTGGTGATCTTCCGCTCGGCCGCGCAACGCATCGCGGTGCACGTGGACGAAGTGCTGGGCAACCAGGAAGTCGTGGTGAAGAACCTCGGCCCGCAGATGTCGCGCCTGCCCGGCCTTGCCGGCATGACCGTGCTGGCCTCCGGTGCCGTCGTGCTGATCTACAACCCGGTGGCGCTGGCGCAGGTGTACGGCGAGCAGGCCCGGGCGCTGAGCGCCGATCATGCGAGCCCCGACGTGCTGGGCGAAGGCGCCGTGCGCGTCGTGACGCCCGCCACGCCGGCCGCACCGGTGGCGCCGGCGGTGCCGCTGGTGCTGGTGGTGGACGATTCGATCACCGTGCGGCGCGTCACGCAGCGCCTGCTGGTGCGCGAAGGCTACCGCGTGGCGCTCGCCGCCGATGGCCTGCAGGCGCTCGAAAAACTGGCCGAGGAACTGCCGTCGGTGGTGTTGTCGGACATCGAGATGCCGCGCATGGACGGCTTCGACCTCGCGCGCAACATCCGCGCCGATGCGCGCCTGGCGCACCTGCCGATCGTGATGATCACCTCGCGCATCGCCGAGAAGCACCGCGAGCACGCCAAGGAGCTGGGCGTGAACCACTACCTGGGCAAGCCCTACTCGGAAGAAGAGCTGCTGAGCCTGGTGAAGCATTACTGCACCCAGGCGGTCGCGGCGTAACGCCGGCTGGAGGACGAGAAACGCGCCCCCGGGGGCGCGTTTCTGTTTGGTGGGCTGGTGGTTTCTGCTTGGTACGCCGGTGTTCTGCTCGGTACGCGGGTGGGTTCTCCTTCGTAGGCTGGCCGGTGAGCGAAGCGAACCCCAGCTTGCGGCGCTCCCTGCATCGCTGGGGTTCGCCTGCGGCTCACCGCCAGCCTACGAATCCCGCTCCTTGACGACGGAATAGCGCCGCAGCGTCTGCTCCCGCGCCTGCGCGTGGTCGACGATGGGCAGCGGATAGTCCTTGCCCAGCGTGATGCCCGCAGCGGCAAGGTCCACCGGCCGCGCCTTCCACGGCGCGTGCAGCACCTTCTCCGGCAAGCCTGCAAGTTGCGGCAGGTAGCGCAGCACGAACTTGCCATCGGGGTCGAACCGCTCGCCCTGCGTCACGGGGTGGAAGATGCGGAAGTACGGCTGCGCGTCGCAGCCCGAGGAACTGGCCCATTGCCAGCCGCCGTTGTTGGACGCGAGCTCGTAGTCGTTGAGCTTTTCCGCGAAGTAGCGCTCGCCCCAGCGCCAGTCCAGGCCCAGGTCCTTGCACAGGAAGCTCGCCGTCACCATGCGCAGGCGGTTGTGCATGTAGCCGGTCTGGTTGATCTGCGCCATGGCCGCATCCACCAGCGGGTAGCCGGTGCGTCCTTCGCACCATGCGGCGAAGTGCGCTTGCGCCTGCGGCCCTTGCTCCCACGCAATGCGGTCGTAGGCAGGACGGAAACTCTCGCCCCGGCCCACCTGCGGGAAGTTCGCCAGCACCTGGAAGTAGAACTCGCGCCAGACCAGTTCCTTTAGCCAGGTCGCGGCACCCGGGCTGTCGTGGGCGCGGGCGGCGCGCACCAGTTCGCGGATGGAGACCCTGCCGAAGCGCAGATGCACGCCCAGGTAGCTGGGTCCCTTCACCGAGGGCAGGTCGCGCAGCTCCTCGTAGCGGTCCATGCGCTGCGCGAAGGAGCGCAGCAGTTCGGCGGCGCCGGCGCTGCCGGTGGGAAGCTTCAGGGACCGCAGGTTGGTCGGCTCGAACCCGAGCTGCGCCAGCGCCGGCACGTCGGTGGCGAACCCCTCGGGCCGGGGCGCCAGGCGCGCAGCGAACTCGCGGACCGGGTGCGGGCGCAGGTCGGCCTCGTCCACCTTGGCCAGCCAGGCGCGGCTGTAGGGCGTGAAGACGGAGTAGGGCGCCCCGGCCTGCGTGAGCACCTCCCCGCGCTCGAACACGACCGTGTCCTTAGAGGTGTGGAAGGCGATGCCGTCCGCGGCGAGGCGCTCGCGCACGAGCTGGTCGCGCGCGAGCGCCGCCGGCTCGTCGTCGTGGTTGGCGAACACCGCCTGCACGCCCAGCCGGCGGGCCAGCGCCGGGAGCGCCTCGGCCGCGCTGGCGTGCAGCGTGATGAGCCCGCAGCCCGGGCCGCCGAGCGAGCGCAGGTCGGCGTCGAGCGCGGCGGCGGACTCCCGGATGAATTCCAGCCGCCTGTCCTGCCGAGGCAACTCATCGAGGATGGCGCGGTCGAACACGAAGGCGCAGTGGACCGCGGCGGCGCTGCGAAGGGCCTGCGACAGGGCAGCATGGTCATTCGCCCGCAGGTCGCGGCGGTACCACAGCAGGGCGCGGGCGTACGGTGTGTCCATCCACTTAAAATCTACCTCATGGCGAACGAAGCCGATTCCATGAACCTGACGCATCACTTCCTGATCGCCATGCCGGGGCTGCAGGACGCGTCGTTCGCGCGCTCGGTCGTCTACCTGTGCGAGCACAGCTCGCGCGGCGCATTGGGCCTGGTGATCAACAAGCCCACCGACATCAACCTGCGCAACCTGTTCGAGAAGGTGGACCTGCCGCTCGGGCGCGACGAGCTCGCGGCCACGCCGGTGCTGCAGGGCGGCCCGGTGCAGACCGAGCGCGGCTTCGTGCTGCACGAGGCCGTACACGCAGAGGGCGCCGACGCGGGCGAATCGGTGTACGCGTCGACCATGACCATCCCCGGCGGACTGGAGATGACCACCTCCAAGGACGTCCTGGAGGCCATCGCCACCGGCGCGGGCCCGCGCAAGCTGCTGGTCACCCTGGGTTATTCCGCCTGGGGCGAGGGGCAGCTGGAGTCCGAGCTTGCCGAAAACAGCTGGCTCACGGTGAGCGCCGACACCAGCGTCATCTTCGACACGCCGATCGAGCAGCGTTACGACAAGGCCTTGTCGCTGCTGGGACTGCAATCCTGGATGCTGTCGCCGGGAGCAGGCCACGCATGAGTGCCGGCCCGGTACCCGACGTTCCGCCGCAGTTCCAGACCTTTCTCGCTTTCGATTTCGGCCACAAGCGCACCGGCGTGGCGGTGGGCAACCGCATGCTGCGCACCGCCACCCCGCAACCCACCATCCGCGCCGAAGGCAGCGATGCGCGGCTGGCGCAAGCCGAGGCGCGGGTGCGGGAATGGCAGCCCGATGCGCTGGTGGTCGGCGTGCCGTTCCATCCGGACGGCGCCAGCCACGACAATACGGCGCGTGCGCGCAAGTTCGCCCGGCAGCTGCGCGGGCGCTGCGGCAAGCCGGTGTACGAGGTGGACGAGCGCTACAGCACCACCGAAGCGCTGGCCGCCGGCGCCCGCGATGCCGACGCCGGCGCGGCCTGCGTCATCCTGGAACAGTTCCTGAGGAGCCTGCCTTGAAACCCGCTACCACCAGCGGCGCGCTGACGCTCGACGCCGAAGCCTTGTACCGCGACCTGTTGCGCGGCGTGCAGCAGTTGCGTCGTCCCGATACGCGCCTCGCCGGTGTCACTTCGGGCGGCGCGTGGCTGGCCGAGCGCCTGCAGAAGGACCTGGCGCTGCCCGGCCGGCCCGGCGTGCTCTCGTCGGCGATGCACCGGGACGACTACACGCGGCGCGGGCTGTCGGCCACGGCGCAGACGCAGTTCGACTTCGACGTCAACGGCGCCCACATCCTGGTGCTCGACGACGTCCTGTACACCGGCCGCACCATCCGCGCGGTGCTGAACGAGCTGTTCGACTACGGGCGGCCCGCCTCCGTGGCGCTGGCGGTCCTGGTGGACCGCGGCGGCCGCGAGCTGCCGATCCAGGCCGACTACGCTGCCGCCCGCGTGAGCCTGCCGCCCGACCGGTCGCTGGCTCTCGCCCGCGACGCGAGCGGCCTGTTCACCTTCGAGCTCGAGCAGGCCAGCTGAGAACGACATCCATGCTGCACAAGAGAAACCCCCAACTGAACGGCCACGGCGAGCTGATCCACCTGCTCTCCATCGAAGGGCTGCCGCGCGAGATCATCACGCACATCCTCGACACCGCGTCCAACTTCGTCAGCGTCAGCGACCGCGAAGTGAAGAAGGTCCCGATGCTGCGCGGCAAGAGCGTGTTCAACCTGTTCTTCGAGAACAGCACGCGCACGCGCACCACCTTCGAGATCGCGGCGACGCGGCTGTCGGCCGACGTCATCAACCTGGACATCGCGCGTTCGTCCACCGCCAAAGGCGAGTCGCTGCTGGACACGATCGCCAATCTCTCGGCGATGGCGGCCGACATCTTCGTCGTGCGGCACAGCGAGTCGGGCGCGCCGTACCTGATCGCGCAGCACGTCGCGCCGCACGTGCACGTGATCAACGCCGGCGACGGCAGGCACTCGCATCCCACGCAGGGCCTGCTGGACATGTACACCATCCGGCACTACAAGAAGGACTTCGCCAACCTCACGGTGGCGATCGTCGGCGACGTGCTGCACTCCCGTGTCGCGCGCTCCGACATCCACGCGCTCACCACGCTCGGCTGCGCCGAGGTGCGCGTCGTCGGCCCGCAGACGCTGGTTCCGGGCGACATGCGCGAGATGGGCGTGCGGGTGTTCCACTCGCTGGAGGAGGGCATCCGCGGCTGCGACGTCATCATCATGCTGCGCCTGCAGAACGAGCGCATGAGCGGCGCGCTCCTGCCGTCCTCGCAGGAATTCTTCAAGCGCTACGGCCTCACGCCGGAACGCCTGACGCTGGCGAAGCCCGACGCCATCGTGATGCATCCCGGCCCGATCAACCGCGGCGTGGAGATCGACTCCGCCGTCGTCGACGGCAAGCAGAGCGTGATCCTGCCGCAGGTGACCTTCGGCATCGCGGTGCGCATGGCCGTGATGGGAATCGTCGCCGCCAACACGCGGGAGATTTCCTGATGAAGATCCTGATCCGCAACGGGCGCGTCATCGACCCGGCCCGCAACTTCGACGAGATCGGCGACGTCGCGATCGCAGCGGGACGCATCATCGGCGTGCGCCAGATTCCCGAGGGCTTCAGCGCCAACCGCGTGCTCGATGCGCGCGGCTGCATCGTCGCGCCCGGCCTGGTGGACCTCGCCGTGCGCCTGCGCGAACCGGGGCACGAGCACGAGGGCATGCTGGAAAGCGAAATGGCCGCGGCCGTCGCCGGCGGCGTGACGAGCGTGGTGTGCCCGCCGGACACCGACCCGGTGCTCGACGAGCCCGGCCTGGTGGACATGCTCAAGTTCCGCGCCGAAAAGCTGCACCAGGCGCGCGTGTTCCCGCTCGGCGCGCTCACACGCGGTCTCGCCGGCGAGGTGCTTACCGAGATGGCGGAGCTCACCGAGTCGGGTTGCGTCGGCTTCAGCCAGGCCGAGGTGCCGCTGCAGAACACGCAGGTGTTGCAGCGCGCGCTGCAGTACGCATCGACCTTCGGCTACACCGTGTGGCTGCGGCCGCAGGAATACCACCTGGGCAAGGGCGTGGCCGCCAGCGGTGCGCTCGCCACCCGGCTCGGACTCTCGGGCGTGCCCGTCGCCGCGGAGACGATCGCGCTGCACACCATCTTCGAACTCGTGCGCGGCTCGGGTGCGCGCGTGCACTTGTGCCGCATCAGCAGTGCGGCGGGCGTCGCGCTGGTGCGCCAGGCCAAGCAGGAGGGGCTGCCGGTCACCTGCGACGTGAGCATCAATTCGCTGCACCTCACCGACGTGGACATCGGCTACTTCGACAGCCGCATGCGCCTGTCGCCGCCGCTGCGCCAGCAGCGGGACCGCACCGCCCTGCGTGAGGGGCTCGCCGACGGCACGATCGACGCGCTGGTCTCGGACCACACGCCGGTGGACGAGGATGCGAAGACACTGCCCTTCGCGGAGGCCGAGCCGGGCGCCACCGGGCTCGAGCTGCTGCTGGGACTGGCGCTCAAGTGGGGCCAGGAAGACGGCGTGGGGCTGCCGCGCGCGCTCGCCGTGCTCACGAGCGAACCCGCGCGCGTGCTGGGCCCGGCGCTCGGCACCTTGCAGGCCAGCGCCGGCCAGCTCGTCGAAGGCGGCATCGCCGACCTGTGCATCTTCGACCTGCAGTCGCACTGGACGGTCAGCCCGGATCGGCTGCGCAGCCAGGGACGCAACACGCCGTTCTCGGGCCACGAGCTTCCGGGCGCGGTGCGCTATACGATCGTCGGCGGCCAGCTGGCGTACGACGCCACTCCGCAGGGGTGAAGGCCCTGGGCGCCGTCGGCAAGCTGGCGCGCGCGCTCGCGCATGCGGCGGGCGGATGGATCACGGTCACCTTCCGCTTCCCGCGCTGCTCGCCGGCACAGCGCGAAGCGACGGTGCAGGCCTGGGCCGGGCAGATGCTGCGCATCCTGGGTGTTCCGTTGCGGGTGGAGGGCTGCCCGCCGGCGGAAGGTCCCCTGCTGCTGGTGTCCAACCACCTGTCGTGGCTCGACATCCTGGTGCTGCATGCGGCGCGTCACTGCCGCTTCGTGTCCAAGTCCGACGTGAAGCACTGGCCCCTGATCGGCGCACTGGCGACCGGCGCGGGCACGCTGTACATCGAGCGCGAGAAGCGGCGCGACGCGATGCGCGTGGTGCACCACATGGCGGAGAGCCTGCGGGCCGGCGAGATCGTGGCGGTGTTTCCGGAGGGCACCACGGGCGATGGGGAGGACCTGCTGCCCTTCCACGGCAACCTGATCCAGGCCGCGATCTCCGCGGAGGTGCCGGTGCAGCCGGTGGCGCTGCGCTTCGTCGATCGGCGGACGGGACAGGACTGTCCGGGGCCGCTCTACCTGGGCGACGACACGCTGCTCGCCTCGGTGTGGCGCACCCTGGCGGGTCCGCCCTTCGAGGCGCATGTGCGTTTCGGCGAACCGGAAACCGCGCAGGGCCGCGACCGCCGCGCGTGGGCGCACGACCTGCGCGAAGTTGTCGCCCGATTGCGGGAGCGCGCGTAAGCGGCCGGCGGGTCAGGGCTCGTCGCTCGCCATCGGCCGGTCGGCCGGCTTGCGGAAAACGACTTCGCCGGTGGGAACGTGCACAACGCGGATTTCGCTGCTGCCACTGAAGCTTTTCGCCGCGATGCTGACCGCCAGCGCGCGATCGCTGACCGCGAACTGCCGCGAGCCCTGCGCCGGCCAGAAGCGCCCGGCAATCGGTTGCGTGCTTTCGATGCGGTAATCAGCAGCGGTCATGGGGCGGGTCTCCTTCTGCATCGCGTGTCGCGGTCTCCGGGGTCCATGCTAGGAGACCTTCGTGACACTGTGAAGACGCAGCGGTGCAAATCCGCCCGCAAACCTGTAATCCTTCGCAATGGTGCGGCGCAAAATCAAAGCAATCCCCGCGCCACCGGGTGAGGCGAACTGCGCAGGCCGCCACCAGCGAAATGCGCAAGGTCAGCGCGCGAGCGCGCAGGTTCAGCCGAGCGTGGAGGGGCGCGTGTGCAGGCCCGTGGTGGCCCAGCGTGACCGCGTCGGCTTGGAGCCGGTAGCGAACTTGCAAGAGCGCGGCGCGGGCTTGCCGGTGCGCCGCTCGGCCATCACGGCGTCGAGCTCCCAGCGCAGGTCGACCACCCGGCGATGGTCCTCGTGCAACTGGCCGACCGCGTGGTTCAGCGCCTGCGCCGTGCGACAGCGGCTGCTGCCGATGCTCGTGGCGCGCACGCGGCAGTCGGCAGCAAGCCGCGCCAGGTCCGCGGATTCGGTCGTCCGCGGCAGCGAGAGCAGGTCCACCTCGATGGATTGCGCCACCTGGACGATCTCCTCGGCCAGGCGCCCGACGTGTTCCTGCCGCTGCCTGCGCCGGCGCTGCGTGCGCAGGATCCAGAACGCGCCCACTGCCGCGGCAGTGGCTGCCGCGATCCACTGCGCGAAGCGCTCGAGACTCTCATGCATGATCATCCAGGGTTCCTGTCGGATGCGATGGGCGCATTGTGGTCAGCGCGCGTGCGTTTGCGCCGCGCCATCCGTTCGCGGCTGCGGCATTCGTCACGGTTACTGCATGTAACCACAGCCCAGCCGTTGGCGGCGCGCGTCGGTCGTGCAACGATTCGCCCATGCGCAGCAATTACAAGAACGCATGGCAGTGGATCGGGCGCAGGTTTGGCAGGCACCGCGCCGTCGCGACCCCGGAGTACCAGACCGATTACCAGACCGACTACCAGGCGCTGGGGCATGCATCGGGCGGCCTGGAGGCCGAATACCAGAGGCTCGTCGAGCACCATCTGCATCGCTGGGGCGTGGATGCGTCCTGTGCCACCGTCGACATCCAGGTGGAGAAAAGGCGCGGCCGCAAGGACGTGTTCGTGGCGACGGTGTGCATCGAAGCGTGGGAACGCAACGCGGTCCTGCGCGTGCTCCTCGGCCTGCCGCTCCTGGACAAGAAGATCCGCCAGGCCGTCTCGGCGCTGTGGCTTGCCGATGTGAGCGAGTTCCGGGGTGTGCTGCTGAAGGTCTCGCCGGCGCTGCATGAAGCTGCGGCCTCTGCCGAACTGCGCGAGCTGCTCGTGAGCCTCACGGGCACAAGATCCTCGGCGCACCGGCGCCGGGCGACTTCCGTCGCGGTCGAGGGCTAAGCAGTCGGGACTGGCGGACGAGGGGATCGGGCAGGGCAGCGAGGATAGCCTTACGCTCCGCTGCCGCCTGCGCGCAGGCGCCCTTCCAGCGCCCTGCCGATAGAGCGCCAGAGCGAGACCGGCGAGCAGCCGAAGCGGAGGGCGCTCCGCCAGCGCGCGCGAGCCGGCATCGTGAGCATCCATGTGCTGGCACTTTCGCGGCTCGGCATGGGGAACGAGCGCACGGCTGCCGCGGCCGGACTGCGGCTCGACTTTCGCATGGAGCGCGACGAAGGTTCGCGCTTGACGGCCGCTGCCAGCGCCGCGGATCGCACGCACGCGGACCGCTCCTGGTGCGCAACGAATGCGTGAAGCGCGTCCTCGACGCCGGACTCCGACAGGTGCTGGATCCTGCTGCGCGGATCCACGACGCCACCTGCAGCCTGCGCGAGCTGTTCGCATGCGAGCAGCAACTGCTGGCGCTCTGCACCTTCGGGCACTCTGGCCAGGATGCACTTCGTGCTGTCCGTCACCGCAAGCACGAGGGATGCGAGCGCGACCAGTTCCTGCTCGATGGCGTACCGATAGCGCGTCCGCCTGAGGAACAGACTCGACATGCCGGCGGCCGCATGACCCGCTGCTCGCTGCACCGCGCTGCTATTCATGTTCCCGTGCAGGCATGTGGCCGTCTTGCAGTTTCTGCACTGCGCCAAGAAAGACCATCACGAACTTCTTGCTGCGTCCCTTCATCCAGTAGCACTGCGCAAGCTCGCCGTTCGAAGCAATTTCGTCGATCACTAGATCGCGGTGCTGGTCCTCCACGAATGCGCGCACGACATCGCCCTTGCGAAACTGGTTGTTCATTGTGCTTTCCACCAACCAGCCAATATACGAGTAGTTACCTAAAACACGCTTTGAGAGCGATAACTTTGCATGCTTTTCGGTACCTGTTCACTCTCGCGACCGGCCGTCTTCTTGCGGCTGCCGTTCGGTCTCCTGTGCGTTGAAGCCACTAGCGGCCTCTCGGGGAGAGACTTTGCGCAGCGAGGACTTGCGGCCGGCCTTCGGCACCAGCGAGCCCCGTCCGTTGCTCGTGTGCCCGCGACCCGCTGGCACCAACGGGCCCTAGTCAGCGAGGGGCTGCGACTTTAGTCTCCAGCGCAGCGGATGAGACAACCGCCCCCACGATGTTGCACACCCAGCACCAGAACCTGCACCGCGACACCTCCGCAATCGCGGCAGCGTGCCGCCGCAACCGCGGCTACGACTCCACCCGGCTCACGGCCGAGACCTGGGAGCTTCTTTCGAGCGAGTTGATGCTGGAATCGACCACAGCACGGACGGACCTGATTCGTGAAGGCGAGAACGACGGCAGCCTGTTGTTCCTCGAGTCGGGGTTGCTGCGGGTGTACTGCACGGACAAGCAACGGCGTTTGCAGCTGGCCGTCATCGCGCCCGGATCGATCGTGGGCGAGGGTGGCTTCTTCGCGCCTTCTGAGGTGCGCACCGCATCCGTCGAAGCCATCGAGCCATCCACGATCTGGCGGCTGACGCGGGGAAGCTTCGAGGCGCTCACTGTGCGCGAGCCGGAGGCGGCACTCTCGGTTGCGCTCTATGCCGCGAATGTGATGCGGGCGCGGATGTTGAGCGTGGCGGGGCGGTTGTTGATTGTGTGAGGGGACCAGTGCGGCCGGGAAAACACTTCACCGCCCGGATCAGCGGCGACATCCAACTGAAATGAGCCGGACGGATCAATGGCGGTTCCGAGCCAGCGACACACAATCAGCCCACAGACCGAACGGGCTCGCTTCGGACGGGCACGACAGTCGGACGCGGCGGGCAAGTCAGGGTGTGCAAAGCATGGGGTCCAACAGCTCCATCGGGGCCGCGCGGCGCAGTGTATGCCACTCTATGTGATCTGCTTGCTGGTCGTACATGATTCTGGCGGCAGGCGAGGAGCAGAGGGGCATATGAGAGTTGGCGGGCGACAGCCACATGAACCACCTGGCCATCCGCAGGTACACCACTAATGCGTTTCGAAGCTCTCACGTTTCTGAGGTTCATTGCCGCGGCTGTCGTGGTGCTGTTTCATTTTGGACGCGCGCCACTTGGCCTATCCGGCTTCCTAGTCGCAGGACCAGAAATGGTCACGTTCTTCTTCGTCCTGTCTGGGTTCGTGATGGGCGTGTCTACGTTCAACAAGAATGTTGACAAGACACTCTACTGGTGGTCCAGAGCCGCTCGAATACTGCCGGTCTACTGGATAGCCATCGCCTTTATGGTGGCGACAAGTCGATGGCGAGGGGAGCCCGTCGAATACGAGTCGCTGCTCTTGAACCTGACGTTGCTGCAAGCTTGGTCGCCGCGGCATGCCTTGACGATCAACGCTCCCGGTTGGTCGTTGTCGGTCGAGGCATTTTTCTATCTTACTTTCCCGCTCCTGGTGCTTCAGATCAGGAAAGTATCGATCTCTCCGAAGATTCTCATGCTGAGTGCGCTGATGCTCTGGCTGATAACGCAGGTAGCCCTCACGACGGTTCTGGAGTTGGGTGACTACAAAGGCTGGACTTCCCTGTCCCATGGCCTTGTCTACTACCTGCCCATTTCGCACTATTGCAGTTTCATGCTCGGTCTTGCGGGGTCCCAGATCGTGTTGGAGCGACGCCGGGTGCTCGGTAGCGACTTCACTTCGATCCTGGCTATCGGTTGTGCCTCCGCTCTCGTGCTCGCGATCACCAACAATGAAGCAGCGATCTCCTCCTACGTAAACGTCCAGTTCGCGTACGGTTCGAGTCTGCTCGCGCCCATCTTCCTCCTGCTCATAGTTGCCGTTGCGTCGGCAACGCCCACTGTTTCCCGCATGCTCAGCTCAAGACCGCTCGTCTTGCTTGGCGAGTGCAGCTTCTCCCTGTACATATTGCAGTTCCCCGTCTACCTGCTATCCACCGCCTTCGTCGCGGCACCGCTGAGGCTAGGCCCCGTGTCGGGTTTTCTGTCTTACTTCGTTCTACTCATTGCCGTGTCTCTCGTGTCGTTCGTTTGCTTTGAACGCCCAGTCAACACTTTCCTGAGAGGCTTGTTCTTTTACTCGTTTCGTAGTGCGAAGGGTCGTGTCGCAGCTTGAGCCATGCTGCGGCAGGTTCTCAAACCAGCCAGTGCTCCCAATTGACTGTGCACACGCGAATTCGTGCGAGTGTCAGCAAGCCACGTGCGCTTCCATGCCTGCTCCCCTCGCGCTACTTCAGCGTTCGACCGCTGATTGTTTCGACCAAGGGCTATCAGATAAAGCAGGTGTTGAGCCTGCCGAGGCAGGCAACGCCATCAGCTCGGCAGCGACCTCAATGAACCGCGTAGCGACTGCATCATTGGTGCAGTGCTCCAGGCCAAATTGACGCCCGCGTTGCCCCAAGTCGCGCGCCAATGCTGGATCTTCACCTAGGCGCAGGACTGCGCTTCGAAAATCGTGAACGGAACCGACGCTCACGCCAAGCGCAGTTTCTCCCTTTCGGTAATAGTCATCCACCACCGGGGCAATGCTGATGATTTGAGGCTTCCCCATCAGCATTGCCGCCACCATCGTGATGTGACCGGCGCCGCGCGCGTTGTCGCTCACGAGCACAACATTGGCGAGAGCGCCGCGCATACAGTCGAGGCACTCGTTCATCGTCAGGTCCTGGTGCACTTCGATGTTCGAAAATTGAGAGAAATCGTCCAGCTCCGCGTCCGGCAGCCCAGAGGTGATTACGATTCCCCGGATTCCTGTGCCCTGAAGGCCGGCGCAGAAGGTGGCTACATCGCGATTGTTCCGTCCGATCAGACACACATAAGGTCGTCTCTCGGTGTCCGAAAACTTGCTGGGACGAATCTGCGGCAAGTCGAACCCCCAGTGCACGAAACGGAACTTGTCCTCGGCGATGTTGTGCAACGAGGAAAACAGCAGGGACTCGTGGCGGGAATGGACGATGATTCGGGTGCTGCGATTGAACACCCAGGAGACAACCCCCTTCGTCGCCTGCATGTCGAGTGCTCTGCGACTTTGGTTCATCCCCCACACGATGTGTGGCGTGTTTGCTCCCGAAAGGCGAAGGCGCAGGTTGATTCCAAACCCGATGAAATACTCGCTGGACACGATGAGGTCGTACGCATTGAGATCTGGCACCACCAGCGAAGACCACACTCGCCCCAATGAAGAGGCGGTCGGAATCGGTGCGCTCGTCCAGTCGAAAGCGTTGCAGGTGAGACGGTGACCAGTGATCCACGGCGGTTCACTGAACGCTGTCCCAGCGTAGACATATAGGGCGCGCAATCGTGCCATCAGGTTGCGTCCGCAGGTGCGGCTTTAGGCAAGACGATTCCTCAACTTTCTTGCTGCGCGAAAGAGTCGGGTTGTGTGCAAGAAACCATCCAGTCCCGAGCGCTCGTAGATGTCGGAGTGCGAGGACCTCTGGTGAGAAATTTCTGGAACTGACAGGAGGGTGACGAGCTCGGGATTGTCCCTGCGAAACCATGAGTAGGTGCCATCTACATGCATCGGGCCGCCCAGTGGGTCACCGGCAGGTCTGCCAAGTTGCGCTTGCATGTAGACGAGAAGGGCTCGGGCGACTTTGCTGCCCTTCAAACCTACAAAATGCGACGTTTCGACCCCTTGGTCCGGATTCAGCCTTAAGCACCCGGAGCCGACAACTTTTCGATCGAGTCGGTATCCGCCATAGAACAGCGACCATGGGACTGAGCGAAGAGCCTCCGCGAGCGCATTCGAGCGCTGCTCAAAATCATCCGAAAAATCGACATCGTCTTCCAGGATCAGGAAGGACTCCAGTCTGTTCTGGATAGCAT
This sequence comes from Ramlibacter ginsenosidimutans, assembly GCF_016654015.1. Taxonomy (GTDB): domain Bacteria; phylum Pseudomonadota; class Gammaproteobacteria; order Burkholderiales; family Burkholderiaceae_C; genus Ramlibacter; species Ramlibacter ginsenosidimutans. The sequence continues at coordinate 738,437 of NZ_JAEPWM010000001.1, read as the reverse complement.
CCTGGATGACGCCGAGGTGGCTAAGGAAACATCCTCGTGCACCAATGGTTTCGAAAGCGCCGGCGCCGTCCGGACGCACGGCTCGGAACAGTTCCACTGGGGGCTGGTAGAGGCCAAGGCCCACCCGGCGCAGTTGCTCATCAATTTCTTTGCGCCGGTCAGGACGCGATTCGAGATTGATCACATAGATTCTCTCGAATAGGTTCCAGAAAGCCGAACGCAAGCCGCTCTCCCTGTGCGAAGAAGAGGGAAGATAGCTCCAGAATGCGACTGGCGCGATGGCGCCAAAGAGCTACAAACCGGCAGCAGCATGGCTGTCGGTCCGGATCCAGGGCACAGACACTTTATGGTTTCTGGCCAGGCAGTTTCTGGCGTGCCGGTGCCGCGCCCGAGCTCCAATAGCTCCATTGAGCCTGCCCTGCGTGATGGACACTACGACTGCATAGATCTACTTTGGGTTCGGAACCACATAGGAACGCCAATGAAGACTCAGTCCGGTACGTTTCCGCACACGCCGAACGACCATGGCGGTTCAGGAAGAATTCGCCTGTCACGAGAGCTCCCCAGCGCCCGGGCGCGCCTCGTCGACCTGGCGCTGCGGAGGGCAGGGTGCTCCGTCGAAATGCTTCGAACGCGGCTTCGCGCTACGCTGCGCGTAGGCGGCTCCATCGCATTTCTCGCGGTGACGTTCGCTTCTGACGCCGCCCCGGTGGCCGCGGTGCAAAGCCCCGCAGCGCGAACAGTGGAGCTCGGTGTGAATCTCGAAGGGATCAACGACTGGTCGCGGCTTTCGCCTTTCGTTGACCTGATGAAGAACTCCCGCCGCTGGGGCTCGCCGACGGCGCCGTGGATTCACGACGTGCACACCGACGCGCTAGGATGGCCGACGGAGGATGCCGGCGTGGTCGTCCGGGTGGTCTCGGGGGATCCGGGTGACCCGCTGCCGCAGCACCGGCATCTTGCGAAGGGAGTGTTCCGTCTCCTCTTCACCGGCCGCGCGACGGTGCGGTCCGTTGGCTCTGCAGGGGTGGTCGTGCGGAATGTCGCCCACGATCCCCGTACCAACCGATCGACAGCGGAGGTGGTGGTAGGGGAGAACGCCGATCGACTGATGCTCTCGTTCGAGGGTACCAACGGGGGAATCCGCGACGTCCAACTGCTGCCGGCCGACAGTCCTCCGGGGCAGACCTTCAGCGCCGATTTCCGTGCGGCGGTTGCGCCGTTCGGCACGCTGCGGTTCATGGACTTCCTGCGAACCAACGGCAACCCGGTGCATCAGTGGAGCGAACGCACAACGCCATCTGCGGCAAGCCAAGCCGATGAAAAGGGGGGCGCGTACGAATACGCCATCCAGATCGCCAACGAATTGGGGAAGGACATCTGGATCAACATCCCGTTCGGCGCAGATGATGACTTCGTGCGCCAGCTAGCCACCTTGCTCAACACGAGTTTGGCCCCTGGGCGCGTGGTTTACGTCGAATACAGCAATGAGCTTTGGAACTACGCGTTCTCCCAAAGCGGGCTCAATATCGAGGCAGCGATGGCGGAAGCGATCGCCGGAGATACGCCGCTGACGGCAGGCACGCAATGCACGCGGGCCCTCTTCAATACCACCTCTGGAGACTGCAACAAATGGTGGGCCGGCTTGTTCCGCGTTGGCAAGCGGACGGTCCGCATCGCGAGGATCTTTTCCGAAGTGTTCGGGCCGGGCGCACTGAACAAGCGTGTGCGCGTCGTATACGCCACGCAGTTCGCCAACCCCGCCATTGCGGAGCAGGTCCTCAGGAACATCGCGAAGTTCCGCGGCAGGCCCGCTGACTTCATCTATGGGGTGGCTGGCGCCCCCTACTTCGCGCTCGACGAGCAACTCGCGCGCTCGCCCCACCTGAACGTGGACAACATTCATGCGTCGTTGCAGCACTCATTGGAAGCACAAGTACTCCCATACTTCGCCCCTGGAACGATGCGATGGGGTAAGTTCGTAAAGGGCGCTGCATACCGGGGCGGCAATCATGAGAACCCCTCACTAAAGGCGCTTGCCGACTACTATGGAATCCGCAGCCTTGCCTATGAAGCGGGGCCGGACATGCGCCAAGAGAACGTGAGCTTGCCGGCAAAATTCGCTGCCAATTTGGATCACCGCATGGGAGAGGAACTCGGCGAAATGCTTGCTCAGTGGTACGGATGTGGCAACGGCCTCTTCATGTACTTCAATCTGACCGGCGGCTACGGTCGATTCGGATACTGGGGACTCACGAACAACGCGCAGGACCTGACTACAGCCAAGTACCGGGCGGTAGCTGAGGCCGCACGCCGCGTGCCTGGCGATTACCGAATCTGTCGTTAGGCCCGGCGGTCAAGAGGATTTTGCCCGTATTGCCCGGAGACTTCGAGCGACGCGCGAATCGAGAGACGCTAGCCAAGCCTATTTCCTTCCCGGATGAGGGCCCTCGCAGCCGGCTGCGGTAAGCAGATCTTTACCGCACGGCTCCCAGCGCCGCTGACCGCCTCCCAGTGCAAGCTTCCGAGTCGGGGACGCACCAGGACGCATGGAGCGTCTCGCCAGATGGACTGCGGCCAAGTTGGCTCTCTGGAGCTAGTGCTCGAACAGGACCACTGGGCTAGATTCGCGGAAGAGGAGTCCTGTATGCGCCCAGCTTTCATTCCGGTGTCGCCCACGTTGTCAGTGGATGCGTCGCGTATGGTGAGCCTCGGGCGATCGGTTCGGGAGGCCTACTGCGCCGCCGAACCGTTCCCATATATAAAAATTGATGATTTCCTGCCGGAGTCCTTGCTGGAAGGCGTGCTGGCGGACCTTGGAGCGCTGCCCGAGCCCGAAAGCAGCTTCGAAAGAAGCCAAGAGCGTTTTAAGCGATCGTATGCGCCGACGGCCCTGCCGGAACGCACGCGCAACCTGTTCTGGTTGCTGAACTCGCGCCCCTTTCTGACTTTCCTCGAGAACATGACAGGAATCGACGGGCTCATGGGCGACCCGTACTATTTGGGCGGGGGCATCCACGAGGTCCGCTCCGGCGGGCACCTGGACATACATGCGGACTTCAACTACCTGAAGAAGCTGAATCTCGAGCGGCGCTTGAACCTGCTGATCTACCTGAATCCGGACTGGCGGCCGGAATTCGGCGGCCAGTTCGAAATCTGGAATACGGACATGACGGCACGCGTCGCGCAGTTCGATCCCGTCTTCAATCGATGCGTCGTATTCAACACCACCGGTGACAGCTTCCACGGCAATCCCAACACCGTGCGTCACCCTGAAAATAAGGCGCGCTATTCGATGGCGCTCTACTACTACACGGCTACCTGGGACGCCTCGAAGCGGCAGCACACCACGCACTTCAAAGCCCGCCCAGGTTCCCGAGATGCCTCGGACTGGCGCGTGCGCCTGGCCGAGACCCTTGAAGACGTGACGCCCCCTTTCTTGTTCCGGCTCGGGAACAAGGTCCTCCATCGCTCCCGCGGGTTTCTGCGGCAGCACACCTAAGCTTTGCTCACCAAGTATGAACATGCAGCCTCACAACACACTCCTCACCCGAATCCGCAGCAGGATAGGCAAGCGACTGCTGGGCGAGGAACGCTGGGTCGCCAAGTCGGGCGATTTGCGAATGCGAGAGCGCCACGGGGTGGTGGCGAGGCCAAACTACGCTTACGGCATGCTCCGTGCCGCGGATGTCGCGAAGTACTTCGGGAAGCAGTCTGTGACGGTCGTGGAGTTCGGCGTGGCGAGCGGGCACGGTCTGCTGAACATGATTGAATTGGCTGAACTCATCGAAGGCGAGACGGGCGTGGAATTCCGCGTCTTCGGATTCGACACTGGAGCAGGCCTGCCGGAGCTGATCGGATACCGGGACCACCCAGAGCTCTGGCGCGGCGGCGACTTTGCCATGGAGGATCGAGACGCCCTCATGCGCAAGATTGCTGGCCGCGCGGACATCGTCTGGGGCGATATCGCGGACACCGTCGGTGCTTTCACCGACGCCTTGACCGCCGATGCACCCTTGGGCTTTGTGTCCGTCGACGTCGATATTTACACGGCCACGAAGTCGGCCCTTCGGTGCCTGAAGGGACCGTCGCAGGCTTACCTGCCGGCGGTGAGCATGTACTTCGATGACGTGACTTTCTTCTTTGCCAACAGGTGGGCCGGAGAACTGGCCGCCATCGAAGAATTCAATATGGAACACGATCTGCGCAAGATCGATGTGGACCGCAGCCTGCCCGGGTCCCGGCGCGCATCGTCAGCGCCGTGGTACAGGCACATGTATGCGTGCCACGTGCTGGACCACGACGCGCGGCAGCGTGTGCGGCAGCGGGCCGAACTGCCGATCGGTGCTCATCACCAGTTTATGTCCAATCAGTTCCTGTATTGAGGGTCTGTTGGGGGCGCCCGGCGACGGTGAGTTGGGCGCTGGAGCACGCATGCGGTTGATGAGGACATGCGTGCCCGTGCGTGCTCGCGCAAACAGCCGGTCATCGGCGCCGCCGGCGCATAGTCCGGGAGCGTCTTACTGGCACGTGGTGAAGGCTGAACGCACAGAGTTCGCGATGTCCTGGACCGCCGTGTATTTGGCGCCGCTCAGGTCGGTGGGATTGTTGCTCAGGCCCCAGTAGCCCGATCCCGCCCATCCCGAGACCAGCGAGTAGTGCATGTAGAGGTCGTTGCCGCAGCCGTACCACTGAGAGAGCTCGCTCTTGAGCATGGCGCCCATTTGAGCGTCGCGGTTGGCTGCAATCTTGGTGGCTGCGTTCTCGCTGTACTGGCGCAAGTCCGGGCCGCCCTCGTACGACAGGCTCTTGATCCCGTAGTAGTCGGCCAGCGCCTTGTGCGTCGCGCCCGAGTAGTCAATACCGGAGTAGGGTTTGCCCTTCACTATTACCCCGTGGTCGTAAGTTCCCAATGCGAAACTGGGTTCGATGTCGGTCATTAGCGCCGTTTGCAGCGCGCCGAGAATCTGGTCTTTGGTCGCGTCGGTTGCGGAGGCGAGCGCGTCGGGCAGCTGGAAGTAAGGTGCCGTCGCTACGCCGTAGATCACGGAGGAGGGCTTGGCGCGGTAGGTGGCGATGTTCTTCAGCACCTGTTCGGCGATGTTGGGGTTGGCGAACTGGGTGGCGTAGACCACGCGCACCCTGTTGTTCAGGGCCGCCGAGCCCATCACCTCGGAGAAGATTTGCGCGATGCGCACTACGCGCTTGCCGACCCGGAAGAACCCGGCCCACCATTTGTTGCAGGTGCCGGAGGAGAGATCAAAGAGGGCCTGCGTGCATTGCGTTCCTCCCGTCAGCGTCGTGTCTCCGGCAAGCGCCTCGGTCACGGCGGCGTCGGTGTTCTGCCCGGCCTGGGAAAAGAAGAAGTTCCACAGCTCGTTGCTGTATTCGACGTAGACCACGCGACCGGGTGCCAGGTTCGTGTTCAGCAGCGTAGCCAGCTGGCGAACGAAGCCGTCATCCGCACCGAACGGGATCGTGATCCAGATGTCCTTGCCAAGCTCGTTGGCCATGGCGATCGCATACTCGTATGCCGCGCCTTTCGGGCCAGTCTGGTTGCCCGAGGCAGGCGTGGTGCGCTCGCCCCAGGTCTGCACCGGATTGCCATTCGTTGCCAGAAAGTCCATCAGGCGCACCACGCCGAAGGGGGCGAGGGCTTGGATGAATTCGTTCGTGAAGGTCTGGTTTTCCGGATAGCCGGGTCGCCGCAGGGAAACGTCGCGCACCCCGCCTGAGGTGCCTGTGAACGTGAGCATGAGTTGCGTCGCATTCGACCCGATCACGACATCGGCCGCGGAACGGTTCGTCGCCCGGTCATATACGTAGTTGGCGACCGCCGTCCCCGGGGAACCCACGGAGGCGACCGAGGCCGTGCCTGTGAATCGGAGCTTGTACGTTCCCGGTGTCAAGTACTTGTAGGTGGTCTGGTCATCTCCCGCGTCCTGCGTGACCATGGACACCACGATGCCGGCGTCGGTCGTCGGCCAACCCTGGGCATCGGTGGCTACGGCGCCGTCCCACGGGGCTGCCGCGCTTCCCCACACCCGGGCCGTCTTCATCATGTCGACGAAGGGCTGCAGACGCGCGTAATCGGCCAGCCCTTCAATGTTGACGCCGAGCGGGACCAGGTTGGCGCGCGCTACCGATGTGCTCGGACTAGTGGTGGTGCTCGTGCTGGGCGATCCTCCGACGGCTGCGGTCTGCTTCTGCCCCGCCGCAACGGCGGAACTGCTCGTCCCTCCACCTCCGCACCCACTGAGCGCGAGGCCCAGGCTCAATACGAAGCTGATCACGCCCAGCTTTCGCAAATGGTTGTATTCGCACGCACCGCTGCACCCATTGTCCGAAGATGTCCTGTCCATCTGTTTCGTGGACCGCGAGCTTGCGGTCTAAGTGAAGGCAAGTCATCTTAGGCAGGGGAATTTCTGACGTTCGGCCACTCGGGACCAGTTCAGGCTCCTTTCGTCAAACAAATGTGTAAGAGAGTTTTAGGCGATGCCCCCATTTATGGCCTGTGCCGACCATCATGTTCTTGCGTCGATCAGTCGTCACGGGGGGAACGCCCAAACTCCGCGTGCGCTCCGAAATACTGGTTGCGTTTTCTTGGAACGCCGGCTGGTCCTTTCGCTGATGTTCTCGATGCCAAGACTTGGTCACCCTGTTGGACCTAGTACGCTGCATACCGGCTAACGCTGCGTGACTCGCTCGCCAGAGCCGGTTGGGCCGACGCTCAGCCCACGCCCAGACCTCGGCTCGGAAGCACCGCCGCTCGAGTGCGATAGCGACTTCAAGATGCCGAGCAGAGGTGGCCTTGTCCGTATACCGTGCCCGCCGTGGCAAGCCATTGTCCATGGCACCAATGGACCATCGCCTCGCGTTGCCCGTCGTGTTCAGATTCGGGGGAGCGCGGCAGTTCACACGAGATGCGTCGCTGCTCTTTGCTGTCCTCGCTTTCCAATGCCGCCAACGCTTCTTACATGGGCCGCGCCAAATGCATCGCCGCGCGCCGGGGTAGTCGCCGCGCAGGACTATGTGCCTGAGTTGGATGGGCTCAGGGCCATCGCAATCCTGATTGTCTTCGCGTCGCACTATTTCACCCCGGGTATTCCCGGAGGGTTCGGCGTCACAGTTTTCTTCTTCATCAGCGGGTACCTAATCACGACGCTGCTCCTGCGGGAATTCCAGGCGACGGGCTCCATCGACCTCCGCTCGTTCTACATCCGTCGCTTCCTACGTCTGGGGCCCGCTCTCTATTGCTACCTCGCAGTGGTCGTGATCTGGGTGGCAATCCAGAAAGGCGTGATAGAGCCGCGGGCCATGGCAGCTGCGGCACTCTATGTGTTCAACTATTTTGAGGCGATCGAGGGACCGTCTGCTTATCCCATGCCGTTGTGGTCGCTCGCGGTGGAGGAGCACTTCTATCTACTGTTTCCGGGGGTGCTTCTTGGTGTCCTAGTCGCCACGCGGCGACATCTCCTTCTCGCCGCTGCGGCCCTGATTACCTTGCCGCTTGCCTTCAGGGTGATCGGCAGCACGTGCTTCGCTATTTCGAGCCAGTACATATATGTCGCGACGGAGATGCGCATCGACAGCATCATGTACGGCGTGGTGCTCGCACTTTTACTTGTGAATGCGCGGACGGCGGATGCTTGCCGTCGCTTTGCGTCAGTGCCTGGAATGGCAGTCGGGGTGTGTCTCGTGCTTGCGTCGCTCGTCGTTCGGGACGAACTGTTCAGGCAGACGCTTAGGTATTCTGTGCAGGGCGGCGGGCTGCTGCTCATCGTGAATGCGATCCTGCATGGCCAGCACGCGCAGTGGCTGCGGCGCATCTTGTCCTTGCAGCACCTACGGTACATCGGAAAGATCAGCTATTCCCTTTATCTTTGGCACCTCACCGTCCTCGTGCTCCTCGGTGAGATGGTTGAACGGCGCGCGCTCATCCCTGCCGCAGCTGCCCTCTCGCTGTTGCTCGCCGCGGGGTCGTACCACTGGGTAGAAAGGCCGATGCTGCGCCTTCGGCACAAGTTCGGCTCGCATGCGCGTTGATGTGCGCCTCTTGCGGCTCGCGGCCGACTTGGGTGGTGCTGGTGGCCGTGGCCGGGATCGCTGCACGGCAACGAAGAACAAGTCTGAGCCGCCCCTTGTTTGCCAACGCGCTTCGATCAGGGTGGGACGGAGCCGATCTGAAATCACGCCGCCACCGACTTTATCATCAGCTGATTGAAGAGGATGCTGTTGCGATCCTCAATGCATGGTCAGTTTTATCAGTCCGAATAAACTGAGTGCGGCTACGAAGAGTCCAATCGCCGCAAGCTCGCGTTGAATGGAAACGATGCCGAGGCGGCGCTGGAACAGAAGCAGTCCGGCGAGAGGGCCCGACAATTGGCCCAGCGCCGCGCCCCAGATGGCTCCCCGGGTCCCGGCGAGCGCGTAGCCAATCGCAATGCCCACGAGCACCGCGACGAGCCTGATCGCCTGCTCCGCGGCCATCAGGGAAGTGCGCCCCAGCAGCAGGTACACATAGGAGACCACCGAGTAGCGTGCGCCGAGGAGCGTGACGGAGAGGATGCCCAGCATCCACCCGGCATCGCTGTACCTGGCATCGTACATAAGGCGCACCACGTCCGGGCCGAACCAGAATAGGAAGGCTCCTGCGAGCAGGCAAAAACAGTCGATCGGAAGACGGGCGCGCTGGTACGAACGCGCCAGCCCCGCGCGGTTGCGCTCGTACGCCTTCGTGATGGCCGGGAACGCGACTTTTCCCGACACTTTGGCGACTAGGTCGAAGATGGCGTTGACGAGCAAGGCGGCTATGGCGAAGTGTCCCATGGACGCTGCGCCGAGCAGCCCTGCGAGCACCACCTTGTCGAGATTGCCCGAAAGAAATGTCAGGCCGGAGGAGACGAGGATCCAGACGCTGACGTGGCAAACCTGACGGGCGACGCGATGCGAAAAGGCGAACCGGTTCGACACCCCGCAAGGAATTCGGTGGCTCGCGGCAACCCTGACCCCGTTGCTCACGATCCCTCCCAGCAAAAGAACGTAGATGCTGGGATGCACCAGTGCGGCTGCCGCCATCGCAAGCAGGCCCGCTGCCTGGCTCGCCAACTCGATGGTTACCACTGGCCGCAAGCGCAACTCCTTTTCCGCTGTCGCGAGCCTGGTGGACTCGAAGCCGCCGAGGATCACGGAGAGGGACAGTCCGATCACGACCGCGGGAAGGTCCGTGCTCGCATAGGTGCTCCCCGTGGGAACCAGACCTCGGTGTTGCGCCCACGCAATGCAGGCTGCGAAGACGACGAGGACACCCGACATCGCGAGCGCTTGGAGTACCTGAAGCGTCCAAACGGTATTCACGAAAACGGGGTCGTCCGCCTGGTTGCTGCGCACGAGGACCTGCCGCAATCCCAGGTCGGAGAACATCCCCACGCCGACGGTGATGACCATGGCGATCGACATGACGCCGAAGAATTCGGGAGCGAGCAGGCGAGTGAGCAGCAGGTTGCCGGCGAGGCGCAGGATCTGGCTCGACCCGTGGCCCGCCAGCGTCCAGATTCCCGCGACGATGGCAGTCTTCAGAAGGGTGGGTTGCTGCGTCGCCGATGCACTCGAGAGCGGTGGCGATCCGGTAGCATGGGCAGTGGAGTGCATGTCGCGTCTTTGGTGCCGGTATTCTGAGTGCAGGGTCGCGCCGGTTTGTTGCGCTTCGATAGTTCCATCGCGCCATAGACAATCCTTCACCGTGCAATGAATGTCTGACAATCTGCGAACGCTGTTCGTCCTCCTGCTGATCGGCTTCACGGTCCAGGCGCTCGCCTGGCCGCTCCGATCGGAGACGCTGCCGGGAGCCCTCGTGCTGCGCCGCAACCTGTGGTTTGCAATGACCGTGGCTGCGTTCGCACTGAAAAGTTTTTGGGCGTTTGCGCTGGTGGCCTGCGGACTGCTGCTCTGGGCCGGCCGAAGGGAACGCAACCTGCCTGGCTTATTCCTGACGCTCCTTTTCGTGGTGCCCCCGGTGGAGACCGAAATCCCCGGCATGGGGCTTGTCAACGTTCTCTTCGGCCTGAACCTGCCGCGGCTGATGGTGCTGGTGCTACTGCTGCCGGCTTTTGTTCGGTTGCTCCGCGAGCGAAGAATGCCGTCGGGCGGATGGCCGCGCGCGGCCGATTTGCTCTTGGGAGCCTATGTGTTGGTGCAACTCCTGCTTGCAGGGAGAGAGCCGTCAGTGACTGCGGCGCTCAGAAGCGCCTTCTACGTCATGGTGGATGTCGTGCTGCCGTACTACGTCTTCAGCCGAGCTCTCCAGGACTTTGGAGAGCTCCGCGACGCGGCGGCCGCGCTGGTTTGGGCAGGCCTGCTGCTGGCGGCGATCGGCTGCTTCGAGGCAGCGCGCCACTGGTTGCTGTATTCCGCACTCGCGCAGGGTTGGGGGTCTACCGACTCGCTCCTGTACCTCGGCCGCGGCGGCTTGCTGCGCGCCATGGCAAGCACTGGGCATGCCATCGCGCTTGGCTACGTCCTGGCCATCTGCCTGCTGTTGTACCTGCCAATGCGAGGCCGCCTTGGCGCTGGCTGGAAACCTAAGGCTCTGCTCATGCTGCTGGGCGTCGGGCTGATCAGCCCGCTCTCCCGCGGTCCCTGGATTGGAGCGACAGTGGGACTCGTCCTGTACTTGGCCCTCGGGCGGCGGGCGGTGAAGAACATGTTGCTGCTGGTAGTGGGTGGCGGGTTGGCGCTTGTGGTCCTGCCGTTCCTTCCGAACGGCAATCTGCTCCTGGGGTTGATCCCTTTTTTCGGCCACGTGGAGGTAGCCAACATCGAATATCGGGAGCGGCTGATCGAGAATTCCTCGCAGCTGATCTGGGCACACCCGCTCCTCGGGTCTGGCGACTACAAGGAGCGACTGGCCGCCATGGGAATGGTCCAAGGGCAGGGCATCGTCGACATTGTCAATACGTATGTGCTGGTCGCGCTTCGCAGCGGCCTCCTCGGACTGATGTGCTTTGGCGGATTCATGCTCTGCGTCTGGTTCTGTGCAATGCGCGCGTGCAAGCTGTCGATGCTCGCGCAGCGGCGCGACGCAGCAGACTTCGGGCGTGCACTTGCTGCAGCCCAGCTCGCCGTCCTGGTCACGATCGCCACGGCGAGCAGCATCTTCGTCATCCCCTGGGTCTATTGGTGCTTGGCAGGAATCCTGGTCGCCTATGCGCGCGTCGTGAGCGCGTCGGTGGAACAGGCGGACCGCACCGTCGCGCCCCTACGGATTTCGCCCTCGGCTTGACTGCTGCCTGTTCAGCTATTCCGCCCTGAGCGCTGCATGCAGGCGGGCGTGCCTCGTGGTCGCGGCGCGGAATTCCATGCGACGCCCACGCACGGTCGGCTCAAGGCTTTCCGGGTGAGGAAAGGGCAAGCTCAGAGCACCTGCGATTCGTCCGACCCATTGATCGCCGCGTCGACCTGGGCCTCGCGCACGCCCTGCCGCCAGAGCTCACGCAGCACCAGCACGAAGAAGTACAAGTCCTTCGTATAGCGCCCGATCATTCTGCGGGGCTCCTGCACGACCCGGTACAGCCATTCGAACCCCGAGCGCTGCATCCAGGCCGGTGCGCGCTTCATGGTGCCCGCGCAGAAGTCGATCGCGGCGCCCACGCCGAGGAACACGCCCTTCTCGAACTGCGACAGGTGCTTGCTGGCCCAAACATCCTGCTTCGGGGAGCCGAGGCAGACGAAGACGAGGTCGGCGCCGCTCTCGCGGATGGTGCGCACGATGTCCGCGTTGCGGGCGGCATCGCGCTCGAACCCCGGCGGTGGGCACAGCGTGCCTGCGACCGTAAGTCCCGGATAGCTCAGGACCAGATTGGCCGCTGCGCGGTCCGCAACGCCTTCCGCGCCCCCCAGCAAGAACACCTTCTGGCCGCTCTCGGCGGCGAGCTCGCACAGCCTGGGCATCAGGTCGGACCCGGTGACGCGTTCCTTCACGGGCGAGCCGAGCCAACGGGAAGCCCACACGACCGGCATTCCGTCCGGCGTTACCAGAGCGGCTTTGGCGTAGGCCTCCCGAAGCTCGCTGTTCCGCTCCAGCCTCACGACGTGGTCCGCGTTCGGCGTGACAACCAGTGCGGGACTCGGGCGCAGCGCCAGCTTCACGACCTGCTGCGCAATGTCTTCAAAGCTTTCGCGGTTGATGAGGGCATGACCCAGAGCGAATCGGCCGGACAAGTGCACCCCCGTTAAGACGAATGAGAAGTGCAGCGATCCTATTGACAGCGTCGGCGTGCGCATAGACCGCCTGTTAGCTCGTAGGAGCCCATCGCGCGGGATCGCTCGGTGCACGCAGCGACTCGCGCCCTTCCACGTTAGCCCCATGGTGCCATTTCGAGGCGTGCTGTCCTGCGCCAGACTCGCATCGCGCCTGCCCACCCCGGTGGCAGATCGCCAGGGAAGTCCCACAGGCCTGACGTGATCCAACCTGGGGTCGTTGCGAGTAGTGATGCGATGCCATGACTGAAATGCGTACGCGGCAGCTGCAGGCCGTCGGGTCGAAGCCGGTCGATGTTCTCCTTGTGGGCTTCAACTCAGCCCACCTGCTTCGGCGCTTGCGCGACACGCTGCAGCCGTCGGCGGCCGGCCGAGTGGCGCTGCGCCTGCTTGTAGTGGACAACGCGTCCACCGCTCGCCCTTTGGAGATCCTGCGGCGTTACTTCTCCTGCGACGTGTTGATCCAGAACCGGGCGCTCAGCCGGTCCACCGAGGTCGCCTGGAGCCTCGCGGCCCTCACGAAGTTCGGCACGAGGCCGAGCCGGTAGGAAGGCAATGGCACAGCGCATCGGCATCGTGGTGATCGGCCGCAACGAAGGGGCCAGGCTCAAGGCCTGCCTCGCGGCCATTCCCTTCCAGGCGTGCGAGGTCGTGTACGTGGACTCCGGTTCAACGGACGGGTCCCAGGAGTTCGCTGCGCGCTGCGGGGCTGCCGTAGTGACTCTCGACCAGGCGCTGCCGTTCACCGCTGCGCGCGCGCGCAACGCCGGCATGACGGCCCTGCTCGCTCGCGCGCCCGCGACCGAGTTCGTGCAGTTCCTGGACGGCGACTGCGAACTGAACTCGGGTTGGCTGCGGCAGGCCGTGGCTTTCCTCGGAGCCCATCCCGCGCATGCGGTGGTTTGTGGCCGCGTGCGGGAGCGCGAGCCGCAGCGGTCCGTCTTCAATCGCTTGTGCGACCTGGAATGGGACACGCCCGTCGGCGAGGCCAAGGCCTGCGGCGGGAATGCAATGCTTCGCGTCGCCGCGTTCCAGGCGGTCGGCGGCTTTCGCGAGACTCTGATCGCTGGCGAGGAGCCGGAGCTGTGCGTGCGGCTGCGGCGCGCCGGCTGGCGGGTGCATCGCCTGGGTGCGGAGATGGTCCTGCACGACGCCGCGATGACGCGCTTTTCGCAGTGGTGGCGGCGCACGACGCGCAGCGGCTACGCGTTCGCGGAGGGCGCTTGGCTGCACGGCGGCTCAAGCGAGCGGCACTGGGTGCGCGAAGTGCTGCGCGCCCTGTTCTACGGCGGACTGTTCCCCCTGTCGGTGCTGCTCCTTGCCCTCGCCGTTGCTCCCGCCTGGCTGTTGCTGCTGGCGGTGTACCCGGCACAGATCCTTCGCCTGTCGAGGGGGCAGGGCGGTTTCACTCGCGCGTTCTATCTGGTGCTCGGTCGGTTCCCCGAGTTCCTGGGTGCCATGCGCTTCATCGGCCGCACGATGGCGCACGGACCGGTGCGCCTCATTGAGTACAAGTAGATGCGCGTCGCCTACCTGGTCAACCAGTACCCGAAGGTAAGCCACAGCTTCATCCGGCGCGAGATCCTCGCGCTCGAAGCGATGGGCGTGGCCGTGTTGCGGATCGCCTCGCGCGGCTGGAGCGACACGATCGTGGACGAGGCGGACCACGAGGAGCGCAGGAAAACGCAGTACCTGCTGCGCGACGGCCTGGGGCCGCTGCTCGCCGCGTCGGCTCGCGCCATGCTGGCCTCGCCGGGCCGATTCCTGAGGGCCGCGCAGCTTGCGGTGCGCATGGCTCGCATGTCTCCGCGCCCTGCCCCAGTGCACCTGGCGTACCTCGCCCAGGCGTGCCTGATGCGCGAACTGCTGCTTCGCGAGGGCGTTGCCCACGTGCATGCGCACTTCGGCACCAATCCCGCGGAAGTCGCCATGCTGTGCGCGGAGTTGGGCGGCCCGCCGTTTTCGTTCACCGTGCACGGGCCCGAGGAGTTCGACGCGCCCGCCGGGCTGCACCTTAGCGAGAAGATCGAACGCGCTGCTTTCGTTGCAGCCGTGAGCTCTTTCGGCCGCAGCCAGCTTTTCCGTTGGGTACCGCATGCGCAATGGCCGAAGGTCAAGGTCGTGCGCTGCGGCATCGAGCAGCGCTTTGCCGAACCCGGTCCGGTCGTCTCGAACGACTCGCGCATGCTGGTGTGCGTGGGTCGCCTTTGCGAGCAGAAGGGGCAGGCGCTGCTGCTGGCCGCCGCGCGCGACATGGCAGCGCGGGGTCTCGACTTCGAGCTGGTGCTCGCCGGGGACGGCGAAATGCGCGGCGAGTTGCAAGACCTGATTGATGCGTACGGGTTGGGCGACCGCGTGCGCATCACGGGCTGGGTGAGCGGCGATGAGGTCCGATCGCTGCTGCTGCAATCCCGCGGCCTGGTGCTGGCCAGTTTCGCGGAAGGCCTGCCCGTGGTGATCATGGAAGCGATGGCGCTTGCGAGGCCGGTCATTTCCACGCTGATCGCCGGGATTCCGGAGCTCGTGCGGCCGGGCCAGGAAGGCTGGCTCGTGCCGGCGGGCGATTGCTCCGCACTGGCACGGGCGTGCACCGAACTGCTGCTGGCGGACCCGCGGCGGCTGGAAAAAATGGGACTCAGCGCGCGCGAACGAGTGCTGCAGCGCCATTCGGCGGATGGGGGCGCCCGCAAGCTGGCGCAACATTTTGGAGTGTTGCCATGAGCATGGTGCTTCTTTCCATCGCGGCCGCCTTCATCGTCGCGGTGGCGCTTCTCGTGCTCGTCCTGCTGGTCGAGGTGGTCGCGGGTTCTGGCGCAAGGCACGAGTCTCGTGCAGTGGAGGACGTGCCGCCGTACGTGGTGCTCGTGCCCGCGCATGACGAGGCAGGGACGATCCAGACGACCATCGCGGCCGTGCGCGCGCAGTTGCCCGCAAGTGCGCGGCTGCTGGTGGTCGCAGACAACTGTTCGGACACCACGGCCGCCGAGGCGCGCGCCGCCGGGGCGGAAGTCATCGAACGTCACGATGCCTCGCTGCGCGGGAAAGGGTACGCGCTCGCGTTCGGCGTCCGGCACCTGCACAGCGCGCCGCCCCCGGTGCTCGTGATGCTGGATGCCGATTGCATTCCGGCTTCCGGCGCGCTGGACCTGCTGGCCGCCCGCGCGGCGGCGACCGGCCGGCCCGTTCAGGCCCTGGACCTTCTCTCCGCTCACCCGGGTAGCAGGCTGTCGCTGCGGATGGCGTCGTTCGCCTGGGCCTTGAAGAACCAGCTGCGGCCGCTCGGATTGCATCGACTGGGCCTGCCCTGCCAACTCATGGGCACAGGTATGGCGTTTCCCTGGGACTGCATCGGCAACGTGGAGCTCGGAAGCAGCCACCTCACCGAGGACCTGCAACTCGGTGTGAAGCTCGCCGCCGCCGGACGAGCAGCGATCTTTTGCCGGGAAGCGCGTGTCGACAGCTGGTTCCCGCAGGACGGCGCGGCGCAGCGCTCCCAACGCAAGCGCTGGGAGCACGGGCACCTCGCGATGATCGTGTCCGAGGCACTCCCCTTGCTGCTGCGGGGCTGCCGCAGCGGCAATGCCGGAGCCATCGCGCTCGCCCTGGACCTCTGCGTGCCGCCGCTGGCATTCCTGGCGCTGCTCGTGCTGGTGTCGTGTCTTGCTAGCGCATGGGTGCTCGCCACCGGGGGACCGGTCCTCCTGGTCCTCCTCGGATTCGGCACCGTCCTCGCTTTCGCGGCGGCGGTGCTGCTCGCCTGGTGGCGCGTCGGCCGCAGCTGGGTGCGCTGGCCCGAACTGCTGTCGTCGCCGCTGTACGTGATGAAGAAGCTTCCGCTCTACGCCGGCTTCGTCGTGCGGAGGCAGACGGAGTGGGTCCGGACGGGCCGGCAGCGCTGACGCCCTGCGTTGGTTCCTTCGTGCCGTTGTGCCTGCTGCCGGCGGTGCGTATGGTCTGGCGCATCCGCGTTATCACAAACCCGTGCGACCGATTCGCAGGGCCTGACGTACCTTGGCAGCCACTCCCCCGATCCCGGTTCTCTCCGAGAACGCCTCGCTCCCCGGGAGAGCGTCCACCGATTCCGGGCGCACCCTTGCGCACCGCCCGGGGCTCGACGAAGCCCTCCTGGCCCTCGGCATCGTCGCGGCCTTCCTTGCCTGTTTTGGCGGCCTCGCGGAGCTGGCGCTGCGGTGGCATCGGCAGGAGGAATACAGCCATGGGTACTTCATCCCGCTGATTTCGCTGTGGCTGCTCTGGAGTCGCCGAGAGGCGCTGGTGCAAAGCCGCGGGGAGCCGTCGCGGTGGGGCATCGCTGTCTTGGCCCTTGCAGCCGCGTCGCTGCTGCTCGGCGAGCTGACCGCCCTCATGCTGTTGATCCAGCTCGCGTTCCTGCTGTCGCTGGCAGGCCTGGTCCTCTGCTACGGCGGCAGCTCGATGCTGCGCATCACGCTGCTTCCCATCGCGGTGCTGCTGTTCTCGGTTCCGATGCCTTACCTGGTGGAGTCGCAGCTCACGTGGCGGCTTCAGCTGGTTTCGTCCAACCTGGGCGTCGCGATGCTGCGGGCCTTCAATTACTCGGTCTACCTGGAAGGCAACGTGATCGACCTGGGAAGCTTCAAGCTCCAGGTCATCGAGGCATGCAGCGGCCTGCGCTATCTCTACCCGCTGCTAAGCGTGGGATTCCTCATGGCCTACATGTATCCGGCCGCGCTGCGCTGGCGCGTGCTGCTGATGCTGTCCACCATTCCGATCACCGTGTTCACGAACAGCATTCGCATTGCGGTGACCGGTGTGCTCGTGGATCAGTGGGGCAGCGGGATGGCCAACGGCTTCCTGCACTATTTCGAAGGCTGGATCATCTTCATCGCCTGCCAGGTCGTGCTCACCCTGGAGATCATGGCCATCGAGCGGTTCACCCGGCGACGCAGCCTGTTCGAGGTGCAGCAATTTCCGCAGGTGCAGCCCGTCCCGCCTTCGGGCGCTGGCCCGGCCCGCGCCGCAGGCGTACTGAGTGCAGCGGTGCTGCTCCTGCTGCTGGCCTTCATCGCGGTGCACTCGCTGGACGTCCGTGACGAGATTCGGCCCGCGCGCACCTCGCTGCGCCTGTTCCCCAGCGAACTGGAAGGCTGGAGCGCGCGCGAAGCGTCGATGCCGGTCGACGTGGAACGCGCGCTCGGACTGGAGGACTACGTGCTGGCGGACTACGTCGGGCCGGCGAGCGAGAGCGTCAATTTCTACGTGGCGTACTACGCGTCGCAGCGCAAGGGCGTCTCTCCGCACTCGCCGCAAGTTTGCATCCCCGGCGGGGGCTGGGTGATCTCGGACCTGCGGAATGTGCAGGTCCCTGCCGGCGACGATACCGAACTCACGGCGGTGCGCGTCCAGGTCGACCGCGGCCGCGAACGCGCGCTCGTCTACTACTGGTTCCAGGAACGCGGGGAGCGGCTCGCCAACGAGTACGCGGTGAAATGGCACCTGCTCGTCGACGCGGTGCTGCGCAACCGCACCGACGGCGCGCTGGTCCGCGTGATGACCGAGGTGGCGCCCAACGAGGACACGCGCGCGGCCGATGCACGCCTCCAGCGCTTCGTGCGCGCCGCGGCGCCGAAGCTCGGGCCTTTCGTGCCGGACTGACATGGACCAGCAGATCCTCGCGCGCTCCGCCGTCATCCGTCGCCGCAGCAGCATCGCCGACCTGCAGGCGGTGCTCGACGGGCTCGTCGTCGTCGGCCTGTGCTACATGCTGATCTCGCGCCACATCGGCGCGCTGACGGCGCGGTACACGGTGTTCGTCTTCCTGCTGCTTTGCACGCTCGGCCTGATGTACGACGTGTTCGGCATCTACCGCAGAAACGCGAACTTCACGCGCAAGGCGCTCGACCTGCTGCAGGCGTGGTCACTGACCTTTGTCGTCCTGATCGCCCTGGGCTTCGTCACGAAGCAGGCGGAGAGCTTTTCGCGCCTGCTGCTCGGGCAGCTGTTCCTCTATGGCTATGTGTACCAGGTGCTGCTGCACCTGCTGATGCGCATGCTGTCGCGGGAAGTGTCCCGGCACGCGGCGGAGCCGAACAAGGTGCTCATCGTCGGGACGGGCCGGCTTGCTTTGTTCCTGAATCAGCGCATCGATGCCAACGAGTGGCTTGGGCAGGAGGTGGTGGGCCTCGTGCGGCTGGAGCAGGAGGACGGGGCGGCGAACGACGCGCAGCGGCCCAACTTCGGCAAGTCGGCCCCATGCCTCGGCCGCCTCGAGCAGTTGATGCAACTGATCGACACGCACAACGTGCGCACGGTCTACTTCGCGATTCCGCTGAATGCCTCGGAGATCGTCGAGAGCCTGTACTTCCGGCTGCTCGACCGGCATGTCGCGGTGCACTGGGTGCCCGATATCTTCTCGCTGCGCCTCGTGAACCACACCGTCAGCGAGATCGCCGGCTTGCCGGTGCTGACCCTGTCCGAAACGCCGCTGATCGGGACGTCACGCATGCTCAAGGCGATCGAGGATGTGGGCCTGTCGGTTCTGTTGCTCGTGGTCCTGGCGCCGCTGATGGTCGCGATCGCCGTCGCGATCCGCATGGACAGCCCTGGGCCGGTGTTTTTCCGGCAGGCGCGCCTTGGCTGGGGCGGCAAGCGCTTCCACATCTGGAAGTTCCGAAGCATGTACGTGCACGATGACCATGGGGTGGTGGCGCAGGCTCGGCAGGGCGACCCGCGTATCACGCGGGTGGGTGCCTTCCTGCGGCGTACCAGCCTGGATGAACTGCCGCAGATCTTCAACGTGATTGCCGGCCAGATGTCGCTCGTGGGGCCGCGGCCGCATGCAGTGCAGCACGACGTGGAGTACGGGCAGCACATCGCCCACTACTTTGCTCGCCACAACATCAAACCGGGCATCACGGGGCTGGCGCAGGTGCGCGGTCACCGCGGCGAAACGCGCGAGATCGACAAGATGCTGCTGCGCGTGGAGAGCGACATCGAGTACATCAACAACTGGTCGCTCTGGCTGGACCTCTCGATCCTGGTGCGGACCACCCGCGCGCTCACGGGGGCGAACGCGTACTGACGGCACACCTTTGCGCAGGTTGGCACCAACGGACCATTGTGAGCGCGTGGTCGGGTCCGTAACCTGAGGTCCGGTTTCGTAAATCCTTGGAGTCGTCGTGATGATGAAGGCGCGCCTGGTGGCGTTGGCTGTTGCTGCTACCCTGGCTTCGGCAGGGTTCGTGCACGCAGCGCCCGTTCCGCTGCGGCACGAGCCGCAGGCCGCGCCTGCCCCCCACGGCGCCCCTGCGGACGTGCAGCAAGCGGTCGTCCAGGCGGCCTCGGCGATCGTTCTGCCCTCGGTTCCCGACCACGTGCCCGCCGCGGAGCGGGCCCTGAAAACCGGGTCACCCTTGCACACCTACCTGCTCAGCGCAGGCGAGTACGTGCTGCAGGTGGGAACCCTTTCCGACCAGCACGCAGTGCCTTCCCGGATCACAGATGTGCCGCTGCCGGGAGCCATGTGGCTGTTCGGCTCGGCGCTGCTGGCGTTCCTGGGGATTTCGAGCCGGCGCAAGCTGTAAGCGTCGGGTGAAATCGAGAGGCTGTCATGATTCATCGCTGCGTGTTGTTCCTCCTTTGCGTCTTCGCGGCGTGCGCCGCCTGCGCCCAAGCCGCAGCTGACGGCTACGCCCTGCGCCCCGGCGACCGCCTGCAGGTCTCCGTGTGGAAGGAGGAAACGCTTAATCGTGAAGTGCGGGTCCTCCCCGACGGCAGCATCAGTTTCCCCCTCGTGGGCCGCATCCAGGTCGCCGGTGCGTCCAGCGTGGAAGTGGAAAGGCGCATCCGCGAAGGCCTCAAGACCTACATTCCGGACGCGGTGGTGAGCGTGGTAGTCACCGCCACCGAGGGCAACAGCGTCTATGTGCTCGGCAAGGTTCTCAAGCCGGGCCCCATTGCGCTGACCAGCACGGACACCACGGTGCTGCAGGTCCTCAGCCAGGCCGGCGGCCTCGACCGCTTCGCCGACGCCGATTCGATTGTCGTCCTGCGGAAGGCTCCAGGAGACGCGCGCCAGCAGACCCTGCGTGTGCGTTACAGCGAACTGCTGAAAGGGCAGGCGCTGGAGTCCAACGTAGTCATGCGGGCCGGCGACACCGTCATGGTGCCTTGAGGTGGGGGCAGCGGTGGCGGGGCGGATCGCGCGCGGCTTCCTGGTGGTCGCAGGCGCGGCGGGGGCGACCGCAGCCCTAGCCCAGTCGCGGACGCTGTACTCGCTGAACGTGCAGACGGAAATTGAACGGGACTCCAACCCGAACATGAGCGTGACCGACCCCCGAGGCACGACCTGGTTCCGAGTCCTCCCCAACCTGACCACCGGCTATGTCTATGGCAACGAGGAATTCGACCTGGAGGCAGGGCTCACGGTGGAGAAGAGCAGCAATACGGACGTGGCGAAGGACCGCGTGGACCCGCGACTGCGCGGCGTCTGGAAACACGCCGATGCAGTGGACACGGCGCAGCTGGCTCTCCTGGTGGACCGGCGTGCGCTTCGTGCCGTCGACGTGCGAGAGCACGTGCCGGTCGGTGTCGATGGCGCGCGCACCTTGTACTCCATCGCAGGCAGCTGGACCCGCGAGCTGAGCGCTCGCAGCAGGGCCGGCGTGGATCTGAACCAGGAGTGGGACCAGTACACCGACGTGCAAACGCCGGACTCCCGGCTGACCGTGGGCGCGGCGCGGTTTACGTGGCAGCAGGACGAACGCCGCAGCTGGTATGCCGCGGTGAACGGGCAGTACTACCGCCCCGAACCCAGGACAGATGCAGCTCAAGCCGGCTCCGGGCGCACGAGCAGCATGGCCGCCGGCGCGCTTCTGGGCATTACGCAGTCGCTGAGTGAGGCGCTGCGCCTCGACGCGAGTGCTGGGCCCATGCATTTCAACCACCCCTCCAAGGATGGCTGGCAAGGACGGCTGAGCGCGGAGTACACCGCCCAACGCTGGTCGGGCGGCATCGACCTGGCCCGTACGCCCAGTGTGAACTACACCGTCGGCGGCCTCGTGGAAAGCCGTGAAGGCCGGGCACACCTGCGCTACGAGCTGGGACCGCGCAGCTCGCTGAACCTCCAGGCGGCCTACAGCCTGCAGTCCGACCCGGAGAGCACGAACACCTTCGCGAGCGTCGCGTGGGTGCACCAATGGACGCCGGGGTGGCAGGTGTCGGTCCGTGGCTCGGTCAACCGGCAGCAGGGCCTCGAGGGCACGGCCCGCAGCAACAGGATCGCGCTGGTCCTGACCTACAGCGCATCTGATCTCTGAGGCCGTGATGGACGACTACCAACTGACGCTTGCCGATTACCTGACGATCCTGAGGCGGCGCGCCTGGCTGATCGTCGGCAGCTTCGCCGTCACGCTCGCCGTCGGCGTCGCAATCTCGCTGCTGCTGCCGCCCACGTACCTGTCTTCGGGGCTGATCCTGATCGAGTCGCAGCAGATTCCCACCGACCTCGTGCAGGCGACAGTAACCTCCTACGCGGACGAGCGCATCGAGGTCATCAAGCAGCGGGTGATGACGCGCGAGAACCTGCTGCGGATTATCCGCAAGTACAACCTGTTCGCCGACGCGGCGTCCACTCTCACCCCCTCGGACCAGATCGATTACATGCGCAAGAGCATCGGGGTGGAGCTGGTGAATGCGAGCCTGCGCCCCGACCGCGCCGGGCCGGCCACCATCGCGTTCAGGCTCTCCTTCGAGCACCGGCGCGCGGAGGTTGCGCAATCGGTGGCGAACGACCTGGTGACGCTGTTCCTGGCGGAGAACGTGAAGGTGCGCACGCAGCGGGCCTCGCAGACCACCGAGTTCCTCACCCAGGAAGCGGACAAGCTGAAGAAGGAACTGGACGGCATGGAGGCGGCCATTGCCAAGTACAAGCAGGAGCACGGGGCCGCCCTGCCGGAAAACGTGGCGCTCGGCATGGCTGCCATGCAGCGCGTGGAGTCGGACCTGCGCCAGGTGGAGCGCGACCAGGCCGCGGCCGAAGACGAATTGCGCAGCCTCGAAGCCGAGCGTTCCTGGGCCGGCACGGACACTGCCGCAAACGCGGGGGAACTGCAGAAGGCGCGGGCCGAAGTCGCGCGCCTGAGCGCGACGTACACGGAGAGCCATCCCGACGTCAAGGCCGCACGCCGCCGGCTCTCGAAGCTGGAGCAGGAGGCTGTCGACAACGCCCGTGGCGCCGCGTCCGCGCCGAAGCCGGGTGCGTCTGCCGACCCCGCAGTGGCCCGGATCGATGCGCGCGCCGCGACGCTGCGCCAGCGACTGAAGGTGCTGGCCGCGCAGCGGAGCAGCCTGCGGGCGCAACTAGGCCAGATGGACGTGGCGCTGGTGAAATCGCCCCAGGTGGAAAAGGACCTGGCGGGGCTCACCCGCGACTACCAGAGCGCGCAGCGCAAGTACGAGGAGATCCGTGCCAAGCAGATGACTGCGCAGGTTGCCGAGAACCTCGAAGACGACCAGAAGGCGGAGCGCTTCGCCGTGCTCGAGCCGCCGGCCTTGCCCGACAAGCCGGTGAAGCCGGACCGCAAGAAGATGCTGGCACTGAGCTTCCTCCTGGCGCTGGGCGTGCCGGCCGGTGCGGTCGGCCTGATGGAGTCCATGCACGGCGTCGTTCGCGGTGTCGGGCAGATCAGTGCGATCACGGGCCTGCGTCCGCTGGTCACCATTCCGATCATCCCGGTGGCAGCCGAACGCGCGCAGCGCAGGAAGATCGTGCTTGCGGTTGCAGGAGGTGGCGTGCTCGCTGCCGGGATCGCGCTGGTGTTGGTCCATTTCCTCGTGCTGCCGCTGGACCTGGTATTCATGAAGGCCCTCACCCGCCTGGGTTGAAAAGATATGGAACGCATCAAGCTTGCCATCGAACGGGCGCGCCAGCAGGCCGGCGCCCAGGCCCAGCCCTCGTCTTTGGCTGCCGCGGGAGACGACCCGCTCCGTGCGCGTGGCCACCCGGCGACGAGCGCGGCCGACCTCGGCGCGCCCGTGGACCTGCTGCCGCTCGACCCGGCGCATCTGGAGCGGCACCGCATCGTCACCCTGGAGCAGGCGAATCCGCTGCGCCGCGCCTTCGACCTGCTACGCACACAGGTGCTGCAGAAGATGGAGGAAAACGGATGGCGCACGATCGCCGTGACGTCGCCATCCATGCAGTCCGGCAAATCCGTGGTGGCAATCAACCTGGCCCTCAGCATCGCGCACCATCCGTCCAGGACCGCGCTCCTGGTCGACTTCGACCTTCGCCGGCCGCAGGTCGCTTCGTACCTCGGCCTGCCGCACGGCGTCTCGCTGAACGAAGTGCTGGCGGGAGAGGCGGACCTGCACAGCGCGATCGTGCACGCGGGCCTCCCACGTTTCCTGGTGCTGCCCACCCAACGCAAGGTGGCGGGCGCTGCCGAGATGCTGGCCTCGGATCGCGTCGGGCGCATTCTTGCCACGCTGCGCGGCGAGTACGCCGAACGCATCATCGTGATCGACCTTCCCCCTGTGGCGGCAGTGGACGACGCGATCGCCGTGCTGCCGCGCGTCGACTGCGTGCTGCTGGTGGTGGGCAGCGGCACCAGCACTAAGCGCGAGATCGAGGAGGCCCAGCGCCATCTCTCGCGCTTCAACCTGCTCGGCGTCGTGGTGAACAAGGCCAGCGCCGATAGGGTGGCGCAGGGCTACTACTGAATCGCGTTCAGTCCTGCGCCTGCAGGATGCCGTATTCCCGCCGGTCCTGCAGCACTTCCTCCACGAGCGCGGCATCGATGCGCTGCGCCTCGGCGGAGAACCCGTAGACCAGGGCCGTATCGCAGAGGATGTTGATGCTGCGCGGCACGCCCCGCGACGCTGCGGCGATCCGGCCCAGCGCGTCTTCCTGGAACAGCTCCTGGTCGCGGCCCGCGACCTTCAACCGGTGTTCCACGTACTGGTGCACTTCGCGCGCCCCGAGTGGGGGAATGAAGAAGTCCGCGCCGACGCGCTGGGTGAACTGGTGCAGTTCCGGCCGATTCAGCAGATCGCGTAGCTGGGGCTGTCCGACCAGGATCACCTGGAGCAGCTGGTCCTTGTCGGCGTTGATGTTCGACAGCATGCGCAGCGACTCGAGCGCGCCGGTGTGCAGGTTCTGCGCTTCGTCCACGATCAGGACGACGCGCCGGCGCGCCGCGTACTCCGCGAGCAGGAACTGCTGGAAGCGGTCGTAGCGCTCCACCTGCGTCATCCCGGCGTAGGGCTGGCCGAACGCCAGCATGATCCACTCCAGGAGGTCCGCAATGTCGGCGTGCGTGTTGTAGACGAGTCCGACATTGACGCTGTCGTCCAGGGCGTCCAGCAGCTTGCGGACCAATGTCGTCTTGCCGCAGCCGATCTCGCCGCAGATCACCGAGAAACCGACGCGGTTCTGGATCCCGTATTCCAGCATCGTGAATGCCAGCCGGTGCCGCTTGCTCATGAACAGGAACTCGGGATCGGGCTGGATCGAGAACGGCTTCTCCCGCAGCCCGTAATACGACTCGTACATGCGTGCCTACAGGTTCTGCAAGGCCTTGCGCGCATCTTCGGCCTGCGCGAAAGGCGTCTTGGCGGCGAGATCGAGGGAGCGCTGCAGCGCCTTCCGCGCGGCCGGCACGTTGTTCAGGGAGAGCAGGTTCATGCCGTAGTGGTATTGCACGATGGCGAGGTCGGGCAACTGCGTGGAGGCGGACTTCAGCAGGTCTGCGGCCTCCTTGTGCTTGCCGGCCACGTGCATCGTCCAGCCCACCGTATCCTTCACGAGCGGGAGATCGCTGCCACGGAAGCGCTGCGCGATGTCGTAGGCGCGGCGCAGGCTGGCCGGATCCTTGCGGTTGTCGGCCAACAAGGACGCGAGGTTGTTCGCGACGATCACCGCGTTCGGCTGCTCGGTGAGCAGGGCCTCGTAGATCGAGATCGCGTCCTCCATCTTGCCCAGCGCCTCAAGCGTGCTCGCGCGTGCGAGGCGCAGGCCGAAGTCCCCGGGCAGCGATTGCAGCCCGCGCGACGACACCGCCAGCGCTTCGTCGGGATGGTGGTTGGCCAGGTGAACGGCGATCAGAGCCTGATAGGGTGCAGCCTGTTTCGGCTCGATCCGGATCGCTGCCTCGAGCGCCTCGACCGCAGCCGGCACATTGCCCATCCGCGCGAGCAGCTGTCCGAGCATCACGCGCGCAGGCTGGTTGGTGGGTGCCGCTGCCTGCACTGCCTGCAGAAAGGCGAGGGCCTCCTTGGGCTTGCCGGCGGCGAGGTAACTGCGCACCACCGAGGCCATGGCCTGCGGCTCGCCGGGCGTGAGCTCGTAGGCGCGCCGGGCCGAGGCGATGCCGCCACTCACGTCCCCGCGCGCGAGTTGCACGGCGCCCTGCACGCGCATGGCGGTGCCTTGCGCGTCTTCGATCCTGGCGAGTTCGTTGGCGACCGCCTGTGCTGCCGCCAAGTCACCGGCCCGCAGGTGGATCTCCGCCAGCATCCTGAGCGCCGGCACGTGCGCAGGAGCGGCCCGCAGCACCTCGTGCAGCACGCCATCGGCCTGCCGACCCCGGCCGGCGCCAACGAGCTGTTCTGCGTATGGCATGCCATAGGCTGGGGCGAAGCGCCCCCTCTGGGCGGCATCCGAGTAGTACTGCATTGCCAGGTCGCGCGCGCCCTGCAGGTCATACGTGCGTGCCAGCAGCAGCAGCGCTCCGGCGGAGTCCGGCGCGTCGCGCAGGATGCCGCGCAGGTCGACCACCGCATCGTCTAGCCTGCGTTCGTCCATCGCGATGCCCGCCCGCAGATAGAGCGCTTGCTGGTCCCGCGCGTCCTTTGCCAGCATCTGCTCGATCAGAACCTTGGCGCTCTTGCTGTCCTTGTGCGCGAGCTGGTAGGACGCGAGGGCTCCGCGCGCGCGGAGGCCCGCCGGATCAGTGTCGCCCGCTGCGGCGATGACTTCGTTCCAGAGCGCGATGGCCGCGGCGTCGTTCTTCTGTTGCTGCCGCACGCTTGCCAGCTCGAGCTTCAGTTCGGACGAGCTCGGCTCCGCGTGCGAGAACTTCTCAAGTTCCGCGGCCGCCGCTTCGGCCCCCTGCGAGCTGTCAAGGAACCGCACCAACTGCAGCTTCGGTGCGTTCGATTTCGGATTAGCGGCCACCAGGGCGCGGTATTCCGATTCGGCCTGCACCGGCTTCTTGTGCTTCACGTAGAAGCTCGCCAGGAGATCGCGGTACCCGGTCTCCTTGGGGAACATCGCGACCAGCTTGTGCAGCACGGCTTCCGCCGCATCGAGGCGATCGAGGCTTTCGAGCGACTGCACCTTCAGCATCTGCAGCGACACATTGCGCTCGTCCGACGCGAGCGCCTTGTCGAGGAACGCGACGGCTCCGTCCGCGTCACGGGCATGCAGGCGCTCCGACGCCAGCACCACCAGCGAGTCGACGTGGCGCGGGTCCCTCGCGAGCGCCTGGTTCGCGAGTGCGACCGCCTTGTCGGCTTCGCCCAGTTTCAGGAACACTGCGGCGCGCAATCCCAGCACGTCGGCATTGTCCGGCTGCAGGGAGGACGCGGCCTGCGCGCTTTCCAGTGCCTTGTCCAACTGTCCGGATGCGAGCTGCAGCCGGCCGACCTTGACGATCGCCTCGAAGTTCGAAGGCTGCAACTCCACGACCTTCGTGAACAGCTGGTACGCGCCGGGCCAGTCGTGCGTGCGCTCTGCCACGGTGGCCAGCCCGACGAGCGCGGGGACGGCCGATGGATTGATCTGCAGAGCATTCTGGAATTCGAGTCGCGCCTTGATCGGGTCGCCCTCCTTCAGCAGCGACTGGCCGCGTCCCGTGTAGCGCTCCACCTTGTCCTCGGGCGTGGAGCATGCGACCAGCGCCCATGCAGCGGCAGCAAGCAGCAACGCCGAAAAGATCCGCGTCATGGCATTCATCTCTGGCCCTCCTGTGGCGAGACCGCGTTCGCGCGGCGGTGCGGTCTCAGCGTGCGGCGGACCGGGGACCGGGCTGCATGGCTTCCAGGCTGCCGACGGCCTGCGCACGATTGAGCACGTCCAGCTTCCGGTAGATCCGGCGCATGTGGTTCTTCACCGTGAACGTGCTGAGGCTCAGGATGATCGCGATCTCCGCGTTGGTCTTGCCCATGCGGACCCACTGCATGATCTCCAGTTCGCGCGCGCTGAGGGGGCTGCCCCGCTCGCCGGCCGCTGGCTCGGGCCAGCCGCTGTCGCCGAAACGCGAGTCGCCCGAACTCGACGAACCGGGCCGCTCGGCCGCCAGGCATTCGGCAAAGCTGCTGTTGCCGAAGCCGGTCCCCGAGAGTTCGTGCTTCGCGCGTTTCTGGCCACGATCCGGCAGCTGCCGGAAACCGAGGTCGATGAAGGGAAGCACCATGCGGCACACCTGCTGCGAAAAGGGGCTGGCCAGTTCCTCGGGACCGAGGAAGAGATAGATGCAGTCGTAGTGGCTGCGACGGTCCTGCACGCCGTGAACGAGCGCCGAGCGGCAGAAGGGAAGCGAGTGGCCCGTGTCGCTGGAAAGGCGTTCCGCATCCATCACCACGGGTTCCTGCTGCGCGTCAACCCACCTGGCGAATAGCTTGAGCATCATGGGCTCGATCTCGTGCGTCGCCCAGGCGCAGGGGCCCAGCGTGGGGCTGCGCGTGATTACGTCGTACGCCAGCGCGCCGGAGCGGAAGTCGCCCCAGGCGGCGATCAGCACGTCGTGCCGCAGGAACAGCTGGATCTCCCCCTGCAGCCAGCGAGACCATCCCAGCTGGTTGCGCGGCGCGAGCGCGCCCTGCAGCAGCGACAGGAGGGAGCCCGCCTTGTGTTCGTTCCAAGCGATGTTTTGTTGCAGTGTGAGTTCCGACATTTCCAGCCTCGCCGCATCCAGGTGTCGCAGCATCGCCAAGTGACGGCAATAGCGCGAAGGGGAGGTGATTGTTTGTGCGATCTGCATCCGGAGTCATCACGCATTTGCAGCATGCAGCATCCTCCGTCTGGCGTATGTCCTTGCCGAACGCTGCAAGCTGCAAGAAAGAAAAATGCCGTGCGCTTTCGCGCACGGCATTTTTGGCATTGCCTGCGTGAGTACTTAAGCAGCCATGGGCTCGGCGCCCCGCGGCTGCACCACCTTGCGGCGCAGGCCCAGGAAACCCAGCGCGCCCAGGAACAGCGCGAGGGCGCCGGGTACGGGCGTGGTGAGGTAGCTGCGGTAGTTGGTCAGGCCCTCAGGGAAGCCGTTCACCGCCGTCAACACCGCGTTCTGAATCGGACTCGCCCAGTGGAAGAACAGTTCGTTGGCGCCGAAGTTGACCGCCAGGTAGTCGAACGGAGAGACGCTCCTGAGCGTCAGCTGGGTCGACGACGCAGTCGCTCCCGGACAGTTGAAGCTGTCGCAGGTACTGGCGGTGGACAGCCTCGCAGCGGTGGTGGAGTACGCGGCCGCGATGTCGATCTTGATGTCGGCAACGGACTGGTCGGGCACGCTGTTGTCGTAATAGATCGACGGGGTCGGCGCCGTCGTGGGGTCAATCCTAAAACTATAGGTCCTGGGCGTGCCGGGGCCGGTCGTATCCGTGACGGTGAAATTTCCCGACGCGTCGACCGGTGCCGTCATGGTGGCGGCCTGCGCCGCCCCCGCGAGGGCGAGCACCGATGCAAGGAGAATGGGACGAAAAAGAGGAAGTGACATATCAGCCTTTCTGGTGTGGGGCCAAATCAGTTTGGGTCAGCGGGTCGGGCTTGCCAATAGCTCCAAGGAATCCAAGGACGCATCGCTGCGATCCCGACAAGCCGCGCGTCGCGCAGCGATTCAATGATGGCGAATCACCTGCAGCAGGAGGCGCCTTCCTTGACCCACAGGTGCCGGGGCGGGCTGCGGAGATGGTCTACGTGCCGCTATTGGGCGTGCGACGAGCCGGTGCTCCCCCAACCGCTGGCCGAAACGTACAGCGTGCCGGCGAGGACGGTGCCCACTCGGTCGTCTGAGTGCTGCGCAGGCTGCATGCGACATTCCGCCGGATCGTGCGCGCGCATCATGTGCATCAGCGCTCCGAGGTTGTCGCGCCGCGAGTGCGCCGGTGCACCTGCAAACGCACGAGCGCGCCGCGCCCGGCCTGCAAGCGCTTGGACCGTCAGGCGGCCATCCGCCCAGCGCTCCTGGGCTGCACCACCTTGCGGCGCAGTCCCAGGAATCCCAGCGCGCCGAGGAACAGCGCGAGGGCGCCGGTCACGGGCGTGGTGAGGCTGAGGTAGCTGCGATAGTTGCTCAGGCCGGCAGGGAAATCGTCGCAGATCGCCGTCAACACCACGGACGTGATCGGAGTCGCCCAGTGGAAGAACAGCTCGTTGGCACCGAAGTGGACCGCCAGGTAGTCGAACGGGGAGACGTTCGTGAGCGTCAACTTCGTCGATGTCGCCTTCGCTCCTGCACAGGGGAAGTGGTCGCAGGTACTTGCCGTCGCCAGCAGCGAGGCGCTCGTGGAGTACGCGGCCGCGATCTGGGTCTTGATGACGGCAGGCGATTGGGCAAACGCGTTCAGGTCGAAATAGACCGTCGGGTTCGGATACGTCGTGGGGATGATGTTGAAGCTGTAGCTCACCGGCGTGTGGGGGCCGGTCGTATCCGTAACCACGAAATTTCCCGCGGCGTCGACCGGAGCCGTCATGGTGGCGGCCTGCGCCACACCCGCAAAGGCGAGCACCCAAGCGAGGAGGAGCGGGCGAAAAAGAGCGATCGGCATGGGGCGGCCTTCCTAGTGTGGGGCCGCGTCAGTTTGAGTCAGCGGGTCGGGCTTGCCAATAGCTCCAAGGAATCCAAGGAAGCATCGGTGCGAGGCCGACAGGGTGCGCGTCGCGCAGCCGATTCAGTCGTTGCCCATCACCTGCAGCAGGACGGCGCCTTCCTTGGCCCACAGGTAGTACGGCTGGCGTGCGGGGATGGTCCACGTAGCGCCCTTGGGGACGGCGACCAGCCGGTTCTCCTCGAACCGCTCACCGAAACCGACGTACAGCGTGCCAGCGAGCACAGTCGCCACCCGATGGTCGGCGTGCCTCGCGGGCTGCACGCGAAATCCGGCGGGATAGTGCGCGCGCATCATGTGCATCAGCGCTCTCCCCGTGCCGGTCGCGCCACGGTCGCGCGGGCGCACATGCAAGTGCATGACGCGCTGCGTCTCGACTGCAAGCGCTTGTCGCGTTTCATTGCGAATCGCCCGGTTCGTATCTCGAGACCAGCGACTCGAATGCGCTTGCGCTGAAGGACGCGATCAGTTCCTTCTGCGTGTGCTGACCCGTCTTCGCCAGGATTGCCGTGATCTGGCTGCGCACGGTGTTCACGGACGCCCCGCGCGTGCGGGCGATCACCTTGGCGGTCTGTCCGAGCAGCAGGCTTGCCAGCACCTCGAGTTCCGCCTTGGTCAGGGGCCGCGATGAAGGCACGGTCAGCGTTTGCGTCGGCGGAGCGGCAAATCGCTCAAACAGGGCGAAGGTGAGGTGGCGCGGCGTGCGATCGGCCAGCGACCCGACGCAGGCGAAGGGCACGAGGTGCATCTTCCACCGTGTGCCATTGCGTGTCGTCGCCAGCAGCGACTGCGCAATCGCGGTCGCTCGGCCTTCCTGGAGCGCCTGAGTCCAGGAATCCTGGAGGAACGAATCCTGGAACACGACGCGGCCTGCGCGCAGCGATCCGGCCAGGGTCGGTAGTACCTGGTCGAATGCCTCGTTGCGCTCGATGCAGCGGCCCGCGTCGTCCGTGAGCAGGCAAGGAACGGGAAGCAGCTTGGTCAACAGGGCGACGCTGGCAGCCGTCGGCAACGTGGACGCGAGTTGGTCCCGCAGATCCAGCGCGGCGTGGATGTGCGCCGTCAGCATCTCGATCGAGGAACGCTCCTCCTCCGTGAACGGACTGTCCGTGCGCAGCACGACCAGGACGTCCGCTCCGTGGTCCGCAGGGCGGATGCATGCGCACAGGCCATGGCGAGCGCCGCCCGCCGACAGCGTGTGGGCGAGCACCGGGTGGCGCACGTCCGCGTCGAATGGCTGGACTCCACCCGCGGTGGTGTCGTCGATCGAGATATCCCGCAGCAGTTGTACCCTGCACGCGTGGAGATGCTCGGCCAGCGCGGCCCATGTGTTGCCGTAGCGGCCGTCGTTGATCGCCGCGGCGAACAACTGCCTGGACCACTCCGGAATACGTTCGTTCATATTGTTAGAACCGTCATGACTGCGTGACAACTGTTACCGACGGGCTTTTTTAAACGAGGCACTGTCCGCGGTCCATCGTACAAAAGGCGGCAAAGTGCTACAAAGGTTGAAACTATGTCGCAAAGTGCGTACGACCCGTGCTTGGCGCGGCTTAGGGAATGAGTCGGATTCGTGAGGTGCGGACACGTAGCCACCGAGGGTCCTGGATGGCGCGGAGAACGCAGAAGCGGGGCACGGCCCGCCGATCACGGAGTTGCCGCAGGGAACATGCCGGCCATGGCGGCCGCCAAATAGGTTCGAGATGGGGTGGCGTGCAGCCGGACGGCGTGCTTGCGCCTGATGCGGACGCAGCGTGCGCACTGGCGCCCCCGACAGGAATCGAACCTGTATCTAGCGCTTAGGAGGCGCTCGTTCTATCCATTGAACTACGGCGGCGAGTGCGCCATTGTAGGGCGCGGTGCCAGCCCGGTCAGAAGGCCGAAGTGAGTTCGAGCGCGCGCACGGCGACGTACGTGCAACTGGCCGCGAGGAGCAACAGCCAGCCACCTGGCGCGGCTTCGGAGCGGGGGCACAGCACGAGGGCAGTCGTGCGGCGCGCGAGCTCGCTGTCGCGGCCTTCGCGGCAAGGCGCAGCGGCGTCGAAGACGGGGCGGCGGGGCGCGAAGGGGGTAGACATGGATGGACTCGGACGAATGCTGCGACGAGCCACCCAAGGTAGGCAAGAAAATTTCTCGCACCTGTAGGGCGCCCGCTACGGGCGGCGTCGGACATCGGACGGGCGGCGGGCTGCGCGGCCGGGGCGTCGCACCAAGGCCCGCATGGGCGATTCCGGCACCAAGCGCCGCTCCTCCTCTCGGCGCGAACGAACCCGAAAGGATTACTTCGACAGCAGCCGCATGGCCTCTTCGAGGCCCTTGATCGTCAGCGGGTACATGCGCTGGTTCATCAACTGCTGGATGACGGCGATGCTCTGGCGGTACTGCCACACGCCTTGCGGCTCGGGATTGATCCAGGCGAACTTGGGAAAGGCGTTCGTCAGGCGTTGCAGCCACTCGGCGCCGGCTTCCTCGTTGTTGTATTCGACGCTGCCGCCCGGCTGCAGGATCTCGTAGGGGCTCATCGTCGCGTCGCCCACGAACACCAGCTTGTAGTCCTTGTTGTACTTGCGGATGATGTCCCAGGTCGCGAACTTCTCGCTGAAGCGGCGCCGGTTGTTCTTCCACATGAAGTCGTAGACGCAGTTGTGGAAGTAGTAGAACTCCAGGTGCTTGAACTCCGCCTTCGCCGCGGAGAACATCTCCTCGACGCGGTGGATGTGTTCGTCCATCGTGCCGCCCACGTCCATCAGCAGCAGCACCTTCACGTTGTTGTGCCGCTCCGGCACCATCTTGATGTCCAGGTAACCCGCATTCGCGGCGGTGGACTTGATGGTGTCGTCCAGGTCCAGTTCCTCCTCGGCGCCCTCGCGCGCGAACTTGCGCAGCCGCCGCAGCGCGATCTTGATGTTGCGCGTGCCCAGTTCCTGGCTGTCGTCGTAGTCCTTGTAGGCGCGCTGGTCCCACACCTTGACGGCGCTCTTGTTGCGGCTCTTGTCCTGGCCGATGCGGATGCCCTGCGGGTTGAAGCCGTAGGCGCCGAAGGGCGACGTGCCGCCGGTGCCGATCATCTTGCTGCCGCCTTCGTGCCGCTCCTTCTGCTCCTCGAAGCGCTTCTTGAGCGTCTCCATGAGCTCGTCCCACCCCATCTTCTCGATCTTCGCCTTTTCCTCCGGCGAGAGTTCGAGCTCCAGGTTCTTGCGCAGCCACTCGAGCGGCACGTCCTTGCTGAAATCCGCCAGCATTTCCACGCCCTTGAAGTAGGCGGCGAAGGCGCGGTCGAACTTGTCGTAGTGCTTCTCGTCCTTCACCAGCGCGGTGCGGGCGAGATAGTAGAAGTCGTCGAGGCTGCAGGCGCCGTCGCTCTGCGGGCCGACCACGCCTTGCTGCAGCGCTTCGAGCAGCGTCAGGTATTCCTTGACCGATACCGGCAGCTTGGCGCTGCGCAGCGTGTAGAAGAAATCGATCAGCATGGCGCTTTCCTATTGTCCGCGCGGGCGCGCGAGCTGGTACTGCAGGTGCGCCTTGACCTCGGGCCATTCGCCTGCGGCCAGGCTGAACATGACGGTGTCGCGCACCGTGCCGTCACGCCGCAGTGCGTGGTGGCGCAGCACGCCGTCCCGGCGCGCGCCCAGCCGCTCGATCGCGCGCTGCGAGGCGAAGTTGTAGTTGTCGGTGCGCCAGCCCACCAGCTGCGCGCCCAGCGTCTCGAATGCGTGCTGCATCAGCAGCAGCTTGCACGTGGTGTTGACGTGCGTGCGCTGCCAGCTCCGGCCATACCAGGTGTATCCGATCTCCAGCCGCTCCACGGCCGGCACGATGTCGTGATAGCGGGTGCTGCCGATCACGCGGCCCGAGGCCGTGTCGACGACGACGAAGGGCAGCATGTGGCCATCGGCCTGCCCCTTCAGTCCGGCGGCGACATAGGCGGCGGTTTCGCCCGGCGCGGGGACCGAGGTCACGCGCAGGTTCCACAGTTCGCCGTCGCGGGCGGCCGCTTCCAGCGGCGCGACGTGTTCGGTGCGCAGCGGCTCCAGGCGGACGCTGCCGCCGGTGAGCGTCACGGGTTCCGGCGTTCTCATGCCTCGTCCTCAATCACCCTTGTCAATATGGACGCTGGAGGTGGTGCCGCCCCAGCCGTCGGCGGCGAAGCCGACCTTCACAGGAATCTCCTGGTCGCAGGCCTGGAAGGTCCAGGACTCCGTCCAGTCGCCCTGCACCAGGTAGCTGTCCCGCACCATGTTGCCCTGCAGGGGCAGGTACTGCGCGCCCTGGATCGCGCCGGCGCTCACCGATGTCAGTTGCGGCGCGTCGCAGGCCCGGCCCGCGCCGGCTTGGGACGCATACGCGCTGCGCACCACGTCGACGGCTTGCCGGTAGGTCTCCATGAAGCCACGCACCGAAGCCTGCGTGCCGGCGCCGACCCGCACGATGGCATCCGCCTCGTGCGCGAACCGCTCCACGGAGGGTGTGCGCTCGCCGTTGCGCAGCAGCAGCGCGGTGATCGCACCCGTGCGCTGCACGTTGCGGGGCGCGACCGTGCCGTGGAAATAGGTGGCCAGCAGCACGCCCGCCGCCGCGTGGTTGCGGCCGGCCGCGAAGCCCAGCCCCTCGATTGCTTCGACCTGCTCCTGCCGTTGCTGCAAGCTGCGCGCGGCCAGCCGCCGGTACGCCTGCAGATCGGGTTGCCCTGCGCGCACGAACTGGTTGCGGGGATCGGCCTGGAACACGAGATACAGCATCAGGCCCCCCGAAGGCTCGCCGGCTGCGAGTGCGGCCTTCGCCAGCATGCGCGCTTCCCCAATGCGGTCGGTGCTGGGCAGGACGCCCGAGAGCACGCACTCGGACCGGCGCGCCAGCTCCTTGCCGTCCGCCGGGTTCATCGAGATCGTCTCGCACAAGCTGCGCAGGTCCGGTCCGGGCGGCGAGGAAGGCGCGGGTGCCTCGGCACGCGCCGCCGCCGCGGCGAGCATCAAGGCGGAGCCGGTGGTGCGCAGGAGCCGGGACGCGCGCATGGAACCCTAGCGGTTGTGCCGCTGCATGAACACGAGTTTCTCGAACAGGGTCACGTCCTGTTCGTTCTTCAGCAAGGCGCCCACCAGGGGCGGCACGGCCACCTTGTCGTCCCTGCTTTGCAGGGCCTCGACCGGGATGTCCTCGGCCACCAGCAGCTTGAGCCAGTCCAGCAGCTCGGAGGTGCTGGGCTTCTTCTTCAGCCCGGGCAGGTTGCGCACGTCGTAGAAGGTCTTCAGCGCGGCGCCCAGCAGTTCCTTCTTCAGGCCGGGGAAGTGCACGTCCACGATCTGCTTCATCGTGTCCGCATCCGGGAACTTGATGTAGTGGAAGAAGCAGCGGCGCAGGAAGGCGTCCGGCAGTTCCTTCTCGTTGTTCGAGGTGATGAACACCAGCGGGCGGTGCTTCGCCCGGACCAGCTCGCGCGTCTCGTAGACGTAGAACTCCATGCGGTCGATCTCGCGCAGCAGGTCGTTGGGGAACTCGATGTCGGCCTTGTCGATTTCGTCGATCAGCAGCGCCACCGGCGCGTCGGCGGTGAACGCCTGCCACAGCACGCCCTTGACGATGTAGTTGTGGATGTCCTTCACGCGCTGGTCGCCCAGCTGCGAGTCGCGCAGCCGGCTCACGGCGTCGTACTCGTACAGCCCCTGCTGGGCCTTCGTGGTCGACTTGATGTGCCACTGCAGCAGCGGCATGTCCAGCGCCTGCGCCACTTCCTCGGCCAGCATCGTCTTGCCCGTGCCCGGCTCCCCCTTCACCAGCAGCGGGCGCTTGAGGGTGATCGCCGCGTTCACCGCGAGCATCAGGTCCTGGGTCGCGACGTAGTTCTGGGAGCCTTGGAACTTCATGGGATGGAAGGAGAAAAAGGCGGCTGGGGTGCGCCCCCTATAATCGCCGGTTGATCGAAAGAAACTGACCTTCGGCAGATTGTGCTCGCAAAATGAACAAGTTGTTGATCACGCTTTTCGCCCTCTCTGTCGCTTGTGCGACCAGCCTCGCGCAGGCGCAGGCGGCCCCCGCGGCCAGCGCGGCACCGGCGGCTGCAGCGGCTCCTGCCGCAGCGGCGGCGCCGGTCGCGCCGGCGAGCCCCAAGTCGCTGGAGGCCAAGACCGCGATGTGCTTCGGCTGCCACGGCATCGTCGGCTACAAGGGCACCTTCCCGGAGGTCTACCGTGTCCCCAAGATCGCCGGCCAGAACGCCAAGTACATCGCTGCGGCACTGAACGCGTACAAGAGCGGTGACCGCAAGCATCCGACCATGCGCGGCATCGCGGCGAGCCTGAGCGACCAGGACATCGCCGACATCTCCAACTACTACGAGCACCTCGGCGCCGACAGCCGCGACAAGCTGGGCGACAAGCCGGACCAGGAGCCCGACACGCAAGTCGCCGGCCTCGTCCAGAAGGCCGCCTGCTTCTCGTGCCACGGGTCCAATCTCTCCAAGCCGATCGACCCGAGCTATCCCAAGATCTCGGGCCAGTACCCGGACTACCTGTTCGTCGCGCTGAAGGCGTACAAGACCACCGACAACCCCGACGTGGGCCGCAACAACGGCGTGATGGGCGCGATCGCCAAGCAGTTCTCCAACCCGGAGCTGAAGGCGCTGGCCAGTTATGTCGGGTCCCTGGACAGCGAACTGCAGACCGTGCCGGAGTCGCGCTTCCACAAGCACTGAACCGGACCCGCGCGCAGCGGGCCGCGCACCTGTGAAGCGGCCGGCCCGGCCGCTTTTTCATTGGAGAGCCACGCGCAGTCCATGCACAAGCCCGTCGAAACCGCGATCCTGCTGCTGGAGCGGCTGCGTCCCACCGAGTGGCAGCGCACGCTGGCGTGGGCCGCCTGCGTGGGCGTGACCGGCGCGCTCGCGACCCTGGGTTTCCGGGCCGCACTGACGCTGACCGAGCACCTGCTGTACGGCCCCGTCAGTGGGCTGGTCGAGGCGGCGTCCCGCCTGCTCTGGTGGGAGCGGCTGCTGGTCCCGTGCATCGGCGGCCTGCTGGCGGGGCTCGTGCTGCTGCTGTCGCAGCGCTTTGCGAAGAGTGCCCCGCACGGTGACTACATGGAGGCCGTGGTGCTGGGCCGGGGCGAACTGCACGCGGGCAGTTCGCTGCTGCGCGCACTGTCATCTGCCTGCAGCGTCGTGAGCGGCGGTGCCATCGGTCGCGAGGGCCCCATGGTGCAACTGGCGGCGCTCACGGGCTCGCTGCTTGCGCGCTGGCGGCAGATGCCCGTGCCGCGCCGGCGCCTGCTCGTCGCGTGTGGCGCCGCCGCGGGCCTGACCACTGCCTACGGCACGCCGATCGCGGGTGCGCTGTTCATCGCCGAAATCGTGCTGCAGTCGCTCGCGACCGAAACGCTGGGCGCGCTGCTGATCGCCTCGGTGACGGCCCACGTCACCGTGCTGGCCCTGGTCGGCTCGGCTGCGCTCTACCAGATGCCCGCCGTCGCCGCGCCCGATGCACCGGTGTTCCTGCTGTGCGCCGTGCTGGGCCTGCTGGCCGGCCTGGCCGCGCCGCTCTACCTGGCCGCGCTCGACGGCGCCAAGAAGGCGTTCGCCCGCTGGCACGGCAGCCTGCCGCTCAAGCTGGCCGCGGGTGGCCTGGTCGTGGGCGTGCTGTCGCTGCAGGCGCCGCAGGTCTGGGGCAACGGCTTCAGCGTCGTCAATGGCGTGCTGCAGGGGTCGTGGGCCTGGCAGGCCTTGCTCCTCGTGCTGGTGCTCAAGCTCGCCGCCGTCGCGGCGACCACGGGCTCGGGCGCGGTCGGCGGCATCTTCACGCCGACGCTGTTCATGGGCGCGGTGAGCGGTGCGCTGTTCTCGCTTGCGACCCAGGCCGTGTTCGCGCACCCGCTGCCGGTGCCGCTGGGCGCCGCGATCGGCATGGGCGCCTTCCTGGCCGCGAGCTCGCACGCGCCGCTGACGTCGGTGCTGATGATCTTCGAGATGACCGGGACCTACTCGGTCGTCGCGCCGCTGATGCTCGCGTGCGTGCTGGCCTTCTCGTTGTCCAAGCTGCTGCGGCCCGAGTCGATCTACGCGTCATCGCAACGCGCCAAGGCGGCGACCGATCCGCGCCTGGTCACCGCGCGCGAGTTGCTGCATGCGCAGACGCCCAGCGTGCAGCCCGGCGACAGCATCGCCAAGGTGGAGGCGCGGCTGCTGGAGAGCCGCTGGCGCCACGTCTACGTCGTCGATGGGCAAGGGCACTTTCTCGGCGCCATCGCGATGCACGATCTCGCCGTGCTGCTCAAGGCGCCGCACGATCCCGCCGCGGCCTGGCCGCCCGCGCTGCTGCAGCCCGACTATCCCCGGCTGAAGCAGGACATGCCCTTGTGGGAGGTGCTGGAAGTGTTCGAAGCGCATCCGGGCGAGCGCCTGCCGGTGCTAAACGAAGCCGGTGTGCTGCAGGGCTTCGTGGCCAAGACCGACCTGGTGCTGATGCTGCGCGACCGGCTCGCCATCAGCTGAACGGACGGAACATTCCTGTCCAGGCGTGAGTCCCATGGCAACCGGTACACGCAGGAAGGATGTTCAAGTGGCCAGGCTCCTGTTGATCGCATCCTGGCTGCTCTGCTCGGCGACCCTCGCGCAAGCGGGCGCGCACGCGCATCACCACGGACACCAGCGTGCCTCGGTGGCCGACTGGCAGTTCATGCGCCGCGCCGCCGCCGCTGACCAGGCCGTGATCGCCGTGGGAGCGCTCGCCCAGAAGCATGCCGCGCAGGCCGACGTGCGCGAGCTGGCGACCACGCTGGTGCTGCAGGACAAGCTGGTCGAGCGCCGGCTGTCGCTGCTCTCGCTCTACACGCAAGTGCCGCTGCCCCGCGAGCCGGACGAGGAGGATGCCAAGGCGATCGCCGCGCTGCGTCCGCTGGCCGGCGAGGCCTTCGACCGGCGCTGGCTGCAGGAGGAGGCCGTGCTGCAGGGAAGGCTGGTCGACCTGCTCCGGAAGGAGGCCGCATCCGGCGCGGCCGATCCGGCCCTGCGTTCGTTCGCCCGCGAGTTCCTGCCGAAGCTGCAGGCCGAGCTGCATGCCGCCGCGCAATTGCAGGGCGGCCTCCCGGCCGCCGCCCTCTAGCGCGTCGCGCGTCGCTGCACGCACTCCACGTAGGCGTCGCCATCGGGCGGGCGTCCCGCACGCTGGCTTTCCCACAGCATCTGGCCCAGGCACTCCATGGCCTCGTGGTGGGCCTCATGCAGCGAATTGCGCCGCACGGCGAGCAGTTCGACGGCCTGGCGGATGCCGCGCGGCTGGTCGATCGAGCATTGCTCGCTGATCGACAGGTGCATGGACAGGTGCAGGAAGGGATTGGTCGCGCCAGCCGAGCCGTCGTACACGCGCGCCACGGCAGCTTCGGCATCCGCCAGGTCCGCGTCGTACTCCGGGTGCTCCTTCAGCCATTCATGCGCGAGCGTCTCCAGCGTGTCGAGCACCTGCCCCTGGCGCGCCTTCTCGTGCACGCCGCAGAAGAAGCGGCGCACGTCTTCCTGGGAGGGATTGAACATGCGGCCAGCGTAGCACGCGGACCGCTGCGGCGGCGGTCGCTCGGCTGCAAGCGGATGGACGCGCCCGGCTCGTCGGCGAGTCCCCTCGAATGCTCCGCCATGTCGCGGCGCGATGCAGGCTTTCTTCGCATGGCGCGTCGCAGTGCCAGAATGCCGGGAATCGAAAAAGCAGGGCCCACACCGTGAACCAACTCGACGCGTCCGCCAAGGGCGTCTACCTCATCACCGTCACCCCGTTCACCGACACCGGCGCGCTGGACCTCGCCAGCACCGACCGCATGGTGGACTTCCTGCTCGAGAAGGGCGTCACCGGCCTCACTGTGCTGGGCATCATGGGCGAAGCCACCAAGCTCACGATGGCGGAGTCGCGCAGCTACGTGCAGCGCGTGCTGGCGCGCGTGCAGGGACGCGTGCCCGTGGTGGTGGGCGCGTCGGCCGCGGGCTTCGCGCCGATGAAGGAGCTCACCGACTCGGTGATGGACCTCGGCGCCTCCGGCGTCATGGTGGCTCCGCCGCCCACGCTGCGCACCGACGACCAGATCGTCTCGTACTTCCAGATGGTGGACGAGACCCTGGGCGCGCAGGTCCCGTGGGTGCTGCAGGACCATCCCGTCTCCACCGGCGTGCAGATGACCGCCTCCGTCATCCTGCGCATCCTGAAGAACTCGCCGACCTGCGTGATGCTGAAGCACGAGGACTGGCCGGGTCTCGCCAAGCTGAGCGCCTACCGCGCGGCGAGCGACAAGGGCGAGGTCAAGCGTTTCTCGATCCTGTGCGGCAATGGCGGCGGCCTGTTCCTGCCGGAGGAGCTCACGCGCGGGGCCGACGGCGCGATGACGGGCTTCGCCTATCCCGAGATGATGGTGGACGTGGTGTCTGCGCATGCGCGGGGCGAGCGTGCGCGCGCGCACGACCTGTTCGACGCCTACCTGCCGCTCGCCAGGTACGAACAGCAGGCCGGCGTGGGCCTCGCCGTGCGCAAGTTCCTGTTCAAGCAGCGCGGCGTGATCGCCTCCGACTTCGTGCGCAAGCCGGGGCCGAAGCTGTCGGCGCAGGATGTTGCCGATATTCGCTTCCTCGTTCAGCGGCAGGAAGGCCGGCTGCGCGAGCTGGCGTGATGGGGGCGGTGCCCGCGCTGCGCGACCGGCGCCACCTCGCTGCCTTCGTCATCGGCTGCGTCGCCGTCACGGCGGGCGTGCTGCTGCACCTGCCCATGTACTGGATGGGCCGCTTCGACGGCTTCCGCCTCGCGGACATGCCCATGGACGCCGGCATGCTGTGGGGCATGGCGGCCATCCTCGGCGGCTCGGTGCTTGCCGCCTGGGGCCTGCTGCCCGCCGGCCACCTGCGGGGGCCGCGCGTGGACGTCGCGCCGCCGGAGGACGCGCCCCTCGGCCGCGCGCACTGGCGCCTGATGGGCGTCCTCACGGCCGCCCTCGTCATCGACGTGATGAAGCCGGCGAGCCTCGGCTTCGTGCTGCCGGGCCTGCGGCGCGAATATGAACTTGACGCGCTGACCGTCGCCTGGCTGCCGTTCGCTGCGCTGTGCGGCACGGTGCTCGGGTCCATCGCCTGGGGCGTGCTCGCCGACGTGTTCGGCCGGCGCGCCTCGATCCTGCTGTCCTCGGTGTTCTTCGTCGGCACGTCCATCTGCGGGGCGATGCCCTCGCTCGCGTGGAACA
Source organism: Ramlibacter ginsenosidimutans (assembly GCF_016654015.1). Classification (GTDB taxonomy): domain Bacteria; phylum Pseudomonadota; class Gammaproteobacteria; order Burkholderiales; family Burkholderiaceae_C; genus Ramlibacter; species Ramlibacter ginsenosidimutans. Next base: position 697,172 of record NZ_JAEPWM010000001.1, on the reverse strand, counting down.
TCGGCATGTGCTTCCTCATGGGTGCGGCCGCCGGCGGCATGCTGCCCGTCACCTACGCGCTGCTGGCGGAGACCATGCCCTCCAGGCAGCGCGGCTGGGTGCTGGTCCTCGTGGGCGGCCTCGGCGCCAGCGGCGGCTACCTGGTGGCGAGCCTGGCCGCCGCATGGATCGAGCCTGTGTTCAGCTGGCGCGCGCTGTGGTTCCTGAACCTGCCGACCGGCCTCCTGCTGATCGCGCTGAGCGTCTTCATTCCCGAGTCGCCGCGCTTCCTGCTGCGCATCGGCCGGCGCGAGGAGGCTCGGGCCACGCTGGCGCGCTTCGGCAGCGTGCTGCGGGAAGAAGGTGAAGCGCGGCGGCCTGCCGCCGACCTCCCGGGTGTGGCGTTACCCCTGACCGGCGCGCTCAGCGTCGGCGGCCTCGCCTCCGGGCTGATCCAGTTCGGCGTGCTGCTCTGGCTGCCGGCGCACCTGGTGTCGCAGGGACACAGCCTGGGCTGGGCCAGCACGCTGCTCGCCGCTTCGGCCTTCCTCACCGTGCCCACGGTGCTGCTGGCCGCTTGGCTGTATGGGCACTGGACCAGCAAGGGCGCACTGCTGGGCGCGCTCGCGCTCGCCGCGGCCGGCCTCGCGGGCCTGCTGATGGTGGAGCGCAGCGGAGCCGGCGCGCCGGCGTGGCTCGCGAGCACCACGCTGCTGGTGATCGGCAGCAACGCGCTCCTCGCGATGCTGCTGCCGTATGCCGCCGAGAGCTATCCGGCCGCGACCCGGGCGCGCGCGGTCGGCTGGATCGCCGCGTGTTCGAAGCTGGGCGGACCGCTGGCGCAGGGGCTGACGCTGCTCGGCCTGGTGCCGGCGCTCGGCGCGGCCGCGGTGGTGACGGCGGGAACGACGGTGGTGGCCCTCGGCCTGATCGGCCGCTTCGGCGTGGAGACACGCCAGCGCGAACTGCACTGAAGCGTCAGGCGGCTGCGAGCCGCCGTGAGACTTCCTGCGCGGCGGCGCGCAAGGCCGGGAGCATCGTTTCCTGCATCTGCCGCGGCGGTGTGCGGTTCACCTGCCCGCTGATGTTCAGCGCCGCGATCGTGCGGCCGGCGCGGTTCACCACGGGCGCGGCGATGGACAGCAGCCCTTCCTCGAGTTCCTGGTTGATCATGCACCAGCCCTGGCGGCGGGCCTGCTGCACCTTGGCGAGGATCGCGTCGACGTCGGTGAGCGTGTGGCGCGTGCGCTCCTCGATGGCGCTGGCCCGCAGCAAGGCCATCACCTCCTCGTCGCTCAAGCCCGCCATCAGCATGCGGCCCAGCGACGTGCACCACGCCGGCAGCCGCGAGCCCACGCCCAGGCTGTTGCGCATGATCTTGCGCGTGGACACGCGCAGCACATAGACGATGTCCGTGCCTTCGAGCACGCCCGCGGAACAGGACTCCTTCACCTCCTCGACCAGCGCTTCCATGATCGGCTCGGCCACGTTCCACATCGGCATCGAGGAGAGATAGGCGAAGCCGAGGTCCAGGATGCGCGGCGTCAGCGCGAACAGCTTGCCGTCGCTCGCCACATAACCCAGGGTCTGCAGCGTGAGCAGGATGCGGCGCGCGCCCGCGCGGGTGAGGCCGGTGCGCGCCGCCACCTCCGAAAGGGTCTGGCGCGGCGCGGCGGCGCTGAACGAGCGGATGACTTCGAGCCCGCGCGCGAAGGACTGCACGTAGGCATCGCCGGGACGCAGGTCGGCGGCAGGGTCTTGTGTTCGCGGCGCAGGGCTCATGTAGAATTCATTATACGAACACTTGTTCGCAATTCGAACAACACAATCCGAACAATCAAGGCCGCCCCGCCTTCTGCAGCAAGGACCCACCATGATCAACAAGATCGCGGCCTCCATCGCCGATGCGCTGGCCGGCACGCGCGACGGCGCGACCGTCCTCATCGGCGGCTTCGGCACCTCGGGGATCCCGAACGAACTGATCGCGGGCCTGCTGGAGCAGGGCGCCAGGGATCTCACCGTCGTCAACAACAACGCAGGCAACGGCGACACCGGGCTCGCCGCCCTGCTCAAGGCGGGGCGCGTGCGCAAGATCATCTGCAGCTTCCCGCGCCAGGTGGACAGCCATGTGTTCGACGCGCTGTACCGCAGCGGCAAGCTGGAACTCGAGCTCGTGCCGCAGGGCAACCTGGCCGAACGCATGCGCGCCGCCGGTGCCGGCATCGGCGCGTTCTTCTGCCCGACTTCGTACGGCACGCCGCTGGCCGAAGGCAAGGAGATCCGCGTCATCGACGGCAAGCCCTACGTGCTGGAGTACCCGATCCGCGGCGACCTCGCGCTGATCAAGGCGGAGCGCGGCGACCGCTGGGGCAACCTCATCTTCCGCAAGGCGGCGCGCAACTTCGGCCCGGTGATGGCGATGGCGGCGCAGCGCACCGTCGCGACCGTCTACGACATCGCCGAGCTCGGCGAGCTGGACCCGGAGGCGGTCGTCACGCCGGGAATCTTCGTCAGCCAGGTCGTGATGATCCCGCGGGTGGCCACGCAGGCCGGCGGCTTCAAGAAAGCGGCGTGAGGAGCACGACATGGCCTTCACCCGACGCACCAAGGACCAACTGGCACAACGTGTCGCCCGCGACATGTTCGACGGCGCCATCGTCAACCTCGGCATCGGCATGCCGACCGCGGTGGCCAACCACCTGCCGCCCGGCATAGAGATCGTCCTGCACAGCGAGAACGGCATCCTCGGCATGGGGCCGGCGCCGGCGGCAGGCGACGAGGACTACGACCTGATCAACGCCGGCAAGCAGCCCGTGACGCTGCTGCCGGGCGGCGCCTACTTCCATCACGCCGACAGCTTCGCGATGATGCGCGGCGGCCATCTCGACATCTGCGTGCTGGGCGCGTTCCAGGTCTCCGCCACCGGCGACCTGGCCAACTGGCACACCGGCGAGAAGGACGCGATCCCCGCCGTGGGAGGCGCCATGGACCTCGCCATCGGGGCGAAGCAGACCTGGGTGATGATGGACCTGCTCACCAAGCAGGGGGCCAGCAAGCTGGTGGAGCGCTGCACCTATCCGCTCACAGGCGTGGGCTGCGTGAAGCGCGTCTACACTGATCTCGCCACCTTCGAATGCACGCCGCAAGGCCTGAAGCTCATCGACGCGGTCGAGGGCCTGTCGCACGCGGAACTGGAACGACTCGTCGGCCTGCCCCTGCGCGCGGCCTGAATGCGGAGAGAGAGAACACCATGACCAAGCAAGCCTTCATCTGCGACGCCGTTCGCACACCCTTCGGCCGCTACGGCGGCGCCCTGTCCTCCGTGCGCACCGACGACCTCGGCGTGGTCCCGATCCGGGCGCTCATGGAGCGCAATGCCAAGGTGGACTGGGCCAGCGTCACCGACGTGCTCTACGGCTGCGTCAACCAGGCCGGCGAAGACAACCGCAACGTCGCGCGCATGGTGTCGCTGCTGGCCGGACTGCCCATCGAGGTGCCTGGTGCGACCATCAACCGGCTGTGCGGCTCCGGACTGGATGCGGTGGGCACTGCGGCGCGCGCCATCAAGTCGGGCGAAGCGAGCCTGATGATCGCCGGCGGCGTCGAGAGCATGAGCCGTGCGCCCTTCGTGATGCCCAAGGCGGAGTCGGCGTTCTCGCGCAACAACGCCGTCTACGACACGACGATCGGCTGGCGCTTCATCAACAAGCTGATGAAGGAGAAGTACGGCGTCGACTCCATGCCCGAGACGGCGGAGAACGTCGCGACCGAGTACAAGATCGAGCGCGCGGCGCAGGACCGCATGGCGCTCGCTTCGCAGCTGAAGGCAGTGGCGGCGCAGAAGTCGGGGTTCTTCGCGGGCGAGATCGTGCCGGTCACGATTCCGCAGAAGAAGGGCGACGCGATCGTCGTGGACAAGGATGAACATCCGCGCGAGACCTCGCTGGAAGCGCTCGCGAAGCTCAAGGGCGTGGTGCGGCCGGACGGCACGGTCACGGCCGGCAATGCGAGCGGCGTGAACGACGGCGCCTGCGCGATGCTGATCGCCGACGAAGGCACGGCGGCGCGCAATGGCCTCACGCCGCGCGCACGCATCGTCGGCATGGCCACCGCGGGCGTCGCACCGCGCATCATGGGCATCGGCCCGGCGCCCGCAACGCAGAAGGTGCTGGCCCTGACCGGCATCAAGCTCGACCAGATTGACGTGATCGAACTCAACGAGGCGTTCGCGGCGCAAGGCCTCGCGGTGCTGCGCACCCTGGGCCTGCAGGACGACGACCCTCGGGTCAACCCGAACGGCGGCGCCATCGCCCTGGGCCACCCCCTCGGCGCCTCCGGCGCGCGCCTGGCCACGACGGCGGTCAACCAGCTGCACCGCAGCGGCGGCCGCTACGCGCTGTGCACCATGTGCATCGGCGTGGGCCAGGGCATCGCGGTGATCCTCGAGCGGGTCTGACGCTGCCGGGGGCCGCCCAAGTGGCCTAACGAGCAAGAGGAACGCAGAGTGCGCAAAGGTTACGCAGAGGACGCAGAGAAAACCCTGAGTGGGTGTCCTTTTGCGTCCTCTGCGTAACCTTTGCGTCCTCTGCGTTCACCTGCCCGCTCTGGCACCGCGCCCGCCTCTTTCGCCCCCCGGAAAACTGAATTCCGCCGGCCCGCTTGCCAGTGGCGCGCGCGCGCCAGACACTGCCGCCAGATCTTCGACAAGGATGGCGGGAATGGCAAAGCAAGTGGGTTGGATAGGCCTCGGGCGCATGGGCGAGGCCATGGTGAAGCGGCTGCTGAAGGCGGGCTACGGCGCCAGCGTGTGGAACCGCACGCGCAGCAAGGCCGAGCCGCTCGCCGAGTACGGCGCCGAGATCGTGCGCGACAAGACCGACCTCGCCGGCTGCGAGGTCGTGTTCACCATGGTCTCCACCACCGACGACCTCAAGGAGGTCCTGTTCGGCGCCGGCGGACTCGTCACCGGTGAGAAGAAGCCGCAGGTCGTCGTCGACAGCTCCTCGATCTCGCAGGAAGGCTCGGCGGAGATCCGCACGCAGCTCGAGGCCATGGGCGTCGCCTATCTCTGCGCGCCGGTGTCGGGCAATGCCAAGGTCGCCAAGGCCGGCAAGCTGCTGATCGTCGCCTCCGGGCCGAAGGCGCTGTACGAGAAGGCGCAGCCCTACCTCGCCGCGATGGGCCGCAAGGCGATGTGGGTGGGCGAGGGCGAGCTGGCGCGCGTGTGGAAGATCGCGCACAACACCATGTTCGGCGTGGTGATCCAGAACCTGTGCGAGATCACCGTGCTGGCCGAGAAGGCGGGCATCCCCCGCCACGTGTTCCTGGAGAGCATCAACGACTCGGTGCTCGGCTCGATGTACACCCGCTACAAGAGCCCGATGCTCACGAACCTCACGTTCGACCAGGTCACCTTCACGCCCAAGCTGCTGCTGAAGGACATGGACCTGGGCATGGGCGCCGCGAAGGCGTACGGCGTCGCCATGCCTGCCGCCGCGGCGACGCGCGAGTCGGTCGCGCGCCTCGTCGGGCGCGGCCACGATCACATCGACTTCGCCGTGCTGCTGCAGGAGACCGCGCGCGATGCGGGCCTGGAGCTGAAGCCAGAGAACGTGCAGGTGGACGACGGCCTCGCGTCCTGACGCTTTCCCTTTCGCATCTGTTCCCAATGGTTCCAAGGAGACAAGACATGAAGCGAATCCTCACCGTGCTCGCCGCCACCGTGCTCGCGGCCAGCGCCCTGGCGCAGAACGCGTGGCCGACCAAGCCGATCCGGATGATCGTGCCCTTCACCGCCGGCAGCGTCACCGACATCGTGGCGCGCACGGTCGGCGACGCGATGAGCCGCAGCCTGGGCCAGCCCATCGTCGTCGAGAACAAGCCGGGCGCGGGCGGCACCATCGGTGCGGCGCAGGTCGCGAAGGCCGAGCCTGACGGCTACACCGTCCTGATCCACTCTTCGGGCCACGTGCTCAATCCGGCAATCTATTCGAACCTGAGCTACGACACCGTGCGCGACCTGAGCGGCGTGACGCCGCTCGCGTCCGTGCCCAACGTGCTGGTCGTGTCGCCCACGCGCGGCTGGCACACCGTCGCGGATCTCGTCGCCGCCGCCAAGGCGAAGCCGGGTTCGCTGAACTACGCGTCGGCGGGCACCGGCAGCGCCACGCACATGAACGCGGAGAAGTTCAAGCTGGGCGCCGGCATCGACGCCCAGCACGTGCCGTTCAAGGGCACGCCCGAAGCGCTGACCGACGTGATCGGCGGGCGCGACGACTTCTTCTTCGCCCCCATGGCTTCGGCGCTGCCGATGGTGAAGGACGGCAAGCTGGTGGCGCTGGCCGTGAGCACGGCACAGCGCTCGCCGGCGCTCCCCGACGTGCCAACGACGTTGGAAGCCGGCGTGCCCAACTCCGACTACACGCTGTGGGTGGGCATGATCGTTCCCTCCGCGACGCCGCCGGCCATCGTGAAACGCCTGCACGACGAGGCCGTGAAGGCGGTGAACTCGCCCGAGGTGAAGACGCGCCTGGCCAGCCTGGGAGCCGACCCCTTCACCATGGAGCCGGCTGCCTTCAACGCCTACATCAAGACCGAGATGGACGCGGCCGCGATCATCGCGAAGAACGCGAAGCTGAAGGTGCAGTGACATGCGCGTGCACGTCGCCGGCGCCGGCAAGATGGGCCTGCCGATGGCCCGCCACCTGCGCGCGGGCGGCCATGCACTGAGCGTGTCGGATCCGGACCCCGCCCGCCTGCAGCTCGCGCGCGCGGCGCAACTCGAAGTGGTGGACGCCGACGCGGGGCTCGCGGCGGCCCAGGTGATCCTCTCCTCGCTGCCGCACGACGATGCCTTGCTTGCCGTTGCGGCGCAGGTCGCGGACGTGGCCCAGCGCGGCGCGGCGTGGGTCGACACCAGCACGGTGTCGCTGCACGCCTCGGCGCAGGCGGCGCAGCTCTGTACGGCGGCGGGTGTGCGCTACCTGCGCGCGACCGTCTCGGGCAACAACCACATGGCCGAAGCGGCACAGCTCACCCTCATGGCCTCGGGGCCGCTCGCCACCTACGAGGAACTGCTGCCGCTGCTGCGCCTGCTGGGCCCGCAGCAGTTCTGGCTGGGGGAAGGCGAGCAGGCGCGCCTCATGAAGCTGGTCGTGAACCTGATGATCGTGCAGACCAGCGCGATGCTCGCCGAAGCCCTGGCACTGGGGCGCAAGGGCGGCCTGGCCTGGCAGGACATGTTCCGCGTGCTGGGCGCCAGCGCGGTCGGCTCGCCTATCCTGAAGGCGAAGTCTGTGCAGCTCGCGCAGCACGACTTCACGCCGACCTTCACGGTGGAGCAGATGCTCAAGGACGTGGGCCTCATCCTGCAAGCCGCTGCCGACTCGCATGTGCCGCTGCCGCAGACGGCGGCGACCCAGCAGGCCTTGCAAGCGGCCGTCGCGCAGGGCTGGGGCGGCGAGGACTACGCGGCGATCATCAAGGCCGCAGCTCGGGCGGCAGGACTGGAGAGCTGAGATGCGAAGCTTCGTCTACAACGGACAGCCGGCGCGCGTGGTGTTCGGTCCCGGCGCGCTCGACCGGCTCGGCGCGGAAATCGACGCGCTCGGCGCGAAGCGTGCCCTCGTGCTCTCGACGCCGGAGCAGCGCGCCAGCGCGGAACACGTCGCAGGCCTGCTGGGCGACAAGGCCGCGGGCATCTTCGATCGCGCGGTCATGCATGTGCCGATCGAGACCGCACGCGAGGCGCGCGAAGTCGCGCGGCGACTCGGCGCGGATTGCGCGGTCGCGGTGGGCGGCGGCTCCACCACCGGGCTCGGCAAGGCGATCGCACTGGACTCGGGCCTGCCCATCCTCGCCATTCCGACCACCTACGCCGGCAGCGAGATGACCCCGATCTACGGCATCACCGAGGCCGGCCTCAAGAAGACCGGCCGCGACGCGCGCGTGCTGCCGCGCGCCGTGATCTACGACCCCGAGCTGACGCTCACGCTGCCCGTCGGCCTGAGCGTCACCAGCGGCATCAATGCCATCGCGCACGCGGCCGAAGGCCTCTACGCGGTCGATGGCAACCCGGTGATGGACCTGATGGCCGAAGAGGGCATCCGCGCCCTCGGGCGCGCGCTGCCTGGCATCCGCGCGAACGCCAGGGACCTGCAAGCGCGCAGCGACGCACTCTATGGCGCGTGGCTGTGCGGCACCGTGCTGGGCAACGTGGGCATGGCCCTGCACCACAAGCTGTGCCACACGCTCGGGGGCAGCTTCAACCTGCCGCATGCCGAGACGCACACGATCGTGCTGCCGCATGCGCTGGCCTACAACGCGCAGGCCGCGACCGATGCGATGCGCCGCATCGCCCGGGCGCTGGACGCGCGCAGCGCGCCGCAGGCCGTGTACGACCTGGCGCGGGACAACGGCGCGCCCGTCGCCTTGCGCGATATCGGCATGCACGCCGCCGACCTGGACCGCGCCTGCGACATCGCGCTGCAGAACCAGTACCCGAACCCGCGGCCGCTGGAGCGTGCCGCGATCCGCCAGCTGCTGCAGGACGCGTACGAGGGGCGGCGGCCGGCGGAATGGGGTTTCCCTGTGTCGGCGCGGACAGCGCGCCCGTACGCTGCGGCCATGGACTCCGGCACCCTCCGCTTCGACGGCATCGACTATCCCGACGGCCGCTCCTCCGACCCCCGGCGCCACGGCTGGATGGAAGGAGCGCCGCCGCCGAGCGAACGCCAGGTGCGCTTCGCCGACGAAAGCTTCCTCGCGTTTCCGCAGATGCGCTGGAGCCTATCGCACATGCGCGAGCTGGTTCCGACGGTGAACGTGTGGCGGGGACCGGGTCCCGCCAGCGACCTGGGCACGCCGACGGGCGCGCACGACGCCGCCATCGACGGCCTGGCGTTCACCGACCTGCAGGGGCGCGAGCGGCGCTGGGACGAGTCGCTGCACGACACGTACACGGACGGCATCGTGGTGCTGCACCGGGGCCGGCGCGTGTACGAACGCTATTTCGGCGCGCTGCAGCCGCACCTGCCGCACGCCTGCTTCTCCATCACCAAGTCGTACGCGGCCACGCTGTGCGCGACGCTCGTGCACGAAGGCGTGCTCGACGAGAGCCAGCGCGTGCCGCACTGGCTGCCGGAGATGAAGGGCACGGCCTACGAGGACGCGACCTTGCGCCAGTTGCTCGACATGCAGATCGGCGTCGCGTATTCCGAGCTCTATGCGGATCCCCAGGCGCAGATCTGGGACTATGCGCGCGCCGGCGGCGTGCGGCCGCGGCCCGCGGGCTACAGCGGGGCGGGGAATTTCTACGAGTACCTGCAGACACTGCAGCCCGAAGGCCGGCATGGCGAAGCGTTCGCGTACAAGACCGTGAACACCGAGCTGATGGCGTGGATCATGAAGCGGGTGACCGGTGTGTCCCTGGCGCAGATGCTCAGCGAGCGGCTTTGGTCGCCGCTCGGGTGCGAGGAGGACGGCTATCTCTCGGTGGACCCGATCTGCGTGCCCATGGGAGGCGGAGGCCTGAGCGCCAGCCTGCGCGACCTCGCGCGCTTCGGTGAATTGATGCTGCGTGGCGGCGCGTGGCAGCGCCGCCAGCTCCTGCCGGAAGCCGTCGTCGCCGACATCCGGCGCGGCAGCGATCCCGCGAAGTTCGCGCAGGCCGGCTACACGCTGCTGGCGGGCTACTCGTATCGCAGCATGTGGTGGGTGTCGCACAACGCGCTCGATGCCTTCGAGGCGCGCGGCATCCACGGGCAACGCCTCTATGTCGCTCCGAAGGCGGACCTGGTCGTCGCGCGCTTCGCGTCGCACCCCGTCGCGGCCAGCGCGGCCAACGACCCGATCACCTTGCCGGCCTTCCTCGCGCTCGCCCGTCTGCTGCACCACGGTTGAGCCGACCTCGCCGGCGGCGCGGCTCAACGCAAGACTGCGTGGCCGCTCGCCTGGCGCAGCACGTCGCCGGCCGCGGCCGCATCGTCACCGCGCCAGGCAACGACCTGGTCGGGACGGACCAGCGCGAGCGGCGCTTCGTAGAGCGCGCGCAATGAGGCCGACGGATGCCGCACGACGCGCAGGTCCAGCCCCAGCGCCCTTGCTGCATCCGTGAAGGGCTGCGCATCCACGGCGGCGGGACCCAGCGCGAGCAGGGTCCATTCGTCGTGGAAGCTGTCGAACAGCGAGCGGCCATCCTCCAGCCAGGCATGGGGCGGCCGCCCGCCCGGGCACGCCGTGGGCACGTAGTCGTTCGGCGTGTCGGGCGGCGGCCGCGTGCCATCGTCAACGACCAGGGGCGAGCCGTCATAGCGGCCGCCGAAGGTCACGCCGGGAATGTTGAACTCCAGCCGCACATGCTGCTGCAGGTGCGCCGACGCGGCGGCGCGCGCCGCGATGCCGTCCGGGCTCTCCTCTTCCAGCACCGGCAGCGCCGGGTACAAGCCCACCGAATCCGCGAAGCGCCGCGCATAAGCGGTGTTGCGCAAGGCCAGGGGCTTGCGTTCCAGCTCGTAGCTGTCGAGGAGGCTCATCGGGCTGGTGCCGCGCAGGACCTGCCCAAGCTTCCACGCCAGGTTCACCGCATCCTCGACAGCCGTGTTGTAGCCGAGGCCGCCGGTGGGCGTGAACAGGTGCGCTGCGTCGCCGGCGAGGAACACGCGGCCGCGCTGGAACGCGCCGGCGACGAGCGAGTGCCCGGCCGTCCACGTGCCACAGGACAGGATCTCGATCGGGATCTCGCGGCCGAGCGCCTGCGCGAACACCCGGCGCGCATCGGCCTCGGTCCACGCTTGCGCGTTCTCGCCCTCGTGCAGGGCGGCGTGGAAGGCGAACTCCGAGCGGCCGTCCACCGACGCCATGAAGGCGCGGCGCTGCGCGTTCACCGAGACGTACATCCAGGCGCGCGCATGCGGCAGCACGTCGTAGAAGGCCGGTGCGCGCAGGTACACGGCAAACATGAGGCCGCCCATGAAGTCGCGCCGCACCCCGGTCGCGCCGCTCCACGCGAGCCCCAGGCGGCTGCGCACGAGGCTGCGCGGCCCGTCCGCGCCGACCAGGAAGCGCGCCCTGACGCGCTGCGGCGCGCCGCCGTCGATGGCACGGATGCGCGCCTCGACGTGCCCGCCAGCGTCTTCGAAGTCCAGCAGTTCGCAGCCGTAGCGGATGTCGTTCGTGGCATGCGTCTCGGCATGGCGGCGCAGCACCTGCTCCACGAACTTCTGCGAGACGCGGTGCGGCAGTTCGGCCGCGCTCCAGGAGCCGCCCAGCTTCTTCACGTCGCGCACGGCCTGCGCCGCCGTCGGCAGAGACAGCCGCGCGAGTTCATGGCCCGTGTAGCGGGTGAAGTAGGCGATGTCGGTGGGATGGTCCGGCGGCAGCCCGAGCGCACGCACTTCGTCGGCGAAGCCCAGGCGCCGGAAGTGCTCCATCGTGCGCGCCTGCGTCGCATTGGCCTGCGGGTTGAAGGCCGTGGAGGGCTTCGCATCGACCAGCAGCGTGCGGATGCCGCGCCGCCCCAGCTCGTTGGCGAGCATCAGGCCGCACGGGCCGCCGCCGGCGACCAGGACGTCCGTGTTCAGAACCCGAAGCGTGTCGTCCACTTGCGTTCGTACTCCATGCGGTCGAAGTGTTCGGCCATGAAATCGATGAAGGTCCGCACCTTGGCGGTGAGGTGCTTGCGGCTGGGGTAGGCGAGGTTGACGGTCAGGCGCGGCAGGTCCCACGCATCCAGCACCGGCACCAGCCGGCCGGCCACGATGTCGTCGTAGAGGATGTAGGTGGGCTGCACGAGGATGCCCAGGCCTTCCAGCGCAGCGGCGCGCAGCACCTGGCCATCGTTGGACTCCAGCACGCCCTTGATCGAGACGGTGCTGGTCTCGCCGTCGCGCGTGAAGCGCAGCTCGTGCGGATTGTTGGCGTACGTGTAGACCAGCAGCGCGTGCTTCGCGAGCTCCTTCAGGTCGCGCGGCGTTCCGGCGCGCGAGAGGTAGCCGGGCGACGCGGCCAGGATGCGGCGCGTTTCGGCGAGGCGCCGGATCGTGATGTTGGAATCGGGCTCGAACTCGCGCGTGCGGATCGCCACGTCGATGTTGTTGTCGATCAGGTCGAGGTAGCGGTTGGCAGCCTCCACCTGCACGGTCACGTTGGGATAGCGGCGGGTGTACTCCGGCAGCAGCGGCGCGATGTGCTGCATGGAAAACGACAGCGAGGCGGTGACGCGCAGCGTTCCCGTCGGATTCACCGTGGACGCATTGACGGCGGACTCCGCTTCCTGCAGCTCGGCGAGGATGGACTTGCTGCGTCGCAGGAACTCCTGCCCCGGCTCGGTGAGGTACAGGCGCCGCGTGTTGCGCTCCACCAGGCGGGCTCCCAGGCGCTCCTCCAGCGCGGACAGGTGCCGGCTGGCCGCCGCGTTGGACAGGCCCAGCTCCTCGGCCGCGCGGCTGAGGCTGCCGGTCTCGGCCACCTGCACGAACAAGGCCATCTCCGTCCAGCGGTCCAAGGCGTCGCCTCCTGTTTCTTGCGCGCCGCGGAAAACTCATTTGCCGCGCGGCGCTTTCGCAAATTATGGCCGGGCCCTAGAGTCGCGCCAGGAGACTCCCATGCGCAACCTCACCCAGGACAACATCACCCAGGCCGTCATCGCGCGATTCGCCGACACGCCGGACCCGCGCCTGAAGGAGATCATGACCAGCCTGGTGCAGCACCTGCACGCCTTCGCGCGCGAGGTGAAGCTCACCGAGGCGGAATGGTTCCGCGGCATCGATTTCCTCACGCGAGTGGGCCACATCACGGACGACCAGCGCCAGGAGTTCATCCTGCTGTCCGATACGCTGGGCCTGTCGATGCTCACCGTGGCGATGAACAACGACAAGCCCGCCGGCTGCACCGAAGCCACCGTGTTCGGTCCCTTCTTCGTGGAAGACGCGCCCAGCTTCGACCTCGGCGAGGACGTCGCCAACGGCGCGCCTGGCGTTCCCTGCCTGGTGCGCGGAACGGTGCGCGGGCTGGACGGCGAGCCGGTTCCCGGCGCCGAGATCCAGGTGTGGCAGGCGGACGCCGAAGGCAAGTACGACGTGCAGCGCGAGGGGCTGGATGCGCACCAGGCGCGCGGCGTGCTGCACGCCAACGGCAAGGGGCAGTACCACTTCCGCTCCATCCTCGCGGAGGCCTACCCGATCCCGGATGACGGCCCGGTCGGCGAGATGCTGCGCGCGACCAAACGCCATCCCTGGCGGCCGGCGCACCTGCATTTCATGATCACGGCGCCGGGCTACGAGCGGCTGATCACCCACGTGTTCCGCAATGGCGACCCGTACCTGGACTCCGATGCCGTGTTCGGCGTGCGCCAGTCGCTGATCGCCGACTGGGTGAAGCAGCCGGACGGCAGCTACCTCGTCGAGTACGACTTCGTGCTGCCGCGCAAGATGGAGGCCGCGGCTTGATCCGCCACGTCGTCATGTGGAACGTGCGCGGGGCGACCCGCGACGAGAAGCTGGCCAACATCGAGCAGCTCAAGGCGAGTTTCCTCGGCCTGCGCGGTCGCATTCCCGGCCTGCTGCACCTGGAGATCGGGGTGGACAGCAGCGGCGTGGACTATGCGTGCGACGTGGTGCTGGTCAGCGACTTCAGTTCCCAGGCGGCGCTCGATGCCTACGCCACCCATCCCGAGCACCTGCGCGTGAAGCAGGAACTCGGCGCCATGCGCACGCATCGCCACCAGGTGGACTACACCGTCAGCGAATGAAGCGGTGCCGGGTGCGCAGTGCGCCTGGCCCGATCCTGGAGATTCCATGCCCAACACCCTCCTGCGCGGCGCGACCATCGTCACGATGGACCAGCAAGGCGAGCTGCCGCAAGGCGACCTGCTGGTCCAGGGCGAGCGCATCGCTGCGATCGCGCCCCGCATCGAAGCCGGCGACGCCGATGTGGTCGACGCCAGCGGCTGCATCGTCATCCCCGGCCTGGTCAATGCGCACATGCACACCTGGCAGACGGCGCTGCGCGGCGTGGCCGCGAACTGGACGCTGCTGGAGTACTTCCAGAAGATGCATGCGGGGCTTGCCACGGCCTTCCAGCCGGACGACCTGTTCATCGCCACGCGCATGGGCGCGTTGAACCAGCTCAATTGCGGCACGACCACGCTGGCCGACTGGTGCCACAACAATCCCACGCCTGCGCACAACGACGCGGCGATCGAGGGCCTGCTGTCCACCGGCATTCGCGCGGCCTTCTTCCACGGCACGCCCAAGCCCGATCCCAAGCCGGGGCAGGTTCCGTTCTGGGAGGTGCCGCATCCGCGCGCGGAGATCGAGCGCCTGCTGAAGGCGCATCAGGGGCAGTCGCTGCTGTCGATCCAGGCCGCGGTGCTCGGGCCGCACTACGCCACGCTGGAGGTCGCGATGCAGGACTTCCGGATGGCGCGCGAGCTGGGACTGATCGCCTCGCTGCACCAGGGCGGCGGCGTGGCCCGCACGCCGGACGGCTGGGAGCGGCTGGAGGCCGCGGGCCTGCTCGGACCCAACATCAACATCGTGCATGGCCACGCGCTTTCGGACGGGCAGCTGCAACGCTTCTGCGAACTCGGCATGAGTTTTTCCGCGGCAGCGGAGAGCGAGATGTCGCAAGGCCACGGCCATCCGATCACCGGCCGGCTGCGGCGCTTCGGCCGTGCGCCTTCGCTCGGCGTCGACCTCGAGAGCGTCCTCTCGGGCGACATGCTCACGCAGGCGCGGGTCGCGCTCGGCATGCAGCGCAGCCTGGACAACGTCGCTTACCGCGAGACGCACGGCACGATCCCGCCGACCTCCACGATCACCGCGCGCGAAGCGCTGTCCTGGGTGACGGTGGAGGGCGCGCGCATGCTGCAGCAGCTCGATCGCATCGGCACGCTGGCGCCGGGCAAGCAGGCCGACCTGGTCGTCATCCGCGCCAGCGACCTCAACATGCAGCCGGTGCACGACGCGGTGAGCAGCGTCGTGTTCCAGACCTCGCTGGCCAACATCGACAGCGTCATGGTGGCCGGTCGCTGGCGCAAGCGCGCGGGCCGGCTGCTGGCCGGCGACCTGTCGGCGGACTTGGCCCGGCTGTGCGCTTCGGGCGAGAAGATCACGCGCGCCATGGGCCTGGTCCACTGAGCGCCGCATGGACAACCTCCTCGACCTCCTTCAGTGGCCCGCCATGGTGGCCAGCGTGCTCGCCGCGTGGCTGGTCGCGTCCGCGCACGCCGACCGGCGCAAGATCGGCTTCTGGGTCTTCATGGCCAGCAACGCCCTGTGGGTGGCCTGGGGCTGGCACACGCAGGCCTATGCACTCATCACGCTGCAACTGATCCTCGCGGCCATGAACGTGCGCGGCCTGAAGAAATCCGCCAGCCTCGAAAAACAGGGCCGCGACACGGCCTGATGGGGCTGCGGCTCAAGCACGCGACGCGGGGCGGCCTGGCGGCCTCGGGCGGCCGACGCATGCGGGCGGATCCCTTGCCGCGACCGCGCAGGTGGCCGTGACCTACAGGTGAAACTCAGCCAGTGACCCAGCCCGACCGGGCGTAGGCAGGTGTCCTGCAAGAATTCCCGGCCGGTCCTACCCTGCGTGGCGCGCGAGCGGAGCAAAGTGCGTGCATGGACCTGCAGCACGACGAACCCGACGCGCCCGGCACGCGCACCATCAGCCTGGCCACGCCGTATGGCGAGGTGGTCGCGTCCGAGCGAGTGGCGCCGTCGGAGTTCCCCTCGGCCCTGCGCCGCTTCCGCAATCGCGCCCTCCAGCGCGCCAACGCGGTGGTGGTGCTGGACGGCGTGGTGCACACGCGCGGTGCCTTCCTGGAACTGGTGCGGCATTTCAACGACTGCGCCGCGCGCACCGCGGCTCACGGCTGAGGCTTGGCGCGTGTGGCCGCTCAGGCCCGCTGCAGCGTGTGCACAGTGACCTCGGGCGGGCAGAAGAAGCGCGCGTCCACGATCGAGCAACCGCAACCCACCGACGTGTAGCCGGCCATCGTGCCGAAGCGCCAGCTGCCGCGCGCGAGCCGGCGTGGCGCCCGGGCCTCCGTCAGCAGGGGAATGCCTCCCGGCAGGCAGATCTGGCCGCCGTGCGTGTGGCCGCACAGCATGCCCGCGAAACCGTGCGCCGCCGCCTCGCGATACGGCTGCGGCGTGTGCGACAGCAGCAGGGCGCAGCCATCGGGCGGCACGCCCGCCCGGGCGCGCGCGAGGTCGTGCGTGCGGAAGTAGTGCGCGTCGTCGATGCCGGCGATGTGCATGCTTTCTCCGCCGCGCTGCAGCGCCTCGGCCTCGTTCATCAGGACCCGTACGCCCAGCGCTTCGAGGCCGAGTCCCAGGGCGAGGTCGTCGTGGTTGCCCAGCACCGCGAAGGTGGTCGCGGGCAGCGCGGGCAGCAGGCGGGCGAGGGCGGCGATGGCCGGGGCCGAGGATCCGCGCGTGCCGAAGCGGAAGTCGCCCGTGAGCACGCAGGCGTCGCAGGAGACGCCCTGCACGCGTTCCACGAGGGCCTGCAGGTAGCGCTCGCCCGCGTCGATGTGCAGGTCGCTCAGGTGCAGCAGCGTGAATCCTTCGAAGGCAGCGGGTAGCCGCGGCAGCTTCAGCGCATGCTGGCGCAGCTCGATCGCATGCGCGTTGCGCCGGCCGACGCCGCGCAGCCCGCACAGCGTGAGGACCAGGTGGATGGCGCGGCCGGAGCCGCGCAGGTGGTGCGCGGCCAGCACCTCGCCCACCGGAAGCGCGGGTGCGAGGTGGGCGTCGCGTTCGCGCGCGAGCCGCTGCCGCAGCAGCTGTTCGCCCATGCGCGCGGCGAGGGCGGCGAGTTCGGCTTCGCGAAAGGACATGGTGCGGACGGCCCGGCGCGGGCCGTTCAGGCGCCGGTCCCCGCCGCGCGGCGGATGATCTCGGCGAAGTGCTTCAGCACCGGCGAACGCGTCGCGCCCTTCGGCCACAGCAGGCCGGGCGTGCGGATCGGGGTCGGGTCTTCCAGCGGGATCACGCGCAGGTCCGCCGACGGCGCCACCGCCGTCTCGGTGATGATCCCGGCGAGATCGGTCTGCCGGATCAGCGCGATCATGGGCGCGACGGAATTCATCTGCGCCACCACGATGGGCTTCGCGCCGGCCTGGTGGAAGCAGTCGTCGAGCAGCTTGCGCGTGAGGAACTGCGGATGCAGCAGCGCCATGCGCACGCCGTGCAGTTCCACCATGCGCACGCGGCGGCGCTTCGCCAGCGGATGGTGGATGCCGACCACCAGGCGCAGCTCCTCGTTGTAGAGGGGCTCGAACCAGAGGTCGCCGCCGTCGCCGGGCGGGTACGACACCGCGATGTCCAGGTGGCCCGAGCGCAGCCGCTTGAGGATCTGCCCCGCCGCGAGTTCCTCCACGGTGACGGCCATGCCGGGATACTGGTTGAGTAGCGTCGCCACGCACTGCGGGACCATGCGCGTGTTGAAGCTGGGCGTGGTGCCCAGGCGGATGCTGCCCGTGATCGCCACGGCGGGCGTGCGCAAGGCCTGCAGGCCGAGGTCGATCTGCTCCAGCGCGGGCGTCATGTGGCTGCGCAGGATCTCGCCCGCCTCGGTCATCCGTACATGCTTGCCGCCGCGGTCGAACAGCGCCGCACCCAGTTCCTCTTCCAGCTGCTTGATCTGGTGCGACAGCGTGGACTGCGTGACGTGCAGTCGTTCGGCGGCCCGCGTGAAGTTCAGCGTTTCGGCGACGGCGTCGAAGTAGCGCAGGTGGCGCAGTTCCATAGGGTCCGCCCGGATTGCGATCGATGGCATCGATCATAACCGTGGAAATTCATCACTTTCCAACCCGGCCGGACGGCTCCTAGACTGCGCCCGTCACCAAGGAGCAAGCATGGCGCAACTGGAAGTCACCGATTTCGCGCAGGCCGTGATCGAACGCATGGGCGAGTGCAAGGACGCGCGCTTCAAGCAGGTCATGAGCGCACTCGTGAAGCACGCCCACGCCTTCATGCGCGAGGTGGACCTCACGCCCGAAGAGTGGATGGCCGGCATCCAGTTCCTCACCGAGACCGGGAAGAAGTGCGACGAGAAGCGCCAGGAGTTCATCCTGCTGTCGGACACGCTCGGCATCTCGATGCTGGTGGTCGCGCTGGACCAGGCTCGCGGCGCCCGGGCGCTGGCGGACCGGCCGGGCGAGAGACCGACCGAAGCGACCGTGCAAGGTCCGTTCTTCTGGCCCGGCGCGCCGAAGAAGGAGCTGGGCGCCGACATCGGCGAAGGCTTCGGCGAGCCCACGCTGTACCACGGGCGCGTGACGGACACCTTCGGAAAAGCGGTGGCCGACTGCGTGCTGGACGTATGGTCCGGCGACGAGGGCGGCCTGTACGACATGCAGAAGGGCCACGAGATGAGCCTGCGGGCGCAGTTCCGCACGGACAAGGAAGGCAATTACCGCTTCTGGTCCATCAAGCCGACCTACTACCCGGTGCCGGGCGACGGGCCCGTCGGCCGCATGCTGGACAAGATGGGGCGGCACCTGAACCGGCCCGGGCACATGCACATGATGCTGGAGGCGCCGGGCCACCAGAAGCTCGTGACGCACATCTTCGTCAAGGACAGCCCTTACCTCGACTCGGACGCAGTCTTCGGCGTGCGCAACAGCCTGGTGGTGGACTTTCCCAAGCACCCGCCCGGCAAGGCGCCGGACGGGCGCACGATGGACAAGCCTTTCTACACCGCGAAGTACGACTTCCGCCTGGTGCCGAAGGCGGGGTGAGCTTGGCAACGCGCTGGGGTTCGCTTTCGCTCACCGCCAGCGTACGCACTCCGCCAAGTCCGCTGACCCTCGTAGGCTGGCGGTGAGCGCAGCGAACCCCAGCATCCCCCAGCAACCGGGAGACTGAATTGAAGATCGGCAAGGCCACGCTGCCCCGCTCGGGCATCTGCACGTCCAACGAGGACACCATCGTCGTGCGGGGCAACGACCTCGCCCGCGACCTGATCGGGCAGGTCAATTTCGGCGACTACTTCTTCCTGCTGCTCACTGGCCAGCGGCCGGATGCGGCGGCCAGCGCGGTGCTCAACGCGACGCTGGTCGCGATCGCGGAGCACGGGCTCGTGCCCAGCGTGCAGGCCGCGCGCATGACGCTCGCCGCGGCCCCCGACGCGATGCAGGGCGCCGTCGCCGCGGGCATCCTGGGATCGGGCTCGGTGATCCTGGGCGCATCGGAAACCGCGGGCCGGCTGTACGTGGAGATCGACGAGGAAGCGCAGCGGCGCGACGGTGACATCGCCGCGGCCGCACGCGCCGTCGTCGCAGCGCGCCGCGAACGCAAGCAGGCCATCGCCGGCTACGGCCATCCCGAACACAAGCGGCGCGATCCGCGCGTCGACGCGCTCTTCGCCGTCTCCCGCAAGGCGGGCGGCGGCCAGCGCTTCGTCGAGATCGCCAAGGTGGTGGAGCAGGTCATCCCCGAGGTGGTCGGCAAGGACCTCAAGCTGAACGTGTCCGGCGCGATCCCCGCGGTGCTGCTGGGCGTGGGCTTCCCGGTCGCCGCGCTGAAAGGCGTGCCGATGCTCGCGCGCACCGCGAGCCTCATCGCGCACCTCACCGAGGAACTGAACGACCCGATCGGCTTCGCACTGTCCTACCAGGCCACGCGCGAGTTCGAGTACACGGGCGCCCAGCCGGAGCAAAAGGCGTGATCAAGGTCCTGGACGGCGTCCGCGTGCTGGAGCACGGCACCTTCATCACCGGCCCCGCCGCGTCCATGCTGCTGGCGGACCTGGGCGCCGACGTGGTGAAGGTGGAACTGCCGGGAACGGGAGATCCCTTTCGCGCGTTCAAGGGCGGCCTGTACTCGCCGCACTACCAGACCGTCAACCGCAACAAGCGCAGCGTCACGCTGAACACGAAGCAGCCGGCCGACCTGGCGAAGTTCGATGCGCTGGTGAAGGACGCCGACGTCTACATCCAGAACTTCCGTCCCGCGTTCGCGGAGCAGATCGGCGCCGGCTTCGACCGCCTGCACGCGCTGAACCCGCGCCTGATCTACTGCGCCATCAGCGGCTTCGGCGCCACCGGCCCGGCGGCGCAGCGGCCGGCCTACGACAGCGTGGCGCAGGCAGCGTCGGGCTTCCTGGGCCTGCTGGTGAACCCCGGCAACCCGCGCGTCACCGGTCCCGCGATCGCCGACCTCGTCACGGGCTTCTACGCCGCGTACGGCATCCTCGGTGCGCTCTACGAGCGCGAGAAGCGGGGCACGGCGCGCAAAGTGGAACTGTCGATGTTCGAGGCCATGACGCACTTCAACCTCGATGCGTTCCAGCACCTGTTCTCGGCGAATGAGGTGATGGGTCCGTTCAGCCGGCCGAGCGTCTCGCAGTCGTATGTGCTGGAGTGCCGGGACGGCCTGTGGATCGCGCTGCACATGTCCTCGCCCGAGAAGTTCTGGCAGGGCCTGGCCGACGCGATGGAGCGTCCCGACATCTTCCGGGACCCGCGCTTCGCCAGCCGGCAAGGCCGCATCGACCACCAGGAGGAGCTGATCGAGGTGCTGCGTCCCATCTTCCTCGGGCAGGAGCGTGCCGAATGGTGTCGCCGGCTGGAGGCCAGGGACGTGCCGCATTCCCCTATGTACACGACCGAGGAAGTTCCGGACGATCCCCAGGCGAAGCACCTGCAGCTGTTCGTCGAGACGGAGCACCCCGTGGTCGGCACCTTCCGCACCGTGCGCTCGCCGGTGTCCTTCGACGGCGAGCGGCCGCTGGAAGTGACGGCGCCGCCGCTGCTCGGCGAACACAACGAGGAACTGGCGCGCGGCTGGAAGCCGCGCGCCGCAGCCCCCGCGATCGCGTTGATGCAGTCCCACCTAGAACCAGGAGACCTGACATGACCTTCTCTCGCCGTCGCATCCTCGCCGCCGCCGGCGCCTCGCTGGCCGCCCCCGTGCTGGCGCAGGCGCCAGCTGGCCAGCCGATCCGCATCGGCAGCACGCTCGCGCTCACCGGCCCGCTGTCGGCCACGGCGCTCACGCACAAGCTGGTGGGCGAGATCTACGTCGAGCAGTTGAACCAGCGGGGTGGCCTGCTGGGGCGGCCCGTGCAGTGGATCGTCAAGGACGACCAGTCCAAGCCGGACGTCGCCCGCACGCTGTACGAGCAGCTGGTCACGAGCGACAAGGTCGACCTGCTGATGGGGCCGTATGCGACCGGCGCGATCCTCTCCGCGATGGGGGTCGCGCAGCGCTACAACAAGGTGCTGGTGCACCACACGTTCGGCATTCCCTCGCTGGCCAAGTACGACATGCAGTTCCCGGCCTGGGCGCTGGGGCCGACGCCCGAGAAGACCGTGCCCAACACCTTGTTCGACATGCTCGCCCAGTCGCGCAAGCCGCCCAAGACCATCGCCATCGTCACGAGCAAGTTCCCCTCGGTGCACTTCATGTCCGTGGGCGGCCGGGAGGTGGCGAAGCAGCGCGGCCTGAAGGAGGTGCTGTATCTCGAGTGGGAATTCGGCAACCGCGACTTCGGTCCCATTGCCGCCCGCGTGAAGGACGCCAATGCGGACCTGGTGTGGATCGGCGACATCGGCCTCGAAGGCAACCAGCTGCTCGACGCGATGAAGAAGATCGACTACACGCCGCCGCTGCACTTCCACATCTATCCGGCGCCGGGGCCGATGACCAAGAGCGCCGACGGCGACAAGGCGCTCGCCCTCACCATCTTCGAGGAGCATCCGCCCTTCACCAACTCCGGCGTCGCCGCCAACTTCGTGCGGGTCTTCAACGAGCGCGCCGCCGCGGCCAACCTGCCCGACACGCACGTGGAGGTGCAGGCCGCGGCCTCGTACACGGCCTGGCAGATCCTCGAGGCGGGCGTGCGCGCGACCAACAGCCTGGACGACCGGAAGATCGCCGACTGGCTGCGCAAGAACAAGGTCGACACGATCGAGGGGCGCCTGCGTTTCGACGGCCCGGGCAACTACGGCGACGACCTGATGAAGATCAAGCAGGTGCAGGGCGGCACCTGGAAGGTGGTGTGGCCCACGTCCTTCGCGGCGCCGGGGGCCACCCTGCAGATGCCCTGACGCCGCCGCGCGATGACCCTGCCCAGCTGGCACCTGCTGCTGCAATCCATCCTGTCCGGCATCTTCATTGGTGCGCTGTACGGGCTGATCGGCCTCGGGCTGGGCCTTACCTGGGGGCTGCTGCGGCAGATCAACCTGGCGCACTTCGGCCTGGTGTTCCTGGCCGGCTACCTCAGTTACCAGATGGCGGCCAGCTGGCACGTGGACCCGCTGCTGGCGCTCGTCATCGTGCCGCCGCTGTTTTTCGCGGTGGGCGTGGGAATGCAGTGGGTGCTCTCGCGCTTCGCCATCACGCCGTTCAATTCGCTGCTGGTCACCTTCGGCATCACCGTGGTCATCGAGAGTGCGATCCAGGGCATCTGGACCGCGGACTACCGGCGACTCGAATCGCACTACAACGACCTGAAGTTCACCGTGGGCCCGCTGTACGTGCCGATCCCGGAGCTGCTGACCTTCGTGCTCTCGCTGTCGATCGCGCTCGCGGTGTGGGCCGCGATGCGCTACACGGATCTCGGCAAGGCGATGCGTGCGATGGCGGAGGACGGGCCGATCGCATCGGCCTTCGGCATCGACGCGCAGCGCCTCGGGCTCGTGCTGGCGGGCGGCTGCGCGGCGCTCGCCGGCGTGGCCGGCGTGTGCCTGGCGCTCACCTTCACGCTGACACCGTCGCAGATCTTCGCCTGGGTCGGCGTGGTGTTCGCGGCGGTGATGCTGGGTGGCCTGGGCAGCCCGCTGGGTCCGCTCGCGGCGGGTGTGGTCATCGGCGTGAGCGAGGCCATCACGATGGCGGTGGCGTCGCCTTCGTGGGCGCCCATCGTGTCCTTCTCGCTGCTGATCCTGATGCTGCTGTTCCGGCCGGAAAGGGCCTGAGGCGATGAACCGCAGCGTGCTGTCCATCGTCGGCGCGGGCGTGCTGCTGGCCCTCGTGCCCTGGCTGCACGTTCCCGCGTTCTACGAATCCATCCTGTACCTGGTGTGCCACTGGATCGTGCTGGCGGTCTCGTGGAACATCCTGTCCGGCTACTCGGGCTACTTCTCCTTCGGGCACGGCGCGTTCTACGGCGTCGGCATGTACACGACGGCGGTGCTCGCAGGCAAGCTGGACTGGCCCTTGCTCGCCACGCTGCCGTTCGCCGCACTGGTGCCCGCCTTGCTGGGGCTGGCCATCGGCTTCGTGGTGTTCCGCGTGAAGGCGGTGCGCGGCGAACTGTTCGCGCTGCTCACGCTGGCGGTCACCTTCGTCGTCGCGACCATCATCCTCAACACGCCCATCGACGGCGGCCCCGGCATCTACCTGAACTCGGTGGCGGTGCCGCAGCTCGGCCCCTCGCCGTCGTCCTCCCTGTTCCTCATGATGCTGGGCGTCGCGGTGGCAAGCCTGCTGGTCGCCTGGCGGGTGCAGGTGTCCCGTCTCGGCACGGGACTGTTTGCCATCCACGACGACGAGGACGTGGCCGAGGTCATGGGCGTGCCGACCTTCCGCTACAAGCTCGCCGCCTTCGCGCTGTCCTGCGCGCTCGCGGGACTGGCCGGCGGCATCCAGGCGCTGTTCGTCTCCTACGTCACCTCGGGCGAGACCTTCAACATCACCGTGCCGCTGACCGTGGTGCTCATGAGCGTGCTGGGCGGCACGCGCCACTGGCTCGGCCCCGCGATCGGCGCCACGGCGATCACCGGGCTGCTGTACTTCTTCACCGCGGGCGACCATGCCATCGCCGGCCGCGCGGCAGTGGGCGTGATCCTCGTGCTGGTGATCCTGTTCCTGCCCGAAGGCATCCTGGGGCAGTACCTGAAGCGGCGGGCCGCGCGTGCGCGCGCTGCAGCCGCGGCCGCGCCGGCGCAACCCGCACCGCACGCGCCGGCCATCGCTGCCGTGCGACCGCATCCGACCGCCGCGCCGCTGCTGGAAGTGCGCGGGCTCTCGAAAGCCTTCAGCGGCGTGCAGGCGCTCGATGGCGTGGACGTGCAGGTGCGGCAAGGCGAGATCCTGGGCCTGCTGGGGCCGAACGGCTCGGGCAAGTCCACCTTCATCAACGTGGTGAGCGGGCATTACCCGCTGAGCGCGGGGCGCATCGTGTTCGACGGCCAGGACCTCACGGGCGTGCCGGCGCACCGCATGGCGCACGCGGGCATCGCGCGCACCTACCAGATCCCGCGGCCGTTCGCGCACATGACGGTGCTGCAGAACGTGTCCCTGGTGGCGATGTTCGGCTGCGCCCGCCTGGACGAGAAGGCGGCGCAGCGCGAAGCGTGGAAGTGGCTGGAGTTCACCGGCCTGCAGGCGCGCGCGCAGGCGCTGCCCGAAGACCTGAACCTGCACCAGCGCAAGTTCCTGGAGCTCGCGCGGGCGCTGGCTGCGCGGCCGCGCCTCGTGTTGCTGGACGAAGTGCTCTCGGGCCTCACGCCCGGCGAGATCGAGGAAGCCATCGAGCTGATCCGCCGCATCCGCGACCAGGGCGCCACCATCGTGTTCGTCGAACACGTCATGCGCGCCGTGATGGCGCTCACCGACCGCATCGTCGTCCTGCACCACGGCAAGCTGATCGCGCAGGGCCAGGCCAACGAGGTGATGCGCGATGCGCAGGTCGTGAGCGCCTACCTGGGCAAGGCGGCCCATGCTTGAAGTCGCGCAACTGCAGGCGGCCTATGGCGCGGCGCCGGCGCTGTGGGACATCTCGCTCACGGTCGGCGACGGCGAGCTGGTGTGCGTGGTCGGGCCCAATGGCGCGGGCAAGAGCACGCTGATCAACGTCATCGCCGGCATGCACCGCGCACGGGCCGGGCAGTTGCGCCTGGCCGGCGAGGACATCACGCGCCTGCCGGGCCATCGCTTCTGCGCCGCCGGAGTGGCCATCGTGCCGGAGGGGCGACGGCTGTTCACCGGGATGAGCGTGCGCGACAACCTGGAGCTGGGCAGCTACCTGCCGCGTGCGCGCCGCAGCCGCGCCGCGTCGCTGCAGCGGGTGCTCGCGCTCTTTCCGGCCCTGGAGCAGAAGCTGGACGCACCGGCGGGCGCGCTGTCCGGCGGCCAGCAGCAGATGGTGGCGATCGGCCGCGCGCTCATGAGCCTGCCGCGCCTGCTGCTGCTGGACGAACCGTCGCTGGGGCTCGCGCCCGCAGTGGTGCTGGCCATGTTCCAGGCCATCCGCGACATCAACGCAGGCGGAACCTCCGTGCTGCTGGTCGAACAGAACGTGGTCATGGCGATGGAGATCGCCCGCCGCGCCTATGTGATGGAAGAGGGGCGCATCGTGGCCGAAGGGCTCGCGAGCGAGCTGATGGACCGGCCCGAGATCCGCAAGGCGTACCTCGGGCTGGAGACGCACTAGTCTTGCAGCGCGCGGAAAACTCATTTGCCCCGGCCCGGATTCCTGCCCACCTGGCCCGCGGTTAGAGTTCCGTCGAAGCGAGGACACGCATGGACAACGAACTGAAGGACAAGCTCCTGATCCGCGAGCTGGTGGAACGCTGGGCCGTGTGGCGCGATGCCGGCGACTGGGAGCGCTTCGCCACCGTGTGGCATCCCGACGGCGTGATGATGGCGACCTGGTTCCAGGGCCCGTTTCGCGATTTCATCCGCGTCACGCAGGAGGGCTGGGACAAGGGCGTGAGCATCCTGCACTTCCTGGGCGGCTCCGCCATCGAGGTGCGCGGCGACCGCGCCATCGCGCAGACCAAGATGACCATCTCGCAGCGCGGCATGGTGGAAGGCGTGGACGGCCCCGTGCTGTGCGACGTGGTGTGCACCGGCCGCTTCTACGACTTCGTCACCCGGCACGAAGGCGCGTGGAAGGTGCTGCACCGCCAGCCGATCTACGAGAAGGACCGCCTCGATCCGGTGGACCCGAGCGCGCAGCTGAAGCTCGATGACCAGTTGCTCGCGAGCATGCCCGAGGGCTATCGCCACCTCGCCTACATCCAGACGCGCATCGGCTACCGGGTCAAGATGGACATGCCGATGCTGAAGGGGCCCGTCGTGCAGGAGTTGTACCGGCGCGGCGAACGCTGGCTCGCCGGTGCAGCGCTGGAGCGCTGATCGGCGATGATGCCCCTCCTTCCAAGACCACCCAGAAGATCGACATGAAAGTTCTCGGCATCTCCGGCAGCCTGCGCAAGGGCTCCTACAACTCCATGGCCTTGCGGGCGGCGCAGAAACTGGCGCCGCAGGGCATGACCATCGAGATCGCGGACATCAGCCGCATCCCCCTGTACAACGATGACGTGCGCGCCGCTGGCGAGCCGCCCGAGGTCGCGGCGCTGAAGGCGCAGATCCGTGCTGCGGATGCGGTGCTGCTGGTCACGCCGGAATACAACTTCTCGATCCCCGGCGTGCTGAAGAACACGCTCGACTGGATGTCCCGTCCGCCGGAGCCGCCCTTCGACGGCAAGGTGGTCGGCATCATGGGCGCGAGCCCGGGCCCGGTGGGCACGGCCCGCGTCCAATACGACCTGCGCAAGGTGCTGGTGTTCATGAATGCCTTCACCGTCAACAAGCCGGAGGTGTTCATCTCCAACTGCGCCGGCAAGTTCGATGCCGCAGGCAACCTCACCGACGAAGCGACCGCCAAGTTCGTCGGCGACCTGCTCGTGTCCATCCAGACCCTGAAGAAGCGCGTCGGCTGAGCGAGTGCCGCTCCGGGGGCCGGCGGCACGGCCCCTGCACGTCCGGTTTGCCGACTCATCCGTGGCCTGTAACAATAGGCCAGGGCGGCGAGTGCCGCGCACAGGAGCACCGACATGCCGGTCGTGGTGGTTGCGAATCCGAAGGGCGGGGTGGGCAAGACGACGGTCGCCACCAACATCGCTGGCTATTTCGCCAGCCAGGGCCACCAGGTCATGCTGGGCGATGCGGACCGCCAGCAGTCCTCGCTGCTGTGGCTGCGGCTGCGCCCCGCGGAGGCGCGGCCCATCGCAAGCTGGGAGCTGAGCAAGGGCCAGATCGCCAAGCCGCCCAAGGGCACGACGCACGTCGTGCTGGACACCCCGGCCGGCCTGCACGGCAAGTGGATGGAAGAAGTCCTGCGCACCGCCGACAAGGTGGTGGTGCCGCTGTCGCCCAGCATCTTCGACATGTACGCGACCCGCGCCTTCCTGGACGAACTGGCCCAGCACCGCAAGGCCGGCCGCATGCAGGTGGGCATCGTCGGCACGCGCGTGGACCAGCGCACCATCGCCGCGGACAAGCTCCAGGAGTTCACGCACGCGCTCGGCCTGCCGGTGCTGGGCTTCCTGCGTCCCACGCAGAACTACGTGTACCTGGCCGCGCGCGGACTGACGCTGTCGGACCTCGCGCCCACGAAGGTCGAGCGCGACCTGGAGCAGTGGCAGGGCATCCAGCGCTGGCTGGACGCCTGAGCCGTCGCGCCGCTGCCAAGGCGAATCCCACAACGCGCAGCGTGGAGGGTAGTCCACTGAGCGACGCCGGCGCAGCGCCCGCCGCGCTACATTGCGCGGCATGAGAACCTTCGAGAAACTCGCGGACCTGGCGGCGCTTGTGGGCCAGGAGGTCGCGGTCAGCGACTGGATCACCGTCACGCAGCAGCAGGTGAACCTGTTCGCCGAAGCGACCGGGGACCACCAGTGGATCCATGTCGATGTCGAGCGCGCGCAGCGAGGCCCGTTCGGCGCACCAATCGCGCACGGCTTCCTCACCCTGTCGCTGCTGCCGAAGTTCTTCGAATCCGCGCTGGAAGTGCTCGATACCCGCATGGGCGTGAACTACGGCCTGAACCGGGTCCGCTTCACGGCGCCGGTGCCGGTGGGCAGCCGCTTGCGGGCGCGCATGAGCCTGCTCGCCTGCGAGCCCATCCCCGACAACGGCTACCAGATGACCTGGAGCGTCACCGTGGAACGGGAAGGCAGCGACAAGCCGGTGTGCATCGCCGAATCGCTCACCCGCCGCTACGCCTGAGGCGCTGTATCCGGTTACGGGTGCGCGCCACGCGCGAGGAAATTGGTGCTTGCCGATGCGCGAGGGCACGAACTCGTTGACTCTCCGGAGTGCGGGGGCGTCGCGGCAGGCGGCGTGCGGTGCAGGCCCGCTGGGCATCGGTCGGCGGCTGCGCGCGCCGACTCCCCTGGAAGCCGGTCCGGGCGGCGTCGCGCGGCACAACTCGCAGAGAGTTTGCCCGCGCGCGGTCAAACTCTCTGCTCGGACAAGTGCCGCGTCAGCATGAAACGTACGCGCGGCTCGACGCTGCGCTCTCGAGCCGCGCTCCGCCGCCCGGACCGGCTTCCAGGCGATGCCCCTGATGCGGGCCTGCACCGCACGCCGCCTGCCGCGACGATGAGCAGTCGGGCCCCTGCGGGGACGACTCCCGGCCCTTCCGTACTCGTAGGCTGGCGGTGAGCACCGCGAACCCCAGCGTTCCAGCGTAGCGCAGCGAGCTGGGGTTCGCCTGCGGCTCACCACCAGCCTACGGGCTGGCCGCAACACTGTGCCCCGTCTGGCCAGGGAACGCACCAAGAACACTCCCCGAACCCGCGAAGATCCCAAAAAGAAGCCCGCACGAAGCGGGCTAAGGAAAGGAGTCTGGGTTGCCTGGCCTGCCCTCGCGGGCCGGTTAGACGCAGATGCAGGACTCTGCCCGGCCTTTCAAACTGAGCGGGGTGCAACCAAAGTTTGCGTGTGTCGCTGGCTGTCCGTGCTCACGAGCCGGCGCCGGCGAAGTTCTGCTGGCGCCAGGCTTCGAACACGGTGACCGCGACCGCGTTGGAGAGGTTGAGGCTGCGCTGGCCGGCGCGCATCGGCAGGCGCAAGCGCTGTTCGGCGGCGAAGCTCTCCAGCAGTGGCGTCGGCAGCCCACTCGTCTCGGATCCGAACACCAGCCAGTCGCCGGGTGCGAACGCGACCTCATGCACGGAGCGCGCGCCTCGCGTGCTGAGCGCGAACAGGCGCTCGCGCGCCGGCGCCGCATTGCGCAGGAAGGCGTCCCAGTCGGCGTGGCGCTGCACTTGCGCGTACTCGTGGTAGTCCAGCCCGGCCCGGCGCAACTGCCTGTCCTCCATCGAGAAGCCCAGCGGCTCGATCAGGTGCAGCGCGCAGCCCGTGTTGGCGGCCAGCCGGATGACGTTGCCGGTGTTGGGCGGAATCTCCGGGTGGACCAGGACGATGTGGAACATCCCGGCATTCTCGCTGCGCGCTACGCGAAGTCCTGTTCCGTGCGGGCGAGCACGACCGCGGCCACCCGGTGCGCGCCGGCGTACCGCACGACCTCGGCGGCCGCATGCAGCGACGCTCCACTGGTCATGACGTCGTCGACCAGCAGCACGGCCTTCCCACGCAAGGCGTCGGCGCGCAACGGCTCGACGCCGAACGCATCCCGCACGTTCGCGCGGCGCTGCTTGCGGTCGAGTGCGGTCTGCGAGCCGGTCTCGCGCAGGCGCAGCAGCAATCCGGAATCGGCCTTCGCGCGGGCGAGGGCGCGCGCCAGCAGCAGCGCCTGGTTGAATCCGCGTTCGGCGAGCCGGCCCGGCGCCAGCGGCAGGGGCAGCACCCAATCGGCGCGGGCGATCTCCTCGCGCACGCCCGGCACGGCCTGCATGCGCTCGGCCAGCACCCGGGCCCAGCCCGGCTCGCCGCTGAACTTGAAGCGGGCGAGCAAGGTCGACCACGGGTAGGAATACGACACGGCTGCGTAGCAGGCATCCAGTGGCGGCGGCTCGCGCACGCAGGCGCCGCACACATCGACGCCGTCCGGCAGGGGCAGGGCGCACGAGCGGCACCGGTGGCGCGGCTGGCCGAAGTGCTGCACGCAGCGCTCGCAGACCGGGCGCGCGGGCCATGCGCCGCACACCGCGCATCGGCTCGGAAGATCGTTCATCCAGCGCGCAAGCCAGGCGTCGGCCATCCTCAACAATATACTTCGCAGCCCTGCCCATGGCCTCTGAACGTCCGCCCACCATCGATCCCGTCGCTGCTGCCCGCTGGGCGCAGGCCGCGCCGGCGGCGTCGCCGTGGCTGCACGAGGAAGTGGGCCGGCGCATGGAGGAGCGGCTGGAGTGGATCAAGCGCGCTCCCCCTGATTGGGCGGACTGGGAGGCCGTGCGCGGCGGGCTCGCGGCGCATGCGCGCATCGTGCGCCGGTATCCGCAAGCGCGCGTGCACGTGGTCGAACCGCAGCCACGCCTCGAAGCCGTCGCCCAGGAGTGCCTCGCGGGTTCGTGGTGGAAGCGCCTCACCCGGGGCGACCAGCCGGACTTCGGACCGCTGCCCGAAGGCGGCGTGCAGATGCTCTGGTCCAACATGCACCTGCACATGGTTGCCGACCCGCAGGCGCTCATGCAGCAGTGGCACCAGAGCCTGGCGGTCGACGGCTTCCTGATGTTTTCCTGCCTCGGGCCGGACACCGTGCGCGAGCTGCGCACCCTGTACGCCGAACTGGGCTGGCCGCCCCCGACGCACGAGTTCACGGACATGCACGACTGGGGCGACATGCTCGTGCACACCGGCTTCGCGGAGCCCGTCATGGACATGGAGCGGATCGCCCTCTCGTTCGCCACGCCCGAGCGTCTGCTCGCCGAACTGCGCGAACTCGGCGCGAACCTGCATCCGGCGCGCTTCCCGGCCCTGCGCGGGGCGGGCTGGAAAGAGACGCTGCTGCGAGCTCTGGACACGCATCTGCGCACCGGGCCCGATGGCCAGCTGGCCCTCAGCTTCGAGATCGTGTACGGGCACGCGCTCAAGCCGACGCCGCGGGCCAAGGTGGGCGAACAGACCGCCGTTTCCGTCGCCGACATGCGCAGCATGCTGCGCGGCGGCCGGAAATAGGTGCGGCCAGTGCCGCCCGCAGGTTCGCTTGCGCAACGTCAAGGGTCCAAGCCCCGGAAAGTGGCACGGCTGGGGCCGCTACAATCCGCGGTTGATTTACGTGCGTCGCCCGTGTCGGACTTCGTATTCCGCTTCGCCACCGTCCAGGGCCAGGCCATTCACTGGTTCCTGGGGCGCAACTGCTCGGTGACGCCGGCCCAGTTGGGCTGGCTGTATGCCTCGCTGTGCGTGGTGACCCTGGGAATCGGCAGCGTGTTCTGGCTGCACGGGGCAGTGCTGGTCCTCCCGTTCGCCTGGCTCGAGCTCGCGGCCGTGGGGATTGCCTTCCTGGCGTACGCGCGGCATGCGGCCGACCGTGAGCACATCCTGCTCTCCGGGCGGCGGCTGGTGGTGGAACTGGAGAACGGCGGGCGCCTGGAGCGGGCCGAATTCCATCGCGACTGGGTGCGCGTGGAGCCGGCGGGAGACGACCGATCGCTGATCGAGGTCTCGGGGCAGGGCCGGAGGGTGAGCGTGGGGCGCTACGTGCGGCCGGAACTGCGGCCGCTGCTGGCGCGGGAACTCCGCCGCGCGCTGCGCGAGGCGTGAGCGCCGTGGAGCCGGCGCGGGACAGGTTTATAGAAGGCTTGAGGCTGAAAACGATGAAGAGTTTTTCGAAGATCGCGGCGCTGCTTTCGTTGGCGGGCGCACTGGCCGGCACGGCCCACGCCGTGCAGGACCTGCCCGGCGGCCCCGGCGTCCGGCAGCTGAACCTCACCTCGGCAGCCACCCGCATCGCGGCGGAGCAGTCCTGGCTGCACTGGTTCATGCTGGTCACCTGCCTCGTGATCTTCATCGCCGTGTTCTCGGTGATGTTCTATTCCATCTGGAAGCACCGCAAGTCCGTGGGCCACAAGCCGGCCAACTTCCACGAGTCGGTGACGGTGGAAGTGATCTGGACCATCATCCCCTTCCTCATCGTGATCGGCATGGCGCTGCCCGCCACCAAGGTGCTGGTCGCTTCCAAGGACACGTCCAACGCCGACCTCACCATCAAGGCCACCGGCTACCAGTGGAAGTGGGGCTATGACTACCTCAACGGCGACCCGCAAGGCGTGAGCTTCGTGTCGACGCTGCTGCCGGCGCACCGCGAGATTTCCAACGAGGGCGCCCGCGGCCCCGACGTCCCGAACAACTACCTGCTGGAAGTCGACAACCCGCTGGTGGTGCCGGTCAACAAGAAGATCCGCATCATCACGACGGCCAACGACGTGATCCACTCCTGGGGCGTGCCGGCCTTCGGCGTGAAGCAGGACGCGATCCCCGGCTTCGTGCGCGACACCTGGTTCCGCAGCGAGAAGGTGGGCGACTTCTACGGCCAGTGCTACGAGCTGTGCGGCAAGGAGCACGCGTACATGCCCATCCACGTGAAGGTCGTGAGCCAGGACGACTTCACCAAGTGGACCGCCGACCAGAAGAAGATCATGGCCGCCAAGGCGGATGACCCGTCCAAGGTCTGGACGCTGCCTGACCTCGAGGCGCGCGGCGAGAAGGTCTACACGGCCAACTGCCAGGCCTGCCACCAGCCGAACGGCAAGGGCGCCGGCCCGATCCTGCCGCTGGACGGCTCGCCTATCGTCAACGATCCGGACAAGACCAAGCAGATCCACGTCGTCCTCAACGGCCGCAACGCGATGCCGTCGTGGAAGGGCACCCTGAGCGACACCGACATCGCCGCCGTCATCAGCTTCACGAAGAACCACTGGAGCAACCACACCGGCCAGATCGTGCAGCCCGCGGAAGTGCTGGCGCAGCGCGGCAAGTGATCATCGGGCAGAGGAATAGAGGTAACCATCCATGAGCGCAGTTCTCGACCCCCACGGCCACGGAGCCGCAGGCGACCATTCTGGTTCGCACGGCCACGGTGATGACCACCACGACCACGCCCCCACGGGCTGGCGGCGCTGGGTCTACGCGACCAACCACAAGGACATCGGCACGCTGTACCTGCTGTTCTCCTTCACGATGCTCATGATCGGCGGCCTGCTGGCCATGGGCATCCGCGCCGAGCTGTTCGAGCCGGGCCTGCAGCTGTTCAACCCCGAGCTGTTCAACCAGCTCACCACCATGCACGGCCTGATCATGGTGTTCGGCGCGATCATGCCGGCCTTCGTGGGCTTCGCGAACTGGATGGTGCCGCTGCAGATCGGCGCGCCGGACATGGCGTTCGCGCGCATGAACAACTTCAGCTTTTGGCTGCTGATCCCGGCCGCGCTGATGCTGGTGGGCTCCTTCTTCATGCCGGGCGGCGCCCCCGCCGCGGGCTGGACGCTCTATGCGCCGCTGACGCTGCAGATGGGCCCGTCGATGGACGCCGGCATCTTCGCGATGCACATCATGGGCGCGAGCTCGATCATGGGCTCGATCAACATCATCGTGACCATCCTCAACATGCGCGCCCCCGGCATGACGCTGATGAAGATGCCGATGTTCTGCTGGACCTGGCTGATCACCGCCTACCTGCTGATCGCCGTGATGCCCGTGCTGGCCGGCGCCATCACGATGACGCTGACCGACCGCCACTTCGGCACGACCTTCTTCAACCCCGCCGGCGGCGGCGACCCGGTGATGTACCAGCACATCTTCTGGTTCTTCGGCCACCCCGAGGTCTACATCATGATCCTGCCGGCCTTCGGCATCGTCAGCCAGGTCGTGCCCGCCTTCGCGCGCAAGCGCCTGTTCGGCTACGCCTCCATGGTGTACGCGACCAGCTCCATCGCCATCCTGTCCTTCATCGTGTGGGCGCACCACATGTTCACCACCGGCATGCCGGTCACGGGCCAGCTGTTCTTCATGTACGCGACCATGCTGATCGCGGTGCCGACGGCCGTGAAGATCTTCAACTGGATCGCGACGATGTGGCAGGGCTCGATGACCTTCGAGACGCCGATGCTGTTCGCCGTGGGCTTCATCTTCGTGTTCACGATCGGTGGCTTCACCGGACTGATCCTGGCGATGGCGCCGATCGACCTGCTGCTGCAGGACACGTATTACGTGGTGGCGCACTTCCACTACGTGCTGGTGGCCGGCTCGCTGTTCGCGATGTTCGCCGGCTTCTACTACTGGTCGCCCAAGTGGACCGGCGTGATGTACAACGAGACGCGCGGCAAGATCCATTTCTGGAGCTCGCTGATCTCGTTCAACGTGGCCTTCTTCCCGATGCACTTCCTCGGGCTGGCCGGCATGCCCCGCCGCTATGCCGACTATCCGATGCAGTTCGCGGACTTCAACGCGGTCGCTTCGATCGGCGCCTTCTGGTTCGGCCTGTCGCAGGTGTACTTCTTCTTCTGGGTGGTGCTGCCGATGCTGCGCGGCCGGGGTGAGCCCGCTGCCCAGCGTCCCTGGAACGATGCCGACGGCAAGGGCGCCGAAGGCCTGGAATGGGAAGTGCCGTCGCCGGCGCCCTTCCATACCTTCGAAGTGCCCCCGCGGCTGGACCCGACCGCGACGCGCATCCTGGACGCGCGCGTGCAGCCGGGCCACTGAGTGGAACGGAGCCTGTCCGTGGCGAACGACGAACAGAAGCGGAAGAACCTGCGGCTGGCGCTGATCCTGGCGTCGATCGCCGCCGTGTTCTTCCTCGGCTTCATCGCCAAGATGGTCTGGCTGGGACACTGAAGCCGTGGCGCGCGCATCGCACAACCGCAAGATGCTGCTCAAGCTGGCCGTCGTGGCGGCCGGCATGTTCAGCTTCGGCTACGCGATGATTCCGCTGTACCGGCACATCTGCGAAATCACCGGCATCAACATCCTCGCGCTCGGCGAGAAGGAAGTGCCGGGCGGCTCCACGGCCCGCGGCAACAGCCAGGTGGACACGAGCCGCAGCATCACCGTGGAGTTCGATGCGAACGCGCACGGGCCCTGGACGTTTAAGCCCGCGACGAACCAGCTGAAGGTGCATCCCGGCGAACTGACGACGGTGATGTACGAGTTCCAGAACGTGCAGGACCGCACGATGTCGGCGCAGGCGATCCCGAGCTATGCGCCGCGCCAGGCGGCCGCGCACTTTAACAAGATCGAGTGCTTCTGCTTCAACCAGTACACGCTCGCGCCGGGCGAGAAGAAGCAGTGGCCGGTGGTGTTCGTGATCGATCCCAAGCTGCCGAAGGACGTGACGACGATCACGCTGTCGTACACCTTCTTCGAGGTGGGCAGCAAGACGCCGGCCGCGCCGCAGGCTGCGGCGCCGGTGGGGAAGGGGACGGTCGGATGAGCCGCGCCGCCCGGCCGCCCGAAGGCGCGAGCCCCCTCCGCTTGCGGAGGGGGGAGGCGAAGGCCGCGAAGCGGACTAGCCTGGGGGAGGCTGCTTGAACCTCCGTACGGTGAAAACCGTGCTGTGGTCGTTCATCGGCATCCGCAAGAAGAGCGAATACGAGGAGGACCTGGGCAAGGCCAATCCCTTCCACATCATCGCGGTGGCGCTGGTCGTCGTCGCGCTGTTCGTGGCAGGACTGATCGCCGTGGTCCACTGGGTCGTGCAGAACTAGGTATAGGTATAGGAGTGCAAATGAGCTCGAGCGCACAGGGGACGCCCAACTACTACGTGCCCCAGCCGTCACGCCACCCGGCGTTCGCGGCCTTCGGCCTGCTGGCCATCATCTTTGGCGCGGCCAACTGGATCAACGGCGTGACGTGGGGTCGCGCGCTCGTCCTGTTCGGCTTCCTGTGGCTGTTCTGGGTGCTGTTCCAGTGGTTCCGCGACTCGATCCGCGAGAGCGAAGGCGGCCTGTACGGCCGCAAGATCGACATCTCCTTCCGCTGGAGCATGAGCTGGTTCATCTTCTCGGAGGTGATGTTCTTCGGCGCGTTCTTCACCGCGCTGTGGTGGATGCGCTCGCATTCGGTCCCCGCGCTGGGCAGCGTCGACAACGCCGTGCTGTGGCCCGGCTTCAAGGCGGTGTGGCCGAGCATCGCGCCCGGCGCCACCGCTTCGCCGGCGAACATCATCGAGCCCTTCCAGACGATGACGCCGTTCTGGCTGCCGACGATCAACACCGCCCTGCTGCTGTCGTCGGGCGTCACCCTGACCATCGCCCACCACGCGCTGCGCGCCAACCACCGCGGCATGACCGTGCTGTGGATGTGGGCGACGGTGCTGCTGGGCTTCAGCTTCGTCTGCGTGCAGGGCTACGAGTACTTCCACGCCTACCACGAGCTGAACCTGAAGCTCAGCTCGGGCGCCTACGGCTCGACCTTCTTCATGCTGACCGGCTTCCACGGCTTCCACGTGATCGTCGGCATGCTGATGCTGTTCTTCATCACCATCCGCCTGATGCGCGGCCACTTCACGCCCGAGCGCCACTTCGGCTTCGAAGGCGCGGCCTGGTACTGGCACTTCGTGGACGTGGTCTGGCTGTTCCTGTACACGCTGGTGTACTGGCTCTGAGCCGGTCACCGTCGTGGCCGCTCCAGCGGCCCCGGCGAACAGAAGGGCCGCTCGCGCGGCCCTTGTTTTTTGTTACCTCAGCGGAATTCCCGTCGGCTGGATGTATCCCAGTTTCCAGGCCACCAGGATGCACACGAACAGCAGGACCGAGAAGCCGACGCGGAACGCCAGCGCGCGGGCCATGTTGTTGGTCTTGGGCCGGCCGTCCTGGCCGTCGCGCATCATGAAGAAGAGCGCCGAGCCCAGGCTGGCGATGATCGCGAGGAAAGCCAGGATGACGAAATACTTCATGTCGCCCATTATCTGCGCCCGAAAGACGCCGTGTCCAAGCGTCTCCTGATCGCCATCGCCGCGCTCGCAGGCATCCTGCTCACCGCCAGCCTGGGCTTCTGGCAGTGGGAGCGCGGCCACCAGCGCACCGCGGTGCGCCAGGCGATCGAAGCGCAGGCGCATTCCGCCACGGTCGGCGCCAGGGAACTGCTGGCGGTGCCCGGCGGCGATACGCGGCTGGTGAACCGGCCGGTGGTCCTCACCGGCGAATGGCTGCCGGATCGCACGATCTACCTCGACAACCGCCAGATGAACGCGGTCCCCGGCTTCTACGTGGTGACGCCGCTGCGCATCGCCGGCAGCCAGGCCGTCGTGCTGGTGCAGCGCGGGTGGGTGCAGCGCAACTTCGAGGCGCGCACCAGCCTGCCCGCCATCCAGACCCCCACCGGCACGGTGGAGGTGCACGGCCTCTTGGCCCCGCCCCCCGCCAAGCTATACGCCTTCACCACGGAAGAGACGGGCCCGATCCGGCAGAATCTGGACCTGGGCGCGTTCCGGCTGGAAACGGGGCTACCCTTGCTGGCGCTGTCGGTGCAGCAGACCGGCGCGCCCTCCGAGGGGCTGCTGCGGCAATGGCCCGAGGCCGGCAGCGGCGCCGAGAGAAATTACGGCTACGCCTTCCAGTGGTGGGCCATGGCCGGGCTCATCGCCATCCTCTATGTCTGGTTCCAACTCGTCGTCCCCCGCCGCCAAGTCCGGCGTGCTTGACCAGCCCCTCGGGCTCACGGTGTATTCGCTGCCGCTGCCGCAGGAGGCCGCCGTGGCCGACGAGCAGCGCACGCGCACCGGGCGCTGGAAGATGCTGCTGGTCGCGGTGATGTGCGCTGCACCCGTGGTCGCGTCCTACCTCGCGTACTACGTGCTGCGGCCTGCCGCCCACAACAGCTACGGCGAGCTGATCGAGCCGCAGCGTCCGATTCCTTCGATCCGCGGGACCACCCTCGACGGCAAGTCGGTGGCACTGCCTTCGCTGGAAGGCCAGTGGCTGCTGGTGAGCGTGGCGGGTGGCGCCTGCGACGCGCAGTGCGAACGCCACCTGTACCTGCAGCGCCAGTTGCGCGAAGGCCTGGGCAAGGACAAGGACCGCATCGACTGGGTCTGGCTCGTGACCGACGATGCGCCGGTGCGCCCGCAGCTGAAGGCGGCGCTGCATGACGCCATCGTGCTGCGCGTGGACCCGGCGCAGCTCGCGCAATGGCTGGCGCCCCCGCACGGCGGCCAGCTCGCGAATCACCTCTACATGGTGGACCCCATGGGCCACTGGATGATGCGCTTCCCGCGGGGTGACGACGTGGCATCCGCCGCTAAGATCCGCAAGGACCTCGAGCGCCTGATGCGGGCGTCCGCCGGCTGGGACCAGCCCGGGCGCCCGGGTTCCTGAAGCGATGGACCACGCTTCGCTGTATGACCTCGCGCCCGCGCTGCGCGTCGCGCTGCTGGGCATCGCGGTCGCATCGGGCCCGCTCGCCTGGATCTGGCTGCGGCACCAGCAGGCCGCCACCGGCCAGCGGCTCGGCGCGCTCACGGTCCTGACGCTGTTCCTCACCTTCGACCTCGTGCTGTTCGGCGCCTTCACGCGCCTCACCGATTCCGGCCTGGGCTGCCCCGACTGGCCGGGCTGTTACGGCAACGCGAGTCCGGTCGGCGCCGTCCATGAGATCCGCACGGAGGAGACGCGCATGCCCAACGGGCCCGTGACGCAGGGCAAGGCCTGGGTCGAGATGGTCCACCGTTACCTGGCGACCGGCGTGGGCGTGCTGATCGCCACGCTCACGCTCGCGACGTGGCTGCAGCGCAAGCGGGGCGTGCCCGTGCAACCGCGCTGGCCCGCGCTGACGCTGGCATGGATCTGCCTGCAGGGCGCCTTCGGTGCGCTCACCGTCACGATGAAGCTGTTCCCGGCAATCGTCACGATGCACCTGCTGGGCGGCCTCGTGCTGCTGGCGCTGCTCGCGATGCAGGCGGTGGCCTACCGGCAGGCGCAGCGCGGCGCCGGGCCGGCGGAAATTCCCGCGCCAGCGCGCCGGTGGCTGGTGGGCGCATATGCGCTGCTCTGGCTGCAGGTCGCGCTGGGCGGCTGGGTCAGCACCAACTATGCGGTGCTCGCGTGCAGCACCTTCCCGCAATGCCAGGGCAGCTGGTGGCCGACGATGTACTTTTCGCAAGGCTTCGAGCTGTGGCGGGGGCTGGGCCACACGGGCGCGGGCGACCTGATCGCCTTCCCCGCGCTGACGGCCATCCACTACACGCACCGGCTGGTGGCTTATGCGTTGTTCGTCGTGCTGGGCGTGCTGGCCTGGCGCCTGCGCGGCACGGCGCTGCACGCGACGAG
The DNA here is from genome assembly GCF_016654015.1 of Ramlibacter ginsenosidimutans. GTDB lineage: Bacteria > Pseudomonadota > Gammaproteobacteria > Burkholderiales > Burkholderiaceae_C > Ramlibacter > Ramlibacter ginsenosidimutans. Next base: position 658,276 of record NZ_JAEPWM010000001.1, on the reverse strand, counting down.
CCGCATCGTCGCGGCACTGGCGCTGTGGCAGTTCGCGACCGGCCTGTCGAACGTGGTGCTGGACTGGCCCCTCGTGGCCGCGGTCTCTCACACCGGCGGCGCGGCGGCGCTCGTGGTCGCGCTCACCTGGGCGCTGCGCGAGAGCCGCGCCGCGGCCGTGCAGCCACAGCCGGCGATGCATGCGCACGAAGTGCGGAGGGTCGCGCAGTGAACCGCCGCACCGCCGCGAAACCGAACCCTGCCGCGCACGCTGCGCAGGGTGGCGCGCTGAACATGAACGTCGTGCGCCAGTTCTACGCGCTCATGAAGCCGCGCGTCATCCAGCTGATCGTGTTCTGCGCGCTGATCGGCATGGTGCTCGCCGTGCCCGGCATCCCGAGCTGGGACGATGTGCGCATCGCCGTGATCGCCTGCTTCGGCATCTGGCTGGTGGCCGGCGCCGCCGCAGCCTTCAACTGCCTGGTGGAGAAGGGCATCGACGCGAAGATGCGGCGCACCGCGTGGCGCCCGACCGCCAAGGGCGAGCTGAGCGACTGGCAGACGCTGCTGTTCTCGGCGGCGCTGTGCGCGCTGGGCTCGTGGCTGCTCTACGTGTGGGTGAACCCGCTCACGATGTGGCTGACGCTGGGCACCTTCATCGGCTACGCGGTGATCTACACCGTCATCCTCAAGCCGCTGACGCCGCAGAACATCGTCATCGGCGGCGCGTCCGGCGCCATGCCGCCGGTGCTGGGCTGGGCCGCGCTGCGCGGGGACGTCGGGCCCGAGGCGCTGATCCTGTTCCTGATCATCTTCCTGTGGACGCCGCCGCACTTCTGGGCGCTGGCGCTGTACCGCGTGGAGGACTATCGCAAGTCGGGACTGCCGATGCTGCCGGTGACGCACGGCAACGAGTTCACGCGCCTGCAGATCCTGCTGTACACGATCGTGCTGTTCGCAGCCTGCCTGATGCCCTTCGCCTACGGCATGAGCTCCTGGATCTACCTGGCCGCCGCGGTCGTCCTGAGCGCCGGGTTCGCCTGGCACGGCTTCCGGCTGTGGCGCTCGTACTCCGATGCACTCGCGCGCAAGACCTTCCGGTTCTCGCTGATCCACCTGAGCGTGCTGTTCGCCGCGCTGCTCGTCGATCACTACCTCATCACCTGACATGCAGCGACGCACCGTCCTCCTCACACTCGCCAGCGCCGCCCTGGCGGCCTGCGCGCCCCAGGGCAAGCCGCAGTTCAAGGCGGTGGACATCACCGGCGCGGACTACGCGAAGGATTTCTCGCTGCCGGACACCGACGGCCGCATGCGCAGCCTGAAGGACTTCCCGGGCAAGGCGGTGGTCGTGTTCTTCGGCTACACGCAGTGCCCCGATGTGTGCCCGACCACGCTGACCGAGATCGCGGAGGCGAAGAGGCTGCTCGGCCCCCTGGGCAGCAAGGTCGAGGGCGTGTTCATCACGGTCGATCCGGAGCGCGACAAGCCCGAGCTGCTGAAGGCCTACGTCGCGAACTTCGGTCCCGACATGGTGGCGCTGCGCGGCAGCGCGGCGCAGACGGAGGCGACCGCGCGCGACTTCAAGGTGTACTACAAGCGGGTGGACGGCAAGGAGCCGGGCAGCTACTTCATGGAGCACACGGCGGCCTGCTACATCTACGACCCGCAGGGCCGCCTGCGCCTGTACAGCCGCTACGGCAGCGGCGCGCAGGCCTTGGCCGACGACCTGAAGCTCCTGCTGCAACAGGCCTGAGAAGCTGTGAACGAATTGCTCACACCCACGCGAGCCTTCTCGACGACAGGGGGTTCATCGACGCTCGCGGCCAGGCTCGCCCTTCGGGCCAGCACGCCTCAGGGCGCATGCGGGCGTTGCGCCCGTGTCCAGGCCAGCCTGGACGGCGGGCCGCGCCTACGCCTGCGCCCTGAGGCTCGCCGTCGTGGGCGCGATCAATTCATTCACAGCTTCTGAGGTGGTCCAGCACCTGCTCGGACGCAAGGGCGCAGCGCGCATCGCCCTGATCCCGCCCGAGGTGCTGCAGGCCCTGAACACGGGCCGGATTCCCACCGTCAACCTCAACGAGTTCCTGGCCCTCGACCTGGGCGTGCTCACCCGCTGCGTCGCGCGCGACATCGGATTGGACCCGCAGAGCGAACGCCTGCAGGACACGCTGGCGATGCTGTCCGCGTTCCCCCCGGTCAAGCGCCATGCGCATGTCGCCCGCGCGCTCTACGACCTCGCCGCGCCGCGTGCGGATCGCGATGCGGTGGCACACGCGCTGGCCAGCCACCCGAGCGACGTTGCGCGCTGCTGGGCGGCGCAGTGGATTTCCTTCAGCAGCCTGCCGCTGGCGCAGAAGCTCGCGAGCGCGTGGCGCTTCGCGGCCGACCCGCACTTCGGCGTGCGCGAGCTCGCGTGGATGGCCGTGCGCGACGAGATCGCCGGCGACGTGGACGAGGCCGTGCGCCTGCTGCAGCCGTGGGCGACGCACCCGGACGCCAACATCCGCCGGTTCGCCAGCGAAGCGACGCGCCCGCGCGGCGTCTGGTGCGCGCAGATCGAGACGCTCAAGCGCGAGCCCTGGCGCGGCTTGCCGCTGCTCGAGCCGCTGCGCGCGGACGACAGCCGCTACGTGCAGAACTCGGTGGCGAACTGGCTCAACGACGCGGCGAAGACGCAGCCGGAATGGGTGGTTGATGTATGCACGCGCTGGGGCCGCGGGCGCCCGGCGCCGGCCACGCAGTACATCCTGAAGCGGGCGCAGCGCAGCCTGGCCTCCTGACGCATCGGACGCTGCCGCGGGCGTCTCAGAAGTTCAGGTTGCGGATCAGCTTCTTCGCGTCCTGCGTCATCTGGTCGAGTCCGTCCATGACCCATTGCAGCGTGGCCTCGGCATCGAGCTGCGGCACGGGGACGATCGCCGCGGTCACGTGGAACTTGAGCGTGAGTGCCTGCGGCAGCGCCTCGACCTGGCGCAAGCCGCTGGCCACCACCTGCTGCGCCCGCGAGCTCACCGCTTCGGGCAGCACCGGGGCCTCCATCAGCACCGCGAACTCGCGCTCGCCGACGCGTGCGGCCATGTCGAAGTCCACGCTCGTGCGGCGCAGGTGCGAGGCCGCCACGACCAGCGCCTTGTCGGCCGCGTCCTTGCCGAACTCCTCCGCGACGGCCTCGAGGTTCGAGATGCGCACGCCGAGCAGCGCGCAGGATTGCTTCTGCCCGCGCGCGTGCGCGAGGCTCGAGTTGAGGCGTTCCACCAGGCCCTGGCGGTGCGGCAGGCCCGTGAGCGGGTCGGTGCGCGACAGCGCGCCGGCGCGCAGTTCCGCCTCGCGCCGGGCCATCAGCCGGCGGTGCATGGCGTAGAAGAGGATGGGCACTTCGACGACCGACGCGAAGAACAGGCCGTAGCGCGTCAAGGTGCTGCTCGGCACCAGGCCGAGGACGCGCGCCAGCGGAAACAGCGCCATGACGAGCACGGGGACGAAGCCGATGGCGATCAGCCGCATCTCCGCGTCATGTCCGTCGATCCAGCCCCACGCGATCATGCTGGTGATGGCCAGCAGCGACAGTGCGGTGAGCCCCAGCACCAGGGTCATGCTGGTGCGAGTGCCGATCACGATGTCCAGCGCCACGGCCGCGAGCACGGCGGCGATGAGGGCCCAGACGCCCAGGTCCAGCGCCCGGGACAGGCGCACGGGCTCGGTGATCACCTTCACGAACCAGAGCGCTGCGGCCGTGGCCGCGCCGGGCCACAGGGCGAGCGCCAACCCGTTCAGCACCGGGCCGTTGGGCCACAGGTGCTGTGCTGCAATGCCTGCACGCGCGAGTTGGCCGCCGCCCAGCAGCAAGGTGTAGAGCGAGAAAGCGAGGAAGCCGCGGTCGCGGTACACCAGTCCGTTGCCCAGCGCCGCGATCGTGACCAGCGCGAACAGGCCGAAGTAGGCGCCGAACAGGAACTGCTCCCTCTCGCGGCTGGTCTGCAGCGCCTCCTCCCGCAGCAGGATGGTCGGCGCGGAGAACTCCGCCCGGTCGTCCTCCACGCGCAGCCAGTAGCGCACCGGCCGCGGATCGCCGATGGCGAGCGCGAAGGTCGGCAGCCGCCCAGGCACGGCCCAGTCGGACACGGAATGGATCGTCCCCGACTCCTGCACGACCCAGTTGCCGTTGCGGTCGCGGTAGTACATCTGCACCCGGTCGTAGAAGGACGCGCCGACTTCCAGGTACCAGTGTTCGGCGGCGGGCGCGGTGGCGTCGAACGCGAGCCACAGCGCGCCGCCATGTAGGCGATCGTGCCGATCGCGCACCCGGACCTTCCAGGGCAGGGTGGAACTGCCAGCCTCGACCGTCGCGATGGTCGCGGCGCCGGTCCGATCGAACCAGTAGACCGCGTTGCCGTTCAGCGAGGCCCACGGGGCGTCGCCCCCGAGCGCGAGCGTGCGCGGTTGCGCGGGAGGGACGAAGTCCGTCGGCGCGGAAGCGCTGGTTGCGCTCCAGCAGGAGGCGCACCACAACAGAATGGCGCACAAGACGCCCAGTGCACTCCTGCTCATGCAGGGAATTGTTGCAGGCCCACGGTTGACCTGCCACTGCCGCTGGCGTGAATTCCGTCGCGCAGGGCGCCGATACAACAAAAAAAGCCCGGCAGGCCGGGCTTCTTCAGGAATGCGCTCAGGGATCAGGCGTACGACGCGAGCGCTTTCCTCATCTTCTTCATGGCCGCCACTTCGATCTGGCGGATGCGTTCCGCGGACACGCCGTACTCGGACGCGAGCTCGTGCAGCGTCATGCCGCCGGAGCCGTCGTCGTTCACCTTCAGCCAGCGCTCTTCCACGATGCGGCGGCTGCGCGGGTCGAGCTGCTCCAGCGCATCGGCGATGCCTTCGCTGGCCATCGCGTCGCGCTCGCGGCTCTCGAGTTCCGCGGTCGGCTCGTGCGTCGCGTCTGCGAGGTAGGCGATGGGACCGTACGACTCCTCGCCGTCATCGGCCGGGCCCGGGTCCAGGACCACGTCGCCGCCGGACATGCGGGTCTCCATCTCCATCACTTCCTCGCGCTTGACGTTCAGCTCGCGCGCCATGACGTCGATCTGCGCCTCGGTCAGGGTGTCGCGGTGCGTCTCCGCATCCGCGTCGTCCTTGAAGCTCTGCTTCATGGAGCGCAGGTTGAAGAACAGCTTGCGCTGCGCCTTGGTCGTGGCGACCTTGACCATGCGCCAGTTCTTGAGAATGTACTCGTGGATCTCCGCGCGGATCCAGTGCAGTGCGTAGCTGACCAGCCGGACACCCTGCTCGGGGTCGAAGCGCTTCACGGCCTTCATCAGGCCGATGTTGCCTTCCTGGATCAGGTCGCCGTGGGGCAGGCCGTAGCCCAGGTACTTCCGCGAAACGGATACCACCAGGCGCAGGTGCGACAGCACCAGCTTGCCCGCGGCTTCCAGGTCATCGTGCTCCCGGAATTTCTTCGCGTACTCGTATTCTTCCTCCGCAGTCAGCATCGGCAACCGGTTAACCGCCGAGATGTATGCGTCCAGGTTGCCCAGCGACGGAACGACAGCCCAGGGGCTGGTCACCGCCAGCGCCGTGGTGCCCGAGGTTCCAACAGTTGAGGACATACCGGAAATCTCCTTCTCTTGTAAAAATATTAGCACTCCGTTAGACAGAGTGCTAAGGGAAGGGTTCCGTAGGCAGGCAGGCCAACTGGCCGTAGTCGGAGCCTGCCAGGGACGCTGCCCCGGAACGCGACCGCTACCAGCGGATCCCGAGCTTAAGGAACAGCTTGCTCACGACAAAGATGGGTCCGACCCACAGGTATTGCAAGTCCTCGAAGAAGCTGGGCTTCTTTCCTTCGTACCGGTGACCGATGAACTGGGCAATCCAGGCGCCCACGAACAGGGTTGCCGAGATGGTGAGCACGTACTCTCCCATCGCCTGGACCAGCGCCAGAGCCAGCGCGGAGAGCGCCGCCATGGTCACCAGGAACACCGCCGAGAGCCGCGCGTAGTAAACGAGGCTGGCGAGGACCAGCGCATACGGCAGCCACGGGTGGATGGCATGCAGCAGGCCCAGCAGGCTCAGCATGATCAGCGGAATGGCCACGAAGTGGATTCGCTCGTTGCGCGGGTCGCGGTGGCTTTCCTCGTAATGCGCGAGCAGCGAGTCCACCTTGCGCAGGGGCGACGTGGCGGAACCGGTCATCGTGGGCATGCGGTGCTCCTGGGCGGACAATACTCCCATTCTGGGAGGGCGCGCCCATGGAAGACCGTCAAGATCGCGACATTCTGGCCATCACGACGACCGTCGGCTCGCGGGCCGACGCCGAGCGCCTCGCCCGGGCGATCCTGGAGCGGCGGCTCGCCGCGTGCGTGCAGGTGGAAGAGGGCCTGACGTCTTTCTACCGCTGGCAGGGCAAGGACTGCGAGGACGCGGAGGTGCGGCTCACGATCAAGACGCTGCCGGCCTGCGAGGCGGCGCTGGGCGAGCTGTTCCTGGAGAAGCACCCGTACGAGGTGCCGCAGTTCCTGTGCACGTCGATGCGGGCGAGCGCGGAGTACCTGGCGTGGGTGCGGGCCGAGGTGAGGGCGCCGGCGGCCGGCGGGGAGCCGGATCCGGTGTGATGCTGGGGTTCGGCCTGCGGCCTCACCGCCAGCCTACAGGAACGCACGAGCGCGGCACCGCGTCACCGCACGAACGCGCTGGATGTAGGCTGGCGGTGAGCGCCAGCGAACCCCAGCTTCGCCCCTACGACAGCAGCGCCAGCGCGAACTCGCGCGCGCTGAAGGTCTCCAGGTCCTCGAGCTTCTCGCCGACGCCGATGAAATAGACCGGCACCGGCTTCTCCTGCGCGATGGCCGCGAGCACGCCGCCCTTGGCAGTGCCATCGAGCTTGGTCACGATCAGGCCGGTGAGCTGCAGGGCGGCGTCGAATGCCTTGACCTGCGCCAGCGCGTTCTGGCCCGTGTTGCCGTCGATCACCAGCAGCACCTCGTGCGGTGCGCTCGCGTCCGCCTTGTTCACCACGCGCCGGATCTTGCGCAGTTCCTCCATCAGGTGCAGCTGCGTGGGCAGGCGGCCCGCCGTGTCCACGATCACCACGTCCTTCTTGCGGGCCTTGCCCGCGCTCACCGCGTCGAAGCTCACCGCCGCGGGATCGCCGCCTTCCTGGCTCACGATCTCCACCTTGTTGCGGTCGGCCCAGACAGCGAGCTGCTCCTTCGCGGCCGCGCGGAAGGTGTCGGCCGCGGCGAGCAGCACCGTTTCGCCGTCGTCGGCCAGGTGCTTGGTGAGCTTGCCGATGGAGGTCGTCTTGCCGGCGCCATTGACCCCGGCGACCATGATCACGGTGGGCACGTGCTCGCCGATGGTGAGCGGCTTCTCCAGCGGCCGCAGCAGCTGGGTGAGCGCATCCACCAGGATGTTCTTGGCCTGCACGGGCCGCGTGGCGCCGCTGGATGCGACCTTGCGCTTCACCTCGTCGAGCAGGTACTGGGTCGCGGCGACGCCCGTGTCGGCCAGCAGCAGCGCCGATTCCAGCTCCTCGTAGAGCGCGTCGTCGATCTGCGCACCGGTGAAGACCTGGGAGATGCTGGAGCCCGTCTTGCGCAGTCCGGCGCTCAGCTTCTGCATCCAGCTCTGCCGCTCGACCGGCACTTCCGCTGGGACCGGGATCTCCAGCGGCGCGACCAGGGCGCTGCCGATCAGTCCGCCGCCCGCCGCCGGCGTGCTGGTCGCACGCGGAGGAGGCGCCACCGGCGCGGCCACGGGTGCCGCCACAGGCGGCGGCGCGGGGGTGCTGGCGGGCGCCGGAGCCGGCGTGGCCGGCGGCTTTTTCCGAAAGAAGCTGAACATGAGGGGGTTTCTACAATCAGAGGATTCTATGAAACCGATCCTGCGCCCTGCGCTGCTGGCCCTGGCGGCCTCCCTTCCCCTCCTCCTCATCCCTCCGGCCTCGGCCCAGATCTCCGGCCCCGTGCCCGCCGAGGCGCAGGCCCTGGAGTACCACTTGGCCAACGGGATGACCGTCATCGTGAAGCCGGACCACCGTGCACCGACGGCGGTGCACATGCTGTGGGTGCGGGCCGGCTCCATGGACGAAGTGCAGGGCAAGACGGGCGTCGCCCACGCCCTGGAACACATGATGTTCAAGGGCACGCCCACCACCGGCCCGGGCGAGTTCTCCCGCCAGGTCGCTGCGCTCGGCGGCCGCGAGAACGCCTTCACCAACCGCGATACCACCGGCTACCACCAGCAGATTCCGGCCAACCGGCTCGAGGACGTGATCCGGCTGGGGGCGGACCGCTTCGCGCACAACCAGTGGCCGGACGCGGAGTTCAAGAAGGAGATCGAGGTCGTGAAGGAGGAGCGCCGCATGCGCACCGACGACAATCCGCGCGCGCAACTCTACGAGCAGCTCAATGCCATGGTGTACGAGGAGTCGCCCTACCACCATCCCGTCGTGGGCTGGATGAACGACCTCGACGCGCTCAATGCACAGGACGTGCGCGATTTCTACAAGCGCTGGTACGTGCCTGCGAACGCAGCGGTGGTGATCGCCGGTGACGTCGATCCGGCGCAGGTGCGCAAGCTGGTCGACAAGTACTACGGCAGCATCCCCGCGAGCCCGGTGCCCGCGCGCAGGCTGCGCGAAGATCCGGTGCAGAAGGGCACGCGCCGGCTGGAGTGGAAGGCGCCCGCCGACCAGTCGTACGTGACGCTCGCCTTCAAGGTGCCGCAGCTGCATTCGTTCGAGCACACGCCGGCCAACGACGATGCGCTGGCGCTCACCGTGCTCGCAGCAGTGCTCGATGGCTACGAAGGCGCGCGCCTGGACCGCGCGCTCACGCAAGGGCCCGATCGCGTTGCCGACAACGTCGACGCGGGCAACGGCCTGTGGGGCCGCGGCCCGCAGCTGTTCACGCTCTCCGGCGTACCCGCCGCCGGCAAGACGCCCGAGCAGGTGGAAGCGGCGCTGCGCGAGCAGGTCGCGCGGGTCGCGCGCGAAGGCGTGACGCAAGCGGAGCTGCAGCGCGTGAAGACCCGCTGGATCGCCGGCGAGATCTACAAGCGCGACTCGGTGATGAGCCAGGCCCAGGAACTGGGTAGCGAATGGGTGGTGGGCATGCCCGTCGATGCCGACGAACGCCTTATCGCGCGGCTGCGCGAAGTGACGGCCGACCAGGTGAAGTCGGTCGCTGCCCGCTACTTCGGCGACGACCAACTCACCGTCGGCATCCTGCGGCCCCTGCCGCTGGACCCCAATCGCAAGCCGCGCCAACCCTCCGTGCCCCTGCGCGCCGACTGAAAGAACAAGCCAACATGCAGAGCACGACGAAATTCCTCGCCGCCTCGGTCCTCACCCTGGCTTGCGCACTGCCCGCCTGGGCCGCCTTGCCGATCCAGAAATGGCAGCAGGCGAGCGGCGCGCAGGTGTGGCTGATCGAAAGCCCGAGCCTGCCGATCGTGGACGTCGAAATCGACTTCGACGCCGGCGACCGGCGCGACCCGGCGGAGAAGGCCGGCCTGTCGAGCGCAACGGCCAGCATGACCTCCAAGGGCATCGCTGCCGGCCACGGGGAGCCCGCGCTGGACGAGAACCAGCTGAGCGACGCCTGGGCCGACCTCGGCGCCGGCTTCGAAGCGGGCTCCGGCCGCGACCGGATGAGCTTCAGCCTGCGTTCGCTGACCTATCCCGACCTGCTGCCCAAGGCGCTGCAACTCGCCGCGCGCCAGCTCGGCGAGCCCTCGTTCCCGGAGAACGTGTGGCAACGCGAGCGCCAGCGCTGGGTGGCGGCGATCCGCGAGGCCAACACGCGCCCCGGCACCGTCGCCGCGCGCGCCTTCAACAAGGCGGTGTTCGGCACGCATCCCTATGGCTACGAGGCGACCGAGGAGACGCTCTCGCAGATCAGCGTGCAGGACATGCGCGACTTCTATCGCGTGGTGCAGCCGTGCCGCGCGAAGGTGAGCGTGGTCGGTGCCGTGAACCGCGCCCAGGCCGACGAGATCGCGACGACGCTGCTGTCGCGCCTGCCGGCGGGGCATTGCGAGGCCCTGCCCGTCGTGCCGCAGGTCGCACCTCTTGCGGAAGCAGCGGAGCGCGACATCCCGTTCCAGGCCGCGCAGGCGCAGGTCCTGATCGGCCAGCCCGGCTACAGGCGCGCGGACCCGGATTACTTCCCGCTGCTGGTGGGCAACTACATCCTGGGCGGCGGCGGCTTTGCGTCGCGGCTGACCGAAGAGGTGCGCCAGAAGCGCGGGCTGAGCTACGGCGTCTACAGCGCTTTCTCACCGGGCATGAACGCGGGCGCCTTCCAGATCGGGCTGCAGACGCGGCCGGACCAGGCAAAGGAAGCCGTGCAGGTCTCTCGCGACGTGTTGCGGCGCTTCGTGGCTGAAGGGCCGACGCCGGCGGAGCTCAAGGCGGCCAAGGATTTCCTGGTCGGCGGCTTCGCGCTGCTGATCGACAGCAACCGCAAGCTCCTGGGCAACCTGGCCAATATCGCCTGGTACGACTTGCCGCTGGATTACCTGGACACCTGGACGAAGCAGGTCGAGAAAGTCACGGCCCCCGAGATCAAGGCGGCGTTCGAGCGCAAGCTGCAGCCGGACCGCATGGTGACCGTCGTGGTTGGCGCAGTCGCCGCGAACCCACAGTAGCTTCCTCCTTTTGGAGTGGCCCCTGTCAAGGTTGACAGGGGTCGGGCTTGGTTTGCGGGCTCCCTGCCTGAACAATGGTCTTGCGCTGTCACGCGAAGGCACGCAAGCAGAGAGTTCACAGGGAGAGAGAGTGTGGGGTGCGGCCCAGGGCCGCACCCCTTTTTTTTGTTCTTCAGCGATTTCCGGGGAATCACACCCTGTTCACAGTAGGCTGGTGGTGAGCCGCAGGCGAACCCCAGCATCCTGCGCTGCGCCGGCTGGCTGGGGTTCGCGGTGCTCACCGCCAGCCTACGCGTGCCCCGTCGGTCTTCCCTGCAGGGGCACGCTGCCCATCGTCACGGCATGCAGAGTTAAGCTCGCCGCATGCCTCGCACCGCACCGCCTGCACGCCGCAGCCTTCCGCACCAGGTCCGCATCATCGGGGGCGCGTGGAAGCGCACGCCGCTGCCGGTCGCCGACCGGCCCGGCCTGCGGCCGACGCCCGACCGCGTGCGCGAAACGCTGTTCAACTGGCTGGGGCAGGACCTCGCCGGCTGGCGCTGCGTGGATGCGTTCGCGGGCACGGGCGCGCTCGGCCTCGAAGCCGCCTCGCGCGGCGCGGCCGACGTGCTGCTCGTCGAGGCCGAGGGAGTGCTGGTCGACCAGCTGCGCGCCATCGTGAAGAAGCTGGACGCCGACACCGTGCGCGTGCAGCGGGGCAACGCGCTCACGGTGCTCGCCGGGCTGGCGCCCGCGAGCATGGACCTCGTCTTCCTGGACCCGCCCTTCGACGCCGGCCTGTTCGACAAGGCGCTCGCTGCGGCGCGGCCCGCGCTCGCGCCCGAGGGCTTCGTCTACCTGGAGGCGCCGAACGCCTGGAGTGAGGAGATGCTGGCGCGGCACGGGTTCGAATTGCACCGGCACATGCGCGCGGGTGCCGTCCACGGGCACCTGTTGCGACCGGTTGCATAATCGCGCGCAGCCACCGGCCTGCCATTCCAGGCGATGAGGAGAGCTCCATGGCCACCAACGTCATCGCCGTCTATCCCGGCACCTTCGATCCCATGACCCTCGGCCACGAGGACGTGGTCCGCCGCGCTTGCCAGCTGTTCGACCGCCTGATCGTCGCGGTGGCTGCCGGCCACCACAAGAAGTCGCTCTTCACCATGCAGGAGCGCATCGACATGGCGCGCGAAGCGCTCGCCGCCTACCCGCAGGTGACCGTGGAGGGCTTCAGCGGGCTGGTGCGCGACTTCGTCGTGGCGCGCGGCGGCAAGGCCATGGTGCGCGGCGTGCGCGCGGTCACCGACTTCGACTACGAATTCCAGCTTGCCGGCATGAACCGGCACCTGATGCCGGAAGTCGAAACGGTGTTCCTCACGCCCAGCGACAAGTACCAGTTCATCAGCAGCACCTTCGTGCGCGAGATCGCCGTGCTGGGCGGCGAGGTCCACCAGTTCGTCTCGCCCAGCGTGCAGCAGCGGCTGGTGGAAAAGGTCCGCAGCCTCGGTCGAGAGCAGGGTTGAGAACGGGTAGGAGGAACGCAGAGGACGCAAAAAGAATTCATTGAAGGTCTTCTCTGCGTTCTCTGCGTAACCTCTGCGCACTCTGCGTTCACCTGCCTACTTCGTCACGGCGCCAACGCCGCCGCGTTGCTGCAAAACCCGCAACACGTCACGTGCCAGCCCGCCGGATGCAATAGTGCACGGTGCTTGCGCCAGGTCGCATCCGGCAACGGGCACGGCCCGGATAATCAATTCATGACCGAGCTGGTGCTGATCCGCCACGGGGAGACGGACATGAACCGGGAGCTGCGCTTCCAGGGACAGGTCGACGTGAGCCTCAACGCGGTCGGGCATGCGCAGGCGCGGCGCCTGGCCGACCGTCTCGCCGGCGAGCCGGCCGATGCAGTGGTCGTGAGCGACCTGCTGCGGGCCTGCCAGACTGCGGCGCCGATCTCCGGCGGACTCGCCATTCCCTATGTCACCGACGCCGGGCTGCGCGAGCAGGCTTTCGGGCGCGTCGACGGCATGCGCGTGGAAGACATCCAGCGCGAGCACCCGCAGGCGTGGGCCGGCTGGCTGCGCTTCGACGAGGACTTCGCCATGCCCGACGGCGAGTCCACGCGTGCCTTCCATGCGCGGGTGATGGCATTCCTGCAGCGCCTCGTCGCCGCCCACCCGCAGCAGACCGTCGTGGTGGTCACGCACGGCGGCGTGCTGGACATGATCTATCGCACCGCGCGTTCGCTGGGCCTGAGCGGGCCTCGGCAAAGCGAGATCCCTAACGCGGGGCTCAACCGCATCCGCGTGCGCGACGGTGCGATGGAGATCATCACCTGGGCCGACACCCGGCACCTGGCCGACCTGCCGCCGCAGCCCGTCTACGATCAGCGCAAGTTCGTGAGCGAGGACGGCAAGTCCAGGGCGGTGTAGAGGGCGGCGGCCTGCCGCCGCAACCGCATCGATTCGGGTTGCGCGCGCAACTGCGGCTGCAGCAGGTTCTGCGCACCGGCGAGATGGCCGGCTTTCACCAGGGCGTCCAGGTGCATCTGCGAGAACAGGTCGCGCTGCGCATGGCTGCCGCCGACCTCCACCATCCGCGGCAGGGCGTGACCCAGCGCCTCCACCGTCGTCTTCCAGTCGCCGCACGCGTGGGCCAGCAGGCCGCGGGCCGCGGGCACGCACACGCGCTGCCACACGAGCGCTTGCGCTCCGGTGCACTGCACGGCGTGGGTTTCGATGCTCGCTAGCCAGCCGCGCGCCTGCTCGGTGTGGCCCGAGCGCGCCAGGCCGTACAGGTAATGCAGGTCGAGGAAAGGCAGCACATGGTCATGCGCTCGCTGCGCGAGATGCGCGCCCACGTCCTCCCAGCGATCGCCCACGTCGACGCCTGCGAGCTCCAGCCGCGCGAGCAGCGACACGGCGTTGACCTGGTCCTGGCTGTAGGCCTTCACCTCGCCCCAGACGTGACCGTCGTAGATCGCCAGGACCTCTTCGGGCCGATCGAGGTCCAGCGCGAACAAGGCCTGGTGCCACCAGTTGTGCGTGACCATGAAGGAGTTGAGGCCGGTCCACGTCGCGCTCACCTCCTGCAGGAACGCATGGCCCTCGCGCAGCCGCCCCTGCGTGAGCAGCACGTGCGCGAGCGCATGGTGCGCCCACGGCTCCTTGCGGCGCATGGCGATCGCCTGCCGTGCACTCGCCTCGGCCTGATCGAGGAAGTGGCACTGTTCCCAGGCGAAGGCGAGCATGCCGTGGAAGTAGGGCACGTCCGCGGCGGCGGGCGCTGCGCGCAGGGCGATGCGCAGCATGCCGGGCGAGTCGCCGCGGTTGAACAGGTGGTACTGCCCCAGTTTCAGGGATACGAGGTCGCGCGGACAGGCCAGCGCCTGCTCCTCGTGCAGCGCGATGGCGCGCGGCAGGTCGCCGTCCACCCACGCGGCGACGGCGGCGATGAAGCGGCGCTCGCGCTCGTCGGCCTCGGCAGCGGCCGCCTGCGCGCGCTGCAGGAAGGGCCGCGCATTTGCCGCTGCGTCGGCGGACTCGGCGAACATGTGCAGCGCGGCGCAGTACGCCTGCACCAGCGGGCTCGGATCCTGCTGCGCCTGCAGGATGTTGGCGGCGCGTGCCTCGCTCGCGATGAAGCCTTCGACGAAGTCGTTCAGCGCGGCGAGGCTGGCACGCTCGCGCAGCGTGATGTTGTTGCCGAGCGCATCAGTCGACATGCGCCATGGCTTCCGAGGGCGGCTGCGGCCAGGGCCGCTGCGCCTCGCGGATCTGCTCGAAGGCGCGCGATACCTGCAGCACGCCGAGGTCGTCGAAGCGCTTGCCGGCGATCTGCAGGCCGATCGGCAGGCCGGTACTCGTGTAGCCGCAGTTGATCGATGCGGCCGGCTGCTCCGACATGTTGAACGGCACCGTGAAGCCGATGTGCTCCAGCGGCCGCAGCGGATCGTTGGTCGGCGAGGGCAGTTCGGCCGGGAAGGCGGGCACCGGCGAGACCGGCGAGATCACGTAGTCGAAGGCGCGGCACGCGTTGACCGCAGCGACGCGCGTGAGGTGGAACTGGTGCGAGGCCCGGAAGGTCGCCTCGCCGGTCAGGCCCGCGGCCGAATCGGCCCACTTCTGGATGTAGGGCAGCACGCGCGCCTTCACCTCCGCCGGCAGCGCGCGCATGTCCACGTGCGAGCGCATGCGCCAGAAGTAGTCCATGCCATCGAGCATGCCTTGCGTCATGAACGGCTTCATCGGCGCGACGACCGCGCCCGCCCGCTCGAACAGGCGCGCTGCGTGCTCGACGGCCGCCCGGACCTCGGGTTCGACGGCCAGCCCGCAGCCCGCTTCGAGCAGCAGGCCGATGCGCAGGCCGCGCAGGCGCTCGGGACCGCACTCGAAGGTCGACCACGCGATCTGCTGCGGCGGCAGGCTCATGCTGTCGCGATCGTCGGGGCGCGAGAGCACCTCCATGAAGAGGGCCGAGTCGGCGACGGTGCGCGTCATCGGGCCCGCGGCGCGGCCCGTGTAGGGCGGATCGATCGGGATGCGCCCCAGGCTCGGCTTGAGCGTGAAGATGCCGCACCAGCCCGCCGGCAGCCGCAGCGAGCCGCCGATGTCGGTGCCGACGTGCAGCGGTCCGTAGCCGGCTGCCGCGGCGGCACCCGCGCCCGAGCTGGAGCCGCCCGGCGTCCTGCTGCGGTCCCAGGGATTGCGTGCGAGCGCGTGATAGCTGGAGAGGCCCGAGGACAGCATGCCGTAGTCGGGCATGGTGGTCTTCGCGAGCAGCACGCCGCCGCTCTCGCGCATGCGCGCGGCCGGGGGCGCGTCGGCCGTGGCCGGCACCAGCTCGGTGGCCGCGGTGCCCAGCGGCGTCGGGTCGCCGCGCGTGGCGATGTTGTCCTTCAGCGTGACCGGCACGCCGTCGATGGGGCCGAGCGGCTGGCCCTTCAGCCAGCGCGCCTCGCTCGCGCGCGCCTGCTCGAGCACCTGCTCCGGCCGCAGCAGGAACAGGGCGTGCAAGTGGTGTTCCCAGCGCTCCACGTGTCCCAGCACGCTGCGTGCGACGTCGACGGGCGAGACTTCGCGCCGGCGATACAGCTCGACGAGGGCTGGGGCGGAGAGTTCGTGCAAGGCCTCCGGCATCGGTACTGCTCCTGTGACCTCAGGCCCAGGCCATGGAGGAGAGGTCGTTCGCGAAGATCGGCATGTCCTTCCAGAGGCCGCGCACGTTCTTGTTCGCCACGGTCACCCACTGCGGCTGGTACAGGAAGGCCATCGGCGCGTCCTCGGCGATCAGGCGCTGGATGTCGGCCAGCAGCTTCATGCGGTCCTTGGCGTTGCCGGTGGACTTGTACTTGGTGTACAGCTCGTCGAACTTCGGCGAGTGGTAGTTCCAGTAGTAGTCCGGCTTGGCGAAGTTGCCCAGGTCGAACGGCTCGACGTGCGAGATGATGGTCAGGTCGTAGTTCTTCGCGCCGTACACGTTGGAGAGCCACTGCGCCCATTCCACGTTCTGCAGCTTCGCGTTGATGCCGACCTTGGAGAGCTCCGAGGCGATCACTTCGCCGCCTTGCCGCGCGTACGGCGGCGGCGGCAGCGTGATGGTGACGTCCAGGTTGCTGACTCCGGCTTCCTTCAGCAGCGCGCGCGCCTTGTCCGGGTTGTACGCATCGACGGATGTGAGGTCGATGTAGCCCGGTGCGCTCGGCGGGTAGTAGCTGCCGATCGGCACGCCGTAGCCGTCGCCCGCGCCCTGGATCACGGCCTTGCGGTCGATCGCCATGTTGATGGCGCGGCGCACGCGCACGTCGTCGAAGGGCTTCTTCTTGTCGTTGATCGCCATGATGGTCTTGGCGCGCGAGCCCGACACCACGACCTGGAACTTCGGGTTGCCCTTGAACTGCTCCACGCTGCGCGGCGTGATGCGCGGGAACGCGTCGATGTCGCCGGCCAGCATCGCCGCGACCTGCGCCGCCGGGTCCGCGATGAAGCGGAAGCTGGCGCGCTGCAGCTTGATCGCGGACGCGTTGCGGTAGCCGTCCCACTTCTTCAGCGAGATCGAGGAGCCCTTCACCCAGTTCTCCAGCATGTACGGACCGGTGCCCACCGGCTTGGTCATGTTGGTGTCGGCGCTCTTCGGCTCCACGATCACGGCAGTCGCCTGTCCCATCAGGAAGGGGAAGTCGGGGTCGATCTCCTTGGTCAGGACCACCACCGTGTGCTCGTCGACGGCGCGCGTGGTGAGCGCCGCGAAGGTGCGCTTGTCCTTGTTGGTGCTCTTCTCGGCGCCGGCGCGGTCGAACGAGAACTTCACGGCCTGCGCGTTGAAGGGCTCGCCGTTCTGGAACTTGACGCCCTTGCGCAGCTTGAAGGTGTAGGTGGTGAGGTCGGGCGAGACCTCCCAGCTCTCCGCCAGCAGCGGCGTGACCGAGCCATCGGGATGGATCTTGGTGAGCGTCTCGTAGATGTTGTACTGCGTGACCTCCGCGATGGAGGACGCGGCGCCGCCGGTGGGGTCGAGGCCGGGGCTCGGCTCCAGGGCCATGCCCAGCACGATGCCGTCCTTGCGCCCCTGGGCGAGCACGCCCGCGGGCAGGGTGGCCAGGGCGGCGAGCGAGGCGGAGTGGGTCAGGACACTGCGGCGTTTCATCATGGGTGCAACTCCAGGGAGGTCGTTGTTGGTGGCGGCCGGTGCGGCCGAGCGATGATCATCCCCGACATTGCGCGCGCGAGGCAAGAGGGGATCACTGGGGGCGTCAGCGGGAGGCCTGCAGCGGCGGCGGCTCCGCGCGCGGCACGGCGTCCACCAGGGTGCGCGTGTACTCGTGTTCCGGATGCGCGAACAGGCGCTCCGGCGCTCCCTGCTCCACGATGCGGCCCTGGAACAGCACGGCGACCTCGTCGCACAGGTGCTGCACGACGGCCAGGTCATGGCTGATCAGCATGTAGGTGACGCCGAACTCCGCCTGCAGGTCCTGCATCAGGTTGAGCACCTGCGCCTGCACGGAGACGTCGAGCGCGCTGACCGGTTCGTCCGCGACGATCAGGCGCGGCCGCGTGACCAGCGCCCGCGCGATCGCGATGCGCTGGCGCTGGCCGCCAGAGAATTCATGCGGATACTTGCCCAGGTCGTTGCTGCGCAGGCCCACGGCCTGCACGGCTTCGCGCGCGCGCTGCCGCTGCTCGTCGCGCGGCGTGCCTTGCGCGCTGAGCGGCTCGCACACGATGCGCTCGATGCTCTGGCGCGGGTCGAGCGAGCCGTACGGGTCCTGGAACACCATCTGGAAATCGCGCCGGGCGCGCCGCAGTTCCTCGCGCGGCAAGGCATGCAGGTCGCGCCCCAGCAGGCGCACGCTGCCGGACGTGGGCTGGTCCAGCGCCATCACCAGGCGCGCGAGCGTGGACTTGCCGGAGCCCGACTCGCCGACGATGCCCAGGCTGCGGCCGGGCGCGATGCGGAAGCTCACGCCGCGCAATGCATGCACCTGGCCCGGCGGCGCGAACAGCGACTCGCGCGGCAAGGTGTAGTCCTTGACGAGGTTCTCGACTTGCAGCAGCGGCTGTTCCTCCCTCGCTCCTTGGGAGAGGGTGGGGGTGAGGACATCCACGCGCGTCACGGCTGTTCCTCCCTCTCCCCGTGCGCGAGGGTGGCGGTCAGGGCAGCGGCGCCGGCCGCCTTCGTGGCTTCCACCGCCTCCAGCCGGATGCAGCGCGCGACATGCCCGGGGTCCACCTGGTACGGTGGCGGCACCGTGACGTGGCACTCCGGAACCGTGAAGCCGCAGCGTCCCGCGAACGGACACCCCGCCGGCAGGTCCACCAGTTCCGGGACGGTCCCCGGAATCGTCGCGAGCCGCTGGCCCTTGGCCGTGCGCAGCCCCGGCCGCGCGGCGAACAGTCCGAGCGTGTAGGGATGCACGGGATGCGCGAACACCGATGCGGTCGCACCGCTTTCGACCACGCTGCCGCCATACATCACGAGCATGCGCCGCACGCTCTGCGCGATCACGCCCAGGTCGTGCGAGATCAGCACCAGCGCCATGCCGCGCTCGGCGACCAGCTCGCGCACGAGGTCCAGGATCTGCCGCTGGATCGTGACGTCCAGCGCCGTCGTCGGTTCGTCGGCCACCAGCAGGTCCGGCCCGCAGGCGAGCGCCATCGCGATGGTGATGCGTTGCCGCTGCCCACCGGAGAACTGGTGCGGGTACGCGTCCGCGCGCCGCGCCGCATCGGGAATGCCGACGCGGTCCAGCAGCGCGATCGCCTGCTTGCGCGCCTCGGCGCGCGACACGCCACGATGCAGCCGCAGCGGCTCCGCCACCTGGTCGCCGACGGTGTGCACGGGGTTCAAGGCCGTCATCGGTTCCTGGAACACCATGGCCATGCGGTCGCCGCGCAGCGCCTGCAGGTCGCGCTCGGGCAGGCCGACCAGCTCCTTGCCCTCGAACGCGATGCTGCCCGTGACGCGCGCACCCTCGGGCAGCAGTCCCATCAGCGCCATGACCGTGAGCGACTTGCCGCAGCCCGACTCGCCGACGATGCCCAGCGTCTCGCCGCGCTCCAATGTGAAGCCCACGTTGCGCACTGCGAGCGCGGGGCCGCGCTGCGTCTGCAGTTGCACGGACAGGTCGCGGACTTCGAGCAGGGGCATGGCGGTCAGCGCTTGCGCGCGAGGCGCGGATCGAACAGGTCGCGCAGCCCGTCGCCGAGGAGGTTGAGGCCCATCACCGCGAGCGCGATGGCGACGCCCGGGAAGACCGCGAGCAGCGGCGCCTGGAACATCAGGGTCTGCGCCTCGCTCAGCATCCGCCCCCAGGAGGGCTGCGGCGGTTGCGTGCCCAGGCCCAGGTAGGACAGGGCCGCCTCGGCGAGGATGGCGATGGCGAAGCGGATGGTCGCCTGCACGATCAGCACCGACAGGATGTTGGGCAGCACGTGCTCCAGCGTGATGCTCACGCGGCCCTTGCCGCAGGCGCGCGCGGCCAGCACGTACTCGCGGCCCCACACCGCGTTGGCCGAGGCGCGCGTGATGCGGGCGAACGTCGGGATGTTGTAGATCCCGATCGCGATGATCGCGTTGACCATGCCCGGGCCGAACACGGCCGTCATCATGATCGCGGAGAGGATGGCGGGGAAGGCGAACGCGAAGTCCGACACCCGCATGATCAGCTCCTCCACCCAGCCCCGGCGCGCGGAGGCGAGCAGGCCGAAGGCCGTCCCGATCACCAGTCCGATGCCCACGGCGACCACGCC
Source organism: Ramlibacter ginsenosidimutans (assembly GCF_016654015.1). GTDB lineage: Bacteria > Pseudomonadota > Gammaproteobacteria > Burkholderiales > Burkholderiaceae_C > Ramlibacter > Ramlibacter ginsenosidimutans. The sequence continues at coordinate 638,414 of NZ_JAEPWM010000001.1, read as the reverse complement.
GACCACGATCGAGGCGCGCGCGCCCACCAGCAGCTGCGACACGACGTCGCGTCCATAGGGATCGGTGCCCAGCCAGTGCTGCGCATCGGGCGCGCGCAGCTTCAGCGCCATGTCCACTTCGTACGGGTTGAAGGGCGTCCACACGAAGGACAGGCCCGCCGCCAACACCAGCAGCACGCTCAGGACCAGACCGACCATGAAGCTCGGGTTGCGGCGGGCGCGCCGCCAGAAGCCGTGGGCCTGCAGCGGGGCGAGCGGGGCGGTGTCGAGAACTGCGCTCATATATCGCTCGCCTTCACGCGCGGGTCGATCGCGGCATAGAGCACGTCCACGACGAAGTTCACGATCACCACCATCGCCGCCAGCAGCATCACGCAGTTGCGCACCACGATCAGGTCGCGGTTGGAGATGGACTGGAAGATCAGGCGGCCCAGGCCCGGCAGGTAGAACACGCTTTCCACGACGATGGTGCCGGCCAGCAGCTCGGCGAACTGCAGGCCCATCACCGTGATGACGGGAATGAGCGCGTTGCGCAGCACGTGCTTCCAGAGCGTCGCGCGGCGCGACAGCCCCTTGGCCCGCGCCGTGCGCACGAAGTCCTCGCGCAGCACGTCCAGCACCGAGGACCGCGTGATGCGCGTGAGGATCGCCGACTGCACGACGGCCAGCGACAAGGCCGGCAGCAGCAGGGCGCGCAGGCCGGCCACGATGCCTTCATCCCAGCCGGGAAAGCCGCCGGCCGAGAACCACTTGAGCTTTACCGAGAACAGCAGGATCAGCAGGATGGCGAACCAGAAGTTGGGGATGGCGATGCCCACCTGCGTCAGGCCGATCACGCCGACGTCCCCGGCCTTGTTGTGCCGGGAGGCGGCGTAGATGCCCGCGACCAGGGCGATCACGGTGGTCAAGGCCATCGCCATGAGGGCCAGCGGGACGGTGAGCGCCAGCCGTTCCGACACGAGCTCGCTGACCGGCGTGCTGTACGCGTAGCTCAGCCCGAGGTCGCCGTGAAGGAGGCCCGTGATCCATTCCCAGTAGCGCGTGGCGGCGGGCCGATCCAGGCCCAGCTTGTGCGCGAGCGCCACCACGGCCTCCGGCGAAGCGTCGGGCCCCATGATGATCTGCGCCGCGTTGCCGGGGAGGATCTCCAGCACCAGGAAGACCACGATCGAGGTGCCTAACAGCGTCGCAACCAGGGTGATCAGGCGCTTGAACAGGAACAGGGACATGCGCGCGGGATAATGCCAGAACCGTACCAGGAGCTCCGAACAACATGGCATTGATGATTACCGACGAGTGCATCAACTGCGACGTGTGCGAGCCGGAGTGCCCGAACGAGGCGATCTTCCTGGGCCCGGAGATCTACCAGATCTACCCCGACAAATGCACCGAGTGCGTGGGCCACTTCGACGAGCCCCAGTGCGTGCAGGTGTGCCCGGTGGCGTGCATCCCGGTGAACCCCGCGCGCGTCGAAGACCGCGAGACGCTGTGGCAGAAGTACCGGCGGCTCACGGGCGAAGCCAAGGGCTGAGGGGCCGGATTCCTGTCGAGGGGCCGGGCTCTTGTCGAGGGGCCGATCGGTCAGGAGAACGCAGAGGACGCAAAGGTTACGCAGAGGACGCAGAGAAGACTAAGAAGGTTTTTTCTGCGTCCTCTGCGCTATCTCTGCGTCCTCTGCGTTCAATTCTTCGATCGATCCGAGGCTGCCTACCGGCTACTTCTTCGCGGCCGGAGCCTTCGCGGTGAACACGTCCGGGTCCTGCGGCTCGCCTTTCTTGTGCTTCTTGTCCGTCTTGGCGTGCTTCTTGGGCTCGGGTTTGGCCGGCGGCTCCTGCGGGCCGATCACGAGGGCCTTGGGCGCGTTCTTCTCCTGCGCCAGGCGTGCTTTCTCCATGGCCTCGGCGCGCTTCCAGTCTTCCTGGCGGGCCTGGTTCGCGCGGGGGCCGCATCGGCGGGCCGCTGCGGATCGCTGACGTCCAGCGTGGCGCCGCCCGAACAGGGCTTGGTGCCGTAGCTGTTGCCGCAGCGGTAGACGGTCTGCGCGGACGCCGCGGCGCCGGCGAGGGCCAGGACCAGGAGGAGGGGTGTCTTCAGGGGCATCGTCTCCTCCTCGCGGAGTTCAGGTGGGGTCGGGCTCGGGCCGCGGTGGCTTGGGCCGGGGCGCCTTGTGCGTGTGGACGATCAGCGTGGCCTTGTCCATTTCGCCGGCGAGCATCGCGGGCACCGCCTTGAGCGTGCGTGTCACGCATTCCTCGATGGCGGTGCGCTGCTCGGGCGAGGGCTTCTTCAGCACCCAGTTCACCACCTCGGACTTCACGCCGGGGTGGCCGATGCCGATGCGCAGCCGCCAGTAGTCGCCCGTGCCCAGTTGCGCGTGGATGTCGCGCAGCCCGTTGTGGCCCGCGTGGCTGCCGCCGAACTTGAGCTTGGCCTGGCCGGGGACCACGTCCAGTTCGTCGTGCACCACGAGGATCTCCTCCGGCGCGATCTTGTAGAAGCGCGCCAGCGCCGCCACCGACTTGCCCGACACGTTCATGAAGGTCTGCGGCTCCAGCAACCACACCGTGTGGCCATGCACGTTGGCGCGGGCGACCAGCCCGTGGTAGCCGCGGTCGTGCACCAGGTTCACCTTCAGGTCGCGCGCAAGCTCGTCCACCCACCAGAAACCGGCGTTGTGGCGGGTGGCTTCGTACTCGGGTCCGGGGTTGCCCAGCCCGACGAACAGCTTGATCATGGTTCACGGCTCTCAGGTTAGGCCGCGCTGCGCGGCGCGGCGATGGAACTATTGTCGCGGGCCGGATGCGAAAAAGCCCGCTTGCGCGGGCTTTCCGTCGACGTCCCCGCTCGCGCAGGGAAGGCGATGCTTACTTCTTGGCAGCGGGGGCCTTGGCTGCCGGCTTGGCAGCGGCTTCCTTGCCACCCTTGGCAGCGGGCGCGGCCTTGGCGTCGGCCGCCGGTGCGGCAGCAGCGGTTTCGGCGCCCGCAGCGGCGTCCGCGGCGGATTCTTCAGCGGCGGCGACCACGACGGAGACCAGCACCGGGTTCGGCTTGCCGTGCGTGACGGCCTTCACGCCCTTGGGCAGCGTGATGTCGTTCAGGTGCAGCGACGTGCCCTTCTTCAGGCCGGACAGGTCGATCTCGATGAACTCGGGCAGGTCGGCCGGCAGGCAGGAGATGTCCAGTTCGGTCACGACCGGGTTCACCAGGCAGTGCTCCAGCTTCACGGCTTCCGATTCCTCGGCGTTCTTGTAGTGCACCGGCACCTTCATGTGCAGGCGGGTGTTGGCCTCGACCCGCTGGAAGTCGATGTGCTGCACCTGCTGGCGGTACGGGTGGTACTGCACGTCACGCAGCAGCACCTTGGCGGTGTTGCCGGCGAGCTCCATGTCCAGGATGGACGAGTGGAAGGCTTCCTTCTTCAGGGCGTGCCACAGCGCGTTGTGATCGAGCTCGATCAGTTGCGGCTGGCCGGAGCCGCCATAGACGATGCCGGGGGTCTTGCCGATATTGCGGAGACGGCGGCTCGCACCCGTACCTTCCGCCTTGCGCTCGAAAGCGACGAATTTCATGAACATTCTCCAATCAGGGATGCACCGCGACCAGCGCGATCCCATTACAAAATGGACGGCCTTCGGCCGTCCTCCAAGTCGCGCGCAATAACATGCAGCGCGATTTCACTTGCGGGCAGGATCCGGCTTTGCCGGGCCTGTCCGCACTGATCAGGCCACTTTGAAAAGTCGCGCAGCGACTTTTCAAAGTGAAGGTCTCAGAACAGGTTGACCTGGTCCGAGAACAGACTCATCACCGACTCGCCCTTGGCGATGCGCTGGATGGTTTCAGCGATCAGGGGGCCGACGGACAGCTGGCGGATCTTGGCGCAGGCGCGTGCCGCATCCGACAGCGGGATCGTATTGGTCACCACCACCTCGTCCAGGGCGCCGCCCTTGGACAGCCGGTCGATGGCGGGACCCGAGAAGATCGGGTGCGTGCAGTACGCATAGACGTGCTTTGCGCCGCGCTCCTTCAGCACCTCGGCCGCCTTCACCAGCGTGCCGGCCGTGTCGATCATGTCGTCCATGATCACGCAGTTGCGGCCGTCGATGTCGCCGATCACGTGCATGACTTCCGAGACGTTCGCCTTCGGGCGGCGCTTGTCGATGATCGCAAGGTCGGTGTTCAGCTGCTTGGCGAGCGCGCGTGCGCGCACGACGCCGCCGACGTCGGGCGATACCACGATCAGGTTGTCGTAGTTCTTCTGGCGCAGGTCGCCCAGCAGCACCGGCGACGCATAGATGTTGTCGACCGGGATGTCGAAGAAGCCCTGGATCTGGTCCGCGTGCAGGTCCATGGTCAGCACGCGCTGCACGCCCACCGTTTCCAGCAGGTTGGCCACCACCTTGGCCGAGATCGGCACGCGCGTCGAGCGCGGGCGGCGGTCCTGGCGGGCGTAGCCGAAGTAGGGGATGACCGCCGTGATCCGTTCGGCCGAGGCGCGCTTGAGCGCATCGACCATGATCAGCAGCTCCATCAGGTTCTCGTTGGTCGGGGCGCAGGTCGACTGCACCACGAACACGTCCCGCGCCCGCACGTTGGTGTTGATCTCCACGGTCACCTCGCCGTCGGAGAAACGGCTGACCGAGGCCGCGCCGAGCGAGATGCCCAGGTGGTGCGCGATCTCTGCCGCCAATGCCGGGTTGGCATTGCCGGTGAAAACCATGAAGTCAGGGGTGGGAGCAGCCTGCATGAGGAAAGGACGTGATCTTCCTGATCGGTCGGGGACAGAGCAGCTTCGGCGTGATCTGTCCCGCAACGACAAACGAAACGGTTTGGCAGGGGAGGAAGGACTCGAACCCTCGCATGCTGGAATCAAAATCCAGTGCCTTAACCAACTTGGCGACTCCCCTACACGGGTCTGACGCTGCGAACAGCCTCAAACCGAATCGTCGCTGGCTGCCCAACCCACCAGGGGATGGACCTCCATCTTGCTGCACTCCCGCACCACCCAGCCAGAACCAGCCCAGTGCGCCGGAGCCTGCCCCAGGGACTGTCCCGGCGACAGCAGCGCGAAGACCGCGCTGCCCGAGCCCGTCATGCGGGCCTGCAAGCCCTGCGAACCCAGCCATTGACACGCCTCGCCCACTTCGGGGCAAAGCTGCCGGGCCACGGGTTCCAGGTCGTTGTGACCGAAACCCCAGGGGTCTGCAGCAAAGCCCGAGATTGTAGCACTGTCGCTGTCCCGTTTCAGGCCGGGGTGGTTGAAGATGTCCCGGGTGGCCAGGCCGCGGGGCGGCTTGACCACCGCGAAGCGTCCTGCCGGAAGCTCCACCGGCGTGATGCGCTCGCCCACGCCTTCGACCCAGGCGTTGCGCCCGCGCAGGAAGAAGGGCACGTCGGCGCCGAGCGTGAGCCCGATGCGCTCCAGTTGCGGCAGGGCCAGCCCGAGCTGCCACAACCGGTTGAGGGCAAGCAGGCAGCTCGCGGCATCCGAAGAGCCGCCGCCCATGCCGGCCTCGGCGGGCAAGCGCTTGTCGACCTGGATGTGGGCTCCGTCGCGCGTACCGGTCGCCTGCTGCAGCGCGCGCGCGGCACGCAGCACCAGGTCGTCGGCGGGCAGGGCGGCGCCCAGGTCCTCGCGCGAGAGTCGGCCGCCCGGGCGGCGTTCGAAATGCAGCGTGTCATGCCAGTCCAGCAGCATGAACACCGACTGCAGCAAGTGGTAGCCGTCCGCGCGCCGGCCGGTGATGTGCAGGAAGAGGTTGAGCTTGGCGGGCGCGGGGATGTCGTGCAGCGAACGCATCGTTTAACGTTCGAACACCAGGCGCAGGTCGGCCAGCGGTGGGGGGTCCGTGCGGCGCGCGTGCAGCCGGCCCTCGCGGACCTGGCTCACGTCGGCCTGCCAGCCGGCGACGGCCGTGGCCTTGCCCTGCAGCCAGTCGAACAGCGAGGCCACGGGCAGCGGCGCACCGGTGGCTTGCTGCGCGAGTTCATCCAGCGAGCCGAACGCGCGGGTCTTGCCCTCGGCCCGCAGCGTGGCGGTGCCCGGCGCCCAATCCAGCACGGCGAGCGTGCCGCCCAGCGGATTGAACAGGGTCAGCTCCCCTTGCTCGGGCGCGCCCTTGAGTTCGAAGCCCGCGGAGAAGGAGCGACTGGCCTCGCCCTCCACGTTCAGCGCGAGCCGCCCGTTCCACTGCTGGACGCCGGCAGGGGCGACGGTGGGTGGCGTCGCGCACGCGGCCAGCAGCAGGGCGCAAGCCGCCGTCGCGCCCCATCGCGCCAGCGCACGCGCAGTCACGGGATTACCCTCCGTCCTGCGGACTGCGGGATTCGCCTTGGGGCGGCCCGGCGGGTCACTGAGGCACCTTCGTGCTGCGCACTGCGGTATTCGCCCTTGGGGCGGCCCGGCGGGCTCATGGCTTCACCTGCAGGCGCTTGAGCGTCTCCTGCAAGGTTTCGTTGTCGGGGCTTTGCAGCAGGCCTTCGCGCCACACGGCCTGCGCCTGGTCGCGCTGGCCCAGGCTCCACAGCACTTCGCCCAGGTGGGCCGCGATCTCGGGATCGGGCCGCTCCTTGTACGCCGCCTGCAGGATGCGCAGCGCGTCGGCCTTGTTGCCCATGCGGTACTCGACCCACGCCAGGCTGTCGCTGATGAAGGGATCGCCCGGCGAGAACTGCAGCGCCTTCTCGATCAGCTGCTTGGCCTCGGGCAGCCGCACGTTGCGCTCGGCCAGCGAGTAGCCCAGCGCGTTGTACGCGTGCTGGTAGTCGGGCTTCTTCACCATCAGCTCGCGCAGCAGTTTCTCCATGTCGTCGAAGTGGCCCATCTTCTCGGCCAGCATCGCCTGGTCGTACAGCAGGTCGGGATCGGCGGGATCCTTCGCGACCATCTGCCCGAGCACGTCATAGGCGGCCTGGTACTGCTTGTTGTCCCGCAGCAGCTGCACTTCGGCCAGTCCCTTGAGCCGCGCGTCCGCGGGCGAACGCTCGGGCACGGCGCGGATCAGCTTGAGCGCTTCGTCGATCTTCCCCTGCCGCGCGAGGATGGACGCGCGCCGGCTCTGCGCCTGCAGCAGGTCCTGCGCGCTGTCGATGCGGTCCAGCCAGGCATTGGCCTGCGCATAGTGGCCCCGCTTCTCCTCGACCTGCGCCAGCGCCAGGTAGGCCTGCGCGATCCCGCGGCTGCGTTCCTCACTGGCGCCCTGCGACTGCACGAGCGCCAGGTATTTCTTCAGCGACGCTTCCGCGGCGTCGAGCTGGTTGTCCTGCACCTGCAGGGAGCCCTGCGCGAGCCACGCCTCGGGGAAGTCGGGACGCTCGCGCGTCACCACCTCCAGCTGCTGCAATGCTTCGCTCGAGCGCTGTGCATCGAGCAACGCGCGCGCATAGGACAGGCGCAGCTCCGGCAGCGGCTGGCCCTGCAGGTAGTTGCGCACCAGCGCTTCCGCCTCGGGCACCTTGGGGTCCATGATCTCCAGCGCCAGCAGGACCGGGCCTTCGGCCTTGGGGTTCGCCGCCTGGCCGCGCCGTGCGGCATCGAGCGCGCCCGCGGTGTCTCCGGCAGCGAGCCGCAGGCGGCCCACGGCGCTCCATGCTGCAGCGCCGGTGTCGGGCTTGCCCAGGTAATCGGCGAGGCCCTTCTGCAGCGTGGCCGCGGCTTCCTTCTTGTCGGCGGCGCGCGCATAGGCGCGGGCGATCGCGGCGATCACGGCCGGGCGGTCGCCGGGGTCGGTCAAGGCCAGCTCGGTGCGCAGCGGCTCGACGCTCTCCGGCAGCTTGTTGAGTGCGACCAGGATCTGCAGCACGTAGCGGTTCGCCTCGCGCGACTGCGGAAAGGCCTGCTTCCACGCCCGGGCCGCCTGCAGCGCGGCGTCGCCGCTGCGCGCTTCGAAGGCGAGTTCCACGGCGCGCTGGTACAGCGCCGGGTCGTTGGTCTTGCGGGCCGCATCGAGGATCAGCGCGAAGCCGACGCCGGGGTCGGCGCCGCGGGAATTCAGTTCGCCCAGCAGCAGCTCGTAGAAGAGTTCCGCATCGAGTCCGCTGTTCGCGGGGGCCGCGGCGACCGTCGTGCCGGTGTCGGTGCCGGTGGTTTGAGCGAGGGCCGGCGCCATGCTGGCGCAGGCGGCGAAGAGGGCGGCGGCCAGGGCCGCCGGGCGGAATCGCATCATCGAACCATCATAATCCGCGATCCTGAACCCAGGCCGGCGCCGCGCTGCACCAGGGTCGCGGCATGGGAATCGTCCCCGGCGCCCATGAAGCTCCGTGCCGCGGGTCGCTCGTGCACGGGAGTCCTCCAGCGGCCAACCCAGTCCATGCCCGAACTACCCGAAGTCGAGGTCACTCGCCTCAGTTTTGCCGAACGGATCGCGGGTGCGCGCATCGAAGCGGTGCGCGTGGGCAAGCCCCTGCGCTGGCCGATGGGCGTGGCCCCGGAGGCGCTGATCGGTCGCACCGTGCGTGGCGTGCGCCGGCGCGGCAAGTACCTGCTGGTGGACCTGGACCGGGGCCTGCTCCTGCTGCACCTGGGCATGTCCGGCAGCCTGCGTTTCGACGCGGAGGTGCCCGCTGCACAGGTGCACGACCACTTCGACCTGGTCACGAGCCGCGGCGTGCTGCGCCTGAACGACCCGCGCCGTTTCGGTGCGGTCGTCTACGCGGAGAGCGAAGACGCGCCCGCGGCGCAGAAGCTGCTGGGCGCCCTGGGCGTGGAGCCGCTCACCAGCCAGTTCGACCTGGATGCCTTCCACGCGGGGCTGAAGAAGCGCAAGGCGCCGATCAAGCAGGTGCTGCTCGCGGGCGACCTGGTGGTGGGCGTCGGCAACATCTACGCTTCCGAGGCGCTGTTCCTCGCGGGCATCCGCCCCACGCTGGCTGCCAACCGCATCAGCCGGCCGCGCGCGGCGCGCCTGCAGGCCGCCATCCGTGAAGTACTTGCGAAAGCGGTGGCCAAGGGAGGCAGCACCTTGCGTGACTTTTCCAACGCCCACGGCGAATCGGGCTACTTCCAGCTGGAAGCCATGGTCTACGACCGGGCCGGCGAGCCGTGCCGCGTCTGCGGCTCCCCCATCCGGACGATCCGGCAGGGCGCGCGCGCAACGTATTTCTGCCCGGTGTGCCAGAAGTCCTGAGGCAAAAAAGGGTCGGATGCTATAGTGATTTGCACAGTTGGGGGCTCCGTGGGTACTTCTTTCAATGAGCAATTCGACCAGCACGGCGTATGGCGGCGTGAGTTCGCCCTGCGCCTGAAGCTGCTGGGCGAATGGCTGAAGGACCACGACATCCTCGATAGCGCGGTCGAAGAGCGCCTGCGTCGCCTCGAGGGCCAGATGCGCTCCGACAAGGTGATGGTCGCCTTCGTCGCCGAGTTCTCGCGCGGCAAGTCGGAGCTGATCAACGCGATCTTCTTTGCGGGCTACAAGCGCCGCATCATGCCGGCGAGCGCCGGGCGCACGACGATGTGCCCGACCGAGCTGGGCTACGACCCCGAAGTGCCGCCCTGCCTGCGGCTGCTGCCGATCGAGACGCGCCTGCAGACGCAGCCGCTGATGGAATGGCGCATGGTGCCGGAGAAGTGGCACCGGGTGGACCTGGACGTGAACGATCCCGCGCAGCTCGCGCAGGCCTTCGAGAAGGTCTCCGAGGTGCGCCGCGTCACGATCGCCGAGGCCAGGGCCCTGGGCTTCTGGCACGAGGAGTCGCCGGAGGACAACCCGATCCCCGGCGCCGACGGCCTGGTCGAAGTTCCGAACTGGCGCCATGCCCTGATCAACATCGCGCACCCGCTGCTCAAGCAGGGGCTCGTGATCCTGGACACCCCGGGCCTCAACGCGATCGGCGCCGAACCCGAGCTGACGGTCAACCTGATCCCGCAGGCCCATGCGGTGGTGTTCATCCTGGCCGCCGACACCGGTGTCACCAAGTCGGACCTCGCCATCTGGCGCGAGCACCTGATCGCCGAAGACACCCACGCCGATTCGCGCCTGGTGGTGTTGAACAAGATCGACACGATGTGGGACGCGCTGTCCACGCCGGCGCAGGTGCAGGCGCAGATCGAGCGCCAGCGCCGCACGACCGCCGAAATCCTGGGGCTGCAGGAGCAGCAGGTGATCCCGGTGTCCGGCCAGAAGGGCCTGGTCGCGAAGGTCAACAGCAACATCGAACTGCTGCGCGCGAGCAACCTGCCGGCGCTGGAGCAGGCGCTCGCGCACGGGGTGCTGGACCAGCGCCAGAAGATCCTGCGCGCCTCGGTGGCGAGCAACATCTCCGAGCTGCGTACCGAAGCCACGCGGGTGCTGGGCATCCGCCGGCGCGACCTCGCCGAGCAGATGGTGGAACTCAAGGGGCTGCGCGGCAAGAACACGTCCGTCATCAAGCACATGCGTGCGCGCATCGAGCAGGAGCAGGCGGAGTTCGACGCGAGCGGCGCCAAGATCCACGCCGTGCGCTCCGTGCACCTCAAGCTGCTGCGCGACGTCTTCGGCCTGCTGGGAACGAGCACGCTCAAGACCGAGATGGCGGAGCTCACGAGCGCCCTGCGCACGCCAGGCCTGAAGCTCGGTGTACGCAAGGCCTACGCCCGCACCTTCGACCGCCTGCGCGAGGGCCTGCGCCAGGCCGAGAAGGTCAGCGGCGAGATCCAGACCATGCTCACGGGCACCTTCCGGCAGCTCAATGCCGAATACGGCTTCTCGCTGCAGGCGCCGCGCGAGCCGGACCTGGCGCGCTACGAGCGTGACCTCGACCTGGTGGAGCGCAGCCACAACCAGTACCTGGGCGTGAGCAATGCGCTCAAGCTGGCGCAGCCCGAGTTCGCGGACCGCCTGGTGCGCGCACTGGCCACGCGCCTGCGCGTGATCTACGAGTCGGCGCTGGGCGAAGTGGAGCTGTGGAACAAGTCCGCGGCGGCGCAGCTCGATGCGCAGCTGCGCGAGCGCCGCCGCAACTTCGGCCGCCGGCTCGAAGCGATCGACCGCATCCGGCAGGCCGCGACAGGGCTGGACGACCGCATCGCCGAAATCCGCTCGCAGGAAGCGGCGCTGGACGAACTCGATGCCAAGCTCGCCGAGCTCACCGCGCACCTCACCAGCACGCCGATGTCGAACCGGGACGCCCAGGAGGCGGCCGAGCCCGAGCTGAAGACCGCGTGAGCCCGCCGGGCCGCCCCAAGGGCGAACACCGCAGTGCGCAGCACGGAGGCGATCCGGTGACCGCGCGGCCGACCGGCCGCACCAAGGCCACCGGGCGCGCAGCGCCAGCTTCCCGTCCTGCTCCTGCCCTGGCCGGTTTCTCCGAACGCGTGGTGCGCTGGCAGCGCACGCATGGCCGCAACGCGCTGCCGTGGCAGAACACGCGCGATCCTTATCGCGTGTGGCTGTCGGAAATCATGCTGCAGCAGACGCAGGTGGCGGCCGTCCTGGGCTACTACGAGCGCTTCCTGCAACGCTTCCCCGACGTGCAGGCGCTCGCCGCGGCGCCCCTGGACGACGTGCTCGCGCTGTGGAGCGGCCTGGGCTACTACAGCCGCGCGCGCAACCTGCACCGCTGCGCGCAGGACGTCGTGGCCCTGCATGGCGGCGCGTTCCCGCGCACGGCGGCCGTGCTGGCGACGCTCCCGGGAATCGGCCCTTCGACGGCGGCGGCGATCTCCTCGTTCTGCTTCGGTGAACGCGCCGCCATCCTGGACGGCAACGTCAAGCGCGTGCTCACGCGCGTGCTGGGTTTCGACGACGACCTCGCGCTGGCAGCCAACGAGCGCAGGCTGTGGGAGCACGCGCGCGAACTGCTGCCCACGCACGAACTGCACGAGAACATGCCGCGCTACACGCAAGGCGTGATGGACCTCGGCGCGACGGTGTGCCTGCCGCGCAACCCGAGCTGCCTGATCTGCCCGGCGCAGCCGGATTGCGCCGCGGCCCGGCAGGGCCGGCCCGAGGCGTTCCCCGTGAAGACGCGCAAGCTCAAACGCAGCGCGGAGTCGCTCTGGCTGCTGCATGCGCAGGCGGGCGACGGCTCGGTGTGGCTGCAGAAACGGCCGACGCCCGGCGTGTGGGCGGGGCTTTACTGCCTGCCCGTGTTCGCGAGCCGCGATGCGCTGGAAGACGCGCTGCCCCCGACGGCGCGCCGGCGCCTGCGCGAGATCGAACCCTTCGTGCACGTGCTCACGCACAAGGACCTGCACCTGCATCCTGTGCAGGCGGTGGTCACGAGCGACTGGGGCGCGGGCGAGGGCAAATGGTTCTCCGCGAGCGAGTGGCCCGCGCTGGGTTTGCCTGCGCCGGTGCGCAGGTTCCTGGAGCGGGTTTAGGCGCTAGCTCGCTATCTGGCAGGAGAACGCAGAGGACGCAGAGAAGACCATCAAGAAAGTGGATGTCCTTCTGCGTCCTCTGCGTAACCTCTGCGCACTCTGCGTTCAACGTCTTCGATCAGCCGCAGGTCCTAGCCTCAGCCGCAGGTCCTAACCTCGCCCACCCACTTCACGGTGCCGCGTGAGCGTCGTCCAGTTTTCGCCGAAGGCCGCCGCCAGGCGCTCGACCAGGTAGACCGAGCGGTGCTGGCCGCCGGTGCAGCCGATCGCCACCGTGACGTAGCTGCGGTGGTTGCGCGCCAGTGCGGGCAGCCAGTGGTCGAGGAATGCGCTGATGTCCGCGAACATGTCCTCGACTTCCTCGTGCTGGCGCAGGTACTCGATCACCGGCAGGTCCATGCCCGTCAGGTCGCGCAGCTCGGGCTCGTAGTGCGGGTTGGGCAGCATGCGCACGTCGAACACGTAATCGGCGTCCACCGGGATGCCGCGCTTGTACGAGAAGGACTGGAACACCAGCGTCAGCTGCGCGAGCGGCGCGGCCAGCAGCGACTTCACGTACTCCTGCAACTGTGCCGCGCGCAGCACGCTGGTGTCGACCACGTGCGCTCGCTGGCGCAGCTCGGCCAGCATTTCCCGCTCCAGCTCGATGGCTTCGACCAGCGCGCGGTGTTCGTCGCCGTCGACGTCCGGGCGCGACAGCGGATGGCGGCGGCGCGTCTCCGAGAAGCGGCGCACGAGCGTGTCGGTCGTCGCGTCGAGGAACAGCGGCCGCACGGCGATGCCCCGCTGCACGAGCTCGTCCAGCTGCTCGGGCACCTGGGGCAAGGCGTTGGCGCTGCGCACGTCCATGGCGATGGCGACGCGCCGCCGCGCATGGCTCTCTTCCAGCTGCACGAACTGCAGCAGCAGCTCGGGCGGCAGGTTGTCCACGCAGAAGTAGCCGGCGTCTTCCAGCGCCCGCAGCGCCACCGACTTGCCCGAGCCCGCCATGCCGGTGATGAGGACGAGTTCGAGCGACATGGCGGCCTCAGCTCCCCGCCGCGGCGGCCCCGTCGCCCAGCATTTCCTTTGCATGCGCGAGGGTGGTGCCGGACAGGCGTTCGCCCCCGAGCATGCGCGCAACTTCGGCCACGCGCTTCTCGCCGGACACCGGCGCGACGCTGCTGGCCACGCCCGACTTCTCGGCCTTCTTCGCCACGACCAGGTGGTGGTCGGCGCAGGCAGCCACCTGCGGCAGGTGCGTGACGGCCAGCACCTGGCGGTCGCGCCCGAGCTGCTTCATCAGCCGGCCCACCGTCTCGGCCACCGCACCGCCGACGCCGGAGTCCACCTCGTCGAAGATCAGCGTCTGCGCTTCGCCGAGCCGGCTCGTGGTGACGGCGATCGCCAGCGCGATGCGCGAGAGTTCGCCGCCCGAGGCGACCTTGCCCACCGGCCGCGGCGTGCTGCCCGCGTGGCCGGCGACCAGGAAGGCGACTTCCTCCAGCCCGTGAGCCGCGGGCGACTGCGCCTGCTCCAGCGCCACTTCGAAGCGGCCGCCCTGCATGCCCAGGCCTTGCATCGCCAGGGTGACGGCCTTCGCGAGCTGCGGCGCCGCCTTGGTGCGGGCGGCGGAGACCGCGCGCGCCGCCTTCAGGAAAGCGTCGTGTTCCTTCTTCTCCGCGGCTTCCAGGGCCGCGAGGTCGGCCGCCGCATCGAGGCGGGCGAGCTCCTCTTTCCAGCCGGCGAGCAGCGCCGGCAGTTCCTGCGGCTGGCGCTTGTAGCGGCGCGCGAGCGACATCCAGCTGCCCATGCGCTCGTCGAGTTCGGCGAGGCGATCGGGATCGAGATCGGTCTTGCGCAGATAGGCCTGCAGCGAATGCGCGGCGTCTTCCAGCTGCGCGAGGCTGGACGCCAGCACATCGGCGATCTCGCGGAACTGCGGCTCGAGGTGCTCCTGGCCGCGCAAGGTGTCCAGCGCCTGGGCGAGCGGGCGCCGCGCGCCACCTTCGTCGCCATCGAGCAGTTGCTGCGCACCTTCGGCCGCATCGAGCAGGGCTTGCGCGTGCGACAGGCGCGTGTGCGCGGCGTTCAGCTCGTCCCACTCGTCCGCGCCCGGCGCGAGCTTGTCGACTTCGCCGATCTGCCAGGCCAGGCGTTCGCGTTCGCGCTGCAGCGAGTCCTGCGCGCTGCGCGCATCGGCCAGCAGCTTCTGCGCGGCGCGCCAGCCGTGCCACAGCTGCTGGAGCCGCTCGGTGCTCACGCCAGCGTAGCCGTCGAGCAAGGCGCGCACCGAAGCGGGACGCGTGAGGCTTTGCCACGCATGCTGGCCGTGGATGTCCACCAGCAGCTCGCCGGCTTCGCGCAGCTGGGCGGCGGTGGCGGCGCTTCCATTGATCCAGGCGCGGCTCTTGCCCTGGCTGTCGATCGTCCGGCGCAGCAGCAGGGAGTCGCCCGCGTCGAAGCCGGCTTCCTGCAACCAAGGCGCGAGCTGCGGCGGCTGGTCGAATTCGGCGCTGATCTCCGCGCGGGCGGCGCCTTCGCGCACCACGGACGCTTCGGCGCGCGCGCCCAGCGCCAGCTGCACGGCGTCGATCAGGATGGACTTGCCCGCGCCGGTCTCGCCGGTGAGCACGGAGAAGCCGTCGCCCAGATCGAGCTCCAGCTCGCGGACGATCACGAAGTCACGCAGGGCAATGCGTTTGAGGCTCATGGCTCAGGAACCGCCTTCGTTCCAGTGCAGTTTCATGCGCAGGGTGTCGAAGTAGGACCAGCCCCGGGGATGGAGGAATCGTACCTTGTGCTGCGAACGCCGGACGCTGATGCGGTCGCCGTGCAGCAACGAGGCGAGCGACTGCATGTCGAAATTCGCGCTGGCATCCCGCCCGGCCACCAGCTCGATGGTGACTTCGCCCTGGTTGGGCAGCACGATCGGCCGGTTGGACAGCGTGTGCGGCGCGATCGGCACCAGCACCCAGCTCTCGTTGGACGGGTGCAGCAGCGGCCCGCCCGCCGACAGCGCGTACGCGGTGGAACCCGTGGGCGAGGCGACGATCAAACCGTCAGCCCGCTGGCTGGCCACGAAATGGCCGTCGACCTCCACCCGCAGTTCCACCATGCCGGAGGTCGCGCCGCGGTTCACCACCACATCGTTCATGGCCAGCGCTTCGAGCACCACCTGCCCGTCGCGGACCACCCGCGCGTGCATCAGCGTGCGCTGGTCCTCCTCGTACTCCCCGGCCAACATGGGCGGCAGCACGGCGCGGTACTGGTCGAGGGGAATGTCGGTGATGAAACCCAGCCGCCCCTGGTTGATGCCGATCAGGGGCACGCCGTGGCGCGCGAGCTGCCGGCCGATGCCCAGCATCGTGCCGTCGCCGCCCACCACCAGGCCCAGGTCGCACTGCGTGCCGATCGCCGCGACGTCCGCCGTGGGCAGGCTGGTGAGGCCGATGACGGCGGCGGTATCGCGTTCAAGCACCACCTGGCAGCCCTGCGAAGCGAGGAACTGCGAGATTTCTTCCAGCGCGGTCCGCGTGGCGGCCGCCACGGCCGGTGCGACGGCAGCGTGGTACTTGCCGATCACGGCGACCTGCCGGAAGATGGATTTCATCGCCAAATTACATCACAGCGGTCTCGCCGGAAGGAGGCGATGCGAGCTTCCTCGCGACGACTGTGGCGAAACGCTTGACGCGGCCCGCGGGCGCGGGGAAGTCCTCCTTTGCCCCAGGCAGAATCTCCCGGCCGGCGAAGTGCCGCTGCAGCTCGCCGGCCGCGAACAGGCACCAGCGGAGTGCAAGGGCCGCGGCCTGCGCCGCCTGGCTCAGGTGCTGGATGGCCGCGGGGCTCGCGTCGAGCGGGTTCAGGCGCAGGCCGCCCTCGCGCACCTGCCGCTGGAACTGCGCATCGAAGAACCGCACGCTCGCGTCGGAAGCCATGCCCGGAATGTATCGCCTGTGGCTTGGGCCCGACGCACTGGAATTCCCCGTCCCGCTGGCTGCCATCCCGGGGCAAGATCACTAAAATCCCAGCGGAAAGTCCCATGAAGCTCGACGACCGCGCCAAGGTGTTGCTCAAAGCCCTGATCGAGCGCTATATCGCCGAGGGGCAGCCGGTCGGCTCGCGCACCCTGTCGCGGGCCTCCGGCCTGGAGCTTTCGCCGGCCACCATCCGCAACGTCATGTCCGACCTCGAGGAACTCGGGTTGGTCGCGAGCCCGCACACCTCGGCGGGCCGCATCCCCACGGCGCGCGGCTACCGGCTGTTCGTGGACACGATGCTCACGGCGCGGCGCGACGAGTTCGCCACGCCTTCGCTGCCGCCGGACCAGCCGCAGCGCGTGATCGCCAACGCGGCCCATATGCTCTCGAACCTCTCGCAGTTCGTGGGCGTGGTGGTCTCGCCCCGGCGCAGCTCCGTGTTCCGGCACATCGAGTTCCTGCGGCTGGCGGACCGCCGCTTCCTCATCATCATCGTGTCCCCCGAGGGCGACGTGCAGAACCGGGTGGTGCACACGGCTGCCGACTACAGCCAGGCGCAGCTGGCCGAGGCCGCCAACTACCTCAATGCCCACTACTCCGGCCTGACCATCGAGGAAGTCCGCGAGCGGCTGAAGGGCGAGGTGGAGCAGCTGCGCGGCGAGATCGTCACCCTCATGCAGACGGCGGTGGAGGCGAGCTCCGAGGCCATGAAGGAAGAAGACGAGGTCGTGATCTCCGGCGAGCGCAACCTGCTGGCCGTGAGCGACTTCTCCAGCGACATGACGCACCTGCGGCGCGCCTTCGAGCTGTTCGAGCAGAAGACGCAGCTGATGCGGCTGCTGGACGTCTCCAGCCAGGCCGAGGGCGTGCGCATCTTCATCGGCGGCGAAAGCCAGATCGTGCCCTTCGAGGAGCTGTCGGTGGTCAGCGCCCCTTACGAGGTGGACGGCCAGGTGGTGGGCACCCTGGGCGTGATCGGCCCCACGCGCATGGCCTACGACCGCATGATCCAGATCGTGGACATCACGTCCCGCCTGGTGAGCAACGCGCTCAGTCATAACAAATAAACCACGGTTTTCGCGCCGGCGTCCGCGATCGGACGCCTTGCGCGCGCGCCCATCGCCAACTTGCTTGACGGGCCGGGGGGCGCCACGGACACTGAATGTGTATCCCACACCAACAACACTCACATGCTTGCTAGAACGAAACTGATCACCGCCGCTGCCGCCTTCACCGTGGCGGCCCTGCTCGCGGGTTGCGGCGGCGGGGATGACTCCGGCCCGTCCACCGGTGGCTGGGTGGGCACCTCCACCAGCAACCGCGACCTGACGGCGGTGGTCCTCGCGGATGGCGGCTACTACCTGATGTATTCGGCGGTCGGCGACGCCAGCACCGTGGGTGGCGTGGTGCAAGGCACCGCGTCGATTTCGTCGCGCGACTTCACGTCGTCCGACGCCCTGGACTTCAACGTCGAAGGCGCGGGCATGAAGCCGGGCGCCGTGGCGGCGTCCCTGCATCCGTACGACAAGTTCGAAGGCGCGTTCACGCCCACCAGCACCGGCAACGCGCTGTCCTTCCAGACCCGCTTCGACTTCACCAAGAGCCTGGGCGGGGCGACACTGGCCCCGCTCGCCGGCGCGTACAACGGCAACGCCGGCTTTGCCCTTGGCGTGCGCCCGGCCGTCTTCACGGTCACGGCGACGGGGGCGGTCAGCAGCAGCATCAACGGCTGCGCGATCACGGGCACCGCGACGCCGCGCACCGACATCAACGGCTACGACCTCACCATCGCCTTCGGCCCGGCGCCCTGCGCGATCCCCAACCTGAGCTTCACCGGCATCGCCTACATCCGCCAGGACAACGGCCGGCTCTACGCGGCGGCCCGCAACGCGGCCACCAAGCAGAGCGTGATCTTCAGCGGCACGAAGACCTGACACGGAGCCGCCGAAGCGGCCCGCCTACAATGCCCCGAGGCGGGCCGTTAGCTCAGTTGGTCAGAGCAGGGGACTCATAATCCCTTGGTCGCTGGTTCAAGTCCAGCACGGCCTACCAGCAAGGACAAGGATCGGTAGCTACAAGAGCGGCCAAATCCAGGCCGCTATCAAGCGCAGTGGGAAGGTGGACTGAGCGCAGGCTGGTGGAAGCTGTCGGCCTCCCACCTCAAGTCAGCCGCGAACCTACCGGCACGAGCCGGGCGGGCAATTCCCGTACACCGAGCGTATCCAGAACGCTGACCTCGATCTCACGGCAAAGCGCATCGAGAGGTAGGTGGTTGTCCGCCAACCCGAAAGGCTCCTCTATTTCGTCGCCAAGCGCGTCCAGGCCGAAGAAGGTGTAAGCGACGATCGCGACCACGAACGGCGTCATGAAGCCCACTGTATCCACCAGGCCGAAGGGCAGCAGGAAGCAATAGAGCCAGGCAGTGCGGTGCAGCAGCAGCGTGTAGGCGAACGGGATGGGTGTCTGCTTGATGCGCTCGCAGCCGGCCGCGACAGCCGCCATGGCCGAGAGCGACTGATCGGTGTTGGCCGCCAGCGCGGGGTGCAGCTTGCCGTCCCGCACGAACCCCCGTAGATCCAGGGCCATGCGGCGCAGCAGAAATTCCGTCGGCCGCGACGAGGCCGCCAGGGCGGCGCCTTCGTCGGCCGGCAGCAAGCGTCCCATGTCAACGCTCCCATCCGTGCCGCGCAGTTGGTGTCTCAGCGCCAGAGCGAAGGCAACGGTGCGCAACATCAGGAGCCGGCGCGGGTCGTCGCGCTGGTCGGGACCGACGGGCTCTTCGAAAGCCAGCAGCGTCTGCACCTGGCGGGCGAAGCTGCGCGAGCGGTGGACCAGGTCGCCCCACAGCTTGCGCGCTTCCCAGTAGCGGTCATACGCGGCGCTGTTGCGGAAGCCGAGAAAGATCGCAAGCGCCAAGCCGATCAGCGAGAACGGCACAGTGGTCAGAGTGATCTTCCAGTGGTAGAGGAAGCCTTGGGTGAACGTGACCAGGAGCGAGAAGGCCGTACAGGTTGCCAACTCGCTCGCGATACGGGGCAGGACGGAGCCGCGCAGCGTGAAGAACAACTGCGCGCCATGCGGGCGGTCGCGGACGATCATGGGAGGTGAAGGGGGCCCGGCCAACGATACCTTGGCGGCCCTGTGCCGGGCGAAAAAAGTGGACTGCCTGAATTATCGTGTTCGAGGCGCTCGGGCCGATCCAGGACGCCCGTCACTCGTCCGACGATGACTACCGTAGTTGCAGGAACAGATGAAGTCGGGCTGCCGTTCCCGCCCGCGCACCGATCCAATACACGCGAGCGAGTCTGCTATTGGCTGGGTCTTGCCTCGGGTCGTGCCGAGGGTTGGTGGGAAGCTGCGTCCGGCAGTGTGGACGTGGTCTCGCCAGGTGTGCCCGCAGAGGAACGATGACCGAAGTGGAGTGATTCGGCCAGCGATTTCAATTCCTGCATCGCATCGTCAAACAGCGCGTGCGCGCGTGCGCGTTTCGCGCGCACCGACAACACTGCATGCGCCGAGGGAGCACCGCCACGGTCACCGGCGAACTGCAGCATTGCTTCGTGCAGTTCGCGCTCGGCCAGGTGGGCTTCCTTTTCGGCAGCCAGCCATCGACTGAATTTCGGGGTCTCGGGTTGCATGACGCACCTCGGATCGGGTGCGCATACAGATGACCTGCTTTTCAGCTCCTGGCTAGAGGCACTGGAGAAGCCAGGAGAGGGTCGGACTCCTTCAACATACGCCTTAAGCAGACATCACGCAAGCCCGACCAATCCCCTGCGTGCAAAGAAAAAGCCCCGCGCGGCGAACCACGCGGGGCCAGGACAGTCCTTAGGTCGGTCAGTTGTACTGGTAGACCGTGGACTTGATGCTTCCGTCCGTCATGCGGTAGTTGAACTTCAACGTCCGGCTAGGCGGGTTGGTCAAGGTGAACGCGGGCACCGTGGCGTTCAGTACCGTCGAGGTCGCGCCGGGGTCCACCGGCTGGCTCGGGCCATAGCTGCCGAAGGCATCGAAGACGGCGGCGACGTTGGTCACCTGCTGCGCGGACGGGTTCTGCACCCAGTCCAGCGGCAGCGAGGTCTGCGCACCCGCGAGGCTGCCGTTGGGATCCAGCGCCGCCAGGGACTTTGGGCCCAGGGTGTTCCACGGCAGGTTCACCAGCGACGTCGGCGCGACGAAGTCGGTCAGCAAGGTCTTGGTCATGGTGTATTTCGGCGACGTGCTCGTGCCGTAGAACAGTTCCAGCTTGTACTGCGCCCCCTTGACGAACTTGCTCACGTCGAAGCCGTCCGCGGGCTGCGCCCACAGCATGGCGTTCGGGTTGGTCGCCAGCGTGGTGGCATCCGTGCCGGTCAGGCCCTTGGTGCGGCCGATCCACACGAGCGGGCAGTTGGACGTCGAGCCGTTGCCGCACAAGGTGCCCGTGGTCAGGCTACCCGTCTTGTTGAACAGGTCCAGGGCCGGAAGGTCGGGGTTCGTGGAGACCGCGAACACCAGGCCCGTGCCGGCGGCGCCGTTGCCCGGCAGGCCAGGCCCCGAGATGCGGGCCATCGACATCGCGCCCTGCGTCGAGTCGATGCTGCCCGGCCCCTTGTTGTTCACGTTCAGCAGGAAGCCGGTCACGAAGTTGCTGAACTTGGTCGTGTTGGCCGGGTTCATCTGTTCGATGCGGCGCACGACCATTTGCACCGAAGCGTCCACCGGCTGCTGGTTGCCCACGAGCCACCACTCGGTCGAGCGGGTCGCCGACGACGTGCCCGGCAGCTTCGCAGCCATCGTGATCACGTTGCCGGGATTGCCTGCGGAGTCCACGTAGCGGATGTTCAGTACCGCGCGGTCATACGCAGCCGGCGACGGCGCGGTGGCCGTGGTCGACTTCGGATAGAACGCGACGATCTCCGGCACGCTGAAGGTCGCGCCGGTCATGCGGTCTGCGGTGAGCAGGTTGTAGAAGTGCTGCCCGGCGTAGTAGCCGTTGTGCAGGTAGTCGACGCCCGCGGCGTTGCTCGTATCGGCAGCGAGGTTTTCGCAAGCGGCCCCGACCTGGTCCACCTCCGGCCCGCCGTCGCTCTGCGCACGTGCGGTCGTGTGCAGCACACGCTGGGCGGTCGGTAACGCGAAGCAATCGGTGAAGGCGCGGGCAGCGATCTGCGTCCCTTGCGAGAGCGTCGAAACGGCAGGGTCGGGCGCGCTCACCGTGCCACCCGCGCTGGTCGCAGTTGCCAGCAGCACGGGAGTCGGGTTGTCGACGGTGGACAGCGCAAGCTGGCCGGTCGCGGGGTCGGAGACGACCTTCACGACGTCCAGCACCATGTCGGCGGTGTTGCCGGTGTTGCCAGCCGTGGCGGCCGTGATGCTGGTGCTGAAGGGATCGTAGTTCGCCGGCGCGCCGATGGCGGCGAGCACCTGCGAAAGCTGCTGCACCACGTTGGCCGTGATCGCGGCCAGCTGGCTGGCGTCGACGGTCCTGCCCTTCACGACGGACAACGCATCGCCGCCGCCGAGCTGCGCGACGATGGCCGTGGTCAGCGGCGTGGCATTCACGGTGAGCGTGGCGCCGGCCTTGGGCGTGCTCGTGGAGATGCTCACCAGCGGTGGGGTATTCCCGGTCGGATCGGTCACCACCACGAAGAACGGAGCGGTCTCGCCGGACTTCAGGGTGCAGGTATAGCTGCCCAGGGGCGTCGTCGTGATGGACGATTCCTGGCACGGTGAATTCCCGGCCGCATTGGTGATGGTCACGGGAGCGTTGCCGAGTGCCGAGCCCACGGCAGCCGTGCCCACCAGCTGCGCTGCCGCTGGTGCTGGCGTGGTGCCGGAGCCTCCTCCGCCGCCACAACCTGCGATCAACAGGACGCTGCCCGCCACGAGCGCGCCCCAGGATTTGCGAGAAAAATGCATTCATCCTCCGGTTAAAAACCTCTGCTAACCGCAACAGAGTGTTCAGCCGGGGAGGCTACTGAGGGCTGGATGGGAAGGCCATGCCCCAATTGAGGAATGCCGATTGGGAGATATGTGAGAAAGGACCGGTACGGCACCCGCACGCCCATCGCAATGGGCGGCTGCGCGTATGCCGCGCAGCCTGCGGCCTCAGTGCTGCTTCGGCAGGTTCAGCGCTTCCAGGATGGGAAGCCACCGGTCGGATTCCGCCTTGATGAACTGCGCGAGCTGCTCCGGCGTGCTGCCGCGGGGCTCCATGCCGATCGCCCGCGCCTTCTCCACGAACTGCGGGTCGACGAGCACTTCGTTGACGGCCTTGTTCAATCGATCGATCGCCGCGCGCGGCGTGCCCGCGGGGACCGAGAGCGAATACCACAGCTGCGCCTGCACGTCGTATCCCTGCTCCTTGAACGTCGGCGCATCCGGCACCTGGGGCAGGCGCTTGGTGTCCATCACGCCCAGCACGCGCATCTTGCCGCTGCGGATGTAGGGCAGCGGTCCGGTGATCGACGTGCCGTCGATGTCGATCGTGCCGCTCAGCACCGCGAGCAGCGCTGGGGAGTCACCGTTGAAGGGGATATGCGTCGTGCGGAAGCCTTCCTTCTGCTCGAAGCTCAAGGGCGCGAGGGCGGTCAGGATGGTCGCGCCGGGTGAGCCGCGGTTGATCTTGCCGGGATTCTTCTTCGCGTACTCCACCATCTCCTTGATGTTGTGATACGGCAGGTCGGGCCGGCCGACGATGATCGCGGGCTGGTACGCGATCTGGGTGACGGGGGCGAAGTCCTTCTGCGGGTCGTACGGCAGCTTGTCGTACAGCGCGATGTTGTTGGCCAGGATCCCGAGCGAGGACAGCAGCACGGTGCGTCCATCCGGTTTGGCGTGGGCGACGTACTCGGCGGCGACGATGCCGCTGGCACCGGGCTTGTTTTCCACGATCACCTGCATGCCGTGCCTGGGCAGCTCGCTCGCAAGCAGGCGCACGTACACGTCGGTGCCGCCACCCGCCGGGAACGGCACGATGATGCGCGTGATGTCCTGTTGGGCCTGGGCGCCGCCCACGACGGCCAGCAGGGCAGTGACGCCGAGGCAGGCCCCGGCCACGAATCGACGAATGTTCACCTTGTCTCCTTTGCCTCTCATGGGGCGTTGGCCGCGCGCAGGGGGCGCGCTTCTCGGGGGCAGTCTAGATCGCACCCGGTTCGCGGGATCTGCAGCATGTGAAAAGCAGCTTTGTGGTTCTTGCACTGGGGGACTAGCGTTTGCCCCGGGGCGCGGCTTCCATCGGCACGGCGGTCTTCACCACGCCCGCCGCTCGCAATGCGGCGATGTCCTCGCTCGTGAATTGCGCGTCCCGCAGGACCTCCTCCGTGTGAGTGCCCAGGGCCGGCGCCGCCAGCGTGGCGGTGCGCGGCGTATCCACCATCTGGTACGGGAGCCCGAAGCTGGCATAGCCCGGGCTGCCCTCGTTCGGCGCCGCCTCGACGAGCATGCTGCTCGCGCGGAAGTCCTCGCTCGCGGCTGCGTCCGCGTAGCTGCGCACCACGGCCACGACGATGCCGTTGCGCGTGAGCAGGTCCACGCACTCGCGCGTGCCGAGCCGCTCGATGTGCGCGCCGATGGCCGCCTTCATCCCGGGCCGGTTCGCGACCCGGCGCTCGTTGGTGGCGAACCGCGCATCGTCCGCGAGCTCGGGGCATCCCAGCGATTCGCACAGGCGCACCCAATGCGCCTGCACGTATGCGGACACGACCACCAGGCCATCACGGGTGCGGAACAGGTCCGCGGCCGGCGCGGCGAGCGGCTGGCCGTCGCCCGTGCGGGCCGGCTCGACACCACGAACGAGGTAGTCGTTCCAGTTCGCCAGTTGCAGGTTCAGCGCCACGTCCAGCAGGGACACGCGAATCGTCTCGCCCACGCCGGTGCGCACGCGCCGGAACAGTGCGGCAAGCACGGCCTGCGCGGCCACCTGCACAGTCGCCGCATCGACGATGGTGGCGCCGACCTTCTGCGGCAGGCCCTGAGGCTCGCCGGTGACCCACATCAGTCCGCTTTCCGCCTGGGCCGCGATGTCGTAGCCGGGACGGTGCTGCGAGGGCGAGCCGGCGGGGAAGCCTGCGATCGACACGTGGACGAGGCCGGGGTGTTGCTCGCGCAGCGCGTCGGCGCCCAAGCCCAGCGCGTCGAGGGCGCCAGGGCGCAGGTTCTGCACGAGCACATCGGCGCGAGCGACCAGCCGGCGCGCGACCTCGAGCCCGCGCGGCTGCCGCAGGTCCAGCGCGATGGATTTCTTGCCGCGGTTGTACGCCCGCAGCATGGCCAGGCCGAACGGCCCGGTGCTGCGGGCTGCATCGCCCTCCATCGATTCGATCTTCACGACCTCGGCGCCCAGGTCCGCGAGGGCCATGGCCGTGCCGGGTCCGGCGATGTAGTTGCCGAGTTCGACGACGCGGATGCCCTGCAGGGGAGGGGGTGAGATGTTGCGGGGGCTCATTGGAGGAATCTAGGATCGCTGCGGGACCTGCGCGCGGCACGACGTGCAAAGCTGGTTTGCAGCACACGGGCCGGCGCGCCGCCACACTGCAGCCATGCACATCCGGCGGATCGGCGAAACGAAGGACCAGCTGGGCGAAAGCCCATGCTGGGACGAGCAGGCCCAGGCGCTTTGCTGGATCGACTCCCTTGCCGGCACGCTCTGGCGCCTGTGGCCCGACAGCGGCGTGCTCGAGCGGCACCAGCTGCCGGCGCCGGTGGGCTCGATCGCGCTTTGCGCGAGCGGCGCGGTGATCGTCGCACTGAAGGACTCGTTCGCCCGCTACGACTTCGCCACCCGCCAGCTGGAGGCCTGGGCCACCATCGCGATGGACGCGGACCTGCGCTTCAACGATGGCAAGTGCGACCCGGCCGGCAATTTCCTCGCGGGCACGATGCAGACGGGCTGGCAGCCGGGCGTGCCGGTCCGCGGTGGCCTGTACCGCCTGCGGCCCGATCGGCACGTCGAGCGCATCGCCGATGACATCGCTTTTGCGAACGGCCCCTGCTTCAGTCCGGACGGCCGCACGCTGTATGTCGCCGACAGCCTGGACCGCACGCTGTGGGCCTATGACTATGTTCCCGACGGGCCGCTGTCCAACAAGCGCGTGTTCGCGCGCACGGCGAGCTTCGATTCGGGGCCCGATGGCGCCGCGGTTGACGCGGAGGGCTTCATCTGGTCGGTGCTGGTCCGCATCGGCCGCGTCGCGCGCTTCGCCCCGGACGGCACGCTGGAGCGCATGCTGGACTTGCCTGCGAGCTACCCGACCAGCCTCTGCTTCGGCGGACCGGGGCGCACGACCGCTTATGTGACTTCGATTTGGCACAGCCACCGGCTCACCGGCACACGGCCCGGGGACGGCGGCGTCTTCGCCGTTGACGGCCTGCCAGCGCCCGGCGTCCCCATCCACCGCTTCAAGGACCGGTGAGTCCGCGCTTCAGGTGCCGGGCTCGCGCAGCGCCTCGGTGGTGAAGTCGACGAAGGCACGCACCTTCAGGGGCAGCGTGCGGCTCTGCCGGAACACGGCGAAGATGCCGTTGGAGAACTGGCGCACCGCAAACCGGTACTCCGGCAGCAGCCGCACGAGCGTGCCGGACTGCAGGTCCGCGCGCACGGCGGGCTCCGACAGCAAGGCGATGCCCATGCCGCCGATCGCCGCCAGGCGCAGCACCTCGCCGTTGTTGGCGCTCAGCACGCCCTCGATCGCCAGTTCCCGCTGATCGCCGTCCTCGGCGATGTACTTCCAGGTGGTGGCCTCGTGCTCGCGCCGATACGTCAGGCAAGGCATCTGCGGCAGGTCCTTCGGGTGCTTCAGGCGCGTATGCGTCTTCGCGAAGCCCGGGCTCGCCACCAGCACCTCGTCGCTGGACAGCAGGCGCTTGATGATGAAGCCGGAGTCGTTCGACTCGCCCGTGCGGATGTCGACGTCGAAGTCCTGCTCCACCAGGTTCACCGGGTGTTCGGAAAGCTCCATCTCCACGCGGATGTCGGGGTAGCGTTCCCAGAACTTCGGCAGCAGCGGAGCGATGACGCGCTGGCCGATCTGTGTGCGCGAATGGATGCGCAGCCGCCCTTCGGGCCGCTCGCGCGAACTGCGGGCTGCCTCTTCCGCCTCCGCCATCGCCTCCAGCACCGCCTCGGCACGGCCGAGGAAGGCCTGGCCCGCCTCGGTCATCTTCAGGTTGCGGCTGGTGCGGTCCACGAGTTGCACGCCCAGTTCCTCCTCCAGCGCGCTGATGCGGCGGGAGATCGTCGCAGGCGAGAGGCTGAGGCTGCGCCCGGCGGCCGACAGGCTGCCCTTGCGCTGCGTGATCACGAAGATCCGGAGGGAATCGAGGGCCTTCATTTCGGAACGCGCAAAGAAGCTGTGCGCGCCCTGGCGATCCGCGCAGGCCAGTCGTTCCTAGTATTGACCCACGTCAAAACCAGCCAACCAGGAGCCAGGGCCATGGATTTCGGAATCTTCATTCTGATGCAGCAGCGGAACAAGCATAAGACCTCGTACCAGATCCTGAAGGACGCGGTGGAGCAGACGCGGCTGGCCGACGAACTGGGCTTCGGTGCTGCCTGGTACGCGGAGCACCATTTCAGCAACTACGGCCTGTGCTCGTCGCCCCTGACGATGATCGCGCACTGCGCCGCCGTCACCCGCAGGATCCGGCTGGGCACCGGCATTGTCGTCGCTCCGCTCTACACCCCCGCGCGGCTGATCGCCGACGTGGCGATGGTGGACCAACTGTCCGACGGCCGGCTGAACGTCGGCATCGGCTCCGGCTACCAGCAGTTCGAGTTCGAGCGCTTCGGGGTCTCCCTGGGCGAGGCGAAGCAGCGCACGCTGGAGATGCTGGACATGCTGGAGCTGGGGCTGAAGCAGCCGAAGTTCAGCTACGAGGGCGAGTTCTACCGCCAGCCGACCAGCGCGATCAGCCAGCGTGCCGTGCAGAAGCCGATGCCGCCGCTCTGGATCACCAGCGTGGACCCCACCTTCGTCACGCGCGCCGTGCGTTCGGGCCACCACGTGTTCGTCTCCGGCGGCGACGGCGGGCTGGAGAAGCTGCAGCAGACCCGCGCGCTGATCGACAAGGTCGCCCTGCAGGAAGGCAAGGACCCGGCCAAGGTGCAGGTGGGCCTGCTGCGCGCCGCCTACGCCAGCGACAACAAGGCGGAAGTGGACCGCTACCTCGATTGCTCGCGCTACCAGCGCCGCATCGCGATGAGCCTCAAGCGCCGCACCGCGCAGATCGCGGACGACTACCAGGTGGAGGAAGCCATCGTCGAAGGCGAACCCACGCTCGAGGAGTCGCGCGCGCTGCTGCCGGTGGGCTCGGTGGACACGGTGATCGAGCGCGTGGTCCGGGAGATCCGCACGCTCAAGCCCGTGCACTACTGCTTCCAGACGCAGATGGGCGACTTCGACCAGGCGACCATGCTGCGCCAGCTGGAGCTGTGGGGCAAGGTGATCATTCCGACGGTGCAGCAGGAGATCGCCAACGATCCCCCGCACGTGGCCGACGCGCCGCGCGAACTCGCCCCCGCCTGAAACACAGGCCACGAGACGCCGTCATGAGCGCCGCCGCCGAACTGGCCCGCCCGGCCATCGAACCCACGCAACTGCGCCAGCTGCTCGGCTGCTTCCCGACCGGCGTGGCCGTGATCACGACACGCGACGCCGAGGGGCGGCCGGCGGGGCTCACGTGCAACTCGTTCAGCTCGGTGTCGCTTCAGCCGCCGCTGGTGCTCTTCAGCCTGCGCAACGCGAGCCGGCTGCTCGGTGCCTTCACGGCCGCGGAAAGCTTCGCGATCAACATCCTGTCGGAACGGCAGGACACGCTGTCCTCGCGCTTTGCCTCCAGCAGGATCGAGGACAAGTTCGAAGGGGTCGCGTGGCACGCAGGTGCGATGGGGCTGCCGGTGATCGACGATTGCCTGGCGAGCTTCGAGTGCAGCGTGTACGCCTGCCACGCGGCCGGCGACCACACGGTGTTCATCGGCGAAGTCCGCCACATGGGCGGCGGCTGCGGCGACCAGGCGCTGGTGTTCTACAAGGGCGCGTACATGATGCTCGCCGAGTCGCTGCGCAAGCTGGTGGTGCAGGGCAAGCTGGGAGACGCGGACATCGACGAAGCCTACCGCACCCTGTACGGCACGCTGCTGCGCCTGGGGGCGCAGCGGGCGAGCGACGCCGAGTTGCAGGCCGTGGACGCGGCGGTGGCGGCGATCGAGCAGCATCCGGACGACGCGCCGCTGGCCGATCGCATCGCATCGGCGAGCGGCTTCTTCGCGGCCATCGCCGCGGCCGGCCACAACGAAGCGCTGAACCTCATGGCGCAGACCATGTCCACGGTGCTGCGCGAGCGCATGACCCACGTGCTGCCGGTGCGGCCGCGCCCCGACCTGTTCCCGCTGCGGCGCGAAATTGCCCACGCCCTGCGCCGCCGCGATGGCGATGCGGCGGCCCGTGCGCTCGACGCGCTGATCACGCAGCTGCGCCGCGCCTGACATCCAAGAGATCCGAGGAGACAAGATGTCCATCGACTACGCCGCCTTCCGGCGCGAGCTGGAAGAGTTCGCGCGCAAGTCCTGCCCGCCGGAGATCCGCGCCGTGGTGGCGGCCGGCCAGAAGGTGACCAAGCGCGAATACCAGGCCTGGCAGAAGATCCTGAACGCCAGGGGCTGGGGCGCGCCCGGATGGCCCAGGGAGGCGGGCGGCACCGGCTGGGACATCAAGCAGCGCCTGGTCTTCGAAGAGGTGATGGCGCAGAACGACTGCCCGCCGCTCTACCACCACGGCCTGGGCCACATCGGCCCGGTGATCATCAGGTTCGGCACGCCGGAACAGAAGGCGCGTTTCCTGCCGCGCATCCTGGATGGCTCCGACTGGTACTGCCAGGGCTATTCCGAGCCCGGCTCCGGCTCGGACCTCGCGTCGCTGCAGACCAGTGCCCGCCGCGACGGCGACGAGTACGTGATCAATGGCCAGAAGATCTGGACCTCGCATGCGCACGAAGCCAACATGATCTACATGCTGGTGCGCACCTCGAAGGAGGCGAAGAAGCAGGACGGCATCTCGCTGCTGCTGGTGCCCATGGACGCAAGGGGCGTGACCGTGCGGCCGATCCGCAGCATCGACGGCTGGCACCACCTCAACGAAGTGTTCTTCGACGAGGTGCGGGTGCGTGCCGACAACCTGCTGGGCGAGGAAGGCAAGGGCTGGACCTGCGCCAAGTACCTGCTGGAACGCGAGCGCCTGCCGCCGGCCAATGTCGCGCGCCTCGAGCTGCTGCGCCGGCAGGTCACGCGCGTCGTCGACGATGCGGCGCAGGCCGCCGCCGGCCGCCGCGATTTCTCCACGCTGCGCCACAAGCTCTTGCAGTGCGAAGCCGACGTGAAGGGCGCGCGCGTGCTGATGGCTCACGCCACCGACGACCTCATCCAACAGCGGCCGCTCGGCGTGCAGCCCTCCGTGATCAAGATGATCTGCGGCGAATGCGCGCAGCGGCTGACGACGATCGCCCTGGACGCGGTCGGTCCGCAGGCCGCCCACCGGTTCCTCGCCGATGCGGGGGAGGACGTCCCGTCCGCGACCTGGATCCAGAACTACATGTTCACCCGCTCCCGCACCATCGCCGGCGGCACGGCAGAAGTGCAGCGCAACGTGATCGCCAACGAACTCCTGGGAGCCGCCTGAGCCATGTCCCTCTCGTTCACTCCCCTGTTCCCCGGCATGCTGCTCGACGCGGCGAGCCGCTACGCGCAGGACCACCTGCTGGAAGTCACGGGCGACCCGCTGCGCGAGCTGGGCTGGACCGCCACCCTCGTGCTGGAAGCCTTCGGCGGCGTGGGTGGCTCGCTCGCCGATCTCGCGTCGATCGTCGAAGGCGTCGCGAGCCACGGCGTGCACCTGCCGCTCGTGGAAACCTGCGCTGTCGTGCCGCTGTTGCTGCAGGCCGCCGCGCCGGAAACGGCGCAGCGCTGGCTGGAGGCCGTGGCCGAAGGCAGCGTGCAGATGGCGCCGCTGACGGCCTTGTCGTCCTCGCTGGAGCACACCGGCGTGCGGGCGCGGCACCTCGACATCGGCTACGAGCTCGATGGCGTGGTGCAGGGCGTCGACGCATCGCTGCCCGCCACGCACTACCTGGTTCCGGCGCTCATCGACGACGACGTTGCACTGTTTCTCGTCGACGCCGAGCGCATAGGCGCGCCGCAGGCGACCTGGCGCACCATGGACGGCGGCCGCGGCGCCGATTTCCGGCTCGCGCAGGTGAGCGTGCCGGAAGGCGCATGCATCGCCCGCGGCGCCCCTGCGCGCGCTGCGCTGCTCGCCGCGGATGACGCCGCGCTGCTGCTCACCGCCACCGACACGGTCGCCGCGCTCGCGGCGCTCATCCAGCAGACCATCCTGCACCTGAAGGAGCGCAAGCAGTTCGGCGTGGCGCTGTCCTCCTTCCAGGTGCTGCGCCACCGCGTGGCCGAGATGTACGTGAAGTACCTCGGTGCGAAGGGCCTGCTGCTGCACTGCTTCGAGGAACAGCAAGCGGGCGCGCCCGACCTGCGCCGCACGCTGCGGCTGGCCAAGGTGTCCCTCGCCGAGAGCGCACGCTGGTGTGCCGAGGCGGCGATCCAGATGCACGGCGGCATGGGCATGAGCGAAGAAGTGCTGGCGACGCGCCTGGCGCAGCGCCTGCTCGCCGCCGAATTCCACTACGGCGACCGCCTGGAGCACGCGGCGCGCCTGCTGGCGCACGACGCCGCGGCCGACCGTTCCCAACCCCCATCCATCCTCGCCGGGAGTGCGCAATGAGCCTCAGCCTCGAAGTTTCCGAATCCATCGCGGTCGTCCGCCTCGACAAGCCGCCCGTCAACGCGCTCGACCGCGCCACGCGGCAGCGCCTGATCGAAGTCTTCGACGAGATCTCCGAACGCAGCGACATCCGCATCGCCATCCTCACCGGCACGGGCAAGTACTTCTGCTCGGGCGCCGACCTGAAGGACCGCCCCGATCCCGACAAGCCCGGCGACTTCCTCGCGCACAACCGCTGGACGCGCGAAACCGGCAACGCGATCCGCGAGTGCGCCAAGCCCGTGATCGCCGCCGTCAACGGGCCCGCGCTCGGCGCCGGCTTCGGCCTCATGGCCTCGTGCGACATCTTCCTGGCCTCGGAGGACGCGACCTTCGCGATGCCCGAGATCAACGTCGGCCTGGCCGGCGGCGTGTCGATGCTGCGCACGTTCTTCGGCCGCTCCTTCACGCGCCGCATGTTCTTCACCGGCATGCGCGTGCCGGCGGCGGAACTGTACCGGCGCGGCGTGCTGGACGAGGTGGTGCCCCACGAGCAGTTGCTGCCCGCCGCGATGGAGATCGCGCGCGAGATCGCGTCCAAGGCGCCGCTGGCCATCGCCTATGCCAAGCAGGCGGCCAACATGATGGACCTGATGCCCCAGCGCGACGGCTACCGCTTCGAGCAGAACTTCACCATGGCGCTGGCCAAGACCGAGGACGCGCAGGAAGCGCGCAAGGCCTTCCTGGAAAAGCGCAAGCCAGTCTACAAGGGGCGCTGAGCATGGCCGCCATGGAAGTCGGGAGCGGCCTCGACGCCCTGTTCGCGCCGGCCTCGATCGCGATCTTCGGTGCTTCGGAGGACGTGACGAAGATCGGCGGCCGGCCGCTGCAGTTCCTGCGCAAGTACGGGTACGCGGGGGCGATCTACCCCATCAACCGCAAGGCCGGCACGGTGCAGTCGCTGCCGGCGTACGCGAAGGTCGCGGACCTGCCGCAGGCGCCCGAGCTCGCGGTCATTGCGGTGCCGCCGGATGGCGTGCTGGACGCCGTGCGGGATTGCGCCGCGCGTGGCGTGAAGGCGGCCGTGATCCTCTCCGCCGGCTTCTCCGAGCTCGGCGAGGAGGGCAGCCGCCTGCAAGGCGAGATCGGACGCGTCGCCCGGTCCACCGGCATGCGCGTGGTCGGTCCCAACTGCCTCGGCGCAGTCGGCGTGCCGGAGAAGGCCATCGCGACCTTCTCCGTGGCACTGGAAAGCTCCTTCCCGCCCGCGGGACCGGTCGGCATCGTCTCGCAAAGCGGCAACCTGGGCAGCTACACCCTGCGCCTCGCAGCGGAGCGCGGCATCGGCATCAGCCGCCTGCTCACCACCGGCAACGAGTGCGACGTGGACGTTGCCGACGGCATCGCAGCGCTGGTGCGCGATCCCGGCACGCAGGTGATCCTGTGCTGCATGGAGACCTGCCGCGACGGCGCCAAGCTCGTCGAGGCCATGCGGCTTGCGCGCGAGGCCCGCAAGCCGCTGGTCGTGCTGAAGGTCGGCGTGTCCGAAGCCGGCAGCGCTGCCGCAGCGTCGCACACGGGCGCTCTCGCCGCGTCGGACGCGGTGTTCGACGTCGTGCTGCGCAACGGCGGCGCGCTGCGCGTTCCCAGCATCGAGCAGCTGCTCGAAGTGGGGCACGCGATCTCGATCGTCGGGGTCGAACGCGCGCCGCGCGGCAACAAGGTCGCCGTGCTCACCGCGTCCGGCGGCTTCGGGATCCTGCTGGCGGATGCGGCGACCGCGCAGGGACTCGCACTGCCCAAGCTGGCGCAGGACACGCAGCAGCGCATCCTGTCGGTGGTGCCCTTCGCGGCGCCCTCGAACCCGGTGGACATGACCGCGCAGGTGTCGACGCGCCCGGAGATCCTGGCCGAGGTGCTGTCGGCGGTCGCTGCGGATCCGGCGTGCGATGCCGTGCTGCTGCAATCGGCCAATGCCTTCCATGTGCCGCGCCTGCGCGACGTGTTCCTCGCCGCGCTCGAACAGGTACGTCGAGAGCATCCTTCGCGCCTGATCTTCCTGTGCTGCCGCGCGCCGCAGGACGTGCGCGGGCAATTGAACGCACTGGGGATCCCCACGGTGGAAGGCATCGACGCGGCCTGCGCGACGCTCGCCTCTCTCGTGCGCTTCGGCTCCGCCTCTACCTCGCCCACCGAGGGAAGCTTCGGCTCTTCATCTCCCTCCCCCACCGGGGGAGGGCTGGGGTGGGGGCACGCACAGCCACTCTCGCCCGACGTCTTCTCCACCGAAGCCACGGCCAAGCGAGCCCTGTCCGACGCCGGCCTGCCCGTGCTGCAGGAAGTCGTCGCCACCACGCCCGTCGAGGCGCTGGCCGCTGCGCGCGCCATCGGCTTTCCGCTCGTGCTGAAGATCGTCTCGCCCGACATCGCGCACAAGACCGAAGTCGGCGGTGTCGTGGTCGGGGTGCGCTCGGAAGCGCAGTTGCGCGACGACTACGAGACGCTGCTGGCGCGCGTGCGGCAGAACGCGCCTGGCGCCCGCATCGACGGCGTGCTGGTTGCGCAGATGGCGCCGGCCGGCACCGAGCTGATCCTGGGCACCAAGACCGACCCCATGTTCGGGCCGGTGGTGATGGTGGGCCTGGGCGGCATCTTCGCGGAAGTGCTGCGCGACGTCGCGCTGCAGGTCGCGCCGGTGGACGAGGCGCAGGCGCTGCAGATGCTGCGCTCGCTCAAGGCCTTTCCGCTGCTCGATGGCGCGCGCGGGCGCAACAAGGCGGACGTGGCCGCGGCCGCGAAAGCGGTAGCGAGCCTCTCGCGCTTTGCTGCCGCGCATGCCGACGCCGTTGCCGAGATCGACATCAATCCCCTCGTCGTGCTCGACGCGGGACAGGGTGCCTTCGCGCTGGACGCGCTGCTGGTGCCGGCCAACCAGGAGCAGACATGAATCCCTCCCTCGCGGGCCGCACGGCCTTCATCAGCGGCGCCGGCCACGGCATCGGCCGCGCCACCGCGCTCGCCATGGCACGGCTGGGTGCCACGGTCGGCATCAACGACCTGAAGCAGGAATTCGTGGACGACGCGGTGGCCGAGATCCGCGCCGCCGGCGGCAACGCCATTCCGCTGCCGCAGGACGTGTCGACGCGCGAGGGCATGCGCGAGGCGGTGCTGCGCTTCGCCCGCGACGCCGGCCGCCTGGACATCCTGGTCAACAACGCCGCCTGGGTGCGCTACCAGCCGCTGGCGGAGATCACGCCCGAGGTCGTGGACCGCATGGTGGAGATCGGGTTCAAGTCCGTGATCTGGGGCATGCAGGCGGCGGCCGAAGCGATGGATCCGGAGCGCGGCGGCTCCATCATCAACGTGGCCTCCATCGCGGCCATCAAGAGCCCGCAACGGTCCGTGGTGTACAGCGGCATCAAGGCCGGCGTGCTCGGCATGACCCGCGCCGCCGCCGCCGACCTCGGCGCGCGCAACATCCGCGTCAATGCGGTGGCGCCTGGGGCCGTCCCCACGGAAGGGACGGCGAAGCACCGCAATGCAGACCTCGACGCCAAGCGCATCGCCCGCACGCCACTGGGTCGGCTGGGCACGGTGGAGGACATCGCCGATGCGATCTGCTTCCTCGCCGGCGACGGTGCGCGCTTCCTCAATGCGGACGTGCTGTGCCTGGACGGCGGCGCCTCGCAGACGCAGATCAACGCCTGAACGCCATGGACATCCAACGACTCCAGAACGTCTACCTCGTCGCGCGCAAGCCCGGCGAGCTGAATGCCTTCTACGAATCGGCCCTGGGCCTGAAGGTGAAGTTCCGCGACGGCGAACGCTGGATCCAGTACGCCGCGGGCGTGGCGCTCGCTTCGCTGGACGAAGCGAAGCCGGCGGCCAGCGGCGCGGTTCCGGTGTTCGAGGTCGATGATTTCGAAGGCGCGCAGGAGCGCATCGTCGCCGCCGGCGGCCAGGTGCTCGGAACGCGCGACATGGGAGCGCACGGCGCGGTGCTGTCGCTGCGCGACCCGGAGGGCAACATCGTCCAGCTGTTCCGGCGCGCGGCATGAACCTGCAGGAGCTGCTGGATCGCGAGGCGATCCGCGAATGCCTCCATCGCTACTGCCGCGGCATCGACCGCGCCGATGAAGCAGCCTTGCGTTCCTGCTACTGGGACGACGCCGCCGACTGCCACGGTGCCTACAACGGCAGCGCAACGGGATTCATAGCCCAGGCATTGGCGAAGCTGCGGCGTGGCGGCCGGCGCGTCCACCAGGTGAGCAACGTGCTGATCGAGCTGCAAGGCGCGGTCGCCGCGGTGGAGAGCAGCTTCCTCGCGCTGCAGGCTGCGCCGGACGCGCCGACCCGGACGACCTTCCTGTGCGGGCGCTACGTGGACCGCTTCGAACGCCGCGACGGCGAATGGCGCGTCGCCGCACGCACGGTGGTGTACGACTGGATCGAGGAGCGCGAACGGCCCGAGCTCGCACTGGACGATGCGGCGCTGTTCGGCCCGAGACAACCGGTCGGCCGCCAGGCGCCGCACGATGCGGTCTACGCGCTGCTGCGCACCCTGCCAGGCCCTTCGTAGGCTGCGGGTGAGCACCGCGAACCCCGGCGATCCGGCGTAGCGCAGCAAGCTGGGGTTCGCCTGCGGCTCACCACCAGCCTACGGTTCCCCCCGCGCGTCAACTACTCTCGCACGTGAAGTTCGCCGCATCCTCCAGGCTGCCCGTGCCCTTGTACTTCGCGAACTTCGGGTAGGGGCACAGCGGCCGCGTGCGGTTCGGGAAGTACGCGCTGGTCGCAAGCGCGGTCGCCTTGATCGAGTCGGGCGCCTGGCCCTTCTCCACCCAGTCCACCACGGCCTGCAGCGCATCGAACGAATCCGTCGCCGGGCCGCCGGAGCAGTGGTTCATGCCGGGGACGAAGAAGGCACGGGCAAAGGACTGCGTGGCCGCGATGCCGCCGTTGCTGGCCGCCAGCTTCTCGTAGTAGTCGCGCGTGTCCAGCGGCGAGAAGATGGGGTCGGCGAGGCCGTGCACGAACAGCAGCTTGCCGCCGTGCGCCTGGAATGCCGACAGCTTCGTGTCGCGGTAGGTGTCGTACACCTGGCTGAAGGCTTCCATCCGCTGCGGGTCGGTGTCGAAGTTGAACTTCAGGATGTCGAAGCCCGGGTCCGGCGGCGTGAAGAACTCGTTGCGCAGTGCGTCGGACATCAGCAGGTTGTACAGGGAGTTCGGTGTCGCCGTGGTCGACGTGCCCAGGGTCCATGCGCGCCAGCCGGCGCTGGCGATGCCCGGATCCCAGGGCTGGCCGGGATAGAGCGCCTGGCCCGAGGAGTTGTGCGGGCCGCCGAACACGTTCTGCAGCGCGGTGACTTGCGTCGAGGTCAGGCAGGTCGCGGTCTTCGCGCCGGAGCACTGCAGCACCGCCGGATTGAAGGTGCAGGCCTTGAAGTTGTTCACCATGCCGTCCGCCGCACCGTCGGCGGCGTCGCAGGCGTTGGTGACGGCGGTCGCCACGAGCTGCAGGTCCGCGCTGCTGAGCGCCTGCGAGAGGATCGGTTTGCCGTTGCCATCGAGCGGCGCCGCATTGGTGAACTGGATGTTGTTCCACATCGCGGCCACCGTCGCGCCGCTGGAGACGCGCTGCGCCGGCGCCATGGCGACGATGCCGTCGAAGTAGTCCGGGAAGCGCTGCGAGAACATCATGCCTTGGCGTCCGCCGCCGGAGCAGCCCTGGAAGTAGGACTTCGCGGCGGACTTCTGGTAGCGCCTGGCGATGATGGTCTTGGCCGCGACAGCCGCCTTGTCGTGCGCGTTGTAGGCGTGGTCGATGCGCGCCTGCGGGTCGCCGCCGAAGTCCGCCGCCAACGTGGTCTGGTGGCCCGCGTCCGTGGAGACCACTGCATAGCCTTGTGCGACCGGCGAGGTGAGGCCGCCGCCGAGGGCCGCCGTGGTGTCGCGCAGCGTGCCGTCGTTGCCGCCGCCGCCGACATACAGGAAGCGGCCGTTCCAATCGTCCGGCAAGCTCAGCTGGAAGCCGATCTGGTAGTGATGTCCGTCGACCCCGGTGCGCGGGTTCATCGCGCCCGTGACCACGCAATAGCCACCGAGGAAATCACCGGTCGCGGCGCCGCCTGCCCGCCGTGTGCCCGCGGGCACGTACTGCGGCGTGAGCGTCGTGTCCGCGAGTCCCGCGCCGCCCGCAAGGTCGGCGCAACGCGCCGCGGCGGCCGTGGCGTCGAGGTGGGCCGGGTCCGCGGAGCTGCCGCCGCCACAGGCGCTGAGCAGGGCCACCGCAAGCGCGGTCCCCGAGGCACGGAAGTAGGTGCTGGTCCTCACTGTGTTGTCTCCTATCGCTGCTAGCATGGGACGAGATGCCCCTGGCTCGCCAGCGTAGGTGCGCGGCGCGCAGCACGTGTCCTCCGCGAAGACGACAGGGATCAGGAGACCATCGATGAGGCAATGGGAGGCGCAGGCCAGAGAAGGTTCTGCGTTCGGTGAAGCGCTCGGGCGGATGATCGGGGCCGTCGGCGAGCCGGGGTTCGATGCAGCCGTGCTCGACCATGTGCAGGAGTGGATGCCCGCGGCCTCGTGGTCCGTGTACCGCACCGGTCGCCGCTGCCGCCCCTCCCTGTATCTCTCCGCCAGCCGCGGCATTCCCGATCGCACGCGCGAGTGCTGGTGGGCCTACCTGTCCGGTCCTTACCTGCAGGATCGCAGCTTCGATCGATCGCAGCCGGTGGCGGAGCACGCGCCACGGCTGTGCCACGTCACGGCGCAGGAAATCCCGGACGAGCACCGAGCGCGCGTCTATGAACCGCACGGCATGATGGAGCGCGTGTCCATCGTGGACAGCGAGGACGACGCGCTGTTCGCGGTCAACTTCTACCGGCACGCGCACCAGCCGGCGTTCACCGATGCGCAGATCGCATCCTTCGCCTGCGTCGCGGTGCCGGTGCTCGCGCTGGCGCGCAAGCACATCGCCCTGTGCGCAGCGGACAGCGCGCCTCGAACGGCGGGCTCGCCTGTGCTCGCGCAGGAGCCGCTCGCTGCATCGATGCCGGCGGGCCGCATGCGCGAACGGCTGCTGGAGCTCAATGGCGAGCTCACCGCGCGGGAGGTCGACGTCTGCGTGCGCCTGCTCCAGGGCATGACCCACGACGGCATTGCCGCGGACCTGGGCCTGGGGCTCACCACGGTCAAGACCTATCGCAACCGCGCGTTCGACCGCCTGGGCATCCACTTCCGCAACGAGCTTTTCGCGCGCGTGCTCGGCGCGTCCTGATCCCGCGCTTCAGTCCATCGCGTAGAAGCTCATCACCACGCGATCGGGCCGGCGCTCGCCGGCGCCCGCGAACAGCCGGTCGTTGATCCAGTGCAGCGCGCGCGAGGCCGTCTGCAGCGTCGGGACGCAGCGGAAGTAGACCTGCGCCGGATCGACGGGCTCGCCGCGCGCGATGGCCCCCGTCACTTCCGCAGCGGCGACGCGGATGGCGTGGTTGCGCACGTAGATGCGATCGCCGCCATCCGTTTCCAGCAGGTAATGCGCCTCGAGTTCGGCGCGCGTGTCGCTCACGATCAGCTGGTAGTCGGCGCCGCCCGGCAGCACGCGCGCGCTCCAGCCATGCCCGCTCGCCTCGCCACCCGTGATGGCGATCATGCGGCGGCGGCCCGCCGGCGTGATGCCGACTTCGGTCGGCGCGGCAACCTGCACCGAGAGGTCGGCGAAGTGGTTCAGCCGCAGGGAAATGGGCGAGGTTCGTTCCACCGCAGAAGGCTAGCGCCGGGCCGTGGCGGTGGTGTCGTCCGAGAGGAGGACACTTCCTCGCGCCCGACTCAGGCCGAGTCGATCTCCCACTTCTCGGCGCTCGCACCGGCCAGTGCGCGCACGCGCTCTTCGTCCTGCGCGAACTCGGCGGCGCGGCCTTCGTAGGCGACGTGCCCGTCCTCCAGCACGTACGCGCGGTCGGCGATCTCCACCGCGGCGCGCACGTTCTGCTCCACGAGCAGGATCGAGATGCCCTCCTTGCGCATGGCCACCACCGTCTCGAACACCTGCCTGACGATCAGCGGGGCCAGGCCTTGCGAGGGCTCGTCCAGCATCAGCAGTTTCGGGTTGAGCAGCAGCGCGCGAGCGATGGAGAGCATTTCCTGTTCGCCGCCGGACAGCTGCCGGCCGCGGCTCGTGCGGCGCTCCTGCAGGCGCGGGAACAACTGGTACACACGATCGACGGTGAACGGGCCGCTGCGCTCCAGCGGCACGCGCAGGTTCTCTTCGACGGTGAGGTTGGCGAACACCCGCCGGCCTTCCGGCACGAAGCCCACGCCGAGCGCGGCCACGCGGTACGGCGGCCAGCCTGTCGTGTCCCGCCCCAGCATGCGGATGCTGCCGGAGCGCGCCGGCGTCAGGCCCATGAGCGTGCGCATCGTCGTCGTCTTGCCGGCGCCGTTGCGTCCGAGCAGCGTCACGATCTCGCCTTCGCCCACGGTCAGCCCGATCCCGTGCAGGATGTGGCTCTTGCCGTAGAAGGTATGCAGCCCCTCCGCTTCGAGCACGTTCATGCGGCGCTCCCCAGGTACGCGGCCTGCACGCGCTCGTCGCGCGCGATCTCGTCGGGCGTGCCCTCGGCCAGCACGGCGCCTTCGGCGAGCACCATGATGCGATCGGCCAGGTTGAAGATCACGCGCATGTCGTGTTCGATCAGCACGATGCTGAGTTTTTCGTTGCGGTGCAGGCGGCGGATCAGGCGGCAGATGTCGTAGGTCTCCTGGTCGCCCATGCCGGCGGTGGGCTCGTCCAGCAGCAGCAGGCGCGGGCGCAGCGCGATCGACATCATGATCTCGGTGGCGCGCTGGTCGCCGTGCGACAGCTCGCCGACCAGTCGGTCCGCCTTCTGGTCGAGCCCGCCCATCTTCAGCAGTTGGTCCACGCGTTCGCCGAGGCGCACGTCCGCCGCGCGGCCCAGCCAGGGCCGCAGGCGCAACCCCGCCGCAACTTCGACCGGCACGCGCAGGTTCTCGCGCACGGTCAGCTCGGGGAAGATCTCGGTGATCTGGAATGTGCGGGCCATGCCGTGGACCACGCGCCGTTCCGCCGACCATCTGGTCACGTCCTGGCCGTCGAACACGATGGTGCCGGACGAGGGCGGGAAGAAGCCGCTGATCAGGTTGAAGAAGGTGGTCTTGCCGGCGCCGTTGGGGCCGATGACGGCGCGCAGTTCGCCGGGCTCCACGGTCATGGAGACGTCCCGCACCGCGACCAGGCTGCCGAAGTTGCGCGTGACGCCGCGGACTTCAAGGATGCTCACTGGGCCAGCCTCCGGCGCAGGATGCCCAGCACCCCGCGCGGGAAGAACAGCACCACCAGCACGAAGAACAAGCCGATGAAGGACATCCAGTTCTGCGTGTGGCTGGAGAGATAGTCCTGCAGCACCACGAACACCGCCGCGCCGACCAAGGGCCCCCAGAACGAGCGCATGCCCCCCAGGACGGCCATGATCACGAAGTTGCCCGACAGCGTCCAGTGCAGCGAGCGCGGGTCGGTGAAGTTGGACAGCAGCGCGTAGAGCGCGCCGGCCAGGGCGCAGAAGGCCCCCGACAGCACGAACGACAGCCAGATGTGGCGCTCCACCGGCACGCCGAGGAAGCGCGCGCGGCGTTCGTTCTCGCGGATGGCGATCAGCGTGCGCCCCAGGGGCGAGCGCAGCAGCAGGGCCATGACGCCGACCGCCAGCCCGAACAGCGCGAGTACCAGGTAGTAGAACGCGCGGTCGTCGTGCAGGATGTCCAGTGTCGTGAAGCCCAGGTGCAGCGGCTGCCGCTGCCAACCGGTGAGGCCGTCGTCGCCGCCGGTCACCGCGTTCCAGCGGAAGGCGATGAAGTAGAAGACCTGGCCGAAGGCGATGGTGACCATCGCGAAGTAGGTGCCGCGCAGGCCCTTGATCAGGCCCCCGATCACGGCTGCCGCGGCCGTGCCCACCAGCACGCCGATCACGATGGCGAGCGGCGTGCTGGGCGCGATGAACTTGATCGTCATCGCGGCGCCGTAGGAGCCGAGGCCGAAGTACGCCGCCTGCCCGAAGGAGAGCACGCCGGTGAAGCCCAGGAGGAAGTTCAGCGCCATCGCCGCCAGTCCCAGCACCACCACGCGGGTCGCGAGCTCGGTGTAGCCGCCGATCGCGTCCATCCACAACGGCATCGTCAGCAGGACCAGCCACACCAGGGGCGTCGCGAAGCGCCGGTCGAAGAGCGCCTTCACTGCACGCGCCCTTCTTCGCCGAGCAGGCCGCGCGGACGAACCAGCAGCACCAGTCCCATCATCACGTACATGACGGCCTCCGTCGCCGAGGGGAAATACACGGTGGTGATGCCCGAGGCCACGCCGATCAGCAGGCCGCCGAGCAAGGTGCCGGGCAGGCTGCCGAGGCCGCCCACGATGATCGCCACGAAGCTGGGCATGATCAGGGACGTGCCAATGGTGGGCTGCAGTCCCAGCATGCCGGCGGCCAGCACGCCCGCGAGCCCGGCAAGGTAGATGCCCAGGCCGAAGTTCAGGTTGCGCAGGATGCTCACGTTCACGCCCAGCGCCGAGACGGTCTCGAGGTCGGACGTGCCGGCGCGGATGCGGATGCCCAGGCGCGTGCGGCCCAGGATCAGGAACAGCGCGCCGACCGCCACCGCCACCAGCGCCACCATGAACAGGCGGTAGCCGGTGAGGAAGAAGTACTGCGCCGACAGCGGCGTGGTGAGCCAGCCGGGGATGGGATAGGGCAGGCTCTGCGCGCCCCAGATGTAGCGCGTGCCGTCCTCCAGCACGTAGGCCAGCCCGAACGTGAGCAAGAGGCTGTAGAGCGGGTCGCGCCCGTACAGCCGCCGGATCAGCACGCGTTCGACGAGGATGCCGATCAGGGCGGTGAGCAGGGGCGCAACCAGCAGTCCGCCCCAGAAGCCCAGGACCGGCATCATCGTGTACGCGAGGTACGCACCGATGGCCAGGAAGCCGCCGTGCGCGAAGTTGATGACGCCGCTCAGGTTGAGGATCAGCG
The DNA here is from genome assembly GCF_016654015.1 of Ramlibacter ginsenosidimutans. Taxonomy (GTDB): domain Bacteria; phylum Pseudomonadota; class Gammaproteobacteria; order Burkholderiales; family Burkholderiaceae_C; genus Ramlibacter; species Ramlibacter ginsenosidimutans. Next base: position 596,366 of record NZ_JAEPWM010000001.1, on the reverse strand, counting down.
ACAGGCCGAGCGCCATCAGGGCGTAGAACGCCCCGACGATCAGCCCGTTGAAGACGTTGAACAGCAGGAGCTGCGCCATGCCGCGGTCAGGTCGGCCACGTCATCTTGCAGCCGGATTCCTCCAGCGGCCCCGCGGCCTCGACGCCCTTGACCACGGTGGTCACCTTGAACAGGTCGTCCGGAGCGCTGCCCTTCGCCTGCGCCTGGCCGACGTAGAGGTTCGGGATCAGCTGGTTCTGGCCGGCGCGGAAGAACGCGCCGTCGGGCATCAGCGCCACTTCCGGCGGCAGATGGAAGTCCTGCAAGGCCTTGGCCATCTTGACGGCCTCCAGCGACTTGGCGTTGTTCGCTGCGAGCGCGCAGGTCCAGGTCGATGCGTAGCCGAACCAGGTGCGCGCGGTGGGCACGCGGCCGCTCTTCTTCTTGATCGCCTCGACGAATTCCTTGACGTGCGGCACGTTCGGCTGGTTCCAGTACCACTCGAACACCCAGGTGCCGATGCGCGCCTCCGGCGGCAGGCCCTCGAGCGCTTCCAGCTCCTGCTGGCCGCCGGCGAGGTGGAAGCGCTTGTCCAGGCCGAACTGCACGGCCTGCTTCAGCGCATTGATCATGTCGTCGCCCTGCGTGAGGAACACGATCACGTCGGGATTGGCGGACTGGGCCTTGATCAGGTAGGAGGAGAAGTCGGTGGTCCCCAGCGGGGTCAGGTCGCCACCCACCTTGGTTCCACCGTGCTTCGCGCATGCCTTCTCCAGGCCCGCCTGCAGCGTGTGGCCGAAGGCGTAGTCGGGAGTGATGTAGTACCACTTCTTGCCGGCGTCCTTGATCAGCGCCGGCGTCACCGCGTTGGCTTCCATCTGCGTGGTGTTGCACACGCGGAAGACGTTCCAGTGGCAGCTGGCGCCGGTGACGGCATCCGTGTGGCCGCCGGGCACGACGTGCAGCACGCCCTTCTCGTTGCTCACCTGCGCCATCGCCAGGGCCAGGGCCGAGTTGACGTTGCCCAGGAGGAAGTTGACCTTGTCGCGGTCGATCAGCTTGCGCGCCTTCTGCACCGCGGTGCCGGCGTCGCCGCTGGTGGAGTCCTCCACCAGCAGTTCGGCCTTGCGGCCCAGGATGCCGCCCTTGGCGTTGATCTGTTCCAGCGCGAGTTCGCAGCCGATCAACTCGTTCTTGCCCACCGCGGCGTAAGTGCCGGTGAGCGGGTTGTCCAGGCCGATCTTGACCGTGTCGGCGGCGCGCGCCGTGATGATGAAGGGCGAGGCGACCTGCAGCAGCCCGGCGCCGGCCGCGGCGCGCACGATCGTGCGGCGGCGCAGCGGCACGCTGGGGTCGGCATCGGTGGCGGGCCGTTCGGCCGGCGCTGAAAGATCGGTCTTGCGCATGTTCGTCTCCAGAAGGATCGGTCGGCACGACGCGGCATCAGTGCCGGATGGCATCGCCATCGGCTCGTTGGGGGCTGCGTGCCGCGAGCAGCCGCCTCAACACCCCTTGCGGGACCGGCGAATGGTCCTTGCTGAGTCACGGTCCGCGTACTAGGGCAAACGCGCGGTCCGCGCCCACGTGGAACCTGTCGCAGGCATTCAGCGTGCTGCCACCGGTTTCGCGTGCACCGGGATGACTGGCGTGGCCCACCATGTGAGCAGGCTGGCGCCCGGCTGGCAAGCTCGCTTGTCCCGATGGCGAATCGGCCGCTTGTTAATCGCGTGATCAACCAGGGGGCGACCTGCCTGGCCATCTCCGGGGCACCGGGTCGGCTGCGGTTCGCACCTCGGCCATCCGCACGGCCCCCGCGCACGCCTGAAAGCTGCGAAGCTTCGCGCTCACCCAAAGCAACGGAGCATCCCCATGAAGACCCGCGCCGCAGTGGCCTGGCAGGCAGGCCAGCCGCTGACCATCGAGGAACTGGACCTGGAGGGTCCCCGCGCCGGCGAGGTGCTGGTGGAGATCAAGGCCACGGGCATCTGCCATACCGACGAATACACGCTGTCCGGCGCCGATCCCGAAGGGCTCTTCCCCGCGGTGCTGGGCCACGAAGGTGCGGGCATCGTGGTGGACGTGGGACCCGGCGTGAGCTCGCTCAAGCCCGGCGACCACGTCATCCCGCTCTACACGCCCGAGTGCCGGCAGTGCAAGTTCTGCCTGTCGCGCAAGACCAACCTGTGCCAGGCGATCCGGCTCACGCAAGGCCGCGGGCTGATGCCCGACGGCACCTCGCGCTTCTCGCTGAAGGGCCAGCCCATCCTGCACTACATGGGCACGTCGACCTTCAGCAACTACATCGTCGCGCCCGAGATCGCGATGGCGAAGATCCGCAGCGACGCGCCCTTCGACACCGTCTGCTACATCGGTTGCGGCGTCACCACCGGCATCGGCGCGGTGATCTGGACGGCGAAGGTCGAGCCCGGGGCCAACGTCGTGGTGTTCGGCCTCGGCGGCATCGGCCTGAACGTGATCCAGGGCGCGAAAATGGCGGGCGCCGGCAAGATCGTCGGCGTCGACCTGAACCCGAAGCGCGAAGCGATGGCGCGCCGGTTCGGCATGACGCATTTCCTGAACCCGAAGGAGCACGAGAACATCGTGGATGCCATCGTGCAACTCACCGACGGCGGGGCCGACTACAGCTTCGAGTGCATCGGCAACACCACGACGATGCGGCAGGCGCTGGAGTGCTGCCACAAGGGCTGGGGCCAGAGCGTGATCATCGGCGTCGCCGAGGCCGGCAAGGAGATCGCGACGCGGCCCTTCCAGCTGGTGACCGGGCGCGTGTGGAAGGGCTCGGCCTTCGGCGGCGCGCGCGGCCGCACCGACGTCCCGAAGATCGTCGACTGGTACATGGAGCACAAGATCAACATCGACGACCTCATCACGCACCGCCTGCCGCTTCAGGACATCAACAAGGGCTTCGAGCTGATGCGGGCCGGCGAGTCGATCCGCTCGGTCGTGGTGTACTGACATGGCGGAGCTCACCACCCTGGAGGAGCACCGCTGCTTCGACGGCGTGCAGGGCTTCTACGAGCACGCGTCCGAAGCCGCGGGCCTGCCCATGCGCTTCGGCGTCTACCTGCCGCCGCAGGCGCGCGAAGGCCCGCAGCCGGTGCTGCTGTGCCTGGCGGGCCTGACCTGCAACGAGCAGACCTTCGCGATCAAGGCGGGCGCGCAGCAGCATGCGGCCCGGCACGGCCTCGTGCTGGTCACCCCCGACACGAGCCCGCGCAACACGGGCATCGCCGAGGCCGATGCCGACTGGGACTTCGGCACCGGTGCGGGCTTCTACCTGGACGCGACGCGGGAGCCGTATGCGCAGCACTGGCGCATGGAGAGCTGGCTGATGGAGGAGTTGCCGGCGCTGCTGCAACGCCATTTCCCGTTGCGCACCGATCGGATCGGCGTGCTCGGCCACTCCATGGGCGGCCACGGCGCGCTGACGCTGGCGCTGCGCCATCCGGGGCGCTTCCGTACCGTCTCCGCGTTCGCGCCCATCGCCGCGCCGACCGAAGTGCCGTGGGGCCAGAAGGCGCTGCGCGGCTACCTGGGAGAGGACCGCGCTGCGTGGGCGGCGCACGACGCCGTGAAGCTGATCGAGGGCGGAGCCAAGGCGCCGCCGCTGCTGGTCGACCAGGGCGAGGAGGACCCGTTCCTCGCTACTCAGTTGCGTCCCGAGCGCCTCGAGCAGGCGTGCGCCGCCGCGGGCCAGCCGCTGGAGCTGCGCCGGCACGCGGGCTACGACCACGGCTACTTCTTCATCCAGAGCTTCATCGCCGATCACGTGGAGCACCACGCGCGGGGGCTCGCGGCCTGAGCGGCTGCCGCGCGCGCTATTCCTTCAGCTCGGGCTGCTCGGCCAGCACTTTCTCCACCAGCGGCTGCAGTCCGTTCCAGCCCGCCCGGGGGGAGCCGACCTGCTTGCGCGTCAAGGCGGCCGTCTCCGCATCGATCTCCACCGGCGAGCCCGCGGCCCTGGCCAGGAGGACCTGCTCGCAGGCTCGCTCCATCCGCAGGTACCACGCGACCGCCTCCTCGATGGTCTGGCCGACCGTGAAGACACCGTGATTGCGGCAGATGACGGCCTTCGACGATCCCAGCGCCTGCGCGATCATGTCGCCTTCGGAGATGTCCGCGGCGATGCCGTTGTAGCCGTCGAACAAGGCGTGGTCCTGGTAGAAGGCACAGGCTTCCTGCGTGACCGCCGGCAGCAGTTTGCCGAACGACGCATACGTCGTGCAGAAGAGCGAATGCGAGTGCGCGGCTGCGACGACATCGGGGCGGGCCGCATGGATGCGGGAATGGATGGCGTAGGCGGCGGCGTTGATCGGATGCTTGCCCTCCACGATCCTTCCCGCATGGTCCACCAGCACCAGGTCGGAGACCTTGATGCGGCTGAAGTGCACGCCCAGCGGGTTGACCCAGAAGTGATCGGGCCGCGCCGGGTCGCGATAGGAAATGTGGCCCGCGATGCCGGCGTCGAAGCCGTGCATTGCGAAGATCCGGAAGGCTACCGCCAGCCGCACCTTGCCGTGCTCGCGTTCGGACTCCTTGCTGGCGAAACGCGGGGGCTCCGGCCAACGCAGGCCGTCCTTCCCGAAGCTCAGTTCGACTTGCGGCGGCCGCGGGCCCGATACGGCATTCATGTGCGTTCTCCTTCGATGCCCGCTCAGTCGGCGTAGATGTTCTTTTCGCGCGCGACCTGGCTCCAGAACTTGATCTCGGAGGCGATCCGCTGCGCGAAAGCCTGCGGTGAGCTGGTCACGGGATCGATGGACAGCGCCGTGATGCGCGCCTTGACCTCCGGCATCTCACCCACCCGGACGATGGCCTGGTTCAGCCGGTCGATGACCGGCTGGGGCGTGGCCGCCGGCGCGAGCAGGCCGCTCCACAGCGTGACGGACAGGTCGATGCCCAGTTCCTTCATCGTCGGCACCTGCGGCAGCGACTTCAGTCGCTCGCCCGAGGTGACGGCCAGCGCCTTGACGCGCGAGCCCTGCAGCGCGGTGGTGGCGGGGCCCGCGTCGACCAGCGTCATGGTCACGTCGCCGCTCATCACGGCCAGGATCGAGTCGTTGCTGCCCTTGTAGGGGACATGGGCGAAGCGCGCGCCGGTCTGGCCGTTGAACAGTTCCGTGATCAGCTGGAACGAAGCGGCGGACGCGCCGTAGTTGGACTTGTCCGGCTGCTTCTTCGATGCGTCCACCAGTTCCGCGAGGTTCTTCGCGGGATTGGACGCCTGGGTCAGTAGCACGAGCGGAAAGGTGCCGACCAGGGAAATGGGCGCGAAGTCGCCCTGCTTGTACGGCAGCTTGCGATAGAGCGCGTGGTTGAAGACCATGGGCCCGCTGGCTCCCATCAGCAGCGTGTAGCCGTCCGGCTTGGCATTCGCCACGTACTGCGAACCGATGATCGCGGCCACGCCGGGGCGGTTCTCCACGATCACGGGTTGTCCCAGTTCGGCGCCGAGTTTGTCGGCATAGATGCGGGCCAGCACGTCGTTGGCGCCGCCGGGCGAGTAGCCCACGACGATGGTGATGGGCCGCGACGGGAACGTGGGCGCGTCGGTGGCGTGTGCCGCATCCAGCAGGCCCAGCGCGGCCAGCCCTGCCAGGGAGGCCGCGGCCAGTGCGCGACGGCGTGAGAAAGGGTTCATTGCTTGGTCTCCTTTGTTGAATGTCTCCGGCGCGCGCTGCAGCCGGCCGCGGATCATTGCAGCCCCACGCTCACATTGAGCACGGCCGCCTGGCCGCGATCCACCGCCGCCAGGCAGCGCGCGATGGCGCCTTCCAGTTGCTGCGGCTCGCTCACGGCTTCGCCGTAACCGCCGAAGGCCTGGCACACCTGCTCGAAGTGCCGGTGCTCGCCCTGCAGGCGCGCCTGGAATTCGTCGGCGCCCGCGGCTTCCCCGTCGGGATAGACCCGCAGCACGGCTTCCTTGACCGCCTGCCAACCGCCGTTGTCCAGGACGACCGTCAGGATGGGCGCCGCATAGCGCTGCGCCACCGCGTACACCGAAGACGGCGTGCCGAAGTGGAATCCGCCGTCGCCGACCACCTGCACGACGCGCGACTGGGGCCGCGCGAGCTTGACGCCCAGGGCCATGCCGCCGCTATAGCCCAGCCCCCCGCCGCTGCAACCGAGCAGGGTGAGCGGCAGGCTGCGCGGGATCTGGTTGAGGACGCCCGGCGAATTGCGGATCGCCTCGTTGACGACGACGTCCTCGGCACGCAGGGCGCGGCCGAGCGCGGCACAGACGGCCGCGGGGCTGAGGGCGCCCGGTCGACCGGCTTGCGCGCCCGCCTGGGCCACGGAGTGCCGCCGCGCCTCGTTCACCTTGGCCCAGCCGGCGATGCGTTCGGACACGCGCGCATGGAAGCTCTCATCGGCCTGCTCACGCACCATCGCGGCCAGCTGGCGCAGCACGGTGCCCGCGTCGGCCTGCAGGCGCAGGTCGGTCGCGAAGCCCCACATCGGAAAGTCCTGCTTCAGCGGATCGACGTCGACATGCGCCCACCAGGTGGCGGGGTTCTCGCGCGTGAAGCGCGGCAGCCAGGGCACGTCCACGTCCAGCAGCAGGCCCAGGTCGCAGTCCTTCAGCCCGGCGCCCGGGTCGAAGCCGCCGAAGCAGGGCGACTCGCGCGGGATGTTCATGTGGGTCGGCTGGAACTCATACACGCGGACGCCGCAGAGCTCGGCCAGGTCGCGCAAGGCGTGCACGGCCTCGGCCTTGCGCCCGAGGTAGGAGCTGACGACCATGGGCGCGCGCGCGGCGAGCAGGCGATCCACCAGCGGTTGCAGGCGCGCTGGATCGACGCCGCCCGCCGTGACGGGGCCATAACGTTCGGCGGGAAAGGCCTGCACACCTTCGGCCGGCCACCTCTGGGCGAGCACCTCGCGCGGCAGCGTCAGGTACACCGGGCCCGGGGGATCGCTCTGCATCATGGCCTGGCCACGCCGCAGCACTTCCCTGGCGATCAGGCCGCTGGGCAGCGAGTACTCCCACTTCACGTACGGCCGCACCAGGCTGCCGATGTCGAAGGGGTCCTGCACGAAGTGCACGTAGTTGTCGCGCGAGCCTTCCAGCTCGCCGCGCAGCGTGTACGGCGCCTTGCCCGCCATGAGCAGCACCGGCAGGCGAGAGCGGAACATGTTGTGCATGCCCATGGCGGCGTTGGCCGTGCCGGCGTCCACGTGCACCATCACGGCCTGGCCCCGCCCCGTCATGGCGGCATAGCCCGCCGCCATGTGGATCGCGACGTTCTCGTGCGGGCACAACACCACCTCGGGCAGCTTGCGGCCCTGCCGGCGCCAGCGTGCCATCTCCTCGATGATGGAGACGTGGTCGGTGCCGAAGTTGGAGAAGATGTAGTCGATGCCCAGGTCGACCAGGCCTTCCAGCAAATAGTGGGCGCTGCTGTGCGTGTTGACGTTGTGGTTCGCCATGCTTGTGTTGTCTCCTGGGGGCTCGTCACTGGCCCGGTTCGTTATACACGCGCCAGGATCATCGAGACCTGCCAGTTCCGATAGGACGAACCCGGGTATGCCCGCCCCACCCTCGGCTTATCATCCCGCGTCTCCCGAAGGTCCCTCGCTGATGTCGCTCGTCTCGCTGGCGCTTCGCCGCCCCTACACGTTCATCGTGATGGCCATGCTGATCGTGCTGGCCACGCCGCTGGCGTTGCGCAACATGGCCACGGACATCTTCCCGGAGATCAACATCCCGGTGATCTCCATCATCTGGAACTACAACGGCCTGCCCGCCCAGGAGATGGGCCAGCGCATCGCCGCGTCCAGCGAGCGCGGCCTGACCACGACGGTCAGCGACATCGAGCACATCGAGTCGACCTCGCTGCCCGGCATCACGGTGATCAAGGCCTTCTTCCAGCCGACCGCCAACATCCAGACGGCGATCGCGCAGACGGTCGCCGCAGTGCAGACGCAGGTGCGCTCGCTGCCGCCCGGCATCACGCCGCCGCTGGTGATCAAGTACTCGGCCTCCAGCATTCCGGTCGTGCAACTGGCGCTTTCCAGCGGCACGCTGCCCGAGCAGTCCGTGTTCGACCTCGCGATCAACACGCTGCGCCCGCGGCTCGTCACCATTCCCGGCGTCGCCATTCCCTTCCCGTACGGCGGCAAGATCAAGGTGATTTCGGTGGACCTGGACACCCAGGCCCTGCAGGCGCGCGGGCTGGCGCCGGCCGACGTGGTCAACGCCATCAACACCCAGAACCTGATCCTGCCCTCGGGGACGGCCAAGCTCGGCGAGACCGAATACACGGTGCGCATGAACGGCTCGCCGGAAGCCATCGCCGGCCTCGGCGAGCTGCCGGTGCGCACCAGCGGCGGCACCACCACCTACCTGCACGATGTGGCGACCGTGCGCGACGGCTTCCAGCCGCAGACCAACGTGGTGCGCCAGGACGGCAAGCGCGGCGTGCTGCTGTCCATCCTGAAGAACGGCGGCGCCTCCACGCTGGACATCGTGAGCGACCTCAAGGCCATGCTGCCGGTCGCCGCGCAGCAGCTGCCGCCCGACGTGAAGATCGCCACGCTGTTCGACCAGTCGCTGTTCGTCACGGCAGCGATCCATGGCGTCGTCGCCGAGGCGGCGATCGCTGCATTGCTCACAGCCGCCATGGTGCTGCTGTTCCTGGGCAACTGGCGCAGCACCCTGATCATCGCGCTCACCATTCCGCTGTCGATCCTCGCGTCGATCCTGGCGCTGTTCGCGCTGGGCGAGACGCTGAACATCATGACGCTGGGCGGGCTGGCGCTCTCGGTCGGCATCCTGGTGGACCAGGCGATCGTGACCATCGAGAACATCGAGCGCCACCTGCACGAGGGCAAGCCCCTGCTCGCGGCGATCGAGGTCGGCGCGGGCGAGATCGGCACGCCGGCGTTCGTCTCGACGCTGTGCATCTGCATCGTGTTCGTGCCGATGTTCTTCCTCTCGGGTGTCGCGCGCTTCCTGTTCGTGCCGCTGGCCGAAGCGGTGGTGTTCGCGATGATCGCGTCGTACTTCCTGTCGCGCAGCCTGGTGCCCACGCTGGTGATGCTCATGCTGGGCGGCCACGACCGCGACGCTGCGCCCGGCCCGCTGCAGCGCGTGTACCTGGCCTTCGACCGCCAGTTCGAACGGCTGCGCCGCGCGTACGCAGTGCTGCTGGCGGGACTGCTGGCGCGCAAGGGCGTGTTCGGCGGCGTCTTCCTCGCCTTCTGCCTCGCGTCGCTGCTGCTGGTGCCGCTGCTCGGGCGCGACTTCTTCCCCAGCGTCGATGCGGGCCAGATCCGGCTGCACATGCGCGCGCCCACCGGTACGCGCATCGAGGAGACCGCGCGCATCGCGGACCAGGTGGAGCAGGTGATCCGGCAGATGATTCCGCCCGGCGAACTGCAGACCGTGCTCGATAACCTGGGCATCCCGAACAGCGGCATCAACCTTTCGTACAGCAATGCCGGCACCATCGGCTCGCTCGATGGCGAGATCCTGCTGTCGCTGAAGGAGGGCCACCAGCCCACCGCGCACTGGGTGTCGCTGCTGCGCTCGGAACTGCCGCGGCGCTTCCCCGGCATCGAGTTCTTCTTCCAGCCGGCCGACATCGTCACGCAGATCCTCAACTTCGGCCTGCCCGCCGCGATCGACGTGCAGTTCACCGGCAACGACCTGCAGGGCAATGCGCTGCTCGCCGCCGCCCTGGTCAAGAAGATCCGCCAGATTCCCGGCGCCGTGGATGCGCACGTGCACCAGCGCCTGGACGGCCCGGTGCTGGACCTGCAGATGGACCGCACGCGGCTGCAGCAGGTGGGGCTGTCCGCGAGCAACGTCGGGCAGAACGTGCTGATCGCGCTGTCCGGCAGTTCGCAGACCGCGCCGGCCTTCTGGCTCAACCCGCAGAACGGCGTGGTCTACAACATCGTCGTGCAGAGCCCGCAGTACGCGGTCGACTCCATGGGTTCGCTGCTTAACCTGCCGGTCGGCGCGGCCAACAGCGGCCAGCCGCCGCAGCTGCTGGGCAACCTGGTGGAGGCGCAGCCCGCGCGGCAGTTGCCCGTGGTCTCGCGCTACAACATCGCTCCGGCCCTGGACCTCTTCGTCAGCGTGCAGGGCACGGACCTGGCGAGCGTGGCCGACCGGGTGGCCAAGCTGGTCGATGCCGAGCGGCCGCACCTCAAGCGCGGCAACCAGGTGGTGCTGCGCGGACAGGTGCAGACCATGCAGAGTTCCTTCGCCGGCCTCGGCCTGGGGCTCGCCATGGCGATCGTGCTCGTCTATCTTCTGGTGGTGGTCAACTTCCAGTCCTGGATCGACGCGGCGATCATCGTGGCGGCGCTGCCCGCGGCGCTGGCCGGCATCGCCTGGATGCTGTTCATCACCGGCACGACCTTGAGCGTGCCGGCGCTCACCGGCGCCATCATGACCATGGGCGTTGCCACGGCCAACTCGATCCTGGTGGTCGCGTTCGCGCGGCAGCAGCGCGAGGAGGGCTTCACGCCGCTGCACGCCGCGCAGTCCTCCGGCGCCACCCGCATGCGGCCGGTGCTGATGACCGCGCTGGCGATGATCATCGGCATGATTCCCATGGCCCTCGGCCTGGGCGAAGGCGGGGAGCAGAATGCGCCCCTCGGTCGCGCCGTGATCGGTGGCCTGCTGTTCGCCACGGTGTCCACGCTGCTGTTCGTCCCCGTGCTCTATGCGGGTGTGCACGAACGGCTCGCACGGCGTGCCGCCCGGCGTGCGCCGCCCTCGCAGGCCGCACCGGTCCTGCCGCAGGAAAGCTGATCCCCATGACGCAAGATTCCCAGGTTTCCTCCACCGACGACGCGCAGCGCGCGCAGGTGCGGCGCTGGACGCACCGCGCGACCATCGCCGTGCTGGTGCTGCTGGCGCTGGGCGCGGGCCGCACCATCGTCAGCCGCATGAGCAATGCGAAGACGCTGGAGCAGCATTCGCAGGAAAGCGCCGAGCAGTACGTGCGCGTCACCACCGTGCACGCGGGCGGCGCGACCCATTCGCTCAGCCTGCCCGGCACGCTGCAGGGCTTCGTGCAGGCGCCGGTCTCCGCGCGCGCCGGCGGCTACCTGCGGCGCTGGACCAAGGACATCGGCAGCCGCGTGAAGGAAGGCGAGCTGCTCGCGGAGATCGACACGCCGGAGCTGGACCAGCAACTCTCGCAGGCCGTGGCCGCCCGCAACCAGACGGCCGCCAGCCTGGAGCTGGCGCGCACGACGGTGGAACGCTGGGAGGCGTTGCGCAAGCGCGATGCCGTATCGCAGCAGGAGCTGGAGGAGCGCCGCAGCGCCTATGTGCAGGCGCGTGCGAATCTCGCCGGCGCCGATGCGAACGTCGAGCGCCTGCGCCAGGTGGAATCCTTCAAGCGCGTGCTCGCGCCCTTCTCCGGCGTGATCACCAAGCGCAACGTGGACATCGGCGACCTGATCGACAGCAACAAGCCGCTGTTCCTGCTGTCGCAGACCGATCCCTTGCGCGTGTACATCAACGTGCCGCAGGCCTACGCGCAACTGGTGCACCAGGGCCAGCCGGCCGTGGTGACGCTGGCCGAGATGCGCGGGCGCAGCTTCCCGGCGCAGGTGGCGCGCACCGCGGGCGCGATCGACACCGCCACGCGCACGATGCAGGTGGAGGTGCTGCTGCCCAATCACGACGGCGCGCTGCTGCCCGGCGCCTTCGTCAACGTCGAACTCGCGGCGGCGCCCAGCGGCGTGCTCACCGTTCCCGCGAATGCGCTCCTGTTCCGCGGCGAAGGTGTGCTGGTCGCCCGCGTGGACGACAGCGGCACCGTGCGGCTGGCGCCGGTGCACCTGGGTCGCAACTACGGCGACTCCGTCGAGGTGCTGCAAGGCCTGGCCGGCAACGAGCGCCTGGTGCTCAACCCCCCGGACTCGATCGCCGCCGGCGACAAGGTGCAGGTGGTGGCGGATGCGAAACCCGTGACCGGCAACAAGGGCGCGCCGTGAGCTGGCGGCGTGCTTGCATCGCGTCCCTGGCGGCCGCGCTCGTGGCCTGCGCCGCGCCGCCTGCCTACCAGCCGCCGCAGGTGGAGGTGCCGGCCGACTGGAAGCCGGCCGAGGGCTGGCGGCCGGCGCGCCCCGACGATGCGGCCGTGCGCGGCGCCTGGTGGCAGCTGTTCGGCGACCCGCAGCTCGATGCGCTGGAAGCGCAGGCCCTGCAGGAGAGCCCGACGCTCGCTGCCGCCGCCGCGCGCCTGGCGCAGGCGCGCTCCGCCGTCGACGTGCAGAACGCGGGCCTGTTCCCGCAGGTGTCGGCGGGCGCGCGCGGCTTGCGCCAGCAGATCTCGGCCAACCGGCCGCTTACCAACTACAGCTCGTCCAACTTCCAGACGGTGCAGAACGAGTTCGCGCTGACGCTGGGCGTGTCGTACGAGGCGGACCTGTGGGCGCGCATCCGCAGCGCGGTGGAGGCGGCGCGCGCCGGCGCCGAGCAGTCCGTGGCGGATTTCCAGAACGCGCGGCTCGTGCTCACCACGGACGTGGCCAACGCGTACTTCAACCTGCGCGAGACCGACATCGAGCTGGACGTGCTGGACCAGTCGATCGCCCTGCAACGCCGCGCGATGGACCTGGCCACGGCACGGCACGAACTCGGCGCGACCTCGGGCCTCGACGTCGCGCAGCAGCAGGCGCTGCTGGACCAGACGATGACGCAGGTGGAAGTGCTGCGCCGGCAGCGCTCGCAGTTCGAGACGGCACTGGCCGCGCTCACCGGACGCCCCGCGCCGGCGTTCACCGTGGCGCCCGAGGCGCGGCCGCGGACACCGCCGGCAGTGCCCGTGGCCATCCCTTCCGAGGTGCTGCAGCGCCGGCCCGACGTCGCATCGGCCGAACGCGCGATGGCCGCAGCCAATGCGCAAATCGGCGTGGCGCGCGCCGCCTACTATCCCAGCCTCATGCTCAGCACGGTGGGCGGCATCGACTCGCGCCTGCTCTCCACGGTGTTCGACGCGCCGAGCCTGGTGTGGTCGCTGGGACTCGCGGTCACGCAGCCGCTGTTCGACGCGGGACGCACCGATGCGAACGTCGCGATCGCGCAGGCGGGCTACCAACTGGCCGTGGCGAACTACCGGCGCACCGTGCTTACCGCGCTGCAGGAAGTGCAGGACGGCCTCAATGGCAGTGTCGCCCTGGATCGCGCGGTGGCGCAGGCGCGGCAAGCGGAGCGCAGTGCCGAGCGCGTGCTGCAGCTCGCCAATGACCGCTACGAGGGCGGCGCTGCAAGCTACCTCGAAGTGATCACGGCGCAGCAGGCCTTGCTCAATGGCCAGCGCCAGGTCGCACAGCTGCTCGGCCAGCGCATGCTGGTCAGCGTGTTCCTCGTGAAGGCGGTCGGCGGCGAGTGGTAGCGCTCAGGCCGCGACCGCGGCCGGCGCCATCAGCGTGAAGCCCCTGCGCGGGAGCTGCAACGCCACCACGCCCGCGGCCACCAGCAGCAGGCCCGCCGCGCCGAACGCCACCCAGTGCGTGCCGAAGTGCTCGTAGCCCCAGCCGCCCAGCCACGAGCTGATGGTCCCGCCCACCTGGTGGCCCAGGTAGGCCATGCCGTACAGCACGCCGACCAGGCGGACGCCGTAGATGTCGGCCAGGATGGCGGAGGACAGGGCGATGCTGCCCGCCCACACGAGTCCGCCGATCGCGGAGGCGAGATACAGCTCCCAGTGCGTGCCCACCAGCACCAGCGCGAAGAAGCCGAGACCGCGCACGAAATAGATGGTCGCGAGGATGTGGCGGCGCGGCAGCCGGTCGGCCAGGCGTCCGAGCATCAGCGTGCCCGCGATCGCGACGAAGCCGATCAGGCCGATGCCCATGGAGCTCGTGAACGGGTCGAAGCCATGGTCCATCAGCATGGGCACGCCGTGCGTGCCCAGCAGGTTCATGCTGAAGCCGCACGCGAACAGGCCGAAGAAGATCTTCCAGAAGGGCACGGTGCCCATCGCCTGGCGCAAGGTGAGGCTCTGCGGCTGCGCCCCGGAGCGCGCGCGCTGCGCCGCGAACTCCTCGGCATTCAGGTCGGTGTGCTCCGGGGCCGCGTCGTGCACGACGAACAGCGCGGCTGGCAGTGTCACCAGCGTGAACACCGTCGCGTAGCCGAGCAGGGTGGCGCGCCAGCCGAAGTGGGCGATGGCCATCGTGAGCACCGGCGTCATCAAGGCCATGCCCGCCATCGAGCCGGTCGATAGGAAGAACAGGGCCATGCCGCGCCGCCTCGTGAACCAGTGGCTGATGACGGGCGTGAGCGCCACCGGACTGGTGAAGGCCAGGCCCACGGACAACAGCAGGCCGAAGGAGCACAGGAAGGCGAGCGGCGATTCGGTGCGGACGGTCCAGAGCACGGCGGCCACGACGGTCGCATTGCCGGTCAACAGCACGAAGCGCGTGCCGAAGCGCGCGATCAGATGGCCGGCCACGGGCATCGCGAGACCGTAGGCCAGCATGCCGACGGCGACGATGCTCGCCAGCAGGCTGCGGCTGAAGCCGAGGTCGTGCGCGACCGGCAGGAAGAAGGGACCGAAGCTCAGGCGCAGGCCCGAGGAGAGGAGGGTGAGCAAGGCCGCCGCAGCGACGATGTTCCAGCCGAAGTACCAGCGAGCAGCCATCCGCTCATCATAAGGACCCCGGCCGCAGCCCGCCGCCGGGGCTGGTTTAATCGCGCCATGGACGCCGCATCCACCCTCACTCCCGAACTCCTCGCCCAGCTGCAGGACTGGCAGGGCCGCAGCGAGACCTTGCACGACGAGATCACGGCCGCGCCGGTGCGCAACCTCTCGGCCACGCTCGATCGCGACGATCCCGAGCCGGTGCGGGGTACGGAACTGCCGCCCCTGTGGCACTGGCTGTACTTCCTGCCCAGTGCGCGGCAAAGCGAGCTGGGTCCGGACGGCCATCCGAAGCGCGGCGGTTTCCTGCCGCCGGTGCCGCTGCCGCGCCGCATGTGGGCCGGCGGGCGGCTGCAGTGGCTGGCGCCGCTGCGCGTAGGCGAGGCGGTGGAGCGCACGTCGAAAATCGTTTCGGTCACGCACAAGTCGGGGCGCAGCGGCGACCTGCTTTTCGTGCTGGTGCGCCACGAGCTGCGCAACGCACAAGGGCTGGCGCTCACCGAGGAGCACGACATCGTCTACCGGCCGGCGCCGCGCCCCGGTGACCCGGTGCCGCCGCCGCAGGCCGCGCCCGCGCAGGCGACATGGTCGCGCGAGATCGTGCCCGACGACGTGCTGCTGTTCCGCTATTCCGCGCTCACGTTCAACGGCCACCGCATCCACTACGACCGGCGCTACGTGACGAAAGTCGAAGGCTATCCGGGCCTCATCGTGCACGGGCCACTGATCGCAACGCTGCTGGTCGATCTCGCGCGCCGCGAGCGTCCCGACGCGCGCCTGGCGAGCTTCAGTTTCAAGGCCGTGCGCCCGACCTTCGACCTGCATCCCTTCCGCGTGAGCGGCCGACCGTCCGCCGATGGCAAGGGTGCCCAGCTCTGGGCGCAGGACCACGAAGGCTGGCTCACCATGCAGGCGGAGGCGCGGTTCGCATGAAGACGCAGATCCCCACGCCCGATGCGTACCAGGAGATGCGCGAAGCGCTGCGCGACCTGTGCGGCCGCTTCGACTCGGCGTACTGGCAGCAGGTGGACGGCGAACGCGGCTATCCTGCGGCCTTCGTCGATGCGCTCACGCAGGCGGGCTGGCTCGCTGCGATGATCCCGGCCGAGTACGGCGGCTCGGGGCTGGGGCTCGCGGAGGCCTCGGTGGTGATGGAGGAAATCAACCTGTCGGGCGGCAATGCCGGCGCCTGCCATGGCCAGATGTACAACATGGGCACGCTGCTGCGCCACGGCTCCGCGCAGCAGAAGCAGCAGTACCTGCCGCGCATCGCGAGCGGGGCGTTGCGCCTGCAGACGATGGCTGTCACCGAGCCCAGCACGGGCACCGACACGACGCAGCTCAAGACCACCGCCGTGAAGAAGGGCGACCGCTACGTCGTGCACGGGCAGAAGGTGTGGATCTCGCGCATCCAGCACTCCGACCTGATGATCCTGCTGGCGCGCACGACGCCGCTCGCGCAAGTGAAGAAGAAAAGCGAGGGCATGAGCATCTTCCTGGTGGACCTGCACCATGCGATCGGGCGCGGCATGACGGTGCGGCCTATCCGCAACATGGTGAACCACGAGACCAACGAGGTGTTCTTCGACGGCCTGGAGATCCCGGCGGAGAACCTGATCGGCGAGGAAGGGCAGGGCTTCCGCTACATCCTCGACGGCCTGAACGCCGAGCGCACGCTGATCGCGGCGGAGTGCATCGGCGACGCGTACTGGTTCGTGGACAAGGCGCGGCGCTATGCGAGCGAGCGCGTCGTGTTCAACCGGCCCATCGGGCAGAACCAGGGCATCGCCTTTCCCATCGCCGACGCCTACATCGAGACCGAGGCGGCCAACCTGATGCGCTTCAAGGCGTGTTCGCTGTTCGATGCCAAGCAGCCCTGCGGGGCCGAGGCGAACATGGCCAAGTACCTGGCGGCCAAGGCTTCGTGGGAAGCGGCCAACACCTGCCTGCAGACGCACGGGGGCTTCGGCTTTGCGCACGAATACGACGTGGAGCGCAAGTTCCGCGAGACGCGCCTGTACCAGGTGGCGCCGATCTCGACCAACCTGATCTATTCCTATGTCGCCGAGCACCTGCTCGGCCTGCCGAGGAGTTTCTGATGGCCGTCGCCGAGCCGCCTCAAGACGGCCGCGCCCCCTTGGGGGGCCGGCGCGCAGCGCCCGGGGGGTCATCTCCGCGGCCACTCGATGGCGTCACCGTCGTGTCGCTGGAACACGCGATCGCCGCGCCCTTCTGCACGCGCCAGCTCGCCGACCTCGGCGCCCGCGTGATCAAGGTGGAGCGGCCGGGCAGCGGTGACTTCGCGCGCGCCTACGACACGCGCGCCCAGGGGCTCGCGTCGCACTTCGTGTGGGTGAACCGGTCCAAGGAAAGCCTCACGCTGGACCTCAAGCAACCGGAGGCCTTGCAAGTCCTGAGCGACCTGCTGGCCCGCGCCGACGTGCTGGTGCAGAACCTCGCGCCCGGCGCCGCGGAGCGCATGGGCCTCGGCTACGACGCCTTGCACGCGAAGCACCCGCGGCTGGTGGTGTGCGACATCTCGGGTTACGGCAACGACGGTCCGTATCGGGACAAGAAGGCCTACGACTTGCTGATCCAGAGCGAGGCCGGCTTCCTCTCCGTCACCGGAACGCCGGAGCAGCCGGTGAAAGCGGGCATCTCCATCGCCGACATCGCGGCCGGCATGTATGCGTACACGGGCGTGCTCGCCGCCTTGCTGCAACGGCAGAAGACGGGCGAAGGCTCGCACGTCGACGTCTCGATGCTGGAGGCGCTGGGCGAGTGGATGGGATTCCCGCTCTATTACGCGTACGAGGGCGCCGAGCCGCCGCCCCGCAGCGGCGCCTCGCACGCGACCATCTACCCCTATGGTCCCTTCGCCGCCGGCGACGGCAAGACCGTGATGCTGGGCCTGCAGAACGAGCGCGAGTGGAAGGCGTTCTGCGACAAGGTGCTGCTGCAGCCCGCGCTGGCAAGCGACCCGCGCTTCGACAGCAACAGCCAGCGCAATGCGCACCGCGGCGAGCTGCAAGCCATCATCCTGGAAGCCTTCGCGCGGCTGGATGCGGAGCAGGTGATCGCGCGGCTCGAGGAGGCGCAGATCGCGAATGCGCACGTGAACACCGTCGCCGATGTCTGGGCCCATCCGCAACTGCGCGCGCGCGGCCGCATGGCGCAGGTCGCATCGCCGGCCGGGCCGTTGCAGGCCCTGTTGCCGCCGGGCGTGCAGAGCGCGTTCGACTACCGCATGGACCCCATTCCCGCGGTGGGCGAGCACACTGACGCCATCCTGCGCGAACTGGGGCGCGGCACGGAGGCCATTGCGCGGCTGCGCGAGGCCAACGCAGTCTGAGGGGCGCTGCGGCGCGGCTGCAACGCCGCAGCCATTTGTCACGGCTTTGCCAATGCTCGCTTGCTACAGTCCGCGCCGCGGGTTGCGCTTTGCCCGTTGCAGCAACAGGAGTGCGAAAAGCATGCAGTCGGTCAACGCCCAGGATCCCGGATCGGGCGACGAGAACAAGGGAGCGCAGGAGCAGGCCAAGGGCGGCTCCGGCGAAGGCGCCGAGAGCGCCTTCGCGCGCATGAAGTTGCAGCGCGAACACCTCGCCCGCCACAAGCCGGGCGAGGAGACGAGCGCCGGCACCCGCAAGGACGGGCAGTCCTGAAGGGCCGGCGGAGTGCTGCTATAATTCGAGGCTTCGCGGCTGTAGCTCAGTTGGATAGAGTACTTGGCTACGAACCAAGGGGTCGTGGGTTCGAATCCTGCCAGCCGCACCAGAATTTCGGTTCTAGATCAACGGGTTAGACGCTTCGTCGTCTAGCCCGTTTTTCTTGGCGGAGGCCTTCGGGGCACCCGGCTTGGCGCGGGCGCCCGGGATCCCAGGTTCTGAGGAGAAGGCGTGAAGCTCACTCAACCGAGCATCTGCAATTCCAGTCGTTCGGTCCCGAGCCGACGATCGTGTCCTTTGAGCCGATGACCTTCCTGCTCGGGGCAAACGGGACGGGAAAGACCGCTGCTCTGCAGGCGTAAATCGAAGTCCAGGAGCATGAAGCTCTTTTCCTGAAGCTCAAGGAATCCCTGATCAGCGCTCCGAGGCCGCTGCGCGCTTGCGCGGCGCTGCGCGCGGAGTTGGCTGCTGCGGCTGCTCCGCCCGCGCCGCACCCGCACCGAGCTGCAGGGAGATCCGCCCCACCGTCTGCAGCAGCGCCTGCGATGCCTGCTCCACGGTCACGCCCACGTATTTCTGCGCCAGGAAGGGCACGGTCAGTGCCGCCAGCGCACCCTCTTGCTGGTCGAAGACCGGGGCGCACAGGTCGGTGACGCCGGCAGCGGTGTTGCTGGGCGCGGCATACAGGCCGCGCTGCACCACGCGCGCGAGCTCCGCGCGCACGCGGCTGGCCGTCAGGCGCTGGTCACTGTTGGCGATCAGTTCTTCGACCAGCAGGTCCTGCACGGGCCGCGGCTGGAACGCGGTCAGCACGCGCGGCGAGGCGCGGTCCATGCGCATGGGATAGTGCGTGCCGAGGCGCACGCGAAAGCCCATGGGCTCGGGGCTGTCGACCTGCGCCACGACCACGATGCGCTGGTCGTGGTGCACGACGAGGTGGCAGGACTGGCGCGTGGCCTCGGCGAGTTCCTCCATCGCGGGCACCGCGACCTGCAGCAGGCGGTTGAGCGGCGGATGCCGGTGCGACAGCTCGAACAGGCGCAGCGAGAGCTGGTAGGTGCCGTCGCCCCGTCGCTGCAGGTAACCGCGGCGCTGCAGCACGGTGAGCATGCGAAACAACTCCGGCGCGGACCGCCCGAGCCGCTGCGCGATGACGCCCTGCGCGAGCCCTTCGGCCTCGCCGGCGAGCAGCTCCAGGATGTCCAGCCCCTTTTCCAGGGCGGGCGCCGTGTAGAGCGGCTCCACCACGGACTTTTCCGCGGTTAACCGTTTGGTGCTAGGTGAAAGTCCGCGCGAGGTCATTTTTTTCGTATGGGAAACTGATTTTCATCAATGAACATTATCCGGCCAGCATGCTGGCCGGGGAAGGAGGCAACCCCGGTGTCCGCCTTATCACCCGCGCAAGTCGCTTCCTTCCGCGAACGCGGCATCCTGCATCCGCTGCGGGCGCTCGACGAGGACCAGCTGGCCGACGTCCGGGCCCGCTACCTGGCCAACGCCGGGGCGATCAAGGGGCGCGGCAACCAGAAGCCGCACCTGCTGTACACGTGGCTCGACGCCGTCGTGCGCCATCCTGCGATCCTGGACGCGGTGGAATCCTTGCTCGGTCCGGACCTCCTGTGCTGGAGCAGCCAGTTCTTCACCAAGCCCGCGGGCGACGCCGCCTACGTGAGCTGGCACCAGGACGCCACCTACTGGGGCCTGTCCTCGCACGACGTGGTGACCGCGTGGGTGGCGCTCACCCCCAGCACGACGCGATCGGGCTGCATGCAGGTGGTGCCGGGCACGCACCGCGAGCAGGTGCGGCACGAGGACCGCTTCGACGACACCAACATGCTGTCGCGCGGCCAGGAGATCGCGGTGCGCATCGATCCCGCGCAGGTGGTCGACGTCGAACTGCAGCCCGGCGAAATGTCGCTGCACCACGTGCTGCTGTTCCACGGCTCGGAGCCGAACCGCTCCGACCAGCCCCGCATCGGCTACGCGATCCGCTACATCCCCACGCACGTGCGGCAGCTGTCCCCCATCCGCGACAGCGCGCTGCTGGTGCGCGGGCGCGACACGCACGGCCACTTCGAGCCGGAGCAGTCGCCGCGCGCCGACCGCGACGCCGAGGCCATCGCCCGCCACAACGAGGTCATCGACCGCCAACTGCGCATCCTCTACGCCGGCGCGCAGGCGCGCGGAAAACTCAATCCCGACCGAACGTCCGCCGGCCCGCAGGGCGGCCAACCCAAGGAGACAGCATGAAACGTTTGCCTGCCGCACTCGCCCTGGTTCTCTCCGGCCTGCTTGCCGTCAATGCGGCCGCGCAGGAGATCAAGATCCGCTTCGCCCACTCGCTGTCGGCGAGCGAACCGGCGCACCAGGCGGCCGAATTCTTCGCCCGCAACGTGGCCGCGCGCACGCACGGCAAGGTGCAGATCACCGTGTACCCCGCCGAACAGCTCGGCTCCGGCAAGGACGTCAACGAGATGATCCGCCAGGGCGCGAACGTCATGAACATCACCGACGCCGGCTACCTGTCGGACTTCGTTCCGGACGTGGGCGTGCTGAACGGGCCGTACCTGGTGCAGAAGCCCGACGACTACGAGAAGATCCTCGCCTCCCCCTGGTTCAAGGGCATCGAGAAGAAGCTGGACGCCGCCGGCTTCAAGCTGATCATGGCCAACGGCTACTTCGGCCAGCGGCACCTGCTCGCCAACAAGCCGGTGCGCGAGCCGGCCGACATGGCGGGCATGACGGTGCGCGTGCCGCCCAACACGATGTGGATCGAGACCTTCAAGGCGATGGGCGCGCGGCCCACCACGGTGAATTGGTCCGAGGTGTACAATGCGCTGCAGCAGAACGTGGTGCAGGCCGCGGAGGCGCCGCTCGGCTCGCTGTGGGGCTCCAAGCTGCAGGAGACGCGCAAGTACATCTCGCTCACCGGGCACTTCACGGCTTTCGTGATGTGGCCGATCAACGCCGGCTTCTTCAACAAGTTGCCGAAGGACGTGCAGCAGATCCTGGTGGAAGAGGGTGACCGCGCCGGCAAGGAGATGACGCGCCTGACACTCGCCAGCCAGCAGGACTACCTCGCCAAGTTCAAGGCGGCCGGCGTCACCGTCGTCGACGACGTCGACATCCCCGCCTTCCAGAAGGCAACCGCGAGCGTCTACAAGGCGTTCCCCAAGTGGACGCCCGGCCTGCGCGAGACCGTGCTGTCGACGCTGCATTGACGCCATGGCAGCCGCTCGCAACCGACTGGCGCCGCTGGACTACGTCGAGGAGGCGATCGCGGGCGCTGCCCTGTTGGTCGTCATCTTCGCCACCTGCTGGGGCGTCGTCACCCGCTACATCACCGAGCAGCCCGCGACCTGGAGCGGCGAGGTGGCCGGCATCGGCTTCGCGTGGCTCGTGTTCGTCGGCGCGGCCGCCGGCGTGAAGTACGGCTCGCACATCGCCATCGACATGCTCGTGGTTCGCCTGCCCGGGCCGCTGCGGCGCGGGCTGATGCTCGCGGCGGACGCGCTCGTGCTTGCCTTCCTCGCGACGCTGCTGGTGCTGTCGGTGCAGTTCTCGATCGACGCCTGGGGCGACCCGACGTCGGTGCTGCGCCTGCCGCGCACCGTCACCTATTCGTCGGTGGTGGTCGGCAGCCTGTGCATGCTGGTGCGCTTCGCGCGCGCCGCCTGGCGCCGCTGGCGAGGCCACAGCGCGGCCTGGCTCACGATGGCCGCGCCTGCGGGAGCCGAACTGTGATCGAACTGCTGCCCGCCTTCCTGATGTTCGGCCTGTTCGCGATCGACATCCCGATCGCGCTGGCCATCGCCATCGGGGCGCTGTCGTTCTTCATCATGGCCGACGGCCTGCCGCTGCGCATGTTCGTGCAGAAGTTCGTGCAGGCCACCGATTCGTTCCCGCTGCTGGCGGTGCCGTTCTTCGTGTGCGCCGGCTCGATCATGAACCACGCCGGCATCACGCGCCGCCTGCTGAACCTGGCCGATGCGCTGGTGGGCCACATGATGGGCGGCATCGCGCAGGCCAACGTGGTGCTCGCCACGCTGATGGGAGGCTTGTCGGCCTCGGCCAACGCGGACGCCGCCATGCAGGCCAAGATGCTGGGGCCGGAGATGGTGCGGCGCGGCTATTCGGCCGGCTTCGCCGCGGCGATCACCGCCTGCGCCTCGGTGATCACGCCGATCATCCCGCCCGGCATCGGCCTGATCATCTACGGCTACCTGGCCGACGTGTCGGTGGGCCGCCTGTTCATCGGCGGCGTGATCCCCGGCCTGCTGCTGTGCGCGTCCCTCATGGTGGCGGTGCACCTGGTGTCCCGGCGCCGCGGGTACAAGCCGCTGCGCGCGCAGCGCGCCAGCCTGCCGGAGCTCGGGCGCGCGACCGTGCAGGCCACCGGCGCGCTGTCCATCGTCGCCTTCATCCTGTTCGGCATCCGCGAAGGCGTGTTCACGCCGACCGAGGCCGGCGCGATGACGGTGGTGTACGCGACGCTGGTCGGCGCCCTCTGGCACCGCGAGCTGAAATGGGAGGCCGCGCCGAAGATCATCCTGGAGACCGTGCTGGCCACGTCCGCCATCATGATCATCATCTGCGCGGCCAGCGCGTTCGGCTTCTACATGTCGTGGCAGCGCATCCCGGTGCGCGCGGCCGAAGCGCTGGTGCACCTGACCAGGCAGCCGTGGCTGCTGCTGCTCCTGATCAACCTGGGTCTCATCGTCGTGGGCATGCTGATCGAAGGCACCGCCGCCCTGATCCTGCTCACGCCGATCCTGGTGCCCGCGGTCACCAGGCTGGGCATCGACCCGCTGCATTTCGGGCTGGTGATGGTGGTGAACCTGACGCTGGGCGGCATCACGCCGCCGGTGGGTACGATGATGTTCACGACCTGCTCCATCCTGCGGGTGAAGATCGAGACCTTCGTGCGCGAGGGCTGGCCGTTCATGGTGGCCATGTTCGCCGTGCTGGCGCTGATCAGCGTGTTTCCCCCTCTCGTCACCTGGCTGCCCACGCGGCTGATGGGGCCCTGAATGGAGTTCCGTGCAGCGGTGCTCGAAGCCGGCCAGCGGCCGCTGGTGATCGCACGCGTGAAGCTGGAGCGGCTCGCCCCCACGGACGTCCTGATCCGCAATCGCGCGAGCGGCCTGTGCCACACCGACCTGGAAGTGATCCAGGGCAGCCTGCCTTACCCGCTTCCGATCGTGCTGGGGCACGAGGGCGCCGGCATCGTGGAGGAGGTGGGCAGCGCCGTGACGCAGGTGCGCCCGGGCGACCACGTGGTCGCTTCGTGGAACCCGCACTGCGGCCACTGCTTCTATTGCGAACGCGACCTGCCGATCCTGTGCGAGCCCTTCACGCGCCACCAGCCCGCGGGGCACCTGCTGGATGGCGCATCGCGCCTGACCTGGAACGGCGCCAAGCTGCATCACTTCTCCGTGGTGTCCTCGCACGCCGAATATTCGGTGGTGCCGGAGTCCGGCGCGATCGCCGTCCCGCGCGAAATGCCGTTCGACCGCGCCTGCCTGATCGGCTGCGGCGTGATGACCGGTGTCGGCGCGGCCTGCCGCCTGGCCAAGGTGGAAGCCGGCTCCAATGTGGTCGTCGTCGGCTGCGGCGCGGTGGGGCTCAACGCGATCCAGGGCGCGCTGCTGCAACAGGCGGGGACGCTGGTGGCCGTCGACCGCGACCCCGCAAGGCTGGAACTGGCGCGCCGCTTCGGTGCGACGCACACGGTGCCTGCCGATGACACGACGATCGCGCAGGTGAAGGACCTGACGTCCGGCCGCGGCGCGGACTACGTCTTCGAAGCAGCCGGATCGGAGGCGTCGCTGCAACTCGCGCTGGAGGTCACGCGGCCCGGCGCGCAGTGCGTGATCCTCGGCAAGACCGAGGTGAACCGGAAGGTGGCACTGCGCTTCGGGTCGCTGATGGGGGAGAAGCGCATCACGCGTTCGAGCTACGGCGGGGCGCGGCCGCGGCGCGATTTCCCGTGGCTCGCGCAGCTCTATCTCGCCGGCAAGCTGGACCTGGATGGGCTGATCTCGACGCGTGCGCCGCTGGAGGGCATCAACGACGGCTTCGACGCGATGCGTCGCGGCGAAGGCATCCGTCACGTCATCGTGATGGAGTGAGCCGGTGGCAGCCCATCCTCCCCTGGCGCCAGGCTGGATAGCCCGGCCGCACCTGCGCTGCGACATCGGCGACCTGCCGCTCGAATCCGGCGAGGTGCTGCGCGATGCGTTCGTGTCGTATGTGATGCACGGGGAGCCGGCGCGACAGCGCGAAGGCGTGATCCTGGCGCTGACCGCGATCGGCAGCACGCATCACCGGCTCGATTTCCTGATCGGGCCGGGCGCGCCGCTCGATACCGACCGCCATTGCGTGCTCGTGGTCGATGCGCTCGGCAACGGCCTGTCGTCCTCGCCGTCGAACAGCGTGCTGCAGGCGGGCAGCCGGTTTCCCCGCTTCACCATCCGCGACATGGTGGAATCGCAGCGGCGGCTGCTGGCGCACCTGGCCGTGGAGCGGCTGGCCGCGGTGGTCGGTGCGTCCATGGGCGGCATGCAGGCGCTGCAATGGGCCGTGAGCCATCCGGACCGCATGCGCAGCGTCGTCGCCATGACGCCGATGGCGCGCACGGCGCGCTGGTCGCAGCTGGTGAACGAACTCGCCCGGCGTGCGCTGTTCGAGGACGCCGGGTGCTCGCGGCCGCGGGCGCGCGCCGAGGCCATGCGCCTGTGGGCGCCGCTCACCAAGCTGGTGATGCCGCGCACGCCGCGCGCGGTGGAGGAGATCCCGGACCACGCCGCGCTGCTGGCCACGATGGAGCAGCTGGCCACGGACCTCGGCCAGCATGGACCGGACCCGTTCGACTGGTGCTGGCAGTCCTTCGCGTACGACGCGCACGACGTCGGCGGCACACCGGGATTCGGCGGCGACACGGTGCGGGCGCTGCGATCGATACGCGCGCGCACGCTGGTACTGGCGCCCGCGGAGGACCTGTACAACCCGCCCTTTGCGGCCAGTCAGCTGGCCGGAGTCATTCCGCGTTGCCGCTTCGTGGAGCTCGCCGGGCATGACGGCCACGCGAGCGCGAGCGGGCCGCCGGCGGAGTGCAACGAGCAGTTGAAGCGGGAGATCGGGGCGTTCCTGGGCGAAGGGTGACGAGGGCTACCCTTCGTAGCAAAGAAGCACCACCTCCGCGGCCTGTTGGCG
Organism: Ramlibacter ginsenosidimutans; assembly: GCF_016654015.1. Lineage (GTDB taxonomy): Bacteria > Pseudomonadota > Gammaproteobacteria > Burkholderiales > Burkholderiaceae_C > Ramlibacter > Ramlibacter ginsenosidimutans. The sequence goes on along the minus strand of NZ_JAEPWM010000001.1, from coordinate 570,865 downwards.
TAGCGGGATGAGCGCCTGGTAGGCGGCCGACGCAAACCAGCCGTTGACTGCCGCGACGTGGGGGAACCGGATCACCACGATGTCGGCGTGCGGACTCCCGCCGGCAAATGCGGCGACCTGCTTGCCGCGGAAGACGAGTTCGGCGCCCCAGGGTGCCAGGGTGCCCGGCACTTGCCTGGTGTAGTCCGCCCACTTCTGCGGGTTCTTTACCGTGATGTTTCCGACCAGGAAGGCATGGGTCATGGCTGTCGCTCCTGGCGCGAGGCCAGGGAAGTCTGAATACGTGCAAGCAATACGTGCAAGCGCAGGGCAGGGCCTGGCTCATCCTTGAGTCCCGCTGTGTTGTAACCCACTGTGCGCCGCCCCGTGCATCCACCTGTTACCTGAGCGCCGGGCCCGCTGCCCCTGCCGAGCGGGGATGCCACAGGTCGGGCTCGGCGCCGCTGCGCGCCTAGGCAAGGCGCCTAATCAAAACACCCTCAATGCGCGGTCCCGCGGTCATCGTCCCTCGCAGACTTTCTTACTCGTTCTTGCGTGTGCAGCGCAATAGTGCGACGGGGGAGGAGGTCTCCATGCAGAACGAATGCACCCTCAGTCTCTCGCTGTTCGGCGCGGCCTCGCTGCAGCTGGTGCTGGACGGCGAGGTCGTCAAGCCCGTGCACCTGTGCGCGCAGTCGCGCAACCTGCTGGCCTTCCTCGCACTGGCACGCGGCGCCCCGCGCAGCCGCTCGGAGCTCTCGCACGCGCTGCGCGACGCGGGCGACGAGCCGGCGCGGCCCGGCACGGTCAACAGCGCCCTGTGGCGTCTGCGCAGCGCGCTCGACGCACCGCCGTGTGCCGCGGGCAGCCTCATCTTCAAGGAGCGCGACGGCCACGTCGGCCTGCGCGCCGATCCGCGCCTGGCCGTCGACACGGAGGCCTTCCTGCAGCACGTGCTGCCCGTGCTTGCGCTCCCGCAGGACCGCATGGACGCGGCGGCCACCGAGCGCCTGCGCCGCGGCGTGGCGCTGTACACGGGCGACCTGCTGACGGGCGTGGACGAGGACTGGGCCCTGCGCGAGCGCGAGAAGCTGCGGCGCCACCAGCTCAATGCGCTGTGGCGGCTCGTGGAGGTCTGCGAGCACAGCGGCGACTTCGCCGAAGGCATCCGCTGGGCCCTCGGCATCCTGGAGATCGACGACGTGCGCGAAGACGTGCACCGCGAGCTCATGCGCCTGTACCTGCGCGCCGGCCAGCGCGCGCTCGCGCTGCGCCAGTACGAGCGCTGCCGCTCCATCCTGCGCCGGCAGCTCGCGATCGTGCCCATGCCGGAAACGCAGGCGCTCTACCAGCAGATCGTTGACGACGCCGTCCCGCGCCGCGCCCCGGAGGCCGCCGCGCCGTCCGCGACCGGCGCCGCGCTGCCGGAACTGCTGGCCAGCGCGCGGCGGCACATCGCGGCGGCCGACGACGACCTCGCCCGCGCCGAGTCGCGGCCGCCGGGGCCGGCGCGCCGGTGACGGCACGGTGATGCGCACGTGATGCGCGCATGACGCGCCGGTGATGCCGCGGTGATGCCCGCGATGCAGACTGCATCGCATGGATTGCAGCCCTGCCAACGGAAAATCCGCATGCCCCTGCTTCAAGACCAGACGGATGCGTTCATCGTGCGCGTCTGGTGCGAGCCGAACCGGGCGCGCACGCCGCCCTTCGAATGGCGCGGATCGATCGAGCACGTGGAAAGCGGGCGCCGCGCGTACTTCCGCGACGCCGCGGCGATCGCCGCCTTCATCCAGCCCTACATCGACCAGCTGCTCGCCAGCCAGCCCGCGCAGCCCTGAGCGGCTGCCGCACCGTTCCGCCACGAGGTGACCATGAACGATCCTGCGACCGCATCGCGCGACTACCTCTACCTGCGGCAGTGCCTCGCCCCGCGCTGGGCCGAGGCCGACGCCGAAGTGATCGAGTCCTGGGTGGACCAGCGCCTCGGCCCGGGGGCGGCGGCCTACTACGACGCCCTGCTCGAAGGCTTCTTCGACGACATCGGCCGCGCCTTGCGGACCGCGGCCCCGGCGATCGCCAACGTCGCCGGCGGCGTGGCGCGCGGCGCGATGGCCGGATCCTCGCTGGGCCTGCCGGGCATCATCGGCGGCGCGCTGGTGGGCGGCACCGGCACGGCGCTGAGCAGCTACGGCAGCGGCACCGCCAGGGACATCGGCAACGTGCTGAACACCGGCACGCAGTTCGCGAGCCAGTTCACGCCCATGGGGCAGCTGGGGAACCAGGTGGGTTCCACGATCAGCGGCCTGGGACACGGACCCATGACGGCGCAACGCGGCCTGGGCGCCGCCGGCCAGCTCGCCAGCGCCCTCGGCCGACCCGAGGTGCAACAGGCGTTGATCGCGATGCAGATGGGCCAGGCCGGCCGCACCTCCGTGCCGGTCGGCAGCAACGGCACGCAGGTGCCGACGGCGGCGATCGCGGGCATGGTGAACCACCTGGCGCAGCAGGCGGTCGCGGAAGCGGCCGCGTGGGGCAACGTGGCCGGGGCCGACCTGGGCTACATGGCTGGCGCGAACGGCGAGTGGGTGGGCGACCCCAGCGAGGACGGCGACCGCGCCGCCCGCGTGTGGGACCTGCTCAATCGCGCGCAGCTGGAACGCCTGCAGGCCACGGTGGCGACCGCACGCCCGCCGCGCCCGGCGTTCGGCGGGGAGCCGCTGCCCGCAGACTGGCGAGCGCTGCTCACGCAGGACATGCTGGCCGGCATCGGGGAGGCCGGCTGGGATGGAGAAGCGACCGAGGCCTGGAACGACGAAGCCTGGGCGGACGAGGCCTGGGAGCCGGAGGCCTCGGACTACGAAGCCGTGGACTGGCGCATGGAGCCCGTGTATGGATGACTCGAACCGCACCGCCGACGCGGCGGATCCCCTCGCGGCCCTGAAGGCGCAACTCACCGCGCAGGCCGGGGACAACCCGGCGCTCGCCGTGCTGCTGCAGTTCATGCAGCCGCGGCCCGCGCCCGCGCCGTGCGTCGACGTGGAACCCGCGCCCGCGGCCTCCGCGCGCGAGGAACAACTGCAGGCCGATCTCGACGTGCTCGTCCGCGGCCATGCGCAGCAGGCCGCCGAACTCGAGCGCCTGCGCCGGCGCAACGATGCGCTCGCCGCCGCGCTCGGCGCGTGCCACCTGTGCTTCGGCGAGGACGCCTGGTGTCCGCGCTGCGGCGGCCTCGGCCGGCCCGCATCGCGGCGGCCGGAGCCCGCCGCCTTCGCGCAGTACGTGCGGCCGGTGCTGGAACGGCTGCAGCCGCGGGAGCCCGCGCGCGCCACACCGCCGGCCAGCACCGAGGGGCCGCGGGCCGGCGCGGCCTGAGACCCCGCTTTCCATCTTCCACCCCGAAAGGCAGGCATCCACCATGTTCACAGCCGAAGCAGACTACGAAGCCGCATACGACGAAGCCGGATACGACGAAGCCGCCTACGACGAGGCCGCCCGCCCGAGGCCCGGCAGCCGGCCGATGCCGAAAGTGCCCACCTCGCGCGGGAGCTCCTACCGCCCGCCGATGCCGGCGGCGGTGTCGGGCAGCCCGGTGACGCAGCAGCAGCTGAAGGAGGTCATCGAGCGCTTCAACGCGGCGCTGGCCACCAACGGCAAGGCCATCACCCAGGTGGACAGCCGCACCCGCACGCTGGCCTCGGACCAGCAGCGCATCGACGCGGGACTGCGCCGCGAGATCGACCGCCGCCGCAGCGAGATCACGGCCGTGCGCCGCGACCTGCAAAGCACGCGCGAGGTCAGTGCCACGCTGCCGCTGCTGTCGTTGCTCGCGCCGGGCAACAGCCTGGTGGCGCTGGCGCCCATGCTGCTCCTGGGCAACGACGTGAGCGCCTCGCCGGAGACCACCACCACGCCCGCGGTGCAGGGCAGCAGCAGCAGCAGCGGCCTGTTCGGCGGCCTGGGCGGCAACGGCATGGGCCTGATCGCGCTGCTCGCGCTGTCGGGCGCTCTCGGCAAGGCCACCCCGTGAGGAGAACGCCATGAGCATCAACGTGATGCAGGGCGCCCTGGCTGCGGTGCTGATGCAGCAACGCAAGGTGCCGAGGGACAAGCTCGCCGCGGGCGCGGCGCTCGCGGCCATCATGCCCGGGCTGCCGGGACTGCTGGTGCCGGTGCTGATGACGCAGAACGGCGCGTCGGCGTCGACGGGCACGGGCTCCTCCGCCGGCAGCCTCCCTGCCGGCAACTCGGGGTCGGCGCGGACCACGTTCGTGCGCGTGCCCCCCGTGCAGGGCATGCCGGTCGAGTTCGCCAGGCAGGCGATCGAGGACGCGAACCTGGTGGCCGAGGTCGTGCCGGATCGCAATCACCGCTCCTCCACGCTGGACGTGGTCTACACCCAGACACCCGAGGCCAACAGTTACGTCGAGGAGAAGAGCACCGTGGAACTGTTGGTCCAGGTGGCGCCGAGCGTGCCTGCAGTGCAGGGGCTCGTCGTCGATCAGGCGATTCAGCTGCTGAAGCAGGCGGGCCTCGAAGCCACACGGCTGAACGTCGACACCGGCTCGCAGCAGCCGATCGACACGATCGTCACGCAGAACCCGAAGCCGGGCCAGCACGCGAGCGACGGCAAGGTGACGATCGTGGTGCAGCACCCCGAGGAACCGACCTGAGACGACGCCGGCACACCGGCGACCTCCATGGATCCCGCGCTGTTCGAACTGCTGGCCGAGGGCGCGCCCGATGACGAGGTCGCGGTGGTGCTGCGCCTCGCGGCCGACCGGCCGGTGCCGCCCGGCGTGCGCATCGTCTCGCGCTTCGGGGCCATCGCCACCTGCAGGCTGCTGCGCAGCGACATCCTGCTGGTGCGGGGCGACCCGGCCGTATACAGCATGAAGGCGACGCACTCAGTGCAGCCGGAGCCGGAGCCGGAACCGTTCGCGGACGTGGAGATGGACGAAGCGGCAGCCATGGACCTGGAGCTGCGCGCCAGCGACCTGCGCCGGCCGCCAGGCCTGTCCGAAACGGGGCAGGGCGTGGTCGTCGCCCATATCGACTGGGGTGCGGACATCGCGCATCCCGACTTCCGCCGCGCCGACGGACGCACGCGCTTCGCCGCGCTGTGGGACCAGGCGGGCACGCCCGATCCGCGGCGCCCCAATCCCTACGGCTACGGGCGCATCCACACCGCCGCCGACATCGACCGCGCGCTGCGCACCGCCGACCCGTATGCCGCACTGGGCTACCACCCGGGGCGCGCGCGTCCTTCCGGCGGCAGCCACGGCTCGCACACGCTGGGGATCTCCGCCGGCAGCGGGCTCGCGGGCGGTCCCGCAGGGGTGGCGCCGGACGCGACCCTGGTGTTCGTCGACCTCTCGACGGGGCGGCAACCGGCCGGCTCGGGCCTCGGGGATTCGGCGGCGCTGCTCGAGGCGCTGGACTTCATCGCCGCGACGGCCGCCGACCTCGGCCGCCCCGGGCCGCCGCTGCCGCTGGTGGTGAATGCGAGCCTCGGCCGGCAGGCCGGCGAGCACGACGGCGAGACGCTCACCGAGCAGGCGATGGATGCTTTCCTGCAGGCCGCCCCGGCGCGCGCCATCGTGCAGAGCACCGGCAACTATTTCGGGCGGCACATCCACGCTTCGGGCCTGCTGCGCCCGGGAGGCAGCACGGTGCTGGAACTGCGGGTGGTCGAAGGGCATCCGCCGCACGAGGTCGACCTCTGGTATCCGGGGCCGGACCTGCTCGCCATCGAGGTGCGCGGGCCCGAGGGCGTCGAACCCGCGTACGCGGTGCCGGGCCGGCAGACGGTGGTGCACTATCGCGGGCGCCCCGTGGGGCGCCTGTACCACCGCCGCTTCGATCCGAACAACGGCGACCACGAGGTGGCGCTGTACCTCGACGAGGACGCGCCGGCGGGTCGCTGGGAACTGCGGCTCGCGGCCGAGGACGCGGTGGACGGCCGCTGGCATGCGTGGATCGAGCGCGGCCCGGGTCCCGGTGCGCTGCAGGCGGTGTTCGCAGGACCGGACGACACGCCATGCTGCACGCTCGGCACGATCTGCAACGGGCGGCGCACCATCGCCGTCGGTGCCGTGGACGCGCACGCGCGCGGCGGACCGCTCGCGCGCTTTTCCAGCGGCGGCCCGACGCGCGACGGCCGCGGCAAGCCCGATCTCGTGGCGCCCGGCAAGGCGGTGCTCTCGTGCCGTTCGGCGTCGCTGCGGGGCGGCGACGAGCCGTTGCTCGTGCGCATGTCCGGCACCAGCATGGCGGCGCCCCACGTGGCCGGCGCCGTGGCCCTGATGTTCGCCGCCGCGCCGCGCCCGCTCGCGATCGCCGAGACGCGGCGCCTGCTGCTCGCGTCCACGCGGCCCGTGCTGCCGCCATCCGATCCGGTTTCGGCCTGGCGCCTCGGCGCCGGCCATCTCGACATCGCCGCCGCCGTGGAGGCGACGCGGCGTGTCGATTCCCTGAATCCAGACACCAGGAGCGATGCCATGCCCAAGCCTGCTGCCCCCATCCCCGAGTCCCCGACGGACGAAGCGGCGCCGAGTTGCGAGTGCGCGGATGCGCGCGCGCGCGAGCAGCAACCGACGCTCGAAACCCTGGAGCGCGTGGCGCGCGAGGCGTTCCAGGGGGCCGCGCGCGAGTGGCTCGCGCAGGCGGCGCCCGAGCGCGCGGAGGCGGCGCGCGCCGAGGCCGCGGAAGCGGCCGCGCCGGAGCACGCCGAGGACGCGCCTGCGGAAGCGACGTCCTTCTCGGGCGACGACTCGCGGCGCGACCGCCGCTCGCGCGCGGCGCCGCTGCCCTTCCAGTTCCAGATCCCGATCGGAGGGGGCGCGCCTTCGCTGGCCATGCCCATCGGCGGCAGCGGCTCGCCCTTCGCGTTCTCCGTGCCGCTTGCAGGCACGCCCGCGCCCGCACCGGCTGTACCCGCACCGGCGCCGGCTGCGGCAGCGCCTGCGCCTGCGCCCGCGACGCCCGCCGCCGCGCCGGCCGCACCGCTGGTGCCGCCGGGCGACCAGCCGCTGCCGCCGCTCGCGGCAGTGTCGTCGGGGCTGTTCGACGCGCCGGTGCTCGTCGCGGGACCGGTCGACATCTCTCCGTCCTCCACCCCGGCGGGCGAGGCGATCGCAGTGCCGCCGCCCGGCCTGGGACTGCTGGCTGCGGCCGAGGCCTCGCTGGACGAGGCGCGCGAGAGCGGCGCGCCGGGCACGCCGCACTGGCTTGGCGACCTGCTCGCGCGCACGCTGCCCGAGCTCGATGGCGTGCCTTCGGCCACGACCCTGTTCCAGGCGTTCGTGCATCCTGAGGCCGCCCCCGGCCGGCGCCACTTGCGCGATCGCTTCGCGCGCTACCTCGTGCCGGTCGCGGCGCCCGGCGCGAGCGTGCAGGCGCTGCGCGTGCTGCCCGGCGACCTGCTGCTGCGCGTCGCGCCCGGGCAGGACTTCGGGCACGTGGCCGTCGTGGGTTCGCCCATCGTCTGCCGGGCCGGCGAACTCGGCTCGTGGGGCTGGCAGGCGCCGGGCGATGACAGCCCGCGCGACGGGCTCTACGTGCAGGTCGTCGAGCTGCAGCCGCGCGTGCGACGGCTCGCCGACCGCTGGGCGCGCCGCATCGCCGATGCGCGTGGCCTGGTCCTGCCCGGCACCTTGCTGCTGCGGCGGCGCCATGCCATCGCCGAGTCTCCGGCCGACTCCGAGGACCTGCTGCACGCGCTCGCGGAAGACAGCGCCACCGACGTGCGCTGGCTGCAGGATGCGCTCAACCATGTGCTGGGCACGCACCTCGTGGTGGACGGCGATGCCGGGCCGCAGACGCGCAATGCAGTGCGCGCGTTCCAGCAGCAGCACGGGCTGACGCCGGATGGCGTCGCCGGTCCGCGCACGCTGGCCGCATTGCGCGATGCGCTGGAGCAGCGCGGCGGCGCTTCGCAGCCGTCATCGTCGCCGGGTGGAGGAGGGCAGGCCGCGGCCGGCGGGCCGCCCGGCTCCGGCCCCTGCGCCACGCTGTCCGGATTCGCGCAGGGCGAGTCCACGCTGACAGCGACGCACCACTCGCAACTCGCCGCCCTGGCCGCGGACATCCTGCGGCAGGGCACGCGCGCCGTGCTGGTGACCGGCTACGCCAGCCAGGAAGGCGCCGACGCGTACAACTTCGTGCTCGGGATGCAGCGTGCGAGCCGCGTCAGCGGTGAACTGCGCGCCCTGCTCGATCGGTTGCAGCCGGGAGTCTCGGCCCGCATCGCCATCGTGCCGGCGAGCCGGGGCGAATCGGACCAGATCGCCGGCGGCGACTACGTCGCCAACCGCCGCGTGACCATCTGCCCGCAGGCGGCGCCGCAACCGCAGCCCCTGCCCGTGGCCACGCGCGTGTTCCGCGTGGTCGCCAAGAGCTTCATCGGGCCGATCGGATCGCGTTACGGCTCGCTGCGCTGCCAGCTCGATTCGACGGTGAGCACCGTCGCGAAGATCATCAGCCCGATCGGCGGCGCGGTCATCGACTGGCTCTCGCCCGACGCGTCGGACGTCGCGTTGCGCGCGCTCGCCGCGGCGACCGATGCCGCCTTCAGCGAGGACCCGAGGGACGACCGCCCGTTCACGGCGCCGCCGCCCGAGGGCAAGGGCTATCGCCTCTTCTCGCGCGGGCAGATCAATGCGCAGTGCCGCGGGACCGAGGTGATGGCGGTGACCCTGGCCGGCGCGATCGACACCGACTCCGGCAAGGAATGCATCCCGAGCACCGGCCTGTGCCTGCAGGCGCCGCCACTGATCGTGGACCAGCCGTTCGTCACGCGCCGGATCGACCCGTCGCACGTCGCCTTCCGCTGGGGCGTGAAGGGCCGGCCGCCCCGCGGCGCGGAGCTCGGCGTGCAGATCCCGTGCATGCGGGACTCCGTGTACATCTGGCACCAGATCGACGGCATCGTGGATTGCAGCAGTGGAACGCCGGCCGTGACCGGCCTCACGCTGACCGGCAGCCGCTTCCCGTCGCATCGCCTGTGGCTCGATGGCGTGCTGGCGCAGGACATCCGGCAGGGGCCGTTGTCCGGGTTGTGGGACGGGACGAGCGGGGATCCGACGCGGGTGAGGTGAAGGGAGGACTGCGGCCCCGCCCGCCAGGCGACGGCTCCCGGTGGACGGAAGGCGCGTCTCCCCGATCGCGCTGCGCCCGCTGCTGCCTACACTGGCCGGGTGAACGCATCGCTTGCCTCTCGTGTCGATGACCGCCCGGCGCCGCTCGCCGGGCGCCGGCGCGATCTGCTGGCCGCTTGCGGGCTGGTCGCGGTGGGAGCCCTCGCCGGTTGTTCGACGACCCCGGATCGCCGTCGCGTGACCCCCGATGCCGCGCCCGCCCCGCGACCCTCCGGGACCGAACTCGCGCGGGGTACCGCCTCGTGGTACGGCCCCCGCTTCCACGGCAAGCGCACCGCCAGCGGCGAGCGCTTCGACATGAACGCGCTCACCGCTGCGCACCGCACCCTGCCGTTCGGCACGCGCGTGCGCGTGATCAACCTGCAGAACGGCCTTGAGGTGGTGGTGCGCATCAACGATCGAGGGCCTCACGCCGCGGATCGCATCATCGACCTGAGCCGGGCGGCGGCTGCGGCGCTCGACCTGCTGCGGGCGGGCGAGGCGCCTGTGGTCCTGGTCGAGGCCTGACCGGCGCGGTCGCCCGCCCGCGGCTGGACCGCTTCGTGAAGCAGATCGACTGGCGCCGGCGCATCCCCGGATTGAACGGATTGACGGGCTGCGCCTGCGCCCCGTCCAATGCGTTCTTTACCACCCAGGGGATTCCATGCGCATGATCACCAAAGCCACCCTCGCATTCACCGCCGTCGTCGCCGTCGCGGGGTGCTCGACGATCCAGGGAATGACGGGATGGGACACGCTGATTGACGGCGGCCGCGGCATGGAGAACTTCACCAACATCGGCGGCGCGAACTGGCGCGCGGAAGGCGATGCCATCGTGGCCGACCGGCGCCCGGGCAACGAACCGACGTACTATCTCGCGACGAAGAACACCTACCGCGATTTCCAGGTGCGCGCGGAGTTCTGGGTCAGCGACGACGCCAACTCGGGCATCTACGTGCGCTGCTCCGACGTGCGGCCGATGACCGACCGCACCTGCCACGAAGCGAACATCTTCGAAAAGCGCCCGGACCCGAGCTATGCGACCGGCGCGATCGTGTGGCTGGCGAAGGCGCCCGTGCCGGTGCCGCATACGGGCGGCCAGTGGAACACCATGGACGTTATCGCACGCGGCCGCCACATGGAAGTGAGGGTCAACGGCGTCAAGACGGCGGAGACCGACGAGGCGCGCGAGGTCGACGGCGTCATCGGCCTGCAGTACGCGGGCGGCACGGTGAAGTTCCGCAAGCTGCAGATCAAGCGGCTGTGATCCGCGCCGGCGACGGCTCCCCGCGCGCCGCAGCACTTCTTGTGCTTGACAGCGCAAGCGCACTCGCCTCCCATCGACCTTCTCCTACGCACCGAGTCGGCGCCCGTCCGGGTCGCGGTCCCGCCTGCTCTCCAATAATGGGCAGTGGCAAGCGAAGTGAGCAAGGTGCGGGCAGAGACGATCCAGGCAGGCGACGTGGTCCGCCTTGCGAGCGGCGGATCGCCGATGGTGGTGCGCTCGGTGGGCGGTGACACGGCCTATTGCCAGTGGTTCTCCGGCGAACAGCTGCACCAGGGCACCTTCCTCTTCACCTCGCTGCGCAACATCAGCGGCGAGCCGCGCGGCGTGAGCCTGGCCGCGCAAGCGGACCGGGCGCTCAGCCCAGCCCGATCTTCTGCGCCTTGATCAGGCGTCCCCATTCCGCGGTCTCGGCAGCCAGCGTGGTCGCCAGCTGCGCGGGCGGCAGGTAGGCGAGGATCGCGCCCTGCGGCGCAGCGGCCTGCGCGAGCTCCGGGCTCGCCATCACCGTGCGCACCGCTTCGTCGAGCTTGTCGATCACCGCCGGCGGCGTGCCGGCCGGCGCCAGCAGCATCAGCCGCGGCGCCACGTCGAAACCGGGCAGCGCGTTCGCCATGGGCTGCACGTTCTCGGCGCCGGGCAGGCGCGCCGTGTTCATGAGGGCGATCGCGCGCACCTTGCCGCCGCGCGCCTGCGCCAGTCCCGCCGCCGCGCTCACCACCGCGATGGGCACCTGGCCGCTGATCACGTCGGGGATGATCTGCGACGCGCCGCGATAAGGGATGTGCACGATGTAGATGCCGGTGCGCGCCTTCAGCATCTCGAAGCCGAGGTGGTGCACTGTGCCGACCCCGGAGGTCGCGTATGCGTACTTGCCCGGGTTCGCCTTGAGCAGCGCGATCAGCTCGCGTGGGTCGCGCGCGGGCAGGTCGTTGTTGGCGATGATCATCAGCGGCGCGATGAAGGTGCCCGACACCGGCGCGAACGACTTCAGCGGATCGAAGCCGGCGCGCGGCTGCAGCTGCGCGGTGATGAGCATGCCGCTCTCTCCCATCAGCAGCGTGCTGCCGTCGGGCGCGGCGCGCGCGACGTTGTCGGCCGCGATCATGCCCGAGGCGCCGGCGCGGTTCTCGACGATGACCTGCTGCCCGAGCGGTGTCGGCAGGCGCACCGACAGCATGCGCGCCATCGCGTCCACGCCGCCGCCGGCCGCATAGCCGACCATGAGGCGAACGGGATGGCTGGGCAGCCCCTGCGCGAAGGCGAAGGGTGCGGCAAGGGCGGACGCCGCGCCCAGCAGGGTGCGGCGGCGCAGGGAGGGCATGGACATCGAGCGGGTCTCCTGTGGGTCGTCTGTATCCGGGGATGATGCCCCGCCAGCGTGCTTGCGCGCCCGCGTGCTTTCCCGCGTTCGGTCTTGCCCGACCTGTCCTGCATGCGTTCTCGCTGCGAACGGACGTGCCAGCCGCGCACGGCCGCGATGCCGCATCGGAGAATGCGAAGGCGATCCGATGCAGAAAGAACCCATCAACAACACGAGCAGGCGGCTCCCCATCGGCGCCGAGCCACAAGGCGAGGCCGGCACGCATTTCCGGGTCTGGGCTCCCGCCGCGCGGGAGGTCGCCGTGGTGTTCGACACGCCCGGCCTGGCGGAAGCGCGTCTGCGCAGCGAAGGCGGGGGCTACTTCTCGGGCCTCGTGGCCGGTGCCAGGGCGGGTGCGCGTTATCGTTTCCGGCTCGACGGCGGCGAGGCGTATGCCGATCCGGCCTCGCGCTGGCAACCGGAGGGACCGGACGGCCCGTCGGTGGTGGTGGATCCCGCTGCCTTCCGCTGGACCGACCAGGACTGGCGCGGCGTCACTGCGCACGGCCAGGTGCTCTACGAGATGCACATCGGCACCTTCACGCGCGAGGGCACCTACGCCGCCGCCGAGGCGCAGCTGCCCTTCCTGAAGGAGCTCGGCATCACCGTCCTGGAGCTGATGCCGGTCAACGAGTTCAACGGGCCTTTCGGCTGGGGCTACGACGGCGTGAACCTGTTCGCTCCCACGCGGCTGTACGGCGAGCCGGATGCCTTGCGGCACTTCATCGATCGCGCGCATGCGCTCGGGCTCGGCGTGATCCTGGACGTGGTCTACAACCACTTCGGGCCCAGAGGCAACTCGCTGGCGCACTTCTCGCGCGACTACACGAGCCAGAAACACGCCAACGAGTGGGGCGAGGCGATCAACTTCGACGGCGAGAACAGCGGGCCCGTACGCGAGTTCTTCGCGTGCAACGCGGCCTGCTGGATCGCCGAGTACCACTTCGACGGCCTGCGGCTCGACGCGACGCAGTGCATCTTCGATGCCAGCCCGAAGCACATCATCGCGGAGATCGCGCAGCGCGCGCGGGCCGCCGCGGGTGCGCGCAGCATCTACCTGGCCGGCGAGAACGAGCCGCAGCACGCAGAGCTTGCGCGGCCGGTGGAGCAGGGCGGCCTGGGGCTGGACGCATTGTGGAACGATGACTTCCACCACAGTGCCGTCGTCGCGGCGACGGGCGCCTGCGAGGCCTACTACACCGAGACGCGCGGCACGCCGCAGGAGCTGATCTCGTCGCTGAAGTGGGGCTTCCTGTACCAGGGCCAGTACTACGCGTGGCAGAAGCAGCGGCGCGGCCACCCTGCGCTGGACCTGCCGGCCACCGCGTTCATCCAGTTCCTGCAGAACCACGACCAGGTGGCGAACAGCGCGCGCGGGCAACGCCTGCACCAGCTGACCTCGCCGGGGCGCTATCGCGCGCTGACGGCGCTGACGCTGCTGACCCCGTGCACGCCGCTGCTGTTCCAGGGACAGGAGTTCGCGGCGAGTGCGCCCTTTCTCTACTTTGCAGCGCACGGCGAAGAGCTCGACGCACTGATCCGCAAGGGACGGCACGAGTTCCTCCAGCAGTTTCCCAACCTCGCGAGCGCGGACGGTGGCAAGCTGCTCGCATCGCCGGCGGACGAACAGACCTTCCTGCAATGCAAGCTGGACCACGCGGAACACGAGCGGCACGCGCCGGTCGTGCACATGCATCGGGACCTGCTGCGCCTGCGCCGCGAGGACCCGGTGTTCTCCCGTGCGGACCGCCACAACATGCATGGCGCGGTGCTCGGGCCCGAGGCCTTCCTGCTGCGCTTCCTCGACCAGAACGGGGACGATCGCCTGATCGTGGTGAACCTCGGGGCCACGCTGCCACTCCATCCCATGTCCGAGCCGCTGATCGCACCGCCCGCCGGGACCCGCTGGTCGCTGCTGTGGCACAGCGAAGACCCGCGCTACGGCGGCTGCGGCAGCGGCGAACCCGATGGCGAGCACATCTGGCGCCTGCCCGCGCACGCGCTGGCCGTGCTCGCACCGAAGAAGATGGAGAAACCCGTTGGCTAGTGCCATCCTGAACACGATCCCCTGGCAAACCGTGCACGACCATCCGGAACGCCTGCTCACGCGCGAATGGCTGGTCACCAATGGATTGGGCGGCTACGCGTCGGGCTCGGTCGCGGGCGTCGCGACGCGCCGCTACCATGGCCTGCTCATCGCCGCGCTACCAACGCCGGTGGGCCGCACGCTGATGCTGGGCAACCTCGGCGAGTGGCTGCGCCTGCCGGACCGACGCCTCGTTCGCCTCGCCGGCGAGGAGCGGCCGGAGCAGCCCTTCGAGTTGCCCGATGCGCTCGTCGAGTTCCGTCTCGAGATGGGTCTGCCCGTGTGGACTTACCGCGTCGGCGACGTCGTGGTGGAGAAGCGCTTGCTGCTGCCCTACGGGCAGAACACCGTGCACGTGAACTACCGGCTCGCCAGCGGCGGTGCCGGCGTGCGGCTGATCCTGCGGCCGCGCCTGCACTTCCGCGGCCACGACGCGCCGGTGGACGAACATTACTCGGAGCACTCGCGCATCCTCACGCGCGGGCGCTGCATCGAAGTGCAGTCCGAGGGGCATCCGCAACTGCCGCCCTTGCGCATGACCATGATCGGGCGCGATGGCGACCTGGTGCTGGAGGGCGGCAACTTCGAGGAATTCTTCTACCGCCTGGAAGCCGCGCGCGGCTATGCGGCGCGCGGCCGCATGTGGACGCCGGGTCGCTTCCGTGCGCTGCTGTCGCCGGGCGAGGATTGCACGCTCATAGCGTCGACCGAGAGCTGGGACACCGTGCACGCGCTCACGCCGCAGCAGGCGCGGGAAGCGGAGCAGGCGAGGCGGGAGCGGCTGATCGAGCAGGCCGATCCGCATGCCCGCCAGGGCCGCGCCGCCGAACTGGTGCTCGCCGCCGACCAGTTCATCATCGCGCCCTTCAGCCGCCAGGCCGATGCCGCGCGGGCGCAGGCCGAAGGCGACCAGGCGCGCACGGTGATCGCCGGCTACCACTGGTTCACCGACTGGGGCCGCGACACCATGATCAGCCTCGAAGGCCTCACGCTCACGACCGGGCGCCAGGCGGAGGCGGGCTACATCCTGCGCACCTTCCTGCACTACGTGAAGGACGGGCTCATCCCCAACATGTTCCCGGAGGGGCAGAACGAAGGCCTGTACCACACCGCCGACGCGACGCTGTGGTTCTTCCACGCGATGGACCGCTACCTGCAGGCCTCTGGTGACCGGCTGACGCTGCGCCACGCGCTTCCCATCTTCCTGGACATCGTCGCGCACCACCTGCGCGGCACGCGCTTCAACATCCGCGTCGATCCGCGCGACGGCCTGCTCACGCAGGGCGCCGAGGGCTACCAGCTCACCTGGATGGACGCGAAGGTGGACGGCTGGGTCGTGACGCCGCGGCGCGGCAAGGCCGTGGAGCTGAATGCGCTGTTCTACAACGCGCTGCGGCTGATGGAGCGCTGGTTGCGCGAGGAGGGTGACGAGCCGCGCGCCAATGAGATGGCGCAGCACGCGCGGCGCACGTACGACAGCTTCAACCAGCGCTTCTGGAATCCCGAGACGGGCTGCCTGTTCGACGTGGTCGACGGGGAGAAGGGCAATGACCCCGCGATCCGTCCGAACCAGGTGTTCTCGATCTCGCTGCCGCATCCGGTGCTGGACCCGGAGCGCTGGCACCCGGTGCTGGACGTGGTGCAGCGCAAGCTCGTGACGCCGGTGGGCCTGCGCTCGCTGGCACCGGGCGATCCCGACTACAAGCCCAACTACGACGGCGACCTGCGCGCGCGCGACGCCGCCTACCACCAGGGCACGGTGTGGGGCTGGCTCGCCGGTCCGTTCGCCGATGCGTGGCTGAAGGTGCATCCGGACGACAACCGCGGCATCGAGCAGCTGCTGGAGGGCTTCGCGGCGCACCTGAGCGAGGCGTGCATCGGCTCGATCAGCGAGATCTTCGACGCCGAAGCGCCGTTCACGCCGCGAGGCTGCATCGCGCAGGCCTGGAGCGTCGCGGAGGTCCTGCGCATCCTGGTGAAGGTGCGCACCGGCCGGCGCTGAGCGCCTCGCGGCGCCCCTCCCCGATTTGCCCCCTCCCCCTCGGGGGGAGGGCGGGGTGGGGGCGCTCCACACTGCCAGCTGCAAGGAGCCAGCTCACGCCGTCGCCTTGCGCGCAGCGACCCTTTTCTTCTTCCTCTTCTCTGTCCCCTGCACCCTCGCCAGGCTCTCCTTCAGCGACCCCTCCAGCGTGCGCTTCAGCCGCGCCTGCAGCATCGCCAGCACGGCAGCCTCTTCCGGACGCAGCTGCGAGAGCTGGTCGCGCAGTTCCTCTTCGACCTGCTCCTTGATCTCCAGCACGAGATCGCCTTCGACGTAGGCATTGAGCACCTCGGGGTGGATGTAGCACTTGCGGCAGATCGTGGGCGTGTTGCCCAGCCGAGAGGCGACGCGCTCGATCGCGTCCTTCAGGTTCTTCTTCTGCGTGGCTTTCGTGTCGAAGGCCTCGAACTCCTGCAGCGCGAGCGCCGCCATCACCGTGCCGGCCCAGGTGCGGAAGTCCTTGGCCGTGATGTCGCGGCCCGTGATCTCGCGCAGGTACGCGTTGACGTCCGCCGACGTGACCTCGCGCACCTCGCCGTCCTCGTCGGTGTACTGGAACAGGCGCTGGCCCGGAAGGTCCTGGCAGGCGCGGACGATCTTCGCGATGCGCCGGTCCTTCACCTGCAGCCGCCACATCTTGCCGCTCTTGCCCTTGAACTGGAAACGCAGCTCCGAACCTTCCACCTTCACGTGCGGGTTGCGCAGGGTGGTGAGGCCGTAGCTCTTGTTCTCCTTGGCGTAGTCGTCGTTGCCCACGCGGATCAGCGTGGTCTCCAGCAGGTGGACGACCGTGGCCAGCACCTTCTCGCGCGGCAGGCCGCGCAGGGCCATGTGCTCGGCCAGCTTCGCGCGCACCGCGGGCAGCGCCTGCGCGAACTCCATCATGTGCTCGTACTTGGTGCTTTCGCGCAGCTCGCGGAACTGCGGGTGGTAGCGGTACTGCTTGCGGCCGCGCGCGTCGCGGCCCGTGGCCTGCAGGTGCCCGTTGGCCTTGGGGCAGATCCACACGTCCTGGTAGGCCGGCGGGATGGCGAGCTTGCGGATGCGCTCCAGCGTCGCGTCGTCGGTGACCGGATCGCCATTGGCCTTGAAGTACACGAAGGCGTCGCCCTTGCGCTCGCGCCGGATGCCGCGGTCTTCATCGCTCACGTAGACCAGCCCGACCGATTCGGCGGCCTCGCGCGGGTCCGCGGGCGTGGGCAGGAGCGCTTCGGCGTCCTTCATCTCGCGCCCCGCAAACGGTGGACCGGCTGGAATGGCATGGCCGGTCCAGTATCGGCGGGCGCCGGTCACTGTTGACGTAGGACGCCGTCGACGCTGCCCGGCGGACGGCGGCCGGTCGCGCGGCCACCGTGAGAAGTCGGTGCCCGGGTGCACCGCTGGTTTCGAATGCGGCCGAGCCCGCACGCCGCTGCTCGCGTGGGCTGGCGCTCAGTGGTGGTGCGAGTGCTCCAGCAGCGCCACGCGGAGCTCGCCCACGATGGCGCTCAGCGACGCACCGTCGCCCGCGGCCAGCGTGCGCGCGGCACCACGATAGAACTCGGCCCAGCAGACGTGCCACTGGCGCGTGTCGGTCAGCTCCACGTACACCGAAGGTTCGTCGCCGGTGCCGTGGCACTTCCCGAGGATGAGGTGCCCGACCCGCAGCTCGCGGCAGATCAGCTCCAGCGCGTGCGGCGGCGCCTTGGCGAGGACGTCGGAGCGGACGAGGATGGACTGCATGGCGGGATCGGCCGCCAGGCTCTCGCGCAGCCGCTCGGTGAGCTCCTTGCCCAGCTGCTCCAGGCCGGGGCCGCTGCCGCTGGTCATGAAGGGCAGCACCGCCACCATCGGGCGCAGCGACCAGCTGGCGGCCAGCGGGGCCAGGGCCCGCTGTGGGAAGGATGGAGCGTTCAACGGTGGCCGGCGCGCCGGTGCGAGGACGGTGTGCGGCATTCTAGGAAGCGCCGGCTGACGGGGACCCCGGCGTCGTCGGTGGATAAGGAGTGCGGAATCTGTGATCCAGTGCGGATGGTTCGGCTTCTTCCCGCCGCGCTGCGGCCCGCGCCGGCACTCCCGCGGCGCCCGCGCACTCGCTATGCTTGGTCGCATGAGCAAGGCGTTCACGCGCGAGACCGACAGCGACGACGACGAGGACGGCGGTGGACTGCCGCCGCTGCCGCCCGGCGGCAAGAACTACATCACGCCGCAGGGATACGCGCGGCTGCGGGCGGAGCTGCTGCAGTTGATCGACGACGAGCGTCCCAAGGTCGTGGAGATCGTGCACTGGGCGGCCAGCAACGGCGACCGCTCGGAGAACGGCGACTACATCTACGGCAAGAAGCGTCTGCGCGAGATCGACCGCCGCATCCGCTTCCTCACCAAGCGGCTCGAGATCGCGGAGGTCACGGACCCTTCGCTGCACCACGGCCACGACCAGGTCTTCTTCGGCGCCACCGTCACCTACGCGGAGGAGGACACGGGCGTGGAGCGCACCGTCACCATCCTGGGCATCGACGAAGCGGACAGCGCGCACGGCCAGGTGAGCTGGATCTCGCCGATCGCCCGCGCGCTGCTGAAGGCGCGCGAGGGCGACGTGGTGAAGCTCGTGACGCCCGCGGGGACGAAGGAGGTGGAGATCCTGAAGGTGGCGTATCCGGCGGGGTGAGGGAGCTGGGGTTCGCTGCGCTCACCGCCAGCCTACAAGACACGGACTCGATCGTGAGCGGCGGTACGCCGAAGGCGAGCTGGGGTTCGCTGCGCTCACCGCCAGCCTACGGGACCCGCCAACCTGCGGGACGCTGTTTGCATTCGTAGGCTGGCGGTGAGCCGAAGGCGAACCCCAGCAACCCGCGAACGCGCTCAGGCCCCCGGCCGGATCCGCACGGCGCCCATCACGCTGGGCGTGCGGCGCAGGTTGCGCAGCACCGATTCCAGGTGGGTGCGGTCGCGCACCGAGACGACGAAGCGCAGATCGGTGGCGTCCTGCGCGCGTTCGTCGTCCATGTCCACGTGCGTGATGTCGGCCTCGGCGTTCGCGAGCGACGCGGCCACGCGCGCCAGCGCGCCCTTGCCGTTGGCCACCGTCACCAGCACGCCGGTCTCGAACGAGCGCACCGGCTCCTCCGCCCATTCGACGCCGATGAAGCGCTCGGCGTCCTTGTGCTGCAGGCGCTTGGCCACGCTGCAGTCGGCGGTGTGCACGACCAGGCCTTCGCCGCGGCCGAGGTAGCCGACGATCGGATCGCCCGGCACGGGCCGGCAGCAGCTCGCGAACTGCACCGAAGCGTTCTCGCTGCCGTCCAGCGTGAGTCCGCCCTGGGAGAGATTCTCGTGGGCGGTGAAGCGTTCGCGGCTGATCAGCAGCGCGTCGGGCTTCTGCCCCATCTCAGACAGTAGCGTCATCAGGCGCTTGCCTACGATGCCGGCGATGCGCTTGCCCAGCCCCAGGTCCGTCAGCAGTTCGGCGCGGCTCTTGTTGCCGGTGAAGCGCAGCAGCTTCTCCCACAACTGGTGGTAGTGCTCGTCGTCCGGCGGCAGCGTGTCCATGCCCTCGGCACGCAGCGCCTGGGCCAGCAGCTTCTCGCCCAGCTGCTGCGACTCGGCCTGCGCGAGTGTCTTCAGGTGGTGCCGGATCTTGGAGCGGGCGCGGCCCGTGCGCACGAAGCCCAGCCAGGCGGGGTTCGGCGTCGACACGGGAGCCGTCACCACTTCGACCACGTCTCCGTTCTTCAGCTCGCTGCGCAGCGGCACCTGCGCGCCATTGATGCGTGCCGCCACGGTGCGGTCGCCGACGTCCGAGTGGATCGCATAGGCGAAATCGACCACCGTCGCGCCACGCGGCAGCGCCAGGATCTGGCTCTTGGGCGTGAAGACGTAGACCGCATCCGGGAACAGGTCGATCTTGACGTGGTCCCAGAACTCCGCGGCGTCGCGCGTCTCGTTCTGGATGTCCAGCAGCGACTGCAGCCACTTGGTGCCCAGCCGCTCGGTGCTTTCTTCCTGCGGCGCGCTCGCCTTGTACAGCCAGTGCGCGGCCACCCCCGACTCGGCGACCAGGTGCATGGCCTCGGTGCGCAGCTGGAACTCCACGTTCACGCCGGACGGCCCGACCAGCGTCGTGTGCAGCGACTGGTAGCCGTTGATCTTGGGGATGGCGATGTGGTCCTTGAACTTGCCCGGCACCGGCTTGTACAGCTGGTGCAGCAGGCCCATCGCGGTGTAGCAGTCGGTCACCGTCGGCACGACGATCCGGAAGCCGTAGATGTCGGTGACCTGCGCGAAGGACAGGTGCTTCTCGTCCATCTTCTTGTAGATGGAGTAGAGCGTCTTCTCGCGGCCGGCGAGGCGCACCTTGAGCGCCGCGGCGTCGAAGGCGTTCTCCACGTCGCGCTGCACCTTCTGGATCAGGTCGCGCCGGCGGCTGCGCGCCTTCGCGACCGCCTTGGCCAGCACGGCGTAGCGCCAGGGCTTCAGGTACTTGAACGACAGCTCCTGCAGCTCGCGGTAGGTGTTGTTCAGGCCCAGGCGGTGCGCGATGGGCGCGTAGATGTCCAGGGTCTCGCTGGCGATGCGGTGCCACTTCTCGCGCGGCACGTCTTCCAGCGTGCGCATGTTGTGCGTGCGGTCGGCGAGCTTCACGAGGATGACGCGCACGTCTCGCGCCATGGCCAGCAGCATCTTGCGGAAGCTCTCGGCCTGGTTTTCCTCGCGCGTGTTGAACTGCAGCTTGTCCAGCTTGGTGAGGCCGTCCACCAGTTCGGCCACCGCGGCGCCGAAACGCTCGATCAGCTGCGGCTTGGTGACGCCGCAATCCTCGATGGCGTCGTGCAGCAGCGCGGCCATCAGCGCCTGCGCATCGAGCTTCCACTCGGCGCACTGCGCCGCCACGGCGATGGGATGGGTGATGTAGGGCTCGCCGCTCGCCCGCATCTGGCCCAGGTGCGCTTCGTCGGCGAAGCGATAGGCCTTGCGCACCAGGTCGACGTCGCCCGGCTCCAGGTAATCGAGGCGCGCCGTCAGCGCGGCAAAGCTGGCCGCCGCCGCATTGGCCGCGGCGGGGCTGGGCAAGACCGGACTGCTGGGTCGCTTGCCACTGCCGGAGACGGAGGGGAGCACCGCACTCATGGCCCCATGATAGATGGAAGGGGCCTGCTCCGCCGATTTTGCGGTCACTGGCGTGGCCGGTTATGCGCTTGCGGGCTATCAGTCAGGAGAACGCAGAGGACGCAAAGGTCACGCAGAGGACGCAGAGGAACATCCTTCTTCGGTTTTCTCTGCGTCCTCTGCGAAATCCCTGCGCACTTTGCGTTCGCTTGCCCGATCGGCCGCAGCGCCGGTGGAAGCAAAAAAAAAGCACCCCGCAGGGTGCTTTTCGCGGATCCGGCGAGCCTCAGCCCGGGACCTTCTTCAGCATTTCCAGCCCGATCTTGCCTTCGGCGATTTCGCGCAGGGCGGTGACGCCGGGCTTGTTCTTGCTCTCGATCTTGGGCGCGTGGCCCTGGCTCAGCATGCGGGCGCGATACGTCGCGGCCAGCACCAGCTGGAAGCGGTTGGGGATCTTTTCGAGGCAGTCTTCGACGGTGATGCGGGCCATGGTCTCTCCGGTAGGGGGCTAGATCCCGAGGGCCTTGAAGGTGTCCGCGCGCAGGCGCTTCTGGGACACGTACTTCAGCCGCTGGGAATGCACGATCGCTTTCAGGTCGAAAAGCGCGCGCTCAAATAACTCGTTGATTATAACGAAGTCGAATTCCTTGCACTGGGACATTTCAGCAGCCGCGTTGCGGAGTCGGGTTTCGATCACCTCCGGCGCATCCTCGCCCCGGCGCTCCAGCCGCGAGCGCAGCTCGTCCCAGCTCGGGGGCAGGATGAAGATCATCACGGCGTTGGTGAAGATGCGCTTGATCTGCAACGCGCCCTGCCAGTCGATCTCCAGGATCACGTCCGCCCCGTGCGCGATGCGGTCCTCGATGGCCTTCTTGGACGTGCCGTAGCGGCGGCCATGCACGTGCGCCCACTCCACGAACGCGTCGGCCAGCACCATCTGGTCGAACTCCGGTTCGGAGACGAAGAAGTATTCGCGCCCATGCTTTTCCTGGCCGCGCGGCGGCCGGGTGGTGTGCGAAACGGAGGGCTGGACGTGGGAATCGAGCTCCAGCAAGGCCTTGACCAGGCTGGATTTGCCGGCGCCACTGGGCGCTGCGACGACGAACAGGTTGCCGGGGTAGTCCATGCAGGATTCTACGCGGGCCGCGCCCGCAGCCCGGGCGCCGCGCCGGCCGCGCTCACTCGAGGTTCTGGACCTGCTCGCGCATCTGCTCGATCAGGACCTTCATGTCCACGGAGACGCGGGTCAGCTCCAGCGCCGCCGACTTGGAGCCCAGGGTGTTGGCCTCGCGGTGCAGTTCCTGGATCAGGAAGTCCAGGCGCTTGCCGACCTCGCCGCCTTTCTTGATCAGGCGTTCGATCTCGTCGAGGTGCGCCGCCAGCCGCGTGAGCTCCTCGGCCACGTCGATGCGGATGGCGAAGGCGGTGGCCTCGGTCAGCGCGCGGTCCTGCGCCGCTTCCGGCGTGGCCGATCCTTCGCCGAGGGCCATGGCTTCCTTCCAGCGCTCCAGGAACTTCTGGCGCTGCTGCTCCACCAGCTGCGGCACCATGGGTTTCGCCTGTTCGGCCAGCGTGCGCAGTTGCCCGAGGTGTCCGAGCAGCATCGTCGCGAGCCGCGCGCCTTCGCGTTCGCGAGCGGCCAGCAGGTCCGCGACCGCCCGGGTCGCGGTCTGCAGCAGGCCCTCGCCCCAGTCCGTGCCGGTGTTGCCCTCGGCGGAGGCGAGCCGCAGGATCTCCGCCACGCTCAGGTCGGCGGCCGCGGGCAGCCAGGTCTTCACCGTGTCCTGCAGCGCCGACAGGCGCTGCAAGGTGGCCATGGTGGGCTCGCGGGCGAGCTCGCCGGCCGCGCCTTCCACGGCGGCGCGGACTTCCACCTTCCCGCGCTTGATGCGGGCGGTGATCAGCTCGCGCAGCGCCGGCTCGTGGGAGCGCAATTCCTCGCCAAGGCGGAAGGAGAGGTCCAGGAACCGGCTGTTGACGGACCGGATTTCCAGTCCGAGGCGTGTACCTGTTGCGGCTTTGCCGCCTTCAGCACCTGCCGATGTCGTCCCGGGGCTCAGTTGCGCCGAGGCGTAACCGGTCATGCTGTAAACTGCCATGCAGAGGAGTGTCGTTGAAGTCGAGGGGGTTTCGGGGATCTCGGGGTCGCCGCGCACCCCAATCATCTTCAAATTATGTCAAAGCTCAAACCGGCCCCTTTGCCGCCGGATACCGTCATCGGTGGCTACCGTGTGGTGCGCAAGCTGTCCGCCGGGGGCTTTGGCGTCGTCTATCTCGCAGTCGATAACGAGGGCCAGCAGGTCGCCGTCAAGGAATACCTGCCTTCCTCGCTTGCCACGCGCCCGCCCGGCGAGCTCCTGCCGCAGGTGGCCCCGGAAAAGCTGTCGCTGTACCGCCTGGGCCTGAAAAGCTTCTTCGAAGAAGGCCGTTCGCTCGCGCAGATCTCCCACTCCTCGGTGGTGAGCGTGCTGAACTTCTTCCGCGAGAACGAGACCGTGTACATGGTGATGAACTACCTGGAGGGCGCGACGCTCCAGGACTTCATCATCACCGCCCGCGAACTGAAGAAGCAGAAAGTCTTCCGCGAGTCGACCATCCGGTCGCTGTTCGACGAGATCCTGCGGGGCTTGCGCATCGTGCACCAGCACAAGATGTTGCACCTCGACATCAAGCCTGCCAACATCTTCATCACGGACGACAACCGCGCCGTGATGATCGACTTCGGCGCCGCGCGGGAAGTGCTGTCCAAGGAGGGCAACTTCATCCGCCCCATGTACACGCCGGGCTTCGCCGCCCCCGAGATGTACCGCCGGGATTCCTCGATGGGCCCATGGACGGACATCTATGCCATCGGCGCCTGCATCTACGCGTGCATGCAGGGTTATCCCCCGAACGATGCGCCGCAACGACTCGAAAAGGACCGCCTGTCGCTTGCGCTCTCGCGGCTGCGCGGTGTGTATTCCGACAACCTGATCGAGGTGGTGGAATGGTGCATGTCGCTCGACCCGCTGTCCCGCCCGCAATCCGTGTTCGCGCTGCAGAAGGAACTCAGCCGCGAGGGCGAACGCCGCTACACCAAGCTGTCCGTGGGCGAGAAGATGCGCCTGCAGTTCGACAACATGGTGAGCGACACGCGCAAGTCCATGAAGCGCAGCGGCATCGGGGCGAAGCTCAAGTGAGCCGCGGGCTACTGCCGCCAGCTGGCGCGCGCTTCCGGCCTGGCACCGCGCCGGCGCAGCGGGGCTGCGCATGAAGTTCTCGGTCTTCCAGATCAGCCGCAAGGGCGGCCGCGAGAAGAACGAAGACCGCATGGGCTATTGCTACACGCGCGAGTCGGGCCTGTTCCTGCTGGCCGACGGCATGGGCGGCCACCCGGAAGGCGAGGTCGCCGCGCAGCTGGCGCTGCAGACCATCTCCGCGCTGTACCAGAAGGAAGCGCGCCCGGTCGTCAAGGACGTCGCCGAGTTCCTGTCGGTCTCGCTCATGGCGGCCCACCACCAGATCATCCGCTACGCCAGCGAGAAAGGCATGCTGGACACGCCCCGCACCACGCTGGTCGCGGCGATCGTGCAGAACGGCCATGCATCCTGGGTGCACTGCGGCGACTCGCGCCTGTACGTCGTGCGCGAGGGCGAGATGCTCACGCGCACGCGCGACCACTCGTACCTCGAGCAGCAGAGCGCCGGCGTGATCCGCATGGACCGGATCAACCGCAACATCCTGTTCACCTGCCTCGGCTCGCCGACCAAGCCCGTGTTCGACGTGACCGGGCCGGTGCAGATGCAGCAGGGCGACAAGATCCTGCTGTGTTCCGACGGCCTGTGGGGCAGCCTGGACGACAACGAGATCGTGCGCGAGCTGAGCATCAAGTCGGTCTCCGAGGCCGTGCCCGACCTGGTCGAAAGCGCGCTGCGCAACGGCGGCGAGCAGTCCGACAACGTGACGGTGATCGCGATGGAATGGGAGACGCCGGACACCTTCGAGTCCACGCGCGGCATCTCCACCGACTCCATCAGCGACGGCGTGTTCGCCTCCACGATCCAGGCCGGCGTGCTCGACACGCTGGTGGACGACCTGGACGACGCCGCCATCGAGCGCTCGATCGCCGAGATCAACGAGGCGATCAAGCGGTCTGCGGCGAAGAAGGCTTAGGGGTCTCAAGGCGGACGGCCGAAGGCGGCCAGCCGGACGCAGAAGTCGCACAAGGTTCTTTGCCGATCTCCGGGGAGCACGAAGAGGTGCGCTCTTCGGAGGCCTGCACCGCACGCCGCCTGCCGCGACGTCGAACATTTGGGCCCCTGCGGGGAAAGACTTGCGGGCCCTCGTGGACCGACGGGCCCTCGTAGGCTGGCGGTGAGCACCGCGAACCCCAGCGATCCGGCGCAGCGCAGCGAGCTGGGGTTCGCCTGCGGCTCACCACCAGCCTACGTTTCCGATCCACCGCCTCCCCTCTGAACACCCCCACGGCAGTCCCGGCGTGCGCCCCGGGGCACAATCCCGCGGATGACGACTTTCCAGCGACCCAACGGCCGCGCCGCCGACCAGCTTCGACCCGTGCGCATCACGCGTGGCTTCACCATCCACGCCGAGGGTTCGGTGCTGATCGAGTTCGGGAACACGCGCGTGCTGTGCACGGCGTCGGTCGAAGAGAAGGTGCCGCCGCACAAGCGCGGCAGCGGCGAGGGCTGGGTGACGGCGGAGTACGGCATGCTGCCGCGCGCCACGCACACGCGCGGCGACCGGGAAGCGGCGCGTGGCAAGCAGAGCGGGCGCACGCAGGAGATCCAGCGCCTGATCGGCCGCAGCCTGCGCGCCGTGTTCGACCTGAAGAAGCTCGGCGAGCGCACCATCACGCTCGACTGCGACGTGCTGCAGGCCGACGGCGGCACGCGCACGGCGGCCATCACCGGCGCCTTCGTGGCGGCGCAGGACGCAGTGAACACGCTGATCGCGAGCGGCAAGCTCAGCGCTTCCCCCGTGCTCGGGCCGGTGGCGGCGGTGTCGGTGGGCATCGTCGAAGGCACGGAGCTGCTGGACCTCGAATACGTCGAGGACGTGGCGTGCGACACCGACATGAACGTCGTGATGACGGGCGCGGGCCACTATGTCGAAGTGCAGGGCACCGCCGAGGGCGTGCCCTTCACGCGCAAGGAGATGGACGAACTCCTGCGCCTGGCCGAAAAGGGCATCGCCGAACTCGTGTCCCTGCAGCAGAAGGCCCTGGGCGCGTGATCGATCGCGTCGTCCTCGCTTCCAACAACCCGGGCAAGCTCGCCGAGTTGCAGGCGATGTTCGCGCCACTGGGCATCGCGCTGGTGCGCCAGGGCGAGCTGGGCGTGCCCGACGCCGACGAGCCGCATCGCACCTTCGTGGAGAACGCGCTGGCGAAGGCGCGCAACGCGGCGCAGCACACCGGGCTGCCCGCGATCGCCGACGACGCGGGCTTGTGCGTGGACGCGTTCGGCGGCCTGCCCGGCGTGGACACGGCCTATTACGCGACGCAGTTCGGCTATCCGAAGGGCGACGAGCACAACGTGAAGGCGCTGCTCGAGCAGATGCGCGACATCGCGCAGCGCCGCGCCGCGCTCGTGAGCACGCTGGTCGCCGTGCGCACGCCCGAGGATCCCGAACCGCTGATCGCGGTCGGCCGGGCGGTGGGCGAGATCACGCGCGAGCCGCGCGGCGCGCATGGCTTCGGCTTCGATCCGGTCATGTTCATTCCCGCCTTCGGCCGGACGTTCGCCGAACTGCCCCCCGAGGTGAAGAACGCGAACAGCCATCGCGGCAAGGCGGCGCAGCAGATGGTGCAGCTCATTCGCGAACGCTGGTTGTAGTCGCCATGGCCAACGACGTCACGCACTTCCTGCGGCCCGGCACGCTGCAGCTGCCGGCCTTGCCGCCGCTGTCGCTCTACGTGCACCTGCCGTGGTGCCTGCGCAAGTGCCCTTACTGCGACTTCAACTCGCACGAAATGAAGGGGGGCGAGCTGCCCGAGCAGCAGTACCTCGATGCCCTCCGGGCCGACCTCGAATCGGCGCTTCCCCTCGTCTGGGGGCGTGAAGTGCACAGCATCTTCATCGGCGGCGGCACGCCCAGCCTGTTCTCGCCGGCAGGCATCGACCGGCTGCTGTCGGACATCCGCGCGCGCGTGAAGCTGGTACCCGAGGCGGAGATCACGCTGGAAGCGAATCCCGGCACCTTCGAGAAGGACCGCTTCAAGGCGTTCCGCGCTGCCGGCGTGACGCGCCTGTCGGTCGGCGTGCAGAGCTTCAACGATGCGCACCTGAAGGCGATCGGCCGCGTGCACGACAGCCGCCAGGCCATCGCTGCCGTCGAGGAGGCGGCCGAGAATTTCGAGACCTTCAACCTCGACCTGATGTATGCGCTGCCGGGGCAGACGCTGGCGCAGCTGGAAGAGGACGTCACGCAGGCGCTGGCCTTGCAGCCGCCGCACCTGTCGATCTACCACCTCACCATCGAACCGAACACCCTGTTCGCCAAGTTCCCGCCGGTGATCCCGCCGGAAGACCTGGCCTACGCGATGCTCGATCGCATCACGGAGATGACAGCAGCGACGGGCCTGGAGCGCTACGAGGTGTCGGCGTATGCCAAGCCTGGCCACCGCTGCTGGCACAACTGGAATTACTGGCAGTTCGGCGACTACCTGGGGATCGGCGCCGGGGCGCACGGGAAACTGTCGTTCCCGCATCGCATCGTGCGGCAGGTGCGCAATCGCGAACCGCGGCTCTACATGGAGAACGCGCTGGCAGGCCACGCGATCGCGCAGGAAGAGGAAGTCGCGCGCGGCGACCTGCCATTCGAGTACATGCTGAACGCGCTGCGGCTGAAGGAAGGATTCGCGCTGCAGGACTTCGTGGACCGCACGGGCCTGCCGCTCAGCACCATCGAGAAGCCGCTGCGCGACGCCGAGGCCAAGGGCCTGGTCACGCGCGACTTCGCCCGCGTGCGGCCGACGGAGCACGGCTTCGACTTCCTCTCGAACCTGCAGGAGCTGTTCCTGCCGTGAGCCGCGCGCGGCCGACGCGATCCAACCGTCAGGGATGCTGCCGGGGGTCCCGGTCGCCGAGCGCCTGCTTCAGGGGATCGATGGGCGGCGCCGGCCGCACGTTCTGGAAGGTCTCCACCACGCGCCGCACGATCTGCTTCTGGTCCTCGGTCCAGCGGCCAAGGCGTTCCGACCCGAGCACGCCTTCCAGCGCGGTGATCAGGTGCAACTGGAACTGCTCCGGCTGCGGGTGGGTGGCCACGAGCGACGTGAGGGTCACGTACGAAGCCGTGTGCATTGCGATCAGGTGCTCCACTTCCTTCCTGAGCGCCGCGATCTCTTCATCCATGATGTTGCCGGTCTCTTCGTCTTCTGCTGATCCATGCTAACCGCCTCCCTCCCGCCCCCTTGTCGGACGACAACCGGCCTGGGCTTCCGTTCAGCCCCTCACCACGGAATCGAGACCGCATGAGTTCGCCGATGCCCCTGTCCCCCGACCTGCTGCACGGCGTTTTGCAGGCCCTGCCGGAAGCCCTCGTGCTCGCGGACGTGCAAGGCCGCATCCGCTTCTGGAATCCGGCGGCGGAGCGCCTGTTCGGTTACGCCGCGGCGGAGGTCCTCGGCGCCGACCTGAATCTCATCGTGCCGGAGCGCTTCCGGGCCGCGCACGACGCGGGCTTCGCACGCGCGATCGCGTCGGGCGCATTGCGCGTCGCCGGCCGCGTGATGCGCACGCGCGCCCAGCCGAAGGACGGGCGCAAGCTCTACGTGGACTTCAGCTTCGCGCTGGTGAAGGACGCGGCCGGGCAGGTCACCGGCGTGCTCGCCACCGCGCGTGACGCGACCGAGGCGCAGCTCAAGGCCAATCCAGCGTGATCCACGCCGGCGCGTGGTCGCTGGGCTTGTCCCGCCCGCGATGTTCCGCGTCGACGCCGGTGGCGCGCAGCCGGGGCACGAGATCCGGGCTCAGCAGCAGGAAATCCATGCGGAAACCGGCGTTGCGCTGGAAGGCCGCCGCGTTCACCCAGAACGTGTAGATGCGCTGCTTCGGGTGCAGGTGGCGCATGGCGTCCACCCAGCCCTGCGCCAGCAGGCGCTCGTACTTCTCGCGGGTTTCCGGCTGCAGCACGGCGTCGAAGCGCCAGCTGCCCGCGTTGTAGATGTCGCTGTTGGTCGGCACCACGTTGAAGTCGCCGGCGAGCACGACGGGGCGACGCGTGGCCAGCAGGGCTTCGCCGTGCGCGACCAGCCGGTCCATCCAGCGCAGCTTGTAGTCGAAGTTCGGGCTGGGCACCGGGTTGCCGTTGGGCAGGTAGACCGAGACCACGTGCAGGCCCTGCACCTCGCATTCGAGCCAGCGCGACGCGAGGTCCGCGGGATCACCGGGCAGGGTGCGCCCGATTTCGCGCGGCGGCTCGCCGCGCGCGAGCACGGCGACGCCATGATGCGAGCGCTGCGGATGCCACACGCCGCGGTAACCCGCCTGCGCCAGTGCCTGAGCCGGGCCGGCCGGGTCGCCGGTCTTGATCTCCTGCAGGCAGACGACATCGGGTGCCGTCTCCTCCAGCCACTCGAGCAGCCGCGGCAGCCGCCCCTTCACGCCATTGACGTTGAAGGTGGCGATCTTCATCGTTCAAAGGACGAAGGGCTGGCCGGTCACCGGCGTGCTTGGCACCGCCATCTCCTGGCGCGCCATGATGCCGGCCTCGTACGCGAGCCGCCCCGACTCCACGGCGAGCCGGAAGGCGCGCGCCATCTTGACCGGATCGTGCGACTGCGACACGGCGGAGTTCACCAGCACCGCATCGAAGCCCAGCTCCATCGCATGCACCGCGTGTTGCGGCGAGCCGATGCCCGCATCCACCACCAGCAGCGCGTCGGGCAGGCGCGCGCGCAGGGTGCGCAGCGCCGTCGGGTTGAGCAGGCCCTGGCCCGATCCGATGGGCGCGCCCCAGGGCATGAGGATGCGGCAGCCCACGTCGAGCAGCCGCTGGCAGGTGACGAGGTCGTCGGTGCAGTAGGGAAAGACTTCGAAGCCGTCCTGCACCAGCGTGCGCGCGGCGTCCACCAGTTCGAACGGGTCCGGCTGCAGCGTGTAGTCGTCGCCCACGACTTCCAGCTTGAGCCAGCGGGTGTCGAACAGTTCGCGCGCCATGCGCGCCAGCGTGACCGCTTCGCGTGCCGTGCGGCAGCCCGCGGTGTTGGGCAGCAGGCGTGCGCCGCTCGCGCGGATCATCGCGTAGAAATCGCCGGGCGCGCCGCCGGCGGCGAGCTGGCGCTTGAGTCCGACGGTCACCACCTGCGTGCCGGACGCGGCGATCGCTTCCTGCAGCACCTGCGGCGACGGATAGCCGGCCGTGCCGAGGAAGAAGCGGCTGGTGAGTTCGATGTCGCCGATGCGCAGGCCCATGCTCAGCCTCCCGTGATCGGCTGGAAGGTGAACACTTCGTCGCCTTCGCGCAGCCGCACGCCGTCGCGCGCGTTGCGTGGCACGAAGTCGCCGTTGACGGCCGTCGCGAGCGCCTGCGGCGCCTCGCCGAGCGCGTTCACCAGGTCCGCCAGGGTGGCGGTGTCCGGCACGCTGCGCGGCTCTCCGTTGACCTTGATGCTGAGGCTCATCTTGTTTCCATCTCCTGGAGGGCCTGTTCCACCAGCGCCGGCGCGATGAGCCAGCCGTGGCGGAAGAGGCCGTTGATGCGTGTCAGTCCGGGCTGGGTCTCCAGCCGCGGCAGGTTGTCGGGCAGGGCCGGGCGCAGGTTGGATTCGCTGTGCACGATGCGCGCCTCCGCCAGTTCGGGGATCACGCTGTGCGCGGCCGCGAGCAGTTCGACCGTGCTGCGCACGGACACGGGCGAGCGGTCCTCGCTCTCGATCTCGCTCGCGCCGACCACGACGAGGTCGGGTGCGCGCGGCACGAGGTACACGCGGTAGCGCGGATGCAGCAGGCGCAAGGGTCGGTGCAGCGCCAGCCCGGGCGCCTGCAACCAGAAGATCTCGCCGCGCACGCCCCGCACGGGCAGTTGCGGCCGCGCGCCGGTGCCGCGCACGTCGAAGACATGCGTGAAGCGCTGCTCCGCGCCCTGCACGCGCACGACGCCCGGCGCGGCGGACTCGACGCTGCTGTTCCAGTGCCACTGCACGCGCGGCGCCGATGCGGCCAGCGCCTGCATCGCCTGCACCGTGTGGATCCGCCCTTCGTGCGGCAGCAGCCACGCGTGGGCGGGGCCGCGCACCGAGGGCTCGAGTTGCCGCAGTCGCTCCGCTGCAAGCAACTGCGGCGCGAGGCTGGCGCTCGCATCGATGCCGCCGGCCTTTGCCGCGAGCAGGTCGATCACCCGCTTCGCCGAGCCCTCGTCGCCGCGGTGCGCCAGCAGCAGGCTGCCGTCGAACGCGCATTCCACCGGCACGTCGAGCTGCGCGATGAGCTGCGGCCACAGCGCCATCGTGCGCAGACCGAGGCGGAACACGTTCTCGTCGGCGCATTCGAGTTCCGCCACCGGGCTCAGCATGCCGGCGGCCGTCCAGCCGGCGGCGCCGCGCGCCTCGGCGTGGGCGGCGGGATCGAAGACGTGGACGGTGTGGCCCGCGCGCGCCAGCTGGAAGGCGAGCAGGCGCCCGAGCAGGCCCGCGCCGGCGATGGCAATGGTCATCGCTTCGGGTCCTTGGGAACGGGGAGGGGAGGGTGCTGCATGGCTCTCCTTACGCCGGTACGAACCGGTTCAAGTTCACGGGTTTGGTGCTGGCCATCTCAGCGGGCGGCCCATGCCGCCCGCACCCCGGAGCGAAGGGCAAGTATAGCGGCGCAGGCCGCGGCGCGCCGGCTCAGCCGCCCAGCACCTTGCTGCGCGCGAGCGCCACCTTGTGCAGCAGCTCGGCGAGGATCGCCTGTTCGCCGGCGGAGAGCGGCAGCGCCTGGCTTTCCGCCGCCACGATCTTCTGCGTGGCCTTGCGCACGAGGTCCGCGCCCTTGCTGGTGACGTGCAGCACGTGGGCGCGCCGGTCTTCCTCGCTCGACTCCCGCGCGATCAGGCCCTTGGCTTCCAGCCGGTCCACCATCGTGGAGATGTTGGGCGGCGTCACGCACAGGGCGCGCGCGAGCCGCACCAGCGATCCGCCCGGGTTCTCCGCGATCAGCGTCAGCACCGTGTACTCCACCGGCCGCAGGTTGAGCGGCTTGCCCACCTGCTCCCTGAAGATCGCGTCGGTCACGATGGTCGCCTGCGCCAGCTGGTAGCCCAGCACCTTCTGCAGGCGCGCCTCTTCCATCCGCCCGGCCGGCGTGAGGTCGAGCCGCGGGCTGCGTCGGTTGCTCATGCGGGCATTGTGCCCAAGCCTGCCGAGCTGCCAACTGGTTTAGCTACCACATCTGTTGGCGCGCGTGTGGCTGTGCGGTGTCTAGGGAAAGTCCGAATCTCCATGGAGAGATTGGTTAAGTACCTTAACGGTCAACGCGGCGCCGCCGCACCCCGGGGGAGACCCATGAAGACGAAACTCGCATGGCCCGCCATGCTCGCCGCCACCCTGGCCGCTTGCGGCGGCGGTGGGAACGGAGACGCCAACCTGCCGCAGTTGAGCGGCGCCGTCGGTGCTGCGTTCAACGGCAACTGCAGTGACCTGGCCCGCTTCAGCTACCACGACACGAGCATCGCGAGTGCGACCACCGTCGCAGCGGGCGGCGTCTCGGTCGGCGGCAACCCCGCCCCGGCGCACTGCCTCGTGAAGGGCAGCATGTATCCGCGCACCAGCCCGGTCGACGGCAAGGCCTACGCCATCGGCTTCGAAATGCGCCTGCCGCTCGCCTGGAACGGGCGCTTCTTCTACCAGGGCAACGGCGGCACCGACGGCAGCGTCGTGACGGCCACGGGCCCGGTCGGGGGCGGCGGCGCGACGACGAGCGCCCTCAACATGGGCTTCGCCGTGATCAGCTCGGACGCGGGCCACAGCGGTGGCAGCGCCACCTTCGGCATCGACCCGCAGGCGCGCCTGGACTACGGCTACCAGGCCGAGGCCAAGCTCACGCCGATGGCCAAGGCGTTGATCCAGACCACCTACGGCAAGGCTCCGGACCGGTCGTACTTCGGCGGTTGCTCCAATGGCGGACGCCACACCATGGTCGCCGCGTCGCGCCTCGCCGACCAGTACGACGGCTTCCTCGCGGGCGACCCGGGCTTCCGCCTGCCGCTTGCAGCGACGGCGAACATCAAGGGCTACCAGACCTACCTGTCGCTCGCCAGCACGCCCGGCGACCCTTCCACGGGCTTCACGACCGCGGAGCGCCAGATGGTCTCCAAGGCGGTGCTCGCCAGGTGCGACGCGCTTGACGGCTCCGCCGACGGCATCGTGAACGATACGGCCGCGTGCCAGGGCGCCTTCGACCTCAATCGCGACGTGCCCACCTGCACCGGCGCACGGGACGGCACCTGCCTCACCGCGGACCAGAAGGGGAAGATCGCGAACCTGTTCGCGGGCGCGCAGTCCAGCGACGGCACGCGCTTCTATTCGAGCTGGCCGTACGACGCGGGCCTGGGCACTGCGGGCTGGTCGTTCTGGAAGTTCACCGTCCCAGGCATCCTCGACTCGAGCGCCGTGGGCTTCATCTGGGAAGTGCCGCCTGAAGATCCGGCCACCTTCAGTGGCCCGGCGTTCGCCGCCAGCGCCAACATCGACACGATCCTGGCCAGGATCCAGGCGACCAATGGCACGTACACGGAAAGCGCCATGTCCTTCATGACGCCGCCCCATCCGAGGGACCTCTCCGCGCTGCAGGGCCGCGGCGCCAAGATCATGGTCTACCACGGCACCAGCGACCCGATCTTCTCCAGCGACGACACGACGAACTGGTACCGGGCGCTCGCCACGAACACCGGCACCACCGCCTCCTATGCGCGGCTGTACCTGGTGCCCGGCATGAACCACTGCTCCGGCGGCCCGGCGACCGACCAGTTCGACATGCTCACCCCGCTGGTGAACTGGGTCGAGAAGGGCCAGGCTCCCGAAGCGGTGGTGGCCAAGGCGCGGGGCGCCGGCAACCCGGGCGGCGTCAACACCGACGTGCCTTCCACCTGGGCCGCGGATCGCACGCGTCCTCTGTGCCCGTGGCCCAAGGTCGCGCGCTACAAGGGAACGGGCAGCATCGAATCGGCGGACAGCTTCAGCTGCGAGTGAACGGGGCAGGCGCCGTGCGCGCCTGCTCGCCGGCCAAGTCCCCTGCGCCCCGCGCCGGGGACTTACTTTCTTCCGGCGACGAACTCCCGAGCGGCCCGCTCACGCGAGCAGCCACTCGACCGCGGACCCTCGTCGGTGAACACGCGCAGGTTCAGCCCGGAGGCCTGCGCCGTCTTTTCGCTCGCACGCGTGATCCGGTCCGCCGGCACCACCGAGGCGATGCGATGCAGGTGCCGCAACTGGCGTGCGGCTTCTTCGCCGACGCTGTAGTGCTCGGTGAACGTGGTGAGGGAGCGGACGCCGCGCAGGTCGAACAGCACGCGCTTGACGTTCCAGCCGGAGGTCTCCACCGCCATCAGCTGGATGAAGGACTGGAACTGGCCGAGCGAAGGCTCGCCTTCGACGCGCACCACGGCGAACGCGTCTTTCTGTTCGATCCGGAAATCCAGTTCCATCGGTCCGGAGCATAAGCCAGCCGGCGCACGGCTGTCCTACATGGCACAGCCGTCGGAACGCGCTGACACAGCCGTCGCAGCCGCGCCTGTGCTTGCCCGCAGCCTCATCTGGAAGGACATACAGATGCGGTGCCGGCAGCCTCGTCCTACGCCCGTGTCTCAGGCTGTCGGACAGGGGTTCGCGCGATTCGACCCACTCCGCCGCCGCGCTCGCATGCCTAACTTGCTCTCCGTGCGGCGAGCAGCCGCCACCCAGTAATCGATCCAGGAAGGAACCAGATGAAAGCCACCAAGTACACCCTCTCCACCCTCGTTGCGGCCGCGGCCCTGGCGCTCGGCGGCGTCGCGATGGCGCAAGGCACCGGCGGCACGACCGCTGGTGCTTCGGGCCCCGGCACGAACAGCAGCACGGGGATGAACGCGGGCACGAGCAGCTCGACCACTGGCAGCACCTCCGGCAAAGCGACCGGCGCGACCCCGTCGTCCAAGATGACGGGTTCCACTTCGGCCGGTTCGAACACCGGCACGCTGGGCGCGGGCAGTGACGCGAACCTCAACAGCTCGACGACCCCGGGCAGCAGCTCCACGAATTCCGGCAGCAGCAGCTCGATGAACTCGGGCACCAGTGGCTCGGGCACGATGTCGGACAACAACGCGACGACCGACACGAGCGGCAGCTCCGCCGGCAAGCGCGGCGCCCGCGCGGACCGCAACTGATCTGGGATCGCTGTGCAAGGCCGGCGGCACTGCTGCCGGCCTTTTCTTTTGGCACTCCGTGTTCCGCAGGGAGGGCGCCGTCCTGGCGGCCGGGCCCGTCTGCCGCCGCCACGGCCGCTCGCCTCGTTCGTTGCACGTGAGCATGCGTCGTTGTCCGACAACACTCCGCCGGGCTGCGCGCTCCAACAGGGACATCCCGATCACCGAGAGGACAGAGGCATGAACAGGATTTCCGCCATCGCGCTCGCACTGGCGCTGGGCTGCGCCGGCTCCGTCCACGCCGGCTCTGCGCACGACGCAACCGCTACGAATTCTGGAGCGACCACGCACCAGGTGGGCTCCGACATCCGGGGCGCCTTGCACAAGATGGGCGCTGCAACGCGCAGCATGCTGCATCGCGCCGGCGCGGCGCTGCACCGTGTGTCGCACCAGGGCAGCAAGAGCACCAGCCAGTCCTGAGCGTCGCCGCCAGCCCTGCAAGGGCTGCAACCGAGGCCGCGGCTCGCCCGCGGCTGCATGAGCTGGGGTCGTCTCCGCGCGCGGAGGCGAGTTCCACCGTGTCATCTTTCCGCATCCGCACGCTCGTCGCGGTGTGTCGGCCATGTCCTACGACGCATTCGGAAAAACACCCCGACACTAGCCGGCATCCAGAGCTGAACGTTCGCCGTTTTGTGCTGGGTGTTGTCAACGCTCCATTAGCACCGCGCAGCGCGCCGCACCGTTTCCGCAGGGCACCGCCGCTGCGGGCCGGAGTGGAATGCGCTGCCCGCGGGTGGGAGCATGTCGAACCGGAGAGAGAGACATGGACCAGGCCGTCACGCCCACCGCAGTCAAGAAGAAGGGCAGCAAACCCGGTGCCCGCACCCGGACATCGCAACCGGGCAGCGTCCTCGCGAAGCCTTCGCGGGCCAAGCTCCCCGAGACCGCGAGAGCCGCCGACTCCGAAGGCGGCGACGCGCGTTCGCGCCAGGTGCTCGCGGCGCTGATGGCCTTCGCGGGCGGCGACTTCAGCGCGCGCCTGCCCAACGACTGGTCCGGCGTCGATGCGCGCATCGCCGAAGCGTTCAACCACAGCATCGCCAACGCGGACCGCATCACCACCGAGGCAGCGCGCCTGTCCAACACCGTGGGCAAGGAAGGCCGGCTCACGCAGCGCATCTCCGCGCCGGGTGCGATCGGCGCCTGGGCGGAGCAGGTCGACTCATTCAACACCCTGATCGACGACCTCGTGCGGCCGACGACGGACATCGCCCGCACCATCGGCGCGGTCGCGAAGGGCGATCTCGGCCAGCCGATGGAACTCCAGGTGGACGGTCGCCCGCTGATGGGCGAGTTCCTGCGCTCCGCCAAGCTGGTGAACACGATGATCGACCAGCTCTCGGTCTTCACGTCCGAAGTGACGCGGGTCGCGCGCGAAGTGGGCACCGAGGGCAAGCTGGGCGGCCAGGCCAAGGTGAAGGGCGTGTCGGGTGTGTGGAAGGACCTGACCGACTCCGTCAACCAGATGGCGGGCAACCTCACGGCGCAGGTGCGCAACATCGCGGACGTGACGATCGCGGTGGCCAACGGAGACCTGTCCAAGAAGATCACCGTGGACGTGCGCGGCGAGATCCTGCAGCTGAAGGAAGCCACCAACACCATGGTGGACCAGCTGCGCTCGTTCGCCTCCGAAGTGACGCGCGTCGCGCGTGAAGTCGGCACCGACGGCCGGCTGGGCGGCCAGGCCGTGGTGCCCGGCGTGGCCGGCACGTGGAAGGACCTGACCGACTCGGTCAACTCCATGGCCAACAACCTCACCTCGCAGGTGCGCAACATCGCGACGGTGACGACGGCGGTGGCGCGCGGCGACCTCTCGCGCAAGATCACGGTGGACGTGAAGGGCGAGATCCTGGAGCTGAAGGAAACCATCAACACGATGGTGGACCAGTTGAACGGCTTCGCCTCCGAGGTGACCCGCGTCGCGCGCGAGGTGGGCACGGAAGGAAAGCTGGGCGGCCAGGCGCAGGTGCCGGGCATCGCCGGCACGTGGAAGGACCTGACCGACTCCGTGAACTCCATGGCCTCCAACCTCACGGGCCAGGTGCGCAACATCGCGGGCGTGGCGACGGCCATCGCGCGCGGCGACCTCTCGCGCAAGATCACCGTGGAGGTCAAGGGCGAGATCCTGCAGCTGAAGGAAACCATCAACACGATGGTGGACCAGCTCAATGGCTTCGCGTCGGAGGTGACGCGCGTCGCGCGCGAAGTGGGCACGGAAGGCAAGCTGGGTGGCCAGGCGCAGGTGCCGGGCGTGGCGGGTACGTGGAAGGACCTCACGGACAACGTGAACTTCATGGCGTCCAACCTCACGGGCCAGGTGCGCAACATCGCCGAAGTGACGACCGCGGTGGCCAACGGCGACCTGTCCAAGAAGATCACGGTGGACGTGCGCGGCGAGGTGCTGGAGCTGAAGAACACCATCAACACCATGGTGGACCAGCTCAATGCCTTCGCGTCGGAAGTGTCGCGCGTCGCGCGCGAGGTGGGCACGGAAGGCAAGCTCGGCGGCCAGGCGCAGGTGCCCGGCGTCGCCGGCACGTGGAAGGACCTGACCGACAACGTCAACTCGATGGCGTCCAACCTGACCGACCAGGTGCGCAACATCGCGGAGGTGACGACGGCGGTGGCGCGGGGCGACCTGTCCAAGAAGATCACCGTGGACGTGCGCGGCGAAATCCTGGAGCTGAAGAACACCATCAACACGATGGTCGACCAGCTGAACGGCTTTGCCGGCGAGGTGTCGCGCGTGGCGCGCGAGGTGGGCACCGAAGGCAAGCTCGGTGGCCAGGCGCAGGTGCCGGGCGTGGCGGGGACCTGGAAGGACCTCACCGACAACGTGAACTTCATGGCCAACAACCTCACCGCGCAGGTCCGCAACATCGCGGACGTGGCGACGGCGGTGGCCAACGGCGACCTCTCGAAGAAGATCACGGTGGACGTGAAGGGCGAGATCCTGGAGCTGAAGAACACCTTGAACACCATGGTGGACCAGCTCAATGGCTTCGCGTCCGAAGTGACGCGCGTCGCGCGCGAGGTGGGCACGGAAGGCAAGCTGGGCGGCCAGGCGCAGGTGCGCGGCGTGGCCGGCACCTGGAAGGACCTGACCGACAACGTCAACTCGATGGCGAACAACCTGACCGGTCAGGTGCGCAACATCGCGGAAGTGACGACGGCCGTGGCCCGGGGCGACCTCTCGCGCAAGATCACGGTGGAGGTGAAGGGCGAAATCCTGGAGCTGAAGAACACCATCAACACGATGGTGGACCAGCTCAACGCCTTCGCATCGGAAGTGACGCGGGTGGCGCGCGAGGTGGGCACCGAAGGCAAGCTGGGCGGCCAGGCGCAGGTGCCGGGCGTGGCGGGCACGTGGAAGGACTTGACCGACTCCGTGAACTTCATGGCGTCCAACCTGACGGCGCAGGTGCGCAACATCGCCGACGTGGCGACCGCCATCGCGCGCGGCGACCTGTCCAAGAAGATCACCGTGGACGTGCGCGGCGAGATCCTGCAGCTCAAGCAGACCATCAACACCATGGTCGACCAGCTGAACTCGTTCGCCGGCGAGGTGTCGCGCGTCGCGCGCGAAGTGGGCACCGAGGGCAAGCTCGGGGGCCAAGCCGCCGTGGGTGGCGTGGCCGGCACCTGGAAGGACTTGACGGACAACGTCAACTCGATGGCGTCCAACCTGACCGACCAGGTGCGCAACATCGCGGAAGTGACGATCGCGGTGGCCAACGGCGACCTGTCCAAGAAGATCACCGTGGACGTGCGCGGCGAAATCCTGGAGCTGAAGGAAACCATCAACACGATGGTGGACCAGCTCAACGCGTTCGCCGCGGAAGTGTCGCGGGTCGCGCGCGAAGTGGGCACCGAGGGCAAGCTCGGCGGCCAGGCGCAGGTGCCCGGGGTGGCCGGCACGTGGAAGGATTTGACGGACAACGTCAACTCCATGGCCAACAACCTGACGGGCCAGGTGCGCAACATCGCCGACGTGGCGACCGCCATCGCCCGCGGCGACCTGGGCCGCAAGATCACCGTGGACGTGAAGGGCGAGATCCTGCAGCTGAAGGAAACCATCAACACGATGGTCGACCAGCTCTCGGCCTTCGCCTCCGAAGTGACGCGCGTGGCGCGCGAGGTGGGATCCGAAGGCAAGCTCGGCGGCCAGGCGCAGGTGCCCGGCGTGGCCGGCACCTGGAAGGACCTGACCGACAACGTCAACTCGATGGCGTCCAACCTCACGAACCAGGTGCGCAACATCGCCGAGGTGACGATCGCCGTGGCCAACGGTGACCTCTCCAAGAAGATCACCGTGGACGTGCGCGGCGAGATCCTGCAGCTGAAGGAAACCATCAACACGATGGTGGAGCAGCTGCGTTCCTTCGCGTCGGAAGTGACGCGGGTGGCGCGCGAGGTGGGCACGGAAGGGCGACTGGGCGTGCAGGCCGTGGTGCCTGGCGTGGCCGGCACCTGGAAGGACCTGACCGACTCGGTGAACACGATGGGCGCCAACCTCACCTCGCAGGTGCGCAACATCGCCGAGGTGACGACGGCCGTGGCGCGCGGCGACCTGAACCGCAAGATCACGGTGGACGTGAAGGGCGAGATCCTGGAGTTGAAGAACACCATCAACACGATGGTCGACCAGCTCAACTCCTTCGCCAACGAAGTGACGCGCGTGGCGCGCGAAGTGGGCACCGAGGGCAAGCTGGGCGGCCAGGCGCAGGTGAGCGGCGTGGGCGGCACCTGGAAGGACCTCACGGACAACGTGAACTTCATGGCGTCCAACCTCAC
The DNA here is from genome assembly GCF_016654015.1 of Ramlibacter ginsenosidimutans. Classification (GTDB taxonomy): domain Bacteria; phylum Pseudomonadota; class Gammaproteobacteria; order Burkholderiales; family Burkholderiaceae_C; genus Ramlibacter; species Ramlibacter ginsenosidimutans. The sequence continues at coordinate 530,713 of NZ_JAEPWM010000001.1, read as the reverse complement.
CGAGCAGGTGCGCGGCATCGTGAAGGTGGTGACGGCGGTGGCCAACGGCAACCTCACGCAGCGGCTCACCGTGCAGGCCAAGGGCGAAGTGGCGGCGCTGGCCGACACCATCAACGGCATGACCGACACGCTCGCGACCTTCGCCGACCAGGTGACCAACGTCGCACGCGAGGTGGGCGTGGACGGGCGCCTGGGCGGCCAGGCCAACGTGCCGGGCGCGGCCGGCACCTGGAAGGACCTGACCGGCAACGTGAACCTGCTGGCGGCCAACCTCACGACGCAGGTGCGCGCCATCGCGGAAGTGGCGACGGCCGTGACCAAGGGCGACCTCACGCGCTCGATCCAGGTCGACGCCAAGGGCGAAGTGTCCGAGCTCAAGGACAACATCAACACCATGATCTCCAACCTGCGGGAGACCACGGAATCCAACCGCGAGCAGGACTGGCTGAAGACCAACCTGGCGCGCTTCACCGGCATGCTGCAGGGCCAGCGCGACCTGAACACCGTGGGCAAGCTGCTGCTGTCGGAGCTCGCGCCGCTGGTGAATGCGCACCAGGGCAGCATCTACCACAACAACCTGGGCGACAACAACGAGCTCGTCGTGCTGGCGACCTACGCCGGCACGGGGGAGGTGCAGGTGGCCGACACCGTGCGCGTGGGCGAGGGCCTGGTCGGCGAATGCGCGCTGCAGAAGCGCCGCATGCTGCTCACCGACGTGCCCGCCGACTACGTGCGAATCGCCTCCAGCCTGGGCGAGGCGTCGACGGTCAGCGTGCTGGTGCTGCCGGTGCCGTACGAGAACCAGACCAAGGCCGTGATCGAGCTCGCGTCGCTGCAGCCTTTCACCGGCGTCAACCTGAACTTCCTCGACCAGCTCGCCCTCGGCCTGGGCGCGGTGTTCAACACCATCGAGGCGACCATGCGCACCGAGGGCCTGCTCAAGCAGTCGCAGCAGCTCACGGTGGAACTGCAGGCCCGCCAGACCGAACTGCAGCAGACCAACGAGGAACTGCAGAACAAGGCGCGGCTGCTCGCCGAGCAGAACGCGGAAGTGGAGCGCAAGAACGCGGAAGTGGAACAGGCCCGCCGCGCGCTGGAGGAGAAGGCGTCCGAACTGGCGCTCACCTCCAAGTACAAGTCCGAGTTCCTGGCGAACATGTCGCACGAGCTGCGCACGCCGCTCAACTCCATCCTGATCCTGTCGCAGCAGATGGCGGAGAACTCCGCCGGCAACCTCACGACCAAGCAGGTGGAGTTCTCCCGCAACATCAACTCCTCGGGCTCCGACCTGCTGAACCTGATCAACGACATCCTGGACCTGTCCAAGATCGAGTCGGGCACGGTCACGGTGGACATCGAGGAGATTCCGTTCCAGGGCCTGCGCGAGAGCCTGGACCGCAACTTCCGCCACGTCGCCGAGCAGAAGAACCTGCCGCTGCACCTCAAGTTCGCGGACGACCTGCCGCGCACCATGGAGAGCGATCCCAAGCGCCTGCAGCAGATCCTGAAGAACCTGCTGTCCAACGCGGTGAAGTTCACGGGCCACGGTCACGTGGAAGTCCGCGTGGGCCAGGCGACGGCGGGCTGGAGCCCGGACCACCCGGTGCTGTCGCAGTCGGCGCACGTGATCGCCTTCGCGGTGGAAGACACGGGCATCGGCGTGCCGCCGGACAAGCAGCGCCTGATCTTCGAGGCGTTCCAGCAGGCCGACGCGGGCACCTCGCGCAAGTACGGCGGCACGGGCCTGGGCCTGGCGATCTCGCGCGAACTCGCCTTGCTGCTGGGCGGCGAGATCAAGCTGCAGTCCGTCCCGGGCCAGGGCAGCACCTTCACGCTGTACCTGCCGCTGCACTACGCGGGCGCCGAGCCGGCCGCCGCCGGCGCGCGCAAGGCGACGATGCCGGAGAACACGGTGATCACGCTGCCGGTCGCGCGCGAGGAGCACGTGCCGGACGACCGCGAATCGATCCAGCCGGGCGACCCGGTACTGCTGGTCATCGAGGACGATCCGCACTACGCGCGCATCCTGCTCGGCATGGCACGCGACAAGGGCTTCAAGGGGCTGGTCGCGAACAAGGGCGCGATGGGCCTGTCCCTCGCGCGGCAGTACCTGCCGGCGGCGATTTCGCTGGACATCTTCCTGCCCGACATGCTGGGCTGGACGGTGCTGAACCAGCTGAAGCTGGATCCGGCGCTGCGGCACATCCCGGTGCAGATCGTCACGATGGAAGAGGAGCGGCAGCACGGCCTGTCGCACGGCGCCTTCAACTACCTGCTGAAGGAGCCCACCACGACCGGGCTCGAGGCCGCGTTCGATCGCCTGAAGGACTTCACGCAACCCCGCACCCGGCGCCTGCTGGTGGTGGAGGACAACGACGTCGAGCGCGACGCCGTGGTGGAGCTCCTGGGCTACGACGATATCGACATCGCCACCGCGGGCAGCGGCGACGCAGCGCTCACGGCCATGCGCAAGCAGGCGTTCGACTGCGTGGTGCTGGACCTGCGGCTGCCGGACATGACCGGCTTCGAGCTGCTGGAGACCATGCGGGCCGAGCCGCAGCTGGCCACCGTGCCGGTGGTGGTCTTCACCGGCAAGGACCTCACGGATGCCGAGCAGGACCGCCTGCACAGCATGGCCAAGAGCATCGTGCTGAAGGACGTCCAGTCGCCGGAGCGCCTGCTGGACGAGACCGCCCTGTTCCTGCATCGCGTCGTCACGCAGCTGCCTGCTGAAAAGCAGGCCATGCTGGACCGCCTGCACAACTCGTCCGAGGTGCTGCGCCGGCGCAAGGTGCTGGTGGTCGACGACGACGTGCGCAACATCTTCGCGCTCACCTCGCTGCTGGAGAACCACGAGGTGGACGTGGTCAGCGCCACCAACGGGCGGCAGGCGATCGAGATCCTGAAGGAGTCGCCGGACTTCGAGATGGTGCTGATGGACATCATGATGCCGGAGATGGATGGCTACGAAACCATGCGCGAGATCCGCAAGCACGGCGCGTTCCGTACCCTGCCGATCCTGGCGCTTACCGCGAAGGCGATGAAGGGCGACCGCGAGAAGTGCCTGCAGGCCGGCGCGAGCGACTACATCTCCAAGCCGGTCAACACCGACCAGTTGCTGTCGCTGATGCGCGTCTGGCTGTTCCGGTGAGGCCGGCATGAACCCGCCCGAACCGGTCAACATCCTGCTCGTCGACGACGAGCCGAGGAACCTCGCGGTGCTGGAGTCCATCCTGGACGACCCGGGCTACCGCCTGGTCCGTGCCACCTCGGGCGACGAAGCCTTGCTGCGCCTGGTCAACGAGGAGTTCGCCCTGCTGGTGCTGGACGTGCAGATGCCCGGCATGAGCGGCTTCGAGGTGGCACAGATGGTGAAGCAGCGCCGCAAGACGGCGCGCATCCCGATCGTCTTCCTCACCGCCTACTTCCACGAGGACCGGCACATCCTGGAGGGCTACGGCACGGGGGCGGTCGACTACCTGCAGAAGCCGGTGAATCCGGCCGTGCTGCGCTCCAAGGTCTCGGTGTTCGCGGAACTGCACCGCAAGGAGCGCGAGCTGGCGCAGGCCAACCGCCAGCTGCTGGAGGAGGTCGCCGAGCGCCGGCGCGCCGAGGAGCGGCTGTCGGAGCTGAACGCCTCGCTGGACCAGCGCGTCACCGAGCGCACGGCGGCCTTGCGCGAGAGCGAGTCGCGGTTGCTGGAGGCCAGCCGGCGCAAGGACGAATTCCTCGCCACGCTGGCCCACGAATTGCGCAACCCGCTGGCGCCCGTGCGCAACGCCGTGCACTTCCTCAAGCTGCGCGGGCCCGGCACCACCGACGTGCAGTGGGCCTCGGAGCTGATCGACCGGCAGGTGAGCCTGATGGGGCGGCTGATCGAGGAGCTGATGGACGTCAGCCGCATCGGCCAGGGCCGCATCGAGCTGCGGCGCGAGCTGCTCACGCTCGACCAGGTGCTGGGCGACGCGCTGGAGACGGTGCAGCCGCAGATCGATGGCGCCGGCCACAAGCTCACGGTGCTGCAGCCGGCCACGAAACTCACGGTGCACGGCGACCGCGCGCGCCTGGCGCAGGCGTTCATCAACCTCCTGAGCAACGCGGCGAAGTACACCGATCCCGGTGGCCAGCTGGAGTTGCGGGTGGTGAGCGAGGACGGGACGGTGCTGGTTTCGATCCGCGACAACGGCATCGGCATCTCGCCGCGCCGGCTGGAGCAGGTGTTCGAGATGTTCTCGCAGGAAGAGCCGGCGCTGTCGCGCGCGCGCGGCGGCCTGGGCATCGGGCTGTCGCTCACGCGCAAGCTGGTGGAACTGCACGGCGGCATCGTGACCGCCAGCAGCGAAGGCCAGGGCCAGGGCAGCGTGTTCACGGTGCGCCTGCCGCTGGCGCAGGCGCCGGCCGAGCCGCGGGCGCCGGCGGACAACGCGAGCCCGCGCCGGGAAGCTGCGGGGACGCTGCGCATCCTGGTGGCCGACGACAACGTCGATGCCGCCGAGACCCTGGCCATGCTGCTGGAGTCGCTGGGCCACAGCGTGCATCGCGTGCACGACGGCGACGCCGCGGTCGCGGCGGTGCCTGCCTTCGATCCCGAGCTGGTGGTGCTGGACATCGGCATGCCCGGCACCAACGGCTACGAGGCTTGCCGGCAGATCCGCGAGCAGGCCGGCGGCGGCGCGCGCACGCTGATCGCCCTGACCGGCTGGGGCCAGCCGCAGGACCAGGAGCGAGCGCGCGCAGCGGGCTTCGACCAGCACCTGGTCAAGCCGGTGGACATCGAGCGCTTGCTGGAGCTGATCTCGGCGCGCCTGGACGGCAGCGTGTCGATCAGGCGCTAGCCCGCCTACTTCTCCTTGTGCCGCTCGCGCTCGCGCACGGACGGCTCCTCCTTGGCCATCGCGCGCTCGGGCGGCAGCAGCCCACCGCGGAGCTTCTCCGCGGGCGGATCGTCGGCCGCAGTGCGGCGCGCGGGCGCCGCTGCCGGCGCAGGCTGGAGCAGTTCATCGAACAGCACGCGGTAGTGCACGAACGCCTGGCGCAGGCCCTCGGTGTCCGCTTCGCCCTGCGCGTCGCGCAGCGCGATGGCGTGCGCGGCGCGGTAATGCTCGACGACCCGCGGGTGGTCCACCGAGAGGTCGGCGGCGCGCGCGTCGAAGTCGCCCATCGGGTAGCCGCGGCGCATCATCACGTCGCGCACCAGCAGGTCCGCCTCGGACACGGCGGAGCGCGGGTTGTCGACGAAGCGCGCCTGCACGCGGTCCCACTCCATGCGGAAGCGCTGGGCCTCGGCTGCCTCGAGCGGCTGGATCTCGAGTTTCTCCCGGCGCTTTTCCCGCGCCGCCAGTTCGGCCTCCGCGCGCGAGCGGCTGCCCGTGCTCTCCACCGTGCGGTCGTACTCCGGGCCGAAGCGCTGCGCGAGCCGCTGCGAGCGCTTGCGCCGCATCAGCAAGGCCGCGGCGATCACCGCGAGCAGCACGAGGATGGCGATGGTGAGCAGCACGTTGGTGTCCATGGCAAGGTCTCCCTGGCTTCGCGCCTGCACGCGACGCATCGCCCAACGTAGCAGCATTCCGCGGCGGGCGAGCGCCACTGTCGCCTGCTGTAACCGGCACCTATGATGGCGCCATGGAACTCTCCTGGCTCGACTTCGAGTTCAGCGGCGATGCGCACGGCGGCGGCAGCTTCGACGCCATGGCCGCGGCTGCGCCGGCGCAGTGGCCCGCGCTGCAGGCCGAGGTCCAACGCGTGCTCGACTGGGCCGAGCGCCGCTTCGGTCCGGCCGCGCCGCTGGAGGACGGTGGCGAATGGGACTACGCCCTGCAGGGCGTGCGCGAAGTCTCGACCCCGCTGGAGGTGCGCTATTCACCCGGCGCCGCGCAGCTCGAGCTGCACGCGGGCGAGGCGGACGCGCCGCGCATCACGCTCTCGCTGACCGTCAGCGGCAGCGCCGCCTTCTGTGCCGCCTTGCGCGAGGCCTTCGCGCTCGATTGAGGCCCGCGGTGCGGGCCGCGATTGCCCGAGGCGGATAGTGGGGCACTTTCTCCGCTTCGCGCGTACGTCAACTCACGGTAGAGTCCGGTTTCGAAAAGAAGCCGGAGCGCGTTCTTGTTACCGTCGCATTCCCCCGAGCAGCTCGCCGTGGCCGGGCAGCTCTCCGATGAACTGGCCCGGTACTCGGCGGGCCTGGACGTGCTGCTCGAACGGCATTGGGACCCGGCGCTCTATCGCGAGCTCTCCGATCACTTCGACCGCATGCAGATGCACGCGCAGGCCCTGCCGCGGCTGGTGCGCAGCTGGAGCGACCTGCTGATCAGCCGCGTGGAGTTGACGCAGGCCTTGTGGGAATCGCGCTCACCCCGCCGCAGCGACGGCCGCGTGATCGCACTGCATGCGCAGCACGAGCAGTTGATCCGGGAGCTGCGCGGGATCTGCAGCGGCTACCTGGCGAACTAGCAGGCTGCTTACGGCTGCTGCGCGGGCGGGAAATCCTCGGGGCGCAATTCGATGGCCCGCCCGTGCGGCGTGCGCTCGGCCGCGTGGTCCCAGGCCTGCTGGTAGCGCTGCAGTTCGTCTGCCGAGCTCGCCCCCTTCGCGCCGACCAGCGTCTCGAGTGCCAGCAGCCACTGGCGCCAGTATGCTTCGCCCGCGTCCTCGCCATCCTGCGCAGGCGCGGCGCGAATCACCTGCGCCAGCGCCTGCGCCCACTCGCGCCAGGTGAACAGGCCGCGCGCATGCAAGGCCACCGCCATGGCGAAGGCCTGCGCCTGCCAGGGCGCGCCGAAAACCGGTCCCTCGGCGTCGCGGGGCAGTCCGGGAAGGTCGGGGATGGGGTTCATGAGGGTGGCCGGCGCTACGCGCCGTCCGAATGGCTTGCGGGCGGCAGCGGCAGCAGCTGTGCCGTCTGGTCGCGGATGAAACGGTAGCAGCCGCAGGCCGCTGCTTCCAGCCCTGGCCGGTCCGTGACGGTGATGCGACCGCGGCTGTAGCGGATCAGGCCGCGCTGCTGCAGCGCCGTGGCCGCCTGGTTCACGGTCGCCCGGCGCTCGCCGAGCATCTCCGCCAGGAATTCCTGCGTGAGCTCCAGCGTGTCGCCGGCGACGCGGTCATGGGTCTGCAGCAGCCAGCGGGCACAGCGCTGCGCGACGTCGTGGGCGCGGTTGCAGGCGGTGCCTTGCGACACCTGCACCAGTAGCGCGCATGCGTAGCGCTGCATGACGCCGGCGAAGTCGGCGTAGTTGCGCACGGCGTCCAGGAAATCGTCCGCGCCCATGCGCCAGCCATGGCCCTCGACCTGCGCGAACACGACGCCCGGACTGCGCCGCCCGCCCAGCAGCAGCGGCACGCCCAGCATGCCGTCCGGCCCGATCGTTGCCACTTCGATGCGGGTCTGCGCCGCCGAGGTGGCGGCAAGCATGGACAGCACGCCGGCGGCCGGGAACCACACATCCGTCATCGGCCCGTCTTCCTCGTACAGGTTCTGCCTCAGCACCAGGGGGACGTGCTCCAGCCGCGGCGCTACCGCCGCGCGCGTTGCGGGCTCCAGGCATGCCAGCAGGCGGTTGGCGCGCTGGTCGGATTCCAGGCTCTGCATTCCGTTCATCTTTTACAAGCGATGCAACTTGCGCGGGAACCGGCGTGAACTATAGTGCCGGGCTTATGTACGAATCCGGACAAAGCGACATTCCTTCGCGCGAAGAGATGCGCAAGGCCTTGGCCAGACTCGACGAGGCGCTCGCGCGCCATGCTAAGGAAGTGCCGCTCGCGGGTTCGGACGCCGCCGACCCTGCCTTGGAGGCCCTCCAGCGCAGCGTACAGATCATGCGCCTGGAAGCGGAGCGGCTGCGCGCCCTGCTGGCTTGCGACTAGGAAGCGCTCCGGGGCGCGAGTGCAGGGCGTCATGCGTCCTCCGGCTCAGGCCGCCGCGAGATACGGCTCCCACGCATCGATGGAGACCCGCAGGCCAGTTGCGGCCTCGGCTCCCCACAATTCCCGGCCATCGAAGACGACGGTGTAGAGCGGCTGCGGCTGTTCGCCAAGTCCCTGCGCATGCGTGTCGGCGAAGACGTGGTTGCCGTGCACGCGTTCCACCGTGCCGACCTTGCCGCGCGCATACGCCGGCAGGCGCGTGTGGTGCGGCACCGCGTGCTCCCGCGTGCGCACGCGCTCGCCGACGCCGAAGCGCGGGGCGGGGCCGGCGCTGCGCTGCGTGGGGGAGCCCTGCGCCAGCACGCGGGGCACGTCCTGCCCGTGCAGTACGCGCGCGACCGGCGCCGGCGCATGCAGCATACGGCCGGCGGCGATCTCATCCCCGGCGAGCTGGCCGCGTTGCACCATCAGCTGCTCCAGCGCCGCCAGCCAGATCTGGTAATAGCTGAGGCGCTCGTAGTCGGGCAGCGTCTCGCGGGCGGCGCGGCTCATGTCGATGTTCCAGCTGCCGGTGGCGCCCATGGCCAGCACCACGGCGAGTGCCCTGCGCTCCCAGTCCGCGTGGAACCGGATGCTCTCGTCCTCGGGCTGCACGGGGCCGTGGCCCGGCTGGCCGCCCAGGTCGGCGTGCGTCACGTAGGTCATCGACGATCCTCCGCGCTGCGCGCTCCGGAATTCGCCTTGGGAGCGGCCCGGCGGCGTATTCCAAGTCCCTCCGCGCGACGCGCTGCGGGATTCGCCTTGGGAGCGGCCCGGCGGCTCATGGCTGCCTCGCCAGTCCGGTGCCGATCATGCTGTCGCGGGTGACGAGCGCGGCCAGGCGTTCCTCGTCCCAGCCCTCGGTGCCCGTGGGCCGCTCGGGCAGCACCAGATAGCGCACCTCCGCCGTCGAATCCCACACGCGGATCTCGCGGCCGGGCGGCAGGGCGACGCCGAAATCCGCCAGCACGCCGTGCGGATCGCGCACCGCGCGCGAGCGGTAGGGCGCGCTCTTGTACCAGACCGGCGGCAGCCCGAGCACCGGCCAGGGATAGCAACTGCAGAGCGTACACACGACCATGTTGTGGACCTGCGGCGTGTTCTCTACCGCGACCATGTGCTCGCCCTGCCGGCCGGTGTAGCCCAGCGAGGCGATCGCGGCGGTGGCGTCGCGCAGCAGCCAGGCGCGGAACTCCGGGTCGCTCCAGGCCTTTGCCACCACCCGGGCGCCGTTGCGCGGGCCGATGCGCTGCTCGTAGGTCTCGACGATCTCGTCGAGCGCGGCCGGGTCGATGTAGCCCTTCTGTGCCAGCACGGTCTGCAACGCGCGCACCCGCAACTCCGTGGCGTCGAGCTCGCTGTGGTCGGGATCATGATGATCGTCGTTATGCTCGTGTGCGTGGACTGGCCCCATGCTTGCCAGTGTGCCCGCGGCCGCGTGCCGATTCAAGCGCTTGTCCGACAGGCCGCGGGCGCTGCGCGCGCAAAGCTTTTCGCTGCGCGTATTTTTATCGGAGAACACATCCTTGACCGGTCCCCACCATGGCTACCCCCGTCCCCAACTCCAGCGTTCCGACTGGACCTCGCTCAACGGCAGGTGGCGCTTCCGCTTCGACGAACACGACTGCCTCGGCTGCCCGGCCGACGTCAAGGACTGGCCCCTGGAAATCGTCGTTCCCTATCCACCCGAGTCCAGTGCCAGCGGCATCGGCGACCGCGGCTTCCACAAGTCCTGCTGGTACCAGCGCGATTTCACCTGCAAGCCCGGCCGCAGCCGGGTGATCCTGCATTTCGGCGCAGTCGACTACTCCGCACGCGTGTGGATCAACGGCCAGCTGGCGGTCACGCATGAAGGGGGCCACACGCCCTTCAGCGCCGACATCACCGAGATGCTGAACGCCGACGGCCAGCAGGTGCTCACGGTCCGCGCCGAGGACGACCCGCACGACCTGACCAAGCCACGCGGCAAGCAGGACTGGCAGCTGGAGCCGCACTCGATCTGGTATCCGCGCACCACCGGCATCTGGCAGACGGTGTGGCTGGAGCGCGTGAATCCCGTGCACATCGCGAAGATCCGCTGGACCCCGCGCCTGGAAGGCTTCCAGATCGGGCTGGAGGCGCGGATCTTCGGCGACACCGGCGACGACGCCTCGCTCGAGCTGGAGCTGCGGCATGGCGATCGCCTGCTCGCCAAGGACCGCTACCGCGTCGTCGACGGCGAGGTCGACCGCTATGTCGTGCTGTCCGATCCGGGCATCGACGACTTCCGCAACGAGCTGCTGTGGAGCCCCGAGCGGCCGACCCTGCTGGAGGCGAAGCTGCGCCTGTGGATCAAGGGCGAGATGGTGGACGAGGTGGCTTCGTATACCGCGCTGCGCTCGGCCAACGTGCTGCGCGACCGGTTCATGCTCAATGGCCGTCCCTACGTCCTGCGCATGGTGCTGGACCAGGGCTACTGGCCGGAGACCTTGCTGGCCGCGCCGAGCGACGAGGCCCTCAAGCGCGACGTGGAACTGGCCAAGGCGATGGGCTTCAACGGCGTGCGCAAGCACCAGAAGATCGAGGACCCGCGCTACCTGTACTGGGCGGACAAGCTGGGCCTGCTGGTGTGGGAGGAAATGCCTTCCGCCTACCGGTTCACGCGTGGAGCGATCCAGCGCACGATACGCGAGTGGACGGAGGCGATCGACCGCGACTACAGCCACCCCTGCATCATCGTGTGGGTGCCCTTCAACGAGTCGTGGGGCGTGCCGGAGCTGCCCTCGGTGCAGGCCCACCGGCACGCGGTGGAGGCGCTGTACCACCTCACCAAGACGCTGGACCAGACGCGCGCGGTGATCGGCAACGACGGCTGGGAGTCCTCCGCCACCGACATCATCGGCATCCACGACTACGACTCCAACCTGGAGCACATCCGGCAGCGCTACGGCCCCGAGGTGGAGCCGGAGAAACTGTTCGACCGGCGCCGCCCGGGCGGGCGCGTGCTCACGCTGGACGGCTACCCGCACCAGGGCCAGCCCATCATGCTGAGCGAATTCGGCGGCATCGCCTTCCAGGGGCGGAGCGAGGCCGGCGTGAAGAAGATCTGGGGCTACACCGAGATCGCGGACGCGGAGACCTTCGCGCAGGTGTACGAGGCGTTGATGGACACCATCGTGAACACGGCGCTGTTCTCCGGCTTCTGCTACACGCAGTTCGCCGACACCTTCCAGGAAGCCAACGGCCTGCTGTACGCGGACCGCACGCCCAAGATCCCGCTGGAGCGCGTGCGCAAGGTGACCTCGCGCTCGCGCACCTACATCCCCGGGGGCGTGTGATGCACACGCTGGAGCTCACCAAGCCGGACGGCCGGCCGATGACGCTGTACGCGCGCGGGCCGCTGCCGCAGGACCTGCGTGCGCCCAGTCCCTTTCCCGATCCGCTCACCGGCGGCGCGCACCTGCGCTGGCATCCGCTGCGCGGCGAATGGGTCACCTATGCCGCGCACCGGCAGGACCGTACCTTCCTGCCGCCGCCGGAATACAACCCGCTCGCGCCGACGACGGATCCGGCCAATCCCACCGAGGTGCCGGCGGGGCCTTGGGACATCGCGGTGTTCGAGAACCGCTTTCCTTCGCTGGGCGGCTTCGTCGCCGAGCCGCCGGAGCTGATCGTGCCGACGGCCTCGGCCGAAGGCCGCTGCGAGGTGGTGGTGTTCACGCAGGACCGCACGGCGTCGCTGGGTGCGCTGCCGCTGGACCACATCGAGCTGCTGCTGCAGGTGTGGGGCGACCGCACGCACCGCATCGGCGGCGAGGAGGTGATCCAGTACGTGCTGCCGTTCGAGAACCGCGGCGCCGAAGTGGGCGTGACCCTGCACCATCCGCACGGCCAGATCTATGCCTATCCGGTCGTGCCGCCGGTGCCCGAGCGGCAGCAGCGCATGATGGCGGAGCACTACGCGAAGCGCGGCCGCGGCCTGTTGGAGGATCACATCGCCGCCGAGCGCCGCGACGGCGCGCGCATGCTGTACGAGGGACCGCATGCGGTGGCGTTCGTGCCGGTGTGTGCGCGCTACCCCTACGAGGTGTGGATCGCGCCCATCGTGCCGGTGCCGGGCTTCGCGCAGCTCGCGCCCGTCGTGCGTGCGGACCTGGCCAAGGCCCTGAAGACGGTGCTGATGAAATACGACGCGCTGTGGCAGCGGCCGTTCCCCTACCTCATGGCCTGGTACCAGGCGCCCACCGACGGCAAGCCGCACCCCGAGTCGCACCTGCACGCGCAGATCTGGCCGCCGTACCGCACGCGCGATCGCCTCAAGTACCTCGCCGGCACCGAACTCGCGGCCGGCTTCTTCGCCATGGATGCGCTGCCCGAAGACAAGGCGCGCGAGCTGCAGCAGGTGGAGGTGAAGTTCTGATGGCCGACGCCGAGATCGAAGCGGTGGCGGGCGCCCCCGGCCGCGTGAACCTGCTGGGCGAACACACCGACTACAACGACGGCTTCGTGCTGCCGGTGGCCATCGCGCAGCGCACGCGGGTGACGATGCGCCGCAACGGCAGCACCGCCTTCTCCCTGCACGCCGCGGAGCTGGACGAGACGGTGCGCTTCAGCTTCGACGAGCCGCCCACCGAACACTTCGCGACCTACGTGTACGGCTGCCTCGCGCTCGCGCGCGCGCAGCGGGCCGATATCCCGGGGCTCGACATCGAAGTGCACTCCGACGTGCCCATGGGCGTGGGCCTGTCGTCCAGCGCCGCCCTGGAAGTGGCCACGCTGCGCTGCCTGCGCCAACTGCTGGACCTGCCCTTCGACGACGTGTTGGTGGCGCAGCTCGCGCAGCGCGCCGAGATCGAGTACGCGCACGTGCGCTGCGGCATCATGGACCAGATGGCGTCCAGCCTGGCGGCCACCGACCGCGCGCTGCTGATCGACACGCGCTCGCTGGAGCGGCGCGACGTGCCCTTGCCGGCCGGCAGTGCGGTGCTGGTGCTGGACTCGGGCGTGGCCCGCACGCTGGCCGGCAGCGGCTACAACCAGCGGCGCAGCGAATGCGAAGCCGCGGCGCGTGCGCTCGGCGTCGCCTCGCTGCGCGACGTGCAGAGCCTGGCGCAGATCGAGGCGCTGTCCGATCCGCTGCTGCGGCGCCGGGCCCGCCACGTGTTCACCGAGAACGCGCGCGTGCTGCAGGCCGCGGACTGCAAGGACCCGGTGGAGTTCGGCCAGCTCATGAACGCTTCGCATGCGAGCCTGCGCGACGACTACGAAGTCTCGACGCCGGAGCTGGACCTGCTCGTTCGCTGGCTGCAGGCGGAAGAGGGTGTGTTCGGTGCGCGCCTCACCGGTGCGGGGTTCGGCGGCGCGTGCGTGGCGTTATGCCGTGCGGATGCGCTTCGGCAGGTCACCGAATCCGTGCTGGAGAACTACAACGGGGCGGGGCACAAGGGCCGGCAGTTGGTGCCGGCCGCCTGAGCGGCCGGCGCCCTCTCATTCAAGCCAGGACAGGGCACTGCCCCATCCTGGCCGGGCCGCAGGGCGCGGCCCGCGTGCTTTCAGCGCGCGCCGCCGGACGAACCGCCGCCGGGGCTCACGGCCGCCGGATTGCTGGAGTGGTTCGCATCCGTGCTGTTCTTGGTCGCACCGCTGTTGGGAGTGGAGCCGTAGCCGCTGCCGTACATCGACGAGCAGGCGCCCAGCGAAGCGAGGGTGAGGAGAATGGCAAGTGTCTTGATCATGTGGAATTGTTGAAAAGCCGCCTCGACTCCGGCAGTGTGGAGGCAACGAATGCTGCCGTCGTATTACGACAGTGCGCGCTGGCCTGCCACGTAGGCGGAGCAGGCGGTGCCATGCAGGCGCATGACTGCGGCGAGCATCGCTTGCGTCCGACTTCGCGCGGCCACGCGGGCGCGATCAACGTCGCTGCCCCGCCAGCTTCTGCTCCCACAGCCACGCGTGCGCGATGATGGTGGCTATGTCCGGGTACGCGGGCACCCAGGCGAGTTCGTCGCGCGCGCGGCGCGCATCGGCGACCAGCACCGGCGGGTCGCCCGGGCGCCGGGGCGCATCGCGCACGGGGATAGGGTGGCCGGTCACCTCGCGTGCGGCGGCGATCACCTCGTTCACCGAGTGCCCGTTGCCGTTGCCGAGGTTGTAGACATTCGTGGGCGCACCGTCGGCGAGCTTGCGCAAGGCCAGCAGGTGGGCCGTGCACAGGTCCTGCACGTGGATGTAGTCGCGAATGCAGGATCCGTCGCGCGTCGGGAAGTCCGACCCGAAGCGCGCGATCTCCGGCCTGCGCCCCGAGGCGACCTGCAGCACCAGCGGGATCAGGTGCGTCTCGGGCTCGTGCCGCTCGCCGAGCGTGCCGTCCGGGTGCGCGCCCGCGGCATTGAAGTAGCGCAGCGTGATCGAGCGCAGCCCGTAGGCGCGGTCGTAGTCCTGCAGCGCCCTTTCCACCGCCAGCTTGCTGTTGCCGTACGGGTTGATCGGCAACTGCGGATGCTGCTCGGTGATCGGAACTTCGACGGGGTTGCCGTACACCGCGGCGGTGGACGAGAAGATGAACTGGCGCACGCCGCATTCGAGCATCGCGTCCAGCAGGTTCAGCGTCTGCACGAAGTTGTTGCGCCAGTATTTCGCGGGCTCGGCCACGGACTCGCCGACCAGGCTCGCGGCCGCGAAGTGCATGACACATTGCGGCTCGAACTCGCGCAGCACCTCGCGCATGAAGGCGCGGTCGCCGATGTCGCCCTGGCGGAAGGTGGTCTCGCACAGGGCCTGCTCGTGGCCGGTCGTCAGGTTGTCGACCACCACCGCATGGAAGCCGCTCTCCAGCAGCATGCGCGCCATGTGCGAGCCGATGTAGCCCGCGCCTCCGGCGACGAGGACGCAGGGCAAGGGCGACACGCTCATCAGAAACCCTCCGCGCTACGCGCGGCGAATTTCGCCTTGGGAGCGGCCCGGCGGCTCATGGCAAGGTGAGTTCGACCTGCGGCTGCGCCGGCGCTGCTTTCGCGGCGTCCTGGAAGTAGCGTTCCATGCCGTCGTCCAGCGTAGGCATCAGGCGGCCGATCTCGCTGTCCAGGGCGGAGTAGCGAGGCCGCGGCGCCCGCTGGCCGAGCAGCGCGCCCGCCACCGGCCGCACGAGCGCGCGATCGAGGCCGGCGGCCTCGGCCGCCATGCACGCGAGTTCGGACCAGCTCACCGAGCCGCGGTTGGCGAGGTGCCACACGCCGCTCTCGCCGTCGACCAGCAGGTCCAGCGCGGCGTGGCACAGGTGCGGCACGTAGGTCGGCGAGACCCACTGGTCCGACGCCGCCTTCCAGGCTTCGCCGCGCTGCAGGGCCTGCAGCGTGAGCGTCACGAAGTTGTGCGCGTCCCAGGGGCCGAAGAAGGCCGCCGTGCGCACGACCAGCGCGTCGCGCGCGAAGGCGAGCACGCGCCGCTCGGCCTCGTGCTTGGCGCGCCCGTAGGCATTCAGCGGCTGCGGCCGGTCGCTCTCCACGTAGGGCACGCCCTTGGCACCGTCGAACACCAGGTCGGTCGAGAAGTTCAGGAGCTTCACCCCCTGCCGGGCGCAGGCCTGCGCCAGCACCTGCGGGCCGCTCACGTTCTCGCGCCACTGGCGCGCGTCGTCCTCCGCATCGTCCACGCGCACGAAGCCGGCGGTGTTGACGATGGCCCAGGGTTGCCAGCGCTCGATGGCGGCGTTGACCGACGCCGGGTCGGCGACGTCCATGTCGGTGCGGCGCAGCAGCCGGTACGGCAGGCCCCGCTGCGCGCACACGCGCGCGAACGCCTGGCCGAGCGTGCCGGTCGCGCCCGTGATCAACAGCGTGCGCCCGCGCACGGCGAGCGCTTCGACCTCGCCTTGCGGCGGATACGCCAGGCGCTGCTCGCGTTGCCACCAGCCGGGCGCGTCCAGTGCGGGATGCGAAGGCGCCTGCCCGTGGGCGAGCTCGCGCGCCAGCGTGGCGACGGCGGTTGCGCGCGGCGGGTCGGAGCGCACGTCCCACAGCCCCGGCTCGTAGTGGCCGTCGTCGCGCGTCACCAGGCTGTTCCAGTCGAAAGTGCCGAACGCGGCCCAGCACGTCACCGCGCGGATGTCGTGGCCTTCGATGCGCAGGGTTTCGGCCGCCCGCCAGGCCTGGTGCAGCCAGCGCAACTGCTCTTCGCGCGTGCACCCGAGATGGACCTCCGTGATGGCGACGGGCAGGCCGTAGCGTTCGGAGGTCTCGCGCAGCCGGGCCTCGAAGCCGCCGATGAAGTTGCCGCAGACGCGCACGGCCTCGACGTCGGCGTAGCGTTCGCGCCCGTTGCCGCCCAGGTCGCGCGGCTGGTAGAGGTCCACGCGTGCATCGAGATAGCGCTCGCTGGTCACGTAGCTGTTGATGCCGACGATGTCGGGCGGGCAGGGGTCCAGCTGGAACGACAGCAACTCCTCTTCGCTCGCCCCCGCGCTGCGCAGGTAGTCCCACAGGCCATGGTCGGGCCCCACGTTGCCCGTGAGCAGGTCGAAGCCGAGCCAGCGCCGCAGGTTCTCGAAATCGGCCTGGTACTGCAGCGAGGGCGAGGCGCTGATGAAGCCCAGGTCTTCGGTCTGGACCAGTTGCGCGCCGGGGATCACCTTGCGGATGGCGCGCATCGCGAGCTGCGTGCCGCGCAGCTCGTTGAGCAGGGCACGCACGAAGCTCGCGTCGTCGCGCTGGTGCGGATACCACAGGCCGTACAGGCCGCTGAAGCGCGCCGTGGTGAGCGGCTCGTTGACCGGCGTCCACATCGTGATGCCGGGATAGCGCTCGGCCACGCGCGCTGCATATTCGGCCAGCAGCTCGGGAAAGGCCGGGTCCAGCAAATTCGTCCACGCCGGGCCGCTGCCGTGGTGCACGAGACCTGCGATCGGGTCGACGCCCAGTTCGCGCAGCCGCGCGACGCGCTGGTCGCTCCAGTCCCAGGCGTAGCAGCCGCGTTCCGTCTCCGTGCGCTCCCACACGATCGGGAACCGCATGCGGCGGATCCCGAGCTCCGCGAGCCGGTCGAGGTCGTCGATGCGGTGGGCGAAGCCGCTTGCCGGCAACTGGTCCTTGAACCGGTCACCGACCCGGTTGAGCGTGCATTCCGGTCCCGCCCAGAGTTCGACCCGCATCAGGCCGCCACGGACGCTGCGAGCGCCGTGGCGTCGTCGATGGTGCGCTCGGCCGCCGCGTGGGCCGCCTGCAGCCGCTTGAACGCGGCGAGCGCCTGGCCGACCACCTGGTCCATGTTGTAGTAGCGGTAGGTCGCCAGCCGGCCGACGAAGGTCACGTTGGGCGTGGCATCGGCCTCGGCTTCGTACCTCCGGTACAGCTCCGCGTTCTCGGGCCGCGGTACCGGGTAGTAGGGATCGCCTTCGGCGCAGGGGTACTCGTAGACGACCGAGGTGGTCGGGTGCTCCTGCCCCGTGATGTGCTTGAACTCGCTGATGCGGGTGTAGCCGTAGTCGTTCGGGTAGTTCACGGTGCCGACCTGCTGGAACTGTTCCTTCGGCACGTTCACGTGCTCGAAGCGCAGGCTGCGATAGGGCAGCTTGCCGTAC
The DNA here is from genome assembly GCF_016654015.1 of Ramlibacter ginsenosidimutans. Taxonomy (GTDB): domain Bacteria; phylum Pseudomonadota; class Gammaproteobacteria; order Burkholderiales; family Burkholderiaceae_C; genus Ramlibacter; species Ramlibacter ginsenosidimutans. Next base: position 513,258 of record NZ_JAEPWM010000001.1, on the reverse strand, counting down.
TTGTAGTCGAAGAAGGCATCGACCGGTCCCGAGTAGACCATGTGCTTCCACGGCACCACGTCCACGATGTCGCGGTAATCGCAGTTCAGCAGCACCTTGATGTTGGGGTGCGCCAGCATGCGCTCGAACATGCGCGTGTAGCCCTGCAGCGGCATGGCCTGGAACTTGTCGGCGAAGTAGCGGTCGTCGCGGTTGGTGCGCGTGGGCACGCGCGCGGTGACGCTCGCATCGAGCTCGCTCGGGTCCAGCCCCCACTGCTTGCGCGTGTAGCCGCGGAAGAACTTGTTGTAGAGCTCGCGCCCGACCTTGCTGACCACCACGTCCTCGGAGGTCTTGATCTCCTCCTTCTTCTCCGCGACCGATTCGAAGAACTTCTCCACCTCGAAGGACGTGAGGTTCAGGCCATAGAGCTTGTTGATGGTGTCCAGGTTGATCGGCATCGGCACGAGCTGGCCGTCCACGCTGGCCAGCACGCGGTGCTGGTATTGACGCCACTGCGTGAACTGCGAGAGGTAGTCGAAGATGTCTTCGGAATTGGTGTGGAAGATGTGCGGCCCGTAGGGGTGCACCAGCACGCCCGCGTCGTCGTAGCGGTCGTAGGCGTTGCCGCCGATATGGGGGCGCTTGTCGACGATGAGCACGCGCTTGCCCAGCACGTTCGCGAGGCGTTCGGCGAGCACGCTGCCGGCGAAGCCGGCGCCGACGATCAAATAGTCGAAGCCGGCGCGCCCGGGAACGGCCGCGGCTGCGGCGCGCTCGAGGTCTTGGCTGATCTTGTCCATGGGGTTCTCCGATACTGCTGGGGGTCGGCCGGATCGGCCTGCGGCCGACCCGACCGGAGGGTGTGGTTCAGTGCGCCGCTGCGCTCGCCGGCAACGAGGCCGTGGCGCGGGCGAGTTCGGTCGCGATATCGGCGACGGCGGGCAGCTCCTGCGCTTCCCGCGCCGCCTCGGCCTGGGCGATCAGTTCGCCCATGGCGGCGGCCGTGGCGTCCCACGAGGTCTTCGCGAGGATGGCGGCCAGGGCGAAGCGATGCTCGTCCCGTTCCGATTCGGACCGCGCGAGGATCTCGTCGCAGGCCTGCACGAAGCCTTCGGCATCGGCACGGATCGGCACCACGTGACCGTAGGGCTCGACGACATCGCGGATGGCCGTGCTCACCGAGGGCTTGCCGCAGGCCATGTACTCGAGCGTCTTGGTCGGGCTGATGAAGCGGGTGGACTCGTTCAGCGCGAACGGCAACAGGCACACGTCCCAGCCGTTGATGAACGCGGGCAGGTCGTCGTAGCCCTGCTGGCCCAGCCAGTGGATGTTGGGCAGGCGCGGGCAGGCGGCGGGATCGATCTTTACCACCGGGCCGACCATGACGATCTGCCAGTCGGGACGCCGCTGCGCGATGCCGGCGATCAACTGCAGGTCGATGCGCTCGTCGATGACGCCGCAGTAGCCCAGCCGCGGCCGCGCCAGCGACTGCTGGGAGGGGTGGTCGGCCGCGCCGTTACGGAAGTGCTGCGCGTCCACGCTGCTCGGAAAGCAGTGCACGTTGGGATGCCGGTCCTTCTTCGCGTTGTAGAGGCTGCGCCCGCCGGTGAACACCACGTCGGCGGCCGCGAACAGCGCGCGCTCCTGCGCCAGCAGTTCCGGCGGCGCGCCGCGGAACAGCGAAAGTTCGTCCATGCAGTCGTAGATGATGCCCTCGGGCGCCAGCGTGTCCGCCATCGGCACCGCCATGGGCGTGTAGAACCAGAGCCAGTAGTCGTCCAGGCCGCGCTCGGCGATGCAGCGCGCCAGCAGGTGCTGCAGCACGTGCTTGTGCGCGGGATGGAAGCCGTGCTGCGGACCGCGCAGGTGCGGGCGCCAGACTTCGACGCCGGGCGCGGCGGCTATGCGCTCGATGCGGTCCTCCTCGGCGCCGGGAATCGGCTCCTCGATGAACACCACCGGCCACTGCTGGGCCAATCGGGAAAGGATGTGTTGGGGCCGTTGATAGACGAAGTTCCAGCGCAGGTGGGAGAAGACGACGAGTGCTTTCATGCGGGCCATTCTCTGCAAGCGAGACGCTGCCGTGCGCGTCAAAGCGAGCAAATGGTTCGCGTCCTACGCACAAGGGCGCGCGTCTCTGGCGATCCATATGCGCGCGACGTGCGTTGCTTGCACGACTCCGGCACTGTGCTGCATAGGCAGGCACCGCGTGAAGGCGTCGGACGGTTCCCGCATCGGTGATGCAGGCGCGTGCTGAGCTTGCCCGCGTTCGTTCGGGATGCCAGCATGCAGGCCCCTCTTGCCATAGGACCGGATGAGTCACGACAACGCAACGCAAACGGAACTGGTGGTGCTTCGCGCCGGTGAACTGCAACTGGTGCTTGCGCCCGGCATCGGCGGCTCGATCGCCGCCTTCACGCGCCGCTGGCGCGAAGGGCGCAACGCGCGCGAGCTGCACTGGCTGCGCCCCGCCACCGCCACCGGACTCGCCAACGCGAACCCGCTCGACATGGGCAGCTTTCCCCTGCTGCCGTTCTGCAATCGCATCCGCCATGGACGCGCCGAATTCGAGGGCCGCAACATCCGCGTGCCGCCCAACCATCCCGCGCAGGACGCGCCGCATCCACTGCATGGCGTCGCGTGGCTGCTGCCGTGGCAGGTGGAGTCCGCGGAGGCGGCGCAAGCCCTGTTGACGTTCGCGTTCGAGGCCGACACGGCCTGGCCCTGGCGCTTTTCTGCGCGCCAGCAGTTCGTGCTGCAGGAGCGGGTGCTGAAGGTGACGATGAGCGTCACCAACGAAGACCGCGCCGCGATGCCGCTGGGCATCGGCCACCATCCTTACTTCCCGCACCATCCGGGCACTCGCCTCGCGAGTCCGTGCGAGGCGATGTGGACCGCGGATGAGGAGGTGATGCCGCTGCGGCTGGAGCGCAGCCCGGCGGTGGACGCGTTGAATCGCGGCGTCGAGCTCGCCACGCTGGACCTGGACAACAACTTCACCGGCTGGCAGCGCTCCGCGCGCATCGAGTGGCCGGCCGACGTCCACGGCCCGGCGCGCGCCCTCACGCTGGAAGCCGAGCCGCCGCTGGACTACTTCGTGCTGTACTGCCCGCGCGGCTACGACTATTTCTGCGCCGAACCGGTCAGCCAGTGCACCGACTGGCTGAACCTGTTGCCGCAGTACGGGCGCGGTCCCCTGGGCGGCGCGCGGCTGGCTCCGGGCGAGACGCTGACGGCCCGCTTCACGCTGCGCCCGGAGTGGGCGTGAGGTGATCCGCACCGGCCTGGTCCTCGACCGCGACTTCGTCGTCGGCCCGCTGGACCGGCGCGTGTTCGGCGTCTTCGTCGAACACCTCGGGCGCTGCGTGTACACCGGCATCTACGAGCCCGGCCACCCGAGCGCGGACGAGGACGGCTTCCGCGGCGACGTGCTGGCGCTCACGCGCGAGCTGGGCGCCAGCATCGTGCGCTATCCCGGCGGCAACTTCCTCTCCGGCTACGACTGGGAGGACGGCGTCGGCCCGCGCGAGCAGCGGCCCACGCGACTGGACCTGGCCTGGCATTCCACCGAGACCAACGCGTTCGGCACCAACGAGTTCATCGCCTGGTGCCGTGCCGCCGGCGTCGAGCCCATGCTCGCCGTGAACCTCGGCACGCGCGGCGCCGATGCGGCCCGCCGCCTCGTCGAATACTGCAACCATCCGGGCGGCACGACGCTGTCCGAACTGCGCCGCCAGCACGGCCAGCCGAAGCCGCACGGCGTGCGTGCCTGGTGCCTGGGCAACGAGATGGATGCGCCCTGGCAGATCGGCCAGAAGGACGCCGGCGAGTACGGCCGGCTCGCGCGCGACACCGCGCGCCTGATGCGCCGGGTGTCCCCGGACCTGCAGCTCACGGCCTGCGGATCGTCCAACCGCGAGCTGCCCACCTTCGGCCGCTGGGAGTACGAGGTGCTCCAGGAGTGCTTCGACGAAGTCGATCTCCTTTCCGTGCACGCGTACTTCGAGAACCCGCACGGCGACACCTGGGAGTTCCTGGGCAACATCGACCGCATGGACCTCCACATCAAGGAGGTCGCGGCCATTGCCGACGCGGTGGCGGCGCGCCGCCACTCGCACAAGCGCATGAAGCTGGCCGTCGACGAATGGAACATCTGGTACAAGGCGCGCGCCGGCGAGCATGCGTACCAGCCGGACTGGCCGCGTGCGCCGCGCCTGATCGAGGAGGTCTACAACTTCGAGGACGCGCTGGCTGCGGGCGGCGCCCTGTGCGTGCTGATGAACAACGCCGACCGCGTGCAGGTGGCCTGCCTCGCGCAACTGGTGAACGCCATCGGCGCGATCCGGACCGAGCCCGGCGGGCCGGCCTGGCGACAGACCATCTTCCATCCGTTCGCGCTGGCGGCGCGGCACGCGCGTGGCGTGGTGTTGCGCACGGCCATCCAGTCGCCCGCGCGCAGCGGTCGCATGCATCCCGAGATGCCTTACCTGGTGGCGAGCGCTACCCACGACGAGGCGAGCGGGCGGACGGCGATCTTCGCGCTCAATCGCCACCTCGCCGAGCCGCAGGAGCTCACCGTGCAACTGCGCGGCTTCGGGCCGCTCTGCGAACTGGTCGAGGCGCAGGAGCTGTTCCACACCGACATGCAGGCCGCCAACACGCGCGATGCGCCCGACACCGTGGCGCCCCGCCCCCAGCGCGAGGCTCGCGTGGCCGAGGGCCAGTTGCGCGTGCGCCTGCAGCCTGGATCCTGGAACGTGTTCGTGCTGCAGCACCGGGGCCGCCCCGCGCCCTGAAGGCTGGCGAGCCTTTCAATCCAACAACCGGACGCAGAGGGCGCAGAGGTTTCGCAGAGGACGCAAAAGGTTCAAGGAAGACTTCAAAGGTTTTCTTCTGCGCCTTCTGCGCAACTTTTGCGTCCTCTGCGTCCGGTTGTTGGTTGTTCGTTGTTGGTTGTCCATAGCACCCCGCTAGCGGCGGCTCGCGCGTGCACGCGTTCCGGGCCCGCGCTCCGGTGAAACCCTAGGGTTGCGAATGCCCCCACCCCCAAACAAGAGGGGGGCTCCAGGAGGCTTGTCTTTCAAGAATGCGTCCCGTGCATCCCGCATCGGTGACCTGCGTCGCCGGCATTCCAAATCCAATCACCTCGAGGAGAAAGAGTGAACCGATCCCATTCCGCGCCGCAGGCGCGTGCACCGCGCGGAGGCGCCGCCCTCACCGCCGTCGCCACGGGCGTGCTGCTGGCCTGCTTCGGCAATGCCCGTGCCTTCGAGATCGACACCGGCAACCCGGACCTGGCGGTGCGCTGGGACAACACGGTCCGCTACAACTTCGCCGTCCGCACCGAGAGCCGGGACAGCAAGATCGGGAACTCGGTGCTCGCCGACGAGGGCGACTACAGCTTCGACAAGGGCGACGCCGTGGCCAAGCGCCTGGACCTGCTCTCCGAGCTCGACGTGGTGTGGCGCAAGCAGCATGGCTTCCGCCTGAGCGCCGCCGGCTGGTTCGACGATGCCTACGGCGGCAGCAGCAAGAGCAACCCCAACGCGCCGCTCAACGCGATTCCCAGCTACGTGAACCACGAGTACAGCCCGTTGGTGAAGCGCCTGTACCACGGCCCGTCCGGCGAAATCCTGGACGCGTTCGCGTTCACCGGCTTCGACGTCGGCAACGTGCCGGTGCAGCTCAAGGCCGGCCGCCACTCCCTCTACTGGGGTGAGTCGCTGTTCCTCGGCGGCCACATGCACTCGATCGCGTACGCGCAGAACTCGCTGGACCTGCAGAAGGGCTTCGCCACGCCGGGCGTGGAGGCGAAGGAGCTGTTCCGGCCGCTGAACCAGGTCTCCGGCCAGGCCCAGCTCACCGACACGCTGTCCGTGGCCGGCCAGTACCTGCTGCAATGGGAATCGACGCGCTATCCGGAAGGCGGCACCTACCTCGGCCCGGTCGACTTCGTCTTCAATGGCCCGGACCGCCAGTTCCTGTCCGCCGGCGCCGGCTTCGCCTTGCGCGGCGACCCGTCCGAGCCCTCGCAGCACGGCGAGTTCGGCCTGTCCGCGCGCTGGAGCCCGAAGCCGCTGGACGGCGGCACGGTGGGCTTCTACTACCGCCGCTTCGCCGACAAGCTGCCGCAGGTGCTGCTCACGCGCATCGGCGCGGCCAATACCAGCCAGTACAACATGATCTATGCCGACGGCATCGACCTGTACGGCGTGAGCTTCGCGAAGAACATCGCGGGCCTCAGCTTCGGCTCGGAAATCTCCACCCGCCGCAACACGCCGCTGAACGCGCAGGTGCTGGGCGCGGCTCCGGGCCTGCCCGCCTCCGGCGACACCAAGGGTCCGCGCGGCGACACCTGGCACGCGCTGGCGAACGTCACCGGCACCTTCGCCAGGACGGCAGTGTTCGACGCCGCCGTGTGGGCGGCCGAACTGCAATGGTCCGAATGGTCCAAGGTCCGCAGCGGCGCCAACCTGTTCAACGCCGAGGGCTTCGCGCCCTGCAAGGGCAAGGACAAGTGGGACGGCTGCACGACGAAGGACTACGTCGGCACCAGCGTCATCTTCACGCCGACCTGGTACCAGGTGGTCCCCGGCGTGGACCTCTCCGCGCCCATCACTTACGCGGTGGGCCTGCACGGCAACTCCGCCGTCACCTTCGGCGGCAACCAGGGGCTGGGCAACTACAGCGTCGGCCTGTCGGCCGACGTGCAGCAGAAGTACCGCTTCGACCTCAAGTACATCGACTACGTCGGTCGCTACAAGGACAACGGCACCGCCGTCACGTCCACCAACGGCCTGACCACCTTCCTGAAGGACCGGGGCTTCGTCAGCCTCACCTTCAAGACCACGTTCTAACGGAGAACATCATGCAGTTTCCCCATCGCATCGCCCTGTCGGTGCTCGCAGCGATCGGCACGCTCGCTGCGCACGCCGCAGTCACCCCCGAGGAAGCCCAGGCCCTGGGCACCACCCTCACGCCCGTCGGCGCCGAGAAGGCCGGCAACAAGGACGGCAGCATCCCCGCCTACAGCGGCGGGCTGACCACGCCGCCCGCGGGCTTCAAGGCCGGAGACGGCCTGCGGCCCGACCCGTTCGCGGCGGACAAGCCCAGGCTGTCGGTCGACGCAAAGAACATGGCGCAGTTCGGCGACAAGCTCACCGAAGGCACGAAGGCGCTGATGCAGAAGTTCCCGAGCTTCCGCATCGACGTGTACCCCACCCACCGCAGCGTCGCCTTCCCGAAGTACGTCACCGACAACACCGGGAAGAACGCGACCCGCGCCAGGACGACCAACAACGGCCTGTCGATGGAAGGTGCCCATGCCGGCTTCCCGTTCCCGATCCCGAAGACGGGCAATGAAGCGATGTGGAACCACCTGGTGCGCTTCAATGGGCCGGCGTACGAGTCCAGGTACCGCAACCTCAACGTGGACGCGAACGGCCACGTCGCTCTCGCCACCGAAGGCCAGAGCGTGCAGGAGTATCCCTTCTGGGACAACGCGAAGGCGGATGCCGAGACGTACTGGCGCCTGAAGCTCACGTACACGGCGCCCGCGCGCCGCGCCGGCGAGGCCCTGCTGATCGTCGACCCGCTCGACATCGGCACCAAGGACCGCCACGCCTGGAGCTACCTGCCCGGCCAGCGCCGCGTGAAGGTCGCGCCCGACCTCTCGTTCGACACGCCCAACCCCGGCACGGCCGGCGCGACGACCTTCGACGACACCTTCATCTTCAACGGTTCCATGGACCGCTACGACTTCAAGCTCGCGGGCAAGAAGGAGATGTTCGTTCCCTACAACGACTACAAGGCGGTGTACGGCTCCCGGCAGGACGACCTGCTCAAGCCCAACCACCTGAACCCGGACCTCGTGCGCTGGGAACTGCACCGCGTGTGGGTCGTCGACGCGACGCTCAAGCAGGGCAAGCGCCATGTCTACAGCAAGCGCACCTTCTACCTGGACGAGGACTCCTGGGCGGCGATCGCGAGCGACGAGTACGACGCGCGCGGCCAGCTGTGGCGCACCGGCTTCGCCTACATGACGCCCAGCTACGACGTGCCGGCGCCCTACAGCGACATGTTCGGCCACTACGACCTCGTCTCGCGCGTGTACTCCGTGACCGGCTTCATTGCCGAAACCGGTGGCATGCGCCAGGTCAAGGCCCTGTCCGAGCGCGAGTGGACCGCCGACGCCCTGGCCGGCGCCGGCATCCGCTGACGCCACTGCACCCGGAGCTACCGCGATGAATGCGCGCCAGTTCCTCCTGGCCTTGGCCGCCGGCACTGCGCTGGCGGGCATGGCGGCCACGGGCGCGGTGCAGGGCTGGGTCGACGTGCTCGACTCGCCGGCCCTCGCCAGCCCGCTCGCGGCTCGCGGGCTCCTCAACGGGCTTGCCAGCGCCGGCGACCGCATCGTCGCGGTCGGCCAGCGCGGGCACATCCTGTGGTCCGACGATCGCGGCGCGAACTGGCAGCAGGCGCAGGTGCCGGTGAGCTCGGACCTGGTCGCCGTGGCCTTCCCCACGCCCACGCAGGGCTGGGCCGTCGGCCACGATGGCGTCATCCTGCACACGGCGGATGCGGGCAAGACCTGGGCGCGCCAGCGGGACGGCCGCCCCGACTCCGCCGACGTGCCGCTGCTGGACGTCTGGTTCCAGGACGAACATCACGGCTACGCGGTGGGCGCGTTCGGCACGCTGCTGGAGACGGGCGACGGCGGCACGCACTGGCAGTCGCTGCAGGCCGCCAGCGAGAACCCGAAGAAGCTGCACCTCTATTCGGTGCGTGGCATCGCAGGCCAGGTGTGGATCGCGGGCGAGCAGGGCACGCTGCTGAAGCTCGATCGCGCCGGCAGCCGTTTCGTGGCCGTGCCGCTGCCTTACCAGGGCACGCTGTTCGGCGTGACCGGCAACGAGCACGCCGTGATCGTGCACGGCTTGCGCGGCAACGTGCTGCGCAGCACGGACGGCGGCGCGAGCTGGCAGGCCGTCCCCACGAACCTGCAGGTCGGCATCACGGCCGCGACCGTGGACGCCCGCGGCCGCATCCTGCTGGCCAGCCAGGCCGGGCACCTGCTCGCCAGCAGCGACGCGGGCGCGACCTTCGCGCCCATTTCCCTCGAGCGACCCTTTCCCGCCGCCGCAGTGCTGGGCGTCGGCTCCGGTCGCGTGCTGGTCGCCGGCCCGCGCGGCGTGCAGGCGCAGCCGCTGCCCTGACGCCTCCCCTCCAGGAGAACTCCATGCATTCATCCGTTTCCACGGAGGACGTGTTGCCTGCGGGCGCCGCGGCCTTCGATCCCGCTTCCGGCTCGCGCCTGGAGCGGATGGTCTTCAACAACCGGCGCGTGGTTCTCGTGGTGTGCCTGGCGCTCACGATCGTGTTCGCCGTGCTCGCCGCCATGCGGCTGGGCCTGAACGCGAGCTTCGACAAGATGATCCCGCGCGGGCACCCCTACATCCAGAACTACCTGGAGAACCGGACCGAGCTGCGCGGCCTGGGCAATTCGCTGCGCATCGTGGTGGAGAACCCCAAGGGCACGATCTACGACGCGAGTTACCAGGAGGCGCTGAAGAAGATCCACGACGAGCTGTTCCTCACGCCCGGCGTGGACCGCGCGTGGATGAAGTCGCTGTGGGCGCCGGGCGTACGCTGGACCGAGGTGACCGAAGAGGGTTTCCGTGGCGGCCCGGTGATGCCGGACAACTTCGACGGTTCGCCCGCTTCGACCGCGCAGCTGCGCGCGAACATCGCGCGCGCCAACCTGGTCGGCAACCTCGTGGGCGAGGACTTCCGCTCCAGCATGATCGTGCTGCCGCTGCTGGACCAGGACCCGGTGGCGGGCCAGCGCCTGGACTACCGCGCGCTCTCGCATGCCCTCGAGCAGATCCGCGCGCGGTACGACGCCATGGGCGAGCAGGCGCCGGTGCGCCTGCATGTCACGGGCTTCGCCAAGCTGGTGGGCGACCTGATCGACGGCCTCGTGCAGGTGTCGCTGTACTTCGTGCTGGCCGCGCTGATCGCCGCCGGCATCATCTACGCGTACACCCACTGCGTGCGCAGCACGCTGCTGGTGATTGCGTGCTCGCTCGCCGCGGTGGTGTGGCAGCTCGGGCTGGTGGCCCTGTTCGGCTTCGAGCTGGACCCGTACTCGATCCTCGTGCCCTTCCTCGTGTTCGCCATCGGCGTGAGCCATGGTGCGCAGAAGATGAACGGCATCATGCAGGACATCGGGCGCGGCGCCGAGAAGCTGGTCGCCGCCCGCTTCACCTTCCGCCGGCTGTTCCTCGCGGGCCTCACCGCGCTGCTGGCCGATGCCGTGGGCTTCGGCGTGCTGATGGTGATCGACATCCCGGTGATCCGTGAACTCGCCCTTGCGGCTTCCATGGGCGTCGCCGTGCTGATCTTCACGAACCTGATCCTGCTGCCGGTGCTGCTGTCGTACGTGGGCGTGACCCCGAAGGCGGCGCAGCGCAGCCTGCAGACCGAGGACGGCGGCGCGCTGCACAAGCTGTTCGTCGTGATCGAGCAGTTCGTGCGTCCGCGCTGGGCCCTGTCCGCACTCGCCGTCGCCGGCGTGCTCACGGTCGTCGGCTACATCGCCAGCACGCACCTGAAGATCGGCGACCTCGACCCGGGCGCCCCCGAGCTGCGCGCCGACTCGCGCTACAACCGCGACAACGCGTACATCACGGCGCACTACAGCCTGTCGAGCGACACGTTCGCGGTGATCGTGAAGACGCCCAGGGAAGGGTGCCTGCAGTACGCAACGCTGGTCGAGGCGGACCGCCTCGCGTGGGACCTGCAGCAGGTGCCGGGCGTGCAGACCACCGTGGCCCTGACGAATGCGGTGCGCCAGATCACGGCGGGCAGCAACGAGGGCAGCCCCAAGTGGCTCACCATCGCGCGCAACCAGGACGTGCTGAACTACGGCGCGCAGCAGGCGAGCGTGAACAACCCCGACCTGTTCAACACCGACTGCTCGGTGATGCCGGTGATCGCGTACCTGTCCGACCACCGGGCCGAGACGCTGGACCGCGTCGTCGCCGTGGCCGACCAGTTCGCCAAGGCGCATTCCACGCAGGACCGCGCCTTCCTGCTGGCCGCCGGCAGCGCCGGCATCGAGGCCGCCACCAACATCGTGGTGCGCAAGGCCTGGGACGAGATGCTGCTGCTGGTGTACGGCGCGGTCACGCTGCTGTGCTTCATCACCTTCCGCAGCTGGAGAGCGGTCGTGGTCGCGGTCGTGCCGCTGGTGATCACGTCCGTGCTGTGCGAGGCGCTGATGGTGGCGCTGGGCATCGGCGTGAAGGTGGCTACGCTGCCGGTGATCGCCCTCGGCGTGGGCATCGGCGTGGACTACGCGCTGTACCTGCTGTCGGTGCAGCTCGCGCAGCAGCGCCTGGGCCTGTCGCTGGCCGCGGCCTACAAGCGCGCGCTGGAGTTCACGGGCCGCGTCGTGGTGCTGGTCGGTGTCACGCTCGCCGTCGGCGTGGTCACGTGGGCCTTCTCGCCCATCAAGTTCCAGGCGGACATGGGCATCCTGCTCGCCTTCATGTTCCTGTGGAACATGATAGGGGCGGTGGTGCTGATCCCGGCGCTGTCCTGGGTGCTGCTGCGCAAGCCGGTGCCCGCGGAAGAGGGGGCGCTGCCAGCCGCAGCGACGCCGGCGGTGTGAGGCATCCGCGGCAACAGGGGGCCCGAGAGGAGCTCGGTGAGGTGCGCGCTGCGGAGGCCGGTGGCCGTCGCGGCAGGCGGCGTGCGGTGCAGGCCCGCTGGGCATCGGTCGGCGGCTGCGCGCGCCGACTCCCCTGGAAGCCGGTCCGGGCGGCGTCGCGCGGCACAACTCGCAGAGAGTTTGCCTGCGCGCAGTCAAACTCTCTGCTCAAACAAGTGCCGCGGTAGCATGAAACGTACGCGCGGCTCGATACGCTGCGCTCTCGTAGCCGCGCTCCGCCGCCCGGACCGGCTTCCAGGCGATGCGCCTGATGCGGGCCTGCACCGCACGCCGCCTGCCGCGACGATGGACAGTGTGGCCCCTGCGGGGAAGAAGACGGGCCGCCGCGACGGGGCCTCGTAGGCTGGCGGTGAGCACCGCGAACCCCAGCGATCCAGCGTAGCGCAGCGAGCTGGGGTTCGCCTGCGGCTCACCACCAGCCTACGCTTCCGTTCCGGGGATGGATCGCGCGCGGACTGATCGAGATCAATCGCCCCGTCCGCCCAGGGTCGGCCAATCCGTTCACGTGCCTAAGATCGCGCATGGACTCCGCTTTGCCGCTCCCCGGCCTGGAGACGCGCGAAGCGGAAGAGCGCCTCGCGCGTTTCGGGCCCAACGAAATCGAGGCCGCCGAAGGATCAGGCTGGCTGCGCACGCTGCGTGGCGTGGCGGCCGAACCGATGTTCGTGCTGCTCGTCGCGGCCGCCGTCGTGTACCTGGCGATCGGCGACATCGGGGAGGGCATCCTGCTCGCGGCCTTCGCGGGAGTCACCGTCGGATTGGTCGTCTACCAGGAACGGCGCAGCGAGAAAGCGCTGGACGCGCTGCGCGCACTCGCGGCGCCGCATGCGCGCGTGATTCGCGACGGCCGCGTCCAACGCATTGCGGCGCGCGACCTCGTCCCCGGCGACCTCGTCGTCATCGGGGAAGGAGAGCGTGTCGCCGCGGACGCGGTCGTGCGGGAGAGCACGCAGCTCTCCGTCGACGAGTCGCTGCTGACGGGCGAATCCGTGCCCGTGCGCAAGGTCGCCGCCGCCGGCGCGCTCGACACGGCGTCGGCGCTTCCAGGGGGAGAGGACCTGCCCTTCGTCTTCGCCGGCACGCTCGTGGTCGGCGGTCACGGCACCGCGGAGGTGTTCGCAACGGGGTCCCGCACGCGTACGGGCGCCATCGGTGGCTCGCTCGCCTCCATCGCAGCGTCGCCCACACCCTTGCAGCTGCACCTCAAGCGGCTCGTGGCCTGGCTGGGCTTCGGCGCGATCGCACTCAGCGGCCTGCTGGTGGTCTGGTACGGGCTCGCACGCGGCAGCTGGCTGCAGGGCTTGCTGTCGGGCATCGCCGCCGCGATGTCGATGCTGCCGGAGGAATTCCCGATGGCCTTGTCCGTCTTCCTGGCGCTCGGTGCCTGGCGGCTCGCGCGCGTGAAGGTGCTCGCGCGCCGGCCCGCCGTCATCGAGGCACTCGGCGGCGCGACGATGTTGTGCGTGGACAAGACCGGGACACTGACCGAGAACCGGATGAGGCTGCGCCGCCTGGTCACGCCGGTCGCGGACGTCGATCTCGGTCGCGACGAGCCCTTGCCCGAAGAGGTGCACAGCCTCCTCGAGTACGCCATGCTCGCCTCGCGCCGCGAAGGCGTCGAGCCGATGGACCGCGCGATCCTCGCCAGCGGCGACGCCGCGCTCGCGCGCACCGAACACCTCCATCCGGGATGGCTGCTGCAGGAGGAATATCCGCTCACGCAGCAGCTGCTCGCCATGTCGCATGCGTGGGAGGGCGAAGACGGCGTGCGCCGCGTGGCCGCGAAGGGCGCTCCCGAAGCGGTGATCGAGCTGTGCCACCTCGACCCGGCGCGTGCCGAAGCGGCGACTCGGCAGGCCGAGGCCCTTGCATCGCAGGGCTTTCGCGTGCTCGGCGTGGCCCGTGCGCTAGCACCGGCCGGCGAGGCGCCGGCGAACCAGCACGGCTACGCGTTCGAGTGGCTGGGTCTCGCGGCGTTCCAGGACCCCTTGCGGGCAGACGTCCCCGATGCGGTGGCGCAGGCGCACTCCGCGGGCATCGGCGTGGCGATGATCACGGGGGACCACGTGCAGACGGCGCTGGCGATCGCCCGGCAGGCAGGCATGGTCACCACGGCCGGCGCTCTGACCGGCGAGCAGCTCTCGGCGCTGGACGACGTGCAGCTGCGGCAGGCGCTGCGCACGGTGCGTGTGTTCGCGCGCATCATGCCGGAGCAGAAGTTGCGGCTGGTGCAGGAGTTCCGCAATAACGGCGAAGTGGTCGCGATGACGGGAGACGGCGTCAACGATGCGCCCGCGCTGAAGGCCGCGCACATCGGCATCGCCATGGGCGTGCGCGGAACCGACGTCGCGCGCGAGGCCGCCGCGATCGTGTTGCTGGACGAGGACTTCGGCCACATCGTGCAGGGCGTGCGCATGGGCCGCCGCATCTTCGACAACCTGCGCAAGGTCATGACCTACATCACGGCCATCCACGTGCCGATCGCGGGCGTGACGCTGCTGCCCGTGCTCGCTGGCCTGCCGCCGCTCATGCTGCCGGCGCACGTGGTGCTGACCGAGATGATCATCGACCCGGTGTGTTCGCTCGCGTTCGAGGGCGCGCCCGAGGAGCGCGGCATCATGCAGCGGCCGCCGCGCCGCTCCGACGATGCGCTGGTCGGCTGGGCCATGCTGCGGCGAGGCGCCGTGCAGGGCGTGCTCCTGCTGGCGGCGTGCCTGGCCACCTACTGGATCGCGCTGCGATCTTCCAGCGTCGACTCGGCGCGGGGACAGGCCATCATCGCGCTCACGGTGGGCAACCTGGGACTGGTGTGGCTCAACGCCAGCCTGGGCGTCGGCTGGCGGTCGGTCTTCGGTGCGGGCTACACCGCGTTCTGGGCCGTCGCCGCCGGCGCGACGGCAGCGCTCGTGGCCGGATTCACGATCCCCGGCCTGCGCCGCTTGCTCCACTTCGCCCTGCCGACGTCCGGCGAGCTGGCCTTCTCGCTCGGGATGGGCGCTGCCGGCGTGCTGGCTGCCGCCTTGCTGCTTGGCTTCCTGCTGCGCCTCGAGCAGTTCAGGTCGCGGCCGGGCAGTTGACGCCGGACTGCAATCCGCGCTCCGTGCCGCCACGAAAAAACGGGGCGCCATCGGCCCCCGTCGCAGGGAATGCGTGCCGCTCGCGCGGGCGCCGTCACTCCGGCTTGATGTGGCCGGCCTTCACGACCTTGCCCCAGCGGGCCTCTTCCGCCTTGGCGAACGCAGCGAACTGCTCCGGCGTGCCGCCGCCGATTTCGTTGCCCTGTTCCAGCATCTGCTTGCGGATGGTGGGATCGGCCAGCGCCTTGTTGCAGGTCTCGTTCAGCAGCTTGACGATCGCGGGCGGCAGGTGGGCCGGGCCGACCAGGCCTTGCCAGTTCTGCACTTCGAAGCCCGGCACGCCGGCTTCCTGCATCGTCGGGATGTCGGGGAACAGCGGCGAACGCACCTTGCTGGTGATGGCCAGGCCGCGCAGCTTGCTCGAGCGCAGGTTGGGCGCCGCGGAGTACATCTGCTCGAACATCATGTCCACCTGGCCGCCCAGCAGGTCCACGGTGGCGAGCGAACCGCCCTTGTAGGGCACGTGCGTCATGTCGATGCCGGCGATCTGCTTGAACAGTTCGCCCGAGAGATGGTGCGAGCCGCCCAGCCCGCCGGACGCGAACGTCAGCTTGCCCGGGTTGGCCTTGGCGAAGGTGATGATGTCCTTGACCGACTTGAACTTCGAGTCAGGGCGCACCATCAGCACCAGCGGGCCCTTCTCGATCAGGCAGATCGGCGTCAGGTCCTTCTGCGGGTCGAACGAGAGCTTCTCGAACATGCTGGGGTTCACCGCCAGCGGCGCGAAGTTGCCCATGCCGATGGTGTAGCCGTCCGGCTTGGCCTGCGCGACCATGGCCGTACCGATGTTGCCGCCGGCGCCCGCCTTGTTGTCGACCAGCACCGGCTGGCCCAGGGCTTCCGAGATGAACTTGCCGATCTGGCGCGAACGCAGGTCGGCGTTGCCGCCCGGCGCGTAGGGGCAGATCAGCGTGATCGGCTTGGACGGGTACTTGTCCTCGGCCCAGCTCGCGGCGGGGATCACGAGGCCTGCGGCCGTGGCCTGCAGGAAATGGCGGCGCTGCATGGATGTCTCCTGTTGGTGCAGCCCGCTACCCTAAGCGCGAAAACTGTCGAATCGCTGTCACCACCCGCGCAGTCCGCAGGCGACTGACGGACGGCGCCGTCCGTGGGTCCGGGTCACTCCGGCTTGAAGCCGATGGCCTGTAGCACGCCGCCGACGCGGTCGTAGTCCGTCTTCAGGCCCTTCACCATGTCGTCGGTCGTGCGCGGCAGTCCCGCGTCGAACCCGGTGTCGATCAGGCGCGCGCGGACCGCGGGATCGGCCAGCACCTTGAGCGTCGCTTCGCGCACGCGCGCCTGCACGGGCGCGGGCACGTCGGGCGTGGACCACAGTCCCAGCCAGGCCAGCGCATCGAGCTGGGGGTAACCGAGCTCGTGGAAGGTCGGCACGTCGGGCAGTTGCGGCATGCGCTTGGGCGAGCTCACGGCGTAGGCCTTGATCTTGCCGCCCTTGATCATGGGCAGCGAGGTGGCGAGGCCGTCGAACATCAGCGGCACGTGGTTCCCCATCACGTCGGTGAGCGCCTGCGTCGAGCCCTTGTAGCCCACGTGCACGAGCTGCGTGCCCGCGGCCTGGTTCAACTGCAGGCCCAGCACGTGCGACAGCGTGCCGGGGCTGTACGAAGCGACGTTCATGCCGGGGTGCGCCTTGGCGTACATCACCAGTTCCTTCAGGTCCTTCGCGGGCACGGAGGGATTGGCCACCAGCACGAGGCCGCCGCGCGCCAGTTCGGCCAGCGGGCGGATCTCCTTGGACATGTCCCACTGCAGCTTGACGATGTGCGGGATCTCGCTCACCAGCGCGTTCACGCCGACCAGCAGGGTGTGGCCGTCGCGCGGCGAGTGCAGCAGGTCACCCACCGCGATCGCGCCCGCGGCGCCCGGCTTGTCGTCGACGATCACCGGCTGGCCCAGCTCCTTGGCGAGCGGGTCCGCGATGATGCGCGCGGCCAGGTCGGCGCTGCCGCCGGCTGGGCCGGCGACGACCAGGCGAATCGTGTGGGTCGGCCATGCCTGCGCCAGGGCGAAACCGGGGGCGAGCGCCAGCAGCGCGGTGGACAGCAGGCGGCGGCGCGAGAGGGAAGAAGTGTTCATGGCGAACCTCCGTGGTGATTGTGGATCTCAGGACAGCCAGTGCAACAGGGCCATGGCCAGGGTGGCGAGGAACAGCGTTTCGCCCACCATCAGGAGGACCGGCTTGATGCCGACGGTCGCGACTTCCTTCAGGTGGCTCTTCATGCCGATGCCCGCGATCGAGCCGACCAGCAGCCAGCGCGAAACGTCGTTGCCCGCGGACTGCACCGCGTGCGGCACCCAGCCGGTGCTGTTGATGGCGACCAGCACCGCGAAGGCGACGGCGAACCAGGGCAGCAGCGGCGGGCGCTCGCCGCCCTCGACCGCGCCCAGGCGGCGCGTGAGCAGCGAGGCGAACAGGATGACGGGCAGCAGCATGGCCACGCGCATCAGCTTCACCAGCGTGGCGATGTCGCCCGCTTCCGGCGAGATGCTGTAGCCGGCGCCGACCACCTGGGCGACGTCGTGGATGGTGGCGCCCAGGAACTTGCCCGCCGTCGGCGGCGCGAAGCCCAGGGCCTGCGTGACCATCGGGTACAGCACCATGGCCACGGTGGACAGCGCGGAGACGACGATCACGGTGAACAGCGTCGCGCGGTCCTTCTGCGGATGCGCGGGCAGGGCGGCGGACAGGGCGAGCGCGGCGGAGGCGCCGCAGATCGCGGTGGCGCCGCCGCTGAGCAAGCCAAACAGGAGATTGAAGCCCATCAGCTTCGCCGCAGCCATAGCCGCGGCGATGGTCACGATCACGCAGGTGAGCACCAGCACGACCGGGCCCCAGCCCAGGTTGGCGACCTGGCCCACCGTGATGCGCAGTCCGAGCAGCGCGATGCCGATGCGCAGCACCTGCTTCGCGGTGAATTCGATGCCGGCGCGGCAGGGCCCGTCCGCCGACAGGAAGTTCATGGACATGCCGAGCAGCAGCGCGAACAGCATGACCGGCGCGCGGTAGTGCTCCGACAGGAAGCCCGCCGCGGCGCCGACGACGGCGCAGGCCAGCATGCCGGGCAGCAGGCTGCGCGCGCGCGCCGAGGACTGCGAGAAGTGGACGGCGAGTTCCATGTCAGGCGCTCGGCAACCGGTGCTCCCGGAACTGCTCGCGCAGCTTGTTCTTCTGCATCTTTCCGGTCGCGCCGAGCGGAATCGCGTCGACGAACACCACGTCGTCCGGCGTCCACCACCTGGCGATCTTGCCCTCGTAGAACGCGATCAAATCGCTGCGCGTGAGTTCGGCGCCCGGCTTCTTCACCACCACCAGCAGCGGCCGCTCGTCCCACTTGGGGTGGTGCGCGGCGATGCACGCCGCCATCGCCACCGACGGGTGCGCCATCGCGATGTTCTCGAGGTCGATCGAGCCGATCCACTCGCCGCCGGACTTGATCACGTCCTTGCTGCGGTCGGTGATCTGCATGAAACCGTCCGCGTCGATGGTTGCCACGTCGCCCGTGGGGAACCAGCCGTTCACCAGCGGGTCGCCGCCTTCGCCGCGGAAGTACTCGCGGATCACCCACGGGCCGCGCACCAGCAGCTCGCCCGACTGCTTGCCGTCGTGCGGCAGCTCGCGGCCTTCGTCGTCCACGATCTTCATGTCGATGCCGAAGACGGCGCGGCCCTGCTTCGCCTGGATG
This sequence comes from Ramlibacter ginsenosidimutans, assembly GCF_016654015.1. Taxonomy (GTDB): domain Bacteria; phylum Pseudomonadota; class Gammaproteobacteria; order Burkholderiales; family Burkholderiaceae_C; genus Ramlibacter; species Ramlibacter ginsenosidimutans. Next base: position 494,701 of record NZ_JAEPWM010000001.1, on the reverse strand, counting down.
GCCAGGCGCTGCCCGGGCGGCAGCCCGAGCTGGTGCGCCTTGAGGGTGCAGACGGTGCCGAGCGGGCTCAGCTCCGTCATGCCCCAGGCGTGCAGCACCTGCACGTCGTAGCGGTCCTGGAACGCCTGCACCATGGCGGGCGGGCAGGCCGAGCCGCCGATGATCGTGCGGCGCATCGTGCGGAAGCGCAGGTTGTTCGCCTCCACGTGCGCGAGCAGTCCCTGCCACACGGTGGGCACGCCGGCGGAGACGGTGACGCCTTCGGCCTCGAACAGGTCGTGCAGGCTCTTGCCGTCCAGGAACGGGCCGGGGAACACCAGCTTGGCGCCCACCATGCACGCCGCATAGGGCAGGCCCCAGGCGTTGACGTGGAACATGGGAACCACCGGCAGGATCACGTCGCGCGCCGACCAGTTCAGCGCATCGGGCAGCGCGCTGGCGAAGGTGTGCAGCAGCGTCGAGCGGTGGCTGTAGAGCGCGCCCTTGGGATGGCCGGTGGTGCCCGAGGTGTAGCAAAGGGAGCTGGCGGTGTTCTCGTCGAATACCGGCCACTCGAAGCGGTCCGACTCGGCCTCCAGCAGGTCCTCGTAGCACAGCAGGTTGGGCACGGCGCTGCTCGCGGGCATGCGCGAGCGGTCGGTCATCGCGATGAAGGCCTTGATGGTCTTCGTGCGGCCGGCGATCGCCTCGACCAGGGGCAGGAAGCTCAGGTCGAAGAACAGCACTTCGTCTTCCGCATGGTCGGCGATCCAGACCACCTGGTCCGGATGCAGGCGCGGGTTGAGCGTGTGCAGCACGGCGCCCGAGCCGGACGCCGCGTAGTACAGCTCCATGTGGCGGTAGCCGTTCCAGGCCAGCGTGCCCACGCGCTGGCCGAAGCGCACGCCCAGCCTCTCGAGCGCGTTCGCCATGCGGCGCGCGCGGGCCGCCAAGTGCTTGTAGGTGGTGCGGTGCAGGTCGCCCTCGACGCGGCGCGAGACGACCTCCTGCTCGCCGTGGTGGCGTTCCGCGTGCGTGAGCAGGGATGAGATCAGCAGCGGCTGCTGCATCATGGAACCGAGCATTTGAGTTTCCTCCGGGGTCAGTGAGGGTCGGAGGCGCGGGCGGCGTCCGACTCGTAGGTGCGGGCCGCGCGCACGAAGGCGATGGCGGCGAAGATGGAGAACAGCGGCGTGACCGCCAGCGCGAGGGTGAGCCCGAACGCGTCGGACAGCAGGCCGGCCACCAGCGGGCCGGCGGCCAGGCCGAACAGGTTCTGGAACAGTGCGAGCACCGAAGAGCCGGTGGCGCGCACGCCGGGATGGATCACGTCGATCACGACGGCGGACACCGGACCGACGGTGCAGGTCACGACGAAGCTGCCGGCCGCGATCAGGCCGAACTGCGTCTGCGGCGACAGCGCGAAGCCCAATGCCGGGGCCGCGAAGGGCACGGACAGGACCACCATCGAGAGCAGGCACAGGCCCGCCATCGTCAGCAGCTTGTTGCGCGGGCGGCGGTTGCCGGCGCGGTCCACCAGCGCGCCCCAAGCCACGCTGCCGACCGCGCCGCACAGCACGACCAGCGCGGCGCGCACGCCGGCCTGGTCGGCGGGGATGCCGTGCACGCGGTTCAGGAAGCTGGGCAACCAGGACCAGAGCGCCGAGACCACCACCAGTTGCGCCGCGGCGCCCAGGCACACGTACATCATCGTGGTCGGGCGGGTGAGCGCGCGCCAGACGTGCCGGGTGACGCCGCCGACGCTGCGCGTGGCCCGGTCCAGCGCCGGCGTCAGCGCCACGGTGCGGTAGTCGCGCACCCGCAGGTACAGCAGGGCGAGCACCAGGCCAGGCACGCCGACCAGGCCGAAGGCGGACTTCCAGCCCCAGCGCGCGGCGATCAGGCCGCCCAGCATCACGCCGACGACGGAGCCGATCGATGCGGAGGCGAAGAAGCCGGCCATCAGCGCACCGCGCAGGCGCGCCGGGAAGTGGCTCGCGATCAGCGCGGCGCCCACCGAGCCGTAGCCCGCTTCGCCGAGACCCACCGCGCCGCGAGCGGCCAGCAAGCCCTGGTAGCTGCGCGTGAACATGCAGGAGATGGTGGCCATGCTCCACACGAGCGCCATCGCGACGATGCTGCGCACGCGGCTCGCCCGGTCGGCAAACAGCGCGATGGGCAGGGCACCGAGCGCCACCGTGACGGACACGATGGACACGAGCCCGCCCAGTTGCGTGTCGCTCAGGCCCCATTCGGCCTTCATGTGCGGGAACAGCGAGACGATGACCTGGCGGTCGACGTAGTCCATGACCATCAGTCCCAGCGTCATCGCGTAGGCGAACCAGGCGGCGCCGGGGCCGAACAGGTAGCTGTCTTGCGGAACGGGACGCGCCTGGTCCGCGGTGAGTTCGATGCTCATGGCTCGCCTTCGCCGGTTCAGGGAACGAGCACGGTCGCGCCGGTCGTGCTGCGCGACTCGAGGGCGGCGTGCGCCTGCGCCGCTTCGGACAGCGGGTAGGTGCGGCTCGGCTCGCTGCGGATCTTGCCGGCCTGGACGAGGCCGAACAGCTCGTCCGCCATCGCGAGCATCCTGGGGCGCGGGGTGGCGTAGTGGATCATCGCCGGTCGCGTCATCCAGATGGAGCCCTTCACGGCCAGAAGCGTCGTGTCGATCACGACCGGGCCGGAGCTCGTGCCGTTGCTCACGAAGTGGCCGCGCACGGCCAGGCTGTCCAGGGACGCCATCAGCGTGTCCTTGCCCACCGAGTCGTAGACCACCGGCACGCCTTGGCCGTCGGTGAGCTCGCGCACGCGCTTGGCGATGTCCTCGCGCGAGGTCACGATCACTTCGGCGCAGCCGGCGGCCCGGGCGATCTCCGCCTTCTCGTCCGTGCTGACCGTGCCAATCATGCGCACGCCGAGCGCCTTGGCCCACTGGCAGGCGATCAGGCCGACACCGCCCGCGGCGGCGTGGTACAGGATGGTTTCGCCGCCCTTGAGCGGATAGACCTGGCGGAACAGGTACTGCGCCGTCATGCCCTTCATCATCAGCGTGGACGCCGTCGCGTCGCTCACGCCGTCGGGCAGCGGGATCAGCACTTCGGCGGGCATCACGCGCACGTCCGAGTACGCACCCTGCGGGCCCAGCAGGTAGCCGACGCGGTCACCGGGCTTGACCTCGGTGACGCCGGGCCCCACCGCCTCCACCACGCCCACCGCGTCCGAGCCCAGCCCGTTCGGCAGGGCCAGCGGATAACGGCCGGTGCGGAAGTAGATGTCGATGAAGTTGACTGCGATGTAGGTGTGGCGCACGCGCGCCTGGCCGGGACCCGGCTCGCCGGCCTCGACCTGTTCGAGGCGCAGGACCTCGGGTCCGCCGGTCTGGTGGAAATGGATGGCACGTGCCATGGCGGTTCTCCTGGAAAAGGGAAGGGGCGGCTCAGGCGCGGACGGTGGCCGCCTGCGCGAGCTGCTCGATGAAGGCGTGTGCCAGGGGCCACGGGCCGTAGCCCGAGGCGGGATTCAGGTGGCCGGCCTCGCCGATGTCGACGACCTTGCTGCCCCAGTCGTAGGCCAGCGCGCACACCCGCACGAAGCCGCCCAACGGGTCGTTGCGGCTCACCGCGACGATGCTCGGGAAGGGCAGGGGCTGGCGCGGCACGGGCAGCCAGCCGCCGAGAGTCAGCGCCTCGATGGCCGGATAGCCTTCCGGCATCGGTTTCTCGAAGTCCGGCGGCGTGGCGAGCAGCGCGCCGAGCACGGGGCGCTTCGTCTGCTGCGCCCAGTGCGCCACCATGATGCAGCCGCCGCTGTGCGCGACGAGGATCAGCGGACCCTCGATGCGCTGCGCGGCGGCTTCGATCGCATCAACTCGCGCGCGGCAGTCCAGGTCTTCGCGGCCCATGGGCGCCACGCTCGCCACGCGCGGCAGCTGCGCCGCGAGCAGCGTCTGCCAGTGCTGGGGCACGTGGTCCCGCAGGCCGGGGACGATCAGGACGGTAGCGCTCGCAGCCATGCTCAGGCCGCCTTGCGCAGGAAGCCTTGCTGGCGACCCTTGGGGTTGGGCGCGAAGCCGTTGGCGGCCAGCGACTCTTCCACCGTCTCGTAGAACACGCCGACCTTGCAGATCTTGCGCGCTTCCTTGCCGGTGGCGATCTCGCGGCCGAACTCGCGCGAGATGCGCACCAGCTGCTCGATCTGCTTGACCGTGGACATCTTCGCGGTGCGCGACTGGTTCCAGAGGTTGTCCTCGATGCCGCAGCGCACGTGCAGGCCCATCGCGATGCCCATCATGTTGATCGGCAGCACGTTGCGCATGCTGCTTTCCACCGTGAGCATGGTGCCGTCCGGGATGGCGCGCAGGAAGTTGGCCAGGCTGTAGATGGTCGGCTGATCCATGCCGCCGCCGATGGCGACCCAGTTGCACACCAGCGGGCCCTTGTAGACGCCGCGGCGCATCAGGCGCTCGACCGTCTCGAAGCTGTTGATGTTGTAGAACTGGAAGGCGCTCTGGATGCCGGCCTTCGTCAGGCGGCGCACGTGCTCTTCGAAGAAGCTCGGTGTGGAGGGCACGACCATGTTGGAGTAGGCGCGGAAGTTCTCCGCCTCCGCCATCGACGTGCCGGCGATGTCCTCGGACTCCATCTGCTCGGTGACGTTCATCTGCGAGGTGTTCACCGTCACGGTCACCTGGTCCGGCTTCGGGTCGAGCTCGGCCAGCATGTGGCGCGTGTCGTCGGACAGCCACTTGGCCGCCGCGCCGTCGTTCTCGGGCGCGAAGGAGATCGAGCCGCCCACCTGGATGATCATGTCCGGCACGGCCTTGCGCACGCCCGCGATCAGCTCGTTGAACTTGGACAGCTTCTTGGAGCCCTTGCCGTCCAGCTCGCGCACGTGCAGGTGCAGCACGGTGGCGCCGGCGTTGTAGCAGTCGACCGCCTTCTGGATCTGGGCGTCCATGGTGACGGGGATGTCCTCGGGGAAGTCCGAGGGAATCCACTCGGGGCCGTAGGGCGCCGCGGTGATGACCAGCTTGTCCTGGTTTTCGGGGAAGAGGGAGCCGTCGAGGAAGTTCATGGTGGGGGTCCTGGGTCGGTATGGAATTCAGAACGGGAGATCGCCGACGATCCCGGCGCGCTCCATCTTTCGGTGGCAGGGCGGGTAGTCCATGACGGCGTAGTGCTGCGTGGACCGGTTGTCCCACATGGCCATCGAGTTCGGCTGCCAGCGGAAGCGCACCTGGTACTCGGGGATGAATGCCTGCGAGATCAGATAGCGCAGCAGGTCCGACCCGCCATGCGAGTAGTCCTGGCCATAGCGCACGTTGGCCGCGGTGTGGAAGTTGGTGAAGTGCGTCGTGAAGGCGTTGACGAACAGGATCTTTTCGCCGGTCTCGGGATGCGTGCGCACCACCGGGTGCTCGGCGTCCGGGAACTGCGCGTGCAGGGCCAGGCGCTTCTCGACCGGCATCGCGGCGCCGAAGCTGGCCTCGATGCTGTGCCGCGCGCGCAGCCCGGCGATCTGGTCCTTCACCTGCTGGGGCAGCTTCTCGTAGGCCAGCGCCATGTTCGCCCACATCGTGTCGCCGCCCACGGGCGGGCATTCGACGCAGCGCAGCACGCAACCGAAGGGCGGCTGCTCGCGCCAAGTGGCGTCGGTGTGCCAAGCGTTCTCGTAGCGGTCGTTGGGCGAGTCGGGCGACTTGTAGATGCGCACGAGCCCCGGATGCTCCGGATCGCTGCCGGCGACCGGGTGGTCTTCCAGCTCGCCGAAGTGGCGGGCGAAGGCGACGTGTTCGGCGCGGGTGATGTCCTGGTCGCGGAAGAACAGGACCTTGTGCTTGAGCAGTAGTGCCCGGATCTCGGCGACGAGGCCAGGGTCGCGCGAGGCGACGCCCAGGTTCACGTTGGAGAGTTCCGCGCCGATGGCGCAGGTGAGGGGTGCGACCCGGATGGAACGGGACAAGTAGCTGGGGGCCAGCGGGGCGGCAGCCGCGGCGCGGCCTGTCTCCTGGGTGAGCATCTCGGCTTCTCCTTGAAGGAATGCCGAAGGGTAGGCAGGCCGTGCCTTGCAGCACCCCCCATTGCAGAGGGGGGGTGCGCGGATCAAGGGATCAGCCGGCGGCGGCGTCGGCCAGCAGGCCGAGGATGCGGGCGCGCGAGACGACCTGCTTGCGCGTGCCCGCGTCCAGCTTGGCGAACAGGTTCTTCATGTGCCACTTGATCGTCTCCTCGCCCACCTGCATGGCGAGGCCGATCTCCTTGTTGGACAGGTTGCGCCCCAGCAGTTCCAGCACCTCGCGCTCCTTCGGCGTGAGCGCCATGCTGGGAGGAGCGCGCAGGCTGGCCGGCCGCAAGGTGCGCGCCGCCTCGGCCGGCTTGGGCGGTTCGGCCGCGGGCCGCGCCGCGCCGGCCTGCGACGCCCGCAGCCAATCTGCGAGCGCCGGGTGCGCATCGGCGAACACCCGGCGCAGGCCGGCGGCCTCCGCCAGGCCGACGGCCTCGCGCAGCAGGTCCTGCGACTTCTCGCCGCAGCGGTCCAGCACCCAGGCGCGCAGGGCCAGCGCCTCGATACGCACGCGGCCCTGGCGCGTGCGCAGGGCCAGCGCCTCGACTTCCGCCAGCGGCTGCACCGCGGCGCGCCAGTCCTGCGCGGCGATGGCGGTGTAGGCCTGCGCGAGCAGGCGCATGCCGTTCACGCTGCGCAGCCACAGCGGGCCGCGCGGCGTCTCGGGCAACGCCATCAGCGCGTCGATCTGGCGGCACAGCTCGCGGCAGGTCTCGGTCCGGTAGCGGCGCGCATGCAGCCGCACCTGGTCGGTGAGGCTGGCGATGCGCAGGCGGGGCAGCTTGCGGGCCATGCCCACGGCGTCCATCGCGCCCAGCAGCTCCAGGGCGCGGTGCTCGGTCTGCTGGGTGGCGGCGGCGATGCGGGCGATGGTGCGGAACCCGAGCAGCACGCTCTCGGGGAGTGCGCTGCGTTCCAGCACGTCCAGGCGATACGCGAGCAGGGCCGCGGCTTCCTCGGGCTGGTCGCGCTCCCACACCGCGGCGGCGAGCAAGGCCGCGAGCGAGGAGGCGAAGGAGCTGCGCCGGCCCAGGTCGGCCTCCGCCTCGGCGAGTGCGGGCCGCAGCAACTGCTCGGCCAGCAGCACCTGGCCTTCCCAGAGGTAGGTGAGGGCGATGATGAAGTCGCCCCAGCGCGAGAGGTAGGGCGGCGCGTCGCGGTTGCCGCGCGGCGCCTGCTGTTGCCGCAGCCGCGCCAGTGCCGGCTCGCCATCGAGGAGCGCGCGATACGCCGTGCGGTTGGCGTGGATCAGCAGCAGCAGCGGGTTGTCCAGCGGCGGCGCCTCGGCCCAGGGGTCGTGCAGCAGCGCGAAGCGGTCCGGGTCGTCCGCGAACACCGCGGCGCCGCCCAGGATCAGCGCGCACTCGCAGCGCAGCGAATCGTCCACGGCCGGTTGCGACAGGATGCGCTCGACCCACTGCTGCGCCTCGTCGTTGCGTTCGCTCAGCGCCAGCGACCAGGCGGCTGCGAGCATCAGGCGCGGGCGCCGGTCGATTTCCTCGGCCGGCAGCCGCTGCAGCCAGTCGAGCACGCTGCCCTGGCGGCCGCGCGTCATCAGGCCCTCGTACAGGCTGCGTTCGGCCAGCTCGTAGGCTTTCTGCTGCTGGCCCGATGCGAGCGCGTGGCGCGCCGCGGCTTCGAGCAGTCCGTGCTCCGCCAGCCAGTCCGAGGCGCGCCCGTGCAGCGCCTGCTGCTCCGCCGGGGGCAAGGTGGCGACGCGCTCGCGCAACGCTTCGGCGGCCAGCGAGTGCAGGCGCAGCCACTCGGACTGTTCCGAGGCGACGAACACCGGCGTGTCGCGCAGCAGCCGGCGCAGGTGTTCTGGCGCGTCGCCCTCCGGCACGATGGCGCTGCACAGGTCCGGGTGCAGCGGGTCGGCCACCGAGATGCGCGTGAGGAAGTCGAGGTCCGTGGGCGCGAGGTTGCCGAGCAGGTAGTCGAGCAGTTGGGACCGCAGGCCGGCGCCATGCAGCGCCATGTGCGGCAGTTCCGTGCGGCCGCCGGTGGTCGCCCCCACCGACAGCGCGAGCTGCAATCCGAGTGGCCAGCCTTCGGCGAGTTCGTGCAGGCGCGCCGCGGCGTCGCGATCGAAGGCATCGCCGAAACGGTTGCGCGCGAGTTGCAGCGTCTCGTCCAGCGTGAAGCGCAGTTGCGCCGTGCCCACCAGCACGCAGCCGCCGTAGGCGACCAGGTCGTCCACGCCCAGCTCGCAATCGGTGCGCGCGGCGACGATGCAGCGCAGGTTGGGCGGGGCGTTGTGCAGCAGGTAGGCGAGCGCGTGCCGGGTGTCCGTCGGCAGGCGATCGGCCTCGTCCACCACCAGCACCAGGTTGAGCGCGCTCTGCGCCACTTCAGCGAGCCAGGCGGTCACGCCTTCCAGCCCGGCCGGGCCGCCGGCCTGCAGCAGCGCATGGCCGAAGGTGGGCCGCCCGGCGCCCACGCGCACCGCGAGGGCCAGCGCCTGCACGAACCGGGCGGGATCGTCCTGCGGCTGCGCCAGCAGCCACGCCACCGCCGCGCCGTGCGCGAGGTGCTCGCGCCGCCATTGCGCCAGCAACAGAGTCTTGCCGAAGCCCGCCGGCGCCTGCACCAGCAGCACCGGATGCTCGCGCGCCGCCGCGGGCCCGCCGGCCAGCGTGGAGCGCACGAGCGCGCCGCGGGGCACGCGCGGCGGCGTGACCTTCAGCAGCAGGTCGTTTGTGGGCGGGTGGGGGCTGGCGGACACCGAGGTTCCAGGAACAGCACAGATGGTAATGTGCGCCCCCCGGCGCGAACAGGGAATGGCGGGGGCCTTCCCGTTACCCTGAACGGCTCCGGTTCCCTGGCGGCGGCCAGGGGGAGCTCACGCCGGCCGGCTGACCGCCGACGGCGCCGCCGGCTGCACCGGCTCCGGCTTGCGCGCGAGCAGGAACAGCACGGAACCCGACCCGGCCAGCAGGGCCAGCAGCGTGAAGCCGGCGCGGTAGTTGCCGCGCGCATCGGCGAACAGGCCGGCGATCAGCGGACCCGCGACCTGGCCCAGCGAGACCAGGATGGCCGACAGGCCCAGGATCATGCCGATGGACTGCAGGCCGAAGTAGTCCGCGCGCAGCGCCTGCATGAAGGGCCCGCGCAAACCCCAGGCCATGCCGTGCAGCACCGCGAAGGCGCCCAGCATCAGCGGGTGCACGGCGTACGTGAGCATCAGCAGGCCCACCATGTGCGCGAGCATGCAGCCCGCAGCGACGTGGCGCTTGTTCCAGCGGTCGCCCACCGCAGCGCCGAGCAGGACGCCGCAGGCCTGCGACAGCGTCATCAACGTGATCACGAAGCCGGCCTGCGCGAGCGAGAAGCCCAGGTCCTCCTTCATGTGCGAGATGGCATGCACGTTGACGGCGGTGACCACCAGCAGCGCGAGCGCGTGGCCGAACCCGAGCAGCCAGAACGCGCGCGTGCGCAAGGCCTGCGCCGGCGTGAATGCGGGCTCCGGCGCGAACGCGACGTCCGCGCTGTGCGGCACCGGCGGCGCCGGCGGCAGGCCGTCCATGGTCTCGCCGATCTCCGCCGGATTGCGGCGCACGATGCGCGCGAGCGCCAGCCCGCCGGCGAGGAAGATCGCGCCGGAGGCGGTGGCCATGTGCTGCCAGCCGAAGGTCTGCATCGCCCAGCCCACGAGCGGGGCGGCGATGCCGCCCAGCGCGAGCCCGAGGCTCATGAGCGACAAGGCGCGCGCGCGGCGCCGCTGGAACCAGTGGACGATGGTCACCGAGAAAGGAAAGTAGCCGCACAGGCTGCCGCCCACGACCAGCACCAGCACCGCGCCGTAGAAGCCGGCAAGCGTCTGCACCTGGCCGAAGCAGAGGAAGCCGGCCGCCATCAGCAGCACCCCCGCGTGGACCATCTTGCGCGCACCGAGCCGGTCCACCATCCACCCCAGCAGCGGCCCGAGGATCGCGCCTTCCACCGACTGCAGCGCAGCCCCGGCAGCCAGCGAGGTCTTGCTCCAGCCCTTCTGCTCCGACAGCATGGCGACATAGGCGCCGAACGCCTGCACCAGCAGCGCGGACAGCAGGAACTGCATGGCGGCGCCGGCGAAGGAGATGCGCCAGCCGTAGAAAAACTTCTTCAAGGGGTGCCCGTCGTTGTCGCGCAAGTGTAGCGACAGGCGAAAGGCGGTCCCTTCTTCACTCCGATGCGCGCAACGTGGCCGGCGAGACGCCCGTCCACGCGCGAAACGCGCGCGAGAAACTCTTCTCGTTGCGGAATCCCACGGCGGCCGCGACCTGCTTGATCGGGCGGGCGGTGCGGTAGAGCAGGTCCTTCGCGCGTTCCAGGCGCACCTCGTCCTTCAGCTGCTGCAGGCTCGCGCCTTCCTCCTTCAGCTGGCGGTGCAGCGTGCGGGCCGAGACATGCAGCAGCGCCGCGAGCGCCTCGGCGCTGTGGCTGCGGTCCGGGTGCGCGGCCATCGCCTGGCGCACCTGCGGGACCAGCAGGCGGTCGCGGCGGTACTGCAGCACGGTGATGGACAGCGCGCGTTGCAGCATCTGCGTGAGCGCCTTCTCGTCGCGCCGCAAGGGCAGGCGCAGGTAGCGGGCGTCGAAGCGGATCTGCGCGCGTGCCGCGCCGAAGGCCAGCGCTCCAGGAAACATGTGCGGATACGCGTCGGCATGCGCCGGCGCGGGGAAGGGGAACGCAGCCGACTGCAAGGGAATGCGCGAATCGACGTACCAGCAGGCCAGGCCATGGATGTTGCGCAGGATGAAGGCCAGGCTCAGCTCGCGCAGCTCGGGCGGCAGCGGCCGCACTTCCTCGATCTCCACGACGGCCACGCCGGCTTCGACGGCGAGCGCGAGCCGCACGTCGTCGGTCAGCAGCCCGTGGTGGCGGCACCAGCGCTTGAGCGCCACCTCCAGGTCCGGCGCGGTCAGAGAGGCGCGCGCCAGCATCCCGTAGCTGCCCCAGGGAAGGCGGCGGCTGAACGCGGCCAGCCCTTCATCGTCGAGCTCCTGCATGGCGGCGGCGGACAGGATCTCCATCTGGCGCGCGGTCATGCGCGCCCGCGGATCGCGGGCCAGCGCTGGCGTGATCTGTGCCAGCCGCAAGGCGGCGTCCGGCCGCAGGCCACGCCGGCGGTATGCGGCGATGATCGCGTGGGCAAAGGAGATCGGCGTGACGGCGGCCGGCGAAGCGGCGGGCCGGCGGGTCCGCGGCGGGCGACTGTCCATGGCCGAAAGTGTAGGGCGAGGCTGGCAGGATTTGCAACCTGTCGAGCCGCGCGCGTGCTGCCGGCGGGCTATGCTGGCGGCCTGCGCCTGCTCCAGGAGTCCGCCATGCTCATCCAACCGCGAGTCGCCCACGCACGCGGTGCCAACGAACCGCCGTTGCTCGAACAGACCCTGCCTGCCTTCTTCGCCGCCATGGCCGCGCGCCAGGGCGAGCACGAAGCCCTGGTGAGCCGGCACCAGCGACTGCGCTACAGCTATGCCGGGTTGCACCGCGCCGCGCGCCAGCTCGCCAGTGCCTTGCTGGGACTGGGCCTGCGCAAGGGCGACCGCGTCGGGATCTGGTCGCACAACAACGCCGAGTGGGTGCTGATGCAGCTCGCGACCGCGCAGGTCGGCCTGATCCTGGTGAACATCAATCCTGCCTACCGCACCGCAGAGGTGGAGTACGCGCTCAACAAGGTGGCGTGCACGGCGCTGGTCACGATGCCGCGCTTCAAGAGCAGCGACTACCTCGGCATGCTGCGCGAGCTGGGACCGGCGAAGCTGCCGCACCTGCGCCACATCGTCTGGATCGACACGCCCGCCGATCGCGACGAGCCGGCGCCCCTGCTGCGCTTCTCGGAACTCATGGCCCGCGGGCGTGCGGACGACGAGCGCATCGACGCGATCGCCGCGACGCTGCAGGCGGGCGAGGCGATCAACATCCAGTTCACCAGCGGCACCACGGGCTTCCCCAAGGGCGCGACCCTGACCCACCGCAACATCCTGAACAACGGCTTCTTCATCGGCGAGGCGATGAAGCTCGCGCCGGCCGACCGGCTGTGCGTGCCCGTGCCCCTGTACCACTGCTTCGGCATGGTGCTGGGCAACCTGGCCTGCTTCACGCACGGCGCGACCATCGTCTACCCCAACGACGCCTTCGACGCCCTGTCAGTGCTGGAGACCGTGCAGGCCGAGCGCTGCACGGGACTGCACGGCGTGCCGACCATGTTCATCGCGGAACTGGACCATCCGCGCTTCCGCGAGTTCGACCTGGCCACGCTGCGCACCGGCATCATGGCCGGCTCCCCCTGCCCGATCGAGGTGATGAAGCGCGTGGTGAGCGACATGCACATGGAGCAGGTCACCATCGCCTACGGCATGACCGAAACCAGCCCGGTGAGCTGCCAGAGCAGCACCGACACGCCGCTGGCCAAGCGCGTGTCCACCGTCGGCCAGGTGCAGCCGCACCTGGAGGTGAGGATCGCCGACCCCGAGACGGGCGCCACGGTCGCGACGGGAGCAACCGGAGAGCTGTGCACGCGCGGCTATTCGGTGATGCTCGGCTACTGGGGCGACGAGGAGAAGACGCGCGAAGCCATCGACGGCGACGGCTGGATGCACACCGGCGACCTCGCCACCATGGACGACGAGGGCTACGTGAACATCGTCGGCCGCATCAAGGACATGGTGATCCGCGGCGGCGAGAACATCTATCCGCGCGAGATCGAGGAGTTCCTCTACCGCATGCCGCAGGTGCAGGACGTGCAGGTGGTCGGCGTGCCGGACCGCAAGTACGGCGAGGAACTGTGCGCCTGGATCATCGTGAAGCCCGGCCAGTCCCTCACCGAGGAAGCGGTGCGCGGCTTCTGCCAGGGCCAGATCGCGCATTACAAGGTGCCGCGCCACATCCGCTTCGTCGAAGCGTTCCCGATGACGGTGACCGGCAAGATCCAGAAATTCAGGATCCGCGAAGCGATGAAAAGCGAGCTGGGCCTGCAGGAAGAAAAGACGGCATGAGCATTCTCTCGACGCAACTCAATCCCCGGTCCGCCGAGTTCCAGTCCAATGCGGCCGCCATGCGGGCGCTGGTCGACGACCTCGAGGCGCAGGTGGCGCTGCATGCGGCGGGTGGCGGCGAGGCCGCCCGCAAGAAGCATTCGGACCGCGGCAAGCTGCCGCCGCGCGAGCGCGTGCAGATGCTGCTGGACCCCGGCACGCCCTTCCTGGAGATCGCGCCGCTGGCTGCGCACGGCATGTACCTGGAGAAGGACGGCGTGATGGCCGCGCCTTGCGCCGGCATGATCGCCGGCATCGGCCGCGTGAGCGGCGTCGACTGCATGATCGTCTGCAACGACGCGACGGTGAAGGGCGGCACCTACTACCCGATGACGGTGAAGAAGCACCTGCGCGCCCAGGAGATCGCCGCGCAGAACCGGCTGCCCTGCATCTACCTCGTCGATTCGGGCGGGGCCAACCTGCCGAACCAGGACGAGGTGTTCCCGGACCGCGAGCACTTCGGCCGCATCTTCTACAACCAGGCCAACCTGTCGGCGCAAGGCATCGCGCAGATCGCGGTGGTGATGGGCTCGTGCACGGCGGGCGGCGCCTACGTCCCCGCGATGAGCGACGAGACCATCATCGTCAAGGAGCAGGGCACGATCTTCCTGGGCGGCCCGCCGCTGGTGAAGGCGGCGACCGGCGAAGTCGTGAGCGCCGAGGACCTCGGCGGCGGCGACGTGCACACGCGGCTCTCCGGGGTGGCAGACCACCTCGCGATGAACGACGCGCACGCGCTGGCCATCGCCCGCAGCGCCGTGGCGACGCTGCACAAGCCCAAGCTGCCGCCGGTGGAACTGCGCGCCCCCCAGCCGCCCAAGTACGACGGCAAGGAGCTGTACGGGATCATTCCCACCGACGCGCGCAAGCCCTACGACGTGCGCGAGATCATCGCGCGCATCGTCGATGCGTCCGAGTTCCACGAATTCAAGGCGCGCTACGGCGCCACGCTGGTGTGCGGGTTCGCGCACATCGAGGGCATGCCGGTGGGCATCGTCGCCAACAACGGGATCCTGTTCTCCGAGTCGGCGCAGAAGGGTGCGCACTTCATCGAGCTGTGCTGCCAGCGCAAGGTGCCGCTGGTGTTCCTGCAGAACATCACCGGCTTCATGGTGGGCCGCAAGTACGAAGCCGAAGGCATCGCGCGGCACGGCGCCAAGATGGTCACCGCCGTGGCGACCGCCAGCGTGCCCAAGTTCACCGTGATCATCGGCGGGAGCTACGGCGCGGGCAACTACGGCATGTGCGGCCGGGCGTACTCGCCGCGCTTCCTGTGGATGTGGCCCAGCGCCCGCATCTGCGTGATGGGCGCGGAGCAGGCGGCCAGCGTGCTCGCGACGGTGAAGCGCGACGGCATCGAGTCGCGCGGCGGCCAATGGAGCGCGGACGAAGAGGCCGCGTTCAAGCAGCCGATCCTGGACCAGTTCGGGCGGCAGTCGCATCCCTATTACTCCAGCGCGCGGCTGTGGGACGACGGCGTGATCGACCCGGCCGACACGCGGCGCGTGCTGGCCCTGGGCCTGTCCGCCGCCATGAACGCGCCCATCGGCGAGCCGAAGTTCGGCGTCTTCCGGATGTGATGGCGCTCCTCCAGAATGAAAACTTCAAAGGAGGAGCAGTCATGAGAGGGATCCGCAGAGTCGTGTTCCTGGCCTTCGGCGTGGCCGTCGCAGTCCTTGCGAGCGGGTGCGCTTCCGTGGCCGGCGGCAACACGCAGAAGATGGCGGTGCAGGTACGCACGGCCGATGGAGCGGCCGTGGAAGGGGCTGAATGCAGCCTGACCAACGACAAGGGCAACTGGCACGTGCGTGCGCCGGGAGACACCACGGTCGTGCGCTCGTACAACGCGATGCAGGTCCGCTGCGAGCGGGTTTCGTTGCCCCAAGGCATCGTCTCCGTGGAATCCGGCGTACGGGCCGCGATGTTCGGGAACATCCTGATCGGAGGTGCGATCGGGGCCATGGTGGACCACACTTCCGGCGCGGCCTACGAGTATCCGGAGCAGGTGCGGGTCGTGATGGGCCGCACGTCCACCTTCACGCTGCCGCGCGGAACGGCGCCAGGCGGCTACGAGCCCGCCCCCAGCGGCTTCGCCGCGGTGCAGGAAGTCGACGTGGTGCCGCACCTGAGCGAACGCGGGCGCGAGGCTTACCGCGACTGGCTGAAGCGGCCGCAGCCGCGTGCCTTCGCGCTTTCGCCTGAAGGACACTACGCCTCGATCTGGGGGACGCGCCCGCCCGATGCGACGCTTCCTTCCGACCCGAAGGAGCGTGCGCTGGTGGTTTGCGAACGCCGGGCGAAGAAACCTTGCCAGCTCTATGCGGTGAACGACAAGGTCGTGTGGGAGGCCCAGACCGCAGCCGCCAGGCCGGTGCTCACGAGCGCCTCCTCCGCCGCGCTGGTGCCCGCCGCTCCCGCTACCGTATCGACGACCTCCACCGTGGTCGCGCGCGCGCAGCCCGGCTTCATCGCCAGCGGCTATGCCGCCGTGGAAGACGTCGATGCGCTGCCCTACCTGTCCGACCGCGGCCGCGCCGAGTACCGCGAGTGGCTCCTGCGGCCCACGCCGAAGGCCTTTGCGATCTCGGAGAAGGGCCACTGGTGGGCCGCGTGGAGCCTGAGTCCCAAGGACGCGAGCATGCCGACCGACCCGAACGAGCGCGCCCTGGTCGCCTGCCAGCGAAATGCCGGCATCCCCTGCAAGCTGTACGCCGTCAACGGATCCGTCGTGTGGAAACCCTGAGCCCGTGAACACCAGCATCTACGACACCCCCGAACACGAACTGCTGCGCGACCAGGTCGCGCGCTTCCTCGCGCGCGAGGTCGAGCCGCATGCAGCTGCGTGGGAAGAGCAGGGCTTCGTGCCCCGCGAGATGCTGCGGCGCATGGGCGCGGCGGGCCTGCTGGGCCTGATGTTCGAGCCCGAGTACGGCGGCGGCGGCGCCGATGCACTGATGAACCTGGTGTTCGCCGAGGCGCTGTCGCAATCGACCTTCGGCGGCTTCATCATCACCGTGCTGGTCCACACCGACATGGCCGGCCCGCACCTGCATCACGCGGGCAGCGCCGCGCAGAAGGACCGCTACCTGCGGCAGGTGACCGCGGGCGAGAAGATCTGCGCGGTGGCGATCACCGAGCCCGGTGCGGGCTCGGACGTCGCGGGCATCCGCACGAACGCGAAGCGCCATGGCGACCACTGGGTGCTGAACGGCACCAAGATGTTCATCACCAACGGTGTCCATGCGGACCTGTACTTCGTCGCGGCGAAGACCGGACCGGGCAAGCGCGAGGTGTCGATGTTCATCGTGGAGAAGGGTACGCCGGGCTTCAGTGTCGGTCGGGCGCTGAAGAAGACCGGCTGGCTGTCCTCCGACACCGCGGAGCTCGTGTTCGACAACGTGCGCATCCCCGCCGGCCACCTGCTGGGCGAGGAGGGCAAGGGCTTCTACTCGGTGATGAAGAACTTCCAGACCGAGCGCATCGCGCTGGCAGCGATGGCGGTCGGCCATTGCCAGCAGGCGCTGAAGCTCACGCTGGACTACGTGCGGCAGCGCCAGGCCTTCGGCGGTCCGCTGTGGGACCAGCAGGCGATCCGCCAACGGCTGTCCATGCTCGACGCGAAGACGCGGGCGGCGCGCACCTTCATGTACCACTGCGCCTGGCGCGTGACCCAGGGCCACGACATCGTGCAGGACGTCTCGATGCTGAAGGCCTTGACCGGCGAACTGGTGAACGAGGTGCTGCAGTCCTGCCAGCAGTTCCACGGCGGCATGGGCTACATCCGCGAAACCGCGGTGGAGCGCCTGTGGCGCGACGCGCGCGTGCTGGCCATCGGTGGCGGCGCCACCGAGGTCATGCTGGAAGAAGTCGCGAAACGATATTGAAACCACGAGCCAAGGGAGACCCTCCATGCTGCAGCAGTCCGTGCACTCCGCCGTCGCGACGATCACGCTCGACCGGCCCGAGGTGCGCAATGCCTTCAACGACGAACTGATCACGCGGCTCACGCTCGCCTTCCACGAACTCGGCCAACGCGACGACGTGCGCTGCATTGTCCTGGCCGGCAACGGCCCGGCGTTCTGCGCCGGAGCCGACCTGAACTGGATGAAGCGCATGGCCACGTACACGCGCGACGAGAACATCGAGGACGCGTCCAAGCTGGCGCGCATGCTGGAGGTGATCTACCACTGTCCCAAGCCCACCATCGCGCGCGTGCACGGCGACACCTATGCCGGCGGCACCGGGCTGGTCGCAGCGTGCGACATGGCGCTCGCGGCGGACACCGCGCAGTTCTGCCTGAGCGAGGTGAGGCTGGGGCTGATCCCGGCGACCATCAGCCCTTACGTGATCCGCGCCATGGGGGCGCGGGCGGCGCATCGCTGGTTCCTCACTGCCGAACGCTTCGACGCGGCCGAGGCGCACCGCATCGGCTTCGTGCACGAGGTCGTGCCGGCCGGCGAGCTCGATGCGCGGCTCGTGCAGGTCGTGCAGGCGCTCGTCAACGCCGGCCCGGAAGCCGTCAAGGCCTGCAAGAAGCTGCTGCACGACGTCGCCGGCCACGAGATCACCGCGGGGCTCGTGCGGCGCACGGTGGAGGGCATTGCGGACATCCGGGCCAGCGACGAGGGACGGGAGGGCGTGCAGTCCTTCCTGGGCAAGCGCAAGCCGAACTGGCTGCTGAACGGCTGAACCATGCAGGAAGCACTCTCCCACCTCGCCGACACGCCGCAGCTGCTCGCCCTGGCGACCGCACTCGGCTGGGCCAGCGGTTTTCGGCTTTACGCGGCGGTGTTCCTCACCGGCTTCGCGGGCTGGATGGGGTGGATCCACTTGCCGCCGGGCCTGCTGGTGCTGCAGCACCCCGCGGTGCTGGTCGCGAGCGGCTTCATGTTGTTCGTCGAGTTCTTCGCCGACAAGATTCCCTACGTGGACTCGATGTGGGACGCGGTGCACACGCTGGTGCGCATCCCGGCCGGCGCAGCGCTCGCCGCCGCTGCGCTGGGCGCCGACAACCACGCGATGACCTTGGCGGGCGCCTTGCTCGGGGGCAGCCTCGCAGCGACCAGCCACGCCGCCAAGATGACCACGCGCGCGGCGGTGAACACCTCGCCTGAGCCCTTCTCCAACATCGCCGTCTCGCTGGCGGAAGACGGCTTCGTCGTGTTCCTGCTGTGGCTTTCCGCGACGCATCCGGTGGCGTTCGGCTTCGTGCTGGTGGTGAGCATCGTGCTCGCCGTGATCCTGTTGTGGGTGCTGGTCAAGTTCCTGCGCGTCGTGGTGCGCGGGCTGCGTGAATTCTTCAAGGGGCGGCCACTGCCCCGGGAGCTCGGGTAATGTTCAAGAAGATTCTGATTGCCAACAGGGGGGAGATTGCTTGCCGCGTCGCGGCAACGGCGAAGCGCATGGCGATCCGGACCGTGGCCGTGTACTCCGACGCGGACGCCGACGCCAAGCATGTCCACGCCTGCGACGAAGCGGTGGCCATCGGCGGCAGCGCGCCCAAGGACAGCTATCTGCGCTGGGAGCGCATCATCGACGCGGCGAAGGCGACCGGCGCGGAGGCGATCCACCCCGGCTATGGCTTCCTGAGCGAGAACGAGGCCTTCGCCGCTGCGTGCGCCGAAGCGGGGCTGGTCTTCATCGGGCCGCCGGCGTCCGCGATCCAGGCCATGGGCCTGAAAGCCGAATCCAAGCAGTTGATGGAAAAGGCCGGCGTTCCGCTGGTGCCCGGCTACCACGGCGCCAACCAGGACCCCGAACTGCTGAAGCGCGAGGCCGACCGCATCGGCTACCCGGTGCTGATCAAGGCCAGTGCCGGCGGCGGCGGCAAGGGCATGCGCGCGGTGGAGCGGCCGGAAGACTTCGCGGCGGCGCTCGCGTCCTGCCAGCGCGAGGCACGCAACAGCTTCGGCGACGAGGCGGTGCTGGTCGAGAAGTACGTCACGCGCCCGCGCCACATCGAGATCCAGGTGTTCGGCGACACGCAGGGCAACTGCGTGTACCTGTTCGAGCGGGACTGCTCGGTGCAGCGCCGCCACCAGAAGGTGCTGGAGGAAGCGCCCGCGCCGGGCATGACCGAAGCGCTGCGCAAGCGCATGGGCGAGGCCGCCGTGGCCGCCGCGCGCGCCGTGAAGTACGTCGGCGCGGGCACGGTGGAGTTCATCGTGGAGCAGCGCCACGGCGAGATGAACTTCTTCTTCATGGAGATGAACACGCGGCTGCAGGTGGAGCACCCCGTGACGGAAGCGATCACCGGGCTCGACCTCGTGGAATGGCAGCTGCGTGTGGCCGCGGGCGAACCCTTGCCGCTGCAGCAGTCCGAACTCCGCATCCACGGGCATGCGATCGAGGCGCGCATCTGCGCCGAGAACCCCGACAACAACTTCCTCCCGGCGACCGGCACGCTGCACGTCTACCGCAAGCCGGCGGCCACGGCCTTCCAGCGCGGCACGGTGCGCATCGACGACGGCGTGCGCGAAGGCGATGCCATTTCGCCCTGGTACGACTCCATGATCGCCAAGCTGATCGTGCACGGCGCCACGCGCGAGGAGGCGCTGGCCCGCCTGGATGAGGCGCTGGCCGCTACGCACATCGTGGGCCTCGCCACCAACGTGCAGTTCCTGCGCCACGTGGTGCGCAGCCGTTCGTTCGCGCAAGCCGATCTCGACACGGCCCTGATCCCGCGCGAGGCCGCCGTGCTGTTCCAGCAGCAGCCTGTCGGCCTGGAGCTCGCGGCCGCTGCCGCGGTGGCGAAGACGCTGCTCGACGAACGCGTACTGGCCGGCCCCGACCCCTTCAGCCGGCGCGATGGCTGGCGCTCGCACGGCGTCGCCACGCGCCGGCTGGAATTCGAGTTCGGCGGCGAGCACGTGAAGGCGGAGCTGGTCACCTTGCACGATGGCGCGCTGCGTCTCGCCTTGAACGGCCGCGTCGAGCCGCTCTCCTTCCGCGCGGACGGCGACACCATCGAGCTGCGCCTCGGCGATCGCCAGGTGCGCGCGGTGGTGTACACGCTCGGCGAGTCCGACCACGTGTTCACGGCGGCGGGCGCGGCGCAGATCCTGTCGATCGACCTGCTGGCGCATGCCGGCGACGATGCCTCGGAAGGGGGTCGCCTCACCGCGCCCATGCCCGGCAAGGTCGTGTCCTTCTCGGTAAAGCCTGGCGATGCCGTGAAGAAGGGGCAGGCGTTGGCCGTGATGGAAGCGATGAAGATGGAGCACACCATCGCCGCGCCCGCCGACGGGACGGTGCAGGAACTGCTCTTCGCCCCGGGCGACCAGGTGGCCGAAGGGGCGGAGTTGCTGAGGCTCGCGGCCTGAGGCCGCAGCGGTAGGCGTGAAGGCCCGCTCGCGCCGGGCCCGCCTTGGGGAGGACGGCGTCCTTCGCGAGGCTCCCGCACAATAAGCCCATGCGCATCACCGTCTGTTGTACCGACATGAAGAACGAGCCCTGGGTCGACGGGCTCGTCAGGGCGCTTCCGGCCGCCACCGTGGAGGCCTGGCGCCCGGGCGCGCCGCAGGCCGATTACGCGGTGGTCTGGGCTCCGCCGCAAGCCTTGCTGGACGAACAGCCGCGCCTGCGCGGCATCTTCAACATCGGCGCCGGCGTCGACGCCCTGCTGAAGCTGCGCATTCCGGCGGACACGCTGCTCGTGCGCCTGGACGATGCCGGCATGTCGGTGCAGATGGCGGAGTTCGTGTGCCACGCGGTGATCCGCCACTTCCGCGAATTCGACGCGTACGAGGCCGAGGCGGCGCAGGCGCGCTGGGCCTTCCGCAAGCCGCGCAACCGGCTCGACTTCCCGGTGGGGGTGCTGGGCATGGGCGTGCTGGGGCGGCGCGTGATCCAGTCCTTGCAGGCCTTCGACTTCCCCGTGCGCGGCTGGAGCCGCACGCCGCACGAGTTCGCGGGGGTGGAGTGTTACGCGGGCGCGGCGCAACTGCCGGAATTCCTGGCGCGTTGCCGCGTGCTGGTCAACCTGCTGCCGCTCACGCCCGAGACGGAGAACATCCTGGATCGGCGCAACCTGGCGCGGCTGCAGCCGGGCGGCTACGTCATCAACGTCGCGCGCGGCGCCCACCTCGTGGAGCAGGACCTGCTCGAGCTGATCGACGAGGGCCACCTGGCCGGGGCGGCGCTGGACGTGTTCCGCACGGAGCCGCTGCCGGCAGGGCATCCGTTCTGGCGTCATCCGAAGATCACGGTGACGCCGCACACCTCGGCGCGCACGCTGCGCGACGAGAGCATCGCCCAGATCGCGCGCAAGATCCGCGCGCTGGAAACCGGAGAACCCATCGCCGGCGTGGTTGACCGGAACCAAGGATACTGAGACATGGCCTATCCCCATCGAGTCAAACTGGTCGACGTCGGTCCCCGCGACGGTCTGCAGAACGAGAAGGAGCCCGTGCCGGCAGCGGTGAAGATCGAGCTGGTCCACCGGCTGCAGGACGCCGGCCTGAAGGAGATCGAGGTCACCAGCTTCGTGTCGCCCAAGTGGGTGCCGCAGATGGCCGACAACGCGGAGGTGATGGCGGGGATCCGGCGCCAGCCCGGCGTCCGCTATTCCGTGCTGGTGCCCAACATGAAGGGCTTCGAGGCTTCGCTCGCTTCGAAGCCGGACGAGATCGTGGTGTTCGGCGCGGCGAGCGAAGCGTTCAGCCAGCGCAACATCAACTGCTCCATCGCCGAGAGCATCGAACGCTTCGCCCCCGTGGTCGAGGCGGCGCGCGCGAAGGGCATCCACGTGCGCGGCGCGATCTCGGTGGCCGTCGGTTGTCCTTACCAGGGCGAGGTGAGCCCCGATGGCGTGGAACTGGTCGCGCGGCTGATGAAGCAGATCGGCGTGCAGCACTGCGGCGTGGCCGACACCATCGGCGTGGGCACGCCGCGCAAGGTGCAGGCTGCGATGGAAGCGGCGCTGAAGCACTACGCACTCGATGACGTCTCCGGCCACTTCCACGACACCTACGGGCAGGCCTTGTCGAACACGCTGGCCTGCCTGGAAATGGGCATCTGGCAGTACGACGCGTCGATCGCCGGGCTGGGCGGCTGCCCCTATGCCAAGGGCGCGACCGGCAACGTCGCGACCGAAGACGTCGTGTACATGCTGCAAGGCATGGGCATCGAGACCGGCATCGATCTCGACAAGCTGATCGACGCCGGCAAGTACATCAGCGACTACCTGAAGCGCAAGCCGAATTCGCGCGCCGCCACCGCGCTGCTGACCAAGAGGATGAACGAAGCATGTGCGGTGCCGAGCTGAGTGCCTTGCCCGAGGGCGTGCAGCGCGTCGCCCGCGCCTTGCAGGACGCGGGGCATCCGCACGCGCCGGTGATGCTGGACGACGCGGCCCGCACCGCGCAGCAGGCGGCCGACGCGCTCGGCATCGCGGTCGGCCAGATCGCCAAGAGCATCATCTTCCGGCGCAAGTCGGATGACGCCGCCGTGCTCGTCATCGCCTCGGGCGACCGCCGCGTCGACGAGAAGAAGGTCGATGCGATCGTCGGCAAGACCGGCCGCGCCGATGCGGACTTCGTCAAGGCGCGCACCGGCTTCTCCATCGGCGGCGTCTCGCCCATCGCGCATGCGCAGGCGCCGGTGACGCTGATCGATCGCGAGCTGTTCCGCTTCGACGAGATCTGGGCAGCGGCCGGGCATCCGCATGGCGTGTTCAAGCTGCGGCCGCAGGACCTGGAGAAGCTCACGGGTGCGCCGGTGGCCGACGTCGTGCAGCAGCCGGTCGCGCCTGCCGGGGACGCGCGCCCGTGAGTCTCGGTGCGGCCCAGCTGATCCGCGACCGTGCGGCCGAACTCGAGCCGGACGCCTACGTGCCTTCGCCTTGCATCTGCGTGTGCACCATCGACCCGGGCACGGGCTGGTGCGTGGGTTGCTATCGCACGCTGGACGAGATCGCCGCGTGGTCCGGCATGTCGGACGCAGAGAAGCGCGAGGTCTGGCGCTGCCTCGTCGAAAGGGTCGGTCCCGCATGAAGCAGATCACCTTCTACCTGGACTTCATCTCGCCGTATGCCTACCTCGCCTTCGAGGAGCTGCCGCGCTCGCTGGAGGGCCTTAGCTACGCCGTGGAGTACCGGCCCGTGCTGTTTGCCGCCTTCCTGAAGAAACACGGCCAGCTCGGTCCGGCGGAGATCGCGCCCAAGCGCGACTGGACCTACCGGCAGGTGCTGTGGAACGCGCATGCGCATGGCATTCCCATGGACCTGCCGGCGGCGCATCCCTTCAATCCGCTGGGCCTGCTGCGCCTCGCGGTGGCGTGCGGCAGCGATGGCCGGGTGAACCGCTACGTCGCCGAGACGGTGTTCCGCCACGCCTGGCGCGGTGGCGCCGATGCGGCCGACCCCGCGCGCCTGGACGCCTTGCGCGCGCAACTGCAACCGACGCGCGATCCGGCGGGCGAGGAAGTGAAGGCCGAACTCAAGGCCAACACCGACCAAGCGATCGCGCGCGGGCTGTTCGGTGTCCCGACCGTGGAAGTGGATGGCAAGTTGTTCTGGGGCTTCGATGCGCTGCCGATGCTGCGCGAGTACCTGCAGGGCGGCGAGTGGTTCGCGACGGACGCGTGGGATCAGGCCGCGCGCGTGCCGGCGGGGCAGACGCGGCGCAGCTAGTCGCGAGCTGGGGTTCGCCTGCGGCTCACCGCCAGCCTACGGGTCCACCCACGCATCGCGACGGCATGTAGGCTGGCGGTGAGCAAAGCGAACCCCAGCGATCCAGCGTAGCGCCAGCGAGCTGGGAACCCAAACGCGCAGGCTACACCCGCCCCACCAGATGCGCCGGCAACACTTGCCGGAACGCCGGCACAACGCCTTCCATGCGCTGCATGGCGAGCGACTGGCAATGCTGGCTGGAGACCACCTGGAATAGCGCGTCGCGCAGCAACCAGAGTTCCTGCGCGCGTTCGGCCATGTGCAGGCGCCAGCGCAGGCGGTCGACCTCGAAACCCTCGCAGTCGTCCAGCAGAGCCAGCAACTGGTGACGCACGTTTTCCACGCCGGCGGGTGGGGCGCGGAACTGCCATTCGAAAGGCCGGCTGCTGAGCCAGCTGCTCCAGGCGGACATGGTCTGGACCGGTGGGGGGAAAGGTCCCGCAACATAGGTTGCGCCTCGGGGCTGCGGCTGTAGGACGACGCCGATGCCCGTCGTAAGACAGGGATATGGACCGGCTGGCCGACGCGCATCGGACCCCGTCCGTAGAATGTTCCGCCTTGCTCCCGGAAGGCCTCTCTCCATGTCCCAGGGTTCGATCCGCATTCGCGGCGCCAGACAGCACAACCTCAAGAATCTCGATCTCGACCTGCACACCGGAGAGCTGACCGTCGTCACCGGCCCCAGCGGCTCGGGCAAGTCCAGCCTCGTGTTCGACACGCTCTATGCCGAAGGGCAGCGGCGCTATGTCGAGACCTTCTCCGCCTATGCGCGCCAGTTCCTGGAGCGCATGGACAAGCCCGCCGTCGACCGCGTCGAAGGCGTGCCGCCCGCGATCGCGATCGACCAGACCAACCCGGTCCGTTCCTCGCGTTCCACCGTGGGCACGATGACCGAGCTGAACGACCACCTCAAGCTGCTGTTCGCGCGGGCCGCGCAACTGTTCGACCGGCAGACCGCGCTGCAGGTGCGGCATGACACGCCCGAAACCATCTACGAGCAGTTGATGGAGCGCACGCGCGCAGGCGATCCGCGGCTGGTGGTGACCTTCCCGGTCGAACTGCCTGCCAGCACGACGCCGGAAGAAATCGAGCAGTGGCTCGCGGCGAGCGGCTTCACGCGCGTGCAGGCCGAACGGGAAGTCTCCACGGTGACGGGCCCGCGCAAGGTGCTCGACGTGGTCGCGGACCGCTTCCGCATCCAGGGCGTGGAGAAGGTGCGCGCCATCGAGGCGATCGAGGTCGCGTTGAAGCGCGGTGCGGGCCGGCTCGCGGTCTATGCAGGCGACTCAGCCCCCACCCCGGCCCTCCCCCAGGGGGGGAGGGAGCAGGAGGTGGCCCCGCAGGGCGGGAGGGAGCAGGACGTGTGGAAGTTCTCCACCGGCCTGCACTGCCCCGAGTCCGACATCCGCTACGCGGACCCGATGCCCTCGATGTTCTCGTTCAACTCGCCGGTCGGTGCGTGCGAGGTGTGCCGCGGCTTCGGCCGCGTGATCGGCGTGGACTACGGCCTGGTCTTTCCGAACGACAAGCTCACGCTGCGCGCCGGCGCCGTGAAGACCTTCCAGACGCCGGCCTGGGCCGAGTCCCAGGAAGACATGATGAAGTACGCGGAGTCCGCCGGCATCCCGCGCGACACGCCCTGGTACAAGCTCACCCCCGAGCAGAAGGAGTGGGTGATCCACGGCGCGCCGAACTACCGCGAAGGCAACTGGAACCGCCAGTGGTACGGCGTGAAGCGCTTCTTCGAGTACCTGGAGAGCAAGGCCTACAAGATGCACATCCGGGTGCTCCTGTCCAAGTACCGGAGCTACACGCCCTGCGAGACTTGCGGCGGCGCGCGCCTGAAGACCGAGGCGCTGCTGTGGCGCCTGGGCAGCAAGGAAGACGCGGACGCGGTGATCGAGCCCGCGAAGCGCTTCATGCCCGTCGGCGTGCAGTGGACGCGTGAACAGCTCGAGGCCATGCCCGGTCTCACCGTGCACGACCTGATGCTGCTGCCGATCGAGCGGCTGCGTCGCTTCTTCGACCGCGTCGAGCCCGCGGCGGAAGCGCATGCGGGCGTCGGCGAACTGCAGGCGCTGAAGCTGCTGTTCGAGGAGATCAACACGCGCCTGAAGTACCTGGTGGACGTGGGCATCGGCTACCTGACGCTCGACCGCCAGAGCCGCACGCTGTCCGGCGGCGAAGTGCAGCGGATCAACCTCACGACCGCGCTGGGCACCTCGCTGGTCAACACGCTGTTCGTGCTGGACGAACCCAGCATCGGCCTGCATCCGCGCGACATGGGCCGCATCACGCAGGCGATGCAGCGGCTGCGCGACGCGGGCAACACGCTGGTGGTGGTGGAACACGACCCCGCGGTGATGATGGCAGCCGACCGCGTCATCGACATGGGACCGGGCCCGGGCGAGAAGGGCGGCCAGATCGTCTTCGACGGCACCGTCGACGAACTGCGCCACGCGGACACGCTCACGGGCGCCTACCTCGGTGCGCGCAAGCATGTCGGCATGGGCTTCAAGCGCGCGGTGACCGATTCGACGCCGCGCCTCGTGCTGGAAGGCGCGCGCGAGCACAACCTGCAGAACCTGTCCGTGGAGTTCCCGTTGCAGCGGCTGGTCGTGGTGACCGGCGTCTCGGGTTCGGGCAAGTCGTCGCTGGTGCAGGACATCCTGGCGCCGGCGCTGCTGCGCCA
This sequence comes from Ramlibacter ginsenosidimutans, assembly GCF_016654015.1. Classification (GTDB taxonomy): domain Bacteria; phylum Pseudomonadota; class Gammaproteobacteria; order Burkholderiales; family Burkholderiaceae_C; genus Ramlibacter; species Ramlibacter ginsenosidimutans. The sequence goes on along the minus strand of NZ_JAEPWM010000001.1, from coordinate 468,273 downwards.
CTTCGGCCGGGCGACCGAGACTCCGGGCGCGCACGATCGCGTGCTCGGCGCCGACCACCTCGGCGACATCGTGTTCGTGGACCAGTCGCCGATCGGCAAGACGGCGCGTTCGAATCCCGTGAGCTATGTCGGCGCGTGGGATCCGATCCGCGAGATCTTCGCGACCGCGCCGCTGGCGAAGCAGCGCGGCTACACCGGGTCGAAGTTCTCGTTCAACTCGGGCGACGGCCGCTGCCCCACCTGCGGCGGCTCGGGCTACGAGCACGTCGAGATGCAGTTCCTGTCGGACGTGTACCTGCGCTGCCCGGACTGCGACGGCAAGCGCTACCGCCCGGAGATCCTGGAGGTCACGATCGAGCGGCACGCCATCGGCGAGAAGGAGCCGCGCGTGCTGAACGTGGCCGACGTGCTGGAACTCACGGTGAGCGAAGCCGCGGCCTTGTTCGCGAGCGACCGCGACGTGATCCGCGCATTGCAGCCGATCGTGGACGTGGGCCTGGAATACGTGAAGCTGGGCCAGCCGGTGCCGACCCTGTCGGGTGGCGAGTCGCAGCGGCTGAAGCTCGCGGGCTTCCTCGCCGAGGCGGCGCGCTCGGCGACGCACAGCCGGCAAGGCGTGGCGAAGCGGGGCACGCTGTTCCTGTTCGACGAGCCGACGACGGGCCTGCACTTCGACGACATCGCCAAGCTGATGCGCGCGCTGCGCAAGCTGCTGGAAGCAGGCCATTCGCTGATCGTGATCGAGCACAACCTCGACGTGATCCGCGCGGCCGACTGGCTGGTCGACCTGGGCCCGGAAGGCGGCGACGGCGGCGGGCTGCTGGTGGCCGAAGGTCCGCCCGAGGAGGTGAAGCAGCATCCGAGCTCGCATACGGCGAAGGCGCTGCGCGAGTACGACGCCACGCTGGGCGTGATGGCGTCGGAACCGCGGGCGAAATTGGAATCTGACCCCAAATTGGTTCGGCCGAACGCGATCCAGATCGTCAACGCGAAGGAGCACAACCTCAAGAACCTGAGCGTCGACATCCCGCACAACAAGTTCAGCGTGATCACGGGCGTGTCGGGGTCGGGCAAGTCGACGCTCGCGTTCGACATCCTGTTCAACGAGGGCCAGCGTCGCTATCTCGAGTCGCTCAATGCGTATGCGCGTTCCATCGTGCAGCCGGCCGGCCGGCCCGAGGTGGATGCGGTGTACGGCATTCCGCCGACGGTGGCGATCGAGCAGCGGCTGTCGCGCGGCGGGCGCAAGTCCACCGTCGGCACCACCACGGAGGTCTGGCACTTCCTGCGCCTGCTGTACGTGAAGCTGGGCATCCAGCACTGCGTCAACGACGGCGCCGAGGTGCGGCCGCAGACGCCGGACAGCATCGTGGCGCAGCTCATGAAGCGCTACCGTGGCCAGCACGTCGGCCTGCTGGCGCCGCTGGTGGTGAACCGCAAGGGCGTGTACACCGAGCTCGCGGACTGGGCGCGCCCGCGCGGCTACACGCACTTGCGTGTGGACGGCAACTTCCTGCCGACGACGGGCTTTCCGCGCATCGACCGCTTCAAGGAACACACGATCGAGCTGCCGATCTGCGACCTGGACGTCACGCCCGCGAACGAGGCGCTCCTACGCGAGAAGCTCACGCTGGCCCTCGAGCACGGCAAGGGCGTGGTGCACGTGCTCGCGCCGCTGGACGAACTGCGCACCGCCTTCAGCCGGGGCGAGGCGAAGCACCAGGGCATCGGCAAGCTGGAGGTGTTCTCCACGTTGCGCGCCTGCCCGGTGTGCGCCACCAGCTATCCGGAGCTCGACCCGCGCCTGTTCTCGTACAACAGCAAGCATGGCTGGTGCCCGGATTGCGTCGGCACGGGCGTGAAGCTCACGCGCGAACAGCGCAAGGCCTTCGACGACACGATCCTCACGGCCGAAGGCGACAAGGGCCGCGAGCAGACCTTCGCGGAGACGGAGGTCGAGGACGTTTCCGACGAGACCTGTCCCTCCTGCCTCGGCACGCGGCTGAACAAGCAGGCGCGTGCCGTGCTGTTCGACAAGGCGCCGATCTCCGACATCGCCGCGCTGTCGGTGCGCGACGTGCGCCGCTGGGTCGAGAGCCTGCAGGTGCGCGACGTGCTGAGCACGCGCGAGCAGGGCATCGCGCGCGACCTGATCCCGGAGATCAAGTCGCGCCTGGAGTTCCTGGAGGAAGTGGGACTGAACTACCTCACGCTGGACCGCGGCGCGCCGACGCTCTCGGGCGGCGAGGCGCAGCGCATCCGGCTGGCCGCGCAGCTCGGCTCCAACCTGCAGGGCGTGTGCTACGTGCTGGACGAGCCCACCATCGGCCTGCATGCGCGCGACAACCAGATCCTGCTGGACGCGCTGCACAAGCTGGGCGACAAGGGCAACACGCTGGTGGTGGTGGAGCACGACGAGGACACGATCCGCCGCGCCGACCACATCATCGACATCGGCCCGAGCGCGGGCAAACGCGGCGGCCGCGTGATCGCGCAGGGCACGGCGGCGGAGATCAGTGCCAACGAGGAGTCGCTCACCGGCCGCTACCTGCTGCACGCGATGAAGCATCCGCTGCAGCCGCGCCGCGACGTCGATCCCATGCTCGATCGCGAACCGCCCGGGGTGCCTCTCCTCGAGACGCCCAAGCCGGTGGCCCGGGGCAAGAAGGTCAAGTCGCTGCTGGCGCGCCTGGCGGCGGCATCGGTGCCTCCGGCAGCGCAGAGCGGCAACGGCGGCTTCCTGCGCCTGAAGGGCGCCGACCTGCACAACCTCGACGACGTGGACGTGGACGTGCCGCTCAGGCGCCTGGTGGTGGTCACGGGCGTGTCCGGCTCGGGCAAATCCACGCTCGCGCGCGACGTGCTGCTCGCGAACGTGCAGGCGGTCGTGCAGCAGCGCTCGACCAAGGCCGGCCGCGACGCGGATGCGGCGGGCAAGCATCCCAGGTGGATCGGCTGCCGGTCGCTGGAGGGCTACGAGTCCATCGACCGCGTGCTGGAGGTGGACCAGACGCCGATCGGCAAGACGCCGCGCTCCTGCCCGGCCACCTACATCGGCTTCTGGGACACCATCCGCAAGCTGTTCGCGGACACGCTGGAGGCACGCGCCCGTGGCTACGGGCCGGGCCGCTTCTCCTTCAACACGGGCGAGGGCCGCTGTCCCACGTGCGAAGGCCAGGGCGTGCGCACCATCGGCATGAGCTTCCTGCCGGACGTGAAGGTGCCCTGCGAGGCCTGCCACGGCGCCCGCTTCAATCCGGAGACGCTGGCGGTCACCTGGCGCGGCAAGAGCATCGGCGACGTGCTGCAGATGGAGGTGGACGAGGCCGTGGAGTTCTTCGCTGCGATGACCAACATCAGCCATCCGCTGCAACTGCTGCGCGATGTCGGCCTGGGCTATCTCACGCTGGGTCAGCCTTCACCCACGCTCTCGGGCGGCGAGGCGCAGCGCATCAAGCTGGTGACCGAACTGTCCAAGGTGCGCGACGACGTCACGCGCCGCGGCCAGAAGGCGCCGCACACGCTCTACGTGCTGGACGAGCCCACGGTGGGCCTGCACATGGCGGACGTGGAGAAGCTGATCCGCGTGCTGCACCGGCTGGTCGATGGCGGGCACAGCGTGGTCGTGATCGAGCACGACCTCGACGTGATCGCCGAAGCCGACTGGATCATCGACCTGGGTCCGGACGGCGGTTCCGCCGGCGGCAAGGTGGTCGCCGCCGCGCCGCCCGAAGAGGTGGTGCGGCTGGCGACGCACACCGGCCGCGTGCTGCAGCCGGTCCTGGATCGCACCTGAGGCAAGGCGGCGGGCGCTCGCGCGCCTCGCCTCCTGCGATCGGGGGCGGTACGGGCATGCCTTAGCATGCGCGCATGCAGGTTTTCTACAACGAGCACCATGCCTTGCACCACGGGCGCCACGAGATGTTCCGCGGTGCGCTCGTGCCCTGCGTGGAAGTGCCGGCGCGCGTGGACCATGTGCTGCAGGAGCTGCGCGCACGCGGGCTCGGCCGCATCGCGCAGCCGCCGGAAATTCCGCGCGACCTGCTGGAACGCGTGCACGCGCCCCGCTACCTGCGCTTCCTGGAAGGCGCCTGGGACGAGTGGGTGGTGCTCGATGCGGCCAACGCACAGCGCGATGCCATTCCTTCGTACTGGCCGATCCGCGGCTTCCGCAGCGACGTGCTGCCGGCGAGCTTCCATGCGCGCATGGGCCTGTTTTCGTTCGACGCCGGCTCGCCCCTGACCGCGGGCACCTGGGCGGCCGCATCGCAGGGCGCCGCGTGCGCCGTCGGTGGAGCGCGCGCCCTGCTCGCCGGCGAGCGCAGCGCCTTCGTGCTGACGCGCCCGCCCGGACACCACGCGGGCCCGGACTTCTTCGGCGGCTACTGCTTCCTCAACAACGCGGCGCTCGCTGCGCAGGCCTTGCGGGACGGCGGCTGCGCGCGCGTGGCCGTGCTGGACGTCGACTACCACCACGGCAACGGCACGCAGACGATCTTCTACGAGCGCGGCGACGTGTTCTTCGCCAGCGTGCATGGCGATCCGCGCACCGAGTACCCGTACTTCCTGGGCTACGGGGACGAACGCGGTGCCGGCGCGGGCCTGGACTGCAACCTCAACCTGCCGCTGCCGCGCGGCACTGGCTTCGCGCGCTGGCGCGACACGCTGGCCGTTGCCCTGGACGCGATCGCGCGCTTCGGGGCCGACGCGCTGGTCGTCTCGCTGGGCGTCGATACCTTCGCGCTGGACCCGATCTCCGGCTTCGGCCTCGGCAGCGCGGACTACCTGCGCGTGGGCGAGGACATCGCGGCGAGCGCGCTGCCGACGCTGTTCGTCTTCGAGGGCGGCTACGCGGTCGCCGAGGTGGGCGTCAACGCCGCCAACGTGCTGGACGGCTTCCTCTCGCGCGCCGGCTGAGGCTGAGGCTGAGGCTGAGGCTGAGGCTGAGGCTGAGGCTGAGGCTGAGGCTGAACGGAACCCGGCGTCGGCTGCGTCTGACGCGCTCAAGCGCTTGCGCGGCCAGCGCGGCCGCAGCGGGCTTGGCACCATGGCAGCGAGACCCTTCGCATGCCGAACGCTCCCCACAAGCCGCTCGTGTGGCTGCCCGCCTGCCACCGCAACCTGGACCTCGATGATCCGGGCGGCTACACCGTGCTCGCGGATCGATACGCCATGGCGGTCACGGAGCTGGGGCTGCAGCCGGTGCTGTTCCCGATGGCGGAGGCGTCCGATATACCGTGCCTGCTGCCGCTGGTGGATGGTGTGTTGCTCACCGGCTCGCCGTCGAACGTGGACGCCACGCACTTCGGTGCGACCGCGTTGCCGACCGACCTGCTCGATCCGCGCCGTGACAAGCTCACGATGAACCTCGTGCGGCAGGCGATAGCCTCCGCGGTGCCGCTGTTCGGCGTGTGCCGCGGCTTGCAGGAAATCAACGTGGCGCTCGGAGGCAGCCTGTACCAGACCGTGCACGCGGAGTCCGGCATGCTGGATCACCGCGAACCGCACGACGCGGCGCTCGACCTCCAGTTCGCCGAACGCCATGACGTGCTGCTGGAGCCCGGCAGCTGCTTCGCCGAGTGGGCTGGCGGCACCCGCGCACGCGTGAACTCGCTGCACGGCCAGGGCGTGAAGCGGCTGGGCGAAGGCCTGGTCGCCGAGGCGCATGCACCGGACGGACTCGTCGAAGGCGTGCGGGTGCGGGGTGCGAAAGCCTTCGCGTACGGCGTGCAGTGGCATCCGGAGTGGCGCCATGCGCAACATCCGTTTTACGAGCGGACGCTGGAGGCCTTTGCGCAGGCCTGCCGCGACCACCGCGATCAACAGAGAGAAGAGGATCGATGACCGGCAGTTTGCGCGTTCCGACCGTCTGGGTGGTGGCCAGCCACCGCCTGCTCACCAACCCCTCGGGCCACACGCAGCTCTATACCGTGATGGACGAAGGCGGCCAGCGCACCATGCTGAACATGGGCCTGCAGCCGATGTGCTATCCGCGCGCCCCGCTCGAACGGGTCGAGGAATTGCTGGCCAACGTCGACGGCATCCTGCTGGGCGGGTCCGACACGAACGTCCATCCGCGCTACTGGGGCGAGGAGCCGGCCCGCCCCGAGTTCCAGTACGACACCGAACGCGACGAGCTGGCGCATGCGCTGGTCCGGCTCGGCATCGCGCGGCGCATTCCCGTGATCGGCTTCTGCCGCGGCTCGCAGGACATCAACACCGCCCTGGGCGGCAGCCTGCACCAGTGGCTGCGCGACCTGCCGGACATGCACAAGCACTGGGAGGATCCGGACGAGAACCTCGAGGAGCAGTACGTCGAGCGCCACTTCGTCAGCTGCACGCCGCGCGGCGCGCTGGAGCGCATCACGCAGATGGGACGCTTCCCCGTCAGCTCGCTGCACTCGCAGGGCGCGAACCGGCTGGGCGAGGGACTCGTCGCCGAGGCCAGGGCGGACGACGGCCTGGTGGAAGCCTTCCGCTGGCACGACGAGGAAAGCTTCTGCTGGGGCTTCCAGTTCCACCCCGAGTGGGGCTGGCGCTGGCATCCGGCCTACGGGCGGATCATGAGTGCGTTCGAGCGCGCGTGCTGGGAGCGTCTTGCGCGCCGCACCGAGCAGCGGCCGGTTGCGCTGCAGCCGGTCGCAGCCTGAACGCAGCTAGCGCCGTGCGGCGAGGATGGCCTGTGCCACCTGCGCGAAACCCGCGCCCCGCTCGCCGCCGGTGACATACGCGGGCTTGTGCGCGAGCTGCGTCTCGAAGCGACGGATGTTCGCGACGCCCACGCTGTGCGGGAAATGCTGGAACATCAGCACGTCGTTGGTCGAGTCGCCGACATAGACCCAGCGCGCCAGCTCCGCGTCGAGATCGCGGCCCAGCAGTTCGCGGACTGCCCAGCGCGCGCCCGCCAGCTTGTCGTGGGCGCCGTACCAGCCGTTGATGTGGATCGAGCTGACGGTGGCGTTCATGCCTTCGGCCCGCATCAGGGCGACGACCTGCGCGACGGCTTCGGGCGGCAGGTGCGCGAACTCGGAGTGGTCGATCGCGATGTCGGTCTCGCGCCCGGCGCTGTCGCGCGCCAGCGTGGCGCCCGGCACCTCGCGCAGGATGCGTTGCGCCACCTGCTGCATGCGCACGCAGTTGGCGGCGCGCTCCGCCGCATCCTGCTGGTACAGCTTGCGCAGCGCGCCCGCCGGCGGCGTACGCGCGAGGGCGACTGCGCCGTTCTCCGCCACGATGCCGTCCACGGGCCACGCGAGCGCGAAGGGCTCGCTCCAGCCGACCGGTCGGCCCGTGATCGGGATCACGTGCAGTCCGGCGCGCGCGAGATCGCCGAGCGCCTGCAAGGCATCGCCGGTGATGCGGCCCTCGGTCGTGAGCGTGTCGTCGATGTCGGTCAGCACACCGACCAGCCCTGCGCGCGCCGCCGCGGGCCACGACGCCAGCGGCTGCATCGAAGCCGTGCCGCTGCGCATCAGCCGGCGTTCTGCAGGGCCAGGCCCGCGTGCTCGCGCAGCAGGTGGAAGTGGATCTTGGGGAAGCGCTCCTGCGCCAGCCGCACGTCGTACGGCGAGGTGCACAGGAAGGCGAGCGCATTGGCGGCGTCGAGCGCCAGCCGCTGCGGGTAGGCATCCGTGAAGGCCTTCAGTTCCGCCGGCGTGTCGGCGGTGATCCAACGGGCGCCCGTGTAGGGGCAGCTTTCCAGCCGCACGTCGCAGTCGTACTCGGTCTTCAGCCGGTGCTGCACCACCTCGAACTGCAGCTGGCCGACCGCACCGAGCAGCATGGGGCCGCCCACGTGCGGACGGAACACCTGGATCGCGCCTTCTTCGCCGAGCTGCGCCAGGCCCTGCTGCAACTGCTTGGTGCGCAGCGGATTCTTCAGCACCACCACCTGGAACAGCTCCGGCGCGAAGAAGGGCAGGCCCGTGTACTGCAGGTTGACGGAGCCGTCGGTGATGGTGTCGCCCAGCTGCACGCCGCCGTGCGTGGTGAATCCGATGATGTCGCCGGCATAGGCCTCGTCGACCGCCTCGCGCCGCTGCGACAGGAAGGTGACGACGGAGGTGGGCCGCAGCTCCTTGGCCGTGCGCTGCACCTTGAGCTTCATGCCGGGCGTGTACTTGCCCGAGGCCATGCGCACGAAGGCGATGCGGTCGCGGTGCGAGGGATCCATGTTGGCCTGCACCTTGAACACGACGCCGGAGAAAGCCGGGTCGTCGGGCTCGATGATGCGTTCCACCGGCTGCCGGTTCACCGTCGCCGTGCTCTTGCGCGGCTGCGGCGCGGGCGCCAGGTCCACCAGTGCGTCCAGCACTTCCATCACGCCGAAATTGTTGACGGCCGAGCCGAAGAACACCGGCGTCTGCTTTGCCGCGAGGAAGGCCGCATGGTCCCATTCCGGCGAGGCGCCGGCGGCCAGCTCCATGCTTTCCGCGGCCGCGTCGTATTCGACGCCGAAGCGCTGCCGCAGCTGCGCGGCGTCGGCCAGCGGCAGCGTGTCGAACTCCTCGGGCCGGCGCTCGCTGCCGGACTCGAACACCGTCATCGCCTGCTTGCGCAGGTTCATGATGCCGCCGAACAGCTTGCCCTTGCCGACCGGCCACGTCATGGGCACGCAAGGCATGCCCAGCTCGCGCTCGACCTCGTCGAGGATGTCGAGCGGCTCGCGCACCTCGCGGTCCATCTTGTTGACGAAGGTGATGATGGGCGTGTCGCGCTGGCGGCAGACCTCGATCAGTCGGCGCGTCTGCGCTTCCACGCCGTTGGCCGCGTCGATCACCATCAGCGCCGCGTCCACCGCCGTCAGCACGCGGTAGGTGTCTTCGGAGAAGTCCTTGTGGCCCGGCGTGTCCAGCAGGTTGATGACGTGGTCGCGGTACAGCATCTGCATCACGGACGAGGCGACCGATATGCCGCGCTGCTTCTCGATCTCCATCCAGTCCGAGGTCGCGTGGCGCGAGGCCTTGCGGCCCTTGACGGCGCCGGCGATCTGGATCGCGCCGGAGAACAGCAGCAGCTTCTCCGTCAACGTGGTCTTGCCCGCGTCGGGGTGGGAGATGATGGCGAAGGTGCGGCGGCGCCGGACTTCGGCGGCCAGGGGCGATGCGGACAAAGAAGACTCCGGAAAGCACGCGGCCATGCTGGAGCATGGCCGCCATGACAGGACTGCCGCGCTGCACGCACGGCCGTGTCTGACCCCGTATTGTCCCACGCCGGTGTACTTTGTTCCCATGGCGCAGGCAAAGGACGAGGTGACGCTGGAGATTGGCGGCCGCAAGGTGCTGGTGACGCACCCGGACAAGCTGCTGATCCCGGAGGCGGGTGTGCGCAAGCTGGACCTCGTGAACTATTACCTGGCGGTCGCGGACGGGGCGCTGCGCGGCGCGGGCGGCCGGCCCTGCGTCCTGGTGCGCTACCCGAACGGGATCGCGGACGAGTTCTTCTTCCAGAAGCGCGCACCGGCGAAGCGGCCGGACTGGCTGGAGGTGGCGGAGATCCGTTTCCCCTCGGGACGCAGCGCCGAGGAAGTGGTGCCGCGCCACGCCGCGGACCTGGCCTGGATGGCCAATCTCGCCTGCCTGGAGCTGCACCCGCATCCGGTGCGCGCGGAAGACCTGGACCATCCCGACGAGCTTCGGGTGGACCTGGACCCGGTGCCCGGCGTCGAGTGGCCGCAGATCGTGCAGGTCGCCGGAGTGGTGCACGAACTGCTGACCGAACTGGGCCTGAAGGGCTGGCCCAAGACCTCGGGCTCGCGCGGCCTGCACGTGCTGGTGCGCATCCAGCCGCGCTGGACCTTCGACGAGGTGCGGCGCGCGGCGCTGGCGCTGGCGCGCGAAGTGGAACGACGCGCACCGGGTCTCGCCACCAGCAAGTGGTGGAAGGAGGAGCGGCAGGGCGTCTTCGTCGACTACAACCAGAACGCGAAGGACCGCACCGTCGCCTCGGCTTACTCGGTGCGCCCGAAGCCCGATGCGCGCGTGTCCGCCCCGCTGCATTGGCGCGAGCTGGCGCAGTGCAACCCTGCGGACTTCACGCTGCACACGATGCCGTCGCGCTTCGCCCGCATCGGCGATCCGCACGCGGAGATCGATGCCAAGCCCTGTTCGCTGGAGCCGCTGCTGGAACTGTCGCGCCGCCACGAGGCCGAAGGGCAGGGCGACGCGCCCTGGCCGCCGCACTACCGCAAGGGTGCGGACGAGCCGCGCCGCGCGCCGCCGTCGACGGCGAGCCGGGTGAAGAAGCCGCTGATCGAGATCGCGCACACGCAGCGGGAAGCCGAGGCCATCGCCGCCGCCGATGCCTGGAAAGCAAAGCATCCCAAGGCTGCTGCGCACCTGGAGCCCGCCGACGTGCTGGTCGATCGCATGCGGGGCAGCTCTTCGCTGTCCTACCGCGTCCGCATCAATCTCGAACACGTGCCCGCGCGCCTGCGGCCGAAAACCAAGACCGACAAGCCGTCCTGAGGACGGCTGCCTTCAGTCCTCGACCCGGCCGCGATTGGCCTTCACCTGGGCGCGCACCGACTTCTCCTTCAGTCGCCGCTGCTTCGAGCCGTAAGTCGGCTTCGTTGGCCTGCGCACGGTCTCCACGTGCGCGGCTTCCGCCACGATCTCCTCCAGGCGTTCCAGCGCCAGCGCCTTGTTCTGGTCCTGGCTGCGGGCCGTCTGCGCCTTGAGCACGAGCACGCCGTCCTTGGTCACGCGCCGGCCCGGCAGCGCGAGCAGCTTCTCCTTCACGTGCGCCGGCAGCGAGGACGCGCGGATGTCGAAGCGCAGGTGCACCGCGCTGGACACCTTGTTGACGTTCTGCCCGCCCGGTCCCTGGGCGCGCATGGCGCTGAATTCGACTTCGTCTTCGCGCAGCAGCGAGGCCATCATCCGTGCGCGGGGCCGGTCTCGACGCGCTCCGGCCGCACGCCGATGCCCACCAGCCGCGCGGGAAGGCGGCGCAGCCGCGGAAAGCGCTGCAGCATCCGCACGGCCAGGGGCGGCGCCTGCGGCGCATCCTGGCGCGCGAGCACCGGCGAGAGCACTTCGTCCTGCACGGCGACTTGCGCACGCTGGGTCACGCGAGCGGCCCAGCGGCGCCGCTTCTGCACGCGCTCGAGGTCGTGGGTGGTGAGGCGACCCTCGCGCAGCGGGTCGGCCAGCAGGTTGGCGGCGGCGACGGCATCCTGGATCGCCAGGTTGATGCCCACGCCGCCCACCGGCGACATCGCATGCGCCGCATCGCCGATGCACAGCAGGCCCGGGCGCGACCAGTGCGGCAGGTCGGTGATCTGCACGCCCAGCAGCTTGATGTCGTCCCAGCTCGCGAGCGCCTGGAGTTCCGGCGTGAGGAAGGGGGCGACGGCGGCGATGCGTTCGCGGAAACGCTGCAGCCCTTCGGCCTGCAGCTTGTCCATGGAGCCTTTCGGGATCACGAAAGCGCATTGCCAGTAGCTGCTGCGATCGAGCATCACCAGCATCGCGCCGGGGCGCAGGATGCCGCCCGTGCGGCTCGGGTGCCGCTCGGCGTCGCGCGGCACGCGGAACCACAGCACGTCGATCGGCGCACCGATGTCGTTCACCTGCAGCCCCGCGCTCTCGCGGATGGTCGTGTGGCGGCCGTCGGCGGCGACGAGGAGGTCGCAAGCGATGCGAAAGCGGCGCTCGCCCTGGCTCACTTCGACGCCGACGATGCGGCCGTTCTCCTCGACGACGCGTTCCGCCTTGGTCTCCATCAGCAGGTGGAAGCGCGGCAGCCTGCGCGCGTGGTCGGCGATGAAGTCCAGGAAGTCCCATTGCGGCACCAGCACCAGGAAGGGCCGCGGCGCCGGCACGTGGCGGAAGTCCGCAAGCGTGACCACGGTGCCGTACACGTCGCCGCTGAGCTCGCTGATCTCGTCGTGCGGCAGCTTCAGGAATTCCTCGAGCAGGCCCAGGTCCTGCAGGATGGTCAGCGTGGAAGGATGGATCGTGTCGCCGCGGAAGTCGCGCAGGAAGTCCTTGTGCTTCTCCAGCACGATCACGTCCACGCCCGCGCGGGCGAGCAGGAAGCCGAGCATCAGGCCGGCGGGGCCGCCGCCGGCGATGCAGCACTGGGTGGTGAGCGGGGTGACGTCAGCCATCCCCGCATCGTAGGCCCAGACCGGCGTCAGGGGCTCGCAGGGGTCACTCGCCAGACGGTATTGCCGACGTCGTCGGCGACGATGAGCGCGCCGGTCCGGTCCACGGCGACGCCCACCGGGCGCCCGCGCGCCTGGCCGTCCTTCACGAATCCGGTGATGAAGTCCAGCGGCTGGCCCACCGGGCGGCCGTTCTCGAAGCGGATGAAGACGACCTTGTAGCCGTTCAGCTCCGGACGGTTCCAGCTGCCGTGCTCGCCCACGAAGGCGCCGCCTCGGTACTGCGCCGGAAACGAGGTGCCGGTGTAGAACGCGAGGCCCAGCGGCGCGACGTGCGAGCTCAGCCCGTAGTCCGGCTTGATGGCGGCCTTGACGAGCGCCGGCTGCTGCGGCCGCACGCGCAGGTCCTCGTGCTGTCCCCAGTAGCTGTACGGCCAGCCGTAGAACGCGCCCCGCTTCACCGAGGTCATGTAGTCGGGAACGAGGTTGGGGCCGAGTTCGTCGCGCTCGTTGACGACGGCCCACAGCACGTCGCTGCCCGGGTAGAACGTCAGGCCGTTCGGGTTGCGCAGGCCGTGCGCGAACACCGAGAAGGCGCCGGTGGCCGGATCCACTTCCCAGATCGCGGCGCGGTTGGTCTCCGCTTCGACGCCGCGCTCCATGGCGTTGCTGTTCGATCCCACTCCGACATAGAGCTTCGAGCCGTCGGCGTTCGCCGTCAGGCTCTTGGTCCAGTGGTGGTTGATCGGGCCCGCGGGCAGGTCGATGACCTTGGTGGGCGGACCGGCGACCGCGCTGTCTCCCGCCTTGAAGTTGAAGCGGAGAATTGCGTCGGTGTCGGCGACGTAGAGCGCGCCGCCGACGAGCACCACGCCGAAGGGAGCGTCGAGGTGGTCGATCAGCACGCTCTGCGCATCCGGCTTGCCGTCGCCGTTGGTGTCGCGCAGCAGGAGGATGCGGTTGCTCGGCTGGTTGCCGCCGCTGCCGCCGTGCGCGCGCGCTTCGACCCAGTCCATCACCGGGCGCTTCGGACGCTCGATCGGTTCCTTCGCCGTCTTCCTGGACTCGATGACCAGCAGGTCGCCGTTCGCAAGCGGGTAGACGTTGCGCGGGTTCGACAGCCCGGTGGCGATCGCCTCGATGCGAAAGCCTGGCGGCACCGCCGGCGTTTCGCCCTGGGCCCAGCCGATCACCTTGGGCACCCGCATGCGCGGCAACAGGCCGCGCGAAGGCTCGGGCAGCTGCGGGTCGGGGCCGTACTGCGTTGCCTTGTCGAGGTCCTGCCGGCTGCCGCAAGCGGCGAGCAGCAGGCAGGTGGCGGACGCGAGGAGGAAGACGCGTGCTTTCATGCCCGCACCTCCCGGTGGCCGGTCCAGGCGAGCGGTGCGGCGCGCAGGGTCGCTGCGGCGGCCAGCGCGAGGATCGTGCCGATGACGGACAGCATCATCCCGTTCCACACCACCGCGGTCCACCCGTCGATGGTGTGCACCAACGCGTTCACGAGTTCGACCGCGAGGGCCGCATAGAACAGCACCAGGTGCATCCAGCCGGGCCGTGTGCGCATCGCAGAATTCGCGACGACGACGACCAGCAACACCAGCGCGACGAGCGCCCCGACGGCCAGGCCGGCGGCGATCAGCCATTCGGAAAAGTGCAGGTACTGCAGGTTGGCGCTGGATGCGTAGCCGATGTCGCTGACCAGGGCAGCGAGGAAGCAGACGATGGGGATGGGAAAGATCGTCCGGTAGAGCGTCATGCTGTTCTCCGTATTGCCACAAATGCAACCTGAGATCATCGCGCGCGCGCCGCCGGCGCGGTGCGCAGCGCACCGCTTCGTGCCCAATCTGCCGACGCCGTCCTACAAGGCCCGGCCCGCCCCGAACACCTTGGCCAGCTCGAACGGCGTGGTCACTTCCAGCTGGTCGTAGCGGCAGTCCTGCGGCGGCTTGTCGGGCCGCCAGCGCAGGAACACGGCGGCATGGCGGAAGCGGTCGCCCTGCAGGTGGTCGTACTTGACTTCGCACACGCGTTCGGGCCGCAGCGGCTCCCAGCTCAGGTCCTTGCCGCCGCTCCAGCGGCTCTGCGCGCCCGGCATGCGCTGCGCGTCGCCCACCTGCGCGCCGCCCCAGTCGCGCCAGGGATGGTCCGCCAGCGCGTTCTTGCGCAGCGGTTCCAGTTCCTTCGCCAGTTCCTCGCGCATGGCCATCGTGAAGGACGAGGTCACGCCCACGTGTTGCAGCATGCCGGCCTCGTCGTAGAGGCCCAGCAGCAGGGAGCCCACCGCGTCGTCGCGCTCCTTGTACCAGCGGAAGCCGGCCACCACGCAATCGGCGCTGCGCACGTGCTTGATCTTGAGCATCGCGCGCTTGCCTGGCTGGTACGTCGCCGACTCCAGCTTCGCCACCACGCCGTCGAGGCCCGCGCCTTCAAAGTTCTGCAGCCACTCCTCGGCTTGCGCGCGGTCGCGCGTCACGGGCGTGAGGTGCAGCGGCGGCTGGGCCTTGCCCAGCAGCCGCTCCAGCCGCGCGCGCCGCTCGGCCTGCGGCAGTTCCATGGTGGACTTGCCCCCGGCGCCCAGCAGGTCGAAGGCGACGAAGCTCGCCGGCGTTTCCTTCGACAGCCTGGCGACCCGCGAGGCGGCGGGATGCAGCCGCATCTGCAGCGCGTCGAAGTCGAGGCCCTGGGCGTTGGCGATGACGATCTCGCCATCGAGCACGCAGCCGCGCGGCAGCGCCTCGTGCAGCGCCTTCTCCAGTTCGGGGAAGTAGCGGTTCAGCGGGCGCAGGTCGCGGCTCTGCAGGTAGGTCTGCTCGGCGCCGCGGAAGACCAGTGCGCGGAAGCCGTCCCACTTGGGCTCGAACAGGAAGCCGGGCTCCTGCGGGATCGCGTCGGCGATCTTCGCGAGCATGGGCTCGATGGGTGGGGAGGGGAGTCCGGTGGGCATGGTGGCGTTTTACCTGAACGCCGGGCTCCCCGGTGCCGGGTGGGGCCGCGGCGGGCGTGCAGCGGCCGACATCCCGTTCTTTCGCTAGAATCCGGCCAACCGAGGAGCGTTGCAGCGTCCGCCACGGACGCGAGGCTCGGCAATCCATGCAACGACGCTCACCCACGCTTCCGCGGGTGAGAGCTCCGGAAGGGTGGGTCGTTCCACCTTCCACGTTCCGGAGCCACCATGAACGCCGTTCTCAAGCCCAGCGCGAGCGCCGACAGCGCGATCACCGACCTTTCCCTTGCCGCCTGGGGCCGCAAGGAAATCCGCATCGCCGAGACCGAGATGCCCGGCCTGATGGCGATCCGCCAGGAGTTCGCCAAGGCGCAGCCGCTCAAGGGCGCGCGCATCACCGGCTCGCTGCACATGACCATCCAGACCGCGGTGCTGATCGAGACGCTGCAGGCGCTGGGCGCGCAGGTCCGCTGGGCCTCGTGCAACATCTTCTCCACGCAGGACCACGCCGCCGCGGCCATCGCCGCCAACGGCACGCCCGTGTTCGCCAAGAAGGGCGAGTCGCTGGAAGAGTACTGGGACTACACGCACCGCATCTTCGACTTCGGGCCCAAGGGCAGCGAAGGCGAAGGCCCCAACATGATCCTGGACGACGGCGGCGATGCCACGCTGCTGATGCACCTGGGCCAGCGCTGCGAGAAGGACCTGTCGCTGATCGACACGCACTCCTCCGAGGAAGAGCGCATCCTGCACGCGGCCATCCGCAAGAAGCTGAAGGAAGACCCGACCTGGTACAGCCGCAAGTCGGCGCAGATCATCGGCGTGACCGAAGAGACCACGACCGGCGTGCACCGCCTGCAGGACATGGCCAACAAGGGCCTGCTGAAGTTCCGCGCGATCAACGTCAACGACTCGGTCACCAAGAGCAAGTTCGACAACCTGTACGGCTGCCGCGAGTCGCTGGTCGACGGCATCAAGCGCGCGACCGACGTGATGATCGCCGGCAAGGTCGCCCTGGTCGCGGGCTACGGCGACGTGGGCAAGGGCTCGGCCCAGGCGCTGCGCGCCCTGTCGGCACAGGTCTGGGTGACGGAGATCGACCCCATCAACGCGCTGCAGGCCGCCATGGAAGGCTACCGCGTGGTGACGATGGAGTACGCCGCCGACAAGGCCGACATCTTCGTCACCTGCACGGGCAATCGCGACGTCATCACCTACGCCCACATGGCGAAGATGAAGGACCAGGCCATCGTCTGCAACATCGGCCACTTCGACAACGAGATCGACGTCGCGTCGCTCGAGAGCAAGTGCCAGTGGGATGAGATCAAGCCGCAGGTCGACCACGTGATCTTCCCGGACGGCAAGCGCATCATCCTGCTGGCCAAGGGCCGGCTGGTGAACCTGGGCTGCGGCACGGGCCATCCCAGCTACGTGATGTCCTCATCGTTCGCCAACCAGACGCTGGCGCAGATCGAGCTGTTCACCAAGCCCAAGGCCTATGAGCCGGGCAAGGTGTACGTGCTGCCCAAGCACCTGGACGAGAAGGTCGCGCGCCTGCAGCTGTCGAAGCTGGGTGCGCAACTGACCGAGCTCACGAAGGAGCAGGCGGCGTACATCGGCGTGGACAAGAACGGGCCGTACAAGCCCGACACCTACCGGTACTGATGCATTTCTCTCTCTCCCCTCCGGGGAGGGGGCAAGACAAATGCGTGCCGACCAACTCCTCGTCGAACGCGGCCTCGCCGCCTCCCGCTCGCAGGCGCAGCGGCTGATCGCCGCCGGCGTGCAGTGGTTCGACGGCGCGGCCTGGCGGCGCGTCGCCAAGAACGGCGACGAGCTGCCGGATGCCGCGCAGCTCGAACTGCTGGATGCGGCGGAGTCGCGCTACGTCTCGCGCGGCGGCCTGAAGCTGGAAGGCGCGCTGCGGGACAGCGGCCTCGATGTGCGCGGCTGGACCTGCCTCGACGTCGGCCAGTCCACCGGCGGCTTCACGGACTGCCTGCTGCAACACGGGGCGGCGCACGTGACCGGCATCGACGTCGGCCACGGCCAGCTGCACGAGCGCTTGCGGCGCGATCCGCGCGTGACGGCCATCGAGAAGCTGAACGCACGTGATGTCACCGCGCAGCAGGTCGGCGGCCCGTTCGAGCTGGTGACGGGCGACCTGTCGTTCATCTCGCTGACCCTGGTGCTGCCGGCGCTGGTGCCGCTGCTGAAGCCCGACGGCCACCTGCTGATGCTCGCCAAGCCGCAGTTCGAGCTGCAGCCGGCGCAGATCGGCAAGGGCGGCCTGGTGCGCGACCCGGCGCTGCATGCGCAGGTCGAGCAGCGCCTGCGCGATGCCTGCGCGGCGCTTGGCCTGCAAGTGCGGGGCTGGACCGACAGCCCCATCGCCGGCGGCGACGGCAACCGCGAATTCTTCCTCCATGCAACGCCGAGGAGCCATTGATGCTTCCGATCAGCCTTGAATTCTTCCCGCCCAAGACGGCGGAAGGCAGCGAGAAGCTGCGCGCCGCGCGCCAGCAGCTCTATGCGCTGCAGCCCGAGTTCTGCTCGGTCACGTACGGCGCCGGCGGCTCCACGCACGCCGGCACCTTCGCCACCGTCGCCGAGATCCTCGGCGAAGGCCGGGAGGCGGCCAGCCATTTCTCCTGCATCGGCGCCACGCGCAGCCGGGTGCGGGACCAGCTCGCGCAGCTGAAGGCGATGGGCGTGAAGCGCCTCGTCGCGCTGCGCGGCGACCTGCCCAGCGGCTACGGCAGCGGCGGCGAGTTCCAGTACGCGAGCGAGCTCGTGGAATTCATTCGCGCCGAAACCGGCCAGGCCTTCCGCATCGAAGTGGCCTGCTACCCGGAAGTGCACCCGCAGGCGAAGACGCCGCAGAGCGACGTGGAAGCCTTCGTGCGCAAGGTGCGGGCGGGCGCCGATTCGGCGATCACGCAGTACTTCTACAACGCGGACTCGTATTTCCGCTTCGTCGACGAGGTACGCAAACACGGTGTGGACGTGCCGATCGTGCCGGGCATCATGCCGATCACGAACTCCAGCCAGCTGCTGCGCTTCTCCGACGCCAGCGGCGCCGAAATTCCGCGCTGGATCCGGCTGCGCCTGCAGAGCTTCGGCGACGACACGCAGTCGATCAAGGCCTTCGGCCAGGAAGTCGTCGGCGACCTGTGCCAGCGCCTCGAACGCGGCGGCGCGCCGGGGCTGCACTTCTACACCATGAACCAGTCGGCGGCAACGCTGGCGCTGTGCGAGGCGCTGGGGCGGTGTTGAAGGCAGCTGGGGTTCGCCTGCGGCTCACCGCCAGCCTACAAGGGGGCGCATCGCCAGGATTCGTAGGCTGGCGGTGAGCGCAGCGAACCCCAGCAATGCGCCTGGACGCCCACCGCTCCCGAATGTGGCGTCACCACCGGGGCACGTGGACGGCGCAGAATAGCATGCAGCGCCGTCCCACTTGCGAGGAAGAACCGGCTTCGCCGGGCTTCCTCGCACTGATCAGGCCGCTTCAAAAGTCGCTTGCGACTTTTGGAAGTGAATGACTAGCGCTTGATGTCGCTCTTGTGCTGGATGATCCGGCCGACGAGGCCGTACTCGATCGCTTCCTCGGCCGACAGCCAGCGGTCCCGCTCGATGTCTTCCAGCACGCCGTCCAGCGGCCGGCCCGTCTCTCGCGCGATCGTCTGCGCGATGCGCTCGCGCGCCTTGATGATTTCCTGCGCGTGGATCGCGATGTCGCTGGCCGGGCCACCGGCGCCGCCGGAAGGCTGGTGGATCAGGAAGCGGGTGTTGGGCGTGCAGAAACGCCGCTCCCTCGGCACCGACAGGTAGAGGTGGGTCGCGGCGCTGCCCACCCAGCCGGTGCCGATCATGTGCACCGGCGCGGCGATGAAGCGGATCATGTCGTGGATCGCATCGCCCGACTCGAGGTGGCCGCCAGGCGAGCTGACGATCATGTCGATGGGCGCGGCCGACTCGGCGTCGAGCGCGATGAGGCGCCGCGCGATGTCGCTGGCGGACTGGTCGCTGATCGCGCCGAACAGCAGCACGGTGCGCGACTTGAAGGCCTTCTCCTCGAGGAAGGCGTTGCGGGGTTCGGCCGTTGCGGCCGGGGTGTCGGGATCGGGGTGCTCCATCTTGGCTCCTTGCATGCGCACCATGATGCCCGAAACCGCGCGGCCCCTGCGCGCGTCAGGCCAGCGACTGCGCGCAGCGCAGGGCCTGCGCTGCATAACCACCCCCGAACAGGACCACGTGGTTCAGCAGGTGGTAGAGCTGGTACAGCCGCATCCGCCGCGGCGTGGGCCAGCTGCCGCCGCCTTGCTCGTAGGCCGCACGAAAGCCCTCGGGCGGGCTGCCGAACAACTCCATCATGGCGATCTCCGCCTGCGGGTCGGAGCAGGACACGGCGGGATCGAAGATGACGGGCGAGCCGTCCGCGAGCATGTCCCAGTTGCCTTGCCAGAGATCGCCGTGGATCAGCGCGGGCCGCGGCGGGTCGCCCTCGGCCAGCAGTTCCGGCAGGCGTTCGGCCACCGCGTCGACCGCGTCGCGCAGGTCGCTCGCGTTGGCGGGCAGCCGGTCACGCATGGCAGCGAGACGCGAGCGGCCGAAGAAGGCGAGCCAGCCCGAACGGCCAGCGGGCTGCAGCGGCGTGTTGCGCTGGGGCGTGGCACCGAGGTAGTTGTCGCCGCGCCAGCCGAAGCTCGCGGGCTCCAGCGGGCAGGGCTGCGCGTGCAGGGCCGCCAGCGCCGCGCCGAAGCGCGCACCGAAGCCGGCGTCGGGCGAGGCGAAGTCCAGCCACTCCAGCGCGAGCGCCGCTCCGCCGCCATCGAGGTCCACCAGCGCATGCACGGCCGGCACGCGGATGCAACCGGCGGCGCCGAGCGCGCGCAAGCCGTCCGCCTCGGCGCGCAGCTGCGCCGCGCCCGCGCGAGGCGCGCTCTTCACGAACAGACGCAGTCCGCCCTGGCGCGCTTCCCAGGTGTCGCAGAAGCTGCTGTTCGCGAGCGGCCGCAGCGTCGGCGTCCCGCCCAGGGCGTCGGCCAGTGCAGGCGGCGATTCCACGATGTCCATGCAGAAGATTGTCCCGCCGCGCCGCCGGCCGCGGTGTGGATTGGAGGTGCGCCTTTGTGACAGCTTGGTGGCGCCGGCCTTGCTCTGCCATTCGCGCTGCGTGCCGCGATCCGCGCCGGCTGCCTGCCTTAAGACCCCTCGACCAGCTGCGACTGGCCGCGGCCGCGTCCGAGCACCTCCAGCAGGGGCGGCAGCGCCTGCTGCAAGGCTGCCTTGAGCGTGTGCGGCGGGTTCACCAGGAACACGCCGCTGGCCGTCAGGCCGGGACGCGGCGCGTCCTCGCCCGGCGTGTGGGTGTTCGCGCGCTCCGGGGACTGGCCGATGTTCAGCACCGCATGCAGCCAGGGCTTGCCGGCCTGGTTGGCGAGCGTCTTCAGCCGGCGCGGCAGTTCGTGCGCCTCGGGCCGCGGGATCACCGGATACCACACCATGTAGCTGCCCGTCGCGAACTTCTTCAGCGACTCCTGCAGGCAGGCGGCGACGCGCTGGTAGTCGGTCTTGATCTCGTAGCTGGGGTCGATCAGCACGAGGCCGCGGCGCGACGGCGGCGGCAGCAGCGCGCGCAGGCCCTCGAAGCCGTCCTCGCGCTTGATCACGATGTGGCGCTTGTGTTCCAGCTGGTCGACATGGCCGACGAGTGCCTTGCTGTCTGTCGGGTGCAGCTCGAACAGCCAGAGCCGGTCGCGCGCCTCCTGCCGCAGCAGCGTCTCGGTCACGAAGGGCGAGCCGGGATAGATGCGGGTCTTGCCCGACGGATTGAAGCTGGCGAGCAACTGCAGGTAATCGGCCACCAGCGGCGGCGGTTCGGCCGCGAGCGGGCTGGCGAGCAGCTTGAGGACACCGTCCTGCGCCTCGCCGGAGGTCCCGGCGAAGTCGCTGTCGAGGCGGTACAACCCGGCGCCCGCATGCGTGTCCACCACGCTGATGGCCGTCGGCTTCGCCGTGAGGTGCCGCAGGACCGCGATCAGCACCATGTGCTTGAGGACGTCGGCATGGTTGCCGGCATGGAAGCCGTGGCGGTAGCTGAACATGCGTCGATGGTACTTCGGGCGGCCGTGGGCGAGGGCGAGCCTTCAAACCCAACAACCGGACGCAGAGGACGCAAAGGATTCGCAGAAGTCGCAAAAGGACTTCCATTAAAGGATGGGGTCCCTTTCAAGAATGGGCTTCCTTTTGCGTCCTCTGCGAAACTTCTGCGTCCTCTGCGTCCGGTTGTTGGGTTTGGAGTCTCCGGTTTTCGACCCCAGCGACCCATCAGCCGTTTTTCGTATAATGGCGGGCTTCGCAGCGCTTCCTGGGCCCCGCGGCGAAGACAAGCAACCACCTAAGAGATCCCCGCCAGAGGGAAACCGACCGTGGAAAAGGGCCCGCCAAACCGTACTCGAGAGTCTTTATGACCACCACTGTCAGCGCCAAGCCCGCTGACGTGAAGCACGAGTGGTTTGTGATTGACGCCACCGACAAGGTGCTCGGCCGGGTAGCCAGCGAAGCTGCCCTCCGACTGCGCGGCAAGCACAAGGCCATTTACACGCCTCACGTCGATACCGGCGACTTCATCGTCGTCATCAACGCAGCCAAGCTGCGCGTCACCGGCGCCAAGGAGACCGACAAGGTCTACTACCGGCACACCGGCTACCCCGGCGGCATCCGCCAGCAGACCTTCAAGGAAATGCAGGCCAAGCATCCCGGCCGCGCGCTGGAGAAGGCCGTGAAGGGCATGCTGCCCAAGGGCCCGCTGGGCTACGCCATGATCAAGAAGCTGAAGGTGTACGGTGGTGCCGAGCACCCGCATACCGCCCAGCAACCGAAGCCCCTGGAGATCTGAGCATGATCGGTGAATGGAACAACGGCACTGGCCGCCGCAAGAGCAGCGTGGCCCGTGTTTTCCTGAAGAAGGGCTCCGGCAAGATCACGGTCAACGGCAAGGACATCCAGGAGTTCTTCGGCCGCGAGACCTCGATCATGATCGCCAAGCAACCGCTGGTGCTGACCGGCAACGTCGAAGCGTTCGACATCCAGTGCAACGTGCACGGCGGTGGCGAATCCGGCCAGGCCGGCGCGGTGCGCCACGGCATCACCCGCGCCCTGATCGACTACGACGCGGCCCTCAAGCCCCAGCTGTCCGCAGCCGGCTTCGTGACCCGCGACGCGCGCGAAGTGGAACGCAAGAAGGTCGGCCTGCACTCCGCTCGCCGCCGCAAGCAGTTCTCCAAGCGCTGAGCGCTATCACCGAAACCGGCCTGCCGCGTTTCGGTCATCGCCTCCAGGAGCCCGGCTGTCGCCGGGCTTTTTCTTTGGCGCACGCACCCTCGATTCGCGCCCGGCGCCACGACGGTCGCGGCGTGTTATCCGACACGAAGCAACACAACATAGGACTTGCTGCGCTGTCGCGCTTTGGGCAGCATCCTCATCCATGCGTTTCAAGCTGCTCAGGCGAAGACTGACCATCAGCGCGCCCAGGATGAAAGTTCGCAGCGCAATGCCCTGGCCGCTGCAGTGGGCGATGGCCGCCGTGGTCCTCGGGTTCTGCGGCGCGATCAGCCTGTGGGCCTTCGACAAGGGCAAGGAACTCGCCGGTGTCGACGACCACGCGAAGGAGGAAGTCGGCCAGCTGCGCGACGAGCTCACCCGCATCCGGGCCGAGCGGGACCGCATCCAGTCGATCCTGAACACCTCCGGCAGCACCATCACCGTCGAGCGCGCGACGCAGGAGCGCCTGGCGACGCAGGTGCGCCTGCTGGAAGCGGAGAACCGGACCCTGCGCGAGAACCTCGGCTTCTTCGAGAAGCTCACGCCGGTCAGCGGCACCGAATCGGTGGCGATCCGCGGGCTGCAGGCCGAGATGCTGGGCGGCTCGCAACTCAAATGGCAGGTGCTGGTGATCCAGCCCCTGAAGAACGCTCCCGAATTCCACGGCCGGCTCGAACTGAGCTTTTCCGGCACCCAGGACGGCAAGCCCTGGACCATGCCGCTGCCCGGTGGGGGCCAGCCCTTGCAGTTCCGCCAATACCGGCGCCTGGAGGGCATGGTGGACCTGCCGCCCGAGGTGGTGGTCAAGAATGTCTCGGCGCGCATCGTCGAAGGCACGACCAGCCGGGCTGTCCAGAATGTCTCTTTGTAGGCAAGTCGTTGAAAATGATCGTTCGTTGAGGAGTTCCGCATGTTCGGCAAGAAGGCACAACCCCCCATCAAGAGCCTGATCGCGCAAGGCACGCGCATCGAAGGCAACATGAAGTTCACCGAAGGCCTGCGGGTCGACGGCGAGGTCTATGGCGACATCCAGGCCGTGTTCGAGGAGGCGGGCAGCCTGCTCGTGATCTCCGAGGCCTCCGTCGTCCAGGGCGCGATCCAGGCCGACCACGTGATCATCAACGGCACCGTCCGGGGCCCGGTCCATGCCCGCGAACTGCTGGAACTGCAGCCCAAGGCCAAGATCGAGGGCGATGTCTCGTACGTCGCCCTGGAAATGCACCAGGGCGCCACCATCTCCGGTCAGTTGAAGCCGCTGGTGGCCGGCGGCGCCGCCGGCGAGGACGAAAAGCCCTTACTGAAGCTGGCGGCAAAGAGCGCCTGAGCGGTGCGGCCCGGCCGGGCCGCGCTACCATCGCGAACCACCTGAGGAAGAATCATGAGTGCTGTTGCCGAAAATGTGTCCGCCGAGATGCCCGCCCCGCTGCTGTTCACCGACAGCGCAGCGGCCAAGGTCGCCGACCTGATCGCGGAAGAGGGCAATCCCGACCTGAAGCTGCGCGTGTTCGTGCAGGGCGGCGGCTGCTCGGGCTTCCAGTACGGCTTCACCTTCGACGAGATCGCCAACGACGACGATACCGTCATGACCAAGAACGGGGTCTCGCTGCTGATCGACGCGATGAGCTACCAGTACCTGGTCGGCGCCGAGATCGACTACAAGGAAGACCTGCAGGGAGCGCAGTTCGTGATCAAGAACCCGAACGCGACCACCACCTGCGGCTGCGGCTCCAGCTTCACCGTCTAGGCCGGGTAGATCCCACCCAACACGCGGGCGCCTCGGGCGCCCGTCGTGCTTTGCAGCGCCAGCTTTTCGCCCCGCACGCACTTCATCGCCAGCCAGGCGAAGGCGGCGGCTTCCACCTGCAGCGGCGGCAGTCCTTCCGCAGCGCTGGACACCACCTGGGTCCGGGGCAGCAGCGCCTGCAGCCGGCGCGTCAGGAAGCCGTTGAGAGCGCCGCCGCCGCATACCACCAGCTTGCGCAGTGCGTCCGCATGACGGTGCACGTCATCGGCGCACGCGCGCGCGGTGAATTCCGTGAGCGTCGCCTGCACGTCGGCCGCAGCAGCGCCGGCGAACCCGCGCAGGTGAGCGGCGAGCCAGGGGCGGTTGAAGAGATCGCGGCCCGTGCTCTTGGGCGGCGGCATGGACAGGTAGGGCTCACCGAGCAGCAAGGCCAGCAGGTCGGGCAGCACGCGGCCCGTGGCTGCCCAGGCGCCGTTATCGTCGTAGGGGCGGCCCGTGTGCTGTTCGCACCACGCGTCCATCAGCGCGTTGCCGGGCCCGCAGTCGAAGCCCTGCATGCTGCCGTCCGCGCGCAGCACCGTGAGGTTGGAAATGCCGCCGATGTTCAGCACGCCCACGGTCTCCCCCGGTTGGGCGAACACGGACTGGTGGAAGAACGGCGCGAGCGGTGCGCCCTGGCCGCCGGCGGCGACGTCGCGGCTGCGGAAGTCGGCGACGACGCGGATGCCCGTGAGCTCCGCCAGCAGCGCGGGCTGCGCCAGCTGGATCGTGTAGCCCGTGCCGTCGAACTGCTGCGGGCGGTGCCGCACGGTCTGGCCGTGCGCCCCGATCGCGCTGACCGCCGCGGGCACGATGCCGGCGTCGGCGAGCAACTGGCGCACCACGTCGGCATAGACGCGCATCAGCGCGTTGCCCGCGAGCCAGCCGCGGTGCAATTCATCGGGACCGCTCGCGTTCAGCGCCATGAGCTCGGCGCGCAAGGCGTCGCTGAAGCCCGTGCTCGCGTGGCGCAGCACGCGTACACCGGAAGAGAAATCGGCGACGACGCCGTCCACCCCGTCCATCGAGGTGCCCGACATCAGGCCGATGAAGAGTTCCGCCATGGGGCGCATCCTAGCGCCCCGCCATCAGCGGAGGCTGGCGACCTGGCTGCTGCTGGCCGAGAGCGCCAGCTGCGTGCGCATGGTGTGCGCCAGCTTGTCGAAGTCGGCGCGCGCCTGCGGCGTGAGTTCGACCGACTTGCTCTGGTGGGCCATTTCCACCGGATCGCGCAGCTGCCCGTTCTCGCGGAACTCGAAGTGCAGGTGGGGCCCCGTCGCCCAGCCGGTCATGCCGACGTTGCCGATCACCTCGCCGCGCTGGACCATTTCGTGCACGCGCACGCCGATGCGGCTCAGGTGCGCGTACACGCTCGACTCGCCATTGCCGTGGTCCACGTGGACGACGTTGCCGTAGCCGTTCTGCCAGCCGGCGAATTCCACGCGGCCGCTGCCGACGCTGCGCACGGGCGTGCCCGTGGGCGCGGCGAAGTCGGTCCCCTCGTGCTTGATCCAGCGATGCAGCAGGGGATGGAAGCGCATCGCGAAGTTGCTGCTGATGCGCGTGAAGGCGACCGGCCAGGCGAGGAACTGGTGCTCCAGGCTGTGGCCCTGGAAGTCGAAGTAGCCGCCCGGCCGCCCGGGTTGCTGGTACCACAGCGCTTCGAGCACGCGGCCCGCGTTGGTGAACTGCGACGACACCACGCGGCCCGTGCGCATCGGCTCGCCATCGGCTTCGAGGGTTTCGTACACCACGGAGAAGCGATCGCCCGCGCGCAGCGCGCGGCGGAAGTCGATCTCGCTGGAGTAGATGTCCACCAGCTGGCTGGTGACCGCTTCGGGGATGCCGGCGTCGTCGACGGCGGCCATGAGGGTGGTGCGGACGGTGCCGCTGCCGATGCGCAGCGATGCGACCAGCGGCGCCGTTTCGACGTGGCTGCTGAAATGGCCATCGGCCTGGCGCTCGACGACCAGGCGCTGGAACGTGCGGTCGTCCACCGCCCAGCGCGCCTTCAGGCGCAGCAGGTCGTGGCTGTCGGTGGCCTCCACGCTGACGAAGCGGCCGGCCGCGCCGAGCACCTGCGCACGCGCAAGCGGGTCCTGCCGCAGGAAGGCGGCGGCTCCGGCGTCATTCACCCCGAGGCGGGACAGCAGGGATTCGGCCGTGTCGCTCGGGCGGACCTGTTCGTTCGAATAGAGGCTGAACCGGTGCGTGTCCAGCGCTTCCGCCTGCTCCGCGAGCGGCAGCGGCTGCACGTTCTCGAGCACCTCGCGCACGGGCAGCAGGGACGGGTCGGGCGCGAAGGAGGCCACCGCGTACGCGCCACCACCGCCGGTGAGCAGCAGGGCTGCAACCAGCGCGGTGACCTGGCGGGGATGGTGTTCGAGCGCATGGGCTGCGCGGGACACAAGCTCTTCCCCGAGGGTCCACCAAGTTTGCTTCACTCACTGTCCTTGTGTCGCCCTGCCGGTCTCGTCCTACGAGCCTGCGGGGTTTCGCCCTGCACGATGACGCGTGGTGCGCCGATGGCGTGAGGGCAGGAAAGACTGCCGCATCTAGAATCGACAGCCACAAAACGAGCCGCAGTATAGCCAGCCCGGGCTGCCAGGTCGACCGCAAATCCCCTTATGAATCAAGAGCTTGTAACAAAAAAATTCCCGGTGACCGATCGTGTGCGGGAAGCGATGGCCGTCAGCCTGCGGGGCGCGGAGGAACTCATTCCCGCGGAAGACTGGGAACAGAAGCTCGCCCGTTCCGAGGCCACGGGCGTGCCGTTGCGCATCAAGCTGGGCCTGGACCCGACCGCTCCGGACATCCATATCGGCCACACCGTGGTGCTGAACAAGATGCGCCAGTTGCAGGACCTCGGCCACCAGGTGATCTTCCTGATCGGCGACTTCACCTCCATGATCGGCGATCCGTCGGGGCGCAACACCACGCGGCCGCCGCTGACGGCGGAGCAGATCAAGCGCAATGCCGAGACCTACCGCGCGCAGGCCGACAAGATCCTCGACCCGGCGCGCACCGAGCTTCGCTACAACAGCGAATGGAGCGATCCGCTGGGCGCCCGCGGCATGATCCAACTGGCGGCGAAGTACACCGTGGCCCGCATGATGGAGCGCAACGACTTCCACGAGCGCTTCAAGGCGGGCACGCCGATCAGCATCCACGAATTCCTGTATCCGCTGATGCAGGGCTACGACTCGGTGGCGCTGCGTTCGGACCTGGAGCTCGGGGGCACCGACCAGAAGTTCAATCTCCTCATGGGCCGCCACCTGCAGGCGGAGTACGGCCAGGAGCCGCAGTGCATCCTGACCATGCCCTTGCTGGAGGGCCTCGACGGCATCGAGAAGATGTCCAAGAGCAAGAACAACTACATCGGCGTGACCGAGGACGCGAACACGATGTTCGCCAAGGTGATGTCGATCTCGGACACGCTGATGTGGCGCTGGTACACGCTGCTCAGCTTCCGCAGCGCGGCGGAGATCGCCAGGCTGAAGTCGGAGACCGAGGGCGGCCGCAACCCGCGCGACGCGAAGGTGATGCTCGCCAAGGAGATCACGGCGCGCTTCCACGACGCCGCCGCCGCCGAAGCGGCGGAGCAGGACTTCGTGAACCGCAGCAAGGGCGGCGTGCCCGACGACATCCCCGAGCTCTCGCTCGCCGGGGCGCCGCTCGGGATCGCGCAGTTGCTGAAGCAGGCGGGGCTCGCGCCTTCGACCAGCGAGGCGAACCGGCTGATCGAAGGCGGTGGCGTGCGCGTGGACTCCGCGACCGTGAGCGACAAGGCGCTCAAGCTCGCCGCCGGCACGTACGTCGTGCAGGTGGGCAAGCGCAAGTTCGCGCGGGTGACGCTCGGATAGGCGGTGTGGCATTCATGTGGGTCGTTTGTACAATGACCCCGTGATCACCAACATCGACATCGACGAGGAGCTCGTCGCGGAGGCCATGAAGGTCTCTGGCGCGCGGACCAAGCGCGAAGTGGTGGATCGCGCGTTGCGCGACCTGGTGGCGCGGGCCAAGCGGCCGCGCTTGCGGGAGGTCTGGGGGCGCGCGACGGACGACACGTACTGGCCGGACTACGACCCCAAGGCAGACCCGGGCGAGCCCGCGGGGAAGTACCGCGTCGAACAGGGCGTCGCCAGCTACCGCGTCACACCGGCGAAAGCCGCGAAGCCGTCAAAGAAGAAGTGATGCTGCTGCTCGATTCGAGTGTCTGGATCGACATCCACCGCGCGCGCGCGACGGCCGCTACCCGCTACGTGGAAGCCCGCGAGGAGAGCGAGGAAATCGCCACCACCGGCATCGTCTTCCAGGAGGTCCTGCAGGGCATCCGCGACGACGCCGAATACGATTACATGCGGCAGGTGCTCTGGTCGACCCTGATCCTGCAGCCACGCGAACTCTCCACTTATGAAGTCGCCGCGCAGCTCCATCGCGCCGCGCGCGCCTCAGGGTTCACCGTGCGCAAGCCCAACGACTGCCTCATCGCGGCGCTCGCGCTGGAACACGGGGCGCTCCTGCTGCACAACGACCGGGACTTCTTCGCCCTCGCGCAAGTCGAGCCCGCATTGATGATCTTTCCCGGGCGCCCGCACTGAAGCGGCGGCGCCACGGCGTGCCGCACAATCACCGCATGTCCCTGGTTTCCGTTGCGCAGCGCCTGCCTCCGAACGCGCTGCTTCGCTGGTCCATCGCCGTCGCGCTGCTGACCATCGCCCTCAAGTTCTTCGCCTGGCGGCTCACCGGTTCGGTGGGCCTGCTGTCCGATGCGATGGAGTCCATCGTCAACCTGGCGGGCGCCGCTTTCGCTTTGCTGATGGTGAGCATCGCGGCGCGACCGGCCGACGAAGACCATCCCTATGGGCACCACAAGGCGGAGTATTTCTCCGCCGGCTTCGAGGGGCTGATGATCATGGTGGCGGCCGCGGGCATCCTGTGGACGGCGGTGCTGCGGCTGATGGCGCCGCAACCGCTGGAGCAGCTGGGCGTCGGCCTGCTGGTCTCCGCCGCAAGCGCCGCGATCAATGGCGGCCTGGCCTGGCTGATGCTGCAGTCGGCGCGCACCCATCGGTCCATGGCGCTGGAAGGCGATGCGCGCCACCTGGTCACCGACGTCTGGACCTCGGTCGGCGTCATCGCCGGGGTTGCGCTCGCGGCCTTCACACACTGGCTCTGGCTGGATCCGATCGTCGCCATCGCGGTGGCCATCAACATCCTGCGCGAGGGCGTGCACCTGGTGTGGAAGTCTTCCGAGGGACTGATGGACCGTGCGCTGGAGCCCGAGGTCATGGACGTGATCCACCAGACGCTGGAGCAGTTCGAGCACCATACGATCCGCTTCGACCACTTGTCCACGCGCCGCTCGGGCCAGCGGCGCTTCGTCGACATGCACATGCACATGCCCGCAAACTGGACGCTCGGCCGCGCTGCCGCCTTGCGCGGCTCGGTGGAGCAGGCGCTCATGAGCGCGGTGCCCGGCCTGCGCGCCTCGATCCAGCTGCTTCCGAGCGACGTGGAAGCGCACTTCGACGACGAGAAGGACCTGATCTGATGCTGGCCGTGGTGCAGCGCGTGCGCGAGGCCAGTGTCGTCATCGACGGGCGTACCGTCGGCGCCATCGCGCAGGGGCTGCTGGTGCTGGTCTGCGCGGAGCGAGGCGACACGGAGGTGCAGGCCGACAAGCTGCTGGCCAAGCTGCTGAAGCTGCGCATCTTCAGCGACGAGGCCGGCAAGATGAACCGCAGCGTGCAGGACGTCGCCGGCGGGCTGCTGCTGGTCAGCCAGTTCACGCTGGCGGCCGACACGAGCGGCGGCAACCGTCCCAGTTTCACCAACGCGGCGCCGCCCGACGAGGGCCGCCGGCTCTACGACTACCTCGTGCAGCAGGCGCGGACCGGGCATCCCGTGGTGCAGACCGGCGAGTTCGCGGCGGACATGCAGGTGCACCTGGTCAACGACGGGCCGGTGACGATTCCGGTGACGGTGCGGTAGCGCTGGGGTTCGCTGCGCTCACCGCCAGCCTACGAAATCCAGAACGGAAGCGCCACCGGTAGGCTGGCGGTGAGCGCCAGCGAACCCCAGCACCCCGCTCAATACGGATTCGAAAACCCCAGCGCCCCCAGCAGCAGGATCTCCAGCGCTTCCATCTCCAGCGCGTCGCGCTCGCCGGTCTCGTGGTCGTAGCCCTGCGCGTGCAAGGTGCCGTGCACCAGCAGGTGCGCGTAGTGCGCCTCCAGGGTCTTGCCCTGTTCATTCGCTTCCCGCTCCACCACCGGCGCGCACAGCACCAGGTCGGCCGCCACGACCGGCGCGCGCGCGTAGTCGAAGGTGAGCACGTTGGTCGCGTAGTCCTTGCCGCGGAACTGCCGGTTCAGCGCCTGGCCTTCGGCGGCGCCGACGACGCGCACCGCGATCTCCGCGGGTGCGTCCAGCGCCATCGCCACCCAGCGGCGCACGCGCGCCGGACGCAGCACGGCCCGGTGGGCGGCCGCGCCCGGGAAGGCGGCGAACTGCAGGGACAGTTCCAGCGCCGCGTTCACTGGACGACCCTCCGTCCTGCGGACTGCGGGATTCGCCTTGGGGCGGCCCGGCGGCTCATGCCTGCGTCTTGCGGGACGCATCGTAGGCGTCCACGATGCGTGCGACCAGCGGATGGCGCACCACGTCCGCACTGGTGAAGCGCGTGTGGGCGATGCCCTTCACGAGCCGCAGCACCCGCTCGGCGTCGACCAGTCCGGACAGCGAGCCCTTGGGCAGGTCGATCTGGCTGACGTCGCCCGTGACCACGCACTTGCTGCCGAAGCCGATGCGCGTGAGGAACATCTTCATCTGTTCCGGCGTGGTGTTCTGCGCCTCGTCGAGGATGACGAAGGCGTTGTTCAGGGTGCGGCCGCGCATGAAGGCGAGCGGCGCGATCTCCAGCGCATTGCGCTCGAAGGCCTTGGTGACGCGCTCGAACCCCATGAGGTCGTAGAGCGCGTCGTACAGCGGACGCAGGTAGGGATCGACCTTCTGCGTGAGGTCGCCGGGCAGGAAACCGAGCTTCTCGCCCGCTTCCACCGCAGGCCGGGTCAGCACGATGCGCTGCACGGCGCTGCGCTCCAGCGCGTCCACCGCGCAGGCGACGGCGAGATAGGTCTTGCCCGTGCCCGCTGGCCCGATGCCGAAGGTGATGTCGTGGCCGGCGATGTTGTCGAGGTACACGCTCTGGTTGGGCGTGCGCGCCTTCAGGTCGGTGCGCCGCGTGTGCAGCACCAGCGCACCGTCCTCGTCCTGCTCGATCGCCGTTTCGGAGGCGAGCATCAGCTGCACCTTCTCCTTCGAGATCGTGCGGCCGGCGATCTCGTACAAGGCCTGCAGCAGGTCCAGCGCGCGTTCCGCCTTCGCCTTGGGTCCTTCCACCCGGAAATGTTCCTGCCGGTGCGAGACGCGGACCTGCAGTGCCGTCTCGATGGTGCGCAGGTGTTCGTCCATGGGCCCGCACAGGTGCATGAGGCGGGTGTTGTTCAGGGGGCTGAAGGCGTGGCGGAGAATCAAGCTGATAATCCCGGCAGAGGGACCGCAATGATAGGCAGATTGACGGGGACGTTGTCCGAAAAGAACCCGCCGCAAGTCCTGGTGGACTGCCATGGCGTGGGCTACGAGGTGGACGTGCCCATGAGCACGTTCTACAACCTGCCCGCGCTGGGCGAGAAGGTCTCGCTGCTCACGCACTTCGTGGTCCGCGAGGACGCGCAGATCCTGTTCGGGTTCGGCACGCCCGGCGAGCGCGAAGCGTTCCGCCAGCTGATCAAGATTTCCGGCGTGGGCCCGCGCACCGCGCTCGCGGTGCTCAGTGGCATGAGCGTGGGCGACATCGGCCAGGCCGTCACGCAGCAGGACGCGAGCCGGCTGGTGAAGATCCCCGGCATCGGCAAGAAGACGGCGGAACGGCTGCTGCTGGAGTTGAAGGGCAAGGTCGGCGCCGACCTCGGCCTGCCTGCCGGCCATGTCGTCGATGATGCCCAGGCCGATATCCTGCAGGCGCTGGTCGCCCTGGGCTACAGCGACAAGGAAGCGCAGGCTTCGCTGAAGTCGCTGCCCAAGGAGGTGGGCGTGAGTGACGGCATCAAGCTGGCGTTGAAGGCACTCGCCCGATGACCATTTCCACCGACGATTTCGCGCCGGCGCCTTCCAAGCGCGTCGTGTCCGCCGCGCCCGCCTCGCCGCAGGAAGAAGCCCTCGAACGCGCACTGCGTCCCAAGGGCCTGGCCGAATACGTCGGGCAGGCGAAGACCCGCGAACAGCTGGAGATCTTCATCGGCGCGGCGCGCAAGCGCGGCGAGGCGCTGGACCACGTGCTGCTGTTCGGACCACCCGGC
Organism: Ramlibacter ginsenosidimutans; assembly: GCF_016654015.1. Lineage (GTDB taxonomy): Bacteria > Pseudomonadota > Gammaproteobacteria > Burkholderiales > Burkholderiaceae_C > Ramlibacter > Ramlibacter ginsenosidimutans. Next base: position 435,748 of record NZ_JAEPWM010000001.1, on the reverse strand, counting down.
CTCGGCAAGACGACGCTGTCGCACATCATCGCCAACGAACTGGGCGTGAACCTGCGCTCCACCTCGGGCCCGGTACTGGAGAAGCCCAAGGACCTGGCCGCGCTGCTCACCAACCTCGAACGCAACGACGTCCTGTTCATCGACGAGATCCATCGCCTCTCGCCCGTGGTGGAGGAAATCCTCTATCCCGCGCTGGAGGACTACCAGATCGACATCATGATCGGCGAAGGCCCCGCGGCCCGCTCGATCAAGCTGGACCTGCAGCCCTTCACGCTGGTGGGCGCGACCACGCGTGCCGGCATGCTGACCAATCCGCTGCGCGACCGCTTCGGCATCGTCGCGCGGCTGGAGTTCTACACGGCGGAGGAGCTCACGCGCATCGTGCATCGCAGCGCCGGACTGCTGAAGGCGCCGATCGACCAGGAGGGCGCCTCGGAAATCGCGCGCCGCTCGCGCGGCACGCCGCGCATCGCCAACCGCCTGCTGCGCCGGGTGCGCGACTACGCCGAGGTCAAGGGCAGCGGCAGCATCGACCAGGCGACGGCGCAGAAGGCGCTGACCATGCTCGACGTCGATCCGCTCGGCTTCGACGTGATGGACCGCAAGCTGCTGGAAGCGGTGATCCATCGCTTCGACGGCGGCCCAGTGGGGCTGGACAACGTCGCCGCCTCGATCGGCGAGGAGCGCGACACCATCGAGGACGTGATCGAGCCCTACCTGATCCAGCAAGGCTACCTGCAGCGCACCCCGCGCGGACGCGTCGCCACGATGGCGGCGTACCGGCACCTCGGCGTCGTGCCGCCGCAGCGCGAGGGCGGCCTGTTCGAGGGCTGAGCGACGATCGCGCGCGTCACGCCGCGCACGGGACGCGTGCCGGCAGGGACGTCAGCTCGCCCCAGAAGACCCGCGTCGCTTCCAGTCCTGCCGGCGTCCAGTGCTGCGCGGGCGACATCGCGCGCAGCAACAGGGCGGTGCGCGTGCCATCGTCCGCCGTGCGCATCTGCTCCCGCAGCAAGGTGAGGTCGGGGTCCAACGGGTCGCCGGCCGCCTCCGCCGGCACTCCGCGGCCGCGCACGCCGGCCCGGAACGTGGCCCGGCGCTTCGGCGTCCCGCCGGTCGGCGCGGCTTCGGTGAACGGGCGGCCGTCGGCGCTGGCGGCGCCGCGCATCCAGTCGTGCAGCACCTGCAGTTCGTAAGTGGAGGACACACCGAACATCTCGGCGCGCTCGCCTTGCAGCAGGCGCCAGAAGCGGCTCGCCTCCGCCGGCTCGCCGAAGCGGATCCAGCCGGCTTGCTCCAGCGCGGTGACAAAACCGGGCATCTGTTCCGGCGCAGCCAGCCAGTCATTGATGCCGCGGCCGGCGATCCGGCAATACTCCGAATGCGCGCCCTGGCCCGTGGTCGCCTTGCGCGCGAGGATGCGCAGCGCCTCGCGCCCGATGTCGAAGCCTTTGATGACGTCGCTGGTCCCCAGTCCTGCGCTCGCGAGTTTCGCCCCCGCGTGCACGCGCTGCCAGAACGCGCCGCCATCGTCCAGGCGCGGGAGCATGTCCATCACCGCCTGGCACGCGCGGCGGGCATGGCCGGTGTCCGCGTTGTCCACCGTCACATGCAGGGTGAAGTAGTAGGGATCCAGCCCCAGCTCATTGAGCTCGTACGACGTGATCAACAGGTGCAGCGGCAACTGCTCGTACCCGAGGTTGAAGCCGACCACCTCCGGCAGGAAGGCCTGCGCATTCCACGCCAGCGCGAGCTGGATCAGGCCCTGTTCGTACAGCGCATCGTCCAGGTCGTCGAGCGGATCCAGCGCATGGGAGGCCAGCAGCTTGCGATAGAGGACGACGTGGTTCTTGTCGACCGCGCCCTCGCCGAGTTCCTCGACGTAGGTGCGCACCAGGTCCGCGAGGCGGGGGTTGCGCCAGTGCGGCAGCAAGCCGTAGAGCCATGCGCCGTCGACCAGCTTGGTCGGTGCGACGCCGCGCAGCACGTACAGCGCATGCGCGCGATTGCTGAAGTAGCGGCGCGGAGCGCCGGCCTTGCGATCCTGCAGGTAGGCCGCATAGCGCGCGTGCACGTTGCGGGTGTTCTCCTCCATCCAGGCCAGCAGGTCAGAGGGCGATGCCGGGAGATGCGCGGGCTCGGATTGCAGTTCCATCAGCTTGGCGCGCAGGAAATCGGCGGCTTCGCGCCGGGCGCCCTCGTCGGGCTCGCGGTCCGCCAGCCGGTGGTACAGGTCCTTGTGGAAATCAGCGCTGCCTGCGCTCGCGTCGGCGGCGCCGGGCAGGGCCCGCAACTGACGCCATTCTTGTTCTCCGATGTGCATCCGGCCACTGTGCTGTGACACGTTCCGCCTGCCCATCGGGGCGGCCCGCGCATCTGCGTGCGCGCGCTCCTACGCCGCGGCTGGGCTACGACGATGCCGCTGCGGCGAGACCCGGCCTGCGCACGACCAGCGCCACCACGGCGATGCGTTCGGCGTCGCCGTAGGCGGGCTGCTCCAGTTCCTCCCCGAACACGTCGGGGTCGAGCTCGCGATAGCGCCACGGCCAGCCCGCAGCCTCGAGGTCCGGGCGCAGCAAGGCCAGCAGCGGATCGTCGCCGTCCACCATCGCGGCGCCGGTGTAGAGGACCAGCCGGCCGCCTGCAGCCAGCCGTGGCAGGCCCTCGCGCACGATGCGTGCGGACAGTGCCTCGCCGAAGCGGCCGCCGCCGTGGCGGTACGTGCGTTCGGCGGCGTCGTTCAGGTAGGGAGGATTGGCCAGCACCAGGTCGAACGTGCCCGGTGTCGCGGCATACAGGTCGCTTTGCACCAGCTGCGCCTGGCCGCAGCCGGCCAGGGCGGCGTTCGCGGCCGCGAACCGCAGCGCCCGCGGATTGATGTCGGACAGCACCAGCTCGGGCTGGACGTCCGGCACGGCCCGCGCCGCCACGATACCGCCCGCGCCGCTTCCGCAACCGAGGTCCAGGATGCGCGCGTGCGGCGGCAGGGTCGAGCGCGCGAGTTCGTCTTCGATCAGTTGCGCGAACCGGTAAGTGTCCGGCCCGAAGAAGACGGCGTCCTCCTGCTCGGTCGGGTAGGCCGAGTGCGCGAAGAGCCGGCCGGACAACGTGGAGAACCGCACGGCACTGCGCAGCAAGCCGTCGGCCGCGGTCTGCACGAGCCCCGCGTCGCGCAGAACATCGAGCACGTCGGACGGCAGCAGCGCGGGCGCGAAGGGGCGGCTCCAGCCGAACACGTCACGCAGCGTGCGCGCCACCTGCGCCGCAGGCCGTGCGTTCACGCGCGCATGCGTCGCCGGCGTGACCGTGGTGAAGGCGTAGTCCTTCTGCTGCAGCCAGGCGGCGACGCGCAACAGCGCAGCCGTCGGATCCGGGTCCCCGGAGCGGCCCGCTGTCATGAAGCCACCGCCGCAGCCTCGGGCATGGAACGCAAGCCGGAGAGAGCGACCGGGCCGACGGGGCGCGCGTTGCGCACGATCAGCACCTGCGCGGCGTAATAGGTGGCGAGCACCCAGAACTGCGCCATCGGCAGCGGGTGCGCGAAGCGGTTGATGGCGAGCAGGCCGTCGCTCAGCATGAAGAACACGGCGCCGATCGCGACGGCCGTCGACGCCGCATCGCGCAGCAGCGTCGCGCGCCCGATGGCCTGCGCCGCCATCAGCGCGATGACCAGCGCATACGCCGCCACCGCGCCCTTCAGCACGGGCCCGAGGAAGGGGAACAGCGCCGCGTACATCGCGACCGCCGCGCCCAGGGTGCAGGCCAGCGCGGTGCGGCTGGCGAACCACCGCACGCCCTGACGGAACAAGGCCAGGTAGCACAGGTGCGCGAGCAGGAAGGCGACCAGGCCCGGGATGAAGAGCCCGGGCCGCATCAGCAGCACATCACCCGTCAGGCAAAGCAGCAGCGCCGCCGACAGCTTGAGGTCGAAGGCGCGCTGCTGCCGCATCCAGCCGCTGCGCGTGGCCACCACCGCGATCGCGAGCAGCAGCGCCAGCGGCTTGAACACCTGGTGCGCCGCCACCCAACCCTGGACGGAGGTGGCCGTGGCGAGCGCGGCGGCTTCCACCAGCAGCACGTCGAGCATCCCCATGCGTCCCTGCATGGACGCACCGACCGCCCACAGCGATGCGGCGAGCACCGCGAGCCACACCGCGAGATCGGCGACCGGCGCCTGGTCCGCCTGCCAGAGGAACACCAGTGCAGCGGCCAGCAGCACGACGAACTGCACGCACGCGAACCACGCCAGCGCCGGCGTCATCGGCGGGTGGTAGCGGCGGACCGCTGCCATGGAAAAGGCGGGCTTGGGAAAGCGCTGCGCGACGTCGGCCGGCCGCCAACCCGGCGGCTTGAACCACACCCGCAGCTTGTCGGCCCAGGAGCGCGCGTGCCAGCTGTCCCTGGCGAGCGCCCAGTACACCTCGAAGTTCGACCAGAGCGGGTCCCAGCTCTCCAGCGGCGCGCGCGTCCCGTAGACGCAGGGCTCACCCTCTTCGGTGAAGCTGCCGAACAGGCGGTCCCAGACGATCAGCACGCCGCCGTAGTTGCGATCGAGGTAGCCGTCGTTCACGGCGTGGTGCACGCGGTGGTTCGAAGGCGAACAGAACCAGCGGTCGAACCAGCCCAGCTTGCCCACGTGCTCGGTGTGCACCCAGAACTGGTACAGCAGGTCCACCAGCGCCACCACGCCGAACACCAGCGGCGGCACGCCCGCGACGGCCATGGGCAGGTAGAAGATCCATCCGAGCAGCGCGCCCGTACTGGTCTGGCGCAAGGCGGTGGAGAGGTTGTAGTCCTGGCTCTGGTGGTGCACGACGTGGGCCGCCCAGAACACCGCGACTTCGTGCCCCGCACGGTGCAGCCAGTAGTAGCAGAAGTCGTAGAACAGCAGAGCCAGCAGCCAGCCGGGCAGCGAAGTCCAGAACGCGTCGGCGTGCCAGAGCGAGACCCACGAGAACACCGCGGTGTAGATGCCGATGCGGAACAGGCGCGTCAGCACGGCGCTCACCTGGCTCAGCACGCCGAGCGAGAGGCTGTTGATCGCGTCGTTCAGGCGGTACGTATTGCGGCCACGCCAACGGCCCCACGCCGCCTCGATGCCTATGGACAGCAGGAAGACGGGCGTGGCGAGGACGATGACCTGGCTGGGGCTCAGCTGCATGCCCCGATTCTGGCGCAGCTCAGGTCAGCGCGCCCCTCGCATCGACCCGGATGATCTTGTCCACGCGGCCTTTTTCCAATCCTCCGGTGACGCCGATCATGTGCTGGTGCAGGTTCACGGTCGGATCGCAGTGGCCGGGGATGAGCCAGACCGTGTCGTCGAGGTGCGGCACGCGCTGGTTGCCGCCCGCGGGCTTCAGGATGCCGTGCTCGTCGCCGCCATTGAGGTAGTCCAGCTCGCCGGTGGGCTCCAGCGCCAGCACGCGCGGCAGGCCCGAGTCGATGGCGTGGCTCTTGTGGCCCGCGTCGCACACCGCGTGCAGCAGGCCGGAGCTCATGACCTGCGACTTCACGAACAGGGCGTGCTCGAACTGCGGCTGCGCCGCGTCGCGCTCGTTGGCCGCGTAGTCCGCGTCCATGAACAGGAAGGAGCCGGCCTGCAGTTCGCCGTAGACGCCGCTGGCGGCCTCGTACAGCATGGTGCCGGTGCCTGCCCCGGTGACGAGGGGCACCTGCAGCCCGTCCTGCTCCATCAGCTTGCGCGTGAACTGCACGTCCTGCAGCACCGTGGCGATGGCCTCGCGTCGCGCCTGCGGCGAGCGCAGGTGTTGCGCCTTGCCGTGATAGGCCTGCAGGCCGGCGAAGCGCAGGGCCGGGTGCTTGCGGATCTCGTGCGCGAGCTCCACCGCCGCGCGCCCCGGACGCACACCGCAGCGGCCCTGGCCGACGTCGATCTCCACGAACACGTCGATCACGGCCGCGGGGCCGCCGCGGCGCCGGTCGTTCATGGCGTCCGCCAGCCGCCGCACCCCTTCCGCGCTGTCCACCGCGATGGCGAGCTGGCCGCCTTCGCCCGCCAGCCGGTGCGCGAGGTCGGCCACGCGCGCGAGCTTCGCCGGCGCGACCACCTCGTTGCTGATGTAGATGTCGAGCACGCCGCCGGCCGCCATGGCCTCGGCCTCGCTGGTCTTCTGCACGCACACGCCGGTGGCGCCCGCCTGCTGCTGCAGGCGCGCGATGGCGGCGCTCTTGTGCATCTTGGCGTGCGGACGCCAGCGGATGTCGTGCTTGCGCGCGAACTCCGCCATGCGGCTGAGGTTGCGCTGCATGGCGTCGAGGTCGATCACCAGCGAAGGCGTATCGATCGCCGCGACTGGCTGGCCGACCAGCCGCTTCAGGTCTTCAGAAAGAGGTGTTTTCGTCGAAGGGTGCATGTTCCAGGTGCTGTGTGTCCGACCAGCCCACGAGCGTGAAGCCCTCGGGCGTCCACAGCAACCGGTTGATCGCGCCATTGGGCAGCTGCCAGGTGCGCGGCGAGTTCACTTCCTGGCCGGTGGCGATGCGGTACAGGGTGTCGAGCACGCCGCCGTGCGCGACCACGGCGATCTGCTCGCCGCAGTGGCGCGACGCCAGGTCCTGCACGGTACGGTGCACGCGCTCGCGCAGTTCCAGCAGCGATTCGCCGCCGTCGGGCGGCTGCCATTCGGGAATGCGTTTCTTCCAGTTCTGCGCGTGGTCGGGCCAGTTGCGCTGGATCTCGTCGAAGGTCCTGCCCTCGAACATGCCGAAGCGCCGCTCGCGCAGGCCCGGGTGGGCGACCACCGGGATGCCGGCGGCATCGGCGATGGCCCGCGCCGTCTCGTGCGCCCGGCGCAGGTCACTGGAGTAGACGGCGCCCAGCTGCTCCGTCGCCAGGGCATGGCCCACGCGGCGCGCCTGCCACCGCCCGGTGTCGTTGAGCTGCACATCGAGCTGGCCCTGGATGCGGGAGTCCACGTTCCAGGACGTCTCTCCGTGCCGTACGGCGATGATGCGCGTGGCTTCCATGCGGCTCATTGTAGGGACGGCCCGGCCGGGACCCAAATCGAGGCCGCCGCAGACTGCTAGCGCGCACCCAGCTGGATGTCGACGCGGCGCGGGCCGGGCGGCGGATGCGGGAAGCCCTGCAGCGCGGCGTCGAACATGGCGGGCAGCACGACGCGGTTGTCCAGGAGCGGCCCGTCGCTGACGGCATGCGTCTCGTAGACCAGCCGGTTGGAAGGCAGCTCCCGGATCAGCACGCTCACCTCGCGGCGGAACCAGTACGAGTCCATCATCGGCCAGGGACCGCCGAAGCCGATGGCGCCATGATGGCCGCCGAAGCCCAGGCTCCAGCCGCCCGGCCCCCAGTAGGGATCGGCATAGGGCGAGAGCACCTGCTCCGTATGCGCGCCCACCTGCACGGCGAAGTGCGGGGCGGCGTCGTCACGCCGCAGGCCGGCCGCGTGCAGCGCGGTGTCGGCCAGTGCTTCCAGGGCTTGCTGGGTGGGGTCGGCCTGCTGTGACAGCGAGCGCTCGAACCGGTAGGTGGGCTGCGCCGGCAGCGTGGCGATCTGGGAGAAGGACTGGACCTGGTTTTCCAGCAGGTAGGTGTTCGCGCAACCGGAGAGCAGGAGCACGGCGGCCACTGCGGCGAACAGGTAGCGGATCGGACGCGGCATCGAACAAGCTCCCAACCAGGCGCGCTGCGCCTGCCGTCACATGCGGATGATTTGCAGGGCCGGCAGCGCGGCATCGGCGGGGAGGTCCTCGGGATCGAAGGCCCGGTCGCCTTGCGGATCGGGCTCCCCGTGCGCGGCCAGTCCCTTGAAATCGTACAAGGATGCATCCGCCAGGTGGGACGGCACGACGTTCTGTAACGCATGCAGCATGTTGTCGAGTCGCCCGGGGAACCGGCGCTCCCAGTCCTTCAGCATCGCGCCGACCTGCTTGCGCTGCAGGTTTTCCTGGCTGCCGCACAGCGTGCACGGGATGATGGGAAAGGCCTGCACCTCGGCCCAGCGCACCAGGTCCGTCTCGTTCACGTAGGCGAGCGGGCGGATCACCATGTGCCTGCCGTCGTCGGACACCAGCTTGGGCGGCATGCCCTTGAGCTTGCCGCCGAAGAACATGTTGAGGAACAGCGTCTGCAGCATGTCGTCGCGGTGGTGGCCCAGGGCGATCTTCGTGGCGCCGAGTTCGTCGGCCACCCGATAGAGGATGCCGCGGCGCAGCCGGCTGCACAGGCTGCACATCGTCTTGCCTTCGGGGATCTTGTCCTTGACGATGGAGTAGGTGTCCTGCTCCTCGATGTGGAAGGACACGCCCAGCGCCTTCAGGTAGTCGGGCAGCACGTGCGCCGGAAAGCCCGGCTGCTTCTGGTCCAGGTTCACGGCGACGATCTCGAAATCGACCGGCGCCCGCCGCTGCAGCTTCAGCAGGACGTCGAGCAAGGCGTAGCTGTCCTTGCCGCCGGACAGGCAGACCATCACCTTGTCGCCCTGCTCGATCATGTTGTAGTCGCCGATCGCCTGGCCGACGAGGCGGCACAGCCGCTTCTCGAGCTTGTGGTTCTCACGCTCGATGCGGCGATCGCTGCTCGCGGGGGTGGGGTCCTGCTCGATCCAGACGGCGCTCATGGCCGCATTTTCGCACCACGGCGGTTTCGCGTCCCGACCGGGTGGCGATCCGCCATTCGCGGGGGGCGCACAGAAACGGCGTGCCTTTTTTCCGATGACGCCCGCAGCACGCCGGATGAAGATCGGCGCCCGTTCCCGCTGGAGTCGTGCGCCGCCCGCCGCCATGTCGTATATCGCCATCACGCTGAACCACATGCGCGCGGTCAAGGCCTGGGCCGACGCCGAAGGCGCCGAGGCGAGCCTGGACCTGCGCAACTGCGAGCTCGAGGTGCGTTGCCGCAATCGCTTCTTCCGCTTCCACCCGCGTTTCCTCGCCCGCCGCGAAGGACGCCTGTTCCACACGCACGAACTCGTGGACTACGCCATGGGCTTCATCGGCTGGTTGCCCTACGGCATCGTGCGCTACGAGCTCTCGGACGACAAGCTGGCGTTCAAGTCCTTCGCCGCGGCAGCGGGCCTCAAGGTGCCCGCCCGCTGGCCGGCCGATGCGCCGCGCGGCGACTACATCCTGAAGTCCGCGACCGGCTCGTTCGGCTACGAGATCACCGGTCCGTATCGATCCGGCTCCGCCCCCGGCCGGATGCCGCCGGCGCCTGCGGCAGGGCCGGGTGCGGCCACGCCGGTGTTCGCCGAGGAGTTCGTGGAAGGCGACGCGCTGAAGGCATGGTTCTGGGGCAGCGAAGCCTTCTTCGCGCACCGCCAGGCCTGGCCCTGCCTGCGCGGCGATGGCACGTCGTCCGTCCGCGCGCTGCTGCACGAGCGTCTCGGGCCGGCTGCAGCCGATTGGCTCGGCTCGCCCGAGCAGCCCTTCCTCGAAGATGCGCTCGCGTTCCAGCACTTGTCGCTCGACGCGGTGCCGGCCGCGGAGCGGGCGGTGTGGCTCGATTTCCGTTATGGGCGCACTTATGCGGGAGACAGCCTCAATCCGCACTCCGACAGCATCCTCGATGCCCTGCCGACGCGCGCGCGTGCCGACGTCGACCGGGTCGGCGCGGCCGTGGCGCAGGAATTGCAGAAGCGCTTCCCGGCGCCGGTGCTGTTCGCCGTGGATGGCGTGCTGGATGCGCAAGGCCAGGTCTGGTGGCTGGAGGTGAACAGCAATCCCACGCTGCCGCCGGACGGCTATGCGCACATCTTCTCCACCCTGTTCGGCCCCCCCAGGGCCTGAGGCCATGCGCACGGCACCGGTGCCCCGCAGCGCGGAATTTCCGCTGGCCTTCGGCCGTTGGCTGGTCCGGCGCGACGGACTCGTGTGCGAGTTGCCGAGGCGCGAATTGCGCGTGACGGCACCCGCCGGTTTGCTGGCGCGCGTGCTGGAACTGTGCGACGGCCGCCTGCGCTGGAAGGAAGTGGCCGCGCAGCTCGGTCGCCAGTGGGAGCCGGTGGCCATCGAAGGTTTCCTTTCGGACCTGTGCGCCGAGGGCGCGATCGTCGAGGCCGGCGAGGCGCTGGCGAACTGGTCGGAACTCGGCGACCTGCCGGGCCTGCACGTGCCGATCACGGCGACCGGGGAATTGGCGCGCCTGCCCGCGCTTGCCCATGCGCGCCTGCGGCCCGGGCGCGGTCATGCGGCGCACTCGCCTGCATCCCGTGCGCTGGCGCAACTGCTGGCCGGGCGCGAGAGCGTCCGCACCTTCGCGGACGCGCCGTTTTCGTCCGCTGTCCTCGCGGCCATCCTGTGGGCTGCGCACGGCGTCTCCCGGCGCGCGGCCGGCGATGCGGTGCGATGGCACCGCACGATCGCCTCGGGCGGCAACATGCACAGCGTGCGCTGGTTCGTGTTCGTGCTGCGTGCATTGCCGGGGGAGGGCGAGTCACCGCCGCTCGCCGCCGGCGTGCATGAAGCGCGCTTCCACGAGGAAGGCGGCGCCAGCTTCGAAGCGCAGCCCGGTGCGTGGCAGGACGCATGGCGCCTGCTCGGCGACCCGCGCGCGCTGCAGTTCGCCTCCGCGCTGGTCGTGCCGGTGCACGACGTCGCCGTGCCCGCGCGCAAGTACGGCGACCGCGCGACGATCTTCGCGCACGTCGAGGCCGGACAGGCCTTGCAGAACGCGCAACTGATGGCCGCGGCCCAGGGCGTTGCCATGGTGGTGCGCGGCGACACGGCCGCGCGGCCGGCGCTGGCCGCACTGGCGCAGACGCTGCGCGCACCGGACGATGCGCCAGCCGTCCGGCGACCGCTCTGGCTGGTGATGCCCTCGCTGCTGCTGGGCATGCCGCCGGATCCACGCGATCTCGATGCCGCGGCGGGGGCCACCGCGCTGCGAATCGGGCGCGCGCCGCTGCCGCGTGCACACGAAGCGGCACCCACGTTCGCGTTCACGGCATCGTGGATCGAGCAACCGGGTACGGCGGGGCTCGGTCGCGCCGCCGACCCGGTGCTCGCGATGCGCAAGGCCGAAGCCGAAGCGTGGGAGCGACTGGGCTGGCGCACGCTGGGGGCGTGCCGGCGCGCGGCCCTGGTCGATGTCCCGGGCGCGCTCGACCCGCAGGCGTTCTGCGCGTACTCGCAGCGGCAGTACGCGCAGCCCGGCTTCGGCCTGCAAGCGTTCTCGCCGGCAAGGGACTATCTCTGGCGCGCGGGCGTGCACGCCGACAGCGGGCGCGCGGTCCATCTCCCGGCGGAGTGCCTGCACCCGGCCGCCAGCCTGCCGCAATGGGCACGGCAGCAGGCCTGCGCGAACGCGAGCACCTCCGGCGTGGCCGCCTGGCCGGATGCAGAGGGCGCGCTGGCGCGCGGCACGCTGGAGTTGCTCGAGCGCGATGCCTTCCTGCGCCACTGGCTCTCCGGCCAGTCGGCGCCTGCCCTCACCATCACCAGCCTGCCCGAGGCGGCGCAGCGGCGCATCGCGGACCTCCAAAGCGCCGGCTTCCGCGTTTCGGTGGCGGCGATCGGCGCGGGCTGGGTGCCGATCTGCTCGGTGTTCCTGCAGCGCATGAACCCGCCGCTGACCGCCATCACGGCGGCGGCCGATTTCTGCGCCGAAGCGGCGCTCCACAAGGCGCTGGACGAGGCCGAAGGCCGCGCAGCCCACGCCGGTGCGCACAGGCCGGCGGCGATGCCGGCCTCGCAGGTGCGTTCCCCCTCGGATGTGCACCGGTACTACCAGGCGGCACGCAGCTTCCGCCGTTCCGATTTCTACGCTGCCACCGCCGCTGCGCTGGCATGGGCCGGCGCGTTCACGGGTGCCTGCAAGCACTGGCCTGCGCTGTGCTCGCTGCTGGCCGCGCGGGGCCACGAGCTGCATGCGTTCGACCTCACGCCGGCGGGCGCGGCGCTCGACCAGGGGCGCACGCCGATCCGCGTCGTGCGCGCCGTCGTGACCGGCCTCATCCCGATCTGGTTCCAGTACGGCATGCAGCCGGCCGGCCTGGCCGCGTTTCGCCAGGCCGCGGCGCAGGGCCGGCGCCGCGGCCCGTCTTTCTTCCTCCACCCGTTCACCTGAAAGGACAGCACCATGCAGAGCGATCGTTCGAAGAAGCCCGTGCCCCGCAGCGGCAAGCGCGCGTTCACCTGGGGCGTGCAGGCGCACGAGATCGGCTGGCTGAAGACCGGCGAAGGCCCGCTGCTGGAGGGCACCGCGTCCGACTGCATCGCCATCGCGCCCCCGGATCAGCGCCGCCGCAAGAAGCCGAATCCCGCCAGCGGCGCGTGAGCCCATGGCCTGGGCGCCGGACCCGGCGTACGTGCTTCACTGCGTCGCCCCGGACGGCTCGCCCGTCCGCCTGCACTACCGCCCGCACCGCAGCGAGCTCCTCGATGACGAAGGCGCGCCGCTGTTCGCGGACGTCGAGCCCCAGGCGTACGACGAGGTCGAGCGCGTCTCGCCGCAGTCTCCGGGCTGGAAGTCACGCGAGGCCGGCACGCTGAAGATCCAGCTGGGGATGCGCTGCAACTACGCGTGCAGCTATTGCAACCAGGCGTCCTCGGTCGGGGATGCGGCGGTGACGCGCACCGCGGACGCCGCGGCGTTCCTCGCCACCCTGGATACCTGGCTGCAAGGTGCGCCGGGGCGCATCGAGTTCTGGGGTGGCGAGCCCCTGCTGTATTTCGCGAAACTGAAGGTGCTCGTGCCGCAGCTGCGCGCCCGCTTCCCGGACGCGCACTTCAGCATGATCAGCAACGGCAGCCTGCTCGACGAGGAGATCCTGGAGTTCATCGAGCGCTGGGATCTCCACGTGGCGATCTCGCACGACGGACCGGGGCAATCGCTGCGCGGGCCCGATCCGCTGGATGCGCCGCGCAGCGGCCACTGGATCCGCGCGCTGGTGCGCCGGCGCGGCGGCGCGCGGCGGCGGGTCATGGTCAATGTGGTGCTCACGGCGGCCAACGCCGACATCGCGCAGACGGCACAGTGGTTGCGCGACCGGTTCGGGCACCCCGATCTCGCGCTGGAGACCGAAGGCGCCGTGGGCGCCTACGACGAAACCGCCCTGGCCGGGCCGGCGCGCTGGACGCCGAGCGACTACGCGCGCTTGCACGAGAGCATCGCCGAGGGCTTCGTCAGCGGCGAGGCCCTGCGCTACGCCAGCATCCGGCAGAAGGCGCGCGATTTCATCGGCTCGCTACGAAGCGCGCGGCCCGCATCCGCGCTGGGCCAGAAATGCAGCATGGACGATCCGGGTCACCTCGCCGTCGACCTGCAAGGCAACGTGATGACCTGCCAGACCACCGGCGCCCGCGGGCAGCACAAGCTCGGTCACGTCGGACAGATGGAAGACGTGCGACTCGATACCGCCACGCACTGGTCGGGTCGCGAGTGCTGCTGGCACTGCCCCGTCGTGCAGTTGTGCCAGGGCGGCTGCATGTTCCTGCAGGATGCGTCGTTCGCGCAGTCGTGCGAGAACGAGTACCGCTACAACCAGGCGATCCTGGCCGGCATCCTGCGCCAGGTGACCGGCCTGCGCCTGCAACGCATCACGGGCGACATCCGGCGTCCGCGGGCGGTCATTCCAATCGTGTCGAGCTGAAAGCGGATACGGACAGCCGGACGCGGAGGTCGCAAAAGTAAACAGCCAAGCTCGCAAAAAATACAGATCGGAAGGAGATCCAAGTCGAATGGACGCCCCGTCCTTCATTGGAAGTCCTTTTGCGACCTCTGCGTAACCTTTGCGACCTCTGCGTCCGGTTGTCCGCCTTCCGGATGTCCGCTTCCGGATGTCCGCCTTCCAGCAGGCCGCTTCCCTCACGGCATGCCGCTGCTCGCCGCTCGGGCCGGGTAGGGCGTATAGACGGCCGGCTTGGCGTCGCCGGGGGTGAAGTCCACGGTGCATGCGGCCAGGAGCAGGGGCGACAGGCAGGCGGCGAGGCACAGGGCGCGACAGAGGCGGGATGTCGGTTTCATGCGGCCAGTTTCTGCCGCTCGCCCGGATGCAGCATCCGTAGCAGGGGCAGCGCGCCTGCCCCTTTCCATGACTGTGGTGAACAGCGGCGGCCCGGCCGGGGTCGGCGCCACCGCAGGCGGGGAGTGATCAGCGCGGCCTGTTCCCCCAGGCGAGCAAGGCCAGCGCACACGCGGGCAGGGCCATCCCGATCCGGGACGCGAGCGTCCAGCCGCCGTTGGCCTGTGCCCAGCTTCCGATGAAGGAGCCGGCCGCGCCCCCGGTGAAGAACAAGGCGGTGTAGACCGCGTTCAGGCGGGAGCGCAGGGCAGGGTCGAGCGCGAAGATAGCCTGCTTGCCCAGCGACAGATTGGCCACGATGCCAAAGTCCAGCAGGATCGCGGCGAATACCAGCAGGCCCAGGCCAAGCGTGGTGCCCCCAGGCGCGAGATGCGCGACGAGGAGGGCGACGAGCGCACTCGCCATCGCCAGCGCCGTGGCCGGCCCGCTCTTGCCTTGGTCGGCGAGGCGTCCCGCCACCGGTGCCGAGACGACGCCCGCGACGCCCGCCAGTGCGAACCAGGCGATGCCCGAGCGCGAAAGGCCGTAGCCCTGCGCGAGCTGCAGCGGTACCGTCGTCCAGAACAGGCTGAAGGAACCGAACATGAACAGGTGCTGCAACGCGCGTTCGCGCAGCACCGGCTCCCGGCCCACGAGGCGGAGCATGCTCACCAGGAGGTCGGAATACCTGCCCGCAGCCGCCGGCTGGCGCGCCGGCAGCGCGCGGCGAAGCACCAGGGCCAGCGCTGCCATGGCCAGGGCCGACAGCGCGAATGCGGCGCGGTCCCAGCCCAGCCCCGCCAGCGCGCTGGAAACTGGCCGCGCGAGCATGATGCCGAGCGTCATGCCTGCCATGACGGTGCCCACGACCCGCCCGCGCTGTGGTTCGGGCGCCAAGTGGGCCGAGTACGGGATCAACACCTGCACCGCCACGGAGCCTACGCCCGTGAGGAAGGCGCACGCCAGGAACAGCGCCGGGCCGGAGGCCGAGGCGAGGCCGCACAGTCCGCAGAAGGATGCGGCGAGCAGCGCGAGCACCAGACGCCGGTTCTCCACCACGTCGCCGAGCGGAGCCGCGAGCAACAGTCCGGTGCCGTAGCCGGCCTGCGTCATTGCCACCAGCAGTCCGGCGGCACCGGGCGGCAGGCCCAGCGACGCCGCGAGGGGGCCGGCAAGCGGTTGCGCGTAGTACAGGTTGGCCGCGATCAAACCGCAGGCGAATGCGAGGAAGAGCGCGGGCGTCGAGTCGCGCGAACCGGCGACCTGCGCGAAGGAAGGGGCGACTGTTTTCACCGCTGCGAGGCTATCGTTGCCTCGTCGCCGTCACGAGCCGTTTCCGGACGTGTGATCGACCGGCATCGCAAGGTCGGCATCCACGCCAGGCAGTTCGATCGGAAGCCCGAACTCGGCGCTATAGCGATGGCGCTCCATCTCGCTCACGCAGCGGCTCCGATCGCGCGCCTCCATGGCGGCGATCAACCGGTCGTGCTCCTCGAGCGTCTTCTCCCGGTCGTCGGCTCGGTTGTACTTGGTCCACATCGACGGCTCGATCATCGACCACAGCCGCCGCACTTCCTCCAGGATCAACCCGTTTGGCGAGAGCGAAAAGATGCGGAAGTGAAAGCGGCGGTTCACGTCGATGAGCGTGCGGATGTCGCTCTGCCGCACGGCTTCGCGCATCTGCGCGTTCAGGTCGCGCAGCTCCTGCAGGCGCTCGGCATCGGGCCACCGCACGGTCGTCATCAGCTCGTTCTCGAGCAGGTGGAGCATGCGGCGGATCTGCGCGTGCTCGTTGGGCGCCCGCTTGGTTACGAAGTAGCCCTGATGCGGGCGGTGGAACAGCAGGCCCTGGTCGGCCAGCACGTTCATGGCCTCGCGCAGCGGCACGCGGCTGACGCGCAGCTGCTCGGCCATCTCCTCCTGCCGCACCTGTTCGCCCGGCATGAGCTCCCCACCAATGATGAGTCGCTTGAGCCCCTGCAGCGCACGGTTCATTGCGCCGCTCGCCCTGTCCGTCTCCGGCTGCTCCATCACTTCTCCCTTGATTTCCGCGGTGAACGTCGTTTCTGGACGCGGATGTTAGTACCAATCGCTCTCGGGTTTGTCCTGAACATTCAGGATTGAATTCAATTTAGAGTTCACTTCTGAATTCGACCCTGCCCGTGTTCCCGCATCCAACAACAGAACGTGGCCAAGCGCCACGCGAACAGGAGACAGTTTCGTGAACGCATCCAGAACACTTCGTGGTCTTGCCGCTGGCCTGCTGGGCGTCGCCGTGGCGACCACGGCGATGGCCCAGGAAACCGTCCGGGTCGGCGTGCTGCTGAGTTATTCCGGAATCAGCGGCATGGCCGGGCAGGCGGCCGACAACCTGATCAAGCAGTTCCAGAAAACGCACGGCTCCGAGCCGGGCGGCAAGAAGCTGGAGTTCATCCGCCGCGATACGACCGGCCCCAATCCCGAGGTGGCCCGCCGCATGGCGCAGGAGTTGATCGTTCGCGAGAAGGCGCAGGTCATCATCGGGCCGGACTTCACGCCGAACGTGCTTGCCATGGCCCCGCTGCTGACAGAAGCCAAGGTGCCCGCGATCATCATGGGCGCCGCCACCCAGGGCATCGTGGGCGAGAAGTCGCCGTACTACACGCGGACCTTCTATTCGATCCCGCAGTCCGTGCGCCCGGCGGCGCAGTGGGCCGCGAAAAACGGCCTGAAGAAGATGGTCGTCGTGATCGCCGACTACGCGCCCGGCCACGACGCCGAGGCAACGTTCACGACGACCTTCAAGGAACTGGGCGGCCAGGTCGTCACCACCATCAAGGTGCCGGTGCGCAACCCCGAGTTCTCCGGCTACATGCAGCGCATCAAGGATGCCAACGCCGACGCGGTGTTCGCCTTCATGCCGATCGGCGAGCTGTCGCTGGGCTTCCTCAAGGCCTATTCCGACGCCGGCCTGAAGAACGGCAAGCTCAAGCTGGTGACCACGGGCGACGTGACGGACGAGAGCACGCTCGACGCGGCCGGTGATTCCGCGCTCGGCGTCATCAGCACGGGCATGTACTCCGAAGTGCACGACAGCGCGCTGAACAAGAAGTTCGTCGCCGACTACCAGAAGGCCTTTGGCAAGAAGCCGCGGATCTCGCTCGGCAACGTGGCGGTGTGGGATGCGCTCACCGTGCTGTATTCCGGCCTGGAGGCGCAGCGCGGCCAGAAGTTCGATGCGGAAAAGTTCATGGCCACCGTCAAGGGCAGCAAGTTCGAGAGTCCGCGCGGCCCGTTCACGCTCGACAAGACCACTGGCGACATCGTCCAGAACGTCTACGTGCGCAGGGTGGAGCGCCGCGACGGCGAACTGCAGAACGTCGAAATCGAGACGATGCCGGACGTTTCCCCCAAGTGATCCGCCGGGGCCGGCCACGCGTCGGCCCCCGTTCCGCCCCCTCCCTTCCGCTAGTCCTGGAGAGCGCCCCCGGCGTCGATGGCGATGATCATCCTGACAACCCTGTTCAACGGGATCGCGTACGGCTTCCTGCTGTTCGTGATGGCCGTCGGCCTGTCCGTGACGATGGGGATGATGCGCTTCGTCAACCTCGCGCACGTCAGCCTCTGCATGCTGGGCGGGTACGTGGCGGTCACGGCGATGAGTGCGTGGGGCCTGCCGTTCCTCGCGGCGCTGCCCCTGGCCTTCGTCGCCACCGCCATCTTCTCGCTCGCGGTCGAGCGCCTGGTCCTGCGCCATTTCTACGGCACGGACGACCTCACCCAGGTGCTGCTGACCATCGGTCTGGTTTTCATGTCGGTGTCCAGCGTGGCGTACGTCTGGGGCCCCGAGTTCAAGCCGGTCAGCGTACCGGCCTGGCTCACCGGCCAGCAGGTGGTGCTCGGACTGAACCTCGAGCGCTACCGCCTGTTCCTGGTGGTGGTCGGGGCGGCCCTCACGCTGGCCATCTGGCTCGGAATCGAGCGCACCCGCTTTGGCGCCATGATCCGCGCCTGCGTCGACAACCGCCGGGCCGCGGCGGGCTGCGGGCTCAACACGCATGTCGTCTTCGCGCTCACCTTCGCAATCGGCGGCGGTCTCGCCGGCTTGGGCGGCGCCATGTCCGCCAGCCTCCTGGGCCTCGATCCCAACTTCCCCTTCCGCTACCTGGTCTACGTACTGATCGTGGTGTCGGTCGGCGGGATGGGAACCATCTTCGGCACGCTCGCCGCAGCGCTGGGCCTGGGCATCGCCGACGTGGCCTCCAAGTACTACGTGCCCGCTGCGGGCGGCTCGATCATCTATCTCGTCACCATCGCCGTGATGCTCTGGCGCCCGCAAGGCCTGCTTGGAAGGAAGACCGCCCATGCGTGAGGCAGCTTTGCAGTACTTCCATGCGCGTTCCCGCTGGAGCGGGTGGGAAGTCGCCTTCTGGATGGCGTGGGTGGTGCTGTTCTTCGTGCCCGGCGCCAACCTGGCGCTGTTCGGGCAAGTGCTGGCGTGGGGCCTGTTCGCGCTCTCGCTCGACCTCGTCCTCGGCTACCGCGGCATCCCCTCGTTGGGCCACGCAACCTTCTTCGGGATCGGCGCGTACACCGCGGGCTTCCTGGGCAAGTACGGCTGGAGCGAGCCCATCTCGGGCCTGTTCGTCGCCGGCCTGCTGGCCGGAGTGGCGGGCCTGGCCACCGGCCGCATCGTGCGCGGCCTGCATGGCGTGGGCCTGCTGATGGTGACCCTGGGGCTGAACCTGCTGCTCTATGACTTCGTACACCGCTCCACTGAGCTCACGGGTGGCGACGACGGCGTGCAGGGGATCTCGATCGCACCGGTGCTCGGCCTGTTCCGCTTCGACATGTTCGGCCGCACGGCCTACGTCTATACGCTGGTCGTGGTTTTCCTGCTGTTCCTGCTGACGCGCGCGCTCGTGAATTCCAGCTGGGGCCTCTCCCTGCTCGGCGCGCGCGACAAGCCGCGGCGGATGACCATGCTCGGCGCGCCTCTGGATGCCGACCTGACCTGGACCTTCGCGATCTCGGCCGCTGTGGCCGGCGTCGCCGGGGCGCTGCTGACGCAGACGACCCAGTTCGTCTCGCCCGAAGTGCTGTCCTTCCAGCGCTCGGCCGACGTGCTGGTCATCCTGGTGATCGGCGGCACGGCGGTGCTGTACGGCGGCTTCATCGGAGCGATCGTGTTCCTGCTGATGCGCGACCAGCTGGCGGCGATGAATCCGATCTACTGGTACTTCTGGATCGGCCTGTTGCTGGTGCTGATCGTCTCCTTCTTCCGCAAGGGCATCCTGCCGACCGTGCGCGACCAGCTGGCGCGCTGGCGGCCGCGGCGCGGCGCGGCGCCATCCCCGGCCTCCGGCTCCGAAGTCACCGCACAAGGGGAACCCTCGTGAGCGACGTCGTCCTGCAGACCCGCGGGCTGTCCATGGCCTTCGGCGGCCTGAAAGTGTTCAACGGGCTCGAGTTCGCGCTTCAGCGCGGCGAGCGTCACGCAGTGATCGGCCCCAACGGCGCGGGCAAGAGCACCTTCGTCGCCGTGGTGACCGGGCTGCTCTCACCCACGGCCGGAAAGGTGTTCCTGGACGGACGCGACGTCACGCGCACCAGCGCCCGCGACCGCGTCAAGGCGGGCATCGTCCGGACTTTCCAGATCAACACCCTGTTCGCCAGCCTCACGCCGCTCGAGTCGGTACTGATCGCCCTGTCGCAGCGTGACGGTGTGGCGCGGCCCTCGTTGCGCCCGCTCAAGTCGCTCAAGCCCCAGATCGAGGAGGCGGACGCGCTCCTGCACAAGTTCGGCCTCGCCGACGACGCGACGGCCCTGACGCAGGCACTGCCGTACGGCAAGCAGCGTCTGCTCGAGGTGGTGCTGGCGTTCGCACTGCGGCCCCGCGTGCTGCTGCTCGACGAACCGGCCGCCGGTTTGTCCACGCACCAGGGCCAGGAGCTGTTCGAACAGCTGGCCACGCTCACCGACGGCACGACCATGCTGTTCGTGGAACACGACATGAACATCGTGTTCCGCTACGCGCAGCGCGTGTCGGTGCTGGCCGGCGGCTCGGTGCTGGCCACCGGCACGCCGGAGGAGATCCGGAGCCACGACGGCGTGAAAGGGGCCTACCTTGGACATTGACACCTCCACGGCGCGCGCGCCGGCGGCCGATTGCGTGCTGCAACTCCAGGGCGTGTGCGCGGGCTACGGCGCCTCGCGCGTGCTGCACGAACTCACGCTGGACCTGCGCGAATCCGAGACACTCGTGGTGATGGGCCGCAACGGCGTGGGCAAGACCACGCTGGTGGAGACCATCATGGGCCTGACCCAGCACCACGCCGGCCGCATCCTGCTGCGCGGCAAGCCGGTCGAGCGCCTGCAGGCGCACGAGCGCAACCGCGCCGGCATCGCCTGGGTTCCGCAGGAGCGCGAGGTGTTCCCCTCCCTCACCGTCGAAGAGAACCTGCTGGTCGTCGCCCGCGGAGGGGAGTGGACGCTCGAACGCGTGTACGGACTCTTCCCGCGCCTTCGCGAGCGGCGCAGCAACTACGGAGACCAGCTCTCCGGGGGCGAGCAGCAGATGCTGGCCCTGGGCCGCGCGCTGATGACCAACCCGCAGGTGCTTCTGCTGGACGAACCCGTGGAGGGCCTCGCGCCGCTGGTCGTGCAGGAAATGCTGGCGGCCATCGACCGCATGCGCGGCTCCGGCCGCATGAGCATCCTGCTGGTCGAACAGAAATACGAACAGGCGCTGGCTCATTCGGAACGCTGCGTCGTCATCGACCACGGCGCCGTGGTCCACGAGGGCGCGAGCCGCGACATGCTGGCCGACGAAGCCCTCGTCGAGCGGTTGCTGGGTCTGTCGCACTGACCCGACGAACTTCCAACCCTTACGCAGGACGAACCTTGAGCACCACCACCAACCCCACCCGGCCGCGCTCGATCGAGGTCGAGGGCGTCTCCCACGGCAACGCGCCGATCCCCATGGGCGCGCGCGTCGGCAACATCCTCTATTCCTCCGGGATCATGGGCAAGGATCCGGCCACCGACACGCTGCCGCCGGACGGCCCCTCGCAGGCGCGGTACATGTTCCAGAACCTGCGGACGCTGCTGGCCAACGGCGGCGCGACGCTCGACGACGTGGTGCGCGTGACGGCCTACGTCAAGGACAACGGGCAGCGCGAGGCCCTCAACGCGGAGTGGCTCAAGTGCTTTCCCGACCCGCACGACCGGCCCGCGCGCCACACGCAGGTGGTGGACCTGCCCGGCGGCATGCTGGTGCAGATCGAGGTCGTCGCCGTGATCCAGGACCGCTGACGTGGCCGCGCAGGACGATCTGGACCCGGTGCGGCGCCTCTCGCGCCTGGACTGCTGCGCCGTCTCGGACGCAATGGACAAGCTCGGCATCGCGGGCGTGGCCAGCGGACTCGAGCAGCGTTCCACCACGCGGCGCATCGCCGGCCGCGTGGTCACCTACAAGCTGGTGCCCGCCGCCGAGGCGCCCGCGCGCGATGGTCCGCCGCGGCACCTGGGCACCACCGCCGTGGAGGCTGCCCGCCCCGGCGAGGTGATCGTCGTGGAGCAGCGCACCGGCATCGAAGCAGGCTCGTGGGGCGGGATCCTTTCGCTCGGGGCCAAGCTGCGCCAGGTGGCCGGCGTGGTGGTCGACGGCCCGGTGCGCGACATCGACGAAGCGCGCACCTACGACTTCCCGGTGTATTGCCGCAGTCTGACGGCGCGCACCGCGCGCAGCCGGGTCGCCGAAGCCTTCACCAACGAGCCAGTGCGCATCGGCGATGTGACCGTGCACCCCGGCGACTACGTGCTCGCCGATGCCAGCGGTGTCGCGTTCATCCGGGCTGGCGACGTCGCACGCGTGCTCGATGCGGCCGAGGCCATCAGCGGGCGCGAGGCCGCCATGGCACGCGCCCTCATGGCTGGAAGGCCCATCAGCGAGGTGATGGGCGCGGACTACGAACACATGCTGCGCTGAGCCGCCGCGCACCGAAGGAACTTGCCAATGACCGACCGCAACATCCAGCGCGCCAGCGAACTGGACACCGCCACCCTGAGCGACGCGCTCGACCGCCATGGCCTGAACGGCCAGTGTTACCGCATCAAGCCGCGCTCCACCGATTTCCGCATGACGGGCCGCGCCTGGACCCTCCTGTACGGACCGGCCGGTTCGCCCGCCGGCACGGTGGGCGACTACATCGACGACGTCGCACCCGGGAGCGTGGTCGTGCTGGACAACGGCGGGCGCGACAACGCCACCGTCTGGGGCGACATCCTCACCGAGATCGCGCACGCCAAGGGCATTGCGGGCACCGTGATCGACGGCATCAACCGCGACGTGGCGCTCAGCTTGAAGCTGGGATATCCCATCTATAGCCGCGACAACTGGATGCGTACCGGCAAGGACCGGGTGCAGGTCGAGGCGACCGGCGTGCCGGTGAACATCGGCGACGTGCGCGTCTGCCCCGGCGACCTGCTGCGAGGGGACGCCGACGGGGTGGTCGTGATCCCGAAGGAGCACGAGGACAAGGTGCTCGCCACCGCCGAAGAGATCCAGCGCGCCGAGGACGCGATCCGCGAATCCGTGCGCGGCGGCATGACGCTGCGCGAGGCGCGCGAGAAGCACCGCTACCACCAACTGCAAACGAGGGCGGCCCAATGACGGCGGCGACGCTGCCCGCCCCGGCGGGTCCCACCATCCGCGAAGCCGTCGAGCGGCCCGACGCGGCCACGCTGGAAGCGGCCCGTACGCTGCCGACGGCCACGCTGCACGAAGCCGGCGGCCGCATCGGCGCCTTGCCCTGCGCGATCAAGCCCGTCGTGCCTTCGATGCGCGTGTGCGGCCCGGCCATCACCGTGCAGTCCCCGGGGGGCGACAACCTGTGGCTGCACCGCGCCCTCTACGTCGCCCAGCCGGGCGACGTGCTGGTGGTGCACGTGGGCGGCGCCCACGACTACGGCTACTGGGGCGAGATCATGTCCACCGCCGCGCAGGCCCGCAAGCTGGGTGGCCTGGTTATCGACGGCTGCGTGCGCGACGGCGCGCTGCTCGCGCAACTCGGCTTTCCGGTCTTCGCGCGCGGGCTGTGCATCCGCGGCACGGGCAAGGACTTCGGCGCGCGGGGCTGGATCAACCATCCCGTGTTGTTCGACGAGGTCACCGTCCGCGCCGGCGACCTGATCGTCGGCGACGGCGACGGAGTCGTCGCCCTGCCGCGCGACCGGGCTGCGGAGCTGGTGGCCAGCTCGCAGGCGCGCGAGGCCAAGGAGGCCGGGATCATCGACCGCGTCCGCGCCGGCGAGCGCACCCTCGAGCTCTACAACTTCTGAGCGACGTCATGAGCGACAGCACCTCCGCCGCCCTCAGGCCTGTGCGCGTGCACGCGGTGCGCGCCGAGGCGCAGGACGTGCTCTCCCTGGATCTGCGCGCGCACGATGGCGCGCCGCTGCCGCCCTTCGAGCCCGGCAGCCACATCGACGTCGAGATCCCTGCTCTCCGCGGATGGCCGGCGCTCCAGCGCCAGTACTCGCTGGCCAACGACTGCACCGAGCGGCATCGCTACGTGATCGGGGTCGGTCGCGATCCGGCGAGCCGCGGCGGCTCGGCCGCACTGCACGCGCGCATCCGAGCCGGCGACGTGCTGCGCATCGGCAGTCCGCGCAACAACTTCGCGCTGCACGCAGGCGGGGGACATGCGATCCTCATCGCCGGCGGCATCGGCATCACGCCCCTGCTGTCGATGGCGCGGCGCCTTGCCGCCGGGGGCCGGCCCTGGACGCTGCATTACTGCGTGCGCACGCCGGCGCGCGCGGCGTTCCTCGAGGAACTGCTGGCGCTGGCGGCGCAGGATGGACGCGGGCGCGTCGTCATCGTGTTCGACCGGCTGCCCGGCAATGCGATGCTGGACCTCGAGGGCGTCGTCCGCGCCGCGCCGGCGGATGCGCATTTCTACTGCTGCGGCCCGGCGCCGATGCTGAAGGCCTTCGTGCGCGCCACCGCCGGTGTCGCGCCCGGGCGCGTGCACGTCGAATGGTTCTCGGCGCCTGCCGTACCCGCGACCACGGCGCCCGAAGAAAGTTTCCGGGTGCGGCTCGAACGCTCGGCGCGCACGCTCGACGTGCCGCCCGGGCGCAGCATCCTCGACGTGCTCCTCGAGGGCGGCGTCGACGTCGACTACTCCTGCCGCGAGGGCCTGTGCGGGACCTGCGAGACGCGGGTGCTGGCCGGCATCCCCGACCACCGCGACCCGATCTACGCGGGCCGCGTCCATCCTCCGGCGGACCGGCTCATGTTGTGCGTGTCACGGTGCGCCGGCGCCGAACTGGTCCTCGACCTCTGAGCTCCCTTCCTCAGCAACTCATCCCAACCACCCAGGACTCCCGAATGATCATCGACTCCCACGCCCACGTCGTCATCCCGCCGGAAAGCTACAAGTTCATGGCCGAACTGGTCGCCAACCGGGCCAACCCATACGCGGTGCCCAAGCTGGCGGACGACGCCGTGCGTGCCGCCGCCAAGGTGATCCTGGACATCATGGACGAGGTCGGCACCGACATCCAGTTCCTGTCGCCGCGCCCGTACATGCAGATGCACTCGGTCAAGCCCGCTGCGGTGACGGCGCTATGGACGCAGCACATGAACGACCTGATCTACCGCACGGTGCAGATGTTCCCCAAGCGCTTCCGCGCCGTGGCCGGACTGCCCCAGTACCGCGACGAGAGCCCGGTCAACTGCTTCAAGGAACTGGAGTTCCGCGTCAAGGAGCAGGGCTTCATCGGCTGCCTGCTCAACCCCGACCCGACCGAGGGTGACGCCGCGCCGCCCCCGGGACTGGGGGATGAGTTCTGGTACCCGCTGTACGAGAAGCTGTGCGAGCTCGACGTGCCCGCGCTGATCCACTCGGCGGGCAGCTGCAGTCCGCGCGAGAGCTACACGCTCAAGTTCATCAATGAGGAGAGCATCTCGATCATCTCGCTGATGAACTCGCGCGTCTTCGAGAAGTTCCCCAACCTGAAACTGATCGTGCCGCACGGCGGCGGCGCCATTCCCTACCACATGGGACGATTCCGGGCCTGGTCGGTGCGCAAGGGCGGCGAGTTCTTCGACGACAAGCTGAAGCGCCTGCACTTCGACACCTGCACCTACGACAAGGACGCGCTCGAACTGCTGTTCAAGGTGGTCGGCCCCGACCGCGTGCTGTTCGCCACCGAGAACCCGGGCACCGGCAGCGCGATCAACCCGAAGACCGGCCGCGCGTACGACGACCTGAAGCCCGACATCGAGGCAATGTCGTTCCTCAGCGAGCAGGACCGCCGCAACGTGTTCGAGTGCAACTGCACCCGCCTGTACACGCGCTTCCGCAAGGACGAGTGAGGGGCGGATGGCACAGATCGTCCTGGCCATCGGCGCCTCGCACACGCCTTTGCTGACCCTCACGGCGGAGCAGTGGCGGCACCGCGCCGCGGCGGACTACGCCAACACGCAGCTGAACCTCTCGGACGGACGGCTCATGCCGTACGCAGAGGTGCTGGCCGAACTCGGCCCGCGCTGCGCGGACGTCATCACGCCCGAGATCCTCTCGGCCAAGGAGCGCGCGTGCCACGCTGCGCTCGACCGCCTCGCCGACGAACTGGAGCGTGCGGCGCCGGACGTGGTGGTGATCGTCGGCGACGATCACCGCGAGCTGTTCACGCCCGCCAACCAGCCCGCCATCGCCATCTACCACGGCGAGGAGATGGTCACGAGCAACCAGTACGGCGATGAGGAGAGCGCGGCCTGGGTGCAGCAAATGGGCCGCGGCTACATGATGGACGCGCGGCACACGCTACCGTGCGCGCCGCAGTTGGCGCTGGAACTGATCCGCGGGCTGGTGGACGAGCACTTCGACGTCGGCGCTTGCGCGCGGATGGAGGAGCGCGGCAAGTCCGGCTTCGGGCACGCGTACGGCTTCATCGTCAGGCGGCTGTTCCGCGGCCGCGCGATCCCGGTCGTTCCCGTGCTGCTGAACACCTACTACGGCCCGAACGTCCCGAGCGCCGAACGCTGCCACGACCTGGGGCTGGCGATGCGGCGGGTCATCGAGGCCATGCCGGGAACGCAACGCATCGCGGTGGTGGGCTCGGGGGGGCTGAGCCACTTCGTGGTGGACGAGGAGCTCGACCACCTCGTGCTGAGCGCCATCGCCTCGGGCGACCACGCGGCGCTGCGCTCGATTCCGCGCAGCGCCCTCAACTCCGGCTCCTCCGAGATCCTGAACTGGATCGTGGCGGCCGGCGCCGCCGGCGGGTTGCCGCTGGCCTGGAGCGAGTACCAGCCGTTGTTCCGCACTCCCGCGGGAACGGGCGTCGGCGCCGGCTTCGCGGCATGGAAGCCGGCCTGAAGAAAACGATTTGCACCGAGAAAAGGAGCAACGTATGTTGACTGAGGAAAAGAACCGGCTGCTGACACAGGTGGGCCCGGGCACTCCCATGGGCAATCTCCTGCGCCGCTACTGGATGCCGGTCGCCGGGGTCTCCGAATTCGACTCGCGCAGCACCAAGCCGATCCGGTTGATGGGTGAGGACCTGGTGTTGTACAAGGACCTGGGCGGCAACTTCGGCCTCGTCGATCGGCGCTGCGCTCACCGCCGTGCCGATCTCTCCTACGGCATGGTGGAGCAGAGCGGTTTGCGCTGCAACTATCACGGCTGGGCGTTCGACCACACGGGGCAGTGCATCTCCCAGCCGTTCGAGGACACCTGCTTCCCCGAGCGCGACACCAAGGCCCGCATCAGCATCAAGTCGTACCCGGTGCAGGCCAAGGGCGGGATGCTGTGGACCTACATGGGACCGCAGCCGGCACCGCTGTTGCCGGACTGGGAAGCCTTCTCGTGGGACAACGGCTTTTCCCAGGTCGTCATCTCCGAGGTTCCCTGCAACTGGTTCCAGTGCCAGGAGAACTCCATCGACCCCGTGCACTTCGAGTGGATGCACGAGAACTGGGGCAGGCGGCTGCGAACGGGCGATCTGTCCCACGGGCCCAAGCACCTGAAGCTGGACTTCGACGAGTTCGAGTACGGCTTCGTCTACCGCCGCACCCGCGAGGACAGCGGCGAGAACGACGACGCCTGGACGATCGGCCGAGTCTGCCTGTGGCCCAACGGCTTCTTCCTGGGCGAGCACTTCGAGTGGCGCGTGCCGATCGACGACGAGAACACGCTGAGCGTGACCTGGAAGTACACGCGCGTGCCCAAGGGCCGCGAGCCGTACGTGCAGGGCTCGATCCCCACCTGGTACGGGCCGCTGAAGGACGAGCGCGGCAACTGGATCGACACGCACGTGATGAACCAGGACTTCCTGGCCTGGGTAGGGCAGGGCGTCATTGCCGACCGCACGCAGGAACACCTGGGCGCGAGCGACCGGGGCATCGTGGCCATCCGGCGCCGCTTCTTCGACGAGCTGGAGAAGGTGGCCGCCGGGGGAGATCCGAAAGGCATCATCCGCGACCCCGCTCGCAACGTGAAGGTGCAGTTGCCGATGATGGACCGTGCCCAGGTGGTGGAGGGATTCACGGTGGACGAGATCATGCAGCACCCGCGCATGAAGGTACTCTACCGGACCTACATCTTCCAGGCTGGCCAGCCCGAGTCCGTGCGCAAAGCGTTCTCGGATGCCATGGGGCTGGAGGCACAGGAGTTCGACGGGATCGTCGCGTCGCGGCGGAATCGGATCTGACCGTCACCTATCCCGGTTGCCCCATGCCTGCGGCGGCAGCGTTCATTGTTCATGCCACCCGCAGAACGCCCCAGAGCTTTGTGCGACGCCAGCTCGCGATGCGAGACCTGGAAGAGCTCTAAGTCATCGATTTCTGGGGGCTCGCATTTGCAGCGAGACCTAATCTATCCTCTTTCAAAGAGAATTCTTGGCGACACTGATCACCAGTGCCCGGTCTCGATGCGGATGGCCACTTCGCAGTCGTCGAAGATCTCCAGCTTGGCGATGCGCACCCGCACGCCCAGCACGCCGGGCAACTGCAGGAGCCGGTGCGCGAGCTTGCCGATCAGCGTCTCGAGCAGGTTGACATGCACCGCGGTGCACTCCTCGATGATGATGCGGCGCACCTTGCGGTAGTCCAGCACGTGCATGATGTCGTCGTCGCTGGGCAGCAGGGGCTGGGTGCCGAGGTTCAGTTCCGCGTCGACGCGGATCGGCTGCGGCGCGGTCTTCTCGTGGTCGAGGATGCCGAGGTTCGCGTCGAAGCGCAGGCCCTCGAGCGTCAGGATGCGGGTGCCGGTCTTGCTCACGCTCATGGCATCAGGGAGAAGTCGCGGTCGAACTTCATCAGGTGCTGCCCGCCATCCACCAGCAAGGTGGTGCCGGTGATGGCGCGGTTCTCCAGTGCGAAACGCACGGCATGCGCGACGTCCTCCGGCGTGGACGAGCGGCCGAGGGGCGAGAGCTTGTGCAACTGCTCGAAGCGTTCCTGCGAGAGCATGTGGCTGGTCAAGGTGAGCCCGGGCGCGACGCCCACCACGCGCAGGCGCGGCGCCAGCGCCTGGGCCAGCAAGGTGGTTGCGGCTTCCAGCGCCGCCTTCGACAGCGTGTAGCTGAAGAAGTCCGGATTGGGGTTCCACAGCTTCTGGTCCAGCAGGTTCACGACCGCGCCTTCCGAGTTGCGCTCATCGACGTGCTGCGCCAGCCCTTGCGCGAGCAGCACGGGCGCGGCGGTGTTGGAGGCGATATGTGCGGCGAGCGATGCCGCGGTGAAGCTGCGCGCGTCGTCGTGCTCGAAGCGCGAGGCGTTGTTCACGACCGCATCCAGTTGCCCGAAGTGGCGCACGGCGGCGGGGACCAGCGCCCGCACCTGCGCCTCGTCCTGCAGGTCGGCCTGGAACACCTCGGCCGGCGCGTGACGCGCGCACTCTGCCGCCGTCTGCCGCGCCTCCTGCTCGGAGCTGCGGTAGTGCACGGCGACGCGCCAGCCGGCCTGGGCCAGGTCGAGGGCAATGGCGCGGCCGAGCCGGCGCGAGGCGCCGGTGACCAGCACGCAGCGGCCTGCGGCGGCACTCATTGGCGGACAATGCCCTGGTGAATTCCCATGCAATGAGTGTAACGACCGGGCTGCAGAAGCTCATCGCCGAGCAGGTCGCCCGGGCGGGCGGCTGGCTTCCTTTCGATCGCTACATGGCCCTGGCGCTGTACGCGCCCGGGCTGGGTTACTACGCGAACACCTCGCGCAAGTTCGGCACCATGCCGGCATCGGGCAGCGATTTCGTGACGGCGCCCGAGATGAGCCCGCTGTTCGGCCAGTGCCTGGCGGTGCAGGTGGAAGAAGCCCTGCAGCGCACCGCGACCACCGAGCTGTGGGAGTTCGGGGCCGGCTCCGGCGCGTTGGCGCGGGAACTGCTGCAGGCGCTGGGACCCCGGGTGCAGCGCTACACGATCGTGGAGTTGTCGGCGTCCCTGCGCGAACGGCAGCGTGAGGCGCTGGCCGCCTTCGGCGATCGGGTGCAGTGGGTGTCGGAGCTGCCCCAGTCCATGGACGGCGTGGTGATCGGCAACGAGGTGCTCGACGCGATGCCGGTGAAGCTGCTCGCCCGCAAGAACCTCCTGTGGCACGAGCGCGGCGTCACGCTCCAGGACGGCCGCCTCGCCTGGTCCGACGTGCTCACGCACCTGCGGCCCCCGGTGGAGCCCGCCGGCACGCACGACTACCTCACCGAACTGCACCATCACGCGCAGGCCTTCGTGCGCACGCTGGGCGAGCGGCTGGCGCAGGGCGCCGCCTTCTTCTTCGATTACGGATTCCCCGAAGCGGAGTACTACCACCCGCAACGCCACATGGGCACGCTGATGTGCCACCGCGGGCACCTGGCCGATCCCGATCCGCTGGACGCACCGGGCGAGAAGGACATCACCAGCCACGTCGATTTCACCGGCGTCGCGGTCGCGGCGCAGGAGGTCGGCTTGCCGACCCTGGGCTATGCGACGCAGGGCCGCTTCCTCATCAATTGCGGCATCGTCGAACGCATGGCGGCGCTGCCTATCGCGCAGCAGGCCGCAGCCCAGCGCCTGGTCGCGGAGCACGAGATGGGCGAGCTGTTCAAGGTGATCGCCTTCCAGCGCGGGCCCTTCTGGAACGCGATCGGCTTCCGCTTCGGCGACCGCACCCACACGCTGTGAACCGGCGGTGCCCTGCGCGCCGGCGGGTCCCCTGCTGCCGCAGGCCCGCGCGGCCGTTCCTGGCCCTACACTGCACCCATGATCCGCTGGATGTTCGTCATCTTCCTCGCGCTGATTTTCATCAGCTGGTTCTCGCCCGTGCTGCAGAAGTTCGGGTTCGGGCGCCTGCCGGGGGACCTGCGCTTCCGCCTGTTCGGGCGCGAGATGTTCGTGCCGCTGACCTCGACCATTCTCCTGAGCATGATTGCGTCGGTGATCGCGAAGTACCTCTGAATCCATGAAAGCCTGCATCGACATCGGCGGCACGAAGCTCGCCGTCAGCCTCAACAGCGGCGCCGGGCTCGAGCTGGTGGGCAGCCGCAGCGAGCCCACGGCCAAGACCGGCAGCCACGACGCGGTGGCGCGCCAGATCATCCGCATGGTGGACGAAGCCTGTGCCGACGTCGGCATCGATCCTTCGCGCGTGCAGCGCGCGGGCGTGGCCTCCGCCGGACCGTTCGTGCTGAATGCCGGGCTGGTCGAACTCGCGAGTCCCAACATCTGCGGCGGCCTCGCCGGCCCGGCGCGCGGCCTGCCGAACGACTGGATGACTGCCACGCTCGAAGCGCCGCTGCGGCAGCGCTTCAAGGAAGGCGTGCGCGTCGAGAACGATGCGGTGTCGGCCCTGGAGGCCGAGCGCCGCTGGGGTGCACTGCAGGGCTTCGACCACTGCGCCTTCGTCACTTGGAGCACGGGCGTCGGGATGGGCCTGTGCGTGGACGGCCAGGTGCTGCGCGGCAAGAACGGCAACGCCGGCCACGGCGGCCACATGTTCGTCAGCGACAACGACGATGCTCTGTGCGGCTGCGGCAACATCGGCGACGTCGAGGCGCTGGTCGGGGGCAACGCGGTGGCGCGGCGCCTCGGCGCCGACGCCGCCACGCTCATGCACCGGGTGCGTGCCGGCGAGGCTTCGGCGATCGCCGTGGTCGACGAGCTGTGCCGCGTGATGGGGCGCGCGCTGTACAACATCGCGGTGATGCTGGACCTGCAGCGCATCAGCCTGGGCGGCAGCGTGTTCACCAACAACAAGGACTATCTGCTGCCGCGCCTGCAGGACCAGTTGCGCGGCAAGCTGCCTGCGCTCACGGCCGGGTGCGAGCTGGTCGCGGCCGGCCTCGGCGATCGCGTGGGCGACTACGCGGCGCTGGCCCTGCTCGTCTGAAGGTCGTGCACGACCTGCACGCGGGCGTGCTGGATGCGCTCGCCGATCGCCTCGCCTGAGAGGCCCTGATCGCGCGCCTGCGCGGCCAGCGTGGCGGTGTCCACCGCGCGTGCGGCGGTCAGCGCCGCAAGCAGGCGCTCGCGCTGCGGATAGGCCTGCTCCTCGAGTCCCAGCCGGCCGCGCGCATCGCACTCGCAGGCCAGCAGCACCTGCTCAAATCGTTGCGGCTTGCGGAAGGCATCGCAGCGCTCCAGCAGCCGCACGATGGCGGCCGCGCCGAACTCCCCGCTGCGATGGATGTTGCCGTGCTCTCGCGCAACCACGTCGGCCAGCTCGCGGCAGTCGTTGGGCACGCGCAGGCGGTTGCACAGGCCTTGCAGCAGCTTCGCGCTGCGCTGTTCGTGCCCGATGTGCCGCGGCAGCACGTCGGCCGGCGTGGTCCCCTTGCCCAGGTCGTGCGTGAGGCAGGCGAAGCGCACGGCCAGCGGCGCATCCAGGCGCGCGCTCATGTCGAGCACCATCATGTTGTGCACGCCGGTGTCCACCTCGGGGTGGTAGTCGGCGCGCTGTGGAACGCCCCAGAGCCGATCGACCTCGGGCAGGATGCGCGCCAGCGCGCCGCAGTCCCGCAGCACCTCGAACATGCGCGAAGGCCTCTCCTCCATCAGGCCGCGCGCGAGCTCCTGCCAGACCCGCTCGGGCACCAGGTGGTCCGCCTCGCCGTCCGCCACCATGGCGCGCATGAGCTCCAGCGTCTCCGGCGCGAGGCTGAAGTCATGGAAGCGCGCAGAGAAGCGCGCGACCCGCAGGATGCGCACCGGGTCTTCGCGGAAGGCGTCGGTGACGTGGCGCAGCAGCTTGCGGCGCAGGTCCTGCTGGCCGCCGTAGGGATCGATCAGCGATCCGTCCTCGGCCTGCGCGATCGCATTGATGGTGAGGTCGCGCCGGGCCAGGTCCTGCTCCAGCGTGACGTCCGGGGCGGCCTGGAAGCTGAAGCCGTGGTAGCCGCGGCCGGTCTTCCGCTCGGTGCGCGCGAGCGCGTATTCCTCGCGCGTCTCGGGATGCAGGAACACCGGGAAGTCCTTGCCGACCGGCAGGTAGCCGGCGTCGATCATGGCATCGGGCGTGGCGCCCACCACCACCCAGTCGGTGTCGTTGACCGGCAGGCCCAGCAGCGCATCCCGGACCGCACCCCCCACGCGGAAGCTTCGCATGGGCGCAGTGTAAGGGCGGGCGCCGGGCCCACCCCGCTGCGCCGTGCTAGCCGCGCCCGGTGCGGTACGGCTCCTCGAAGTCGAGGAAGTCCTGTTCGGCCAGCGCCTCGTCGATCCAGGCCTTCACCCCCGGCAGCGCGCACACGCGCCGCACGTAGTCGGTGACGGGACCGGGCACCGGCAGCTGGTAGGTGCGCAGGCGCATGCACACGGGGGCGAAGAAGGCGTCGGCGATGCTGAAGTCGCCGAACAGCATCGGCCCGCGGTGTTCCTGCAGCAGGTCCGTCCACATGCCCACGAGGCGCTGCACGTCGGCGCGCAGCCCCGGCTGGTCGCGCCAGGCAAGGGCGCCTGCCTGCGGCAGCGACGCCTCGATGTTCATCGGGCAATGCGTGCGCAGCGCGGTGAAGCCGGAGTGCATCTCGGCGCAGACGCTGCGCGCGCGTGCCCGGGCCCGCACGTCCGCGGGCCACAACTGCCGCTCGGGAAAGCGCTCGGCCAAGTACTCGGCGATGGCCATCGTGTCCCAGATGGCGAAGCCGTCGTCCACCAGCACGGGGACGCGCCCCGCCGGGTTCACCTTGAGCACGGTGCGCTTGAATCCGGAGTCGCCTTCGAGCGCCTCGAAGCGGACCAT
The DNA here is from genome assembly GCF_016654015.1 of Ramlibacter ginsenosidimutans. Lineage (GTDB taxonomy): Bacteria > Pseudomonadota > Gammaproteobacteria > Burkholderiales > Burkholderiaceae_C > Ramlibacter > Ramlibacter ginsenosidimutans. Next base: position 402,561 of record NZ_JAEPWM010000001.1, on the reverse strand, counting down.
CCGTTCCTCGAAAGCGATCCCCGCCTGCTTCATGAGCACCCACGGGCGCATGGACCAGGACGAGTAGTTCTTGTTGCCGATGTACAGCGTCAGCATGACGGCCTCCTTGTGATGGCCGCCATGCTAGCGGTCCTCGCGGCGGCGATTGATGCGAAAGCCGGCAGGGATTGATGAGCCGCCGAGGGTCGCGCAGCGAACCCAGGCAATCCGGCATCACGCGGGAAGCTGGGGTTCGCCTGCGGCTCACCGCCAGCCTACGGTCTGCGCTTCACCCGTGGCCCATGGTCTGCGCTTTACCCGGGAACTGCGTAGGCTGGCGGTGAGCACCGCGAACCCCAGCGATCCAGCGCGGCAGCAAGCCGAGGTTCGCACAATGGGGCCACGCGACCCGCCTGACCGGGCCGCTACGGCAGGTCGATGTTGGGCGTCGGCAGCGTGACGTCGCGCGGGCCGATCATGCCCAGCCGCGCCTTCAGCGACTGCGGCTGTCCGGTGAGCATCGCCGCGTAGAGCGTGGTGTTGGCCAGCACCTTCTTCACGTAATCGCGAGTCTCCTGGAACGGCACGGTCTCCGCCCAGGCCGCACCCTCCAGCACCGGCCCGTTGCGCCAGGCGCGCGACCGGCTCGGGCCCGCGTTGTACGCCGCCGCGGCCATGGGCATGGATCCGCCGAAATCGTCCAGCACGAGCTTGAGGTAGCCGGTGCCGATGGCGATGTTGGTGTCCTTCTCCCCCAGCTGGTCCACCGTGAAGCCGCTCAAGCCCAGCTTGCGGGCGGTCCAGCGCGCCGTCGCGGGCATCACCTGCATCAGGCCGTGCGCGCCCACGCCCGAGCGCGCCTCGGTCACGAAGCGGCTTTCCTGCCGGATCAGGCCGTACACATAGGCCGGGTCGAGATCGATTTCCTTCGCGCGCTGGACCACCGCGTCGCGGAACGGCATCGGGAAGCGCTGTTCGAAATCGAACTCGGTCCGGGTGCGCTCGCTCGTGTTGATGCAACGGTCCCAGACTTCGCGCTCGCAGGCGTACTGCGCCGCAGCCAGCAGCTCGCGGTCGGTGTAGCCGCCGCTGCGGTGCAGGTTGGTGGTGTAGTTCCACTCCCGGGTGCCTTCCGGGCGCAGGCCGATCGAGATCGCGTACAGGGCGCGGGTGAGCCCGGGCTCCTGGCGCGCGGCCTTCTTCTCGTCGTCGGTCAGCGGCGCCGGCTTGGGCGGCACGGTGATCGGGCGGCCGAGCTCCTCCAGCGCGAGCTGTTCGTAGAAGCCGCGCGGCGAAGCGATGGAGTCCAGCAGCCTTTCGGCCTCGCCCCGCTGGGCTTCGGAGGGCTTGCTGGCCGCGAGCAGGGCGCGGGCCCGCCAGTAGGTCCAGGCGGGGTCCGCCTTGGCGTCCTCGCTCATGGCGCCGATCGCCTCCTGCACGTTGCGCCAGTCGGGACCGCCCGGGGCGCGCAGCGCGGCGCGCACCTTCCAGCCCAGCAGCTCGTCGCTCAGGTAGCGGTCATGCTGCACCTTCGAGAAGTAGCCGTCGGCTGCCGGCAGCATGCGGTACGCCGCCTGCCGGCCGATCACGCCCCACACCCAGTCGCGCTCCTCGGGGTGGATCTGCGGGCCCCATTTGCTCTCCAGCTGGTTCGCCGCGTTCTCCACGTCGGTCGTGGCCAGCTTGATCAGCGCCAGGCCCACGACTTCGCGGCGCATGCGCGAAGCGGCGAACACCTTGCTGGTCAGGAACTTGGTCGGATGGGCATTGAGCTCCGCCAGCAGGGGCAGGGCATCGGGCTTGACCATCTGCAAGGCGGCGGTGGCAGCGCGGACGCGGCCGGTTTCCACCGCCTGCCGCACTTTGCGCCACGCGTCGGAGGAGGTCACGTGCGAGCCCGGCTTGTCCAGCAGCGTGGCGGCCGCGAGCGTGCAGCCGTCGTCGGCCTCGCGCTGCGCCAGCCAGTTGCGGCGCACGTCCTCCGACACGGCGGGGATCGTGCTCGCATCCCGCTGCGCCTGCACGAGCAGGGCGTAGCAGCGGACTTCCCGGTCGTCCTTCATGCGGAACTTGGGATATTCCTGCGCGAAGGTGTCCCAGTCGCGCCGTTCGCCCAGTAGTTGCAGCCAGTCGTTACGCAGCCGGTCTTCCTGATAGGTTCCGGCGTACCGTGCGAGGAACTGCTGGATTTCGGACGGGCCGGCCGTATCGAGGCGCGCCCGCAGCTCCCAGTAGGCGGCCCAGGGTTCGAGCACATGGCCCTGGGCAAGCGGCAGCAGCTGGGTGAGACGCGCCCGGTTGCCGGCCGCGAACGCCCTCTGCATGTCGAGGATGACGTCGTCACGGGGCTGCGCCTGGACGCATCCGGCGAGGACGATCACCAGGGATGCCAGAATCGTTCTCAACTTCATCGGGGAATTATGGACAGGTCGGAAGAAAAGAAGGTATTGCGCCAAAGGCTCATATCTCAACGCCTGAACATGCCGGACCGCCTACGCCGTGCGGACATGCTGCAGCAGGTCATGCGCATCTGGCTGGTGCGACGCTCCGACACGGTCATTGGCGCGTACTGGCCGATCAAGGGGGAATTCGATCCGCTGCCTGCCCTGCATCGCTGGAAGGAAGACGGCGAGCTGCTCGACGAACCGCAGCCCCGCCGCATCGGGCTGCCAGTGGTCGACAAGGTGAATCAGACGCTGAAGTTCCATGCATGGTTCCCCGGCTGCCCGATGGAAGAGGACGCGTTCGGCATCCCGAAGCCGAAGGACACCGAGGTGATCGTGCCCACGCTGCTGTTCGTGCCCCTCGTGGGCTATGGCGTCGGCGGCTACCGGCTGGGCTACGGCGGCGGCTTCTACGACCGCACGCTGGCCCAGCTGCAGCCGCGTCCCTACACCGCGGGCCTCGGATTCGCCGCCGGCTTCGTGCCGCGCATGGAGCCCGAGCCGCACGACGTGCCGCTCGACGCCATCCTGAACGAGCTGGGCGTGGTCTGGCCCATGTCGCTGGACGAGGGCGACTGACCGGGCTCAGTCGATGTTGTCGATGGTGTCGGGGTCCGGCACTTCGCCGATGGTCTCGCGCGTGATCCGGCTTTGCCCCATCAGCCATTCGCAGAAGGCGCGGATCTCCGGCCGCTGCGCGCTGCGCGGCCCGACCAGCAGCCAGTAGGCCATGGGAGAGTCCATGCGCAAGCGGGGCAGCGGCTCGATCAGGTCGCCGTTGGCGAGGCTCTCCGCCACCAGGGGCAGGCGCGCCAGCACGACCCCCTGGCCCGCCAGCGCCGCCTGCACCATCTGGTACGCATAGTTGAAGTAGAGCCAGCGCTTGGGCTGCAGCTTGGCCAGCCCGTGCTCGTCGAACCAGCGCCGCCAGGTCAGCCACTCCAGGTGCGTCTGGTGCGCGTCGCCGGCTTCGATCAACGTGAACTGGGCGACGTCGGCGGGCCGCGCGAGGGGGCGCTCCTTCAACAGCCAGGGGCTCGCGACCGGCGTGAGCTGCTCGCCGAACAGCCGCACCGCCTGCGCCGGCATCGTCGCCATCGGCCCGTAGCGCAGGGCGAGGTCGACATCCGCGATCTCCAGGTCGAGCGGCGTGTCGGTGGCGTCGATGCGGATGTCGATGTCCGGGTTGTCGCGCTGGAACTGCTCCAGGCGCGGGATCAGCCACATCGAGGCGAAGGACGCGAAGGTGGTGAGCGCGACCGAGCGGCGGCCCGCACTCTGGCGGATCTGGCGCACGGCGTTGTCGATGCGCGGCAGCGATTGCGACACGGCCATCAGCAACTGCGCGCCGGCGCTCGTGAGCTCCACGGCGCGCGTGTGCCGCAGGAACAGGCTCACGCCCACTTCTTCTTCCAGCGACTGGATCTGGCGGCTCACGGCGGACTGCGTCAGCGCCATCTCCTCCGCGGCCGCGCGGAAGTTCAGGTGGCGGGCGACGGCCTCGAAGGCGCGGAGGTGGCCGGCGGCGATCGGCCGGGTGCGCAAATGGGTTTGCGAATGCTGCATGGGCGGAGCGGCGATTGATGCGGAAGCGGAATCAATAGCGTAGCGGGATTTCATTGGACCACCAAACGGGCGTGACAGATCATTCCATTCCGAAAAGCCATTGCCGGAGTCCATCATGAACAGCCGCAGCCTGCCCGCTTTCCTCGCATCCGCGCCCGCGTCCGCCCTGCCGGGCAGTTGGAAGCTGGCGCGCGGCCGGGCCATCACGCTGCGCCCGACCGCCGACGGCATCGTCCGTGTCGCGCACGGGCGCGTGTGGGCTACGGTGGAAGGGCCGCACGGTCGCACGCCCGACGACGCCGGCGACCACATCCTGGAAGTGGGCGAGGCGATGCCCGTGCGGGCCGGCCAGAACGTCGTGATGGAAGCCTGGAACGCGAGTGGCGCGTCCTACTTCACGTGGGATCCGGCGCCCGTGGCGGAAGCGGCGGCGCGTCCGCGCCTGAACTTCGCAGGCGTGCTGCAGCCGCTGGCCGACCTGCGCATGGCGTTCGCCATCGCGCTGCGTGCGGCGGGGCAACTGGCGACAGGCCTGACGCGGCTCGCCTGGGATGCGGCGCGCGGCGGGCGGCGCATGTCCGCCTGCTCGCACACGGCCTGAGTCGAATGCCGGGAGCGCGGCTCTCGTTCAACAATGCGTAACGCGTTACGCTAAGTAGAATGAGGGCCGACCGCACGCCCCCCAGCAGGAGACTCCATGAGCAAAGCCTTTGCCAGCCAGGCCGACCTGGCCGACAAGAAGATCACCTTCGAACAACTGTCCGCCCATTGCTGGGCCTACACCGCCGAGGGCGATCCCAATTCCGGCGTGATCATCGGCGACAAGTACGTGATGGTGAGCGACTGCACGGCGACGCCCTCGATGGCGCGCGACCTGATCGCCCACATCCGCAAGATCACCGACAAGCCGATCAAGTACGTGCTGCTGACGCACTACCACGCCGTGCGCGTGCTGGGCGCCAGCGCGTACTTCAAGGAAGGCGCAACCGAGATCATCGCCAGCCAGGGCACCTACGAGCTGATCGCGGAGCGCGGCAAGGAGGACATGCAGTCCGAGATGGACCGCTTCCCACGCCTGTTCCGCAATGCCGAAGAGATCCCGGGCCTCACCTGGCCCACGCTCGTGATCGGCGGCGGCGTCCCCGGCAAGGGCGAAGTGCCGGGCCGCCTGACGGTCGATCTCGGTGGCGTGCGCGTGCAGATCTGGTCGCCCGGCAACGGGCACACGCGCGGCGACACGGTGGCGTGGGTCGAGGAGGAGAAGGTCCTGTTCTCCGGCGACCTGGTCGAGTTCAACGCCGGCGTGTACACCGGTGATGCGCACCTGGCCGAGTGGCCGGCCACGCTGGAGACGCTGAAGTCGCTGAAGGCGAAGGCGCTGGTGCCCGGCCGCGGCGAAGCGCTGAAGGGCGAGGAGCAGGTTGCCGCCGGCATCGGCTACACGCAGCGTTGGGTGGAGACGCTGTTCCGCTGCGCGAAGGAAGCGGCCGCCGCCAACATGGATCTCAAGGCGGCGATGAAGCACACGCGCAAGGCCATGGATCCGATCTTCGGCCACGTCTTCATCTACGAGCACTGCCTGCCCTTCGACGTGAGCCGCGCGTTCGACGAAGCCCGCGGCGTGGCGATCCCGCGCGTGTGGACGGCCGAGCGCGACAAGGAAATGTGGGCGTCCCTGCAGGACTGAGCGGCTGGTACGTCGTAGGCGGTCGCCGACAGGGCCGCCTGCTGCCGGACGACAGGCAAGCCGGTGCGGGCTTCCTAGGCTGGACGGGTTGCGCCTGCCGGGCGCGGCCATCCACGAGGAAAACGACCATGAACGACGACAAGTCCACGCAGCGCAACCTGCAGCAGCAGCCCCCGCGCGAAAGCGATCCGCAGCAGCAGCGTTCGGGCGACACCGATTTCCAGCCGCGTCCTGAAGGGCAGCAGGACGGGGTGGAGGGCGAAGGCAGCTACACGGCGACGCGCGACTACCAGAAGAACATCAAGGAGTACATGGAGAAGGCGGACATCGCGAAGAATGCGGAGGAGTCCAAGCCGCGCTCCGAGTCGGAAGCGCGCGAACTCGAACAGGCGGAGCGCGAAGGCCGCTCGCACTCCAAGGGCGAGCGCTGATCAGTCCACCGCCCGGCGCGCCGCGATGAGCGCGCCCAGGGCGAGTAGCGACAGCGTGAGCGCCAGTCCCGGCGCGCCCCCGAACTGCAGCACCGAGCCGCTGGCCAGCGGCCCGAGCGTGCCGCCCCACGTATAGCCCGTGATCATGGCGGCCGTGCCGCCGGCGGTGGCGCGTCCCGCGAAGGCATGCGCCACCTGCACCATAGCCAGCGTATACAGCGCGCCGCCCACGCCGCCCCACACCAGGCCGCACGCCCACATCAACCAGGGCGCATGGACGGACCAGCCGATGGCCGCACTCGCCACCAGCAAGGCGACGGCGGCGCCCGTGAATACGCGGCGCAGCGAGAAGCGGTCCGCAGCCCACCCGGCCGGGTACTGCAGCAGGAAGCTGCCGACGCCGATCGCGCCGGCGACGCTCGCTGCCGCGCGCAGGCTCAGCCCGGACGCGGAAGCGTTCGCCGCCTCGACCGCGCCCAGTCCCGCCTCGAACACGCCGCCGCAAAAGGCAAGCCACGCCAGCCAGGGCACGCCCCGCAGGGCTTCCCAGGTGCCGGTGTGCGCGCGCGTCGCGCTGAGCGACACGTGAGGCCGCGCCGTGATGGCGAGCAGGAGGCAGCCCGCGACCATCGCCACCGCGAGCCACAAGGCCGTGCGTGCCTCGAGCCGGAACAGGCCCGGCAGGAAGGGCCCCACCGCGAGCGCGGCGCCCAGCGCGGTCTGGTACAGGCCCATGACGCGTCCGCGCATCTCGGGCGGCGCCTCTTCGGCGAGCAGGGCTTCGGTCGTGTTCCACAGGGCCGCCGCACCGCAGCCGGCGACGATCGACGAGGGCGCCCACACGGCCACGTGGTCCGCCACTGCGTAGCCGAGCACGCCCACGAGTTGCAGGCACGCGCCCGTGCGGTACGTGCGTACCGCGCCCCAGCGCTTCAGCACGCGCGGCATGACCGGGATCAGCAGGCCCACCATCAGGAACTGCAGCATGGCGAAGCCGCCCACGAAGGCCGTGCCGTGCCCCTCGCGCTGCAGCAGCACGGCGAGCACCGGGCCGGCCATGGCCGAGGCGGTGACGATCAGCGTGGTGGCGGCCCCCAGTCGCCAGATGAGGGCCAGCCCGGAACGGTCGCTCACCGGTCGTCCGCGGCCAGTTCGCGCAGGTCGCGCTGGTAGGCCCGCAGACGCCGGATCGCGTGCTCGCGCTGTTCCGGCGTCGTGCTGTGGTGGACCGCCGAGAACACCCGGCAGCCTTCCTGCACCAGTCCTTCCTGCCACGCGCGGTAGGCGGGATCCGGCGCGTGCTGCGCGCGGTCGAGCCAGTCGTGCAACTGCGTGGGCGCGTTCTCTGGCTTCACGCTGCCCTGCGACAACTTCCTGAGCACGTGCAGCAGGTCCTGCTGGCGCCGTTCGCGGTCGCGGAGGATGCGCTCCGGGTCGTAGTTCGATTGGGCGATGCCCTGGCGCAGCACGGCGCGCTGGGGCGCATCCAGTGAACCGTAGATGGATTCGAGCCGGTCCAGCATCTGGTGGTAACGCTTGGACTGCCGCTCCGCCGGCGGGACATCCACCCATTCCTCGCGGAAGCGCTCGTCGTTGCTGCGGAACTTGCGCTCGATGTGGCGCAGCTGCCCGGGGCTCAAGGTCGCCGCGATGGCTGCAGCCGCCGGCCCTGCCGCGTCCGCTACCAGGTGGAGGTGCTCCTGCACTTCCGCCACCACCGTGCAGGCCTGCTGCGGCGTGATGTCACCGGGGGCCATCTGCTCGATGCGCTGGAGCAGGTCCGCGAGCGCGGGCAACTGCTGGCGGTGCCACTCGCGCAGGCGATGCAGTTCTGTGCGGACGTGCGGCGCCTGCGCCTGCGTGAAATCGGCGTAGCTGTCGAGCCACCAGTACGCGACCTCGGGCAGCGTGCGGTAGCCCAGTCGGATCGCACTGCACCCCGACAGGCCCAGCAGCAGGGCCATCGCAAGGATAATGCCGGGGAGACGGCGAAAGTTGAGCAACTCCATGGTGGCGAAGGGTACGTGAATGACAGCAGTCGATGTCGTGGTGATGGCGGCCGGCAAGGGCACGCGCATGAAGAGCCGGACGGCGAAGGTCCTGCACCGGCTGGGCGGACGGCCCCTCATCGCGCATGTGATGGACACCGCGCACGCGCTGGCTGCGCGCCGGACCATCGTCATCACCGGCCACGGCGCCGAGGACGTTGAAGGCTGGCTGCGTTCCGCTGCGGCCGCGCAGGGACGCCCCTCGCCCGACTTCGTGCGCCAGGAGCCGCAACTGGGCACGGGCCACGCGGTGCAGCAGGCGGTCCCGGTGCTGCCCGATGACGGCATTGCCCTGATCCTCAACGGCGACGTGCCCCTGATCCGGCCGGAAACCCTGCAGGCGCTGGTGGACAAGTGCGGCGGCGAGCGCCTGGCGCTGCTCACCGTGGAGATGGCGGACCCGACCGGCTACGGCCGCATCCTGCGCCGGGGCGATGCGGTGCAGGCGATCGTGGAGCACAAGGACGCGAGCGCCGCGCAGCGCGGCATCCGCGAGGTCTATACCGGCTTCATGGCGGTGCCGGAGCGCAAGCTCAAGACCTGGCTGGCGCGGCTCTCCAACGACAACGCCCAGCGCGAGTACTACCTGACGGACATCGTGCAGTTTGCGGTGGCGGACGGCTGCGAGGTCGTGGCCTCGCCGGCGGCTGAGCAGGTCGAGGTGGATGGCGTGAACAGCCCGCTGCAGCTTGCCGCGCTGGAGCGTGCCTTCCAGTCGCGCCAGGCGAATGCGCTCATGGAGCAGGGCGTGCGGCTCGCCGATCCGGCGCGCTTCGACCTGCGCGGACGCCTGTCCTGCGGGCAGGACGTGGAGATCGACGTCAACTGCGTGTTCCAGGGCGAAGTGAGCCTCGGCGACAACGTGCGCATCGGGCCCAACTGCGTGATCTCCAACGCGAAGATCGCGGCCAATGTCGTGCTGCAGGCCTACACGCACATCGAAGGCGAAGAAGCCGGCGTCGAGATCGGCGAGGGCGCCTTGATCGGCCCCTTCGCCCGGTTGCGGCCCGGCGCGCAGCTGGGCCCCGAGGTCCACATCGGCAACTTCGTCGAGGTGAAGAACTCGACGCTCGCCCGCGGCGCCAAGGCCAACCACCTGGCCTACCTCGGCGACACCACCGTCGGCGAGCGCGTCAACTACGGCGCGGGCAGCATCACCGCCAACTACGACGGCGCCAACAAGAACCGCACGGTGATCGAAGCGGACGTGCACGTCGGCAGCAATTGCGTGCTGGTGGCGCCCGTGACGGTGGCGAAGGGCGGCACCATTGGCGCCGGTTCCGTCGTCAACAAGAACACCGAGCCCGGCGCGCTCACGGTGGCGCGCGCGAAGCAGGTGAGCATCACGAACTGGCAGCGCCCGAAGAAGGCGGCGAAGAAGTAGCCCGCTCGCCGCGCGCGGGCAGCGGGATGCGCGGGCGGAACTTCGCGCGCTTCACCGAGAAGAACGCCTTCACGTTGCGCACGTTCGCGTCGCTCGTGAACAGGCGCTGCGCAAGCGCGAGGTAATCCTGCATGTCGCGCGCATAGACGATCAGGACGAAGTCGGGGCCCGGCGAAACCCGGTAGCACTGCTGCACCGCCTCGTCCGCACTCACCCGCTCCTCGAACGCCTCCTGCTCCTCGTTGCCCTGGCGGTCCAGCGACACCTCCACGACGGCCTCGAGCCCGACTCCCAGCGCGGCAGAGAGGCGCTGCGGATTCAGCAGCGCGACTTCGCGCTCGATCAGCCCCGCGTCGCGCAGGCGTTTCACGCGGCGCAGGCAGGTGGCCGGGGAGATGTGGACGGCGGCCGCCAAGTCCTGGTTGCTGAGCGAGCTGTCGTCCTGAAGCTGGGTGAGCAGGGCGCAGTCGGTGGAATCCAGGTCAATATCGGCGGGCATTCTGCAATTTTATTGCGTGACTGCGAGCCCGCGCAATAAGATTCCATGGATCCTCAGATTTAGCAAACATATTCCATCTGGGGCTGCCTACAGTCGACGCATCACCTGAAAGGTCCAGCCATGTGCGGCATCGTCGGCGCGGTCTCCACCCGCAACATCGTCCCCATCCTCGTCCAGGGCTTGCAGCGCCTGGAGTACCGCGGCTATGACTCCTGCGGCGTCGCGGTATACGCCGACGGCCTGAAGCGCGCCCGCAGCACCGAGCGCGTCGCCGAGCTGATGGCGCAGGTCGAAAGCGAGAAGATCCAGGGCGGCACCGGCATCGCCCACACGCGCTGGGCCACGCACGGCGCGCCCGCCGTGCACAACGCGCATCCGCACTTCAGCCACGGGCCCGGCGAAGCGGCACCGACGGGCCCCGGCCGCATCGCGCTCGTCCACAACGGAATCATCGAGAACCACGACGAGCTGCGCGCCGCGCTGAAGGCCAAGGGTTACCGCTTCACCAGCCAGACCGACACCGAGGTCATCGCGCACCTGGTCGACAGCGTCTACGAAGGCGACCTGTTCGAGGCCGTGAAGACGGCCACGCGCCAGCTGCACGGCGCGTATGCGATCGCGGTGTTCTGCAAGGACGAACCGCATCGCGTGGTCGGCGCGCGGGAAGGCTCGCCGCTGGTGCTGGGTGTCGGCAAGGAGGAGAACTTCCTCGCCAGCGATGCGATGGCGCTCGCCGGCGTGACCGACCAGATCGTGTACCTGGAAGAGGGCGACCTGGCTGACCTGCAGCTCGGACGCTACTGGATCGTGGACCGCAATCACAAGCCGGTGACGCGGCCGGTCAAGACAGTCCAGGCGCACAGCGGCGCGGCCGAACTCGGGCCGTACCGCCACTACATGCAGAAGGAAATCTTCGAGCAGCCGCGCGCGATCGCCGACACGCTGCAGGGCGTGCAGAGCGCGACGCCCGAGCTGTTCGGCGACGGCGCCTACCGCGTGTTCAAGGAGGTGGACTCGGTGCTGATCCTCGCCTGCGGCACCAGCTACTACAGCGGCTGCACGGCCAAATACTGGCTCGAGTCGATCGCGAAGATCCCGACGCAGGTGGAGATCGCGAGCGAGTACCGCTACCGCGAGAGCGTTCCCAACCCGCGCACGCTGGTGGTGACGATCAGCCAGTCCGGCGAAACCGCAGACACGCTGGCGGCGCTGAAGCACGCGCGCTCGCTGGGCATGGAGAACACGTTGACGGTGTGCAACGTCTCCACATCAGCGATGGTGCGTGAATGCAAGCTCGCGTACATCACGCGCGCCGGCGTGGAGATCGGCGTCGCGTCGACCAAGGCCTTCACGACGCAGCTCGCGGGCCTGTTCCTGCTGACGCTGTCGCTCGCGCAGGTCCGCGGCAAGCTCACGGAGACGCAGGAAGCGCAGCACCTCAAGGACATGCGCCACCTGCCGACGGCGCTGCAGGCCGTGCTCGCGCTGGAGCCGCAGGTCATCGCCTGGGCCGAAGACTTCGCGGGCAAGGAGAACGCGCTGTTCCTGGGCCGCGGCATGCACTACCCGATCGCGCTGGAAGGCGCGCTCAAGCTCAAGGAGATCAGCTACATCCACGCCGAGGCCTATCCGGCCGGCGAGCTGAAGCACGGTCCGCTGGCGCTGGTCACCAGCGAGATGCCGGTGGTCACCGTCGCGCCGAACGACGCGCTGCTGGAGAAACTCAAGTCCAACATGCAGGAAGTGCGCGCGCGCGGCGGCGTGCTCTACGTCCTCGCCGACGCCGACAGCCGCATCGAAAGCAGCGAAGGCGTGCACGTGATCCGCATGCCGGAGCACTACGGCGTGCTCAGCCCGCTGCTGCACGTCGTGCCGCTGCAGCTGCTGGCGTATCACACGGCGCTGGCGCGCGGGACCGACGTGGACAAGCCGCGAAACCTTGCAAAGAGCGTGACAGTCGAATGACGCACGCTTTGCAGCGTGAGCGTTGTTCCTTCCAAATAAAGTCGAAAACAGGCAAAGACAGTCGCAAACTGGAAAATAGAGTCGTAAACGCAAGCTCTGTTGCGGCGCCAGGCGGCGCGCCCAGCGAGCTTGCGATGATGTCCTGATGCCGGTATGTTCGTGGACACGCTGAATCAGCGTCGTGTCGCTCGATTACAGCGTCTGCGCGCCACACGCGCAGCACAAAAGGCGCTGAAATCCCGAGCAAGCGCGGAATCAGGAAATTCCCTGGCAGTCGCAAGGTACCTCGTATCCGGCAGCACCCAGTCGAAGCGCTGCACACCGGTGGACTTCAGCAGCGAGCATCTGAGCCGATCACCATGCTTCGCGCAGAACCAGACTCCGGGTGCCTGGTGGGCCAAGTGCCGGTACGGCCAACCTGTCGATCTGACATCCTGTCCGATACACGTGGGGCAGCACTTCAGCGGGTGATTGGCCCCGAAGCGGCTGGTTAGCAGGCCCATCTTGTACTTGACGTGGCGGATATTCTCGCCACACATGCAGGCAAGTGAATTGTCGAGCGCTTCCGGATTCAGAAATGACTTGAAGAATCCGAGAAGGGTATGCCCGAAGATGATGTCAGACGCCGTTCCGATCAGACCTTTCGTCTCGTCGGCCAGGAAGGCGATTCGGTTCGGCAAGTCGTGGTGCCATCCCGACTTGTGCGGTGGTGGCGGCTTTCGCGCAGCTTACGGCCAAGGGTAACGCGAGCACCCGACGACCCATGGAGAGTTGCCGCAGGTCCGTGGCTGGATCCTGGCCGGAGTCTCATGATAGTCGGCCGTGCAGGAAAGTCCCGTGTCCATGAACGAGCTCGCCAACCCCGATCCGGTGGTTGCTGGTGCCCTTGCCGGTGGTGTCCTGACGCTACGACAGCCACCACCGGACTCCGACTCCCGTGAGAACACCCGTGCACTGCGGCGCGGTGAGGCGGCCGCAGTGCGGCTTCGCCGTGGGCGGGGTGCTCACAAACGCGGCGGGGCGGTGGCACCGGCATCACCACTCCCTTAACGGAGCTTCGGGATGACCTGTCCACAACTCTTTTCACTAAGCTGTGGGTTACCGCGCCAATTTGATAGGCCGGATTCGGCCACATCCGGCGCCGTGGTGTCGCCAGTTCCCACCTACGGTCCGTTCGCTCAATACCCCGTGCAGCCTGCGCCGGTCTAAGAAGGCGCGCCTGCGAAGAAGCACAGCGAGCTGTCGCGGCTCTCCCCCAAGCAGGATATACATTTCACGCGGGAAGCATGCCGTTCCTCCCCGCGTGGCCAGCGACGTCATTCGAATCGACTATTCGACTTTCGCCTCACTCCACTGCGTGCCTTCTGTCGAGCCTTCTCCGAAGTTGATGCTGGTCCGGCGCGGATGGCGATTGACCATCAACCTGACGACGTCGCCCCGGGCGTAGTGCCCGGAAGGATCGTAGGCAGCCTTGGCGACGGCGATGGTGGAGAGATCAATGTCCGCGTACAGGATTCCTTCCTGATCTTGCGGCATGTGCCTGACCAAGGGTTGTCCATCGGGGCCGAAAATCATGGAATACCCTCCGCCAGGCTTGCCGCCGTCGGAGTTCAGCAACAGCGCCTTCTCGGGTGTATCACACAAGACGTCGAACATGTCCTGCCCCGTGATGGCAGTCGCATGCAAGACGAAGCATCCGCCTTCCAGCGCATAGATCTGGCTCGCCGAGAGATTCACCTCGTGACCCAGCGCGTAAGCTGTGCCCCGGTACAGCGTGAACGAAGGCCACGAGGCGACATGGACCTGCTCGTGCATCGAATACATGGCGTACTTCGATAGCGGCTGGATGTGTTCGGCGCAGCAGAGAGCACCCAAACGCCCCACGGTGGTGTCGACCACCCGGAAATCGGAACCGTCGCCTTCCCCGAACAGGGTGCGCTCAACGTGGGTTGGCTTGAGCTTCCGGCGCTTGAAGGCCATCTCGCCCTTGTCGCTGATCAGGGCTTGGCTGATGTAGAGCGATCCGCCATCGATCTCCGAGAAGCCGATCACCACATTGACATTCGCCTCGGCGGCGGCCGCGGCGATAGATGCGAGTTCCGGACCATCCGCGCGCAAGGAATTGGCGTGGTAGCGCGACACGAACTGCATGCCCCAGGCGGGCGTGCCGAGCCAAAGCCACCACGGGTAGCCGGGAATGAACACTTCCGGGAAGGCCAGGAGCTTGGCTCCCTTCGCGCCTGCTTCGGAAATCAGCCGAATGGCCTTTTGTGTGGAGGCTGCGGCGTCCATGAAAACGGGGGCAGCCTGCACGACCGCGATCTTGAAGGCAGTTTCAGACATGGGCTTTCCTTGGGGTGTTGAGTGTGGGACTACGGGCGCGGCATGTCGCGTCGCACGCCAAACGGATCCACCGGCCACTTGCGCGTGATCAGGCTCCGGGCGCCACCGGGCGCGAAGACCATCGTGACGATCGCCAGAGAACCGAGGCCGATGAAATACCAGGAGCCGTAGGAGGCGAAGCTCTCGCGCAGCAGGAAGTAGACGAGCGTGCCGAGGGTCGGACCCTCCAGCGTCCCGATGCCGCCGAGCACGGCGATGAAGATCGCTGCCGCCGACCAGTTCAACGAAAACGTGGCATCTGGTGTGACCTGCAACGTATTCATGTAGGCCACTGCGCCCGCCAATCCAGTCAGCGAGCCCGCGATGATCCAAAGCATCAGCTTCGCTCTGCGGACCGACACTCCCGAAGCTTCCGCGGCCGCCTCCGAGTCGCGCACGCTCATGAGCGCGAGGCCGAGCCTGCCGCGAAGGATCGTGCGGGCCACGACGAGCGTTCCGGCGCCGACGACCAGGGCAGCCCAGTAGACACCTGCGTTGCGCGTCCACCGGTCGAAGGTGCTCAGGGCTTCCAGAGGCATGCCCCCGCCGGCTCCCAGCCATTCGTTGTTCAATGTCAGGATTCGCAGCATTTCTGCGACAACCCAGGTGCCAACAGCAAAGTGCGCGCCGCGGAGGCGGAACATCGGATAAGCGCTGACCGCGCCGAAGAGGCCCGTAGCGATGCCAGCCAGGGGCAGCATCATCCAAGGATTGAGCTGCAGCTTGTTGGATAACGCGAACAGCGCATAGGCTCCCACGCCGACGAACATCTGGTGGCCGACAACGACGAGGCCGCCGTAACCTGCCAACAGGTTCCACGCCAGAGCGATGGAAAACACGGTGAAGATTTCAACCATCAGGCGCTGGGTCCCGAAGTTGCTGAACCAGGGCACGGCCGCCAGCGCCCCGCACAACAGCAATGCAGCAGCAACTCCCAGTCCTTTGCCCTTTCCGAGCACGGATATGGGAGCTCGCAGCGTGGTGACGGTGTTCATCGCTGTACCTTTCCAAGGAGGCCTTGCGGGCGCGCAAGCAGGGCCACCAGGAAAACGAGGTGGCCAAAGAATGGGCCGAGGCCCGAGGAGACCTTGGCGCCAAAGAGCTGGGCGACGCCGATGACCAGGCCGCCAACGAAGGTGCCCCAGACATTGCCCAACCCTCCGAGAACGACTGCCTCGAACGAGTAGAGCAAGCGCTCTGGTCCGGATGTCGGAGAGAAAGGCGTGCGAATTCCGTACATCACGGCCGCGAGTGCAATTACGGCCAGCACGGACCCGGTGACGAGCGCGAAGAAGTTCCCGTCGTTGACCCCGACCAGGCGCGCCGTGCCGGGATCGTCTGCTACTGCTCGGGCCTGGCGGCCCAGGTGCGAATGGCCGATCAGCCAACTGGTGCCGGCGAAGATCGCTGCGCTGATCAGCGTCGAGACCAGCGGCAGCAGTCCGACCGAGACCCCCACGATGTCGAACCCCCGAAGGGAGAGATCGCCCGCCTGGAGGCTGCGGGTATCGGCGGTGAACGTTTCCTGCAGCACGTTCTGCAGCACGATGGACAGTCCGAAAGTAAGAAGGAGCGGTGTCAACGCGCCCTTGCCGACGACGCGATTGAGAAGCACCCGCTGGAGGACATAGCCGATGACGAACATCAACGGCACCACTGCGACCAGTGAGACAAAAGGTCCGACGCCCGCCAGTTGCATCACCGTCGAGCACAGATACGCGCCAAGGACGATGAGGTCACCATGCGCGATGTTGATCATCTTCATCACGCCGAGGCTCAGACTCAGGCCAAGCCCGAAAAGGGCATACAGCGCGCCGAGCATCAGGCCGCCCAGCAGCGTTTCAATCAGTGTTGCCATGTCAGACCCCGAAGTAAGCTTGCGCGACTTGCGCCTGGTCGGCCGATTCGGATGCTCCCTCGAGGACCACGCGGCCTTTTTGAATGCAGTAGTAGCGATCAGACTCCGCCAGCGCACGCTTGACGTTTTGCTCGACCAGTACCACGGCGAGCCCGTCGTTGCGGGCCCGGCCCAGCAGGTCGTAGACCTCGTTGACCGCTACCGGCGACAGGCCCAGCGAGATCTCGTCGCATAGCAAGTACCTGGGGTTGCACACCAGCGCGCGCGAAAGCGCAACCAACTGCTGCTGCCCGCCTGACAGCGCTGTTGCGGGACGATGCTGGAACGCCTCCATGACCGGGAACTCGCGCATGAGGCGCTCGACGGACCACGGGCCGGAGCGGCCATTGCGTGCGGCGAGCTGCAGATTCTCCAAGACGGTCAGGCTGGGGAACAGTCGTCGACCTTCGGGCACAAGCGCGATGCCGCGATTCAGTTGCGTGCGTTCGGAGTCACCCCCGATGGCCTGATCGTCCAGAAACACACCGTCGCGTCGGGTCCGCACGGAGCCGACGATCGAGCGCAACAAGGTGGATTTGCCCGCGCCGTTGGAGCCGATGAGAGCCACGGTTTCGCCACGCCCAACCTGAAAGCTCAACCCGAACAGCGCCTGGAATAGGCCGTAGTACGCATCCAGGCGGTCAGTGCGCAGCATGGACAAGCCCTTCCTCGATGTCCGAACCCAGGTAGGTGTCACGCACTGTGCGATCGGCCATCACCGACTTCGGATCGCCATCGCAAATCACCGCACCGCTTGCCAAGACGACAAGCCGATCGGCGGCGGATACAAGCGCGTGGACGAGATGTTCGATCCACAGGACGGTCACTCCGGCTTGGTGGATCGTCACGATGAGCCGAAGAAGCTGCTGCATTTCAGCATCGGTCAGCCCCCCGGCCACTTCGTCGAGCAGCAACAAGCGCGGACGCGTGGCGATCGCTCTTGCCAGTTCAAGCCGTTTGCGCTGTAGCAAGGTCAACGTGCCTGCCAGCTTGTCCGCCGCACCCTCGAGTCCGCAGCGCTGGATGGCGTCGACCGCGGCCTGCTGCGCCGCATGCCCATGCAGTCCGCTGCCGAACGTTGCCGCTACGAGCGCGTTCTCGTATGCCGTCATGCCGTCGAAAGGCTGCGGAATCTGGAAGGTGCGACCGATGCCGGCCCTGCAGCGCTCGGCCGCGTCGTAGGTGGTGACGTCCCTGCCGTCCAGGAAGACGCTGCCGCTGTCGCATCGCGCGCTGCCCGAAATCAGGCCGAACATGGTGCTTTTTCCCGCCCCGTTCGGGCCGATGACGCCGATGAATTCCCCGTCCTCCACGGACAGCGACAGCTTGGGGATGACCACCATGTCCCCGTAGCGCTTGGTGGTCTCACGCAGTTCGAGCAACATGTCTGAATCCGTCAGCCAAGCGACAGCAGTTCGAACTTGCGCTGGATCGGGATTTCCGGTGCCGTCTTGTTGTTGGTGATGAAGAGTTCCGCCTTGGCGCCATTGAGGATGCGCCACTGGCCGCCAACGACACGCATCTTCGAGACGTTCTTGATTCCGCTGGACGTGAAGTCGAGCTTGCCGATGATCGTGTCGTGCTTCATCACGCGCAAGGCATTGGCAACCTTGACGGGGTCCTTGGGGTCTCCACTCGACTTGAGAGCCTGGATGCCCGTCTCGAACAGTGCGTGCACCACGCCCATGGGTTGCGTCCATTCGCGCTTGGTTGCGGCCTTGTAGGCGTCGGCAAACTGCCTCGCAGTCTGGCCTGTCAGGCTTGACTTGAAGGGGTAGGCCGGGGTCCACCAGATCTCGGTGGACATGCCATCTGCACGGGGACCCAGAGCGGCGACGCCCCCGGGAAACAGCAGCGCCTTGGCCACTGTGGCCGCCTTCGGCCTGAATCCCATCTGCGCCGACTGCTTGACGAACGAGGCCCACTCGGGAGGATTGAACAGGCCGGTCACGATCTCGACGTTCTCCTTCTTGAACGCCTGGATGTACGAGGAAAAATCATCGGCGCCCACCGGGAAGCGCCCGATGTCGACGATCTTGTAGCCTGCCTTCGCAAAGGCTGCAGGCATGCCGAGCTTCAGGTCGCCCATCGCGTTGCCGGGCACGTCGTTGCTGAATGCCGACCCGATCGCCTTGTTCGAGGGGACGCCTTGCCAGATGTCCAGGTACACGTCGGCGATGTCTTCCAGACCCCAGAAAAAATGAAAGACGCTCTTGAAGCCCTTCGCGGGGTCGCCTTTCAGCGGAAACATCCAGGCTTGCCAGGGACCGACGGTCGAAAGGCACGGCACGCCATTGAGCTCGCACTGCTGGGAGGCGTTCGGTCCGATCGCGACCTGTGCCAGCATCAGGTCAATGTTCTCCTTGTTGATGAGTTCTGCAGCGAGGTTGGATTGCCGGTCCGGGCTGCTCTGGTCGTCCCGCGCAAGGATCTCGACCTTGTACTTCCGGCCGCCGACGATCAACCCGTCGGCCAGCGTCTTGCGGACCTGCTCCAGGATGAAGTCGTCCGCTTCGGCAAACGGCGAGAACGGCCCGGTCCTCGGGCTGATGTAGCCGATCCTGATCGTGTCCTTGTCGGCTGCCCAGGACCGGCTGGCGGGCCCCAGCGCCGCGACGGCGGTCAGCGCAGCGGCGCCGCGCAGGACATCCCGCCGTGTGGATACGAGGCCTGCATCCAAGGTCGTTTGAAAGTCGGTTGAAGTGGTCACATTGGTCTCCGGTGAGAGGGAGGCCTTCACGAGGCCCTGGAGAGCAATGGTCCGCTTCCCGGCAGCGACAAACTTTGCTGCATCAGCCAGGAAACTTGGTTGAAACGGCCCCTGGGCGGACGCCCACCCGAGGGTTTTCTTGGCATCAACTTTGCGTCTGAATGGACGAAAATAGCCGCAATCCCCGGGTCGAGCTGTCTTGACCGGGCTCTGCACCATCAACGGGCATGCCAACGCCGCGGTCGTGCGCCATGCAACCTCTCACAGCCGAACCCTCCTCGCGAGTCATCGACGCTTCCACCGCCGGTCTGGCCCAACGGGACAAATTCGGGTTCTGGCAGGAGGTGGTGTGCAAGGCGGTCGTCGACCTCGAATGTCGACCCGATGGCAAGAACCCTTTTGAAGCGTCCGTCAGCGGCACCCGCCTCAGCAAGTTGAGCGTTGCGCGCATTGAAGCCTCGCCGCACCGGGTCGCGCGCTTGCCTGCGGGGATCGCGCGCGCGGGCGACGAATCCCTGATCTTCAACTTCATTCTTTCCGGCTGGGCGCTCGCGGAGCAGGACGGACGATCGGTGCTGCTCAAGCCGGGTGACGGTGCCGTATGCGACGCACAGCGTCCCTACAGCCTGCGCTTCGACGACGCGTTCAAGCTCATCACCGTCAAGCTGCCGTTCGGTTCGCTGTCCCATCGGTCCGCCGGCATCCACCGCATCACTGCGCGCAGCCTGACGGAAGCAGGCCAGATGTGCCCGATCCTGTTTGGCTACCTGGTGGGATTGAGTCAGCAACTGCCGTCCATGGACGCAGTTGCTTCCGAGAGGGTCGCGCGCAATTTCACGGAGTTGCTCGCATCGGCGCTCGACGAGGCGATTCTCAGTTCACCTTTGCCTTTGTCCGAGTACCGCGCGGCCGCCCTGGTCCGGGTCAAGGATTTCCTGGAACGCAACCTGGACGCTTGCGAGTTGGACGCGACCATGGTCAGCGCCGCGCTCAACCTTTCGCCGCGGTACATCAACAAGCTGTTCGAGGCGGAGAACACATCGCTTGCGCGCTACATCTGGCGCCGGCGGCTGGAGCGCGCCGCGATCGACCTGCGCGATCCTGCGCGAGAATCGCTGGGCATCTCGGCGATCGCGATGGCTCACGGATTCAATGACCTGAGCCACTTCAGTCGTGCGTTTCGGCAAAGGTTCGAGATGTCGCCGCGCGCCTATCGGCTCGGAGGCGGCGCAGAGCGGGTCGCCTGAGGGCTAGGCGAGGGAGCGGTTCGCTCTCTCAAGAGTGCCGGGCAAAGCAGATGCCGAGGTCGCGCCAAGCAAGGTCATGCTGCGCACCAGTTCGGCCGCAAGCAGTCTGATCACAGCCTCGGCGCCCTCGGCGCCGCCGACCGCCAGGCCGTAGAGCGCCGGACGACCGACGAAGGCCGCCTTCGCGCCGAGCGCCAGGGCTTTCGCAATGTCGCCGCCGCGCCGGATTCCTCCATCCATGAAGACCGGGATGCGGCCGTTGATTGCCGCGACGATGCGAGGCAATGCCGAAATGGCTGAAGGTGAGCTGTCGTTCTGACGTCCGCCGTGATTGGAAACGATCAGTCCGTCGACGCCGTGGTCAACCGCCAGTCGTGCATCGTCCGGGTGAAGAATGCCTTTCAGCAAGAGTGGGCCCTTCCACAGCCCGCGCAACCACGCGAGCGTTTCCCAGACGAGTGAGCGATCCATCGCGCGTGCGAGGAGCGCAGCCTGCATATTCGCCGACCCACCGCTGCCGCCTGTGGCTGTCAAGTTGGCGAAGTCCGTCGCACCACCCGGCACCATGCGCATCGACCAACGCGGGTGCGTGATCACATCCCAGGCGAGCTTTGCGGTCGGTTTGAAGGGGATGCGAAATCCGTTTCGCAAGTCCGCTTCCCGATTGCCACTGACCGGGACATCGACCGTCAGCACCAAGGCTTCATACTTCGCGCGCGCCGCGCGCTCCACAATCTGTCCTGCCATGTCACGATGCATCACGTAGAGCTGCATCCATTGCACGCTCTCCGGGGCGGCAGCACGCACGTCCTCCAGACGCATGTTGGACGCAGTCGACAGCGCAAAGGGAATGCCGCCGCGCGAAGCGGCGGTGGCAAGGAGACTGTCGCCCCGCGGCCGAACCAGGCCATTCAGGCCGGTCGGGGCAATGCCGAATGGCAGCGCCCACTTGCGGCCGAACACCTCGATCGAAGTGTCGACGGTCGTGGTATCGCGCAGAACGCGCGGCGTAAGCTCCACGGCCGCCAGATCGCTCTGGTTGCGACGAAGGCAATGGCCGTCGTCGGCGGCTCCTTCGATGTAGTCGAAGACGAAGCGCGGAAGATTCCTTCGCGCCCGGCCACGGAAATCTTCTGTGTTGAGCAGCATTGTTGTTAGATCAAACCGTGCATGCGGAAGTGGCCTATGAGTGGGCGGCTGCTGCCACGGCACCCGGCGGCAGCACGATGTTGCGCTTCGGAATGTGGCGCCTGACGACCAGGAGAGCGGTCATCGCGAAAATCATCGCCGTACCAAGTAGTGTGAGATAGGCCATAGCACCACCGGCCGTGATGACCGCTGCACCTGCGAAGGCGCTCAGAATCGCGCCGAGCCGTCCGAAGGCGAGCGCCGAGGCTGTGCCGGTCGCCCTGACGCTGGTCGGGTACATGAATGCACACAGCGCGTACATGGTGGATTGCACTGCGTTCACGAACATGCCGTGTACACCGAATCCGAAAATCAACAGATTCGTGTCGCGCCCGACATTCAGCGCCTGCATGGCAAACGCGCTGGCGGCTGCGCCGGCGCAGCACAGCACCAATGGCCAACGTGACCCGAAGCGCGTGATCGCAACGGCACAGAGCAAGGCGCCAATCACCCCTCCGAGGTTGTAGGCGGTCAAGCCCGAGCCGGCGACCGCGATCGACAGTCCTTCGGACGCCAGCATGGTCGGCAGCCAGCTGAAGGCGCTGTAGACGGCGGTGAGACACATGAAGAACGCCGCCCAGGTACCTAGCGTGTCGCGCGCCAGACCCTCCGAGAAGAGTGCGCCAAAGCCGGCACGCTTCTCCACGACCTGTTCTGCAGCGTCGGTGTAGGTCACGTTGGCAGCCATCGGACGGCCCATGCGGCCTAGCAGCTTCCCCAACTCATCCCAGCGTTGCGGATGGCGTGCGAGGAAACGGGGCGATTCCGGCAGCGTGAACAGAAGAACGGCGGCCAGCACAATCGGGAAAGTTCCGCCGATGAAGAACAGACCGCGCCAGCCGAAGGCGGGCAGGATTTCCCCCGCAAAGAGGCCCGCGAGCATGCCGCCGAGCGGCACGCAGACGATCGTCGCCGTGACTGCGAGCGTCCTGCGGCGTGCCGGCGTGAACTCGGCCGTAACCGTGGTCGAACTCGGCAGAGCACCACCGATGCCCAGGCCGGCGACGAAGCGAAGTGCGGCCACGGTCAAGACGTCGGGAGCAAGGCCGATGGCGCAGGTCGCCGTGCCGAAGACAAAGACGCTAAGGATCACCGCCATTCGACGCCCGAAGCGGTCTGCGAACAGCCCCGCGCAGGCGCTTCCGATTCCCATGCCTATGAGGCCGGAGGCCACGGCGGGCGCGAAAGCGCTGCGCGTGATTCCCCATTCCTTGATCATCAGCGGGATCGCGAAGCCTATGAGTTGCCCATCAAAGCCATCCATCACGATGGACAAGGCTGCCAGGAACACCACGAGCTTTTGCATCGTCGTGTAGGCTCCGTCGTCGAGCAAACGACCGATGTCGGCATTCCCTTTGAAAGGAACTGCTTGGGCGTTCATGCGCGTGCTCCCTGGGTACAGGTCGCGCGCAGCAAACTCTGAAGCTGGCTGTTTGCTCGCAAAGATTGCGCGACAAACGCTGACGGGATTCGTTCGGCCATGACTTTGGTCTCCAGGGGAGCAGCGCTCTGATGTCCTCGCGCCTTGGCGGTGAGGCAGTGCTGTCAAGGATTGACGCCTGCCGGAAGATCTCTCTTTCCGAGTGGGAGCCATGCCTCGCCGGCATGGCTTCTGAAGCCCTGCGCCTCTTGTCGAAAGGCCCCGCTTGCGAACTCAGCCGTCCGGTGCGGTCCAGTGGAAGACCGCCAGGACCCGTCAATCGAGTCGGATTTGATTCTTGCGAATGAGCGTTCCCCAGCGATCGCGTTCGGACCGCACATAGGAGGCCATCTGTTCCGGCGTACCAGGAAGCGGCTCCAGGGACAGGACCTCAAGCCGGGCCTTGACCGCGGTGGAGGACAACGCAGCTTGCAATGCCTTGTTCAACGCGAGCACCGTATCGGGAGACGTCCCCTTGGGAACCACCAGGCCTTGCCAGGCCGATGCCTCGAAGCCGGTGAGGCCCTGCTCGGACAACGTGGGTACATCCGGGAAGTTTTTCAGGCGTTCCTTGCTTGCCACGCCGATGGCGCGCAACTTTCCGGAGGTCACGTACTGCTGTACGGTCGCCGTGTCCATCAGCGCGAAAGGCACCTGGCCGCCGACCAGGTCGATGACTGCCGGCGCGCCGCCGCGATAAGCGACGTGTTGCAGCGGCAGGCCCGTGCGCTGCTTCAGCATCTCTGCAGCCAGGTGTTGAGGGCTGCCCGGTCCCGAGGACGCATAGTTCGCCCCACCCGGATTCGACTTGACCCAGGCCGCGAACTCCTTGAAGTTCTTCGCGGGATTGCTCGGATGCACTACCAGCAGAAGGGGGAAGCGCGCGAGCAAGCCTACGGGAACAAAGTCTGCCTCCGCGTTGTAGGGCAGCTTTGCGAACAACGCAGGGTTGGCCGCCAGGGTCGCAAAATCTGCCGTCAACATGATGTTGCCGTAGTCCTTCGACTTGGCCGCGTAGTCTGCGGCAATGTTGGTCGCAGCACCCGGTTTGTTGTTGACGATGATGGCTCGCTTCAAAGACTTGCTCATCTCCTCGGCGATCGTGCGTGCGACGGTGTCCGATCCGCCTCCGGCTGCGTAGCCGACCACCCATTCCAGGGGTTTGGCGTCCTGCGCCGTTGCGACCGCAGGTGCCAGGGCGACTGCGAGCAAAGCCAGGCCCAAGGCGCGGCGACTCGATTCAAAGATGTTCATGAAAAGCTCCAGGTTCCAGGATGAAGGACGCAGCGGAGCCTTCGCCCACTGCACGGAAAGAACGCATGTGTGGTGAGCGGCGGGAACGTGCATCCAAGTTGCCGCCGCCACGAAACCAGGCCGGCTCAGAAGGGATAGTGGCGCGGCGTCGTCTGAACGGTCACCCATCGCAGTTCGGTGAAGGCATCGACGCCGGCCTTGCCACCGAAGTGGCCAATGCCGCTGCCCTTGACCCCGCCAAACGGCATCTGCGCTTCGTCGTGCACCGTGGGCCCGTTCACGTGACAGATGCCCGATTCGATACGTCCCGCCACCTGGATGGCGCGCGCCACGTCACGCCCGAAGACTGCCGCTGCGAGCCCGTACTCGTTGTCGTTGGCACAAGCGACCGCCGCTTCGACGCCACTGACACGCACGATTCCCTTCACGGGGCCGAAAGCCTCCTCGCGGAAGATGCGCATGTCCGAAGTCACGTGGTCGAGCAGGGTCGCGGGCATCAGCGTGTCCGTGGCCTTGGCGCCCGTCACGAGCTTCGCGCCCTTGGCGAGCGCATCATCGATCAGTTCATTGCAGCGTCTTGCCGTGCTCATGTCCACGACAGAGCCGAGGACCACCGGGCCGAGGCGCGGATCGCCGAGCGGAAGACTCGAAGCGCGTGCGCTCAATTTGGCAACGAATTCGTCTGCGACGGCCGAATCAACAACGATCCGCTCTGTCGACATGCAGATCTGTCCCGAATTGGCGAACGCACCGAATACGGCCGCATCGACGGCGGCATCGACATCGGCGTCGTCGAGGACGACCAGCGGCGCCTTGCCGCCGAGTTCGAGAATCACCGGCTTCAGGTACTTCGCACAGGTAGCGGCAATGAGCTTGCCGACGTGGGTGGAGCCCGTGAAGTTCACGCGCCGTACAGCCGGGTGCGCAATCATGGCTTCGACCACGGCAGCTGCGTCGGCAGGCGCATTGGTGACAAAGTTCACCACGCCCTTGGGCAGGCCGGCCTCTTGCAGTGCTTCGATGATCAGGCCGTGGGTCGCCGGACAGATCTCGCTGCCCTTCAGCACCACCGTATTGCCGCATGCCAGGGGCGTCGCGATGGCCCGCACGGCCAGGATCACGGGCGCATTCCAGGGTGCGATCCCCAGAACGACGCCTGCAGGCTGCCGCACCCCCATGGCGAGGCTGCCGGGCACGTCGGAGGGGATGATTTCGCCGCTGATCTGCGTCGTCAACGATGCGGCCTCGAGCAGCATGCCCGCCGCGAGGTGAACGTTGAACCCCGCCCAGATCGCCGACGCACCCGTTTCGGACGCGACGGCAGTTGCGAATGCCTCGCCTTTTGCTTCGAGGGCCTGGGACGCTTTCATCAGCATCATGCGACGCTCGCTCGGGCCGGTGCGCGACCAGGTCTTGAACGCTTCCGCAGCAGCCTCGACCGCCGCGACGGCGTCCTCCGCGGTTGCCGCGGGGGCGACAGTGGCCACGCTGCCGTCGAGCGGATTGCGCCGCTCGAAGGTGGCGCCATTGCGAGCCTGGGTCCGCTCGCCGTTGATCAACATCGAAATCTTCATCGGGTTTGTCTCCTCGGGTTTGGATGGAAGCGGGTGCGCGGAGTGCGCGGTGGGGTTCAGGCGACCTGAACCTCCACGACGGTTGGCGTCGGACTGGCGAGGGCGCGATCGAGCGCTGCCCTCAGATCCCCGGAATTGCTGACGAGGGTGCCATCGCACCCCATGCCCTTGGCCAGCGACAGGAAGTCGATGTCGGGCAGTTCGGTACCCTGCACGACATCGGTCGCAGAGAACCCGAACACGGGCGCGAAATCCTGTAGCGCGGCGTAGCGCCGGTTGTTCAGGATCACGAAGGTGATCGGCAGCTTGAGTTGTGCGGCACTCCAGAGCGCTTGGATCGAATACATGCTGGAGCCGTCGCCCATCAGGCAGATGACGCGCCTGCCCGGTTTGCCGAGCGCCACGCCCACTGCCGCGGGCATGCCGTAGCCGAGTCCACCGCTGTCCATCGTGTAGAAGGTCTCGCTGCGCGTGATCGGCAGATAGGCCTGCATCACCGGGCGCGCGCTTGGGGCTTCCTCGACCACGATGTCCTCGGGCGCTTTCACGCCTGCCAGGGTCTGCAGGACATAGGCGGTTGACATCACGGGCGTAGGCTCCGCCCTTCGCGCCCTGGTCCTGGCCGGCGGAACAGCCCGCGCTTTCGGCGCCGGGCGGGCGAGGAGATCGAGCACTCCCAGGCGAATGCTGCCGACCGCCGATATTCCGACGGGCGTCCAGGCCGCGGTATCCGGGTCCTCCGTCAGCTGGCACAAGGTGGCACCCATCGGGATGTGTGGTCCTGCGCCTTCGACGTGGTAGGCGAATGCGGGCGCGCCAATCGCCAGGATCAGGTCATGGCCAGCGAGCAGTTCGACGATCCGTTCGCGCATGGCAGGCAGGAAGCCGGCGAACAACCGGTGATCTTCAGGGAAGCTGCAACGGCCTGACATCGGCGCTCCCCACACTCGGGCGTTGTGCGCCTCGGCAAGAGCCACGACCTCGTTCCAGGCGTTGTCCCGATCGATTGCGGCGCCCGCGACGATGGCCGGTCGATGGCAAGCATCCAGCGCTTCGCCGATCTGTGCCAGAACGGCGGGTTGCGGGCGAAGTTCCGTACTGACAATCCTCGCGGGCACGTACTCTGCCGGCTGGTCCCAGTCGTCAACGGGCACCGACACGAGCACGGGGCCGCGCGGCGGCATCATCGCGATGTAGTACGCGCGGGCGATGGCCTGAGGCACGTCCTGAGCGCGCGCTGGCTCGATGCTCCATTTGATGTAGGGCTTGGGGAGCTCCGTTGCCTGGGCGGATGACAGGAACGGGTCGAACGGAAGGATCGAGCGCGCCTGCTGCCCCGCGGTGATGACCATCGGCGTGCGGTTCTTGTGCGCGGTAAAGATGTTGCCCATCGCATTGCCCACGCCTGCTGCCGAATGCAGGTTGACGAATGAGGCGTTGTGCGTCGCCTGGGCGAAGCCATCCGCCATGCCGACCACGGTGGCCTCCTGCAAACCCAGCACATAGCGGAAGTCGCTGGGAAAGTCCCGGAACATTGGCAGCTCGGTCGAGCCTGGATTTGCGAACACGGACGTCATGCCGAAGCGGCGCATGAGGTCGACGACAGCGTGGCGAACGGTCACGGTGGAGGGTTCCCTGGCCGTCTCGATGACGGCGCGCGGCACAGGTCCGGTCATGTCGTGCATTTCCTATATGGCGCCCGGAATGAGTCCGAGCCCTTGTCTCGATGGCGTGAGTTTGAAAGTTCATCGCCTTCCAGAGAATTGCTTTTTTGAGAGAAAGTCATTAGCGTTGCGCATGACTTTCGATCTCCGGTCTCTCGTCGCCTTCAATGCCATCGTTTCCTCGGGGAGCCTCGGGCGGGCGGCCGAGGCTTTGAACGTGACGCAACCGGCGCTCAGTCGCACGATTCGCAGGCTAGAGGAGGAGGTGGGGGCGCCTGTGTTCGAGCGTCACTCGAAGGGAATGCAGTTGACGGATGTCGGGAGGGCGTTGCAACCGCACGCGCTCCTCCTGCAACGCGAGTCAGAGCACGCGAACGAGGAGATCAAGGCGATGCTCGGCCTGGCAAAGGGCACCATCCGGGTGGGGGCAGTCGGCAGCATCGCCTGCCTGGTGCTTCCATTGGCGATTGGCAGCACCTGCAAGAAGTGGCCGAATCTTCAGGTCCAGGTCATCGAAGGCGTCTGGGACCGCCTTGCCGATGCGCTCGTCTCGCGCGAAATCGATCTGGCGCTGGGTGTCGACACCGAGGACACGGACGAGATCGTTGCCGTCAAGGATTGCCGTTGGGAGGACACGAGCCACGTGGTCGCGGGTCGCCGCCATCCGCTGCGCAAGAAGGCAAAGCTCAAGCTCGCGGATACGCTGCAAGAGCGTTGGGCCATCCTGCCGAAGGGAACCGGGCCGTTCGAGCACATGAAGAAGGTGTTTGCGCGACACAGCCTGGCACTGCCCAACGTCGTGGTCGAGACACGCTCCGTGACCGCGCTCAAGAGCTTGATCGGCCACTCGGGCTTCCTTGGCTGGATGCCCGAGCCCATGTATGACGCCGAGCGAAAGGCCGGCCTCATCGACGCTTTGGAGATCCCTGGCGCAAGCGACAAGAGAACGCTCACTGCCTTCCGCCGAAGGGCCGGCATGCTGCCAGGTCCTTCGATCAAGCTTCTCGAGGAATTGCGCGCCATGACGGGGCAGCAGCATTGAGCGTCAGATCTTGTGGTGCTGAAGCGTGTCACCGGCGAGTCCGCTTCGCGCCACCATCGACCGCCCTCCTTGGCGCCTGCTTCGGTCCTTCGTCACGCAGCCATTGCACGGCCGTTTCCAGTTGCCGCCGGCTCGCATTTGCGGCGCGAACTCCGTCCCCGCGCCGCAACGCCGCAAGGATGCGCTCGTGCACGGCAAGGGATGCCTGATTGCTCTCGATCGTCGGATTGGTTCGTTGCACGCTCACCTTGAGTGCCGCCGAGATCGCGGTCCCCACGGCAGCCAGGTACTCGTTGCCGCTGGCCATCAACAGCGCAAGGTGAAAGTCCCGATCCGCCTCGACATAAAGCTGTGGATGTTCGACATGGGCGACCATCCGCTGCCACGCATCCTCCATCCCGCGCAACGCGTCCTTGTCGGTGTTCTGGGCCGCGAGAAGGCAGGCGCCAGGCTCCACGATCATGCGCACCTCGGTGAGCCGGAACAGCATTTCCGGATCGGCGCCTGATTCGGCGATCCATCCCAGCACGTCGCGATCCAGCAGGTTCCAGCGATTCCGCTCGGTGATCACCGTCCCGCGGCGCTGCCGCGCCTCCAGCATGCCCTTGGATTCGAGCAGCTTGATTGCCTCGCGCAGCACGGGTCGACTCACCCCGAACTCCGCCAGCACCTGCGCCTCGGGTGGCAACAAGGTGCCGCTCGCGTAGACGCCGCTGACGATGCGGTGGCCGATCTCGGTCGCCAGGTAGCTGTGGCGGCTGGTGGAAATACGGTTTGACATGTCCGGCGAATAAGTAATATAAATCTGCCAAGCCCCGAAAACCTGCCCGTATTGCACCCATGAAGATCGTCGACGTCAAGACCTACGTGCTGTCCACTCCGCTGGAGGAGCCGTTCTCCTTCTCGATGGGATGGGTCACCAAGCGCAGCACCATGATCGTCGAAGTGCTGACGGATGACGGCGTCAGCGGCTGGGGCGAGTCCCTGTGCCATGGCCTGCAGCCGCCGGAGATCGCGCAGACGATCGTGGAGGTCGCGCTCAAGCCTCACTTGATCGGCCAGGACCCGGAGGACGTCGACGTGCTCTGGGAGCGCATGTATAACCTCACGCGTCCGTTTGGCCAGAAGGGCGCTGTCCCCAATGCCATCAGCGCCGTCGACATCGCGCTGTGGGATTGCCTCGGACGGGCCGCAGGCAAGCCCGTGTACAAGCTGCTGGGCGGCGCGTACCGCACCAAGGTCCAGCCCTATGCGACAGGTTTCTATCGCGTCGAGGGCAAGTCCTATCCCGCCGATGCGATTGCCGAAGCCAAGCGCCACATGGCCAAGGGCTTCACCGCAATGAAGCTCAAGACCGGCTTCGGCGTCGAGGACGACATTCGCTACATCCTCGGCGTGCGCGAGGGCATCGGTGACGGGCCCAAGCTGATGGTCGATGCCAACCATGCGTACAACGTCGGCTCGGCACGGCGCATCCTCAAGGCCATCGAAGGCGCCGGCATCCACTGGTTCGAGGAGCCGATCTCGCCCGAGGACATCGATGGCTATCGCGAGCTGAAGACGCTCACGAACATCTACCTGGCGGCCGGAGAGAACGAGTTCACGAAGATCGGCTTCCGCGAATGGATTGCGCGCCGCGCGGTGGACATCCTGCAGCCCGACCTGTGTTCGGCGGGCGGATTCACCGAGTGCCGCAAGATCAGCGCGCTGGCGCAGGCCTGGCACATGCCTGTGATCCCGCATGTGTGGGCTTCGGGCATCGGGCTTGCAGCCTCGTTGCAGTTCCTGGCCACGATTCCGCCTTCGCCCCTTGCGCTCAAGCCGATCGAGCCGATGCTCGAATACGACCAGTCGTCGCACCCGTTCCGGCAAGACCTGATCCACGGCGCGATCACCATGCGCGACGGCATGGTCGACATCCCTGATGCGCCCGGCATCGGCGTCGAGATCAACCGGGAAATCATCGAGAAATACGCGGTGCACTGAGCGCCGGTACTGAACCCGTCATCAACCCGAAGACACAAGAAATGCAAGTTCGAAGAAGCATCCTGGCGCTCGCCGCCGTGGCCACGACCGCCGTCCTGTTCGCCGCGCCTGCGCCCGCCGCCGCCGCCCCCCAATTCACCTTCCGTGCCGCGCACTACTTCAAGGAAGATCATCCCTGGAACAAGGGCCTGGAGTTCTTCGCCAGGAAGGTGAGTGAAGACAGCAAGGGTCGCATCCAGGTCGACATCTTCAACGGCGGCGTCCTGGGCAGCGAAGCGCAGACGATGCAGTTCGTCAAGGATGGCTCGCTGGACTTCACCGTGGCCGATCCTTCCGCGGGTTCGACCTTTGCCAAGGAACTGGACTTCTTTGCGCTGCCTTTCCTCTTCCGCGATTACGACCATTGGCAGAAGGCGCTCGACGGCGCGCCCGGCAAGCAGTACGCAAAGCTGATCGAAGACAAGACCGGCATCAAGATCCTGGGCTACTGGGGCGGGTCGAGCCGCAACGTGCTGTCCACGAAGAAACCGGTGACGGGCATGACGGACATGAAGGGATTCCGCCTGCGCCTGATCTCCAGCCCGTTGAAGGTGAACGTGTGGAAGGCGGTCGGTGCTTCGCCCACGCCCATTGCCTTCATGGAAACCTATCTCGCCATGAAATCCGGCGTGGTCGACGGCATGGAAAACGAGTCCGTGTCGGTGCGTGACATGAAGTTCTACGAGCCGGCGCCGTACATTGCCCGCACCGAGCACGAGTTCACCGTGCGCCCGCTCTTCATGTCGAAGAAGTCGTTCGACAAGCTGCCGCCCGACCTGCAGCAGGTTGTCCTGAAGGACGCCCAGGAGGCGACCGTGTACGAGCGGAAGGTGGAAGCCGAGGCGAACAAGACGGCGGACAACGAGATGCAGTCCAAATTCCACGTGAAGTTCAATGCGATCGACAAGGCTCCCTTCAAGCAGGCCACCCAGCCCGTGATCGCCGAGTTCGCGCGCGGCATGGGCCTGTCCGACCTGCTGAACAGCCTCGAAGCGGTCAAGTAAGCGGCTGACCGGATGCCGGGTGGACGCATGTCGCCCGGCTCTTCCCCCATGGACGTCACAAGCCAACACCCCGCGCCAGTCCAGGCGCGCAAAAGCGCCGTCGACCGCTCGCATCGCCGGGCGCACGGGACTGACTGGATCGAGCGGACCGCCGAAATCGTGGTGGTCTGCGCACTCGCGGGCGAACTCGTTGCCATGTTCGGCAACGTGATCGCGCGGAGTTTCTTCAATACGTCCCTGGTCTGGAGCCTGGAGGTCGGCGAACTCGCGCTCGTGGTGATGACGTTCATCGGCGGAGCGATCGCTTATCCGCGCAACGAGCACATGGCGCTCCACGCGGTCGTTCAGCGGCTGCCGGGGCGGTGGCATCCCGCGGTGGAGGCGTTCGCCACTTGCCAGGTGTTCGCGATGGCGCTCGCGGGCTGCGTGCTCGCTTGGCAGATGATGCTCTCCCGGTGGGATGAGCGCACGCCGTACCTGGAGTTGCGCGCCATCTGGTTCGCGCTGCCCATGATTGCGGGAATGGCGCTGCTGGCCTGGTTCGCCCTGAAGCGGCTGGGGCTGCTTCCTCGTCGCGCCGTGGTGACAGGCGCAATCGCGACCGCGATTCCCCTGGCGATCTTGCTGGGTCTCGCCCACGTGCTCGGAGCCGATGCTCGCGCATACGCGCTGCCCGCGGCGTTCGCGGTGTTCGCCGTCCAGCTGGTACTGGGGGTGCCGATCGGCTTCGCGCTGCTGATGGTCACGCTGCTGTACCTGTCCACGGCCAACATGGTTCCCCTGTCCGTCGTGCCGATCAACCTGCAGGCAGGCATCAGCAGCTTCGTGATGCTGTCCATCCCGTTCTTCATTCTCGCCGGCTACGTGATGACGGAAGGGGGCCTCAGCCGGCGCATGACCGAATTCGTGACGACGCTGGTGGGGCGCTTCCGCGGCGGCATGCTGCAGGTGATCGTCGTCTGCATGTACATCATGTCCGGCATCTCGGGATCCAAGGTCGCCGACGTGGCGGCCGTTGGCACGACGATGAAGGACGTGATGCGCAAGGAGCGCTATGACGCCGGCGAGACAGCCGCCGTCCTGGCGTCCTGCGCGATCATGGGCGAGACGGTTCCTCCCAGCATTGCCATGCTCGTGCTGGCGTCGGTCACCTCCTTGTCGATCGGTACGCTGTTCGTCGCCGGCCTGCTGCCGGCCGCCGTGATCGCAGCGTGCCTCATGGTGCTCATCTATCTGCGCTCGCGCGACCGGGCAGGTACCACCCACGCAGCGACGATGCGCGAAATCTGGCGCTCCGGTGTCGTCGCGATCCCCGCGTTGGTCGCACCGGTGATCCTGATCGGCGGCATCGTCAGCGGGATTGCCACGCCCACCGAGGTGTCGTCGACGGCGGTGGTGTATGCGTTGCTCCTGGCCATCGTCGTCTACCGTGCCCTGTCGCCCAAGGCGCTGTGGCACACGCTGGTCAACACCGCAGCCCAGGCCGGAATGGTGCTGTTCATCACCAGCACCGCCAGCACCTTCTCCTGGTCGCTGACGCTGGCCAAGATGCCGCAGCAGATTGCTGCCCTGTTCGCGAGAATGAACGGCTCTTCGACGGCGTTCATGCTGGCCACGCTGGTGACCTTGATTGTCATGGGGGCCCTGCTGGAAGGCTTGCCTGCCCTGCTGATCTTCGGTCCGCTGCTGCTACCGCTCACGTCCGCCTTCGGCATCGATCCGCTGCAGTACGGAATCGTGATGATCATCGCGATGGGCTTCGGAGCGTTTTCGCCGCCCATCGGCGTGGGCATGTTCGTGACGTGCTCCATCTGCGAGACGACCATGGAGAATGCGGCGAAGCACATGGCGCCGTACCTGGCCGTGCTGATCGTCGGCCTACTACTCGTCGCGTTCGTGCCCTGGTTCAGTCTCGTGGTGCCGAAGGTCCTCGGTATGCTCTGACCGGGTGTTGCGGCGCACCGGGAAGAATCCGCGCCCACGTGCCGATCGAAAGGTCGTTTCAACGGAATCGGCCAAAAGCAGTCGTGCGCGGCCCGTGCCGAGCGACGGCTTGCAACGGGTTGCTCGATTCGACTCGGCCCGCTGAATGACGCGGGCTCTCGAAGGTACCCCTCGGTCGCATGCGTGAGCCTCAGCGCGCACCTGCGGCGGCGCGCCACCCGCACTGCCGCTCTCCATCTCGCGTCGATCTGTCTTGCCGGTCATGGGTTATCCCTGATGTCGGCCAGCGAGACATTCGCTAACGTATACGTTAATGAACGCGTCGCGAAAGATCGAGGACGAGTCCGCATCGGGCGGCGAGGGGGTGCCGGCGCGGCGTCTGGATGCATTGCGTTTTGTCGGCAGCGGGCTGGTGCGGCCCGAATGCGTGCTGGCGACCGCTAGCGGCGACCTGTATACGGCCGACTGGCGCGGCGGCGTGGCGCACACCCGGCCGGACGGCAGCCAGACGCTGTACGCCGGCGCGGCGCCCGACGGACTGGCGCTCAAGCCAAATGGCGTGGCACTGCTGCGCGACGGCAGCTTCCTGGTCACGCATCTCGGTGCGGAGGACGGGGGCGTGTTCCGCGTGCAGCGCAACGGTCAAGTCGAGCCTTGGCTGCAACGCGTCGAAGGTCTCGACCTGCCGCCCACCAACTTCGTCGTCGAAGATCGCCAAGGCCGCTTCTGGATCACCGTCAGCACGCGGCTGATCCCTCGCGCGCTCGGCTACAGGCGCAGCTGCGATGACGGCTTCATCGTGCGCGTCGATGCCCGGGGCGCGACCATCGTCGCGGATGGCCTCGGCTACACAAACGAGGTTGCCATCGACCCGAGCGGCAATTGGTTGTACGTGAACGAGACTTTCGGGCGTCGCCTTTCGCGCTATGCACTGCGTGCCGACGGCTCGCTCGGGCCCAAGCAGATCGTCACGGAGTTTGGCCCGGGCACGTTTCCCGACGGCCTGGCCCTGGACGTCGAGGGCCACGCCTGGGTGGTGAGCATCGTGAGCAACCGATTGATTCGCGTCGCGCCTGACGGAACGACAAAGGTCTGGCTCGAGGACGCCGATGCGCAGCATCTGGCGCAAGTGGAAGCGGCCTTCGAAGCCGGCACGATGGGCCGGCCCGAGCTCGATGGCATCAGGAGCCGCTGTCTGCGCAACATCTCCAGCATCGCCTTTTGCGGCCCCGATCGACGCCGTGCGGTGCTTGGATGTCTGCTCGGCGACCGGCTGGCCACGCTCGACATGCCAGCGCAGGGCGTCGCGCCTGTGCATTGGAACTTTGCATGAGGCCGCCGGTGAACCAATCCGCGACATCGCTCGTGGAGTCGGCCTACGAGCAAATCCGCCGCCGCATCCTGGATAACGTCTGGCCGCCAGGTCATAACGCGCTCGAGCACGAGGTGGCGGCGGATCTGGGCATGAGCCGCACCCCGGTACGCGAGGCGTTGATGCGCTTGCAGAACGAGGGCTTGCTCGAGGTGATCCCGCGCCACGGCGTGCGCGTGCTGCCAGTCTCCGGCGTCGACATGCAGGAGATCTACCAGGTCCTCACCGCGCTGGAATGCATGGCCGCCGAATTGCTGGCCGCTCGCAAGCCGGGTGTCAAGGAGCTCGCGCCGCTGGTCGACGCGACCAAGGCGATGGGCAAGGCGCTCAAGGCCGACGATCTGGACGCCTGGGCGGTTGCCGATGAACGCTTTCATCAGGATCTGTTGGACTTGGCTGGCAACCGCCATCTTCGGGCCACGGTCCTGAACTATTGGGACCGCACGCACCGCGCGCGCATGTTCTCGCTGCGTTTGCGGCCCAAACCGGTGAACTCGACCAAGGAACACATGCAGATGGTCGAGCGTCTGCTTGCCGGCGACGCCGAAGGCGCGGCTCGCGTCACGCGCGCACATCGCGAGCGCGCACGCCACGAACTCGTCGCCATCTTCGAGCGCTTCAAGCTCGCCCAAATGTGAGAGACCTCATGAGTAAGACGTCGTATTCAATTGCCGTGCTGCCCGGAGATGGCATTGGCGTCGAGGTGATCGATGCCACCCTGGCCGTGCTGCGCGCGCTCGAAGGGCGCATCGGTCGCCGCTTCGAATGTGTCAAGCATCCGGCAGGTGCGCAGCACTACCTGAATGGTGGTGACTCGCTGCCCGACAGCACCTTGGCTGCCTGCCGCGCCGCCGACGCGATCCTCTTCGGTGCGATGGGGCTGCCAGACGTGCGGCAGAAGGACGGCACCGAGATCATTCCGCAACTGGACCTTCGCTTCGCCCTCGACCTGTACGCCGGCGTGCGTCCGATCCGCACCTTTGCCGGCCTGCCTGGCCCGCTCGCCGACCCGCGTGCCGCGCAGATCGACCTGGTGCTGGTGCGCGAAAGCACCGAGGGACTGTTCTACGCGCGTGGCCGCGGCCGCATCGAAGGCGCAGGGGACGCGGCCGAGGCGTTCGACACGATGAAGATCACGCACAAGGGCACGGCGCGGGTGTGCGACTTCGCGCTCAAGCTTGCGCAGCAGCGCAAGGCGCGGGGCAAGCCCGGCCGGGTGACCAACGTCGACAAGGCCAATGTGTTTCAGTCGATGGCCTTCTGGCGCCAGGTGTTCGACGAGCGCGCCAAGGCCTTCCCGGACGTGCCCACCGAACACGCCTATGTCGACGCGATGGCGCTGAACCTGGTCATGAAACCGTGGGCCTACGACGTGCTGGTCACCGAGAACATGTTCGGCGACATCCTGTCCGACCTCATCGCGGCATTGGCGGGCGGCATGGGCATGGCGCCTTCGGCCGACATCGGCGACGACTATGCGCTGTTCCAGCCGGCCCACGGCACTGCGCCGGACATCGCCGGACTGGGCGTGGCCAATCCGAGCGCGACCATCCTGTCGGCCGCGATGATGCTCGACTGGCTGGCGCACCGCCATGGCGATGCCGCACTGGGCGACGGCGCTCGCGCCATCGAGGATGCCCTGGCCACCGCGTTTGCCAAGGAGCTCGTGCGCCCGCGCGAATTCGGCGGCAAGAGCAGCACCGCCGACATCGTCCGCGCGGTGGTGGATGGCCTGTGAGATGACCGAACGCATCGTCATGATCGGCGCCGGCTACTGGGCGCAGTTTCAGGTTGAAGGCTGGCGCGACGCGGGGGCGCCGCTGCGCGCCATCGCCAACCGCCACCTCGAGAACGCCGAGGCACTCGCGCGGCGCTACGGCATTCCCAAGTGCTATGGCGACGTCGCCGCGATGCTCGACGCCGAGCGGCCGACGCTGGTCGACGTGGTGCTGCCGCCGGTTGCGCAGGAGCAGGCGGTGCGCTCGGCGATCGAACGCGGCATCCCCACCATCTGCCAGAAGCCCTTCGGCGTCGACCTGGCGCAGGCCGAGGCGATGACGCGGATGGCCGAGGCTGCCGGTGTGCCGCTGGTGGTCCACGAGAACTTCCGCTTTTCGCCGTGGTTCCGCGAGCTGCGCCGGTGCATCAATCAAGGGTTCTTCGGCCGGGTGCACGGCATCGCCTTCCGGCTGCGCCCGGGCGACGGCCAGGGGCCAGACGCCTACCTGGACCGCCAGCCCTACTTCCAGCAGATGCCGCAGTTCCTGGTGCGCGAGACGGCGGTGCACTTCATCGACACCTTCCGCTTCCTGATGGGCGAGGTTCGCGCAGTCACGGCGCGGCTGCGCCGGCTGAATCCAGCGATTGCCGGCGAGGACTCGGGCCTGCTGATCTTCGAGTTCGACGACGAGCGCACCGGGCTGTTCGACGGCAACCGGCTCAACGAACACCCGGCCGAGAACCTGCGCCGCACGATGGGCGAGATGTGGCTCGAAGGCGAGCGCGGCGTGATGCGCCTGGACGGGGACGCGCGGCTGTGGTGGAAACCACACCAGGGGGCCGAACGGCAACACGCCTACGACGATGGCGTCGGGCGCGGTGTCTTCGGCGGCGCCAGCACGGCGCTGCAAGCGCACGTGCTGGCCCACCTGCGCGAGGGCACGCCGCTGGAGAACGCGGCCGCCGACTACCTGGCCAACCTGCGCGTGCAAGAGGCGATCTACCACTCCCATGCCAGCGGGGCGCGGGTCGCCCTGGCGAACTTCGACCCGCATAACACTTCCACCAGGAGATGACGATGAGAGGCTTCCGATTCATGGCCGCGACCGCGATCGCGGTGGCGTTTGCCCTCCCGGCAGCAGCGCAGACCGTGCTCAGATTCAGCCACACCGACCAGCAACACGGCGCGCGCCAGGAGGCGGCCGAGCTGTTCGCCAAGAAGGTCGAGGAACTGACCCAGGGCCGCTACAAGGTGCAGGTGTTCTGCTGCAGCCAGCTCGGTAACGATCCCAAGAACATCGAGCAACTGGGCTTCGGAGGCATCGACTTCACGGTGTCGGGCACGGGGTCGTACGCGCCGCACCTGCCGACGCTGAACGTGACGGCGCTTCCGTACCTCGTCGACAACTTCGCCCAGGGACAGGCCTTCTACGACCGGTCGAAGTGGCTGCAGGCGCAATTCGCCAAGGCGCCAGCCAAGGGCTTCCGCTTCCTCGCGACCTGGGAAGCGGGCTTCCGGGACATGACGACGAAGACGCCGCTGGCCTCGCCGGCGGACGCCAAGGGCATGAAGCTGCGTACCTTCCCGAACGAGATGATGCGCTGGGTGCTGGAGGCGATGGGGTTCAACATCCAGATCATGCCGCTGCCCGAGGTGTACCTGGCGATCCAGCAGGGCGTGGTGCAAGGCCAGGAGAACCCGATCGACACCATCGCCTCCAACAAGTTCTACGAGGTTGCCCCCTACATCACGCTGACCCAGCATGTCTACAGCCCGATCCCGCTGGCGATCTCGGAGCGCACGTGGCAGAAGCTGTCGCCGGCCGACCGC
Organism: Ramlibacter ginsenosidimutans; assembly: GCF_016654015.1. Taxonomy (GTDB): domain Bacteria; phylum Pseudomonadota; class Gammaproteobacteria; order Burkholderiales; family Burkholderiaceae_C; genus Ramlibacter; species Ramlibacter ginsenosidimutans. The sequence goes on along the minus strand of NZ_JAEPWM010000001.1, from coordinate 364,285 downwards.
AAGGCGGTGACCGAGGCCGCGCAGATCGCGGCCGCCTACAGCCGCAAGGTCGTGCAGGCGAACGAGGAAAAGCTGCTGGCCGACATGCAGGCGCATGGCGCCAAGGTCAGCCGGCCGCCGCTGGCGCCGTTCCGCGCCGCGGTGCAGCCCGTGTACGCCAAGGCGCGCGAGAAATACGGCGCCGACGTCGATGCGGCACTCGCCGATGCCGAGGCGATCCGCAAACAGGTGAAGTAATGAGCGAGTCGCTGGCCCCCATGCAGGCGCGGCACGCAGCGCCAACGCCTCGTGTGCCGCTCCTGCCCGGGCGCATGCCCGGGCCGCTGCCGATCCGCATGCTGGGGCGCGTCGTCGATTGGGCGGTGATCGGCATGGGCGCCGTTATGGTCGTGCTGGTGTTCAGCAACGTCCTGCTGCACGTCGTGGACCGCGACATGGCCTGGACCACCGAGCTGGGCGAGTTCCTGATGGTGTGGGTCTCGTTCTTCGGCGGCGCGGCGGCCACACAGCGTGGCGGCCACATGGCCATCACCGAATTCGTCAATAAGCTGTCGCCCCGCGCCCGCCTGCGGGCCGATTTCGTGCTGCAGGCTTTCAGCCTCGTGGTCGTCGGATCGCTCATGTTCTACGGCTGGCGCCTCGTGCAGGGTAACTGGGGCAACGAGCTCACCGTGCTCGAATGGCCGATGGCCTACCAGTACATGGGCATGGCGCTGGGCAGCACGGCGATGGCCGTCTTCCTGGGCTTCGACCTGGTGCAGATCGCGCGTGGCGTGCCGCGCGACGAGCGATATCCCGCGGAGAGCTGAGCGATGCTGCCCCTGGTGCTCTTCGGCTCCTTCTTCGCGATCGCACTGCTCGGCGTGCCAATGCTGTTCGCCTTGCTCGCGGCGACCGTGGGCACGATCCTCGTGCTCGGCCTGCAGCACCCGCTGGAGGTCGTCTACCTGTCGTTCATCTCCGGCGTCGAGCCCTTCATACTGACCGCGGTACCGATGTTCATTCTCGCCGGCGCCTTGCTCGCCGTGGGAGGCGTCGGCCGTCGCATCGTCCATCTGGCACGCGTGTTGCTCGGCTGGCTGCCAGGCGGCCTGGGTGTGGTCACGGTGTTCAGCTGCATGATCTTCGGCGGCATTTCCGGCTCGGCGATCGCCGACACGGCCGCCATCGGCTCGCTGATCATCCCCGCGATGCTCGAGCGCGGCTATTCGCGCGGCTTCGCGGCCGTGCTGCTGAGCGTGGCGGGCACACTGGCCCTGCTGATGCCGCTCTCGATCCCGTTCCTCGTTTTCGCGTTCATCTCGGGCGCGTCGATGCGCTCGATGTCAATGGCCGGATTGGTGCCGGCGGCAGTGCTGGCAGTGACGCTGGTCGCGGTGTGCATCTGGCACGGCAAGCGGACGGGTTGCGACACCGGCGACGAACGCGCGACGTGGCGCGAAGTGCGGCTCGCCATCCTCGATTCCGGTCCGGCGCTGCTGATGCCGCTGATCATCGTCGGCGGTGTCTGGAGCGGCTTCTTCACGCCCAGCGAGTCGGCCTCGTGCGCGGTCGTCTACGGCTTGATCATCTCGATCTACTACTACAAGGATCTCACCTGGCGGCACATTCCGCAGCTGATTCTCCAGGCATTCGTCACCAGCGCCGTCGTGCTGCTCGTGATCGGTGCCACCGGCGGCATGGGCTGGCTGGTGACGGCAGAACAGGTGGCCTCGCAGATGGCCGAGTGGGTGCGTTCGGTGGCGAGCCAGCAATGGGAGTTCCTCCTGCTGTTCAACGCCGCCATGCTGTTGCTGGGCATCTTCATCGAGCCGCTGCCCGCGATGCTCTTGTCGGCGCCGCTGTTCATGCCACTCGCGCAGTCGTTCGGCATCAACATGGTTCACTTCGGCGTGATCATGACCGCGAACCTGGCGATCGCACTGGCCCATCCGCCCGTCGGCGCGACGCTGTTCGTCTCGGCCAGGCTCGCGAACGCGAGCATGGGCGACATCCTGCCCAACCTGTGGAAGCTGCTCGGTGCAGCGATCGTCACTGTGCTCCTGATTACCTTCATTCCGTCCCTGACTGGCTGGCTGCCGGCCCTTCTCCATTCGTAACCGCACAGGGTTGCCATGCAAGTCCTTCTCGTCGAGTTCTGCATCCATGCGTCGTTTGTGCCAGCCTTCGAGGCGGCGATCGCCGAGAATGCCCGCGCCTCGCGGCGCGAACCCGGCTGCCGTCAGTTCGACGTGTGCCGCGACGCCGCGGATCCGTCGCTCTTTTATCTCTACGAGCTGTACGACGACGAGGCGGCGATCCAGGCGCACCTGCAATCGCCGCACTTCCTGTCGATGGACAGCGCAACGCGAGATTGGGTCGCTACGAAGACCGTGCGGCGATTAACCCGTACGAACCCTTGAAGTTCAGCGAGGAACGACTGCTTGCGGTCCACACCTGCGATCGAACGGGCAGCGACCCACCATCGATGACTTTCCCTGACCGTAGGTACCTCGCACTCTCATCCCCGCACCAACACGAGACGTACCTGGACTCCCTGGACGTTCGGTTCCGGCGCCATGGAGAGGAGGTGGTCCGTCCCGCTCAGTCGCCGCCGTCCTGGGCCGCTTCGGCCAGGATCCATTCTTCGAAAGCCTGGACGCGTTGCGGCTGCTCCGTGCCGGCTGCGCGGGTGGCGATCCAGTACGCCCCCGGTGTGCGGACGCGCACGCCGAAAGGTTCGATGAGGCGGCCGGCGGCCAGGTCGTCACGCACGAAGGGCAGCAGGGCAACGATCACGCCCAACTGGTCTGCCGCGGCCTGGTAGGCGAGCGCGGCGTTCTCGAACTTGAGACCGCTGTTGCCGTCCACGCCGCGCGCACCGGCCGCCTTCAGCCACGCAGGCCAGTCCTTGGGGCGGTTCATGGAGCACAGGAGCACATGCTGCGCCAGGTCATCCGGCACGCGCAGGCGCGGCCCCGTCTCCAGCAGGCCAGGCGCGCAGACGGGCAGCAGCGTCTCGCCGAACAGCCTGCGACACGCCGCGCCTTGCGGCGGCACGGACTCCGAATGGATGCTTACGTCCACGTCGTCGCGGTCGAAGTCGGCGCGCTGGTGGCTGGTGGTGATCTGCACGTCGATGTCGGGGTGCTTCGCATGGAAGCGCGCCAGCCGCGGCATGAGCCACCGGATCGCGAAGGTGGGCGGCAGCTTGATGCGCAGCCGCCTCTCGTCGGGGCTGCGCTGGACCTGCAGCGTGCCGTGTTCGATTTGCTCCAGCCCTCCACGGACGGCCGCGTAGTAGACCTGTCCCTGCGGAGTGAGCGCGATGCCGCGGGCGGTTCTCTCGAACAGGCGAACCTTCAGCCAGTCCTCCAGTGCCCCGACGTGGCGGCTGACCGCGCCCTGCGTCACGCATAGTTCCTGCGCGGCACGCGTGAAGTTGCCGCAGCGCGCCGCGGCCTCGAAAGCGCGGACGGCGTTCAGCGGGGGCAGGCGGCGGCTCATGGACAGGAGGACAGGACGAAGGCCATGAGCTTTTCGCATGGCCTCCATGCCTTAATTGTCGTTGATCGGGGCCGCGTCCCTCCCTAGGATCTCCCCGTGGCGTCAGACCACGACAGGAGACAAATCGATGCTGAGAAAACTGCATGCCTGCCTGGTGGCACTGCTGCTCGCCGCGGCGCTTCCCGCGCTGGCGCAGGACAACTATCCGCACCAGCCCATCCGGCTCATGGTGCCCTGGCCACCGGGCGGCGGCGTGGACACCACCGCGCGCCTGCTGACCGAGCCGCTGAGCCGGCGCCTCGGCCAGCCTTTCGTGATCGACAACCGCGGCGGCGCCGGCGGCAACATCGGCACGGAACTGGCCGCGCACATGAAGCCCGACGGCTACGGCCTGCTCATGGCATCGATCAGCCCGAATGCCATCAACGTGCACCTCTACAGCCGTCTCGGCTTCGATCCCATCAAGGACTTCGCGCCCATCATCTACGTGTCCTCGGTGCCGAACATCCTGGTCGTCCCCGCGAGTTCGCCGTTCAAGACGGTGGCGGACCTGGTGGAGTTCGCGCGCGCCAATCCGTCCAAGCTGAATTACGCGTCAGGCGGCGTCGGGTCCTCGCAGCACCTGGCCGCGGTGCAGTTCATGCAGGTGGCCAAGGTGGAACTGACGCACGTGCCGTACAAGGGCACGTCGCCGGCCGAAGCCGACCTCGCTTCCGGCCACGTGTCGCTGATGCTGGACACCACCACCTGCCTGCCCTTCATCGCGAGCGGCAAGATGCGCGCGCTGGCCGTGGCCTCGAAGGCGCGCAATCCCGCGCTGCCCAACGTGCCGACGTTCGACGAAGTCGGCCTGCCGGGCATCTACGCCTCTTCGTGGTACGGGCTGATGGCGCCTGCGGGCACGCCGCGGCCCATCATCGACAAGCTCAACGCCGACGCGAATGCGGTGCTCAAGACGCCCGAGTTCCAGAAGCGGATGGCGGACTTCGGCGCGGAGATCGGCGGCGGCACGCCCGAGGACTTCGGCAACTTCATCGTCTCCGAAACCAAGCGCTACGACGGCATCGTGAAGGCCTCGGGCGCCAAGCTGGAATGACCGCATCCACCCTGTTCGAGAAGATCTGGTCGCGGCACGTCGTCACGGTGCGCGACGACGGCCAGGCCCTGCTGTACGTCGACCGCCACCTCGTGCAGGACGGCTCCGCTCCGGCCTTCGAGATGCTGCGCCAGCGCGGGCTGCCGGTGCGCGCGCCGCAGCGCGCCTTCGCCACGCCCGACCACTACGTGCCGACGCACTCGCGCCGCCTGGCCGACGTGGCGGACCCCGAGAAGCGCGCGATGGCGCAGGCGCTGCAGGACGACTGCACGCGCGCCGGAATCCGCGTCTTCGGGCTGGAGGATCCGCGCCAGGGCATCGTGCACGTGGTCGGCCCGGAGCAGGGGCTGACCCTGCCGGGCATGCTGCTGGTCTGCGGTGACAGCCACACCTCCACGCATGGCGCCCTCGGGGCGCTGGCATTCGGCATCGGCGCCTCGGAAGTCGGCCACGTGCTTGCCACGCAGACGCTGTGGCAGCGCATGCCCCGCACGATGCGCATCACGGTGGACGGCCGCCTGGGCCAAGGCGTCACGGCCAAGGACCTCATCCTGGCCATCATCGGCCGCATAGGCGCGGCCGGCGCCACTGGCCACGCTATCGAGTACGCGGGCGAAGCGATCCGCGCGCTGTCGATGGAAGGCCGCATGACGGTCTGCAACATGAGCATCGAGGCCGGCGCTCGCGCCGGCATGATCGCGCCGGACGAGACCACTTTCGCCTGGTTGCGGGGCCGGCCGCATGCGCCGCAGGATGCGGCCTGGGACCAGGCCGTGCAAGGCTGGCGCTCGCTGGCTTCCGACCCGCAGGCCGCCTTCGACCGCGAGGTCCGCCTGGACGCATCGGCGATCGCGCCCATGGTCACCTGGGGCAACAGTCCCGAGGACGTGGCGCCCATCACCGGTGCCGTGCCGTCGCCGGCCAGCGTGCCGGCGGAACGGCGCGATGCGCTGGAGCGCGCGCTGGACTACATGGGCCTGAAGGCCGGCCAGTCCCTGGCCGGCGTGCCCGTGGACCATGTGTTCATCGGCTCGTGCACCAATGGCCGCATCGAGGACCTGCGCAGCGCTGCGCAGGTCGTGCGCGGCCGCCGCGTCGCGCCGGGCGTGCAGGCCTGGGTGGTGCCGGGCTCCGGCCTCGTGAAGCGGCAGGCAGAAGAGGAAGGCCTGGACGACATCTTCCGCACCGCCGGCTTCCAGTGGCGCGAAGCGGGTTGCTCGATGTGCCTGGGAACCAACGGCGACCAGGTCGGCGCAGGACAGCGCTGTGCCTCCACCTCCAACCGCAACTTCCGAGGCCGCCAGGGCCCGGGCTCGCGTACGCATCTCATGAGCCCGGCGATGGCCGCAGCCGCGGCGGTGCGCGGCTGCCTCGTCGACGTCCGCGAACTGGGAGCCGCCTGACATGCAAGCCTTCCGCATCGTCGACGCCGGTGCCGCGCCCATGGAGGCCGCCAACATCGACACCGACCAGGTGATCCCCGCGCGCTTCATCCAGAAGCCACGCGCCAACGATTTCGGGCAATGGATGTTCCTGGATGTCCGGCGCGATGCGCAGGGCCGTCCGCTTCCCGGGTTCGTGCTGAACGACCCGGCCTACGCGGCGGCGCGCATCCTGGTGGCCGGCCCCAACTTCGGCTGCGGGTCATCGCGCGAGCACGCCGTGTGGGCGCTGGCCGACGGCGGCATCCGCGCCGTCATCGCGCCCAGCTTCGGCGACATCTTCTTCGGCAACGCGCTGAAGAACGGCTTGCTGCCGGTGGTGATCCCCGCTGCCGGGGTCCAGGAGCTGCAGGCCGCCTTGCGCGCCGAGCCGGGCGCCCATGTGCGCGTGGACCTGGTCGAACAGGTGGTGCGGGGCCCGGGCCTGGCGCCGCAGTCATTCGCCATCGACGCCTTCGCCCGCCGCTGCCTGCTGGAGGGGCTGGACGAGATCGGCTACACGCTGGGGCTGGTGCCCCTCATCGAGCAATACGAACGAGGACTGGAAGCATGAAGATCGCAGTGCTGGCGGGCGACGGAATCGGCCCGGAGGTGACGGCCGAGGCGGTGAAGGTTCTGGACGCGGTACTGGGGCGCACCCACCGGCTGGAAGTGGTCGAGGCGTTCATCGGCCAGGCAGGCATCGACGCCGACGGCGATCCCTTGCCGGTGCGCACCAGCGAGGTCGCGCGCAACGCCGACGCCATCCTGTTCGGGGCCGCGGGCATGCCGGGCGACGAGGCGATCCCCTATGCGATGCGGCCGGGCGCGAGCCTGCTGCGCCTGCGCAAGGAACTGGGCCTGTTCGCCAACTTCCGTCCGGCGCTGCTGTTCGAGGAGCTGATAGGCGCGTCGACGCTCAGGCCGGAGGTCGTGCGAGGACTGGACCTGCTGATCCTGCGCGAGCTGACCGGCGACGTGTACTTCGGCGAGCCGCGTGGCTTCGCGACCGAGGCCGGCGAGCGCGTCGCGTTCAACACGATGCGCTACAGCGAAGGCGAGGTGGAGCGCATCGCCCACGTCGCCTTCCGCGCCGCGCGCAGCCGCAGGCGCAAGGTCTGCTCGGTCGACAAGGCCAACGTGCTGGAGGTCGGGCAGCTGTGGCGCGAAGTCATGACCCGTGTCGGGCGCGACTATCCGGATGTGGAGCTCACGCACCTGTTCGTCGACGCCGCGGCGATGCAGTTGATGCGCGCGCCGCTGGCGTTCGACGTGATCGTCACCGGCAACATCTTCGGCGACATCCTCTCCGACGCGGCCGCCATGCTCACGGGGTCGATCGGCATGCTGCCCTCGGCCTCGCTCGGGCAGGGCGCGCGGGGCCTGTACGAACCGGTGCACGGCACCGCGCCGGACATCGCCGGCAAGGACATCGCGAACCCGCTGGCCGCGATCCTTTCCGTGGCCATGATGCTGCGCCAGAGCTTCGGCCTGCAGGCGGAAGCGCGCCGGGTGGAAGATGCCGTGCGCGCCGTGCTGGCCCGGGGCCTGCGCACCGCGGACATCCACCAGGCCGGGAGGGAGCGCGTGGGAACGCGGCAGATGGGCGACGCGGTGGTGGACGCGCTGCGCGGGTGAGATGAGGCGGGCGGCGGCTGCTTCGGGTCGCAAGCCCCCAATCCTGCCGACGTATCGACTCCGCCGTGTCGCTGCAAGAGGCTTCGAGCCCGTGGGGGCCGAGGCTACTCGGGCTTGATGTTTGCAGCCTTGATGATCTGCGACCACTTCCTTGTCTCGCTGTCCAGGAAGGCGCGGAACTCCGCTGCCGTCCCGCCGCGCAGTTGCAGCCCGACGGCCTCCGCCTTCTTCCGCACCTCGGGGTCGTTGAGAGCGACGTTGGTCTCCGCATTCAGCCGCTGGAGGATCGGGGCCGGCGTACCAGCGGGTGCCATCAGGCCGTACCAGCCATAACCCACCACGTTGGGTAGCCCCGATTCGACGAAGGTCGGCGTCTCGGGCTGCAAGGGCGTCCGCTTCTCGTTGGCGACTGCCAGGATGCGCAGCTTGCCCGCCTGCACGTACGGCACCGCCGTGGAGACGGCCGTCAGCGTGGCATCGATCCGACCGGCGAGCAGTTCGGTGTACGCCGGCGCATCGCCCTTGAACTGCACGACCAGTCCCTTGGCGCCGGCTGCGCGAATGAACAATTCGGCGGTCAGGTGCGGCGCCGACCCCGCGCCGGGCGAGCCGAAGGTGAAGCCCTTGGGATTCGCCTTGCCCCACTTCACGAATTCGGCGACGGTCTTGTACGGCGCGTCGGCATTGACGACCAGGAAAAGCGGCGCGATGGCGGTGCTGACGATCGGCTCGAAGCTCTTGTGAACGTCGTAGGGCAGGTTCGTGTAGAGCGCCTCGCCGATGGCGATCGGCGCCGCCGCGTGGAGCAGCGTGTACCCGTCGGGTGCCGCCTTCGCCACGTAGTCGTTGGCAATGCGCGTGCCGGCACCGGCCTTGTTTTCGACCACGACCGGCTGTCCCAGCTTGGCGCCGAGGAAGTTTCCGAGCACACGGGTCAGGATGTCGTTGGAGCCGCCCGCGCTGTAGGGCGAGACAAGACGGATGGACCGGCTGGGCCACGACTGGGCGGCCGCGGGCAAGCCGACGGGTGCGAGGCCTGCGGCAGCAACGCCAAGCAGTTGGCGGCGGGTGAGGTTCATGCTTGTCTCCTTTTGCTCTGGTTGGAATGCGTACGGGGCCTCAGATGCGGCGCAGCGACGGATAGGAATAGCGGAATTCCAGGTGTTCGGCCTGCGGTTGATAGAGCCGAAGCACCACGTAGAACGGCTCCCCGTCGGGAGCGGGCAGCCAATTGCACCCTGGTCCAGGGTCGTCCGCCTGCAGGCGGATTGCCAAGCTGCCATCGGCCTCGAGACGCAGCCCCGGCGTGCGGTCGCCGATCGAGTAGCGGTTGATCGGGTTGGCGACGAACAGGCAGTCGCTGCGACGGTACATGGTCAGCGACCAGAAGGCGCCTACGCGCGGCCCCGCGCCAGGCGGAAACCGCAGCTCGTATGCGTTCGATCCGTGCAGGGGCTGGCCGTCGGCATCCATCTCCGCCGTGGGATACATCGCCTCGTCGATGCCGAGCGCACCGATGAAGTTGCGCGCCACGCGCGCACGCGTCATGACGTCCTGGCCCCAATGCGTGCGCACTGACAGAGCCAGCGCCCAACCGCCGCCGAGGGCGTGTGGCTGCTGCTTCTCGCGCAGGAGGTGGAACACATTCGGGAGCTCCGCCGCCAGCGCGTCGGCGTCGAGCGGCCAGTGCAGGGTCTCTCCTTGCGGAACGGGATTGCGCGCCAGTGCCTCGTCCACGATGGCGCGATAGAGCGATGCTGGCGGAACGGTGACGGAGCGACCGTCCAGCCGCGTGTCCACCCGCATGCCCGCTTCGCTGCCGTCCACCCGGCGCGCCGCGATCTGCGCCTGCAGGGCGCGTACCTGCTCCAGGTCGGCGGGGGAGTCGTCCACGAGGATGCGGCCGATGATCCAGACGTCCTGCCCGGGCGCGGTGATCACCTGCGAGACCCCGGCCGGCACCTCTCCCCGCCAGCCCGGTGCGTGCACCAGCGTGCGCTGGCGCCGGTTGCCCGTCGTGCGGCGGCCGATATAGGCAAAGGGGTTGGTCCAGGCGTCAAGCAGCCCCAGCGTCCAGTACCGGTCGCCCATCTCCGGGGTGTCGATCAGCACCGGTCCTTGCGAGAGGTCCAGCCACGCGTTGCTGTACACGGTGTCATTGTTCGGGCTCACCACCTCGCGATCGTCGGGGCCGAGCCGGCGGTGCGTGTGGGTGAACTGGTTCACCCAGCGCATCCGCGAACCGGGGTCGTCGGCGGCGAAGCCCAGCGTCGGATGGCGCCGTGCCGTTGTCGCAGCGCGCATGCGCATCATCTCGAACAGCGGCAGGGTGTGGACGATGGCGGCGCGGGCGGGCGCGTCGCCTCTCACCTGCATGGATGCTTTCGATGTCGTCATGGTGTTCAGGCGATCACGCGGTTGTCGCGCAGCGCCGCGATGTCTGCTTCGGAGTAGCCAGCCTCGCTCAGGAGGGCGATGCTATCGGCGCCACACGTCGGAGCGGCTGCCGGCGCGGCGCGCGGAGCATCTCCCAGCCGGTACGGAAGGCCCAGGGCACGGTAAGAGCGCCCGTCCGGCGACGCGGCATCCACCAGGATGCCACTGGCCGCCAGGTCGGCGCCCGCGAGCACGTCACGGTAGCGGCGCACGGCACCAACGACGATCTGGTGTCGGCTGAGGAGCTCCACGCACTCCTCGGTGCTGTATGCGGAAAGGCAATCGCTCAGCACGGCGCGCAGCTCGGATCGGTGCGCCACGCGGCGCGCGTTGCTGCAAAAGCGCGGGTCGCTGGCCAATGCCTCGCGGCCGATCGCACGGCAGAAGCGTCGCCAGTGGTCCTCGGCGTAGGCGGACAGCACGATGTGGCCGTCTCGGGTGGCCACCACGTCGGCCGCCGGCGCATTGTGGGGCTGGCCATTGCCGATGCGGGTGGGCTCCGGCCCGCCGGCGAGGTATTCGCACCACGTCGCCCCCTGCAGGTGCAAGGCCGTCTCGAGCAACGAAACCTCCAGCGTCTCGCCGACGCCGCTGCGCTCGCGCCCGTACAGCGCCGCCAGCACGGCCTGCGCGCCCAGGTGCGCGGCCGCCGCATCGACGACAGGCACCCCCACTTTCTGCGGCAACCCGTCCGGCTCGCCGGTCACAGACATCAATCCGCTTTCCGCCTGCGCCGCGATGTCATAGCCCGGCCGCTCGGCCGAGGGGGTGTTGCTGCCGAAGCCAGAAATGGAAAGGTAGATGACTCGCGGGTGCCTCGCCCGAACTTCGGCAGGACCGATTCCGAGCTTCTCCACCACGCCCGGCCGAAGGTTCTGGATGACCACGTCGCTGTCTGCGATCAGGCGCAGCGCGATCTCCCGCCCGGCTTCGCTCTTCAGGTCCAGCGCGATCGAGCGCTTGCCACGGTTGTGCGCATTGACCATCGACTCCCCGTAGCGGCCGATATGGCGCGCCTGGTCGCCGGCCAGCGGCTCGACCTTCACGACGTCGGCGCCCAGTTCGCCCAGCACCATCGCCGCACCGGGGCCGGCGATGTACTGGCCAAGATCGAGCACCCGCACGCCCTGGAGCGGCGCCGCGGGCGAGCGGGTGGGGTTGGAGGCAGCAGGGGACATGGAGCGAACGATAGGGACCCAGGCGATTCCTGGAAATTCAATAATCCTGATGCCGCGATCACTCACAGTGATCACTCGCAAGGCGGCACGAAAGACAGAACCGCTCCATGAACGCAAGCACCGATTACCTCGTGCGCCGGCTGCGCCTGCGCCACCTGCAACTGCTCGTGGCATTGGGCGATGCCGGAACCATGCGCGCGGCCGCCGTCCGGCTGCACCTGAGCCAGCCCGCGCTCAGCAAGATGCTGGCCGAGACGGAGGCGGGATTCGGTGCCCGCCTGTTCGAGCGCAGCCCGCAAGGCCTCACGGCCAACGCGCTGGGACAGGCCGTGGTCTACCGGGCACGCGTGATGCTCGGTGAGTTGGCCCGTGGCAAGGACGAAGTCGATGCCTTGCGCACCGGCGCCAAGGGCGTCTTGCGCGTGGGCACCCTGTCGGTCACCGCCGCGGTTCCGCAAGCGGTGGTGCATTTGCGCCGCCGCCTGCCGGGCACCCGGGTCCAGATCCAGGAAGGCCGCGTGCGCGAGCTGATCCAGCGACTGCTGGATGGGGAACTGGATTGCGTGTTCGGCGCCATCACCCCGGAGTTGCTCACCAGCGACCTGCTGCCGCTGCTCAAGCCGGAGGTACTGCTGGAAGACGAACTGTGCGTGCTCTGCGCGGACGCACATCCGCTGGCCCGCAGCCGCCGGCTGCGCTGGGCCGATCTCCATGCGAGCTCCTGGGTGGCACCTCCCAAGGACACGCTGGTCCGTCAGGCCCTGATGACGGCGTTCCTGAATGAAGGGCTGGATCCGCCGGAGCCGGCCATCGAAGTGCTTTCTTCCGTGACCGTGGGCAGCGTCCTGCGCATGGACGCGGCACTCCTGGGCGCGGTGCGGTTCGAACATGCGAGGGATGAACTGGCCCGCGGCGGCGTGCGCCGCCTGAGCGTCACACCGGTGGTGCCGCTGCCGTCGCTGGGCTTGTACACCCGGCGCGGGGCCGAGGGGGCGCCGCCGCTGGTGCAAGCGTTCGCGGAAGCAATCCGTCGGGTGGGTGTTCGGAGTGCCCGGGTGAGCGCTTAGAAGCGTGCACGAAACCGGGTCGGGCGGTTGACGCCGGGGCGCAAGCGTTCAAGATCTGGAGCGAGACGGGGGCGAGCGATGGTGGACAGCGGCTTCCGCCGCGGCTCGGACGTACCCAAGGCCCTGGCACTCGGCGCCGACTTCGTATTCGTCGGCCGTCCCTTCAACTACGCCGCGACAATCGCAGGAGCCGCGGGCGTCGCGCATGCGGCAAAGATCCTGGCGGCCGAGATCGACACGAACATGGGCCTGCTCGGGATCAACACACTGGACGAGCTCGGCGCGTGGCATCCGGTCGTGCGGGGCACACTGCCGTCATTGCATGGGCAGGCTTCGGGCAGGAACACGTACTGAGAACCGCCGACGCGACGTCGCCCCCAGTCCACGAATTCGCTGCCGTTGGTGACGAAGTGGACCTCGTTCGGGAGTGCGGCGCCTCAACAACGGTCCCGCCTTGGAAATGGCCGTCACGGCCATCGCACAAGAACCAGAACTGCAGGCCGCGTTGAAGCACTTAAACCTTCGGTGCCCAGGCAATCAGAATCAGGGCAATGATGCGCAACAACATGACACCTGAGCCGGACGCCACTCCGCAGGCGCCGGGCGATCCCACAACCCACACCTTTCTGAAAAGCGCGCTGCGGATCGCGGGGCTCGGCTGCTGGACCTGGAACCTGTCGACCGGGGAGATAGCACTCTCTGCGGAGGCTGAGAGAATCTTCGGAGAAGCCGGGCCGCAGCTTACGTTCGAGTCCTGGCTGCGTTGCGTCGATCCTGCAGATGCGGGGAGACTGCCCGCTCTGGAGGAAGCGCTCCGTGGCGGGCAGCGTACCTTCAGCTTCGAATACTTCTTCACGAACCCGGGTGGTGCGCGCAGAAGGTTGAAGGGCGACGGTGAAGTGGTTTCGCTGGACGAGCGCGGCGCGCCGGCCGTCGTTGCCGGCACGGTCCTCGATCTCGGAGACTCCACATCGGAGGCGCGCACGGCGCACCCTGGCTCGTTTCATGCGGATCGCGCCTCCTCATGGCTTTGGGAGCAGGACGCGGACTACCGCTTCACTCTCGTGGAAGGTGGCGAGCAGAGGCGCATCCCCGACCTGGACGTCGCCCTGGGCCGCGCGCGGTGGGAGCTTGCGCACGCGGTGCCGCTAGCCTCGTCCTGGGATGAACACATCGCCGCGCTTGAATCGCGTTTGCCCTTTCGCGAGTTCGAGTACCGCATCGGCGATGGGCCTGACGCAGCGTGCTTCTCGGTCAGCGGAGACCCGGTGTTCGATGGGGCGGGTCGATTTCGCGGCTACAGGGGGACTTCGCACGACATCACGCGCCGGGTGCGCGCGGAAGAAGAAGCGCGGCAGGCCCGACTCCTGCTACAGCAGGCGTCGCGACTCGCCCGCATTGGAGGGTGGGCCCTGCGTGTCCCCGGCATGGAAGTCGAATGGACGCCCGAAGGAGCGCAGCTCCTGGGCGGTGCGAGCGATGGACCGCTCGCCTGGGAGCAGGCTTTCGCCGCCCTGGAAGAGCCGCATCGCCGCGAACTTCGAGAACGCGTGGGTGCCTGCGTCGCGCACAACCAGGCATTCAGGATGGAGGCACGCCTGCTGCTGCAGGACGGCCAGGAGAGGTGGCTCGAAATCATCGGCGAGCCGGAACCTTCCGTCACGGGGCCGCGTCGTCGCGTGATCGGCGCGGTGGAGGACGTGACGGACAGGAAGATGGCCGCTCGCCGGCTGCACGAACTCAACCAGCAGCTGGTCACGACCTTCGAGAGCATCGCCAGCGGCTTCTACACGCTGGATCGCGACTGGCGGTTCACGTACGCGAACCACGAGACGGAAAGGGTGGCGCAGCGGCCCCGCAGTGAGCTCCTGGGTCGTTCGATCATGGAATTGTTTCCATGGTTTGCCGGCAGCCCCCTGCACCAGGAGTACGAGCGCGCGGTTTCAGGGGGTGGACCCGCGCATTTCCAGGTGTTCCTGGACGCGCTCGGAGTGTGGGGGGAAGTGCACGCATATCCGTCGGCCCAGGGCCTGGCGGTGTACTTCCAGGACATCACCGATCGCAAGCTCGCGCAGGACGCGCTGCGCGCCAGCGAGGAACGCCATCGGCTGCTCTTCGAGGTCAGCCTGGACGCGCTGCTGCAGCTCGAACGGCAATCCGGGAGGATCCTGGCCGCCAATCCAGCGGCCTGCGAGATGTTCGCGCTGTCGGAGGCGCAGATTTGCCAGCGCTGCACTAGCGCGCTCAGCGCACCGCACGAGGCCGGGCTGCAGCAGCTGCTTGCCGAATTGGACGCGGCAGGAAGGGCGCGAGGCCATGTGAGCCTCGTTCGCGGCGACGGGACCCGGTTCCAGGCGGAACTCTCGGGCGCGCTCTTCAGGGGCAGCGATGGCGTGACGTATGCAAGCGTGGCGATCCGCGACGTGAGCGAGCGCCTGAGGCACGAGGCAGAGATCCTCGCCTTGAACGAGGGATTGGCCGAGAAGGTCCGCGAAAGAACAGCGGAATTGGAGGTGGCCAACTCGGAACTCCGCGCGTTCGCGCACTCGCTCGCGCACGACCTGCGCGCGCCGATCGCCGCCATCCGTGCGCTGGCGCATGTCCTGGAACAACGGATGCAGGCCGCTGCGGAAAAGGACCGACAGTACGCCAGCCGCGTCCGGCAGGCCGCGCAGCAACTCGATGATTACGTGGAGGCGCTGCTCTCGCACGCACGGCTGTCCCAGGTGTCGCTTAGTCCGGCGCGCGTCGACCTGAGTGCGACAGCGGAAGCCATCCTGGACGACTTGCGTGTGCGCGACCCGGACCGCGTCGTGACCGTGGAGGTCCAGCCAGGATTGTGCGCCCTGGCTGACCCGACGCTCCTGCGCATGGCGCTCCAGAACCTGCTGGAGAACGCCTGGAAATTCACGGGAAACCGCGGCGACGCGGAGATCCGCTTCAGCGGGGAGCGCCAGGCAGATGGATCCACCACGTTCTGCGTCGCCGATAACGGCGCAGGGTTCGACATGGAGTACGCGGACAAGCTGTTCGGCGCATTCCAGCGGCTGCATACGCAGGCTGAATTTCCAGGCACCGGTATTGGCCTTGCAAACGTCCAACGCATCGTCGCGAGGCACGGTGGGCGCGTCTGGGCAACGGGCCAGCCGGGTCGCGGAGCAGCCTTCTGCTTCACGCTGCCGTGAGGCGAACCTGCTGCAGCGCGTCGCATGCAGCGTGAGCGCGGAGGCAATTTGTCACGTGCCCTTGCCGGCGCGATGGCGGAATTCCTTCGCAAGCCGGGAAGCCGCGGTTGCGCGCGTACGATCGGATCCAGACACGGAGCTACAAGGATGATCGCACCCAATCTTTTTCCCGCGACGCGCCAGGCCGCCTTGCCGGCGCGGGCCATGGCGCGTTCCGTCAAAAGCGTGGTGCTGGCGGACGATCACGACCTGGTTCGCGCCGGCATCCAGGGCTTGATCGAATTGCTCCCGGATGTCGAGGTGATCGCGCAAGCACGCTCCGGTGAGGAACTCCTTGCCCTTCTCGAGCGCGTGCGGCCGGACCTGGTGGTCACCGACATCGGCATGCCCGGGATCGACGGCGTGGAAGCAGTGACGAGGATCCGTGCGCGACATCCTTCGCTACCGATCCTGGTTCTCTCCATGTTTGACAGCGCCGAGATGGTCCAGCGCGCGGTGGCGAGCGGCGCCAACGGGTACTTGACCAAGAGCGCGGCGCCCCATGAATTGCAGCATGCCATTGGCGTGATGCTGACAACCGGCAGCTACTTCAATGCCGCCGTCGCCCGGCTGCTGATGCATCGCGTCGATGCGCTGGCGGACGACGGTCTCACGGATCGCCAGCAGGAAGTGCTTTCCCTCCTCGCCTCCGGGCTTTCCTCCAAGGAGATCGCGTTCCAGCTGAAGCTCAGTCCGAAGACGATCGATGTGCACCGCGCCCGCATCATGGAGCGGCTCGACCTGAGGGACGTGGCGAGCCTGACCCGTTATGCAGTGCGCAGGGGACTGGTGAAGGCCTGACGCCCCATGCATGCAGGGCGCGCAGGCGCGCGCCTCTCGGAGACTCCACATCGGACGGTGCACATCCTGCAGGAATGACCCGATCAGATGGACCAGCGTGGGACTCCCACGGTGCCCGCAGTAGCATGAGGGCATGAGAAACGAACAGATCTGGGTGGAGCCTGTCGGCACGGTCATCGTGGCACGCATCCGCGGAAGGCCGACGGCGGAGATGCTGCGAGAGTGCGAGCACCGTGTACTCGAGCTCGCTCGCGACACGCAGCAGATCCGGGTGCTTTACGACGCGCTGGAGCTGGAGCCGCCCGACATGGAGCTCGTGCTTCTGCAAAAGCAGCTCGACTCCGAGAAGAAGAACAACCTCGGCACAGCGTCCTTGCGCACCGCCATTCTGGTCCCCAACTCCCGGATCGCGTACCTGGCGCGCATCGCGTTCGGACACGCAGGAGAGGCGAACTACCGAGTTTTCTATAACGACCTCGCGGCAGCTCTCGGCTGGCTGGAGGACCGCGCAGCGTAACCGACGCCCCGGCGAGATCGCCTTCGAAGGGGACGCGCGCTGCCCGCGTCCCTTCAGTGGCAGCCTGGGCCGCGGCTGCGCGGCTACCCGCCGACCTCGGCGGTCAAGGTGCACGGCGTGATGCGCGGCCACTTGTACTCACGCCCCACCATGGCCCGGGCGAACAGGTAGCTGTGCCGGATGTTGGCGCCGAGGTGCTCGTCGTCGACATGGCCCTCGCTGTCGCAGGGAAAGGCAAGGGCGTAGCCCGGCTGGAACAGCGACTCGAAGCGCAGCTCGAAGCGGCTGCCTGGCAGCGGCAAGGGCATGTTCGTCATGGTTGCCCCCATTCCATCGTTTCAGGGCCCCGCACGCGCGGATGCATGGGCGGCGCTACGGGGCCGTCGGTGCGCGACGAATCGCGCGAGTTCAGCCGGAACATCCGCGGCGTCCAACCGGTGTAATGGTGGAACACGCCGGTGAAGTGGCCCTGGGTGCGGAAGCCGGCTTCAGCGGCCACGTCCACCAGCGCGGCGTCGCTGTCGGCCAGCAGATGCTTGGCCCGCTCGACGCGCTGCATCAGGATGTGCAGGTGGGGCGACCGGCCGGTGGACTGTTTGAACATGCGGGCGAAATGGAACGGGCTGAGGTGGACCGTGCGTGCCAGTTCCTCCACGCGGATCGGCTCAGCCAGGTGGTCGGCGATGAACTCGTGCACGCGCCGCAGCTTGTGCGGCGCCAGCCCGCCGGCGATGCCGGGTCGTCTACCGGCGACCGCCGCGTGGAGGCGGGCGACGTGCGCCGCCAGCACCATGGCCAGCGACTCCAGGTAGGCGGCGCCCGGCGTGCGCTGCCGCCGCAGGTCGTCCTCGACGGCGTTGCCGATCTCGCGCAGCAGCGGGTCGGCCGCGGCGTGGGGTTCCAGCACAGGCGGCTCCGCGCCTTCCAGCGCGGCCCGCGCCAGCCCGGTGAACAGCGGCGCCGCGATGCTGAGGACCAGCGTGCGGGGTCCCGGCTCGTCGACCAGCGCATGCGGCAGCCCGGGCGGCACCACCGATACCAGCGGAGCGCGCACGAACGCGGTCCGCTCCCGGCCGGCGTCGTCGCGGAAGGTGGCGAACAGGCGAGCCTGCACGGTGGGCACCAGGATGTCGAGCGAGTCGCGCACTCGCAGCGCGCCGATGTCGTCAGGGCCCAGGTAGGCGACATGGATGGAGGGGGCCGGCCAGCGCGCATCCTGGTTGGGAATGGTCGGGCCGGGTGAACAGGTGAGCGTGGTTTCCAGCATGGCGATGGCGTCCTTTTGGGTGGCTGCGGCCATCAAGACGACGGCAGCAGCCACTGGCATCGCATGCGGCGTGCCCGCGCAGGCCCGGTCGGGCGGCGTCCGGATTGCGGCTGGAATCAAGGAGTTGCGAATGGTGGCCCAGCCACACCGGGGACCTCGCCGCCGGAGGGCCGGCGACCGCGCCGGCCCTCCGGCATTTGCCTAGCGGCGGGTGACGCCGAGCCGCTGCATCTTGTACTGCAAGGAAGTGCGCTTCATGCCGAGCCGCGCGGCCGCCCCCCCGGGACCGCCGAGCACCCAGTTGCACTCGTCCAGCGCACGCAGGATGTGTTCGCGCGCGACCGCCTCCAGGCTGGCGTCCGAGGCGTCGTGCACGGCCCGCGACCGCAGTTCGCCGTCCGGGATCTCCAGCGTTTCGCCGCGCGAGAGGATCACGCAGCGCTCGATGAAGTGCGACAGCTCGCGCACGTTGCCGGGCCAGGGATAGCGGCACAGCACGGCCAGCGCCTCCGGGGCGATCGCGCGCACCGCCCGCTCATGGGCGCGTGCATGCAGCCGCATGAAATGGCGCGCCAGCACCGGGATGTCCTCGACCCGTTCGCGAAGCGCCGGCACCCTGATCGGGAACACCTTCAGCCGGTAGTACAGGTCGTCGCGGAAAACACGGTCCGCCACCATCTGCTCCAGGTCGCGGTTGGTGGCTGCCACCAGGCGTACGTCCACTCGCAGCGTGCGGTTGCTGCCGAGGCGCTCGAACTCCCGCTCCTGGATGACCCGCAGCAGCTTCGCCTGCAGCTCCAGCGGGATCTCGCCGACCTCGTCGAGGAACAGGGTGCCGCCATCGGCCAGCTCGAAGCGGCCGATGCGCCGCGCCACGGCGCCGGTGAAGGCGCCCTTCTCGTGCCCGAACAGCTCCGCTTCCAGCAGGCTGGCCGGAATCGCCGCGCAGTTGAGGCGCACGAAGGGATGCTCCCGGCGCGGACTCAGCTCGTGCACCGCGCGCGCGACCAGCTCCTTGCCGGTGCCGGTCTCGCCCTGGACCAGCACGCAGGCATTGGTCGGGGCCACGCGCTCCGCCAGCGCCTGCGTCGCCTCCAGTGCCTTGCTGCCGCCGACCAGGTCGCCCCAGAAGCGTTCGGTCTCCTGGTGCAGGTAGGCGTTGCGCGCCTGTATCTCGTCGTTGAGCCGTTCCGCGGAGTCGGCGCGCTGCCGCGCCGCCGACAACTGGACCCGCTGGAACTCCGCCGCGACCTGGTTGGCCGCCACGCGCAGCAGCAGCATCTCGGTGGTCGTCGGGAAGCCGGGTCGCCGCGAACCTGCGAGCAGGAATCCGCTCTCCTTGTCCATGCCGAGCCAGAGATGGGTGACGCGCAGATCGCCGGCGCCAAAGGGGTGGGGCACGCTGTACGCCAGCCCGGGCCATTGCTGTTTCAGAGCCGGAGCCAGCCGGCCGCCGATCTCTCGTGCCCGGGTCGTGACCTCCGGATCGCGTTCGCTGCGCGCCAGCTCCAGCGGCAACGGGCCGTCGTTCCAGCGGGCGTAGGCCAGCTCCAGGTCCAGCAGGCGGGCCAGCACCTCCAGCACGGTGCGCAGCACCAACGCCGGTGCCGCGCCTTCCCACAGGGCGGGCAGCGCCAGCAGCCCGACCAGGCCGTTGATGCAGTCCTGCAGGCAGCGGATTTCGGCGGACGGTTCGGCCATGGCGAGGGTCCCATGATGCTCCGGATGAGCGTGTCGCGGCTGGCAACCGGCCCTTCCGGTTGCCGATTCCTGCTGAAATCTGCGCCATGGCTGCCGGGGAGTGGACAGGGCGCACGCGGGGGGATAGGGTGGTCATCATCGGCTGCACGCGGCGGCCCCCGCCCTTGCGCAATCAGGAGAAGCCATGAACGCCTCCGCCACAGCCTGCGGCTGCCCGGTGCCCATCGAAATCGCCGGCACCACGCTCGGCAGGCACCGCCACATCTGCGCCTTCTTCCGCGATGCGGAGGAGGAGTACCGCGTCATGGTTCCCTTCATCAAGGACGGCCTCGGGCGCGGCGACCGCATCTGCCAGATCGTGGAGAGCGGGCAGCGCCCGGCGCTGCGGCGGCATCTGCAGGCGGGCGGCGTGGACGTCGAGGCAGACGAGCGCAGCGGCCAGCTGGAGATCCTGTCGGTGCACGACCACTACGTGCGTGACGGCCATATCGATGTCGAGCGCATGCTCACCGCCATCCGGCAACGCCTGTCGGCCGACGACGAGCCGTCGATCTCGCGCATCACCGGCCATGCCGAATGGGCCGGCGCGGACTGGCCGGGCATGCAGACCTTCCTCGAATACGAGGCCCGCCTGAACGATGTGGTGCCGGAGGGCCGCGATACGGTGGTCTGCCTCTACGACCTCTCGAAAACCTCGGCCGCACTGATCGCCGACGTGCTGCGCACGCACCCGGTCGTGATCCTGGGCGGACTGCTGCACGAGAACCCGTTCTACCTGCCGGTCGATCAGTTCCTGCGGGAGCTGCACGGGCGCCAGGAGGTCCAGGCGCAGGCCCGCTAGGTTGGCAGCGACGGGACACGCCGCAGCTCTGAGGCGCGAGACGCAGAATTGGGGAAACGCCGCTCCGCCGCGAAGGGCACGATGGCCCTTCTTTCCACCGGCACGAGGAGCATTTCATGGCACGAGGACACCTGACGCCTTTCGGGTTCGGCAGCCAGCGCGGCGACCCATTCCAGCTGCTGCGGCGCGAGATGGAGCAACTGTTCGACAACGTCGGCGGCACCGAGGGCGAGGCATCGGCCGGCCGCGGCAACATCGTCGCGCCGCGCATGGACATCAGTGAAGACGACCAGGCGTTCAAGGTCGTCGCCGAGATGCCGGGCGCCAGGCCCGAGGACGTCGAGGTGCTCGTCGAGGACGACATGCTCACCATCCGCGCCGAGCGGACGCAGGAGCGCGAGACCAATCGCCGCGACTACCACCTGCTGGAGCGTTCGGTGGGCGTGTTCCAGCGCTCGCTGCGGCTGCCGGCGCCGGTCGATCCCGGCAAGGTGCAGGCGACCATCGACAACGGGGTGCTCACTGTCACGATCCCGAAGGACGCCGGCCAGGCGCGTGCGCGCCGCGTGCAGGTGCGCAGCGGCAGCGGCGGCCAGGCCGCGGACGCGGGGCAGCAGGGAACGCAGTCCGCCGAGGGCGGCGCCGACGGCAAGTCTTCCGACAAGCACCACTGAACCGTGGGCTCCAGTGCCGTCACCCCAGGGGCAAGCCCCTGCAGCCACCTGGACCAGATCGCCGTGACCGGCACGCGCACGAACGTGTGCGAGGAGTGCGTGCAACTCGGCGATCCCTGGGTGCACCTTCGGCTGTGCCTGGTCTGCGGCCACGTCGGCTGCTGCGACGCCTCGAAGAACCGCCACGCCACGCGGCACTACCGGCAGACGGCGCACCCGCTGATCCGATCCATCGAACCGGGCGAGCGCTGGGTCTGGTGCTATGCCGACGAGACCATCGTCGGCGTGCTGGCGAAGTGATGATTCCGCTGCACCGGCTATAGGCCCGCCTGCGCCGGCCGGCAGCGGGTGCGGTCGCAATCGCCGTGCCTGCGGGCGCGCAGCTCGCCGAATGTCGCCTGCAGCAGGCGCGCGTCGGCACAGGCGCGATGGCGCGGCAGTCCCAGTGCGGTCGCCACCTGCGCCTTCAGTGCCGACCAGCGCGCCCTCTCGCTCTCCGTCAGCAGCGAGTGCAGGCTTTCCAGCCGGAAGGTCGGCGCGCGCCGGGCGGCGTCGTACAGCCTGGCCAGCCAGGAATAGTCGTGCCCCCAGGCGTCGGTGTAGAGCGTGCGGCCGCACAGGTGGTGATTCAGCTCCTGCGCCACCACGACGATCGGCAGGCCGTGCTCCAGCAGGTCCGCGCGCGTGATGCGGTGCAGCCGCTCGGCGGCCGGGCTCCAGTGGTCCCAGTCCGGCGCGGGGTGCACCAGCATGCATTGCGAATTGCCGTCGTCCAGCACGTAGCCGACTTCGACGGGATAGCTGCCGCGTCCGAACCCGGACGCTTCGATGTCGAGGACGGAGGGAACAATCATCGAGCGAAGACCGGGGCCACGGCGGCACACCGCCGCGGGTTGCCCGAAGCGCTTCAGAGCAGCAGGTCGAACAGCGCGA
Organism: Ramlibacter ginsenosidimutans; assembly: GCF_016654015.1. Classification (GTDB taxonomy): domain Bacteria; phylum Pseudomonadota; class Gammaproteobacteria; order Burkholderiales; family Burkholderiaceae_C; genus Ramlibacter; species Ramlibacter ginsenosidimutans. The sequence goes on along the minus strand of NZ_JAEPWM010000001.1, from coordinate 342,005 downwards.
ACGCCCGGTCCCAATCGCGCGTGTCGGGATTCTTGAGGCCAGGATCGAGGATCTTGAAGCTGCGCGCCAGCGCGATGGTGAGTCCGCCGGCGAGATCCGGCAGGCTCTCGGTCACCGCCTCGCTGAAATCGAGCTCGAGCGGCGGCAGCTTCGCCAGGCGGTCGAGGATGGGCCGCACCTCGATCGCCTGGTCGAGCGCGCGGAACTCGTGCATGCATTGCTGCAGGCCGCCGCTGAGCGGCACGTCCCACGGCTGCACCACGTCGCGCCCGTTGGCCTTGGCGATCGCGCAGCCGCGCTGCAGCAGGTCGTGGATCTTGCGGTTGACGAACTCTTCGTGACGCCGCAGGTCGTTCTTGTCGATGTGGATCCCGGCGGCCTCGCGCAGGAGGCGCTCGATCCGGGGAATGCCTGCAATGACTGTCATGGTTCGCTCCGTGTCGTGGGCGTGGGAGAGAGGCTACGCGAAGCGGCGTGGCCGCGCGGCGGCACCAGCGCGGAAGCGCAGGGATCCGACAAGGACCGCAGGACTGCGCCTCGCGCCGCCAGGCAGCTCGCGCGCGAGGTCCGCACGATCCGGGCATCGGCAGCAAGCGCGGAGAACATGCGGCGCATGCATTGTCCGAGGATGGTCCGATGACCATCGAATCCGTCAATCCCGCCACCGGCCGGGCCATCGCCTCCTACGAGCTGACACCCGCCTCCGCGCTGCCCGGCATCGTCGAGCGCGCGCACGCAGCCTTCCTTGGCTGGCGGCGCGCCGCCTTCGCCGACCGCGCGGCCGCGATGGAGCGTGCCGCCGGCATCCTGCTGCGCAACCAGCGCGAGTACGCGCAGCTGATGGCCGAGGAAATGGGCAAGCCGGTGCGCAACGGGCTGGAGGAGGTGCGCGCCTGCGCGACCCTCTGCAGGCACTACGCCGAGCACGCAGCCGCGATGCTGGCCGACCAGCCCGTCGCCACGGAGTGGAGCCGCAGCCGCGTCGTGTACCGGCCGCTTGGCGTGGTGCTCGGCGTCCAGCCCTGGAACTGGCCGTTCCACCAGGTGTTCCGGATGGTCGTGCCGGCGCTCATGGCGGGCAATGCCGTGGTGGTCAAGCACGCTTCCAACGTGCCGGGCTGCGCCCTCGCCATCGAGGACGTGTTCGTGCGCGCCGAGCTGCCGCGCGACCTGCTGCGGGTGCTGCTGCTCGCCAGCCAGGACGTCGAAGCGCTGATCTCGCATCCGCTGGTGCGCGGCGTCAGCCTGACAGGCAGCGGGCCGGCCGGCGCCGCCGTCGCGCGCGCAGCCGGCGGCAAGCTGAAGAAGTCGGTGCTGGAACTCGGGGGCAGCGACCCTTACCTGGTGCTCGCCGATGCGGACATCGAGCTTGCCGCGCGGGTGTGCACGGAAGGCCGCCTGAGCAACAGCGGCCAGAGCTGCATCGCGGCCAAGCGGATGATCGTCGTGGAGGAAGTGCGTGCCGCCTTCGAGGCGCGCTTCGTCGCGCTGATGGCCGCGGCGCGGGTCGGCGACCCGTTGCTGGACGCCACCGACGTCGGCCCGATCGCGCGCCGCGACCTGCGCGACGCGCTGCATGCGCAGGTGCAGGCCAGCGTCGCGGCCGGCGCACGCCTGCTGCTCGGGGGCGTGCTGCCCGAAGGCGCAGGGGCGTTCTACCCGAGCACGGTGCTGACCGACGTGCGGCGCGGCATGCCGGCCTTCGACGAGGAGCTGTTCGGCCCGGTCGCGGCCATCGTGCCGGTGGCGGACGAACGCGCCGCGATTGCGGCCGCCAACGATTCCGCCTACGGCCTCGGCGCCTGCGTGCTCACGCGGGACGTGCAGCGTGGCGAACGCATTGCCGCCGACCTGCTCGATTGCGGCATGGCATGGGTCAATGGGTGTGTCCGGGAGGACCCGCGCCTGCCCTTCGGCGGCGTCAAGGATTCCGGCTACGGCCGCGAGCAATCCACCTGGGGCATCCGCGAATTCGTCGACGTGAAGACGGTCGTCGTGGCGTAGTCACGGCATCGCGGCGTCACCAGTCCAGGTTGACCTGCGGCCGGTTCGGGTCCTGCTCCACCACTCGCTTCTCGCGCGCCGGCAGGTTCTGGTCGACGAACGCACCGAGTTGCTTTTCGCTCAGCATGCCGGCCTGGACGGCGACCGGCTTGCCGTCCTGGAACAGCACCAGCGTCGGCACCGAGCGGATGCCCAGGCGCGACGCGACTGCCGGCGCCGCGTCGATGTCCACCTTGAGCACGGCCAGGTCGTCGGTGCGGTGGGCGGCGAATGCTTCCAGCGCCGGCGCCATGGCCCGGCAGGGGCCGCACCAGGAGGCGGAAAAATCCACCAGGACGGGGTGGCGGCCGGCGATGGCGTCGTCGAACTCGCGCTCGCCTGCTTCGATCACTGCGGGCATGGCCCTTCCTTTCAACAGGTCAGGAGCACCGGCGGGATCTTCATGGGCACTCCTTGTCCATTGGAGGATAGGGAACCGCCGCGCAGCTTTCTTCCCTGCGCTTGCGTTCCATGGCGCAGGGCGGCGGTGCCGCAGCGGCCGTTCTTCGATCACGGCGCGGCGGCGAGACAATGGCGCTTTCCCCTCATCGGAGGTCGCCATGGCATCGCCGCGCCACCCCTGGCTGTTGCGCGAAACGCGCCGCTACTGGGGTGCGATGTCGGCGTACGAGCGCTTCGAACATGGCGTCGCTTCCCTGCTGTCGCTCGTGATCGCCGTGCTCATCACGTTGGCCTTGATCCAGCTGCTGGTGCGCCTGGTGCCGCTGTTGCTCACCGGCGCGCTCGACCCCCTCGACCACCAGGTGTTCCAGGGAGTGTTCGGCAGCATCATGACCGTGCTGATCGCGCTCGAGTTCAGGCATTCCATCGTGCGGGTCGCCGTGCGGCGCGACAGTGTCGTGCAGATCAAGACCGTGCTGCTCGTCGCCCTGCTGGCACTGAGCCGCAAGTTCATCGTGCTCGAGATCACCAGCACCGAGCCCGCGATGGTGGCCGCGCTGGCCAGCGCCACGCTGGTCCTGGGTCTGGTGTACTGGTTGCTGCGCGAGCGCGACGATCGCGTCGGGCCAGGTCGCCGCCAGAGCGGCGCGATCGAATGACCGGGCCGGAAGCGGCCATCCTCGGGGCGGCGTACGCACTGTTGCAGGCGTTCGGTGTGCTGGCCGCCGGCCGGGCGGTGATGGAAGCCCGCACCGCCCAGGGCGCCGCCGCCTGGGCGGTGGCGCTGGTCGCCTTCCCGCTGCTGGCTCTGCCGCTGTTCCTGGTGTTCGGGCAGAGCCGGTTCGCCGACTATCTGGCTGCGCGGCGGGCGGCGCTGGCCGAGTTCCGGGCGATGCAGCAGCGCATGCAGGCGGCGTTGCGGCGCCGCCGCCTGCTCACCGCCACCCGCTATACCCGCGATGTGCCGTTCGAGCGGCTGGCCAAACTGCCGTTCACCGGCGGGAACGCGGCGACGCTGCTGGTCGACGGCGCGGCCACCTTCGACTCGATCTTCGCGGGCATCGCCGCCGCGCGCGACTACGTGCTGGTGCAGTTCTACATCCTGCGTGACGACCGCATCGGGCGCGAACTGCTGGCGCGGCTGCTCGAACGCGCGGCGGCCGGCGTGCGCGTGCACCTGCTGTACGACGAGGTCGGCAGCTTCCGCCTGCCGCGCGCCTATGTCGGGGCACTGCGCGCCGGCGGGGTGGAAGTGCATGCCTTCCACGCGGTCGGCCGCGGAGCCGGCCGGCTGCACCTGAACTTCCGCAACCACCGCAAGATCGTGATCGTCGACGGCCGCCGCGCCTGGGTCGGGGGCCTCAACGTGGGCGACGAATATCTCGGTCGCGACCCGCGCATCGGCCCCTGGCGCGACACTCACCTGTGCATCGAGGGACCGGCGGTGCAGTGCGTGCAGGTGTCGTTCTGCGAGGACTGGCACTGGGCGGCGGGTCGTCCCTTGCGGCTGCAATGGGACCCGGTGGAAGCGGCCGGCGGCGGCCATTCGGTGCTGTGCCTGCCCAGCGGCCCGGCCGACGAACTGGAGACCTGCACGCTGTTCTTCATCGCCGCGATCGGCCATGCGCGCTCGCGCCTGTGGGTGGCGAGCCCGTACTTCGTGCCCGACGAACAGTTCGTCACGGCGCTGCAGCTCGCCGCCCTGCGCGGCGTGGACGTGCGCGTGCTGCTGCCGGAGCGCTCGGACAATCCGCTGGTGGGCCTGTCAGGCTGGTCCTATGTCGAGGCGCTGGAGCAGGCCGGAGTGGCGATGTACCGCTACCAGGACGGCTTCATGCACCAGAAGGTCACGCTGATCGACGACGACTGGTGCACCGTGGGCACGGCGAACTTCGACAACCGCTCGTTCCGCCTCAACTTCGAACTGACGATGGCCGTGCTGGACCGGCGGCTCGCGGCGCAGGTGCGCGCCATGCTCCAACGCGATTTCGGGCGGGCGCGGCGCATGCGCGCGTCCGAGCTGCGCGCGCGGCCGCTCTGGTTCCGTTTCGCCGTGCGTCTCGCCCGCTTGTCGGCCCCCGTGCAGTAGGCCGGCGCGCGTGCGGACGATGCTCAACCCGTCCAGCACCCGCTGCACGAACGGCCGGCCCGTCAACCTCCTCTGAGCAAGCGAGCGCAACCTTGCCGCAGATGGCCTAGTGCCGCCGTGTGCTTGCCGACGCAAGCCTCGAGCTCCGGACAGCTGCGGGAAGGCCGGCTACCCGACCGCCATAGCGAGAAGACAAGCTCGGAATGCGCGATCAGGAATTCCACCCAGGCGACCGACAGGCGGGGAAGGGAAGCGCAATAGCCCCGCATCTCATCCACCCCCTTGCTCACCTCCGCGTACAGCTCCATGTCCAGCCAGGTGCGCACCATCTCTGCGCTTTGCTCGTCATACCGCTCCAGGGCGCGAGCGAGCTGGCAGGCAATCTCCCGTTCCTTCGTCTCGATCGTCACTGGCATCTCTGTACCTCTTTCGGGGACATGGTGCCGTGAGCACAGAACCGTTCTTGTCGCAGAGCAGCCATTTGTTTCTCTCCGACTGCTGGAATGCATATCCGGGCTCACACTCGACCGAAGTCCAGGCCGCCGGAGCTCACGAAGTGCACGAAACTCCACGCGAGGGCTCAGGCGAGGGTGCCGTCCGCGGTGGCCGTGCTGGTTTCGTTGCCTGCGGCCGCGAGCGCTGGCAGCACTTCGACTCCGATCTCTTCGAGCACTTCGGCGGCAGGCCGCGCACCGTACTTCAGGTTCAGGATCACGTGGTTGACGCCGATGCCGCGCGAGGTTTGCAGGAAGCGCAGCAGGAATTCCCGGCCGGACTTGAAGCCAAGATGGATCGGCGTGGGCGGCAATTGCGGGTCGGCATCGAGGTCGACGTAGAGAGACTGGGCGAACGGCTTGAAGCGTCCCGGTGCCGCCTCCCCTACGTGGGCGCGCCAGCGCGCTACCGTCTCGGCCTGGCGTTCGATCGGGCGCGGGTAGGTGATCCAGCCGTCCGAGTGCGCGGCGATCCACGGCAACGGCTGCCCGCTGTTTCCGGTCACCAGCAGGGGCAGCCGCCCCACCGGCTTGGGCACGAGGTCGGCCGCGCCGGTGAGGACGCCGCGTGAGGTCTTCAGCACCGGGAACTCGGTCTCGAGCACGCGCCGGATCGTCTCGAAGTCTTCCCGGAACAGGGCGGCGCGGCGTTCGATGTCGACGCCGAATGCCGGGAACTCCACCGGACGGTCGCCCGAGGCCACGCCCAGCACCAGCCGCCCGCGCGACAGCTGGTCCACCGAGGCTGCGGCCTTGGCCACGTGCAGCGGGTGGCGCAGCGGCAGCACGATGGAGCCGGTCGCCAGCGCGATGTCGCGCGTGAGGGCGGCGATCCACCCGAGGTACACCCAGGGGTCGTACACCTGGCCGACGTCACCGAAGCTCGGGTCGCGCAGCGGCACGTCGCGGAACCACAGCGCCGCGAAGTCCAGCGCCTGCGCGCGCAGCGCCAGCCGTTCCTGATCGCGCATGGTCGGCTGGTCGCGCGGGAAGGCTTCGATGGGAAAGAACAGCCCCAGCGTCAGGCGGCCGGCCGCGAACATGCGGTGGAACCCCGGGGCATCTTCCACGCGAGCGGTGGCGTCGACCTTGAACATGCATTCTCCCTTTGCGCTTCGCAGCACTCGTGGAACAGGGTAGCGGCGCAGGCGCCTGCGAATCTTGCGGATTGCTGCGGACCTTGTCCAACTCCGGCGCCGCTCGGGCCGGGGGCTACACTCGCCGCCGGAGAACAGAGCCATGGAAGGCGGCAACCGCAAACGCGGTGACGGGATCGTATTCGTCGTGGACGACGATGCATCCTTGCGCGAGTCGCTCAGCAGCCTGCTGCGCTCGGTCGGCTGGCAGGTCCGGACCTTCGCCTCCGCCGCGGCCTTCCTCGAGTTCCGCCGGCCCGACCTCCCGGCCTGCCTCATGCTCGACGTCCGCCTCCCGGGGCTCAGCGGGCTGGACCGCAACGGCGCCTGGCCGGGCGCGTCGACACGCCACCCATCATTTTCATGACCAGCCACGGCGACATTCCAATGACGGTGCAGGCGATGAAGGCCGGCGCGGTCGAATTCCTGTCCAAGCCGTTCCGGGAGGAGGACCTGCTTGCAGTGGTCGACGCGGCCATCGAGCGCGACGCCGCCGCGCGCGCCGAGCGTGCCGAGCTTGCCAATCTGCGCCAGCGCATCGATTCCCTGTCGACGCGGGAGCACGAGGTGATGCGGCTGATCCTGCAGGGCCTTCTCAACAAGCAGGCGGCGGCGGCCCTCGGCATCACCGAAGGCACCGTCAAGGTGCACCGCCGGCACGTGATGGAGAAGATGGCTGCGAAGTCGCTGCCCGAGCTGGTGCGCATGGTGGAGCGGGTGCAGCCGACGGGCTAGGAGACTGTCCCTGCAGGGCTGCGAGGTCGCCCCGGGGCGTTCCACCAAAGTGGCATGGCGCATTCCGATGCCGGAGCCTAGATTCCAGCCATGGGAGCACGCGAAGAACTAAAGGAAGCAATCCAGCCAGGCACCGCATCCGCTGATGCTTTCCCGGCCGTGGAGTGCGGGATGTTGCAGTTCCCCGGCAGCGAGCGCGCACGCGAGGTCATCGAGCTGCTGGTGCCGGACGAGACCGCGGCGATCAGCATCGTCTACCGCACCGAGGCCGGGCTCGCACGCCGCGCGTTCGTGCGGGCGCCGCTGGTGTCGGTGGTCCCGCCGGGCCAGCACTGCAGCATGCACTGCGCGCACCGGGGCGACACGCTGGTGCTGCGGCTGGCGCCGCATTTCTACGCGGATCGGGTGCGCGCCGCGCTCGGTGAGGTGAGCTTGCCAGCGGGGCGCTTCGCCGTTTTCGATCCGTTCGTCCGCGCGATCACCAACGGCCTGCTGGACGAACTGCGTGGCGGCCGCCGGCCCGCCGCCGCCTATCTCGAGCCGCTGGGAGCCGTGCTCGCCGTGCACCTGGCGCGGCACTACGGCGCCGCGGCGCCGGAACCGAACAGCGGCCGGTGCGGGCTGCCGCCGCACCGCCTCGTGCGCGTGCAGGCCTTCGTCAGGGACAACATCTCGGAGGAGCTCCACGTCGAGCGCCTGGCGGCCGAAGTCCACATGAGCCAGTACCACTTCGCCCGCATGTTCAAGCATGCGACAGGGCTGCCGCCGCACCTCTACATCGTGATGCAGAGGGTGAGCCACGCCAAGGCGCTGCTGCAGGACACCGAACTGCCGCTGCTCGAAGTCGCCGAGCAGTCGGGGTTCCGCACGCAAGGCCATTTCACCGGGGTCTTCGGCCGCTATGCGGGCATGACGCCGCGCACGTTCCGCGTCGCCTGCCGTGCGGCGTTGCCCGGCGTCCGCGTTGCCTGAACCGGGCAACGCCGCAGCGGCCTTTCGCAGGCCCCCGACACAGGTGCGCAGGTCTTCGCAAGATCGGCGCGTGGCCAAGCCCTAGTCTCCAACCAGAGCCCGCCGCGATCGCCCGCCGCAGCAGCGGCCCTCCTCCCGCGGGCGCTTTTTCCTGATGTCAGAAGGGATCTGCAATGACCATCGCCACCGCATCCAGAACCGATGCCGAAATCCAGGCCGACGTGATCGCCGAATTGAAGTGGGAGCCGCGGGTGCAGGCACCCGAGATCGGCGTCATAGCGAAGGACGGCGTCGTCACGCTGACCGGCTGGGTCGATTCCTATACCAAGCGCTGGGCTGCGGAAGAGGCGGCGCACCGCGTGCGCGGCGTCAAGGCCGTCGCCAATGACATCGAAGTGCGGCTGGGCGCCGGCGGCGAGCGCAACGACGTGGAGATCGCCGCGGCTGCCGTGCGCGCGCTCGAGTGGGACGCCGTGCTGGTGCCGGAGAAGATCGAAGTGACTGTATCCAAGGGCTGGGTGACGCTCAAGGGCACGGTCGACTGGGAATACAAGAAACGCGAGGCCGAGCGCGTCGTGCGCAACCTGGCCGGGGTCAAGGGCGTCAGCAACCTGATCGATGTGAAGCCCAAGGTCCAGCCCTCGGACATCAAGAAGGAAGTCGAGCAGGCCCTGGTGCGCAGCGCGCAGACCGATGCGCAACGCATCACGGTCGAAGTCGAGGGCAACAAGGTCATCCTGCGCGGCATGGTGCGCTCCTGGGCCGAGCGCGAGGAGGCGGGTCGCGCGGCGTGGAAGGCGCCGGGCGTCACGACGGTCGACAACCGCATCACGATCGGTCTCTGAGCCGTCAAAGCCCAAGCCATTCGACCCGGAGTCAGAGGGCACATCATGAACACCAGATACCTGCTTGGCACGGCCCTTCTCTGCGCGATTGGTGGGCTGTACTCCGTGAAAGGCGCCCATGCCCAGGCCGACAAGGCAGCGCCGGCGGCGCCCGCTGCTTCCGCGGCTGTCGTGCACGTGCCGGTGGCGGGCCACGCCGTGCTTGGCGTGACGATCGAGGAGCAGCGGCTGGTCGCCACCGGGTTCCGCGCCTCCAGGCTGCTGAAGCAGGATGTCTACAACGACAAGGGCGAGAAGATCGGCAAGATCGACGACTTGGTCGTCGCGCCCGACGGCACGCTGTCGATCGCGGTGATCAACGTCGGCGGCTTCCTCGGCTTGGCCGACCACCGCGTCGCGGTGCCGGTGCGCCAGTTCGAGCACCTCGCGCCCAGGGCGGTCCTGCCGAATGCCAACAAGGACCAGCTCAAGGCCTTGCCGAAGTTCGAGTACGCCTGACTCATGTCTGCCATTGCGACGCTGACCCGCTGGGCCGCCCGGCCCGGGCAGGACACGCAGGCCAGCGACCTGCTGCGCGACGCGTTGCCGCTGGTGATGCTCGAGTCCGGCACGCTGGCCTGGCTGGCGCTGCGCTACGACGCCTCCTCCTTCGGCACCTTCGCCTGCTTCCCCAGCCTGGCGGGACGGCAGGCCCACCTGGGCGGCGCGGCACACGACCTGCTGAAGGACAAGGCGCCGGTGGTGTTCGACGGTCCGCGGCGCGTTGTCGATCTCGACGTGATCGCCGAGAAGCTGCCGCCCGACGCGCTGTTCGGGCCGGTCACGCTGGGCCTGCAACTGGAGTTCGAGATCAGGCGGGAGCGGGAGCTGGACGTGCGGCAACTGCTGGGCGACGCGGGCGCGGCGATCCAGCGCGAGGAGGGCACCGTGGCCTGGTTCGCGCTGCGCGTCGACAGCGACCGGCACGGCAGCCTCGCGGTCTTTCCGGACCAGGCCGCGCGCTTCCGCCACCTGACCGGCCGCCTGCCGGCGGACCTGGCCACGCATGCGCTGAAGCTGCTGCACGGCCTGCCCGATGTCGAGATGCCGCAAGTGCTGGCGGCGAAGCTGCGCTGACGTCTTCGAATCAGATCATCTCGAGCGGCGTGGGGCCTGTCGGCGGCGGGAACAGGTCGTCGAGTTCGCGCAGGTGATCCGGTGCCAGCTGGTGGGCGAGCGCGCCGGCGTTCTCCTCCAGCCTCTGGCGGTTGCCGGTCTTGGGGATGGCGATCACGTCTTCCTGTGCCAGCAGCCACGCAATGGCCACCTGCGCCGGCGTCATCCCGTGCTTCTTCGCGAACACCGTCAATGCCCGCGTCCTCAGCAGCCTGCCCTGCTCCAGCGGCGAGTACGCCATCGCGGGAATGCGGTGGCGGCGCAACAGGGGCAGCAGGTCCCATTCGACGCCGCGGTGGGCGAGGTTGTAGAGCACCTGGTCGGTCTGCACCGCCTTGCCACCGGGCACCGCCAGCAGCGAGCGCATCAGCTGCGGGTCCAGGTTGCTTACGCCCCAATGGCGGATCTTGCCGTTCTGCCGCAGCGCTTCGAAGGCCTCCACGGTCTCGTCCAGCGGCACTGCGCCCGGCCAATGCAGCAGGTACAGGTCGATGACGTCGATGCGCAGGCGCTGCAGGCTGCCGTCGCAGGCGGTGCGCATCGCGCGCCGCGACGCGTTGTGCGGGTAGACCTTGGTGACGACGAAGACCTGGTCGCGCCGGCCCTGGATGGCCTCGCCGACCAGCAGCTCCGACTTGCCGTCGCCATACATCTCGGCGGTGTCGATCAGCGTCATGCCGAGGTCGATGCCGCGGCGGATGGCGGCGATTTCCTCGTCGCGCTGTACCGGGTCTTCGCCCAGGTGCCAGGCGCCCTGGCCAAGTGCGGGGACGGCTGCGCCGCCGGGGAGGGTGATGCGTTTCATGGTGGCAGCAGGGTGTTGTCTCACCAATCCAGTTCGATCTGCGGCCGCCGCGGGTCCTGCTCCACGGGGGTCCGTTCCCTGGGCGGCAGGTGCTGCTCGACGAAGCTGGCCAGCTGGCGCTCGCTCATCATCCCGGCCTGGGTGGCCAGCGGCTTGCCGTCCCGGAACAGCATCAGCGTCGGCACCGAGCGGATCCCGTAGCGGTTGGCGAGACCGGGCGCCGCGTCGATGTCGACCTTGAGCACGGGAAGCTCGTTGCCGCGGCGCTGCGCGAAGGCTTCCAGCGCGGGCGCCATGGCCTTGCACGGGCCGCACCAGGAGGCCGAGAAATCGACCAGGAAGGGGCGGGGGCCGGCCAGGGCCGAATCGAAATCGCGTTCGCCGGCTTCGATGACTGCGGACATGGTTCTTGCTCCTTGTCTGTGGCAGGCGCGTCAGTGCGACATCAGCACGGGCAGCGTCATCGTCTTCAGGATGCTGCGCGTGGTGCCGCCGAGCAGCAGCTCGCGGATGCGGTGGTGACCGTAGCAGGTGGCTGCAGGGCCAGCAGCGCCACCAGTGTCGCCGCGCCGTGCTCCTGGGCCAGCCTGATCGCCAGGGCTAGCCGCTCCGCGCACCGGGGCGACGCGTCCATGTGGACGAGGATGGATGAGAAGTCGCTCATGGGGTCTTCCTCTCGAATTTCTTCGCCATGACAGCACGATAGGCGCCGCGCGCGCCTGGTTCTTCCAGCCGCCTGCGCTTCATGGCGCGCGACAGCGGTGAGTGCGGGACGCGCGACGCTGGCGGCAGCATGCGCAGGAATCGGCAAAGGAGCGCAGCCTTCGGCCGGCGGTGTGCGCGAGCATGGATCTTTGACCGGAAGCACACCATGCCTGACCCAGAATGGACCGTCCTCGTCGAGGCCGGGCGCGCGCGCATCCTGGAAACCCCCGTGGAATCCGGCAGGCAAGGCGAGCCGCCGCGCCTGGTGGAGGAACTGGCGGATGCGCACGCCGCGCCGGTGCCCGGCCAGGCCCGGACCGCGGAGGAACTGGAGCGATTCGCGCGCCAGGTGGTGGCGCGGCTGAAGCAGGCGTACGCCGATGCCCGCTTCGAATACCTTCGCATCGCGGCCGAGCCGCGCCTGCTGGGCGCGCTGCGCAAGGAGATCGACAAGCACCTCGACCTGCATCGCGCCGTGCTGGAATGGCGCGAGCTGAACGTGGTGCCTGTCGAGGCAGGGGGCGCAGCGGGAGCGCCGTGACGAGACTGTCCCGCGACCGGCCGCCTCAGTGTCCATCGAGCACGCGGTGCACGAAGCCCACCGCCATCGCACCCTCGCCCACCGCCGACGCCACGCGGCGCACCGCGTTGTGGCGGACGTCGCCGGCGGCGAACACGCCGGGGATGTTGCTTTCCAGGAAGTAGGGCTCGCGGTCCAGGGGCCAGCCCTGCGGCCGCTGGCCGGCGCGCGGCAGGTCGGGCCCGGTGACGAGATAGCCGCCCTCGTCGCGGGCCATGCCGATGGCTTCCGCCCACTGGGTGTGGGGCTCGCCGCCGATGCAGACGAACAGCCAGCGCGTCGGCACGCGGCGCTCGCGGCCACTGCCGTCGCGCAGCGTGATCTCGCGCAGTGTTGCATCGCCGTGCAGCGCCGTGACCTCGGTGCGGGTCAGCACGTCGATGTTGGCGGCCGACCGGATGCGCTGCAGCAGGTAGGCCGACAGGGTCTCCTTCAGCGAATCGGCGCGAATCACGATGCTGACCTGCCGGGCGTAGCTGGAGAAGTGCAGTGCGGCCTGGCCGGCCGAATTGCCGCCGCCGACGACGAACACGTGCTCGCCGGCCGTCAGCGACGCCTCGCTGGCGCCGGCGCCGTAGTAGAGACCCGCGCCCAGGAACCTGGCTTCGTCGGGCAAGCCCAGGCAGCGGTAGGCCACGCCCGTTGCGCAGATGGAAGCGCGCGCGACGATCCGCGTGCCGTCCTCGAGCACGCCCACGCCGTGCCCGGGCTCCAGCTCCGCCTTCTCGCCGGCGCGCGCGAGCAGGATCTCGACGCCGAACTTCTCGGCCTGCCGGCGGGCGCGGTCGGCCAGGTCGGTGCCGCTGACGCCCTCGGGAAAGCCCAGGTAGTTCTCGATCCTCGAGCTGCTGCCGGCCTGGCCGCCCAGGGCCCAGCGCTCCACCAGCACGGTGGAAAGGCCGTCAGCCGCGGCGTAGACCGCCGCGCTCAGGCCGGCCGGACCGGCGCCGTAGATCGCCAGGTCGTACTCGGTGCGCGATGGATTCCTGAACCAGCCGAGCTTCTCGGTGATCTGGCGGATCGTCGGCCTCTCCATGCGGGTGCCGTCGGGGAACTCGCAGGCCGGCACGCACTCGAGCGGCACGAACTCGAAGGGCACTTCGCACCGGTGCAGGAATTCGCGGATCGCGTGGGTCGCGGCGTTGCCGACCGGCCCGTAGATCCGCACCGGAGCGCGAGCGGGTCGCGGCCCGGGCGCGGCGTGATGCGCCTCCATCCCCAGCGTCCACGACGGCGGATCGCTGGCGGGAAAGCTCTCGGCCAGCGCTTCGTCGACCAGCGTGTCGCTGTCGGAGCTGGGATTCACGGGGCTGGGTGGCTGGACTTTGGGCATGCGTTTCTCCGGGCTCGTCGCTTCGGGGCGGCAGGTGCAAACCAGCGTAACGGCGCGTGGCCCTGCGGTGTTCCTGATTGCTGCGCGAATTTGGCGCAGCCCGGCGCAGCAGCCCCTCGCAATCCTGGAACACAGAAGCGCAGGTCCACGCAACACCGGCCCGGGGGGCTGCCTTAGTCTGGACCCAGAGCCTGCAGCGATCGCCCGCCTCAGCTGCGGCTCCCCGACGACGCGGGCGCCTGCATGTGAACAGAAGGGACTTTCCAATGACCATCGCCACCGCATCCAGAACCGATGCCGAAATCCAGGCCGACGTGATCGCCGAATTGAAGTGGGAACCGCGGGTGCAGGCGCCCGAGATCGGCGTGAGCGTGAAGGACGGCGTCGTCACGCTGACCGGCTGGGTCGATTCCTATACCAAGCGCTGGGCTGCGGAAGAGGCGGCGCACCGCGTGCGCGGCGTCAAGGCGGTCGCCAATGACATCGAAGTGCGGCTGGGCGCCAGCGGCGAGCGCGCCGACGTGGAGATCGCCGCGGCTGCCGTGCGCGCGCTCGAGTGGGACGCCGTACTGGTGCCGGAGAAGATCGAGGTGACCGTATCCAAGGGCTGGGTGACGCTCAAGGGCACGGTCGACTGGGAATACAAGAAACGCGAGGCCGAGCGCGTCGTGCGCAATCTGGCCGGGGTCAAGGGCGTCAGCAACCTGATCGATGTGAAGCCCAAGGTCCAGCCCTCGGACATCAAGAAGGAAGTCGAGCAGGCCCTGGTGCGCAGCGCGCAGACCGATGCGCAACGCATCACGGTCGAAGTCGAGGGCAACAAGGTCATCCTGCGCGGCACGGTGCGCTCCTGGGCCGAGCGCGAGGAGGCCGCTCGCGCGGCGTGGAAGGCGCCGGGCGTCACGACGGTCGACAACCGCATCACCATCGGTCTCTGAGCCATGGCCACTGCTTCTACTTCCAGGAACGGTTCCGCCAACGACAGCGCGCCGCTGTCGGCGGATGTGCAGATGGACCGCTCGGCGCGGATGCTGATGCTGCGCGGCGCCGTGGCGATCGTGTTCGGCGTGCTGGCGCTCGCCTGGCCCGACCTCACGCTGCTGCTGCTGGTGGCGATGTTCGCCGTCTATGCGCTGCTGGCCGGGGCCGTGTCGATCGTGGCCGCCTTCCAGATTCGCCGGGCCGAGAGCAAGTGGTGGCTGCCGCTGCTGCTGGGCATCGTCAGCGTCGTCGCCGGCATCTATGCGCTGGTCGCCCCGGTCGTGACGATGCTCGTGCTGGTGCTGGTCATGGGCGCCAATGCGATCGTCACCGGCGCGCTCGACATCGCGATGGCGGTGCGCCTGCGCAAGGTGGTGCGCGGCGAATGGCTGCTGGTGCTGGGCGGGATCGTTTCGGTCGTGTTCGGCGTGCTGGTAATCGCGTTCCCGCCGGCCGGCGCGCTGGCACTGGTCTGGATGATCAGCGTGTACGCCGTGCTCTCGGGGGCGCTGCTGTTCGCCCTGGGCCTGCGCACGCGGCGCGCCTCGCGCGAGCTGCCCATGCGCCGCGCGACCGCGAACGGCCACTGAACGGCCGCTCCGCCGTGTTTCCCAACAGGAGACTTCAGATGGCATTCGATCTGCAGAAATGGCTTCCCTTCAAGTTTTCGCGCGGCGGGACCCCGGGGCGAGCGCAGCCCGCCGGCAGCGCGGCGGCCGTGTCGCCGCAGCAGCAGGCGGGCGCCGACGCCTTCGACCCCGTGCGCCTGCTGCGCGCCGTCGACCCATTTGCGCTGCTGCCGCCCATGTTCCGCAGCCCGCTCGCCGCAGGGGGTGGCGGCGGGGGCTGGTTCGGCGACTTCGCTCCTCCGTTGTTCGAACCCCGCATCGACGTGGTCGAGGATGGGGAGGCCCTGCGCATCACGGCGGAACTGCCGGGCCTGGCGCCGCCGGACCTGGAGGTGATCGTCGAAGACGGCTTCCTGGTGCTGCGCGGCGAAAAACGGGTGGACGCGGCGCAGGATGAAAAAGGCTGCTACCGGCTCGAACGCGCCTTCGGCCAATTCCAGCGCGTGCTGCCGCTGCCGGACGGCGTGGACGCGGACCGGGCCGAAGCGCGCTTTGCCAACGGGGTGCTGACGCTGACGCTGCCGAAAAAGGCCGGCGCCGCCAAGGCCTCCCGCAAGCTCGAAATCAAGTGAGAAGTTTTCTTCGAAACCGAAAAGGATGACACCATGATCACGAAATTCCTCCTCGCCTCCAGCGTGGCGTGCGCGCTTTCCAGCCTCTTCGCGGTGAACGCGGCCCGGGCCCAGGCCGCCTCGGCGCCGGCCGCGACGGAGAAGGTTCCGGTGGCTGCCAAGGCCACGCTGGGCGTGACGGTCGCCGAGACCCTGCTGGTCGCCACCGGCTACCGCGCCTCCAAGCTGCTGCACCAGGACGTCTACAACGACAAGGGCCAGAAGATCGGCACCGTCGACGATCTCGTGGTGTCGCCGGACGGCACCCTGTCCACGGCGATCGTGAACGTCGGCGGATTCCTCGGGCTCGGCAAGCACCTGGTCGCGATCCCGGTGCGCAACTTCGCCCACGTCGCACCCAAGGCCGTCCTGCCGAACGCGAGCAAGGAACAGCTGAAGGCCCTTCCGAAGTTCGAATACGCGTGAAGCGCGCACAGGAGACCTGCCATGGCCAAATGCGAAGTGTGCGGGCGCCCCGCCACCACCCAGCTGACCGTCCGTGAAAACGGCCGCACGCGCCAGATCGCCCTGTGCGACGAGCATTACGCAGAGCTGATGGAGGGCGGTGGCTTCGGCCGCTCGCCCTCGTCGCCGCTGGAGTCGCTGTTCCATGGCGGCATGTTCGACGAGTTCAAGGACTTCTTCGGCGACCGCGGTTCGATCTTCGGCGACCGGGGCGGCGGCGGTGCACGCGGTGGCGGCGGCAACGTCCCCGTCAGCGGCGGCGCGCGGCCGGCAGCCGGAGGCGGGCCGCGCCGCCAGCGCTCGCGCGAGTCGGTGGACCTGCGCAGCTTCCTGAACGAGGCGGCGATGGACCGGCTGCAGGCGGCAGCCGAGAAGGCGGTGGAGTACGGCAAGGACGAGGTCGACACCGAGCACCTGCTGATGGCGCTGGTCGACAACGAAGTGGTGCAGGAAATCCTGAAGGAATTCAAGCTCTCGGCCGCGGACCTGAAGCAGACCCTGCAGGAGAATGCGCCGCGGGGCGAGCACCAGGTGAAGGAAGGGGAGACGCCGCGGGTCGGCGTGTCGCCGCGCGCGAAGAGCGCGCTGGATCACGCCCTCGTCGCCTCGCGCGAGCTGGAGCACAGCTACGTCGGCCCGGAACACATCCTGATCGGCCTGGTCGAGGAAGAGGACGGCTTCGCCGGCGAATTGCTGCGCAAGCTGGGGCTGTCGGCCCAGGCCTTGCGGCAGAAGACGGTGAAGGTGGTGGGGCAGGGTGCGGAAGAGGGCAAGCTGCAAAAGCGCAGCCAGACGCCCACGCTCGACAAGTACGCGCGCGACCTGAGCCAGCTGGCGCGCCAGGGCAAGCTGGACCCGGTGATCGGCCGCGCCAAGGAGATCGAGACCACGATCGAAGTGCTGGCGCGGCGCAAGAAGAACAACCCGGTGCTGATCGGCGAGCCCGGCGTCGGCAAGACGGCGATCGTCGAGGGCCTGGCCCAGCGCATCGTGCAGGACCAGGTGCCCGAGGTACTGCGCAACAAGCGGTTGGTGGAGCTGAACATCAACAGCCTGGTGGCCGGGTCGAAGTACCGCGGCGAGTTCGAGGAACGCGTCAAGTCGGTTCTCGACGAGATCATCGCCAACCAGGACGACATGATCCTCTTCATCGACGAACTGCACACCATCGTGGGCGCCGGCCAGGGCGGCGGCGAGGGCGGGCTGGACATCGCCAACACCTTCAAGCCGGCGCTGGCGCGCGGCGAGCTGCACCTGATCGGCGCCACCACGCTCAACGAATACCAGAAGTACATCGAGAAGGATGCCGCGCTGGAGCGGCGCTTCCAGCCGGTGACGGTGCCCGAGCCGGGCATCGACGACACCATCGAGATCCTGCGGGGCCTGCGCGACCGCTTCGAGGCGCACCACAAGGTGAAGATCAGCGACGACGCGATCGTCGCGGCGGCCCGGCTGGCGGACCGCTACATCACCGGACGCTTCCAGCCGGACAAGGCGATCGACCTGATCGACCAGGCGGCGGCGCGGGTGCGCATCCAGGCCAGCTCGCGGCCGCCCGAACTGCACGACATCGAGGCGAATCTTCGGCGGCTGCGCCAGGAACAGGACGCCGCCGGCACCGCCAAGCAGTACGACAAGGCCAAGCAGCTCGGCGAGCGCATCGCCGCCGAGGAGAAGAAGCTCTCCGAGGCCACCGAGAAGTGGAAGAAGGAGCGCGGCACCAGTTCGCACCAGGTCAACGCCGAACACGTGGCGCAGATCGTCGCCTCGCTCACCGGCATCCCCGTCAACGAGCTGACGACCGAGGAGCGCCAGAAGCTGCTGGCGCTGGAAGACCGCTTGCGCGAGCGCGTGGTCGGCCAGGAAGAGGCGGTGCACGCGGTGGCCGAGGCGGTGCGGCTGGCACGCGCCGGCCTCAAGGAAGCAGGCAAGCCGACCGCCACCTTCCTGTTCCTCGGGCCCACGGGTGTCGGCAAGACCGAGCTGGCCAAGGCGCTGGCCGCCAACGTGTTCGGCAGCGACGACGCGCTCGTGCGCATCGACATGAGCGAGTACGCCGAGCGGCACACGGTGGCCCGGCTGGTCGGCGCGCCGCCCGGCTACGTCGGCTACGAGGAAGGCGGCCAGCTCACCGAGCGGGTGCGGCGACGCCCCTATTGCGTGGTGCTGCTCGACGAGATCGAGAAGGCGCATGCCGAGGTGCACAACATCCTGCTGCAGCTGTTCGACGAGGGGCGGCTGACGGACGGGCGCGGGCGGGTGGTGGACTTCACCAACACCATCATCATCGCCACCAGCAACCTGGGCTCCGACGTGATCCAGCGCAACCTGTCGGCCGCCGACAAGGAACAGCTGGACTACCCGACGCTCAGGGACCGGCTGATGGAAATGCTCAAGCGCCACTTCCGTCCCGAGTTCCTCAATCGCGTCGACGAAGTCGTCGTCTTCCATGCGCTCGGCCGCGCGCAGATCCGCCAGATCGTGGAACTGCAGTTGCAACGGGTGGCGCGCACCGCCGCGCAGCAGGACATCCAGCTGGAGTTCGACCGCGACCTGGTAGACCACCTGGCGGAGGTCGGCTACGACCCCGAGTTCGGCGCCCGCATGTTGAAGCGTCGCATCCGCAGCGAGGTCGAATCGCCGCTGGCCAGCGCGATGCTCAAGGACGAGGTGGCGGCGGGTCAGCGCGTGAAGCTCGGCTACGACGCGGTGCGCAAGGCCCTGCGCATCGGCGAGCCGCGGGGGCAGGAAAAGGAAAGCGTGCCGGAAACCGCTGCCGGGGAGACGCCAGCTGCCGAGGCCGCGACTGTGTAGGCTTGGATGCCTTGCAGCTTGCGCGGCCGGCCCCTTGCGCTGCGACGGGGGGGCCGGTTAGGCTGGTAGTCCCCTGCCGGGAAAGCGCATGACGTCCAACCCCGCCGCCGCCTCCGTCCCGCGGCGGGCGGCGTGCCTGCGCGGGGCGGGCGAGATGGCGGCCATCATGCGGAGCTTCGACTGGGGCGCGACTGCGCTCGGGGCGGTGGAAGGATGGCCGCACAGCCTGTGCACGGCGGTGCGCATCCTGCTCGGCTCGCGCCAGGGCATGTGGCTGATCTGGGGGCCGGAGCAGGTCTTCCTCTACAACGACGCCTGGCGCAACATGACGATGGCGGAACGACATCCCTGGGCACTGGGCCGTCCGGCGGCGGAGGTCTGGTCGGATGTGTGGCCCGCCGTCCAGGAGCGGATCGCGCCGTTGCTGGCCACGGGCGACGCCGGCTCCGACTACGAGCTGATGCTGCTGATGCAGCGCGGCGATCGCCTGGAGGAGACCTATCACACGGTGTCCTATTGCCCGCTGCCGGATGACGACGGCCACATCGCTGGCCTGCTGTGCATCGGGGTCGACGACACGGCCCGCGTACTGCAGGAAAGGCGCTTGCACTGCCTGCGGGAAACGGCAGCGATCGTGGCGAGCCCGCAGCCGGAGGACGCCATGGCGGCGACCCTGCAGCAGGCGCTGGGCCGCTGCGCGCGGGACCTGCCCTTCACCCTCGCCTACCTGTTCGACGGCGGCGGCGAAGCGCGGCTGGCGTGCACCAGCGGCATCGCGCGAGGCCACCCGGGCGCGCCGGAGTGCATTGCGGCCAGCGACGCCGTGCCTTGGCCCGCTGCCGCCGTCCGCCACGGCGGCACGCTGGTGCTGGACGACCTGGCGGGCCTCGGCGAGCTGCCGCGCGGCGCCTGGGATCGCCCGCCCGCCGCGGCCGCGCTCGTCTCCTACACGCCGTCCTGGCAGCAGCAGGCCGCGGGCTTCATGGTGGTGGGGCTCCAGCCCTACCAGCCCTGGGACACGTCGTACCAGGAGTTCGTGCAGCAGCTGGCCGACCGGGTCTGCGCCGGGCTTTCGGTCGCGCGCTCGCACGCGAACGGGAATGTGGACGCGAAAGCAGCTGCGCCGGCCGTCGCGGCGGGGCGATCGGGGCGGGGGCACCAGCGACGCGCGCTGCGGGGCGCGCGCGCCGAGGTCGCCCAGATGCGGCGCAGCATGGAGCGGCTGCGCGAGCTGGCGCACACCCTGGCGGACTTCTCCCCGCCCGGCGAGGACCGGGGCGACGCGGCGAAGGAGACCGTCACGCTGTCCGCGTACACCACCGAACTCGCGAGCCTGTTCCGCGACACCATCGAAAGCGCCGAGCTCCGCCTGGTCGTCGATTGCCCGCCGTTGGCCGAGCCGGTCGACGTCGACCCCGCGCTGTGGGAAAAGCTGGTGCTGCAACTGCTGTCGAATGCCAGGGAGGTGACTTCCGCCGGCGCCATCACGCTGGGCCTGCGCCGCGTGGGCCGTGCGATCGAGCTCACGGTCGCCGATACCGGCAGCGGCGTGCCGGCCCGCAAGGTCCCGCCGCTCCAGGAGCTCGCGCGGCTGCTGGGCGCCACCGTGCGGGTGGACAGCGGCGAAGGCCGTGGGAGCAGCTTCACCGTCGTCCTGCCGGCCGATCGCATCCCCGCCGGCGGCGCGGCCGCCCGCGGCGCGCCGTCGCGGCCACCGGCTGCGGCGGCGCGCATCCTGGTCGCCGACGACGATCCCGACATGCGGCGTTACCTGCACCGCCTGCTCGGCACGCACTACCACGTGCAGGCCTTTGCGGTCGCCACCGCGGCGCTGGCGGCGGCGCGAGCGATGGTGCCCGACCTGGTGCTCGTGGATGCCCTGCTGCCGGACCTCGATGGGGCGGCGTTCGCGCGCGTGCTGCGCGCCGACCCGCGCACGCGGGGGGTGCCGGTGATCCAGCTCACCGCGCCCATGCGCCGCAACGCGGCATCCGGCGACAACGGCGCCGAGGACCGGCTGGTGAAGCCTTTCACCGCACAGGAATTGCTCGCGCGCGTCAGGGCGCGCCTGGAGCTGGCGCGGATGCAGCGTGAGGCCGCGGCGCGTGAACAGGCACTGAGCGCGACCTCCGAGGAGGCCGAGGGCATGAAGCGGCTGCACGAGTTCTCCTCGCGGCTGCTGACCATCAACGGCCTGCAGCCGCTGCTGGAGGAGGTGCTGGACGCCACCATGGCGCTGCATGGCGCGGATTTCGGGGTGGTGCAGCAGGTCGACGTGGCCAGCGGAGGCCTGGTGATCGTCGCCCAGCGCAACCTGCCGCAAGCCTTCCTGACCCACTTCGCTCGCGTGCACGACGACAGTACCGTCTCCGGCCGCGCGATGCGGCGGCTGGAGCGAGTGATCGTCGAGGACGTGCTGGCCGACCCGCCGTTCGCGCGCCACCGCGCGATCGCCGAAACCGCCGGCGTCCGCGGCGTGCAGTCCACGCCGCTGGTCAGCCGCAAGGGGGAGCTGTTGGGCGTGATCTCCACGCAGTTCCGCCAGCCACGCCGCTTCAGCGTCACGGAGCTGCGGTTCACCGATCTCTATGCGCGCCACGCGGCGGACATCGTCGAACGCAGCCGGGCCGAGGAGGCGCTGCGTGCGAGCGAGGAGCGGTTCCGGCGCTACTTCGACCTCGGGCTCATCGGGATGGCCCTGACCTCGCCCGGCAAGGGCTGCCTCGAGGTGAACGACGAGTTGTGCCGGATCTTCGGCTACCCGCGCGAGGAGCTGATGCGCCTGCGGTGGCCGGAGCTGACGCACCCCGACGACCTGGCGGCCGACGAAGTGCAGTTCGGGCGGGTGATCGCGGGCGAGCAGGACGGCTACGTCCTGGAGAAGCGGTTCATCCGCAAGGACGGCCAGCTGGTCTGGTGCACCATGGCGGCGCAGTGCGTGCGAGCCGCCGACGGGTCGGTGGAGTTCCTGGTGGCGCTGGTGCAGGACATGACCGAGCGGCTGCAATCCGACGAGGCGCTGCGGGGCGCGCGCGAGCAGCTGACGCATGTCGCCCGGGTGGCGGCGATGGGGGAACTGGTGGCTTCGATCGCCCACGAGATCAACCAGCCGCTGGCGGCGATCGTTGCCAACGGCCACGCCACCGCACGCTGGCTGGCGGCGCAGCCGCCGAACCACGGCGAGGCGGAGGCGGCGGTGCAGCGCATCGTGGCCGATGCCCACCGCGTGAGCGAGTTCGTGGTCGGCATCCGCCGGTTCGTGCGGCGCAGCGAAGCGCAGCGCGCGCCGGTGGACCTGCACGCGCTGGTGTACGAGGTCGCCCGGATGCTGGAGCCGGAGGCGCGCACGCGCGGGGTGCGGCTGCAGATCGAACCCTTCCGCGGTGAGGCGATCCCTGTGGACGGCAACCGGGTGCAACTGCAGCAGGTGATCCTCAACCTCGCCATGAACGGCTTCGACGCGATGGCCTCGAGAGCCCAGGCGCAACGCTGCCTGCGGATCGCGGTCGAGTTCGAGGCCGAGGCCGAGGCCGAGGCCGACGATTCGCGCACGGTGCGCGTGGACGTGTGCGACTCCGGGCACGGCGTGCCGCCCCTGGAGCGCGAGCGCATCTTCGATGCCTTCCACACCACCAAACCCGCCGGCATGGGCCTGGGGCTGGCGATCAGCCGCTCGATCATCGACGCGCACGGCGGGCGCCTGTGGTGCACGCCGAACCCGGGCGGCGGCGAGACATTCAGCTTCACGCTGCCGACGTGAGGGCATCCCGCACCAGGCGGCCCAGCCGCTCTACGCGCTCTCTGAAACCGCGAAGATCTTCAATGACACGGGCCCGAAGATCGTCATCGACGGCGGGCAAGATCACGCTGTCCGGTGGCGGCCAGCGGCGGATCCTCTACATGAACATCTGCGATCCGGCCTGCGTGGTGCTGCTCGTAACGGATCGTTGTATCTGCGACGGGATGGGCTCCCGCAGCCCCTTGCGCAACCCGCGGCGTCGGCATCCAATGCGGCAACGGATTCTGCAGCAGGAGGTATTCCATGCTTTGTGTGCGCATCCTGCCTCGCCTGGCGCGGCTCATCGCAGTTTCCATCGTCTTTGCCTTGCAATGCGGCCTCGCAGTAGCTGGCGCCGGCATCGACCGCCTGGTGACGTTCGGCACGAGCCTGAGCGACTCGGGCAACGCGTTCGTCTTCCTCTCGGATCCCGCCAACCAGGGCTGCGGCGTTCCCTTGAGCGTGCCGCCGTACGACACGCTGGACGATCTCGTCGTGCCCGACGGCCCGTATGCCCGCGGCGGCCATCACTTCACCGATGGCGCGACGTGGGTGGAAGGTCTGGCGAATCACCTGGGACTCCAGGGCAACGCCCGTCCGGCACTCCGCGCGGCGCCGGCCTCGCAGGCGAGCAACTACGCCGTCGGCGGGGCACGGGCTGTCAGCTATCCCTGCCGCTTCAACCTGCCGGAGCAGCTGGCTGCCTATCTGGCCGCGCATCCGCAGACTGCGGCCAACACCTTGGTGGTCATCGAAATGGGCGGCAACGACGTGCGCGACGCATTGGTCGCCGCCGCTCTCGGGGGCAATCCCGCTCCGTACATCCAGAACGCCTTGGCCAGCCTGGCCAACACCGTCGCGGCGCTCTACGCCAGCGGCGCGCGCAAGTTCCTGCTGGTCAACGTCCCCGACCTCGCGAAGGCGCCGTCCGTGCGCATGCTCGCGCAGCAGGTGCCGGCGGCAAGCGCAGCCGCCACGCAACTGTCCCTGGCGTTCGATGCCGGCCTGGCCAATGTCGTGCAGTATGCGCAAGGCCTGGGTGGCACGGACGTGCGGGTCCTGGATCTGTTCGCCCTGCTCGACGAAGTGATCGCCAGCCCGGGGAGCTACGGCTTCACGAACACGACTGATCCGTGCGTCACGCCGAACGTGCCGCCGTTCCGCTGTGCGCGACCCGGCCAGTACGTCTTCTGGGACGGCGTGCATCCCACCAGCGCCATGCACGCAATCGTGGCCCAGCGTGCCATCACGGTGATCTCCGCGCCCTGAAGCCATGACGTCATGACCGTTGAAGTCCGCCACGACGCGCCATGCAAGTCCACGATCAGATCAGTCCGAGTCCAGCGCACACGGCGTAGGCGCGATCCGCGGTGTTTGCGGGCGCTCGAGGTAATGGGAGGCGGCATCCACCGGCCTCGATCCCCAGGAGCGGCAGCAGCGCCTTGATCGCCATCGGATAGACGCATTCCTCGTTGTTGACATAGGCGAAGGAAGGCTGAAGTCGTGCGTTGATGGCGCGGGCTTCAACGAGATCTCCCCGCATGACGGCCGAGATCATGGAGCCGAACAAAGGCCCGGTCCAATGCGTGGTGGTTCCCACGACACCGACGGCGCCCACGGCGAGCAACGGCAGCGTCCATGCGTCGTCTCCGGAATAGAGATCGAAATCCGCCTCGGCGAGCAGGGCAGCGGAGGCGGCTGCGTCACCCGTTGCATCCTTGAAGGCAACGATGTTCGCCTCTTCGCGGAAGAGGCGCAGCAACACGTCTTTCGCAACGCGGCGACCCGTGCGCAGCGGCACGTCATAAAGCATCACCGGCAGTGCTGTTGCACGCGCGATCGCGCGGAAGTGCTCTTCGATGCCGGCTTGAGGTGGGCGGCTGTAGTACGGGCTCACGGCAATCACGCCGGCAGCCCCAAGCGCCTGCGCCTGGCGTGTCAGTGCGACGCTGTGCTGGGTGTCGTTGCTGCCGGTGCCTGCGATCACCGGGATCGTGACCGCCTCGGACACAGCGCGGATCAAGTCGAGCCGCTCCGAATCGGCGAGGACCGTCGCTTCGCCAGTCGTGGCGGCGATGACAAGCCCATCGCTGCCGTGATCCGCCAGCCAGCGGGCAAGCGTGCGCGCGGCATCGAGGTCGAGGGCACCCTGGGCGTCGAACGGCGTGACCATCGCCGTGAGTACCTGTCCCCAGTGGCGCGGCGGCGTGATCTGATCCGGCATGAGACGGGATGGTAGGAACGAAACCACCAGCGATTGATGCGAAAACAGCAGGGGATTGATGCGCCTGGCTTCGCATCACCTCAGTCGCGGTCGGGTGCGCCCAGGGGGAACAGATGGCGGTAGGGCCGTGCTTCCTCCACTGCCCGCGCGAACGAGGGGCGACCGAGCAATCGCGCCCGGTAGGCGCGCACGCGTGGGAATGCCGGAGAGATCGGGTGTGTCCAGTCCGCATAGAACAGCCCAGGCCCGGCCGCGCAGTCCGCAAGCGAGAACGGCGCGCCGGCCGCCCATTGGCTTCCCTCGGAGAGATGCGCTTCGAGCCAGGCGTAGGAGCGCTCGAGAACTTCCCGCGCGCGGGCATGGAAGTATTCGCGCTGGTCCGGATCGCCAGTCAGTACCGCGCTCACCGCGCTTTGCACGGGCGACATCACGTGCAGGTCGAAGAACCGGTCGAGAAAGCGCACGTCGAGAGCGGCCATGGGATCCGCAGGCAGCAGGCGCACCGGGCCGGGATGGGTGAGCTGCAGGTACTCGATGATGATGCTGGTTTCGAGGATCGCACGGGTGCCATCCAGGAGCATCGGGAACTTGGCCATCGGCCAGCGCCGCAGCCACTCCTGCGCATGTTCCGGATGGTCCGCATCGATGCAGCGGAACTCGAACGGGAGGTCGTTCTCGTAGAGCGCGATCAGCGCTTTCTGCGTGTACGAAGAGAACGGATGGCCATAGAGCGCGAGCGGCATGAGCGGTCCTTCTTGAATGTTCGCGAAGTGCTCGTTTGACTCTAGCCCAAACCACTTGCACAATGCAAGCTGTGTCGGAGGAGGGTGAGTGAAACAGTCAGGTCGGTCCGGGTGCCCGATCAATCTCACGCTGGAACAGCTGGGCGATCGCTGGAGCCTGATCGTGATCCGCGATGTGATGTTCGGGAACCGGCGCAGCTATGGCGAATTGCTGGCGAACAGCCAGGAAGGCATCGCATCGAACATCCTCGCCGACCGGTTGAAGCGACTCACGGCCGCCGGGCTGCTCAGTCGGCGGGATGACCCGAGTCACCGGCAGAAGGGCGTGTACAGCCTGACGGAGGCATCCATCCAGCTCGTGCCGCTTCTCGCGCACATGGGAGCCTGGGGACGGCGGCATACGCGACCGAGTCGGGAGCTCTCCGTACGCGCCGAGATCCTGGAGAAGGGCGGCCCGGCCCTGTGGGACGCATTCATGGATGAACTGCGCCACCTGCACCTCGGCGCCGCCCGGCCGGCACGCTCGGTGCTCAACGAGCTCCAGGCTGCGTACCTGAAAGCTACGCGCGTGCGCTCGAAGGTCTGACTTGTCGAAAGTCCTTGTCCGGGACGTTGAGAGCGGCCCCGTTGAGCTCGCGGCACAAATGGAGTACGGCTTCTGTTCCAACGTGAACCCGAACGTAGGCTGCCGGATGTGGCGGACCTGATGCTCGCGTCAGCGCAGAAGCTCAGGAAGGCGGGCGTCCCTGCCCCCGGAAGCAGGGTGGGCCGGCTTAGCGATTGACGCGCGTCAACTGCCGGCGAAGGTGGCCCTCCAGAATGAGCACCGAGCTCAGCACAAAGGACGCAGCCATGCACAAGCCGACATTCCGTAACTGGAGCCTGATCGCACTCGCTGCAGGCCTGGCGCTTCCGTTGCTGGCTGCGGAACAGGCCGACATCGGCACGGCGGACAAGAGCACGCTCGAGAAGGCGTACCCGTCCAAGCCGAACTATTCGCCCTACGCGGGACGCACGTTTCCCACGCAGCCGCTGTTCGGCGACACCCACCTGCACACCTCGTTCTCGATGGACGCCGGAGCCTTCGGTGCCCGGCTGGCGCCCAAGGACGCATACCGTTTTGCGCGCGGCGAGGAAATCGCCTCCAACTCCGGGCAGCCGGTCAAGCTGTCGCGGCCGCTGGACTTCCTGGTGGTCGCCGATCACTCCGACGGCATGGGCTTCTTCCCGCAGTTGATGGGCGGCGATCCGGACCTGCTGGCGACGCCCCAGGGGCGCAAGTGGTACGACCAGATCAAGGGCGGCCAGGGCGCGGACGCGGCGATGGACATCATCGCCAGCTTCAGCGGCAACAAGATGCCCAAGGGTTTCCCGACGCCGGGCACGACGTCGTACCGCAACGCCTGGCAGCAGACGATCAAGGCGGCGGAGACCTACAACGAACCCGGGCGCTTCACCGCGTTCATCGGTTATGAGTGGACCGCGGGCGGCTCCAGCAACCTGCACCGCAATGTCGTCTTTCGCGGCAACGGCGCCCAGGCCGGCCTGGTCGAACCCTTCACCACGCTGCCGCCGCTCGGCAGCCCCAACCCGACGGACCTGTGGAAGTGGATGGCGGCCACGGAGCAGAAGACCGGCAGCGAAGTGCTGGCCATTGCCCATAACGGGAACCTGAGCAACGGGATCATGTTCCCGGTCGTCGAAGCCTTCGGCAAGAGGCTCGATCGCGACTACGTGCAGACGCGCGCCAGGTGGGAGCCGCTGTACGAAGTGACGCAGACCAAGGGCACCGGCGAGGCGCATCCCTTCCTCTCGCCCAACGACGAGTTCGCGAATTTCGAGCTATGGGACAAGGGCAACCTCGATGGGACGGCCACCAAGACGAAGGACATGCTGGAGTTCGAATACGCGCGCGCGGCGCTGAAGAACGGACTGGTTCTCGAAGCCAAACTGGGGACCAATCCCTACAAGTTCGGCATGATCGGCAGCAGCGACGCGCACACGGGGCTGGCGGCGATGGAGGAGGACAACTTCTTCGGCAAGACCGCGCCCCAGGAGCCGAGTCCTGAGCGAATGACCAAGGCCTTCGTCGACAACCCGAAGACCGGCGTGAAGATCATGGACTGGGAGGTCAGCGCCTCGGGTTTCGCCGCCGTGTGGGCGACCGAGAACACACGCGAAGCGATCTTCGACGCGATGAAGCGGCGCGAGACCTACGCGACGACGGGCCCGCGCATGATCGTGCGCTTCTTCGGCGGCTGGGATTACGCAGCGGCTGACGCGAACAACCGCATGCCGGCCGCGATCGGATACGCCAAGGGCGTGCCGATGGGCGGCGACCTGAGCAATGCACCCCAGGGCAAGTCGCCCACCTTCCTGGTGGCCGCGCTGAAGGATGCCATCGGCGCCAATCTCGATCGCATCCAGATCGTGAAGGGCTGGGTCGGCCCGGACGGCAAGACGCAGGAGCGCGTCTACGACGTGGCAGTTTCCGGCGGGCGCAAGATCGACGCCGACGGCCGCTGCAAGACGCCCGTGGGCAACACAGTGGATGTCGAGAACGCAACCTGGATGAACAGCATCGGGGCCCCCGAGCTGATCACCGTCTGGAAGGATCCGCAGTTCGACGCGAAGCAGCGCGCCTTCTACTACGCCCGCGTGATCGAGATCCCGACGCCGCGCTGGACCGCCTACGATGCCAAGCGCTTCGCCATCAAGCCGCTGCCGGGAACTGCGATGGTGCTGCAGGAGCGCGCCTATACCGCGCCGATCTGGTACACGCCGTGATTCGGTGGCGGCCACCATGCGGTTGAAGTCGATCCTGGGGGAACCGCTGCTGCACTTCGTCGCGATCGGCGCGGCGCTGTTTGTCTGGTTCCAGTGGAGCGGCGGCGGGGCTGGCCCGGGTTCGACGCGCATTGCGATCACCAGCGGACAGATCCAGCACCTCGCGGCCAGCTACACCAAGGCGTGGCAACACCCGCCGACCGACACGGAACTCAAGGGGCTGATCGACGACTGGGTCCGCGAGGAAATCGCGGTGCGGGAGGCCGTTGCCGCGGGGCTCGACCGGGACGACACGATCGTCCGCCGCCGACTGCGGCAGAAGCTCGAGTTCCTGGCCGAGGAGGCCGCGCAGGCCGCGCCACCCACCGACCAGGAGCTCGAGGCATGGCTCACGTCGCATGGCGACGCCCTGCGGATCGAGCCTCGCGTGGCCTTTCGCCAGGTCTTTGTCAGCCGCGAGCGACGCGGCGCCGCCGCGGAGCGCGACGCTGCCGCGATCCTGGCGCGGCTCAACGCCATCGGCCCGGCTGCTCCGGTCGACGCGCTGGGCGACCCGACGATGCTGCCCTCGGACATCGAACTCACTTCGACGCGCGACATCGATCGCCTGTTCGGCCCTGGCTTTGCGCAGCGGATCGAGACGTTGGCGCCGGGCGCCTGGGTGGGGCCGGTGAAATCGAGCTACGGGCTGCACCTGGTGCAGGTGCGCGCGCGCACCGAGGGGGCGCTGCCGCAACTTGCGG
Organism: Ramlibacter ginsenosidimutans; assembly: GCF_016654015.1. Taxonomy (GTDB): domain Bacteria; phylum Pseudomonadota; class Gammaproteobacteria; order Burkholderiales; family Burkholderiaceae_C; genus Ramlibacter; species Ramlibacter ginsenosidimutans. The sequence goes on along the minus strand of NZ_JAEPWM010000001.1, from coordinate 312,936 downwards.
CGGTGCGTCCGCTGGTGGAGCGCGAGGTGCTGGCCGAGCGGCGCAATCGGCAACTCGACGCGATGTACGAGCAGCTGCTGGCGAAGTACAAGGTGGTCATCGAGCCGCACGCACCCGCCGCCGCGGACCAAGGCCGTCCGTGATGCTGCGCGCTTTCTGGCACCGCATGCTGGTGAGCGCGTTGGCGCTCGGCGCCGCCGGCGCGGCGATTGCGCACGAGATGCGACCCGGATTCCTCGAGCTGCGCGAGAGCGACGCCACGACCTACGCGCTGCTGTGGAAGCGGCCCACCGGAGGCGAGGTCGAAATCCGCATCGCGCCGGTGGTGCCCGATGGCTGCCGACTGGTGACGCCGGACCAGCAGCAGCTCACGCCGGGCGCCATCGTCGTCCGTGGCACCCTGCGCTGTCCGGGTGGACTGGCAGGCAAGACGATCCGGATCGCGGGGCTCGAAACCACGATGACCGACGTGCTCGTGCGAGTGCAGCACGCGGATGGCCGGGTGGAGAGCCGCCTGCTGCGTCCGCCCGATCCTGCCTTCACGCTTGGGGCGGCAACGAGCGGCAGCTCACGCGCGCTGTCCTACCTGCAGCTGGGCGTGCAGCACATCCTGCTCGGCGTCGATCACCTGCTGTTCGTCCTGGGGCTGCTGCTGATCGTGCGTGAGCGCTGGATGCTGGTGAAGACCATCTCCGCGTTCACGGTGGCCCACAGCATCACGCTGGCGATAGCGACCCTCGGCTACGCGAGTGCACCGCTGGTGCCGCTCAACGCCGCCATCGCGCTGTCGATCCTGTTCCTCGGTCCGGAGATCGCCCGGGTGTGGCGCGGCGAAAGCAGCTTCACGATCCGCCATCCCTGGGTCGTGGCGTTCGCCTTCGGCCTGCTGCACGGTTTCGGCTTTGCCAGCGGGCTGACGGCGATGGGGTTGCCGCACTCCGAAATTCCGCTCGCCCTGCTGCTGTTCAATGTGGGCGTCGAGGCCGGACAGCTCGCTTTCGTCCTCCTGGTGCTGCTGCTGGAGCGCGCGTTCTCCCAGCTCCAGATCGTCTGGCCCCGCTGGGTGCAGTTGCTGCCTGGCTATGTCGTCGGGTCGCTCGGTGCGTACTGGACGATGCAGCGCATGGTGCTGCTGTGAGGACCACCGCTGCCAGGACGACCGTTCTGATGGCCGGTGCCATGCTCGCGATGCCCGCGCTGGCGCATGTGCAGCAGGGACAGGCCGCAGGCTTTGTCGCCGGCTTGCTGCACCCGGTGTCCGGCCTGGACCATGTGCTGGCGATGGTGGCCGTCGGCCTGTGGGGTGCGCAGCTCGGAATGCCGGCGATCTGGCTCCTGCCCGTGACGTTCCCCTTGGTGATGGCGCTGGGTGGCTTTCTCGGTCTCGTCGGCATGCCATTGCCCGGCGTCGAAATCGGGGTCGCTGCCTCCGGGCTGCTGCTCGGCGCATCGGTGGCGACCCGGTGGCGACCGCCGCTGTGGCTGGCGGCGACCATCGTCGGTGTCTTCGCGGTGTTCCACGGCCACGCCCACGGCACCGAACTGCCGCCCGGCGAGAGCGGCCTGCTCTATAGCGTCGGATTCGTCGTGGCGACCGGTTGCCTGCATGCGGCCGGCGTGCTGATCGGGCTCGTGCATCGCTGGCAGTGGGGTCGTACGGCGTTGAGCGCGGCCGGCGCAGGCATCGCGATGGCGGGCCTCCTTTTCCTGTGGCGGGCCTGGTGATGCGACGACGCGCCATGCTGACGCACTGCATCGTCGCCGCACTGCTGCTTGTGCCCGCACAGGCGAGTGCGCATCTCGCGACAACCGGGCTGGGCCCGGTCTACGACGGCATCCTGCATCTGTTCCTCAGCCTCGACGATCTGCTGCCGGTGTTCGCGCTGGCCCTGCTCGCCGGATTGAACGGACCCACGGCCGCACGCTGGACCGTCTTCGCATTGCCCGCGGCCTGGTTTGCCGGCGGCATGGCGGGCTTTCTCGGCGGCCCGACGAGCCTGCCGAACGCCATCACGTCGCTGTGGCTTCCCCTGCTGTTGCTTGGCCTGCTGGTAGCCACCGACGTCAAGCTCGGAGCGTACCTGGTGGCGACCCTCGCGGCGATGCTCGGTTTGCTGCACGGCAACTCGAACGGCGCGGACATCGCGTCCGCGGGCCGCGAGGCCAGTGGCGTGGTCGGCATCATCGGCGCGATCTTCGTGGTGAGCTCCCTCGTCGCGGCAGGGGTCATCTCGCTGCGCGTGCCGTGGGCTCGCATCGTCGTCCGTGTCGCAGGGAGCTGGACGGCCGCGACGGGGCTCCTCCTCCTGGGATGGTCGCTCGCCGGGCGTGCTTGATCGTTCGCGCGGCTGCGCAGCGCCGGCGTTCAGCGCGACGGCACCGTCACGATCGGGGCTGCCGTGGCCTGGCCCGTCTCGGCGAGCGAAAACAGGATCATGAGAAACGTGAAGGTGCGCTTGCTGTCGACGTCCGTGTCTTCGATCCAGTACCAGTATCCCTTGTAGGGCACCGCCGCATAGGCATCGGGGGGCTCTTCGGGCCCCGACCGGATGTGCACGAGCGGCCTGGCTTGCTGGTCGCCGGCCTGCTGCTGCCCTGCCAGCGCTCGCCCACTCGCCGCGTGCGCGGGTGGCAGGTCGATGCCGAAGCCGAGTTGCAGCATGATTTCCATCATCGAACGGGTGAGGATCGCCACCTCGTTCGCATTGTCCGGAACCACGCCGTAGGTGATCTCGAATTCCGTGATGCCTTCCGCCAACCCCAGCAACTCCCGGACGCGACGACCGTCCGCGTCCGACGCAGTACCTCGTTCGGCCCGCCGGATCACGACCCGGGCGCTGCCGGCGTCCTTGCGTGCCTCCACCTTGATTCCGATGTTGCCGGCACGCTGGATTCTGGCCAGGGCTTCGCCCAGCTCGTCGAAGCCAGGATCGGAGGCAGCGCCGGCGGAGACGTTGCGCAGGCCGTTGACCGAGCCGACCACGGTGCGAAAAACCAGCGTTGCCGGCCAGCCGCCCTGAAGCAACTGGAAGATGGCAACTGGAGGAACGGGTTGCAGGAGCGACTTCGTGAACCGGTCGCCCATCAAGGGCTGGTAGGTAACGGTCGGTGTGTTGGACCAGTTCCCCGTGCCGCCGAACTCCAGCACGTTCGGGTCGGTCCGGCTCGGCAAGGTCGCCTTCCCGGTCGCATTGCCGCCGACGGTATGGCTGTTGATGATCGAAGCGACGTCGAGGAAGGTCGGCGCATCGGCGTATCGAAGCCGCACCACGTTGAGAAGGGTCTGGCGCTTCCAGGATTCGGCCACTACCTGGCCGTAGTCGATGCGTTCGGTCTTGACGAATGCAGGCGACACGCTTGCGCAACCAGTCAACGCCAGCACGGCGAGACTGCCAAGGGCCCACTGCCGCAGTCTCAGGGTTGGCGAAACTTCGTGGATCACATTCTCCATGGCGGATCGCGTGCGGGAAATATCCAATGCCTCGCTCGGGCATGGAATGCGTAGTGTCGGACACGGTATCGCCGCCGCAGCGCCCACCTGTTGATCCAGCGCAACCGGGTCGACGCGGCGCCAAGGATGATCCGGACGTGCCATTTCCAGCTACATCTCGAGGCGATCACAGGCGGCCCATGCCGGAAGGAGCTCGAACACCATGAATCCGTTCACCTGTCGCGCCATGGCCGGTCTTTGTGCAACGGCCATGTTGTTGCCGATCACGGCCCACGCCCAGGACGCCGATCGTTGGCAATTCACAGGCAGCCTGAACCTCTTCCTGCCCACGCTAAGCGGCACCACTGCGTTCCCGCCGCCAGCGGGCAGCAGCTCGGCGAGTGTCGATGTCGGGAAGATCCTCGAGAACCTGAAGTTCACTTTCATGGGCTCGCTGGAGGCGCGCAAGGGGCAGTGGGGCGCGTTCACCGATCTCGTCTACCTGGATGTCGGGTCGAGCAAGAGCGGTACGCGGGCGCTCTCCTTGGGCGGTGCCGACTTGCCCGCCGGCGTCGCTGCCGACGCGCGCTATGACCTCCGCGGCTGGTCGTGGACGCTGGGCGGCGCGTGGCGGGCTGTAGCGAAGCCGGAGTATGTCCTGGACGTCATTGCCGGCGCGCGGCTTCTCGATATTCAGCAGAGTCTCGACTGGACGCTGACCGGCAACATCGGTTCGGTGGCCCTGCCTGATCGCACCGGCGCGCGCGAATCGCGCCTGCGCAATTGGGATGCGATCATCGGCGTGAAGGGTCGCTATGCCCTTGGCCAGAACAGCAGTTGGTTCATGCCTTACTACCTCGATGTGGGCACTGGCAATTCAGACCTGACGACCCAGGCCATGATCGGCGTCGGCCGTTCGTTCGGGTGGGGCGACGTGGTCGGTTCGTGGCGCTACCTCGGCTACAACATGAAGTCCGGGCAGGTCCTGAAAGACCTGAGCTTCAGCGGGCCGATGGTCTCGGCGGTGTTCCACTGGTGAGTGCAGAAGCGGGTTCACCCCGCCTTGGACGAGCAACTACACCTACCTCACGAAGGTAAGCGTCGTCGCAGCGTCGTTCTCTGCGATGGGGTGGAGCCATCGCGCGATGGCCATGCCACGCCAAGGCGCGACAATCGCAGCATGAACGAACCGGAAATCGGCGCCGATACCCAGGTGATCCACGAAGCGCGCGTGTGGCGCGACAACGGCTGGACGGCCCGCGTGATCAAGAACGAGGACGACGACGGCTGGGCCGTTGCGATGACACCCGACGGGCAGGTCGAGCCGGCCCTGGTCGGCCCATGGACCATGGGCCGCGACAAGAAGAACCCCAAGGCCCTGGACACTTCCGCGTTCAACACCCTGGTGAAGACCGCGGCCGAATTCGTGCGGCGGCACGAGCAGCAACTGCAGGCGGCGCTCCATCGGCAGGTCGACATCTCCTGCGATCGCGGCCGCGTGAGCGTCACGCTGGACATCGAGCCGGACGAAGAGAACCCATCGGCCGTGCTGCGTGCCACCGATGCGTCGGGCGAGGTGCTGGGTGAAGCGCGCGTCTCGCCTGGCTTTCGCCTGACGCGAGCCAGTGCGGAGGCCTGGGCCGAGGCCGGGTTCAGCACCCAGGCGGTGCGGTGAACATGCGAGGCGTGCGGTGATGCGTCCGGTCGCTGTCCATCGCGTCGTCGCCGCCAATGCCTATCGTGTGCCCCACCCCTTTGCGGCGTTCGCTGTCCGCAGCGAAGAGCCCGGCCATGCCTTCGACGCGCGCGCGCCTTACGACCGCGTGCATGTCATTCGCACTGAGTTTCTCGATCCCGATTCCCTCGCGCGCATGGCAGCGCAGGGCCATGCGCGGACCAGGACCGAGGCGTTCTCGGAGATCGACTATGCGACCACCACACCGGAGGACCTGGCCGCCGTCGCACCCGGGGTGGCCGACCTGGTCGGAGGCATAGCGTCCGCGTTGCAGTTGACGGGCGTCCTGGGGGAGGGCCTCGCCGCGTACCGCAGCAGCGTGGCCGAACGGATCGACTATCTGGCCACGCGGGGGGCGGGCTTTCACAACGACGTCAGGCGCCACTGGTCACGCTGCCTGTTCTGGATTCTTGCGCTCGAGGTATCGGAGCTGGATTTCGTGATGCCCCACGCGGGCGTCCAGCTGGCACTGGCAACCGGCGACCTGGTCGTCTTCGACCAGACCATGGCGCACGGCCTGTCTCGTCCGGGCGATGGCGGGCAGGCGGTAGAGGCGTCCTTCCTCGCGGGCGAGCACTGCCGCCAGGTGTTCCTGACGGGCGAACTGCTGCTGACCGACGCACAGTGGGCCGCGCTGGGTGCCCCGTGGCTTCCCGTCGAAGAGCATGAGCGCCGCGGCGCGCTGGACCTGGCAGTGGCGGAATTCGACGAGCGCAGCGGCGCCGTCAAGCGTCCGCGCGGCCTGCGCGACTGCATGAAGCGCAGCACCTGCCATGTCGATGAGGGCCCCATCGCAGGACCCGAGGGAGAGGCGGCAGCAAGTTCATGACCGCCGCCGCCGCCGCCGCTGCGGCCGAGCCTCCCATCCCTGCAACCAGGCAAGCAGCCGTCCGACACGAAAGTGGCACGACGTTCGCCCCCTGCACCGACCGCTTCCGCAGCATGCTCACCTCCCTGTACTGCACATCGTTGAGGATTGAGGAGCATCCATGTTCGGCAAGAAAGACCACGCGGAAATCAAGACCCTGATCGCCCAGGGCACGCGCATCGACGGCGCCCTGAAGTTCGAGGAGGGGCTGAGGGTCGACGGCGAGGTGTACGGCGCGATCGAGGCGGCGTCCGCAGGAAGCCTCCTGGTCATCTCCGAGGGTGCGGTGGCCGAAGGGGGTCTCACCGCCGACCGCGTGATCATCGCCGGGACGGTCAAGGGGCCCGTGCACGCGCGCGAATCGCTGGAGTTGCAGCCTCGGGCCCGCATCGAGGGCGACGTGCAATACGTGGCGCTGGAGATCCACCAAGGGGCCACCATCTCGGGGCAGCTGCGACCGATCGAGGCCGCCGCCACCTCGTCCGAGCAGGACAGGCCGCCGATCCGTCTCGCCGCAAAGAGCGCGTGACGCTTCAAGGCATCGGAACTGCGGAGCTCGGCTCCTGCGGGTTCAGGCGGCGCTGCCCGTGACGCGCCAGATGACGTCACCCACGTCGTCGGCGATCAGCAGGGATCGTTTGTCGGGTCCGATCTCGACGCCCACCGGGCGCCCATAGGACTCGCGTTCGTCCGGACTCAGGAAGCCGCTCAGGATGTCGCGTGGCGGCTGTCCGGTCGGGCGGCCGTTCGCGAACGGCACGAAGACGACACGGTAGCCGCTCAAGGTGCTGCGGTTCCACGAGCCGTGCTGGCCGATCACCATGCCATCCTCGTCGAAGCCGGGCAGCGTACCGCGCGGCATCCAGCACAGGCCCAGCGACGCGGTATGGCCGCCCAGCGCGTAGTCGGGCGTGATCGCACTTGCGACCCGCGCGGCGTCCTGCGGCTGCACGCGGTCGTCGACGGTCTGGCCCCAGTAGCAGTACGGCCAGCCATAGAAGCCGCCTTCCCGCACCGAGGTCAGGTAGTCCGGCGGCGTTTCGTCGCCCAGGCCGTCGCGTTCGTTCACCACCGTCCACAGCACGCCGCTGCCTGGTTCCCACGCCAGGCCCACCGCGTTGCGCAGGCCCTCGGCGAAGATGCGGTTGCGGCCGGTTTCCAGGTCCAGCTCATAGATGCAGGCGCGACCCTGCTCGATTTCGACGCCGAGTTCGGCGATGTTGGTAAGCGAGCCCACGCCGGCATAGAGCCGGCGACCGTCGGGACTGGCAAGCAGGCTGCGCGTCCAGTGTCCGCCGGGCTTGAAGCTCGCGAGCGGGCGCCCGGGCGCATCGATCCGCGTCGCGCCGGTCGTGTACGGAAATGCGACCACGCCGTCGGTGTTGCCGACATAGAAAGTGTCGGCGATCAGCACCATGCCGAACGGCTGGCTCAGGCCTTCCAGCAGCGTCTCGCGGGTCTCTGCGACACCGTCGCCGTCAGCGTCGCGCAGCAGCGTGATCCGGTTCGCGCTCTGGCCGATGGCGGCCGCCCGCTGCATGGTCGCCACCATCGCGTGGTCGAACATGCTCTTGGGGGTCCGGAGCACCTGCATCGCCTCCGCCACGGTGACGTCGCCATTGGGCAGCACGTGGATCCAGCGCGGGTGCTTCAGGCCGGTGGCGAATGCGTTCACCGTCAAGCCCGGTGCCGCCGTGGGCGTCTGTCCATGCGCCCAGCCGCGCGCGGTGGGCATCTTGAGGGTGGGCACCGCACCCTGCGGCCGCCCAGGTGGTATCTGGGGAACGTCGCCCACGGCCGGGGGCGGTGCGGCTCCCTGCGTCCGGCGTCGCCACGCCACGGCCGCGGCGCCGACCAGCGCGACGCTGCGCGCAAGGAGGCTCGTCGTTCCGCTCATGACCGCCCCCCATGGCAGTCTTCGCCGAGTCGATTGCTTTCCAGGCGGGCAGTGAACAAAACGGTTGGCATGGGAGGAACTTGAGATGACGACATGGGTCCTGGTGCACGGTGCATGGGACCTGCCCACATTCGCTGTACCGCTGAATGCAGGAAGTCCGGGGTCGGAAGGTTAATCGATCTGGATTCTGTACGGGCCGCTCACGTGGCTTCGTGAGCAACCAGCCAGCCGCGCTCACGGGCCGCCCAGGAACTGTATGTCTCCGTACCACGCACGAGCCACGGAGCCCGTGTTGTCGGTGTCGGTCAGCAGGCCCCAGGCCGTGATGCGCCCGGGCTTCTCGTGGAACACCATCTCGTAATCCTGCGCAATGTTGCGACGAAGGCTTTGCCATTCCCCCGAATCACCGGGCTGGCCGGAGACCACGATCATCTGCACGCGGCCCGTGCGCGGGTTGGGGATGACGCTGCCCGGGGGAGCAGTGGTCGACCAGATGTACATGAGCGTGGCATACGGGATGTCCTCACCGCCCGCGATCTTCGCGAGGCCCATGCCAGCGCGGTCCCGCAGCGACAGCTTGCTCTTGTCCCCGTCGAACAGGAACACCAGCCGCGCCGGCGCGTCCTCCTTGGCCGCGACGCTGTTGTCGGCGCCCTTGATGGGAGCGGCCGCTTTCCAGCGCCAGGCCACCACCGGTGTGCGGGCGAGGTCGATATTGCCCTCGTGCATCAGCGCCGACGCGGAATGTTCGGCGTCGGCCTGCAGCACCGTTGTCTGGCCGTCGCGGACCAGTGTGTATTGCGTCATCGCCTTGCCCTTGACGACCGGCAGGTTCTTCCAGCCCGCGGGCAGCGGTGCGCCGGGCTCCGCCGCAGAAAAAGCGATGCCCGGCTTTTCGACCTGCGCAGGAAGCAAGGGCGACAACACGAGAAGCGCGACGCACGCAGCGACCCGTACCGGCCGGGGCGTGCCCTTCCGTGCTCGCGTGATTGGGGACGTGTGCATCGCTTGCGAGCCGCCAGCTTACGGCACCGCGCCCGATTCCGTGGCCGCCCGCCAGAATGCTTCTGCGGCGCGGCCGACTTCCGCTTGTTGCCGGTACAGGCGAATCTCCAGGTCCACGCTCCAGCGCGGCTCGGCCGCGACCACCAGTCGCCTCGCATCGAGATCCTCCTCGACCAGCGTCCGGGGCAGCCACGCAATGCCTCGCCCGTCCAGCACCATCGACCGAAGCACCGATGCGAGATGCGCGGTGAAGACGACCTGGTGCGGAATCTCCTCCAGTTTCCGCCCGAGCACAGCTCGGACGATCCTGCCCATGCCCGACGCATCCGTGTACTCGAGCAGCGGGACCGGCTCCTTCGCCGCGGCCTTCTCCAGGCGATGCAGCGGCTGGCGGCCTTCGCCAGGCCTGGAGACGGGCACCAGCTGGTCACTCCCGATCTTCGTCGAGAGGTAGAGCTCCGACTCGAGAGTCCCGTGCATCCGTGGGTGCGCATGCGCCAGCACGAAGTGCACCTTGCCTTCCTGCATCTGCGCTTCGCAGCGGGCGAGCACGTCCGACGTCAGTTCGACCGGGCCCAGCGTGAGCGATGATTCGACGCTTCGCAGCCATCGCGGCAGGAAAGTGAACGAGAGGGCGTGCGTGCTGGCAATGCGCAGGGTGACGGAGCTCGCCTCCGCAACCTGCTTGGCCTCGCCAGGCAAACGGGCTGCTCTTGCGACCAGCTCCTCGGCGATCCCCTTGAACCATGCGCCCACCTCCGTCAACTGCGCAGGCTGCGTCGTCCGGTCCACCAGCGCAGCGCCAATCCACTCTTCCAGGGCCCGGATGCGGCGGCTGAAGGCCGGCTGCGAGCTGTGCCTGTCCTCCGCAGAGCGCGAGAAGTTGCCCGTCGCTGCCAAGGACAGGAAATCCTCGAGCCAGACGAAATTGAAGTTCATGGTCGGTTCGCGCAGCGCATCAAAGGAGCCAAAACGAGCATTGGCCGCAGCCGGGACAAACGACGAACATTCAGTCCTCCCAACCTGCACCAGGCCAGCACGCCATGAAGATCGTCGAAATCCGCGAGAAGACCATTCCGATCAGCTCGTCCATCCGGAACGCCTACATCGACTTTAGCAAGATGAACCTCAGCCTCGTGGCCGTCGTCACTGACGTGGTCCGCAACGGCAAGCCGGTGATCGGCTACGGGTTCAACTCCAACGGCCGCTACGGCCAGGGCAGCATGATGCGCGAGCGGTTCATCCCGCGCATCCTCGAAGCCGATCCCGCCTCCCTGGTCGACGCGACCGGTGACAACCTGGATCCGCACAAGATCTGGGCGACGATGTTCAAGAACGAGAAGCCCGGCGGCCACGGCGAGCGTTCCGTCGCCATCGGGACGATGGACATGGCCATCTGGGACGCGGTGGCCAAGATCGAAGGCAAGCCGCTGTTCCAGCTGCTGGCCGACCGCTACGGCGACGGCAGGCCCAATCGCAAGATCTTCGTCTACGCCGCCGGCGGCTACTACTACCCGGGCCAGGACTACCGGAAGCTGCAGGACGAGATGCGCAGCTACATCGACCGCGGCTACACGGTGGTGAAGAAGAAGATCGGCGGCGGTTCGCTCGACGAGGACCTGCGGCGCATCGACGCAATCATGGAGGTGCTGCAGGACGGCCAGAAGCTGTGCGTGGACGCCAACGGCCGCTTCGACCTGGACACCGCAATCGCCTACGCCAAGGCCCTGTCGCAGTACGACCTGTTCTGGTACGAGGAGCCGGGCGACCCGCTGGACTTCGAACTGCAGGGCACGCTGCGCAACTACTACAGGAACCCGATGGCCACGGGCGAGAACCTGTTCTCCATGCAGGACGCGCGCAACCTGATCCGCTACGGCGGCATGCGCCCGGACCGCGACTGGCTGCAGTTCGACTGCGCCCTCAGCTACGGCCTCGTCGAATACCTGCGGACCCTCGACATGCTCAAGGAGCACGGTTGGTCCGCCAGCCGCTGCATCCCGCACGGCGGCCACCAGATGTCGCTGAACATCGCGGCCGGCCTGGGCCTGGGCGGCAACGAGTCGTACCCCGACCTGTTCCAGCCCTTCGGCGGCTTCCCCGATGGCGTGAAGGTGGAGAACAGCTACGTCACGCTGCCGGACCTGCCCGGCATCGGCTTCGAAGGCAAGGCCGACCTGTTCCGCGAAATGAAGGCGCTCGCGGGCTGAGCGCCGCGCCGCGGGCGTCGGCCGGCGCGCCATGCGCGCCGGAGCCGCCCCCGCGCCTCGTCGGCCTTACAGGCCGGTCTTGAATTCCTTGTTCCAGAAATCGAGGCAGGCGTTCTTCGTCTCGTACAGCACCTTCAGGTCGTACTTGTGGATGCGCTTGATCTCGTCGTCGGTGAAGCCGACCCGGGCCTGCAGCTCGGGCGGCAGATTGGCGTTACGCACGGTCGGCGCGTAGCCCATCGCCTGCGCGAAGTGGCGCTGGCCCTCCGGATCCAGCAAGGCGTTGGCGTACGTCCAGGCTGCCTTCGGATGTCGGCTGTTCTTCGGCACGGCGCCTTCGAACGTGACCGGGATCGCGCCTTCCTTGGGGATGACGTACTCGACCGGCAGTCCCGCGTCGCGCCACTGCAGCGCGCGGGCCTTCCACATGCAGGCCATCCAGATCTCGCCGGACTTGAACGCTGCGGCCACCGCCTCGTTGGACGGGTACACCTTGGGCTGGTTCTTCTTCAGTTCCATCAGGAACTTCTCCCCCGGTTCGAAGCTGTTGGCGGCCCCGCCGCCCGCGAGGCCGACGAACAAGGTGTTGAAGTTGAACAGGATGTCGGAAAAGCCGACGCGGCCCTTGTAAGCCGGCTCCAGCGCGATGCGGAAGGAGTCGGGCTTGGTCTGGAACTTCTCCTTGTTGTAGACGATCACCATCGCGCTGAAGATGTGCGGGATGGAATAGGGCGTGCGGAACTGGTCGTACACATTGGCCAGGTTCGGCACCAGCTTGGCGTCCGGCGTGGCGAGCGCATCGCTGCGGAACGCCTCGTACATGTCCAGGTCGCCCAGCAGCGCCACGTCCATGGAGCCGCGGCGCGATCCGTGCTCGGCTTTCAGCTTGGTCGTGCGCGCGACGGCATTGCCGGTGTCGTACACCACGTTGACGCCGGCCTTCGTCATCGACGGGGCGATGAACTGCTGCAGCAGGTTCTGGTAATCCCCGCCCCAGGTGCCGACGACCACCTCGTCGTCCGCCGCGTGCGCGGGCAGCGAAAGGAAGGGCAAGCCCGGCACCACAGCCAGGCCGGAGCCGATCTTGAGCAGGTCGCGGCGCTTCAGGGAAGTGGTGTGCTTGGGGTTGTTCATCGTGTTGCTCCTGGTGGTGGTTGGATGTGCTTGGAGGTGCGGCGCGTCACGCAGCATGCGTCGCGACCAGCCGGGACAGGAGCCCGGGCTGCTCGCGCGGGGGGCGGCGCAACTGGTTCACCAGGCGCACGGGACCGCCTGCGCACAGGGTGTTGATTTCCTCGGCATCGATGTCCCGGGTGATCACCACGAAAACGTCGCGGTCCGCGCCGTACGAGCGCAGCGGCCGCGGCGCGCCGAACGTGGTGCCCACGCTCTGGATCAGGATCGGATCGGCGCAATCGGTGACGTGCACGATCGCCTTGAACCGCAACAGGCGCTCTCCGCAGAAGCCTGCGAGGTCGTCGAGCCACAGGGCCAGTTCGGGCCACTGCATGGCGGACCGTGCCTCGCCTTTCATGACGTGGATGCGCGGATGCGGCAACGCTGCGGCCGATACGCTGTCGTCGATGGGAAAGCGCGCCGCGCCGGTCGCGTCGCCCGCTTGCGGGGCGCAGGCGAGAGCCCTCGCCACGGCGCGCGTTCGATCCGGCTCGGCGATGATCTCCGCGAACGGATTGATGCCGGCCGCGGCATCGCGGTGCATCGCAATCGAATCCGGCCGCACGCGGTCCAGCTTGGTCAGGACGATGCGCTGCGCCGCGGCGAGTTGCGCGGCGGCCTCTTCGAACTGCTCCGTGTGGGCGAGGCCGGTTTCGCAGTCGTAGGTGCTGACGACGCTCACGCGCAGGTCGCGCGCCGCCAGTTCGGGGTCGGCGAGCGAGGCGATGATCGGGCCCGGACGCGAGAGCCCGCTCGTTTCGAGCACGATGCGACGCAGCGGCGGCCGGTCGCCGGCGCGCGGCGCATCGAGCAGGGCGCTGACCGTGTGCACGAGGCTGCTGCGCAGCGAACAGCAGACGCACCCGTTCGCCAGTTCCAGCATCGGCACGTCGCTTTCGGCGACGATCGCGCCGTCGACGCCGATCTCGCCCGCTTCGTTGACGATGACGCCGGTGTCCCCGGCGCCCTCGTGCCGCAGGAACTCCACCAGCAGCGTGGTCTTGCCGCTGCCGAGGAAGCCGGACAGCAGGATGAGGTCAACGGGCATGCGGCGGTCCCTCCGGGTCCCCGTCCCAACTGGCCTTGACCAGTTCGCGCACGTCGGCCAGCAGTTGTTCCGCGTCGTACACGACGCCGCCCTTGACGGTCCATTTGAGAGAGCGGCGCCACTCCACCTGGCCGGTCTCGTCGTCCAGGCGCATCGCCCCGGTGCCGAACAGCAGCTTGAAGTCCTCCAGCGGATTGTGGTCGTGCACCAGCAGGTCGGCGCGCTTGCCCACGTCCACAGTGCCGGCTTCCTCCTCGATGCCGAGCAGCGCAGCGCCTTGCGAGGTGGCCGCGCGCAGCACCTCGAGCGGGTGGAATCCCGCTTCCTGCAGCAACTCCAGCTCGCGCACGAAGCCGAAGCCGTAGATCTGGAAGATGAAGCCCGAGTCGCTGCCGGCGCACACGCGGCCGCCGAGGTTCTTGTACTCGTTGATGAACTGCATCCACAGCCGGTAGTTCTGCTTCCACTCGATCTCGTTGGTGGTGCTCCAGCGGTACCAGTACGCGCCGTGTCCGCCGCGCTGCGGCTGGAAGTACTTCCAGATCGCCTTCCAGGTGTAGTCGTCGTGCCAGTCCGCGCGGCGCGCGCGCATCAGGTCGCGATTGGCGTCGTAGATGTTGAAGGTCGGCACGAACGTGTGGCCCAGCTCCAGGAACCGGTCCATCACCTCGCGCCACTTCGCGCTGCCGGGCTGCGCCGCCTGCATGAAGGTCTGCCCGGCGACCGAGAAGCGGAAGTATTCGTCGTTGTAGTTGTAGTCGGCCGGATAGTCCTGGACGACGCGGTTCTCGAACAGCGCCTCCGGCAGCCCGTAGTAGTGCTCGGAGCTGGTCAGTCCCCAGGTCGCCGACTTCAGCGCGTTGACGCGCGACACGCCCATCTGCGCGTGGTGGCATCCCGAGCGCAGGCCCTGCTCGCGCGCTTCGTCCAGCGCGGCCTGCATGATGGCCGGCGGCGCGCCGAAGAACTTGATGCCGTCCGCGCCGCGCGCCTTGATCTTGCGCACCCACTCGCGCGCCTGCTCCGGCGTGTGGATCGTCTTCACGCGGTCGTTGACCGCGGGAAAGTAGGCGTACGCCAGGATGTGGGGCGCCGCGATCGCGTTGCGCGCGGCCGCGTCCTTCTGCTGCAGGTTCCAGCCGAGCCCGTTGATGGAGCCCATCTCGCGCACCGTGGTCACGCCATGCGCCAGCCACAGCTTGTAGATGTAGTCGGCCGGAGGCACGGTGCCGGCCATCGAGTGATACGGCGTTCCGATGTGCGCGTGCGAGTCGATGAAGCCGGGCGTGACGAATTTGCCGTGGCAATCGATCTCGTGGTCACCCGCGGCCGGCCGGCGGTCCGGGTGGATGGGCTTGTGCGGAGTCCCGACGGACACGATCGCCGTGATGCGGTTGCCTTGCACCACGATGTCGACCGGACCCCAGGGCGGCGCGCCGGTGCCGTCGATGACCGTCGCTCCGCGCAGTACCAGTCGCTCGAACGGGCCCGCGCCACGGTCGCGCCCGGTTGCCGCAACGGCCGGATGCCAGCCCTTCGCCGCGTTCAGTTCACGCGACTCTTCGCCAACCTCGGCGTGGGCGAACGGGTGGTCGCTGGACATCGCCATGGCGCTACTTCCTTCCGGTCTCGTCGTGGTAGATGCGCCCGCCCTTCATCACGAGCGGGATGTGCTCACCCTGTCCAAGCAGGCAGCCCAGGTCCCGGTACGGGTTGCCGTCGACGAGCAGCACGTCGGCATGCGCGCCCGGCACCAGTTCGCCGAGCTGCCCGGTCCGGTTCAGGACCTCGGCGCCGATCAGGGTGGCGCTCTGGATCACCTCGAACGGCGACTGCACTTCGGAGCGGATGCGGAATTCGTCGCTTTGCAGGCGCTGCGACGGCCCGAGGAGGTCGGTGCCGAAACCGATCTTCACGCCGGCGCGCTTGAGGATTTCCAGCGCGTGCAGGCCCGCCGTGCGCACCGATGCGATCTTCTCGACGCTTTCGAGCGGCAGCCCGTACTGCGCGCCTTCGTTGGCCAGCGCTTCGTACGTGACCAGGGTGGGCACCGCATACGCCCCTTTCTCGGCCATGAGTTGCGCGACGGGCTCGTCGATCAGGTTCGCGTGTTCGATCGTGCGAACGCCGAGCCGCACGGCGCGCTCGATCGCCTCCGCCGTGTAGCAGTGGGCCATGACGTAGGTCTGGCGACCGGCTGCCTCGGCCACCACCGCGCGGATTTCGTCCTCCGAGTAGCCGAACGCACCGATGGGATCGGTGGGCGAGGCCACGCCGCCGGAGCCCATGATCTTGATCTGGTCGGCACCCATCTGCAGTTCCTCGCGCACGGCCCTGCGCAGCGCGTCCACGCCGTCCACGACCCGTGAGATGTCGCCTGCGCGGAAGCAGCAGCCGCACAGGCTCGTGGGCCGCAGGTAGTCCGAACGCGGGCGGCCGTCGCCGTGGCCGCCGGTCTGGCTCAGCGCGCGCCCGGAGATGAACAGGCGCGGACCCGGCGTGCTGCCGTCCTCGACGGCGCTCTTGAGGCCCCACCCGGCGCCGCCGGCGTCGCGCAAGCTGGTGAAGCCGCGCCGCAGCATGCCCGCCATGATCGGCAGCGCCCGGATGGTCACCAGCGCATCGGGCAGCAGGCCCTGCGTGTGCAGGTTCAACTGCGTGGCCATGACGTGCCCGTGCAGGTCGATGAGGCCCGGCATGATCGTCAGCCCGGCGGCGTCGATCACCTGCGCGCCTTCGCTGCGCAACGGGCGGTCGGAGACCTCCTTCACGCGCCCGTCCTCCACCAGGACGTGATAGCCCTCGCGCAGTTCGCGCTCGCGCGGGTCGAGCAGGGCGCCATTCTTGAACAACACGGCAGTCATGGAAGGAATCTCCGGGGAAGCACGGGTGGGGAAAGGCAGGACTTCATGAAGCCATGGTCCTGATGTAGCGGCGATGGATCAGCCAGTTCGACAGCAGCGCCATGACCAGCGTCGCGCAGACGAGCACCAGCGCGATCGCTGAACCGAACGGCCAGTTCGAGCCCTTGGTGATCTGGTCGTAGAGGGCCGGCGCCATCATCGTGAGCCCGGTGCCGCCGAGCAGCACGGGCGTGGCATAGGCGTTCATGCACAGGATGAACACCAGCACCGTTCCGGCCGCCACGCCTGGAGCGGCAATCGGCAGGACGATGCGGCGGAAACTCGTGAAGAACCCCGCTCCCAGGTTCTGGGCAGCCTCCTCGACGGAGAAGTCGATGCCTTCGAGCACGCTTTGCAGGCTCAGGACGAAGTAGGGCAGCACGACGGCCGTGGTGCCCACGACGACCGCGCTCGGCGTGTACAACAGCCGGATGGGATCGTGAATGAGGTGCAGGCCGCGCAGGATCGAATTCACGACGCCTGCGTTGCCGAGGATCACCATCCAGCCTGCGGCGCGCACCACGTTGCCCACGAGCAGTGGAAACACCAGCAGGATGATCAGCAGGCTCTTGAAGCGGCTCTGGGTCCGGGCGAGGAAGTAGGCGACGGGAAAACCGAGGACGAGCGCCAGCACGGTGCACAGTGCGGCGATGCCGAACGTGGTGAAGAACACGTGGCGGTAATACGGATCGGCGAAGAACTTGACGTAGTTCTCGAACGTGAACGCCGCCGTCATCTGCGCCGCGTCGAAGCGGTTGAAGCTGTAGCGGAACAGCATGAGGATGGGGACGACCACGACGAGGAGGACGACGATCGAAGCCGGAAACGCCATGCCGGCGCCGGCCGCCCAGCCCTGGCCGCGGGAGTTCGGGTTGGCGTTGTTCCCTGCCATCGCGCTACTCGGTGAAGAGGACGCAGTCCGCGGGGCGGAAGCACGCATACACCTCGCTGCCCACGGCCACTGGTGCGCTCGCGGCGGTGGGGCTGTTCGGAACCTGGCAACTGAGCAACTCGCCGGTGCGCAGCCGCACGCGTGCATCGATCTGGAAGCCCAGGTACACCGTCGATTCGACAACCCCCGCCAGGGCATTGTCCGTGGCCGGTTGGGCGAGCAGGCTGATGCGCTCGGGCCGCACGCCGACGCGCGTGCCGCCGGTGATCGAGCGGTCCACCACGAGCGAGTGGCCCTTGTCGGTGAGGAAGCGGTTGGTCGACTCGAGCCGTCCCGGGAAGAAATTCATCTTGCCCAGGAAGTCCGCCACGAACAGGTTCGCCGGGCTTTCGTACAGCGACTCGGGCGTGCCCACCTGCTGCACCTTGCCGTCGTGCATGACCGCCATGCGGTCGGATACCGCGAGCGCCTCCTCCTGGTCGTGGGTGACGAAAATGGTGGTCAGCCCGAGCCGGCGCTGCAGGCTGCGGATTTCGTCGCGGACTTCCACGCGCAGCTTGGCATCGAGGTTCGACAGCGGCTCGTCGAGCAGGAACACGTCCGGCTGGATCGCCAGGGCGCGCGCCACCGCAATGCGCTGCTGCTGTCCCCCGGACAACTGCCGTGGATAGCGGTCGCGCAACTGCGTCATGCGCACCATGTCCAGCGCTGCGCGGATGCGCCCCTCGCGCTCGCCCACCGGCACCTTGTGCATCTCGAGGCCGAACGAAACGTTCTCGGCCACCGTCATGTGCGGAAAGAGTGCGTAGCGCTGGAACACCATGCCGGTGTTGCGCCGGTGCGCGGGCAGGCGCGTGATGTCGCGGTCGCCGACCAGGATGGAGCCGGCGGTCGGCTCGACGAAGCCGGCGACCATGCGCAGCGTGGTGGTCTTCCCGCAACCGCTGGGACCGAGCAGCGTGATCAGCTCGCCGTCGGCGATGTCCAGGGAGAAATCGGCCACGGCCACCGCGTTGCCGAACTGCTTTCCGAGCGCCTGGATGGAGACCTTGGCCATGTGCCTACACCACGCGACTGAGTTTCACGAAGCGATCCGTCACCAGCATCAGGATGCCCAGCAGGAGGATCTGCACCGACGCGACTGCGGCGATCGTGGGATCCAGGTTGAATTCGAGGTATTGCATGATCGCTATCGGCAGGGTCGTGCGTCCCGGGCCGACCAGGGACAGCGACAGCTCCAGGTTCTCGAAGGAGACGATGAAGCTGAAGAGCGTGGCCGCCACGATCGCGGGACGCAACATCGGCAGGGTGACCCGCAGGAATGCAACCGGCCCGCTGGCGCCCAGGTTGCGCGCGGCTTCCTCGATGGACGGGTCCAGGCCCACCATGTTGGCGGAGACCAGCCGGACGGTCCAGGGAATGGTCAGGCACACGTGCGCGATGACCAGTCCGCCGTACGTGCCGACGATATCGCGGTTGAGCCAGTTCTCCGCGGCCAGGTAGAACAGGTAGATCGCGATGCCGGCGACGATGCCCGGTACGAGCAGCGGCGAGAGCAGCAGCGTGTTCACGACGCGCTCGCCGCGGAAGCGGTGGCGCACGATGCCCAGCGTGGCGAGCACGCCGAGCACCACGCCGCACGCGGCCGCGAGCAGCGCGATCTGCAGGCTGATCACGAAGCCGCTGGCGAAAGCCTGGTTGTCCCACGCTTTCGTGTACCAGGCGAGCGTGTAGCCGCTCGGCGGGAAGTAGAGGATCGCGTCCTTGAAGAAGCTGAGCCAGACCACCACGATCAGCGGGCACAGCATCAGGAAGTACATCAACGCAACGAAGATGCGATGAAGGAGGCGCCGCCAGGCGAAGCCTCGGCCTCGCGCGGCCCGGTTCCGGTCCGCCTGGGGAAAGCGGCGAGAGCCGGACGCGATCTTCGCGTGCGGCTGTGTGAGCGAATCAGCCAAGGTGTCGTGCCAGAGGGGACAGGCCGCTCAATGCAACAGTTCCGGGACGGCCGATCGAGACGCAAACGGACCGGACTTCCACCTCGTTGTTGTTGTCGTTGAGCATTCAGACTGCTGGCCGGGAGCGAAATTGCGGCTGAACGCTTTCGCTTCTCAGGGCGCTCTGTCGATTGGGGAAGCGGCGATCTTCGTCGGGCTGGCTCGACGCGGCAAGATGGGTAAACCCCGAAATCCCGCCGAGCTGCCGGAGCACGGAAGGTGCTCGCGAGGCGCGCGCACGAACCGAGGCGCGCCGCAGCCGCTACTCCTTTCCGGCGAGCGCGTGCGCCAACTGGCGCAACAGCGCTGCGCCGTCGCCTCGCCAGGCGCTCCCATGCATGCAAGCGAGCGTGCGCGGTTGCAGGTCCGCGAGGCGCTCGATGGTCGCCGGGGTCTGGGGAGCGTGCGCGAAGTAATCCATGGCCTGTCGAAAGCCCTCGCTCGGGCCGAGGATGTCGCCTTCGGTCAGCGGCTGGTCACCGTGTCCGGGCTGGGTGAACAGGTCGCCGCAGAAGAAGGTGCCAGTCAGCGAATCCATGAGCAGCCCGCAGTCCCAGCCGTGCGGCACCTGCGGAGTGTCCATCCATCGCAAGGTGTGCCGGCCCACGGGGAGCTGCTCGCCATCGGCGAGCACGCGTGGGGGCCGGTCGGCCACGTCGGTAATGGAGATCAACGCGCCCACGCGCCCGCACAGCGGGACGGCCTCGGGCGCGATGGCGAGCCACTCGTTGAGCGAGCCGCATTCGTCGGCCTCGAAATGGGAGAAGCCGACATAGCGCAGGCGGCGCACCGGCATCACGGCCGCCATCGCGTCGCGCACGGCGCCAAAGAGCTTGCGCGGACCGGTGTGGAACAGCAGCGGCTCGTCGTCGACCAGGAGGTACTGGTTGAAGCTGAAGCCGGCTCCGTTCGGCAGGTCGATGGGCGTGTTGATGCGGTAGATGCCGTCGGCGATCTCGTGGATGTTGGTGCGTGAGGTGGCGTCCGTGATCATGCGGTTGTCTCCTGAAGGGCGGGTGGGTGACGGCAGGTTGTGGCGCGAGTCCCGCGGGCGTTACAGGAATTTTTGGCGACCCGCTTCTGCTATGCTTTTTAGTGTGGATTCCTCCGCCAAGGTCAGCGCCGACGGCCCCGAGGTTGAGCTCGCACGCCGCATCGCGTCCGCGGCGCCGGACGCCTGCGAAGCCGAGGCCGAGCTCTACCGGCTGCTTGCGCCGCGTGTGCGACGCTACGGGCTGCGGCACTTGCGGGACGCGCACGCGGCAGCCGACCTCGTCCAGCAGGTGCTGACCTTCGCGATCGAGCGGCTGCGTGCCGGCGCCTTGCGCGAACCCGAAAGGGTGTTGTCCTTCGTGCTGGGCACTTGCCGGATGACGATCATGGACGAGCGCCGTGCGGAACTGCGGCGCGCGGACCTGCTGGAGCGCTATGCCGAAGCGGTGCCGCAGGCCGACGCGCATGTGGCGCCGCGACTCGACGAACGCCGCGTGGCCGATTGCCTGGAGCGCCTGCCCGAGCGCGAACGCTCCGTCCTGGTGCTCACCTTCTACGAAGATCAGCCTTCCGACACGGTGGGTGCGCAGCTCGGGCTGTCGCCCGGAAACGTCCGGGTGATCCGCCACCGCGGGCTGGACAAGCTGCGGCGCTGCGTCGACGCGGGAAAGAGCCGCGCATGAGCCCGGCCCGTTCCCACATCGCGCCGGACCTGCTGCTGCAGGACTGGCTCGGCGAGGCCGATGCGGCGACCCGCGAAACCATCGACGAGCACCTCATGGCCTGCGATGCCTGTGGCGTGCTGTTCGACGAGATCGTGGCGCTGGGAGAAGCGGTCCGGCGAGCCCTGCGCGCGGGGCTGGTCTTCGCGGTTGCAAGCGGTGCGTTCGTGGAACGCCTGCGCGCACTGGGCCTGCGCGTTCGCCTCTACGATCTGGCGCACAACGGCACCATCAACTGCACCGTGTCGCCGGACGACCAGGTCCTCGCAGCGCGCCTGCAGGCGCCACTGCGCGGGGTCCGCCGGCTGGATCTCGTGCAGGAGGTCTCGCTGGCGCCCGGCGAACGCCGGCAAGTGCAGGACGTCCCGTTCGATGCCGCCCACGACGAACTCGTGTTTGTGGTCAGCGTCGCGCGCGTGCGGCCCCTACCGGCGCACACCAAGTGGCTGACGCTGATCGCCACGGACGACCAGGGCACGCGCGAAGTGGGTCGCTACGAATTCCGGCACACCCCCTGGCCGGCCTGAGCCCGGCAACCGTACTTCCACGAGCTGCGGCCTGCGCATGCTGGCGGGCGCGCCCGCAGCCCCCACGGCGCGCGCTTTCAGTCGACATGGACCGCGCGCAAGCGCAGGGCATTGGTGATGACGCTGACCGAGGACAGCGCCATGGCCGCGGCGGCCACGACCGGCGACAGCAGCAGGCCGGAGAACGGGTAGAGCACACCCGCAGCGAGCGGAATCCCCGCCACGTTGTAGACGAAGCTGAGGAACAGGTTCTGCCGGATGTTGCGCATCGTGGCCTGCGACAGCTTGCGCGCGCGCACGATGCCCAGCAGGTCCCCCTTCAGCAAGGTGATGCCGGAGCTCTCCATCGCCACGTCGGTGCCGGTGCCCATCGCGATGCCGACGTCGGCGGCAGCGAGCGCCGGCGCGTCGTTGACTCCGTCGCCGGCCATGGCGACCACGCGGCCCTCCCTGCGCATCTGCTGCACGATGCTCGCCTTGTCTTCGGGGAAGACTTCGGCGACCACCTCGTCGATTCCCAGTTCGCGGCCCACCGCCTGTGCCGTCGTCCTGCCGTCGCCGGTGAGCATGACGATCCTCACACCCGCCTCGCGCAACTGCCTCAGCGCGTCGGGCGTGGTCTGCTTGATCGGATCGGCGATGGCCACGAAACCGGCGAGCCTGCCGTCCATGGCCACGTAGATCACGGTGGCTGAGCGCGCGCGTTGCTGTTCCGCCGCGGTGTCCAGCGACGACGCATCGATCCCTCTCTCCGCCAGGAATTTCGCGGCGCCGCTGGCCAGTTCCAGGCCATCGAGCTTGCCCACCACGCCCTTTCCCACGGGCGAATCGAAATCGGTGACGTCGGACAGCGGCAGCTTGCGTTCCTTCGCCGCGGTCACGACGGCCATGGCCAGCGGATGTTCGCTGGCGCGCTCGACGCTCGCGAGCTTCTGCAGAACCTCGTCCGCCGCGAAGCCCGGGGCCGGTTCGACATGGACGACCCTCGGCCGGCCCTCGGTGAGCGTGCCGGTCTTGTCGACGACCAGCGTGTCGACCTTCTCCATGCGCTCGAGTGCTTCGGCATCGCGGATCAGCACGCCCTGCTGCGCACCGCGTCCGACGCCCACCATGATGGACATGGGAGTCGCCAGTCCCAGCGCGCAGGGACAGGCGATGATCAGCACGGCCACGGCCGCGATCAAGGCATGCGAGAACGCCGGCTGCGGTCCCCATGCCATCCAGGCCACGAAGGTGACGGCGGCCACCAGCACGACCGCCGGCACGAACCAACCAGCCACCTGGTCCGCCATCCGCTGGATCGGCGCGCGGCTGCGCTGCGCGGCCGCCACCATGTGCACGATCTGGGACAGCAGGGTGTCCGCGCCGACCTTCTCGGCGCGCATGACGAAGCTGCCGGTCTGGTTGAGAGTGGCGGCGGTCACCTTGGCGCCGGGTGCCTTGGTCACGGGCATGGGTTCGCCGGTAACCATCGACTCGTCCACCGTGCCCTTGCCTTGCGTGACCTCACCGTCGACCGGCACCTTTTCCCCCGGCCGCACGCGCAGCGCCTCCCCGACCTGGATGGATTCGATCGGCACGGTCTCGTCCGAACCGTCGGCTTTCACGCGCACGGCCGTCCTGGGTGCGAGGTCCAGCAGCGCCTTGATCGCGCCCGAGGTCTTCTCGCGCGCCCGCAGCTCCAGCACCTGGCCCAGCAGCACGAGCACGGTGATCACCGCGGCGGCCTCGAAGTACACGGCGACCGTGCCGTCATGCGCGCGCAATTCCGGCGGGAACAGCGCCGGCGCGAGCGTTGCCACCATGCTGTAGAGCCACGCGGCGCCGGTTCCGAGCGCAATGAGGGTGAACATGTTGAGGCTGCGGTTCCTCAGGGACTGCCAGCCGCGCACGAAGAACGGGCCGCCGGCCCACAGCACGACCGGCGTGCCGAGGAGCATCTGGATCCAGTTGGAAGTTCGCGCGTCCACGAGGTGGTCGATGTCGAAGAGGTGGCCGCCCATTTCCAGCAGGAACACGGGCACGCTCAACGCAAGTCCGATCCAGAACCGCCGCGTCATGTCCCGCAGTTCGGGGCTTTCGCCGGCCTCGGCGCTGGCGATCACCGGCTCGAGCGCCATGCCGCAGATGGGACAGTTGCCCGGCCCCATCTGCCGGACCTGGGGATGCATGGGGCAGGTGTATTCCGCAGCGGCCGATGCTGAGGCGTGGCCGTCTCCGGCGGGGCGATGCAGACCTTCGTGGCTGTCGTTCCGCGGTGCAGTGACTTCACGTTCCAAGGTGTGCTCCTTCCTGACGGATGGCCAGCGTGAGTGTGCCTGCCCGCGGGCCGGCGTGGGTCGGAGATCCAGGGGCACTTGACCTTCCCACGGGGGCAAGCTTTAGCATCGCGCCCCGGGTCCTCTGAGTCCGGCGCCTCCGAGCGGGGCGCCCCAGTAAAGCGGGGCGCACACAGCGCTGTTTCTTTTCACATTCGCATGGGTGGCACGCGCGCGCCACGCCAGCATCGAGATCCATTCATGGCTCAACTTCTTCATGGCGCCGACACCCTTGCGGCCCGACTGCGGCGGCGCACTTTCGTGCAAGGCCTTTCGCTCGGCGCATTGGGCGTGGCGGCCCCGGTGCGGTGGGCCGGCGCCGAGGTGCTGCCCACCCGCACCGGCGCGCCGCCGGAGCTCACCGGCACCGAGTTCGACCTGCGCATCGGCGCGACGCCGATCAACATCACCGGCAAGCCCCGCATGGCGACGACCGTCAACGGTTCCTTGCCCGGGCCCCTGCTGCGCTGGAAGGAAGGCAGCACGGTCACCCTGCGCGTGACCAACACCTTGCCGGTCACGAGCTCGATCCACTGGCACGGCATCCTGCTTCCTGCGGCCATGGACGGCGTGCCGGGATTCAGCTTCGACGGCATCCAGCCGGGCGAAACCTTCGTGTACCGCTTCCCCGTTCGCCAGTCGGGGACGTACTGGTATCACAGCCACAGCGGCTTCCAGGAGCAGACGGGACTGCTGGGGGCTCTGGTCATCGATCCGCAGCACGCCCCGCCGGCCACGCACGACAGCGAAAGCGTGGTGATGCTCTCGGACTGGACCGACGACGATCCGGACCGCGTGATGCACACGCTGAAGGCGGACAGCGCCTACTACAACGAGCAGGTCCCGACCCTGGGCGACTTCTTCCGGGACGCGTCGAACAAGGGGTTCGCGGCGGCCTGGGCGCGTCGCAAGGAGTGGGGCCAGATGCGGATGAACCCGACGGACTTCTCCGACGTCAGTGGCGCGGCCTACACGTACCTCGTCAACGGGATGCCTCCGGCGGCGAACCACGCGATCGTGGTGAAGCCCGGCGAGCGCAAGCTGCTGCGCATCATCAATGCGTCGGCCTCCAGCATCTTCGACGTGCGCATCCCCGGCCTCAAGCTGACCGTCGTCGCCGCCGACGGCCAGTCGGTCGCTCCCGTCGCCGTCGACGAACTGCGGATCGCGACCGCGGAGACGTACGACGTGCTCGTCTCGCCCGAAGACCGCGCGTACACGCTCTTCGCGCAGTCGATCGATCGCATGGGCTACGCACGTGCGACGCTGGCGCCTCGCGCAGGCATGACCGCCGCCGTTCCGCCGCTGGATCCCGCCACGTGGCTGTCGATGGAGGACATGGGCATGGGCAACATGTCGGGCATGGAAGGAATGCAAGGCATGCAGTCCGGCGATGACATGCAGGGGATGCAAGGCATGCAGGCCGGTGACGACACGCAAGGTGCGCCTGCAGCGCCGGCCCCGGCCTCCATGGATGGCACGGCGCTGGGCACGGGCCCTTCCGTGGACAGCCGTTCGATCTCGCCCGGTGCGGTGGTGTCGGATCCAGGCCCCCGCCTGCGCGGGAATGGCCGGCGGGCCCTGGTCTACAACGACCTGCGCACCGTGGGCGGTTCCATCGATCCCCGGCCGCCCGTGCGGGACATCGTGCTGCGCCTCACCGGGAACATGAACCGGTTCATCTGGGGCTTCGACGGCAGGAAGTATTCGCAAGCCGAGCCGATCCGCCTGGCCTATGGGGAGCGCGTGCGCTTCGTCCTGATCAACGACACGATGATGACCCACCCGATCCACCTGCACGGCATGTGGAGCGAAGTCGAAGGCGAGGACGGCTCCTTCCTCGTGCGCAAGCACACGGTGATCGTGCACCCGGGCAAGTACATCAAGTTCCGCGTCACCGCCGATGCGCGCGGCCGATGGGCGTTCCACTGCCACCTGCTGTACCACATGGAAGCGGGCATGTTCCGCGAGGTGGTGGTCGCATGAAGAGCAGCCTGCGCACCGTTCTCTATTCCATCTGCGCGCTCCTCGCGGCGGCGGCGTGCCTTCCCTTGATGGCGCAAGAGCCTGCGCACGCCATGAGCATGGCGATGTCGGACGACCCGATCCACTACCAGGTGCTGCTGGACCAGCTGGAATACACCCACTCGGACCAGGGCAGCGGCATGGCGTGGGACCTGCAGGGCTGGGTGGGCCGCGACTACGACCGGCTGTGGCTGAAGTCGGAAGGCGCCCGCCAGGGTGGCCACACCGAGGACGGGCGCCTCGAACTGCTTTGGGCCAGGCCGGTCGCTGCGTTCTGGGACATCCAGGCCGGCGTGCGGCACGACTTCGGCGGCGGTCCGACGCGCAACTGGCTCGCGCTTGGCGTCCGGGGCATCGCGCCCTACCTGTTCGACGTCGAAGCCACGGCGTATGCAGGCAGCGCCGGGGCAGCGCTGCGCCTCGACGGCAAGTACGACCTGGCGTTGACACAGCGCACCCGGCTCACGCCCCGGCTCGAAGCCAACGTGTATTCGCGGGCCGATGCGGAACGCGGGCTGGGCGCCGGGCTTTCGGACGTCAACTTCGGCCTGCGGCTGCGCCACGAGTTCCGTCGCGAATTCGCGCCGTACGTGGGCGTGGTCTGGAACCATCGCTTCGGCGGAACGGCGGACCAGGCTCGCGCGACGGGCGAACCCGTCACCGAACGCAAGTGGGTCGCCGGCGTGCGCGTGTGGTTCTGATCCATGTTTCATTCTTCGATCGCACTCGAAAGGGAGTTCATGCGTAGTACCCCACTCCTTCGTGGCCTGCTGGCTGCTCTTGCGATCGTGGCGAGTTCGGCCGCGCTCGCGCATCCCCAACTGCTGTCGTCCACTCCCGCGGACAACGCGGAAGTCGCTGCACCGCCCAGGATCGAGCTGGTCTTCTCGGAGCACCTGCTGCCCGAGTCCTCCGCCGCCAGGCTGGTGATGACCGAGATGCCGGGCATGGCAATGGACAGCCCGATGAAGATGGCCTTCAAGGTCACCGCCGGACCCGACGGCAAGACCATGGTGATCACGCCCACCCAGCCCTTGCCACCCGGCACGTACCGGCTCGATTGGCGGGCTGTCTCCTCCGATACGCATCCGGTGACGGGCCACATGAGCTTCCAGGTGAAGTAGGCCGATGCCCGTGGTGCGAAGCGCAGCGCACCATCCGCGCCTGCGTCAGAACAGCTTGCCGACGTTCAGGAGCGTCAGGACGCCCAGCACCGCGAAGATGAGCGCCGAGATGCCGTGCACCAGCCGCATGTTCACCTTCTTGGCAATCCTGTCGCCAAGGAACACGGCGGGCACGTCGGCCAGCATCATCCCCAGCGTCGTGCCGGCCACCACTGGAACGAGCGTGTCGTAGCGTGCGGCGAGCGCCACCGTGGCAATCTGCGTCTTGTCGCCCATCTCGGCCAGGAAGAAGGTGATGACCGTCGTACCGAAGACCCCGAAGCGGCCCATGCCTTCGCCGGCGCTCTCTTCATCCACCTTGTCCGGGATGAGCATCCAGCCTGCCATGGCCAGGAAGCCGAGGCTGATGACCCAGCGCAGGATGTCCGGACCGAGCGCCCGTGCGATCCAGGCGCCGAGCGCGCCCGCCGCGGTGTGATTCACCAGCGTCGCGGTGAGGACGCCCAGGACGATGGGAAGCGGCCGCTTGAACCTGGCGGCGAGCAGGAAGGCGAGGAGTTGCGTCTTGTCGCCCATCTCCCCGAGGGCGACGACACCGGTTGAAACCAGGAAGGCTTCCATTGAGTTCTCCGGGCCGGACACACCAAAGACCGCACGCATCCCCGGCCCTTCCGGAGGCGTAGCGGTCAAAGGTCTTGCCAGGCTGCGGAGCTGCTCGCGCCATGGCCGGACGGCCAAGTGTGTTGACGCGAGCCCCTGCGTGGCGCAGGGCGGCTACTCCCCAATGACGGCGCGGAGTCTAGCACGCGGGTTCATGGAGCTTTGGGGCCTGGGCGCACCGGCGCGGTCAGTGCCGCACGAGCACGCCGACGAACACTGCTCCGTCGAGCAGCACCCAGCCGATGCACGCCACCCAGATCCTCTTGTCTCCCTTGCGCAGGCCATCGACGAGCCACAGGCAGGCCCCCACGAAGTAAGCACCCCACGACAGCAGCGAGACTCCGCCGACATTCCCTTCCACCCACACGGCCCACACCTGGGGGACCGTCAGGGCCATGGTGACGATGGAGAGGACGGGCAGGATCTTGTCGAGCACGTCGCCGGACGCTGCATGACTGCTCCGCTTCCGATCTGCCTCGTGGTGCTGGTACATGGCAGGAGCTCCTGGGCAGGTCAGCCGTGCATCAACGGGTACGCGGCCAGTCCGATCAGGGCCGCAGCCAGCACGATGACGGGCTCCTGCACCTTCTTGAAACGCCAGAGGATGGCAGCCGTCGCGAGCGCGAGCAGCGCGGTGACCCAGTCGGTGACGGAGCGCTGGCCGATCACCACCACCGAGCCGGCGATGGCGCCGATGGCCGCCGCCGTCGCGCCGTCGATGAAGGCGACCAGGCCCGGCCGCTTGCCGTGCTTCCTGAAGTAGGGCGCCGGCAGGATCGTGAGCAGGTAGCACGGCAGGAACGTCGCAGCAGCGGCCGCGACGGCGCCCCAGAAGCCCTGGACGAGAAAGCCGATGAAGCCGGTGGTGATCACGACCGGGCCGGGCGTGATCATCGCCACGGCGACTGCGTCGACGAACTGCCGGTCGGTGAGCCAGCCGTACTCCTTGACGACGCCGCCATAGAGAAAGGGAACGATGGCCAGGCCGCTGCCGAAGACGAAGGTGCCGGCGTACGCGAAGTAGGTGGCGATCTGTGCGAGCTTGTGCAAGTCCGCGTTGCCCAGGGCGAACGCGGCCGCGATGGGCGCGGCTGCCGCATGCAGCGTGCCGCCGCGCAGCCACTGCTTCGGCGGCGCGCGCAACAACCACACCAGGATGCCGGCGCCGATCACCAGCCACACCATCTCCGCCTGCAGCACGATCGTGAGCGCCGCGTTCACCAGGAACACGGCCCACAGCAGCTTGTCCCGGCCGATGTTCTTCGTCGTCAGCTTCCAGGCGCTCATCGCGATGATCCCGATCACCGCCGCGCCCACGCCATAGAAGACCGCCTGCATCCATCCGAGGCCGCCGTACGTGACGTACAGGGCACCGAGGGCCACGACCATGAAGAAGGACGGCAGGACGAACGCGAGCCCGACCAGCGCGGCGCCGAGGACCCGGAAATGCACGAACCCGAGATACATCGCCAGCTGCGCCGCCATGGGGCCGGGCATCAGCTGCGCAAGCGTGAGCCCTTCCTTGTAGTCGCTCTCCGAGATCCAGCCGCGCTTCTCCACGAGATCGCGGTACATGTAGCCCACCAGCGCCACCGGGCCGCCGAAGCCCCAGGTGCCCAGGCCCAGCATGTACTTCACCATCTGCCACAGCGTGTAGCGCAGGGCCGGCGCCTCCGCCGCAGCCGCTGGGATCGCATCGCTCATTTCGGCTCTCCTCGTTCCGTGGTGCGGGAGGTCGCTCGCGCGAAGTGCGCGTCATGAAGGCCGCAGGCACGAGAGTGCCTCATCCATCGTCGTAGTCGAAGCCGAGCGCCGACTCGACACGACTTTGATATTAAAGTCAAAGTAGAGACGGCTACAAAGTTCCACCATGAGCATCTCGCAGGTTCTCGGTGCGGTCGCCAGGGCGCTCGCGGCCGCAGCTTGCTGGGCGCTCCTGCAGGGTTGCGCCATCGCCGGCGGGCTGCACCTGCTGGGCACGATAGCGCTGCCCGGCACACCCGGGCGCATCGACCATCTCGCCTATGCGCCGGACCGGCAGTTGCTGTTCATCGCAGGGCTGGGGGCGAACACGCTGGAAGTGGTCGACGTGGCGGCAGGGCGACGCATTGCGCAAGTGCGCGGGATGCGCGAGCCGCAAGGGACCGCATGGTCGACGGCCCTGGCCCGCGCTTATGTCGCGAACGGCGACGCAGGCACCGTTCAGGCCCTGGAGGGCGTGACGGCCGTCGCCACCGCACGCGGTCTCCCGGATGCGGACAACCTGCGCCTCGACGATGCGTCCGGACGGTTGTACGTTGGTTTTGGCCACGGCATCGCCGTGCTCGACACGCGTTCGCTTGCAGTGCTGCGGCGCTACGAACTCCCGGGACACCCGGAAGCGTTCTCGCTCGCGCGCGACAGGCTCTACGTGAACGTGCCCGAGGCGGGCGCCGTCATCGTGGTGGATCGTGACTCCGGAAAGACGCTGGGTACGTGGAGCGTCGCACCGGCAGCGGCGAACTATCCGCTGGCGCTGGACGCGAACGGGCACAGGCTGTTCGTGGCGACCCGTCGGCCACCCACCATTCGCGTGTTGGATTCCGTGACAGGCCAGCTCGAATCGCAGTTGCCGATCTGCGGCGATGCCGACGACCTCTTCTTCGAGCCGTCCGGCCAGCGGCTGTACGCCATCTGTGGCGATGGCCACGTCAACGTGATCCGGGTCTCCGGTTCAGGTCCGTACCCGATCGAGCAGCGGGTGGAAACGTCGCAGGGCGCGCGAACAGGCCTCCTGGTGCCGGAGCTCGGGAGGCTGTTCGTGGCAGCACCCGCACGCGCAGGGCGCGAGGCGGCGCTGCTCGTGTTCGCCATCGACTAGCGCTCCTGGTAGACGGTCGATCAGCGCAGTCGTGAACGGGCCCGTTCAATCGTCATCGCGGTCCCGGTCGCGGTGGTGGCGGTGCTCCCACCTGCGGTGTTCCCAGCGCTCGTGCTCCCAGCGCCGGTGCTCCCAGTAGGCGCGGCGCGCGTCGCGGTCGGCCCAGTAGGGGCTGGGAGCAGCGTACACCGGTGCGGGCGCGGCATAGACCGGGTCGCGCGCGACGATCGCGGGCTGCACATACACCGTGTCGGGCTGTGCATACACCGGCGGCGCCTGGACGAAGGCCGGCCCCTGTGGGGACCAGGCGGGACCGCCGGCGGAGAAGTACACGTCGGCGGCCTGTGCAGCGGAGCCGAGGCCGAGGAGAAGGGCGGCGACGGCAGCAGCCGACAGCGGACGGGAGAGGGAAGGCAGTTGCATGCGGCACTCCTGTTGAAGAGGTGCAGGCAGCATGCGCCGCGGTGCATGAACGGATCGTGAATCGCTGCGCCCGTCGTCATCGCGCGGCTGCGCCGGAGCTCATGCCCGCGGCATCACCGACCCGAGCCGCCCCCCGACAACGTTCCCGGCCGCGGGATGGGCCGGATCGCCTCGTACGCCGTAGCCGCGCGCAACACGAGTTCGTCGCGGAACATCGGGCCGACGAACTGGATGCCGATCGGCAATCCGTCGGCAGTGAGGCCGCACGGGACCGTGCACGCCGGCTGCTGCGTGAGGTTGAAGGGATAGCTGAACGGCGTCCACGAGAGCATCGCCTCGGGCGACATCGGCACGCTCCCGGGCGGACGGATCTCGAAGGCGGGCACGGCCACGGAAGGGGTCGCGAGCAGGTCGTAGCGCTCCATGAACTGCCGCATGTGCGAGCCC
Organism: Ramlibacter ginsenosidimutans; assembly: GCF_016654015.1. GTDB lineage: Bacteria > Pseudomonadota > Gammaproteobacteria > Burkholderiales > Burkholderiaceae_C > Ramlibacter > Ramlibacter ginsenosidimutans. The sequence continues at coordinate 281,676 of NZ_JAEPWM010000001.1, read as the reverse complement.
AGGTCCACGCGACGTGCCTGGCACTGCTGCACATGCAGCGCGGAGAGGCGGCTGCCCAGTTCCGCCTGCGCGCGAAAGTCCGGGTCGGTGCACGCCTGCTGCTCGGGCGTGAGCGAGTTCCACACCATCCAGGAGCCGGCGAACCACAGCCCGGTGCTGATCTCCAACGGATCTGCGAAGCCCGGATCCACTTCCTCGACCTGCGCACCCGCCGACTCGATGGCACGGACCGCAGCCCGCACGCCGGCCGCCACCTCCGGGTGCACCTGCGCGTAGCCCAGGCGCGGCGACCACGCGACGCGCAGGCCCGCGAAGCCTTGTCCGAGCGTGGCGGTGTAGTCGTCGTCGTTGGGCGGCAGCGAGGTCCAGTCGCGCGCGTCCGGACGCTTCATCACGTTCATGGCCAGCGCGGCGTCGCGCACGTCCATCGTGTGCGGGCCGATGTGCGCCACCGTGCCCATGGGCGACAGCGGATACGCAGGCACGCGCCCGAAGCTGGGCTTCAGGCCGAAGTTGCCGCAGAACGCGGCGGGGATGCGTACCGAGCCTGCGCCGTCCGTGCCCACCGCAATGGGCCCCATGCCCAGCGCCACGGCGGTCGCCGCGCCGCCGGAAGAGCCGCCGGGTGTGCGCGCCGGATTCCACGGGTTGCGCGTGAAGCCGGAGCGGGGCGAATTGGTCTCGGCCTTGCAGCCGAACTCCGGCGTCGCCGTCTTCCCGAGGATCACGGCGCCCGCTTCGCGCAAGCGCGCCGTGACCGGCGCATCGACGTCCCACGGTTGGTGCTCATCGACCGTGAAGCTGCCGCGCAGGGTGGGGAGCCCTTTCGTGAGGATGAGATCCTTGATGGACACCGGCACGCCGTCCAGCGGCCCGAGCGCGGAGCCGGCGCGCCACCGTGCCTCGCTTGCGCGCGCGGCGGCCAGTGCGCCTTCCGCATCGACGCACACGAAGGCCCGGTACTCGGGGTTGAGCCGCTCGATGCGCTGCAGCACTGCACGGCAGGCTTCGACGGGAGAGGCCTCGCCGGAAGCGAACAGGCGGGCGAGCCGGTGCGCAGGCGCGTCGGCCAGGTGGGCGGGAGAGTCGGGCATGCGGTCCTCCGGGTGCGGGCGGAAGGGCACGCTAGCACGCCGCATCGGCGCGCGCAGGCGGGTTAGCCCGGGGCAGCGGCGGCGACGTTCACCCGGTCCGGCCTAGTCGCCGCGCGAGGACCTGTAGCGAGCGCTAGCGGGACCGCCCCGTCTCGGCGTCGATGACGAGCACTCGCAGCTCGCCCGTGGCGCTGAGCACCCGCACGCGCCACACGACGCTGTTGTCGACGTGCACGCCGCGCTCCACTGCGAGCACGCGGCCGGGGACGATGTGCTGCGCCAGCGTGGCGGCTTCGTCGCGGCTCACCGCGGCCCACGCAGACGGCAGCATGACGGCCAGCGCGACGATGGCTGCGAGGCGGGTCAGGACGATGCGCGACATGAGGGCTCCTTGGATCACGTTGGCATCGAGAATGCCACCCGGACCCTGAACGAAGCAGGAACGAAACGCACAAAGACCCGGATCTGTCACGGTCCCCCAGGGCCCGCAGGAAGACCATCGTTCTAAATCCTGGACGCATGCGGCTGCCTCGGCAGCCCTGCGCCTCGGGAAGTCCCGGAGCGACAGGCGCGAACGGCGTCCTAGACTGAAAGCCGCTCGCAGCAAGTCGGAGGTACCCAATGAAGAACATCGACGGCCTCTTCATGCGCCTGGCGGCGATCTGGTTCCTGGCCGGCGTGGCATTCGGCATCGGAATGGCTGCGTCGCACGACCACGGCATGTTCCCGGTGCACGCGCACATCAACCTGCTCGGCTGGGTCTCGATGTCCATCTTCGCGGCGTTCTACCGCGCCTGGCCCAAGGCGGCCGCGGCGACGCTCGCCCGCTGGCATTTCTGGCTGTACGTGCCGGCGCACTTCGTGATGATGGTGGCGCTGGCGCTCCTCTATCGCGGCGTGAGCGCGATCGAGCCCCTGGCCGCCGTCGCCTCCATCGTCGTGGCGCTCGGCGTGGTGTGCTTCGCCGTGCTGGTCTGGCAGCAGACGGCGCCCGCCGCCCGCGAGCAGCGCGCGCACATCCCGGAAGGCGCCGGCGTCGCCGGAGGCGGCGCGCCCAACTGAGATGCCCTCGGCGCCCGCGGACCGCAATCGCGCAGCCGCCCGGCGCATCAGCTTCGAGCTGTTCGCCGGGGGCCAGCTGGCGCTGCTGGACGAACTCACGACGCCGGATTTCGTCAACCACGGCCAAACCGGCGGCGTGCCGGACGCGGACGGCCGCGCCAGCCTGGCGAACGCCGTGGCGCGCGTGCGCGGCGGTTTCCCGGACCTGCGCTACGAGCTGCTCCACGAGGTCGCGGAGGGCGACTTCGTGGTCCACCACCTGCAGGCGCAAGGCACGCACCTCGGCGAGTTCGCCGGTGCGGCGCCAAGCGGGCGCGTGGCGCAGTGGCGCGAGGTGCACATCATGCGCTTCGAGGACGCACGCATGGCGGAGCAATGGGGCGTGGTCGACCGCCTCGCGGTGCTGCAGCAACTCGGGTTGATGCCGGTCCCTCGCCGCGCTTGAGATCCGGCAGATTTCCTTGCCGGCAACCTGCTTGCGTCCGGGTTTCCGATCGGCCGGGCACGCCTGCGGACGATCCCTCCACTTTCGACGCCCGGCGAGGCCATTCTGGGTACTGCCGGCGCCGCGATCCCTTTCGTCTAAGGGTTAGCAGGCTCTCGATGCGCCCGTGTCCTTCGGTATCCTCCTCGCTTCGTTGAGAGTGATGCAGGAGCAGCGCATGCAGGGAGTCCTCAAGTTCGCGGTGGCCGCAACGGCCGCGGCAGTGGTCGTGGCGTCCGCGCCGGCCTGGGCCGGCAAGAAGACCGACACGCTGGAGATGGCCTACGACCAGGCACCGGAAAACGTCGACGTCTACTACAACAACGTCCGCATCGGCGTGATCCTGGGCCAGACGGTGTGGGACACGCTGCTCTATCGCGATCCCGTCACCCATGAATACAAGGGCCAGCTGGCCAAGAGCTGGAAGCAGGTCGACGACCGCACGCTCGAATTCGAGCTGCGCCAGGGCGTCAAGTTCCAGAACGGGGAGGACTTCGACGCCGACTCGGTGGTCTACACGCTGAACTACGTGGCCGACCCCGCCAACAAGGCGGTGACGCAGGAGAACGTCCGCTGGATCCAGAAAGTGGAGAAGGTCGACAAGTACAAGGTCCGCGTCATCAGCAAGGAGCCGTTCCCCGCCGCCAAGGACTACCTGGCGACCACCCTGCCGATCTACCCCGCCAAGTACTACAAGGAAGTCGGCCCCAAGGGCATGAATGCCAAGCCGGTCGGCTCGGGCCCGTACAAGGTGGTGGAGAACATTCCCGGCAAGTCGATCACGCTGGAGAAGTTCGACGGCTACTTCAAGGATTCTCCGCGCCCGGCGGCGAAGATCAGCAAGGTCCGCATCCGATTCATCCCCGACGGCCAGACGCGGATGGCCGAAGTGATGTCCGGCGGCGAAGACCTGATCATGAACGTGCCGAAGGACCAGGCCGAGAAGCTGCAGGCCGTGCCCGACCTGCAGGTGGTCAGTGGCAACACCATGCGCATCGTGTTCCTGCAGATGAACACGCGCGACGGCACGCCGGCGCCGCAACTGAAGGACGTGCGCGTGCGCAAGGCCATCGAGCACGCGATCGACCGCGAGTCCATCCTGAAGAACATCGTGGGCGGTGGCGAGCTGCTGTCCACCATCTGCACGCCGTCGCAGGTGGGCTGCACGCACGAGGGGGTGCCGGTCTACAAGTACGATCCGGCACTGGCGAAGAAGCTGCTGGCCGAAGCGGGCTACCCCAACGGCTTCGAGATCCCCATCCACGCCTACCGCGAGCGCGACCAGACCGAGGCGATCATCAACTACCTGCAGGCGGTCGGCATCCGGGCGAAGCTGAACTTCATGCAGTACGCCGCCATGCGTGACCAGGAGCGCGCCAACAAGGCGGCCCTGGTGCACTGGACCTGGGGCTCCAACCTGGTCAACGACGCGTCCGCGTCGACGCCGGTGTACTTCGGCGGCGGCGCCGACGATCTCTCGCACGATCCGCAGGTCAAGGAGCTCCTGGACAAGGGCGACCACACGGTCGACACCAAGGCCCGCACCGAGTACTACCGCAAGGCGCTGGAGATCATCGCCGAGAAGGCCTACGCGGTGCCGCTGTGGACCCTGCCCGTGTACTACGTGGCGAGCAAGGACCTGAAGTTCCGGGCCTATTCGGACGAAGTGCCGCGCTTCTGGGAGATGAGCTGGAAGTAACGCGGGAGGACGGCTGATGCTGTTCTATATCGCCAGGCGCCTGGCGCTGGCCGTGCTGGTGGCGCTGACGGTGTCGTTCGTCGCGTACCTGCTGGTGTTCGTGTCCGGCGATCCCGCCGTGGCGCTGGCCGGAGAGGGCGCGCGTGCCGCCGACATCGCCCTGATCCGGCATACCTACGGCTTCGACCGGCCGATCCCGGTGCAGTACGCCGACTGGTTGCTGAACCTGCTGCACGGGCAGCTGGGAACGTCGGTGTACTTCAAGACCGACGTTGCGCCCCTGATCGCCGACAAGCTGCCGACGACGCTGATCCTGGGTGCGGCGTCGATAGGCGTGGCGCTTCTGATCTCGGTGCCGCTCGGCGTGCTCGCCGCGCTCCATCGCCACAGCTGGATCGACCGACTGTGCCTGGGTGTCGCGGTGCTGGGCCAGGCGCTGCCCAACTTCTTCTTCGCGCTGCTGCTGATCATGCTGTTCTCGATCACGTGGCACCTGCTGCCGGTGTCCGGCAGCGGCACGTGGCAGCACTTCGTGATGCCGGCGCTGGCGCTCGGCTACTACGCGGCGCCGGCGTTCATGCGCCTGATCCGCGCCGGCATGATCGAGGTGCTGGATGCGGACTACATCCGCACTGCGCGCGCCAAGGGCCTGCCGGCACGCACCGTGATCTTCAAGCATGCGCTGCGCAACGCGATCGTGCCCGTGGTGGCCCTGTCCGCCGTGCAGCTCGGCTTCCTGCTCGGAGGCTCGGTGGTCGTGGAGGCCATCTTCGCGCTGGACGGCCTGGGCTACCTCGCGTACCAGAGCATCAGCAACAAGGACTTCCCGGTGATGCAGGTGATCGTGCTGCTGCTGTCCGTCATCTACGTCGCGCTGACGCTCGCGGCCGACATCGCCAACGCGTGGCTCGATCCGCGCATCCGGGTCGCGTGATGTCGGCCCGCTTGCCCGCCGTCGCCGAACTGCCCGAGGTCGTCCTCGCGCCGGCACCGCCCACCACGCTGCGCCGGCTGCGCGCCAACAAGGCGCTGATGATCGGCGGCGGCCTGCTGCTGGCGATCGTCGTGCTGGCGGCGTTCGCGCCCATGTTCGCTCCCTACGATCCCTACGTGCAGGACCTCGGCCACCGCACGGTGCCGCCGGTCTGGTACGCGCACGGCACGTGGGCCCACCTGCTCGGTACCGATCCGCTCGGGCGCGACTATCTCTCGCGCCTGATCTATGGCGGGCGCATTTCCCTGCTGATCGGCGCGAGCGTCGCGTTGCTCTCCGGCGTGATCGGCACCACCATGGGCCTCGCGGCCGGGTACTTCGGCGGGCGCACCGACATGGCCGTGTCCTTCATCGTCACGACGCGCCTCGCGATGCCGGTGATCCTGGTGGCACTGGCGACCGTGGCCCTGGTCGGCACGTCGCTGTGGGTCGTGATCCTCGTGCTGGGCCTGCTGAAGTGGGACCGCTTCGCCGTCGTCATGCGCAGCGCGACACAGCAGGTGCGCTCGCTCGAATACGTCGCCGCCGCGCAGGCAGCCGGGGCGTCGACGCTGCGCATCATCCTCGGCGAAGTGCTGCCCAACGTGCTGCCGCACCTGATCGTGGTGGCCTCGCTCGAAGCGGCCAGCGCCATCCTGCTGGAGGCTTCGCTGTCGTTCCTGGGCCTCGGCGTGCAGCCGCCGCTGCCCTCGTGGGGCCTGATGATCTCCGAAGCCAAGGCCTACATGTTCTTCTCCTTCTGGCTCATTGCGCTGCCCGGCGCCGCGCTGGCGCTGCTGATCTTCTCCATCAACCTGGCCGGCGACGGCCTGCACCAGGTGTTCATGCCGAATGAGCGCAGCTGAGTCGCCCGTCGTCCTCGACGTGCAGGGACTGCACGTGGACATCCGCACGGCGTCGGGCGTGGTGCACCCGGTGCGCGACGTGTCGTTCCAGGTGCGCCGCGGCGAGACCCTGTGCATCGTGGGCGAGTCCGGCTGCGGCAAGTCGATGACGTCGCTGGCCATCATGGGCCTGTTGCCGCGCGCGACGCACAGGCGCGCGCGCGCCATGAGCTTCCTCGGCGAGGACCTCACCAAGCTCGGCGAGCAGCGCATGAATGCCCTGCGCGGCGACCGCCTCGCCATGGTGTTCCAGGAGCCGATGACCGCGCTCAATCCCGCCTACACGATCGGCGAGCAGCTGATGGAGCACTACCGGCACCACCGCGGCGCGAGCGGCGCGCAGGCGCGCGAGCGCGCCATCGAACTGCTGCAGAAGGTGGGTATCGCCGCGGCCGGCGACCGGTTGCAGCAGTATCCGCACCAGCTCTCCGGCGGGTTGCGCCAGCGCGTGATGATCGCGATGGCGCTGATGTGCGCGCCCGAACTGCTGGTCGCCGACGAGCCCAGCACGGCGCTGGACGTCACCATCCAGGCGCAGATCCTGCGGCTGCTGGCGGACCTGCAGAAGGAACTCGGGATTGCCATGGTGCTGATCACGCACGATCTCGGCGTCGTGGCACGCATCGCCGATCGCGTCGCCGTGATGTACGCCGGCCAGGTGGTGGAGGAGGGCACGGCAGCTGAGATCTTCGCGCGGCCCCGCCACCCGTACACGCGCGGGCTGCTCGATTGCATCCCGGTGCCGGGCCGCACCGCCCCGGGCAGCCGGCTGGGCAGCATCCCGGGCGTCGTGCCCTCGCTCGCGGGCGAACTGCGCGGCTGCGCCTTCCGCGAGCGTTGCCCCCATGCGCGCGCCGAGTGCAGCCAGCCGATCCCGTTGCGCGACGAGGGCGCGGGACGCCGCTGGCGCTGCATCGTCGACCTGGAGGCGGTGGCCGCATGACTGCCTTGCTGCGCGGGGAGGGGCTGCAACGCACGTTCAGCGTCAAGGCGGGGCCGTTCCGCCCGCACCAGCTGCTGCATGCCGTCAACGGAGTGGACATCGCGGTGGAGCGCGGCAGCGTGCTGGGCATCGTCGGCGAATCCGGCTGCGGCAAGTCGACGCTCGCGCGCATGCTGCTCGGGCTGACGCCGCCGACGGCGGGCAGCATCTTCCTGGAGGGCCAGGACGTCGCGGCGATGGACCGCAAGGCGCTGGCGCGGCGCATCCAGCCGGTGTTCCAGGACCCGTATTCCTCGCTCAATCCGCGCCGCACCATCGGCGCGATCGTCGCCTTTCCGCTGGAGGTGCACGGCATCGGCACCCGGGCGCAACGGCGTGCGCAGGCGCTCGAGATGCTCGAACGCGTGGGCCTGCCCGGGCGGTATGCGGACCTCACGCCGGGACAGCTTTCCGGCGGCCAGCGGCAGCGCGTGGCGATCGCGCGCGCGCTGGTGATGAAGCCGGAGATCGTCGTGTGCGACGAGCCGACCTCGGCGCTGGACGTTTCCGTGCAGGCGCAAATCCTCAACCTGCTGCTGGACCTGCGCGACGAGTTCCGCCTCACGTACGTCGTCATCAGCCACAACCTGGCGGTGGTGGAACACATCGCGACGCAGGTCGCCGTCATGTACCTCGGTCGCGTGGTGGAGTTCGCCGACACGCGCACGCTGTTCGCCAAGCCGCAGCATCCCTACACGCAGGCGCTGCTGTCTTCGGTGCTGACGCCCGACCCCAGCCTGGGCCTGCCGGACACCGGCCTGGGCCTCGCGTTTCCCGATCCGCTGCACCCGCCCGCCGGCTGCGCCTTCCACCCGCGCTGCCCGCGCCGCCACGCCGCCTGCGAGCACGAGCTGCCCGCCCTGGTAGAGACGGGGACCGCGCAGGTCGCATGCAATCTTGTATCTCCCCTGCAAAGGACGCCATGAACAGCCGCGACGCCGCCATCGCCCACGCCCGCAACAGCTTCGATACCGGTGAGTTCCGCGAACTGCTGGCGCGCCGCGTGGCGCTTCCCACCGAGAGCCAGAACCCCGAGCGCGGCCCGGTGCTGCGCCAGTACCTCGAGCAGGAGGTCGGGCCTGCGTTCGAGGCGATGGGGTTTACCTGCCGCATTCTCGAACACGCGAACGCGAAGGCGCCGTTCCTGCTGGCCGAGCGCATCGAGGCGCCCGATGCGACCACCGTGTTCGGCTACGGCCACGGCGACGTGATCCGCGGGCTGGACCGCGAATGGCAGGAGGGCCTGTCGCCCTGGCAGCTGAAGGAGCGCGAGGGCCGCTGGTACGGCCGCGGCATCGCCGACAACAAGGGGCAGCACACGGTCAACATGGAAGCCATGCGGCACGTGATCGCCACGCGCGGCAAGCTGGGATTCAATGCGAAGTTCCTGGTCGAGATGGGCGAGGAGACCGGCTCGCCGGGTCTGCGCGAGCTGTGCACCGAGCACCGCGACGCGATGCAGGCCGACCTGCTGATCGCCTCCGACGGTCCGCGCCTGCGTGCCGAGCGGCCGACGGTCTTCCTCGGCTCGCGCGGCAGCATGAACTTCGACCTGACGATCGAGGCGCGCGCGGGTGGCCATCACTCCGGCAACTGGGGCGGCCTGATCTCGAATCCGGGCATCCAGCTGGCGCACGCGATCGCATCCATCGTGTCGCCCACCGGCCAGATCCGCATCCCCGAATGGGTGCCGGCGGAACTGCCCGCGTCGGTCCGTCGCGTGCTCGCCGATTGCGAAGTGGATGGCGGCACGGACGGCCCGGAGATCGAGGCGTGGTGGGGCGAGCCGGGGCTCTCGCCCGCCGAGCGTGTGTTCGGCTGGAGCAGCTTCGAAGTGCTGGCGTTCAAGACCGGCAACCCCGACACGCCGGTGAACGCGATCCCGCCGCGCGCCTGGGCGCGCTGCCAGCTGCGCTTCGTGGTCGGCGTCGATCCGGAGCAGGTGCTGCCGGCGCTGCGTCGCCATCTGGATCGGCACGGCTTCGGCATGGTGCAGATCGCCACGACGCGCGAGACCTTCTTCAACGCCACCCGGATCGACCCCGACGACGCGTGGGTGCAATGGGCCGTCGCTTCGCTCGCGCGCACCACCGGCAAGAAGCCCGCGATCCTGCCGAACCTGGGCGGCTCGCTGCCCAATGACATCTTCACCGACCTGCTCGGCCTGCGCACCATCTGGGTCCCGCATTCGTACGCGGGCTGTTCGCAGCATGCGCCCAACGAGCACCTGCCGCCCGAGCTGCTGCGCGAAGGGCTGGAGGTGATGACCGGGCTCTACTGGGACCTGGGATCGGGGGATACGCCGGCGGCGCAAAAGTGAAGGGACGCGGCCGGGCGCCACTCGCGTCGAACGGGGGCCTGGATCGGAAATCCATGCCCTAAAATGCGCATCCCTCGTCCACCTTCCGCCTAACCGGGCAGGCCTGAAACATGCGCCAGAAGATTCGAGTGCTGCTCACTGTCAGCGCCGTCATCGGCCTGATCTTCGGTCTCGGGCTCCTGCTGGCGCCCGCACCGCTCTTGCAGCTGTACGGGCTGAACACGGATGACACCGGCTTGCTCCTTGCACGTCTTTTCGGAGTGGAGCTCATTGGCTACAACCTGGTAGGCTGGATCGCCCGCAGCGCTGATCCGCATCCTTCCGACAGCACCCCGCGCGCGGTGGTGTGGGGCCATGTCGTGTCCGAGACCATCGGGGCGCTGGTCACTGCATGGGCCGCGGCGCGAGGACTTGGCAGTCCTCTGCTCTGGGGCGTGGTTGCGCTCTACGGCGTGCTTGCGGTGGCGTTTGTCTGGGCGGCGCTCGCGCTCCGGGAGAGCAGAGCGCGGGCCGCCTGACGAACGATTGCACGGCCGGCCCGACCGGCCGGTCCGCGAAGCCGGCCTGCGCCGTCCCCGCTTCATCGCATCGCGACTAGGGCAGGGCCTGCTGCCCCGTGGCCGTGGTGCCCGCCCCGTCCGAGGCCTGCACGCTCACCGTCGACGCGCCCACGACCTTGCGGCAGGTGACGCTCAGGCCGACCGGCGTGGCGCCGCCCGGGCAGGTCCAGCGCGCCGCCAGCAGCGTGCCCTGGCCGCCGTTGGCGCTCACGGTCAGCTTGTTGTAGTTCGGATCCGCTGCCGTCGCGACCGAGATCGTCAGCGCGAGCGGCGGCAGGATCGTCAGCGTCTGCTTCCAGGAACGCGTCTTGCCGGTCGTGCTGTCCGTGACAGTGGCCTTCACGTTGTACGTACCGGGCGCGCCGTAGGCGTGCGTCAGCCGATCCTGGCTGTTGGAGGCGACCGGCGCGGTGCCGTCGCCGAAGTCCCAGGCGAGTGCGCTCAGCACGTCGTTCGGCTGGTTGTAGTTGACCTGGGGCTGCGCGGTCGAGCCGTAGAAGCTGATGCTGGTGCCCGGAGTCGTCGCGATTCGCGTGGGGTAGAACTGGATGCCCGGAAGCACGGCGACCGAGGTGTCTGCGGGCGCGTGCACGGGAACGGCGGCGGACTGCACCTGGAAGCCCAGGGTCGCCGCGTTGGCGTAGCCGGCATCGGCGATCTTCTGCGCGAGGTCCGGGCCGACGTTGTACTTGGCGAAGTCGCTGGAGCCGAACTGCGTGACCGTGTAGTCGCTCGGGTTCCATGCGTAGCCGAGGAAGTCGCCCGCCAGCCCGACCACGTTGACGGACTGCGCGTCGACGACACCGGCGCGGATCGCGTCGTTGACTTCGGCGAACGCCTCGCCCGGGTTGCTCACGTACATCAGCGGGCCGATGCGCAGCGCCGTGATGTAGGTGCCCAGCGTGGTCGCGCCCGAACCGCTGCACGCTCCGTTGCACCAGGGCTGCGCCAGTGCGCGCGGGATGGAGCAGCTGGCGCTGGAGCTCGTCGAGGGATTTCCGCTCGCGTCCAGGCAGATCGCACCGTACGCGCCGTTGGCCGCCATCAGGCGAAGCAGGCCCTGGTTGTACGGGGAGTTGCCGACGGTGATCGTCGTCGTGAGGGTCTCGGCGCTGGCCAGCGTGTTGCTCTTCAGGGGCGCGGCCTTCGCCATCGCGAGGCGCAGCGCATTCGCCACGTACTCGCCCTGGTACGACACCTCGGCGTAATCGGCGTTCGTGCCGGGCGATTCCTGGCGTCCCAGCGTGCCGGAGCCCACCACGGCGATGCCGCCCACGGTGTCGTCCATGTTCTTGCGCACATAGCCCGGCACGTCCGCCGAGAAGCCCTGCACGGTGCTGCCGTTGAACGGGCGGAACTCGTCGGGGTGGTTCGGGATGTTCACGTACAGCGCGTTGGTGGCTCCCGTCTGGGGGTCCCGAGCCCACAGAACCGGCATGCGCGCGTCCACGGTGAAGCCGTCCACGTGGTCGGTGCCCTGGCCGTTCTGCCAGATGATGGAGCTGATGTCGCCGTTGGCGGTCCACAGCTCCGAGGTCTTCAGGTTCGCCGCCGCCTGGTCGACGGCCCGCACGACCGCGTCGTGCACCGTCTTCACGTAGGCGCGGTTGGCGGGGGTCATGCTGCCCCAGATGCCGACCAGCGTCGGCGTCGCGTGCGAGTGGGTCGTCGAGACCATCACGCCCGAGCGGTCCACCGTGAAGCCGTGGGCCGCGAGCGCCGTCGCCGCGTCGACGCGGGCGCCCACCTGGCCGTAGCCCGCCTCGGAACCCTGGTAGTCGGCGAACCAGCCGGTGCTGTCGACGACGGCGAAGGCGACCGCCCTGGTGCCGTTGGCGACCACGAAAGCGCGCACCTGCAGCGGGTCGTTGGTCACCGTGATCGCCTGCTTGCTCGGGTCGGAATAGCCGCCGACCGTCACTGCCGTCGTGGGCGAAATGTCGACGACCGCGGCCCCGACCTGGAACAGCGCGTTGGGTGTGTCGCTGACCCCTTGAGGGGTCTGCTGCGGGGGCGCAGTGGGCGCGTCGTGTCCGCCGCCGCAGCCGCCGAGGGCGAGCAGCATGCAACCCATCCAAACTGCCAATCTCTTCATGGTTCGAGTCTCCGAATGCATCAGTGGTCGGCCTCGGCTCCTGCAAGGCGCAGGGGCACGGCCATGTGGGGGATGCTGTCGGCGCGCCCCGCGCACCGGCCCGCAGCCCGGTGCATCGTGCGGCCGCCAGTCCTCAGGGCCCTAGTCCTTGGGTGCCGGCGTCTTGTCCTTTGGCGACAGGCTGCGCTGCGGGATGCCCGCGGCGATCGAACGCTGCAGCGCCTGCGGCCCGACGCCGAACCAGCGCCGGACTGCGCGGTGGAAAGCCGAGCCGTCCGCGTAGCCCAGGTCGATCGCGATCTCGCCGAGCGTGAGCTGCCGCTCCGCGAGCCGGCGCAGCAGGCGCTGCCGCCGACTCGCTTCGACGAGGGTGCTGAATCGCGTGCCCTCGGCGTCCAGCTTTCGCATGACGGTGCGGCGGGACATGCCGAGCCGCGACGCGACCCACGCGAGGTGATAGCTGTCGGCCGAGTCGGTGCGGAACAACTGCTCGATCTGGGCCGAGAGCGACTTGGCCCAGCCTTGCTCGCGCTCCGCCTCCTCGCAGGCGCGCCACGCCCGCTGGTACTCGCTGGCTGACGCGGTGGGCAGCACGGTGTCGGCCAGCTTGCGCGGAAACTGCAGGAAGGCGGCGTGGGTGCTACGCCCTACTTCGACTCCCAGTTCCGCCCACTCCGCCGCCACGTCGGCTCGCGGTCCGGGAAGGTGCAGCGTCACCACGCGAGTCGCGCCGCGGCACAGGTCTTCCAGCGTGCGGCACAGCATCGCCCACAGGAAATCGAGCGTGAAGCGCTCGCAGTCGCCCAGCGCCACGCGGGGCACGGCGCGGAGGTCGAGGCCCCGGGCGTGCTCGCGCAGGCGGAACTCGAGCACGGCCAGCCGCAGCGGCGCGAATCGCACCAGCGCCTCGAGCGCCTGGCGCAGGTCGCGAGCACACGCCATCAGGTAGGCGAGCGGGCCGTGGGCCAGCATCGGTACCTTGTAGCCCACCCGCACGGCCAGGCCCGCGTAGCGCGAAGGCCCCTGCAGGTCGCGCAAGAGGTGGCGCCAAGCCACCAGGGGCACGGGTTCCTCCCGTTCCTGCAGGGCCTGCGCGTCGAGTCCCAGGGCGGCCAGGCGCGCGGTGAGATCGATGCCTTCGGCCTTCGCGGCGGCGAGCAGCAGTCGCAGGTAGGCCGGATGCACCAGGGGCAGGTCCGTCGCTCGCGCTACGGGCGGTGCCGGGTCGGGCGGGGAGAGGGGCTCGCAGGCTTTGGCGAGCGGGGAGGTGTCGCGGTTCATGGGCGTCCGCCTGCGCCGGGCGCGCTGCGGCGGTCGGAGCGGCAGGGTGGTCGGCCGGAATCGTCGCAGGGACGAAGCCCCGCGGGCCCCTACTTCGAGAGGGGGCCCGGCACTTCCGACGGAAAACGGCGTCGGGTCGTTAGCTGCCGTACGTCGTGCCTGTGATCACCAGGAAGCTCGTGCGCTCGTCTCGCATGGGCCAGTGGCGGGCCGATGCGCGCGTCCGGCTACGATCTCACCATGCAAACGTGTTTCCACCTGGCCTACCACGTCCGTGACCTGGACGCATCGCGGGCCTTCTATGGCAAGGTCCTCGGCTGCCGCGAAGGCCGCAGCACGGAGACCTGGGTCGACTTCGACTTCTTCGGTCACCAGATCTCGCTGCATCTCGGCGAGCCCTTTCCGGTGTCGAACACCGGGCGCGTCGGCGAGCACATGGTGCCGATGCCGCATCTGGGACTGGTGATGGCGATGGACGACTGGACCGCCCTGGCAGAACGCCTGAAGGGACAGGAGGTCGACTTCGTCATCCCGCCCAGCGTGCGTTTCCGGGGCGAGCCCGGCGAGCAGGCGACGATGTTCTTCCGCGACCCGAGCGGCAACCCGATCGAGGTGAAAGCGTTCGCGGACCTGGGCAAGGTCTACGCGACCTGAGCCCCTTCGCGGCGCCACGAAGGGTTCCAGGCGCCGGGCGCACCTCGCCCAGCAGCGACAATCGCCGCATGTCTTCCGGTGTACTGCAAGCGGCCCTCGCGTACGCGATGTGGGGCCTGTTCCCCCTGTATTTCCATCTCCTGTCCGCCGTCGACGCGGTGGACATCGTGCTCCATCGCTCGCTGTGGTCCCTGGCCTTCGTGCTGGTGCTGCTGTCCGTGCTGCGCCGCTGGTCGTGGCTGCGCGACGTCGTACGCCGTCCGCGCACGCTGGCCATCTTCGCGTTCAGCGCGCTGCTGTTGTCGGGCAACTGGCTGGTCTACGTCTGGGCGGTGAACCACGGCCGCGTCGTGGATGCGAGCCTGGGCTACTTCATCACGCCGCTGCTGAACGTGCTGCTCGGTTATTCCGTGCTGGGAGAGCGGCCACGCCGCGCGCAGTGGTGCGCCCTCGCGATCGCGGCAGCGGGCGTGGTGTGGCTGGCCGTCGTCGCCGGCTCGCTGCCGTGGGTCGGGCTCGTCCTGGCCGGGACTTTCGGGGTCTACGGACTGATGCGCAAGACCGCGCCGCTCGGCGCCCTCGAAGGGCTTGCGCTGGAGACCTTGCTGCTCGCACCGCTCGCGATCGGCCTGCTCGCCTGGAGGACGGCGCACGCCGGCAGCGCCTTCGGCGGCGACGCGACGCTGCTGGCACTGCTCGCGTTGGGCGGTCCGCTCACCGCGCTGCCACTGCTGCTGTTTGCCGCGGGCGCCAGGCGCATCCCGATGACCACGCTGGGGGTCCTGCAATACATCGGCCCGACGATCCAGCTGGCGCTCGGCGTGTGGTTGTTCCACGAGCCGTTCGCCGGGCCGCGTCTCGTCGGGTTTGCGTTGATCTGGCTGGCGCTGGTGATCTACACCGGGGAAAGCTGGGTGGCGATGCGACGGCGTGCGTCGCTCGGGGCAGGCGCTCCGCGGCCGAGGCCGAAGGCGCGCTAGGCGCGTGTGGTCAACGTACGAAGAGCGCTGAGCCGGTGTTGCGTGCGCAACGCGACACGGGCTAACCAGCACTGACTGCGGGGGCTTGCGTCGTTAGCATCGCGCAACAACAAAGGAGACCCTCGCATGCAAAGACGCCTCGCCATCGCCACGCTGTTGCTCGCCGCCGTCGCGGCGCAAGCCCAGGATAAGTGGCCAAGCAAACCAATCACTTACGTCGTGCCGTTCGGCGCAGGCGGCACCACCGATGTACTGGCCCGGCTGGTGACACCGAAGGCGGGCGCAGCGCTGGGTACCACTTTCGTCATCGAGAACAAGCCGGGCGCGGGCGGCGGGATGGGATCGGACTTCACAGCCAAGGCGCCGCCGGACGGCTACACCATCCAGGGCGGCACCATCAGCTCGCACGCCATCAACGTGAGCCTGTATTCCAGGCTGCCGTACGACCCCGTCAGGAACTTCACGCCGATCACCATGATCGGCTCGATGCCCAACGTGCTGGTGGTGCGCGCGGACAGCCCGTACAAGACCGTGCAGGACGTGATCGCCGCGGCGAAGAACAAGCCCGGCTCGATCAACTACGCGTCTTCGGGCAGCGGTACCTCGCAGCACCTGTCCGGCGTCTTCTTCGAGCAGATGACGGGCGGCAAGATGGTGCACGTACCCTACAAGAGCAGTGCCGAATCGCTCAATGCGCTGCTGTCGGGGCAAGGCGCGGACATCATCTTCGAGAACCTGGCGCCGGCGCTGCCGCAGATCCAGGGCGGCAAGATCCGCGCGCTGGGCGTCACGTCCGCCAGGCGATCGTCGATCCTGCCGGACGTGCCGGCGATTTCCGAAGTGCTGCCGGGCTTCGACATCTCGTCGTGGCAGGCGGTCTTCGCGCCCGCCGGCGTGCCCAAGCCCATCGTGGACCGGCTCGCGGCGGAGATGATCAAGGCGATCAACGATCCCGAAGTGAAGTCCAAGCTGGTGGCGCAAGGCATCGAGCCGGGCGGAATGACACCCGCCGAACTCGCCGCTTTCCAGAAGTCCGAAGTGGCGAAGTGGGCGAAGGTGATCAAGGCGGGGAACATCAAGCTGGATTGACGGCCGGTGCGCGGGTTGCCGCGTCGGCCTCGGCGAGCAGCGCGCGGGCGAGCGCCGCTTTCGGCCCCTCGGTCCACAGCAGCCCCATGCGCCGCACCGGTGCCGTCCCGGGCAGCGGCAGCCGGACCACGTCGAGCCCCTCGGGCCAGGGCGGGGACCAGTCCGGGATCAGCGACACGCCGAGACCATGGTGCACGAACACGGCGATCGCATTCAGCGCGTCGATCTCGATGCGTTCCTGCGGCTGGATCTGGTGCTCGCGCAGCCATGCGTCCGCCATCCGGCCGCCCCACATGCTGCGGTCATAGCGCAGGAAGGGTTCGCTCGCGAGCAGGTCCAGCGGATCGCGCCCGGCCAGCGCGCGGGGCGCCAGCAGGCACAAGGGTTCCTCCACCAGCACCTGCCATCCACAGGACTTGGGCAGCGTGAACTGGGGCTCCACGATGATGGCGGCGTCGAGCATGCCGGCGGTCACGCGCTGGTACAGCGTCCCCGAGTTGCCCGGCTCCATGTACACGGCCAGCTTGGGGTGCTTGCGGTACAGGCCGCGCAGCAGCGGCGGCAGCAGGCCCGTGAGCGAGGAGGCGGACACGCCCAGGCGCCATTCGCCCAGCGGCGCGTCGTCGTTGGCCAGGGCCTGCAGGTTGCGCACGTCGCGCAGCACGGCGCGCGCGTGGGTGAGGATGCGCAAGCCGGACTCCGTGGCCTTGACGGTGCGGCCCGCCCGCTTCACGAGCGCCGTCCCCATCGCTTCTTCGAGCGACTTCACCCGCGCTGCGACGGCAGCGGGCGTGAGGTCCAGGCGACGCGCAGCCTCGGCCATCGAGCCGCAGTCGATCACCATCACGAAGCTTTGCAGGAACTCGGTGTCCATCCGGAGCAAAAGAACATTATCGAATGAATGTGGCGGCGCTTGGTTCCGGACGCCGCCGGGTGCGCCATCATGCGCGCGCACAATCCGAAGGAGACAAGATGACCGTCACCCGCCGCGCCGCCCTGGGCGCCACCGCCGCCACCCTGGCCGCCGCCATCCTGCCCGCCCGCGCGGCCGGCTACCCGGACAAGCCGGTGAAGATCGCCGTGGGCTTTGCCGCCGGCGGCGGCGCCGACATCATCGCCCGCATGGTGGGCACCCAGATGGGAGCACAGACGGGCCAGTCCTTCCTGGTGGACGACAAGCCGGGTGCCACGGGCACCATCGCCGCCACCTACGTGGCCAGGTCGGCCGCCGACGGCTACACCATCTTCCTCGGCTCGCAGTCGACGATGCTGGTGGCCCCCAACATCTATCCCAAGCTGCAGTTCGACCCGGTCAAGGATTTCACCCCCATCAGCATGCTGGTCTCCATGCCCATGATCCTGGCCGTGCACCCCAGCGTGCCGGCCAGGAACATGCAGGAGCTGATCGCACTGGCGAAGAAGGGGAAACTTTCGTACGCCTCTGCCGGCGCCGGCGGTCCGCAGCACGTGGCGGGCGAGCTGTTCAAGACGGAGCTGGGCATAGACATGACGCACGTCCCGTACAAGGGCGAAGCGCCCGCTCTCACCGACGCCGTCGGCGGCCAGGTGCCCGTCATCTTCTCCAACGTGCCCGCGATCCAGCCCTACGTGCAATCCGGCAAGCTGCGCGCCATCGCGCAGACCGGCCTCAAGCGCCACCCCGCCTTTCCGGATGTGCCCACCATCGCCGAAGCCGCGAAGCTGCCCGATTTCGAAGTGCTGACCTGGTACGGCCTGTTCGCCCCGGCCGGCACGCCGGCGCCCGTCGTGCAGAAGCTCGAGAGCGAGGCGATCGCGGCGCTGAAGTCGAAGGAGCTTTCCGGCAAGGTGACGGACCAGGGCTTCACGATCGTGGCCAGCACCAGCCAGCAGTTCTCCGAGCTGATGAAGGAGCAGGTGCCCCGCATGGCCAAGCTGATCAAGGCCGCCCACATCTCCGTCGAGTGATTGCGCCCGCATGATCGAACTATCAGGCAAGAAGGTGCACGGACCCATCATCCGCCTGCACCCCAACGACAACGTCGTGGTGGCGCGGGTGGACGTGGGCATCGGCACGCCGGTGCCCAGCGAAGGCTTCACCAGCCGCAGCCAGGTGCCCGCGGGCCACAAGATCGCCGCGCGCGCGATCAAGGCGGGCGAGGCGATCCTGAAGTACAACGTGTGCATCGGCTTCGCGGCCGTGGACATCGCACCGGGCACCTACGTGCACTCGCACAACGTGAGCTTCCGCGAGTTCGATCGTGACTACGCGTACGCAAGCGAGTACGTGGCCACCCCGGTGCTTCCCGACAGCGAGCAGGCCACGTTCATGGGCTACGTGCGCCCGGACGGCCAGGTCGGCACGCGCAACTACATCGGCATCCTGTCCACCGTGAACTGCTCGGCGACCGTCGTGCACAAGGTGGCGGAGTGGTTCACGGAGGAGCGGCTGGCGGCCTTTCCCCACATCGATGGCGTCGTCGGCCTCACGCATGGCCTGGGCTGCGGCATGGAAATGAGCGGCGAGCCCATGGACCTGCTGCGCCGGACCATCGGCGGCTACGCGAAGCACCCCAACTTCGCCGGCGTGCTGATCATCGGGCTGGGCTGCGAGCGCAACCAGCTCTCCGGCCTGCTCGCGCAGGAGAAGCTCGAAGCCAACCCGCGCCTGGCGACCTTCGTGATGCAGGAGTCGGGCGGCACGCGCAAGACCGTGGAAGCCGCAGTCGAGGCGGTGAAGAAGATGCTGCCGCGTGCCAACGACGTGGCGCGCGTGCCCGTGTCGGCGAAGCACCTCAAGGTGGGCCTGCAATGCGGCGGGTCCGATGGGTTCTCGTCGATCACCGCCAATCCTGCGCTGGGCGCAGCGATGGACATCCTCGTGCGCCACGGCGGCACGGCGATCCTGTCGGAGACCCCGGAGATCTATGGCGTGGAGCACACGCTCACACGTCGTGCAGTGAACGAGTCCGTCGGCAAGAAGCTGATCGACCGGATCCGCTGGTGGAAGGAGGAATACTCCCCCGGCCGCGACGTGCAGATCAACGGCGCCGTGAGCCCGGGCAACCAGGTGGGCGGCCTCGCGAACATCTTCGAAAAGTCGCTGGGCTCCTCCATGAAAGGCGGCACCACGGGCCTGATGGAGGTCTATCGCTACGCCGAGCCGGTCAAGCAGAACGGCTTCGTCTTCATGGACACGCCGGGCTTCGACCCGTGCTCCGCGACCGGCCAGATCGCCGGCGGCGCGAACATGATCCTGTTCACGACCGGCCGCGGCTCGATGTTCGGCGCCAAGCCGGTGCCCTCGATCAAGCTGGCCACCAACACGCCCATGTACTCGCGGCTCACCGAGGACATGGACTACAACTGCGGCGAGATCCTGGACGGCACCAGGACGATGGCGGAAACGGCCGAAGAGATCTTCCGGCTGACGCTGAAGATCGCTTCGGGCGAGCGCAGCAAGAGCGAACTCCTCGGTCTCGGCGACCACGAGTTCGTGCCGTGGAATATCGGGGTGGTGAGTTAGGAGCTGGGGTTCGCCTGCGGCTCACCGCCAGCCTACGTCGAAATTCGCGCTCACCCCGTAGGCTGGTGGTGAGCGCAGCGAACCCCAGCACGCCTTACGCCAACGCCCCCGCGTTCGGCATCGTGAACCCCACCTTGTCCAGCGCCGCCTGCAGGCCCTGGCGCTGTTGCGCGTCCAGGTTCACCAGCGGCGGGCGCACGTGGATCCAGTCTTCGCGGCCGGTCTTCCATGCGATGGCCGCCTTCATCGCGGGAATCATCGGGAACTGCGCGAACGCCGCGCGCGTGCCGTCGAGGTCCTTCTGCTGCTGGTCCGCATCCGCCTGCTTCCAGGTCTTGTACAGGCGCATGATCGCCGTCGGATTCACGTTGGCGGTCGCCGTGATGCAGCCGGGACCGCCGGCGCGCAGGTCGGCCAGCAGGAAGTTCTCGCTGCCCGCGAACACGTCGAAGCCCTGCGGCCCGAACTCCTCGATCATCGCCTTGGTGTGGTTCCAGTCACCGCCGCTGTCCTTCATGCCGGCCACGATGCCCGGATAGGACTTCAGCAGCCGCGCGACCACGCCGCGCGGGATCGGCGTGTTCGACACCGGCGGAATGTGGTACAGGTAGATGCGCAGGCGCTCGTCGGCGACCGCATCGATGATCGTCGCGAAGTTGCGGTACAGGCCTTCCTCGCTCACGCCCTTGTAGTAGAAGGGCGGCAGCATGAGCACGCCGCCCACGCCCGCTTGCACCGCGCGCCGGGTGAGCTCGATCGAATCGGAGATGGCGCAGCACCCGGTGCCCGGCATCATGCGCGAGGGCGGCAGGCCGGCTTCCAGCAGCGCGTCGAACAGGCGCCGCTTCTCCACCACGGACATCGAGTTGGCTTCGGAGTTGGTGCCGAAGATCGCGAGCCCCACTTCCTGGTCCAGCAGCCAGCGGCAATGCCGGATGAAGCGGTCGGCGTCGGGACTGTAGTCGGCGTTGAACGGCGTCAGGACGGGCGACAGGACGCCCTGGATGCGTGGAGTGGATGCGGTCATGGCGCGGGATTGTGGAGGGTGGGAACGCAAAGTATTTTGCGTCTGAAGATAGCGCAAGCGTGTTCCCCCGCCGTGGCGTCCTGCGCACACTCGCAGCTGGAGCATTCCCAGAGAATACAAGGAGACAAGCATGCCCACCCTGTTCCGCCGCGGCCTTCTCGCCGCGCTTTGCGCTGCCGCGCTGCTGCCCGCCGCCGCGTTGGCCGCCTGGCCCGACAAGCCACTCAGGCTGGTGGTGCCGTATCCGCCCGGCGGCGCGACCGACGTGATCGGGCGCATCGTCGCGCAGCGCCTGTCCACGGCGCTCGGCCAGCAGGTGGTGGTCGACAACCGCGGTGGCGCCGGCGGCAACATCGGCGCCGACGTGGTCGCGAAGTCCAGGCCCGATGGCTACACGCTGCTGATGGCGGCCATGACCTCGCATTCGACGATGGCGCGGCTGGAGCGCGGCAGGATCAGCTACGACCTGCAGAAGGACCTCACGGCCATCCAGGTGGTGGGCTACGTGCCGCTGGTGTTCATCGTCCATCCCTCGGTGCCCGCCACCAGCTTCCAGCAACTGGTGAGCTTTGCCAAGGCCAACCCGAACAAGCTGACGTACGCATCGTCCGGTGCCGGCGCGCCGCAGCGCATGGCGGTGGAGATGTTCCGGCTGCAAAGCGGCGCGGACATGATCCACGTGCCCTACAAGGGCAGCGGCCCCGCGATGATGGACCTGGTCGGCGGCCAGGTGCTGATGGCCGCCGAGACGGTGCCGGCGGCTCTGCAGCAGATTCGTGCAGGCAAGGTGCGCGCGCTGGCGGTGACCACCCCGCAACGCATCTCGATGCTGCCGGACGTGCCGACCGTGAACGAATCAGGCTGGAAGGACTTCGAGGTCGTGTCCACGTTCGGCGTCATGGCGCCGGCGGGCACGCCGCCCGAAGTGCTGGCGCGCCTCAATGCCGAAATCGGCAAAATCATGCAGGACCCGGTGGCGAAGGAGCAATTCCTCAGCCAGGGCGTGTACGCCCTGCCGCCGCAGACGCCCGCCGAAGCTTCGGTGCGGCTGAAGGCCGAAGTGGCCAAGTGGGCGAAAGTGATCGACGAGACCGGCGTGAAGGCCGAGGAATGAAGCAATGAGCGACTCCAAGGATCCGAGCGGCATGCGCAAGGGCCTCACCAACTACGGTGATGCCGGTTTCTCCCTGTTCCTGCGCAAGGCGTTCATCAAGGGCGCGGGACTCACCGACCACGCCCTCGACCGGCCGGTGATCGGTATCGCCGACACCGGCAGCGGCTACAACCCGTGCCATGGCAACATGCCGCAGCTGATCGAGGCGGTGCAGCGCGGCATCATGCTCGCCGGAGGCCTGCCGGTGAAGTTCCCGACGATTTCCATCGGCGAGAGTTTCGCGGCGCCCACCAGCATGTACCTGCGCAACCTCATGTCCATGGACACCGAGGAGATGCTGCGGGCCCAGCCGATGGATGCGGTGGTGCTGATCGGCGGCTGCGACAAGACCGTGCCGGCCCAGCTCATGGGAGCCGCGTCGGCGGGCTTGCCGGCGGTGCAGCTGATCACGGGATCCATGCTCACCGGCACGCATCGCGGCGAAGTCGTCGGGGCCTGCACCGACTGCCGCCGCTACTGGGCGAAGTTCCGGGCCGACGAGATCGACGAGCAGGAAATCAACGACGTCAACAACCAGCTGGTGCCCAGCGTGGGCACCTGCTCGGTGATGGGGACCGCGAGCACGATGGCGTGTGTCGCCGAGGCGCTGGGAATGACGGTGCCGGGCGGCGCGACGCCGCCCGCGGTCACGTCGGACCGCATGCGCGTGGCGGAGCACACGGGCACCGTCGCCGTGGAGATCGCCAGGTCGCGGCTCACGATCGACAAGGTGCTGACAGAGAAGGCTTTCGAGAACGCGATGCGCGTGCTGCTCGCGATCGGCGGCTCGACCAATGCCATCGTGCACATCACGGCGATCGCGGGCCGCATGGGCCTGGAGGTCGACCTGCAGGCGCTGGACCGCATGGGCCGCGAAACGCCGGTGCTGGTGGACCTGAAGCCCTCCGGCCAGCACTACATGGAGCACTTCCACGCGGCGGGCGGCATGGCCACGCTGCTGCGGGAGCTCAAGCCCTTGCTGCACCTCGATGCCTTGACGGTCACTGGCCGCACCCTGGGCGAGGAACTGGAGCGCGCCGCGCCACCGTTCAAGCAGGACGTCGTGCGACCGCGCACCAACCCCATCTACCGGGAAGGCGGCATCGCGGTGCTGCGCGGCAACCTCGCACCGGGGGGCGCGATCATCAAGCAGTCGGCGGCCGATCCCAAGCTGATGGAGCATGAAGGCCGGGCGGTCGTGTTCGAGGGGCTGCAGGACCTCGCGGACCGCATCGACAGCGACGACCTCGACGTGCAGCGGGAGGACATCCTGGTGCTGAAGAACATCGGCCCCAAGGGCGCGCCCGGCATGCCGGAAGCCGGCTACATCCCGCTGCCGCGCAAGCTCGCGCGGCAAGGCGTGAAGGACATGGTGCGCATCTCGGATGGCCGCATGAGCGGCACGGCGTTCGGCACGATCGTGCTGCACGTGACGCCGGAATCCGCCATTGGCGGCCCGCTGGCGCACGTGCGCAATGGCGATCGCATCCGCTTGTCCGTGAGCAAGCGCGAGATCGCCTTGCTCGTGTCCGACGCGGAACTCGCGCGCCGTGCGCAGGAGCAGCCGGTGCACGAACCGCGTGCCGAGCGCGGTTACCGCAAGCTGTTCCTGGAAACGGTGACGCAGGCAGACAAGGGCGTCGACTTCGACTTCCTCGCCGCGCCGGTGAAGAAGGGCGCGGTGCCCAAGGCGTGAGCTGGGCCGGCGTTCACCGCCAGCCTTCGACATGCGTCGTGCGAAAATCCCGGACTCTCTTCTCCTGAGCAACAGGCCGTAGGGCCCGCACGAACCCATATGCATTACACCCGCCGCACCACGCTCCTCTGCGCCGCCTCGCTCCTCTCCCTCGCCTCCTTCGCGGCCAATGCCGCCGATGCGTGGCCGTCGCGCCCCATTCACTTCGTGGTCCCCTTCGGTCCCGGTGGCGCGAACGACCTGCTGGCACGCGCGGCCGCCGAAGGCGCGTCCAAGGTGCTGGGCCAGCCGATCGTGGTGGACAACAAGCCGGGCGCCGGCACCATCGTCGGCACCGACATCGTCGCGAAGGCCGCTCCGGACGGCTACACCTTCCTGATCAGCTCCGCAGGCGTGGTGTCGAACAGCATGATCCGCAAGGTGACGTACAAGGACAGCGACCTCGTGCCGGTGGCCATGATCGGCCTGGCGCCGTCGGTGATCATCGTGCCGGCCAATTCGCCGTACAAGGACCTGAAGGAATTCGTCGAGGCCTCGAAGAAGGGCCAGGGCCTGCACTGGAGCACCGCGGGTGTCGGCAGCACGCCGCACTTCGTCGCGGGCATGCTCACCAGCGAGTACGGCGCCAAGCTGGACATCGTGCCCTACAAGAGCGGCAACGAAGGCGTGGCCGCCGTGCTGGGCAACCAGGTCGACGCGACCTCGGAAGCGAGCATCGTCGTGCTGCCGCAGATCAAGGGGGGCAAGCTCAAGGCGCTGGCCACGACGTGGACCAGGCGCATCCCTGCTTACCCGAGCCTGCCCACCGCCATCGAGCAGGGCTTCAAGGAAGTGAACATCGCCCACTGGGCCGGCGTGCACGCGCCCGCGGGAACGCCCGTGGACATCCAGGACAAGATGGCAGCCGCCGTCGACAAGGCGATGAAGGACCCGGCGGTGGTCGAGAAGCTGCGTGGCCTGGGCATCGAGCCCATCGGCGGCACGCGCGCTTCCTTCATCAAGTTCACCGAGGAAGAACATGCGCGCCTCGGCAAGGTGGTCAAGGCCACCGGCATGAAGGACGAGTGATGCCGTCGACTAGCCCGCGCAAGCAGCTGCGCGCGCTGGCCGAAGCCCGCCGCGGCGTGATCGTGCCCGGCGCGTTCAACGCGCTGTCGGCCCGCGTCATCGCCGACACGGGCTTCGAGGCCATCTACGTCACCGGCGCCGGGGTCACCAACATGTGGTTCGGCATGCCGGACCAGGGCTTCATGGGCCTCGCGGAGATCGCGGACCACACCGCGCGCATCCGCGACGCGGTGGACCTGCCCCTGATCGTCGATGCCGACACCGGCTTCGGCAATGCCTTGAACGTCGTGCACACGGTGCGCACCCTGGAGCGCGCGGGCGCGGACTGCATCCAGTTCGAGGACCAGGTGGCGCCCAAGCGCTGCGGCCACTTCAGCGGCAAGGAGGTGATCTCCACCGAGGAGGCGGTCAGCAAGATCAAGGCGGCGGTCGACACGCGTCGTGACGCCGACCTGATGATCCTGGCGCGCACCGACGCCTGCGCCACCCATGGCTTCGAGGCCGCGATCGAGCGCGCGCAGAAGATGGCCGAGGCCGGCGCCGATGTGCTGTTCGTCGAAGCGGTGACGCGGCCGGAGGAAGTGCGTGCGCTGCCGCAGCGCCTGGCGAAGCCGCAGCTGATGAACATGGTGATCGGCGGCAAGACGCCGATCTTCGGCGCGGACGAACTCGCGTCGTCCGGGTTCGCGTTCGTCCTCTATGCGAACGCGGCGTTGCAAGGGGCGCTGGCGGGCATGAGCCGCGTGCTCACGGTGCTGCGCGACACGAAGCGGGTCGATGAAGACCCGACCCTGGTCGCACCGTTCGCGGAGCGGCAGCGGCTGGTGGGCAAGCCGGAGTGGGACGCGCTGGAGCAGCGGTACCGCTGACCGCGGCTCAAGCCAGCTTGCTCCACGGTGCATCCGCCAGCTGCGCGGACAGGAAATCGAGCAAGGCGCGCACCTTGGGCAGGACGAACTTGCGCGTGGGATACACCGCGTAGATGCCCAGCTCGATCGACCGGTAGCGGGGCAGCACCTCGACGAGCCGTTTTGCCGCCAGCGCTTGCGCTACCAGGAACGTCGGCTGCAGCTGGATGCCGGCGCCGTGCAGACAGGCACCCACGCACGTGTCGCCGTTGTTGGTCCACAGCCGCGGGCGCACCTTTACCTGCACCGGTCCCTCCGGCCCGGTGAAGTGCCACTGGTCTCCCATCGCGAGCAGGCTGTAGCCCACGATGTCGTGCCCGGCGAGCTCCGAAGGATGCCGGGGAACGCCGCGGCGCTTCAGGTACTGCGGCGAAGCGCACAGCACGAGGCGCGTCGCTGCGAGCTGGCGCGACACGAGCGACGAGTCGGGCAGCCGCGCGATGCGCACGGCGAGGTCGATGCCTTCCTCCACCAGGTCGACCACGCGATCGGCAAGCTGCACGTCCAGGGACACGCGCGGATGCTTCGCCAGGAACTCGCCCCACAGCGGCGCCAGGTGCTGGATGCCGAAGCTGACGGGCACGCTCACCTTCAGCAGGCCGCTGGCCGTGCCCTTGCGCGTGGAGATCTCGGCCTCGGACTCCTCGATGCCGGCCAGGATCTCACGGCAGCGCGCGAGGAAGACCTCGCCTTCCTGCGTCAGCGACAGCCTGCGGGTGGTGCGATGCATCAGCCGCACGTCCAGCCGCTGCTCCAGCTCGGAAACGTAGCGCGACACGGCCGCCTTCGACATCCCGAGCGCATCCGCGGCGGCGACGAAGCTGCCCGCGTCGACCACGGCGGCGAAGACGCGCATCTCCTGGTACTTGTCCATTGTTCCGGTTTCCTGGCCGATGTGTCCCGGCGGACCCACTTTATCTCTTCATCCCGCGCCAATACAGTGGGTGCATGCCCGCATGGCGGGTCCAGCCCTCCTCGAAAGAACCGGACATGACAGTGACGACGCTTCCCTCCCTCTTCCTCTCGCACGGGGCTCCCACCTTCGCAATCGACCCGGGGCTCGCCGGCGCGCAACTGCGCGCCCTGGGCAAGGCGATTGGCAAGCCTGCCGCCGTGGTGGTCGTGTCGCCGCACTGGATGACGCGGGGCGTGCAAGTCACGGCTGCAGCCCGCCCGGAGACAGTGCACGACTTCGGCGGCTTCCCGCGCGCGCTCTATGCCATCGACTACCCGGCGCCCGGCGCGCCGGCGCTGGCCGCTCGCGTGCAGGAGGTGCTGCGGCTCGCCGGCGTTGCGGCGTCGCTGGACGCGCAGCGCGGCCTGGACCACGGTGCCTGGGTGCCGCTGCTGCACCTGTACCCCGAGGCGGACGTGCCGGTCGTGCAGGTGTCCTTGCCGGTCGGCACGGATGCCTCGGGTGCACTGGAGCTGGGTCGCGCGCTCGCGCCGCTCGCCCGCGAAGGCGTGCTGGTCATCGGCTCGGGCAGCCTCACGCACAACCTGTACGAGTTCCGCATGGGCGACGACCACGAGGCTGCGTATGCGCGCGAGTTCTCCGCCTGGATCCGCGATGCGGTGGAACACGGTGACGTCGAGCGCTTGCAGCACGCGCTGGAGCGCGCACCGCATGCGGCGCGTGCGCATCCGACCAGCGAGCACTTCCTGCCGCTGCTGGTCGCCGCGGGCGCCGCCGGATCGCTCTCCCCGGCCACGGTGCTGGATGGCGGCATCCGCCACGGCGTGCTGGCGATGGAGTCGTACATGTTCGGCCAGCGCGTGGCACTGGACGTGCGGGAGCCTGCGCATGCATGACGCTTCCATCGTCGTCGCGCGCCCGGCCGCCGCGAACCTGCTGGTGCTGCTGTTCCACGGCGTCGGCTCGTCGGCCGCGAACCTGGTGCCGCTGGGCGAGGCGATCGCGCAGGCGCGTCCCGACGCGATGGTGGCCAGCGTCGACGCGCCGCAGGCGTCGACGCTGGGCAGCGGCCGCGAGTGGTTCTCCGTGCTCGGTGTCACCGAGCAGAACCGGCCCGCGCGCATCGAGCGGGCGATGCCTTCGTTCCTGCAAGCCATCGCACACTGGCAGCAGGCCGCCGGCATCGCGCCGGAGCAGACCGTGCTGGTCGGCTTCTCGCAAGGCGCCATCCTGGCGCTGGAATCCACGCAAGTGCAGGGCCCGCTCGCGGCGGGACGCGTGATCGCGCTGGCTGGACGGTTCGCGCAGCCGGTGCGGCGTGCGCCGGCGGGCGTGCAGTTCCACCTGATTCATGGCGAGGCCGACAACGTCGTGCCCGCGCGGTTCTCCGTCGAAGCGGCCGCCGCGCTGCAGGCGCACGGTGCGCAGGTCACGCTGGACCTGCTGCCGGGCCTGGGACATGGCATCGACGCGCGCGCAGTGGGTCTCGTGCAGCGGAGCATCGCCAGCCGCTGAGCCGCTCCGCCCGTCGGCCGCGAAAACCCTCGACCCACCCTTGTCGATTTCCGAAGGCATGCTTCGTCGTGTTCCGGAGCGCGGGCCGTTCGGCCAGCCCCGCACGCCGGACATGGATGGGCCCGCGACCCCAGGAGAACGCAATGACAAGCAGGAACGAGATCGACAGCGCCAGCAGCGAGGCCGCCCGCAGGGGCTGAAGGGCAAGCATGCAGGAAGCTTCCCAAGCCCACGGCGCGCACAGGCGCTGGTGGGCGCTGTACGTGCTGTGCCTGGGCGTGCTGATGATCGTGCTGGACACGACCATCGTGAACGTCGCCCTGCCGTCGATCCGCACGGACCTGAAGTTCACCGAGACTTCGCTGGTGTGGGTCGTCAACGCCTACATGCTCACGTTCGGCGGCTTCCTGCTGCTGGGCGGCAGGCTCGGTGACTTGCTCGGCCACCGGCGGATGTTTCTCGCGGGCGTGGCCCTGTTCACGCTCGCATCGCTCGCCTGCGGCGTGGCGCCGACGCAGTTCGCATTGATCGCGGCGCGCGCCGTGCAGGGCGTCGGCGGCGCCGTGGTGTCGGCCGTCGGCCTGTCGCTGATCATGACCCTGTTCACCGACGCGGGCGAGCGTGCGCGCGCCATGGGCGTCTACGGCTTCGTCTGCGCCGGCGGCGGCAGCGTCGGCGTGCTGCTCGGGGGCGTGCTCACCACGCTGCTGAACTGGCGCTGGATCTTCCTGGTGAACCTGCCGATCGGCATCGCCGTCGCCGTGTTGTGCCGCGCGCTGATCGCGCCGGGACAGCGCGATGCCACGCGCCGCCTCGACGGCGCCGGCGCGATCCTCGTCACCAGCGCGCTGCTCGTGGCGGTGTACGCCGTGGTGAACGCGAACGAGGCGGGCTGGACATCGATGCGCACCCTCGTACTGCTCGCGGCAGCGGTGGCCCTGGGTGCGCTCTTCATCGCGGCCGAACGCTGGGTGGCGCAGCCGCTCATGCCGCCGGGCCTGTTCGCGCATCGCAACCTGGCCATCGCCAACGTTTCCGGCGTGCTGTGGGCGGCGGCCATGTTCGCCTGGTTCTTCATGTCGGCGCTCTACCTGCAGCTGGTGCTGGGCTACACGCCCATGCAGGTGGGCCTGTCGTTCCTGCCCGGCAACCTGATCATGGCCTTCATGTCGCTGGGCGCATCGGCGCGCATCGTCGTGCGCTGGGGCATACGCGGCCCGTTCGCGGCGGGGCTGCTGATCGCCGCCTCGGGGCTGGCGCTCTTCGCGCGGGCGCCGGTGGACGGACACTTCCTGGTCGACGTGCTGCCCGCCATGGTGCTGCTCGGCATCGGTGCGGGCATCGCGTTTAATCCGATGCTGCTGGCCGCGATGAACGACGTGGCGCCGGAGGATGCGGGCCTGGCCTCGGGCGTGGTGAATACCTCGTTCATGATGGGAGGCGCGCTGGGACTCGCGGTGCTCGCCAGCGTCGCGGCGGCACGCACGGCCCAGGTCGAAGCCGATGGCGCCGCGCAGGCGATCGCGCTCAACGCTGGCTACCGTCTCGCCTTCCTGGTCGGCGCGCTGTTCGCCGCGGGGACGGGCGTGCTGGGGTGGTTCGCGCTGCGTACCGGCGGGACGCAGTTCCGGCAGCCAGGCGTGGAGTCCGCGTGAGGCGCAACCAGGAGACGATGCGAAGATGGCGAAGACTTCTTTCGTGAACGAGTACCTGCTGCTCTCGCGCGGCCGGTGGGACGCCGACAAGTCGCCGCAGGAGATCCAGGCGGCGATCGACGCGTTCTATGCATGGCACGCGCGGCTGGTTGCGCAGGGCCGCTTCAAGCCGGGCCAACGCCTGACTCCGGACGCGAAGCTGGTCACGCGCAACGGCGTCATGGACGGTCCGTACACCGAAGCGAAGGAAGTGATCGGCGGCTACTGGTTCGTCCTGGCCGCGAGCCTCGAAGAGGCCGCCCGCATCGTCGCGGACAACCCGACCCTCGCATGCGGCCTGGCCTTCGAGATCCGGCCGATCGAGCCGGAGAAGGCCAGCGCCTGGCGCGAGGGGAACGAGACGCCGGGCAGAGGTGGGGCGGGCGGGTGATCCAGCGCAGCGGCGGCGCTGCCCCCCGGAGTGGCCGCATCTGCGATGCTCGGGCTTGCCCACGACAGCGGAGCCATTTGCATGCAAGCATCCGGAGCACCCGGAACCCATCCCACCTGGACGAGCAGCGACAAGGATCTCGTCGGCTGCTCGCTAGCCGCCGGCCGCCTGTGGTTCACCACGGCCTTCGGCATCCTCAACGAGGTCTACTCCCCACGCATCGACCTGCCCCAGATCCGCGACCTCGGCTTCATCGTCGCCGATGGGCAGGGCTTCTGGGTCGAGGTCAAGCGCCTGGAGTCGTACCGCACCCTCGTGCCGCAGGTGGGCGTGCCGGCGATCGAGATCGTCCATGCGCACCCGCGCTTCGAACTGCGTTTGCGGATCGCGCCGGATCCGCAGCGCGAGGTGCTCCTGATCGACGTGTCGTTGCAGGGCGATGACACGCTGCGTCCGTACGCGCTGCTCGCGCCGCACCTCGGTGGCACCGGGTACGACAATCTCGCGGAGGTCGGCACGCATGGCGGCCGGCGCATGTTGTGGGCCGAGCAGGGCCCGTTCGGGCTGGCCCTCGCCGCAGTCGATCGCAGCCAGTGCGATGCATGGGGCGCCGCGAGCGCCGGCTACGTCGGCGCCAGCGATGGCTGGCAGGACTTCGACCGCCATGGCCGGCTCACGTGGGAGTTCGACACGGCGGGGCCGGGGACCGTGGCGTTGATCGGTGCGCTGCCGCGTGCGGCGACGCTCGCGCTCGGGCTGGCGGCCAGCCGCGAATCCGCCGCCACGCTGGCGGTGGCCGCCTTGTGCCAACCTTTCGATGCCGCGTGGGCCGCCCACGTCGGCGCCTGGCAGGCGTGGCACCAGCAGGTGCAACAGCCGGCGGGACTGCCGCCCGCGCTCGCCGAACAACTGGCGACTTCGGCGATGGTGCTGCGGGTGCACCAGGACAAGAACTTCGTGGGCGCGATGGTCGCGAGCCTGAGCGTGCCCTGGGGCAACAGCAACGACAACATCGGCGGCTACCACCTGGTGTGGCCGCGCGACCTGGTCGAAAGCGCCGGCGCGCTGCTGGCGCTGGGTGCGGTGCCGGAAGCACGCGACGTCCTGCGCTACCTGGTGGCCACCCAGCTCGCCGCCGGCAACTGGTCGCAGAACCAGTGGCTGGGCGGCAAGCCCTTCTGGCAGGGTTGCCAGCTCGACGAAGCGGCGTTCCCGGTGCTGCTGGCCGCCGCCCTGGCCGAGCGCGACGCGCTGGACGGCATCGAGGTGGCCGCCATGATCCAGCGCGCGCTCGCCTTCATCGCCAGCAACGGCCCCGCCTCGCAGCAGGACCGCTGGGAAGAGGACGCCGGGATCAATGCATTCACGCTCGCAACGTGCATCGCCGCGTTCGTCTGCGGCGCGCCGTGGCTGGCCGAGCCCGCCAGCAGCTGGGCGCTGCGGATCGCCGACGACTGGAATTCGCGCATCGAAGAGTGGACCGCGGTGCAGGACACGGCACTCGCTCGCGCCCATGGTGTCGCCGGCTACTACGTGCGCATCGCGCCGCCGGTGGACACCGACGGCCTGCGCCATCTCGAGCGGGTGCTGGCCATCAAGAACCAGATCCGGGATCCCGGCCTGCCGGCCGAGGACCAGGTGGCGACCGACTTCCTCCACCTGGTGCGCATGGGCTTGCGCGACCCAGGCGATCCGCTGGTGGTCGACACGCTCAAGGTGGCCGACGCGCTGCTGCGGGTGGAGACGCCGGCCGGTCCGGCATGGCATCGCTACGTCGGCGACGGTTATGGCGAACACGACGACGGCAGCCCCTTCGACGGCGCCGGCCGCGGGCGCGCCTGGCCGCTCCTGAGCGGTGAGCGGGGGCACTACGAGCTCGCTGCGGGACACGATCCACTGCCTTACCTGCAGGCCATGGCTTCGATGGTCGGGCGCTGCGGGCTCATTCCCGAGCAGGTCTGGGACGAGCCGACCTCACCGCGTCCCTGGCTGGCGCTGGGCAAGCCCACCGGTTCGGCGATGCCGCTCGTGTGGGCCCATGCGGAATTCGTCAAACTCGCCGCGAGCCGCGGCCTGGGGCGTCCGTTCGATCGTCCCGAGGCCCTGTGGCGGCGTTATGGCGGGCGCCGCCCCGCGCCTGCCGAAGCGCTGTGGTCCCCGCGCGCTCCGATCTCGCAGATGCGCGCCGGACAGGCGCTGTGGCTTTGCCTGCCGCGCGCAGCGCGGGTGCACTACGGCATGAACGGCTGGCAGGGAGTGACCGACAGCGACACCGCCGAAAACGGACTCGGCCAGCACGTGCTGGCGCTGCCGGCGAGCAGCCTGGCGGCCGGAATGCGGATCGACTTCACCTGCTTCTGGTTGGACAGCGGCAGCTGGGAAGGCGAGGACCACCGCATCGACGTCTTCTGAAGCCGCGGGCTATTCGCGCAGGAACCGCTCCGCCAGCTGGCTCCAGAACGCCGCACCGTAGGGCAGGTTGCGATCGTCGAAGTCGTAGTGCGCGTTGTGCAGGCCGCGTCCGCCCTCGGACGGCCCGTTGCCGATGCGCACGAGCGCGCCAGGACAGCGTTGCAGCATGTAGGCGAAGTCTTCACTGCCCATCGAGGGCGGGAAGTTCACGTCCACCGCGTCGGGCCCGACGAGGTCCCTCGCCACTTCGGCCGCGAGCGCAACGGCTTCCGGCGCGTTGACCACCACGGGATAGCCCTCGATGTAATCGATCTGCGCCTGCGTGCCGTGGGCCTCGGCGATGCCGGAGATCAGCGCGGTGATGCGCTCCTTCAGCAGCGCGCGCACCTGCGGCGAGTACGAGCGGACGCTGATGCCGATGTCGGCCTCGCCCGGGATCACGTTCAGCGCATCGCCTGAGCGCAGGCGACCGACCGTGACGACGGCCGACTCGGCCGGGTCCACGTTGCGCGCCACCACGGTCTGCAGGCCGGTGACGATGGCGGCCGCGGCCACCAATGGATCCTTCGCCAGGTGCGGGCGTGCCGCATGGCCGCCGACGCCGACGATCTTCACGAAGACGCGGTCACCCGCTGCGGTGAAGGGGCCGCTGCGCATCGCGAACCGCCCCTGCGGCAGGCCAGGATGGTTGTGCATCGCGTAGATCACATCGCACGGAAAGCGCTCGAACAGGCCCGCCTCCACCATCGCCTTGCCGCCGCTGTCGAAGCCGCGCTCCTCCGCCGGCTGGAAGACCAGGTGCAGCGTTCCGGAGAAGCTGCGGTGCCGCGCCAGGTACTTGGCGGCACCCAGCAGCATCGTCATGTGCCCGTCGTGCCCGCAGGCGTGCATGCGGCCGGGTGCCTGGCTGGCGTGCGCTGCGCCGGTGGCTTCCTGGATGGGCAATGCGTCCATGTCGGCACGCAGCCCCAGGCGACGCGCTCCCTGTCCCACGCGCAAGCTGCCCACCAGGCCGGTGCCGGCGATGCCGCGGGTGACTTCGTAGCCCCACTCCTGGAGCTTGCCTGCCACGAAGTCCGAGGTGCCGTGTTCCGCGAAGGCGAGCTCGGGGTGCTGGTGCAGGTGGCGCCGGATGGCCACCAGCTCCTGTCCGTAGGGCAGCAGCTGGTCGATGCGGGTGTAGGCGGGGATGGCGCTGGATACGGTCATTCGGCGGCACGTCCTTTGCCGCCATCATGCCTGCTCCGGCGAGCAGCACCGGGCTGTGCGAGCTTCCGCTTACACGACCTGCCGCTCGCGCCCTTCCCAGTAGGGCTTGCGCAAGTCCTTCTTCAGGATCTTGCCCGTGGGATTGCGCGGGAGTGCTGCGACCACGTCGATGGTCTTGGGGCACTTGAACGCGGCGATGCGCTCGCGGCACCACGCCACCACCTCGTGTGCGTCGATGCTTGCGCCCGGTCGCGCGACCACGACCGCCTTGGGCACTTCGCCCCAACGCTCGTCCGGCACCCCGATGACGGCGACGTCCAGGATGGCGGGGTGCTCGGCCAGCACACGCTCGATCTCGGCGGGGTAGATGTTCTCGCCGCCGCTGATGATCAGGTCCTTGATGCGGTCCGTGATGTAGATGTAGCCGTCGGCGTCCATGTGCCCGCCGTCACCGGAGCGCAGCCAGCCGTCCGGCGTGAAGGCCGCCGCGGTCGCTTCCGGCTTGCCCCAGTAGCCGCCCATGCGTTGCTCGCTGCGCACCCAGAGCTCGCCCGGCTGGCCGGTCGGCACGCGCTCGCCCGTCGCGGGAGCGCGGATCTCGATCTCGACGCCGGTGATCGGCTTGCCGGCGGACAGCAGGCGATGGGCGACCGCCGGATCGGCGTGGTCCGCGGGCGGCAGCAGGCTCACGGCGCCGGACTGCTCCGTCATTCCGTACACCTGGTACAGCACGCCGGGAAACATCGCCAGCGCCCTGCGCAGCACCGGCATGGGCATGGGCGACGCGCCGTAGCAAAGCGCCTGCAGGCTCGAATAGTCGCGTGCTCCGGCACCGGGCACGTCGTTCATGACCGCCATCAGCGCCGGCACGTAGAAGGTGTGCGTGATGCGCTCGGACTCCAGCATCGCCAGCGCGGCCGCCGGGTCCGGTGTGCGCATCAGGAAGACACTCGCGCCCGAGGTCAGCGCCACCAGTGCCGTGCTCGTGCCGCCGACGTGGAACAAGGGCATGGCGACCTGCACCCGCGAATCCGGTCCGTAGTCCTGCGTGGCGGCCAGGTTGCGCGAATGCGCGAGCATGCCGCGGTGCGTGAGCATCGCGCCCTTCGGAAAGCCCGTGGTCCCCGACGTGTACAGCTGCAGGAAGCAATGGTCCGGTGCTGCGGGGTAGATCGCCGGGTCGGGTTCGCTTGCGGCCAGCCAGCCTTCGTACTCGTCGTCGGGGCCGCCGACACGGATCACCCGCTCGAGCGTGGGAAGGGTGGGGCGCAGCGCTTCGACGGCTGCCGCGAATTCGGGCCCGACGAACAGGACCCGCACCTTCGCGTCGTTGATCACGTAGGCGATCTCGGCGGGCGCGAGCCGGAAGTTGACCACGGCGTTGGCGGTGCCCGCCTGGGCGCAGGCGAGGGTCAGCTCGAGGCAGGAAGGGTGGTTCAGGTCCAGCACCGCGATGCGGTCTCCCGGCTGCAGGCCTGCCGCGCGCTGGGCCGCGGCGTTGCGGCGCACGCGTTGCGCGAGTTGCGCCCAGCTCCGGTCGACGCCGGCATAACGCAGGGCGAGGGCGTCGGGGCGCCGTGCTTCCCAGTGGGCAAGGACCTCGGCGACGTGCGTGAACTCGGACATGCGGGGCTCCTCAGGTGGGCGGCCAGGGCCGGACGGGGTCCATCCTTACATCTTCAAGTCTCGGGATCGGCGGATCGCAAAGGGGAGGGAGTGAAACCGATGCGTGTCGGGACTCAGGCCGCAGCCCGGGCCGGCGCGCGCATCTCGCGCCGCAGCCGGTCGGCCGCCGTTGCCGATTGCGTCTCGAAGGCCTGCAGTTCGGAGATGGCCCACTCCGAATCGCGTTCGACCTCCACCGCCGGCAGCTGGGACGAGGCATGCACCCAGATGCCGCCGAAATCACTGGCGCTGGCGAGCGAGCTGTTCGCGACGGCCTTGCGCATCCGGGCTTCCAGCGCCGGCAGGCTGACCAGCAGGCGGATGCCCGTGTTGCGGTCCCAGCGGATCACGCGGATCTTCACGTTGCACACGGTGCGTCCGTCGCCGTGCGACGTGATGCCCACGTCGAGGTCGACGCAGTCCGGGGGGATGCCGATCTGCTGGAGGTGCCTCGCGGCGAGGGCGCCGTATTCCGTACGAAGCCGCTTCATCACTGCAGCCGTGCGGCGCGGGTGGGGGCGGGCTGCACTGCGGCCGAAAAGGGGGGACCAGTTGAACATGGGTGATCCGGTGGTCGCCGGGCGAGGGGAGGCAGCCCGGCCTTGACCGAGTTTACAAATAGAAAGCGGTTGTGCAAGGGGGGACGGCTAGCCTGGCGCCTGCCGCGCATCCCCGCAACAGCGCCGTTGCACCGATTGACCGGCGCGCCGACCTGTGCTTGCACTCGACACACGTGGTTGCGACGCTCGCACGCCGCCCGCGCCGAAGACGCCTGAAGTCCGCAGCCGCGGCAGCTTGCGAACGCGATGATCCGTCGAGTGACATTGCTTTGACGCGGCGCAAGTGCCCGCGCCGCATGCGCCCGGATCCGCAGCCTGCGCGCGTTAGCATTCCTGCTTCGATTGCAAGGAGAACTCCCATGAATGGAAATCGTCGCGTGTTCATGCTCCAGGTTGCGGCTGCGGGCTCCGCGCTGGGCGCCTGGGCTGCCCACGCGCAGCCCGCCAAGGTCAGCGAAAAGGACCCGCAAGCCGTGGCGCTGGGCTACGTGGAGGACACCAAGCGCGCCGACAAGGCCAAGTTCCCGAAGCACTCGGTCGACCAGAAGTGCTCGGGCTGCCAGCTGTACCAGGGCAAGGCCACCGATGCGGCAGCGCCCTGCACCCTGTTCGCGGGCAAGCTGGTGGCGGGCGAGGGCTGGTGCAGCGCCTGGACGAAGAAGGCGTAGTCCGGGCCGGCCGGCGCTGGCGGGAAACCGCAGGCGCCCAATGAAAAAGGGCCTGCCAGCCGGCAGGCCCTTCTTGCGCGGGAAGCCGCGCGTCAGTAGCTGAAGTTGACCACCTGCGGCCCGGCGCTCAGGTCCGTGGGGGTTTCCTTGGTCGCGAGGCCGGGGCCCCACGCGCGGATGGTGTACTTCGCCGCGTTGGCGCTGTCCGCGGTCGGGGCGGGCAGCCCGGACGCGGAGAACAGCTGCAGTTCGGGCGCGGCCAGCGGCAGGCTCAGCTTGTACTGCTGCTTGTCGTCGTCCTGGCGCGTCCCGTTCACTTCCACCAGGCGCGTGCCCACCGTCTGCATCGCCGAGACCCTGGCATCGTCGCCGAGGTCGTCGTTGCCGCCCTTCGTGGTGGCGGTGATGGTGCCAGTCACCGTACTCATAGCCGACGGGCTGAGCACGAGCGAGGTGGTGCTCGTATTCAGGCTCACCGTCGAAGCCGCCACCGGCACGCTGTCGATCACCCGCGTGGCGGCGCCTCGCGTGGTGTCGAGCGTACCGGAGGTGGTGACGCCGCTGCCGGTGACCACGACCGTGTACGTGCCGGCCGGCAGGTAGGACAGCAGGAACTTGCCGGTCGGATCCGGGATCGTGGAGCGGACCACGGTGCCGTTCTGCTGGGCGGACACGCTGATGCTGCGCAGCGTGCCAGTCGTCGTGGTGGTGGTCGTGCCGTTCACGGTGCTGGACGTCACCGTGCCGGTGACGAAGCCCTGGATCGCACCCGCGGGCTTCGCGCCCAGGCGCACCACCGGCTTGAGCAGGTACTTGCCGCTGCCCGTCAGCACGATGGACTTGCAGGCATCGAAGTCCATCAGCACGTCATTGACCTGGTCGGCGAGCACGCTGAAGTCTGCCTTGATCTTCAGGCCGCTCTCCTGGCCGCTCGGCGTGGTCAGGGGCTGCGCTGTGCCGCCCACCGGCGTGACGGTGTTGCCCGTGCTGGCGAGCACCAGCCGGATCTGCCGATAGGTTCCGGCCGGGATGCTGGCGTTGCCCAGGTCCTTGAGCTCGCCGTTGGTGAGGTTCACCAGGTCGATCTGCACCGGCGCATTCGCGGGGACGATGTCGCGCCACTCGGGGTCCCCATCGCCCGTCTTCGTGTCGTCGCTCATGTGCACCCGCAGCTTGGCGACGTTGACGATCACGTGGTCATAGCACGCAGGTGCATCGGTCACCGACATCTGCAGTGCGCCCATCGGGGTGGGCCCGCTGCTGCTGCTCCCCCCGCCACCGCAGGCGGCCAGCAGCACCGCCGCGCCGACACCGGTCAGCGCCAGCATCCAGCGACGAATGCCGCGGTTCATCAACTTCTTGTCCATCGGGTTCCTCGTGGTGAAAGACACGCGCGATGGTGTAGAGCCTGGCGAGTGCGCGGGTGTCGAAGCGTTACGGAAACGGGCGCGTGCGGCGTGAACGGTCGATTGGCGGCCCCGAAAGGCGCGACTTGTGCCGCCCTGTTGCGGCCCGACACACGTCACGAGGCAGGCGCACCACAGGCGGCGTGCCCGCATCGCGTGCGCCAGCCTCCGTCTGCATCATCAGCTCGACGTCCATGCTCAGCTTGCCCGACCTGTGCCGGCAGGCCGTGACCGAGCAGCGTCCGCTGATCGAGTTGCTGGCCGCGCACCCGGAGATCCGCAAGCACGTGGACCGCGCGGCGCTGAGCGCTTCTGCGACCCCGACAACTACCTGGGCCAGAGCGGTGTGATGGTGGACCGGGTGCTCGCGAGGCTGCGCTAGCTGTGGAGAGTCAAGAGGTTCATGGGCGGCCATGCCGGGGGCGCCCGGCCGCTGCGGGCAGCGGCCCGACGCTCAAGCAGCTTCGCCGCACGACCGCGCCCAGATCCCCTGCGCGATCAGGTCCTGGCTCGTGGCGCGGATTGCGGCCACCACCTCCTTGCCCGCGAGGCTCAGCGGCCGGGCCGACGTCACTCCGAGGCACATCACGCGCGGCATCACCGGCCTGACGATCCGCGCGACCGACAGCGAGCCGCCCTGGACCTCCTGCGCCACGGCGTAATACGGCAGCACCGTGTAGATCTTGCTGCGGGCGACGACTTCCTTCATCACGTTCAATGCCTCGACCTCGAGCGCGATGTTCAGGGAGATGCCGGCCTTCCGGCCGTTCTGCTCCAGGCGCACGCGCAGGCCGCTCGGCAGGCCCGGCAGCACGAGTGGCAGGCCGCTGAGCTTCTTGAAGTCGATGGTTTCCTGGGACGTCACGGCGTCGCCTGCCGGACCCACCAGGTAGTTGTCGAAGGTTCCGAGCGGCTCCTCCAGCCGCTCCAGTGGACCGTAGCGGTTGACGACCGAGACGTCGATGCGCCCGGCGTTGCGGTACTCATCGAGCTGACCCGTGAACGCCTCGGTGACGTGCAGCCGGATCCCTGGAAACCGGCCGCGCAGGTGCTCGAACACCGTGCTGACGAGAACGCCCGCGGTCGATGGCAGCACCCCCAGCTTCACCACCCCGGAGGGCACGCCTGCCGATTCGCGGATGTCGTCCGCGAGGCGAGCGGATTGCTCCAGCAGCGAGCGCGCCCGCGGCTGCACCATCCTTCCGAGTTCCGTCAGGACCACGCCCCGCCCGGTGCGGTGGAACAAGGGCCCGCCGCACTCCGCCTCCAGCAGCGTGATCTGCCGGCTGAGCGCCGACTGCGCCAGTTCCAGGACCTGCGCGGCCCGCGAGAGGCTGCCCAGGTCGGCCGCCATGCAGAAGCAATGCCATTTGCGCAGGTCCATGAAGCTCCGGAATTCGAATTTGTGGAAATCTGAAATCCGAAGTGTCGCACTTCTCGATGTGGCCGCCGCTTCCTACACTGGCCCCCTGCATAGCGCCGCCGGCCAGGGGTTGAATTGGGTACCACCGTCATCACGAGCATCCACGAGGATGTCGCCACCGTCACGCTGAACCGCCCGGAAGCCAGCAATGCCGTCAACGGCGCCCTGCGCGCGGACCTCACCGAGGCGCTGCGGGCCCTCAACCGGTCCGGGGCCGTCCGCGCGATCGTGCTCACCGGCCAGGGACGCAGCTTCTGCGCCGGCCAGGACCTGCGGGAAGCTGCCGCCATGCAGGTCCACGAGGTGGCTGCCTGGCAGGCGGACCAGCGCGCCATGTACCAGTCCCTGCGCGATCTCGACAAGCCCTGCGTCGCGGCCATCAACGGCGCCGCCGCTGGGGCCGGCTGGCAACTTGCCCTCTGCGCGGACATCCGCGTGGCGCACCCGGCCGTGAAGGTCGGACAGCCTGAAGTCAAGGCGGGCATCGCCAGCATCGTCGGCTCCTACCTGATGACGTTGCACCTCGGACTGTCGAAGAACATCGAGCTGTCCCTGGGTGGCGACCTGATCGGCGCGGAGCAGGCGCACGCGTTGGGCGTGATCCAGCATCTGGTGGACGAGGCCGAAGTGCTGCCGCGGGCGCGAGCGATAGCGCGCGCGCTGGCCGCGCTTCCGCCGACCGCTTTTCGCCTGACCAAGCAGCACTTCCGCGAGATGACGCAGGCCGGCTTCGACGCCGCCTGCGCCGCTGGGGCGCGCTACCAGGCCGAGTGCTACGCCGCGGGGGAGCCGCAGCGCGTGCTCGCGGCCCGCCTGAAGGGAAACCGGTGATGTCGCAGCCGCTGCACGACGTCATTGCGGCGCACGCGCGCGCTACGCCGGACAAGACGGCGATCGTCTGGTACGGCCGCGAGATCGGCTACGGCGAACTGGCCCGGCTGATCGACGGCTGCGCCGCGGTGCTGGCGGACATGGGCGTGCAAGCGGGCGACCGCGTGGCGCTCTTCATGCAGAACTGCCCGCAGTACATCATTGCCCACTTCGGCATCCAGAAGCTCGGGGCGATCGCCTGCCCCTGCAGCCCCCTCTTCAAGTCGCACGAACTGGCCTACCAGCTCGGCGACCTGGAACCCAAGGTGGTCATTGCCGCCGACGTCCTCTCCCCGGTCGTCGAATCCGTCCGGGCACAGGCTCCCATCGGCGACGTGCTGCTGGTGCACTACCAGGACCTGCTGCCGCCCGCGCCCACTTACCCCGTGCCCGACGAGATGCGCACGGCGCGCGGCATCGCCGACGGCAAAATGGATTTCCTCGCGCGCATCGCCGCTGCCGACGCCCTGCCGCGCCCCGCCCCGCCCGCGATCGGGAGCGACGACGTCGCGATGCTGATCTACACCTCCGGGACGACCGGCCGGCCCAAGGGCGCGATGCTGACCCACGGCAACGTGCTGTTCAAGACCGCCGGCAGCGTCCGCTTCATGGGCATCACCGCCGGCGACGTGCATCTGGCTATCCCGCCGCTGTACCACATCTCCGGGATGCTCTGCGGCTTCGACATGCCGCTGTTCTCGGGCGGCACGCTGGTGCTGCACTACCGGTTCGACGCGCTCTCGGCGCTGGCGTCGATCGAGCGCCACCGCGTGACCTACTGGAAAAGCATCGCCCCCATGCTGGTGGCGGCGATGAAGCTCGAGACGGCGCGCCGCTTCGACCTCTCCTCGCTGCGCATCACGACGGCGACCAGCTTCGGCGTCCGCGCGACGCCGCAGATGTCGCGCGACTGGGCCGCGTTCAGCGGCGGCTGCGAGGTGAGCGAGTCCGGCTACGGCCTGACCGAGACGCACACCTTCGACGCCATGATGCCGCGCGACGCCGTGCGCTGGGGCGCCGCCGGCAAGATCGTGCCGGGTGTCGATTGCCGGATCGTGGACCCCGCCAGCGGCCGTGAGCAGCCGCCCGGTGCGCAGGGCGAGATCCTCCTGCGCAGCCCGGGGAATTTCCGCGGCTACTGGCGGCAGCCCGAAAAGACCCTGGAGACATTGCGCGACGGTTGGGTGCACACCGGCGACATCGGCACGCTGGACGCGGATGGTTATCTCACCTGGCTGGGGCGCATCAAGGAGCTGATCAAGGTTTCCGGCTACAGCGTCTTCCCCGAGGACGTCGAGGCGATCCTCATGAAGCACCCGCAGGTCGAACAGGTGGCCGCCGCTGGCGTGAGCGACGCGACGAAGGGCGAGGTCGTCCACGCCTTCGTCGTGCTGAAGGCCGGCGCTGCCGGCGCGCTGACCGAGGAAGCGCTGATCGCCTGGTGCCGGGACAACATGTCCACCTACAAGGTGCCGCGTCGCATCGAGTTCCGCCCGCACCTGCCCAAGACGGCGTCGGGCAAGGTGATCCGGCGCGAACTCACCGGAGCCACGCAATGACGGGCCATGGCAAGCGGCCCGTGGTGATGCTGACCAATGCCATCCGCCCTGAGCCGCACGCGCTGCTCGCCGCGCACGCGGAAGTGCGCGTGGCGCCGGCCACCGATGCGGACGCGCTGATCCGCTGCGCGGCGGAGGCCGAGGTCATCATCGTGCGGGCCCCGCTGCCGGCCGCGGCGATGGCCGGCGCGCCCCGCCTGCGCGGTGTAGTGCGCCATGGCGCGGGCGTGGACATGATCCCGGTGGAAGCCGCATCGGAGCTGGGCATCGCGGTGGCCAACGTGCCGGGGACGAATGCCGTCTCGGTCGCCGAATACGTCGTCGGCCAGATGCTCGCCTTGACCCACCGGCTGAACCGCATCGACAAGACGCTGCGTACGCAGGGCTGGAGCCCCGCGCGCGCGCTGGCGGACGACAGCATCGAGGCGAGGGGTCGCACCGTGGGCATCGTCGGCCTCGGAGCCATCGGCCTGGAAGTGGCGCGCATCTGCGCCGACGGCCTGCGCATGAACGTGCTCGGCCTGCGCCGCAGCACCGCGCCCATGCCGGCTTTCGTCACGCCCAGCGGACTGGACGAACTCCTGGCACGCTCCGATGTCGTCGTGCTGGCGTGCCCCCTCAACGACAGCACGCGCGGCCTGCTCAGTGCCGATCGCCTCGCGCGCATGAAGCGCAGCGCCTTCCTGGTGAACGTGTCGCGCGGGCCGGTGGTGGATGAAGCCGCGCTCGCTGCCGCATTGCAGGACGGACGGCTCGCCGGGGCGGCGCTCGACGTGTTCGAGCAGCAGCCGCTGCCCACATCCTCGCCGCTGTTCTCGCTGCCCAACGTCATCCTCTCGACGCACCTGGCCGGCATCACCGAAGACAGCATGCGCCGCATGGGCGAGATCGCCGTGCGGCAGACCCTGGCGCTGCTGCGGGGACAACTGCCCGAACATTTCGTCAACACCGACGCCGCCGCGGCCGTGCGCGCGCGCCTTGCATCCCTGGAGAACGCATGAAGATCAAGTCCGTCGAGGCGCGCTGGCTGCACGTGCCCATTCCCTACGCGCAGCAGCACGTCTCCGATTTCGGCCGCGTTGCCTCCTTCGACTGCGTGCTGGTGCGCATCGAGTCCGAGTGCGGGCTGGTCGGCTACGGTGAAGCCAAGGAGGAAGTGGGGAGCGAGGGCAACAGCCACGGGCTGGTGGCGCTGATCAACCAGAAGCTCGGCCCGGCCCTCGTCGGGGAAGATCCGCGCGACACCAGCCGGCTGTGGGACCTGATGTACAGCGGCTGCCGCGGGCACTACGCCTTGTCGCAAGGGCACGTGTTCCCCATCCTGGGCCGCCGCGGCGTCACCGTGTCCGCCATCAGCGGCATCGACATGGCCCTGTGGGACCTGGTCGGCAAGCACCTGGACGCCCCGGTCTGGCGCCTGCTCGGCGGCCGCAAGGCGACGCACATGCCGGCCTACGCCTCCGGCGGCTGGGCCGACGCCGACCGCATCGGCGAGCAGTTGCTCGGCTACATAGAGCGGGGCGGATTCAAGTCCGTGAAGATGCGCGTCGGCGTCATCGACGGCGATCCCATCCACTCCGCGCGCCGGGTGCACGCGGCGCGCAAGGCGCTCGGCCCCGACATCGGCCTCGCCTGCGACGCGCACGGCACGTACAACGTGGCCGAGGCCAAGCGCTTCTGCCGCCTGGTGGAAGACGACAACCTGATGTGGTTCGAGGAACCGGTGACGGCCGACGACAAGCGCGGCATGGCGGAAGTGCGCGCGGCGACCGGCATTCCCATCGCCGCCGGCGAGAGCGAGTTCAACCGCTTCGACTTCCGCGACCTCGCCGAGCTGCGCGCGGCCGACATCTTCCAGCCCGACCTGGCCATCTGCGGCGGCATCACCGAGGCGATGCGCATCGGCGCGATCGCCGCCGCCTGGAACCTGCGCCTGGCGCCGCACCTCTGGACCGGCGCCCTCGCCTTCGCGGCCGGCATGCACGTCGCGGCTGCGTCGCCCGGCGGCTGGATCCTGGAGTACTCGCTGGGCGCCAATCCGCTGCTGCACGAACTCGCCCAGGAAAAGTTCCCGGTCAAGGACGGCATGGTGGAGATCCCCGAGCGGCCGGGCCTGGGC
The DNA here is from genome assembly GCF_016654015.1 of Ramlibacter ginsenosidimutans. GTDB lineage: Bacteria > Pseudomonadota > Gammaproteobacteria > Burkholderiales > Burkholderiaceae_C > Ramlibacter > Ramlibacter ginsenosidimutans. The sequence continues at coordinate 237,734 of NZ_JAEPWM010000001.1, read as the reverse complement.
ATCACCATCAACCAGGACTTCGTCGACCGCTACGCAGTGGCCTGACAGGCACGCCTTTCCCATAAATCAACAAGGAGACAGACATGACCACCACTTCCCATTCCGTTGCCCGCCAGGGCCGCCGCAGGGCGTCCGTGCTGCTCGCCGCCGTGCTCGCCGCGACCGCGTTCGCGCACGCGCCGGCATCGGCGCAAGCGGCCTATCCGAACCGGCCGCTGCGCATCATCGTGCCGTTCTCGCCGGGCGGGGCCACCGATACGCTGGCGCGCATCGTGGGCCAGAAACTCACGGAAGCGTGGGGCCAGCCGGTGGTGATCGACAACAAGCCCGGCGCCGGCGGCAACATCGGCGCCGAGGCGGGTGCCAGGGCGGCCGGCGACGGCTACACGCTGACGCTGGCGGCGGCGGGGTTCATGGCGGTCAATCCCTCCATCTATCCGAAGCTCGCCTACGACCCGGTCAAGGACTTCGCTCCGCTCACACTGCTGGTGAAGGCGCCGCTGCTGTTGGTGGTCAATCCCAAGATGCCGGTCCACAACATCGCCGAGTTCATGGCGTATGCGAAGGCGAATCCGGGCAAGGTGACGCTGGGCAACGGCGGCACCGGCACGGCGCAGCACCTGGGCGGCGTGTACATGAGCAGCGAAGCGAAGGTGAACATCGTGCACGTGCCGTACAAGGGCAGCGCGCCGGCGACGACGGACCTCCTGGGCGGCGTCGTCGACGCGCAGTTCGACAACATGGTCACCCTCCTTCCCTACGTGAAAGCCGGCAAGCTGAAGGCGCTGGCCGTGTCGTCGAAGCAGCGTTCCGCCGCCTTCCCGGACGTGCCGACGCTGAGCGAAACCGTGCTGCCCGGGTTCGAGACCGGCACCTGGTACGGCCTGGTGGCGCCCGCCAGCACGCCGGCTCCCATCGTCGCCAAGCTCAGTCAGGAGCTGCAGCACATCCTGGCCATGCCGGACGTGAAGGAGAGGCTCATGGCCCTGGGACTCGATGCGTCGGGAACGAGCGGCGCGGAGTTCGGGCAGTTCATCCGCTCCGAGATCGCCACCTACGCGAAGATCGTCAAGACCGCCGGCGTGACCGCCCAATGAGCGCGACGCGAGCGGGAGCCTGACCATCAACCTCGACCGATTCCTCAGCGTCGCGGATTTCGAGCGGGCGGCGCGCCGCCGCCTGCCGCGCCTCGTCCATGCGTTCGTAGCCGGCGGCGCCGAAGACAGCGTGTCGCTGCGGGCGAACCGCGAGGCTTTCGAGGCATTGATGTTCCGGCCGCGCGGCCTGAGCGGCGTGGCCGGCATCTCGCAGTCCGTGGAGCTCTGGGGCCGGCGCTACGCGTCGCCGATCGGCGTCGCGCCCATGGGCGTCACGGCGATCTGCCGCCATGAGTGCGAACTGGCTCTGGCGCGCGCGGCGCGGGCGGCGGACCTGCCCTTCATCCTGAGTGGCGCGTCGACCATGCCGATGGAGCAGTTGCAGCGCGAAACGCCCGGCATCTGGTACCAGGGCTACTTCCCGGGCGACACCGCTCGCCTGGGCCGCATCCTGCAGCGGCTGGAACGCGCCGCCATCGACGTGCTGGTCGTGACCAGCGATACGCCGGTGGCGGGCAACCGCGAGAACAACCTTCGCAACGGCTTCCTGATTCCGTTTCGTCCCAGTGCCAGGCTGGCCTGGGACGGCATGCTGCACCCACGCTGGCTGGTCGATGTCCTCGCCCGCACGCTGCTCACATCCGGCGTGCCGCGCTTCTCCAACCTGTACGAAGAGATCGGCCCCCCGATCACCGAGGAGCCGGCACAAGGCTTTCGCGGCGGCCGCGAGCTGCTGACCTGGGAGCACCTGAGCTGGCTGCGGGAACGCTGGCCCGGACGGCTGGTCGTCAAAGGCATCCTCCATCCCGCGGACGCACGGGAGGCGGCGGCCCGCAAGCTCGATGGCGTGATCGTCTCCAACCATGGCGGGCGCCAGCTCGATGGCGCGATGGCGCCGCTGCTCGCCCTGCCGGCCATCAAGGCCGCGGTGCCGGCCGACTTCCCCTTGATGATCGACGGGGGCTTTCGCCGCGGCGCGGACGTCCTCAAGGCGGTGGCGCTCGGCGCCCGCATCGTCTTCCTGGGCCGGCCGATGCTTTATGGCGCGACCATCGCGGGCCAGGGTGGCGTGGGCCGCGTCATCGACATCCTGCAGGCAGAGATCCAGCGCAACCTCGCGCTGCTGGGCATCGCGGACATCCGCAACCTGGGAGAGGACTCGCTGCAGCCAGGTCAGGGCTCGTGCTCGCCAATGTCGTCACCCTGATCCTGCAGCACGGCGATCCGCGAGTGCGGGCCGCCGGCGAGCGCCGCTTGCTGCAGTGGATCCGTTTCTCCCTCTTTCCTTTTTCACCGTACTGGAGTCAATGTTGTTCAAGGCAATCTGGCTGGAGCAGTCCGCTGGCCGAACCGAGGCCACCCTCAAGGAAATCGACACCGCGGCATTGCCCGAAGGTGACACGCTGGTGCGCGTGCGCTGGTCGTCCCTCAACTACAAGGATGGCCTCGCCATCACCGGCAAGTCGCCCGTGGTCCGCAAGTTCCCGATGATCCCCGGTATCGATTTCGCGGGTGAAGTCGAGAGCTGCACGAGCGGTGCCTGGCGCCCGGGCGACCAGGTCGTTCTCACCGGCTGGGGCCATGGCGAAGCGACCTTCGGCGGTCTCGCGCAGATGGCGCGCGTGGACGGCGGCAAGCTGGTGCGCTTGCCGCCAGGCCTCGATGCGCGCGCAGCCATGTCCATCGGGACCGCGGGCTTCACCGCGATGCTGTGCGTGATGGCCCTCGAGGCGCACGGCGTCACGCCCGATGCGGGCGAGGTGCTGGTCACGGGTGCCGGCGGTGGCGTCGGGGGGTTCGCGGTGGCACTGCTCGCCAGCGCCGGTTTCAAGGTGGCCGCGGTCACGGGTCGCGCGCCGGAGGGCGATCGTCTGCGCCAACTCGGGGCGGGCGAAATCCTGCAGCGCGACCAATTCTCGCAGCCCGGACGGCCTCTTGCCAAGGAGCGTTGGGCGGGCGTGGTGGACAGCGTCGGCAGCCACACCCTCGCGAATGCTTGCGCGGCCACGCGTTACGGGGGTGTGGTCGCCGCCTGCGGTCTTGCGCAGGGCATGGACTTCCCCGCCACGGTCGCGCCGTTCATCCTGCGCGGTATCACGCTCGTGGGTGTCGACAGTGTCTCCTATCCCGCGGCGAAGCGCGCCGCGGTCTGGGAGCGCCTGGCGCGCAGCCTGGCGCCGGAGGTGATCGGTGCGATGGCCGAAGCCGTGCCGCTGGAGCGGGCCATCCGCGCCGCGGACGACCTGCTTGGCGGCAAGGTGAGCGGCCGTCTGGTCGTGAACGTGGACTAGCTGTCGGCCACTGCGCGGCCGCCAGCTTCCCCGGGCCGCCCCTGCGCTTCCATCGGACCAAGGTCTCACCGCGCCGCCCAGGACTGCTATAACCGGCCCATGGGCACACCCGCTCTCCTGCCGCCGGCCGCCGAAGCGGCGCGTTATGCACTGCTGCGCCGGCTGGCGCCTTCGATGCGCCACCACCTGGTCGTCAACCTGCAGCCGATCGGGATGATCTACGAAGTGATGGACCGCAGGCTGCGCGCAGCGGAGCCGAACCTCGCGCAGGTGCAGGAGAGCGCGGGCAAGATCAACGGCTTCGCCAAGGCGGCGCTCGCGTCCTGCATCGACGTGATCGGCTGGCTCGCGCCCGACGACGCTGCGATGGTGGCGCCCGGAGACGCGGTGCGCGAGTGCTGTGCGCTGCTCGCGACCAGCCTGAGCTTCCGTGGCTATGCGCTGCGCAACGAAGTGCCCGAAACGGGCGGCACTGTGCGACGCGCCGCCATGCGCACGTTGCTCAGCGCGGCCTTGCTGCACCTGGCCGACAGCCGCCCGGCCCCGGGGGAGCTCACCTTGCAGGCCGCCGCGGAGGCCGACGCAGTGCGCATCACGTTCGGCTTCCAGGCGGTGCCCGCGGACCGGCCGCACATGCCGGCCGAGCTCAATTACCGAGCCATTGCGTGGGAAGACCTGGAAGCCCTGGCCGCGGCCGAGGGCGTGCCAATCGCGCGCGAAGGCGAGCGCATCGTGCTGCGCTTCGCCTGGAGCGCGCGTCCCTAGCAGGCGGCGCCGTGCGCGCTGCTAGCGGGGCTCGAAGCCCAGCTTCTTCATCGCCGCCGCCAGCGTGGTGCGGCTCGCCTCGTAGTCGGCCCAGGGTGCGTTGCCCTGGTCGAGCCGGCTGTGCGCCGTGGCGACGGTCCAGTGCGCGCCGCTCTTCAGGGCGGGCAACTCGTCCCACAGCACCGGCACCGAGATGCCGAGCCCAGGCCGGGCGCGCGCCGACCACGCGCACGCCGTCGTGGCGCCATAGCCGTTGCGCAGGTAGTCGATGAAGATGCGGCCCACGCGGTTCTTCCCACCGCTCTTGGCCACGAAGCGGTCGGGCAGCGTGCGCGCGAGGTGCTGCACCACGGCCTGCGAGAAGTCCTTGACCGTGTCCCAGTCGCGCTGGGGCTTCAGCGGCACTACCAGGTGCAGCCCCTTGCCGCCGCTGGTCTTCAGGAAGCAGGGCAGCTCCAGCTCGTCGAGCATGGTGCGCACCAGTTGCGCAGCCTCCTGGATCTGCGCCCAGCTCACGCCTTCGCCCGGGTCGATGTCGAAGGTCATGCGGTCGGGCTGGTCGATGTGCTTCACCACGCCGTTCCAGGTGTGGATCTCCACCACGTTCATCTGCGCGGCCGAGAGAATGCCTTCCGGGCCGGCGATCTTCACCATCGGCGGGTGACCCGGGAAGATCGCGGGATCGAGCGGCACCACGCCGGCCATCTTGTAGCGATCGAGGTGCTTCTGGAAGAACAGCTGGCCCTCGATGCCGTCGGGCGCGCGCACCATCGCGATGGGGCGGTCCTCCAGGTGCGGCATCATCACCGGAGCCACCAGCGCGTAGTAGCGCACCAGCTCCAGCTTGGTGATGCCGGTGGAGGGATCCACGACGCGATCGGGATTGCTGATGCGCAAGGTCGGCGGCAGCGTGCTCGCGACGGCGGCTGCGGCTGGCGTCGGCGCGGCCGCGGGTGCCGGTGCTGGCGTTGGCTTCTTGCGCGGCGCGGACTTGCGCCCCGTGCTCGCGGGACGGTCCAGGGGCGGCGCATGCAGCACGGGCTCTTCGCCCACCGCGGCGGCCGGCTTGTCGCTGCGCAGGCCGTGGAACACCGAGTGGCGGATCTTGCCGTCGCGCGTCCACTCGCCGAACGACACCTCGCAGACCAGCTCCGGCCGGACCCAGTGCGCATCGCGGGGCAGCCCGGTGCCGGCTTCGAACGGCTTGCGCGGCGCGGGCAGCGCGTCGAGCGCCTTGCGCAGCGCGCGCAGCGTCTCCTCGTTGAAGCCCGTGCCCACGTTGCCGGCGTAGCGCAGTTTGCCGTCCTGCGCGTGCACCCCGAGCAGCAGCGAACCGATGCCGGTGCGCGAGCCCTTCGGGTCGGTCCAGCCGCCGATCACGAACTCCTGGCGCAGCTTGCACTTGAGCTTGATCCAGTCGCTGGAACGCCGGCCGACATAGGCCGAGTCGCGCCGCTTCGCGATCACGCCCTCCAGGCCGAGGCGGCAGGCGGACTCCAGCATCTGCTGCGGCTGCACGTCGAACACCGCGCTGAAGCGCACATTGGGGTGCGGCTTGCGCTCGCAGATGCGCTGCAGCACGGCGCGCCGTTCCACGAGCGGCACGTCGCGCAGGTCCTGCCCGGCGCAGTAGGGCAGGTCGAACAGGTAATAGACGATCTGGTCGGTGCGCTTGCTGTCGAACGCGCCCTGCAGGGCCTGGAAGTCGGCCGGCACGTCCTGGCCCGGCATGATGATCTCGCCGTCGTACCAGCCGTCCGGCAACTCCATGCTGTGCAGCGCCTTGGCGAGGCCGGGCAGGCGATCGGTCCAGTCGTTGCCGTTGCGGGTGAGCAGGCGGATCGCACCGGCTTCGACGCGCGCGAGCATGCGGTAGCCGTCGAACTTGATCTCGAACACCCAGTTCTCCGGATCCTGGGGCGGCTCGTCCACCAGCACGGCGAGCTCCGGCTGCAGCGTCTGCGGCAAGGCGGACGGCCGTGACCCCTCGGGCGGCCCCGAAGCCGACGGCGTCGCAGGCGGGTCCGCGTCCGCGTCTGCGCCCGGCGCTGCCACGGCCGCGGGCCGGTCCGCCAGCTCCTGCACGGAATCGGGCATCTCGTCGACCAGGCTGAATTCGCCCACCGGCCGCGCGAACTCGTCGCGTTCCTTGATCAACAGCCACGGGTCCTCGCGGCCCTTGCCCCGCCCCTTCATGCGAACCAGCGTCCAGTGCCCATGCAGCTTGTGCCCGCGCAGTTCGAACTTGAGCTTGCCGTCGCGGTAGCCCTTGTGCGGGTCTTCCAGCGGGATCCAGGTGCCCTTGTCCCAGATGATCACCTTGCCCGCGCCGTAGTTGCCGCGCGGGATGGTGCCTTCGAAGCGGTTGTACGCGATGGGATGGTCCTCGGTGGGCATCGCCATGCGCTTGTCGTGCGGATCGTAGCTCGGGCCCTTGGGAACGGCCCAGCTCTTCATCGTGCCCTCGAGCTCGAGGCGGAAGTCGTAGTGCAGCCGCGTGGCCCAGTGCTTCTGGACCACGAAGCTGCGCGCGTGCTCGTTCGCTTCGCCGCCCTCCGCCGGTTCCGGCGTGGCGTCGAAGTCGCGCTTGTCGCGGTAGGTCTTGAGGGCGTTGCGGTCGGCCATCCAGGCAAGAAACGAGGGGCAGAAGCCCCTCGTTGTACTCCGTTCAGGAAGCGGTGCGGAACTGGTCGCGCAGCATCTTCACCTGGTCATGGTTGCGCTGCACGCCCTGGTACTGGCGCTCCACCACCTGGCGCACGTCGTCGGGCAGGTTCTTCTGCAAGGCCTTCATGTAGCGCGCCTTGGCGTTGTCCTCGCCGCGCTCGGCCTCTTCCAGCACCGCCTTGTCGTCGTAGGTCGTGAGCTTCGACTTGATGGAGACCCAGCCTCGGTGCATGGCCCCCATCGTGCTGCCGCTGTCCTCGGTGTCCTTGCCGTAGCGGCGCAGGCACTCGTTGAGCTCCTGGGCGCCCCGGCGGCAGTCGTCCGCGCGTTGCAGGAACGTGGACTTCAGGCTCTGGTCCTTGGCCTGGTCGGCGCATTCGCGGAAGCCGTACTCGCCGTCCTTGCAGCATTCCACCAGGTCCTTCAGCACGTCGGCCACGTCGCCGCGGTCACCGTCGTTGTTGCCCGCCTGCTGCATGGCGCCCACCGCGCCGGCCGTCCCCATGGCGGCCGTGCTGCTGCCCTGGGACTGGTAGTTGCTGCCCTGCGATTGGTAGTTGCCGCCCTGCGCCTGCGTGCCGGCACCCTGCGACTGGTAGTTGCGGTACTGCGTGTCGGCGCGCGTCCACGCGGCCTGCGAGGCCGGCCGGGCACGGTCCCAGTCGAGGCTGGAGCTGCCGCGCTGGCTTTCCCATTCGGAAGCGAGGCGCGGTTCGACGCCCGTCCACTGGTCCGGGTAGCGTTCGCGGCCGGACAGCCCCAGGCGGTACGCGGGACTGTAGTCGTCGAAGCTGCGGCCCTGCTCGTAGTACGGCTCCTTGCTGTAGTTGTCGCGCCAGTAGGCTTCTTCCGCGGTCGGGTTCACCGCCTCGCCCGCTGCCTTGCCGGCCAGTCCGCCGACCACCGCACCGATGACGCCGCCCACGGCCGCCCCGATGGGGCCCGCGACGGAACCTGCCGCCGCGCCCGCCACGGCGCCGCCGGTGGCGCCGATGCCGGTGCCGATCGGGTGCGCGCCCGGTTCGTCGGTGATGGGGTCGCGGTTCATGTCGCGGTCTTCGCGTTCTTCAGCAGCCATTGCTTGCTCCTTTTGTCTGTTTCGAGGGGATAACTGCCATCTTGGGCCGATGGGCCAACCGCGCCGTGGGCCAAAGCACGCCATCCCGTGTAGGAAACGTCGGTCGTGGCGCTGCGGTGCGCACGTGGCTGAGCGCACCCACAGGGAGACGCAAGAACGTCCTACGTGGGCGCGCCGGCCTCGCCCTCACGCTGTGCCCATCGGGTGAACCCCCATGAAATACTCACTGCGCAAGACGCCCTCGCACCTGCATCTCACGTACAAGTACGGCGAGACGAATGGCGGACTCCTCGGCCGCAATCTCTTCCTGGAAGTGGAAGGCAACCTGCTCACCCTCGAGATCGACCTCTCCGCCAACCTGCTGGCTCGCAACAAGCAGTCGGCGTGGTACCTGGATGCGGTCGACCTCTCGACCAACTACCACAAGCTGAAGTCGCTGCAGTGCGGGGACAACCTGGTCCGCACGCGCCTGATCCGCGCGTGGGAAGGCATCGAGTCGCCGCGCCTGCGCATGCGGCTGGTGCTCAATCCGCGCGGTCGCTACCTGTACGAGGTGGCGCCGCATTCGCTGTTCATGGGCGGCATCCAGCTCGATGTCCAGGCCTTCCTGGAAGAAGAGTCCGAGACCACCGGCACCAGCACCGACAACACCGAGGCTTCGCACACCGAGGAAGCCGACCCCCACAGGAAACACGCATGATCCGGACACCCATGCTGGCCCGCCTTGCGGGCGTGGCCGCCGCCAGCCTGCTGGCCCTCTCCAGCGTCGCCGCGCACGCCGACGCCGGCAGCCTGCGCAGCCGCTACACGGAACTCAAGCCGCAGCTGCAGCACAACTCGTACGGGCGGCCGATGGTGATCGACTCGGCCGAGCACGGCAACACGCTGCAAGGCGACGTGTATGCGGTGCTGGACCACCCCTATGACAAGGTGAAGGAGGCGCTGCAGGATCCCGCGGCCTGGTGCGACATCATGCTGCTGCCCTTCAACACCAAGGGCTGCCAGGCCAGCGGCAATCACCTCACCGTGCTGATCGCGCGCAAGCCGGACCAGCCCGCCGACCAGGCGTACCGGATCGACTTCGGGTTCTCTCCGGTGGCCGCGTCGGACGACTATCTCGACACGCGCCTGAACGCGGCGCAGGGTCCGTTCAGCACGCACGACTACCGCGTCAACGTGGAAGCGGTGCCGCTGGACAACGGCCACACGTTCATGCACATGAACTACGGCTACGGCTTCGGCGGCATGGGTCGCTTCGCCATGAACGCCTACATGGCCACCGCGGGCGCGAGCAAGGTCGGCTTCACCACGAACGGCGTGCGGGGCGCGGTGGAGCGCAATGCGATGCGCTATTACCTCGCGATCGACGCGTACCTGAACACGATGGACCTGCCCCAGGCCCAGCGCACGGACAAGCGCATCAACCAGTGGTTCGCCGCGACAGAACACTACCCGCGCCAGCTGCACGAAATGGACCGCAGCACCTACGTGGCGCTCAAGCGCCAGGACTACGGCCTGCAGACGACGGCGAGCACGCAGTAAAGCGGACTTCCGAAGGCGGGAGCGGACAGCCGGACGCAGAGGCCGCAAAAGCAGGAAGGACGCAGAAAAAACCTTTAAGGGATTTCTTCTGCGTCCTCTGCGAACCTTTGCGTCCCGAATGCGGGAGCCGACAACCGGATGCAGAGGTCGCAAAAGTCAGAAGCGCGCAGAAAAAACCTTCTAGGGTTTTCTTTTGCGTCCTCTGCGAAACCTTTGCGTCCTCTGCGTCCGGTTGCTGGGTTTGATGATTACTTCAGACCCGCCGCCGCCCGCAGCGCCGCGGCCTTGTCAGTCCGCTCCCAGGTGAACTCCGGCTCTTCGCGGCCGAAGTGGCCGTACGCGGCCGTCTTCTGGTAGATCGGGCGCAGCAGGTCGAGCATCTGGATGATTCCCTTCGGGCGCAGGTCGAAGTGGTCGTGCACCAGCGAGGCGATCTGGTCGTCGGGGATGACGCCGGTGCCTTCCGTGTACACCGTCACGTTCATCGGCTTGGCCACGCCGATCGCGTACGCCACCTGGATCTGGCACTGCTTCGCCAGGCCGGCGGCCACGATGTTTTTCGCCACATAGCGCGCAGCGTAGGCCGCAGAGCGGTCTACCTTGGACGGGTCCTTGCCGGAGAAGGCACCGCCGCCATGGGGGCAGGCGCCGCCATACGTGTCGACGATGATCTTGCGGCCGGTCAGACCGCAGTCGCCCTGCGGCCCGCCGATGACGAAACGGCCCGTGGGGTTGATCAGGTAACGCGTGTCCTTCAGCCACTCCTTCGGCAGCACGGGCTTGATGATCTCCTCGATCACGGCCTCGACGAAGGAGGGCTTCATGTGCTTGCCGTCGCTCTGCTCGGGGCTGTGCTGCGTCGACAGCACCACCGTGTCGATGCTGTGGGGCTTGCCGTCCACGTAGCGCATCGTCACCTGGCTCTTGGCGTCGGGGCGCAGGAAGGGCAGGCGGCCGTCCTTGCGCAGTTGCGCCTGGCGCTCCACCAGGCGGTGCGCGTAGTAGATCGGCGCGGGCATCAGCACCGGCGTCTCGTCGCAGGCATAGCCGAACATCAGGCCCTGGTCGCCGGCGCCGGTGTTCAGGTGGTCGTCGGAGGCGTGGTCCACGCCCTGGGCGATGTCGTTCGACTGCTTGTCGTACCCGACCAGCACCGCGCAACCCTTGTAGTCGATGCCGTATTCGGTGTTGTCGTAGCCGATGCGCTTGATCGTGTCGCGCGCCACCTGGATGTAGTCCACGTGCGCGTTGGTCGTGATCTCGCCGGCCAGCACCACGAGGCCGGTGTTGGTCAGCGTCTCGGCGGCCACGCGGCTGCGCGGGTCCTGGGTAAAGATCGCGTCGAGGATGGCGTCGGAGATCTGGTCCGCCACCTTGTCGGGGTGGCCTTCGGACACGGATTCGGACGTGAAGAGGAAATCGTTCGCCACTTGAATAAACTCCGTTGGTTGGCTTGGGAAGGCGCGTTGCCTTCTGCCGGAGCTTGGGCGAACGCTTTAGCAGAATTCTTTAACGTCGCCCTGCAAGTAGTTCCATAACTCGGCGACGCCAGAATTCTAAACCGCGTGAAACCGCTCTTCCAACTGTTTTCCCGATGGCCCTTGCCGCTGTTGCACTTTGCCGGCGCGGGGCTGGGCTGGCTCACCTTCGTGTGTTCCCCGACCTACCGGCGCCGCTTCCTCGACAACGCCCGGCAGGCGGGGTACGGCTTCGCGCAGGTGCGCCGCGCCGTCGCCGAGGCCGGCAAGCTGCTGGCGGAGACGCCGCGGCTCTGGTTCGGCGCGCCGGCCCCCATCCACTGGGACGGAGCCGAGCGCATCGAGGCGCTGCGGGCCCAGGGCCGCGGCATCGTCTTCCTCACGCCCCACCTCGGCTGCTTCGAAGTGACGGCCCAGGCGTATGCGGCCCGCTTCGGCCGCATCACGGTCCTCTACCGCCCCGCGCGCAAGGCGTGGCTGCGGGAGCTGGTGGCGAACTCGCGCACGCGGGACAACATGCAAGCCGTCCCCACCACGCTGGCCGGCGTGCGCCAGATGCTGCGCGCGCTGCGGGCCGGCGAGGCGGTCGGCCTGTTGCCGGACCAGGTGCCGCCGCGCGGCCTCGGCGTGTGGGCGCCGTTCTTCGGACGCGACGCCTACACCATGACCTTGCCGGCCCGGCTCGCGCAGCAGACCGGCGCGGCGCTGCTGCTGGCCTGGGGCGAGCGCCTGCCGCGCGGCCGCGGCTATGTCGTGCACCTGCAGCCCTGGGAAGGCGCGCTCGCGGAGGATCCGGTGCAGGCTGCGGCGCAGGTGAACGCCGCCATGGAACGCCTCGTGCGCGCCGGCGCGCAGCAATACCTCTGGGGCTACGCGCGCTACAAGCAGCCGCGCACCGAGGCGCCCGCATGATCAGCCGCCTGGGCATTCTCCTGATGCGCGCGCTCGCGCCGCTGCCGCTGCGCTGGATCCGCGGACTCGGGTGGGCCGTCGGCGTGTTGCTGTTCCTGGTGGTGCGCTCGCGCCGCACGGTGGTCGACGTCAACTTGCGCCTGTGCTTTCCGCACTGGAGCGAAGCGCAGCGCCGGCAGGTCGCGCGCGAGGTCTTCATCCACGTGGCGCAGTCCTTCCTCGATCGCGCGTGGCTGTGGCACGGCGACCCGGACGTGCTGCTGCGGCGGCTGGTGCTCACGGGCGCCGTGCGCGAGCTCGCCGGGCACGAAGGCACCATCGTGTTCTGCCCCCACTTCGTCGGACTCGACGCCGGCGTCACCGCCTTGTCGCAGCAGGTGGCCCGCCGCTTCGTGGGCATCTACACGCGCCAGAGCAATCCCGTGGTCGACGCCTGGGCGCTGAAGGGCCGCTACCGCTTCGGCGACTCGCGTCCCATGAACCGCTCCGAAGGCGTGCGCGACATCGTCTCCGTGCTGCGCGAAGGAGGCGTGCTGTACCTGCTGCCGGACATGAACTTCGGTGCGCAGGATTCGATCTTCGTGCCCTTCTACGGCGTGCCGGCGGCGACCGTGCCTTCGCTGTCGCGCTTTGCCCGGCTTGGCCGCGCCAAGGTCGTGCCCCTCATCACGCGGCTCACGCCGACCGGCTACGAGGTGCGCGTGATGGAAGCCTGGGCCGGCTTCCCGACACGCGATGCGGAGGCCGACACCGCGTTGATGAACCGCCGGCTGCAGGAGTACATCGACGAGATGCCGTCGCAGTACTACTGGGTGCACAAGCGCTTCAAGACGCGCCCGCCCGGCGAGCCGGGCGTCTACTGACGCAGGAAGGCTTCGAGCGAGGCGATCACGCGCTGGGGCTGCTCGTGGATGATCCAGTGCGACGCCTCGGGCACCCTTTCCAGCGTGAGATGCGGGACGTATTCCTCCAGGCCCTCGACCAGTTCCGGCAGCAGCGCCGCGTCCTGCATGCCCCAGATGACGAGCGTGGGCAGGTCCACGGTGAGCATCTCGCGCGGCAGCGTGACGGCGGCCGCCGCGGGGTCGCCCTCGCGCGGCGGACGCAGCGGTGAGGCGCGGTAGTAGTTGAGGCCGCCGGTGAGGCTCGCGTCCCAGATCGCGCGGTACTGCGCCTTCACTTCCTCGGTCAGCCAGGGCGCGGGGCCCCAGTTCGTGAAGAATCCCAGCAGCCGGCGGTAGCCGTCCGCGCGCAGCAGCTGCTCCGCGTCCGGACGCGCCAGGAAATTCATGTACGCGCTCGCCTCGCGCTGCTTGGGGCTCTCCTGCAGCGCGCGCAGGAAAGTGCCGGGGTGCGGCGAGTTGACGATGGCCAGCTTGCGCGTGAGCTGCGGCAGCTGGTTGGCGAAGTTCCAGGCGACCGCGCCGCCCCAGTCGTGCGCGACCAGGCAGGCGAGCGGCGCGCCTTCGATCTGCGCCAGCGCCGCGATGTCCTGCACCAGGTGCTTGGGCCGGTAGGCCGCGACGTCCGCGGGCTGCGAGGACTGCTCGTAGCCGCGCAGGTTCGGCGCCACGCAGCGGTAGCCGCCGTGCTCAGGGCGCGCGAAGTGCAGCAGCACCTCGTCCCAGATGAATGCGGCTTCGGGGAAGCCGTGCAGGAACAGCAGGACGGGGCGGCCGCGGTCCCCGGCGCCGCGGCAGCTGAGGTTGATGCCGTGCGGCAGCGGCTGCTGCCAGGTCTCGATCTTCATGCGGGAACCTCCGTGGCCGCGGCGGCAGCGGCGCGGCCGGCGCTCAGGTCGCGTCGGGATGGGCCCACTGCCACAGGAGGAGCGAGGTCTCCTCCACGCCCTGGCGTTTCAGGGCCGAGAACAGTTTGACCTCGCCGCCGGCCGTTTGCAGTCGCGCGATGGACAAGGCCTTGTTGGCATCCGACCGGTTCAGCTTGTCCGCCTTGGTGAGGAGCACGAGGAACTTCATGCCTGCCTCGACGCGCGGGCGGATCACTTCCAGCAGGATGTCGTCGAGCTCGGTGAGGCCGTGGCGCGGGTCCACCAGCATCACGACGCCGGTGAGGCTCTCGCGGGTGACCAGGTAATTGGCCATCACCTGCTGCCAGCGGATCTTGTCCGCCTTGGGCACGGCGGCATAGCCGTAGCCGGGCAGGTCGGCGAGCACCGCATCGGTGGCCCCCTGCTTGCCCAGCGCGAACAGGTTGATCGCCTGCGTGCGGCCCGGCGTCTTCGAGGCGAAGGCCAGGCGCTTCTGCTGCGTGAGCATGTTGATGCAGGTGGACTTGCCGGCATTGGAGCGGCCGACGAAGGCGATTTCCGGCACGTCCAGGGGCGGCAGGTGCTCCAGGCGGGGAGCGGTGGTGAGGAACCTGGCCGTGTGCAGCCAGGCCACCGCTTGCGCGGCCTCCGGGGACGGGGCAGGGGAGGCGGGGCCACGCGGGGCCGGAGGGGAGGTCATTGGGGGGCGGAAGAGGGCGGAGTGCGGCATTGTAGAATCCGGCGGTTTTGCGCCTCATAACGAAAGAAACGTGAAAAAGACGCCTGCCTACCTGCTGCTGGCCGCCGTGCTCGCTGCGTCCGCGCTCCCGAACTGGGCCCAACAGCCCGCCGCATCCGCCGCTGCGCCCGCAGCCAGCATGCCTGCCGCGGGCGCATCGGGGCTCTCGGCTGCGCCCCCGCAGGCTGCGAGTTCGATGCCGGCGCCTGGCCCGCAGGCGGCCACGCCTGCGCCAGCCGCGCCGAACGCGGAGGCACCCAAGACCGCTGCCATCAAGCCCGACCCCGCCGCGGGCGAGGCGAAGTTCGGCACAGTGTGCGTGGCCTGCCACGGCGCGGGCGGCAACTCCGGCACGCCCGCCAACCCGAAGCTCTCGCAGCAGCATCCCGAATACATCGTCAAGCAGCTCGAGGAGTTCAAGGCCGGCAGGCGCCAGAACCCGATCATGCAGGGCTTCGCCGCCCAGCTCACCGACCAGGACATGCGCAACATCGCGGCCTACCTCGGTGCGCAGCAGGCCAAGCCCGGCTTCGCCAAGGACAAGGAACTGGTCACGCTGGGCGAGAAGATCTACCGCGGCGGCATCCAGAACCGCGAGGCGCCCGCCTGCGCCGGCTGCCACAGCCCGAACGGCGCCGGCATCCCCTCCCAGTACCCGCGCCTGGCCGGACAGCACGCCGACTATGTGGCCAGCCAGCTCGTCGCCTTCCGCGACGGCATCCGCAAGAACAGCCCGCAGATGGCCGCGATCGCGGCCAAGCTCAACGACCGCGAGATCCGTGCCGTCGCCGACTATGTCGCCGGCTTGCGCTAGATCAAGTCGTCTGTTGAACTAAACGCCGCGGGGCGGCACCAATCACGGGCGGGCAGCTCCTAGAGCGCCCGCCTTTTTTCGTCCGGAAGTCATGAGCACCATCACCGCCGACCCGCCCGCCGAGCGCGCGCCGCGCCGGCCCCAGGAACTGGTCGAGCTCCTCTCGTCGATGCGGTTCGCGATCGCCCTGCTGACGGTGATCTGCATCGCGTCGGTCATCGGCACCGTGCTCAAGCAGCACGAGCCGATGCCGAACTACGTCAACCAGTTCGGTCCGTTCTGGGCCCAGCTGTTCCTGGCGGTCCACCTCGACGCCGTCTACAGCGCCTGGTGGTTCCTGCTGATCCTCGCGTTCCTGGTCGTCAGCACCTCGCTGTGCATCGCGCGCAATGCGCCCAAGATCCTGGCGGACCTGAAGACGTACAAGGAGAACATCCGCGAAGGCTCCCTGCTGGCGTTCCACCACCGGGCCGAAGCGCGCCTGGCCGACCCGCCGGAAACCGAGGCGCAGCGGATCGGCCAGGCCCTGGCGCGGGGCGGCTGGAAGGTGCGACTGCAGCAGCGAAGCAATGGCTGGATGGTCGCGGCGCGCACGGGCGGGCTCGGCAAGATCGGCTATGTCTCGGCGCACAGCGCCATCGTGCTGGTGTGCCTGGGCGGCCTGCTCGATGGCGACCTGGTCGTGCGCGCGCAGATGCTGTGGGGCGGCAAGCAGCCCTACAACGGCGGCGGCCTGATCTCGCAGGTGTCGGCGCAGCACCGGCTCGCGAGCACCAACCCCGCGTTCCGGGGCAACCTGATGGTGGCCGAGGGCACGGCGTCGTCCACGGCCGTCCTGAACCAGTCCGACGGCATCCTGCTGCAGGAGCTGCCCTTCTCCATCGAGCTGAAGAAGTTCGTCGTGGAGTACTACTCGGCGGGCATGCCCAAGCTGTTCGCGAGCGACATCGTGATCCACGACCGCGACACCGGCGAATCCTTTCCCGCACGCGTGGAAGTCAACCATCCCGTGAGCCATCGCGGCGTGCAGATCTACCAGTCGAGCTTCGACGACGGTGGCTCCAGCGTCACGCTGAAGGCGGTGCCCCTGGACGGCAGCGGCCATGGCTTCGACGTGCAGGGCACGATCGGCGGATCCACCGAGCTGACGCGCGGGCCCGGTGGCGGCGCGCAGAAGATGACGCTGGAGTACACGGCGCTGCGAGTGATCAACGTGGAGAACCTGGGTGGCAACGAGGGCAGCGGCACGGACGTCCGCAAGGTGGACCTGAAGGCGGCGCTCGACGCGCGCCTGGGTGCGGCCAACAAGCCCGATGCGAAGAAGAAGCTGCGCAACGTCGGCCCCAGCATCACGTACAAGCTGCGCGACGCGTCGGGCCAGGCGCGCGAGTTCCACAACTACATGTTGCCGGTGGACCTGGGCGACGGCGCGCCGGTGTTCCTGCTCGGCATGCGCGAGGCCGCCGACGACACCTTCCGCTACATGCGGATCCCGGCCGACGACAAGGGCAGCATGGACGGCTTCCTGCGCCTGCGCGCCGCGCTCGCCGACCCGGCGATGCGCGAGGCCGCGGTGCGCGCGTATGCGAAGCTCGCGACCGATCCTTCGCGGCCCGAACTCGCCCAGCAGCTCACGGCCTCGACCTTGCGGGCGCTGTCGCTGTTCGCAGGCGCCGAGGGCGGACCGGGCAAGTCCGTGGGCGGACTGCAGGCGGTCTCCGAATTCATCGACGGCAACGTGCCGGAGGCCGAACGTCCGCGCGCCGGCGAGGTGCTGGTGCGCATCCTGAACGGCGCGCTGTTCGAACTCATGGAGCTGAGCCGCGAGAAGGCGGGCCTGGCGCCGCTGCCGCGCGACGAGCACGCCCAGGCCTTCGTCACGCAGTCCGTGCTGGCCCTCAGCGACGCGTTCGCCTACCCGGCGCCCATGGCCTTCGAACTCCAGGACTTCAAGCAGGTGCAGGCCAGCGTGTTCCAGGTGACGCGCTCGCCCGGCCACTACATCGTCTACCTCGGCTGCGCCTTGCTGATCCTGGGGGTTTTCGCCATGCTGTATGTTCGGGAGCGTCGGCTCTGGGTCTGGCTCAGCCCGGCCGAAGAGGGATCGCAGGCGCGCATGGCGCTGTCCGCCAACCGCAAGCTGCTGGACGTGGACCGCGAATTCGACAAGCTCCGGGACCGGCTCTTGGGAGACCGCACATGAACACCGCCACCACTACCGCAGGCCGCACCATCACGCTGGACGAAGGCTACTTCTCCCGGCGCAACTGGTTCGACTGGCTGTTCGCCGCCTTCGTCCTCGCCGGCGGCTTGTATGCCTTCGGCAAGTACCACCAGTACATGGACGTGTACGAGAAGGGCATCCTGCTCGCGGCCATGCCGGCCGGCATCTGGCTGGGCTGGTTCTGGCGGCCGCTGCGCGTGCTCATGCTCACGGTCGCGTGCTTCTCGCTCTTGTCCATCGCTTCGTACCAGGGCGACATGGCGCGCGCCGACAGCGTCTTCTGGCTGAAGTACTTCCTCTCCAGCCAGTCGGCCATCCTCTGGATGAGCGTTCTGATGGTGATGAGCACGGTGTTCTACTGGATCGGCACGTTCGCGCGCGGGCAGGGGCCGGCCATGCAGGCCATCGGCTCGCGCCTGGCCTGGGCGGCCGTGGGCATGGCCCTGATCGGAATGATGGTGCGCTGGTACGAGAGCTACCTCCTCGGCCCGGACATCGGCCACATCCCCGTGAGCAACCTCTACGAGGTGTTCGTCCTCTTCTGCTGGCTCACCACGGCCTTCTACCTGTACTTCGAGGAGCAGTACGGCACGCGCGCCCTGGGCGGCTTCGTCATGCTGGTGGTGAGCGCCGCCGTCGGCTTCCTGCTCTGGTACGCGTTCGCGCGCGAGGCGCAGGAGATCCAGCCGCTGGTGCCGGCGCTCAAGAGCTGGTGGATGAAGCTGCACGTCCCGGCGAACTTCATCGGCTACGGCACCTTCTCGCTGGCCGCGATGGTCTCCTTCGCGTATCTCGTGAAGCAGCACGCGACGGAAGTGCGCTGGACCCGGCTGGCCCCGCTGTGGGCCGTCGGCGTGTTCCTGACGGTGCTGCCGCTCGTGTTCCGCAAGTCCGTGCAGGGCAGCACCACGTACTGGGTGATGTACTTCGGGGTCGCTGCGCTGATCGTGGGCGGCATCCTGTTCACCCGCCGCCGCATCGCCGAGAAGCTGCCGCCGCTGGAAGTGCTGGACGACCTCATGTACAAGTCCATCGCCGTGGGCTTCGCCTTCTTCACCATCGCCACGGTGCTGGGCGCGCTGTGGGCGGCGGAAGCCTGGGGCGGCTACTGGAGCTGGGACCCCAAGGAGACCTGGGCGCTGATCGTCTGGCTGAACTACGCGGCCTGGCTGCACATGCGGCTGATGAAGGGGCTGCGCGGCAATGTGTCTGCCTGGTGGGCCCTCGTGGGGCTCGCGGTCACCAGTTTTGCCTTCCTGGGCGTGAACATGTTCCTGTCCGGGCTACATAGTTACGGCGAACTCTGATCCGGTGTAACCGGCGCGGCTTTCGCTTCGTACTAGTCGGGGACCTTCACGAAACCCCGAACCAGGAGAACCCATGCTGATCCGAACCGGCCGCGATGGCTTCCAGCACCCCCTCGCCAGCGAGATCACGCCGCGCGCGGTGTACGAACAGCGGCGCCAGATGCTCAAGTGGATGGCCGGCGGCGCGGCCGGCGCGGCCCTGGCGGGCTGGGCGCAACGCGAGGCCTTCGCCCAGCAGGTGACGCATCCGGGCAAGCTGCAGCCCATCGCAGCGGTGCGCTCCACGGTGCCCGGCGCGGTGACCATGGAGAAGCCGACCGAGTACAAGGACGCAACCAGCTACAACAACTTCTACGAGTTCGGCACCGACAAGGCCGACCCGGCGGAGAACGCGCACACGCTGAAGACGCGTCCCTGGACCGTGGAGGTCGAGGGCCTGGTGAAGAAGCCGGCGAAGTTCGCGATCGACGACCTGGTGAAACTCGCGCCGCAGGAGGAGCGGATCTACCGCCTGCGCTGTGTCGAGGGCTGGTCCATGGTCATTCCGTGGGTCGGTTATTCGCTGGCCAGGCTGATCGAGAAGGTCGAGCCGCTGGGCAACGCGAAGTTCGTGGAGTTCGTCTCGCTCGCGGACCCCAAGACCATGCCCTTCGTGGGATCGCGCGTGCTGGATTGGCCCTACACAGAAGGCCTGCGCATGGACGAAGCCATGCATCCGCTGACGCTGCTGGGCTTCGGCATGTACGGCGAGGTGCTTCCCAACCAGAACGGCGCACCGGTGCGCATCGTCGTGCCGTGGAAGTACGGCTTCAAGAGCGCCAAGAGCATCGTCAAGATCCGGGTCACAGACCGCATGCCGCCGACTGCCTGGAACAAGGCCGCCGCCAACGAGTACGGCTTCTATTCCAACGTGAACCCGAACGTCGACCACCCGCGGTGGTCGCAGGCCACGGAGCGCCGCATCGGCGAGGGCGGCGGTCTGTTCGCGAAGCGCACGAAGACGTTGATGTTCAACGGCTACGAAGCGCAAGTCGGCCAGCTGTATGCCGGCATGGACCTGAAGAAGAACTTCTGATGTCGGCCGCCAAGGCGCTGCTGCACCCGGCGGCCAAGCCGCTGGTGTTCGTGCTCTCGCTGCTGCCGTTCGCCTGGCTGTTCTACGCCGCGGCGACGCAGAACCTCGGGGCCAACCCGCAGGAACACCTGATCCGCTCCACCGGCGACTGGACCTTGCGCTTCCTGTGCCTGACGCTCGCCGTCACGCCGGCGCGCGTGGTCCTGAAGCTGCCCACGCTGCAAAGATTCCGGCGCATGCTGGGCCTGTTCACGTACTTCTACGTCGTGCTGCACTTCCTGTCGTACAGCTGGTTCGACCAGGGCTTCGACTGGCCCGAGATCGTCAAGGACATCGCCAAGCGGCCCTTCATCCTGGTGGGCTTCGCGGCCTTCCTGCTGCTCACGCCGCTGGCCGCGACCTCGTTCAACCGCGCGGTGAAGGCGCTCGGCGCGAAGCGGTGGCAGGCGCTGCACCGGCTGGTGTATGCGATCGCCCTGCTGGGGATCCTGCACTTCTTCTGGATGCGCGCGGGCAAGAACAACTTCGCCGAGGTCGCGGTGTATGCGGCGATCCTCGCGGTCCTGCTCGGATGGCGCGTGAAGGAGGCGCTCAGGAAGCGCGCGTCGCGCAGCCCGGCGCCGCCCGGGCGGGACGTGCGGACTGCGCGCAGCGTGGCGCGCCAGGAGTCGCGCGTGTAGGAACGGGCTGGCGCCCGTTCAGGGCAGCAGCTTTTCCTTGCGCACCTGGTCGGCGAAATCCTCGCGTTCGCGGATCAGGTGCACGGTGGCGCCGTCCACCAGCACTTCGGCCGCGCGGCCGCGGGTGTTGTAGTTGCTCGCCATGCTCATGCAATAGGCGCCGGCCGACAGCACCGCCAGCAGGTCGCCGGGCTGCGCCGCGAGCTTGCGGTCGCGGCCGATCCAGTCGCCGCTCTCGCACACCGGGCCGACCACGTCGTAGGTGACCGGCTTGGCCGTGGTGGCCTGCAGCGGGACGATCTGGTGGAACGCCTCGTACATCGCGGGCCGGGGCAGGTCGTTCATGGCCGCGTCGATCACGCAGAAGTTCTTCTGCTCGCCGGGCTTCAGGTACAGCACCTCGGTCAGGCAGACGCCTGCATTGCCCACCAGCGAGCGGCCGGGTTCGATCATCAGCTGGCGCTCGCCGAAGCCGCGCGCATCCAGGCGCGCGAGCAGGCGCTGCCACAAGGCATCGGCCGCCGGCGGCTGCTCCGCGTTGTAGACGATGCCCAGGCCGCCGCCGAAGTCGATGTGCTGCAGCGGGATACCGGCCGCCTCGATGGCGGTGACCAGGTCCAGCACGCGATCGAGCGCGTCGAGGTAAGGCGACACCTGCGTGATCTGCGAGCCGATGTGGCAATCGATGCCCACCACGCGCAGGCCGGGCAGGGCGGCCGCGCGCTGGTACGCGCGCAGCGCCTCCTTGTGCGCGATGCCGAACTTGCTGCCCTTCAGGCCCGTCGAGATGTAGGGATGGGTGAGCGGATTGACGTCCGGGTTCACGCGCAGGCTGACCGGCGCGCGCGTTCCCGTCTCCATCGCGACGCCGCTCAGGACCTCGAGCTCGGGCTCGCTCTCGACGTTGAAGCAATGGATGCCGGCTTCGAGCGCGCGGCGCATCTCGCGGCGCGTCTTGCCCACGCCCGAGAAGATGATGTCGCTGCCGCGGGCGCCTGCGGCCAGCACGCGTTCGAGTTCGCCGCCCGACACGATGTCGAAGCCGCAGCCCGCGCGCGCGAACACCTGCAGCACCGCAAGCGCGGAGTTCGCCTTCAGCGCGTAGCAGACCTTGGCGTTGCGGCCGGCGAAGCCGCGCTGGTAGGCCGCAAGCGCGGACAGCATGGACGCACGCGAGTAGGCGAACAGGGGCGTGCCGTGTTCGCGCGCGAGGTCCGCGAGGCGCACGTCTTCGAGGTACAGCGCATCGCCGCGATACTGCAGGTGCGGCGCACCGGGGAGGATGGTTGCGCTCATTGGTTGTGCAGCGGCGAGACGGTGCCGGTCGGCGGAGTACTGGAACTGGACGCGGCGGTGGAGGGTACGATGGCCGTGGCGCCCCCGTTCGGGTTCAGGGTATCCGGCAAGGAGGCGCGGCCCGCCGCGGCCTCCCCGGTGGGCAGCAGGAGGGGGCCTTTCTGCCCGCAGGCAGACAGCAGCGCGAGCAGGGCCATCGCGGCGAGGCGACGGCGCGCACCCGCGCTGACTAGAATTTGTTGGACACCGAACATCTGGAAATTGTAATGACGGATCTCGAGTACCTCGACCGCGCGGAAGCCCTGCTCGCCAGCGTCGAGGCGAACTGCGATCGCATCAACGAGCGCAGCGACGCGGATATCGACAACCAGCGCGTCGGCGGCATGGTCACGCTCACCTTCGCCGACCGCAGCCAGATCATCGTCAATCTGCAGAAGCCGCTGCAGGAGGTCTGGCTGGCCGCCCGCTCGGGCGGCTTCCACTACAAGTGGGACGGCCAGTGCTGGCGCGACACGAAGACCGCGGCGGAATTCTTCGCCGACCTGAGCCGCTACGCGAGCGAACAGGCCGGCCAGCAGCTCTCCTTCAGTTCCTGAACAGGTCCAGGATGCTGCGGCGCTCGTCCGCCGGCGCCGGCGCGACCGGCGGCGGCAAGCCGTTGGAGTTCATCATGCTCTTGTCGCTGGGGACGCCGGGAGCCTGTTCGCCGGAGGGACCAGGCGCGCCGCCTGCCGGACGCGGGGGCGTATCGCCGCCGCTCAGGCCGAGGCTGGACACGCCGTTGCCGCGCGCATTCTCCTCGTAGTACCAGTCGCCGCCGACGTTCACGACGCCCTCGGGCGCGGTCGGTTCCATGACCGGCACACCCTTCAGGGCAGTCTGCATGAAGTCCACCCACACCGGCAGGCTCAGGCCGCCGCCGGTTTCGCGGTCGCCCAGCGAACGCGGCGTGTCGTATCCCATCCAGACGATCGCCACCAGCGTGGGCTGGAAGCCGTTGAACCAGGTGTCGATCGAATCGTTGGTGGTGCCGGTCTTGCCGTACAGGTCGGGGCGCTTGAGTTCGCGCTGGGTGCGGGCGGCCGTGCCGACGCGCGCGACTTCCTGCAGCAGCCGGTCCATGATGAAGGCGTTGCGCGCGTCGATCGCGCGCATGGACTCGTTCAGCAGCGGCGGCTGGCTTTCGACCAGCGTCTTGCCCTTCTGGTCGGTGATGCGCGTGATCAGCCAGGGATTGATCCGGTAGCCGCCGTTGGCGAACACCGAATAGCCCAGCGCCATCTGCATCGGCGTGACCGAGCCGGCGCCGAGCGCCATGGTGAGGTAGGGCGGATGCTTGTCCGCGTCGAAACCGAAGCGGGTGATCCAGTCCTGCGCGTTCTGCGTGCCCACGGCCTGCAGGATGCGGATGGAGACCATGTTCTTCGACTTGGCGAGCGCCGTGTGCAGCGGCATCGGGCCTTCGAACTTGCCGTCGTAGTTCTTCGGCTCCCAGGGCTGCCCGCCGGTGACGCCCGCGTCGAAGAACAGGGGCGCGTCGTTGATGATGGTCGTGGGCGAGAAGCCCTTCTCCAGCGCCGCGGAGTAGATGAAGGGCTTGAAGCCCGAGCCGGGCTGCCGCCAGGCCTGCGTCACGTGGTTGAACTTGTTCTTGTTGAAGTCGAAACCGCCGATCAGCGCGTGGATGGCGCCGTCGCGCGGGTCGACCGCGACGAACGCGCCTTCGACTTCCGGCAGCTGGGTGATCTCCCAGGTGTCCTTGGGCGTCTTCATCACGCGGATGATGGCGCCGCGGCGGATCTTGATCTTGGGCGGCGCCTTGTCCGAGAGCCCTGAGCGCGCGGCTTCGAGGCCGGCGCCGACGATCTCGACCTGGTCGCCGTTGCCACGGACCGCCGTGATCTTCTTCGGGTTCACCTCCAGCACCACGGCGGCCATCACGTCGCCGTTGTCGGGGTGGTCCGCCAGCGCGTCGTCGACCGCGTCGTCCAGTTCCTTGGGATCGGAGGGCAGGTCGACGAAGCGCTCGGGACCGCGGTAGATCTGCCGCTTCTCGTAGTCCATGATGCCCTTGCGCAAGGACTTGTACGCGGCTTCCTGTTCGTTGGACTTGATCGTGGTGTAGACGTTCAGGCCGCGGGTGTAGGCCTCGTCGCCGTATTGCGCGAACACCAGCTGGCGCACGGTCTCGGCGATGTATTCGGCCCGCACGCCGGTGGTCTGCACGCCGGTGCGCACGTGCAGCTCCTCCTTCTTGGCGGCCTCCGCCTGCTCGTGGGTGATGAAGCCGTTCTCCTCCATGCGCTCGATGATGTACAGCTGGCGCGAGCGGGCGCGCGAGGGGTTCGTCACCGGGTTGAAGGTGGAGGGCGCCTTGGGCAATCCGGCCAGCATTGCCGCCTCGGCGATGGTGATGTCCTTCAGCGGCTTGCCGAAATACGTCTCGCAGGCCGCCGCGAAGCCATACGCGCGGTTGCCCAGGAAGATCTGGTTCATGTAGATCTCGAGGATCTGGTCCTTCGAGAGCAGGTGTTCCAGCTTGAACGTGAGCAGCACCTCGTACAGCTTGCGGGTGTAGGTCTTCTCGGTGGAGAGATAGACGTTGCGCGCCACCTGCATGGTGATGGTGGAGGCGCCCTGGCTCTTCACGCGTCCCAGGTTGGCCACCGCGGCACGCACCATGCCCTTGTAGTCGACCCCGGAGTGCTCATAGAAGCGCGCGTCCTCGATCGCCAGCACCGCGTTCTTCATGACCGCGGGGATCTGGTCGATCGGCGTGAGGTTGCGCCGCTCCTCGCCGAACTCGCCGAGCAGCACGCCGTCCTGGCTGAAGATGCGCATCGGCAGCTTGGGCCGGTAGTCCGACAGCTCCGAGATGTCAGGCAGGTTCGGATAGGCGACCGCGAGCGCCACGCCGCCGATGGTCAGCACCGCCAGCAGGCCGGCGAACGCCAGGCCGAAGGCCCAGGCGAAGAACTTGATCAGGAATCGCTGCCAGGCCGGACGAGGGGCGGGGCCGGGAGCGGCGGAAGAAGGTTCGGAAGACATAGAACTCCATCGGGCGCGTCCCCGGAGCGCCCCCATTATCTAGAAAACGTCAGAGCTGCCGCATCCTTGACAGTTCCGCGTCTCGCGTCGCGCGGTCTCTTGCAGCTGGGGCTCGAACGCCCGCAGTATGGCAGCAATGCTCGTCGGCTTTTGACAACGCACCGAGGGCTCCGTGGCCGGAATTTCCTTTGGCGACAAGGGTGTTACTGCTAGCATTCAAGTGGAATCTTAAGATCGTTACGCCTTGACACTGGCGTCGTAGGAGACGGGTTTGATCTCAATCGGCTCTCTGTTTGGCAGCAAGTCCGCGCCCTTGCTGGGCCTGGATATCAGCTCCTCCAGCGTCAAGCTGGTCGAACTCGGGGTGGCCAAGAACGGTGGCTACATCCTCGAGCGCTGCGCGATCGAGCCCCTCGAGCGCGGCTGGATCACTGACGGCAACGTGGAGAAGTTCGAGGAAGTGGCGGAAGCCATGCGCCGGGTCGTCAAGAAAAGCGGGACGCGCACGCGCAACGTCGCGATGGCGCTCCCGGCCTCCGCCGTCATCACCAAGAAGATCATCCTGCCCGGCGGCATGTCCGACCAGGAACTGGAGATCCAGGTGGAGAGCGAAGCCAACCAGTACATCCCCTTCTCGCTCGACGAGGTGAGCCTGGACTTCTGCGTGGTCGGCCCGAGCCCCACGTCGCAGGGCGACGTCGAAGTGCTGATAGCCGCCTCGCGCAAGGAAAAGGTGCAGGACCGGCAGGGCCTGGCCGAGGCCGCGGGCCTGAAGCCGGTGATCATCGACGTCGAGTCGTATTCCTCCCGCCTCGCCGCCGGCCGCCTGATCAGCAACCTCCCGAGCGAGGGCAAGGACCAGATGGTCGCCCTGTTCGAGGTCGGCGCCTCCACCACCAGCATGCAGGTGATCCGCAACGACGAGGTCCTCTACGACCGCGACCAGGCCTTCGGCGGCGCCCAGCTCACGCAGCTGATCGTGCGCCAGTACGGCTTCTCGCCCGAGGAGGCCGAGAGCAAGAAGCGCAGCGGCGAGTTGCCCGACGACTACGAGTCCGGCGTGCTGCGGCCCTTCGTGGACAGCATGGCGCAGGAAGTGGCGCGCGCGCTGCAGTTCTTCTTCACCAGCACGCCCCACAACCGCGTCGACCACATCATGGTGGCCGGCGGCTCGGCCAGCCTGCCTGGCCTGAGCGAATCCATCACGGCCGCCACGTCCTTCCCCTGCGACCTCGCCGACCCGTTCCAGGGCATGCAGTTCGGGGACAACGTGCGCGAGAAGAAGGTTCGCCGGGAAGCGCCGTCGTACCTGACGTCGTGCGGCCTGGCCATGCGGAGGTTCGTGCAGTGATCCTCATCAACCTGTTGCCCCACCGCGAAGCGGCGCGCAAGCGCCGCCGCGAAATCTTCTACGCGGCGCTCGGGGCCGCCGCGGTCGGCGGCCTGGTCGTCGCCGGCGGCATCTGGCTGTGGTTCACCGCCCAGATCTCCGCCCAGCAGGACCGCAACCGGATCCTGAGCACGGAGATCAGCAAGCTCGAAAGCCAGATCAAGGACATCGCCACGCTGCAGGAGGAGATCGCCGCGCTGCGCGCCCGCCAGCAGGCCGTGGAAGACCTGCAGTCGGACCGCAACATGCCGGTGCACCTGCTCAACGAACTGGTCAAGCAGCTGCCGGACGGGGTGTATCTCACGAGCATGAAGCAGAACGGCGGCGTGGTGGCGCTCACGGGCGTGGCCCAGTCGAACGAGCGCGTCTCCGAGCTGCTGCGCAACCTCAGCTCCAACAGCCCGTGGCTCACGCACCCGGAGCTCGCTGAAATCGTGGCGGGCAACGTGCAGATCGGCAAGGACCAGCGCCGGGTGGCCAACTTCCGCATGAGCGTGAAGCTGCTGCGGGCGAGCGAAGTGAAGGTCGTGGCCAAGGCCCCGGCCGCCGGCGCCAGCGGCGCAGCCCTCCCGCCCGGCGCCGCCGTGCCGGCCAGCGCCGCGGTGGCTGTCGCCGCGCCCGCGCCCGTGCCCGCAGCCGCACCCGCCCCCGTTCCTTCGGTGAAGAAGTGAACATGGCCGCCGATTCCACGCACACCTCGATCAGGGACTAACCATGGCTACCGTCAAAGGCATCGACACCGCCGCCATGTTGGAGAACATCAAGGCGCAGTTCCGCGGCCTCAACCCGAACGATCCGGCGTCCTGGCCGCTCGTGCCCAAGGCGGCTCTGTGCACGCTGGTCACGGCCGCCATCGTCGTGGCCCTGTGGTTCGTCTGGCTGAGCACCTCCGCCGAGGAACTCGAGGCGGAGCAGAAAAAGGAAGAAGTCCTCAAGTCGGACTACCAGAAGAAGCTGGCGCAGGCCGTGAACCTCGACGCCCTGCGCAAGCAGCGTGAACAGGTCCAGCAGTACGTGACGCAGCTCGAGAAGCAGCTTCCGAGCAAGGCGGAGATGGACGCCCTGCTGTCCGACATCAACCAGGCCGGCCTGGGCCGCACCCTGGCGTTCGAGCACTTCCGTCCCGGCCAGGTGATCGTCAAGGAGTACTACGCGGAGCTGCCGATCTCCATCCGCGTGTCCGGCCGCTACCACGACATCGGCGCCTTCGCGTCCGATATCGCGCACCTCTCGCGGATCGTGACGCTGAACAACCTGGACATCGCCGTGGCGCCCAACGGGCTGGTGATGGAGAGCACGGCCAAGACCTTCCGCTACCTGGACACCGACGAAGTGGCCGCGCAGCGCAAGGCGACGGGCAAGGGAGGGAAGAAGAAATGAAGTACGCCGCCCTTCTCGCCGCCGCGGCGGTCGTCGTCCTCGCCGGCTGCGCCGGTTCCGATACGGACGAAATCAACGCGTGGATGGCCCAGCAGAGGGCCACCACCAAGCCCAAGGTCACGCCGATCGCGGAGCCCAAGAACTTCACGCCCGAAGCCTACGACCAGGAAGCGCAGGTCGAGCCCTTCAGCAGCCAGAAGCTGGCGCAGGCGCTCAAGCGCGACTCGCAGCAACAGGGGCAGGCCAGCGCCGCGCTGCTGGCGCCCGAGTTGACCCGCCGCAAGGAGCCGCTGGAGGCGTTCCCCCTGGACGCGATGTCCATGGTCGGCAGCCTGATCAAGAAGGGCGAGCCGGTCGCGCTGGTCAAGGTCGACAACCTGCTGTACCAGGTGAAACCGGGGAATTACCTGGGGCAGAACTACGGAAAGATCACCAAGGTGGGAGAGAGCGAAGTCGTGCTGCGCGAGCTGGTCCAGGATGCGGCCGGTGAGTGGGTGGAGCGAGTCGCGACACTGCAACTGCAGGAGAAGGGGAAATGATGAAAACAAATATGTGGAGTTGGCGAGCCCTCCTGGCGGCTGCGGCCACCCTGGCTTCGGCCTGGGTGCATGCGGCGCCTGCAGTGGAGAACATCACCGGTTCGCTGCAGGGCGGGCAGGAAGTGGTGCGCGTCGAGTTTTCCGAACCCCTGACGTCGCTGCCGACCGGCTTCGTCACGCAGTCGCCGGCGCGCATCGCGCTGGACGTCCCCGGCGCCTCCAACAGCATGGGGCGCAACGCGGTGGAGATGAACGTCGGCAACCTGCGCTCGGTCAACGTGGTGCAGGGCTCCGACCGGTCGCGCGTGGTGCTGAACCTGAAGACGCCCACCAACTACAAGCTGCAGCTCGATGGCAAGGCGCTGCTGGTGTCGCTGGACCCCGTGGCGCAGACGGCGCAGGCCGCAGCGGCGCAGACTCCGTTCGCCGAGAGCCGCAACCGCGAGATGCAGCCGCTGAAGGACCTGGATTTCCGCCGCGGTCCCGACGGCTCCGGCCGCGTGATCGTGGACCTGCCGACCAACCAGGTGGGCGTGGACATCCGGCAGCAGGGCCAGACGCTGGTCGTCGACTTCCTGAAGTCTTCGCTGCCCGAGGGCCTGCGTCGCCGCATGGACGTGACCGACTTCGGCACGCCGATCCAGACCGTCACCACCACGCAGCAGGGTGACCGCGTGCGCATGGTGATCGAGCCGCGCGGCGCCTGGGAACACAGCGCCTACCAGTCGGACACGCAGTTCGTGGTCGAAGTGCGGCAGCAGAAGCAGGACCCGAACAAGCTCAGCCAGGGCCCGGGCTACACCGGCGAGAAGCTGTCGCTGAACTTCCAGAACATCGAAGTGCGTTCGCTGCTGCAGGTGATCGCGGACTTCACCAACTTCAACATCGTCACTTCGGACTCCGTCACGGGCGCCGTCACGCTGCGCCTGAAGGACGTGCCGTGGGACCAGGCGCTGGACATCATCCTGCAGGCCAAGGGCCTGGGCATGCGCCGTTCGGGCAACGTGCTGTGGATCGCGCCCAAGGATGAAATCGCCGCCAAGGAGAAGCTGGAGCTCGAGTCCAACGCCGCGATCCAGAGCCTGGAGCCGGTGCGCACGCAGGCCTTCCAGATGAATTACACGAAGGCCGCCGACATCGCGGTGCAGCTGACCGGCACGGGCTCCTCGCGCATCCTGAGCTCGCGCGGCAGCGCCATCGCCGAGCCGCGCACCAACCAGCTCTTCGTGACCGACGTGCCGTCCAAGCTGGAGGAGGTGCAGCAACTGGTCGCGCGCCTGGACATCGCGGTGCCGCAGGTGCTGATCGAGGCACGCATCGTGGAGGCGCAGGACAGCTTCGGCAACTCCCTTGGCGTGAAGCTGGGCGCCGGCTTCCCGTCCTTCGGCGTCGGCGGCGGCGGCCGCGGCGTCGTGTCCAACTCCTACGATACGGCGGTGGCCCAGAAGAACACGGGCGCGACGAGCGACCTGCCCTTCGTGAACCTGCCCTCGCAGGGCGCCGGCGGCTTCCCCGCCGCCACCCTGGGCGTGTCGATCTTCAACTCCTCGCTGACCCGCTTCCTGAACCTGGAGCTGTCCGCCCTGGAGGCCGACGGCAAGGGCCGCCTGGTGTCCAGCCCGCGCATCGTCACCGCCGACAAGACCAAGGCGCTGATCGAGCAGGGCACGGAGTTCCCGTACCAGCAGGCGACCTCCAGCGGCGCCACCTCGGTGTCCTTCCGGCGCGCGACGCTGAAGCTGGAAGTGACGCCGCAGATCACGCCCGAGGGCAACATCATCCTGGACCTGGACATCAACAAGGACAGCCGCGGCGAGACGACCGCCGCGGGCGTCGCGATCGACACCAAGCACATCAAGACGCAGGTGCTGGTCGACAACGGCGGGACGGTGGTGATCGGCGGCATCTTCACGCTCGACGATGCCTCGAACGAGTCACGCGTGCCGGTTCTGGGTGACATCCCCGTCGCGGGCAACCTGTTCAAGTACCGCGACCGCTCGACCAAGAAGACCGAGCTGCTGGTCTTCATCACCCCCAAGGTGGTGGCCGACAAGCTGGGTGCCGCCCTGCGCTGAGCCTCGCGTGGTGACTTGATCCTGTCCCTCGTCGGCATGCCCGGCAGTGGTAAATCCACTGTCGGGCGCCAGCTCGCCAGGCGGCTCGGGCTGCCCTTCTTCGACTCCGACCACCTGATTGAGCAGCGCCTGGGCTGCAGCATCCGCGAGTACTTCGCCCGCGAAGGCGAGCCCGCCTTCCGCGACGTCGAGGAGCAGGTGTTGCGCGAGTTGGCCCAGGGGCCGTCCGCGGTGGTGGCTACCGGAGGTGGGTCGGTGCTGCGGCCCGGCACGCGCGAGGCGCTGCGGCAGGGCGGCAAGGTGATCTACCTGCGTTCGTCCCCCGAGGAGCTGTACCGGCGCGTGCGCCACGACACCCAGCGGCCGCTGCTGCAGGTCGCCGACCCGATGGCCAGGCTGCGCGCGCTGCACGCCGAACGCGACCCGCTGTACCGCGAGACGGCGCACTTCCAGATCGAGACCGGCCGCCCCTCCGTGCCGACGCTGGTGAACATGATCGTGATGCAGCTGGAGCTGGCCGGGGCGCTCCCCCCGCGCGCTTAAACTCGGGGGCATGCCCCCCTCCATGCAAGTTCCCCGGCAGGTGCGCATCGCGCTGGGGGATCGCAGCTACGACATCCTGATCGCCCCTGGCCTGCTCGCGCAGGCCGCGACCTGGGACGGGCTGCCTGCCGCGGCAGCAGCCCTGATCGTCACCAACACCACGGTCGCGCCCCTGTATGCGGCGCGGCTGCGCGCAGCGCTCGGTACCCGCTACCGCTCCGTGCACGAGGTCGTGCTGCCCGACGGCGAAGAGCACAAGGACTGGACCACGCTCAACCGGATCTTCGACGCCCTGCTGGCGCATGGCTGCGATCGCAAGACGGTGCTGTTCGCGCTTGGCGGCGGGGTGGTCGGCGACATCACCGGCTTCGCCGCGGCGAGCTACATGCGCGGTGTTCCCTTCGTGCAGGTGCCCACCACCTTGCTGGCGCAGGTGGACTCCTCGGTCGGCGGCAAGACCGCGATCAACCATCCGCTCGGCAAGAACATGATCGGCGCGTTCTACCAGCCGGCGCGCGTGGTCTGCGACCTCGACACCCTGCGCACCTTGCCCGATCGCGAGCTGAGCGCGGGCCTCGCGGAGGTGATCAAGTACGGTCCGATCGCGGACCTGGCCTTCCTGGACTGGATCGAGGCGAACATCGCCGCGCTGCTGCGACGCGATGTCGATGCGCTGGCACACGCGGTGCGCCGCAGCTGCGAGATCAAGGCCGACGTGGTCGGCCAGGACGAGCGCGAGTCGGGGCTGCGGGCCATCCTCAATTTCGGCCACACCTTCGGTCATGCGATCGAGGCCGGCCTGGGCTATGGCGAATGGCTGCACGGCGAGGCGGTCGGTTGCGGCATGGTGATGGCCTTGCAGCTGTCGCGGCGCCTGGGACTGATCGACGAAGCGTTTGCGCAGCGCGTGACGGACCTGATCGCGCGCGCGGGACTGCCCACGGTGGGCCCGGCGCTCGGCGCCGAGCGCTACCTCGAACTCATGCGCGTGGACAAGAAGGCCGAAGCCGGCGAGATCCGCTTCGTCGTGCTGGAAGGTCCGGGCCGGGCGGGCGTGCGCGGCGCCCCCGATGCGCTGGTGCGGCAGGTGCTGGCCGACTGCACCCGCTGACGCGCCATGAGCCTCGCCCCGTATGCCTGCGATGCAGGGCGCAGCCGCGGCCGCCGACGACCCGAAGCGCCTGCGCCCACGCGCAACGACTTCCAGCGCGATCGCGACCGCATCGTGCACTCCACTGCGTTCCGCCGGCTGGTCTACAAGACGCAGGTCTTCCTGAACCACGAAGGGGACCTGTTCCGCACGCGCCTGACGCATTCGATCGAGGTCGCGCAACTGGCGCGCTCCATCGCGCGGCCGCTCCAGCTCAACGAAGACCTGGTGGAGGCGATCGCGCTCGCGCACGACCTGGGCCACACGCCCTTCGGCCACGCAGGGCAGGACGCGCTGAATGACTGCATGGCGCAGCACGGGGGCTTCGAGCACAACCTGCAGAGCCTGCGCGTGGTGGACAGCCTGGAGGAGCGCTATCCGGACTTCGACGGCCTGAACCTGTGCTTCGAAACGCGCGAAGGCATCCTCAAGCACTGCTCGCGCGCCAACGCGGAGCGGCTCGAGCGGCAGGAACCGGGCGGCGTCGGCCGGCGCTTCCTGGACCGCACGCAGCCTGGCCTGGAGGCGCAGCTGTGCAACCTCGCCGACGAGATCGCCTACAACGCGCATGACATCGACGATGGCGTTCGCTCGGGACTGATCACGCTGGAGCAGGTGGCGCAGGTGCCGCTGTTCGGGCGCTACCACCGCGAAGCGCTGCACGAACATCCGCAACTGCAAGGGCGGCGGCTGCTCTATGAAGCGATCCGCCGGATGCTGAGTGCGCTGGTCTACGACGTGATGGCGGCGACCCGGCAGCGACTCGCCGACGCCGGAGTGAACAGCGTGGACGACGTGCGCATGCAGCAGGCGATGGTGTGCTTCAGCGACCCCATGCGCACGGAATCGGCGGCATTGAAGCAGTTCCTGTTCCGTGACCTGTACCGGCATCCGCGCGTGAGCGAGACGACGCTGCAGGCGCAGCAGGTCGTGCGCGAGTTGTTTGCGTGCTATGTACAGCAGCCGCAGGAAATGCAGGCCGGCTTCACCGCGCGCAGTGACACGCAGCGCGCGGTGGCCGACTACATCGCCGGCATGACGGACCGCTACGCGATGCGCGAGCACGAGCGGCTGACCGGCCGCAGGCTGCTGGTGCCGTCGGCATGAACCGGATGCGGAGTTTCGTGCGGTGACGCGGAGGATCGATCCGGCGCTGGTGGTCGTGCTCGCGGGCATCAGCGCGGCCCTGCATGTCGGCAAGCTGCCGCCCGCCTTGCCCGTGCTGCGCGAGTCCCTGCACATCGGCCTCGTGCAGGCCGGCTTCCTGCTGTCGCTCGTGCAACTCGCCGGCATGACCCTGGGCCTCGCCATCGGTGCGGCCGCGGATTCGCTGGGACCGCGCCGCACGATGGTGCTCGGCTTGCTGATCCTGTCTGCCGCGAGTTTCGCGGGAGGCGCCGTGCACTCGGCCGCGGCGCTCATGGCCTTGCGCGCAGCCGAAGGCGTCGGCTTCCTGCTCGCCTCGCTTCCCGCGCCGGGCCTGATCCGCCGGCTCGTCGAGCCCGCTCGCTTGAGCGCGATGCTGGGTCTCTGGGGTGCGTACATGCCCTTCGGCACGGCCGCGGCATTGCTCGTCGGTCCGGGCTTCATTGCGCTGACGGGCTGGCCCGGCTGGTGGTGGTTGCTGGCCACGCTCTCGCTGGTGATGGCCGTCGTCCTGTTCATCGCTGTCCCTGCGTCGGGAGATGTGCGCGCGGGGATGTCGGTTGCACCGGGCCGGCGCATCGTTCGCACGATCCGCTCGCGCGGACCCTGGCTCGCTTCGCTGGCCTTCGCCGTCTACTCGTCGCAGTGGCTGGCGGTGGTGGGTTTCCTGCCGACCATCTATGCGCAGGCTGGTTTGCCTGTCGCTTACACCGCCGTCGCCACTGCGTTCGCGGCGGCCGTCAACATGGCAGGCAACATCGGTGCGGGCCGCTTGCTGCAACGCCGCGTCCCGGCCGCGGCGCTGCTCCTCACCGGCTATGGCGCGATGCTGGTTGGCGCCATCGTCGCGTTCGCCCAGTGGGGCGAGGGCGGCGTGCAGGTGGCCGCGATCCGCTACGCGGGCGTGCTGCTGTTCTCCACCGTGGGCGGGCTCGTGCCCGGCACCCTGTTTTCCATCGGCGTGCGCGTGGCGCCGGACGAGAGCACGGTCTCGACCACCATCGGCTGGATGCAGCAACTGTCGGCCTTCGGCCAGTTCGTCGGACCGCCGCTGGCAGCGTGGGCCGCCGCGCGCGCCGGCGGCTGGCATGTGATCTGGTGGGTGACGGGATCGCTCGCGGCGACCGGCATGGTGATCGCAGTCGCGATCTCCCGCTTCCTCGCGGGTCACCCTGCCGGTCCCCGGACGGCCTCGCGGGCCCGCCCGTAAAATCCGGCGGTGACGAACCTGGAACCTGCGCTGCAAGACACGCGCCGCTGGCTCGAGCGTGCCGTGGTGGGCCTCAACCTCTGCCCGTTCGCGAAGGCTGTGCTGGTGAAGGGACAGGTGCACTTCGCCGCGACCGAGCGCGACGATCCCGCAGGCATCCTGGAAGCGTTCGCGCAGGAACTGGATGCGCTGCTCGCCTGCGACGCCGACGAGCGCGACACGACGCTGCTGGTGATCCCCCGCGGCATGGACGATTTCCTCGGCTTCCTCGATGTGGTGGCGCGGGCCGAGCGCCTCTTGCGCAAGCGCGGCCTAGAAGGCGAAGTGCAGGTCGCCCATTTCCACCCGCGCTTCGTGTTCGCGGGAACGGACGAGGCGGACGTCACCAACTGCACGAACCGCTCGCCCTGGCCCACGCTGCACCTCCTGCGCGAAGCGAGCATCGACCGCGCGGTCGCAGCCTTTCCCGATGCCTCCGCCATCTACGAGGCGAACATGGAGCGGCTGCGCGCACTGGGGCAGGCCGGCTGGGATGCGCTCGAAGTGGGGCCTTCGCGATGAAGAAGGACGTCCGCGAGGAGCTCGGCCTGCAGCCCGGGCAGTCGATCGAGCTGCTGAAGGAGCTGCACATCCTCACGCGCGAGGGACGCATCAACCAGGATGCGCGGCGCAAGCTCAAGCAGGTGCATCACCTCGTGCAGTTCATCGAGAAGCTGCTGCTCGAGATCCCCGCCGCGCCCGGGCATCCGACGCTGGCCGACCACGGCGCGGGCAAGTCGTACCTGGGATTCATCCTGTACGACCTTTTCTTCCAGCCGCGTGGCGTGGGCCACATCTACGGCATCGAGACGCGCAGCGAACTGGTAGCGCGCTCGCGCGAACTCGCGGCACGGCTCGGCTTCGAGCGCATGAGCTTCCTGCACCTGAGCGCGGCCGATGCGGCCGATGCGGCGGGCCTGCCGGAGCGCATCGACATGGTCACGGCGCTGCATGCGTGCGACACGGCGACCGACGACGCGATCGCCTTCGGCTTGCGCAAGCAGGCGCGCTTCATGGTGCTGGTGCCTTGCTGCCAGGCGGAGCTCGCCAGCGTGCTGCGGCAGCACAAGGCGCTGGACCTGGCGCGCACGCCCCTCGCGGAGCTCTGGCGCCACCCGCTGCACACGCGCGAGATGGGCAGCCAGCTCACCAACGTGCTGCGTTGCCTGTACCTGGAGGCCATGGGCTACCAGGTCACGGTGACGGAACTGGTCGGCTGGGAGCACTCGATGAAGAACGAGCTGATCCTGGCGCGCTGGACCGGGCAGCGCAAGCGCAGTGCGGCGCAGCGCCTGCGCGCCTTGCTCGCGGAGTTCGGCCTGGGCGGGCTGGAGCCTCTGCGCTATCCCGGCCTGCCGGCGCTTGCAGCGACCGAGGGAGAATCTGCGGAAATGGGGTCAGATTCCAATTAAGATGCCGGGATGGCGCGCCTTCCACGGTTGACGATCCCGGGCTATCCGCATCACATCATCCAGCGCGGCAACAACCGGCAGCCCATCTTCAGCGGGACGGCCGACTACGAACTGCTGCTGAACCTCATCGACGAACACGCGCGCAAGCAACAGGTTGCCGTGCACGCGTACGTTCTCATGAGCAATCATTTCCACCTGCTGGCCACCCCCGAGACGGCCGACGGCATCCCGCAGATGATGCAGGCCGTCGGGCGACGCTACGTGCGCAACTACAACCTGCGCCAGGCGCGCACGGGGACGTTGTGGGAAGGCCGTTATCGCTCGACGCTGATCCAGGCGGAGCGCTACCTGCTCGCGTGCATGGTGTACATGGACCTGAATCCGGTGCGCGCCGGGATGGTCGCGGATCCGG
The DNA here is from genome assembly GCF_016654015.1 of Ramlibacter ginsenosidimutans. GTDB lineage: Bacteria > Pseudomonadota > Gammaproteobacteria > Burkholderiales > Burkholderiaceae_C > Ramlibacter > Ramlibacter ginsenosidimutans. Next base: position 201,654 of record NZ_JAEPWM010000001.1, on the reverse strand, counting down.
CGGACTACCCGTGGTCGAGCTACCTGCACTACATCGGCCGGCGCACGGACAAGCTCATCACGCCGCATCCGCTGTATTGGGAGCTGGGCAACACGCCCTTTGCCCGTGACGTCGCGTATGGGTCACTGGTCCGCGCCGGCATCCGGGAAACGGACAAGCTAGCGCTCACCGATGCGACGCTGCGGGGCTGGGCCTTGGGCGAGCCCGACTATGTCGCCGACCTGCAGCGCCGGACCCAGCGCAGGGTGGTGAAGGGGCAGGCGGGACGGCCGGTCCGGCGCACGGATGATCCGTCCCTAATTAAGTAGACCCGGGAGATCGGCGTCGGGTAATTGGAATCTGACCCCAATTATTTTGCTTGGCAGGGCTGCTGCAGTGCAGTAACCTCGGGTTTTCCCCGAATTCCCAGAGGTGCGCGCCATGACCACGGCTGCCGAGATCGCTCATTTGCAAGAACACGGCCTGTACACGGGCGCCAACGAGCATGACGCGTGCGGCGTCGGCTTCGTAGCCCATATCAAGGGCGAGAAGAGCCACGGCATCGTTTCGCAGGCGCTGAAGATCCTCGAGAACCTCGATCACCGCGGCGCCGTTGGCGCGGACAAGCTGATGGGCGACGGCGCCGGCATCCTGATCCAGCTGCCCGACGCGCTGTACCGCGAGGAAATGGCGGCGCAGGGCGTCGAACTGCCGCCGCCCGGCGAGTATGGCGTCGGCATGATTTTCCTGCCGAAGGAACACGCCTCACGGCTTGCCTGCGAACAGGAACTGGAGCGCGCCATCAAGGCGGAAGGCCAGGTGCTGCTCGGCTGGCGCGACGTGCCGGTGGACCGTGACATGCCGATGTCGCCCGCGGTGCGCGCCAAGGAGCCGATCCTGAAGCAGGTGTTCGTCGGCCGCGGCAGCGACGTCATCGTGCAGGACGCCCTCGAGCGCAAGCTGTACGTGATCCGCAAGACGGCGAGCGCCGCCATCCAGAAGCTGATGCTGAAGCACTCCAAGGAGTACTACGTCCCCAGCTTCTCCAGCCGCACCGTCATCTACAAGGGCCTGCTGCTTGCCGACCAGGTCGGCGTGTACTTCAAGGACCTGCAGGACCCGCGCTGCGTGTCCGCGCTGGGCCTGGTGCACCAGCGCTTCTCCACCAACACCTTCCCCGAGTGGCCGCTGGCCCACCCGTACCGCTACGTCGCCCACAACGGCGAAATCAACACGGTGAAGGGCAACTACAACTGGATGAAGGCGCGCGAAGGCGTGATGTCCTCGCCGGTGCTCTCCGCCGACCTGAAGAAGCTGTACCCGATCAGCTTCCCCGACCAGTCCGACACCGCCACCTTCGACAACTGCCTCGAGCTGCTGACGATGGCGGGCTACCCGCTCGCGCAGGCCGTGATGATGATGATCCCGGAGCCCTGGGAGCAGCACACGCTGATGGACGAGCGCCGCAAGGCCTTCTACGAGTACCACGCCTCGATGCTCGAGCCGTGGGACGGCCCCGCCTCCATCGTGTTCACCGACGGCCGCCAGATCGGCGCCACGCTGGACCGCAACGGCCTGCGGCCCTCGCGCTACTGCGTGACCGACGACGACCTCGTGATCATGGCCTCCGAGTCCGGCGTGCTGCCGGTGCCGGAGAACAAGATCGTGCGCAAGTGGCGCCTGCAGCCCGGCCGGATGTTCCTGATCGACCTGGAGCAGGGCCGCATGATCGACGACGAGGAGCTGAAGTCCTCGCTCGCCAACGCCAAGCCCTACAAGCAGTGGATCGAGAACCTGCGCATCAAGCTGGACGACCTGTCCGAGACCTCGGGCGTGGCGCCCGCCGCGCAGCTGGAGCTGCTCGATCGCCAGCAGGCCTTCGGCTACACCCAGGAAGACATCAAGTTCCTGATGTCGCCCATGGCGCAGGCCGGCGAGGAAGGCATCGGATCGATGGGCAACGACAGCCCGCTGGCCGTCCTGTCCGACCGTAACAAGCCGCTGTACAACTACTTCAAGCAGCTGTTCGCGCAGGTGACGAACCCGCCGATCGACCCGATCCGCGAAGCGATCGTGATGTCGCTCGTCTCCTTCATCGGGCCGAAGCCGAACCTGCTGGACATCAACCAGGTCAACCCGCCGATGCGGCTGGAAGTGAGCCAGCCCATCCTCGACTTCGCCGACATGCAGAAGCTGCGCGAGATCGAGAAGCACACGCACGGCAAGTTCCGCAGCTATACGCTCGACATCACCTATCCGCTGTCGTGGGGCCATGAAGGCGTCGAGGCCAAGCTGGCTTCGCTGAACGCGGAAGCCGTGGACGCGCTCAAGAGCGGCCACAACATCCTGATCATCAGCGACCGCGGCGTGTCGCCCGAGCAGGTCGCGATCCCCGCGCTGCTGGCGCTGTCGTCCATCCACCAGCACCTGATCCGCGAAGGCCTGCGCACGACCGCCGGCCTGGTCGTCGAGACCGGATCGGCGCGCGAGGTGCATCACTTCGGCGTGCTGGCCGGCTACGGCGCCGAAGCCGTGCATCCCTACCTCGCGATGGAGACGCTGGTCTCCATCCACAAGGACCTGCCGGGCGACCTGAGCCCCGAGAAGGCCATCTACAACTACGTGAAGGCGATCGGCAAGGGCCTGTCGAAGATCATGTCCAAGATGGGCGTGTCCACGTACATGTCCTACTGCGGCGCCCAGCTGTTCGAAGCCATCGGCATCAACAGCGACACCGTGGCCAAGTACTTCACCGGCACGGCGAGCCGCGTCGAGGGCATCGGCGTGTTCGAGATCGCCGAGGAAGCGATCCGGCTGCACCGCGCCGCGTTCGGCAACGACCCGGTGCTGTCCACCATGCTCGACGCCGGCGGCGAGTACGCCTGGCGCACCCGCGGCGAAGAGCACATGTGGACGCCCGACGCGATCGCCAAGCTGCAGCACAGCGCGCGCGCGAACAACTGGAACACGTACAAGGAATACGCGCAGCTCATCAACGACCAGAGCCGCCGCCACATGACGCTGCGCGGCCTGTTCGAGTTCCGCGTGGACCCGTCGCGCGCGATCCCGGTCGACGAGGTCGAATCGGCCAAGGAGATCGTCAAGCGCTTCGCCACAGGCGCGATGTCGCTCGGCTCGATCTCCACCGAAGCGCACGCCACGCTGGCGATCGCCATGAACCGCATCGGCGGCAAGAGCAACACCGGTGAAGGCGGCGAGGACCCGGCGCGCTATCGCCAGGAGTTGAAGGGCATCCCGATCAAGACCGGCCAGACCATGGCCGACATCATCGGGCGCGACGTCGTCGAGGTGGACATCCCGCTGAAGGACGGCGACTCGCTGCGTTCGCGCATCAAGCAGGTGGCCTCGGGCCGCTTCGGCGTGACCGCGGAGTACCTGTCGTCCTCCGACCAGATCCAGATCAAGATGGCGCAGGGGGCCAAGCCCGGCGAAGGCGGCCAGCTGCCCGGCGGCAAGGTCTCCAAGTACATCGGCAAGCTGCGGTACTCGGTGCCCGGCGTGGGCCTGATCTCGCCGCCGCCGCACCACGACATCTATTCGATCGAGGATCTCGCGCAACTGATCCACGACCTGAAGAACGTCGCGACGCAGTCCTCCATCAGCGTGAAGCTGGTGTCCGAAGTCGGCGTGGGCACCATCGCCGCCGGCGTCGCGAAGTGCAAGGCCGACCACGTGGTGATCGCCGGGCATGACGGCGGCACGGGCGCGTCGCCCTGGTCGTCGATCAAGCACGCCGGCTCGCCCTGGGAAATCGGGCTGGCCGAAACGCAGCAGACGCTGGTGCTCAACCGCCTGCGCGGCCGCATCCGCGTGCAGGCGGACGGCCAGATGAAGACCGGCCGCGACGTCGTCATCGGCGCGCTGCTCGGCGCCGACGAATTCGGCTTCGCCACCGCGCCGCTGGTGGTCGAGGGCTGCATCATGATGCGCAAGTGCCACCTGAACACCTGCCCGGTGGGCGTGGCCACGCAGGACCCGGTGCTGCGCAAGAAGTTCTCGGGCAAGCCCGAGCACGTCGTCAACTACTTCTTCTTCGTCGCCGAGGAAGTGCGCCAGATCATGGCGCAACTGGGCATCCGCAAGTTCGACGACCTGATCGGCCGCGCCGACTTGCTGGACACGAAGAAGGGCATCGCGCACTGGAAGGCGCGCGGCCTCGACTTCACCCGCCTGTTCGCGCAGCCGCAGGTGCCGGCCGACGTGCCGCGCTTCCACTGCGAGCAGCAGGACCACAAGCTGGAAAAGAGCCTCGACCGGGTGCTGATCGAGAAGTCGCGGGCGGCGATCGAGCGCGGCGAGAAGGTGCAGTTCATGGAGCACGCCCGCAACGTGAACCGCTCCGTGGGCGCGATGCTCTCGGGCGCGCTGACCCGCGTGCACCCGGAAGGCCTGCCCGACGACACGCTGCGCATCCAGCTGGAAGGCACGGGCGGCCAGTCCTTCGGCGCCTTCCTCGCCAGGGGCATCACGCTGTACCTGATCGGCGACGCGAACGACTACACCGGCAAGGGCCTGTCCGGCGGCCGCGTGGTGGTGCGCCCGTCGATCGACTTCCGCGGCGAAGCGACCAAGAACATCATCATCGGCAACACCGCGCTGTACGGCGCGACCTCGGGCGAAGCCTTCTTCGCCGGCGTCGCGGGCGAGCGCTTTGCCGTGCGCCTGTCCGGCGCGACGGCCGTCGTCGAGGGCACGGGCGACCACGGCTGCGAGTACATGACCGGCGGCACGGTCGTTGTCCTGGGCAAGACTGGCCGCAACTTCGCGGCCGGCATGTCGGGCGGCATCGCCTACGTGTACGACGAGGACGGCAAGTTCGCGAGCCGCTGCAACACCGCGATGGTCTCGCTCGAGCGCGTGGGCACGACCGCCGAACAGAAGGCCGGTTCCGGCCAGACCAAGCTGCACCGCGACGAGACCGACGAGGCGCTGCTCAGGAAGCTGCTGGAGGAGCACAACCGCTGGACCGGCAGCCGCCGTGCCCGCGAGCTGCTGGACGACTGGACGAATGCCCGCATGAAGTTCGTCAAGGTGTTCCCCAACGAGTACAAGCGCGCCCTGGCCGAAATGCACGAGCGCGAAGTGGAGCTCGCGAGCGTGGGCAACAACCAGGAAGCCGCGATGCAGCGCGAGACGGCGCCGGCGAAGTAAGAGGACGAAGAAACATCATGGGAAAAGTCACCGGCTTCATGGAATTCGAGCGTCTCGAGGAGGGCTACAAGCCCGTCCCCGAGCGCGTGAAGCACTACAAGGAATTCGTCATCGGGCTCACGGACGCGGAGTCCAAGGTGCAGGCGGCACGCTGCATGGACTGCGGCACGCCCTTCTGCAACTCGGGCTGCCCGGTCAACAACATCATTCCGGACTTCAACGACCTCGTCTACCAGCAGGACTGGAAGAACGCCTGGCAGGTGCTGGACTCGACCAACAACTTCCCCGAGTTCACCGGTCGCATCTGCCCCGCGCCGTGCGAGGCTGCCTGCACGCTGAACTACAACGCGGAGCCGGTCGGCATCAAGTCGCTGGAGCACGCGATCATCGACCGCGCCTGGGACCACGGCTGGGTGCAACCCCGTGCCCCGCGCATCCGGACCGGCAAGAAGGTCGCCGTGGTCGGCTCCGGCCCGGCCGGCATGGCCGCCGCGCAGCAGCTTGCGCGCGCCGGCCACGACGTGACGCTGTTCGAGAAGAACGACCGCATCGGCGGCCTGCTGCGCTACGGCATCCCCGACTTCAAGATGGAGAAGGTCCACATCGACCGCCGCGTCGAGCAGATGAAGGCCGAGGGCGTGACGATGCGCACGGGCGTGATGGTCGGCGAGCTGCCCAAGGACTCGAAGGTCACGAACTGGGCGAAGGAAACGATCACGCCGAAGCAGCTGCAGGAGCAGTTCGACGCGGTGCTGCTCACCGGCGGCGCCGAACAATCGCGCGACCTGCCCGTCCCCGGGCGTGACCTGGACGGGATCCACTTCGCGATGGAGTTCCTGCCGCAGCAGAACAAGATCAACGCCGGCGACAAGGTGAAGGGCCAGATCCGCGCGGACGGCAAGCACGTCATCGTGATCGGCGGCGGCGACACCGGCAGCGACTGCGTGGGAACCAGCAACCGCCATGGCGCGAAAAGCGTGGTGCAGTTCGAGCTGATGCCCATGCCACCCGAGGAAGAGAACAAGGCGCTGACCTGGCCCTACTGGCCGTACAAGCTGCGCACGTCCTCCTCGCACGAGGAAGGGGTGCAGCGCGAGTTCGCGATCGCGACCAAGGCGTTCGTCGGCGAGAAGGGCAAGGTCACCGGCCTGAAGACCGTGCACGTGGAGATGAAGGACGGCAAGTTCGTCGAGATCCCGGGCAGCGAAAAGGAATACCAGGCCGACCTCGTGCTGCTCGCCATGGGCTTCGTGAGTCCCGTGCAGTCCATCCTCGACGGCTTCGGCGTGGAAAAGGATGCGCGCGGCAACGCCAAGGCCAGCACGGATTTCCACGGCGGCTATGTGACGAATGTCCCGAAGGTGTTTGCGGCGGGTGACATGCGGCGGGGCCAGTCGCTGGTCGTCTGGGCCATTCGGGAGGGCCGACAAGCGGCGCGCTCGGTGGACGAATTCCTCATGGGATTCAGCGACTTGCCGCGTTGACGCCACACGCCGGCCGGTCCTAAGCCCCCGGTAAGTCTGCTGATCAGCAAACCTCCTATCATTCCGGGTTTGTATTACCGGCCGCGCCCGCCGCGGCCCTCTTCCCCCGGATGACCGATCCCGACGCGAGCGCGCTGGTCGAATGCCGCAACCTGAGCTTCGGCTATGACCAGCGGCGCATCCTCGACGACGTGAGCTTCACCGTGCCGCGCGGCAAGGTGACGGCGCTCATGGGCGCGTCCGGCGGCGGCAAGACCACGGTGCTGCGCCTGATCGGGGGCCAGGTGCGTCCGCAGGGCGGCGACATCCTGTTCGACGGCGAGAGCATCCCCGGGCTGGACCGCGACGGGCTCTATCGCATGCGTCGCCGCATGGGCATGCTGTTCCAGTTCGGCGCGCTGTTCACCGATCTCTCCGTGTTCGACAACGTGGCCTTCCCGCTGCGCGAGCACGCCGGCCTGCCGGAAAGCCTGGTGCGCGACATCGTGCTGATGAAGCTGAACGCCGTCGGCCTGCGCGGCGCCCGCGACCTGATGCCCAGCGAGGTGTCGGGCGGCATGGCGCGGCGCGTCGCCCTCGCGCGCGCGATCGCGCTGGACCCGGACCTGGTGATGTACGACGAACCGTTCGCCGGCCTCGATCCCATCTCGCTGGGCACCGCGGCCCACCTGATCCGGCAGTTGAACGACACGCTCGGCATCACCAGCATCGTCGTGTCGCACGACCTGGAGGAGACGTTCCGCATCGCCGACCACGTGATCGTGCTGGCCAACGGCCGCATCGCTGCGCAGGGCGCGCCAGCGGAAGTGCGTGGTTCCGACGATCCCCTGGTGCACCAGTTCGTGCACGCGCTGCCGGAAGGCCCCGTGCATTTCCACTACCCGGGCCCCACGGTCGCCGAGGATTTCAGCGGAGGCCTGGAGAAATGAGCCCCCCACGCAAACTTCGTTTGCTGCCCCCCCATGGCCATGGGGGGCGTGGCGCCCTTCGGGCGGCCGGGCGGGCGCCATGACCTGGTGGCGTCCTGCCGACGTGGGCTTCGCCGTGCGCACCAAGCTGGCGGACGTCGGCCACTCGGCGCGCCTGCTCGGGCGGCTGCTGGCCCTGGTCGGACCGACCTTCGCGCGGGGCCGGCTGGTGCGCGACCAGGTGCACTTCCTGGGCAACTATTCGCTCGCGATCATCGGCGTGTCCGGCCTGTTCGTCGGCTTCGTACTGGCGCTGCAGGGCTACTACATCCTGCAGCGCTATGGCTCCTCCGAAGCGCTGGGCCTGATGGTGGCGCTGAGCCTGGTGCGCGAGCTCGGGCCCGTGGTCACCGCCTTGCTGTTCGCCGGCCGCGCGGGCACCTCGCTGACCGCAGAGATCGGCCTGATGAAGGCGGGCGAGCAGCTCTCTGCCATGGAGATGATGGCAGTCGATCCCGTGCAACGTATCCTCGCACCGAGGTTCTGGGGCGGCGTGATCGCGATGCCGCTGCTGGCGGCCGTCTTCAACGCCGTCGGCATCCTGGGCGGCTGGCTGGTCGGCGTGGTGCTGATCGGGGTCGACCCCGGGTCCTTCTGGAGCCAGATGCAGGGAGGCGTGGACGTGTTCAAGGACGTGGGCAACGGCGTCATCAAGAGCATCGTGTTCGGGCTGGCGGTGACCTTCATCGCCGTGCTGCAGGGCTACGTGGCGCACCCGACGCCCGAAGGCGTGTCGCGCGCGACGACCCGCACCGTCGTGATGGGCTCGCTCGCCGTGCTGGCGCTGGACTTCGTGCTCACGGCCATGATGTTCAGCATCTGAGGATCAAGGAGTAAACGTTTCATGGAGCGCAACAAGAACGACGTCTGGGTGGGGCTGTTCGTCCTCATCGGCGCCGCCGCGCTGGTGTTCCTGGCCCTGCAGGCCGCCAACCTGCTCACGCTGAGTTTCCAGCCCACGTACCGACTGATGGCCCGCTTCGACAACATCGGCGGCCTCAAGCCGCGTGCCGCGGTGAAGAGCGCCGGCGTGGTGGTCGGCCGCGTGGAATCCATCAGCTTCGACGACAAGACCTTCCGCGCGAACGTGGCCATGTCCATGGATTCCCGTTATCAGTTTCCCAAGGACAGTTCACTGAAGATCCTGACCAGTGGCCTGCTGGGTGAGCAGTACGTGGGGCTGGAGGCCGGCGCCGACGAGAAGGTGCTCGCCAGCGGCGATACGATCAACAATACCCAGTCCGCGGTGGTGCTCGAGAACCTGATCGGACAGTTCCTGTACAACAAGGCGGCGGAAGCTCCCGCTGCGCCGCCCGCGAAGAAATGAAACCTGATCCGCAGCCGGCGCGCCTGACGGCCGCCGTCATCGCACTCGCCGCGTCGCTCGCGCTGCTGGGTGGCTGCGCCACGGTCGCACACCCGAACCCGCGGGACCCGCTGGAGCGCCTGAACCGCGGCACCTTCGCCTTCAATGAAGGCGTGGACAAGGTGGTGCTCAAGCCCGTCGCGACCTTGTACCGCGACAAGGTTCCATCGCTGGTGCGCACCGGCGTCTCCAACTTCTTCGGCAACCTGGGCGACGTGTGGTCCGCCGCGAATGCGCTGATGCAGTTCCACCTGCAGGACGCGGAAGAAGACATCGCACGCTTCCACCTGAACACGATGTTCGGCCTGTTCGGCATCTTCGACCTGGCCAGCGACCTGAACATCGAGCGGCATCGCGAGGACTTCGGGCAGACGCTGGGCCGCTGGGGCCTGCCACCGGGGCCTTACCTGGTGCTGCCTCTGCTGGGGCCGTCCACGCTGCGCGACACCGTCGCACTGCCCGTGGACTGGCGCTACGACCTCATCAGCAGTGTGCGTCCCCATGATGCGCGCGCCGTCACGTATGGGCTGCGAGCGGTGGACGCGCGCTCCAATCTGCTGCGGGTCAGCAGTGTCCTGGACGAGGCAGCCCTGGACAAGTACTCCTTCACTCGCGATGCCTATTTGCAGCGCCGTCGTGCAGAGATCTTCGATCACGACGAAGATGACCACGAGGTGCCGCCGCCCTTGCCCGAGGACGGCAGCGATCCGCCGCCCGCCGGACAACGAGCGCCAGCGCCCGCGCGTTGACCCGTTGCAGGCTGTTGCCTTGAGCGCAGCGCCGCGGCGAACGCGTGCCGCGCGCACTTGTTCCAAGGGAGACCGGGCCCGGCCCGACAGAAAAGGAAAAGCATGAACCGACGTACCCTGGGCCGCATGGCGGCCGCAGTTTTCACCGCAGTCCTGTTCGGCGGCCTGGCGCCGCTCGCGCTGGCGGCCGACGAAGCGCCGGACGCCTTCATCAAGCGGCTGTCGGACGACTTGCTCGCGACCATCCGCACCGACCACAAGGTCCGCAACGGCGACATCGACCACATCATGGCGGTGGTCGATGCGAAGATCATGCCGAACGTCAACTTCCAGCGGATGACCGCCTCCGCGGTGGGGCCGGCCTGGCGGGAAGCCACGCCGGAGCAGCGCAAGCGCCTGCAGGAGGAGTTCAAGCTGCTGCTGGTGCGCACCTATTCGGGCGCGCTCTCGCAGGTCTCCGACGAGAGCATCACGATGAAGCCCCTGCGCGCGGCGCCGACGGACACCGACGTGATCGTGCGCAGCGAAATCCGCGGGCACGGCGACCCGATCCAGCTGGAGTACCGGCTCGAGAAGACGCCGGGGGAGGGCGCCGGCTGGAAGATCTACAACCTCAACGTGCTGGGTGTGTGGCTGGTGGAGACCTACCGCACGCAGTTCGCGCAGGAGGTCAACGCCCGCGGCATCGACGGCCTGATCGCCACGCTGGCCGAACGCAACCGCTCGAACGCCGCGGGCGTCGCGAAGAAGGGCTGAGCGCGTGCTGGTGCTCCCGGTCGAACTGACGCACGCGCAGGCGACGGCCTGCTGCCGGATGCTGGCGCAGGCGCTGCGCACGGAGCCCGCCCGCGAGGCCGTGGCCGATGCATCGGCGCTGCGCCAGTTCGACTCGTCCGCCCTCGCGGTGCTGCTGGAGTGCCGGCGTGAGGCCCTTGCGCTGGGCAAGAGCTTCGCCGTGCACCAGTTGCAGCCGCGCTTGCGCGCGCTCGCCACGCTGTATGGCGTGGCTGAACTGCTGCCGGAGGCGGTCGTTCCCGCCTGATCCCCCCACGGGGCGCGGGACAGGCCCCGGCGGTAAAATGGCCGGTTGCCCATGCCCGCCATCTCCTTCCAGTCCGTCTCCAAGACCTACAGCACCGCGCGAGGCAGCTTCCAGGCGCTCGACGGCGTGTCCTTCGACATCGAGCAGGGCGAGTTCTTCGGCCTGCTCGGTCCCAACGGCGCAGGCAAGACGACCCTCATCAGCATCCTTGCGGGCCTGGTGCGCGCGAGCGCCGGCCGCGTGCTGGTGCAGGGGCATGACGTGCAGCAGGAGTACCAGCTGGCGCGGCGCCAGCTGGGCGTGGTGCCGCAGGAGCTGGTGTTCGACCCGTTCTTCACGGTGCGCGAGGCGCTGCGTATCCAGTCCGGCTACTTCGGCGTCAAGAACAACGAGGCCTGGATCGACGAACTGCTGGCGAGCCTGGGGCTCGCGGACAAGGCGAGCGCCAACATGCGTCAGCTCTCGGGTGGCATGAAGCGGCGCGTGCTGGTGGCGCAGGCGCTGGTGCATCGCCCGCCGGTGATCGTGCTGGACGAGCCGACCGCGGGCGTCGACGTGGAGCTGCGCCAGACGCTGTGGCAGTTCATTGCCCGCCTCAACCGCGAAGGCCACACGGTGCTGCTCACGACCCATTACCTGGAAGAAGCCGAGGCGCTGTGCAGCCGCATCGCCATGCTCAAGGCCGGCAAGGTGGTGGCGCTGGAGCGCACCAGCGACTTGCTGCAGGCCGCTTCCACCAACGTGCTGCGCTTCAAGCTCGATGGCGCCCTGCCGCGCGAATTCGAAGGCAAGGCGCGCGTCACCGGCCGCATCGTGCAATTGCCCGCACACGACGCGCACGAGATCGAACAACACCTCGCCGTCATCCGCCAAGCCGGCCTGCGGGTAGAAGACGTCGAAATCCGCAAGCCGGACCTGGAGGACGTGTTCCTCGACGTGATGTCGGTGGGGCGGGAGAGGGTACCGGCATGAATTTCGCCAATCAGAACGCAGAGGACGCAGAGATTACGCAAAGGACGCAGAGGAAGAAGCGATCCAAAGAGGGAATTCCTTCTGCGTCCTCTGCGAAACCTTTGCGTCCTCTGCGTTCATCTGCATGCATGCCGAAAGTCCCCGCATGACCGGCTGGCAAACGCTCCTGTACAAGGAAGTGCTGCGCTTCTGGAAGGTGAGCTTCCAGACCGTCGCGGCGCCCGTGCTTACCGCGCTGCTGTACCTGCTGATCTTCGGGCACGTGCTGTCGGACCGCGTGAAGGTCTACGACCAGATCAGCTACACCGCGTTCCTCGTGCCGGGGCTCGTGATGATGAGCGTGCTGCAGAACGCGTTCGCCAACAGCTCCTCCTCGCTGATCCAGAGCAAGATCACGGGCAACCTCGTCTTCGTGCTGCTCACGCCGCTGTCGCACTGGAGCTGGTTCATCGCCTACGTCGGTGCCTCGATGGTGCGGGGGCTCTGCGTCGGGCTCGGGGTGTTCATCATCACCGTGTGGTTCACCCACGTGGGCTTCGCTGCCCCCCTGTGGATCCTGCTGTTCGCGGTGCTCGGCGCCGGCATGCTGGGCGCGCTGGGGCTGATCGCGGGCCTCTGGGCCGAGAAGTTCGACCAGATGGCCGCGTTCCAGAACTTCGTGATCGTGCCGATGACGTTCCTCTCGGGCGTCTTCTATTCCATCCACTCGCTGCCGCCGTTCTGGCAGCGCATCTCGCACCTCAACCCGTTCTTCTACATGATCGACGGCTTCCGCTACGGGTTCTTCGGCGTGAGCGACGTGTCGCCCTGGCTCAGCCTGGGCATCGTCGGCAGCGCCATGCTCGTGGTGGGTGCCATTGCCGTGCACCTGCTGCGCATCGGCTACAAGATCCGCGGCTAGAACCTCATCCCCATGACCGCCGACCAACTCCGCTCCCTCATCGCCTCCGGGCTCGCCTGCGACCACCTCGAGGTGGACGGTGACGGCCGCCACTGGACCGCGGTCATCGTGTCAGCCGAGTTCGCCGGTTTGCGTCCTGTCCAGCGGCACCAGCGCGTCTACGCGACCCTGGGTGCGAGAATGCACACCGACGAGGTGCATGCCTTGTCGATGCAGACCTTCACGCCGGCCGAATGGCAGGCGCTTCCTCACTAAAGGCCCATGGACAAGCTCCTGATTCGCGGCGGCCGCCCGCTGAATGGCGAAGTGCGCATTTCCGGCGCCAAGAACGCCGCCCTGCCGGAACTGTGCGCGGCCCTGCTCAGCGCCGAGCCGGTGACCCTGAAGAACATCCCGCGCCTGCAGGACGTGGCGACGATGCTGAAGCTCATCCGCAACATGGGTGCGACAGCGGAGTTCAGCCCCGAGGGCACGGTGCTGCTCGACTCCAGCGAACTGCATTTTCCCGAAGCGCCCTACGAGATGGTGAAGACCATGCGCGCCTCCGTGCTGGCGCTCGGGCCGCTGCTCGCGCGCTTCGGCGAGGCGACGGTGTCGCTGCCCGGCGGCTGCGCCATCGGCGCGCGCCCGGTGGACCAGCACATCAAGGGCCTGCAGAAGATGGGCGCCGAGATCGTGATCGAGCACGGCTACATGATCGCCAAGCTGCCCAAGGGCTGGACGCGCCTGAAGGGCGCGCACATCCGCACGGACATGATCACGGTCACCGGCACCGAGAACTTCATGATGGCGGCGGCGCTGGCGGAAGGCGAGACGATCCTCGAGAACCCGGCGCAGGAGCCGGAGATCACCGACCTCGGCGAGATGCTGGTCGCCATGGGCGCCAAGGTCGAAGGCCATGGCAGCGGCCGCATCCGCATCCAGGGTGTCGAGAAGCTGCACGGCGCCACGCACAGCGTGGTGTCCGACCGCATCGAGTGCGGCACCTTCCTGTGCGCCGTTGCCGCCACGGGCGGCAACGTGTTCCTGCGCGACGGCCGCGCCGACCACCTCGATGCGGTGATCGACCTGTTGCGCGCGGCGGGCGCGCAGGTGGAGGCCGTCGAGGGCGGCATTCGCGTGCGCTCGCAGGGGCGGCTGGAGGCCCAGAGCTTCAAGACCACGGAATACCCCGGCTTCCCCACCGACATGCAGGCGCAGTTCATGGCGCTCAACTGCATCGCGGAGGGTGACGCGAAGATCACCGAGACCATCTTCGAGAACCGCTTCATGCACGTGAGCGAGCTCATGCGCATGGGCGCGCGCATCGACGTGGACGGCAAGGTGGCGGTGACCCACGGCGTCGAGCGCCTCTCGGGCGCCTCGGTGATGGCCACCGACCTGCGCGCTTCCGCCAGCCTGGTGATCGCCGGCCTGGTGGCCGACGGCGAAACCCTGGTCGATCGGATTTACCATCTCGACCGTGGCTACGAGCAGATGGAAGCCAAACTCAGGCAGCTCGGCGCGGACATCGAAAGAGTGAAGTAGTCTGCGCCGGTTCGGCGGCGGCGCCCCAGGCGGCCGCGCGCGATCGGATAGATTGGATCCCATGAACACCGGGGCACGACCCGCGATCACCCTCGCCCTGTCGAAAGGGCGCATCTTCGACGAGACCCTGCCGCTGCTGAAGGCGGCCGGGATCTCCGTGCTGGACGACCCCGAGAAGTCGCGCAAGCTGATCCTCGCGACCAACGACCCGCAGCTGCAGGTGGTGCTGGTGCGCGCGACGGACGTGCCCACCTATGTGCAGTACGGCGGCGCGGACCTGGGCGTGACCGGCAAGGACACGTTGATCGAGCACGGCGGCCAGGGCCTGGTGCAGCCGCTGGACCTGCAGATCGCCAAGTGCCGCGTGAGCGTGGCCGTGCGCGCCGACTTCGACTACGCCTTCGCCGTGCGCCAGGGCTCGCGGCTGCGGGTCGCGACCAAGTACGTGAACATCGCCCGCGAGTTCTTCGCCGCCAAGGGCGTGCACGTGGACCTGATCAAGCTCTACGGCAGCATGGAGCTCGCGCCGCTCACCGGCCTGGCCGACGCCATCGTGGACCTCGTGTCCACCGGCGGCACGCTCAAGGCCAACAAGCTGGTGGAAGTGGAACGCATCATGGACATCAGCTCGCGCCTGGTCGTGAACCAGGCCGCGCTCAAGCTGAAACAGGAACCGATCCGCCACCTGATCGACGTCTTCGCCCGCACCGTGGCGGCCACCGCGACATGAGCCTCACTGCCAGTCCCCTGCGCCTCGCGACCACCGACGCCGGCTTCGATGCCGCTCTGACTGCTCGCCTGCAGTGGTCCGCCGACACCGACGCGGGTATCGAGCAGGCGGTCGCGGCCATCCTCGCCGACGTGCGCAAGCGCGGCGATGCTGCGGTGGTGGAGTACACCAACCGCTTCGACATGAAGGCGGGCTCGATGGCGGAGTTGCAGTTGCGCCGCGGCGAACTGAAGACCGCCTTCGAAGGCCTGCCCGCCAGCCAGCGCGAGGCGCTCGAGATGGCGGCAGCGCGCGTGCGCAGCTACCACGAGGCGCAGAAGAAGGCGTCGGGCGAAAGCTGGTCGTACCGCGATGCGGATGGCACGCTGCTGGGCCAGAAGGTCACGCCGCTCGACCGCGTGGGCATCTACGTGCCGGGTGGCAAGGCCGCGTATCCGTCCTCCGTGCTGATGAACGCCGTCCCGGCGCAGGTCGCGGGCGTGGGCGAAATCATCATGGTGGTGCCCACGCCGCGCGGCGAGAAGAATCCGCTGGTGCTGGCGGCCGCGCACGTCGCTGGCGTCACCAGGGCGTTCACCATCGGCGGCGCGCAGGCGATCGCGGCGCTGGCCTACGGCACCGAAACGGTTCCACGCGTGGACAAGATCACCGGCCCCGGCAACGCCTACGTGGCCGCGGCCAAGCGGCGCGTGTTCGGCCAGGTCGGCATCGACATGATCGCCGGGCCCAGCGAGATCCTGGTGCTGGCCGACGGCAGCACGCCGGCGGACTGGGTCGCGATGGACCTGTTCTCGCAGGCCGAGCACGACGAACTGGCGCAAAGCATCCTGCTTTGCCCCGACGCGGGCTACATCGCCCAGGTGCAGGCCGCGATCGACCGGCTGCTGCCCGAGATGCCGCGCGCCGAAATCATTGCCAAGTCGCTCAATGACCGGGGCGCCCTGATCCATACACGCTCGATGGAAGAGGCGTGCGAGATCAGCAACCGCATCGCGCCGGAACACCTGGAGGTCGCCAGCGCCGATCCGCACCGGTGGGAGCCGCTGCTGCGCCACGCCGGCGCGATCTTCCTGGGCGCGTACACCAGCGAATCGCTAGGCGACTACTGCGCCGGCCCGAATCACGTGCTGCCCACGAGCACCACGGCGCGCTTCTCCAGCCCGCTGGGCGTATACGACTTCCAGAAGCGCAGCAGCCTGATCGAGGTGAGCGAAGCCGGCGCCCAGGTGCTGGGCAAGGTCGCCGCCGAACTCGCCTACGGCGAAGGCCTGCAAGCCCATGCCCGCGCGGCGGAGATGCGGCTGAAGGGTTAGCATTGCGTCTTACCGCGCAAGAGAACGCAGAGGCCGCAAAGGTTTCGCAGAGGACGCAGAGGAACATCCGCTGAAGATTTCGCTGCGTTCTCTGCGTTCTCTGCGTCCTCTGCGTCATCTCTGCGCACTCTGCGTTCCATTCGTCGTGCAACCCTGTCCTCCATGAGCGCCACCCTCGACCAACTGATCGCCACCCGCATCCGCCAGGACGTGCAGGGCATGCATGCCTATGCGGTCCAGGATTCGCGCGGCATGGTGAAGCTCGATGCGATGGAGAACCCGCATCGGCTGCCCGCGGCCTTGCAGAAGGAGCTCGGAGAGCGTCTCGCCGACGTGGCCCTGAACCGCTATCCGGGCGAGCGCATCGACGACCTGAAGGCCGCGCTCGCTCGCCACGCGCAGCTGCCCGCCGGCTTCGGGCTGATGCTGGGCAACGGCTCGGACGAACTGATCTCGCTGCTGGCGCTCGCCTGCGACCTGCCGGGCGCCACCATCCTGGCACCGCAGCCCGGGTTCGTCATGTATGCGATGAGCGCGCAGTTGCAGGGGCTGAAGTTCGTGGGCGTGGACCTCACGCCGGACTTCGAACTCGATGAGAAGGCGATGCTGGATGCGATCGCGCTGCACCAGCCCGCGATCGTCTACCTGGCGTATCCGAACAACCCCACGGCCAATCTCTGGAACGATGCGACGATCGAAAAGATCGTCCAGGCGGCGCCCGGCTTCGTGGTGATCGACGAGGCCTACCAGCCCTTCGCCAGCCGCAGCTACCTCGATCGGATGGCGAAGCACGAACACGTGCTGCTGATGCGCACGCTCAGCAAGTTCGGCCTGGCCGGCGTGCGCATCGGCTACATGATGGGGCCGCAGCGGCTCGTGCAGGAAATCGACAAGGTGCGGCCGCCCTACAACGTGAGCGTGCTGAATTGCGAGGCTGCCCTGTTCGCGCTGGAGCACGAGGACGTGTTCGCCGCGCAGGCCGCGGAGCTGAAGCGCGAGCGCGCGCGGCTGCAGGCCGCGCTGAAGGACCTGGGCCTGAAGTCCTGGCCCAGCGACGCCAACATGATCCTGGTGCGCGTGCCCGACCCTGCGGCGAGCTTCGAGGGCATGAAGGCGCGCAAGGTGCTCGTCAAGAACGTTTCTAGAATGCATCCATTGCTGGCCGGCTGCCTGCGCCTGACCGTCGGCACCGCCGAAGAGAACGCGCAGATGCTCGCCGCCCTGCGATCCACCTTATGAGCGAACCGCAGAAAGAGATCATGAGTCACCACCGGCAAGCGGCGGTGACCCGCAACACCGCCGAAACCCAGATCACGGTCAGCGTGAACCTGGATGGCTCCGGCCGGGCGAAGCTCGCCACCGGCATCGGCTTCTTCGACCACATGCTGGACCAGATCGCCCGCCACGGGCTGATCGACCTCGACATCCAGGCGAAGGGCGACCTGCACATCGACGGCCACCACACGGTGGAGGACGTCGGCATCACCCTGGGGCAGGCGGTGTACCAGGCGGTGGGCGACAAGAAGGGCATCCGCCGCTACGGCCACGCCTACGTGCCGCTGGACGAGGCGCTCTCGCGCGTGGTGATCGACTTCTCCGGCCGCCCCGGCCTCATCATGAACGTGCCGTTCAAGAGCGGCATGATCGGCGGCTTCGACACCCAACTCGCGCACGAATTCTTCCAGGGCTTCGCGAACCACGCTTTCGTGACACTGCACATCGACAACCTGCGGGGCGAGAACGCGCACCACCAGTGCGAGACGGTGTTCAAGGCCTTCGCCCGGGCGCTGCGCGCCGCGCTGGAGCTCGACCCGCGCGCCGCCGGCACCATTCCCTCGACGAAGGGCTCCCTTTGACCGCCGCACGAACTCGAGCGGGCGGCGTTGCCGAGGCGGCGAGGGCGGAGGCTTCCTGATGTCCCGTACCGTGGCCGTGGTGGACTACGGCATGGGCAATCTCCGCTCCGTGTCGCAGGCCGTGCTGCACGTCGCCCAGGGCAGCGGCGTGACCGCCATCGTCACCTCGCGACCCGAGGACGTGCGTGCCGCCGAACGCGTGGTGCTGCCGGGGCAGGGCGCCATGCCCGATTGCATGCGCGAACTGCGCGACTCGGGCCTGCTCGAGTCCGTGCTGGAGGCCGCGGCCTCCAAGCCCCTCTTCGGCGTCTGCGTAGGCATGCAGATGCTGCTGGATCGCAGCGAGGAAGGGCCCACCGACGGCCTGGGGCTGATCCATGGCGAGGTGGTGCGCTTCCAGCTGGAGGGCCAGCGCCAGCCCGATGGCAGCCGCTACAAGGTGCCGCAAATGGGCTGGAACCGCGTCAACCAGGCCCGTCCGCACGCCATGTGGGCTGGCGTTCCCGACGAAAGTTGGTTCTACTTCGTGCATTCCTTCTACGCGCGCCCGTCCGACCCGCGCCACAGTGTTGGGGAATGCGAGTACGGAGTTCGCTTTACCTGTGCCTTGGCCCGCGATAATATTTTCGCGACCCAGTTCCATCCCGAGAAAAGCGCCGACCAGGGCCTCTCGCTCTATCGCAACTTCCTGCACTGGAATCCCTGACCGCTCAGGAAGCGGCCCACCTTCCCACCCAGTGCCCGCAGCACCTCCCCCATGCTCCTGATTCCCGCGATCGACCTGAAAGACGGCCACTGCGTACGCCTGAAGCAGGGCGACATGGACCAGGCCACCACCTTCAGCGAGGACCCCGCCGCGATGGCGCGCACCTGGCTGGAGCGCGGCGCGCGCCGCCTGCACCTGGTGGACCTCAATGGCGCCTTCGCCGGCAAGCCGCAGAACTTCTCCGCCGTGCGCTCCATCCTGCGCGCGGTCGGCGACGACATCCCGGTGCAGCTCGGTGGCGGCATCCGCGACCTCGACACGATCGAACGCTACATCGACGGCGGCCTGCGCTACGTGATCATCGGCACCGCGGCCGTCAAGAACCCCGGATTCCTGAAGGACGCCTGCACGGCCTTCGGCGGTCACATCATCGTCGGCCTCGATGCGAAGGACGGCAAGGTGGCCACCGACGGCTGGAGCAAACTGACCGGGCACGAGGTGGTGGACCTCGCCCGCAAGTTCGAGGACTGGGGTGTCGAGTCCATCATCTACACCGACATCGGTCGCGACGGCATGCTCACCGGCATCAACGTCGAGGCCACCGTCAAGCTCGCCCAGTCCCTCTCCATTCCCGTGATCGCCTCCGGCGGCCTGTCCTCCATGCAGGACATCGAGGCCCTGTGCGCCGTGGAGGACGAGGGCATCGAAGGCGTGATCTGCGGCCGCGCGATCTACTCGGGCGACCTCGACTTCGCCAAGGCGCAGGAGCGGGCGGACGAACTCGGCCAGGGCTGAAGCGCCTGCCATGCTCGCCAAACGCATCATTCCCTGCCTCGACGTCACCGGCGGCCGTGTCGTCAAGGGCGTCAACTTCGTGGAGCTGCGCGATGCGGGCGACCCGGTGGAGATCGCCGCGCGCTACAACGAGCAGGGCGCGGACGAACTGACCTTCCTGGACATCACCGCCACCAGCGACGAACGCGACCTGATCCTGCACATCATCGAGGCCGTGGCCTCGCAGGTGTTCATCCCGCTGACCGTCGGTGGCGGCGTGCGTACGGTCGAAGACGTGCGGCGGCTGCTCAATGCGGGCGCCGACAAGACCAGCTTCAATTCCGCGGCGGTGGCCAACCCGGACGTGATCTCGGCGGCGTCCTCGCGCTACGGCGCGCAGTGCATCGTGGTGGCCATCGACGCCAAGCGCCGCAGCGCCGAAGACGCGGCCACGCGCGGAGCGGGCTGGGACGTGTACACCCATGGCGGTCGCCGCAACACGGGCCTGGACGCCGTGGCCTGGGCGAGCGAGATGGCGCGGCGCGGCGCCGGCGAGATCCTGCTCACCAGCATGGACCGCGACGGCACCCGCTCCGGCTTCGATCTTGAACTCACGCGCGCGGTGAGCGACGCCGTGCCGGTGCCGGTGATCGCCTCCGGCGGGGTCGGCAACCTGGACCACCTGGCCGACGGCATCCAGCAGGGCGGCGCCGACGCCGTGCTGGCGGCCAGCATCTTCCACTACGGCGAATACACCGTCGGCCAGGCCAAGCACCGCATGTCCGAGCGCGGCATCCCGGTCCGCCTGTAGCCTGGTCGCAGCGGCCGGCGGCCGTGGGACAATCCGGCCATGGACTGGCTGGACGAAGTCAAGTGGGATGCGCAGGGGCTGGTGCCCGTCATCGCGCAGGAAGCTGCCAGCGGCGACGTGCTGATGTTCGCCTGGATGGACCGCGAGGCGCTGCGCCGCACCGCGGAACTCGGGCGCGCGGTGTACTTCAGCCGCTCGCGCGGCAAGCTGTGGGCCAAGGGCGAGGAGTCGGGGCATGTCCAGCAGGTGCACGAAATCCGCCTGGACTGCGACAACGACGTGGTCCTGCTCAAGGTGACGCAGCTCGGGCACGAGCCCTCCATCGCCTGCCACACCGGGCGCCACAGCTGCTTCTACCAGGTGTTCCGTGACGGGGCCTGGCAGGCGGTCGAGCCCGTGCTGAAGGACCCGTCCACCATCTACGCCAAGCCATGAGCACGCCCCCGTCCGATCCGCTGGCCCGCCTGGCCGCCGTCATCGAGAGCCGCAAGCCCGCCAACGGCGGCGACCCCGAGGCGAGCTACGTCGCCCGCCTGCTGCACAAGGGGCCGGACGCCTTCCTGAAGAAGATCGGGGAGGAGGCCACCGAAGTGGTCATGGCGGCCAAGGACGTCGACCACGGCGGCGACCGCCACAAGCTGGTGGGCGAAGTGGCGGACCTGTGGTTTCACTGCATGATCGCGCTGGCGCACTACGGCCTGGCGCCGGCGGACGTCGTCGCCGAACTGCAGCGCCGCGAAGGCCTGTCCGGCCTGGAAGAGAAGGCATTGCGCAAGGCGCGCGCACGCGAGGGCGCCGGGGACTAGACCGCACGAGGAGGCAGCCATGCCGGAAACCGACTACGTGAACCTGGACGACGACAACGGCGCGGGCAGCAGGCGCCGCACCGTGATGCAGGTGCTTTACGGCATGCACACCGTCTCCCCGTTCACGCTGTGGAGCCTGTCGATCATCGCGCTGGTCATCCACTACGTCCTGCGCTCGGACGAGACCGACCCGCTGTACCGGGAACACCACAACTACATGATCCGCACGGTGTGGTGGACGCTGCTGTGGCTGGCGCTCGCGGGGCCGCTGTGGTTCCTGCTGATCTTCCCCGGAGCGGTCGCATACACCGTGATCGGCGCCTGGTATCTGTACCGCTGCCTGCGCGGCTGGCTGCGCTTCAACGACAATCGCTACCCCACCTGAAGCGGCCACCCACCGGCCCGGGCGGGACGGAGGCAACGTGTCCGACCCCCACTGCATCTTCTGCAAGATCGTCGAAGGCAAGATCCCCTCGAAGAAAGTCTACGAGGACGAGGAGATCCTCGCCTTCCACGACATCCATCCCTGGGCGCCCGTGCATTTCCTGCTGATCCCCAAGGAGCACATCACGTCGATGACGCACGTGGAGGAACGGCATGCGCCCATGCTGGGGCGGATGATGGCGCTGGTGCCCAAGCTCGCGGCCCAGGAAGGCTGCCGGCCTTATCCCGAGGGCGGCTTCCGCGTGGTGTGCAACACCGGCGGCGACGGCGGGCAGGAGGTGCCGCACCTGCATTTCCACGTCATCGGCGGGCCCCGGCCGTGGCTGAAAGGCTGAGCTTGCCCTTCGGGCGAACTTCGCAGCCCGACTAGAATCCGAGCAGTAAACAGGAGTTTGATCCATGGGTTCCTTTTCCATCTGGCACTGGCTGATCGTGCTGTTGATCGTGGTGCTCGTCTTCGGCACCAAGAAGCTGAAGAACATCGGCCAGGATCTCGGCGGCGCCGTCAAGGGCTTCAAGGACGGCATCCGCGAAGGTGGGGCTCCCGAGACGCCCGTGCCGCCGGCTTCGCAGGTGACGGCCTCTCAGGGCCCGACCGGCGACAAGACCACCATCGACGTCGAAGCCCGCAACAAGTCCTGAGCCGGCTGACGACGTGATCGACCTCGGCCTCGAAAAGATGATCGTGATCGGCGCCGTGGCGCTGATCGTGATCGGGCCCGAAAAGATGCCGCGCGTGGCCCGCACGGTGGGCACGCTGCTGGGCAAGGCGCAGCGCTACGTCAACGACGTCAAGGCCGAAGTGAATCGCTCCATGGAGCTCGAGGAACTTCGCAAGATGAAGGAGACGGTGGAGAGCGCCGCACGCGACGTCGAGAGCTCCGTGTCCAGCGCCGCCGCCGACTTCGAGAAGCAGTGGCAGGACGCCGCGTCGACCGCGCCGCCGCTGCCCGACCTGGCGCCCGCCTACCCCGAGTACCGGCATCCGAAGAAGAAATGGCGCGTCAAGCAGGGCGCCGTGCCGCACTGGTACAAGGCCCGTGCCGGCGTGCGCACCCGCGCGCTGTCCGGCGCCGCGCGCGTGGCAAAGTACCGCCCCCGCAAGTCCAACTGACAGCGGCGCCGGCCAGCCCGGCGACCGCTTCCCTATGTCCACAACTCCGAACGACCCGGAAGACGAACTGGCGGGCACCGAGCAGCCCTTCGTCGCGCACCTCATCGAGCTGCGCGACCGGCTGATCCGCTCGATCATCGCCATCGGCGTGGTCGCAGCGGTGCTGGCCGTCTTTCCCGGCCCCTCGGCGCTCTACGACCTGCTGGCCGCGCCGCTGGTGGCGCACCTGCCCAAGGGCGCGACCCTGATCGCCACCTCGGTGATCTCGCCGTTCGTGGTGCCGCTGAAGATCATGCTGATGGCGGCCTTCCTGCTGGCGCTGCCGGTGGTGCTGTACCAGGTGTGGGCCTTCGTCGCGCCCGGCCTGTATTCGCACGAGAAGCGGCTGGTGCTGCCGCTGGTGGTCTCCAGCACGATCCTGTTCTTCCTGGGCGTGGCGTTCTGCTACTTCTTCGTGTTCGGCCGGGTCTTCACCTTCATCCAGAGCTTCGCGCCGAAAAGCATCACGGCGGCGCCTGACATCGAGGCGTACCTGAGTTTCGTGCTCACGATGTTCCTCGCGTTCGGCGCGGCCTTCGAGGTGCCCATCGTGGTGGTGGTGCTCGCGCGCATGGGCATCGTGCCCGTCGAGAAGCTCAAGCAGTACCGCGGCTACTTCGTCGTGGTGGCCTTCATCGTGGCCGCCGTCATCACGCCGCCGGACGTGGTCTCGCAGCTGGCGCTGGCGATCCCGATGTGCCTGCTGTACGAAGCGGGCATCTGGGCGGCGCAGATCTTCGTGAAGCACACCAAGGCGCCCGAGGAAGAAGGCGAGGCAGCGAAGCCCTAGCCCTGGGCCTCGCGGCCGGTCGCGCAAGCGAGTGCGGTTTCAGGAACTGGAACGCAGAGGGCGCAAAGGTTACGCAGAGGACGCAGAGGGACTTCCATTGAAGGAATGTCTCTTTTGCGAATCTTGGCTGTTCCTTTTGCGCTCTTTGCGTATCGAAGTCCGTTCCCCGCTGTCAGCAATCGCGAAGCGGTGTCAGCGCTGCGGCAGCGCCTGGGGCTGCGGCTTCGGCTTGGGGCGCTTGCCGGGGGTGACGGTGACCTCCAGGTTCTCGTCGCGGCGCTGCAGCTTGAAGGGCGTGGCGGTGCCGGGCTTCAGCGAAGCCACGGTGGTCAGCAGCTCGGAGACGTTCGCCACGTCCTTGCCGCCCACCGCCACGACGACGTCGCCCGGACGCACGCCCGCCTGCGCGGCAGGGCCGTTCTGCAGCACGCCCGTGATCAGCACGCCCTTGCGCGCCTTCACGCCGAAAGTCTCCATCAGCTCGGGCGAGAGGTCCGCCGGCTCCACGCCGATCCAGCCGCGGGTGACCACGCCGTCCTTGACGATGCCTTCGAGCACGAGTTTCGCCGTGGACACCGGGATGGCGAAGCCGATGCCCATGCTGCCGCCCGAGCGCGAGTAGATGGCGGTGTTGATGCCCATCAGGTTGCCGTTGACGTCCACCAGCGCGCCGCCCGAGTTGCCGGGGTTGATCGCGGCGTCGGTCTGGATGAAGTTCTCGAAGGTGTTGATGCCCAGCTGGTTGCGCCCCAGTGCGCTGACGATGCCGCTGGTGACGGTCTGGCCGACGCCGAAGGGATTGCCGATGGCCAGCACCTGGTCGCCGACCTGCAGCGCATCGGAGTTGCCCAACGTGATCACCGGCAGCCGGTCCAGGTTGACCTTGAGGATGGCGAGATCCGTCTCCGGGTCGGTCCCGATCACCTTCGCGCGCGCCTTGCGGCTGTCGTTCAGGACCACGTCGATTTCGGTGGCGCCCTCCACCACGTGGTTGTTGGTGAGGATGAATCCGTCGGGGCTGATGATGACGCCGCTGCCCAGCCCGCTTTGCGGCACCGAGCCCTGGTCGCCGAAGAAGAAGCGGAACCACGGATCGTCGGCAGAGGACCGGTCGGCGGCCTTGCTGGTGTTGATGCTCACGACCGCCTGCGAGGCCTTCTGGGCCGCCACCCGGAAGCTGCCCGCCGGAATCGCGTTGTTCGGCAGGCTCGGCGCCTCGCTGAGGGTGACGCCGGTCGTGGCCGTGCTCACGGCCGGGCGCTGGTGCACCCACTCCGGCTTGAGCGTCAGCACCACGAAGTAGGCCGCCAGCAGCACCGTGACGGCCTGGGAGAACACCAGCCAGTAGCGTCGCATCGTCTTCACTCGGGAAAGCCCAAGTGTATGCCGTGCGTTGAGGCGGGTCAGCCCGCGGGCCGCTGCACGGACAGTCCTGCACGCACGGGCCCGCCTCCACGCACGGGCGCGAGTTGCGCCGACTCGACCGCGACCACCTCGCCGCTGACGGGATCGATCATCGCGGTGCGGGACGGCAGGGCGCGGGCCGCCTCGGCGAGGCGCTGCGCGAGGTCCAGCACGTCCTCGAGCTCCGCCGGTTTGCGGTCCAGGTGCACGACCCCGACGCCGACCTCCACGCGCACCCGCAGCGCCTGCCCGCCGCGGCCCGTCACCTCCACCGGCTGGCGCAGGGCGGCGGCCGTGCGCAGGGCCAGCGTCCGCAGCCAGGGGCGGCCCGGGATGGTCTCCACCAGGGCCACGAAGCAGCGGTCCCAGTAGCGCCCGACCGGATTGGCCAGGCCCACCTGCCGCTGGATGCGCGCGGCCAGCGTCATCCACACCTCGTCGAGGGCCGCACCGCCGGCGTCGCGGGCGATGCGTTCCGGCTCGAACACGATGATCGCGAGCAAGGCGCCCTCGCGGCGGGTGCGGCCCCGGCGCTTCTGCGCGGCCAGCAGTTGCTGCACCAGCGAGGTCGCGCTGTGCAACCGGGTGACGGGGTCGAGCAGGGGCACGCTGCCCGTCTCGCGCGTGCGCCAGGCGCGCCGCGCGCGCCGCCACAGGCCGTGCCCGGTCAGTGCATTGCTGCCGACGGCGGCCAGTGCGATGGCGCCCTGGCCCGCGAGCTTCCAGGAGCCCAGGTGCATCGCCAGCGCATAAAGCCCCGCGATGGCCGGCAGCGTGAGCACGCAGCCCGCGGCCATGGTCAGCGCCAGCCGGTCGCCGATGGTCCAGGCACGGAACGTGAGCCAGCAGGTGAGGCCGCTGCCGGCAAGTGACAGCAAGGCGGCCGCGGGCAACTGCAGGTGGGCCGGGAGCGCGAGCGCCGCGATGCCGCCGACCGGCAGGGCGAGCGCCGAGGCGCGCAGGATGGCGGCCATCACGCGGTCGCGCTCGCCCGCGGCCAGCCAGCCGTGGATCCAGAAATTGGACAAGCCCACGCACACCGGTCCCGCCAGCACCTGCAGGACGTGCAGCCGCGCGGTCGCCGGCTGCGCCACCTGTCGCAGCACGCCGCTTTCGACCAGCACCAGCAGGAACACGCTCAGGTGGTAGGCGAGGGCGCGTGCCTGCACGCTGCCACGCCGCAGCAGCAGGTCGGCGGCGCGCGCCAGCGCCACGGCGGCGATCGCGCCGAGCGCCATGCTCCACAGCGTCAGTGCCTGTGCACCCATCGGACCTCCTGGGAAGCGGCGATGTTCGCGCCGGCCACTGCGGCCGCGTAGGAGAATGTGGCGTCGTCCCTGTGCCCTATTTCCATGACCCCACGGCAAGACCTGCTGCAAGCCTTCGATACCCTGCTCGCACCGGAGCGCTTCAAGGACTACGGGCCGAACGGCCTGCAGGTGGAAGGGCGCGCGTCGGTGGGCAAGATCGTGTCGGGCGTGACCGCGAGCCGAGCGCTGATCGAGGCGGCGATCGCCCGCAAGGCGGATGCCCTGTTCGTGCACCACGGCCTGTTCTGGCGCGGGCAGGACGGCCGGGTGACCGGCTGGATGAAGCAGCGGCTCGCGCTGCTGCTCGCGCACGACATCAACCTGTATGCCTACCACCTGCCGCTGGATGCGCATCCGCAGCTGGGGAACAACGCGCAACTCGGCGCCGTGCTGGGCCTGCAGGCCGATGCGCGCTTCGGCGAACAGGACCTGGGCTTCCTGGGCGGGCGCACGGACAGGCAGGCATTCGCGGATGGCGAAGCGCTCGCCGCCCACGTGCGCAAGGCGCTCGGCCGGCCGGTGACCTGCGTGCCGGGGGCGGCCGGGCCGATCCGGCGCATCGCCTGGTGCACCGGCGGGGCGCAGTCGTACTTCGAGGCGGCCATCGCCGCCGGCGCACAGGCTTTCCTCACCGGGGAAATCTCCGAGCCGCAGGCGCACTACGCCCGCGAGTGCGGCGTCACCTTCCTCGCCTGCGGCCACCACGCGAGCGAGCGCTACGGGGCACCCGCGGTCGCCGGCCACGTCGCACAGGCGCTGGGCATCGCGCACGAGTTCGTCGACATCGAGAATCCCGCATGAGCGCGGGCAAGCCTGGGGAGGTCCTGTGAAGCCGATCGCGCTGACCATCGGCGACGTCGCCGGCATCGGGCCGGAGATCATCGCGAAGGCCTTTGCGCAGGAGCCTGCGCTGACGCAGGGCTGCTTCGTGGTCGGCGAGCTCGAGGCGCTGCGCCGCGGCACCGCCATCGCCGCCGGCGGGCAGCCGCCGCTGCCCGTCGCGGTGATCGGGGACCTCGCCGAGCTCGCACAGGTGCCGCCGCGCTGCATCCCGCTGTGGGCGGTGCGCGCGCCGTTCGCGCAGCTGCCGGCGCTGGGCCAGGTCAGCGCCGATGCGGGCCGGCTCGCCGCCGATGCGGTGCTGTGGGCCGCGCAGGCCGCGCTGCGCGGCGAGATCGCAGCGCTGGTGACCGCGCCGCTGCACAAGGAGGCCCTCGCGGCCGCGGGCGTGCCCTTCCCGGGCCACACCGAGCTGCTGCAGGCGCAGGCTGCATTGCATGCCGGGGTCGCCGTGGAGCAGATGCCCGTGCGCATGATGCTGGCGAACGACGAATTGCGCACCGTGCTGGTGAGCATCCACATGGCGCTGCGCGATGCCCTGGCCGCCGTCACCCACGACAACGTGCTGCAGACCCTGCGCATCACCAACGCTGCACTGGCCCGCTCGCTCGGGCGGCGGCCCCGCATCGCCGTGGCCGGCCTCAACCCGCACGCCGGCGAGGGCGGCCTGTTCGGGCGCGAGGAGATCGACGTCATCGTGCCGGCGATGCAGGTGGCGGAGCGCGACGGCCTCGACCTGCACGGTCCGTTCGCGCCCGACACGGTCTTCATGCGCGCGCGCCGCGGCGAGTTCGACGTGGTGGTCGCGATGTACCACGACCAGGGCCTGATTCCCGTGAAGTACCTGGGTGTGGAGAAGGGCGTGAATGTCACGCTGGGGCTGCCGCTGGTGCGCACCAGCCCCGACCACGGCACGGCCTTCGACATCGCCGGCCGCGGCAGCGCCGATCCGGCGAGCCTCGTCGAGGCCCTGCGGATGGCGCGCACCCTCGCGCCCGGCCCCTAGCGGGCCGCGGCGGGCAGGCCGGTCTTCAGGCTGTCGCGGATCTCGCGCAGCAGCTGCACGTCTTCCGGCGGCGGTGCGGGCTCGGTGGGCTTCGCCTCGGCCGCGGCGTGCTGCCGGCGCAGCCGGTTGACCTGCTTAACCATCAGGAAGATCACGAAGGCCAGGATCAGGAAGTTGATCGCCACGGTCACGAAGCTGCCCCAGGCCAGCACCGGCACCCCCGCCTTCTTCAGCGCGTCCAGCGTCATGGGCGTGCCGGCCGGCGGCTGCGCGAGCACCAGGAACATGCTGGAGAAATCCAGCTTGCCCACGACGCGCGAGATGATCGGCATCACGATGTCGTTCACCAGCGAATCGACGATCTTGCCGAAGGCCGCGCCGATGATGACGCCCACGGCGAGGTCGACGACGTTGCCCTTGATCGCGAACTCGCGGAATTCGTGCAGCAGTTTCTTCATGTCTCTTCTCCTGGTGCCTGGCGAATGCGGAAGTATGCGCGAGCCGGCCCGGGGGGTGGAATCGGGTGGAAACGACCCGCTACAATCGCCGGTTGACCCTCAACAACGAGAGATCCTCGAGGACCCCATGAGCAACTCCACGGTGGACGCCAGCAAAAGGACGTGGCTGATCGCGTCCAGTTGTGCCGGCGCGGTGGGCGCGGGCTTTGTCGCCGTCCCATTTGTCAGCAGCTTCGAGCCGTCCGAAAGAGCCAAGGCCGCCGGCGCACCGGTTGAAGTGGACATCTCGGCCCTTCAGCCCGGGCAGAAGATGACGGTCGAATGGCGCGGCAAGCCGGTCTGGATCCTGCGCCGCACGCCGGAGATGCTCGCCTCGTTGAAGAAGACCGACAACGAAGTCGCGGACCCGGACTCCAAGCGCACGGCGTACCCGATCCCGGACAACTGCAAGAACGAGTGGCGTTCCATCAAGCCGGAGTACCTGGTGCTCGTTGGCATCTGCACGCACCTCGGTTGCTCGCCCGGCGACAAGTTCCAGCCCGGTCCCCAGCCTTCGCTGCCGGACGACTGGCAGGGCGGCTTCCTGTGCCCCTGCCACGGTTCGACCTTCGACCTTGCGGGCCGCGTCTACAAGAACAAGCCGGCGCCGGACAACCTGCAGGTGCCGCCGTACCAGTACCTGTCGGACACCCGGCTCCTGATCGGCGAAGAAAGCAAGGCCTGAACGGACGCACCATGGCTGAATTCAAGGAAATCTCCCCGAACGCCAGCACCGGCGCCAAGCTGGACAACTGGCTGCGCAATCGTTTCCCGACCGCGTTCGACGCCTACCGCGTCCACATGTCGGAGTACTACGCGCCCAAGAACTTCAACTTCTGGTACTTCTTCGGCTCGCTCGCGCTGCTGGTGCTGGTGATCCAGATCGTCACCGGCATCTTCCTGGTGATGCACTACAAGCCGGACGCGGCCACCGCCTTCGGCTCCGTCGAGTACATCATGCGCGACGTGCCCTGGGGCTGGCTGATCCGCTACATGCACTCCACGGGTGCGTCGGCGTTCTTCATCGTCGTCTATCTGCACATGTTCAAGGCGCTGATCTACGGCAGCTACCGCAAGCCGCGCGAGCTGGTGTGGATCTTCGGCTGCATGATCTTCCTGATGCTGATGGCCGAGGCCTTCTTCGGCTACCTGCTGCCCTGGGGCCAGATGTCCTACTGGGGCGCGCAGGTGATCGTGAACCTGTTCTCCGCGATCCCCTTCGTCGGCGACCAGCTCTCGCTCCTGATCCGCGGCGACTACGTGGTGAGCGACGCGACGCTGAACCGCTTCTTCAGCTTCCACGTGATCGCGATCCCGCTGGTGCTGCTGGGCCTCGTGGTGGCGCACCTGTTCTCGCTGCACGACGTCGGCTCCAACAACCCGGACGGCATCGACATCAAGGGCCCCGGCCAGCCGAAGGACGCCGCCGGCCACCCGCTGGACGGCATCCCGTTCCATCCGTACTACTCCGTGCACGACATGGTGGGCGTGTCGGTGTTCCTGATGGTGTTCAGCGCGATCATCTTCTTCGCGCCGGAACTGGGCGGCTACTTCCTGGAGTACAACAACTTCATCCCGGCCGACTCGCTGAAGACGCCGCTGCACATCGCGCCGGTCTGGTACTTCACGCCCTTCTATTCGATGCTGCGCGCGACGACCGACGTGATGGTGAACGTGTTCGCGATCATCGTGGTGCTGGCCGCCGTTTGGGCCTTCTTCCGCAGCCGCCTGTCCATGATCGGCAAGATCGCGGTCGTGGTGATCGCCGCCATCGCGGTCGTGCTGCTGAAGAACCTGGACGCGAAGTTCTGGGGCGTGGTCGTCATGGGCGGCGCCGTCATCATCCTGTTCTTCCTGCCCTGGCTGGACGCGAGCCCCGTGCGCTCGATCCGGTATCGCCCGGGCTGGCACAAGGGCGTGTACGGCGTGCTCGTCGTGTTCTTCCTGGTGCTGGGCTACCTGGGCATCGAGCCGCCGTCGCCCATGGGCACGCTGATCGCGCAGGTCGGGACGATCTACTACTTCGGCTTCTTCCTGCTGATGCCGTGGTGGAGCCGGCTGGGCTCGTTCAAGGCCGTGCCCGACCGCATCACCTTCGCGCACTGAAGCCCGGAGCCAAGAGAATGAAAAAACTGATCCTCACCGTGCTGCTGGCCCTGGGCAGCCTGACGGGTGCGCTGGCCGCGGAGGCGGAAGTCCACTGGGACAAGGCGCCCAGCCGGACCAACGACCTGCCGGCCCTGCAGACCGGCGCCAAGCTGTTCGTCAACTACTGCCTGAACTGCCACTCGGCCGCCTTCATGCGCTTCAACCGCCTGAAGGACATCGGCATTTCCGAGCAGCAGATCAAGGACAACCTGCTGTTCGTCACCGACAAGGTCGGCGACACCATGAAGTCGCCGATCGACCCGAAGGACGCCAAGGAATGGTTCGGCGCCGTGCCGCCCGACCTCACCCTGGTCGCCCGCTCGCGTGCCAGCCACGCCGGCTCGGGTCCCGACTACCTCTACACCTACCTGCGCAGCTTCTACCGCGACCCGTCGCGGCCGACCGGCTGGAACAACCTGGTCTTCCCGAACGTGGGCATGCCCAACGTGCTGTGGCAGCTGCAGGGCGACCGCGAACCGGTCTTCGCCAAGATCGAGGAGCACGGCCAGGAGGTCGAGGCCTTCAAGGGCTGGAAGCAGGTGACCCCCGGCACCATGACCGAGCTGCAGTTCGACCAGGCCGTCGGTGACCTCGTCGGTTACCTGCAATGGATGGCCGAGCCGGCGCAGAACGAGCGCGTGCGCATCGGCACCTGGGTGCTGCTGTTCCTTGCCGTCTTCACGGTCATCGTCTGGCGCCTCAACGCGGCGTTCTGGAAAGATGTCCACTAGGTAACAAGCGCGGTCCGGCGCCGCCGGACATGCGGACTTCGACGATGTAGAGTGGGTCCTCATCGGCCCACTCTTTTTGGTTTTTAAAGGACTTTCAAAATGATGGTGCTGTACTCGGGAACGACCTGCCCCTTCTCCCATCGCTGCCGCTTCGTTCTGTTCGAAAAGGGCATGGACTTCGAGATCCGTGACGTCGACCTGTACAACAAGCCGGAAGACATCAACGTGATGAACCCGTACGGGCAGGTGCCGATCCTGGTGGAGCGCGACCTGATCCTGTACGAGTCGAACATCATCAACGAGTACATCGACGAGCGCTTCCCGCATCCGCAGCTGATGCCCGGCGACCCGGTGGACCGTGCGCGCGTGCGCCTGTTCCTGCTCAATTTCGAGAAGGAGCTGTTCGTGCACGTGTCGACGCTGGAGTCCCGCGCGGCGAAATCCAACGAGAAGGCCCTGGAAAAGGCGCGCTCGCACATCCGCGACCGCCTGACGCAGCTCGCGCCCGTGTTCCTGAAGAACAAGTACATGCTGGGCGAGAACTTCTCCATGCTGGACGTCGCCATCGCGCCGCTGCTGTGGCGCCTGGACTACTACGGCATCGAACTGTCCAAGAACGCGGCCCCGCTGCTCAAGTATGCTGAGCGCATCTTCTCGCGTCCCGCCTACATCGAGGCGCTCACGCCCTCGGAAAAGGTGATGCGGAAATAAAGCTGTCCTCGCGGAGCCCATGAACGCACTCGAATCGACGTCCACCCGCCCGTACCTGATCCGGGCCCTGTACGAATGGTGCACCGACAACGGCTTCACGCCGTACGTCGCGGTGCTGGTGGACGACAGCGTGCAGGTGCCGCGCGAGTACGTGAAGAACGGCGAGATCGTGCTGAACATCAGCTACGACGCGACCAGTTCGCTCAAGCTGGGCAACGACTTCATCGAGTTCAAGGCGCGTTTCGCCGGGAGCGCCCGCGAGATCATGGTGCCCGTGAACCGGGTCATCGCGATCTACGCGCGCGAGAACGGGCAGGGCATGGCGTTCCCCGTTCCGGTGGCCGGCGCGCCCGCGGAGGACACGGGGCCCGCCAAGGCCTCGCCGCTCTCCAGCGTGCCTGCCGCGCCGGTGGACGAAGGCAAGGTGGTGCAGCTCGTGACCCCCGACGAGGCTGGCAAGCCGCCCGAGCACGAGCCGCCCAAGCCGCCCAGCGGCCCGCGTCCGGCGCTCAAGCGGATCAAGTAGCGGAGGAGGTGTGGCTGCGCCCAGGGCTGCGTGGCACGAGCCGGCTTGCCTTCACGGGCTGGCGCAGGGCGGCTGCGCTCCCTCCTGCGCATCTGATCTAATCTCGCCGGATGAACCCGACGCCGGTTTAGCTCAGTTGGTAGAGCAACCGCCTTGTAAGCGGTAGGTCGTCCGTTCGATTCGGACAACCGGCACCAAGAGTCGCGAATGCGCGCAGCCGTTCCTCGACCGGGCAGGTTGCGGGACAGTGAGGCGTTCGCTAGAGTTTGCGCGCGGCAGGAACCCCGAAGCGGCGCACCGCGCCGCACCCGGGCTCGCCGGGACCCTGCCGCCACGACGGATCGCGATGGATCAAGCTTTTCTTCCCTTCTCCCGCCCCAGCATCAGCGACGCGGAAATCGCCGCGGTCACCGACGTGCTCCGCTCGGGATGGATCACCACCGGCCCCAATGCGCAGAAACTGGAGGACCAGTTCGCGGCGCTGGTGGGCGGTCAGCACGCGGTGGCCGTCGCTTCGGCGACGGCGGCGATGCACGTGACGCTGCTTGCGCTGGGCATCGGCCCGGGCGACGAGGTCATCACGCCCTCGATGACCTGGGTCTCCACGGCCAACCTCATCTGCCTGCTCGGCGCCACCCCGGTGTTCGTCGACGTCGATCGCGACACCCTGATGGTGAGCGCCGCGGCGGTGGCGGCGGCGATCACGCCGCGGACCAAGGCGATCGTGCCGGTGCACTACGCGGGCGCGGCCTGCGACCTGCCGGGGCTGCGCGCCGTCGCCGGCAAGCACGGCATCCCGCTGATCGAGGACGCCGCGCACGCGGTGGGCACGACCTGCGAGGGCCGCCCGGTCGGCTCCAGCGGCACCGCCATCTTCTCCTTCCATGCGATCAAGAACCTCACGTCCGCCGAGGGCGGCATGCTGGTCACCGACGACGCGGCGCTCGCCGAGCGCGTGCGGCGCCTGAAGTTCCACGGCCTCGCGGTGGATGCGTTCGACCGCGAGACCATGGGGCGCAAGCCGCAGGCGCAGGTGATCGAGCCGGGCTTCAAGTACAACCTGTCGGACCTGCACGCGGCGCTGGGACTGGCGCAGCTGCATCGCATAGGCGACATCAACGCCAGCCGGCGCCGGCTGGCGCAGCGCTACCTGGAACAGCTCGAGGGCCTGCCAGTGCAGCCGCTCGCGTTACCGGCGGATCCTTCGCAGCATGCGTGGCACCTGTTCGTGCTGCGCATCGACCCCGAGCGTTGCGGGCTCGACCGCGACGCCTTCATGGAGGCGCTGAAGCAGCGCGGCGTCGGCACCGGCATCCACTTCATCGCGACGCACCTGCACCCCTGGTACCGCCAGCGCTGGCCCGACCTGAGCCTGCCCGCCACGGAGTGGAACTCGGCGCGGATCTGCTCCATTCCGCTGTTCCCCGACATGACCCTCGCCGACGTGGACCGGGTGGTGGCGGCGATCCGCGACATCGTGGGACGGCAACAATGAGACCCTATCCGATCCAGCGCGTGTCCGTGGTCATCCCCGTGTACAACGAGGAGGCCAGCCTGCCCGAGCTCCTGCGGCGCACGCGCACCGCCTGCGACAGCCTGCCGTGCGATTACGAGATCGTGCTGGTGGACGACGGCAGCCGCGACGGCTCCGCCGACCTGCTGCAGCAGGCCGCGTCCGAGCGCGGCAGCCCCGTGGTGGCCGTCATCCTCAATCGCAATTACGGCCAGCACTCGGCCATCATGGCGGGCTTCGAGCAATGCAGCGGCGACCTGGTGGTGACGCTGGACGCCGACCTGCAGAACCCGCCCGAGGAAATCCCCCGCCTGGTGGAGGTCGCCTCGCAGGGTTACGACGTGGTCGGCACGGTGCGCCAGTCGCGGCAGGACTCGATCCTGCGCAAGCTGCCGTCGAAGCTGATCAACCTCGCCGCATTGCGCTCCACCGGCGTCGCGATGACCGACTACGGCTGCATGCTGCGGGCCTACCGGCGCACCGTGATCAACGCGATGCTCGAGTGCCGCGAACGCAGCACCTTCATTCCCATCCTCGCCAACAGCTTCGCGCGCCACGTGTGCGAGATCCCGGTGGGGCACGCCGCGCGCGAGCAGGGGCAATCGAAGTACGGGTTCCTGAAGCTGGTGAACCTGATGTTCGACCTCGTCACCTCGATGACCACGACGCCGCTGCGCCTGCTGAGCCTGTTCGGCGCCGGCATGGCCATGGCGGGGTTCGCGTTCGCGCTGCTGCTGCTGGTGCTGCGGCTGGTGAACGGGCCGCAATGGGCTGCGGAGGGCGTGTTCGTGCTCTTCGCCGTGCTTTTCATCTTCACCGGCGCGCAGTTCCTGGGACTGGGCCTGCTCGGTGAGTACCTCGGGCGCGTCTACAACGACGTGCGCGCCCGCCCCCGCTTCTACGTCGAGCGCATCGTGCGCGGCGAGCCGGCCGCCACGAGCCGGGACACACTGGACAGGATGAGCGCCTCCGCATGAACACCGTCGTCTTCGCCTACCACGACATCGGATGCGCCGGCATCCAGGCCCTGCTGGATGCAGGCTACAAAATCAGCGCCGTCTTCACGCACGTCGACGATCCCGGCGAGAACCGCTTCTACGGCTCGGTCGCGCAGCTGTGCGCGCGCAACGGCATCCCGGTGCATGCGCCCGAAGACGCGAACCATCCGCTGTGGGTGGAGCGCGTGCGCAAGCTGCAGCCCGACTTCATCTTCTCCTTCTACTACCGCAAGCTGCTCTCGCCCGAGTTGCTCGCGTGCGCCAGTCGCGGTGCGTACAACCTGCATGGCTCGCTGCTGCCCCGCTACCGCGGGCGCGCGCCGGCCAACTGGGTGCTCGTCAACGGCGAGAAGGAAACCGGCGTGACGCTGCACGGCATGGTGGCCAGGCCCGATGCCGGCCCGATCTTCGCGCAGCGCAAGGTGCCGATCGCGCCGGACGACACGGCCGGCACGCTGCACACGAAGCTGCGCGAGGCGGCCATCGCGCTGCTGGCCGAGAGCCTGCCCAAGCTGGCGCGCGGCGACCTCGTGGGCCAGCCGCAGGACGAATCGCTCGCCACCTACTTCGGCCGCCGCACGCCCGCGGATGGCGAGCTCGATTGGAGCAAGCCTGCCGAACAACTGGCGAACCTGGTGCGCGCCGTGACGCAGCCCTTTCCGGGCGCGTTCGGCTGGCACGCGGACCAGAAGCTGATCGTGTGGGGCGCGCGCGCTGTCGAGGCCGACGGCTCCGCCGCGCCGGGCACGGTGCTCAGCACGGATCCGTTCCGCATCGCCTGCGGCCAGGGCGCGCTGGAAGTGCGCGAAGGGCAGCGGGGCGACGCCGGCCTGTTCCTGGCCGGCCCGCAGCTCGCCCGCGAACTGGGACTGGCCGAGGGCATGACGCTCACGCGCGGCAGCCGCGCGCCCGTGCGCAACACGCGCGTGCTGATCCTCGGCGTCAACGGCTTCATCGGCAACCACCTGTCCGAGCGGCTGCTGGCTGCCGGCAAGTACGACGTGTACGGCCTGGACATCGGCTCGGATGCGGTCCAGCGCTTCAGCGGCCACCCCAACTTCCACTTCGTCGAGGGCGACATCTCCATCCACACCGAGTGGCTGGAATATCACATCAAGAAGTGCGACGTGGTGCTGCCGCTGGTGGCGATCGCGACGCCGATCGAGTACACGCGCAATCCGCTTCGCGTGTTCGAACTCGACTTCGAGGAGAACCTGCGCATCGTGCGGTACTGCGTCAAGTACGGCAAGCGCGTGGTGTTCCCCTCGACCTCCGAGGTCTACGGCATGTGCACCGACGAGCGCTTCGACGAGGACCGCTCCAACCTGGTGGTGGGCCCGATCAACAAGCAGCGCTGGATCTACTCGGTGTCCAAGCAGCTGCTCGATCGCGTGATCTGGGCCTACGGCAGCAAGGGCCTGCAGTTCACGCTGTTCCGTCCGTTCAACTGGATGGGCCCGCGGCTGGACCGGCTGGACTCGGCGCGCATCGGCAGTTCGCGCGCGATCACGCAGCTGATCCTGAACCTGGTCGAGGGCACGCCCATCCAGCTGATCGACGGCGGCGCGCAGAAGCGCTGCTTCACCGACGTGGACGACGGCATCGAAGCCTTGTTCCGCATCATCGAGAACAAGGGCGGCCGCTGCGACGGGCAGATCATCAACATCGGCAACCCGGACAACGAGGCGAGCATCCGCGAGCTCGCGTACGAGCTGGTGCGCCACTTCGAGCAGCATCCCCTGCGCGACCGCTTCCCGCCCTTCGCCGGCTTCAAGGACGTGGAAAGCCGCAGCTACTACGGCAACGGCTACCAGGACGTGGCGCACCGCCGCCCCAGCATCGCCAACGCGAAGCGCGCGCTTGACTGGGCGCCGAGCGTGCCCATGGCCGAGACCATCGCCAAGACCCTGGACTTCTTCCTGAATGAAGCCGTGAAGCAATGACGGACGTCGGCCTGCGCGTCGACGTCGACACCTGGCGCGGGACGCGTGAAGGCGTCCCGCGGCTGCTCGACAACCTCGACGCCGCCGGCGTGCGCGCGACCTTCTTCTTCTCCGTCGGCCCCGACAACATGGGGCGCCATCTCTGGCGCATGCTGCGCCCGGCGTTCGCGTGGAAGATGCTGCGTTCGAAGGCAGCGTCGCTCTACGGGTGGGACATCCTGCTCGCGGGCACGGCGTGGCCGGGCCGCGAGATCGGGCGGCGCTTCGGCGCGCTGATGCGCGAGACGCGCGCGCGCGGCCATGAGGTCGGCCTGCATGCGTGGGACCACCACGGCTGGCAGCGAAATGCCGGAGGGTGGCCGCTGCCGCGGCTCGTGGCCGAGATCGAGCGCGGCGCCAAGACCCTGCAGGACATCCTGGGCGCACCGGTCGAATCGTCGGCAGCAGCAGGCTGGCGCGCGGACGAACGCGTCGTCGAAGCGAAGGAAGCCCTGGGCTTCCGCTACAACAGCGATTGCCGGGGCAACTCGCTGTTCCGGCCGCTGCTGCGCGATGGCCGCACGGCCGCGCCGCAGGTTCCCGTCACCCTGCCCACCTTCGACGAGATGGTCGGCCCGCGCATGAATCCGCAGGCCTTCACCGATTTCATTCTCGCCAGCATCCGTCCCGGCGTGCTCAACACGTACACCGTGCACGCGGAGGTCGAAGGCATCGCGATGGCCGACGAATTCAAGCGCCTGCTCGCGAACGGACGCGCGCAGGGCTATGCGTTCCGGCCCTTGCGCGACCTGTTGCCCTCCGATCCCGGGCAGGTTCCCGCCGGCCACCTCGTGCGCGGCGAGGTGCCCGGGCGCGAAGGCTGGCTCGGGGTGCAGCAGTGAGGCTCGCGGCGCCGCGGCGCCTGGTGCTGCTGTTCATCGCGGTGTTCCTGCTGCCCCTGGGGCTGCGGCCGCTGTTCCTGCCCGACGAATCGCGCTACGCGGAGATCGCGCGCGAGATGGTTGCGCGCCGCGACTGGATCGTGCCGCACCTGCTGGGCCTGGACTACTTCGAGAAGCCGGTCGGGGGCTACTGGTTCAATGCCGCCAGCGAATGGCTGCTCGGGACCACCGAGTTCGCGAGCCGGCTGCCCACCGCACTGGCCACGGGCGCGAGCGCGCTGCTGGTCGGCCTGCTGGCGCAACGCCTGTGGGCGGACCGCCGCACGAGCGCGGTGGCGGTGCTGGTCTACCTGTCGTTCGCCCTGGTCGCGGCGCTCGGTGTGTACATCACGCTGGATCCGCAGCTCACGGTGTGGATCAACCTCGCCTTGCTCGCCTTCCACGTCGCGATCAAGACCACGCGCAGGCGCGTGCGCCTCGGTGCGTGGGTGGTGCTGGGTGCCGCGTGCGGCATGGGCTTCCTGGTCAAGGGCTTCGTCGCGTGGGCGCTCGCCTTCCTCGTGGCCGCGCCCTACATGCTGTGGCGTCGCCGCTTCGGCGAGTTGCTGCGCTACGGGCCGATCGCCGTCGCCGTCGCCGTGCTGGTCGCCGCACCGTGGGCGCTGGCCGTGCACCACCGCGCGCCCGACTTCTGGAACTTCTTCTTCTGGAACGAGCACGTGCGCCGGTTCGCCTCCGGCGAAGCGCAGCACAGCGCGCCCGCCTGGTTCTACCTGCCGGTGCTCGCGCTCGGGTGCATTCCGTGGCTGGGGCTGGCTCCGCGGGCAGCGGCTGCCGCGTGGTCGCAGCGCGGGGACGCCGACATCGCATTCCTGCTGGTGTGGCTGCTGGCGCCGCTGCTGTTCTTCAGCGCCGCGCGCGGCAAGCTGCCCGCGTACATCCTGATCTGCTTCACGCCCGCTGCGCTGCTGCTGGCGCGCTCGCTCGCCAGCGAACTCGACGCCGGGCGCACGCGGTGGCTGAAGGCGAATGCCGGCGTGAACCTCGCGATCGGCCTCGTGCTGCTGGCCGGGCTCGGGTACGCGCGCCAGCGCGGTCTCTACGGCCCGCAGGACGGTCGCGCGTGGATCGTCGCGCTCGTGATCGCACTGGCCTGGACGCTGCTCGCGCTGGCGCAATGGCGCTGGCCCTTGCGTGCGTGGGATGGCGCGGCGCAGGCGCTGTGGCTGCTGCTCGCGGGGCTGCCCTTCGTGTTCACGCACGAACTCGCCACGTCCAAGCAACCGTCCGCCGGCATCCGCCGGCATGCGACCGAACTCCGGGCCGCGGACGCCGTGCTGTGCAACGATCCGGGCCTGTGCGCGCTGGTGGCGTGGGAGCTGCGACGCACCGACGTCACGCTGTACCAGGGCGCAGGCGAGCTGGAGTACGGACTGGCCAAGCCGGCCGGGGCAGGCCGCCTGGTCGCTTCCGGCGAGGCGGCCGCGTGGATCGCGCAGCAACGAACGCAGGGCAGCGTGGGCGTCGTGATGCGCGTGCCGCGCGACAGCGCCGCCGCCTTGGCTGCGCTGCCCCCCGGCGCGGCCGTCCGCGATCTCGATGCGCGTCTCTTCGTGGCGATCTATCCCCCATCGGCACCGAAATGACCTGGCTGCTCGTCGCACTCGTGTGCCTGCTTACCAGCCTGGGCCAGATCGCGCAGAAGCTCGCAGTGTCGGGCCGTAGCGCGCGCCCGGGCGAACTGCTCCGCTCCCCGTGGACCTGGGCGGCCTTGCTGTGCCTGGGCGCGGGCTTGCTCGTGTGGCTCGTCGTGCTGCAGCGGCTCGACGTCGGCATCGCCTATCCGATGCTGAGCCTCAACTTCGTGCTCGTCACGCTGGCCGCGCACTACCTGCTGGGCGAGCCCACCGACTGGCGGCACTGGGGCGGCATTGCGCTGATCGTGCTCGGGGTGGCCTGCATCGGCTTGCCCTCATGAAGACGCGTGCGCTCCTGCCCGCTGCATGCAGCGTGGCCCTGGTCACGCTGGCGCAGGTCGGCATGCGCTGGTCGCTGATGCGCCTGCCGCACCTGGAGTCCTGGCCGGTGGCCCGCATCGCGGACATCGCGTGGGCGCCGGCGGCCCTGCTCGTGGCGTCGATCGGTGCCTACGGTGCGTCGCTGCTGTGCTGGCTGGCCGCACTGCGCCACCTGCCCCTCAACCGCGCGTATCCGCTCCTCAGCGTGAGCTACGCGCTGGTGTACCTCGCGTCGGCCTTGCTGCCCGGCCTGGAGGGCAGCTTCTCGCTGCGCAAGTCGATCGGGGTGGCGCTGGTGCTGCTCGGCGTGACGCTGATCCACGCACGCGCGCCCGCATCGCAAGCACGCGCGCCGCGCTAGGCGCACGCACACGAATCTGCGCGGGCTCGCCGGCCCGCTGCGACCGGCGTTCGCGACTGCCGCTGCTGCCTGCAACGGACGGCCGGCACGCGCGGCGGGACGAGCGGGGGCGCCGCGACGGATGGTGCCGCTGGCAGGGACGAGCGGGACGCGCGCTTACTTCTGGAGGCTTCCCACCCGCAAACGGATGGCGGTAACCTCAATTCCGCGACTGTTGAGCCTCGCGATCAGGAGGGGGACCAACTGCCGGAGCTTCGCAGCCGCAGCGTTGCTGTCCACCAGCAGGCACCAGGTGGTTCCCTCGATGGGGCCGGGCCGGATGGCAGGACGCAGGGGAGCAGGGATGGACGACTCGATCGCCCGCAGACGCTCGCCCGACTCGCGCGCCAGTTGCGTGAGCCGTGCGAGGGTCGGCGCCTCTTCCGCGGCCTTCTGCAAGGTCACGGCTTGATGGCGGCGGATGGTGGGCGGGACGGTCATTGGGAGTACAGAAGATGCATTTCATTATCACGGACGCACGCATGGCCAGGAGCCATGCG
Source organism: Ramlibacter ginsenosidimutans (assembly GCF_016654015.1). Classification (GTDB taxonomy): domain Bacteria; phylum Pseudomonadota; class Gammaproteobacteria; order Burkholderiales; family Burkholderiaceae_C; genus Ramlibacter; species Ramlibacter ginsenosidimutans. Next base: position 160,685 of record NZ_JAEPWM010000001.1, on the reverse strand, counting down.
ATCCACCTGAGCGGCACGCGACTCGTCAGCGCACTGGTGACGCTGTCACTCGTGCTGATGCTGATGGCCGCCGGGCTCTACCACTGGGTGTTCCTCAAGGGCGCGCGTGAACGCTGGCCCGTCGTCGGCACGCTGGTGCGCTTCGTGGTGCACGACGAGATGGAGCAGCGCGACCGCTTCATGCGCGAGAACCTCGATGCGATGGCCAGGCGCCTGGGCGAGATGCAGGCCCGCATGCTGCAGCTCGACGCCCTCGGCGAGCGCGTGGGCAGCCTGGCCGGCGTGAGCCCGCAAGAGCTGCACGTGAACACCGCGCGCGGCGGCGCCCTGGTGGAGGGTCGTCCGCTCAGCCTGCAGGAAGTCAAGGGCACGCTCGACGACCTGGACCAGCTGACCGGCGAACGCACCGACCTGCTGACCGTCATGGAGTCGCGCCTGATCGACCAGCGCCTGAAGAAGATGATGGTGCCGACGCAGGTCCCCGTGAGCAACGCACCCATCGGCTCGCGCTTCGGCTGGCGCATCGACCCCTTCACCGGCCGGCAGGCGCTGCACACGGGGCTGGACTACCAGGCGGTGGTGGGTTCGCCCATCGTCGCGGCCGCGGGCGGCATCGTGGTCACGGCCGAACTGCATCCCGAGTACGGCAACATGGTGGAGATCGACCACGGCAACGGGCTGGTCACGCGCTACGGGCATGCGTCGAAGCTGCTCGTGAAGAAGGGCGACCTCATCAAGCGCGGCCAGCAGATCGCCCTGGTGGGCACCACCGGCCGCTCCACCGGCCCGCACCTGCATTTCGAGGTGCTGGTCCAGGGCGTGCAGCAGGATCCGCAGAAATTCCTGGCCGGCGGCGGCAGCGTCCCGGCGATGCCGGCGCCGGCAGCGCCGCAGCACGTGGCAGCGATGGTGCTGCCGCCTGACCACCGGCCTCACTGAGCGGCCTTCCCCGCTCGAAACGGCCCCGCCGAGGCGGGGCTTTTTCTTGGATCCCGTCCCACAAAGCTGCACAGGTAAAATCCCGGGTTTGGCCGCCGCCGACCTTCCTGCCTTGCGAAAGGCGCCTGGCGGCTCCACCTTTCCTGCTGAACGAAAAAAAGGACTGCGCCGTCCGGCCCACCCCCTCGCGGGCCCCGACGACATTCGCGCCCATGGCCACGAACTTCCTCACCAAAATCTTCGGCTCCCGCAACGATCGCCTGCTCAAGCAGTACCGGCGCCAGGTGGAGCAGATCAACGCGCTCGAGCCGAAGCTGGAACAGCTGTCGGACGAGCAGCTGCGCGCAAAGTCCGAGGAGTTCCGCGGCCGGCTGCAGCAGGGCGAGACCCTCGATGCCGTGCTGCCCGAGGCCTTCGCCGTAGTGCGCGAGGCCTCCAAGCGCGTGATGAAGATGCGCCACTTCGACGTGCAGCTGATGGGCGGCATCGCGCTGCACCAGGGCAAGATCGCCGAGATGCGCACCGGCGAAGGCAAGACGCTCACCGCGACCCTGCCGGTGTACCTCAACGCCCTGTCGGGCAAGGGCGTGCACGTCGTCACCGTCAACGACTACCTCGCCAATCGCGACGCCCAGTGGATGGGCAAGCTGTACAACTTCCTGGGCCTCACGGTGGGCGTGAACCTGCCGAACATGCCCAAGGAGGACAAGCAGGCCGCGTACAACGCCGACATCACCTACGGCACCAACAACGAGTACGGCTTCGACTACCTGCGCGACAACATGGTGTACGAGGTGGGCGACCGCGTGCAGCGGCGCCTGAACTACGCCATCGTCGACGAGGTGGACTCGATCCTGATCGACGAAGCCCGCACGCCGCTGATCATCAGCGGCCAGGCCGAGGACCACACCGACCTGTACCTCGCCATGAAGCAGGTGGTGCCGCTGCTCGTGAAGCAGGAAGGCGAAGCCGACCCGCGCACCGGCGAAGGCGTGACCAAGCCCGGCGACTTCACGGTGGACGAGAAGACGCACCAGGTGTTCCTCACCGAACAGGGCCACGAGAACGCCGAGCGCATCCTGGCCAACCTGGGCCTCATCCCGGAAGGCGCGACGCTGTACGACCCGGCGAACATCTCGCTGATGCACCACCTGAACGCGGCGCTGCGGGCGCAGCACCTGTACCACCGCGACCAGCACTACGTGGTGCAGGATGGCGAGGTGGTCATCGTCGACGAATTCACCGGCCGCCTGATGTCGGGCCGCCGCTGGAGCGAGGGACTGCACCAGGCGGTGGAAGCCAAGGAAGGCGTGCAGATCCAGCCGGAAAACCAGACGCTCGCCTCGATCACCTTCCAGAACTACTTCCGCCTGTACGGCAAGCTCGCCGGCATGACCGGCACCGCCGACACCGAGGCGTACGAGTTCCAGGAGATCTACGGCCTGGAGACCGTGGTGATCCCGCCGAACCGCCAGAGCCGGCGCGAGGACCAGCTCGATCGCGTCTACAAGACCACGCGCGAGAAGTACGAGGCCGCGATCCAGGACATCCGCGAGTGCTACGAGCGCGGGCAGCCGGTGCTGGTGGGCACCACCTCGATCGAGAACTCCGAAATCATCGACCAGCTGCTGCAGAAGGCGGGCCTGCCCCACCAGGTGCTGAACGCGAAGCAGCATGCGCGCGAAGCGGAGATCGTGGCGCAGGCCGGCCGCCCGAAGATGATCACGATCGCCACCAACATGGCGGGCCGCGGCACCGACATCGTGCTGGGCGGCAACGTGGAGAAGGCGGTCGAGGCCATCGAGGCCGACGACACGCTGGATGCGGCGACCAAGCAGCAACGCATCGCCGAACTGCGCGAGCAGTGGCAGAAGGACCACGAGCAGATCGTCAAGCTCGGCGGCCTGCGCATCATCGCGACCGAGCGGCATGAGAGCCGCCGGATCGACAACCAGCTGCGCGGCCGCTCGGGCCGCCAGGGCGACCCGGGCTCCTCGCGCTTCTACCTCTCGCTCGACGATCCGCTGATGCGCATCTTCGCGGGCGACCGCGTGCGCGCGATCATGGAGCGGCTGAAGATGCCCGATGGCGAGGCCATCGAGGCGGGCATCGTCACGCGCTCGATCGAGAGTGCGCAGCGCAAGGTGGAAGGGCGCAACTTCGACATCCGCAAGCAGCTGCTCGAATACGACGACGTCGCCAACGACCAGCGCAAGGTGATCTACCAGCAGCGCAACGACATCCTCGACGCGCAGGCGCTGGGCGCCCAGATCGCCTCGCTGCGCGAAGGCTGCTTCACCGACCTCGTGCACCAGTACGTGCCGCCCGAGTCGGTCGAGGAACAGTGGGACCTCGCCGGGCTGGAGAAGACGCTGGCCGAGGACTGGGGCATCTCCCTGCCGCTGAAGGCGACGGTCGAGGCCGCTACCGCGATCACCGACGAGGACATCGTCGAGAAGGTGGTCGCCGCTGCCAACGCGGCCTTCGAGGCGAAGGTGGAGCAGATCGGCGAGGCCAACTTCACGCACTTCGAGCGCATGGTGCTGCTGCAAAGCATCGACAGCCACTGGCGCGAACACCTGGCCGCCCTCGACTACCTGCGGCAGGGCATCCACCTGCGGGGCTACGCGCAGAAGCAGCCGAAGCAGGAGTACAAGCGCGAAGCCTTCGAGCTGTTCGGCCAGATGCTGGACGCGGTGAAGAACGAAGTCACGCGCATGCTCATGACGGTGAAGATCCAGTCGGCCGCCGAAGTGGAGCAGGCCGCCGAGGACCTCGAGGATCGCGCCGAACGCATCGCCAACGTGACCTACACCGCGCCGACGGAGACCGGCGAAGTGGAAAGCACCCTCGACCAGGCGACGCTCGCGCAGCAGCAGCGTCCGGTCGCCGCGGCGGCGATGGCGGCAGCGGGTGGCTCCGGCATGGCGTCCGCAGTCGCGGGCATGCCGCGCGTGGGCCGCAACGATCCCTGCCCATGCGGAAGCGGTAAAAAGTTCAAGAACTGCCACGGGCAGCTCACGTAGCGCGCTCCGGAGCCGGCACGGGCCGCTTCGCGGCCGCACGGGCTCTCGGTGTTCACCCTGAGCCGCACAAACTTCCGGTAAGGATTCGTAAGGGCACCTGTCAAGCTTGACAGGGTGCGCCCGCGTCCGGTCGTTCGAACTTGCTTCAATGGCAACTCCTGAGCGAGGAGTAGTCCATGGAAGTCGTCGAGAAAAATATCACAACCGGAACCGCCGGTCCGGCCAGAGGCACCGATCCGGGCCTTTCGCAACACTTGCGCGGGCGGATCGCCCGCGAATTCCGGGATCGCTACGAAAACGAGTGGGGCAAGCGCTTCGTGACGCACGGCACCACCCCGGGTCCCAATGCAGTCCGCCTCGACGGCAACGACTACCTGGGCATCACGGGCCACGCGGACATCGTGAATGCGCAGATCGCCGCATTGCGCGACCAGCGCGACTTCGTGGTGCAGTCCGGCGTGTTCCAGCTGGACTCCAGCCCACATGCGCGCTTCGAGGCGGCGCTTGCGGACTTCGTCGGCAAGGACGGCGCGCTGCTGTGCCAGTCCGGCTACACGGCGAACCTGGGCCTGATCCAGGTCGTCGCGGACCGCGAGACCCCGGTCTACGTGGACAGCCTCGCGCACATGTCGCTCTGGGAAGGCGTGCGTGCGGCGGGCGCCGTGGCCACCGCGTTCCGGCACAACGACCCCGAGCACCTCGCGCGCATGGTCGCGCGCGGCGGGCCCGGGCTGGTGATCGTGGACTCGGTGTACAGCACCACCGGCGCCCTGTGCCCGCTCACGCGCATGGTGGAGGTCGCGGAGCAGGGCGGCTGCATGATCCTGGTGGACGAGTCGCACTCGCTCGGCACGCACGGCCCGCAGGGCCGCGGCCTGTGCGCCGAGCTCGGGCTGTCGCATCGGGTGCACTTCATCACCGCCAGCCTGGCGAAAGCCTTCGCGGGCCGCGCCGGCTTCTTCACGATGCCGCACGAACTGCGCCACTACCTGATGTGCCACAGCTTCCCGAGCATCTTCAGCTCCTGCCTGCTGCCGCAGGAGGTCGCCGGCCTGCACGCGACGCTGGGTGTCGTCGAGCGCAGCGACGCGGAGCGCGCGGCGCTGGTGCGCAACACGCGCCGGCTGCGCACCCGGCTCACCGAGCTGGGCTACCCGATCCACCAGGGCAGCGAGCAGATCATCTCCCTGGAGGCCGGCCCGGAGAAGGACACGCTGGCATTGCGCGACGAGCTGGAGCGCCGCAACGTCTTCGGCGCGGTCTTCTGCGCGCCGGCGACCAGCCGCAACCGGTCGATGGTGCGGCTGACGCTCAATGCCGGCCTCACCGACGCCGAACTCTCGCATGTCGAAGCGGTCGCCGAGGAAATCGCGCCCATCGTGAAACCGTGGGAGTGGCAGATCGCGCGCCGGCAGCGCACGAAGCCGGACTGACGAATCAGGCCACCCGAAAATCTGCTTCAGCAGATTTTCGGGTGAGCAGTCAGTCCTGCACGTGCCGCTTGGGCTGGCGGGACAGCCACTGGGCGTAGCTGTTGTCCGGATCGGGGCCGGCAGGTGTCTCCACGGGGAAGACCGCGCCCAGCAGTCCACCCGGTTCGCCGACCGCGAACGCGTTCACGAGCGAGATCGGCTGCGTCGAGGACAGGGCCTGGCGCAGCTCGATGTCCGCGAGCTTGGTGCCCGAGCGGATCTCCTGCACGTCCGCCGCCGGCACCCCCGCCACTTCCGCCACTTCGGCCAGGGCGTCCAGCCCTTGCCGCGTTTCCAGCTGCAGCCACGCCACCTTGCCGTGGGCATCCATGCCCAGCAAGCCGAAAGGCTGGCCGATGACCACGTGCTCCACCCAGTGCTTCTGGGTGAAGGACGTGAGCCACGCGTCCACGCCGGGAGAGCGCAGCAGCGCGTTCTGCTCCTGGGTGAGCGTGGTGCGCCAGATCTGCGCATGCCGCGCATGCGACGTGAACAGCAGGTGCTCCACGGCCTCGCGCAGCCGCCGCGAGATGTCCTGCGTCTGCTTGGGAATGAACTGGTCGATCAGTCCGCGGTTGAAGGCGCGCACCGCCACCTGTTCGTCGGCCTGGCCGGTGAGCAGGATGCGCGCGCCAGGCCAGTCGCCCAGCTCGGCGAGCACCTGCAGGCCGTCCATGCCCGGCATCGAGAAGTCCACCACCACCACGCGCGAGAGCGCGTAGCGCTCGGTGTAGCGCGACCAGTAGGCCAGCACCTGCGGGATCAGAGGCTTGCCTTCGCCCCAGTTGGCGATCAGCTGCTGCTGGTTCCAGGCGTCGGCCTCCCAGAAGGGCGGCTCCTGCATCAGGTGCGCGATGCAGTCGGACGGCCGCAGGAACAGCTTGAGGTGCCAGCTGCGCGGCAGGACGAGCGCGAGCATCTCCAGGTAGTCCGGATCGTCGTCCAGGAAGACGACGGTCCCGGGCCGGTGGAAGAGGGGGAGAGTCATGGAGCTGTCAGGATTCTAGGCAACCGGCAGCTCGATCGTGAACACCGCGCCCTTGTGCGGGGCGGCCTTCACGCGGATGGTCCCGTGGGCGCCATTCACGACCCGCTGGCAGAAGGCCAGTCCGAGCCCGTGGCCGGTGCCGCGGTCGGTGGAGACGAAGGGCTGGAAGATGCGCTTGCGCAGCTCGGCGTCCATCCCGACCCCGTTGTCGGTGAAGGCGATGCGGCCGCGCGCTCCATGCGCACCCACCTCGATCAGCAGGTCGCCCGGTTGCGGCGAGGACGAGGCCGCGGCCAGCGAGCGCAGGGCGTTCTTCGTGAGGTTGTCCACGACCTGGTGGAACATGTCGCGGGAGCCGTAGAAGTGGAAGTCGCCGTAGATGCGCAGCACCACCGCCTGCTTCTCGCGCGTGCTGCGGTAGGGATAGGCGTCGATCGCCTCGCGCACCAGCTGCGCCGCGGAGATCCGTTCGGGGTTGCCGATCGGCCGCATCAGGCGCGCGTTGGTGATCTGCATGTCGATCTGGTGGTTCATGTTGCGCACCAGCGTGTTCAGGCGCGTCCCCAGCTGCTGCAGGCGCTCGCCGCTTTCCCCGGCGTACTGCGGCGCCTCGTTGCGCACCGCCTCGGCGATCAGCTGCATGGTCGCGAGTGGCGTGCGCAGTTCGTGCGCCATGATGCCCATCGTGCCCAGCGTGTAATTGAGCTGCTCGCGCCGCAGGTTGGACGACGACAGCCCCAGCACGAGGCCCATGAACCAGGAGAAGGAGAGCACGACGGTGTTGGTCGCCGCCTGCGCGAAGCCGAGTGCAGGCACCGCCGGACCGACTGCTTCGAAGCAAAGCCAGGCGAACAGCAGGCCGGTCGCGCAGCCCAGGGTTGCCAGCCGCCAGTCCGTGAGGTGGTAGTAGATCAGCATGGCCGCGCCCAGGCTGGCGAGCCAGACCGCGTTGCCGCTGTTGCAGAAGTACATCCACCAGAAGAACCAGGGCAGGGTGAGCCAGAAGATCAGCGAAAAGGTGACGGCCGCCCCGCGCGTGGGCGGCGACACCCGGACTCCCGGCAGCACGAGCAGGCTGAGGCCGCACAGGGCCATGAGCGCGCGCAGCAGCAGATTTTCGTAAGGCTGCGGCAGCCACCAGGCCCACACCACGTAGAAGAGGGGATGGCCCAGGAACGTCGACACCCCGAGGGCGCGGATGCGCCACTGCGAAGGGTGGAGAATCGGCTCCATCAGAGGTTGCAGAACCTCGTTGGATGCCCGCTGGCGCAAACGCATCGTGATGGACTCGAGTGCAGCCCGCGGTGGCAAAGGGTAGGCGCGCTGCAAATGCTCGCTCATGGGTGATGGTGTGTTGATGCTATTGTCACAGCACGGCGGTGGTACGAACGACGAACGCGCATGGGGATCCCTGTTAACTTTGACAGTGTCAGCCTGGACGGCATCCTCAGTGACTGGGTGGCCGCCCTGCGGGAATTCTCGGTCGAAGCGGTCGTGGTGCTGGGCCCCGACCCGTTCGGCGGCTCCGACGATCGCCAGGTGATCGCCGTTCATCCGCCGATCGTTGCCGAAGCGGCCGAAGCTCTGGCCGAGAGCGGTGACTTCGGCGCGCGCTGGCGCGATTCCGACGCACCGCTGGTGGCCTGGCAGACCATCGCCAAGTCCGATCCCCAGCACACCAGCCGCTGGCGCATGCTGTGGCTGGCGCACGGCTACCAGACCCTGGTGCGGGTGGAATTCTCGCTGCCCGCGGGCCGGGCATTCGAATGTTTCATGTTCAGCCCGCGCGAACTGACCGCGCGCGCCGACGCCGCCTTGCTGGCCTGGTCGGCCCTGAACATCTGGCCGCTGGTGAAGCGATCGATCGCGACGGCGCGCTCGCGACTGAGCCCGCGCGAGCGCGAATGCCTGCAACTCGCCTTCCAGGGCAAGACCGCGCGCGAGACGGCGCAGGAGCTGCAGTGCACCGAGCGCACGGTCAACTACCACCTGGCCAACGCGATGAACAAGCTGAAGGTGGACAACAAGATGGCCGCCATCCAGCGCGCCTGCTGGCTGGGCGCGCTCTGAGGCTGGGCCGGACGGGGCGCCGGGTTTACCATTGCGCCCCATGAGCGAACCCGACGACGACCGCACCGCGTCCCTGATGACGCCAGCCAGGCTGGCGCAGCTGAAGGTCCGCCCGCAGGCCGCCGCCTCGCCCACGGCCTGGCTGGACCAGATGGCCGCGGACGCCGGCAGCGGCCACGTGCGGCGCCTGCTCGAACTGCGCCAGCAGCTCGAAACGGTGGTGCGCGCCGGCGAAGGCGAACTGCGGCCGCTCGCGACCGCCTGCCAGGGCCTGCACGATGCGCTGGAGCGCGTCGAGTTCGCGCAACTGCAACCCAGGGGCTGGCTCGCGCGCGCCACCGGCAAGGGCAAGCAGGCCGCCTCCGCGTTCGCGCAGCAGGTCGAGCGCGTGCAGCGCGCCGCCGAAGACCTGCACGACGACGTGAAGGACCTGCTCCGGAAGCAGTCGGCGCAGGCCGCGACCGACCGCATGCTGCTGGAGTTCGGCGCCGAGGTGCGGGCGCTGGAAAAGATCATGGAGCAGGGCACGCGCTGGCTGCAGGACATGCGCAACCAGCTCAAGGTGCGCATGGCCGCGGGCGGCGATCCCGCCGTGCAGCAGCAGGTCCAGCAGGACAACGCCCGCTGCGAACTGCTGGTGGAGCGGCTGAAAGTGCTGCGCACCGTCGTCTCGGCCACGCAGCGCGCGATGGAGCGTGCCCGGGCCGCGCTGGCCGGCCGCGGCGCCTTGCTCGCCTCGGTGCAGCAACTGCTGGACGGCGAGTGGAAAGCCGTGCGCCAGAAGATCGCGGTCGTGGCGAAGGCTGCGGGCAGCGGGCCGGCCTCCGAGGACGTGGACCGCGCCGGCCGTGCGCGCAAGGGCCTGCAGGGCCTGCTGCAGCAGGCCGGGCAGGACTGCGGCGCCGCGCAGGCGAACGAACAGGCGGCGGCCGACGAACTCGCGGCGCTGCAAGGGCCCTTGCAGGCCGCGGCCTGACAGCCATGAGCTTCCTCGCCGTCGACATCGGCAACACGCGCCTGAAGTGGGCGCTGTACCCGCAGGCCACGGTCGGCGCGCAGCCGATCGCGGGCGGCGCGGAGTTCCTCGAGAACATCGACAAGCTCGCCGACGGCGAATGGTCCCAGCTGGCGCCGCCCGATCGCATGCTCGGATGCAGCGTCTCGGCCGACGCGGTGAAGCGGCGGGTCGAGGAGCAGATGGAGGAGCTGTGGGTCGTGCCGGCCCACTGGGTGGTCGCGAGTGCGGCCGAGGCCGGCGTCATCAACGGCTACGACCACCCCACGCGCCTCGGTGCCGACCGCTGGGTCGCCATGATCGGCGCGCGCCACCGCATGCTGGCCGCCGGCCCGGCGCGGCCGATGGTCGTGGTGATGATCGGCACCGCGGTGACCGTGGAAGCGGTGGACGTCCACGGCCGCTTCCTGGGCGGCTTCATCCTGCCGGGCCACGGCATCATGCTGCGCGCGCTGGAGAGCGGCACGGCGGGCCTGCACGTGCCGACCGGCGACGTGCGCGAGTTCCCCACCAACACCAGCGACGCCCTCACCAGCGGCGGCACCTTCGCCATCGCGGGCGCGATCGAGCGGATGGTGCAGCACGTGCGGCGCCGCTGCGGCGCCGAGCCCGCCTGCTACATGACCGGCGGCGCGGGCTGGAAGATGGCGCCGCACATGTCGGTGCCCTTCGAGCTGGTGGAGAGCCTGATCTTCGACGGCCTGCTGGTGATCGCGCAGTCGCGCGCCGCCGGCTGATCAGGCCGCGAGTCCGTCCACCGCCTGCAGCAGCGCCTCGCGCCCCTGCGCCACGATGCGCTCGCGCCAGGCGTCCGTGTCCGTGTAGAACGCGTCCATCAGCGCCTGGCGGATCTGCCGCGCGAGCGCAGCCGGCGCGTCGGGATGCGCGCGCAGCCACTGCTCGCCGCGCAAGGCCTGGAAGGTCTGCTGCAGCGGCTGCGTCCCGTACTCCAGCGCGAGTCCCGTGTACTCCGCCTGCGGGCACTCGTCGTAGGCCGAGGTGAACATCAGGCCGGTCAGCACGGCGGAGGTCGAGGAGCCGTCGTAGAAGGAGACCACGGGCGTGCGGCTCTCCCCGCCCCACCACTGGCGGGCGCGGGCAATCGCCGCCGGGTCGTCGCGCCCGGCATAGATCCGCTCCCCGACCCCATTGGGACCAAGGCCGGTGTGGATGTCGATCCAGGCCAGGCGCGCGGCGCGCCGGCCGTGCGCGCGCAGCACTTCGCGCACCGCCAGGTTGCTCCAGGTCGGCGCGCGGCCGCCGTAGAAGAGGCCGTCCTCGAATTCGTACTGGCCGCCCGAGATGGCGGCCTGGTAGGCCTTCTCGCCCTTCTGCTCGACGTAGCGCGCGATGGCCTGCATGTTCTCTTCGCCGGGCGGCCACTGCGGCGGCACCAGCAGCGGCGCCAGCTCGCGATAGGCCTCGTTCACCGGCAGCGGCCGCGAGAAATCGTGGAAGTTGCGATTGAGGTCCACGTTCTCGTGCGTGGTCCGGCGCATGTGGGAGAAGCCGTAGGGGTTGAGGCCGTGGATGTAGAGCACGGCCACACCTTGCTCCGCGGCGCGGGCGCGAAACGCCGTGTCACGCAAGGCCGTCACCTGCACGCCGCTGCCGCAATAGCCTTCCACGCCGTGGCAGGCGCTGCTCACGATCAGAAGCCGCGAGGCGTCGGGAGGGCCGTCGCGCGCGACGTCCATCGCGAGCGGCTCGCCTTCGAGTCCGGGCAGCGGATGGGGCTTGGCCTCGACCCGCAGGCCGGCTTCGTCGGCGGCGCGCAGGAAGTTCTGGCGTGCCTGCGCGTAGCTGCGCGCAAACGCGTCGGACACGCCGCTCACGCGCGCTCTTTCGCCAGCCACTCCTCGGCCAGCCGCACCCAGTAGGTGGCGCCCAGCGGAATCAGGTCGTCATTGAAGTCGTAGCTCGGGTTGTGCAGCATGCACGGTCCCGCGCCGTGGCCGAACTCGCGGTGCGAGCCGTCGCCGTTGGCGATGAAGCAATAGGCCCCGGGCTTGGCCTGCAGCATGAACGCGAAGTCCTCCGCGCCCATGGTGGGCTCCTGCACCAGCACGTTCTCCTCGCCGACGATGGAGACCATCACCTTGCGCGCGAACTCGGCCTCGGCCGCCGAGTTCACGGTGGCCGGGTAGTTGCGGTGGAACTCGAACTCGCACTGCGCGTCGTGCGCGGCGGCCACGTGTTCGGCGATGGTCTTCATGCGCCGCTCGATCAGCTCCTGCACCTCCTCGCGGAAGGTGCGCACGGTGCCCTGCAGCTCGCAGCTGTCCGGGATCACGTTGGTCGCCTCGCCGGCATGGATCATCGTCACGGAGATCACGCCGGCGTCGATCGGCTTGATGTTGCGGCTGACGATGGTCTGGAAGGCCTGCACCATCTGGCAGGCGATCGGCACCGGGTCGTTGCCCAGGTGCGGCATGGCGCCGTGGCCGCCCTTGCCGCGGATGGTCACCTTGAATTCGGCGGTCGACGCCATCACGGGGCCGGGGCTGACGGCGAACTTGCCGACCTGGCCGCCCGGCCAGTTGTGCATGCCGAACACCGCCTCCATGGGGAATTTCTCGAACAGGCCGTCCTTGATCATCTCGCGCGCGCCGCCGTCGCCTTCCTCGGCGGGCTGGAAGATCAGGTACACGGTGCCGTCGAAGTGGCGGTTCTTCGCCAGGTGCTTGGCCGCCGCCAGCAGCATGGCGACGTGGCCGTCGTGGCCGCAGGCGTGCATCTTGCCGGCGTGCTTGCTGGCATGCGGGAAGGTGTTGAACTCCTGCATGGGCAGCGCGTCCATGTCGGCGCGCAGGCCGACGGCGCGCGACGAGGTGCCGTTCTTGACGATGCCGACGACGCCGGTCGTGCCAAGTCCGCGGTGGACGGGAATGCCCCACTCGGTGAGCCGGGCGGCGATCAGGTCGGAGGTCCGCTCCTCCTTGAACGACAGTTCGGGATGCGCGTGGATGTCGCGGCGCACCGCCACGATGGAGGCGGATTCGGTGACGATGGAGTCCAGGAGCTTCATGATGGGTCTGACTGCGGGGAGTCCGCCAGTCTAGCGGCCTGCAAGTCGCGTGCCTATGAGGGTGAATCCGCGCCGCGATCCCCGACAATGCCGGCATGGCAGTCCTCACCCCCACGCCGCGCGCCCTGGAGCTTGCCCGCACCCTGGTCGGCTTCAACACGGTCAGCGCCAACTCCAACCTCGAACTCATCCACTGCATCCGCGACGAGCTGTCCCGGCTCGGGGTGAAGAGCCGGTTGAGCTACAACGCGGATCGCAGCAAGGCCAACCTGTTCGCCACGCTGGGCGAGGGCAAGCCGGACGGGCTGATCCTGTCCGGGCACACCGACACGGTGCCGTGGGACGGGCAGGACTGGTCGGTCGATCCGCTCTCCGGCGTGGTGCGCGACGGCAAGCTCTATGGGCGCGGCTCGGCCGACATGAAGGGCTTCATCGCGACCGCCGTGGCCAATGCGGAGCTGTTCCTGAACAGCGATGGGCCCTTCGCCATCCACTACGCGTTCAGCTACGAAGAGGAGATCGGCTGCTTCGGGGCCAGGGAGCTGATCGCCGACCTGCGCGAGGCGGGCATCCGTCCCGTGGCGTGCATCGTGGGCGAGCCGACCAGCATGGTACCCGCCATCGCCCACAAGGGCGTGTACCGCTACCGCTGTTGCGTGCGCGGCAAGGAGGCGCATTCCTCGCTCACGCCGCAGTCGGTCAACGCCATCGAGATGGCGGCGCGCGTGGTCGGCAAGGTGCGCGACATGGCCGAGGGCTTCGAGCGCGAAGAGCCGCGCTATGCCGGTTTCGACGTGCCGTTCTCCACCGCCAGCGTGGGCCAGTTCCACGGCGGGATCGCCGACAACGTGGTGCCGCGCGACGCGGAGTTCCGCTATGAATTCCGCGACCTGCCCACGGCTGACGCGCGCGCGATGCAGGAGCAGGTCGTGGCCTATGCGCGGTCGCTGGAACCGGCCATGAAGAAGGTGGCGCCGGAGACGGGCTTCCGCTTCGAGACCATCTGCGAGATCCCGAGTTTCCTGGGCTCCGCCGACGACGACGTCACGCGGCTCGCGCTGCGCCTGGCCGGCGCGCAGGGCACCACGGAAGTGGCCTTCGGCACCGAGGCGGGGCTGTTCAAGAACGCGGGCATCCGCACCGTGGTCTGCGGGCCCGGCAGCATCGTGCAGGCCCACCAGCCGGACGAGTACGTGAGCCTGGAGCAGCTGGGGCGCTGCCAGGCCTTCATGGAAGGACTGGCGCAGGTGCGTTCGCTGGCATAGCCGCCCTGCGCGCCAGACCGGACCTAGGTCCGGACCTTGCCGTCCGCCGTCAGCATCGACAGCTCCACGAATTTCGAGGCCACGTGGTTCGTGGGCGAGAAGGACACCGAGAAGCCGCCGAAGTCCTCGTCGCCCAGGGACTCCAGCCCGGCGATCAGGCCGTCGCGCGTGGGTTTGCCGCGGCGCAGTCCCTCGGCCAGCACCTTCGCGGCCAGGTAGCCCTCCATGCTGGAGTAGTTCACCTGGTAGTCGGCGCCGCCCTTCTTCGCCATCTGCTGGAACTCGCGCGTGATGGCCCACGCCGCGTAATACGGGGAGGGCATCACCTGCGAGACCACCACGCCGGCGGCCTCCTTGCCCAGTTCGTCGGCGAGCGCCTGCGTGCCGACGAAGGACACGTTGAAGAAGGTGCCGCCAAAGCCGGCCGCGCGGGCCTGCCGGATGAAGGCCGCGCAGGCTTTGTAGGCGCCGATCTGCACGATGGCATCCGGCTGCACCGCCACCAGCGTCTTCACGGCCGGTGCGACGGCCACCGTGTTGCGTTCGAAGCTGGCCTGGGCCGCGGGCTGGATGCCGCGCTTTTCCGTGGCCAGCTGCACGCCGTCCAGGCCGGCCTTGCCGTACGCATCGTTCTGGAAGAACACGGCGATCTTCTTGAGGCCCAGCGCGGTGAGCTGCTTGACGATCAGCTCCGTCTCGTCGTTGTAGGAGGCGCGCAGGTGGAACGCGTAGCGGTTGAACGGCACGCGCAGGGCCATCGCACCGGTGAAAGGCGCGACGAAGGGGGCGCGCGCCGCCGTCGCGAGCGGCAGCGCCGCCACGCTGGTGGGTGTGCCGATGTAGCCGAACAGGGCGAGGGGGTCCAGCGCCAGCAGCTTGCGCGTGTTGTCGGCGCAGCGGTCGGGCTCGTAGCCGTCGTCCATCTTGATCAGCTCGATAGGCCGGCGATGCAGGCCGCCTTGCGCATTGAGCTGCTCGAAGAACAGCCGGGCGCCCTGGTGGAACTGGATGCCCAGCTGGGCGGCCGGCCCGGTGAAGGGGGCGGACTGGGCGAGCAGGATGCGTTCGCTTTGCGCCCGCAGGGCCGGAGCGCCGACCAGGGCGAGCGCGCCGGCGGCGGCGCGGGTGAAACGGCGGCGACTGATCATTGGGCCATTGTCGGGTCGGCGCCTTGCGGTAGCCAGTCCGGGCCACGAGCCTGTGGCGAATCCCCCGCAGCGTCGTGGCATACCCGGGCGCAGGGGCGTTCCCGCTGGATGACAATGGCCGCATGCCGGATACCGCGCCTGCCCCCACGTCCCCGTCCCCAGCGCACCAGGTCCTGGGCGCATGCCCGCACGACTGCCCGGACACCTGCGCGCTGGTCACCACGGTGCAGGACGGCGTGGCGGTCCGACTGCAGGGCAACGCTGCGCATGCGCCGACGGCGGGCGTTTTGTGCAACAAGGTGTCACATTACCTCGAACGCACGTACCACCCCGAGCGCCTGCTGCAGCCGATGAGGCGCACCGGCCCAAAGGGCTCGGGCCAGTTCGAGCCGGTGTCCTGGGACGTGGCTCTGGACGATATCGCGCGCCGCCTCGGCGCCATCGCTGCGCGCGACCCGCAGGCCATCCTGCCGTACAGCTACTGCGGAACGATGGGGCTGGTGCAGGGCGAGGCCATGGCGGGCCGCTTCTTCCATCGCCTGGGCGCGTCCCTGCTCGATCGAACCATCTGCTCTTCGGCCGGCGGCGAGGCGCTAAGCCAGACGCTCGGTGCCAAGGTCGGCATGAAGGTGGAGTTCTTCGCGGAGTCGAAACTGATCCTGATCTGGGGCAGCAACGCGATCGCGAGCTCGGTGCATTTCTGGCGGCTGGCGCAGGAGGCCAAGCGTCGCGGCGCCAAGCTGGTGTGCATCGACCCGCGCCGCAGCGAGACGGCGGAGAAGTGCCACGAGCATCTCCAGATCCTGCCGGGCACCGACGCGGCGCTGGCACTCGCGCTGATGCACGAACTGGTGGTGAACGACTGGCTGGACCACGACTACATCGCCCGGCACACGTCTGGCTGGGAGGCGCTGCGCGAGCGTGCCCTGCGCTGGTCGCCCGAGCGCGCTGCCGGGGTCTGCGGCATTCCGGCGCAGCAGATCCGCGATCTCGCCCGCGACTACGGCACGACCCAGCCCGCCGCGATCCGCCTCAACTACGGCATGCAGCGCGTGCGCGGCGGCGGCAATGCCGTGCGCGCCGTCGCCTGCCTGCCCGCGCTGACGGGCGCCTGGCGTCATCGCGCCGGCGGCGTGCTGCTCTCCAGTTCCGGCTGGTTCCCCGCGGATCGCGCCGGGCTGCAGCGCCCGGACCTGCTCGCAGGACGCCGGCCGCGCACCATCAACATGGTGACCATCGGCGACGACTTGTTGCGCCCGGCCTCGGCGGAGTTCGGCCCGCGCATCGAAGCGGTGGTGGTCTACAACAGCAACCCGCTTGCGGTGGCGCCCGAGTCCGGAAAGGTCGTGCGCGGCTTCGCTCGCGACGACCTCTTCACGGTGGTGGTGGAGCAGTTCCGCACCGACACGGCGGACTACGCCGACTACCTGCTGCCCGCCACCACGCAGCTGGAGCACTGGGACATCCACAGCGCGTACGGCCACACGGACGTGGTGCTGAACCGGCCGGCGATTGCGCCTGTCGGCGAGAGCCGGCCCAACACCCAGGTGTTCCGCGAGCTGGCGGCGCGCATGGGCTTCACGGATCCGTGCTTCACCGAGAGCGACGAGGCGCTGTGCCGCCGCGCCTTCGCGGGCAAGCTGGACTTCGACGCCTTGCTCGAACGCGGCTTCGCCAGCCTGCAGGTGCCCGAGGCGCCGTTCGCCCAGGGCGGCTTCCCCACGGCTTCGGGGCGCTGCGAGTTCTTCAGCGAGCGGCTCGCGCGCCAGGGGCTGGACGGTTTGCCCGACCATGTCCCGAACTATGAGCCGGCAGGAAGCTCCAAGCGCTATCCGCTCGCCATGATTTCGCCGCCCGCCCGCAACTTCCTGAACTCCAGCTTCGTCAACGTGCAGAGCCTGCGCGCCATCGAGGGCGAGCCGCTGCTGGAGATGCACGCGGACGACGCCGCCGCGCGCGGCATCGCGGACCGGCAGGTCGTGCGCGTGTTCAACGACCGCGGCGAGTACCGCTGCGTCGCGCGGGTGTCGCTGCGTGCGCGTCCAGGCGTGGTCAACGGTCTGGGCATCTGGTGGCGCAAGCTGGGGCTGGACGGAACCAACGTGAACCAGCTCACCAGCCAGCGGCTCACGGACCTGGGCCGCGCGCCCGTCTTCTACGACTGCCTGGTGGACGTGCGGCCGGCGTGAGGAGCAAAAGGAAGGTACTGCTGATGGGATTCGGAGGCTTGGCGGCACTCGCCCTGGCCGCGAGCTTCCTGCTGACAGGGTGCTCGACGCTGGGCTACTACTGGCAATCGGTGAGCGGGCACCTGCACATCATGGCGGCCGCGCGCCCCATCGAGGAACTGGTGCAGGAGCCGCAGACGCCGGAGAAGCTGCGCGAGCGGCTGGAGCTGGCGCAGCGCATCCGCAACTATGCCGTCACCGAGCTGAAGCTGCCGGACAACCCCAGCTACCACCGCTATGCGGACCTGCACCGCACCGCGGCGATCTGGAACGTGACGGCGGCGCCCGCGTATTCGCTGGAGCTCAAGACCTGGTGTTTCCCGGTGACGGGCTGCGTGGGCTACCGCGGCTACTACGACCAGGCGCGCGCGAATGCCGATGCCGCCGAACTGGCGCAGGAGGGCTACGAAGTCAACGTCTATCCCGTGACCGCGTATTCCACGCTGGGCTACATGAACTGGGCCGGCGGCGACCCGCTGCTGAACACCTTCATCGGCTACCCGGAAGGCGAGCTCGCGCGGCTGATCTTCCACGAGCTGGCGCACCAGGTCGTCTACGCGAAGAACGACACCACCTTCAACGAGTCCTTCGCAGTCGCGGTCGAACGCCTGGGCGGCGAACGCTGGCTGCGCACGCAGGCCAGCGAGAAGGCGCGCCAGGAGTACGCTGCGTACGACCACCGGCGGCAGCTGTTCCGCGAGCTGTCGCGACGCACGCGAGAGCAGCTGGAAGACCTGTACCAGACGCCGGGCCTGTCCTCGGAACAGAAGGAAGCGGGCAAGGAAAAGATCATGGCGGACTTCCGCGCCGGCTACGAGCAGATGAAGCAGCAGGCAGGCGGCGACCCGCGCGTGTGGCGCGGCTATGACCGCTGGGTGCGCGAGGCGAACAACGCCTTCTTCGGCGCGCAGGCGGCGTACGACGAACTGGTGCCGGGCTTCGAGCGCCTGTTCCACGCGGAGGGCGACGACTGGCTGCGCTTCTATGCCGCGGTCCGGGAACTCGAGGCACTCCCCAAGCAGGAACGGCACGACCGGCTCAAGGAGGGCGGCATTGGCTGACATCCACATCGTGCGCGAGCACGGGCTCGGGCTGCACCGCGCGCGCCAGCTGGCACGCCGCTGGGCGGAAGTGGCCGAGACGAAACTGGAGGCGCAGTGCGTCTACCAGCATGGCGAGACGCACGACGTCGTCCGCTTCCGCCGCCCGGGCGCGAGCGGCGAGCTGCGCGTGATGGAGGGGCGCTTCGAACTCGAGGCGAAGCTCGGCCTGCTGCTGGGCGTGCTCAAGCCCACCATCGAGCGCGCGATCGCCAGCAACCTCGACGAGTTGCTGGCCCAGGAGGATCCGTTGCAGGCCTTCGAGCACCGCCTGGAGCGGCACCATGCGAAGCACGCCGCGAAGCATCCGAAGCCGCACGCCGACGCGCACAGGGCGCCCAAGCCCGGGGCACCGCAGGCGGGAAAGAAGACGCGTTGAACGCCGCTGCGGGCGGCGCTGCGATCAGCTGAGCGACCGGATCAGCGCGACGTACTGCTGCTTGGCGTCGTCGGCGGACGTGCCCTTGCACGCGTTCCAGGCGTCCCACTTGGCGCGGCCGATCATGTCGCCGAAGCCCGGCTTCTTCTCGGTCACGTCGCCGAGCGTGGCCTGCTTGTACAGGCCGTAGATCTTCAGCAGCGTGGCATTGTCCGGGCGCTGCGAGAGTTTCTTCGAGTTCGCGACGGCGGCTTCGAAATCGGCGTTGAGGTCGGACATGGCGCTCCTGCGGTTGGGGCGGCTATCTTAAGCGCGCACCGCGAGGACGAGAGCGTTGCGCCTCAGGCTTCCTGCTTGATGCGCAGCGTCATGAACTCCGCTTCGTAGTCGCGCCCCAGCTGGATCTTCTGCGCGTCGTCGAGGATCTCGCCGGCCTTCGGGAAGAACTTCTGTTCCTCCTCGGTCAGGTGGTGCTCGATCTTTTCGCAGAGCTTCTGGCAGCACTCCTGCCATTCGGCGGCATGCGGGTCCACTTGCTCCAGGTGCTCGACCATCTCGTCCATCTCGTGGTGTTCGGCGATGCCGTGGCGGGACAGGTCTACCGACTCGTCATGCTCGATCAGCGGCACGTAGAAGCAGCGTTCCTCCGCTGTCTCGTGCGCGGCCAGTTCGGCCTTGAGCTCCTCGAAGACGTGCTGCCGCTCCGGCGACGCCTGCTTGGTGGCCAGCAGGCGCGCGTACAGCGCCCGCTGCTCCTGGTGGCTGACCAGCAGCGCCTGGAAAATGTTGAGTGAGTCCATGGGGCGCGATTCTTGGGCGCTGCCGAGCCTGGCCGTGTAGTCTGCCGACGCGAGCGGCCGTAGGCTCTCGCGGTCCAATCCCAGCTCGGAGCGGGCGCGCTGCACGTCCAGCCACTCCTTGGCATCGAGCGGTTCGATCGCCGTCGCGTCGCGGTAGAGGCGCGTGGCCTCCTTCATCTTCTTCTCGCCATCCAGCATCACGAGCGCATTGGCGTATTCCACCAGCACGACCGGGGAACGCGGGTGCAGCCGCAGCGCGTCGCTGAACAGGCGCAGGCAGGTCTCGCGCTTCACGCCATAGGTCATCCCGCCGATCAGGGTGCCCACCTTGTCGATCACTTCCGCGTGAAAGGCACCCAGCCCGGCCTGCGCCTCGGCATGGCGCGGCTGCAGGAAGATGGCGCGCTCGAGCGAGGCCTTCACCTTGCTGCCCAGGCCCTGCGCCAGCGCCTTGGCCACGCTGATCGCCTGGCTGTAGCGCCCGAGGGCATAGGCGTGCAAGTGCCAGGCGTTCGGGTTCGTGGGCTCGTCGCGCGCCTGCCGCTCGGCGCGTTCCGCGGCCTCGAGGAACAGCTCGAGGCGCCGTGCCTCGCGTTGCTCGAGGTAATTGGCGTACATGCAGGTGGCCTTGTTCGCCGCCGTGATGCCGGCGCCCCCTGCGTGCAGGCCCGATTCGACGGCGCGCTGGAACTCGCCATTGTGGAAATGCACCCAGGCGGCGAGCACCGCCGGGTCGGATGGCAGGGGCTCGGCGTCCCCCGCATGCAGGCGCGGCCACTCGCGCGTCACGCTCGCCGCGTCGTGCCGGAACAGATCCGGCCGCGCGAAGGCCATCCACTCGCCCATCGCTATTCCGCCTCTCCTTGCCCG
This sequence comes from Ramlibacter ginsenosidimutans, assembly GCF_016654015.1. GTDB lineage: Bacteria > Pseudomonadota > Gammaproteobacteria > Burkholderiales > Burkholderiaceae_C > Ramlibacter > Ramlibacter ginsenosidimutans. The sequence goes on along the minus strand of NZ_JAEPWM010000001.1, from coordinate 140,357 downwards.
CGCGCTCAGGCCGTTACGCTGTCTCCATACGCACCGGCCAGTTGCAGCAGGTGCGCGCGTTGCGCGGGTTCCAGATAGGGTACCAGCAGATGGAGCACGTGGTGCGCTCCGCGCAGCAAAGCCTGCTGCGCGTTGGCCGTTTCCAGCGCGTGGCGCGGATCGCGCGCGTACTCGAAGCTCAACCAGAACGTGAGCACGACGACCATGCTGGTCGCGGTCGGTTGCAATTCGCCGGGGTCGATGTGCACTGCGCCGCCGCTGCCCATCCCCTGCAGCAAGGCATGCACTGCGAGCGTCTTGTCATGCAACGCCTGCTGCAACTGCGTCTCGAGGTGGCGGTTCTTCGAGAGCAGGTCGTTGAGGTCGCGATAGAGGAAGCGGTATTGCCAGATCAGCTCGAAGAGTGTGTGCAGGAAGAACCAGGCGTCCTCCACGTCGCGCACCTCACCGGCCGCCGGAAGCAATGCGCTTAAGGCGTTTTCGTAGCGATCGAACAGGCTGTTGATCAGCGCGTCCTTCGCCGGGTAGTGGTAGTACAGGTTGCCGGGGCTGATCCCGAGTTCGGCGGCGATCAGCGTGGTCGACACGTTCGGCTCGCCGAAGCGGTTGAACAGGTCCAGCGTGACCTCGAGGATGCGTTCCGCGGTGCGGCGCGGGGCTTTGCGGGCCATCGCTCAGGCGCGGCGTCGCGGTGCTGCGCCCACGGCGAGCGCAGGCGCGCGGGGCGGCCGGCAGGGACAGGCCCGGCCGACCCGTCGCTTCACCGCGCCGTCCTGCGCGGGGCGCGCTTGGCAGCGGGCGTCTTCGCCGATCCCGCAGCGGCGGCGCGCTTCGCCGCGGTCTTGCGTGCGCTGCCCGTGCCTTGCGAGGCAGCGATGCTGCGCTCGAGGGCGTCGACGCGCTTCGTCAATTGCTCGATGTCGCGCGCGCTGGGCACGCCGAGTTGCTTGAGGGCGCGCGAGACGCGCTCCTCGAAGATCGTGCCCAGCGTGTCCCACTGGCCCGAGGCCTTGGACGACAGCTCGCTGGCCATGGAGCTCATGCGGCCGGTGGCCTCGGTAAGCTTCTCCTCCGCGGTGGCCTGCGTGCGCTTCTGCAGCGTGACGCCTTCCTTCACCAGGGCCTGGAACACCTTGCCGCCTTCCTCCTGCGCCTTGGAAAAGGCGCCCAGTCCCGCGAGCCAGATCTGCTGGGCGGACTCCTTCACGGTGCCGGCGAACTGGCTGGCAGAGGACTCGACGTCTTCGTCGGAAGGGGGCGGTTTGGTGGCCATCGGGGTTCTCCTGGGGTGGTGGCGGAAGTGCCGCGCATCCACTTTAGCGCCGCGACGGCCGGCAGGTACTTCTCGCTGGTGAACAGAACGAGCAATGCCCTGCCGAACAGCGACGGTGCCCGCGGTGTGTTGACCGTCCATCGCAGCAACGTGAGGAAGAACAAGGCCGACAGCAGCTCGCAGGAGCCGATGATGTCCAGACACCGTACAGGATCAGTGCCGCGATGCGTGCGCAGGCTGCTGCCGACGCCGGACCTGCGGCTTCGCTTTGCCACTGCCAACAAAGAATCGGGCGAAGGCCTGTCATGCCATTCCGGTTTCCTCGCCTGCTGCCGGAACGGAGAGGTACGAGGGCTTGGCGGCGGATGCGGGCTGGAAATTGATGCGCTCACGCTCGATCACCAGCGGCATGTTCCGCACCTTGGTGTGGATCGAGCCGATGTATTCGCCGAGGAGGCCGATGAAGAATGTCTGCACGGCACCGAAGAAGAAGATGCCGATCAGCAAGGGCGCCACGCCGACCTGAAAAGAGTCCCAGAAAATCAGCTTGGCGACGAGATACACGAGCGCAGTGAACAGGCTCAGTAGCGACACCCCGAAACCCGCCATGGTCATGAGCCGCAGCGGCAGCTTCGAATGATTCGTGATGCCAAGCATCGCGATGTCGTACAGCGTGTAGAAATTGTTCTTCGTGATGCCGCGTGTGCGCCGCGGCTGATTGAATGGCACGGTGGCGATCGGAAAGCCGATCTCGCACAGGAGGCCCCGGAAATAGGGATACGGGTCCTGCAGCTGACGCAAAATGTCGATCACTGCACGATCGAAGAGGCCGGCTCCGGTCGCGTTTTGCACGAGCGGCACCTCGGAAATGCGGGTGATCAGCCGGTAATAGGCTTTGCGCACGAAGAACATCAGCGCCGATTCCTGGCTCTCGGGCTTGACGGCCAGCACCGTCTTGTAGCCTTCTTCCCACTTGCGGATGAATTCCTCGATCATCTCCGGAGGGTCCTGGAGATCGGAGGCGAGCAGCACTGTCGCATCGCCCTTGGTCTGCAGCAGCGCGTGGTACGGGGAGCGGATGTGGCCGAAGTTGCGCGCGTTGATGATGACCTTCACCCGCGGATCCGCTGCGGCGATCGCCCGCAGCTTGGGAACCGTGTCGTCGGTCGACGCGTTGTCGATGCAGATGTGCTCGTACTCGTAATGAGGGAGTTTCTCCATGACACCGACGATGCGCCGGTAAAGCTCCTCGATGTTCTCGCTTTCGTTGAAGCAAGGGGTGACGATGCTGATCAGCTTGGCCATGTGGACGAGCGACGACTCTGTCGTGCAGGGTGGATCGGGCGGCGGACGGGGGCGGGCCGTGGGCCGCGTTCCGGAGCCCGACAGCATACCTCGCCCGGTGCCATTTCCATCCGGCGAGGGCCGGCTGATGCGGTCCCAGCGGTGCGCGCGCAGCGCATCGACTACACCGTGGCGGCGATTTCACGATTTCGGGCGACGAAGCGCTCGACCCGCTGCCGCACGGAGGTGGTATCCAGGGCATGTTCGTGCAGGAGATAGTCCCAGGACCCGCAGAACTGCGAAAACCGGTCTTCGACGCCCACCCGCAGCAAGGGCCGTGGCCGCAGCGCTGCGAGCTGCTCTGCGACGCAGGCTCCCAGGCCTCCCATCGTGGAGTGCTCCTCCATTGTCACCAGCGCGTCGGCGTGGTGCGCGATCGCCGCGAGCTGCTCGCCGTCGAAGGGCTTGATGCTGGGGACGCTCCATACCTCGGCGTCCGCGGCAGCCGGCGCGACGTCAATCGCGGTGCGCACCATCGATCCGGTGGCCAGGATAGCAACGCTGCCCTTGCCGGGGCGCACGCACAGCATCTGACCGGCACGCAGCGCCACGGGCGCGGCATGGACGTCCCCCCGGTCGCTCTTGCCGACCCGCATGTACACCGGCGTGCCGAGGGACAGCGCCAACTGCATCGTGGCCGTCATCTCGAAGCGATCGGCCGGAGACAGCACGGCCAAGCCGGGGATGGAGCGCGTCGCGGCGATGTCCTCGGTGGATTGGTGGCTGCTGCCCAGGTGCCCATAGACAAACCCGGCACCGTCGCCGATCAGCACCACCCCCAACTGCTCGGAGCAGACGTCAATCTTGATCTGCTCCAGCACCCGGATCGGCACGAACGCGGCCAGCCCATAGACGATGGGCCGGAAGCCGCCCTTGGCCAGTCCGGCGGCGACGCCGACCATGTTCTGTTCGGCGACGCCGCAGTTGATGTACTGGCCGGGGCGCGCCTTGCGGAAGGCGTCGAACAGTGCGTACCCGTGGTCGCCGGTGAGCAGCAGCACGTTGGGGTCGGCAACGGCGGCGGCGACCAGCGCGTCCGAAAAAGCGTTTCTCATGCGGGGTACTCGAGCTCGCGCACGGCCGCGGCATGCGTTTCCGCCGTGAGGCGGGTGTAGTGCCAAACGTTGTTGTGCTCCATGAACGAGACCCCCTTGCCCTTGACGGTGACGGCGACGATCGCCTTCGCGCGGCCGTTCGCCGCCTGCTTCATCCGCGTGTAGGCGTCGTCGAGCGCCTGTTCGTCGTGCCCGTCCACCGTTACCGCATCGCATCCGAAAGCACGGAACTTGCCTTCGATGTCGCCGAGAGCCAGCACCTCGTCGGTCGAGCCCATCGCCTGAAAGCCGTTCTTGTCCACGACCACGATCAAGTTGTCGAGCTGGAATTGGCTGGCGAACAGCATGGCTTCCCACACGGCACCTTCATCCAATTCGCCGTCCCCCACGATGGCGTAGACCTTTTGCTCGGTGCCATGGCGCTTCGCGGCGAGCGCCAGACCGGTGGCGACGGACAAGCCGTGGCCGAGCGATCCGCAGGTTGCATCCACGCCCGGGATGTGCGCGTCAGCGAGCCCCTTCAGGAGTGATCCGTCCCGGAAGTACGCGGCGATGGCCGCCTCGCTCAGGACGCCATGCTCACGCAAGCAGGCGTATTGCGCCATCACGCCGTGCCCCTTGCTAAGGACCAGGTAATCCCGATCCGGGGCACGCGGATGTTCCGGGTCGATCCGGAGATGGTTTCGATACAGGACCGCTACTACCTCCACGATGGAGAACGCGCAGCCGATGTGCACAGTCGCACCGGAGAAGGCCATGTCCAGGATGGCCTTGCGGATCTCGCGCCCTGCGAATCGGCCCATTCTCGCCTCCGCACCGCGCGCGTGGGCTGCGAGCCACGCGCTCCCGTGGGTGCGATGCGCAAGTTAGCACGGGCGATACGGCAGGTCTGCTACTTTTGGTGACACCCCGCCGCGAGCGTGAGAACTGAGCTTTACGAGCGGTGAAACACGAATTTCTTGTTTAGCATGAAAGCCAGCACGGCCATGGGTAGCAGCAACACGGCCCCTCCCACCGCGGGAGACAATCCCGCCTCGTTCAGCAGGCGCACGCCCCCGACGTTGCAGGCGTAGACCACTGTGTACGTCAGGACGAAGCGCACGATCAGCCGGTTGTCGCGGGCGCCGAACACCAGAGCCCCGGTGCTCTTGAAGTTGAAGAGCACGCCGAGGATTGTCGAAAGCAGCAGCGCGAGCGAGTAGTGCAAGCCGAGTGACAAGAGCAGGGCGAAGCAGCCGTAGCCGAAGAGAGTGTTCAGGACGCCGACCAGCAGGAAGCGGACGAACTGGTGGTCGGTGAGGCGCCTGAAACCGCCCAAGCCAGCGCCCTCCTCAGAGGCAGAGGGCGGCTTCATCCAGGACCGTCTCCAGGGAGGTTTTCACCGGCCGGTACCCCACGCGCTCGGCGCGGCGGCACGGTGCACCATGCGCAGAGCGTTCGCGCGGATGCGCCGCGCCAGTGCGACCGTCTCCATCAGAAGTTCACCCCGAGGTACTGCTCGATCTTGCGCGCGGAGAAGTCCAGCATCTCGCACGTGAGCGAGGGCTGCACGCCGATCCAGAAGGTGTTGTTCATCACGTTATCCGTGTTGGTGAGGTCGCCCACGACGCGGTACTTCGCTCCCGCCATGGAGGGCTGGCGCGTGAGGTTGCCGGCGAACAGCAGGCGGGTGCCGACCTTGTTCTGGTCCAGGTAGGTGAGCAGGTCCACGCGGCTCACCGGCGCGTTTTCCTTCAGCGTGATGGGAAAGCCGAACCAGGACGGATCGGAATGCTCGGTAGCCTGCGGCAACTGCAGGAATTCCTCGCAGTCCTTCAGGCGCTCCTTCAGGAACGCGAAGTTGTCCTTGCGGGCCTGGATGAAGCGCGGCGCCTTCTCCAACTGCGCCAGGCCGCAGGCGGCCTGCATGTCCGTGATCTTCAGGTTGTAGCCGAGATGGCTGTAGGTGTACTTGTGGTCGTAGCCTTCGGGCAGGTCCCCAAGCTGCCAGCAGAAGCGCTTGCCGCAGGTGTTGTCCTTGCCGGGCGCGCAGTAGCAGTCGCGGCCCCAGTCGCGGAAGCTCTCCGCGATAACCTTCAGTTCGTCGTTGTTGGTGAAGACCGCGCCGCCTTCGCCCATGGTGATGTGGTGCGCCGGATAGAACGACAGCGTGCCGATGTCGCCGAACGTGCCGCACATCTTCCCGCGGTAGGTGCTGCCCAAGGCGTCGCAGCAGTCCTCCACCAGCCACAGGCCGTGCTTCTTGCAGAACGCCGTCACGGCGTCGAGGTTGAACGGGTTGCCCAGCGAGTGGGCGATCATCACCGCCTTGGTCTTCGGCGACAGTGCCTGTTCCAGGCGGCTCACGTCGATGTTGTGGGTGTAGCGGTCCACGTCCACAAACACCGGCACGGCGCCGAACTGGAGGATCGGGTTCACCGTCGTCGGGAAGCCGCAGGCCACGCCGATCACCTCGTCGCCTTGCTTGATGGCGCGGTCGCCGAGCTTGGGCGAGGTGAGGGTGCTGAACGCGACCAGGTTCGCGGACGAACCCGAGTTCACCGTGATCAGGTGGTTCACCCCGATGAAGGCCGCCAGCTTCTTCTCGAACTCGGTGTTGAAGCGGCCGGTGGTGAGCCAGCCGTCCAGCGACGCTTCGACCATCAGCTTCAGTTCGCTGGCATCGAGCAGCTTGCCCGAGGGCGGGATCATCGTGGCACCGGGCAGGAAGGGTTCACTGCGCAGGGCGATCGAGGCGTATTCCTGGACGAGCGTGGCGATCTGCTCGCGCAGGGCTTTGGTTTTCGCGTTTTCCATTGTCGGGAGCGGGGTCATATGGGCGCGAGGGCCCTGGATTGGTAGTCGGAAATCTGGGTGAGGGTGAGGGAGTGCAGGTCGGCGCCGGACGAGCGCGCGCGGTCCCATTGGACGATCAGGTCCAACGCTTCGGCCAGGCGCAGCACGGGCCGCCATTGCAGGCGGGCACCCGCCTTTGAGATGTCGAGCTTGAGGTAGTTCGCCTCGTGCGGGTGTTCCCCGGCGCTCACTTCCCAGCGGGCGCCGGCGCCCCACCGCTCGGCGAGTTCGCGCGTGATCCACTCCACCGGGCGGGCGTCCTCGGACCACGGGCCAAAGTTCCAGCCTTCCGCATAGGCGGTGCCGTCGGTGTAGAGACGCTCCGCCAGCACCAGGTACCCGCGCAGCGGTTCCAGCACGTGCTGCCACGGCCGCGTGGCGGAGGGGTTGCGAATCACCACGGGCTCGCCCTTGCCGAACGCGGCGAGGATGTCGGGGATCAGGCGGTCCTTGGCCCAGTCGCCGCCGCCGATCACGTTGCCGGCGCGGGCGCTGGCCAGGGCGACGCGGTGCCGCTCATGGAGGGCCGCCGGGAAGAAGGAGCTGCGGTAGGCTGCCGTGACGAGCTCCGCGCACCCCTTGCTGCTGCTGTAGGGATCGTGGCCGCCCATGGGTTCGTCCTCGCGATACGCCCACACCCACTCGCGGTTCTCGTAGCACTTGTCGGTTGTGACGTTTACGACGGAGCGGACCGACGCAGTCTGGCGCACGGCCTCGAGCAGGTGCACGGTGCCCATGACGTTGGTGGCGTAGGTCTCCACCGGCTCCGCATAGGAATGGCGTACCAGCGGCTGCGCGGCCATGTGGATCACCACCTCGGGCTGCGCGTCCTTCATGGCCGCGGCAAGGTGCGCCCCGTCCCGGACATCCCCCAGGATGGACCGCATCCCCGAGGCGACGCCCGCCAGCTCGAAGAGGCTCGGTTGCGTCGGCGGCTGCAAGGCGTAGCCGGTGACCTGGGCCCCGAGCTGCTGCAGCCAGAGGCTCAGCCAGCTGCCCTTGAACCCGGTGTGTCCGGTGAGAAAGACCTTGCGGCCCCGCCAGAACCCAGGGGTCATTTCCAGACCTTCCAGGGAGCCTTCCCGGCTTGCCAGAGTTCCTCGAGGTAAGTCTTGTCCCGGAGCGTGTCCATGGGTTGCCAGAACCCGTCGTGGAGATACGCGGAGAGCTGGCCGTCGCGCGCGAGCTTCTCCATGGGGCCGCGTTCCCAGATCGTGCTGTCGTCCTCGATCAGGTCCAGGACCTTCGGGGAGAGCACGAAGAAGCCGCCGTTGATCCAGGCCCCGTCGCCGTGCGGCTTCTCCTCGAAGCTGGCTACGCGCGTTCCTTCGAGGTTAAGCGCACCGAAGCGTCCCGGAGGCTGGACCCCTGTCAGCGTGGCAAGCCTCTCGCTCTTGCGGTGGAAGGCGATCGTCGCCGTGATGTCGACGTCGCTCACGCCGTCGCCGTAGGTGAAGCAAAAATCCTCGTCGCCGAGGTAGTTGCGCACGCGCTTCAGGCGGCCGCCGGTCATCGTGCTCTCGCCAGTGTCGACGACGGTCACGCGCCAGTTCTCGGCCTGGTTCTGGTGCACTTCCATCGAGTTGGCGCGCATGTCGAAGGTGACATCGGACATGTGCAGGAAATAGTTGGCGAAGTACTCCTTGATCACGTAGCCCTTGTAGCCACAGCAGACGATGAAGTCATTCACGCCGTGCGCGGAGTAGATCTTCATGATGTGCCAAAGGATCGGCTTCCCGCCGATCTCGATCATCGGCTTCGGCCGCACCGTCGTCTCTTCCGAAATGCGGGTGCCGAGACCACCCGCCAAGATCACCGCCTTCATGCCTGTCCCCTGTCCGACCAATTGCCGATATTGTGCCTTGGCCGGGCGCAAGGCCCGGGCGGCTCAGGGAAGCCGCTCGCCACAGGGTGAGATAATCGACGGCAGGCATGCACAGGAGTAGACGGGGATGATTTTCGTAACGGGCGGAGCGGGCTTCATCGGGTCGAATTTCGTCCTGGATTGGGTGTCCGCTGGAGCGGAAGATGTCCTCAATCTGGACAAGTTGACGTATGCCGGCAATCTCGAGAATCTCCGCAGTCTCGACGCAAATTCACGGCATTCGTTCGTTCGCGGCGACATTGGGGATCAGGCCCTGGTCGAGAGCCTGCTGGCGAAGCACCGCGTGCGCGCCGTCGTGAACTTCGCCGCGGAGTCCCACGTGGACCGCTCGATCCACTCGCCAGGCACCTTCATCGACACCAACGTCGTCGGCACGTTCCGGCTGCTGGAGGCGGTGCGAGGGTACTGGTCGCAGCTGCAGGGCGCCGAGCGCGAGAACTTCCGCTTCCTGCACGTGTCGACCGACGAGGTCTACGGATCGCTGGGCCCCAGGGATCCCGCCTTCACCGAGGAAAACAAGTACGAGCCGAACAGCCCGTATTCCGCGAGCAAGGCCGCCAGCGACCACCTGGTGCGCGCGTACCACCACACGTACGGGCTGCCGGTGCTGACCACCAACTGCTCGAACAACTACGGCCCCTATCATTTCCCCGAGAAGCTGATCCCGCTGATGATCGTCAATGCCCTCGCCGGCAAGCCGCTGCCCGTGTACGGCGACGGCCAGCAGATCCGCGATTGGCTCTACGTCGGCGACCATTGCAGCGCCATCCGCCGCGTGCTCGAGGCCGGGCGCCTGGGCGAGACCTACAACGTGGGTGGATGGAACGAGAAGCCGAATCTCGAGATCGTGCACACGGTGTGCGCGCTGCTGGACGAAATGAACCCCAAGCGGGGCGGCGGCAGCTACCGGGAGCAGATCACGTTCGTGAAGGACCGTCCGGGGCACGACCGCCGCTACGCCATCGACGCCCGCAAGATCGAGCGTGAGCTGGGGTGGAAGCCGGCGGAGACCTTCGAGACCGGTATCCGCAAGACGGTGCAGTGGTACCTCGCGAACGGCGACTGGGTGCAGCGCGTGCAGAGCGGCGCCTATCGCGACTGGATCACCCAGCATTACGCGCAGCCCGCGTGACCGGCCCGTGAAGATTCTTCTCTTCGGTCGCAACGGCCAGGTGGGCTGGGAGCTGCAGCGCAGCCTGGCGCCGCTCGGCGAGGTCGTAGCCCTCGATCGTGAAGGCGCCAATGGTCTCTGCGGGAACTTGATGGACGCGGAAGGCGTCTCGGCTGCCGTGCGTTCCGTGCGGCCCGATGCCGTCGTGAATGCCGCGGCCTACACCGCCGTCGACAAGGCGGAGAGCGAGGCCGAACAGGCCGCGCAGATCAATGCGATCGCGCCTGGCGCCATCGCGCAGGCCGCCGCGGAAGTCGGCGCGTGGATGGTGCATTACTCGAGCGACTATGTCTTCGATGGCAGCGGAAGCCGCCCCTGGCGCGAGGACGACGAGACCGGGCCCCTGAGCGTCTACGGACGCACCAAGCTGGCGGGCGAGCAGCGGATCGTCGCCGCCAATCCCCGCCACCTGGTGATGCGCACCAGCTGGGTGTACGCGGCGCGCGGAGGCAATTTCGCGAAGACCATGCTGCGGCTGGCGCGCGAGCGCGAGCGGCTGACGGTGATCGCCGACCAGCACGGCGCGCCCACGGGCGCGGACCTGCTGGCCGACGTGACGGCCCATGCCGTGCGCAGCCTGCTGGCCGGGTCTGGGCAGGCCGGCATTTACCACGTGGCGGCCGCCGGCGAGACCACCTGGAACGGTTATGCGCGCTTCGTTGTTGGTAAAGCGCAGCAAGCCGGGGAAAATGTCAAGGCCGGGCCGGATCAGGTGGACCCCGTGCCCACCTCCGCGTTTCCGACCGCTGCGCGGCGCCCGCATAATTCGAGACTAGCCACCAGCCGCTTCCGCAGCACCTTCGGGCTGGTGCTTCCTCCTTGGCAGCAGGGCGTCAGCCGCATGCTGGAAGAAATCCTCTGAACATGACCCGACGCAAAGGCCTCATCCTGGCAGGCGGCTCCGGCACGCGCCTGCATCCGGCGACGCTTGCCATGAGCAAGCAGCTGCTGCCCGTGTACGACAAACCGATGGTGTACTACCCGCTCAGCACGCTGATGCTGGCGGGCATGCGCGACATCCTCGTGATCAGCACACCGCAGGACACGCCGCGCTTCCAGCAGCTGCTCGGGGACGGGTCGCAGTGGGGCATCCACCTGCAGTACGCGGTGCAGTCCAGCCCGGAGGGCCTGGCGCAGGCCTTCATCATCGGCGACAAGTTCGTGGGCAACGACCCGAGCGCGCTCGTGCTGGGCGACAACATCTTCTACGGACACGACCTCGCGCCCATGATGCAGCAGGCCGACGCGCAGAAGACGGGCGCCACGGTGTTCGCGTACCACGTGCAGGACCCGGAGCGCTACGGCGTCGTCGCCTTCGACAAGGGGGGCAACGCCACGAGCATCGAGGAAAAGCCGGCACAGCCCAAGAGCCACTACGCCGTGACGGGCCTGTATTTCTACGACAACCAGGTGGTCGACATCGCCAAGTCGGTGAAGCCCAGCGCGCGCGGGGAGCTGGAGATCACCGCGGTGAACGCGGCCTACCTGCAGAAGAAGCAGCTGTCGGTGCAGATCATGAAGCGCGGCTACGCGTGGCTGGACACCGGCACGCACGAGAGCCTGCTGGAGGCGAGCCAGTTCATCGCCACGCTGGAACACCGGCAGGGCCTGAAGATCGCCTGCCCTGAGGAGATCGCCTGGCGCGCGGGGTTCATCGATGACGGCCAACTGGAGCGGCTCGCCGAGCCGTTGAAGAAGAACGGCTACGGGCGCTACCTGCTGCGCGTGCTGCGCGAAGGGAACGTGCCGCTATGAAGGTCACCCGTACAGAGATCCCGGATGTCCTAGTCCTCGAGCCCAAGGTGTTCGGCGACGCCCGGGGCTTCTTCCTGGAAAGTTTCAACGAGAAGGTATTCGGCGCAGCCACCGGCGTCGTGACGAGGTTCGTGCAGGACAACCATTCCCGCTCCGCGAAAGGCGTGCTGCGCGGCCTGCACTACCAGCTGGAGCAGCCGCAGGGCAAGCTGGTGCGCGTTGTGCGCGGCGCCGTGTTCGACGTGGCCGTGGACCTGCGCCGCTCCTCGCCGACGTTCGGCAGGTGGGTGGGGATCGAGCTGAGCGAGGAGAATCAGAAGCAGTTCTGGGTGCCGGCCGGCTTCGGCCATGGCTTCCTGGTGCTCAGCCCGTCGGCGGATTTCCTCTACAAGACCACTGACTACTACGCGCCTGAGCACGAGCGGTGCGTGGCCTGGAATGATCCCAACCTCGCGATCGGGTGGCCTGACATCGGTATGGCCCCCCAGCTGTCGGCCAAGGACCGCGAGGGAAAGCTGCTGGCTGACGCGCAGGTGTTCGACTGAGCCATGGCTAAGTTTGCGGCTTCCCCCCGCGAGATGGTGACCAGTTTCTGGCGGCATCGCGCCCTGATCGGCGTGCTCACGAAGCGTGAGGTCGTAGGCCGCTATCGCGGATCCATGCTGGGTCTGCTTTGGTCATTCCTGCTTCCGGTCTTCATGCTGGGCGTCTACACCTTCGTCTTCAGCGCCGTGTTCAAGGCGCGCTGGAACGCCGCCAGCACCTCGCGCGGCGAGTTTGCGCTCGTGCTGTTCGCCGGGTTGATGGTGTTCAACCTGTTCGCCGAGTGCGTCAACCGCGCCCCAGCGCTGATCAAGCAGAATCAGAACTACGTGAAGAAGGTGGTGTTCCCGCTGGAGATCCTACCCTGGGTCTCGTTGGGCGCCGCGCTGTTCCATACGCTGGTCAGCTTTGCAGTCTGGGAGCTGTTCTACCTTGTCTTTTTCGGCGCGCCGAGCGCCACCGCGCCGCTGTTCCTGGTGGTGCTCGTGCCCGTGCTGCTGTTGACCGTCGGCCTGAGTTGGCTGCTTTCCGCCCTGGCCGTGTACCTGCGCGACCTGGAGCCGCTCGTGGGCGTCTTTACAACCGCGCTCATGTTCATGTCTCCGATTTTCTATCCGCTCTCCGCCCTGCCTGAGCGCCTGCGCGGCATCTTCGCGCTCAACCCGATCGCGGTGCCGGTGGAGTTTGCGCGCGACGTGCTGTTCTGGGCCCGTCTGCCGGATGCCTCCCTATTTGGCCTCTACACCCTTGCCTGCGCGCTCATCGCGTGGGCGGGATTCGCGTGCTTCCAGAAGTTGCGCAGTGGATTCGCCGATGTCCTCTGACGCCATCATCGAAGTCGCGCACGTCAGCAAGCTTTACCACATCTATGACAGCCCGAAACAGCGGCTTAGTCAGCTGTTCGCCCGCGGCGGCCGCAAGCACTATCGCGAGTTCGCGGCTATCCGGGATCTCTCGTTCCGTGTAGAGCGGGGGCAGACGGTGGGCGTGATCGGTCGCAACGGCGCGGGCAAATCCACCCTGCTGCAGATGATCTGCGGCACTCTGACGCCCACCGACGGCGAGATCAACGTGCGCGGCCGGGTCGCCGCCCTGTTGGAACTCGGCGCTGGCTTCAACCCGGAGTTCACCGGCCGCGAAAACGTCTACATCGCCTCGGCCCTGTACGGGCTGTCGCGTCAGCAGGTGGACGCGCGCTTTGACCGCATCGTCGCGTTCGCCGACATCGGGGCCTTCATTGATCAGCCAGTGAAGACGTATTCCAGCGGCATGTTCGTGCGCCTGGCCTTTGCCGTGATCGCGCACGTGGACGCCGAGATCCTCGTCATCGACGAGGCGCTGGCCGTGGGCGATGTGTTCTTCCAGCAGAAGTGCATGCGCTTCCTGCGACAGTTCCAGGCGAACGGCGGCACCATGCTGTTCGTGAGCCACGACACGTCGGCTATCGTGAACCTGTGCCGCACGGCGCTGTGGCTGAAGAAGCCCTCAACCTCCGAGTACGTGATGGGAGATTCCGATGAGGTTTGCAAGGCCTATTTGAGGGACTTCTATGCGCAGCAGGTTCAGGAGGAACCCCGTGCCGGCGACGCCGCACCGGACCTCGCTGCGCCTGCGCCGGCACAACCCGGCGCAGTCAGCTTCACGCCAGACACGCTGCAGCCCAGCGTGGTGCAGATCTCGGGGTTCAACGCCGGCGGCGAGTCCTTCGGTCGTGGCGGCGGACGCTTTGTCGACGCCTGCTTCGTGAATGCGCGGGGCCAGCGCATCGACACGGCGCGCGCCGGCGAGCCGGTGGCGGTCCGGCTGCAGGTGCGGATCGACCAGCAGGTGGTGTACCCCGCGTTCGGCATCACTATCAAGGACAGGCTGGGTCAATTCATCATCTCCGAAAGCACCGATCAAGCCTTCCGTTCCTCTCGCGTCGTGTTCGCGGCCGGCGACTTGGTTACGGTGGAATTCGCTTTCCGCATGCCTGAACTGCTTCAAGGTCACTACATGGTCGATATCGCGTTCGCCGAAGGCCAGGGCCATGATCACGTCCAGCACCACTGGATCCACGATGCGATCGCGCTGAGCTCGCTGAACGGAAGACTCGTGCAGGGGATCTGCGGCCTGCCGGAGTTGTCCCTCAGGCTGGCGCGTACGCCCGTGGGGGCGGAGCTGCCTGCATGAGGCCGGTGCTCGAGACGCGCTACGGGGCCATGGAATGCTTCGAAGGCGACACCACGGTAGGCGAAGCCTTGCGCCTGTACGGCGAGTGGGCGCAACTGGAGCTGGAGAAACTTGCCCGGCTGCTGCCCGCGGGCGGCACCGTCCTGGACATCGGCGCCTTTGTCGGCAGCCACACGCTGGCCTTCGCCCGCATGGTGGGCCCGCAAGGGCAGGTGCACAGCTTCGAGCCGCGCAGCGCGATCCGTCAACTGCTGCAGTCCAACGTCGATCGCAACGGGCTCAGCCAGGTGCGCGTCCACGGCTGCGCCTTGGGCCGCTCCGAGGCCACACTGGAGATCCCGTCCGTGGCTGCTAGCATCTCGTCCGAGCGCGCCGTCAACTTCGGCGGACTGGCGCTGCGCGAGGCCGAAGACAAAGAGGCGCAGCCAGTGGAGCGCGTCGCGATCCGGCCGCTGGATAGCTTCGCCTTCGAGCAGTTGGACCTGATTAAGATCGACGCAGAAGGGATGGAGCCGGACGTGATCGCCGGAGCCGGACAGACGCTCGCGCGCCACCGACCTGTGATCTTCGCTGAATGCAACGACCTGGAAGGCGGCGCGCAGGTGCTCCGTGCCTTCCAGGACCTGGACTGCGCCGTCCTCGGTTCGGTGGAGCCGGCGTACAACCCGGCGAACTTCCTCAATAACGCACATAACGTGTTCGGCGAAGCCGGCGAAGCGGCGCTCCTCGCAGTGCCACGCGAACGCCTGCCCGTGCTGCATGCCCATGGTTCGCTGCAGGGCCTCGCACCGATCGAATCCATCGATGCGCTGGCGCTCCTGATGCTGCACAAGGCGCAGTACCCGTTCGAGGTACTGGCCGCCAGTTCCGCAGCAGGCACGCTCGGGCTCCGCTATGCCAGCCCGCTGTCGCGCATGATGGAAGAAGAAGTCCGCAAAGGGCGCGCCGAGCTCGCGGCCTGTAGCGAGCACGCCCAAGCGACTGCGGCGCGACTTGGCAACACGGAGGCTCTCCTGAGCATGACTGAGGCCCGTCTGAAACAGGAGGAGCAGCGCGCGCTGGCGGCCGAAAGCTACCGCTCCAGCAGCTTGCGCTGGTGGCTGGGGCGGCTGCGCAGGCGCATCTCTCCCGCAGGTCGGCCATGAAAACGAGTCTCGACGCCTGTGTGGTCCGGGACAACCGAGTGTTCGCCTATGGCTGGGCCTTCGACGGCCGCTGCGCCGTGGCGCAGCTCCGCCTGCGCGTCACGCTGGCCGATCGCCGCAGCGTGATGCTGCCCGTCGTGGCGCAGAAGGAGAGGCGGGACGTGGCGGAGGCATTCCCGACCGAGCCTCACGCGGGCCATTCCGGCTGGCTCGTGTACGGGGCGTGGGAAGGCGCCCAGGCGGTAGCGCTCGCCCTCGTTGGTGTGCTGGAAAACGGCGAGGAGTTCACCTGCGCCCTTGCAGTCGACGGCCTCCGGGCCGGTGACGCTGCCTGGGATGCCGGGGATTTCTTCCGGCGGCTCTCGCGACGCGCGCGCATGTGGGTGCGGGGCGACCGGCGAGCGAAGCCTCAGGCGGACGGTGGCGCGACTCCCGAAGTCTGGATGGCCGAACTCCGAGCCGCGCTGCATGCGCGCGGTTCCGAGAGCTGTCCGCTCGTTTTTGATCACTCCATGGGTGGTGGTGCGAGCGGCTACAGCGCGGGGTGGATCTCGCAGCACCTGCGCGACCGGCCGCTGGTCCTGGTGCTTTCCTTCGAGATTGCGTCACTGCGCTACACCCTGGAACTGCGCAGCGCCCACGGGGTGGCGCGGATTTTCCACTTCATCACCCCGCCCGCCGACGCTCTGGCTGGCTCGGGCATTGTCGACGAGGTCCTCTACAACGACGCCGTGTCCTTCCCTCGTCCAGAGTGTGTGCCCGATTGGCTGCTGGCCTTCCGGGCTCAACCGGGGACGACCTTGCACGTGGTGATCCACGACTACCTGGCGGTATGCCCTTCACAGTTCCTGCTGAACGACGCGGGCCGCTTCTGCGGCGTGCCGGACCTCGTGGAATGCACGCGATGCCTGCCGCGCAATGACAACGAGTTCGCGCGCCTCTTTCCGCCGGCGTCCATGCCGGTATGGCGGGAGGCCTGGGGCCGCGCCCTCGCCGCGGCCGACACGATCACCTGCTTCTCAGCATCATCCGAGTCACTACTGCGCCGCGCATATCCCGCGCTGGTGCCCGGGCGCATTCGCGTGCACCCGCACGCGGTGGAAGGCTTCGATGCACTACCGGTGGTCGACCTTTCCGCGCCGCTGCACATCGGCGTGGTCGGGGCGATCGGATGGCACAAGGGGGCGGGCGTGCTGAAGGAGTTGGCGGAAGAGATCGTGCGGCGCAGCCTGCCCGTCAAGATCACGGTGATCGGCTCGGTCTATGCGCGCTGCGACGCCTCGGTGGTGCGCAGCACGGGCCCGTTCTCCCGCGACGACCTGCCCCGGCTGATTTCGGGGTCCGGCGCGAACGTGTTCCTGCTGCCGTCCATCTGCCCGGAAACCTTCTCCTACGTCACACAGGAGCTGATCATGTTGGGCGTGCCGTTGGCATGCTTCGACTTCGGCGCGCCTGCGGACCGCGTGGGCACCTATTGCTTCGGACGAGTCTTGCCCCGCGGCACGGCCGCGGACCTCCTCGACCGGCTGCTCCGGTTCCACCAAGACATCGCTGACCAGCACGCAGAGCTCGCATGAAAAAAGTCCACGTCTTCACCAGCGCGGCGTTCAACTACATCCCCAAGGTGCGGCTGCTGTTCGAATCGCTGCGCCGCCACCACCCCGAGTTGGTGCTGCACTTGGCGCTAGCGGATCGCTTGCATCCGGGCAACGACCTGTCCCGGGAGCCGTTCGACCACGTCACCGCCGTCGAGGACCTGGGCATTCCCAACACCACGCGGTGGATCTTCTGCCACCGTATCGTGGAGCTCGCCACCGCCATCAAGCCGTTCATGCTGGCCAAGCTCCTCGAACGCGACGACTGCGAGAAGGTCCTGTACATGGACCCTGACACGGTGGCCTTCTCTCGCCTCGACGACGTCCTGGCCGCCCTCGACGCCCACAGTGTCGTGCTCACGCCGCACCTCACGATGCCGGAGCAGACCCTCGATGCCGTGATGGACAACGAAATCAGCTGCCTCAAGCACGGCGTGTACAACCTCGGCTTCGTGGGCGTGAAGGCGGACGAACAGGGCCGCGAGTTCGCGCACTGGTGGGGCGAGCGCATCTACCGCTTCTGCCGCGACGACATCAAGAACGGCCTGTTTACGGACCAGCGCTGGATCGACCTCGTGCCCGCCTTCTTCTCCACGACGGGCATCCTCCGGACACCGCGGCTAAACGTCGCGACCTGGAACATCCGCCGCCGCAAGCTGGAGGGCACGATGCGCGACGGCATCCGCGTGAACGGCGAGCCGTTGGGTTTCTATCATTTCACCGGCTTCGATAGCGGCGCGCACAAGGCCATGGCCGACAAGCACGCCGACGGGAATACTACCGTCGCCGAGCTGGTGCAGTGGTACCTGGACACGACTTCCCGCCTCGCGCAGGATCCGCTCGCGAAGGTGCAGTGGGCCTATGGCACCTTTTCCGACGGCACCCCGATTACGCCCGCACAGCGGATCGCCTATCGCGACCGGCCGGACCTGCAGGCAGCCTTTCCCGATCCCTTCCGCGCCGACGGTTATGCGCAGTGGTGGCAACAGCAGGGCCAGCTTGAGTATCCCGGCGTCGACTCCGCAGATCCGAAGGCAGCGCTGGAGCGACTGACGGTGCACCTATCGCCCGGGTTGTCGCCGGTACCGCCCGGCGAGTCGATTCGCTCTGCTGGCGCGCCCGTCGCCCATCCCAGCCCGCTGCTCGTGCGCGCGCACCGCGTCTGGAAGCAGGAAGGGATCAAGGGCGTGCTGCGGAGGCTGATGTGATGGCGCCGGACTTCGCGCGAGGCGGCCCCCTGCAGGACGCACCGGCACGCGAGAACAAGCGCTCCGACTTCGCGTTCCCCGCGGCGGGCGTTATGGCGGTGCTCCTTGTGACGGTGTTCTTCACCGTAGCGTCGTATCCGGGATTCATGTCCTATGACTCCCTCGAAGCCTTGCGGCAGGCCCGCTCCCACGTCGAAGGGTCGCAGTACCCCCCGTTCGGCAGCTACGTGTGGCGGGTCCTGGACTGGATATGGCCAGGACCGAGCCTCATGCAGTTGTTCCAGAACGCGCTGCTCCTCGGGTCGTTGGTGTGGATACTCCACTCCCTGCGCTGGAACCCGATTGCGCAGGTGGTGACCGTGATTGCCGTGGCGGCATTGCCGCCCCTCACTGGCACGATGCTGGTGGTCTGGAAAGACGTCGCGATGGCCGCTTTCTACGCGGCCGGCTTCGCGGCCCTGGTCCACGCACGCTTGCGCGCGCTGCCCGGGAAAATTTGGATCGCCTTCGGTGTCCTCCTGCTGTTCTGCGGGATGGCTTACCGCTTCAACGCAGCCAGCGGAGCACTGCCTCTGCTCATCTACGCGGTGTGGGTGGCACGTGCCCGTAGCGGACGACGCGAAATCGTGCGTGCGGCGCTCGGTGGCACCGGCCTCGTGCTCGTACTGTTCGTCTTGGTGTTGGTGGTGAACAGCTTTCGCTTTCCCTCCATGGAGCGCCTGGAGCGCAACACAAACATGGACGGAATCATGCGCTACGACCTGATCGGCATTTCGCGCTTTTCCGGCGAGTCCGTGACGCCGGCACGCGACGGGGGGATGGTGGACGTCGCCTACCTGCGCAAGATCTACGATCCGCGGCACGTGAACATCACGGCGGCCAACGATGTCGAGCACAGGGTGGCGGTGCAGGAGCCCGGCGAGATCGCTCGCTACTGGGTTGCGGCGATCAGGCAGCATCCCGGCGACTACCTGCGACATCGCGCCGCGGTGTTCCGCGAGTACATCGGTCTGCACCGGCACGAGCCGTTCTACGTGACCCATCCCTCCGTCGACGAGAACAAGCTCGGCATCTCCCACACACCCAATGCGCTGACGCCGGTCGCGGTGGGATATGTCTGGAAGGCGCGCTACAGCATCCTGGAACGTGCGTGGGTCTACTACGTCGCGGGGCTCTTGTCGTTGGTGGTCTTCCTCCCAAAGCGCAATCGCCGTTTTGCCGGCGAAGCGGTGGCTGCCCTTGGCAGCGGGTTGCTCTATCTGGCGCCCATGTTCTTCATCTCCCCCGCAGCGGACGTGCGGTATAACTTCTGGAGCATCTGGGGAGCGTTGCTCTGCCTCGTCTTCGTGGTGAGTTCGCTCCTCGCCGCCCGCTCGGATGGGCGAGCTTCCTAGCACGGGGCCTGCGCACGCCCGTCGCCCCGCTGCGGGTGTCGCCATGTGCGTCTACAACGGCGGCCGCTACCTGCGTGCGCAGCTGGACAGCATCGCCGCGCAGAGCGAGCTCCCGCGGTGCATGGCGATCGTCGACGACGGCTCCACCGACGGCAGCTGGGAGCTTCTGCAGGAATGGGCCGTGGGCGCGCCGTTCCGCGTGCTCCTGCAGCGCAACGAGGGCAACCTCGGTGTAGTGCGAAACTTCGAAAAAGCCGCGCGCCTGCTGCTCGGGGAGGTCGACGTCGTCTTCTTCAGCGACCACGACGACGTCTGGTTTCCCGAGAAGCTCGCGACTGTGGTCGACGCTTTCGAGGCCGACCCGTCGCTCGGCCTCGTGCACAGCGACGCGACGCTGATCGACAGCGACGGTCAGCCCCTTGGTCGGCGGCTCTTTGCTTCGCTGCTGGTCACAAGCAAGGAGCGGGAACTGGTCGCTTCCGGCCAGGCGTACCTCGCCTACGTGAAACGCAACCTCGTCACCGGCGCCGCCTGCGCCTCCAGCGTGCACGCTCTGGCGCTCGCCATGCCGTTCTCGGAACGCTGGATCCACGACGAGTGGATCGCGTTAACCTGCGCTTTTGCCTCGCGCGTGCGGATGCTGGACACGCCCTTGATGGAGTACCGGCTGCATGCGACGAATACCGTAGGTCTCCCGATCCCGACCTGGGGCTGGCGCGCGCGCAGCGTGCTGCGGGCCGTGACGGAACCGCAGGTGGCCGCCCAGCAGCGGCGGCTCGAGCGCCTGCTGGAAATCCGCGAGCACGCGGCCAGGCTAGACGCCCCGCAGGACGCGCTGGTCTGCATCGATAGCGCCATACGGCACGCGCGGCACCGCGCGAACCTTCCGCGTGCCTTCCTGCGCCGGCTGTTCGCGGTGCGGCGCGAATGGAGTGCTGGCCGGTACGACCAGTGGTCCAGCGGTGACCTCTCCATGCTCCACGACCTCCTCATCGCAACCTGAAACGATGGCCTTGCCCACCATCCACGTCCTGCTCGCCACCTACAACGGCGAGCGTTACCTGCGCAAGCAGTGGCAAAGCCTCGAGCAGCAGCAAGGCGTCGAGCTGGTCGTGCACGTCGCGGACGACGGTTCCAGCGACGGCACGGTCGCCTTGCTGCAAGAGCTCTCGGCACAACCCCAAGGCGCGGTGCGATCGGTGCACTGGGTGCAGGCGGCCCCCCGGCGGTCCGCCACGCGCAGCTTCCTGATGCTGATGGCCGACGGGGTGAACCGCTCGCCGGAGGCCCGCTGGTTCGCCTATTGCGACCAGGACGACGTATGGCTGCCGGGCAAGCTCGCGGCCGCCATCGAGGTGCTGGGCCCGCTGGCCGATGCGAGCCGACCCGCGCTCTACGGCGGCCGCACGCTGGCCGTCGACGACGACGACCGCGAAGGCGGCCTGTCGCCACTGTTCGTACGGCCGCCGTGCTTCCGCAACGCGGTGACGCAGAACATCATGGGCGGCAACACGATGGTCATGAACCGCGCCGCGGCTGAACTGGTCGCCGCCTCCGCGCACCTGGAAGTCGTGACGCACGACTGGCTCACCTACCAGCTCGTCTCCGGTGCGGATGGTTTCATCCATTACGACCCGCGCCCGTTCGTGCGCTACCGGCAGCACGCGCAGAATGTGATCGGCAGCAATCTCGGCTGGCGCGCGCGCTGGGAGCGGCTGCTGCGCATGCTGCGCGGCGAATACCGTGAGTGGAACGCCTTGAACGTCACGGCCTTGGCGCAGCGCGCCTCCGTGTTCACGCAGGCGAACCGGCAGGTGCTGGAGTCGTTCGCCCGGGCTCGCCAGGAACGCAGTCCCTGGTCCCGCCTCGCCTGGCTGCGCCGCAGCGGCGCCTTCCGCCAGAAGCCCTCCGAGCAGTTGATGCTGTGGCTCGCCTGTGCGCTCGGCCGCATGTGACCCGAGCGGCGGGGCCGCGCCCGACTGATGAGAAAATGCGGTCGGGGAGAGATAAAAAGGTTGCCTGAATGCTGATCCTGGTGATTCTGAGCGGGTTGCTGTCCTTGCTCGGCTGCGCCGCGCTGCTGCGCGCCGGGCAGGAGAGTTCGCGCCGCTACTGGCAGCTCACCGACGTGCCGCAGCGCTTCCACATCGGCCATGTGCCGCGACTGGGCGGCGCAGCGATGCTGGTGGCCTGCATCGGCGGCTGGGTCTGGATGGCCTTGTCCGAGCCGATCTTCGGGGTGGTGAACAGCATCCCGATGCACTTGTCCTCGGCGATCGCGTATGGCGCGGTTGCGTCCATCGCCACGGTGACCGGTCTGCTGGAGGACGTCACGCATGCCATGAAGCCCCGCTGGCGGCTCCTGGGCACCCTGTTCGCTGCGCTGGCGGCATTCGCCTTCTTCGAGATCGCCGTCCCGCGCATCGGCATCCCCGGCGTCGAGCGGCTGTGGGAAGGCATGCCCTGGGTGGGCGTCGCGCTGGCGGTGTTCGCGGTGGCAGGCCTGCCGCACTCCATCAACATCATCGACGGCTACAACGGCCTGGCCAGCGTACTCACCCTGATCTGCTGTTTCGCGATCGGCTACGTGGCCCTCGCCGTCGGCGACCGCGAGCTCGCCGGTGTGGTGGTCGTGCTCGCCGGCGCCACGGTGGGTTTCCTGATCTGGAACTATCCCTACGGCCTGATCTTCGCCGGCGACGGCGGCGCCTACCTGTGGGGCGCGATGATCGCGCTCACCTGCGTGCAGCTCGCGCAGCGCCACCCCGAGGTCTCGCCCTGGTTCCCGGTGCTGCTGCTGGCCTACCCGATCTGGGAGACGCTGTTCTCCATCTGGCGCAAGCGATACATGGGCCGCTCGCCGGGCCTGCCCGACGGCCTGCACCTGCATCACCTGGTGTTCCGGCGCATCGTGCGCTACGTGTTCCACGACAACGAGGCGCGCCGCATGCTGATGCGCAACAACCGCACGTCGCCGTACCTCCTGGGCTTCGTGGTGCTCAGCGCGCTGCCCGCCATGCTGTTCTGGCAAAGCACGGCCGCCCTGATCGGCTTCCTGCTGCTGTTCGTGTTCACCTACCTGTACGCCTACTACAGCATCGTCCGCTTCCGCACCCGCACCCTGCAGCGCTTCCTGCGTTCGCGGCGCTGATCCGGGCCGCGCCCGCGCTTGCGGCAAAATCGGGCAAATCCCCTCCCGCCCATGACCCAAGTCCTTTCCATCGCCGCCCGCGACAAGGCCGAGATCCTGGCCCAGGCGCTGCCGTACATCCGCAAGTTCCATGGCAAGACCATGGTGATCAAGTACGGCGGCAACGCCATGACCGACCCGGAGCTGCAGGCCGACTTCGCGGAGGACGTCGTGCTGCTGAAGCTGGTGGGCATCAATCCCGTGGTGGTCCACGGTGGCGGCCCGCAGATCGAGCAGGCCCTCAACCGCCTGGGCAAGAAGGGCGAGTTCATCCAGGGCATGCGCGTCACCGACGCCGAGACAATGGAAGTCGTCGAATGGGTGCTGGCAGGCGAGGTGCAGCAGGACATCGTCGGCTTCATCCACAAGGCGGGCGGCCTGGCCGTGGGCCTCACCGGGCGCGACGGCGGCCTGATCCGCGCCAAGAAGCTGAAGATGCTCGACTCCAAGGACCCGACGAAGGAACACGACGTCGGGCAGGTGGGCGACATCGTGGAGATCTCGCCGGGCGTGGTGCGCGCGCTGCTGGAGGACAACTTCATTCCGGTGGTCAGCCCGATCGGCTTCGGCGACCAGAACGAGAGCTACAACATCAACGCCGACGTGGTGGCGAGCAAGCTGGCCGAGGTGTTGCAGGCCGAGAAGCTGGTGCTGCTGACGAACACGCCCGGCGTGCTGGACAAGTCGGGCAAGCTGCTGACGGATCTCACCGCCAGGCAGATCGATGCGCTGTTCGCCGACGGCACCATCTCCGGCGGCATGCTGCCGAAGATCAGCGGCGCGCTGGACGCCGCCCGCGCCGGCGTGAACGCGGTGCACATCATCGACGGGCGCGTGCCCCATGCCATGCTGCTGGAGATCCTCACGGACCAAGCCTACGGCACCATGATCCGCGCGAAATGACCCACCCCCGATGCGCCTGCGGCGCCTCCCCCTCGAGGGGGCGCCCCCAGCGGACCGGCAAAGCCGGTTCCGCGGCGGCACTGGAAGAAGCCCCATGCGGTTGCTGTTAGTCGAGGACGACGTGATGGTCGCCAGCGGCATCAAGCTGGGGCTCGCCAACGCCGGTTATGCGGTGGACTGGGTCGGCAGCGGCGAGCGCGCGGAGGAAGTGCTGCGCACCGAGGTGTTCGACGCGGCGATCATCGACATCGGGTTGCCGCACATGGACGGCCTGGAGCTCACGCGGCGCCTGCGCCGGCCCGAGATGGCGAGCCATCACACGCCCGTGCTGATCCTCACCGCGCGCGACGCGCTGCACGACCGCGTGCAGGGCCTCGACCTCGGTGCGGACGACTACATGATCAAGCCGTTCGAGCTGCCGGAGCTGCTCGCGCGCCTGCGCGCGCTCTTGCGCCGCTCGCAGGCGGCCACGTCCGCGGTGCTGAGCTTCGGGCCGATCGAGCTTGATACCGCGAACCGGCGCGCCAGCGCCCAGCGCAACGGGACGGCCGTGCCGCTGGAGCTGGGTCCGCGCGAGTGGACGGTCATGGAGTACCTCCTGATCAACGCGCCCAAGCCGGCCAGCAAGGAGAAGCTGCTGCAGGCCCTCACCGGCTGGGACAAGGAGATCACTCCCAACGCGGTCGAGGTCTACATCTCGCGCCTGCGCGGCAAGCTCGAACCGTACGGGGTGGCGCTGCGCTCGATCCGCGGCTTCGGTTACCGGCTCGAGCTGCGCCCGGCCGACGGCGAGTGAGGTTGTTCGCTTCGTCCTTCCTGCCCGACGCCCCGGCGTCGCGCTCGCAGTTGCGCGAGGTGCGGGGCGTCACCTCCGGGCTGCGCCGCCGCCTGCTGGTGATGCTGATCGCGCCCCTGGTCGTGCTGGCCATGGCCAATGCATGGCTGGAGTACCGCTCGGCCGACAACGTCGCGATGCACCAGGACGAGCGCCTGCTCTCGCTGATTCCGCTGGTGGCGGACTCGGTGATCGGCCAGTCGGGCGATCGTCCCCTGCTGCTGCTCGCGCCGCCGTTCGAGGAGTTCCTCAAGGACCGGCCGGGTGCGGCGGCCTTCGCCATCCTCGATCCGGACGGCAAGGTGTTGCACGGGGACGAGTGGCTCGCCGGCCTGCCGCCGACGGACCGCGCGCCCGAGGTGCACAGCGAGGAGCACGATGGCGCGAGCTGGCGCATCGTGCGCCAGCGCGAGCCCACCGTGCTCGGCGAAGTGGTGATCGTCATCGCCGACAGCTCGGACCCGCGCCAGCAGTGGGCCCGCTCCATCCTGCTGCGCGTGCTGCTGCCGAACTTCGTGCTGATCGCGGCCGCCGCCTTCGCGGTACGCTGGGCGGTGCAGCAGGCCTTGCGGCCGCTGCTGTCGCTGAAGGAAGCGGTCGAACGCCGCTCGCCACGCGACCTGAGCGCGATCGACGAAGCCGCGTCGCCCGAGGAAGTGCGGCCGCTGGTGGATTCGCTCAACCGCCTGTTCGGCCTGGTGAATGCGCAGGCGGAAAGCCAGCGCCGCTTCGTGGCGGACGCCGCCCACCAGCTGCGCACGCCCATCGCGGGGCTGCAGGCCCAGGTCGAGGCCTGGGCGCAGGCCGCGACCACGGCGGCGAAGGCGCAGACCCTGGCGCTGCCCACGGAGCAGGTGTTCAAGCTGCGCAGCGCGACCCGCCGCACCTCGCAACTCGCCAACCAGCTGCTGGCGCTCTCGCGTGCCGACGCGCGTGGCATGCAAGCGCAACCGGAGCAGCGCGTGGACCTCAAGGCCTTGTGCGAAGGCGCGCTGGAGGCGCACCTCGACGCGGCCACGGCGCGCGGTATCGACCTGGGACTGGACGCGGACCCGGTGCACGTGATGGGACACGAGTGGCTGCTGCGCGAGCTGCTGTCCAATCTCGTGGACAACGCGGTGAAGTACACGCACGAAGGCGGCTGCGTCACCATCCGGTGCGGCCGTCGCGGCAGCCAGCCCTTCCTCGAGGTGGAGGACGACGGGCCCGGTGTCCCGCCCCACGAGATGCCGCGCATCCTGGAGCGCTTCTACCGCGTGCAGGGCACGCAGGGCGAGGGCAACGGGCTGGGCCTGGCTATCGCGGAGGAGATCGCGCGGGTCCACCGCACCCACCTCCAACTGCAGCCCGGGACCGCCGGTCGTGGCTTGAAAGTCACACTTCCGTTGCCGGGGTGAGCACCTGCTCGCGCAGCAATGCCGCGGCCGGGTCGCGGCAGGAGGCGCCCACGGTCGCGTATGCGAGAATGATTTGGAACCGCTGACCTAGGCATTCCATGTCCCACGCCGAGCTCGACTCTCCCGAACCGACCCCCGGTGGCGACGCGCCGGCCGTGGTGCGCAAGCGCCCGAAACCGGGCGAGCGGCGGGTGCAGATCCTCGAGGCGCTGGCCACGATGCTGGAGCAGCCCGGGGCCGAGCGCATCACCACGGCGGCCCTGGCGGCCAAGCTGGACGTGAGCGAGGCGGCGCTGTACCGGCACTTCGCCAGCAAGGCGCAGATGTTCGAGGGCCTGATCGAATTCATCGAGCAGACCGTGTTCACGCTGATCAACCAGATCACCGAGCGCGAGCCCGCGGGAGCGGCGCAGGCGGGACGGATCGTGACCATGCTGATCCAGTTCGCCGAGAAGAACCCCGGCATGACCCGCGTGATGGTGGGCGACGCGCTGGTGTTCGAGAACGAGCGGCTGCAGCAGCGCATGAACCAGTTCTTCGACAAGGTGGAGTCGTCGCTGAAGCAGAGCCTGCGCATCACCTCCGACGCCGCCGCGCCGACCGTGGACGCGCAGGTGCGCGCCTCGGTGCTGACGGCCTTCATGGTGGGCCGGCTGCAGCGCTTCGCCCGCTCGGGGTTCAAGCGCGCGCCGTCGGAGCACCTGGAGCAGGCGCTGCAGCGCATGCTGTAATTCGCCCTGCGCCAACTGCGCATCGCTGGGGTTCACTTCGTTCACCACCAGCCTACGATCCGCTTGCGGGCCTCACGTAGGCTGGCGGTGAGCCGCAGGCGAACCCCAGCTTTCGCCATCGCACTTCCATTCGATCGATGTTGAGAATCCGCCTCGCCGGCCAGGATGCGCTGCTGCATCCGAGCGGCACCCTTTTCCTTTCCGCCGAGCAAACGCTGCTGGTGGCCGATGCGCACTTCGGCAAGGCCGTGAGCTTCCGCAAGCTGGGCGTGCCGGTGCCCAGCGGCACCACTGCCGGCACCCTCGAGCGGCTCGACGCGGCCCTGGCGGACACGGGCGCGCAGCGCGTGGTCTTCCTCGGCGACTTCCTGCATTCGTGGCGATCGCATGCGGCCGGCACCTTGCGCGTGCTGCACGAATGGCGCGAAGCGCATCCGGCGCTGGAGCTCACGCTGGTGCGCGGCAACCACGACGACCGCGCGGGCGACCCGCCGGCGACTCTTCGCTTCACCGTCGTCGACGAGCCGCTGCGCCTGGGCCCGTTCGCGCTGTGCCACCACCCGCGCCCGGTGGCGGATGCGTACGTGCTCGCCGGGCACTGGCATCCGTGCATCAGCATCACGGGCCGCGCGTTCGAGCGCCTGCGCCTGCCGTGCTTCTGGCTGGGCGACGACAGCGGGCAACTGCCGCAGCAGGCGGTGGGCATCCTGCCGGCCTTCGGCAGCTTCACGGGCATGCACCGCATCGAGCCGCGCGCGGGGGACCGGATTTTCCCGGTCGCGGGGGACGCCGTGCGCGCCTTGCCGCCGCTGCCTGTGCCTTGAGGGCTGCGTCGGTCCGCCGCTGACAGCTTTCGTCGATGCGGACCGGCGCTGCTGCGCGTGGAGGGGCCGTGGAATAGCACCACAGCATCCCCTGAAGCACAGGAGCACCGAATGAAGAAGATCGCCATTGCCGCCGCGGCCCTGCTGGCCGCTTCCGCTTTCGCCCAGGCGCCCACCCCCGCCACCGTCAGCACCGGGACCGGCGCCACCGTGAACTCGAGCTCCGGCGTCCCGGTGACGCCCGGCGCGCCTTCCGCCACCGTGACCGTGACTCCTTCGACTGCGGTCGCGGTGCCGAGCGCGCACCTGCTGCCCGGCGGCGCGATGGTCCAGAGGAGTTCCACGACCGTCCTGGGCGGCCCCGCCGGTGATGCCAGCGGCACCAAGACCGAGGTCAACACCTACTGGGTGAACGTGCCGCCGAACGCGCAGAACCGCTACGACTTCCAGAGCTGGCAGTCGCTGAAGTAACGGGCGCCAAGCGCGCCCGTTGCCACTAGGCGCGTCAGGCGATGCGCGCGCCGACCTTGCCTGCGGCGGCGACGATCTCGCCCCAGGTCTGGTCATCGACCGCGAAGCCGTGCGCCTCGCGCTCGCGCCGCGCCCGCCGTTCGGGTTCGCCGGCGAGCAGCACGCCGTCGCCGCCGGGCGCGGGCGGGCTTTGCTTGAGCCAGTCGACGAAGGCCAGCGCCTCGCCCTCGAAGCTCGCCTGCGTGCCGAGCTTGCGCGGGTCGACCACGATCGTGAACATCCCGTTGATGACGGCGCGCTGGTTGTCCGCGGGCCGATGCCAGGTGCCGCTGCCGGTGAGTGCGCCGCCCAGCAGCTCGCACGCTACCGCCATGCCGTAGCCCTTGTGTTCGCCGAAGGCGAGCAGGGCGCCGAACATGCCGCCTGGTTGCGGCACGACCACCACGCCGGGATTCGTCGTCGGGCGGCCCTGCTCGTCGATCAGGTACCCCGGTTCGACCTGCCGGCCTTCGTTGTGCGCCACGCGCATCTTGCCTTGCGCCACGCGGCTGGTCGCGAAGTCCAGCACGAAGGGCTCGCGCCCCGCCAGCGGGATGCCCACCGTGAACGGGTTGGTGCCGTAGCGGCCGTCGCCGCCGCCGAAGGGCGCGACCACCGGCCGAGACTGCACGTTGACGAAGTGGATGGACACGAGGCCGCGCGCCACCGCCATCTCGGCGAAGTGGCCGATGCGGCCCAGGTGGTGCGCGTGCGCCAGCGCCATCACGCAACTGCCGGTCTCCTGCGCGCGCTGGATCGCCAGCGTCATCGCCTGCTCGCCCACCACCTGCCCGTAGCCGCGCTGGCCGTCCAGCGCCAGCAGGCTGCCGCCGTCGAACTGCACCTTCACGCTCGCATTGGGCTTGAGTCCGCCTTCGAGCACCGCGTCCACGTAGCGCGGCACCATGCCTACGCCGTGCGAGTCGTGCCCGCTCAGGTTGGCCAGCACCAGGTTGTCGGCGACGGTCTTCGCCTCCTGCGCACTGCTGCCGGCCGCCTGGATGATCGCGGCGATGGTGGCGCGCAGCGGCGCCGCCTGGAATGTCCTGCTCATGATGCTCCTTACATGACCGCGCCGACTTGCCACGGCACGAATTCGTTCTGGCCGTAGCCATGTTGTTCGCTCTTGCTGCGCTCGCCCGAGGCGGTGGCCAGCACGAGCCGGAAGATGCGCTCGCCCATTTCCGCGACCGAGCTCGTGCCGTCGATGATCTCGCCGCAGTTGATGTCCATGTCCTCTTCCTGGCGCTGCCACAGCGTGGAGTTGGTGGCCAGCTTGAGGGAAGGCGACGGCGCGCAGCCGTAGGCCGAGCCGCGTCCGGTCGTGAAGCAGATCATGTTGGCGCCGCCGGCCACCTGGCCCGTGGCGCTGACCGGATCGTACCCGGGCGTGTCCATGTAGACGAAGCCGTGCGCCGTCACCGGCTCCGCGTATTCGTACACCGCCTGCAGGTTGCTGGTGCCGCCCTTGGCGACGGCGCCCAGCGACTTCTCCAGGATGGTCGTGAGGCCGCCGGCCTTGTTCCCCGGCGAGGGGTTGTTGTTCATCTCGCCTTCGTTCACCTTGGTGTAGTGCTCCCACCAATGGATGCGTTCGATGAGTTTCTCGCCGACCTCGCGCCGCACGGCGCGCCGCGTGAGCAGGTGCTCGGCGCCGTAGATCTCGGGGGTCTCGGACAGGATGGCGGTGCCGCCGTGCGCGACCAGCAGGTCCACTGCCGCGCCCAGCGCCGGATTGGCGCTGATGCCCGAATAGCCGTCGGAGCCGCCGCACTGCAGGCCGATGGTGATGTGCGAGGCGCTGCAAGGCTCGCGCTTCACGCGGTTGGCGCGCGGCAGCATGTCCTTCACCAGCCCGATGCCCTTCTCCACGGTGCGCCGCGTGCCGCCGGTGTCCTGGATGTTGAACACCTGCAGCGTCTCGCCTTGGCGCAGGCTGCTGTGCGCGAGCCACGCATTGATCTGGTTCGCCTCGCAGCCCAGTCCCACCACGATGACGGCGGCGAAGTTCGCATGCGTCGCATAGCCCGCGAGCGTGCGTTCCAGGATGTGCATGCCCAGGCCTTCGGTGTCCATGCCGCAGCCGGTGCCGTGCGTGAGCGCGACCACGCCGTCGACGTTCGGGTAGGCCGCCAGGGCCTGGGGGTTGGTCTGGCGCGAGAAGTGGTCCGCGATCGCGCGCGCGGCCGTCGCCGAGCAGTTCACGCTGGACAGGATGCCGATGTAGTTGCGCGTCGCGACGCGGCCGTCGGGGCGCTTGATGCCCAGGAACGTGGCCTCGCGCCGGGCCGGCTCCGGCTTCACGTCGGCGCCGAAGGCGTAGTCGCGCGCGAAGTCGCCGCCGTCGGGTCCCACGTCGAGGTTGTGCGTGTGCACGTGCTCGCCGGCGGCGATGGGGCGGCTGGCGAAGCCGATGATCTGGTTGTAGCGCCGCACCGGCTGGCCGGCGGCGATGTCGTGCACCGCCAGCTTGTGGCCGGGCGGGACGAGCCCGCGCACGGTGACGTTCTCGACGCTGGTTCCGCCCAGCAATTGCGTGCGGGCGATGAGGACGTCGTCGTTCGGATGGAGGCGGATGAAAGGGGTCATGCGGGGTTCCAGGTTCAGGCCGGGCGCGTGCGCCGCCAGCTCGCGCTGTACCGGCCCGTGGCTTTCTTCAGGTGTTGCTGCATCGCCGTGCGCGCGGCGTCGGGGTCGCGCACGCGGATCGCCGCGAGGACGGCGGCGTGCTCGGCGAGCGCGGTCCGCCAGGAGGCCGGTGTTTCGAAGTGGTCGCCGAGCCGCTCGAACAGCGGCCCATGGCGTGTGCTCCAGTACTTGCGCACCGTATCGCACAGCACCTCGTTGCCGCAGGCGTCGGCGATCGCCGCGTGGAAGGTCTCGTCGCTCTCCGAGGGCGCGATGCCGGCGGCCACGTCTTCGTGCATGCGCTCCAGCGCGGCGGCGATGGCGCCTACCTGCGGCTTGCGCGCGTTGCGCGCCGCCAGCGCCGCCACTTCGGCTTCGACCAGTTCACGGGCGCGCATCACTTCCAGCGGGCCCCAGTCGTTGCCGTCGTTCGCATGCGCTGCCGGCAGGCGCTGCGACTGCCGCTGCTGCGCCGGCAGCACGTAGATGCCCGAGCCGGTGCGCACCTCCACCCAGCCTTCGACTTCGAGGGCGATCAGCGCCTCGCGCACCGAGGGGCGGCTCACGCCCAGCTCGCGCGCCAGGTCCCGCTCCGCCGGCAGCCGGGTGCCGACCGCGAACTCGCCGGCCGAGATCAGGCCGCGCAACTGCTCGGCGATCTGGCGATAGAGGCGGCTGGATCCTACGGTCTGCAGGGGCATGGGGCGGGGCTAGGGGCTAGGGGCTAGGGGCTAGGGGCTAGGGGCTAGGGGCTAGGGGCTAGGGGCTAGGGGTCGGACCGGATTGGCCAAGTGGTCAGGCCAATTATGATGCGGCGGACGCAGCTGGCTTGCATCCGGTTGTTCCCCTAGTCCCTAGCCCCTAAGCTCTAGCCCCTACGAAGGAGCACGAAGTGCGACTGAAGAACAAGACCGCCCTGGTCACCGCCGCCGGCCAGGGCATCGGCCGCGCGAGTGCGCTGGCCCTGGCCGCCGATGGCGCGCAGGTGTGGGCCACCGACGTGAACCCGCGCCTGCTGGAGAGCTACGAAGGCGTGGCCAACGTGCGCTGCGTGCAGCTCGACGTGCTGGACAAGCAGGCGATCGCGCGCGTCATCGGCGAGATGCCCGCCATCGACATCCTGTTCAATTGCGCGGGCTTCGTGCACAGTGGCACGGCCCTGCAGGCCACTGATGAAGAGTGGAACTTCGCGCTCAACCTCAACGTGCGCGCGCAGTTCTGGGCGATCCAGGCGGCGCTGCCGCGCATGCTGCAGAACCAGGGCGGGCAGGGCGCCGGCAGCATCATCAACATGGCCAGCGTGTGCAGCAGCATCAAGGGCCTGCCCAATCGCTTCATCTACGGCACGACCAAGGCCGCGGTGATCGGGCTGACCAAGAGCGTCGCCGCCGACTACGTCGCGCACGGCATCCGCTGCAACGCGATCTGTCCCGGCACCGTGGACACGCCCTCGCTGCAGGACCGCATCAACGCCAACCCGGATCCGGACGCGGCGCGCCAGGCGTTCGTCGCGCGCCAGCCCATGGGCCGCCTCGCCACGGCGCAGGAGATCGCGCCGCTGGTGGTCTACCTCGCCAGCGAGGAGTCGCGCTTCGTGACCGGACAGGCTTATGCGGTGGATGGAGGGATCACGATATGAACCAGCTGGACTTCCAGGGCCGCCACGCCATCGTCACCGGCGGTGCGACGGGGCTGGGCTTCGCCATCGCGCAACGGCTCGTCGCTTCCGGCGGCAGCGTGGCGGTGTGGGACCGCGACCTGGCCGCGGGCCGCACCGCCGCCGAACGGCTCGGTGCAGGCTGCAGCTTCGTGCAGGTGGACGTCACCGACGAGACCTCGGTGCGCGATGCCTTGCAATCCACGGTGCGGCGCAGCCAGCGCGTGGATGCGCTCGTGAACAGCGCGGGCATCACCGGCCCGAACACGAAGCTGTGGGAGTACCCGGTCGATGCCTGGCGCCAGGTGATCGAGGTGAATCTCACGGGCCTGTTCCTCTGCTGCCGCGAGGTGGTGCCCGTGATGCGGCAGGCCGGCTACGGCCGCATCGTCAACATCGCGTCGGTGGCCGGCAAGGACGGCAACCCCAATGCGAGCGCGTACAGTGCGAGCAAGGCCGCCGTCATCGCGCTGACCAAGTCGCTGGGCAAGGAGCTCGCCGACACCGAGGTGCGCGTGAACTGCGTGACTCCGGCGGCCGTGAAGACGGCGATCTTCGACCAGATGACCGAGGCGCACATCCAGTTCATGCTCTCCAAGATCCCCATGGGCCGCTTCGGCACGCCCGAGGAAATCGCGGCTCTGGTCGGCTGGCTCTGCACCGAGGACTGCTCCTTCTCCACCGGCGCGGTGTTCGACCTCTCCGGTGGCCGCTCGACTTACTAGATCCCCCAACAACGAGGAAAGAAGAATGAAACTGGTTCGCTATGGCAACCCCGGCAAGGAAAAACCGGGCCTGATCGACGCTGACGGCAAGCTGCGCGACCTGAGCAGCGTGGTGCCCGACATCGGCCCGGCCCAGCTCGGCTCGGTGGGCCTCGCGCGCATCCGCAAGGCGAACGTCGCCAAGCTGCCGCTGGTGCGCGGCAACCCGCGCTTCGGCTGCCCGATCGCGCACGTGCCCAAGTTCATCGCCATCGGCCTGAACTATTCGGACCACGCTGCCGAATCGAACATGCCCATCCCGAAGGAGCCGATCGTCTTCATGAAGGCGACCAGCTGCATCCAGGGCGCGAACGATCCGGTGATGCTGCCGCGCGGCTCCGTCAAGACCGACTGGGAAGTGGAGCTGGGCATCGTCATCGGCACCACCGCCCGCTATGTGCCGACCACCAAGGCGCTCGCGCACGTGGCCGGGTACACCGTGGTGAACGACGTGAGCGAGCGCGAGTTCCAGCTGGAGCGCGGCTCGCAATGGGACAAGGGCAAGGGCTGCGACACCTTCGGCCCGATCGGCCCGTGGCTCGTGACCGCCGACGAAGTCCCGAACGTGCAGCGCCTGGGCATGTGGCTGGACGTCAACGGCGAGCGCATGCAGACCGGTAACACGAAGACGATGATCTTCAACTGCGCCAAGCTCGTGAGCTACTGCAGCCACTTCATGACGCTGGAGCCCGGCGACGTGATCACCACCGGCACGCCGCCCGGCGTGGGCCTGGGAATGAAGCCGCCGAAGTTCCTGAAGAAGGGCGACGTCATGACGCTGGGCATCGACGGCCTGGGCGAGCAGCGCCAGCTGATCGTGCCGTACAAGGCGTCCTGAGCCGCGCAGGTTTGCCCGCCGGGGTATCGGCCGCCCGGACGCGCGCCGGCGGCGCGAGTCAGGCGTACAGCCGCGCCCCGGCCTGCCGCACCGCGCGCGCCGCCGCATCGCCCAGCGAGCGCGTGACCGTCGTCCTGCGCGTGCGCCGCTGTCATCCCGGCCAGGTGGTCGAGCACGAAGGGCACGCGACACTCCTGCTGCCATCCCGCGAGCGGCGGGAGCACCGCGGGCGCCACGTACCACTGCACGTGCCAGCCGCGGCCGCGCAAGCGTGCTGCGCCGGATGCGGCTTCAGGCAGCGACGCGGAAGTAGAACGAGCTGGGCTCGTGCTCGGGTGTCAAGTAGGGGCACACCCGGCTCATCTCTTCGTAGTGGTTGTGCGTCAGGTAATTGAGTGCGGCGACGACCTGGTAGCGCGTCGTGTTTGTCAGCAGCGCCTCGAGCAGGTACTGCTCGTTCCAGAACCTCACGTGCTGCGCGAGCCAGTACGGCAGGTAATCCCTGGGGGTGAAGATGTCGTGGATGTGGACGTACACGCCGGGTTGGAGCAGCGGCAGGATCTCCAGGTACTCGGTCACCACGTCGCCCTGGGGCCGGATCACGTGGGACGAGTCGATGAACAGGAGATCTCCGGCGTTCAGTTCGGAAGCCCAGTCGATGCCGCAGTCCTCCACGCGCTTGCGCACGACCTTTACGCCCTCCAGCTGCTCCAGCCAGGGCTGCTCGTAAGGCTCGATGCAGATGTGTTGAGCAGCCTGCCCGGTTTCGGCCTGGTTCTTCTGCAGCGCGAGGCGGGCCAGCTTCGTGGAGTTGCCGCTCCCCACTTCCACCACCTTCGCCGGCTTCACCTGCCGCAGGAACTGGTACAGGAAATCGGCGTCGCCCGAAGGAAAGGTGTCGTTCACGATGCAGAACGAAGCGACGCCGTCGCCGGGTTCCTGCAGGCGCAGTGCCCGCAGTTCGTCGGCGCAGCGAAGCTGCTGCAGGAAGGCGAGCTGGCCGGGCACGTTCAGGTCCAGCCCCGGCAGGCGGCGACCCTCCTGCGACGGCGCAGCCAGCTGCCGATGGTCGAACAGCGGCTCGTAGTAGTGATTGCGGATCGGGAACACGCCGATGTCTCTCAGGCGTGTGGTGGTCCGGGGCAGGTCGCCGGCACCCAGGCGCCGATAGGCCAGCAGCAGGTACGCCGCGGGAATGATGGAATACGAGAACAGCCAGTCGATCACTCCGCGGTTCCGCGCAAACGTGGACTGGAACCACCGGTGGTTGACGATGGATCTGAGCGCCGCTCTCATGCCTCTTCCCCCGGTTGGCCTGTCCAGACGCTACGCCCCGGCCGGTTGCGATGTGTATGGACATGTATCCGATGCGACGATCTGCTGCGCGGCCTCGCAGGTACGCGGCGCCCTGGAGAAGACACCGGGGAAAGCATTCGGCCGGCCTGGATTGCCTGCAGTCGCCGCCTGCCTTCCGCATCCGACCGGATTTCGGGCAAAATAGCACGATCGTTCGTTTTTCAATTCCCAAGCCATGTCCGTCACCGACCTGCCCGTGAAGCCCGCCCGTGCGGGCAAGGCCTTGCAGAAGGGCCAGCAGACCAAGGCGGCCATCGTCGACGCCGCGCTGGGCCTCGCCACCCAGATCGGGCTCGAAGGCCTGTCCATCGGCGCCCTCGCGGAAGTTACGCAGATGTCGAAGTCGGGCGTCTTCGCCCACTTCGGCTCGCGCGAGGAGATGCAGATCTCGGTGGTGCGCGAGTACCACCAGCGCTTCGAGCAGGAGGTGTTCTATCCCTCGCTGGGCGAGCCGCGCGGCCTGCCGCGCCTGCGCGCGATGTTCGCGCACTGGATGCAGCGCACATCGGTGGAGATCGACTCCGGCTGCATCTACATCAGCGGCGCCGTGGAATTCGACGACCGTCCCGGGCCCGTGCGCGACGCGCTCGCTTCGTCCGTGCAGACCTGGCACGACGCGATGAAGCGCGCGATTGCCATGGCCAAGGAGGAAGGGCACCTCGATGCCGCCACCGACGAAGAGCAGATGCTCTTCGAGATCCACGGCCTCATCCTCGCGCTGCACTACGAGGCGCGCTTCCTGAAGAACCCCGGCTCCATCGCCCGTGCCAATGCGGGCTTCGAGCACATCCTGCAGCATTACGGCGCTGCCACCACCACCAAGACCAGGCCTGCCCGCGCGGCGAAGAGTTCCAAGGAGTAATCCCATGCCCCAGTACACCCCGCCCCTGCGCGACATGCAGTTCGTGATCCACGAGCTGTTCCGCGTCACCGAGCAGCTGAAGGACATCCCGAAACATGCGGAGGTCGATGCCGACACGATCAACGCCGTGCTGGAAGAGGGCGGCAAGTTCGCCTCGGAAGTGGTGTTCCCGCTGAATCGTACCGGTGACGAGCAGGGCTGCACCTTGAACAAGGAGACCCACGAGGTCACCACGCCGGCCGGTTTCAAGGAAGCGTATGCGAAGTACGTGGAAGGCGGCTGGCCCGCGCTCTCCTGCGACCCCGAGTACGGCGGCCAGGGCCTGCCCTTCGTGCTGAACCAGTGCTTCTACGAAATGCTCAACAGCGCCAACCAGGCGTGGACGATGTATCCCGGCCTGTCGCACGGCGCGTATGAGGCGCTGCACGCGCACGGCACGCCCGAACAGAAGAAGCTGTTCCTGCCCAAACTGGTGTCGGGCGTATGGACCGGCACCATGTGCCTGACCGAGCCGCATTGCGGCACCGACCTGGGCCTGCTGCGCACCAAGGCCGAACCGCAGGCCGACGGCACCTACAGGATCACCGGCAACAAGATCTTCATCTCCGCCGGCGAGCACGACATGGCGGAGAACATCATCCACCTGGTGCTCGCGCGCCTGCCGGACGCACCGCAGGGCAGCAAGGGCATCTCGCTGTTCCTCGTCCCGAAATACAAGGTGAAGCCGGACGGCTCGCTGGGCGAGCGCAACGGCATCTACTGCGGCGGCCTGGAGCACAAGATGGGCATCCATGGCAATGCGACGGCGCAGCTGGTGCTGGATGGCGCCGTCGGCACGCTCGTGGGCGAGCCGAACAAGGGCCTGCCCGCGATGTTCGTGATGATGAATGCGGCGCGCCTGGGCGTGGGCAACCAGTCGCTTGGCCTCACCGAAGTGGCGTACCAGAACGCGCTGGCCTACGCGAAGGAGCGCCTGCAGATGCGCGCGCTCTCGGGGCCGAAGGCCAAGGACAAGCCGGCCGATCCTATCATCGTGCACCCGGACGTGCGCAAGATGCTGCTGACCGCCAAGGCGTATGCGGAAGGCGGGCGCGCGGTGGCCATCTACTGCACCATGCTGCTCGACAAGGAGCTGTACCACCCCGACGAGAAGGTGCGCAAGGACAGCGAAGAGATCGTCGCGCTGCTCACGCCCATCGTGAAGGCCTTCCTCACCGACAACGGGCACATCGCCACCAATGCCTGCATGCAGGTCTTCGGCGGGCATGGCTACATCCAGGAGTGGGGGATGGAGCAGTTCGTGCGCGACAACCGGATCAACATGATCTACGAAGGCACGAACACCGTGCAGTCGCTGGACCTGCTGGGCCGCAAGGTGCTGGGCAACAACGGCGCCACGCTGAAGAAGTTCGGCAAGCTGGTCGCGCAACTGGTGGAAGAAGAAGGCGTGAACGAGAAGATGGCGGAGTTCATCAACCCGGTCGCCTACCTCGGTGACCAGCTCACGAAGTTCACCACCGAGATCGGTTTCAAGGCCTTCCAGAACCCGGACGAAGTGGGCGGCGCGGCGGTGGACTACCTGCGCGTGCTGGGCCACCTCGTGTTCGGCTACTTCTGGGCGCGCATGGCGCAGGTCGCGCTGCAGCAGATCGAGGCCGGCAACACCGACCCGTTCTACCAGGCCAAGCTGCAAACGGCTCGCTTCTACTTCGCGCGCCTGTTCCCCGAGACCGCCACGCTGATGCGCACCGCGCGCTCGGGCGTCGGCGTGCTGCTCGACACCGACGCGGCCTTGGCATGAAACGCATCCTCGCTTTCGCGCTGTCGATGGCGGCCTGCGCCGCCTTCGCGCAGATGACACCCCTGGGCCTGTGGCGCAACGTCGACGACAAGACCGGCGAGGCCAAGGCCGAGATCCGCATCGTCGACCAGGGCGGCAAGCTGTCCGGCCGGATCGAGAAGACGCTCACGAAGAACGGCAAGCCGACTTGCGAGGAATGCAAGGACGAGCGCAAGGACCAGCCGATCGTGGGCCTCGAGATCATCCGCAACGCGCAGAAGTCCGAGGGCCAGGCCGTGTGGGAGCACGGCAAGATCCTCGACCCAGAGAACGGCAAGGAATACACGCTGCGCCTCGCGCCCATCGACGGCGGCCAGAAGCTGCAGGTGCGGGGCTACATCGGCCCGTTCTTCCGCACGCAGACCTGGGTGCGCGTTCAATGATGTGATTTTCCCTCCCCCTCTGGGGGAGGGCAGGGTGGGTGCAAGTTCGGCCACCAGGCGTCTCAGGTGCCCGGAGTGCCCCCACCCCAACCCTCCCCCCAGAGGGGGAGGGCGACAAAGAACAGGAGAGTCCATGTACAAGGATCAGGCCGATCGCGCGGGTGCAACGCCGGCGGCGGGTGAAGGGAAGGCAGCGATGAACCGCTTCCTCGTGAAGAAGGTGGCCGTGCTCGGCGCGGGCGTGATGGGCGCGCAGATCGCCGCGCACCTCGTGAACGTGAAGGTACCGGTGGTGCTGTTCGACTTGCCCGCCAGGGAAGGTCCGAAGAACGGCATCGTCAGCAAGGCGGTCGAGAACCTGAAGAAGCTCAAGCCGTCTCCGCTGGGCGTGCCCGAGGACGCCGCGCTGATCCAGCAGGCGAACTACGAGGAGCACCTGGGCCTGCTCGGCGAATGCGACCTGGTGATCGAGGCGATCGCCGAGCGCATGGACTGGAAGCGGGAGCTGTACCAGAAGATCGCGCCGCACATCGCGCCGCATGCGATCGTGGCGTCCAACACCTCAGGGCTGTCGATCACGAAGCTGTCGGAGGCGCTGCCCGAGCAGCTCAAGCCTCGCTTCTGCGGCATCCACTTCTTCAATCCGCCGCGGTACATGTACCTGGTGGAGCTGATCGCGACGCCGACCACCAGCCCCGAGATCCTCGACCAGCTGGAGACCTTCGTCACCAGCGGCCTGGGCAAGGGCGTGGTGCGCGCGAAGGACACGCCCAACTTCATCGCCAACCGCGTCGGCATCGCCGGCATGCTCGCGACGATGCGCGAGGTGGAGAAGTTCGGACTGAGCGTCGACGTCGTCGACGACCTCACCGGCAAGAAGATGGGCCGGGCGTCGAGCGGCACCTTCCGCACGGCCGACGTCGTCGGCCTCGACACGATGGCGCACGTGATCAAGACGCTGCAGGACACGCTCAGTGCCGAAACCGACCCCTTCTACGCGAGCTTCGGCACGCCGGAGGTGCTCAAGAAGCTGCTGGAACTCGGCAACCTCGGGCAGAAGACCCAGGCCGGCTTCTACAAGAAGGCCGGGCGCGACATCCTGCGCTTCGACCTGAAGAGCGGGGACTACGTGCCGGGCGGCCAGAAGTCCGACGAGGTCTATGCGCGCATGCTGAAGAAGCCCGCCGCCGAGCGCCTGAAGCTGCTGCGCAACGCGACGGGACCGCAAGGCCAGTTCCTCTGGTCCATCCTGCGCAACGGCTTCCATTACGCGGCCGTGCATCTCGCGGAGATCGCCGAGACCGCGCGTGACGTGGACCAGGCGATGCGCTGGGGCTTCGGCATGAAGCAGGGCCCGTTCGAGCTGTGGCAGGAAGCGGGCTGGTCGCAGGTCGCCCAGTGGGTGCAGGAAGACATCACTGCGGGCGAGGCGCTGTCGAAGGCGCCGTTGCCCAGGTGGGTGTTCGAAGGCCCGGTCGCCGAAGCCGGTGGCGTGCACACGGAGCAGGGCTCGTTCAACCCGACGACGGGCCAGTTCCAGCCGCGCCGCGAGCTGCCGGTGTACGAGCGCCAGCTGTTCCCCGAACTGCTGCTGGGTGAAGCCGGTCCGCGCTTCGAGACCGCGGGCACCACCTTGCATGAGGACAGGAACATCCGCCTGTGGACGCTCGATGGCGAGGTCCTCATCGCGAGCCTCAAGACCAAGATGCACACCATCAGCCCCGAGGTGTGCGAGGGACTGCAGCAGGCGATCGAGCTCGCGGAAAAGGAGTACCAGGGCCTGGTGGTCTGGTCGGGCGACGAGCCCTTCAGCGCCGGCGCGGACCTCGAGTCCACGCTGCCGGCGTTCATCGCCGTCGGCGTCGCGGCGATCGAGGACGCGGAAGGCTTCATGCAGCAGACCATGCTGCGCCTGCGCTACGCGAGCGTTCCGGTCGTGTCGGCGATCCGCGGGCTGGCCCTGGGCGGCGGTTGCGAGCTGGCGCTGTATTCGACGAAGCGCGTTGCCGCGATGGAAAGCTACCTCGGCCTGGTCGAAGTCGGCGTGGGCCTGGTGCCGGGCGCGGGCGGGCTGACGTACATCGCGCGACGCGCCGCGGAGAATTCCGCCGCGAGCACCGACAAGGACCTGCTCAAGTTCGTGGCCGAGGGCTTCACGGCCGCGGCGATGGCGAAAGTGGGCACGAGCGCCATCGAATCGCGCAAGCTCGGATACCTGCTGGAGAGCGACGTCATCGTCCCGAACAAGGATGAACTGCTGTACGTCGCGCTCCAGCAGGCGAAGGTGCTGATGGATGCAGGGTACCGCGCGCCGCACAAGCGCCTGTTCCCGGTCGCGGGCCGCAGCGCCAAGGCGACCATCATGGGCCAGCTGGTCAACCTGCGCGACGGCGGCTTCGCGAGCCAGCACGACTTCCGCATCGCCAGCATGATCGCGAACGTGGTCACGGGCGGCGACGTGGACGCCAACACGCTGGTGAGCGAGGAGTACCTGATGACGCTGGAACGCCAGGCCTTCTGCGCGCTCGTGCAGCACCCGAAGACGCAGGAGCGGATATTGGGGATGCTGAGCACGGGGAAGCCGGTGAGGAATTGATGTTCTCCCCTCTCCCTCCCCCTCTGGGGGAGGGTGGGGGTGGGGGCAGCACGCCGCACATGCAAAACCAGTCCACGCCCATCGCACAACGCAACGCACGCGCGCTGCGCAGCACGATGACGGATTCCGAACGGAAGTTGTGGCCGGGATTGCGTGCAGAGCGGCTGGGTGTGAAGTTCCGGCGCCAGCATCCCTTCGGCAACTACATCGCGGATTTCGCGTGCCTGGACCCGAAGCTGATCGTGGAGCTGGATGGGTCGCAACATGCGACGGATGCCACCTACGACGAGCGCCGCGACCGCTATTTTCGCGAGCATGGATATGCAGTACTGAGATTCCCCAGCAACGCACCGCTGACCAACTTGGACGGTGTGTGTACAGCGATCCGGGAACAGATCAAGGTGTTGGCGGGCGCTGCCCCCACCCCAGCCCTCCCCCAGAGGGGGAGGGAGCAAGAGAGAAGGAACGAACGCTCATGACCCGACAACTCCACGACGCCTACATCGTCGCCGCCACCCGAACGCCCATCGGCCGTTCCCACCGCGGCTTCTTCCGCAACACCCGCCCCGACGACCTGCTCGCCACGGTGCTGAAGTCGGCGCTGGCGCAAGCCCCCGGCCTCGATCCGCATGCCATCGAGGACATCGTCTGTGGTTGCGCGATTCCCGAAGGGCCGCAGGGGCTCAACGTGGCGCGCATCGGCGCCGTGCTTGCCGGCCTGCCCAAGAGCGTGGGCGGCATCACGGTCAACCGCTTCTGCGCCTCCGGCTTGGCGGCCGTGCAGATGGCCGCCGACCGCATCCGCGTCGGCGAGGCCGACGTGATGATCGCCGCGGGCACCGAGAGCATGAGCATGGTGCCGATGATGGGCAACACGCCTTCGCTGTCGCCCTCCATCTTCTCCAACCCGGACGACATCGAGAGCTACGGCATCGCGTACGGCATGGGCCTGACGGCCGAGAAAGTGGCGCGCCAGTGGAAGGTCAGCCGCGAGGCGCAGGACGAGTTCGCGTACCGCTCGCACATGAAGGCGATCGCCGCGATGCAGGCCGGCGAGTTCGCGAGCGAAATGACGGAAGTCGAGGTTGCCGAGCGCTCGGTCGACCTGGAGTCCGCCGAAGTGGCTATCTCCACGCGCAAGGTCAAGCTCGACGAAGGCGCGCGCCCCGACACCACCGTGCAGTCGCTGGCCAAGCTCAAGCCGGTGTTCGCAGCGCGCGGCAGCGTGACGGCCGGCAACAGCTCGCAGACCTCGGACGGCGCCGGCGCGCTGATCCTTGCCAGCGAGGCCGCCATCCAGCGCTTCGGCCTGCAACCGCTCGCCCGCTTCGTGAGCTACGCGAGCCGCGGCGTGCCGCCGCACATCATGGGTATCGGCCCGATCGAGGCGATCCCGGCCGCGCTGAAGGCCGCGGGCCTGCAGCAGGACGCGATCGACTGGATCGAGTTGAACGAGGCCTTCGCCGCGCAGTCGCTGGCCGTCATCGACACGCTGCACCTGGATGCCAGCAAGGTGAACCCCATGGGCGGCGCCATCGCGCTGGGCCATCCCCTGGGCGCGACCGGGGCTATCCGCTCGGCGACAGTGGTGCATGCGCTGCGTCGCAAGAATCTGAAGTACGGCATGGTCACGATGTGCGTGGGCATGGGCCAGGGCGCGGCGGGGATCTTCGAGCGCGTGTGACCCTCTTTTCCCTCGCCCAGACGCGAGGGAGACAGACAGCAAACGGAGGAACGAGTGACCGTGAGGTTTCCTGCATGAGCGCCCATCCTTTCGACGCCGCCATCGCGTTGCAGTCACGCGAGGACGGCCTCTTCCTCGGCCGCACCAGCCCGCCCTACGCCAACTTCATCGGCCCCTACGGCGGCATCACCGCTGCGCAGTGCCTCAACGCGGTGCTGCAGCACCCGCAGCGGCTCGGCGACCCCGTCGCCTTCACGATCAACTTCGCGGCAGCGGTCGCCGACGGCGAATTCCTCGTGCGCGCGCGCCCCGCCCGCACGAACCGCTCCACCCAGCACTGGATCGTCGAGATGCTGCAAGGCGACGAGGTGGTTGCGACGGCGACTGCCCTGACCGCCGTGCGCCGTCCCACCTGGGGCGGCCACGAAGCGCACCTGCCCGAGGTGCCGCGACCCGCGGAAATCCAGCGCACCCTGCGCCGCGGTGTGGCGTGGATGGAGCGCTACGAGATGCGCTTCGTGCTGGGCATGCTCCCGCGTGACTGGGACGGCAGCGGCGGCCCCGAGAGCCTGTCGCGCCTGTGGGTGCGCGACGACCCGCCGCGCCCGCTGGATTTCCCCTCGCTGGCGGCGCTGTGCGACGTGTTCTTCCCGCGCATCTGGCTGCGCCGCGCGCGCCAGACGCCGCTGGGCACGGTCTCGATGACGGTCTACTTCCACGCCGACGCGGAAGAGCTGGCGCGCGCCGGCACCGGCTACCTGCTCGCGCAGGCGCGCGGACAGGGCTTCGGCGGCGGATACTTCGACCACGCCGCCCAGGTGTGGCACGAAGGCGGCTCGCTGCTGGCGACCACCCACCAGGTCATGTACTACAAGGAGTGAACTCCATGGCAGCACAGAATGCGCGGCCCGTCGCCGTGGTCGTCGGCGCCGGCGACTCCACGGGCGGCGCGATCGCGAAGCGCTTCGCCCGCGGTGGCTACACCGTGTGCATGACGCGCCGCAACCTCGACAAGCTGCAGCCGCTGGTGGACGAGATCCGCGCCGCCGGTGGAGACGCGCACGGCTTCGCCTCCGACGCGCGCAACGAGGACGAGGTCAATGCCTTGTTCGACGACATCGAGGGCCGCATCGGTGCCGTGGAAGTGTTCGTCTTCAACATCGGCGCCAACGTCCAGAGCAGCGTGCTGGAAGAGACGGCGCGCAAGTACTTCAAGATCTGGGAGATGGCCTGCTTCGCCGGCTTCCTCACCGCGCGCAAGGCGGCGCGCTGCATGGCGCCGCGTGGCAAGGGCACGATGCTGTTCACCGGCGCCACGGCATCGCTGCGCGGGTCGGCGAACTTCGCCGCCTTCGCAGGCGCCAAGGCGGCGCTGCGGGCGCTGGCGCAGAGCACCGCGCGCGAGCTGGCGCCGCGCGGCATCCACGTGGCGCACGTCGTGATTGACGGCGCGATCGACACGGCCTTCATCCGCGACAACTTTCCCGAGCGCTACGCGCAGAAGGCGAACGACGGCATCCTGAACCCCGACCACATCGCCGACCAGTACTGGATGCTGCACATGCAGCCGCGCGATGCCTGGACCCACGAGCTCGACCTGCGACCCTGGATGGAGAAATTCTGATGAGCAAGGCAGTGGAGTTCTATTTCGACGTCGGCAGTCCCGCCGCCTACCTTGCGTGGACGCAACTGCCGCAGATCGCGCGCGCAGCTGGCGCGGAGATCGAGTACCGCCCCTTCCTGCTGGGCGGCGTGTTCCAGGCGACAGGCAACCGCTCACCCATGGAGGTGCCGGCGAAAGGCCAGTACATGCAGGACGACCTGCAGCGCTTCGCGCGGCGCTACGGCGTGCCCTTCGCGCGCAACCCGCACTTCCCGATCAACACGCTCACGCTGATGCGCGGCGCCATCGGCCTGCAGATGCGCGAGCCGGCCCG
The DNA here is from genome assembly GCF_016654015.1 of Ramlibacter ginsenosidimutans. Classification (GTDB taxonomy): domain Bacteria; phylum Pseudomonadota; class Gammaproteobacteria; order Burkholderiales; family Burkholderiaceae_C; genus Ramlibacter; species Ramlibacter ginsenosidimutans. The sequence goes on along the minus strand of NZ_JAEPWM010000001.1, from coordinate 96,047 downwards.
CATGGTGCCGTACGTGGATGCCGTCTACCGCGCGATCTGGGTGGACGGGAAGAACATGAACGACCCTGCTACCGTCGCCAAGGTGCTGCAGCAGGCGGGCTTCGCGCCGGAGCAACTGCTTGCGCTCGCGTCCGACCCGGCCGTGAAGGATCACCTCAAGGCCGAGACGCAGGAGGCGGTGGCGCGCGGCGTGTTCGGTGCGCCCACCTTCTTCGTCGGCCAGGACATGTTCTGGGGCCAGGACCGCCTCGACTTCGTGAAAGAAAGACTGCAAACATGAGCGACATCCTCCAGCACGCCGAAGCCGGCGTCATGACCCTCACCCTGAATCGCGTCGAGCGCAAGAACTCGATTACCTCGGACATGTACGGCGCGCTGGCCGAAGGCCTCGCGCGTGCCGAGCAGGACGCGTCGGTGCGCGTGGTGCTGATCCAGGGACACGAGACGGTGTTCTCGGCCGGTAACGACATCGGCGACTTCCTGAACAAGCCGCCGGCGGGCGAGGATTCGCCGGTGTTCCGTTTCCTGCAGGGCATCGCGCGCTTTCCCAAGCCGCTGCTCGCCGCGGTGTGCGGTCCCGCGGTCGGCGTGGGCACCACCATGCTGTTCCACTGCGACCTGGTCTACGCCGGCGACAACGCGGCGTTCTCCATGCCCTTCGTGAACCTGGGCCTGTGTCCGGAGGCGGCGTCCAGCCTGCTGGTGCCGCAGATGCTCGGCTACCACCGCGCGGCCGAGGCGCTGATGCTGGGCGAACCTTTCTTCGCCGAGGCGGCGATGGAAGTCGGCCTCGTCAACCGCGTGCTGCCGCCGACCGAAGTGAACGGCTACGCGAACGCGCAGGCCCGCAAGCTGGCGGCCAAGCCGATCGCCAGCCTCGTGGAAACCAAGCGCCTGATGAAGAAGGGCCAGCACGCGGCCGTCCTGCAGCAGATGGCCGACGAAGGCGCCAGCTTCCGCCAACTCCTCACCGCCCCCGCCGCCAAGGAAGCCTTCACCGCCTTCATGGAAAAGCGCCGGCCGGACTTTTCGAAGCTTTGAAGGGCGCGAGCGCGATAGCGGAGAGGTGAACGCAGAGGACGCAGAGGTTTCGCAGAGGACGCAGAGAAGACAAGGGACAAGAAGGGATTCGACTTCATTGAATCCTTCTGCGTCCTCTGCGTACCTTTGCGCCCTCTGCGTTCAACTTGCCCGTGTTTGCAGATCATTGGAACGGAGACACCATGGACCTCAAGGGCAAGACCCTCTTCATCACCGGCGCGTCGCGCGGGATCGGGTTGGCGATCGCGAAGCGGGCGGCCGCGGATGGGGCGAACATCGTGGTCGCCGCCAAGTCCGCGGAGCCCAATCCCAAGCTGCCCGGCACCATCTACAGCGCGGCCGAGGAGATCCGGGCGGCGGGCGGACAGGCGCTGCCGGTGCAGGTGGACATCCGCGACGAGGACGCCGTGCTCGCCGCCGTGCAGCAGGCGGTCCTTACCTTCGGCGGCATCGACATCCTGGTCAACAACGCCAGCGCGATCAGCCTCACCGACACCGAGCACACGCCCATGAAGCGCTACGACCTCATGAACGGCATCAATGCACGCGGCACCTACCTGTGCACGCAGGCGTGCCTGCCCGAGTTGAAGAAGTCGGCGGCGGCCGGGCGCAACGCGCACGTGCTCACCATGTCGCCGCCGCTGTCCATGAAGACGCACTGGTTCGCTCCGCACACCGCCTACACGATGGCCAAGTACGGCATGAGCATGTGCACGCTCGGCCATGCCGGCGAGTTGCGCAAGTACGGCATCGCCGTCAACAGCCTGTGGCCGCGCACCGCGATCGCGACGGCGGCCCTGCAGATGATCCCGGGCGTGGACCTGAAGGCCTGCCGCAAGCCGGAGATCCTGGCCGACGCCGCTTACCTCATCCTCACGTCGGACGCGCGCGACGAACGCAACAGCGGCAACTTCCACATCGACGACACGCTGCTCGCGGCGCACGGACAGGTCGATCTCGACCGCTATGCCGTGACGCCAGGTAATCGAAAGTTGATCCCTGACTTCTTTGTCGATTGACAAAAGAAAGCAGCCGCGCAGCTCGCGCCAAAAAGCTTTGTAGAAGATGCCCCAAAAAGGCGCGCGCTCAGTAGACTTGCCGGCATAACAAGCAGAGCCGCAGGGGCGGCCAGACGAGCAAGGGAGATCGCGCAGCGGCGCGGAGGAACCGGGACTTCATTCATGCGTGGAGATGAAGTTGCGTTTTCCATGGGCCATCGCCGCCTTCCTGCTCTGCACTGCGGTCGGGGCGCAGCAGCCTGCGGCCGATGCCGGTGACTGGCCTACTGCGGGCAAGGACCCGGGCCTCACGCGCTTCAGCAGCCTCGCGCAGATCAACGCCGGGAACGTCGCGCAGCTGAAGCTCGCGCTGCACTTTCCGACCGGCAACGACCGCGGTCACGAAGCCGCGCCCATCATTGCCGACAACACGATGTTGGTGGTGACGCCGTTCCCCAACGTCGTCTACGCCTTCGACCTTGCCAAGCCGGGCTTCCCGCTGAAGTGGACCTACGACCCGAAGCCCGAGCGCAGTTCGCAGGGCGTCGCCTGCTGCGACACCGTGAATCGCGGCGGCGCCTACGCGGACGGCCGCTTCTTCCTCAACACGCTGGACAACAACACCATCGCGCTCGACGTGAAGACGGGCAAGGAGCTGTGGCGCACCAAGCTCGGCGAGATCAAGGACGGCCAGACCCTCACCATGGCCCCGCAGGTGGCGAAGGGCAAGGTGATCGTCGGCAACAGCGGCGGCGAACTCGGCGTGCGCGGCTGGCTCACGGCGCTCGATGCGGCCACCGGCCGGATCGTGTGGCGGGCCTACGCGACCGGCCCCGACAAGGACGTGCTGATCGGCCCCAACTTCAAGCCGTTCTACGCGGCCGACCGCGGCACCGACCTCGGCGTGAAGACCTGGCCCGGCGAGGGCTGGAAGATCGGCGGCGGCACCGCATGGGGCTTCGTCTCCTACGACCCGGAGCAGGACCTGCTCTATTACGGCACGTCGAACCCGGGCCCGTGGAACCCCGACCAGCGCCCGGGCGACAACAAGTACACGTCGGGCATCTTCGCGCGCCGGCCCGACACCGGCGAAGCCGTCTGGTATTACCAGACGAGCCCGCACGACCTGCACGACTACGACGGCGTCAACGAGAGCGTGCTGGTCGACCTGGACTGGCAGGGCACGCGGCGCAAGGTGCTGCTGCACCCCGATCGCAACGGCTACCTGTACGTGATGGACCGCACGACGGGGCAGGTGCTCGCCGCCACGCCGTATGGGTACACGACGACCTCGAGCGGCGTCGACCTGCAGACGGGCGCGCTGCGCTACAACCCCGCCAAGACGCCGCGCACGGGCGAGACGACGCGCAGCATCTGTCCCGGATCGCCGGGTGCGAAGGACTGGCAGCCCTCGGCCTGGTCGCCGCGCACGAAGCTGCTGTACATCCCGCACCAGAACCTGTGCCAGGACGCGATCACGTACGAGGTCAGCTACATCGCGGGCACGCCCTTCGTCGGCGTGGACCTGAAGCTCTATCCCGGTCCCGGCGGCAACCGCGGCCTCTTCACGGCCTGGGATCCGGTGAACCAGCGCAAGGCGTGGCAGATCGATGAGAAGTTCCCGGTGTGGAGCGGTGCGCTCGTGACGGCCGGCGACGTCGTCTTCTACGGCACCATGGACGGCTACTTCAAGGCGGTCGATGCGCGCAACGGCCACCTGTTGTGGCAGTTCAAGGGGGAGTCCGGAATCATCGGCCAGCCCGTGACCTTCCGCGGCCCGGACGGGCAGCAGTACGTCGCGGTGCTCGCGGGGGTCGGCGGCTGGGCCGGCGCCATCGTCTCGGGGGGCCTCGATCCGCGCGACGCCACTGCCGGCGGCGGCTTCGTGAACGCCATGCGCGACCTGCCTTCGGCCACGCGCAAGGGCGGCCACCTGTACGTGTTCAGCCTCAACGGAGCGGCCAAGTGAAGCGGCTGCTCGCCGGACTGCTGGCCTGCGTTGCCGCGGGCGCGCAGGCCCAGCCGCTGCCGTCACAGCAGCCGCAGCGGCAAGCGCTGCCGTCACAGCAGCCGCAGCGGCAAGCGCTGCGGGTGTGCGCCGACCCCGACAACCTGCCTTACTCGCGCGCCGACGGCAGCGGCTTCGAGAACCGCATCGCGCAGCTGGTCGCCGACGACTTCGGCGTGCCGCTCGAATACGCGTGGCTTCCGGACGTTCGCGGCTTCATCCGCAAGACCATGGGCGCCGGGCTGTGCGATGTGGTCATTGGGGTGCCGGTGGGATTCGAGCGCACGCTGAACACGCGCGCCTACTACCGCTCGAGCTACGTGCTGGTCGAGCCCGCGGGCGACACATCGCCGCCCGCGGGCTTCGACGACCCGCGCCTGCGGCAGTGGCGCATCGGCGTGCAGCTGATCGGCGACGACGGTGCGACCTCGCCGCCAGGTCACGCCCTTGCCCGCGTGGGCGCGACCACCAACGTGGTGGGCTATCCCATCGGCGGCGACACGCCCGCCGCGGCGCGCATCATGCATGCGCTGGACCGCGGCGAACTCGACGCGGCCTTCGTGTGGGGCCCGCAGGCCGGCTACTACGCCGCGCAGGCGAAGCGGCCGCTGGCGGTGCACTACGTTCCCCCGCCGCCGTCCTTGCTGCACCAGTCGTTCTCCTTCCCGATCGCGATGGGCGTGCGGCGGGGCGACCAGGCGCTGCGCGATCGGCTCGACGATTTCATCGCGCGCCGGCACGCGGACATCGCGCGCATCCTGGACGGTTACGGCGTTCCGCGCGTGGAGGACCCGGCGTCATGAACCGCATCGCGTTGCCGCTGCTTCTGGCTGCCGTGCTGCTCGCCGGCTGCGAGCGCGAGGAGCGCCACTTCGAGGCCGAGCGCCTCAACACCGGTCCGAACGAATCCGCGGTCCGCAACAGCGTCAACCAGCCGGGAATGGCCTTGAGCGGATTCGTGAAGCCGCCCGCCGCCAACATCAGCATGTACGACGACAACGCGTTCGCGGTGAACGAGGGCAAGCGCCTGTACCGCTGGTACAACTGCAACGGCTGCCACGCCAATGGCGGCGGCAGCTACGGCCCGTCGCTGATGGACAGCGAATGGCGCTACGGCAGCGATCCCGCGAGCCTGTACGAGACGATCACGCAGGGGCGGCCCAACGGCATGCCTTCCTTCGGCGGCCACATCCCCGAGGACCAGGTCTGGAAGATCGTCGCCTACGTGCGCTCCATGGGCGGCGGCCTGCGCAGCGACGTGGCGCCTTCGCGCTCGGACTCCCTCTATCCCGGCAAGCCCGAGAACTTCCGCTCGCCGCAGCCGGCGATCCAGAAGGGCGACTCGCGGGCGGAGCAATCCATGGAGGTGCGATGAATCCCGGCGTTCACGACGCGCTCCACGCCTTCGGTCCGCAGGCCGGCAACATCGTGGACCTCTGGCGTGTCTTCCTGGTCGTCTGCACCGTGGTGTTCGCCGCGGTGCTCGTCGCCCTGATCCTGGCGCTGCGCCGCGCACCGCGCATCCATGCTCTCGAGCCGCCCGACCTCGGCACGCTCAACGTTCCCGAGCCGCGCGTGCGCCGCAACGTCACGACCGCGGTCGCCATCGCGACCCTCGGCCTGCTGGTGCTGCTGGCCGCCAGTGTCTTCACCGACCGCGCGCTCGCGCGCATGTCGCTCAAGGACGCGGTCCACATCGAGGTGACCGCCTACCAGTGGTGGTGGAGCGTGAAGTACATCGACGGCCCCGTCTCGCAGACCTTCGCGACCGCCAACGAGATCCACGTGCCGGTCGGCCGGCCGGTGATCGTCCGGCTGAACGGCGGCGACGTGATCCACAGCCTCTGGGTGCCCAGCCTCGCCGGCAAGCGCGACCTCATTCCGGGGCGCACCGCCAACATCACCTTCCGTGCGGACCATCCCGGCATCTTCCGCGGCCAGTGCGCCGAGTTTTGCGGCTTCCAGCATGCGTTCATGGCCTTCGAGGTGCACGCCGACGCGCCCGCCGACTACGAGGCCTGGCGCCAGCAGCAGCTGCAGCCCGCCGCGGAGCCGAGCGACCCGCAGGCGCAGCGCGGCAAGATGCTGTTCCAGTCCATCCAGTGCGCCATGTGCCATGCGGTGCAGGGCACGATCGCGCAGGGCCAGATGGCGCCCGACCTCACGCACCTGGCCAGCCGGCGCACCATCGCCGCCGGCACGCTGCCCAACACGGCGGCCAACCTGGCCGCCTGGATCGCCGACCCGCAGAAGCACAAGCCCGGAGTGAACATGCCGCCCAATCCCATGTCCGGCACCGACCTCGCCGCCCTGGTGGCCTACCTGGGAACCCTGAAATGAGCGAGCAACGAACGAGGGCGCGCGGCCCGCTCGGCGAGGAGCCGCATCCCACCAGGGGGCGCACCAAGGACGGCCTGGCCGGCGGCGAACTGGTCGCGCGCGTGCTCGACGACACCTGGAGCGACCCGCCCGGCTTCTTCGGCTGGTTCTGCGCGATCAACCACAAGACCATCGGCAAGCGCTTCATCGTCACCTGCATGGTGTTCTTCGCGCTCGGCGGGATCCTCGCCGCGATGATTCGCCTGCAGCTCGCGCGGCCCGGCCATCCCTTCATGGACCCGGACCTGTACGACATGGTCTTCTCGATGCACGGCACGAACATGATGTTCCTGTTCGCGGTGCCGGTGATGCAGGCGGTGGCGATCTACCTGGTGCCGCTGATGGTGGGCGCGCGCAGCACCGCGTTCCCGCGCATGACCGCGTACTCGTACTGGATCTTCCTGTTCGGCGGCGTGATGATCTGGATCGCCTTCTTCTGCAACACCGGGCCGGAGGCCGGGTGGTTCAGCTACGTGCCGCTCGCGGGGCCCGCCTACAGCCCCGGCAAGCGCACCGACTTCTGGGCCCAGATGATCACCTTCACGGAGGTGTCGGCGCTGCTGGACGCCATCATCATCATCTGCACGGTGTTCAAGATGCGCGCCCCGGGCATGACGCTCAACCGCATTCCGCTGTACGTGTGGGCAATGCTGGTCACCGCCTTCATGATCCTGTTCGCCATGCCGGCCGTGGCGCTCGCCAGCACGCTGCTGATCCTGGACCGGCTGGTCGCCACGCACTTCTACAACCCGGCCGAGGGCGGCGACGTCCTGCTGTGGCAGCACCTGTTCTGGTTCTTCGGCCATCCCGAGGTCTACCTGATCTTCCTGCCGGGCCTGGGCTTCATGTCGGCGATGATCCCCACCTTCGCGCGGCGTCCCATGTTCGGCTACACGGCGATGGTGCTGTCGGTGATCGCGACCGGCTTCCTTTCGTTCGGCCTGTGGGTGCACCACATGTTCGCCACCAACGTGCCGGAGCTGGGCAAGACCTTCTTCACCGCGGCCAGCATGCTGATCGCGATCCCGACGGCCACGCAGATCTTCTGCTGGATCGCCACGCTGTGGACCGGCCGCCTGAACTTCCGCGTGCCGCTGCTGTACGTGCTCTCGTTCTTCTTCATCCTGGTGATCGGCGGCCTGACCGGGCTGATGCTCGCGTCCGTGTCGCTCGATTCGCAGGTGCACGACTCGTACTTCGTGGTCGCCCACCTGCACTACGTGCTGCTGGGCGGCGCCGTGTTCCCCCTGTTCGGCGCCTTCTACTACTGGTTCCCGAAGTTCACGGGCCGCATGATGTCCGAGAACCTGGGTCGCTGGGGTTTCTGGCTGATGTTCATCGGCTTCAACGTGGCCTTCTTCCCCATGCATCTGCTCGGCCTGCAGGGGATGCCGCGGCGCGTCTACACCTATGCGCCGGAGATGGGCTGGGGTGGCCTCAACCAGCTGGCCACCGTCGGCGCGCTGGCGCTGGCGCTCGGCATCTTCCTCGTGCTGGTGAACGCGGTCGTGAGCGCGCGGCGCGGCGAACTCGCCGGGCCGGACCCCTGGGGCGCCGGCACGCTGGAGTGGGCCACGGCGTCGCCGCCGCGCATGTGCAACTTCCCCGTGATCCCCGTCGTCCATGGCCGGGACCCGCTGTGGCAAGGCGTGCCGGAAGGCGAGCCGGACCACGTCGCCGGGCTGGCCGCGGACCTGCGCGAACTGATCTCGACGACGGTGGTCGACGCGCGGCCCGACAGCCGCATGATGTTCCCGGACTCCTCGCCCTGGCCGTTCCTGAGCGCACTCGCGACCACGATCTTCTTCATCGGTTCCATCTTCTCGCCGGTGCTGGCCGCGGTGCTCACGGTGCCGGTCGCCATCGCGCTCATTGCCTGGTTCTGGCCGCGGCGGCAGGAGGCGGCGGAGGAACTGGCGCTGGAGAAGATCCCATGAGCACGACCGGCAGCTTCGAAGGCGACTTGCGCCGTGCACCGCACGAAGATCGTGCAGTGAACAGCGCCGTGGTGCGGGGCCGCGCGCTGGACGTGACCGAACTGCCCACCGTGGTCTTCGGCCACCGCAGCCTGATGTGGTGGGGCACGCTCGGCATCATGGCCATCGAGGGCACGGTGTTCGCGCTGGCCATCATGGCCTACTTCTACCTGCGCAGCCACCAGGAGACCTGGCCGCTCACCTCGCTGCCACCGGACCTGACCTGGGGCACGCTCAACACCATCGTCATGCTGGTGAGCTTCGTGCCCGCGCACCTGGCCAAGAAGGCGGCGGAGGCGCTGAAGCTGCGCAGCGTGCAGGTCTGGCTCGTGATCAGCTGCCTGTTCGGCGTCGCGTTCTGCGCCATCCGCGCCATGGAGTTCGCCGCGATCAACGTGCGCTGGGACAGCAACGCCTACGGTTCGGTGGTGTGGCTGCTGCTGGGCTTGCACACGACCCACATCGTGACCGACCTGCTCGATACCATCGTGCTCACGGTGCTGTTCTTCACCGGGCCGCTCGATGGCAAGCGTTACGTGGATGTCAGTGAAAACTCCTTCTACTGGTACTTCGTCGTGGCGACCTGGCTTCCCATCTACTTCGTCATCTACTGGGGCGCGAGGACGACATGAAGATGAAGAGCTGGCTGGGACTGGTGGTGGCCCCGGTGGTCGCGCTCGCCACGCAGAGCACGCTGTACTCGATGGTCACACCCTCGTGCGGCCAGCAGATGCGCCTGAACATGCACCTCACCGCGGCGGTGGCGCTCGCGATCGCCGCCATCTTCGCGGTGATCGCGTTCAGCGAGTCGTCGCTGCACCGCGGCGAGCCGGGCTCGCCCGACGACGACGGCGCGCATCCGCGGGTGCCCCGGCGCTTCCTTGCCGACATGGCTGCCGCGGTCGCAGCGCTGTCCTGCCTGGTGATCCTGGGGATCTGGTTCGCGCTGTGGGTGAACGGGCCTTGCGAATTGTTCTGATCCTGCTCGCCGCCCTGCCTGCGGCCGCCCTCGCACACGTGCCCGAGCCCGGACCCGCGGTGCCTTCGCCGTGGGCCTGGGACCTTGCGCCCTGGCTCGTAGCGCTGCTGGCGCTCTCGGCCATCGGCTACGCCGTGGGGCTGTGGCGCCTGTGGTCCAACGCGGGCGCCGGCCGCGGCGTCGCGCTCACGCAGGCCGCCGCGTTCGGCGTCGGCTGGCTGTCGCTGGCCGCGGCCCTCGTGTCGCCGCTGGACACCTGGGGCGGCCTGCTGTTCTCGGCGCACATGGTGCAGCACGAAGTGCTGATGGTGGTGGCGGCGCCGCTCATGGTGATCGGGCGGCCGCTCGCCACCTGGACCTGGGCGCTCTCGCCGGCGCAGCGCCGCGTCGTGGGCCGCTGGTTCCAGGCGCGCGGCTGGTCGGCGCTGTGGGGCACGCTCACCGACCCCTTGGTGGCCTGGGCGCTGCACGCGCTGGCGCTGTGGGGCTGGCACATTCCCGCGGCCTTCGACGCGGCGCTCCAGCATGAATGGCTGCACATCCTGCAGCACCTGTCCTTCTTCGGGACCGCCTTGTTCTTCTGGTGGTCGGTGCTGGGGCACGACCCGCGCGGGCGCTATGGCCCCGGGCATTCGACGGCCTACCTGTTCACCACCATGCTGCACACGGGCGCACTCGGCGCGCTGCTGAGCCTCGCGCCGACGCCCTGGTACGCACCCTACATCCCGCTCTCGAGCGCGCTCGGCTTCGACCCCGCCCAGGACCAGCAACTGGGCGGGCTGGTGATGTGGGTGCCCGCGGGCCTGGCGTACGTGATCGCGGCGCTGTGGGTCCTGGGCCGGATGCTCACGCGCGTGCGCGCCTGAACTGCGCGCGCTGCGGCGCGCCCGCGGTTGCCGCCCGCGAGCAGCGCCCCTATCATCGCCCGCATGTCCTACATGCTCCTCATCCTCGAAGATCCGGCCCAGCGCGACACGCGCTCCCGCGCCGAGGGCGAAGCCGTGTTCCAGCGCATGGTGGACTTCGCCGAAGACCTGAAGAAGCAGGACAAGCTGCTGGCCGTGGAGTCGCTCGCGTCGCAGAAGAGCGGTGCGCGCGTGCAGGTGCGCGGCGGCAAGGCCCAGGTGCTCGATGGCCCGTTCGCCGAGGCGAAGGAGATGGTGGGCGGCTTCTTCCTGCTGGACGTCGGCACGCGAGAGGAGGCACTGGCCATTGCCCGCGCCTGCCCGGCGGCGGAGTGGGCGACGGTCGAAGTGCGCGAAACGGCGCCCTGCTACCTCTAGGAGTTCGCCGCGCCGGCTCCTCAGGGTTTTTCCGGTCCGGCGCGTGTCGATTCCGCCGGTCCTGCTTCGTCGTGCCAGTGGAAGGGGCGACGGGCGCCGCTTCGAACCGATCCCGCAAAGGAGCTCTCATGCGCTTCATGATCATCGTCAAGGCCACGGCCGACTCCGAAGCCGGCCGCTTCCCGCCCAACCCCGAGCCGGTCTTCCAGGCGATGGCCAGCTACCACGAGGAACTGGCGCGCGCCGGCGCGCTGCTCGACGCCTCGGGGCTGCAACCGAGCAGCAAGGGCTGGCGCGTGCAGTACGAAGGCGGCAAGCGCAGCATCGTGGACGGCCCGTTCACCGAGAGCAAGGAACTGATCGCCGGCTACACGCTCATCCAGACGCGCACGCGCGACGAGGCGATCGAGTGGACCAAGCGCTTCCCCAACCCGATCGGCGAAGGCGTGGCCTGCCACGTCGAAGTGCGCCAGCTGTACGAGCTGGAGGACTTCGACGGCATCGTCAAGGACGAGACGCGGCAGCGCTTCGAGAAGATCGAGACCCGCTGAGGAGCAACGCGCCATGAACGACGCCAGCGACGCATCCGCGCGTGCCATCGGCACCCCGCGGGCCGAACCCGTTTTCCATCCCTGAGGTGCCCATGAGCCGCAAGATCTTCGTCAACCTGCCGATCAAGAACATGGAGCGTTCGCAGGCGTTCTTCCGGGCGCTCGGCTTCGACTTCAACCCGCAGTTCACCAACGAGCAGGGCGCCTGCATGGTCATCGCGGAGGACATCTTCGCCATGCTGCTGGTGGAGCCCTTCTTCCGGACCTTCACCAAGAAGCCCATCGTCGACGCGAAGCAGGGCACCGAGGTGCTGGTGTGCCTCTCGTGCGAGTCGCGCGGCGAAGTCGACGACCTCGTGCGCAAGGCGCTCGCCGCCGGCGGCACGGCGCCGAACGCACCGCAGGACCACGGCTTCATGTACGGCCACGGCTTCGAGGACCTCGACGGCCACGTGTGGGAGCTGGTGTGGATGGACCCGGCCGCCGCGCCGCCCCACGCGTAGCCAGTGGTGCACGCATTGCTGGCGCCCTGACATGCACTCGGCGACGCACCAGGCGATCGCGACGGTCTGGCGCCTGGAGTCGGCGCGCATCGTCGCCGTGGTCGCGCGCATGGTGCGCGACGTCGGCGTCGCCGAGGAGCTGGCGCAGGACACGCTGGTCACGGCGCTGGAGCACTGGCCGCGCGAGGGCGTGCCGGACAAGCCGGCGGCCTGGCTGATGACGGCGGCGAAGCGGCGCGCGCTCGACCACTTGCGGCGGATCAAGATGCAGGACGCCAAGCACCAGGAAATCGGCCACGACCTCGAAGCTCGGGAGGCCCTGGTGGTGCCCGACTTCGTCGACGCACTCGATGCGGCGCGGCAGGACGAGATCGGCGACGACCTGCTGCGCCTGATCTTCACGGCCTGCCATCCCGTGCTGTCGATGGACGCGCGCGTGGCGCTCACGCTCAAGCTGCTGGGCGGCCTCACGACGCACGAGATCGCGCGCGCCTACCTGGTGCCCGAGCCCACGATCGCGCAGCGCATCGTGCGGGCCAAGCGCACCCTGGCCGAAGCGAAGCTGCCCTACGAGGTGCCGCGCGGGGAAGAACTGGCGCAGCGCCTCGCCTCCGTGCTGGAAGTGGTCTATCTCGTGTTCAACGAGGGCTACACGGCGACGGCGGGCGGCGACTGGATGCGCCCCGAGCTCGCGCAGGAAGCCTTGCGCCTGGGCCGCATGCTGGCGGAGATCGCGCCGGCCGAGCCGGAAGTGCATGGCTTGCTGGCGCTGATGGAACTGCAGGCGTCGCGCATGGCCGCGCGCACGGACACGCAAGGCCGGCCCATCCTGCTGGCCGACCAGGACCGCGCCCGCTGGGACCCGCTGCTGATCCGGCGCGGGCTGGCGGCGCTGCAACGCGCGCAGCAACTCGATGGGGCGCGCGGCGCGTATGCGCTGCAGGCCGCCATCGCCGCCTGCCATGCGCGCGCGCGCCGCAGCGAGGAGACGGACTGGACGCGCATCGCGGCGCTGTACGCACAACTCGCCGAGGCGGCGCCTTCACCCGTGGTGGAACTCAATCGTGCCGTGGCCGTGGGCATGGCCGAAGGCCCCGCCGCGGGCCTGGCGATCATCGATCGCCTGCGCGAGGAACCCGCGCTGCGCCGCTACCAGTGGCTGCCCAGCGTGCGCGGCGACCTGCTGGCCAAGCTCGGTCGCCACAGCGAGGCGCGCGCGGAGTTCCTGCAAGCTGCCGAACTCGCGGGCAACGCGCGCGAACGCGCGATGCTGCTGGCGCGGGCGGCGGAGATGGCGCCTTGACGACGCGCCGTTGCGAGGCGGACAAGTAGAACGCAGAGGGCGCAAAGGTTTCGCAGAGGACGCAAAAGGACTTCCATTTGAAAGATCTTTTTTCTTCTGCGTCCTTGGCTGTTCCCTTTTGCGCCCTCTGCGTTCGTTTTGACTGCTACGAACTCGCCACCCGCTCATGCCGCATCCGGCGCACGGGAAAGCGCAGCTCGCCCAGCGCCCACACCACGAACGCGCCCAACGCCATCGCGCCGCCGATCACGCAGGCGCCTGGCCAGCCGTAGGCTGCGTATGCGGGGCCGGTGAGGGCCGAGCCGAGTGCGCCGCCGCTGAAGTACATCGTCATGTAGACGGTCGTGATGCGGCTGCGGGCCGCCGGGTCCAGCCGGTACACCTCGCTCTGGTTGGAGATGTGCGAGCCTTGGAGGCCCAGGTCCAGCAGCACCACGCCGGCGCCCAGGGCGAGCAGCGAATGCGTGCCGGCGAACAGCAGGAACCAGCTCACGACCACCAGCGACAGGAAGACGCCGGTGGACACCCGCGCCCAGCCCGCGTCGGCGAGGCGGCCGGCGAAGCGCGCGCTCATCGCGCCGATGGCGCCCACCAGCGCCACGGCGCCGATCGCGCCTTCGCTCGCGTGCCACTGCGACTTGAGCATGAAGGCCATCGCGGTCCAGAAGGCGGCGAAGGAGCCGAAGCCGAAGCCGCCGATGAGGCCGCGGCGGCGCAGCACCGGCTCGCGCGCGAACAGTTGCACTATCGACCGCAGCAGCGCGCCATAGCTTCCCTGCGTCGTCGCTGCGACACGCGGCAGCCGGCGATGGCAGGTCCAGCAGAAGAAGGCCATGAGCACCGAGGCGCTCAGGTACACCGCCCGCCAGCCGGCGAGGTCGGCGATGAGGCCCGCGGCGAAGCGCGCGAGCAGGATGCCGATGATCAGGCCGCTCATCACGCTGGAGACGATGCGCCCGCGCCGCAGCGGCGGCGCCAGGTGCGCCGACAGCGGCACCAGGATCTGCGCGGCGACCGTGCTCGTGCCGAGCAGGATGGCGATGCCGATGAGCGCCTGGAAGTTCGGCGCCAGTCCCATGGCTGCGAGCAGCACCGTGGAGCACGCTGTGCAGGTCACCAGCAGGCTCCTGCGTTCCACCAGGTCGCCCAGCGGCACCAGCAATACGAGGCCGGCGATGTAGCCCAGCTGCGTGAAGGTGACCAGCAGCGAGGCATGCGCCGGGCTGATGCGGAACTGCTGGGCGAACAGGGCGAGCAGGGGCTGCGCGAAATAGTTGCTCGCAACGCAAAGGCCGGCGCCGGCCGCCATGAGGCGGACCAGCCCCGGGGTGAGGATCTCGGGGGAGGAAGAGGACACGGGATTTCTGGTTGGCGCCGGAGCGGGTCCGGGGCCGCAAGCATAAGGCGCAATGCGAGCCCCAGCGGGGCTTGCGGTTACTCGCCCTCGCTCGCTTGGCAGGCAGCGCGGGGCGAGCCCATGGCCGCTGCGCTCACGTCGATGACTTGGCGGGCTTGCGATAGAACTGCGGTGCGAGCCTCTGCACCACCGGCCCCTCGAACGCCCAGGTCATGCACTTCCCCATGTAGAAGGGGGGTTTACCGGCATTCATGGCTTCCATGTCGTCCTTCTGCCCGCCCTGCGTGGCGCGGTAGTGCGGGATCATCTGGAAGGCCGCGGTCGCGGCGTTGAACACCAGTTCGCGCAGGTGGGTGCAGCCCGTGACGCCGCCGATGGCGCCGTCGATGGCCTTGCGCCAGCCGGGACCCATGGTCAGGCCCACGAGCTTCTGCATGGGTGCGTCGGCCGGCACCTGGCATTCGGGAAAGGGCGTGGCGAGCGCACCGGTCTGCACGGCGCGGATGGTGAAGCCGTCGTCGACAGTGAGCCGCACGCGCAGCAGGTGGATGGGTTCGCCCGCGGGCAGCACGCCGCGCTCGCGCATCTGGATCGGCTCGGCCTTGGTGTCGCTCAGCGTGCAGTCGATGTCCCAGAGGCCATCGTCGCGCAGGAATCCTTCGAAGGTGGTCTTGCGGGTGTGGACGGGGCGGCGGGGGACGGGAGAAGGCAGATCGGACATCCGCCGATCTTAGGGCGCGCCGCTCCTACAGTACTTTTCGCTGCATCCCGACCCTGACGCTGGTGGGCCTGCCGCTACCGTCGCCGCAGATGGGAAAAGAACACAAGACAAACCAGGACGACGAGCGCCACGCGCCGGCGTCAGCGGAGCAGGGCTTCGTGCGGGTGCGTGGGGCACGCGAGCACAACCTGCAGGACGTGGACGTCGACGTTCCCCGCGACGCGCTCGTGGTGTTCAGCGGTGTGTCGGGCTCCGGTAAGTCTTCGCTCGCCTTCGGCACCATCTATGCCGAAGCGCAGCGCCGGTACCTCGAGTCGGTGTCGCCCTATGCCCGCCGCCTGATCGACCAGGCCGGCGTGCCGGACGTCGATTCCATCGAGGGGCTGCCGCCCGCTGTCGCGTTGCAGCAGCAGCGCGGCGCGACCAGCACGCGGTCGTCGGTCGGCAGCGTGACGACCATTTCCAGTCTCCTGCGCATGCTCTATTCGCGCGTGGGCCACTACCCGCCGGGCCAGCCCATGCTGTATGCGGAGGACTTCTCGCCCAATACGCCGCAGGGCGCGTGCCCGCGTTGCCACGGCCAAGGGCGCGTGTACGACGCGACCGAGGCATCGATGGTGCCTGATGACAAGCTCACCATCCGCGAGCGCGCCATCGCTGCCTGGCCGCCGGCGTGGCACGGGCAGAACCTGCGCGACATCCTGGTGAGCCTGGGCCACGACGTGGATACGCCCTGGCGCGAGCTGCCGAAGAAGGTCCGCGACTGGATCCTGTTCACCGACGAGACGCCGACCGTGCCGGTCTATCCCGGCTTCACGCCCAAGGAGACGAAGGCCGCCCTGCGCCATCGGACCGAGCCGGCGTACATGGGCACCTTCACCGGCGCGCGCAACTACCTGCTGCACACCTTCGCCGGCACGCAGAGCGCGATGATGCGCAAGCGCGTGGCGCAGTTCCTCGTGAGCGCGCCGTGCCCGGTGTGCCACGGCAAGCGGCTCAAGCCGGAGGCGCTGACGGTGACCTTCGCCGGCCACGACATCGGCGCGCTGTCGCAGATGACCCTGGAGGACGTGCACGCGATCATGAGGCCGGTCGCGCTGGGAGAGTTGCCGCAGCAGACGTCCGCAGGCGACACGGTGAGCCGCGCGGCGTCGACGCAGGAGCGCGATCAGCGCGTGCGCGCGGGCGGCGCCTCGCATGCCGCCGCGCCCGACGTGCGCCTCACCTCGGAGCTGTCGGAAGAGAAGCGGCTGGCAGCGCGGCGGCTCGCGCGCGATCTCTGCGGGAGGCTGCAGACGCTGGTGGAGCTCGGCCTCGGCTATCTCTCGCTCGAACGCAGCACGCCGACCTTGTCGCCAGGCGAACTGCAGCGCCTGCGGCTGGCGACCCAGCTCGGTTCCCAGTTGTTCGGTGTCATCTACGTGCTGGACGAGCCCTCGGCGGGCCTCCATTCCGCCGATGGCGAGGCGCTGCTCGATGCCTTGCGGCGGCTCAAGCGCAGCGGCAACTCGGTGTACGTGGTGGAGCACGACCTGTCGCTCATGCGGCGCGCGGACTGGCTGGTGGACGTAGGTCCTGCCGCGGGCGAACGCGGCGGCCGCGTGTTGTACAGCGGTCCGCCGGCCGGGCTGGCCGAGGTGCAGGCGTCGCAGACGCGGCCGTACCTGTTCGGCGAAGTGCGGCTGCCTGCGCGCGCTGCGCGGCCGGCGCGCGGCTGGTTGCGGCTGGAAGGCGTCACGCGCAACAACCTGCAGGACCTCAAGGCGGCGTTTCCCCTCGGCTGCCTCACGGCGGTGGCGGGCGTGTCGGGCTCGGGCAAGTCGACTCTGGTCACGCGCGCGCTGCTGGAGCTGGTGGCGCAGCACCTCGGAAGCGAGCTGCCCGAAGGCGAAGAGGAAGAGGCCGACGAGGTGCTGGAGCCGACCGCGCGCGATGCCGTCTGGTCGGGGCGGCTTGGGGGCGATACACAGGCGATCCGCCGGCTGGTGCAGGTGGACCAGAAGCCGATCGGCCGCACGCCGCGGTCCAACCTTGCCACCTACACGGGCCTGTTCGACACGGTGCGCAAGCTGTTCGCCGCCACGCCCGCCGCGCGCAAGCGCCGCTACGACCCCGGGCGCTTCTCGTTCAACGTCGCCAAGGGACGCTGCGAAACCTGCGAGGGTGAAGGCTTCGTGTCGGTGGAACTGATGTTCATGCCCAGCGTGTACGCGCCTTGCCCCACCTGCCATGGCGCGCGCTACAACGCGCAGACGCTGGAGATCCTGTGGCAGGGCAAGAGCATCGCCGAGGTGCTGGGCATGACGGTGGAACAGGCGGCGGAATTCTTCGCGAGCGAGCCCGCGGTGCTGCGGTCGCTGGAGGTGCTGCTGGACATCGGCCTGGGCTACCTGCGCCTGGGCCAGCCGGCGACGGAGTTGTCGGGCGGCGAGGCGCAGCGCATCAAGCTCGCCACCGAGCTGCAGCGCACGCACCGCGGCGACACGCTGTACGTGCTGGACGAACCGACGACGGGCCTGCACGCGGCCGACGTCGATCGCCTGCTCGCGCAATTGCAGCGGCTGGTCGAGGAAGGCAACACCGTGGTGCTGGTGGAGCACGACATGCGCGTGGTGGCGCAGGCGGACTGGGTGATCGACATGGGGCCGGGCGCGGGCGAGCAGGGCGGCCGCATCCTTGCGGCGGGTACGCCGCAGGAAGTCGCCAAGGCGCAAGGCAGCCGGACGGCGCCTTACCTGGCCGAAGCGCTGGACGGCTGATCCAGGGTCCTCGTGGCGTCGGCGGCGAAGCGCGGGCAGCTGGGGTTCGCCTGCGGCTCACCACCAGCCTACGATCCCATCGAACCGCCGCCTCCGACATTTTCGCCAAGCGCTTGCTTGCCGTAATTGGGCGGCTCTGCTATGGTCCCCCGCCATGCAGACCGCACTGGCAAGCACGCGTGCAGCTCCCGCTGCCAAGCGGCCGCGCGGGCGGCCGCGCAAGACGCTGGACGAGCGCGACGACGGCAACCGCCGGCGCGCACTGATCGTGGGCGCGGCGCGCCTGTTCCGCCGCAAGGGGTTCGACGGCACCAGCACGCGCGACATCGCGGCGGCGGCCGGCATGCAGAGCGGCTCGCCCTTCTATCACTTCCGCAGCAAGCAGGCCTTGCTCTTCGCAGTGATGGAGGAGGGCATGCGGCATGCCGTGGAGCGCCAGAGCGAGGCGGTGGCGGCGGCCGGTGCGCTGTCGGCACCCGAGCAACTGCGGCTGCTGGTGCGCAAGCACTTCGAGGTGCTGCTGGGGCCGGGCAACGACTTCATTCCGGTCATGCTGTACGAAGCGCGCTCGCTCACGCCGCGCCAGCGCGCCACGCTGGCCGGCCTGCAGGCGCAGTACGAGGCCGCCTGGCAGCCGGTGCTGCAGGCCTTGCACCAGAGCGGCCGGCTGAAGGCGGACGTGAAGCTCGCGCGCCTGCTGATCTTCGGCGCGCTGAACTGGTCGGTGCAGTGGTTCGACCGGCGCAAGGGCGCGACGCTGGAGCAGCTGACCGACGCCGCGCTGGCCTTGTTCATCGGGGAGAAGCAATGACCGGGCATTACCGTTCCGTGTTCGCACCCGGCCTGTTCGCGGGCCAGGTGATCGTCGTCACCGGTGGCGGCTCCGGCATCGGCCGCTGCACCGCGCACGAACTGGCATCGCTGGGTGCGCACGTGGTGCTGCTGGGGCGCAAGCTGGACAAGCTGCAGGCGGTGGCCGAGGAGATCATCGTCGACGGCGGCCGCTGCACCTTCCACGCCTGCGACATTCGTGACGAGACGTCGGTGCAGGACATCGTGCAGGCGACGGTCGTGGCGCACGGGCGCATCCACGGCCTCGTGAACAACGCCGGCGGCCAGTACATCTCGCCTCTGGAGAAGATCAGCGCCAAGGGCTGGGACGCGGTGGTCGCGACCAACCTCACGGGCGGCTTCCTGGTCGCACGCGAGTGCTACCTGCAGTCCATGCAAGCGCATGGCGGCGCCATCGTCAACATCGTGGCGGACGTGTGGGGCTCCATGCCCGGCATGGCCCACAGCGGCGCCGCGCGCGCGGGCATGGTGAGCTTCACCGAGACGGCCGCGCTGGAGTGGGCGAAGAGCGGGGTGCGAGTGAATGCGGTCGCGCCGGGCTACATCGCCTCCAGCGGCATGGACCACTATCCGCCCGAGGCCGTGCCCATGCTGCGCGAGATGGTGCAGACCGTGCCGGCAGGACGCTTCGGCACGGAGGCAGAGACTTCCGCCGGCATCGTGTTCCTGCTGTCGCCGGCCGCGTCCTTCATCAGCGGCAGCGTGCTGCGCATCGACGGCGCCCGGCCGCAGGTGCGCATGGGATGGGGGCAGGTCGCGGCGCCGCCGGAGGTGCAGCAGCGCGATGCGGTGCGGCCGTTCGACGGCTTCCATCGCTACGTCCCGCCCAAGCTGCTGAAGCCATGAAGTTCGCGCCGTCCTGGGATCCGACCACCGCCATAGCGCAACAGCGGCGCGACGCCATGCTGGTGCGCCTGCGCGAGCTGCGGGCGCTGGAGCAGCGCGCGGTGGATCGCTCGGCCGAGGCGCGACCGGTCTTCGACAAGCGCGGGCAGTTGCTGCCGCGCGAGCGCGTGGGGCTGCTGCTCGATCCGGGCGAGCCCTTCCTGCCGCTGTGCACGCTGGCGGGCTACCAGCAGGACACGCGCGAGGCCGCGTCCTCGATCCCGGGCGGCGGCATGGTCGCTGGCATCGGCTTCGTGCGCGGCACGCGCTGCATGGTGGTGGCGAGCGATTCCGGCATCGATGCGGGGGCGATCCAGCCGATGGGGCTGGAGAAGATCCTGCGCCTGCAGGAGATCGCGCTGGAGAACCGGTTGCCCTTCGTGCATCTCGTGGAGAGCGCGGGTGCGAACCTGATGCGCTATCGCGTGGAGGGCTTCGTGCAGGGCGGGGCGCTGTTCCGCAACCTGGCGCGCCTGTCCGCGGCGGGCATTCCGGTGATCACCGTGCAGCACGGGTCGGGGACGGCCGGTGGTGCGTACATGCCGGGGCTGAGCGACATCGTGATCATGGTGCGCGGGCGTTCGCGTGCGTTCCTCGCAGGGCCGCCGTTGCTCAAGGCGGCGACGGGGGAAGTCGCGACCGAGGAGGAACTCGGTGGCGCGGAGATGCACACGGCCGTGTCGGGGCTGGGCGAGTACCTCGCCGAAGACGATCGTCATGCGCTCGGAATCGCGCGGGAGGTGGTTGCGTCGCTCGGCTGGCAGCAAGAGCGGGCGAAATTGGAATCTGACCCCGATAAGGATGTTCTGCTCACGCTGATGCCGGCCAACTTGCGCGAGCCGGTCGACCTGCGCGAGGTGATGGTGCGGCTGGTGGATGGCGGGGAGTTGCTCGAGTTCAAGCCGGCGTATGGTGCGGCGACGGTGTGCGCGCAGGGGCGCATAGCCGGGCACGCGGTGGGCTTCATCGGCAACAACGGGCCGATCGACGTCGCGGGCGCGAACAAGGCGACGCATTTCATCCAGTGGATGTGCCAGCTCGGGCACGCCATCGTGTACCTGCAGAACACCACGGGCTACATCGTGGGCCGGGACAGCGAGCAGGCCGGCATGATCAAGCATGGCAGCAAGATGATCCAGGCGGTGACGAATGCGACCGTGCCGCAGCTCACCATCCAGTGCGGCGCCTCCTTCGGCGCGGGCAACTACGGCATGTGCGGGCGCGCCTATGCGCCGCGCTTTCTTTTCAGCTGGCCGAGCGCGCGCACGGCGGTGATGGGCGGCGAGCAGGCGGCGCGCACGATGCAGATCGTCAACGAGGCCGCGCTGGCGCGCAAAGGGCAGCGGCCCGATCCCGTGCAGGCGAAATTGCAGTTCGACCAGATCGTGGAGGTGTTCGAGTCGCAGGCCGATGCCTTCCACACCTCGGGCCTGCTGCTGGACGACGGCGTGATCGATCCGCGCCAGACCCGCGCCGTGCTGGCCTTCTGCCTGGACACGATCGCCGAAGCGCAAACCCGGCAACTGCGGCCCCTGCAGTTCGGCGTCGCGCGCATGTGAGGAGAGAGCATGGACTACAGCCACGAACATCGCGAGATCCAGAAGACGCTGCAGCGCTTCATCGCGGAGGAAATCAATCCGCACGTCGACGAGTGGGAGGAAGCGGAGATCTTCCCGGCGCACCAGGTGTTCAAGCGCCTGGGCCAGCTCGGGCTGCTGGGACTCACCAAGCCCGAGGCGTACGGCGGCGCGGGCCTGGACTATTCGTATTCCATGGCGATGGCCGAGGCGCTCGGGCACATCGAGTGCGGCGGCGTGCCCATGGCCATCGGCGTGCAGACCGACATGGCCACGCCCGCGCTGGCGCGCTTCGGCAGCGAAGAGTTGAAGCGCGAGTTCCTGGCGCCCGCGATTGCCGGTGACACGGTCGCCTGCATCGGCGTGAGCGAGCCGGCCGCCGGCAGCGACGTGTCCGGCATCAAGAGCCGCGCCCGCAAGGACGGCGACGACTACGTGATCACCGGCCAGAAGATGTGGATCACCAACAGCCTGCAGGCCGACTGGATGTGCATGCTGGTGAACACGGGCGAAGGCCCCGTGCACAAGAACAAGAGCCTGGTGATCGTGCCCATGCGCGAGCACGGCAAGCTGCGCCCCGGCATCGAGGTGGCGAAGAAGATCCGCAAGATCGGCATGAACAGCTCGGACACGGGCCTCATCTACTTCGACGAGGTGCGCGTGCCGCAGCGCTACCGCATCGGCGCGGAGGGGCGGGGCTTCATCTACCAGATGCAGCAGTTCCAGGAAGAACGGCTGTGGGCCGCCGCGAGCTGCCTGCAGTCGCTCACCAACTGCATCCAGTGGACCATCGAGTGGGCGCAGGAGCGCAAGCTGTTCGGCAGCAGCCTGGCCGACCAGCAGTGGGTGCAGTTCAAGCTGGCGGAACTGAAGACGGAAGTGGAGTCGCTGCGCGCGCTCACCTACCGGGCCTGCGACCTCTACGTGCAGGGCCAGGACGTGCTGGAACTCGCCTCCATGGCCAAGCTCAAGGCCGGCCGCCTGAACCGGCTGGTGCCCGACACCTGCCTGCAGTTCTGGGGCGGCATGGGCTTCACCTGGGAGAACAAGGTCTCGCGCATGTTCCGCGATGGCCGCCTCGCCTCGATCGGCGGCGGCGCTGACGAAGTGATGATGGGCATCCTCGCGAAGCTGATGGGCATCGCGAAGCGCCCCGGGCCGCAGTGAGATGAAGATCCGCCGGCTGCTTGTCGCCAATCGGGGGGAGATCGCGCGCCGCATCCTGCGCACGGCGGATCGCCTGGGCATCGAGACGGTGGCCGTGTACTCGCAGCCGGACGCCGACGCGCTGCACGTGCGCGAGGCGACGCAGGCCTGCGCCATCGGCGGCTTCGCCCCGGCCGACTCCTACCTGCGCATCGACAAGCTGCTGGCCGCCGCGCGCAGCAGCGGCGCCGACGCGGTGCATCCGGGCTATGGCTTTTTGAGCGAGAACGCGGAGTTCGCGCAGGCGGTGGAAGACGCGGGCCTCACCTGGATCGGGCCGCCGGCCGGCGCGATTCGCACGCTGGGCAGCAAGTCGCTCGCCAAGCAGCTGGCGCAGGCCCGCGGCATTCCCTGCCTGCCCGGCTACGCGGGCGAGGACCAGCGCGAGGAGCGCCTGCTCGCGGCCGCCGCGGACATCGGCTATCCGCTGATGGTGAAGGCCGCGGCGGGTGGTGGCGGACGCGGCATGCGGCTGGTGACCGAAGCAGCGCAGTTGCCGGCGGCCTTGCGCAGTGCGCGCTCGGAAGCGCAGGCGGCCTTCGGATCGGGCGAGCTGCTGCTGGAACGCGCCCTGGCCGCGCCGCGTCACGTCGAGGTGCAGGTGTTCGCCGACCTGCACGGCCACTGCATCCACCTGGGCGAGCGCGAATGCTCGGTGCAGCGGCGCCACCAGAAGCTGATCGAGGAGACGCCCAGCCCCGCGGTGGACGCGCAGCTGCGCGAGGCCATGGGAAGTTGCGCGATCGAGCTGGCCCGCGCCGCGGGCTACGCCGGCGCGGGCACCGTGGAATTCCTGCTGGACACTGACCGCTCCTTCTACCTGATGGAGATGAACACGCGCCTGCAGGTCGAGCACGCGGTCACCGAAATGGTCACGGGCCTCGACCTGGTGGAGTGGCAACTGCGGGTCGCCTGCGGCGAGCGCCTGCCGGGGCGGCAGGGCGACATCCGCCTGGACGGGCATGCGATCGAGGTGCGGCTGTGCGCGGAGGACGAGCACTTCCATCCGCATGCCGGCCGCATCCAGCAGTTCCTGGCGCCGCTGCCGGCGCAGCGCCGTGCCATGGGCCTGCGCTTCGACCACGCGATCCATGCCGGCATGGAGGTGTCGCCCTGGTATGACTCGCTGCTGGGCAAGCTGGTGGCGCATGCACCCACGCGCGCCGAGGCGATTGCCAAGCTCGCGTCCGCCCTGGACCACCTGCAGGTGCTCGGCCTGCCGACCAATCGCCGCTTGCTCGCCGGTTGCCTGCGCCATCCCGTGTTCGCACGGGGCGAGGCGCGCACCTCGTTCCTTGCCGACGAGGGAGAGTCCATTCGCCGGCAGCTGGAACAGGAGGAGCGCGCTTGCGCGCAGGCAGCGGCAGTCTCCGCCTTGCTGCCGCCGGGCGCGGCGCGCGAGCTGGCCTCGCCCTTCGTGCGGCCGCTGCGCATCGCGCACCGCGGGAGGCTGTTCGACCTGCCCCTGCGCGAGGACGATCGCGTTGCCCCCGCGCAGGCCGAGGTGGTCCGCCTCGACGGTGGTGGCTGGCACGTGCAGCTCGGTGCGGTGGACCTGTTCCTGCGCGACGCGTCCTTCGATGCGCCCGCGGGCGCGCAGTCCGCCCAGGCGGCGGACGAACTGCGCGTCCCGTTCAACGGCAAGGTGGTGGCCGTGCACGCCCGGCCCGGCGACGCGGTGCGAAAGGGCGAGACGCTGGTCGTCGTCGAGTCCATGAAGCTCGAACACGCGCTCGCCGCGCAGCGCGACGGCGTCGTGCGCAGCCTGCATGTGCAGGCGGGCCAGCAGGTGGCGCCCGCGCAGTTGCTCGTGACGCTGCAGGAGCCGGCATGACGCGCCAGCCGCCCGCGCCCGTGCAGCCGTTCGAGGACGAGTTCGTCACCGGGCTGCGCGCCATCTTCGAGGACCGCATCCTCTTCAACCGCGTGCTGGGCCTGAAGATCGCAGAGCTGCGGCCGGACGGCGTGATCGGCCGCATAGCGATGCGGCAGGAACTGGTCGGCCACTTCAGCTTCAACCGCCTGCATGGCGGCGTGATCAGCGCGGGACTCGACGCCATGGGCGGGCTGGCCGTGATGGCGGCCATCGGTGCGCGCCACATGGACGAGCCGCCGGCGCAGAGGCTGCACCGCTTCGGCAAGCTGGGCACGATCGACTTGCGCATCGACTACCTGCGCCCGGCGATCGGAGAGCACTTCGAACTGCGCGCCGAAGTGCTGCGCCTGGGCTCGCGCGTGGCGAGCACGCGCATGGAGTTCCTCGGCGCCGACGGCCGCCTGCTGTCCACCGGCGCGGGCGCGTACATCATCTCCTGAGCTGGTGCCCAGGCTTAGCCACGTAGGAGGCGGACAGCCAGAACGCAGAAGGCGCAAAAGGGGAACAGCCAAGGACGCAGAAAAGACAAAGTCCATTTTTTTATGGAAGTCCTTTTGCGTCCCTTGCGAAACCTTCGCGTCCTTTGCGTTCCGGATGTCCGGCTTCCGGTTGTCCGCCTTTCTCCTACACCCGCCTGGACGCCACGACGACGCCGTGCTCTCCGGCCCGGCCCAACATGGAAGGTTCTCAGGAGATGCACACGATGGCACAACAGGACCTCCATGGAATGAAAGTCGCGATCCTCGCCTGCGAGGGTTTCGAGCAGGCCGAACTGGCCGAGCCGCGCAAGGCCTTGCAGCAGGCGGGCGCGCAAACGAAGATCGCCTCGCTCAAGAAGGGCCAGATCCAGGGCTACAACCACCACACGCCGGCCGACAAGTTCGACGTCGACATGACCTTCGACGAGCTCGATGCCAACGACTTCGATGCCGTGCTGCTGCCGGGCGGCGTGATGAACGCCGACCAGATCCGCACCAACGAGCAGGCGCAGCAGTTCGTGCAGGCGATGCAGAAGCAGGACAAGCCCTTCGCGATCATCTGCCACGCGCCCTGGCTGCTCGTGTCCGCGGGGCTGGTGAAGGGGCGCACGCTCACCAGCTGGCCTTCGCTGCAGGACGACCTGCGCAACGCGGGCGCCGAGTGGGTCGACCAGGCGGTGGTGAAGGACAACAACTGGATCTCCAGCCGCAAGCCCGACGACATCCCGGCGTTCAACCAGGCCGTGATCGAGCTGATGGCTTCGCGCCAGCACCAGGCGGCGTGAGGGGCGGAGAGCTGGGGTTCGCTGGCACTCACCGCCAGCCTACCCCCGCCGCGGAACCCGCTAGCTGACGCGCGCGAGGCAGGTCCCGCGGGCGGGTCAAAGTCGCGCTAAGCTCTTCCCCCGGCGCGGGGTCACCGCGCGGAGTAGCAAGGGGTTGATATGGCGGAACAGCAGGCAGGCGACATCGGCGTGGTGGGACTCGGCGTGATGGGGCACAGCCTCGCGCTCAACCTGGTGCGCCACGGCTACACGGTCGTCGGCCTGGACCTGGACGAGGGCAAGCGCGCGCAACTCCTGCGCGTGGCAGAAGGGCGCGCGCGAGCAGTCGCTTCCGTGCTGGACATGCTGCAGGCACTTCAGTCGCCGCGCCGCATCCTGCTCATGGTCCCGGCGGGCGCGGCGGTCGACGCCGTGCTGGCCGAACTGCGCCCGCACCTCGCGCGCGGCGACGTGGTGATCGACGGCGGCAACACGCGCTACACGGACACGCAGCGGCGGATGGCCGCGCTGTCCGGCACCGGCATCCTCTACGTCGGCGCCGGCATCAGCGGCGGCGAGCAGGGTGCGCTGCTGGGTCCGTCCATCATGCCGGGAGGCGACGCGCAGGCGTGGCCGCTGCTGCGCCCCATGCTGCAGGCCATCGCCGCGAAGACCGCGGATGGCCAGCCGTGCTGCGAGTGGATGGGCAGCGGTGCCTCCGGGCACTTCGTCAAGATGGTGCACAACGGCATCGAGTACGCCGAGATGCAGTTGATCGGCGAGGTGTACGCGCTGCTGCGCGGCCTCGCCGGCCTGCACGCGCGCGAAGCAGGCCAGGTGTTCGCCAAGTGGAACCGCGGCGAGCTGGAAAGCTATCTCACCCAGATCACGGCGGACATCCTGCACCACGAGGACGCGGAGAGCGGTCAGCCGCTGGTGGACCTGATCCTCGACACGGCCGAACAGAAAGGCACGGGCAAGTGGGCCACGCAGGCCGCGCTGGACCTGGGCGTGCCCGCCTCGACCATGGGCGAGGCCGTCTTCGCGCGCGCGGTGAGCGCCGCCAAGCCGCTGCGCGAGCAGGCTGCGAAGTTGCTGCCGGGGCCGCGGCCCGACGGCGGCCAGGGACCGGAGTGGATCCCCAGGCTGCGCGACGCGCTGCTCGCCGCGCGCCTGTGCGCCTATGCGCAAGGCTTCCAGTTGCTGGCCGCCGGCAACGCGGAGTACCAGTGGGGCATGGACCTGGTGCGCATCGCCTCGGTCTGGCGAGCGGGCTGCATCATCCGCGCACGCGTGCTCGACGACCTGCGGGCGGCGCTGGCCGCCAGCCCGCCGCCGGCGCACCTGCTGCTCGCGCCCGGGCTCGGGGACATGCTCGCGCGCACGCAGCAGCCGCTGCGCGAAGTGGTCGCGGCGGCGGTGCTGCAGGGGACGCCAGTGCCGGGGCTGGCCAGTGCGCTCGCGAGCTACGATGGCCTGCGCACCGCGCGCCTGCCGGCCAACCTGCTGGCTGCGCAGCGCGACTACTTCGGCGCCCACCGCTACCAGCGCGTGGACCGTGCCGGCAGCTTCCACACCGACTGGATCGCGCTGTGACTCGGCGCGCAGGTGGCACCGGCAGGCCGGGGTGCGCGGCGCCATGAGCGACCCGCTGCTCAGGCTCGTGCAGGTGGAGATGCCCTATGGCAAGTACCAGGGCCGGCTGATCGCCGACCTGCCGGGCAACTACCTGAACTGGTTCGCCCGCGAAGGTTTTCCATCGGGCGAGCTCGGCCGCCTGCTGGCGCTGATGCACGAGATCGACCACAACGGGCTGAAGCACCTGCTCGCGCCCTTGCGCGCGCAGGCCGGCAGCAAGCCCGATTGAGGCTCAGGCGCCCTTGGCGGCCTTGACAAGCGCACGGGACAGTTGCGCGAAGTAGCGCAGCGCGTCGTCGGTGAGCTCCACCTGCTTGCGGCGCGCGTCCTCCGTATCGGCGAGCCTGATCCAGCCCTTTTCGCGCATGGACTTCAGCCGGCCGTGGATGGTGGCCGGCGCGCCGAGTTCTTCCTTGGCCATCATGTCGCGCACCGACAGCCGCTCGCCGGCGCGGGTCGCACGCGCCACCCAGGCCAGGATCTGCTCCTCGAGCGGGTCCAGCGGCGGCAGCGAGGACACGCCGCGGATGGCGTCGGACAACTGCAGGAAGCGCAGGTAGATGTCGGCTCCCGTCCTTGCCTTGGCGCTGTGGGTGGATCTGGTCACGCTGGAATTGTGAAGCAAAAAGTAGCAATATCACTGCTCTACCATGCCAGGCTTGCTGGACTCCTGACCGCACGCGGCCTCGCATCACGCCGCCCCGGCTGCTCGTGCTGGTGCTCGCTTACGCGCTGGCCAGCCCGTTGCTTCACTGTCGCTGCTTCGCGCTCGAAGGCCAGCCGCACCTGCTGCGCGGCTTCCTGGAATGCTCATCGGCGAGCTCGATGCGCCGCCGATCGTGATCTACGGATGCAAGGCCGTGCTCGCCCTGGCGCCCCGCGGCATACCCCGAACGGGGGTTTGACGCCGGCGCGGGCGGCTCGCTACGCTGCCTGCTTGTTCTGGAATCTGGATCGATATGCAGACACAGGCGGAGGGCTGGGGCGAACCGGCCGGCGTGCGGGACGCGGCCGGCCGCGCGAGCGGCACGCACGAGGACGCGGGCGCGCATGCGCGCTGCGGGATCGGCGTCCGCAGCGACATTCCCGTGCGCCGTTACGGCAGCGTCCCGCCGCCCGATGACGAGCCGGTGTGGGAACAGATCGACCGGGGCCGCCCGCGCAGCATCGCCGAGTCCGGCGGCGCCGCCGTGCTGCTGGTCGCGCTCGCCACGGCGGCGGTGGTCGGGTTGCTGGTGTACCTGAGGTGACCGCCTGGCGGCTGGCCAACGGCTCGTTACCTGCGGCCGAGCGAGCAGCCGATAGACTGAGGCGGCCATGAATGCGTCCTCCCGCCCGCAGGGCAACATCGCGCGATTGCATACCGACTGGGAGGAGATCAACAGTGAACTACGTCGCATGGAACAGGTGCTGTCCGACGCCATCGGTCTGTACCTGCGCGGCCAGACCGCCAAGCCGACTCACGCCATCGCGGAAGTCGAGCGGCTGCGGGCGCTGTGCGGCGAGCGCTTCGATGCGTTGATGAGGGCGATCCGCGAGGCGTGACGCTCGCCGAGTACGACCTCAAGTGGGTCGAGGCTTCCCACTTGAGCGGCGAGACCTTTGTGACGCCCTGGCCCCGTGGCTGTCGGGGAAGCGCGAACACATAGGAAGCACTGCGGTTCCCGGCCTTGCCGCCAAACCCATCATTGACAGCGACGTTAGTCCGCGCAAATGGAAATCCGCCGTCTTCGCGAATCCGATCTCGACGAGTTGCTTCGCCTTTACGCGCATCTGCACACAGCGGGCTGCTACAAGGTGATGCTTCAAACTGGCAGGCTGGATGAAGGAACGTTCCGGTTCTACGAAAGTGCCGGCTTCGATCGCCATGGCAAGCAGGCTTTCATCGCGCGACCCGAGATTTAACAGTTCGTTCGCAACCGACACCCAGTGGCACAGCGTCGCGTAGTGCCGTTGGAAATCGAGCGCCACGCGCCGCTTTGCCGCTGGTCGCCGCTCACCTTCACGTTAGGCATCAAAGTCACAGGGAGCTTGGCGCTCGCGCACTTCGATCAGACAATCGTCGCAGGCGTGGGGAGGCGCCTTCGAATGAAACAGCAGATCGCGCGGTTCTCGCCGCACCAGAACGGAAAGGTCTTTTCAGTGCTTGCCTTGGTGAGCTCGCTGGTATTCATGGTTCCGATGATGCTGATCGCATTTGCGAGCGCACCGCCGGAAGCCAGACCTCCAACATTGATCTTGCTTGTAATGCCGGTGCTGTACCTGGTGGCGGGCTATATCAGCGTCGCTATTGGATGCGCGGTGTACAACTTGCTATACAAGCACATTGGGGGAATTGAGTTCGAGGCACGTGGAGTTGATGCCTGACAGGTCGGTCGACTTGGGCACGTTGCGTCAAGGGGCTGCACCGCGGCGTCGGAGATCGTGCACCGTGCAGCCCCTTGCCACAACGTGCCGGTCATCTTCACGCTAGATCGCTTCATTGAGGGAGACGCTATGTCCAGAGTGGCGGGAAGGCGAGACGCTTTGGCAGTGATCGGCTTGGGACTTGTCGGGGTTGTTTGGGTCGCGACGGGCCAATCCAGCCGCTCGACGCGCTTCAGCGTGCCGGAAGTCGATGTTGCGAAAGCTAAAGCGCTCCTCGATGCTGGGGCGCTTGCAGTTGACGTTAGAGGCCAGGATCCGTTCGACTATCGGCATCTGCCAGGCGCAATGCTTATTCCGTTGGTCGCACTTCGGACGAGCATCCCGCTTGCATTGAGTCAGGCGAAAGAGCGTCAGATCGTGGTCTATTGCAATGACGGCCACAGCAGCGGCCCCGAAGCCACGGACATCCTTGTCCGGAACGGGTTCAAGTACGTCCAAAACCTCAAGAGTGGCGTCGAAGGTTGGGCGAGCGCAGGCCTTCCTTTGGTGAAGGCAGCGAATGCGTAGACCTCTCGTGTCACGATCTAACCTTGCGGTCGACACGGACGCCCACCGGCGTCCGCGAGCTGCGCTCGCTCCTGTTCGTGGCCCGGCACCTCTACGTTAGGGCGCACGATGTTCCGCCGATTCCCAGCAGTCGTTTTGTTCAGCGTTTTCAGCGCCGCGAACAATTCTCACGCTGCCGCATCGCCGGAAGGGTGGTGGGGAGCGAGCGAATCGCCATTGACCATCAACGGAAGCCGACCTTCTTTTGGTGAGAACTGGTACGTCTTGCCGAATGGTTCATCCGTTTGTGCTCTTCGAGTCAACGGAATGAACGAGGAGATATCCGGCATCCGCCTCTATCGCGGAACGCTGGCGGGCGGACACATGACCCTCTACAAGGGGCGTGTCATTCTCGGTCGCTATGCCGACGAGCCTGAACTGGCGAAGTTCGTGCCCTCCGACCCATTTCACTTCTTCATCGGATCTTCGGAGTTGGTGCTCCGGCTGCAATTGCCCGGCGAGAGAGCTGATCGCTTCATCCTTCTTGGTCGCCTCGGTGACGAGCCGGAAGATCCTCGCATCAGGAAGGCCGCTGAGGGCTGTCGAGATCCCCAGGGAGTGCCGCGGTCGTGAGCCCTGACAGGTCGTTCGACGCGGACACGCAACCGCATAGCGCCGCGAAGCGTGCCGGTGAGCATACGCCCGGCGGCGCAATGCCGTTGCATGCCGGGCAACTCCGACGTTAGACGGATGCGGAAGCTCACGTTCGCACTAGCGCTCCTCGGAGTGTTCGCTGGGAGATCCGCCGTGCCCTCGAAGAGTAAACCCCTGTCCGAAGCGCAATTGCGCGCATACGAATCCAAGCGCGACTTGGCAGTCGAATTGCTTGATTCAGTGCAGCAGATGAAGGCCGGGAAGACCCAGGTGGTTTCTTCCCCCGCAATCGAGGCCCGTGAGCGCACCGGACTCTCACAGTCGCAATTCGCCAAGCTGCTTGGAGTTTCCGTGCGCACCATTCAGGGCTGGGAGCAAGGCCGTAAGCAGCCGAGCGGGGCTGCTCGCACGCTTCTCGCCATCGCCCGCAAGAATCCCAAGGCATTGCTGGCGGTTGCTGGCGAGTAGCGGCGCGTGAGGAATAACAGGTCGGTCGATTCGGACACGTTGCGGCAAGAGGCCGCACAATGCCGTTGGAAATCTTGCACCGCGCGGCCCCTTGCCGCAACGTGCCGGTCACCCTCACGTTAGACCGCGCATGGACGCACTGCGCTTCAACGTCTTTGGTCGGATATTCCTCGTTCGACGCGAGGGCGAACTGTGGCAGGCTTATGCCGTCGGAGCCGATGGAAAGCAGTTGCCGGCGGGCTTCGTGATTCCCGACTTCATTGAGGATGCTGAGTTGGAGCAGTACCTGTTCGATCTCTTTCACGAAAACGCGACTCCAGGCCACGGTGACGTGCGGAGAATCCCGTGATGGTGGTCGTCCCCGTCAGGCGGTTCTCCTTGGTGGTGTTAGTTAACCTTGGCAGCCGATACGGACGTTCTCGCCGCACGCTGGCGCCGCCTACTGTCCGCCGCTCGTTTCTGCGTTAATCATGCGAACAAGCACAGTGACTCCTCCACTCGTCAGACCCATCCGGCACGATGACTACCCGCAATGGCGTCCACTCTGGGATGGCTACAACGCGTTCTACGGACGCAGCGGAGCCACCGCCCTGGACGAGCGTGTGACGGAACAGACATGGGAGCGGTTCTTTGATGCCGCCGAGTCGGTGCACGCGTTCGTAGCCGAACTGGACGGCAGGGTCGTCGGCATCGTGCACTTCCTGTTTCATCGCAGCACGACGCGTCTTGCTGACGTCTGCTACCTGCAGGACCTGTTCACCGACGAGGCATGCCGTGGCCGGGGAGTCGGGCGCGCGCTCATTCAGCAGGTGCTGGACACCGCGAAAGAGGCCGGGAGTTCGCGCGTCTACTGGACCACGCAGACGACCAACGTTGCTGGTCGCGCGCTCTATGACAGGATGGCCAAGCATCTCGGCTTCATCGTGTACTCGCATGAACTCTGACGCTTCGATGTCCAACAGGTCGGTCGACGCGGACCCGCGCCGGCAGCGCACCGCGAGGCGCGCAGGAGATCGTGCACCTCGCGGCGCGCGGTCGGTGCGTGCGGGTCAGTTCCGACCTTAGCCCTCAGTGGGATCCTCTGCCTTCATCGTGAAGGCGCCGGAAGCGGAGGAGTGCGTTCGCGAACTCCGGATGCTTTACGACGAGTCCGCGCGGTTGGGCGTTCCCGCGCATATCACGGTCCTGTTCGCCTTCATGGATGCGACGCTCATCTTCAGCGATGTGCCACTGCGCTCGCGCGAGGATCACCTTGCCCATCCTTCAGTGCGGCGTATCCCGCCATCCCAACCGATGTGCCAGCCGCGCCGCCGGCGTTTCCAGCAGGAGGAATGCGACTGCCACGCCCGTGATCAGCGGCCACGACAGCTGCAGCGGTTCATGCAGCACCAGCAAAGGCAGGACGGCCTCGGGCAGTTGATCGAGGCCGAACGAGCGGCCGCTAGTGGGCACGCCCAGCCGGCGCTTGGTGAAACTGGCCAGCGCATCCCCGACCATGCTCAGTGCGCCGGTGAGCGCACCGATGGCGGCGCTGAAGCCAAGGACGGGCGCGAGCAGCGCCGACAGCAGCACGGCGGAGGCCAGGCCTCGCCAGGTCTTGGAATGACCGAGCAAAGGACGGCCGTCACGGAACAGTACACCGCCATCGATCGGCCGATCCCATCGCGCTCGCAGCAGCAACTTGGCCGCGATGGGCCCGTTGTTGGCCACGGTCAGCAACAGCAGCAGGCGCAGGGCGAGCCAGAAGTCATCCATCGTTCTTCATTCTGGAAACGCCCCATGCCACGCGGTTGATGCACGTCAACTTGCTGCAGCGGCCACGGCCTACGGTTCTCTTTCGACGAAAGGAACGAGCCGCATGGCCTATTCCAATGCTGCCGCCGCGGCCGTCTTCGACGAGATCGCCGACCTGCTGGAGGTGCAGGGTGGCAACGCATTTCGCGTGCGGGCTTACCGCAATGCCGCGCGCACGCTGGCCGGCCTCGGGCGCAGCGCGAAGGAAATGATCGCGGCCGGCGAAGACCTCGATGACCTGCCCGGGATCGGCAAGGACCTCGCCGGCAAGATCGCGGAGATCGTCGCCACCGGCAGCTGCGTCCAGCTCGATGCGTTGCGCAAGGAACTGCCAGAAGGGATCACGGAGTTGCTGCGGCTCCCCGGCATCGGCCCCCGGCGCGTGCAGGCGCTGCGTGGAGCCCTGGGCGTGCAGTGCCTGGCCGACCTGCAGGCCGCGGCGGAACAGGGGCGCATCCGCGGCGTGCGCGGCTTCAGCCGCGACGCCGAGCGTCGCATCCTCGACGCCATCATCGCCCTCCTGAAGACGCAGCGGCGCGTGCCGCTCGCGACGGCGGCGCCGATGGCCGCGGCGCTGCTGGCCGAACTGCAAACCGTGGCCGGCGTGCAGCAGGCAGCCGTCGCCGGCAGCCTGCGCCGTCGGCGCGACACGGTCGGCGACATCGACCTGCTGGTGAGCGCCGGCAGGGGATCGCCGGTGATGGAGCGCTTCGCTGGAGGCAACGGCGTGCAGCGTGTGCTGGCCAAGGGCAGCACCCGGGCCAGCATCGTGCTGCAAGGCGGTGTGCAGGTGGACTTGCGGGTGGTGCCGCAGGCGAGCTTCGGCGCGGCGCTGCTGTACTTCACAGGCTCGAAGCCGCACAACATCGCGCTGCGCCGGCTCGCGCAGGAGGCGGGACTCAAGCTGAACGAATACGGCCTGTTCCAGGGCGCGCACAGGGTGGCGGGTGACACCGAGGAGTCCGTCTACCGCGCGCTCGGACTGCCGTGGATCGATCCCGAACTGCGAGAGGACAGCGGCGAACTCGATGCGGCGCGTGCCGACCGCCTGCCGCATCTGGTGCGCCTGCAGGAGCTGCGCGGAGACTTGCATGTCCACACGAGCGACAGCGACGGCCGCGACAGCCTGCGCGTCATGGCGGAGGCGGCTGCGGCCCGCGGCCTGTCCTATATCGCCGTCACGGACCATTCCCGTCGCCTGGCCATCGCGCACGGCCTGGATGCCGGACGGCTGGCCCGCCAGATCGACCTGATCGACGCGATGAACGAGCAACTTTCGGGCATCACGCTGCTCAAGGGCGTCGAGGTCGACATCCTGAAGGATGGCAAGCTGGACCTGCCGGGCGCGATCCTGCAGCGGCTGGACCTGGTGGTGGGTGCCGTGCACGAGCGCTTCGACTTGCCGGCCGACCAGCAGACCGCGCGGCTGCTGCGTGCCATGGACCATCCGTACTTCAGCATCCTGGCCCATCCCGCCGCGCGCCTGCTCGGCGAACGGGAGCCCTGCGCGTTCGACCTCGAGCGCGTGTTGCGGCATGCGCGCGAACGCGGCTGCTTCATGGAACTGAACGGACAGCCGACCCGGCTCGACCTGGACGACCATGCCTGCCGCATGGCACGCGACATCGGCGTGCTGGTCAGCATCGCGAGCGATGCGCACGGACTCCTCGAATTCGGCCACCTCGACTGGGGCGTGGGACAGGCCCGCCGGGGATGGCTGGAAGCGCGGCACGTCCTGAACACGCGGCCGCTGGAGGAGGTCCGTCGGCTGCTGGACGCGACGATGGGGCGGAGCGAGGCAGCCGTCACCTCTTGAACCTCGTTCGCGCGAACAAGCCCTCGAACGGCGACGGCTAGGTGCCGCCGGCCGCTGCGGCTGCCAACAGGAGCAGCACCGTCAACGTGGCCCAGCGCAGCGCCTTCTGGCGGCTCCGCGTGGAACGCCCGGGGCCGCGAGCGGCCGCGGCCGGAGAGGTGAAGTTCGACATGGCTATTTCCTTCAAGCTCCTGTGAGCGGCATGGGTCCAGCAGGTGGATCGAGTGCGCCTCCTTCAGTGGCTGGGTTTCGGCGATGCGGTGACCGTCTGCGTGAGCGCGATGCGTTGCCGGGCGCGCAGCCCGAGCAGGTGCGCGAGCTGCGGGTGGAACCATTCCTCCCCTCGCGCGACCAGCCCGGAAGCGGTCGAACAGGCAGCGACCTTGCCGGCGACGGTCGCCACGTCCGCGCCGGGGATGTGGCCCGTTTCTTCCCAGGTGTCGGCCTCGTCGCCAGCGCCCGTGACGTAGACCAGGGCGATCGCAGGGCCCGGCTCCGTGCCGCGGGATCCGGTCCAGGGGCGCGCGTCGTGGGCGCTGACCAGCACCAGCGCGTGGTCGCAAGCGTCGTACCGGTAGCAGCCATCGGGCAGGCAGACATAGGCCTCCACTTCCCGCACGCCGCGGCAACTGGGGACGGCGCGGCCGCCGCTGCCGCGGCGGTTCAGTCCGAAGCCCGCCCACAGCATGTTCGAGACCTGCTCGAGGGAGATGGCGGTCGGGGCAGCGGCACGGAGTGTCCCGGTCCTGGGCGCGCGCGCAGAGCCGGACCGCTGCGGGAGAGGCAGCAGGGATTCATCCGGGTGCGGATGCTCCTGGGTCTGCGTCACGGTCGGTCTCCAACGGGAAGATGTACCAAGAATGCGCCGCGCACGCGGGAGCGCCTTGAGCTGGCGCAAGTGAATTCGCCAGTCACCGTGCCGGTCACTCTTGCGTTCAACCGCAAAGTCAGCCAGCCTCTGAGCTTGACGCGCTTGTAGTCCATGGGATACAGTTAACCCATGCGCGTGGAGATGACCGAGGTCTACCGAGACTGGATCAACTCTCTGAGAGACCGGGTCGGCCGCGCGCGGATCCAGGTGCGGGTGGATAGGCTGGTCCATGGAAATCCTGGCCAGTACAGAGTGCTGACCGGGGGTGTGAGTGAACTGAAGATTGACTTCGGACCTGGGCATCGGGTGTATTACACCGAGCGCAGGGGAGTGCTGATGTCCTCCTTGCCGGCGGCGACAAATCGACGCAGCAGAAGGACATTGAGGCAGCGCTCTGCCTTGCGAAGGGCTTGCAGGAGTAGCGATGGCAAGGGCAGCAAAGACGAAGGACTCCGCGACCGCGCGGACGAAGACGATCGCGTACGACGTCGCGGAGCAACTGCGAACGCCGGAAGAAATGGCGGCATATCTGGATGCCTGGCTGGAAGAGGCTCCCGAGGACGCAGCCGGGATTGCGCGTGCCCTTGGCGACATTGCGCGGGCCAAAGGAATGAGCCAGGTCGCAAGAGACGCAGGCCTGAGCCGAGAGAGCCTCTACAAGGCGCTCAGCGAGAACGGAAATCCCAGCTTTGCCACGGTGCTCAAGGTGGTGCGGGCTCTCGGGGTGAAGTTCCATGCACACGCTGCGTGAGTTGCGGTCGAACAGAGCAGTCGGCAGGGACGTTCTCGCGCCCACCCGGGAGCCAACGCGATGACGTGGGGAATGTATGGTGCCTTCATCTTCACGGTGGCCTTGCTGGTCTTCACCGCGTACTTCCTGCTGGGCGGCCTGCCGCTGCTCGTACTCAAACACGATGTGCCACTCGATGCGCGGTTCGTGCGGTCATTCTTCAACGTCTACTACAAGGTCACGTTCTGGGCAGCCGTGGGAGCGGCCCTGAGCTATGCGCTGTGGGGACGCGTCGCCTTCGCGATCGGCGCGGTGGGCATCGCCATCCTGGTGACGGTTCTTCGTAAACACTTCCTCGACGCGATGGAGGAGGTCGGCGCACGCATCGAGGGCAGCGATGCGGAGCCGATCCGACGCTTCAGGCGGATGCACGGTACCGCGCTATTGATCAACGTGGCCCTGCTGGCCGTCCTCGTCTGGGGCACGATTCGGCTGTCGCAATCCGTATGAACAACCCCCGCGGTCGCCAGCGCCGTGCAACAGTTCGAGGCGGTGTACTCGGCACGCTGTCGCGCCAGGCGAGCCAACTGGACGCGTAGGGCTGGTCCGGCGTGAAGCAGGCGCTGCCGCCTTTTGCAGAGGTTGGAACCGAACCTAGCCTGCTGCCCACGCGAGCACGAGGACCGGCCGATGCGCCTTCCATTCACCACCGCGCAGTTCTTCGACGTCATCCAGTCGTACAACGAAGCCGTCTGGCCCTCGCAGCTTGCGCTGGGTGCCGCCGGCGTCTGCGCACTTGTGCTGGCCTGCGTGGACAAGCGCTGGGCATCGCAGGTGGGCTGGTCCATCCTGGCCTTGCTCTGGGCCTGGATCGCTGTCACGTACCAGTTCGCGTTCTTTGCGCAGATCAATCCCGCTGCCTACGCGTTCGGCGTCCTGTTCCTGCTGGGCGCGCTGGCTTTCCTGTGGTTCGGCGCGGTGCGCGGCGCCTCCGTGTTCCGATTGCAGCGCGACGCACGCACCGTGCTGGGACTCGCGCTGGTGCTCTATGCCTTGGTCGCGTATCCGATCTGGTCGTCGCTGTCAGGTCACGCGTATCCGCATCTGCCGACCTTCGGCCTTCCGTGCCCGACGACGATCTTCACCGTGGGCATGCTGGCGCTGGCGCGCGGCCGCGTGGCGCGGTGGGTGTTCGTCGCGCCGATCGCGTGGTGCGCCATCGGCGTCCAGGCAGCGTTCCTGCTGGACGTGGCCCCGGACCTGGGCCTGGGCGTGGCCGGCCTGGTTGCCATACTCCTGGCAATCCGCCCGGACGCTTGGCCGCCGCCCCAGCGGGCGGACACGGGTCACTGATAGCTCGCAGCGAATGCGCTGTGGTCGCGGCTGTTCTTCAACTGGGACCGCGGCGCGCTGGCGGCGGCGGAGGTGGCGCTGCTGCTGGTACTGGTCGCGTGGACGGCCGTCGCGTTCGCGCGCATCAGCCGCGTGGCCGGCTTGCTGTTGGTTCCGTACGTGCTGTGGGTCGGCTTCGCGTCAGTGCTGACCTGGGCGGTGTGGCGGGCGAATCCGGATTTGCTTTGACGACGGCAGGGGCTTGCGAGCGCCCGAGCGAATCGGCCCTTCGGCAGTAGACTGGGCACCCCAGGTCGAAGGAGGTCAGCATGAAGCGATTTCTCGCAGTCTTCACCGGTTCCCCGGACGCGATGTCGCAATGGGAAAAGCTCTCCGAGCCGGAGCGCCGCCAACGCGAGTCGCAAGGCATCACCGCCTGGAAGAAGTGGGCGGCCGACAACCAGGCAGCTATCGTCGAAATGGGCGGCCCCCTCAGCCGCACCAAGCTGGTCGGCAAGTCCGGCGTGAGCGACATTCGTAACAACCTCGCCGGCTTCACGGTGGTTCAAGCGGAATCGCAGGACGCTGCTGCCCGCCTGTTCCTGGACCATCCTCACTTCACGATCTTCCCGGGCGAGGGCGTCGAGGTGATGGAGGTGCTGCCGGTTCCCGCGGGATAGGGCCGCGCCCTGCAGGCTCCCGCCGGCTTCCGCGGCGATGCTGCTGTGGATCGCGCCTGGCACTCGCTACAACGACTCGGCGGCCGGCGGTGGGATGACCCCACGCGGCGCTCTCACTCGCGCCCCTGGGCGTCGGAAATGCGCCCTCTTGAAGCACAATCGCGGCCATGCCCAATATCCCCGCAGTACAGGCCATCGATCCCGAGGAATTCCTGATCGTCATCGAAGACGCCGCCGACCTCAGCGCGAAAGAGCTCGCCGAAGAACGCAAGGCCAAGGTCGAGGAGCTGCGCAAGCGCAGCTGGATGTCCGAGACGGCTGAACAGCTCGCCGGGCGCATCCCCACCTCCGTGTTCGCGATGGGGGGCCTCGGCAGCGGCAGCTGAGTCGCGGCGTTCAGCCGCCCGGCGGCACGCTGGGCTGCTGCCGCACCGAGGCCAGCATCTCCCAGCTGACGAGGAAGACCGCCGCGATCACCGGGCCGATGACGAAGCCGTTGAGCCCGAACACCACGATGCCGCCGAGCGTGGCCACCAGCACCAGGTAGTCCGGCATGCGCGTGTCCTTGCCGACCAGCACCGGACGCAGGAAGTTGTCGATCAGGCCGATCACGACGGTGCCCCAGACCACCAGCCCGACTCCCTTGATCAACGCGCCGGTGAAGAAGTAGTACAGCGCGACGGGGCCCCACACCATGGCGGCCCCGACCGCGGGCAGCAGCGACAGCAGCGCCATCACGGCGCCCCACAGCACCGCGCCTGCCAGTCCCAGGAACCAGAAGGCCAGGGCGCCCAGGGCGCCTTGCACCAGCGCCACGGCGATGTTGCCCTTCACCGTTGCCCGCACCACCGTCGCGAACTGCGTCAGCAGCCGGCGCGTGTGCTGCGGATGCAGCGGGATCGACCGCGCCACCGACTGCGAGAGCCGGTCACCGTCGCGGAACAGGAAGAACAGCATGTACAGCATCACGAAGAACGCGACGATGAAGTCCATGGTCACCTGCCCGATGCCGACCACGCGCGTGGTGAGGGCGTGGCCGCTGTTGCCCAGCACCGCCATGATCTTCTGCTGCACCAGGCTGAGATCTGCGATGCCGAAGCGGTGCAGGAGGTTGCGCAGCCACTCCGGCAGGCTCGCGATCGCCTGGTCGAAGTAGGTCCCCAGCTGGAACTTGCCGGTGCGCATGGCGTCGACCAGCAGGGAGGCTTCCTGCGTGATCGACGACGCGAGCGTCGCCAGCGGCAGGATCACGATCAGCAGCACGACGGTGAGTGAGGCGGCCGCCGCCATGTTGCGCCGCCCATGGCTGCCGCGCAGGAAGCGCTGGTGCATCGGCCAGAACACGATGGCGATGAACACGGACCAGCACACCGCGCCGAAGAAGGGCCACAGGATGAGCACGAACAGCACCGTGGCCACCAGCACCAGGAACAGCAGCGACTTCGACTCCAGGTCGGGGTTCTGCAGCGGGTTGGGCGCACTCATCCGGACGAGCGTATCAACAAACCCGCCGCCCGGGGGCTGCTTGTCTCGGCTTGTAGCGGCGCCAGGCGGCGGGGATCAGCGCACGTTTCCGCTACGTGCGCGCGCGCCGCTGCCGCGGTGTAATGCGCGGATGCAGCCAGACTCCGTTCGCATCGAGCAGCAGGGCGCCGTCACCATCGTCACGCTGGATCGCGCCGACGTCCGCAATGCGGTGGACGCCGACACGGCGCGGCGCCTCCACGCCGCCTTCGTGGCCTTCGACGAGGATCCGGAGGCGCGCGTGGCCGTGTTCCACGGCGCGAATGGGCATTTCTGCGCCGGGTGGGACCTGCAGTTCGGTGCGCGCATGGCGCAGCAGCCGGGCGGGGCCGGCGTGCTCGCGGACCTCGACTTCGATGCCGCGGACGCGAGGGCGCTGGCTCCAATGGGACCCTCGCGGCTGTTGCTGGACAAGCCCGTGATTGCAGCCGTCAGCGGCGCCGCCGTCGCCGGCGGCATGGAGCTGGCGCTGTGGTGCGACCTGCGCGTGCTGGAGGAGGATGCCTACTTCGGCGTGTACTGCCGCCGCTTCGGCGTGCCCCTGATCGACGGCGGCACCGTGCGCCTGCCGCGGCTCATCGGCATGGGCCACGCGATGGACCTGATCCTCACCGGCCGCAAGGTGGAAGCCGCCGAGGCGCTGCAGATGGGCCTGGCCAACCGCGTCGTCCCGCGCGGCCAGGCGCGCGACGCAGCGATCGCGCTGGCCGAGCAGCTAGCCCGCTTCCCGCAGGAGACGATGCGCGCCGATCGCCGCAATGCCTACGAGCAATGGGGCAAGCCGCTGCCCGAGGCGCTGCACGCCGAATGGCAACGCAGCAAGCCCCGCATCCCCGATGCGCTGGAAGGCGCGGCCCGCTTCGCGCAGGGCGAGGGACGGCACGGCAAGTTCTGAAGAAGGCAGGAGCGGACCACCGGACGCAGAGGTCGCAAAAGAGCGAAAGGACGCAGATGGACTTCCCTTTTTTAATTGGATGTCCTTTTGCGTCCTCTGCGTAACCTTTGCGTCCTCTGCGTCCGGTTGTTTGTCTTCACTGCCCGATCAACGCGGAATCGCCTGCGGCTTGCCGTTGTCGTCGATCGCCACGTAGGTCACCAGCGCTTCGGTCACCTTGACGAATGCGCCTTGCTCGCGGAAGCGTTCGGCGAAGACTTCCACGTCCACGGTGATCGAGGTCCGGCCAATGCGAGTGACCGAAGAGTAGAAGCTGAGGATGTCGCCCACGCGCACCGGCTGCTTGAAGATGAATTCCTTCACCGCCACGGTCGCCATGCGACCGCGGATGATGCGCGCCGGCAGCACCGAGCCGGCGAGGTCCACCTGCGCCATCACCCAGCCGCCGAAGATGTCGCCGTTGCCGTTGGTGTCCGCCGGCATGGGGATCACCTTCAGCACCAGTTCCTTGTTGGAAGGCGGGGTCGCCGGAGCGGGATGCGCGGGGGGCGCGCCTGGATTTGCGGACATGGGCACAATCTCCGGAAAGAACCGAACGGATTGTCCCCCATGC
This sequence comes from Ramlibacter ginsenosidimutans, assembly GCF_016654015.1. GTDB lineage: Bacteria > Pseudomonadota > Gammaproteobacteria > Burkholderiales > Burkholderiaceae_C > Ramlibacter > Ramlibacter ginsenosidimutans. Next base: position 54,622 of record NZ_JAEPWM010000001.1, on the reverse strand, counting down.
GCCGCAGCGGCGAACTGAGTTCCTCCTCCCTCCCCCTTCCCGCCGGCGGCGCGGCGCAGTCGCGCTCCGACTGGAGCACGCTCAAGCGCCTGTTCCCCTATCTCTGGGACTACAAGTGGCGCGCCCTGGGCGCGCTGCTGTTCATGGTGGGCGCCAAGCTGGCGAACGTGGGCGTGCCGCTGCTGCTGAAGCACCTCATCGACGCGATGGACATCAAGAAGACCGACCCGGCGGCGCTCCTCGTCGTGCCGGTCGGGCTGCTCGTGGCCTACGGGCTGCTGCGCCTGTCCACGTCGCTGTTCACCGAACTGCGCGACCTCGTGTTCTCGAAAGCGACGCAGGGCGCGGCGCGCAGCATCGCCTTGCAGACCTTCCGGCACCTGCATGCGCTGTCGCTGCGCTTCCATCTCGAGCGCCAGACCGGGGGCATGACGCGCGACATCGAGCGGGGCGTGCGCGGCATCGAGTCGCTGATCTCGTATTCGCTCTACAGCATCGTGCCGACGCTGATCGAGGTCACGATGGTGCTGACCATCCTGGCCGTGAAGTTCGATGTCTGGTTCGCCTGGATCACCATCGCCGCGCTGGTCGTGTACATCGTCTTCACGGTCACCATCACCGAGTGGCGCACCAAGTACCGGCGCGAGGCCAACGAGTTCGATTCGGCCGCCCACACCAAGGCGGTCGACTCGCTGCTGAACTACGAGACGGTCAAGTACTTCAACAACGAGGAGTTCGAGGCGAATCGTTACGACGAGAGCCTCAAGCGCCTGCGCATCGCCCGCCTGAAGGCGCAGACGACGCTTTCGATGCTGAACACGGGCCAGCAGCTGATCATCGCGATCGGGCTGGTCGCGATGCTGTGGCGCGCGACCACCGGCGTGGTCGAAGGGCGCATGACGCTGGGCGACCTGGTGATGATCAACGCCTACATGATCCAGCTGTACATCCCGCTGAACTTCCTGGGCGTGCTGTACCGCGAGATCAAGCAGAGCCTCACCGACCTGGACAAGATGTTCACGCTGATGGAGAAGGAGCGCGAGGTGGCGGACAAGCCGGGGGCGCTGCCCTTGGGCGCGCGCCCCCACCCCAACCCTCCCCCAGGGGGGGAGGGAGGAAGAGGGGAGCCCGGCCCTTACCGCAGGGGAGAGGGTGCAGGAGGATGGACCGTGCGCTTCGAGCACGTCACCTTCGCCTACGAGCCGGCGCGCACCATCCTGCACGACGTGAGCTTCGAGATTCCGGCCGGCAAGACCGTGGCGGTGGTCGGGCCCTCGGGCTCGGGCAAGTCCACGCTGGCGCGGCTGCTGTACCGCTTCTACGACGTGCAGCAGGGCCGCATCACCATCGCCGGCCAGGACGTGCGCGAGGTGACGCAGGCCAGCGTGCGGCAGGCGATCGGCATCGTGCCGCAGGACACGGTGCTGTTCAACGACACGGTGGAATACAACATCGCCTATGGCCGCCCGGGCGCTTCGCGCGCCGAGGTGGAGGAGGCCGCGCGCGCCGCGCGCATCCACGATTTCATCGCCTCCACGCCCAAGGGCTACGGCACCATGGTGGGCGAGCGGGGCCTGAAGCTTTCCGGCGGCGAGAAGCAGCGCGTGGCCATCGCGCGCACGCTGCTGAAGGATCCGCCCATCCTGATCTTCGACGAAGCGACGTCGGCGCTGGACAGCGCCAACGAACGCGCCATCCAGGCGGAGCTGAAGAGCGCAGCGCAGAACAAGACCGCGCTGGTGATCGCGCACCGGCTCTCCACCGTGGTGGACGCGCACGAGATCCTGGTGATGGAGGCAGGCCGCATCGTCGAACGCGGCACCCACCAGCAGTTGCTGGCGCGGAGCGGCCGCTACGCCGACATGTGGGCCCTGCAGCAGAGCGCCGAGGGCGAGCGCTTCGCGGAAGTGATCGGGATGTAGCCGATGCAGATCCGCCCGTTCCGCGACGACGACGAACCAGCGGTGGTCGCCCTGTGGCGCGCGTGCGGCCTCACGCGGCCCTGGAACGATCCGCACAAGGACATCGCGCGCAAGCGCATCGTGCAGCGCGAGATGTTCCTGGTCGGCGAACTGGATGGCCGCGTGGTCGCCACCGTGATGGCGGGCTACGACGGGCATCGCGCGTGGATGTATTACCTGGCGGTAGCTCCCGCGCACCAGAGGCAAGGCCTGGGCACGCTGCTGGTGCGGCGCGTCGAGGAGGAGATGCTGGTGCGCGGCTGCCCCAAGGTGAGCCTGCTGGTGCGCAGCGCCAACGAGCAGGTGCGGGCGTTCTACCGCAAGCTCGGCTACGCGCAGGACGACTCCGTGCCGCTGGGCAAGCGGCTGATCCCCGACGAGTAGCGGCTTGCCACGGACAGCGAAACCGGTACGCTTGTCGCCTCGACGAGGGAGGTTCGCATGGTCCCCTGGTTCTTCTTCTGGGCCCCGCAGCTCACGATGCCCTTCGGTGGGGCCGTGGCGCAGGACATCCGGCCCGACACCAACTGGTTCTTCGCCGGCATCGCGCCGGCCTCGGGCGATCCCGTGATCGAGCGCAAGGCCTTCGAAGTCGCGACGTATGGGCGGCAGCTGGGCCTGATCACCGAGGTGCTGGCCGACCTCGCGACACAGGCGCCACCGAAGACGGCTCAGGGCCGCAAGTCGCTGCAGCGCCTGCGCGAGATCCAGGCGCGTATCGAGGACGTCAAGGAGCGCGATGCGATCGACGTGCTGGAGCAGATCGACAGCCTGCTGGCCCGATTGAAGAAGACCCACCCGGAGCGGCTCGCCGCCGCCCGCCAGCGCATCGCGCATGCCCTCGCGGTCGACGAAGGCTGAAGCGCTGCGCATCGGCGTCGTCTCCGACACGCACAACCTGCTGCGGCCGGAGGTGCTCGAGTACCTGCGCGGCAGCGACCACATCGTGCACGGCGGCGACATCTGTGGCGACGCCGTGCTGCAGGCGCTGCGTGCGCTTGCGCCGCTCACCGCCGTGCGCGGCAACAACGACCACGGTGCCTGGGCCGGCGCGCTGCCGGACCAGGTGACGGTGCGCCTGGGCGGCATCGCGATCCACGTAGTCCACGACCTCAAGGATCTCGTGCTGCCAGAGGACGCACGCGTGGTGATCTGCGGCCACTCGCACAAGCCCAGCGTGGCGGAGCGCGAGGGCGTGCTGTACGTGAATCCGGGCAGCGCCGGGCCTCGGCGCTTCAAGCTCCCGATCTCGGCCGGCGAGCTGCGCATTGCGGGCGCAGCGGTCGAGGCAAAGCTCGTGCAGTTCTGAGGCAGCCGGTCCACAATGGGCGCATGCTGCGCATCCGCGAGATCGACCACCTGGTGCTGCGCGTCCGTGACGTGGACGCGATGATTCGCTTCTATGGCGAGGTGCTGGGCTGCCCGGTGCACCGCATCGACGAGAAGATCCGTCTGGTGCAGTTGCGCGCCGGCCGCGGGCTCATCGACCTCATCCCGGTCGACAGCGAACTGGGCCGGGCGGGCGGCGCCGCGCCGGGCCGCGAAGGGCGCAACCTCGATCACTTCTGCCTGCGCGTGGATCCCTGGGACGCGGATGCGATCGGAGCGCACCTGCGCGCCCACGGTGTCGAGCCCGGACCGGTGGCGCAGCGCTTCGGCGCCGAAGGGCAGGGCCCGTCGCTGTACCTCAGCGACCCGGAGGGGAATACGGTGGAACTGAAAGGCCCGCCGGTCGGCTCCGCGGATTGACGAAGACGGCCGACACGGTTCGGCGGCCGCGGCACCCATACTGGCCGCATGACACGTACCCGCTCCACCACCCTGGCACGCCAGGCCACCGAACTCGCGGTCGCCGTTCCGCAGGTGATGGCGCACCGCCTGACGCGCATGGCGCTGGCCGGTCCCGTTCCCAATGCGCGCGACCGCCGCGAGTTCCACGGCATGGCACAGGAGAAGGCGCACGCGTTCTGGCAGTCCTGGTTCGCCATGGGCTGGGCCATGACGCAGGCGATGCAGCAGGCCTGGATGGCGATGCTGCAAGGCGCGCGCGTGCCGCTGGTGGATACGCAGGCAGTGCTCGCGCGCGGCCTGGCGCCGGTGCATCGCAAGGCGACGGCGAACGCGCGTCGGTTGGCGCGTACGCCCTTGCGCTGACAAGCTGGGGTTCGCTGCGCTCACCGCCAGCCTACGGTTCGCTGGGACGAGCATTGGTAGGCTGGCGGTGAGCGACAGCGAACCCCAGCTTCGCCCTCCATAATCCCCGGCCATGGAAACCAAGTGGCTGGAAGACTTCGTCAGCCTGGCCGAGACGCGCAGCTTCAGCCGCTCGGCGCAGTTGCGCCACGTGACGCAGCCGGCCTTCTCGCGCCGCATCCAGGCGCTGGAGGCGTGGGCCGGCACGGACCTCGTGGATCGCAGCTCGTATCCGACCCGGCTGACGCCCGCCGGCGAGACGCTGTACGCGCAGTCCATCGAGATGCTGCAGGCGCTGCACAACACGCGCGCCATGCTGCGCGGCCACGCGTCCGCGGGGCAGGACGTCATCGAATTCGCGGTGCCGCACACGCTGGCCTTCACCTTCTTCCCGGCCTGGGTGTCCAGCCTGCGCGAACGCTTCGGCCCCCTCAAGAGCCGCCTGATCGCGCTGAACGTGCACGACGCCGCCATGCGCCTGGTCGAAGGCAGCTGCGACCTGCTGATCGCCTACCACCACCCGTCGCAGCCGCTGCAGCTCGATGCCGACCGCTACGAGATGATCACGCTGGGCTCCGAATCGCTGGCGCCGTACAGCCGCCCCGATGAGCACGGCCAGCCCCTGTTCCGGCTGCCGGGCCGCCCCGCGCAGCCGCTGCCTTACCTGGGATACGCGCCGGGCGCCTACCTCGGGCAGCTGACGGACTTGCTGTTGAAGCAGTCCGGCACCGCCATCCACCTCGACCGCGTGTACGAGACCGACATGGCCGAAGGCCTCAAGGCCATGGCAACCGAAGGGCACGGCGTCGCCTTCCTGCCGCACAGCGCCGTGCAGAAGGAGCTGCGTGCGGGCGCGCTCGCCGGCGCCTGGCCGGCGGACCTGCCGCCGCTGGCGATCACGATGGAAGTGCGTGCGTATCGCGCACGGCCTTCGGGCAAGCAGCCGGCCAAGGGCACGGCGCAGGCGCTCTGGGGCTACCTGGGGCAGGCCGCGCAGGATGGAACACTGCCGAAACCCTGACGGTGCCGGCGCTGCACCGTATGCACCGGGCACAAACCCTGCTTACCGGGTGTTCCCGCAGGCCCTAAGCTTCCGCCACCCGCGGCAAGCGGCGGGGCGCGCCGTCGCGCCTAGAATTTCGGCTTGCCTCTGTTTAAACGCACCTCCCAGGAGATTGGAATGAAAAAGAAATTGCTGCTGGCTGCCGCCCTGACCGCAGTGGCGTTCGGCGCCTTCGCGCAGCCGAACGACACCATCGCCAAGGTCAAGGCGGCCGGCAAGGTGGTGATGGGCACGCGCGAATCCTCGGCGCCCCTGGCCTACACCCTGGGCAATAACCAGTACACGGGCTACCACGTGGAGCTGTGCCAGCGCATCCTGAAGTCCATCTTCCCGGGCGTGCCGGTCGAGTACGTCGCCGTCACCTCCGCCAACCGCATCCCGCTGGTGCAGAACGGCACCGTGGACATCGAGTGCGGCTCCACCACGAACAACGAGGCCCGCGAGAAGGACGTCGCGTTCGCGCTGACCACGTACGTGACCGAAGTGCGCACGGCGGTGAAGGCGAACTCGAACATCAAGTCCGTGGCCGACCTGAACGGCAAGACCGTGGCCACCACCACCGGCACGACCTCGGTCGCCCTGCTGCGCAAGAACAAGCGCGCGCAAGGCATCCAGTTCAAGGAGGTCTACGGCAAGGACCACGCCGACAGCTTCCTGCTGCTGGAGTCCGGCCGTGCCGACGCGTTCGTGATGGACGACAACATCCTGGCCGGCCTGATCGCGGGTTCGCAGAGCCCCAAGGAGTACAAGATCGTCGGCGAGACCCTGAACGTGGAGCCGATCGCGCTGATGATCCGCAAGGACGATCCCAAGTTCAAGCAGGCAGTCGACGACTACATCCGCAAGGCGATGAAGGACGGCGAGATCAAGCTGCTGTACAACAAGTGGTTCATGCAGCCCATCCCGCCGAAGAACACCAGCGTGAACCTGCCGATGGGCAAGATCCTCACCGATCTCGTCGCGCACCCGAACGACAAGCCGGCCGAAGCCTTCAACAACCAGTAAGAAGCTGAGCGGCGCACCGGCCGCGCGCAGCGGCCGGTGCTTCGAGAACAACGAGGAGGGCGGATGGCGCTCGATTGGCAGATCTTCTGCCAGGACACGATCGACCGGACCGTGGTCAAGGGGTGCTTCGGCACCGGCGGGCCCAAGGGCACGCAGACCTACCTGGACTGGCTGCTGCAGGCCTGGGGCCAGACGGTGCAGGTCTCGGCGCTGGCGCTGGTCGTGGCCCTGGTCATCGGCGCGCTGGTCGGCACGATCCGCACGCTTCCGGACAGTCCCGTGCTCGCGCGCATCGGGAACTGGTGGGTGGAGTTGTTCCGCAACATCCCCCTGCTGGTCCAGATCTTCCTCTGGTACCACGTCATGCCGGTGCTGATCCCGGCCTTCGCCGATACGCCCAAGCTGGTACTCGTGGTGCTGGGGCTGGGCCTCTTCACCTCGGCGCGCATCGCGGAGCAGGTGCGCGCGGGCGTGCAGGCGCTGCCGCGCGGCCAGCGCTACGCCGGCATGGCGATGGGCTTCACCACGGTGCAGTACTACCGCTACGTCCTGCTGCCCATGGCCTTCCGCATCATCATCCCCCCGCTCACCAGCGAGGCGATGAACATCTTCAAGAATTCCTCGGTGGCGTTCGCGGTGTCGATCACCGAGCTGACCTTCTACGCGCAGCAGGTCGGCGAGGAGACGGCGCACGGCATCGAGGTGTACATGGCGGTCACGGCGCTGTACATCGTGTCGGCCTTCGCGATCAACCGCATCATGGCCTTCATCGAGAAGCGCGCGCGCGTGCCGGGCTTCGTCGCGCACACCGGCGGGGGCGGGCACTGATGCACGCACTCGACTTCTCCTTCTTCACCGGCGAGGTCTTCCGCTCCTACATCCTGAACGGGATGTACTTCAGCTTCGCGCTGACGGGGGTCTCCACGCTCGGCGGCATCGTCTTCGGCACCATCCTCGCACTGATGCGCCTGTCGGGCCGCAAGGTGCTGGACCTGCCCGCGGCGATCTACGTCAACGGCATGCGCTCCATCCCGCTGCTGATGGTGCTGCTGTGGTTCTTCCTGCTCGTGCCCTTCATCATCGGCCGGCCGATCGGGGCGGAGCTGACCGCGGTGATCACCTTCGTCGCCTTCGAGGCGGCGTACTTCTCGGAGATCGTGCGCGCGGGCATCCAGTCCATCGCGCGCGGGCAGGTGTTCGCGGGCCAGGCGCTCGGCATGAGCTATGGCCAGAACATGCGGCTGGTGATCCTGCCGCAGGCCTTCCGCAACATGATCCCGGTGTTCCTCACGCAGACCATCATCCTGTTCCAGGACACGTCGCTGGTCTACATCATCACGGCGCACGACATGCTGCACGGCTTCACCGTGGCCGGCAACAACCTGAGCCATCCGCGCGAGAGCTACATCCTCGCCGCGGTCTTCTATTTCATCATCTGCTTCACGCTCTCGTATCTCGTGAAGCGGCTGCAGAAACGCATCGCCATCATTCGCTGAAGGACACGCCATGAGCGACCAACGACCCATGATCGACATCCGCAACGTCTCCAAGTGGTACGGCCCGGTGCAGGTGCTCAACGACTGCTCGGTGCGCATCGACAAGGGCGACGTGGTGGTGGTCTGCGGGCCTTCGGGCTCGGGCAAGTCCACGCTGATCAAGACCGTCAACGGGCTGGAGCCGATCCAGAAGGGCGAGATCTTCGTGGACGGCACGCAGGTGAACGATCCCAAGACCGACCTGCCGAAGCTGCGCAGCCGCGTAGGCATGGTGTTCCAGAACTTCGAGCTGTTCCCGCATCTCTCGGTGACCGAGAACCTCACCATCGCCCAGATCAAGGTGCTGGGGCGCAGCGTCGACGAGGCGAAGGCGCGCGGGCTGAAGATGCTCGATCGCGTGGGCCTGATGGCGCACAAGGACAAGTTCCCCGGCCAGCTCTCGGGCGGCCAGCAGCAGCGCGTGGCGATCGCCCGCGCGCTGTCGATGGACCCGATCGCGATGCTGTTCGACGAGCCGACCTCCGCGCTCGACCCCGAGATGGTGGGCGAGGTGCTGGACGTGATGGTGGGCCTGGCGAAGGAGGGCATGACCATGATGGTGGTCACGCACGAGATGGGCTTTGCGCGCAAGGTGGCGAACCGCGTCATCTTCATCGACGTGGGCGGCCGCATCCTCGAGGACTGCAGCAAGGAAGAATTCTTCGGCAACCTCGAGGCGCGCCAGCCGCGCACGAAGGACTTCCTGAACAAGATCCTCAGCCACTGAGGCTTGCTTCTCCCACCCCCACCGGGGGAGGGCGGGGGTGGGGGCGCCCGCGAGGCGCTGGGGTTCGCTGCGCTCACCGCCAGCCTACGGACGTCCGCGGGCCCGGCGGCCGCAAATGGGACAATCCCGGGATGTCCCAGACCCTCACCATCACCCGCCCCGACGACTGGCACCTGCACGTGCGCGACGGCGCGGCCATGGCTTCCGTTGTGCCGCATTCCGCGGCGCAGTTCGCCCGGGCGTTGATCATGCCCAACCTGAAGCCGCCCGTGACCACGGCGGCGCTGGCGAACGCGTACCGAGAGCGCATCCTGGCCGCCGTGCCGAAAGGCGTGCAGTTCCAGCCGCTGATGTCGCTGTACCTCACGGACCACCTGGCGCCCGGGGAGATCGCGCGCGCCAGGGCGGACGGCGTGGTCGCCGTGAAGCTCTATCCCGCGGGCGCGACCACCAACAGCGCCGCCGGCGTGACCGACATCCGCAAGACCTACCCGACGCTGGAAGCCATGCAGCGCGCCGGCATGCTGCTGCTGGTGCACGGCGAGGTCACCGACCCGGACGTCGACATCTTCGACCGCGAAGCCGTGTTCCTGGAGACGAAATTGCAGCCGCTGCGCCGCGACTTCCCCGAGCTGAAGATCGTCGTCGAACACATGACGACGAAGGAAGCGGTGCAGTACGTGCGCGACGCCGATCGCTTCACCGCCGGCACGATCACTGCGCACCACCTCCTGTACAACCGCAACGCGATCTTCACCGGCGGCATTCGCCCGCATTACTACTGCCTGCCGGTGCTCAAGCGCGAGGTGCATCGCCAGGCGCTGGTCGATGCCGCCACCAGCGGCAGCGCCAAGTTCTTCCTGGGCACCGACAGCGCGCCGCACCCGGCGGTGCTGAAGGAGCATGCGCTGGGCTGCGCCGGCTGCTACACCGCGCTCTCGGCGATGGAGCTCTATGCCGAAGCATTCGACAATGCCGGCGCGCTCGACAAGCTCGAAGGCTTCGCCAGCTTCCATGGCGCCGACTTCTACGGCCTGCCGCGCAACACGGGCAAGCTCACGCTGAAGAGGGAAGAGTGGCAGCTGCCGGAGAAGGTGCCCTTCGGCGAAGCGGAGCTCAAGCCCCTGCGCGGCGGCGAGATGCTGCCGTGGCGGGTGGTGGCATGAACGCCGGCAAGCCACGCGTGGCGCTGCTGATCGACGCCGACAATTCGCCGGCCTCGAAGATCGGCCTGATCCTCAACGAGCTGTCCACGTTCGGCGAGACCAACGTGCGGCGCGCCTACGGCAACTGGAAGAAGAACGAGCTGAAGGGCTGGGAAGAGCAGCTGCACGAGCACGCGATCCGTCCCATGCAGCAGTTCGATTACACCAAGGGCAAGAACGCCAGCGACATGGCCATGGTGATCGACGCGCTGGACCTGCTGTACACCGACAGCCCCGACGCCTTCGGCATCGTGAGTTCCGACGCGGACTTCACGCCGCTCGTGATGCACCTGCGCGCCAAGGGCGCCGCGGTGTACGGCTTCGGCGCCCGCAAGACGCCGGAGCCCTTCGTCAACGCATGCTCGCGCTTCCTGTTCCTCGACGAGCTGCAGGGCGGGGACGCCGACAGCGAGGCCGGCGAATCAGAACGCTCGCAGCCCCTGCGCAGGACGCCGGCGGAACTGCGCCAGGACCGCCGGCTGGTGGACCTGCTGCGCAACGCGGTGCGCTCCGCCGCGGACGACGAGGGCTGGGCCCGCGTGAACGCGGTGCGCCAGCAGATCGGCAACCAGGCTTCCTTCGATCACCGCAACTACGGTTACTCCACACTGACCAAGCTGCTCGCGGCCATCGACCTGTTCGATCTCGCCGACGAAGGCAAGTCCAGCGTGGCGGTGCGCGAGAGGAAGGCCCGCCGCGGAAAGGCCTAGGTGCTGCCTGCGCTGGACTGGAGCGCGCCGTGGCTCGCGCCCTGGCGCGAGCCGGGTGAGCGCGTCGCCGCGCAGGTGGCCGCGGGTCGGCCGCAGCACGCAGCGCTGAACGATGCGGGCGCCGGTCCGGTGCGCTTCGTGCTGCAGGAGGAACTGCCCGCCGGCAGGCCTTACGAGCAGTACATCTTCGAGACCGGCCAGTGCCCCGTGCGCCCCGGACTGCACGACTTCTTCAATGCGCTGGTCTGGATGCGCTTCCCGCGCGCGAAGGCGGCGCTGAACCGGCTGCAGGCGACCGAGATCGCCCGGGCCGGCATAGGCGCGCGGCGCGGACCGGTGCGCGATGCGATCACCGTGTTCGACGAGAACGGCGCGCTGCTGCAGGCGCCGCCCGCGCTGTGGGCCGCGCTGCAGGAGCGTGCCTGGCAGCGCCTGTTCGTGGAGCTGCGGCCGCTGTGGGCGCAGGCGCGGCTCTGGATCTTCGGGCACGCGCTGCTGGAGCAGCTCGCCGTGCCGCGCAAAGGGCTGACGGCCCACGTGTGGCGTGCCGACGCTGCTCTCGATTCAGGAGCGGCGGCGGACGAATGGCTGGCCGCGCAGTGCACGCCGCAGGCCCTGGCCGGCAAGCCGTTCACGCCGCTGCCCGTGCTCGGCGTGCCCGGCTGGTGGCCCGGAAACGAGGACTTTTCCTTTTATGATGACTCCCTCGTATTCCGTCCACGCAAGACGCCAGAACCCACTCCAACAACAACGTCCGCGGGATCCTCGCGCTCTTGATTTCCGCCGGCGCCGGCCGCATCTGGCGCGCGAGGGTGCATCTCATCCACCCTACGGAGTGTCCAAGCAATGAAACGCATCTTCCTCTTCCTGGCAACCAATCTCGCCGTGGTCGTCGTGCTCGGCGTGGTCGCCAGCCTGCTGGGGGTCAACCGCTACCTCACCGCGAACGGGCTGAACCTGGGCGCGCTGCTGGTGTTCGCCTTCATCATGGGCTTCGGTGGCGCCATCATTTCGCTGCTGCTGTCCAAGACGATCGCCAAGTGGAGTGCGGGCGTGCAGGTGATCGAATCGCCGCGCAATGCCGACGAAGCCTGGATCGTCAACACCGTGCGCAAGTTCGCCGACCAGGCCGGCATCGGCATGCCCGAGGTCGGCATCTTCGAGGGCGAGCCCAACGCGTTCGCCACCGGCGCGTTCAAGAACAGCGCACTGGTCGCGATCTCCACCGGCCTCCTGCAAGGCATGACGCGCGAAGAGGTGGAGGCCGTGATCGGCCACGAGGTTTCGCACATCGCCAACGGCGACATGGTGACGATGACGCTGATCCAGGGCGTGATGAACACCTTCGTCGTGTTCCTGTCGCGCGTGATCGGCTACATCGTGGACGGCTGGCTCAGTCGCGGCGAGGACCGCCGCGGTCCCGGCATCGGCTACTTCATGACGACGATCGTGCTGGACATCCTGCTCGGCTTCGTCGCGGCCATGATCGTCGCCTGGTTCTCGCGCCAGCGCGAATTCCGCGCCGACCGCGGCTCGACGCAGCTGATGGGAAACAAGCAGCCCATGATCCACGCGCTCGCCCGGCTGGGCGGCATGGTGCCCGGCGAGCTGCCCAAGGGGCTGCAGGCTATGGGCATCACGTCCGGCGTGGGCAAGCTGTTCTCGACGCACCCGCCCATCGAGGAGCGGATCGCGGCGCTGCAGAAGGGCGCGTGAGAACCGGGTGCAGCGCCCTCACCGTGTGTCGAGGGCCTGCACGTACGCCGCCACGTCGCGCAGGTCCGCGTCATGCAGTTCATGCGCGACGACCTTCATGGCCGCGCCCGCCGGTCGCTCGTCGGTCCGCTGGAACACCATCAGCTGCTTGACGACGTAGTCCGCATGCTGTCCCGCCAGGCGCGGGAAAGCTTCGTGCCCCTGCGCCTTGTCGCCGTGGCACGAAGCGCAGGCCGGCACGCCGCGGTCGGGAATTCCGCTAGTGAAGATGCTCTCGCCCTTGTGCGCGTCGCCCACCCCGGCCGGCCTTCCCGCCGCGGGCGCCTGCGCGGCGTAGTACGAGGCCAGGGCCTGCATCTGCGCGTCGGTGAGGTGGCGGCTCAATCCCCACATGTACTCGAAACCCGCCGGGTCCTGGCGGCCATGGCTCTTGAAGGCCTGCAACTGGCTCAGGAGGTAGTCCGGAGTCTGGCCGGCGAGCTGCGGGAAGTTCGGCGAGACGCTGATACCGGTCATTCCGTGGCAGTTGGAGCAGACCTGCTGCGCGAGCGCGATCGCCGGCACGGCGGGGTCCGCCGTATTGCGCGAGCGCGTGGGCTCGGCGCAGCCGGCAACGAGCAGCATGAGTGACGCGAGCGAGAGCAGGGCGAAGCGGGAGCGTTGCATGGCGATCTCCGATCACGGGACGGCGGCCGTGCTGCCGTTCAATAGGCGGCCCAGATGTACAGGAACAGCGAGTTGTTGTCGCGCGCATTGCGGCCGAAGCCGTCGTAGTTCTCCGAGGCGCCGTTGTACTTCGTGTAGAAGGTGTACTGCGCGCCGATGCGGACGTACTGCAAGGGGGTCCAGAACGCCTCCAGCGTCCCACCGTTCGTGGCCGGGTTGCCGCTGAAGTTGCCGCCCACCCGTTGCGACGGCGCCTGCGCGCTCGGGTCGGTCGTGATGCCCAGCGTGTCGGGACTGAAGCCGGATGTCTGGTTGGCCGTATTGGTGGAGCCGGTGAGATGGAACAGCCCGAAGCTGCCTCCGTACGTGGCGCGGTACACGTAGGTGAGCTTGGCCCTGAGCAGGTTGGTGGTGTCGCTGCTGTTCGTGTTCGGCAGCGGATTTCCCAAGGCGTCGACGAAGGTCGCCGGCTGGTTGGCGAGCGCGTCGGGATAGCGATGGTGGCTGTGCTGGTAGACCATCTGCGCGGTGACCGAATGCGGGTCCAGCAGATACTGGTACTGCGCATCGAGCAGCAGGTCCTGCGTGTGGTGCAGGGTCGCGCTGTCGGAAGTGTCGAGCGGGTCGTCGTAGATCCTCGCCACCATGCCGGCGGTCCCCAGCATGATGTTGTGCGGACCCCATTCGTGGTTCCAGGCGAATCGCCAGTAAGGGTTGGCTCCCGAGAGCTTGGTGACGGCGTCGTTGCTCATGCCGGCGTGCATGAAGGACAGGGCTCCGCGCGATGTGCCGTAGGCGCCGATCTCCGCGTACCACGTCCGGTTCCAGAAGCCGTAGGCGGTGAGGCCCGCGATGTTGGAGCCCGCGGCATAGCCGGGGTAGGGCGCGGCGCCGTCGATGAAGCGGCTGCTGGTCGGAGACGGCACGGGCACGTACTGCATCCACGCGGCCGCCGTGTTCCACGGATCGGACACCGAGGGATTGTTGTTGAGGGACACCCCGAAGATGAAGTCACGGTTCCCGTTGACGAACCGGTCGGCGTAGCGCAGGTCGATGTTGTCGGCTTGCGAGTGGCCGTGGAAGCTGCCGGCCGCGTCCTGCGTCGCGTACGGGTCGTACGTGATCTGCGCGAAGGCCCCGATGTTCTCGGTGACCTTGCCGCCCAGGAACAGGCTGGCGGAGGCCACCAGGGCATCGCCGTTCTTCTGGAAGTCCTGCCCCGGCTCGTCGCTCTTGGACGTGTTCGCCACGCGCGAGCTGGACCCGAGCACCATCACGGACAACGGGACGGTCCGCTCGCCGATGGTGTACCCCGTCATCTTGAACATGCGCCCGTAGGGCGTCAGTTCCGGGAACTGGCCACCCGCATGGCAGGCGACGCAGTTCTGGCCGGTCTGGCGCGCGAACAGCGGCAGCGCATGCGCAGGGACGCATGCTCCCAGCAGGCCGGCGAAGGCCAGTACCCACGCCATCCAGCTGCCGCGGGCGCGCTGCCGGAACGAGAAAATCGGGGTGTCCGCAACCATGGCTTCTCCTTGTTGCGGATCGGACTCTCCGCCTGCCATGTGCGTTGGCGTTGATGAAAATCAATTGCCCGCGCATGCGCAGGGGGTGCGGTGCCCAGGCGGTCTCCAGGCTGACTCGAGCCTGAGCGCCGACAGGAAAATAGTGTGAAGCGCGCCGTTACGCCGGATTCTGTGCGCCCGGTTGCCCGGGCGTGACCGCCATTCTTCTGGGCCGGGAGTCGCCCCCACGGCTCGGTGCTACCTACCCGCCAGCCGCCCGCGGGCCACGGGATCCGGAGGACGGCGAACCGCCCTCCATCGCTGGCCTATTTGGTATTGCTGCGCGTAGAGATTGCCCGTTTCACCCGGTCTGCCGCTCACCCCCGAAAGGGCTTTGCGGCGGCTTGCGCCGCCGCGACGCGACATCCCGACTCGTCTCTGTTGCTCTGATCCTCACCTCACGGTGGACAGGTGTTGCCTGCTACGCTGCCCTGTGCAGTCCGGACGTTCCTCCAGTGCGGCCTTTCGGCCCTTGCACCAGCGACGGCCTGGCGTGCTTCACGGCGCGATTATCCCCGCAAGGCGCAGATCGCGCTCAGCGGCAGGACGGCGCGGCGTGCCGCAGCGCTTGCGCGCGCTGCGGCGTGTTCGGGTGGCTGCTCAGGAGCTCGCCGAAGCCGGCGCCCGGGCCGGCCCCCTGGTCGATCTTCATGAGCAGGTCCGCCATGGGCGTGGTGCCGCTGCCCGTGCGCGCCATCAGCGCCGCGGCGAAGCAGTCCGCCTCGCTTTCGTGCTCGCGCCGATAGGCGAGCCCGGTGAGCAGCGAGCCGCCGGTGGACAGGATCCACGACACGTCCCCGAGCGCGAGGCCCAGCCCCACGTTGAGCACGCCTTGCTCCACCACCGCGCGCGTCGTGTGCCGGTGGAACACGTGGCCCATCTCGTGCGCGAGCACGCCCGCCAGCGCATCGTCGCCCAGGTGCTCGCGGTCGGCGAGCTCCACGATGGCATCGGTCATGACGATGGTGCCGCCCGGCAGCGCGAAGGCGTTGGCAGGCATGCCGCGGCGGAACTGCAGCACCAGTTGCGGCTGGTAGCCTGGATAGCGGCGCAGGTCCGCGGGCACGGCGGCCGCCAGCGCGGCGAAACGCGCGCGCAGCGCGGCCTGGCGCTGCGCCGGCAACTGGGTCGGCCGGAGCATGCGCGCGTCCAGGTCGTGCAGCGCTCGCTCGGCCAGGCTGGTCTCCCATGCGAGCGGGACCTCGCGCGTGAGTTGCGTCGCGGCCCAGGGCGTGCCCCAGCGATAGAACGCGAGCGCGATCGCGGCGACGGCCAGCAGCGCCAGTGCGAAGCTGCTCCAGCGCGTCTGCATGCGCTGCGCGACCGAGGCCTTGTGGCCGGAAGCGGCGAGCGCCTGCTGCCAGCCCGCGGCATCGTCGATCTCCAGGCTGCCGCGCGCGCCGAGGTCCACGAGCACGCGCCTGGGCAGGCGGCGCGCGCTCCACTGCTCGGGCCAGCGCACCTGCGCGTGGCTGAGGACCAGCGACTCGCCGTCCGTGGCCTGCAGTGCGAGCGAGGGGCCGCGCGGCGCGGAGTGCAGGCGGACCTGCACCGCGCGCGCAGCGCTGCTGCGTCCGTCGAACCAGCGGCCCGCCAGCGCCTGCGTCATGCGTGCATCAACCCACGAGCTCCAGGCCCACCACATCGGCGAGCGCATCGCCGACGGCCAGCTCTTCGCGGGCCAGCTGGCCGGCGAGCTGGTCCAGGCTGCCCTTCACGTGCAGGGTGACCGACGTGCACTTCATGCGGTACTCGCTCACGCGCGCGAACGGCCGGTAGAAGCCCAGCGTCAGCACCGTGAGCAGCACGTTCTTCACCCGCAGGCCGACGAAGCGCCAGGGCCGCAGCCTGCACTTGAAGCGCGCGACCTGGCTCACGCCGATGTTGCTCCACACCAGCTTGAACATGCGCGCCTCCCGGTAGGCACGCGCCGGCGCCGAGGCGAGGAACAGCAGGAACAGCACGGCGACCCCGATGGCGGCTGCCATCAGCACGGCGGCCACGCCGGCCGGGTGCGTGCGCTTCATCAGCGCGAAGGAGCCGCCCAGGGTCGCCGCGATCGCCACGCCCACCAGCAGCACGACACCGAGGAAGACGCCCACGGTCGCCATCCAGATGCCGACGAAATCGAGGAAGCGCGGCTTCCAGCGACCGGGCTGGCCGCCGATGCGGCCGCGCGCCACCATCAGGCTCTTGTAGTTGTATTCGAGGCGGATCGCGCACAGCACGCTCACCACGACCGCCACCACGGCGGCTGCGATCGCGAATCCCGTCGCCGTGGGCGAGCCGCTCTTGCCCTTGCCGACCAGGACCTCGATCTCCGTGATCCCGCCGATCCACGCGACGGAGAAGACGAAGGCCGGCAGGCTCGCGCGGTACACCTCGCCCCAGCTCGCCGTGAACTGCAGGCGCACGCCGCGCCAGCGCGTCGCGTTGAAGCGGAAGCGCATCGCGCTGCCCCAGAAGTAAGGCGCGAGCGCGGCGCCGCCCAGCATCAGCACGGCGACCATGCGGTTCTGCCCGGTCTGCGCGGCGATCTTCAGCGCCACGTACAACGCCACGAACAGAACGAAGCCGAGCAGCATGCGCCGGCCCTGCGCGGTGAACTCCAGCGGGCTGTCCGCCACCAGCGTATGGCCATAGAAGTACTGCGCGGTGCGCCGGCGTGCCAGCGGCGTGTAGAAGCCGAGCGTGAGCACCGTCAGCAGCAGGTTGACGAACCACAGGCGGAAGTACTCGCCACCCGAGCCGCTGAATTCCAGCGGATAGGCATCGATGCCGCGGTTCGCCGCGTTTGTCTTTTGCTGCATCCCATCTCCTCCAGGAGCCTGGGAGCAGTGTACTTTCGGGTGCGCTATCCGGCCAGTTGCAAGGCCTCGATCCGTTGTACGTGCGCCAGCAGCGAGCGCTGGGCGAGCGGCCACATGCGCGGCGGCACGTCGGCATAGGCGAGTTCGACCCAATCCTCCAGCGTGCCGTGCGGCCGCTGGCGCATGGCAGCGACGATGCGTGCCTCGCGCTGCAGCCGGTGCGCCTTCAGGTGCGCGATCGCCTGGCTGGCGAAACCGAGCACGTGACCGTGCGCCGGAAGAATGAAGTCGATGCCAACTTGTTCACACGCGGCGGACAGGCGATCGAGCGAGTCGAGGTAGGCCGTCATGTCGCCGTCGGGCGGATCGACCACCGTGGTGCTGCCGTTGAGGATGTGGTCGCCCGAGAAGAGCAGGCCGTCTTCCATCAACACCAGGCACAGGTGGTTGGCCGCGTGTCCCGGGGTGTGCATCACCTGGAGGCTGTGCGTGGTGCCGCCGCCCGCGAGCGTGAGCACCTCGCCGTCGGCCAGTGCGCGGTCGGGCGTGAACGCGCTTGCCGGGCGCGCGGTGGGCGCCGAGGCGAGGCCCAGGATGGGCGGTCGCTGCGCGCACAGCGCCTGCAGCGGCCGCGCGCCGGGCGAGTGGTCCGCGTGCGAATGCGTGCACACGATCATGCGGATGTCGCCATGGGTGGCGCGCCAGAGTTTCTGCTGGTGCTCCGCGTCTTCCGGACCGGGGTCGATCACGATGTAGCCGGTGTGCGGGTCGCCCACGATGTAGCTGTTGGTGCCGGGCCCGGTCATCACGCCGGGATTGGGCGCCGTCATGCGCATCACGTTCTTCAGCAGCGCCACCGGTTGCTCGGTTTGCCAGTCGAGGTGGTGCACGATCTGGCCGTCCGGACTCACCAGCGCGAGCTCGCCGTAAGGCATCTCGTGCTCCATGAAGCGCGTCTCGGCGCCTTTCACCCAGCCTGCGCGCGGCGAACTGGTCCACAGGGGCTGCTCGCCCGCGCAGGCGGCCAGCACGGCGGCGACGTCATCGAGCTTCGCCAGCCGCTGGAGCGTGCGGATGGTCGGGAAGATCATGAAGAACTGGCCGGCCTCGTGGCGCGCGAGCGCGTCCGCAGGGCGCACCCACACGGGCTCGAACTGCTCCGCCTCGTCGGCCACCGGCGACTGGCCTTGCGGCATGCGCGCCACCAGGAAGGGCACGTCGAAGCGCCGCGGCAGGTCGCGGTCGGTGATCCAGTGCGCGAGCACGAACACCTCGTCGGCCGCGAGGGTCAGGCCGCGCGCGCGGCACTGCGCCACGAAGGGCTGGTGGCGATCCAGGGCAGCGATGTCGGATGCGTCCGCGGGGCGGCCGTCCGCCCGGTGCGCCAGCAGCACGCCCAGCTCCTCGAAGCTCTCGCGGATCGCGGCAATGGCGGCGACGAAGTGCGCGTCCTGCTGCGTGGGGCGGCGGGCCGCGGTGTCGGCCGCCTGCGCGTCGCCAGCGTCGATGCCGCCGCCGGGAAAGACGTAGGCGCCGGGCGCGAAGCTCGCCGTCGCGGAGCGGCGCGTCATCAGCACTTCGATGCCGCCGGGCGCATCCCGCAGCAGCAGGACGGTCGCGGCGGGGCGCGGCACTGCGGGTTCACGCTGAGCATGCAGAAGCTGGCTGGCTCTTACCATGCGCTCGATTACATCACGCTGGAGGCGCATGAACACCCGCAGAACCTTCCTCGCGCTGGCGCTCGCCGCCTGCGCTGTCGTCCCGGCCCACGCCCAGGTGGGCGACTGGCCCAAGCGCGGCCCCATCCGGCTGGTCGCGGTGTTCCCGCCCGGCGGCTCGGTGGACCAGGTGGCGCGCATCCTGGCGCCGCAGCTCACGCAGCAGCTCGGGCAGACGGTCATCGTGGAGAACAAGGGCGGCGCCTCCGGCACCATAGGCACGGCAGCCGTCGCGCACGGCGGTGGCGACGGCTACAGCTTCGCGGTCGTGTTCGACACGCACGGCGTCAACCAGTCGCTGATCCCGAATCTCTCGTACGACACGAAGAAGGACCTGGCGCCGGTCATCCTGATCGGCACCTCGCCGATGGTGATCGCCACGCCGGCGAACTCCGAGTACAAGACCTTCGCCGACGTCGTGGCGGCGGCCAAGGCAAACAAGAACGTGAGCTTCGGCACCATCGGTTCGGGCAGCCTGGGCCACCTGGCGATGACCCTGCTCGCGAAGGACGGCCACCTGGAGATGACGCACGTGCCCTACAAGGGCGGCGGCCCGCTGATGCAGGACGTCGTGGCGGGCCACGTGCCGCTTTCGATCGCCTCGGTGTTCGTCACCAAGCCGCACATCGACAGCAAGCGCCTGCGGCCGCTGGCCGTCACCACCAGCAAGCGCTCGCCCGAACTGCCCGACGTGCCGACGGTGGCCGAAAGCGGCTTCCCGGCGTTCGACGCGCCGACCTGGTGGGCCGTGCTCGCCTCCGCGAAGGCGCCGCCGGAGGTGGTGAAGCGCATGAACGAGGAGATCAACAAGGCGCTGAAGGTCCCCGACATCGCGCACCGGCTGGAGCAGCAGGGCATCACGGTCGTGGGCGGCTCGCCGGAAACCGCGCGCACCTTCATCGACAAGCAGCTCGATACCTGGGCGCGCGTGGTGAAGGAGAACAACATCAAGGCGGAGTGAGCTCCGCCCGCTGCGTCCTCAGGACTCGGGGCTCACGCCGAGTGCGACGAGGAAGCGCGCCACCATGTTGTAGGTGGCGATCGCGGAGGTGATCTCCACCAGTTCGGTCGTCTCGAATCGCTGCTGCATCCGGGCGAAGACCGCGTCCTCGACCTTGACGTCACGCGTCATCTGCGCCGCGTATTGCACGACCAGGGCTTCGTCGCCCGCGAGGCCGGAGGGCTCGCCACGGGCGCCGCCTTGCACGTAGGCCTGCAGCGCGTCCAGGCTCGCCTGCGTGCCGCCGGCGGCGAGGTAGTCCGGGGCGTGGTGGTGGTACTCGTAGGCCGCGCCGGTGATCAGGGCCACCGTGCAGATGCCGATCTCGCGCAACTGCCGGCTCGCGCCGAGGCCGGTGCGCACCGCCTTCAGGTAGGTGTTCCAGCCGCGGGCGAGCGGTTCGCTCCAGAGCAGGGCGCGGTCCAGGTTGATCAGCTGGCCGCCGCGGCGTTCCAGGATGGCCTGCACCAGGTCCTGCGGTTGCGGCTTGCGTTCGGGAGTCCAGTCGGGAATGCGCATGGTGTTGCGGAGGGGTCTTGCGGGGAAGCGCGCAGCATAAGCTCATGCTGGAAAGAAGGCATGGGGCTTGCCACAATGCGCGGTCGCCCCTTTCAGGAGTACTCCGCGTGACCACCCCCTCGTTCCTGCGCCGCGCCTTCGTCGCCGCGCTCGCCGCCCTGGCCCTGGCCCCGCTCGCGCAAGCGCAGGGGCCCGCTGCCTGGCCGCAGCAGCCCGTCACCATCGTGATGACCTTTCCGCCCGGTTCGGGCGTGGACGTGGTGGGGCGGATCCTGCAGGACCCGCTCGGCAAGGTGCTGGGGCAGCCGGTGATCATCGACTACAAGGTCGGCGCCGCCGGCAACGTCGCGCTCGAATACGTGTCGCGCGCCAGGCCGGACGGGTACACGCTGGTGTTCGGGACGGCCGCCACGCACGGCAGCAACGCCGCGCTCTACAAGAAACTGCCCTTCGACGTGGAAGCGGACTTCGTGCCGGTGACGCCGATCCTGGATGTCTCCAACGTGCTCACGATCAATCCCGACGTGATGAACGTGAAGACCTTCAAGGAGTTCGTCGACCTGGTGCGCGCGAATCCCGGCAAGTACAACTACGCGTCCACCGGCAACGGCACGGGCACCCACATGGCTTTCGCCGAACTCAACTCGAAGCTGGGCCTGGACATGGTGCACGTGCCTTACAAGGGCGGCCCGGAGGCCATGCAAGGCGTGCTGAAGGGCGAGGCCTGCTGCATCATGAACCAGGTGCAGACGGTGCTGGGCCAGTACAAGGCGGGCAAGGTGCGCCTGCTGGGCGTGACGACGGCCAAGCGCGTCGCGGCGATCCAGGAGGTCCCGACCATCGGCGAAAGCGGCATCCCCGGCACGCAGGGTTTCGATTCGTCGACCTGGTTCGCGCTGTTCGCACCGAAGAATACGGACCCGGCGATCGTCGCGAAGATCAACGCCGCGGTGCGCCAGGTGCTGCAGGACCCCGAGGTGCGCGTGAAGCTGGAAAGCGCCGGTAACACGATCCGGCTGGAGACGCCGGAGCAGTTCCGCCAGACCGTGCACGCCAACCGCCTCAAGTGGGCGGAGGTGGTGAAGGCGGCGAAGATCCACATCGACTGAGCCGGCCGTCCGCGCGTCCCGTGCCGCCCGCGCCGGCAGGGGACTTCAGCAGCGGTCCGCCGGCGGCACGTACCACTTCGTCGGCAGCAGCTCGGGCTCTTCCAGCGCCTGCAGGCGCTCCCAGTGCAGGTCCGCATCGGCGACGAACAGGTCCCGGGCGATCGCGTGCGCGAGCCGGCTCGCGCCGATGGCGAGCCCCGGGATGTCGCCCGCGAGCGCGCCGTGGCTCAAGGTGCTGCCCCAGTTGAACAGGTGCAGGTTGGCGAGCGCAGCGCGATGCTCCTCTCCCGTCGCTCGCAGCTCAAAGCCGTTGCCGAGATAAGGGAAGCGCGCGGACTCCGCGTGCCGCTGCGCCTGGTCCGCCGGCACGTGCCGCGCCCAGGTGTCGATGGCGCCGGCGTAGCGCGCGAGCTCCGGCCGCTCCAGCAGGTCCACGTCGAAGCCCGTGCCGAAGATCACGGCGTCGAAGCGCTCGGTGCCCGCGGACGTCGTGACCAGCACGCCGTCGGCTTGCGGGCGCACGTCGGTCCAGGGCGTCGCCAGGTGCAAGGCGAAGCCGGCGTGCGCATCGCAGCGTCGCACCGTCTCCCAGGGCGGCGGCACCTGCTCCTCGAAGATGTAGGTATAGAAGCGCCACTTGCGGGCGTCGTCCAGCGCCTCGAAGCCGCGGAAGAAGCCGGCGAAGGCCGTCCACTTGCTCTTGTTCACCTGCGGCAGGAAGGGCCGCCGCGCGAACAGCTCCACGCGCGCGCCCGCTTCCAGCGCGCAGGCGGCGTTGTCGAACGCGGACGCGCCGGCGCCGAGCACGGCGACGCGCCGGCCGCGCAGCGCTTCGAAGTCGATCGCGTCGGCGGAATGGAAGACGCGGCCCGCCGCGTGCGGGTCGTCGCGCCGCAAGGAAGGGAACGCTGGCCAGCGCGGCGCGCCGCTGCCGTCGCGGCCGAGGGCCAGTACGATCTTGCGCGCCCACACGGTCTCTTCGCCCTGCGCCGACTGCAGGCGCGCGCGCAACAGGCTGCCCTCGTCATCGATCGACAGCAGGGTGACGCCGTTGTCCACGGGCAGGCCCACGGTCTCGCGCACCCACAGCAGGTAGTCGCGCCAGTCGATGCGGCCGACCTTGTGCAATGCGGTCCAACCCTCCTCGCCGTGCTGCGCCTCGTACCAGGCCCGGAAGGTGAGGGCGGGCACGCCGAGGTCGGGCCCGGTGAGGTGCTTGGGACTGCGCAGCGTGAGCATGCGCGCGTAGGTGCTCCACGGCCCTTCGTCGCCGCGCGCCGCGCGGTCGACGACGCGCAGGTTCGCGATGCCTTCGCGCAGCAAGGCGTAGCCCGCGGTCTGCCCGCACATGCCGGCGCCGGCTACGAGCACGTCGACGACCGACGTGCCGTCGGGCGCGGTCGCCGGCGGCACCCAGTTCGCGGGTGGATAGTTCAGCCGCGCGAGCTGCGCGCGGGCGTCGCGCGCGAGCCGCGCCAATGCGGCTTCGTCGCGCGGACTGGCGATGGATTGCGGCGGCACGGGCGGAAGGGCGAAGACGGGAAGGTTCACGAGTCGATAATCCGCGGATGACGATTCAACTGGACTGCTATTACAGCCTGTCATCGCCCTGGGCCTATTTTGCCGGTCCGCAGCTGCAGGACGTGGTGCGCCGTCACAAGGTCAAGCTGGTGTTGAAGCCCTACGACTTCCAGGCGGTGGTGGTGCAGACCGGTGGCATCCCCATCCGCACGCGGCCGCCCGCGCGCCGCAGCTACCACGCGGAGGAGCTGGCCCGCTGGCGCGACTACCTGGGCATGCCGCTGACGCTGGAGCCGAAGCACTACCCGCAGTCCATGCCGCAGGATCCGGACTGGAACAAGTACGCGGGCTGGATGGTGATCGCCGCGCAGCAGCAGGGGCTGGACGCCTTCGTGCTGTCGCATGCGCTGCTGCGCGCATTGTGGGCGGAGGAGCGCGACACCTCGCAGGCCCAGGTGCGCATCGCGGTGGCCGACGAGAACGGCTACGACGGCGTCGCCTTGCAGGCGCTGGAGCGTTCGGCCTCGGTGCAGCGGGAATACGATGCCTTCAGCGAGGAGGCGGTGCGGCTGGGCGTGTTCGGCGCGCCGACCTTCATCGTGCGCGGGCACCCTGAGCGCTGGTGGGGGCAGGACCGCTTGTTCTTCGTGGATCGCTATCTGGACCGCCTGCGCGGATAATCCGGGCATGCGCATCCGTTTCACCAAGATGCAGGGAGCGGGCAACGATTTCGTCGTGCTCGATGAAACGCGCCAGCGCCTGAACCTCACGCCCGCGCAGTACCGGCAGCTCGCCGATCGGCACTTCGGCGTCGGCGCCGACCAGGTGCTGTCGGTGCGGCCTTCGCCGGCGCCCGGCGTCGACTTCGAGTACGTGATCCACAACGCCGACGGCGGCGAGGTGGAGCAGTGCGGCAATGGAGCGCGCTGCTTCGCACGTTACGTCGCCGACAAGGGCCTGGCCCAGGGCGACCGCATCCGCGTCCAGACGCTCTCGGGCGTGATCGAGCCGCGGCTGAACCCGGATGGCCGGGTCACCGTGGACATGGGCCAGCCGGTGTTCGCGCTGGAGCAGGTGCCTTTCGTGGCCGCGGGGCTCAGCCCGCACAAGGATGGCAACTGGCTGAAATGGCACCTGGCGCTCGGGACCTATGCCGAGTCGCAGATCGTCGCCGTGGCGGTGCTGTCCATGGGCAATCCGCACGCGGTGCAGGAAGTCGCCGACGCGGACCACGCGCCGGTGGCGCAGCAGGGTCCGCTCATTGAGCGGCACTCGCGCTTTCCCAAGCGGGTGAACGCCGGCTTCATGGAGATCCAGGACCGCAGCCATATCCGGCTGCGCGTGTGGGAGCGCGGCGCCGGCGAGACGCTCGCCTGCGGCACCGGCGCCTGCGCCGCGGTCGTGGCGGGCATCCGGCTGGGCAAGCTCGACGCACGGGTCGACGTGGAGACCCGCGGCGGCAAGCTCACCATCGAATGGGCCGGCGGCGATGCCCCGGTGTTCATGACGGGACCGGCGGTGACGGTCTTCGAAGGCGAAATCGAATTGCAGGAATGAGGATGGGCCCCCCACAGATGAACCCGATCACCGAAGACGACATCGCCAACTACCTGGCGAACAGCCCCGACTTCTTCGAGCGGCACGCGCAACTGCTCGCCTCGGTACTGCTCACCAGCCCGCATGGCAATCGCGCGGTGAGCCTGCAGGAGCGGCAGGCCGAGATGCTGCGCGAAAAGATCAAGGCGCTGGAGCACCGCATCATGGACATGGTGCGGCACGGCAACGAGAACATGGTGATCTCCGACCGCGTGCACCGCTGGGCCCAGTCGCTGCTGCTGGTGCAGTCCACGCGCGCGCTGCCGGCCACGCTGGCCGCCGAATTGCAGTCGCAGTTCCTCGTCCCGCAGGTGGCCCTGAAGGTCTGGGACGTGGACGCGCGCTACGCCAACGAGCCCTTCGCGCAGGGCGTGAGCGAGGACGCCAAGAGCTTCGCCTCCTCGCTCGCGCAGCCGTATTGCGGCATGGCCACCGGCATCGAGGCGGTGGGCTGGCTGGAAGATCCGGACACGGCGATGTCGATCGCGCTGATCGCGCTGCGCCCGGGCGCAGCGAACGGCGCCGGCCCGGCCTTCGGCATGCTGGTGCTGGCCTCGCCGGATCCGCAGCGCTTCCAGGCCGGCTTCGCCACCGACTTCCTCGAGCGCATCGCCGAACTCGCCAGCGCCGCGCTGTCCCGCCTGCGCCCCCGCTGAAGCGCATGGACGACGTCGCACTGGTCGAGCGCTACCTCGAACACGTGCGCGTGGAAAAGCGCCTCGCCGCGCGCACGGTGGAACTCTATGCGCTGGACCTGCAGAAGCTCTCGGAGAACGCCACCCAGGCCCGCGTCGGCTTGCTGCAGGTGCAGAACGCGCACATCCGTCGCTGGGTGGCGCAGATGCACTCGGGCGGCCGCTCGGGTCGCGGCATCGCGTTGATCCTCTCCGGCTGGCGCGGGTTCTACACCTGGCTGGGACGCGAAGGACTGGTGCAGAGCAATCCGGTGCAGGACGTGCGCGCCCCCAAGGCGCCCAAGCCGCTGCCCAAGGCGCTGGGCGTCGACGAAGCAGTGCAGTTCGCGGAATACACCGGCGACGGGGCGGATCCGTGGATGGAGGCGCGGGACGCCGCCATCGTGGAACTTCTGTACGGATGCGGCCTGCGCGTGGGCGAACTGGTGGGCCTGGATGTGCAGGCGAGCACCGCAGCGCGTGGCTGGATCGACGCGCAGGCCGGCGAAGCCCACGTGCTGGGCAAGGGCAGCAAGCGCCGCACGGTGCCGGTCGGTGGCAAGGCGCTGCAGGCGCTGAAGGAGTGGAGCGCCCAGCGCGCTGCGGGCCGGCATGCCGGCGAGCCCGCGCTGTTCCTGGGCCGCAATGGCGGGCGGCTGAGCGCCCAGGCGATCTGGCAGCGCCTCAAGCAGCGCAGCCTGCGCGCGGGGCTCGCGACGCCGGTGCACCCGCACATGCTGCGCCACTCGTTCGCGAGCCACCTGCTGCAATCGAGCGGCGACCTGCGCGCGGTGCAGGAGCTCCTGGGCCACGCGAACATCGGCACGACGCAGGTCTACACGCGCCTGGACTTCCAGCATCTCGCGAAGGCGTACGACGCGGCGCATCCGCGCGCCAAGCGCAAGTAGCGCGTCGTTCGATCGCGGCCCTGGAGATCCTGCGGCGCAGGCTCAGGACATCAGCGCAGCCGGCGTGCTGCTGCGGGGCAGCGTGAAGACCGCACGGCGGCTGTCCGCCGGCGCGCTGGCGAGCAGCGTTTCCAGCCGGCCGATCAACTGCGACGGGTCGGTGCCGTCCATGGGGATCAGCGCCTGCGCCACGCGAACGTGCGCGGACCATTCCAGCGGCCGGCCCTTGAAGGGCATCAGGCAGCGCGCGACGATGCGGGGACCGGCTTCGGCGACTTCGTCCGCGTGCAGCGGGCCTTCCAGCAGGACACCGAAGCGATGGTCGGACAGGCGGGCGACCGTGTCGATCTCGCGCGCCACCGACAGCAGGCGGCCGGCGACGCGCAGCGTCAGCTCGCGAGCCGAATCGGGGTCGAACTGCCGGCGGATCTGGTCGATGTTGCCGATGTCGACCAGCAGCATGGCGCTGCGGAACTTGAGCCGCTGCGAGCGCGCGATGAGCCGCACGAGCCGCTCGTGGAACACCGCGGCGTTGATCAGGCCGGTGGCCGGGTCGATGCGGTCCAGGCCCTGGATCCGTCGCACGTGTTCGCGGCGGTGCTGGCTGCGCAGGGCGAGCACGATGAGCAGCACCGGCAGTTCGATCGCGATCACGATCTGCATGCCGTACTGGGTCATGAAGCTGACCGGGATGAGACCGGCGGCGCGCGCGAGCGGGAAGCCGGCGCCGACGGCCACCGGCAGGCAGCCGAGCAGCAGCCAGGGCGCGTAGCGGTCGCCGCGCATGGCGGCCCACACCACGACGGCGAGGCCGGCGATCGAGGCACCGCAGACGTACAGGACGATCAGGTTCAGCCGCTCCATCACGTCCGGCGTGATCATCAGGTAGATGGCGAGCGGGAACGCGGCGAGCGCACCCGCGACGAGCGCGCGATAGATGCGCAGGCCGCGTTCGCGCAGCGACACGACTTCGGCGAAGAACACCTGCAGCGAGGCGATGGCGAACAGCGGCGAGATCTGCGGCGCCATGTTGTTCCACCACGCCCAGTTGGGCCAGAGGAACAGGCCGGCCAGCCCGGTCAGCGTGGCCTGGCACAGCCACATCATCACGGCGGAAATCGAGAACAGCCAGTAGCCCTTGTCCTGCAGCGACACGCCGCCGATGCCCGCGAGGATCACGGCAAGCACGACAAGGCCGAGGTACACGCCGAGCCCGAGCGCGACGCTCTGCTCGGTGTAGCCCAGGTAATTCTCGCTGACGAACTCCAGGGGTGCGCCGAAGATGGTGCCGTTCTCGATCTTCAGGTAGTGCACGCGCGGCTCGGTGGCGGAGACCGCGAGCGGCATCACCGGGTGGCGGTGCGGCACCGGCCAGCTGGCCACCGGAATGGAATCGCCGGCGACGCGCGAGGTCCATTCGCCGGCGGCGTTCTTGACGAACACTTCGACCCGATCCACGCCGGGATAGATCACCTCGAGGTACCAGCGCTCGTTGGTCGTGGTGGGCGGCACGGTGAAGCGGATCCAGAGGGCCTTGCCACCGGCGAGCTTGTAGATGTTGTCGGCCGCCGTGTGGTGCCAGCGCAGGTTGGGGTTCCTGGCGACGTCCTCCACGGTGGCCTTGCCGCTGTCGTCGAGCCAGGCATCGCCGGCGTCCGCGAGCGAGACCGGCTGCGCCCCGGAGTTCAACTGGAGGACGGCGCGCGCAGCGGCCGGCCCGGCGAGCACCAGCAGCGCCAGGAACAGCAGTGCGGCCACCTTGCGGCGGCAAGCGATCCAACCCATCGACGAGTTCTCCTGGACGTCCATATCTTGTTTCACATTCTTACGGTTTCCGGCCGCGCCGACAATAGGCCCATGAAAGTGATACGCCTGCACGCCGGGCGCGAGCGCTCGCTCCTGCGCCGCCACCCATGGATCTTCGATTCCGCGATTGCGCGCGGAGGGGCCGATGCGGGCGAGACGGTCCGCGTCGAGGCGCACGACGGCCGCTTCCTTGCGTGGGCAGCCTACAGCCCCGCATCGAAAATTCGGGCGAGAGCGTGGAGTTTTGCCGAGGCGGACCGCATCGAACCCGGGTTTTTGCACGATCGGCTGGTCGCGGCCGTCGCCTTAAGACAACGGCTTAACCCGGCGAGCGACAGCGTGCGCCTGGTGCATGGGGAATCGGACGGTCTGCCTGGCTTCGTCGTGGACCGGTATGGCGACACGCTGGTGGCGCAGTTCCTGTCCGCCGGCGCCGAGCGCTGGAAGAAGGTGCTGGCCGACGGCCTGCTCGAAGCCACCGGGCTGCAGCGCCTGTACGAGCGCTCCGATGCGAATGCGCGCGCGCTGGAGGGACTGCCTGAAGTCACGGGCTGGCTGCGGGGCAGCGGGCCGACCGAGCTCACGATCACCGAGCACACGTGGCGCTTCGGCGTCGACATCGCGGCCGGGCACAAGACCGGTTTCTACCTGGACCAGCGAGACAGCCGGGCGCGCTTCGCAGCGTGGGTGCGGGGCTTCGGTGCGCAGCGCGTCCTGAACTGCTATTGCTATTCGGGCGGCTTCACCGTGGCGGCGCTCACGGGCGGCGCGGGCGAGGTCACGTCGATCGATTCGTCGGGGCCCGCACTGGAGCGTGCCCGCGCCAACGTGGCACTCAATGGGTTCGATGCGGCGCGCGCGGAGTTCCTCGACGCGGACGTGAACGCCAGCCTGAGGCGCTTCGGGGAAGAAGGGCGCGTGTTCGATGCCATCGTGCTCGACCCGCCCAAGCTGGCGCCGTCCGCCGCGCACGCCGAGCGCGCGGCGCGTGCCTACAAGGACATCAACCGGCTGGCACTGAAGCTGCTCGCACCGGGCGGCCTGCTGTTCACGTTCTCGTGCTCGGGCGGGATCTCGGCCGACCTGTTCCACAAGATCGTGGCGTCGGCGGGGACGGACGCCGGCGTCGACGGCTACATCGCCGAGCGACTGGGCGCCGCCCCCGACCATCCCATGACGCTGGCTTTCCCGGAGGGCGAGTACCTCAAGGGACTGGTGGTGGTGCGGAAGTAGGGGCTAGGGGCTAGGGGCTCGCGACGAGGGGATTCGGGCGGCACGGCGCTGGACAGCGGGCAGATGGCTAGACTTTGGCATTCCCTAGGCCCCAGCCCCTGGCCCCTAACCCCTCCGAAAATCATGAGCCTCATCCCCGCCACCATCCTCACCGGCTTCCTCGGTTCCGGCAAGACGACCCTGCTCAAGCGCGTCCTGAGCGAAGCGCACGGGCAGAAGATCGCCATCATCGAGAACGAGTTCGGCGAGGAGAACATCGACAACGACATCCTCGTGAGCGACACGCAGGAGCAGATCGTGCAGATGAGCAATGGCTGCATCTGCTGCACGATCCGCGAGGACCTGCGTTCCGCCCTGCAACTGCTCGCCGCGAAGAAGCGCAAGGGCCTGCTCGATTTCGACCGCGTCGTCATCGAGACCACCGGCCTTGCCGACCCCGGCCCGGTGGCGCAGACCTTCTTCATGGACGACGAGATCGCGGAAAGCTACCTGCTCGATTCCATCCTCACGCTGGTGGACGCAAAGCACGCGGAGCAGCAGCTCGACGACCGCCAGGAAGCGCGCCGGCAGGTGGGCTTCGCCGACCAGATCTTCATCAGCAAGACCGACCTCGTGGGGAAGGACGAGGTCGAAGCGCTGGTGCATCGCCTGAAGCACATGAACCCGCGCGCGCCGCAGAAGGCCGTGCACTTCGGCGACGTGCCGATCCGGGACGTGTTCGACCTGCGCGGCTTCAACCTGAACGCGAAGCTGGACATCGATCCGGACTTCCTGAAGGAAGACGAGCATGACCACGCGCACGGCCACGACCACGATCATGACCACGAGCACGGCGAGCACTGCGACCACCCGCACCACCACGCCCACGACGACGACGTCAAGAGCTTCGTGTTCCGCTCCGATCGCGCGTTCGATCCCTTGAAGCTGGAAGACTTCCTGGGGGCGATCGTCAACATCTACGGCCCGCGCATGCTGCGCTACAAGGGCGTCCTGAACATGAAGGGCACCGCGCGCAAGGTGATCTTCCAGGGGGTGCACCAGCTGATGGGAAGCGATCTCGGACCGGAGTGGGCCGAGGGCGAGGCCCGCCAGAGCAAGATGGTCTTCATCGGCATCGACCTGCCGCGCGACATCTTCCTGCAGGGGCTCGAGCAGTGCCTTGTCTGACGCGCCGGCGCGGCGCGGTCTGAACCGGGGGGACGGGGCGGCAGACTAGTCTGGCGCCCTTTGCAGCCATTGCGCGTGCCGCCCACGGACATGTTTGTCTCGCTTCCGCAACTCACGCCTTCCCCCGTCAGCAGGGTGGGGCCCGCGCGCTTTGATGAAAAGGAGGTCCACGGCCGTGCAGAGCCCTTAACTCAGGGTATAAATCGCGGTCATGACGGCGTTGCACTTACAACAAAAGGCAGGAATGCGGGGGAACCCCAGGCCGCCGGCGCCGACGCGAGGAGACGGGAAGTGAAGGCTCAGCCCAAGGCGACCGCCAAGGCCAGGAAGACCGCGGCAAAGACTCCCGCCAGGGCCAAGGCTGCCAAGCCCGCGGCCAAGGCGGCGAAGCCCGCGCCCAAGAAGACTCCCGCGAAGAAGGCACCCGTGAAGTCAACGAAACCCGTCGCCAAGGCTGCGAAGCCGCCGGCGAAGGGCAAGACCCCCGCGAAGAGCGCGCCCGCCAAGACCGCGCAAGCGGCGGCGAAGACGGCTCCCAAGGCCGCGAAGAGCGCAGCGGGCAAGGTCGTCGGCGCGGTGGCGAAGGCCGTCGTGAGCGGCGCCAAGGCCGTGGTCGCGGCCGCGAAGAAGATCCCCGCCAATGCGAGTACCGCGCCAGTCAAGGCCGCGCCCGCCAAGGCATCCCCTCCACCCGCACCCCTCGCAAGCGCCCAGGCCAAGCCGGGCCCGGTGAGCGCCAGGGTCCCCCAGCCGGCATCAGCCGCGCCGCGGACCGCGCCCCCATCGGCCCCCGTGCCGGAGCGCTGGGGAGGTGCAAAGGCAACCTACACCCCCATGGCAACCCAATCCGTACTGACGCCCCCGCCCGTCGTGGCCATCAAGAAGGACCCGAAGCTGGCGAACAATTGGAAGACCAAGTCCGCGGAGGAGCTCTCGGACGAAGAAGTGCTCGCCATGCCGGATTCGGAGTACATGAACGAGAAGCAGATGGCGTTCTTCCGCCTGAAGCTGCTGCAGCTCAAACAGGACATCCTGAACAGCGCGGGCGAGACGACCGAGCACCTGCGCGAGGAAACCGTGATCGTTCCCGATCCCGCGGATCGCGCGACCATCGAGGAAGAACACGCGCTGGAGCTGCGCACGCGCGACCGCGAGCGCAAGCTGCTCAAGAAGATCGAGCAGTCCATCGCACGCATCGACGCCGGCGACTACGGCTACTGCGACGAGACGGGCGAGCCGATCGGCGTGGGCCGGCTGCTGGCGCGCCCGACCGCGACGCTGTCGCTCGAGGCGCAGCAGCGCCGCGAGCTGAAGCAGAAGATGTTCGGCGATTGAGCCAGCATCCCGGTTCCATCCCAGGCGCTCCCATGGCGACGAAAGACGATTCCGCACCCGCCGGCCTGCTGTCGCGCGTGGTGCGGTTCGTCCGCAACCCGAGCAGCGGCTTCAACGAGGCGGATGCCCACGACGCCGATCGCGAGAGCTCGTACTCCAAGCAGATGCTCAAGGAGATGATCGAGCGCAAGCGGCGCAACGACTTCGTGCGCAAGCGGGAGTTCGACATGCTGCGCAAGATGCGCCGCAGCGAGGTGCTCGCGGGGCAGGACCCGGGATTGCGCCCCTCCTTCTTCCAGAGCTCGATGCCGTCCAAGCCGGACGACCGCGCGACCACGCTGAAGAAGATCGACGAGATCGAGGCGCAGATGTCCATGCAGTGGTGGAAGACCAAGCATGGCAATTCGCAGATGCCCCACAGCGGCCACAGCGGCAGCACCGCAGGCAGCGGCGGCAGCGGCTACCCGATGTCGGCGCATGCAGCGACCGAGGGAGTGCGCCCCGCCGCCCCGGCTCCCGCGGCCACCAGTTATTCGCGCACCTCGCCGCAGGAACTCGCGCCGAAGCCGGCTGCGGCGCCCGAGCCGATGCAGCCCCTGTTCGATTCGGGTCTGCCCGAGACGACGCAGGCGATGGGCCTCGTGCCCCTCCAGGCAACGCCGCCGCTCGGGCGTCCCGCCGCGCCTGCGGTCAGCGACCTGCCGCGCGATGCTGCCGCTGCGGGCGCGCCCAGCGGGCCCAGCACCTTCTCGCCCTCCAAGCAGTTCGCGATCCAGGTCGAGGAGTTCGCGCACGACCCCGAGCTCGAGGAGGCGTCGATCCGCTTCGCCAACGGCGACAACGAGGGCGCCGAGGCGGGGCTGCTGGAAGTGCTCGGGCCCAACGGCACGCGGATCAACCACGACGAAACCTGGCTCACGCTGTTCGACCTGTACCGCGCGGCCGGATGGCACGACCGCTTCGAGAGCGCGGCGATCGATTTCGCCGGCCGCTTCGGCCGCTCGGCGCCGCAGTGGTTCTCGATGCCCGAGATCGTCGCGAAGATGAACACGCCGGCGCCGGCTCCGCAGGGCGCGCAGGACAAGGCGGACTGGACGTCCCCGGCGGTGTTCGGCACGCAGACGCTGGCGGCACTGAACGCAGCGCTCGCGCGCGGCACGCAGCCGTACAAGCTGAACTGGTCCAAGCTCAACTCCATTGCCGAGGCCGCGGCGGAGCCGCTGACCAAGCTGTTCACGCAGTGGGCCGGCCAGAACGTGCAACTGCGCTTCATCGGCGCGGACACGCTGGAGAAGGTGCTGCGCGAGGCGACGCCGTCCAGCGACCGCTCGGTGAACGCCGCGTGGTGGCGGCTGCGCATGGAAGTGCTGCGCGTGATGCACCGGCCCGACGAGTTCGAGCTCGTCGCACTGGACTACTGCGTCACCTACGAGGTCTCCCCGCCTTCGTGGGAGAGCGCCCGCTGCGACTACAAGTCGCTGCAGCCGGACGGCAGCCTGGCGAGCCGCAACACCATCATCGGCGAGGCGTTCCGCGACTCCGTGATGTCCAGCGCCATGCCTTACGGCGACTCGCAAATGCCCGGCGCGTCCTCGCAGATGTCGAGCGTCGCGACCGTGGAGCTGTCGGGACAGATCCTCGGCGACGGCAAGGAGGCGCTGGACCTGCTGGATGCCAAGCTGGGCGATGCGGACATCATGATCATTTCCTGCGCCCGCCTGATGCGCATCGACTTCACGGCGGCCGGCACCCTGCTCAACTGGGTGACGGCACGCGAGGTCGACGGCCGGCAGGTCCAGTTCTCCGACGTGCACCGCCTGGTGGCGGCGTTCTTCAACGTCATCGGCATCAGCGAGCACGCGCGCATCACCATCCGCAACGAGTAGCTTGCAATCCGGAGTGGCTGCCCCAAGCTGCCACTCCTATGGAACAGTTTCACGGAACCACGATCGTCAGCGTCCGGCGCCAGGGCGCTGACGGCCGCTGGCAGGTCGCCATCGGCGGCGACGGCCAGGTCACGCTGGGCAACATCGTCGTCAAGGGCACCGCGCGCAAGGTGCGCAAGCTCTACCACGACAAGGTGCTGGCCGGCTTCGCGGGCGCCACGGCCGACGCCTTCACGCTGTTCGAGCGCTTCGAAGGCAAGCTCGAGAAGCACCAGGGCCACCTGGTGCGCGCGGCGATCGAACTCACCAAGGACTGGCGCACGGACCGCGTCCTGCGCAGGCTCGAAGCCATGCTCGCGGTGGCCGACCGCGAGTCCTCGCTGATCATCACCGGCAACGGCGACGTGCTGGAGCCGGAGCAGGGGATCATCGCCATCGGCTCCGGCGGCGGCTTTGCGCAGGCCTCGGCCAAGGCGCTCCTGGACAACACCGGGCTCGGCGCGCAGGACATCGTGAAGAAGTCGCTGGAGATCGCCGGCTCGCTTTGCATCTACACGAACATGAACCACACCATCGAGGTGCTGGACTAGGTTCCAAGGACAGACATCCAGAGGCAGGGGCCGCAAAGGGTTCGCAGAGGTCGCAAGAGAATCCTTCATAGGCTGTTCCTTTTGCGTCCTCCGCGCAACCTCTGCGCCCTCTGCGCCCTCTGCGTCCGGTTGTTGGCCTTTCAGTCTTCATCTCCCCCCACTTACTCCTCCAGGACCCCTCATGTCCTCCATGACCCCCCAGGAGATCGTCTCCGAACTCGATCGCCACATCGTCGGCCAGGCCGACGCCAAGCGTGCAGTGGCCATCGCCCTGCGCAATCGCTGGCGGCGCCAGCAGGTCGACGAGAAACTCCGGCACGAGATCACGCCCAAGAACATCCTCATGATCGGTCCGACCGGCGTGGGCAAGACGGAGATTGCGCGCCGGCTCGCGCGGCTGGCGGATGCGCCCTTCATCAAGGTGGAAGCCACGAAGTTCACGGAGGTCGGCTACGTCGGCAAGGACGTCGACTCCATCGTGCGCGACCTGGCCGAAATGGCGGTGAAGCAGACGCGGATCGCCGAGATGCGCAAGGTGCGCACGCGCGCCGAAGACGCCGCCGAAGCACGCATCCTGCAGGTGCTCGTTCCGCTGGCGCGCGGCGAGGACGGTGGCGACAGCACGGCGCGCCAGGTGTTCCGCAAGAAGCTGCGGGAGGGCGAGCTCGACGACAAGGAGATCGAGATCGACGTCGCCGACGCGAAGCCGCAGCTGGAAATCATGGGACCCGCCGGCATGGAGGACATGGCGGAGCAGCTCAAGGGCATGTTCAGCCAGTTCGGCGGCAACCGGCGCAAGACGCGCAAGCTGAAGATCCGCGAGGCGATGCGGCTGCTGGTGGACGAGGAGGCGGCCGCCATGGTGAACGAGGACGAGATCAAGGCCGCCGCCATCCAGAACGCGGAGCAGAACGGCATCGTCTTCATCGACGAGATCGACAAGGTCACCTCGCGCAGCGACGCGGGCGGCGCCGAGGTCTCCCGCCAGGGCGTGCAGCGCGACCTGCTGCCCCTGGTGGAAGGAACGACCGTCTCGACGAAGTACGGCCCCATCCGCACGGACCACATCCTGTTCATCGCGAGTGGCGCATTCCATCTCGCGAAGCCGAGCGACCTCATCCCGGAGCTGCAGGGCCGCTTCCCGATCCGGGTGGAGCTCGCATCGCTCTCTGTGCAGGACTTCGAGGCGATCCTCACGTCCACGCATGCCTCGCTCGTGAAGCAGTACGAAGCCCTGCTTGCCACGGAGGGCGTGCAGCTCGAATTCACCCCGGAAGGCATCACGCGCCTGGCGCAGATCGCCTATGACGTGAACGAGCGCACGGAGAACATCGGTGCACGGCGGCTCTCCACGGTGATGGAGCGCTTGCTGGACGAAGTGAGCTTCGGTGCGTCGCGCCTGGAGGGCCAGTCGGTGCGCATCGACGGGCCGTACGTGGACGCGCGGCTTTCCGAGCTCAGTCGCAACGAGGATCTTTCGCGCTACATCCTGTGAGGGGCTGCACGAATCACATCAAGTGCACTGGCTAAGTGCTTGCTTTGAAAGGGAAAACGGAGGCTGCGGCCTCCGTTTTGCTTGCTAAGTGCTTGATTTCATTGCCAAAAATTACCAAGCACCCATTGCGCCTCAACGATTTCCTGCTACAGTGCAAAAAAGTGCAATGAAGTGGGGGATCGTGGGAAACCACTCCTCCTTTTGCCGTTCCGTCGCAGTGAGGACTGACACAAGTGTTCCAGGGCGCCTCGTCGCTGAGTCTCGATGCCAAGGGGCGGCTATCCATGCCGACCCGGCACCGTGACGTCCTGGCCGCGACCGCCGAGAACCGCCTCACCATCACCCGCCACCCGCACGGCTGTCTCATGATTTTTCCTCGGCCGGAGTGGGAAACATTTCGTGAACGCATCGCCCAGCTCCCCATGTCGGCGCAGTGGTGGAAGAGAATCTTCCTGGGCAACGCGATGGACGTGGAGCTGGATGGAACCGGCCGCGTCCTGGTGTCGCCCGAGCTTCGTGCCGCGGCGGGCATCGAGAAGGACGTGATGCTGCTGGGCATGGGCAACAACTTCGAACTCTGGGACAAGGCGACTTACGAGGCCAAGGAGGCCGAGGCAATGCGCGGCGACATGCCCGATGCCTTCAAGGACTTCTCTTTCTGAAGGCAAGCGGTGGACGGCACATGGCAACACACCACCGTCTTGTTGAACGAAGCAGTCGACGCCCTCGTCACCAAGCCGGATGGAAACTACATCGACGCGACCTTCGGGCGCGGCGGGCACTCGCGCCTGATCCTCTCGCGCCTGGACGAGCGCGGCCGCCTGCTCGCGTACGACAAGGACCCGGAGGCCATCTCCGTGGGCAATGCGATCGAGGACCCGCGCTTCGAGATCCGGCACCAGGGCTTCGCGGCGCTGCGCGAGCTGGAAGCGAACAGTGCGACGGGCATCCTGATGGACCTGGGCATCAGCTCGCCGCAGATCGACAACCCCGCGCGCGGTTTCTCCTTCCGTGCCGACGGACCGCTGGACATGCGCATGGACCCGACGCGCGGCACCAGCGCCGCGGACTGGCTCGCCACCGCCCCGGTGGAACTGATGGCGGAGGTGATCCGTGACTATGGCGAAGAACGGTTTGCTGTTCCGATTGCAAAGGCGATTGCAGCTCGCCGGCAGGAGCGCGGACCGCTGGCAAGCACCTCCGAGCTGGCCCAGCTCGTGGCTGGTGCGGTGCGGACCCGCGAGCCGGGCCAGGACCCGGCCACGCGCACATTTCAGGCTCTTCGGATTTTCGTCAACGGTGAACTGGACGAACTGCAGGAAGCTCTGAAGGCGAGTCTCGACGTATTGCAACCGGAAGGCCGACTGGTGGTGATCAGCTTCCATTCGCTGGAGGACCGGATCGTCAAGCAGTTCATCGCCAGGCATTCGCGCGATGAGGTGGACCGCCGTGCGCCGTTCGCCGCACCCAAGCCGATGAAGCTGCGCGCGATCGAGCGCGTCAAGCCGACCGCGCAGGAAATCCAGGCGAACCCGCGCGCGCGCAGCGCCATCATGCGCGTCGCGGAGAGGACGCGAGCATGATGCTCCGCCTCAACCTCACCCTGCTGGTGTCGGTGCTGGCCAGCGCGCTGTACCTCGTGCAGGTGCAGTACGACTCGCGCCACCTCTACACCGAGATCGAGCGGGCGCAGAACGAGGCGCGCAAGCTGGACATCGAGCACGAGCGGCTGCAGCTGGAAAAACGCGCGCAGGCCACGCCGGCGCGCGTCGAGCGGCTCGCGAAGGACCAGCTGCACATGAAGCCGGCGACGCCCGCGATCACGCAATACGTGACGCTCAAGGGCGCGGCCGCCAGCGCCGCTCACGCAGAGGCCGAGCAATGAGCGGACGCGTCGTCGCTTATTCATCGAGCCCTCTGCTCGCCAGCCGCACGCCGGTCTGGCGCAGCAAGCTGATCGTCGCCGGCATCGCCCTGGGCTTCCTGGGGCTCGCGGGCCGCGCGGCCTGGGTGCAGGTGTGGGGCAACGATTTCTACATCAAGCAGGGCGAGGTGCGCTTCGCGCGCACGCTGGAACTGCCCGCCAATCGCGGCCGCATCCTCGATCGCAACGGCCAGTTGCTGGCCAGCAGCGTTCCCGTGCCCAGCATCTGGGCGATGCCGGAAGAAGTCGAACGCGATTCCGCCAAGCTCGCGCAGCTCGCCAAGCTGCTGGACATGCCGCTGCCGGAGCTGATGAAGCGGCTGGGCGACGACGAGAAGAGCTTCGTGTGGCTGCGGCGCGAGGTGGACGAATCGGTCGCGCGGCAGATTGCGACGCTGGACATCAAGGGCATCTACCAGCGCAAGGAATATCGCCGCCAGTATCCCGAGGGCGAGGCCGCGGCGCACGTCGTGGGCTTCACCAACGTCGAGGACAAGGGCCAGGAAGGCGTGGAACTCGCGTACGAGAAGCAGCTGGCCGGCCGGCCGGGCTCGCGCCGCGTGATCAAGGACCGCCTGGGTCGCATCGTCGAGGACGTGGGCCAGCAGGTGCCACCCGTCGACGGCAAGGACATCCAGCTCTCCATCGACAGCAAGGTGCAGTTCTTCGCGTACCAGCAACTGCGCGATTCGGTCGTGCAGAACAAGGCCAAGGCGGGCAGCGTGATCGTGCTGGACGCACACACGGGCGAAGTGCTCGCGCTGGCCAACTATCCCAGCTACAACCCCGCGAAGCGCCAGAACCTCACGGGCGCGCAGCTGCGCAACCGCGCGCTCACCGACAGCTTCGAGCCGGGCTCGACGATGAAGCCCCTGATCGTGTCGCTCGCCCTCGAGAAGGGCCTGGTTACACCGGACTCGGTGATCGCCACCAATGGCGGGCGCATGAGCCTGGGCGGCTTCACCATCCATGACGACCACGCGAGCACCGCTCTCACCGTGAGCCAGGTGATCCAGAAGTCCAGCAACATCGGCGCGGCCAAGCTCTCGCTGCAGATGCCGCCCAAGGACGTCTGGGAGATGTACACCGAGGTCGGCTTTGGCCAGCGGCCGCAAGTCGCGTTCCCCGGCGCGGTGAGCGGGCGGCTGCGGCCCTACAAGTCGTGGCGCCCGGTGGAGCAGGCGACGATGGCGTACGGGTACGGCCTGTCCGTGAGCCTGTTCCAGCTGGCGCACGCATACACCGTGTTCGCGCGCGACGGCGAGATCGTCCCGGTGAGCCTGTTGAAGACGGATGGCAACGTGCCCGGCATCCGCCTGCTGCAGCCGAAGGTGGCGCAGGAGATTCGCCAGATGCTGCACCTGGTGACGCAGAACGGCGGCACCGCTCCGCGCGCGCAGACCCTCGGCTACTCGGTCGGCGGCAAGACCGGCACGGCGCACAAGCAGGAAGGCCGCGGCTACGCCGAGCACAAGTACCGCGGCGTGTTCGTCGGCATGGCGCCGATCGACAATCCGCGCATCGTCGTGGCGGTCATGATCGACGAGCCCAGCGCCGGCAAGTACTTCGGCGGCGACGTCGCCGCTCCGGTGTTCAGCGCCACCGTGCAGCAGACGTTGCGTGTCCTGGGCGTGCAGCCGGACATGAGCGTGAAGCCGCAGGTGCTGGTGCAGTCGGTCGAGGAGTCGTTCTGATGCAGGTCCTGCGCACGCCGCACGAAGCCGCGCAGTGGCTCCGTTCGCGCGTCACCGGCGACGTGCACTGCGACAGCCGCAAGGTCGGCCGCGGCGACGCTTTCATCGCTTGGCCCGGCGCGGCCACCGACGGCCGCAAGTTCGTGCCCGGCGCCCTGGCGCAGGGCGCGCAGGCCTGCCTGGTGGAGCTGGCCGGGAGCGATGGGTACGGGTTCGACAGCGACGCGGTCGCCGCGTACGAAGGCCTGAAGGCCGCAACGGGACCGATCGGCGCGCTGTTCTACGGCGAGCCAAGCCACCAGCTGGACGTGCTGGCCGTCACCGGCACGAATGGCAAGACCTCCACCGCGTGGTGGCTGGCGCAGGCGCTGTCGAACGTGGGCCTGTCCTGCGGACTGATCGGCACGCTCGGCATCGGCCGGCCGCCGCACGTGGAGCACACGGGACTGACCACGCCCGACCCGGTGCTGATGCAGCGGCACTTCCGCCGCTTCGTGCAGGAAGGCGCGAAGGCCTGCGCCATCGAGGCGTCTTCCATCGGCATCGTGGAGCGCCGCCTGGACGGCACCCGCATCCGGGTCGCGGGTTTCACCAACTTCACGCAGGACCACCTGGACTACCACGGCTCGATGGACGCCTACTGGTCGGCGAAGGCCGAACTGTTCGCGTGGCCCGGCCTGCAGGCGGCGGTGTTGAACATCGACGATGCCAAGGGCGCCGAGCTCGCGGCCAGGCTGCAGCGCAGCCGCATGGACGTGTGGACGCTCTCGTGCGAACGTGACGCCCGCCTGCGTGCGCGCGACATCGGCTACAGCAGCGAGGGACTGCGCTTCCTGGTGGCCGAAGGCGGCGAGCAGCACGAGCTGCGCACGAAGCTGATCGGGCAGTACAACGTCTCCAACCTGCTGGGCGTGCTGGGCATGATGCGCGCCATCGGCGTGCCGCTCGCGAACGCGGTGGCGGCATGCGCGGACCTCTTGCCGGTGCCCGGCCGCATGGAGCGGCTGAACGAAGCGGGCAAGCCGCTGGTGGCCGTCGACTATGCGCATACGCCCGACGCGCTGGAAAAGGCGCTGCAGGCGCTGCGCCCGCTCGCGCAGCAGCGGGGCGGCCAGCTCTGGTGCGTGTTCGGTTGCGGCGGCGACCGCGACCCGGTGAAGCGGCCCCTGATGGCCGCCGTCGCCGAAAAGGAAGCCGACCGCGTGGTGGTGACCAGCGACAATCCGCGCACCGAAAAGCCCGAAGCCATCATCAGCCAGGTGCTGCTGGGGCTGTCCCATGCCGACGTGGTCGAAGTGCAGGCGGACCGCGCCAGCGCCATCGCCGACAGCATCGCCGCCGCGGCGCCCCAGGACGTGATCCTGGTGGCCGGCAAGGGCCACGAGGATTACCAGGAGATCGGGGGCGTGAAGCAGCCGTTCTCCGACCAGGCGCACGCCCAGGCGGCGCTGCAGAACTACGGAGCCCGCGTGGGCCGCATCCAGTGAACCAGATGTTCCAGCTCCAGCAGGCAGCCGCATGGGTCGGCGGCCGGCTCGTGGGCGACGGCGCCGTCGCGGTGCAGCGCGTGCACACCGACACGCGCACGCTGCAGGCCGGCGACCTGTTCGTCGCGCTGAAGGGCGAACGCTTCGACGCCAACGATTTCATCGCCGACGCGCGCGCCAGGGGCGCCGTGGCCGCCATCGCCCAACCCGGCAAGCTGCCTGCGGGCATGCCCGGCATCGAGGTGGAAGACAGCAAGCTGGCGTTGGGCCGGCTCGCCAATGCCTGGCGCCGCCGCTACCAGCTGCCGCTGATCGCGGTCACGGGCAGCAACGGCAAGACCACCGTCACGCAGATGGTGGCGTCGATCCTGAAGGCCTGGCAGCCCAGCCACCATCTCGCCACCCAGGGCAACCTGAACAACGACATCGGCCTGCCGCTCACGCTGCTGCGCCTGACGGGCGCGCACCGCGTGGGCGTCGTCGAACTGGGAATGAACCATCCCGGCGAGATCGCGTACCTGGCGAAGATCGCCGAGCCCACCGTGGCCCTGGTGAACAACGCGCAGCGCGAGCACCAGGAATTCATGGCGACCGTGGAAGCGGTGGCGCGCGA
The DNA here is from genome assembly GCF_016654015.1 of Ramlibacter ginsenosidimutans. Classification (GTDB taxonomy): domain Bacteria; phylum Pseudomonadota; class Gammaproteobacteria; order Burkholderiales; family Burkholderiaceae_C; genus Ramlibacter; species Ramlibacter ginsenosidimutans. The sequence continues at coordinate 13,191 of NZ_JAEPWM010000001.1, read as the reverse complement.
GAACGGCAGCGTGTTCGAGGCCTTGCCGCGCAGCGGCGTCGCGGTGTTCCCCGGGGACGATGCGTACACGATGCTCTGGACGGGGCTCGCGAACGCGCGCCCCTGCATGGCTTTCGGTGCCGCGCAGGCGAGCGGCGCCGACCTCTTTCTGGCCGGGTCTGAATGGCAAGAGGGACATTGGCAGGTGAGGGCGCAGACGCCCGCCGGGCCGATCGCGTTCCGACTCCATATCGCCGGCCGCCACAACGTGCGCAATGCGCTGGCCGCGGCCGCCTGCGCGCTGGCCGCGGGCGCGCCGCTGGCCGCGATCGTGCGCGGACTGGAGAGCTTCGAGCCGGTGAAGGGCCGTTCGCGCGCGCTGGGGCTGCGCCTGGGCGCGCGCACGCTCACCGTCGTCGACGACACCTACAACGCGAACCCCGACTCGGTGCGCGCGGCCATCGACGTGCTGGCCGAACTTCCCGGCCCGCGCCTGCTGGTGCTGGGGGACATGGGCGAGGTCGGCGACCAGGGCCCCGGTTTCCATGACGAGGTGGGCTCGTATGCGCGCGAGCGCGGCATCGAGCAGGTATTCACGCTCGGTGAACTCGCCGCGCACCTGAAGGCCCGCCACTTCGGTGACGTCGATGCGCTGAACGCCGCCGTGGTCCAGGCCCTGGCCGGCAGCGAGAGCGTGCTGGTGAAGGGATCGCGCTTCATGAAGATGGAGCGCGTGGTGCAAGCGATCGTCGCCCACGCAGAAGAACGAAGCCAAGGAGACCGGGCATGATCGTCAGCCTCGCCGCCTGGATGCAGAGCCACGGTCACGAGTTCGGCTTCTTCCGGGTCTTCCAGTACATCACCTTCCGCGCGGTCATGGCCGCGATGACGGCGCTGCTGATCGGCATCATCGCCGGACCCTGGGTGATCCGCCGCCTGACCGCACTCAAGATCGGCCAGCCGGTGCGCGGCTACGCGATGGACACGCACCTCGTGAAGAGCGGCACGCCCACGATGGGCGGCGTGCTGATCCTCATCTCGATCGGGGTGTCCACGCTGCTGTGGTTCGACTGGACCAATCGCTTCGTCTGGATCGTCATGCTCGTGACGCTGGGTTTCGGCGCGATCGGCTGGGTCGACGACTGGCGCAAGGTGGTCAACAAGGACCCCGAGGGGATGCCCTCGCGCGAGAAGTACTTCTGGCAGTCGGTGATCGGACTGGTCGCGGCGCTCTACCTCGCGTTCAGCGTCTCCGAGTCCTCCAACACGCGCGTGATCGGCCTGTTCTTCGAGTGGGTGCGCTCCGGCTTCGACATGACCCTGCCGCCCAAGGCGGGCCTGCTGGTGCCCTTCGTCAAGGAGGTCAACTACCCGCTGGGCGTGTTCGGCTTCATGATCCTCACCTACCTGGTGATCGTCGGCTCCAGCAACGCCGTGAACCTCACCGACGGCCTCGACGGCCTGGCGATCATGCCGGTGGTGATGGTCGGATCCGCGCTCGGTGTGTTCGCGTACGTGACCGGCAGCTCGGTGTTCTCGCGGTACCTGCTGCTGCCCTACATCCCCGGTTCCGGCGAGTTGCTGATCTTCTGCGCGGCGGTCGCGGGGGCGGGGCTCGCCTTCCTCTGGTTCAACGCGCATCCGGCCCAGGTCTTCATGGGAGACGTAGGCGCGCTGGCGCTCGGCGGGGCGCTGGGAACCATCGCCGTGATCGTGCGGCAGGAAATCGTGCTGGCCATCATGGGCGGCATCTTCGTGGTGGAGGCGCTGTCCGTGATGGCGCAGGTGCTCTACTTCAAGTACACGAAGCGCAAGTACGGGCAGGGTCGGCGCATCCTGCTGATGGCGCCGCTGCACCACCATTTCGAGAAGACCGGCTGGAAGGAGACGCAGGTCGTGATCCGCTTCTGGATCATCACCATGCTGCTGTGCCTGGTCGGCCTCTCCACCTTGAAGCTGCGGTGATGGATCTGCAAGACCAACCCGTCCTCGTCCTCGGCTGCGGCGCCTCCGGCCTCGCGATGGCGCGCTGGTGCGCGCAGGCCGGAGCGCAGGTGACGGTCGCCGATACGCGCGAAGCGCCGCCGCAACTGGAGCAGTTGCGGCAGGAGCTGCCGCAGGCGCGTTTCGTCGCCGGGCCGTTCGAAGCGTCGCTGGTCGAAGGCCAGCAGATGGTCCTGCGCAGCCCGGGGCTGACGCCGCAACAGGTCGCGCCCGTGGAGCAGGCGGCCCGTGAGCGCGGCCTGCGCGTGAGCGGCGAGCTGGGCCTGTTTGCCGACGCGCTGGCCGCGATGCGCGAGGCCGATGGCTACCACCCCGCCGTGCTGGCCGTGACCGGCACGAACGGCAAGACGACGGTCACGGCGCTGACCGGGCAACTGGTGGAACGCACCGGCAAGACGGTTGCCGTGGCCGGCAACATCGGCCCGACGCTGCTCGACACGCTGGCGGACAAGCGCGCGAGCGGCGCACTGCCGCAGGTGTGGGTGCTGGAGCTTTCCAGCTTCCAGCTCGATGGCGTCACCGGCTTCGAGCCGACCGCCGCCACCGTGCTGAACCTCACGCAGGACCACCTGGACTGGCACGGCTCGATGGAAGCCTACGCGGCCGCGAAGGCGCGCATCTTCGGCGAGCGCGCGATCATGATCCTCAATCGCGACGACCCGCTGGTGATGAAGATGCTGCCCGATCCGGTGCGCATGAAGGGCGGCAAGTTCGAGCAGCGCGAGTACCTGACCTTCGGCGGCGACCTGCCCCACCGGCCCGGCGACTTCGGCCTGGAGGTCGTGCACGGCATGGCCTGGCTGGTGCGCGCGCACGAAGCGGACGAGACCGAGAAGCGGCGCAGGGATGCGGACGAGGAAATCCACCTGCAGCGCCTGATGCCCGCCGACGCGCTGCGCATCCGCGGCCGCCACAACGCGATCAACGCGCTGGCGGCGCTGGCCCTCGCCACCGCCGCCGGCTGCCAGCTCGCGCCGATGCTGTACGGGCTGCGCGAGTACCGCGGCGAGCCGCACCGCGTCGAGCCGGTCGCCATCGTGAACGGCGTCGAGTACTTCGACGACAGCAAGGGCACCAACGTCGGCGCCACCGTCGCCGCGCTGCAGGGGCTGGGCGCCGAGCGCAAGGTGGTGGTCATCCTGGGCGGCGACGGCAAGGGGCAGGACTTCACGCCCCTGGCCGACCCGGTCGCACGCTTCGCCCGCACGGCCGTGCTGATCGGCCGCGACGGCCCGCTGATCCGCGCGGTGCTGGAAGACACGGGCGTGCCGCTGGTGGACGCCGGCACGATGGAGGAGGCTGTGCAGATTGCGACGCAGCGCGCGCATGCCGGCGATGCGGTACTGATGTCGCCCGCCTGCGCCAGCTTCGACATGTTCCGCAACTATCCCCACCGCGCCGAGGTGTTCCGCGCGGCCGTGCAGGCAGTGGCCGATGCCGCGGGCGCGATGATGGGAGGCGAGGCTTGAACCTGGCAGGCGTCCTCGGTGGCTTCACGCGGCGGCGCGCCCTCCCCGAGCGCGGCGGCGTGCACGTGCACGCCTTCGATCCTGCGCTGCTGTGGGTCACCGTGGCCCTGCTCGCCTGGGGCCTGGTGATGGTCTATTCCGCGACGATAGCGATGCCGGACAACCCGCGCTTCGGACACTACGCGCACACGTACTTCCTCACCCGGCACGCGCTGTTCCTGGTGCTGTCCTTCGCGGCCGGCCTGATCGCATTCCAGGTGAAGGTCGAGACCTGGGAGAGGGTCGCCCCCTGGCTGTTCGTCGCCTCGCTGCTGCTGCTGATCGTCGTGCTGATCCCGCACATCGGCAAGGGCGTGAACGGCGCGCGCCGGTGGCTCGGATTCGGCCCGATCTCCTTCCAGCCTTCGGAACTCGCCAAGTTCTCGGTGCTGCTCTATGCCGCGAACTACATGGTGCGCAAGATGGAGGTGAAGGAACGCTTCTTCCGCGCCGTGCTGCCGATGGCCGCTGCCGTGGCCATCGTCGGCGTGCTGCTGCTGGCCGAGCCGGACATGGGCGCCTTCATGGTGATCGCGGTGATCGCGATGGGCATCCTGTTCCTGGGCGGCGTCAACGCGCGCATGTTCTTCCTGATCGCCGCGGTGATGGTGTTCGCCTTCGTGCTGATGATCGCCTTCTCGGACTGGCGGCGCGAGCGCATCTTCGCGTACCTGGATCCGTGGAACGAGAAGTACACGCTCGGCAAGGGCTACCAGCTCTCGCACTCGCTGATCGCCATCGGCCGCGGCGAGATTTTCGGCGTCGGGCTGGGTGGCAGCGTCGAGAAGCTGCACTGGCTGCCCGAAGCGCACACCGATTTCCTGCTGGCCGTGATCGGCGAGGAGTTCGGCCTGGTCGGCGTGATCACCTTGATCGGCCTGTTCCTCTGGATGACGCGCCGCATCATGCATATCGGCCGCCAGGCGATCGCGCTGGATCGCGTGTTCGCCGGGCTGGTGGCACAAGGGGTCGGCATCTGGATGGGGTTCCAGGCCTTCATCAACATGGGCGTGAACCTCGGTGCACTGCCGACCAAGGGCCTGACGCTGCCGCTGATGTCGTATGGCGGGTCGGCGGTGCTGATGAACGTGGTGACGATCGCGGTCGTCCTGCGCATCGACTACGAAAACCGCACGCTGATGCGCGGAGGCCGCGCATGAAGACCGCACTCGTGATGGCTGGCGGGACCGGAGGGCACATCTTCCCCGGCCTCGCCGTGGCCGAGGCGCTGCGCGCACGCGGCTGGGACGTGCACTGGCTGGGCGCGCCCGACAGCATGGAAAGCCGGCTGGTGCCGCCCCGCGGCTTCCCGCTGGAGACCGTCGCGTTCGGCGGCGTGCGCGGCAAGGGCGTGAAGACGCTGCTGCTGTTGCCGCTCAAGCTCCTGCGCGCCTTCTGGCAAAGCCTGCAGGTGGTGCGCCGCGTGCGGCCGAACGTCGTCGTCGGCCTGGGCGGCTACATCACCTTCCCCGGCGGCATGATGAGCGTGCTGCTCGGCAAGCCGCTGGTGCTGCACGAGCAGAACTCGGTGGCCGGCATGGCCAACAAGGTGCTGGCCGGCGTCGCCGACCGCGTCTACAGCGCCTTTCCCGAGGCGATGAAGAAGGCGCAGTGGGTGGGCAATCCGCTGCGCGAGGACTTCCTGCGCCAGCCACCGCCCGAGCAGCGCTTCGCCGGCCGCAGCGGCCCGCTGAAGCTGCTGGTCGTGGGCGGCAGCCTGGGCGCCAAGGCGCTCAACGACATCGTGCCGCAGGCCCTCGCGCGCATTCCGCAGGCGCGCCGCCCGCTGGTGGTCCACCAGAGCGGGGCGAAGCAGATCGACGAACTGCACGCCAACTACGCGAAGGCCGGCGTGCAGGCGGACCTCACGCCCTTCATCGACGACACGGCGAGCGCGTTCGCGGAAGCCGACCTCGTGATCTGCCGCGCCGGCGCGAGCACCGTCACCGAGATCGCCGCGGTCGGCACGCCCGCCGTGTTCGTTCCCTTTCCCCACGCCGTCGACGACCACCAGACCACCAACGCGCGGTTCCTGGTGGATGCCGGCGGCGGCTGGCTCGTGCCGCAGGCCGAGCTCACCCCCGACAAGCTGGCGGCCATGCTGGAGTCGCTGACGCGCGAGCAGTTGCTCCAGCGCGCGGTGGCGGCCCGCAAGCTGGCCAAGACCCAGGCGACCGAGCAGATGGTCGCCGCCTGCGAGGCTCTCGCACGATGAAACACGCGATCAAACACATACATTTCGTCGGGATAGGCGGCGCCGGCATGTCCGGCATCGCCGAAGTCCTGCGCAACCTCGGCTACCTGATCTCCGGCTCCGACATCGCCGACAGCGCCACCTTGCGCCGGCTGGCGGAGCTGGGCATCCAGACCTTCGTCGGCCATGCCGCCGGCAACGTCATCGGCGCCGACGCGGTCGTCACGTCGACGGCGGTTCAGCAGGACAACCCTGAGGTGCTGGCCGCCCGCAAGCGCAAGATCCCGATCGTCCCGCGCGCCGTGATGCTGGCGGAACTGATGCGCCTGAAGCAGGGCATCGCCATCGCCGGCACGCACGGCAAGACCACCACCACCAGCCTGGTGGCGAGCGTGCTGGCCGAAGGCGGACTCGATCCCACCTTCGTCATCGGCGGCAAGCTCAATAGCGCCGGCGCGAACGCGAAGCTGGGATCCGGCGACTACATCGTGGTGGAGGCGGACGAATCCGACGCGTCCTTCCTGAACCTGTTGCCCGTGATGGCGGTCGTGACGAACATCGACGCCGACCACATGGACACCTACGGGCACGACTTCAACAACCTGAAGAAGGCCTTCGTCGAGTTCCTGCACCGCATGCCCTTCTACGGCACGGCGATCCTGTGCGTCGAGGACGAGGCCGTGCGCTCCATCATCCCGCAGGTGCAGTGCCCGGTGACCACCTACGGCTTCGGCGAGGACGCACAGGTGCGCGCGGTGGACGTGAAGGCGGTCGGCCCGCAGATGCACTTCACGGTGCAGAGGCGCAACGGCGTCACGCTGCCCGACCTGCAGGTGAAGCTGAACCTCGTCGGAATGCACAACGTGCTGAACGCGCTGTCGGCGATCGCGGTGGCGGTGGAACTGAACGTTCCCGACGACGCCATCGTGAAGGCGCTGCATGAATTCCGCGGCGTCGGCCGGCGCTTCCAGAGCTACGGCCAGGTGCCCGTGCCCGCGGCGCAGGGCGGCGGCAGCTTCACCCTGATCGAGGACTACGGCCACCACCCGGTGGAGATGCGCGCGACGCTCGCTGCCGCGCGCGGCGCCTTCCCGGGACAGCGGCTGGTGCTGGCCTTCCAGCCGCACCGCTACACGCGCACGCGTGACTGCTTCGAGGACTTCGTGCAGGTGCTGGGCACCGCCGACGTGGTGCTGCTGTCCGAGGTGTACTCCGCGGGCGAGGAGCCGATCGTCGCCGCCGACGGCCGCTCGCTGGCGCGCGCCGTACGCGTGAGCGGCAAGGTGGAACCGCAATTCGTGGCCGACATCGCCGACATGCCGCAAGCCGTGCTGGACACGGTGCGCGATGGCGACGTCGTGATGTGCATGGGCGCCGGCTCCATCGGTGGCGTGCCGGCCAGGATCGTCGAACGGGGAGGCAAGGCATGACGTCCAAGGCCCAACGGGCAACACCGGACCCCAAGGGTTTCGGCAAGGTCGCCGTCCTCATGGGCGGCAAGTCGGCGGAGCGCGAAATCTCGCTGCTGTCCGGCGGCGGCGTGCTCAAGGCGCTGCAGTCCAAGGGCGTCGACGCGCACGCCTTCGACCCGGCGGAGCGCGACCTCTCGGAGCTGAAGAAGGAAGGCTTCCAGCGCTGCTTCATCGCGCTGCACGGCCGCTTCGGCGAGGACGGCACGGTGCAGGGCGCGCTGGAGCTGCTCGGCATCCCCTACACCGGCTCCGGCGTGATGGCTTCGGCGATCGCGATCGACAAGGTCATGACCAAGCGTGTGTGGCTGGCCGAGGGCATCCCCACGCCGCGCTACACGCTGCTGCGCCGCGGCGCGTACCAGCGCGAGCAGGTGCTGAAGATCCCCGACGACCTGGGCCTGCCCCTGATCGTGAAGCCGGCGCGCGAGGGTTCGTCCATCGGCGTCGCCAAGGTGCAGGGCTACTCGGAGATGCAGGGCGCGGTCGATGCGGCCGCGGCGTTGGACGCGGACGTGCTGTGCGAGCAGTTCATCGCCGGCGACGAGGTGACCTGCCCGATCCTGGGCACCGGCGACGGCGCCCGCGCGCTGCCGGTGATCCGCATCGTGGCGCCCGAAGGCAACTACGACTACCAGAACAAGTACTTCACCGACGACACCAAGTACCTGGTGCCCTGCGGCCTGCCGCCCGGCGAGGAAGCGGCGATCCAGGAGCTCGTGGTGAAGGCCTATCGCGTGCTGGGCTGCCGCGGCTGGGGCCGCATCGACGTGATGATCGATGGTCGCACGCGCCAGCCCTCGCTGCTGGAGATCAATACCTCGCCCGGCATGACCGGCCACTCGCTGGTGCCGATGTCGGCCCGCGCGACCGGCATCAGCTACGAGGACCTCTGCCTGCTGCTGCTGGCCGATGCCACGCTGGACCAGCCGGCGCAAGGAGCCGCGCAGCCATGAAGCACCAGGCTTCCCCCGTGCCGCTGGACGTCAGGCTGATGAACATCACCGCTGCGGTGCTGTTCATCGCCTGCGGCCTGCTGCTCGCGGGAGCCTTGGGCTGGTGGGTGGTGCGCAACCCGATGTTCGCGATCCGCGGCATCGTGGTGCAGGGCGACACGGGACACAACAGTGCAGCGACGCTGCGCGCCAACGTGCTGCCCAGGCTGCGCGGCAATTTCTTCACCGTGGACCTGCAGAAGACGCGCGAGGCCTTCGAGGCCGTGCCCTGGGTCCGGCACGCGATCGTCAAGCGCCAGTTCCCGAACAAGCTGCGCGTGCAGCTGCAGGAGCAGGAGGCCGAGGCGTTCTGGGGCGCGGACTCCGAGTCGCGGCTGGTGAACACCTACGGCGAAGTGTTCGAAGCGAATCCCGGCGACGTGGAGCAGGACGAGATGCCGCGGCTGGTGGGCCCGGACGGCACGGCGGCGCAGGTGCTGGCGATGTACCGCGGGCTCAAGCCCATGCTTGAAACACTGGACCTGGGCATCGACCAGGTGGCGCTGAGCGGGCGGGGCGGCTGGACGCTCACGCTGGACAGCGGAGCGACGGTGGAACTGGGGCGCGGCGCGACGGAGGAAGTGCTGGCACGCAGCCAGCGCTTCGCGGCCACGCTCACGCAGGTGACGGCGAAGTACGGTCGCAGGCCCGAAGCCCTGGTGACCGCGGACCTGCGGCACACGGACGGGTATGCGGTGAAGCTGAGGGGCGTGACCACGACAGGCACGCAGGGGAACTGAGGAAACAACGCGGATGGCCAAGGACTACAAGGATCTCGTCGTCGGACTCGACATCGGCACGGCCAAGGTGATGGCGGTCGTCGCCGAGGTCATGCCCGGCGGCGAACTCAAGCTCGCCGGGCTGGGGGTCGCGCCGTCCAACGGACTCAAGCGCGGCGTCGTCGTCAACATCGACGCCACGGTGCAGAGCATCCAGCAGGCCTTGAAGGAGGCCGAGCTGATGGCCGACTGCAAGATCACCCGCGTGTACACGGGCATCACCGGCAGCCACATCCGCGGCATCAACTCCAGCGGCATGGTGGCGGTGAAGGACCGCGAGGTGACGCCGGCCGACGTGGCGCGCGTCGTCGAGACCGCGCGCGCCATCAACATCTCCACCGACCAGCGCCTGCTGCTCGTGGAGCCGCAGGAATTCGTGATCGACGGCCAGGACGTGAAAGAGCCGATCGGCATGAGCGGCATCCGGCTGGAAGCGAAGGTGCACATCGTCACCGGCGCGCAGAGCGCGGCCGAGAACATCATCAAGTGCGTGCGCCGCTGCGGGCTGGAAGTGGAGCAGTTGCTGCTGAACCCGCTCGCGTCGAGCGCCGCGGTGCTGTCGGAAGACGAACGTGAACTGGGCGTGGCGCTGGTGGACATCGGCGCCGGCACCACCGACGTGGCCATCTTCACCGGCGGCGCGATCCGCCACACCGCCGTCATCCCCATCGCCGGCGACCTGATCACCAGCGACATCGCGATGGCGCTGCGCACGCCGACCAAGGACGCCGAGGACATCAAGGTGGAGTCGGGCTTCGCCAAGCAGCTGCTCGCGGACCCCGAGACGCAGGTGGAAGTGCCGGGACTCGGCGACCGCGGTCCGCGCATGCTCTCGCGCCAGGCGCTGGCCGGCGTGATCGAGCCGCGCGTGGAAGAGATCTTCGCGCTCGTGCAGCAGGTCGTGCGCGAGTCGGGCTACGAGGAAGTGCTGTCCTCGGGCATCGTGATCACCGGCGGCAGCGCGGTGATGCCGGGCATGGTGGAACTGGGCGAGGACATCTTCCTCAAGCCGGTCCGCCGCGGCATCCCGCACTACCGCGGGGCCCTGGCCGACATGGTGGCGCAGCCGCGCGCCGCGACGGTCATGGGCCTGCTGGAGGAGGCGCGGCTCGCCCGCGTGCGCGGCGCCAAGGTGGCGCAGCAGCACGGCTCGGTGAAGACCGCCTTCGGACGCATCAAGGATTTCATCGTGGGGAATTTCTGAAATGAAGAAATGGACCACCCCCGAAGCGGCCTTCGGCCGCCTCCCCCTCAAGGGGGCGCCCCCAGCGGCCCGGCAAAGCCGGTTCCGCGGCGGCACTGAGGAAGACATTCCGTTGACTCTCGCGCGTGCAGGCCCACGCAGAAAGGAGCGATGTCGGTGCACCGATCCACCGCTTCCGCGTTAACACGCAATCCAACAAGACTAGTCAGTGGCAACTGCAAGGAACAGGAGTAGCAAATGAGCATCGAAATGATTGAAGTCGAGGAGTTCCACCAGGGAACGCAGATCAAGGTGATCGGCGTCGGCGGTGGCGGGGGCAATGCCGTGGCCCACATGATCGAGCGCAGCGTGCAGGGCGTGGAGTTCATCTGCGCCAACACCGACGCGCAGGCGCTGCAGCGCAGCTCGGCCCACAAGCACATCCAGCTGGGTGGCAGCGGCCTGGGCGCCGGCAGCAAGCCGGAGAAGGGCCGCGAGTGCGCGGAAGCCGCCGTGGAGTCGATCCGCGAGGCGATCGCCGGTGCCCACATGCTGTTCATCACCGCGGGCATGGGCGGCGGCACGGGCACGGGCGCCGCTCCGGTGATCGCGCGCGTGGCCAAGGAGATGGGCATCCTCACGGTGGGCGTGGTGACCAAGCCCTTCGACTGGGAAGGCGGCCGGCGCATGACCAACGCCGACAACGGCCTGGCGGAGCTGGAGGCCAACGTCGATTCGCTGATCGTGGTGCTCAACGAGAAGCTGCTGGAAGTGCTTGGCGACGACATCACCCAGGACGAAGCCTTCGCGCACGCCAATGACGTGCTGAAGAACGCCGTCGGCGGCATCGCGGAAATCATCAACGTGCCCGGCCACGTGAACGTGGACTTCGAGGACGTGCGCACGGTGATGGGCGAGCCCGGCAAGGCGATGATGGGCACGGCCCTGGCCTCCGGCCCGGACCGCGCGCGCATCGCCGCGGAACAGGCCGTGGCCTGCCCGCTGCTGGAAGGCATCGACCTGTCCGGCGCCAAGGGCGTGCTGGTGCTGATCACCGCGGCCAAGGGCAGCCTGAAGCTGTCCGAGTCCAAGCTGGCGATGAACACCATCCGCGCCTACGCCTCGCCGGACGCGCACGTGATCTACGGCACGGCCTACGACGACGCCCTGGGTGACCAGGTGCGCGTGACGGTGGTGGCCACGGGCTTGTCCCGTCAGGGTCAGCAGCGCCGCACGGCGCCGCCGCTGCAGGTGCTGCGCACCGGCACGGACAACGTGCCGTTCAACGTGCCGACGGTCAACAACGCGGTGGCCGGGCCGGGCGCGATCGTCACGCGCGAGATGCAGGGCACGACGGCGCCGCAGCCGGACTACGGCGGCCTCGCGGTTCCCAGCGTGTGGCGCACCAACCGCACGCAGGCCGCGGCCAAGGTCGATGCGCTGTCGAACGGCGGGATGGACGATTTCGAGATCCCGGCGTTCCTGCGCAAGCAAGCCGACTGAAGGGGCTAGGGGCCAGGGATGGGGGACCAGGGATTGCGAACTGTTGTTCCTGGTCCCCATGTCCTGGACCCTGGCCCCTGTTTTACCCGAGCTACATCAGCCCTTTACTCGCCTGGTGGAGGCTGAGCCAATGGGCTGGATCCAACGAGGGCATGCGGAAGGCGAGGGTGGCGGGAACGCGGGCGCCTCTAAAATCGGCACCATGCTCCGTCAACGCACCCTCAAGACTCTGACCAAGGCCGTGGGCGTCGGCCTGCACAGCGGTCATCGGGTCGAGTTGACGCTGCGGCCCGCCCAGCCCGATACCGGCATCGTGTTCCGGCGCGTCGACCTGGCGCAGCCCGTGGACATCCCGGTGTCCGCCGAGGCCGTGACGGACACCCGCATGGCGTCGACCATCTCCAACGGCGGCGCCAAGGTGCACACGGTCGAACACCTGATGTCGGCGTGCGCCGGTCTCGGCGTGGACAACCTGTACGTCGACATCACGGCGGAAGAAGTGCCCATCCTGGATGGCTCGTCCGCCTCCTTCGTGTTCCTGCTGCAAAGCGCGGGCATCGAGGAGCAGAATGCGCCGCGCCGCTTCCTGCGCGTCACCAAGCCGGTGGAGGTGCGGGAAGGCGAGGGCGAGAACCTGAAGTGGGCGCGGCTCGAGCCGTACCACGGCTACAAGCTGGGTTTCGAGATCGACTTCGACCACCGCGTGGTGAACTCGACCGGCCAGCGCTACGAATTCGACCTGAGCTCGGGGCACTACTCGCGAGACATCGCGCGCGCCCGCACGTTCGGCTTCACGAAGGACCTGGAGATGATGCGGGCCCGCGGCCTGGCCATGGGCGGTGGCATGGACAACGCCATCGTTGTGGACGACTACCGCGTGCTGAATGCCGAGGGCCTGCGCTACGACGACGAGTTCGTGAAGCACAAGATCCTGGACGCGATGGGCGACCTGTACCTGCTGGGCAAGCCCTTGCTCGCGGCGTATAGCGCGTTCCGTTCAGGACACGCGTTGAACAACAAGCTGATCCGCGCCCTGCTGGCCGACCAGGACGCCTTCCAGGTCGTCAGCTTCGGCGACGAACGCCACGCTCCGGCCGGCTTCGCGTTGCCCGCACGCGCCTGGTAGAGGGCGGAAGGCGGGAGCGGACAACCGGAACGCAGAGGGCGCAAAGGTTACGCAGAGGACGCAGAAGGGAAACCCCTTTAAAGGTTTCGTTGTGGCTTGAGCAGCGTGGCTGAGGGACGCCTAAAGGCTCCTTCGTGGACGTGGCCGTCGTTTGCCAACGGACACCTTCAATGTCTTCCTTTTGCGTCCTCTGCGTAACCTTTGCGTGGCGGATTCAACCGGTCACCGCAACAGTGCCTTGGCTAGTGTATCGGCCGGGGTGCTATAGCCAAGGGTCTTGCGTGGACGGGTGTTGAGCCTGTCGGCCACAGCATCGAGCTGGTCCTGACTGAACCCGGACAGGTCTGTGCCCTTGGGGAAGTACTGGCGCAGCAGTCCGTTGGTGTTTTCGTTGGATCCTCTCTGCCAAGGGCTGCGGGGATCACAGAAGTACACCTGGACGTCCGTGGCA